>QOZQ01000001.1 GCA_003576695.1 Taklimakanibacter lacteus
ATCGAGACTCACTGTCGTTAGTTCCTCGGAGATCCATCGCAGCCTCCATTCGACAGGAATCCCACAACTAACTGATTCTCTGAGACTTTAGTCCGTGACCTTCTGACTCAGTAATGAATTACGAGTGGTCTATTGACAGGCCTGGGTAATGTTTCCTGAGCCTTCTGCGGCCTTGTCGGGAGCGGATACAGGGATTTACAGGGAATTACAGGGAATTTCATAAATCGCGATCCGCCCTGAGCAAAATCAAAGGGTTGGCGCCCGTGTCCCTCGCGGAGCAGGGAATTGACGGCCGCGGATCAGGAACGTGCCCGCCGAGGCCTAAAGTCCTAGAAACATGGGTGAGTCCCGCCGCCTTGTCGACGGGACAGGCACTCTTCCAGCCTGGCATTTCCCAACTGCATCAGCTTCGCCCGCAATTGCAAGCGCGATGTCCCGGCGGCCTTCAACCAGCCTCCATCGCCTCATCCATGACGGCGACGGCGATGTCGGCATGCTCCGGCTTGAAAGGCATCGGCGGACGCACCTTCAGGACATTGCCGAGCGGCCCGTCGATGCCGACCAGGACGCCCCGCTCGCGCATGCGGTTGGCGATGCGCCGCGCTTCCCTGGGTGCGGCTTCGCGCGTGATGCGATCGCCGACAATATCGACGCCGGTCATCAGGCCCGCGCCGCGCACCTCGCCGATCGCGCCGTGACGCTGCATCAGCGCCTCGATGCGGCCGCGGAAATAAGTGCCGGTCTTCAGGCAGTTGTCCTGCAACCTGTCGCGCTCGATCACGTCGAGCGTGGCAAGGGCTGCCGCGGCCGAGACCGGATTGCCGCCGAAGGTCGAGAAGAAATCGACGCGGCGCGCGAAGCCCGAGAGGATGGCCTCGGTCGTCACGACCACACCGACCGGATGGCCATTGGCCATCGGCTTGCCCGAGGTGATGAAGTCGGGAACCACGCCCTGGCGCGCCACGCCCCAGAAGGCCTCGCCCATGCGGCCGAAACCGGACTGCACCTCATCGGCGACGATGAGGCCGCCCGCGGCGCGAATCCTTTCGGCCACAGCCGGGAGCCAGCCCTGCGGCGCATCGAGAATGCCATGGGCGCAGAAGGCGGAATCTATATAAAAGGCGGCAACGCCATGACCGCGTGCCAACAGAGCGGCAATGGCGCGATCGACATCCGCGGCATAGAGCCTCGCGGCATCGGGATCGTCGCGGAAGCGGCCGCGATACATGTCGGGCGGCTCGATGGTTTCCACATAGGGCGGCGAGGGAAGAGCGAGGGGACCCGAATAGGGCGAGAGCGCTGCCGTTGCGTCGGTGATGCCATGATAGGCATTGGCGATGATGATGGCGCCGGTCCTGCCGGTCACCGCCTTGGCGATGCGCCAGGCCGCGTCATTGGCCTCGCTGCCGCTGTTGACGAACAGGCAGCGGTCGAGCCCCGCAGGCATGGTGCGGATCAGCCGCTCGGCATAGGCGACGACGGTCTCATGCAGATAGCGGGTGTTGGAGCAGATCTCGGCCGCCTGGCGGGCGATGGCCGCGGCGACATCGGGCTGGGCATGGCCCACCGAGGGCACATTATTATAGCAATCGAGCAGCCTGGTGCCGTCCGGCTCCCACAGGAAGACGCCCTCGCCCTTGATGGCATGAACCGGCTTCGCATAAGTGAGCTCGAGCTCCTTGCCCAGCGCCGACATGCGGCGGGCGATCAGGCTGCGGGTCGATGCCGCGCCAGGCTTCCGCCGGAAGGCGGCCAGCGATTTTTCCGGACCGGCCTTCACCAGCTCGGCAAGGGAGGGTGTGTTGGTGGCGCAATAGCGGGCGAGCTTGTCGGCCGATTCCGGCGCATGGCGCCCCCGCCAGGCATGGATGGCCAGCGTCACCGCATGGCGGGCGAGCATCGTGTCATAGAGGGCCGCATATTCGGCATCCTCGAGCGCGGTGATGTCGCGATAGCCCGCGATGACGGCTGCCGCGGAGTCGAGAGCGGACAAGCCTTCACCATGAGTCTCGGCCGCGGTCACGGCGAGATCGAAAACGAGGGGACCATGGATCATGTCGCCGAAATCGAGCAGGCCGCTGACGCTCTCATTGGCGGGATCGATGAGGATATTGCCCGGATGACAGTCATGATGAATCAGCTGGGCGCGCAGGCGCCGAAGATCAGGCAGGCGGGCGATGAAGCGGGCGAGGCCGAGCTCGACCAGCTGGCGCGTCTCCCGGTCGGCGATGAGGGATGTGTGCCGGCGCAAGCCCACGGCCTGGCGCGGATCCCAGGCGATAGGCCGGTCCGCCGCCTTGTGGAAGAAACCCCGCATCGTCAGGCCCAGTCTCGCCACCATCCGGCCGGTCTCGCGCAGCAGATCCTCGCCGGCTGGCCGGTTCTCCAGGAGATCGCCCTTGAGGAAGGAGAGGGCATGGACAATATGCGGCGTGCCGTCCGGGCTCCTGACGACAGCCCGGTCTTCGCCGGTCCTGGTGCGCAGGATGCGCGGCACCGGAAGTGACGGGTCGACCGAGGCGACATGAAGGAGGGCGGCGATCTGGAGATCGACGACATCGGGGTCCTCGGTCGGATCGATGATCTTGAGAACGATGCCGCCATCGGCCCCGCCGACATGGAAATTCTGGTCGCGCTCGCCATCGAGCGCCCGCATCGGTCCCTCGGCGCCATAGAGGTCGCGGGCGATCCGCGCGGCATCGGTCGTGGAAAAGACCGGCGCCCGCCCGGCAAGCGCGGTCAGTGTTGTCTCAGTCGTGTCGGTCATGATTTCTCTGGATCGAAGCCTATAATGAAATCGCGCAGCACATTGGCGGCGATGGTGACGTCCCCGGCCGTCACCGATTCGAGCGGCGAGTGGCTGACGCCGCCCTTGCAGCGCACGAACAGCATGGCAATGGGGCCGAGCGCGTTCATCGCCATGCCGTCATGGCCGGCGCCGCTCGGCAGATGCAACGGCTTGATGCCGCTTCCGCCAATGGCGCGGTCGAGCTGGCCGATCAGGCCGGGCGAGCAGGGCGCCGCCTTGGTCTCGAGCATCGGCTCGACCTCGAGGCCGACGCCGCGCGCTTGCGCGATGCGCTCGATCTCGCCGTCCATCGCCGCGGTGAGCCGGCGCAGCAGGGCATCGGTGCGCGCGCGCATGTCGAGGCTCATGGTGACGCTGCCGGGGATCACATTGGAAGCGCCCGGCCGCACATCGACCTGGCCGACGGTGCCGACGGCATCGGGAATGCCGGAAGCGGTCTTTTCGAGCGCCAGCGCGATCTCGGCGGCGGCGAGGAACGGATCGTGGCGCAGGCGCATCGGCACGGTGCCGGCGTGATTGGCCTCGCTCTTGAGCGTCACCACCTTGCGGGTCTGGGCGTTGATCGCGGTCACGACGCCGACCGGCAAATCCTCGCCTTCGAGGACCGGACCCTGCTCGATATGGAGCTCCACATAAGCCAGCACGTCGCCGGGGCTGCGCGCCGCCGAGGCAAGGGCGTTGGGATCGAGGCCGAAGGTCCTGAGCGCTGTCTCGACCGAGATATTGTCCTTGTCCCTGATCGCCAGATCCTGAGGCGTCAGCGTGCCGGCGACGGCGCGGCTGCCGATCAGCGTGGTGCCGAAACGCGTTCCCTCCTCATCGCCAAAGGCGAGGATCTCGATGCCGAAGGGCAGGCGGCGGCCTTCGCCGTTGAGGACCGCGATGCAATCGATGGCGGCGATGACGCCGAGCGGGCCGTCATATTTGCCCGCGTCGATCACGCTGTCGATATGGGAGCCGAGAAGGAGCGAGCCGTTCCGGCCGCCGGCGGCAGGCGGATAGCGGCCGATGACATTGGCGGCGTGATCGGTGTGAACCGTCATGCCGGCCTCGCGCATCCAGCGCGAGACGAGCTCCATGGCGGCGCGGTGCTCGCCGGTGAGATAGAGCCGGGTGACGCCCGTGCCCGGCCGGCTGATGGCGGCAAGCTCATCGCAGCGGCGCAGGATGCGCGTGCCCGGATCGGATTCCGAAAGATAATCGGCCATGATGCGGCATTGTTAGCGTGCCGGTCGGGGACGGCGCAAGGCACCCCTGATCACGATCATTCCAGGCCCGAAGTTGACTTTCCCCAGCCCAGGAACTACCCCCAAGGCGAGAAATCCAGAGGTCATCATGCGACAGTCACTCGGCGAAACCCGCTCATCGGTCGGCCAGCGCCACGCCCTGATCTGCCCCGACAGCCATGAGCGCACGACGCTGCCCGGCTGGCCCGGCTCCGGCATCATCATCGTGATCGCGCCGCAAATGGGGGCGAAGTTCACCGAATATTTCGTCGATGTCGCGGCCGGCGCCTCGGGCCAGGCGCCCGCCTCCGGCATCGAGCGGTTCTTCTTCGTCCTTGATGGCGCGGTTAAGCTGACGCTCGACGGCAAGGCGCATGAGCTGACAGTCGAAGGCTATGCCTATCTTCCCGCCAACAGCGCGCACACCATCTCCTCGGCCAACGGCGCCCGGATCATCGTCATCGAGCGCAACTATGTGCCGCTCGCGGGGACGCCGGCGCCCAGTCCCGTCATCAACAATGCGCGCAGCCTGCCGGTCGCGCGGCTCAAGGGCGACGAGAATCTGCCGCTGCAGAAGTTGCTGCCGGAAGAGCTCGGCTTCGATTGCGAGGTCAATATCATGGGCTTCACGCCCGGCGCCTCGCTGCATTATGTCGAGACGCATTTCATGGAGCATGGCCTGCTGATGCTCGATGGCGGCGGTGTCTACCGGCTCGACAATTCCTGGTATCCGGTCGCGGCCGGCGATGTCATCTGGATGGGACCGTTCTGTCCGCAATGGTTCGGCGCCATCGGCCGGAAGAATGCGCGCTATCTCATCTACAAGAACTGGAACCGGACGCCCTTCGAATCCTGACGGTTGCATCCGGCCGACGGACAGGCTCAAATGCCGCGACGCAACCTTACTGGAAGGGTATCCTTGATGGGACGATTCACGCGCCTCAGCGGCCTTGCCGTTCTTCTGGCCGGCCTGGTGCCGGCAGGCGTTGCCGACGCGGCGGCGCAAGAGGCAACGCAGCCGGCCGATCAGAAGCAGGCGCAGCCGGCGCCGCAAAAAGCTCAGCCGCCGCGCGTGGCATGGATCGCGAGCTGCACCTCTCCCGGACGCGGCCAGCCGCAGGAATGCGCCATGGAACAGCGCGCCATCGCCAAGGAGAACGGGCAGCTGATCGGCCTTGTTTCGATCCGGGTGCCGTCGGAAACCCGCAAGCCCGTCACCATGATCCAGCTGCCGCTCAACCTGTTCCTGCCGGCCGGCGTCAATGTCGATGTCGATGGCGACATGACGCAGAACCAGTCGTTTCAAACCTGCAACCAGACGGGATGCTTCGTCGGTTTCCCGATCTCAGACACGCTGCTCAAGCAGCTGTTCAATGGCGGCAAGCTCAACGTAACCTTCCAGTATCTCGACAAGAAGCCGGTCACACTGCCCATGTCGCTGGAAGGCTTCACCGACGCCTATAACAGGATCAAGTAGCGGGCCCCGCGGCCTGCGTCCTGAACAGCCTCACCGTCGCATGGGCGACGGAAGCGAATTGGGCGCTTGGGCCTTTTCCCTCGCCCCGCGTGAGCGCAGGGCTGTCCGGGGAAAAAGTGCGAGGCATTCGTAGAATGCCCGCAAGAGCAGGGATATAACCTTATCTTTGACAACCGAGACTCAGAACTCACCTCGGTTTCCCTTCGCCCGTGCGCAGCATGGGAGAAGGTGGCCGAAGGCCGGATGAGGGCTCTTCGGTCCGACCTGCTCAGGTGTATGCCAACGTTATCGCGGAACCTCGGTGCTTTTGGGGCACGTGACAAGAGCCCTCACCCGCCCTCTCGCCTTCGCGAAGCCGAGGTTTCGTCCCGACAGAGCAGATAACTTCCGCTTCGGCGGAGCAAGGTCGGGCACCCTCTCCCATCCTTCGGACGGGAGAGGGGGAAATGATTGGACGAGTTCGACACCGAATTCATTTTCCCCGCTCACGCGGGGCGAGGTAAGCCCTGACTCCCTCGCGGCAGTGGAGAAATGTCTGCAAGAGATTGTGGGAGCTACCTGCTCTTGAACAGCTTCACCGTCGCATGGGCGACGGAAGCGAATTGGGCGCTTGGGCCTTCGGCGCCCATGCTCTGGCGGTTGGAGCGCGCGCCCTCGATCAGCAGGACCAGTGTCGTGGTGAGCAGCTCATAATCGGCGACGCCGGCCGCGCGGCAAAGCCCGGCCAGCCGCTCGCGCTGGCGGGATTTGAAGTCGTTGATGACCTTGAGGGCCGAGCCGTCATCCGGCACCAGCTGAAAAGCGGCGGCGATCATCTCGCAATTGCAGTCGACCGCCTCGCGCAGGCCCCGCGCCACCTGGTCTATCCAGTCGGCGAGCTGGGCTTCGGCATCGTCGGGGTGGCGGGCCCGAATCTCGTCCCAGAACTGGTCGAATTCGCGCGTCGCCGCCTGCAGGCAGGCGACGATCAGATCCTCCTTGGAGCCGAAATGCCGGTACAGCGTCATCTTGTTGCTGTCGGCGGCGCTGGCGATGGCATCGACGCCGACACCCCTGATGCCGTGCTTGCGGAAGAGGTCGCGCGCCGCGTCAAGAATGCGGTCCCTGGGCTTCAGGCTGGTCGCGTCGCTGGGTCCCATCACTCTACTCTTGACAGCTGTTACTGTCCGGTAACATAGTGTGTGACTGACTAGTAACATATGACCACGGTCGATTTCAAGTCAGATCGATCATGGCCAGGAATGATCCGGGGACAGGGCTCGGACGGCAGCGAGAGGGCCGCCCGGGCTCTCCGGACATGCAGCACTCCAGAAGATGACGGGATATCCAATGGCTCGATCCATAGCAGGTCCTTTGACATCAGGTTCCGCATGATCGGCTTCTTCATCGAGCGCCCGATCTTCGCGTCCGCCATCGCCATCATCATGACGCTGGCCGGCGCCATCTGCTATTTCCTGCTGCCGGTCTCGCAGTTCCCGGATGTGACGCCGCCGCAGATCGTGGTCAGCGCCAGCTATCCGGGTGCCAGCGCCCAGGTCGTCGCCGACACGGTGACGACGCCGCTCGAGCAGCAGATCAATGGCGTGCCGGGCATGCTCTATATGTCCTCGACCAGCTCCAATGACGGCTCGGCCAGGATCACCGTCACCTTCCAGGTCGGCTACTCGCTCGACACCGCCGCCATGGATGTGCAGAACCGCGTGTCGCAGGCCGCCTCCTCGCTGCCGGCGCTGGTCAACCAGTCGGGCGTCACGGTCGTCAAGCAGAATCCCAATTTCGTGCTGATCGTCGACCTGACCTCGCCCGACGGCTCGGTCGATCCGGTGACGCTCAGCAACTATGCCTATCTGCAGGTGCTCGACCAGATCAAGCGCCTGCCCGGCGTCGGCGATGTGCAGATCTTCGGTGAGCGGCGCTATTCGATGCGCGTCTGGCTCGATCCCGACCGGATGGCCAAGCTCGGCATCACCGCGGTCGATGTGCAGAATGTCATCGCCGAGCAGAATGTTCAGGTGGCGGCCGGCAAGATCGGCCAGTCGCCGGCGCCCCAGGGCACCGCCTTCGAGATGCAGGTCAATGCGGTCGGACGCCTTTCCGATCCCGACCAGTTCGGCGATATCGTGTTGCGCACCGACCTTCGCGACGGCGCCATCGTGCGCCTGCGCGATGTGGCCAAGATCGAGCTCGGCGCCCTGCAATATTCCTCCTCCGGCCGCTTCGGCGAAAAGGAGACGGTGGTGCTTGGAGTCTTCCAGACGCCCGGCTCCAATGCGCTCGACCTGCAGAACCAGGTGAAGAGCAAGATGGAGGAGCTGTCGAAGCGCTTTCCCAAGGGCATCGCCTATGGGATGAACTACGACACCACGCGCTTCGTGTCGGCGGCGATGCGCGATGTGGTGGTGACGCTGCTCGAGGCGCTGGCCCTCGTCGTCGCGGTCGTCTTCATCTTCCTGCAGAACTGGCGCACCACGGTCATCCCGACGATCGCCATCCCGGTGTCGCTGATCGCCACGCTGACCGTCATGTACCTGCTCGGCTTCTCGCTCAACATGCTGAGCCTGCTCGGCATGGTGCTCGCCATCGGCCTCGTGGTCGACGACGCGATCGTCGTCGTCGAGAATGTCGAGCGCCAGCTGGAAGCGGGCCTCGCGCCCCTGGAAGCGGCGAAGAAGGCGATGCAGGAAGTGACCGGGCCGATCATCGCCACCACGGCGGTGCTGATGGCCGTGTTCGTGCCGGTCGCCTTCATTCCGGGCGTCTCCGGCCTCCTCTACAACCAGTTCGCGCTCACTGTCGCCATCTCGGTCGGCATCTCGGCCTTCAACTCGCTGACGCTGAGCCCGGCGCTCTCGGCCGCCTTCCTGCGCCATCGCGGCGAGATGACCTTCTTCCTGTTCCGCTGGTTCAATTCGGGCTTCCACTGGCTGGCCGATGTCTATGCCAGCAGCGTGCGCGGCTTCGTGCGCTGGCGCTATGCGCTGCTCGGGCTCTTCGCGCTGGCGCTTGTCGCCACCTATATGCTGTCGCTGCGCATCCAGTCGACCTTCCTGCCGATCGAGGACCAGGGCTATTTCTTCGCTCTGGTCCAGCTTCCCGACGGCGCGGCCCTGTCGCGCACCGAAGCGGTGTCGAAGCGGGTGCAGCGGATCATCGAGGCCGAGCCCGGCGTGCAGATCACCGGCGCCATCACCGGGCTCAATTTCCTCACCAATGCGGCGCAGTCCAATACCGGCATCGTCTTCGGCATCCTGACCGCCTGGGACGAACGGCCAAACCTCACGGCGACCGACATCGTCAATGCGGTGCGTCCGAAGCTGCTGCAGATCCCCGATGCCATCGTCTTCGCCATCGAGCCGCCGGCGATCCAGGGGCTGGGCGTGACGGGCGGCTTCGAATTCCAGCTCGAGGACCTGGCGGGGCGCGGCAGCCAGGCGCTCAACGACGCGGCCCAGGCACTGCTCGCCGAGGCGCGCAAGCAGCCGGAGCTCGATCCCTATCAGCTGTTCACCACCTTCTCGACCTCGACGCCGCAATATGTCTATGACCTCGACCGCAACAAGGCGAAGCTCTTGGGGCTCAGCCTGCCCGACGTGTTCAGCACGCTGCAGATCTATCTGGGCTCGCTCTATATCAACGACCTCAACCTGTTCGGCCGCACCTTCCGCGTGACGTTGCAGGCCGACCAGAATGCCAGGGCGTCCGCCACCGACATCTCGCGCCTCTATGTGCGCAACAGCGCCGGCGAGATGGTGCCGCTGAGCACGCTGGGCGAGCTCAAGCCGGTCACCGGTCCGGAAGTCGTCACCCATTACAACAACTATGGCGCCGCCCTCATCAACGGCGTGGCGGCGCCTGGCTACAGCTCGGGCCAGGCGGTCGCGGCGATGGAGCGGGTGGCGGCGCAGGCTTTGCCGCGCGATTTCACCTTCGAATGGACCGGCATCACCTATCAGGAGATCCGCGCCGGATCGATCGCCACGCTGGTCTTCGGCCTGGCCATCGTCTTCTGCTTCCTCATTCTCGCCGCGCAATATGAAAGCTGGTCGATGCCCTTCATGGTGCTGCTCTCGGTGCCGCTGGCATTGCTGGGCGCCCTGTTCGCCATCTGGGTCAGGGGCATGGAGATCGACGTCTATTCGCAGATCGGCTTCGTGATGCTCATCGGGCTTGCCGCCAAGAACGCCATCCTGATCATCGAATTCGCCAAGCGCCGGCGCGAGGAGGGGCTCGACATCATCGCGGCCGCGGCGGAAGCCGCGCGCCTGCGGCTCAGGCCCATATTGATGACCGCCTTCGCCTTCATCCTGGGCGTGGTGCCGCTGCTCAAGGCCTCTGGTGCCGGCGCCGCAAGCCGGCAGTCGATCGGCACGGCGGTGTTCGGCGGCATGCTCGCCGCCACCGTGCTCACCCTCATCTTCGTTCCCGTCTTCTATGCCGTGATTGAGCAGTGGCGGGAATCCCTCTCCAGCAAAGAAGCCCGCAAGCATCCGGCGCTGCCGGACCCGGCGGGCGGTTAGGATCGGCCATGCGCATTTGGAAAGTCGGATTCGGTGTCACCCTGATGGCCGCGCTCGCGGCGGCCGGGGTCTATCTGCAGGTCTGGAACCAGCCGGAGAGCGGCGCCGCGGCGCCCAGCCCCGCCATGGCGGCGCTGCCGGTGCCGGTGAAGAAGATCGTCAAGAAGACGATCCCGATCTATCTCGACTATTCGGCACGCACCGAGGCCGTCCGCGATGTCACGCTGCAGGCGAAGGTCCCGGGCTATCTGGAGAAGCAGTCGGCGCCGGACGGCGCCGATGTCAGGGAAGGCGACCTTCTCTATACGATCGACCAGCGCGACTATCGGGCCGCTCTCGATCAGGCCAAGGCGCAAGTTCAGCGCGACGCGGCCTCGCTCGACTATCTGCGCGCCAATCTCGATCGCGGCGACAAGCTCGCCAATAGCGGCTATCTGGCCAAGGACAGCCATGACCAGCGCCTGAGCGCGGTGCGCCAGGCGGAAGCGGCGCTCGCGATATCGCGCGCCAGCCTGCGCATGGCGGAGCTCAATCTCTCCTATACGGAGATCCGCGCGCCCTTCGCCGGCCGGCTTGGCCGCAACCAGGCGCCGACCGGCACGCTGATCAGCCCCTCGGCCGGAACGCCGCTCAACACGCTGATCCAGCTGAAGCCCATCTATGTCACCTTCAATCCGAGCGAGACGGAGCTGCAGGAGATCCAGAATGCGCGCGCATCGGGCGCCGTGGCGGGCGATGTCTTCCTGCCCGGCAGCGACACGGCCCGCTACCGCGGCGAACTGACCTTCCTCGACAATGCGATCAGCCAGTCGACCGGGACCATCGTGGCGCGCGCGACGCTCGACAATGCGGATCTCACCTTGATGCCGGGCCAGTATGTCCGCATCAGGCTGCATGTCGGAGAAGAGGCCGATGCCTTGCTGGTGCCGCAGGCGGCGATCGGCTCGAGCCAGCTCGGCAAGTTCGTCTATGTCGTGGGTGCCGGCAACAAGGTGGAGCAGAAGCTCGTATCGCTCGGTCACAATGACGGCGACTTCGCCACGGTGCGCAGCGGCGTCGCCGAAAGCGACCAGGTGATCGTCGGAAACCTGCAGAAGATCTTCCCCGGCATGGAAGTCAGTCCGCAGGCGGCGGCGGATTAAGAAAATGTAACGAGAGCGAGCAGGTGCGCGATGCTAGAGCTGCGCCTCGGTAAGACCCAACCACTTGTAGCTGCGCTTCTCGAAGCGGGTGCGCGCGGACTGGATTTCCTTGCCGTGATCGTCGACCCAGCGCACCAGCTCCTTCACCTGCTCGAGAAACATGACGCCAAGCGGCGTGAGGCTGTATTCCGCCCGCGATGGAAAGGTCTCGGTGTGCCGGCGCACCGCGAGACCATTGCGGATCAGCTGGCGCAGCGAAAGCGTGAGCTTCCGCTGCGAAATTCCATCGACAAGACGGCGCAGCTCACGCAGTCCGGCCGGCGCTTCGGCGAGACGCCAGGTAACCCTGAGCGTCAGCTCGTCGCCCACATGATCAAGGAGCTCGCGGATGATGGCGCGGTTCTCTGAAACACATTGTAACGTTTCGCGGCTTAGCTGCTTTGCTTCATTCGCCATTGTGAGCATGGCGCCAACTCCCTATATGCCAAGATCTTCAGTGAGATATATGAAATGAGATTCGGGGCACAAGAAGGCACATAAATGTCACCAAAGCGCGCGGAAGAAAGTGATGACAAATACGTCATTGCGCGTGAGATCCTGTCACGCCTTGGCGACCGGTGGAGCGTGCTCATCATCTACATGATCAATGGCGAGCCCGTCCGCTTCACCGAGTTGAAGCGGAAAATAGAAGGAGCGCGGCCGATATCGTCGCGCGTGCTGACGCGCACATTGAAGCAGCTCGAGCGCGACGGTCTGGTTCTGCGCAAGGCCTATCCGGTGGTTCCGCCGCGCGTCGAATACAGCCTGACGCAGCTCGGCCAGCGTTTCCTGAATTTCGCCATGGAAATACTGGACTGGACGATCGAATACCGCGCCGATTTCGAAGCGGCGCGCGTGGAATTCGAATCGCAAGCGACGCGCCAGTAGCGCGGCGATCACGATTTCGTGCGGCGCGGCGCCAGTGCGCCACGGTTACATCCATGTCACCGTGGACGAGCCGATAATCCGCAAGCGGATGATGTCGATTTCGACTTGCGTGTGACGTGACGGAAAACATCATTGCGACTTACCTGCGGGCATATCTCCGTTCGGATGCCTCCAAGTTACATCGATGTTCCTGTTACAAAAAGCGCACAACGGGAATTAATCGCGCCGCGCCGCGCCGCGCATGATTGTATTCGCCCTCACCTCGGATAAGTATCGTCCCGACCTCGATTCACTGAGTGGGGGTTGGCGATGCTCCATCCGGGCATCTTGGTAGCAATAGCGAAACACAGTGAGCGTTGCTGTTTTGAGGGAGAACAACATGAAGACAATGAAGTGGGCACTCTTGGGCGGTGCGGCGCTTGCCGTGACGGCCACGGCTGCCCGTGCCGACGATCTCGGCGCTCTCAAGGCGCAGATCGAGGCCCTGCAGTCGCGGGTCACCCAGCTCGAGGTCCAGCCCGAGGCGTCGATGCCGTCGGGCTACAGCCTCATGGCGATCCGCGATGGCCAGGGCACCTATGAAGGTGTCGTTGCCGAGCGCAACGCCGACAAGGTGCGTGACAATTCGGGCTTCACGCTGTCGGTCCTGCCGACGGCCGACGCCGCTCCGGCGGCGGAAGTGTCGGTGTCGGGTGAAATCCGCACCGCCTTGCTCTACAGCGACTTCGACGAGTCGGACGACGACAATGTCGACATCAATGTCCGCGGCCGTATCTTCATCAAGGGCAAGGCCGACACCGCGGTCGGCGAAGTGGGCGGCTATTTCCGTCTGCAGGCCAATGGCGGCGGCGACTTCTCGGACTATAACGAGTCCGCCAAGATCAACAAAGCCTATGGCTGGTGGAAGTTCTCTCCGAATTGGGAGCTGATGGCCGGCTACAACGACAACACCGGTGCCCTGCAGGTGGGTTGGGACTGGCTGGCGGCGACCGGACCGACGCTTTCCTTCGGCCCGTCGAACCCCGCCAACGAGCAGATCCGGCTGACCTATACGTCCGGTCCGCTCTCCTTCGCGATCGCGCTTGAAGATCCCGACAGCGGCAGCGTGGCCGGCGGCGTCGACACGGATGGCGACGGGCTGATCGACGATATCGCGACGGCCTCGTCTGCGGATACCTCGGACCTGCCGGCGGTGCAGGGCTATGTCATGTATTCGACCGACAGCTTCACGGCCCAGCTGGCCGGCCTGGTGCAGGATGACGACATCGGCGACGATCTCGATTGGGCGATCGGCGGCGGTGCGACGATCGGCATCACCGAGGGCTTCCAGCTGACGGCCGGCGCCGTCTATGGCGAAGGCACGTCCTCCTATGCCGACAATGTCGGCCCGCTGACGGCTGACGAGGAGTTCTGGGCGGGGTCCGTCGGTCTCCTGGCCAACCTCTCGGAAGACACCCGTCTCGAGCTGGGCGTCGGCTATGAGGACTATGACAATGCCGGAACCGCGCTTGGCTTCGGCGGCGGCGTCTACTGGGATCCGGTCAGCCAGGTCACTCTCGGCGTCGGCGCGACCTATATCGATCGCGACGACACCAAGGATTTCGGCGTGGTCGACCCGAACACCGCGGTGGCGGCCGTCGACATCGTCGATGCCCCGAACGACGACAGCCTCCAGGTGTTCTTCGGCACCTGGCTGCGCTTCCCGTAATCGCAAGATACGGATTGTAACCTAGTTCCGGTCGTTCCCACTTCCGGGTCCTGAGTTCCGATCCCCTATGAAGGGCCCCCGCTGCACCCGCAGCGGGGGCCTTTGCGTTTGGCATCCCATTTCAACGGCACCTCGGACCTCCTCATGAGAAATACCGCGTCCGTATCCAATATCGTCCGTAAGCGGAATAATGCTTGACGCAGAGCCGTTCCGGCCCCTGGTGACACGACGACAGGACCATCCGGGATAACCAAGTCACCTCGCGGTTCCTGTTACAGGAATCGCACAGAGAAAATTAATCTCTCCCCTGCAGGCCTCGACGAATTGTAATCCGTTCTCATGCGGATCAATATCCCATCGTTCCGATTCAATGTATCAAAATCACAACAGGTATGCCTGTCGTGAAGGAGACTCTGAAAATGAAGGCAATGAAATTCATGCTTCTGGCGGGAGGGGCCGTAATGGCGACCGCCGGCATGGCGCACGCCGACGATCTCGGCGCGCTCAAGGCCGAGATCGAAGCCTTGCAGTCGCGGGTATCGGAGCTCGAGGCGCAGCCGCAGGCGTCGATGCCGTCGGGCTACAGCCTGTTGTCGATCCGCGGCGGCCAGGGCAATTTCGAGAGCGCCCTGCCCGAGCGCAGCGCCGACAGGGCCCGCGCGGACCAGGGCTTCACGCTCTCGGTACTGCCGACGGCGGATGCCGCGCCCGCGGCGGAAGTCTCGGTGTCGGGCGAGATCCGCACCGCCTTGCTCTATTCGGATTTCGAGGATGACGACAATGCCGACATCAATGTCCGCGGCCGTCTCGTCGTGAGAGGCAAGGCCGATACCGCGGTCGGCGAGGTCGGCGGCTATTTCCGCTTCCAGACCAGCGGCGGCGGGGATTTCTCGGACTATTCCGAAGAGGCCCGCGTCAACAAGGCCTATGGCTGGTGGAAATTCGCGCCCAACTGGGAGCTGATGGCGGGATATAACGACAACACCGCGGTGCTGCAGACGAGCTGGGACTGGCTTGCCGCCACCGCGCCGACCCGTACTTTCGGACCGTCCAATCCCTATAATGAGCAGATGCGCCTGACCTATTCGGACGGCCCGCTGTCCTTCGCGATCGCGCTCGAGGATGCCGATCGCGACCAGTTCGGCGACAGCGACGTGCCGGTGGTGCAGGGCTATGCGATGTATTCCACCGACAATCTCACCGGCCAGGTCGTCGGGCTGTGGCAATCCGACGATTTCGGCGATAATGACGATTGGGCATTGGGCGGCGGCGTCGCGGTCGGCCTCACCGAGAGCTTCCAGCTCCTCGCGGCGGCGGTCGTCGGCGAGGGCACCAGCTCCTATGCCGCCAATCTTTCGCCGATCACCGCCGATGAAGGTTTCTGGGCGGGCAGTGCCGGCATCCTTGCCAATCTCTCGGAAGACACCCGTATCGAGCTCGGTGTCGGCTATGAGGACTATGACGAGGCGGGCGAGGCGCTCGGCATCGGCGGCGGCGTCTATTGGGATCCGGTGAGCCAGGTGACGCTCGGCGCCGGCGCCACCTATATCGACTTCAAGGATGCGCTCATCGACGATGACGGCATCCGCGCGGTCGATGACGACAGTCTCGAGGTGTTCGTTGGCACCTGGCTGCGCTTCCCCTGAACGCAGCCACGAGAATAATGCCGGTCGAGTGGTGAGGACGGCCCTGCCTGGATCCGGGCAGGGCCATTTCAATTGCGCCGGTCCGGATTGACTGGGGAAGGGACCGCCTCCAGACTGCGCGCCATGCCCACCATCCAGATCAAGCGCATATATGACGAGCCCGCAGCGTCCGACGGCATGCGTATCCTGGTCGACCGTCTGTGGCCGCGCGGCATCTCCAAGGAGCGCGCCCTGATCGATCTGTGGGCCAAGGAAATCGCGCCGTCCACCGAGCTCCGGCAATGGTTCCACCGCGACACCAGCCAATGGGGCGAGTTCCGCAAGCGCTATCTGGCGGAGCTGCGGCAGCATGAAGCCATGCTGGCGGAGCTGAAGGCGAGGATCGCCCGGCGCCGCGCGACACTCCTTTATGCGGCCGCCGATGCCGAGCGCAATCATGCCCTGGTGCTGAGGGACGTGCTGGAAGCCTGATCTCAGGCGCACAGGGTCCCTCGCCTGATCCAGCAATTTTCCGTCCCCGATCCAACGTGATCTCCCGAAGCATGTGGCTTCGCGAAGCAGCTTGACTCGCTGCAGAACCGCGATTAATTCTTGAGAGAAATAAATATCATCTATTGAAATTTATTTCAGTCAACCACAGGCATGCGGCCGAATGGCGTGCATGCAGGTCTTGGGAGGAAAGAATGCATATAAAGTCGCTCATCGCGGCACTCGCCGCCGGGGTCGTGCTCTCGGCAACGCAGTTGCAGGCCGAGGAAAGTGCCGATCGCTTCCGCTGCAAGGACGGCGAGACCTATTACATGAATGTGATGGTCTCGGGCGTCGAATACTGGTTCCCGGTCTATGAAATGTTCAAGCAGGCTGCCCAATCGATGGGCTGCAAGACAGCCTATACCGGCACGCCCGAATATGACGTGAACAAGCAAATTGCCAGTTTCGACCAGGTGCTGGCCAAGAAGCCGGCCGGAATCCTCGTCCATCCGATGAATTCCGATCCGTTCATCGAACCGATCAACCGGGCGGTCGACTCCGGCGTGCCGGTGGTCACTTTCGCGGCCGACTCGCCCAACAGCAAGCGGATCTCCTATGTCACCTCCGACAACAATCGCGAGGGCGCCTATGCCGCCGACGTGATCGCCGCGGCACTGGGGGGCAAGGGCGAATTTGGCATCCTGGAGAATCCCGGACAGGACAATCACGACAAGCGCGTCGCCGCCTTCATTGCGCGCATGGAAGAAAAACATCCGGACATCAAGCTTGTTGCCCGCGCCGCCTCGAACCAGGACCCGACAAAGGCCTATAATGCGGTGCTCACCATGGCCCAGGCGCATCCCGATCTCGGCGCGCTGTTCATGCCGGAAGCCAATTCGGCGCTCGGCGCGGCGCAGGCCGCCCAGGAGCTCGGCGGCAAGATCAAGGTGATGAATGCCGATGTGAACGGCAAGATCCTCGACATGATCAAGCAGGGCCAGGTCTATGGGGCGATCAATCCCAACCAGGGCATGCAGGGCTATATGGGCTTCATGCTGCTCTACATGGCGGCGCATCCCGAGCTCATCGATCCGATGAACGACTACAAGCGCGCCGGCTACAACCCGATGGGCCTGCCGGTGGTCGACAATGGCTTCGCCGTCGTCACCAAGGACAATGCCGACGACTTCTACTGGGACGCCTATCTGAAGCGGCGCGGCACCAAGGGAATAGAGGAATAACACGAAGACCGTGGCGGGACGTCCCGGCGTCCCGCCCGCCTCCTCTTCGGCTCCACCATGTCAGAATCCCTCGCCCTCGAAGCCCGGAACATCACCAAGGCCTTTGGCCCGGTGCAGGCGCTGAACGATGTCAGCCTGGGCCTGCGCAAGGGCGAGATCCATGCGCTGGTCGGTGAGAACGGCGCCGGCAAGTCGACGCTGATGAACATCATCGACGGCATCCTCAGGCCGGATGCGGGCGATATCCTGATCAACGGCCGCAAGGCGGACATTGCCTCGCCGGCACAGGCGCAGCGTCTCGGCATCGGCTTTGTGCATCAGGAAATCGCGCTATGTCCCGATATCACCGTCGCCGAGAATATCTCGATGGCGGCGACCAATCATCGCCGCGCTTTCCTGATGAACTATGCAGAGACGCGCGAGCACGCCAGGGCGGCGCTGGCCGGTCTCGGCGATGTCGACCCTGACAGCAAGGCCGGCGACCTGTCGATTTCAGAGCAGCAGATCGTCGAAATCGCCAAGGCCCTGACGCTCGACTGCTCCATCCTCATCCTCGATGAGCCGACTGCCGCCCTGACCGAACGCGAAGCCGGAAAGCTGTTCCAGATCATGGCGCGACTCAAGCAGCGCGGCATCAGCATCATCTATATCAGCCACCGCATGGCCGAGATCTTCGATCATTGCGACCGCGTCACGGTGCTGCGCGACGGGCGGCATGTCTCGACACGGGATGTTGCGCAGACCGATCCCGAAGACATCGTGCGCCGCATGGTCGGGCGCCATCTGGGCGATCTCTATCCGGCGAAGAACCGCGCCAGTGCCACCGCCGACGTCATGCTCGCGATCGAAGGCCTTTGCGACGGCCAGCGGTTCTCCGATGTGAGCTTCAGCCTGCGCAAGGGGGAGATACTCGGCATTGCCGGGCTGATCGGCGCGGGACGCACCGAAATCGCCCTCAGCCTGTGCGGCCTGCGGCCGATCAGCTCGGGCAAGGTCCATCTCGAGGGCCGCGACATCACGCCCGCAAGCTATCCGCAGAGCATCGCCGCGGGCGTCGTCTATCTCTCGGAAGACCGCAAGGGTGCGGGCGTGTTCGTCGATCTGCCGATTGCCGCCAATATATCCGCGCTCGCGGTCGAGAAGGTCTCCGGCCGATCCGGCTTCGTCATCCCTTCGCGCGAGCGGGCGCAGGCGGCCCGGCTCGGCGCCGCGCTCAAGCTCAAATACGGTTCGCTCGACGATGCGGTCTCGACACTGTCCGGCGGCAATCAGCAGAAGGTCGCCATCGCCAAGCTCCTGTCCGTCCGGCCCAAGGTCATCGTGCTCGACGAGCCGACCCGTGGCGTCGATGTCGGCGCCAAGGCGGAGATCCATCGGATCCTGCGCGACCTCGCCGAAAGCGGCACCGGCATCATCGTGATCTCATCGGAACTGCCGGAGCTGATCGGCCTGTGCGACCGGGCGATCGTCATCCGCGAAGGCCGCATCGCCGGCGAGGTCGAAGGCAGCGCCATGACCGAGGAAGAGATCATCCGCCTCGCCTCAGGGGTGGGCCGCAAGGATGGGAGAGAGGCATGAGCACCATGGACGAGATCAGCGGATCAGCGCCCCATATCCGCGGCGGCCGCAGCGCCGGATGGCGCGGGCTCGGCAATATGCGCGAGCTTGGCCTCGTCCTCATCATCCTTGCCTTGTGCGCCGTGATGAGTTTCGCTTCGCCCTACTTCCTCACCTGGACCAATTTCCGGGCCATGCTGCTGTCCTTCTCGATCGAAGGCATCGTCGTGGTCGGGATGACGGTGCTGCTGATCGTCGGCGCCATCGATCTTTCGGTCGGCTCGGTGGTCTGCTTCTCAATGGTGGTCGGCGGTTTTTTCTTCCTGGCGGGGCTCGACCCGTGGAGCGCCAGCCTGCTTGCCATCGCCGCAAGCGCAATGATCGGCGTTTTCATGGCGCTGTGCGTCACCCGCATCGGACTTCATTCCTTCATCGTGTCGCTTGCCTTCATGGTCATCGTGCGCGGCCTGTGCCTTGCCATCACGGGCGGGACACCCTTGTCGCTGTTCTCGCTGCCCGCGAGCTTCAAATTCATCGGCCAGGGAAATATCTACGGCATCCCCGTGGTCATCATCATATTCGCCGTGGTGGTGGCCATCTTCGATTTCCTGCTGCGCCGGGCGACCGTCTTCCGCAAGGTCTTCTACACCGGCAGCAACGAAAAAGCGGCGCAGTATTCGGGAATCCGCACCGATCGCGTCAAGTTCTTCTGCATCGTCCTGTGCGCGACGCTCGCCGGCGTCGCCGGCGTCATCTACATGGCGCGCTTCGGCGCAGCGACCCCCACTTTCGGCCTCGGCATGGAGCTCAATATCATCGCCGCGGCCGTCATCGGCGGCGCCAGCCTTAAAGGGGGCTCGGGCTCCATCCTCGGCGCCATACTGGGCATGGCGCTCTTGTCGGTCGTGTCCAGCTCGCTCATTCTGCTCGACGTCTCGCCCTACTGGCAGGACACGATACGCGGCCTGATACTGCTCGCCGCCGTGTCG
This sequence comes from Taklimakanibacter lacteus, assembly GCA_003576695.1. GTDB lineage: Bacteria > Pseudomonadota > Alphaproteobacteria > Rhizobiales > Aestuariivirgaceae > Taklimakanibacter > Taklimakanibacter lacteus. Next base: position 19,711 of record QOZQ01000001.1, read on the forward strand.
TTCGATCATGTGCTGCACAACCGCAGGATGGCCGGCGCCCCGCGTCCGGCGGGGCAATAGGATGTCATATGGCAGGTAACGACCAGGCCGACGATTTCGACCGCGCGCGCAAGATTCACCGGGTGCTGGTGATGCATTATGTCGAGGGTTTGAGCCAGGCGGAAATCGCCAAGCGCACCGGCCTTTCGCATCCGACCGTCAACCGACTGGTCAAGGAAGGCCACGAGCGCGGCTATGTGCAGATCAAAGTGTCATCGCCGGTGCAGCCGCTCTTCGAGATCGAGCAGCGCCTTGTCGCCATGAGCGGGATCAGCGAGGCGATCGTGACGCCTTCGGCCTCCGAGCAGGAGGGGGTCAATCTCGCCAATGCCGGTCGCGCGGCGGCCGATTTCCTGCTGTCGAAGCTCAAGGATGGCGACACGATCTGCGTATCCGGCGGGCAGGGCGTGGGCGCGGTGATCGCCGCACTTGCACCTTCGCGCGCCTATGACGTCATGGTGGTGCCGGCAACCGGCGGGGTGCAGGGCAAGCACTTCACCGACGTCAATCACCACGCGGCCCAGCTGGCGCGCAAGCTGCAAGGGCGCGCCTTCCAGATTCACGCCCCGGTCTTTGCCGCTTCGCGCGCCGAGCGCGATGTGCTGCTCAAGGTCCAGTCGGTGCGCGAAATCCTGGCGCGGGCGCGCGATGCCGCGATCGCGCTGGTCGGCATTGGCTCCGTCCTGCCCGAGGAATCGACCTATCGCAGCTTGCTGCCGCAGGGCTCGCAATCGAAGGCCGAGCTGGCGCGCATCGGCGCCGCCGGCGAGCTCGTCGCTCATCTCATCAATGGCGAGGGCAGGCTCTGCGACTATGCCCTCAATGACTGCGTGATCGGATTGAGCCTGGAAGAATTCAAGGCGGTGCCGCTGACGATCGGCATCTCGGCCGGGGCGCGCAAGGCGGAGCCCATCGCCAGCGTGCTGCGCGGCGGCTTCCTCAAGGTTCTCGCCACCGACGAGGCCACCGGCAGTCTCATCATCGATATCTTGAAAGGATAGGCATATGGCAAGCAGCATGTCGACACGGGCAATGGGCAAATCGGACGTCGCCGCCAGCGCCGTCGGGCTCGGCACCTGGGCCATGGGCGGCTGGATGTGGGGTGGCAGCGACGAGGACAAATCGATCGCCGCGATCCGCGCATCGATCGACCGGGGCGTCACGCTGATCGACACGGCCCCCGCTTACGGCCTCGGAAAAGCGGAGGAGATCGTCGGCAAGGCGATCGCCGGGCGGCGGCAGGAGGTCGTCATCGCCACCAAATGCGGCCTTGTCTGGCATACCGACAAGGGCAATCACTTCTTCGATGAATATGGCAAGCGCGTGCATCGCCATCTCGGGCGGGAGTCCATCAAGCACGAGGTCGAGCAGAGCCTGCGCCGGCTCGGTACCGACTATATCGATCTCTACATCACCCACTGGCAGGATCCGACGACGCCGGTCGCCGAGACCATGGCCGGCCTCCTCGACCTCAAGCAGCAGGGCAAGATCCGCGCCATCGGCGTCAGCAATGTCAGTCCGGAAGACCTGAAAGCCTATGTGGGGGCGGGCCAGGTCGATGCCATCCAGGAGCGCTACAGCATGATCGACCGCGAGATCGAGAGCACGCTCCTGCCGATCTGCCGGCAGCATGGCATTGCGACGCTGAGCTACTCCTCGCTGGCGCTCGGCCTCCTGTCCGGCAAGATCGGGCCGGAGCGGAGCTTCACGGGTGATGACCAGCGCAAGGCCAATCCGCGTTTCGCAGCCGGCAATCTCGAGCGCGTCGCCGCCTTCATGGCCGAGATCGAGCCCATCGCGACAGCCCGGCGCGTGACATTGGCGCAAGTGGTGATCGCCTGGACGATCGCGCAGCCCGGCATCACTTATGCGCTATGTGGCGCCCGTGATGGCGACCAGGCCGGCGAGAATGCGGGCGCCGCGGCAGTCGAGCTCGGGGCCGATGAACTTCTGCGCATCGATGAAGCGATCGCGCGTCACCTGGCGCCGGTCGCCGCAGCCGCCTGAACCCTGTCGTCCGCTCCCCATGACCCAGGAACGCCTTCGCAGGCTGGAGAAGCTGCGCCGCAAGCAGCGCCCCGACGTCCTCGTCGTGGGCGGCGGCATCAACGGCATCAGCGTCTTCCGCGAGCTGGCATTGCAGGGCGTGGATGTCGTGCTGGTCGATCGCGGCGACTTCATGAGCGGCGCCAGCTCGGCGCCGTCGCGCATGATCCATGGCGGCTTGCGCTATATGGAGAATGGCGAGTTCGGGCTGGTCCGCGAGTCGCTGCGCGAGCGCGATGCGCTGCTTGTCAATGCGCCGCATTACGTCAAGCCGCTGCCGACGCTCATTCCCATCGCCGACCGGTTCTCCGGCATCGCCTCCGCTGCCCGCCGCTTCTTCGGCGGCAAGGCGCGGCCCGGTCCGCGTGGCTCGCTCATCATCAGGCTCGGGCTGACGCTCTATGACCTCTATGCCGGCTCGGGGCGCGCCATGGCACAGCATCGCTTCCTCGGCCGACGCGAGCTTCGAGCGCGCTGGCCGGCGCTCAGATCCGATGCCATCTGCGGCGCCCTCTATCATGACGCGCGCATCACCTATCCGGAGCGGCTCGGCATCGAGCTCATTCTCGATGCGGAAGAGGCAGCACCCGGCGTGCTCGCTCTCAACCATGTCGGCCTGGCGGCAGGGGCTGGGGGCGAAGTCATCCTGAAGGACAGCCTGACAGGCGCGCAATTCACTCTCGCACCCAGGATCATCGTCAATGCCACGGGCGCCTGGATCGACATGACCAATAATATGCTCGCCGCGCGGCCCTCCCGGCTGATCGGTGGCACCAAGGGCTCGCATCTGGTCATCGCCAATGAGGCGCTCTATCGCGCATTGGGCGACACGATGGTCTACTATGCCAATCGCGACGGCCGTGTCTGCATCGTCTTCCGTCATCTGGGGCGAGTGCTCGCGGGCTCGACCGATATCCGCATCGACACGCCTGACAATGTGCGCTGCGAGGCGGCGGAGAGCGCCTATATTCTCGATTCGCTGCGCGAGATTTTTCCAGCGATCGCGATTGACGAAACCGACATCGTTTATCGCTTCGCGGGCGTCAGGCCGCTGCCGGCCAGCGCCACGGAAGTGAATGCCGAGATATCGCGCGATCATCGCTGCGAATGGCTGTCCGCCAATGCCGGAGCGAGCTTTCCCGTCCTCAATCTCATCGGCGGCAAATGGACGACCTTCCGCGCCTTTGGCGCCGAAGCCGCCGATGCCGTGCTGGCGCGGCTGGGCGTGCCGCGCCGCTGCACGAGCGAGACGCTCGCCATTGGCGGCGGCAAAGGCTTTCCCGCAGATGAAAGCCGCAAGGCCGGTTGGATCGCGGCGATGGCCGCAGAGAGCGGCCTGAGCCTGAAACGGGTTGACCGTCTCCTCGAGCGCTACGGGACACGCGCCGCGGCGTTGTGCACCCGGCGAGCATCCGGTGACAGACTGGCAATGCTGCCCGATTACAGCCGGGGTGAGATCGAATGGCTGATTGCGCAGGAGCAGGTGGCGACGCTTGCCGATCTTGTCCTGCGCCGCATGGCCGTGGCGATGACCGGCGAGCTTTCGCTTGCGGCACTGGAGGAGATCGCCGCCATAATGGCTGCGGCGCTTGCCTGGGACAACCCGCGAATCGCCGCCGAGAAGGCCTCGTTGTTGTCGCGCCTGGCCCAGGATCACGGTGTTACGGCGGAGATGCTCCGCCGGCGCAATGTCAAGGAAGGACTATCCGATGTACGACAGCAAGAAAGTGCGCATGAACCGGCTGTTTCGAGCCGGTAAATGCCTGGATGTGGCGATCGATCACGGCGTTTGCAACGAGCCGACCTTCCTGGACGGGCTTGAGGACATGGCGCGTGTGGTCGGGATGCTGGCGGCCGCCGGCCCCGACGCGATTCAGATGAATTTCGGCCAGGCCGACCTCCTGCGGGAGATTCCCGGCAAGGCCAAGCCGGCGCTGGTTCTGCGCGTCGATATGGGCAATCCCTATAACCGGCTGCGTCATCGCGAGATGTGGGCCGTGCTGCAGAATACGCAGGACCCTGTCCTGCCGGCGGTGCAGCTCGACGCCGCCTGCGTGGTCGTCAACCTGTTCATGCTGCCGGACGAGCCCGGCCTGTTCCGCCAATGTGTCGAGAACATTGCGCGGATACGCCGGGATTGCGAGACATATGCGATGCCGCTGATGATCGAGCCCCTGGTGATGCAGGCGAACAGCGAGCGCGGCGGCTATCTGGTGGACGGCGATGCCGACAAGATCGTGACGCTGGTGCGGCTTGCCCGCGAGATGGGGGCTGATATCATCAAGGCCGATCCGACCAGCGATCCGCGGGACTTCCACCGTGTCATCGAAGCGGCGCGCTGTCCGGTGCTGGTGCGTGGCGGCGGCAAGGCCGATTTGCGCCAGGTCTTCGCCAATTCCCACGAGCTCATGAAGCAGGGGGCACATGGCATGGTATATGGCCGCAACATCTATCAGCATGACGCGCCGGCGCGCGTCGTCCGGGCGCTTATGGCGATGATCCATGACGGCGCCAGCGATGCCGCGGCATGGCATCTCTATGAGACCGGTGCATGAAGGACCTGCTGCTCGGCATCGATGCGGGCAATACTGTGGTCAAGGCGGTCCTGTTCGATCGCCACGGCCATGTCCAGGCCAAGGCGGCGCGCGATGGGCGGTCGGAGCAGCCGCGGCCGGGCCATGTCGAGCGCGACATCACCGAGCTGTGGCGCCACACGGTCGATGTCGTCGCGCAATGCCTCGCCGATGCGCGGGCGCAAGGGAATGATATTGCCGCGATCGGCCTTTCCGGCCATGGCAACGGCCTCTATCTGCTCGACCGGATGAACCGGCCGCTGCTCGGCATTCAATCCCTCGACACCCGCGCCGCCGATCTGGCCGAGGAACTTCTTGCCAGTGGCGCGGGGCTGAAAGCCCATGCGCTCTGCCTGCAAAAACCATGGCCGGCACAGACCGCAACCTTGCTCGCCTGGGTGAAACGCAATCGTCCGGACATCTACCGGAATGCCGGAACCGCTTTCCTGTGCAAGGACGTCCTGGCCTTCATGCTGACGGGACAGCGCGGAACGGATTTCTCCGATATGAGCGGCTGCGGCCTGATGCGCCTGCCGGCGCGGCGCTATGATGCGGCGCTGCTGGCGGCCTATGGGCTCGAAGATGCCGCTGCCCTGCTGCCGCAACCCGTCGCCTCCGATGAGATCGCGGGCAAGGTCAGCGGCGCAGCGGCGCGCGCCAGCGGGTTGGTGGAAGGCACGCCGGTCGCCGCCGGCTTCTTCGATATCATTGCAAGCGCCCTCGGCGCCGGCGCCAGCATGCCCGGACAGGCGGCGATCGTGGCCGGAAGCTGGGGGATCAACCAGATCATTCTCGAGCAGCCGTTGATCGACGAGCGGATTTTTCACGCCGCGACCTGGCGGCCCGACCGTTATGTCGCGGTCGAATCGAGCGCGACATCGGCGGTCAATCTCGAATGGTTCGCCCGCGAGATCATGGGGAGCCATGACGCCGAGGCCTTCACGCGCTGCAACGAGATGGTGTCGTCGGTCATGGCCCAGCGCGACCTGCCGCTGTTCCATCCCTTCCTGTACGGGTCGGCGACGACGCCCGATGCGCGCGGCGCCTTTCTCGGTCTGACCGGATGGCACGGCAAGGCTCACATGCTGCATGCGCTTTATGAAGGCGTCGTCTTCGAGCACCGCCGGCATATCGACCGCCTACGCGCGGCAGGCGGCCGGTTCGACCAGGCGACGCTGTCCGGCGGCGGGGCGCGCAGCGACGTCTGGTGCCAGATGTTCGCCGATGGCATCGGCGTTCCGGTCACGGTGGCCGAATGCGAGGAGACGGGAGCGCTCGGTGCGGCGATCTCGGCCGGCGTGGCGGGTGGGCTGTTTGAAAGCCTGGAGGCAGGTGTGACGGCCATGGTGCGTCCAAGAAAGCTTTATGTTCCGCGCATCGAGGCTGGCGGGCTCGCCGCGGCGCGCTATAAGCTCTATCTCGATCTGGCAGAAATGCTGCCGCAGCGCTGGAAGGCCTATCGATCGGAGATCATGTGAGAGAGCGCCGGCATCTTGGGACTTTCGACTATGTGGTCGTCGGCGCGGGCTCGGCCGGCTGCGTGCTGGCCAACCGGCTGAGCGCCAAGGCGTCCAACCGCGTGCTCCTCCTCGAGGCCGGCGGATCGGACAACTACCACTGGATCCATATCCCGATCGGCTATCTCTATTGCATGGGCAATCCGCGCACCGACTGGGGCTACAGCACCGTCGCCGAGGCCGGGCTCAATGGCCGCGCGCTGGCCTATCCGCGCGGCAAGGTCATGGGCGGCTGCTCGTCGATCAACGGCATGATCTATATGCGCGGGCAGGCGGCCGACTACGATCACTGGCAGCAGCTGGGCAATCCGGGCTGGGGCTGGGACGAGGTGCTGCCGCTGTTCCGCAAGTCGGAACGCCATCACAGCCTCGATGGGCCGTTCCACGGGCAGGATGGCGAGCTCCTGGTCGAGCGGCAGAGACTGTCCTGGCCGATCCTCGATGCGGTGCGCGAGGCCGCCGAGGAGCTGGGCGTGCCGCGGATCGACGACTTCAATGGCGGCGACAATTTCGGCTCGTCCTATTTCGAGGTGAACCAGAAAGCGGGCCTGCGCTTCAACTCGGTGCGCGCCTTTCTCAAGCCGGTGCGCCATCGCCGCAACCTCACCATCCTCAGCCATGCCGAGGCGAGGCGCATCATCCTCGACGGCAAGCGCGCCACGGGGCTCGAGCTCACGGTGAAGAATGAGCCGACGGAGCTTGCGGTCTCAGGCGAGCTCATCCTGGCGGCGGGCGCCATCGGCACGCCGCAGCTGCTGCAGTTGTCGGGCATAGGCCCCGCACCGCTCCTGAGGCAGCATGGCATCGAGGTCCGGCATGAGCTGCCGGGCGTGGGGGAAAACCTGCAGGATCATCTGCAGATCCGCACCGCGTTCAGGATCCAGGGCGCCGCCACGCTCAATGAGCGGCAGGCGAAACTCTCCGGCAAGGCGCTGATCGCGCTCGAATATGCGTTCAGGCGAACGGGGCCGATGGCGATGGCGCCGAGCCAGCTCGGCATCTTCATGCGCTCGGACGAACGCTTCGCCACGCCCAATATCGAGTTCCATGTCCAGCCTCTGTCGCTCGAGCGCTTCGGCGAGCCGTTGCACAGCTTCCCGGCGATCACGGTGTCGGTGTGCAATCTCAGGCCCGAATCGCGCGGGCATGTGCGTATCGCCTCCGCCGATCCTTCGGCGCATCCTGTGATCGCGCCCAACTACCTCTCGACCGAAGGCGACCGCGAGGTGGCGGCGGCCTCGATCACCATCGCGCGGCGGCTGATGCAGACCGAGCGGCTCAGGCGCTACCGGCCGGAAGAGTTCAAGCCTGGTGCCGATATCACGACGCAAGAGGCGCTGGCGCGGGCGGCGGGCGATATCGCCACCACCATCTTCCATCCCGTCGGCACCGCCAGGATGGGCACCGACCGGCAGAGCGTGGTCGATCCCAGCCTCAAGGTGCATGGCATCGGCGCCTTGCGGATCGCCGATGCCTCGATCATGCCGACGATCGTCTCCGGCAACACCCATGCGCCGGTGGTGATGATCGCCGAGAAGGCGGCGCAGCTGATCGGTGGATGACGGCCGCAACAAGCGCGCTGCGCGGGTCACCGGCAGCGCGCTCCGCATCCTGCCGTTGTCTCCGGCCCGACCTGCGCGGGCAGACTGCATTCAATTCTCACCATCTCTCGGCTGTATCGGCGATCACCCTGATGCTGTAATTTTACAACAGTTGGGATTGTGCGCCGCCGCAGGTGTGATATGATTTCTGCCGATTCATTCTTCGGTTCACGGCAAGGGGGCGGCACGTGGTACGGATTGATCGGCGTTGGGGCTATTTCAGTTCGACGGCTCTGTTTGCGCTTGCCATTGCGTCAGGTTTCGGCCTGACAACGGAAAGCGCCGAGGCGGCCTGCACCACCAATCTCGCCGTCTTTCCGGCGCAGCCACTGCCCAGCGGCCAATCTTACGTCACGTTATCAAGCACCGGCGTGGTCGTTCCCGACGGCACGGTGATCCACAGCAATCACACCGACGCGTCGACGGGCGGCGATGGCATCCATATCGTTCCCGCACCTGGTGGAGCCGGACCCTATGCGGCGAACAACGGCAATGGCTGCATCGAAACGGTGGGCACGGTCAGTATCACAGTCGATGGCCTCAATGACGACCGCGACGGCATAAGGGTCATCGCGGCCGAACCCGGTGCCGACCCTGCTCTGGCGGGTTCGGCGGAAGTCTATGCCTCTGCCGGCACGACCATCGTCACCAACAACCTCATGGGCGACGGCATCATCGCGCGCTCGAGCATCGGCGGCGATTTCCTGGCCAATGGCAGTGGCAACGGCAACACGATCGTCCACTCCCAGGCGACCATCACCACTCATGGCATCGCATCCGCCGGCATCACCACCCGCAATGCCGGCTTGCTGAGCGAGATCATCAGTGGCGGCAATATCACCACCGATGCGACCGGTGAGCTCGCGCTCGGCTTCGGCGTGCCTGTGGGGACCTATAGCGTCGGCATATCGCTGACCAATCTGAGCGGGGACGTCAATGCCGTGGCCCGCCTCACCGTCAACAACAACTCTACTGTGCAGACGCAGGGCACGCTGTCGCCGGCCGCCTCGGTCAGCGCTTTCGGCGCCGCCCGCATCGAAGTGGATTCGAGCCTCGCCAGCCTGATCACCACCGGCGATGATTCGCCCGGCCTTGTCGCCAACAGCACGCTCGGCAATGTCACGGCGACGGCCGGCAGGGTGAGCGCCACGGGCCAGTTCAGCTCCGGCGTCGTCGCGATCGCCTCCGGCGCCAATGCCGGGTCCGTCGATCTTGTGATCGCTCAAGGCGCAATCATCACCGGCGGCTGGCAGGTTGCCGCGACCGGCGTGAGCGCCAAGACCGGTGTCGCCGCAGCCGGCGTCATCATTGGTGGTGGCGTGCTTGCGCCGTCGAGCCTGACGAACAATGGCGCAATCGGCGCCCTGTCGGACCGTGCCATTGCCGCGGCAGAGCGGTTCACCCGCGTCCCCAATCCGGTCCAGCCCTTTCCGGGCACGACTTATTCCGAAGCGGGCGGCGGCCTGTCCATAGAGAACAACAATCTCGTGACCGGCTTTGTCGAGCTCGGAACGGGCGAGGTCGCCTTCACGAATACCGCCACCTTCGATACACGTCATTTCGCCGATACGGACGGCGATGGTGTGCGCGACACCGAACGCGTCGCGATATCCGACTTCGGCGGCAATGCCGCCACCAGCTTCGGCAATGACGGGATCTTGCGGCTCCTCACCGTCACCGATCCCGGCAGCATCGATTCGACCGATCAATATACGCCGACGGGCGTGAGCGCCGGCGCCTATGACATCGGGCTTTCCGGGGTCGAGCAGGCGCAGCTCCTCAACCTGCCGCTGTTCATCAATTCGGGCGTCATCACCTTGCAGGATGGCGAGACCGGCGGCACGGGGCCGGTCGCCGGCGACGTGCTGGTCATTTCCGGCGGAGACGATGCGGGCAGCGATGGCGGCGGCGTGTTCCGGACAGGCGGCGCTCTCCGGCTCGACACGGTGCTCAATGAAGGCGGGGCTGCCAATTCCATATCCGATGTGCTGGTCGTCGACAGCACCGAGCTCGGCGCCGGGCCGACGCTGCTGTCGATCGCCAATGCCGGCGGCGCCGGCGGTTCGACCGATCTCAACAACAACGGCGTCGCTGACGAAGGCGAGGGCATTCTCGTCGTCGAAGTCCTCAATAGCGGGGCCTCGGTCGATGATGCTTTCGCGCTTGCAGGACCAGTGCGGGCCGGCGCCTGGACCTATGATCTGTTCTGGGGCGCAACCGGGGGCGACTGGTATCTGGTCAATTTCTTCACCCCCACGCTCTGGCATCCCATGCTGCCGTCTCCCCTCGGCATGCCAAGGGCTCAGGCGTCGCATTGCGATTCAGGCGGTGGCTTCCCGAACGATCGCAACGACACAGAAGCGTACCGTAATGGCTGCGGGTGCCCGAGCGATGCCGAAAGGCGCGGCGAACCCTGCCGCGACAATTTCATGTGGACGCGCGTCGAAGGCGGCCATGCCCGGCGCGCCGCCGATGATGGCGATGACGGCTACAAGCTCAATCACTGGCTGATCCAGGCCGGCTATGAGGGCATGGGCTTCGAAGATGGTGACAGCCGCCTGAGCTTCGGCCCGTTCGCCCATATCCAGAGCGGCGATCTCACCAGCATCGATGCGCTGCGCCATGCCGATGGCGCCAAGGTCGACTTCTTCGGCTATGGCGGCGGCCTTGCCGCCGACTGGGACGACGAAGACGGCTATTATGTCGATGCGATGCTGCAGGTGACCCTTTATGACCTCGACGTCGAGGACGCGGATGGTGCGGACGAGGGGGCTGAAGGCGACACCGATGGCTGGTCCTATGGTGCGTCCATCGAGGCCGGCAAATCATTGCGGACATCGGAGCGGTTCCAGATCACCCCACATGCCGGCCTGATCTGGAATGTCGTCGATATCGACGACTATCGGGGCTCGGACGGCGCCGATCGCGAGTTCGACCCGGTCGAAAGCACGCTGGGCTATGCCGGCCTGCGCGGCGACTATACGAGCCCGATCGCCGATTCCTATTTCGATGCCTGGCTGCTCTCGGGCACGGTGAAGATCGAGCATGAATTCGACGGCGACTCGACGGTCGCCTCCGTCGATCCGGTCTCGGGGGCCTCGGCCAGCGGCGAGCTCGACGGCGAGGATACGCGCCTCGGCTTTATCGGGCGCGTCTCCATCCTGCAATCCGATGCGGGGTCGGCGCATTCGCTCGGCCTCCTCGGCGGCTATACGACTTCGCTCGAGCGCGACAGCGATGCCTATAAGGGCAGCCTGGAATTCAAGGTGTCCTGGTAGATCGCCGGCGGGAAGGGGGCTAGACTACAACCTTCCCGTTTTGCTTCCCACCACAGGACGATCTCATGCCCCTTCTCAATGCCGCATCCCGCATGCAGCCCGAAATCGCCGCCTGGCGGCAGGCCCTGCATATGCGGCCTGAGCTTCTGTTCGACGTCCATGAAACGGCGAAATTCGTCGCCGGCAAGCTTAAGGAATTCGGCTGCGACGAGGTCGCGACCGGCATCGGCCGCACCGGCATTGTCGGCCTCATCCGCGGCCGGCATGGCGAAGGCCCGGTCATCGGCATGCGCGCCGACATGGATGCGCTGCCGATCGTCGAGGCGACCGGCCTCGCCTATGCGTCGCAGATTCCGGGCCGCATGCATGCCTGCGGCCATGACGGCCATACCGCGATGCTGCTCGGCGCCGCGCGCCACCTCGCCGAGACCCGCAATTTCAAAGGTGCGGTCGCCGTCATCTTCCAGCCGGCCGAAGAGGGCGGAGGCGGCGGCCTCGAAATGGTGGCCGACGGGATGATGGAGCGTTTTGCCATCAGCCAGGTCTTCGGCCTCCATAACGAGCCCGGCCTGCCGGTCGGCCGGTTCGCGATCCGCACCGGCGCCTTCCTTGCCGCCTATGACGAGATCACCATCGCCATCAAGGGGCGCGGCGGCCATGCCGCCATGCCGCATCAGACGATCGATCCCATCTTCATCGGCGCCCAGATCATCTCGGCGCTGCAAGGCATCGTCGCGCGCAATACCGATCCCATCGAGTCGCTGGTGGTCTCGATCACCAAGTTCCATGCCGGCGACGCGATGAATGTGATCCCGCCCGCGGCCGAGCTTGGCGGCACGGTGCGCACGCTGTCCAGGGAATTGCGCGAGAGTGCGGAGATCCGCATCCGCGAGACGGTGGAGAATGTCGCCCGCGCGCTGGGCGGCGAGGCGAGCCTCTCCTATGTCCGCAAATATCCGGTGACCGTGAATACCGAGAAGGAGACCGGCCTCGCCATCGCCGCGGCGCGCGAGGTCATGGGCGCCCATTGCATCGAGACCGATGCCAAGCCGATCATGGGAGCGGAGGATTTCGCCTTCATGCTGGAAAAACGGCCCGGCACGATGATCTTTCTCGGCAATGGCGACACGGCCTATGTGCATAATCCCGAATATGACTTCAATGACGAAGCCATTCCGGTCGGTGTCAGCTATTGGGTGAGGCTCGCCGAGACGGTGCTCAAGCCCTGACCGGCCTACTGGCCTGGGGAGCGATTGATAGTCTTGATCGGGCCGCGCCTGGCGCCCGACTTCTCGGCGATGCGGCGGTCCTGCTCCTCGAGCAATGATCTGACGTTGCTGTCGCCATCAAGTCCGCCGATCTCCGATGCCGGTATCTTGCGATGCGAGCTGCGCGTGCCGTCCTCGTAGACGATATCGAACAGCACAAAGCCGGTCTCGACGCGTTGCCGTTTCTTGCCCATTATTTCTGCTCCGTGCCGGGGGTTTGATCGGAAGCCTTGTCCTCGCCATGGCCTGCCTTACGCTCGCGGCTCTTCTCTTCCCGGCGGGCCTGCTTCTCCTGCGCCTTCTGGTTCTTGGCGCGTTCCCGGTCCCTGCGATTCTGGTTGTAGTTGGGGGGATAGGCCATCGGTGCCGTCACCCTTTCGCTTTACGCTTGGCGGGCGATGACTTCACCGGAGGATCCTGCATCAGCGCTTCCTGCGCCAGACGAAGCTCTCTCAGGCGGTTCGTCTTCAGGCGGCGCTGCTGCGCTTCCGCATCGATGATGCGCATCGCCGCCATGTGAGTGGCTTCGGCCCTCGATTCGCCTGCGCTTTGCTTCGCCATCTGCCTGCTCCTTGCGATGCGGATCATTTTTCCGGTATCCGTCGGCAGGACAGCCGGTACATCCGCGGTCTGCTCTGCCGACAGGGGCGACCATGCCCGTGCAGCTCAAACGCCAATTGCGTGATTGACTTATGCGAGCGCGCTGCCGCGCCCGCCTAGGCCTTGCCTCAGGGGTAATTTCGCCCGACAAGGCTAGCGGGCGGAAACTCGACGAACCCCTATATGGTGCCGGAACGGAATTTTACAAGGCCGGAGCCTGTTGCCGTCGCGTTTCAGCGCTTCTGCATGGCTCGGACGGGTTCAGAGCGTCGTGGCTTGCTGCGCCATGTAGCGCAGCAAGGCAGTGCGATCGGGCGCGTTCATGACGAACAGCGACCTGAACAGCAGGATCGTGCCCTGGCAGTTGCGGGCCGGATCGAGCTTGAACTGGATGGCCTGCTGGAAGTCGGCCTGGGTGAAGCCCTTCGTCTGCGCGGCCGCGACCACCTGGGCCAGCGGGCCCATCACCTCGCTCTGCTCGATCGGCCTGCCGGCATAGCTGCCGGCCGACCGGATCAAGTCTGCCGTCGCCTGGAACTCACGCTCCTGCAGCGCGAGCGGAAGCAGAGCGGCATCGAAACCGCCGGTGTCGCCTTTCAGGAAGGCCTCGCAGCTCCTGGCGTCGACCCTGGCGAAGGCCTCCGCCTCGTCGGTCGCCATCTGGTAGAAGGCGAGCAAAGCGGGCTCCGCGGCCGAGGAGATGCTGTCATTCACGATCGGCGCGATGGCCGCGGAAACGCGCCGGCGCATCCGAGCCGGCGACTCGTTCTTGAGGATGCGGTCACGGACGATGGCCAGAAGCTCGGCATGGGCTTTCGGATGCTTGTCCCTGATCACCTGGTAGAGCGCGGTCCTGTCCACCGCAGCCTCGGCGTCCCGGATCTCCCGGACCGGGATGCCGCCTTTCGCCACCTCGGCGTCGGTCGCATAGGATGTGGCCAGGCGGGCCTCGAACAATTCGGCATGGCTCGGGCGGAATGCGGCTTCTTGCGTCGCCGCGAGGCCCTTGTCGACGAACTGGGCGGTGATGCCGCGGCTCTCCAGGAACGCCTTCGTCTTCGCCGCCGCGGCGGCGAGATCGGCCGGCGTGGCGTCGGCGATGGCGGGCCTGTGCAGAGCGAGGAACGCGCCGCGGGAGAGCCAGCGCGTCCTGCCGGCGGCGAAGACCGTCACGCAGGCGCCTGTGCAGGTGGCCGGAACGTAGGTGTTCAGCCCACGGCCGAGGACGATGGCCTTGAGCTTGTCGGCCTCGTTGAGGTCGCCGCCCGTGCTGTCGAGCGCCAGGGTCGCGAGGCGTGGATGGTCCATCAGGCTGCGCGCCACGGCTTCCGACAATCCGCTTTCCATCGGGCCGCTGAGCGCCAGCTCCGTATCGTCGCGGCGCAGCTGCAGCGCATAGAGCGTCTGGCGTGACCCCGACATCGCGTCGGCGAAGTCGCGGATCTGGGGAACTCCGAGGCGCGCGAAGATGGAGAGCACCGCGAGGCAGCCAAGGACGATCGAAAGCTTGGCGGCGCTGCCCCAATGGCGCGCGGGGTGAGTGCGCGCATGGTGATCGGCGGAGCGGAATATGCCGACGCTCAGCCATAGCATGGCGGCAAGCAGCGTCAGCCACAGGCCGGTCACTGCCGCGCCGATCAGGCGCGGATGATCGGTCAGCGTCAGCCGCATCAGCAGCAGATAGGGCAGGATGAACAAGGCCGCGATCGACAGGCCGCCGGCCCAATAGCTCCGGGGAAGCGAGAGCGCTCCCTGCCAGTGGCGGTGAAGATAATTTCCGCTTGCCTGCGGATCGGCCGCTGCGGCCTGCGGCGTGCCGTCCTTGCCGGTAAGATCGACGGAGCTGATCTGCGCCCATTCCGCGAAGCCGGCGCGCCAGACCCAGTCCGACGCCTTCAGCGATCCATCGGCAAGCGCCGCGGTGACAGCATCGGCGGGCACCGGGCCACTCTGCTTGCCGGCCGAATGCAGGAACCAATGCGCCTCCAGGCCTTCCGTGCCGCTGTCGCGCTTCAGCATCAGGACCGTGTCGATCAGGAAAACAAGGAGCGCCGGCAGCGCAAGATCGACGAACGCCGTCCTCCATTGCGGGTCGATGCCCCGTGCCTGAGCAAAGGCCGAAATGACGGCGACAATGACATAGGTGAAGAGATGAGCCGCGAAGAGCCGCAACAGACTCTTCTCCCGCCAGGCCTGCAGAAACCAGACCGGCAATCGAGAAATCAACGCAATACCGAGAAGCGCCCCGGCAAAATGAACCACCGCCGTTGTTGTCATGGTCCTACCTAAGCAACGCCTGATGAAGCTAAATCCAAGCGGTTTGCGAGGCAAGCGCGAAGCGCTGCAGAACCACGGGAGAGTTAATGGAATAGATGCAATTTTAGCGACTTTTTCGCAGGAGCGCCGAGCGCGCGCTGAAGAAGCAATCCGGCTTCAACGCGCAGCACTCAGAGCGAGGACGGGCTCCGGCAGGCCGGCACGATCGACCGGCCGCATGAACATGCATCCGCCCGTGTCCTTCTCCCGGGTCTGTGCCGTCGTGCCATTCCTCCAGCCGGTCGTGACGAAGAGGGTCTTCAGATCGGCGCCGCCGAAGCACAGGCTGGTCACATTGGGCTCGGGCGCCGGCAAGGACAGTTTCACCTCGCCCGCCGGATCGATGCGTACGATCCTGCCGGCACCGTAGAGCGCGCACCACAGATCGCCGCCGCTGTCGACCGCAAGCCCGTCGGGCAGTCCGCCATCGGCCGGGAATTGCGCGAAGGTCCGGCGCCGCGAGAGGTTGCCGCCGGCATCAAGGTCATAGGCGAGAATGCGCCGCCCGACACTGTCGCTGAAATAGAGAGTGCGGTTGTCGGGCGAGAAAGCCGGACCATTGCAGACGACGAAGCCATCATCGGCCATGGTCAGGACGCCGCCGGCCGAGACGCGGTAGAAGGCCGCAAGCGGTTCGGTCTCGCTCATCTCATAGGTGCCGAGCCAATAGCGCCCGGCGCGGTCGATCTTGCCGTCATTATAGGCGACCTTGTCCGGGCCGGGGCTCGCATCGGCGAACAACACGGTTTCGCGCGTGGCCGGGTCGAAGAGATGGAGGCTGCGGTCGACGGCCAGGAGAAGACGGCCATCGTCGACGAAGACGAGCGATCCGATCATCTTGCCGACGCCGATCTGCCAGGTCGTCAGCGCGCCCTGCTTGAGCCGATGGATCAGGGGACCGTAGAAATCGATCCAATAGAGCGCCTCTTCCTGCGCATGCCACAGGATGCTCTCTCCCAGCCGGTCATGGGTCGGTGAGCCGATCTGCCAGTCGGTCATTGTCATGCCGTCGCCTCCATCAATCCTGCCGTCGGTGCCCGAAGCGAGGCACCGGTCAAGGCCTAGATGTGCGGTAGAGCAATTTGCCCTTGGCCGAGATCTCGACATCGACGAGATATTTAGCCATGCCGGCCTCGCTCACCGTGATGCCGAGGCCGGGAGCCTGTGGCAGCGTCACCTCGCCATTGGCATCGGGAAGGATGTGGTTCGCGGTCATGTCCCAGGCCACCGATTTGGGCGTGAAGGGATATTCGCAGATCACATGGTCCTTGAGGCCGGCATAGGGCTGCAGCGACGCCGACAGCGCCAGATGCGAGGTGAAGGTGTGATTGACATAGGTCACGCCATGCCGAGCCGCATAGTCGGCGACGCGCTTGGCCGGCGCTATGCCGCCGATGCGGCCGCAATCGATCTGGATATAGGAGACCTTGCCATAGTCGATGAGCTGGCGCGCCATGTGGAAATTATGCGAGGCCTCGCCGCCGGCGATGCGCACGCTGCCGCCCTGCCGGCCCAGCGCCGCATAGGCTTCATAGGCGCCGCCGAGAAACGGCTCTTCCAGCCAGACGGCGCCCGCTTCGGCCAGCATGGGCAGGCGCGCCGCGGCGGCGTCGACATTCTCGATGAAGATCTGGCCGGCATCGATGAGCAAGGTGCCCTCCTTGCCGAGCCCCTCGCGCGCCGCCTGCAAATGATCGCGATCATCGGCGAGCGATCCGCGCCCGAACGGACCCCAGCCGCATTTGACGGCGCGAAAGCCCTTGTCGCGCGCCGCCCTGCAGCCGGCCCGCGTCTCCTCCGGCGTATCGCCGAAAAGCTGCGAGGCATAGGGCAATTTGGGATAAGCCTGCTTGTAGCCGAGGAGCTGGTAGACGGGCGTGTCGAACCTGCGCCCGAGAAGGTCCCACAGCGCCATCTCGATGCCGGAGAAAGTATGGGCCGCCTGCAGAAGGTCCATGCATTCGAGCTCCACCCTGGCGGCGAGGCGGGCGATATCGGCCGGGCCTTCGAGGGTCTCGCCGAGAACGACAGCGCTGACCGGCTTGCAGGCGCCATGCGACATGGGCGTCACGAAGGCGGCGATCGACACCAAGGGCGAGGCCTCGCACTCGCCCCAGCCGACAAGACCGCCGGCCGCGACGCGCACCACCAGCGCGTCCTGGCTGCCGTCGCCGGCATCGGTGACCTCGGGCATGGACAGATAGAAGAAATCGACGGCTTCGATTTTCATGATGTCCGCAATATCGGAATGTTGTTCAGGAATGGAGACGCCACAATAGGGCTCCCGGACCTGCCGTCAATAGCGCCAGCGCGAAATCTCCCTCCACCGCGCTTCGCGCGGCGGAGGGAGAATCGAGGATCAGCCGAGGCGGCGCGACAGCTTCTCGGCCGCCGCCATCACGGCTTCGATGAGCCGGTCGCGGTTGGGCCTGGCGAGGCGCTGCTCGGGCGCCACGATGCTCAAGGCGGCGATGCAGCGTCCCCGGGCATCGATCACAGGGGCTGCGACGCAGCCGGCATGCTCGTTGGTTTCGTTGAGCTCGGTCGCATAGCCTTGGCGGCGGAATTTGCGGATCTGGGCGATGAGCTTCCTGACGTCGAGCATGGCGCGCCCGGTCGGCGACTGGCGGATGGTGGCGGAGAGCAGCGCCGCCAGCGCCTTGTCGTCCATGTCCGAGACCAATAGCCGCCCGGCGGCGGCCCAGTTGACCGGCACGCGCGAACCGATATGGCTGATGATGCGCAAGGGGCGGATGCCTTCCTCCTTGAACAGCACCATCATGAGATCGTTCTCGAGCACCGAGAGCTGCACGGTCTCGCCGGTGGCGTCGCGCAACTCCTCGGCGATGCGGCTGCCGTCGCGCAGGAGATCGACATGGCTCCTATAGGCCATGCCGAGCTCGAACAGGCGGCGGCCGAGAAACAGGCCGGAACCCTTGCCGGCGGGTTCCAGATAGTCGCCGTCCGACAAGGTGCGGACCAGCTCATAGGCGGTCGATTTGGGGATCGCCAGCTCGGCGATGATCTGCGCCACGGTCACCGGTTGATTGTGCTTCAGCATCAGCTCCAGGATATCGAGGGCCCGTCTGACACTGCGCGAGCCGGTGGCCTCGTCCTCGGCGTCGACCTCGCGCAAGGGCTTCAAGCCACGCTTATCCGAAGGAGCCATCCTGATTCCCGGTCACTGGTGATGGGGCCACCCGCATGGATGTGCCGGCGCCCGGTCCGTCATGTTTGAAATACTGTACGGGGTTCCGTATTTCCGGACAAGCGTCTTGCGAGCGACTTTACGTCTTCTGCCCGGAGGCGAGCGAGCTCACGCTGCGCAGGCGCTGCAGCAGAGCGGGCGAGGGATGGCCGTCGGGCAGGAGGCCTTCCTTCTTCTGGAATTTGATGATGGCGAGCCGCATGTTCTGGCTCATATGGCCACTGGCCTTGCCGACCTTGAAGCCCTGGGCGACGATGAGCGAGGTCAGCTCCTGGCGTTCGGCGCGCGACAACGGCTTCATGTCGGCCGGCCAGGCGGCGACGAATTCGGTGGCGCCGGTGATGCGGTCGCCGAGATGAGCGACGGCGAGCGCGTAGGAATCGGCATTGTTGTAGCGCTTGATCACGTCGAAATTCTTGAGCACCAGGAAGACCGGCCCTTCACCGCCCGAAGGCAGATAGAAGCGCGCCGTCTCGCCGGGTTGCGGAAACGGCTTGCCGTCGATGCGGGCAATGCCCATCTTCGCCCAATCGCCGAGCGTCACGCCGTCCTTCTTCCAGGCCTTGCCGAAATCGAACCCGGCCGGGATCTTGACCTCATAGCCCCAGTCCGAACCGCGCTGCCAGCCTTTCCGCTTGAGGTAATTGGCGGTCGAGGCGAGAGAGTCCGGCACCGAATTCCAGATGTCCTTCTTGCCGTCGCCATCATAGTCGACCGCATAGGCCTTGTAGCTCGACGGCATGAACTGGGTCTGGCCCATGGCGCCCGCCCAGGATCCCACCATCTTTGATTTTTCAATATGGCCGTCGCGCAGGATTTCGAGCGCCGCCAGCAGCTCTTCGCGGAAATAGTCGGTGCGGTAGCCGCCTTCCGACAAGGTCGCGAGCGAATGCGGCACATTGTAGTCGCCCATCGTCCTGCCGAAATTGGACTCGATGCCCCAGATGGCGACCAGCGTCCGCGCCGGCACGCCATATTTCTTCTCGATGTCGGCGATGGTGTCTTTCCATTCGCCGAGCTTGTCGCGGCCGGTCGCGATCCGCGTCGCGCTCACCCGCAGCTTGATGTAATCCTCGACGCTCGACAGGACCTCGGGCTGGTTGCGCGCTTTGTCGAGAACATCGGAGCCCGATCCGAAGACGCCGAGCGCCAGGTCGAAAAGCTCACGCGGGATGTTGCGCGATTTTGCATCCGTCCAGAGCTTGGAGGCGAAGGTCGTCTGTCCGCTCATATATAATGTGCCGGCGGCGAAAAGCGGCAGCAGGACGGCTGCGAGAAGCGCCTCGACTTTCCACCGTTTCAGCATGAGCCAGATCCTCTCCACTCTCCCTCCTCTAATTAGCGGTGAATATGATTAAAATAAGGATACCGGCGCAGACCTGCAATGAAGGTTAATCATTCCTTGGCGTCTCAGACTAAGCTTATGTTTTGGATCAATTTTCTGGTCAGCAATCATACGCGCTGACACAATCGTGAATTCCCCGGCGATCCTGCGGGGCGCGTGCGACTCATTGCGTGCGGCAAACATCTTAACAGCCTTGCAGTCGATGCGGAATGCCGCCGGTGTTTCGCTGACGATCTCGCGGGACACCGATGGTGCGGGCGAAATCATTCGCCGTGCCCATGGGCAGCATGCCGAAGGGCAGGCGGGTCTCGACGAGCGCTGCGGCTGCGCTGTTCAGCGTGCCGTCGCCGCCGTGGCGACGATCAGATGTCCCGCCACGCAAATTGCCGTGATGGTCTTCAGCGGATCCTGGCGCGTCCGGCGGGATCAAGGCTGTGCACCGGGCCGTCGGGCCGGAAGACATGGAGCAGCAACGTGGCGTCAAGCTCATCGCCCTTGGCGAGGCGCAGCAGCGTGCCGCCTGATGCCTTCGCCTTCTCCATGCCCGCGGCCGGCCAGGTCGTATTGGGCTCGATGCCGATGAGCCGGGTGCGGCTGTTCCACGGCGGATCGGGATTGCCTTCAAGCTCGCACCACAGCCAGGCGCAGGGAAAGCGATGCTTGTCCCAGGACAAAGCGACACCGATCGCATCGTCGTGGCGCCGCACGGCGATCCAGGCGCGATCGAAATCATGCAGGTAAACGAGGCTTGCGAGCGGACCCGAAGGCCGGCTGAGGTCGACCGTCCCGTCCTTGCCGGCGATCATCGGCCAGGTGCCGTTGGCGCCAGGGCGCAACGGATTGGCCGGAGGGTCATAGGTCGCATCGACCGTCACATGACGCGCGCCGGTCGTGATCTCGATGGGACCGGCCAGAAGGTCCGATCCCAATGTCGGATGATGACCCCACATGACCTCGATCGGATCGTCGCCCCGCATGTGTAGATGCTCGCGCACGACCAGCATGTCGCCGTCGAGCGCGATCTCGCGGCGCATCTCGACCGGCACCGTGGCGAAGCGCCGGGTCAGGATGAGCGTGGCGGCGGTGAGGGACGATTCCCAAAGCGAGATCGACGCCTCGCCATGGAAGCCATGAAACACGCCATCGACCTGGCAGGCATCGCCGCCATTGGGAAAGAGCAGGGGCCAGCCACCCGTATAGCGGGTGAGCCATTCGGGCTCGTCACGTGCCGCACCGCTGTCGATCGGCGCGTCGATGACCGGCCAGGGCACATTGCCCAGCACCGAAAGCCCGCTGTCGCGGTGGATGATGGAGGTGATGGTGCCGCCGACGCG
Organism: Taklimakanibacter lacteus; assembly: GCA_003576695.1. Classification (GTDB taxonomy): domain Bacteria; phylum Pseudomonadota; class Alphaproteobacteria; order Rhizobiales; family Aestuariivirgaceae; genus Taklimakanibacter; species Taklimakanibacter lacteus. The sequence goes on from QOZQ01000001.1 coordinate 40,836, forward strand.
CGGATTGACGGTCACGCGCAAGTTTCGGCTGGACAAGGTAAGCGCCGACGAAAGGCTCATGGCCGGTGGTTCCGATCACTTGATGGCCCCTGCCATCAGGCCGCGAATGAAATGCTTCTGGAAGGCAATGTAAAGAATGAACATCGGCGCGCTGGCGATCACCATGCCGGCCATGGTGAGCGGCACCTGGTTGTTATAGCGGCCCTGGAAGACGCTGATGCCCGCCATCAAGGTGCGCTTCGCGTCTTCCTGGAGGAAGATGATGGCGATGAGAAGGTCGTTCCAGACATAGAGGGAATTCACCACCACCAAGGTGAGGAGGGCGGGCAGCGACAGCGGCAGGACGATCTGCCACAGGATCAGGAAATCGCCGGCGCCGTCGATGCGCGCCGCCTCGAACAGTTCATTGGGCACGGTGCGGAAGAAGGTGGTGAGCAGATAGACCGAAAAGGGCGTGATCAGGCCGGCATAGATGATGATGGCGCCCTGATAGGTGCTGATCAGATCGAGCTGGGTATAGAGCACGAAGAGGGGCACGATCATCACGATGGGCGGCACCGCCATCAGCGAGGTCGAGAGCGCCAGCAGCGTGTCGCGGCCGCGGAATTCCATGCGTGCTATGGCATAGGCGGCGAGGCAGGACACCACGATGCTGACGAGCACCGAGCCGGCCACGAGGATGAAGCTGTTCAGCATCCACAGAGCGAAGGGGCTGTCGATGAGCACGGCACGGAAATTCTCCAATACCGGCGCATCCGGCAGGCCCAGCTTGTCGACGGCATATTCCGCATCGCTCTTGAGCGCGGTGGCGATCATGTAAAGCGTCGGCACCAAAGCGATGAAGGAAGCGACGATGAGCACGCCCTGCTTGACGGCATCGCCGGCGGTGAAGGCGAACCGGCGCCTGTGAGTGGAGTGTGCGGCCGGGACCATTTCTAAGCCTCCTCTTCGCGGGCGCGGCGGCGGGCGCGGAACATCGGGAAGATGAGCAGGACTGACACCAGGAACAGCAGCACCGAGGCGGCCGAGGCGATGCCCGGCAGGCTGGTGCGGATCAAGGCGTTGAAGATGTAGAACTCGACCACCATGGTGGCGGTGCCGGGACCGCCGCGGCCGCCGCCCATGACATAGACATAGGCGAAGACCGAGGCCAGCATGGTGATGACGCTCACCACCACATAGAATTCGATGACGCCACGCATCTGCGGCAGGATGATGTGCCATACACGCTGCCACCAATTGGCGCCGTCGAGCCTGCCCGCCTCGAGCACCGCTTCATCGAGGCTGAGGAGGCGGGCGAGGAACAGGATGATGCCGAGCGCCGATTCGCGCCAGACGATGAGGATCATCACCGTCCACAGCGCCACATCGGAAGAGCCGATCCAGTCGAGAGCCAGGAAATCGAGGCTCGCCCAGCGCAGCACCTCGTTCACCGGCCCCGAGAACTGGAACATGCGTTTCATCACCACGGCAATGATCGGAATGGCGAGCACGAAGGGGACGAAGACGATGACGCGATAAAGCCGCCAGCCGGCGATGCGCTCGAACAGCAGGATGGAAATGAGCAGCGAGATGACCACCATGGCGGGGATCGCCAGCAGCAGCTGGATATTGTGCAGCACCGATTCCCAGAACAGCGACTGGGAAAGGATCAGCTCATAGTTGCGCAGGCCGATCCACGGTCCATCGACGCCGCGCACCAGCTTGAAGCTGAACTCGAAGATGCGCAGCAGCGGATAGCCGAAGACGAAGGCCAGCAATGCGACCAGCGGCAGCACATAGAGATAGGGCTTTAGCCTGATGCTCAGAGAGTTGGTCATGCGGATATATCAGTAATTTCCCCCTCGCCCGTGCACAGCACGGGAGAAGGGGAATTTTGTGGGAGCGGATTTTCACCGTCACGAATGCTCACATCGGCGCGGAAAGATCGACCGCCCATTTGCGATAGTTCTCGACCATGTCCGGGTTGAAGTCGCGCCATTCCTTGGCCGTGTTGGCGGCAAGCTCACCCGCCTGCTCGCCGGTCATCGAGCCCTGGACGATCTGCTGGCCGGTCGGGATGGCGGCGCGCTCATAGAACTGGCCGGGCACCAGATTGGTCACATTGGAGATGTTGGGCTTGAGGCCCCAATTCTCCCACAGGCCGCGCACCGAAGGATCGGCGATGACGCTGGCATCGAAGGTGGTGTTGGAGGGCAGCCAGCCGGTCGCATCCCAGAAGGCCTTCAGCCTTTCGGGCGAATTCAGATATTCGAGGAAGGCGGCCGCGGCCGCAGGATCCTCGGCATTGCTCGAAATGCCCAGGCCCTGGACGTCGACCACCGGAACGCCGGCGAGCTTGCCCTTGCCGAAGAGCGGCATGGTCATGTAGCCGATCTTGCCGCCGGTCGCCTTGCTGTCGGCGGGAAGCCTAGTGCCGATCGACTGGCCGATGGCAAGCTTGCCGGCGGCGACGAGATCGATGCCCGGATAAAGTTCCAACGAGGACATGTCCTTGTTCAGATAGCCGCGGGTTTTGAGCTCCTCGAGCTTCTTCCAATGCTCATGATATTTGGGATCGCGGAAATCCTTGTCGCCGATGAAGAGCTCGACGGCCTCGCCGAAGCTGTCGAGATTCTGCGGCAGCGAATGGGTGATGTACCATTCGCTCCAATAGCCGTCCTGGATGCCGCCGCCCAAAGGCTCGATGCCGGCGGATTTGAGCTTCTCGCAGGCGGCGAGGAGCTCGTCCCAGGTCTTGGGCGGGGCTTCCGGATCGAGGCCCGCCTTCTCGAACAAGGTCTTGTTGTAGCACCAGAACATCGGCAGCGGATACCAGCCGACGCGGTAGATATTGCCGCCGAAGCGGCTGAGCGCGGTCGGGTTCGAGGCGGCGAGGATATCGTCCTTCACCAGGCCCTTGAGGCCCTTGAGATAGCCCAGCCACACGCTTTCCATGTGATAGACGCCGTTCCACAGATACTGGATGTCGGGCGCCTTGCCGGCGGCGGCGGCGGTCTGGAACTGCGAGATCACCACGGCGGTGTCCTGCAGCATCGACTTCACCGCCGCATCCTTGTAGGCGGCGATCGAGCCGTCGACGAATTTCTGCAGGCCGGGGAGCTCCTGCTCGCCCCACCACCACATATCGAGGGTCTTCTCCTGTGCCCGGGCGAAGGGCGGCAGGACGCCGCCCAACGCGGCGGCGGTGCCGAAGACGGCCGATGTCCTGACGAAATCGCGCCGCGAGATATTGGGTATCCTGCTCTTGCTCATGACGATGCCTTCCCTGTTTCCTTGTCATATGCGTTGATCAGAACGTGCTCATCAGGCCGCCATCGACCACCAGCAACTGGCCGGTCATGTAGCGGCAATAATCGGAGGCGAGGAAGATCACGGTCCCTGACACATCTTCGGGCAGGCCCGACCGTCCGAGCGGGATCTTGCGCCTGGTGACATACCATTCAATGAAATCCGGCGTCGTCGTCTCATCGACGCCGTTGACGATCGACATCGGCGTCACCATGAAGCCCGGCGCCACCGCATTGACGAGGATGTTGTAGCGCCCGAGCTCGACCGCCATCGACTGGGTATAGGCGATGATGCCGCCCTTGGCGGCGTTGTAAGGTCCGCAATCGCCGCTCGCGGCGAAGCCCTGGATCGAGGCGATGTGGATGATGCGGCCGTCCTGCTGCCTCACCATATGGGGCGCCACCAGCTTGCTGCCCATATAGACGGCCTCGAGATTGATGGTAATGGTGCGGCGCCAGTCCTCCAGCGTGTCGTTCAGGATGGTGCGGGTCGGCGGGTTGATGGCGGCGTTGTTGACCAGCACATCGATGTGCCCGCACTTCGCCATGACATCGGCGACCACCGCGCCATAGCGGTCATAGTCGGTGACGTCGAGCTCATAAGCGAGCGCCGTGCCGCCCCGGGTTTCGATCTCGGCGGCAACGCTCGCCAGCGTTGCGGCATTGCGCTCGAGAAGGACGACGGCAGCGCCCTCGGCCGCCATCTCCAGCGCCACGGAACGTCCAAGTCCCTGGCCTGCGCCGCTGACGAGGCATGTCTTTTCGTCGAGCAAGCCCATGACGCATCCCTTGTCGGCGCTATGCGGCTGGGGCGTGGCCCGATTTTCCGCAATGTCGGACTTCAATCTTATATGTCGGAACGCACTATAATCTGCCTCGACCAAGCGTCAAGGGCCGGTCACTCGGACCGCGACAGCGTCATCTCAGGAATAGACAGGTGGAATGAGCGCCGGCGCTAGCCGGTCTTCTGCAACGGTTCCGATTCATAGCGTTCGAGGAAGTCCTCGACCGCGAGAGAGCGGAAATCGGGCAGCGCCCGATGCAGGGTCTCATGGTCCCAGTCCCACCAGGCAAGCGCCTCGAGACGCTCGGCGATGGGGGCCGGATGACGCCATTTGAGGAAGCGTGCCGGGGTGCCCACCATGATGGCATAGGGCGGCACATCCTTGGTGACGACCGACAGCGAGCCGATAATCGCGCCATTGCCGATAGTGACGCCCTTCATGACGACGGCGCCGTGACCGATCCAGGTGTCATGACCGATATGGACGCCACGCGAGCGGCGCCAATCGAAGATCGCCTTCTCGCTCGTCTCCTCCGGCCAGTAATATTCCGAGCGGTACATGAAGTGATGCAATGAAGCGCGCTGATAGGGATGCTCGCTCGGATTGACGCGCACGAAGGCCGCGATGTTGGCGAATTTGCCGAGCGTCGAATAGGCGATGTCGGCGAAGCGGTCGGTGTAGCTGTAATCGCCGAAGACGCTCTCGACGATACGGGCGCCGGCCCCGATCTCGACATAGCGGCCGAAGCTCGAGCCGGTGACAATGGCACCCTCGTGGAAGAACGGCTGCTCAGACAGTTGCGGCATGGGGGACCTTCGAGAAAGAGAGGAGAGCCGAAACGAATTTGCCGGTGGCGGCCGCGAGCGTCGTATCGTTGAGGATGGTCACGGCCTCGACATGCGCCGGGGTGGGCTCCGGCTCGCGCGCAAGGCGGCCCGCAATATCGGCCGCGGTCTCGCGCCCGCGCCGGGCCAGGCGTTCGGCAAGGATGGAAGGCGACGCAGTGACATGCAGCACCGCCATGTCGGGATAACGCTCGGATGCCGAGGCAAGGATGGCGCGCGACACATTGACGACAGCGGTGCGCCCCGCCTGCAGATCATCGTCGAGCGAGACCGGGATGCCGTAGTGAAGGCCATGCGCCTGCCAGGACAGCGCGAACAAGCCTTGCCGCGCGGCGATGTGGAATTCATCGGCCGTCAGGCTGTCATGCGCCTCCGCCTCATCGTGGCTCGGACGGGTGATGACGCGGCGGGGAAAGACAAAATGCGGATCCTTGGCAAGGATCCGAGCAGCCTCGCGCAGGAGACTGTCCTTGCCCGCGCCGCTCGGGCCGACGACGAGAACCAGCTTTCCGGGCAAACGCATTGCGGTCAGACGACGCGCTGGCCGGCGCGCCAGACGGTGCGGACCACGGGATGATCGTCCATCAGGCGCACTTCGATCAGATCGGCGCGCTTGCCGGGAGCGATTTCGCCGCGGTCGTCGAGTCCCATCACGCGCGCCGGGTTGCGCGACACCACAGTGACGGCCTCGGGCAAGGTGATGGAAGGTACGTTCTGCGGCAGTGCGAAGGCGGCATGCAGCAGGCTGGCCGGCACATAATCCGACGACATCAGATCGAGGCACTGGGCCTTGGCGACGTCGGCGGTCGGGATATTGCCGGAATGGGAACCGCCGCGCACCAGATTGGGTGCTCCCATCAGCACGGCGAGGCCGTTGGTATGGGCAGCACGCACCGCTTCCTCGGTGGTCGGAAATTCCGAAATGGTGACGCCATCGGCGAGCGCTTCGGCGACATGCTCCAGCGTGGCGTCGTCGTGACTTGCGAGCTTCAATCCCTTGGCAATGGCGAGATTGACGATGGCGCGGCGATTGCGGTCGGAATGGAGGATATTCATCTCGCGGCGCTCGACGATGAACACTTCGAGCCGTTCCGCGCTCATGATCTTCTTGCCGAGATAATACTCGCGGAACTTGTCGAGGCTGACGAATTGCCTTTCTCCCGGGGTGTGATCCATGACCGAGAGCAGATCGACGAGGCCTTCCTCGACAAGCTCTTCGGCAGTTTCGAATGTATCAGGGCAGGGGAGCTCGCAGCGCAGATGGATGCGATGATCGGCGCGCAGCATGTCGGTCTTGCGCCCCTGTGCGATGGCTTGCGAGAGCTCGCCATTGGCGCGGCGCAGGCCGCCGGTCTCGGCATCGAAAGTGCCGGCCCGCAGCGCATCGAAGACCGTGGTGATGCCGGCCGCAGCGATCTGCGCATCATGGGCGAGGAGCGCGCCGATCGCCGGCCAGGCGACGCCGGGGCGCGGCCGATAGTGGCTCTCGAGATGATCGGTATGAAGCTCGACAAGACCCGGCAGAAGATAGGCGCCATCGAGATCGCTGTCGATCCTGGCAGCACCGCTTTGCGAAATATCCGCGATCATCCCATCGCGCACCAGGACGGCGCCGGCAATGATCTCGGATGCCGTCACGATCCTGGCATTGCCGAAGACCCATTCTTTCGTCATCTCACACCCAATTTCCAGATTTCAGGCCAGGCCCTGTCGGCCCGGCCGGTCAGCGTGAAGCGCTCCTCGGCGCGGAAAGGCGCGCCGGCTTCGGCTTCACAGAAGATGGTGATCGCCTCGAGCCGGAGCGGGACCCCGATCACGGGGGCGAAATGCGTCTCGGCCTCCGGCTTGAGCCGCACCAGACCGGCGGCGCCGAGCTTGCGGCTCAGCGTCATGTGGAAGCGGAACTGGTCGAGCACATGGGGATAGCCCCAGTTCAGGAGCAGGCGGTTCTGGCGCTGGCTCAAGCCCGCCCGGTGGCGGCGTGCAATCTCGTCCTGGTGCAAAGGACCGCGGAAACTGTCGAAATCCATGACACAGCAGGCGGCCAGTTGCTGGAGCTGGTCAGTCTCGACATCGGGGATCAGCGCGAGGAAGCCGTCGAGAACGGCGAGGCGCAGTTTCGGCAGCATCACCGGCGCCTGGCGCGCGGCGAAATCCCGCGCGAAGGCGGTGAGCTCGCGGCGTGTCTTCGCCAGCTCGAAGGGGGCCTTCAGCGTGGCATGGAAGCCATAGCGGCGCGGCTCGGCGGTCAATGAAGCGAGGTCTTCGATGGCCGGCTGGCGAAGGGCCTCGCCGGTCCAGGCGTCGCGGCCAAGCCACTCGCTGCCGAGGCGGTGGAACAGCGTGTCGGGCGCCGGCGCGTAATAGAGGGCGTAGCGCATGGTCATACCAGCACCTTGCGCAGGCGTTGCGAGATGATGTCGATGATGGCGACGGTGATGACGACGACGATCATGATCGCCGCCGTCTCGGCATAGTAGAAGCCGCGGATATTCTCGAAGAGGAGCTGGCCGATGCCGCCGGCGCCGACAATGCCGAGCACCGTGGCACCGCGCACATTGGATTCGAAACGGTAGAGCCCATAGCTCAGCCAGAGCGGCATCACCTGGGGGACGATGCCGTAGATCACTTCCTGCAGCCTGGTGGCGCCGGTGGCGCGGATGCCTTCGACCGGGCGGGGGTCGGAGGCTTCGACGGCTTCCGAGAACAGCTTCGAGATGATGCCGAGATTGTGGATGAAGACGGCCATGACGCCGGCAAAAGGCCCCAGGCCCACGGCGACGACGAACAGCACGGCGAAAACGAGCTCGTTGATGGCGCGGCAGCAATCCATCAGGCGGCGCACCGGCTGGACGACCCAGGCCGGCGCCACATTGTTGGAGGCGAGGAGCGAAAAGGGGATGCCGAACAGGATGGCGAGGAACGTGCCCCAGATGGCGATATTCACCGTCACCAGCATTTCGGCGGCGTAGATCTTCCAGTCGGCGAAATTGGGCGACAGGAAGCCCGAGGCATAGCGCGCCATGTTGCCGGCGTCGGTGACGAGCAAAGGCGCCTTGTAGATCTCGGCCGGGTAAAAGCTCCAGGCCAGGAGGACGGCGAGGATCGACCAGAAGGCCAGCTGTCCATAGCGTTGCGCAGCCGGCACGGGCGGTACATGGATCGATGTTGCGGTTGTCATCGTGTCCACCCTATCCGATTTTCCCCTCTCCCATTGCTTTGCAACTGGAGAGGGGAAGATGCTTGATGCTCTTCATCGCTTCGAAAAAATCAGGTCTGCGGCACCTCGGCCATCAGCTTCTCGAACTCGGCCTTCCTGGCCTCGAGCTCCTTGATCTTGGCGTCCTTGTCGGCCTGGCTCAGGGCCTCATCGCCCTTGACCTTGGTCATCGCCTTGGAGATCTCGAGGATGCGGATCGGATAGAGCTGCGCGTCGGACGAGGGCTTGAACGGCGCCCAGCCCAGACCCTTGAGGGTCGTGCGCGCGGCCTTCACTTCCTCGACCGAGCCCTGGCGGCCATAGGTCATGAAGAAGGACAGAATCTTGTCCTTCGTCGCCTGGTCGAGATCCTTGCGCCAGACGATGGGATCGGACGGAATCAGGGGCGAGCGCCAGATTTCCTTGATCTTCTTCAGCTCTTCCGGATGCGACTTGGCGAAGTTGCGCATGTTCTCGGTGTTGTTGGTGGCGAAATCCACCTGCTTGTTCACCACTGCCATGAGATTGGTCTCATGATTGGCATTGGTGACGGCCTTGTAGCAGGTCTTGGGGTCGACTCCCTTGTTGCCGAAGACGAAGACCGACGGCACCAGGAAGCCCGAGGTCGAGTTCGGATCGCCATTGCCGAAGCTCATGGTCTTGTCACATTTCAGCACGTCATCGACGGTGTTGATGCTCGTGTTGTCGACATTGGTGACGAGCAGCGACCAGTAGCCGGGATTGCCTTCGACATCGACCGACTGGGCGAAGACTTCGCCCTCGGAGCGATCGACGGCTTCCATGGCGGATTTGTTGCCATACCAGGCCATCTGCACCTTGCCGAAGCGCATGCCCTCGATGATGCCGGCATAGTCGGAGGCGAAGAACGGATTGACCTTGATGCCGGTGTCCTTCTCGAGGTCGGCGAGGAACGGTGTCCAGTATTGCTTGAGATTCTGGGTCGATTCGGTCGAAATGATGCCGAAATTGATTTCCTTGGTTTCCGCCCAGGCCGAATTGGCCATGAACAAAGCTGCCGCCGCAATGGCGAGCCGTCGTGTAATCCTTCTCATCTGACTTCTCCTGACAAAGAATGTTTGACGCTTTACGCGACTATGCGGCGACGGCGGCCGCGAGCCCTTCCGGGATCGGGGCAGGGCGGCGGACTTCGCCCGCATCGGGCAGGATCAGCTCTTCGCTGGCCGATCCGTAAATCTGACGAAGACGCTCATTGGAGAGCTGGCTGCTCGGGCCGTCGAAGACGACGCGGCCCGCCTGCATGGCAATGGTGCGCTGGCAGAAGCGGCGCGCATATTCGACCTGGTGCAAAGCGACGACGACGGTGATGCCGTCCTGGCTGTTGATGGTCTCGAGCGTCTCCATGACGCGGCGGGCGGAAGCGGGATCGAGCGAGGCGATCGGCTCATCGGCGAGCAGGATGCGGGCTCCCTGGACGAGGGCGCGGGCAATGGCGGCGCGCTGCTGCTGGCCGCCCGACAGGGTCGAGGCGCGCTGGCGCGCCGTTTCGGCGATCCCGACGCGCGTCAGGGCCGCCATGGCGGCGCGCTGCTCAGTGAGCGGGAATGCCCCGACGCTGCCGCGCCAGGCCGGGATCCTGCCGAGAACGCCCGTCAGCACATTGGTCAGGACCGACATGCGGCCGACGAGATTGAACTGCTGGAAGATGACGCCGATCTCGCGGCGGATGTCGCGCACATTGGTGGCAATACGGCCCTGGTCCTGAACGGCGCGATCATGGACGGAAATGGTGCTGCCGTTGGCCCGGTCGGCGGTGACGAGGCCGGCAATATGGCGAATGAGAGTCGATTTCCCGGATCCCGACGCACCGATCAGGGCGACCATCTCGCCTTTGCCGACGGTCAGCGAAATATCATCCAGGCCACGTTTTCCGCTGCTGAACGTCTTGCTCAGCCGCTCGATACGGATCGCGCTCAACGGCATCCCCTTTATCGTTTTGAAACAGCTAGCGGCCTTTCATGACAGTCTTCTGAAGGCTTTGTGTCAGTCCGGCCAAGGGTGTTGAAACCAGATCGCGGCCTCATCTAATCTTGTGTCTTTGCTTCAAAATTTCCGTGAGGGGCGAGAATGACAGGCAAGGACAGAAAGCGCGAGCCGGCACGCGATCCCCAGGATCTGGAAAGGCTTCTGATCGAGCGGCAATGGGCCGGCGATGTGGAGGGAATGGTGGCCTTGTTCGAGCCCGACGCCATCATCGATACGGGCGAGGGGCCGTTGACTGTCGGCCATGATGCGATCAGGGCGCTTTATGAGGATTTCCGGGCCAGCGGCAAGAAATTCGCCAAAGGCAGGCAGAGTCCGGCGGTGATCAATGGCGGCCTGGCGCTCACTTCCACGCATTTGCCCGATGGCAGCATCACCGCCGAAGTGGCGCGCCAGCAGAGCGATGGAACGTGGCTGTGGGCGATCGACCGCTATTCAGTGGCGTGATCAGGCCGCGTCACGGTCGAGATCGAAGTCGCGCGTGCAGACGGCCCTGCGGTCGGCGGCATCATGGAAGATGCCGATGATGGCGCTGCCCTGGGCCCGCGCCTCATCGATCATGGCGAGGACGCGCGCCTTGTTCTCCTGGTCGAGCGAAGCGGTCGGCTCATCGAGGAGCAGGATCGGATAGGAGGCGGCGAAACCACGTGCAATATTGACGCGCTGCTGCTCGCCGCCCGAAAAGGTCATGGGCGACAGCGACCACAGGCGCTCGGGGATATTGAGCCGTCCGAGGAGCCGGGCGGCGCGCGCGCGGGCTTCCTCCGCCGGCACACCGCGCTCGAGCAAAGGCTCGGCGACGATATCGAGTGCCGGCACGCGCGGAATGACGCGCAGGAATTGCGTGACATAGCCAATGGTGCGACGCCGTACATCCAGAACCTGGCGCGGCTCGGCCTCAGCCAGATCGATCCAGTCGTCGTCATGGCGGACGAGGATCTGGCCCTGGCCCGATTTGTAGGTGCCATAGATCAGCTTGAGCAGCGAGCTCTTGCCCTTGCCCGATGGTCCGGTGACGGCCAGCGCTTCGCCGGCGTCGAGATCGAGATGAAGATCATCGAAGACCGGAATGCGCACGCCGCCCTGCAAATGGAGACGGAACTGCTTGGCAAGGCCCTTGATCCTGAGGACGGCGCTCATCGGTCACACCTGCAGAACGGAAGAGACGAGAAGCTGGGTGTAGGGCGCCTGCGGGTCCTCGAGCACTTGGTCGGTGAGGCCGGTCTCGATGACCTTGCCCTGCTGCATCACCAGAATGCGGGTCGAGAGCAGGCGCGCGACGGCGAGATCATGCGTCACGATGATGACCGAGAGGCCGAGCGTGCGCACCAGGCCGCGCAGAAGATCGAGCAGGCGCGCCTGCACCGAGACATCGAGGCCGCCGGTCGGCTCGTCCATGAAGACAAGGCGCGGCGCCGTCACGAGGTTGCGGGCGATCTGCAGGCGCTGGCGCATGCCGCCCGAATAATGGCGCGGGCTGTCGTCGATGCGGTCCTCGGCGATCTCGACGCGAGCGAGCCAGTCGAGCGCGGTGCCGCGGATGCGGCCATAATGGCGCTCGCCCACCGCCATCAGGCGCTCGCCGACATTGGCGCCGGCCGATACGCCCATACGCAGGCCCTCGCGCGGATCCTGGTGGACGAAGCCCCAGTCGGTGCGCATCAGGAAGCGGCGCTCGGCCTCGCTCAGATCGGCGAGCGCGACGGTACGGCCATCGCGGAGCGAATAGAGCACGCGGCCCGCCGTGGGGGCCACCTGCATGGAGAGGCATTTGAGCAAGGTCGTCTTGCCGGAGCCCGATTCGCCGACGACCGCCAGCACCTCGCCCGGCCATAATTCGAAGCTCACGCGCTCGCAGGCGACGCGCCCGTCATAGAGCCTGGTGATGTTGTCGGCGGCAAGCAGTGGTCGGGTCATGCCGCTTCCTCGCCGCTGCGCGCTTTGCGGCAATGGTCGGTGTCGGAGCAGACGAACATGCGCTTGCCCCTGTCGTCGAGAATGATCTCGTCGAGATAGGTGCCGCGGGCGCCGCACAAAGCACAGGGCTCATCCCATTTCTGGATGGTGAAGGGATGATCCTCGAAATCGAGGCTCTTTACCTGCGTATAAGGCGGCACAGCATAGATGCGCTTCTCGCGGCCGGCACCGAAGAGCTGCAAGGCGGCGCAGCTGTCGAGCTTGGGATTGTCGAATTTGGGAATGGGCGAAGGATCGAAGACATAGCGTCCGTTCACCTTGGCCGGATAGGCATAGGAGGTGGCGATATGGCCGTGGCGCGCAATGTCCTCGTAGAGCTTCACATGCATGATGCCGTATTCTTCCAGCGCATGCATCTTGCGAGTCTCGGTCTCGCGCGGCTCCAGGAAACGCAAGGGCTCGGGGATGGGCACCTGGAAGACGAGAATCTGGTCCTCGCGCAATGGCGCTTCCGGGATGCGGTGGCGGGTCTGGATGATCGAGGCCTTGGCCGTTTCCTCGGTGGTCGCCACTTCCGCGGTGCGTTTGAAGAATTTGCGGATGCTGACCGCATTGGTCGTGTCGTCGGCACCCTGGTCGATCACTTTCAGCGTGTCTTCGGGGGTAAGGATCGAGGCCGTCACCTGGACGCCGCCCGTGCCCCAGCCATAGGGCATCGGCATTTCGCGGCTGGCGAAAGGCACCTGGTAGCCGGGGATCGCCACCGCCTTGAGGAGGGCGCGGCGGATCATGCGTTTGGTCTGCTCGTTGAGATAGGCGAAATTGTAGCCGGTCGTCATTCCGCCGCCTCCTGATGGAGGCCCTGGGCCTCGCGCCTCAGGCGTCTGAGCAGCTCGAGCTCGGCCTGGAAGTCGACATAATGTGGCAGTTTCAGATGCTCGACGAAGCCCGTCGCCTGCACATTGTCGGCATGGGAGAGCACGAATTCCTCATCCTGGGCCGGCGCCGTCTGCTCCTCGTCGAGCTCGGCGGCCCGCAGCGCGCGGTCGACCAGCGCCATCGACATGGCCTTGCGCTCGCACTGGCCGAAGCTCAGGCCGTAGCCCCTGGTGAATTGCGGCGGCACCTCGGCCGAACCCTTGAACTGGTTGATCATCTCGCATTCGGTGATGTCGATCGAGCCGATCTCGATCTCGAAGCCGAGCTCTTCCGGCACGAAGCTCACCGACACTTCGCCATAGCGGATCTCGCCGGCGAAAGGATGCGAACGGCCATAGCCGCGCTGCGTCGAATAGCCGAGCGCCAGGAGAAAGCCTTCATCGCCACGCACCAGGCTCTGCAGGCGCAGATCGCGGCCGGCCGGAAAGCTGAGCGGCTCGCGGGTGAGATCCTGGGGCTCGCTCGGCTGGGCGGAAGCGGGCTCGATCAGGCCCTCGGCGCCGATGAGATCGAGGACGCGCGGCATGGCGCGGTCGATATCGGCCGGCGCCATCGCGACCGGCGCTTCGGCGGCTTGCGTCTCCGCTCCGAATTCGAGAAGGCGATGGGTGTAATCGAAGGTGGGGCCCAATATCTGGCCGCCGGGCATGTCCTTGAAGGCCGCCGAGATACGGCGGCGCACCAGCATCTCCGACGTCTCGATGGGTGTCGAATAACCGAAACGCGGCAGGGTGGTGCGGGACGCACGGATGAGGAAGATCGCTTCGATGAGATCGCCGCGCGCCTGGCGGATGGCGATCGCCGCCAGCTCGCGGTCATAGAGCGAGCCTTCGGTCATCACCCGGTCGACGGCAAGCGAAAGCTGCCCGCCGATCTGCTCGACGGTGATCTCGGGGATGGCCGGGTCGCCACGGCGCTCCTCCTTCAAGAGGCGATGCGCCGCATCGATGGCCTTCTCGCCGCCTTTGACCGCGACATACATCAGGCGTGACCTTCTCTCTTTATATGTGTCGAACGGGGAAGGGCCGATATCCCTGAGGCCGAGGCGAAGAACACATCGCATCCCAGAGGAAAAAGCTGGTGGTTGTCTTGCATCGTGTCCCAGAAAGCCGCATCGAGACCGAGCGTCCTGAAGTCCTGCTCACCATCGATCCCGGGGCCTTCGAGGATCAGCCTCCCGCCTGCCGAGAGCGAGGGCACCTGGATGATCAAGGTCGCCGAGGCATCGGGATATTCCGCATCGCCGCGATGGGCGCCGGCCAATGCTTGCAGAGCGGAGCCCGGCGTGCAGAGGAGGAAGCGCGCCGGCGCGATGTCGGCCGTGATCGGAGCGCCCGTCTGGAAGCGAAGAAAATCGAGAATAGCGGGCTCGCTCAGGCTCGCATCGAGCCAGAGCGGCGTGTCGTAGTCGCACAGTGTCAGGCAGATCGCCGCCGCTGCCGGCAATAAAGGGGCGGGGACGTCGAAATCGGGTTCAAGGCTGAGGATGCGTCCCGGACGCGCCATGGCGTCGAGCATGCGGCGGAAGGCGCGGGCGCTGTCCCTCGCCTGGTCGGCAAAGCCGGTCATGGCTTCAATCGTCATCGCCGCGCACCATCGTGAAGAAATCGACTTTCGTGGCGGCGTTCTGCAGCGCCCGCTGGCGCTCGCGCTCACTGCGCTCCTCGGCCAGGGGCGCCACCAGCTTTTCGGCGAGATCGGAACCTTGCGGGCCCTGCAAAACGGCATCGCAGACCGCGGCCGTCACCGCGTGCTCATGCGAGCGGCCCATGACGAAGGCATGGCCCACCGTGCCGTCCGCGAGACGTATGGTGCAGCGCGTCATCGTCGTCTCGCCGATATTGAACGGGCTGCCGGTGCCGCCCTGGCGGCCGCGTACCATCACAAGGCCGGTCTCGGGCTTGCGCAGATAGACGAATTGCGGAAATTCATCGCGCGGGAACAAGGCGTTGAGACGTGCCGGCCGGGCGGAAGCGAGCAGCGACATCCATTTCCGACGCGCAGCTGTCGCAGGCAGAGCTTCACGGGAATCTTCGACTTCCATGGGGCTATCAAACAGCCCTATGTAAAAGTTCTGTGACAGAAACCGGAATGTCTCATTTGTTTCCCCTCCCCCTTGCGGGGAGGGGAATATTAGTTGGCCGAATTCGCAGCCGCTTCCAGCAGCAGCTTGTTCTGGCGCCGGATCGCGGAACGCAGCTCGGCGATGGTCATGGCTTCGTCCTTCACGAAGATGCTGAACATCATATTCGTGTTGTTGAAGATCATCTCGCCGACGCTTCGTGCATCGATATCGGCGCGAACCAGGCCCAGACCCTGCAGCCGCGTGAGCAGCGCGCAGGTCTGGTCCGTCAAAGCGCGGTCGAGGTCGGAATAGGTCCTGCCGGAGGGGCTTTCCGGCTGCTGGGTCGAGATCGCCATGGCCTGGCGCCACATCTCCTTGCTCAGATAGACGAGGGAATGCTCGATATAGCTGATGACGAGCTTGTCGACCGCCTTCTCCACATTGCCAGGGGGATTGTCGATGACCTTCCTGCCGGCATTCAGCACTTCGTTCACTTCCATGGCGACGATGGCGACCAGGAGATCGCCCTTGTTCTGGTAGTAATTATAGATCGTGCCGATCGAGACCTCGGCCATGGCGGCGATGGCCTCGATCTTGGCGCCCTCATAACCCGATAAGCGGAAAAGCTCGGAGGCGGCCTGCAAAATGCGCTGGTGCCGGTCGGCCTTCTGGCGTGCTCTCAAGCCTGTCATTTGGGCATTCTGCCAGATTTTTAGAATTGACTCAACTTTAGAAATGGTTCAATTTTCTTCTCAGAACATAAAAACCAGGGAGGCTACGGCCATGAAATCTCTATCAGGAGCTCTCAGGAAGCTCGCTCTTTCGGCAACCGCGCTTATCGGCCTGGCGCTGTCGCCGGCCTTCGCCGAGGACATCAACGCGTTGGTGTGGTGCGATCATTCCGATCCCAATTTCCTGAAACCCTTCGAGGATGCGACCGGCATCAAGGTGAATGTGAAGGAATTCGAAGGTACGGGCGCGGGCCTCGCCATTCTCGACCAGTCGCAGCCCGGCGAATGGGACGTCATGGTGATCGATTCCGTCGATGTGCGCCGCGGCGTCGACAAGAAGCTGTTCGAGCCGCTGCCTGAGGACAAATTGCCCTTCGGCGATCTCTATAAGGAAGTGACGCTCGACGCCTTCACCAAGATCGACGGCAAGCGCTACGGCATCACCGAGAAATTCGGCTACAACACGATCGGCTTCAATAACACCAAGGTCGATCCCGCCGACATGCAGAGCCTGCAGTCGCTGGTGGGCGACAAATATAAAGGCCGCATCGCGATCTATGACTACTACCTGCCGGTGATCGGCATGGCGGCCCTGGCCGCCGGCAAGAAAACGGCGGAGCTCACCGAGGCGGACCTGCCCGCCATCAAGGAGGTGCTCCTCAAGATGAAGGCGAATGCCAAGCTCGTCGGTGAGGTCACCGCCAGCCAGACGGCGCTGGCGACCGGGGAAGTCGACATATTGGTGGGCGGCGGCGAATGGGTGACCGCCGGGCTCGCCAAGGAGAATCCGGCGCTCGATTTCTCTATTCCGAAGGAAGGCGGCATCCTGTGGTCGCAGTCGCTCGCCATGCTGTCGGCCAGCCAGAAGAAGGATGCCGCGCTCAAATTCATTCAATATGTGCTGAGCCCGGAAGGCCAGGCGCGGCTTGCGACATCTTCCTGCTATTGGGGCATGCCGGCCAACCAGAAGGCGGCGCTCACCGACGAGCAGAAGAAAGTGCTGCGCTATGACGACCAGCCGGACTTCCTGGCGCGGGCGCAGCTCTATCCCGCGCCCGATGAGAAGCTCGACAAGCAGATGCAGGATGTGTGGACCGAGATGCTGCAGGCGCAGTAGGATCGATCATCGCAGCATCCTTCCTCCGCCGCGCATAGCGCGGGGAGGGTGGCGCGCGGAACGCGCGACGGGTGGGGTGTCTCAGCAAGGGAAGTCTCTCATGCAGAGTTCTTGCAAGCGTTCAGACCAATCGTTGAACACCTCCTTGCCGAGAGACCCCACCCGGCGCTCCGCGCCACCCTCCCCGCGCTATGCGCGGCGGAGGGAGGTTCGATAGACTCCTGCAATGACGCAGAGCTCCAGTACCAGTCGCGCACTGCCCTGGCTAGTTACAGGCCCGGCTTTGTTGTGGACACTCGCTTTCTTTGCCGCACCCTTCATCGCCATGGCGGTGGTGAGCCTCACCAGCCATGATGGCGGCGGCGGCCTCACTTTCGCCAATTACCAGCAGTTTTTCGCCAATCCGAGCTACACTCAGGCGCTGGTCAATTCGCTCGAAGTCACCTTGATCGTGACGGTCGTCTCGATCCTGCTAGCCTATCCCTTCGCCTGGATCCTTGCCGAGCAGATCCCCGAGCGCTGGCAGCGGCTGGCGCTGATCCTGGCGGTGCTGCCCTTCTGGACCTCCTATGTGGTGCGCTCCTATAGCTGGCTCCTGGTGCTGGCCGAGAAGGGCGTCGTCAACAACACGCTGGTGCAACTGGGACTGATCGCCGAGCCCATCCAGCTCGCCAATACGCGCTTCACCACGGTCACGGGCTTCGTGCATTTCTTCGTCATGCTGCTGACGCTCACCATCTTCGCCAATCTGAAGCAGCTGAGCCCGAGCTACCGGAAGGCCGCCGCCGATCTGGGCGCCGGGCCGGTCAGGACCTTCCTGCATGTCGTCCTGCCGCTCACCTTTCCCGGCATCATGGTCGGCGCCTTCCTCACCTTCGTGCTGGCGATCGGCGACTACATCACGCCGCAGATCCTGGGCGGCAACAACGAGCTCTTAATGCCGCAGCTCATCATGCTGCAGATCGGCCGGCGCGGCGATTTCCCGCTCGCTTCCGCACTCTCCATCCTGCTCATGGCGGTGGTGACGGTCGCCTATCTCGCCTCAGCCCGCTGGCTCAAGATCGAGCGGGCCTGATCCATGCGCGGCACAATCCGGCTCGCCACGATCATCTATGCCATCCTCATCTATGGCTTCATCTTCCTGCCGGTGGTGACGCTCGTCCTGTTCTCCTTCCAGGCGACGTCCTTTCCGATCCCGCCTTTCACCGGCCCGTCCTTGCGCTGGTATGAGACGGTGCTTGCCGACAGCCGGCTCACCTCGGCGCTCGGCAATTCGCTCATCGTCGCCGTCATCTCCTCGGCGCTGGCGACGCTGCTCGGCTTCCTGTCCGCCTGGGGCTTTGCGCGCTTTTACATCCCGGCCTCGGCTGTGCTGCGCGGCCTCATCACCCTGCCGCTGACGGTCAGCTATCTCATCATCGGCATGGGCTTGCTGGTGCTCTTCAATGCGATCGGCATTCCCAAATCATTGCTTTCGGCCGGCATCGGTCATGTGGTGATCAACCTGCCCTTGTGCTTCGCCATTCTCTACAGCCAGATGGGCGAGCACCAGGCCAATATCGAGCGCGCGGCGCGCGATCTGGGCGCCAGGGAGTGGCAGGTGCTCACTCTCGTCACCGCGCCGATGCTGTGGCCGGCACTGTTTGCGAGCTTCTTCCTGTCGATGACCTTCTCCTGGGACGAGTTCGTCATTTCCTTCCTGCTCACCCGCTTCGAGACCACCTTGCCGGTCGAGATCTGGAATCTCCTGCGCTCCGGCCTCAATCCCAAGACCAATGCGGTGGGATCACTGGTCTTCCTGGTCTCGATCGTCTTCGTCCTTCTCTTCGAACTCACCCTTTTCCGGAAGCAACGCAGATGAACCCGCTGGTCCAGGTCAAAAATGTCTCGCAGCATTTCGGCAGCATGCGTGCGCTCGATGACGTCTCGCTCGATATCGCGCCCAAGAGCTATACGATCCTGCTCGGCCCCTCGGGCTCCGGCAAGACGACCTTGCTGTCGATCCTGGGCGGCTTCCTGGTGCCGAGCGCGGGGCAGGTGCTGATCGAAGGCAAGGACTGCACCAGCCTGGCGCCGGCGAAGCGGCCGACCACGACGGTGTTCCAGGATTATGCGCTGTTTCCCCATATGACGGTCGGCGCCAATGTCGGCTTCGGCCTGCGCATGCGCGGCGTCGCCGGAGCGGAGCGCGACCGGCGCGCGCAAGAGGTGCTGAAGCTGGTCGGCCTGCCGGAAGCCTTCGGCAAGAAACCGCATCAGCTGTCGGGCGGCCAGCGCCAGCGCGTGGCGCTCGCCCGGGCGCTGGTCGTCGAGCCGTCGGTGCTGCTGCTCGATGAGCCGCTCGGCGCGCTCGACCTCAAGCTCAGGCGGCAGATGCAGGAAGAGCTCAAGGCGATCCAGAAACGGGTCGGCACCGCCTTCGTCCATGTGACGCATGACCAGGAAGAGGCGATGGCGCTCGCCGATCACTGCGTCGTCATGAATCACGGCCGCATCGAGGATGAGGGCCCGGCGGAACGCGTCTATTCGCGGCCGGCCAGCCGCTTTAGCGCCACCTTCATGGGCGAGAGCACCATCTTCGCGGGCAAGGTCGGCGCGGCCGACCGGATCGCAACGCCCTTCGGGGAATGGGCTCTGGCGACATCCGCCAAAGCCGGTTCCGAGATCGCCTTGGCGATACGGCCCGAGCATGTCGTCACCGGCAATGCGCCGCTGTCCTTTGGCCAGGCAACGGTCCGCGATGTCGTCTTCCAGGGCAGCTTCAAGCGGGTCACGGCCGCGCTTGCGAAGGATCCGGCATTGACCTTGCTGGCGCGATTGCCCGCCGATGCCGCCGTGCAAGCTGGCGAAAGCATGAATTTCGCCTGCGACCCCAGGCATGTGCTGGTCCTGACGCGATGAGCCGGGAGCGCGTCGCGCCGCAGGACTGGTATGAGACGATCCGCATGGCGGATGACGTCACGCTCATCCAGGAGCCGTGGATCAAGCCCTTCTTCCGCTGCAATATGTGGCATGTGCGCGGACGCGACCGCGATCTCCTGTTTGATTCAGGCCTCGGCCATGTGAGCCTCAGCCGGCATGTGCGGCTGGTGACGGAACGCCCGCTCATCGCGGTGGCGAGCCACACGCATTTCGATCATATCGGCTGCCATCATGAGTTCGCCCATCGTGCCGTTCATGCGGCGGAGGCGGCGATCCTGGCCGATCCGCGCAACGAGCTGACCCTTGCCGACAAATATGCGACGGATGAGATGTTCGACCGCATGCCTAAGGGCTGGCAGAGCGAGCGCTACCGCATCGAGCCGGCGCCGGCGGAGCGACTGCTTCAGGATGGCGAGATCATCGATCTCGGCGATCGTGCCTTCGAAGTGGTGCACACGCCCGGCCATTCGCCGGGCGGGATCGGGTTGTTCGAGAAGAGGACCGGCATCTTCCTGTCGGGCGACATCGTCTATGACGGACCATTGATCGATGATGCCTATCATTCCGACCGTGGCGACTACCGGGCGACCTTCGAGCGCTTGCGTCCGCTTGGGGTGAGTGTCGTGCATGGCGGCCATTTCCCGAGCTTCGGCCCGGTGCGCTATCGGCAGATTGTGGATGAATATCTGGAGGGGCTGCGAAAGGCGGGATGTCATCTGACTTAACCCTCCCCCTTGCGGGGAGGGCTATCGCATATGGAATTTTGCGAGGCTCTTGGAAAGGAGAAATTACTCCCTCCAGTTCCCCTTCTCCCGTGCGCAGCATGGGAGAAGGTGGCCGACAGGCCGGATGAGGGCTCTTTCTCGAAACCCGCGAAACCTTCAAAAGCTGTTCTTGTTGTAGGCAAAGAGCCCTCACCCGCCCTCTCGGGCACCCTCTCCCATTGCTTCGCAACGGGCGAGGGGGAAAATTGGAGACAGCCTGCCTGGTTCAAGAATTTTCATATGCGATTGCCCTGCCCGCAGGGGGGAGGGGAATGTGTCGGGTGACAGTTAGGACTACCCCGGCTTGTAAACCCGGCTTGCTTCCGGATCGTCACTCGCAAAGGGAAGGGCCATCAGCTCGTTCCAGGCGGCTTGGGGGATCGGAAAATTCGCCCAGTCGAGCGTCTGCGCTATCCGTTCGGGCCGGCTGATGCCGCAGATCGTCGAGGCGATGCGATCATCACGCAGCGAAAACTGCAGGGCCGCGGCGCCGGGCGGGATGCCATGCCGGGCACAGACCTGCTCGATCCTGGCAATCGGCTCGAGCATCTGAGGTGACGCTTCCTGATAGACATAGCGCGCATGCGATGCCGAGCCCTTGGCGAGGACGCCGCCCGCATAAGGGGCGGCATTGAGAACGGCGATTCCCTTCTCCCCGGCAAAAGCGATCATCTCTTCGGCATTGCGGTTGGCAAGGGTGAAGCGGTTATGGGTGATGAGGGCGTCGAAATCCCAGTCGCGCAGCAGCGGCATCATGATGTCGACGCGCCCGGCGGCGAGGCCGACCGTCTCGGCCAGCCCTTCCTCCTTCATGCGGAAGAGCTCGGCCAGTGCCCCTTTTGGCCCGGTCACCTCGGAGAGGCTCGCGGCGTGTTCGGGGTCATGCACATGAAGAAGCTGGATCTTCCCCACATTCAGGGCCTTCAGGCTTTCTTCCAGCGATCGGCGGGCACGGGCGCCGTCGAAGCGGCCGGTCTCCATGTCGCGATCAAGCTTGGTGGAGATGACGAAGCCCGGCGGCAGTCCGCCCCGTTCGCGGATCACGTCGCCAATCCGCTCTTCGCTGCGGCCGAAGCCATAATTGCGCGAGGTGTCGATGAAATTCACCGGGCCATCGAAAATGGCGCGCACCGTGGCGCGCGCCTGCTCAACCGCAACGTCATGGCCGTAAGTGTCGGGCATGCCGCCAAGGGGCGCCAGACCAAAGCAGAGCCTGCTGACGGAGATGCCGGTGCTGCCCAGGGGAAGCTTCGCGAGGGGATCTTGAGTCATTCGATGTCGCTTTCCGATAAAGATGGAATCGAAGCGAAATCTATCCCTCCCTGACCGCGATCACCAGCATGCAGTCGCCGCTTTTGATGAGGCCGGGGAAGTGGCGCGCGGTGAGGATGCCGTCCCGTTTCGCGTGATAATCGACAGGCGCCACGCCGGTGCGATCGACGGGCCATATTTTGGCAAGGAGATCGCCCTGCTTCACCTCGGCGCCCAGATCGGCGCAGATCTCGAAGAGGCCGTCATGCTCGCTGAAAGTGAAGCAGTCGCCATCCGGCATGTCGAGCATGATCGAGAGCGAGGTCTCGACCTCACCCTTCAGGATGCCGGCGTGGATGAGCACATTGCTCAAGCCACGCTTGGCGATGGCATTGGATCTCGCCGAGGACGAGCCGCCGCCGCCAAGCTCGGTCGACAGGAAGATCCTGCCTTGCGCCTCGACCGAATTGTCGAACATGCCGACGCTGTCGATCTCGAGCAGCATCACGGAATAGGGCGCCGAAAAAGCCCGCAAGGCGGCGCGGCAGCGCTTCTCCAAGGCCTTATCGGGCAGATGATGGATGCAGGCGAAGGGCAGGAAATCGAGCGTCTTGCCGCCGGCATGGATATCGACCACGAGATCGGCCATGGGCGCCAGGATGCGCTCGAAATAATCGGCGATCTTCTCGGTCACCGTGCCGTCGGGCCGGCCGGGGAAGGAGCGGTTCATATTGCCGCGATCGATCGGCGAGGTGCGCGTCGCGGCGCGAAAGGCCGGGTAGTTCATGGCCGGCACGATGATGACGCGGCCCGAGAGCTTCGCCGGGTCGATCCGGTAAGCGAGGTCCATGAGCGCCACCGGGCCTTCATATTCATCGCCGTGATTGGCGCCGGTGAGGAGCGCCGTCGGACCCTTGCCGTTCCTCGCCACCGTGATCGGGATCATCACCGAGCCCCAGGCCGAATCGTCGCGGCTGTAAGGCAGGCGGAGAAATCCGTGCTGGACGCCGTCCTTGTCGAAATCGACGGTCGCGCTGATCGGGCTCGGCTTCATTTCAGGTCTTTCGATATTGCTGCATGCGCCTGACCCACATGGAGATGTGGCTGCGGCGGATATAGCCGACGCTTTCCCAGTCGCCGAGCTCCATGGCGGCCAGGATATCGGCCACCTCGCGGCGGAAGACCGAGACCTCATCGGACAGATCGAGATGCGGGGCGGCCCTGAGCCAGACGCGATTGGTGAGGAAATAGAGGCGCTCGGAAATCTCGCGCAAGGGCGCGTTGCCGATCATGGCCGCCAGCTCATGGAAGAAATCCATATTGAGGCGGGCATAGGCCTTGGGTTCGGGCACCTTGATGAGCTCATCGCAGCGGCCGAGCAAGGCGCGGACGCGGGCCAGATCCTCGGTCGAGCGCGGCAAGGGATCGAGCTTGCCCATGAGGGCGGCAAGCTCCATGCGCAGGCGGTAGACGGGCAGCAGCGCGTCGAGATCGACATCGATGACGAAAGTGCCGACGCCATGCCGGCTCTCCAGCAGGCCCTCGCCTTCGAGGCGCGCCAGCACGCGGCGCAAAGGCGTGCGCGAGACGCCGAATTCGCGCGCCAGCTCCTCCTCGGCAAGCCTGGCCCCCGGCTCATATTCGATGAGGCAGATGCGGTCGCGGATGGTGTTATAGATGCGCTCGAAACGCTCGCGCGCCAGCGTCAGCGGTCTGTCGTCATTATCGGCGGCAAAGCTCATCCGGCCTCCAGGACGGCGTGCAGGAACTGCCTGGTCCGCTCGTTCTTCGGATTTCCGAAGAATTCTTTGGGCGGGCCCTGCTCGCAGATCTTGCCTTGATAGAAGAAGCAGATTCGGTCGGCAAATTCCTTGGCGAAGCCCATCTGGTGGGTGACCATGAGCATGGTCAGATCATGTTCGCTGCCGAGCCTGCGGATCACCTGAAGCACCTCGCCGACGAGCTCCGGGTCGAGAGCCGACGTCACCTCGTCAAACAGCATGATTTTCGGGCGCATGGCAAGGGCCCGCGCAATGGCGACGCGCTGCTGCTGGCCGCCGGAGAGCTGGGAGGGATAGTGGGCCTTCTTCTGGCCAAGGCCCACCATCTCCAGGAGCTCGGCGGCGCGCGCTTCCGCTTCCGCCTTTTTCATGCCCAGCACCGTCATCGGCGCCTCGATGCAATTGGCCATGGCGGTCATATGCGGGAAGAGGTTGAAGGACTGGAAGACCATGCCGATCTGGCTGCGGATCTTGCGGATATGGGCCTGGTCGGCAGGCACCAGCCGGCCGTTGCGCTCCATATGGGTCAAGGGCTCGCCTTCGACCCAGATGACCCCGTCATCGATCGTCTCGAGGGTCATCAGCATGCGCAGGACCGTGGTCTTGCCGGAGCCGGACGGGCCGATGATGGCGACCTTCTCACCACGATGGATGTCGAGCTCGAGCGAATCGAGCACCGTCAGCGGGCCATAGCGCTTCGAGACCTTGTCGAAACGCACCATCGGTTTGTCGGTCATCGCGCGGGTCTCCGGTTGAGCAGGCGTTCGGCGGCACGGATGAAGGCGGCGGAAACGAG
Organism: Taklimakanibacter lacteus; assembly: GCA_003576695.1. Lineage (GTDB taxonomy): Bacteria > Pseudomonadota > Alphaproteobacteria > Rhizobiales > Aestuariivirgaceae > Taklimakanibacter > Taklimakanibacter lacteus. The sequence continues at coordinate 65,260 of QOZQ01000001.1, forward strand.
ACTCATGATGAGGAAGAAGATGCCGACCAGGGTTATCGGCTCGGTATAGCGGAAGGTCTCCGAGCCGATGATCTTGGCGGTCTGCATCAGCTCGAGCACGGCGATGGCGGAGAGGAGCGGCGTCTCCTTGAACAGAGCGACGAGATAGTTGCCGAGCGCCGGGACAATGGGCGGGATGGCTTGCGGGATGATGATATCCTTGAAGGTCGTCCAGGCGCTCAAATTGAGCGCGGTCGAGGCCTCCCATTGGCCGCGATGGATATTGTCGAAACCTGCGCGATAGACCTCCGAGCAATAGGCGGCATAGTGGATGCCGAGCGCCAGGACGCCGGCGGTAAAGGCATCGAGCGTCACGCCGAAGGATGGGAAGACGAAATAGAGGAAGAATATCTGGATCAACAACGGCGTCGAGCGGATGAGCTCGACCAGGACCGAGATCGGCCAGGCGGTCCAGGGAATGGCGATGCGCACAAGGGCGAGCACGAGGCCGAGGACGGCCGCGAGCACGAAGCCGATCAGCGTCGCCTCGATCGAGATGACGGCCGCCTTGGCGAGGGTCGGCAGGATTTCGAGGGTGAAGGCCCAGTCCCACATCACACCGTCCTCCCGCGCGCCAGGCCCTTCGACATGCGGCCCTCGAGATAGCGCATGCCGATGGTGATCACGAGCGACATGGCAAGATAGATGAGGAGGACAAGGGTGAAGATCGGTATGGTCTTCATCGTCGTCTGGTTCATCTGCTGCGCCTTGAAGGCGAGGTCGGACAAGGTGATGAGGGAGACGAGCGCCGTCGACTTCAGGAGCTCGATGAAGAGATTGCCCCAGGGCGGGATCATGGCGATGAAGGCCTGCGGCAGGATGATCCGGCGCAGCATCTGGGCGCGCGTCATGTTGAGAGCGGTCGCCGCTTCCCACTGGCCGCGCGCCACCGAGGTGACGGCGCCGCGCACGCATTCGGCCCCATAGGCGCCGACATTGAGGCCGAGGCCCAGCACCGCGACCGTGAAGGGCTCGAGACTGATGCCGAATTGCGGCAGCACGAAAAAGAGCCAGAACAACTGCACCAGCGCCGAGGTGCCGCGAAAGATCTCGATATAGAGATTGGCGAGCCAGCGTATGGGTGCGGGGCCGTAGAGCTTGCCGAGGGCCGCGAGCACGCCCATGGCGACGGCGAGGAGGCAGCCCAGCACCGTGATCTTGGCGGTGAGCAGGGCGCCCTCCAGCAATCCCGGCAGGAAGAGACTATAGGCCGGCTTCAGCGCCAGAAAGGCGATCAGCAATATGGACGCCACCAGCATGACGATGAGCGTGCGAATGCCCATGCGCGTGCCCTTTCATTCTCGAAGTCCCTCACGCTGAGGTGCCCGGCGCAGCCGGGCCTCGAAGCGCCCGTCAGGATAAAGCGAGACTATTGCAACATACCCTTCGAGGCTCGCTGCGCTCGCACCTCAGGGTGAGGGGAATGAATGCATCACCTCACCCTTTGCATGAGAGATCATTCGCCCTTGCAAAGCTGTTCCATCGTCTTGTTCGGCAGATAATCCTTGCCGAAGCCCAAAGGCGTGACGAGGGCGAGATGTTCCGGCGTGCCGAGGAACGCCTTCAGCTCCTTGTTGAAGGCTTCATAGAGGTCGGTGTCCTCCTTGCGGAAGCCGAAGCCGCCATGGCCCTTCACCGATTTGCCGGCGACCTCACCGAAGGGCGTCGTCGATTCCACCCCTTCACCCTTCTTGGCCATGTCGGCGATCGACAGCGCGGTGAGCGCTGCGCCATCGGCGCGATCGGACTGGACGGCGGCGACGAGGCTCGATTGGTCGGGCAGGATCACCAATTGATCCTGGGCGACGCCGGCATCCTTGGCGTAGCCGACTTCGACGGCGCCGGCCATGACGGCGAGCTTGAGCGCGCTATTGTCCTTGAAAGTCGAATAGTCCTTGATGGCCTTGGGATTGCCCTTCCTCACCAGCATGGCCTGGCCGATGCCGTAGGAGGGTTCCGAGAAGGCGATCTCGTTGCAGCGCTTGGGATTGATGAACATGCCGGCGGCAATGATGTCGAAGCGGCCGGCCTTGAGGCCCGGAATGAGCGAGCCGAATTCGGTGAGCACGCCATCGACCTGGGCGATGCCCATCTTGGCGAGCACCGCCTTGGCGACTTCGGGCGCCTCGCCGGTCAGCTTGCCGTCGGGCGTCGCAAAGCCGAAAGGCGCTTCATTGGCGAAGCCGATGCGGATGAAGCCCTGCGCCTTGGCGCGCTCGAGCGTGGTTTCGGCCAAGGCGGAAGGAGCCAGCGCAAGGCTCGAAACCGCGAGCGTGAGGCCGGCGGTCCCTTGCAGCAGATGGCGGCGGGTGATGATCGTCCTGGACATGCGTTTCTCCCTGAAACATGAGCGATTTCAGCCCCGGTGACTGGTGATGAGCTTCGGCTCATTCTTGCCGGGCGCGTCTTGTTGTATACATCTTATCTGGACATGCTGCAAGGGAAGATGTAATATCGCGCAAAATAAACAAAACTCGGCTTGCAAAGGTCGCTATAGCCCTTTGTTGTGCACATTATGGCCGGAAATCAGGGATAGAGGCGGAAATTGAGCAAAACAGCTTTCTCGCGCGCCGAATATGCAAAGCGGCTCTCGGACGTCAAAGCCCGCATGGAAAAAGCGGGCTTCGACCTCATCATCTGCCAGGACCCGGCCAATATGTGCTGGCTGTCGGGCTTCGACGGCTGGTCCTTCTATGTGCCGCAATGCGTGCTCGTCCATCTGGAAGAAGAGACGCCGATCTGGTTCGGGCGCGCCCAGGACGCCAAGAGCGCCCATCTCACCACCTATCTTCCGGCCCGTAATATCATTCCTTTCTCGGAGAAGCTGATCCAGCATGCGGTGGGCCATCCCTATGACGAGCTCGCCGAGCTCGTCCGCGCGCGCGGCTGGGCGCAAGCGCGCATCGGCGTCGAGATGGATGCACATTATTATACGGCGCGCTGCCATGCGCATCTGACCCAGGGATTGCCCGATGCCCAGTTCCGCAACAATGGCGATCTCGTCAACTGGGCCAGGCTCGTCAAATCGGATGCCGAGATCGCGCTGATGCGCGAAGCGGGCCGCATCTGCACCCATGCGATCAACCGTGCGGTCGAAAAGATGAAGCCCGGCGTGCCGCAATATCACGTCATTGCCGATATCTATCATGCCCAGACGATGGGCGTTGACGGCATTGGCGGCGACTATGCCGCGATCTGTCCCCTGATGCCGGTGGGCGAGGGCACCAGCACGCCGCATCTCACCTGGACGGACGAGCCTTTGCCGAAATCAGGCCTGGTGATGCTCGAGATCGCCGGCGCCCGGCGGCGCTATCACGCGCCGCTCACCCGCACCATGCATCTGGGCAAGCCGCCGCAAAAGATCGCCGATCTCGCCAAGGTCGTCGTCGAAGGCGTCGATGCCGGACTTGCCACAGCCAGGACCGGCAAAAAAGCGGCGGAAGTCGAAGCCGCCTGGCAGGCGGTGTTGCGCAGGCACGGACTCAAGAAGGAAAGCCGGGTCGGCTATTCGATCGGCCTTGCCTATCCGCCCGACTGGGGCGAGCGGACCGTGAGCCTGAGGCCCGGCGATGAGACCGAGCTCAAGGCCGGCATGTGCTTCCATATCCAGTCCGGCATGTGGCTGGAAGACTATGGCGTCGCCATTTCCGAATCCTTCGTGGTGACGGACAAAGGCGGCGAGCGCCTGTGCGATGCCGCGCGCGAGCTGATCGTCATCGACTGACATGCATGCCAATCCCTTCAGCGCGTGGGAAATCGAGCAGCGCATCGCGCGGGTGCGCGCCGAGCTCGAGCGCCGCAAGCTCGATGCGGCGGTCTTCGCAAGCCCGGAAAATGTCTTCTATCTGACCGGCCTCGATCATTGGGGTTATTTCGCGCCGCATCTTCTCATCGTGCCGTCAGCGGGAGAGAATGTGCTCGTCACCCGTGCCATGGAGCGGGTCTCGGTCGAGAAGCAGGTAGCGTCGGCGCGGTTTCGCGGCCATCCCGACAGCGAGACGGCCGCCGACATGGCGGCGCGGGTGCTCGATGAGATGAAGCTCGCCGGCAAGGCGATCGGGCTCGAATTCTGGACATCGGGCCTGAGCTTCGGCCTCGCCGCATCGCTGCGGGAGCAGGTCGAAGCGCGATGGTCCGATGTATCAGGCCTCGTCGATCACATGCGGCTGGTGAAGAGCAGTGAAGAGCAAGCGCTGATGCGGCGCGCGGCGTCGATCAGCGACAAGGCGGCGGAAGCGGCGATCGCCGCCATTGCCGATGGCGCGCGTGAAAGCGATGTCGCCGCCGCCTGTGTTGCCGAGATGATCCGTGCCGGCGGCCATCCGCCGGGCTTCGGGCCGTTCATCCGGCCTGGCCATCGGCTGGGCGAAGAGCATGCCACCTGGGGCGATGGGTGTTACAAGAAAGGCGAGCCGGTCTTTCTCGAATTGTCGGGTTGCGTGTCGCGCTATCATGCGCCGCTTGGTCGTCTCGTCCATATTGGCGAGATTCGCGATGATGACGGCCACATCGCCACGATCGTGCGGCAGGCCTTCAACGCGGTTGTGGCGGCGATCAGGCCCGGCACGACGGCCAGATCCGTCTACGCGGCCTGGCAGCAAGTGGTCGATGAGGCGGGCCTCAAGCATTACCGGCGTCATCATTGCGGCTATTGCGTCGGCATCGGCCAGCCGCCCTCCTGGACCGGCGGCAATTCGGTGACGGGGCTCAGGCATGATTCCGATCTCGAGATCACGACCGGCATGAGCTTCCACATCCTGTCCTGGCTCATGGGCAGCGGCAAAGGCGACGACTTCCTGTCCAATACAGTGCTGCTGACGGACAAGGGACCCGAAGTGCTGACGCGGCTCAAGACCGGGCCGATTGTGATTTAAAGAACGATAAGTTTAGTTCGCGCACGAAATCTCCCTCCCCGCGCTACGCGCGGCGGAGGGAGAAACGCATCGCGGTCTAGGCCTTCTCGATCGCCAGTGCCACGCCCTGGCCGACACCGACACAGAGCGTCACCAGAGCGCGTTTCGCGCCGCGCTGCTTGAGCTCGAGCGCGGCGGTGCCGGCGATGCGGGCGCCCGACGCGCCAAGCGGATGGCCGAGCGCGATGGCGCCGCCATTCGGATTGAAGCTCTCATCGCCGGCATCGATGCCGAGCGCGCGGGTGACGGCAAGAACCTGCGACGCGAAGGCCTCGTTCAGCTCGATCACGTCGAAATCGGAAATCCTCAAACTGAGCCGCTCACGCAGTTTCGTGACGGCCGGAACCGGCCCCATGCCCATGATACGCGGCGCCACACCGGCGCTGGCCGCGCCGGTGATGCGCGCCCATGGTGTGAGACCATATTTCGCAATCGCCGTCTCCGACGCGATCAGCAAGGCGGCGGCGCCGTCATTGACGCCGGACGAATTGCCGGCCGTGACGGTGCCCGCAGTGCGGAAAGGGGTCGGCAGTTTCGCCAGCTTCTCGACCGTCGTGCCGGCACGGGGATGCTCATCGACGGCGACCGACAGGGTCTCGCTTTTCTTCTGTTGGACTGATACGGCGATGATCTCCTGCGCGAAGCGGCCGCTTTCCTGTGCCTTGACCGCGCGGGCCTGGCTTTGTGCCGCGTAAGCATCCTGGTCGGCGCGCGAGACCTGGTAGTCGGCAGCGACATTCTCGGCCGTCTCCGGCATGGAATCGATCCCATATTGCGCCTTCATTAATGGATTGACGAAGCGCCAGCCGATGGTCGTGTCATAAATCTCCGTCCCGCGCGCGAAAGCGGTCTCGGCCTTGGGCACCACGAAGGGTGCCCGCGACATGGATTCGACGCCGCCGGCAATGACGAGATCGGCTTCGCCCGATTTGACCTGGCGCGCGGCGGCGATGACCGCATCGAGCCCCGACGCGCAGAGCCGGTTGACGGTCAGCCCGGGCACGGTGTCGGGCAGGCCCGCCAGCAAGGAGGCCATGCGCGCCACATTGCGGTTGTCCTCGCCCGCCTGATTGGCGCAGCCCAGGATCACTTCGTCATAGGCGTCCGCATCGATGTTCTTGTGCCGCTCGATGAGGGCGCGGATGGGAAGGGAGGCCAGATCGTCGGTGCGCACCGAAGACAGCACGCCGCCATAGCGGCCGATCGGGGTGCGGATATAGTCGACAATGAAAGCCTGCATCTCAGCTCTCCTTGAGCCAGCCATCGCTGACTTCCGGCAAGGGAATGGAATCGCGCAGCAGCCTTGTATAGGCATGCTGCGGCTTTTCAAAGATCGCCGCCGTTGCGGCATCCTCGACGATCTCGCCCTTGCGCATGACGATGACGCGGTCGCAGAGCCGCCGCACCACCGACAGGTCATGGCTGATGAAGGCCATGGTGAAGCTCATCCGGCGGCGCAGATCCATGAGCAGATCGAGGATCTGCGCCTGGCTCGACACATCGAGTCCGGAAACGATCTCATCCGCCAGGATGAAGCGAGGCTTCAGCGCCACGGCACGGGCAATGCCGACGCGCTGGCGCTGGCCGCCCGATAGTTCATGCGGATAGCGGCCGGCGAAACTCTCAGGCAGGCCGACCTGCGCGAGAGCCTCATGGGCGAGCTTTCGGGCTTCGCTTCCGTCTCTCGCGACGTTGTGCAGCAGAAGCGGCGAGGCGATGATGGCGCCCACCGTCTTGCGTGGATTGAGCGAGGAGAACGGATCCTGGAAGATGATCTGGAGATCGCGGCGCAAGGGGCGCATGGCCTCGTCATCGAGCCTGGCAATGTCGCGCCCGGCAAAGACGATGCTGCCGCGATCGGGCTTCAAGAGGCGGACCAAGGTACGGCCGAGCGAGGTCTTGCCCGATCCCGATTCACCCACAATGCCGGTGATGGCGCCCTCGGGAAGAGCGAAGGAGAGACCCTTGAGGATCTCGATGCGTGGCGCGGCGCCGAAGAGCGGCTTGCGGGTGAGATCAGGCAAGGTGAGATAGAGGTCTCTCGCCTGGAACAGCGCCTCAGCCATGGTGGCGCTCCTTCAGCCAGGCCGCATCGGTGTCGGCCACTTCGCGCGCCAGTGCCGCGAGCAGCTCGGGCGAGGCGGGCTTGAGCGACTCATCCGGGCGGTCATAGCGCGGTGTCGCCGCCATCAATGCCCGCGTATAGGCATGCTGTGGTTTCTCGAAGAGCTGGCGCACGCTTGCCTGCTCCACGACCTTGCCAGCATAGAGCACGCTCGCCGTCTGGCATAATTTGGCGACGACGCCGAGATTATGCGTGATGAAGAGCAAAGCGGTGCCGTGGCGCGCCTGCATGTCGGCAATGAGCGCCAGGATCTGCTTCTGCACCGTGACATCAAGCGCCGTCGTCGGCTCGTCGGCGACGATGAGACGGGGCTCGGCGGCAAAGGCCGCGGCGATGAGGACGCGCTGGCGCATGCCGCCCGACAATTCATGCGGGTAAAGGCGCAGCACCCGCTCGGGCTCGGCGATCTTCACCTCGCCGAGGAGCGCCAGAGCGCGGGCGCGCGCTTCATTCGTCTTCATGCCCAGAATGTGGATCAGCCGGTCGGTGATCTGCGGCTCGATGCGGCGCGAGGGATTGAGGGCCGTGAGCGGGTCCTGCGGGATGAAGGCGGCACGCTTGCCGATGAAGCTGCGGCGCGGCCCCTGCGACATGGCGTTGAGATCTTCGCCGGCGAGCGCCACGCGCCCTTCGAGGATTTCGATCGAATTGGGCAATATGCCGAAGACGGCGCGCGCGATCATGCTCTTGCCGGCGCCCGATTCACCGACCAGCGCGTGGACCTCGCCGGGATTGACCTTGATCGACACGCGGCGCAGCAGGCGCGCGCCTTCACGGAGCGCGACACTCAGGCCCTCTATGTCGAGATAGGGCGCCGTCATCTGAGCACCGGGTCGAAACGTTCCTTCAGCCCTTCGCCGAACTGGCTGAAGGCAAGGACGGTCAGGAACAGGGCGATCATCGGAAAGACCAGCACCCACCAGGCCTGGTAGATGATGCCGCGCCCTTCCGCGATCATGCTGCCCCAGGTCGCCTGGTCGGTCGAGACCGAGAGATTGACATAAGAGAGGATGGCCTCGACGATCACCGCGATGCCCATTTCAAGCGACAGCAAAACGATGATCGCCGGCAGCACATTGGGCAACACTTCGCGGAAGAGCGTCGCCAGGGAGGTGCGGCCCATGGCGCGGGCACTTTCGACATAATCCATCCGGCGCTGCTGCATCGTCTCGGCACGCACCACGCGGCAGAAGCGGGTCCAGTCGATGATGGCGATGGCGATGATCACCGACTGCAGGCTCGGATTGAAGAAAGCGACCAGCAGGATCGAGAGCAGGACCGGCGGGAAAGCCATCCAGATGTCGACGATGCGCGAGATGATGCGGTCGGCCCAGCCGCCGAAGAAGCCGGCGAGCAGGCCGAGGGCCGAACCCAGGATGCAGGCGGCGAGACCCGCGCCCATGGCGACAATGAGCGCCGGGCGTGTCGCCGAGATGAGGCGGGACAGCACATCGCGGCCGAGGCTGTCGGTGCCGAGGAGATAACCCGGCTCGTGGCCGGCTATCCAGGCCGGCGGCAATTTGCCGAGCATCAGGTCCTGGGCCAGGGGATCATGCGGCGAGATCAAAGGCGCGAAGATCGCGGCAAGTGCTATGAGCGTGAGCCACCCGCCCGAGAGCCACAGGCGAGGCCCGGTCCTGACCGTGATGGCGCGCGCGTCAGCCATGGCGGAGCCTCGGATTGAGCAGCGCATAGCTCAGATCGACCAGCAGATTGATGGCGACGAAGAGCAGAGCGAAGACAAGGACGATGCCCTGGATCAGCGGCAGGTCGCGGTTGATCACCGCATCGATCGCCATATTGCCGAGGCCCTCATAGGAGAAGAGCCGCTCGACGATCACCGTGCCGCCGATCAGGAAGGTGAATTGCACGCCGGCCAGCGTCAGGGTCGGGATGACGGCATTACGCAAGGCTTCCGAGAGCAGCACGCGCGTCTCCGAGAAGCCCTTGGTGCGGGCCAGCATCACATAGTCCTGCTGCATCGCCTCCTTGAGCGAGGTCTTGAGAAGCTGGGCGATGACGGCGGCGAGCGGCAAGGCCAGCGCCAATGCCGGCATCAGCATGTGGCGCAGGAGATCGAGCAGGATGTCGAGGCGCAGGCGCAATAGGCTCTCGATCAGATAGAAGCCCGAGACGAAAGGCAGATCGAGGGTGGGCGAGACGCGGCCCGATATGGCGAAGACCGGGAAGGCGACGCCGAAGAGCAAGATGAGGGTCAGGCCCCAGAGGAAATCCGGCATGGCGAGGCTCGCGCCATTGGCGAGGTCGATGCCGGTCTCGGCGGCGGTGCCGCGGAAGCGCGCCGCGGTGATGGCGAGCGCCCCGCCCAGAGCGACGGCGATGAGAAGCGCCAGGGTCGCGAGTTCCAGCGTCGCCGGCAGGCGGCCGAAGATGAGCCCCATCACATCCTGGCGCAACGAGATGGAGGTGCCGAAATCGCCCTGCAAGGCGCGGCCGAGCCAGATCCAGAATTGCGTCAGGATCGGCTTGTCGAGGCCATAATGGGCGGTGAGGAGGGCGATGTCGGCGTCGGACGCGCCCGGCGGCAGCATCATGGCGATCGGATTGCCGGGAACGACGCGCACCAGGATGAAGACGATAAAGGCCACGCCGAACAGCGTGACCATAGTGGAGCCGATGCGGATCAGCAGATTTCGGCCCATACCAATTCAGACCTTGCATCATTTTTCCCCTTCGCCCGCGCGCAGCGTGGGAGAAGGTGCCCGAAGGGCGGATGAGGGCTCTTTCTTACAGCGAGTCTCGATCTCAAAAATATACCTGCTGAGGCAAAGAGCCCTCACCCGGCCTTCGGCCACCCTCTCCCATCCTTCGGACGGGAGAGGGGGAATTTTGATTTAGGCCGGTGACATCAGCGCTGGCAAGAGCGCGCCTGAGACATGCGGCGTGACCTTGACCGACTTGGCATGGATGATCGGCTGCACATATTGCAACAATGGGATCACATAGCCCTGCTCGGCGATGTATTTGTCGACCGCCTTCCAGCCCTCGATGCGCCTGGTCTCGTCCTTCTCGCCCCACAGCGGGATGATCATGTCGATGAGGTCCTTCGAGTCCCATACCGAATGCGGGCTCGGGCCGAACATGGCGAAGCCGGTCGAGGTGGTGGGATCGCCGATCGAATTGCCCCAGTTGTAGAAGGCGGCCGGCGCCAGCGTGTCGGCGCCACGCAATTCATAATGCTTGGCGATCTCATAGATCTCGATCTCGGCCTCGATGCCGACCTTGCGCCACATGCCGACGATCGCCTGGATCATCTCATAATCCTTGGGCTTGAAGCCCTTGGTGGTCTGGATCTTGAACTTCACCGGCTTGTCGGGGCCGAAGCCCGAGGCGGCAAGCAATTGCTTCGCCTTCTCCGGATCGTAGCCGACCTTGATCGAGGCATCGTAGGCCGCATATTGCGGCGTCTCCAGCGTGTCGATCGGAATGCCATAGCCATTGAGCAGGCGGTCGATGATGAGCTTCTTGTCGATCGCGTGATGGGCGGCGAGGCGGACATTCTTGTCGAGCATCACATCGATGTCGTTCAGGAAGATCATGCCGATATCGGAGATCGGCGTGGTGATGCCGGCAAGGCCGTCCTTGGCCTTCAGGCGGTCGAACTCGTCATAGGGGATTTCGAGCGTCACCTGCGAGGAGCCGGATTCGACTTCCGCCACGCGGCTCGATGAATCGGGCACGAATTTGATGATGACGGTTTCGAAAGCGGGCTTGCCGCCCCAGTAATTCGGATTGGCCTTGAGGCGCACGAAGGCGTTGCGCTCGAACTTCTCCATCATATAGGGGCCGGTGCCGATCGGCGCCTTCTCGAAGCCTTCGGCGCCCACTTTCTCGTAATAGGCCTTGGGCAGCACATAGCCGGTGAGGAAGGACATCCATTTGAACAGGACCGGCTCGAACTCCTTCACATCGGCGGTGATCTTGTTGCCCTCGACCTTGAAGTTGCCGATCTTGCTCCACACGAACTGGATCGGGTTGCCGGTCTCAGGCTTGCCGGCACGCTCAAGCGACCAGGCGACGTCCTCGGCGGTGAAGGGCGAGCCGTCATGCCAGGTGACGCCGTCCCTCACTTCCATCATGATCTTCGATCTGTCGTCGTTCCATCCCCATTTGGTGACGAGGCCCGGCGCGAAAGAGAGGTCGGGATTCTGCGCGATATACATGTCGAAGACCGACTGATAGATCGCCTGGATGGTCGGGTTGACGGCCGAGGGGCCGACGGTCGGGTCCCAGGAGGGCAAGTTCACATTATAGGAGATGGTGAGCTCGGAGCCTTGCGCTGAAACAGTTGCGCCGGGCAGACCGGCCACCAGTGCCGCACCGCCAGCCAAGCCGAATTTCAACAGATCACGTCTGGATGTCGTCATGTTCCTCTCCCTGTCGCCCTGTTTGCCGGGCATCACCTGTTGCAAGATACTTTAGGTCTAAAATAAAACCCCCGCAAGGGCAGGCGCATTCCCTCACTGGCGCGTTTCCTATCGCCAAAGTCGAGCAACCCCGGATCGGGTCCGGGGCAAGCTTTGGCGGGAAGCGCTCATTTGGCCAGCATCTTCGCCAGCATGAAACCCGACCCGGCGCCGACACCGGCGCCCGGCCAGGTCGAGGCGCCGACGAGATAGAGTCCCTCGACCGGCGTTTTGTAACGCGACCATCCGGCCACCGGCCGGAACAGGAAATTCTGGCTCAGATGATGGCTGCCGCCCAGATTGTCGCCGCCCAAGAGATTGGGATTCTCGCTTTCGAGATCGAGCGGCGAGAAGACGGCGCGGCCCAGGACCTTGCCGCCGAAGCCCGGCGCATAGGATTCGAGAATGCCCATCACCCGGTCGGCATAGGCTTCCTTGACCGCGGCCCAGTCGGTGCCGGTGATCCGGTTCAGGGCATCGCCGCGAATAGAGGCCGGAACGACGCGCACCTGCAGCTAGAGAATGTGCTTACCTTCCGGCGCGCGGCTCGGGTCAATGGCGGTGGGCTGGCCCACCACGACGACCGGCTCTCCCGGCAGCAATCCGGCCAGCGCCTCATTATATGTACGGCTCATCATGTCGAGCGAAGGGGCGAGATGGACATAGGCGAAGCGCTTGAGCTCCTCTCCGGCCGTCCAGTCAGGCAGATCCCCGCAAGCGATGTGGATCATCATGGTGCCGGGGCCGGGCCGGAAGCTCTTCATGCGCTGGTCGATCTCTGCATTGCCGCTGCCGCCCGGCAACAATCTGCCGAAGACAGTCTGCGGGAGCGCATTGGCGATCACCGCGCGCTTTGCCGTGAATATGCGGCCATCAACCAGCGTGACACCCGCGGCCCGATTGCCGTTCCGGTCGATGCGCAGGACCTCGGCATCGAGATGGATCTCGCCGCCCAGCTCCTGCAAATAGCCGGTCAGCGCCTTGATCATGACATCGGCGCCGCCTTTGCCCAGCGCCATGCCGAAAGCCTGGTCGGCCATGGCTTCGAGATAGGGGAAGAGCGCGCCCCCCGCTATATCGGGTGAGAAATCGAGATGCATGCCCCAGGCGGCGAGCGTCGCCTTGATCTTCCCGGACTCGAAATTCTGATCGAGGAAGGCGCGGGGAGACGACACGAGCAGCCGCAGTGTGTCGATGATCCATGAGAGACCTTGCGCGCGCCAGGCTTTCCAGCCGATCGACAGGAGATCACGCGAGGGCATCGGGCTGCCGAGGAGCGAGAATATATGCGGCGCGTCGCGGCCGAAGCTCTCGCTCATGCGCCGCCAGGTCTCGCCATCCGAGGCTGAGAGAGACGTGGCGCGGGCAATGTTCTTCGTCCTGTCCTGCGAGACGCCGAACCAGCTCCGATCGGCGAAAGGCGTGGCGAAGCAATCACTGGCGCCGGCGAAGGCCAGTCCATGCCGCATCAGCGCCTCGCCATGCAGGCGCATGAAGGATGAGCCCGCGAAGAGGCCCAGATTCATGGCGAAGAGGTCATGGCGGAAGCCGGGAAGCGTCACCTCCCGCGTCTGGACAGCGCCACCCGGCATCTTGTTGCGCTCGAAGACGCCCACCTTCCAGCCGTGCCTGGCCAGATGAACCGCCGCGGCCAGGCCATTATGGCCGCTGCCGATAATGATGGCGTCATAGCTCATGCATTTCCTTCCCAGGGCATATACTGGCATATGCATATAATCTGTCCATGAGATTCCTCTGCAAAGGGAATTATGGCCAAATGTTACTTGCAATTGCATGCTTTGGGCATAGGATGCGGGCATAGGTTTGGCGCGTGATCGGACGGAAAACCGGTATCCCCTTTTCCTGATCACGCGCTGAATTAAAAAACCGCAGCGGAGGAGCAGGATGGCGCAGAAAGATCTCACTTCATTGGCCGAAGCCCTTTTGTCGGGATCCGTCGAGGTCATCGATCTCTCGGCCCCTCTCGGCCCCGACACGCCCTTGATCAAACTGCCGCCCGAGATCGGCAAGAACACGCCCAAGATCGAGGTGCACAATATTTCCAACTATGACCAGAACGGCCCCTTCTGGTCATGGAACTGGCTCAAGCTCGGTGAGCATTCGGGCACGCATTTCGATGCGCCGGTGCACTGGATCTCCGGCAAGGATTATCGCGACGGCTCGACCGACAAGATCCCGGCGAAGAATTTCGTCGCCCCCGCCAATGTCATCGACTGCAGCGCCGAAGCGAAGAAGAACCCGGATTTCCTGCTCTCGGCCGATGGCGTGCGCGCCTGGGAGAAGAAGCATGGCGATATCGCCAAGGGCACATGGGTGCTGATGCGCACCGACTGGTACACGCGCAATGGCAGCGAGAAGGATTTCCTCAATGCCGATGACAAGGGGCCGCATTCGCCGGGCCCGACTGCCGACTGCATCGAATATATATTGTCGAAAGGCGCCATTGGCTGGGGCAGCGAAACGGTCGGCACCGATGCGGGCTCGGCCGGCGGCATGACGCCGCCTTTCCCGGCCCATACCCTGATGCACAAGTCGAACCGCTACGGGCTCGCGAGCCTGTGCAATCTCGACAAGCTGCCGCCCAAGGGCGCGATCCTGATCGCCGCGCCGCTCAAGATCGTCAACGGCACCGGCAGCCCGTTGCGCGTCCTGGCGCTGGTCGCGCGCTGAGAAATTTAGTTCCCCTCTCCTGTTGCGAAGCAATGGGAGAGGGTGCCCGGAGGGCGGGTGAGGGCTCTTTGCCTCAGCAAGGAACATTCGTTGAGACTAGAGCAGACTTCACGAAAGAGCCCTCATCCGGCCGTTGGCCACCTTCTCCCATGCTGCGCACGGGAGAAGGGGAAAGAGAGGAGAGACTCTGGAGCACAGCATGGCCGATCCTGACTATGTGATCGTCGGCAGCGGCATCAATGCACTGGTCGCGGCGGCCTTGCTCGGCCGCAAGGGCAAGCGCGTGCTGATCCTCGAGCGCAATGAGCGGATCGGCGGCTGCATCCGGACCGAGGAGATCACGGCACCTGGCTATATCCATGATGTGATGGCGACGACCTTCGTCCTCTTCATCACATCGCCTGCCTATGCCGCACTCGCCGCCGATCTCGGCAAGCATGGGCTCGATTTCTGCCATACGGATCACCCGTCAGGCGTGCTTCTGCCGGATGGGCGATCGGTTGTCCTCAGCATGAAGCGTAGCATCAATGAAGCGGCCTTCGATCAGCTCGCATCGGGTGACGGCGCCCGGCATGCCGCCGATGTCGGCGGGATCGAACGCAACGCGCCTTTGCTCTTCGCGCTGCTCGGCGGGCAATTGTGGAGCTGGCCGACGGCGAAATTGCTGGCACGCGAAGGCTGGAAGAGGGGGCCGCGCGCGCTCGCCCAGTTCTTCGGCGAGGCGCTGGTCACGGCACGCGCCTGGCTCGAAGCGAGTTACCGGTCCGATGTCACGCACGCATTGTGGGCGCCCTGGGTGCTGCATACGGGGCTTGGGCCCGAGAGTGCCTACTCCGCGCAGATCGCCAAGGTCATCGCCTTCGCGCTCGAAGCGGCGGGGGCGCCCATCGTCAAGGGCGGCGGACAGAAACTGCTCGATGCCTTTGCCGCCATGATCGGCGCGGCAGGCGGCGAGATCAGGACCGGAGCCGAAGTCGCAAGCCTGCTGCCGGGCAGCGGCGGCAGCGTGCGCGGCGTGCGGCTTGCCGATGGCAGCGAGATCACCGCCGGTTCCGGCGTCATCTGCTCGGTCACGCCGAACCAGCTCTATGAGCGCCTGCTCAGGGACTTCGCCGTGCCGGACGACCTCAAGCAGGCGGTGCAGAGCTATCGCTATGGCAAGGGCAATTTCCAGCTCCATTACGCGCTGAAGGCGAGGCCGCAATGGATCGCGGCCGGCCTCGACAAGGTGGCGCTGCTGCATCTGACGCCCGGCCTCGATGGCGTGTCGAAAGCGGCGAACGAGGCCGAACGCGGCATGCTGCCGGAAGTGCCCACGATCTGTGTCGGCCAGCCGCATGCCCTCGATCCGAGCCGCTGCCCGGAAGGGGCGGCGATCCTGTGGCTGCAGCTGCCGGAAGCGCCGCGCCATCTCAAGGGCGATGCGGCGGGCAGGATCGTGGTTCCGCCGGACGGCAAATGGACGGAGGACGTGCGCGAGGCCTATGCAGACCGCATCGAAGCGATCCTCGCCCACCACATCGGCAATTTCAGCGAGATCAAGCTCAAGCGGCGTGCCTATTCGCCCGCCGATCTCGAAGCGATGAACATCAATCTCGTCGGCGGTGATCCCTATGGCGGCTTCTGCGGCATCGACCAGTCCTTCCTGTGGCGGCCGTTCAAATCGAGCGTCAATCACCGCACTTTCATTCCCAATCTCTATCATATTGGCGCCTCCACCCATCCCGGTGCCGGTCTCGGCGGCGGATCGGGCTTCATGCTGGCGCAAGCTTTGAGGTGATAAGATGGTCGGACGCTTCGGAACCGCGCTGCTCAAACCATCCAATGCCGATCAGGACGCCATCCCCTCGATCGGCGAGATCGGGCTCAATCATTTCGCGCCCTATCTGATCAACCGCATTTCGGCGCGCTGGAATGCCGATCTGCAGGAAGCGCTGAAGCCCTTCGACCTGACCACCGCCAAGATGCGCACGCTCGCCGTGCTGTCGATCACGCCCGGCATGACGGCCAACGACCTGGCGCTGCACACGATCACCGAGCAGTCGACCATGAGCCGCACGCTCGATGCGATGGAAGAGCAGGGGCTGGTCAAGAGCCGGCCACGCAAGGGCGATCTCAGGGTGCGCGAGGTCTATCTGACGGAGAAGGGCCGGCAGCTTTTCGCCGAATTCTGGCCCTCGATGTACAAGCGCTATTCCGACATGTTCAACGGTGTGAGCGAGGCCGAATATGAGGCGTTCATCTCGACCCTGCACAAGATGCTGCAGAATGTGAGCCAGGGATGATGAAACTCATAAGCGGTCTTGCACACCTCTTTGTTTCATTTCCCCTTCTCCCGTCCGAAGGATGGGAGAAGGTGCCCGACCTTGCTTCGCCGAAGCGGAAGTTATCTGCTTTGTCGGGGCGAAGCCTCGGCTTCGCGAAGGCAAGAGGGCGGATGAGGGCTCTTTCTCGAAGTACGCGAGACTCCAAAAGGCTTAGCCCCTTGCTGGCAAAGAGCCCTCACCCGGCCTTCGGCCACCCTCTCCCATTGCTTCGCAACGGGCGAGGGGGAAAGTTGGAAATAGCTCGCCACCTTCCCCGCAGAGGGGGAAGGATAAGATAGGACGACCCCCATGGCCGAACGATCCTTCGCGAAAGAAGTCCAGCAGCTCAAGATCGGCGCCGGCGAGGAATTCCGCGGCGAGGGCATCCTTGCCATCACCAAGGCGCTCCTGCAATGCGGCGTCGGCTATGTCGTCGGCTATCAGGGGGCGCCCATCTCGCATCTCATGGATGTGCTCGCCGATGCGCAGGACATATTGGGCGATCTCGGCGTCCATTTCGAGGCGAGCGCCAGCGAGGCGGCGGCGGCCGCGGCCCTTGCCGCGTCGGTCCACTATCCGATCCGTGGTGCGGCCACCTGGAAATCGACGGTCGGCACCAATGTCGCCTCAGATGCGCTCGCCAATCTCTCCTCGGGCGGCGTCACCGGCGGCGCCCTCATCATCGTCGGCGAGGACTATGGCGAAGGCTCCTCGATCATGCAGGAGCGCAGCCATTCCTTCGCGATGAAGTCGCAGATCTGGCTGCTCGATCCCAAGCCCAATCTCGAATCGATCGTGAAGGCGGTGGAAGACGGCTTCGAATTGTCGGAAGCGACCAATACGCCGGTCATGCTCGAGGTGCGCATCCGCTCGTGCCATGTGCATGGCCGCTTCATCGCCAAGGACAATCAGCGCCCGCAGATGTCGGTCAAGGACGCGCTCGAGGCGCCACGCCGCGACACGCAGCGCATCGTGCTGCCGCCCGCCTCCTTCCTGCATGAGCAGGAGAAGATCAGGAAGCGCTGGCCGGCGGCGATCGAGTTCATCAAATCGCGCAAGCTCAATGAAATGGTGGGGCCGAAACGCGGCGGCGTCGGCATCGTGCTGCAGGGCGGCATGTATAACAGCGTCATCCGCGCGCTGCAGCGGCTGGGCCTTGCCGATCTCTATGGCTCCTCGATGGTGCCGCTCTATATCCTCAATGTCACCTATCCGCTGGTCGATGACGAGTTCCTCGCCTTCTGCAAGAACAAGGACGCGGTGCTGGTGGTCGAGGAAGGCCAGCCCGATCATCTCGAACAGGCCTTCGGCCATATGCTGCACAAGGCGGAATCGCTGACGCGCCTGCATGGCAAGGACTATCTGCCGATGGCCGGCGAATATACCGGCCAGGCGATGCTCGACGGCCTGTCCGGCTTCCTGCGCGACAAGGCGCCGGAGCTGTTGAGCGCCAAGATCAGACTGCCCAATGCACCGACGGCACCGCCCGATGTCTCGCATCTCGCGCAAGTGGTGCCGATGCGCCCGCCCGGCTTCTGCACCGGTTGCCCGGAACGGCCGATCTTCTCGGCCATGAAGCTGGTGGAGAGGGAACTCGGCCAGCATCATGTCGCCGCCGATATAGGCTGCCATCTGTTCTCGATCATGCCGCCCTTCAATATCGGCGCCACCACCATGGGCTATGGGCTGGGGCCTGCTTCGGCGTCGGCCTTCAATGTGCCGGCGAAGAAGCGCTCGATCGCCATCATGGGCGATGGCGGCTTCTGGCATAATGGTCTCGCCTCGGGCATCGGCAATGCCGTCTTCAACAAGAATGACGGCGTCATCCTGGTGGTCGACAATTACTATTCGGCGGCGACCGGGGGCCAGGACATCCTCTCGTCCCGCGCCAGCAACAAGACGCGTTCCACCCGGCATCCGATCGAGGATGCGGTGAAAGGGGTGGGCGTCAACTGGGTGCGCCGGATCGACCGCACCTATGATGTGAGCCTCATGCGCGACACGCTGCGCGAGGCGCTGACCACCGGGGAGAAGGGGCCCAAGGTCATCGTCGCGTCATCGGAATGCATGCTGAACAAGCAGCGGCGCGAGAAGCCGCTCATCGCCAAGGCGATCCAAGACGGCAAGCGCGTGGTGAAGCCCCGCTTCGGCGTCGATGAGGATGTGTGCACCGGCGATCATGCCTGCATCAGGCTGTCGGGCTGCCCGTCGCTCAGTGTGAAGCAGCTGGACGATCCGCTGCGCGACGACCCGGTGGCGGCGATCGACCAGTCCTGCGTCGGCTGCGGCAATTGCGGCGAGGTGGCGGATGCGGCGGTGCTGTGTCCCTCCTTCTACCGCGCCGATGTGATCAGCAATCCCAGCCGGCTTGACCGGTTCCTGGCCGGCTTGCGGCAGAAGGTGATCGGCTTCCTGCAGCGGCGGCGCGACCGCAAGTCGCTCATCTTCGCCAAAGCGGAGGCGGCACCATGAACATGCAGCTGCCGCGCCAGAACCAGATCATCAAGCTCGCCATCCTGGCGGTCGGTGGGCAGGGCGGCGGCGTCGTCTCGGACTGGATCGTGCATCTCGCCGAAACGAATGGCTGGTATGCCCAGGCGACCTCGGTGCCGGGCGTGGCGCAGCGCACCGGTGCCACCATCTATTATGTCGAGATGGTGCCCGATCGCGGCAGAACGCCGGTGCTGGCGCTGATGCCGTCGCCGGGCGATGTCGATATCGTCATTGCGGCCGAGCTGATGGAAGCCGGGCGCGCCATGATGCGGGGCCTGGTGACGCCGGAGCGCACCACGCTCATCGCCTCCTCGCACCGCGCCTATGCGGTGTCGGAAAAAGTGGCATCGGGCAACGGCATTGCCGATGCGGGCAAGGTCATCGAGACGGCGCGGAAAACGGCGCGCCGTTTCGTCGCCGCCGATCTCGAGGCGATCGCGGTGAAGAATGGCAGCGTCATCTCGGCCAGCCTGTTCGGCGCGCTGGCGGCGGCCGATGTCCTGCCTTTCACGCCGGAGAGTTTCGAAGAGACGATCAAGAGCGGCGGCAAGGGGATTGCCGCCAGTCTCAGGGCTTTTCGCGAGGCCTATGACGCGGCGCTGGCGCCTGTCCCCGAGCCTGCCGGGGCCGAGCCGGTCAGCGCTGCGCCCGTGCCTACGGGACCTGAGAAGCTCACAAGGCAGTATCGCGAGCTCATCGCCCGCATCGACGGCGAACTGCCGGCGGAGGCGCGCGACATGGCGCATGCCGGTCTCGCCAAGGTGATCGCCTTCCAGGATCTCGCCTATGGCGAGGAATATCTCGGCCGGCTGGTGAGGATCTCGGCGCTCGATCATGATCTGGGCGGTGACGGCAAGGACCGGGCGCTGACGCGCGAAGCCGCCAAATATATCGCCAATGCGATGGCCTATGACGATGTGATCCGGGTGGCGCGCATCAAGACGCAGAGCGAGCGCTTCCATCGGGTGCGCGACGAGGTCCGGGTGCGCGACGAGCAGGTGCTCAAGATCACCGAATTCATGCATCCGCGTATGGAAGAGGTCTGCGGCATGCTGCCGGCGCGACTTGGCCGCTTCATCGAAGTCAGGCCGCGTCTGTTCAAGGCGCTCGACCGCATCGTCAATCGTGGCCGGCATGTGCGCACCGACAAGGTCTCCTGGTTCGCGACGCTCTATGTGCTGGGTGGCCTGTCGCGCCTGCGCCGAAGGCTGCTGCGCCACCAGGTGGAGCAGGGCCATCTCGAACGCTGGCTCGGCGAGACGGAACGGGTCGCGCGCCTGAACTATGATCTCGGCGTCGAGATCCTGCGCTGTCGCCGGCTGATCAAGGGTTATAGCGACACGCATGCGCGCGGCCTCACGCGCTATGACCGGGTGCTGTCGGCGCTGCCGATGCTGGAGCAGCGGCAAGATGGCGCCGACTGGCTGCGCCGCCTGCGCGATGCGGCGCTGAAGGACGAGGACGGCACGGCGCTCGCCGGCGCGCTCAAGACGGTGGAGAGTCTTTAGTCGGTCTTCTTCCGCTGCGGCATGTGATTCTTGAGCGAAAATTTACCAGCTTTCGGGAATTTGGAACCAATTCATCGCCTGCGCATTAGGATGGGTTACGCGTTGTGGACAGTCTTTGCCGACAGGAAGCGCAAGACTTCAATCCGCGTGTCACTCAGGGACGGTCAGCTCATCTGTAATGGAGCTAGCCCATGAGATGCGACATTCGAGAGCCCTATATATTGAAAGCGATGGGGCAGGCCTTCTCCCAGGTCGTCACCGATAAAGGATATATCGGCGAGTATGAACGGCAGGACATTGCCGATCGGATCGTGGCCGGAGCATCGGCCGGAGAAACCAGCGTCGAAAGACTCGTCGCCTTTGCCATTGCCGGGCCGGGCCTGAACGACTGATCTGGGCGCAGGCGCGCTTGAGCGCGGTTACCCTCCCCGCAAGGGGGAGGGAGATCCCTGATTACTTCAAACCTAAAGCATTGTCCCAAAATTAGTTTAGTTCTATAGTAATTCCAGGTGCCCCTCGGCAGACACCGGACCTTGGCCCGGCACCGGCCTGTCCTTGAGGAACGCAACATGCTGAAGAGATTTGCCGCGTCGTTGTCGCTTGCCTTCTGCCTCATCACGCCCGCCACCGCCGGATCGCTGCCTGGAATGCGCGGCCATGACCATACCGGCGTCACGGTTCCCGACATCAAGCAGGCGCTCGATTTCTTCACCAATGTGCTGGGCTGCCAGCATGCGATGACCTTCGGTCCCTTCTCCGACGACAAGGGAACCTTCATGCAGGACCTGCTCGATGTTCACCCGCGCGCCAAGATCGAGCAGATCTCGCTGGTGCGCTGCGGCTATGGCTCCAATATCGAGCTCTTTCAATATTCATCGCCCGACCAGAAGGTGGCGACGCCGAAGAACAGCGATATCGGCGGCTATCACATCGCCTTCTATGTCGATGACATCAAAGCCGCGGCCGACTATTTGAAGGCCAATAATGTACGCACCATGATGGGACCGCTGCCGGTCGACCAGGGGCCGGCGGCCGGCCAGTCCATCCTCTATTTCATGGCACCCTGGGGCCTGCAGTTCGAGCTCATCAGCTATCCACAGGGCATGGCATATGAAAAGGATGGCGGCACGGTATTATGGTCGCCCAAGGACCCGGCGAAATAGCCGGGCGCGAGCTGAGCGATGCGGATCAAGGTGATTGGCGGCGGCCCCGGCGGCCTCTATTTCGCCCTTCTGACCAAGAAGGCGAAGCCCGAATGGGATATCGAGGTCATCGAGCAGAACCGGGATGACGACACATTCGGATTCGGTGTCGTCTTCTCCGACGACACGCTCGATGAGTTCCTGTCGCATGACCTCCCGTCCTATGACCGCATCCGCGAGAAATTCGCCTATTGGGACGACGTGGCGATCCACTACAAGGACAATGAGATCCGCTGTGGCGGCAACGGCTTCTGCGGCCTGTCGCGCATCACCTTGCTGAAGCTCCTGCATGCGCGCTGCCGCGAGGAAGGGGTGTCGCTCACTTTCAGCCGGCGCATCGATCCGGACGAGATCGAGCAGCTCTGCTCATCCGCCGATATCGTGGTGGCCGCGGACGGCATCAATTCGGTGATCCGCGAGCGCTACAAGGAGCATTTCAAGCCGGCCGTGTCGGTCAAGGCCAACCGCTTCTGCTGGATGGGCTCGACCCGGCCGATGGGCGAGTTCAATTACTTCTTCAAGCAGACGCCGCATGGCGTGGTCTGCGCCCATACCTATCAATATGAGAAAGGCAAATCGACCTGGGTCTTCGAAATGGACGAGGCCTGCTGGCATGCCCATGGCTTCACGGAGACGGACGAGGAGGACTCGCGCGCCAAGCTCGAGGCGCTCTACGCGCAAGAGCTCGACGGTCATCCTTTGCTTCTCAACCGTTCGCATTGGCGGCGCTTCCCGCGCATCTTCTGCGAGAACTGGAGCCACAAGAACATCGTGCTTCTCGGCGATGCCAAAGCCTCGGCGCATTTCTCCATCGGCTCCGGCACCAAGCTTGCGATGGAATGCGCCATAGCCTTGTCCTGCGCGGTGGTGGATCATGGCGCGGCCAGCCCGAAAAAGGCCTTCGCCGCCTATGATGCGGCGCGGCGCGTGCCGTGCCAGGTCGTCCAGCACAATGCCGATGTGTCGCTGGCCTGGTTCGAGCATATGAAGCGCTCCTTCGACATGGAGCCGATGCAGTTCGCCATGGTGGTGATGTGCCGTGCCAAGACGATCACCTATGACAATCTGCTGATCCGCGATCCGGGCTTCGTCAGGAAAGCGGATGACGAGTGGTATGAGCGCTATTACCGCGAGACGGGCCTGGACTACCGCACATCGCGCCCGACACCGATGTTCACCAAATTCCGCTTGCGCCAGATGGAAGTGGCGAACCGGGTGGTGATGTCGCCGATGGCGCAATATTCGGCCGACCGGGAGGGCAATCTCACCGACTGGCATTTCGTGCATTATTGCTCGCATGCGCTGGGCGGCATGGGGCTCATCTTTGCCGAAATGACCTGTCCCTCGCCCGATGCGCGCATCACCCTGGGCTGCACCGGCCTGTGGAGCGACCATCAGGAGGCGCAGTGGAAGCGCATCGTCGATTTCGTCCATGCGAATTCAAGTGCGAAGATCTGCATGCAACTCGGCCACGCCGGCCGCAAGGGCTCGACCCAGCTCGGCTGGGAAGAGGCCGATCATCCCATTGCGGAAGAGAGCGACAACTGGCCGCTCGTCTCGGCTTCGCCCATTCCCTATTTCGAGAAGATCAGCGACCTGCCGGCGGAGCTCGACCGCGCCGGCATGGCGCGCATCAAGGCCGAGTTCGTATCGGCGACGGAGCGTGCCGCGCGTGCCGGCTTCGACATGCTCGAGCTCCATTGCGCGCATGGCTATCTCTTCGCCTCCTTCATCTCGCCGCTCACCAACAAGCGCGCCGACGAGTATGGCGGCTCGATCGAGAACCGCCTGCGCTATCCGCTCGAAGTCTTCGCCGCGATGCGCGAAGCCTGGCCCGAGGAGCGTCCGATGTCGGTGCGCATCTCGGCATCGGACTGGAGGGATGGCGGCATTGCCGAGGCCGATCTTTTCGTGATCGCCGAGAAGTTCCGCGATGCGGGCTGCGATCTCATCGATGTGTCCTCCGGCCAGACCGTGCCCGACCAGAAGCCCGTCTATGGCCGCATGTATCAAGTGCCTTTCGCGGAAGCGATCCGCAATGTGCCGAAAATGGCGACCATGGCGGTGGGCGCCATCACCGAGCCGGCGCAAGTGAACACCATCCTTCACACCAGGCGCGCGGATCTGGTGGCGCTGGCCAGGCCGCATCTGTGGAATCCCTATTTCGCCCATCAGGCGCAGGCCTGGTATGGCGCCAAGGATGAGAGCTGGCCGCAACAATATCTGCCCGGCCGCAACCAGGCCTTCCGCGAGCAGGAGCGGCTGCGGCAGAAGCAGATGGAACTGCAGACCAAGGCGCGGCCGAAACGTCATGCGCTGAATGAGGGGAACGCATGACATGAACGATATCAAGAAACATACGGCGCCGCCGCTGCATCGCATCCTGCAGCCGCCGGGATGGCCGAGGCCTCGCGGCTATGCCAATGGCATATTGGCGCAAGGCCGCATGATCTTCACGGGCGGGCTCGTCGGCTGGAACGAGGAGGGCGTGTTCGCGGAAGGCTTCGTGCCGCAAGTGCGCCAGACGCTTCTCAATATAAAGGCGGTGCTGAAGGAAGCGGGCGCCAGGCCCGAACATCTGGTGCGGCTCACCTGGTATGTCACCTCGGTCAAAGAATATCTGGCCGACCCCAAGGGCCTGGGGGGCGCCTATCGCGAGATCATCGGGCCCTATTATCCGGCCATGGCGACGGTCGAGGTGACGCGGCTCGTCGAGGAGAAGGCGCTGGTCGAGATCGAGGCGACGGCGGTTATTCCTTAGAGCAGGGTGAGGCGAGATCGCTCAGTATCCTCACCCTGAGGTGCGAGTGCAGCGAGCCTCGAAGGGTGTGCTTCAGCATTCTCGCTCTATCCTGAGGGACGCTTCGAGGCCCGCCTATGGCGGGCACCTCAGCGTGAGGGATGTTGAGAAAGGGTTGCTCTGAAGTTGTCCTACGCATCGATCGGCGCGCCGCCTTCGCGGGTCCGCCTTGCAATGAAATCATCCAACGCGTCAATCACCGCGATGTCGAGGCCCGGCGCTTCGAAATCGGCGAGCTTCTGCTTCCAGATCCGGTTGGCGCGTTCGGTCGCGGTCTTGGCGCCGGTCTCGGTCCAGCGGCCGAAATTCGACCAGTCGGAGACGAGGGGCTCGTAGAACGCGGTCTGGTAACGCTGCATCGTGTGCTGCGTCGCGAAGAAATGGCCGCCAGGGCCGACATCGCGAATGGCGTCGAAGGCGAGATCGTCTTCATCGGCGGATACGGGCTGGAACATTTCGGCGAAGGATTGCAGGAGCTCGAGATCGGTGATCAGTTTCTCGAAAGATGCCGTGAGACCGCCCTCCAACCATCCGGCACCGTGCAGCAGGACATTGCAACCCGCCATGACGGCGCCCCATACGCTCATCTGCGTTTCGTAATCGGCCTGGACATCGGGCGCATTGGAGGCGGTTCCGGCGGAAGACCGCCATGGAAGACCGATGCGGCGCGCCAGCTGACCCGCCCCGAAGGATGTCTTGACATGCTCGGGCGTGCCGAAAGCGGGCGAGCCCGAGCGCATGTCGACATTGGAGGCAAAGCTGCCATAGAGGATCGGCGCGCCCGGACGGACGATCTGATACAGGGTTATCGCCGCGAGCGCCTCGGCATGCTGCAGCGACAGCGCCCCCGCAATGGTGATGGGCGCCATCGCGCCCGCCAGGCAGAAGGGTGTCGCAATGAGAACCTGGCCCGCTTCGGCAAAATCGATGAGGCCTTGCGTCATCGGAACGTCCAGCTGCAGCGGCGAGTTCGTGTTGATAACCGTGTAGCAGCAGGGCGTGCGGGAAAACTCATCCGGCGACAGGCCGCGGGCGATGCGGACCATCTCGAAACTGTCGCGCACCTGGCCGGCGCCGCGGCAGAATACCCAGGGCACCTTGTCGCTCAAGGTGAGAGCGGCCCGCATCGTCGCATAGTGGCGCAGATGCACCGGGACATCCTGCGGCTCCATGACCGCTGCAAGCATATGCAGGATGGGGAAGCTCTGGGTCAGCCTCACGAAATTCTCGAGATCGGCCAATGTGCCCGGGCGCTTGCCATTGTCGATATCGCTGGCATGGGGCGCGCCGGCGACCGAGAGAAATGCCACATTGCGCCCGCCCAGCGTGACATTCCTGGCCGCGGTTCCACCGGCGAGCTCGATGGTGCGCGGGGCGCTCGCCAGCGCGCTTTCGACCAGGCCCTTGTCGAAGCGCACGATCATCGTCTCCTCATCGACGCTGGCGCCGGCGGCCTTGAGCCGCGCCCTGCCGCCCATATGGAGCACGCGCATGCCGATGTCCTGGAGGATGCGCAAGGCGTTCTGATGGATAGCCTCGACCTGGTCGTCGCTGAAGACACGGATCGGATCGAAAGGATTTGCGAGCCGCGTATAGTCGGTCATGCGGCCGG
Source organism: Taklimakanibacter lacteus (assembly GCA_003576695.1). Lineage (GTDB taxonomy): Bacteria > Pseudomonadota > Alphaproteobacteria > Rhizobiales > Aestuariivirgaceae > Taklimakanibacter > Taklimakanibacter lacteus. The sequence goes on from QOZQ01000001.1 coordinate 91,376, forward strand.
AGGCGCCCGGGCGCGGCCTTCTCCTGCGCTTGTGGTCGGGTCCGGCTATGTCCATGACACCCTCGCGGCTGGAAGTCCGATCTTCTGAACACATATGTACAGAAAACCGGGTGTCGGTTCAAGCTCGACCTTTGAAGGAGGCGACGGGTGTCAAATCGGCATGAAGACCGAGGGAAGTATCGTCAGCGTCCTCGTCGGCGCTTTCGCTGGGCGCGTGTCGCCAGGGCGTCCTGTACGAAATTGCGAAAGCGATCGACATCGGCCCGAGCCGGCTCCTCGCCGGTGAACGCCCGCAAATAGGCTTCTATATGCGAAAGGCGTGCTTCCATGGTTTCCTTGAGCTCGAGCGCATAGTAGCCGACCTGCACATAGTACAGGATGCGGGCGCGAATAAACGCATCCTCCTCATCAAAGCCATGGCGCTGAAACATCTGCTTGATCGCGACAAGCCGGGCATCGTCGGCCTTTTCGACCAAGGCCCTGACCACGTTCGATTTTGTCGCCCAGTTGCGGACCGCAATGTCGAGACGGGGGCTGTAGGTCGTCTCGCTCACCCAGCACTCGAAAATATGCAGCACGCCTTGCACCGCCGTCCTGGAGGGCCTGCCGGCGTGCTCGATGATGGCCGAGGTATTGGTCGACATCCAGTGCTGGAGGAGATGGTCCAGAAGGTCCTTGCGGTTCCTGAAATACCAGTAGAAGCTCGATCGCGAGACCTTCAGTTTCCTGGCCAGCGGCAGGACCAGGACGGCGTCGACCCCATCGCTGATGAGGGTCGCGAGAGCCTGGTTGAGCCAGTCGTCCCTGGTCGCCTTGAGCGTGCTGCGCGCCGGCCGCATGGATTTTTTCAGCATGCCCACCTGATTCGCACGGATTGCCCCACATCACAAGGCGGCTCGTCTGTAGACATAGATGTACAGAAATTGTAGGAACCCCTGCTGAGAGAGGGACAGGCAGATGCAGAAGCATGCAAGGGTGGTGGTTGTCGGCGGGGGCTGTGTCGGGGCCGGGATCCTTTATGGCCTCACCAGGCGCGGCTGGACGGATGTGGTTCTGCTCGAGCGCACCCAGCTCACCGCCGGCTCCACCTGGCATGCGGCCGGGCTGGTGCCGTCCTATACACGGAACTTCAATATCGGGCGGATGATCGCCAGGACGATCGAGATCTATGAAGGCCTCGAGGCCGATACCGGCCAGAGCGTCGGCTGGCATAAGTGCGGCCAGCTGCGCCTGGCGAACACGAAAGGCCGGCTCGATGAGTTCAAGAGCTATATGGGTGTCGCCGAGGCGCAGGGCACGCGGGCCGAGCTTCTGACACCCGCCGAGGCCCGCAAGCTCTGGCCGCTCATCGGCGGCGAGAACATGCTCGCCGCGCTCTACAATCCGGATGACGGTCATATCGCGCCGGCGGATGTGACGCAGGCCATGGCCAAGGGGGCGCGCGATCGCGGCGCCAAGGTCTATCTCGAAACGGAAGTCAAAGGCTTCGAGCGGACGCCCGGCGGCGAGTGGAAGATCACCACCAATCGCGGCGACATCACCTGCGAGCATGTCGTCTGCGCGACCGGGAATTATGCGCGCCAGACCGGCGCGCTGCTGGGGCTCGACATCCCGGCCATCCCGATCATCCATCAATACTGGATCACCGAGCCCGTTCCGGAGCTGGTCGAGCGCAAGCAGAAAGGCCAGCCCGAAATGCCGATCCTGCGCGATGAGGATGTCGAAGGCTATATCAGGCAGGAAGGCGACGGGCTGATGTTCGGTCCCTATGAGCGGACCGAGAAGCTCAAGCTCTTCGCCGAGGACGGGGTGCCGGAATGGTTCGGCGCCGATCTGCTGGAAGAGGACTTCGATTCCGTTTCGGTGAACTGGGAACGCGCCGTCGAATTGCTCCCGGCGCTGGGGCGTGCCGGCATCAAGGCCAATGTGCGCGGGCCATTCCAGATGACCGCCGACGAACTGCCTTTGATGGGACCGGCCTGGGGGCTCAGGAATGTCTGGCTGGCCGAGGGCGTGCCGGGCGGAATCCTGTGGGGCGGCGCCATCGGCTATTACCTCTCCGAGCGGATCGTCGAAGGCGCCAACAGTCTCGACACGTCCGATCTCGATCCGCGGCGCTTCGGCGACTATGCCAACAAGAACTGGACGAAAGAGAAAGTCCGCGAGGCCTGGGGCACGCATGCGCTGCTGCATTATCCGGGCGAAAGCCTGCCGGCGGCGCGCCCGCAGAAGACCGCACCCTCCTATGACCGCCTGAGCGAGCTCGGCGCCCAATGGGGCGTGCTCAATGGCTGGGAATTTCCCAACTGGTATCTACCCAAAGGCGTCGAGGTCAACGGCGCCTATAGCTGGCGCTGGACGGATTACGACAAATATATCGGCGAGGAAGTGCGCGCGGTGCGAAACGCCGTCGGTCTCGTCGAGATGACGCCGATGACGAAGTTCGAGGTGTCGGGTCCCAAAGCGCGCCAATGGCTGGACGGCATTCTCGCCAGCCGGCTGCCGCAAGCGGGCCGGGTCAATCTCAGCCACCAGCTGACGAAGACCGGCGGCGTCCAGGCGGAATATGTCGTGGCCTGTCTCGCTCCCGACAGGTTCTATCTCATCTCGACGCCGCGCGCCGAGCGCTGGAATTTCGACGAGCTGTCGAAGCTCCTGCCGGCGGATGGCGGTGTCGAGCTGCGCAATGTCACCAATGACCGCGGCTGCTTCACCATTGTCGGGCCGAATGCGCGGAAGCTGCTGCAGGCGCTGACCGAAATCGATCTCTCCAACGAAGCCTTCCCCTGGTTCACGGTGCGCTCGGGCACGGTCGGGCTTGCCAGCGATGTGCGCCTGCTCAGGGTCAATTATGAGGGCGAGCTCGGCTGGGAGCTCTATCATCCGCTGTGCTACCAGCGCCATTTGCTCGACCAGTTATTGGTGGCAGGCGTGGCGCATGGGCTGAGGCCCGTCGGTCTCTATGCGCTTGAATCATTGCGGCTGGAAAAGTCGTACAAGGCGATGTTCCGCGACCTCAATCCGGAACTCTCCGCCTGGGAAAGCGGCATCGATCGCTTCATCGCGCTCGACAAGGGCGACTTCATCGGCCGTGACGCGCTTGTCCGGCAGAAGGAGAAGGGCGTTGCAAGGCGCCTCGCGATGCTCGCCATCGAAAGCCAGGGCGCCAGCTCGATCATCCATGAAGGCGTCTATCAGAAGGGCCAGCTGGTGGGCCGCGTGACCTCGGGCGGCTTCTCCCACACGCTGGGCTATGATCTGGCCTTCGCGCTTCTTCCCATCAATCTAAGCGAGATCGGCACGCCGCTCGAAGTGCCGATCCTGGGCGAGATGCGCAAGGCGCGGGTGATCGCCGATTCACCCTACGATCCCAAGTCCCTCCGCAGCCGGAGCTAACTCTTCGGTCTGGTGACGCAGTAGCCGATCCGGGCAATCTCGTCCGATATGATTCTCGGGACCACCTTGCGATTGGCGAGCAGCCGCCACTTTGCAACCGATGCCGTTTTTGGCAGCCCGGTTCCCTGCAGCACCGTCAGACGAATGTCCGTTCTGTCGACATGGCGGTACACATCATACATGGCATGTCGCTTTCCCGGGCAAGCCCTGGACGCCCAGTGACCGAACCGGCCGACGGCCGATTTGATGGAGCGTGCAGGTCATGCCGGCGGCTTGGCCGGCAAGTCCCCGGCCGGCGCGGCGTTGCCTGATGGAGATGAGCGGAAGATGTCGCGGGGCGGCCGTGCCGGCTTTTCCTTGGGCTTGGGCATGGGGATCAGCCCCTCACGCTGGGCTTTCTTGCGCGCAAGCTTCCTGATCCGGCGTATCGCCTCGGCCTTCTCGCGCGCTTTCCGTTCGGACGGTTTTTCGTAAGCCGAACGCTTCTTGATCTCCCGGAAGACCCCCTCGCGCTGCATTTTCTTTTTCAGGACCTTGAGCGCCTGGTCGACATTGTTGTCGCGGACGAATACTTGCATGAAGGCCTCCCGGCTAAAGTGAAAGATGGCTGGCAGAACAGCCGGCACATAAGCGGTCTGCTCTGCCAAATCGCGCTAGAGCGCCAGACGTTCTAATCGAATCGCCTCGGCGCTCTATCTCTTTGATTTGCGCATCGGATTATCCGAAAACCGCTTCGCACTTTTCGGTCCGATGCTCTAGGCCGCCTGTTCCAGATGGTCTGCCGAGGCCTTGCCGGTGCGGCGGTCGGTGACCAACTCAAACTGGACCTTCTGGCCTTCCCTGAGCGTTCCCAGGTTGGCGCGCTCGACGGCGCTGATATGGACGAAAACGTCCTTGCTCCCGTCCTCGGGCTGAATGAAGCCAAAGCCTTTCTGGGTATTGAAGAATTTAACAGTTCCTACCGGCATGATTCATAACCTTTCAAATGCAGGGGTATTGCGGAAACGCATCATCGCGTCCGCTCAAACGATCGATGTTCAGGAGAGAGGTCGTCAGTTGACGCCGGGTTTGCCCCGTGCGTGTGACCGATAATCAATGCGGCCGAAACTCGAAGGACCCTATATGGGCGCAATCCCGCGACTATGCAAGCAATTACAGCCGGCCCCGGTTCAGTTCGCGGCGGCAGGCTCGCGCGCGGCTCGTTTCACCCATTCGAGGTCCTGACGGCGATTGCCTTCGGAGGTGGTGTGCTGGCCGTAACGCACATAGACGAAATGCAGATCGAAACCGGTGATGATGCCCATATTGGCGGCAGGCCCGCGCCGACGCGTGCCCGTAAAGAGCACTTCGCGACCGATATCTTTCTCGACAGGTTCAATCATCGTTCCCCAATTCCGCACCACGCGCCGATCGGGCGTCACTTCGCCTCTTGAGATTTCTTGTTCTCCTCGGTCTCGCGAGCCAGCCGCAATTTGCGCAAGCGAGCCGTCTTCGATTGAAGCTGAGCCTTTTCGGCGGCGACGATCTTCATTGCCGCGATATGGATCAACTCCGCCTTGGATTCCCTGGCTGTGCGGCTTACCATGTCTCCGCTCTTTCATGTCGCGGGAGCATGCTCCAGCCCTCGAGCGCCGAAATGCCCCGATGACGGCAATGTCGCACAATGCCGGCGCCAGGAACACATCTAATTTCTCACCCGAGGGCAGGTTGATCATTCACGCTGCCTGCCTCGCCGGGTCGCGGCTGAAGATCTCTCTCACCTTGTCGGCGATCGCATGGCCCAGATCCTTGTTGTTCCCGGCGGTGAAGTGGATGCCGTCGCAGCCATCCGTCGTGATGAAGTCGCCGGCATTCAGGAAATCCACCTTCATGAAATCGGCCATGGCGCGATATTGCTGCGCGAGCCCCTTCGTCTTGGCCGTGCCGCCTTCGAACATGCCTTGAAAATAGGGATGCGGCATGTCGGTCAGCGGCGGCGGCGCCACGACGAGCGCCTTGGGTGCGGGATAAGGCGTGCCGATGCCGCCACCCCCGGTGAGGATCTGGCCCACCAGTTTCGACATGCCCATGGCGATCTCATAGGGCGTGCGCCGGAAATAGGATTTCGTGTCGTTGGTGCCGAGCAGCACGATGACGAGGTCGAGCGGCAAGTGGCTCGCAATGGCGGAGGGCAAATAGGCGCTGCCATTCAAACGGGCATCGTTCGGATCATCGAGGCTCGTGGTGCGGGCGCTCAATCCTTCCTCGATGATGCGATAGCCCTCGCCCAGTTGCGCCGCCATGGCGCCGGTCCAGCGCTCGGCATACGAATAACGGAGTGTCGGCGAGCCGTCCTCGACGGGAATCCAGCCCCAGGTCAATGAATCCCCGAAACAAAGTATCGATTTCTGCTCCATAGTCTTCTCCTCGACTTTCAAGTTTGTCTGGTTCAGGGCTTCGCTATGCGCATCCCGTAGAAGATTGCCGCCAACAGGATGATGAGGCCCTGGATGATCAGCTTGCCGGGTTCGTCGACACCCAATGTCGTCATGAGAATGAACAGCAAAGCGAAGGACAGGACGCCGAAGAAAGGCCCCCAAACGCCGCCTTCGCCACGTCCGAAGACGACACCACCCAGGATGGTCGCCGCCACCGACAGGATGGGCAGATCGAGGCCGACACGCACGCTGCCCACGGCGATCGAGGCAGTCTGCACCAAGGCGGCAATGGCCGCCATCAGCCCGGCCAGGATATGGGCGACGATCACCGTCCGCTCGACCGGCACGCCGGAAAAATGCGCCGCCGTCAGATTCTCGCCGACCGAGGCCACGAAGCGTCCGAAGACCATGCGCGACAGGAAAAGTGCCATCAGGATGGTGAGCGCGATCCACAGGAGGACCGGTGTCGGCACGCCGGCGAGCTTGGTGTTGTAGGCCGTGGCGAATATCGCGGGCACGTCGCCGGGCGGCTTGCCGCTGGACAGATACTGCACGAAGCCGACCAGCACGATGCTCACCGCCAGCGTGACGATCACCGCCGAGACGCGCCTCTTGGCGATCATGATGCCGTTGAAGGTGCCGATGATCAGGCCGGTCGCGATCGCCATGGCGATGAAAAGGGCCATGGACGTGCCGGGAAACAGGCCTGAGGAAATATAGTAGTTGATCAGCAGGATGATGCCGCCTCCCGAGAGGTCGATACTGCGCACCCGCATGACCAGGAGCTGGCCCAGGACCAGGATGCCCAAAGGAACGATCTGGCGGATGAAGATGCCAAGGATATTGGCATTCATCATATGCGGGCGCAGGACCGCGAGCGTGACCAGCAGGATCGCGAAGACGAAATAGGCCGGCGGTATGCGCCGGATGCGTTGCCATGCCTTGTCGGCGAGAGTCACGGCCATCTCACAAGCCCATCCGCTTGCGCGACTGCAATCCGACCACGAGCAGCAGGATCAGGCCTTTGATCGTCGTCTGGATGAAGGGCGAGACATTTGTGAGATTCATGCCATTGGCGAGAAGAGCCATGACCAGTGCGCCGATCACGGTTCCATGCAGCGCGCCGACCCCGCCCGACAATTGCGTGCCCCCGATCGCCACAGCGGTGATCGCGTCGAGCTCGAAGAGAAGGCCGACATTGGGATCGCCCGAGACGATGCGACCGGCCAGGAATATGCCGGCAAGGGCCGCGAAACAGGAGCAGGTGACATAGGCGAGGAGGATGTTGCGCCGCTCGGCGACGCCGAAATTATGCGGCACCTTCTCCATCCCCGCGGCGATGCCGCCACCAATGGCGAAGAGGTGGAGTCCGAAACGCGAACCGTGGAGAACCTTCCAGGCCACGAGCAGCACCGCGATGCCCCAGAAGACCGGCAGAGGAATGCCGAGAAGCGAACCCGATACGGAAGCGATGACCACATCCGGGACTGTCCCACCCGATACGGGACGCAGGATGCGCGTGATGCCGAGCACGACATATTGCATCGACAGCGTTGCAATGATCGGATGGACATTCAATCTCGTGATGACAATGCCGTTGATGGCGCCGATCGCAGCCGCCAGCAGGAAGACGGCGGGAATCAGGAGGTAGGCCGGGCCGTCCAGTGCCAGGATCGCGGTCGTGAAGCTGATCACCGAGCCGACGGACAGATCGAGCCCGCCGATCACGATGACGAACATCTGCCCGATCGCGGTGATGATCAGCGGCATGGCCTGGGTGATCAGGTTGAACAGATTGTCGGCACTGGTGAATTGCTGCGCCGTCAGGCTGAGGCCGAGAGCGATGGCAAGTGCTATCAGCAGGGGCAGGCTCCACAGGCCCTGGCGCGTGCCCTGGCCGGTGAGGAGCTTGAGATATGCCGGCTTCATGCCGGTCAGACGGTCAGGCGACGAGGGCGGCATCGAGGATCCTGTGCTCGGTTGCCTCGGCGGCCGGCATCTCGCCGACCAGCGTGTTGGCGTGCATGACATAGATGCGGTCGCACAGGCCGATCAGCTCGATGGTCTCGCGCGACAGGACGATCACGGCGCCTCCTTTGGCTGCAAATCGCCGCAGCAGTTTGTATATCTCGGACTTGGCGCCGACATCGACGCCACGCGTCGGCTCCTCGATAAGCAAGACATTCATATCGGCGGCGAGATAGCGGCCGAGCAGTACCTTCTGCTGGTTGCCGCCCGACAATGAACTGACGAGCGCTTCGGCGCCGGCCGATTTCACCTGCAGGCTTGTCAATGTCTCGGCGATCTCGCGCCGATAGGGCTTTGCCGGGGCCAGCTGCGGCTGGCCGGCATGCAGGGCCATGGTGATGTTGTGGCTGATCGGCAGGCCGAGGAACAGGCCTTCGTCCTTGCGGTCCTCGGGAACAAAGCCGATGCGCGCGGCCTGGAGCTGGCGAATACCGGAAGCGGCGGAAACCGGCAGAGCGATCTTCGTTCCGCCAAGGATCACGGTTCCGGCAACTGGGTGGAACTGGCCGATCAGGGCTCGCAGCAGCTTTTGCTGTCCCTGACCCTCGAGTCCCGCCAGAGCGATGATCTCGCCCTTGCGGAGCGAAAGCGAAAAAGGCTTCGAAGCGCTGTCGATCCGGAAGTCGCTTATATCGACGACAATCTCGCCGAAGGCGGTGGCGCGCGGCGGGAACAGATCCTTGAGCTCGCGGCCGACCATCATCGCAATGAGCTGGCCGGGCTTCACTTCGGCGACGGTTCTGGTGCCGATGAGCTCGCCATCCTTGAGCACGGTCACCGTATCGCAGATCGCGAAGATCTCCTCCATGCGATGGGAGATATAGACGATGGCCTTGCCGGCATCGCGCAGCCGCCGGATCTGCCGGTTGAGCATCTCGACATCGGCGGCATTGAGGGCGGCGGTCGGCTCGTCGAGAATGAAGACGTTTGCCTCGGCCTTGATGCCATGGGCGATCTCGACGAATTGCCGCTCGGCGATGGTGAGATCGGAGACCAGCGTTTCGGGATCGAGGTCGAGCCCCAATTCGCCGAGCGCGCGTCTGGCGAGCTGGTTCATCCCCCGATAATCGACGGTGCGGAGCCAGCCGGTCGGTTCGCGGCCGAGAAACATGTTCTCGGCGATCGTGAGATTGGGCAGGAGCGAAAGTTCCTGGAATACGGTCGAGATGCCGGCCGCAATCGCATCCTTCGGCCGGGCAAAGGCGACGGTTTCACCCTTCAGGCGGATCTCGCCTTCATCCGGCTGATGAACGCCGGCAAGGATCTTCATCAATGTCGATTTGCCGGCGCCATTCTCGCCCATCAGCGCATGGACGGTGCCCGGCATAAGCTCAAGCGAGACGCCCTTCAAAGCGACGCTGCCGCCAAAGGTCTTCGAGATGTCCGACATTTCGACGAGACTGGCCATGGCGCTATCCATGCATATCCGGATTTCCTTCTCCCGCATGGCGTGCGGGAGAAGGGGAAGTGTTGGCGATGACTTACTTCACCGCGTAATATTGCTTGAGTTGCTCTTCCGTCAGCTCAGACGGCCACCACACATTCGCCGAGAGATTCTCGCGATAGTATGTCTTGACCTTCTCGAGATCCCAGCCGTCGGGGTTGTAGTCGTAGTGCTTCTTCAGTTCCTTGCCTTCGAGCAGGGCGACAGCGGCGCGAATGCCGGCGGCACCCTGCGAGGGGCTGTATTCGGCCGAGATCGACTTGAAGCCGTCCTTGATCCACTGGCCGAAGAAGCCGTTATTGCCTTCACCGGTGATCGGCGGGATGGGGGCGCCAAACTGCTTGAACACATCGACACAGGCGCGCGTCATATCGGCGCCCGACGACCAGATGCCGTCGACCTGCGGGTTGTTCAGATAAAGCGTCTCGCAGACCTTCTTGGTCTTGTCATACTGCCAGTCGCCATGCTCCTCGACGATGATCTTGATGTCGGTGCCCTTGAGCGACTGGAGCAGCCCATTATAACGGTTGGTGTCCTCGGGATGGCCGGCGAGACCGCGCAGCACCCAGATATTGCCTTTGCCGCCCAGTTCCTTGACCAGGAAGTCACCCATGACCTTGCCGAAATGCTCGGCACCGCCCTGGATCTCGGTGGTGAAGGCGTCGGTCTCGATGCGGCCGGTATGCAGGATCACCGGAATGCCGGCGGCGACCGCCTTCCGGATGCTGGCATCGGCCGAGGTCGAGGTGACGGGCTGCACGATGATGGCGTCGACCTTCTGGGCGATCAGATCCTCGATATCGGCCACCTGCTTCTTCTGGTCGAAGCCGGCATCGAGCAGGATGAACTTGCTGATCCGCTTGTCCTTCGCCGCGGCCGCCTCGGTTTCATGCGCGACCTGCACGGTCCAGGTATTGGCATTGACACCGAAATGACTCATGCCGATGACCCAGGGCGGGTCCCTCCTGAACTTGCCGGCTTCGATAGCGGGGTTGTCGCCCTGGCGCGCGGTGACGCCATCCATCAGATGGACGTCTTCGGCAAAAGTCGGCGATGCCAGGAATGTCGCGGCGAGCAGGGCGCCCGCGACCACGGATTTCATCAGGATTCTCATAGACAGTCCTCCCATGGGCTTTTCCTCAGGCCGTCGCTCCCTGCCTTGTTCTGGATACATCTTCCCCTTCGCCGGACATCGCTTTGGATGTGCCGGCGCGGCTGGGAAAACTTCTTCGGAGTGACGTTCGGGGGCAGAAAACACGTTGTCTGAAGGCTTGTCAATAGTTATTCATGTTGAATGAATAATTGGCAGCTTGCGCCCTTGCCCCCCGGGTGGCATCGTCAGAGCAGCGCTCCGGTTGACGGGGAGCGTCCACTAGCTATTGATTTTACTGAAGTTTCTTGGAGATCAGCGGTGCGCACGGTTCTCTGCTTCGGAGATTCGAACACTCATGGACAAATTCCCGGCGGCACCCCACTCGACCGTTATGGCTGGACGCAGCGCTGGCCCGGCGTGCTGGCCCGGGCGCTTGGCCCCAAATGGTATGTCATCGAAGAAGGCTTGAGCGGACGCACAACGGTCCGCGACGATCCCATCGAAGGCGTGCACAAGAACGGCCGGCGATATCTGCGTCCCTGCCTGCAAAGCCACGCGCCGCTCGATCTCGTCATCATCATGCTCGGCACCAACGACCTGAAGGCGCGCTTCCAGCAGCCGCCTTCCGAAGTGGCCATGGGCATCGGCTGCCTGATCCATGATATCAAGGAGCTGGCGCCGGGGCCTGGCGGGCATGTGTCCGAAGTGATGATCGTCGCGCCACCGCCGATGCTCGATGATATCAAGGAGTGGGAGCCAATCTTCTCGGGTGCTCCGGAGAAGTCCAGGCGGCTGGCGCTTGAATTCGAGATCATGGCCGATTCGCTGGAAGTGCATTTCTTCGATGCGGGCTCGGTGATCACCTGCGATCCGCTCGATGGCTTTCATATCAATGCGGAGGCGCATGAGGCGCTGGGTGTGGCCCTTGCGCATGAGGTTGAAACGATCGGATGGAGCGATCATGAGCGCTGAAGAGTTCAGGCTCGTATCGGCAGGATTTCGCAGGTCTGGAGATGACGTGAATGCCTGACATGCGATTTGCACCGCCGAACCCGCTCAGGATCGCGGACCGGGCGGCGGGCCTGAACGCCACCAGCGTGCGCAGCTATAACGAGCGCCTGCTCCTGTCGCTGCTGCTGCAGAACAACGGCATCACCCGCCTCGAGATCGGCGAAAGCACCGGCCTCTCGGCGCAGACCGTCTCGGTCCTCGTCCGCTCGCTCGAGCAGGAAGGGCTCGTCGTCAAGGGCAAGGCGCAGAAGGGTCGCGTCGGACCACCGACGACTCCCGTCTCGCTCAACCCGGAAGGCGCCTATTCGGTCGGGATCAGCATCGGCAACAAGCGCTCGCATATCGTCCTCATCGATTTCGTGGGGACGATCCGCTTCCATGCGACGCTGCCCAATCCTGAGCCCAACAGCAAAAGCAATCATCCGGAATTCCTCGAGACGATCCAGCGTGCGCTCGAAGCCCTGCCCAAGGGAACGCAGGATCGGTTGGCGGGCATCGGTCTGGCTCTGCCGGAGTCGCGGTCGGGCCTCGTAGCCGGCCGCTCGGAATCGAAACACAAATATGCGGCGCTCCAGGACGAGATCGAGAAGGAGATCGGCCATGCCGTGTTCGTGCAAAACGACATCACGGCGGCGGCGGCCGGCGAAAGCATGTTCGGTTCGGCGAAACCTCATGCCGATCACCTCTATTTCTATCTCGGGCACGAGCTGCACAGCCGGCTCGTCCTCAACCACCAGATCTATAATGGCAATTCGCCCCTGAGCTTCGACATTGGACTGAGCGCGCTCGAACGCCGTGTCATCGCCGGGCGCCTTCCCGCCGAGCCCATATGGGACAGGCCGCTGAGCTGGCCGGATTATGGCGAAGCGTTGCTGAGATGGGAGGATGAGCTCATTGACTCCATGCGCGGATCGATCGCCGCCCTGGCGCAGTTCGTCGAGATCAAGACCGTGATCCTGTCCTCCTATATTCCGGAGGATATCTGTCGCGATCTCTGCGCGAAGCTTGGCGCGCTGCTGCCGAATGTGATGGTTGTCGCCGGCAAATCCTCGCCGTCGCCTAAGGCCGTAGGCGCGGCAAGCCTGCCTTTCAGCTCGCGATTCATGGTCGAATAGCGGCTCTACCCCTTGTCGGCGAATCTCCGCTTGGCGTCGGCAAGCTGCTTCAATAGGCCCGAGGGTTTCCAGAACCAGGTATCGTCGCGGGCCAGCGCCTCGATGCGGCGCAGGACTTCGGCCAGGCCCATCTCGTCGGCCATGTGCATCGGGCCGCCGCGCCAGCGCGGGAAGCCATAGCCATTGACCATCACCACATCGATGTCGCCGGACCGCAGGGCAATGCCCTCATCCAGGATGCGCGCGCCTTCATTGATCATGGCGAGGAGGATGCGGTCCATGATCTCATCCGAGGTGAAGGACCGCGATACGATCCCCTTGCGCGTGCGCTCGGCGGCGATGATGGCGAGGGCTTCGTCATCGGGTACCGGCACGCCGCCTGAATAGTTGTAATAGCCGCGACCGGCCTTGCGGCCGAGATGGCCGCGCTCGCAGATGAGATCACCGATCTCGACATAGCGCTCGCGTGGATCGCGGCGAGGCGCCAGCGCCCTGCGGTTGGCCCAGCCGATATCGAGGCCCGCCATGTCCTGCATCTCGAACACGCCCATGGGGAGCCCGAAATTCTTGAAGGCGGCATCCACTTCAGCCGGCGCCGCCCCATCCTCGATCAGGTAATCGGCCTGCTTGCGATAGGCGGAAAGTATGCGGTTGCCAATGAAGCCGTCGCAGACGCCGGCTCTGACCGCGATCTTGCCCAGCCTGCGGCCCAGCGCGAAGCCGGTCGCTACGGCTTCGGGTCGCGCTTTCGGCGGCACCACGACCTCGAGCAATTTCATGATGTGAGCGGGCGAGAAGAAATGCAGGCCGATGACGCGTTCCGGCCGCGCCGTCACGGCGGCGATGGCGCCGACATCGAGATAGGAGGTGTTGGTGGCGAGCACCGCCTCCGGCTTCGCGACCTTGTCGAGCTCGCGGAAGATCGCCTGCTTGACCGCGAGATCCTCGAAGGCGGCTTCGATGACGAGATCCGCCTCGGCCAGATCGGCATAGGAGGCGCTGGCATGCAAACGGCCCGCGGCGATGGCATCATAGTCCGCCTGCGCGAGCTTGCCGCGTTCGACCGAAGCCTTGAGCAAGCCCAAGGCGCGGTTCCTCGCGCCTTCCGCCGAAGCTGCGTCGCGCTCGATCAAGGTGACGTTCATGCCGGCGAGCAGGGCAGAAGCGGCAATGCCGGTGCCCATGAGCCCGCCGCCTACGACACCCAGTCCCGCGACCGGCAGAGGCCTGGCATCGGCCTCGGGTATCTTGCCGATCTCGCGTTCGGCGAAGAAGATGTGGCGCAGTGCCCGCGCCTGCCCGGAGTTGCGCAATCCGGCGAAGATCTCCGCCTCGCGCGCCATGCCCTGTGCAAAATCCATATGAGCGGTCTCTGCCAGGAGATCGAGAGCGCTGACCGGGCTGATCTGGCCGCGGGCGCGGGTGGCGATCTGCTGGCGCGCTTTGGCAAAGATTTCAGGCGCCGTGGCTGCCGGCGGGCGATCCGAAAGGCGCGGGATCGGCGCTGCGATCTTCTCCATCAGGAGCTTGCGGGCGCTGCCGAGGAGATCACCTTCGGCCACGGCATCGGCGATGCCGAGCTTCAAGGCTTCGGCCGCATCGACACGGCGCCCGCTGGTGATCATGTCGATCGAAGCTTGAATGCCGATGAGACGCGGCAGGCGCTGCGTACCGCCGGCGCCCGGAATGATGCCGAGCGTCACCTCCGGCAAGCCCACGAAAGCGCTTCTGTGCATCACGCGATAATGGCAGCCGAGCGCCAGCTCGAAGCCGCCGCCCAGCGCCGTGCCATGAATGGCGGCGACGACAGGTTTGTCGAGCGCCTCGATGCCGGCGATCACATCGCGCAGCATGGGCGGCGCCGGCGGCTTGCCGAATTCGCGGATATCGGCGCCGGCGACGAAGGTCCTGCCGGCGCAGCTGAGGATGATGCCGCGAATGGAGGCATCCGCCGCAATCTTCGCCATTGAATCGGCGAGGCCCTGCCGCACCGCCTGCGATACGGCATTGACCGGCGGATTGTCGATGGTGATGACCGCAATGCCATCCGCATGGGAGAGCGATACCGGTGTCGTCATGGTGTGGTGCCCGCCATTGCAGGACAGAAGCATGAGTCGGGCGCGAATACTCTCCGTCCATTCGTCATCCCGGCGAAAGCCGGGATCCAATAAACTGTCGCAAGGCGGGCAATCCTTCCGACTTGGAAAGAATTCAGGGGATCCCGGCTTTCGCCGGGATGACGGAAACTGGGTCGGATGCAGATTTGCATGGAGCGATCTTAAATGATTCCAAATGTCAGGTTTTGCTTGGAAGAAGCGAGCGGGCGATGATGACCTTCTGAACGGCGCTCGCCCCTTCATAGATGCGCAAGGCGCGGATCTCGCGATAGAGCTGCTCCGGCCGCGATCCCGACTTGACGCCGAGACCGCCGAAAAGCTGCACCGCCGTGTCGATCACGCGCTGCGCCGCTTCGGTGGCGGCGTATTTCGCCATGGCGGCTTCGCGGGTGATGCGCGCCGCCCCCTGGTCCTTGGTCCAGGCGGCGCGATAGACCATGAGCGCCGAGGCATCGACATCGAGCGCCATGTCGGCGAGCTGGCCCTGAACCATCTGCAGATCGGCGAGCACGCCCCCCATCATGCGCCTTGTCGCGACATGCACCAGCGCTTCATCAAGTGCCCGGCGTGCAAAGCCCAGAGCGGCGGCGCCGACGGTGGAGCGGAAGATATCGAGCGTCGCCATGGCGATCTTGAAGCCGTCGCCTGCCTTGCCGATGCGGTTCTCGATGGGAATGCGGCAGTTCTCGAAACGCAGCCGCGCCAGGGGATGGGGCGAGATCGTCTCTAGCCGCTCGGCAATGGTGAGCCCCGGCGTGTCGGCCTCGACCATGAAGGCGCTCAGGCCCCTGGCGCCCGGCGCCTCGCCGGTGCGGGCGAAGACGACATAGCGATCGGCAATGCCGCCATTGGAAATCCAGGTCTTCTCGCCCTCGATCACCACATGCGCGTTGCCATCGGGCCGGGCGGCGCAGGCGAGGGCTGCGACATCCGACCCGGCGTCCGGCTCGGACAGCGCGAAGGCCGAGATCGCCTTGCCCTCGGCAATGGGCGGAAGCCACTTGCGCTTCTGCTCCTCCGTCCCGAATAAAGTGACGGGGCCGGTGCCAAGGCCCTGCATGGCGAAAGCGAAATCGGCAAGCCCGTCGGCATGGCTCAGCGTCTCGCGGATGAGGCAGAGCGAGCGCACATCGAATTTCTCGGCAAGCCCGCCATAAGGCGCCGTCACCGAATAGCGCAGCAGCCCGTGCTCGCCCAGCGCCTTGACCAGCTTCCGGCAGGTGCCGTCGGGATCGTGATGATCGACGAGACCCGGCACGATGGACCTGGCGAAATCGGCGACGTCAACCTCGAGCGCTCGATGCTTCTCTTCGAAAAAAGGCCAGGCAAGGAAGCTCTTGTCACCCATCACATAATACCCTCGTGCTGAGGTGCGAGCGAAGCGAGCCTCGAAGCATGATCCAGGCACAGAGGTTTTGCCGCCTGCCACCCTTCGAGGCCCGGCTGCGCCGGGCACCTCAGGGTGAGGGTTGTGGGGTTGTTTGAATTCACCATTCGCTAGTCGCCCTTGAAGACGGGCTTCTGCTTCGCCGCAAAAGCCTCATAGGCGCGGCGGAAATCCTCGGTCTTCATGCACAGTGCCTGGGCGATGGCTTCCGCCTCGACCGCATCATCGATGCTCATCGCCCATTCGGCCTGCAGCATCCGCTTGGTCACGCCATTGGCGAAGGTCGGGCCTTCGGCGAGCTGGCGCGCCAGCTTCATGGCTTCATCGAGAAGGGAGGCCGGGTCGACGAGCCGGTTGAAGAAGCCCCAACGCTCGCCTTCGACGCCGCCGAGCGACCTACCGGTATAGAGCAGTTCGGAGGCGCGTCCCTGGCCGATCAAACGCGGCAACATGGCGCAAGCGCCCATGTCGCAGCCGGCCAGGCCGACGCGGTTGAACAGGAAGGCGACCTTTGCCGCCTCGGTGCCGAGCCTCAAGTCGGAAGCCATGGCGATGATGGCGCCCGCACCGGCGCAGATGCCGTCGATGGCGGAAATGATCGGCTGCGGGCAGGCGCGCATCGCCTTGACCAGATCGCCCGTCATCTCGGTGAAGCGCAGCAATTGCGGCACGCTCATCCGGGTCAAGGGCCCGATGATCTCGAACACATCGCCACCGGAGGAGAAATTGCCGCCTGACCCTGAGATCACGAAAGCATGAACGCTGTCATCCTTGCGGGCGGCGGCGAAAATGGCGGTGAGCTCGTCATAGGAGTCGAAAGTGAGCGGGTTCTTCTTCTCCGGCCGGTTGAGGGTGATCTCGGCAACGCCGCTCCTGACGGTGAGCAGCACATGCTGCGCCTTGTAGGCGGCAAGGGGCGGAAGGATGGCGTGACTTCGGTTCATGTCTCCTGCCTCGCCATGATGCTCTGCCTTGTCGAATCCTTGAGCGTGGCGAGCAGCTCCATCAGCCTGTCGATGTCCTTTTGCGGCATGCGCTCGAAATAATTGGCGATCCAGTCGCTGTGGACCCTGGCCATGCGGCGGAATTCGCGCCGGCCCTTGTCGGTGAGGCGGATGACCTGGGCGCGGCGGTCGCCGCTCGCCGTGGTGCGGGTGATGTGGCCCGATTTCACCAGGCCTTCCACCAGGCTGGTGATATTGCCGGCCGAGACCATCAGGCGCTTCGACACTTCGCCCAGCACAAGGCCTTCATCGCTGCGGTCGAGCTGCGCCAATATGTCGAAGCGCGGCAGGCTGAAATCGAATTCGGACATGAGATGGCGGCGGATGTCGTTCTCGATGAGCCGCGAGCAGGAGAAAAGCCTGAGCCACAGGCGCAATTCCATGATGTGATCGGCGGGCCGCGCCGATACGGTCGTTTCGGCGTCGATCCAGACCGGGTCCTGCTCTTCCGGATGGCTCACAGCTCACCTCCGGCCACGGTGATCGCCTGGCCGGTCACGGCGGAAGCCCCGTCCGAGCACAGCCAGAGCACGGCATTGGCGACTTCCTCCGGCGTGATCAGGCGGCCCGAGGGATTGGTGCTGGCGAAATGATCGATCGCCTTGTCGCTGCTGAGGCCGGTCTTCTCGGCGATCCGGTCGGCGGCGCGGGCGATGAGATCGGTGTCGGTATAGCCCGGGCAAATCGCATTGACGGTGATCTTCGTCTTGATGAGCTCGGCCGCCAGCGCCCGCGTCAGCCCGATGAGCGCATGCTTGGCGGCGCAATAGGCCGAGACATAGGCATAGCCCTTGAGGCCGGCGATCGAGGCGATGTTGACGATGCGGCCGCTTGGCTGCGCCATCATGCCGGGCAGAGCCGCGCGTGACGCGGTGAAAGCACTCTCAACATTCACCGCCATCATGCGGCGGAGGAGATCGAGCTTCGTCGCCGCGAAGGGCGCCGATTCGGCCGCACCGGCATTGTTGACCACGATATGATAGGGGCCGGTCTCGGCAATGGCGGCGCTGAGGGCGGCCTCATCCGTGACATCAACGGCGCGCGAGTTGCGGGCGACGCCGTCCTTCACGGCCTTGGCCAGCGTTTCGCCTGAGCGGCCCATGATGGTGACATCATAGCCCTTGGCGCTGAGCCCCATGGCTATGGCGCGCCCGATACCCCGGCTGCCGCCTGTGACAAGTGCTTTCTGGTCCGGCATTCCCATCGCTTTCACAATATACAGCGATAGTAGGGGCGGAGCGAAAATTATTTCAAGTCTAAAGCATCCTCATGCCGCAGCGACCCGCAGATCCTCGCGCCTCAGGCCCTTGTCGGCAAGGATCGGCAGCACCGTGTCGCGGAAATAGGGGAATTCCTCGACATAATCGACAAAGGACAGTGTCGTTCCCTTGAAGCCTGCCTCATGCAGCGCGATGAGGCCATCCGCCACCTGCTCGGGCGTGCCGACGAGCGGGAAGCCGCCATGCCCGGCCGCCATGCGGTCGCGGATCAGGGCCAGGAGATCATGCGGGAAGGAATGCGCATGGGCGAATTGCAGGCGCACCAGATTGTCGACCGCTTCCCAGTCGGCATGCTCGCGGCCGAAATGCTCGAGATAATCCTTCGCTTCCTGCTCGCTCGGCCGGCAGACGACATGCGAGAAGGTGAGGACATCGACGGCTCGGCCATTGCCGCGGCCAAGCTCCTTGAGCTGCGCGATCTCGTCGCGCGAACGGGCGAGATCGATGGCCGGGGTGAACAGGAAATGGGCGTTACGGGTCGCGAAATTGCGGCCTTCGCCCGAGCCTGCCGCATTGATGATGGGCAGCGGGCTCAAGGGCTTCGGCTCGCCCAAAACCTGCTTCAGCTGGAAATAGGTGCCGTTCCAGTCGAAGCTCTTCTCCTCCCGCCACAGCGCCTTGACGATGTCGAACCATTCCTGCGCATAGCCGTAGCGGACCTCGTGCTTGTCGGGCAGCGTCAGGCCCAGCGCCTCATATTCGGGCTTGTTCCAGCCCGCCACAATATTGAGGCCGATGCGGCCATTGCTGATACGGTCGATGGTGGCGAGCTGCTTGGCCGACACCACGGGATGATTGGCGGCGGTATGAATGGTGGCGAAGACGGTGATGTCCTGCGTGTGGGCGAGAAGGCCCGCCGCCCAGGTGATCGTCTCCAGGACGTTGTGATGGAAATTCGTCTCGCCGCCATAGCCGATCCAGCGGGCGATCGGCAGCATGAAATCGATGCCGGCCTGATCGAGCAGGCGCGCCAGCTTCAGATTGTTCTCCCAGCTGTTGTCCCAGCGCTCGGCGACCTTGGTGACGGTCATGCCGCTCGAGCAATTGGAGGCGAAGGTGCCGAGCAGGAACTGATCCTTGTCGAACATGCGGTTGGGCGAGCGTGTCATTGCCGGCTTCCTCCTGGTTTTGTTTATAGTTTATGATAGAAAATCTATTATAAAATCGATATGGACGCAACCTGCGTGCTTGCGCCATCCTCCAGGTCCGGAGCAGGAGCAGACTCGCCATGGCGCAGAAGAAGAAGCCGGAAAAGAAAAGCGGCGAGGGCCTCGACCGGCGCTGGCACCTGGCCAACACGGCCTTCGAGATCGAGGTGACGGAAGCGGAATATTCGCTGATGCGGGCCTATGAGGGTTTCGGCCGCTGGCAGCAGGAATGCCTGGGCTCGGTGATCGAGCATGCGCTGAGCGGGCCGGAAAACGCGCTGCTCCATATCATCCGCATGCATGACCGGGCGAAGAGCATCAAGGATCTCGCCTGGATGACCAATCGCGACGACATCCCCAATATCCAATACAGCCTGCGCAAGCTGATCAAAGCGGGGCTGGTGCGCCGTTCGGGCAGCGGGCGTGCCGGTGTCACCTATTCGGCGACCGAGCGCGGCGTCGCGGTCACCGACCATTATGCGAATGTGCGCAAATCGCTCCTGGTCCAGGCATTGTCCAACGTGCCCGATTTCGACACAAGGCTGTCGGAAGCGGCGCGCACCTTCGAGCTGCTCACCGGCATCTATGAGCAAGTGGCGCGCATCGCCGCCACGCATCGCCGGGTGAAGCGCGATTGACATTGAAAGTCATTACTTTAGAATTAAAGTAATACGCGGCGCGATCATTCGCACTAACCCGCGGGGACCCGAAATGATTCCGAGCGCTTATGAAGACAGCTTCGCCCGCGATCATCTGCCGCCCGCCACACAGTGGCCCGACCTGATCTTCGACCGTCCGGAATACCGTTATCCCGACCGTCTCAATTGCGTGAGCGAATTGCTCGACCGCTGGCTCGCCAGGGGTTGGCGTGAGCGGCCTTGCATGATCACCGATTATGAGACCGTGACCTATGGCGACATGGCGGAGCGCGTGAACCGCATCGCCAATGTGCTGGTGAAGGAGCTGGGGCTGAAGAGCGGCGGCAGGGTGCTGTTGCGCTCGGCCAATAATCCGCAATTCGTCGCCGCCTATCTGGCGGTGATGAAGGCGGGCGGCATCGCGGTCGCCACCATGCCGCTGCTGCGTGCCAGGGAGCTCGCCTATCCGATCAGCAAGGCCAGGATCGCGCTGGCTTTGTGCGACGCCCGGCTGGGCGATGAGATGGAGAAAGCAAAGGCCCTGGCGCCGGAATTGCAGCGCATCGTCTATTTCAACAGTCCCGATGCCAAGGGGCTCGAGGCGTTGATGCGGAAGGCTTCACCCGAATTCATGGCCTTCGATACGGCAGCCGATGATGTCTGTCTGATCGGCTTCACCTCCGGCACCACCGGCGAGCCCAAGGGCACGATGCATTTCCATCGCGACGTGCTGCTCATCGCCGATGGCTATGGCAGGCATGTGCTGAAGGCGGATGAGAGCGACCGCTTCATCGGCTCACCGCCGCTTGCCTTCACTTTCGGCCTGGGCGGGCTCGTGATCTTTCCGCTGCGGGTCGGCGCCGCCTCCATCCTGCTCGAGAAGGCGACGCCCGACGACCTGATCGGGGCGATCGACAGGCACAAGGCGACGATCACCTTCACCGCGCCCACCGCCTATCGCGCCATGCTGGCGAAGCTCGGCCGGCAATCGTGCCGCTCATTGCGCAAATGCGTTTCGGCGGGCGAGACCTTGCCCAAGGCGGTGTTCGATGCCTGGCTGGCCCGTACCGGAATCAAGCTCATGGATGGGATCGGGGCCACCGAGATGCTGCATATCTTCATCGGTGCGCCGGAAGAGAGGATCCGTGCCGGATCGACCGGCCTGCCGGTGCCGGGCTATGAGGCCCGCATCGTCGATGCGCAGGGCAGGGAAGTGCCGCGCGGCACGCCCGGCCGTCTCGCCGTCAAGGGACCGATCGGCTGCCGCTATCTCGACGATGCGCGTCAGGGCAATTATGTCGAGAAGGGCTGGAACATCACCGGCGATACCTTCACAGAGGATGAGGAGGGCTATTTCTGGTATCAGGCGCGCTCCGACGACATGATCATCTCGGCCGGCTATAATATTTCGGGACCCGAGATCGAGAATGCGCTGCTCACCCATCCGGCAGTGGCCGAGTGCGCGGTGGTGGGGGTGGCGGATGAGGAGCGCGGCATGGTGCCGAAGGCCTTCATCGTGCTGCGGGCCGGGCATGAGGGCGACGCGCAAATGATCAAGACCCTGCAGGATCACGTGAAGAACGAAATCGCACCTTATAAATATCCACGCCGCATCGAGTTCCGCGAGGCATTGCCCAAGACCCAGACCGGCAAATTGCAGCGCTTCGCGCTCAGGGACGAAGAGGCGAAGAAATGATCTCGCGACAGGAAGCTCAAGAGCTCGACGTAGCCGATCCGCTGCGCGCCAGGCGCGATCTCTTCATCATCCCCGACAAGACGCTCTATCTCGACGGCAATTCGCTCGGCCCCCTGCCGCGTCATGTGGCGAAGCGCCTGGCCGGGGCGGTGAGCGAGGAATGGGGACAGAGCCTCATCCGTGGCTGGAATGCGCATGGCTGGTTCGACCTGCCGCGTAGCCTGGGCGACCGGATCGGCAAGCTCATCGGCGCTCCGCCCGGCAGCGTCATCGCCGCCGATTCGACCTCGATCAATCTGGTGAAAGTGCTGACCGCGGCCTTGAAGCTCAGGCCCGGACGCAAAGTCATCCTCTCCGACAGCGGCAATTTTCCGAGCGATCTCTATGTGGCGCAGGGCATCATCAAGGCGCTGGGCGGGAATGATGAATTGCGCGTCGTGGCGCCCGAGGCGGTCGAGGCCGCCATCGATGACGATCTCGCGGTGCTGATGCTGACCGAGGTCGACTACCGCACCGGGCGCAGGCACGACATGAAGAAGCTCATCGCCAGGGCGCATCAGAAAGGCGGCCTCGCGATCTGGGATCTCTGCCATTCGGCCGGCGCCTTTGCGGTCGATCTGATCGGCGGCAACGCCGATTTCGCGGTGGGCTGCGGCTATAAATATCTCAATGGCGGGCCGGGCGCGCCGGCCTTCGCCTATGTCAGGCCCGATCTCCAGGACAAGGTCGAGCCTTCGCTCGCCGGCTGGATGGGCCATGCCGCACCCTTCGCCTTCGATCTGGATTATCGTCCGGCGCGCGGTATTGACCGGCTGCGCGCGGGCACGCCCGGCGTCCTGTCGATGATCGCCATGGATTGCGCCCTCGATGTGTGGGAGGGCGTCGACATGCAGACGGTGCGCGACAAGTCGGTGCGACTCGCCGAGCTCTTCATCGCGGAAGTCGAGGGCCGCTGCGGCCGCCATGGGCTGAGGCTCGCGAGCCCCCGCAATGCGGATGAGCGCGGCAGCCAGGTGTCGTTCCATTGCGAGGACGGCTATGCGGTGATGCAGGCGCTCATCGCGCAGGGCGTGATCGGCGATTTCCGCGCTCCCGACATCATCCGCTTCGGCCTGACGCCGCTCTATATCGGCTTCACCGATGTGTGGGATGCGGCGCGGATATTGGAGAAGGTGCTGGCCGAGCGCCTGTGGGACCGGCCCGAATTCAAGAAGCGGGCGGCCGTCACATGACGAAAGCGCCCTTCGATCCGAAGCAGGATGGGGCGCTCACCGATTTCGCGCGCCGCATGTCCTATGCCGACTATCTGCAGCTCGACAAGATATTGGCGGCGCAAGCGCCGCTGTCGAAGGCGCATGACGAGTTGCTGTTCATCATCCAGCATCAGACATCGGAACTGTGGATGAAGCTCGCCATTCATGAGCTCAGCGCCGCGTCACGCGCCATTGCCGAGGGCAATCTGCAGCCCGCCTTCAAGATGCTGGCGCGGGTGGCGCGCGTCATGGAGCAGCTCAATTCGGCCTGGGATGTGCTGCGCACCATGACGCCATCCGAATACACTCTGTTTCGCGAAAGCCTCGGCCAGTCCTCTGGCCTGCAGTCCTACCAGTACCGCGCCATCGAATATCTCGCCGGCAACAAGAATGTCGCGATGCTGGCGCCGCATGAGCACAGGCAAGACCTTCATGGCTGGCTCGACGGCATCCGCCGCAAGCCCAGTATCTATGACGAGGCGATAGCACTCCTGGCGCGGCGCGACTTCGCCATCGCTTCGGCAGTGCTCGAGCGCGACAAGGCCCTGCCCTATGAGCGTCATGACAGCGTCAAGGCGGCCTGGGCCGAGATCTATCGCGATCCGGCGCGGCATTGGGAGCTCTATGAGCTCGCCGAGAAGCTCGTCGATTTCGAGGATTACTTCCGCCGCTGGCGCTTCAATCATGTGACGACGGTCGAGCGCGTCATCGGCTTCAAGCGCGGCACCGGCGGCACGTCGGGCGTCGCCTATTTGCGCCGCATGCTGGAGGTGGTGCTGTTTCCCGAATTATGGGATGTCCGGACGGAGCTTTGATCGATCAATATGAAAACGGGCGCGTGGCGGGATGGGCCGCGCGCCCGTTGTTCAATGTCACTTGCCAGCGAGCAGCGCGTCGAGCGCCGCCTTGGCTTCGGGGCTCACCGGCTTCTTGTTGGCGGCGGCGTTGAGCGCGTCGGTCTCGGCCTGCTCGGCCGTGGCTGCCGCATCCTTCGCGGCCTGCACCGCGGCATCGGCAGCCGCGGCATCAGCTATGGCCTGATCTTCAGTGGCCTGTGCCGTATCGGCAGCGACCTGCGCATCATCGACAGCCTGCTGGGCTGCGGCCTTCTCGGCGTCCGACGCATCGGTGGGCAGAGCGGCCTGAGCCGCCTGGGCATCGGCGAGCGCCTGATCGGCTGCGTCAGAAGCCACCGTGGCATCGGTGACGGCCTGGCTTGCCGCTGCCGCTGCCGCTTCGGCGTCCGTAACGGCCTGATCCGCTGCCGCTGAAGCCGCAGCCGCCTGCTGATAGGCGGCAATCTTGCCGACCCGCGAATTGGGAGAGGCATTCTTCAGCGCTGTCGGCGAGGCATGAGCGGCGTTAAGCGCGCCAAGCTGTGCGTTGATATTCTTCTCCTTGGTCGCGCCTTTTGCCTTGCCTTTGTTGCCTTCGAGCGAAGCACTCTTGGCGCTGCCGCCGGAGGACTTGCCGGCATTTCCTGAACTGCCCTTGCTTCCGCCGTTGCCGCCATTGCTTTGGCCGCCAGCATTGCCGCCGCCATTGCCGTTGCCGCCGCCGTTGCCGCCGCCATTACCGCCACCGTTACCACCGCCATTGCCGCCTCTTTCGGCAAGGGCCTGGTCATAGGAGAGAAGGCTCGACTTGCTGAGGAGAGAAGGTCCGGCGATGAGCAGTGCGGACAGAGACGCGACAAACAGCGCGCTACGCGAAGTGATTTTCATGGGACGCCCTCAATTAGTTGCAATTGGCGCTTGTATCACCACCGCCAGCATTACGTAGAAGCAACCTTGAGGGATGAGTTAAGGGCGCATGAACTCAACGCATTGAGTTTTAGATAAAGATCAGAAACTGACCTTGAGCAAATCCTGCCAGAGTTGAAGACTTTGACGATAAGGATCTGCTCCAGGATATCGAATTGGCGCGGATCCTTTCGGATGTTCAAAGCCTGCCGCGATTCCAGCCGCGGCCGTCATCGCCATAGGGCTCGTAGCCGGTCCTGGTCACCGCGACCGTATCCTCGAGCTTCACATAGCCGCGCTTGGGATGCGGCAAGGTCGTCTCGATCGAGATGACCATGCCTTCCTCGAGCGGCAGATCCTCGTCGTAAGCGGGATAGGGAACAGGGCCGGTGCCGGTGAGGCGGGGTGCCTCATGCGGGATCATGCCCATGCCATGGGCGCAGAAATGCATGATGCTTCGATGCGGCACCGTCCTGAACACCTTGTCGGCCTCGACATATATATCGCCGCCACGAGCGCCGGCGCGGATCGGCTTCCGTGCCGCCTGCTGCACCAGGTCGACCTCGGCGAGGAGATCCTTCAGCTCCTGGTCGGGCTCGCCGAGCAGGGCCATGCGGCAGAGATCGCCAATATAGCCTTTGTAATTGCCGCCGGAATCGAGCGACAGCACCTCGCCCCTGTTCCAGGTGTCGGGCGAGGGCGAGCGGTTGTGGCTCGAGCCCACCGTGATCAGGCAGTATTCGAAAGTGAGACCGCGCTTCACCTCCTCGAGCCGCAGCGCCTCGCTCAACTGCTTCTTGGACGAGCCCGGGCCATGCGAGCCCATCACCGCCAGCATGGCGGAGACGACGCCTTCAGAGGCCTTCCTGAGCAATGCGAGCTCTTCCGGCGTCTTGACGGCACGCAGTCTTTCCAGCGGCAGAAGCGCATCGACGATTTCGCAATTGGGCATCGCCTGGCGCAGAGCGGAATGGGCGTCGGCCGGCAGGAAGCCCATCTCGACGCCAATGGTGCGGATGGGGCCGAGCTTTTTCAGATGCGCCGCGGTGAGCGCCATCACATCCTGGGTGCCCCAGGATTTCGTCTCGACGGTCGCCGGCCAGAACTTGTCGAGCTGGCGCTCATAGGTCTCGAGCCCGTTGCCGAAATAGGCGGCCTGGTCGGGGCGGCCCTTGCGGTAGATCATCACCGGCAGATAGCGGCTGACCCCGATCGCATCCATGAAATCGAAGAAGAAGAAGCGATAGCCGCCGAGCAGATACTGGATATTGTGCTTGGAGGTGACGACGAGGACGTCGATGCCGGCCTTGTCGAGCAAAGCATCGAGCTTGGCCTGGTCGAAGGGCACGGGCCGCGAAGCCCGGTTTTCCTGCAGGCGCGCCATCGTCATGTTCCCATCTCCCTGGCCGATCGGCTCCATGTTATTCATATGAGAATAGCCGGATCGGCACGGGAAAGGAAACAGCGAATGCGAAGGATGGGACTCGTCATCGGCTTGAGGCCCGAGGTCATCGCGGAATACAAGCGCATCCATGAAAAGGTGTGGCCCGAGATTCTCGATCTCATCAGCCGCTGCAATATCCGCAACTACACGATCTTCCTGCGCGAGCCGGAAAACCTGCTGTTCGCGAGTTGGGAATATCATGGCCGGGATTTCGCCGCCGATATGGCGGTGATGCGCGCCGATCCGCGCATGCAGGAGTGGTGGCGGATCACCGATCCGATGCAGGTGCCGCTCGCCTCGCGCAAGAAGAGCGAATGGTGGGCCCCGATGGAGGAAGTGTTCCATCACGATTGACTGCCCGAGCTTTCCGCCGGATGCGCTACTTTAAGTTGATCAAGAGGGACGCGTGAGCCTCATGGGTGCCTGGGGCCGGCTCCAACGCCCCCCGGACCCGGCCCTGACGTTGCGCGGTGCTTTGCTTCCGACGAAGGCTCGATCGAAGACGGGGATTTCGATCTGGACGGCTTCGCCATTCGGCGCGGCCCGGTATGGCAAGCGCGAATCGGAATTCGACGGGGCAGTTCGAAATCACCTCGAGGACTCCGGGTTTTCGCGGGCATCAAGTTCTGCAAAAAACGCGCCGCTCCAAGACGGTGCGGGCTTCTCTTCTGACGTGGTCGACTTGACGTGGTTGAATGTCGAGGTTTGGCCGCTGTATACCAGGCGCATGGCGGCGCCTCACGCAACAAGCACAGCGATGCCCGACGGGCAACTCCAGACTCGTCGATTCGTCCTGCGCATCATCGGTCCCGATGATGTGAGCGACGAATGGCTGAGATGGTTCAGCGACAGCGACCTCATGCGGCAGCGAAATGCACACGCCGTCAAGCTGAAGCGAGCCGATGTGCAACGCTACATTATCGCGGCGCAACGGCAGCGCCGTCTCGTCATCGGCATATATGAACGGCACAGCAGCCGGCATGTCGGCCTGTATGAATTGCAGATCAATCCGGAGCACAAAAATCTCACGATCGACGTGATCGTCGATCCGTGGCGCTTCGATCCGCACAGTGTATTGATGGAGACCGATGCGGTGCTGCTGGCCCATATGGCAAAGGCATACGGGGTGCAGAAAGCCGTCGCCAAGGTGGTCGAGACTTACAGCTCGGCGCTTCGCCATTTCGGGCATGCGCCCTGGATCAAGGAAGGAGTGCTGCGGTTCGAGCGCACATCGGTGGATGGCAGCCGGCGACTGGATGTAGTACAGTTCGGCATGCTTCTCTGAGGACTGGGCGAATGGCAAGCCTACCTCCACCTTCATTTGTCATCGAGACCGAAAGATTTCTGCTCCGTCCGATGGTGCGAAGCGATGCCTCCGCCGCGCTGGAGACATGGATCGAGGATGCGATTGCAGCCGAGATGCTGAACACGAGGCCGCGGAAATGGAGCATGGAGGAGCAGATCGAGTATTTCGCCAAGTATGAAACCAAGCAGACGAATTGTCTCCTGGGGCTGTTTCCGAGAGGTCAGAAGGAGCCGATCGGCCTCTTCATAGTCAAGCTGCAGCCTGAAGAATCGATCATGCTTGTCACTCATCTGCTGGGCGATACGCAGTGGCGCGGCCGGGGCGCCTCGAGAGAAGCTTCCATCGGCATTTTTGAATATTTCTTCAACAAGCTCGACTACAAGAAGGCCAAGGCCAATGTGCAGCCGAGCAACCGTTCGATGATGTGGCTGCTGTTCAATGGCGGGTGGCGCCTGGAAGCGCGGCTGAACAAGCATCTGTGCCTGAAATCCTCCGGCGTAAGAGCCGATATACTGGTCTTCGGGATAATGTCCGACGAGTGGCGCGCGAGCAAAGATTCGGCCAAGACAGTGTCGAAGCGGCGCGCCATCCCACGGGCTGACAGCGACGGCAGCAGGGCTCGAAACCTTGATGGTAATGCCGACGGAGGGCATCCACCTGGCATTTCGCGCTCGAGCTGATGGAGCTGGCCCCACATTCCTGTGCCTTCAAGGCCTATGGACGGGGAGCAGCTTGCCAAGCGGCGCCGTCGCATTGCCTCGTTCGACATAGAACTTTCATTATTGAGGTAGTCTGAATGAACCGCGATGAAGTGAAGATGGCGCTTCTGGATGTGCTTGTCGCCATGGAGCTGATCACACCCTCCGAGAAATCCGCTGCCCTGGGAGAGGGAGCCGCCGACATTCACTTTGGCGGCCTCGGCATCGACAGCCTCGCCGTCGTCGATATGTGCGTTGCGGTAGAGGAGAAGATTGGCCGCGAGCTGCATGTGGAAGAAATCATCGATAACCCGACGGTAGATCTCCTGGCCGCCCACCTGGGGAGCGCCGCCGACAAGTAACAGCCGCGCCACCCCTTGCCGGCAATATCGGCGGTCCGCCGGTCATCGACGGGAGCTACTCCGCAGTCTCCTTGCCCAGCCTGGCAATGATGGTGCGGATTCCGGCATCCTCCAGCATGCGCGCCTGTTCGGATGTAAGCCCGTCATCGGTGATGAGGGTCGAGATGCGCGACAGCGGCAATATGCTGTGGCGGGTGCGGATCGCGAATTTGCGGCTGTCGGCGAGGAGAACCACCTCATCGGCGCGCGACAGCAGGCGCTCGGTCTCGCGCGCGATCAGAGGATGCGATTCCATGATACCGTTGGGGCCGATGCCCTGGGCGCCGAAGAAGAGTTTCGAGGCATAGAAATCAGGTGGACCCGAGCCTTGCGCGTAGATGATGCCGGGCTCGCGATAGAGCTCGCCGCCGGCCAAAGTGAGATGGCAGGAGCCGTCTTCCCAAAGACGCGCCGCGAGCGGCATGGAGTTGGTGTAGATCTTCACATTGCGCCGTGCCAGGCGCAGCGCGAAGAGATAGCAGGTGGTGCCGCCATGGATGATGATGGCATCGCCGTCGCGCACCAGGGTCTCAGCCTCGCGCGCAATGGCGCGCTTGGCCTCGACCGCCAGCATGCGGTTTTCCTCGAAAGGCCGCGCAGCGAGGCGTTGCGGCGACAGGTCATTTTCCGCCGCGGCGATACCGCCGAAGACTTTGCGCACGCCGCCCGTCTCATGCAGCTTGGCGATGTCGCGGCGGATGGTGGCGGGCGAGACCTTCAGCACATCGAGCAGGTCCTTCACCGTCGCGAAAGGCCGCTCCTTCAATTCGTCGAGGATGAGGCGGTGGCGCTCGCTTTCATCCATGGCGGTGACCTCGTCCAATTTTCCCCCTCTCCCATTGCTTCGCAACGGGAGAGGGGGAAGGCGTCAGGTGATCGACGATGATCATAGACGTGAGCGCGCCGTCACGCCTTTTTGTCAGATGATTGCGATTCATGGCTTGACCATAATTGCTCACCATTGTTCAATCTTAATCACAGAGGGGCCCTCGTGCAACATCACATGCGGTCTCGAAACCTTTCCCGGCGGATCCGGATTGCCCCGCGGAAAACCAAGAAAAACGGCGAATCCGGATGGGAGGAAGGTTGTGATGCCGGGCAGAGGCGCCAGATGCTGGCCTGTCGTTCAGAGGGTAGCGACCCGGGAAGCCTCATCCGGCAGACTTCCAATTATGATTAACTGCAATCATCGTGATCATGGCTGCGCCGAGGGGGAGATGTCGTCATGACTCCGCTGGTCGCGCTCAAGGGAATCTCGAAATCCTTCGTCGGCGTGCGCGTCCTCAACAGCGTCGATTTCGATGTCAGGCCGGGCGAGGTGCATGCGCTTCTGGGAGAGAACGGCGCCGGCAAATCGACCCTCATCAAGATCATCGCCGGCGTGCATGCCCCCGATGCGGGCGAGATCATCATCGGTGGCCAACCGGCCAAATTCGCCAATCCCGGCCAGGCGGTGAAGGCCGGCATCGCCATCGTCTATCAGGAATTGCTGCTCTTCCCCGAGCTCTCGGTCGCCGAGAACATCTTCCTCAATCATGCGCCCAGGCTCTCCTGGGGCGGGCTCGACTGGGCGCAGATGCGCGACAAGTCCCGCGCACTCCTGGATGATCTCGATTCGCATCATCTCGATGTTGATGCCAAGGTCGGCTCGCTGTCGGTCGCCAACCGCCAGCGTGTCGAGATCGCCAAGGCGCTGTCGCAGAATGCCCGCGTCGTCGTCATGGACGAGCCGACCGCGTCGCTCGCCGAAGTCGATGTGCAGCAATTGCTGGCGATCGTCCGGCGCCTGCGCAGCCGCGGCGTCGGCATCGTCTATGTCAGCCACAAATTGCCCGAGATCTTCGCACTCGCCGACCGGGTGAGCGTGCTGCGCGACGGCAATTATGTGGCTACCCGCGACATCAAGGACGTCACCGAGCGCTCGCTCGTCGCGATGATGGTCGGCCGCTCGATCGACCAGCTCTTCCCCAAGGAAGAGGCGCAGATCGGCGCGCCGCGGCTCGAACTGCGCAACGTGTCGCATGGCAAGGCGGTGCGCGACATCTCCTTCACCTTGCGCGCGGGCGAAATTCTGGGCGTCGCCGGGCTCGTCGGCTCGGGCCGCACCGAAACCGCGCTCACCATTTTCGGCATCACGCCCGCCACAGCGGGCGAGATCCTGATCGACGGCAGGCCGGTGCAGATCAGGTCGCCGCAGCAGGCGCGCGACCTCGGCATCGCCTATGTGCCGGAGGACCGGGGCCTGCAGGGGCTGGTCCGGCCGCAGACGATCGCCGAGAACATATCGCTCACCGTGCTCCGGAGGCTCTCCCGCGCCTTTATCGTCGATCGTGGCAAGGAGGTTACGCTCGCCCGCGACTTCATCAAGCGGCTCGGCATCCGGGCCCGCGGCCCGGGGCAGGCGGCGCGCCAATTGTCGGGCGGCAACCAGCAGAAGGTGGTCCTCGCCAAATGGCTCGCCGCCGAACCGCGGATCCTCATCATGGACGAGCCGACGCGCGGCATCGATGTCGGCGCCAAGTCGGAGATCCATGCGCTGATGTCGAAACTCGCCCAGAGCGGCCTGGCGATCCTGATGATCTCGAGCGAATTGCCGGAGGTGCTGGGCATGAGCGACCGCGTGCTGGTCATGAATGGCGGGCGCATCGTCGCCGAGATCGATCGCAATGACGCGACGCCGGAAACGGTGGGCGCGGCGATGACGCTGGTGCGCGACCAGGAGGCGGCGGCATGAGCGACATCGCCCTGCCGCGCCGGCGGCCGTCCTATTTCTCGCGCCTGTTCGAGGCCTATGGCCAGGAGATCGTCGTCCTGACCGCCATCGTCGTGCTGTTCATCGTCGTCGGCCTCGTCAATCCGCGCTTCCTCTCCAACACCAATCTCACCAGCATCTTCTCCGGCAATGCCTATATCGCGGTGGCGGCGATCGGCATGGCGATGGTCATCATCTCGGGCCATATCGATGTCTCGGTCGGCTCGCTCATCGGCGTGCTCGCCACCATCGCCGGCACGCTGGCGGTGTCGGGCTATCCGATATGGGTGGCCTGGACGGTGCCGGTGCTGGTCGGCATCGCGATCAACACCTGCCTCGGGGCGCTCATCGCCTATATGCGCATCCCCTCGATCGTGGCGACGCTCGGCATGCTGTCGATCCTGAAAGGCGGCCTCATCAGCGCCACCGGCGGCACCTGGATCACCGGCATGCCGCCGCAATTCTTCATCGCCCAGGCGCGGCTCTTCGGTGTTCCCGCCCCGGTCTATTTCATGGCGATCCTCACCATCATCGTGGCGCTGTGGATGCGTTATTCGGCGACCGGGCGCTCGCTCTATGCGGTAGGCGGCAATGCGGAGGCCGCACGCGCCACCGGCCTCAACCCGGAGCGCACCTGCGTCCTCGCCTTCGCCCTGCATGGCTTCTTCGCCGGCATTGCCGCGCTTCTCTTCGCCACGCAATTGCAGGTCATCCAGTCGACGGTGCCGCCCAATCTCGAGCTCACCGTCATCACCGCGGCGGTGATCGGCGGCGTGTCGATCCTCGGCGGCACCGGCACCGTGATCGGCTCGACGCTGGCCGCCGTCCTCTTCGCCTGCATCGGCTCGGCGCTCATCTTCCTCAGCGTCTCGGCCTATTGGCTGCGCGCGGTGCTGGGCCTCCTCATCCTCGCCACCGTGCTCGCCGACATGGCGCGGCGGCGCCGGAGCCTCGTGCGATGACCGCGAGCTTGCGATCCCTCCTGTTGCGTCACGAGACGATCCTCGGCGTCCTGCTCATCCTGGCGCTCATCGCGCTTGCCTGGCAGTCCGACCGCTTCTTCACGGCAGACAACCTCCTCAATCAGGGGAGGCTGATGGCCGAGGTCGGGCTGGTGGCGCTCGCCATGACCTTCGTCATCGTCACCGGCGGCATCGATCTGTCGGTCGGCTCGATCCTGGGGCTGGTCGCCATATTGCTCGGCGTGTTCTGGCAGAACATGGGCATCCCGCTGCCCATCGCCATGGTGCTCGGCATCCTGGTGGGCGGCATTGCGGGCCTCGTCAACGGCATCATCATCACCCGCTTCGGCGTGCCGCCGCTGATCGCGACGCTGGCGACGCTGGCGCTCTATCGCGGCCTCGCCGAAGGCATCAGCCAGGCGCGCTCGGTCCGCGGCTATCCCGACTGGTTCTTCACTTTGGGCCAGGGCGAGGTCCTGGGCGTGCCGACGCAATTGTGGATATTCGGCCTGCTGGCCCTCATCGCCGCCGTCATTCTCGGCCTTTCGACCTTCGGGCGCGCCACTTACGCGATCGGCTCCAATGCGGTGGCATCGCGCTTCTCAGGCCTCAGCGTCGATCGCACGCTCCTCCTTATATATATGGCCTCAGGGCTCATAGCGGGTCTCGCCGCGGTGATCTTCGTGTCGCGCGTCTCGACAACGCGTTCCGACATGGGCACCGGGCTCGAGCTCGACGTCATCACCGCCGTCGTCCTCGGCGGCACCAGCATCTTCGGCGGGCGCGGCACCATCATCGGCACGTTGCTCGGCCTCGTCCTGATGCAGGCGCTGAAGAACGGGCTGGCGCTTGCGGGCGTCAAGGGCGACGGCACCATCGTGGTGATCGGCGCCGTCCTCATCGGCACGATCCTCATCAGCAATATCTTTCGCAAGGATGCAGACGGTTGAACAAAAGGGAGGTCCGGATCTTCTTGGCCGTCAGCATAATCAAGGTCCGGATGTGAAGCGCAAGGAGCATGAAATGATACGCAAAACATTGGTTGCTGCCGCTGCCCTCGCCGCCATGGCGGGGAGCGCCTTTGCCGCCTCGGCCTGGACCGGGGGAGACGATCTGCCGACCAACCCGCTTGCCTGCGACGGAACACCTGGTGCCGCCGTGGCCAAGCCCTATGACGGCGGCGAGCCGACGGGCGCGCCTGACCGCAAGGGCAAGAAGATCACCGTCGTCGATGTGCCGAAGCTCATCGGCATCGGCTATTTCAACGCGACGTCGAAGGGCATTGCGGACGCGGCCATGGAGCTCGGCAATGTCGAGGCCAAGACCGACGGCCCGACGCAGGCCAATATCGACCAGCAGATCACCTTCATCGACAACTACATCACCAGCGGCGTCGACGGCATATTGTTCGCCGCCAATGACCCGGTGGCGATCGCGCCGGTCCTGAAGAAGGCGCTGTCCAAGGGCATCAATGTCGTGGGCTATGACGCCAATTCGCAGCCCGATGCGCGCCAGTGGTTCGTCAACCAGGCCGAGTTCAACGGCATCGCCAAGGCGCTGATCGACAATATGGCCAAGGAAATCGGCGAGGAGAGCGCCTTCGCCATCGTCACCTCGACCTTCACCACGCCCAACCAAGCACGCTGGATCGCCGAGATGGCGGCCTATGCGGAGAAATGCCATCCCAAGATGAAGTGGCTGGAGACGGTGGAAGCGCAGGAGGACAACGTGCTCTCCTTCAACCAGGCCACGACCCTCATCAACAAATATGGCGATGAGCTCAAGGGCATCTTCGGCATGACGAGCGTCGCCACGCCGGCTTCGGCGGAAGCGGTGACCCAGGCCAGCAAATGCGGCACGATCGCCGTCGTCGGCCTCGCCACGCCCAATGCGATGAAGCCTTATGTGGAGAAGGACTGCGTCAAGTCGGTGGTGCTGTGGAACCCGGTCGACCTCGGCTACGCCGCCATGCATGTGCTGCGCGCGGTCGCCGATGGCGACCTGAAGGCCGGCGCCACCTCGGTCAAGGCCGGCAAGCTCGGCGAGCTCCAGGTCATCAACGGCTCGGAGATCCTGCTCGGCGCGCCCTTCGTCTTCTCGAAGGAGAATATCGGTCAGTTCGACTTCTAGGGAACCGAGCTCTCTCCGGTGTTTCCCCTCTCCCGTTGCGTAGCAATGGGAGAGGGTGCCCGACCTTGCTCCGCCGAAGCGGAAGTTTTCTGCTTTGCAGGAGCGTAAACTTCGGGCTTCGCGAAGGCGAGCAGCGTGGGTGAGGGCAATTCAGCATGAAAGGTCAGTGATCCATGACGACATCCGCCATTCCCGATCTGTGGGACGACAAGGTTGCCGCTTCGCTCAGCGAGCCGGGGCTTTTGCTCTATCGCTCGAACCTGTTGGGCAGCGATCTCAGGATCACCAATTTCGGCGGCGGCAATACATCGGCCAAGGTCAGGATGACCGATCCCCTGACCCGCAAGGAAGAAACGGTTCTGTGGGTGAAGGGCTCGGGCGGCGATCTCGGCTCCATGAAGCTCGATGGCTTCTCGACACTCTATCTCGACAAGCTCCATGCCCTGAAAAACCTCTATCGCGGCATCGCCCATGAAGACGAGATGGTCGACTACCTGCCGCATTGCACCTTCAACCTCAACCCGCGCGCGGCCTCGATCGACACGCCGCTGCATGGCTTCGTTCCGGCATTGCATGTCGATCACATGCATGCCGATGCGGTGATCGCCATCGCCGCGGCGAAGGACTCCGAGAAGCTGACCAGGGACGTCTTCGGCGATGAGATGGGCTATCTGCCCTGGCAAAGGCCGGGCTTCGATCTTGGCCTCAAGCTCGGCGAGATGGCCGAGAAGAACCCGCATTTCGTCGGTGTCGTGCTCGGCGCCCATGGGCTCTTCACCTGGGGCGGGACCGCCAAGGAGTCCTACCAGACCACTTTGCGCATCATCAACAAGGCGGCCCAATGGCTGGAAGAGCATCGCGCCAGGCCCGCCTTCAAGGGCCATCGCTTCGACAGCCTCGATGCCAGGTCGCGGGCTGAAACAGCCAAGCGCCTGATGCCCGAGATCCGCGGCCGCATCTCCAGGGACGAGCGCAAGATCGGTCATTTCACCGATGCGCCGGAAGTGCTCGACTTCGTCAACAGCAATGCGCTCGATGCGCTGGCGCCGCTCGGCACGTCCTGTCCCGATCATTTCCTGCGCACCAAGATCAGGCCGCTGGTTCTGCCCTTCGATCCCAGGACGAACAACCTCGATGACGTGATTGCCGGCCTCGACGGCACGCTTGCCGACTATCGCCAGGACTATGCCGCTTATTATGAGCGCTCGAAGCATCCGAACTCGCCCAGGATGCGCGATGCCAATGCCGTCATCTATCTGGTGCCGGGCGTCGGCATGATCTCCTTCGCCAAGGACAAGGCGACGGCCCGCATCGCGTCGGAATTCTATGTGAATGCGATCAATGTCATGCGCGGCGCTTCGGGCGTGTCTGACTATGCCGGATTGCCGGAGCAGGAGGCCTTCAATATCGAATACTGGCTGCTGGAGGAGGCGAAGCTGCAGCGCATGCCGAAACCGAAGAGCCTTGCCGGACGCATCGGCTTCGTCACCGGCGGGGCGGGGGGCATCGGCCAGGCGATCGCGCATCGCCTGCTTGCCGATGGCGCCTGCGTCGTCTTCGCGGATATCGACGAGGCGGCGCTCAAAGCGACGGTCGAAGGCTTCGGCGCGCACTTCGGCAAGGACCAGGTGCAAGGGGTCCTGCTTGACGTCACAAAGGAGGATGCCGTCATCGCCGCGATGGGCGACACGGTATTGCGCTTCGGCGGCATCGATATCGTGGTCAACAATGCCGGCATTTCGTCCGCCGCGCCGGTCGAGGACACGAGCCTCGATCTGTGGAACAAGAACATGTCGATCCTCGGCACCGGTTATTTCCTGGTGGCGCGCGAAGGCTACCGGCTCATGAAGAAGCAGGGGCTCGGCGGGTCGATGGTATTCATCGGCTCGAAGAACGCCATTGCGGCATCCGCCGGCGCTTCCGCCTATTGCACGGCCAAGGCGGCGGAAGTGCATCTCGCCCGCTGCATGGCCTTGGAGGGGGCGCCGCTCGGCATCAGGGTGAATGTCGTCAATCCGGATGCCGTCCTGCGCGGCTCCAAGATCTGGCAGGGCGAATGGCGCCAGCAACGGGCGCAATCCAACAAGATCAAGGAGGAGGAGCTCGAAGAGTTCTACCGCAAGCGCTCGCTGCTGCAGCGCTCGGTGTATCCTGAGGATATCGCCGAAGCGGCCTATTTCTTCGCCTCTGATCTTTCGGCCAAGTCGACCGGCAATTTCCTCAATGTCGATGCCGGCAATGCCACGAGCTTCACAAGATGAGGGGACGAACAGCTGCGCGTATTACCCTCTCCCCGCTGAAGCGAGGAGAGGGTAAGAAGGAATGCCACCTATGACCTTCTCCATCTCCGCCGATTTCATCGCAGAAGCGAACCGAAAGGCCGAGGCGCATCTCGCCGAGGACTATGCCGCGCTCGGACGCCAGCTCGCGCGGCGCGGCATCGACATCGAGAAGATGACGCAACGGGCCATGGATTATGCCGTCGCGGTGCCGACCTGGGGGGTGGGCACCGGCGGCACGCGCTTTGCGCGCTTTCCGGGGCCCGGAGAACCGCGCAATGTCTTCGACAAGCTCGATGATTGCGGCGTCATCCACCAGCTCACCCGCACGACGCCCACGGTCTCACCGCATATTCCCTGGGACAAGGTCTCCGACTACAGCGCGCTGCGCCAGAAGGCGGCCTCGCATGATCTCGCCTTCGACGCGGTGAATTCCAACAGCTTCCAGGATGCCGCCCAGCAGAAGCTCTCCTACAAGTTCGGCTCCCTCACCCATGCCGACGCGGCGACGCGGGCGCAGGCGGTCGAGCACAATCTCGAATGCATCGAGATCGGCCGCAAGCTCGGCTCCACCGCGCTCACGGTGTGGATCGCCGACGGTTCCAATTTCCCCGGCCAGTCCAATCTCAATGCCGCCTTCGACCGCTATATGGAGTCGCTCAGGGCCATCTATGCCGAACTGCCGAAGGACTGGTTCGTCTTCCTCGAGCACAAGCTCTATGAGCCGGCCTTCTATTCGACGGTCATCTCCGACTGGGGCTCGAGCTTCATGGCGGCATCCGAGCTCGGCCCCAAGGCCAGATGCCTGGTCGATCTCGGCCATCATGCGCCCAATACCAATATCGAGCAGATCGTCGCCCGCCTCATAAGGGCGCAGAAGCTCGCCGGCTTCCATTTCAACGATTCCAAATACGGCGACGACGATCTCGATTCGGGCTCGGTCGATCCCTTCCGGCTGTTCCTCATCTTCAATGAGCTGGTGGACGCCGAATTGCGCCAGGCCCCGGGTTTCAGCCCCGCCTATATGATCGACCAGTCGCACAATGTCACCGATCCGATCGAAAGCCTGATGCAGTCGGCGACGGAAATCCTGCGCGCCT
Source organism: Taklimakanibacter lacteus (assembly GCA_003576695.1). Classification (GTDB taxonomy): domain Bacteria; phylum Pseudomonadota; class Alphaproteobacteria; order Rhizobiales; family Aestuariivirgaceae; genus Taklimakanibacter; species Taklimakanibacter lacteus. Next base: position 129,217 of record QOZQ01000001.1, read on the forward strand.
ATGTGCAGGCTTCGCTCATCGACCGCGCTGCGCTCGCGGCAGCCCAGGCCGAAAGCGACGTGCTGGGCGGGCATCTTCTCGTCAAGCAGGCCTTCACGACCGATGTCTCACCGATCCTCGCCGAAGCGCGGCGGCGCAAGGGCGGCGCCATCGATCCGATCGCGATTTATCGCGCTTCGTCCTACCGCCGGCACAAGGCGAAGGAGCGGCCACCCGCGGCGGGAACGTCGGCCGGCATTGTTTGAGTCCGTTCCCGAAATGCTCTAAGCCCTTTCGCCAGACATATTGTTTGCGCATGATTTTTCCGGAAAACCGGTACCCACTTTTCCGGATCATGCTTTTGAGGGCAAGATGAGCAGCAAGGACATTACCAGCTTCTTCCGGTTCGAGCCGGTGGGCAAAAGGATCGAGGAGCTGGAGACGCCGGTTCCGGTCATCGACATCGATGTGGTGGACCGCAATCTCAAGCGCTGGCAGGCGCGCTGCGACGAGATCGGCATCGCCAACCGCCCGCATATCAAGACGCACAAGCTGGCGGCGCTGGCCAAATACCAGATGGCGCTCGGCGCCAAGGGCATCACCGTGCAGAAGCTCGGCGAGGCGGAAGTCATGGCGGATGCCGGCATCAGCGACATGCTGCTCACCTTCAATGTGGTGGGAGCGCCCAAGCTCAGGCGCCTGGCCGAACTCGCCAGGCGTACCGGCATCTCGGTCGTCGCCGACAATGAGGCCGTCATCGAAGGCCTGGGCCAGGCCGGCATCGCCGCCGGGCGCGACATAAGCGTGCTGGTCGAGTGCGATACCGGCGGCAAGCGCAACGGCGTGCAGTCGCCTGAAGCCGCCGCCGGCCTCGCCAGGGTGGTCGACAAGACCAGGGGCGTCACCTATGGCGGCCTCATGACTTACGCGGCGCCTGGAACCCGCCTGGCGGCGAAAGCCTTCCTGACCGAGGCGCGCGATCTGGCGGGCAAGGCCGGGCTCGAGACCGCCGTCGTCTCGACCGGCGGATCGCCCGATATGTGGAGCAAGGAAGGGCTCGAAGTCGCGACCGAATACCGCGCCGGGACCTACATCTATTTCGACCGCTCGCTCGCCGAGCGCGGCACCTGCTCATACGATGATTGCGCTCTCCATGTCCTCGCCACGGTGGTGAGCCGGCCCACCGATGAACGCGCCCTCATCGATGCGGGCAGCAAAACGCTGACCAGCGACCTCCTGGGCCTCAAGGGCTATGGCGTCGTGACCGGGCTCGACAAGGCGCAGATCTACAATATGAGCGAGGAGCACGGCTTCCTCGATATTTCGGGCCTCGCGCAAAAGCCCAAGGTCGGCGATCTGGTGCAGATCACGCCCAACCATGTCTGCCCGGTGACCAATCTCTTCGACCGCGTGGTTTTCGTGCGCGGCAATGACGTGCTGGGCGCCGTCAAGGTCGATGCGCGCGGAATGGTGCAGTAGATGAATCCCCTCTCCCTGGGGGAGAGGGGATATGATCAGATGCCCTTGAGCACCGTGTCGATGAAGGGCAGGAAACCTGCCGTAGCGCCGGCATCGACCGGCAGGCTCACACCGGTGATGCCGCTCGAGAGCGGGGAGGCGAGGAAGAGCACGGCATTGGCGACTTCCTCCGGCGTGACCAGACGCTGCAAAGGATAGAGCCGGGTGACACGCGGCAGGAGCTGCGGCTCGGCCTCAAGCCGGTGATCCCAGGCATGGGTGCGGGTCGAGCCGGGGCAGACGCTGTTCGAGCGAATGCCATGCGCGCCATATTCGACCGCAATGGCGCGCGAGAAGCCCTCAATGCCCGCCTTTGCCGCGGCATAGACGGGATTGCCGAAATGCAGGATGGCATTCACCGAGCTGATGAAGACGATGCTGCCGACCTTGCGCTCGACCATGGCGGGAAGCAGACCCTGGGTAAAGTGCATCACGCCGTTGAGATTGAGCTGCAACTCGCGGTCGATCACCTCGGGCGTCACGTCCTCCATCAGCTCGGCGCGGGTCCAGCCGGCATTGTTGATGAGGCAGTCAGGCGCCCCGAAACTGGACAGGATGTCTTCCACCGCCTTGCTGATCGATCGCGGGTTGAGCAGGTCGAACACTTCGAGATGGTCGGGTGCGATCGGCTCATCTGTCCTGGCGTTCCTGTCGCAGGCGATGACGACGGCGCCCTCAGCCTTGAAGGCCGCGACAAGGGCCGAGCCGATGCCGCCGCCCGCCCCCGTGATGATGACCTTCTTGCCCTTAAGTCCTGTCATGGTTACCGGCTGGCTCCCTGTACCTGCTTGTTTTCGCTCGCTCATCCCAGTATGTAGCAGAAACCATGTCGGGAGCGATGACAACCCGCTCAAAGGCGCGGGCCAAAATCAAGAGTTCCAGCCGGGAGGACATATAATGGGCCGGTATTTGCGGGGCATCCTCGCGGTCGGGCTCGGTTTCCTTGCCCTGTCAGGCCCTGCTTTCGCCGGCACCGTCAAGGTCATCGTCGCCGATTACAGCATCAGGACGGCGGCCTATTTCGCGGAGGCCGAAAAAGCCTTCGAGGCCGCCAATCCCGGCACCGACATAAGCATCGAGGTGGTGCCCTGGGACACGCTCGGGCAGAGGCTTGCCTCCGACATCGCCGCCGGCACCAATCCGGACATCGCCGTTGCCGGCACGCTCTGGCTTGTCGATTTCGTGAAGCGGGATGTGGTCGAGCCGCTCGACGGCTTCATCGACGACCAGTTCAGACGCCGGTTCGTCGAGCCCTTCCTGTCGGCCGCGGCCATGGACGGCAAGATCTATGGGCTGCCGATCGCCGCTTCGGCGCGCGCCCTGTTCTACAACAAGGAGCTTTTCGCCAAGGCCGGCATCGCCGAGGCGCCGAAGACCTGGGACGAACTCAAGGCCGCGGCGCAGAAGATATCGGCGCCGGGGGCCGAGATCTATGGCTATGGCCTGCAGGGCAAGGGCAGCGAGGCCGACATCTATTATTATTACGCGATGTGGTCGCAGGGCGTCGAAGTCCTCGACGAGAACGGCAAGTCGGCGCTGTCGAGCGACGGCGCTGCCGCCGCGGCGAAGATCTATGCCGAGCTGATCACCAAAGGCGCCACCCAGCCCGGCGTCACCGGCTATGCGCGCGAGGATGTCGAGAAGCTGTTCAAGCAGGGCCGGATCGGCATGATGATGTCAGGTCCGGCGCTGGCAGACGCAATGAGCAGGGAAGCGCCCGATGTCGGCTACGGCATCGCCCCGATTCCGGCAGGCCCCACGGGCGCCAGAGGCACCTATGGCGTGACCGACTCGATCATCATGTTCAAGAACTCCGAGGCCAAGGAGGAAGCCTGGAAGTTCCTCGACTATCTCTTCACCACCGGCATGCGCGCCAAGTTCAACCAGGATGAAGGCTTCCTGCCGGTGATCAAGGAAGAGGCGCAGCTCGACTACAATGTGAACAACGCCGATCGCAAGGCCTTCATCGAGCTCATGCCTTCGGCCCATTTCACACCGCTCATCGCGCGCTGGGACGAAGTGGCGGAGACGACGGTCACCGCGCTGCAGAAGATCTATCTCGGCGCCGATCCCGACGCGGTGCTGAAAGCGACAGCCGAGCAGATCAACGGCATCCTCGCCAAGTAGGCGCGTGTTCCAACGCCGATCGAGTTCCGCTGCACCGGACATTCCAGCGGAATGGAAATGCAGTGCGCGAGTTTTCCGCTTTTTGCATCGCGACACCGGAAAACCACTTCGCTCTTCTTGCCGCCATGCTCTATCCTCGCCGGCTGATCCTTCCTCTTTCCGCCAGATCCTGGCGCGTCGGTCAAACAGGAGCATTCGCATGAAGAAGCAGGTTTTCGGCACGTCCCATGTGCCTCTCTCGCCGGCCGTCAGGGCCGGTGATTTCATCTATGTGTCAGGCCAGGTCCCGGTCGATGCGCAAGGCAATGTCGTCGCCGGCGACATCAAGGCGCAGACGCGCCAGGTGCTGGAGAATGTCAAAGCGGCGCTGGTGCTGGCCGGCGCCACGCTGGACGAGGTCGTCAAGATCACCGCCTGGCTGCAGGATGCACGCGATTTCGCCGCCTTCAACCAGGTCTATGGCAGCTATTTTCCCAAGGAGCCGCCGGCCCGCTCGACGGCGGAGAGCCGGCTGATGATCGATGTCAAGGTCGAGATCGAAGCGATCGCCTATTCGCCGAAACGCTGATCGCATGCGTATCTTCACGGCCTCGCTCGCCACCGAGACCAATACCTTCTCGCCCGTGCCGACCGACCGGGCGAGCTTCGAGATGGCGTTCCATGCGCCGCCCGGACAGCATCCGGAAACGCCGACCTTGTGCTCATCGCCCATGCTGGCCTTGCGCCGGAGGGCGCGCAGCGACAAGAGGCTCGAGATCATCGAAGGCACGGCAGCCTGGGCAGAACCCGGCGGGCTTCTCAACCGGCAGGCCTATGAGGGATTGCGCGATGCCATACTGAGCGAGCTCGAACAGGCGCTGCCGGTCGATGGCGTCGTGCTCGGGCTGCATGGCGCCATGGTGGCTCAAGGCTATGACGATTGCGAAGGCGATCTCCTCGAACGGGTGCGCGCGCTGGTGGGACCGAAAGCCGTCATCGCCGCCGAGCTCGATCCGCACAGCCACCTGACGCCGAAGCGCGTCGCCAATGCCGACATTCTCGCCGCCTTTCTCGAATTCCCTCATACGGACTTCTACGAACGGGGAGAGCATGTCGTGGACATGGCGCTCAGGGCCATAGCCGGCGAGATCAGGCCGCTCATATCGACTTTCGATTGCCGCATGATCGATGTCTATCCGACCAGCCGCGAGCCGATGCGCTCCTTCGTCGACCGGCTGAAGGCGCTGCACGGCAAGGACGGCATCCTGTCGGTCTCCTTCATCCATGGCTTCATGGCGGCGGATGTGCCCGAGATGGGCAGCCGCATGCTGGTGGTGAGCGACGGCGACAAGGCCCGCGGCGACCGGCTTGCCGAAAAGCTCGGGCGCGAGATCTTCGCCCTGCGCGGCACGACCATGATGCCGACGACGGGCATCGATGAAGGGCTCGACCGCGCGCTCAAGGCGGCACGGCCCGGACGACCCGCGGTCATCGCCGACATGTGGGACAATCCAGGCGGCGGAGTGGCGGGAGACGGCACGCTGCTGCTGCGCCGCATGATCGAGCGCAATATCAAGAGGGCGGCGCTGGCGACCATCTGGGATCCGATCGCGGTGACTTTCGCGCATGGGGCGGGCGAGGGGGCGCAGATCGATATGCGCATCGGCGGCAAATCGGGGCCTCTCGGCGGCGAGCCGGTCGATGCCCGCGTCACCGTCCGCAAAGTGGCCCGGGAAGGCTGGCAGAGCTTCGGCGGCAGCCGGGTCACGCTCGGGCCTGCGGCGGTGGTGCGCCTTGCCGGCAGCGAGATCGACGTCATTCTCAACACCAACCGCACGCAGACCTTCGAGCCCGACATATTCACCAATATGGGCATCGATGTCGCGGGCCAGTCGCTGCTGGTGGTGAAGTCGACCAACCACTTCCATGCCGGCTTCGCGCCGATCGCAGCCGAGATCATCTATGTCGCGGCCGGGGCCACTTATCCCAATAATCCGCGCGAGACGAATTATCGCAAGCTCACGCGCCGGATCTGGCCCCGGGTGGAAGATCCGTTTCGAGCTTAACCCTCGTCCTGCAAGCTCGTCATGGCGGGAGGGGTGGCATATTTGCCTTCCGTTCCCATCTCTGGTTCAACAGAGCGAGGAGGCCTTAGAATCACTCATGGCGCCGCCCCGTCTTCATCTTGTCGTGCCGGAAACGACCAGCCAGCATGCGATCCGCTGCTTCACGGCGGCCTGCGCCGCGGGCGATGTGGCGAGCGTGCTGGCGCCTGGCGATCTCATCGCGGCCTTGCAGCCGCTTGCGGTGAAGCTCAATGTGGCGCTGCTCAGCGGCGACGAGAAACATGCCCGCCAGTGCGACGGCATCGAAATCGCAACCCGCGCCGACTACGATCATGCGCGCAGCTTGCTCGGACCGGACAAGATCATAGGCGCGCTGTGCGGTGTGTCGCGGCACACCGCGATGGATCTCGCGGAAGCCGGTGCGGATTATGTCGCCTTCCACCAGGCCAGGCTCAAGCCGCATGACGAGCCGATCATCGCCTGGTGGTCGGGCCTGTTCGAGGTGCCCTGCATTGCCGCCGATCCGGTCGGGCCGGAGCAGGTTGCCGCATTATTGACGCAACAGCCGGATTTCATCCGTCCGCCGGATTCGATCTGGACATCGCCCGAAGAGGCCCGGCGCATCGTCACCGACCTGATGCAGGCGATGTCGGAACAGGCGCCATGAAAATCAGACTGGCCGTCCTCCTTTGCCTGGCTCTCGCCGGCCCGGCGCTTGCGCAAAGCTCCTATGAGGAAGCTGTCTCCCTGTATGAGGACAAGGACTACAAGGGCGCCTTCACCGTCGCCGAGGCGGCGGCGAAAAGGGGCGATATCCGCGCCATGGCCATGCTTGGCGTCCTCTACCAGAAGGGCCTCGGCGTCACCGCCGATCTCAACAAGGCTGTCGACTGGTATGCCGATGCCGCCGAGAAGAACAATCTCGGCGCGCAATATTCGCTGGGCGAAATCTATCTCAATGGCGCGCTCGGGGAACCGGACACGGTCCGCGGGCGTTACTGGATGCTGAAGGCGGCCGGGCAGGGCAAGCCCGAGGCCCAGCACCGGCTCGGCCTCCTGGCGGCGGCAGAAGCGCCGCCGGACTGGACCGATGCCGCCGAATGGTTCCGCAAGGCGGCGGCGCAGGGTTACGCGGATTCGCAGTACAATCTCGGCGTTCTCTATGCCGAGGGCAGAGGTGTCGATGCCAGCAAGGTCATGGCCGGTGAATGGTTCGCCAAGGCGGCAGTCCAGGGTCACCGTGACGCGGCGCTCGACTACGGCATCATGGTATTCCGCGGCGACGGCGTCAAAAAGGACGAGAAGGTCGGCGCCCAGTGGCTCCTCGTTTCCGCCCGGCGCGGCAACCCGGTGGCGCAGAATCGCGTCGCCAGGCTTTATGCGACCGGCAAAGCCTTCGACGTCGATCCGGCGGAGGCGATGAAATGGCATATTCTCGCCAAGGCCGGCGGGCGCAGCGATGCCTGGCTCGACGAATTCGTCGCCCGCCTGCCCATGGCGACCCAGGAGGAGGGCGAAGCCAGGGCGCGAACCTTCAAGCCGGACTGAGAGACAAATTTTACCTCCGGACCCGTGACGAAATGCGCAGTTTGGCGCCTTGATCCAGCCACCCCGTTCCCGCATGCACACCGACATGACGTCCGCACCCGCCCCTTCCCGCCGTGACCATCGCGTCGATTTCCTGCGCGGGCTGGCGCTCGCCATCATCTTCATCAATCACGTGCCCGGCAATTTCTACGAAACGTGGACGCCCAAGAATTTCGGCTTCTCGGATGCGGCGGAAGTCTTCGTCATGCTGGCGGGCTTCGCCTCGGCCTATGCCTATTTCGCCCGTTTCGAGCGCGGCGAGATCTGGGACGCGATGAGCAAGGCCTGGCGGCGGGCCGGTGTCCTCTATGTCAGCCATGTGGTGACGACGGTTGCGGCGGTGGCGCTGTTCTGCGCCGCCTCGCTCTATTTCACGCATCCCGGATATCTCGACGACACGATCGTCTACATGGACATCAAGCCCCTGATGGACGATCCGGTGCGCGGCTTCATCGGACTCATAACGCTCGGCCATCAGCTCGGCTATTTCAATATCCTGCCGATGTATATGGCGCTGCTCCTGATGCTGCCCGCCATCATGGTGCTCGCCCGCTTGAACCTGTCGCTGCTGCTCGCGGTGTCGGTGACCCTGTGGTTCGCAACCGCGCTCTTCGCGCTCGATGTGCCGAACTATCCCTTGCCCGGCGGCTGGTTCTTCAATCCCCTGGCCTGGCAGCTTCTGTTCGTCATCGGCTTCATCCTCGGCCAGCGCCAGCGCGAGGCGAAACCCATGCCGTTCTCGCGCGTGCTCTATGCGGCATGCGTCGCCTATCTGCTGCTCGCCTATTGGTGGGTGCCGTTCGACTGGCTGATCCATTTCTCCGGCATCAAGCTGCCGGGCACCCTATGGGGTTTCGAGAAAGGCTTCGTCGCCTGGCCACGCCTCCTGCATGTGCTGGCGCTGGGCTATGTGGTGATGATGTCGCCGCTCGGCCGTCTCATGCACCGCATCCCGAAGACGCATTTCCTCACCGCCATGGGGCGGCATTCTCTGCCTGTCTTCTGCCTCGGCTCGCTCTTGTCGATGACCGGCGCGGTGGTCCGCCATGAATGGGGCGGCAGTTTCGCGCATGATTCGATCATCATTACGACAGGCCTCGCGCTGATGGGACTTCTTGCCTTCATCCTCGACGGGCGCCAGCCGTCGCCGCCCAAGCCGCTGTCCGTTCCCAGGCCGGCGACGACCTGAAGCGTGATGGCTTCGGCATCCACTTTTCCGGATCATGCTTTGGCTTTTTGTTTGCACATGATTTTTCCGGAAAACCGGCATCCACTTTTCCGGATCATGCTTTGGGCCAGCCCTTGTTGGCGGACCTTGCCCACACCACATAATAAGTGGGAACGGTGAAGTCCCTGGCCGGAGCAAGGCTCCGGCACAAACCGTTTTCTTACCCGGGCGCCTTGGTCGTCCTCTCCAGATTTTTTGCCGGACAAGAGGCGCTCAGCAGAGTGGCTCACATGGCCCGCTTCCACAGACGGCATGGCTTGAGCGGATTCGCCGCCGCTCTCACGATCCTCTTTCCCATGATCGCCCAGGCGCAGCTTCCCTGCGCGCCGCGCGAGGAGATCATCACCCAGCTCGTCGAGCGCTACGAGGAGGCGCCCGAGGCCAATGGGGTGACGGCGCAAGGCCTGCTGCTCGAGGTCTTCGTCTCCGAAGGCCGCAGCTGGACGATTATCCTCACCACGCCGCAAGGCCTTTCCTGCGTCGCCGCGGTCGGCGAGAACTGGGAGCGCGAATTCCGCAAGCCGGAGGTCGGTTTCTAGAGGCTGGCAGCTTCCGCGCGGGAACAGGATGTAATAAGACCTGCCGCATGAGCACTTCCATCTATGACCGCGACCTGCCCAAGACCCCGGCCAACTACCAGCCTTTGACGCCGCTGTCTTTTCTGGCCCGCGCCGGCGCGGTCTACAGGGACCATACCGCCATCATCCATGGCCGGCAGCGCTTCACCTATGGCGAGTTCTATGCGCGCTGCCGCAGGCTCGCCTCGGCGCTCGCCAAGGCCGGCATCAGGCGCGGTGACACGGTCTCGGCGCTGCTGGCCAATACGCCTCCCATGCTCGAGGCGCATTACGGTGTCCCCATGACCGGCGCCGTCCTCAACACGCTCAATACCAGGCTCGATGCCGCCGTGATCGCCTTCTCGCTCGATCATGCCGAGACCCGCCTCGTCCTCATCGACAGCGAATTCTCCGGCCTCCTGAAGGAAGCGCTCGGCCTGATGAAGGGCCGCAAACCGATCGTCGTCGACTATGTCGACCGGGAATTCGTGCCCGAGGGCCAGCGCCTCGGCTCGCTGGACTATGAAAGCTTCATCGCCAATGGCGATCCCGACTTCGCCTGGCTGATGCCCGAGGACGAGTGGGACGCGATCTCGCTCAACTACACATCGGGCACCACCGGCAATCCCAAAGGTGTCGTCTGCCATCACCGCGGCGCCTATCTGATCGCGCAGGGCAATGTGCTGACCCAGCAGATGGCCAAGCATCCGGTCTATCTGTGGACGCTGCCGATGTTCCATTGCAACGGCTGGGGCTATCCCTGGTCGATGTCGGTCATGGGCGGCACGCATGTCTGTCTGCGCGCGGTCCGGGCGAAGGCGATCTGGCAGGCCCTGGCCGAGCACAAGGTCACGCATCTGTGCGGCGCGCCGATCGTGATGACGACGATCCTCAATGCGCCTGACGAAGAGAAGACGAAGCTTCCGCATGTCGTCGAGTTCACCACCGCCGCCGCGCCGCCGCCGGAAGTGGTGCTGGCGCGCATGGCGGAAGCGGGCTTCAATGTCACCCATGTCTATGGCCTCACCGAAACCTATGGGCCGGCGGTGGTGAACGACTGGGACGAGAGCTGGGATTCGCTCAACCCGGCGGCCCGGGCGGCGAAGAAGGCGCGCCAGGGCGTCAATTACATCCCGCTCGAGACACTGACCGTCATGAACCCCGAAACCATGGAGCGCGTTCCGGCCGATGGCGAGACGCTGGGCGAGGTCATGTTCCGCGGCAATATCGTGATGAAGGGATATCTGAAGAACCGGCAGGCGAGCGAAGAGGCGTTCAAGGGCGGCTGGTTCCATTCGGGCGACCTCGCGGTGCTCTATCCCGATGGCTATATCCAGCTCAAGGACCGCTCCAAGGACATCATCATCTCGGGCGGCGAGAACATTTCCTCGATCGAGGTCGAGGAAGTGCTCTACAAGCATCCGGCGGTGCAGGCGGCCGCCGTCGTCGCCAAGGCGGATGAGAAATGGGGCGAAAGCCCTTGCGCCTTCGTCGAGCTGAAGCCCGGCCAGAGCGTCACGGCGGATGAGATCACCCAGTGGTGCCGGCAGGGCCTGGCGCGCTTCAAGGTGCCCAAGCACGTGGTCTTTGCCGAATTGCCCAAGACCTCGACCGGCAAGATCCAGAAATTCAAGCTGAGAGAGATGGCGAAGGACGTGTGACATGATCGGGGGGCGGAGCTTGGTGGGGACTGTTTTGGCACTCCTCACAGTCTTTCTGGCGAGTGCCGGGCTTGCGCAGGCCGACGAGCGCATGAGCGCGCAGGAGTTCACACAGTCTTTTGCCGCGCGGGTCGAGAAACTCTTCCCGGATGCAAGGGTGACCATCAAGCAGGCTCTGGAAGTAGAGATTAAAAGGGGTGCCGAATACGAGGCTCTCTTGTTCAAGGGCAACCTCGACAATGCGTTCAAGAAATATCTGGATGAGCCCTGGAGACTCGAGGATATCCTCAACGAACATGCGCGCGTCTCCGCCAGCGCCCCGGACAAAGCGTCATTCGCCAAGCGTGAACAACTCGTGGCCGTCATCCGTCATCAAAGTTATCTGGATGAAATCAACAAGACCAAACGCGCCGATCAGGAGTTTCCAATGCACCGGCTGGCGGGCGATATCGCTGTTTACTATGCCTTCGATGCGCCGGACACAATAAGATATGCCGACAGCCGGATGATCGAGGAGACCGGATTGACACGGTCCGATTTCGAATCGGTCGCGATCGAAAATCTTCGCCGCATCATGGTGGAGCCGCTTCTTGAGACCTATCCCGAGATGGTCGTCATATCGGCCAATGATCCCTACATGACGTCGGTTCTCCTCTTCGACCAGTTCTGGAATCCCGACAGATTTCGGTTTCGCGGCGATCTCGTCGTGTTTGTCCTGACCCGCGATCTCATGCTGGTGACAGGAAGCGAGGAAAGTGCCGGATTGGCGGCCACCCAAAAGGCCGCCCGCGATCTGATCGAAAAATTGCCCTATGCCATTTCATCGGAGCCGATCGTCCGGCGCCAGGGCAAGTGGGAGGCCTTTCAGCCATAATCGGCCTGACCTCACCTTTACGTCATCTGCATTGAAGTTAGGCCTGAGTTGGCGCAGATAACGCCCATGAATGTCCTCGACATCACCTATCATGGCGAGACGGTGACCCTGGCCGACCTTCCGGAGTACCGGAAATTCTACGGCAAGCTCACAAGCGGCGTATGGGAGCCCAAAACCTTCCGTACGCTGAGCGACCAGCTTTCGCCCGACATTACTTATATCGACATCGGGGGCTGGATCGGGGTCACGCCCTTCTGGGCCAGCCGGCGGGCCAGGCGGGTGATCGTGGTCGAGCCCGATCCCAAATGCCACGCCGTCCTCAAGGCGCTCCTGCCGCGCTATCCCAATGTGTCGCTCACCGAATGCGCGCTGTCGCCCAAGTCCTGCCTGACTCTCAATGCGGTCGATGATTTCGGCAGCTCGGAAACGAGTGCCCTCGACATCGGCAACAAAGGGTGCTCGGTCGAGGTGCCTGGCTGCTCGATGGGGGAGCTCCTGAAAAAGGCAGGTCCCGGTCCGGTCTTCGTCAAGATCGACATCGAAGGCTATGAGTACAAGATCGCCGATGAGCTCAGGGCGCTGGATCGGGCGCAGGTGCGGGGCGTGCAGCTCGCCGTCCATCCCGCCTTGTACGAGAAGAGCCTCGCCGGCTTGGCGCCATTCCGTCGCGGCAGGACGCTGCTGGCCACCTTGCGGCTGGCACGGCTCTATCGCGAGCTCGAACGGGTTGCCGCTGTGGGCAAATTTTCCAGTTTGGTTACTTACCTCATCAGTGGGGTCGGCCTGACGCGCAGCCCCCGCGGGGCTGATATTCTTTTCCTTAACCGGACGCCCCCGTTGCAATGTCGCGGTCCGGATCACACATTAGGTGGCCGAAAGCCTTTGCCGTCCGAATCGGGCCCTGCCGAGCGGGACAAGGCTTCATAATGTTATTTGAGCGCTTCTTTCGCCATGGTCGGGCAAGCCGGGTGCGGGTCCGGGTGACTTTGGGAGGAAGGCAACGGAGCACTGCATGACGGCCGCCCAGTATGAGACATCGGAAATCCTCATCGACAAAGTGTCGGACTGGCTGAAGCAGGCATCGCTCAGAAACACCGATCTCGAGACCGTGGTGCGCGGCTGCTGCGAAAGACTGGCCGCGACCGGCATTCCCGTGAAACGCATCCATGTCTCGCTGTCCATGCTGCATCCGCTCTATCGCGCCATGGGCTTCACCTGGCGTCGCGGCGAAGGCCTCAAGGTCGAAGGCTACCGCCATGTCGAGCCCGGCCAGGAAAAGAACGATATGTTCCTCAAGAGTCCTTATTTCCATCTCCTGAGCCACGGACTCGAGCATATGCGCCGGCGCATCGATGTCGACGCGCAGCCGGAATTTCCGATCTTCGAAGACCTCAGGAAGGAAGGCATCACCGACTATCTCGCTTTCGTGTCGGGCTTCGATGAGGAATGGACGCAGGGCATCCTCGGCTCCTGGTCGACCGACCGGCCGGGCGGCTTCAATGAAAGCGACATCGCGGCGCTGCTGCGCATCCAGAGCCGGCTCGCGGTGGCGACACGCGTCGCGGTGCTGAGCCAGCTCGCCGGCAACATGCTGACCACCTATCTCGGCAACGGCGCGGGCAAGCGCGTGCTGTCGGGCCAGATCCAGCGCGGCGACGGCGAGACGATCCGCGCCGCCCTCATCATAGCCGACATGCGCGGCTCGACGGCGATCGCCGAGCAGGCCGGCCGGCAGGTCTTCATCGACACGCTCAACCAGTTCTTCGATGCGATCGCCACGCCCTTCGGCGAAGGCGGGGCGGAGATACTGAGCTTCCTCGGCGACGGTTTCCTGGCGGTCATCCCTTGCGCCCGGCATCGCGGGCCTTCGGAGATCGCCTGCCGGCAGGCGCTGGCCGCCGCCCATAATGCGGTGGCGCGCATGACACAGCTCAATGAGCAGCGCCGGAGCGAGAACCTGCCGGAAATCGGCTATGGGCTGGGGCTGCATGTCGGCAATGTCATGTTCGGCAATGTCGGCCTGAAGGACAGGCTCACCTTCTCGGCCTTCGGCCAGGCGGTGAACGAGGTCCAGCGGCTCGAGAGCCTGTCGAAGAAATACAAGACGCCGATCATTGCCAGCGACGAATTTGCCCTTTATAGCGGCGGCAACTGGAAGATGCTGGGGATCGAGACTTTGCGGGGCACCGAATACGACATGAAGGTCCATGCGCCCATCGAGGGCAAGGGCACGGTCACCGACTATGTGCCGGCCAGCAAGGCGCGCGATCTCACCGACGCCGAGCAGCTCATCCTGCTGCATCGCGACAAATATCTCACCCGGCGCAAGGCGAGCTGATGCGACGTTTCGCGGCAACGGGCCTCGTCCTGGCGGGCCTCCTGGCTCTCGGTGCGCAGCCGGCGGCGGCCGGCGCGAAGCTCACCTATCAGGACAAGCTCGTCGACGGTTTCGAGGGCGCGGATTTCGCCCCCGAGGGCGGGCTCTATTACAAGAAGAATTTCGAGCAGAGCGCCGGCACCTTCGAGTTCCAGGACGAGGTGGTGCATCGCGGCAAGCGCGCCTTACGGTTGTCGGTGAAGCCGCTGTGCCCGGTGAGCCAACCTTTGTGCAGCGAGCGGGCGGAAATCTGGGAGCGCAGCAAGCTCAGAGTTCCTTACGACACCGGGGTCTGGTACGGCTTCGCGGTCAAATTCGCCGAACCCTTGCCCCAGGATGACCACCGCTACCTGGTCGCCCAGTGGAAGCGCGAGATCGAGGCCGGCGCCAACGGCGATTTCAGCCCGTTCCTGGCCTTCCGCTACAATGAAGGCAAGTTCTTCATCACGGTCGAAACCAACCTGGTGCCGGGCAAGGAGATCGAGAAGGGCAAGAGAGCTATTTGCGCCCCGGGCGAAACGGCGGTCTGGCTTCGCCCCGACACCAACCAGACGCGGGCACTGGTCGCCTTCGACAAGAATTTCGGGCCTGAGAACGGGGACGAGTTCACCGCCTGCACCGACAAGATCACCGTCACCGATCACGGCAATAAGCTGCCGGCGGCGGACAGCGGCTGGATCGATTTTGCCGTCTATTCGAAACCCGGTCCCGAGGGCACCGGCCATATAGAGATATTCGCCAACGACAAATGGATCGTCACCGTCAAAGGCCGCATCGGCCACAATGACAAGGGGCTGGGCGAGAACCAGTATTTCAAGTTCGGGCCGTACCGGGCCGGGGGCCCCGGGGTCTGGGCTCTCTATTATGACGACTTCCGCCGCAGCCTCCGTTGTGCAGATGTTACCAAGCCGCAGATTTGCCCCTTTCCCTAGAGGCTGAAAAACGGCTAGGCTCCCCAAAAAGGGGAAGCGTTGGGTCGGCCATGTTGGCAAGGCGTAAGTCCGGACCGCAATGACGGCGGCAAGTGATATTCTCCGCATTGAGGATCTGGGCATCGGCTTTGCGCTGCATGCCTGGGATTTTGATGCGGTCAAAGGGGCGAGTTTCCGGGTCCTGCCCGGGAAAGTGACGGCGCTCGTCGGCGAATCAGGCTCGGGCAAGTCGGTGATCGCGCAGACGATCATGGGCATCCTGCCCAGGCCCGGCCGGGTCAAGCATGGCAAGATCCTGTTCGCCGATCCGGTCAAGAAGAAAACCACGGATCTCGCCTCGCTCGATGTCGACGGCGACAAATACCGCCATATCCGCGGCGGCCGCATCTCGATGATCTTCCAGGAGCCGATGACCTCGCTGTCGCCGCTCCACACGATCGGCGACCAGGTGGGCGAGGCCTATCGCATCCATTTCACCGCCAGCGACACGGAAGTGCGCGCCAAGACCGAGGAAATGCTGAAGCTGGTCGGCTTTCCCGATCCCAAGCGCGCCTATGGCATGTATCCGTTCGAATTGTCCGGCGGCCTGCGCCAGCGCGCCATGATCGCCATGGCGCTCATCTGCCGGCCGGCGCTGCTCATCGCCGATGAGCCGACGACCGCGCTCGACGTCACCATCCAGGCCCAGATCCTGCAGCTCCTGAAAGAGCTGCAGCAGAAGCTCAATATGGCGATCCTGATCATCACCCATGATCTCGGCATCGTCGCCAATATCGCCGATGAGGTCGTCGTCATCTATCGCGGCGAGATCATGGAGGCGGGAACCGTCACCGACATATTCGACAGGCCTCAGCATCCCTATCTCAAGGCGCTGCTCGCGGCGGTGCCGCATTTCGACATGAAGCCCGGCGAGCGGCTGAAGGCGCTGCGCGAAGTGCCGGTCCATGCCGGATCGCTGCTGGGCTCAAGCTCCGAGCGCAACCGCAAGACCGGCGGCATCCTTCTCAATGTGCGCAATATCGGCAAGTCCTTCGCGACCCGCCAGTCCGGCTGGTTCGGCAAGAGCGATTCGAGCGAGATACGCGCCGTCGACAATGTCAGCTTCGACATCAAGCAGGGCGAGTGCTTCGGGCTGGTCGGCGAGTCGGGTTGCGGCAAGACGACGGTCAGCAAGATCATCATGCGCGCGGTCAGCGCGGATAAAGGCTCGGTCACCTTCGATTGCGGCGAGGGCGAAGTCGATCTCCTCAAGGCCGAGGGCGAAAAGCTCAAGGCGGTGCGGCGGCGCATCCAGATGGTGTTTCAGGACCCGTTCAGCTCGCTCTCCCCGCGCATGACGGTGCAGAACATCCTGTGCGAACCGCTCGAGATCCACAATATCGGCACCCCGGCCGAGCGCAAGGAGACGGTGGAACGGCTCATGCAGGCGGTCGGCCTCGATCCACGCTTCCTGTCGCGCTATCCGCACAGCTTCTCCGGCGGCCAGCGCCAACGCATCGGCATCGCCCGCTCGCTGGCGCTTGGCCCCAATCTCCTCATCTGCGACGAGCCGGTCTCGGCGCTCGATGTCTCGGTGCAGGCCCAGATCCTCAATCTGCTCAAGGACCTGCAGAAGGAGCTCGGCCTCACCTATCTGTTCATCTCGCACAACCTGGCGGTCGTCGACTACATGGCGGACCGGATCGCGGTGATGTGCCGGGGGCGCATCGTCGAGGTGGCGCCGCGCGAGACCCTGTTCCGCAATCCGGTGCACCCCTATACGCGTGCCTTGCTTGCCGCCGTGCCCTATCCCGATCTCGGACGTCCGCTCGACTTCAAGACGCTCAAGCTCGGCGGTGCCTCCGACGACAGTGCCTGGGACAAGGAGTTTCGCGACGAAGGCGATGGCCTCGATTATCGCGATCTCGGCGGCTCACACTGGATCCTTGCCCAGCGCGACCAACCATCTCGGGAGTTAGGTCAATGATTCTGCGGTTTATCTACAGCCTCGTGCTCGCCATCCTGTGTGCCATGCCGGCAGCGGCGGGCTATGTCGAGCCGGACTACTTCAAGGACAAGGTGACGAAGGGCGAGATGCCGCCCGTCGAGCAGCGCCTGCCCAAGGAGCCCCTGAAAGTGACGATCGCGGGCGAGGGCAAGTCCGTCGGCCAATATGGCGGCACGGCGCGCATCCTCATCGGCGGCCAGCGCAATATCAGCCTCATGACCGTCTATGGCTATACGCGGCTGCTCCGCTATGACGACAAGCTGCAGCTTCAGCCGGATCTCCTGCAATCCTACGAGGTCCAGGAAGGCCGTATCTTCACTTTCCATCTGCGGCCCGGTCTCAAATGGTCGGATGGCGAGCCGGTCACGACAGAAGACTTCCGTTACGCGCTCGAGGACGTGGCGTTCAACGAAGAGTTGAGCAAGGTCACTTCGCCCTATCTGCTCGTCAACGGCAAGGCGCCGGTATTCGAGATCATCGACGACCAGACGGTGCGCTACACCTGGGAAGCGCCCAATCCCGATTTCCTGCCGCAGATCGCCGCCCCGCAGGCGCTCGGCCTGCTCATGCCGGCGCATTACCTGAAGCAGTTTCACAAGAAGTACCAGACCGAGGAGAAGCTCGACGAACTGATCAAGGCAAATAGCGAAAAGAAATGGACGGGGCTCCACATCAACAAGGCGCGGCAATACCGGCCGGAGAATCCCGACCTGCCGGTGCTCGATCCGTGGCGCAACACGACCAAGCCGCCTTCCGAGCAGTTCGTCTTCGAGCGCAATCCCTATTTCCATCGCGTCGACCAGGACGGCCGCCAGCTGCCCTATATCGATCGCTTCGTCCTCAATGTCAGCTCCTCGTCGCTGATTCCGGCCAAGACCGGCGCCGGCGAGGCCGATCTCCAGGCCCAGAACATCGGCTTCGCCGATTATACGTTCCTGAAGGAAGCGGAGGCGACGCATCCGATCAAGGTCAAGCTGTGGGAAAGCGGGCGCGGATCGCGCATTGCCCTCTTCCCCAACCTGAACTTCGAGGACCCGGTCTGGAGCAAGACATTGCGCGACGCGCGTTTTCGCCGGGCGTTGTCGCTGGCCATCGACCGCAACGAGATCAACCAAGCCAAGTTCTTCGGGCTCGGCCGGCCGAGCGCCGACACCGTGCTGCCGGCAAGCGCGCTCTATAAGGACGAGTATGCGAACGCATACACCAATTTCGACCCAGCCCAGGCCGATGCGCTGCTCGACGAAATGGGTCTCGACAAGCGCGATGGGAGCGGCGTGCGGCTGCTTTCCGACGGCCGGCGCGCCGAGATCATCGTCGAGACGGCGGGCGAAGACCAGGTCGAGACCGACGTGCTCCAGCTGATCACCGATCACTGGAAGAAGGTGGGCCTGAAGCTCGTGATCCGCACCTCGCAGACCGATGTGCTGAGGAGCCGCGTCATCGGCGGCACCACGATGATGACGATGTCCTCCGGCCTCGACAATGGCGTGCCGATCGCCGACATGAATCCGCATGCCCTGGCGCCAACCAGCCACGAGCAGATGCAATGGCCGCAATGGGGCATTTTCGTCGAATCGGCCGGCGAGAAGGGCACGGAGGCCGATCTGCCGGAGGCCAAGGAGCTTTCCGACCTCTACAATCAGTGGCACAAGGCCGCCGACACGACAGCCAGGGCGGAGATCTGGCACAAGATGCTGGCGCTCTATACCAGCCAGGTCTTCTCCATCGGCATCCTGAACGGCACGCAGCAGCCCATCGTCATCTCCTCGAAACTGCGCAACGTGCCCGACAAGGCGCTCTTCAGCTTCGATCCCACCTGCTATTTCGGCGTCTACGGCATGGATACCTTCTGGTTCGAGAAGGGAGGCTCCTGAGCATGCTGCGCTACATCATCTGGCGCATCCTCATGATGGTGCCGACGCTGATGATCATATCGGCGCTGGTCTTCACCATCATCGAGCTGCCGCCGGGCGATTATTTCGAAAGCTATGTGGCGGAACTGCAGGCGCAGGGCGAGAGCGTCAATGCCGAGCAGATCGAGCAGTTGCGCCAGGAATACGGCTTCGACAAGCCGCCACTCGTGCGCTATTTCCACTGGGTCGCCGGCATGCTGACCGGCGATTTCGGCTATTCCTTCGAATACCGGCTGCCGGTCATGGATGTCGTCGGCGACAGGCTGTGGCTCACCATCGTCGTTTCCTTCACCACCATCATCTTCACCTGGCTGATCGCCTTTCCGATCGGGATCTATTCGGCGACACATCAGTATAGCTGGGGAGACTACGGCCTGACCTTCATGGGCCTGCTCGGCATCGCGGTGCCCAACTTCATGATGGCGCTGGTGTTCATGTATCTCGCCAATGTGTGGTTCGGAACCTCGATCGGCCATCTCATGGATCTGCAATACATGGATCAGCCGATGAGCTGGGACAAGTTCAAGTCGATCCTGGCGCATTTGTGGATTCCGGTGCTGATCATCGGCACGGCGGGGACCGCGGGCATGATCCGGCGCCTGCGCGCCAATCTGCTCGACGAGCTGCAGAAGCAATATGTGGTGACGGCGCGCGCCAAGGGCCTGCACCCGTTCAAGGCGCTGGTCAAATACCCGCTGCGCATGGCGCTCAATTTCTTCATCTCCGATATCGGCTCGATCCTGCCGGCGATCATCTCGGGCGCCGAGATCACCGCTATCGTGCTGTCGCTGGAGACCACCGGGCCGTTGCTGATCCGGGCGCTGAAGAGCCAGGACATGTATCTCGCCGGCTCTTTCCTCATGTTCCTCGCCTTCCTCACGGTAATCGGCGTCCTCATTTCGGATCTGGCGCTGGCGGTGCTCGATCCGCGCATCAGGCTGCAGGGCGGAAGCACGAAATGAACGATATGACGCCGCTGCCGCCGCCGGGCCAGCCGCTCAGGCATTATGTGTCGGTCGCTCCTTTCGACCCGACTTCGGGCGACACGATGAGCGAGCAGCAGAAGCGGGTGTTCCTCGCTTCGCAGTGGAAGCTCATGTGGTGGAAATTCAAGCGCCACCGGCTGGCGCTCCTCTCCGCCGTCATCCTCGCCATCCTCTATGTGATGATCGTCATCGCCGAGTTCCTGGCGCCCTATAATCTTGCCACCCGCAATGTCGGCGCCATCTACGCGCCGCCGCAGAAAGTGCGGCTGTTCCATGAGGGAAGCTTCGTCGGACCGTTCGTCTATGGCCGCAGCGTCCAGCTCAACATGGAGAACCTCAGGCGCGAATACAAGGACGACACCAGCAAGGTGCAGAAGCTGCGCTTCTTCTGCCGTGGCGATGCCTACAAGTTCTGGAGCCTGGTCGAGACGAATCTGCATCTCGTCTGCCCGGCCGAAGGTGGGCAGTTCTTCCTGCTCGGCACCGACCAGCTCGGGCGCGACGTGTTCTCGCGCATCATCTATGGCGCCCGCATCTCGCTCACCATCGGGCTTCTCGGCGTCGCGGTGAGCTTCATCCTCGGCATCGTCATCGGCGGCATAGCCGGCTATCGCGGCGGTGTGGTCGATCTCATCACCCAGCGGCTCATCGAAGTGCTGCAATCGCTGCCCAGCATTCCCCTGTGGCTGGCGCTCGCCGCCATCATGCCTGTCACCTGGTCGCCGCTGCTCGTCTATTTCGGCATCACCTTCATCCTCGGCCTGCTCGACTGGACCGGACTTGCCCGTGCGGTACGCTCGAAATTACTGGCGTTGCGTGAGGAGGACTATGTCCTTGCGGCCCAGCTGATGGGTGCAAGAGGAAGCCGCATCATCGCGCGGCATCTGGTCCCCGGCTTCATGTCGCATTTGATCGCCTCGGCCACCATATCCATCCCCGGCATGATCCTCGGCGAAACCGCATTGAGCTTCCTCGGGCTGGGCCTCAGGCCCCCGATCGTCAGCTGGGGGGTGCTGCTCAACGAAGCCACCAACATCAATGTGGTGGCGCTCTATCCCTGGCTTATGCTGCCGGTCATCCCGGTGATCGTCGTCATATTGGCCTTCAATTTCCTGGGAGACGGACTGCGCGACGCCGCGGATCCGTACAAATGAGGGGGCATCCTCACCATATGGTCGAGTTGCCGCGCCATGGCCTGGTCCGCCGGTTCCGGCGGGCCGGAAAAAAGAGAGGGGAGTGCTGATGCGCCGGCTCGAACATGCTCGAATCCTCATGTACAGCCACGACACCTTCGGCCTCGGGCATCTCAGAAGGTGCCGCACCATCGCCCATTCGCTGGTCGAGAACTACCGGGGCCTGAGCGTCCTCATCATCTCGGGCTCAACCATCGCGGGCGCCTTCGACTACCGCGTGCGCGTCGACTTCGTGAAGATTCCCTCGATCATCAAGCTGCATAACGGCGAATATACATCGCTCGACCGCCACACCGATCTGCATGAGACGCTGGAGATGCGCCAGGCGATCATCCGCCATACGGCCGAATCCTTCCAGCCCGACATGTTCATCGTCGACAAGGAGCCGCTCGGCCTGCGCGGCGAGCTCGAGGAGACGCTTTCCTATCTCAAGACGCACGGCACCACGCTGGTGCTCGGCCTGCGCGAGGTCATGGACGCACCCAATCTGCTCAAGGCCGAATGGGCCAAGCGCGATGTCCTGCGCAAGGCCGGGATGTTCTACGATTCGATCTGGGTCTACGGTCCTGAGGACTTCTACGATCCGCTCACCGGCTTCGATGTGCCGCAGAATGTCCGGTCGCGCATGCATTATGTCGGCTTCCTGCAGCGGCATCTGCCGCAGGCCGACGTGCCGATGCGCGAGGTCGAGGGCAACTACATACTGGCGACGACGGGCGGCGGCGGCGACGGCGCCGATCTCATCCACAATATCTTCGACGCCTACCGCCATGACGCAACCCTGACGCACCGGCTGCTGGTGGTGCTCGGGCCGTTCATGCCGGCGCGCAAGCGGCGCAAGCTCCTCAAGAAGGGCTCGGCCATTCCCAATGTCGAGATCATCGAATTCGACAACCGCATGGAAAATCTGGTCGCCGGCGCCCGCGCCGTGGTCGGCATGGGCGGCTACAATACCTTCTGCGAGATCCTGTCCTTCGACAAGCCGGCGCTCATCGTGCCACGCGTGACGCCGCGCGAAGAGCAGCTGATCCGCGCCCGGCGTGCCGCCGAACTCGGCGTCATCGACATGCTGCTGCCGGAAGAGGCGGAAGACCCGGCGCGCCTTGCCGAGGCGCTCAAGGTCCTGCCCGAGCGGGCGCCGCCCTCCAAGGTCACCTCGAAGCTAAGGCTCGACGGGCTCGAGAGGATCACCGATCTCGTCGGCGAATGGCTCGAGCCCGGCTCGCAGAAGCGGCTTTCGGTCATCGAAGGCGGAAATTGACGAAGAAGATCGTCATCGTTTTGAAAGGCTATCCGCGTCTCTCGGAAACCTTCATCGCCCAGGAACTGCGCGGCCTCGAGCTTGCCGGTCACGCGCTCGTCCTCATGTCGATGCGTCATCCCACCGACAAGAAGCGTCATCCGGTACATGACGAGATCGAGGCGCCGGTCACTTATCTGCCGGAATATCTGCGCGACGACCCGCTGAGGGTCCTCAGGGCCTGGTGGAAGATGCGCCGGCACAGAAACTACCGGTCGATGCGAAGCGCCTTCCTGGCCGATCTCAGGCGTGACCGGACGCGCAACCGCTGGCGCCGCTTCGGCCAGGCCCTGGTGCTGGCGGCCGAATTCCCCGCCGATTTCAATTGGCTGCATGCGCATTTCATCCACACGCCGGCGGCAGTCACGCGCTATGCGAGCCTGCTTCTCGGCGTCGGGTGGAGCTGCTCGGCGCATGCCAAGGACATCTGGACATCACCGGACTGGGAGCTGCGCGACAAGCTCGCCGATGCCCGCTTCGTCGTGACCTGCACCAAAGCCGGGTTCGACAAGCTCAAGAGCCTGAGCCCCGATCCTGCGCGCGTGCATTTGAGCTATCATGGCCTCGATCTCGCCCGTTTCGGCCGCTTCACGGCGGAGCGCCCGGCGCGCGACGGCACGGTCATCCGGGATCCTGTGGTCCTGCTCAGCGTCGGGCGGGCGGTGGAGAAGAAGGGCTATGGCGTGCTGCTCGATGCGCTGGCGCTGCTGCCCGGGGACCTCTCCTGGCGTTTCGTCCATATCGGCGGCGGCGAGCTCTTGCCGGCACTCAAGGCCAGGGCGGAAGCGCTCGGGCTGGCGGAACGCATCCTTTGGCAAGGGTCCATGGCGCAGGCCGAGGTGCTGGCGCAGTATCGCGAGAGCGATCTCTTCGTGCTGCCCTGCCGCATCGCCAGCGACGGCGACCGCGACGGACTGCCCAATGTGCTGGTCGAGGCGGCGAGCCAGCGGCTGGCTTGCGTGTCGACGACGATCTCGGGCGTGCCGGAACTTCTCAGCGACAAAGTAAACGGGCTTCTGGTGGCGCCCGACGATCCGGGCGCCTTGAGCGAAGCTCTCGCCAAGGCCATCCGCGATCCCCTTCTCAGGCGTGAGTTCGGCGATGCGGCGGAGCGGCGCGTGCGCAGCGATTTCGATCATGCGGCGAGCATCCGTCAGCTCACCCGGCTGTTCGGCGGCGTGCGGGATGCGGCATGAAGGCACTCATCTATGTCCAGCATCTTCTCGGCATCGGCCATCTGGCGCGGGTCAGCCGCATCGCTTCGGCGCTCGAGCAGGCGGCGGTCGACGTCACGCTGGTGAGCGGCGGACCGCCGGTGACGGGCTTTCCGACCGGCCAGGTGCGGGTGGTGCAATTGCCGCCCATACGGTCACGCGATGCGGCCTTCTCGGCGCTCGTCGATCAAGATGATCAGCCGGTCAGTGCGGCGCTCAAGGCGCAGAGATGCGAGCGTCTGCTTGCCGAGTTCGACGCGCTCGACCCCGATGTGCTCATCATCGAGGCCTTTCCATTCGGCCGCCGGCAGATGCGCTTCGAACTGCTGCCGCTCATCGAGCGCGCCAAGGCGAGGGTAAGGCCGCCCCTGATCGCAAGCTCGGTGCGCGATATCCTGCAGGAGAACCGCAAGGCCGGGCGTGCGGAAGAGACACTGGCGCTCATCAAGGACTTTTTCGATCTCATTCTCGTTCATGGCGATCCGGGCTTCGCGCGGCTCGAAGAGACGTTCCCGCGCGCAGCCGAGATCAGGGAGCGCATCGCCTATACCGGGCTGGTGGCCGGCGCGTCGGCGCCGTCGCCCGACCGGTTCGACGTGGTGGTCTCGGCCGGCGGCGGCATTGTCGGGCAGCGGCTGGTCGCGACCGCGGCCATGGTGGCGGCGCGCCTCGCCGCCCAATGGCCGCGCTGGTGCATCATCACCGGCCCGCATTTCCCGCCGGGCGAAAAAGCGGCGCTCGCCGCGACGCTGCCCGCCGGCATCCGGCTCGAGACCTTCCGGGCCGACTTCCCCGGGCTTCTCGCCAATGCCCGGCTGTCCATATCGCAGGCCGGCTACAATACGGTCTGCGACCTCCTGCAGGCCCGCTGCCGCGCGGTTCTCATACCCTTCGCGGCCGGGGGCGAGACCGAGCAGAGCGAGCGCGCCCGCCGCCTGGCGGAGCTGGGCCTTGCCGCGGTCGTGACCGAGAACGAACTGACGCCCGAAAGCCTGGCCGCGGCGATGGCCGGCGCGCCGTCGCCCGCGACGCACAAGATCAGTCTCGACGGGGCCGCGGAAACGGCCCGTATCCTGGCCCAGCGCCTGGCGGGCCGGCAATGATGTTAAGTATTGATTGGCATGGCTTTTCTGCCAGTAGCCGGGGCGCGAGCCTTTTTGTATGCTGAAGTCGGGAACCATGCATCTCTTCTGCCACGTCAGCCCTTTTCCACGGTCCAGGCGCCCTCATCACGATGGATAAGAATCTCGCAGTATACATCTGGAGGCACACGAGCCGGCAGCAGATCTGGATCCTGTTCATCATCCTGCTGTCGATGCCGACCTATTTCCTGTCGCTCGACCTGCCCAAGCAGATCGTCAACGGACCGATCCAGGGTGATGGCTTCAACACACCCGATGCCCAGCAGACCTTCCTGAAGATCGTCCTCGACCTTCCCGACTGGCTGGGGAAGATCGAGCCCGTCGTCCTTTTCGAGGGCTTCCATCTCAGCCGCTTCGGCATGCTGATGGCGCTGTCGGCGGCCTTTCTCCTCCTGGTCGTCGTCAACGGGCTGTTCAAATTCTACATCAATACCTTCAAGGGCCGGCTCGGCGAGCGCATGCTGCGCCGCCTGCGCTTCCAGCTCATCGACCGCGTGCTGCGCTTCCCGCCCAATGTGTTCAAGCGGGTGAAGGCTTCGGAAGTCGCCACCATGGTGAAGGATGAAGTCGAGCCCCTGGGCGGCTTCATCGGCGATGCCTTCGTGCAACCGGCCTTCCTCGGCATGCAGGCGGGGACCGCGCTCTTCTTCATCGTGCTGCAGAATTTCTGGCTCGGCATCCTGGCCGCCTTCATGGTCGGCATTCAGGGGATCATCATCCCCAAGATGCGCCGCCGCCTCATCCGGCTGGGCAAGGAGCGCCAGCTCACCGCCCGCCAGCTGGCGGGCCGGGTCGGCGAGATCGTCGACGGCATCTCGTCGATCCACGTCCATGATACGTCGAACTACGAGCGTGCCGATATCGCCAGCCGCCTGGGACGCATCTTCAAGATCCGCTACGACCTCTATCAGTGGAAATTCTTCGTCAAGTTCCTCAACAATTTCCTGGCGCAGGTCACGCCCTTCCTGTTCTACGCGATCGGCGGCTATCTGGCGCTCAGGGGCCAGCTTGATATCGGTCAGCTGGTCGCGGTGATCTCGGCCTACAAGGACCTGCCGAGTCCGATCAAGGACCTGATCGACTGGGACCAGCAGCGTCTCGATGTGCAGGTCAAATATGCGCAGGTCTATGAGCAGTTCCATGTCGACCAGCTCATCGATCCCGCGGTCCAGGCGCTCGCCAGCAAACCGGCGACGCCGATCGAGACGCCGATCTCGATCTACAATTTTTCCGCCAGCGACGACAGCGGCGCCAGGCTGCTCGAGAACATCACGCTCGACATCCGCCCGGGCGAGAATGTCGCGGTCATCGGCACCGCCGGCGGCGGCACCGAAGCGCTTGCCGACGCCATTGCCCGGCTGGTCTGGCCGGAGAACGGCCGCATCTCCGTCAACGGCGCGGATCTGCTGGCGCTGCCGGAAGCCGTCACCGGACGGCGCATTGCCTATGCGGCAGGCGAGGCGCATCTGTTCCAGGGCACCATCTACGACAATCTCGTCTATGTGCTGAAACACTATCCGGTTCGCCATCCGGCCTATGAAGGAACGCTCGCCAGCCAGCGCGAATGGGAAGTGAGCGAAGCGCAGCGCGCCGGCAACCCCGATCACGATCTGCGCAGCGATTGGATCGACTATGAGACGATCGGCGCCAAGGGGCCGGAAGATCTTTCCGCCGCCGTCGAGCATGTCCTCGAAGCCGTCTCCTTCTCCGATGATGTCTTCGATCTGGGACTGCGGGCCTCACTCGACGAGAAGCTGCATCCGGCGATCCCGAGGCACATCGTCGAGGCCCGCAAGGCGCTGCAGACGCGGCTCGACGAAGAGGGGCTTTCCGGCCTCGTCGCGTCCTTCGATCTCGCACTCTACAACACCGAGGCGACGGTGGCCGAGAATCTCCTGTTCGGCACGCCGGTCGGGCCTGAGCTTTCCAACGCCAATCTGGCGGCGAATGCCTATTTCCGCTCCATCCTGACGCAATCGAATCTCGATGAGGCGCTCTATCGCATGGGCGTCGAGATCGCCCGCAACGCGGTAGAGCTGTTCCGCGACCTGCCGCCCGATCATCCGTTCTTCCAGCAGCTCATCTTCATGACGGCGGACGAGATCCCGGACTATCAGGCGCTGCTGCAGCGCGTTCAGGACAAGCCCTTCGCCGCGATCTCGGAGGCGGATCGCCGGCGCATGATGAAGCTCACCTTCTCCTATGTCGAGCCGCGCTACCGCTTCGGCCTGCTCGACGACGGGATGATGGAGCGTATCGTCCAGGCGCGCATGGTCTTCCACGACAATCTGCCCGACAACCTCAAGGGCGCGATCGAGCTCTATGATCCGGAAGGCTACAATAAATCGGCGAGCATCCTCGACAATGTGCTGTTCGGCCGCGTCGGCCACCGGCACGCGGATGCCGGCGACCGCATCCGCGGCATCGTGCGCGCGGTGCTCGATGATCTCGATCTCAGCCAGGACGTGATGAAGGTGGGACTTGAATTCAACGTCGGCGTCGGAGGCCGCCGCCTCACCACGGTGCAGCGCCAGAAGCTGCATGTGGCGCGGGCTCTGCTCAAGCGCGGCGATTTCATCATCCTGAACAAGGCGCTGTCGTCGGTCGAGCAGCGCACGCAGGAGCAGTTGGTCCGCTCGGTGCTGGGCGAAGCCGCCCGCGACGGGCGCAAGCCGGCGGTGATCTGGGTGCTGAGCAATCCCAATCTCGCCCGCCTGTTCGACAGGGTGGTGGTGCTGGACCGGGGGGTTGCCGTCGAGGACGGCAATTATGACCATCTGATGTCCCGAAAGGGCGTTTTCGCCGGTCTCCTGGCGTCGTAAGATAGGGGAATGATATGGGAGAAATGAGCCATGCAGCTGAGAGATGAAGTTGAGCTGTTGCGGCGCGTGCCGTTGTTTTCGGGCGTCGCTCCGGCCAAGCTCAAGCTTCTGGCCTTCACGTCGGACCGGGTCAGCTTCAGCAGCGGACAGACCTTGTTCAAGCAGGGGGATCCGGGCGATGCCGCCTATGTGGTTCTCTCCGGCTCGGCCGACATCCTGGTCAATTCGCAAAGCGGCGAGATCAAGGTGGCGACTCTCGAACCCAATTCGATCGTCGGCGAGATCGCCATTCTCTGCGACGTCGCGCGCACCGCGACGGTCCGGGCCAATGCGCCGCTCGAGACACTGCGCATCCGCAAGGACCATTTCCTTAAGCTGCTGGCGGAGTTTCCGGAGATGGCGGTCGAGATCATGCGGGTGCTCGCCGACCGTCTCAGCCACACGACCGCCGAGCTCAGCGAAGCGCGCAGCGAATTGCGGCGCAAGACGCACTAGCTGCGGCCTGCGGCGGAGGCCGTCATGGCGCATCCCGACGTTGCCTTGCCTCACAAGATGACGCTGCCGCGCGTGAGCCTGCGCCAGGCGCGGCTCGCCACCGGCCTTGTGCTGTTCGCCTTCGTGCTCACGCACTTCCTCAATCATGCGGTGGGCCTGGTTTCCATCGATGCGATGGAATGGGTGCGTGACCTGCGCACCGCCGTCACCCGCAGCCTCGTCGGCACGCTCATCCTTGCCGGCGCGTTCGTTATCCATTTCGTGCTCGGTGTCGTGGTTTTCGTCGGCCGGCGCAATCTCAGGATCGCAGCGCATGAATGGGTGCAGCTCGCCTTCGGCCTCCTCATTCCGCTTCTTCTGATGCGCCATGTCACCGGCTTGCGCGTCGCCCATGAATATGTGGGCTTCGAGGACAACTACACTTACGCGCTATGGGTCATGTGGACATCGGAGGCGGTACGCCAGGCCGTGTTGATGATCCTGGTGTGGGTGCATGGCTGCATCGGTCTGCATCACTGGCTCGAATTCAGGAGCTGGTATCGCGATCTCAAATGGCTGTGGGTGGCGCTCGCCACCCTCATCCCGGCGCTGGCCTATGCGGGCTTCGCCTCGGCCGGCCGTGCGGTGCGCTACGAAACCGATTTCCAGCCGCCGTTCACTCCCGAGCAATACAAATTTCTTCTCGGGCTCATGAACTACGAGTTCTACGGCTATCTGGGCGTGCTTGCCGCGGTGGTGGCGGTGCGCGCAGGGCTCAGCGCCGTCGACCATTACCGGCACAAGATCACCGTCACCTATACGGGCGGGCAGCGCGTGTCGGCGCGGCGCGGCATGTCGGTCCTGGAGATCAGCCGCTTCAACAATATCCCGCATGCCTCGGTCTGCGGCGGCCGGGCGCGCTGCTCGACCTGCCGGGTGCGGGTGATCGAAGGGGCGGCGAACGAGCCTCCACCCGATGCCGGCGAGCGCCGCGTGCTGCAGCGCGTCGGCGCCCCGGCCAATGTCAGGCTCGCCTGCCAGTATCGACCGGTGAGCGACATCACCGTCACGACTTTGCTGCCGGCGGTGAGCGTCGATGCGCTAGGCGGGCTGACGGACAAGTATTTCTGGGGCGTCGAGCAGGACGTCACGGTCATGTTCTGCGATTTGCGCGGCTTCACCCGGCTGTCCGAGCAGCGTCTCTCGTATGACGTCGTGTTCCTGCTCAACCAGTATCTCGGCCGCATGAGCGAGGTCATCAACGATACCGGCGGCTATGTCGACAAGTTCATGGGCGACGGCATCATGGCGATCTTCGGCATGGACCGGCCGGCGAAAGCGGGTGCCCGCGATGCGCTCGCGGCGACGCGCGCGATGGGCGGCGTGCTCGATGCCCTCAACCAAAGCCTGCATGAGGAATTGCGCGGCAAGCTCGAAATGGGGATCGGGCTGCATGCGGGCACGGCCATATTGGGGCGCATAGGGGCGGCAGGCAAATCCTCGGGTGCCGGCGGCGTTACGGCGCTCGGCGACACGGTCAATACCGCAAGCCGTCTCGAAGGAGCGTGCAAGGAGCTCAATATGCAGGCCATCATTTCCACAGCCGTCCTGGACAAGGCCGGGGTCGAGAGGGGCGGGCTCGAGACCCGGCGAATCGACATTCGCGGGCGGGTCGAGCCCATCGAGGTGGTGGCGGTCAAGCGGGCGACGGAGCTTCCCGCTTTGGAGTTCCATAGCACGCCAGACCTGCTACGATAGGGCCAAGCGAGGGTTTAAGTACTTGATGGCGAAACCAGATTTTACCGTGAAGTTCTGGGGTGCGCGGGGAAGCATCCCGGTCTCGGGTCCCGATTTCGCCCGTTATGGCGGCGATTCGTCCTGTGTCGAGATGCGCTGCGGCGAGCATCTTCTGATGTTCGATGCCGGCTCCGGCCTCAAGCGCGCCGGCATCGAGATCGAGGAGAAGGGCCTCAAGCGCCTCGACATGTTCTTCTCGCATTGCCACTGGGATCATATTTTCGGTATCCCGTTCTTCATGCCGTTCTATCGCGGCAGCATGAAGATCAGGATCTGGTCGGGGCATCTGGCGGGCGTGATGACCACTCATGAAATGATCTCAGGGATCATGAAGGCGCCCTATTTTCCGATCGCGCCGGAAATCTTCATCGCCGATGTCGACTACCGGGATTTCAAGCCGGGCGATGTGCTGACCCCCCATGACGGCGTCACCTTGCGTACCGGCAGCCTCAATCACCCCAATGGCGCCGTCGGCTACCGGGTCGAATTCCAGGGCAAATGCGCCTGCTACATCACCGACACGGAGCATGTGCCCGGCAAGCTCGACCAGAATGTGCTCAAGCTCATCGATCATGCCGACCTCGTCATCTATGACGCGGCCTTCGTCGAGAAGGAGATGCAACGCTATCGGGGCTTCGGCCATTCAAGCTGGGAAGAAGGCGTGCGCCTGTGCCGGGCGGCCAAGGCCAGGAAGCTTGCCATCTTCCATCATTCGCCCTTGCGTACCGACAGCGAACTCGATGCCATCGGCAAGGATGCGCAAGCGGCTTTTTCCGGCGCCTTCGTGGCGCGCCAGGGGCAGGTGATCGAGCTCTGATTATGGGCCGATCAGGTCGCCGGGGGTGCGCCAGCTGACCGCTTGCGATTGCGCGGTGGCGGAGAAGAGACCGCGCAGGAAGCCGAAGGCTTCGTCATCGCTCACCAGATGATGGCTCAATATGCCGATGGGAGTGCCTCCCGCCCGCCGCGCGCGCTCGAGCTCCTGCGTCAGCGAAGCCACCAGCACCGTATGGTCACGGCAGGCATTGCCGGCGCGCGAGTCGATGATGTCGACATGCGTGTTGACGACACTGAGGCGGGGTCGCGAGACGAGCTTGTGGCCGAAGACCGAGAGCGCTGTGAAGCCGAGAGAAGGCAGATCATCGAGCAGGGAAACAGCGATGCGATTCCAGGGCGGCACCAGCATCGCTGTGAGGCGCCTGCCGTAGAGGTCAGTGAGCCGCGTCAGGCCTTCGGCCAGGTCCTTCAGCACAACGCCCGGCGGGCGATGGTCGCCCAGCTCCTGCTTCTTCTCCGCGGGCGGCGCATGATTGGCGTGCGACCAGCCATGGACGAGCGGATGAACGAATTCAGCGTTGTCGAGATGGCGGGCGAGCGCCGGGCCGGTTCTGGCGGGGATGATCGCGAGCCCGACCGGAACGGCGAATTCCGCCGTCAAGGCGATCAGCCGGTCGAGTTTCGGCGTCGGCGCGATGGCATCGTCGTCGCGCAGCCACAGATCTGCCCTGCGTCCGGCTTCACGCCAAAGCGCAAGCTCGGTGAGAACCGGCTGCCACAAACCAGGCGTCACGCCAGCGCGTCCTTCAGGAGCTGGGCGAGACGGCGCGAGGCCGGCGCCAGAGCGCGCTCGTCCAGCACGAAGCTTCGCGCGGCCTGGCCATAGGCCTTGCGCTTGGCATCATCGCTGAAGAGATCACGGATCGCTGCGGCATAGGCTGCGACGTCGCCATCGGGCGTCAGGAGACCGGTGCGGCCATGCTCGACCACGGCGGGAACGCCGGCGGTCGCCTGCGCCACCACCGGCATGCCGGCAGCCTGTGCCTCGAGATAGGCCAGGCCATAGGCCTCGCCGCAGCCCGGCCACACATAAATGCCGCCCTTGCGCAAAGCGGACGGCACGGCGTCGGGGGCAAGCTCGCCCCGCCAGTCGAAACGCTCACGCGGAAGGCCTGCGAACAAGGCAATGGTTTCGCGCCGCACCGGGCCATCGCCGATGACCGAGAGATGCCAGGGCAGGTCGGGCAGCAAGGCCAGCGCCTTGGCCAGCATGGTAAAGCTCGCGAATTTGTCGCCCTTGCGCATCATCGCCACGGTCATGAGGTTTCGGCCCGCCGGTTCGGCGAAACCATCCGCGAAGGCGGCCGTATCGATGAAGGGTACAAGCGACGCGAAGCGGCCGCCAGGCACCGCCCTGCCAAGACCGTCGCGGTCGCGGTCGGTGAAGCACAGATTGAGGCGGGCAAGGGTGATGGCGTCGCGAACCCAGGCCTGCGCCGCGGCCCAGCCCTGCCGGTCGCGCCGCGGCGAATAGGACGCTTCCGCGGTGACATAGGGAATATCGAAATGACGCGCGAGATCGGGACCCAGGAGATCGGGTGCCTTGTAATAGGGATGATAGGTGAACCACAGATCGGGCTTGCCCGTCTGCGTCCAGACCTGCATGAGCCTCGCCTTTTCCGCATCGGCAGCCTGCCGAAGCTTGGGCATGAGATCGGGTTCCGGCGTGAAGGCGCGCAAGGTGCTGGCGACAGAGACGCGGAAGCCCGCTGTTTCCAGCGCCCGGATGAGAAGACGCCCCATCTCCCGGTCTCCGGAAGGGACAGGATGGTCGGGCGCTTTGAGCGGGGCGTAGAAAGCGATCTTCACCCCTCTGCCTATGACCGCCTTCGCCTATTGCGTCAATGCGCAGCGCAATCGCCAAGATTCGCCCGCCATGCTAGCGTGTTGCCATGACCGCGATGACCCAGGAAGACTTCTTTGAGACGCTGCCGGCCTTCGAGGAATTTTCCGGCGTTGCCGATGCGCGCCATTATCGTCCTCTGCCGGATGGATGGTCGCTGGCGACGGCCGATATCGTGAGCTCGACCAGCGCCATCGAACGGGGCGAATACAAGGCCGTCAACATGGCGGGCGCCAGCGTCATCTCGGCGGTGCTCAATGCGCTCGGCCATCGCAAGATACCGTTCGTCTTCGGCGGCGACGGCGCCATACTGGCGGTGCCGGAGAATGCGGTCGCGCCGACGCGCGAAGCGCTCGCCCTGACGCAAGCCTGGGTGAAGCAGGATCTGGGCCTCGATCTGCGTGCCGCCATCGTGCCGCTCAGCGACATCAGGGCGAACGGACTCGATGTGCGGGTGGCGCGGTTTCGGGCAAGCTCCAACGTCACCTATGCGATGTTCGCCGGCGGCGGCGCCAATTGGGCGGAGAGCCAGATGAAGGCGGGCAAATATGCGGTGCCCCCGGCGCCCGCCGGCGCCCGGCCGGATCTCACCGGGCTCTCCTGCCGCTGGGATCCGATCGCGGCGAAGAACGGCGAGATTGTCTCCATCATCGTCACGCCGGCGGATGAAGCGCGCAGCGGCGAATTTGCCGGGCTGGTCGACGACATCATCCGCATCGTCAGCGGCGAGGAGCAGGCGGGCCTGCCGGTGCCGCGCAAATTCGGCTTCCCGCCCAAGGGTCTCAATTACGAAGCGCTCGCCTCGCGCCGCGGGTCGCTGCTGGCGCGCAAGCTCTACATTCTCGCCGAATCGCTAGCCGGCTGGCTCGTCTTCCGCACCAACGTGAAAGTCGGCCGCTTCGACCCCGCCGCCTACAAGAACGATGTGGCGCAGAATACCGATTTCCGCAAATTCGACGACGGCCTCAAGCTCACGGTGGACATAGCGCCCGCTCTGGTTGCGCGTCTCGAGGAGCGCCTGGCGCGCGCCCGCGACGACGGTCTCTGCCGCTACGGGCTGCATCGGCAGAGCTCGGCGCTGATGACATGTTTCGTCCCCAACCCGTTCGCGCGCGATCACTTTCATTTCATCGACGGCGCGGCCGGCGGCTATGCCGTCGCCGCCGCCAATATGAAAGCCCAGAAGCTGGCAGCCTGACTTTCCTGCCGGCTTGCGCCGGCACGCCTCACTCCTGCAGGCAATAACCGTCCCGCGACAACGCCACGATATCGGCAAGCGACATGCTGTCGAGATCAAGAGCGGCGAGGAGATCGTTCTCGGCGAAGAAATCGCGGCCATAGAGGGCCGAGAAAATCCTGACACCCGCCTCATGGAGCTCTGCCGGCTTGCCGGCGAGGCGCCCGAGCTTCACCGTCATCACCAGGCCGAAGGGCACGTCCTCCAGAACATAACGGCTTTCCGCCGTCGCCGGCCCGGTGCCGCCATTGCCGGCCGCATGCATTTCCTGGTTCATCTGCGAGACGGAGCTCATGGGCACATGGAAGGACAGATGAAAATGCTGGAAGATGGTGCGCACGTCGTGGCCCAATGCCCTGGCGATGGCAAGCCTTTCCGCGTCGAGCGCCTCGAGCAGGCTACCCACTTTCGGGGTGACGTTCTGGCCCTGGCTCCAGGTCTCGCCGCGCTCCATGCGCGTCAGGTTGCAGAGCGCGATCCCCATGTGGTTCTGCGGGTTGAGATTGCTGAGCGCGATCGCCATCAGGCTGCCGCGATCGACGAAGCGGTCGCCGAAGAGCTTCCGGCAGACGGCAAGTCCATGCGCGCTCTGCGCCACCGGCACGGTCGAGAGATCGACCATCTTGCGCACGGTGTTGACATTGACCTCGGTTGGGCTCCTCTGCCGGCCGGTCACGACGGTGGTGCCCCAGGCGACGATCGGCACCATGAGGCCGCGGCGGGCAAGGGCGCGGCCGAGATAGAGGGCGCCGAAAGAGGCATGCGAGCTGATGACGACAGTCTGCTTCGCGGCAAGGAAGGGCGCGATGGCGTCAAAGGCGAATTTGTGCCCGTAGCCCGGCAGCGCGATAAAGACGACGTCGGCGCTTTCAGTCAGGGCCCTGGCGCTTGCGGCGACCTTCGGATGAAAAATACCCTGGATGGCGCCGGTGGCGGTCAGCGGCTCGCCTTGGGCCAGCGCCGCGGTACGCTCACCCGAAGGCGACCACAGCACGGCTTCGTGGCCCATCTGCTCAAGAAGGCAGGCCGTGGCAAAGGCGATCGATCCGGCTCCGACTATTCCTACGCGCATCTTCCGGCTTTCTCCATGAGGTGGTCTATCTGGTTCGACTCGCCGGATCGAAGGTGACGACGAGAAAGGCCCTGGCACCCACGGCGCCAGTGCTCACCAAGCCGTGTTCCACATCCGCCGCATAGCGCGCCGTCTCGCCCGCGCGCAGGAGTGTCCTCGATACGCCGCTGGTCACCGAAATCTCGCCCTCGGTGCAATGGAGATGCTCGATCGTGCCGGCCGCATGCGGCTCGCTGACAAGCCGGCCATTGGGCTCGAAGTTCAGCAGATACCATTCGGTGGCCGATACCATCGATGCCGGCGACAGGATCTGCAAGGTGCAGGTGCCATCGGCGCCGCGGATCACCGGCGTCGAATGCTCGGTCTGGTGATCGATGGCGCGCGCCTCTTCGCTGGCACCTGAGATGAGGCTCGTAATGTCGAGACCGAGAGCCCTGGTCAGGTGCCATAGTGTGCCATAGGTCGGATTGGCGTCGCCGCGCTCGATCTCCGACAGCATCGAGCGCGACACGCCCGAGACCTGCGCCAGCTCGGCAAGCGTCAGATTGCGCGCCTTGCGCTGCGCCTGGAGGCGGGGGCCGATCGCCGGCGGCTCGCTCGGGCCGGGCAATGGCTCGTTGCTTTTCATGCCGCGACCGGTTCTCCCAGAGTGTGCATCAGGCGGTTGGCCCAGCCGAACAGAGCGGCCGACAGGACGAGATCGAGAATCTCCTCCGCATCGAGCCCTGCCTGCGTCAGCGCCGTCACGTCTTCGGCAGTGGCCGCCGGCGGGCATTCGGAAAGCTTCATCGCGAAACGCAGGATCGCACCCAGGCGCGGCGTCAGGTCGGCCTCGGCGCCGTCGGCGAGAACCTTCGCCATCGCCGTCTCGTCCTTGGAGAGCTGATTGTAGCGCTCGGCATGGACGGCGGCGCAATAGATGCAGTGGTTGACGCGGGACGCGGCAACCGCGCCCATCTCGCGCTCGGCACGCGACATGCCGCCCCGGTTGTACATGATGGCGTTGAACAATGGCGAGCGCTGCTTCAGAGTCTCCGGATCATGCGCGAGCACCAGCACATAGTCCGAGATCTTGCGGTTGGATGGCGTCACCTGCAAGGCGTCGAGCTGGGCCGGCGTCGCCTTGTCCAGCTCGACCGGCGTCACATGCGGATGCCAATGGGGAACCCGGCTGGTGAAATCCTTGACGATGCGGCTCATAGGGCTCCCTTCAACAGACGCAATCCCGCCACCACCCGGATCTGATAGCTCACAAAGGCGATCAGCTCGGAGAGACGGACAATATCGGCCTCGGCAATGCCGGCCTCGCACAGAAGCCTTATATCGGCGCCCGAAGCCTTCTTCGGCTCCGAAGCGACGAGATCGGTATGACGGATCAGCGCCCGCGAGCGATCATCGCCGCCCGTCCAGGACAGCTCAGCGATTTTTCTCTCGTCTTCGCTTGCCTTCGCCTCGTCGAGCAGCCCGCGAAAATGCCCAAGGAACGGCGCGTCGCCATTGAGGGCGGCGATGCGGCAGGCGAGTGCGGCGCGCAAGCCATGCGAGAGTCCGCCGGGCTGCAAAGGCCGCAGCGCCGCGTCATGCGTCTTCTGCGTCAGCTCGAAAACATCGCCGCGCTTGGCGGCGATCGCGGCCAGGGGGCTTTCGGGTGCGATCCGCGCCAGCTCAAGCAGCAAATCCGTCATTGCAGTCCTCGTTTCCTGGCGGGTGCTTCCTCCGCCTCTTCCGGCAATTCGCTTCCCCGCCATTCGTCGCCCTTGAGCTCCGGCGTGTCATAGGCGAGCAGACGTTGCCAGTGCGCCTCGATATTCTCGGCATAGAATTCGGCGGCGATGGCGCGGGCGAGCCAGGCCGCCCCCTCGCTGATGCCCGGAATGTCGCCGCTGGTCTTCCCCAGGCTCACGCTCGCGCCGTAATTGAAGCAATGGATGCGCGAGAGCCATGGCGCTTCACCCGGCGAGCGCTCGAGGAAGCTGAAATCCTCGGCGAGATAGGGGAAATTGCCCAGTTGCTCGTGCTCCAGCCCGGCGGGTGGGCGATAGCGGTCGCGCCACAGGGCGATCTTGTCGGCATAGCCCGCAAGCTCCGTGCGGGCCAGCGGCTCGACCAGGAAGCCCGTGCCGAGGATCAGGAAGTCGGTGGTGAGCCGCCGGCCGCCGTCGAGGCCGAGAACGACTTCGCCGTCAACCATCCGCGTTGTCTCGACGCCCGCGCCGAAATGGAAATAGGCATTGGCATGCCGGCTCACCCGCAAGGTCGAGCCGCGCGGCGCCGGCGTCTGGGTAAGGAAGGAATAATGCATGATGCGCCAGCGCCAGGCATCATCCAGCTCGGAATAGGCGGCGGTGAATCCGAAGGAGCCGATGCCCATCAGCTTGTTGATGGTCGGCATCACCTTGCGGCGCGCCAGGAGACGGACTTCCGCGGCCCCGGCCTCGAGAGCCTCCGCCGCATTGTCGACCGCCGAGGCGCCGACGCCCACCACGACCACGCGCTTGCCCTTGAGGGCTGCGAAGTCGATGGCATCGGAGGAATGCGCCCAATGGGTCTTCGGCAGGCCATCGACGAAGGCCGGGATGCTGGCTCTTCCGGTGCCGTCGCGCCCGGTTGCCATGACCACGCGGCGGGCGAGGATACTGTCCTCGCGCCGGCCCGGCCCTGCGAGCTCGAGCCGCAGGAGATCGCCTTGCGGGCGGATGCGCCGGACTTCCACCTCGTTCTCGACCGGCAAGTCGAGGACTTCGCGATACCAGCGCAGATATTCGGCCCACATCGGGCGCGGGATCTTGTCGAGCGCCTGCCAGGCTTCCCCGCCGAACTGGGCGACGAACCAGGCGCGGAAAGTGAGCGAGGCCATGCCATAGGCAGGACCGGTCAGCTGCTTGGGCGACCGCAAGGTCTCCATGCGGGCATAAGTGAGCCATGGACCCTCGAAGCCCTTGGGTGCGCGATCGAGGATGCGCAGATTGCGAATGCCGGCGCACCGCAGCGCGAAGCTCGCGACCAGGCCGCACATGCCGCCGCCGATGACAGCGACGTCATGGACCGGCTCACCATCGGGCCCTTCGGCCGGGACGACCCAGTTCGCGGGTGGCAGGCAGAGACAGGCAAGGTCGTCGCGCACCCGCTGCTCGAGCTCGGTGAGGTTCTTGGCCATGGCCGCGCCAATGGGAGATACGGTGCTCACGCCGGCACCGCCTCGTCACGGATGACGGTGGCATTCTCAGGTTTCCAGCTGATCCAAACATCCTCGCCGGCGATCGATTCCGTATCGCCCAGATGGACGAGCGCGGTAAGATGAGTGCCGTCCGAGACCTCGACCAGCATCGAGGTGTGGTTGCCCTTGAAGACGCGCTGACGGATCTTGCCCGGCATCGCATTCACGCCGTCGGCGGGCGAGCCTGAGAACCGGATCGCTTCCGGCCTCACCACGATGCAGGCGGCATCACCCGCCTTGGCGGGATGGCCGGTGGCGGAGGCCTGGACCTCGAGCCCGTTCCAGCGCAACGCCGTCCTGTCGCCGTCCCGGGCGACAACCGTCGCCTTCAGAAGATTGGCCTCGCCGATGAAGTTGGCGACGAAGACGCTGTTGGGATGCGAATAGAGCGTGTGCGGATCGCCCATCTGCTCGATCCTGCCGTTGTTCATGACGACGATCACATCCGACATGGTGAGCGCCTCCTCCTGGTCGTGGGTCACGAACAGGAACGTCTTGCCGGTCGTCTCCTGGATTGCCTTCAGCTCGATCTGCATCTGCTGGCGCAATTTCGCATCGAGTGCCGAGAGCGGCTCGTCGAGCAGCAAGACCTGCGGGTCGGGAGCCAGGGCACGCATCAGCGCCACGCGCTGGCGCTGGCCGCCGGAGAGCTCCGACGGCAGGCGCTCGGCAAAAGCTTCGAGCCTGACCAGCCTCAGGAGCTCCATCACCCGCCGGTGGATGGCATCGGCGGATTTTCCCTGCAGCTCCAGCCCGAAAGCGATGTTGCGCGCGACATTCATATGCGGGAAGAGCGCGTAATCCTGGAAGACGATGTTGACGTTGCGCTTGTTGGGCGGCAGGTGCGTCACGTCCCTGCCGGCGAGCAGGATGCGCCCCGAGCTGGGGGTCTCGAAGCCGCCCAGCATGCGCAAGGTCGTCGACTTCCCGCAGCCGGAAGGGCCAAGCAAGGTCACGAACTTGCCGGGCTCGATCGCAAGGTTGAGATCATCCACCGCGATTGCCTGGCCATAGGTCTTGGTCACATTCTCGAACTGGACGACCGGTTGCATCAGCGACTCCTCGAACGGCGGGTCATATACTCGGCATAGAGGCCGACGGCGGCGGTAACGATGAGAACGAGCGTCGCCATCGCGTTGATCTCGGGCGACATGCCGCCCTGCACCTTGGCGAAGATCAGCATCGGCAGGGTCGGGCGATAGCCGCCCAGGAAGAAGGTGCGCACGAAATCATCGACGCTGAGCAGGACGCAGAAGATCATGCCGCCGGCGATCGCCGGGCCCAGATAGGGCAGGGTCACGCGGAAGAAGGCGACGATGCTGTCGGCGCCGAGATCGCGCGCCGCATCGACGAGATTGGGCGGCATCGAGCGCAGCCGCGTCAGCGCCATGACGACGACGAAGGGCACGGCATGCACGGTGTGGCCGAGCACGATGGCGCCGGTGCCGGTCGGCATGTCGATGGTCGAGATGAAGACGCGCAGCGAGATGGCCGAGATCATGCCCGGCACCACCGCCGGAAGGCAGGCCAGCGCGAAAAGGATGCCGCTCCAGCGGCTGCCGCTCTGGGCGATGAGCATGGCGATCCACACGCCGATCACCGTCGCGGCGAAAGTGGTCGCGACGGCGATGGCGATGGTATAGAGGCAGGCTTCGAGGAACTGCTTGTCGTGCAGAACCTGGCTGTACCAGCGCAAGGTCAAGTCGCCGATCGGAAAGGCGATGAAATTGGCATCCTTGAAGCTCATCGCCATCATGAGGGTCAGCGGCACCAGGAGATAGAGCATGAAGGCCCAGTAGCCCATGGCGAGCAGGGTGCGCGGGATGTCGGAGAAATAGGCGCGCATCACATCAGCTTCGTGGCTTTGCCGCCGACCAGCCGCATGAAGATGCCGGCCGTGGTGAGCGCGGAAACGAGCATGATCAGGGCAAAGGCCGCCCCCACCGGCCATTTGTCGCTGGCGCCATGGAAGAAGCCGCTGATCGTCTCGGGGAACATCACATTGGTGGGACCGCCGAGCAGCATGGGGGTGGCGAAGACGCCGATGCAGGTGAGGAAGACGAGACTGCAGCCGGAGACGATGCCGTCGCGCGACAGCGGCAGGACAATGCGGCGGAAGCGCGTGAAAGGTCCGGCACCCAGGTCGGCTGCGGCGTCGAGCAGATGCTTGGGGATCTTGTCGATCGCGGAGTAGAGCGGCAGCAGCATATAGAGGCAGATGAGATAGATGAGGCCGAAGCCCAGCGAGAAGGAGGTATAGAGCATCGGTATGGGACGGTCGATGAGGCCGATGTCGCGCAGGAGGAAGTTCAGGGCGCCACGGTTGGCAAGCAGCATGATGACCGAAAAGGTGCGGATGAGCTCACCCGCCCAGAACGGGACGAGGAGGAGCAGCAAGGCCTTGGAGCGCCAGTCGGGCCGGACGATCTTCGCCACATAATAGGCGACTGGAAACACGACGATGAGGGTGATCGCCGTCGACGCCAGCGAGAAGACGAAGCTGCGGATCAGCGGCATGAAATAGATCGATTCGGAAAAGAAGATCGCGTAGTTGGCGAGCGTGTAGCTCGCAGGACGGCCGTGCTGGAGCGGGTAGCTGGTCAGGAAGCTGATCTTCGCCATCTGATAGATCGGGCCGATATGGAGGAAGGCCAGCCAGAGCAGCGGCACGGCGGCCAACAGAGCCAGCCGTCCGGCCCGGCTCGCCACCGCCGCGCCGAGGGTCAGCTGATAGAGCCGCGAATTGACGATCCGGCTGATATTCGTCGAATAGCGCGGCATGGGCCCGCCATTCTCCAGCTCCGCCTGCGCTGCCTCGATACTCGCCATGAAGATGCTGCCGCTCCGGCGGCATTCTCCGCCGGAGCGCCTTTCAATCGTTCGGAAGATCAGGCGGCCTTCACCTCGGCGGTGGCCTTGTCGATCATTTCGTTCTTCATGTCGCGGTTCACCGAGGAGAAGAACACGATGCGCTCGACCTGCTCCTGCGGCAGCGAGTTCGCGGCGCGCTCAAGATCGGTGAGGAGCTCCGGCACGCCGGAAATGGTCGAGGCGAAACCCGACTGGCGCGTCATCGAGGCGCCGACCTCGGGCGAGGCCAGGATGGCATCGAGGAGCTTGTAGGCGTTCTCGGCATTGGGCGCGTGGTTGACGATGTTCAGCGTGTAGCAGAAGCCGAACGTGCCTTCTTTCGGCACCGAGAGACGGATCGGATGGCCTTCGGCAATGAGCTTCGCCGCAGGTCCCGACCAGGAATGGGCGAGATAGATGTCCTCGTTGAGGAACATCTGCTGCACCTCGGAGCCCGCGTCGTAATATTTACGGACCATGTCCTTGTGCTTGATGAGGAAGTCGCGGGCCGCGTTGGTCGCCTTCTGGGCCTCCTCGCGCTTGTCGACATAGGTGACGAAGTCGCCGTCATAGCCCAGATATTTCATGGCAATGGTCATGAAGTCGCTGACGATATAGGACGTCATGCCCTTGTACTGCGGATCGAACATGACGTCCCAGCTTTGCGGATCCTTCACATAGCTGGTGTTGATCGCGAGGCCCTCATAGCCGGCAAGAATCGGCAGGCCCCAGAGCTTGTCGTTCACGCGCGTCCATGGCGCGTTCTGATAAGCGGGGTTCAGGTTCTTCCAGTTCTTGATCTTGTCGGTGTCGAGGGGCGCCAGCAGGTCCGAGCTGATGAACTGCGTGTAGCGGTGGCCGGCGACAGTGACCATGTCGGTCGAGGGATTGGCGCCCTCGGCGGCGAGCAGGTTATATTGCTTACCCTGATCGTCGGTGAGGCGGATATTGACCTGGATGCCGGTATCCTTCTGGAATTTGTCGAGGAACTCGGCCGGCAGGAACTTGTCATAGGTGGTGATGTTGAGCGTGTTGCTCTGCGCCCAGGCCGGACGGGGGCGAATGTTATAGGGCGCGGCGAGGGCGCCGGCGGCTCCCCCTAAAAGCCTCAGCGCGGTTCTGCGGTTGGCGGTCAGGTCTCTCATGGGCGTCCTCTCTCGTTGATTTTTCTGTTTCCGTTGCGCATTGCTGCAACGATTTTTGCCAGCTCTTCTTCCGGACGTAATTCCGGGAAACCGAACACGAAATCCAACATCCCGGAATACTCCGATTGAACAGGCGTGACTGTCAATCGAAATTACAAAACTGTAATGTCTGGAGAAGGGTCACGCCCGGATCAGCGCGATGGCGCTGGCATCATCCTGCGGCTTGAGGCGCGGGAAGTTCATGCAATCGGGATCGCCGCGCTCGATCTGGCGCAGCCTGCCATAGAGGGCGGAAACCCCGCCCTGCTGCGCCGCGCGCGCCAACAGGGTGCTCTCGGATGCTTCTCCATAGTGATCGACCAGACGGAAGAAGCCATCGGTCGAGAGCAACACATGGGAAGGCTGGTCGAGCGGCAGATATTCGGCGAAAGCGAGACAGGCGCGATCGGCTTCGATCACGCCATAGCCGCCTTCCTTGTTGCGCTGGCGGCGGCTGGCGAAATGGGCCGGCTGCAAAGCGCGGAAGAGGTCGTCGAGCTTCGTCATGCCGCTTTGGCGCAGGCGCGTCGCCTCTGTCGTGACCCAGTGGTCGAATTCGT
This sequence comes from Taklimakanibacter lacteus, assembly GCA_003576695.1. Lineage (GTDB taxonomy): Bacteria > Pseudomonadota > Alphaproteobacteria > Rhizobiales > Aestuariivirgaceae > Taklimakanibacter > Taklimakanibacter lacteus. Next base: position 171,730 of record QOZQ01000001.1, read on the forward strand.
CATTGGGAAAATCGACGAGGCGGCGGAAGCCGGAACGGTCCTCGGCCAAAATCCGGCAATCGCCCAGGCGAACCGAGTGCCATTCCGTGCCGATGCGGCAGATCGCGGCGATGCAGGCGGCGGGCGGATCGAAATTGTCGGGCAGACGGTGCGTCGTCATATCCTCAATGAGCCGGTCGATCAGTTGCGAGAGGGCGCCCGGCAGATCCTGCGGTTGCGCGAGAAGGTCGTGCAAATGATGATCGATGCGCGAGACGAACCATTGCGCGTCGCTGCCCGCCACGCCGAGGCCCGTGTCATTGATGCCGGTGACGCCATCGAGCGCCCAGGCCGCCGTGACGTCATCGGCAGCGCCGATGAAGCCAACAGCATCCTCATTCACCTTGCCCGAACCCTGGCTCAGGTGACCGGCGAGCTTGAGTTTCATGATGAGGAGGCTACTCCGTCAATCCAGGTCCGTTCGACCGCAAGATCATCTGTCAGATGGACGAGATTGGCGCAATAGCCAGGCAGGATGCGGCCGAGCTCGCGGTCCTTGCGCAGGAAGGCGGCCGGGTAAAGCGCCGCCATGCGCAAGGCTTCGGCGAGATCGACGCCCAGCTGATCGACGCAATAGCGCACCGCTTCATCCATGGTCAGGATGGAGCCTGCCAGCGTCGCATTGTCGAGCTCAAGACGGCCATTGCGGGCGGTGATCTTGCGGCCCTGAAGCTCGAAGCTCGGAGGCCCGCCAGCGGCCGGCGGCATCGCATCGGTGACGAGGAAGAGACGACCCCTGGGCTTCGCCGCCAGCGCCACCTTGAGCGCCAGAGGATCGACATGATGGCCATCGGCGATGATGCCGCAATAGCTTTCGCGATCGGCAAGGGCGGCGCCCACCATGCCGGGCTCGCGATGCTGCAGCTGGCTCATGGCGTTATAGAGATGGGTGAAGCCGCGGGCGCCGGCGGCCAGTGCCGCGTTGGCCTCGCGCGCCGTGGCGTCCGAATGACCGAGCGAGACGATGATGCCGGCCGCGCTGAGCTCCCTGATGGCGTCAGGCGAAACATGCGACGGGGCCACGGTCAGAAGCACGATCCCGCAATCGAGCTCCTTCAGCCAGGCGATGTCGGCTGGCGTGATCTCGCGGATGTGCTCGGGCGGATGGGCGCCCTGCCTTCGCGGATCGAGGAACGGGCCTTCGATATGGATGCCGATGACGCCCGGCACGTTTTCGCGCCGGGCCCTGGCCACGGCTTCGGCCGCCGCGCGGATGATCTCGGGCGCGTCGGTGATGACGGTGGGCAGGAGGCTCGTCGTGCCGAAGACGCGATAGGCTTCGGCCATGCGCCGGATGGTGGCAATGGAGGGATCCCCATTGAGCAGCGCTCCGCCGCCGCCATTCACCTGGGCATCGATGAAGCCGGGCGCCAATATGCCGCCGGCGAGATCGGTCGCTGTGATTGCGCCGTCAAGCTTTGAAGCCGTGACCAGCTTCTCGATACGGCCATCGGCAATGACGACCGCCATGCCATCGTGAAACTGCTCACCATCGAAGAGGCGGGCACCGGTGAGGGCGAAGCGCTTCATTTTGTCTCCGTCACTTTCTTGAGCAGCCGCGGCCGGTCGGGATCGCGGCCACGCAACCGGGCAATGCGCTCGGCACTGCCATAGAAGGTCTGGATCAGCGAGACGGGATCGAGCAGCGGGTGGCGGGTCGGCGCATAGTCGGGCGTGATCACCCGGGCGCCCGCGGCACCGAGGCGCCTCGCGGTCTCCGCCGTGGTGGCGGCGGCCTTGTCCTTGGGCGCCAGCACGAGGACCGGGAAGCCTTCGCCGATCAATTCCATCGGCCCATGCACGACTTCGGCAGCGGAATAGGCCTCGGCATGGAGGCCCGAGGTTTCCTTGAGCTTGAGGGCGGCTTCCCCGGCCATCGGATGCGAAGGACCGCGGCCCAGCACATAGGAAGACGTGCTGGCGCTCAAGATCTCCTCGGCCTGGCTCCAGCGCAAAGCGAGCGCCTTGGTCAGGTCATCGGGCAGATGATCGAGCGCGTCTACAAGCCCGGACTCGCCCCCACAGACAGCGGCAAGGCCTGCCGCCATGGCGGCAGAGGCAATGAAGGTCTTGGTTGCGGCGACGCTGCGCTCCGTCCCGGCGCAGAGAGGCAAGCAGAGATCGGCCTCGCGTGCCAGAGGCGAATCCTCGGTATTGGTGACGGCGAGGGTGGGGATGCCGGCGCGCTTCGCTTCCGCCTGGAAAGCGAGAATGTCGGGGCTCTTGCCCGATTGCGAAATGGTGAGCAGCAGCGTATCGCGCAAAGCAAGCTTCGCGCCATAGACGGAAACGACCGATGCGCCGACCGAGCAGCAGGGCAGGCCGAGCGTGATCTCGATCAGATATTTGAAATAGGACGCCGCGTGATCGGAGGAGCCCCGGGCGCAGGTCACGATATGCGACGGCTTCCTGTCGCGGTAGAGCCGGCCGAGTTCTTTGAGCGCCTGCCGGTTGGTGGCGAGCATGCGGGCGACGGCTTCGGGGGCTTCGGCGGTTTCAAGCGCCATATAGGTTTGCTGTCCGGTCATGATCCTGCCGTGAGATGAAGCTCGGCGACGAAGTCATAGGAATCGCCGCGATAATGTGAGCGGGTGAATTCGACGACGCGGCCATCGGCCAGATAGGCGACGCGCTCGGTGAAGAGGGCGGGGCTTCCTTCCGGCAGGCCGAGAAGCAGGGCATCGGACTTGCCGAGCGCCGCGGCATGCAGGCGCTGCAGCGCGCGCACCGGACGCAGCCCGCGTTTGGTCAAGGTCGCATAGAGCGATCTTTCGACGGCGAGCGGGTCGGGCAGGAAGCGCTGCGGGATCGACGCCCGCTCGATGGCGAGCGGCTTGTCGTCGGCGCGGCGCAGGCGATGGAGACGGCTCACCTTCTCGCCCGGCGAAAGGGCCAGCACGAGCGCTTCCTCGGGTGTCGGCAAGGCGACGGAGCGGTCGAGCCAGTCGGAGATGGTCTCGATGCCGCGCGAGCGCATGTCCTCGGTGAAGCTGGTGAGGCGCGACAGCGGCAGCTCGATGCGCTCGGACCGCGATGCGACGAAAGTCCCGGAGCCGCGGCGTTGGACGAGGATGCCTTCGGCGACGAGATCGGCGAAAGCCTTGCGCACGGTGACGCGCGAGATGCCGAGCATGCGGGCGAGATCGCGCTCACCCGGTATCGCATCGCGGTCGGCAAGCTCGCCCTGCGCGATGGCTTCGGTGACGAGCCGCTTGAGCTTGAGATAGAGGGGGGCCGGCCCGCCATCGGCGATGCGGGCGCGCTCGAAGACGGGCGAGATGCCGCTCATCGGTGCCATCCGCTGAGACCGGCGGCACGGCGCGCCATCATGATAGCGCCATCGAGCGGGTCATGCCGCGCTGCGATGAGATGCACCTTGAGATCGTTCGGCATGTAGGGATCGAGCGGCCGCGCCAGTCCGCCCACCAGCGCCACATGGGGGGCGCCGCGGGCGAGGAGCTCTTTGACAAGCCGGGCAATTCCACGCGCCGCATCCTCGACGAGCTCGCGACCATGGTGGTCGCCCGCGGCCGCGGCGGCGAAGATGCGTGGCGAGAATTGCGCATAATCACGCGGCAGGGCATGGCGCGCCCAGTCGGCGAAAGCGTCGCGGTCGCGTCCGAAGCTGGCCAGAAGCTCGGCGAGCAAGGGCGAAGACGGAATGAGATTGTCGAGGCTCAAGGCGGCGCGGCGCAAGGCCCCGCGGCCGAGAATGGCGCCCGAGCCCTGATCGCCCAGAGGGAAGCCGAAGCCGCCGATCCAGTGGCGTTCGCCCTTGACCAGCGCCAGGCCCGCGGAGCCGGTGCCGGCAATGACGATGCCGCCATCGGCGCCTTCATGAGCGCCGAGGCAGGCGGCATAGGCATCGACATCGACGCTGACCGTAGCGAAGCGCTCGAGAGCGTGCCGCACCGCTGCCGTCGTCTCCTCGGTGACCGCCCCGGCAAGGCCCAGGCCCACATGGATCCGGGGCCGGTCCTTGTCGGCGAGGCCCGCTTTGCCCAGGGCCTCGCCGATGGTGGCGAGGATGGTTGCGAGCGCGGCGCCGAGATCCTGGTAGAGATTGGCCAGACCGCCCGTCGCCTCGCCGAGAAGGGCGCCCTCATGGTCGCGCAGGCGGATCCGACATTTCGTGCCGCCGCCATCGACGCCCATGAATAGTTTCTCGGCCAAGTGAATCTCCTGCGGTCCGGACAATACCAAAATAATACCTTCTGGAAAGAAAATTATACTGGTACTTGATTGGTATTGTCCGGGTTGAAAGCCCGGATCGGACAGGTTAAGCGCAGGCGCACCATGATCATGTCTCAGAACGGGGAAGCGTTGGTTCGACAGCATGAAGGCCGCGTCATCCTGGTCACCGGCGCCTCGCGCGGCATTGGCCGGGCAGCATTCCAGGCGCTTGCCCGGGAGGGCGCTCATATCGTCGCGACGGCACGCACTCTCGATGCCCTCACCGGACTGGATTCGGAAGCGAAATCATTGGGCGGCGAGGTCACTCGAATCGCCTGCGAAATGAATGACAGCGCCGATATCGACCGCCTCGCGGCGTTGATCGCCGAGCGCGTCGGCCGGCTCGACGGGCTGTTCGGCAATGCCGGCATCCTGGGGCCGAAGCGGCCGGTCGGGGAATTGTCGCCGGCTGATTTCGAAGCGGCGCTCGCCATCAATCTCACCGCCAATTTCAGATTGCTGCATCTGCTCGATCCGTTGCTCAAGGCGGGCCCCGCCGGGCGGGCGCTGTTCGTCACATCGGGCGTCGCGTGGAAACGTCATGCCGGCTGGACACCCTATGCGGTGAGCAAAGCCGCGCTCGAGGCCCTGGTCGGCGTCTATGCGAATGAGATCGAGGGCACGAGGGTCAGGGCCAATCTCATCAGCCCGGGACCGATCCGCACCGAATTGCGCGTCGAGGCCTGGCCCGAGGAGGATCCCGATAGTGTGCCTTTGCCCGAAGCGCTGGCGCCGGCCATCCTCACCATGCTCTCCGCCGATTTCGACCAGAATGGCGTGATCCTCGATTTCAAGACCGGGCGTTATACACGCTGCCAGCCGCCCATTTAGCCATCTTGCCGGCATCTGCCATCTTGATGGCAGAATGCTTCTCCCTTATATAGGATCTGCAGGAGGTCCAGATGGCAGAACCCCAGCTTTCCGTGCGTAGCGCCAGGGCGCGCGACCTGGCTCATCGTTTAGCTCGTCGAGAGAATCGCACGGTTGCCGATGTCGTCGAGCGTGCCTTGGAAGCCTATGAGATTCGTGAGGCTGGACGCGAACCAGCGGTGTCCTTTTATGCCCGCCTCGCCGCCGAGAGCGATGCTGACGACATCGACCTCGAGGCCATCATCAAGGAAAGCAGGAAGAAACACACGGGGATCGATCTTTGATCTTCGTGGACACGAATGTTGTTTCCGAGACACTGAGGAAGCAACCCAATGAAGCTGTTATAGCATGGCTTGCTCGACATGATGCGGAGCTTGCGCTTCCTACGGTCACGATTGCCGAGATCGCCTTTGGTATCGAGAAAATACGCCCTGATCAGCGCGCGAAACGCCTGGAGCGACGCCTGTCCGATTGGCGACATCGGTTCTCGGCTCGAATATTTGGACTGACGGAAGAGGCGGCGCTTGCCTATGGTCAGATCATGGGCGCCGCCGAGCTGCAAGGACATTCCATGTCTGCACCCGATGGCATGATTGCCGCGATTGCTCTCGTGAATGGGGGCCGCTTGGCCACTCGCAATCTGGCCGACTTCTCGACAACTAATCTCGAACTTATTTCCCCCTGGGATTTCTGACGCTCTTTTTCCCTTCGATGCGCCTGTGCACCGCAGCATCGAATTTCGTTGACTTGCGTCCCGGATTGCAAAATATTGCAAGCAACGAAAAAAAATGCAGACAAGGATGGGAGACGTGGACCAGCCCCGGTCACATCTGCAGATCGACGAAGAAGCGACGCTCGCGGCGCGCGCCGCCTGGCTCTATTTCGCCGGCGGCCAGACCCAGGGCGAGATCGCCGAGAAGCTCAACATCCCCAACACCAAGGCGCATCGCCTCATCGCCCGCGCCAGCCGCGACGGCCTGATCCGGGTCTTCGTCGAGGGCCCGATCGCCGGCTGCGTCGGGCTCGAGGAGCAGATCAAGGCCAAGTTCGGCCTCGGCCATTGCGAGGTGGTGCCCAATATCGATGACGGCGCCTTGCCCTTGCGCACGCTCGGCATGGCGGGAGCCCGATACTTGCGCAATGTGCTCGACCGCGGCGCGCATCAGATCATCGGCGTCGGCCATGGCCGCACGCTTGCCGCGGCGATCGACTTCCTGCCGTCATCGCCCGCCCCGCATGTGAAATTCGTCTCGCTGCTCGGCGGCCTAACGCGCCGCTTCGCCGCCAATCCCTATGACGTGATCCATCGCCTCTCCGAGCGCACCGGCTCGGAGGAGGCCTATCTCTTACCGGTTCCCTTCTTCGCCAACAGCGTCGAGGACAAGGCGGTGCTGCTCAAGCAGTTCGGCATTGCCGACGTCGTGGCGCTGGCGCGCCAGGCGACGCTGCATCTCGTCGGCATCGGCGAGGTCGACAATAAAGGCTTCATCACCTCCGCCGGCATGATCGCGCCCGCCGAAATCGATGAAGTGGCCCGCGCCGGCGCGCTCGGCGAGGTGCTGGGCTCGTTCTTCGCCGATGACGGCAAGCGCGTGCCGACCGATCTCTCCGATCGCGCCCTTGCTCCCGATATCGAGCAATTGCGCGGGCGCGAAATGGTCGCCATCGCCGGCGGCCGCAACAAGATGAAAGCCATTCGCGCGGTGCTGCGGTCGGGTCTCCTGACCGGCCTCATCACCGACGAAGCCACCGCCCGGCAACTGGCCGGCGAGGAAACCGGATCCGACCCCGGCAACAAGAACGGCGCAAAAAAAGCCGCGAGCTGAACAACCATCCAACGCAACGGAGGAAAATGGGAATGTACGAGAAAGAAAAAGGGCTGTTCGACGCTTTCGTCGCCGGCAAGCTCTCGCGGCGCGAATTGCTCGCCACATCGGCCAAGCTCGGAATTTCGGCCGCCGCCGGCGGCATGCTGCTGACGGCCGCGCAATCGCGCGCCATGGCGGCGGATTTCGACTGGATGGCGCATAAGGGCAAGAAGCTCAAGCTCCTGCTCAACAAGCATCCCTACGCGGATGCGATGATCGCCAATCTGCAGACCTTCAAGGACATGACCGGCATGGACGTCACCTATGACGTCTTTCCGGAAGACGTCTATTTCGACAAGGTGACGGCGGCGCTGTCATCGGGATCGAGCGAATATGATGCCTTCATGACCGGCGCCTATATGACCTGGACCTATGGCCCGGCCGGCTGGATCGCCGATCTCAACGAATATATCAAGGACCCGGCCAAGACGAACCCGACCTATAATTGGGACGACGTGCTGCCGGGCTTGCGCGCCTCGACGGCGTGGAACGGCGTGCCGGGCGGTGAGCTCGGCTCGGCCGATGCCAAGCAGTGGTGCATCCCGTGGGGCTATGAGCTCAACAACCTCTCCTACAATGTGAAGATGTTCGAGAAGGCCGGCGTCCAGCCGCCGAAGAATCTCGACGAGCTGGTGGCCACGGCCGCGAAGCTCACCAAGGATCTGGGCGGACCCTATGGCATCGGCGTGCGCGGCTCGCGCTCCTGGGCCTCGATCCATCCGGGCTTCCTGTCGGGCTATTCGAATTTCGGCCAGAAGGACTTCACCGTCGCCGACGGAAAGCTCACCGCGGCGATGAACACCGCCGAATCGAAGGCGTTCCACAAGCAATGGGTGGGCATGATCCAGGAATCGGGACCGAAGAACTGGTCCACCTATACCTGGTACCAGGTCGGCACCGATCTCGGCGCCGGCGCCTCCGCCATGATCTTCGATGCCGACATTCTCGGCTATTTCATGAATGGCGGCGACAACAAGGAGAAGGGTAATATCGGTTACGCGCCCTTTGCCGCCGACCCGAAGGCGAGTGCGCCCACGCCCAATGTGTGGATCTGGTCGCTCGCCCTGTCGAACTTCTCGAGCCAGAAGGACGCCGCCTGGTACTTCATGCAATGGGCGTCTTCCGTCGAGCATGACCTGTTCGGCGCCCGCAAGATGGACTTCGTCAATCCGGTCCGCGCCTCGGTGTGGAAGGATGAGGAATTCCGCAACCGGATCGACAAGTCCTATCCGGGTTATCTCAATCAGCACGATACGTCCGCGCCGGGGGCGAAGATCTACTTCACCGCGCAGCCGTTGTTCTTCGACCTCACTACCCAGTGGGCGGAGACACTCCAGAAGATGGTGGCCAAGGAAGTACCGGTCGATGAAGGCCTCGACCAGCTTGCCGCCAATGTCGACAAGCAGCTGAAGGAAGCCGGTCTCGGCTAGACTTCGGACTGCTTCAACCGCGCAGCCCGGTTCGTCCTCCCGGCCGGGCTGCGCAACCTCTCATCATTGATGATACCCTCGCCCCGCTTTAGCGGGGAGAGGGAAGGGGCCCGTCGCGCAGCGACGGGAAGGGTGAGGGGCTTTGTAGAGAGATACGAGTTGGAATTCAGAGTGCCGCAGCTTTCCTTTACCAGCGTTATTTCCTATTCTCGGGATCACGTCGTGCATACGCAATTTGGCGCTCAGCGCCTTATCCCGCCCGCTGGCCCCTCACCCTCCCATTGCTCCGCAATGGGTCCCTCCCTCTCCCCGCTGAAGCGGGGCGAGGGTAAGATGTCCGAACCAGAACGAGGGCCAGACCCATGACCGCGGCAGCCGATCATATTCCTCGACCCAAGACATCGAGCCGGTTCATGCGCCGGGCGCTGCCCTATCTCTTGAGCCTGCCGGCGCTCCTCGTCTGCATCGGCATCCTCATCCCGTTCTTCACCGCCGTCTATTATTCGCTGCTGCGCTTCCGTCTCAACCTGCCGGCCCTCAAGGGCTTCATCTGGTTCGACAACTATATCAACTTCCTTTCCGATGCGGCCTTCTGGAACACGGTCAAGGTCTCGCTCGTCTATGCCGGGCTCACCGTCGGCGTCGAATTGCTGCTCGGCCTCGGCATTGCGCTCCTGCTGCAGAAGCCGACGCGCTTCAACAATATCGCCTCGATCCTGCTGCTGCTGCCGCTGATGACGGCACCGGCGCTCGCCGCCCTGATGTGGAAGCTGATGACCAATCCCAATTTCGGAATCCTCAGCTATTTCGTGAGCCTTCTGGGCTTCACCGATTTCAAATGGGCATCCGATCCCTCGACCGCGCTCCTCACCGTGACGCTGGTCGATGTCTGGGTCTATACGCCCTTCATCATGATCCTGCTGCTGGCGGGCCTGCGCTCGCTGCCCAAGGCGCCGTTCGAGGCAGCAGCGCTCGACGGCGTGCCGCGCAGCTTCGTCTTCTTCCGCATCACGCTGCCGATGCTGCTGCCCTATATCATCACCGCCTCGCTGTTCCGCCTGCTCGATTCGATCCAGCAATTCGACATCGTCTATTCGATGACGCAAGGCGGGCCCGGCGACACGCTGATGGTGTTCCAGGTCCAGTCCTATCTCGAATTCTTCCAGTACACGAATGTCGGGCGCTCGGCCGCGCTCCTCATCATCCTGTGGGCGATCACCTATCTGCTCTCCAACATCTTCATCAAGCAGTGGCTCAAATTGCGCGAACGCGCCCATGGGGGAGCATAGGCCATGGATCACACATCGACCTTCGAACGGATCGTCCGCGGCATCCTCATCGGCCTCGTCCTCGTCTTCTTCCTGTTCCCGATCTTCTGGATCGTGCTGATGTCGTTCCAGACCAATGAGACGATCCTGCGCATCCCGCCCAGCATCGTCTTCGAGCCCACCCTGTCGAACTACTCGGCGCTCATCACCGGCCGGCTCGAGACAACTGCCGGCAATCTCGACATCGCCTTCATGAAGAACCTGGGCAACAGCGTCTTCCTCTCGGTCGCTTCGGTTCTCGTCTCGCTGGCCCTCGGCATTCCGGCAGCCTATGCCTTCGCGCGCTTCCGCTTCCGGCTCGGCGAGGACATCGCCTTCACGCTGCTGTCCTTCCGCTTCGCGCCGCCGCTGCTGGTGCTCCTGCCGCTCAGCCTCTATTTCAAGCAGCTCGGCCTCACCAACACCTATATCGGGCTGATCTGGGTCTATCAGCTCATCTGCCTGCCGCTCATTTTGTGGATCGTGCGCGGCTATTTCGAGGATATCAGCCCCGATATCGAGCATGCCTATCGCATTGCCGGCAACAGCTGGTGGCAGACCTTCCGCAAGATCGCGGTGCCGCTCGCCATGCCGGGCATCGCGGCGGCGGGCCTCCTGGCCTTCATCTTCGCCTGGAACAACTTCATCTTCGCGCTCATCCTGGCTTCCGCCGACAAGCAGCCGGTGACCGTGGGGGCGCTCGCCTTCGTCACCGCATCGGGCATCCAGTATGGCCAGATCGCCGCCGCTATCGTGCTGTCGATCGCGCCGACTTTGGCGCTCGCCCTCTATGCCCAGCGCTACCTGGTCGAGGGCCTGTCGCTCGGCGCGGTGAAGGGTTGATCATGCCGCATCATCTCGAACTCGCCGCCGTTTCCAAATCCTTCAAGGCCAACAAGGTCCTCGAGGACATCTCGCTCACCGCCGATGCGGGCGAGATCGTCGTCATCTTCGGGCCGTCCGGCACCGGCAAGACCGTGCTGCTCCGGCTCATTGCCGGCGTCGAGGAACCGACGACGGGCAAGATCAGCATCGACGATCAGGACATGGCGGATGTGGCGCCCGAGCACCGCGATGTCGGCATGGCGTTCCAGAATTTCGCGCTGTTCCCGCATCTCAATGCCTTCGAGAACATCGCCAGCCCCTTGCGGGCCCGTGCCCAGGGCGATGCCCAGGTCAAGGACGGGGTGGCGCGCGTCGCCAGGCTGCTCAAGATCGACCATGTGCTGGGCCACGCGCCCCGGCAATTGTCGAACGGCCAGAAGCAGCGCACCGCGCTCGCCCGCGCCCTTGCCTCATCGCCCAAGCTGCTGCTGCTCGATGACCCCTTGCGCAATGTGGACGCGAAACTGCGTTTCGAGATGCGGCTCGAATTGCCGCGGCTGCTGCGGCAGGCGAAATCGACCGTCCTTTATGTGACGCAGGATTACAAGGAAGCCATGGCGCTGGCCGACCGCATCGCCGTCCTGGCCCAGGGCAGGTTCGTCCAGGTGGCGAGCCCCGAGGAGATCTATCGCAAGCCGGCGACGGTCGGCGTGGCGCGGCTGTTCGGCGATCCGACGATCAACCTGGCGGAAACCACGGTCGGTCCCGATGGCGCAATCGATTTTGCGGGAGAGAAAGTGGCAATCGACAAATCCTATGCGGCGCTGGCGGGGCGGCCTGTGACCTTCGGAGTCCGGCCGGAAGCGGTCGAGATGACGAAGGACAAGGGCACTGGCCTCAAGGCGCAAGTGATGGCGGTGACGCCGCTCAATGAGCGCACCGTGCTCCTGCTGCAGACATCGTCTGGCGCCGAGCTTCTGGCCTCGCTGCCGTCGTCATCGGCCCAGATACCCAGGGCCGAGAGCGAGGTGAGGATCACCTTCAACGCCCGGGGAACCCATCTGTTCGACCGCGATACAGGTGCGACGCTTGGGCAGGGTAGTCGCCCATGAGAGTGCACGAAATTTGTGAGCTGTTCATACTATTCCCCCTCTCCCGTCCGGAGGATGGGAGAGGGTGCCCGATAGGGCGGGTGAGGGCTCTTTATCTGCCAAGCGGAAAGTTTTTCATGTTCGTGCGTGCGTTGAGAAAGAGCCCTCATCCGGCCTTCGGCCACCTTCTCCCACGCTGCGCGCGGGAGAAGGGGAATCTTGGTAAGCGCCCTGCGGCGCTCGCGGGAGGGCGCGCCTGATGTCGTCCGAGCTCGTTCTGAAGGATGTCGACAAGATCTATGGCGCCGGCGCCATTCATGCCGTCAAGGATCTGAGCTTCACCGTCAAGCCCGGCGAGATCACCGCATTGCTCGGCTCTTCCGGCTGCGGCAAGACCTCGACCCTGCGCATGATCGCCGGCTTCGAGACGCTCACCAACGGCTCGATCACGCTCGATGGCAGGCCCATCCACGCGCTGCCGCCGGCGCAGCGCAACGTCGCCATGGCCTTCGAGACCTATTCACTCTATCCGCCGCTCACCATCGGCGAAAACATCTCCTTCGCGCTCAAGGCGCAGAAGCTCGGTCAGGCCGATGTCGGCAAGCGGGTCAGGGACATGGCCGAAATGCTCGAGATCGGCGATGTGCTGCACAAATACCCAAGCTCGGTGTCGGGCGGCCAGCAGCAGCGCGCCAGCCTCGGCCGCGCCCTGGTGCGCCCCGCCGGCCTCTATCTCCTCGATGAGCCGATGGGCCAGCTCGAGCCGCAACTGCGCGCGGTGCTGCGCGGCCGCATCAAGCATTATCTGCGCGAGCATAAATGCACGACGATCCTGGTGACGCACGACCAGACCGAGGCCAATGCGCTCGCCGACCGCATCGCGGTCATGGAAGGGGGTGTGCTGCAGCAATATGCGACGCCGGCCGAATTGAAGGCGCGGCCAGCCAATCTCTTCGTCGGGACGTTCATCGGCGAGCCGCCCATGAACGTGTTCCCGGTCGAGGTGAGGGACGATGGCAAGACGGTCAATTTCACCATCACCGGCAGCGATGGGCAGAGCCTCGCCTATGCGGCCGCAGACCTGCCGCAGGCCGTGCGAACGCGCCTGCAGAGCGAGACGGCGCTCATGCTGGGCGTGCGCCCGCATGCGGTGCATATCGGCAGAAGCGGCCTCAAGGCGCGCGTCGTCACCTGCCAGTGGCTGGGCGACCAGACCCATATCGCCACCGAAATCGCCGGGCGCACGGTCGTCTCGGTGTCGCATGAGCAGATCACCGCCAAACCAGGCGAGACGATCGCGCTCGGCATCGCGCCCCATGATCTTCATGTCTTCGCGGCGGGCACCGGTGCCGCCATTGCGCATGGGGCCGAGCTCGTATGAGCGCCGACATCATCATCGGCATCGATGCCGGCACGTCGGTGATCAAATCGGTCGCCTTCTCGGCAGCCGGTGAGCAGCTCGCCGTGGCCGCGATCCCCAATTCCTATGTCACGCTGCCCAATGGCGGAGTCGAGCAGGACATGGCGCGCACCTGGCGAGATGCCGCGCAGACGCTGAAGGACCTTGCCCAAAAGATCGACAACCTGAACAGCCGTGTCATTGCGATCGCCGTCACCGGGCAGGGCGATGGCATGTGGCTGATCGATGAGAAGGGCGAGCCCGCGGCACCGGCCTGGCTGTGGCTCGATTCGCGGGCGGCTTCGATCGCGGAAGACTTCACCCGCGCCTCCGGCTATGCGGCGCATTATGAGCGCACCGGCTCGGGCGTGAATGCCTGTCAGCAGAATGTCCAGCTTGCCTGGCTCAAGCGCCATGCGCCCGAAATTCTGGCCCGGGCGCAGTCGGCGCATCACTGCAAGGACTGGCTCTATTTCAAGCTGACGGGCGAGCGCGCCTGTGATCCTTCGGAAGCCAATTTCACATTCGGCAATTACCGCAACCGTGCCTATGCCCCTCAAATCCTTGATGAACTTGGCGTTCCGGAAGCGAAACGACTTCTTCCTCCCATCGTCGAAGGCACCGAGCAGTCGCATGGCTTGAGCCTCGCGGCGGCGACCGCCACCGGGCTTGCCGCCGGCACGCCCGTCATCCTTGGTTATGTCGATGTCGTCTGCACGGCGCTGGGGGGCGGGCTGTTCGACCGCGAGGGCCGGGTCGGCTGCTCGATCGCGGGCTCGACCGGCATGCATATGCGGCTCGCGCCCTCAGCCGACCAGGTGCGTCTCAATGCCGAACGCACCGGCTACACGATGGCCTTCCCGGTGCCCGGCATGCTGGCGCAGATGCAGTCCAACATGGCTTCGACCCTCAATATCGACTGGCTCCTCGATCTCGCCCGCGATGTGCTGAAAGCCCATGGGGTCGAGCGCAACCGCAAGGATCTGCTCGCCGGTCTCGACGACCAGGTCCTGGAGCGCCCGTCGGGCAGACTTCTCTATCATCCCTATATCTCACAGGCTGGCGAGCGCGGTCCGTTCCTCGATGCGGGAGCCAGGGCGCAATTCACCGGTCTCGATGCCTCCATGGGCTTTGCCGATCTGATGCGTGCGGTGTTCGAAGGCCTCGCTCTCGCGGCGCGCGATTGCTACGCGGCCATGGGTCCGCTGCCGAGGGATCTGAGACTCACCGGCGGCGCCGCCCGCTCCAAGGCGCTCAGGCTGTTGTTCGCCAGCGCCCTCGATGCGCCGGTGCGCAGCGTTCAGCGCGAAGAGGCGGGTGCCGCAGGTGCTGCCATGATGGCCGCCGTCCAGCAGAAGATATATCCGAACATGGCGGATTGCGCGGCCCGGTGGGTCGACCCGGCGCTCGGACCGGAAACCAGACCCGATGCGGCACTCGTGCAAATGTTCGACACGATGTTCCCCATCTACAAGGAAACGCGCACAGGGATGCGTCCCGTCTGGCGTGCGTTGCAGACTTCAAGGCAAAATCCTCATGCGTAAGCTTGTCATCATCGGCGATCATTTCATGCGCTCGGACATGTTCGAGACGGCGATCCGGCAGAAATGCCCCAAGGCTCCGCTCGACATCGTCCGCCATGATCTCGACTGGCCCGACAGGCCGATGGAGCATGGCTATGCCCAGGCCGGCATGGCGGGGCTCAAGGAATATATGGGCAGCGAGGACGAGACGGCGGCGCTGATCGACGGCGCCGAGATCCTCGTCACGCAGCTCGCACCCTTGTCGGCGTCGATCATGGATCGCTGTCCGTCGCTCAAATTCGTCGCCGTGTCGCGCGGCGGTCCGGTCAATATCGACATGGAGGCCGCCCGCCGGCGCGGCGTCACCGTCGTCAACACGCCGGGCCGCAATGCGGCCGCGGTCGCTGAGTTCACCATCGGCGCCATACTTGCCGAGACGCGGCTCATCACCCGCGGCCATGACGCGCTGCGGCGCGGCATCTGGCGCGGCGATCTCTATCGCGCCGATCGCACCGGCGAAGAGCTCTCCGAGATGACGGTCGGCGTCATCGGCTATGGCCAAGTGGGCACGCGGGTGGTGCGCCTGCTCAAGGTCTTCGGCTGCCGCATCCTGGTCGCCGATCCCTATGTCCAGCTTTCCGCCACCGACCTCGCCGACGGCGTCGAGCAGGTCTCGCTCGAAACGCTGCTGGCCCAGTCCGATGTGGTGTCGCTGCATCCGCGCGTGACCAAGGAAACCGAGAAGCTCATCAATGCCGAAACCCTGGCGCAGATGAAGCCGACCGCCATCCTGGTCAATACGGCGCGCGGCCCCCTGGTCGACTATGACGCGCTCTATGACGCGCTCGCCAGTCACCGCATCAAGGGCGCCATGCTCGAGACTTTCGGGATCGAGCCGGTTCCCGCCGACTGGCCGCTACTCAAGCTCGAGAATGTGACCTTGACGCCCCATATCGCCGGTGCGTCGGTCAGGACCGTCACCTATGCGGCGGGCCTCGCGGCGGAAGAGGTCCGGCGCTATCTCGTGGGCGAGCCGCCCGTCAATCGGTGTTGAGCCCCACGATGGTAAAGAAGGGCCCGGTCGATCTTCTGGTCATTGGCGGCGGCATCAATGGCGCTGGCATTGCCCGCGACGCCGCGGGACGGGGACTGTCGGTCGTGCTGTGCGAGAAAGACGATCTGGCGCAAGGCACCAGCTCGCGCTCCGGCAAATATATCCATGGCGGCCTGCGCTATCTCGAATATTACGAATTCCGGCTGGTGCGCGAGGCGCTCACCGAGCGCGAGGTGCTGCTCAAGGCCGCGCCTCATATCATCTGGCCGATGCGCCTGGTGCTGCCGCATTCGCCCGAGCAGCGCCCGGCCTGGCTCATCCGGCTCGGCCTCTTCCTCTATGATCACCTGGGCAAGCGCGAGACCTTGCCCGGCTGTCGGCGCATCGATCTGAGACGGGACCCTGAAGGCGCCATCATCCGCGACGAGTACAAGACCGCTTTCGAATATTCCGACTGCTGGGTGGACGATGCCCGCCTCGTCGTTCTGAATGCCGTCGATGCGCGCGAAAAGGGGGCGGAAATCCTTACCCGCATGGCGGCGGTGTCGGCCCGGCGCGAGAACGGCCTGTGGCAGGTCGAGCTCAAGGGGGCGGAAGGCGCGCGCCGCATCGAGGCGCGCGTCCTCGTCAATGCCGCAGGACCCTGGGTGCAGGACGTTCTGGGGCGGGTGAGCGGCGTCAATTCGGCGCGCCGCATCCGCCTCGTCAAAGGCAGCCACATCGTAGTGCCGAAATTCTGGGACGGACCGCAGGCCTATCTCTTCCAGAATCACGACAAGCGGGTGATCTTCGTCAATCCCTATCAGGACAATCTCAGCCTCATCGGCACGACCGATATTCCCTATGAGGGCAAGGCCGAAGATGTCGCCATCGACGACAATGAGATCGATTATCTCATCGCGGTGGTCAACCGCTACAGCAAGCGTGAGCTCAAGCGCTCCGACATCGTGCAGGCCTTTTCCGGGGTGCGGCCGCTCTATGACGACAATGCGGCCAATCCCTCCGCTGTGACGCGCGATTATGTCTTCGACATCGATGAGGGCGAGGGCAAGCCGCCCCTGCTTTCGGTGTTCGGCGGCAAGATCACCACCTATCGCAAGCTCGCCGAACATGCGCTCGACAGGCTGAAGGCCCATTTCCCGCAGATGAGCGGCAGCTGGACGGAGCGCGCGCATCTGCCGGGCGGCGATCTCAACGGCGCCAAAAGCTTTGCCGCCTTTGTCGCTGAGCTATTGCGTCGCTATCCGTGGCTCCCGGCGCCGCTCGCCCGGCATTATGCCCGCCTCTATGGCAGCATGGCGCATGGCCTGCTCTCGGGCGCCCGGTCGATGAGCGATCTCGGGCGGCATTTCGGCGCCTTGCTCTATGAGCGGGAAATCTCCTATCTGCGCGAGGCGGAATGGGCGCAGACGGCTGAAGACATATTGGAACGCCGGACCAAGCATGGTCTGCATCTGACCGCGGCCGAAAGCGAAGCGGTCAGGGCCTATCTCAAAGGCTGGAAAGAGACATGACGCATGAGATGACGGCGCTGAAAGCGCTTTCGGCCAGGGTCGGCGCCGATCCGCTGCTGGTCCAGGCGGCCGGCGGCAACACATCGCTCAAGCAGGACGGCGTCATGTGGATCAAGGCGTCGGGCACCTGGCTGCAGCATGCGAAAGAGCGTGACATCTTCGTACCGGTCGCGATCGCCCCGCTGCTCAAGGCATTGGAAAGAGACGATCCGGCCTGCGAAAGCTGCACCGATTTCGTGCGCGGCGATCTCAACAGCCTGGGGCTCAGGCCGTCGATCGAGACGACGGTGCATGCGAGCTTCGCGCATAAAGTCGTCCTGCATGTCCATTGTATCGAGACGATATCCTGGGCAGTGCGCGAAGATGCCGAGGCGCGGCTGCAGGAAAAGCTTGCAGGCTTCGACTGGGCCTTCGTGCCCTATCGCCGGCCCGGCCTGCCGCTCGCCAAGGAAATCCGCTTGCGGCTGAAGCCTGAAACCAATGTGCTGGTGCTCGGCAATCACGGCTTGGTCGTGGCAGCCGACACCGTGGCGGAAGCGGAAAGACTGCTGGAGCGGGCGGTGCAGGCGGTGGTGAAGCCGGCGCGCCGGCCTGTCTCTCCCGATACTGCCGCGCTTGCCGAACTGGCGCAGGGCACACGCTACGTGCCCTCTCCCGACGCCATCGTGCAGAGCCTGGCTTTCGATGCGCAGAGCCTGGCCCAGGCGCGCAAGGGCACGCTCTATCCCGATCACATCGTCTTTCTGGGGGCGGGCATCTCGGTAGCGGAAGAGGGTGAAGCGCCGGCCAGGGCCGCGGAACGCATCGGCCGGGCCGGAAGACCCGAGCCCAAGCTCATTGTCGTGCCGGGTAAGGGCGTGCTGCTGCCCGCCGACGCCACGCCTGCGATGCACGCCATGGCGCGCTGCCTCGCCGATGTGGGCTTGCGGCTCACGCAAGCCGAGCCGGTGCGCGTGCTGACGCTCGATGAGGAGCTCGCTCTCGTCAACTGGGATGCCGAGAAATACCGGCAGTCGTTGCCGCCAGCCTGACGGGCGATTGTGGTCCGTTGTCCTTTTGCGAAAGTGGCCCTGTTTCGGGCGTGAGCCGTCGACATAAAGGGCGCTCACAACCCTCACGGAAAGGACCCTTCCATGTCAGGCATCGTCATCAGGCCCGCCGCTTCCAAGGATGAAGCCAGATGGCGCGCGCTGTGGGCCGGCTATATCAAGTTCTATCGCGCCAGCGTGCCCGAGGACGTCACCGCCCATACCTGGCGATTGATCCTCGATCCCCGCAGCAATATCGAGGCGCTGGTGGCGGAAAAGGATGGCGAGGTCATCGGCATCTGCAATTACCTTTTCCATGACAGCACCTGGAGCAAGCAGCCCATCTGCTACCTGCAGGATCTCTTCGTCGATCCTGATGCCCGGGGTGGTGGCGCCGCGAAGGAGCTGATCCTCGCCTGCGAGCAGAAGGCCAAGGAGAAAGGCGCCTTCCGGCTCTATTGGCAGACCCAGGAATATAATGGGGCGGCGCGCTCGCTCTATGACACGATCGTACCGCGCTCGTCCTTCATCGTCTATCGCAAGGGTCTCTAGCCGTTCCCATGATCAGGCGAGAAAGTCTGTTTCCCGTCCTGCTCGCCTTGCTGTGGGGATTCAACTGGCCGGCGGTCAAGATCGCGCTCGGCGAGATCCCGCCTTTCGCGCTGCGCAGCATCGGGCTGGCGAGCGGAAGCCTTCTCCTACTCCTTGTGGCGCTGGCGTTGCGCCGCCGGCTGGCGGTGGCA
Organism: Taklimakanibacter lacteus; assembly: GCA_003576695.1. GTDB lineage: Bacteria > Pseudomonadota > Alphaproteobacteria > Rhizobiales > Aestuariivirgaceae > Taklimakanibacter > Taklimakanibacter lacteus. The sequence continues at coordinate 190,654 of QOZQ01000001.1, forward strand.
CGCGCCTCCTGGCTTCCCTTGATCCTGGCGGGCACTCTCAATATCGCGGGCTTCAACATCTTCACCGCCTTCGCCCAGCTCATCACGACGACATCGCGGGCGGCTATCCTCACCTATACGATGCCGGTCTGGTCGGTGCTGCTCGCCGCCCTCATCCTTGGCGAAGCGATCGACCGGCGCAAGGCGCTGGCGCTCGGCTCGGGCGCGCTCGGCATTGCGTTGCTCGCCTACCCCGTCTTCGAATCCGGCGCGACGCCAGGGCTCATCTTTCCACTGCTGGCGGCCTTGTCCTGGTCGCTCGGCACTATTGTCCTCAAGAAGTGGCCGCTCAAAAGCGATCCCATCGCCACCACGGCCTATCAGCTCATGATCGGCGCGGCGATCTCAGGCATCGGTCTTCTCGTTTCCGGCCAGGCAGTGCCGGCTTCGCTGTCGGGACTGGTTGCCGGCGCGCTCGCTTTCCATGTCATCGGCGCCATGGCCGGCGCCTATATGCTGTGGTTCGCGATCCTGGCGCGCAACCCGGCCTCGACATCGGCATTGCTGAGCTTCGCCGTGCCGGTGGTCGGCGTGCTCTCGGCGATGCTGTTGGTCGGTGATCGTCCGAGCCTGCTCGACATCGCAGGCTTTGCGGCGATCCTCCTCGCGGTGGCCTATGCCTGGCGTCCGCCCAGCTCGTCGATATGGCGCAGCATGTCGGCGGGCTCGGAAAAGACGCGATAGGCGCCGGAGCGGAACAGCTCCTCCTCGCCATAGCCGCCGGAGAGAAGGCCGATGCCCAGCGCCCGGGCGCGGCGGGAAGCCAGCATATCCCAGATCGCATCGCCCACCACCGAGGCGGAAGTAATGTCGACGCCGAGGCGGTCGGCCGCCTCGATGAAGAGATCGGGATCGGGCTTGGCGAAGCGCACCTGGTCGCGGGTCACCACCGTCTGTTTCTTGGGATCGACGCCCAGGGTCTTGAGCACCGGGCCCGCCGTCTCCATGCGGCCGCTGGTGGCGATGGCCCAGGGGATCTTCGCATCGGTCAGGTATTTGAGCAGCGCCTGGGCGCCCGGCAGCGGGCGCACCTTGGCGGAGCGCCTGGCGTAGGAGTCGGCATGGACGCGGCGCAGATGGGCGATGCGCTCGGCGCTGATCTCCTGGCCGATTTCCCTGAGCAGCATGTTGGCGAACAGGCCCCCCGACATGCCGATGCGGCGATGGATGCGCCAGACCGGCAGGTCGATATTCTCGGCCTGCAGCGCATCGTGCCAGGCCAGCACATGGTCATAGACACTATCGACAAGCGTGCCGTCGAGATCGAACAGGAAGGCGGGTTTGGCCACAGGCATGATTTTAAATCTCCTGCTCCCTGTTTGACAGCAAAAGAAAGGCGCGGCAACCAATCAGTGCCGCGCCTGTTGCTCTAATTTTACACAGGTCTAATGCGACATGAAGACGGGCCGCGTCATGTCGTCGAGCACATGGCGGGTGGCGCCGCCGAAGACGAATTCGCGCAAGCGGCTGTGGCCATAGGCGCCCATCACGATGAGGCCGCCATCGATCTCCCTGGCATGCTTGAGCAGCGCCTTGCCGGCGCTCTCGCCGCCGCCTTCCATGGTTTTGGCCTCGGCCTTGACCTTGTGGCGCTGCAGCGTCGCCACGATGCGGCGGCCCGGCTCTTCCGGGGTCACGCGTTCCTCATTCTTGGGGTCGACGCAGACGACGGCGACGGATTTCGCCGCCTGCAGCAGCGGGATCGCATCGAACACGGCACGGGCGGCTTCGCGCCCGCCATTCCAGCCGACCACGATGCGATCGAGGTCGAGCACATGCTCGTTGCTGCGCGGCAGGACCAGCAAGGGGCGACCGGCGCCGATGAGAACGCGCTCGATGGCATCGAGCTCGACGCCCGAGACTTCCGACGGGTCGGTGGCCGAGACGATGATGATGTCGGCCGATTTGCCGTGGCTGATGATCTCGTCCGAGATCAGAGGCGAGCGGCCTTCGATCGAAACGAATTCGCCCTCGAGCTTGGACTTGGCGAGCGAGGCCTCGAAGGCGCTCCTCACCTTGGCGAGATTGTTCTTGAAGAAGGTCTGGTGGCCCTCGAACATCTGCGGCACGGCCTCGAAGCCGGTAGAAGGGTAAATCTGCGCGGCCGGGATGGTGTAGAGGCCGCGGACGAAAGCGCCATCGATCCTGGCGATCCTGGCGGCGGCGGCGTTCAGGGCATCCAGGCGGTTGATTTCATTGAGAGCGACGAGAACGGTCTTGTAAGACATTGACATTCTCCCGTGTTGGGCACGTTATCCCGGCCGAAGCAGGATACCCTAAATATAATCATCGGGATAGGAATTGCGAGAGGGAGCGCCTCCCGTCAAAGTTGCTGGATCGGCGATAAGGACGCACTCGAGACTTATAGTATGATGTGATCCGACCTGGTCGTGGTCTATGAGCTCAGGCGGCCCCACACGGCGCAGCCCAGTATCCGGCCCAGGGGTTTCATCTGCAGCAATGCGACGCAGCTGGTGCTGTCTTCCGTCATCACGCTGTCCTTGGGCAGCGCCAGGGTCGTCCGCTCGCCATGCCACATGCCGACCGGCACCAGCTTGCGCACCACATTCAGGTAGTCGATCTTCTGGCCGGCATTCTCGCCCTTCTCGATCTCGACCGGAATATGCGGCGCGACCGATACGAACCAGAGGCTGGCGGTCGGGGCCGGAACATCGAGCGGCGCCTGGTCGACGGTGATCTGGAATTCCGCGTCATTGGCGAAGATCGAGACCGGAATCCACATGGGCGGCGGATTGGCGAAGGAGCGCTTGATGGCGGCGATCACCGCCGTCTTCTGGCTGCCCACGACATGGGAGGCGCCATCGATGATCATCTGCGGCGTATAGACATCCATGTCGCCGCGCGCCTTGGCGTATTTGTACTGGCGCTTGGAGTTTTCCGGCGCCGCCAGCGTGTCGCGCCAGCCGCGATAATCCCAGTAGTCGACATTGTAGGTCAGCGCGATGACATCGGGCATGGTGCGCACTTCGGCCATGAAGGCATCGGCCGGCGGGCAGGACGAGCATCCCTGGCTGGTGAACAGCTCGACAATGGCGGGACGGAGCGTATCCGCCTTGACCCGGACGCCCGCGGCGGTCGCCGCAACGGCACCAGCGCCAAGCGCCAGCACGCGCCGGCGGGTCAGTTCAAGCAAGGTCAGCATCTGGCCTATATGACTTAATCATGACACCCCATCGAGTCACGTTAAGGTGAGCCCACTCACAAGGCGGTGACCGTTACGCCGCCTTGGCGAGACTGCGCAGGACATAGGGCATGATGCCGCCATTCCTGTAATAGTCCAACTCGTCGAGCGTATCGATCCGGCACTGCACGTCGATGATGCGGCCGGCTCCATCCGGCGCCGTGATCATCAGCTGCAGCATCGCCCGCGGTTTCAGCCCTTCAGCTAACCCATGAATGGTTACTATTTCGTCACCCTTGAGGCCCAGGGTCTGCCAGGACTCGCCATCCTTGAACTGCAAGGGCACGACGCCCATGCCGACGAGGTTGGAGCGGTGGATGCGCTCGAAGCTCTGCGCGATCACGGCGCGCACCCCCAAAAGCTTCGTGCCCTTGGCGGCCCAGTCGCGCGACGAGCCGGTGCCATATTCCTTGCCGGCGAAGATGACCAGCGGCACATCCTCCTGCGCGTAGCGCATGGCGGCGTCATAGATCGGCATCTGCTCGCCCGAGGGATAGTGTCTGGTCACGCCGCCCTCGACGCCCGGCACCATCTGGTTCTTGATGCGGATATTGGCGAAGGTGCCGCGCATCATCACTTCGTGATTGCCGCGGCGCGCGCCATAGGAGTTGAAGTCGACCGGGCGCACCTGATGCTCGGTGAGATAGGTGCCAGCCGGGCTCGTCGCCTTGATGTTGCCGGCGGGCGAGATGTGGTCGGTGGTGATCGAATCGAGGAAGAGGCCGAGGATGCGGGCATTGACCACATCGGTCACCGGATCCGGCGCCATCTTCATGCCCTCGAAATAGGGCGGGTTCTGCACGTAAGTGGAGGACATGCTCCATTTGAAGGTGAGGCCGCCCTCGACCTTGATCTTGCGCCAGTCGGCATCGCCCTTGAACACATCGGCATATCTCGTGGCGAAGGCCTTGCGGGTGACGTTCTTGCGCACCGAGGCGGCGATCTCCTTGGCCGCCGGCCAGATGTCCTTGAGATAGACGGGCTTGCCGTCCTTGCCCAGGCCCAACGGATCCTTGCTCAGATCGACAGTGAGCGATCCGGCCAGCGCATAGGCGACGACGAGCGGCGGCGAGGCCAGGTAATTGGCCCTGACATCCGGATTGACGCGACCTTCGAAATTGCGATTGCCGGACAATACCGCCGCGGCGACGAGATCGTTCTTCTTGATCGCCTCCGAGATCGCCTCGGGCAGGGGACCGGAATTGCCGATGCAGGTGGTGCAGCCATAGCCCACAAGATCGAAGCCGAGCTTGTCGAGATCCTTCTGGAGACCTGAGGATTTGAGATATTCGGTCACCACCTGGCTGCCCGGGGCCAGCGAGGTCTTGACCCAGGGCTTCACGGTGAGGCCCTTCTTCACCGCATTGCGGGCGAGAAGGCCGGCGCCGATCATGACCGAGGGGTTGGAGGTGTTGGTGCAGGACGTGATCGCCGCGATCACCACGTCGCCATGGCCCAGGTCGAAATTGGTGCCTTCGACCTTGAAGCGGCTGTGCAGCTCGCCGGCCTTCTTGAACTCGTTCGCCATCACATGGGCGAAATCGGAAGCCGCGGTCTTGAGCGTGACGCGGTCCTGCGGACGCTTGGGACCGGCCATCGAAGGCTCGATGGTGGAAAGATCGAGCGCGAGCGTGTCGGTGAAGACCGGATCGGCGGATTTCGCCGTCCAGAACATGCCCTGCGCCCTGGCATATTTCTCGACAAGGGCGATCTGGGCGGCGGGCCGCGCGGTGCCCTTCAGATAAGCGAGCGTCTCGGCGGAAACGGGGAAGAAGCCGCAGGTGGCGCCATATTCGGGCGCCATGTTGGCGATGGTCGCCATGTCCTCGAGCGCCAGATTGGCGAGGCCCGGGCCATAGAATTCGACGAACTTTCCAACCACGCCCTTCTTGCGCAGCATCTGGGTGACGGTGAGAACGAGATCGGTCGCGGTGGTGCCTTCCGGCAGCTCACCTTCGAGCCGGAAGCCCACGACTTCCGGGATGAGCATGGAGGTCGGCTGGCCGAGCATGGCCGCTTCCGCCTCGATGCCGCCCACGCCCCAGCCCAGGACCGCGAGGCCATTGACCATGGTCGTGTGGCTGTCGGTGCCGACAAGCGTATCGGGGAAAGCGTATTCGACATTCTTGCCCTTCTCCTGGACCTTCTTGGTCCACACGGTGCGGGCGAGATATTCGAGATTTACTTGGTGGCAGATGCCGGTGCCGGGCGGCACGACGCGGAAATTGTCGAAGGCGCCCTGGCCCCATTTGAGGAAGGTGTAGCGCTCGCCATTGCGGTCATATTCGAGCGCCACATTCTGCTTGAAGGCTTTCGAGTTGGCGAAGAAGTCGACCATCACGGAATGGTCGATGACGAGGTCGACCGGGGCCAGCGGATTGATCTTCTTGGGGTCGCCGCCCAGATTGCGCATGGCATCGCGCATGGCGGCGAGGTCGACCACCGCCGGCACGCCGGTGAAGTCCTGCATGAGGACGCGGGCGGGACGATAGGCGATCTCGTTCTCGGCCTTGCCGCGATTGGTGAGCCAGTGGGCGAAGTTCTGGATGCTTTCCCTGGTGACCGAGCGGCCATCCTCATGGCGCAGCAGGTTTTCGAGCAGCACCTTCAGCGAATAGGGCAGGGATGAAATTCCGGTAAGGCCGTTCTTCTCGGCCGCCTTCAGGCTGAAATAGACATAGGTCTTGGCGCCCACCTTCAAAGTCTTGCGGCATTTGAAGGAGTCGAGGGACGTCGCGGTCATGGCAGATCCTTGGTGCAGATTGGTCCAGGCGGGATTTGCCCTGCATATAGGTCCAATTGCGTGACGATGCCAAGTCTTGAGATCACACAACCAAACCAGGCATTCCGTCGCGACCGGGTGTCCGGCCTCCAGGCAGAACCGGCTTTGCCTCATGCCGTCCAATGGGTTAAGCGGGTGGACGATGGTTCAATTATGCGCCGAAGCCCTGGCCTGCCAGCGAGGCGGCCGGGTGGTCTTCACGGATGTGAATTTCGCTCTCGCTTCCGGCCAGCTCCTCGAGCTGCGCGGGCCCAATGGGGCCGGCAAATCTTCCCTGCTGCGCCTCATTGCGGGGCTGGGCGAGGCGGCCCAGGGCGCCATCAGCCTCACGGGCGGGTCGCCTGAGCTCTCGATAGGGCAGCAGGCCCATTATGGCGCCCATCAGGAGGCCATCAAGACGCCGCTGACGGTCAGGGAGAATCTCCAATTCTGGGGCGATTTTCTCGGCGGCGGCGACTTGGCGGCGGCACTCGCCGCTTTCGATCTGGAGGATCTCGGGGAGTATCCGGCCGCCCTCCTGTCGGCCGGGCAGAAGCGCCGCCTGTCGTTGTCGAGGCTCGCTCTGGTGCCACGGCTCCTGTGGCTGCTCGATGAACCGACGCTCGGCCTCGATCAGGCCTCGCTCGAGCGGCTGATGAAGCTCCTGCGCGGCCATCTGAGCGGCGGCGGGCTTGCCGTCGTCGCCACCCACACGCCGCTCGCGCTCACGGCCGACGTCACCCTCATGCTTGGAGCGCCGGCGTGAAGCTGATCTGGGCCCTGATGCGGCGCGATCTCAAGCTCGCCACGCGGCAGGGCGGCGGCGCCGGCACGGCCATCGGCTTCTTCGTGACGGTGATCGTGCTGTTGCCTTTGGGGCTCGGCCCCGACCAGGCGCTCCTGCAGCGCATCGCGCCCGGCGCCCTGTGGATCGCGTTGCTGCTCTCGGTCCTGCTCTCGGCCGAGCGCATCTTCCAGTCCGACTTCGAAGACGGCTCCCTCGATGCGATGGCGCTGGGCGTCGTGCCGCTCGAGCTGGTGGTCCTCGCCAAGGCGGCCGCCCACTGGCTGACCACGGCGCTGCCGCTTGCCGTCGCAGCACCGCTGCTCGGCTTCCTCATCAATCTCGATCCCGGGGTCATCCTGCCGCTTGGCCTCGCCATGCTGCTCGGGTCCCTGGCGCTGTCGCTGCTCGCGTCGCTCGGGGCGGCGATCACCGTGGCGCTCAGGCGAGGAGGACTCCTCGTCTCGCTCCTGATCCTGCCCTTCTATGTGCCATGCCTCATCTTCGGCGTGGCGGCGACGACCAGCCCCGACCTCACGAAACCGTCATTGCTGATGCTTTCGGCGATCGCGCTGGCGAGCCTTGTGCTTATTCCCATTGCCGCCGCTGCGGCATTGCGCGCCTATCTGAAATGAGTCAGGACTCCTATATCACGATCACTTCAGGCCGTTCGGTCTGAAGTGATCGACGTGATCGGAATCTCGAATTGGCGCGTGATCGGACGGGAAACCGGTATCCACTTTTCCTGATCACGCGCTATATATGGCCATGCAGCAATTCGCCAACCCGGCCCGGTTCCTCAAGCTCGCCCAGGCGCTCCTGCTTCCCGTCTGGGTAGCGGCGCTGGTCGCCTTTGCGGCCGGACTTTATATGGCGCTCGTCACGGCGCCCCCCGACTACCAGCAGGGCGAGACGGTTCGGATCATGTTCGTGCATGTGCCGGCGGCGTGGATGGCGCTCATGGTCTATACGGCGATGGCGCTCGCCAGCGCGTCGGCCGCCATCTTCCGGCATCCGCTCGCCGACATGGCGGCCAAGGCCGCAGCGCCCATCGGCGCCATGTTCTGTTTCCTGGCGCTGGTCACCGGCTCGCTGTGGGGCAAGCCCATGTGGGGCGCCTGGTGGGTGTGGGATGCGCGGCTTACCTCCATGTTCGTCCTTTTCCTGCTCTATCTGGGCTATATGGCGGTGTGGCAGGCAATCGAGGACCCGCATCGCGCCGCGCTCATCGCCCGGATCGTCGCCATCGCCGGCTTCATCAATGTGCCGATCGTCAAATTCTCGGTCGACTGGTGGAATTCGCTGCATCAGGGCGCCTCCGTCTTCCGCATGGGCGGCCCCACCATCGACGAGCGCATGCTATGGCCGCTTTTGATCATGGCGCTGGCCTATATGCTGCTGTTCGCCGGTCTGCTCCTCATCGCCATGCGCAGCGAGATCACGTCCCGCAAGATTCGCCAGCTGCAATTGGCCGGACTCGCAGGGCGCTGATGGATCTCAACGCTGCTCATGTCGCCTTCGTGATCGCGGCCTATCTGGCGAGCTTTGCCGGCCTCGCCGCGCTCGTGCTCTATATTCTCCTGCGCGACCGGAAACTGAAGCGGCAGGTGAGCGCGCTCGACGCCAAGAAAGACGGCCGGCATGGCTGAAGCGAGCCCTGGCCCGTCCTCGCGGCCGCGCCGATGGCTCGCCCTCGTGCCGGTTGCGGTGTTTCTCGTCCTGGCGGCGGTCTTCTATCGCGGCCTGGCGGGCGATCCGGCCGACGTGCCCTCGGTGCTGATCAACAAGCCGGCGCCGCAATTCGCGCTAGATCCGATCGACGGGCTCGACCTGCCGGGCCTCGCCACGGCCGATCTCGCCAAGGGCGCGGTCACGCTCGTCAATGTCTGGGCGTCGTGGTGCGTGCCGTGCCGCGACGAGCATCCGCTTCTCATGGAACTCAGCCGCCGCGAGGACCTCAAGGTCGTCGGCATCAACTACAAGGACGATCCCGAAAATGCCCGCCGCTTCCTGACGACGCTCGGCATCCCCTTCGCCGCGGTCGGTGCCGATCCCAATGGAAGGGCTTCGGTCGACTGGGGCGTCTATGGGGTGCCGGAGAGCTTCCTCGTCGACGGCAAGGGAACCATCCGCCTCAAATGGATCGGGCCTCTCTCGCGAGAAGCCCTCAAGACGCAGATCATTCCAAAAATCGAAGAGCTCAGGCGCGCCGGCGGTTCTTGATCTTGAGCGCGGGCTTGACCTCGCTTTCGTCCTCGATGCGGTCCATCTCGGCGGCAAGAAGTCCCAGAGCCTCGGTGAAGGGCTTGCGATGACTGACCGGCACGGTGGCCAGCACCTGCTTGTCCACTTCATCGGCGCCCGGCTGCGCCAGCTTCAGCATGCGCTTGCCGGCCGAGGTGATGCGCACCGAATTGGTGCGGCCGTCATCCTTGGTGCGGCGCCGCTGCAGATAGCCCTGCGCCAGAAGCCGCGCCACCAGATCGGCCAGCGTCGAGCGGTCGATGCCGGTCATCTTCACCAGAGCCGTCTGGCTCACGCCTTCATTCTGGTCGACGGCGATGAGAACGGTGAACTGGCGCTGTGTCAGGCCGGCTTTGCCGACCTCCCCTTGATAGACATAGGCAGCGTACTGCGCTGCTCTCTTCAATAGATGATATGGCGAGCGTGAAAGCTGCTTCACGTCTTTGTTGCCTGTCATCGACCCCTACTCCTGCCGCACAGCAAGCCGCCAGCCTCACCGCACGTATCTGATGCCTCATTCCGGATGATGTATTTCCTGGCTTTTTCGCCCCGAAACCGCGCAGGCTTGTTGTCACCGTCACCCGAAGCCTTTTGTCCTAGCGCCTCACAAGGACGACGGCAAGAGGATAAAGCAAATACTGTTTTGCGATTGCGAGAAGCGTGCTTGCTCAGGGTGATGAACGTATCGTCAGCATACGGAACGGTCTCGAAATGCGACATTCCACCTAGTGCGGCGGCTTCGGATCGTCCTGAATCATGTGTTTGGTCATCATTGGCGCCTGCGAAAGGGCAAAGACCAGGGTAATGGGCAGCAGAGCGACCTTGAAATTCACCCAGGTATCGGTCGAAACCGACCGCCACACCACCTCATTCACGACGGCGACGCACAAAAAGAAAATTCCCCAGCGTATGGTCAGCGCGCGCCAGCCCTCATCGGTCATCTTGAGGGCCTCGCCCATCACGAATTTGAGAAAAGTCTGCCCAAAGAACAAGCCGCCGAGCAGGACCACGCCGAACAGGGCGTTGATCAGGGTGACTTTCACCTTGATGAAGGTTTCGTCATGAAGCCAGAGCGTCAGGATACCGAAGACCGCGACGAATCCGGCGCTGATCAGCGGCATGACGGCAAGCTTGCGGGTCAGGAGCCAGGACAGAATGAGGGCGACGGCGGTCGCGATCATGAATATTCCGGTTCCCCAGAATATTCCCGCCAGCCAATTGGTCAGGAAAAACGCGACCAGGGGGCCGGCTTCGATAAGGATTTTGACGACAGGGTTCATTCTTCAAGACCTGCAATGGCGCGGGAGAAGGCCTCGGCGTCGAAAGGCTGCAGGTCCTCGACCTGCTCGCCCACGCCGATGGCGTGAATGGGAAGCTTGAAGCGCTCGGCGATGGCGACGAGTATGCCGCCGCGGGCGGTGCCGTCAAGCTTGGTCATGATCAGGCCGGTAACGCCCGCGACCTTGGTGAAGACATCGGCCTGCGAGATGGCGTTCTGCCCGGTGGTCGCATCGAGCACCAGGAGCACGGCATGGGGGGCCGTCTCGTCCTGCTTCCGGATGACGCGCACGATCTTGTCGAGCTCGGCCATGAGATTGGCCTTGTTCTGCAGGCGCCCGGCGGTGTCGATGATGAGGATGTCGGCGGCCTCGGCCCTGGCCTCCCGCATCGCATCGAAAGCCAGGCCGGCGGCATCCGCTCCGGTCGGGCGCGAGATGACCCTGGCGCCGATGCGCTTGCCCCAGACCGCCAATTGCTCGATCGCGGCGGCGCGGAACGTGTCGCAGGCGGCGAGCATCACCGAGAAGCCCTCGCCGGCCGCAATCGCGCCAAGCTTGCCGATGGTGGTGGTCTTGCCCGAGCCGTTGACGCCGACCACCAGGATGACGAAAGGCTTCTCTTCGCCGAAGGTGAAAGGAACCTCGACCGGTTTCAGCACCTTCGCCACTTCGCTGGCGAGGATCGCCTTCACCTCCTCGGGCTCGATCTCCTTGTCGTAACGGCCGGCCGACACCGCCTTGACGATCCGGGTCGTCATCTCGACGCCGAGATCGGCCTGGATCAGCACGTCTTCCAGCTCCTCGAGCGTCGCCTCATCGAGCTTGCGCTTGGTGAAGATGGCGCTGATCGATCCGGTGAGCGAACGGGACGATTTCGCCAGGCCGTCCCTGAGGCGGGTGAACCATCTCCCACGCGGCCGTGGAGCAGGGGGCTCGGGCGCGGCGGCCTCTGCCATAGGAGCCTCGGTTTCCGGCTCCGGTTCAGGGGCGAGAGAGATTTCGGGTTCCGGCGATGGCTGTGCAGGTGCGGGCAGCTCAGGCACAGGTGGTGTAAGTTCCACCGGCTCGGGCGGGGGTGGGAGAGGCTCGGATTTCCTGGCTTCAACCTTCTTCGGTGTGGCTTCGTGTTTCTTCGCCGCGACCTTCTTCGGCTCAGGCTGCCTGACTTCCGGTTCAAGCAATTCCATTGTGGCGGAAGGCTCAGGCGGCGCCCGTTCCGAAATTACGACAGATTCGGGGGCGACGGGCTCCGGCTCGGATTGCGCGACGACTTCGGGCTTGGCTTCCGGTTCGGCCGGGGGTGATGCGGTCTCGGCCTGTGTCGGCGTCTCGTCTTCCGGTGGCGGAGATGGCGCCGCTTCGTCCTGGTGTCCGGAGATCCGGTTGAACAGTTTCTTGAAGAAGCCCGTCATGCGGCCAGGCTCGCCTCGAGGTGGTCAGCGCCGCGTCCGGTCACCTTGGCGCGGATGATGGCGCCGGCGCTCATGCGCTGAGCGAACTTCACCTGGGCGAAATGTTCGGTGCGTCCCATGCTCTCGGTCTCGATGAGGATGGACCTCTCAGCGCCGATCTCCTGCCTGAGGAAAGCATCGAGACGCTCCTTGCCCTTCTCCCGCAAGGCGCGGGCGCGTTCCTGGATCACCGGCTTCGGCAATTGCGGCATGCGCGCCGCCGGCGTGCCGGGGCGCGGTGAGAAGGGGAAGACATGCAGGAAGGTCAGGCCGCATTCCTCGACGATCCTGAGCGAGTTCTCGAACATCTGCTCGGTCTCGGTCGGGAAGCCGGCAATGATGTCGGCGCCGAAGACGATATCGGGTCTGAGCTTGCGGGCCTCATCGCAGAAGGCGATCGAGTGGTCGCGCAGATGCCGGCGCTTCATGCGCTTGAGGATCATATCGTCGCCAGCCTGGAGCGAGAGATGCAGATGCGGCATCAGCCGCTCCTCCTCGGCGATGGCGCGCATGAGATCGTCATCGGCCTCGATCGAATCGATCGAGGACAGGCGCAGGCGCTTGAGCTCGGGCAGCGATTTCAGGATGCGGCGGACCAGATTGCCGAGGCGAGGCCGGCCCGGCAGGTCGGCACCCCAGGAGGTGATGTCGACGCCCGACAGCACGATCTCGGAATAGCCATTGGCGACCAGGCGGCGGATCTGCTCGACCGCATCACCGGCCGGCACCGAGCGCGAATTGCCGCGCCCGAAGGGGATGATGCAGAAGGTGCAGCGGTGGTCGCAGCCATTCTGGATCTGCACGAAGGCGCGGGTGCGCTCGGAGAAGCCGTCGATCATGTGGAGCGCCGTCTCGCGCACCGACATGATGTCGTTCACCTTGACGCGCTCTTCCCTGGCGACGCCGAAATCGGGAAAACGGTAGCTCTTGGCATCGAGCTTCTCCTGGTTGCCGAGCACGAGATCGACTTCCGGCATCACGGCGAACATCTGGGGATCGGTCTGCGCCGCGCAGCCGGTGACGATGATGCGGGCGTCGGGCTTCTCCTTGCGCGCCCGCCTGATCGCCTGGCGCGCCTGGCGGGTGGCTTCCGCCGTCACCGCGCAGGTATTGAAGATGACCGCGTTTTCAAGGCCGGCCTTATCGGCCTCATGGCGCATCACCTCGGCCTCATACGCATTGAGGCGACAGCCAAAAGTGATGATGTCGGGCTTCGACACGAGGATCACACCGCGAGATGCGCGGGCAGGAACCCATCGAATTCATAGGCGATCGGGCCGGTCATCAGGATGTGATTGTCATCCTGGCGCCATTCGACGACGAGATCGCCGCCGGGCAGCGTCACGGTCGCCTTGCGGTGGGTGAGCTTGATGCGCGCTGCCGCCACCAGAGCGGCGCAGGCGCCGGTGCCGCAGGCGCGCGTCAGGCCGGCACCGCGTTCCCAGACCTTGAGCGTGATGTGGTCTTTCGCGTCGATGCGGGCGAGCGAGATATTGGCGCGCTCGGGGAAGAGCGGGTGATGTTCCAGCATCGGTCCCGCCTTGGCGAGGTCGACGATATCGAGGTCCTTCACCCAGAAGATGCAATGCGGATTGCCGACATTGACGACCGAGGGGGAATGAATCAGCGGCGCGTCGATGGGGCCGAGCTGCAGTTCGATGTGACGCGTATCGGGGAAGGGCTCCGACAGCGGAATGTCCTGCCAGCCGAAGCGCGGCACGCCCATATCGACGGTCACCAGGCCATTGCCGCCCTTCTCGCAGGTGAGGAAGCCGCCCAAGGTGTCGATCGTGGCTACGGTCTTGCGCTTCTCGGCGAACAGGATATCGGCGATGCAGCGTGAGGCATTGCCGCAGGATTCGACCTCGAAACCCTCATTATTCCAGATCCGCATGCGGACATCGGCCTTGGTCGAGGGCTCGATGACGATCAGCTGGTCGCAGCCAATGCCGGTCTTGCGGTCGGCGATGGCGCGGGCCTGCTCCGGGCTGATGGACAAGGCGCGTGGACGCGCATCGAGCACGACAAAGTCATTGCCGAGCCCGTTCATCTTGCGGAATTCCATGGGTGCCAACCCGTTCATGGCCGGTTTATATGGTGAAAGTTGCTGGAAAGGCTAGCCTTTTGCTAACCTCCCGGCAATGTTTCTGCCTTAGAGCCGCCACGATGCGGCCATATCCGGTGGACCTCATGACCGCCGATACCACGCACGGGGCCTTCGCTCCCGAAAAACGGGAAGACGAGGGCCAAAAGCTCGCCACCGCAGGCATCGCTCCGCTCGAACGGCCCAGCGCCATTACCCGGTTTTTCATGGGGATCGTCGCCCGGGCCGAAAAGCTCAATCTGAAATATGCCAGGCTCGGCAATCCGCCCGTCTATGACAACAAGGTATTCCCGTGGGTCGGCGAGATCGAGAAGGCCTATCCGCAGATCCGCGCCGAGCTCGAGCGCGTCCTGGTGCGCAAGGCTGACCTGCCGAATTTTCAGGACATCTCGGCCGACGTGAAGACGATCAGCACCGACCAGGGCTGGAAGACCTTCTTCCTTTTGGCCTTCGGCATGAAGTCGGAACAGAACATCGCCCAGTGTCCCGAGACATGGAAAGCGGTCCAGGCCATTCCCGGGCTCAAGACCGCGATGTTCTCGATCTTCGAACCGGGCAAGCACCTGCCGGCGCATCGCGGGCCCTATAATGGCGTGCTGCGCCTGCATCTCGGCATGATTGTGCCGGAGCCGCGCGACAGGATCGCCATCCGGGTGAAGGACCAGATCTGCCACTGGAGCGAGGGCAAGGTCCTGATCTTCGATGACGCCTATGAGCATGAGGCGTGGAACCACTCGGACAAGACGCGCGTCGTATTGTTCGTCGATTTCGTCAAGCCGATGCGGTTCCCGGCCAATTTCGTGAACTGGCTGTTGATGAACATCGCGCTGTTCACGCCCTTCATCCGCGAGGGCCTCGACAATCACAAGGAATGGGAAAAGCGCTTCTACGCCCAGGCGGAAGCGCTCAGGAACCGGCCGCAGAACTGAGCGGCAATCCTCTCAACCGTCATCCCGGCGAAAGCCGGGACCCATTGAATTTTATCCACGCGATGAGCGCTTCCCAGGTTGCGCTTATTCAGGGGGTCCCGGCTTTCGCCGGGATGACGGAATATTGTTTTCGGGAGCGTCAGTTCGATCATGGCAACTGCGGGAACTGTACCCATCAATTCCCGCAATATGTCTCATCAAAAAATTTGGCTGGACGACATCTTCCGCGGCGGGTCATGGATTGCGCATGACCAGCACCCATGCTTCGCCAGCCGCTTCCGCTCGCCACCTCAATCCCTGGATCGTCGTCTGGCTGTGCTTTGCCGTCCTCTCCATCGTGATGTCGGCGCGCCAGGTCGTCTCGATCATGACGGATGACTGGACGAAGACGCTCGGCTGGTCGAAGACCTTCATCAGCTCGGGCCAGTCGGTGGCGCTTGTCATGGTCGCCATCGTGGCGCCGATCGCCGGCAACCTCGCCGACCGCTATGGCGCGCGTCTCATGCTCGCGGCAGGCCTTCTCATTGTCGCGGCCGGCCTCCTGCTGTTCGCCGCCTACCCGGTCGCCGCACTTTATATAGTGGGCTATGGCCTTGTCGGTGGGGTCGGCTTTGCCACCGCCAACATGCATCTGATCTCGACCGCCATCGCCAAGCTCTTTACCGAGCAGCGCGGCCTTGCCACCGGCATCGCCAATTCGGGCGCCACGGCCGGGCAGTTCATCACCGTGCCCCTGGTGACGGCGGGGCTTGCCTATGTGAGCTGGCAATGGAGCATCATCGCCGTGGCGACCGTCTGCATCGTCATGGCAGTGGTCATCTGGATCGCCCTCAAGCCGGCAGCGGGCTCCACGGCCGAAGCCAGGACGGCGCTGGCGGAGCCGCAGGAGGCCTTGTGGGGGCGGCTCAAATTCCTCCTCACCAACCCGACCTTCCACATTCTCTATTGGAGCTTCTTCATCTGCGGCGTCACCACCACCGGCGCCATCGAGACGCATTTCCTGCCCTATGCCGCCTTTTGCGGATTCCCGCCGGTGCCGGCGTCCGGCGTCTATGGCGGCATCATGGCGATCAACCTCGGCGGCATGTTCCTCGCCGGCTGGCTCACCGACAAGGTCAACCGGCCGCTGCTCCTGGGCACCATCTACATCGTGCGCTCCTTCTCCTTCCTCGTCCTCATGAATGTCGGGGTGAGCTATGAGATGCTGTTCGTCTTCGCGGTGATCTACGGCATCTTCGATTATTCGACGGTGCCGCCGACCGCGAGCCTCGCCGCCTCGCATCTCGGCCTCAAGATCATGGGCCTCGCCATGGGACTGATCAGTGGCGGCCATGCGCTGGGCGGCGCGCTCGGCTCCTTCATGGGCGGCTATCTGTTCGATCTCTTCGCCCGCTATACGGAAATGTGGTGGGCCGCCTTCGCCACCGCAGTGATCGCGGGCCTCATGGTCTATTTCGTCAAGGAAGACCGGCCGAAAAGAGGGTTAATCCTGGCGCCCGCTGTTTGATGCCCGCAATTCAGACTTGCCTTCGGGCCTAGGTGGGGACATTCTGACGCGGCGGGAGAGGCGTTCCACGCACGGAGCGCAGCATGACTTCATCTGTAGATGTCCTCATTGTCGGTGCCGGAGCCGCGGGGCTCGGGGCGGCGAAAGCCTTGATCGCGCAAGGCAAGTCGGTGCGCGTGCTGGAAGCGCAGAACCGTATCGGCGGGCGCGCTTACACCGTGACCGAAAAATTCGGCATTCCCTTCGACTGGGGCTGCGCCTGGATGCATGCGGCCGACCGCAATCCGTTCTTCGATGAAGGCATCGCGCAACACGCCACGCTTCAGCATCACGATCTCAATCTCGACCGGCTCTATTTCGGCGCGAGGCGCGCCACCGCGATCGAGATGGCCAAGATGTTCAAGGCCGATTTCAGCCTCGCGGCCCTTCTCGAGCACAAGACCGCCAAGGGCGACAGGCTTGCCGAGTTGCTCGAGGCGAGCCCTATCGGTGCCGCGGCCGCGACCTATGCGGGACCCATGGATTTTGCTCAGGACACGGATGAAATCTCCGTCGCCGACCTCATGGCCGCCGCCGATCTCGACCCCAACTTCCTGGTGCGCGAGGGCTTTGGTTCGGTCGTTCACAGCTGGGGCCGCTCCGTGCCGGTCGAGCTCGAAACGCCGGTGAAACGCCTGCGCTGGGACGGGCCCGGCGTCATCGCCGAGACGCCGCGCGGCGAAATGGCGGCCAGAATGGCGATCGTGACGGTGTCGATGGGCGCGCTGGCTTTCGGGGGCTTGCGCTTCTCTCCCGACCTTCCGCTCGCGCATGACGAAGCGGTCCATAGTCTGCCGATGGGGCTCCTCACCAAGATCCCGCTCGAGATCAAAGGCGACCGGCACGGCGTCAAACCCTTCGAGGATATCCTGATCGAGCGCCACGGGCATCACGACATCTACTTCCTGTGCTTCCCCTTCGACTGCGATCTCTTGATCGGCTTTGTCGGCGGCGATTTCGCCTGGGAACTCTCGGCGGCGGGCGAGGCGGCGGCGGTCGATTTCGCGGTGCAGAGCCTGGCGCGCAGCTTCGGATCGGCCATCGAGAAGCAGATCGGGCGCAGCGCCATGACCGACTGGGGCGCCAATCCCTTCACGCGCGGCGCCTATGCGGCGGCGCGGCCCGGTTTTGCGACCGCGCGCAAGACCCTCATGGAGCCGGTGGGTGAGCGCATATTCTTTGCCGGCGAGGCGCTGGGCGGCGGGCTGGTGCAAACCTGTGCGGGCGCGCGGCTTTCGGGCGAGGCGGTGGCGGCGAAGGTCTGCGAGCGGCTTAAATAGGAAGCAAGCCCTAAGATTGGGCGTGATTGACTTTTGGACGGCCTCCCCCTAGAACACCCCCGAATTTCAGACGCTTGAACGTCTCAAGGCCTCATCACACATGGGTTGAACCCGGGAGGTGATGCGGTCCCGCATCCGGCAGCGCGTGGCGCCCCCGGGTGTTTTTGCGTTTGGGCGAAAAGGAACCTTTGTATGTTCGAGACACTGCAAGAGCGGCTTTCCGGCATCCTCGACAAGCTCACCGGGCGGGGTGCGCTGTCGGAGGCCGATGTCGATGCGGCGATGCGCGAAGTGAGGCGCGCACTGCTCGAGGCCGATGTGGCGCTCGACGTGGTGCGCGGCTTCATCGACAAGGTGAAGGCCAAGGCGGTCGGCGCCGATGTGGTCAAGTCGGTGACGCCCGGCCAGATGGTCGTGAAGATCGTCCATGACGAACTGGTCGCCGTCCTGGGCTCGGAAGGTGCCACGCTCAATCTCAGGGCCTCGCCGCCGGTGCCGATCCTGATGGTCGGCCTCCAGGGCTCGGGCAAGACGACCACCACGGCCAAGATCGCCAAGCGTCTGCAGGAGCGCGAGAAGCGCAAGGTGCTGATGGCCTCGCTCGATACGCGGAGGCCCGCGGCGCAGGAGCAACTCGCCATTCTCGGTCAGCAGACGGGCGTCGAGACCCTGCCCATCATCAAGAGCGAAACGCCGGTCGATATCGCCAGACGCGCCATGTCGGAAGCGAGGCGCGGCGGCTTCGATGTGGTCATGCTCGATACCGCCGGCCGTCTTCACATCGATGAGGAACTTCTCGCCGAAGCGGCGGCGGTGCGCGACATCGCCAGGCCCAATGAAACGCTGCTCGTCGCCGATGCGCTGACCGGCCAGGATGCCGTCAACCTTGCCCGGGCCTTCGACGAGAAGATCGGCATCACCGGCATCGTGCTCACCCGCATCGACGGCGACGGCCGCGGTGGTGCGGCGCTGTCGATGCGCGCCGTCACCGGCAAGCCGATCAAGCTCATGGGCACCGGTGAAAAGCTCGACGGGCTCGAGGATTTCCACCCGCAGCGCATCGCCGGGCGCATTCTCGGCATGGGCGACGTGGTCAGCCTGGTCGAGAAAGCGGCGCAGTCGATCGATGCCGAGAAAGCCAAGCGCATCGCCCAGCGCATGCAGAAAGGCGCCTTCGATCTCGAGGATCTCGCCGATCAGCTGACCCAGCTGCAGAAGCTCGGCGGCATGTCGGGCATGATGGGATTGCTGCCCGGCATGGGCAAGATCAAGAAGCAGCTCGAAGGCGTCGATCTCGACAATTCGGTGCTGAAGCGCCAGATGGCGATCATCGGCTCGATGACGAAATTCGAGAAGCGCAATCCGAAAGTGATGAATGCCGCGCGCAAGAAGCGGGTCGCGGCGGGCTCCGGCACCAAGGTCGAGGAAATCAACCGCCTGCTCAAGATGCATGTCCAGATGGCGGACATGATGAAGAAGATGGGCGGCAACAAGGGCCTGATGAGCCGCATGTTCGGCGGCAAAGGTGCGCCCGACGCAGCCGAGATGGAGAAGATGCAGGCCGAGCTCGCCAAGATGGATCCCAATGCGATCCCGGCCGAGCTGAAAGAGATGATGCCGGGCGGGGCTTTGCCCGATATGTCGAAGCTGCCGACAGGCCTTCCGGGCCTCGGCGGGGCCAAGCTTCCCGGCCTCGGCGGATTGCCGGGCCTGGGCGGCTCGCCCTTCAGGGGCCTGCCGGGGCTGGGCAAGAAGAAATGACATGGCGCCCGAGCTCGCCACCCAAAGGCTGCGCTTGCGCTTCT
The DNA here is from genome assembly GCA_003576695.1 of Taklimakanibacter lacteus. Lineage (GTDB taxonomy): Bacteria > Pseudomonadota > Alphaproteobacteria > Rhizobiales > Aestuariivirgaceae > Taklimakanibacter > Taklimakanibacter lacteus. Next base: position 210,079 of record QOZQ01000001.1, read on the forward strand.
GGCGCGAGAGCGATGTCGATCCTTTCCTCGCCTTCTATCGCGATCCCCAATCGGCGGCGATCTATGGCGCAGACGTCCAGCGCAGCGATGTGTGGCGGCGCGTGGCGCTCTTCGTCGGCCACTGGCAGTTGCGCGGCTACGGCCCTTGGGCGCTGGAAGACCGCGCCAGCGGCAAATTCGCGGGCTCTTGCGGGCTGTGGTTCCCGGACGGCTGGGGTGATCCCGAAGTCGGCTGGAACATCATGCCGGAATTCCGTGGGCTCGGTTATGCCGTCGAGGCGGCAATCCGTGCGCGTGACTATGGCTATCGCGAGAAGGGGCTTCCCCGTCTCGTCAGCTACATCGATCCCGGCAACTCGGCGTCACTGCGTGTCGCCGAGAAGCTCGGTGCCGTGCCGGATGGAGAATTCCTCATGCATGGCAAGCCCCACCATGTCTATCTGCATATCCAACACTGACATATCCAAGGAGAACTAGATGTCACTGAAAATCAGACTGTCGCGCGCCGGCTCGAAGAAGCGGCCCTATTACCACATCGTGGTTGCCGATGCGGCGTCGCCCCGCGACGGCAAGTTCATCGACGTGGTCGGCGCCTTCAACCCGATGCTCGGCAAGACCGACGAGAAGCGCGTCCAGCTCGATGCCGAGAAGGCCGCCGCCTGGCTCAAGAAGGGCGCCCAGCCGACCGATCGCGTGCTGCGCTTCCTCGACAAGGCCGGCCTCAAGAAGCGCGACGCCCGCAACAACCCGAAGAAGGCTCTCCCCGGCAAGAAGCGCCTGGAGCGTGAGAAGGCCCAGGCCGACGCCGCCGCCAAGGCCGCCGAGGCCGCTGCCGCTGCAGCACCGCAGAGCTAAGGTCAAGGGATGGCCTCGCCCGGCGATAAAGTGCTGGCCGGTGTCATTACGGCCGCGCATGGCATCAAGGGCGAGGTGAAGCTCAGGAGCTTCACTGCCGAGCCTGAAGCGATCGGCTCCTATGGGCCGCTCACGACGGCGCGGGGCGAAAGCCTCGAGATCGAGAAGCTTAAAGTCCAGAAGGATGGCTTCATCGCCATGCTGAAGGGCGTGCGTGACCGCAACCGGGCCGAGGCCCTGAAAGGTGCGGAGCTTTTCCTCTGGCGCGCGCAGCTGCCGGAACCCGAAGATGATGAGGTCTATATGCATGACCTCATCGGGGTGACGGCGCTGAGCCCGGCAGGCGAGAAATTCGGGACGGTCGTCGCGGTGCCGAATTTCGGTGCCGGCGATCTGCTCGAGATCCGCCGCGAGGGTATTGCGGAGACGGTGCTGGTGCCTTTCGCTGAAACCTATGTGCCGAGGATCGATCTCGCGAAGAGAGAGCTGACCCTCGATCTGCCCGAGACCTATCTCGATGAAGCCGAACCGGATGAGCGATGAGCTGGCGCGCCACCATATTGACGCTGTTCCCGGAAATGTTTCCGGGACCGCTCGGCACGTCGCTGGCCGGCAAGGCGCTCAATGCCGGCATCTGGTCGATGGAGGTGCGCGACATCAGAAACGCCGCCACCGACCGGCATCGCACGGTGGATGATTCACCCGCCGGTGGGGGGCCCGGCATGGTGATGAAGCCCGATATCCTGGCGCAGGCCATCGATCAGGCCGACCATAAGGGGCCGAGGCTCCTGATGTCGCCCCGGGGCGAGCGCCTGACGCAAGGCCTGGTGCGCCATCTGGCGGCGGGGCCGGGAGCGCTCATCATCTGCGGCCGGTTCGAGGGCGTCGATGAAAGGGTGATCGAGCGGCGGCAATTGCGCGAGGTCTCGCTCGGCGATTTCGTGCTGTCGGGCGGAGAGCCGGCGGCGCTGGCGCTTTTGGACGCGGTGGTCAGGCTTCTGCCGGGCGTCATGGGCGATGAGCGCTCGGGGCATGAGGAAAGCTTCGAGGACGGACTATTGGAACAGCCCCAATATACCCGCCCCAGGAGCTGGGAAGGTCTTGAAATTCCTGAGATTTTGCTCTCCGGCGACCACAAGGCGATGAGCCGCTGGAAGAAGGAGCAAAGGGAAAGGCTGACCGAGAAGCGCCGCGCCGATCTTTGGCAGGCTTATGTGCAGAGAAAGAATTGATTTTACCCGGCTCAGCGTGTAGAGAGCCGCAACTCCAAAAGGACGTATAATTATGAATATCATCGAGCAGCTCGAAAAAGAGCAGGTAGCGGTGGTGGCTGCGAAGCGCGCCGTCCCCGAATTCGCCCCTGGCGACACGGTCATCGTCAATGTGAAAGTGGTCGAAGGCGACCGCAGCCGCGTGCAGGCCTATGAAGGCGTGGTGATCGCGCGTTCGGGCGGCGGCCTCAACGAGAACTTCACCGTCCGCAAGATCTCCTATGGCGAAGGCGTCGAGCGCGTCTTCCCGGTCTATTCGCCGCTGATCGATTCGATCAAGGTGGTGCGCCGCGGCGATGTGCGTCGCGCCAAGCTCTATTACCTGCGCGGCCGCACCGGCAAGTCGGCGCGCATCGCCGAGAAGCAGCGGGCACTTGTTCCGGGTGCGTCGGACGCGGTTCCGGTCACCGAGGCGAGCGAAGCCGACAAGGCATAATTCTAAAGTTCAGCTCTGAATTGGCGCGGGCCAGCTCAACGAGTTGGCCCGTTTCTTTTTTACCCTCCCCCTTGCGGGGAGGGTCGGCCTGCAAGGCCGGGGTGGGGGTCTGGTGGTGTTGCAGAACTGGCCCATTCGATGGTGTGACGCGCGAAGTTCGGAGAGACCACCCGACCCCCACCCCTAACCCCTCCCCACAAGGGGGAGGGAAACCAGGTATATAGGCGACCATGGACAAGCAGATTTGGTTCGACACCAACCGCAAGAGCTGGGACGAGCGTGTGGCGATCCATCGCCGGGACGAGACGAAGTTCTATGACGTTGAGAAGGTGCTTGCCGGCAAGGATAAGCTCAATGCCATCGAGGCGTCCGAGATCGGCGATGTCAGTGGCCTGCGCATCGCGCATCTGCAATGCCATTTCGGACTCGATTCAATCTGTCTCGCACGGCGCGGTGCCTCGGTCACCGGGCTCGATTTCTCTCCCGCAGCGATTGCCGAAGCGCGGGCGCTGGCACGGCAACTCGATGTCGATGCGCAATTCGTCGAAGGCAATGTCTATGATGCGCGAAAGCTCATCACTGGCGATTTCGACATGGTCTATGTGACCTGGGGCGCCATCAACTGGCTGCCCGACATCGCGCAATGGGCGAAGGTCGTCGCCTCTCTGTTGAAGAGGGGAGGGCGGCTCTATCTCGCCGAAAGCCATCCGAACATCCTTCCCTTCGACTGGGTCGATGGGCGCGTCGGTCCCAAATTCGACTGGCGTACGCCTCGGGAGGCTCCGATCGTCGATGAGGTCGAGACGACCTATACGGGAGCCAATGATGTGCTGGCCAACAAGAAGACCTATTCCTGGCAGCATCCGCTGTCCGACATCATCAACGGCCTGATCCGAGCCGGGATGGCGTTGAACTGGCTGCATGAGCATCCAGCGCTCACCTGGCCGCTTTTCCCCAATATGACGGTCTCGGAGGACGGGCTCTACCGCCTGCCTGCCGATCATGTACAGCTGCCGCTGGCTTTCTCACTGGAAGCGAGGAAGATGTGATTTTTTATTCGTCATCCCGGCGAAAGCCGGGATCCACTGAATAGAACCAACCAGGCGGCGCTGCGCGCACCTTACCAATTTAATGGGTCCCGGCTTTCGCCGGGATGACGTTCTTCTTTTCGGCGACGGCGTGCGTAGACGAACGGTTTGATTCCTGCTCACATAGCGCCCATGCGGAGAGGGGTTGAGAAGTCATGAGCGACCTGATCATCAGAAACGCGACTTTGCCCGACGGGCGCACGCGGGTGAGCATCTTGTGCCGCAAGGGGCGGATAGCCGATATCGGCACCGTTCCCGCGATCGAAGGCGTGAAGGAGATCGACGCCAAGGGCTATCTGGTGTCGCCGCCCTTTGTCGATGCGCATTTCCACATGGATGCGACCCTTTCCCTGGGCCAGCCGCGGCTCAATGAATCGGGCACGCTGCTCGAAGGCATCGCGCTGTGGGGCGAGCTCAAGCCGCGCCTCACGCATGAGGCGGTGATCGAGCGCGCACTGCGCTATTGCGATCTCGCGGTGGCGCAAGGCCTGCTCGCCATCCGCACCCATGTCGATATATGCGACGACCGGCTTCTGTGCGTCGAGGCGCTGCTCGAGGTGCGCCAGAAGATCGCGCCCTATATCGACCTGCAGATCGTCGCCTTCCCGCAGGACGGCTATTTCCGTTCGCCCAATGCGGCCAAGAATCTCAAGCGGGCCCTTGTCCTCGGCGTCGATGTGGTGGGCGGCATCCCGCATTTCGAGCGCACCATGGAGGAGGGCACGGCCAGTGTGAAGGCACTGTGCGAGATCGCCGCCAAGCGCGGGCTCCTCGTCGACATGCATTGCGACGAGACGGACGATCCCTTGTCGCGCCATGTCGAGACGCTGGCCTATGAGACCCACAGGCTGGGGCTCGAGGGCCGCGTCGTCGGCTCGCATCTGACCTCGATGCATTCCATGGACAACTACTATGTGTCGAAGCTGCTAGCCCTGATGGCGGAAGCCCAGCTGCACGCGACACCCAATCCCCTGATCAACATCACGCTGCAGGGCCGGCACGATACCTATCCCAAAAGGCGCGGCATGACGCGGGTGCCGGAAATGCGCAATTACGGCATCAATGTCTCCTTCGGCCATGATTGCGTGCTCGACCCCTGGTATCCGCTGGGCCAGGGCGACATGCTGGAAGTGGCCAATATGGGCGTGCATGTGGCGCAGATGACGAGCCGCGAAGGCCTGCGCTGGTGCTACGACGCGGTGACGGTCAATCCGGCCAAGGCCATGCATCTCGAAGCCTATGGGCTCGACAAGGGCTGCCATGCCGACATGGTCGTCCTGCAGGCGAAGGATCCCATCGAGGCGATAAGGCTTAAGCCGGCGCGGCTTTGGGTGATCCGGCGCGGCAAGGTCGTTGCCGAGACGCCGGAAAAGGTCACTCACCTCCATCTCGAGGAGCGGCCCAAGACTGTGAACGCGGCCGACTACGCGCCCAAGTGCTGAACCGCTCCCCAATCTTCTGAAGCCGGCTAAGCCGCCTTGCCGAAGCCGTCGGCGAGATCACCCGAGGCGAGCCAGCGGGCGCAGTCGGGCCCGAGCTCGTGAAGCGCGCGGCGCTCATATTTGGCGCTTTCCTCGGGAGTCAGCACATCGCGCCAGCGTCCATTCGTGCCTTTGTGCACGAAGGTCTCGGCGCCACCGTCCCACAATGCGCCGCCGAGGGGCACGCTGGCCGTGGCGTTTGCCTTCATATAGTCGAAGCTGCAATGGCGCAGGATCGCGTCCCATTTCGCGGCGTCTACCGTGATGCCGAGGAAATCCGCCATACGACGGATCTGGCCCGGCATGTCGTCCTTCAGCGTCTGGAAGTGCGTGAGATAGACATTCGGCAGGTCTCGGATCGCCCACCATGAGCGCACATTCTCCCAGAACGGCCAGAAGGGATGGCCGTCACGGTCGAGCCAGGCATGATAGTAGTCGCGGATCGACGCGGGCGGCGGCGCGATGGGCTCACCGACGAGTCCGGGCGTCTCGTTCAGTATCTCATAGAAGAGGGCATTGGCATTGGCGTGATGATTGTACAGGCTCCATAGGACATCGCGCCCGTCGCGACCGATATAGATGTATTTGGCGCGCGGCGAGAAGACCAGGGCATCGACCGGCAAATGGGTCTTGATGAAGCGCCGATGGGTCTGCATCTCAACCGCCTTGAGCTTCTCCATCTTGGGCGGCACGCGCAGATCGAGCCAGGGCGACATCTCGGCCACCGGCAAGCCTGGGGCGCCGCCGAAGATGAGTTGGCTCACGATCTGCTGGACCCAGGTGGTGCCGGACTTGGCATAGGTCGAGATGACGATATCGTCGTCGCGAAACTTGAAATCGTTCCAGATGGTCGAGTCGAAATGGTGGTTGTGCATTTCCCGGCTCTTCGCCGGATGGGCCGAAGCAGACATGCGTTCCTCCTGGTTGGTCGAGGGGCGCCCATGTCGCAGAAAAGATGACGCCGGGGTATATGCGGCCTTGATGAATGGTTCTGCAATATTGCAGAATGGGATTCATGTATGAATGGAGCGATCTGCGCATCTTCCTGGCGGTTGTCCGCGCCGGTTCGACGCTGGGTGCCGCGCGGGGCCTCGGGATGAACCAGACCACAGTCAGCCGGCGCATCCAGGTGCTGGAGCACCAGCTGGGCCTTGCGCTGTTTGCCCGGCGCAGCACCGGCTATGCCCTGACCGAGCATGGCCGGACGCTCGAGGCGGCGGCGAGCCGGATGGAGACCGCAGCGCTCGACTTCGAATGCGAGGCCGAGCGGCTGCGCCGGCTGGTCTCGGGACTGATCCGCGTCACCGCGCCTGAGACGATGTTCACCCATCTTCTGGCCCCGATTGTCGCCGCCTATCGCCAGGAGCATCCCAGGGTGCAGATCGAGCAGGTGTCGAGCGAGGCCCATTGCGATCTCGAAAAGGGCGAGGCGGATATCGCTTTCCGCGCCACCGAGAGCCCGATCAGCGAGAGCCTGATCGGACAGCGCCTGCCCGATTTCGGCTGGACGCTCTATTGCAGCCCGATTTATGCCGGCAAGCACGGGATGCCGGCATCACCTGAGGAAATTCGCGGACATTCGGTGATCGTCTATGAGAAGGCCCTGGGACAGACGGCGCGCGGGCGCTGGCTTGTCACGCAGGCCGATCCCCAGCTCATCGTGGCGCGCAGCAACACGGTGATGAACATGGTTGGCCTGCTCAAGGCCTCGCTGGGCGTCGGGCTTCTGCCCTGTATCGAGGGCGACAATGCCGGGCTGCTGCGCTGCTTCGAGCCGCGCTCCGAGCTCGGGGGCATGTGGTGGCTGCTGATGACGCCGGAAGTGCAGCGCATGCCGGAAGCGCGGCGCTTTGCGGAGTTTGCCGTGGTCCGCCTCAGGGGACAGCGCCGGCTGCTCAGGGGCGAGCGGATATGAGCAGGCACGTCTCTATTTTGACCTTTTGATAAATAATTTGACCAAAAGAAAAAAATGATTCACTATTCCTTGATCCGGCGAAAAGACTGGAAATGAGGAGACTGCCATGGGCCATCCCGATATTGCGGGCCGCCGCCTGTCCAAAGACGCCTATGCGAAGAATTTCGCCGACCTGCATCCGCCCCTGAGCGCGCATGAGGCGCTGGTCGAGAGCGACCGCTGCTATTTCTGCTATGACGCACCCTGCCAGCAGGCCTGCCCGACCTCGATCGACATCCCGATGTTCATCCGCCAGATCGGCGCCGGTAACCCCTTGGGCGCCGCCGAGACCATATTCGAGCAGAACATACTGGGCGGCATGTGCGCCCGCGTCTGCCCGACCGAAACCCTGTGCGAGGAAGCCTGTGTGCGCGAGACGGCCGAAGGCAAGCCGGTCAAGATCGGGCTCCTGCAACGTTATGCCACCGATGCGCAGATGCGCACCGGCCGGCAACCCTTTCAACGTGCGCCTGCGACCGGGAAGTCAGTGGCCGTCGTTGGGGCGGGGCCTGCGGGCCTCGCCTGTGCTCACCGTCTCGCCATGCATGGCCATGACGTGACGATCTTCGAGGCCCGCAAGAAGCCGGGCGGGCTCAATGAATACGGCATCGCCGCCTATAAATCGGTCGACGGCTTCGCCCAGGCCGAGGTCGATTTCGTGCTCGGCATCGGCGGCATCACGGTCGAGCGCGGCAAGGCGCTCGGCAAGCAGATCACGCTCGAAGGCCTGCGCAAGGAGTTTGATGCAGTGTTCCTCGGCATGGGGCTGCAGGGCGTCAATGCGCTCAACAGCAAGCATGAGGCAACCGACGGCGTCGAGGATGCGGTCGACTATATTGCCGAGATCCGCCAGGCGAAGGATCTGGGCAAGCTCAAGGTCGGCCGCAACGTGCTGGTGATCGGCGGCGGCATGACCGCCATCGATATCGCAGTGCAGTCGAAGCTCCTGGGCGCCGAGGACGTCACCATCCTCTATCGCCGCGGCGCCGAGCAGATGAAGGCGTCCGGCTTCGAGCAGCAACTGGCGCAGACCAAGGGCGTGAAGATCAAGCACTGGGTTAGCCCCAGGAAAGTGCTGGCCAAGGATGGCAAGGCCATCGGGCTTGAATGCGAATATACGGAAGAGAAGAAGGGCAAGCTCGGAGGCACCGGCGAGACCTTCAGGCTCAAGGCCGACATGATCTTCAAGGCGATCGGCCAGACCTTCGTGCCCGATCCGATGAAGGATGCGTTGGTGCTTGACGGCGGGCGCATCAAGGTCGACGCTTCCCGCCGCACCAGCCTGCCTGATGTCTGGGCGGGTGGCGACTGCGCCGCGGGCGGCCAGGACCTCACCGTCGCCGCCGTCGATGACGGCTGTCGTGCCGCCGAATCGATCCACGAGTTCCTGTCAGCCTAGGAGAACCCCCATGGCAGACCTTCGCACCAATTTCGTCGGCATCAAGTCGCCGAACCCGTTCTGGCTCGCTTCCGCGCCGCCGACCGACAAGGAATACAATGTCGTCCGCGCCTTCAAGGCGGGCTGGGGTGGCGTCGTGTGGAAGACGCTGGGCGAGGATCCGCATGTCGTCAATGTCAACGGCCCGCGCTATGGCGCCATCCATTCGGGCGACCGGCGCCTGCTCGGGCTCAACAATATCGAGCTGATCACCGACCGGCCACTGCAGACCAATCTCGACGAGATCAAGCGCGTCAAGCGCGAATGGTCCGACCGTGCCATGGTCGTCTCGCTGATGGTGCCCTGCGAGGAGACGAACTGGGCCAATATCCTGAAGCGGGTCGAGGAAACCGATTGCGACGGCGTCGAGCTCAATTTCGGCTGCCCGCATGGCATGTCGGAGCGCGGCATGGGCTCGGCGGTGGGCCAGGTGCCGGAATATATCGAGATGGTGGCGCGCTGGTGCAAGGCCAATACGCGCATGCCGGTGATCGTCAAGCTCACCCCCAACATCACCGACATAAGAAAGCCGGCCCGCGCGGCGAAGCAGGGCGGGGCCGATGCCGTGTCGCTGATCAACACGATCAATTCGATCATGAGCATCAATCTCGACAGTTTCGCGCCGGAGCCGACGATCGACGGCAAGGGCACGCATGGCGGTTATTGCGGCCCGGCGGTGAAGCCGATCGCGCTGTCCATGGTGTCGGAGATCGCGCGCGACAAGGAAACGCAAGGAATGCCGATCTCCGGCATCGGCGGCATCACCAACTGGCGCGATGCGCTGGAATTCATCCTCATCGGCGCAGGCACCGCACAGGTCTGCACCGCCGCCATGACCTATGGCTTCAAGATCGTGCAGGAGATGACATCGGGGCTGGAGCAATGGATGGATGAGCGGGGCTTCTCACACCTCGATGAGCTCATCGGTAAGGCGGTGCCCAATGTCACCGACTGGCAGTATCTCAATCTCAACTACATCGCCAAGGCGCATATCGACCAGGACAAATGCATCCAGTGCGGACGCTGCTATGCGGCCTGCGAAGACACATCGCACCAGGCGATCTCGAATGCGCCCAAGAACGGCAAGCGCCATTTCGAGGTGATCGACGAGGAATGCGTGGCGTGCAATCTGTGCGTCGAAGTGTGCCCGGTCGAGAGCTGCATCACCATGGTGCAGATGACGAAGGGCACCGATCCCCGCACCGGCCGGAAGATCGACAAGAAATACGCCAACTGGACGACGCATCCCAACAATCCGGCGGCAAAGGTCGCGGCGGAGTAGGTTGCAGATATCTGCCAAGGGCCCCGATCGGGGCTTCAGGCTGCGTCGCGGCGGCTGCGCGTCTTGGCCTTGGTCGGTTTGCGACGTGGCAACGCAATTGGCTTGACGCCCAAACCCAGCACTTTCATGACCTTCAGGACATTGGCGAAGCTGGGATTGCCGGTCTCGGAAAAAGCTTTGTAGAGTCCTTCGCGCGTAAGGCCCGTTTCCCTTGCGGTCCGGACCATGCCATATGCACGAGTGGCGGCACCAATGGCTGCGGCTATGATAGCGGGATCATCCTGGTTCTCTTCAAAGACGATTTCCAGGAACTGTTGAATTTCCTCAGGTGTGCGCAGAAATTCTGCGGCATCGTATTTTGCCTGCGATCTCAGGATTCCAACCATGCGACAATATAAACCATAGTTCTCATGATGTAAACTTTGGTTTACACATAAAAATGTGGGTTGGCCTCACGTGCAAAGTCGGTGAAGATGACTCCAGAGGTGTCGCATGCAGAAGAATGCCAACTGGACACTGGGCCTCATCGATTCGGCCTGGTTCGGCACGGATTATGAAGGCAAGCGCGGAAGGGAAGAGGCGAAGCGCATCGGCTTCGAAAGCCTCGATCTGTTTGTCGGCTTCGATCCCGGCAAACTGAGCAAGGCAGAGCGCCAGGCCTATATCGCCGACAATTTGTCTGTCGGCCTGCCGGTCGTCTCGCTCGTCTGCACCTGCCTGGGTCTCAGCGACTTCAACCCGGCGATCCGCGGCTATCATATCGAGCGGGCGAAGAATGTCGTCGATCTTGCCGCCGATTTCCCGACCACCCGCAATCTCTGCTTCGTGCCCGGCGAATATATGTTCCAGAAAAAGCTCATCCCGGCCAAGGGCGAATGGGACATGGTGGTCGATGCGACGCGGCAAGTGGGGGCGCATGCGGCGAAGCGCCAGCGTGAGCTGGCCATCGAGCTCCTGCCGTTCGAATTCGCCTTCATCAATTCACTCGACACGATGGAGCGATTCCTTGACGAAGTCGGGCTCGCCAATGTGAAGGCGACCATCGACATCTCACATTTCTGGCTGATGCGCATCCCGCCCGAGCAGGTGGCGCGACGGCTCAAGGGCCGGGTCGCCCATGTCCATATGTCGGACTGCGACGGCATCAATCATGGCGACATGCCGCCCGGACGCGGTAACACCCCGTTCGGCGACTATCTCGCCGCCATAAAAGAGACGGGCTTCACCGGCGCCGCTTCGATCGAGCTCGAATTCCCGCCCGATCCGAAGGGCATGGCGGCCTGGGTCACCGAAGCGCATGGCGCCGCGCTCAAGCTGCTTCAGAAGGCGCAAGTTCACTGAGCAAGCGGCCCTCTCAATCAGCTCGTTCAGTCGGATCCGCCGGCGGCCTCTGAAAGCCGTCGTGACTGGGGATCGACTTCAGGAGATCGAGCCAGCCTGGGCGCGAACGCGTGAGGACCTGCGCGTCGGGGCGGTATTCGCCGGGATTCGTCAATGTGGCGGCATGGACATGGGTTTCTTCAGGCCACTTGTCCGAGCGAAAATAGAGCCGCGTGCCGCAAGCGGGACAGAATCCTCTGAAAGTGCCGGCACTGCTTTCGTAATGCTTGATCTTCCCGTTCCAGGAAAGCTGCTTCGCAATCATGCCCAGGAACGCCGTCACAGGCGAAGACGTGGCGCGCTGGCAATCGGTACAATAGCAAACGAGATTTCGCGTTGTGTCGCCTGCATAGGTCCAGGTCACCGCCCCGCACATGCATCTGCCTGAAAGACGAGCCATCTTCTCCGCTCCTGTCCGCTTCGCGCAAGAGACCCTATCATACTGGAATGGAATGAACGCGGCGCAGTCGACCCTGTCTAAGCCGGCAACGACATATGAGCCGGTTATGCGGCGATCACCTTGTCGACCCAGCGCGCGAATTCATCCAGAATCTCATTGAGGACTTCCGGATCCTTGCGGCCGCTCTTGGCCGGCACGTGGAACGAATGATCGGCCTGGTCGAAGAGTTTCAATGTCGCTCTCTTGCCGAGTGACTTGGTCACCGGCTCGAGCTGATCGAGCTCAGCCAAAGCATCGCGCGTACCGGTCAGAAATAGCATCGGAATATCGACGTCGGCGAGATGCTGGGCGCGTTCCTGCGCCGGCTTGCCGGCCGGATGCAAGGGGAAGCCCAGGAAGACGAGGCCAAGCACGCCCGGCAGCGGCTCGACGGCTTGCGCGCCTGACGTCATGCGTCCGCCGAAGGATTTGCCACCGGCGAAGAGCGGCAGCTTCGGCAGCAATTTCCGGGCTTCGGCAATGGCGGCGCGCACCGCGGCCTGTGCGAGCTTCGGCGCATCGGGCCGTCCGGATTTCTTCTCCATATAGAGGAACTGATAGCGCAAGGTGGCGATGCCGCGCTCGCCGAGGCCTTCGGCGATCGCCGCCATGGAGCGATGCGTCATGCCGGCGCCGGCGCCATGCGCGAACACATAAAGGGCACGCGGCGATACGGGTTTCAGCAACAGGCCCGAGACGCTGCCTTCCTTGCCGACTTCGATGGTAACGGGCTTTGCTTCTGCCGGCATCGTACAAATTCCCAAGTCTTACAGGAGAGCGGGTTTCGCCTATACTGCCATCCGCAACCATCAATCTCCAGAGGAGGCATGGACCCGTGGGTCAGGACCCCGAGCTGTTGCGGCGCTTGCTGCGCGCCAAGGACCGCATGGATGCGGTCTCGCATGAGGACTGGCCGGTGGAGCGTCTGGCGCAAGTGTCCGGCACCTCCGAGGCTCACTTTGCGCGCTCCTTCAGGCAAGCCTTCGGCGTGCCGCCGCATCGCTACCTGCTCACAAGGCGCATCGAGCGGGCCAAGGCGCTGCTGCGCGAGACGGAACTCTCCATCACGGAGATCGCCCTTCAGACCGGCTGGAACAGCCTCGGCACTTTCGGGCGGATATTCCGCGACGTTACCGGCGAGAGCCCTGGTGCGACCCGGGCGCGCGGGACGGATGCTCGGCATGATCTCGTGCCGGAATGCATGGTCCGTGCCGCCACGCGGCCCCAGCTCACAATAGCAGTTTCGGAGAAGCGGCGGCGCGAGGAGGGTGATACGGAGGGGCCTCAAGAAATGGAGGTCCTATGAGCGAAGCTATTGATGTCGTCGGTATCTATGTCCGGGATCAGGACGAGGCGGTTGGTTTCTATGTCGACAAGCTCGGATTCCGGGTCCTTGCCGATGTGAAGAATGGCCCCTTCCGCTGGCTCACGGTGCAGCATCCGGACCAGCCGTCCTTCCAGCTTGGCCTGTTCACGCCGGGGCCGCCGCTGCATGATGCGGCAACCGCGCAGACTTTGCGCGAGATGGTCGCCAAGGGCGCCATGCCGCCGCTGGTTCTCGCGGTCGATGATTGCCGCGCCGCCTATGATCGGTTGCAGGCGCGGGGCGTGGAATTCACCCAGGAGCCGGTGGAGCGCTATGGCAGTGTCGATGCGGGTTTTCGCGATCCGTCAGGGAACGGGTGGAAGATGATCGAGGCGGGCCAATGACGGCAACGGATAAGATCGACCAGCTGATCGCGAAGCTCGACGACTGGCGTGGCAAGATGCTCGCCAGCGTCCGCAAGGCCATCCTCGGCGCTGATGGCGAGATCATCGAGGAATGGAAGTGGATGGGCAGCCCGGTCTGGTCGCGCGACGGCATCATCGCGGTCGGCAACGCCCATAAGGACAAGGTGAAGCTCACCTTTTCGCATGGGGCGAGCCTTCCCGATCCGGACAAGCTCTTCAATGCAGGCCTCGGCGGCAAGGTCTGGCGCGCGATCGATCTCCATGAAGGCGACAAGATCAATGAGCGGGCGCTCAAGACCCTGGTGTGCGCCGCCATTGCGCATAACCAGGTCAGGGCGAAGAAGAAAGCGCCTAAAAAGCGATGACATGAAAGGTTATATTCCGTCAAAGAGGACCATTCTCCAGAGGAGGCGATGATGTGCCGGAACATCCGCACTTTGTTCAATTTCGAGCCGCCGGCGACGGATGACGAGATTCGCGCCTCGGCCGTGCAGTTCGTCCGCAAGCTGTCGGGCTTCGCCAAGCCGTCGAAGGCGAATGATGCAGCGTTCCATCAGGCCGTCGACGAGGTGACGCTGGCGGCACGCAAGCTGGTCTTCAATCTCCATACGACGGCGCCGCCGCGCAATCGCGAAGTGGAGGCAATGAAAGCCAAAGAGCGATCGAAAGCCCGTTACGCCTGAAGGGAGGTGCTGTATGGCCATCCTTCGAGAAGTCGACAGTGCCGAAGTTCACATCATCGTCGACAATGTCACCGACAGCCTGTCCTCAGTGCCGTCCTTCGTCGAGACGGAGTTTGCGAGCCTTTCAAGGCGAAGGCATGGACATTGGGTGTTGGGCGGCAGCTGCCTATGCTGCGCCGCGCATGGTCTCTCCTGCCTCATCACGATCAGGAGCGGCGACAAAACCAAGACGCTTTTGTTCGACACGGGGCCTGAAGACCGGGTTTTCGAGCAGAATGTCTCGCGCCTCGGTGCCGATCTGGCGGCCGTCGAGGCGATCGTGCTGTCGCATGGCCATTGGGATCACGGCGGCGCCATGCTCAGGGCGCTGCAGATCATCCGCGACCGCAATGGCGGCAAGCGCGTGCCCTATTACGCCCATCCCGACATGTTCCGCACGCGCGCCATGAAGCGGCCGGATGGCTCGCTCCTCGTCATGGAGGACGTGCCGGGCGTGACGGCGCTCAGCGACAATGGCGCGGAGGTCATCAACAGCACGGAGCCGCAAGCGCTGTTCGATGGGCTGGCCTATGTGAGCGGGGAGATCGCGCGCGTGACGCCTTTCGAGCGCGGGCTTCCAGGCCAGCACAGGAAGACGCTTGACGGCAAGGGCTGGGAGCTCGACGAGCTGATCATGGATGAGCGTTTCGTGGCCGTGAATGTCACGGGCAAGGGCCTCGTCGTCTTCACCGCCTGCTCGCATGCGGGCGTGGTCAATGTGCTCAAGCAGGCCAGGGCGTCCTTCCCGAATATACCGCTTTATGCGGTAGCAGGCGGGCTCCATCTTTCCGGCACCAATGAGCGGATCATTGCCGACACGGTGGCGGCGATGCGGGAATTCGGCCTCAAAGTGATCGCCGCCGGCCACTGCACCGGCTGGCGCGCCGTCACGGCACTCGCCAATGAGTTCGGCGACAAGACGCTGGTGCCGCTCGCGGTCGGCAAGCGGTTTTCATTTTGAACCCTGCCGGCCATAGGCTCCGGAACACCACAGCTCGGTGAGCAATTCGGCAATGGCATCCTCGTCATTGGCAAGATGGGCCAGGGCCGGGTCCTTGCGCAAATAGATCTGGGTCAGGAATTCATCGATCATGCCGCCCAGCGCATAGGCCATGGGCAGGAAGGCATCGCGCGATGGCGCGGCGCCCCGGCGTTTGGCGATCGCCGCCGCGACGCGGCCATACCAGTCGCGGTTGAGCCGCTGATAGGACCTTGCGAAAGACGTCGTCTCGCCATTGAGGCCGATGAGGCAGCGCATCAGGCCGGCATTGCGCCGGAAGAGGCGGGTATAAAGCCGGGTCGCCCCCAGGACCCGCTCGCGCGAGCCCGTCTCGCCGTCGCGCGCGCCGGCGATGCTCCTCTGCACGAAGCCCGAGAACTCCTCGATCAGCGTTTCGACCGCGCCTCGCATATCGGTGAAGTAGCGATAGAAGGTGCCATGGGCGAGACCCGCGCCCTGCGTGACATCCGCCACCTTGAGCTCGCCCCGTTCGGTGCCGGCCATCAGCGCCGCGGCGATGCTGGCGAGGAGGCGCGAGCGGGTGCGCTCGACCTTGCGCAAAGCCTGATCCTCCGCCGATGCCAGCAGCGCCTGGGCGAAATCCAGCTCGTCGGAGGAGGCAATCGCTATGGTCCGAGGCTTGTTCATCCTTCCGGACATATTGACATGATTTGCTGGATATGAAAATGACATCATAGTCATTTTATGGAGAAAAGCGCCATGCTGGTCGAGCGGGCGGATTTCGCCGATCTCCAGGAGCTCGCCGCCCATCGGCAGCGCCTGTGGGAGAGCCAGCGCGATTATGTCGCCCGCAGCTCGCCGCTGCATCGGCGCGCCTGGGGCAGCACGCGTCCGCCCCGGAGCCTCGCAGGGCTCGCCGACCTGCCGCTCATCGACAAGGAAATGCTGCGGGCAAGCCAGCGCGACCATTCGCCCTTTGGCGATTATCTGGCGGCCGATGAGAACGAGATCGCCCGGGTGCACCGGACCTCGGGCACGACCGGGACGGCGATGAATCTTGCTCTGTCGCGGCGCGATGCCGAGGAGACAGCCCTGGTCGGCGCCCGCGCGCAAACGGCTTCCGGCCTCAGGCCCGGCCATCGCGTCGTCCATTGCCTCAATTACCGCCTGTGGATGGGCGGCTATACCGATCACGCGACGCTCGAGGCCACCGGCGCCACGGTGGTGCCCTTCGGCGTCGGCGAGACGCAGCTTCTCATCCGCACCATCCGCGAGCTCGGCATCACGGCGATCTCCTGCACGCCGTCCTACCCGGCGGTTCTGGGGCAGGTCATCGCCGAACACTATCCAGGCCTCAAGCCCCGCGATCTCGGCCTCAAGCTCGGGCTGTTCGGCGGCGAGAGCGGGCTCGATGATCCGGAATTCCGCCACCGCCTCGAAGCCGTCTGGGGCTTCAAGGTGCGCAATGCCAATTACGGCGTGACCGACGTGCTCACCACCTTTGCCGGCCAGAGCGAGATTGACGACGACCTGCATTTCGTGGCGCTCGACATTCTCCATCCCGAGCTGATCGATCCCGCCAATGGCGCGGTGCTGCCCTGGCAGGAAGGCTCGCGCGGCGAACTGGTGCTCACCCATCTCTCCCGCCAGTGCCAGCCGCTGGTGCGCTTCCGCACCGGCGACATCATCGTGATCACCGGCACGGGAAAGGCCAGATGCGGGCGCACCGCGCCGCGCCTGCGCGTGGTCGGGCGCAGCGACGATATGGTGGTGGTGCGCGGCATCAACGCCTTTCCGACCCAGGTTGCCGCCGTCATCAACCAGTTCTCGGGCCTGTCGGGTGAATATCGCATCGTGCTCGATGGCCCGTCGCCCTATGCGGTGCTGCCGGTCGAGGCCGAACTCGCGGCGGGAGCGGCGCCGGAAGAGGGGCAAGCCGGCACGATCGAGCAGCGCATCAAGCGCGATATCGGCGTATCGGCGCGGGTGATGCTCGTTCCCTTCAACACCTTGCCCCGCAATGAAGGCAAGACCCGCCGGGTGATCAGGAGAGACAGGCCATGACCAGAACGGTACTCAGCGAGTATCTCGGCGACGGCGTGCAGCAGATCTCGCTCAACCGGCCGCACCGGCTCAATGCGATCGTGCCGGAGCTGCTGGAGGATCTCATTGCCGCGCTCGATGCCGCCAATGAGGATGCCAGAGTGGGGGCGATCGTGCTCACGGGCGAGGGCCGCGCCTTCTGCGCCGGCGATGATCTCAAGGAATTCAGTTCACAGGCCGGGAACGAAGCGGAGACCACCGCCTATATCGAGCGCATCCAGGATGTGACCCGCAGCATGATGTTCGGCGACCGGCCGGTCATCGGCGCGATCCGCGGCTGGGCCTGCGGCGGCGGGCTCGAATGGGTCATCAATTGCGATTTCGCCATCGCCGCGGAAGGCACGCGTTTCTTCTTTCCCGAGATCGCGCTCGGCGTCTTCGTCACCGGCGGCGTCACCGACATCCTGCCGCGCCTCGTCGGCCTGCAACGGGCGCGCGAGATGATCATGCTGGGCGATAAATTCGACGCAACCCAGGCGAAATGCTGGGGTCTGATCCGCGATGTCGTCCCTGACGAGCAGCTGTTGCCGAGCGCACGAGACCTGGCCCGCCGCATCGCCGCCTTGCCGCGCGAACGGGTGCGCGATCTGAGGCATATCCTGGCACGACGGACCGGGGCAGGGCTCGATGCCGCAATGGCGCAAGAAACCCAGGCGACCGTGAAGGGCTTTCTCGATCCCGACAGCGCCAAGCGGGTGGCGCAATTCCGCTGACGCCGGCACGGATCGCGGAAACCCGCCATACAAAGCAGGTCTTCGCGAGGTGACGGCATCATGCGGCAATTCACGATCGGCATGCTTCTCAGCCGGGCGCCGGCTTTCCGAAAAGATCATGCGCAAACAAAAAGCTAGAGCGTGACGTCGACTCCGCGTCATGCTCTCGTGCTCCGCGAAGGCAAGAGCCTCCGATTTGTCGTCGCCGAAGAGAATCATCCATGCTAGTCTGAATCCGACGGCTTAACCTGCGGGAGGGGACAATGCGCTACAAGGGAAGCTGTCACTGCGGCAAGGTCACCTTCGAGGTCAAGGGCGATGTCGCCGCCGGCGCCATTGCCTGCAACTGCTCGATCTGCTCGCGCAAGGGCGCGCTGCTCATCGCCGTGCCGCGCAATGATCTCAGTCTCCTGTCGCCGGAAACCGACCTGCAGAAATACACCTTCAACAAGCATGCGATCGCGCACCGCTTCTGCCGCACCTGCGGCATGCATCCCTTCGCCGAGGACACGGCCGAGAGGCTTGAGCGCCTGGCCTATGTCAATATACGCTGCCTGCACGGCATCGATATCGCCAAGGTCCCGGTGGTGGAGTTCGACGGCCGCGTGGCCTGCCGGTTCGCGATCAAGGCCGCGGCCTGAGCCCATCCTGGATGAGGCGGATGATGGTCGTCTCGGCGTCGGCGAAGTGATTGCTGTTGCGGCCGAGCACGGCGCGGATCTGGATATCGAAATCGGCATAATGCTGGGTCATCGCCCAGATGGTGAAAATGAGGTGATAGGGGTCGATGGCGGCGATCTGCCCCCTGGCGATCCAGCCCTTGATGGTGCGCGCCGTCTCGTCCACCAGCAGCTTCATGGGGCCCGAGAGGAAGTCGCCGATGGCGGGTGCGCCATGCAGCATCTCATTGGCGAACAGCCGCGAGGCCTTGGGGTTGTCGCGCGACATGGCCATCTTGGCGCGGATATAGCGGGCGATCTCGGACAAAGGCTCGCCTGTGGGATCAAGGCTCTTCAGGGGCACCAGCCAGTCGGCCAGGGTCTTTTCGAGGACGGCGCGATAGATGTCGTCCTTGCGGCGGAAATAATAGAGCAGATTGGGCTTCGACATGCCGGCGCGGTCGGCGATCTGGTCGACGGTCGAGCCGCGGTAGCCAAAGGCCGAAAAGACCTCGAGCGCCGCCGCAAGGATGATGTCCTCGTTGATCGCCTGGATGCGGGTTTTGCCCGCAAGCTTCGGTTTGGGCTTTGGTTGCGCCATGACCCATGGTGTTAATTCTTGATCAAATGGTCAATAGCGTTTAGCATCCTTTCCAACGAGTCTTAAAGAAAAAGGGGCGCGATCAGGAAAAGTGGATACCGGTTTTCCGTCCGATCGCGCGCCAAATATAGGTAACGATCACGTTTATCGCTTCAGGCCGCCCGGCCTGAAGCGATCGTGATCTAGGGGAGGTTGAATGGCGGCGGCGTCCGTTATCGAGGCGCGCGAGCTCAGTCTGACATTCGAGACGGCCGATGGGCCGGTCTATGCCCTGTCGAAAGTCAATCTCACCGTCCATGACGGGGATTTCGTGTCCTTCATCGGGCCGTCGGGCTGCGGCAAGACCACCTTGCTCAGGGTGATCGCCGATCTCGAACAGGCGAGTGAAGGCGCCATAACCGTCAATGGCATGACGCCGGAAGAGGCGCGGCGCCAGCGCGCCTATGGCTATGTGTTCCAGGCGCCGGCGCTCTATCCCTGGCGCACGATCGAGCGCAATGTGGCGCTGCCGCTCGAAATCATGGGCTTCGGCGCCACCGAGCGGGCCGAGCGCATCGCGCGCAATCTCGATCTCGTCAATCTCAGGGGCTTCGAGAAAAAGTTTCCCTGGCAGCTGTCGGGCGGCATGCAGCAGCGCGTCTCGATCGCGCGCGCCCTCGCCTTCGATCCCAAGCTCATGCTGATGGACGAGCCCTTCGGCGCGCTCGACGAGATCGTGCGCGACAAGCTCAACCAGCAGCTGCTCGAACTCTGGGCGCGGACAAGGAAGACGGTGGTGTTCGTCACCCATTCGATCCCGGAAGCGGTGTTCCTGTCGAACCGCATCGTGGTCATGTCGCCGCGCCCGGGACGGATCATCGACGTCATCGAGACGAATTTCCCCAAGGACCGCACGCTCGATATCCGCGAGACGCCGGAATTCCTGAAAGTGGCGCATCGGGTGCGCGAGGGTCTGAGGCAAGGGCACTCCTATGAGGATTGAGCGGGGTGGATTCCCCTCCCCCTTTAGGGGTGGGGGGCTTGCAGTCTCCTTGACGCATGAGCTGCATCAGCAGCGCAGTGGGAATCAGCTTTGTGAGACCACCCGACCCCCACCCCCAACCCCTCCCCACAAGGGGGAGGGGAAAAAGAATGACCGGAGGGTCGTATGATCCTCGCCGCCACCGTGACGCGCCCGTCCTTCACCGGTGCCCTCTTCGCCGGCTCGGCACTGCCGGTTGCCATCATCGTGCTTATCGTCCTGGTGGTCTGGTATGTGGCGGCGATCCCGATGAATGCCGTGCTGAGCCAGCCGCTGATCGATCAGGCCGGCGGCGGGCTTGCCAATACGCTGTCGATCTCATGGTCGCTGCCGCGCCCGGTGCTGCCGGCGCCGCATCAGGTCATGGCCGAATTATGGAACACCGTCTTCACGGTGGCGCCATGGCGGCCGCGGTCGCTCCTCTATCATTGCTGGGTGACGCTGTCCTCGACCTTGCTCGGCTTCATGCTGGGCACCATCCTCGGCGTCGCGCTTGCCATCGCGATCGTCCATGTGAAGGCGCTGAACCGCAGCCTGATGCCGTGGATCATCGCGTCGCAGACCATTCCCATCCTCGCCATCGCGCCGATGATCATCGTGGTGCTGGGCTCGATCGGGCTCACCGGCCTCGTGCCGAAATCGCTGATCTCGATGTATCTGTGCTTCTTCCCGGTCACCATCGGCATGGTGAAGGGGCTGACCTCGCCCGATCCGATGCAGCTCGACCTCATGCGCACCTATAATGCGGATGCATCGCAGGTGCTGTGGAAGCTGCGCTGGCCGGCTTCGGTGCCTTTTCTGTTCACCTCGCTCAAAGTGGCGATCGCCATCGCGCTGGTCGGCGCCATTGTCGGCGAGCTGCCGACCGGAGCCCAGGCCGGCATCGGGGCGCGCCTGCTCAATGGCTCCTATTACGGCCAGACCCAGCAGATCTGGGCGGCGCTCGTCGCCGCGGCGGTGATGTCGTCGGGCCTTGTCTGGCTGGTCGGCTTCATCGAGCGGCAAGTGGCGCGCGCCATGGGGGCGAAACCATGATCGCCGCCTTGCGCCACAAGCGGTTTGCCGCCATCGGCTTGCTCGCCCTATCGGGTCTGCTGCTGTGGCTGATGGCGCATCTGGTGACGGCGAGGCCCGGCATTCTCTTCTGGATCGGGGTGCTGGTGCTTTGGGCTCTTGTGTGGATCGGCAATGACGCCTTGTCGGGAATCCGGACGTCCTCGCCACTGACCACCAGGCTGCGCAACCTCGCCGTGCCCGCGATCTTCGGCCTGACCCTTCTGCTGCTGTGGCAGCTCGCCGTGAAAGGCTTCGGCATCCCGCTGGTGCTGCTGCCGGCGCCCTCCGACATCTGGAGCAAGCTCATCACCTCGCTGCCGACGCTCGCGGCCGATTTCGTGCAGACCTTCCTGCGCGCGGTGCTGCCCGGCTGGGCGCTGGGCTCGCTCGCCGGCTTCCTGGTGGCGGTCCTGTGTGACGCCTGGGGCTTCCTCAGGCGCGGGCTCCTGCCGCTCGGCAATCTCTTCGCGGCGCTGCCGATCGTCGGCGTGGCGCCGATCATGGTCATGTGGTTCGGCTTCGACTGGCACTCCAAAGTGGCCGTCGTCGTCGTCATGACCTTCTTTCCGATGCTGGTCAATACAGTGGCCGGGCTGCAGGCGGCGGGTCATCTCGAACGCGACCTGATGCGCTCCTATGGCGCCTCCTGGTTCGACACGCTCGTCAAGCTCAGGCTCCCGGCGGCGATGCCGTTCATCTTCAACGCGCTCAAGATCAACTCGACACTCGCCCTGATCGGGGCCATCGTAGCGGAATTCTTCGGAACCCCCATTGTCGGCATGGGCTTTCGCATCTCGACCGAGGTCGGCCGGCTTGGCCTCGACATGGTTTGGGCCGAAATCGCCGTCGCAGCCATCGCCGGTTCGGCCTTTTACGGGATCATTGCGCTGATCGAACGCGTAGTGACCTTCTGGCATCCGTCCTACCGGTCGCGCAAAGACCCGTAGGCAAACAGGGAGAAGAGGAGACGTTCGCATGAAGAAATTTCTGACGGCCGCGGTGGCAATCGTGGCCTTGGCGGCGGTCGCGGCCATCGCTTATTTTTACCTCGCGCCCGCCCCGACAAAGGGGGTGACGCTGCAGCTCAAATGGGTGACCCAGGCACAATTTGCCGGCTATTACGTGGCTCAGAAGCAGGGCTTCTACAAGGATGCCGGGCTCGAGGTCACGATCAAGCCGGGCGGACCCGACATCGCGCCGCCGCAGGTCATCGCCGGTGGCGGCGCCGATGTGATCATCGACTGGATGCCGTCGGCTCTCGCCTCGCGCGAGAAGGGCGTGCCGCTGGTCAATATCGCGCAGCCCTTCAAGCGCTCCGGCATGATGCTCACCTGCCGCAAGGAGACCGGCATCACCAAGCCGGAAGACTTCAAGGGCAGGACGCTCGGCGTGTGGTTCTTCGGCAATGAATATCCCTTCCTGTCGTGGATGAGCCAGCTCAATATCCCGACCACCGGCGGGGCCGACGGCGTCAATGTGCTGAAGCAGGGCTTCAATGTCGATCCGCTCCTGCAGAAGCAGGCCGACTGCATCTCGACGATGACCTACAATGAATATTGGCAGATCATCGAAGCGGGCGTGAAGCCGGAAGACCTGGTCGTGTTCAAATACGAGGACCAGGGTGTGGCGACGCTCGAGGACGGTCTCTATGTGCTCGAGGACAAGCTCAAGGATCCGGCCTTCGTGACCACCATGGCGAAATTCGTCAAGGCGTCGATGAAGGGCTGGGATTGGGCCCGCGAGCATCCGGATGATGCGGCCAAAATCGTGCTGGAGAATGATGCCACGGGCGCGCAGACAGAGGGCCACCAGAAGACGATGATGCAGGAGATCAACAAGCTCACCGAAGGCTCGGACGGGACGCTCGATGTCGCCGCCGCCGACCGCACGGTCGACACGCTGATGAAGGGCGGTTCGGATCCGGTCATCACCAAGAAGCCGGAAGGTGCGTGGTCGCCGGCGGTCACCGATGAAATGAAGAAGATGTAGGCATACGCATTCCCCTCCCCCTTGTGGGGAGGGGTTAGGGGTGGGGGTCTGGCGGTCTTTCCGTGTTTCTTTGGCAGCACGCGGAGAGACCACCCGACCCCCACCCGGCGCTACGCGCCACCCTCCCCGCAAGGGGGAGGGTAAAGTTTCGAGATAGGGAGTTGTGTCATGTCCATTCTCATCCGCGGCGGCACTGTCGTGAATCATGATCATTCGCGGCGCGCCGATGTGCTCATCGATGAAGGCCGCATCGTCGCGGTGGGCGAGAAGCTCGAGGCGCCGGGCAAGGCAGAGGTCATCGATGCGGGCGGCCTCTATGTGATGCCGGGCGGCATCGACCCCCATACCCACATGGAGCTCATGTTCATGGGCACCGTGTCGGCGGACGATTTCGAATGGGGCACCAAGGCCGCTCTTTCCGGCGGCACCACCATGATCGTCGATTTCTGCATTCCGGCCCCCAAGCAGTCGATGCTCGCCGCCTATCAGGACTGGCGGCGCAAGGCCGAGAAGGCGGCCTCCGACTATTCCTTCCATATGGCGGTGACCTGGTGGGACAAGCAGGTCTTCGACGAGATGGAAACGGTGGTGAAGACCTATGGCATCAACACCTTCAAGCATTTCATGGCCTATAAGGGCGCGCTCATGGTCAATGACGATGAGCTCTATCACTCCTTCTCGCGCTGCGCCGGGCTCGGCGCCATGCCGCTCGTCCATGCCGAGAATGGCGACGTCGTCTTCCGCATGCAGGCCGATCTCCTGGCGCAAGGCATCACCGGTCCCGAAGGCCACGCCTATTCGCGCCCGCCCGAGGTCGAGGGCGAGGCCACCAACCGCGCCATCATGATCGCCGACATGGCGGGCTGCCCGCTCTATGTCGTCCACACTTCCTGCCGCGACGCGCATGAGGCGATCAAGCGGGCGCGCGAAGCGGGAAAACGCGTCTATGGCGAGCCGCTCATCCAGCATCTGACCCTCGATGAGGACGAGTACCGCAACAAGGACTGGGACTATGCGGCAAGGCGGGTGATGTCGCCCCCGTTCAGGCCGAAGAAGCACCAGGAGTCGCTGTGGGCCGGGCTGCAGTCAGGCTCGCTGCAGGTGGTGGCGACCGATCACTGCTCCTTCACCACCGAGCAGAAGCGCATGGGCGCGAAGGACTTCACCCGGATCCCCAACGGCACGGGCGGCCTCGAGGACCGCATGCCGGTGCTGTGGACGGCCGGCGTCAATTCGGGGCGCCTCACCAAGGAGGAGTTCGTCGCCGTCACCTCCGCCAATATCGCGCGCATCCTCAACATGTATCCGAAGAAGGGCCGCGTCGATGTCGGCTCGGATGCCGATCTCGTCCTGTGGGATCCGAACAAGACCAAGACGATCTCGGCCAAGACGCAAGTGAGCCGTATCGATTACAATGTCTTCGAGGGCTATCAGGTGACCGGCCTGCCGGTCAGCGTGCTGTCGCGCGGGCGCATCGCCTGGAAGGACGGCGATCTCAGGGCCAAGGCGGGCGACGGCGATTTCGTGCGCCGCGATCCCTATCCGGCCGTCCATGTCGCCAACTCGACCTGGCGCGAGATCAACAAGCCGCGTGCAGTGAAGCGGGCAGGGGCGGTGACGCCGTAGACGATAGACCTGTAAAGTCGTGTTGACACTGTTCGTCACAAGGCCAGGCGACAAGAATCACCCCGCTGTCGCCTGCCGCTGCGCAATACGGAAGTCTGATTGGGAGGCTTCGCACTCGATCAAGTGTGAGGCGAGCCGGGCTGCCTGGAGCGCGTTCTTTGGCGAGCTCAGGGTGCACAACAGGCAATGGCAGCAGTGATGAAGTGATGAACAGGGCCTGGGCCGTAAAGACCGGTCAGGACTTCTCCGCGCCAACGTGCCTGACGCAGTTTTTGGCGGCAGGCGTCATTTTGCACAGCTGATTTGCAACCAGGCTGCGCGCGCTGTCGAGACTGGTGATGAGGCCCGTGAACAACGCCTCTTCGCCGGATACGAAATAGACAGATCCCGGTCGTGCCTTGGTGAAGAGCGCCAGATAGCCATTGCCGACGCCCATCTTTCCGGCATAGGCGCGCAGCTTCTTCCAGGAGGCTTTGTCGAGTTTCGATGTAGTATAGCTCCTGAGCGTCTCGCGCTTGATGACCTTTCGGCTGAGTACCTTCTTCTTGCCTTTCACGATGCGGTAGCGTTCCTGATAGGTAATGCGCTGGTCGGTCATGGGCGTGCTGAATTCGGTGGTTCCCAGAGAAGCACCGGCCGCCAACCGCTTGCGTCCTCCGGTGATGGCAAGGAGGCAGGCGGCAAGGCAATAAGCACGCCAAGCGAAAGGAGTGCCGTAATATCGCCCCTTTTGCCGGGCTGTCACATTGCAAGTCCGGTCGCCGGGCCAACAGCCGGCAAAAAATGTCCAGCCTACGCCGACATCGAGCTTGCGAGTGCGGATGATCTCGCCCAGAGCGAGGGCTGCTTCGACATCGCCGCCGGGAGATGTCATAAGAATGGGCAGCTGGCTTCCTCCGGCCTGCTTGAGCGCCTTCCTGAGCAAGGAAGGAGTTTGCGCGGTTATCACGCCTTCCGCAGAAATCCATTGCGGGCAGTTCGGTTCACACCCGTTCACATGACTGCGGACTATAACGAAGCGCATGGCCGGTCCGGCACTCATATCCGGCTGCCGTTTCGATTTTCCAGCCGCTTCCGCCAGACCGGGCGAGGTGATTGCGGTCATCACACAGATCAGCAGGACAAGGGCGCGCATGAAGCAAGCTTACACGGTTTCCGCCCGATGCGAAGGGCTCAGCCGATCACAAGATTAAAGCTCACGCTGATGCGCTCGCCCTCCGCCCGGTTGAGCGGAACCTCGTGGCGAAGCCAGCTTTCCCACAGGATCAGGGCGCCGGGGGCGGGCTCGGCGCTGACATAGGTGCGCAAGGGCCGCGGCGCCGAGGCCTTGCGCGGCGGCGCCGCCATCATCATGGCGTGGCGCGGATCCTCGAAGACGATGGGACCCGCACCTTCCGGCGTTTTCACGTAATAGGTGCCGCTCAGCACCGCATTGGTGTGGAGATGCGAGCTGTGCGAGCCGCCTTCCGGGAGGATGTTCACCCACATCGAATCGCACAATGGCCTGCCGCCGCGCAGGTCCCAATGGAGATCCTTCGCGAAACGGGCCGCGTGCCGCTCGATCAGGCGCCTGAGGCGCGCAAAGGGCGGGCTGCGGTCGGGCAGGTCGGCCAGCGAGCCATAGGACGTATAGCCGGCATAGCCGTGCTTCGCGCACCAGCGCCGCCCGGCGAGGTCGGTCTCGGCCAGCGCGAAGGCAGCCTGCTCGAGCTCATGGTTGAGCCGGCCCGAGCCCGCAAGGGTGGCGCGAAAGATGAGGGTCGGAAACAGACTTTCTATGTGATCCGGCATCCGATTGCCATGCCACGGCAAGCCCCTGGGCGCAATCCATCGCGACGGTGACAAAGGCGCGGCTTGATGGCAATGTCGGCGTCCCCGAAACAGTGGTGAAAGGCGGAGGACGGCATGAGGCTCGGCAAGTGGGTGGCGATCGTGGCCGGCGCGGCAGCGCTGGCCGTAAGCGCAAGCGTGGCGCAGGCCGCGAGATGCAGCAGCACAGGCTCGAATTTCGAGAACTGGAAGCGATCGTTCAGCGCCGAAGCCAAGCAGAAAGGCATCAAGCCCAAGGCGCTTGCCGCCCTCATGAACACGAGTTATTCCACCGCCACCATCCGCGCCGACCGCGGCCAGCACAGCTTCAAGCTGTCGCTCTCGGCCTTCATGGCCAAGCGCGGGGCGCCCGCCATCGTGTCGCGCGGCCGTGCGCTCAAGAAATCCAATGCCGCGCTCTTTGCCTCCATCGAGAAGCGCTATGGCGTGCCGCCCGGCCCGCTGCTTGCCATCTGGGGCATGGAGACCGGCTTCGGCAATGTCACCGGCAACCAGAACACGCTCTCGGCCGTGGCGACGCTCGCCTATGACTGCCGCCGCACCGAGTATTTCACCGAGCAGCTCTATGCGGCGCTGGCGCTTATCGACCGGGGCACGCTCTCGGCATCGGCGCGCGGCGCCATGCATGGCGAAGTCGGGCACACCCAGTTCCTGCCCAAGAATGTCCGGCTCTTTGGCGCGGATGGCGATGGTGACGGGCGCATCAATCTGAACTCCAAGGCCGATGCGCTGGCCTCGACCGCCAATTTCCTCAAAGGCCATGGCTGGGTGAGGGGCCAGGGCTATCAGCCGGGCCAGACGAATTTCGGCGCCATCCAGGGCTGGAACGCGGCGACCGTCTACCAGAAAGCCATCGCGATCATGGGCAAGCAGATCGATGGACGATAGGCCGGAACGCAAAGGAAAGCTCGACCAGCCGCTGCACTGGCCATTATGGCTGCGCCTTGCCATCATGGCCGGCATCGCCGTCTGGTTCGTCCTCGATCTCTATCACGGCAACAGCATGTGGGCGGCCATTGCGTTTGCGATGTTCTGCTATGGGGCTTGGACTTTCTTCCTGAACAGGCCGAAGACGCCTGATAATCCACCGCACTAGCCGTTTGGGTAACAGCATGACCAGCAAAAGCAATCTCGCCATCAACCCGCAGCGTCTGTGGGACGCGCTCATGGAAACCGCGAAATTCGGCGCGACGCCGAAAGGCGGCATCAGGCGGCTGACCGTCTCGGACGAGGACAAGAAAGTGCGCGACTGGTTCAAGGCGCAATGCGAGGCCCTGGGCTGCATGGTTTCGGTCGACAGCGTCGGCAACATGTTCGCGCTGAGGCCGGGCCGCAACAACAAGCTCACTCCCATCGCCATGGGCTCGCATCTCGACACGCAGCCGACCGGCGGCAAGTTCGACGGCGTATTGGGCGTCCTCGGCGCGCTCGAGGCGCTGCGCAGCATGGTCGATCTCGGCTATGAGACCAACGCGCCGGTGATGATCGTCAACTGGACGAACGAGGAAGGATCGCGCTTCGCCCCGGCGATGCTGTGCTCGGGCGTCTATGCCGGCGTCTTCACGCAGGATTTCGCCTATAGCCGGGCCGACCGCGACGGGATCACGCTCGGCGATGAGCTCACCCGCATCGGCTACAAGGGATCAGAGCCGGTGGGCACGCACAAGTTCCAGGCGATGTTCGAGCTCCATATCGAGCAGGGACCGATCCTCGAAGCCGAGCACAAGATGGTCGGTGTCGTCACCGGCGTCCAGGGCATGCGCTGGTATGAGGTGACGGTGCGGGGCCAGGAAGCTCATACCGGCGCCACACCCATGCTGCTGCGCAAGAACGCATTGGTGGGTGCTGCCCGCATGATCGAGGCCATCAACAAGGTCGGGCTCGATCATTTGCCGGGTGTGGCGAGCGTCGGCCTCATCGAAAACCGTCCCAACAGCCGCAATGTGGTTCCGGGCGAAGTGTTCTTCACCGTCGATCTGCGCCATCCCGACGAGAACGTGCTCGACAAGATGGAGGCCGCCTATCAGTCGGCGCTGCCCAAGATCGCCGAGGAGCTCAAGCTCGAGGTCGAGGAAAAGCGGATCTGGAAGTCGCCGGCGGTCAGATTCGCGCCCGATCTCATCGAATGCGTGCGCCACGGCGCCGAGCAGGCCGGGTTCTCGACCCGCGTCATGGCCTCGGGCGCGGGCCATGATGCCGCCTATATTGCGCGCGTGGCGCCGACGACCATGATTTTCGTGCCTTGCCTTGGCGGGCTTTCGCACAATGAAGCGGAATCGACCTCGTTCGAGGAATGCGCGGCGGGCGCGCAAGTGCTGCTCAATGCGGTGCTCGAATACGACCGACGCTTTGCCTGAGATCATCATCTTCGGAGAAGCTGAATGAGCCCGAGTCTCGCGACACGCGCCCGCGCAGCGGCCATCCAGATGACGGAGTGGCGCAGCGTCACCGGTACGCAGGGCGAATGCGATTTTCCGCACCTGCTCAAAACCATGCTGGCGCAGGCCCGGTATTTCCATCTGCATCCGGAGCATCTCAAGGTGCAGCCGCTCGATGACGGCACGGCGCGTGCCAATCTCCTGGCGCTGGTGAAGGGCGAGGGCCGCAGGACGGTGGTGCTTGCCGGGCATTTCGACACCGTGCCGTTCGACGACTATGCCGAGCTCGCTCCCTTTGCCTGCGATCCGGAAACACTGCTGCCGATGATCATCGACAAGCTCAAGCGCACGGCCGAGAATCCGCTGGCGCTGGCCGATCTCCTGTCGGGCGACTATCTGCCGGGCCGCGGGCTGCTCGACATGAAGGCCGGGATCGCCGCCGCCATCGCCGTGCTCGAGGCCTTTGCCGCCGAGGAGCATCGTGAGGGCAATATCCTGCTGCTGGCGACGCCCGATGAGGAGGACCGCTCGGCCGGCATGCGCGCCGCGGCCGCGCTCCTGCCCAAGATCGCGCGCGACAGCGATCTCGATATCAGCCTCGTCATCAATCTCGATTCGATCGCCGATGACGGCGACGGTTCCTTCGGCCGTTCGGTGAGCATGGGCTCGATCGGCAAGCTGCTGCTGACGGCGCTGGTCGTCGGGCGCGAGGCGCATGCCTGCTATCCCTTTGCCGGCGTCAACGCCAATTATCTCGCCGCCGAGCTCCTCACCGAATTCGAATGTACGCCCGAGCTCGCCGAGACCAGCGGCCATGAGATCGCCGCACCGCCCAGCGCGCTTTATGCGAAGGACATGAAGAGCGGCTATAATGTTACGACGCCGGCGCGTGTCTTCGTCTACTGGAACACGCTGCAGCATCGCCGCTCGCCGGCGGAAGTGCTGAGCCTCGCTACCGGCATGGCCCGCCAGGCCATGGACCGGGCGATGGAACGGCTCGGCGAACGCGCCCGCGCCGTCAGCCCGCCGCAGCCGTTCCGGCAGGAGAGCGTGCCGGTCCTGAGCTTCGCCGAGCTCATCGCCCAGGCGCGCAAGTCCGATCCCGATTTCGACAGCGCCTTCGCCCTTCTCAATGGCGAGCTGGCGGAACGGCAGGATCTCGACTTCCCGAGCCGGGCGCGGCTGGCGAGCGAG
This sequence comes from Taklimakanibacter lacteus, assembly GCA_003576695.1. Classification (GTDB taxonomy): domain Bacteria; phylum Pseudomonadota; class Alphaproteobacteria; order Rhizobiales; family Aestuariivirgaceae; genus Taklimakanibacter; species Taklimakanibacter lacteus. Next base: position 240,287 of record QOZQ01000001.1, read on the forward strand.
TTCGCCTGGGCCGCGACCAGGCTGCCGGGGCCTGCGGTCATACTGGGCTTCGGCTCATTGCCCTATCCCGCGGTAACGTTCGGGGATGCGCAGCTGGGCGAGCGCCTGATGGCGGTGCTGGGCGAGGCGGCGGCCGAGAAGGGCACGAGCCTGTCGCGGATCGGCTATTTTCCCGGCATCTCCGATATGAGCTTCCTCGGCGAGACATCGGGCGACCTGAGCGTCGCCGAGGCCAATACGCCGATCTGGGGCGCGAGCTTCGCTTTGGCGCCGTCGCCCGGCTACAAAGTGATCAATATCGGGCCCTGGGGGCGCGACTATCACCATTGGCTGGAACGTCTCAATGCGCCCTATGCATTTGATGTCTTGCCTCACCTCATCCTTCGTGCCACCAAGGCCGCACTCGAATAACAGCAGGAGATGTTCCATGGCTTTGAAGCGTATCGGCGCCGGCAACCGCATGAGCGAAGCGGTGATCCACGGCAATATGGTCTATCTGTCGGGATTTGTGGCCGAAACGACGGTTGGCAAGTCGGTCAAGGAGCAGACCCAGGATATTCTGGCGCAGATCGATGAGACGCTGAAAGAGGCGGGCAGCGACAAGACCAAGGTCGTCAAGGCCAATATCTGGCTGACCGACATCAAGACCTGGTCGCAGATGAACGAAGCCTGGGACGCCTGGGTGGTGCCGGGCCAGACGCCGGCCCGTGCCACGGTCGAGTCGAAGCTGGCGGCTCCCGGCCTCGATGTCGAGATCATGGTCGAAGCGGCCATCTGATTTCCTGACCCTCGGTCCACGGGGGCAGAGGGTATTCACGACAGGCAAGAACAATCACGGAAAGGCGCGGGCAGGCATGCCGGCGCCTTCTCCTTTTCTGCGCCCGGATAAGTTTGCGCGTCCAGCTAACCGGGCCTTGGCCAATTGTCCGAGGATCATATAAGCCGTTAGTCCAATTGTAATACAAATAGGCGTTGAACGTCCACGGGTTTCAATCTAATGGACAGGGCAGAGAGACCGATCGGCCGGGAACGGACGATCCGCTCCGCAGCATAACAGGGAGGAATTCATGCTGAATCGCAGACAACTTGTCGCTTCCGTTGCCGGCCTGGCGATGCTTGCCGCCGCGGGCCCCGCCTTCGCCGAAAGCAAGGGGCTCATCGGCATCTCGATGCCGACCAAATCGTCGACCCGCTGGATTTCCGACGGCGAAAGCATGGTCAAGGAATTCACCGCGCTCGGCTACGAGGCCGATCTTCAGTATGGCGAGGACGATATCCCGAACCAGCTGGCCCAGATCGAGAACATGGTGACCAAGGGCGCCAAGGTCCTGATCATCGCCGCGATCGACGGCTCGACGCTGTCCGACATCCTGAAGAAGGCCAAGGAAGCGGGCGTCAAGGTCTTCGCCTATGACCGTCTCATCACCAAGACGGGCGATGTCGACTATTACACCACCTTCGACAATTTCGGCGTCGGCGTGCTGCAGGCGAAATCGCTGGTCGAGGGCCTGAAAGAGCGCTTCCCCGATGTAAAGCCGTGGAACGTAGAGCTGTTCGGCGGATCGCCCGACGACACCAATGCCTTCTACTTCTATGACGGCGCCATGTCGGTGCTGAAGCCGCTCATGGATTCCGGCGAAGTCGCCGTTCCGTCGGGCCAGATGGGCATGGACAAGGTCGGCACGCTGCGCTGGGACGGCGCCGTCGCCCAGGCCCGCATGGACAATCTGTTGTCGGCCAACTACACCGACAAGAAGGTGAACGGCGTGCTGGCCCCCTATGATGGCCTCTCACGCGGCATCATCTCCTCGCTCAAGGGTGTGGGCTATGCCCCCGGCGCCGAAATGCCGATCGTCACCGGCCAGGACGCCGAGCTTGCCTCGGTCAAGGGCATGATGGCGGGCGAGCAGTATTCGACCGTGTTCAAGGACACGCGCGAGCTCGCCAAGGTCACGGCCAAGATGGTCGATACGGTGCTGCAGAGCAAGGAGCCCGAGGTCAACGACACCAAGACCTACAATAACGAGGTCAAGGTCGTGCCGTCCTACCTGCTCACCCCCTATTCGGTCGGCAAGGACGACATCAAGAAGTCGCTGGTCGATTCCGGCTACTACACCCAGGATCAGATCGACAATTGACACGTTTGCGCTATCGGGGGGCTTCGCGCTTGCGAAGCCCCTTGCTTATTGTTCTAATCAATCAAGATCCGGACAACGGACAGGTCAGGCGGGGAGGGCGGAATTGACGCAGCCCATTCTTGAAATGCGCGGCATCACCAAGACGTTTCCGGGGGTGAAAGCCCTGACGGACGTCAATCTCGCGGTCATGCCGGCCGAAATCCATGCCGTGGTCGGCGAGAACGGCGCCGGCAAATCGACCCTCATGAAGGTCCTGTCCGGCGTCTATCCGCATGGCAGTTACGATGGCGAGATCAGGTTCGAAGGCGCAGAACGCAAGTTCGGCACCATCTCCGACAGCGAGACCGCCGGCATCATCATCATCCACCAGGAGCTGGCGCTGATCCCGCTGCTTTCCATCGCCGAGAACATCTTCCTCGGCCATGAGACGGCCAGGCGCGGCATCATCAACTGGTTCGAGGCGTTCCGCCGCTCGGTCGAGCTTCTCAGGAAGGTCGGCCTCAAGGAGCACCCCAATACGCTCATCACCAATCTCGGCACCGGCAAGCAGCAGCTGGTCGAGATCGCCAAGGCGCTCAACAAGAAGGTGAAGCTGCTCATCCTCGACGAGCCGACCTCGAGCCTCAACGAGACCGATTCAAACGCCCTGCTGGCGCTCCTGCAGGAGCTCAAGGCGCATGGCATCTCCTCGATCCTCATCACCCACAAGCTCAACGAGGTGATGAAGGTCGCCGACCGCATCACCATCCTGCGCGACGGCAAGACGGTCGACACGCTCGACACCTCGACCGCCAAGGTGAGCGAGGACCGCATCATCAAGGCGATGGTCGGGCGCGAGCTGACCGACCGCTATCCGCCGCGTGATGCCAAGATCGGCGAGACCATCCTCGAGGTGAAGGACTGGAATGTCTTCCATCCGCTGCATGCCGACCGGCACCTCATCCGCAATGTGAGCTTCACCGTCCGCAAGGGTGAGGTCGTCGGCATTGCCGGGCTGATGGGATCCGGGCGCACCGAGCTCGCCATGTCGCTGTTCGGGCGCGCCTATGGCCAGAAGATCTCGGGCGAGGTCCTGATCCACGGCAAGAAGGCGGATGTCTCGACCATCCCCAAGGCGATGGCGGCCGGGCTTGCCTATGTGACCGAGGACCGCAAGACCTATGGCCTCATCCTCATCGACCACATCAAGCACAATGTGACGCTCGCCAATCTCGACGGCGTCGCCAGGCGCGGCGTGATCGACGATTTCCAGGAGCTCAAGGTCGCCAACAAATACCGCCGCGACCTGGCGATCAGGAGCTCCGGCGTCTATCAGACGACGGTCAACCTGTCGGGCGGCAACCAGCAGAAGGTGGTGCTGTCGAAATGGCTGTTCGCCGGGCCCGACATCCTCATCCTCGACGAGCCGACGCGCGGCATTGATGTCGGCGCCAAATACGAGATCTATGCCATCATCAACGGCCTCGCCGAGCAGGGCAAGGCGGTCATCGTCATCTCGTCGGAAATGCCGGAGCTGCTCGGCATCTCCGACCGTCTCTATGTGATGAACGAGGGCCGCGTCGTGGCCGAGATGCCGACGCCAGAGGCCTCGCAAGAGAAGATCATGCGCGCCATCATGAATTCATGGGAAAAGTGAGATGAGCGAAGTCACCGCACACAGCGAAGCCAAGCCCGACCTGCTGCGCTTCATCAAGGCCCATATCCGCGACTATGCACTGCTGCTGTCGCTGCTCGCGATCATGGTGTTCTTCCAGTTCACCACCTCGGGCACGCTGTTCATGCCGGTCAACATGACCAATATCATCCTGCAGAACAGCTATATCGTGATCATGGCGCTCGGCATGCTGCTGGTCATCGTGGCGGGCCATATCGATCTCTCGGTCGGCTCGGTCTCGGGCTTCATAGGCGCCGTGGCGGCGGTGATGATGGTGACCTGGAAGCTCGACCCGTTCCTGTCGGTCATCGCCTGCCTGGTGGTCGGCGCCGCCATCGGGGGCCTGCAGGGCTATTTCGTCGCCTATCACAAGATACCGGCCTTCATCGTGACGCTGGCCGGCATGCTCATCTTCAAGGGCCTGGCGCTGACCGTGTTGGGCGGCGCCTCGGTCGGCCCGTTCCCGCGCGAGTTCCAGCTTCTGAGCTCGGGCTACATCCCCGATCTCTTCGGCGTCCCGTCATTCAACATGCTGGCCCTGCTGATCGGCGCGCTGGTGACTGCCGTCATCATCTATTTCAACTACCGCGAAAGGCTCAACCAGCAGGAGCATGGGCTGGCCGAGGAGCCGGACATCATCTTCTATGGCCGCAACATCCTGATCGCCATCGCCTTCATCGGCTTCTCCTTCCTGATGGCGCGCTACAAGGGCCTGCCCAATGTGCTGATCGTGATGTTCGCGCTGATCGCGCTGTTCGTCTTCCTCACCACCAATACGACGATGGGCCGGCGCATCTATGCGATGGGCGGCAATGAGAAGGCGACCAAGCTCTCCGGCATCGACACCGAAAAGCTGACTTTCCTCATCTTCGTCATCATGGGGGCGCTGGCCGCCCTTGCCGGCCTCATCTTCGCGGCGCGCCTCAATGTGGCGACGCCCAAAGCGGGCCTGGGCTTCGAGCTCGACGTGATCGCCGCCTGCTTCATCGGCGGGGCGGCGACGACGGGCGGCGTCGGCAAGGTGATAGGTGCTGTGATCGGCGCCTTCATCATGGGCGTCATGAACAACGGCATGTCGATCATGGGTGTCGGCATCGACTGGCAGCAGGTCATCAAGGGCGCAGTGCTGATGCTCGCGGTGTTCCTCGACGTCTATTACAAGAACAAAGCGCGGTAGATGGTCCGGGCATCCGGCCGGACGCGACTTTCACCGCGTGAAAATATAGGCTGAAATTCCTTGGGCGGCCGCCGGTCCCGGCGGCCCGGATACAGGGAATTACAGGGATTTACAGGGAATTTTCACAAAGAGAATCCGGCACTCGCAATATCAATGACTTGGCGATGCCGAGCAGGCCGGAGCAGGGAATTTTCCTCAGCAGCTCACTCACTCCCCGTCTCCTCTCTTTTTTCCTGGATACTGCATCTGAACTCCCAGGGAACCGAGCCGATCCATTTCCAGGTCGGGCTCTGCACATCCTATAATTTTCCAATCTCATGGTCTGGCCCGCAATTGCCAGTCCTCAATGAGTGCGCGGAGGCTCCTTGCCGACGATCTTCCATGATCGCTCCCGCCAGATGTTGCTCATAATAGATAAAAGCAGTTCTTATGGTTGGTCGGAAAACCCCTTCCAAGGCCGGAGTTTTGCGCAGAGGGAAGCCAAAAACCCAGTGAAATTGGGAGTTGCGTAGAAACTAATTCTTGCTACTATTTACAACTATGATCGAGAGCTTGGCCAGAATGGACACCCCGCTCGTCGCCCATGCGGTGGCTGCGGTCCGGGAAATGATCTCCTTGCCGGCCTATGCGCAGGGCGTGCGGCTGCCCTCGGAAGCGGAGCTGGCGGAGCGGATCGGCATTTCACGGCCGGTGCTGCGCCAGGCCCTGGCGGTGCTCAAGGATGAAGGGGTGATCGAGTCCCGCCGGGGCTCGGGCACCTATACGTGCGGCAAGCCCGCCGGCGCTTCCGCCTATGGCAAGCCCGAGACCCTGGCCGATCTCGAGGACTGCCTGCGCTTCCGCATGGTGATCGAAAGCGCCGCTGCCGCGCAGGCCGCCCGGCACATGGAGCGGCGCGCGCTCGATGAGATCCTCGCGGCGGTCGAAGCCCTGGAAAAGAGCCCCGCCCATGACGATGCCGTGGCCCAGACCGACATGGCGTTCCACATGGCGGTCGCGCGAGCGGCGCACAGCCGTTATTTCGTCATGACGCTCAATTTCCTGATGCCGCATATCCTGTTCGGCCTGAATCTCGGCCGGCAGCTGCAGGCGATGCAGCCCAATGCCACGTCGCGCCGCGTGGCCGCCGAGCATCGCGCCATCTACGAAGCCATCGCCAGCGGCAATGAAGCTTCCGCAGGAGAGCGGATGAAAGACCATCTCTTCGCCGGCATCGAACGCGTCTTCGGCAAGAGGAGCTGGTGAAGCCAATCCGAGCCCGATCGTTCCGGATGCGACCACCGGAAAATCGGAAGACCGACCGGTCGCCAATGGGAGGAAACCCGATGCAGTCAGTGAGGAAACTGGGAATTGCGGCAATCGCCGGCCTTGTGATGGCCGCCGTGCCGACTGTGGGCATGGCCTTCGATTCCGATCACAAGGAGGAATGGAAGAAGATCAACATCCTCTTCGTGCCGTGGTCGCAGTCGTCAAACGCGTTCTTCGAGGCGGTGGTGAACGGCGCCAAGGACGCCGCCGAGCAGCAGGGCGTCAATATCGACATCCAGTTCGGCGAAGAAGACCAGAAGCACCAGCTCGGCATTCTCGAGACCGGCATCGCCAACAAGGTCAGCGGCATTGCCGTCAATATCGCCGACGACAACGCCTATATCGACGTTCTGTGCGGCGCCATGAAGCAGGGCATCCCCGTCGTCACCTTCAATATCGACGATTCGCGCCATGGCGCGCCGGACTCCACCTGCCGCATGGCGTTCATGGGCCAGAATTTCATCGCCGCCGGCTATGTTCTCGGCAAGCGCATGATCGCCGAGCATGGGCTGAAGAAAGGCGACATGGTGTTCACGCCGGTCGAGGCGGCGCAAGCCACCTATGCCGTCGAGCGTCACGCGGGTGTGCAGAAGGCGCTTGCCGAGATCGGCGCCAGTTCCGAGATCCTCGGCGTCGGCAACGACCATGCGCAGGCGCTCAACCTGATGACGCAGTATCTGCTGGGCCACCCCGACACGGCCGCGGTCATCGGCCTCGGCCAGACGCCGACCAGCCAGGCCGTGCAGGCCATCAAGGATGCCGGTCTCAAGATACCGGCCGGCGGCTTCGATGTCTCGAAGGACATACTGGAAGACATCAAGAATGGCGAGCTCACCGCAACCGTCGACCAGCAACCCTACAGCCAGGGCTACTATGCGGTGACGCAATTGGCCCTCAACCTCAAATACGGGCTCTATCCTTCAGAGATGGATACGGGCGGCACGGGCCTCATCGACAAGACGAACTATCAGTTCGCCGAGAAATACGCCGGTCCGGTCCGCTGAGGCCGGCCTTCGTCAATGCCTGAGATGACCGGCGGAGTCCCGATCCGCCGGTCTTCTCCCGACGCCGCGGCAGGGGGAAGCATGTCCAACAGCCAAGCCGATCATATTCGCAGAGCCGTCGCGGAGCGTGCCGGGCGCACGTTCCCGGCCAAGGTCGCGGACTGGATCCGCGACCGTCCGGAAGGCGGCATCGCCGTGATGTTCTGCATTGCCCAGATCCTGTGCATTGCCGGGGCCCTGATGTTTCCCGGAGAGTTCCGCTACCTGCTGCCGGCGAATATCGCCGTGACTCTCAAGTCGATCGCGCCGCTCGGCATCATGGCGCTGGGCGTCGGGATTCTCATGATCGCCGGTGAATACGACCTTTCCGTCGGCGCCCAGTATTCATTCCTCGCCATCGTCTGCGCCACGGTCAGCAACCAGCTTCTCGGCGACATCAGTGAAGAGCATGCAAGTGCCGCGGCGCCCTTCATCGCCATGGCCCTCGTATTGACGATCGGCGCGCTCATCGGGGTGTTTCACGCGCTGATCACGCTCAGGTTCAACATTCCGTCCTTCATCACGACGCTGGGCGGCATGCTGCTGTGGAAAGGGGCGACCTTGCTCTATCACGGCGCCTCGGCGCTGCGCTTCAAGCCGACCGAACCCTTCAGGACGATCTTCGGCGGCGAGATCGGCGTCATCCATGCCTCGATCATCTGGTTCAGCCTGTTCGCGATCGCCTTCTATTTCCTTCTCCATCACCACAGGCTCGGCAACCATTTCTATGCGGTGGGCGGCAACCGCAATGCGGCGGTGGCCATCGGCATCGATCCGGCGCGCACCAAGATCATCGCCTTCGCCATTGCAGGCTTCATGGCGGCCTTTTCCGGTGTGGTCGCGGCGACCCGCGTCGGCTCGATCCAGCCCGGCGGCGGCCTCGGCATGGAGCTGCAGGCGATCGCGGCCTGCGTGATCGGCGGGCTTGCGCTCAATGGCGGGCGTGGCTCGATCCTCGGGATCGTGCTCGGCACGGCGCTGGTCTTCACCATCCAGGACGTGCTGCTTCTGCTCAGGGCGCCTGCCTTCTATTTCGAGATGTTCGTGGGCTCGCTGATCGTGATCGCGGTCGTCCTCAACACCGCCATCCGGCGCAGCAAGGCGTAAGGAGAGAAGCCGATGTCAGAACCCCGTCACGCGCTTCGCCATCCGCAGAAACCGGCCCATATCCCGGTGGACAGGCCGACAGAGGGCATACGGCCCGAGGAGACACCTCTCTATGAGGCGCGCAAGATCGTCAAGCGCTATGGGTCATTCGTGGCGCTCAACAACATGGACTTCCATATCGGCCGGAACGAGGTGGTGGGCCTGCTCGGGGACAATGGCGCCGGCAAGTCGACGCTGGTGCGGATGATCTCCGGCATCAATCCGCCGACCTCGGGCGAGGTCTTCATCAACGGGAAGAAGACGGACATACGGACCCGGGCGGAGTCGGAAGCCTCCGGCATCGAGACCATCTACCAGGACATAGCGCTGGTCGATTCCATGTCGATCACCCGCAATATCTTCATGGGCCGCGAGATCACCGGCCGCTTCGGCTTCATGGACCACCGGAAGATGGAGGAAGTCACCATCGACATACTCGGAAGCGCCGTCCAGATTTCGGGGATCGACGATCCCCGGAAGGAAGTGGGCTTCCTGTCGGGCGGGCAGAAGCAGGCGGTGGCGATCGCGCGGGCTGTGCATTTCAAGCGCAACATCCTGCTGCTGGACGAGCCGACCTCGGCACTTTCGGTGCGCGAGACCGAGCATCTTCTCGGCTATGTGCGGGATCTCAAGAAAGAGGGCACGTCCAGCGTGCTCGTCACCCACAATCTCTATCATGCCTTCATGGTCTGCGACCGTTTCGTGGTGATGAGCCATGGCGCCAAGGTGTTCGAGGCCAGGAAGGAGGACACGACGATCGAAGAAGTGACGGATCACGTGATCAGGACCTGACCCTCCTGCTCAGCGTGATGGAAGGAGCAGAGACATGAGCTTCGAAACCGCAAGCGCACCCTTTCCCCGCAATTACAGCCTCGAGGGACCGCTCAACGAGCGGGCAAAGCAGATCGGGCTCGCCAATGCCGATTGGTACAAGAGCGACATACCGCGCCCGCGCATGAAGGAACTGATGCAGCGCTCGGACGGTCCGGCGACGCGCGACACGCTGATCTGGATCGGTGCCTTGATCCTGACCGGCGGGCTTGGCGCCTGGTTCTGGGGCACATGGTGGTGCGTGCCGTTCTTCATCGTCTATGGCGTGCTCTATGGCTCAGGGGGCGATTCGCGCTGGCATGAATGCGGCCACGGCACTGCCTTCAGGACCCAGTGGAAGAACGACGCCGTCTATCAGATCGCCTGCTTCATGACGGTGCGCAACCCGACCATCTGGCGCTGGAGCCATTCGCGCCATCACACGGATACGATCATCGTCGGGCGCGATCCCGAGATCATCCTGATGCGCCCGCCGGAGCTCGCCAAGGCGGTGCTCAACATCTTCGGCATCCTCATGGTGCCGCAGGCCTGGTGGGCGATGCTGCGCTATGCCTCAGGCCGTCTCACCGACGGTGAGAAGGACTTCATCCCGGAGCCGGAGCGCCCCCGCGTCTTCTTCGTGGCGCGCGTGTGGACGGCGATCTATCTCGCTGTCCTCGCGGCCTGCGTCTATCTCGGGTCGATCCTGCCGGCGATGCTGATCGGCCTGCCCAGCATGTATGGCGCCTGGCACATGCTCATGACCGGCCTGACGCAGCATATCGGGCTTGCCGAGGATGTCCTCGATCACCGGCTCAACTGCCGCACCATGTATATCAATCCCTTCAGCCGCTTCGTCTACTGGAACATGAACTACCATATCGAGCATCACATGTTCCCGATGGTTCCCTATCACCGGCTGCCGGAGCTGCATCAGGAAATCCTGCCGGACTGTCCGCCGCCCTATCACGGCTTCTGGGCCTGCTACAAGGAGATCATCCCGACCCTGTGGCGCCAGCGCAAGGACCCCGAGCATTTCGTGCGGCGCCAGCTGCCCGCGACCGCGCGGCCGACCCCGCCGCTTCCCATTGCCGTGAAAGGTTGACCATCCATGCCGCGCAAGAAACCGACTCTCGCCGATATTCGCGCCAATAAAGGCAAGTACCAGTATTCGAAGCTGCATGTCGACAACTGGGAGGAAATCGTCGCGGCCGAGGCGGCGGGAATAGATATCCTGTCGGTGCCGCCCGAATTCCTGACAAGCCCGCGCTTCCGGGAAGTGGCGCCGACGGTATTCGCCATACCGGGCCTGTCGCTCTATGATCATGACGGCGCGCCGGACGGCTTCCTGCGCTGGGGCTACCAGATGATGCGGGCCGGCGCCGATGCGGTCTACTGCCCGACATCATTCGCGACGATCCGCCGGATGGCCGACGAGGCCATCCCGGTCATCGGGCATGTCGGGCTGATCCCGTCGAAATGCTCATGGACCGGCGGGTTCAAAGCCGTCGGCAAGACCGCCGAGAGCGCCATGATGATCTGGGACATGGTGCGGAAATACGAGGATGCCGGCGCCTTCGGCGTCGAGATCGAGGTCACACCGCCCGATATCGCCGCCGAGATCTCGCGCCGAACCCCGCTATTCATGATCTCGATGGGTTCGGGAACCGGCTGCGATGCGCAATATCTCTTCACCTGCGACGTGCTGGGCGAGAACAAGGGCCATGTTCCGAAGCATGCCAAGGTCTATCGCAACTTCGCCGCCGAGCGCGAAAGGCTCCAGCAGGAGCGGATCGCGGCTTTCAGGGAGTATCACCGCGACGTCCAGACCGGCGCTTTCCCCGAGGCGGCGCAGATCGTCGCAGCACTTCCCGGCGAGGTCGAGAAGTTCAGGGCCATGCTGGCAAAAGGGGGCGCCAGGTGAGCGAGTGGGTTGAAGCCTGCGCCGTTGGCGACATCGCCGAGGAAGACGTCATGCGTTTCGATCATGCCGGCCGGACATTTGCGGTCTATCACTCGCCTGACGGGAAATACTACGCGACCGACGGCCTGTGCACGCATGAGAAGGTGCATCTGGCCGATGGCCTCGTCATGGACAACATCATCGAGTGCCCGAAACACAATGGCCGCTTCGACTATCGCACCGGCGCCGCCAAGGGTGCCCCGGCCTGCGTCAATCTCAAGGTCTATCCGGTGAAGATCGAGGCCGGCATGGTCTACATCGATATTGCCGCGTAGTGCAGCGCCCATCAGCGCATGCGCGGTCGCTCGCAGGACCGGCGGCTAAATAGAAGTATAAGCGCCGCGGCCCTTCGGAAAGAACGGTTTTGCGTAGCACTGCTTCGGAAATTACGAATGCAACGCGGTTGATCCTGCATGCCCCGGCGGGCATCCTGATCGCTCGCGGCCAGCGAGGCCGCCGCGCGCCTCGGGATTCAAGCAATAGTCATGACACGGAGGAAATGCAGATGATCGCCTACAAGCTCAAGTCCGATCCCATCAGCCTCGACGTCTGGGGGCCGCCTGAGCGGCTGTCGGCGGTGACGCTCGACGGTGCACCGATCATGCATGGGAAGAATCTCTATTCTTCGGGAAACGGGCAGATCCTGAGCGGAATCTATGAGGTGACGAAGGGCCGTTTCAAGGTCATCTATCCCTTCCACGAGCATGCAACCGTTCTGGCTGGTGAGGTGACGCTGACGGACGAAGCGGGCAACAGCGTCACCTATGGGCCCGGTGACAGCTGGTTCTGCCATCAAGGCGAAGTCGTCACATGGGACGTCAAGGAGCGGCTGCGCAAGACCTTCTTTGTCGTAACCGCCGATCGGTTTGTCACGATCGTGGCGCAGAATTTCGAGCAATCGCATTATCAAGTGGTGGGATGATCGCCGCGCGCGATGCTGTCACGTTGAACACCACTGTCGGCGAGGACCGTCAGCCTCTCGCCGACCGCGTCGACGATCTGGCTGAGCACTTCGATCAGCGCAACCGCGTTGCCGAGATTGCCACCGGCGTGTGAGCAGGAAGATATAGACCCCGAACGGTGTGTCGCCGCTGCGCAAGATTCTTGAACAGGGAAGGGCCGGCCTCAAATCGAGCTCGAAACCGGAAGTCCGAGCTCGCTCACGATCCATCGCCTGAAAATCTGCAAGGTTTGCCGCCGTACCGCGATGCGCGGAAAGACCAGAAAGTGCCCGACATAGCGGACATCGACCGATTTGCCGGAGAGGATCGGCACAAGGCGACCATCGGCGATCTCTCTTTCGGCAAGCCTGGTCGATTCGAGCGCGACTCCAAGCCCGCTGGCCGCCGCCGATATCGCCAGGAAGCTGCGATCGAAGCGCATGCCATGTGGCGGCGGCGCCGACAGGCCGTTGGCGGCGAACCAGTCGGGCCACCTGATCTGCTTGTTGTCGCTGTCGATGAGGGCGTGGCGCAGAAGGTCCTCGGGCTTCAGGATCAGACTGGCGAATTTGGGTGTGCAGAGCGGCGTCACGGCTTCTTCGCCGAGCGGCAGCACGACGACACCTTCCTGGTCCTGCCGGCCATAGACGATGTCAACGTCGAACTCGTCGGTGGTGAAGCGCGTATAGTCCGTGCCGGCAGAGAGACGAATTTCGATGTCGGGATGGGCCGCCAGGAACTGCGGCAGGCGCGGGGTCAGCCACTGCGCGGCAAAGCTCGGCGCGGAATGGACGCGCAATACCTTGGGGCCGCGGGTCGAGACCAGACTGACGCCGCGCCGGATATCGTCGAAGGCCGGCCCGATGTGACGTATCAGCGCCTTGCCATCTACGCTGAGGCGCGCCTTCCGGCCTTCGCGTTCGAACAATACCGCGCCCAGGCTTTGCTCGAGCTTCCGGATGGCATGGCTGATGGCGCTCGGCGACAGATGCAGTTCCACCGCCGCCTCCTGGAAAGAGCCGGTACGGGCGGCCGCTTCGAATGCGCGCAAAAGGGTAAGCTGCATTCGATTAGTGAACTGGATTCATGTATTCTTGTAAAGGTCGCGTTTGTCGAAACGTCGGATTCCCATCATCCTCCTCAAAAAAGCGTCGCCAATTGGGAGGACCCGTTTGCTTCTGCACGGAAAAATCGCCGTTATTTCAGGGGCCGCCAGCAAACGCGGCATCGGCCTGGCAACCGCACGGACCTTTGCCGGGCAGGGTGCCAAAGTCGCCGTTCTCGATATTGACCTGAATGCAGCTCACGAGGCTGCATCTACACTCGGGTCCGGGCATCTGGGGTTGCGGTGCGATGTGACAGATGCCCAGGCATGCCGGAGCGCCGTCGCCAGCGTCATCGAGAAGCTCGGCACCGTCGATATCCTCATCAACAACGCCGGCATCACCCAGCCGGTCAGGACGATGGAGATCGATCCCAAGAACTGGGACCGGATCATGGATGTCAATCTGCGGGGCGTCCTCTATCTGAGCCAAGCCGTCATTCCCCATATGCGCAATCGCGGTAAGGGCTCCATTGCCTGCATGTCCTCGGTATCGGCGCAGCGCGGCGGCGGCATCTTCGGGGGGCCGCATTATTCCGCCGCCAAAGCGGGCGTGCTCGGCCTTGCCAAGGCAATGGCGCGCGAACTGGGGCCAGACGGGATCCGGGTCAACTGCGTTACGCCTGGCTTGATCGAGACCGATATCACCGGCGACAAGCTCACCCCCGCCATGAAGGCCGAGATCATCAAGGGCATACCGCTGAACCGGTTGGGTGCTGCATCCGATGTGGCCAATATATTTCTGTTCCTCGCATCCGATCTCTCGGCCTACGTGACCGGCGCAGTGATCGACGTCAATGGAGGCATGCTCATTCACTAGTTCAAGGGAATCTGCGCGGAGCAGGCTGTGGCTGGGGAACAGCGGCAGCGGCCGACCTGACGCAGAAACATGGGAGGAGAAGATGAAGAGAAGATCATTCCTGGCCGCGACATCGCTGCTGGCCTTATATCCGGGATCGGCCTGGGCGGAGGGCAAGAATGCTGCTGAAACGGCAGTCGAGGCGGCGAAGAAATATGCCGGCACCGAGATCAGCATTGTCTGGGAGGCGGGTCTTCAATCGCTTGACCCTCTGAACTACTCGGGGCCAAAATGGGAGAAGCTGACCGGCATCAAGGTGAAGGTCGTCGAAGTTCCGACCGATCAGATGTTCACCAAGATCATGCAGGACTTCCGTTCGGGTGCCGGCGCCTATGACGCCTTGAACGTCATTCCGTCGTGGATGCCGGATCTCGTACGCGCCGGGGCGCTCGAGCCCCTCGACGCCTGGGTCGATCAATTTGGCTATCGCGATGAATTGCAGGACATCGCTCCCGCCTATCGCGACAACCAGATGACCGTTGATGGCAAGATCTACGGTTTCCCGGACGATGGCGATGTCATGCTCCTCTACTACCGGAAGGACATATTCGCGGATCCGAAAATGAAGGAGGAGTTCAAGGCCAAGCACGGCTATGACCTCGCCCCGCCCAAGGACTGGAAGCAGTTTGCCGAGATCGGCCAGTTCATCACCGACAAGCTGGCGCCCAAGACCTATGGCGCCGGCTTCTTCCGCACCGCGCCTTATCCGCAATACATGTTCCAGGAGCGCTTCCGCATGGAGGGCGGCAAGTTCTTCGATGCCGAAACCATGAAGGCGACCGTCAACAGCCCGGTCGGCCTCAAGGTCTTCGAGGGCATGGTGGCGGAAAACAAGTTCATGCCGCCCGGCGTCGAGCAATGGAACTTCGTCGACAATCTGGCCAATTTCCTGCAAGGCACGACCGCCATGACGATCTCCTGGCCGCCCTATGGCCGCTGGGCCGCGGGATATGGATCGGGCGAAGAGGCGCTCTCCTGGGTGCCGAAATCGCAGATCGCCGGCAAGGTCGGCTATGCGCTCAATCCGTTGGGCCGCGACGAGCTGGGTGTCGGCTTCGCCCTGTCGGTCTCCACGGCCAGCAAGCACAAGGAAGCCGCCTATCTGTTCATCCAGTGGCTGAACAGCAAGCAGACGAGCCTCGAGCGCGTCCAGCTTCCCTATACGCTGCGCGATCCGTTCCGCACATCGCACTACGAGAGTGCGGAATACAGGAAGCTGTGGCCGGATGCGGGAGCCTATCTCGACACGATCAAGCGCGCCGGCGAAACCGGTCTCCTTGACCTGTCATTGCTGCAGCAGGACAAATATGATGAGGCGATGACGAAGGCGATCAGCAGCCTTTGGGCCGGCGAGGATGCGCAGGCCATCCTGGACCGCCTGGCGGAGCAGTTTGATGCAGTCACGCAAAAGGTCGGCGTCGACAAGCAGAAGGCCGTCTACAAGGCATGGGCGGCGAAGCCCGGCGCCTATCCCTGATCTCCCCGGATTTGCGGTGAAGGGCCTTCCCAATGGCCCTTCACCCCTTTCGTCAGAAAAGAGTTCATGAACACCCGACCTGCGCTGGCCCAAAGGATATCGGTCGCCTCCGACCGGGGCTTCAAATATCTGATGATCGCACCGGCGATCCTCATCCTGCTGCTGGTGGGCATCTTCCCACTCGTCTATTCGCTTGTCGTCAGCTTCCAGAACATCACGATGACGGAGGTCGATACCTCCTTCGCCGGGGCCTTGAACTACGTTCAGCTGTTCAAGGACAGTCGCCTGTGGGAGTCGCTGCTGCACACGGCACTGATCACGATGGTGGCGCTGCCGCTCGAGCTCGTTTTCGGCTTCCTGCTGGCGCAATTGTTCCTCGAAAGATTCCCGGGACGGCAGATTTTCGTGGCGCTGCTCGTGCTCCCCACGGTCATTTCACCGATCGTCGCGGGCGCTACATGGCGGCTCATGTTCGACGTGCGCTTCGGTCCGATTGGCCAGATCCTGAGCTTCTTCGCCGGCGAACCCGTCAACATCCTGTGGACGGTCAATCCATCCTTTGTCTATCCTGCCATCGTCGTCTGTGAAGTCTGGCAGTGGACGCCTTTCATGTTCCTGCTGCTGCTCGCAGCCCTGTCGAATGTCGACCAGTCACAGCTCGAGGCGGCCGAAATCGATGGCGCCTCCTACTGGCGCGTGCTGCGCCAGATCGTCATCCCGGCGATCACGCCCGTCATTGCGGTGGCGGTGCTGATCCGCGGCCTCGATCTCGTCCGCATCTTCGACATCATCTGGGCGCTCACCGAAGGCGGCCCGGGCTCGATGACCGAGACCATTTCACTCTATGCCTATGTCATCGGCTTCGTGCAGTTCGACACCAGCTATACGGCGGCCGTCGCCTTCCTGGTGATCGTCATCCTCACCGCCATCGTGACGATCGCCCTGCGGCGAATGGAGATGGTCCGATGAGCTTCGGATACAGCCGCCGTCGCGGCGGCGGAAGATTGCTGCTGCGCTATGTTCTCGCTTCGGCCGTGACGGTCATATTCCTCTTCCCCGTCTATTGGCTCTTCATGATCTCATTCAAGACCGCGGACGAGATCTATCACGTTCCGCCCGTATGGTACCCAAGCCAGCTGCAGCTCGGCAGCTATCTGGTGCTGTTCAGGGATGGTGACGTGCTGGCGATCCTCAACAGCTTCATCGTGGCAGGCGTGAGCTCCCTCCTGGCGATGATTTTCGGGACCTTCTGCGCCTACAGTCTCGCCCGCTTCCGCACCGGCGGCGAGCATCTTGCCATGTGGATCATCTCGCAGCGCATGATCCCGCCGATCGCGATCGTCTTCCCGATTTTTCTCATCTACGTGCATTTCGGCTGGGTCGACACCTATTTCGGTCTCATCCTGCTCTATACCGCATTCAACCTTCCCTATGTCATCTGGATGATGCGCGGCTACATCGCCGACATCCCGCTCGAACTCGAGGAAAGCGCTCTCGTCGATGGCTGCACGCGCTGGCAGACCTTGTGGAAGGTCGTGTTCCCAATGGCGCGCTCGGGGCTGATGGCGACGGCGGTGTTCACCTTCGTCTTCGCCTGGAACGACTTCATCTTCGCGCTCATCCTCACGCGCACCGAGGTGATCACCTTCCCGGTGCAGCTCACCCACTATTTCGGCGGCCAGTCGAATTTCTGGTCGAAGATCGCCGCCATGTCTGTGCTCGGCACGCTGCCAATTTTCGTCGCCGTGACGATCATGCAACGCTATCTGGTGCGCGGCATTTCGCTCGGCGCGGTCAAGGGATAGGGAGAAGCCTGTGGCGGATGTCAGAATAGCGGGGCTGCAGAAATATTACGGCGCGGTGCATGCCCTCAAAGGCATCGATCTGCATGTCGGCGAAGGGGAGTTTGCCATTTTCGTCGGACCGTCAGGCTGCGGCAAAAGCACGTTGCTGCGCACCATTGCCGGATTGGAGCAACTCGATGGCGGAACGATCGCCATCGGTGGGCAAATCGTCAACGACATGCGACCGCGCGACCGTAACATCGCCATGGTGTTCCAGAACTACGCGCTTTATCCCTATCTCACCGTCTATGACAATGTCGCCTTCGGGCTTCGCGCCCGCAAGGTCGTCGAGCCCGAAATCAAGCGACGTGTCGATGAAGCTGCGGCCATGCTTGGCATCGGCCCCCTGTTACAGCGCTATCCTCGCCAACTCTCCGGCGGCCAGCGTCAGCGCGTCGCCATTGGCCGCGCCATCGTGCGTCAGGCGCAGCTTTTTCTCTTCGACGAGCCGCTCTCCAATCTCGACGCCAAATTGCGCGACGAGATGAGGGGTGAGATCAAGAGGCTGCACCGCGAGATCGCCACCACCATGATCTATGTCACCCATGATCAGGTGGAGGCGATGACGCTCGCCGACAAGATCGTGCTGTTGCGCGATGGCCGGATCGAGCAGCTGGGGGCGCCGCTTGATCTCTTCGAGCGGCCGGCCACCGGTTTCGTGGCAGGCTTCCTGGGGTCGCCCTCGATCAACCTGATCCCGGCGAGGCTTGTCGCGCGCGGCAATGGTGCGGCCATTGCCCTGGCCACAGGCGAGACGCTGGCACTTCCGCCGGGACGAACGGAAGCCCTTGCCGGCAAGGCCGAACGCCAGGTGATCCTCGGCATCAGACCGCAACATATCAGCCGGGCCATTGGCGGGAAAATGCCATCCGGCGTTGCGCGGGTGAGCGCCAAGGCCGACCTGATCCAGCCGACCGGGACTCGCACCTTTGTCACCTCGCATGTGGGCGGGGTCGCCGTGACCGTCGAGCTTGGCGCCCATGATGTGGGCGCTCAAGGCAGCGCCGTCGACTATGCCGTCGACCTGAACCGATCGATCCTCATCGATCCCGAAACCGACAAGGTTCTCTGACATGCATGAGCGCCGCCCCAATACCAGCCTGGCGCAGCGCGCCTATCACATTCGCCGCTATGCCCTGCGGATGGCGAAAGTGCAGGGCCAGGGCTATATCGCCCAGGCTTTGGGCGTCGCCGATATTCTGGCGGTATCCTATTTCCATGCGCTGAGATTTCGGCCGAGCGAGCCCGAATGGGAGGGCCGGGACCGCTTCCTGCTCTCCATTGGACACTATGCCATCGCGCTTTACGCGGCGCTCATCGAAGCCGGCATCCTGCCGGAAGATGAGATCGAGACCTATGGATCGGATGACAGCCGCCTGCCGATGTCGGGCATGGCGGCCTATACGCCCGGCATGGAGATCACCGGCGGCTCCCTTGGCCAGGGGCTTTCCATTGCTGTCGGCATGTGCCTGGGGCTCAAGCGCAAGAGATCGGCAAGCGTCGTCTACAATCTACTGTCCGATGGCGAGCTCAATGAAGGCTCGACCTGGGAAGCCGCCCTGTCGGCGGCGAGTTTCGGCCTCGACAATCTCATCGCCATCGTCGACGTCAATAACATGCAGGCGGACGGACCCTCGAAGAGCGTCCTGAATTTCGAGCCGCTCGCGGAGAAGTTCCTGTCCTTTGGATGGTATGTGCAAAGGGTTAACGGGAACGACATCGAAGCCCTGTCGGCCGCTTTCGACCATGCGCGCGATTCGAGCGAGCGGAAGCCGCGCATCATCATCTGCGACACGAGGATGGGGAAGGGCATCGATTTCCTCGAAATGCGAGAGCGCAATCATTTCCTGCGTGTGGAAGCGGAAGAATGGAGTAGGGCCCTGGCGGTGCTTGATGCGGGGATGCCGCAATGAAGCGCGACAAATACAAGCGTCCGCAAACCGCCAGCGGCGCGGCGCGACTCAAGACATCGGCGATGATCGCGTCGATTGCGGACGACGATCAGCCGGTGAAGACAGCGCCTTTCGGCCATTCCCTGGTTGAAGCGGCACTCGCCCGGCCGGAAATCGTCGGCATGAGCGCCGATCTTGCCAAATACACCGATCTTCATATCTTCGCGCAGGCCTGTCCCGATCGCTTTTACCAGATGGGCATGGCCGAACAACTCCTGATGGGCGCTGCCGCCGGCATGGCGCGCGAGGGCTTTGTGCCTTTCGCCACCACCTACGCGGTCTTCGCCTCGCGCCGGGCCTATGACTTCATCTGCATGGCGATCGCCGAGGAGAATCTCAACGTCAAGATCGTCTGCGCTCTCCCGGGCCTTACCACCGGATATGGGCCGAGCCATCAGGCGACCGAGGATCTTGCGATCTTTCGCGGACTTCCCAACCTCACCATCATCGACCCCTGCGATGCGCTCGAGATCGAACAGGCCGTACCCGCGATTGCCGACCACCAGGGGCCCGTCTATATGCGCCTGCTGCGCGGCAAGGTGCCCCTGGTTCTGGATCGTTATGGCTATCGCTTCGAGATCGGCAAAGCGCGGATTCTGGTCGATGGCGCCGATATATTGCTCATCGCCAGTGGCCTGATGACGATGCGCGCCCTCGAAGCCGCCGAGCAGTTGGCCCAGCAGGGCATAAGGGTCGCCGTGCTGCATGTGAGCACGATCAAGCCGCTCGATCGCGAGACGATCCTGGCCGAAGCCTTGAAGCCGGGGCGACCGGTCATCGTCGCCGAGAACCATACGGTCATTGGCGGACTTGGCGAGGCCGTGGCGGCACTTCTGCTGCGCCATGGCTTTTCGGGTCGGTTCCGCCAGATCGGTCTTCCGGACGAGTTCCTGGACGCGGGCGCATTGCCGACATTGCATGAGCGCTATGGGCTTTCCGCGGCGCGCGTCGCCGACACGATACGCACCTGGCTTGGCGGCAGGGAGCGCCGGCCGTCATAATGGCGAACAGCAAGGAGAGGAAAATGGCATCCAGCATCTTCGCCGCGAATATCGGAGCTCCGGAAGGGCCCGTCACGCTGCCCGACGGGTCCATGTATGTCACCGAGATGTCGCACAGCACGCTCAACGTGACAAAGCTCGACCCCACGGGCCAGCGTCACGTGGTCAGGAAGACGGGTGGCCGTCCAAATGGGTTGGCGATCGACGGCGACGGCCTGATCTGGATCGCGGAAGCGGGACTGCGCGCCCTCATCTGCATCGATCCCGATGGCCGCGAGATCAAGCGGCTGGAAGGCGACGACAGGGACGGACAGTTCCTCTTCCCCAATGATCTCGCTTTTGGACCGGACGATAACCTTTACATGACCGACTCCGGTATGGCGGTGACCGATTTCCTCGACGGCCAGAATTTTGTCGAAGGGTACATGGACCTGAACTGGGATGGCCGCGTCTATGAGATCGATCCCAAGGCCATGAAAGTCGTTCGCATCATAGATCGCAAGATTCGCTTCACCAACGGCATCGCTTTCGGGCCGGACAATCTGCTCTATGCCAATGCCTCGTTCACCGGCGAAATCTACCATTATGACGTGTTTTCACCAGCGCCGAAACGCCAGGTTTTCGGCAATGTGCTGCAGCCCGATGACCGCCCGGATTTCAAAGGCCCGGATGGCATGAAATTCGGCATGGATGGGCGGCTTTACTGCACAGTCTACAACCAAAAAAACGTCACGGTGCTCGACCGCGATGGTCAGGTGGCCGAGCGCCTGCCGCTCGATGGCGCCCAGCCCACCAATCTGGCTTTCTCGCGGGACGGCAAGAGAATGCTGGTGACCGAAGTATCGAAGGGGCAGGTTGAATGCATCGACGCCTCTTGCGCTGGGTTCCCGCTCTATTATCCGAAGACGAGGTGATCAAAGCCTGTCATCCGGTCCGATGTCACGACCTCACCTGGCCTGCTGAGGTTACCTAACGATTGTCCTGATAATTGAACCACAGATAAGCGCCCTTGAGATAGAGCGGGCGTAAGGCGGGTACCGGAAAGCGCGCCAAGCGCCTGGTGAGGATCGAGGGGAGATTGGCGCGCTCAGGTTTGCCGCCAATGAGATCGGCCAGCGCCGCGCCCGAATAGCTCGCCATGGCGACGCCATTGCCGTGATAGGCAAGCGCGGTCCACACGGCTTTCGCCTCGTCAAGCGGGCCGACATAGGGCACGAGATCATAAGAGAGGCAGACGAAGCCGCGCCAGAAATGGGTGATTCCGGCCTGGCCGAAGACCGGGAACATCCGGCGCAAGGTGTTCTCCATATGCGCCTGCATCGGTTCGGCGCCCGCATCGGAAGCATCGGTGCCGCCGCGGCCGCCGAACAGGAAGCGGCCGTCGGGCAGGAGCCGGAAATAATGCAGGAGATTGCGCGTGTCATAGGCCATGAGGCGGGATGTCCAGCCCTGATCTCTTCGTTCGGCCTCGCTCAGGGGGCGGGTGACGATGATGTTGCTGAGGGCCGGCATGAGGCGCCCCCGATGATGAAGCGAGACGTCTTCCGGCGTGTAGCCATTGGTGGCGACGATGACTTTGCCCGCCGACAAAGTGCCGCCTTGCGTCGTGAGGATGTGGCGTCCGGCGCGCTCCTCCCAGCGGATGACGCGCGAGCGGCCATGGATCCTGGCGCCGGCCCTGTAAGCGGCGCGCGCCAGGCCGCGCGCATAGTTCAACGGATGAATGCTGAAGCCGACATCGCCCCTGATGCCGCCATGGAATTGCGGCGCCCACAGGCCCTGCTCCTTCATCTGGTCGACATTCAGAAGCTCGAGCTTCTCGCCGAAGACGCGGGCCATGAAGTCGCGCTCTTCCTCGAGTTCAGCCCAGCGGTTCGGCAGATGGGCGAGCGAGATCTCGCCGCCGTCATGGATCCAGGCATCGATGCCGTGGGTGGTGCAGAGATCACGGACCAGGCCGACGGCATCCTTCATCGCGCCATGGAAGCGGCGCGTATCCTCGAGACCGTAGGATTTGATGAGGGAGGTGTAGCTCCTCTTGTGGCAGCCGATGCAGGAAAAGCCGCCATTGCGTCCGGAAGCGCCCCAGCCGGGCTCGGCCGCCTCCAGCACGCGCACATCCATGCCATATTCGCTCCTCAGGCGCAGCGCGGCGGAAAGCCCGGTGTAGCCTGCGCCAATGATGGCGATATCACATTGGGCGTCACCGGCGAGCGGCGCCGTGTCGATGCCGAGCGGAGCCGCGGTCGCTTCCCAGAAGCTCCGGACCGGGTGGTCGAAATGAAAGGCATCGGCGTGGGTCGTGGTAGGCATGTGTGCTTGCATGTTGTCGGGCGGGCCCAAGTCGCCTACCACTCGGGCGTGGAAGCCGCAAAGGAAAAGCCATGAAGGCACTGGTGCTGGGGGCGGGCATTGTCGGGGTGACGACCGCCTATGAACTGAACCGCGACGGCCATGAGGTCACGGTGATCGACCGTGAGACCCTCCCCGCCTCCTTCACCTCCTATGGCAATGCCGGGTTGTTTGCGCCCAGCCATGCCTATGCCTGGTCGTCGCCGGCGGCGCCCGGCATCCTGCTCAGGTCCCTGTGGCGCAATGACCAGGCCCTGCGCTTCCGTCCCACCGCCGATCCCCGGTTCTGGAGCTGGATGTGGAAATTCTGGCAGCAATGCACGGCCGAGCGCGCCGCCCTCAACACGCAGCGCAAGGCGCGGCTCTGCGCCTATTCGCTCAACGTGTTCCACGACACGCTGTCGCGGGCGAAGGTCGCCTATGATGGAAAGCGCGACGGCATACTCTATCTCTATCGCAGCCAGAAAGCGCTCGATGCGGCGGGAGCGAAGGCCGACCTGTTGCGCAAGGAGGGCTGCGTGATCGAGCTGATCGGGCGCGATCAGATCGCCGGAAAGGACCCGGCACTCAGCGATGTGAAGGAGAAGTTCGCGGGCGCCCTCTATGCGCCGAACGACGAGAGCGGCGATTGCCGGCTGTTCGCCCGCAACATGGCGACATGGCTCGAGGGGCAGGGCGTCACCTTCAAATTCGGCACGACCGTGACCGGCTTCGACCTCGACGGTGATCGCATCAGGGCCGTGGTGACCGACAAGGGGCGCGAGAGCGCCGATGTGATCGTGCTGGCGCTCGGCGTCTATTCCCCGCATCTGGCGCGCCAGCTGGGCGCCAAGCTGCCGATCTATCCGGTGAAGGGCTATTCGATCACGGCGCCCGTCGCGGGCAAGAACAATCCGCCCGGCATCGGCGGCATCGATGAGGAGAATCTCATCGCCTATGCGCCCTATGGCGACCGGGTGCGTGCCACGGCGACGGCGGAGTTCTCAGGCTATGGGCGAACCCACCAGCCGGAGGATTTCCGCAACATGCTGACCGTGATGCGCGAGCTGTTTCCCAACGGCGCCAATTGGGAAGCTTCGGAATACTGGGCGGGCCTCAGGCCGATGACGCCGGAAGGCACGCCGATATTGGGGCAGGGGCGCACCAGGAATCTCTGGTTCAATACCGGACAGGGTCATATGGGCTGGACGATGAGCCATGGCGCGGCACGCATCACGGCCGATCTCATCGCCGGAAAAAGGCCGGAAATCGCGCTCGATGGCATGATTGACGCAGCGTCATAAGGGAACACATTCTCGCCTCATACGTTCCCTAGGCAGCAGGCATCCACAACAACAAATGAGGGGATGAGATGAAGCGAATCCTCGCTGCTCTCCTGTTCTGTGCCTTTGCCTATCCGTTCTCCGCCGCCGTCATCTCGGCACCCAGCCATGCGCAAGTCGGCATGGCCTCCTATTACAAGTCCGGCCGGCTGACCGCCAATGGCGAAAGATTCAATCCCAATGGCTACACCGCGGCGCATCGCTCGCTCAAATTCGGCACCAAGGTGCGCGTCACCAATCTGCGCAATGGCCGCTCGGTGATCGTGCGCATCAATGACCGCGGCCCGTTCATCCGCGGCCGCATCATCGATCTCGCCTATGGCGCGGCGCGCGCCGTCGGCATGCATGGCTCGGGCGTCGCCAAGGTGCGCGTCGCTGTCCTCAATTAGAGCAACGGCTGACCCTATCAAGAGTCAGAGACATTCTCATTGCCTATTCAAGGCACGGGCCGAAAACTCGTTCCCGGTTTTCGGCCTGAAATATTTTCTGAAACTTCTGCGGCAATGGCATGGATCGCCGAGGTCCTCAAGATGGCGACGGCCGATTGGCAAGCCCTTGACTACATGCGGGCCAGGACGATCAGCGCACGGCCATCCGCATCCAGCAATGCGAGCTTGCGGCGCGTGGGATCGACTTTCCATGTCCGCACCTCCCGGAGTGCGGCAAAGAACTTCTGCTCCTGGTCCATGATGGCAGGGCTGCAGGCCATATTGGTGCTGGCCACAGGACCGATTGTGAAATTCTCGCCGGCGATCGTCGCCCGGCCGGTAAAGCGATTGCAGCCACCGCTGCCGGTGATTTTGCCGTCCTCGGCGATTTCGAGCACGGTCTGAAGCCGGTCGATGACTCCGCCGCCGCGAATATCCTCGGCGAGCCAGCGGCCGGATAGACGATTCTGGTCGCCGGTCCCTGTCGAGTTTCCGCTGGTGCGCCGCAAGGTCATGTCGATCTCGTCCTTTCCGTCCGCAAGAACCGGATAGTGAGTGGTCGTGGTGAACCACTGCGCGCCGTCCACCATTATGATGGCCCGCAAACCGTAGCTGTGGTTCGATTCGATCTGCGCATCGTCGAAGGAGAGGCTGTAGCGAAACGGGACATGACCCTGCGGCATGACTGTGGTCGACGCGATGACTTTTGCCGGAGCATCCGCAAGGGATATGTCGATCAGTTTGACTTCAGCCATCGCGGATGGGGGCAGGGCTATCCTCTCGCGATAGCTGATCATGCCGCTTATCGTGCGGCGCTTGGCTTCGGCTTCCGTCGTCCCGGCGGTTACCCACATGACGAGCAGGACCAGGGCCAGGTGTCGCCAATCAATGGAAATGAGCATCGTTTGTCACCCTGATCCAAATGCCGCCTCTCAATGAATGATGGGCAGCTTATCGGGTGGAGTCTATCCCAATCACGTCGGGTTTTGAGAGGGCGTCTCCACTCAGCGAATGGCCTGACCGGCGACGCCAGGAGGCCCCCATATCGTCAGGGCGGCAACGAATACGAAGAGACTCGCTGCTATTGCGCAAAACATTGCGACCGTGCCGGAAGACTGCAGCAGCGGCAGCAGGATAAGAGGAGTCAATGTCGCGCCGATTCCTCTGATCGCCCACGACCAAGAGGTCGCACGAGCGCGCTGAGCTGTGGGGAAAAGCTCAGCCGCATAGATGACTAGCGTCGGCATGAAGATCGCTATCACCATGTTGTAGGCCAGCCCGCTCGCCATCAGCCAAGCCGGTGATTGCGAAACGCCGAATGTGAAACCCAGGGTCGCCATGGCGATGGCTGAAACAATGAGCGCGGTTCTCCTTTCTATCCTGTCTATGGCGAAACCCGCGACAATGGCGCCTGCGACAGGCCCAATGCTCGAGATGCCGACATAGAATAACGAATCGCCGAGATTGACGCCTTTGTGGATGAGCACTGCTCCGGAAAGAAGCGGAAAACCGATAGTGGACCACGGTGCGAGAAAATAGATGAAGAGCAGGAAACCCAGGCGTCCCGACAAGAGCTTTTCTCGAGGGGCAGGTGTGCTTCGAGTTTCGGGAGAAGATGGCTTGGTATGATGTTCCAAACTGTCGGCGGCCGATCCAAAGCGAGCCAGCGCTGTTTTGGCTTCAACCAGTCTTCCCTGACTGACCAGCCATCGCGGCGATTCAGGGACTTTCCGGAACCAAAGCATGCAGATTCCCGCCGCCGCCGCGCAGACAATGAACGCCCAACGCCAGCCCTCGACGCCAAGTGGTTCAATTGGCGTAAGCCAGCGGATCAGGAAGATCAGCGCCAACGGCCCGGTCGCCCCTAACGCGACGGTCGCCATTATGAGGCCGCCCCGGTTCCGCGCCGGCAGGATGTCGGTCAGATATGAGGCCATCAGTGGCGGATAGGCTCCAAGGGCAAGGCCGGACAATCCTCGCGCAGTCGCGAGGGACAATATGTCCGGGCTGGCAGCCGCGGCCACCGATGAGAGGGAAATGATCGCGAGCAGGACAATGATCAACGAGCGGCGGCCGTAGCGGTCCGCAAGCCATCCGGTCGCGAAGGCGCCGGCGATTGCGCCGAGATACACGGCCGCAAGCAGCCACGACAATGCCGTCACATCTGCCGAATAAGGAGGAGCGGAGAACACCGCCGACAGCGCATTGCCAATCGCAAACTCGGCGAGATCGAAAAAGAGTCCAAGCGCGCATGCCAGGACAGCAAATATGTGCATCGGCCGAAGCGGCAATTCGTCAATCCGACTGACGATCGAGTCGGCTTCCGTCGGTCTGCTTTCCATTGCCGTCCCCGCGCCCCATTGGCGCTCGGGACTTTGCCATCCCCATCGAGGATATCAAGTCGCAAAGGCAAGGCCCTGGATCACGATCACTTCAGACCGAATCGGTCTGAAGTGATAAACGTGATCGAAATCCTGAGTTTAGCGCGTGATCGGACGGAAAACCGGCATCCACTTTTCCTGATCACGCGCTGGAGCGCTCCTTTCAAAGGGCGTCAGCAGCCGGGCACCTGGACTATGGTGATGGCGGCTTTGATCCGGGTGGTCAATTCCGCAGAGACCCTGCTCGCCGGCACGGAACCCTCGGAAGTCTGCGTGGCGGCCAGAGACGTGTCCGCTGCCAGGATGACTGGTGCCGCGGCAACGGCGCCCCGCAGGACGCCGTTCCTCCGAAACCGCAGCTTCAGGCCACCATCGCTTCCGGGCCAATTTTAATCACGGACTCATTGTCCAATAGACTTTCGATCAGCGATCGATCGAGTGTGCCTTTCGCGGCAATGAAAACGATCTGGCTGCGCGGCTGCCTGCCATTCCAGGGCTCGCCAATGGTGATCGTGGCGCGCTTTCCGGTCACCTGAAGAATGCAGCGTGCTTCCGCCCTCTCGGCCAGCTGGAGAACGCCTTTGACGCGATAAACCCGTTCGGGAAGGCTCGAAAGCAAATCGTGCAGCCGCTGAGTCGGGATAGGCTGCTGCCGTTCTATCGTGACGGTTTCGAACGCCTCTCTCGCGCTGGGTGGCACCGACGAGGCGCCGGGCTGCTTCCCGCCAGCCAGTCCGAGCAAGACGGCGAGCGGCACCTCTGCATTCACACAGCGGATGATTCTCGCCCCAGGGGCCAACGCTGCCACACGGCTTTCCGCGATCCGAATGGCAGCCTCATCCGCCAGGTCGACCTTGTTCATGAGAACGAGGTCGGCCGCCGAAATCTGCCGCAGTGCAAGCCCAAGAGCATCTCCGTCGAGATGAGCAATTCCGCCAGCATCCACAATCGTCACGACCGCGTCGAGCGGCGCGTAACGTTGCAGTTCCGGATCGGAAAGAGCCCGCACAACCTCCAGGGGCTCGCTGACACCCGAGCCCTCGATGACGATCGCATCCGGCGGTTCCGGACGGCGCAGCACGCCGCTCACCGCCGCCAGCAATCCACCCGTCAGGCTGCAGCAGATACAGCCATTGCTCAACGCGATGACCTCGTCGGCCGTTCCTTCGATCAGCTCGGTATCGATATTGACCGCCCCGAAATCATTCACCAGAACCGCAAGGCGCAGCCCGCCGGCCTCGCGAAGCATCCGGTTGACCAGTGTGGTCTTGCCGGCACCCAGGAAACCGGTGAGGAGCGTCACCGGGATCGGGTGCTGCGGCACGGGAGACAGGCTTTTCATGCCTGGCGCCGGATTGCGCGCCCCGGCCGGGCATCGGCATTACGCTTCGCCTCTTCGATCACCGGTGTGCCATTGACAACGACGTGTCGGAAGCCGGTCGACAAGCGCGTCGGCGCGACGAAGGTTGCGTTGTCCTGCACCGTCGCAAGGTCGAACACCACGATATCGGCATCGGCGCCGACCTGGAGACGCCCCTTGCGGAGCATTTGCGGCACCGACGCCTGCAGCACGCGCGCCGGCTCGAGGCTCATCTTGGCCAAGGCTTCAGAGAGGGAAACCGCCTTGCGATCACGCACATAGCGGGCGAGAAAGCGCGAATAGCAACCCGTAGAGCGGGGATGGGCAAATGCGTCCTCCGGCAACGGCCAGACATCGCCCTCGACCAGGCCCGCGGGTGTCTGCCAGGGCATCGCATCGGAAGCGATGCTTCCACCGGGATAGAGAACGGAGAGATCGAGCAGCGCCTGATCCACTTCCGACGTGTCGGGCCTAAGGAAGTGCATGACGATAACGGTTCCGGGAGCCGAAGCCTGAAGCTCGTCGATCTTCGCCTGGGTCAGCGGCTGACCGTTGAGTTCCATGGCGGAGGCATCGGTCGCGCCCCAGCGCTCCAGCCAGTCGGCGCCGCGGTAAATCTCCGCGCCGACCGTCGAAGAACCGGCGCCATAGGGATAGGCCTCCACGGTCACCGGCAGTCCCCGCGCCTGGGCCCCTTTAAGAAGGGTCACGCAATCGCGAATGTCGCGGCTCGAGGAGGAGTTGATGTGGCATACATGCATATGCGCGCCGGTTGCCGCCGATAAGGCAACCAGTTCCTCGAAGGCTTCGAAAGCGCTCTGCGGCTCCTTCACGCTGCCGTAGCGGACGTGGGTATAGGTGGGAACGCCATACCGAGCGGCAAGCTCGGCAAGCCGGTAATATTCCTTGCGGCCATAGCCTGGCGCATATCCCGCGTTGATGCCGATACCGAGGCCGCCGTCACGCAGGCCGTCTTCGACGCGGGCGACAATACGGTCGATCTCCTCGGTCGTGGCAAGCGTTGTCTGCCAATTGGACTTGACGAAGGCGCCCTGGAACCAGAGGATCGTGCCATCCGGCTCCATTCCTTCCTTCTCAGCGATGCGGGCGTAGGTCCAGGCAACAGAAGCGCCATAGTTGATGGGCCGGCCTTCCTTCCCGACGAGATCATAGTAGCGCGAGATCGGCAGGAGCCCCGATTCGAGCTCCAGCGCGGTTGTAACCCCATCGAACGCCTGCGCCCAGGCAGCGGGAAGCTGCTGGCCATGCGCATGAAGGTCGATGAAGCCCGGTGCGACCACCAGCCCTTCGGCCTGCAATATCCGCACCCCTTGCAACGGTGTTTCCGATATCGCGGCAATATGATTGTCCTTGATGCCGACATCGCGGATCGCATCCAGACCGGTCTCGGGGTCGATGACCCGGCCACGCTGGATCACCAGATCGTAAGGACCGGATTCGTTGTCGCGCCGGACCGTATTGCTCTGGGCAAATGACGAGACCGGCCTGATCGCAGCCGCAGCTGCCGCCAAGGACATTAGCGCACGGCGCGTCATCTCGCCGCCGAGTGCTTCACCTTCAGGCATCGGACCTCCTCCAAAGGGAGATATGGCGCTCCCTTGCATATTTGACCCGCATTTAAAGCCGTCATACGCTAAGTCCGATAGCGCCAACTATCCGAAACACGCTACGATATGATTATGTCCGCGTTGATGCGTGAATGGATGTATTTGCCCGGAAGCAACTTGTCATGCGTATCAACGGAACAATCCAAACGTGCTGCCGGGCCTTCCTGTGCGCGATCGGCGGTGCCGACATGCGTACAAATTTACTTATCGGAGGAAGCTGACCGGGTGTCCGAGCGCTCTTGAAATCGTCGTGGACGGCAATTCGCCATAGGCTTGATGGTAATACTGGGATAGCCGGCCGAGATGCCAGAATCCGAATTGCATTGCCGCCGACGTGACGGTTGTCGCCGAAGCCGGTTTCAGCAGCGCCTCGCGCACGAATGCCAGCCGCCTTCGCCGAAGATAAGTCAGCGCCGACAAGCCAGTCCGGCCCCGAATGATCGCCTCTACCGTTCGCAAGGGTAAGCCGGTGCCGGAGCAAAGGTCTTGCAGGCCGACGACAGTTGCCCGGTGTTCGTCCAGATAGCGGTCAATTTTCGCCATCGAATGTGTTTGCAACTGGCGAGCCCGATGATCGGGCCGCACGCCGGTATCCGCCAATCCCCGAACAAGGGTCGCCAGAATCTCGTCCCGGACCAGGGAGAATGCCGGCAGTGCGACGGCTCCCGATTCACTGAGGCGGTGCTGTCCGGCTATTTCTCCTGTGATCCGGTGGAGCACGCGCAAGCGTGGAATATCGACGTTTACCGCATTCAGGATCGTGCTCGGCGAAACGAGGAGCGGCTTGCCCGATTTGCCGGCAAACGCGTCAACTGCCGGCTCCAAAATGCCCAAGGACATTGTGAAATTGACAACTTCATTGGGAGCGAATGTGCGCAAGCTCGGCGTGTGGCCGACGATACGCGAAGCGATCGTACGGCCTCCGGCTTCAAGCCCATCGAACAGCGCCGGGCTGCCATCGAGACAAGGAAGGAGGTAAGCAATACAGGGCATCGTCGCGGTAAATTCAGACCGGATTGCCACCGCACCTGATGTCTTTACGCTCCGCACCAAAAAGCCAAGTCCGATTTCCAGGTCGCGAAGACTAGCCCCGAACGGCATCTTCTCCAGCGGCAGGACGCCAAAGAACCCACCTGGAATCGTTGCCGCCAAGGCATCGGGATCATCGAAGCTGCGCTGTCCGGAGCGAACACGATACATAGCTTGAGTCACCACAATCAGCTTCTGTATATCATCGTTATCACATCAGCCTCTTCAAACGAAGAATCGCCGATTTTAATCGATCTATCTTTCTATAGGCAAAAGCATCACGCAAGTTTCGTCTTCCGGCGGCGCAGTTTTTGGCGAAGGAAGCTCGGACCTTGCTTTTGATCAGGCGTGTTCCCGTGGTCTTCCGGTCCCCGAATGCCGGGGGCTGATCGCTGCAATATAAGGAATGCCCAATAGGTGACAGATTGGTTGTTAGGACATCTGCAGTCCATCCAGTCGTGAGCGCCTGGATCACGATCACTTCAGACCGAAACGGTCTGAAGTGATAAACGTGATCGAAATCCTAAGTTTAGCGCGTGATCGGACGGAAAACCGGCATCCACTTTTCCTGATCACGCGCTGGTTGCGCGCGCTGAAAAGATGCGCGTTCCGGATAGCTTGCGCTGACCGAAGCAAATAGTTTTCGGAGCGAAAGTCGAGGCGGGCAGAGTTCCTGCGTCAGCTCCTGCAACAGAAGGGAAACATTCATGAATATCAAAGCACTATGTTCCGCCGCCTTGTTGTCGTTCGGGCTTGTGGTTGCGGTCTCGGCCCAGGCAGCGGCGTGGGAGCGGATTGGCACGCAAACAGTCCGTTTCGGCGTCGACCGCGACATCATTCGGGTTCGCGGGGTTGACTGGCACAAGCAGATCAAGATCTGCGTGTCGCGGCGTCCGGTATGGTTCCGCGATGTCGATGTGGTGTTCGGCAATGCCGGCAGCCAGGACATCAAGATCCGCAAGCTCATTGGCGCCAATCAATGCACGCGCAACATCGACCTGCGGGGATTGCGGCGGAATATCTCCCTCATCAGGTTCGTCTACAACAAGCTCCTGCCCGGCAAGGCGCCGGTCGTGACCGTCTATGCGCGCTAGGGTATTGGCCAAGATTAACCATCCCTTACGTTATTCAGTAAAATCATCACGATAGCCGAAATCCTGCGGGATATGGATAGCCCGTCGTCCCCGGCCGAACATAGCATGTGTAGCGACTTTGGGATCATGTTGCTGGGGCGCGGCCGGTTCGTCGGCGAGGGAGGCAAGGGATGGCGAGGTCCGCCGCGCTGCGGGACGGCATGAAAGAAGCGCTCGTCGCCATGTGGTCCACCATATTGGTGCGCGGCCTTTTCGGCATCGCCCTCGGGATTTGCGCGCTTCTGTGGCCGGCACAGTTTCTCAGGTTCCTGACATTCGCCTTCGGCGGCTATGCGCTTGTCGACGGGGCCCTGACGGCATGGGGCGCACTCTCACCGAAGGCGAAGGGAAGGAACCGCCTGCTCCTTCTCGCCAGTGGCATTGTCAGCGCTGTCGTGGGACTGGCGGCCATCCTGATCCCGGGAGAGATCGCCATCTACCTCGTCCTGTTGATCGGCGGGTGGACCATCGTCATGGGCATCTTCCAGCTGATATCCGCCGTCATCCTGCGCAAGGAGCTTTCCGGTGAGCTCTGGCTGGCGGCAACGGGCATGATCTCGATCCTGTTCGGCGCGGCAATCATCGCCAACTGGGCTTGGGGCATTGTGGCCGTGGCCTCGCTGATCGGCATAGCGATGCTCGCCATCGGCGTAGCGCTGATGCTGCTCGCGCTGCGCCTATGGAGGATAGGCAAGCAAATCCTGGCGAGGACGGCATGAAACCGCAGATACCCGTAACGCTCCTGACCGGCTTCCTTGGCGCCGGGAAGACCACGCTGCTCAACCGCATCCTCACGCAGAATCACGGCCGCCGCTATGCCGTCGTGGTCAACGAGTTCGGGGAGATCGGCATCGACGGCGACCTGATCGTCCAGGCGAGCGAAGAGATGGTCCAGATGAGCAACGGCTGCATATGCTGCACCGTCCGCGGCGATCTCGCCCGCGCCGTCACCGAGCTCACCTCGCGGCCTGATCGTTTCGATGCCATCATCGTGGAAAGCACGGGCCTGGCGGACCCGGCGCCGGTGGCGCAGACATTCCTCGCCGACGACATGATCCGGGAGCGCTCGCGGCTGGACGCCGTCATCGCCCTTGTCGACGCGAAGCATCTGCCCCTGCAACTGCGCAATTCGCCCGAGGCCGAAGCGCAGATCGCCTTCGCCGACATCGTGATCCTCAACAAGGCCGACCTGGTCGGCGAAGAGGACCTCGAGCATGCGCGCCATGTCATAAAAGAAATCAACCCTGGCGCTCGTATCCACATCGCCACCCGGGCCGATCTCGATCTGACGCAGATCCTGGATTGCGGTGCCTTCGATCTGCAGCGCTCATTCGGCACCGATCATCATTTCCATGACGAAACGGCGTGCGGGCCAGATTGCGATCATCACCACCATCATGATCACTTGGCGCACCATGATCACGAGCATGAGCATGAGCGGAGGGTGAAGCACGATGGAGCCGTCCGCTCGGCTTCCTTCCGGAGCGGCGAGCTCGACGCGGCAGAGTTCTTCCGCTGGATCCAGGATGTGACGGATCGCCGGGGGCAGGACATCATGCGGATGAAGGGCATCCTTGCCTTCAAGGACGATCCCGACCGTTATGTCATCCAGGGCGTGCATATGGTCCTGGAGGGAGATCACCAGCAGCCATGGAAGGAGGACGAGCGGCGCGAGAGCCGGCTCGTCTTCATCGGGCGTAATCTCGACGAGCATCTTCTGCGTCGCGGATTCGAATCCTGCGGCACATGAGTCCAGCGTAACAGAGGCACAATCAACGGAGCGGCAAGATGATCAGGCGGCTTGGCAAGAAATATCAGGAACTGGCGCATTCCCCCGCATGTTCCAATGGATGTTTTTGCGGCGACGCGGCGCAATGGGCAGGCATTCTCTCCCGCCGCGGCTTCTTCCTGGGTGGCGGGGCGGCGGTCGCCGCGACACCGTTGGCGTTCGCGAGCTTCGCCTCTCCGGCGGCGGCGCAGGCCACCGACGCGGCGACGAGCCGGATTCCCGCCGACCTAGCAAAAAAGGTCTTCGACGCCATCGACGCCGACAAGGACAGGCTGGTCGAGATCTACAAGGACATCCACCAGAATGCCGAGCTCGGCTTCATGGAAGTCCGCACGGCAGGAATCATTGTAAAGACACTCGGCGATCTCGGCTTCGAGGTGAAGACGGGCATAGCGCAAACCGGCGTCGCGGCCATCCTGCGCAATGGTGACGGTCCGACCGTGATGTACCGCGCCGACATGGACGCCAATGCCGTCGAGGAGGCGACAGGACTGCCCTATGCCAGCAAGGTTCGAGCCCAAAGGCCGGACGGGACCGAGACTTATGTCGCGCATATGTGCGGTCACGATGCCCATGTCACCTGGATGCTCGGCCTTGCCAAAGTGATGGTCGAAAACAAGGACCGTTGGGGCGGCACCCTGGTCCTCATCGGACAGCCGGCCGAAGAGCCGATCACAGGTGCGAAGGCCATGGTCGATGACGGACTCTACAGCAAGCATGGCGTGCCGACGCCCGATTATCTGCTGGCGCTGCATACGGCGCCGATACCAACCGGCTATATCTGCGCCCGCGGCGGCACGGTGATGGCCGGCACCGACCAGATCGATATCACCTTCCACGGCGTCGGCGGCCACGGCTCCATGCCGCAGATGACGAAGGACCCGGTCATCATGGGCGCTTTGGCGGTCATGGAATATCAGATGATCCTCTCGCGGGTCCTCAATCCACTCGATACGGCGGTGCTGACCGTCGGATCCTTCCAGGCCGGCTCCGACAACAATGTCATTCCCAAGGAAGCTCTGCTCAAGCTCAATCTCAGGTTCTTCGACCTCAAGGTCCGTGAGCAGATGATCAACGGCGTCAACAGCATCAATAACGGGATCGCCTCGACCTATGGAATGCCGAAAGACCAATTGCCGTCCGTGGTCATGAAAGGTTTTTCGCCCCCGCTGGTCAATGACGCCAAGCTGGCGGCGCTGCTGAAGCCCATGTTGGCTGGTCTCCTGGGCGAGAAGCAGGTCATCGACGAATTTCCGCCAGCCACCGGTTCGGAAGACGTGCATCTGCTGAGGGGGCCGCACGAGAAGGTTCCGGTCGCCTATATGGCGGTCGGCGTCGCCGACCCGGCGCTCTTCGCCGAAGCAGCGAAGGCCGGCAAGGTGTTTCCGTATTCGGCGCACAATCCCGACTTCCGGGTCGATCTGAATGCGATCCCGGTGGGCGCGAAGGTCGGCACGCTCTCGGTGCTGGAACTGATGGCGAAGTCATAAAATTGGAAATCCGTCCCCATGAAATTCAACATCTCATTGCTTGTTCTGGGGACGCTGATGGCGTTGCCGGCCGCGGCCGGGGCTGAAGAGTCGATCCTGGATCGCTCCCAGCTGCTGGTCCCGGACAGCTCCAAACAGGACCTGAAAGATGCCGGGATCAATCTCGGCTTGGCTTTCACGCAGTTCTACCAGGGAACCGTCGCGGGCGAGGGCGACAGGACCTGGCAATATGGCGGAAAGGGCGACCTCTTCGTCGGGATCGACGGCGGGAAAGTGGGGTTGTGGTCCGGCTTCTCCGTCAGCATTCACGGCGAGCTCGAATATGGCGACGACGCCAATTCATCGGGATCGGGAGTATTGCTTCCGGTGGATACCGGGATGGGCTTGCCGCGTTTGGGCGGCACCGATGAATATGTCTCGGTCGTGCTCACGCAAGCCATTGCGGATGGCGTCACGGTCAGCATCGGCAACTTCAACATGGTGGATACGGCGGCGCAGACGCCGCTGATCGGCAATGGCGATGCGAATGGCTCGTTCCTGAATGTGGGCCTTACGGCGCCTATCAGCGGCATAACGCCTCCCTATATATTGGGCGCCAATCTGGTGATCAGGACAGCGCCGGCCATCTATGCCTTCTATGTCTATGATCCCCGCAATGCGGAGAGCTGGGAGGTCTTCGAACATCCCTTCAGCGAGGGTGTGACGGGACTTGCGTCCATAACCGTTCCCGTCAAGATTGGCGGCCTTTCGGGATTCCAAGGGGTCAAGCTTGCCTACAGCACCCAGGACGGCTTCGATCTCGACAATGTTCCGGGGCTGGGCCTGCCGCCGGAGTCGCAGGACTTCTCGCCCAAGTCGAACCGCTGGTATGCGGCTTATTCGTTCCAGCAATATCTTCAGCAGAATCCCGACAACCCGCGCGAGGGATGGGGCGTGTTCGGCGAGGTCGGCATTTCCGACGCAAACCCCAATGTCATCGCATGGCATGCGATTGCCGGCATCGGCGGGTCGAGCTTCATTCCCGGCCGATCGGACGATCGCTTCGGGATCGCCTATTTCCGCTACGGCTTGAGCGACAAGCTGCTCGACGGGCTCGAGGACTTGGGCATCGATCTCCAGGATGAAAGCGGCGTCGAGGCCTATTACAATGCCGCCCTTACGCCCTGGTTCCGCCTGAGCGCGGACCTCCAGGTCATAGATCCCGTCAGCCGGAACGATATGGCTGTTTTCATGGGGCTGCGGGGTCAGCTGATCGTTTTCTAGTCGCGGGAGAGGGGCGGATCTTTCGTGCGTGGCTCGTTTGCGACTATCTACCGTTTGCTTTCCGGAAAGCCGCCGGCGTCGTGCCCGTCAACCGGCGAAAGGCTTTCGTCAGATGCGCCTGGTCGGAAAACCCACATTGCTGGGCGATGACGGCAATGCTCTCATCCGCTTGTGCGAGCAGGCGCCGTGCATGGTCTATGCGGCAACGAATGAGGAACTGATAGGGCGTGACGCCGGCCTCCAGCTTGAAAAGCCTGAGGAAATGATCGGCGGTCACGCCGGTGCCGGCCGAAAGATCTTTGAGCGTCAGGCGTTCTTCGAACCGGCTTCGGATCATCTCCTGGGCACGCGATATGTGCTGGCTTCCTAGCCGCCGAAGGTTGGCAGGCTGTGTCTGCGGATGACCAAGACTCGAATATCTTCTCAGGAGATGAGCGGCCGCGGCGTATGTCAGGGTTTCGACATATATGCCGGAAGACTTCGGATCGCTCGCAAGCTCGTGCCGGATCGCGCCGCAGAGCTGCTCGAGAACGGGATCGTATGCCGCGAGAGTAGGAAGAATGGCGATGTTGTCGGGATCGCCGTGATGCATCCGCATCGCTATATCGTCGACGACCGACCGACGGATATAGAGATGTGTCGTCCGCGCCCTGGATTGTGATTCGACGGCAAAGGCGATGTCATTTGGGACTATGGAAACACCGCCGGGCCGGCCATGCAGGGTTGCCGTCTTGTAGGGGAAGCGAACGGTCGCGTCCACGCGGCCCGACTCGATCAGGGAAATTAATATGCCGTCTATGGCGTCGAATTGCCCGGCATAAGGACTTTCCGTCTGGACCGACATGAATGCGGAAGGCCATGCCAGGCCGGCGCTCGTCCTGTGCACCGCGAAGCTGGTCATGTTAACGAAGCCGTGTGTTTCGTCGGCCATGAACTCAGACCGCAAATGACGTTCGCGTGACGGTTGTCGACTGAAGCTCAAGGGGATGAGGGTCGCCAACGACACGTCAATATCCGTCCGGCAAACGCCAGGACATCACCGATGGGACGCGCATATGCGGTCCCGTCATTGATGCCAGGTATTTCATCGCTTTGCCTCGAGAGCCATCCACCTAGCCGGCAGCCCGACGTTCAGGCACCCGGCGCGTCATTTGATCAACAGCCGGGGCGTCTCGATCGTCGTTGCGAGCTGCATTTTGTTTACTGGTGTTTCGGAAGTGCGGCTATCCAGTTCACGCCAGCTTCCGATGAACCCGCATTTCCGGTGTTCAGACTACGAGCACGACGGCCCCCACGGCGACGCGGCCGTAAAGGTCGATGATGTCCTCGTTAATCATGCGGATGCAGCCGGACGAGGCCTCGGTCCCGATGGTCCAGGGCTCGGATGTGCCGTGGATCCGATAATAGGTATCGTGGCCGTTCTGGAACAGATAGAGCGCCCGCGCGCCCAGCGGATTTGCCGGACCGGGCTCGATCCGGCGAGGCAGACCCGGCGCCTGCGCATGCATCTCGTCGGTCGGGTACCAGGCCGGCCATGCCGCCTTGCGTCCGACCACCGCCTTGCCCCTCCAGGCATGGCCGCTTGCCCCGACCGCCACGCCATAACGCCGGATCAGCTTCCTGCTTTCCACGAAGGAGAGCTGGCGGTTGGCCGTGTCGACGACGATGGATCCCGGTCTCTCCGGGGCCGCGGCGGCGAGCGTCGCCGGGTGGTAGCGGGCGGCAAATTTCGAACGATCGACACGCCGGACGGGATAGGGCTCTTCAGAATAATCCCGCGCCGGCGTGTCGTCCGTCTCGGCGAGGAGACGGGTGGAGGCGCAGCCGGTGATTGCCGGCATGGCCAATAGGAGAAGGGAGCGCCGGTTCACCGGTCAGCTCTCGCGGACAATGGCGCGCC
Organism: Taklimakanibacter lacteus; assembly: GCA_003576695.1. GTDB lineage: Bacteria > Pseudomonadota > Alphaproteobacteria > Rhizobiales > Aestuariivirgaceae > Taklimakanibacter > Taklimakanibacter lacteus. The sequence goes on from QOZQ01000001.1 coordinate 278,777, forward strand.
GGCTCGCATCGCGACTACCAGCTCACGTGGATGCCCGCATTGCCGTTGAAGCTGTAGCTGTCGGTAAAATTCTCAAGCGAGGTGTTAGCCGAGACTTCGCCGAAGAGAGCGTATCTGTCGTTGTCCAGATTGTAGCTGCCGCCGATGCCGACACCGCCCCACAAGGGATCGAGCTCGGTCTCGAACTCGTTGCCGCTGGCATCGACGCTGGTTCCGTCGAGAAACTCATATTGCAGATTGGCTATGCCATAAACCGAAGCCCGCTGGATATCGCCCGAGCCGTCCTTCCAGCTGTCCTGGTATTCGAGCGCCAGGCCGGCGCGGCCCTTGAGGCTTTCGCCGTCACCCATCGAGACATCGGCGCCCAGCGCATCCGTGAAGTCGTCGAACTCCACGCTGGAATAGACGAGCTGGGCCTGCGGCGTCAGGGCCCAAGCGCCGGCGAATTCGAGACGCTGGCCGATCTCGATGGAGAGCGCATAGCCGAAAGCGTTGTTGCCGTCGGCCATGTCGCCCAGAAGGCTGGTCTTGAGGTCGCTGTCATACCAGGTGGCGCCGGCCTGGCCGTCGACATAGAAGCCGCTCAGGCCATACCAGGTCAGCGATGCGCCGACACCGTAGGCGGTCGTCGAAATGTCGCCGCCACCGACCAGGGACGAGACATCCGTGTCGATCGTGCCATACTGCGCATTGATGCCGCCGATGAGCTTGCCCGCGTCACCTTCCGCGAACAGCCCATCGATGCCGGCCTGCAGCTTCCAGAGATCCTGGTCATAGGACATTCCGCTGGTCGACTTGTCGGGCTCGTACTCGCCATGCGCGACCTCGATGCGGCCCCAGATCGAGCTCTGGTCGATATGCTTGCCGTTGGAATCCTGGTAGTAGTCGTCCTCTTCGTCGCTGATGGCGCAGGTGTAATTCCGTGCTGGATCCTTGCAGAACACCGCCCCGGTCGCGGGCTGGTTCCAGTAGCGGTTGCCGGAGCGCTGCTGCAGGCTGGACAGGCTATTTAAGCCGAGCAATGCCTGCACATAGGCTTCGTAGATCGGAATGCCGGGCGCGGTGATGAGAGCGCCGTCGGCCAGTTCGGTGCGCAGATACCAGTCGCCATCCTCAGCGCCGTCCTTGCCGTTCTGCTGAAGCGTGTAGCCCCAGGCGCCCTGGAAGATCACTTCCTCGTTCCTGATCACGAAGGGGCTGTCGAGGACGAACTCGCCATCCGACGCGCCGTCGACCTGGACCAGCAGGATACCGTCCTGGAGCGTCTGCTCGCCGATGCCGTCCGTGTTCTCGACATGGATCAGCGTCAAGCCGCTGGTGCTGCCCTCGACATGGAGGAGATCGGACTGCGACCCGTCGGTTCCGAGATAGGTGTTCATGAACAATTCGCTATCGGTCGAGGAATAGTCGCCGTTGACCGTCAGCGTCTTATGCACGTTTCCGTCGCGCGTGTAGAAGACATCGGTGTTCTCGAGCGTCAGGTTGGTGACGTTCGAGTCTGCATTCATCTCCCATCTGGTGCCGGTCAGGTCGACATCCGACGTGCCGCCGGCTTCGGTCTGCATGCGACCGGTCAGGTCCGATCCGGTGGCGGAGAAGCTCGCTCCCGTGTCCGCCGCCACATGGAGAACGCCGTCCGAGCCTTCAGCTATGACATTGCTCAGGACGAAGCTGTTGGCATCGCCGCCGTCGGCTTGGGCAACCCAGCCATTGATGTCGGCCGTCAGATCGGACGCGATGAACTTGCCGCCGTCCTCGGCGAGGAGGCCGGTGCTGCCGGCGCCCGACAGTGTCATGTCGCCGGTCGTCTCGACCGTGGCGGAATTGCGCGCGATGAAGCCCGTGACGCCGGTCTCAGCGGACTCGACATCCGCGCCATTGGTGAGCTTGGTCGCGGGATCGATGGCGCCGACCGGGGCGCCGTTCAGGCCATGCTTCTGGCCGTCCGCGATGCCGGCAATGGTGTTGGCGGCATCGAGATTGAAGATGGTGGTGTCATCGGCGGTGCCGGTCGCCCCGCCTTCGATCACCATGGCGGTTGCGCCGTCGCCGGTCAGGTTGAAGGTGGTTCCCTTCGTATCGATGACGGTTCCCGCTCCCGTGCCGACAACGCCCTTGGAATCGATGCCGCTGGCGGTGATCGTGAAGCCGGTGCCGTCGAACTGGGCGCCATCCTCGATACGGAAGAGGGTGGAGCGTTCCGTCGCCACCTCGAATTCCGTCTCATCGGTGTCGATGGAGGCGCCGGAACCATAGATGAAGAAGCCGATCTGATCGGTGCCGTCCGAGAAACTTGGGGTGGCGCCATCGCCCACATGCACATTCGCGTCGCCCCTCGCATGCACGCCGATGGCGCCGTTGCCGGTCAGATTGAGGGGACCGGATATGTCGGCGCTGGCGGTCCCGCCGCCCGTGCCTTCCACCCAGACACCGTAGTTGCGGGTGCCGGAAGCCGGATCCGCATCGCCCGCGACATTGACGGTGCCGGTCGAGATCACATGGGCGTCGGTGCCGTTGTCGCTCAAGACCTTCAGCGCGGTGCCGTTGACGCCATTGACCGTGAGCGTGCCGCTGTTCTTTATATTGCCGTCGGCGCCCGCATTGCGGACCAGATAGCCGACATTCTCCCGCGGCGTGCCGGCGGCGGCGCCGTTGACTGTGATGTCGCCCTTGTTGTCGACAGTGGATCCGGCCGTCGCGCCATCGACCTTGAGGCCGACCGCGCCCTGCGTCAGACTCCCGATGGTGATGTCGCCTTCATTGACGACATGGCTGAGGCCGGTGACATTGACGCCGGTCGCCGCACCCAGGCCGCCGATATTGAGGGCCACGTCCTGGCCCAGCTCATTGCGGCCGATATAGATTTCAGCGCCAGCGGCGTTGGTGAAGGTACTGTTCGCCGCATTGACGCCCGTCGCCGAGACATTCGCGCTGCTACCGCCAGTGCCGGTGCCGCCGAGGCTGATGACGCTGTTGTTGGTGATGTCCGATCCGTTGGTGGCGTTTATCGCCGTCCCGCCGGCTTCCTGATTGATGGTTCCGTCATTGGTGTAGGTCGAGCCATTCACATCGACGGCATTGCTGCCGACACGTGAATTGATGACGGCGCCTTCGGCATTGGAGCCGGTGCTGCCATTGGTCAGCACCATGACGACGCCATTGGTGTTGTTGACGGTGCCGTTGTTGACGATCGTCGCCCCGTCCTCGGCCCGCAGCACGCCGCCATTGGCGCCGTTCACGTCGAGCGTGACGCCGGCGGTGATATTGGCGGCCCCGTTCGCGCCGATGGCATTCATCACTGTGCGCTGGCCGCCGCCTTCATGGACATCGTCAGGCTGGGGCACCGCGTCATACTCGAAATCGACTTGCCCGGTCTGGAGATTGGCGGCCGCGGCGATGAGCGAATCATACTGCGCCTGGTCGATGACGACGCCGTCATTGTCGTCATTGATGATCTGGATCAGGGCATCGTTGAAGGCCTTGAAGTCGTCGAAATTGTTGATGGCCACCTTGCCGTCGGTGACGGTCAACGGCGTGCCGGGCGGTAAGGTCACGCCGTCGGGCAGTTCCACCTCGGTCGGCCAGCCTGCCAGCTGGTTCGACGTGGTCGTGAGCTGCGTGTCGAGAGGCATGGTGGCGCCGAAGAAATCTATCTTGTTGCTCGACGTCCAGTTGATCGTGCTCTGCGCCGATCCGCTGCCGTCGGCCTGGAACAGGGTCGTCTGCTTGGCGGCCATGCTGATATCGCCGGCGATATCGACATTGAGGGTGCCGCCCGTCTGCTCCACATTGCCGAGCCGCGTATCTATATATTGGTTATCCTGGACAGCGACATAATCCGGAAAGGTCCGCTCGCCGAGCTGCGGTGCCGACATCTGGCCCGACTGGAAGACGTTGATCGTGCGCTGGTCCTGGGTAATCGGATCGATGTAGCTTGCCGCGCCGTTCTGCGCGCCGCGGTTGAGCACATGGTCGTCCAGGAACTCGGCTCCCGCGGTCACCCGGCCATCGGTGTCAAAGGTGAACAAGGAGGTCGCGCCATTGACGCCCGGCTCGCCGGGCTGGATGACCGCGGCGTTACCGGTCAAGGTGACCGTCTCGCCATTCGTGACGGTTACAGGATCGAGGTCGTTGTTCGTGGCGTTGGCGCCCGTTCCGCCATTCTCATCGATGGCGGGATCATAGGGCTGCAGCGTGCAATTGCCACCGACGACCGCACCGCCCCCGCCGCAATCGGACGCGGCCGCCCCGCCGATCGGGCCCGTCAGGCCGATCATCAACGCCGAGAATGTGACACCGGACAGCAGAGCCGACGCGCGCATCCGGTCCGGATGGCGCCTCAATGCAACAGAATCAAATTTATCGCTATTTCTAATGAACATTCGCCTCTCCCACCCGCCGCAAAAGCAGATGGAGCGAGCAAAGGCGAATGCCCGTACCGTGTCGCTGCTAATATCGATATTCGTAGTACGATATCGATGCGGCCTCGCACTTTTGTCAGCTAAGACGATGTTGTCGTAAGGAGATTTGCGAATGGGGAAGCACGTCAGCCTCGATCGAGCGATGTGCCGGGCTCTCGTCAGCATTGCTCCTGGAAATTTGTCTTTCCGCGAGCCGTAACGGTACCACGGGTCACGATCAGTCCGATTGTGGATTGGATCGACGACCCCATGAAATCGACAAGCTTGACGCCGCCCTGCGCGCAACATGTGCAGTGCGTACCAGGAAGCACGCGGTCACGAACTGCCCGCCCAAGACGATACTTCTAATGATCAAATAACGGTAGAGACGTGCTTGTCATAGGCGTGGCGCTGACGCTGTTCGCGCTACGCCTGCGGCGAATAGGCAGGCAAATCATGGCGAGGACGGTATGAGCACAGGTTCCGGTGACGCTCCTCACCGGCTTCCTGGGTGCCGGGAAGCCCGCAAACACAACCTCGCGCGGATCATGAAGCTTTACAGCGAGCCGGCGCCTGGCGCCGATCTTGCGCGCTGAGCCTTCAACCGCCCGGTGATCAGGAAATACCGAGGCGGAAAGCAAGCTCGGCGACGATCGCGGAGCCCAGAAAGGTTCCGAGCATCACGAGGATGGCGACGATAACGATCTTCCAACCCGCTTTGCGGGCGATGATGAACTCGTTGCGGGTGAGCGCCAGTCCGCCATAGGCGAGCGCCGGCACAGCAAGGGCCGTCAGATCGATTGTCTTGACCTGGGAGACGATGAAGTCTGCACCCGGGACGCCCGGCATCGTCGCAAGCAGCGTCAGAATAGCGGCCCAGCCGACAGCAGGAAAGTTCATGGGGATGATGGTCGCGATCGCGATGCCAAACAGCGAAGTCGCATAGAGAAAGGCCACTCCGGCAGCGTTCGACCACGGCGCTGTCGATGTCATGATGGAAGAAGCCAACAGGCCGAGAATGGCCGAGATCATGAGCGGTCCGGCGGAAGCTGCGATGCCGAGGCGCTGCTTCTCCCGCATTGCGGTCATGGGCTCCCGGACGGCCGCGGTATGCGCGCTGCTTTGCCCCGCCGTCTCATGCCGCAGTTCGCGCGGCCGGCATTTACGGTAGAGCCATTCGGTCAGCGGCAAGGCCACCAGGGCGCCGACATAGAGGCCGGTGGCGCTGGTCAACAGGTTGCTCGCCGAGCCGAGCGCGATGATGAGATCTTTCTGCCCCGGGACCTGTGCGGCAAGACTCGTCATGCAGACGGTGACCATGCTGATCGAACCGACCCCGCACGACATGGCAAGCGCCCGGATGTCGAAGACGCCGGACGCATGCACGAGCGGCGGCACCAGGGCGAAAACAATCGTGCCGAGCAATGTTCCGACGACGTAGACGCCGAGCGTGCCGGCGCCCTCGGGACTGCCCAGGCCGAATCTGTCGGCGATCAAAGCGAGATTCGGTTCACGGTCGATGGAATAAGTGGCGCCGACAGCCTCGCGCCCCATGCCGAGAATGAAGACCGCGACTGGAAAGGCGAGAGCGATGGTTCCGAGATTGCCGATTTCCTGCAGCATCAGGGCGGGGCCGGTTGCGAGAATCTTGTCGATCTGCGGCCCCACCGTGGCGCCGAATTTCGCGCCGATGATCACGATGGCGATCATGACCATCGTGCCGGCGAGCTTCACATGCGCGTCGGTGAAGTACCTTGCCGTGATCTTGTTGGCATTGGGGTTGAGCACGGCGCCGAGGATGAAGCCATAGAGCAGCGGTAGGAAGATGATTGTTCCGATGCCGATCGGAACCGACACCATTCCAATCGCGGCGCTGATTGCCGCGATCACCAAGACCACGAGATGAAGGGAGAAGCCGGATCCCATTCAATCGATGCTCTTGCCCAGGGTCCGCGCAAGGGTATGAGACGGCAGTTCTCCATAGGCCCGACGATATTCGGCGGAAAACCGTCCGAAATGAAGGAAGCCGAAGGACAGGGCGGCATTGGCCACCGTGGTCGCGCCCACGGGATTGAGGAGTTGTCGGTGCACGAAAGCGAGCCGTCGCCGCTTGAGATAGTCGAGGGCGGTAAGGCCGGTGCGGCTCCTGATGATCGCCTCGATCGTCCTGAGCGCCATGCCGACGCCCGCGCACAGGTCTTGCAACCCGCTGATCTCGTGAGCATGATCATCGATATGGCGTTCGATGCGGGCCATGGCTGCCGTCTGGCGGCTCATGGCCCTCCGGTCACGTTCATCGCGATCAGTCGCTATCGTTGTAATCAGCGTGGCCAGCATCCGGTCGCGAAGCAGATTGAGCCCCGGAATCGGATTCATCTGCGGCTTTGTTCCGGGCAGCAGTTTCAGCATGTCATTGGCTTCGCCGCAAAGAATGCCGATCCTCTCTGCATGCGTGGGATTTACGGTCATCAGGGTGCTCGACGACAGGCACGCCGGCGCGCGGCCGCCCGACAACGCATCGTATGCCTCGAGCATCGTGTCTCGCTGAATGGTAATCGCGGCCAGTTCATGGGGGCCCTGTAAACGAAACTGGGACGAGATGTTGCCATGTGACACGGTCAGCGATCTCGGATCCGCCTCCCTGCCGTTGAACACGGCATGCCCGCCATTGATGCAGGGAAACAGGAAGGCTATCGTCGGCAGATCACCGACGAACTCTGCCCTGATCAGAACCCCGCCGGCGAAGCTGGCGCTGCGCACCGATACGCCGCCGCCCAGATTCGCCATCTTGATGGCGCTATGGAACGGCTCGTGATCCAACGGAATGACGCCGTAATTCCCGCCCGGAAATGCTGCGGCAAAAGCGTCGGGGTCGTCGAAGTGCAACTCGCCGCTAATGCCAAAACCGAGCCTTCCGCTGGATGTCGGCCGATTGCTGTTCTTCGGCACGGGCCTGTCCCTCGAATCCGTATCCGCCGCAGACTATGCCAGCGATGCGAAAAGGCAAAGCCTCCGTTGCCTGGAAGCACCGAAGATCAGGCTAGCGTGTTTTTGTAGATGCGGCCGTCCTTCATGATCAACCTGAGGTTCTTTTCCGGATCGGCGATCAACTTTATATCGGCGGTAGGGTCGCCGTCGATCAGGAGCAGATCGGCATAGGCGTCCGCCTCGATCACCCCGATCTTGCCGGGATAGGGGTTGCGAAGGCCGGACATCGCCAGGAGCTCGGCATTCGTTCCGGTGGCTGTGACCAGGATTTCGGCAGGTGAATACCATCGCGTGAGCGTCGTCAATATCGCACCCTGATGCTGGGTCATCTTGGGATCGAATAGGATGTCCGTGCCCCAGGCGGTCTTGAGCTTGTGCTTGATGGCAAAGCCATAGGCCGCATCGGTGCCCGCGAAGACCTGGAGCTGCTTGGCGCGGCCGAGCGGTGTTGTTTGCGGATTTGCATATTCATTGTCGAGGAAAGGCTGCGTGCTCAACCAGATGCCCTTGTCCAGCATCATCCTGGCCGTCTCCTCATCCATGAGCTGGCCATGGTCGATGCATCTGACACCGCCCCTGATCGCGATCTGGATCGCCCGCGACGTATAAGCGTGGACGGTGACATAGGTACCCCAGTTCTCCGCGGCATCCGAGGCGGCCCGGAATTCCGCTTCGGTATATTGGCTGACATCGATAGGGTCGAAGTTCGAGGCCACGCCACCCCCGGCCGCGAGCTTGATCTGGCTTGCGCCCAGCATCAGTTGTTCGCGCACCCGCTTGAGGACCTCATCAACCCCGTCGGCGATCATGCCGCCGCCAATGGTCTCACCACGGCTCAAGGGCGCACCGGGAGCCTCAGGCACCTCGAATGGCAGGCGATAATCGCCATGTCCGCTGGTCTGCGAGATCATGGCGCCCGACGGCCAGATGCGCGGGCCGGGCGTCAAGCCGCCGTCGATGGCACGCTTCAAGGCAAAAGCGGGGCCGGCGAGATCGCGGATGCTGGTGAAGCCGCGCATCAGCGTCCGGCGCGCCTCCTCGGCGGCGGCAAGGTTGATGTAGCCGACATCCGCAGTCAGCAGATCCATTATGGGAAGCGAGGCCATCATGGAGTGCCAATGCGCATCGATGAGGCCTGGCATCAGCGTGCGGCCGCCTCCGTCGATCGTTTCGATGCCTTCGGCCGCCGGCTGCGAGGCATCCTCGATGGATTTGATCTTGTTGCCCTCGATGACGACCCTTTTGCCACCCAGGAGCCTGGTCGACTTGCCGTCGAACAGCTTGATGTTGGTGAAGGCGACCGCGGATTTTGGCGGATCTGGAATAGCCGCGGCCGCTCCCTTCGGAAGCCACGCCGCCACCGCCGCGGCGGAAGCGCCGAATAGAAAGCCGCGTCGGGAGAATTTATAGGTGACGAAGGCATTCAGCCGCGCGAAGGCGGCGGTATGGCACTGGCAGGCAACGCCGTGAACATCCGACTCCGTTGGATGTTGATTGCTTGACATTCTAGGCCTCCTCGATCTTCAACGTTCAACTCGATTGATGTCACCACGCAAAGCGGATGTCTTGTCGAATTAGAATCTTATTTTTGTCCTCAGTGAGGTGGTCACTGCGGTTGCATTGTCGGAGATGACCGGCTCGACGGTCTGCACATCGCCCGTCAGCGAGAACCAGGGCGTCACGGCGAGACTGTAAAAAACCTCGATCCCCTGTTCGTCACGCAGATCGATGCCGAGAGTGTCAAGTCCGTCCCTGAGGTCCGAGCTCAGGGAATAGCGGAAATAGCCGATGCCCCATCGGTCGAAATTGCGCTCGGGCAGGAAGCTGGTGCCGCCGAAACCGAGCAAAGCGCTCCATTCGAGCGGATTGGGATTGCCGTCGGAAACGGCGATCTGGCCGAAGATACCCCAGCCCTCCTGGGGATTGTCGGGATTCTGCACCAGATATTGCTGGAACGAAGCGCTGAAGAACCAGCTTCCCTTCTTGTCGTCGATGAATGTCTCGCTCTCCCCCGGCAGGATGAGCGCGGGAATCTCGGAGAGATCGGTGCCGCGCTTGTTGCTGTAGATCGCCTTGGCGCCGAGGAAACCGCTCTTTCCGCCGAGCCGATAAGGCACGGTGGCCGACAGCATGCCGGTGACGCCTTCACTGAACGGATTCTCCAGGACATCGTCATCTTGCGCGTTGCGCGGGTCATAGACAAAGGCGGTCAAGATCACCGGATTGGTCTTGATGGTGATATTGGCGCCCAGAAGATAGGGTGGCGTGACACCGGTGACGGGCGCGGCAAGCCCCAAATTCATGAAAGTATCGGTTCCCCCGCCCCCGAGCAGCGGCGTCTTGGCGAGGACATCGAACATGTTGAATTTGCCGACGCTGACCGCGACCCTCTCATTCAGGGCCTGGGTGATGACGATCGAAAGGTCTTCGTCATATCCGCCCAGGTGCGGAAAGGCGAGCGCCGTATTGACAGGAAGGAGGACGCCGTTGCCGAGCGCATTGGCATCGTCGCCGTACAGAAACTCAGCATGTGCGGCAACCGACAATCCTTGCCACAGACCGAGCCTGCCACCGTCGAGCGTGAGGAAGACATCGCCCTTGCCGCCGTATTGCCAGTCGCGTGAGCCCTCACCCGCGATCGCACCCTGGTAGAACTGCGTCCACCAGGCATCGATGCCAATGCCGCTTTCACGCAAGCCATCGCGCCATTCGCCGTCCAGGAGCCTAAGTTGGGTGGACGACCTGTCTTCGGTTGGAAGATCTGCCGCTCGGACGCTGACCGGGAGCACGCCAACCATGGCCGCCGTCATGATCAGAGCTTTCGCCTGTCGCAGAGCGCTCTCTATTTTCATGGAAGTGTGAGCCTAGGACAGGGATTAGGTTTTCTCTCCCAAAGATACCGATCGGCCGACCTTTGTCTATCCAGATCCCGCCGGTTCATTTCGATCGAGACGGCGCCAGCCTCCCGATTCCCTCTTGTCCAATTGTAGATAGGACGCGAGCCTATGAAATCGACAAGTTTGACGCCGCCTGCGCGCAACACATGCAGTGAGTGCCAGGAAGCGCGCAGCCATGGATGCCAATGTTTAGCGTGAGTTCGCCTGTCGCCTGGTGCGGGTAGAGTTGAGTGACCAGAAGTCTATGTCATCGGATAACGGATGAAAGGCGAATGCCTGTGATGTGTCGCTGCCAAATATCGATAATCGTAGTACGATATCAATGCGGCGACGCAGTTTTGCCAGCTAAGGCGATATTATCGTCAAGTGACCCGCCACCCGCGGTTAGCTCAACTCCGCCGCGATCGCATGAATCATGCGCAAGGTGTTCACGCCGAATTCGACATTGAGGAAGTCCGGCCAGCTCGACAGCTTGACCACCACGAGGTCGCGCGCCGTGTCGATATAGATGAGCTGCCCGAAGACGCCGCGGCACATGATCGCAGGGCGCGCCACATCCTCGATCCAGAACTGGTTGCGATAGGCGCCATTGGGCGTGGTAAATGTATAAGGCTCACCGAACAGCGCATGATCGCCCGTCTGCGTCGCCTTGATCCAGGCCGCGGGCACGATCTGGCGCCCGTTGAACACACCGTCATTCAGATAGAGCGCGCCGAAGCGGGCATAGTCGCGCAAGGTGGCATTGAGGCCGCCATCGGCCAGGGCATAGCCGGCGCGGTCGAGCGTGAAGCAGGCGCTCTCATCGGCGCCCATCTTCTGCCACAGCAGTTCCGAGACGAGCTCGGGCAGGCGCCGGCCGGTGGCGCGCTCCATGCAGAAAGCGAGGACATCGGTCTCGATCGAGCGATAGACGAAGCTCGCGCCATGCGGGCGCTCGAGCGTGGTGAGGGTGAGGATCAGCTCCCACACATGGTCGGGGAAGCCTTCGGCATCGGGCGGCGCCGGCTTCCAGCCCGAAGCGACATCGATCTTGCCGACATCGGAAAAGGGATCGGTATAATCCTCGTTGAAGCGCACGCCCGTCGTCATGTCGAGGACCTGCTGCAAGGTGGCGCCCTGATAGGCGGTGCTGGCGAGCTCGGGCAGGTAATGGGTGACGGGCCTGGCCGGATCGAGCACATCCTCGGCGACGAGGCAGCCCGCCGCCGCCGCGGTCACCGACTTCGCCATGGATTGCGACAGATGCAGGCGGCGCTCGGTCATGCCGTTGAAATAGCGTTCGGTGACGATGCGGCCCTTGTGCAGGACGAGGAAGCCGTCGGTATAGCTGTCGTCGAGAAACGCATCGAGCGTCGTGCGCTTGTCGCCGAGGATGGTGAATTCCACATCCCCCAGATCCTGCGGCAGCTGCGGCAAGAGGGATGACGGACCATTGCCGCGCCACACTTCGGCGGTCGGCAGGATCTCGCGCACATGCTGGAAGGTCCAGCGATTCCAGGGCGGACGATCCCAGTTGGCGAAGGGCACGCGCAGCTCGGGCGGGCTGCCGCGCATGATGGGCGGGCGCGGCTCGGAATTCCTGTAGGATGGCATGATGTGTGGTGGGTTCCCTTGGTGTAGCTTTGCTCTCCCTCCCCGCTTGCGGGGAGGGTGGTCACGGCGCAGCCGTGACCGGGTGGGGAAAGATCATGAAAATGGGTCCTCGCCTTGAAGTACAGCCCATATCGTATCAGCGGAAGCATCAGGATCGCGATTTATATCCGCATTCCAGAGCCGCACAATACGATATCCTTTTCGGCGGAAGTGGGTGTCACGCTTCTCATCATAGGCAAGACCTTGGCTTTCGCCGTGCTGACTCCCATCGACTTCCACGATCAGCTTGTGTGTCTTACACAGGAAATCGAGAACATAGCCATCCACCGGCGCCTGCCGCCGAAAATGATAGCCCTCGCTGCGCCAGGTTCTCAGCCTGACCCATAGCTTCACTTCCTCAGGTGTCATCTGCTTGCGCAGAGAGCGTGCAAAAGCGACAGGATTCTTCATGAAGCAAGACACGGGGTGACGAAGGGTATCGAGATTGAGAGACCCCACCCGTCCGCCTTCGGCGGCCACCCTCCCCGCATGCGGGGAGGGAGGTTCGAGGCGAGCAAAGGACTCTTTGCCCCTATTTCGTCAGCTCAGTCCAGATCGCGGTATAGAGCTGCTGCACGTCGGGCGGGCAGGTCCGGGAGATCTCGCCGGCCGCCAGATATTTGTCCGGGATGACCACTTCCGGCGCCGTCTTCATGTCGGCCGGCATGAAATCCTCCGAGCCCTTGATGCCATTGCCATAGCGCGCGAAGGCCGAGATCATCGCGGCGTTCTCCGGCGCCATGACGAAATTCTGGAACAGCTTGGCATTCTCGGCATTCCTGGCGTCCTTCAGCACCGCGACATTGTCCATCCACACGACATAGCCTTCCTTGGGATAGCCATAGTGGATCTTGTCGTTCTGCAGGCGCTGGCGCAGCGCCGAGCCGTTCCAGTCGAGCGTGGCGGCGAAGTCGCCATTGACCATCTTCTCGATGGTCGAATATTCCATCGACATCCAGCTGGGCTTGGCGGCGAGCAGGGTATCGCGCACCTTCTTCAGGACTTCCTTGTCGCCGGTGCAGTATGTGCCGCCATTGTACTTGATCGCGGCGAACATGACGTCATTCATCTCGGGCACCAGATTGATCTTGCCCTTGAGCTCGTCCGGCGGATTGAAGAGGAGGCCCCAGGTGTCGATGTCGCCCTTGTAGGCGCCGGTGTTCACCGCGACACCGAGCGTGCCCCACTGCCAGGGCACCGTATAGTGGCGGCCCTTGTCATAGTCGACATTCACCCAGCGGTCCTCGATATGCTTGAAATTCTCCATCTGATCGGGCCGCGTCTCGAGCAGCAGGCCTTCGCTGATCCAGATCGGAATATAGTTGCCGGACGGCACGACGATGTCGAAGCCGTGGCCGCCGGCCTTGATCTTGGCGAGCGCCGTGTCATTCGAGTCATAGTCGGTCTGCGTCACCTTGACCTTGTAGGTCTCCTCGAATTTCTTGATCAGGTCGGGATTGGTGTAGTTGCCCCAGTTGTAGATATTGAGCTCGCCATCGGCCGAGGCCGACCCTGCAAAGGCCGTCATGGCCAGAGCAAGTGCTGCATATGCGATCGTCTTCATCTGTCTCTCTCCCTAGCGCCATTGTCGTTGAAACCCGGCATCTTTGCGATGCCGGGTCTTGCTTGAGTGCTTACTTGAGCAGCTCGGTCCAGATCTGCGAATAAAGTGCCGTCACTTCCGGCTCGCAGAGCTTGAAGAACTGTCCCTTGGACACGAATTCGGCCGGGATCTCGACCTCAGGCGCGCCCTTCATATGCTCCGGCAGATACTGATCGGAGCCCTTGATGCCGTTGGCATAGTTGGCGAAGGCCGAGATCAGCGCGGCATTCTGCGGATCCATGATGAAGTTCTGGAACAGCTTGGCGTTCTCGAGATTCTTGGCGTCCTTGAGCACGGCGACGCTGTCCATGAACAGGGGATAGCCTTCCTTCGGATAGCCGTAGCGCACATCCTTGTTCTGCTGGCGGGAGCGCAAAGCGGCGCCGTTCCAGTAATAGGCGGCACCGAAATCGCGGCTGGCGAATTTCTCGATCACGCCATAGTCCATCGAGATCCAGCTCTTCTTGGCCTCGACCAGCGTGTCGCGCGCCTTCTTGAGCAGCTCCTTGTCGGCGGTGCACCACTGGCCGCCCAGATACCAGATGACCGCCGCCATCACGTCGTTCATCTCGGGCGCGACATTGATCTTGCCCTTGAGCTCGTCGGGTGGGTTGAAGATGATCCCTGATGTGTTGATGTCGCCCTTATAGAGCGAGGTGTCGACGATAACGCCGGTAGAGCCCCACTGCCACGGCACGGAATAATGGCGGCCCGGATCCCATTCGACATTCACCCAGCGGTCCTCGATATTCTTGAAATTCTCCATCTGGTCGGGACGCGTCTCGGCCAGGAGGCCTTCCTTGATCCATACCGGCATGAAATTGGCGGACGGCACGACGATGTCGAAGCCATGGCCGCCGGCGCGGATCTTGGCGAGCGCCGTGTCGTTGGAGTCATAGTCGGTCACCGTGACCTTGACCTTGTAGGCCTCCTCGAACTTCTTGATCAGCTCGGGATTGGTGTAGTTGCCCCAATTGTAGATATGGAGCTCGCCGTCGGCCAAGGCCGGGGCTGCGAAGGCCGTCATGGCAAGGCCGATGGCGGCATATTTCAGTTTCGTACTCATCCGGTTCCTCCGTTTTTCTCAGATCAAATAAAAAGCCCCGATGTCGTCGAACATTCCGGGGCCCCAGATCAGTCTGCGCTCATTTGATAACGTCCGTCCAGATGCGCTCGGTATGCGCATCCGACGGACAGGCCCGAGGGAATTCTCCCTCCCATGCGACTGCCATGATTTCCTTCCTGTGTCTCAGTTGATGTCCGTGCTTCATTGAAGATTATTGCATGCAAAGTCCCGGTTACCACCCATCTATCCGTCATCCCGGCGCAAGCCGGGAGCCCCCAGGCCGGTGCAATTTCGACAGCGCCGCCGGCGCGGCAAGGCTTCAATGGATCCCGGCTTTGCGCCGGGATGACGGAGGAAGAGTGATGCGCTCATGTTTCCACGATGGTCGTTTCTAGGTCCGTTTGCGGTTCAGGAAAAAGAACAAGGTCACGATGACGATCGAGATGAGCAGGAACACGCTCGATATGGCGTTGATCTCGGGCGTCACCACGCGGCGCAGCTGGCCCAGCATGTAGGTGGGCAGCGTGTCCTGGCCGCCCGACTTGACGAGCTCGGTGATGACGACGTCATCGAGCGACACCACGAAAGCCAGCATCAGCCCGGCGATGATGCCGGGCCACAGCAGCGGCAGCGTCACGCGGCGAAAGGCCATCCACGGCGTCGCATAGAGATCGGCGGCGGCGCGCTCGAGCGTCAGATCCATGTTCTCGAGCCTTGCGCGGATCGGCAGATAGGCGAAGGGAATGCAGAAGGCGGTATGCGCGATGATGAGATAGGCGAGGCCCGTATAGCCGGTCCAGATCTTGACCATGGCGAAGAAGATGAGGAGCGCGATGCCGGTGACGATCTCGGGCACCATCAAGGGCTGGTTGATGAAGCCATAGATGAAATTGAGGCCGCGATAGGGCCTGGTGCGGGTCGTCGCGAGCGCTGCCATGGTGGCGGCGATGGTCGAGACGATGGCGGCGAAGCTCGCAATGATGAAGGAGCGCGTCGAGGCCTCGACGATCTGGTTGTTGTTCCAGGCGGCAACATACCAGCGCCAGGAGAAGCCTTCCCAGATGGCGATGGAGGGGCCGGCATTGAAGGAATAGACGACCAGCGTGGCGATCGGCAGATAGAGCAGGAAGAAGCAGAAGAGGGCGATGACGCCGAAGCCCGTCTGGCGCTTGATCGAGAAATTCGTCCTGCTTTGCTTTTGCGCATCGGCTTGTCCGAAAACCGCACGCACTTTTCCGGCCGATGCGTTAGCCATGGCGGTTCTCGGAGCTGCCGGCGGCATAGCGCACATAGACCATGAGGGCGACCATCACGATGGCCATCAGCGTGATCGAGAGCGCAGCACCCAAGGGCCAGTTGCGGCCCTGGCCGAATTGCAGCTCGATCAGGTTGCCGAGCATCATGTTCTTGCCGCCGCCCAGCACGCGCGGCGTCACATAGGCGCCGAGCGAGGGGATGAAGACCAGGATGGAGCCGGCGATGATGCCGGGCTTGACCAGCGGGACGATGACCCGGCGCAGCACCTGGAAGCGGTTGGCATAGAGGTCATAGCCCGCCTCGACGAGGCGGAAATCGAGCTTCTCCATGCTGGCATAGAGCGGCAGCACCATCAGCGGCAAATAGACATAGAGCATGCCGAGCATGATGGCGACATCGGTGAACATGATCTGGATCGGGCTCGAGATGAGCCCGAGCTTGATCAGCACCGTGTTGATGATGCCTTCATTGCGGATGACTTCCTGCACCGCGAAGGTGCGGATCAGGAGATTGGTCCAGAAGGGAATGGTGATCAGGAACAGCCAGATGTCGCGCATCTTCTCCGGGCGCGTGGCGATGAAATAGGCGGTGGGGAAACCGAAGGCCAGCGCCATGATGGTGGTGAGCAAGGACAGCTTCACCGAGCGCCACAATATGGAGAGATGGGCATCGGCGAAGGTCGTCGTGTCGTCGAAGATATCCTTCTGGAACAGGACCTGGAACCAGGCATGGCCGGAGGGCTTCCAGACGATGCCGCCATAATCGGCGGGCGTCAGGAACGAGAAGAGGAGCACGATGAAGAGGGGGCCGATGGCGGCGAAGAGGATGATGAGGAGGGCGGGCGAGGCGAGCAGCCAGCGGCCGCGGATCTCGCGCCGGTCGGCTTCGGCGGCGACAAGGGCGGCGCGCGACAGGGAGGACGATGCGGCAACGGGCATGATCAGTCCTTCAGCACTTGCGCGGCATGCTCGCCGATCTCGACACCGACCGGCATGCCGACCTTAAGCTCTTCCCGGGCGCCATGGCGGTTCTGCTGCCGGATGATGAAATGCGGACCCGAGGCGAGCTTGACGTGGAAATGCGTGTCGGTGCCGAAATAGACGATGTTCTCGAGCGTTCCTCTCAGCGCATCCTGGCCCGGCGCCATGACGATCGCCGCATGCTCGGGGCGCACCACGATGGTGACATTGCCTTGCGGCTTGACGCCTTCGGAGATGCCGGCCTCGACCTCGCCGCCGGCGGCGAGCGCGATGCGTGCCTTGCTTCCGTTCACGGCCGTGACCGTGCCTTCGAGGAAATTCGTATCGCCGATGAAATTGGCGACGAAACGCTCGGCCGGGCGGTCATAGATGTCGCGCGGCGAGCCGATCTGCAGGATGCGGCCCTTCGACATGACCGCGATGCGGTCCGACATGGTGAGCGCTTCTTCCTGGTCATGGGTCACGAAGATGAAGGTGATGCCGGTCTCGTGCTGGAGGCGCTTCAGCTCGATCTGCATGTCCTTGCGCAATTTGAAATCGAGCGCCGACAAGGGCTCATCGAGCAGCAGCACCTTGGGCCGGGGCGCCAGCGCGCGGGCAAGCGCCACGCGCTGCTGCTGGCCGCCGGAAATCTGGCTGGTGCGGCGGTTGCGCAATTCCTCCATGCGCACCAGCTTCAGCATCTCCGTGACGCGCTGGGCGATCTCAGGCCTGGGCTTGCCCAGCATCTCGAGCCCGAAGCCGATATTCTGGGCCACGGTCATATGCGGGAATAGAGCGTAATTCTGGAAGACGGTGTTGACCGGGCGCTTGAAGGGCGGCAGCGGGGCGATGTCCTCGCCATAGAGGCGGATCTCGCCCTCGGTCGGAAAATCGAAGCCGGCGATCAGGCGGAGCAGGGTTGTCTTGCCGCAGCCGGAAGGGCCCAGGAGGGTGAAGAACTCGTTCTCGCGAATGGTGACGTCGACATTGTCGAGCGCCCTTACCGCATCATCACCATTGCCGAAGACCTTGCTGACGCCCAACACCTCGATGGCGCTGCGCCGTTCCCCAGAACCGGCCCTGCTCAATCACAACTCCCCTGTTGGCGTTTTATTCTTATTCTCTTTTTTGTCGCATCGGACTTCACACTTTTCGGTCCGATGCGCCAAATATCCTATGAGGAATAAGTGAGCTTGCCAACAGGCATGTGGCGACCACCAATATTTGTGTAGAAACGATCAGCCCGACCAGCCGCCGTCGATCACGAAAGTCTGGCCGGTGATGAAGGCCGATTCCTCGCTGGCCAGATAGATGACGAGGGCGGCGATCTCTTCGGGCATCGCCATGCGGCCCATGGGCTGGCGTGCGATGAAGGCGGCGCGGGCCTTCTCGTAATCGCCCTGCTGGCGCATGCGGTCATTGAGGGACGGGGTGTCGACGGTGCCCGGGCAAATGGCGTTGCAGCGGATGCCCTTGCCGACGAAATCGGCGGCCAGCGCCTTGGTGAGGCCGATCACCGCAGCCTTGGTGGCGCCATAGACGAAGCGGTTGGGCACGCCCTTGATCGAGGAGGCGACGGAAGACATGTTGACGATGGTGCCCTTGCCCCTCTCCAGCATGGCGGGCAGGAAGGCCTTGATCATCCGATAATGCGCCTTGGTGTTGAGATCGAAGGAGAAATCCCAGGACTTCTCGTCGCAATCGAGGATCGTGCCGTTGTGGACATAGCCCGAGCAGTTGAACAGGACATCGACGTCGGCGGCGCGCCTGGCGGCCTCGGCGATCGCCTCGGTCTTCAGCACATCGAGAGGGAATGTCTCGATGCCAGAAGCTTCCTTCGCGAGACCCGCCAGCAGGTCCTCGCGAATATCGGTGGCATAGACCTTGGCCCCTTCCCTGGCCATGGCGATGGCGGTGGAGCGGCCGATGCCCTGCGCCGCCGATGTCACCAAAGCCGTCTTGCCCTTCAGCCTGTCACCCATGGACGTTGTTCCCTTGCTTGCGTCAGATTAGTGTGCTGCCTCTAGCGCGCCCAACCGAGACTTGTCCATGACCGATGACGACCTGTGCTATCTGACCGCCAAGGAAGCGCTGAAGCTGTTCCGGGCCCGAAAACTGTCGCCCGTCGAGCTGCTCACGGCGCAGATCGCGAGGAGCGAGGCGGTCAATCCGGCGATCAACTGCATCACCGACCGCTATTTCGAGGAGGCCCTCGAACAGGCGAAACTGGCGGAAGCGGCCTATGGCAAGCGCAATGGCGGCCCGCGTCCGCTCGAAGGGCTGACGCTGGCGGTCAAGGATGCGCAGCGCGTCAAGGGCAAGCGTACCACCCATGGCTCGCTCATCTTCATCGACAATATCGACGATCATTCCGATCCGATGATCGAGCGGTTGAGTGCTGCCGGCGCCATCATCCATATGCGCACCACGACGCCCGAATTCTGCCTGTCGGGGGCCTGCCATTCGCGCGCCTGGGGCACCACGCATAATCCCTTCAACATCGATTTCGGGCCGGGCGGCTCGTCGGGCGGCTCGGGCGCTGCACTTGCTTGCGGCCTCACCACGCTGGCGACGGGAACCGATATCGGCGGCTCGATCCGCATTCCCTCATCGGCCTGCGGCACGGTCGGCTTCAAGCCGCCGCATGGGCGCAATCCCGACGGCGCGCCCAATTGCTTCGACCGCTATAATCATTGCGGGCCGATGACGCGTTCGGTCGGCGATGCGGGCCTCATGCAGGGGATCATCGCCGGGCCGCATCCGCTCGATCATGATTCGCTGCGCGACACGGTCGAGCTGCCGGAGCGGGCGGGATCGCTGAGGGGCGTCAAGATCGCCACGTCGGTCGACTTCGACTATGTGCAGGTCGATCCCGATGTGCGCCGCAACACGCTCAAGGCGATCGAGCTGTTCCGCTCGCTCGGCGCCGAAGTGACCGAGGTGAAGCTCGGCTGGACGAGCGATGTCGATGCCAATGCGCTGCACTGGTATAATGCGATGGATTTCGGGCGCCAGACCGTGTGGTGGAAGAAGACGCATGGCCATCTGATGACCGACTATGCGCTCAAGATGGCGGATGCGATCGAGAAGACCACGCAAATCGATGACGTGCACAAGGCCTGGGCGCAGTCGCATCGGATGTATCAGACGCTGGGCCCGGTGCTCGCGGCGCATCATGTGCTCATCTGCCCGACCCTCAATCTGCCGGCGGTGCATGCCGACCATGATCCGTGGGATCCGGATTTCAAGGTCAATGGCGTCAAGGCCGACGGCGAATATGGCTGGGTCATGACGCATCAGTTCAACATGCTGCATAACTGCCCGGTGATGGCGGTGCCCTCGGGCTTCGCACAGAGCGGCGTGCCAACCGGCATCCAGATCGTCGGGCGCACTTTCGACGACGCGACCGTGTTCAAGGCGGCGCTGGCCTATGAGAAGGCGGCCGGCGGCTGGTTCACCGGCAAGAAAGGGCGACCGCGGCTGTGATCCGGTTCGTCATCCCGGCGAAAGCCGGGACCCCCTGAATAAACGCAACCTGGGCGGCGCTGCCCAAGCCTGACCAATTTAATGGGCCCCGGCTTTCGCCGGGGTGACGGTAATTTGGATAATGCGCTGCGCGTTGAACGCCTAGCCGTTCAGGAACCCGTCCAGCACATTGACCGTGTTGATGCCGATCGCCTCGACCGCATAGCCACCTTCCATCACGAAGAGGGTCGGCAGCTTCGATTTGGCGATTGCCCCGCCATAGGTGCGGAAGTCATCGGAGGTCAGCTTGAAGAAGCTGATCGGGTCATCCTTGAAGGTGTCGACGCCGAGCGAGACGACGAGCGCATCGGGCTTGTAGCGCCTGATCTTGCCGAGCGCGTCCAAGAGCGCCTTGCCCCAGACGTCATATCTGGCGCCCGGCGGCATCGGATAGTTGATGTTGCAGCCTTCGCCTTTGCCCGTTCCCCTCTCATCCCTGTAGCCGAGGAAATAGGGATAGGCGTCCTCCGGCTGGCCATGCAGCGAGCAGAAGAGCACGTCGTCCCTGCCATAGAAAATATCCTGCGTGCCGTTGCCGTGATGGAAGTCGACATCGAGTATGGCGACGCGGCCGGCGCCGCTGTCGAGAAAACCCTGCGCGGCGATGGCGGCATTGTTGAGGAAGCAATAGCCGCCATACATGTCGTGATGGGCGTGATGGCCGGGCGGCCGGCACAGCGCGAAAGCGCAGCGGCCGCCTGAGCTCACGAGCTTCTGCGCCGTCTGCGCCACCGCGGCCGATGCCGATGCCGCTTCCCATGTGCCGGCGGTCATGCAGGTTTCCATCGAATGACAATAATAGCCAACCTTGCCGTCGATGAAGCGCGGCTTCTTCTGGCGCATGCCGCGCGCCGCGACACCGGTCGGAATGACCTCGCCGCGATAGCCGGCCGCGGTCCATTCGCTCCAGGCGGTCTCCAGGAATTCGAGGAATTCCCGGTCATGCACCTTGCGCACGGGTTTCATGTCGAGCTTCGCCGGCGGCATCAGATCGGACATCCTGCGGTGCTTCAATTCGCGCAGGATGTATTCGATGCGCGAAGGACGCTCGAAGGGCGTCACGAACTCGCCGCCATAGAGCTCGCCTTGCGGGAAATGCAAACGGTGATCTTCGGAATAGACGATCTTCATGGCCGGCCTGTTTTGTCGTTAGGGCGGTTTTGGTGTAGAATCCGAATCAGGCCAACTCAAGAGGGGATGCTGCCATGGACCTTAGTGCGCCAAAGACCGTCACTTTCGTGATCGCCGTCATCATCGCCGTGCTTGCTGTTCTCGCCGCCCTCAACGCCCTGACCTTCATCCCGATCGCGTCCGTCTGGCTGATGACGATCGCCTTCATCGTGCTGGCGGCGGGCTGCCTGCTCAAGGGAGTGTAGCGACCTCGATTGCGACGCCCGCCGCCACGAGCGCGCGGGCGAGATCATCGGGCGGCTTCGCATCGGTCACCAGGCAATCGAGCTGGTCGAAGCCGCAGACATTGACCAGCGCGCTCCGGCCGAATTTGCTGCGGTCGGTGACGACGACCGAGCGCTCGCCGCGCGACAGAACGGTGGCCGCGAATTCCGCTTCCGCCAGATCGTAGTCGTTGACGCCGGTCGCCGCATCGAGGGCGCCCGCCGTGATGATGGCGTGGCGGACATTGAAGCGCTCTATGAAGGTGATGGCCGAATTGCCGAAGGCGGCGCCATTGTCGCCATGCAGCTCGCCGCCCGCCATATGCACCTTGTTGCCGTTCACCGTCGAGAGCGTGCGGGCGATGTCGGACGAGTTGGTGACCACGGTGAGGCCGCGCTTCTGCAGAAGCTCGCGGGCGAGATAGCTGGTGGTCGTGCCGGTGTCGAGCATGATGCTGTCGCCATCGGCGATGGCCTCGGCGGCGCGGCGCGCGATGGCCCGCTTGGCGATGGCGTTCTCGCGCATGCGGCGCTCGAAGGGCGCCTCGCCCACCGCATGCGGCAGGGTGGCGGCGCCATGCAGCTTCAGCACCTCGCCGCGCTCGGCCATGAGCTTGAGGTCGCGGCGGATGGTCTCGGCCGAGACGCCGAGGCGTTCGGACAGCTCGGTGACTGAGGCAGACATGCGGTCATGCAGCAGCTGGCGGATCTCGGCATGACGGCGGGAGAGGCGGTTCATGGAATTAATGCCCGATTTCAAGCAAAATGACCATGAAATGGTCAGTCAGAGCAAGAAAATTCCGGCAAAGCCACAAAATGCCACGAAATTTTCGGTTCGGCATTGACACCTGAGCGCCTGTGCCACGACACTTGCCGGCAGCGGACCAGACCACAACAAGCAAGTCCGCGCTTAAAGTTGCTCGAGCCTTGTCCGATCATTCGATCGGAAGGCTCGATGGGAGCCAGGAAGAGGAAGACATCCATGAGCAGATTGCGCGTAACAAGAGCCTTGTTCGGCCTTGCCGCTCTGGCGGCGACGGCCCTCACCCCCATGACCGCCCAGGCGGTCGAATCGAGCGATCCGATCAAGATCGCGCTGTTCGACTGGACCAGCGTCAATCTCAACGCCAAGATCCTCGGCGGCATTCTCGAGAAGCTGGGCTACACGGTCGAATATCCGACCGGCGATTATCTTTCATCGCTCACCACCGGCCTCACCAATGGCGATATCACGGTCGGCATCGAATACTGGGACACGACGGCGGGCGAGGCGATGAAGGCGTCGGATGCCACCGGCCAGACCGAGAAGCTCGGCAGCCTCGGGCCCAAGGCCAAGGAAGAATGGTGGTATCCGATCTATATGAAGGAGAAGTGCCCGGGCCTGCCCAATTGGGAAGCGCTCAAGGATCCGAAATGCGCGGAAGCCTTCTCGACGCCCGAGACGGCGCCCAAGGGCCGCTATCTCGGCGGGCCGGTGACCTGGGAAGGTTTCGATGACGAGCGCGTCGAGGCGCTGAATCTCCCCTTCACGGTGATCCATGCCGGCACCGACGCGGCGATGTTCGCCGAGCTCGATTCGGCCTATCAGCGCAAGGCGCCGATCATGCTGTGGATCTATTCACCGCATTGGGCGCCCGCCAAATATGAAGGCGAGTGGATCCAGTTCCCGGAATATACGCCCGAATGCTACACGGACCCCAAATGGGGCAGCAATCCCGACAAGGCGCATGATTGCGGCAAGCCGCATGGCGAGATCTGGAAATATGGCTGGGCCGGCATGAAGGACAAATGGCCGGTCGCCTACAAGGTCGCCAAGGCCTATCAGATCGATGCGGCCGAGCTCAACAAGCTCTCGGGCGATGTCGATCTCGGCGGCAAGTCGATCGAGGAAGTGGCGGCCGCATGGATCGCCGCCAACGAGGCCAAGTGGAAGGCCTGGGCGCAGTAGCGCCAGGAGACTTACGTCCACAATCCAAGAACCTCCCCTTCTCCCGCGCAGAGCGTGGGAGAAGGTGGCCGAAGGCCGGATGAGGGCTCTTTCGCGCACCGTGCTCCGATCGGGATGAGCGTTCCCTGCTGAGGCAAAGTGCCCTCACCCGCCCTCCGGGCACCCTCTCCCATTGCTTCGCAACAGGAGAGGGGAAAGGATGGAGAGAGTTTTTGATACGGAACGATTTGCAATGACCGATATCAAGCGGCCGGTGAAATTGTCCTGCCGCAATCTGTGGAAGGTCTTCGGCCCCAATGCCGAAGGCGTCATGAGAGAGCACAAGGGCGATGCCCCGGCCGAGGCGCTGGCGCGGGCGAAGCTCATCGGCGCGGTGCGGCGCGCCAGCATCGATGTGCATGAGGGCGAGATCTTCATCGTCATGGGGCTTTCGGGCTCCGGCAAGTCGACGCTGCTGCGCTGCCTGTCGCGCCTCATCGAGCCGACCTATGGCGAGGTCCGGTTCGACGGCCGCGATCTCCTCAAAGCGAGCGAGGCCGAGCTCATCGAGATCCGCCGCCACAAGATGGGCATGGTGTTCCAGCATTTCGCGCTCCTGCCGCATCTGACCGTGCTCGAAAATGTCGGTTTCCCGCTCTCGGTCCAGGGCGTGCCCAAGGCGCAGCAGACCAAGCGCGCCAGAGCGATGGTCGACCTCGTCGGCCTCAAGGGCCGCGAGCATCATTATCCGCGCGAACTCTCCGGCGGCCAGCAGCAGCGCGTCGGCATCGCCCGCTCGCTCGCGGTCGAGCCCGAAATCTGGTTCCTCGACGAACCCTTCTCCGCCCTCGATCCCCTGATCCGGCGCGAGATGCAGTCCGAGCTCATGCGGCTGCAGAATGTGCTGAAGAAGACCATCGTCTTCATCACTCATGATTTCGACGAGGCGATCCGCCTCGCCGACCGCATCGCCATCATGAAGGATGGCGAGATCATCCAGATCGGGGCGCCGGAAGAGCTGGTGCTCAACCCCGCCACCGACTATGTGGCGGAATTCACCCGCGACGTGAACCGCGCCAAGGTGATGTCGGCGGCAAGCCTGATGACGCGCGGCAAGACTTCCGCAAAACATGCCGGCACGGTGACGGCGAAAGCGAAAGTGGAAGCCTTTGCCGCCGATATCGTCGCCGCCCGGGAGCCTTTTGCCGTGACCGATGCGGGAGGCAAGCTCGTGGGGGAGATCGCGCCGCAGGCGGTCATCGATCTCCTCGCCGGGCGCAGGTCCGGCAAGGCGGCGCCAACATGACCGATGTCGCGCTCGATCATCGCGAAACGGGTGCCCGCGCACTGCCCGGCTGGCGCATCGCCGCGATAGTCATCGCCGCGATTGCCGTGGCCTTCGCCATCGCCTGGATCGTGCCCGGCGGTGAGGATTACCCGTCCGCCGCCATCATCCCCTTCGCCGAGTGGATCGGCGCCATCATGCAGTGGATCAAGGTGACCTTCACCTGGCTGACGCGCGGGCTTGCCGACATCATCAATATCCCGCTGCAGCTTGCCTTGGGCTTCCTGGCCAAGGGCTACAAGATCGGCTGGGGCGAGAGCACCGTCACCTTGCCGCGCTTCTCCTGGGTCGGCGTCTGCGCGGTGGCGGGTCTCATCGGCTATCGCTTCGGCGGCATGAGGCTCGCTCTGTTGAGCGGCCTGAGCTTCCTGGCGATCGCCTTGTTCCGGCAATGGGACAGCGCCATGCTGACTTTGGCGCTGATCCTGGTCTGCGTGCCGATCTGCGTCGCGACCGGTCTTCTCATCGGCATCTGGGGCTATCTCTCGCCGAGCGTGAACCGGCTCGTGATCACGCCGATGCTCGATCTGATGCAGACGATCCCGACCTTCGCCTATCTGATCCCGATGCTGCTGCTGTTCGGCAACAGCCCGGTCTCGGCCTTGCTCGCCACCGGCCTTTTCGCCACGCCGCCCATGGTGCGTGCCACCGTTCTCGGACTCTCGAAAGTGCCGCAGGACATCAAGGATTTCGCCGACATGGCGGGCTGCACCAGGCGGCAGAAACTGTGGCGCGTGCTGGTGCCGAGCGCCAAGCCCTCGCTGATGCTGGGCGTCAACCAGGTCATCATGCTGGCGCTCAACATGGTGATCATCTCCTCGATGATCGGGGCGGGCGGGCTCGGCTATGACGTGCTCCTCGCTTTGCGCGCCCTCAAGGTGGGCCAGGCGATGGAAGCGGGGCTCGCCATCGTCATCCTCGCCATCGTGCTCGACCGCGTCAGCCAGGCGGCCGCCCTGCAGAAGCCCGAGCAGGAAGCCGCGGCACTGCCCTGGCATCAGCGGCATTTCAATCTCATCGCCATCCTGGCGCTGCTGATCGGGACGACCCTGGTGGCGCTCGCGCTGCCGGCCTTCGCCAAGGTGCCGACCGAAATCACGCTCACCACCGCGCCCGCCTGGAAGGCGGCGGTCGACTGGGTGACGGTCAATTACTTCGACATCATCGAGGTGATGCGCACCAGCTTCCTGATCTATGTGCTCAATCCGCTGCGCGCCTTCTTCGAGGGATTGCCGTGGCTCGGCGTGGCGCTGCTCCTGGGCTTTGCCGGCTACCGGCTGGGCGCGCTGCCGCTCGCCATCATCGTGGCGCTCCTGGCCTCCTTCTGCGCGGTGACGGGCCTGTGGGTGCAGACCATGGCGACGCTCTATCTGTGCGGGGCCGCGGCCTTCATCGCCGCTTTGATCGGCATTCCGATCGGCCTGTGGGCGTCGCGCTCGAAACGCGTCGAGAGCATCGTGACGCCCGTCATCGACACGCTGCAGACGATCCCCTCCTTCTGCTTCATCATCCCGGTGGTGATGCTGTTCCGGGTCGGCGACGTGACGGCGCTCATCGCCACCGTCGCTTTCGCCATCGTGCCCGCCATCCGCTACACCAATCACGGCATCAGGCAGGTGCCGCATGAGCTGATCGAGGCGGGGATCGCGGCCGGCTGCACCAAAAGACAGTTGTTCTGGCGGGTGCAGCTGCCGGTGGCGCTGCCCGAGATCATGCTCGGCATCAACCAGACCATCCTCTTGTCGCTCAGCATGATCGTCATCTGCGCCATGATCGGTACGCGCGACCTGGGGCAGGAGGTGTTCAAGGCGCTGTCCAAGGCCGATGCCGGCAAGGGCATCGTGGCCGGGCTCGCCATCGCCTTCATCGGCATCATCGCCGACCGGCTGATCACCGCCTGGGTCGACCGCATGAAAGCCAGGCGCGGGCTGGCATGACGGGGTCAGCCGAACAGCGCGTGCGCGATCTCACCTGCTGGAGGGGCGCCGTCACGCTGACGCCGCTCAAGGGCGGCTTGAGCAATGCGAGCTTCGTCGTCAGCGACGCAGGCGGAAAATATGTCGCGCGCGTCGGCGAGGATTTTCCCTGCCATCATGTGTTCCGCGACCGCGAGGCGCGCGCCAGCCGGGCGGCCCATGAAGCGGGGCTGTCGCCGGAAGTCATCCATGCCGAGCAAGGCCTGATGGTGGTGCGCTTCATCGAAGCCAGAACCTGCTCGGAAGCGGATGTGCGCAGCAATCTCGAGCGCTCGGCCGAGCTTCTCAAGACATGCCATCGCGAGATGAAGCGAAGGATCACCGGTCCGGCCTCGGTCTTCTGGGTCTTCCATGTGCTGCGCGATTATGCCCATACGCTGAAAGAAGGGAGCCACAGTCGCGCCGCCGATATCCCGCGCTGGATGGCGCAGGTCGATTTCCTCGAGGAAGCGCAGGTGCCGCTGCCCGTCATCTTCGGCCATCACGATCTCCTGCCCGGCAATTTCATGGATGACGGCAAGAGGCTGTGGCTCATCGACTGGGAGTATGGCGGCTTCGGCACGGCGATGTTCGACCTCGCCAATATCTCCGCCAACAATTCCTTCAGCCCTGAGGACGAGCGCCGGCTGCTCACGCTCTATTTCGGCAAGGCGCCGGACGAGGCGACCCAGCGCGCCTTCGATGCGATGAAGACGGCCTCCACCTTGCGCGAGGCGACCTGGGCGATGGTGTCGGAGCTTCATCTCAATGCGCCGGGCGTCGATTATGTGGCGCATGCCAATGAATATCTCGGCCGCTATGAGCGGGCGCTCAAGACCTTCGAAGAGCGATATGGGAAATCATGAATCTTCCTGACCAAGCGGACATCATCGTCATCGGCGGCGGCATCATCGGCTGCTCGACCGCCTATCACCTGGCGCGCGACCATAGGGCCAATGTCATCCTGCTGGAGCAGAACAAGCTCACCTCGGGATCGACCTGGCATGCGGCGGGGCTGGTCGGGCAGTTGCGCTCCTCGGCGTCGATCACGCAAGTGCTCAAATATTCGGTCGAGCTCTACAAGAACCTGGCCAGGGAGACCGGGCTCGAGACCGGCTGGAAGATGACCGGATGTCTGAGGCTCGCCTGCAACGAGGACCGCTGGATCGAATATAAGCGTCTTGCCACCACGGCGCAGAGCTTCGGCATGGAAATGCATCTGCTGTCGCCCAGGGAAGTCAAGGCGATGTGGCCGCTGCTGGAAACATCCGATCTTGTCGGTGCCAGCTTCCTGCCGACCGATGGCCAGGCCAGTCCCTCTGACATCGCGCAGTCGCTGGCCAAGGGCGCGCGCATGCATGGGGCGAAGCTCTTCGAAGGCGTGCGCGTCGAAGGTTTTGAGATCGACAAGGGCCGCGTCGTCGCGGTCAGGACCAATCACGGGCGCATCGCCTGCGACAAGGTGGTGAATTGCGGCGGGCAATGGGCGCGCCAGCTGGGCGCCATGGCCGGGGTGAGCGTGCCGCTGCAGCCGGTGAAGCATCAATATATCATCACCGAGAAGGTGGAGGGCCTCGCCACCGACATCGCGACCATCCGCGATCCCGACCGGCGCATCTATTTCAAGGAGGAAGTCGGCGGGCTGGTGATGGGCGGCTATGAGCCCGATCCGATCACCTGGACGCTCGACGACGTGCCAAGCGATTTCGAGTTCCAGCTGTTCGAGGACGACTGGGATCATTTCGAGCAGCATATGACGCATGCGCTGGCACGTGTGCCGGCGCTCGAGACGACCGGCATCAAGAAGATGATCCATGGGCCGGAAAGCTTCACGCCGGACGGCAATTTCATCCTGGGCGCCGCACCCGAGCTCGCCAATTACTATGTCGGCGCCGGCTTCAACGCCTTCGGCATTGCGAGCGGCGGCGGGGCGGGCTGGGTGCTGGCGCAATGGGTGGCGCAGGGCGAGGCGCCGATGGACCTGTGGGTGGTCGACATCAGGCGATTCTCCGACCTGCACAAGGACAGGCAATGGGTGAATGAGCGCACGCTCGAGGCCTATGGCAAGCATTATACGGTCGGCTTCCCGCATGAGGAATATCAGAGCGGTCGGCCGCGCATCGTGTCGCCGCTCTATGAGCGCCTCAAGGAACTCAATGCCTGCTTCGGCTCGAAGCTCGGCTGGGAGCGGCCGAACTGGTTTGCGCCCAAGGGCGCCGAGCCGAAAGACATCTATTCGATGGGCCGGCAGAACTGGTTCAATGCTGTGGGTGTCGAGCACAAGGCGGTGCGCGAGCAGGTCGGCGTCTTCGACCAGTCGTCCTTCGCCAAATATGAACTCAAGGGAAAAGATGCGGCCGAGGCCTTGTCCTGGATCTGCGCCAATGACGTGGCGCGTCCCTCCGGGCGGCTCACTTATACGCAGCTCCTCAATTCGCGGGGCGGCATCGAATGCGATCTCACCGTGGCGAGGCTTAAGGAAGATCACTTCTATATCGTGACCGGCACCGGCTTCCGCACCCATGACCTCGCCTGGATCAGGGATCATATCAGGCCCGGTCTCGATGCGAGGCTCGTGGATGTGACCGAAGAGTGGGGCACTTTGTCGGTGATGGGACCGAATGCCCGTCAGGTGATCGCCGCGATCACCCGCGCCGATATGTCGAATGCGGCTTTCCCCTTCGGCCATGTGCACGAGATCGAGATCGCTGGACACAGATTGCGCGCGCTGCGCGTGACCTATGTGGGCGAGCTCGGCTGGGAATTGCATATGCCGATCGGGGCAACGGGTGATGTCTTCGACGCGCTGATGCAAGCAGGTGCGGCGCATGGCATCGCGCCCGCCGGCTATCGCGCGCTCGAAGCGCTCAGGCTTGAGAAGGGCTATCGCGCCTGGGGCTCCGACATCACGCCCAATGACAATCCGTTCCAGGCCGGGCTTGGCTGGGCGGTGAAGCTCAGATCGAACATCGCCTTCATGGGACGGGAGGCCTGCGAGAAGGCGGTGCATTCGCCGCTGGCGAAGAAACTCACCTGCTTCACCACGGTCGATCCGAATGTCGTGCTGCTGGGCCGCGAGACCATCCTGCGCAATGGCAAGCAGGTCGGCTATCTCACCAGCGGCGGCTATGGCTACACGGTCGGCAAGCCGATCGGCTTTGGCTATGTGCGCGATGCGGCCGGTGTCGATGACGATTATCTGCGCAATGGGACCTATGAGCTGGTGGTGGCGAATAACCTGCTGAAGGCGCAGATCCATCTGGAGCCGCTTTATGATCCGCAGAATCTGCGCGTGAAATCGTGACGAAGTTTCCCTTCTCCCGTCCGCAGGATGGGAGAAGGTGCCCAGAGGGCGGATGAGGGCTCTTTCTCGAAAGCGTCGCTCCTGAGGCAAAGAGCCCTCACCCGGCCTTCGGCCACCCTCTCCCATTGCTTCGCAACGGGCGAGGGGGAAATGTTGGAAGGAGCGTCGTCAGTTCTCCAGCGCGCCGCTGCCGAGCTTCACGATGGTCTTGATGCCGTCAGTCTCGGGCTCGGCGACATAGGCATTGTCGGGGGTGAAAAAGCGGATCAGCGATTTCCGCGTCGCGTCGGCGAGCACGATCTCCCAGCCTTCAAGGAGCCGCCAGCTCGCCACATCATTCATGACCGGGAACACCTTGCCGCATTCAGGGTCGACATCGATCACCATGCCGCCGATCGTCTCCTCGCGCGACAATGTCACCTTGCAGGTCTTGCCGGCATCGGCGTTCTGGATGGTCCAGTCACCGAGGAAATCGGCCACCATGGCCGGATCGATTTCGTCGAGATTCATCGGCGCTTGCGCCAAGGCCGGGCTTGCGGCGAGCGCGATCAACAGGCCTATCGCCCGGGGGTTCCACATGAAGCTGCCGCCCTCATCTCATTCGAGAGCAGGATCGACCTTCTCGCGGGCTTCCGTCAAGGCGCGATCGAGGATCGAGCCCGATTGCAGTTCGGTGATCAGAGGCGCGATATCGAAGATCGTCTCGCCTTCGCGCCCGATCGGCAGCATGTCGCCCAGTATCTCGACCGCCGGGCGGATGCCGCGGCCGAGATCGGCCTTGCGCAGGCGCCGGCGCCTGATGGCCCAGACCGCGATCATCATTTCGAGCCCGGCGATCTTCCAGCCGGCATCGATGACACGCATCAGGTCATGCACGGCATGAAGCGCGTGGCTCGCGGTGTCCTCGACGCCATCGGCCACCTGGCCGACGGAATTGAGGAGACTGGGGCGGGCCCAGATCTTGACCGAGGTGACGAGGGAAGCGGTGATGTGGCCGAGATTGAGGAACTGCACGCCGCCCACCGCACCCGCCTCCTCGGCAAGACCGGTGGGCAGGCCGGTGAAGGCCGGCCATTGCTGCTTGTGCACGCGCTCGCCAGCCAGATCGCACATCTTGGCCAGAGCCTGGCGCAAATGATCGGCGGCGAGGGTAAGCCTTGTGGTGTCCATATTGCCGTTCGATACGGCGTTGCCGCTGATGCGATCGATGATCGGGTTGTCATTTACCGAATTGAGCTCGCTGTTCCACACATCTGCGGCTGATGCGAAGACTTCCGCTGCCGCGCCATGAACCTGCGAGGCGCAGCGGAAGGAAAGGGGATCCTGCAGAAGACGCGCCTCGCCCGGTTTCCACAGGCGGCTGTCGGCGAGGTAATTGCGCATGCGCAGAGCGCTGCGGCGCTGGCCCCGGCGTTTATGGGCGCGATTGGCCTCTTCCGAGATGGCGCCGAGATTGCCGCGAAATCCTTCCAGCGCCACCGCGGCGGCCAGATCGAAGGCCGGCATCA
Organism: Taklimakanibacter lacteus; assembly: GCA_003576695.1. Taxonomy (GTDB): domain Bacteria; phylum Pseudomonadota; class Alphaproteobacteria; order Rhizobiales; family Aestuariivirgaceae; genus Taklimakanibacter; species Taklimakanibacter lacteus. Next base: position 310,540 of record QOZQ01000001.1, read on the forward strand.
GGCGTTCGGCGGAGGCCAGCGCGATGGAGCCTTGGGCGAGCGAGACCGCATTGTTGTTGATGAGGGAGAGCGTTTCCTTCGGCCTCGGCAGACCGAGCTTCTTCGCCTCGGGGCGGTTGAGCAGCCAATACGACAATTGCGCATTGGGCACGAGGTCGGAGGCGCCGACCGAGCCCGAGCCATCGATCTCCGGCATCTTCGCGCTGTTGATCGCGCCCGCAATCACTTCCACCAGCTCCGGCGAGACGCCGGAGAGGCCATGGGCGAACTGGTTGGCGAGAAAGAGCAGGGCGCCGTGCACGGCCTCGGGAGGCAGAGTCGGTCCCGGCACGCGCGTCGCATGCGCCGCGACGAGCTTGGCGTTATAGGCAGCCGCCGTGGCCGGATCGACCTTGAAATCCTTCTGCGAGCCGACGCCGGTGGTGATGCCATAGGCAGGACGGTTCTCTTTCAGGATGGTCTCGACGATGTCGCGCGAGGCCCTGATCGCCGCGAAGGCCGAAGGGGCGACGGAGACGGCGAGCATACCGGAAGCAGCCCGCGCGAGTTCGCGGAAATCGAGATCGTGGCCGGTGATGACGAGGGACGGCATGTGCTGGGTCATCTCTGCTCTCAAACGCCGATGCCGAGCGACGGCAATTTGAGGCCCTGTTCTTTCGCGCAATTGATGGCGATGTCATAGCCCGCATCGGCATGACGCATGACGCCGGTGCCCGGATCGTTCCACAGAACACGCTCGAGCCTTCGCGCCGCATCGTCCGAGCCGTCGCAGACGACGACCATGCCCGAATGCTGCGAAAAGCCCATGCCGACGCCGCCGCCATGATGCAGCGACACCCAGGTCGCGCCGCTCGCGGTGTTGAGCAGCGCATTGAGGAGCGGCCAGTCGGAAACGGCATCCGAGCCATCCATCATCGCCTCGGTCTCGCGGTTGGGCGAGGCGACCGAGCCAGAATCCAGATGATCGCGGCCAATGACGATGGGCGCTTCGACTTCGCCGTTCTTGACCATTTCATTGAAGGCGAGGCCCAGACGATGGCGCTGGCCGAGGCCGACCCAGCAGATGCGGGCGGGAAGGCCCTGGAAGGCGATGCGCTCCCTGGCCATGTCGAGCCAGTTGTGGAGATGCGGATCATCCGGGATCAGCTCCTTCACGCGCTGGTCGGTCCTGTAGATGTCTTGCGGGTTGCCGGAGAGAGCGGCCCAGCGGAAGGGACCGATGCCGCGGCAGAAGAGCGGACGGATATAAGCCGGGACGAAGCCCGGAAAGGCGAAAGCGTCCTTGAGGCCCATATCGAGGGCGACCTGGCGGATGTTGTTGCCGTAATCGAGGGTCGGCACACCGGCCTTGTGGAAAGCGAGCATCGCCTCGACATGGACGCGCATGGATTGCTTCGCCGCCGCTTCGACGGCCTTGGGATCGGAGACGCGCTTCTCTTCCCATTCGGCAATGGTCCAGCCGGCGGGGAGATAGCCATTGACCGGATCATGCGCCGAGGTCTGGTCGGTCACCGCATCGGGCCTGATGCCGCGCTTCACCATATCCGGGAGAATCTCGGCCGCATTGCCGAGCACGCCGACCGAGATCGGCTTGCCCGCTCTGTGCGACGTGTCGATCATGGCCAGCGCTTCATCGATGCTCGAGGCCCTGGCGTCGAGATAGCGCGTCTTCAAACGCATCTCGATGCGGGACGGCTGGCATTCAATGGCGATCATCGAGGCGCCGGCCATGGTGGCGGCGAGCGGCTGGGCGCCGCCCATGCCGCCAAGCCCCGCGGTCAGGAACCATTTGCCCTTGAGCTTGCCGCCATAATGCTTGCGCCCGACCTCGGCGAAGGTTTCATAAGTGCCCTGCACGATGCCCTGCGTGCCGATATAGATCCACGAGCCCGCCGTCATCTGGCCGTACATCATGAGGCCCTTGCGGTCGAGCTCGTTGAAATGGTTCCAGTCGGCCCAGTGCGGCACGAGGTTGGAATTGGCGATGAGGACGCGCGGCGCATCCTTGTGGGTGCGGAAGATACCGACCGGCTTGCCCGATTGCACAAGCAAGGTCTCGTCCGCCTCGAGCGAACGCAACGACGCCGTGATGCGGTCGAAGGCTTCCCAGTTGCGGGCGGCCCGGCCAATGCCGCCATAGACCACGAGCTCCTCGGGGCGCTCGGCGACGCCCGGATCGAGATTGTTCATCAGCATGCGCAAGGGCGCCTCGGTGAGCCAGCTCTTGGCGCTGATCTTCGTGCCGGTCGGCGATGTGATGATGCGGCTGTTGTCGCGGCGGGTGTCCATAAAAACTCCTACTGGCTCAGCGTTCCGGAGGGCGATGTCTTGTAGCGGCTGTGAAGGGCATAGCGGCTGGCGGGATAGGTGAGCGTCACGACAGTGACGACATGGCCCTTGCTCCAGCTGCGCCGGTGCAGAGCAAGGCAGGGCTCATGCTCGCCGATATCGAGCAAAGCCTGCTGATCGGGCGTCGGCATGACGGCCTCGACCGTGTGCTCGAGCTCATCGACCGGCACCGCGGCGACGAGATAGCCGGTCGGCGTCACGGCCGAAAAATCCTGCTCGTTGAAGTGCGGCGCGGCGAAAGGATTCACATAGCGCTCTTCCAGCTGCACCGGCACGCCGTTCTCGCTATGCACCATCACCAGATGGAAGAGCTTTGCCGGCAGCCGGAGCTCGAATTCCTCGGTGAGCGCGGCTGAGGCTTCGATGGTCTCGCGCGTTTCGATGTGAGCGGTATGCCGGTGTCCACGCGTTGCGATCTCATCGGCGATGTTGCGCAGTTCGACGAGGCTCGAACGGGCCGGCGGCTCCTTGACGAAAGTGCCGACCCCCGGCACGCGGGAAAGGAAGCCATCGGCGGTGAGCTCGCGCAGCGCGCGGTTGGCGGTCATGCGCGAGATGCTGAAGGTCTCGACGAGCTCGTTCTCGGACGGCACGCGCATGCCGGGCGTCCAGGCGCCGGAGCGGATATGGCCGAGAATGTGCTCCTTGACCTTGGCATAAAGGGGCGCCGTCATCAGAGTTTTCCCCTGATGATTTCGCCATTGCGGATCACCGCGGCGAGGGGATTGAAGCCGAGCGGGTAGGCGAGATCACCCGGGCGCTCGGCATTCCACAGAACGAGATCGGCCTTCATGCCGGGTGCGATCCGGCCCCTGTCCTTGAAGCCCAGCGCGCGGGCGGCATTCACCGTCACGCCGCGCAAAGCTTCTTCCGGGGTGAGGCCGAAGAGGACGCAAGCCATGTTCATGGTCGCGAGCAAGGAATGGACGGGCGAGGAGCCGGGATTGAGATCGGTCGCAATGGCGATCGGCACCTTGCGGGCGCGCAGGGCGGCAACCGGCGGGTGCTGCTTCTCTTTCAGGTAGTAGAAGGCGCCGGGCAGGAGCACCGCGACGGTGCCCGATTGCGCGATGGCAACGACGCCATCCTCATCCAGATATTCGATGTGATCGACGGAGAGCGCCCCATAGCGCGCGGCGAGAATGGCGCCGCCCAGATTGGACAATTGCTCGGCATGGAGCTTGATCGGAATGCCGAGCTTCTGTGCGGTGGCGAAGACTTTCTCCGTCTCGGCGACGGAGAAAGCGATGCCTTCGCAAAAGGCATCGACGGCGTCGGCGAGCCTGGCTTGGGCGACGGCCGGCAAGGCCTTGCCGCAGACGAGATCGACATAGGCCGCGTGATCGTCGCGATATTCGGCCGGGAAAGTATGGGCGCCCAGATAGCTCGTCACCACATCGACCGGATGCTGCTTGCCGAGCGCGCGGGCGACGCGCAGCATCTTGAGCTCTGTCTCGACATCGAGGCCATAGCCCGATTTGATCTCGATCGTGGTGACGCCTTCGGCCAGCAGGCTTTCGAGCCGGGTCGATGCCGATTTGAGCAGCTCTTCCTCGCTGGCCGCGCGGGTGGCGCGCACCGTCGAGAGGATGCCGCCACCGGCCTTGGCGATCTCGGCATAGGAGACGCCATTGAGGCGCTGCTCGAATTCCCGGGCGCGATTGCCGCCATAGACAATGTGGGTGTGGCAGTCGATCAGGCCCGGGGTGAGGAGGCGCCCGCCGCAGTCGATCGACTGAGCCGCGGGCGCTTCCTTCCGCGCCCCGGTCCAGGCGATCCGTCCATCCTTCACCAGCACCGCGCCATCCTCGATCAGGCCATAGGGCCCGCCTTCCGTCATCGTCGCCAGTCTGAGATTGGAAAAAAGCATCGAAGCCACTTGTATAAGGTTGTATATACAGTATAGTGAAAAGATGAAACAGCGCAAGTTGAAATTCGCCTCCGCTTTGCTTTCCTCGGGCTGGGCCGAGGACGTCACGCTCACCATCGATGCCCATGGCATGATCGAAAAGGTCGAGGCCGGCAGCTCCGACAAGACCGCCAAGACCCTGAAAGGCATCGCCATTCCGGCCATGCCGAACATCCATTCGCATGCCCATCAAAGGCTGATGGCGGGGCTCGCCGAAGTGGCAGGGCCAGGGGCCGACAGCTTCTGGACCTGGCGGGAAGTGATGTATAGCTTCGCGCTCAAGCTCGGACCGGAAGATCTCGAGGCGGTCGCGGCCCAGCTCTATGTCGAGATGCTGAAGAGCGGCTCGACCATTGTCGGCGAATTCCAGTATCTGCATCACCAGCCCGATGGCTCGCCCTATGACGAGCCGGCCGAGCTGTCGCTGCGCTGCCTTGCGGCGGCCGAGGAGGCGGGCATCGCCATCACGATGCTGCCGACGCTCTATGCCTATGGCGGCTTCGGCGGCCAGAAGCCGACAGAGGGGCAGCGGCGCTTCATCAATGATGAGACTCGCTATCTCAAAATCCTTTCGAGCCTCGACAAAGCCAGCAAGGGCCATAATTTGCGCCAGCTCGGCATCTCGCCGCATTCGCTGCGCGCCGTGACCAGGGAGCTTCTCAACGAAGTGATCGCCGGGCTCGACCGCCTGGGGCGCAAGACAGCGCCGATCCATATCCATGTGGCGGAGCAGACCAAGGAAGTCGATGACTGCATCGCCTGGTCGAAGGGGGCGCGGCCGGTCCAGTATCTCATCGACAATTTCGCTCTGTCGCAGCGCTGGTGCGCCATCCATGCCACCCATATGACGGCGGATGAGACGGCACGCATGGCGGCCTCCGGCATGATCGCGGGGCTGTGTCCCACGACCGAAGCCAATCTGGGCGACGGCACATTCCCCGCCGATCTCTTCCTCAAGAACAAGGGCGCCATCGCCATCGGCTCCGACAGCCATATCAGCGTCAGCCCGGCGGAAGACCTGCGCCAGCTCGAATATTCGCAGCGCCTCAGGGACCGCACCCGCAATGCGCTGGCTTCCGGCCCCGGCAAATCGACGGGGCGCACCTTGCTCGATGCGGCACTTACGGGCGGGGCCCAATCCATGGCGCAGAAGGTCGGCGCCCTGGCCCCTGGCTACCGCGCCGATATCGCCGTGCTCGATGATGGGCATCCGGCGCTGATCGGGCGCTCGGGGGATTCGGCGCTCGATAGCTGGATATTCTCCGGCGGCAATGCCTGCATGCGCGATGTCTTCGTCGCCGGCGAACATGTGGTGCAGGAGCGTCGACATATAAGAGAAGAAGCGATCGAGAAGAAGTTCCGCGCCGCGGTGAAGCGGCTGACAAAATAGGTGTTGCAATGATCCGTATCGGAGAAGGACCGCTCACCCTCGATCATGTGAGCCAGGCGCTGGCGGGGCCGGTCACGGTCGAGCTCACCGGGAAAGCGCGCGCCGCCATCACGCGGAGCGCCGAGACGGTGACGCGGCTCCTCGCCACGGGCGATGCGATCTATGGCGTCAATACCGGTTTCGGCAAGCTCGCCAAGCAGCGCATCGCGCCGGCCGATCTCTCGGCGCTGCAGATCAATATCGTGCGCTCGCATGCGGCGGGCGTCGGGGCGCCGCTCGAGCCCTCTATCGTGCGCGCCATCCTGCTGCTCAAGATCAATGCCCTGTCGCAAGGCGCCTCGGGCATCAGCCTCCAGGCGATGGATACGCTGGCGGGTCTTCTCAACCAGGACATATTGCCGGTCATTCCTGGGCAGGGCTCGGTCGGGGCCTCGGGCGACCTGGCGCCGCTCGCCCATCTCTCGCTCGTCCTCATCGGCGAGGGCGAGGCTTTCGTCAAAGGAAAGCGCGTCTCGGGCGCCGAGGCGCTCAAGGCGGCAGGCGTCTCACCGGTGCCGCTCGGCCCCAAGGAAGGGCTGGCGCTGCTCAATGGCACGCAGGTCTCGACCGCGCTGGCGCTCAACGGCCTCATCGCCGCCGAGCGCAATGCCGCGGCGGCGATCCTGGCCGGCGCCCTTTCGGTCGATGCGGTGATGGGCTCCGACACGCCCTTCGACCCGCGCATCCACAGCTTGCGGCCGCATCCCGGGCAGCAGCTCGCGGCCGGGCACTACCGCCGACTGATGCAGGGCAGCGCCATCCGCGCCTCGCATGTGACCGGCGATGAGAGGGTGCAGGATCCCTATTCCTTCCGCTGCCAGCCGCAAGTGATGGGCGCCTGCCTCGATCTCCTCGGCAATGCGGCGAAGACCCTCGTCATCGAAGCCAATGGCGTCTCCGACAATCCCCTCGTCTTCGTCGAGGACGGCGCGGTGCTGTCGGGCGGCAATTTCCATGCCGAGCCCGTCGCCTTCGCCGCCGACATCATCGCCATGGCGGTCGCCGAGATCGGCTCGATCAGCGAAAGGCGGATCGCCGCGCTCATCGATCCCACCATCTCGCTCTTGCCGCCCTTCCTCATCCGCAATCCGGGCCTCAATTCGGGCTTCATGATCCCGCAATGCACCGCAGCCGCGCTGATGAGCGAGAACAAGCAGCTTGCGCATCCCGCCAGCGTCGACAGCGTGCCGACATCCGCCAACCAGGAAGACCATGTCAGCATGGCGACCCATGGCGGAAGGCGTCTTGCGCTGATGAATGCCAATCTTGCCCGCATCATCGCCATCGAATTGCTCGCCGCCGCCGAAGGCATCGATTTCCGCCGGCCGCTCACCTCATCGAAGCCGCTGGAGGAGACCTACGCGCTGATCCGCGGCAAGGCTGCCGCGCGCGATATCGACCGCGAATTCGCCACCGACATCGAGAGCGTCGCCGGCATGGTGGAAGCGGGGACGTTTGCGCGTTTCGCGCCCGGACTATTGAAGGAACTTGGCGCGGCCTAGACCAGCCATGCGCCTGAGACGGGCGAAGAGGTCGTGCTCGGCCATATAGGCCTTGTACTTGCGATAGGCGGGATCAGCGCTCAGATGGCGTTCCTCGGTGCGAGCGCGCAGATAGTAGATCATATTGGCAGCGCCGAGCATGAGGCAGGATTGCAGCGCGATCGGCCAGCCGGCGCCGGCGACGAAGGGCACCGAGATCATCCACCAGCTCAGATTCTTGGCCAGATAGGCCGGATGCTTCACCCATCGATAAGGCCCTGAGGCGATGATGCCGCGATTGGTGAGATTGGAAAACCGCAGGCCGAAGATCACGGTCGACCAGACATAGATGAAGGCCAGCACCAAAATGAGGCTGCCCCACAGCACATAGACCCAAGGCCAGGGTGCGAACACATCACCCCAGTGCAGCTTGTCGAGCTCATACTGGATATAGGGCGCCTGCGCATCGACCAGAGGCCGATAGCAGATCACGCAGATGACCCAGCCGCCGATCGTCGGCTCGACGCTCCTTATGTGATTGTCGATGACGCGCAAGGTCAGCGTATAGGCGATGGCCGCCAGCAGCACGTCGATCAGATAGAAGAGATCGATGAGACGCGGGAAGATGTGCTCGAATGCAAGCACCGGCAGCAGCGGCGCCGTCCACATCGCTTTCAGATCATCATGCACATAGACGAACATCAGCGGGATGAAGAAGGCTTTCACCAGCCAGCCTCGCGCATGAAGGGCAAGCGCCGCCCGGTCAACCGACCTGCGTCCGATGAGGAAGGCAGCAAGCTGCGCATAGGCATCTTCGGGATCGCGTTGCCGGCGATCGACCCAGGCGATATAGAAGGGCGAAGCGACGACGACACCCGGCAGCAGATATAGGGCTGCATCCTTGAAGGGGCGGTAGAAGGCGTTGGCATATTCCGGTATGAGCGCATAGAGTGCCGCGATCACGCCAATTGTGATCCAGAAGCCGGCAAGCTTCTGGAATAGCCTTAGCCAATTGAGCGGCCGGACCGGCTGCTGCGCCAGTTCCGTGGTGGGATTGAGCTGGACGCGATAGACGAAGATATCCATGGCAAGCATGGTGGCCGCAGATATAGCCAGCACCGCAAGCGTCTTGATATAGACAACTTCGCTCCAGTCGCGCAGAAGCACCGCGCCTGCAATGGCGGCGGTTACACCTGCGGCACCAGTCCATAGGCTGGCTGAGTCAGGGCGTGCGGGAATCAGAGGGCGGGGGCTCTCCTGGCGGCTTCGGTCGCAAGCATGACCATCCTGGCTCCGTTGAACATCCGTCCGCCCCGGTTGCCCGATATCCATTTTGATTTGATCAAGCCTCGCCTAGCCGCCCGACGTACCGCCGCTGGTGCCGCCCGACGTACCGCCGCTGGTGCCACCCGACGTACCGCCGCTGGTACCTCCAGAAGTGCCGCCGCTGGTGCCGCCAGACGTACCGCCGCTGGTGCCGCCACTGGTGCCACCAGATGTGCCGCCACTCGTTTCGCCAGAAGTGCCGCCAGACGTACCGCCGCTGGTGCCGCCAGACGTACCGCCGCTGGTGCCGCCACTGGTGCCACCAGATGTGCCGCCACTCGTTTCGCCAGAAGTGCCGCCAGACGTACCGCCGCTGGTGCCGCCACTGGTGCCACCAGATGTGCCGCCACTCGTTTCGCCAGAAGTGCCGCCACTCGTGCCGCCAGATGTGCCGCCGCTCGTGCCACCAGAAGTGCCGCCACTCGTGCCGCCAGAAGTGCTGCCGCTCGTGCCGCCAGAAGTGCCGCCGCTGGTACCGCCAGATGTACCGCCGCTAGTTTGCCCGGAGGTGCCGCCACTCGTAGTTCCAGATTCTCCAGAGTTCCGTCCAGTGACTGAGTGGGATTTCTGTTGATTACTCAGATCCGAATGGTCGGTGCCGCCACAATGTTCTTTCTTCTCCGAGCACGGATTGAAGGCCGCTTCGGTCCTCGCAACCAGCTGTGGCAAACCTACGATGGCCACGGTCGCTGCCGCCGCCACTCCGATGAAATAGATCGCCGTCTTCATGAAACCTCCCTGGCAAGAGTCCGGCAGATGCGCATCGCGCCGCCGGAAACCACATTGGTTCAGCCCCAATGCGGAAAATCTGCCGGGAAATTGCAAGGCCGCCTAGCATCATATGATGCTAGGCGAGTGCAATTTTATGGGTTGTCAGGGCTGAAGCGGATGAGCCGACTTCAGAAGCGCAATAAGTTGGCTCTGCTGATTAGTTCCCGTCTTGCGGAAGATGCGGTTCAGATAGGTGCGTACGGTCGAGAATTGCAGGCCGGCTTCGGTGGCGGCCGCCTTCAGGTTCAGTCCTTTGGCCAAAGCGGTGGCCAGCTTCACTTCCGCCGGCGTCAGGTCGAACAGGCCGATCAAGATGGTGGGCGAGGGCACTAGCATGCTGGCGCTGATGGCGGTGGCGACGATGAGCTGATCGCCGCCGCCGAAAAGATCATGCGCATCGCGCCTGAGCGGGAGGACATGCAGCACGATCGGCGGCGGCAGGGTATTGCGCAGCGGAATCGAGCGCAGGACCGCCGCACCGCCCGGGGCCTGCAAGGCAAGCTGGAACAAGCGGTTGGCGTCAGGATGGGAAAGGGCGATGCCGCCGAAGGCCGTGGCGACAAAAAGCTCTTTCTCGCGGTCGAACAGGGCGTTCGTCACCCTGACGCGGCCATTTCCGGCGAGAACCGCAGCCGGGAGCCCGATCATCGCCAGAGCCTCCACTGAGCCACGCGCCTGTTCCAGCCTGAGCCGAGCGGCAGCGAGGCTGGCGCGTGCCATGTCGGGTCGCATGCCATCGAGGAAGGCCAAGCTCTCCGCCGGGTGGATACCCTCGTCCAGACCGCGCTCGAAGATGAACATCGCCACCTCGCCGCTCGGCATGGCTATGGCCGTGCAGGCTTGCCTGCCGAGACCGCGGGCGCGCAATCGAACGCGCAATGGATCGTCCCTGATCTGCTGCGGCGTCATGAAACTGTCCAGTTCGATGAAGCTTGCCGGCCGTACGCTATTCATGAGTTCGAGAGCGGCCACGGGGCTCACCCGCAACGCCTCGTCGGTAATGGCCGCATTCATCATGTCCTGCAATGATGGGACGGCCTGTCCTCGGATGCGCATGTTGTCCGCAAACACCAGAAGCACGCCGCCCTTCGCCGCCGCCACATCCGTAATACGTGTCAGAACGGCAGGCCACTTTTCCGCGATGAACGCGGCTTCATAAAGCGCGTCGATGATTTCCGCCGTCATATGCCTAAATTCCAGGCAGATGGATGCCCTATGCCGAAAAGCATTTACGTTAGAGCAAATCCCGCCGAAGTTGAAGGCTTGGGCCACGGCCCGTTGCAGATTTAATCTGCGGCGAGACGCGCCAGAAAGGCCAGTGTCGCGCGATTGAAATCGTCAGGCCGTTGCAGCGGCGCAAAGTGGCTGACGCCCGAAAGCCGGATCAGCCTGGCACCGGGAATGCTTCGGGCCAGGCATTCGGCATGTTCCGGCCTGATGAACTCGTCATGCTCGCTATGGACGATCGTAACGGGAACCGTGATCCGGGCAAGGTCGCCCGCCGCATAATTGGGCTCGGTCTTCATCATGAAACTGACCGCCGTTACAAAAGCATCGAAATCATCGGGCGTGGCCGAGAGAATGGCGTAGTCCTTGGCATGGCGGCTGAAGCAGCGCTCGACGATGGGTGTCATGACGAATTCCTTGGTGCCGCTCGAATCCATGTTGCAGCCGAAGAAGAAGACGCCGCTGACCCGTTGCGGCGCCCGCATGGCGAGGACGAGCGCAATACAGGCGCCATCGCTCCAGCCGATGAAAGCCGCCTTCTCGACATGGAGATGATCCATGACAGCGAGAACATCAGACGCCATCAGCTCATAAGTGTAAGGGCGGTGGTCGCGCGTGGAGCGGCCATGGCCTCGGCTGTCGATGGCGATGACGCGGTAGCCGGACGCGAGCAGGGGTCCGGCCTGATAGCCCCAATTGCCGCTGTGGCCGAGTCCGCCATGCAGCAGGATGACCGGCGGGCCCGATCCGTAAGATGCATGCCAGATGCGCGCACCGTCATGTTCGATGTGGCCTTCGCGTTCAGGTGCCGGCAGCGACGGTGCGCCGTGGGCGACGAAATTTTCGAGCGTGTCGTCGGAAAAGCACATGCTCAGGAGGTTTTGCGCTTGCGGAACATCGCTACATTGAAACGCGTGGCGCAGCGCTTGCCGCAGAAGCGCTGGCGGCCGGATTTGGAATGGTCGGCGAAGATCTCCTCGCAGGGCTGCGACTGGCATTGATGCAGGCGCTCCGGCCCCAATTCGGCGATGAGATCGGCGATCCCACGCGTCACCACCGCTTCGACATGCTGGACGGGCTTCAATTGCGGCGAGGGCACGAAAATCATGCGGACGGATTTCTCCTCCGCGACAGGCCGCGCGATCCAGGGCCAATGTTCGAGCTTGTGATCGAGATAGCGAGTGAAGTCGGCGAGCGGGACCTCGGCGGTGATGAAACGGATGAGGTGTGTGCGCAGGTCGTCGCGAAAGAGCTGCAGCCGGCGGGCGATCTTGCCCCAGTCGAGGTCCCAGTCGAGCTCGCACCATTCGCTCAGGAACACCCGGCAATGCTCGGGATTGGCGAGGAGATCGGTGACGGCGCGCACCGGGTCATAGGTGTTGACGAAGGCCAGAGCGAAGTCGGCCGGCAGGCGCTCGGGCCGAAGCCGGGCAGGGTGCTGAAATGTAATCTCAGATTTCATTTTACAAGCTTACGCGATTCGATTAGTAAGCGACTATCGCTAATATAGTGATTACGCGGCAATGCGTCCACTCCATCTGATCGTGGCCTCGGTCACCGGCGCCGGCTTCGGCATCAATGCGGTGAAATATGCCGTGCCGGCCTTGCTGGCGCTGGGCGGCAGCGCGCCCTCGGCGATCGGCATGTTCGCCGCCTCGGTCGCCGCCGCCTGGCCGGCTTTCGGGCTGCTCGCCGGCCTGATACTCGACCGGTCGCGCAAAGTGCAGGTGCTGCGGGCCGGCGAAGCGCTGGCGGTGGCCGGCATCATGGTTCTCCTCGCGCTCTACGCCACGGGCACACATGCGCTCGTCCTCCTGTGCCTGGCCGGCTTCGCGGTCGGCGCGTCGGAAGTGCTGGTCGACACGTCGAGCCAGTCGATCCTTCCGGAGGTCGTGGCGAAGCAGGATCTGCGGTCGGCCAACAGCCTGCTCAATGGTGCCAAGACGGTGGGCGTCACCTTGCTGGCGCCGGTTCTGGTGACGGCCCTCGTCGATGTCGCGCCTATTGCCGCGCTGGCCGCCGCCGCCGTCATCCTGCTTGCTGGATTGCTGCTCATCGCCGGCGTCGCCGGTGCGGCGGCGCCGGCGCAGGCAGGCTTGCGTTTCGCCGATGTGACCAGCGGGCTCAGACTCCTGATCCAGGCGCCGGTCCTGCGCGGCCTCACCATCGTGCTCGCCGTCATGTCGATCGCCTGGGGCGGGTGGTTCGTGCTGATCGTCAGCTATGTGATCTCAGCCGAAGGCCTCGCCCTCTCGGCGACCGCCTATGGCTTCATCGTCACCACGCTGGGCTGCGGCAGCCTTGCCGGCGCCTTCGCCTATGGCCGCGTCCATCGCGTCATCGGCACGCGCCTGGTGCTGGCCGCCGATGTCGTGGGGACCATCCTGTTCCATGCCATTCCGGCGCTCGGCTTCGGCTATGTCTCCACCGCCGTCGCGGCCTTCCTGGCGGGCTTTGGCGGCGTCTTCTGGGTGATCAGCGTCAGCGCCTATCAGCAGGCGGCGGTTCCGGTGAGCATGCTCGGCCGGGTGGTGGCGAGCTATCGCTGGATCGGCTGGAGCGCCTTCTTCGCAGGCTCGCTCATCGCCGGCCCGCTGGCGGACCGATGGGGCTTCGCCGGCGCCTTTGCCAGCTTCGCCGTGCTCAACCTCGTCCTGCTGATCGCATTCCCCATCGTCATCCCGAAAAGTGAGGTGCTGGACGAGCCGCTTGCCGCCTGAAACCGCTTCACAGGGGAGCGTTCGGTCGGTAGCTTCGGCGGCGTGAGCAAGCTCTTCGAACTGCAGCAAGCCGACGGTCCCCTCATCTTCTCCGTGCCGCATGCCGGCACCGATCTGCCGCCTGATATCGCGGCGCGGTTGACGGACCATGCGCGGAAGCTTCCCGACACCGACTGGCATGTCGAGCAGCTCTATGATTTCGCGCCTGCGCTCAAGGCGACGGTGATCAGGGCCAATGTCAGCCGCTATGTGATCGACCTCAACCGCCCGCCTGAAGATCAGAGCCTCTATCCGGGCCAGGCGACCACCGGCCTCTGTCCGCCGATCGAATTCGACGGCACGCCGATCTATCGCGATGGCACGGAGGTTAAGGCCGATGAGGTGGCGCTGAGGCGCGAGACCTATTGGCGGCCTTATCATGAAGCTCTCGCCAGGGAGATCGCGCGGGCGAAGAAGCGCCATGGCTATGCGCTCCTGTTCGATTGCCACTCCATTGCGTCCCGCGTGCCAAGGCTGTTCGATGGCGTCTTGCCCGATCTCAATCTCGGCACCGTCAAAGGCGAGAGCTGTGCGCCCGGGCTCGCGGCGCGGATCGCCAGGGTCATGCAGGAAAGCGGTCTCACGCAGATCGTGAATGGGCGGTTCATCGGCGGCCACATCACCCGCCACTTCGGCAAGCCCGCCGATCATGTGCATGCGGTGCAGATGGAGAAGGGCCAGGACTGCCATCTCATGGATGACGGGTCGAACCGTCTCGATCCCGCCAAGGTGGCGAAGCTCAAGCCGGTGCTGCGCCGCATCGCCGAGACCATGCTCGCATGGCGGCCGTGATCCTCGACGGACGCTCGCTCGATCCAAAGGGCGTCGAGCGCGTGGCGCGGGGCGAGACGGTCGTGATCGATGACATTGCGCGGGCCCTCATCGACAAGGGAAGGCGCATCGTCGACAGGCATCTGAGCGAAAGAATTCCGGTCTATGGGCTCAATACCGGTCTCGGCGCCCGGGCCGGGCAGATGCTGAAGCCCGACGCGCTGGCCGAGTTCAGTGTCCGCATGGTGCGTGGCCGCGCCCAGGGGCTCGGGCCGCCACTGCCGCCGCAGGAGGTGCGCGCCGTGATGGTGGCGCGGCTCAACAGCTTGCTCACAGGTGCGCCAGGTGCGAGCCCGGCGGTGGCCGACGCGCTTGTGCAGGCTCTCAACCGCAATGTCATTCCGGTCATGCCGCGCCATGCCTCGATCGGCGCCGGCGACCTGGTCGCCATGGCGGCACTGCCGCATGCGCTGATCGGGGAAGGGGAGATGCTTGTCGAAGGCGAGCGCCAGCCGGCCGCACAAGTTCTGCAATCGGCCGGCCTTGCGCCGCTGGTGCTGGCGCCGAAGGATGGCCAGGTCCTGTGCAACTCGACCGCCTTCTCGGTCGGGCTTGCGGCTCTGGCGGCGGTGCAAGCGCGGCGGGCCGTCACGTCACTGCAGATTGCCGGTGCCCTGTCGTTCGTCGGGTTCCGCGGCAACCGCACGCCGTTCCAGAAGGCGGCGACGCGGATCAGGCCGCAGCCCGGCGAAATCGAGGCGGGCGATGAATTGCTGGCGCTCACCGATTGCGGCACGGCGGAGGTGAAGGCGCGGCGCTTCCAGGATCCCCTGTCCTTCCGCTGCATGCCGCAAGTCCATGGCGCGGCTTATGCGGAAGCGGCGCGGCTCGAAGCGGCGCTCGCGGTCGAGCTCAATTCGGTGGCCGACAATCCGGTCGTGCTTCTCGATGAGGAGAGGATCATCGGCACCAGCAATTTCCATATGCCGCATCTGACGCTGGCACTCGACGGCATGGCGCGGGCGCTGGCGCTCGTCGCGACCGACAGCGTGTCGCGCATCCAGCGCCTCATGAGCCCCTCATTCTCCGACCTGCCGCCGCTGCTCTCTTCCGAAAGCACCGACCGCGCCGGCTTCGGCCCGCTGATGAAGCCGGCGGAGGCGCTCCGGGCGGAGATCATCCATCTTGCCCATCCGGTGCCGATCCTCCCCAGCCACAATGCCGATGGGCAGGAAGATGCGGCGACTTTCTCCGCCCTGGCAGCGCAGAAGCTCGGGGAACTGCTCGACCGGATGGATCTCCTGATCGCGTTGGAACTGTTGGCCGGGGTGCAAGCGGTAGATCTGGCGGGGGTGAAGGAATTGCCGGTACGGCTGGCGCCGGTTCACAAGGCGGTCCGAGGGGTTTCGGGATTCATCGACGATGACCGGCCGTTGGGAAGAGAGATCGAGAGGATTGCCGCAGAGCTGGTGAAAAGTGGAAAGCTGCCGACCCTCGCCCCGCTTTAGCGGGGAGAGGGTAGGGGCCCGACGCGAAGCGTTGGGAAGGGTGAGGGGCCTGTGTCAGGTCACGCAGAGGCCCCTCACCCTCCCATTGCTGCGCAATGGGTCCCTCCCTCTCCCCGCTAAAGCGGGGCGAGGGTATTATGCGTAAGTGAGTGTCTGGCCGATGCCGAGCGCCTTCGCCTTGTCGAGCATCGCGGCGCCGAGCGCGATGTCGGACAAAGACAGGCCGCGGTGCCAGAACAGGATCGTCTCCGCGTCACTCTCACGCCCGGGTTTCTTGCCGGCGACGATCTCGGCCAGCTCGCCATGCACGGTCGCCTCGCTGATGAGGCCGGCATCGATATGGGGTCTGAGCGCGCCGAACTTGCCGGCGCGGAACTGGCTGAAATCATCGATGACGACCTTGTCCATGATCGAGGTCATGGACAGCTCGAGCGCGCTTACCGTGCCATAGGGGATGACGCAGGCGCCCTTCCTGATCCAGGCGGTCTTGAAGATCTCGTCCCGCCGCTCGAGGCGCGAGGCCTCGACCATGATGTCCGCACCTTCGAGGCAGCTTTGCCAGTCCTCGGTGACGATGATCTTCTTGCCGAGGTCGCGCTCGAGGGTCTGCGCGAAGGCTTCGCGGCTTTCCTTGCGGCGCGAATGGACGCGGATCTCGGCGAAATCGAACAGGTGGTCGAGCAGCCTGATATTCCAGTAGGAGGTGCCGCGGGCGCCGACATGGCCGAGGATCTTCGAATCCTTGCGCGCCAGATGGCGGGCGCCGAGCGCGGTCAGGGCTCCGGTGCGCATCTCGGTGATCGCCGTCGCATCGAGAATGGCGACCGGCATGCCGGTGCGCGGATCGAAGAGGTTGAGAAGCGCCATCTCGGAGGGCAGGCCCTTCCGCCAGTTGTCGACATAGTCGCCGACGATCTTGACGCCGGCGAGCGCAAGCGGCGCCACATAGCCGCGCAGCACATTGAAATGGCCGCGAAAGGCAGGGTCGGGGGTAAGATGCATGCGGGGCTCGATCACCGTCTGGCCGAGGCCTTGCGCGCGCAAGCCGCCCTCCACCGCGGCCAGGATCTCCTCATCCGTCATGGCGAGCCGGGCGATGTCAGGCCCGTTCAGCCAGGTGAAAAGGATGCCGGCCTCGCTCACTGGAAGCCCGGCGGATCGATGACCGGAATATCGGGCGTGAGCCGTCCGGCCTGGGTGAGATGGGCGATGATCTTCTGGGCCGCCTCCTCGGGCGAGAGCTTCGTCGTGTCGAGGCGCAGTTCCGGCGCCTCCGGCGCCTCATAGTCGGAATCGATGCCGGTGAAGTTCTTGATCTCGCCGCGCCGCGCCTTGGCATAGAGGCCCTTCACGTCGCGCGTCTCGGCCACGCTGAGCGGCGTATCGACGAAGATCTCGACGAATTCGCCCTTAGCGACCAGCTCGCGCGCCATCAGGCGCTCGGAGCGGAAGGGTGAAATGAACGACACCATCACGATGAGACCGGAATCGACCATCAGCCGCGCCACCTCGGCGACGCGGCGGATGTTCTCGACCCGGTCGGCATCGGTGAAGCCCAGATCCTTGTTGAGCCCATGGCGGACATTGTCGCCGTCGAGAAGATAGGTCATGTGGCCGGCGGCATGGAGCCGCTTCTCGACCAGATTGGCGATGGTCGACTTGCCGGAACCCGACAGGCCGGTGAACCACAGGATGGTCGGCTTCTGTCCGGCCTTGGCCGCGCGGGAAGCCTTGTTCACATCGAGCGCCTGCCAATGGATGTTCGAGGCGCGGCGCAGCGCGAAATTGATGAGCCCCATGCCGACCGTGTTGTTGGTGAAACGGTCGATGATGATGAAGCTGCCGAGACGTCGGTTCTCGCCATAGGGGGTGAAGGGAATGGCGCGGTCGAGATCTATGTTGACGACGCCGATCTCGTTGAGGCCGAGGGTCTTGGCGGCGACGTGCTCGAGCGTGTTGACATTGACCTTGTATTTCGGCGCCTCGAAGGCGCCGGGAATGGTGAGCGGCCCCGCCTTGATCAGATAGGGGCGGCCGGGAAGCATGGCCTCCTCGTCCATCCACAATATGCGGGTCTCGAACTTGTCGGCGACGGCGAGCGGCGAATTGGCGGCGCAGATCACATCGCCGCGGCTGATGTCGATCTCGTCCTCGAGCGTGATCGTCACGGCCTGGCCGGAGGCGGCTTCGGCGAGATCGCCGTCATAGGTCACGATGCGCTCGACGCGCGAGGTCTTGCCCGACGGCACGGCGCGGATCTCGTCGCCCGGCTTCACCGTGCCTTCGACGATGCTGCCGGAGAAGCCGCGGAAAGCCTGGTCCGGGCGGTTCACCCATTGCACCGGCAGGCGGAAGTCGCCCTTGTCCGTCGCCTCGCCGATAGCCACGCTCTCGAGATGCGCCATCAAGGTCGGGCCGTGATACCAGGGCATGGAAACGGACGGCTCGATGACATTGTCGCCCTTCAGCGCCGAGAGCGGGATGCAGGTGAAATCCTCGATGCCGAGTTGTTTCGCGAAACTGCGATAGTCTTCCGCGATCGCCTCGAAGACATCGCGGCGATAATCCATCAGATCCATCTTGTTGACGGCGACGACGATGTTCCGGATGCCGAGCAAGGTGGCGATGAAGGAATGGCGGCGCGTCTGGGTGAGGACGCCCTTCCTCGCATCGATCAGGATGATGGCGAGATCGGCGGTCGAGGCGCCGGTCGCCATGTTGCGGGTATATTGCTCATGGCCCGGCGTGTCGGCGACGATGAATTTGCGCTTGTCGGTGGTGAAGGCGCGATAGGCGACATCGATGGTGATGCCCTGCTCGCGCTCGGCCGAGAGGCCGTCGACGAGAAGGGCGAAATCGAGCGCGCCGCCCTGGGTGCCGACCCGCTTCGAATCCGCTTCGAGCGCCGAGAGCTGGTCCTCGAAGAGCATCTTGGCTTCATAAAGAAGCCTTCCGATCAGGGTCGACTTGCCGTCATCGACGCTGCCGCAGGTGATGAAGCGCAGCAGGTCCTTTTCCTCCTGCGAGCGCAAATAGGCCTCGACATCGCCGCCCTGGAACTCGATGAAACGCGTCGACGTCATCAACGACCGGCCTCCAGATTCCGCAAACCGTCATCCCGGCGAAAGAACGTCATCCCGGCGAAAGCCGGGACCCCCTGAATAGAATCAAGCGGGCGGCAGTTGTCATGTTTCACCGGTTTATTGGGCCCCGGCTTTCGCCGGGGTGACGGAAATGGGGAGAGCATCAGAAATACCCCTCCTGCTTCTTCTTCTCCATCGAGGCCGACTGGTCCTTGTCGATGACGCGGCCCTGGCGCTCGGAGGAGGTCGTCACCAGCATTTCCTGGATGATGTCGAGGAGCGATGCGGCGCTGGATTCGATGGCGCCGGTCAAGGGATAGCAGCCCAATGTACGGAAGCGGATGAGCTTCATTTCGGGCGTCTCGCCCTGGTGCAGCGGCATGCGCTCGTCATCGACCATGATCATCTGGCCATCGCGCATCACCACCGGGCGCTGCCTGGCGAAATAGAGCGGCACGATGGGAATGTCCTCGAGGAAGATATATTGCCAGATGTCGAGCTCGGTCCAGTTGGAGAGCGGGAAGACGCGGATCGATTCCCCCTTGTTCTTGCGGGCATTGTAGAGGTCCCACAATTCGGGACGCTGGTTCTTGGGGTCCCAGCGGTGGCGACTGTCCCGGAAGGAGAAGATGCGCTCCTTGGCGCGCGATTTCTCCTCGTCGCGGCGGGCCCCGCCAAAGGCCGCGTCGAAGCCGTATTTGTCGAGCGCCTGCTTGAGCGCGTCGGTCTTCATGATCTGGGTGTGCAGCGCCGAGCCGTGGTCGAAGGGATTGATCTTCTTGGCGAGCCCGTCCGGGTTGACATGGACGATGAGGTCGAGGCCGAGCCTGGCGACGGTCTCGTCGCGGAAGCTGATCATGTCGCGGAACTTCCAGGTGGTGTCGACATGCATCAACGGGAAGGGCGGCTTGGCGGGATAGAAAGCCTTCATGGCCAGATGCAGCATGACGGCCGAGTCCTTGCCGATCGAATAGAGCATGACCGGCTTTTCGCATTCCGCCGCCACTTCGCGGATGATGTGGATGCTCTCGGCCTCAAGCCGTTCGAGATGGGTCAGCTTTCTGGAGGTCATTCGAAAACTCGTAAAAGGGGCCTGCTTATGGCTCTTGTGCACCGCAAACACAAGCTTCTGTTGAGCACGGCAGGTCTTCCGTCCTATGTAGTTGAAAAGGAGGTAACCCTTGGACAAATCGAGCGGCGGCCGTGGAAAAAAATCCCGAAGGGACGGGGACACGCTGCCCTATCAGGAGCCGCATCAGACGACGCCCGGTGCGCACAAGTTGCTCGAGGAGTCGATCGGGCGCGAGGTCAAGCGCTTCCGCGAGAAACTGGGGCTCACCATCAGCGAGGTCGCCAAGGCCGCCGACATGTCGGCCGGCATGCTGTCCAAGATCGAGAATGGCGCGACGTCGCCGTCCCTGAGCTCGCTGCAGGCTCTCTCGTGGGCGCTGCATGTGCCGGTGACGGCCTTCTTCCGCGGCTATGAGGAATTGCGAGACGCCACTTTTGTCAAGTCGGGGCAAGGACTTACGATCGAAAGGCGGGGTACCAGGGCGGGCCACCAATACCAGCTCCTGGGCCACAGCCCGCATGGGCCGGTGATGGTCGAGCCTTATATGATCACGCTCACCGCCCAGTCCGACGTCTTCCCGACCTTCCAGCATGCCGGGCTCGAATTCCTCTATATGCTGGAGGGCGAGGTGGTCTACCGCCATGGCGACAAGACCTATGCGATGCTGCCGGGGGATGCCTTGTTCTTCGATGCCGATGCCCCGCATGGGCCGGAGGAACTGCGCAAGCTGCCGATCCGCTATCTCTCGGTCATCTGCTATCGCCGTGACGAATAATCCATGAAAATCATTCGCTTGCTGGTTATGGTCGTGGGGTTTGCCGGCAGTTTGCTGTTCACCGGCGCCTTCATCGCCTCGTGGACCAATGCGCATTTCATCAGCCAGGCGGCGCGCGAGGTCATCCGCTACCGGGTTGCCCAGGAGATGGATGAGAAAGTCGAGGCGCTGGGCGCGGATTTCCTGGTCGAGAAGGCGAAAATCCTGATGAAGGACAAGGCTGAAGAGATCGGCAGGATGAAGCTCCTGCTCAAGGCCAAGATTCCGGAAATCGTCGCCCTGGTCGCGAGCCAGATGGCCGATCTCAACTGTGAATGCCGGAACAGGCTGTCCAGAGGGTTGCGTGACTTTGTGGTCGCGCAAATCGCCGATGCGGCCCAGCTCCAGGACCGACTGACCGACCTCATCAAGACGAAATATCTCGAAGTGGAGGGCCAGCTCACGCGGGAATTCCGCATCTTCACCGGCACCAATGCCGCTGCCTTTATCCTGCTGACCCTCGCGGTGTTCATGCGGCGCCAGGCTGGGGTCCATTTCCTGCCCGTTGGCCTGGTGCTGCTGCTCGCGACGCTGGTGACGAGCTATTTCTATCTGTTCAACCAGAATTGGCTGCACACGATCGTGTTCGGCGACTATGTCGGATTCGTCTATACGGCCTATCTTGTCTTCGTCTTTGCCTGTCTCTGTGACATCGTGTTCAACCGGGCGCAGGTAACGGCCACTGTTCTGGACGCAACCATCGGCAATCTGTTCCGCGTCCTTCCCTGTTAATTCCTCTGGGGAAAAAATTATTCCCCCCAGTTGCAAGTTCCCCTGGCCGCTGTTACATGATCGGGAAACCTCACTGAACGGGAGACTTGGCCATGTGCGGCATTGTCGGCCTCTATCTCAAGAACCCCAAATTGCAGCCGAAGCTCGGCCAGCTGTTCAAGCCCATGCTCATCGAGATGACGAGCCGCGGGCCCGATTCAGCCGGTGTGGCCATCTATCGCAACCCGGCCAAGAAGGGCTTCACCAAATTCTCGCTCGCCCATGACGATGCGAAATTCGCCTGGAAGAAGCTGGCGGCGGCGCTCAAGGCGCATACCAAGAAGCAGGTCAGCGCCGAGCAGATCGGCAATCATGCCATCCTCACCACCAATGCCAGGGAAGAGGCGGTGACGGCGTGGCTCAAGGCGCATTATCCGGATGTGCGCGTCGTCGGCTCCGGCCAGGCGATCGAGATCTTCAAGGAAACGGGCTTGCCCGAGAAGGTCTATGAGAAGTTCGATCTGGCCAAGGCCAAGGGCAGCCACATCATCGGCCATACCCGCATGGCGACCGAGAGCGCCGTGACCACCGCCGGCTCGCATCCTTTCGCGACCGGCGCCGATCTCTGCCTCGTCCACAATGGCTCGCTTTCCAACCACAACCGCCTGCGCGAGAACCTCAAGCGCGAAGGCCTCGAATTCCAGACCGAGAACGACACCGAGGTCGCCGCCGCCTATATGACCTGGAAACTGCGCCAGGGCGCCTCGCTCAAGGAGACATTGGAAGACGGCATCAAGGACATGGACGGCTTCTATACGTTCTGCGTCGGCACGCATGACGGCTTTGCCGTGGTGCGCGATCCCATCGCCTGCAAGCATGCGATCCTCGCCGAGACCGACGACTGGGTGGCGATGGCGACCGAGTTCCGCGCCATCGCGCACCTGCCCGGTGCCGACAAGGCGAAGATCTGGGAGCCGGCGCCGCAGACGATCTATAATTGGGGTGGACATTAGTGCTCACTTATTTTCGTCATCCCGGCGAAAGCCGGGATCCCCTAAATTCATTCGGGACGATGAGCGCTGCCCGCAGGGCATTTATTCAATGGGTCCCGGCTTTCGCCGGGATGACGGGCAGAGGGAGAGTACAAGAATCATGATCGAGATCGATCTCGAAAAAGACGGCGTGCGCGGCGTCAATTCGCGCCTGCATGCGCTGCCCAAGGATACCAACGAGCGGCACTGGCTGATCCGCAATCCGATGGGCCAGCATGCCATTGCCTGTGGCCTCGATGCGCCGATCACCGTCGAGGTCGCCGGCCATGCCGGCTTCTATTGCGGCGGCATGAACAAAGAGGCCGAGATCCTCATCCATGGCCATGCGGGACCGGGCGTCGCCGAGAACATGATGTCGGGGATAGTGCGCGTCGACGGCAATGCCAGCCAGTCGGCCGGCGCCACCGGCAATGGCGGCCTCCTCGTCATCAAGGGCGACGCGGCGTCGCGCTGCGGCATCTCGATGAAGGGCATCAATATCGTGGTCGGCGGCTCGGTCGGCCATATGTCGGCCTTCATGGCGCAAAGTGGCCATCTCGTCGTCTGCGGCGACGCCGGCGAGGCGCTGGGCGACTCCATCTATGAGGCCAGGCTCTATGTGCGCGGCAAGGCCGACAGCCTCGGCGCCGACTGCATCGAGAAGGAGATGACCGATCATCATCTCGCCAAGCTGGCGCGCCTTCTCGACGAGGCCGAGATCAAGGCCAATCCGAAGGACTTCCGCCGCTTCGGCTCGGCACGCAAGCTCTATAATTTCAACATCGATCACGCCGACGCTTACTGAGGCACACATGGATCCCAACACGCCGCGCACAACGCCCCGCAAATCGGCAACCTTCGACGACTATACCTTGTCGGAAATCCGCCGCGCCGCCACCACCGGCATCTATGATATCCGCGGCGCCGGCGCCAAGCGGAAGATGCCGCATTTCGACGACCTCCTGTTCCTCGGCGCCTCGATGTCGCGCTATCCGCTGGAAGGCTATCGCGAGAAATGCGGCACCAATGTCGTGCTCGGCACGCGCTTCGCCAAGAAGCCGATCGAGCTGAAAATCCCGATCACCATCGCCGGCATGAGCTTCGGCTCGCTCTCGGCGCAGGCCAAGGAAGCGCTCGGCAACGGCGCCACCCTCGCCGGCACCTCGACGACGACCGGCGATGGCGGCATGACGCCGGAGGAGCGCGGGCATTCGAAGACACTGGTCTACCAGTATCTGCCCTCGCGCTACGGCATGAACCCGGACGACCTGCGCAAGGCAGATGCGATCGAGGTCGTGGTCGGGCAGGGCGCCAAGCCCGGCGGCGGCGGCATGCTCTTGGGCCAGAAGATCTCCGACCGCGTGGCGCAGATGCGCAACCTGCCCAAGGGCATCGACCAGCGCTCGGCCTGCCGGCATCCCGACTGGACCGGGCCCGACGATCTCGAGATCAAGCTGCATGAATTGCGCGAGATCACCAATTGGGAGAAGCCGATCTATATCAAGGTCGGTGGCGCCAGGCCCTATTACGATACGGCGCTTGCGGTGAAATCGGGCGCCGATGTCGTGGTGGTCGACGGCATGCAGGGCGGCACCGCCGCCACGCAGGAAGTCTTCATCGAGCATGTCGGCCAGCCGACGCTCGCCTGCATCCGCCCGGCGGTCAAGGCGCTGCAGGATCTCGGCATGCACCGCAAGGTGCAGCTCATCGTCTCGGGCGGCATCCGCAACGGCGCCGATGTGGCGAAGGCGCTGGCGCTCGGCGCCGACGCGGTGTCGATCGGCACCGCCGCACTGGTGGCGCTCGGCGACAATGACCCCCATCTCGAAGAGGAATACCAGAAGCTCGGCACCACGGCCGGCGCCTATGACGACTGGCATGAAGGCCGCGATCCCGCCGGCATCACCACGCAGGATCCCGAGCTTGCCAAGCGCCTCGATCCTAAGCGGGCCGGACGCAGGCTCGCCAACTATCTGAAGGTCATGACGCTCGAGGCGCAGACCATCGCGCGCGCCTGCGGCAAGAACCATGTGCATAATCTGGAGCCGGAAGACCTGGTGGCGCTCACCGTCGAGGCGGCCGCCATGGCGCAGGTGCCGCTGGCGGGCACGAACTGGATCCCGGGCAAGAGCGGCTATTGATGGGAAGACGTGCAGATATCCTCGCCATCAGACCCTCGCCCCGCTTTAGCGGGGAGAGGGGAGGGACCCGACGCGAAGCGGCGGGAGGGGTGAGGGGCATGCATGAAGTGAACTGGAGCCCCTCACCTTCCCATTGCTCCGCAATGGGCCCCTTCCTCTCCCCGCTGCGCGGGGCGAGGTGTAAGAAGAGCGGATAGGAGACCAGGCCCAATGGGAATTTCCGCTCTTCCGATATTCGGCGATACTGCCGCCCTTGCGATGGCGACGAGGTAGTCATGGCGCATCTGCACACCGCCCGGATCCTGTGGGAAAGCAACAGCGACAACTTCACCAAGAACACCTATTCGCGCGCCCATCACTGGTCGTTCGACGGCGGCCAGACGGTGCTCGCCTCCGCGTCACCGCATGTGGTGCGGGTACCCTTCTCGGACCCCGCCGGCATCGATCCGGAAGAGGCGCTGGTGGCGGCGATCTCGAGCTGCCACATGCTGACCTTCCTCTATCACGCGGCCAAGGCGGGCTTTACGGTCGAGCGCTATGAGGACAATGCCGAAGGCCAAATGGGCAAGATCGCGGAAGGACGCCTTGCCGTCACACGCTGCACCTTGAAGCCTCTCGTCCAGTTCGCGGGCAAGGCGCCGACGCGGCCTGAGCTCGACCATCTTCACCATCTGGCGCATGAGGAATGCTTCATCGCCAATTCGGTCAAAACAGAAATCATCTGCGAACCGCAGGGTGTCTAAATCTAGGGTTGGAAACAGGAGACCTTCATGGCCGGCGATCTGGCTAAATATGCAAAAGACAAGAAAGTAAAATTCTTCCTCTTCAATTTCACCGACCTGTTCGGCACCCAGCGCGCCAAGCTGGTGCCGGCGGAAGCGGTGGGCAGCATGCAGAAATCAGGCGCCGGTTTCGCCGGCTTCGCCACCTGGCTCGACATGACGCCGGCGCATCCCGATATGTTCGTGATGCCGGATGCGGATTCGGTCATCCAGCTGCCGTGGAAGCCGGAAGTGGCGTGGGTGGCGGGCGACCCGTGGATGGAAGGCAAGCCGGTCGGCCAGGCGCCGCGCCTCGTGCTCAAGAACCTCCTCGCGAAATGCGCCAAGCGCAACATGAAGCTGATGGCGGGCGTCGAGCCCGAATTCCATCTCATCAATGCCGATGGCTCATCCGTCTCCGACCCGCGCGATACGCAGGAAAAGCCCTGCTACGACCAGTCGGCGGTGATGCGCCGCTTCGACGTCATCTCCGAGATCTGCACCACCATGATCAATCTCGGCTGGGGTCCCTATCAGAACGACCACGAGGACGCGAACGGCCAGTTCGAGATCAACTGGAACTTCAACGATGCGCTGACCACGGCCGACCAGCTGTGCTTCTTCAAGTTCATGGTCAAGTCGATCGCCGAGAAGCATGGGCTTCGGGCCACCTTCATGCCGAAGCCCTTCGTCAACCTCACCGGCAATGGCTGCCATGTGCATATCTCGGTGTGGGACAATGCGAGGAAGGCCAATCTCTTCCATGACAGGAAGGGCGAGCTCGGCTTGTCGCCCTTGTGCTACAACTTCCTCGGCGGCCTCATGCATCACGCCGAGAGCTTCGCCGCCATCACCAATCCGACGGTGAACAGCTACAAGCGCATCAATGCGCCGCGCACCATGTCGGGCGCCACCTGGTCGCCCAATACGGTGACCTTCGGCGGCAACAACCGCACCCATATGGTGCGCGTGCCGGATGAGGGGCGGGTCGAATTGCGGCTGCCCGACAATTCCGCCAATCCCTATCTGATGATGGCGGTGATCCTGGCGGCGGGCCTGCATGGCATCGATGAGAAGATGGATCCGGGCAAGCGCCTCGACATCGACATGTATGCCGAAGGGCACAAGGTGAAGGGCGCCAAGAAGCTGCCGCTCAACCTCCTCGATGCGATCCGCAATTTCGAGAAGGACAAGTATATTCTCGAGGCACTCGGGCCCGAGCTGTCATCGGCCTATATCAAGCTCAAGTCGAATGAGTGGAACCAGTATTGCCGCCATCTCACCCAGTGGGAACGCGACACGACGCTGGATTGCTAGCCCGCCTGCCTGACATGAAGCCTCGCCACTTCCGTCATCGTGGCCAGTGCGGGTGGTTGTCAGGATGTCAATTCCACCAGCCCTTGTGCTCTTTCTTGGGTTGCCGCGCAATGCCGTCGCCGGGCTTTGGCGGCTCGATCTCGAGCAAGTAGCGCTGCACCGGAGTCATGCGGCTGTAGAGCTCGGGCGTCAGGTAATCAAGCTGCAGAAGCTGCTGCGGCAGGTCGCGCCGCGTATAGGTGAGATGCAACATGCGGCGCGGCTTGTCGGTCTTCTTGAGCGTGCCTGCGTGCCACATCGATGAATTGCAGATGATGACCGAACCGGCCGGTGCTTCGACCAGCACCTCACCCGGATAGGGAGCGGATAGGTCCTTCGGGATGCGTACCGCTTCCTCGGGGGTCAATGGTGCAGGCTCCCAGTCGCCGATGTTCACATAAGGCACATTAATCGGCGCCCAGTAGTGCGAGCCCGGAACGATGCGGGTCGGTCCATTGTCCAATGTCATGTTGTCGAACATAACCATGGAGTTCACGACCCACCAATCATCCACGAACTTCTTGGGGACGTCGACATGCAGGTCCTGGTGGCCGTAGCCTTTCACGGGATCACGAAGATTGGCGCCATGCACTTTGATTTCGCCCAGCGCATGCGCCGAAACGGCGAGAACTTCGGGGATCCACAGGCATTTATCGAAGGCGTCGGTCTTGTTGAAGATGTTGGAGATGCGGCGGGCGCCCGGCTCCACATGCACTTCGTGACCGCCGTTCTCCCTCTCCTTGGCGTGGATGAGCTCGAAGGCGCCGCGCATCCGCTCGCAGTCCTCCGACGTCAGGACATTCTCGACGATGATGTAGCCTTGCTCATCAAATTGCCGCTTCTGGGCATCGGTAATGGTCGAGGGCGTGACGCCGAGCTCGCGCAGGGCTTGCTTCGTATGCATCTGGTCCTCCTTCCAGTTTTTCTCCCCATTTAGACGTTCAGGTGAACGTTTCATCAAGAGGTATTTCTGCTTGTGCCGAGCCAGGTATTGAGCCGTTTCGTGGTTGGTCAGCGGGTGGTGGATCATGCTTCAGTATTCACGTGAAGGGCAAATCCGGACATCTCCTGATCGCCAAGGCCGGGGCGGAGGGTCATACCCGGGATCAGATAGTCGCCGCCATTCTGCCGGCGATAGGGGATCGGCGGAGTGGTTGCGAGAGTGCGCATCCTTTCGCGCAGGCCTTCGGCCGCGGTCTCGAAACCCGACGCATCGAAGCGGTCGACCTTGTAGACCACGAAGGGCGGCAGCACGTCATAGCCCGGGTAATAGAGAATGCCGTGATTGATCGGGAACAGCAGGTCGTCGATCGGCCCGTTGACGCCGCGCGGCGTGTAATGCTCCTCCCAGCCGCCGGCGGTCACGATCAGCATGGCGCGCTTGCCGGCGAGCGTTCCCTCGCCATAGCGGTCGCCCCAGCGCCGATCGCTGTGCTCGCCGACGCCATAGGCAAAGCCATAAGCGAAGACGCGATCGACCCAGCCTTTCAGGATCGCCGGCATGGAGAACCACCAGAGCGGAAACTGCAGGATCAGGATATCGGCCCACAGGAGCTTCCCGATTTCGGCTTTGACGTCTTCGGTGAGCGTATCGGCATCGAAAGCTGTCTTGGAGGCGGCGACCGGTATGAGCCGCGCCTGCGGGTCGAGCGACGGGAAGTCGGCCCGGTCGACCTCGGATTTCCAGCCATCGGCATAGAGATCCGACACGCGCACCTCATAGCCCTGGGATTCGAGCTCCTTGACGGCGACGTCGCGGAGCGCGCCGTTCAGCGAGCGGGGTTCGGGATGGGCAAAGACGAGCAGGACTTTCATGGGCTGGGCCTCCGGGATGGGACGGCCCCTAAGCTAGGCATGACCTGAGCAATCCACTATATGTGCATAATGAATAATATCATGCCGAAAAATGGATAAATCGGGCGTCACCCTCGAGCGCCTGCGCAGCTTCGTGCGCGTCGCCGAACGCAGCAGCCTGTCGGCAGTGGCGCGCGAGCTTGGCGTCGGGCAGTCGACCATCACGCGCCATGTGCGTGAGCTCGAGGAAGCGGTCGGCGTGCCGTTGCTCAGCCGGACGACGCGGCGCGTGACGCTGACCGAGGAGGGCAGCCGCTATTATGCCAACAGTGTGCAGATCCTGCGGCTCGTCGAGCAGGCGGGCGATGAGGCGCGCGGCACGCGCGGCGCGCCGGCGGGGACGATCCGGATCTCCTGCACGGTGGCCTTCGGGATCCGGCAGGTGACCCGGCTGATCTTCGCCTTCCAGGACCAGTATCCCGATATCGGCATCGATCTCAGCCTCTCCGATGAGCGCATCGACCTCGTGCGTGAAGGGGTCGACCTGGCCCTGCGCCTGGGGCCGCTCACCGACAGCTCGATGAAGCTCAAGAGCCTTGGGCAAAGCCGGCGAATGCTCGTGGCGGCGCCCGACTATCTCGCGGCACGCGGGCGGCCTGTTATGCCGTCCGATCTCTCCGCCCATGAAGGAATCCGCCTGTCGAATGTCGCGGGCAGCGACATGCTCGCGCTCACCGGTCCCGATGGCGAGCGTCATATCGTGCCCTTCGGCGGACGCTTCCTGTCCGATCACGGGCTTGCCGCGCGCGAAGCCCTTGCCGCCGGGCGCGGTGTCGCGCCGGCCCATCACTGGCTGGTCGATGATCTCCTGGCCCACCGACGGCTGGAAGTGATCCTCCCCGAATACGAGCTGACGCCGGTTCCGGTGAGCATGCTGATCGTGCCCGAGCGCTCAGGCATCGCACGGGTGAGGCTATTGGTCGATTTCCTGGCCGAGGAGATCAGCCGGATTCCGGGAATCGAAAAGGCGCGAGCCTAATGCCAGCCTTTCTCAAGCGGCTTTGCGCTTGCGTGCGGCTGTGCCTGCCTTGCGCGCCGGTGTACGGCGTTTGCGCGGTTGATCAATAGGTGCGGCAGTCAGGCGCAGGCCCAGAGCATTGATGACTTTCAGGACGGTTGCGAATTCCGGATTGCCGTTTTCTCCGAGCGCCCGGTAGAGGCTCTCCCGGTTCAGGTGCGCTGCGCTTGCAATCTCAGCCATGCCGCGAGCACGTGCTATCAAGGAAAGCGCATCGCGCACTTCGTCGGGATCTCCGCCTTCCAGCGCCAGAGCAAGATAGTCGGCCTGGCGCCCAGGCGTATCGAGATATTCGGCGGCATCGAATGTCGTGGATTTCATGATGTCCTTTCCTTCCAATGCCGCGCAAGCTCCTGGGCTTTCTCGATGTCTCGTTTCTGTGTTCGTTTATCGCCACCAATCAGCAATACGACAATTTCCGAGCCGCGTCTGAGATAGTAGATTCGATATCCTGGACCGTAGTTCGGCGCGAGTCATTTGTAGCCTATACGCGACAGGCGGTCAAGAATTCATGGACGTGTCGCGCTGGGCGACGCGCCGGTCTCGGCCTTGAAGGCGGTCGAGAAGTGGCTGGCATTGGCGAAGCCGCAAGCGATGGCGATCTCGGTGATGGTGAGGGCCGAATGGCGCAGCAATTCGCCCGCCGCCTCGATCCTGATAGTGCGATAGTGGTCGGCGAAGCTCTTATTGAGGTGACGCGCGAAGAGACGGTCGAGCTGGCGGGTCGACAGGCCGATCGACTTCGCCACCGAAGTGCGGTCCAGGGGATCGCCGAGATTGTTCTGCATGAGCTCGAGGGCGGCGATCAGGTCGCGGCGGTTGATGCGGTAGCGGTCGGCGAGCGAGGCGCGCTGCGGGCCGCCGCCGGGGTGGATTTCCGTGTGCAGGAACCAGTCGCTTGTCCTTGTCGCGAGCTCGCTGCCGTGTTTTTCCGCGATCAAGGCATGCATCATATCGAGCGGCGCCACGCCGCCCGCGCAAGTGACGCGGTTGCGGTCGATGACATAGCGGGCGCGGGTCAACAGGAGATCGGGGAATTCCTCGGCAAAGGCCGGCGCGTGCTCCCAGTGGATGGTCATGCGATAGCCTGCCATCAATCCGGCGCGCGCCAGGATGAAGGGCCCGCCGGACACGCCGCCAATGCGCAAGCCCCGCTGCGCCAGCCGCCGCAGCCAGGCGAGGGTGGGGCGATGGTTGAAGGTGGCGGGATTGCCACCGGCACAGACGAGTAGCAGATCGAGATGAAGGTCGTCGCCGACGCGCGCGGTGCAGGGCACGGTGGCGCCACCCGATGAGGACACGACCTGGTCCTTGTGCGAGATATGCACCCAGCGATAGAGGCTCTTGGCCGCAAAGAGATTGGCGGCGCGCAGCGGCTCGATGGCGGACGCATAGGACATGAGCGCGAAACCGGGTATGAGCAGGAAGCCGATGGTTTGCGCCTGATCGTCGGTCTTGGGAGGCATGTCCTGAATTTAACAGGATTTGTCTTTCTGAGACAAGACAGCCGCGTCCCAGCTGGCACACTGCGCCATCCAACAGAGGTCAGGAAACCCCGTGCGCTATTCCGTCTTCTCGCTCCTCAAGAATTCCCTTTCCGGCCACAGGAACTGGGCCCCGGCCTGGCGCGAGCCGACCCCCAAGAAGGAATATGACGTCATCATCGTGGGCGGCGGCGGCCACGGCCTTTCGACCGCCTATTACCTCGCCAAGGAGCATGGCATCACCAATGTTGCGGTGCTGGAGAAAGGCTGGCTCGGCTCCGGCAATATCGGGCGCAACACCACCATCATCCGATCCAACTACCTGCTTCTCGGCAATAACCCGTTCTATGAATGGTCGCTGAAACTGTGGGAAGGGCTGGAGCAGGACTTCAATTTCAACGCCATGGTGTCGCAGCGCGGCGTGCTCAACCTCTTCCACTCCGATCCGCAGCGCGATGCCTATGCCAGGCGCGGCAATGCCATGCGGCTCGACGGCGTCGATTCGGAGCTGCTCGACCGCGAGGCGGTGCGCGAGATCGCCCCCTTCCTCAGCTTCGACAATGCGCGCTTCCCCATCCAGGGCGGGCTGCTGCAGCGGCGCGGCGGCACGGTGCGCCATGACGCGGTCGCCTGGGGTTATGCAAGAGGCGCCGATTCACGCGGCGTCGACATCATCCAGAATTGCGAAGTGACCGGCATACGTATCGAGAACGGCAAGGTGAAGGGCGTCGAGACCAGCAAGGGCTATATCGGCTGCAAGAAACTGGGCCTCGCGGCCGCCGGCAATACCAGCGAGGTCGCCGCCATGGCCGGCATGAAACTGCCGATCGAGAGCCATGTGCTGCAGGCCTTCGTGTCGGAAGGTCTCAAGCCCTATATCGACAATGTCATCACCTATGGCGTCGGCCATTTCTACGTATCGCAGTCGGACAAGGGCGGCCTCGTCTTCGGCGGCGATCTCGACGGCTACAACTCCTATGCGCGGCGCGGCAACATGCCGACGGTCGAGCATGTGATCGAGGCGGGTGTCGCCATGATCCCGGGCCTCGCCCGCATCCGCGTGCTCAGGTCCTGGGGCGGCATCATGGACATGTCGATGGATGGCTCGCCCATCATCGACAAGACCCATATTGACGGGCTCTATCTCAATTGCGGCTGGTGCTATGGCGG
Source organism: Taklimakanibacter lacteus (assembly GCA_003576695.1). Classification (GTDB taxonomy): domain Bacteria; phylum Pseudomonadota; class Alphaproteobacteria; order Rhizobiales; family Aestuariivirgaceae; genus Taklimakanibacter; species Taklimakanibacter lacteus. The sequence goes on from QOZQ01000001.1 coordinate 342,565, forward strand.
CTTCAAGGCGACGCCGGCATCGGGCTGGTGCTTCGCCCATACGATCGCCAGGAACGAAGCGCACAAGCTCAACGCGCCCTACCGGCTCGACCGGTTCGAGCGTGGCTACATGATCGATGAAAAGGGCGTCGGCGCCACGCCCAATCTGCACTGATGGCCATGCACGCGCTCTTCGCCATTTCTTCTCCCTCAGCCGCGCGCAGCGCGGGGAGGGTGGCGCGCGAAAGCGCGACGGGTGGGGCGGCTCCGCGTGAGCAGTCTCGCTTGTACTTGCAAGATCACGATCGCCTCGACACCCCACCCGTCCGCGGCTTCGCCGCGGCCACCCTCCCCGCCTCCGGCGGTGGAGGGAGGTTCGACATCAGGAACACCCACTCATGCTGATCAACTGCCCCTATTGCGGCCCGCGTCCCTCGGAGGAGTTCACCCAGCTGGGTGACGCCACGGTGCAGCGGCCGGCCTCGAACGATCCCAAGACGATGGATCAGTGGTTCGACTATGTCTATCTGCGCGACAACCCCAAGGGCCGGTTCAAGGAATACTGGCATCATGGCGGCGGCTGCCGCTCCTGGCTGGTGGTCGAGCGCGACACGCAGACGCATGAGATCTTCGGCGTCACGACGGCCAGGGATTTTGCGCAAGATCAGAAGAAGGGCAAGGTCTGATGGCCGGCTTCCGTCTCGACAAAGGCGGTCTCATCGACCGCGCGACCTCGCTCAATTTCACCTTCGACGGCAAGAGCTTCACGGGGCATGCGGGCGATACGCTGGCTTCCGCGCTCATTGCCAATGGCGTCCATCTGATGGGGCGCTCGTTCAAATATCACCGCCCGCGCGGGGTGATCGCTTCGGGTGCGGCCGAGCCCAATGCGCTGGTCGAATTGCGCGAGGGCGGACGCAAGGAAGCCAATACGCGCGCCACCGTGATCGAGCTCTATGACGGGCTTGCGGCGCGCAGCCAGAATCGCTGGCCGTCGCTCAATTTCGACATCGGCGCCATCAATTCGCTGGCGGCTTCCGTCTTCGTCGCCGGCTTCTACTACAAGACCTTCATGTGGCCGAAGAGCTTCTGGGAGAAGATCTATGAGCCCCTGATCCGGCGCGCCGCGGGCTTAGGTGCGGCCACGCATGAGGCCGATCCCGACAAATATGAGAAGTCCTATGGCCATTGCGATCTCCTGGTGATCGGCTCCGGTCCCGCCGGCCTCTCGGCGGCGCTGACCGCGGCGCGCGCCGGGGCGCGCGTGATCCTGCTCGATGAAGGCTCGCGCCTCGGCGGCTCGCTGCTCAGCGAGAATGAGGAGATCGCCGGCGGGAGCGGCTATGACTGGGCGCAAGCTGCGATCGCGGAGCTCGCGTCACTCGCCAATGTGACGCTGATGCCGCGCACCACCGCCTTCGGCTTCTATGACGGCAATGTCTTCGGCGCGCTGGAGCGGGTGAACGACCATGTGCTGGAGCCGTCGCCCTATGAGCCGCGGCTGCGCTACTGGAAGATCATGGCCCGCAAGGCGGTGCTGGCGGCGGGTGCCGAGGAGCGGCCGATCGTGTTCGGCGGCAATGACGTGCCGGGGGTGATGCTCGCCTCGGCCATGCGGACTTTCGCCAACCGCTATGCGGCGGCGGCCGGCAAGTCGGTTGTCGTCTTCACCAGCAATGATTCAGGCTATCGCACGGCGCGCGATCTCAAAGCCAAGGGCGTGCATGTCGAGGTGATCGTCGATTCCCGCAAGGAGGCTTCCGCCGACGCGGCCGGCATTCCGGTGCTGAAAGGCCGGACGGTCGCCGATGCGACGCCCGGCAAGATCGTTTCGGGCGTCGAGCTTTCCGACCACATGCATATTGCCTGCGATGCGCTGGCGATGTCGGGCGGCTGGAGCCCGGTCGTCAATCTCATGTGCCACAAGGGCGCGAAACCCATCTGGAACGACAGGCTGCAGGCCTTCCTGCCGCCCGATATCGGCAGCGATTTCGTCGCCGCGGGCGCCGCCAATGGCGCGATGCTGCTCTCCGAAGCCCTGCGCGAGGGCGCCGAGAAGGCCAGCAGAGCGGTGGGCGAGCTCGGCTTCAAGACGAAGAAGGCGGCACCGCCCCCATGCCGCGACGAAGCCTATGCGGCGCAGGCGCTGTGGTGGGTGAAAGAGAGTCACGGCAAGGCCTTTGTCGACTACCAGAACGACGTGACGCCCAAGGACCTGCCGCTCGCGGCGCGCGAAGGCTACTCATCGATCGAGCTCGCCAAGCGCTACACGACCGCCGGCATGGCGACCGACCAGGGCAAGCTCGGCAATGTGAATGCGATCGCCATCCTCGCCGAAGCCGCGGGCAAGTCGATCGCCGAGATCGGCACCACGACCTTCCGGCCCTTCTACACGCCGGTGCCCTTCGCCGCCTTTGTCGGACCGTTTACCGGCCATCACTTCATGCCGGTGCGCAAGACGCCCCTGCATGACTGGGCCGAGGAGCAGGGCGCTGTCTTCGTCGAGACCGGCCTCTGGCTGCGCTCGAGCTGGTTCCCGCTGCCGCATGAGGAAGGCTGGCTCGATCCGGTCATCCGCGAAGTCAATGCGGCGCGCCAGAAGGTCGGCCTGTGCGATGTGTCGACGCTCGGCAAGATCGACGTGCAGGGGCCCGATGCGGCCGAATTCCTCAACCGGCTCTATTGCAACGGCTTCGCCCAGCTCGACGTGGGCAAGGCGCGCTATGGCCTCATGCTGCGCGAGGATGGCGTCGTCATGGACGACGGCACCACATCGAGGCTCGCGGCCGATCATTTCTTCATGACGACGACGACCGCCAATGCGGCCAAGATCATGACGCATATGGAATTCTGCCACCAGGCGCTGTGGCCCGAGCTCGATGTGCAATATGTGTCGGTGACCGAGCAATGGGCGCAAATGGCGGTCGCCGGCCCCAAGGCGAGGCCGACGCTGCAGAAGATCGTCGATGACGTGGTGCTCGGCGATGAGACCTTCCCCTATCTGGCGGCCAAGGAGATCTCGATCCTGGGCGGCATCACGGCGCGATTGTTCCGCATCTCCTTCTCGGGCGAGCATGCCTATGAGCTCTCGGTGCCGGCCGACTATGGTAATCTGGTTGCTCGCGCGATCATGCAGGCAGGCGAGGAATTCGGCATCACGCCCTATGGCATCGAGGCGCTCTCCGTCATGCGCGTCGAGAAGGGCCATGTGGCGGGCGGCGAGCTCAATGGCACGACGACCGCCGCCGATCTGGGCCTCGGGCGCATGATGTCGACCAAGAAGGACTATATCGGCCGCATGATGGCTGGCCGCGAAGGCATGGTGGCCAAGGACCGCGAGGCCGTGGTCGGCATCAGGCCGGTCGACAGGGCCGACCGCATCCGCGCCGGATCGCATCTCCTCAAGAAGAACGACAGGCCCTCGCTCGCCAATGGGCAGGGCTATATCACCTCCGTCGCCTATTCGCCGACGCTCGGCACTTGGCTGGGCCTCGCCCTCCTCAAGAACGGCCGCGAGCGCCATGGCGAGATCGTCAAGGTCTTCGACGGGATCCGCAATATCCACATGTATGGCGAGATCTGCGATCCCATGCATTACGACAAGGAGAACAAGAAGCTCCATGCCTAAGGTCTCTTCAGCAGTTCAGCGCGTCTCGGCTCTGGCCGATGTCGCGGTGCAGGGCCGCTTCGGCGCCGACAAGGGCGCGCCTGGCGTGACATTGTCGGTGCGCCATCCGATGTCGATCGTCACCGTCATTGCGCGTAAAGGCCGGTCGGACGATCTCGGCAAGGCCATCGAGGCTGCCTATAAATGTTCGCTGCCGGCTGTGGGCGCGAGCACGGGCAAGGGCGCCATCAGCTTCCACTGGTGCGGGGCGGAGCAATATTACGCCATCGCCGAGGGCAAGGCGGAAGGTGAGCTCTATCGCGATCTCAAAGCGAGGCTCGAAGGGCTTGCCTCCTGCTCGGACCAGAGCCATGGCCGCGTGATCCTGAGGGTCTCGGGTCCCAAGGCGCGGACACTCCTCGCCAAGGGCACGCCGATTGATCTCCACCCTGCCGCCTTCGGGCCGGGCAAATCGGCCGTCACCCAGATGGCGCATGTCGGCGTCCATCTCGTCCAGACGGGCAAGGACGAATTCGAGCTGTCGGTGTTCCGCGGCTTCTCGGAGAGTTTCTGGGAATGGCTCACCGAGCAGTCGGAAGAATACGGCTATCAGGTTCTCTAGATCTCGGCCGAGCGCCCGAGAAGGCTCGCGATCTCCGTCATCTGGTCAGGCGACAGGGGACCGAATTCGATGGCGCCAATATTCTCTTCCGCCTGCGCGACGGTTCGGATGCCGGGGATAGGAATGGTGCAGGCGCTCCGGGCCCATATCCATGCCAAGGCTCCTTGCGCCAAAGTGCGGCCCTTCGCGGTGAGAATTTCGCGGACGGCATCCAGCGTGGCGCACCATTCTCGCGAGGCCTGTCCCCCTTCTTCGAAATAGCGCAGCCACTGCGGAGGCTTGCTGCGGATATCGTCGTCGGGAAGCCGGCTATGCGGCGAATATTTCCCGCTCAGAAAGCCCATGGCCAAGGGAAGGCGGATGATGCCGGCGAAATGATGTGTTTCGCATGTCGCCAGCATGTCAGGCGCATCTTCGAACAGATTCATGTCGAACTGGACAGTGGTTGCGGCAGGTCTACCGGCAAAGGCAGCAGCACGAAGCGGGTCGTCGGTGCTCCAGCCATAGGATCTGATGAGACCTTCTCTGGATAGGGCATCGAGCGTGTCCGCGACTGCGGGCGCCTGGTCGAGGGGAAGGTTGCCGACATGCAAGTGATAGACGTCGATCCAGTCGGTCTGGAGGCGCTTCAACGAGGCATGGCAGGCCTGGCGAATATAGCCGGGTGACGCATCCGGTCCTCGCAGCTCGCGGCGCGCCTCATCATAGGTGTTGCCGAACTTGGTCGAAATGACGACACGCTTGCGGATGTTCTTCAAGGCCTCACCCAGAATCCGCTCGCCATGCCCTGTGCCGTAGGCGTCCGCCGTGTCGAAGAGCGTCATTCCGAGTTCGGCGGCCCGCCGCAAAGCCTGGATCGAGGTTCTGTCGTCGGCTTTGCCGTAGCCCAGCGGAGCGCCCAGAGGGTAGTGACAACCCGGTCCACTGAAAAAGGGGCCTCCTATCGCCCATGTGCCCATACCCAAAGGGCCCGTGACGATGCCTGACCTGCCAAGCCGGCGCCTGTGGAAATCACTGCTCATTGGTTGTAGTCTTCCTGCATTCAAAAATGAAAGCTAATGCCTCTGTCTCTGCAGATAACGCGATTATGCTCTGATTTTAAAGAAACAAGTATGGAACGATCATTTCATGGATGAAACGTGGCAATGGGATGATGTGCGACTGTTTCTTGCCGTCGGCCGGGCTGGCGGGCTTGCAGGTGCCGCTCGGCTGTCGGGAATAAGCCCTCCCACATTGGGGCGCAGAATGGCCGCGCTGGAAACATGCCTGGGCCGTCAGCTCTTTGTGCGCCAGCGCGACGGCTATGTGCTGACGGCCAAAGGGAATGAATTTCTGCGGCTGGCCGAGGCCCTCGAATTGAATGCGCTGGCTATCGATCGCTGGCGCACATCAGATGCGATCGGCTCTGTCGTGAAGATTGCCGCAGGCACGTGGACGAGCGCATTCATCGCCCGTCACATGGGCGATCTGGTTGGCGAGGACGAGGACATCCAGATCGAACTTGTGAGCGGCGCAGGCATCGCGGACCTGCTGCGCCGCGAAGCCAATCTGGGGCTTCGCAATCACCGGCCGGAGATTCCGGGATTGGCCGGTCGCAAGCTGACGCGTGTGGAGTTCGCCATATTTGGCGGGCTTGCATATGTGGAAGGCAGGGTCGAGGCCAGGGACCATCGTCGATTCAAGGCATGCCGCTGGATCGCCTTCTCGCCGCCCGGGCCCAAAACGCCGTCAGGGGCCTGGATCGATGAACATCTGGAACATGCGCCCAATCTGAGATGCAGGTCGGGCCAGGAGGTGCTTGAAGCTGCACTGGCCGGCCGCGGCTTGTGTGTGCTGCCGTGCTTCATTGGCGATGTGCAGAGCGGTCTCGTGCGGGCATCGGACATCATCCAGGAATTGGGGCATGATCAATGGCTGGTGAGCCACGATCAGGACAGAACTCAAAGACACATTCGCCGGGTCAGTGACAGGCTGCGGTCCCTGGCTAAAGAGCATCGCCGGCTTTTCCTCGGCCAGCAAGCTCGGCCTCTGTAGGAAGATCGAGCCCGACGGCTCGGTTGCGACGCCTCACGCGGCCTTGAGAAACCGCCGGTTGTCCGCCAGATTCGCGAAGGCCTCGCACGCCTTGCGGACGAGCTTCTTCTCTTTCGGGCGTTCGCTGGCGGTGAAGACGCCGGCGGCGAAGGCCGTGATGGCGGCGCGGCTGGCGGGCTCATCACCTGTCATGTTGGTGACGAGGGTCTGCAGGAACTGCGCCCGCGCCGCGCCATCCTGGATCTCGCCCAAGGCGGACTGGATACTCTCGAGCGCCCGCACGAATTTCCCGAACCGGCGGCGCCGTTTCGCACCGGTAACAAGACCCGAAAAGAACTCGCACATATAGCGCAGCTTCTTTGCCGTGATCCTGATCTCGTGACGCTGCCCGGCATCCGCCTCGACGAGATGGCGGGCGCGCTTGCGCAATTGCCTGAATCTCCTGGCGAGCAGCTTCGGCGCGCGCGCGAGCACCGGCTCCTTCGCCTCTTCCCGACCCAGCCATTCGCCATGGTCGAGCCAGCCGGCGAGATCGAAGAGAAGCTTGCGCATGCGGCTGGAATTGAGGGCATCATGCAAGGTGGCGCGGGCCGCGCGGCGGCGCTTGGCGACTTCGGCCAGGAGCGATGTGGCGCCCAGGGGTGCGCCACCGGCATCGACCTGGGGCGCGAAGGTCTTGACCTGCATCACATCGAGATCCCGGGCGGCGCCAAGAAGGCCCGACAGCCATGACAGCTCGCGGCGCAGCCGGTCATGGTCCCTGTCCTCGACGATCGGCCGGAACAGGCTGAAGGCGGCGCGCAGGCGGCGAATGGCGATGCGCGCCCGATGCACGCCCTCGATGTCGCCATCGTCCTCGATGGCCGGCTCATTGAGCATGAAGTCATAGAGGCAGGTGTGGCAGATGGTGCGAAAGGCCTGCGCCACCGTCATCTCGGCGGCGAGCCTGGGCGTCGATGCGCCGACCGGGTGTCCCCAGCTTCCATCCGCCAGGCGATCGCCGCGATCACCCTTGCTGATGAAGCTCAGCCGCAATGGCGCCTTCTCGATGAAGCGGCGGGCCAGCGCGAAGAGCTGGCGCGGCTCGCCCGACTTCAGCTCGAGCTCGAGCTCGCAGACGGGCAGCTCCTTGTCCCGGTGCTTGATCTCGCCGCGATCGACGGCGATCTCGATCTCGGCCGATCCTTCCTTGACCAGGAAGGCGGCGCGGTCGACCGCCACCGTATAGAGCGGCGTCAGCTCGTCTCCGCTCTCGGCATTGGCCATCACCGCGCCGGCCGGCGTCGCTGCGAGGTCCTCAGCTTCGGGCCTGTCGCCCGAAATCGGGCTTTCCCATTCGCCCCGCGCCGTGCCGGAATACCCCGCCTGCTTGACCGAGAGCAGTTTTCCCTTTTCCTGTTTGCGCACACGCAGGGCGAAGCCGCCATCGGAGAATATCCGCTTCGGCGTGTCGAAATAGGTGGTCTCGATATGCTTGCGCGGCGCATGGCGAAGCCGCTTGCCAATGACGGGCAAGCTGTCGAGCATCGGAAGGCCGCCGCTTTCGATGAGGAATTTGAGCTCGATCTCCTGAGCCACGTTTCTTTCCTCCCGCGGGTCGGCATTCTTGGCACAGGGAGGACCAGATGCAAGATGTAATATGGTCCAGACGGGATATATTGCGTTGCGCGCAGGAAAAACTACGCAGTGTCAACGGGTTCAGCATTGTTCAAGAAAGATGACGAATGATCGTTGTCACAGGTGCCAGCGGTTACATCGGAAGCCGGGCAATCCGCCGCCTCGCCGGGCTTGGATTGCCGGTAACCGCGATGGCGCGCGACAGCGAGCGCCTGCGTGAAGTCATTCCGGAAAGCGTCCCCATCATCATCGCCGATTATGATGATCGCAAGAGCCTCGATCGCGCTTTCGCCAAAGCGAGGAAGCTGCTGTTCGTCTCGAGCGATGGTTTTGCCGATGACGTTATGCGTCACCACGCCCATATCATCGACGCGGCGAACCGAAGCCCGATCACGCATGCCGTCTTCACCAGCATCATCGATGTGGAAGAAGCCTCGCCTTTCTACTTCGCCCCAGCCTATCGCGACGCGGAACGGCGGTTGAAGGCGGCGCGCTTTGCCACGTCGGTCGTCAGATGCGGCCTCTATTCGGATTTCATCCTGCGTCACTGGCTGAAGGACAGGCTGATTTCGCTGCCGCTTGCCGATGCCCGCATCGCGCCCATCTCCCGCGACGACGTGGCGGCCTTCATTGCCCAGGCGATGCTCGATGAATCCGCGGCGAGCTGGGATCTGACCGGCGCCAAAGATTATTCCATGGCCGAGATCGCGGCGGCGGCGTCGCGCTCCTCGGGTGAAGCGTATTCTTACCAGCCCTGCGCCGACCAGGACTATCTCGAGCGGCTGCAGAGCAAGGTTGAGGATCCCTGGCCGGTGGCCTTCACGTCCTTGTGCGCGTCCATCCGGGAGGGAAGATTCGCGGCGACATCGACACATTTCATGAAGATGCTGCGACGGCCGCCGGAAGATTTCGAGAGCTTCCTGACGCGCTCTCAGCTGTGACCGCGCCGCATCAGCGGGAAACGGCGCACCAGGCCTGCCATTACGGCCGCCACCGTGGCCGCGATGGCGACCGGCCAGGCAGCGGCGGGCCAGCCCGCCCAATCGACGGCAGCGCCGATCGTTACCGGCCCCACCACCTGGCCCAGATTGCTGCCCTGCATCACGAGGCCAAGCGACATCGGCGCCAGACGCGGCATGGGAACCAGAAGCGGGGCGGAGGTCAGCAAGGTCGCGGGCAGCAGGCCGCCGATACCGGAAAAGATCACACAGAGCAGGAAGATAATGGCGGCAGGCAGGGGCGCGAGGAATATCGCGACACCTGAAAGGCCCATGACGATGGCGGCGATGGCGATCAGCGACCAGCGCGCGGTGATGCCGCGGCCGAGCAGTATTCCCGCGGCGAGATTGCCCACAATATTCGCGGCGACGACAATGGCGCTGAGGACGCCCGCGGCAACGGGCGAGACCCCCATGCGCTCGGTGAGCAGGATCGGCAGGAAGCCGGCCAGCGCGAAATAGAGCAGGCTGTAGAGCGCGAAAGTGAAAGCCAGCAGCAGGGGGCCTGACGCGGTCAGCGTCGTCCAGGCATCACGCGCCAGCGCGCCCGTGGCGATGCTGCCTGCTTCGGCCTTTTTGCGCGGTACCATAAGCATCACCAGCAGCGCTGCCGCCGCGGTCAATGCGCCATTGGCGATCCAGAAGCCGCGCCAGCCTTCGACCCAGGCACCACAGAGCAAAGCGATGGCCATGCCGGCCGGCATGAAGGTGCTCCACAGGCCGAAGACGAAATCGCGATCCCCGGCTGCGACCGTGCGCTGAAGCAAAGCCGGCGCCGCGACGACGGTCACCAGGAAACCCACGCCCTCGACGATGCGCCCGGCGAGAAGCATGGCGAAGCTCGAAGCGAGCGCGCCCGCCAGGCCGCCGCAAGCCAGGACGGCGAGACCCAATATGCACAGGAACCTGTCGCCGAAGCGGTTCACCGCCACGCCGGCCGGAATGCCGCTGACAACGCCGACAAGGGCGAAGACCGAGATGATCCAGCCGGCCGCGGCAAGGTCGAGCGAGAAATCGGCGCGCAAAGCGGGAAGCGTGATGATGCCCTTGCCGACCTGGAGCGCCACGATCACACCGGCGGCAACGACAATGGCGACAGCACGCCAATCCGTTTCGGCAGTTGGTGCCGTGGTTCCCAAAGGTTTTTGCATGCAGGTCCTCTTCTGAGGATTACGCAGCGGTGACGCAAGGAGCAGTTCCGCATGCCGCCCATGCGCGGATGACTGGATGTGTCTGTTGTAGTCTGTTCATTCGCAAGGGCTAAATGCTAGCCTCGCCATCGATATCAATTTCAACACAGGTTCGACATGCAAGATACACCGGATATTGCACGGAAACTCGCGGCAGGCATCGAGTCTGGCCTGTTGCGCGATCTGCATATCGTCGTCGCCAGCCGGGCCGGCCAGATCGTGCTGGAGCGCTATTTTGAGGGGTCCGATGTAAATTGGGGCTCGCCCTTGGGTCAGGTTTCCTTCACGCCCGACACGCTCCATGACCTGCGCTCGGTAACGAAGAGCATTGTCGGCGTGCTTTATGGAATAGCGCTCGATCGCGGGCTCGTGCCGTTGCCGGAAGCCCCGTTGCTCGTTGAGTTTCCGGAATATCCCGATCTCGGCAAAGACGCCAAGCGGTCAGGGCTCACCATCGAGCATGCGCTGACCATGACGCTCGGCTTGGAGTGGGACGAAAGCCTCCCTTACACCAGTCCGGCGAACAGCGAGATCGCCATGGAGCAGGCGGCGGATCGCTATCGCTTCATCCTCGAAAGGCCGATCGTCATGGAGCCGGGCAAGCGCTGGACCTATTCGGGCGGCAGCGTTGCGCTGATCGGCGCGCTGATCGAGCGCGGCACGGGCAAGGCCTTGCCTGAATTCGCCAAAGAGGCCCTGTTCGCTCCCTTGGGGATCACCGAATTCGAATGGTCGGCCGGCAATGATGGAATAGCGTCCGCGGCATCGGGACTGCGCCTCACCGGCCGTGGACTGCTGCGCATAGGCAACCTCTTGCTTCAGAATGGCGAATGGGAGGGCAGGCGCATCGTTTCGCGAGCATGGATCGAACAGTCGTGGAAGCCCGCCATTCCAACGGGCGACGGGGATCATTATGGTCGCCTCTGGTTCATTGGTCATGAGGGAAATCACCGGTGGCTCGGTGGCTTCGGTAATGGCGGGCAGCGTCTGTGGCTGATGCCCGATGCGGGCATTGCGGCAGTGACCTTCTCCGGCAGATACAATATGTGGGATTCATGGATCACGCCCATGCGCGTCTGGCGTGAGATCCTTCTCGCCAATTTGCTAAAAGCTGAGACGCTTGATTAGGCGACGCGCTCGGCGAGCCTTCGGATGCGCCTGGCCGCCTCGGCGATCTGTGTTTCATCGACCGTCAGGGCGATGCGCAAATGCCCGGCACCACCTTCGCCGAAGCTCTCGCCCGGCATGGTGACGACCGCTTCCTCGGCGAGCAGGCGGCGGGCGAACTCATCGCCCGAGAGGCCGGTCTTGCGCACATCGATCATGACGAACATGCCGCCTTCCGGCATGCGCGCCGAAACAGCCTTTGAGCCGTTGATGCCGGCGATGAGCGCGCGGGCGCGCCGTTCATAGCTCACCTTCATCGCATCGACCTCGGGAAACTCATTGTCGAGCGCGAAGGCGGTGGCATCTTCGAGGAAAGGCTGCGAGCCGAACAGGATGGTCTCGGAGAGCGGCAGCACATGCTCGCAGAACTCCTCAGATGCGGCGATCCAGCCGCAGCGAAAGCCCGGCATGGCATGCGATTTCGAGACCGACGAGACCACGACGGTGCGCTCTTCCAGCGACTTGTCGTCGAAGGGCGAAACGAAGACCGTGTTGCCATAGGTCAGCGTCGCATAGACCTCGTCAGACACGATCCACAGGTCATGCTTGCGGCACAGAGCGCCGATGCCGGCGATCTCTTCGGCGGTGAAGACGGTCCCGGTCGGATTGCCCGGCGTGTTGAGGAGGAGCGCGCGGGTGCGGGGCGTGATCTTCTTCTCGAGATCGGCGGCGTTCAGGTGGAAGCCTCGGTCGGGGTCGGCGCGCACCGGCACTGCTACGCCGCCCGCGGCGGCGATCACGCCCTCATAGGTCGCGTAATAGGGATCAGGCAGCAGCACCTCATCGCCGATATCGATGGTTCCCATGAAGGCGACATAGAGAGCAGTCTGGGTGCCGGGCAGGAACAGGAACTGGCTGGGGGTCACATGGCGGCCGGTGCGGCGCGAATACATGGCAGACAAAGCGCGCAGGACCTGCGGCTCGCCCCGGCCATTGGAGTAGCGGGTGCGGCCGGCGCGCATCTGGCGCTCGGCGACATCCATGATGGCCTCGGGCACCGCCGCATCGGGCTCGCCGATCGACAGGAAGATGAGCTTGTCGCCGCGTGCCTCGCGGTGCTTGCCTTCGATGTGAACAGCCCATTTGTCGGAGCCCAGGCCCTGGAGCCGCTCCGTGATCTTCGCAAAACGCATGATTGCTTCCTCGGATACGGGCGGCTTTCTAGATCAAAGCCTCATCCGCGTCGAGGTGCGGCGCAAGAAACATGTTACCGCCGGCGAGAACGCACGGGGGAATGCCGGCCAAGGCCGGCATTCCCATCATCTACCTCATGAGCCGGCCGGCCGTGCCGGTCGTCGCCATGACAGACCAGATCGCAAGGCCGGCAACAATGATGCCGACGACGGCCTGGTTTATGGTCGGGTTCATCATCATCTCAAATCCGAGAAGATAGGGCGAAACGACGAGCCAGGCGCCAAGCGCGATCTCGGCCCATTCCTCCCATTTGTTGAAAGCCACCATGGCCGCCAGTGCGGCGACGGCAATGATCACGCCCACGGCCCAGGCATTCCATGTCGGCGCACGGTCCGTCACGAAACCAAGCGCCCATGGGGAAGCAATGAGCCAAAGCCCGAGAACGATGTTCACGGCATCTTTCCATTGAGCCGTCAGCCTTTTGCCGATGTCCACCATGACCAACTCCTGTCGCGCTGCGCGAGCAGGATACGCAACGCCGGTTGCTCATCTCAATTCCGGGACAAGGGCGTTCGCGCGCCCCTGGCGCACGGAACAGACTGCTCTGCAAGCTACGTAGGAGCGAAAGACGCTGCGTCAAGATGGTGCGACGACAAGCCTGCCGGCGGGCTATAATGCGTCAGTCTTCCGCTGGCGTGGTTTCGTGACCATTCACCGGCTCGATGGTGAAATTGTTGCCGGAGAGGAATTCGCCGAATTTGGCCAGGCCCGGAAAGTGGTCACAGAACACTTTCACAACGACCAGGATCGGCACGGCGATCAGCGCGCCGACAATGCCCCATATCCAGCTCCAGAAAGCCAGCGAGATGAAAATGGCGACGACATTGAGCTCGAGCCGCTTGCCGACGACAAGCGGCGTGATGAAGGCGCTTTCGAGCGTGTGGAAGACGAGATAGGCCGCCGGCGGCAGCAGGGCCGGACCGATGCCGCCATAGGTGATGAGGCCGGCGATGAGCGCCGCACCGGTGCCGATGATGGCGCCGACATAGGGAATGAAATTGAGCATGGTCGCCGCCGCGCCCCAGAGCAGCGCGTTGGGCATGCCGAGGACCGCCATGGCGATGGCGACAACGATGCCGAAGCAGATATTGATGGCGGTGATGGTGAGAAGATAGCGCGAGACCTCGAACTCGACGTCGTGGACGACGCGCACCGAGCGCTTCTTGTCGCTGAAGGTGGGCGAGGCGCGCACCAGCTTGTGCAGGAAGAGATCGCCCGAGGAGAGAAGGAACACCACGAGCACCAGGGTGGCGCCGAGCGTCGTCCCGAGCCCGCCCAGAGTATCGGCGGCCCAGGCGGCAAGGCCCGGCTGGGCCACGGTGACCTTTTCGGTCGTGGCACCCGACGCGTCGGCCATTTCCTCGAGCTGCGCCGAAGCGCTCATCATCTTGCGCAAGGGCTCACGCAAGGGGGCAAAACGCTCTTCGATGCGCTGGGCGATCGCCGGCGCATCGGCAATGACCTGGCTCACCGGGTCGGAGAGATAGATGGTCGCCGAGCCGAAGACGGTGAAGATCGCCAGCACCAGGAGGATCGCCGAAGCGACGGAGGGAATGCCATGGCGGCGCAAATAGCGCACCATGGGCGAAAAGGTGAGGGTGATCAGGAGCGCCAGCATCACCGGCAGGAAAAAGCCGCGGGCGAAATAGAAGGCGCCGATCAGGAGGATCACGAATATGCCGATGATGGAGACGGATACCGGCTTGGACAGATGAAGCCGCGCCGCAACCGCCTTGTTGCCCTCGACCGGGCTCATATCCATGTGACCATCCTTGCCGGTTCCCTCTGGGCCTACCAATAACGTTTGGTCTCGATACCGGTTCCACGACGGCAAGGAGCTGAGCGATCCGGAAGAGACTTCACGGCGGCGTTTCGGCACCAGCGCGCATCCCGGCGAAGCGGCATCGCTTCGCCGAAAAGGATTCGCGCCATATCAATGTGTTGGAGCAAAGCCTCATCGCCAAAGTCTTCAACTTTGGCGGGATTTGCTCTAGCTTCCGAAGGCCTGCGAGAGTTCCTGCATGACCAAAGCCCTGCCGCGCGTCACCTATTCCAACATCGCTGCCGATTTCGGAGCCCTGCATGACTGGCTCGATCAGGCCTTGCCGCGCTTTCGCAAGGCCTCCATCGGGCAGGCATGGCCCAATGTCGTGGCCGGCCGCCACGATGTCAGCGGGCGTGCCTATGAGGTTCATTGTCCGTTCGATCACGATCTGATTGTGGCACGCCTCGTCGCCGGCGACCGCAAGGCGGTGAAGAGCGCCGTCGCCGCGGCGCGCGAGGCATTTCCGGACTGGTCGGGAATGGACTGGAAGGCGCGCCTCAAGATCATGCGAAAATGGGCGAAGGAGATCGACCGGCGAAAATATGATCTCGGCATGGCCGCTCTCTATGAGGTCGGAAAATCCAGGCTCGAGGCCATTGGCGAGGCCGAGGAAGCCGTCGATCTCATCGAATGGTATTGCGACGAGATGGAGCGCAACAAGGGCTTCGTGCGGCCCATGGCGCGCGCCCTCAAGGCGGAGGAGACGAGCTGCCAGCTCAAGCCGGTCGGCGTCTTCGCCGTCATCGCGCCCTTCAACTTTCCGGTGGCGCTGGCCTGTAACATGCTAGGGGCCTGCCTGGTGGCCGGCAATACGGCCGTGTTCAAGCCCTCCCCGCAATCAGGCCTGACGGCGGCGCTGCTGATGGAGACGGCCGAGGCCGCGGGCCTGCCGCCCGGCGTCGTCAACATGATCAATGGCGAGGAGGCAGGGCCGCTGCTGGTCGATTGCGACGGCGTCGACGGTGTCGCCTTCACCGGCAGCCACCAGGTCGGCATGCGCATCTTCCGCAAATTCGCATCCGGCCCTTTTGCGCGGCCGGTCATCTGCGAGATGGGCGGGAAGAACCCTGCCTATGTGTCAGCCAGGGCGGATCTCGAGCGCGCGGCCGAAGGGCTCGTCCGCTCGGCCTTCGGCCTGTCGGGCGAGAAATGCTCGGCCTGCTCGGTGGCCTATGTCGAAACCGCTGTCGTCGGCGACCTGCTCAAGCGCCTCAAGGTGCTGGCCGAGGCGATCGTCACCGGCAATCCGGAAGACCGGCGGACGTTCATGGGTCCGGTGATCAATGAAGCGGCTATCGAGCGGTTTCACAAAGCGGTGAAGGCTGCCCGGTCAAAAGGCCGCATCGTGCATGGCGGCGACAGGCTGGCCGGCGGAAGCTACGCCAAAGGCCATTTCGTCGCCCCCACGATCGTGGCGGAACTTCCCCCGGATCATTGGATTAACAAAGAGGAATTGTTCCTGCCCTTTCTCTCGGTCCAGGCCTGCGCTTCGCTGGACGAGGGCATCCAATTGGGAAATCGCAATGTTTACGGGCTGTGCGCGGGACTCTATTCGGAGGACCCCAGGGAGATCGAGAGGTTCCTCGCGATCGCCCAAGCTGGCGTTCTCTACGTCAACCGGCGGAGCGGGGCGACCACCGGGGCCTGGCCCGGCGTCCAGAGCTTCTGCGGCTGGAAGGGCTCGGGCGTCGACGGCAAAGGGGGCCTCGGCCCGTTTACCATCCCCCGCTATATGCGCGAACAAAGTCTCACCATCATGCGTGGTTAGGGCACTAGATCACCATCCCCTCGGATCGGTCCGATCTGAGGGGATAAAGGTGATCGAACTTATAAATTTGGCGCATGATCGGACGGAAAACCGGTACCCACTTTTCCCGATCACGCGCCGCCGAGGGCTTTACAAATCGTTCTTGGGGCTCCATGTTGCGGCGCACATCGGGGTGTGTTCCAGGTTCCAGAGAACTGGCAAAAAACCGTGATCCGGCATCGTGTTAAGTCGGGCGAGGAGTTGTGTTGAATGAGCGTTACGCGGCGCGGTGTGTTGAACACGCTGCAAGGGCTTGCGGTCCTGGGGCTTGCGTCCAAAGCCGGCCTGCTTGAAGCAGCGGCACAGACGACCGAGCTGTTCGCCAAATCCGAGACCTTTAGCGACGACTATGTATTGGAGCTGGCGCGGGCGCGTGCCAAGAAGCCCTTCGTCGAAGAGAAGATCGCCATGCCGCCCGGCCTGGACAATCTGACCTACGATCAGTATCGCGACATCCGCTTCAATCCGGAGAAGTCGATCTGGCGCGGCCAGCCGCATGGCTTCTCCTTCGACCTGTTCCATTCCGGCTTCTACTACACATCGCCGGTCGACATCTTCGTCGTGAATGACGGCGAGCAGGCCAAGCTCAACTACGTCCCCGATCTCTTCACCTTCGGTCCCCTGGTGCAGCAGCCCAAGGGCGATGTCGATCTGCACTATGCCGGCTTCCGCCTGCGCTATCCGATCAACAGCAAGGACTACAACGACGAGTTCTGCGTGTTCCAGGGCGCCTCCTATTTCCGCGCCATCGGCAGGGGCCATCTCTACGGGCTTTCGGCGCGCGGGCTGGCGATCGACACCGGCCAGCCCAATGGCGAGGAATTCCCGTTCTTCCGCTCGTTCTGGATACGCACGCCGACGCCCGATGCGGTCTCGGTGGTGGTGTGGGCGCTGCTCGACAGCCCGTCGGCGACCGGCGCCTACCGCTTCACCATCAAGCCGGGCGCGGCGACGCAGATGGATGTCGAGATGACGATCTTCCCGCGCCGCGATCTCGAGCATGTGGGCATCGCTCCGCTCACCAGCATGTTCCTCTATGACGCCATGAACCATGCCGCCTTCGACGACTATCGTCCGGCGGTGTGCGATTCAGACGGGCTGATGATGCTGACGGGGGCGGGCGAGTATCTGTGGCGGCCGCTGGCCAATCCCAAGACGCTCCAGGTGTCGGCTTTCGTCGACAACAGCCCGGGTGGTTTCGGCCTGATGCAGCGCAAAAGGCGCTATGACGACTTCCTCGATCTCGAAGCCAAATATGAGAAGCGGCCCAGCCTGTGGGTGGAACCGATCGGCGATTGGGGCCAGGGTGCGGTCGAGCTTTATGAAATCCCCTCGCAGCGCGAGATCAACGACAATATCGCGGTATTCTGGCAGCCGAAGCAGCGGCCGGCCAAGGACGGCTCGGCCTCCTTCGTCTACCGGCTCTACTGGTGCGACGAGTGGCCGCTCGACCGCAAGGATTTCAAGGCAATGGCCCGTTTCTCGGGCGGCGGTCTCAATTTCGACCAGAACAAACGCCTTTATGTCATCGATTTCGAAGGCGGCTCTCTGACGGGCGATGTGGTCGCCGACGTGACCGCGAGCCAGGGTACGATCAGCAATGTCGTCACCCAGCCCAATCCGCAAAGCGGCGGCGTCAGGCTGTCTTTCGAGATTGATGTCGGAAGTGCCGAGATGGCCGAATTCCGGGCCGTGCTCAAGCGCGGCCAGGACAAGGTGAGCGAAACATGGCTCTATCGGTGGACAAAATCGTAGATCTCGCCCCCGCGAAGGACGATAGTCTGCCGCCGGAATCCCGGCTCGAAATGCCCGTTCAGGATCTCAGGCACTGGCCGCCGGGCGGGGCGCTCCCCGCCGGCCGGTCGCATCCCAGCATCCATGTCTGCCGCTGGTTCGTGTTCTCGGCGACGCTGGCTTTGACCGGCCTCGGTACCTATGAGATCTACCAGGTGATCAGCCCGGCCGACATCACCTGGCTGCAGGTCATCTTCGCGGGCCTCTTCGCCGTCACCTTCGCCTGGATCTCCTTCGCCTGCGCCAGCGCCGTCCTCGGCTTCCTGTGCCTGAGGCGGCAGCGCTATGTGCTGGCCGACAAGGACAAGATCGGGCGCACCGCGCTCCTGATGCCGGTCTATCACGAGGATCCCGAAACGGTGGCCGAAGCGCTGGGCCGCATGGGCCGGGCACTTGCCGCGGAAGATGCCGGCAAGTCGTTCGACATCTTCGTGCTGAGCGACAGCCGCGAGGCGGCGCATATCCGCAACGAGGTGCAGGTCTTCGCCAAACTGCGCGAGCAGCTCAGTGACGTGATCGCCGTCTATTATCGCCGCCGCGCCGACAATCATCACAAGAAGGCCGGCAATATCGCCGATTTCGTCACCCGCTGGGGCGGCACCTATGAGGCGATGATCGTGCTCGACGCCGACAGCATGATGGCGGGATCCACCCTCGTCACGCTGGCGCGGGCCTTGGCGGCCGACCCCAAGGCCGGCATCATCCAGAGCCTGCCGCTCCTGCACAACCGCTGGACGCTCTATGCGCGCATGCAGCAATTCGCCGGCCGCGTCTATGGACCGATCGTCGCCAACGGGCTCGCCGCCTGGCACGGGCGCGACGGCAATTATTGGGGGCATAATGCGATCATCCGGGTGAAGGCCTTCGCCGAAGCCGCAGGGCTGCCCGAGCTCGAAGGCCGCAAGCCCTTCGGCGGCCATGTCATGAGCCATGATTTCGTCGAGGCGGCGCTGATGCGGCGCGCCGGATGGGCGGTCTATATGCTGCCGGGGCTCGGCGGCTCCTATGAGGAGACGCCGCCCAATCTCATCGAGCTCGCGGCGCGCGACCGGCGCTGGAGCCAGGGCAACCTGCAGCATATGAAGCTTCTCACCGTGAAGGGCCTGCATTGGGTGAGCCGCATCCACTTCCTGCAGGGCATCATGTCCTATCTGGCCTCGCCGCTGTGGCTGTTTCTGCTGATGACCGGTCTCGTTCTCTCGACGGTCGCCAAATATACCGAGCCCAATTATTTCCCCGAAGGCTTCTCGCTGTTCCCGGCCTGGCCGGTCTTCGATCCGGAACGAGCGCTGAGATTGTTCACCCTGACCATGGCGGTGCTGTTCGTGCCGAAGATCCTCGGCATCCTGGCGGCACTCCTCAATCCCGAGCTGCGGCGCGGCTGCGGCGGCGCCATCGGGTTGTTCAAGAGCCTGCTGGCCGAATCCTTCCTGTCGGCGCTGCTCTCGCCGATCATGATGCTCATCCAGTCGGGCTTCGTGCTCGATGTGCTGCTCGGACGCGATTCCGGCTGGAAGGCGCAGAAGCGCACCGAAGAGGCGCCGCCTTTCAACGAGCTCCTCTACAAGCATGCCTGGCATATCGTGACCGGCGTGCTGGTCGGCGTGCTCGCTTTCCTGATCACCACCCAGACCTTCCTGTGGCTGTCGCCGATCGTGCTGGGCCTCGCTCTGTCGGCCTATGTGTCCTGGGTTACGGGGCTCGTGTCGGTCGGCAAGCGCGCCTGGGCGTGGAACATCTTCCGCATCCCGGAAGAGGCGCAGCCGGTTTTCGGCGACCAGGACACTAGCCCCGAGGGACGGCTCGCGGCGGCGGAGTGATCCGGCCATCCGGGGCAATTGCCAGCGTCGAAGCGACCGCCAGAGTTTCATAATCCTCCGTGTTCACGGAGAGAACCGGGCAGCTTCGGCCGTAAAGCTGTTGCGCCACCATCGCGCCAATGGCGAGATTGATATCGGGCCTGATCAGGATGATGGCCGCCGGCGCCGTGCCGAGCCTGATCGCTTCCGCCATGCCGCCAGGTGCTGTGCCGGAGCCGCGCGTCTCGCGCATCATCAGAACCTTGCCTGAGATGCACTGACCCCGTTGCGGGTGGTGGATGTCGATGATCACGCCGTTACGCGGATCGAAGGCGCCCCAGAAGCTCAAGGGTGCCGCGAGCGCCAGCACCTCGCCCTCCGCAGCACCCTTGTGAAGAATGCGGGCGCTGATCATGCGAGGCCGTTCGTCCACAGCCGAGGATCGCGCCATGTCTCGCCCCTGACGGCACTCTCCACGCATTCGGCAAGGCTGCCGAAACAGACTTCAACACCCAGCATGCCGGGCGCGTAATAGGCCCATTTGGCGGCATTGGTCATGATGCGGCCGCGGCAGTTGCGCACGGCGGGCGAATAATAAGTGCAGGTATCGGCGATGACGATGGCGCCGAATTTTTCGAGATCGGCGATCCAGCCGCGCGACGCTGCCTCGTCTCGTACATAGCGGCTGGTCGAGACATAGAAGGCGAGGCCGGGCTTCGCCTTGCGGCCGGCAATGAGCGGCATGAGGCGGGCAAATTCGGTCAGCGAGAAATGCGGCGTGCCGAGCGCCACCATGTCGAGCGGGCCGTCGCGGGCGCTTGTCAGGTCGCGTCGAGCCCTTGCCAGGTCATCCGGCGTCAGATCCAGAATGCGGGTGGGAGTGCCGCCCTGGAAGGCGTGCTCGTTCGTTGCCGCCTCAGGGGTTACGCCGGTCGCGTGCCAGAGCTCGATGCCGCCGGAGGCGGCCGCGGCGGCGCTGAGCGCCTTGAGCCCGTCCGTCGTGTCCTGCGGCGGCAGTCCGTCGATCACCGGGATGGCCTGGCCCGCGAGCCTCCCCACATGATGGCCGAGCAGGTGATAGAAGATGTTCTCGCTCTTCCAGTCCGCGGCGATGCCGGTGGTGCGGATGAGGATATCGCCGCGCCGCGCCTCAACGAGATGGAGCCCGGCATAGGGCGCCTTGCCGATGAGCGCGCAGGCGACATCGAGATAATCGCCATATTTGTTGGTGCGGGCGCCGATGACGGAATTGTAGAAGGAGACCGCATTGGATTCACCGGCGACGATGTGCTCGCCGAATTTGGGGCCGCCCGGGAGCTGATAGGGCGCGCAGGTCCAGACCGGGCGGCAGCCGAGCTTCTCATAGAGCTGCATCAGCCGGCGCGCGCCCTTGACCATTTGCGGATCGCCCGCCTCGGGCCTGATCTCGGGATCCGCGAGGCTCACCACGCCATTGTTCGTCCAGGCCGGCACGGCAAGCCTGGCGTCGTGATCGAGCAGATACTGCGCGAAATCGACATGCGCCTCGCCCGCATAGAAGCAGGCATCGATATGGGCGAAGGAGATGGGGATGAGGGAGCGGGCTTCCAGAATGTCGGCGGCGGCCAGCACGAGGCGCATGGCGAGCTCGAGCGCCGGGCCTTCGGCGCCCTCAAGGCGCCCCCGGTCCCTATCGTCGAGCGTGACGCTCATGGCTCCGCCGCATCGTCCTTCGGCTCGGCCCTCTCGCGCGCCATGCGGTTCAAGGTGACATAGTCGAACTTGCCGGTGCCGAGGATGGGCATGGTTTCCACGGGGATGATGACTTTGGGCACCATCAGCTCCGTGGCGCCCTGCGCCCTGAGCCCGTCGGCCAGGCGCTTGCGGTCGAGCCCCTGGTCGGTGGTGAAGAGGACAAGCTGCTCGCCCTTCCTGGGGTCAGGAATGGCGACGACGGCCTGGACATGCTCCGGGAAGGCCTGCTGCAACTTGCTCTCCACCGCGGCAAGCGAGACCATTTCGCCGGCAATCTTGCAGAAGCGCTTGGCACGCCCGAGGATGGTGATATAGCGCTTCTCGTCGACCTTGACGATGTCGCCCGTGTCGTACCAGCCCTCGGCCGGCGGGTCGATGACGCCCGGCCTGTCGGCGCGCAGATAGCCTATCATGATATTGGGGCCCTTGACGACAAGACGGCCGCCTTCCTCGATGCCCTCGACCTTGTCGAGGCGGTAATCGATGCCGTCGAGGAGGCGGCCGACGGTGCCGGCGCGATAGTGGATCGGCGTGTTGACGGCGAGGACGGGCGAGCATTCGGTGACGCCATAACCTTCGAGGATGCGCAGGCCGAATATGTCCATCCAGGTCTGGCGCGTCTCCGGCCGCACCCGCTCGGCGCCCGCCACGACAAAGCGCACCGCGTAGAAATCGTAGGGATGCGCGTTGCGGGCATAGCCGGTGAGGAAGGTGTCGGTGCCGAACAGGATCGTCGCATTGATGTCATAGGCCATCTCGGGGACAATCTTGTAGTGGAGCGGCGAGGGATAGAGGAAGGTGCGCACGCCGGCGAGGATCGGCAGCAAGGTGCCGGCATTCAGGCCGAATGTATGGAACATCGGCATGGCATTGAAGACGATGTCCTTGGGCGTGAAGTCGATACGCGCCGCGGCCTGGTGGCGATTGGCCTGCAGATTGTGGTGCGAGAGGACGACGCCCTTGGGCGTTCCCTCCGAGCCCGAGGTGAAAATGACGACCGCCGGCGCATGGGCGTCGTCATTGTAGCCGAGGCGCGACAGAGCGGCTTTCGGGAAGAGGCCGGCATAGAGACCGTAGAGCTTGTCGCCCAGGCCCAGTTTCTCGCGCACATCCTCGATCCAGATGATGCGCGCCTCCTTTTCGAGGACGGCGATGTCGTCGGCGAAATTGCCCGCTTCGACGAAGCGGCGCGAGGTGATGATGGTCTTGATCTCGGCGGTGCGGCAGGCGCCGGCCATGTTGGCGGCGCCGGTCGAGTAGTTGAGCAAAGCCGGCACACGGCCCGAGGCGTGAAGGGCGAAGAGGGTGATGAAGCAGCCGGCGGCGGTGGGCAGGAGGACGCCCACCCGCTTCTCGCCGGGGGTGAGCTCGGCGAGGCGCCGGCCGAGGATGAAGCTCGCCATCACGATGCGGCCATAGGTCAGGGGCGTGCGCTGGATGTCCTCGAGTATGGCATGGTTGCGGCCATGGATGCGGCGCGCCTTGAGCAGCGACCTGAACAGGGTCTCGTCGGCGAAGCTGGTGCGGAACATCATGTCGGTCATGACGTCATAGAGCTTGTCGGCGAGGAACTCGCGCAAGGCGCCGCCTTTGAGATCGGCCGGCGCATCGGGCTTGATGGGAGGCAGGAAGGTCAGGGTGATCTTGGGGAACCAGCGCAGTCGGTGCTTGCCCTTCATCAGCGAGAAGGGCGTATATTGAGCGCCGTCGATGCGCACGGGGAGGATTTTCGCGCCTGCCAGATGGGCGATGACGCCCGGCCCCTCATAGACCTTCATCAGCGAGCCGGTGCGGGTGATGCGGCCTTCCGGGAAGATCACCACCTTGCGCCCGCGCTTCAGGCCGTTGGCCAGCGTCTTGATCGCCATCGGATTGGCGGGATCGATGGGCAGCAGGTCGAAGAGCTGGAAAGCCGGCCTTACCCACCAGCGATTGGCGATATGGGTGTTGATGGCGAAATGGCAGCGCTCCGGCAGGAAGGCCGAGATCAGAGGGCCATCGAGGAAAGAGGTGTGGTTGGCGACGATCAGCGCCTTGCGGCCGGCCTTGGCGAAGTTCTCGAAGCCCTTGATCTCGACCCGGTAGAACAGGCGGAACAGGCGGCGCGCCACATAGGCGGCGAGCTCCTGCGGCAAAAGCTGGCAGATCCAGGCGGCGGCGATCGCATTGGCGAGGCCGGTCACCAGGAAGAGGCCGCGCACCGACAGCCCGGCCCCCAGCGCCAGGAAGGAGATAAGCGTCGCCGCCGTCATGAAGATCGCGTTGATGATGTTGTTGGCGGCAATGACGCGGGCGCGCTTCTGCGGCGAGGAGCGCGACTGGACGAGCGCGTAGAGCGGCACGGCGAAGAGGCCGGCGCAGAAGGCTATTGCCGTGAGGTCGACCAGAATCCGCCAGCCGGAAAAGGTCGAGACGATATCGGCCACCGTGCGCGGCGTGCTGGCGTCGCTGGTGCGCAGCGCGCCGGTGGCGAAATAGAGGTCGATGATGAAGAGGGTGATCAGGATCGCGGCGACCGGCACATATTTGACCGAGACCTCGCCTTTCAAAAGCCGGTTGGTGACGATCGAGCCCATGCCGATCGCCACCGTGAAGGCGGCGATGATGAGGCTCGCCACCGTCTCGTTGGCGGCAAGCTCGGTCTGGGTGAAGAGCGGGATCTGGGTGAGGAAGACGACCCCCAGGAACCAGAACCAGGAAATGCCGAGAATGGCGAGGAAGACCTCTTTGCGCTCGCGCGCGATGCCGATCATCCGCCAGGTTTCCTCGGCGATATTCGGGTTGATCCGGAGATCGGGCTGGGGGGCGGGCGCTTCGGGAATCTGGCGGGCGCTCATATAGGCGATGATGGCAAGGCCGATCATCACCACGCTCACCGCATGGCGGCCGAGCTCGGACTGGATGGCGAAGCTGCCGAACAAGGTGCCGAGCAGGATCGACAGGAAGGTACCCATCTCGATCAGGCCGTTGCCGCCCAGCAGCTCTTCGCGCTCGAGATGCTGCGGCAGGATCGAATATTTGATCGGCCCGAAGAAGGCCGACTGTATGCCGGTCAGGAGCACGGTCAGAAGCTGCAGCCAGACCTGGTCGGTGAACAGGCTGAAGGAGGCGAGCGCCACGATGGCGATCTCGATGAGCTTGATGCGGCGCGCCAGCAGCGCCTTGTCGAACTTGTCGGCGATCTGGCCGGCGGTGGCCGAGAAGACGAAGAAGGGCAGGATCAGGAGGCCGGCGGAGACGGTGTTGAGAAGGGCGGCATTGAAGCCGAGACGCGGGCCCAGATCATAGATGAGCAGGATCGACAGCGCATAGCGGAAGGCATTGTCGTTGAAGGCGCCGATCGCCTGGGTGACGAAAAGCGGCCAGAAGCGCCTGGTGCGCAAAAGCGCGAACTGATTGGGGTGGTGGTCCAAGTCGGGCCGTCTCCTTCAGATGGGCAAATCAGATCTTAAGCGCGTCTTCTATATGTTTCAGCGTATCCTGGTGATGATTGCAAATGCGTTGCGCGCCCGCCGCGGCGAGCCGCCGGCATTTCTCCTCATCCAGCGAAAAGCCGATGAAATGGACGCCATTGCCCAGACCCGCCGCGACATCGTTGAGATTGTCGCCGATGAAGACGATACGGTCGCGCGGCAGGCCGAGCCGCGCCATGGCGCGGGCGAGGATTTCACGCTTGGCGCCGCCGCCATTGGCGCCAAAGCCAGTGTCTTTCAGAGGTTCCCACAGGCCGCAGGCTGCGAGACGCGCCGCGGCGGCTTCGATGAGATTGGCGGTGGCGACACCAAGTGTCGTCCTGCCGCCGAGCGAGGCAAGGAGGGTGGCGGCTCCCTCAATGGGCTCGGGCACCAGCCGCCGCGCCTCTATGCCTTGCGTCAGATGAGCGAGATAGGTCTCGATCACGGCCTTGTGCTCGGCCGGGGACGGTGCCCGCCCGAAATGGCCTTCGAGGATCTCGGTGATGATGTCCTCGTCATTGCGGGTGCGGTAGCTGTCCCAGTCGCGCGACAGGCCGGTCAGCCGATGAAGCTTCTCGAAGGCCCAGAAGAAGGCATCCTCTTCGGCAGCCGTCAGATCGAGCAGCACGCCGTCGACATCGAAGATGACGGCTGAATCAGAGTGCATCGATGATAGCCGGGTCCGCACAATGCGGGCGACACTTCTCGCGTTGAGAGGGTTTTGCGGGTCCCGGCTTTCGCCGGGATGACGAAAGTGGGTGTTCAGCCATTCAGCATGCGCGGCGTCATTTCGACAAGTGTCGGGCCGTCGGCCTTGAGCGCCCTGCCGATCGCCTGGGCGAGCGCTTTCAGCGAGTCCGGCTTCTCGGCATGACAGCGATAGGCCTTGGCGAGCGCCTGGAAATCGGGGTTCACCAGCGTCACGGCATTGGGCTGGATGCCCTTGTTCACCATGTCGTCGCGGATCTGGCCCAGCGCGTCATTGTTCCACATCAGGATGACCAGCGGCAATTTGTGCTCGGCCGCGGTGCCGAGCTCGTTGATCGTGTACTGGATGCCGTAGTCGCCGATCATCACCGCGACCGGCTTGCCGGGAGCGCCGAATTTGGCGCCGATGCCGGCGGGCAGCGCGAAACCCAGCGTGCCGAAGCCCACCGGATGGAGCCAGGTCCGCGGCTCAAAGACCGGGAAGATCTCGTTGGCGGCGTAAGCGATCTGGGTCATGTCGGAGGCGATCACCGTTTCGGGCGGCAGGCTGTCGCGGATGACGGCCAGCACCTTGCCCAGCATCTTGCGCAAGGCGTCATCCTGGCTGCCTTCCATGGCGAGATAACCGGCGATCCGCTTCTCGTTCGTCCTGCGCCTGGCCTCATGGTCGGCGGCGGGAAGGCTGGCCTTGATCGCGGCGAGCGTGGCTGCGGCATCGGCCAGGATGGCGATGTCGGCGGCATGCGGCCGCGCCAGGGTCGCCGGGTCGAGATCGATGCGGATGAGTCCCTTGTCGAGGATGAAGCCCGAATCCCAGAAGTCGGTTTCGGAGAGTTCCGAGCCGACGCACAGGATGGTGTCGGCCTCGCGCAGCAGCTTGCGGCCGGACTCCCTCGCCAGACGGTAGCCCAGCACCAGAGGATGCGTCCCCGGCACGGCGCCCTTGCCGGCGGTGGTGGTGATGATGGGGGCGCCGAGCTGCTCGGCAATGGCCAGCGCCGCCCTGCCGGCATCGAGCGCGCCACCGCCGAGCAGGATCACCGGCGACTTGGCGGCGCCCAGGCGCTCGGCCGCCTCCTTGACCTGAACGGCATCCGGCTGCGGCAGCCGCGGGGTCTTGTGCGCGGTCCAGCCGGGTCCTGAGGGAACCTTGAGCAAATCGAGGGGCAGCTCGAGATAAGCGGGGCGCGGGCGCTGTGAAGCGAAAGCCGAGAAGGCGCGCGCCACGCCGTCGCGCACATCCTGGGGCGTATAGGCGCGCACCGCGAGATTGGTGATGGTGGCCGCCGCACCCAGCTGGTTCTGCATCTCGTGCAGGCGACCGCGCCCCTGGGCGCTGTCGGCGATATCGAGGGCCGATGAAATGCACAAAACGGGGCTCGAATCGGACCAGGCCTGGCCCAGAGGCGTCATGATATTGGTCAGGCCGGGGCCGGTGATGGTGAAGCACACGCCGGGCTTGCCGGAGGCCCTGGCATAGCCGTCGGCCATGAAGCCCGCGCCCTGCTCATGGCGCACCAGCACATGCTTGATCCCGGAGCGCGGCAGAGCGCGGTACATCTCGACATTGTGGACGCCCGGAATACCGAAAATGGTGTCGACGCCATAGGCCTCGAGCAGGCCAACAAGAGCTTCGCCGGTCGAGTGTTCAGCGCGGGACATTCTTAACTCCGATTTGGATATCAGGCCGCTTTTGTCGTGGCCTCGGGCTTGTTCACGGCATGGCATGCCACAAGGCTTGCCTCGTGTGCAAGCAGCGCCGGACGAAGCACGGGGCAGGGCTCGAAAGCCAGCGGGCAACGCGGATTGAAGGCGCAGCCCGAGGGCGGGTTGAGCGGCGAGGGCAGCTCGCCCTTCAGCACGATGCGCTCGCGCTTGCGCTCGGGGTCGGCCATCGGCGTCGCCGAGAGAAGGGCGCGCGTATAAGGATGCTGGGGATTGCGGAAGATGTCGTCACGGGAGCCATATTCGACGACGCGGCCCAGATACATCACCATCACGTCATTGGCGATGTGGCGTACGACCGAGAGATCATGGCTGATGAACAGGAAAGCCAGATTGAGGCGCTCCTGGATGTCGGCAAGAAGATTGAGCACCTGCGCCTGGATCGAGACATCGAGCGCCGAGACCGGCTCGTCGAGCACCAGAATGTCGGGATCGAGCATCAAAGCGCGGGCGATGGCGATGCGCTGGCGCTGGCCGCCTGAGAACATGTGCGGATAGCGCTCATAATGCTCAGGGCGCAGGCCCACATTGGCCATCATGGCGCGCGCCCGCTCGGTACGCTCCTTGGCGGAGAGCGTCGTATTGACGAGAAGCGGCTCCTCCAGCGCATGGCCGATCTTCTGGCGCGGATTGAGCGAGCCATAGGGATTCTGGAAGACGATCTGCACTTTCGAGCGCAGCTTCTTCAGCGTGTCCGACGATGCGCCGACGATCTCGTGGCCCGAGATCTGCAGCGACCCCGCGGTAGGCGGCTCGATCATGGTGACGAGGCGGGCAAGGGTCGATTTGCCGCAACCTGACTCGCCCACGACGGCAAGTGTCCTGCCGCGCTTCACAGTGAAGCCCGCGCCGTCGAGCGCCTTGAGGGTCGCCGGTTGCCGGAAGGCGCCACGCGAGACCAGGTAATGGCGCGCGAGATCGCGGGCGATGAGGACGGTGTCTGCGGTCATGCGGCTTCTCCCTTGCCGGGATGGCCGAGCGCCACGCCATTCTTCAACGGATAGTGGCAGAGTGCATCACCCAGCTCCCTCTGTTGCGGCGGCACCTCGACACGGCATAGACTGGTGGCGAAACCGCAGCGTGGCGAGAACAAGCAGCCCTGCGGCCGGTCGAACTGACCCGGCACGACTCCCGGAATGGAGGGCAGGCGATTGGCGTGGGCGCGTTCGGGCAGGGCTGCGATCAGGGCGGCAGTGTAGGGATGGTGCGGTTCCTTGAACAGGCCCCTGACCGGCTGCTCCTCGACTTTCTGGCCGGCATACTGCACCGAAACGCGCTCTGCGGTTTCGGCGACGACGCCCATCGAATGGGTGATGAGGACAAGACCCATGCCGGTCTCGCGCTGCAGTTTGAGCAGGAGATCGAGGATCTGCGCCTGGATCGTCACGTCGAGCGCTGTGGTCGGCTCGTCGGCGATCAGGAGCTTGGGCTTGCAAGCGATGGCCATAGCGATCATCACGCGCTGGTTCATGCCGCCCGATAATTGATGCGGGAAGGAATTGAGCCGGGTTTCGGGTGCGGGTATGCCCACTTCGCTCAGGAGCTCGATGGCGCGCTTGCGGCGCTCCGCCTTGTCCATGTCGAGATGGGTTTTCAGCGCTTCGGTCAGCTGATAGCCGACATTAAAGCAGGGGTTGAGACTCGACATCGGCTCCTGGAAGATCATGGCGATGTCCTTGCCGATGATCTTGCGGCGCTCTCTCTTGCTCATGCCGAGCAGTTCACGGCCCTCGAACTGCAGGCGGTCGGCGGTAACTGTCGCCGTCCAGGGGAGAAGCCCCATGACCGCCAGCATCGAGACGGATTTGCCGGAGCCTGACTCACCGACAATGGCGAGGACCTCATGGGCGTCAACCTTGAACGATACCCCGTCGACGGCACGGAACCAGCCGCTGGCGGTCTTGAACTCGACAGTGAGATTGCGGATGTCGAGCAGCGCCATTGGTCAGGTCGTCCCTTTTTCGTTCGTCACCCCGGCGCAAGCTGGAGGCCATTGATGAAGCGCAATCCGGGCCGAGCCGCTGCTGCGCCGAGAACTCGACTGAACCTGATCTTCGCCAGAAACCCGGACTCGAGACTGATCGTTCCGTACCGTCATAGTCAGCTCCGCTTGAGACGCGGGTCAAGCGCGTCGCGCAAGCCGTCGCCCATGAGATTGATGGCCAGCACAGTAACGAGGATGGCGATGCCGGGCATCGTCACGACCCACCAGGCGCGGGTTACAAATTCGCGGGAGTCGGCCAGCATCGTACCCCATTCGGGAGTCGGCGGCTGGGCGCCCATGCCGAGAAAGCCAAGCGCCGCGGCGTCGAGAATGGCGGTGGAGAACGACAATGCTGCCTGAACAATGAGCGGAGCCATGCAGTTCGGCAGGATGGTGACGAACATGAGTCGCAACCGGCCAACGCCGGAAACCTTTGCCGCCGTCACATAATCTTTCACCATTTCGCTCATCACGGCGGCCCGAGTGAGGCGGACGTAGTGGGGCTGCTGGATCAGCGCGATCGCGATCATCGCGTTGGTGAGGCTGGGCCCGAGCAGCGCCACCAGAACGAGCGCAAGCAGAAGGCTTGGAAACGACAGGAATACGTCCATCACACGCATCACCGCATTGTCGAGCGGCCCGCGGAAATAGCCGGTGAAGAGGCCGATCGTGACGCCGAGAGTCAGTGAGATCGACACCACAATCACGCCGATGAACAGCGAGTAACGGCTGCCATAGATCAGACGCGAGAGGATATCGCGGCCCACGGCGTCGGTGCCGAGGATAAAGCGATAATCCCCTCCCACCTGCCAGACGGGAGGCTTGAGGAACGCGTCTCGGTATTGCTCATGCGGCGCATGGGGCGCAATGACATCCGCGAAGACGGCCAGAATGACGACGAAGAGGAAAACGGCGAGACCGGCGACCGCGCCGCGGTTCTCGCTGAAATAGCGCCAGAACTCGGTGAGGAGCGTCATGCGCCCTGTCTTCCGGGTGTCGGCAACTGTGGCGGCGGCGTCGCTCATGTCTCTACCTCCCATGCCGTATGCGCGGATCGATGAGGCCGTACAGCAAGTCGACGATGAGGTTGACCAGCATGACGACGCCGGCAATGAGCAGAAGCCCGCTCTGCACGGAAGGATAGTCGCGGCGCGAAATGGCGTCGATCATCCACTTGCCGACGCCGGGCCAGGAAAATATCGTCTCGGTGAGGATGGCGCCTGCGAGCAGTGTGCCGACCTGCAGGCCGATGGTGGTGATGACCGGGATCATGGCGTTGCGAAGTGCGTGGATGCCGATGACCCGAAATGGCGCCAAGCCCTTGGCGCGGGCAGTTCGCACATAGTCATCGCCCAGCACCTCCAGCATGGCGGAACGCGTCTGCCGCGCGATGACGCCAAGCGGAATGGTTCCGAGCACCACGGTCGGCAAGATCAAGTGGCGGACGGCAGACGTGAAGGCGCCTTTCTGGCCCGACAGGAGACTGTCGATCAGCATGAACCCAGTCACCGGCTTGAAGAAATAAACGAGCCCGATGCGGCCCGACACGGGCGTCCATTGCAGCGTCACCGAAAAGAAGATGATGAGCAGGAGACCCCACCAGAAGATCGGCATGGAATATCCGACGAGTGCTGTTCCCATCACCGACTGGTCGTAGACGCTGCCGCGCCGCACGGCAGCGACGACGCCCGCCGGTATGCCGAAGATGACGGCAAAAAGCATGGCGCAAAATGCAAGTTCCACCGTCGCAGGAAACAGCGTGAGAAATTCGTTCAGAACCGGCGCCTTGGTCTTGAACGAAATGCCGAAGTCGCCCTGCAGCAGTTTCCAGAGATAGGTAAAGTATTGTTCCCAGATTGGCCGGTCGAACCCGAACTGGCGGAGCAGTTCCTCATGCCGCTCGGGCGGAAGCGAACGCTCGCCGGACATGAGCAGCACTGGATCGCCGGGGAGAAGACGAATGAAGCCGAAGGCGACAATGGAGATGCCGATAAACGTCGGCACCAGCAGCAAAAGCCGGGAAGCGAGGAAGCGGAGCATGAAGCTATGGAAGGAGGGCGGCTCCGATGCGGGGCCGCCCCCTCTGTCTCGTTCTATTCGGCGATGTCAACGCCGTCGAAGCGATGCGAGCCCAATGGGTCCATCTTGTAGTTCGACACCTTCTTGCTCATCGGCATGAATACGACCGAGTGAGCGATTGTGGCCCAAGGTGCCTGTTCCTTGAAGACCTTCTGGGCTTCCGCATAGAGCGGCTCGCGCTGGTCGTTGGTGGGTAGCGTCTTGGCCTTCTGGATCAAGTCCTCGAAGGGCTTGTAGCACCACTGTGCCCGGTTGTTCCCGCCGACCGCCGAACAGCCAAGCAACACGGCAAGGAAGTTGTCCGGATCGCCGTTGTCGCCGGTCCAGCCGAGCAGCACAGCGCCGTCGCGGTCCTTGGCTTTGGAGCGCTCCAGATACTCGCCCCACTCGTAGGAGACGATTTCCGCCCCGACGCCGACCTTGGCGAAGTCAGCCTGGATGAGTTCGGCCATCTTGCGGGCGTCTGGATTATAGGGGCGTTGCACCGGCATTGCCCAGATCTTCATCTTGAGGTCGGAAACCCCGGCGTCTGCCAGCATTTTTTTGGCAGCTTCCGGGTCATAGGTGTCGTCGACCGTCTCGTTGTTGTAGGACCACATGGTCGGCGGGATCGGGTTCTTTGCCGCGGAGCCCGCGCCCTGGAACACGGCGTCGAGTATGGCCTGCTTGTTGATCGCCATATTGAGGGCCTTCCGGACTTCAACCTTGTCGAACGGCGCCTGCATCGTGTTGTAAGCCAGATAGCCGACGTTCAAACCTTCCTGTTCCATCACGTCGAGATTGGGATCGGCCTTGAGGCTGGCGATCTCGGCTGGCGGCGGATAGGGCGCCACATGACATTCGCCGGCCTTGAGCTTCTGCATGCGCACCGCGGCGTCGGTGGTGATGGCGAAGATCAGATCGTCGATCTGCTGCTTGCCGCCCCAGTAGTCCGAATGTGCGTGGTAGCGGATGACGGCATCCTTCTGGTAGTCGACGAACATGAACGGGCCGGTGCCGACCGGTTGCTGGTTGATCATGTCCTTCTTGCCATCGGCTTCCAACTTGGCAGCATACTCGGCCGACAGGATCGAGGCGAAATCCATCGCAAGGTTGGCGATGAACGGAGCCTCGGGGCGATTCAGCACGAATTTCACCGTGTAATCGTCAACTTTCACGATGTCCTTCAGCAAGGCGGGCATGTCCATACCGTCGAAATATTCCCAGGCGACGCCGGCGGTATACTGGTTCCACGGATGATCCTTCTTCCACTGACGGGAGAAGGAGAAAATCACGTCATCGGCGTTGAAGTCACGGCTCGGCGTGAAATAGGACGTGGTATGGAACTTGACGCCCTTACGAAGCTTGAAGGTGAACTCGAGGCCGTCAGCGGAGGCTTCCCAGCTCTCGGCTAGACCCGGAATCACCTTGGTCGTGCCGCGTTCGAACTCGACGAGGCGATTATAGATCGGACGCGATGAAGCGTTGAAGGTGGTGCCCGCAGTATATGGCGCAGGATCGAAGCCTTCCGGCGAGCCCTCGGAACAATAAACCAATGTCTTGGCACTGGCCGTGCCGGCCGCAAGCATTGTCGTAAAGAGCAATGCCGATGCGAGCGTCGTTACGCGTTTCATGGATAGTCCTCCCTGGTACATCTTGTTAGCGCCTTATTCATTCAAGGCGGGGTTGCATATAAGCAGCTTTTTCAACGGAAGTGAACTGACTGGAAAAACGCGGTGAATACCGGTTTTCCTCAGTTTATTCCGGGGCTTCTTATTATACTTTCGGCCGGTTTCCCGGCTGTTCCCGGCTCGATTTCGGGAACCACCGCAATCGTGAGCTTCAGCCCGTGCAGCAGCTCCCCGAGCGCGTCACGCAGGGCCTTGAGCTGGGCGGATGAGGGCGGTGTGGGGCAAACGACCCTGAAAACCGCGTCATGGCGGGTCGTCTGCACCAGCTGCCATTCGCGATGATCGAGTATGGCCACAAACAGCTTTGCGGCAACGCTCGGATAGAAGAGATCGCCATTGGGCGCCCGGAACAGATTGCGTTCGCGCCCGACCACCCGCTTGATGCCGCGCAAGGCTTTGTCCGCCAGAAGCGGATCCATGACCGCGAAATCGCCGGGCGCATAGCGGATAAGGGGGGTGGCGTGATTGTAGAAAGGCGTCAGGACGACATGGCCCGGCCGCTCGGCCGTTTCCTCCAGGCATTCGAAGAGGATGTTTTCCTCGCAGACGAGCAAGGACCCTTCCTTGCCCTCAAAGGCAATGGCGCCAACCTCGGAGGTGGCATAGGCCTCGATCAGCGTGATTCCGAGCTGGCGCGCCAGGCGGGTGCGGGTTTCCGAGTGGATGACTTCGCCGGTCAGAACGGCCACGCGTAGATTGCGGAAAGCCTGGCCCGTATCGAAATCGAGCCAGGCGAGGAGCTGGTTCGGATAGGTGACGAGATGGGTTGGTGCTACGCGTTCCAGCAAAGCGAGCTGGTCCCTGGCCGGCAGATGCAGGGGAATGGTGATGGCACCCGTTGTCACCTGGTTACCCAGATCGGCGGGCACGGAACGGACAGCGGCGACGGCGCCAATGGCGCCCTTGTCATGCCAGTCGATGGCGCGGCCGAGCAAAGCGCTGGACGCGATGCGGCTGAGCTTGGTGCGCTGGAAGCGGAAAGGCACGCCGGTGGAGCCCGAGGTCATGTCTTCGTCCAGGGGCAGCATTTCCGGCGGCAGCCAGTCGGCGCCCAGGGCCTTCTCATTGTCCTTCGCCTCGCGGCGGGTGAGGATGGGAAGGTCGCCCCAGCGCGACCAATCGATAGCCCCGTCGGGCCTGAAGAGCAGATCGAGGCGGCCGCTGTCGCGATAGAAGGGGACGTGCTGGCGGGCGTGGCGAATGAGGCGCTCGAGCAGGCGGCGCTGGTGATCGATGATTTTCTGGCGCGTCGAGGTCTCGCTCCGCAGGATGTTCCTGAAGAATTGCTGGGTGAGGGCTGCCTCGTTCACGGACCTTCTCGTCGCTTGCCGGTTTGCGCGGGCCTATGCTACGTATAGTAAATTAGCCAGGACAATCGGGAGTTTGAATGGCTGGGGCTCGATTGCAATCAAAACTCATCGCTGCTGCGCTGGTCGCGGGCAGCGCCGGTGCGGCTCAGGGCCAGGAAGTAGACTGGACCGGGTTCTATGCCGGTGTCCATGCCGAATACCTGTGGGGAGAGCCGACCGTAGACGGGTCGATCGCCCCCTTCATTTTCGACGAAGATATTGATGGCTTTGGTGGCGGCGCCCAGGTGGGCTTCAACTACCAGATCGACCACTTCCTGATCGGCGCGGAAGCGGATATTACCGGCCTGGACACGGATGGCGAAGTTTTCAATCTCAAGAATCCGGGCTTTTCCGAAGGCATTACCGTCGACCTCGATTGGTTGGCGACGTTGCGGGCACGGGCCGGCTTTGTCTTCGATAGCATTCTTGTCTATGGCACCGGTGGCTTCGCCTGGGGCGGCGGCGACAGCGACTATTTCGGTTTCGGTGATTTCGACAGCAAAAGTTCGCTCTCATGGTCCGGCTATACGATCGGAGCCGGCGCCGAATATCTGCTGAACGACCGGATCTCGGTCAAGGCGGAATATCTCTATGTCGATCTCGATAATGAAGATCTCGATGTGCAGATCTCCGGCTACAGGGACGTAGGTATCGAGGCCAATATCGTCCGCCTGGGCGTCAATTATAATTTAGGCGCGCCCTGATCAGTTGAAGCGGGCGGGCGAGATATCCTGAAGCTTCAGCCCTTCTCTTTCTATATAGCCCGGCATGCCGGCGCCCCTGACCAGGGCGGCGGCGAGCTCGCCCAGGGCGGGTGAGGTCTGGATGCCATAGCCGCCCTGGCCGATGAGCCAGAAGAAGCCTTCCGCCTCCCCGTCAAAGCCGCAGACCGGATTGCCATCGGGCACGAAAGAGCGCAGGCCGCCCCAGCTTCCCTCGAGCCTCGTTACCTCGATGTCGACCGCCTCCTCGAAGCGGGCGAGGCCTTCGGCGAGCGTCATGTCGTCGGCATAGGCGTCATGCGGCTCGACCGGCTCGGCCTCGGCGGGCGACACCAGAAGCCTGCCGCCGGAAGGCTTGGCATACCAGGTCTCGCCGGCATCGCCGACAAAGGACCAGGCCATCACATTGGCATCGGGCGGCACGGGAACGACCGCCATGCTGCGCCGCTTGGGCTGCAGGCCCTTGGGCTGGACGCCTGCGAGCCCGGCGATCACATCGCCCCAGGCGCCGGCGGCATTGATGAGGACCGGCGCCGAGAAGGTCCCTTGCGGCGTCGCCACGTGCCAGGCACCCTCGCGCCGCGCGATCGTCTCGGCCGGCGCCCGGCAGATGATCTCGCCGCCTTGCGTCTTCGCCATGCGCAGGAAACCCTGATGCAGGAGATCGACATCGATGTCGGCCGTGGTGGCATCGAGCATCGCCAGGCTGGCATAGGTCTCGCGCAAGGGCGGGAATTTCCGCCGCGCTTCCGCATAGGGGATTTCCGCGAAATCGAGGCCGGTCTTGAGCAGGGATTCCGCGTGCTCGCGCTGGTGATCGGGCACGACGAAGATGGTCTCGCGCGGCGAGACCAGGGGAGCGGCGGCAAAGCCCTGCGGCGGCGTTTCAAAAAAGCCACGGCTGGCGCGGGTCAAGGCGCGGATCGAGGGTGGGCCGTAATTGGGCTCATAGGTGGCGGCCGACCGGCCGGTCGAGTGATAGCCCGGCCGCTCCTCCATTTCGAGGACGACGACCTTGCGGTCGCGGGCAAGATGGGCTGCCACCGAGGCGCCGGCGATGCCGGCGCCAATGACGATGATGTCGGCTGTCATCATGCGCCCCAACTGCGTTCGAGCACCCTGATCCAGTTCTCGTGACAGAGCTTGCGCATGACGTCATCGGTGAAGCCGCGCTTCCTGAGCGCGCTGCGCAGGCTGTCCAGGCCTGAGACATCGCCGATCTCGGCGGGAACGACGGCGCCATCGAAATCGGAGCCGAGGCCGACCCCTTCGATGCCGAGATGCTGAACCAGATAGTCGATATGGCGCAGCATCTGGTCGATCGGCGTATGGGGGTCGACCTGGCCGTCGGCGCGCAGGAAGCAGGTGGCGAAATTCAGCCCCACCATGCCGCCCGAATCGCGAATGGCGGCGAGCTGCCGGTCGGTGAGATTGCGCGTGTGCTGGCAGATGGCATGGACATTGGAATGGGTGGCGATCAGCGGCGCCTTGCTGAGGCGCGCCACATCCCAGAAGCCTTTCTCATTGAGATGGGAAAGGTCGATGGCGATGCCGAGCTCATTGCAGGCCTTGACCAGCGCCTTGCCGGCATCGGTCAGACCGGGTCCGGTATCGGGGCCGGCCGGGTACCGGAAGGGCACGCCATGGCCAAAAATGGTGGGGCGGCTCCAGACCGGGCCGATCGAGCGCAGGCCCGCCTGGTAGAAGACCTCGAGTGAATCGAGCTTCTCGTCGATGGCTTCGGCGCCCTCGATATGGAGCACCGTCGCCATCACGCCCTTGTCGATGCAGGTGCGGATCTCCTGCGCGGTGCGGCATACCTTGACCTGGCCCTGCGAGGCGCGCTCGATGCGGAACAGGATGGCCATCATGGCAAGCGCGGTGGGCAGCGCCTCGGTGGAGGAGATGATCCGCGGCAAGGGGACGTCATAGGACGATCCCTTCATCATCTCCTCGACATCGCCAATGTCGTCCCTCGAGGAGATGTAGACGGCGAACATGCCGCCGGCAAAGCCGCCGGCCTTGGCGCGCGGCAGATCGATATGGCCCTCGCCGTCACCGGCAAGGAAATGCTCATGCGCCCGGTCGTTCTTCTTGTTCAGAAGCCGCAGGAGCACATCATTATGGCCGTCGAAAATAGGGATTCTGTCAGTCATCGGGTGAACCGTAGGAGAGGGGAAAGGGTGCCATTACCCCATGTGGCAGCGTGAGTGAACCCCTTTAGGCGAGGGGCAGGTCTGCGGCCTTGGGGAACATTGCTATTTTGCAAGCCTCGCGGCCCCGTGTCATGGTCACGCCCATCACGCAATGGTGGGGTTTTCGCATGGTGAAGAATTCGGAGCGCCCGTTCAACCAGCCGGTGTCGGGTTTCGTGACGCCGCGCTTTGGCGGCATTGCCACCTTCATGCGCCTGCCGCATGTGCCGCTGGACCAGGCGGATGGCATCGATATCGGCCTCGTGGGCATTCCGTGGGATGCGGGCACCACCAACCGGCCGGGGCCTCGCCATGGACCCCGCCAGCTCCGCGACAATTCCGCGATGGTCCGGCGCATGCACCAGGTGTCGCGCATCTCGCCCTATGACATCGCCAATTGCGCCGATCTCGGTGACTGCCCGGTCAATCCGGCCGACGTGCAGGACGGCCTCGAGCGGATCGCGACCTGGTTCAAGGCGCTTACGGCCAAGGGGATCAGGCCATTGGTCGGGGGCGGCGATCATCTCTGCTCGCTGCCGGTGTTGCGGGCGGTGGCTGAGAAGCGGCCTGTCGGCATGATCCATTTCGATGCCCATACCGACCTCTATGACGAGTATTTCGGCGGTTTCCGCTATACGCATGGAACGCCGTTCCGCCGCGCCATCGAGGAGGGCCTGCTCGACCCCAGGCGCGTGGTGCAGATCGGCATCAGGGGCTCGATGTATGACGCCGAGGACGTCAACTTTGCCGAAAAGGCCGGGGTGCGCATCATCCGCATCGAGGAAGCGATGGCGAAGGGGCCGGAGACCGTCATGGCGGAAGCGCGGCGCATCGTCGGCGACAGCCCTGTCTATGTGAGCTTCGACATCGACATGCTCGATCCCGTCTATGCGCCGGGCACCGGGACGCCCGAGATCGGCGGCTTCACCACCTTCCAGGCGCAGCAGATGCTCAGGGCCCTGCGCGGCCTCCATATCGTCGGGGGCGATGTGGTCGAGGTGTCGCCGCCCTTCGACGCTTCCGGCCTCACCGCCTATGCCGGCGCCACGATGATGTTCGAGATCCTGTGCCCGATGGCGGAGGATGTGGCGAAACGCAGGTGATGCGATGCTGTCATCCTGGCAATTCTGGGCGCTTCTGTCGGCCGGCTTCGCGGCATTGACCGCGCTCTTCGCCAAGGTCGGAGTCGAAAACATCAATCCCGATCTTGCCACCTTCATCCGTACCCTGATCATCGCGGCGGTGCTGGCCTTGATCCTGGCGGCGAGCGGGCAGTTCCGCTCGCCCGGCGAAATATCGGGGCGGACCTATCTGTTCCTGCTGCTCTCCGGCCTTGCGACCGGGGCCTCATGGCTGTGCTATTTCCGCGCGCTGAAGCTCGGCGATGCGGCGCGGGTCGCGCCGGTCGACAAGCTCAGCATCGTTCTGGTGGCGGTGTTCGCGGCGATCTTCCTCGGCGAGAAACTGTCGCCCACCAACTGGCTGGGCGTGGCGCTGTGCACGGCGGGGATCGTGCTGGTGGCGTTGCGTTAGAGCGCTTCTCCGCCTTTCATGCATTCGTCACCCCGGCGAAAGCCGGGGCCCCCTGAATAGAATCAACCGGGCGGTGCTGTTCGTATTTCACGAATTTAATAGGCCCCGGCTTTCGCCGGGGTGACGGTAGAGGGGAGGATTCGGGTCACGTCGTCAGCGGCAGCGTGAAGAGCTTGCCCCATTGCGGCAGCGCCTCGTCATATTTGGCGAGGCGCAGCGCATGCCAGGCCATGGCGTGATTGGAGGAGGTGACGGGCAGGCCGATCTCGCGTTCGATATCGGCGGCGGCTTCGGCGAGGCGCACCGAGGTGCAGGAGACGAAGACCGCATCGATCTCGGCGCGCTTGCGGATCGCCAGGATGCCGTCCTTGATCGATCTGGGCGTGATGCGGGCGACGATGTTGTCGTCTTCCTCGTTGAAGGAGCCGAAGACCGGCACGGTGAAGCCGCGCGCCGTTATATAGCTCGCGACGATGCGGTTCACATCGGCGCGATACGGGGTGAGGACGCCGATGCGGCGCGCGCCGAAGGCATGGAAGGCGGCAAAGGCGGCGGTGATCGGCGTCGTGCATTCGACATTGGGCCGCGCCTCGCGGATGCGGGCGAAGACCTTTTCCTCGCCGATCGCCATCGAGGCCGAGGTGCAGCCATAGGCGATGACGTCGAAATCGGCGCCGGGCAGGATGACATCGGTGGACTGGGCGATGCGCGGCTCCATGGCGCGCAAAGTCTCGGGCGTGATCTGCGCGTCATTGAGGATGCGGCTGTGATAGAGCGCCACGCCGGGCAAGCCCGACATGACCTGGCGCCATTCATGCTCGATCGTGTAATCGGTGGCGAGGACGATGAGGCCGATGCGCGCCCGGGACGCAATGCCGCGGTCGGTCTCGAAGGGCAGATGCTCGAGGAGCAGCATGCCGTCTTTCGCCTTCTGGTCCATCCAATGCCCTCCTTCGGCCGCATCGAGCAGTGTATCAGAGGCGCCGCCCCGCACCTATAGTGACATCATGAGTCGATCCTTGAGAATTGCCCAAAGCGTAAGCGAGCTCGGCGGCTGGCGCAGGGCGGCCATGCTGCTCGTCGCCGGCGCAGCGGCAGGCCTTGCCATGCCGCCCTTCGATGTCTGGCCACTGCTGTTCCTGGCCTTTCCGGTCTTGATCTGGGCGCTCGATGATGCAGCGCCGCGCCGCGCCTTCCTTACCGGCTGGCTGTTCGGGCTCGGCTACTTTTCGGTCTGCTTCTACTGGATCGGCATCGCCTTCCTGGTCGATGCGGCGACCTATTTGTGGATGATGCCCTTCATGGTGGGGGCGCTCTCGGGCGGCATGGCGCTTTATTGGGGACTGGCGGCGCTCGCCACGGTCCTGCTGCGTCGACAAGGCCTTGCCCGCATCATCGCTTTCGCCCTGTGCCTGGCGCTTGCCGAATGGTTGCGCGGGCATCTCCTGACCGGCTTTCCGTGGACGGCGCCCGGACTTGCGGTCATCGGCATGGGTGCCCTGGCGCAAACGGCCTCGCTCATCGGCATGACGGGCCTGACCCTTTTCATCGTGCTGTGGGCCTCATTGCCGGCGCTCTTCGGCTTCGCCTCATTGCGAAGGCGCGAGATCATCGCGGCTCTCCTGCTGATCGCGCTCCTGCCGGCCCTGTGGCTGTGGGGCAGCACCCGGCTTTCGGCGACGCAGGACGATCCGGCCACGAAAGTGAATATCCGCATCGTGCAGCCCAACATCTCGCAGGATGATAAATGGCGGGGCGACAATGCGCGCCCCATCTTCGACAAGCTCAAATTCCTTTCGAGCCAGGCGAGCCCGCAAAGACCCAACGGCATTGCCGATGTGTCGGTGGTGATCTGGCCCGAGAGCTCGGTGTCCTTCTACATGGATGAAAGCGTCGAAGGCCTGAACGAGCTTGCCGACATGCTGCCCGACGGCACGGCGCTGGTGATGGGGGCGCTGCGCCGCGAGAAAGGGGCGGAGGGCGAAAGACGCGTCTTCAACAGCGTGCTCGGTCTCGACAGCGATGCCAATGTCGCGGCGCGCTATGACAAATGGCGGCTGGTGCCGGGCGGCGAATTCCTGCCGTTCGAATCCATCCTCGAGCCCCTGGGCTTTCGCAAGGTCGTCACCGTGCCGGGGAGCTTCGCCGCGGGGCCGGGCCCCCGCAATATCGCGCTGCCGGGACTGCCGCCGGCAGCGGTGCTCATCTGCTATGAAGCGATCTTTCCGCATGATCTTGTCGATCCGACGCAGCGGCCGGACTGGATCATCAATGTGACGAATGACGGATGGTTCGGAAAATCAAGCGGGCCCTATCAGCATCTGGCGCAAGCGCGCCTGCGCACGATCGAGCAGGGGCTGCCTCTGGCGCGCGCCGCCAATACCGGCATATCGGCGATCATCGATTCCTATGGACGCATCGTGACATCGCTCGGCCTCGGACAGGAAGGCGTGCTCGACGGCACGCTGCCCAAGGCTTTGCCACCCACCTTGTATGCGCGCGCCGGCGATTGGATGCTGTTGGTCCTGATGCTGCTTCTCGGCGCGATCGGCATCGTCGTGCGACAATCGAAGCCGAAGCAATGAAGTGATCGGATTTTCAGGAACGGTGTGATCGGATAAAAACACACGCTGGGTAAGCTTGCGGGAATGTGAAAAAAGCAACGCAAAAATGTTGAACCTAAGTATAAATCCATTTGTCAAAATCAGATGGGTGGTCTAAGCATTACGCCGCCGAAATGACAGGGGCTGAGGCTCAGGTTTTCTCGGTAAAGCACATTTGGTCAGACCGGGGGAAGCAGTGGTCGGACAAAAGTACTTTAATGACAAAAAGAGACCCGAATTTCGTAGACCGTCATGTGGGCAATCGGGTGCGCATGAGACGGCTCCTCGTCGGCATGAGCCAGGAAAAGCTTGGCGAACTGCTCGGCATCACTTTCCAGCAAGTCCAGAAATACGAGAAAGGCTCGAACCGGGTCAGCGCTAGCCGCCTGTACCAGATTTCGCGCGTGTTGGGCGTACCGGTCCAGTATTTCTACGACGAGCTGAAAGGCGACGACGACCCCTCCGGCTTCGCCGAATCAGAGGGAGCGGACGCTATTGCCGGCGCGCTGCAATCGCCCGATGGCGTGCAGATCGCCCGGATATTCAGCGAGACCACCGATCCGGAGAAGCGCAAGCTCATCCTCAATGCGGTGAAATTGCTGGCCGATTACAAGGGGCCGTAAGGCCCCTTGCAGCCATGCCGAATGCGAAGTTCCTGTGCGGCGGCTGCGGGCAATCTCAGCGCCAGGGGTCCGAAAGCACTAGAGTAATGAAATTGCTGGTGTTCTTCCCCTTCGCATGCCTGCCGCCACGGCCGGCGAACGGGCGGACCGAGACATCGGCTACGCTTGACCTCATTTGCCAAGCCTGCCAGAAGACGCGCGGCTTTCCGCGGGAGTTCGCGGGGGATTTTGATGCGATTTGATGTGAGATGACAATGGCGCGGAAGAACTATCTCTTTACCAGTGAATCGGTTTCCGAAGGGCACCCGGACAAGGTCTGTGACCGTATCTCCGATGAGGTGGTGGATCTGTTCTATCGGGAAGCGATCGAGCAGGGCATGAACCCGGCGCATGTCCGGGTCGCGTGCGAGACCATGTGCACGACCAACCGGGCGATCATCGCCGGCGAATATCGAGGTCCCGTCAGCGTCACGCATGACAAGATCGAAGCCGCGGCGCGCAACGCCATCAAGGATATCGGCTACGAGCAGGACGGCTTCCACTGGAAGAACGCCAAGATCGAGATCCTGCTGCACGGCCAGTCGGCCGATATCGCTCAAGGGGTCGATGCCGCCGAAACGAAGGATGAAGGGGCGGGCGACCAGGGCATCATGTTCGGCTATGCCTGCGATGAGACGCCGGAGCAGATGCCGGCGCCCATCTATTACGCCCACCGCATCCTGCAGGCGCTGTCCGAGGCGCGCCGTTCGGGCAAGGAAAAGGCGCTCGGTCCCGATGCCAAGAGCCAGGTCACCGTCCAGTACAAGAACGGCAAGCCGGTCGCTGCGACCCAGATCGTCGTGTCGCAGCAGCATCTCGATGAGAGCCTCACCTCCAAGGACATGCGCAAGCTGATCGAGCCCTATGTGAAGAAGGCGCTGCCCAAGGGCTGGATCACCAAGGACACCATCTGGCACATCAACCCGACCGGCAAGTTCTTCATCGGGGGCCCGGATGGCGATTGCGGCCTCACCGGCCGCAAGATCATCGTCGACACCTATGGCGGGGCGGCGCCGCATGGCGGCGGCGCCTTCTCGGGCAAGGACCCGACCAAGGTCGACCGCTCGGCGGCCTATGCGGCGCGCTATCTCGCCAAGAACGTCGTGGCGGCAGGCCTCGCCAAGCGCTGCACCATCCAGCTCTCTTATGCGATCGGCGTGGCCCAGCCCCTGTCGATCTATGTCGACACCCATGGCACCGGCAAGATCGAGGAGAAGGCGCTCGAGAAGGCGCTGGCCAAGGTCATGGACCTGACGCCGCGCGGCATCCGCAATCATCTCGGCCTCAACAAGCCGATCTATGCGCGCACCTCTTCCTACGGCCATTTCGGCCGTCATTCGGAAGGCGACGGCGGCTTCTCCTGGGAGAAGACCGATCTCGTCAAGGCGATCAAAGCTGCGGTGAAGTGAGCGAAAGAGACCGGCGCTTCCAGCTCTATGGGCGGCGCAAGGGCAAGGCGCTGCGTCCCCATCAGGCGAGGCTGATCGCCGAGCTCCTGCCGCAAGTGACTTTCGATCCCGCGCGTCTCGATCGGGCGCGGCCTTTGCGCCTCGAGATCGGCTTTGGCGGCGGCGAGCATCTGGCGCACCAGGCGGCGCTCAATCCCGACATCGCCTTCATCGGCGCCGAGCCCTTCGTCAATGGCGTGGCGAAGCTGCTGGCGGTCATCGAGGCGGAGAAGCTCGGCAACATCTCCATTCATCCCGACGATGCGCGGGCGCTGTTCGGATTGCTGCCTGATCGCTCGCTCGAGCGCATCTATCTGCTCTATCCCGATCCCTGGCCCAAGGCGCGCCATCTGCGCCGGCGCCTCGTCTCACCGGAGACGCTCAGGCAGTTTCACCGCCTGCTGAAGCCCGGCGGATTGTTCCTGTTCGCCAGCGACATCGCGCATTATGTGCAATGGACGCTGTTCGAGATGCGCA
This sequence comes from Taklimakanibacter lacteus, assembly GCA_003576695.1. Classification (GTDB taxonomy): domain Bacteria; phylum Pseudomonadota; class Alphaproteobacteria; order Rhizobiales; family Aestuariivirgaceae; genus Taklimakanibacter; species Taklimakanibacter lacteus. The sequence goes on from QOZQ01000001.1 coordinate 386,542, forward strand.
AAGCGGGCGGCTTCACCTGGCTCGCCGAAAGTGCCGATGACTGGCGCAAGCCATTTCCCGACTGGATCGAGACACGCTACGAGGCGAAGGCGAAGCGCGAGGGACGGGTGCCCTGCTATCTGACTTTCAGAAGAGACTGATTCCTCTCTCCGTCATCCCGGCGAAAGCCGGGATCCATTGAATTCGCGAAGGGCGGGCAGCGCCGCCCGGTTGATTCTAGTCAGGGGGTCCCGGCTTTCGCCGGGATGACGGTTGTGGATCAGCGCGTCAGCTTCTCGTCCGCGAGCTTCTGCAAATAGGCGGGCCAGCGGGTCTTCTCGTCGCGGCCGAGCTCGCGCAGATAGCCCCAGGTGTAGAGGCCGGTGTCGTGACGGTCATCGAAGACGATGCGCAGCGCATAGTGGCCGACGGGGGCGAGGCGCAGGATGCGCACATTCTTCTTGCCGGCGACGGTGACTTCCTGGCCGGGCCCATGGCCCTTCACTTCGGCGCTCGGGCTCTCGACCCTCAGATATTCGGCGGAGAGCGCATAGGTCTCGTTCGGGCCATACTGGACCTCGAGTGTGCGGCCATGATCCCTGAGGCGGATTTCCTCCGGCGGATCGCTACTCATTTTCGCCGAGCTCGCGGGCCTCGTCGGCCAGCATGATCGGGATGCCGTCGCGGATCGGATAGGCCACGCGCGCGGCGCGCGAGATCAGCTCCTGCTTCTCGCTGTCATATTCAAGCCTGGTCTTGGTCAGCGGACAGACCAGGATTTCGAGCAGCTTGGGATCGGTCTGCCGGCTCATCTCTGCCTCACTGCAGGCCCGAGCTCGGGCCCGAGCCCTGGCGCGCCAGCGCCATCTCTGTCAGCGCGATCAGCACGTCGGCGCGGGATTTGAGATCCTTGGCCTCGAGCAGCGCCTGCTTGTCGCGCGGCGCATGCGGCGCCAGCACGGCCAGCGTGTTGACGAGCGCCTCGGTCGAAGCGGCCCTGACCTGGTCCCAGTCGGCGCTCATGTCATTGGCGTTGAGATAATCGCGGAACACCTTGAGAAGCGAGGTGCGATCGACCGCCTCTTCATCCTCGGCATCGGCGAGATCGCCGGCGAAGCCCGTGAAATCCGCCTCGACCTGGCGATAGGGCCGGTCGGAGGCGATCTCGCGTGTCACGGCGAAGCGGCAGACGCCTGAGAGCGTGATGAGGATGCGGCCATCCGGCGTCTCGGTGAAGGAGGTGATACGCCCGGCGCAGCCGACCTGCTTCAGCGCCGGGCTGCCTGAGAGATCGGCGTCGTCGTCATCAGGCTGGATCATGCCGATGAGGCGGTCGCCCGACAGCGCATCCGACACCATCGCGAGATAGCGCGGCTCGAAGATGTTGAGCGGCAATTCGGCATGCGGCAGCAGCAGCGCGCCCGGCAGCGGGAACACTTTCAGGTGGCGCGGCAGATCGGAAGGCGATCGATACTGGTCGATGAAACCCATGGCCTATCAAGAGAACAGAATAGAGGACAATTTACGGCGGCCCAGGATGGTGAACTCGTCCTTGGGGCCCCAGGCCTCGAAGAACTTGACCAGCTGCTTGCGCGCCGCCTCCTCGTTCCAGTCGCGCTTCTTGCGCACGATATGGAGGAGATGGTCGAGCGCCTCTTCCTTCTTGCCGGCGGCATTGAGCGCCACGGCGAGATCGAGGCGCGCCTGATGGTCGTCGGCATTGGCCTCGAGGCTGCGCGTCAGATTGGCGATCTCGCTGTGGTCCACCGGCGTTGCTGCAAGCTCGAGCGCCGCCTTGGCGCTCACCACTTCGGGATCATTGGCCTTGGCGGGCGGCACCAGCGCCAAAGTCGCCCTGGCCTGGTCGAGATCGCCCGAGCCGATATAGCATTTGACGAGGCCGGCGAGCGCGCCTGCATGCTCGCGGTCGACGCCCAGCACCTGGGCGAAGATCTGCGCCGCCTCGGCGAACTGGTTCTGGGCCAGCGCCTCGCGGCCGGCGGTGACGGCGGCCTCCAATTCCTCGGCCATGCCGCCCTGGCTGCCCAGGCGGTCGATGAACTGCTTGATCTGGCTCTCGGGCAGGGCCCCCATGAAGCCGTCGACGGGCTGGCCATCGACAAAGGCGAAGACGGCCGGGATCGACTGGACGCGCATCTGGCCGGCGAGCTGCTGGTTCTCATCGACATTGACCTTGACCAGGCGGACCTTGCCATTGGCCTGGGTCACCTGCTTTTCGAGCATCGGGCCGAGCTGCTTGCAGGGACCGCACCAGGGCGCCCAGAAGTCGACGATGACCGGCACCTTGCGCGACATCTCGACGACATCGGCCATGAAATTGCGGGTGTCGGAATCCTTGATCAGGGCGCCAGCGGGCGGGCTGCCGGCGCCATTGGTCTTGAGGGCGGCTTGAGGGGAAGCTTCCATGAAACGGCCTTTCGGAGCGGAATTCACCCCATAGATGGCGGATCGGGCAGGTGATTGCAACCCGAAGGGCCGGAGATGCTTTCCGCACGTCAAATCCCCGAAAACAGTGAGAAATCCGCCCCGGGGCCGGTCAGGCCGCCAGCGCCACGATGCGCGGTTCATGGCCGCAGGAGCGGATGAAGGCAACGAGATCGGGCGTCTTGATGGTGGTCGTCGCGTCATTGCCGAGCGGGTGATAATTGAGCAGGGCCTCCTGCATCATGCGCTCCTCGAGGATGACGGTGATGCGGTTGCCCACATCATTGATGAGGCCGAAAGGCGTGACCGAGCCCGGCTCGACGCCCAAAAGCTCCATCAGGAGATCGGGCTTGCCGAAGGAGAGGCGCCTCGAGCCGATGCGGGCCGGGGCCGCCTTGAGGTCGATCCTTGCGTCCTCGAGGCAGACGATGAGCCACACGGCGCCCTTCTCGTCCTTGAGGAAGAGGTTCTTGCAATGGCCGCCCGGGATCTGGCCGCGCAAGGCCTGCGCCTCATCGACGGTGAAGACGGGCGGGTGCTCGCGGGTCTCGGTCGCGATACCGAGCGCGGAGAATCGGGCCATCAGGTCGGCGCGGCTGGCGGGCATTTTCACCTTCTAAGTGAAGTGTTTACGGTCAAAGCGAGGTTCCTATTGCATTTGTCCGGGGCATGCGCAATAAGACCGGCGCGCCGGGCTTGCCCCGTCGCCTTACCTATTGCGGGCGTAGCTCAGGGGTAGAGCACAACCTTGCCAAGGTTGGGGTCGAGGGTTCGAATCCCTTCGCCCGCTCCAGGTTTCATCGTAAGTGGCTTACGAAGTTCCTCTAATACACTCTGGGGTGCGTAGCTTTTTTGCTATCATGCCGAATTTAATCCACTTTCGGGATGTCGAAAGAATCGGATATTCGTTGCAAATGTGTACATTCGGCCAATATGACAATGGTCGGTGACGAATTTTGTGCTGCGAATCGGACCAGGTGCCACCATTTTGACGTTGGACGCTCACCGGGTGTCGCCATAGCGTGCCGGGAGAATCTATGACTAGGCCGCCACACCTTGCCGAGTTCCGGAAACCGCCCCTAAACGAGGTTGTGCTCGGCATTCAATTTCAGCCGCCTGCGGGCTACCAGCAAATTCGTGCCGGCGAAGTCTGGTGTCTCTTTCGAGATCGGTATCCGTCCGTCGAAGAAAAGCCGGCGTTGCCGCCGCAATTTGAGACATTCGGCCCATTGCAGGGACAACGTCCGCGCCTAGAATTCCTTACAGGCGCGCAGCATGATCGGTATTGGTTCATTTCAAAGGATCGGGATGAACTTATGCAGTTCCAATCCGATCGGCTCCTTCACAATTGGCGGCAAACCCCGGGTGTTTTGCGTACTTACCCTCGTTTTGATGTGATGATCGCTGACTTCCAAAAAGAGATCAGCGAGTTTGAGCGCTATTCCAACAGCTTGGCGCCTCAAACACTGGAGGTCAATCAGTGTGAGACCTCATATATAAATCACTTTTCTTTAGGTACCCATGCGGGTTTCGAACGCGCATCAGACTACCTGAATCTTTTCGACTTTAACGACCGTGAGCCTGCCGACTTATCATGCTCATACTGGCGCACGATATTTGATAAAGGGGGAAAACCAACTGGCCGCTTTTATTGCGATATTGCGACAGCAGTATCTAAGGATGGCAGCCGGATAATAAGCGCGACACTAACTGTTCGCGGCACCCCAAGGGAACCTTCATGGCTCGCCGCATTAACTTATCTCGCCGAGGGTCGAGAAATGATCGTTGAAGAATTCACCGCGATAACGACTGGCAAGGCGCAGAATCTATGGGAGAGAACAAAATGACACGAGCGCAGAACAGCTCGGCTTTTACGAATGTAGTGCGAACGCTTGGCAGCGGTGGTGCAGTTGGTGCATTTTCCAGGCGGATCGTGTCCGAGCCTCTTCGGGACTGGCGTCCACCCGTTGTTAGTCAGCTAAACGAGTTGGTGGCGCTTGAATCGGGTTGGGACGGCTATCGTGCGCCGCCGGTAAGCTTCGAAACAGCGAATTTTGCGCTCCGCATGCTTGAAACCGTTTGTCCGGCAGACACAATAGTTCCGCAAGTCGTCCCTGGGCGGACCGGTGATCTTCAAGTTGAGTGGCATACAATACACGGCGATGTCGAATTGCACGTTCAGCGTCCTTTCAGGGTGACTGCTTGGCGTGGGAACGACGCGACTGGGCCGGCGGGAGAAGAGCTTGTCCTGACGAATGACTTTACGGAGATTGCTGACTGGATAGCCGAAATAGCGGGGTCTGCCCTTGCCGACGCCGCCGCCGCGTGACGCGGGAGGCGCCGTCATTCCCCACGACCACGAGGGGATTGGGCATGATGACGGAGTCATCCGCCGATTATCTGAAAGGCAGACGGTCGTAGGGGCAGATGGGCGGCGTCGTGTTTCTACGATAGCTTTCCAAGCCTCTGCGGGTCCGAATGGGGGTATGTCTGTTGACATTGAACCCTTTATTGCGGCAGCGGGCGAAAACCCCCGGGCATACGTCACTACGCCACGTTGGGTGGGGTCGGTTCGATTTACGGCAGGTGCGCTGAGGGGCGAGGGTTTCCAAGTCGGATATGATCCGCTTGAGGAAACCCCTTCTGAGCCGGCTAATCCATACCATGGTGAAGTTTGGGGAATTTTCACCAAAGACAAACAGAGGCGACTCCGAGCGCTGGCCGTTTGGTTCGTGCCTATACCGGGAATTGACCTCTGAGTTGTCAGTCGCTCTGAATATCAATATCGGCAGAGCCATGCGCCTGGATCTTTTAACTGCCGGTCTTTTCCCAAGGTAGGGCAGTTGAATTTCTCGGCGAGCTGCACGGTGTTGCATTTCTCGTTGGCGGCCTTGCGGCAGGCCTCACAGGTGACATGGAGCGTTTCCACGCATGTGCGGCCCTTGCCTTCGCACTCAGCCTTGACGCAGTCGACATCGGCAGATGCCTGTGCTGCGCCGAGACAGAGGATAAGCAGCGCGAAACCAGCTTTCCGCATGTCGATCACCGGAGTTGGATGCCAGGCAGCCTCATGCCGGCCGATGATATCGATCTAGCCGACCGGCGCAACCACCTTTGGCTTGCCGAGCATGAAGCAGTCGGACACCAGCTGCAGAGGAGAAGGATCGACCTCGCTCTTCTTCGCTTTCAGGAGGCGCGCGAATTTGGCGTAGATGTCCTCATATTCCCGCAGCACGGCCTTGTGCGCCGTCTTGCCGTTGATCTCGAGGATCGAGCCGCCATTCTTCAGATGCAGCTTCAGGCCGTCTCTGGTGGCGACCTCGATCTCCCAGGTTTCGCCGGTCTTCTGCCGCCAGTCGAAGACCGCCGAGAGATCCGCCGTTGCGCCGTCGCCGCGCTTGAAGCGGATATCGGCCGCGATCGGGGTCGCCGCATCGGCGGGCACTTCGATCGTGGCGCTGTCGACGAAAATGGGCTCGGGCAGGATCTTGGTCACGATGGAGAGCGCGTTGATGCCGGGGTCGAACACGCCGAAGCCACCGGGCTCCCAGATCCAGGCCTGGCCTGGATGCCATTTATGCACGTCCTCCTTCCAGGTCACGCGCAGGAAATCGACATGCTTGCCCCGGAGTTTGGCCTTGGCCATGTCCACCGACTTGTTGTAGCGCGAATGCCAGGTGGCATAGAGCACGCGTTTTTTCTTCCTGGCATAGGCCTCCATGGCGAGGAGCTCGCCCACCGTGGGGGTCGGCGGCTTTTCGATCAGGAGGTGCCAGCCATGGTCGAGCGCTTCGCGCGCCATGGCGAGGCGGACGGCCGGCGGCGTGCACAGCGCCAGGCAATCCACCTTGAGCTTGCTCGCCTTGAGGGCCGCAAGGCTCTCGAAATTGGGCACGCCTTCAATTTTGGCCGAACGGCTGACGCCCGCCACCAGGGTGAAATTGCGGTTCTTGCCGATGCAGGGCAGGTGTTGGTCCCGGGCGATCTTGCCGATGCCGGCGACGGCGATCCTGTAAGGCATGAGGCTTCCCCTGCTTCGAAAGGCAATGACGAAGCACCGATGTCTAGCACAGGAATCTCGGCCGGCAACGGCCCGGTCCGGTTTCTCCAATCATTTCAAGGGAGCCGGCCCGGCCGACAGTCCGCTGAATAGGCAAAAGCTAATCAAAGCTTCCATAAGACATGGTTTTCCCAAGCCGGTTTTTGCGTGACATTGAAGCCAAGCGGCGAAGCCCGCACAGGGAAAGCCAGGCCTTCACCTGAGCCGACCCTCCAGACCAGACTTCGGGGAACCCAGATGCAGCTCTTCGGCGCATCCCGGACGGGATGAAGGCCGATGCAACTCATTCTGCGAACCCCGCGGAAACGTCGACCAATGAACAAGGAGGAGGAAACGAAATGCTGAAATCATTGATGCGCAAAGCCGGACTGGCCGTGCTGTCCGCCGCGGCGGGCCTTTCCATGATGGCTTCCGCCGAGGCCGGAAACATGCGGCTCGGCATGACGACATGGGTGGGCTATGGCCCCATGTTCCTGGCCCGCGACAAGGGTTTCTTCAAGGAGAACGGCCTCGATGTCGAGCTTCGCATCATCGAGGACGCCTCGCTCTATATGGCCGCCATTGCCGCCGGCGAGCTCGACGGCAATGCATCGACCATCGATGAGATCATGAAATACCGCTCGCCCGAATTCTGCTTCAAGGCGGTGTTCGCGCTCGACGACAGCCATGGCGGCGACGGCGTGCTGGTGCATGACGGCGTCAATTCGCTGAAGGACCTCAAGGGCCAGCAGGTCGGCATGAATGAGGGCTCGGTCTCGCAGTTCTGGTTCAACATCCTCCTGACGCGTGAGGGCATGACCGAGAAAGACCTGCAGATCACCAATATGACGGCCGATGACGCGGCCGCGGCCTTCATCGCCGGCCAGATTCCGGCGGCCGTGACCTGGGAGCCGCATCTGTCGCTGGTGCGCAGCAAGAAGCAGGGCAAGGTGCTGATCGATTCCTCGCAGACGCCCGGCCTCATCGTCGATGTGGTGGCGCTGACCTGCGACTACATCCAGAAGAACCCCAAGGATGTCGAGGCCTTCGTGAAGGGCGTCTACAAGGCGGTCGAGTTCATCAAGACCAATCCGGACGAGGCCCATGCCATCATGGCCAAGGGCGTCGGCGGCTATCTCGAGAAGCCCGCCGATTTCGCCGAAGCCGCCAAGGGCGTGCGCTTTTACGACAAGCCGCGCAATATCGAGTTCTTCGGCACGCCGGACAAGGGCGAGGCCAAGGACCTCATGGATCTGGGCAACAAGATCTGGGGCGGCTTCCAGAAGATGAAGATGACGATCGGCTACGGCGATCTCGTCGACACGTCCTTCATCGACAAATAGATCACTTCATCCATCAGCGGGTTCCGGCACGCCAGAGTGCCGGGCCCTCTCATGGATTGAATCCGGCACTCCATCTCTTCTTTTGCGCATCGGATGATCCGAAAGCCGCTGCGCATTTTCCGGTCCGATGCTTTATATGCGGAACCCGCTTTCGTGAAACCGATGAACAACAAACGCTCCTTGTTTCAGACTTTCGTGACGCCGTTCGGCGACATACCGGCATCCGCCGCCATGATCGCCGGCGCCATCCTCTGGATTGCCGTGCTCGGCGCCTGGGCCGTCGCCACCTATGGCGGCTATGTCAGGGACATGTTCCTGCCGGTGCCGGATGCCGTCGTCAGGCGCGCCATCACGCTCGCAGCCGACGGCTCGCTCTTCGTCCATATGTGGTCGAGCATCAAGGTCGTCCTCCTCGGCTTCCTGGTCTCGGCCGCCATTTCGGTGCCGCTCGGCCTCTATATGGGCACCTACCGGATCGTGCAGGCGGCGCTGGAGCCCATGGTCAACTTCATCCGCTATCTGCCGGTCACCTCGCTGGTGCCGCTGTTCATCCTGTGGATCGGCATCGGCATCGAGCAGCGCATCACGGTCATCTTCTTCGGCACGTTCTTCTCGCAGCTGGTGATGATCGCGGATGAGGCGCGTGCAGTGTCGCGCGACCTCGTCAATGCCAGCTACACGCTCGGCACCAAGCGCAGCGAGGCGGTGTGGCATGTGATCTTTCCGGCCGCACTGCCCGGCATCATCAACACGCTGCGCGTCACCATGGGATGGGCCTGGACCTATCTGGTGGTGGCCGAGCTGGTGGCGGCCAATAGCGGGCTCGGCTTCATCTCGCTGAAAGCCATGCGCGGCTTCCAGGTCGACACGATCTTCCTCGCCATCGTGCTGATCGGCCTCCTGGGCCTCATTTCCGATCTCTTCTTCCGCTATCTCAGGCGTCGCCTGGCGCCATGGGCTGTATGAGATGAGCAAGGCGAAAGGCAGCCTGTCGGTCAACGGCGTCTCGCTGGTCTATTCGGCGGGCGAAAAAAGCGTGCTGGCGCTCGATGGCATATCCTTCGAGGTGCGCCCGAACGAATTCACCGTCATCGTCGGCCCGTCGGGCTGCGGCAAGTCGAGCCTGCTCTATATCGCAGCGGGGCTCACCGATGCGACATCGGGCCATATCCATACCGGTGGGCAGATGGTGACGGGGCCGGGCGCCGATCGCGGCATGGTGTTCCAGGCCTATACGCTGTTTCCCTGGCTCACGGTGCGCAACAATGTCGGATATGGCCTCAAGCGCAAGGGCATTGCGGCGGCGGAGCGGCAGAAGGTCGTCGATTATTATCTGGGCGAGGTCGGGCTTGCCGCCTTTGCCGATCACTATCCCAAGCAATTGTCGGGCGGCATGATGCAGCGCGTGGCGATCGCCCGGGCGCTCGCCAACGATCCCGACATCCTGCTGATGGACGAGCCCTTCGGCGCGCTCGACAGCCAGACTCGCCACACGATGCAGAGATTGCTGCTGCGCGTCTGGGAGCATGCGCAGAAGACGGTGGCCTTCGTCACCCATGATATCGACGAGGCGATCCTGCTGGGCGACCGGGTCATCGTGATGACGGCGCGTCCCGGCAAGGTCAAGGCCGATATCAGGATCGACATACCGCGCCCGCGCGACCCGGAAATCGTGCTGGAGCCCGAATTCATCGCGATCAAGCGGCGGATCATCAACGAGCTGCGCGACGAGATCGACGAGACGCACTAAGTGTCTTTTTGTTTGCGCATCGGACTATCCGAAAACCGCTTCGCACTTTTCGGTCCGATGCTCTAGGAGCCAGGCCATGCGCGACCCACGCTATGACATCCTCTTCGAGCCGGTCCGCATCGGGCCCGTCACCACGAAAAACCGCTTCTACCAGGTGCCGCATTGCAACGGCATGGGGTATCGGGACGCCACCGCGCTCGCCACGATGCGGGCGGTGAAGGCGGAAGGCGGCTGGGGCGTCGTGTGCACCGAGCAGGCGGAGATCCACCCCACCGGCGATATCGCTCCCTTCATCGAATTGCACAACTGGGACGAGAGCGATGTTCCGATGCTGGCCCGGATCGCCGAGGCCACGCATGCGCAAGGGGCGCTCGCCGGATTGCAGCTTGCCCATAATGGCATGAACGCGCCCAATCTCTATTCGCGTGAGATCCCGCTGGGACCTGTCGATCTTCCGGTCTTCTCCATCTTCAACGATCCCGTCCAGGCGCGCGCCATGGACAAGGAGGATATCCGCAATCTGAGGCGCTGGCATCGCAATGCGGCGCTGCGCGGCAAGAAAGCGGGCTATGATCTCGTCTATGTCTATGCCGGGAAGCTGTTCGGCGGCGCCATGTTCTTCCTGTCGCGGCGCTTCAATACGCGGGCCGATGAATATGGCGGCAGCCTCGAGAACCGGGCGCGCCTGCTGAAGGAGTTGATCGAGGAGACGAAGGATGCTGTGGGCGACAAGATGGCGGTCGCCTGCCGCATATCGGTCGACGAGCTCCTGGGCGAGGAGGGCCTCCATGCCGCCGAGGCACGCGACATCATTTCGCATCTGGCCGAATTGCCTGATCTCTGGGACCTGACGCTGTCGAGCTGGGACAATGACAGCCAGACATCGCGCTTCGCGGAAGAAGGGTATCAGGAGCCTTTCGTCACCGGCATCAAGCAGTTGACCACAAAGCCCGTGGTCGGCGTCGGCCGCTTCACCTCGCCCGACTACATGGTGAGGCTCGTCCGTTCCGGCATTCTCGACCTCATCGGCGCGGCGCGCCCGTCGATCGCCGATCCCTTCCTGCCCAACAAGATCATGGAGGGCCGCATCGACGATATCCGCGAATGCATCGGCTGCAATATGTGCGTCGCAGGCGATCATATGATGAGCCCGAGCCGCTGCACGCAGAATCCGTCCTTCGGCGAGGAATGGCGGCGCGGCTGGCACCCCGAACGCATCAATATCGCTGGGTCGCGGTCCTCCGTCCTGGTTGTCGGCGCCGGTCCCTCCGGGCTCGAAGCCGCCATGATGCTGGGCCGGCGCGGCTATGAGGTGACGCTGGCGGAGAAATCGCGGGTGCTCGGCGGCAGGCTGGTCGAGGAGCGGCGGCTTCCCGGGCTTTCAGCCTGGGGCCGGGTGGCGGATTACCGCGAGGGCCAGATCAACAAGCTCGCCAATGTGACGGTCTATCGCGAGAGCGATCTCACGGCTGAAGATATTCTGGGTTTTGGCTGCGATCACGCGGTGATCGCCACGGGATCGAATTGGCGGCGGGATGGCGTGGCGCGCTATCTGCTGAAGCCGGTGAGCGTGGCCCCGGGAGCCGAGGTGCTGACGCCCGATGACCTCTACTCCGGCGCGCGGCCCAAGGGCAAGCGCGTGGTGGTCTATGACGATGATCATTATTATATGGGTGGCGTCCTGGCCGAATTGCTGGTGTCGGAAGGGCGCCAGGTGACGCTGGTCACGCCCGCACCCGATGCGTCCAACTGGATGCGCAACACCATGGAGCAGTTCCGCGTGCAGGCTCGCCTCCTGGAGCTGGGCGTCAGGATCATCACAAATCACGGTCTCGCCGCCATCACTCAACAGGGTGCTGAAGTGGCGTGCGTCTTCACCGGAAGGCGCGTGATGGTCGAGGCAGAGGCGAGCGTTCTCGTCACGGCCCGCCTGCCGCGCAACGAGCTGCTCGCTGGCGTGAAGGCGCAGATGACGGCGCAAGCGCCGCTCAAATCCGTTACAGCGATCGGAGATGCGGTCGCACCGGGCACGATCGCGGCCGCCGTCTTCTCAGGCCGCCGCTATGCCGAAGAGCTGGACGTAACGCGCGACATCGATGCGCCGCTGTTCCGGCGCGAGGTGACGGGGCTGGCGGAGGGACCGCTGCCCTGGAGAACTCAATAGCCTGGAGGGCCTGGCGGGACCGGGCCGCTGGGGGCGAGCGCACCGTCCTCGTCATGCTGCTCGTCGCCGATGAGCGGCGGGCAGAACATGCTCACCAGATGCATATCGGTGTGAGCGCGCAGGTGGTGGCGGTCCCTGGGGCCGACATTGTAGGCCATGCCGGGTTCGAGCGTCCACGCCTCGCCGGTGGTCAGGTCGCTCACCTCGCCTGTGCCCGAAATGATGTGGTTCGCTTCCCAATGATGCTTGTACCAGAGAACGGCCTCGGCGCCCTGGGCGAGGCGCACATCCGAAAATCCGAAGCCGACGCCATCGGCCTTGGTCAGCATGCGGACCGTTCGCGCCTGGCCATCGGCTACGACGATCTCCTGTCCGGCCCGGCGCATCTCGTCCGCCTGTTTGACGAACATGCGCCGGTCGGTCTTGTCGATGGGGCCGCTTGCCTCATAGCCGCCATCCGCGTCGAAGTGCTCGTCGCCCTTGAGCGGCGGGCAGAAGATGCTCACATAATGCATGTCCTCGCTCACCTGGAGGCGGTGCCAGTCATTGGGGCCGACGACATAGAGAACGCCCGCCGCGAGAGACCATGTCCTGCCGTCCGTCAGATCGGTGACCTCGCCCTTGCCGGAGATGATGTAATTGGCTTCCCAGTGGTGCTTCAGCCAGATGATCGCGTCGATGCCCTGCCTGGCCCGGTTCTCGTTATACGAGTAACCCATCCGGTCGGCGGCCGTGAGGAAACGCGCCGAGCGGAACATGTCATTGGCCATCGGAAACCTTATGCGCCCGAGCCTCTCGAGCTCGGCGTCAGTGCGGATGAACATGGCAGATATTTCCTCCCGATCCGGCAAGTGTAACGCAATCACAAGGAACGGCCGAGCTTCAGGTCGTCGCGAATGCACCGCGTCCAGTGGCCGCCGTCCACTTGCCGGAGCGGCGGCACCGCGCTTGCGCATTCGGGCAAGGCATAGCGGCAGCGGCCACGGAAGGCACAGCCCGAGGGCGGCGCCAATGGACTCGGAATGTCGCCTTTGAGGATGATGCGTTCGCGCCGGATGGTCGGGTCCGGAACCGGGACGGCGGAGAACAAGGCTTCGGTATAGGGATGGCGCGGCCGCCGGAACAAGGCGCGGGTCGGCGCGATCTCGACGATACGGCCTAGATACATGACCGCGACGCGGTCGCAGAGATGGCCGACCACAGCCAGGTCATGGCTGATGAACAGCATGGCGACGCCGAGTTCCTTGCGGATGTCGATCAGCAAATTGACGATCTGCGCCTGGATCGAGACGTCGAGCGCCGAGACCGGCTCGTCGGCGACCAGAAAGGCGGGCTCGAGGATCAAGGCGCGGGCAATGCCGATGCGCTGACGCTGGCCGCCCGAGAATTCGTGCGGGTAGCGGCCGGCATAGTGCAGCGACAGGCCGACCGTGCGCAGCACTTCGCCGATGCGGGCGTCGCGCGCCGCGCCGTCGAGCTCCGGCCGCTGGATGAGGAGGGGGGCGCCGACGATCTGGCGCACCGTCATGCGCGGGTTGAGGGAAGCGAACGGGTCCTGGAAGATGAACTGCATGCGCGGCCGGAGCGGGCGCAGCGCCCGTCGGCCAAGCTTCGTCACATCGCGGCCTTCGAACAGGATCTGCCCGCTGGTCGGCGTGCTCATGCGCAGGATGGCGCGCCCCAGCGTGCTCTTGCCCGAGCCCGATTCACCGACCAGGCCCAGGACCTCGCCTTTGGCGATCGAGAAGGAGACATCGTCCACCGCGCGCACCACGTCACCGCGCCGCAGCAGGCCGCCGCCGACAGGGAACCATTGGCGAAGCTCGCGCACTTCGATCAGCGGACTTTCGGGGACAGGTGCGGCGATCGCCGCCGTTGCGGTCATGCCCGGGCCTCCGCGAGCCTGCGCCAGCGGCGGCAGCGCACGTCGTGGTTGCCATTGGCCGCCTCGAGCGTGGGCAAAGCCGCCTCGCACGCAGGCTCCCTGTGGCGGCAACGCGGCGCGAAAGTGCAGCCCGGCGGCAGGCGGAAGGGATCCGGCACGCTGCCGGGAATGGCTTCCAGCGGGGACAGGCCCAGAGCCTCGGGATCGAGCCGCGGCACGGAATGGAGGAGGCCTTGCGTATAGGGCATGAGCGGCCGGGTCATGAGCGGCACGACGCCGCCTTTCTCGACGATCGCGCCTGAATACATCACCATCACCCGGTCGGCGATCTCGGCCACGACGCCCAGATTGTGGGTGACGAAGATCACCGCCATGCCGGTCGCCTGCTGCAGCTCCTTCATGAGCTCCAGGATCTGCGCCTGCACCGTGACGTCGAGCGCCGTCGTCGGCTCGTCGGCGATCAGCACCCGCGGATTGCAGGCGAGCGCCATGGCGATCATCACGCGCTGGCGCATGCCGCCCGAGAGGTGGTGGGGGTAGGCGGAAAGCCTGCGGCGCGCATCGGGGATGCCTACCTTGTCGAGGAGCCCGGCGGCGCGATCCAGGGCCGCCCTGGCGCTGATGTGTTCATGGAAGGTGATCGCCTCGGCGATCTGGTCGCCGATCCGATGCACCGGATTGAGCGACGTCATCGGCTCCTGGAAGATCATCGAGATCTCGTTGCCGCGCACCGCGCGCATGGCGTCGGGATCGAGAGTGACGAGGTCGCGCTTCCCGCCGTCCGCGCCGGTGAAAAGCACGCTGCCGCCCAGCGCCACCAGCGGCGCCGGCGGTGTGAGGCGCATGATGGCCAGGCTGGTGACGCTCTTGCCCGAGCCCGATTCACCGACCAGCGCCAATGTCTCGCCGGCATGCAGCGTAAAGGAGACATCGCGCACGGCCTGGAGCGGGCCCCTCTCGGTGGCAAAGGTCACCGAGAGGTTTTCAACTTCGAGCACATTTTCGCTTTTCATCGGGGGCTCACTTCACATCGAAGCGCGCATCGAGCGCGTCGCGCAGGCCGTCGCCGACGAAGTTGAAGCTTGCGACCGAGAGCGTGATCATGAGGCCGGGAAAGATCGCGAGCCAGGGGGCGGAGCCCAGATATTGCTGGGCATTGTTGAGCATGTTGCCCCAGCTCGCCATCGGCGCCTGGATGCCGTAGCCGAGGAAGCTCACATAGGCCTCCATCAGAACCGCCCGGGCGACGGTCAGCGTCGCCGCCACGACGATCGGCCCGATGGCGTTGGGCAGGAGCTCGCGGAACATGACATAGCGGCCGGGCGCGCCGATCATCTCGGCGGCCAGGATGAAATCGCGCTCGCGCAATGAACGCACCTGCGCTTCCACCACGCGCGCCACCTCCATCCAGCTCGTCGCCGCAATGATGAGCGTGATCGTCGTGACGCTCGGCTGGATGAAGGCGGCGAGGATCAAGAGCAGGAAGATCGAGGGGAAGCACAGCATCGCATCGACGAAGCGCATCAGCACGATGCGAATGGCGCCGCCATAGTAGCCGGCCGTGATGCCCACCAGCGTGCCGAAGGCGGTGCTGACGATCATCGCCAGGAAGCCGATGGCGAGCGAGATGCGTCCTGCCATCAGCAGGCGCACCAGAAGGTCGCGGCCGAGCTGGTCGGTGCCGAACAGGTGCCCGCCCCAGGGCGGTGGCGCGAAGCGGTGACGGATGTCGATCTTGAGCTGGTCGAAGGGGATGAGCCACGGTCCGACGATGCTCGCCAGCACCATGAGCACGATGGCTACGATGCCGAACAGAGCGAGGCGGTGGCGGCGGAAACGGCGCCAGGCACGGTTGCCGGTCGTGGCGAGGTCGCGTTCCAGGGGGGCCAGGGCGGCGGCGGTCGTCATGGGCGCCTCATGTCAGCCGGATGCGGGGATCGGCGGTGGCGGCGAAGATGTCGGCGAGCAGGTTGCCGAGCAGCGCCAGCAACGCCGAAAACATGAGAATCCCCATGATCACCGGGTAGTCGCGGTACCCCAGCGAATCGAGCAGGAGGCGGCCCATGCCCGGCCAGGTGAAAACCGTTTCGGTGACGAGCGCGCCGCCGAGAAGCGTCGGGATCTCGACACCGGCGAGCGCGATCATCGGCAGGAGCGCATTGCGCAAGGCATGGTGCCAGAGCACGGTGCGCTCAGGCAGCCCCTTGGCGCGGGCGGTGCGGATGAAGTCCTGGTTGATCACGTCCAGCATGGAGGCGCGCATATAGCGGCTCCAGATCGCCACCTCGACCAGCGCCAGCACCAGTGCCGGCGCGATCAGATGGTGCAGATAGTCGAGGAACGAGCCGTCGCCGCCAACCGTCATGCGGTTGCCCGGCGGCAGCCAACCGAGATTGACCGAGAAGGCATAGATGACGATCAGGCCGAACCAGAAGGTCGGGATCGACAGCGCCACCATGGCGCCGACCGTCGCCAGCATGTCGAAGAGCGAATAGCTGCGGATGGCCCCCATCACGCCGATCCATATCCCGACGAAGACCGAGATGAGGATGGCGGCGCCCATGAGCTCGAGCGTCGCCGGCAGGCGTCCGGCGATCACCGCGAGCACCGGCTGGTTGTCGCGATAGGAGCGGCCCCAGTCGCCGCCGACGAGCCGCGTCAGCCACTCCCAATATTGCACCGGCAGCGGCCGGTCGAGACCCATCTCATGCGCGATGCGGGCGAGGTCTTCCTTGCTGAGGCCCGGCACCAGCGCGAACTGGCTGAGCGGCCCGCCCGGCGCCAGATGCAGCACGGCGAAGCCGATGATCGAGACGATGAGCAGCAGCACAAGGCTCTGCAGCAGGCGGCCGAGCAGGAAGTTGGCCATCAGCATTCTCCCTCGGACCGGCCGCGAGCCGATTATCTCAGGCCCGCGGCACGATCCAAACGCGTAGCGTCAGCTCGCCCAGAACCAGGTGCAGGCGTTCCAGCAATTCTCCTGAACATTGACGTTCGGTGTGAAGCCTTCGAGCTTGCCCTTGACGCCCTGCACCATCGCGTACTGGAAGATCGGCAGGAAGGGCAAGTCCTTGCGCGTCAGCTCCTGCATCTTCACGTAGGCGGCCTTGCGCTTCTCGATATCCACGGTCGCGGCGCCGTCGGCCAGGAGCTTGTCGACGTCCGGATTGGCATATTGCGTGGTGTTGTTGCCGGCGCCGCCCTTGGCCACGATGCCGGTCGAGGCGAAATACTGGGTCGCGTCCGGATCCGGCCCGACCATGAAGTCGATGCCGACCATCGTCGTGTCGAACTGGGAGAGGTTCCAGTAATCGCCCCACATCACCGCCGGCGGCAGGTTCTTGATGGTCATCCGGGCGCCGATGTCGCCCCAGGTCTGCTGCAGCAATTGCTGCGCCTGCTCGCGCACATGATTGCCCGCGGTGGTCGAGTTGGTGAACTCAAGGCGCTTGCCGTCCTTCTCGCGCACGCCGTCGGCGCCCGGCTTCCAGCCGGCATCGTCGAGCAGCTTCCTGGCCTTCTCCTGGTCGAAAGCATGCTTCGGCAGATCCGGGTTGAAAGCCCAGGACTGCCTGGGCAGGAAGGACTCGGTCGGGCTTGGCAGGCCGTAATAGATCTGCTCGATGATGCTCTGCTTGTCCATGGCGAGATAGAGCGCCTCGCGCACGGCCGCATCCTGGAAGATCGGATTGCCGAGATTGAAGGCGATGTTCTCGATGAAGGGCTGCGGCACCGGCGTCACCACACGGTCGGCAAGCGACTTCGCCTCCTCATAGTGATCGGGGGTGATGCCCTGGATGCCGATATAGTCGACGTCACCGGTCTGGAACTGGGTATAGAGCACCGTCAGGTCCGGCACATATTTGAAGATCAGCTTCTCCAGATAGGGGCCCTTGCCGTGATAGGCATCGCTGGCGGCGAGCGTGATGTGATCGCCGGGCACGCGCTCGACCCATTTGAACGCGCCGGTGCCCACCGGGTTGGCCAGGAACGCCTCGGGCTTGTTGAAGTCCGCCGCCTTCTCGAGCAGATGCTTCGGCACGAGGAATGTCCAGGAGATGATCGAAGGCAGCGGCGCATAGGGACTCTTGAGCTTGAAGGTGAGCTCGCTCGGACCCAGGATCTTGATGTCCTGGATCAGATCGATGCCGGAACGGCGGCCGGCCAGGAATTTCGGATTCTGGATCAGCTCGATATTGAACTTCACGTCGTCGGCCGTGAATGGCGTGCCGTCATGCCACTTGGCCTTGTCGTTGAGCTTCAAATGCCATTCGAGGCCATCGGCCGATATGCCGCCATTCTCCAGCGTCGGGACCTCGGCGACGAGATCGGGCTGGAATTCGCCCTTCTCGTCGACGCGCCAGAGCGGGCTGAAGAGATTGAAATAGACGCCTTCGTCGACCTCGATATGGGCGAGGAGCGGCATGAAGACGGTCGGCTCCTGCGAGAGGCCGATCACCGCCTGTCCGGTCGGCTTGGAGGGCGGGGTCGCCGCCTCTGCGGCGGGGATCCAGCCCATTTTCGGGCCGGCCCAGGCGAGCGCGCCCGCCGATGCGCCGAGCGCCAGCAGGCGCCGGCGGCTGGTGAGCAATGGGATGGTTTCGTTTCTGCGGTCTTCACTCATGGCACTTCTCCCTATTGTGACTCGGTTGCCGCGGTTTCAAACGGACCCGCCGCGGATCGGGCCTGTTTCAGATTCCGGCGATCGGCCGCACGCGCGTGCCGTCGCTGAAACGCGAGAAACGGAATTCACCTGGATCGACGATCGGCGCCACGCCCATCGCCAGATCGGCAATGAGGCGGCCGGCGCCGGGGCCGATGCCGAAGCCATGACCGGAGAAGCCGGTCGCGATGATGAGGCCCGGCACGCCGTCGACGCCCGAGATGACCGGTATCGCGTCGGGCATGACGTCGATCAGGCCGGCCCATTCCTGGACGACCTCGGCCGCGGCGAAAGACGGGATCATCTCCACCAATCGATCGAGCGCCGTACGCAGATATTCGCTGTCGGGCGCCGGATCGAGGACACGGGTCTCTTCATAGGGCGATGGCTGGTCGAGCGGCACCGGCCTCGCCTCGTGCAGCTCCTGCCGGAAGCGGCCGTCGAGGCGCAGTTTCAGGCTCTTGTGGTCCTCGCGCAGTGCCGGCAGGAAGTTGCTGAAGAAGCGGAAGCTGTCGGGAACGATCGGCACGACATTCACATTGCCGTTGGCGATGTTGTAGCCGCCGTCGAGCCGCTTGCGGAACGCGAAATCGTTGCACCACAGCGCCGTCTCCGGCGGCCCGTCGAGGGGTGCTGTGCGCATCACGCTCGCGCGCACCTTGAGCTGCGGCAAGGTGAGGCCCAGATCCTTGAGAAAGCGCCTGGACCAGGCGCCCGCCGCCACCACCAGGGTGTTGCAGGCGATCCGGCCATGCTCGGTGATCACCGCCGACACCTTGCCGGCGCTCTTCTCGACGCCGCGCACGGCGCAATTGGTCAGCACCGCCGCGCCGGCGCGACGGGCAGCCGCGGCGATCGCGGGCGCTGCCTTCTGCGGCTCGGCGCGTCCGTCGGTGGCGCAGTAGAGGGCGGCCTTCCAGCGCCGTCCGCCGCCCGGCATCATCCGATCGAGCTCATTGCCGGCAACGAGGCGCGCCTCGATCTGGTAAGGCTGGGCATGGCCGAGCCAGGTTTCGTAGCGCGCGACATCGGCGTCGCTCTCGGCAGCGAAGAGAATGCCGGTGCGGCGGAAGCCGGTCTCGCCTTCGACCTCTCCATTCAGGCCCTCCCACAGGCGCAGGCTTTCGACGATCAGCGGAATCTCGCGCGGATCGCGCCGTGCCTTGCGCACCCAGCCCCAGTTGCGGCTGGACTGCTCGCCGGCGATGTGGCCCTTCTCGCACAGGGCCACGGAAACCCCCTTCTGCGCCAGAAAGAAGGCTGCGCTGGTGCCGATGATGCCGCCCCCGACAATGACGACATCGACGCTTGATGGGATGCGATGTTCGGCTTCCACAGGATCGACGACCGGACCCATCTAAACCATCTCCTCCAGGGTTGAGTTGATCGGGATTTCGGCAATGCTCGCGGTATTCGGCAGGTCCAGCACGATGCCGACCAGCCGGGCAATATCGGAGGCTTGGGTCATGTCTTCGGGCGCCCGCTCAGTGAGGCCGATCGCCATGTCGGTGGCGACGAAGCCCGGGCAGATGGCGGTGGTGCGCACGCCCAGATCCCAGCCGGCCTGACGGATCGCATGCGTCATGGCAAGGGCGGCAAACTTGCTCGTGGCATAAAGGCCGGAGCGGGCGGACTTCACCCGCTTGCCGGAAAGCGAGACCAGCGTCACCACCCGGCCTTGCCCCGAGCGGGTGAGAAACGGCCAGGCCGCTTTGACGAGCCTCAGCGGCGAGCGCACATTGACCTGAAACAGCAGGTCGAGATCGCCGTCATCGGCCTCGATCACGGTCTTCGGGATCATCATGCCGGCATTGGCGATGACCGCATCGATGCGGCCGAAGCGCTCAACGGTCCGCCCGGCCCAGGCGGCCTCGCTGGCGATGTCCTCGGCATCGTGGCGCGAGACCAGCGTGGCCGGTCCGCCGGGTGGCGCGGTCAGGTCTTGCGGCTTGCGCATGCCGAGGCTCAAGCGCCAGCCGCGCTCGGCGAGATGCGCCGCGATCGCGGCACCGATGCCGCGATTGGCGCCGGAGATCATCGCCACACGCTCAACCATTGCCAAGTCCCCGGCAATGGAGCGTGAGCGTCAGCCCTCGGCGAGGGGCTGTGTGTCTATATAGGTCTCGTAGACCTTGCGCAGCACGCGGGTGAGCGTCGCCTTTTCCTCTTTGCTCAATATGGCGAAGAAGTCGTCGTCCTGCTTCTTGATGACGAGGCGCAGGCGCCTGGCCAGATCCTTGCCCTTCCTGGTCAGATAGAGCTCGCGCGCGCGCCGCTCGGCGGGCGAGATCCGCTGCTGCAGATAGCCCGCATGCTCCATCTGCCAGAGCAGCTTGGTCATGGCCGAGCGGTCCTTGCGGATGAAATGCGCCAGCACCGAGGGCCTGAGACCCGGATTGGAATCGACCATCAGGATGGTCGAGATCTTGCCGGTCCCGCCGCCGAGAGTCAGGGCTTCGGTGTGAGAATCCAGGTCCTGGCTGACCAGCAGATTGACCGATCGCACGTAGAAGCTCAGCAGCGTATCGAGAATGTCGAAATCGATGTGCTGATAGGCGATGGTTTTCGGCGTCTTGCCGGGATTGCGCCGTCGTGCCTCGTCGCGCCGTCGCGCCAGATCGCTGGGACTCATGTCCTCGACGCCCTCCCTTCGCCGTTAATCTCTTTTTCTCGTGATGGCAGATGGTCATTGAAACTGCAACCCCTCGCGCGGTCTCGGCATTGGCTAGAAGGGCGGCGGATCGGCACCGCCGGCGCGCGCCAATCGCTGATCGCGGATGCGCGACCAGGCCAGGAACAGCCTGGGCGCAAAGTTCATGTAAAGCGGCGCCGGGCGCAGCTTCTCGAGCGGCAAAGCGAGGTCCTCGCGCCGCGCACCCATGGCCCATTCCGCAAGGACGGTGCCCATCATTGTGCCGGTCGGCACGCCGCGGCCGGAATAGCCGAGCGAGGCGACCACGCCGGGCGCCAGATCGAACAGCCGGGGAATCGTCTTCGGCTGCATGTCGAGGGCGCCCAGCCAGTAATATTGCCAGTCGACCTCGGTGAGCTGCGGCAGGAGCCACTTCAGCTTGTCGCGCATCAGCGCCTTGGTGAAGGCGATGTCGCCGCCGCGCCGGCCTTCCACGAAGGCCGAAGTCACCAGCCGGCCTTCCTTGTTGTATTTGTAGATCATCGTGTCGCCGCGGCTGTCGACGACCGTATTGTTGTTGGGCGCGATGATCTTGCGCAGATTGTCGCCGATCGGCTGGGTCGCCATGACCGCGACGCCGAGGGTGCTGAAGGTCCTGTCGAGACCGGGCCAGAAGCCGGTCGTATAGGCGCCGGTGCCGCAGATCACCTTGTCGGCCAAGACCGCGCCTTGCTGCGTCTCGACGCGCCAGCGCACCCCTTCGGGCGTGATCGCCGTCACCGGGGATTGCGTGAACACCCGGCCGCCGCGCGACATGACCGCCCGCGCGAGGCCGCGCGAATAGCCCAGCGGATTGAGATGGCCGCCTTCCGGATGAAACCAGCCGCCGTAATAGCGCGGCGACCCCGTCAGCTGCGTGACCTCGTCGCGATCAAGCATGCGCGCCGCCTTGCCGACCGACTGATAGTAGCCGCAGCGCGCTTCCATCTTCGCCAGCACGCCCGGCGCGTGCGCGGCCTGGACATAGCCCGTCTGCACGCCTTCGCAGTCGATGTCGTAGCGACGGATGAGGTCGAAGACGAGATTGGCGGCATTGGTCTGGCGCGCGATCAGGCGCGCGGCGAAGGGCTCGCCCAGCATCTTGCGGATGGCCGGTATCTCATAGAAGTGGAAAGTCGGCGTGCAATGACCGGCATTGCGCCCCGAGCCGCCGTGACCGATCTCCTTGGCCTCGATGAGGACGACATCGACCCCTTGCTCGGCCAGATGCAGGGCCGAAGACAGGCCGGTATAGCCGCCGCCGATCACGCAGACATCGGCGTTAAGGCGATCGGTGAGCGGCTCCGTCTTCGGCGCCGGCGCTGCCGTCGCATACCAGAGAGAAGGCTCTATCGGCGCGTCCTGTATCTTCACGCGGCGCGTTCCTGCGTTCTTGCTTTCGAAGGAAAGCAACTTCCCCGTCCCGCCGCCTTGCGAGCGGCAGATGAATTTCGATGCGACCGCTCACGCCGTCTGAGCTGGTGGATTTGAGAAATAATAGTAAGTTTCCACTATGGACAATGTCAATGGATGTGACGTTGGCCAGACGGGGAATCCGCTGATTTTTCGACGCAGGCGGAATCAAGCCAGGAACCGGAACCCGGTCATCTTCGAACGGCAAAGGAAAGACTATCGATCTCTGCACGGATGCCGAGCCACGGTGCTCTTGCCGTGAACGAGGCCGACCCCGGCAGAAGCCGTTGGTCAGGAACCCAGGCTGGCGCGGAGAGACTGCTGCAACCTCAGCCGATCCGCCTCCCTGGCGATCGGAAAGGCGGAAGTGAACCAGGCAAGGACAATCTCGGGCGTCGCCTTCTGCTCGCCGGCCCATAAGGGCTCGACCGCCTGGACCTGCTGGCGAAAGGCCTCTTGAGCCTCAGCCTTTCTACCCAGCATCGAGAGCGCCGCGGCGCGCCAGCCATGCGTATCGAGCGTCGTCAGCCCGCCGCGGGTCGCCGCCATGAGCGCCGGTTCATATTTGCCGATCATCCAGCAGGTGGAGCACACATAGCACCACTGGTAAGGCAGCAGGAACGGCGCGGCCTGCAGAGCTTCCTCCATGATCTGGCGAGCGCGCCCCACGGCGCCCAGGAAGGCAAGCCCCTGGGCGGCGGAGATCAGCAGCTTCGGTGCGACCGGATTCAGGCTCACCGCCAACTCGTAATGAATTGCCGCCTTGTCGAACTCGCCCGACATGGCCGATGACCAGGCCACCACGAGATGATTGCGGGCATCGAGCGGGTCAAGCTCGGCCGCCTGCCTGGCGAGCTGAAGCGCCTGACGATCCTGCTGCGCGTCGGGCGCCAGGCCGGGCTTTATCAGATGGCGAACATTGAAGATCGAGGCGAGGCTCGCCAGCGCCGGCGCAAATTTGGGATCGTCCTCCACGATGCGGCGAAAGATCCGGGCGGCTTCATCCTCGGCGTCCGGAGTCCACAGCGACAGAAGGTGTTCGCCGCGCAGCCAGGCGTCGTAGTTTTTCAGCGCCGTGTGGTCGCTGTCCACGATCCGCGACAGCCGGTCCGAGGAGAGATAGATGTGCAGGCGAGCGGCGACCTGCCGGATAACGAGCCGAAGCGCGTCGAACCAGGTCTCGATGGCAATGTCGACCGTCTCGCTCCATACGATATGCTGGCTGCCGCCTTCGAGAAGCGTCAGCTGCAAGGCAAGCCCGCTCTTGGTCTGCAAGCAGGACATCACGAGTTGATAGTCGGCCCGGCTGCCCTTCGCGGCAGGCGCCTCCGCCGAGGCTTCCTGGACGATCCATTCCCTGAAGCGGGCAAGGTTCGCCACCAATTCGTTTCGGAATCCCGCGGCCAGATGAATGTCCTTTTGCGCCAGGGCGGAGACGTCTATGCGGCCGACTTCCAGAGTCGGCGCCAGGTTCTTGGCTTTCGGCGCCGGAGCCGTGTCGCTCGCCTTCTCCCATCGGCCCTCGGTTATGTTCCTGATCAGGGTGGCCGTCGCCTGGCTGGGAGAGATCTGAAACTGCGCGCTTATATAGGCCGAGAACTCCTTGAAGGTCTTCACAGCCATGGCGACGTTGTGATGATGGGCATAGTGCGAGATCAGCTTCTGAACCGCGATCTCGTGACCGGGCTCGAGGGCAAGCAGCGCCGTGGCGGCTCGCCGCAAGGCCGTGTCGTCCGGCTCAAAGCGGCCCAGGCACACCTCAAGCGCGTCCGCGATCTTGGTGCGCCAGTTGTGTCGCGTGACCTGGAGCCAGGAACGGTAGAGGGGGCCCAGCGTGTCGGTGCCGCGCAGGAGTGCTTCCGGCCAGTCGGGCCGCTCAACCAGCAGCTTGTCGATGACGCCAAGTTCGATCTTCTCGGAAATGTCATCGAGATCGACGGCCACATTTCTCTCATCGAGCGCCAGTTGGCCGTCTTCCTGAAGCAAAGGCGAGCTCGGCAGGCTGCGGAAGGCATCGGCGGTCGAGCGCAGGCACTGAGCCAAGGCCCGCCGCGCCGCCTGGGCCTCGCGCTCGGACCACAGCAGGGCCGCCAGGCGCTCCTTATAGTCGCCATGGCCGGGGCTCAGGGCCAGGTAGCCGAGCAGGGCCCGGACATGCTCCGAGCGCAAATCGGCCTTGTGGCCTGCTTCATCGGTGATCGAAACCGATCCGATGGTCCGGACCATGTAACGCGTGGCCTCGGTCTCCTTCGCCGTGCCACCCGAAGTGACGTGGTAAAGGGTCATCGGCTCGGGAATGTTCTTGAGACGCGTGGGGCCTGCCGAGGCGAAGACGAAGGACGGATGATGCCGCGCCTGCTGGTAGACGTCATGGGAGACACAGATGCCTCCCGGCCTGGCAAAGCCGACCACGCGGGAAGCCACGTTCACGGCATGGCCGTATATGTCGGAATCGACCGACTCGACCTCGCCGGCATGCACGCCGATGCGGAATTGTGCCTTGCGGGGGGCTTCGCCTTGCAGGCGGTCAATCGCGCCCTGCATCTCAAGGCCATACTGGATGGCCTCCGACGCGGAGGCGAATTCGAGCATGATGCCGTCGCCCATGGTCTTGATGACCGAGGCATCAAATCCGGCGCAGTGCTCGCGAAAGAGCGTGAAGCATCTGGCGACGAAATCCAGCGTGGAGGCCTCGCGCTCGCTCACGCGGCGGCTGTAGTCCACCATGTCCGCGATCAGGATGGCCTTGAGCGCTGTCTTTCTCGGTCGGACGCCCAATCGACGGCAACTCCTTGTGCGCGCGCTGCTCCCCGATAATATCAGAGGTTCGGGGAACCGCTCCAGAGGGTATATTGGACGAGACAGGCGGGCAAAGGCTGTGGCAGTGCTTCGAGCCGCTGGAGATAGCGCCCGACGGCTGCCCGGCGTTCTTTTCAATTGCCATCCCGACCGGCAGGCTGGCGCGGGAATTTCCCAATTTTCCGATGGCGGCGACGCCGATGCGCGGTCGGGCCGCCAATGGGAGAGGGTTAACGCGCGCTCAGTGCCGGCTAAGCTGTTTCGGCGAACTGATCGAGCTTGCCAGCAGCTGCGCCTGGGGAGATGAGCCGATCGTCGGAGCGTCCCGCCATGAGCTCAGGGGCGAGGCGATCCCGGCCGAAGACCTGATCGGCTTGAGTGCGTCGCAATATGCGGAGCGCGATCCTTGGAACCGGCAGTATGGCTGGTTCGATTGGCGTCCGAGACGGCCGGATCCGGAGGCCGTGATCGACTGGCTCAAGGTCGAGGACGCTTATGGTGCCGCAAGCAAGTTTGTGCCGGCCGATACCGTTCTCATCGGCAGGCGAGAGCGCGGAGACGAGGAAGCGGTCGCGATCGCCGACAGCAATGGCTGCGCCAGCGGGGAAACGCTGGAGTCCGCCAAATGCTCGGGACTTCTTGAGCTGATTGAAAGGGACGCCGTCGCACGCTGGTGGTATGGCCGTGTGCCCGGCAAGACCGTCGACCTGACATCTTGCGGTCTGCCGGATCAGCTGGGCTCCTATTTGCGCGATCGATCGCGGCGCTGTCACCTGATCGAGATAACAAGCGATATCGCCGTGCCGGCCTTCGTCGCTGTCACCTGTGAGCCCGATGGGACGGATATCGCCACCGGATCGGCCGCTTCAGGCAATGCATGCGCAGCAGCCCGATCCGCAGTGATCGAAGTCCTGCAGATGGAAGTGTCGCTCGATATAGCGAGGTCCGCCCCCGGCAGCTCGCAAGCCTGGGATCTCTGGTGCGAGCGCGTCACGATGGCGACCCAGCCCCTGAGCCTGGTTGGCGAAGAGCTGAAGTCAACGCACCAGGATGGTAATCTTGATCTCGACGCCTGCCTGAACGCTTGCGAGAGGGCAGGCATATCCGTCTATTGGATCGACCAGACACGCCCAGAGCTGTCGGTACCCTCTGTCAGGGTGCTGTCTCCTGATCTGTGCCTGGGGAAGCCCCGGTTTGGCCGCAAGCGTATTTATCCACCGGGTTCTTCGTTCGGCGAAGATGCGCTCAATGACGTCCCGCTACTCGTCTAGATTTATCCTGGCAACAGGATGTCCACGTGGCCTTCGTTTTTGAATACCACCCTCCGATCGGGGTCAACGACACTTCGTGATGAGCGTCATGCCAAAGACAAACTTCCTTTGCTTTGGCGGATCACCACTCAGGTTGTTGATCTCGGTGATAAAGGCCCCAAGGTACCCAAAATTGTTCGGCATCTCCTCCGGGATCGATATTCGAGTTATTGGGCGATCGACATCATCGAAGCTCTCGTCAGACGTAAACACGATATGATGAGTACTTGGATCAATCTCAACTCCATCCTCATCATATACCAACCGGTTTCTGGTTCCGCCGGTCTTGGCTGGAGTTCCGGTTTTAAGGAAACGTATGGCGGGATTGACACGTCCCAGAGCTTTATATTCTTTGGGGGTGAGATTCTTCAAATCTTCGGCCAATTCGATGTAGCCGTTGACATCAAGCGCTCCGGAGCTGTTGCCCATCAGAATTCTGAGACTGCCCATAAGTTTCTCCTCCAGTTATGGCTCGGGGCATGGCCCCAATTCTTCGTAGACGTTGAGTCCTCCCGAGAAATTCAGAAGGTCAATCATCGTGAAGTGCTCGTCCTGGGAACGAGGAAGTGTTGGCGACCAGGGTCGTTTTGGATCGAGTATGGAATTTTGGCACCGCTCTATGAGTGCGCGCAGAACCTCGATGACAATCCGACTACCAAGCTGGCCCAGAGCGTTCCCGGACTGCTGAATTTTTGCTTCCTTCAGAATGTAAAACCAAAGGGGGGTCTCTATAGCCAGCTTTTCCTGGCCCAGGATGGCGCTATTCTCATCCGCGAGAACCTGTTTCTCGCTCAGTATGTTGATCTCTGCCCTTCCTGCACACCTCAGCAACACATTGAGTTCCGCGGCGGCCGCCTGCCCACTTGGCAATCCAAGCGCTTGCCCGAAGAGCAAGGTTCGCACGGCGAGATTGTTTGAGGGATCAGGAGAGGCCAATACCCGATCCGGCAGCGTACCGAGCGGAATTGCTATGCGGGTATCAATCGGGCGCGAGTAGATCAGCCCCGCGAGCGAGGCGCCTCCCAGGAATGGGGGAGGAAAGAATTTCCTCCAGTTAATTATCCATTCCGATGGGAGTGGGGACTTCAGGCTGCCGTTCTCATTCGTCAGATCAAACATGTCTGAGATGTCAGGAGATACATACGGATTCCAGTGTCCGTAGGATGGTCTGATCATGCTGTGGCCGAAGCGAAATGCCGCCATCGCAAATTCAATCGGCATCGGGAGGGGATCGGTCCGGTCCTTGAGGACGTTCGGAAACCACACCGACCCATTGTCGCGAATATCCGCGTAGACATCCGGATCGGTAATCCTCGGCAGGAAGTCGTGCAGCACCACAGATTGGAAGTGCTGCACCGTCATCTCCACAACATCGTCCATCGTATGACGCTGACGAGATTCGTGCAGCAGGGTCGCAATGGCGTTGTGGAATCGCATCAACGCAATATGCATTTGCGCGACGGTGACATTTCCGTCGTTGCGCGTGTCGGCAATGGTCGTCTTTCCGTTCTCATCGCGCGGAAGATCTCGGGGAAAGGACCTGCATTTCAAAGGAGGTATATGGGACGACGGTGTGGTGTAACCCATCGGCAAGTGAAACGGAGGAGTATTGAAACTACGGAAATCCAATTTGCCATATATGCTGTCCAAATCCAGCCTTGGAGAAGCGGCCTGCTTCATATCCTTTACATTGCGGTACTCTTTGTAAGCCGTCTCGTTGTGCGTTGTCTCATGCGCGATGAATTGGCCCAAATATGAGTAGCCCGCTGGTATCGTGCTGTCGCCGACATTGAGGGCATCGCTAGTCATCGCCTTTCCCAGTTCCGTCAAGACTCTTATGGACGGTTGGTTGGCGCCTTCGGTGAGAGCCCTGGTGAAACGAAACGGGTAGCCCGATGTCGGGTCGGCATCCAAAATATCGATGTCGGCGCGGGCGCCGCCAATGTCGAACACATATCTGTCGTCGAGGACGTATGTGCTGCGCCCATGTTTGAGGGGCCGCTTTGCCTCTCGTGCAAGCAAGAATCCTCCACGGGTTTAAGAATTCACCCTACAGCTCCCAATAATGGTTGCATGCCTTAACGTAAGAGTCTAGCTGCAATCGAGTGATTTTGGTCATGGTCGAATGACCGAACACGAGAGCGTGGACTCTCGTGGAAGGCGCAGCCACTGTCGTACAGATGGCGGTTCTAGCGCTGGACGAAGGCCTTCTCGACCAGGAAATGCCCGGGCTCGCCGTGATTGCCTTCCTCGAAGCCCAGGCCTTCGATCAGGGTTCTGAGATCCTGGATCATCTGCGGGCTGCCGCACAGCATGATGCGGTCGTTTTCGGGGGAGAGGGGCGGCACGCCGACATCGTCGAAGAAGGATGGCTGCTGCAGATGATGGGTGATGCGCCCGACATGGCGGAAGGCCTCGCGCGTCACGGTCGGGAAATAGACCAGCTTCTCGCGCACCAGCTCGCCGAAGATCTCGTCGTTCGGCAGCACATTAGTCAGATAGTCGGCATAGGCAAGATCGGTGACGAAGCGGCAGCCATGCATCAGGATCACGCGCTCGAAACGCTCATAGGTCTCGAGATCGCGGATGAGGCTGAGGAAGGGGGCAAGTCCGGTGCCGGTGCCGAGAAGATAGAGATTCTTGGCCGGAAGGAGATTGTCGAGGACGAGCGTGCCGGTCGGCTTCTGGCCGATGACCACCTGATCGCCGTCCTTGATGTGTTGGAGCTTGGAGGTCAGCGGCCCGCCCGGAACCTTGATGCTGAAGAATTCGAGATAGTCCTCGTAATTGGGGCTCGCCATGCTGTAGGCGCGGACCAGCGGCTTCTTGCCCTCATTCAGGCCCACCATGGTGAACTGGCCGTTGCGGAAGCGGAAGCCGGGCTGCCGGCTGGTGCGGAAGCTGAACAGGCGATCGGTCCAATGATGAACGCTGAGGACCGTCTCTTCGACGAAATTGCTCATGGATAAAGCGATCCGATATCGTTTGTATACAAATGATAGTGGAGAAATGCCGTATGTCAACGAATTTCTCGGTGGCGGGGCTGGGTCCTGCGCTTGCCCAATGCCATTGTCATATGTATACATACGAAATAGCGTGGCAACTCGGACCGCCGGCGGATGAACGCCTATATCAGACCCACCAACCTAGCGGAAGCCACAAAGCTGCGGGCCAAGGCCGGCAGCAAGATCCTGTGCGGCGGCACCGATTTCTACCCGGCGCTGGGGACGGCGCAGCCCCAGGGCACGATCATCGATCTCACCCGGATTGCCGGGCTCGACGGGATCAGCGTCGGTCCGCAGGAAATCCGCATCGGCGCCTGCACCAGCTGGACGAAGCTCATCGCGAGCCCGCTGCCGCCGGCCTTCGACGCCCTCAAGGCGGCGGGCCGGGAAGTGGGGTCGATCCAGATCCAGAACCGCGCCACGATCGGCGGCAATCTGTGCAATGCATCCCCTGCCGCGGACGGGGTACCGCCCTTGCTGGCGCTCGAGGCCGAGGTCGAACTCGCCTCGGCGGAGGCCATGCGCAGGCTTGCGCTCAGCGACTTCATCCTGGGCAACCGGCGCACCGCGTTGAAGTCCGACGAGATCCTCACCGCCATCATCGTGCCGCAGCAGCGCGCCCGGGGCAGGGCCTCCTCCACCTTTGCCAAGCTCGGCGCCCGTCATTATCTCGTGATCTCCATCGCCATGGTGGCGGTCAATCTGGTGCGCGGCGATGATGGAAGCGTTGCCGATGCGAAGATCGCGGTCGGCGCCTGCTCGGCCGTGGCGCAGCGCCTGCGCGCGCTGGAAGCCGATCTGCTTGGCAAGCCTGTGGCGGCGGAGCTTGGCCGCAGTGCCGAAGCCCGCCATCTCGCAGATCTCTCGCCCATCGATGATGTGCGCGCCACCGGAACCTACCGGCGCGACGCGGCCCTCTTGCTGGTGCGGCGCGTGATAGGCGAATGCGCCAAGGGAGCCTCGGCATGACGCGCCATGAGATCATCGCCCAGGGCCATGCCGAGCTCGAATTCTCGCTGAACGGCAAGACGGTTTCGGTCACCAGCGCCCCGGCCGAGCGCCTGAGCAAGGTGGTGCGCGAGAAGCTTGCGCTGTGGGGAACCAAAGTCGGCTGCGATGCCGGCGATTGCGGCGCCTGCACGGTGCTGATCGATGGTGCGCCGGCCTGCGCCTGCCTCACCAGCGTGCAGCAGGTGGAAGGCGCCTCCGTCGTCACCATCGAAGGCCTGGCCAGCTGCACGCGGGCCGGCGAAAGCCTCAAACAGTCATTCCTCGCGCAAGGGGCGGCGCAATGCGGCATCTGCACGCCGGGCATGCTGGTCTCGGCCGCGGCCTTGCTCGAAGAGACGCGCAAGCCCTCCGAGCAGCAGGTCATGGATGCGCTGGGCGGCGTGCTGTGCCGCTGCACCGGTTATCGCAAGATCATCTCGGCGGTGCTCGCTGCGGCCGAAGGGGTCGAGTCCATCTATGTGAGCCCGAAGATCGGCGCCGCGGTGGGTGCCCGCATCGCGCGGCTCGATGGCGTGCGAAAGGTTGACGGCAGCGAGATCTTCGGCGCCGATGCCACGCCTGCTGATGCCTTGCTGGCGCGCGCCATACGCTCGCCGCATCACCATGCGCGTTTTACGCTGGGCAATATCGATGGCTGGATCGGCGCGCATCCCGGCATATTGCGTGTGCTGACGGCGGCCGACATTCCCAGCGTCAACCGGCATGGCGTCATCGAGCCTTTCGCCGACCAGCCGGTCTTCGCGATCGATGAAACCCGCTTCAAGGGCGAGGCGGTGGCGCTGGTGGTGGGTGAGCCTGCGGCGATCGAGAGCCTCGATCTCGGCACCTTCCCGGTGACATGGAACGAGCTGACGCCCTTGCTGACGATGGATGAGGCGCAGCAGGGCATGCTCATACATAAGGAGCGGCCGGACAATCTGCTCACCAGCGGGCGCGTGGTCAGTGGTGATGTCGACAGAGCGCTTGCCTCGGCCGCCGTCGTCGTCGAGGGCGAATTCGAAACCGGCTTTGTCGAGCACGCTTATATCGAGCCCGAGGCCGCCTGGGCACGGCGCGTCGGCGACACGGTCGAGATCCATACCTCGACCCAGGCGCCCTATATGAACCGCGACGACCTGGTGAAGATCCTGGGCCTCGCGCCCGAACAGGTGCGTATCGTGCCGACGGCAGTGGGCGGTGGCTTCGGCTCCAAGCTCGATCTGTCGCTGCAGCCTTTCGTGGCAATCGCCGCCTTCCATCTCGATCAGCCGGTGCGCATGGTCTATAGCCGCAGCGAGTCGATCATGACCACGACCAAGCGGCATCCGGCCCGTATCCGCGCGCGGGCCGGCGTCACCCGCGAGGGCAAGCTCGTGGGCCTCGACTTCACCGGCGATTTCAATACCGGCGCCTATGCCTCCTTCGGCCCGACGGTCGCCAATCGCGTGCCGGTCCATGCGTCGGGTCCTTATTTCGTGCCGCATTACCGGGCGCTGGCGCGCGCCATCCACACGCATGTCGTGCCCGCCGGCGCCTTCCGCGGCTTCGGCGTGCCGCAGACGGCGATCGCCCAGGAGCAGCTTTATGACGA
This sequence comes from Taklimakanibacter lacteus, assembly GCA_003576695.1. Taxonomy (GTDB): domain Bacteria; phylum Pseudomonadota; class Alphaproteobacteria; order Rhizobiales; family Aestuariivirgaceae; genus Taklimakanibacter; species Taklimakanibacter lacteus. Next base: position 418,589 of record QOZQ01000001.1, read on the forward strand.
GCTGGCGGAACGTATCGGCATGGACCGGCTCGAATTCCGCATCCTGAATGCGCTCGATGCAAGCCAGCCGACGGTGACGGGACAAATACTGGGCGAGGGAGTGGGCATCCGCGCCTGTCTCGAGGTGCTGCGGCCACACTGGGCCCGCGCTCTGAAGGACGCAGATGATCACAATGCGAAGGCAGCGCATCTGCGCCGCGGCGTCGGCATTGCCGGCATGTGGTATGGCTGCGGCAACACTTCACTGCCCAATCCGTCGACGATCCGCGCCGGGCTCAAGCCCGACGGGCGCATCGCGCTGCATCAGGGTGCCGTCGATATCGGCCAGGGCTCCAACACCGTCATCACGCAGATCTTCGCCGATGCGCTCGGCGTGCCGATCGGCATCATCGACCGCGTCTCGGCCGATACGGCGCTGACGCCCGATTGCGGCAAGACCTCGGCGTCGCGCCAGACCTTCGTCACCGGCAAGGCGGCGGAGCTTGCGGGCCAGGCCCTCAAAGCCTCGATCCTGCGGCTCGCCAATGCGGGCGAGGGCGCCTCCTTCACGCTCGAGGACGGAAAAGCGATCATCGATGACGGCGTCATGACGCACCGGATCGAGCTCACCGGCCTCGCGCGCGACGGCTTCGGCTATGTGCTCAAGAGCGAAGAGACCTTCAACCCGCCGACCACGCCGCTCGACGAGAACGGCCAGGGCGAGCCCTATGCCGCCTATGGCTTCGGCGCGCATCTGGCCGAGATCGAGATCGATGTCGAGCTCGGCAAGGTGAAGATACGCAAGATCACAGCGGCGCATGATGTCGGGCGCGCCATCAACCCGACGCTGATCGAAGGCCAGATCGAAGGCGGCATCGCGCAAGGGCTCGGCATGGCGCTGATGGAGGAATTCCATCCGGGCCGCGGCGAAAACCTGCATGACTATCTGATCCCGACGATCGGCGACATGCCGCTGGTCGAGACGATCCTGATCGAGGACCAGTCACCGGTCGGGCCCTTCGGCGCCAAGGGTGTGGGAGAGCAAGCCCTCATCCCGACGGCGCCCGCCATCCTCAATGCCATCCATCACGCGACGGGCATGCGCATCAGGCGCGTGCCCGCCACACCCGACCGCATCCGCGCCGCCTTGCTCAGCGCAAAGGAGACTTGACCATGTCAGAGGCAGCTCTCCCGATCACGCCTCAAGCCGACAAGATCCGCTGCGATGCCTGTCCGGTGCTGTGCTACATCAAGCCCGGCAATACCGGCGCCTGCGACCGCTATGCCAATATCGAGGGGCAGTTGGTGCGGGTCGATCCGCATGTGCTGCTCGACAAGACGATCAAGGGCGGCGGCCAGGTCATCTCCTTCCTCGGGCGCGAGAAGGACTGGGACGGCCGCATCGTCGAAAGCGCCAATACTTTCGTGACCGCGATCGGCGCCGGCACCACCTATCCCGACTATAAGCCGGCGCCTTTCATCGTCTCCTCCGAGGTCAATGGCGTCGACATGGTGACGGTCGTCACCGAGGGCATCTTCAGCTATTGCGGCGTCAAGGTGAAGATCGACACCGACCGGCATCTGGGGCCTGAGACCGCGGCGGTGCGCGTCAATGGCGAGCAGGTGGGCCATGTCACGACGGCCGAATATGGCTCGCAGATGCTGGCGCTCGGCGGGGTTCGCCATCTGACCGGCGGCTCGAAGAAGGAAGGCCGCGTCACCTGCGATGCGCTGCTGTCGCTGTGCAACGGCAAGCCAGTCGAGATGACGGTCGATGGCGGCGTCACTCTCATCGTCGAGGCCGGCAAGCCGCCGATCATCAACGGCACACCGGAAGAGCGGATGCGGGTCGGCTGCGGCTCGGCCACCATCGGCATGTTCGCGCGCCAGTGGTTCGGGCAGATCGATGAGGTGGTGGTGGTCGATGACCACATCACCGGCGTGCTGTCCGAGCACCAGGCCGGAAAATTCCTCGGCGTGCGCGACACCGGCATCAAGATCAAGGGCCATCGTTCGACGCCCGGGCGCTATTTCAAGGTGGCCGAGCCCGGCACCGGCTGGGGCGGCACCGATCTCAGCGATCCGCTCGCGATATTGAAGCCTTTCGACGCGAAGGAGGCGTGGCCGGGCCTGCGCATGCTGATGGTGTCGACGACCGGCGAGCACAGCGCCTATTTCGAGCTCGACGCGGAGCTGGCGCCGGTCGAGAAGGAGATGCCGGCCGGCATGCGGGCCTCGGTCGAGCGCATCAAGGAGAATTGCGAGCCGGCCCTGTCGACGGTGCTGTTCATGGGCGGCGCCGGCGGGTCGCTGCGCGCCGGGGTCACGGAAAATCCGGTGCGCCTCACCAAGTCGGTGAAGGATTCATTCACGCGGGTGACCGCGGGCGGCGCTCCCACCTATGTGTGGCCGGGCGGCGGCATCACCTTCATGGTCGATGTGACCCTGTTGCCGGCCAATGCCTTCGGCTATGTGCCGACGCCGGCGCTCGTCGCTCCCATCGAATTCACCATGCGCCGCGACGATTATCGCCTGCTCGGCGGGCATATGGATCATGTGCGGCCTCTGTCGGAAGTCGCCCTGGCCAAGGGCAAGAAACGGGTCAACGCACCATGACCCGCTATCAGGCGCAGCTCCTGGCCGACGGAAAGAGGTTGCATCTCCATGACGGTCCGATCGATCTGTTGATCGAGGCGAAAGGTGACGCGTCTGCTGTTCGTGCCGCTTATGGCGCGGCGGAGTTGCGCTTTGCGACGATCCTCGATGAATTGTGCGCCGAGCTTTCCCTGTTGCGTCAGGCCACGTCGGTGAGGCCGGAGGGAATTACCGCGCAGCTTATGTGGCGCGCGACGCTTCCTTTCGCGCGAGGCCGTTTCATCACGCCGATGGCGGCGGTGGCCGGCAGCGTCGCCGAGGAGATCCTTGCGGCGATGACGGAAGCTGCTCATTTGGCTCGCGCCTATGTCAATAATGGCGGCGATATCGCGCTTCATCTGGCGCCAGGCAGCTCGTTCCGCATCGGGCTCGTCGACCGGCCCGACCAGCCCTCGCTCTTCGGCACAGCGGAGATCGGGGAAGAGGACGGCGTGCGCGGCATCGCGACCAGCGGCTGGCGCGGCCGCAGCTTCTCGCTCGGCATCGCCGATGCGGTGACCGTCCTGGCCGAGACAGCGAGCCATGCCGATGCGGCGGCGACCATCATCGCCAATGATGTCGACCTGCCCGGCCATGCGGCCATCGCGCGCGCGCGGGCTTGCGATATCCAGCCCGACAATGATCTCAAGGAGCGGGAAGTGACGCGCGGCGTCGGCGCCTTGTCGAAGGATGAGATCGATCGCGCGCTGACGCGCGGCTGCCGGACCGCGCAGCGCCTCGTGGCAGAGGGCCTTGTTATTGCAGCCGCCCTCCACCTGCAGGGCGAGACGCGAACCGTCGGCCACTACCGGGCGCGCAACAGGGAAACAGCAAGGATAGCTATATATGCATGAGCTGAAGATCAGGAAATTTCTCGTCTCCGTCGAAGAGATCTTCCATGAGGGCGGGCCGGTCGCCGCCGTGCCGCAGCGGCGCGCCTCGGCTCTCGCCGTGATCGCCAATCCGTTCGCCGGCAGATATCACGAAGAAATCCAGCCTTTCATGGACGACCTGAAGCCGCTCGGGCTCGACATGGCGCGCCGGCTCATCGCGGCGCTCGGCGGCGATGCCAGGGTGGTCGAAGGCTATGGCAAGGCCGCCATCGTGGGCGAGGGCGGGGAGCTCGAGCATGGTGCGCTGTGGCATGAGCCGGGCGGCTATGCGATGCGTGAGCTCCTGGGCGGTGCGAAAGCGATCGTGCCCTCGACCAAGAAAGTGGGCGGGCCCGGCACGCGCATCGATGTGCCCGTCACCCATATCAATGCCTCCTATGTGCGCAGCCATTTCGATGCGATGGAGGTTGGTCTTCCGGACGCACCCCGCGCGAATGAGATGGTGCTGATCCTGGTGATGACCACGGGGGCGCGCGTCCATGCCCGCGCCGGCGGGCTGGCGGCCAAGGATATTGCCGGAAAGGATGGACTGAGATGAAAGCCAGGATTCGGAAAATCGTCACCTTCGTGGATGAGACGCTGAGCGAGCAGGGCAAGGCGGTGACACCACCCATACGCCGCGCGGCCGCGGTGGCGGTGATCGAGAATCCCTTTGCCGGCAGGTATCAGGAAGACCTGAGCCTGCTCATCGATGTCGGCGAGGAGTTGGGTGGCCTTCTGGCCGAGCGCGCTGTCGCCGCATTGGGGATACCGGGCGCCAGCGTGGAGAGCTATGGCAAGGCGGCGGCTGTCGGCGAGAATGGCGAGCTTGAGCATGCGGCAGCGATCCTCCATCCCAAGCTCGGCACACCTTTCCGCAAGGTGCTGGGCAAAGGTGCGGCGCTCATCCCGTCATCGAAGAAGCGCGGCCCCATGGGGGTCGTGCTCGATGTGCCGCTCGGCCACAAGGATGCCGCCTATGTGCGCAGCCATTTCGACGGCATGGAAGTCAGGGTCAATGACGCGCCGCGCGCCAATGAGATCATGGTGGCGGTTGCCGTCACCTCGGGTGGACGCCCGCTGCCGCGCGTCGGCGGGTTGAAGACGTCGGAGATCAAGGGCGAGGACGGGTTGCGGTAGAGCGCAGTCCCCCGCACGCAACCCCAGTTCGTCATCCCGGCGAAAGCCGGGATCCATTGCGATCTCACCTCACGATCGGCGTTGATCGCGTTGCGCGAATTTAATGGGTCCCGGCTTTCGCCGGGATGACGGTTTTGGGGGTCACGCCTTCTCGATCGTCGGAATCCGTTTCGCCGGCGGCGTGTTGCGGCTGCGCTGGCAGCGCACCAGGCCGTCGATGATCACCATGCCGATGCCGGGCAGGTCGCCGAGCCTTATGCTGTCGAGCAAGGTCTCGCCGGCCGAATGCTGGGCGGTATCCATCAGCACGAAATCGGCCGCACGGCCGGTCTCGATCAATCCGCAGTCGAGCTTGCGCATGCGCGCGGTGTTGCCGGTGGCGAGGCAGATGGCCTGTTCCGCCGGCAGGTCGCCCAAAGCGGACAGCATGGAGATCATGCGCAATATGCCGAGCGGCTGCACGCCGGAGCCTGCCGGCGCATCGGTGCCTAAGATCACGCGCTCGAGCTGCTTCATCTCGGTCGCGGCGCGCAGCGCATAAAGCGCGGCGCGCTCATTGCCATTGTGCACGATCTCGAGGCCGCGCTTGCAGCCCTCGCAGATGCAGCGGATCTGCGTGTCGGGCAGCGCCGTGTGGCCGCCATTGATATGGCCCACCACATCGGTGTCGGCTTCGAGCACCACATCCTTGTCGATGAGGCCCGAGCCCGGAATGGACGGGCCGCCGGTATGGATGGTGCTCTGGATGCCGTATTTGCGCGCCCAGGCCACCATGCGGCGCGCCGTCGGGCCGTCCTTGACGCCGCCGAGCCCCACTTCGCCCAGAAGCTTCACGCCGGCTTCCGCCAGGTCCTTGAAATCCTGCTCCGTCATCTCGGGCTCGATGCAGGGTGCCCCGGCATGGACCTTGACGCCGGACGGCCTGAAATTGGCGAACTGGCGTTGCGCCGAGATGGCGAGCGCCTTGAGGCCGATCACATCGCGCGGCCGGCCCGGCGTGTGCACCTCGCCCGCCGAGATCATGGTGGTGATGCCGCCATTGAGATTGCTGTCGATCCAGCCGAGCTGGTTCTGGCGCGGCGTCCAGTCGCCCGCCACCGGATGCACATGGCTGTCGATAAGCCCCGGCGCAAGTGCGCAGCCCTTGGCATCGATGATCACCGTCGCTCCTTCGGCATCGATGTCCCTGGCGCGGCCGATCTGCGTGATCCTGCCGTCGACCGCCGCGATCGTATCGGCATCGAGGATGGGATTCTCGAGAGCGCCCGACAGGACAAGGCCGATATTGCGGATGACGGTCTTCCGGGGACCAGCGGCAGGGGTGGCGGCCTCATGGGACATGTTCGTCTCCTCTTGTCAGAATGAATATTTGTAGGCAAACAATAGGGAAGGAGCAAGCACCTGCTGTCCTGCTTGAGAGAACCCGACGATGACATCGCGCAAACCGGCACCATCGCGCCAGGGCGGCAATGGCCGCAAGCCGGACGATGATGATTATGTGCTCGACAGCCAGGTCGGCTTCATCCTGAGGCAAGTAAGCCAGCGCCATGCGGTGATCTTCGACGAGCTGATCGGCGAGGGCGTCACGCCGACGCAATGGGCGGCGCTGTCCAAGCTCCAGGAGATCGGCCCCACGTCGCAGAACCTGCTCGGCCGGCTCACCTCCATGGATGCGGCGACCATCAAGGGCGTGGTGCTGAGGCTCGGCAAGCGCCAGCTGGTGGAGACCAATCCCGATCCCGGCGATGCGCGAAGGCTCGTGGTGCGGCTGACCGAGCAGGGCAGGCGGCTCACCCGGAAGCTCACGCCGCGCGCCGCCGCCATCAGCCAGGTGACGATGGCGCCTTTGACGCCCGAGGAGCAGACGCGGCTGCTGGCGCTGCTGACGAAGCTGCGGTGACCCGATCGTATCCTCTCCCTCACCGCGGAGCGGGGAGGGTACGCCCGAAGGGCGGGGGTGGGGTCTTTCCCCTATGCACCTAGCCTAGTAACGTTCGCGCGCAGTCAGGATGGAGCAATCCATGGACGACCGTATCGCCTTCGCTCGTTCGCTTCGAAAACGCATGACTCCAGAAGAAGTGAAACTCTGGGTAAGATTGAGGACATGGCGCAGCAAGGGTTATCACTTTCGTAGGCAAGCGCCGATCGACGGTTACGTCCTGGATTTCGTCTGCAAGACGCACAAGCTGATCGTCGAAGTCGACGGTAGTCAGCATGGTGAAGACCATGGTTCGGCACATGACGCAAAACGAGATGCGCATTTCCGCGCCAAAGGCTATCGCGTTGCGCGCTTATGGAATGCCGATGTTAATAGCGATCCTGATGCCGCTGCCGATACAATCTGGGCATTTCTGCAAGGAGAAAATCCCTTCGCATAAGTGCGGCGGCGTGACCCCACCCGACGCTTCGCGCCACCCTCCCCGCCATGCGGGGAGGGAGATTCTGACGGGTAACGAGCTTCAGCGATGCACGCCGATATAGCGTTCGAGCGGCACCGGATTGGCGGCGAGCTCGCTGGCTTTGGCCTCATGCTGGATGACGCCGTTCTCGATCAGCAGGATGCGATCGCAGATGCGCAGAGCGGATTTGACCTGCTGCTCGACCAGCAGGATGGCGACGCCCGACTGGCGCAATTGCGCCACGGTGTCGAGGATGCGATGGGTCACCGCCGGGAACAGGCCCTCGCTCGGCTCGTCGAGCAGCAGCACTTTCGGCTTGGTGCATAAAGCCCGCGCCACCGCCAGCATCTGCTGCTCGCCCCCCGACAATGTGCCGGCGGCCTGCGCCAACCGCTCGCGCAATATGGGAAAGAGATCGAGCACCGGCTCGGCATCGCTTTGCGGCGCGTTATTGACCAGCAATCCCATGCGCAGATTCTCGGCCACGGTCAGCTCGCTGAACAACCGGCGGCCCTGCGGGACATAGGCGATGCCACGCGCCGGGACGGCATGCGGCGGCAGATGGGAAATCTCCTCAGCAGCGATCTTCAGCGATCCCCGCCGCTTCGGGATGAGGCCCATGATGGTCTTAAGTATCGTCGTCTTGCCGGCGCCGTTGCGGCCCATGACGCCCAGGATCTCGCCCGCGGCGAGGGTGAAAGAGATCTCCTTCAGGACCTCCACCGCGCCATAGGCGCTCGATATGCGGGTGAGCTCGAGCATCAGTCCCCCAGATAGGCCTGCTGCACCGCCGGGTGCCTCTCGATCTCGGCGGGCGTGCCTTCGGCGAGGATAGCGCCCCGGTCCATGACGGTGATCCGGTCGGCGAGGTCGAGGACGACCTTGAGATTGTGCTCGATGAAAAGGATGGTCGAGGTCTTTGCCGTCCTGCGGATGAGATCGCAGAAGGGCTGGATGTCGCCGGGCGCCAGGCCCTGCGTCGGCTCGTCCAGCACCAGCAGAGACGGCTTGAGCGCCAGGCCCATGGCGAGCTCGAGCAGGCGTTGATGGCCATAGGGCAGCACGCCCGCCAGGCGATCCGCCTCGTTGTTGAGGCCCACCGCCGACAGGGCCTCATCGATCGCGGCATCGAGGGCATCAGGGGAGAGCGACAGATGAAGACCGGGCTTCGCCGTCAGCCGGCGCTGGACAGCCAGCGCCACATTCTCGCGCAGAGTGAGCTTGGGATAGATGCTGGTGATCTGGAACGTATAGACGATGCCGCGCATCACCCGTTTCCACGGACTCATATTGGTGATGTCATGGTCCTCGAAGAAGACGGCGCCACCGCTCGGCGGGATGCGGCCGCAGATCATGCTGACGAAAGTGGTCTTGCCGGCGCCATTGGGGCCGATGATGCTGCGGATCTCGCCCTGCTCGAGGCGGAAGGAGACATCGTTCACCGCCGTCACGCCGCCATAGCGCCGGCTCAGGCCCCTGGTCTCGAGCAGCGTCATGCGGGCTTCCTCCTGAGGAAGCGGCGCACCCAGCCGCCGATGCCCTCCGGGAACCAGAGCGTGATGACGAGCAGCGCTGCGCCTACGATGATCATGTAGCTCGAGGTGAAGCTGCTCGATATGTCGATGAGGTAATACATGATCGCCGTGCCGGCGAGCGGGCCCAGCGTCACGCCGGTGCCGCCGAGCAAGGTGTAGAGCAGCGGCAGTGTCGAATATTGCAGCGAGGCGAAGGAGGCGCCGACATAGGCGAAGAGAAGGCAGTAGAGGGCGCCCGAGAGCCCCGACAGGGTGCCCGAGATCACCAGCGCCCAGAAGCGATAGAGAAAGGTGTTGTAGCCGAGGAGCTTCGTGCGCGCCTCGTTCTCGCGCACCGCGATCAGGATGCGGCCGAAGGGCGAGCGCAAGAGCCAGAGGCTGAAGAGGAGCGCGAAGGCGAAGGCGGCAAGCGCCACATTATATTTCACCGACGGGTCGGAGAGCGCGAAGGAAAGCCCGGCCATCTCGATCGGGCGCAGCGACAGCACGATGCCCTGGTCGCCCAGCGTGATGGTGTTGAAATACAAGGTGGCGAGGAACGCCGCCTGCGCCAGCATCAAGGTGACGATGAGAAAGGCGACGCCGCTCACCCTGAGGACCACGATACCCGCCAGCAGCGAGACGACGAAGGCGGAAGCCACACCCGCCAGCAGCGCCGCGATCGGGCCGAAGCCCAGCCAGTAGACGGAGAGGCCCGCGCCATAGGCGCCGGCGGCGAAGAACATCGCATGGCCGAGGCTCATCAGGCCGGTATAGCCGAAGAGGATATTGTAGCCGATCGCCAGCACCGCATAGACCATGATGCGGGTGAAGGTGCCGATGTGATAGGCGGGCAGCACATATTGCAGGAGGAAGAGGGCCGCGATGACGGCAATATGAAATGCGTAAGATCTGAACGCCGCCTGTCTCATGGGGCGCTCTCGCGCATGAGGCCGCCCGGTCTGGCGATGAGGACGAGCGCCACCAGAAGTGTCGCGATCATCTTGGCGAGAGTGGGCGAGAACAGGACCGCGATCATGCCTTCGCCGATGCCGATAAGGGCCGCGGCCAGCAAGGTGCCGCGCAGATTTCCCAAGCCCCCGACAATGACGACGATGAAGGAGAGCAGCAGCGGATCGGCGCCCATGAGGTAATGCGCCTGCTGGATGGGGGCGATCAGCACGCCCGAGACCGCGGCCAGCATGGCGCCCAGCGCGAAAACCGAGGCATAGACGCGCCTGACCGGCACGCCGAAGGCCTGGGCGGTTTCGGCATCGAGCCTTGTGGCGCGCATGTAGAGGCCGATGCGGCTCTTCGACAGGATCAGCCAGGTGATGCCGAGCAGCAGCAGCGCCAGCGCGATGACGATGAGCTTGTAGCCGGAATAGCCGAACCAGGGCAGCTGGATGCGGAAATAGACGGGCGGCTCGATCGGCCGCGCATCCGGACCATAGGTCATCAGCACGCTCTGCTGGATGACATAGAGCAGGCCCATTGTGGCGACGATGGTGCGCTCGGGATCGTAGTTGATGCGACGCAGCACCAGCCAGTCGGCGGCCATGGCGATGAGGCCGACGACGACCGGCGCCATCACGAGGGCGAGCAGGAAGCCCAGGGCCGGATGGGCGCCCAGCAACTCCGCCGAGCACCACCAGACGATGATGGCGCCCAGCATGACGAATTCGCCATGGGCGATGTTGATCACCCGCATGACGCCAAAGACGAGCGACAGGCCGAGCGCTGTCAGCGCCAGGACAGCGGCGCCGACCGCGCCTTCCATCAAGGCGAGGAGGAGGGCAGGGCCGGTGATCATCGTGGAAACGGAACCATGATTCTAGACACGCGATCCGCCCCGATCCTTTTCCGTCATCCCGGCGAAAGCCGGGACCCATTAAATTTGCCGTAGCGAGCAGCGCCGCCCAGATTGCACTTTTTCAGGGGGCCCGGCTTTCGCCGGATGACGAAAGTGGGCTATCACAGGGCCTGCGTCGTGTAATCCGCCTTCGGCTCGTAGAGTCCGTCCTCGATGGACGTGGTGTGCACCACTTTCAGCTTGCCGCCTTCGACCTGGGAGATGAACTGCCGGCCGAAGCACTGATGCGCCTTGCCGATGAATTTCTTCTCGCCCTGCGGATGCTCCTTGCCTTCGGCGAAGGAGGTGATCGCCTCGACGGTCTCGATGAAAGTCTTGCGGTCGGACGCCCCCTTGTAGCCCGACGCCTCGACGGCCTGCTTGATCGAGAACAGGGTCTCCCAGCAGCCGAACATGTGCGAATTGGTCGAGACTTCCTTGGCGTTGTCCTTGTTGGCGCCGTTCTCGTCGAGGCCGACGGCGTCGCGGTAGAATTTGGCGCCTTCAGTGTCGAGGCCGGAGAGATAGCGCGGGAAGGCCTCCCACAGATGCGAGCCTTCGAGGAATTCGAGGCCGGGCGAGGCGATGGCGACCGCTTCGAGCGAGTCGATGAAGCCGAAAAGCTTCGGTCCCTTGGTGCCGAAGAACTCGCCGAGCTCGCGCACGAAAGTGAGCACGCCCGGGCCCACCATCACATGATAGATGGCGTCGGTATCAGGCGGGATCTGCGAGAAATATTTGGTGAAGCTGGTCTCGGTCGGCGGGATGGCGATGACCGCCTTGACCTCGCCGCCCTCAGCCTTGGCGGCCTCGGTGAAGAAGTCGCGGTGATTATATCCGAAGATATAATCCGGGATGATCATCGTGACCTTCTTGCCGACATTGCCGATGACGAAGGGCGATATCGCCTTGACCTGCGAGCGCACATTGGTGATGCCGGTCTGGAACACATAGCGGTTGAACTGGCCGTCGGCGAGCTCGCTGCCCTCGCTGACGATGAAGAGCGGCATCTTCAGGTCGGCGGCGCGCGCGGCGGAAGCGCCGACGACATGGCCGAAAAGCGGACCGAAGACGAAATCGACATTATGCTGGGTGGCGAATTTCTCCATCACCTCGCCGGCGCGCTTGGCATCGGTGGCATCATCCTCGACGATGAGCTCGACCGGACGCCCGGCAATGCCGCCCATGTCGTTGATCACCTTGACGGCGGCGACGCTGGTGCGCTCATACCAATAGCCATAGGCGGCGCCGATGCCGGTGCGGTGCGCCTGCAGGCCGATCTTGAGCGGATCACCGGCGGCATAGGCTGATCTTGGAAACTGGCCCGCCAGAGCGAGGCCGGACAAGGCGCCGGCACCGGCGAGAATTTGACGGCGAGACAAGGAAACAGGGTTGCCTGTTTTGCGGGCACTCATGGACGCCTCCCTAGAGACGATGTTGGTTATCTCGTTGATTGTTGGTATACACATAGTTTCATTCGCAGGTCAAGAAGAGGTGTGACGTGATTGCGCTGTTCACGCAAGCGACCGGTCGTCGCGCTCTCGCCGTCTTCACCTTCTGCCTGCCGGGCGCGCGCGAAGCCGCAGCGCATGCGGGCGAGGGGGCGGAAATCCTGCTCCTGCCGACCGAGCTCTATATTATCGGCGGCGCGCTGGCGGTGCTCGTCTCGTTCTGCGTGCTGGCGCTCTTTCACAAGCGGCGGGAAGAAGCGCGCGTCGCTGCCCCCGTGCATGAGGTGCCGCGCCCGGTCCTGCGGACCATCAGTCTGCTCAGCCTTGCCTTTCTCGCTTTTCTCCTCGCCGCGGGTTTCGCCGGCAAGCCCGATCCGCTCGTCAATCCTCTGCCGCTCACGGTATGGACCTTGTGGTGGATGGGCTTCACGTTTCTCGTCGTCATCGCCGGCAATCTTTGGTCAATGATCAATCCGTGGATCGGGCTCCATGATCTCCTGCCCTGGCGGGCGCCGCTCACCTATCCGGCGCGCTGGGGCTACTGGCCCGCGATCATCCTGTTCTTCGGCTTCGCCTGGTTCGAGCTCATCTATGTCGTGCCGCAGGATCCGTACCAGCTGGCGATCGCGGTCGCGGCCTATTGGCTCATCACCTTCGCAGGCCTTCTCCTCTTCGGGCCGCGCTGGCTCTCGCACGGAGAAGCGTTTTCCGCCTTCTTCGCCATGGCCGGAAGCTTCAGCCCCTTGCAGTGGCGTATGACGGTGCGGGAAAATCGCGCCGGCGTCGCGCTCACCTTCGGCAGCCCTGGAAGCAAGGATGACTTCACCAGTCTCACCGGGGTGTTGTTCATCCTCGTGACCCTGGCCTCGGTCTCCTTCGATGGGCTGGCGCGAAGCTTCACCTGGATGGGATGGCTCGGCATCAATCCGCTCGAATTTCCCGGACGCTCCGCCGTGCTCCGGGCGAACAGCTCAGGCCTCGCCTTGAGCATCCTGGCGCTCGGCGCGCTCTATGCGCTGGCGATCGAGCTCGGACCCTTTCGCACCCGCCTCGTCCCCTCGCGGCGCAAGGCGCTCGGCCTTTTCGTGCTCTCGCTTGTCCCGATCTCCATCGCCTATCACCTGGCGCATTACCTGCCGAGCCTGATCGTCGGCTTTCCTTCCGTCATCCTGGCGCTGGCCGACCCCTTTGGCCTCGGCTGGGAGCTCATCCCGCATGGCACCGTGCATGCCGGCTCCGGCATGGGGCTCGGCCATGACAGGGTGGTGCTGATCTATCGGGTACAGACCGCGATCATCGTCATCGGCCATATCATCGCGACACTGATGGCGCATCGGATCGCATTGGCCGAGACGGATGATCGCTGGAAGGCTGTGAGGAGTGAAATCCCCGTGGCCCTGCTGATGGTGGGCTACACGCTGTTCGGCCTGTGGCTCCTGTCGACGCCGCAGATCGGCTGAACGCTCGTGTGCCCGCCATCACTGCGGCAGGGCGCCGGTTTCGGAAGCCTTCGACATGGCGTCGCGGCATTGCGACGACAGTTCGCTGTTGTGGTCTTGCAGGCAAGCGAGAATACGGCCGCCACCCCGCTTGACGCCCGGACAAAGCCGGCGGAAATCCGCTCGACAGGCGCGTGCCAGCGCCTTTACCTGGGCCTTCATCTCAGGTGTGACCTGCGTTTGCGCCGCCGTGCCGCCGGAGCCGGCAATGGCGAGCGCAAGCAATGTGACGGCGGCAAAAGCGATAGGGCGGCGTGAGGTGGACTTCATGGTTCATTCTCCTTTGATTGAGGCTGATGGCGAACAATTGCTGCCGGACTTGCCGGCGATCTTGACGGATCCTGGCGGCGCGAAGAGCGCGCGGAGCCTTATGCGCGTCGACGGCGCATTACGGACGTCGCGGATCAGGGCGGCCCATTCGCCCAGCGCGACGCGGATGGGGTTGAGCGTCGGCCTGCCGCCGACGAGGCCGTAACGCAGCCTTTCATTCCGGGGCGCTTCGGCGAAAGTGCCGAACAGGCGGTCGAACACGATCAGCATGCCGCCATAGTTCTTGTCGAGGCAGGAGTGGTTCGAGGCGTGGTGCACGCGATGATGCGCCGGTGTGTTCAATATCCATTCAAGCGGCCCCAGGCGAGGCGCGAGCTCCGTATGGATGAAGAACTGGTAGAGCAGGTTCACGCCCAGCATCGCCACGATGGCCAGAGGGTGGAAGCCGATCCAGGCGAGCGGCACGAAGAACAGAAAATTGCCTGAGATGCTGCCGGTCCAGCCGAGCCGGATCGCCGCGGTGAGGTTGAGCCTGGTGGCCGAATGATGGACCGAGTGCGTCGCCCACATCCATCGAATGCGGTGCGCGGCGCGATGGTGCCAATAGTAGACGAATTCGGTGGCGAGGAAGAGAGCGCCGATGGCGGCTGGGGTGGAGGGAGCGATCTCGAACAGCCGATGGCCGTAGGCGAAAGCGAAAGGCATCGCGACAATGCCGGCTTCGAGCGCCCGCACGACATTTTGTCCGAGCGCCACGCCGATGGATGCGGCGCTCTCGCCGAGGTCGTGTGTCTCCCGGTCGTGATGCGCAAGGCGGCTGAGAAGATATTCGAGGATCATGAAGCCCACGGCGACCGCAAGGATCGTCAGGCGCATCGCGGGATTGGTCAGGATGTTGAGCTGGTCCGTCATGGCATTGCTCGTTTTGACCTCATGCCGGAAGGAGCCGGACGGGGTGGGGGAAGCATCCCGCCCGGCAAGGCCCGGGATCAGCGTGAAATTGAGCCCTGGCGATGGATCGTCCGGCCGCGCGGGCCGGTGGTCGTGCGGCTTCCCGTGCACACGCCGTCGGCGCAGCTCACCGAACCCTGACGGGTCATGCTGCGGCCATAGGGGCCGGTGCGCGTGATCTGCCGTGAGCAAACACCGTCCGCGCAGCTTCCGGAGCCCTGGACAGTGGCGGTGCCGCGCCAGCCCGTCACCGATCCGTGACGGGTCCAGGCATTGGCATCGGCGGCCGCCATGGACAGGGTGGCGGCGACGGCGGCCGCGGCGAATAGCTTCATCATCATTTTCATCTCCTTTGATTTCGACTGGCGGTCATTTCCCGAACCGTCCATGCCAGGGAGATTGCAGTGGCGATGTCAGCGTGGTTTGATCGGCGCATGGTATTTTGTAACAGGCTGTCAGGGGCATGTAACAGTTTGTAAAAGCTCGCTTAAGTCCTTGCACATCACCTTCGGATACCGGAAAAGCGGGGGATGGGCTTGCCGATGGCCACCATCCTGATCGTCGAGGACGATTCCGACATTCGCCGGCTCGTCGCCGAGCTGCTGGGCAAGGAGGGCTTTGGCGTCGAGGAGGCGAAGGATGCCGCGGCCATGGACGAGGTGTTGGCCCGCATGCGGCCGGATCTCGTCATCCTCGACCTCATGCTGCCCGGCGAGGACGGGCTTTCGATCTGCCGGAGGATCAGGAGCCGGGATGCTCTGCCGATCCTGATGCTGACGGCCAAGAGCGACGAGATCGATCGCGTGGTAGGCCTTGAGATGGGGGCGGACGACTATCTGGCGAAGCCCTTCGGTCCGCGCGAGCTGCTGGCGCGCGTCCGGGCCGTGCTCCGGCGCGGGCGCGCGCAATCCTTCACGACGCCCTCGCGGCGCTTCGCCTTCGGCCGGTTCGTCATCGATCTCGATGCGCGCCAGCTGGCCGACGACAATGGCGGGGTGCTGAGCTTCACCAGCGCCGAATTCGACCTGCTCGCCTGCTTCGTGCAGCGGCCACGCCGGGTGCTGACGCGCGACCAGATTCTCGACTGGCTGCGTGGCCGCGCCGCCGATCCCTTCGACCGCACCGTCGACATGCTGGTCTCGCGCTTGCGCAAGAAGCTCGACGCTGCCAGCCCTGGCTCCAATTTGATCAGCACTGTTCGCAATGGCGGCTATCTGTTCACCGCTCCCGTCAAGCCGGTGCCGTGATGCTGCGCCTGGGCCTTGCCGCCCGCATCGCGATGATCGTGATCATTGCCCTGACGACGGCCTGGATCGTGGCGATCGCGCTGGTCTACCGCTCATATGATCAGGAGGGGGAAAGCGCGCGTCCATCGCCACGACAGATCGCGGCACTTGTGGAATTGATCGAGCGCATTCCCCGTGAGCAAAGACCGCTTGCCCTTGCTGCAGTCGCCTCCCGGGTCTTCGATGCCAGGTTGCAAGCGGACAGGGCGCCCGATGGCGCAGCAAGTGAAGGTCGGCCAGTCGACGAGACACTGCTGCAGGCCTACGCGGCTGCCCTGGAGGGTCGCCCGCTCGCCATCGTGTTTGCGGTGCCGGCCGAGCGGCGTTTCCCCCGGCTCTTCGCGATCACCACGAACGCACTCGAATTCCGCATTGCGCTGAGGACCGGCGAAACCCTCTTCATCAATACGCGCAGTCCACTGCCGGTCTCCCGGCTCGGCCTGCCGGTGGGGTTCGGCGCAGGCCTGTTCGGGACACTGATCGCCTTTCTCGCCCTCGTCATCATGCATCGTGAAACGCGACCGCTTGCCCGGCTTTCCGCTGCCGTCGATCGGATGGATCTCGCCGGCACGCCGGTGATCTTGCCCCAGGCGCGGGCCAGCGCGCCTGAAATCCAGGCGCTCATTGCCGCCTTCAACCGGCTGCAGGCCCGCCTCGCGCAGTTGCTGCGCGCCCGCATGGCGATGCTCGGTGGAATCTCGCACGATGTCCGCACCTTCGCGACGCGATTGCGTCTGCGCGTCGACCGCATCCCGGAGGGCGCGGAGCGCGATCGTGCGATCAACGATATCTCCGACATGATCCGACTCCTGGACGATGCCCTGCTCGCCAGCCGCGCCGGCGCCGGAGAGCTTGCCCAGGAGCTTGTGGAGCTCGACGACGTCGTCCGCATCGAGGTCGAGGACAGACGAGCGGCGGGGGCGCCGGTCGAGCTTCAGGTCGCTCCGGGCGCCGCCGGCGCGACCATTCTCGGCGATCGCCTCGCGCTCCGGCGCATTGTCTCAAACCTCGTCGACAACGCCCTGAAATACGGCCATGCGGCGCATCTGGGCATCGCGATCGATTCGCAGTCGCTGGTTTTGACGGTCGATGACGAAGGCACGGGCATTCCGCCCGATCTGCGCGAATTCCTGCTCGAGCCGTTTGTCCGTCTTGAGACCTCGCGCAACCGGCAAACGGGCGGCGCCGGCCTCGGCCTCGCCATCGTCCGCAACCTTGTCGAAGCGCATGGCGGGACCCTCGGGATTGGCGACGCCGCAAGCGGCGGCGCACGGATCACACTGCTGTTGCCGATGTTCCGGCCTCTGTGACCCGCAGCTGGACTTCCCGTCACGAAGCTGGCACGAACTTCGTCGCAACATCGGCATGATCGAGACGACGGGGATCCTATGGTAAAAGACGCATCCCGGATGGGGCCCAAGACTCCGCAAGTCCTCATCCTGGTGGGGGCGACTGGCGACCTGTCGCGGCGCAAGCTGCTGCCGGGGCTTTTTCATCTGTGCAGCGCGGGCTTCATCACCGCCTGCCGCATTATCGGCCTGGCGCTCGAAAATCTCGACAGTGACGGCTTCCGCAAGCTGGCGCGCGAGGCGCTTGACCAGTTCTCCACCCGTCCGGTGAACGAGGCGGACTGGGCAAGCTTCGCCGAGACCTTGAGCTATGTGCCGATCTCGGCCGGGGCGGCGGCGCTCAAAACGTCGGTCGAGGCGGCGGAGAAGTCGCTCGGCGGCGACAGCCGGCGCATCCATTATCTGAGCGTGCCGCCCAATGCGGCACTGGCCGCGGTCAAGATGCTCGCGGAAGCCGGGCTCGTCGAGAACAGCCGCATCATCATGGAAAAGCCCTTCGGCACCGATCTCGCCAGCGCCGTGGCGCTCAATGCCAAATTGCACGAGGTCTTCGCCGAGGCGCAGATTTTCCGCATCGACCATTTTCTCGGCAAGGAGGCGGCACAGAACATCCTCGCCTTCCGCTTCGCCAATGGCCTGTTCGAGCCGATCTGGAACCGCAATTTCATCGACCATGTGCAGATCGACGTGCCGGAGACGCTCGATCTCGGCAGGCGCGCCGGCTTCTATGAAACAGTCGGCGCCTATCGCGACATGGTGGTGACGCATCTGTTCCAGATCCTTGGCTTCATGGCGATGGAGGCGCCGACGGCGCTCGAGCCCCAGCCGATCAGCGAGGAGAAGAACAAGGTCTTCCGCTCGATGATGCCGATCGAGCCTAAGAATGTCGTGCGCGGGCAGTTCGTCGGCTACCGGGCGGAGGAGGGGGTGGACGCCGAATCCGATACCGAGACCTTCATCGCGCTCAAATGCGAGATCGACAACTGGCGCTGGGCCGGCGTGCCGTTCTTCCTGCGCACCGGCAAGCGCCTGGCGGAGGGACAGCGCATCATCTCCATCGCGTTCCGCGAGCCGCCCAAGAGCATGTTTCCGGCGGGATCGGGGGTGAGCGCGCAAGGTCCCGATCATCTCACTTTCGATCTCGCCGATGCTTCCAAGGTTTCGCTCTCCTTCTATGGCAAAAGGCCGGGGCCCGGCATGCGGCTCGACAAGCTCAGCATGCAGTTCGCCATGAACGAGACGGGCTGGATCGGCGACGTGCTCGAGGCCTATGAGCGGCTCATCCTCGATGCCATGCGTGGCGACCACACTCTCTTCACCACCGCCGAAGGCATCGAGCGCCTGTGGGAGGTCTCGGCGCCGTTGCTCGACAATCCGCCGCCGGTCAGTCTCTACCAGCCGGGCTCGTGGGGACCGAAATCGATCCACCAGCTCATCGCGCCGCATGCCTGGCGCCTGCCCTTCGAGCGCGCCTGGCGGAATGGGAATAATACAAGCCAGAAATAGGTGACACCGGACTGCAGGCCGCCCGACTCCCGCCCTATATTTTTCCGCTAGGTCAATAACCGGGAAGGCTGGTACGACTCCCTCCAGCGTCCGCAGGGAGGAACATCGATGGCCGGTTCAAGCTCTGAGACCAAGCTTACCTTCGAGCCGCCGGGACCAGGAACCTGGGAACAGGACCCTGTGCATTTCCCGCGCCCGATGACGCATTACTGGCAGGAGATGCATCCGCCCGCCTTCAGGAAAGGCACCGGCGATTTCGCCCGCTTCTATGGCATGCTGATCGACGGCATCCAGGTCGCCTATGTGAACGGCTTCGGCTACAACAACAGGATCCCGGCGCCCGAGGCCGATATCCCGGAACGCTTCAAGCGCGCCAGTGAAGTCTATGCGAAAAAGCTGTGGCGCGAGCAGCTCAAGGACTGGGACGAGAAGCACAAGCCATCCTCGCTCGCCACGCACCGCAAATTGCAATCCGTCGATGCCGACGCGCTGGAGGCTGAGGAATTGGCCCAGTATCTGACGCGCTGCCGCGACCATCATGCGGCGATGATCGCGCAGCATATGCGCTTCACCGCCGCCGCGGTGCTGCCGACCGGGGATTTCCTCGCTCATGCCGCGGAATGGACCGGCCTGCCGCATGCCGAGCTCCTGGGGCTGATGCGCGGCTCGGCGGAAGTCTCGTCCGGCGGCTCGGAGGAAATGGCGCGCCTGAAGCAGGCCTTCGCCCATGACGCCTCGGCGGCAAGGATCATCGAGACCGACCGCGATCCCGCCAAGGTGCTGGAGCGCCTGCGGGCGCTGGGCGGCGAAGCGGGCGCGGCACTCACCGCCTATCTCGATCTCGTCGGCAACCGTCTCATCGACGGTTTCGACATTGCCGAGCCGACCGCGCTCGAATTGCCGGATGCGCTGCTGCGCGCCATTCGCGGCGCCGTTTCCGATGAACCCGTCGCCTCCGATGTCGATGAGCAGACCGCCGAGATCCGCGCCCAGGTGCCGGAGAAACATGTCCAGGAGTTCGACGCGCTGCTGGCGGAAGCGCGGCTCACTTACCGTTTGCGCGATGAGCGTGGCGTCTATAGCGACGTCTGGGCGTCGGGCATCATGCGGCGCGCCGCCTTGGCGGCCGGGAGGCGGGCGGTCGCGCGCGGGCGCATCGCCAATCCGCAGCAGATGCTGGATGCGGGCCTCGATGAGATGTGCGCGCTGGTCACCGGCCAGGATGGCCCGTCGGCGGATGAGCTCAGCTTGCGCGCGCAATATCGCGCCACCTATACGGCCAAGGACGCGCCGCCGGTGCTGGGCTCACCACCGGGTCTGCCGCCCGATCTTTCCAAGCTGCCGCCCGATGTCGCCCGCGTAATGCGTGCGACGCTGACCAGTCTCGGCCATGTCTTCGGCAGTTCGCAGGCGCAGAACCAGGAGAAGGTCCTCTATGGCCTCGCGGCCAGCAAGGGCGTCTATGAAGGTCCGGCGCGGCGCGTCTCGGGTCCGCCGGAATTCGGGCGCATCGCCAAGGGCGATGTGCTGGTGACCGAATCGACCACCGAAGCCTTCAATATCCTGCTGCCGCTGCTCGGCGGCATCGTCACCGACAATGGCGGGCTCTTGTCGCATGCGGCCATCGTGTCGCGCGAATATGGCATTCCGGGCGTGGTCGGCACGCGCGAGGCGACCGAGCGCATCACCGACGGCATGCTGGTGCGCGTCGATGGCGATGCGGGTGAAGTGACCGTGCTCGGATGAGGAAGGTCGTCCCCTTCGCCAAAGCGCGCGAGACCTCGCTCTATGGCTCGAAGGCGGTGGGATTGGGCGATGCGGTGCGCAAGGGCATCAATGTGCCGCCGGGTGTCGCGCTGTCGGGCGATCTCGTCGAAGCGGTTGCCGCCAAGGACAGACCGGCGATCGGCAAGGTGGTGAAGGCCATTGCCGATCTGAAAGCCCCCTTCGCGGTGCGCTCCTCCGCCGTCGACGAGGATGGCGTCAATGCCAGCTTCGCCGGCCAGCATCTGACCGTGCTCAATGTCCATTCGGCCGCCGATGTGCCGGGTGCGGTGCGCGAGGTCTGGTGGTCGGCCAATTCCGATGCCGCCATCACCTATCGCCAGAAGGTCGGCCTGATGACGCGGCCCTCGGTCGGCGTCGTGGTGCAGACATTGCTCAATCCCGAGGCCGCCGGCGTCATGTTCACCGAGCATCCGGTCACCGGCCGCGACGAGCGCCTCATCGAGGCGAGCTGGGGCCTGGGGGAGGCGGTGGTGGCGGGCCTCGTGGTGCCCGATCATTTCCGCCTCGATCGGTCAGGTGCGGTGCTGGAGCGCAAGGCCGGGCGCAAGCGCATCGCCATCCGCTCGCTGCCCTCGGGCGGCACCTTCGAGGAGCCGGTGGCGGCCGACAGAGTGAGCCAGCTCTGTCTCGATGATGCGCAGCTCGCCGGCTTGAGCGCGCTCGCCCTCCAATGCGAGAAGGCCTATGGCCCGAGGCGCGACATCGAATGGGCGGTCCAGGATGGCGTGCTCTATCTGTTGCAATGTCGCGCCGTCACCACCGGCAAGCCGGCAAGCCCGCCACCGCCGGTGAGACCGCCGGTCCGCGATCCGCTGACGGCGCTCAGGCGTGTCCAGCTCTTCGCCGACATGGACCGCCGCCAGGCCGAGCAGATCGCCCGCGTCGTCAAGGAGCGCCGCTTCGACAAGGGCGAGACGATCATCATGGAAGGCTCAGGCGGTGCGGCTTTCTTCTTCATCGAATCAGGCGAGGCGAGAGTGACGTCGAAGGGCGTGGAAGTCGCGCTCCTGGGGCCGGGCGATCATTTCGGCGAGATCGCCCTCATCGATGGCGGCCCGCGCTCCGCCACCGTGACCGCGGTCAGCGACCTCGTCTGCTACGGCATCACCTTCTGGGAATTCCGCCCGCTGATCGAAAAGAACGGCGCCATGGCCTGGAAGCTGTTGCAGGCATTGGCAAAAAGGCTCAGGGCGAAGGACTCGAGTTAGGGAAGTAGGAATGCACGAGCCCAGAAGAGGGAACGATGAACGAATGGGCGGCATCGAAGGGAGCGCAACGATCCACTGCCGTACCGGGGATTGAAAAAAATGGACTGGTTCAATTTCTTCTGTGAGTATTGTGACGTGTTATAGTTAACCTTAGAAAGTTAGTTTTCTTACTGACAATCGCCCTTCTTTTCCCTCAGTGGTGGGTGGAGCGCTTTCTCATCATGTCGAATGATAGCATTCAGCAAGCGGTGGAAGCCGGACAAAAAAATCTCGAGACGATGAAGTTAGTGCGAAACTGGTGCTCTCATGTGACGGTAAAAAAACATGGCGGCACTGGGCTGATCGAGATGCAAACCGGCCTGCCAATTGGTCATCATTTCCTCGAGTGCCCGCATGCCTCAGCAGGCGGAATGGCTGCTTGGGATTTAGCAGACACGGCCTTGGATTTCTACGATCGCAATTGCGTCGATTGCAAACGCCGTCAACCCGTTGGCTTCCCCAACATCTCAAGAATAGTCGCGGAGCGTGATGCTCAGAGAAAAGTGCAAGAGCAAGAACGGGAGCGTGCTAACAAGGCGAGTGAAGAAAGGCTTGCAGCGAGGGAGGAGGTTAGAAAAAGCTTGCGTAAGGTGCTTGATCCGGTCTCCGCAACGACTCTGGACCAGATTTCCGAACTTGACCGCACGCGCACCGATCAAGCCGCCCAAAGACTCATTGAACTTGTTGAATTGGCCCCGGAGACTTTTCGGCCCGAGATTGTAGAGTATTTATTCTCTCAGATTACAAGTGGAGAATACTGGCTCTTTGAATCTGCTCTACAAATTCTGCGGAGGCTCAACGTAGATCCAACTCGTTTATGCAATGCGGCGCTGCAAGTGCTCCGTTCCTACAGTGCCCAGGGGATCGCGGCCGAGATTGTGCAGGCTCATGCTTCACTGGCCGCCGACAATCTAATCGCGCCAGCTCTACCAGCCTTGATTAACCTAGCAAACCCAATCTCGGACCCATTTGTTGGCGGCCACGAGCGGCGGCCAATTAGTAAGCCGCTTCGGGACCTCTATAGACTCCATCAATCGGCGGTGAAGGACGGATTAAAGTCTTTGCTCGAGCTCAAAGACGCCCACGACGTTCGGTTGGCAGCTCGCGGAATTGAAAGTCTATCGAAAATCGACCCAACCATTCTGGACTTCTTGCCTATGCAGTTAGCCGCTAAGCTTGTTCGGGCCGAGCACTTGGTGCAAGGTCGAGAAGAAGAGGTCAGCGGAGCTCTCAATGACGTGCGAGGCGTGCTGACGCGAACGTTTATTGCAAAGCCCCAAGAGACCAATGCTCTTATTGAAAGATATTTGTTAGGCGCTTCACACGAAAACGCCGCACAGCTTTACAAGATTTATGATGAAGTTCTGCATGATCTCAGGTTCGATCATGATGAAAAGATAGAGATCATCGACGCCCATCGTCTGGCCTTCCGGCGCCTGATTGTTATAGCAACAAGCGCCAGTAATGAAGAGGTCCGCGACACTATTACAGGAATGTTCCACGGCAATCCGTACGCACTTACTCCGCTCGTAATAGAGGAGATCGGTCTGCTTCTGGGCAGTGCAGCTGTATTATCCACAAAACTGGACCAATTGGATGCTGAAATGCCATCGAAGGCAAATGAGCTCCACATGCTTCAAGAGATGAATCGACGTTCGTATCTTGACAATTTAATGCAGTGCTTTGTTCGGTGGTCGTGTGTGGCGGCGGGGGATGATGGAGAAAAGTCTACCTCTATAGTGCTGGAGTTCATGCGCGCTTTGCCGGAGGGAAGCACAAATTTGCGTGGAGCGATCATTGGAGGCTTTGACGCCTTGATGATTTCGACTGACTCGTTAAAGCAATGTCTTCCAGACTACTATTCGGCCCTGGTTGGATCAGAACAAGTCCTTCGATCATATGCAGCGACTGTACTGGGAGAGTTGAATGACAATGTCCGCGACAACATGCCTGCGCTCGTTTTCGAAGGGTTTGTGGTGCTACTTTCAGACCCATATGTAGTCGTACACCGTGCAGCAATCAGCGCTTTAGAAAGATTCAAGCTGCCAGAGAAATTCAGTTCGACATGTACTTTGGCCTTATGGAACATAATCAACGTCTACGCAAGCGAGCGGAAAGATGACGATTTCTTGATGACTACCATTTGCCTTTACGCACACCGTTACGTTTCGAAAGATGCGCTCGCCGGCCGTGTAGGTAGCGTTCTTATCGCGATTATGCAACGTGTGGCCACTATTTCAGCAGCACGTAAGCTGCGATATTCAGGGAGAATCTTTTCGGCAAATGAGCATTACATGCCACTGTTGTTAAAGCTAATTGACGAGAATCGAGCGATGTCGCTGTATGGTGACGATCTCATTGGTCAACTCCGAAATGCGTCTCCTGGAGCTGTGCGAGCCAATCGAAGCGCGATTGTGGCGGTGGGTAAACGATTGGCGACAAGCCGAAGAGTGCGGGAAACGGGCTTTCTGATTGAGCTGTTGACCGGTGCCGATTGTTGGAAAGAGGCTATCGAACTCAGCTCTTCTGCTTATGACGGGATCGAGGATAACACCCGAAATAGGCCAATCAGACTACACGCCAGACTGCGGATGATCGCATCTTCTTTCGAGGGAGCTCTTGCAGAGCGTAAGTTGGAAGCCCTCGGCGTATTGCGAAATGAGTGGGTGTCTACCCTAGCAGAAATCGAGAAAGACAATGAGGTTAACCGACTTCGTCGAGATCCACTCAGAGGCCTTCTCAGCTCGGGTTGAAGCTGTCGAAGCTCTGCGGGCTGCTGGATTAGGTTCCGAGTCCGGTCATGGTCGGTTGTATGGCGCTGCAGATATGCTTCGCTCGGTCGCTCAGCTTTATGGTAAAGCCAAGAATGCTACGCTCTATGGAGCTTTTGCTGACATAGTTCAGATTGTGGGGTTGGCGGTTGAGTGGCGAGATAGCGTACTGAATGCAAAGCCCGAGGCTTCGCGGTTTATTACCGCCGCGCGCGAGCGAGCCAAGGACTGGCTTGTGAGGTATGACGCTAGTGAAATAGTGGGGGGCCTTAGGGAGGTTGCGGCAAAACTGGAAGGCCTCAAAGAGGTCTCGGAGGTTGCAAAGTTGGTAACGGATGCGTGTTTTGTGCCGCTTCCCATCGGACTCTATCGCCAGCCGGACAGATCCGTTCGAAAGAGATACAAGGAGCAGTCTTCGGATGAGAGGCCAGCGAAACTATCGGTCGCGTTTATCAAGTTCACTATCGATGGAATACCTTTGGAGAAAGTCCATTTTGTATCTCCCGGCGAACTGCACGATCTTGATATTGAAGTGCGCGTGTCTCGGTGGCCGGCAGACTCGACGGCTCTCATTCTTGAACCTGTGACCATTGAGCGGGCCTCGACCTATCAAATGCCAGTCTTCTCCATTCCAGCTCCGATAGGTGATGGTCCATATCAACTTAGGCAGAATGGACGTGCTATACTGAATGTTCCGCATCACATGAATGCGCGCCCTTTCGAATTTAAGTACGTAGCGAGATTCGTTCCGCAATCGGTTGAGCAGCCTGTCGATGTTGTTGGTCAGCGAACCTTGTTACTTGAAGGTGTAGATCTTGTTCGTAACCCAATTACGGGATATGCGAATCTTGACAAAAAATTGATGGATGTGCGTGACACTCTTCGCCAAACGGCGGGCCTGTCTCAGCAGGAGATTTTCGATGCTTTGACTCTGGTCGCGCCTATTGTCAATTACGCGGGGCAAGTAGTTCAGGACAATTTGTATGAATCGTCTGTTTTTGAGAATGAGTTTCAAAAACGCATCAAGTCGTTCCTGCGAAGTCAACCTAGAATTGGAAGCGATTTGGAGGAACATCCTCGCGCGGGCGGCGGTATAACGGATCTTTCTTTCAAGGGTATTAGACTCGAACTAAAGGTCGACTCCGAAAAGCCGATGGTGCTGGAAGACTGTAGGAAATTCCTCGGGCAAGCGACGACTTACGCTGTCGCTAGTGGCAAACGTTTGGCCATCTTGTGCGTGTTGGATTGCTCCAAAAAGACGCTTGCACCGTTCCCAACGGAGGATGGCCTGGGAATACTAGTTGATCAGCATGGTTCATCAACCACGTTTGTCATTGCAATCCTGTTGCAAGGAAATATTGCCCGACCTAGCAGTTTGTCTCGTTGAGAGTTGCATTGGAAGCTGCGGACCAATGGTCCCTCCTACCTAGGAGTTGTCACGATTCTGGTCACCTGCTTCTGATATTGAGTTTCAGCCCGATCTTCATGGACCGCGACCAAAAGCTGTGCAATGTCGAAAATATCAACGTACCATAAGGTGCAGGCGTTACTGTCGATAGCTCCCCGCACGACCATGCCACAAAGAGCGCGCTGGCTGACATTGAACACCGGACTGCCGCTCAGGCCGAGTACGTCGGTAAATTCGGGCTTGTCGAAATTACCTGAGGCACGTCGCAAGGTGGGGTCACTAGTGGTCGGGGTGTTATCGACGACCTCCAGGAGACAATAGATAGGCGCTATTTTGTCGTCAGTGATCTCGCTCTTGGTCTTTAGCGCACCCGCGACGTGTAGTGTGTCACCGACTTTGCTTGTGGCCATAGTCTTTTCGTCGAGAATGTACGCTGCGTCTTTGAAGAACGCGGCGTCCACGTCTTCGCTGAATCGGACCACGGCCACGTCTAAGAGATCAGTATCTATCGCCGCGCCCTTGGGCTGGCTGGGATATGCGACTGATCTAAGGCCGGCGACAAGTTTGCCTTGCCGTTGATCTGTCACAACGAGTTGCCGCCAGTCGAAGTCTTTCAGCACATGCCGGCACAACAGGCCATAGAGGGTGCCCTTGTAGAGCACGACAAACATCGTGCCGCCATGTGTAGCATACTGCCATTGTTCATTACCTGTGTCGAAGAAGACAAACCGTGCGGCGTGGCGAAAGTCCTGGCGGATGATGGTGCCAGAGGCAAGCGTCTGAGTTACGCGCATATCCGTTGAATTTATCAATCTAGCCATATGGCTGTTTTGCCCGTCACTTGGCACAATAAACACTGACACATTTGGTCCAATGCGGCGTCGCTAAGGGATAGAGCATAACCTGACCAAGGTCGGGTAGAGCCCCCCGCCTTCATTTTGGCGAAGGACCAAGGCTAGGCTTGACATCGCGTCATGTGGTGCGTATATAGGCGTCAGGAGACGCGATATGGTCCATCCGGCGACAATCGAGCGACCGCAAGCCGACCCCTCAGGCCTGCAGACTTTTTCCGGCGAAAGCGACCGCCGGCGGCTGACCCATGCCGCCGTGAAAGCGGTGTTGCGGCTGGTCGAGGCCTGGGGCGGCAGCAATGCCGAAGGGGCGGCACTGCTCGGGGTTTCCGAGAGCACCTGGGACCGGATGAAGGGTGGCAAGTGGGAGGGCGTCCTCACCCAGGACCAGCTGACCCGCGCCTCCGCCCTCATCGGCGTGTTCAAAGGTCTGCATCTGCTGTTCGCCAATGACATGGCCGACCGCTGGCCCAAGCTCGTCAATAAGGGCCCGATCTTCGATCGCCTGACGCCCGTCCAGGCGATGATCGAAGGCGGCATCCCGCGCATGATCGAAACCCGGCAATATATCGACGCGCTGCGTGGCGGACTCTGAGTTCTCCTTCGAAGTCGCGCGGGTGGCCTATCCGCGCACGGTGCGGCTGGTGTCGAGCGCCCGCTTGCGCGAGGCCGTGCTGACGCCGCTCGCCGACACGCCCGATGAGCTGGCGCTGCTGGCCGAGATCGAGGGTGCGACCAGCGGGCGGCTGATCGCGCAGGAGCGGGGGCTCGGCACGCTCACCGCCGATGAACTGGTGCATGGCGTTCCTCATGCGCGCTTCATCAATGCGAGCTTCGCCTATGCCAAGCCGCGCCAGCCCATGCGCTTCAGCCCGGCCAATCGCGGCGCCTGGTATGCCGCTTTGGCGGTCGAGACCTGCATCGCCGAGGTCGGCTATCATCTGACGAGGGCGCTCGATGATGCGGGCGATTACGACGCCATCGTCGAATACGGGGAAATGCTGGCCAGCATGTCGGGGCTGTTCGTGGATCTGAGATCGGTTCCCGACCATCCGAGCCTCGCCGCCGATACGGCCATCGGCTATCCGGCCGGGAATGCCATCGCCGCCATGGCCCGCGCCGAAGGCCATAATGGGATCATCTATCCCTCGGTGCGCCAGAAGGGTGGAACCTGTATCGCGGCCCTGTGGCCCAATGTCGTCCAGTCGGTGGTGCAGGGTTCCATGTACCGGCTGACCTGGTCGGGTTCCCCCGATTATGCGTGGGACGCAATTTAGACAGCCCTAAACTGAAAATTGCATCCATTTCGGCGGATCATTCTTGGGCGTGATGCAAGAATGACGGTGTGGTGACGGGTTTTTTCGGACAAACTGCGCCGACTCTGGAACCCAGGTGATTCCGCCATGACCGTGAATCAGGATACGACCACCAAGCGCTCAAGCCTGCCCCGCTGGGCGATCGCCATCGGCGTGCTGCTTCTCCTCGCCGGCCTGCCGCTCTCGGCCTGGCTCGATCTGCGCAATCTCGCCGAACAGTCGCTGAGACTCCAGGCGAGCGATCTCAATTCCGTCATCACCAGCGTGCGCAGCTATTATTCGAAGAATGTCGTGGGGCGGGTGCTGGCCAATCCCGGCACCGCCACGCAGGTCATCCATAATTATGCGGAAGTGCCGGGCGCCATCCCCATTCCGGCGACATTGTCGCTCGAGCTCGGCAAGGTGATCGGCGAGCAGCAGGGCAACATCACCTATCGCTTCGTCTCCGACTATCCGTTCAAGGGCCGCGCCCCGCATGAGCTCGACCCCTTCGAGCAAGCCGCACTGCAGATGCTGCGTGGCGATCCGAAGCAGGTCGTCAATAACGTGTCGTGGAACAATCTGAGCGGCCAGGTGCGCCTCGTCGCCCCCGTACTGATGGCGGCACCTTGCGTCGCCTGCCACAACAAGCATCCCGACAGCCCGAAGAAGGACTGGAAGGAAGGCGATGTGCGCGGCATCCAGGAAGTGATCATCGACCAGCCGATCGCCAGGAACCTGTTCTCGTTCCGATGGCTGCTCAGCTATTTCGGCGTGATGGCGGCCTTCGGCCTCGGCGTCGTCGGCTGGCAGAACCGGCAATCCAATCTCATCGCCGGCATGAACAAGGAGCTCGAATCGAACAACGCCTTCCTGGCGGCGGTGTCGATGAAGATCTCGCGCTATCTCTCGCCGCAGCTCTACAAGAGCATATTCGCGGGCGAGAAGGACGTCGCCATCCAGACCGAACGCAAGAAGCTCACCATCTTCTTCTCCGACATCAAGGATTTCACCGCCACGACCGAAAAGCTGCAGCCGGAGGAGATCACGGCACTGCTCAACGAATATTTCACCGAGATGTCGGCGATCGCGACGAAGCATGGCGGCACCGTCGACAAATTCATCGGCGATGCGATCCTGATCTTCTTCGGCGATCCGGAGACCAAGGGCGTCACCGAGGATGCGCTGGCCTGCCTGCGCATGGCCTTCGAGATGCAGGCGCGCACCGTCGAGCTCAATGCGAAATGGCGCAGCATGGGGGTGGAGGAGCGCTTCCTCGTCCGCATGGGCATCAATACCGGCTTCTGCAATGTCGGCAATTTCGGCAGCTCCGACCGCATGGACTATACGATCATCGGGGCCGAGGCCAATCTCGCGGCCAGGCTGCAATCGGTCGCCGAGCCCGGGCAGATCGTGCTCTCCTATGAAACCTATGCGCTGGTGCGCGAGATGTTCACCGCCCATTCGCTGCCGCCCATCCAGATGAAGGGGATCAGCCGGCCGGTGGTGCCCTATGTCGTCGACGGGATGCTGGCGAGCGGCGGGCAGGTGTCGAGCCTGATCAGCGAGCATATGCCGGGCCTCGATCTCTATCTCGACCCTTCGCAGCTCGATGAGGCGGCGGCGGCGCGGACGCGCTCGCTGCTCCAGAAAGCGCTCGCCTCGCTCGATACATCGCCCCGGCCGCGGCATAGCGATGTCACGTGAGGGTGCGAGCTGGCTACGATGCGCTCCGCCAGCCGCTCAGGAAGTTCATCACCGAATATACAGCGGCAGTTTCGATATATTTTCGCCCGGTTTCAGTCGGGTTGATATCTTCAATCGCCACCCTTTCATAGGTGGGGGCGAGCGCATCCACGCGGTCGATGAGCTTGTCGAGCCGATCTTCGATTTCGGGCAGTGACGGCTTCAATTTCTCTCCATCGCGGTCGATCACGGCTGCGAGATCGAAGACATCGCGTATCTTGAATGTGGAGGGGCGATAAAACATTTTCTTTGTCGCCGTTTCCCAGGGCGTGTCTATCGGAATGTCCCGGCCCTCGAAGCGCCATCTCCGGGTCGGATCGCCTGTGCGGTTCGCGCCAATGATGAAGTCGATCTCACCGCCATCCAGTTCGAGCTTCAGATAGTTGCCGGTGAATTGGTAAGAGCGTCCCGACAGCAAGCCTTTGGTGGTGGGATTTCGGTTGGGCGACAGATCGGTCAGGACCTGCGCGCTCGGAACGAAGATGTCGATATCATAGCTGATGCGATGATCATAGTGGACGGCAAGCGACGTGCCGCCGCCAAATGTCCAGGCCGGATTGTCGTCCAGCGTGTCGATGAGCGCGATGGCCTCACGCAGCAGGTTTCGCCAGTCGGAGGTCAGCCATTTCCTTGATCCAGGCAACGTTTCCGGCATCGCTCACTCTCCAGTTGCGGGCTGCCCTATAAAGATCTTCAAAGCTCAACACCTTTGCCAGGACGAGATCATGAATGGCCTCGGGCGCCACCTCATCGAAGAAAGCCTCGACATGCGGATGCCAGTGCGGATCGGGGGTGGCAGTGATCAGGCAGTGAACCAGGGTCTGGGCGTCAACGGGATGAGGACGCGGGGCGTTGATCGTGCCCAGTACAAGCTGCACCGGGCGCTCTGCGGCAACGGCATTCCGCGAGGCGGCACGAAGCTTCCTGCTCAGGTCCTTGATGTCCTTCGCGGCCTTTTTGGGAACCTGAACTTCCACGCGAGCGATGCCACGATCCCTCGCCTGGCGAAGGCGATATTTCCGGACGCGGCGTGAAGCGGTGCGATCTGTCATGGCGTCATGAAGAATATCGTAACCGGATTACGAAATCAAACGTAATCCGGTTACGTATGTTCTTGGGAAAAGTGAACGTTGGAATTTGGAGATTCATAATTAAATCAGTGTATTACGTCTTTTCCAGAAAGGCCGTGCAACTCGTTCTTTTTGTCCGGATTGACAAACAGACCATGCCGCGCTCCTTGTCGGAAACGGGCGGGAGTCACGAGGAGACGTCGCATGAGCACTGACGCCATTCGCACATTCACGACACCGCGCGAGGGCGATCTGGGCCTCCGGCAAATTACCAGCGCAACCGGGCTTGCGGCGAGCCTGCTGCCCAATGGCGCATTGTTCGTGCTCGAGCATCAAAGCGAGCATGCCCGTATCATGCTCAACCAGGTGCCAGGCTCGCCCGTCCATGGCGGCATCGGGCGGTTGTGCCTGCGGATGGGCGGCGATGCGCCGCGCGTCATCGAGCTTGTCGGTCCTGCGGCCAAGGTCCGCTTCGGCGCCGCGGCCGATCGCTTCCTGTGGGAAGGCGCGACGGAGGGCATCACGCATCGCGTGACGCTGTGGCTTGCGCCTCGGGAGCCGATCTGGCTGTGGCATGTCGAGATCACCAACACAGGCAAGGGGGTTCTTCCTTGCGATGCGGTGCTGATCCAGGATCTGGGCCTCGGCGATCGCGGCTTCGTCCAGAACAACGAAGCCTATGTCTCGCAATATATCGATCATCATGTCGAGAAGGCGCCGGATATCGGCCCGGTGATCATGAGCCGGCAGAATCTTTCACAAGGCGGACGCTTTCCCTGGGTCGTGCAAGGCTGCCTCGATGGCGCCGTTCATTTCGCCACCGATGCGCTGCAGCTCTTCGGGCCAGGCTATCGCGATCTGGGCGGGCTCGATCTCCCGTTTGGAACGGACCTGCCAAGTCTCAGGCTGCAGCATGAAGTGGCCTGCGCGGCGCTCCAGTCGCGCCCGGCGAGTGTCAAGCCCGGCGCGCTAGCGAGCTGGACCTTTTTCGGCCTGCACGAGCCCGATCATCCGGCGGCTTCGGGCGAAAGCGATCTGGCGCTCCTCGTCAGGGTGAAAGCGGCGCGCGCGCAATTTGCGCCTGCTGATGTCACCCTGGCGGCGCCGCGGCGCAGCCTCTTGCAGGATTCGCCGCCGCTTCTCGCCGATCGCATCGGTGACGCCGAGATCGCCAGGCTCTATGGCGAGCGCCGGCACGAGGAACGCCGGGACGGCACGCTCCTTTCCTTCTTCGTGCCCGATGGAGCGCAGAACCGCCATATCGTGCTCAGGTCCAAGGAGCATCTGGTGCCGCGCCGCCACGGCACGCTCATCCGCAGCGGCCAGGGCATGCTGCTCGATGACACGACGCTCTGCGCCACCTGCTGGATGACCGGCGTGTTCGGCGCGCAGCTCACCATCGGCAACACGTCCTTCCATAAGCTGTTCTCGATCTCGCGCGATCCCTACAACATCACGCGCGCCAGCGGCCTGCGCATCCTCGCCGATCTGGGGGAGGGATGGTGGCTGCTCGCGGTGCCGTCCGTCTTCGAGATCGGCTTGAGCGATTGCCGCTGGATCTACCGCTCAGCCGGCCGGACGATCACGGTTGAAACCATCGCCTCGGGCGATGATTCAGCGCTGCAATGGCAGGTGACGGTCGAGGGCAAGCCCTGCCGCTTCCTCGTCTTCGGCCATCTGGTGATGGGCGAGCGCGAGCTCAATCACCAGGGCCGGATCGAGGTCGACACGCAGCGCAAACGCATCTCCTTCACGCCCGACAAGGAATTCCTGTGGGGCCAGCGCTATCCCGAAAGCCAGTATCTTCTGGTGACCGGGAGCCCTGAGGCGGTAGAGGCGGTGGGCGGCGATGAACTTCTCTATGAAGACGGAACGGCCCGCAACGGCGCCTATGTGGCGCTGCGGACGCGCGCCGTGGGTGCGTTCCGTTTCGCGGTGGTGGGCTCGCTCACCGATCGCGGTGAGGCCCTGCGGCTTGCCGACAAATATGCGGGCAATGTCGCGAGCGAAGCGATGCTCGCGCCGGCGCGGCGCTACTGGACGCATCTGACGCGCGGGCTTCGCATCGAGAGCGATGATCCCGGCGCCCAGGCGCTCGACACGATGTTCCCGTGGCTCGCGCATAATGCGATGATCCATCTGAGCGTGCCGCATGGGCTCGAGCAATATACCGGGGCGGCCTGGGGAACGCGCGATGTCTGCCAGGGACCGGTCGAATATCTGCTGTCGCTCGACCATGACGCGCCGGTGAAGGAGATCCTGCGCATCGTCTTCGCGCAGCAATATGAGAAGCGCGGCGACTGGCCGCAATGGTTCATGCTCGAGCCCTATTCCGACATCCAGGACAAGCATGCCCATGGCGATGTCATCGTCTGGCCGCTGAAGGCGCTATGCGACTATGTCGAATGGACCAATGATTTCAGCTTCCTCGATGAGGAGGTTGCCTGGCGAAACGAGGACACGCTGGCCGCTACGTCCCGCAAGGATTCGGTTGCGAAACATATCGAGAAGCTTCTTGCCACCGCTGCCGGAATGTTCATTCCGGGAACGAAACTGATCCGCTATGGCGAGGGCGACTGGAACGATTCGCTGCAGCCCGCCGATCCCAGATTGCGCGACCATATGGTGTCGAGCTGGACCGTGGCGCTGCTGTTCCAGCAGGTGAAGCGCTATTCGCAAGTGCTGCGTCAGGCGGGCCGCTTGCCGGAGGCTGAAAGCCTGAGACGCCTGGCGCTCGAGATGCGGCGGGATTTCAACCAGCATCTCATCCGCGACGGCACTGTCGCCGGCTATGCCATTTTCGAGCCGGGCCAGGAGAAGCCCGAATTGCTGCTGCATCCGAGCGATGAGCGCACCGGCCTCAAATATTCGCTGCTGCCGATGAAGCGCGGCATCATCAGCGGAATGTTCGATGAGGACCAGACGCAGCATCACCTGAAGCTCATCCGCCAGCATCTGCTCCATCCCGATGGCGCGCGGCTCATGGACAAGCCGGTTACCTATCGTGGCGGCCCGGAGCGCATCTTCCGGCGCGCCGAATCGGCGGCCAATTTCGGGCGCGAGATCGGCCTCATGTATACGCATGCGCATCTGCGCTTTGCGGAAGCGATGTCGCTGCTGGACGATGCGGATGCGCTGTGGGATGCCCTGCTCAAGGTCAATCCGATCGCGGTGACCGAGCTTCTCGGCCATGCGTCGCTGCGCCAGCGCAATACTTATTTCTCCAGCAGCGATGCCGCCTTTCCCGACCGTTATGCGGCGAGCGCCCAATGGGCGCGGGTCAAGAAGGGCGAGGTCGCCGTCGACGGCGGCTGGCGCATCTATTCGAGCGGGCCTGGCCTCTATACGAATGTGCTGGTGCGGCTTGCTTTCGGAAGGCGGCGGCATTTCGGCGAGCGCATCGATGCGCCGCTGCTGCCGAAGCGGCTCAAGGGAACGAAGCTCACTCTGGCGGATGAGGCGTAATCAACGCCGGCCGCAGGGCGCCAGCGCGGCGATCATCTGCCCCTTCCAGGGCGATCTGACGAAGAACGACATGCGGGTGATGTGATCGTCGATCTTTTCGAGGCGCAGGAAGTAGCTGTCGCCGGTGGTGCCCAGCGCCTGGCGCGGCCTGACTTCATAGATTTTGCCGGGCTCGATGGTTTGCGCCACATGGGTGACGCTCGGCGCCAGGGCCGTCTGCGTGCGGCCGAACTCATCGAGCGCCCGGATGGCGCAGGTCTTGGCCGCTTCGAGGCCCCTGGGCGAGGCCCAGACGCGGTCGGGCCGGCCGTCGTCGCG
Source organism: Taklimakanibacter lacteus (assembly GCA_003576695.1). Classification (GTDB taxonomy): domain Bacteria; phylum Pseudomonadota; class Alphaproteobacteria; order Rhizobiales; family Aestuariivirgaceae; genus Taklimakanibacter; species Taklimakanibacter lacteus. Next base: position 453,250 of record QOZQ01000001.1, read on the forward strand.
CAATTCATGCGCGCAGGCCAGCAGCAGCAAGGGCAATCCCATGCCGAGCCACCGCAAGCTCGAAGTTCCACCCGTCATCGCGCCGATTCCCTTATGATGCAACGCTACTGCCCTGTGGCCGCGGATGCCAGCGGAAAGCCCGCCATTGCCGCATGCCGGGGAGGGCGTTAAAGTTTCATCCATGGACATATCTTCCTTCGCCAATGGCGCCGCCTATATTCGCGGCCGCTTCGTTCCTATCCAGGACGCGAGCATTCCCGTCACCGACTGGGGCTTCACCCGATCGGATTGCGTCTATGACGTCGTGCATGTCTTCAAGAACGGCTTCTTCCGGCTTGACGATCATCTCGACCGCTTCGCCGCGTCGATGAAAGCGCGTCGGCTCGAGCCGCCGGAAGGGCGCAATGAGATCGAGGCGGTGCTGCATCGCTGCGTGGCGCTGGCGGGACTCGCCGATGCCTATGTGGCGATGGTGACGCTGCGGGGGCGGCCGCGGGTCGCCGGATCCAGGCGTCCCGCCGATTGCGACAATCACTTCATCGCCTATGCCATTCCGTGGATAGACGTCATCCCCAAGGACGTGCAGGAGCGTGGCGCCCATCTCCATATCGCCGGCATACCGCGCGTGCCCGACGCCTCGGTCGATCCGACGGTGAAGAACTATCAGTGGAGCGACCTGACCTCGGGCCTCTTCGAGGCGCATGATCAGGGCTATGACACGGCGGTGCTGTGCGATGCGCAAGGCTTTCTCACCGAGGGCCCTGGCTTCAACATCTTCATGGTCAAGGATGGGCGCGTGCTCACCCCCGATCGCGGCAGCCTGCACGGCATCACGCGCAAATCGGTGCTGGAGCTCTGCGCCGGGATGGGGATCGAGGCGCAGGCGGCCGCCATTCCGCGCAGCCTCTTCGAAGATGCGGACGAAGTGTTCGCGGCGACGACGGCGGGCGGCGTCATGCCGGTGTCGCGCGTCGGCAAGCGCATCCTCGGCAATGACCGGCCGGGGCCGCTGTCGCTCAAGCTGAAAGAGGCCTATTGGCGCAAGCATGAGGAAGGCTGGCACCGCACCCCGGTGCGCCCGCTCGACAAGATGGCGGCGGAATAGCTAGCAAGCCTGGAAGATGAGGGCTGCGAGCTCGCGCTCGCTGGTGATGTCGAGCTTGTTGTAGAGCCGGTGCTTGTGGTTCTTCACCACGCCCAGGCTGATCTCGAGCTTGCGGGCGATCGAGGCATTGTGGTGGCCGGCGAGCGAAAGCTCGACGATCTCGCCTTCCCGCCTCGTGAGGCCGTGCCGGCGCGCGAAGCGGCGAATGATATTGGGCAGGCGCTCCTCCGCGTCGCCATCGAGGATGAAGACCTGCATGCCGGACGACCAGGAATCCGCCCAGTTCATCGTCGTGCGGCGCAGGCGCCAGCCATTTTTACCGGCAATGTCATCGCCGAATGCCGCCATGCCATCCACATGGCCGGCGAGATCGCGCTGTCCGGCAATCGCCTCGGCCCAACCGGCACTGCGATAGAGCACATGGTTGTCGTTGTCGCGGATCATCACCTCGCGGCGGCTGCCCTGGGCGTCGCCCAGGCGCTCGAAATGCCGCTCGAGATGCTGGCGATGAAGCGCCTGGAGGATGTTCTGGAGCTCGCAACCGAGCGCGACATCGGTCCCGGAAAACGGCCTGTCCCTGCGGTCGAAGCCCAGAGCCAGGCATACATCGTCGAAGACCGGCAGCAGGATCGTCAGCTCGTCCCTGATATGCGCGGTGCGCTCGAGATAGCGCGCATAGAGCAGGTCGAGACCGCCCGTGTCGCGGATCGCCTCGATGTTGAAGGCGGGATGCGGCTTTTCCGCCGCCCATACGGTGTTCACCGGATCGAGCGCCCAGAGCTCCTGCGCATAGATCGATTTGGCGGCATGGCTCATGCCGTCGTCGCAGAGAATGCGCGGGCGGCCGCGGCGGCTATATTGCGCCATCACCCAGAAATCGCAGGGCAGCAGGCGGCGGCCGAGGCGGATCATGTTGCTGTAGAAATCATCCGAGCCGATCGATCCGATCGTGTCGGCCAGCTCTGCCGAAAATCCCGCGGGCAGGCTGGATGTTCCCTCGTGATGAGCCGGGACGAAGCTGGTGATCATGGTCATCGGGTGGTCCGTTGGGGCAGATGCCCCGGGAAAAGAGTTAACAAGCAAATTTCAAGCCATCTGGCAAATGGCGCGCGGATGGTATCCGCAGTCACCATGGCAGGCCCGACCCGTTGCGCTACTGTCGACGACGGCGGTTCATCTGCCCAAAACACAAGCAGCCAAAGGCTGGTTTTTCGATCATATGGGTGGTTTTGCGATCCGGGAAGGAACAGGAATGATGAAGTTCACAGATCGCCGCAGCTTCCTGCGGCACAGCGCGTCGGCCGCCATGTTCGGCCTCATCGCGGCGCAGGTCGATTTTTCCCGCCCGGCTTTTGCCGGGGATGCCAAGCTGACGGGACCGCTCAATGTGCTGGCCTGGTCGGGTTACGACGATCCCGAGCTGATGAAGGGCTTCAGCGAGGCGACCGGCGTCGAGCTGAATGTCAAGGAGGCGGAAAGCAACGGCGCCCAGCTCGACCTCCTGCGCGCCGGCACCATCAAATTCGATGTGATCAATCCCGATGCGGTATGGACGTCGAAATTCGCCCAGGCCGGCCTGACGCTGCCGATCGACACGGCGGAGCTGTCGTCGATGAACGACTTCTTCCCGCTGTTCAAGAACCGGGCCGAAACCATGTTCGAGGGCAAGACCTATGGCGTGCCGACCCGCTTCGGCGTCAATGGCTTCGTCTACTGGCCGGACAAGATTTCCGCTTCGGCCGCCCTGGATGCCGACCTCGCCTGGGATGAGAGCCTCAAGAACCGGGTCGAGATCATCGACTGGCCGGAGCTCTATCTGTGGATGGCCGGGCAGTGGCTCGGCCTGCCGGCGCCCGAGACGGCGGTGGGCGATGACCTCGCCAAGATACTCGAGCGCATGAAGTCCTTCCGGCCCAATATGCGCGCCTTGCAGGCGGATATGGGCACGGTGAAGTCGGATCTCATCAACCGTGAGGCCTGGATGGTGTGGGGCGCGTCGAGCGACAATGTCGCGACCACCGCCAAGCTCGCCGGCGCCAATGTCGAGCTCACCATCCCCAGGCAGGGCGGCGCCATGTGGATGGAGACACTGCAGATCGTGCGCGGCACCGAGCATCTCGCCTCGGCGATCGCCTATCTCAACTACATGACGAGTGCCAAGGTGGCCAGGCAGATGGCCTGGGGCCGCGACAAATTCGCCGTCACCAATGCCAAGGTGATGGAGCTTCTGAGCGCCGAGCAGGTGAAGACGCTGGGCCTCGACAAAATCGAGGAATGGGCGTCGCAGTGCAAGATGAGCCAGGCGCCCGCTGACGACCAGGCCTGGGCTGATGCCTGGCAGCAGTTCAAGACAGCCTGACGGGATCCCGCCTCTCCATGCATATACGCCTCATCGTTCCGGTGCTGGACAGCGAAGCGCTGGTCGGCAAGGCGGAAATGGAATACCGCGCCTTTGCCGCGCCGGGCACGACCGTGTCGGCGGTGCCGCTCAGGCGCGGGACCTTTTCGATCGAGGCCGAGTTCGATTCAGCACTCGCCGCGCCCGAAGTCATGCGCCTGGCGCGTGAGGCGGAAGCGGAAGGAGTCGATGCCTGCACGATCGTCTGCTTCACCGATCCGGGCCTGTTCGGGGCGCGCGAGCTCGTCTCCATCCCGGTGATCGGGGAAGGGGAGGCGGCGCTGCATGCCGCTGCCATGCTGTCGTCGCGCTTCACGGTGATGATCACCGAAGAGGCATTGTTTCCGTTGATCCGCCGCGTCGTCGCCCGCTATGGGTTCAGCGACAAGCTCGCTTGCGTCAAGGCGGCGGGCGCCCGCGTTCTCGATCTCGATGAGAGCCGGCTGCCCCATGTCATCGCCCAATGCAGCGAGGCGGTCGAGCGCGACGGCGCCGAAGCGGTCGTCATGGGGTGCACGGGCACGGGTTTCGATATGGCAAGCTCGGTCGAGACGGCGCTCCATGAGCGCTTCGGCGTCCATATCCCGGTCATCGATCCCGGCAAGGTGGCGGTCAAATTCGCCGAAGCCTTCGCCGGTGCCGGCCTCAGGCATTCGAAGCGCGCTTTCCCCTTGCCCGGCTCGGCGCGCAGCGAATATGGCTTTGCTTGATGGAGCGCATTTCCGGCGGCAGTCCGACGATCCTTCCCTCCCAGCGCCGGCGCCGGCGTTTCGCGCTGGCGGGCCTGGCGCCGCTCGTCCTGTGGCAACTCGTCTTCTTCGTGGTGCCGCTCCTCATCCTGCTGGTGATCAGCTTCTGGACGATGCGGAACTACCGCCTCGAGCCCGGCTTTTCGCTGGAGAACTACCGCGCGGTATTCGCCGATCCGGCTCTGTGGCGCAGCCTCGTTCTGTCGCTCGAAACCGCCTTCTTCGTCACCCTGGCCTGCGCGCTCCTGGGTTATCCCGTTGCCTATTTCATCGCCAAGAAGGCGGGGCGATTCCGCATCGTGCTCCTGATCGCGGTCATCGCGCCGTTCTGGATCAGCATCGTCATGCGGATTTCGGCATGGCGCATCCTGCTCGGCGAGAACGGCGTCATCAACCAGGCGCTGATATCGCTCGGGCTCACCAGCGAGCCTCTGGGCGGCTTGCTCTATTCGCCGGTTTCGACCGCGATCGGGCTCGTCTATGCTTATCTGCCGCTCTATGTGCTGCCGCTCTATGCGGCGATCGACCGGATCCAGGACAGCTGGATCGATGCCGCCAAGGATCTCAATGCCGGGCCGGTCAGGGCGTTTCTCGAAGTGACATTGCCGCTGTCGCTGCCCGGGCTCGTGGTCGGCGCGGTGTTCTGCTTCATCTTCGGCCTCGGCGAGTTCGTGACGCCGGCTCTGCTGGGCGGCGGCAAGCAGCTCCTCATCGCGCAGATCATCCAGGATGAATTCCAGCGCCGCCAGGACTGGCCGGGAGGTGCGGCCATCGCCATGGTGCTGCTGGCGATCGTCTTCACGCTCCTCCTTCTCTCCATGCGTTACCTGCGCATCGCCAGCGGGGAAAGGCCGTGAGCGCCACTGCCCTGAAATTCCGTCAAGCGTCGGCGGGCAGTGCCGCGTTCATCGCCTATTCGGCGCTCATCTATCTGTTCCTCTATCTGCCGATCGTCGTGATCGTGCTTTTCGCTTTCGATGCCAAGCCGGTGCCCGGCCTGCCGCTGGCCGGCTTCACGACCGGCTGGTTCGCGCAAGCGTCGGCGGATCCCGTGCTGGTCGGCGCGCTCCTCACCAGCACCAAGCTGGCTTTCTTCTCTGCGGCGCTCGCCACAGCCCTCGCCATGCCGGCGGCAATGGTGCTGGCCTGGTTCCCCACCCGCTTCAAATCCCTGATCCTCTGCCTCGTGCTGGGGCCGGTGGTGCTGCCGCAATTGGTGCTGGGCCTCGGCTTCGTGTCGCTGCTGCGCGGTGCGCCCAATCTTGTCGGCGAGCCCGCGATCGTGCTCGCCCACACCACGATGACGGCAAGCTATGCGACGATGGTGCTCTATTCGCGCCTGCTCGGCTTCCGCCGCTCCTATATCGAGGCGGCGATGAATCTGGGCGCCAATGAGCTCACCGTCTTCCGCGAGGTGATCCTGCCCTTGACCTTGCCGGCGCTCATCGCCGTCTTCCTGCTCGCCTTCACCGACGCCTTCGGTGAGTTCATCGTCGCCTGGTTCGTCGCCGGCTTCACCAAGACGCTGCCGATCGTCATCTGGACATCGCTGCGCCAGGTGATCTCGCCCAAGGTGAATGCCATCTCGACCATCATCATCCTCGCCTCGCTGGCCCTGAGCGTGCTGGCGCAGCTCTGGGTCATCCGCCAGGCGCGACCATCGGCAAGGGTGGGCGCATGACGAAGCGCGCGGGCGATATCGAGCTGGTGAAGGTTTCGAAGCGTTATTCCGGCGCCGCAGCGGTCGATGACGTCTCGATCGCGATCGAAGCGGGCGAGTTCGTCACCGTGCTCGGCCCCTCGGGCTGCGGCAAGTCGACCCTGCTGCGCATGGTGAGCGGCTTCGTCGAGCCCGATGAAGGCGATGTGCGGATCGGCGGGGCGTCGGTCACCGGACTGCCGCCCTATCGGCGCGACACGGCCATGGTGTTCCAGGACTATGCCTTGTTTCCCCATCGCACCGTCGCCCAGAACATCGCCTTCGGGCTCAGGATGCGGCGCATGGAGAAGAGCCAGATCGCGCGCAAGGTCGATGCGATGCTGGAGCTCCTGAACCTCGCGGGCTTCGGCAACCGGCGCATCGGCGAGATATCGGGCGGGCAGGCGCAGCGTGTGGCGCTGGGCCGGGCGCTGGTGGTCGAGCCCGCGGTGCTGCTGCTCGATGAGCCATTGGGCGCGCTCGATCTCAAATTGCGCAAGCAGATGCAGGCCGAGCTCAAAGGAATCCATCGCAAGCTGAAGCTCACCTTCATCGCCGTCACCCATGACCAGGAAGAGGCGCTCAACTTGTCGGACCGGATCGCGGTGATGAATGCCGGGCGCATCGAGCAGTTCGCGGATCCCGAGACGATCTACAATCGCCCGGCCAGCCGGTTCGTGGCCGATTTCGTCGGCGAGGCCAATCTCTTCGATGCGACCGTCATCGGGCCCGGCATGGCGCAGCTTGTGGGCGATGGCAGCACCGTCGCTCTCTCTGGCGACGGCCTGCCGCCGCCGGGAAGCCGGCTCACGCTCGCGGTGCGTCCCGAGGCGATTGCGGTCGCGGCGACGGGCAAGGGCGTGGCGGCCATCATCGAGGATATTCTGTTCTCGGGTTCCGTCCGGCGCATCGTCGGGCGGCTGGCGAATGGACAGCGGGTCACCGCCATGCAGCCCGCGGCCGCCTTCACGCCGGCGCTCGGCCAGAGCGCCGTCTTCGCCTGGACCGCGGAAGCGGCCTGGATCATCCGGCCTTAAGTCTCCTTGAGGGAAATATGCGCGCCATCGAACTCCATGAACTTGAAGCGCTGGCGATCGGCGCCGGCATTCTCGGCACCGGCGGCGGCAATCACCCGCATCTGGAGCTGCTCTGCGCGCGTGCCGCCTATGCGGCGGGAAAACGGGCGCAGCTCCTCGCGCCGGAAGAATTGCAGGACGACATGCGCATTGCCGTCCTCGCCTTCATGGGCGCCCCGCTCGTCACCAAGGAACGACTGCCCGAACCCATCTCGGCGTGCCGGGCGGTCAGGTTGATGGAACGGCATACGGAGAGGAAATTCGATGCGGTGATGTCGGTCGAGATCGGCGGCGAGAATGCCTTCCTGCCGCTGCTCGTCGGCATGGAGCTCGACCTGCCGGTGGTCGATGCGGATGCAATGGGGCGCGCCTTCCCGGAAGCTCAGATGGCGAGCTTCGCGATCCGGGGGCTCGATGTCTATCCCTTCGCGCTCGCCGATATCCGCGACAATGAAGTGCTGATCGCCAAGGCCGAGAATGCGCTGTGGACGGAACGGCTCGGCCGCAAGGCCGCGATCGAGCTCGGATCCATCGCCGGCACCTGTGCCGCGCCGCGCAGCGGTGCCGAGGTGAAGGCGCATGGCATATTGGGCTCGACCAGCCGCGCCATCCGGCTCGGCGACATCGTCCTCGACGCACGCCGCAGGCATGAAGATGCGGTCGCGGCGATCCTCGCGGCAGGAGACGGCGCTCTTCTTCTGCGCGGCAAAGTCATTGACGTGTCGCGGCGCACCACCGACGGCTTCGTGCGCGGCAAGGTGCGGATCGCAGGCGAGGGCAGGACCCTCGATATCGATTTCCAGAACGAATTCTCGGTGGCGCGGCTCGATGGCGAGATCATCGCCTGCGTGCCCGATCTCATCACCGTGCTCGATGCCGAAACGACGGAAGCGATCGGCACGGAAGTCATCCGCTACGGCCAGCGCGTGGCAGTGGTCGCCCTCCCGGCCGATCCGATCATGACGAGCCCCGAAGGTCTGCACACGGTCGGACCCCGCGCCTTCGGTTTCGATTTCGACTATCGGCCCTTCGCGCGCCGCGGCCATGCAGGAGTGCCGTCATGAGGCGGATCGGGATCGATGTCGGCGGCACCAATACCGATGCGGTGCTGCTCGAAGGCACGACGATCCTGCGCGCGATCAAGACGCCGACCACGGAAGACGTGACGAGCGGCATCAAGGCGGCGCTTGCCCATATCCTGAAAGACGGTGTCGCGCGAGAAGCGCCCATCGGCGCGATCATGATCGGCACCACGCATTTCACCAATGCGGTGGTCGAGCGGCGCGGCATCGCGCGGACCGCCGTCGTCAGGATCGGTCTGCCGGCCGCCGCTTCCCTGCCGCCTTTCATCGAGTGGCCCGAAGATCTGCGGAGCAAGGTGGAAGGTCCGACCTTCCTGCTGCGCGGCGGCAATGAATTCGACGGCAGGCCGATCGTGCCCTTCGACCGCGATGGCATGCGCCGCGCCGCGGCGGAGATCGCGGCAAGCGGGGTCGATTCGGCGGCCATCACCGCCGTGTTCTCGCCGCTTACCGATGCCTGCGAGGAGGAAGCGGCGGCGATCCTGGCGGACGTGGCGCCGCAGGTCTCGGTCACGCTGTCGAGCGCGCTCGGACGCATCGGGCTCATCGAGCGTGAGAATGCGACGATCCTCAACAGCTGCCTGCATGGCCTGGCGCGGCGCACGGTGAAGGCTTTCCGGACGGCGATTGCCGAAAGCGGGCTCTCGGCGCCGCTCTATCTCACCCAGAATGACGGCACCGTGATGCTGGCGGAGCTGGCCGAACGCTTCCCCGTCCTCTGTTTTGCCTCGGGGCCCACCAACAGCATGCGCGGTGCCGCACTGCTGTCGGGGGTCGAAAACGCGATCGTTCTCGATGTCGGCGGCACGACCACCGATGTCGGCATGCTGCAGGGCGGCTTTCCGCGCGAGGCGAACAGCAAGGTGGACATCGGCGGGGTGCGCACCTCCTTCCGCATGCCCGATGTGGTCTCGATCGCGCTGGGCGGCGGAACCCTCGTCACACCCGCGCCCCTCAGGATCGGTCCCGAGAGCGCCGGTTTCCGGATTACCGAGCGGGCCCGCGTCTTCGGTGGCCCCGACCTTACGCTCACCGATATCGGCGTCGCCCGTGGCAAGGCGGAGATCGGCGACAAGGCGCTGGTCGCTGAAATCGGCGCGGAGCTTCAGGCCGATACCGCATCCTGGGTCGCCGGCAAGATCGCCGACATGATCGACCGCATGAAGACCAGCGCCGCCGATGTCCCGGTGCTGGCGGTGGGCGGCGGCGCCTTCCTGGTGCCGGACGAGCTGCCGGGCGTCTCGCAGGTGGTCAAGGTCGTGAATGCCGGCGTCGCCAATGCGGTCGGCGCCGCCATGGCGCAAGTGAGCGGCGAGATCGACCGGATATTCCAGAACCGCTCGCGCGAGGACGCGATCGCGGAAGCGCGCGCCATCGCCGATGAGCGGGCCGTCGCCGCCGGCGCCCGCAAGGACAGCCTGGCGCTGCTCGATGTCGAGGACATGCCGCTCGCCTATGTTCCCGGCAATGCGCTCAGGGTCAGGGTGCGCGTCGTCGGGGATGCGTTGTAGACACGATCATCGCAGGATGACGATGGCTGCATTTGCGGCTAGGCTCCGGTGATGCGTGAGGCCATCATCGCTCTCGTGATCTTCTTCTGCCTGCTCGCCGCCGCCTTCGGCACGCTCGAGGCCTATGCGCGGCTGCCCGGCAAATACCGGGAGGACGATACATTCAATGTGGTCAGGCTGGTGGCGACCATTTTCGTGATGATGTCGTCGCTGGTGCTGGGCCTGATGGTCAATTCCTCGCGCAATGCCTTCGAGGCGATCGACCGCGATCTCAAGGGCTTCGCTTCCGGGCTCATCCTGCTCGACAAGACCCTGGTGGATTACGGGCCCGAGGCCGAGGCGGCGCGCCAGAGCCTCGTCGCCTATACGAAGCAGGCGCTTGAAGGCTCATGGCCGAGCGAAAGCCCGTCGGCCGAGCTCGACCGCAGCGCCGAGCAGACGCTCAACGACGTGGGCCGCAAGCTGCGCGAGATCAGGCCTCCGGACAATGAGCATATGGCGGTGTGGCAGGACGCCCGCCAGCAATATCGCAAGCTGGTGGAGCAGCGCTGGACCCTGGTGGGGGAGACCGAGAGCGGCCGCCCCGGCGAGCCCTTCATCGTGATGGTGGCCCTGTGGCTGATCCTGATCTTCGCCAGCCTTGGCTTGCGGGCGCCGCGCAACGGCGTTGTGGTGTCGGCTTTCGTGCTCGCCGCGGCACTCATCTCCGGCGTCCTCTATCTGATCCTCGATATGGAGCGGCCTTTTTCAGGGCCGATCCGGATATCGCCGGCGCCGCTCGAGCGGGCGCTCCAGGAAATGCAATCGTAAAGCTCAGCTTCCTGCCATGGCGGGCGCCAGCAGCGAGATATTGTGCTTGAACATGTCGAGATAGGTCTCCCCACCTTCGCCCTTCTCGGAGAGGGCGTCGGCGAAGAGCGCGCCGCCGGCCTTGACGCCGGTCTCGCGCGCGATCTGGTCGATGAGGCGCGGGTCGCTCATATTCTCGATGAAGAGGGCCGAGATCTTGTCGTCCCTGATCTGCTGGATGAGCTTCGCGACATCGGCGGCGGAGGCCTCGCTCTCGGTCGAGTAGCCTTCCGGCGCCAGGAAGGTGACGCCATAGGCGGCGCCGAAATAGCCGAAGGCGTCATGCGTCGTGATCACCTTGCGCTTGGCCTCGGGCACCGCGGCGATGCGCGCCTTCACCTCCTTGTCGAGGCTCTCGATCTCGGCCGAATAGGCCTTGGCATTGGCCCGGAAGGTGTCGCAATGGGCGGCATCGGCCTTGCACAGGCCATCGGTGATGTTCTTCACATAGAGGAGCCCGTTCGAGAGATTCTGCCAGGCATGCGGGTCGGTCTCCTCGACGCCATCCTCGATCATGGCGCGCGACTTGACGCCGTCACTGGCGATGACGGTCTCGCCCTTGAAGCCCGTCGCCTCGACGAGGCGCTCCATCCAGCCCTCGAAGCCCAGCCCATTGGCGAAGAAGACTTGCGCCCCGGCCAGCGATTTCGCGTCGGCGGGCTTCGGCTCATAGACATGCGTGTCGGAATTGGGCCCGACAATGGTGGTGACCTCGACAAGATCGCCGCCGACGCGGTGAACCATGTCGCCGAGGATCGAGAAGGTGGCGACGGCCTTGAGCTTCTCGGCGGCAAAAGAGGGTGAGGGCGATGCGAGCATCGCAGCAGCGATGAGGGCTGAGGCGGCGGCTAAGGAGTTCAACGACAGGGTCATGGGGCTTCTCCTTCAGGCAGTCAGATGGCGTTTGGGCTTGAGGCGGCTCAAGAGGATGCCGCGGGGGGCTAAAATGAGCGACGCGGCATAGAAGATGCCGGCGGTGAGGATGATCGCGGGGCCGGAGGCGAGGCTCCAGTGGTAGGAGGCAAGCAAGCCCAGATAGCTCGACAGGAGGCCGATCGCGATCGCCATGAGGCACAGAGGCTCCAGATCGCGGAACCAGAAGCGGGCCGCCGCGGCCGGCAGCATCATCAGCCCGACGGCGAGCAGCGTGCCCAGCGCCTGGAAGCCTCCGACGAGATTGAGGACGACGAGCAGCAGGAACACGAAATGCGCCAGAGGCCCGGCATTGCTGACCGAGCGCAGGAAGCTCGGATCGAGGCACTCGGCGAAAAGTGGACGCCACAGAGCGAGAAGGGCGATGGCGGTGATGCTGGCGATGGCGCCGATGAGCAGGAGCGCCTCGTCATTGAGGGCCAATACCGTGCCGAACAGCACATGCATGAGATCGACGCTCGATCCCTTGGCGCTCACCAGCAGCACGCCAAGAGCGAGCGAGATCAGGTAGAAGGCGGCAAGGCTCGCATCCTCGCGCTGGATGGTGAGACGCGAGACGGCGCCCGCGGCGAGCGCCACTAGCACGCCGGCGGCGAGGCCGCCAAAGGTCATCGGCAGGATGGCGAGGCCGTAGAAAAGAAAGGCGGCCGCGGCGCCAGGCAGGATGGCATGCGCCATGGCATCGCCGGTGAGGCTCAGGCGCCTCAGCATGAGAAAGACGCCGACCGGGCAGGCGCTGAGCGAAAGAATGCCGGCGCCGGCAAAAGCGCGCCGCATGAAGGCGAAATCGGCGAAAGGAGCGATGGCGAAATCATACAGCGTCATGCCGTCACCTGCCGGCACCAGTCGGCTTGCATGTCCCAGGCTTCGTGCATCCGCCGGGCCTTCAGCAGATTCTCAGGGTGCAGCGCCTCTTCGGTGCGGCCCCAGGCTATCGCTTCGCGGGTGAGGAGGATGGTGTGGGGGAAATGCCGGCGCACCAGCTCGATATCATGCAGCACGGCGATCACGGTGCGCGCCTCACCATGCCAGCGGCGCACGAGGTCGATGAGATCGGCGACGGTGCGGCTGTCGATGGCGGCGAAAGGCTCGTCGAGCAGGATGACGCGCGCATCCTGCAGCAGCACGCGGGCGAAGAGGGCGCGCTGCAGCTGCCCGCCGGAAAGACTGTCGAGTGGGCGGTCGCGGAAACCGGAAAGGCCGACGGCGTCGAGCGCCGTCGACAATTGCGCGTTGTCGTCGCGCGTCAGGCCGGCGAAGAGACCGCGCTTGCGCCACAGGCCGAGGCTCACCAGGTCCTCGATCGTCGCGGGAAAGCTGCGGTCGATGTCGCTTGCCTGCGGCAGATAGGCGATGTCATGCGCGGCAAAGCCGACCCTCTCGATGCGTCCGCCAAGCGGCTTCAGCGCGCCGACGAGACCTTTGAGAAGCGTCGACTTGCCCGATCCGTTGGGACCGATGACGGCCGTCAGCGAGCCCCTGCCGACATCGCCATTGAGATGATGCACGGCGGGATGGCCGTCATAGCCAAGGGTCACATCATCGAGACGGAAGCACGGCATCCTCACCTCATGACCAGGAAAAGCGTGAGCCAGAGCAGGGCGACAACGATGGCGGCGAGGCCCAGGCGCTGGGCGAGGCCGAGCTTCAGGAGCTGCGATGAGCCTCTCATGCCGAGGCTCCGTTTCGCGCTGCGCAGTCGGCGCATGTGCCGGAAAGCTCGATGCTGATCGTATCTATCTGGCAGCCGGCCGCGAGACCGGGCCAGGGCGCAGCAACCGGCAGATCGAATTCGGTGGCGGTGCCGCAGCTCTTGCAGACGAAGAAGCCCGCCGGCTCGTCATGCTCGGGATGCGCGCACATGACATAGGCGTTGAGGCTGGCGATGCGATGGATGCGCTTCTGCTGCGCCAGCCTTTCGAGCGAGCGATAGACCTGGATGGCGGCGCGCGTCGGTGAGCCATGCAGCGCATCGAGGATGCCGTAAGCCGACATGGGCCGGCGCGTCCGTTGCAGAACGCTGAGCACATTCTGCTCATGGGCGCGGATATCGCTGCGCTGGCGCACCAATGGCTTTCCCCTTCAACTCGTCAGGGGAGTGTTATGTTATAACATTTCGGTCTGTCAAGTCGGAATCGGGAGAGGCGGAATTACAAATGCTTCATCAAATCCTTCAGCCGGTCCTCACCTGCGTCTCGGCGCATAACCGTTGGCGACGAAGGGGCCGCCCTGATACTTCACCGCGGGGTCGGTGAAATCGCGCTTGTCGCCGTCAGGCAGAAGCTTGTCGGCGAAGGCTTCGGCATTGTCCTGCGGGCGGTAGTCGACATGGGGGTTGAGCTTGTTGCTCCACCAGCTGCGGTCATTGTTCGACACGCCATAGAGGATGGTGCAGCCGAGGCGCTCGGCCGCGAAGCAGGCCTCGATCAGGCGCAGCAGATCCTCATAGCTCTGCCAGGTGGAGAGATGGCGCGGATCGATGGGGTCGGGCCTCGCCGTGCCGATGCGCAGGCAGGCGATATCCATGCCGTATTTGTCGGCGAAGAAGCTCGCGAGATCCTCGCCGAAGGCCTTGGATACGCCATAGAGCGTGTCGGGGCGCTGCGGCACGCTGGCATCGAGATGCTCGCCGCTGGCATAGAAGCCGATGGCGTGATTGGAACTCGCATAGACGATGGGGCCGGCCTCATGGCGGCGCGCCGCCTCGAAGACATTATAGGTGCCGGCGAAATTGGCCTGGAGCAGCTTGTCGAAGGTCGTCTCATAGGAAATGCCGCCGAAATGGATGATGCGGCCGGTGCCCGCCACCAGGCGGTCGACGGAAGTGGCATCGGCGACGTCGGCGATGACGATCTCCTCATTCGGCAAGGCAGGCCCGAACTCGACCACATCCGATGAGCGCAAGGCGCCATATTTCTCGATGAGCCGCGGCCTCAGCCAGCGGCCCAGAAGGCCCGCGGCGCCGGTGAGGAGGAGGGGGCGTCTGTCGGTCATGCTAAATCCCATTCGTCATATTCGGGCTTGGACAAAGTTGTCAGGCGAGTTTATATGCTGGCCGCCATCCTTCAAGATGTGACATATCGCATCGTTCCCCCCGAGGCCTCATGATCGTCGATTCCCATGTGCATGTCTGGTCCAGCGATCCTCAGGCCTATCCCTGGCAGCCGCTCCTCGCCCATGTGCCGCCGCCGACCTATGCCGCCCCGGTCGAGAGGCTCATCGCCGACATGGCACATGCCAGGGTCGACAAGGCGATCCTGGTGCAGCCCAGCGTCTATGGTCGCGATCACCGCTATCTGATCGATTGCCTCAAGCTGGCGCCCGATCGCTTCATCGGCGTCGGCCTGGTCGACCTGCGCTCTGCGACGCCGCGCGAGGATTTCCTCGATCTCATCGCGAAGGGGGCCGGCCGCGGCCTGCGCCTCAACACGATCCGGCGCGGCGATGTCACAAGGCTCACCGGCCCCGATTATCGTGATCTCTTCGAAACCGCGGAAGAAAAGGGAATTTCGATCGCCTTCCAGATGGATATCGAGCAGGCGCCGGTGGTGGCCCAGTTGGCGGCGCAACATCGCGCGCTGCCCCTGATCGTCGATTATCTGGGACCTGAGATTCACGGGCGCAGCGATTCAGCGCCTTATCTCGATCTCCTGGCCGCGCAGCCCAACGTCCATTTCAAGCTGCTGTGCACGGCGGAAGACACGAAGAGCGCCTATCCCTTTGCGGATGTCGTCGCCTTCTATCGATCCGTATTCGCCCGGTTCGGAGCGGAGCGTGTGATGTTCGGCTCGGACTATCCGGGGGCTGCAAACATATGCAGCTATGACAAGCTCATCCAATGGGGCGCGGATTTCCCCGGTCTCGGCACGGCCGAAAAGGCGCTGGTCATGGGCGGAACGGCAGCGCGGCTGTTCGGCATTTCCGCGGAAAAGACGTAAGACAAGTTTATGTCTTGGGTTGACTTGCCGTCCGATGCCGGGCTAGGAGGGACCTTGATCGCAACCATCATCCGCGGACAGGAACAGACCAGTGCATAGTGACTTGGGACAATCGGTCGTGGCGGTGCCGCCGCTCGCCCGTCATGACGACCTCTCCCTCAATGTCGACGCCAACCGGGCGCTGATCCGCCATCTCGAAGCGGGCGGGGTATCGACGCTGATGTATGGCGGCAACGCCAATTTCTACCATGTGGCGCCCGGCGACTATGCCGAGGTGCTCGACATGCTGATCGAGCTTGCCTCGCCGGCCAGCTGGGTCATTCCCTCGGCCGGTCCCGATTTCGGCAAGCTCAAGGACCAGGCCAAGGTGCTGCGCTCTCGGCCGTTCCCGACCGCGATGGTGCTGCCGGGCATCGGCATGGCGACCGATGCCGGCATTGTCGCGGGCATCAGCCGCTTCGCCGAAAGCTTCGGCCGGCCGGTCATCATCTATCTCAAGGCGGAGAACTATCTCTCGGTCGCCTCGGTCACGCGGCTGGTCGAGCAGGGTGTCGTCTCGGCCATCAAATATGCGATCGTGCGCGATGATCCCCGCCAGGACGCCTATCTGGCCGAGCTCGTCACCCGCATCGACCGCCAGCGCATCATCAGCGGCATCGGCGAGCGCCCGGCGGTCCAGCATTGGCGGCATTTCGGGCTCAGGGCCTTCACCTCGGGCTCGGTGGCGCTGGCCCCCCGGCTGTCGAGCGCGCTGCTCGGCGCACTCAAGGCCGGCAATTTCGACGAGGCCGAGCGCCTCAGGCAGCTCTTCCTGCCCTTCGAGACGGCGCGCGATGACATCAACCCGACGCGGGTCCTGCATGACGGCGTGACGCTGGCGGGCATCGCCGATATGGGGCCGATCCTGCCCATGCTGTCCAATCTCGACGAGGCCGATCGCCGGCGCGTGGCGCCGGCGGCCAAGGCCCTTCTCGCCCAGAATGCCGCGATGGCGAAGGGCGCTGCTGCCTGATGCGGCGGCGTCTCAGGGCTCGATGCTGTCGCTGAGCACGCGCAGCCGGGCATTGTCGATATGGGTGCGCATGGCATTGCGCGCCTCTTCCGGCTCCTCGGCGGTGATGGCGGCGAGGATGCGGCTGTGCTCCTGCTGGACGAGCTGCAGGCGCCTTGTGCTCTGGCGCAGTGACAGGGTGCGGGCGAGCTCCATGCCGCGCAGCGTATATTCGGACAGCACTTCCATCGTCTGCACGAAGATCTGGTTCTGGGCGGCGGCGCCGATCGCCACATGGAAGGCCTGATCGGCCTCGCTGCCGATCTCGCCGGTGGCGATGATCTTCTCGAGATCATCGAAAGCACGCTTCATGCGGTCGAGATCGGCCTCGGTGCGCCTTGTCGCGGCGAGGAAGGCGGCCTCGCCCTCGAGCCCGATGCGGAATTCCATGCAGCGCATCAAACCGGCAATGTCGTCGATCGGCGCCAGGAGGGCAAAGGCCTGGTTCGGCCGGCGCTGGACGAAAGTGCCCGAGCCATGCCGCGAGATGACGACGCGGTCGGCCTGCAGGCGCGACAAAGCCTCGCGCACCACCGGGCGGGAAACGTCATAGAGCTCGCAGAGCTGGCTTTCGGAGGGCAGCTTCTCGCCTTCCGGCAGGGCGCCCGAGACGATGCGGTCGAGGATCTGGCCATATAGCTGGTCGGCCAGGCGCGACGGTCGGCTCGGCGACTGCACGCGCCACTCGGTCTTGCTGCGCAGCGGCTTATCGGCGGATTTGCGCGCCAAGCTCGTTCTCCCGTCTTTCCTTCACCCAACGCGTTGTCCGCGTCATTTACAACCCATCCGTGTTTGCAGCATCGCCCGATCTTGCGCAAGCCCCCGACGGACGTCTTGCCCAAACATGTCTGATAAGTTTACAATTCATTTCGTCGTGACGCAAATGAGGCCCGGCATGGGCCAAGCGGCAGGGCGACAGGCTTCGATCTGACAGGGAAATCACACATATGAGCGTAAACTTCCAGGACCGTCTCGATGCTCTGGGGGCCGAGCTGCCGCCCGCCGCCAAGGCCGGCTCGCCTTTCTTCCTGCAGGCGGCGGTGATGGGCAATCTCGTCTTCATGTCGGGCCAGATCCCGCGGCGCGGCGATGACATCATGTATAAGGGCCGGGTCGGCGACACTCTGAGCCCCGAGGAGGGCTACAAGGCGGCAAGGCTCTGCGCGCTCAATCTGGTGGCGCAGCTCAAGGAAGCCTGCGGCGGGCGCATCGACAAAGTGCGACGGTTCCTCAAGCTCACCGTCTTCGTCAATGCGTCGCCAGGCTTCACCGACGCCTCCGGCGTTGCCAATGGCGCCTCCGAGCTTCTGATGGAAGTCTTCGGCGAGGCCGGCCGCCACGCGAGGAGCGCCATCGGGGTCGCCACCCTGCCGCGCGGCGTCGGCGTCGAGGTCGAGGCCATTGTCGAGATCGCGCCATGACCACGGCGCCGCGCCGGCGCGACCCGCGCTACGACATATTGTTCGAGCCGATCCGCATCGGCCCCAAAGTGATGAAGAACCGCTTCTACCAGGTGCCGCAATGCACCGGCGCCGGCCATCCGCGGCCGGGCTCCAATGCCGGCCACCGGGCGGTGAAGGCGGAAGGCGGCTGGGGCGGGCTTTCGACCGAAAGCTGCTCGATCCATCCCGAGGTCAACCAGTCGACATCGACCAACACCACCCTGTGGGACGAGGGCGATGTCATCAACCATCGCCACATGGTGGACGAGGTCCATAAATGGGGCGCCCTGGCGGGCGTCGAGCTGGGCGCCGGCGGGGTCAAGGACAATCTGTGGAGCCGCTATGTGGCGCCGGCCTTCGACCGCTATCCGTCCGGCGGCACGCCTAAGGTCTACACCTATCCCGCGGCCGAGGAAGACATCGACCGCGTCATGCAGATGTATGAGGACGCGGCCCGGCGCGCCAGGGATGCGGGCTTCGACATTCTCTATATCCACGGCGCCGCCGGCGTCTTTCCGGTGCATGCGCTGTCGCGTCATTTCAACCGCCGCACCGACAAATATGGCGGCTCGTTCGAGAACCGCGCCCGCTTCTGGGTCGAGGCGCTGGAGCGGCTGAAGAAGGTGGCGGGCGATGAGTGCGCGGTGGCGACCCGTATCTCGATCGACGATCTCGCCGGGCCCTGGGGCCTCGAGCTCCATGATGAGGGCCTGGCCTTCGTCGACTACATCACCAGGCTCGGCCTCGTCGATATGTGGGACATCATCATCGGCGGCTCGGGCAACGACATGTGGGGCGAGGATTCGGGGCCGTCGCGCTTCTACAAGTCGAACCACCAGTCGCCCTGGAACGCGGAAGTGAAGCGCATCGCCAAGGTTCCGGTGGTCGGCGTCGGTCGCTTCACCGAGCCCGACGAGATGGTGCGGGTGATCCGCTCGGGCCAGCTCGACATCATCGGCGCGGCCAGGCCTTCGATCGCCGATCCCTGGCTGCCACGCAAGATCGACGAGGGGCGCATCGAGGATATCTGCGAATGCATCGGCTGCAATGCCTGCGTGTCGCGCTTCAACCTCAACAACATGATCATCTGCACGCAGAACCCGACGGCGCTCGAGGAATATCGGCGCGGCTGGCATCCGGAACGCTTCGACATGGCGCCCACGCCCGAAATGGTGCTGGTGGTGGGGGCGGGGCCTTCCGGCCTCGAATGCGCGCGCGTGCTCGGCAAGCGCGGCTATGAGGTGCATCTCGTCGAGGCGAAGGAACAGCTCGGCGGCCATCTGCGCGATGTCGTGCGCCTGCCGGGCCTTGCCGAATGGGGCCGCGTCTATGACTATCGCGAAGGACAGATCGCGCGCATGAGCAATGTCACGGTGATGCGCGGCACCGGCCTCGTCACCGCCGACGACATTCTCGATTATGGCGCCAGGCGCGTGGTGCTGGCGACGGGCGCGCGCTGGGTCGGCAATGGCCTTGGCGCCTCGGGGCCAGACGCGATCTCCGGCATCGACGCGGCGCTCGATCATTTCGTCACGCCGGAACAGTTCTTCGCCGGCAAGGCGATCGGCGAGCGCGTCGTGGTGCTCGATTCCGACGGCTATTTCATGGGCATCAGCATCGCCGAGGTGCTGGCCGACCAAGGCAAGCAGGTGACGCTCGTCACCCATCTCGACACTGTCGCGCCGATGACGGGATTGACGCTCGAAGGCTATAATCTGCGCCGCATGATGCGCGAGAAGGGGATCAAGGAGCGCCTCGCCCACTGGGTCGACAAGGTCGAGAAGAATGACGACGGCGTCGATGTCTTCCTCTACGATCTCTACCGCGACGGCTCGCGGCGGACCACGCGCCCCGAGACCGGCATCTATCCGCGCCGGCTCGGCAATGCGGTCGATATAATGAGCTGCGACAGCGTGATCCTGTGCACGGCGCGCGAATCGAAGCGCGAGCTCTATGACGATCTCACGGCGCTGAAGCCGCGCTGGAAGGAAGCGGGGCTCGAGACGGTGGTGCGCTCAGGCGACTGCCTGGCGCCGCGCTATCTGGCGGATGCCATTTTTGACGGGCACCGCATCGCGCGCGAATTCGAGAGCGCCAACCCGGAACGGCCGCGCGCCATCATCCGCGAGCGCCAGATCTGGGGGCATGAGACATTTCCGAAGCTCGGGGATCACGTGGTGTAGCAAGTACGCGCGCTCCTAAATCGTCCCCGGCGAAGGCCTTTTACCCTCGCCCTGCAAGCGAAGCGCAGCAGGGAGAGGGCAAGGCCGCCATCCTTCTGCGTTGATGAGTTTTCTTTACCGCCCTTTCTTCCATTTCTCGAAAGCGGCAAGGCTCTCTTCGTTGGGCGGATAGAGTCCGTAGGTCGACTGGCCGGCCAGCACCCGCTCGATGACGAAATCCTCCATCAGCGTCTGCTCGGTGCCCTGGCGCGCCACCTCATCGGCAAGATGGCGCGGGATCACCACGACGCCCTCGCGGTCGCCGACAATGATGTCGCCCGGATAGACCGGCACATCGCCGCAGCCGATCGGCACATTGACGTCGACGGCGTGATGGCGGGTGAGGTTGGTGGGCGCGGCGCGGCCGGCGCAATAGACCGGATAGTCGAGCGCCTCGATGGTGGGTGAATCGCGCAAGCCGCCATCGGTGACGACGCCGGCGGCGCCGCGCATCATCGTGCGGCTCACCAGGATACTCCCGGCGCCGGCGGCGCGCGCATCCTGGCGGCAATCGATCACCAGCACATGGCCCGCGGGGATCGTCTCGACCGCCTTGCGCTGTGGATGCTCGCGATTCTCGAAGACGGCGGAGACATCGATATCCTCGCGCGCCGGAATATAGCGCAAGGTGAAGGCCTCGCCGACCATCGAAGGCCCGCCGGTCGTCAGCCGGTAGACTTTGTGCATGAAGGTGTTGCGCAGGCCGCGCGCCATGAGCTGCGAGGTCAAGGTCGCGGTGCTGATGCGCGACAGGAGGGCGCGGGTTTCGGGCGAAAGGGGCTGTGTGCTCATCGCGAGACGTCCTGGTTGCTGGATGTGAGGAGAGATCAGAAATAGGTGCGGATGGCCGAGACGACATTGTAGTCGTCGTCGACGACCGAGATGACCTGCCATTTGTCGAATGTCGTGCAGGGATGCGAGATGCCGAAGGCCACCATATCGCCGACGGCGAGCGGGCTCGTCTCCGGAACCTGCAAATAGCAGTGCTGGTCGTTGAGCCCGGTCACGACATAGCCCGGTCCGAAGGACTGCAACGAGCTCACGGTGACGCCTTGACCGGGCCGCAGCCACTTGAGCGGCGTCGGCATGGCGGAATCGAAGGAGATGTCGCGCCGGCCGACGGTGAGGATGGCCCGGTTGGGTTCGGGACGCGATTGCACATAGGCCCAGACTTCGAGCGCGGCCTGCGGTGCCGGACCCAGATCATCGACCCAGGGCGTGCGCGCCCGCAGCTGCGCGAAATGCTTCACATAGCTGTCGGAATCATGGGTGAGGTAGCAGCCGCAGCGCAGCACCAGGCGGTGAGGCCGCGACAGGCCGGCCTTGCTGAACCGTTTTGTCACCATATCGTAGAAGACCGTGCCCCCGGCGGTCAGCAGGATCTCGCCCTCGCCGAACAAAGCCTCGCGGTCGCAGCCCGTGGCAATATCGAGAAGGCTCGAGAGGAAATCCTCCACCACTTTCGCCGATTCCTCAGGCGTCGGCTTGCGCAGCAGGCCCTCATAGCCGCCGACGCCGCGCAAGGAGAGATGAGGCGCTTCCGCCTTGATGGCGCGCGCCACCTCCATCGCCTGCTCATGGGTGCGGCAGCCGGTGCGCCCGCCCTGGAAGCCGCCTTCGAGGATGACCTGCAGCGGCCGGGTAAGGCCGCCAGCACGCGCGGCCTGACCAAGCTGGCGCACCAGCGCCACCGAATCGACGAAGCAATAGAAGTCGAAGTCGGGATCGCGCTTGAGCTCATCGATGATGTAGCGCTGCGACCTCGCGCCGACCGGCTGATTGGCGAGCAGCAGGCGTCCGAAGCCGAACTGTCGCGCCACCTGCACCTGTTCCACGGATCCCAGGGTGATGCCCCAGGCGCCGTCGGCGATCTGGCGGGCATAAAGCTGCGGGCTCATGGTCGTCTTGCCGTGCGGCGCGATATCGGCGCCGGTCGCCGCCAGATAACGGCGCATCCAGCTGCTGTTATGGGCGATGGCGCTCTCGCGCATCACCGCCGCCGGCAAGGGCAGGTCCTCGCGCAGGATATTCCAGCCCTTCTTGCCGATGCCGGCCAGCGTCATCGGCATTATGTCGCCCGGCATGCCTTTCACCGTCCGGTCGATGGCGGAGGCTTCGATGGCGGACAAATCGATCTTGGTCATGCTTCGGGCTCCGTCCCGCAAACCGCTGTTCTTCCCAAACTTGTCTTACATCTCTATTCTCAGTGGATTCAATGGCTTTTCGAGAAAATTCCGAGACATTGCGGAAATCGCGGAAAACCGGGCCTGTTTTCGCTGCCGGACGCAGTGCGGTCACGACGGCAAAACCTGACTTACAAGTTTATGAATTCTTGACAGACGGTCGTCGACATGTAAGCGTACTCGTCGCACCATCCAATTTTCGAAAAATAACCAGGGAGGACTACCAGGTGAGAAATGTGATGATGGCGCATGCCGCCGACGCGCGCCCGGTCGCCGGCATGGGCTCAAGCCGCAAACTATCGGGATTTGTCGTCGCCCTCGGCGCGCTGTGCCTTGGCGCCACGACGGCGCTCGCCGTCGACTACAAGCAGGCGCCGATGCTGGACGAACTGGTCAAGGCCGGTACCTTGCCGCCGGTCGCCGAGCGCCTGCCGGCATCACCGCGCGTGATCACGCCGGTCGAGAAGGTCGGCAAATATGGCGGCACCTGGCGCTCCGGCATGGTCGGCGGCTCGGACCGCAACTGGCTGTTCCGCATCGCCGGCTACGAGCCGCTCGTCGCCTGGGACCGCGAATGGAGCGGCAAGGTGGTGCCGAACCTCGCCGAGGAGATCAGCAACAGCGCCGATGCCAAGGAATATACGATCAAGCTGCGCAAGGGCCTCAAATGGTCGGACGGCAAGCCCTTCACCAGCGACGATATCGGCTTCTTCATCAATGACGTCGCCGGCAACAAGGAATTGCTGCCGAACGGCATCGACTGGATGATGAGCGGCGGCGAGCCCGGCAAGTTCGAGAAGGTCGACGACACGACCTTCAAGATCACCTTCAAGGAGCCCTATGGCGTCTTCCCGCAGAAGCTCGCCAGCGTCTATGGCGTGCAGATGACCATGATGGCCAAGCATTACTGCTCGCAGTTCGAGCCCGCCTACAACAAGGATGGCCTCGATGCCCTGATGAAGGAGGCCGGCGTCGGCACCTGGACCGAGCTCTTCATCAAGAAATGCGCGGTCGACACGGAAGCGAACGAGCGCTGGCAGAATCCCGACCGTCCGACCATGGAGCCCTGGGTGATCAAGGACCCCTATATCGGCGGCGCCACTTTGGTCACGCTCAAGCGCAATCCTTATTATTTCAAGGTCGATCCGGAGGGGAACCAGCTTCCCTATATCGATGACCTCAGCGTCTCGGTGAATGCCGACAAGCAGACGCTGGTGCTCAAGGTGGTCAATGGCGAGATCGACTACCAGGACCGCCATGTCAACGCCAATGCCAACCGCGCCGTCTTCACCGATGCGGCCGAGAAGGCGCAGATCCATCTCGTCGATGGACCCAATGCCGACATGAACACCACGATCATCTCGTTCAACCTGACCCACAAGGATGCGGTGAAGCGCGAGATCTTCAACAACAAGGATTTCCGCATCGGCCTGTCCTATGCCGTCGACCGGCAGGCGATCATCGATGCGGCCTTCGTCGGCCAGGGCGAGCCCTGGCAGGCGGGGCCACGCAAGGAGTCGCCTTACTATAATGAGAGGCTCGCCAAGCAATATACCGAATATGATGTCGCCAAGGCGAATGAGCATCTCGACAAGGCCTACCCCAAGAAGGACAGCGAGGGCTTCCGCCTGGGGCCGGACGGCAAGCGGATCAGCTTCAACATCATGGTGATCCCGGCGCTCGGCGACTTCCTCGACTCGACCCAGCTCACTGCCCAATACTGGCAGGCGGTCGGCGTCGATGCGAAGGTGCAGACCGTCGACCGCACGCTGTTCTACGACCGCAAGGACAATAACGACCAGGACGCGTCCGTGTTCCTCGGCAGCGGCGGCATGGGCGATGCGCTGTTCGAGCCGACCTTCTACTTCCCGTTCTGGAACGAGAGCCTGTTCGCGGTGCCGTGGGGCAACTGGTATGCCTCGGGCGGCAAGTCGGGCGAGGAGCCCACGGCCGCGGCCAAGAAGCAGATGGAGCTCTATCGCGAGGTGTTGAAGACGGCGGATGTGGGCAAGCAGAACGAGCTCATGCAGCAACTGCTCAATATCGCCGCGGACGAGTTCTATGCCATCGGCATCAGCACGCCGGGGCCGTTGTTCTCGGCGGTCAAGAACAACCTGCACAATGTCTATGCCAGGCCCTTCGCCTGGACCTATCCGAGCCCGGTGGCGAGCAATACCGAACAGTATTTCTTCGATCCGCCGCGCTGATTGCTGTTATAGAGAACACCGGCCGGGCTCCAGCCCGGCCGGCATCCCGCCCTGAAATTGACCGGTCATGTTTGGTTTCATTTTCCGCCGCCTGCTCTGGATGATTCCGTCCTTCTTCGCGGTGACCGTCGTCGCCTTCGTGATCATCCAGCTGCCGCCCGGCGATTTCGTCACCAGCTATGCGGCCGACCTCGCCACTTCGGGCTCGCCCGCCGATTCAGCGACGCTCGATGCGCTAAGGGTGCGCTACGGCCTCGACCAGCCCATGGTGGTGCAGTACCTGACCTGGGTGGGCAATGCGTTCCGGGGCGATCTCGGCATGTCGTTCGAATACCGCTCGCCGGTCGCCAGCATCATCTGGGACCGGCTCGGCATGACGACGCTGGTCGCCTTCTGCACGCTCGCCTTCGTCTGGCTCGTTGCCTTCCCGGTCGGCATCTTCTCGGCCGTCAAGCAATACAGTATCGGCGACTATGCCGTCACTTTCCTGAGCTTCCTCGGCATGGCGACACCGAGCTTCCTCCTGGCGCTGGTCGTCATGTATCTCTCGGTCGAGTTCCTCGGCTATTCGGTCGGCGGCCTGTTCTCGCCCGAACAGGTCAACGCGCCCTGGAGCTGGGCCAAGGTGATCGATCTCCTCGGGCATCTGTGGATCCCGGTCGTCGTTCTCGGCGTCGCCGGTATCGCCGCGCTGGTGCGCATCATGCGCGCCAATCTGCTGGACGAGCTCGGCAAGCCCTATGTCGAGACCGGGCGTGCCAAGGGGCTGCCGGAAGCAACCCTCATTTTGCGCTATCCGACGCGCGTCGCGCTCAATCCGTTCATCTCGACGGTAGGCTGGGTGCTGCCGGTGCTCGTCTCAGGTGATGTGATCGTGTCGAGTGTGCTGAGCCTGCCGACCTCGGGGCCGATCCTGATCCAGGCGCTGAAGACGCAGGACATGTATCTGGGCGGGGCTCTCATCATGTTCCAGTGCGTCCTCGTCCTCATCGGCACGCTGCTCTCCGACATTCTCCTCGCTTTCGTCGACCCGCGGATCCGTTATGACAATTAGCTCCGAGCCCGCCGCAGAGACCGGCCCGCCGATGGCCCATTCGACGCCGAAGCGCGATTCCGCCTCGCAGTGGCGGTTGATGTGGTGGCAGTTCCGCCGCCATCGCCTCGCCATGGTGAGCAGCTTCGTGCTGCTGCTCATCGCTTTTGTCGGCCTGTTCTGCGAGTTCCTGGCGCCGTTCTCGCCCGATGCCTTCTCGCCGCGCTATACCTATGCGCCGCCGCAGCGCCTGCATCTCTTCGATCGCAATGAAGAGGGGAGCCTGGTGTTCCGCCCTTATGTCAATGGCTACAAGGTCACCATCGAGCAGGCCGCGCTGCGCCGCGTCTTCACCATCGACGAGAATGTGAAATATCCGGTCGGCCTGTTCGTCAAGTCCGATCCCTATCCGATGTGGGGCGGGCTCTTCACGCTCGAGACCAAATTGTTCGGGCCGCTCAAGAAGGGCGATCCCCTCTATCTCCTGGGCGCCGACCGGCTCGGCCGCGACATGCTGAGCCGCATCGTCTATGGCACGCGCATCTCGATGTCGATCGGCCTCGTCGGCGTGGCGCTGAGCCTGATGCTCGGCATCATCCTGGGCGGCATATCGGGCTACAAGGGCGGCATGGTCGACAATGTCATCCAGCGCGTCATCGAATTCATCCTGTCCTTGCCGACGACGCCTTTGTGGCTCGGCCTCGCCGCCGCCATGCCGAACAACTGGCCGCCTTTGCGCATCTACTTCGCCATCACCCTCATTCTGTCGCTGATCGGCTGGACCAGCCTGGCGCGCGTCATCCGCGGCCGCTTCCTGTCGCTGCGCACCGAAGACTTCGTCACCGCGGCGCGGCTCGACGGGGCGAGCGAGAAGCGCATCATCTTCCGCCATATGGCGCCGTCCTTTGTCAGCCACATCATCGCGGAAGTGAGCCTCGCCATCCCGGCGATGATCCTGGCCGAGACGGCGCTGAGCTTCCTGGGCCTCGGCCTGCAGCCGCCGATCGTGAGCTGGGGCGTGCTTCTGCAGGAGGCGCAGAATATCCGCTCGATCGTCACCGCGCCCTGGCTGTTCGCGCCGGGTGTCGCGGTGGTGATCGCCGTGCTTTCCCTCAATTTCGTCGGCGACGGCCTGCGCGACGCCGCCGATCCCTACCGGCAATGATGTTCGATGCAGCGATGAAAAACCCCGCCAGCGACATCGTGGTCGACGTGAAGGACCTGTCGACCTGGTTCGACACCGGCAAGCAGGTGATCAAGGCCGTCGAAGGCATGAACCTCACCTTGCGGCGCGGGCGTACCCATTGCATCGTGGGCGAAAGCGGCAGCGGCAAGAGCATCACCGCGCGCTCGATCCTCAATATCGTTCCCAAGCCCGGCCGCATCATCAAGGGGCAGGTGCTGCTGCATGGCGCAGGCGGAACGGGGGGCATTGTCGATCTCGCTTCCCTCCATCCCAAGGGACGCCAGATCCGCTCGATCCGCGGGCGCGACATCAGCATGATCTTCCAGGAGCCGATGTCGAGCCTGAGCCCGGTCCATACGATCGGCCAGCAGATCATCGAGACCATCCGCCTGCATCGCCGCGTCGGCAAGCAGGAGGCGCGCGAGCGCGCCATCGAGGTCCTGGCGCAGGTCAGGATCCCTCGGCCCGAGCGCAGCATCGACAGCTATCCGTTCGAATTCTCGGGCGGCATGCGCCAGCGCGCCATGACGGCGATGGCGCTGGTCTGCGAGCCCAAGCTCGTCATCGCCGATGAGCCGACGACGGCGCTCGATGTCACGACGCAGGCCGAGATCCTCGACCTGATGAAGAGCCTGCAGCAGCGCCACGGCATGGCGCTGATGTTCATCACCCATGACATGGGCGTGGTCGCCGAGATCGCCGATGACGTGACCGTCATGTATATGGGCGAGGTGGTCGAGCACGGGCCGGTCAAGGATATCTTCTTCGCGCCGAAGCATCCCTATACGCAGCGGCTCCTCGCCTCGGTGCGGGCGCTGGAGAAGCGCTCGCATCGCGCCGGCTCGGCGGCGAAGCTCCGGAGCGACGATGCCATTCTTGAGGTCTCCAGCCTCAGCATGAGCTTCTCGGCACGGCGCAGCCTGTTCAGCCGCAAGCCCAAGGAGCCGCCGGTCAAGGCGCTCGACGATGTGAGCTTCACGCTGAAACGCGGCGAGGTTCTGGGCATCGTGGGCGAGAGCGGCTCCGGCAAGACGACGCTCGGGCGCTGCATCCTACGCATCCTCGATCCAAGCTCGGGCAGCATCCGCTTCACCGGCCGCGATGGTGCTGTGGCTGATCTCGCAGCGCTGCCCCGGCGAGCGGTCAAGCCCTATTGGGGCAGGATGCGAATGATCTTCCAGGACCCGTTCTCCTCGCTCAATCCGCGCATGACCGTCTTCCAGGTCATTGCCGAGCCCTTGCTCAATCACGGCATGCGCGACCGGCGGGCGCTCGAGACCGAGGTGGTCTCGCTGCTCGAGCGGGTCGGCCTCACGCGCGATGCCATGTGGCGCTATCCGCATGCCTTCAGCGGCGGCCAGCGCCAGCGCATCGGCATCGCCCGCACCATTGCGCTGAAGCCGGAGCTCATCGTCGCCGATGAGGCCACTTCCGCGCTTGACGTGTCGCTGCGCGCCCATATGCTCGACCTCCTGCTGGGCCTGTGCCGTGAATTCGAGATGAGCTTCATCTTCATCAGCCACGACATCGGCGTGATCCGCTATATGTGCGACCGGGTGGCGGTCATGCATCGCGGCCGCATCGTCGAGATCGGCGATGCCGATGCGATCTGCGATGCGCCGAGCCATCCCTATACGCGCTCGCTCATCTCGGCTATTCCCAAGCCCGACCCGAATCTGCGCGGCAAGAGCCAGCGCATCCGTTATGTGAGCGAGGTGGACGGCTGATGACAGGTGCTAACAAGCCCAAGGTCGACTGCGTGCTCGATATCAGGGCCGATCTCGGCGAATGCCCGGTGTGGTGCGCGGAGGAGCGCGCGCTCTACTGGATCGACATCTATGTGGGACGGCTCAACCGATTCGATCCGGCTTCCGGCAAGAACCAGGTATGGACCTTGCCGGAAGCCATCGGCTCCTTCGCGCTCGCGACCGACGGCAGCGCGCTGGTGGCGCTCAAATCGGGATTGTGGCGCTATGATCTCAAGACCGGGAAGCTGACGGCGCTGGCGAAGCCGGAAGCGCACTTACGCAACAACCGGCTGAATGACGGGCGTTGCGACCGGCAGGGGCGCTTCTGGGTGGGCAGCATGGAGGATCCGGTCAATCCGGCCGGGCCCAAGGGCTCGCTCTACCGCTTCGGTGCCGATCGGCGCTGCGTCCAGGCCGTCGACGGGCTCTACGTCGCCAACGGGCTCGCTTTCAGCCCGGATGGCAGGACGCTCTATCATTCCGACAGCTTCAAGGCGGTGCGCACCATCTGGGCGTGGGATCTCGATATCGATGACGGCACGATCGGCAACCGCCGCGTCTTCGTCGATACGCAGGGCATGCCGGGACGGCCCGATGGCGGCGCCGTCGATGCCGATGGCTGCTACTGGATGGCCGGCAATGACGGCTGGGAGATCGTACGCTTCACGCCCAGGGGCGAGGTCGACCGGCGCATCGCGCTGCCGGTCGCCAAGCCGAGCATGCTGGCCTTTGGCGGGCCTAAGCTCGATGTCATCTATGTGACCTCGATCCGCCCCTCATCGGGCCTCAGGGACCAGCCCATGGCGGGAAGCCTGTTCGCGGTCGAGGCCGGCGTCACCGGCCTGCCGGAGCCGCGCTACAAGGGCTGAAGCGGACATTTCAGTGAAGAACACGAAGCGAATCCAATTCATATCGAGGAAGTTGATATGATTCAGGACCAGTGCGAGAATGGCGCATGCGCTTCTCGCCCAGCGATCTCAGATCCCTCACCGTGTTCCGCGCACTCGTCGAGCATGGCGGCTTTCTCGGCACCCAGCTGGCGCTCGGCATGAGCCAGTCGACGGTGAGCTTCCATTTGCGCGCGCTCGAGGAACGTCTCGGCTTCGAATTATGCCGGCGCGGCCGCAAGGGTTTCGTCCTCACCGAGCGCGGGCGGGCCGTCTATGACGGATCAAAGGCGCTGGTCGCCTCGATCTCGGCCTTCGAGGGCGTGCTGGGCGAGCTGCATGACAAGCTCGTCGGCACGTTGCGGGTGGGCATGGTCGACAACACCATCACCGATCCGCGTTTCTCCTTCGCCGGCGTCATCCGCCATTGCGTGCGCAGCTCACCCGATGTCGACATCCAGCTCACCGTCGCCGCTCCCGATGCGCTGGTGAGCCAGGTCGCAACCGGAGGGCTCGATCTCGTGGTCATCCCCGAGCTCGACATGCCGGAAGGCTTTACGCAAACGCGTTTCCATGAGGAACTGCATTCGCTCTATTGCGGCCATCTGCATCCGCTGTTCAAAGGCGAGGCGGGCCGGGGGCAGATCGAGGGCCACGCTTTCGTCGTCAGGCCCTATGCCAATAATCGCGAGCTCAAGCATTTCCGCAAGGCAAGAGTGCGGGCCTATGCGACCAGCATGGAGGCGCAGGCCACCTTCATCCTGAGCGGCGAGTTCATCGGCTATCTGCCCGAGCACTATGCCGAGCACTGGATCAGGCTCGGCCAGATGCGCGCCCTCATGTCGCCGCAGACGCGCATCCTGCGGCCCTTCGTCATCGTGACCAAGAGCGATATGCCGAGCTCGCCCTTGCAGCGCCTGTTCATCCGCGAGCTCACGGCGCGCGGCCGGCAGGTCGGCAAGGGCCCTGCGGCGGCAAAGTCGGGCCGGCGCAATCAGATCGATAAATTCGATATGATCTGAACCAAATCCAGCTTTTTCAGATGATGCGGCCATGCGAAGGAATGCGGGAAGAGGAGCACATCATGGCACAGAGCGATCTCATGACCTTACCCGCCCGCAAGGGCCGGGCCTGCCGGCTCATCAAGGGCCAGGCGATCAAGATCATCAACACGCATGGCCATCAGGTCGTCGATACCTGGGCGTTCAGCGCCGAGGACCTGCATGAATTCATGTCGATGGAGCATATGCGCCCGACCATCGGCACGATTTTTCCGCGCAAGGGACATCATCTCCACACCAACCGGCGGCGCTCCATCCTCCATTTCGAGGAGGACACGTCGCCCGGCATCCATGACACGCTGATGGCCGCCTGCGACGACTACCGCTACGGTCTCCTCGGCTGCACCGAATATCACGACAACTGCACCGACAATCTGATGGCCGGCATGCGCCAGATCGGGCTCACGCCGCCGGAAGTGCCGCAGCCGCTCAATCTGTGGATGAACATTCCGGTGGCCAAGGACGGCTCGACCGGCTGGGGCGAGCCCGTCTCGAAAGCAGGCGACTATGTGGTGCTCAGGGCGCAGATGGATTGCGTCGTCGCCATGTCGGCTTGCCCGCAGGACATGCTGCCGATCAACAAGGGCAAGCCGGTCGAGGCGCATTACCAGATACTGGGCTGAGGTCCTTCTTCCATCATGCGCCGGGATGCCGGCGTCGATAGGCCTCTGCCGCGGCGGGATCGATGGTCCGCCCGGTGAAGGAGAGATAGTAGCTCTCGAGATAGTCCAGACGCTCGGCCAGCGTTTCCTTCACCTCGAGCGCGTAATAGCCGATCTGGGTGAAATAGATGACGCGGGCGCGGATGAAGGCTTCCTTCCGCGCGAAGCCCGAGCGGCAATAAAAATCGCAGATCGCCTGGATGCGCTTCGCATCGGCCTTGGCCACCGCCCTGTGGATGGCCTTGTCGCGGCGCGCCCATTCGCGGATCGCCAGATCGAGGCGCGGGTCGAAGAGCTCCGGATCGATCCAGGCATCGAACAAGGCAAGGACGCCCTGGGTGAGATCATCCAGGCCATCGAAGGCCGAAACCACGGCCCTGGTGTTCTTGCGCCCCCAGAATTCGACGATGGCAGCGAGGAGGTCGTCGCGGCCGGTGAAATGCCAGTAGAAGCTGCCGCGCGTCACCTCAAGCTCGTCGGCGAGTCGCGTAATGCGCACCGAGCCGACGCCCTCATCGATGAAAAGGCGGATCGCCGCCGCCAGCCAATCGGCGCGCGTCAGGGATGCGGATGTGCTCCCCGCCACAGTGGCCAACAGCGCCTGGTCATCCATCGCGGCCCTTCCATACACTAGTGTATTGATATATACATGACTGTATGGAAGAGGCAAGTCCGCCGGAAAGCGATGCGAGGGCCGCGAAAATCGTGCCTTTCGCCGGCCTGTCCTTCATCCCGCGCGCCGAAGGCGGCGATGCCGCCTGGCTCGCCGAGATCAGCGGCACCAAGGAAGATTCGGAGCTCGGAACGGGCTTCGCCCGCCTGCGCAACGCCAGGCTCGCCTGGACGGTGAAATATGATGAGGTGCTGATCGTGCTCGAGGGTGAGATCAGGGTAGAGGTGGACGGCAAAGCGCTGGTCGCGGGCCCGCGCGATGCGATCTGGCTGCCCGCCGGCAGTGCCGTCATCTATGAAGCCGAGGACGCGCTGGTGATCTATGCCATCCATCCGGCCGACTGGCACAGAAGCATGAGCGAGGCCGGTCGACCATGACCGCGATCACCCGTCTTCCGCAGGACGACAACAGCAATGGCTGGAGCGCCATCCTGCCCGAAAGGCGGCCCAGGCCTGCGCTCACAGGACACAAGGATGCCGACTGGGTCGTCGTCGGCGCGGGCTATGCCGGGCTCGCTGCGGCCCGGCGCCTCGCCGACAACCGGCCACAGGACACGATCCTCCTCATCGAGGCCCATGCGGCCGGCGAGAATGCGTCGGGGCGCAATTCGGGCTTCGGCATCGATCTGCCGCATAATGTCGGAAGTGCCCATGACGAGCTCGAAGGCTCCCGGCGCTTCATGCGGCTGGCGCGCACCGCGCTCGATTATCTCGGCAAGCAGGTCCATGACCACCGCATCGACTGCGACTGGAGCAAAGCCGGGAAATATCATGCGGCTGTCTCGCCAGAGGGCGTGAAGACCATCGTCGAGCCCTTCGCGCGCGAGCTCGAGGCGCTGAAGGAGCCCCTGACCTGGATCGAGGGCGCGCAGCTTGCGGCGCGGCTCGGCACGCCGCATTTCACCGCCGCCGTCTATACGCCGGGCTGCATCCTGATGAATCCGGCGGCTCTCACCCGCGGGCTGGCCGACAGCCTGCCCGCCAATGTCACGCTGCATGAGAGGAGCCCGGTCATCGATGCCGATCTTGGCGGCGATATGGTCAGGCTCACGACGCCCGAGGGAACCATTCGCGCGGCGAAGCTGATCCTCGCCGTCAACGGCTATGCGCCGGCTTTCGGCTTCTTCTCAGGCCGGCTTCTGCCTTTCGCCGCGCATGCGAGCCTTACCCGCAGGCTCGATGACGAGGAGCATGCGCGCCTCGGCAATATCGCCGACTGGGGCCTCACCCCGGCCAATGCCTTTGCCGGCATCACCATGCGCTTCACGCACGACCGGCGCATCCTGATCCGCCAGAACATCCATTATTGCCCGTCCATGCGCCAGTCGGATGAGCGCCGCCGGCAGATCGCGCAGGATCATCTGCGGCTGTTCCGCCAGCGCTTCCCCAGCCTGCCGCATGTCACGATGGAGCACACCTGGACCGGCTTCGTGTGCCTCACGCGCAATGGCGCGCCGGGCTTCGGCAAGTTGGCACCCAATATCTGGTCGACCGTCGGCTGCAACGCGGTGGGCGTCACCAAGGCGACGATCGCCGGCCTCCTCGCCGCCGATCTCGCTTGCGGGCATGACAATCCGCTGATTGCCGATATGGAAGCGCTCGGCAAGCCCAGCACCCTGCCGCCCCGACCCTTTCTCGATATCGGCGTCGAAGCGCGCATGGCCTGGGAACTATGGCAGGCGCGGGCGGAAAGATAGTCACCGCCGGCAGGCGATGAAGACCGTGAATTTCCGGGCCTTGTCGGCGATGGCCGGCAGATCGAGGGCTGCCGTCTCGTTCACCGTTTCATAGGGGATCGAATGGGCATCGAGAAAATTCAGGCCGACATTGGCCTTGATCGAGAAATTGACATTCTGCGGCAAGCTGCCGCTCGCCTCGATGGCAGCGAGGTCATTCAGCTTGCCATTCACGATGCCGACGACGGCGCCGCTATTGTCCATCAACGGACCGCCGCTATTGCCGGGCTGGACCGGGGCCGAAATCTGCAACAGACGCACATCGTCGGACAATCCGGCCAATGAGGTGACATTGCCGCTGACGATGTTTCCGGAAGCGCTCAGCGTCCCGGCGAGCGGAAAGCCATAAGCGGCAATGGTTTCGCCGGCACGCATCGAGCGGGTGCGGAAGCGCGCGATTTCGTCGTCTGCTGCCGTCGCTTCCATCTTGAGCACCGCAAGATCATTGGTGATGTCGGTGCGCAGCAGCTCGACCGGCCGCGCAATGTCGCCCGTGCGCGACACGCTGATCGACGTGCAGCCCTGCACGACATGCTGGTTGGTCAGGATGTGCCCGCTTTTCGAAACGATGAAGCCGGTGCCCGAGCTGCTGCGCGGCTCGCTCTCGGCCTTGCCATTGGCGGCGGATGGCTTGGCTTTCGCAGCGGTCTTGGTCCTGGGCTTGACTGGAGCGGGAGCCGCCGGCTTTTCCGCGACCTTGCCCTTTTCCGCATCGGTGACGATCTTCACGCATTGCGACAAGGTGGAGACGAGGCGCGCCGTGCCGGTCAGCTTGAAGCTGTAGCTGCGCTGCGCGATGCTGATGTCCATGACGCGGCTGCGCCGAAACAGCGCGACCTGGGCCGGATCGCTCGCCATGTCCCACAGGACAAGCCCGCCCAGCGACTCCATATAGGCCTCGGTCGAGAACCACTGTCCCTCATCGAAGCGATAACCGAGGCGGATTTCCCCCCTGCGCAAATTCCATCTGGTGCTGCTGAAACCCAGGGCCCATCTATAATCGCGAAAGACGATGACGTGGAAATCGACACCGCCTTCATATCTGCCCGTGGCCATGCAATTGTCGAACCGGCCGGTCTCGGTATCGCCATAGACGGCCGCCTCCCAGCCCGCGACATCGAAATCGTGCAGTTTCACCAGCTCCGCGGCGGCCGGCATGCTACCAAGCCACAAGCCAAGAAGAACTATAATGAGACGCGCCATCCCGGATCTCCCGACGTAAGGAGACTAAGTGAGAAACCCGATCAATGCAAATCAAAGCTAGAATCGTTCGATTGCACAACCTAACATGGTGTCGATCCAGGAGATGACATGAAGCTGCAGCTCTTCCGCAATGCGACGCTCAAGCTCGACTATGCCGGCAGGACGATCCTCATCGATCCCTATCTGGCGCCGAAGCACAGCCTGCCGTCCTATACCGGGCGCTCGCCCAATCCGATGGTCGACCTGCCGGCGAGCATCGAGAGCATCCTCGCCGGCGTCGAGCTGGTGGTGGTCTCGCATCTTCACTCCGATCATTTCGACAAGGTCGCCAAGGAGGTGGTGCCGAAGCATCTGCCGCTCATCTGCCGGCCGGGCGATGAGGCCACGATCCTCGCCGCCGGTTTCACCGATGTCAGGCCCTTGCTCGATGTCTTCGACTGGAACGGGCTGGTCTTCACCCGCCATGAGGGCAGTCACGGCGTAGGGCCGGTGGTCAAGAAGATGGGCTCGGTCATGGGCTTCACGCTGGCGGCGCAAGGCGAGCCCAAGGTCTATTGGGCGGGCGACACGGTGCTCTATCCGCCGGTCGTCAAGACCATCGCGGAGACGAAGCCCGATATCATCGTCACCCATTCCTGCGGCGCCAAATGGGACGGCGATCTCATCGTAATGGATGCCGAGCAGACTATCGCCACCGCCGAGCTTGCGCCAAAATCGCGCATCGTCGCCGTCCATATGGAAGCGCTCGATCACGCGACGACGACGCGCGCCGACCTCAGGCGTGAAGCGGATGCCCGCAAGATCGCCAGCGAGCGTCTCATCATTCCCGATGATGGCGAGATGCTAACGCTCTGATCGACTGCCTCGCCTGGGTGGCGCGCCCGATCGTTCAGGCGGGACGGAGACTCAGGTCTCCGAGTGAAAAAGGCCGGAATCCCCACAGAGATCCCGGCCTTCCCTCAAGAATGAGGAAGCTTACTGCTTCAGCAGGTCCGCCACCGGGATGGCTTCGCTGATCGTCCATTCATCGATGACCTTGGGCTTGCCGCCCATCGTCTCGACGATGAGATAGCGGCCCTTGTTCTGGTGATGGATCTCGCTGGTGAAGGTGCGCGGACCGAACAAGGTCGACTCATCCTTCATCTTCTCGAGCTCCGCCACCACGGCGTCGGCATCGGTCGACTTCGCCCGTTCCACCGCCTTGGCCCACACATCGATGAGCACATAGCCCGGATAGACATACTGGCTCGACGGATCGCCGCCGGTCACTTCCTTGTACTTCTTGTTGAACTCGTTGACGGCCGGATTGGGGTCATCGCCATAGATCGAGCCCTGCACCGGCACGATGAAGTCGGAGAGATCGGGCACCGCCGACAGCCAGTAGCTGCCGTCCATGCCCGAGCCGTTGAGGATCGGCGCCTTGATGCCGGCGGCGCGGATCTGCTTCACGGCCGAAACGGCGCCCGGCATCATGGTGCACAGCATGATCGCGTCGGGCTCCTGCGGCAGCGCCTTGATGCGGCTGATCTGGGTGGCGATCGAGGCGTCCTCGTTCTTGAAGGTGTCGCTGCCGACGAGCTTGGCGTCCTTCAGCTTGGGCAGCTGCCAGTCGAAGCCGTCGCAGATGCCCTTGTTGTAGACCGTCCAGGTGTCGAGCAGACGATAGAAGTTGCGCGCATTGCGCTTGTTGTAGGCCCATTCCGCCATGGTGGCGCCCTGCACGGCCGCGAGCACCGAGGCCGAGAAGGAATGCGGCCCGACGCCCGGTATGCCGGCCTTGATCGACTCGGCGCACAGGAAGAACGAAACCTTGCCCGCGGCTTCGGCGGCCAGCGCCGCCGGCGAGCCGAAATCGTAGTCGCAGGACACGATGACGAGCTCGGCTCCCTTGTCGAGCACCTCGAGACCGGCCTTCGCACCTTCGGCGCGGTCGGTCTTGGTGTCGGCGGTGACGACCTTGATCTGCTTGCCGAGCAAGCCGCCCGCCTTGTTGATCTCATCGATGCGGATCATGGCCGCATCCTGCGCCGGCTTGTCATAGGCCTGCATGAAGCCCGATTCGGCCGTGGCGAAACCGACGACAATGTCGTCGGCCAGTGCCGGACCTGACGCGATCAGCGCGCCAAGAGCGGCCGCCAATCCCAGCGCGCGTCCCGGCGAAGTGAAGCTTCGCCGAAGAGGATTCGCGCCAAACAATGTGGTCTTCAACTTACTCATGTGTCTCCTCCTTATGATTTCTCAACGCACGTCCAGTAGACTCGATCATGCCCCATTCTTCGAAACGGCCACTTCGCCCGCCGTCGACGGCTTGCTCGCCCAAGGCCCGAAACGCCAGACGATCTCGCGGCCGCGCGTCAGCCCGGCCGGCCTGAACATCAAGATGATGATCATCACCAGGCCGATGGTGATCTCCTGCAGGCCGTTGGGGATGGATAAGGTGGCGCCGCCAAGGTCGATGCCCTTCTCGAGCCAGCGCAGGATCTGGATGATGGTCGAGATCACGATGACGCCGATGACGGCGCCCGACAGGCTGTTCATGCCGCCGACCACCAGCATCGACAAGGTGATGAAGGTGAGGCCCAGATAGAAGGCATCGGGATTGACCACGCCGAGGAAGTGCCCGTAGAGCGCGCCGGCGACGCCGATGGTGAAGGCCGAGATGACGAAGGCGATGAGCCTTTCGCGCACGATGTCGATGCCGGAAGCGGCCGCCGCCGTCGCCTCGTCGCGGCCGGCGCGCAGGGCGAGCCCTGAGCGCGAGATCTGATAGAGATAGGCGATGATGACGACCAGGATGGCGCCGCCCAGCGCCGTCCATATCCCGGTATAGAAGGGGATGCCGACGATCGAGCCGGTGCCCCCGGTCACCGAATCCCAGTTGGAATAGACGACATTGATCACGGCCAGCATGGCGAAGGTGGCGATCGAGGCGGCGATGCCGGCGAGGCGCATCATGATGCGCCCGACGACAAGTGCGAAGATGGCGGCGAGGAGGCCGGCCAAAGCGGCCGAGAGGAAGATCGGCAGTTGCGCCTGGGCCAGGAAGTCGGGGAGGCCCTGGAGGGTAACAGCCTTCATCGCCGGCGGGATGGTGAACCAGGCGGCGGCATAGGCGCCGATGCACATGAAGCCGATATGGCCGAAGCTGATGACGCCGGAATTGCCGACGAAGATATAGAGGCCGGCCACCAGCATCACGCGGATGAACATCTCGACGACGGTGCGGCTGAAGGGGCCGGAGCCCACGAGCTTGGCGATGACCGCGATCAGGATCAGGATCACGATCAGGATGATCGGGGTCGAGATGGTGCGGACGAGGAGAGAGCTGCGCTGGGTCACGGTCATACTCTCTGCTTTGCCGATTTGGGAGCGAACAGGCCTTGCGGCCGCCAGATGAGGCAGGCGATCACCGCGCCATAGACGAAGGCGTCGCGGAAGGGGCGGGCATCGAGCGGCAGGATGACCTGCATCAGGACGCTGACGCCGCCGATGAGAAAGCCTGCGATCACCGCACCCGGCAGACTGCCCAATCCGCCGATCACGGTGGCGATGAAGGCGACCAGCATGACCGAGACGCCCATCTGGATGTCGGCGGTGCCCGATTGGGTGGCGAGGATGAGGCCGATGGCGGCGGCAAGCATGCCCGATATGGCGAAGGCCAGCATGATGACGCGGTTCGCCTTGACGCCGAGCATGCGCGCCATGGTGAAGTTCTCGGCGGCGGCGCGCATTTCCAGGCCGAAGCGGGTACGCTTCAGGAAGGCGGTGAGGCCGAGAAGGATCAGGATGGTGATGACAATGGTGATGACCTGCAGCAGCGGGATGCGGGCGCCGGCGACCTCGACCGGCAGGCTCAGATTGGACCACAGGTCGATCGACTTCGGCCGGCTGGAGAACAGCATGAGCAGGAAGTGCTTGAGCACGAAGCCGAGCGCGAAGGAGGCGATCATCATCGTGGCCGGATTGGCGTTACGGAAGCGGCGGAAGACGAGGATCTCGGAAAGAACGGAAAGCCCGGCGCCGATGGCGAGGATGAGCGGAATCAGGATGAAGGTCGGCAGGTTGCCGGCGAAGACCACGGCTGCCGCGTCGATCGACGGCCACAGCATGGCGAAGACGCAGAAGGAGATGTAGTCGCCATGGGCGAAGTTGACCAGCCGCATGACGCCGAAAATGAGCGCGATGCCGAGCGCGCCAATGGCATAGAGGCTGCCGAGGCTCAGCGCATCGAAGATGATCTGGAGGATGGCGGTCATCCGGGTACCTTAGACCGCGAGCTCTTCACCCTCGCCCTGCAAGCGAAGCGCAGCGGGGAGAGGGTAGGGGCCCGCCGCGAAGCGGTGGGAAGGGTGAGGGGCAATGGGCGGCGCGGTGCTGTGTTCCTTGCTTGATCTAAGATTCGAGTCCAACTCCGCGCAAGCCCCTCACCCTCCCATTGCTTCGCAATGGGTCCCTCCCTCTCCCCGCTGAAGCGGGGCGAGGGTAAGGCGGCGAAGGGCGGTATCCGCTTCATCAATGCTCCCCATATCCGAAATAAGCCTTCTTCAGCGTGTCGCCGCGCGCCAGGCTTCGGGCATCGCCTTCCAGCACGATCTCGCCCGAGCGCAGGAGCAGCATGCGCCCGCCCGTCATCATGGCGCGGGTCGAGCTCTGCTCGACGATGACCAGGGTCAAACCGCGCTTGTCCCTCAGCTCGAGCAACGTCTCGTAGACCTGGTCGATCACCTTGGGCGCGAGGCCGAGCGAGGGCTCGTCGATGGCGATGAGGCGCGGCCCGGTCATCAAGGCGCGGCCAATCACCAGCATCTGCTGCTGGCCGCCCGACAACACACCAGCCGGCTTGTCCCGGCGCTCCTTCAGCATCGGGAACACTTCATAG
Organism: Taklimakanibacter lacteus; assembly: GCA_003576695.1. Classification (GTDB taxonomy): domain Bacteria; phylum Pseudomonadota; class Alphaproteobacteria; order Rhizobiales; family Aestuariivirgaceae; genus Taklimakanibacter; species Taklimakanibacter lacteus. The sequence continues at coordinate 492,762 of QOZQ01000001.1, forward strand.
ACGGCGGCGAGATCATCCCCGGCCCGCGCCCGGTCTTTCCGCATGCCGGCGCCCAGCATCAGATTCTCCTCGATGGTGAGCGAGCCGAAGACATGGCGGCCCTCGGGCACCATGGAGAAGCCGAGGCGTGCGGTGTCCTCGGGACTTCCACCCGAAATCACCTTGCCGTCGAGCGTGATCGCGCCTTCGGCCACCGGCACGACGCCGGCGATCGCCTTGAGCAAGGTCGATTTGCCGGCGCCATTCGGCCCGGTGATGAAGAGCGTCTCGCCTTCATCCACCTTGAGCGAGGCCTGGCGGAGCGCGGTCAGGCGGCCATAGCGCACCGTGATGCCGTCGACGGAGAGGATGGTCATAGCACGACACCTCCGGCTTCGGCCTGCGTGCCCATATAGGCATGGCGCACCTTCTCGCTCGCCTTGATCGCGGCCGGCGCCCCGTCCTCGATGATCTCGCCCGAATCCAGCACATGGATGTGGTCGCAGATATTGAGGACGAGGCCGATATTGTGCTCGATCAGCAGCACGCCGCATTTCATCTCGGCGACGATGCGGCGGATGAGGGTGATGAGATCATCGGCTTCCTCGGCCGACATGCCGGCGGCCGGCTCATCGAGAAGGAGATATTTGGGCTCCATCATCAAAGCGCGGCCGATGGCGACGCGGCGCTCGTCCGTATAGGGAAGGCCGCCGGCGGCGCGGTCGGCGAGCGCCCCAATGCCGATCCAGTCGAGCATCGCTTCGGCCCTGGCTTGAGATTCGCGGCGCGACAGGCCGAGCCCGACGCCCGTCACTTCCAGATTGTCGATGACCGGCAACTCGCCGAACAGTCGCCCGGACTGGAAGGTGCGGGCGATGCCGAGCCGGCGCAGCCTGTGCGAGGTGATGCCGCCGATCGGCTGGCCGTCGAGGAAGACCTGGCCCTCATCCGGCGCCTGGAAGCCGGTCAGCACATTGACCAGTGTCGTCTTGCCGGCGCCATTGGGGCCGATCAAGCCAGTGACGCGTTGGGGCGGAATGTCGAGCACGACATTCGCCAGCGCCTTCAGGCCGTCAAAGGACACCGAGACATGTTGCGCGCTGAGGGCGGTGCTCATCTTCCTCCGATCTTCCGGTTGGACTTTATTATATAGGAGCCCGAGGCATCGAGCTTCGCCGTCCAGCCCGGCTCGATGACAATGGTGGTCGTCACCTCCTCGATGATGGCAGGCCCCTTGATCGTGGCGCCGGCGCCGAGCTTCGCTCCGTCATAGACAGGCGTCTTGGTGCCTTTGCCCTTGGCGTCGAAGATCGCCTTGCGCTGGCCTTTGAGCGCTTTGGCGACAGGTGTTCCCTTGCCGAGCTTGGGCAGGCGCGGCTTGTCGATATAGCCATAGAGGGTCGATTCGATATTGACGACCTCCACCGGATTGTGGCGCTCGGAATAGGTGTAGAGCTCCTCATGGCGGCGATGGAAGGCTTCCTTCACCTTGGCGATCGACTTGGCGTCGATGTCGAAGGTGGCGATGTCGACGGTGCATTCATGCACCTGGCCGACATAGCGCATGTCGAGGCTGCGCTTCACGCCGATGCTCTTCCTGGTGAAGCCGTCCTTTTCGAGATGCGCGATGCCCTTGCGCTCGACGTCCTTGAACAGCGTGTCGATGCGCTTATAGGCGGCGTCATTGTCGAGGCGCACCGGCGCCGTCGCCATGTAATTGTATTTGACGTCGGAGATCGTCTGGCCGAAGGCGCAGAGGCCGGAAGCGAGCTTCGGCAGCACGATCGTATCGATGCCCATCTCGCGCGCCAGTGCAGTGATATGCGCGGCCGTGGCGCCGCCCGCGCCGACGAGCACGAAATCGCGCGGATCATAGCCGCGCTCGACCGAGACGCGGCGGATGCCGTTCACCATGTTGTTGTTGACGATGGTGAACATGCCATAGGCCGCCTGTTCCGGCGTGATGCCGAGGGGGCCGGCAATGCGGGTGAGCGCCGCGCGCGCCTTCTCGACACTGAGCGGCAGCTTGCCGCCCAGCAGGCCATCGGGATTGAGATAGCCCAGCACCAGATTGGCGTCCGATGTCGTAGGCTCGACACCGCCCTGGCCATAGCAGGCGGGACCCGGATCGGCGCCCGCCGATTGCGGACCGACCTGGAGCAGGCCAAGCGAATCGATCCAGCCGATCGAGCCGCCGCCGGCTCCCAGAGTCTCCACCTGGATCATCGGCACGCCGATGCGGTAGCGCAGGAAGTCGATATTCTTGTTGAGATTGGTCTGGCCGTCCTTGGTCAGCGTGATGTCGAAGGAGGTGCCGCCCATATCGACGGTGATGACATTCTTCTTCTTGAAGGGGGCGCAGACATAAAGCCCTGCCTGGGGCGCCGAGGCCGGGCCTGAATTGATCGCATAGACAGAACGGTCGGTCATGACCTGGCCGATGGCGAGGCCGCCATTGGACTGGAAATAGCGCACCGGCTGCTGCGCGCCCAGCTTCCGGAAATACTGGTCGACCGCGCCCACATATTTGCGCATGACGGGCGCCAGATAGGCATTCGCCACCGCGGTCGAGGTGCGGGTATATTCGCGCACCTGCGGATAGAGCTCCGAGCCCACGGTGAGGATCACGCCCGGCATCATCTCGCGCACGATCTCGGCGGCGCGCTTCTCATGCGCCGTATTGAGCACCGACCAGACGAAGGAGATGGCGACCGTCTCGACGCCTTCCTTCAGGAACAGCGCGCAGGCGTCGCTCACGTCCTGTTCGACGATCGCGGTGCGGATCGACCCGTCGGCGAGCACCCTTTCGCGAACCCCTTTGCGCAGATAGCGCGGCACCAGCATGGTGGCGGCGGGATATTCGGGGTCGTAGCGATAGCCGTCTTCCTTGTGGCCATTGCGGATCTCGATCGAATCCTCATGGCCCGCGGTGCAGATGAGGCCGGTCTTGCCGCCCTTATGGGTGATGAGGGCGTTGAGGCCCACCGTCGTACCGTTGATGCAGAGATCGCAATTGGCGACGATGTCGGAAGGCGCGCGGCCCAGATGCTCGGCGATCAGAGCGAGGCCGTTCTCGATGGCGCGGGTCGGATTGGCGGGCGTCGAGAGCGCCTTGAACAGCCTGATATCGCCCGATTTGCGGTCGGCGATGACGAAATCGGTGAAAGTGCCGCCGGCATCGATGCCGAGACGATATTGCGCGGTCATTGGGCACCTCCGCGCAGAGTGCGGGTGGCATCCTGATCGACCGTCCCGCCATCGGTGATGACGACGCCATAATCGAGGCGCGCCCCTTCGAGCGAGACGAGGCCGTTCTTCACGTCCCATAAGACCTTGTCGACCGGTCGTTCATGCGGGTTGCCGTAGCCGCCGCCGCCCGGATTCATATTGGTGATGGTCTCGCCCGGCTGGATGGTCTCGAGGATGTTCTTGCGCTCGACATCGACACGGCCTTTGCGCTTGAGCTCGACGCGGCCGACCTTGGTGTCGATGAGCTCGGACTTGGCGCCCGCGGCCCCCATGGCCGGGATGCGCCGGCCTTCGCCGAAGCCGATGCACATCATGTCCTTGTAGAGCGGCTCGACCTCCCAGGCCGTGCCGGAGCCGCCGCGATATTTGCCCGCACCGCCGGAGTCGGTCATCAGCGAATAGCGGTGGATGACGATCGGATAGGAATATTCGAGCAGCTCGACATCGCCCGAGGTGAGCGCGCCGAAGCAGCATTCGGGACCGACCGCATGCCAGCCATCCTGCTTGGGCGTGGCGCCGCCGCCGGAGATGATGGTGGCGAGCACCATGGTGACGAATTCCTCGCCGCTCTTGCCGTTGCGCCCGGCGATGTTGAGGCCATTGGCATGGCCCCAGGAGGCGGCGACCTTGGACGGCATCGCCTTCTCGAAGGCGAGCCTCACCGCATCGGTCAGCGTCTCCATCGGCGTCGTCGTGCAGTTCATATGCGGCGCCGGCTCGACCGCGTTGCACAGCGTTCCTTTCGGCCCGAAATCGACCGTAACGCAGCGATAGAGGCCTTCATTGTAGGGCGGCGGCAAAGCCGCGAACATCATCAGGCCCAGATAGACGCCCGAATGTGAATTGCCCTCATAGGAATTGATGAAATAGGGAACCTGCGGCGGGCTCTTTATCGCGATGTGGCAGGTGTCGCTCTTGATCGTCACCGTCGCTGTGATCTCGAAATCGCCGAGGCCGTGGCCGGCATCCTCGAGGATGGCGGTGCCGCTATAGGTGCCGTCCGGCACCGACTTGATGAGCGAGCGCATATGGCGGTCGGCCATGTCGAGCAATTCATCGATGCAGGCATCGACGGTCGAAGCGCCATATTTGTCTATCATGGCGAGCAGGTTGCGCTCGCCCACCTGGCAGGCGCCAATGAGCGCGTTGAAGTCGCCTTCCTGGTCGCGCCTTGCCCGCATATTGGTCAGGATCATGTTGAGGACATCGTGGCGCGGCTTGCCCTTGTCCCAGATCTTCACCGGTGGGATGCGCAGGCACTCGGCATAGATCTCCTTGGCATTGGGATTGTAGCCGGCCGGCACCGGGCCGCCGATATCGGTCAGATGGCCCTTGCATACGGTCCAGTAGACGAGCTTGCCCTTGTGGAAGACCGGCTTGTACATGCAGGTGTCGATGGCATGGCTGCCGCCGAAGGCGGGATCGTTATGCAGGATGAGATCGCCGTCGTGGATGTCGTCGCCGAAATATCGGGCGACCGCCTTCATGGCGGGGATGAGGGAGCCCAGATGGATGGGGATATCCTGGCCCTGCAGGATCATCTCGGGGCGCGCGTTGAACAGCGCCGTCGAATAATCATGCGCCAGGTTGAAGACCGACGAGCGGGCGGTCTTTTCGAGGGTCAGCGTCATCTCGCGCTGCGTCGTCTCGAGCACGCCGCGCACGACGGAGAGAGTGATCGGATCGACTTTGGGTTTGCGCTTCGGCTTCATGTGGTCCTCGCTCGTCGCTCGACCATGCCGAAAGCCAAAAATATGCCGCTGCTGGCCGGCGGCTGCTTTCCCTCCCTCGGCATGGCGTCTTTCGCACCATTGCTAAGGGTGAGGCTTAAGTCCGATCGCGCCCCAAGTCTTTGCTGCGGGTGAATCCGGTTTTGATTTCCCGCGCACAGGCTGCGGTTTCCATTGCGCCCGGGCCCGCGCCGCCGTAACATTTTCCGCATGCGGAGCAGGTCATGAAAACGCGCATTTCGACCAACGCCGTGGCGGCCAATGACCGCAGCCGGCACTGGCATGAGACCATCGCCCGGGCCTATTTCCCGCTCGACCTCGCCTTCCGCGAGCCCGACCGCTTCTCGGGCGAGATCACCGACTGGCATCTGGGCGGGGTTTCCCTGTCGCGCCTGACCTCCGAGGCGCTGCGCTACCGCCGCCTGCCGCATCATTTCCGCCAGGAGCGCGACGAGCATTTCCTGGTGACGGTCCCGGCGCGCACCGAGATCTTCTTCTCGCAATGCGGCAAGGACGTCCATTGCGCGCCGGGCAGCTTCATCCTCGAGCGCAGCCACGAGCCCTACGAATTCAGCCATGACGAGGCGGCCGATCTCTGGGTCATGAAGGTCGAGGCCAAGGCGCTTTCGGGGCGCATCCGCGGTCCCGACCGGTTCTGCTCGCTGCAGTTCGACGCCGCCAATGGCGCCGGCGGCTTCTTCGCCGACATGCTGCATCTGATCCCGGACCGCTTCGAGGAGATGAACAGCGAAATGCGCCAGATGGTGGGCCAGCAGCTCATCGACCTCCTGGTCCTGGCGCTCAAGGCCGATGAGCGCACGCTCACTTCCGGCAGCTCGACCATGCGGGCGGCGCATCTCACCCGCATCGAGGCCTTCGTGCGCAACAACCTGCGCAACCCGGCGCTCGATCCCGATCTCATCGCGCGCAATTGCGGCATTTCGATCCGCTATCTGCACGAGCTCTTCCGCGACACCAACCAGACGCTCGGCGCCTGGATCCGCGACCAGAGGCTCGATGCCTGCCGCGCCGCGCTCGGCGACCGCAGCATCACCCGCAGCGTCGGCGAGATCGCCTATCACTGGGGCTTCGGCGACCAGGCTCAGTTCTCGCGCGCGTTCAAGGCTCGTTACGGCATGTCGCCCAAAGAGTTCCGCGACGAGGCCCGCCGCACAACGCGCCTCGACGCTTAGCCTTTTCGTAGGAATATGAGTCAGTGGCGAAGATGACCACTGACGGTTTCGTACTCTCCCATCATCCGTCATCCCGGCGAAAGCCGGGACCCCCTGAATAAGGGCAGCGCGGGAAGCCCTGCTCAGATGGAAATAACTTAATGGGCCCCGGCTTTCGCCGGGGTGACGGAGGTGGTGGGCAGTGCGATGATTTCGCATATAACCGGTCTTCTGCCTCGCCTGATCAGGACAATGATGCCCTGACCTTGTGAAGATGTGCTTCGCGCTCTTCGCGCGCTTTCAGAGCTCCCTCGAGATCGACGCTCACGAATCTCGCCGGCGTATGTGGCTGCAACTGGCCGATCAGATCCATGTCGGCCGAGATCACGGTGCCGACCATGAAATAGCCGCCGCCCGACACCGCATCGCGATGCAGCACGATCGGCTCGGTGCCGCCCGGCACCTGGATCGAGCCGTAAGGATAGCAGGCATCGACGATGTTGGAGGGATCGGAGCCGGCGCCGAAAGGAGGCGTGCGCGGCACGAATTCGAGCGGCCGCCCGCCCTTGAAGCGATAGCCGATGCGGTCGGCTTCCGGCGCCACTTTCCAGATGTCCTCGAAGAAGTGCTTGCCGGCGGTCTCGGTGATGCGGTGCCAGTAGAGGCCGGGCACCATGCGCAGCTCGGCCGGATTGCCGTTCACGCGCCTGAGATTGGCCGGAATGCTGCGGCCTTCCTTCACGCTCTTGCCCGAGCCCACCGGCAATTCATCGCCGGCTTCGAGCTTCCTTCCCTTGAAGCCGCCGAGCGCGCCCAGCGTATAGGTCGAACGTGAGCCGAGCACCACCGGCACGTCGATGCCGCCCGAGATGGCGATATAGGCGCGGGCACCCTTCTTGAGAAACTCGAAAGAAAGCACCTGGCCCTTCTTCACCGCGAAGGACGTCCAGGTCTCGCGCGCGGCGCCGTCGACTTTCGGCGGCAACTCGGCGCCGGTGACGGCAACCATTGCATCAGCGGTGAATTCGAGCTCAGGCCCCATGAACACCGCTTCAAGGACGGCCGCCCCTTCGTCATTGCCGACCAGCATGTTGGCGGCGCGCGTCGCCAGCCGGTCCATGCCGCCCGAGAGCGGGATGCCGATATTGTAATAGCCGGGCCGGCCCAGATCCTGCACGGTGGTGGAGAGTCCGGGCTTCAACACCTTAACCATGGAGCACCTCATTGAGCTTGCGGTTGCAGGCGTCGATATCCTTGTGGAACTCGTCCAGCGAGAAAGTGACGTTCTTCATCAGCGGCGTGAACTTGCCCGCGTCGACATCGGCCACCGTCGCATCATACTGGGTGCGGTCGATCGGCTTCCATTTGACGATGTCGCCCGGCTTGAACAGGCACATGAAGTCGCGCAGGTAACTGATCTTCTGGTTGGGATCGTAGATCGGCATCGGCGTGATGCCGAACATCTGATAGCCGCCGGCACCCCTCACCGAATAGATGCAGCCAAAGCAGCCGCCATGGCCGACGGTGAGCTTCGGCGTGTCGGTGCGCGGTCGCAGATATTTGGGCGCCTCGATCTGGCGCTTGCGCTCAACCATCTGATAGAGGAAGGGAAGGCCGGCGACGAAGCCCACCATGGAGACGAACCAGGGCGAGCTCGAATGCGCCTTGATGAAGCCGTCCGGCCCATCGAGATTGTTGATGCGCGCCGCATATTCGATGTCGGTCGATTTCGGATCCTGGTGGCGCTCGCGGAAGCGCATCAGCGTCTCATGCGTCCAGGGATCGTTGTAATAGACCGGGATCTCGATGATGCGCGTCTTGATGACGGGCTCGGCCTTCTCGGCGACATTTTCGAGCTTCTTCAGCTCAGCCAGCATGTCGGCGGGCTTGATCACATCGGGATCGAACTTGATCTGCATCGAGGCATTGGCCGGGCAGATCTCAGTGACGCCCTTGATCTTGGCGTCCCGCACCGCATTGGTGATGAACAGGGCCTTGAAGAAGGCCTCGAGCGACATCTCCTCGTCCATCTCGACGAAGATATGCTCGTCGCCGCCATAGGAATACCGGGTCTTCATGGACGCGCCACCTCCCTCATTTTTTGTCATCCTGGCGAAAGCCAAACATTTTCCGTCATCCCGGCGAAAGCCGGGATCCCTTAAATTCCATCAGAGCACGCCGCGCCGCCCGGATTGCGTCCATTGAATGGATCCCGGCTTTCGCCGGGATGACGGTCGTGGTGAGTGCGTCCGTCATTGGCTCAATCTCGTCGCGTTGGCTTCAAGCCAGGGCTCCAGCCAGCGTGTATGGAATTGCCCCTTGCGCACCTCGCCGTCCTCGGCAAGGAGCAGATGCAAGGGCTTCGTCGTCTTGAGGCCGCCAATATCGAGCTCATGCAAAGCGCGCTTCATGCGCGCGATCGCCTGTTCGCGGGTTTCGTCCCAGACGATGAGCTTGCCGAGAAGCGAGTCATAGAAGGGCGGCACCTGATAGCCGTCATAGAGCATGGTGTCGAAACGCGTGCCGGGGCCGCCGGGCACGCGCAGCCCCGAGACCGATCCCGGGAAGGGCATGAAGTTCTTCGCCGGGTCCTCGGCATTGATGCGCACTTCGATCGCATGGCCCTGGCGCCTTATGTCCTTCTGCTGGTGGCGCAGCCTGGCGCCGCCGGCGATCAGGATCATCTCGCGCACGAGGTCGAGGCCGGTGATGAATTCGGTCACCGGATGCTCGACCTGGATGCGGGTGTTCATCTCGATGAAATAGAAGTCGTGGCTTTCATCGTCATAGAGATATTCGATGGTGCCGGCGCCCTTGTAGTGGACCGCTTCGGCCAGCGCCACGGCAGAGGCGCAGAGCTTCCGGCGCACCTCCTCAGGCAGCGCGGGCGAGGGGGCCTCTTCCCATAATTTCTGGCGGCGGCGCTGCAGCGAGCATTCACGCTCGAAGCAATGGATAGCGCGCTCGCCGTCGCCCAGCACCTGCACTTCTATATGGCGGGCTCTGGCGATGACTTTCTCTATATAGAGACCGCCATCGCCAAAAGCCGCCTGGGCTTCCGCCTGCGCTTGCGGCAGGAATTGCTCGAATTCCTCACGCGTATTCGCAATGCGGATGCCGCGTCCGCCACCCCCGGCCGCGGCCTTGATCATGATCGGAAAGCCGATGCGTTCGGCGATCTGCGCCGCCTCGCTCAGGTCGGCGATGCGCCCGCCCGAGCCCGGCACGACGGGCACGCCCGCCTTCTCGGCGGCGCTGCGGGCGGAGACCTTGTCGCCCATGGTGCGGATGGCATCTCCGCTCGGGCCGACGAAGATCATGCCGGCGGCAACGACGGCATCGGCAAAAGCGGCATTCTCGGCCAGGAAGCCATAGCCCGGATGGATGGCATCGGCCTTGGCCGCCCTGGCGGCATCGATGATGGCCTGAATGTTGAGATAGGACTTCGCCGCATGCGGCGGGCCGATATCGACCGCCTCATCCGCCATCCTGACGGCCAGCGATGTGGCATCGGCGGCGCTGTGCGCCTGGATGGCGCGGATCCCCAATTCCCGCGCCGCCCTGATGATGCGCACCGCGATCTCGCCCCGATTGGCGATGAAGAGGGACTTCAGCATGCGAGAGACCTGACACCCTCGCCCCGCTTCAGCGGGGAGAGGGTAGGGACCCGCCGCGAAGCGGCGGGAGGGGTGAGGGGTCTGTTTAAGTTCTGCACCAGGCCCCTCATCCTCCCCATTGCTCCGCAATGGGTCCCCTCCTTCTCCCCGCTGAAGCGGGGAGAAGGTAACATGGCGAGGGGAGAGCGATTCATCATCACGCGATTTCCGCCAGCGGCTGGCCGGCCATCACCGGCTCCTCATTGTCGGCGAGGAATTTCACGATCTTGCCGGCGGTCTCGGCCTTCACCTCGTTGAAGGACTTCATCACCTCGATAAGGCCGATGACATCGCCGATTGCCACCTCGTCGCCCTCATTCTTATATGCGGGCTTGTCGGGGGCGGGCCGGCGATAGAAGGTTCCGGGAAGGGGTGAGAGAAGCTCTTTGGGCATGGTCGTTCTTTCGTTGATCAGGCGGCATCGAGATAGGGGCTCACCGCCTTGCGCACGGCGGCGGCGATGGCGACGGCATTGGGCGTGTCGGAATGGATGCAGATGGTGGCGGAGCCCACCGTGATGTCCTTGCCGCCGACGCTCTTCACCTTGCTCTCCTTGATGGCGCGCACGCATTTGGCGGCGGCCTCGTCGGGATCCTTGGCCTCGTGCTCGCGGGTGATGATCAGGCTGCCATCGTCGCGATAGTCGAGATCGGCGTAGAATTCGGGAATGAATGTGTGGCCGCGCGCCGTGTAGACCTTTTCATGCAGCGTGTTGACCATGCCGAAGAGCGGCACCTTGAAGATGTCGGCGGCATCGCAGACGGCATGCGCGATGTCCTCCATGCGCGCCGCCATGCCATAGAGCGAGCCATGCGGCTTGATGTGGTTGAGCGGCATGCTGGCGGCGGCAAGGAAGCCCTTCAGCGCGCCGATCTGGTAGATCAGGCAATTGGTCAGCTCCTCGCGCGAGATCTTCATCTCGCGGCGCCCGAAGCCCTGGAGGTCGGGCAGCGAAGGATGCGCCCCCACCTTGACGCCATGCTGCTTGGCGAGCTCGACGGTGCTGCGCATATGGTTGAAGTCGGAGCCATGGAAGCCGCAGGCCACATTGGCGACGTCGATCAAGGGCATCAGGCCCTCATCGTCGCCCATCTTATAGAGGCCGAACGCCTCTCCCATGTCACAGTTTATGGCTGTCACCCTGTCTCCTCCCGGTTGTCACGGTCTGGTGCCGCGCTTGTGGTCCATCCAAATATTGCGTTGCACAAGCCATATTGTAAAATCGGAAAATCTGCGTCTGTGTATTTGAAAAACAGATAGGTGCGTTTTACCCTCCCCTTGTGGGGAGGGTCGACGCGCAGCGGCGGGGTGGGGGTCGGGTGGTCTTTCCGCTGAAATATAAAGTGCTGTGAGACCACCCGACCCCCACCCCTAACCCCTCCCCGCAAGGGGGAGGGGAATGGACTGTGCACTCTGGATAGCCCGCCAGACCTTCTCCGGCGTCACCGGCATGTCGATTGCCGCAACGCCCAGCGGCGCCAGCGCATCGAGCACCGCGCTCACCAGCGCCGCGGGCCCGGCAATGGCGCCGGCCTCGCCGCAGCCTTTCACGCCCAGGGGATTGTTGCGGCAAGGGGTCACCACCGACTCGATGCGCATCGCCGGCAGGTCATCGGCGCGCGGCATGGCGTAGTCCATGAAGGAGCCGGACAGGAGCTGGCCCGTCTCTCTGTCGAAGACGCAATGCTCGAGCAGCGCCTGGCCGGTGCCTTGCGCCAGGCCGCCATGGATCTGGCCCTCGACGATCATCGGATTGACCTGGTTGCCGAAATCATCGACCGCCGCCAGCGCCTTGACCTCGATGCGGCCGGTCTCGGGATCGACCTCGATCTCGCAGAGATGGCAGCCATAGGGAAAGGTGAAATCGGGCGGGTCGAACCAAGTCGTCTCCTCGAGCCCGGGCTCCAGCTTGTCGAGCGGATAATCGACCGGGTTATAGGCGGCGGCGACAACCTCCTTGAAGCTTTTGGTCCGGTCGGTGCCGGCGACGGTAAAGCGCCCGCGCTTGAACTCGATGTCGCGTGCATCGGCTTCGAGCAAATGGGCGGCGATCTTGCTGCCCTTCTCGATCACCTTGTCGAGCGACATCTTCATCGCCGAGCCGCCGACGGCGAGCGAGCGCGAGCCATAGGTGCCGATGCCATAGGCGACGCGGTCGGTGTCGCCATGCACGATCTCCACTTGCGAAAAATCGACGCCCAGCGTGTCGGCGACGATCTGGGCATAGACCGTCTCATGGCCCTGGCCATGGGTGTGGCTGCCGGTGAGCACCGTCACGGTGCCGGTCGGATTGACGCGCACCTGGCCCACTTCATACTGGCCGCCGAGACAGCCCTCGCGGCCCAGAAGCTTGGAGGGGCCCATGCCGCAGGCTTCCATATAGAAGGCGAAGCCCAGGCCCAGATACCTGCCGCGCGCGCGGGCTTTCTTCTTGCGCTCGGCAAGCGTCGCGAAGCCGCCGACCTCATAGGCCTTGTCGAGCAATTTGTGGAACTCGCCCACATCATAGGTCCACAGCAGCGGCGTCTTGTAGGGAAAGGCCTCGGCCGGGATGAGATTGCGCCGCCGCATCTCGATCCGGTCGATGCCCATCTCGCGGGCCGCCGCATCCATGGCGCGCTCCAGCACATAGGTGCATTCGGGCCGGCCGGCGCCGCGATAGGCATCGACCGGCATGGTGTTGGTGAAGGCGGCGCGGGTGCGCACATGAACGGCGCGCACTTTGTAGGGGCCCGGCATCGGATAGGCATAGAAGAAGGAGGGGATCGCCGGCGCGAAGGTCGAGAGATAGGCGCCCATATTGGCGATGGTATCGACCTTGAGCCCCTTGACCACGCCTTCGGCATCGAGCGCCAGCGACACGGTGGTCACATGATCGCGCGCATGCGTATCGCAGACGAAGGCTTCCGAACGCTCGGCCACCCATTTGACCGGCCGCCTGAGCTTGTGCGCGGCGAAGACGGCAAGCACCTCCTCGGCATAGTGATAGATCTTCATGCCGAAGCCGCCGCCGACATCGGGCGCCACCACCCTGATCTTCTCTTCTGAGATCTTCAGCGTCGAGATGGCGAGAAGCACGCGGATGACATGCGGATTCTGGTTCGACGTATAGAGCGTGTAGCGGTCGGATGAGGGGTCATAGTGGCCGATCACGCCGCGCGTCTCCATCGGCGAGGCATGGACGCGGTTGTTGATCAGCTTGACGGTGGTGACATGGTGGGCCGCGGCGAAGGCCTTGTCGACCGCCGCCTTGTCGCCGACATCCCAGTCATAGCAGAGATTGTTCGGCGCCTCGTCCCAGATTTGAGATGCTCCCGTCTCGATCGAGGTCTCGAGATCGACGGTGGGTTTGAGCATCTCATAATCGACATCGATCCGGTTCATGGCGGCCAGCGCATCGGCGCGCGTCTCGGCGACGATGAAGGCGATCGGATCGCCGACATGGCGCACGCGGCCCGACGCCAGCACCGGATGGGGCGGGCGCGCCATCGGCCCGCCATTGGTGTGGGGCACGATCCAGCCGACGGGCAGATTGCCGACCCCGGCTTCTTGCATATCGGCACTCGTATAGATGGCGAGCACGCCCGGCATCCGAGCCGCGCGCTTCGTCCTGACCGACTTGATGCGGGCATGGGCATGGGGTGAGCGCAGCACCGTCGCATGGGCCATGTAGGGCAGGCGGATATCGTCGACATAGCGGCCTTCGCCGGTGATGAAACGGAGGTCTTCCTTGCGCCTGATCCGCTGGCCGATCAGCGCGCCTTCGGGCTTGTTCACGTCTTCTCTCCCTGCCGCACTCATTGAAGGCTGGTGCATGCGCCGTTTATCTCATACAGGGCGCTATCGGCTTTCGCCTGGATGACCATTCATATGCGCATCAGTGCACAGGGATGTTGTGCTGCACTTGCGGTATTGTAAAATCGGAAAAACTGCGACTCGCTATCTGAAAAATTGATAGTGTCTCAATCCACGGCTAATCGAACTTGTAGCTGACGCCGATCCGGCCGACAAAAATCTCCTGGTTCACTTTGAAAGTGTCGGTCTCGTCTTCATTGGACACCTCGCCTTTCTTCGAGCCGAGGTCGAAATAAAGGCCTTCGATCCGCACCAGCCAATTGTCGGTCCAGGCATGCTCGATACCGGCGCCGGCGACCCAGCCGAAATCGAGATCGACCGTTTCCTTTGCCAGATTGAATGCTTCACTGCCGCCGTCATCCCAGCTGTGCTTGGCATCGGCAAAGGCCAGGCCACCGGTCACGTAGAACAGCGTGCGATCCGGTGCATAGCCCAATCTCGCCCGCAGCGAACCAGAAGATCGACGTCCGAAACAATGTCGAGACCCTCGGCGCCATCGAGACTCTCGTCTTCCTTCGAGCCGAACCAGGCTATATCCGCCTCGAGGCCGAAGACCAGCCGGTCATGCTGGACGTTTATGCCGGCCAACGCGCCCAGCACCGCGGCCGTGTCATTCAACTCTTCATCAATCGCGACGGGATCGGCGTTGGAATCGTCATCCGTGCCCCGCCAATCCGAGGACGAGAACCCGACACCGGCAAAAATTCCGCCATAGACGCCGCTCCAGTCATAGGCGGCCGGTGCCTCGAAATCGGCCGCCTGCGCGGCTGATGCCGCAACAACCGATACGCAACCCGCCAGAAGCATCCTGCTGATCATCGAATCCCCCGCACGTCAAAACCCTGGATATCCTGCCTGCCACGATGTCTGAGGAGATACCGGCATATGACGGTGATATCGATTTTCTTTGGGGACAGTGGCCGATCCGACACATCAGGGAACCGGAGTTCCCGAAAATCGCCGATCAACTGTGGCAAATCTGCAATAGTTACAGGGAAACCGGATATGTACCCGTCATTTGACGAGTGTCGCCGGGACAGTGGCCTCACCTATTCTCAGGCCCGGAACCGGCGTGAATCGACCGCCGGGCATTTCTGGGGGAGTGCAATGAAGCCGAGCTGCCTGTTTCGCCGTCGTCTGGCCTTGACGACGATCCTGACCATCATGCCCTTCGCGACCTATGGTCGCCAGGCCTATGCCGGCTGCGATCCGGTGGTGCCCGGGTCTTCGACCTATCTGTGCACCGGCAGCGCCGCCGAGAACACGACGAGACAGGAGATAGGCGTTCCCAATGCCGATGTCTCGACCGCACCGGGCTTCGGTGTGGATGCGACCGATTTGAGCGGGATATTCATCACCGGAGCCGGCCATCTGCGCTTCACCGACGAGAATTCGTCCTTCATCAAAGGAAACGTCAATGGCGTCTCCGTCACATCGACAGGCAATATGGCGGCCCCCAATCTTGGCGCGGTGACGATAAAAACAAATGGCGAGATTGAGGGCGTGTTCTACGGCATTCTGGCCAGGAACTATGGCGAGGGCCATATCGAGATCACCACCTATGGCAAGGTTACCGGGACGAATGAGAGCGGCATCTTCGCGCTCGACAATGGGGGTGGCGACCTCAAGATCACCACGGGCGCCGGGAGTATGGTCGAAGGGGGCGAAGAGGGTATCAGGGCCCGCAATCTGGGCGGAGGCCTTCTCGAGATCACCGCCAAGGGCGACGTCACGGGCCTGACCGGCGCCGGCATCGCTGCTTATGCCGGATTGTCCGGCAATGGTGTGACGGTGAAGACGGAAGCCCGGGTCACCGGCGCCGATGATGGCATCCTCGCCAATAACCAGGGTGGAGGTGATACGATTGTCACCGCCAATGGTGAAGTCACCGGCGGCGACGATGATGCCGGCATCGCGGCCGTCAACCTGCATCTCGGCAAGAATATGGAGATCACCACGGGTGCGGACAGCGCGGTCAAGGGCGGCGACGGCATTTTTGCCCAGAATTACGGCAATCGCGATGCCCTCGGCAATGACGGCGACCTCACCATCGCGGTCAAGGGCGAGGTGGAAGGAACGACTGACGCCGGCATACACGCCTATAATTCCCATTACGGCGACACGCTGAAGATCGTCGCCGAGGCGACAAGCGTTATCACCGGCATAGACCATGGCATCTATGCCAGAAATTCCGGCGCCGGCGCGCTCGATATCTCCGTTCAAGGCGCGGTCAGCACAGTGAGTGGCATCGGCATCGAGGTCCAGAACAGGGGCGGGGATGCGACGCTCATCAAGGTCGGCGCTGGCGGCATCGTGGAGGGCGGCTATTCCGCCATTTTCGCCGAATCGGATGACGAGCAGGCTGTGTCGATCACCAATGAGGGCGTGCTGCGCAATCTTTCCGGCGCCGCCGATGCGTTGGCCATCGAGGTGAATGGCGGCGCTGCCACGATCGAAAACAAGGGCGCGCTCATCGGCACGCTCTTGCTCGATGCATTCGACGATTCGGTGACCAACAGGGGAGGCTGGATCACCGCCGGCGCCGATTTCGCCGGAGGCAACGACACGCTCGTCAATTACGGCACGTTGATCGTGGCCGGCAATGGCGGGGAGATCGAGCCGTCGAGCTTCGATGATCTCGAATTCTTCATCAATTTTGGAACGGTCACACTTGTCGACGGGCAGGCGGGCGACAAGCTTACCGCGGAGACGAGTTATTTCAGCAATGGCGGCCGGCTGGCGGTCGATGCCGTGCTGGGGCCTGAGGGAAGGGCGGATTATCTCATCCTCGACTCTGTCGGCGGCGTGACCCGCGTCTCGGTCAATCTTCTCGATGCGACGGGCGCCAATCTCGAAGGAATTCCAATCGCCTATACCGACGGCAACACACAGCCGGGCGATTTCCTTCTGGCGGATGGTCCTCTCAATGCCGGCTTCTTCACCTGGGATATCCGCTACAATGCGCTGGCCGGCAGCCATGACCTCTTTACCTCGGGCATTGGCACCGGCGCCTATGAGATGGCGGGCGGCATCACTGGTACTCAGGATATCTGGCAGCAGACCATCGGCACGGTCCTGCATCGGCAGGCCGATCTGCGTTCGCTGCTCGCCGGCACGCAAGTGACGCCGGTCGCCGATTTCGGCGAGCCGGTCGAGCCAGCCGCGTCAGGCCGGGTGCTGCCGGGCTTCTGGTTCAAGGGCGTCGGCGGTTATCTCGAGCGCGATGCCGAACAGGATGGCTTTGATCTCGATCGCGAGCAGACGGTCTTCGGCGGCCTTGCCGGCTTCGATTTCGCCATGGATGCGGGGCCAGGCGATGCCATGCTCTTCGGCATCTTCGGCGGCTATCTCACCTCGACGCTTAAATTCAGCACCACCGGCACGAAATGGACCTATGACGGCCCGACGCTCGGCGCCTATGCCACCTATCTGAACGAGGCATTTTACGTCGATGCGACGGTCAAGGCGGATTTCCTCGCTATCGACATCGATCCCGACGCGCTGGCGCCGGCGGCGGACAAAGCCGACACCGACGGCTTCAATCTCGGCGCGCGGCTCGACACGGGCTATAAGATCGGCCTCGAGCACGGACTCTTCGTCGAGCCGCAGGCTTCTCTGGCGGTGCTGTACAGCGAGATCGACAATGTCGAAATCTATGGCGGGGAAGTCGATTTCGACGATGAAACCAGTGTGCGCGGCAGGCTCGGCCTGAGGCTCGGTCATGAGCTCACCGCCGCCGATCAGCTGGTTTATTCCTCCGATGTGACGGCCAGCATCTGGCAGGAATTCAATGGCGGCAACGAGGCCGTGATCGCGGTGGCGGATTTCCCGTCCTTCGATGTGTCGGACGACCCGGTCGAGACTTTCGGCGATGTTTCGATCGGCTTCGGCGTGACGGCGCCCGAAGGCTGGTCGGGCTTCGTGCGCGGCAACTGGCAGTTCGCGGAAGGTTTCGATGCGCTCAGCGCCAATGCCGGGCTCAGATACGCCTGGTGATGCCCGGAGCGTTTGCGCGCATCATCATTGGATCATTGGCGCTCGTTCAGAAACGCCAGTTCAGACCGGCGCGGACGATGTGCATGTCCAGATCGAAGGAGTGCTGCATGGTCTGGCCTTCGACTTCGGGGTTCTCGGTATCGAAATCTTCCTTGCCGAAATCGGCATAGAGATATTCCATCTTGAGCGACACATTGGACGCCAGGGCGTGTTCGAGGCCGGCGCCAATGGTCCAGCCGATGTCGAATTCCGCGCTGCCGGAATGGCAGCGCTCATAGTCGCCGCCAGCATCCGGACATCCGCTCACGAAACTCCAATCCAGGTCGCGTCGGACCTTGGCGTCCGTATAGGCCCCGCCGCCGGTGACGTAAAATAGCGTCTGGTCGACCGCCAGACCGGCGCGCAGGCGCAGGGTGGCAAGAAGATCGGCCTTCAGCTCATCGCGTCCACGTGCGGCGCCAAAGCCCGGTCGTTCCGCCTCGCGTGATCCGTCGAGATCAAGGAAACTGGCGTCACCTTCGATGCCGAACACCAGATTGTCGATCTGATGGTTGAAGCCCAATGTCAGCCCGCCATTGAAGCCATCGGCCTTGGTGTTGCCGTCGAGAACATCCTCGGCCAGTTCGGCGGCGAGCTCATCGATCTCCGCGTCTGACGGAATTTCCACCGAACCATCGGCGCGGCCCCAGGCGTAGCCGGCGGTGAGGCCGACATAGGGCCCGCTCCAGTCATAGGCGGACGGTTCGGCGACATCGGCGGCAAATGCCCGCGAAGCCACGAAGGCGACAGCGGCCCCAGTGACAATCAGTCTCGTAGTCATGATGCCCCCTGAAACTACCCGGAGCCGAATAGCAAATGTCAGCGGTGCGCGCGCCCGTCATATGACGGGTACAACCGATTCCCGCGATCAGTTTCCCGGCATGCTTTCGTAGAGGCGGAACGGCTGTGCCGCGCCGAGCAGCGCCACCAGTTGGCTCTGCTGGCCGGTGCCGGTCTTGCGGAAGATGTTCTCCAGATAGCTGCGCGCCGTCTTGATGGTGACGCCTTGCTGCGTTGCCGCCGTGCCGAGGGTCAAGCCACGTGTCAGGGCCGCCGCCAGGCGCGCCTCGGCCGGGGTGAGGTCGAACAGTCCCTGCAGGAGGCCGATCGGGGGCTCGTTCCTGCCGGGGCGAATTTCGGTGGCCGCGATCAGCACTTCGCCGCCGGAGAAAATATCGCGCGCCGTGCGCCGCAGCGGCAAGGCGTGCACCACCATCGCGGGACGGGATTCATTCGCCGGGATCGGGATCGAGCGGACCGCCGCTTGCGCATTGCTCGCGAGTTCCGTCAGAGCGGCCTGCAACAGGGCGTCGGTTTCGCTTGTCGGCAGGGCCAGGCCGCCATGCGCGCGCGGAATGAAGATACCGGGCAGGCCGGCCAGCAGGGCATTGGCGGCGAGGACCCGGCGGCCGGCCGTCAGCACCGCCGCTGGCAGTCCCAGTTTTTCCATCACGGCAACGGCGTTCTGCGCTTCCGCCAGTCCCAGCCTTGCCGCCATCAGGCTGGCCCGCGCCAGGTGCGGGCGCAGGCGGTCGAGGCTTGCGATCTCGGCTTCGCTGTGGGACTTCTTGGCCGTCGCCCGGAGGTAGATGAAGGTCACGGTTTCGCCGCTGAGCATCGGGACGGTCGTGCACAGGCCGCTTTCCAGGCCCATCGCCCTCAGGCGCATGCGGATCGGATCGCGCAGGATCTCTTCCTCGGAGAGGAAATCATCGACCTGGACGAAGCAAGCCGGGCGCATATCGAGCATCCGCTTTGCGCTATTGCAGGATTTCCACATGTCGCTGGAGATGAATTCGTCGAGGAGGGGCGCCAGACGTGCGACCGATCTGCCGTTCGGGGGCACGCCTTCGCTGAAGGAAAACACGGCGCCGCCGCCTTGTGAATCCGAAAGCTGTCCGGTGGTCTCCAGGACGCTTTCCCAGACATCCGGCACGAAGGCCGCTTCGTAAATCCGATCGATGAGCGTTTCGGAGTTGAAATCGGTCAGCGAAGCCCCCTAAGCATGCTGGAATTCGTAATCGCCCATAAGCGTCCCCGATGTCTTGCAGGCCGTCAATCCGGCCAATATCAAGGGTTCGCTCGACGATCATCCGTGTGGCGCCCTTGCCACAATGTTGGGCAAATGCATCACCTTTTCGTGACTCCCTTGCCGGCAGCGGAAGCCATCAGGAACAATCTACCGGCGGGCGGACCGTTCGGCGTCCACCATATGGTGGACATTTTGCGTGATTTCTCGTCTCAAAACTTTTAGAAATTGATCCTGTATCTGTTATGCCCATCGTCCTTCCAGGCGCGTCATGACTGTTCGAGAGGCGGATTACTTAAGGATACTCGAGCTCGCCGGGGTGGCGATCCTCGAGCCCAAAAAGTGGATCGATGTTCTGCGTCCTCTCGCTCAGGCGACGGGATGCATCGGCGGCGGGCTGACGCTCGAGGACCCCATCGCCGGCACCGGGCGCCCCATCGACTATTTCGGTTTTGACGACGGCCATGTCGAAAAAACCTGGCACCACTATCTGCCGCAGAATCCGCTCTTCAGGATCGCGCCGAAGCTGCAGACCGGCTTTTTCGTCACCAACGGGATGGTCGTCCGCGAGGAGTCTTTCAAAAGGAGCGAGTTCTACGACGGCTGGGCGCGGCCGCAGGAAATCTGCTGCCCTGTCACGGTTGTACTGCATCGCTCTCATTCAGCCTATATTCCGCTCACGCTCGTTCGCGCCGACGGGCATGGCGATGTCGACGAGGAAGGCCTCGATTTCCTTGGGAAGCTGGCGCCCGCGCTGACCAACGCTTTCGCCATCACGATGCGGCTGCAACGCCTCGAGGATCGCGAGGAGACATTCCAGGCGGCCATGTCCCGCCTCTCGTTCGGGATCGTTCTGCTCGATGAGAAGAACCGTATCGTCTTTGCCAATGGAATTGGCGAAGATCTGATCCGAGATGCCGGAGCCTTTGCCGCAGAGCACGGACAGCTACGCGTAAATCACGGAGCAGCTGCCGCGTTCGAAGCCGCAATCGCCACCGCGCCTGCCAATTTCGCCATCACGCTGCGGGACGGACGGTCGTTGTTCTGCGTCGTCCTGCCGTTGCAGCGCGAGAACGGCGTTTTCCCGGACTGGGAGTCGCCGACACGCATGCTTGTCATCGGTCCGCAGGAAAGTGACGCGGCCCTGGCGGGAGATGCCCTTGGTGCCGCCTTCGGGCTCACGCCTGCGGAACGGGCCGTGCTCGAAGTCCTCCTGCGCGGAGAAGAACCATCGACGGTCGCGTCGATATTGGGGATCAGCGTCGTGACTGTGCGAACCCATCTCCTTCGCATCTTTGCAAAGACCGGAATGCACCGGCAAAGCGAACTGATGCGCCTGGCATGGTCGATGACGCCGCCCTATCGCCGATAGAGCAAATCCCACCAAGGTTGAAGACTTTGGCGATAAGAATTTGCTCCAACATATTGATTTTGCACGTTTCCTTTTCGGCGAAGCGATTCCACTTCGCCGGAAAGCGCTTTGCAAGACCATATTGTGCCATGGCTGAGATATTGTAAAATCAGAAAGCAGCCGCGCGATATCAAGAAAACCGATAATGACGCTCTCGATCAAGCAGGTACGGTACTTCATCGCCGCCGCCGATGCCGGGCAGGTGAGCCAGGCGGCGATCGAGCTCAATGTCTCGCAATCGGCGGTCACCGCGGCGATCAAGCAGCTCGAGGACGATCTGGCGGTGCGCCTGTTCGACCGCCAGCCCTCGGGTGTGGCGCTCACCGCCGAAGGGACGCGCTTCCTGCAGCATGCGCGCATCATCATGGCGGCGGTGAACGAGGCGATGAGCGCGCCCCTGACCGAGGCCGGCGCCCATTCGGGCCATGTCCGGGTCGGCGTCACCTATACGGTCGCGGGCTATTTCATGCCGCGCCATTATGCCAGGTTCCTGCGCAACTATCCGCGCATCACCGTCGAATTGCGCGAGCTGCCGCGCGAGGCGATCGAGCGTGGCCTGGTCGACCGCACCCTCGATATCGCCGTCATGCTGGTCTCCAATCTGGCCGACAAGGCGCATATCGCGTCGGAGACGCTGCTGCGCTCGCGCCGGCGGCTGTGGCTGCCGGTCGAGCATCCCCTGCTCACCCGCGAGAATGTGACGCTCGCCGATGTGGCGAGGGAGCCCTATGTGATGCTCACCGTCGATGAGGCGATGAACACCGCCGGCAAATACTGGGCCAAGGCCGGGCTCGAGCCCCGCATGGTGGTGAAGACCTCCTCGGTCGAGGCGGTGCGCAGCATGGTCGCCGCCGGCATGGGCGTCACCGTGCTCTCCGACATGGTCTACCGGCCCTGGTCGCTCGAAGGCCAGCGCATCGAGGCGCGCAATGTCATCGGCGACATACCCTCGATGGATGTGGGCCTCGCCTGGAACCGGGCGTTGCAGCAGGCGCCCGCCACCCGCGTGTTCCATGACTTCATGAGCATGACCTTCTCCGGCGCCGCGGCGATGTGAAAGGCTGCAAGTGACAGAAAATGGGGCAATTTCAGTCCGTTGACTGTGGCAAGAAAGCCACTGTCGGCGTGCAATCGCTTTGCCCGGAAGGAATCCTCTTTATACTTCCGTAAAGTTACGCAATTCTCTGACAAATTGCGCTTCGGCGTGGCTGAGGGAAAATATGGCACGGCCGTTAGATTGGGCGCTTCCGGGCGCCGTCGAGAAGGCCCGTCGGAAAGGCAATGCGGGGGAGAGGCTCCACCGGGCGCTCCTCGCCGCGATCGTCCTTTTGGCGGCTTCGTTTCTACCCCCCTCCATCGCCAAGGCCGCCGATGCGATCGCAAAGGTGGTCGCCGTCGGCGGATCGCCGACGGGCGGGGGCCGGGCGCTGAGGGCCGGAAGCCCGGTCTATGAGGGTGACCGGCTGGTGACCGGCGCGGGCAATATCCAGATCCTGTTCATCGACGAGACCAAGCTGGTGGTGGGCCCCAATTCCAACCTCGTGGTCGATCGCTTCCTGATGCGCGGCGGCAACCGGGTGCAGAAGCTGTCGGTCAACGCGCTGCGCGGCACCTTCCGCTTCATCACCGGCAATTCGGCGAAGAACGCCTATGACATCAAGACGGCGAGCGCCACGATCGGCATTCGCGGCACCGCCTTCGATTTCTCCTCCGGGCGCGAGACGCTGGTCGCGGTGCTGGAGGGCGGTGTCAGACTATGCGCGCGCGGCCAGTGCGAGACCATCCCCGAAGGCTGCGGCGTCGGGCGGGCGCGCCGCAATGATGTCGATCAGCTGGGCGGGCGCGCCAAGGGCCAAGCCTTGCGGCAACTCCCCTATATCGTCAACCAGGGTTCGTTGAACCGCGGGTTCCGGCTCAACACAAGGTCCTGCCGCTCGAGCCTCGGCCTCCTGCCGACCACACCCGGCCAGAACCAGGGCAGCGGTCCGCAGAATGCCGGGCCGGGTGGCGCGACGGGCGGCGGATCACCGGGCGGTGGCCCGGGCGGCGGACCTGCCGGCGGCGGCACGGGCGGAGGGACTGGCGGCGGTAGTGGCGGTGGTGGCGGCAGCGGCGGCGGCGGCCCCGGAGGCGGCGGGTTTTGACAGAGGCAAGGCACATGGCAAGGCCACGAAACTCCATCGCTTCGGGAACACAGGCGCCTGAGACGACGAGCCGGATCCGCCGGCTGCGCGCGCGCCTCGCGGTCACGACGATCTTCGCCGTGGTGCCGTTCCTCGGCTATGGCCGCCAGGCCTATGCCGCCTGCGTTCCCTCGCCCTCGCCGACCTTCGTGTGCAGCGACACGAGCACGGGCGAGGGCATCTTTGCCGACAATGCGGATGTCTCGACGCTGGCCAATCCGCCCTTCGTGGTGACCGAGGACGGCGTCTTCATCACCGGTCGCGGCGATCAGCGCTTCATCGACACCAACGCCGCCACCAGCATCACCAACAGCAGCTATTATGGTCGCGGCCTCTCGGTCGTCTCCACGGACGATTACGACGGGACGATCGGCGCGGTGACCATCTTCACCGATGGCACGATCAGCGGCACGGCCCACGGCATCTATGCCGATAATCGCGGCAGTGGCGACATCACCATCACGGCCAACGGCACCGTCACCGGCGTGGATATCGAAGAAGAGGGCGACAACTACGTCGCCAATGACGGCATCTACGCGCGAAACTACGGCAACAATCTCACCATCACCACGGGCGTCGGCAGCTCGGTCACGGGCGAGCACAATGGCATCGATGCGCGCAACTACGGCACGGGCGATCTCACCATCACGACCAACGGCGAAGTCAAGAGCGATGAGTTCGACGGCATATTCGCCCGCAATGGCAGCCCCTATTACCAAGGCGGCGCGCAGAATCTGACCGTCACCATCGGTGCCCAAAGCGTCGTCGACGGCGCCGGAAACGGCCTGCAGGCGCAGAACTACGGGTCGGGCATTCTCGAGATCACGGTCGACGGCTCGGTCACCGGCCAGGGCTATGACGGCATACATGCCATCAATGGTGAGGACGGCACCGATCTCATCATCACGACGGATGTCGGAAGCCTGGTCAAGGGCAATGCACCGCTGCCCGATCTGGAAGAAGACCCCGAGGCGCCCATCGACTCCAACGGCATCGATGCCCGCAACTACGGCACGGGCCAGCTCAGGATCACCGCAAATGGCGAGGTGTTCGGCAATCTCAATGATGGCATCTATGCGGTAAATGAGGGCACCGATCTCACGATCGAGACGGGGGATCAGAGCCTGATCCGTGGCGGCGGCAACGGTATCGGGGCGTATAACAACGGCAGCGGCAATCTCACCGTCAATGTTCAGGGAACCGTCGGCGGCTATGCCGAGCCGAGCGACTTCAACCACGGCGGCGACGGTATACGCGCACGCAATTCCGAGGATGGCGGCAATCTGATCATCGCTACGGATGCAGACAGCGACGTCTTCGGCGGCAAGGATGGCATTCACGGGGATAATTACGGCACCGGGTTCCTCAGCATCACCGCCGACGGCAAGGTCACCGGCAAGGGCGAGTACTATGAATCTGTCGGTGCCGGCATACGTGCTTATCAGTCGTCCTCCGGTACAGGCAATGAAGATGGCGATTCACTGAAGATCACGACGGGTGCCAACAGCGAGGTCACCGGAACCGAACATGGCATCTACGCCGAAAATGCGGGCGAGGGGAATCTTACCATTACCGCCAATGGGATCGTCACCGGCGAGGACGGTAACGGCATAGAGGCCATCAATCGGTTTGGTGAGTTCTTCAGCTTCCGGACTTTCCAGAACGAGTT
The DNA here is from genome assembly GCA_003576695.1 of Taklimakanibacter lacteus. Classification (GTDB taxonomy): domain Bacteria; phylum Pseudomonadota; class Alphaproteobacteria; order Rhizobiales; family Aestuariivirgaceae; genus Taklimakanibacter; species Taklimakanibacter lacteus. The sequence goes on from QOZQ01000001.1 coordinate 517,730, forward strand.
TGGCGACGGTAATGACCTGACGATCACCACGGGTGCCACAAGTGTGGTCACCGGCGGTTATTCCGGCATCGTTGCCATCAACAGGGGTGACGGAGATATTGCCATCACCGCCAACGGCCGTGTCACCGGCAAGTATGGAGACGGCATATATGCCTTGGATGGGCCGGAGGGCAACGACTTCACCATCACGGTGGGCGTGGCGGGCCTGGTGCAAGGGTATAGATCGGGCATCCGGGCCTATTCAGACGATGACCAGCCCATTTCGATCACCAATGACGGCCTGGTGCGTAATCTTTCGCTCGACTCCATCGATCTGGCGATCAAGACCGAGGGCGGCGCGACGCATATCGACAATAACGGTGTTCTCATCGGCCAGGTGCTGCTCGACAGCAGCGACGCGTATGACGACCTCTTCGACAATGACGGCGTGTGGGATGCAGCCGGGATCGCCGGGCGGTTCAGCGATTTCGGCGAGGGCGTCGATACGTTCAACAACAACAACACGCTGGTTGCCGCCGACGATGCGACGACGCTGGAAGAGACGCGCCTGAACAGGCTGGAGTTCTTCAACAACAACGGACTGATCACGCTGGTCGATGGCCAGGCGGGCGACCGTCTCCTGATCGGCCCGGGCGTAGTCGATAACAATGTCGAAGTTCCGACAGACTACACGAGCGTTGGCGGCCGCCTGTGGGTCGATGCGCTGCTCGGCCCCGGGGCGTCGGGGATAGCGGATAAGCTCGAGCTCGATAACGCCACCACCAGCGACCTGACGGAGGTTTCGGTCAATGTCGTCGGTGTGACGGGCGCTAATTTCGACGGCATCACCGTCGTGACCGGGGTCGACAGCGATGGTCATTTCGCCCTCGAGAACGGTCCCTTCAGTGCCGGCTTCTTTCAATGGGACATGAGATTCGATCCCGACAGCTCGACCTACGAGCTCTTCACCTTGGGCGATGAGAATGATCCCACCCTTGGTGGCGGCGCGTTCGAATTCCCCTCAGGCATAAGCGGCGCCCAGGATTTCTGGTTCCAGACGACGAGCGCCCTGTTTCAGCGCCAGGCGGATCTCCGCGCCTTGCTCGGCGGCACCGGCGTGACGCCGGTCGCCGATTTCAGCGAGCCGGTGGACCCGACCCCGGTCGCCAAGGTGACGCCCGGCTTCTGGGTATCGGGCGTCGGCGCCTATATCGAGCGCGACGACGAGGAAGGAGGCTTCGTCCTCGACCGCAAGCAGACCATCTGGGGAGCCCTCGCGGGCTTCGACTTCGGCACGCAAAGTGTGGGCGATGCGCTGATGTTCGGCGTGTTCGGCGGCTATCTGACGTCGGAGCTGAAGTTCAAGGACACCGGCAGCAAGTGGGAATATGAAGGTCCCAGCGTCGGCGCCTATGCGACTTACATGGACCGTGCCTTCTTTGCCGATCTGACGGTGAAGGTGGACTTCCTCGACATCGACGTCGATCCGCAGGACGCGGTATCGGACAGCGACACCGATGCGGTCAATATCGGCGGCAGGTTCGATACCGGCTACAAGTTCGGCGAGAGCGTCTTCATCGAGCCGCAGGCCTCGCTCGCCGTCCTCCACACCGAGATCGACGATCTCGATATCTTCGGCGGCACGGTGGAGTTCGACGACGAGACGAGCGTCAGGGGCCGGTTGGGCGTGAGACTCGGTTTCGACCACGCCGCCAGCAATTCCGTCGTCTATTCGGGCGATGTGATCGCCAGCATCTGGGAGGACTTCTCGGGCGACAACGATGTCACCATCGCGGTTCCCGGCCTGCCGGACTCCGGCGTGTCCGACAATCCCGGCGACACGACGGGCGATGTCTCGGTCGGACTGAGTGCCATGGCGCCTGAGGGCTGGTCGACCTTCCTGCGCGGGAACTATCAGTTCGCGGACGATTATGAAGCCGTCAGCGGCAATGTCGGGGTCAGGATTGCCTGGTAGCTGTCGAAGGCGGCATGGTCGACGGCCCCCTTCAAGCGCCAGTTGATTGACCCCTGTAAAGCGCGGTAGTCCTGCACTTCAGATATCGATCCGACAGGGAAACTGCCTTGACTCCATCCGACGTATCTCCGCCTGCCGGGGCTCCGGTGGAAGCCGCCGACAAGGCGCAGCCCGAGAAGGCGGCGCCGACCGTCACCTATTCAATGTCGGCCGGATTCCGCGGTCTCCTCAACCGGCTCAACCTCTCGCTCGGCTTCACATCCTATCAATCGGGCAAGCTCTATCTCGTGGGACGCAATCCCAAGGGCGGGATCATGGTGGATGAGCGCCTGTTCCCCAAGGCGATGGGCATCTGCGTGGAAGGCCACATGCTGGCGCTCGCGACCTTGTTCCAGATCCAGCGTTTCGAGAATGTGCTCGACACCGGCCAGTTCATCAACCACACGCAGGATGCCTGCTATGTTCCGCGCGTCACCTACACGACGGGCGTCCTCGATGCGCATGACATAGGCCTCATGGCGGATGGGCGCATCGTCTTCGTCAACACCGCCTATAACTGTCTCGCCGTGCCCTCCGAGCGCCACAGCTTCACACCGATCTGGATGCCCCCCTTCATTTCGGCCCTGGTCAGCGAGGACCGCTGCCACCTGAACGGTCTCGCCATGGAGAACGGCAAGCCGCGCTATGTGACGGCGGTGTCGCGGTCGGACACGATCGATGGCTGGCGCGACCGGCGCGCCGATGGCGGCATCGTCATCGATGTCGAGACGGGCGAGACGGTGTGCAGCGGCCTCTCCATGCCGCATTCTCCGCGTCTGGTGAATGGGCGGCTCTGGCTGTTGAATTCCGGCACGGGCGATCTGGGCGAGGTCGATCTCGCCAGCAGGACGTTCCGGCCGCATGTGTTCTGCCCCGGATTCGGGCGTGGCCTCGCGATCAGGGGCCGTCATGCTTTTGTCGGCCTGTCGAAGCCGCGCTACAAGCGCTTCGAGGGCCTCGCCCTGGATGAGCGGCTGAAGGCCGCTGATTCCGAGCCCTGGTGCGGCGTCCAGGTGATCGACCTCGACAGCAAGACCTGTGTCGAGTGGTTCCGCATCGATGGCGCGGTGGCGGAGATCTATGACGTGGCGGTGCTGCCCGGCGTCGCCTGCCCGATGGCGCTGGGCTTCGCCTCCAATGAAATCAAGAGCTTGATCACCCATGACCCGCTGCGGGCGGATGCCTGGTAGCCGGGACGGACGATGAGATCACGATTGCGTGAGGGGTATCGGCAGTGTAGGCGTTTTGAAACGCCGGCTTGGGCCGGATCTCGGCGTTCCCATTCAACATATTGAAATATAATAGAAATCTCTGTCATTGACGAGACGGCTTTCACCTGCCGCCGGATGGATGTGTGGCAAGAACGACACGCTCGCCCGAAAATCCCTTGAGCGCCGGGGAAGTTCCTTTTCCCTGTCCCGAAGTAAGGTAAACTTTAGGTAACGATGCGCAGGATCGCGCAGGTCCGGTCATTGGTTGGGGGAACCATGGGACAGCAGCTCAGCTGGGTGCTATCGGGGCGCATCACAGCGTCAGGAAAGGGTGCCCGGGCACTTCGGCGTCGCCTGGCGGTGACGACCATCCTGGCTGTGGCCCCCTTCCTGGGCTACGGCCGGCAGGCCTATGCCGCCTGCACGGAAATCGGCACCACCGCGGTCTGGGAATGCAGTGGCGCCAATAACGCCACTCAAACGATTGCAGATGATGACGCAATCGTATCGACGCTTCCGGGCTTCAGCGTCAACGCGGCTGCCGGCACCGGCATCGAGATCACCGGCAATGGCCATCTGCAGTTCACCGACGAGAATGCCTCGACCATCGTGGGCACCGACGATGGCCTCATAGGCTTCGACGATGGCCTCTATGTCCGCTCGGGCGGCAACAGCCTGGCCAATGACGGCGCCGTGACGATCACAACCAATGGCGACATCACGGGCGAGGATTTCGGCATCCACGCCCGCAACTATGGCGACGGCGGCATCGATATCGAAATCACGGGAGAAGGCCAGGTCACCAGCCTTGACCGCGATGCCCTATATGCCTTCAACGCCGGCAACGCCGGCGAAGGCCTGACGATCGAAACCAGCGCTCTGAGCGTGATCACCGGTGACGACAACGGCATCGCCGCGCGCAATGATGTCGGCGATCTCGAGATCACCGCCAATGGCATGGTCACAGGCGGGGCGAATGGTCAGGATTTCAGGGGCATCGCCGCCAGCAACGCCGGCAACGATCTCCTGATCACTACCGGCTCGCAAAGCAGCATCACGGGACAGCGCGACGGCATCTTCGCCCTCAATGAGGGCGATGGCGATCTCGAGGTCAAGGCCTATGGCCAGGTCACGGGGATCGACGATAACGGCATATACGCCCGCAATGGCTTCTCCGACCTCGAAGACGAGGAGATTTTCGGCGGCAACCTCATCGTGGTGACCGGCGCGCAAAGCGAGGTCATCGGCGGCGACAACGGCATCCTGGCCGGCAATTTCGGCAATGGCTATCTCGCCATCACCGCCGACGGCATCGTCACGGGCGAGGACGGCGACGGCATCCACGCCGTCAATGTCAGTGGCGAGGTCCACGAGATACCCAGCGACGAGTTGTTGTATCTCGGCGCGGCCACCGATCTGACGATCACCACGGTTCAGGGGAGCGCTGTCACCGGTTACAGCGACGGCATCGAAGCGCGAAATTTCGGCGCCGGCAACCTGACGATCACCGCCAATGGCACGGTGACCGGTGAGGACGGTGATGGCATCCGGGCCATCAATGTCTCCGGCTATTATCTCAACGACACCGAAACCAAATCCTATGACGGCCAGGGCGTCGATCTGACGGTCACCACTGGCGCCGAGAGCGTGGTCACGGGCGCCGACGACGGCATCGATGCCGAAAACTTCGGCACCGGCAATCTGACCATCACCGCCAATGGCCTGGTCACGGGAGAGGAAGGCGACGGCATCATCGCCTTCAACAGCTACAGAGGCAATGATCTCATCGTCACCACCAACGCGGGAAGCTCGGTCTCGGCCTATTTCGACGGTGTCGACGCCCAGAATTATGGCACGGGGAACCTCGAGATCACCGTCAACGGCCAGGTGACCACGGAAGACGACAACGGCATAGAGGCCGACAATTACGGCAACAACCTGACGATCATCACCGGCGCTGAAAGTGCCATCAGCGCCGGCCATGACGGCATCAGCGCCTCGCAGTTTGGCGGAGGCGATCTCGAGATCACCGCTCATGGCGATGTCGAGGGCAGAGGCGACGACGGCATCTATGCCGCGAATTACGGCCAGAATTTCAAGGTCACCACGGGTGCCCAGAGCGTGGTGACGGGCGTCGATGACGGCATCGATGCCCGCCACTATGGCGGCGGCAGCTTCGAGATCATCGCCAATGGTCATGTGACCGGCAGCGACAGCAACGGCATCGAGGCCCTGAATTCCGGGGACGGCGATGCCGACACCGTCATCGAAGTCGGCGCTGCGGGCCTGGTGCAGGGCAGCTATTCCGGCATCTTCGCCGATTCGCGCTACGGCCAGGACATCGAGATCACCAATGAAGGCCTGGTGCGCAACCTCTCCGGCGAGTCCGACGACCGTGCCATCACCACCTATGGCGGCGCCACGGAGATCATCAATAACGGCGATCTCGTCGGCACGGTGCAGCTTGATTTCGCTACTTACCTCAACGACACGCTCGAAAACAACGGCCTGTGGAATACCGCCGACGGCTTCAATGAATTCGGCAACGGCAACGATGAAGTGATCAACAGGGGCACGCTGCGGGCCGCCGCCGACCCGTCAAGCGACGAGTCGACGACATTCGCCAATCTCGAGGTCTTCGACAATGACGGCGGCCTCATCACGCTGGTCGATGGACAGGCCGGCGATCGCATCCACCTGGCCGGCCAGGCCGTGGGAGCCATGCAATATCAGTCGACCGACGGCCGGCTTGCGGTCGACGCGGTGCTGGGGCCGCCGGGCGATGGAGATGCGGACCAGCTGAGGGTTAACGGCAGCATCAGCGGGACGACCCTGGTCCATGTCAATGTCGTCGGCGTGACGGGTGCGAATAGCGAGGGCATACAAGTGGTGCTTGTGCTCAACGGCACGACGGTGGAAGAGGACTTCGACCTCGATGGGGCGCTCAATGCCGGCTTCTACAGCTGGGATCTCAGGCTCGACGACGAAGGTGGGGCCTTGCATGAACTCTACACCTCAGGGGTCGGGATCGGGGGCTACGAATTCGCCGCCGGCCTCACCGGCGCGCAGGAAGTGTGGCACCAGACGACGGCCACGCTGCTGCACCGCCAGGCGGATTTGCGGACGCTGTTCGGCCTGGGCGTGACGCCGGCCGCCGATTATGGTGAGCCGGTGGCGCCGACTCCCACCGCCCACATCACCCCGGGCTTCTGGATGCGCGGCATTGGCGCCTATATCGAGCGTGACGACGAGCAGGATGGCTTCGTCCTCGATCGCGAGCAGACGGTCTATGGCGGCATGGCGGGCTTCGATTTCGGCAGCGAGAGTGCCGGCGATGCCTGGCTGTTCGGCATCTTCGGCGGCTATCTGGTGTCGGATCTCAAATTCAAGGAGACCAACAGCAAGTGGAACTATGAAGGCCCGACGGTGGGCGCCTATGCGACCTATCTGAATGACGCCTTCTATGCCGATCTGACGGTCAAGGCGGATATCCTCGATATCGACATCGATCCGGACGATCTGGCGCCGGGCGAGGAGGATGCCGATACCGATGCGCTCAATATCGGCGGGCGCATCGACACCGGCTACAAATTCGGCCGTACGGTGTTCATCGAGCCGCAGGCGTCGCTCGCCGTCCTCCATACCGAGATCGACGATGTCGACATCTTCGGGGGTACGGTCGAGTTCGACGACGAGACGAGCGTCAGGGGACGTCTCGGCCTGAGGCTGGGCCTCGACCACACGGGCGACAACCAGGTGGTCTATACGGGCGATGTGACGGGAAGCGTGTGGGAAGAGTTTGCCGGCGACAACAATGTGACGATCGTGGGCTCAGGTGTTCCGGATTTCGGGGCGTCCGATGATCCGGGCGAGACCTATTGGGATGTGTCGGCCGGGCTCAGCATGGCGGCGCCTGATGGATGGTCGGGCTTCATCCGGGCCAACTACCTGTTCGCCGACGACTATGACGCCATCACCGGAAATGCCGGCGTCAGATGGGCGTGGTAGCCGGCCAGCGCGTGATCGGGACGTGGGGGATTCGTCTTCGCCAGGAGAAATCCGCTTCCGGATTTTCCCTGGGTAAGTTAGATTTTCTGAGAACACTGCGCGGTGTCGCGCGGGCTGGCCATGTGCGGGGGAAGCTATGGAGCGGCAGCTGAACGGGAGGCTTTCGGGTCGTGCCGCGGCGAAGCAGGGGGGTGGCCGCGCCCTGCGCCGGCGTCTCGCCGCTACGACCATCCTCGCCGCGGCTCCTTTCCTCGGCTATGCCCGCCAGTCCTATGCCGCCTGCGTCGCCTCGCCGGCCCCGCCGACCTTTGTCTGCAGCGGGTACAGCGCCGCCACCGAGACGGTCGCCATCGTCAACAATGCCGATGTGACGACGGAGGCGGATTTCAGCGTGAATGCGGCGGCGGGCCAGGGCCTCACCATCACCGGCGCCGGGGCCATCAGCTTCACCGACAATTACGCCACCACGAGCATCGTGGCGCCGACCAATGCGCTGTTCGTGACCGCGACCGGCGATGACGGCGCCATTCCCGGCTCGATCACGATCCTGTCGAGCGGCACGGTCACCGGCGGCGACAATGCCATCGTTGCGTTCAATGTGGGGACCGGTGACATCGACGTCACCGCCAATGGCGATGTCACGGGGCAGGGCTTCAACGGCATACTCGCCTTCGATACCGCCAATGGCGGGAGCATCACCATCACCACCGGGGCGGACAGCACGGTCACCGGCGACGACAACGGCATTCACGTCCGTCACTTCGGCTCAGGCGACATCGACATCACCGCCAATGGCGAGGTGGAGGGCGAGACCCAGGATGGCATAACCGCCTACAATGCCGGCGCCAGCTCCGGCACTCCCGGCAACGGCGTCAACCTGAAGATCACCACCGGGGCGGGAAGTTCTGTCACCGGTTACGACTACGGCATCAGCGCCTACAATGAGGGCAGCGGCTATCTCGCCATTACCGCCAATGGCTATATCCGTGGCGAGACCGCCAGCGGCATATATGCCCGCAACTCGGCCGCCGGCACCGATCTCACGATCACTACGGGGCCGGGGAGCGAGATTCTCGGCGACGATGGCGGCATCAATGCTAGCAACTATGGCAGCGGCGATCTCGAGATCACCGCCAATGGCGCGGTCACGGGTTATGGTTCTGTCGGCATCGGCGTCTACAACTCGGCGCAGGGCGGCAAGCTCACCATTACCACCGGCGCCGGGAGCGTGATCAGAGGCGCCGAACGCGGCATCTCCGCCGAGCAGGAAGGAGCGGGCGATGTCCTCATCACCGCAAATGGCGAGGTGACCGGCGAAGCCTTCTCAGGCATCGAGGTCGCCAACTCTTCGGGCGGCAAGCTGACGATCATCACTGGTGCCCAGAGCGTCGTCACCGGCGGGACCCATGGCATATTTACCGACAATCACGGCTATGGCGATCTGGTGGTAACGGCCAATGGCATCGTCACTGGTCGTGATGGCGATGGCATATTCGCGGACAGCTCGTCCAGCGGCGACAACCTCAAGGGAGTGAAGGTCACGACCGGGGCCGCAAGCATCATCACCGGAAGCGAGAACGGCATTCACGCCTACAATTTCGGTGATCTCGATCTCGAAATCACGGTCAATGGCGTCGTGACGGGGCAAGGCGAGTATGGAATCGACTCCCGCAATGACGGCAATGGAGACACGATCATCAAGATCGGCGCCAGCGGTCTCGTCCAGGGCAACGTGGCCGGAATTTTCGCTTATTCGGGGCTCTTCGCCCCCGGCGGCCAGGCCATCTCCATCACCAATGACGGCTTGGTGCGCAATGTTTCGGGCGAGTCGGATGACCGGGCGATCACCGCGCGCGGCGGCCCGACCACGATCGACAACAACGGCGACCTCGTCGGTGCCGTCTGGACAAGCACCTATGGCGATGTGCTGAACAATGCCGGCCGGTGGTTCATCACCGGCAGCATCAATGACTTCGGCGGTTCGTATGACGGCGATGTCATCAACAACAGCGGTACGATCATCGCCGGCGACAATGCGGCGGTGGGTGTTCTGACGATCATCGACAATGTCGAACAATTCAACAATTCAGGCCTTGTCTCGCTGGTCGACGGCGGGGCGATCGACACCTTGAACATATCGGCGCTGCCCGGCGATGTGTTGTATGTCGGAAACAACGGCCGGCTTGCCGTCGATGCCGAGCTCGGCCCGACAGGAGAAGCGGACCAGCTCGTGATCTATGGCGACAGCAGCGGGAAGACGCTGGTCGCGGTCAATGTCGTCGACGTGACCGGCATCAATACCGATGGCATCGCCGTCGTCCAGGTCTATGGCGCGACGGCGGAGGAGCATTTCGATCTCGAAGGCGGGGTGCTCAATGCCGGCTTCTTCGCCTGGAATCTCAGGCTCGACGGCGACACGCATGAGCTCTTTACCGCCGGCCTTGGCGCCGGCTCATATGAGTTCGCGGCCGGCATCACGGGGGCGCAGGATATCTGGCACCAGACGACCGGAACGCTGCTGCAGCGCCAGGCGGAGCTCAGGGCGCTGCTCGCCGGCACGCAGGTGACGCCGGTCGCCGATTTCTCCGAACCCGTCGAGCCGACGCCGGTGGGTCGTGTGACGCCTGGCCTGTGGTTCAAGGGCGTGGGCGCCTATCTGGAGCGCGACCAGGACGAAGCCAACAATGTCTCGACCGACCGCAGCCAAGAGATCTATGGCTTCATGGCGGGCTTCGATTTCGGCTCGGAGAGTGCGGGCGAGGCCTGGATGTTCGGCCTGTTCGGCGGCTATGTCACGTCCGACCTCGACTTCGACCAGTCGGGCTCGGAGTGGCATTACGAAGGCCCCTCGGTCGGTGTCTATGCGACCTATCTGAATGACGCCTTCTATGCCGATGTGACGGTGAAGGCCGACTTCCTCGATGTCGATATCGATGCCTCGGACATCGCGCCGGGCGAAGACGATGCCGACACGGATGTGCTCAATATCGGCGGCCTCATCGATGCCGGCTACAAGATGCCGCTGAACCATGGCCTGTTCGCCGAGCCGCAGGCCTCGCTTGCGGTTGTCCATACCGAGATCGACGACATCGACGATGTCATGGGTGGTGCCGTCGACTTCGAGGATGAGACGAGCGTCAGAGGACGTCTCGGCCTGAGGCTCGGCCATGAGCTGACCGCCAGCAACCAGCTCATCTATTCCTCGGATGTGACGGCAAGCGTGTGGCAGGAATTCGCCGGCGACAATGACGTCACCATCGCGGCGCCGGGTTTCCCGGTGAGCGATGTGTCGGACAGCCCGAGCGAGACCTATGGCGATGTGGCATTGGGCTTCAGCGTGCAGTCGCCGGAAGGCTGGTCCTCGTTCCTGCGCGCCAATTACCAGTTCGCCGAGGACTATGACGCCTTCGCCGGAAATGCCGGGGTGAGATTCGCCTGGTAGGCATCTCATTCCTCCAGCCAGACCTGTGGCGCGAAAGCTACTTCGGAGACCCATTTTCTTCAGTCGCGCCGATTTTCCTTGGATTTTCCGTTGCGTTAGGTAACCTATCGTCAATCTGTGGTGGCGGAGTCGACAGGGCAGCGGGGAAGTCATGGGGCAGCGGTCGGATTGGGTGTTGTCAGCCGGCCTGTCGGCAAAAGGCGGCTGTCTCGATCTGCGCAGCCGGCTCGCCGTCACCACGATCCTTGCCGTGGTGCCGTTCCTCGGCTATGGCCGCCAGGCCTATGCCGATTGCATTGCGGGCACCTCTCCGGCCTTCACCTGCAGCGGCACGACCGTCACGACGCAGACCATCAACACCCCCGATGCCGATGTATCGACGGCGCCGGGATTCAACCTCACGGCGCCGACCGGCGATGGCGTCCATATCGAGGCCGATGGCCATCTGCAATTCAACGACGTCAATGCCTCGCCGATCACGGCGACCAATGGCACCGGCCTCTTCGTCTATTCGACCGGCAACAGCGCCGACAATGCCGGCGCGATCACCATCGTCACCGATGGCGACATCAGCGGTGGAGACGGCGACGGCATCCATGCGTACAGCGTCTCGCAAAGCGGCGGCCCTCTGACGATTGCCGCGGGCCCTGGAGGCGCCATTACCGGCAGCGATGACGGGATAGAGGCGCGCAACCTCAGCGGCGACCTCACGATCATGGCCAATGGTGTGGTCACCGGCGAGACGGATGACGGCATCAATGCGTTCAATGCGGGCATTTATGATCCGACCGGCAATGGCAGGGACCTGACGATCACGACCGGGGCGCAAAGCGTCATCACCGGGTATGACGACGGCATTTACGCCCGCAACAATGGCACGGGCAACCTCGTCATCACGGCCGATGGCGAGGTCACCGGCAATGGTCTGGGCCCCAGCGCCGGCTACGGCATCTTTGCCTTCAACTCCAGGAATGGCGGCGATCTGCGTGTTACGACGGGAGTCGACAGTGTCGTCTACGGCGCCAGCGGCGGCATCGATGTCGAGAATAATGCCGAGAGCGATCTCATCCTGGAGATCAACGGCCAGGTGACCTCGAACGACACCGCCATAGATGCCACCAATGACGAGGGTTTCGACCTCACCATCACCACGGGTGCCCAGAGCGTGATCAGGGGTGGAACCGATGGCATCACGGCTGGCAATCGAGGGGCGGGCTATACCGAGATCACCATCCAGGGTCAGGTCATCGGTGAGGATGGTGACGGCATGGAATTGCGCGGCGCCAGCAGTACCAGGGATTTCACGGTGATCACGGGCGCCCAGAGCACGGTCACCGGCAGCGAGAACGGCATCGATGCGTATAACAACGGCGCCGGCGACCTTTCCGTCACCATCAATGGCGAGCTTGCCGGCGAAAGCGAAGACGGCCTGTATGCCGCCAACAACACCTATTTCGGTTCGGGCAATGCCCGGAACCTGACGATCAGCACCGGGGCTCAGAGCGACGTTTCCGGTGGCGACGACGGCATCGAAGCCCGCAACCGCGGCGAGGGCGATCTCACGATCACCGTCGATGGCGATGTCACCGGCGTGGATGGCGATGGCATATTCGCCGCCAATGACTATTACTTTGACAACTACAGCCAGGTCGGCACGGGATTCGGCCACAACCTGACCATCACCGTCGGCGCGCAAAGCGTGGTGGCGGGCGATGACGAGGGCATCGACGCGCGCAATCGTGGCGACGGCGATCTCGCGATCATCGTCAATGGCACCGTGACCGGCGCGCGGATCAATGGCATTTCGGCGACCAACAGCGGGTTGGACGCGACCATCGAGACCGCTGCGGGAAGCGTTGTCAGGGCCCGCCAAAGAGGCATCGATATCGATCAGCGCGGCACCGGCACGCTCAATATCCTGGTCGATGGCGAGGCGACGGGTGAGAATGAATACGGCATATACTCGAACAATTTCGATGGGATAGAGACGATCATCAGGGTCGGCTCGACTGGTCTGGCGCAAGGCGCCAGGGGCGGCATATATGCCTATTCGGGCGACGGCCAGAACATCGCGATCACCAATGACGGCGTGGTGCGCAACCTCTCGGGCTCGTCGTCCGACCAGGCGATCAGGACGCGCCTCGGCCCCGCGACGGTCAACAACGACAACCTGCTCATCGGCACGGTCTGGCTCGGCGATCTGGAGGATACGCTCAACAATAGCGGCCTGTGGAACAGCGCCAACGGATTCAGCGAGTTCGGCGGCGGCTACGACGTCGTGAACAACAGCGGCACCTTGCGCGCGGCGGATGATCCGGCACTGTCCGAGGAAATGATGCTCAGCAATGCTGAGCTTGTGAACAATTCCGGTCTGATGACGCTGGTTGACGGGGTTGCAGGCGACGCGTTGCAGATGGGCGGGGCAACGGAATATGTCGGCTTGAATGGCAGGCTTGCGGTCGATGCTTTCCTTGATCCCGCCGGCACATCGGACCGGCTGACCATCGCCGGCAGCAGCGGCGGTGTCACCAGTCTGGTCGTCAATCTCACCAATCCGCTGGGCAGCACACCCAATTTCGTCGGCATCCCGGTGATCACTGTCACCGACGGGACGGCGGAAGCGGACTTCAATGTCGAGGGCGGCGTCCTCAATGCCGGCTTCTTTGCCTGGGATCTGCAGCTTGACGGCAATACCCATGAGCTGATCACGGTCGGTCTTGGCGCCGGCTCCTATGAGTTCGCCGCCGGCATCACCGGCGCCCAGGATATCTGGCATCAGACGACCGGCACGCTGCTGCAGCGCCAGGCCGATCTCCGCGCGCTGCTTGCCGGCACGCAGGTGACGCCGGTCGCCGACTTCTCCGAACCCGTCGAGCCGACGCCGGTGGGTCGTGTGACGCCCGGGCTTTGGCTCAAAGGCGTGGGCGCCTATCTCGAACGCGACCAGGACGAAGCCAATAATGTCTCGACCGACCGCAGCCAAGAGATCTATGGCTTCATGGCGGGCTTCGATTTCGGCTCGGAAAGCGCTGGTGAGGCCTGGATGTTCGGCCTGTTCGGCGGCTATGTCATGTCCGACCTCGATTTCGACCAGTCGGGCTCGGAGTGGCATTACGAAGGGCCGTCGGTCGGCGCCTATGCGACCTATGTCGATCATGCCTTCTATGCCGACCTGACGGTGAAGGCCGACTTCCTCGATGTCGACATCGACGATGGCGACATCGCGCCCGATGCCGATGATGTCGATACGGATGTGGTCAATCTCGGCGGCCTCATCGATGCGGGCTACAAGATGCCGCTGAACCATGGCCTGTTCGCCGAGCCGCAAGCCTCGCTCGCCGTCGTCCATACCGAGATCGACGACATCGATGATGTCATGGGTGGCTCCGTCGACTTCGAGGATGAGACGAGCATCAGGGGCCGCCTGGGCCTGAGGCTCGGCCATGAGCTGACCGCCAGCAACCAGCTCATCTATTCCTCGGATGTGACGGCAAGCGTGTGGCAGGAATTCGCCGGCGACAATGACGTCACCATCGCCGCGCCGGGTTTCCCGGTGAGCGATGTGTCGGACAGCCCGAGCGAGACCTATGGCGATGTGGCATTGGGCTTCAGCGTGCAGTCGCCGGAAGGCTGGTCCTCGTTCCTGCGCGCCAATTACCAGTTCGCCGAGGACTATGACGCCTTCGCCGGAAATGCCGGGGTGAGATTCGCCTGGTAGGGCGGAATGCCCGAGGCTGGAGCAAACCCTCACGTCGCACGGGCGCTGTGAGGACTGCCGGAGGAGCTGCCATGTCGGGCGGCGGCCGCGGTCTTTGGCGCATGCTTCGGACGCGCAATCAATCGCCGACATGTCGAATATGTTCAGCGTGCTGAGACTGAAGCCCGGCCCGGTCCTCGACACTCGACTTTTTGTCGCCGGGATTTGATCACGATCAAATGCAAGTGCCGACGATCGGAGATAATGGGAAAAAATCCAAGCTGGCAAAGCCGGGCATGAGGAGAAGCCATATGGGTCAGCTCGCTTTCCTGGACGAGGACAGGCTGTTTGACGGGCAGTGTGTCCGCTTCAAGGGTTTCGACGGAGAGGATGAAGTGCTGTGCGGCGTGACGATCGCCGCGCTCAAGGAATGCGATTCGAGCCTGCAGCGCCACGGCCTGGTTCCCGCGGAAGCCTTCCTTGCGTCGTTCGAGAAGCTTGCCATCGCGATCCACGATGCCGCGCGTTGCAAGCATGAGCGCGGCGAATTCGAAAGCGAAGGTGGTGTGCGGGTCATGGTTCATCGCCGTGATCTGTCGCCGTGAGGCCAGGGGGATCGGTCGATGATGATCCACGAGGAAAGTGCGTGACGGCTTCGCCCGACAGTTCGGCAAGGACCGGTCCCGGAGCGGGAGCAATCCTGGCTGCTGCCGTCTGGCTGGTGCTCGGCCCCAGGGCTGCTCTGGCCGATGACGCTTCAGGCCCCGCGGACGCCGCACCGACAGTCGCGCAGGATTTCCAGTTTCACTGCGCGGCATGTCATGGCGCCGATGGACGGGGCGATGGACCGGTGGCGCGGACCTTGAAGATAGAGCCGCCGGACCTGACGCGGATCGCCGAGCGCAGGGGTGGGACATTTCCCGAAGACGCAATCTTCGAGATGATCGCCGGAAGCAGCATGCCGATCTCGCATGGCACGCGGGAAATGCCGGTCTGGGGCGATTTGTTCGTGGGAGAAACTCTCGATTCCTCGGTATCGCTCGAGGAGGCCCAGGAGGCCGCCGCGGAAGTGACCGAGCGGATCAGGCGGCTGGTCAAATATCTCGAGACCATTCAGATCCGCAAATGAAGGCCGGTCGGGGCTCCCGCATCGCCGGGAAATATTGCGCTCCAAGCGCGACCTATGGCGATATGGCGCTGGGCTTCAGCGCGCAGTCACCGGAAGGCTGGTCGAGCTCCCTCAGAGCCAATTGCCAGTGCGCCGAGGACTATGACGCCTTCGCCGGCAATGCCGGGGTGAGATTCGCCTGGTAGGCCGGATAGTGTTGAGTCGGGAGGTTTTGCGGGCCGATGTATGATTGCGGGCGGCTCTATTTTGCAACCCAAATTCAATCAAGGATTGTGTTGTGTGTGACCTGGAAGTCACAGTGGAGGAATTACTTCCACCAGGTCATATGTCCTCATTGAGGTGGGGGTGCGGGGCCTCTTATAATTCGGGGTGAGGCATTCGAATTGGGGAAAATCATGACCGGACTTAAATCTGCCGTAAGCAGCCTGGCGCTGGCTCTTGTGATGGCTGGGGGAATTGCAACCTCGACGGCGCGCGCGGCCGACGTGGTGGCGGATCCGGGCTGCATGCTCTCCGGTTCGGTGACAGCCGGCTTCATGTATAACTGGCAGTCCTCCGAATTTGATGACGGCGATGAGTCCATCGATGGCAAGGATGTTGACTGGTCGACGCCCTTCGGCGAAGGCGCCGGCCTCGTGACCTGCGGCGGCTTCAACATCCAGGCCGATGTCGCCTATTACGCCCATTCGGCCGACCTGGACCAGGTTGATATCGATATTGACCAGACCAATACACATATCGGCGGCGCGCTGTTCTATCGCGAGCCGGCTTCATGGGCGGGCGGCCTCAGCGCTTCCTGGATATCGCAGGATATCGAAGGGCTTGACCTCGATATCTTCCGGGTTGGCCTGTTTGGCGAATTCTATCTCGACGATGTCTTCACGCTCGGCGCGTCGGCGCATTACTACAATGCCGATTGGCCTGAGGGTAAGGATGAGGACGGGTTCGAGCTGGCCGCCTGGGGCAAGTTCTATGCGACGCCCGACCTTGCCTTCACCTTGCGCGGCGACGTCCTGCTGGCCGACCTGGAACTAGGCAGCGACGGTGCCGATCTTGACGGCTTCGCCATCACCGGCGACGGCGAATATCTCGTGTGGGATCAGGGCCTGTCGATCTTTGCAGGCGCCCGCTATGCCGATCGCGAGTTCGATCCCGACGACAGTGATTTCAGCTTCGAGATCGAGGACTTCCAGGTCTTTGCCGGCGTGAAGTTCAACTTCGGCCATGACGGCACGTTGATCGAGCGCCAGCGCACCGGCACGGTGGACAACACCAGCGTCTTCAATGAGAAGCTGCCCAACGTGTTCATCTCCGCGGAAGCCGCCGACCCCGTTCTGTAATCGCGGATCTTGCCTGGCTTCGTGACTGCAAGGCGCCTGTCAGACAGCGCCTTGCAGTTTTGTTTTGCGGCGAGGCATGGCGATGGCTGCCGGCAATGGCCGGGTCCTTCTCGGCGGATTTCTCTGCTCATACCAGTTGATCGCCGGCTTCCCCGATAAGCGGGGGCAATCATGCGTACGAAGATCCACCCATTGATCGACACGGTGCGTAGCAACGGTTGCCGGTCCTGAGAATATTGTCAGAGTTTTCGGTGGTGCCAATAAAGTTTCGGCGCCGCAACAAAAAAGGCGACGCCGGAGCGTCACCCTTATCTGGTGCAGACTGGCTGCTTGTTAACCGCCAGACCACGATCTCTGAAGAATCAATTGTAGCTCATCGGCAACTCTGGTTCAAGATCGCGACTAGCTGCAACTAAGCCATCTTGGGGGGCGGCCAAAGCCGTCTCCTGGGAGAGCTTACGAGCTGCGAGTGGCAGACGCGTTCTGCGACGCTCAGACTGTGGAGGTCGGGCGGCAGTTGAGCTTGGACCCTCAACCCACTTGCAACGTGAAGTCCAATTAACTATCTCTCTTGATTCTGTCAAACTCCCTAAGCCATCTTACATCTGAATGCCTCAGGGCCTGTGGCTTCCCACTTGCAGGTGTCGTGGGGTAATTCTGGGGCGTAAGTTACGATAGTATATGAAAGGGGGAACAATGCGCTGGAGATTTGGGGCCGATCTGGGTACAGGCTCACTTGGCTGGGCGGCGATCGAGCTCGATGCGGACAATGTCCCCATCCGGCTCATCGCGGCAGGTTCTCGGATTTTCGGGGCCGGTCGCGATCCGAAGTCCGGAGCTTCGCTGGCGGTCGACCGGCGCGCCGCGCGCGCCATGCGGCGCCGGCGCGACCGTTTCAAGAGACGGCAGGCAGCACTCCTCAAGCATCTCGAAATGGCGGGACTCTTTCCTGCCAACGCGGCCGAGCGCGCAGCGCTGGCGATCCTCGATCCGTTCGAGCTTCGCGCCAAGGCGCTGCGTGAGCCTTTGCCGCCACATCATATCGGTCGCGCCTTATTCCATCTCAACCAACGGCGTGGCTTCAAATCCAACCGCAAGGCCGATCGGGGCAAGGATGCGGAAGACGGCAAGATCAAGCTCGGGGTGAATCGCCTCTATGAGGCGATGCGCGACAAGGGCGCCGAGACGCTCGGTGAATTCCTGCACGAGCGCAGAGCCGCGGCCAGCGACGCGAATACCATTCCTGGCGTGCGGACGCGCCTGCGCCCGGAGCCCGGCGAAGGCAAGCGCGGCGATGGCTATGATTTCTATCCCGATCGCCGCATGCTGGAGGAAGAATTCGATCTTATCTGGGAGCGACAGGCCGTGCATCATCCGGCTGTACTGACTCTTGAGAACAGGAAGCGTCTGTTCGAGGTCATCTTTCACCAGCGGCCACTGAAACAACCGAAGGTCGGCACCTGCACTCTGGTCGTCGGCGAGGAGCGCCTACCCAAGGCACATCCGCTGTTTCAGCGCCGGCGGCTGCTGGAAGAGTTGAACGCATTGCGGGTCGTCAGGCCGGGGGCTTCAGCCGAGCCATTGACGCGCGAGCAGCGCGACCTGCTTTATCTCAAACTCAAGGACAAGCGCTCCGTCACATTTGAGAGCCTGCGGAAGCTTCTCGGGCTCGAGCCGGAGGCACGCTTCAACAAGGAGAGCGAGAATCGCAGGGAAATCAAGGGAAACGAGGTGGCGGCGGAACTGGGCGCCAAGACCCGCTTCGGCAAGCGGTGGGCCTTTTTGTCCGATGAGGCGCAGTGGGAGATCATCTCAAAAATCCGCGAACTGGAGAGCGATGAAGATGAGGCGAGGCTGCTGGCGTGGCTGCGCGATACATATGAGCTTGAGCCTGAGCAATCGCGCTCGACAGCCGGGGCCAGGCTTCCGGAGGGCTTCGGCCGTTTCGGCCTGACAGCGACCACCAGGCTTATCGCCGCTTTGCAGTCTGATGTCACCATTTACAGCGAGGCAGTGAAGAAGGCGGGTTTTGCCCATCATTCGGATTTCCGCACCGGGGAAGCATTCGACGAGCTTCCCTATTATGGCGTCGTGCTCGAACGGCATATCATGCCGGGGACCGCCGATCCGACGGATCCGGAAGAGTTGCGCATCGGACGCCTTACCAATCCGACTGTGCATATCGGGCTGAATCAGCTGCGCCATGTCATCAACAGGCTGATCAAGTGCTACGGTCGGCCGGAGCAGGTCGCGATCGAGCTGGCGCGCGAACTGAAGCTTGACGACGAGCGCAAGCGTGAGATCAACAAGCGCAATCTACAGAATCGGGAGGACGCGACCAAGCGCTCGGAAAAGCTGGTGAACATCGGAGTCGCCGACAAGGGGGGCAATCGAGCACTCCTGAAGCTTTGGGAAGAGCTCAATCTCGACAATGCGCTCGACCGGCGCTGTGTATACACCGGACGGCAGATTTCGATCGAGATGCTGTTCTCGGGAGCGGTGGAGGTCGACCACATCCTACCCTTCGGCGCCACGCTTGACGATTCGAATGACAATCGCCTGCTGTGCATGCGCGAGGCGAATCGAGAGAAGCGCAAGCGTTCGCCCTATGAGGCTTTCGGCAATCGTCCGGATTGGGCGGAGATTGCCGCTCGCGCGGCCCGCCTGCCACGCGGAAAGCGCTGGCGCTTCGAGCCCGATGCGATGTCACGGTTTGACAATCAGGGCGGCTTCATCGCCCGCCAGCTTGTCGACACGCAATATCTGTCGCGACTCGCGCGGGAGTATTTGGCGGGACTGTTCCCGGATGTGGGCGAAGGCAGCGGTCGAGTCTGGGTTTCACCCGGCCGTCTCACCGAGATGCTGCGCAGGAGCTGGGGCCTCAACAGTTTGCTTCCGGATCATAATTTCGGTGGCGGTGCCGACCAGCCGAAGAACCGGCGCGATCATCGCCATCATGCCATCGACGCAATTGTCGTCGCCGTGACTGATCGTCATCTGCTGCAGAGCATCTCCCGCGAGGCGGGCCGGCGTGGTGCTGAAGCCGCAAACCGGATGACAGCCGATCTGCCGATGCCGTGGGAGGCTTTCCGGGATCAGGTCGGAGAGGTGGTAAGCCGCATCGTCGTCAGCCATCGCGCTGATCACGGTACGACCGCAAAGAAAGCCTTGCCCAAAGGACGGGATGCGACGGCAGGGCGGCTGCACAACGACACCGCCTATGGGCTCACCGGTCAGAAGGATGCGAAGCAGAACGACCTTGTCGTTCACCGGGTGCCGCTCGATGGCCTGACGAAGGCGGCCGATATCGAGAGTGTTCGTGATCCTGAATTGCGCAAGGCCCTGCTTGTTTGGACTAGGGGCCTGGAAGGAAAGGCCTTCGAAACGAAACTGTTGAAGTTCCCCGAACTCGGCCCCCTGCAATTTCGCGGCATAAGGCGATATCGCAAGGTGGAGCCACTGTCCGTCATAGCGATCCGCGACAAGGATGGCCGCGCTTATAAGGGCTATAAGGGCGACTCCAACTACCGCTATGACGTCTGGGAATTGAAGGACGGCAAGTGGATAGCGGAAGTCGTATCCATGTTCGATGTGCATCAGCCCGGTTGGTCATCTAAGGCTAGGCACGAGAATCACAATGCAAAGAAAGTTCTCTCATTGCGCCAGGATGACATGCTGGCGATCGAGCCAGATGCAAATGGCCGCAAGCTCGTCCGGGTCGTCAAATTCGACCAGAAGGGTCAAGTCACGTTGGCGGAAGCGCATGAAGCCGGGGATCTCAAGAGGCGGAACGATTCGCCAGTCGACATAGATCCCTTCAAGTATTTCGCCCCGACGCCGGGTGGCCTGAAGCGCATCAAAGCTCGCCAGGTGAGGGTGGACGAGCTCGGCCGCGTCCTCGACCCTGGCCCGCGCGCATCTCCCGAGGCTGGGGGATGATGGAGCGTATCGTCGATATCGCCACCGATGACCGGCATCTTTCTGCGTACAGGGGATTTCTGGTCGTCAGCGAGAAGCGGGAGGAGGTGGGACGTGTTCCGCTCGACGATATCGCCGCCGTCGTCGTGCATGCTCACGGCATAACCTGGAGCACCAATCTCATCGTGGCGCTGGCGGAGCGGGGCGCGTTGATGGTGGTTTGCGGCTCGAACCATGCCCCCGTCGCCGTCTGCTTGCCCCTCGATGGCCATCACGGTCAGAACGCTCGGCTGAGGTCGCAATGGGAGGCGGGAAAGCCGCTTGCCAAGCAGCTCTGGCGTGAAGTCGTCGTGGCGAAGATTCGGTGGCAGGCCGCCGTTCTGGAGGCGCGCGGGGTCGAATCCGGTGCCTTCGACCTGCTGGCACGCCGGGTTCGTTCGGGCGATCCCGACAATGTCGAGGCGCAGGCAGCGCGGCGCTATTGGCCGCTGCTGATGGGTGAGGAATTTCGACGTGATCGCTCAGCCGATGGCGTCAACAGTCTTCTCAACTACGGCTACACGATCTTGCGTTCATTGCTGGCGCGATCTGTGGTGGCAGCCGGATTGCATCCCTCGATCGGCATTCATCATGCCAATCGAGGAAACGCTTTTGCGCTTGCCGATGACCTTGTCGAGCCCTTCAGGCCGCTGGTCGATGCCATGGCCGTCCAGTTGGTCAAGAAGGGACATTCGGAGCTGACTCCTGAATCGAAGCAGGCTTTTGCCGGGCTGATTGCGCTTGATCTCGCAGGCGTGAACGGGACGACGACAGTGACCGTCGCGGCCACCAGATTGGCGCAGTCCCTGTCGCAGTGCTTTGAAACCGGGAAGTCGTCGGGGCTCCTGCTGCCTTCGCCGCCTTCGCCTCTCGATCTGGCGGGCCTGGAAGCCCTCATACGGTGACCCTCACCCAACTCAACAGCTATCGGCTCATGTGGATCTTTGTGATGTTCGATCTGCCGGTGACCACCAGAGCCCAAAGCCGGGCCGCGACCAAATTTCGGCAGTATCTGCTGGACGAAGGTTTTGAAAAAAGCCAGTTTTCTGTCTATGCTCGCTTCTGCAGCGGGAAAGAACAGTTCGAAGCCTATATGCGGCGAATCGAGGACAACCTTCCCGGCAGCGGGGATGTGCATGTCCTGACCTTCACGGACAAGCAGTATGAGAATATCGTTCGATTTTCCGGGCAGCGCCGAAAGCGGCAAAAGAAAAATCCCGGCCAACTCGCCTTGTTTTAAGGATCGGGGGCATTTTATTTGCTTCAAAAGGGCAGATATCCCCATTGTTTTCAATGGGATATCTGCCTATCTAGAATAGCGCTTCAGAGATCGTGGTCCAGCGGCAACTCTTCGTCGGCTTCTTCGATCGACCGGATGAGAATAGCGCTTCAGAGATCGTGGTCCAGCGGCAACATGCCGATAATGGCGGCAGACTACGCTGGCAGAATAGCGCTTCAGAGATCGTGGTCCAGCGGCAACGCGTGGCATCAGTGGGTGGCGGATCAACTTAGAATAGCGCTTCAGAGATCGTGGTCCAGCGGCAACACGCCGATCTCGATATTCAGATGCTGACTGAGAATAGCGCTTCAGAGATCGTGGTCCAGCGGCAACGAAGGCCGTTATCCATCCAGTTTCAATGTCAGAATAGCGCTTCAGAGATCGTGGTCCAGCGGCAACTCCACAACAGACGTGACGGCCGGTGAATAGAGAATAGCGCTTCAGAGATCGTGGTCCAGCGGCAACTGCAGGCGGGCGTCAATCGCCAGGGTGTCGGAGAATAGCGCTTCAGAGATCGTGGTCCAGCGGCAACACGCTCTCCGATCTCTACACGATCCTCAACAGAATAGCGCTTCAGAGATCGTGGTCCAGCGGCAACTATTCGCCCGCCGGCGAAAGACCCTCGAAAGAATAGCGCTTCAGAGATCGTGGTCCAGCGGCAACTCCGCCGGTGCAGTCGACGCCGACAGGGGCAGAATAGCGCTTCAGAGATCGTGGTCCAGCGGCAACAACGTCTATAAGGCCATCAACATCGTGCAGAGAATAGCGCTTCAGAGATCGTGGTCCAGCGGCAACGCACGGCAAACAACGTGGCGCGCGGCACGCAGAATAGCGCTTCAGAGATCGTGGTCCAGCGGCAACTCGGCGCGCCGCTTGCCGTGGTCGATACCGAGAATAGCGCTTCAGAGATCGTGGTCCAGCGGCAACTATGGCGCCGGCCGGTCGGTGCGCCGCTGGAGAATAGCGCTTCAGAGATCGTGGTCCAGCGGCAACGTCGCCTGGTAGGGCTGCATGGCGACTTGCAGAATAGCGCTTCAGAGATCGTGGTCCAGCGGCAACGCCATGTTGAAGATGCTCTTTCCAGCGTTGTAGAATAGCGCTTCAGAGATCGTGGTCCAGCGGCAACAGTGCCGGGTGCTTGCCGGTCGGGCGAGGTAGAATAGCGCTTCAGAGATCGTGGTCCAGCGGCAACTCATTGCGGGGAGGGAGGCGAGCAAGCCTCAGAATAGCGCTTCAGAGATCGTGGTCCAGCGGCAACTTATGTCGGTGCCGGGGCGTATTTTCTTGAAGAATAGCGCTTCAGAGATCGTGGTCCAGCGGCAACCCGAGCGCGATGTATTGCGCGCTGAAAAGAGAATAGCGCTTCAGAGATCGTGGTCCAGCGGCAACGGACAGATCAACAGTTTATCCCGTACCCGGAGAATAGCGCTTCAGAGATCGTGGTCCAGCGGCAACGCGTGGGCTGGCAGATGATCGAGGCCGATTAGAATAGCGCTTCAGAGATCGTGGTCCAGCGGCAACCTGGCCTAAGAAGAGGCAATTCAAGTTGAGAGAATAGCGCTTCAGAGATCGTGGTCCAGCGGCAACCTTGGGGAGCGCCTCGAAGCGGTTGAGAAGAGAATAGCGCTTCAGAGATCGTGGTCCAGCGGCAACGCTTGGGGAGCGCCTCGAAGCGGTTGAGAAGAGAATAGCGCTTCAGAGATCGTGGTCCAGCGGCAACCAAATATGGAGCGCTGACCCATGTCCCTATAGAATAGCGCTTCAGAGATCGTGGTCCAGCGGCAACCAGATGATCTATCCGGCGTTGCAGGCGTACAGAATAGCGCTTCAGAGATCGTGGTCCAGCGGCAACTGGCCGCTCGCTATGGCGCTACGCCACACGAGAATAGCGCTTCAGAGATCGTGGTCCAGCGGCAACTATGCCGGCCAGGGGCCGAAGCGCCAGTTCAGAATAGCGCTTCAGAGATCGTGGTCCAGCGGCAACCAAGCGCCGCAGCTTTGCCCGTGCTACCCGAGAATAGCGCTTCAGAGATCGTGGTCCAGCGGCAACGTCTTCTGACAGGTATACATATCGCGCAACAGAATAGCGCTTCAGAGATCGTGGTCCAGCGGCAACTCTCAGGTGGTATCGGCGCTGCGTCCTTCTAGAATAGCGCTTCAGAGATCGTGGTCCAGCGGCAACTCAGGTCACAAATGCATGGTTCGAATCCTGAGAATAGCGCTTCAGAGATCGTGGTCCAGCGGCAACTGATAGAAGGGAGGTAGCTGCATGAGCGAGAGAATAGCGCTTCAGAGATCGTGGTCCAGCGGCAACTGCCGGCAATGGGCAAGGAAGATTTCCAGAAGAATAGCGCTTCAGAGATCGTGGTCCAGCGGCAACATGCGGGAACCAAGCGGGAAGACTTCGCGGAGAATAGCGCTTCAGAGATCGTGGTCCAGCGGCAACGGCGCTGCTCTCGTCCGCCTGGGGCAAGGTAGAATAGCGCTTCAGAGATCGTGGTCCAGCGGCAACTGAGTTGGTATCTGCCATTCATTGGTATCTAGAATAGCGCTTCAGAGATCGTGGTCCAGCGGCAACGCATATTCCAGTACCTCGTGCAGAGCCGCCAGAATAGCGCTTCAGAGATCGTGGTCCAGCGGCAACCGGCACAAGAGACCATCGCTATCATAGCGCAGAATAGCGCTTCAGAGATCGTGGTCCAGCGGCAACAAGCATTGGGACAAGGCCGAGGAGCAATATAGAATAGCGCTTCAGAGATCGTGGTCCAGCGGCAACTCGATCAGCTTTGCAACCGGGCGCTTGTCGAGAATAGCGCTTCAGAGATCGTGGTCCAGCGGCAACATCTGGCCGACATGGCGAACGCCACCACGAAGAATAGCGCTTCAGAGATCGTGGTCCAGCGGCAACATGACGGCGCTCACTTTGTTCAAGGCGGCGAGAATAGCGCTTCAGAGATCGTGGTCCAGCGGCAACCCGAGTCGTCAACGCCACTGGAGAATGACAATATCGCCAGGAGGGCAACGACAGGGGCGATGTATGCCGAGCGCATGGTGTTCTAGATCGGCCTTTCCGGCGCAATCAAGCCAATCATCGGGTGTACCAGCAAAAGCAAAAGCGCCCCCGCAGCCATCATCGCGACCCCACCCCATACGGGGCCTTTGCCAGTGTTGTAGTCGTAAATGGCCTTCCGCATGCCACGCAGGAGGAGGCCGCCTCCCAGCGCTACCTGCAATACGAGCAAAACAAGCTGCCAAGACATGCGTGCTTTTAGAGCACGCCACCCCATACTGCAACAAGTTGTCACCAACAGGAATCTTTGGCCACCTTGGCTACGAGAATAGCGCTTCAAAGATCGTGGTCCAGCGGCAACCGCGCGCGCCGTGCGCCGCTCGACGCAGGCGCAAGACCTTGATGTCATCGATGGCCGGCGTGATCAACTCGAGGGCAAGATCCAGGAGCGTTACGGAATTGCCAGGGATCAGGCTCGCAGGGATGTGGACACGTGGTACAACGGTCAAGTGTGGTAAATTCAGAAACCGCGTTACCATCGCGTTGCCCGCTCCATCGTCAAATGGAGCGGGCAGATTTTTTAGTGCGCATCGCGGAACATGCCTATGAAATCGCTTCCTTGGGCTTTGACCGTTCCTGTTCCGCTTGCCACTCGTCGAGAACCGCCTTCTCCTCTTTTGTCCAGGCGCCGAGCATGCGCACCGTCCCTTCCTGCATGTCGATCTGGATATCGTCCGGATGCGGAACGGGGTCGGGAAGCTCGAGGCCGTTGGCCTTGCGGCGCGCAAGCTCCTTTTCCCATTGGGTCTTGTAGTCGATCATGGAATCCAGGAACTCCTCGTGAAGCTCTTGGTTCTGGTCTTCCACGGCGCTGACCAGCCGCAGCAGCAGCGTCTGGGCGTGAAACTTGCCTTTAACGGCTGCAACGGCGACGGCGCGCAGCGTTGCCTGCACCATCGAAACGGTCATTGGCGTTCCGTTTTCATGGATCACAATCTGCCGGTAAGCCTCTTCCATGATGAGATCCTTGAGCCGTCGTTCGTGAAGCGCGGGCAGCTTGTTTCGCGTACCTTTGGGCTTGCCGCCAGGATTGCCCGATTGGCCCTTGACGAAACGGTTGTCCTTGGGCGCACGCCCGTAGCCCACGTCGTAGCCGCCTCGCTTGGGTTCGATGGCCGGCTCGGTACTGCATTTGTCATTCATTCTCGCAACTCCAGATCAATCTAAATTCTTCCGGCCAATCTCACGGCTTTGGACCGGGAATGAGATTCCCACTGCGCCAGGATCCGGTCGCATTGAGTGAGGTCAGGTTCAGCGAGCAGAACGGACCTGCCCATTGCGCCGGCGGCGAGGATGGTATCTGTCTTCCATGCGCCCGGCTCTTTCGACGAACCGTCAGGATGAGCGCCTTGCGGCGTCACCACGATGATCATTTCCTCGGCATGGGCGCCGAATCCTTCATAGACAGGGCTATGCAGTTTCCCGCTGCAGCAGAGGCGGTGCGGCCCCAACAGCCAGACATCACCCGGGGCGCAGCGGGCAGGGGGCGCGCGCAGGGATACCTCCGCCGGGCTTTCCCCTTGCTCGGAATCGAAATCGGCGCCGCCGCTCGAATGCGTGATGTCGAGGAGAGCGTCCACTTCGCTGATCGAAAATCCGATGGCTCCAATGTCGAAATTGATATCCTCGGCGCGAAGCGTACTCAGCTCCTGCGTCAGCTTCTTCCTGTCCCACGCCGCATTGAGCGCGATCTTGTTGTCGGCGATGACATAGGCTCGTTTCTCGCTCTCGCTCAGATGGTCCAGCCGGTGGCAGGGCACTTCGGCCAGCCCCAGCTCGCACGCCGCCCGCACTCGGCCATGCCCGGCCAGGATATGGCCCGCCTCATCGACAACCACCGGACTCGCGAAGCCGAAGCGGCGGATGCTGTCGATCAGCTGTTTGATCTGCTTGCGGGAGTGCCTGCGGCTGTTGCCCGGCCAGGGCTTGAGATTCTGCAGGGGCAGATAATCAATTCTGGGCAAGCTGGTGCTCCATCATTGCGCCAGCCAAAAGGCGGCCAGCAGGGAGCCCTTCTTTTGTGCCCGTTGTGTCCGCAATTGCAAGAGGAATTTTTTGTTCTGAAATCCGAATTGCATTGCCTTCAGAGAAGGGCACTTCGAATTAAATGCTACTGTCAGGGAGTAATGCCGCCGACGATTTCACCCGTTGTAAATGCAACAGGTCAACCCTTCGGGTTGATGATCCATGTCAATCGATGCGGAAGGCGTATCCGCCACAATGCCCTTCGCCGGCAAGCACATGATTTTCGGCGGCTTCGCGCGAGTTATTAAAGAATAGGCTTTAAATCCTAGTATCGGCATCTGTAACAGGTGAATCAAGCCACATCAAAAGTGGGGTGGAATTCCCTGAATTTCCCTGAATCCGCGAATTACTCCCAAGCATTTTGGTTACCCGCGGTGGGGTCGGCTAGCGCCGCTTCACGCCGGGCAGCACGCACAGCATCTCGAACAGGAGATTGGCGCCGGTGAGCGCGGTGTTGCCGGTCGGGTCATAGGGCGGTGACACTTCGACGAGGTCGCAGCCGATGAGATCGAGGCCCCAGGCGCCGCGGATGATCTCGAGCCCCTGGATGGTGGTGAGGCCGCCGATCTCGGGCGTGCCGGTGCCCGGCGCGAAAGCCGGATCAAGGCTGTCGATGTCGAAGCTCAGATAGACCGGGCCCTTGCCCATCTGCCGGCGCACCTCGTCCATCAGGGGGACAAGCGACTTGTGCCAGCACTCCTCGGCCTGGACGACGCGGAAGCCCTGCTGGCGCGGCCAGTCGAAGTCATCGGCGGCATAGCCCGTGGCGCGCAGGCCGATCTGGATGCAGCGCTTGGTGTCGAGCAGCCTGTCCTCCACCGCGCGCCGGAAAGGCGTGCCATGGGCGATCTTCTCGCCGAACATGTTCTCGTTGATGTCGGCATGGGCATCGACATGGATGAGGCCGACGGGCCCGTATTTCTCGGCCATGGCTTTGAGGATCGGATAGGTCAGCGTGTGGTCGCCGCCGAGCGTCAGCGGCCGGCAGCCCTTGGCGATGATCTTGCGGTAGGCCTCGGTGATGATGTCGATGCATTTCGGCAAATTGAACGTGTCGATCGCCACATCGCCGATATCGGCGACCATCAGGCTGTCGAAGGGGGCGGCGCGCGTCGCCATGTTGTAAGGGCGGATGAGGCAGGATTCGGCCCGGATCTGGCGCGGCCCATGGCGCGTGCCGGCACGGTTGGAGGCCCCGATATCCATGGGGATGCCGACGAAGCAGGCATCTAGCCCGTCGGTGCCCGCCTGGCTTGGCAGCCGCATCATGGTGGCCGGCCCCCCGAAACGGGGCATCTGGTTGCCGCCCAGGGGCTGGTTGAGTGTTCGTGTCATGCTGGTTCCTCCCGGTCCGGTCCACAGGTGACATGGGTCTTTTGGTTAAGCAAGTGGTGCCATTCCCCTCCCCCTTGCGGGGAGGGCTATCGCATATGGAATTTGCGCGGCTCTTGGAAAGGAGAAATCACTCCCTCCAGTTCCCCTTCTCCCGTCCGCAGGATGGGGTGGCCGACAGGCCGGATGAGGGCTCTTTCTCGAAGCTCGCGCAACCTTCAAAAGCTGTTCTTGTTGTAGGCAAAGAGCCCTCACCCGCCCTGTTGGGCACCCTCTCCCATTGCTTCGCAACGGGCGAGGGGGAAAATTGGAGACAGCCTGCCTGGCTCCAGAATTTTCATATGCGATTGCCCTGCTGCAAGGGGGGAGGGGAATCAAGCGCTTACACTTTCGGTCGCCCCGGTTGAAACCCATGCGATAATCCTCTTTCTTGGCCGGGCAGGAGGAGTGCGAATGGCGCGGCTCACGCAAAGCTATGTGCATGGGGTCAGCGAGACACCGCTGATCGGCCAGACCGTGGGCGCTTTCTTCGATGAAGCGGCGCGGCGCTGGCCTCGATGCGAGGCGCTGGTGGTGCGCCATCAGCAGGTGCGCTGGACCTATGAAGAGCTCAAGCGCAAGGTCGATGCGTTCGCCGCCGGCCTCCTGGCGCTCGGCCTCAGGCCGGGTGATCGCGTCGGCATCTGGTCGCCCAACAATGCCGAATGGGTGATCACCCAGTTCGCCACCGCCAGGGCCGGGCTGATCCTGGTCAATATCAATCCGGCCTATCGCCTGGCCGAGGCCGATTACGCGCTCAACAAGGTTGAGTGCGCAGCGCTCGTCACCGCGAGCCAGTTCAAGACCAGCGACTATGTCGGCATGCTGAACCAACTCATCGCCGAGAAGCGCCTGCCGCATCTCAAGACCATCATCCGGATCGGCGGTTCGGCGCCCGGCATGCGGGGCTTCGATGAGATTGCGGGCCTCGCAGGCCCTGATCATCATCGCCAGCTCCAAGAGATCGCCGGCGCGCTGCAGTTCGACGATCCGATCAACATCCAGTTCACCAGCGGCACCACCGGCTATCCCAAGGGCGCCACGCTCACCCATCACAATATCCTCAATAACGGCTTCTTCATCGGCGAGACGATGCGGCTCGACGAGAAAGACCGCATCTGCATCCCGGTGCCGCTCTATCACTGCTTCGGCATGGTGCTGGGCAACATGGCCTGCATCACCCATGGCTCGGCCATGGTCTATCCGGGCGAAGGCTTCGATCCGCTGGCGGTGCTGCAGACGGTCGAGGCCGAGCGCTGCACCGGCCTCTATGGCGTGCCCACCATGTTCATCGCCGAGCTGGGCCATGCCGATTTCAAGAGCTTCAATCTCTCCTCGCTCAGGACCGGTATCATGGCGGGCTCGCCCTGTCCGATCGAGGTGATGAAGCGCGTCGTCAACGAGATGCATATGAACGAGGTCACGATCTGCTACGGCATGACCGAGACGAGCCCGGTGAGCTTCCAGACCTCGGCCGATGATCCCCTGGAGAAGCGCGTCGGCTCGGTCGGGCGCATCCATCCCCATGTCGAGGTCAAGATCGTCGATGCCGACGGGCGCATCGTGCCACCGGGGGCGACGGGCGAGCTCTGCACCCGCGGCTATTCGGTGATGCGGGGCTACTGGAACGATGCGGAGAAGACCGCGGAAGCGATCGATGCCGGGCGCTGGATGCATACGGGCGATCTCGCCACGATCGACGGTGAGGGCTATTGCAACATCGTCGGGCGCATCAAGGACATGGTGATCAGGGGCGGCGAGAACATCTATCCGCGCGAGATCGAGGAGTTCCTCTACAAGCATCCCAAGGTGCAGGATGTGCAGGTGATCGGCGTGCCCGACGTCAAATATGGCGAGGAACTGTGCGCCTGGATCAAGCTCAAAGCCGGCCAGGCCTGCACGGATGAGGAAATCCGCCAGTTCTGCCAGGGGCAGATCGCCCATTACAAGATTCCGCGCTATGTTAAGTTTGTCGACGGTTTCCCGATGACGGTGACCGGCAAGATCCAGAAATACCTGATGCGCGAGGAAGCGCGCAGGGAACTGGGTCTCAAGGAAGAAAAGACCGCTTGATGAGACGAGCATCTGATATCCACTTACCGTCATTCCGGCGAAAGCCGGGACCCACTAGATTGGCGCAATTTCAGCAGCGCTGCCTGTGTGGAGCGGACCCAATGGATCCCGGCTTTCGCCGGGATGACGGATTTGGGGTGGCGCGATTTCTGTGATTGAAGGTTAGAGCATGACGCAGAGCAATTTCGGGCTCGATTTCGATCTCGACGAGACCGCCCACATGATCCGCGACACGGTGTCGAGCTTCGCGCAGGCCGAGATCGCGCCCAGGGCCGCCGAGATCGACAAGACCAACACATTCCCGCGCGACCTGTGGCCGCGCATGGGTGAGCTCGGGCTCCATGGCATCACCGTCGAGGAGGAATTCGGCGGCCTCGGCCTCGGCTATCTCGATCATGCGATCGCGGTGGAAGAGGTGAGCCGCGCTTCCGCTTCGGTGGCGCTTTCCTATGGCGCCCATTCCAATCTGTGCATCAACCAGATCCGCCGCAATGGCACGGATGAGCAGAAGCGCCGCTATCTGCCAAAGCTCATCTCGGGCGAGCATGTCGGCGCGCTCGCCATGTCGGAGCCGGGCTCGGGCTCGGACGTGGTGTCGATGCGCACCCGGGCCGAGAAGAAGGGCTCGAAATACATCCTCAACGGCAACAAGATGTGGATCACCAATGGCCCCATCGCCGACACGCTCTTCGTCTATGCCAAGACCGACCCCGCGGCCGGGGCGAAGGGCATCACCAGTTTTCTGATCGAGAAGGGCTTCAAGGGCTTCCGCACCGCGCAGAAGCTCGACAAGCTCGGCATGCGCGGCTCCGACACCGGCGAGCTCATCTTCGAGGATTGCGAAGTGCCGGAGGAGAATGTCGTCGGCGAGGTGAACCAGGGCGTGCGCGTGCTGATGTCGGGCCTCGACTATGAGCGCGCCGTGCTGGCGGCAGGAGCGGTCGGCATCATGCGCACCGCGCTCGATGTCGTCCTGCCCTATGTGCATGACAGGAAGCAGTTTGGCCAGCCGATCGGCACCTTCCAGCTGGTGCAGGGCAAGCTCGCCGACATGTATGTGCTGATGAATGCGGCGCGCTCCTATGTCTATACGGTGTGCAAGGCCTGCGATCGGGGCCGGGTCACGCGCGAGGACGCGGCGGGCGCCATCCTGTTCGCCGCCGAGAAGGCGACGCAAGTGGCGCTCGATGCCATCCAGCTGCTGGGCGGCAATGGCTATATCAACGACTTCCCCACCGGGCGGCTGTTGCGCGACGCCAAGCTCTATGAGATCGGCGCCGGCACCAGCGAGATCAGGCGCATGCTGATCGGCCGCGAGCTGTTCGAGAAGTCGATCTGACGATGGATGCTCTGCCACAAACACACTTCATTTTCCCTCCCCCTTGCGGGGAGGGATTAAGGGTGGGGGTCGGGTGGTTTCTCAAGCCTTCTCTTCTTCTACTTCGCAGGAACAAGGATTGATGGACCACCCGACCCCCACCCCAGCCCCTCCCCGCAAGGGGGAGGGGAAATGGACTGATCTCCAATGACCGCCCTCAAAAGCGACATCGATCCTTCCTCCGACAAGTTCCGGCGCAATGAGGAGCATATGCGCGGGCTCGTCGATGACCTGCGCAAGATTTCTTCGCAGATCGTGCAGGGCGGCCCCAAGGCGTCGCGCGACAAGCATGAATCGCGTGGGAAGCTTCTCCCCCGCGAACGCGTGCTGCGCCTGCTCGATCGCGGCTCGCCTTTCCTCGAGATCGGCCATCTGGCGGCGCACAAGATGTATCACGGCGAGGTGCCGGCGGCCGGCCTCATCGCCGGCATCGGGCGCGTGTCGGGCCGCGAATGCATGATCGTCTGCAATGACGCGACGGTGAAGGGCGGCACCTACTATCCGCTCACCGTCAAGAAGCATCTGCGCGCCCAGGAGATCGCCGAGCAGAACCGGCTGACTTGCGTCTATCTCGTCGATTCGGGCGGCGCCAATCTGCCCAACCAGGACGAAGTCTTCCCGGACCGCGATCATTTCGGCCGCATCTTCTTCAACCAGGCCAATATGTCGGCCAAGGCCATCCACCAGATCGCGGTGGTGATGGGCTCCTGTACCGCGGGCGGCGCCTATGTGCCGGCCATGGCGGATCAGAGCATCATCGTGCGCGAGCAGGGCACGATCTTCTTAGGCGGCCCGCCGTTGGTGAAAGCGGCGACGGGCGAGGTGGTGAGTGCCGAAGACCTTGGCGGCGCCGATGTACATACCAGGCTCTCCGGCGTCGCCGATCACCTTGCCCAGAATGACGAGCATGCGCTGGAGCTGGCGCGGCGCGCCATTGCCGCGTTGCAGGTCCGCAAGCCTGCCGATGTGATCCTGCGTGAGGCGAAGCCGCCGCAATTCGATCCGTCCGAGCTCTATGGCGTCATGCCGCCGACCTCGCGCGAGCCTTTCGATGTGCGCGAGGTGATCGCCCGCATCGTCGACGGCAGCGAGCTCGACGAGTTCAAGGCGCTCTATGGCAAGACGCTGGTCTGCGGCTTCGCCCATATCCACGGCATGCCGGTCGGCATCCTCGCCAATGACGGCATCCTGTTCTCCGAATCGGCCGTCAAAGGTGCGCATTTCATCGAGATCTGCTGCCAGCAGCGCATTCCGCTGCTCTTCCTGCAGAACATCACCGGCTTCATGGTCGGGCGCAAATACGAGAATGAGGGTATCGCCAAGCATGGCGCCAAGCTGGTGACCGCGGTGGCGACGGCGCAGGTGCCCAAGATCACGGTGATCATCGGCGGCAGCTTCGGCGCCGGCAATTACGGCATGTGCGGGCGGGCCTATTCGCCGCGCTTCCTGTGGATGTGGCCCAATGCGCGTATCTCGGTGATGGGCGGTGAGCAGGCGGCCAATGTGCTGGCCACCGTCAAGCGCGACGGCCTCACCGCCAGGGGCGAGAAATGGAGTGCTGAGGACGAGGAAGCCTTCAAGGCGCCGATCCGCGAGCAATATGAGCATCAGGGCCATCCCTATTACGCCTCGGCGCGTCTGTGGGATGACGGCGTGATCGACCCGGCCGAGACGCGGCGCGTGGTGGCTTTAAGCCTCTCGGCCGCGCTCAACGCGCCGATCCCCGAAACCCGCTTCGGCATATTCAGGATGTAGGGAATGCCACTCGTGTTTGCAGCCATTGCGACAACGCCCTCGCCCCGCTTCAGCGGGGAGAGGGTAGGGGCCCATTGCGTAGCAATGGGTAGGGTGAGGGGCTTGGTGCAGGACTTCAACAAGCCCCTCACCCCTCCCACCGCTCTGCGGTGGGTCCCTCCCTTCTCCCCACTGAAGCAGGGAGAGGGTTGCGAGGTTCCATGCTGAAGTCCGTCCTCATTGCCAATCGCGGCGAGATCGCCTGCCGGGTCATCCGCACCGCCAAGCGCATGGGGTTGCGCACTATCGCCGTTTACTCCGATGCCGATGCGCAGGCCCTGCATGTCGCTCAGGCTGACGAGGCGGTGCGCATCGGCGGACCGTTGGCGCGCGACAGCTATCTCAAAGCGGACGCCATCATCGAGGCGGCGAAGAAGACGGGCGCCGGGGCCATTCATCCAGGCTATGGCTTCCTCTCCGAGAATGCCGCCTTTGCGCAGGCCTGTGCCGAGGCGAAGATCGTCTTTGTCGGCCCGCCGCCGTCGGCGATCCGTGCCATGGGCGGCAAGAGCGAAGCCAAGGCGTTGATGGCGAAGGCCAATGTGCCACTGGTGCCAGGCTATCATGGCGAAGACCAGGACCCGAAGGTTCTCGAGAAAGCGGCCGACAAGATCGGCTATCCCGTCCTGATCAAGGCCTCGGCCGGCGGTGGCGGCAAGGGCATGAAGGTGGCGGCCAGCAAGGCCGAATTCCGCGACCAGCTCGCTTCCGCCCAGCGCGAAGCCAAATCTTCCTTCGGCGATGACCGGGTGCTGATCGAGAAATATCTCGAGAGACCGCGCCATGTGGAGATTCAGGTCTTCGCCGACAGCCACGGCAATTGCGTCTATCTGTTCGAGCGCGACTGCTCGATCCAGCGCCGGCATCAGAAAGTCATCGAGGAAGCGCCGGCGCCCGGCATGACGGCAGCCTTGCGCAAGCGCATGGGCGAGGCCGCGGTCACGGCGGCCAAATCCATCGGCTATGTCGGGGCCGGCACGGTCGAGTTCCTGCTTGATGAGGATGGCTCCTTCTATTTCATGGAAATGAACACCCGTCTCCAGGTCGAGCATCCGGTGACCGAACTCATCACCGGCCTCGATCTGGTCGAATGGCAATTGCGCGTGGCTTCGGATGAGAAGCTGCCGCTCGCCCAGGACCAACTCGTCCTCAACGGCCATGCTTTCGAAGTGCGCCTCTATGCCGAGGATCCCGACCGTGATTTCCTGCCGCAAACGGGACGCATCGCGCATCTGAGGTTCCCGGCCGAGAACGGCCATGTGCGGATCGATACCGGCATCACCGAAGGCAAGGAGATCAGCACCTATTACGATCCGATGATCGCCAAGCTCATCGTGTGGGACCGCGACCGAATGTCGGCACTGGCGCAATTGCGCCGGACACTCGGTGAAACGGAGATCGGCGGGCTCATCACCAACACCGCTTTCCTGGCGAGGCTCGCCGGCAACAAGGCCTTTGCCAAGGGCGATGTCGATACCGGCTTCATCGGGCGTCATGAGAAGGAATTGCTGCCGAGCGTTCCGGCGGCCAGCGAAGATGTGCTGCTGCTGGCGGCGACGGGCCTTCTCCTCAGCGAGCGCCAAGTCTCGCTTGGCGATCCGTGGTCCAGCTCCGATGGCTGGCGCCACTATGGCGGCGCGCACGATCATCTGAGCCTGATCGATGTCAGCGGCGGCCAGACGGCCCACAAGCTCGTATTCGACTATGCGAAGGACGGTTTCGTCTTCCATCTCAAGAGGGCGGCCCCAATCGTCAGGGCATCCCTGTCGGTGGATGGCCGGCTCATTGCCGATATCAGCGGACGCCGCATGGCAGCAGGCTTCGCGCGCACCGGCGACGACATCGCGCTCTTCCTCGATGGCATCAGCTATCGCCTCAAGCGTGCCGGCATCGCGTTCGAAGATGAAAGCGGCGAGGCGGCGGCGCTCAAAGTCACGGCCCCGATGCCCGGGCGCATCATCGCCGTCCATGTCGCGGCCGGAAAGATGGTCGAGAAAGGCGCTCCGCTCATCGTGCTCGAGGCGATGAAGATGGAGCATACGCTGAAGGCGGGTCACGCGGGCAAGATCGAGCATGTCGGCTGCAAGTCGGGCGACCAGATCCGGGAAGGTCAGGAACTCTTACGTTTCGCAGCGTCCTGATCGATTCACACGCCGCGAAGCGCGGTGCAATGATGGATCTGATATTTTGCCAATGTCACGTCTTGGCTTCCGATTCGGGTGAACGCTCGGACTTTCGACGCTTCGTGTGCAGCAGTTGCGCCAACGCGACTTCCCTGATCCAGGATATCATCTCCATATCGGCACCGAGCGCTTCTGCGTCATCACACCAGTCGGTATCCAGCACGCAGTCCCACTTGCGCGGCATATCAGTAGAGTCGACGAGCGCCTCCATCGCCTCGTTCACCGCTTCGACGGAGCCTGTCTTGACGGAGAGCCGGACCAGGTTTCCCGCCGCGTCATTCACGCCCCCCTGGTTCTGGATCGACAATTCGAGGGCTTCCCTTGCGCGCAAAAGTCCCGCCTCCAGTTCATTGTTCTCAATCAATGCCCTGGACAAACCCATCAACGATATGTCATCGCGGAACTCCTGATGGTACGCCTGCGCCAACTTGACGGCAGCTGCGGTATTCTCTGCCAATCCGCACTCAGAGATAGCGCACGTATGGAGTTCGACGCGCACATTCCACTCGCTTTCGGTTGCGAGACCGGACAGCAGCATGGCTGCGCTCTTTGGCATGGTTACGCCATCGATCTCCACGACCTCAATTCTATGAGGCTCTACTTGCTTTAGCAGAGACTTGAGATCGATTCTCTCCACTCGTCGCTACTTTCTCTTCCATCTCTTGCGCGGCTTGGGGAATCTTATACCATCTTCATCTGGGTCGCTCCAGGGCAATATCTCGCTTTCGCCTCTCAGGCATAGGTCGCGAATTACTTTCGCGCGCTCGTGGTATTTCCTCCAAGCTTCTGGACTATAACTGTAGTTCTTATGACACTGCTCGTTGTCATGATAAAATTGGTTGTGGCAAGCGTCCTTGTCAGCTTCAGTAAGCGGTTTCCTATCTTGATTGATTAAGGGAGGAAATGAGAGATTGTCGTCGGTGGGGGAGCAATAAGGCGGGAGTAATCTTTCCCAAAAAGAGTCCCAATAGCCCTGTTGAGGAGTTGCCGCCACATTGACCGCCAATGGCCCGCCATACATGGCTTGCGGATTTGCCACTCGTGATAAAGTGCTGGGCCCCTTCTTGAAAGCAAGCAGATCGTGGTCAGGAATGCTGCGCGCCGCCGCCATGTCGGTAGGCTCATCAGTGTCGGAGAATGCTGCCGGATCGCGGAATGGATGAGGACGAGGCCTCGGTATCAACTTGCGCGATTGACTTACGGCGCTATCGCCTGCCGTCACCCTTAGTCGCAATGCAGGAGGAAATCCCATTCCTCCAAATGCGGGCTCGCGGTAGCTTCGGTCGCCGGATTCCGCCTTGGTTTGTGCTATACTCTGGAGGATATTACCCCCATCCTTCCTGTTCCTCGCGCGCAGCAATGCCTGCACGATTTCATGAGTCCTTTGACGATCGAGAGCCATCGGTTGATCCTTTGTCGGTCTCTGGGTGGAGGCTGACGCGCGTGTGGTCAGCCTTAGGAAACTTGATGATTTGGAGGTTTCTGGTCAGAAACGAGATGAAATGCCTTGAGAGGCGTCACCCCGAATGGCGCGCATCCCAGGTTCGCATCTCGTTCTTTTGCGTGAAGCAGGATGATGGCCGGTCGCCAGCGTCGGCTTCGGCCTTGCCATCTGCCACGGCATCGTCGGGGCGCTTGGTGGAGCGATCAGCGCGACAAGCCCCACTGAAAGCGGGTAGGCACGGCCCGATCGGCGCATTCATGTTTCAGTCCGAAATACAAACGCCCGCGGGTTTGAGCCGCGGGCGCACATCATCTGACCCTGATATTCTCCAATCCAACGCTTGCGCACGCAATGTCAAAGGCTTTTGTGGCGTGAGTCCGGAAAGGTCAGGAACTCTTACGTTTCGCAGCGTCCTGATGGATCAAGTGCCGTGGCAGGCGGTGCAATGATCGATCGGACCGCTCTTCCTGCCCGCCAGCGCTTCGCGGCGGTGGCAATCGCTGCAGAAAGCGTGGAATAGCCGGTCGATGCGCATGCTCTCGCTGTCCGACAAAGCCTTGTGGCAGGTGAGACAGTTCTCCTTACCTGTGCGATCGGTAAAATTGTGGTGACAGGCCGTGCAGACGAAGCCCGTATGATCGCCATGGTTGAAATTGGCGTGATCTATGGGCGATGAGCGCAGCGATGCGAGCCGCAATTGCGCCATCGGCCCGGTGGCGAGGGCAGCGATGATGCCGAGCAGGACGGTGGGAAGCGCAACAAGAATGAGCTTGCGCCTTTCCGGCAAGAGGGCGGCGAACACCAGGATGAGCATTCCCGCCAGGAGGAAGCCCAAGATGGCGGCATGCGTTCCGGCGATGAAAGCGACATGCAGGGCTGCCGCGACGACGACCATGAATCCCGCAATACGGTGGAGGATCAATGATTTGGGCGAGGTGAGCGCGCGCCGCACCGCAAGTGTCGCAAAGAGCGCCAGCGCCGCCACGATGCCCGCGATGATCTCGACAGGCACAGCACCATCCAGCCAGCGCCAGAAGGATGGCTCGAAGCCTGCAACCGCAAGGACATGCAGGCTCACCGCGACAATCGCGAATGAGCCGATGTACCGGTGCCACGACCGTCCCTTGGCATCGGGTTGAAGCATGAGAGCGCAAGCCGAGAGCAGCAGTGCCAGGATGCCGGGGGTGCGGACCAGCCACCATGTTGCATCGGTCGGCTGAAAAGCGAGCGCGAGGAGTGCTGCCGCCAGCAGCGCGCCACCCAGACGATCGGCACCGGATATCATCCGCATGCTGTGTTTTTCCACCTCAATCGACCAAAGGTATCGGTTGAAAACCCGAAAAGCCTGCCGGATAGTATGATCAACAGTACGCTCCACACCAGATCGTACATACATAGGGGCGCTTCCTCATCGACCGATGCGGGAAGCGCTCGAGAGGAGGGGAACCGTGCCCATGCTTCGCACCGGATTTTTCGCCTGCGCTTTTGCCGCGCTCCTTCCCTTCATCGCCTCTGCCCAGGAGCCGCTCAAACCTGAACAGATGAGCGAGGAGACGATCCCGGCGGGAACGCCGAAGCTCTTCATCGCCGATCTTGCCATCGAGCATATCGTGGATGGCCGGGTGCGCATCTTCGATGCCAACTCAATGAAGCTTCTCGGCATGGTCGGCACCGGCTTCCTCGGCCAGATCTATATTCCGCCGAAGCAGGATGTCTTCTATATCGCCACCAGCTATATCGAGAAGATCACCCGCGGCAAGCGCAGCGACTGGCTCGAGGTCTATGATTCGAACACGCTGCATCTCAAGAGCGAGATCCCGATCGCGACAACAAGGGCGCAGGCGCTGAACTACCGGCCGCTGCTGCAGGGCTCGGTCGACGGCCGCTGGATCTTCGCCCAGAATGCGACGCCCGCGACATCGATCAGCGTGGTCGACCTCAACGCCCAGAAGCAGACCGCCGAGGTCGCCAATGCCGGCTGCTATGGCATCTTTCCCGCCGCCACCAATGGCCTGCGCTTCGCCACCATGTGCGGCGACGGCACTTTCGGCAGCTATACGCTGAAGGATGACGGCTCGGCGGCGGAGCGTGCCGCGTCCGAGCCCATCTTCGATGCCGACAAGGACGCGCTCTTCATCCATGGCGAGCGCGACGCCAACAACTGGCTCTTCGTGTCCTTCACCGGCAATATCTACCTGGTCGACCTGGAGGGCGCGGCGGCGAAGCTCGTCGAAATGATCGAGATGACCAAGGGGGTCGAGGGCGACTGGCGGCCGAGCGGCTATCAGACCCATGCCTTCCACCAGAAATCGGGCGTGGTGTTCGTTCTCATGCACAAGGGCGGCACCGAGGGTTCGCACAAGAATCCGGCGGAAGAGATCTGGGCCTATGATGTGCGCAACAAGAAACTCCTGTCGCGCTCGCCCACCACCACGGCCTTCTCGGTGGCGCTCGGACAGGGTGATGATCCGGTCGTCTATGCGATCGATCTCGTCGGCCTCAAGGTCATGCGCTACACCTCCGATGCGGCCAAGGGCTATGCGCTCACCGCCGCCGGCGAGCAGAAGGCGGGCAATACGCCGATCCAGGCCGAGACGCAGTGATGATGCTCGACCCGCTCATCGTGCTCATCGCGTCGGGCGTGCTCATTGCCGTCTTTGTCAGGGCACTGTGGCACAAGCTCAGCGACTTCGCCGTGTTCAAGGCCCTGTTCGCCGATTACGAGATGCTTCCCGCCGGTCTCATCGCCCCGGCATCGCTCATCCTGTTGCTGGCGGAAGCCGCGATTGTCATCGGATTCGTCGTTCCGGCGACAAGACAGGCGGCTGCGATTGGCGCGATCGTCCTGCTTGCGGTCTATGGGTTTGCCATTGCCGTCAATCTCAGGCGCGGGCGCTATATGATCGACTGCGGCTGCGGCGGATCGGGGCAGGGCCTGTCCTGGTTCCTCGTCGCCCGCAATGCGATCCTCATCCTTGTCGCCGGCCTGGCCCTCGCCGCGCCGACACCGCGCGACATCTCGTTCACCGATGCGATCGTGCTCGGCCTGTCGGTGGTCACCGTATGGCTCGCCCTCCTCGCCAGCGAGCAGGCTGCGGTGAATGATGCGCATCGCCAGTTCATCCGCAACAGCAGAGGCAAGGGCTGACCCATGGATCCGTTCACCATCGCGCTCATCCTGCTTTGGGCCGTTGTCCTGGCGCTCGGCATCGTGGTGATCGCGCTGGCCCGCCAGATCGGCATATTGTTCGA
Source organism: Taklimakanibacter lacteus (assembly GCA_003576695.1). Taxonomy (GTDB): domain Bacteria; phylum Pseudomonadota; class Alphaproteobacteria; order Rhizobiales; family Aestuariivirgaceae; genus Taklimakanibacter; species Taklimakanibacter lacteus. The sequence continues at coordinate 558,376 of QOZQ01000001.1, forward strand.
GAGGGTGGCGCCCATGGGGGCGCTGATGACCGATGCCGGCCCCAAGATCGGCGAAGCCTCTCCCAAATTCGCGCTCCAGGCGCTCGCCACCGGCAAGCCGGTCTCGATCGGCGCCGCCTCGGGACGCGCCCTTCTCATCTTCTTCCTGTCGCCCACCTGCCCGGTCTGCAAGAAGCTGCTGCCGGTGCTCAAATCGGCGCAGAAGGCCGAGAAGGGCTGGCTCGACATCGTGCTGGCCAGCGACGGCGAGGCGCCCAGGCATGAGGCCTTCATCACGAGCCACAAGCTTGACGGCTTCCCCTATGTGCTGTCGAGCGATCTCGGCATGGCCTATCGGGTCAGCCGGCTGCCCTATGGCGTCGTTCTCGATGGTGAAGGCACGGTCAGGGCCAAGGGACTGATCAACAACCGCGAACAGCTGGAAAGCCTGTTCAACGCGAAGGAAATGGGTGTCGCCTCGATCCAGGGCTTCCTGGATCAGGTCAAGGAGGCTTGAGGAGGGTTGCCATGTTGAGATCATTGCACGGGCTCATGGAAAGCTTCGACCGGCTGAGCGAGGCGGCGGCGCGGCTTGGCGCGCAGCGCATCGGGCGGCGCAATGCGCTGTCGGCGCTCGGCACCGCCATTGCCGGCAGCGCCATCCTGCCGATGCTGCCCTTCGACCGCTCGGGGGGGGCCGCGCAAGCGGCCAGCACCCGCGATGACGGCGATGAGACCTGCGAATATTGGCGCTATTGCGCGCTCGATGGCTTCCTGTGCACCTGCTGCGGCGGATCGCTGGCCAGTTGCCCGCCAGGTGCTGAGCCCTCCAAGGTCACCTGGGTCGGGACCTGCCAGAATCCCAAGGACAACAAGGCCTATCTCATCAGCTATAATGACTGCTGCGGCCAGGTGTCGTGCGGCAACTGCCTGTGCAACTACAATCTGCGCGAACGGCCCGGCTATCGCATGGGCATCCACAATGACATCAACTGGTGCATGGCCAATTCACGCGGCCTCTATCACTGCACCGTCGCGGCGGTGATCGGGACCGGCTGATGATCCATAGGCTGGTTCTGGCGACCACGCTGCTCGCCGTTTCGTCGGGCGCCGCGGCAGCGGATGGCGCGTCGCTGTTTTCGGAGAATTGCGTCGCCTGCCACCAGGAGGGCGGTGTCGGAACGCCGGGTCTCGCCCCGCCGCTCGTCTCCGACACGCTCAAGAAAGCCGGCAGCGTCGAGCGCGACTACGTGCCGCTCGTCATCATCCATGGGCTCAGCGGTCCCATTAAGGTCAAGGGGCAGCTCTATGTGAGCGCCATGCCGCCGCGCGCCGACTTCAGCGACGATGATATCGCTGCCCTTGCCAATTATGTCGAAGCGGACCTCAATGGTCTCAAAGCCTCGCCATTGGCGGGGACCGATGTCGCGGCTCTCAGAACCGCCACAGTCGACCACCAGACTCTGCGCGACATGCGGTCGAAGTTGGGAGAATGACGATGCGCCTGAGCGCGGCGGTTTTTCTCGCACTCAGCCTGCCGACAGCGGCCGCGCAAGCGGTCGAGCCCAACTATAATTATGCGCTGCATTGCACCGGCTGCCACACCGCCGAAGGGGTGAGCCCGCCGCTGGGGCGCATTCCGCCGCTCAAGGGCGTCGTCGGCCATCTGGTGCGCAGCGAGGATGCGCGGCTCTATTTCGCCAATGTGCCGGGCATCGTCAATTCCGGGCTCAGCGCTGACGAAACGGCAGCGCTCCTCAACTGGGTGGTCGAGGTGTTCGGCGAAAAGAGCACGCCCGAAAGCTGGACCCCCTTCAATGGCGCCGAAATCAAGGCCTTGCGCAAGGCGGCGCCTGCCGACATCATGGCCTATCGCAAGCATGTCCAGGACGAGCTCGATGCGCAGGGCTACAGCATCGGCGCCTATCCCTGACGGACTGCCGACTGCCGGGGCCTTTTGATGGATTTCGCGCTCACCGACGATCAGACCCAGATCCGCGACATGGTGCGCGGCTTCGCGGCCGAGAAGATCGCGCCCTTCGCCGCCAAATGGGAAGAAGAGAAGAACATTCCGCGCGCGCTTCTCAAGGAAGCGGCGGAACTCGGCCTCGCCGCCATCACGGTCGGCCAGGAACATGGCGGTTCCGAGCTCTCGCGCGTCGAGTCGGTGCTCATCTTCGAAGAGCTCAGCTATGCCGATCCGGTGGTGGCGAGCTTCCTGTCGATCCACAATATGTGCGCCTGGATGATCGACACCTATGGCACGCCGGAGCAGCGCAAGGCCTGGCTGCCGCAACTCTGCGCCATGGACCGGGTCGCGAGTTACTGCCTCACTGAGCCCGGCTCGGGATCGGATGCGGCAGCCCTCAAGACCAAAGCGGTGAAGGAAGGAAACAGCCAGTATCGCGTCTCGGGCTCCAAAGCCTTCATCTCGGGCGGCGGCTATTCCGACATCTATCTCGTGATGTGCCGCACCGGCGAGGAGGGGCCCAAGGGCATCTCCTGTCTCCTCATCGAGAAGGGCACGCAGGGGCTGAGCTTCGGGGCGAATGAGAGGAAGATGGGCTGGCATGCCCAGGCGACCGCGACCGTCAATCTCGATTCGGCGCCCGTTCCCGCCAACAATCTGATCGGCGGCGAAGGCAAGGGGTTCTCGATCGCGATGAACGGGCTCAATGGCGGCAGGCTCAATATTGCCGCCTGCAGCCTGGGGGCGGCGCAAGCGGCGCTCGACAAGGCCATCGCCTATATGAAAGAACGCAAGGCCTTCGGCAAATCCCTGAGCCAATTCCAGGCACTGCAATTCAAGATCGCCGATATGGAGACGGAACTGCAGGCGGCGCGCATCTTCCTCTACCAGGCGGCCTGGAAGCTCAGCCGGAACGCGCCCGATGCGCGCAAATATTGCGCCATGGCCAAGAGGCTCGTCACCGATACGGGCTTCCGTGTCGCCAATGAGGCGCTGCAGATCCATGGCGGCTATGGCTATCTGGCCGATTTTGGCATCGAGAAGACGGTGCGCGATCTCAGGGTGCACCAGATCCTCGAAGGGACCAACGAGATCATGCGGCTCATCGTGGCGCGCGATTTGCTGGACAACGACTAGCGAGAAGAGATGACAGACGACGTTCTTATCCGCATCGAAGGTGCGGCCGGGCGCATCACGCTCAACCGGCCGAAGGCGCTCAATGCCCTCAATCACGGGATGGTGCGCGCCATCGCCGAGGCCCTCACCCGATGGCGGGATGATGCCAAGGTCAGGCATGTCGTCATCGATGGGGCAGGCGAGCGCGCTTTCTGCGCCGGCGGCGATATCAGGGCGGTCTATGACATGATCCCGGTCGATCCCGAGCTGGCGCGCGGCTACTGGCGCGACGAATACCGGCTCAATGCGATGATCGCGCGTTATCCCAAGCCTTATGTGGCCTTCATCGATGGCTTCTGCCTGGGGGGCGGCGTCGGGCTTGCCTGCCATGGCTCGCATCGCATCGTGACCGAGCGCTCGGCTGTCGGGATGCCGGAGACGGCCATCGGCTTCACGCCGGATGTCGGCGGCTCGTGGCTTCTGGCCTGTGCACCGGGCCATGCCGGGGAATATATGGCGGCAACCGTCCATCGGATGAATGCGGCGGATGCCATCTATGCGGGCTTCGCCGATGCGCAGGTCCCCGCGCAGGACAAGGCAGCCTTCATCGAGGCCCTGTGCGCCGGCCGGCCGGCGGATGAGACAATGCGCAAATTCGCGATCCAGCCGGGCCCGAGCCCTCTGGCGGCGCAGCAGGCGCGCATCGACCGCGCCTTCTCGGCGGCGACGATCCAGGAGGCGGTGACCCGGCTTGCGGCGGCGAATGAAGCCTTCGAGCAGGAGGCGCTGGCGAAGATCGCCGCGCATTCGCCCACGTCGCTCGCCGCCGCGCATGTCTCGGTGCGCCAGGCGCGGGGCTTTACCTGCGTCGAGGAAAGCCTCGATCATGAATATCGCTTCGCCCATCGCTGCGTCCATCTGCATGATTTCCGCGAAGGGGTCAGGGCGCTCCTTGTCGACAAGGACGGCAAGCCGCGATGGCGGCCGGCGCGGCTCGCGGATGTGCGGATGAGCGATGTGGAAGCGCTGTTCGCGCCGCTTGGCGCCGAAGAGCTCGGCCTGTTTCCGGGAGGTAGGTCATGAAGATCGCATTCATCGGTCTTGGCAATATGGGTGGACCCATGGCGGCAAATCTCGCGGCCAAGGGCTTCGCCGTCACCGGCTTCGATATCGTGGCGGCCAATCTCGATCGCGCCACGGCCCAGGGGATCGCCGCGGCCAAGAGTGCCGAGCATGCGGTGAAGAATGCCGAGGTGGTCATCACCATGGTGCCGGCGGGCCAGCATGTGCTCGATCTCTACCGCGCCATCCTGCAGCCGGCGCCGCGCGGGACCTTGTTCATCGACTGCTCGACCATCGATGTGGCGAGTGCCCGCGAGGCGCATCGCATGGCCAAGGCGGCGGCGATGCAAAGCCTCGATGCGCCGGTCTCGGGCGGCACGGCCGGGGCCGCCGCGGCGACGCTCACCTTCATGGCGGGTGGCGTACCGCAAGCCTTCGAGCGCGCGAGCCCGATCCTTTCGGCGATGGGCAAGCGCATCGTCCATTGCGGCGATGCGGGAGCGGGGCAGGCGGCCAAGATCTGCAACAACATGATCCTCGGCATCTCGATGATCGCCGTGTCGGAAGCCTTCGTGCTCGCCGACAAGCTCGGCCTCGAGGCCAAGGCGCTTTATGACGTTGCCTCCGCCGCCTCAGGCCAATGCTGGTCGCTCACCTCTTATTGCCCGGTGCCGGGCGTCGGCCCGGTGTCGCCCGCCGATAATGACTACAAGCCCGGCTTCGCCACAGCGCTCATGCTCAAGGACCTGGCGCTGGCGCAACAGGCGGCGGCGGAAGCGGGGGCTGCGACGCCGCTTGGCCAGCATGCCGAGGAGATCTACCGCAGCTTCAGCGAAAGAGGCGGGGCGGGCGAGGATTTCTCCGCCATCATCCGATATCTCGGCACGGCGAAGCGCGAGTAGGAGAACCTCAGGCGTGCTCAAGCTTCCTTGACTTCTTCGGTCGGCCGACCTCGATCTTGACTGGATGGCCAAGTTTGTCGAGATAGCCGATCAGTGTCTCAAGAGAAAACAGATTGATCTTTCCTTTCATCAGGTTCGATATGCGGGGCTGATCGGTATCAAGCATCTGCGCGACCTCAGCCTGAGTCCACTTTTCCTTTCTGATCCGCTCCTGAATATTCATAAGCAGATTACTCCGGCGCTCGAGATTCAACGCCACAATCGGGTCCTTCTCGATCGCCTCCCACACGCTGCGATAGGTTCGTGCTTTCTCCTTAGGCATCACTAAATACTCCGATATCGAGATTTCCCTAGATTGACGTCTCGTTGCGACGTTTGCTGCGTTTTCTTGTTGAAGACATGCAGGACATGAACAAGACCTCTGATCTTCGCGACATACAACACACGCCACTGCCCACCATTTTCCTGGATCCGGATCTCGCGTGCGCCAGGCCCTACACTAGGCATCGGCTTCCAATCCGTCGGCTCTCTATCGTTCTGGACGAGCCAAAGTTGATGGCCAGCCTCGCGGCGTGCTTCGTCAGGCCACTCTTGAAGATCTTCCTGTGTCGAACCGAGGAAGACGACCTGCCTGCCCATGGCCGATATATATAGAAGTATTTACATATTGCAAGCGTCACGCATTTCCGGTTACGCGTTCCAGCTCGGGCGCCGGCGCAGGCGCTCGTTCCAGCGCTGCACATGAGCGAGATTGGAAGGAACTTCGAAGCTGAAGACTTCCGAAAGCCACAGCGTGACCATGCCCGAGATGTCGGCGATGGAGAAATGGTCGCCGGCGAGAAAGGGACGGCCGTCGCTGATCTCGCGATCGAGCCAGGCCCATTTCGTGGGGATCATCTTTCTCTGCGCCTCGGCGAAGGCCGGAACCTGGATCAGCCGCTCCTTGAAGAACTCATTGGTGTGCAAGGTGACATTGCCGATGGTGGCGAAGACCTCGTTCTCCATGCGCCGGTTCCACATGTCGATCAGGCCCTTGCTTCTGTGGTCACTTCCAAACAAGGATGGAGACGGGTGCAGATCCTCGAGCACCCGGCAGATGGCGACGCTTTCGGTGACGATGGTGCCGTCATCGAGGACGAGCACCGGGACCTGGCCCAGCGAGTTGAGCTTCAGGAATTCCGGCGATTTATGCTCGCGCTTGCCATAGTCGAGCTCCACCAGGGGCAGCTCTATGCCCTTCTCGGCCATGAAGATGCGGACACGATAGGAGTTCGGTCCAGGGGCAACATAGAGTTTCATGAATTCCTCCTGTTTTCAAAAGGATACCGGGCGGCGTTTATGATTAACTAGTTGTATTTTACAACTAGTTGTAATTTACCCAGACCGATGCGATAATGCAAGCGGTTTCTGGAGAAATTCATCTGATGAACGATGCGCATCGCTCGGGCTGCCCGATCAATCTCACCCTTGAAGTGCTGGGCGACAAATGGAGCCTGCTCATCATCCGCGACATCATCTTCGGCAATAAGCGGCATTTCCGGGAGCTCCTCACCCAGTCTTTGGAAGGCATCGCCTCCAACATCCTGGCCGACCGGCTGAAGAAGCTGCTGGAGGAAGGCGTGCTGACCAAGAGCGATGATCCAAGCCACAAGCAGAAGGCGCTCTACAGCCTCACCGAGAAGGGCATCGAGCTTCTGCCGGTGCTGGCGCAAATGGCGATGTGGGGACGCAAATATATGCCGGTCAGCGAGGAGCTCGCGATAAGAGCACAGCTCCTCGAAGAAGGCGGACCCAGATTGTGGGCCGAGTTCATGGACGAATTGCGCGAAAGGCATCTGGGCATTCCCCTCAAGAAGCGTCCTGCCGGGCGTCCCTCGGTCGGGGCAAGGCTGCAGGCCGCCTATGAAGAGGTCGTCGCGCGCCAAAAGACGGCCGCCGCGGGCTAGACTAGTGTTGTGCCGCGGTTTGAACTCGCCGCAGCATGAACATCGCCAGGAGTGCCGCGAAAAGCGCGATCGCCGTGCAGACCACCGATGTCGTCACGAGGGCGGCGGTGAAGGCCTCGCGCGCGGTCGTGAGAAGGACGCTCGCGACATCCGCCGGCAATTCGGCAGCCACGGCGACGGCGCCGCCCAGCGTGCTTTGCGCCGCTTCTGCGGCATCGGAGGGAAGATCGGCCGGGACGGCTGAGCTCATGGAGGTGCGATAGATCGCCGTCATGATGCTGCCGAGCAGAGCGATACCGAGCGCGCCGCCGAATTCGGCACTCGTTTCCGAAATTGCCGCGGCGGCGCCGGCGCGTTCCGGTGGTGCCGAAGTCACCACGAAGTCGGTCGCCAGCGTGAAAACCGGCGCCAGGCCCAGTGACAGGAGGACGAAGCCCGACACCAGCACGGCCAGGCCATGGGTGCTGCCGATCTGGGTGAGGAGCAGGCAGGCAAGCGCTGCGATGGCGAGGCCGCCCGCCATCACATAGACCGGCCGGACCTTGCGCACGATCCGAGGCGCCAGCATCGAGCCTGCCACGAAAGCGAGACCGGATGGCATCATCCACAACCCCGCCTGCAGCGGCCGCATGCCGAGGACAAGCTGCAGATATTGCGAGATGAACAGGAAGAAGCCGAAGGCGACGAGCACGCCCAGCATGTAGACGGCGAGAGAAATGCTGAAAGCGGGCTTCCTGAACAGCGACAGGTCGATCAGCGGATCGGCGAGATGAAGCTGCCGGCGCGCAAAGATTGTCGCGACAGCGATGCCGAGCAAAGCGGACAGGATGGGCCGCCATCCCATGCCATATTCGGCAAACTGCTTCAGGCCATAGATCAGGGCCAGCACGGCGATGAGGGAGAGGGCGGCACTCGCAATGTCGAGGCGCGTCGCGCCGGGATCGCGGAATTCCGGCAGCAGTGCCGGCGCCACTGCGAGCAGCAGCAGCATGATCGGCACATTCACCAGGAAGACCGAGCCCCACCAGAAATGCTCGAGCAGCAGGCCGCCGACAAGGGGCCCGATGGCGCCGCCGATCGAGAAGCTCGCGATCCACATGCCGATGGCGGTGGTGCGCTCATGCGGGTCATGGAACATGTTGCGGATGAGCGAGAGCGTCGAGGGTGCAAGCGTCGCGCCGGCAATGCCGAGAACGGCGCGCGCCAGGATCAGCATCGGCGCGCTCGCGGCAAAAGCGGCGAAGACCGAAGCTGCGCCAAAGGCCAGAGCGCCGATCATCAGCAATTTGCGCCGGCCGATACGATCGCCGAGATTGCCCATGATGATGAGCGAGCCCGCGACGAAGAAGCCGTAGATGTCGACGATCCACAGAAGCTGGGATGCGCTGGGTTTCAGATCCTCGCTCAATTTCGGCACCGCCAGATTGAGCACCGTCAGATCCATCGAATAGAGGAGACAGGGCAGTGCGATGACGGCGAGCCCGATCCATTCGCGGGTGCCGGCCTTTTGCGGCACATCGGAGGTCGACATGGTTTCTTCCCATCAGCTATGCGCGGCACTTTATATTATTATGTGCCGCAACGGTGTCAGCAGCGTCAGTCGAGCAATGTCCCGCAAGTGAGATTGGCCACCGTGCCGGTCATGGCGCCGGCCTTGTCGGAAGCCATGAAGGCTGCGGTCTCGGCCACTTCGGCAAGGGTCGGATAGCGCTTCAGCAAAGTCTGCGCCGGACCTGCCAGCATCTCGTCCACGGTGATGCCGGCGCGATCGGCCATGGGCTGGAACACCTGGCGGCCATGCGATCCGAGCGCCAGCGCTTCGGGCAGTGCATGCGGGCGCAGGCAGATGACCCGAATGCCGGAAGGCGCCAGCTCGCAAGCGAGCAGCCGCGAGAAGCCTTCGATCGCAGCACAGGCGACGCCGAAGCCCAGATAGCCGGTGCCGGGCAGGTAGCCGCCGGGCGTCGACAAGGTAAGGATCACGCCCCGGCTGCGCTTCGCCATATGGAAGGCGACCGCCTTGGCGGTGATGAAATGAGCTTGCGCATAGGCGATGATCGGGAACGCATAGTCGTCGAGAGTGAGATCGACAAAGGATGTGCCCTGGACATGGACAAGGCCGATCGCGTTGAGCGCGATATCGATGCCGCCTGTCCTGGCCGCCACCATGTCGGCATGGGCCTTTACCGCTTCCTCGTCGAAAGCGTCGATCTCTGTGATCTCGACATCACCGCCCTCGGCTGAAATGTCGGTCGCGACCTTGACGAGCTTGCTCAAGGTGCGCCCGGCCAGGAAGACCTTCGCACCTTCCCGGGCAAAGGCGCGCGCTACAGCGCCGCCAACAGCTCCACCCCCGCCATAGATGATGGCGGTCTTGTCCGCGAGCATCGGATACTCCTGTCGTTAAACCCTGTCGTAGATCATGCCGCGACGATGACCTTGAAGCCGCCATAGATCATGCGCTTGGCATCGAAAGGCATCTTCTTCGGATCCATTCCGGAAAGGCGCGGATCCGCCATCACCTTCTTGTTGATGCGGTTGCGCTCGGCCTTGGATTTGTAGGTAATCCAGGCGAAGATCACCGTCTCGCTCGGCTTCTGCTTCACGCTTCTCGGGAAGGACGTGAGCTTGCCCATCGGCACGTCATCGGCGATGCATTCCTTGTAATCGATCGCGCCATGCTCGCGCCACACCTTGCCGGCGAGCCTGGCCAGCTTGCGATAATCGCCCAGCTTCTTCTTGGGCACCGCAACAATGAAACCATCGACATAAGCCATGTTCACTCTCCTTGGATTTCAGATTTGTGGACCAGCCAGGTCAGGGCGACCGGCAGGCCTCGGCGCGGGCGAGCAGCAAAGCGCGCTCGCGAGCATTCCGGGGGAGCGACGCGGCGCGGCGGAACTCCGCTTCCGCTTCGCTGAGCCGGCCGAGCTTGACGAGGAAATCGCCGCGCACGCTCGGCAAGAGATAATAGGCCTTGAGCGCTTCCTCCCCGATCAGGGCATCGGTGAGATCGAGACCTGCCTGCGGGCCGCTTTTCATGGAATGCGCCACGGCGCGATTGAGTTCCACGACGGGGGACGCTTCGAGGGCTGCCAGCACATCGTAGAGTCGGGCGATGCGCGACCAGTCGGTTGCTTCCGCCGTGGTCGCCCGCGCATGGCACGCGGCAATCGCCGCCTGCAGCACATAACGGCCAGGTGAAGGGGTGAGCTTCTCGGCACGCGCCAAAGCGGCAAGGCCGCGCCTGATCAGCAACTGGTCCCACAGGGCCCGGTTCTGGTCGAGCAGCAGGATGGGCTCGCCCTCGGCATTGATACGCGCTTCGGTGCGCGAGGCCTGGATCTCCATCAGCGCCACGAGGCCATGCACTTCCGCTTCCTGAGGTGCCAGCCCGGCCAGGATGCGGCCGAGGCGCAGCGCCTCCTCGCAAAGCTGCGGACGCATCCAGTCGTCGCCCTTGGTCGCCGAATAGCCTTCGTTGAAGATGAGATAGATGACCTCGAGAACCGAGGCAAGGCGGGCGATGAGCTCCGGCCCGCGCGGCAGCTCGAAGGGAACCTTCCTCTCCGCCAGCGTGCGCTTGGCGCGCACGATGCGCTGCGCAATGGCAGGCTCGGTCTGCAGAAATGCCCGGGCGATTTCCTCGGTGGTCAATCCGCCGATCAGGCGCAGGGTCAAGGCGGTGCGCGCTTCGGTCGAGAGCGCCGGATGGCAGGAGATGAAGATGAGGCGCAGGAGATCGTCGCCTACCGGATCGTCGAGCGCATCTTCCAGCTCCTGGAGCGCCTCCTCCTGGTCGGCGTCGCGTTCGCGGCCGATCTCGGCATGTTTGGTCGAAGCGAGTTTCGCCTTGCGCATCCGGTCGATGGCGCGATTTCTCGCCGCCGTCATGAGCCAGGCGCCCGGCCGATCCGGTATGCCGGCCTTCGGCCATTGCTCGAGCGCCGTCAGCAAGGCTTCCTGCGCCAATTCCTCGGCCTGGCCGATGTCGCGGGTGAAGCGGGTCAGGGCAGCGATGAGCTTCGCCTGCTCGATCCTCCATATGGCGTCGATCGCGCGATGAGCTTCGGACATGGTCATGATGTCCGATCACACCATCTTCGCTTCTTCGCCGCAAGATCATCTGCCGCATCACTATCCGCATCCGGTTGGGCCCACGAGCAGGCTCGTGGGCCGGGTTCGCTTACGATTTCCGGGCAAGCTTCTGGGCTTCTGCCCAGACGCGTTCTTCCTGCGCGCGGAGCTCGGGCGTGAAGGCTTCGCCGAAATCCTCCGCTTCGAAGACCTGGCGGATCTCGATCACGTCGCCGTCCAGCATCGGGCAGCGCTTGACCCAGTCGAGGGCCTCGTCCATCGATCTCACCTTCCAGATCCAGTAGCCGGCGATGAGCTCCTTGGTCTCGGCGAAGGGACCATCGATCACCTTCGGCGCCTTGCCGGTGAACTCCACCCGCTTGCCTTTGCTACTCGGATGCAGGCCGTCACCGCCCAGCATGATGCCGGCCTTGACCAGTTCCTCATTGTAGTTGCCCATCGCGGCCAGGAGCTCGGTCGAGGGCATGACGCCCGCTTCCGTATCCCTGGTGGCCTTGACGATTACCATCACTTTCATTTCACGCACTCCGTTACGGTGTTCCGGCGGTGACGACCATCCAGCCCACGCCGAACTTGTCGGCGACCATGCCGAAGCTCGTCGCGAAGAAGGTCTTGATCAGCGGCTGCTGGACCTGGCCGTCCTTGGCGAGGGCGTCAAATACCTTTTTCGCTTCGGCATCGTCCTTGACCTGGAGCGCCAGGGAAACGCCGGCGAAATTGGTCTTGCCCGAGCACATGCCGTCGCTCGCCATGATCAGCGAATCGCCGACCTTGAATTCCGAATGCATGATCTTGTCGGCGGGTGGGGTCATGCCGGCACAGCCTTCGCCGGAGCCTTCCATGGGTGGGGCATCCTTGAAATGCATCTTGGTGCCGACCTTGGCGCCGATCGCCCTGGTGTAGAAATCAAGCGCTTCTTCGGCGCGACCCTCGAAAGACAGATAGGGTTGGACTTGCATGGTCGTTCTCCTCTGGTTGCTAAAGCTTATTGTCTCTTGCCGCTGCCCACTTCCATTTCGCGGAAGCGGTTGATCGCCTCGCCTTGAGTGAAATCCTCAAGCTCGAATAGTTGGCGGATTTCGATCTCGCCGTCCTCATTATGGGGATTGGGGAAGCGGCGCGCCCATTCGAGCGCTTCCTCGCGCGATTTCACCTGGATGATGGTGTAGCCGGCAATGAGCTCCTTGGTCTCGGCGAAGGGGCCATCGATGACCCGGCGTTTGCCGCCTTCATATCTGATGCGGAAGCCCTCTGAGCTGGGCTGCAGGCCATTGGCATCGAGCAGGACGCCCGCACTGGCCAGCTCCTCATGGAAGGTCGCCATGGTGGCGAGCAGGCTTTCCTCGGGCATGCGGCCCGCTTCCGAGTCCCTCGATGCCTTGACGATGATCATGAAACGCATTCTTCAGTCTCCTGTCGGGTTGGGAGCCGTTTCTGGGGCTCTATCCCGACGACGAATGAGGCTTGGCGAAATCGACATGGCCCTCAATCTTTTTTTGTATTTATTTCTGCCGTGGCGGCAGTCCGGGTCTCAGGCCCCTTGCCGGCCCAAGGGTGTCAGATCGAGATAATGCAGAACCGGCACCAAAGGTTCGACGCCGCGGGCATAGGTCGAATAGGTGTGGAACAGCTGATCGCCATCCTTGAGGAAAACGCTGACGCCGTGATGCTCGCCATCGGCGAACCATGGCTCGCCATTTTTCAGGTGCTCGGCGCGGGGGCGATAGTTGTATTCGGCCGGCGCCACCTTCTCGTCCGAGGTGACATGGAAATCATAGTTGAAGTCGCTGCCGAAGGATGAATAGAGCGGCAGGTCCCAGCCCATGGCCTTGCGGTAGGCGGAGAGCTTCGCCTGCGGGGCACGGGATATGATGGCGAGCGACGTATCGCGCTCGTGGAGATCCTTCACATCGGGGATGTCGTTGACGAAACCGGTGCAGCCGGCACAGGCCTTCTCCCAGGCCGGGTCGAACATGAAGTGATAGACGATGAGCTGGCGGCGGCCGGCAAAGAGATCGGCGAGCTTCACCTGGCCATCGGGACCTTCGAACACATAGTCCTTCTCGATCCTCACCATCGGCAGCTGCCGGCGTTCGGCATTGAGCGCGTCGCGCTCGTGCATCAGGCGCTTCTCCTTCTCGAGAAGTCCTTTTCGGGCCATGAGCCATTCGGCGCGTGAGGCGATTTTCGGCAAGGTCGCGGTCGTCTCAGTCATCGAGAGTACTCCTTGTTCCCGGTTAGTGGCGCAATGCCGGCAGGGCCAAGCATTCCCAACTTGCTATTTCCGCGATGCGTCCCCCGATCGCGAATTTTACCGTCCGGACAAATATGTTGATATCAACCTTATTCAAAGATGTCAAACGGCAAAAGATCAGCTGCAACAGTTTTCGGCTTTGGAGCCGGGCACGAAGCGTCCCAGCCGGTTGACATGGCCGTCATGATCGTAGCGGTCATGCAGCCTGACCCAATCGGTGAGATTGAAATTGGGACCATGCTCGTTGCGGCCCTTTGGCGTCATGTCGAGGAACATATAGGAGCCCAGGATTTCCTCGCCGCCGCGGCCGAAGGTGGAATAGGTGTGGAAGATCTCGCCATTGTTGTCCTTATAGAAGACGCTTATTCCTGAAAGATCCTCGATGCCGACTTCGGTCTGCTCATAATTATAGGTGGTCTCGCCGTCGGCCATCTGCTGCGGCGTGAAGGACACGTTGAAATCATAATTGAAGTCGCTGCCGAAGGAGGACACGAAGGGGAATTCCCATCCCATGCGCCGGCGATAGGCTTCGATCTCGCCGATGGGTGCGCGGGCCACCGCGACAAAGGCGATGTCGTGATGGCGCAAATGCGTGAGCGCGCCTTCGACATGATCGACCTCGAAGGAACAGCCGACGCAGCCTTCCTCCTGGCCGGGCGCCAGCATGAAATGCTTGACGATGAGCTGGCTGTTGCCCTGGAAGAGATCGCCGAGACTCTTTCGGCCCGCCGGCGTGTCGAAGCCATAGTTTTTCTCGATCCGGACCCAGGGCAATTCGCGCCGCTCGGCGCTCAGCCTGTCGCGCATCCGGGTGAACTCCTTCTCCTTGGTGAGGAAAGCCTTGCGGGCAATGGTCCATTGTTCGCGGCTGACGATCTCATGTTCGGACATTGTCATCTCCTTACGCTCTTAACTTGTTTGATCAGATGTTCCCGGCGGCGGCGACATAGGCGCCGAGCTTGTCGAAAGCCTCGCTCCAACCACCCTCATGGCCATCGCGCTCCTCGACCGACTGGAACGGCGCCTGCGTGAAGGTCATGCGGGTCTTGCCGTTCTCCTCGGCGAAGGTGATGGTCACCAGGTTTTCCTGGCCGCGCTCGCCATCCTCCTCCCAGGCAAAGGTGAAGACCAGGCGCCTGGCCTCAACGACTTCGCGATAGACGCCGCGGAACCAATAGTCCTTGCCTTCGGCGGAGCGGATCAAGGCGCGATATTCACCACCGGGCCGCACATCGAGCTTGGCCGAAGGAGCGGTGAAGCCCTTGGGTCCCATCCAGCGCACCAAATGCTCAGGCTCGGTCCAGGCCTTGTAGACAAGGATCGCCGGCGCATCGAGAACGCGCGTGATGACGAGCTCGAGCCTGTCCTTCCTGATGTCGGTGTTGTTCGCAGCCGGCATGGTGTTTCCTTTCGTCACGCAAGATCGCGTAGATATTCATCGATGAGATCGAAGGCGCTGCTCCAGCCTTCCTCATGGCCGTTGCGGTCGGCGATCGTGTCGAAGACGCCCTGGTGGAAGGTGAGCAGCGTCCTGCCGTCTGCTTCGGTGAAAAGTGCCGTCACCAGAGTGAGGGGGCCGGGCGACTTGCCCGGCATCTCGAAGCCATGGGTGAAGACCAGGCGCTCCGGCACGACGATCTCGCGGAACTCGCCATAAGAAGAGAATTTCATGCCGTCGGGACTGCGCGAATGAATGCGCCAGCTGCCGCCGGGCTTGAGATCGACCTCGCAGGACAAAGTGCGGAAACCGCGCGGTCCCCACCAATGAACGAGGTGTCTGGGATCGGTCCACAGGGCGAAGACGAGCGTGCGCGGCGCATCGAAGTGGCGCGAGAGATGAAGCTCGCGGGCGGGTGCTTCAGCTTTGCGGGCCATCGCCGCCCCCCTTGGCCTGCAGCATCTTCAGATATGAATCGAGGCGGTCGAAGCTCTCGTCCCAGAAGCGGCGATAATTTTCGAGCCAGTCGGCGGCCTCCTTGAGCGGGCCTGGCTCGAGACGGCGCGGCCGCCACTGCTTCTCGCGGCTCTGGGCGATCATGCCGGCCTTTTCCAGCACTTTGAGGTGCTTGGAGATCGCGGGCAGGCTCATCTCGAAAGGCTCGGCGAGCTCGGTGACCGAGGCCTCGCCCAAAGCGAGCCGCGCCAGTATCGCCCGGCGGGTCGGGTCGGCAAGGGCGGAAAAAGCGGCGCTGAGGCGGTCGGCCATTATTGAACCACTAAGTTAATTAATCTATCGGTTAAGTAAAGGATCGTGGCCTTCCTGTCAAGAAGCCGGTCCAGGAGATAGAAGAGACGAGAGCGCAATTGCCGCCCGCCCCGGCGGCCAGACAGCCATAGAACTTTTCTCAGTCAGGAGTTGTCAGCATGAAGATCAGGCGCATCGTTCCCAATCTGAAGACGGCGGATCCGGCAAAGGCCCGTGAATTCTATGGCGCTTTCCTGGGACTCGATGTCGTCATGGACCAGGGCTGGATCGTGACCTTCGCGTCGGATGCGAAAATGCGGCCGCAGGTGAGCTTCATGAGCGAGGGTGGTTCGGGAACGCCGGTTCCCGATCTTTCGATCGAGGTCGAGGATGTCGATGAAGCCTATGCAAGCGCCCGATCAGCGGGCCTCGACATCGTCTATCATCTCGCGCGCGAGCCTTGGGGTGTCAGGCGTTTCTTTGTGCGCGATCCTTTCGGGGCGATCGTCAATATCCTCACCCACGAGTGAAGCTTGGCCGGATACAAGGGTGCTGACTAAGCAAAATCCTGACTCCGCAATTGCCATATTTTACGGGATTTAGATTCCCCTGGACTCCATATTTTTTGTAATTTACAAAGGAAATGGCAATCTATATTATTATATAAAATATCAAGAGGAGGCATAAATGCTTGATACAGTTGACAAGGGAAAATCAAGAAGCCAAAAGCGCGATAAATTCGTGAAATTGGCAGAAAATCGGACTCGCAATGCAATCAAAGCGATCCGCGTTATAGGTAAGCTAGGTAACAAGAATGCCTATCAATTTGATGATTCTGACGTTCAGAAAATTGTTCGCGCTCTTCTGAAAGAAGTCGACGCTCTGAAAGCGCGTATGTCCTCGACTAGCGGCAAGGACACTATAGACTTTCAATTGTAATAGAGCGCTGGGTGCGCGGAGGGCTGTGTAAATGAATAACGGCCAAATTCGAAGCCTTTGTATCGCTTTGCTTCAATCAGAGACCGAGGATGAGGTTATAGATCTGCTGAAGCAGGCAGGATTCTGGGAGAAGTCAGAACTCTGGCGCCACTATGGCGATCTGGAAAACAATTGGGGGCAAGGCGGCAATCAGCAGAGTTTGGCCGAAGCGGCACTTGTTGAGAAGATTGTCAATTCAGTCGATGCTCGTCTCATCAATGAGTGTTTAGAGCGCGGTATCGATCCGCGCGGGCCTAATGCTCCAAAGAGCATTCGCGAAGCAGTGTCGCGTTTCTTTGAAGGTGGAACCGGCAAGAAGATGGCGACTGGCGGGGCCATCGAGGATTGGTCGGACGAAAAAATCAGGGAAATTGCGCAGGGGATCACTCTCTGCGGAACCGGCACTAGGCCCACTATGAATCTTACAATTACTGACTGTGGTGAAGGTCAGACACCGCGAAAGATACCTCTTACCATCATGTCGCTCAGCAAGAGCAACAAGATGTATATTCCGTTTGTGCAGGGACAGTTCAATCAAGGCGGAACTGGTGCATTACGGTTTTGTGGGCGCCACAATCTACAGCTAGTCATCAGTCGTAGGAATCCTAAGTTGCTGGGTCCGGATCCTGATGAAGCCGATAGCAACTGGGGTTTTACCGTGGTTCGCCGGGAGCGTCCTGAAGGCGGTCGCAAAAACTCGATTCTGTCGTACCTTGCCCCGGTCGGCGTCGGGGATGCTCATCCCGATCGTAAAGGCGAAATACTGGCGTTCGCTGCACCAACAATGAAGATTTACCCGGATAGAGATAGTCCATATGGGAGGGAAGCCGCGTATGGTACTGTTATCAAGCTCTATGACTACAAGTACCTTGGCGAACGCTCGAACATCATTCGTGGCCGGAGTATTCTCAGTCGTCTAGACCTTCTTCTTCCCGAGATCGCTCTTCCAATACGCTTGTACGAATTTCGTACTGGCCCGAACGGGAAGTACTTGGATGCTGGTAGCCGCGAAACTACACTCAGTGGCCTTCGTCGCCGGCTCTCCAACACGCCGAACGTTGAGGAGGGATTTCCAATTACGCTACCTTTCTCCCCCGCGGGCGAACAACTCTACGCCACTGTGTATGCATTTAAACCTGCTGGGTCGACGCGGGATGAGGATGAAGATGGGGAAGAGGAGTCAAAGAAGAAAAAGCTCGGTGGTCTTACGCGCTATCGAAAGCGTGAAGGCGTATTGTTCATCCGCAATGGACAAACACAAGGGACCCTGCCGAAAGATTTTTTTCGTCGCGATGCGATGAAGATGAAGACGCTGGCGGATGATTTATTGGTCTTTGTTGAATGCGATAACATGAGTGATGAAGTTCGCGAAGATCTTTTCATGCCTTCGCGTGATCGCCTAACCGAAAATGACTTCAAGGTAGAAATGATTGACTGCCTTGAACAGGCGATTAGGAACGATGAGACCCTTCGTCTGCTCCGCAATCAACGGCAGAAGGAGATGATGTCGGACAAAGTAAAGGACGACAAACCACTAGCTGATGTCCTTCAGAATCTTATTAAGAGTTCTCCTAATCTTACCGCCTTACTGCAGCTTGGGCAGCGTATTACGGCGCCGTTCAACGCTAAGTCAACAGCGCAAGACGAGAAGTCATTCAAGGGGGAGGTTTATCCGACTTTCTTCAAAGTTAAGGGAACAGTCTATGGTGAGTTGCATAGGCGTGACTGCCCAATCAATTACCGAATGCGCTTACAATTCGAAACGGACGCGCGCGATGACTACTTTTCTCGCCGAATTGAGGGGGGTAAGTTCTCAATTTCTTGGACCGACAGCGCCGGCAAAGAGCGAAAAATTTCGATCGTAGGACCGAATCTCCATAGTGGCATGGCAAGCGTTATGGCTACGCTACCCGACGGTGTGGCGGTCGACGAAGTGTTGTCGATGATGGCAGTGACTGAAGACACGAGAGCTACGTTTAAGAATGAGATATCAGTGACAGTTCGACCATGGGCGGAGCACCGTCGGGGCGGTGAGGGCAAAAGACGAGATAAAACGCCAAATGATCAGCATGGCAAAGATCGCGAGCGTCCGCAGCACCTCTCAATACCAGAGATGGATCTCGTCTATCGCGATAGGTGGGAAAAGCTGCAGTTCGATGAGTTTACGGCAATGAAGGTGAGCGTCAAATATGACGCTGCAGAGAATGAGATCCCAATCTTCCAGATTAACATGGACAACACGCCGCTGCTGAACGAGATTAAACAGCGGCGACTCGAAGACGAGGCCGCTCGTAATCAATTCGTCTACGGAAACGTGCTTGTCGGTCTGTCTCTGCTTCTCCAGGAAAAGGACAAAGGTGAACAACCACCCGATATCACGCAGGTGAAGATTGAAGATCGGATTGACTTAATGTGTAGGGCGCTGGCTCCCTTTATGCTCTCGCTTACAACTCTCGGGCAGCAGGACCTGTCCTTTGAGGGAGAACAAGTCGACGGTCTTGAGGCTGCGACCGGTTGAATTTTTCTCTACGGTGAAACAACACAACTTCTTGCGAGCCTGGCGTCGAACCACGCTGATCGCTGTACCATCGACGTCCGGGCACGCTTCGCCATAGTCTGCCGTCTCGGTCACCTTCCAGATTCGATAGCACATATTCTTGCAAACCCGCTTCGGCCATCGTTTTGAGATAGCGCGGAAGCTGCCAGTCAGGTTCCGAAAATGCGAGCATCTGAACAATAATGGTTCGTTTGTTGGACAGCGCGGCAACTGAGGACATTGTTGCTTTGATGTTATCAAAATACGTCTTTAGGTCTGGATGTTTGCGGTCGCCCATTGTGTAATAGCTGCTGCCCGCACCGTCGAGCTTATTAGCGATCATGAATGGCAAAGATGCTTCCTTGCGACCGTCTACCTGCCAACGATGGTACAGAACATGCACGCCAGGATAGGGCGGCGAAGTGATTACGAGCCGAGGCGTTGGAAAAGCTTGCAGACGCTCATCGTCTTCGAGGCCGGCAGCGCTTCGGCGAATAACTGTCACAGTCCGGCGTCCACTGCCTTTGACGGCCGCGCGAAGCTCGCGAGCACCGCGCAACATCTCATGTGCGGTTTGATTGAGGAAGCCGCGGAACTCCTCGATTTTTGTGAGCTTGCTTCTGCCGTCCAATGCCCATTGGGCTGCTCGCAAGATAACACAGCGACCGAAGGCTTCTAGGCGAGGAGTGCCGAGTCGTGTGGCGCTTGTAAGTGCTTGTTCAATGCCTTTGCGCAATCGCCATCGCGATGGATGATCGAGGTGCTTGTAATATCCTTGTTCGGCGTATTGAGTGAGCGTTTTGGAAGATTTATGAATGTCGATCGCCGCTGGCACGCGTCTCGCCCATGACTCGAGTATCTTCAACTCGGCCTCAGAGAAGACTATACACTTCACTCTCGCAACAAATTCAGCAAGCGTGCTGATATCTACGCCAATTGCTTCACGACCGGCCGCAAGTGCTTCGACGAGCGTTGTCCCGCCACCAACATGAGGGTCGAGTACAAGATCACCTGGGTCCGTGAAAGTCTCTATGACGGCACGAGCGAAGATTGGAGAAAATCGCGCCGGATATTTATAATAGCCGTGTGTCAATCCGCGGACGGGCTGCATTTCACGCGCAGCCGCTATCAGTCGCGTTTGGGTGCGCCGATCCAAGTAGAGTAGACTGGTTCCCTCAGCTTTGATCATAATCGCTATAACCAACTGATTTGGTTAACGGGCAATTGATGCCCGCTATTTGTAGAACCGTTCCCCTCCAATATGTATGTTCTTTTTTTGTTCTCATGTCGAGATTGTTGGGAAGGCTGCGCACGGAATTTCGGGAACCTAACGGGCGCCTTCATGCGGCAGGCCGATGCCGCCGACCGGCCTGGTCGCCACGGAGCTGTCGAAACCGGCGATGATCGGCATGGCCTTGTTGATCGCCTCGCGCACCGTGGGCAGGCTCAATGACGCCTTGTGACTCGTCTCGCTGTCCCAGACCTCGGTGACCCAGAGCGCATCAGCGTCGGACGGGTCCCTGGCCACGATGTAACTGAGGCAGCCCGGCATCGACCCGATACCGCCCAGCAAGATGGCCAGAAGCTCGTCGCGCTTGCCGGGTTTCGCCCGCAGCTTACCGATCAATCCATACATCGTCTGATCTCCTTGCTCTTATCCTGTTGATCCGAGCGGGAATTGTCGAGCCCCCACCGCGCTCAAGAAACAAACGCTTGTTTGTTTATTCGCCTATGCTATCCTTCCGGGCAGAAGAAGAGGTCAAAAGACCTGACAAAGGGAGGAATAATGGCACGGACCCGGGGATCGGTCGGCGCCGAAACGGAAAAAGCCATTCGCAGGGCTGCCATCGAACTCATCGCCAAGCATGGCTTCGAGGCCATGACCTTGCGCGATCTCGCCGAGCATGTCGGCCTGCAGCCCGGATCGATCTATCGCTACATCGCCACCAAGGACCAGCTCCTCGTCGACATCATGGCCGAGCATATGGAGGCGCTGCTCGCCGCCTGGCATGCGATCGACCGCACCGATGCCGATCCGAAGAGCCGGGTGGAGAATTTCGTCGATTTCCACATCCGCTACCATTTCGAGCGCCAGAAGGAAGTGGTCATCGCCAATCTCGAATTGCGCAGCCTGTCGCCCGATGCCCGCCGCGCCGCCGTCGCTCTGCGCCGGACCTATGAGCGCGAACTCAAGCAGATTCTCGATGCCGGCATTGCCCAGCGGGTATTCCCGCCGATCGACAGCGGCATCGCCACCTATGCGATCATCTCCATGCTGACCGGCGTGTGCTTCTGGTACAGCCCCAAGGGCCGGCTTGCGCCCGACGAGATCATCGCCATCCACAAGCAACTGGTGCTCGGCTGTCTGAATGGCACGCCGCGCACCGAGGCCAAGGTCATTTCGCTCGCGGGGAGGACATAACGACATGAAAACTGAGGAGGCGATCATGGATCATCCACTGGCGCAGACACATCATTTGCCTCTGGCGCTCGACGGCCTGCAGGCGGACCGGCGCCTGCGCAGCATGCTGGCGGATGTCAGATCCTATGGCTACCGCCCGACGCCGACGAGGCTCACCGGCCAGCAGTTGCTCATCGCGCAGCTCACCGCCCTTGGCCTCGCCAACAAGGAAATCGCCTATCTCGTCGATATCTCGGAAACGACGGTGAAGGCGCATATCAGCGCCGCGCTGCGCAGCCTCAATCTCAAGCGCCGCACCCAGCTGTGCCGCTATATTTTCGAAGGCGGGCTGCTCGGCGAGGCCTGACGTTTTTTCTCGTAGTACCGCCGCGCCTTGGCGCGGCTGCCGCATATGTCGGCGGTGCACCAGCGCTTATTGGCATTGCGGGTGCGGTCGATGAACAGCCAGCCGCAATTGCCACAGACGCGCACACGCTGCTTTTCAGGAGAAAAAGCGAGTCCGATTGCCGAGTGCAGGACGGTGTTCAGGAACGGATCGCGGTCGTCCTTCAATGTCTCGGCATAGAGCGCCACGAGCTGCGGCCAGCCTGTGCCCGACCTGAAATACCCATCGATCGCTTCACGCACGGCCGTGCATTCAGCGACGCCCGATGATGGCGGCTTGAGGCCCGCATAATTCGCCCAGCCTCTCAGATTCTCGGACGACTGCCCGCGATCCTCGCGCCGCTCCGGCCGGTTGCGCCATACGACCATATTGGCGAAATCGAGCGCCGGGTGGCGGTTGATGAAGTGATGATCGTGCCAGTGGAATGCGGTCATCGCCTGCGATTGACAGAAGGAGCCTGGAGAGCCATTCTCACTAGCAAACCATGGTTAGCTCGTCAAAATGGATTCTGGCCACCCTGACCGGGGCAGGGGCGGTTCTGGCGCTCGCCGAGCCGGCTCTCGCCGAGAGCGCGACGCGCTCCACCGGCTACATCATCCAGCAGCTGGTGAACGCGTCCCTCGTCGGCGCCCTCTACAGCCTGCTCGCCGTCGCCTATGCGCTCCTGCACGGCATCACCAACCGCATCGTTCTGTCCTTCGGCGATGTCGCCACTTTCGGGGCCTTCGGCACGATCTACATGATGCTGATGCTGCTCTTCTCCAGCTGGCAGACGGGGCTTGCCATCGCCGCGGTCTTCGTCATCGCCGTGGCCTCGACCGCGGCATTGGGGGCCTTCATGCAGATCGGCCTCTTCACGCCCCTGGTGCGCTCGCCGACGCAAGCCATCATGATCGCCTCGATCGGCGCGTCGATCGCCTTGCAGGAAGGCCTGCGCGTGCAATCGGGCGGGCGCGAGCGCTGGCTGTCGCCGATCTATGCGGACTCAGCCGTCAATGTCGATTTCGACGGCTTTATCGTTCATGTCACCGGCATGCAGATCCTGATCCTGACGATATCGGCGGTGCTCCTCACCAGCCTCACCTTGGTGCTGACCAAGAGCCGGGCGGGGCGCCTGTGGCGGGCCTGCTCACAGAACCTGCCTCTGGCGCAGCTCTGCGGCATCGACACCAGCCGCGTGCTGACCTGGACGGCCGCGGCCGCGGCCGCCTTTGCGGCCGTATCCGGCTGGATCATCGCCATCGGCTATGGCGGGGTGAGCTTCTATATGGGCCTGGTGCTCGGCCTCAAGGCGCTGTTCGCCACCATCATCGGCGGCTTCGGCACGATCGGTGGCGCCATTGTCGGCGGCTTCTTCCTGGCCGCCGTCGAAACCATCTGGAGCGCCTATTTCCCCATCGTCTATCGCGACGTGGCGGCGTTCCTCATCGTCATCCTGATTTTTGTGATCAAACCCGATGGGCTGTTGAGCGTCGGTCTCCGACGCGACAGCGAAGCGTGAGGTAATCCCGATGATGCGCAAACTGGCTCTGTTGGTCTTCGCCCTGTTTCTCACCGCCTGCGGCGAAGACCCGAATGCGCCCTATCTGTCCTTCGCCGGCGGCGGCTTCGTCTTCAATTACCGCAATGCCGAGGCCTTCTACGGATTCGTCGCCAGGCCGCTGAAAACCTTGCCGGAGGGCGGTGTGATCGAAGCGCAATTCGAAGTGCCGGGAAGCCCCGATCCGGCGACCGTCACAGAGAAAGTGGTCAAGGGCCAGGTGCAATACAGCTTCAAATCACCGTTGCTGACCGGCATCCAGGCCAAGCGTCCCTACAAGGCGGTGATGCGGCTGATCGATGCCCAGGGCAAGGAAATTGCGCGCTATGAGCAGAATTTTCACACCGATGTCGATCAGTCGACCTTGCCCAATCAGCCTCTGGTGGTGGGGCCCGGCTATCAGCAGAATCCCGACCTGAAGCCCGGCACGCTCAACTGATGTCATTTGATCAAACGGACGGCGCGGCATTGCTGTAGCTCTTCTGTCGCAATGCTTCTAAAGAATGGCGAAGAGGGCTAATCTCAAACGGCCCCAATAGCGCCTTCTGATGGGAGTTTCCGTAATGTCGCCGCATGATCCCCTGGTCGCCCTGATACGCATGGCGGAGGGCAAGGCAAAGGGCGAAAGGGAAAAACTCCTCACCCGCCAGCTGCTCGAAAAGGCGCCGCCGGATGACCTGCAGGGCTATACGGCGGAGGATCTGGGCCAGCTCATTCATGGCCGCATGGGCTTCCTCGCCGAGCGCAAGCCGGGGCGCTCCAAGATCGCGGTGAGCAACCCGGAAGCGCCCTTCGGCGATATCACGCTCATCGACATCCTCAATGACGACATGCCGTTCCTGGTCGATTCGACCATCGGCCTCCTCACCGAGCGCGGCCTTGATGTGCGCCTCGCGCTGCATCCGGTGCTGTCGGTGAAGCGCGATGCCACGGGCAAGCTCACCGGTCTCGAAGCGAAGCCGAGCTCGGACGCGCAGACGATGCGCGAGAGCTTCATGCATATCCATATCGGCCGCATCGGCGCCGACGAGGCGATTGCGCTCGAGGACGACCTCAAGGCCGTCTTCGCCGATGTGCGCGTCGCGGTGCTCGACTGGCGCGCCATGCAGCAGCGCCTGCGCGAGGCCATCGCCAGCTATCAGCGCAACCCGCCGCCCATTCCGATCGAGGAGCTGACTGAATCGATCGCCTTCCTGCAATGGCTGCTCGACAACCACTTCACGTTCCTCGGCATGCGCGAATACAAGTTCGAAGGCGGCGCCAAGAAAGGCGTGCTCGAGCCTATGGCCGAGACAGGGCTCGGCATCCTGCGCAAGGCCGAGATCGAGGTGCTGAGGCGCGGCTCCGATCTCGTCGCCATATCGCCGCAGATCCGCGAGTTCCTGATGCAGCCCCATGCCCTCATCATCACCAAGTCCGATGTCAGGGCGACGGTGCATCGGCGCTCGGCGATGGATTATGTCGGCGTCAAGCTGTTCGACGCCGAGGGCAACCTGTCGGGCGAATTGCGCGCCATCGGCCTCTTCACCTCATCGGCCTATACGCAGAATCCCAATGACATCCCGCTCCTGCGCAAGAAATTGCAGCGCGTCGTCGCGGCATCGGGCTTCTCGCCCTCCGGTCATTCCGGCAAGGCACTGGTCGCGGTTCTGGAAGGCTTCCCGCGCGACGAGCTGTTCCAGATCGATGCCGACGTGCTGGCCGACATCGCGCAGGGCATATTGCGGCTCGAGGAGCGGCCGCGCACCAGGCTGTTCGTCCGGCGCGACAAATTCGACCGCTTCGTCTCGGCCTTCGTCTTCATTCCGCGCGATCGTTTCGATTCAGATGTGCGCCGCAAGGTCGGCGACATACTGGCCGAGAGCTTCGAGGGGCGGGTGGCGAGCTTCGCGCCCTCCTTTGGCGAAGGCGCGCTGGTGCGGGTGCATTTCATCATCCTGCGCAATCCCGGCAAGGACCCGAAGCCCGACCTCGCCCAGCTCGAGCAGCGCGTCGTCGAAGCGGTGCGCAACTGGGACGATCGCCTGGAAAGCGCCCTTGCGGCCAAAAACGTGGAGCGCAAGCGGATCGCCCGCTGGCTCGGCGCCTTTCCGCCCGGCTACCGCGATACCAACGACCCGCAAGCCTCGCTCAAGGATATCGAGGAGATCGACGCGCTGTCGGGCGAGGCTATCGGGGTGGAGTTCATCCGCCTGGCCGAAGACAAGCCGCAGGAGCTCCATTCGCGCCTCTATCATCAGGGCGATGCCATTGCACTGGGGCGAAGGCTGCCGATACTCGAAAATCTCGGCCTCCAGGCCATCTCGGAGACCACCCATATCCTGTCGCCGGGTTCGGGCGACGGGCGCATCCGCGCCGTCATCCATGATGTGCTGCTGGCGGCACCGGCCAATGCGCCGGTCGACAGGCCCGAGATGCTGATGCTGCTGGAGGAGGCTTTCCTCGCGGTGTGGAACGGGATGGCGGAAAATGATGCCTTCAACGGGCTCGTCTTGCGCGAAGGCCTCGCCTGGCGCGACGTGTCGCTGCTGCGCGCCTTCGGGCGCTATATCCGCCAGTCGGCTTCCTATTCCTCCGATTACATGGCGCAGACGCTGGTGAAATACCCGGCCATCGCGCGCCAGCTCGTCACGCTGTTCTATGCTCTGTTCGACCCCGGCAAGCGCAATGACAAGGATGCGGAGGCAGCACAGGCCAAGATCGAGAAGGCGCTGATCGATGTCTATAATCTCGACGAGGACCGCATCATAAGGCGCTATGTGAATCTCGTCGGCGCGCTGACGCGCACGAATTTCTTCCAGAAGCCCAAGGATGACGGCCAGCCGCCGCTGATCAATTTCAAGATCAACTCCAAGCTGGTGGAAGGCCTGCCCGAGCCCAGGCCCTTTGCCGAGATCTTCGTCTACGCGCCCGATGTCGAGGCGGTGCATCTGCGCGGCGGCCAGATCGCGCGCGGCGGCATACGCTGGTCCGACCGGCCGGAGGACTTCCGCACCGAGGTTCTGGGCCTGGCCAAGGCGCAGAATGTGAAGAACGCGGTGATCGTGCCGGTCGGCGCCAAGGGCGGCTTCGTGCCCAAACGGCTCAAGGTCGGCGACAGCCGCGAGGCCATCCAGGCGGAAGGGGTGCGCAGCTATACGAGGTTCATCTCTAGCCTGCTCGACATCACCGACAATCTCAAGGGTGACAAGGTGGTGGCGCCCGCCGATACGGTCAGGCGGGACGGCGACGATCCCTATCTCGTCGTCGCCGCCGACAAGGGCACGGCGACCTTCTCCGATACGGCAAACGGCATATCGCAAAGCCATGGCTTCTGGCTCGACGATGCCTTCGCCTCCGGCGGCTCGGCCGGCTATGACCACAAGAAGATGGGCATTACCGCGCGCGGCGCCTGGGAAGCGGTCAAGCGCCATTTTCGCGAGATGGATGTCGATATCCAGTCGACGCCCTTCACCGTCATCGGCGTCGGCGACATGTCGGGCGATGTCTTCGGCAATGGCATGCTGCTGTCGCGCAAGATCAGGCTCCTCGCCGCCTTCGATCATCGCGACATCTTCATCGATCCCGATCCCGACATGGAGAAGTCGTTCAAGGAGCGCGAGCGGATGTTCGCTTTGCCGCGCTCGAGCTGGCAGGACTATGACAAGTCGCTGATCAGCAAGGGCGGCGGCGTGTTCCCGCGCTCGCTCAAGGCCATCCCGCTCTCGGCAGAGATGAGGGCGCTGACCGGGCTTTCAGCCGAGAAGGCCACGCCGCAGGAGATCATGCATGCGCTGCTCGGCGTTTCGGCCGACCTTCTGTGGTTCGGCGGCATCGGCACCTATGTTAAGGCGTCGAACGAGACGCAGCCCGATGCCGGCGACCGCGCCAATGACGCGATCCGCATCGATGCCAACGAGCTCAAGGTCAAGGTGATCGGCGAGGGCGCCAATCTCGGCGTCACCCAGAAGGGCCGCATCGAATTCGCTCTCAATGGCGGGCGCATCAATACCGATGCGGTCGACAATTCGGCCGGCGTCAATTCTTCCGACATCGAGGTCAATATCAAGATCGGCCTGTCGCGGGCGGAAGCGGCGAAGCGACTGACGCGGCCCGAACGCGACAAGTTCCTGGCCGAGATGACCGAGAATGTCGCAAGCCTGGTGCTGCGCAACAATTATCTGCAGACGCTCTGCCTCTCGCTCGTCCAGGAGCAGGGCACGGCCGAGGTCTCCTACGCCATGCAGCTGATGCAGCGGCTGGAGAAATCGGGTGAGCTCGACCGCAAGCTCGAATGGCTGCCGAGCGATGCGCTCGTCATCGAGCGCGACCTCAAGGGCGGTGGGCTGACGCGGCCGGAGCTCGCGGTGCTCATGGCCTATGCCAAGATCTCGCTGTTCAACGAGATCGTCGCCAGCGACGTGCCGGACGATCCCTATCTGTCGCGCGAGCTCAAGCGCTATTTCCCCATGGCGATGCAGGAGCGCTTTGCCGACGATATCGAGAACCACAAGCTCCGGCGCGAGATCATCGCCACCATGCTGGCCAACAGCATGATCAATCGCGGCGGTCCGAGCTTTATCGCCTATGTCATCAGCGAGACGAGCGCCGGCTCCGCCGAGATCGCCGCGGCCTTCGCGGCGGCCCGCGACAGCTTCGATTTCCTCGAGCTCAACACGATGATCGATGGGCTCGATGCCAGAATCCCGGGCGCGCTGCAGAACCGGCTCTATGCCGGGCTGCAGCGGTTGCTGCGCTGGACCACGGTGTGGTTCCTGCGCCACGAGGAGCTGGCCGACGGCCTGCAGCAGCTCATCGCGCGCTATCGCGACGGGCTCGCCAAGGTCAATGCCAGCCTGGCGAAGACGGTGCCGGCTTCCGACCTGAAGCAGATGCAGGAGCGCCAGGACGAACTCGAGAAGCAGAATGTGCCGGCAGCCCTCGCCAGGAAGCTCGCCAGCCACCGCTTCCTGCAGCGCGCCCCCGACATCGTGAAGATCGCCGAGCGCACCGGCGCCGGCATCGAGGCGGTGGCCGCCATCCTCTTCGCCTCGGCATCCGATCTCGGCGTCGAGAAACTGATCGAGGAAGGCAATGCGCTCAGGGCCCGCGACCTGCTCGAGCGCCAGGCGATCAACCGCTTGCGGGCGCAAGTGTTCGAGAGCCATCGCGGCATCGTCACCCGTATCCTCAAGGAGAAGATGGGCTGGGCCGAGTGGCGCGAGAAGAACCAGGCGCGTGCCGCCGCCGTCATCGAGGCGATGAACACGATCCTTGCCAGCAAGCCCTTCGACATTGCGCGTTATGCGGTGGCGCAGGGCACACTCGCCGACCTGGCCCAGAGGTAGCTGAAAAGCTTTCTGAATCATATGTTTAGGTGATGCTGCCTGAAATGTGGGCAGCATTTGCCATCTTATTGTGCGTTGCAATATAAATTGTTCAGTGCAACATTCGGCGCCGAATGACAGGCTCCGAACTCTCCATTCTCATCATCGACGAGAACCGCGTCCGCGCGGCGATCATCGAGGAGGGTTTGCGGGAGGCGGGGCATGCGCGCATCGCCATCATCTCGGAAATGTCAGGCCTGGTGCGGCGCATCGAGGACGCGGCGCCCGACGTCATCGTCATCGATCTCGAAAATCCCAACCGCGACATGCTGGAAGACCTGTTCCGCGTCTCGCGCGCGGTGCGCAAGCCCGTCGCCATGTTCGTCGACAAATCCGACACCGCCATGATCGCCGCGGCCATTGCCGCGGGCGTCTCGGCCTATGTCGTCGACGGTCTGCGCAAGGAGCGGGTGAAGGCCATACTCGATCTGGCGATCGGCCGCTTCCACGCCTTCGAGCGCATCAGGGAGGAACTCGAGACCGCCAAACAGGAGCTGAGCGATCGCAAGGTGGTGGATCGCGCCAAGGGTATTCTCATGAAAATGAAGCGGATCAGCGAGGAAGAAGCCTATTCGCTGCTGCGCCAGACGGCGATGAGCCAGAATATGCGGATCGCCAAGATCGCCGAGGGCGTGATCGCGACATCCAAAATTTTTGGGAGCGAGAGCAAATGACTTGCAAGCCTCTCATTCCGGTCCGCGCCGGTTTCCTGCCGCTGGTCGACGCCGCTCTCCTCATCGTGGCGTATGAGAAAGGCCTTGCGCGCGAGGAGGGGATCGATCTCCATCTTTCCCGCGAGACATCATGGGCGAATATCCGCGACCGCCTGTCGGTCGGGCACTTCGATGTCGCCCATATGCTGGCACCCTTGCCGATCGCGGCCAATCTTGGGCTGTCACCGCTCGATGTGCCGTTCATCGCGCCCATGGCGCTCGGCCTCGGCGGCAATGCCGTCACCGTCTCCACCCGCCTGTGGACTGCGCTCGCCGCCTCCGGTGCATCTTCGGATGGCGATCCCCTGCGGGTCGGGTCGGCGCTCGGCGCGGTCATCAGCGCGCGCCGGGACCGGGGCGAGCGGCCGCTGACTTTCGCGGTGGTGCAGAGCTTCTCCGGCCATCACTATGAATTGCGCTACTGGCTGGCGGCCTGCGGCATCGATCCCGACCGCGACATTGCCATAACAGTGGTGCCGCCGCCGCTGATGGTCGCGGCGCTCAAATCCGGCCGCATCGACGGCTATTGCGTGGGCGAGCCGTGGAACACGGCCGCCGTCCAAGACGGATCGGGCCGGATCGTCACCACCAAGTCGTCGATCTGGCGATCGAGCCCGGAGAAGGTGCTGGGCGTCACCAAGGAATGGGCGGAAGCGAATCCCGGAACTCTCGCCGGCCTGCTCCGGGCGCTGCACCGCGCCTCGTTGTGGTGCGACGACAAGAACAATGCGGCGGAGCTCGCTGCAATCCTGGCGGGGCCCTCCTATCTCGACCTGCCGGAAGCCTTGCTGCTGCCCGCCATCACCAACGAGATCGCGCTCGGCGACAGCGCGCCGAGGCGGATCGACGATTTCCTGATCTTCGCCGGCAAGGCCGCGACCTTCCCGTGGCAGAGCCACGCTTTGTGGTTCTACAGCCAGATGGTGCGCTGGGGACAGGTGACCCCGTCGGCCGAACGCATCCTGGCGGCGCGGCTCTCCTACCGCCCCGATCTCTACCGCCACGCCCTTTCCGGGCTCGGCGTCGCGATGCCGGGCGCCAGCTCCAAGATCGAAGGGGCGCTCAGCGAGCGCACTCATCTGCCGGCCTCGCGCGGACAGCTCGTCCTGGGGCCGGATGGATTTTTCGACGGCGTCATCTTCGACCCGGATCGCATCGAAGACTACATTGCCGCCGCCGGGATCCATGCCGCACTGCACAAGAATTGATCGTCTGACTGCCCATTGAGGCATCAGCGGGCATTGCGCCGTCCACGGACGATTTCGCTAAGGCCTTGATTCGCAAAGAGTCGATGAATGGCTCGCAATTGGCACGCTGTGTGCAATGTCTCCTGCATCATCATCTGCGCCCGGTGACGGGCAACCGGCAACGCCGCCGGCAAGATTTGCTCCCGGATGTACGGAGCGGGTCTTGCTGGCGGCGTTTGCTTTTGGAGCCAAGGAGACCACGGAATGACGACCAAGTCGGATAGCTCTGTCCTGTCACGGCGCAGCTTGCTCAGGAAATCAGCCGCCACGCTGGCGCTGCTCACCGCCGCCCGCGCCGCGCTGCCCAATGGCGCCTTCGCGCAAAGCCCGGGGCCGGAAGTCACCGGCGCCAAGCTCGGCTTCATCGCGCTGACCGATGCCGCGCCGCTCATCATCGCCAGGGAGAAGGGACTCTTCGCCAAGCACGGTCTGCCCGATGTCGAGGTGCTGAAGCAGGCTTCCTGGGGCGCCACGCGCGACAATCTGGTGCTCGGCAGCGAAGGCAACGGCATCGACGGCGCCCACATACTGACGCCGATGCCCTATCTGATGACGGCGGGCAGGATCACCCAGAACAACGTGCCCCTGCCGATGAAGATCCTGGCAAGGCTCAATCTCGATGCGCAGGGCATCTCGATCGCCAGCGGCTATGCGGATCTGAAGGTGGGCACCGACGCGGGCGTGCTCAGGAAGGCTTTCGCCGAGAAAAAAGCAGCGGGCGCGCCAGCCAAGGTCGCCATGACTTTCCCGGGCGGCACGCATGATCTGTGGCTGCGCTACTGGCTCGCCGCCGGCGGCATCAATCCCGATGTCGATGTCGAGACGATCGTGGTGCCGCCGCCGCAAATGGTCGCCAATATGAAAGTCGGCACCATGGACTGCTTCTGCGTCGGCGAGCCGTGGAATGCGCAGCTCGTCCAGCAGGGCATCGGCTATACCGCGGTGAACACGGCGGAGATCTGGGCCAGGCATCCCGAGAAGTCCCTCGCCTTGCGCGCCGATTTCGTCGAGAAGAATCCCAAGGCCGTGGATGCGCTGCTGATGGCGGTCATGGAAGCGCAGCAATGGTGCGATGATTTTGCCAACAAGGAGGAAATGGCCGGCATCGTCTCCAAGCGGTCGTGGTTCAACGTGCCGAAGGGCGACATCATCGGGCGCATCAAGGGCGAATATGACTATGGCAATGGCAAGGTCGTCAAAGACAGCCCACATTTCATGAAGTTCTGGCGCGATGCCGCCTCCTTCCCGTTCAAGAGCCATGACAGCTGGTTCCTCACCGAGAATATCCGCTGGGGCAAGCTCGCGCCCGAAACCGACATCAAGGCGCTGGTCGGTCAGGTGAACTGCGCCGATCTGTGGCGCAGCGCCGCCAAGACCCTGGGGGTCAGCGATATTCCGGCCTCGGACAGCCGCGGACCCGAGACCTTCTTCGACGGCAAGGTCTTCGATCCCGAGAACCCGGCGACCTATCTCGCCAGCCTCGCCATCAAGCATGTGGCCTGAGCGATGCGCACAGCCACATCGCTCGCCGAACGTCCCGGGATGCAAGCGGATACCGGACCTGCCGTCGCCGCCGCGCCGGCGACGATCGTCGCCTTTCCCTCGGCTCGCCCGCCGATCGGGGCAAAGCTCAAATCCCTGCTTGGCTTCGTCGCCGAGAGGCTGTTGCCGCCGGCGATCGTTCTCCTCGCCGTCGGCGTCATCTGGCAGCTCGTCTGCTCGGAACCGGGCGCCAGCCTGCCGCCGCCATCGCAGATCCTGAATGACAGCTGGGAGCTGATCGCCAATCCGTTCTATGACCGGGGCGGTCTCGACATGGGGCTGTTCTGGCACATCCTCGCCTCGCTGAAGCGCGTGGCGATCGGCTATGCGTTCGCCGCCGTCGTCGGTGTGGCTCTGGGCACGCTCGTCGGCCAGTCGCGGCTCGCCATGCGCGGGCTCGACCCGCTCTTCCAGGTGCTGCGCACCGTGCCGCCGCTCGCCTGGCTGCCGCTGTCGCTCGCCGCCTTCCGCGACGGCCAGCCCTCGGCGGTCTTCGTCATCTTCATCACCTCGGTGTGGCCGATCATCATCAACACCGCCGTCGGCATCCGCAATATCCCGCAGGACTACCGCAATGTGGCGCGGGTGCTCAGGCTCAACCCGCTCGAACATTTCACCAGGATCATGATCCCCGCCGCCTCGCCCTACATCTTCTCAGGCCTCAGGATCGGCATCGGCCTCTCCTGGCTCGCCATCGTCGCGGCCGAGATGCTGATCGGCGGCGTCGGCATCGGCTTCTTCATCTGGGACGCGTGGAATTCCTCGCTCATCGGCGACATCATCGTGGCGCTCGTCTATGTCGGCATCGTCGGCTTCTGCCTCGACCGGCTCGTAGCCCTTGCCGCCCATGTCATCACCCACGGCACGACCAGCAGCTGAGGCGCATCATGCACAAGCCCTATCTCTCGCTCTCTCTCGTCGGCAAGACATTCAGCCGCGGCGCCGCCACGACGGAAGTCCTGCGCGACGTATCGCTCGATGTGGCGCAAGGCGAATATGTCTCGATCATCGGACATTCCGGCTGCGGGAAGTCGACGCTGCTCAACATCATCGCCGGCCTCACCGAGGTCAGCTCGGGCGCGGTGCTGCTCGAGAACCGCGAGGTGACCGAGCCCGGTCCCGACCGCGCCGTCGTGTTCCAGAACCATTCGCTGCTGCCCTGGCTCACCGTCTATGACAATGTGAAGCTCGCGGTCGACAAGCTGTTTCGCGGGACCAAGAGTGCCGGCGAGCGGCATGAATGGACCATGTTCAGCCTCGAGCTCGTCCATATGGGCCATGCCAAGGACAAGCGCCCGGCGGAGATATCGGGCGGCATGAAGCAGCGCGTCGGCATCGCCCGCGCCCTTGCCATGGAGCCAAAGGTTCTCCTTCTCGATGAGCCCTTCGGCGCGCTCGATGCGCTGACACGGGCGCATCTGCAGGACCAGGTGATGGCGATCCATGCCAGGCTCGGCAATACGGTGATCATGATCACCCATGATGTCGATGAAGCGGTGCTGCTCTCCGACCGCATCGTGATGATGACCAACGGTCCTGCCGCCACCATCGGCGAGATATTGCCGGTGCCGCTGGCAAGGCCGCGCCAGCGCGTTCAGCTCGCGAGCGACGGCGCCTATCTCAGCTGCCGGGCCGCCGTGCTCAGGTTCCTCTATGAGCGCAACCGTTTCGTGGAGGCGGCGTGACCATGGCGCGCAAGCTCGTCATCATCGGCAACGGCATGGCGCCCGGGCGCATGCTCGAGCATCTCCTCGAAGCGGCACCGCAAGACTATCAGGTCACCATCTTCAATGCCGAGCCGCGCGTCAACTACAACCGCATCATGCTCTCGCCGGTTCTGTCCGGCGAGAAGACCTATGAGGACATCATCACCCATGACGATGCCTGGTATCAGCGCCATGGCATCACGCTCCATCGCGGCAAAAGGATCGTCGCGATCGATCGGGGCAGGAGGAAGGTTGAGGCTGAAGACGGCACGCAGGCCTCCTATGACCGCCTGGTGATCGCCACCGGCTCGGCGCCGATCGTCATCCCGGTGCCCGGCCATGATCTGCCGGGCGTCCTCACCTATCGTGATCTCGACGATGTCGACCGGATGCTCGCCGCGGCGCAGGGCGGCGGCCATGCGGTCGTCATCGGCGGCGGCTTGCTCGGCCTCGAAGCGGCGGCGGGTCTGGCCCAGCGGGGCATGAAGGTGACCGTGCTCCATCTCATGCCGACGCTGATGGAGCGCCAGCTCGATCCGGCGGCAGGGCATCTGCTGCGCGAAGCGGTCGAAGCGCGCGGCATCCGCGTCATCACCAAGGCCAACACGAAGGCCATTGTCGGCAGCGGCAAGGTCGAGGCGGTGCAGCTCGATGACGGAACCGAGCTTGCAGCCGATATCGTCGTGATGGCGGTCGGGATCAGACCAAGCACGGCGCTCGCCAAGAGCGCCGGCCTTGGCATCAATCGCGGCATCCTGGTCGATGACCAGCTCGTCACCAGCGATCCCGCCATCCAGGCGCTCGGCGAATGCGTCGAGCATCGCGGCCTTTGCTACGGGCTGGTGGCGCCGCTCTATGAAATGGCCCGCATTGCCGCCCTTCATCTCGCCGGCGATGCCACCGCCAGCTATCCGGGCTCCGTCACCTCGACCAAGCTCAAGGTCACGGGGATCGACCTCTTCTCGGCCGGCGATTTCGCCGATGCCAGGGATCGTGAAGAGATCGTGCTCAGGGACGCGGCGCGCGGCGTCTACCGGCGGCTCGTGCTCCAGGAAAACCGCATCATCGGCGCGGTGATGTATGGCGACACCGCCGATGGTCCATGGTTCTTCGATTTGTTGAGGAGAAGGGAGGATGTGGCGCCTCTGCGCGAAACGCTGATCTTTGGTCAGTCCTACGCCGGAGGCGCCCCCCTGGACCCTATGGCGGCCGTTGCAGCCTTGCCGGATGATGCGGAAATCTGCGGCTGCAACGGCATATGCAAATCCAGGATCGTCGGCACGATCGCGGAGAAGAAGCTGGCGAGCCTCGATGAGGTGCGGGCTCACACCAAAGCCTCGTCCTCCTGCGGGTCCTGCACCGGCCTCGTCGAGAAGCTGCTCAGCCTGAGCCTGGGCGACAGCTACAAGCCCGCTCTCCTCCAGCCCATGTGCTCCTGCACCGATCTCGGCCATGACGAGGTGCGCCGGCTCATCGTCGCGCAAGAGCTCAAATCCATCCAGGCGGTGATGCAGGCGCTCGAATGGAAGACATCCTGCGGCTGCGCCAAATGCCGCCCGGCGCTCAACTACTATCTCATCGCCACCTGGCCCGGCCAATATGCCGATGACGGCCAGTCGCGCTTCATCAATGAGCGCGTGCACGCCAATATCCAGAAGGACGGCACTTATTCGGTGGTGCCGCGCATGTGGGGCGGCGTCACCAGCGCGAAGGAGTTGCGCGCCCTTGCCGATGTGGTGGACAAGTTCGCGATCCCGACCGTCAAGGTCACCGGCGGGCAGCGCATCGATCTTCTCGGCGTGAAGAAGACGGACCTGCCGGCAGTGTGGGCCGATCTCGGCGAAGCGGGCCTCGTCTCCGGCCATGCCTATGGCAAGGCACTGCGCACGGTGAAGACCTGTGTGGGGAGCGAATGGTGCCGGTTCGGCACCCAGGATTCGACCGGACTCGGCATCCGCATCGAGAAATTCATGTGGGGTTCATGGACGCCGGCCAAGGTGAAGATGGCGGTTTCGGGCTGTCCGCGCAATTGCGCCGAGGCGACCTGCAAGGATGTCGGCGTCATCTGCGTCGAGTCGGGCTATGAGATCCATTTTGCCGGCGCCGCCGGGCTCGACATCAAGGGCACCGAGATCCTGACGCGGGTCAGGAGCGAGGACGAGGCGCTCGAACTCATCGTGGCGCTGGTCCAGCTCTATCGCGAGCAGGGGCGCTATCTCGAGCGCATCTACAAATGGGCGAGACGCGTCGGCATCGACACGATCAAGGCGCAAGTCTGCGATGACAGCGAGAAGCGCAAGGCGCTGTTCGATCGCTTCGTCTTCAGCCAGAAATTTGCGCAAGCTGATCCCTGGGCCGAGCGCGCCAAAGGGCGCGATGCGCATGAATTCGCGCCGCTCAGCGAGCTGCGCTTCGCGGAGGCGGCGGAATGAACGCGATGGTGGGCGAATGGGTGGATGTCGGCGCCGTCGAGGATGTGCCCTTGCGCGGCGCCCGCACGGTCGCGACCGGGCACGGCAACATCGCCGTGTTCAAGGCAGCGGACGGAACGCTCTTCGCGCTGTGGGACCGCTGCCCGCATCGCGGCGGCCCGCTGTCGCAAGGCATCATCCACGGCCATGCGGTGACCTGTCCGCTTCATAACTGGGTCATCAGCCTCGCGACCGGCAATGCCGAAGGTGCCGACAGCGGCTGCGTGCGCAAGCTGCCGCTCAAGGTCGAAGAGGGCCGTATCTGCCTCGATGCGCATGCCGTCGCTGCCGGACCCGGCGCATGAGCGCCCAGGGGCCCGTCAAGACCACATGTCCCTATTGCGGGGTCGGCTGCGGCATCATCGCGACACAGAAGGAAGATGGCGGTGTCGCGATCGCGGGCGATCCCGATCATCCCGCCAATTTCGGCCGCCTGTGCTCGAAGGGCTCGGCCCTTGGCGAGACGCTGTCGCTCGCCGGCCGGCAGCTTCATCCCCTCATCGACGGGCGGCGCGCGCCCTGGCCGGAGGCGCTGGGTCTCGTGGCGCGGAAATTCACCGAAACGATCGACGCCCATGGGCCGGACAGCGTCGCTTTCTATGTCTCGGGGCAGCTCCTCACCGAAGACTACTATGTCGCCAACAAGCTGATGAAGGGCTTTATCGGCTCGGCCAATATCGACACCAATTCGCGCCTGTGCATGGCGTCGGCCGTCGCCGGCCATGTCCGTGCCTTCGGCTCCGACACGGTTCCCGGCGCTTACGAGGACTTCGAGCTCGCCGATCTTGTCGTCCTCGTCGGATCGAACCTCGCCTGGTGCCATCCCGTCCTGTTCCAGCGCCTCATGGCGGCGCGCGAGAAACGCGGCATCAAGCTCGTCGTCATCGATCCGCGCCGCACCGCGACGGCGGAGGCCGCCGACCTGCATCTCGCCATCGAGCCGGGTGGCGACGTGGCGCTGTTCAATGGCCTGCTCCTGCATCTGTTCGCCCATGGCAAGGCCGATGCCGGCTTCGTCGCCAATCACACAGCGGGGCTCGATGCCGCTCTCGCCGCCTGCGGCTGTCCTGGCGAGCTTGCGGAGAGAACAGGATCATCGACAGCCGAGATCGAAAGCTTCTTCACCCTGTTTGCCGACCATGACAGGACCGTCACCGGCTTCTCGCAGGGCGTCAACCAGTCGTCGAGCGGCACCGACAAGGTCAATGCGATCATCAATTGCCATCTGATCACCGGCCGCATCGGCAGGCCGGGCACCGGGCCGTTCTCGCTGACCGGCCAGCCCAATGCGATGGGTGGGCGCGAAGTGGGGGGACTTGCCAATGCGCTTGCCGCCCATATGGATATCAACGATCCATGCCATCGCGCCCGCGTGGGGAAATTCTGGTCCTCGCCTTGCATTGCCGCAAGGCCCGGCCGCAAGGCGGTCGACATGTTCCGCGCGGTGCGCGACGGCCAGATCAAGGCGCTGTGGATCATGGCCACCAACCCGGCGGTCAGCATGCCGGCTTCCGATCTCATTGCCGAGGCGCTTGCGGCCTGCCCCTTCGTCGTCGTGTCGGATGTGACTGCGCAGACCGACACGGCGCGCCATGCGCATGTCTTCCTGCCCGCCGCCGCCTGGGGCGAGAAGAGCGGAACGGTGACCAATTCCGAGCGCCGCATCTCGCGCCAGCGCAATTTCCTGCCCATTCCCGGCGAGGCGCAGCCCGATTGGCGGATCATCGCCGATGTGGCGCAGCAGATGGGCTATGGCGGCTTCGACTTTGCCTCGCCGGCCGCGATCTTCCGCGAGCATGCCGCCCTCACCGGCCTTGCAAATAATGGAACGCGCGATCTCGATCTGTCGGCCTGCGCGTCCTTGAGCGATGAAAGCTATGAAGAGCTGGCGCCCTTCCAGTGGGGCAGGGCTCGTTATTTCGGCGATGGGCGGTTTTACACACAAGACAAACGCGCGCGCTTCGTGCCCACGCCCTGGCGCGATCCCGCGGCGCGGACGACGCCGGCGCGGCCTTACATCCTCAATACCGGGCGCATCCGCGATCAGTGGCATACGATGACGCGCACCGCCAAGGCGCCGCGCCTCCTGCAGCATATCGCCGAGCCATTCTGCGAGCTTCATCCCGATGATGCGGAAAAGCTTGGGCTTGCCCCGGCCTCTCTGGTCGAAGTCGCGAGCGGGGAGACCCGCATCATTGCCTGCGTGCTCCTCAATCATCGTCAGCGGCGCGGCACCGTTTTCGTGCCCATGCATTGGACCCGCGAATTTTCCGGCAACGCCGTGGTCAACCGGCTTGTCGCGGCCAACACCGATCCGGTGAGCGGCCAGCCCGAGCTCAAATGGTCTGCCGTGGCGCTGCAGCCGGTATCCACAGCCTGGTATGGCTTTGCAGTGAGCCGCGACAAGCCCCGTTGCGGCGGGCTCGATTACTGGTCGCTGGCGCCGGCGGACAAGGGCTATCGTCTCGAATGTGCCGGATTGCAGGAGCCTGAGGACTTCCCCGCCCTTCTTGCCGGCATATTCCCGTCGCGGGGCGAAATGCTGGCCTATCACGATCAGGCCGCGGGCGAGCACCGCTTTGCCCTGTTCGAGGGCGACCGGCTCGTGGCCGCCATGTTCTTCGCCAGACAGCCGGTCGGCGTGTCGCGCAGCTGGCTTGCCGCACAGCTCGGCGATGCGCCTTCAGGCAGCAATCGCCTGCGCCTGCTCGCCGGACGGGGCGGGGCGGACGGACCCGATCATGGCGCCATCATCTGCGCCTGCTTCGCGGTCGGCATAGGGCAGATCGCGGTCCTCATCGCCAGCCGCGAGGCCGCGACGGTGACGGATGTCGGCAGGCTGCTCCGGGCCGGCA
Organism: Taklimakanibacter lacteus; assembly: GCA_003576695.1. Taxonomy (GTDB): domain Bacteria; phylum Pseudomonadota; class Alphaproteobacteria; order Rhizobiales; family Aestuariivirgaceae; genus Taklimakanibacter; species Taklimakanibacter lacteus. The sequence continues at coordinate 597,648 of QOZQ01000001.1, forward strand.
CCAATTGCGGATCGTGCAAACCCGAAATCGCGAGGATCATCCATGAAGCCACTGGCGCATCTGCCGTCCCATCCGGCGAACCGCATCGCAGCGCTCAAGGTTCTGCCGGTCTTCTTTGATCTAGACGGCAAGCGCGCCGTCGTGATCGGCGGCAGTGCCGCTGCCGCCTGGAAGGCCGAGCTTCTCGCCGCGGCGGGCGCCCAAGTCGAGATTTATGCCACGAAGGCGGGCGAAGAGATGCTGACCCTGGTGTCGAACGGCGCAGCCCAGGGCTCCCTCACACTCACACCCTCGAGCTGGACGGCGCAATCTTTTGCCGAAGCTGCTCTCATTGTCGCCGATGTGCCGCCGGCCGAAGCAGCGGAATTGCGCAAGGCGGCGCGGATGGCAGGTGTTCCCATCAATCTCGTCGATCGGCCGGAATTCTGCGATTTTCAGTTCGGATCCATCGTCAACCGCTCGCCGATGGTCATCGGGATCTCGACCGGAGGCGCAGCACCGGTTCTGGCGCAAATGGTCAGATCGCGCATCGAAAGCATCCTCCCGTCCTATCTCGCGAGCTGGGCCGCGATTGCCCAGCGCATCCGTTACAAGGTGAGCCAGACATTCGCGACGGCACAGGAGCGCCGCCGATACTGGGAAGGATTCGCCGTGCGGGCGATGCAAGCCCCGCCCGGCCCGGTGGATGGCGTTGAGCCGGGCACGGAGAGAGCTGAGGAGCAGGTGACGACCATCGAGGTCGACCGTGCCGACGACCTGACGCTTCGCCAGATCAGGGCATTGCAGTCAGCCGATGTAATCCATGTGAACGGCCGGTGCCCGCCGGGCCTTCTCGACTTTGCCCGGCGCGAAGCGAAACGGATCACCCATCGCGCCGGTGCTCGGAAGGTTCAAGGCGAAGGCAGCGGCAATATCGTGATCATTCGATCCTGACGGCGGTGCCGGCAGCGGTTACCATGAGCATGCTGCCATTGGAGCCGATCGTCTCATAATCGAGATCGACGCCGATGACGGCATTGGCGCCGAGCGCCGCCGCCTTGTCGGTCATCTCGCCGACCGCCGTCTGGCGCGCATCGTTCAGCACCTTCTCATAGGCCCCGGAGCGGCCGCCGACGATGTCGCGGATCGAGGCGAAGAGATCGCGGAACAGATTGGCGCCAAGGATCGCCTCGCCGGCGACGAGGCCCTTATATTCGACGATGCGGCGGCCTTCGATGGCATTGGTCGTGGTGACGAGCATAAGGGTCCTCCTTTGGGTCCGGCTGTTTAAGGTAAGGGCAGCGGAATGGGGTTTCCAGTGGCCGGACTTGCCTTTTAGGCATTCCGGGCCTATATGAGGTCAACTTAGGTTCACTCACATAGCTAGAGTTATGAGGGTGGGTCCCAGCCGGGGCCCGCCATTTTTATTACCTGAAATGACCGATCAACGACTGACGCGTGAAACAGGACCCGCTCTCAGGGTCGCCAAAGTGGTCGAGCCCGTGCTGGACGGCATGGGCTTCCGGCTGGTGCGCGTCAAGATGAGCGGCTCGACCTTGCAGATCATGGCGGAACGGCCGGACGGCTCCTTCACCATCGATGACTGCGAGCAGGCGAGCCGGGCCATTTCGCCGTTGCTCGATATCGAGGACGTCATTTCGAGCCGCTATTTCCTCGAAATGTCCTCGCCCGGCATCGACCGCCCGCTGGTGCGCGCTGAGGATTTCGAGCGCTGGGCCGGACATGAGGCCAAGATCGAGATGGCCATCCCGCAGGCCGGGCGCAAAAGGTTCCGTGGGCTTCTCGAAGGCTATGCCGATGGCGAGGTGCGCCTTTTCATCGACAATCCGGAAGGCGGGCCGGAAAAGCTTCTGATCGGGCTCACCTTCGCCGATATCGACGAAGCCAAGCTCGTGCTGACCGATAGCCTCATCGAAGCCGCGAAGACCCGCCGCGCCGGCCCCGCCATGACGGATGGCAGCGAGTGGACCGAGGGCGACGACGAGAGCGAAGAGACAACTGATTTGGACGACAGGAGACAGTGACATGGCCGAAGCCGCCGTAAGCGCCAACAGGCTCGAACTTCTACAGATCGCCGATGCGGTCGCGCGCGAGAAATCGATCGACAAATCGGTGGTCCTCGCCGCCATGGCGGAAGCGATCCAGCGCGCCGCGAAATCGCGCTATGGCGCCGAGAACAACATCGCGGCCGAGATCGATCCCAAGACCGGCGAGACGCGGCTCAACCGGCTGCTGCTCGTCGTCGAGAAGGTCGAGAACGAGGCGACCGAGATCAGCCTCGCCGAGGCGCAGCGCCGCAACCCGGCGGCGACCCTTGGTGATTCGATCGCCGATCCGCTGCCGCCGATCGAGTTCGGCCGCATCGCCGCCACCAACGCCAAGCAGGTGATCGTGCAGAAGGTGCGCGATGCCGAGCGCGAGCGCATGTATGACGAATACAAGGACCGCATCGGCGAGATCGTGCATGGCTCGGTGAAGCGCGTCGAATACGGCAATGTGATCGTCGATCTGGGCCGCGGCGAAGCGATCGTGCGGCGCGACGAGACGCTGCCGCGCGAGACTTTCCGGCCCGGCGACCGCATCCGCGCCTATGTCTATGACGTGCGCCGCGAGCAGCGCGGCCCGCAGATCTTTTTGTCACGTACGCATCCTGAGTTCATGTCGCGCCTGTTCGGCCAGGAAGTGCCGGAAATCTATGACGGCGTCGTCGAGGTGGTCTCGGTGGCGCGTGATCCGGGCTCGCGCGCCAAGATCGCGGTGCGCTCGAAGGACGGCTCGATCGATCCGGTCGGCGCCTGCGTCGGCATGCGCGGCAGCCGCGTCCAGGCGGTGGTCAACGAGCTCCAGGGCGAGAAGATCGACATCATCCCGTGGTCGGCCGATGTCGCCAATTTCGTCGTCAATGCGCTGGCCCCCGCCGAGGTGGCGAAGGTCGTGCTCGACGAAGAGGCCGAGCGCATCGAGGTCGTGGTGCCGGACGAGCAGCTGTCGCTCGCCATCGGCCGGCGCGGCCAGAATGTGCGCCTCGCCTCGCAGCTCACCGGCTGGGATATCGACATCATGACCGAGGCCGAGGAATCGGAGCGCCGCCAGAAGGAATTCGCCGAGCGCACCCAGCGCTTCGTCGAAACGCTCGATGTCGACGAGATCCTGGCCCAGCTCCTGGCGTCGGAAGGCTTCGCGACGGTCGAGGAAATCGCCTATGCCGATGCGCAGGAGATTTCGAGCCTCGAGGGCCTCGATGAGCAGACCGCGCAGGAGCTGCAGACGCGCGCCCGCGACTATCTCGACAAGATCACCGCCGAGCAGGATGCGCGGCGCAAGGAGCTGGGCGTCGCCGACGATGTCGCCGAGGTCGAGGGCGTGACCTTGCCGATGATGGTGGCGCTGGGCGAGGCCGAGGTGAAGACGGTGGAAGACCTGGCCGGCTGCGCCACCGACGATCTCATCGGCTGGACCGAGCGCAAGCAGGGCGAGACCGTCAAGCACAAGGGCGCTTTTTCCGATCTCGACGTATCGGCGGCGGAGGCCGAGGCCATCATCATGGCGGCGCGCGTCAAGGCCGGCTGGATCGAGAAGCCGGCCGAAGAAGCAGCTGAGGAAACCGCCGAAGAGGCGGGCGTGGAGGCGCAGGACGCTTGAAGCAAGCCGCGGCCGAGGAGAATGTGGCGGAGCGCATGTGCATCGTGACCCGTGAGGTGCGCGATGAGGCGCAGCTCATTCGCTTCGTGCGTGGTCCCGAAGGTGCCGTGGTCCCGGACCTCAACCGGAAGTTGCCGGGCCGGGGGGTGTGGGTCAGCCTGTCCAGGTCGCGGGTGGCCGAGGCGGTCAGGCGCCAGGCCTTCAGCCGCGGATTGGGCGAAACCAGCGCGGCCGGGCCCGATCTTCCCGATCAGGTCGGGGGGCTACTGCGCAAGGCGGCGGTTTCTTATATATCGCTTGCAAAAAAGGCTGGCGAGGCGGTCGCCGGAAACGCTAAGGTCGAGGAAATGGTGGCAGCCGGGCGGGCGCGGCTTGTCATTCATGCGCGAGAAGCAGCCCAAAACGGCCGGCAGAAGATCGACAACCTTTCGGGGCCAGGTGTAGAGACCTTGGGTTTCTTCACTTCGAGCGAATTGGATTTGGCGTTCGGCCGGACAAATGTGATACATGCGGCCGTGGCCAGAGGGGGGCTTGCTGAAAAGCTCCTGCAAGCCACGCGTCGCGCGGAAGCCTATGAAGCCTAGAGCGCTTTCCGCCAAAGTTGCTCGACTTTGGCGATAAGTAAGCGCTCCGGATAAAGTAAATCGAGCCTTTCCCGCTGGGGTCGACTTGACCCGAGCGGGAAAGGCTCTAAAGCCGACCGAAACTGGCAGGACGAATGACGGATACGAACGATACGAATGATCGCAAGCTTGGTGGCGCCGGTGGAACCGGACGCGCGCCCTTGAGCATGCGCCGCCCGGTCGAGCAGAGCCGGGTGAAGCAGAATTTCTCCCATGGCCGCACCAAGACCGTGGTGGTCGAGACGCGCCGCAAGCGTCCGGGCGGACCCGGAGGCAAGGAAGACGAGCGTCCGGCATCGGAGGCAAAGCAGCAGTTCCAGGCGCAGCCGCGTGTCGCGCAGACGGAACGTCCGCGCGTCAACGAGCAGCAGCGCTCTTCGGGCGTCGTGCTGCGTACCCTGACGCCGGAAGAGAAGGAAGCGCGTGATCGCGCCCTTGCCGATGCGCGCGTCCGCGAGGCCGAGGAGCGCAAGCGCCAGGAAGCCGAATCGCTGCGCCGCCGCGAGCAGGAAGAGCGCGACCGCAAGGAGCGCGAAGCCGCCGATCGCCGCAAGGCCGACGATGATGCGCGCCATCGCTCCGAGGAAGAAGGCCGCAAGAAGGCCGAAGAGGCAGCCAAGAAGCTGCCGGCGCAACGTCCCGTTCAGACCGCCGAGGAAGAAGAGGCAAAGGCCAAGGCGCGGCCGGGAGTGAAGCGCGAAGTGAAGGTGCCGGCGCCGGCCCGCACCAAGGGCGAAGCCGAAAAGCGTCGCGGCAAGCTCACGCTGGCCAATGCGCTCGATGAGAACGACGATCGTGCCCGCTCGATCGCCGCCTTCCGCCGCCGCACCGAGCGCCAGAAGAAGCAGGCGCAGGGCTTCCAGATGCCGACCGAGAAGATGGTGCGCGACGTCACCATCCCCGAGGCGATCACCATCCAGGAACTGGCGAACCGCATGTCGGAGCGCGCCGTCGACCTGATCAAGCTCCTGATGAAGCAGGGCCAGATGCATACGATCAACGACGTGATCGATGCCGACACGGCCCAGATCATCACCGAGGAAATGGGCCACCGGGTGCGCCGCGTCGCCGAGGCTGACGTCGTCGAGGGCCTGGCCGGCGACACCGATGCCGCGGATACGCTGAAACCGCGCGCCCCCGTCGTCACCATCATGGGCCATGTCGATCACGGCAAGACGTCGCTGCTCGACGCCATCCGCAAGACCAATGTCGTCGCCGGTGAAGCCGGTGGCATCACCCAGCATATCGGTGCCTATCAGGTCGAGACCAAGAACGGCCTCGTCACCTTCATCGATACGCCGGGCCATGAAGCCTTCACCTCGATGCGCGCCCGCGGCGCCAAGGCGACGGATATCGTCGTCCTGGTGGTCGCCGCCGATGACGGCGTCATGCCGCAGACGGCGGAAGCGATCAATCATGCGCGCGCCGCCGAAGTGCCGATCATCGTGGCGATCAACAAGATCGACAAGCCGCAGGCCAATCCCAACCGGGTGCGTACCGGCCTTCTCCAGCACGAGATCGTGGTGGAAAGCATGGGCGGCGATGTGCTCGAAATCGAGGTGTCGGCGCTGAAAGGCACCAATCTCGACAAGCTGCTCGATACGATCCTGCTGCAGGCCGAAGTGCTCGATCTCAAGGCCAATCCGGACCGCGAAGGCTCGGGCATCGTCGTCGAGGCCCAGCTCGACCGCGGCCGCGGCCCGGTCGCGACCGTGCTGGTGCAGCGCGGCACCTTGCATCTGGGCGACATCTTCGTCGCCGGCTCCGCCTGGGGGCGCGTGCGCGCGCTCATCAACGACAAGGGCGAGCACGTCAAGGAAGCCGGTCCCTCGGTTCCCGTCGAAGTGCTGGGCCTGGGTGCGGCGCCGGAAGCGGGCGATCAGTTCGTGGTCGTCGAGAACGAAGCCCGGGCGCGCGAGATCACCGATTACCGTGAGCGCAAGCGGCGCGATTCGCGCGGCGTGGCCTCCGGCCGTGCGTCGCTCGAGCAGATGATGAGCCAGCTCAAGGAAGGTGCCCGCAAGGACTTCCATGTCCTGGTCAAGGCTGACGTGCAGGGCTCGGCCGAAGCGATCGTCCAGGCCCTGGAAAAGATCGGCAATGACGAGATCGGCGCCCGCGTCATGCATTATGGCGTCGGCGGCATCAGCGAATCGGATGTGCAGCTGGCGGCGGCCTCGGGCGCCGTCATCCTCGGCTTCAATGTCCGCGCCAACGGCCAGGCCCGCGATGCGGCCGAGCGCGACGGCATCGAGATCCGCTATTACAACATCATCTACGACCTCGTTGACGACATCAAAAAGGCGATGTCGGGCCTCCTGGCACCCACCTTGCGCGAAACCTTCCTCGGTAATGCGGAGATTCTCGAGATCTTCAACATCACCAAGGTCGGCAAGGTCGCCGGCTGCCGTGTCACCGAAGGCTCGGTGCAGCGCGGCGCCAAGGTCCGTCTCATCCGCGACAACGTGGTCATCCACGAAGGCACGCTGTCGACGCTCAAGCGCTTCAAGGACGAAGTCAAGGAAGTGCAGGTCGGCCAGGAATGCGGCATGGCCTTCGAGGGCTACCAGGACATGCGGGCCAAGGACGTCATCGAATGCTTCCGGGTCGAGAAGGTGCAGCGGACGCTGGATTGAGGGATGTTAGGTCGCCATGGATGCGGCTGATTCAGGCCACCCTATCGAGGTCCGCTATCGGTTGAATGAAGATGATTTTCTGGCGCTCAACCGGCGGGCTCGTTTGCTGTTTAATCTGCGGGGCTGGGTCATTGACTGGATTGCGTGGTTGATCATCCCGGCTCTGCTCTTCTTTTTTGCGTTGTTCGATTTCAAGGATCTCGTGGTTGACTTGATCGGTAGTGTTCTTTTTGGGCTCGTTCTTGTCCCTGCTTTCCCGTTTGTGAGGCGGTACCTCGTGCGCAAACGGATGAAAGCAACCTACAAGCTATCGGATGTCCGCCTGATCGCGGAGGAGCGCAATATCCGCACGGACGATGGAGAGGTCACCGTCACCATGTCCTGGCGTTCCATAGAGCGTGGTGAGGAGACGCGAGCACATTTCTTTCTCTTCCTGACCCGGTTGCAGGCATTGATCATCCCCAAGAGGGCTTTTGCGGATGCGGGGGATGTCGTGCGTCTTCGGCATCTGATCTCGCAACAGGTCAAGGATTTCGCTCTGGTTGGTCGATCGTGAAAAATAAGCATTCCTCATCCGCTCCATCCCAACGCCAGCTCCGCGCCGGCGAGCTGATCCGCCATGCCCTGGCCGACATCCTCTTGCGCGGCGAGGTAGGCGATCCCGAACTCGACCGGCTCAAGGTGGGGGTGCATGAAGTTTCCATGTCGCCCGACCTGCGCATCGCCACCATCTTCGTCCGCCCGCTTCTCGATGGCCATAATGATCAGGCTGTAAAGGTCCTTGCCGGCCATGCCCGCTATATTCGCGGATTGTTGGCGCCGCGCATCGACATGAAGTTCATGCCCGAATTAAGGTTTCGGATCGATACCGCGGCGGATTATGCCGACAAGATCGACAGGATCCTCAAGGATCCGGCGGTGGCGCGCGATCTCGCTGAGAAGAAGTGAAGACCAAACAGGATATCCACGGCTGGATCGCGCTCGACAAGCCGGAGGGCCTGGGCTCGACCCAGGCGCTGGCCAGGGTGAAGCGGCTGTTCAACGCCAAAAAGGCCGGGCATGGGGGCACACTCGATCCGCTGGCTTCCGGCCTGCTGCCGATCGCGCTGGGCGAAGCCACCAAGACCGTCTCCTGGGCCATGGACGGCCAGAAAACCTATCAGGTGGTGGTCAGATGGGGCGAGGCGCGCAGCACCGACGATCGGGAAGGCGATATTTGCGCCGTCTCCGATCATCGTCCGAGCGATTCTGACATCGAGTCGATACTATCTCGGTTCGAAGGTGATATTGAGCAAACCCCGCCGAAATTCTCGGCCATCAAGGTGGCGGGCGAGCGTGCCTATGATCTCGCCCGGGCCGGCGAGGAGGTGGAACTGGCGGCCCGGACGGTCAGGATCGAGAAAATCGAGGTCATTGCCCGGCCCGACGCCGATCATTGTGCGTTTTCGGTCACCTGCGGCAAGGGGACCTATATCCGCTCGCTCGCCCGGGATATGGCCCTGGCGCTGGGCACGGTTGGCCATGTGGCCCGGCTGCGGCGGGTTGCCGTCGGGCCTTTTGGCGAAAATGATATGATTTCGCTGGAAAAGCTTGAGGAACTGGGCCATAAGGCGCCCGGCGACAACGCCATGGAAGGGGTTCTCCGCCCCATCGAGACCGTGCTGGACGGCATCCCGGCACTGGCCGTGAAGGACGCGGAGGCCCAACGCCTGAGACAGGGCCAATCGGTTCTGCTCAGAGGCGCAAGCGCTCCCATCGCACAAGATGCGGTCCTCGTCATGTGGGGTCAAAGACCCCTGGGGATCTGCTCTATCGAGAAGGGCTCGCTCAAGCCGAAGCGTCTGTTCAACCTGTAACCCATTTGGAGATGACCGAATGACAATGACTGCAGAGCGCAAGACCGCGCTCGTGAAAGAATATGGTACCAAAGCCGGCGACACCGGCTCACCCGAAGTGCAGGTCGCACTTCTGACCGAGCGCATCAACACGCTCACCGACCACTTCAAAGCCCACAAGAAAGACAATCACTCGCGCCGCGGCCTCCTCAAGATGGTCAGCCAGCGCCGCGGTCTGCTTGACTATCTCAAGAAGGTCGATGAAGGCCGTTATCAGTCGCTGATCAAGCGGCTCGACATCCGCCGCTGATCAAACCAGCGGCTTAATATGAGCGGGCGGATCACCGATCTGCCGCCCGCGATCCCCTAAGCGGCGTCCGGCAATAGGGCCGGCGCCAGGAGGCCCAAAGGGGATGCCGTCCACGATGTAGGTGAACGCACTTCAAGCGGCGGCGAAGGGCAATCAGGAAAATCACATGTTCAATATCGATGTTGAAGAAATCGAATGGGGCGGCAAGAAGCTGCGCCTCGAGACCGGCCGCATGGCGAGACAGGCCGATGGCGCCGTCGTCGCGACCTACGGCGAGACCACGGTGCTCGCCACCGCTGTCGCCGCCCGCTCGGAGAAGCCCGGGATCGATTTCTTCCCGCTCACCGTCAATTACCAGGAAAAGACCTACGCCGCCGGCAAGATTCCCGGCGGTTATTTCAAGCGCGAAGGCCGTCCGACCGAGCGCGAGACGCTGATCTCGCGCCTCATCGACCGGCCGATCCGGCCGCTCTTCGTCGAAGGCTTCCGCAATGAGACGCAGGTCATCGCGACCGTGCTGTCCTACGATCTCGAGAACGACTCCGACATCGTCGCTATGGTCGCCTCCTCGGCGGCGCTCACCCTTTCCGGCATTCCTTTCATGGGCCCGATCGGCGCGGCGCGCGTCGGCGTCGTCGATGGCGAGTATGTGCTCAACCCGACGATCGAGCAGATGAAGACCTCCGAGCTCGATCTCGTCGTCGCCGGCACCCAGGATGCGGTGCTGATGGTCGAATCGGAAGCCAAGGAGCTCTCGGAAGAGAAGATGCTCGGCGCCGTCATGTTCGGCCATGCGCAGTTCCAGCCGGTGCTCGAGGCGATCATCCGCCTGGCCGAGCGCTCGGCCCGCCAGCCGCGTGATTTCACGCCGCCCGACGAGGAGACGCTGTTCAACTCGGTGAAGCAGATCGCCGAGGCCGATGTGCGCTCAGCCTATGCCATCGCCAAGAAGGAAGACCGCCAGGAAGCCGTCGCCAAGGCGAAGGACAAGGTGCTGGCCGCGCTCGTCGTCGAAGGCAAGGACGACGCGCCGGAGCCAAACAAGGTGGGCCAGGCCTTCAAGCATCTCGAGAAGGATGTGGTGCGCAACAGCATCCTCGACACCGGCCATCGCATCGACGGGCGCGATCTCGTCACCGTGCGGCCGATCGTGGCGGAAGCCTCGGTGCTGCCGCGCACCCATGGCTCGGCGCTGTTCACCCGCGGCGAGACGCAGGCGCTGGTGGTCACCACGCTCGGCACCGGCGAGGACGAGCAGTATATCGACTCGCTCGAAGGGACCTACAAGGAGACCTTCATGCTGCATTACAACTTCCCGCCCTTCTCGGTCGGCGAGACGGGCCGCCTCGGCGGCGCCGGCCGGCGCGAGATCGGCCATGGCAAGCTCGCCTGGCGCGCCATCCATCCGATGCTGCCGCCGGCCGATCAGTTCCCCTATACGATCCGCGTCGTCTCGGAGATCACCGAGTCGAACGGTTCCTCGTCGATGGCCTCGGTCTGCGGCGCCTCGCTGTCGCTGATGGATGCGGGTGTGCCGCTGCGCGCGCCCGTGGCCGGCATCGCCATGGGCCTCATCAAGGAAGGCGAGCGCTTCGCGGTGCTCTCCGACATCCTGGGCGATGAGGATCATCTCGGCGACATGGACTTCAAGGTGGCCGGAACCGCCAATGGCGTGACCTCGCTGCAGATGGACATCAAGATCACCGGCATCACCGAAGACATCATGAAGACGGCGCTGTGGCAGGCCAAGGACGGCAGGCTGCACATCCTCGGCAAGATGGCGGAGGCGCTGGAGAAGGCGCGTCCGGGCCTCGGCGAGCATGCGCCGCGCATCGAGGTGATCACCATCCCGACCGACAAGATCCGCGAAGTGATCGGCACCGGCGGCAAGGTGATCCGCGAGATCGTCGAGAAGACCGGCGCCAAGATCGACATTTCCGATGACGGCACCGTCAAGGTCGCCTCGTCCTCGGGCCCCGCCATCGAGGCGGCGATGAAGTGGATCAAGTCGATCGTGTCGGAGCCGGAAGTCGGCGAGATCTATGACGGCAAGGTCGTCAAGGTCGTCGATTTCGGCGCCTTCGTGAATTTCTTCGGCGCCAAGGACGGCCTCGTCCATGTGTCGGAGCTGGCGCCGCGCCGCGTCGCCAAGGTCACCGACGTCGTCAATGAGGGCGATGCGGTGAAGGTGAAGCTGCTCGGCTTCGACAATCGCGGCAAGGTGCGCCTGTCGATGAAGCAGGTCGACCAGCAGACCGGCGAGGACCTGTCGAAGAAGCAGGCCGACGAGCAGCCGCAGGCGGAAGCCAGCGGCGAGTAAGGACTATCGCCAGATCAGGATTGAAAGGCGCGGGAAACCCCCCGCGCCTTTTTTCTGTTCGCGCAGGGAGCTCAGCGAGCCAGCCCTGACACGTCCCCTCGGGGCTCGCATATTCGCGAACCGGGGAGGAGGGGCAAGCAGGCAGGCTTGCGCTCACTCACAGCCCGGCAAATTCCACGACCAGGGCGGCGTGGTCGCTTGCTCGGGGACGGTGACGCCCAACCCCGGGCAGCCGCGGGCCCTGATAGCGCGCGGCCTCCCGGGACAGGCCCTCGCGCAGCACATCCGGGCGGGCATCAAGCCACTTTTCGGCCAAGGCAGGAGCGGCAAGCAGGTAGTCGAGACGCAAATAGCCCCCTGAAGCTGGCTCGTAATAGGTCCATCGTTCGGATTCCGGCAGCCGTTCGACCAGATCGACCGCGAAATCCCGGGTAAGCGGAGCGATGGCCGGCTCGCCGTCATGTCCCTCGTCCGGTTCGTTCAGGTCCCCGAGCACCAGCCAGAAAGCCTTATTGCCGTTCGGGAAGCGACGCTCGATCAATCGTCTTACGGCCAGGGCTTCGCGCCGACGAACCGGCCAGGTGACACGGGCATCCGGCCAGGGGGCCTTGAAGTGGCACAGGAAGATCGTCAGATCACCAATCTGCGCCATCAGGCAATCGCGACGGAATACCGGTGCGCCGGCCTTGCGGCCGGGAAGCTCTTCAAGACCGAGGTCGGCGGCGGTGAGCCCGGCGTGGCTGACCACCTCATCGACGGGCAGTCTGCTCATCAACGCAACATCGCGCCCGCCGCCGTCATTGCCGGGAAAGCAGAAGCGATACGGGTAGGCGTGCCCGCCCGCGTGGCGCAGGAGATGGTCGTGAAAGAAATCAAGCGCCTCGAGGTCGAATACTTCCTGAAGGCAGATCACGTCGGCATCGGCATGGGCCAGAACCGCAGCCGTCAGGCGGCGGTCAGCCAGGTCCAGCGCGGCGGCCTGCAACCCGCTGTCCCGGGCTGCGTCGCCATCCCGGGCGCCATCGAAGCGCGGATGTCCCATAGGGTGACGGAGGCGAAGGTTCTGGACGTTGAAGGTTGCGATGCGCATGATCTCGTGCAAGTTCCTATGAAAGGAAAGAAACGCCTCCTTGCGCTCAACGGCTAGCTCTGGACGAGGGATCCGGGCCTGCTTCCTCTAAGCACGACATAGATTGCCGGTATGACCAGCGGTGTCAGCAACGTCGATGAGGCGAGCCCGAACAGCAGCGAGATCGCCAGGCCCTGAAAGATCGGGTCGAGCAGGATCGTCGCGGCTCCGATCATCGCCGCCAGCGCGGTCAGAAGAATCGGCTTGAACCGGACGGCGCCGGCCTCGAGCAGTATCTCGCGCAAGGGCCTGTCCGCGGCGGCGCCATGGCGGATGAAATCGACAAGAAGGATCGAATTGCGCACGATGATGCCGGCAAGCGCAATGAAACCGATCATCGACGTTGCGGTGAAGGGCGCGCCGAAGAGCCAATGGCCCGGAACGATGCCGATGAGGGTGAGCGGGATGGGGGTCAGGATGACGAGCGGCAGCCGGAAGCTGCCAAATTGCGCGACCACCAGAACATAGATTCCGAGAATGGCCACCGCGAACGCCACTCCCATGTCGCGGAAGGTGACATAGGTGATCTCCCATTCGCCGTCCCACAACAGCGTCGTCTTCGATTCGTCCGCCGGCTGGCCGTGAAGCCTGATCTCGGGCCTGGGCAGCGTGCCCCAGTCATGCGCATCGATCAGCCGGCCCACTTCGAGCATGCCGTAGACCGGCGCCTCGAAGCTGCCGGCGAGATCGGCCATCACCATGTCGCTGAAGCGGCCGTCACGCCGGAAGATCGTGGGCGAGCCCGCTTCGACCGCCGCATGGACGACCTCGCCGAGCTCGACCACGCCCTTGCTGCCGGGGATGCTGTTGGCCGGAACCGGTGTCGCCGCCAGGGCGGCGTTCCAGGACAGGCTCTTCTTGGGAAGCCTGATGGCGATCTCAATCGGGTTGCGGTCCTCGCCGCGATGGGAGTAGCCGATCGACGTGCCGCCGAACAGCGAAGCGATCGTGTCATAGACATCGCTTTGCTCGACGCCGAAGAATTCCAGCCGGTCCTGGTCGATGGAGAGCCTCAGCCGCGGTCGGGCCTCGCCGATCGAGTCGTCGACATCCACGATGAACGGCACGGAGGCGAAAATCGCCTTGACCTCGTTGGCGACCGCGCGGCGCGTTGCGGCGTCGGGCCCGTAGATCTCGGCGATCAGGGTCGCCAGCACCGGAGGGCCGGGCGGGACCTCGACCACCTTGATGCTCGTGCCGAGGGGGGCTTCGACGGCCTTGAGATTTTCGCGCAGATCGAGCGCGATATCGTGGCTGGCGCGATTGCGCTCGGCGCGCGGGGCCAGGTTGACCTGCAGCTCGCCGAGTTCCGGGGATGCGCGCAAATAGTAGTGCCGCACAAGCCCGTTGAAGTTGAACGGCGCGGCGGTGCCGGCATAGGACTGGATCGAGCGGACTTCCGGCAGCTTGCGGGCGATGTCGGCCGCGCCGAACAGCACACGCTCGGTTTCCTCGAGGCTTGCGCCTTCAGGAAGATCGACGACCACCGAGACCTCCGACTTGTTGTCGAAGGGCAGAAGCTTCACCGTCACCGATGTGGTTGCGAAAAGCGCCATTGCGGCGAGTGTCACAAGTCCGGTCGCGAGCAGGAAGGCCCAGGCGGTGAACTTCGACCGGATCACCGGCCGCGCCAAGCCCCGGTAAGCCCGTCCGAGCACACTTTCATGATGGACAGGGCCGGTATCGCTCCCGGCAGCGCGGCGCGGTGCCAGCTTCAGCATCAGCCAGGGCGCCACGATCACGGCGACGAAGAACGAGAAGAGCATGGCGGCCGAGGCGTTGGCGGGGATCGGTGCCATGTAAGGCCCCATCAGGCCGGACACGAACAGCATCGGCAGGAGTGCCGCCACGACCGTCAGTGTCGCCACGATCGTCGGGTTGCCCACTTCGGCCACCGCGTCGATGGTCGCCTGCAGGCGGGGCCGGCCGTCCCGCATCGCCCAGTGGCGGGCAATGTTCTCCACGACCACGATCGCATCGTCGACGAGGATGCCGATGGCGAAGATCAGCGCAAACAGGCTCACCCGGTTGATCGTGTAGCCCATGAGATTGGCGGCAAAGAGGGTGAGCAGGATCGTGGTGGGGATGACGACCAGGGTCACGAGAGCTTCCCGCCAGCCGATCGCGAGCGCGATCAGCACGACGATCGAGACGGTCGCAAGGCCCAGATGGAAGAGAAGCTCATTGGCCTTGTCATTGGCGGTCTCGCCATAGTTGCGGGTGATGGAGACGTCGACGTCGTCCGGGACGAGCCGCGAGCGGAGGAGATCGAGCCGCATGATGATGTCGTCGGCGACGACGACGGCATTGGCGCCGGTGCGCTTGGCCAGCGCCAGGCTTACAGCGGGCACGCGCTGCCATGCTCCATCCGCGGCGCGGGCATCGCTCCATACGCGGGTCTCGCGGGGGCTCGGACCAATGATGACCGATGCGACATCCTTCACATAGACGGCCCGGCCGTCCCGCGTCGTGATGAGAAGCAGGCCGATGTCGGGGATGCCCGACAAGGTCTGGCCGGCCGCGACGCCGCGCATGGCGCCGGCGTCACGGACTTCACCGGCAAGGAAGGAGCGGTTGGCATCGCTTACCTTGGCGACGAGCTGCTGCAGCGTGACGCCGAACAGCGCGAGCTTCTCGGGATCGGGCTCGACGCGGATTTCCTGGGGATTGCCGCCTGAAATGTAGGTCAGCCCGATATCGTCGACCTTCACCAGCTCCGAGCGCAGCTTGTCGGCGAGCTCATAAAGGTCCTTGTCGGTCCAGCGGCCGGCGGCCGCAGGCTTCGGCGACAGGGTCAGCACCACGATGGCGACATCGTTGATGCCGCGGCCGACGATCAGCGGCTCGGGAATTCCGATGGGAATGCGATCCATGTTGGCGCGGATCTTTTCGTGGACGCGCAGAATGGCGTCCTCGGCCTTGGTGCCGACGAGAAAGCGCGCCGTCACCGAGACCCGGTCATCGACCGTCTGGCTGTAGATGTGCTCGACGCCATCGATGCCCTTGACGATCGCCTCAAGCGGCCTGGTCACGAGCTCCACGGCGTCGGGCGCCTTGAGGCCGTCGGCCTTGACGCGAATGTCGACCATCGGAACGCTGATCTGCGGTTCCTCCTCGCGCGGAATGACGAGGAGGGCGATGAGCCCCATCGCCAGGGCCGCCAGCAGAAAAAGCGGAGTGAGCGGCGAGCGGATGGTGGCTTGCGTCAGCCGGCCTGAAAGCCCGAGAGTCACGGCTGCACCAGCTCATCGCCGGGCCGCAGGCCGGACAGTATTTCGACGCCGTCCGGCATGTCGGGCCGCGGCAGGTCGCGGCCGCGCTGAACCGGCACATCGATCATCGCC
This sequence comes from Taklimakanibacter lacteus, assembly GCA_003576695.1. Classification (GTDB taxonomy): domain Bacteria; phylum Pseudomonadota; class Alphaproteobacteria; order Rhizobiales; family Aestuariivirgaceae; genus Taklimakanibacter; species Taklimakanibacter lacteus. Next base: position 613,487 of record QOZQ01000001.1, read on the forward strand.
TCGCCTTGGCGCAGACGGACATAGTCGACGCCGAAGCGGGTGGTGACGAAGCTCGCGGGAATGACGATGGCCAGACGCTCGCCGCCCGATATCCACACGCGAAGCCGTTCGCTGACGAAATAGTCGCCGAGCCCCGCGACGACGGCATCCGCCATGACGCGGCCGTCCTCGATCTGCGGATAGACGAGCGTGATCTTGCCGAAGCGCGGCCCGGCTTCGCCGATCTCGCTGCCATCGAGGCGGATCATGTCGCCGGCCTTGAGGGCGCGGGCATGCCGTTCAGGCACCCTCAACCGCAGCACGAAATCCTGCCTGGCAATGGTGGCAACGGTCTCACCCGCCAGGAGGACCGCTCCGGCCGTCAGCGGCACCTTGAGAATGCGTCCGGCCGCAGGGGAGAACACATCTCCCTCACTCAGCTGCTGGCCGATCACCAGGCGCTCGGCGGTCCGCGACTGAAGGGCGTTCTCGGCGACCCTGAGCGAGGTCTGTGCTTCGTCGAGCCGGGTGCGCGGCAGCGTGCCCCGATCGACGAGCGTCTTGATGCGGGTGAAGTCGGTCTCGGCCTGGGCTCGCTGAGCCTCGAGCCCGGCAATCTGCGCATCGAGCGATTTCATCTGCAGGACCAGCTTTTCATCGCCGATCCTGGCGATGATCTGTCCCTGTTCGACATGGTCGCCTTCCCTGGCCGTCAATCCCGCCAGCGTACCGCCGATGCGGGCCCGGGCCGGCACGACATTGAGGCTTTCCACGGTTGCAAACACCGCCTTTTCATCGGCAACAGGCGTCGGCATCACCTTCAGGACCGTCGCCGCGACCGCGGCTTGCGCAAGCGCGAGGGCCAGCAGGCCCGCAATGATGAAAATACGCATCTCGGTTCCTCTCCGGCCGCGGCATGGCGGCCTCTTTCTTCATTTCCCGGGGCGAGGACTCATTGATCCTGATCAATGTCCTGTCCGGTTGCCTTCGCTAGCCTTTTCTAATTCGTGCAGAAGGCGCGGTAGACCGCCTTGAGCACGCTGCGGGCAGCTTCGCTGCTCAATGAATACCAGATGGTCTGGCCATCCCTGCGGGTTGTCACAAGGCCATCCTTGCGGAGAAGGGCGAGATGCTGAGAAACCGTCGAATCCCTGATGCCCAGAAATGCGGCGATCTCGCCGACCGAGCGCTCCCGATCGATCAGCTGGCAGACGATGAGCAGCCGGTGGCGATTGGCCAGAGACTTCAAAAGCTCACTCGCCTGGTCGGCAGCCTTGTTCATCATCCGGATATCAATTCTCATACTTGCATATATACGCATTATTGAATATATTGTCAAGCAACAGGCGCCGCCGAGCGGGCGCCGGCAAGGAGCCGACGACATGGCAGAGATCGTGGTGATGGGAGCGGGCCTCAGCGGGACGCTCATGGCCTATGAACTGGTGCCTCAGCTTATGGCGGGAGATCGCATCACACTCGTCTCGCAGGGGCCGACATATCACTTCGTGCCCTCCAATCCGTGGGTGGCGATCGGCTGGCGCCAGCGCGAAGCGATCGAGATCGATCTCGAGAAGGTGATGCGCCGGAAGGACATCCGCCTCATGACGCAAGGCGTCAGGAAAGTGCATCCGGGCGAGAACCGGATCGAGTTGGCCGACGATTCTTCGATCAGCTACGACTATCTGGTGATCGCCACCGGACCGGATCTTGCTTTCGACGAGATTCCGGGGCTCGGCCCCAGGGGCCATACACAATCGATCTGCCATATCGACCACGCGGTGGAGGCGAAGGCGGCCTTCGACCGGTTTGTCGAGAGGCCGGGACCGATCATCGTCGGCGCGGTGCAGGGCGCCTCGTGTTTCGGGCCTGCCTATGAATTCCTGTTCATTCTCGAGACCGAGCTGCGCCGGCGCCGGATCCGGGATCGCGTTCCCATGACCTTTGTCACCTCGGAGCCCTATATCGGCCATCTCGGCCTCGACGGCGTCGGCGACACAAAAGGACTCCTCGAGAGTGAAATGCGCGAGCGCCACATCAAATGGATCACCAATGCGCGCGTGAAGACCGTCGAAGCGGGCAAGATGGACGTGGAGGAGCTCGACGAAGCCGGCGCGGTTCGCAAGAGCCATGAGCTTCCCTTCGCCTTTTCCATGATGCTCCCGGCGTTCCGGGGCGTTCCGGCGGTGCGCGGCATAGAAGGCCTGACCAATCCGCGCGGCTTCATCCTGGTCGACAAGTATCAGCGCAACCCGGCCTTCCCGAACGTCTTCGCCATCGGCGTATGCATCGCGATCCCGCCGGTGGGCCCGACGCCCGTGCCGGTCGGCGTGCCCAAGACCGGCTTCATGATCGAGTCGATGGTGACGGCGAGCGCATTGAATATCGGAGCATTGCTGAAGGGCAGGGAGGCGAAGGCGCAGCCGACATGGAACGCCGTCTGCCTCGCCGATTTCGGCGACAGCGGTGTCGCTTTTCTCGCCCAGCCGCAGATCCCGCCGCGCAATGTCAACTGGTCGTCAAAGGGCGAATGGGTCCACTACGCGAAGGTGGCTTTCGAAAAGTATTTTCTTCACAAGATCCGCAAGGGTGAAAGCGAGCCATTCTACGAGCGCCTGCTGCTCGAGAAGCTCGACATTCAGAAGATCAAGGAAGTCAAGGAGCCGGCATGAATGGCGGCCGTCATATCGTCTGCGGCATGTGCGGCAAGGTCAATCGCGTCGCCGACGATCGGTCCGCAGCCGGGGCCCGTTGCGGCGCCTGTCGCGAGCCGCTGTTTTCGGGTCTTCCCCTCGAGGCTGACGAGACAGGGTTCGAGCGCCATGTGTCGCGCAACGACATCCCGGTATTGGTCGACGTGTGGGCTCCCTGGTGCGGACCATGCCGTGCGATGGCGCCGATGTTCGCCGAGGCGGCGCGAATCCTCGAGCCGGATGTGCGTCTGCTCAAGCTCAACTCCGACAGGGCGCCGTCAGTGTCGGCCCGGCTTGGAATCCGTTCGATCCCGACTCTCCTGCTCATGAAGGACGGCAAGGTCGTGGCGCGCAGCTCGGGCGTGATGGATGTGCATCGGATCGTATCCTGGACGCGATCGAGCCTCGCGGGAGCGCATGCGGCGTGACAAGGCCAAAGCCAATCTAAACAAGGAGATGCATCATGAATCTGGATCGTGCCGTGCTGGCCTTCGCAGGCATCGTGGTTCTGCTGAGCCTGGCGCTTGGCGTATATGTGAGCTCATACTGGCTTCTGCTTACCGCGTTCGCCGGTCTCAACATGTTGCAGGCGGCGTTCACCGGATTCTGCCCTGCTGCGCTCGTCTTCAAGAAGCTGGGCCTGAAAAGAGGATGTGCATTTGACGAGGAGCGGAGTCTTCGTTGATGCAATTCAAGGCTTTTGCCCCGCGAGGGCGTACGCGCCGACCATGGGAATTCCCTGAAAGAACCCTCAGGACGGTGACGCTTGCTGCTCCGCTGGTCGCGGCGCCATGTCGGTCGCGTGGCCTTTGCCTGGCGGATGCGGCCGCACCGATCCCCGCTGGCGCGGTATTAACCCAAAATCAACGATGCGAAGACGAAGTGCCGGCAATTTAAGTGCCCTTTGCGGTTTGACTGCAATGATCGGAGGAATGCGGAATAACCAATAATATTAGGTAATTGTGCCGCCTTGCGTGGGTTTGCCGGTTGGGGACATGACAATTCCAGTTGCTGATGCAAGTCAGACCGACGCTCTTGAACGGGAAAGGCTCCGCCGTCTTGCGCAGTACAAGCTCCTGCGGACAGCGCCGGACCCGGCATTTGACAGCATAGCGAGGATGGCCGCCGATCTGCTCGAGGCCCCGATAGCCTATCTCTGCCTGACCGAAGCGAGCCATCATTGGCTCATGGCCCGGATCGGGCTTGATCTGGAGGAGTTGCAGCGCTCAGCCAGCTTGTGCGATCACGCGCTGGCGGCTCAGGATGTGCTGGTCGTTCAGGACGCAAGCAAGGATGCTCGCTTTGCCGGCAATCCGCTGGTAGCCGGACCAAGACGGGTCAGGTTCTATGCGGGTTTTGCTCTGCGGGATGCCGACGGCTTTGCCCTGGGCACTCTTGCTGTTGCGGATGCAGTGCCGCGCCGGATCACCGAACGGCAGAAAGACCTCCTGAAAGATCTGGCCGGGATCGCTCTCGACCGAATGGAGCTCCAGAAGGCCAAAACCAACCTGCAGGAGACCGTCGCTGCAACTGAAGCGGCCCGGCAGGATGCCGTCAGCGACCATGCCGAGCTGCGGCAGGTCATCGAGTGCCTGCCGCAAGCCATCGTGCTCCTGGACGAGCAAAAACGCCTCATTCTGTGGAACAGGAACTATGAGGAGATGTTCCCCGAAGCGGCGCCCCATATCCGGCCGGGGGCCAGCATAGAATCGCTCTATCGCAACGCATTCGAAGCAATAAGCGGCTTTTCCGATCTGGATGAGGCCCGCGCCGAATCGTGGGTGCGGAGCCGGATGGATCGCCTCGACCACAGCGAGTCCTATGTCGAACAGAATGTCGGCGACCAGCGGTGGATCCGCTACGACCAGCATGTCACCCCGGACCGGAAAAAGGTCTATGTCCGGACCGACGTCACCGATGACCGGAACGCCGCCGAATCGTTTCGCCTGTTGTTTGAAAGCAACCCGGTGCCGATGTGGGTCGTCGAAAGATCGACGCTGAAGTTCCTGGATGTCAATGCCGCGGCCATCGAGCATTACGGCTATACGCGCGCCCAGTTCCTCAACATGACGTCGCTGGAAATACGGCCTGCCTATGAACGTCAAAGAGCGCTTGATGATGCCGGCAGCAATTTCACCAGGGACAGTGGAGAAAGCGACTGGATCCACAACAAGGCCGATGGCACGGAAATTCTGGTCAGCAGCTACGCCAGGCCCATCAAATACGGCGGCAAGGAAGCGGCGATTGTCTCGGTCGTCGATGTCACCGAACGCCGCAAGCACGATGCGCGCATCAAATACATGGCGGAACACGATGCGCTGACCGGTCTTCCCAACCGGCGGCTGTTCCTCGAGATGCTCGAGGGCACGTATCTGCAGAGAACGAAGACTCCCGGCCTCTGGTCGGTCATCCTGGTGGATATCGACGACTTCAAGACGATCAATGACACGCTCGGTCATTATGTCGGCGACAATCTCATCGTCGCAGTCGCCAACCGGCTGGAAGAAAGCATGGGAGACCGGGGAATTGTCGGCCGCCTCGGTGGTGACGAGTTCGCGGTGCTGCTGCCGCGGCTCACCGACGCCGCGGACGCTCACGATGCCGCAAACGAACTGGTGCGGGCCTTCGCCGATCCCCTCAAGGTCCGCGAATACGAGATCCTGGTGGGGGTAAGTGCCGGGCTGGCCACCGGCCTCGACAGCTCGACGGACGTATCCGCCATGCTGAAGAACGCCGACCTTGCCCTGTACAAGGCAAAGTCGGATGGGCGCGGCGTCTGCCGGGTCTATGAGCCGCATATGTCGCTGCAGATGATCGTGCGCCACGAGATGGAGCGCAACCTGCGCCAAGCGCTGGCGGAAGGGCAGTTCGACATCCGCTACCAGCCCCTGGTGGATCTTGCGTCCGGCAAGGAAATCGGCTTCGAGGCGCTGCTGCGCTGGAACCATCCGGACGAAGGCATGATTGCGCCTGCAACCTTCATCCCGGTTGCTGAGTCGAGCGGATTGATCGTTCCCATCGGCGCCTGGGTGCTCGAGCAGGCTTGCCAGCTGGGCACCAGCCTGCAGGACCATCTGACGATCGCGGTGAACATATCCCCGGCCCAATTCAAATCGGGCAAGCTGGTCGAGGCCGTGTCCGGCGCGCTCGCGAAATCGGGCCTCGCGGCTCGGCGGCTCGAGCTTGAAATCACCGAATCCTGCCTGCTCGAGAAAACCTCCGAAACCGTGCAGATCCTGAAGGACCTGAAGGCGCTGGGCGTGTCCATCGCGCTCGATGATTTCGGCACCGGCTATTGCGGGCTTGGCTATCTGGGCAGTTTTCCATTCGACAAGATCAAGATCGACCAGTCCTTCGTCCGGGACGTCGAGACGACGCGGAAATCGGCGGAATTGTTCCGCGCCGTCATCAATATCGGCCACAGCCTCGGCCTCACGACGCTGGCCGAGGGCATCGAAACCAAGGAACAGCTCGATTTCCTGCGCGCGCTCGGATGCCAGCAGGGCCAGGGCTTCCTGTTCAGTCCGGCCATTCCGGCGGGTGAAATCGCCGCGGAGCTGAGGCTTGCGGGAAATCCTCCCGCCGACAGATATGCCGTCTGACGGTTCGCTACGACCACGATCCGGCGCATTCTGAAGGTAAGTCGCGCCGGCGAATATGGCGCGCTGATCGCCATGGCCCGCCGTTTCCATCCGGAAATCGTCGCCAAATCATGCCGATAGACCGTCGTCTTCCGTTCAGATGTCGAAAGCACTCGGCAGGATGACCACGTCGCGGATGGTCACGGTACGTGGGCGCGTCAACATGAACAGAACGGCCTCAGCGACCTCCTTTGGCTCGATAAGGCCGCCTGACTCCTTTGCTTTGCGAAGGTTTTCCTCCGGCCAATCTTTCAGGAGGGCACTGATGACCGGGCCGGGAGAAACGGAGCCGACACGAATGCCGTGCTTCAGGAGCTGACGGCGCATCGTCTGCACGAAGCATGTCATGGCCCATTTCGACGCCGAGTAGACGGGCTCCCACGGGACCGGGAAATGACCCGCGACGGAGCTCGTCACGATAATGTCACCCGAGCCGCGCTCGATCATATGCGGAGCGACGGTGTGGACATTCTTCATGACCGCGTTCACGTTCAGATTGAGCATGCGATCGATGGCGTCGAGATTCGTTTCGGTCAGGTCGCCGCCGATATAGGTCCCCGCATTGGCATGCAGGATGTCGAGGCGGCCGGCCTTGGCGAGCACGCCATCGAGAAGGGAAGCGCAGCTTTCGGGCTTGAGAAGATCGATAATGAGCGGAACTGCGCGATCGCCGAGCCGGCCGCAAACCCGGTCAAGCGCCTCGGCATCGCGATCGACCAGCACGACGGTCGCCCCTGCGTTGATCATTGCCTCGGTCGAGGCAAGACCGATCCCCGAAGCTGCGCCGGTGACGGCGGCGACCTTACCCTGCAACTCGTTCATGTTTCTCCTCCTTTGAATGCAACGACAACCATGTTGCGTCTTTGGTGTCAGTCTGATGCGCCGCAGGCGGCGCGATAGGCTGCGAGGCTTTGAGTAATGCGCCAGACCAGCAGAGCTTCCGGATCGAAAGGTGCGTCGGCGAATGCTTCCGCTTCGGGCATATGCTGCCAGAAGAGGGGCAGGGGAATACTCTGCCCCTTCAGGGTGGTCATGAGGCGGTCGACAGCGAGTTGAGCCTGCGGGGATGCCCAGTAATACCTGATCCGGTCGGAGAGCGAATAATGCCGCAGCACACGCTTCTCGTCTTCGGTCCCTGAATAGTGCCGGTCCCAGTTTTGCGGCTGCGACAGCATCAGGCCTTCCATCGCTGCAGGAAGCGGGCACTCGCCGTATTCCGCGACGAGGTCTGATGCCATGAGATCAAGCGCATAGAGCGCCTGGCGCAGAACGAAGGTCAATTCCGGGCCGACCTTCAGGATCGGAAAGCCGTCTGCAACCAGTTCGGCAAGGGGATGGGCGCCCTGATAGTCCGTCGAATGCGCCTCGAAGACGAACTGGGGCTCATCGTCGAGCACACGCATCAGGTCGGCCGTCCTTGTGCGGTCATATCTGATGACATTCCGGTTGCCGAATTCCACGCCCGGCTGCACGACAAGGCCGATCGCGCGGGCAAAGGCGTCCGAAAGCCCTGAATCTGCGAAGATCCGGCGATGAACTTCGATGGTCTGCCGGGCGGCGGCGGGCGAGGTGGGCTCGATCGCCGTCAGCATGTGGTCGGCGCCGCCGGGAGGCGGAACTTCGGTCCCAATGACATAGAGGGGCATCATGCCGCCGGTCCGGCGTGCAGCGGCCTCGGCAGCCATGGCAAGCTTGGCGGCTCGCCGGGCAGTCGTTTCATCATCGAGCGCGGCGGGCTCGCCGGCGCAGCCCATGGAGGCATCAAGGTGGATCTTGCGGAAGCCGGCTGCGACATAGTCCGCAACCATCCTTTCGGCCTCGGCCAGGGCGTCGGCGGCCGGCCGGTCGCGCCATGGATTGGGCCCCAGATGGTCCCCTCCGAGGACGATCAGATCCCCGGGGCAGTGCTCTTCGAGTGCCAATTGGCTGACAAGTGCTGCGAAATCGGCCGGTCGCATTCCGGTGTAGCCACCGAGGTGGTTGACCTGATTGCAGGTCGCTTCGATGAGAACCGTGCTTGCGGTCTCCTTGCCGTGGCGCAAGGCGGCACGCAAAACCGCCGGATGGGCTGAACAGACGGAGGTGATGCCTTTCGGCGTGCCGCGGCGCCTCAGGGCAGCCAGGTCCTCGAGGCGCACCGGCATCACGGCTTCCGCGGCGTTTGAGCGATGAAGCTGTCGAGTTCGCCGCGGGTGCCGGCTCCCTCCATCGGACCGCGGACCGTGACGTTGCGGGCGCCGGCGGCGCTGGCATAGGTGATGGACTGCGCCACCGACATGCCCAGGCGCCGGCAGGCAAGATAGGCTCCGCCAAAGCAGTCGCCGGCTCCCGTCGGATCGACTTCTGTCACGAGAAAGGCGGGGGAGTCGATCCGCGCGCCGTCGCGGCTGAAACAGGTTGCGCCTTCCGCCCCCCGCTTGAGGACGATTTCCTTGATGCCGCGCTCGAAGAGCCGTTGGATCGCGATCTCTTCCCCATCGGCCCCGGCCGCGCGTTCAAGCTCCTCGCCGGAAGGCAGAAGGAGATCCGCCATCGACACAAGCCGGGAAAAGCGCTCTTCGGTGACCTGGTCCAGCCTGAGCTCCTTGCGGATATTCGGGTCGACCGACAGCGTGCCGCCGCGCTTCTTCACGATCCGAACCGCCTCGTCGATCACCTCGCACGCGCTCGACATTGACAGGGCAGTTCCCATCACATGCAGGTGCCCGCTGCGCCCGATCAGATCGCGCACGCCCTGCGTCCAGCCGAAGCGAGCGGCCGCGGATTTGGCGATATTGTAGACGAAGTCCCGCGAACCATCCGGCCGGTAGCGGACGAAGGCGCTCCCCGTCGGGAAATCGGGATCGATGGTGATGGCCGAAACATCGACGCCATCGCGCTGGAGCCGCTCGATATTGACACGTCCGAAGTCGTCATCGCCGACGGCGCCGACCATGGCGGCATTGCCGCCGATGCGGCCGCATTGGTCGATGAAGATCGCGGGAGCGCCGCTCGGGTAAGGGCCGATCAGGGGCTGGGCCTCAAGAAAGCCGACACCGGTGCTCGTCGCCACGATCTCCACGAGGATTTCTCCCACGCAGACGGTCGGACCCAACTCGTCCGGAGAGAGCACAGGCGTGGTCATGCGCGTTCGCTGCCGCCGGATTGAGCCAGGGCCTCCTCGCGGGCAATCGGTCTGGCCGGCACATCGTCCTCGCCGGCAAAATCCTGGTTCTCCAAGGACATGAAGCGCTGGTGAAGGAGGCAGGCGGCGCCGAAGGCCGAGCCCAGCTCCGCATACTCATCGACCACGATCTCCGGGGCCGGAAACGCGATGGTCTGGCCTTCGGCCATGTGCGCGGCAACACGTGCCGCGACCATCGGATAAAGGGGCGCGACAGAGCCTCCGAACACGATCCTGTCGGGATCGATGAGGCGGCAAGCCTGCGCCAGCGCGTAAGCCAGGTTCCGGGCCCACTCATCTGCGATTGTGACGGCCGCGGGTACGCGATCGCGAACTTCCGACAGGAATGCCGGAAAGTCCGCGTCGCTGCGCCCGGTCGCCTGGCGATAATGAAGAACAAGCCACTCGCGCCCGATCAGCCGTTCGAGCTCCTGCCTGCCGCTGCCGGGAACCAGCATATGGCCGATCTCGCCGGCGAGGCCGTGGCCACCGCGGAAGAGCTTGCCGTCGATGAGAATGCCGCCACCGACGCCAGTCTCCATATTCAGGAACAGGGTGACGCCGGAACGGTCCCGTTTGTAGCCGTCACCGATGGCGAAGGCGTTGGCGTCGTTCTCGACGACGATGGGGACGGGGACGGGAAGCTCATTGCGGGCAATCTGGGCGAGATCGACATTCTTCCAGCCCATGAGGGGGGCAAGGGTCACAAAGCCGTTTGATGCGATGTGCCCCGGAACGGACAGGCCCACTCCCTTGCACCGATTGGCCGTCTGTGCATCGAGACCTTCGAAAGCCAGGCGAATGGCGAGACGGACGGCCTCCTCCACGGTGGCGGTCAGCGCATCGAACGGAGAGGTCCGGCGCAACAGCACCCTGCCGCGAAGGTCGATCTGAACGGCCGTGATATGCTCGACGCCGATCTCGAGCCCGACAAAGAACGCCGCTTCCGGCACGAGCTCGAGCATGATGCCCGGGCGGCCGGCCTTCGCCTGCTCTTCGCGGGGCGCCACAGGATCGCCCACTTCGCGCACGAGGCCGCTCTCGGTCAACTGGGTCACGATCTGCCCAGAGGACGAGCGGTTGAGTCCCAGCTTGCGCGCCAGATCGGCCCGGCTCATGCAACCATAGGCGTGAAGGCATTGCAGCGCCGCTACGATGTTGTTTTGCCTGATCCGGCGGGGAGAGCTGCCCGGGGGAATGAAGTAGTTCACATCTGGCCTCAATAGATCGACCTGCTCAGTTCCGCCATGGACCTGAAAGGCTGGTCAGGACTATTTCAGGGCCGTGCACTTGTCGCACGCCGCCGCTTCGCCTCGTCCATCTTCAGTTCAATGAACTTCCTGGCATGGGCGGCAAGCGGATCATTGTCGGTCCAGGTGTCGCGCCAGATCGCACAGGCGAGCGACAATCCTTCGTCGACCACGGTCGTCGAGAAGCTCTCGAACACGACGTCGCGCTTGTAGTCGATGTCCAGCAGCGCATCGAAGATGAGATCGAAGTTGATCACCCCGTCACCCAGGAAGCCGCGGTTGCTTTCACCGATGTGAAAATAGCCGAGCTTGTCTCCGGCCAGACGGATCGCGGCAGCCGGGTTGGCCTCTTCGATATTCATATGGAACGTGTCGAGATGCAGGCGGACATGGTCCGAGCCCGTGTCTCCAATGAACTTCAGGCCCTGTGCCGTGGTGTTCAGGAGGTTCGTTTCAAAGCGGTTCACCACTTCAAGGACGAGGTCGACACCGCAGCTCTTCGCCAGCTCCGCGGTTTCGGCGATGGCGGCGGCGCTGTTGTCCCAGCCGCGTTTGGTCGGCTGGCGATTGTACTTGGTATGGGCCGAGTAGAGGATTCCACCGAGCTTGTTGCCGCCGATGTCGCGAACCGCCCGTACCGCATCTGCGAGCATTGTCTTGCCGGCAGCAACCACGCCCGGATCCTCACTCGAAACGTCGCGATCGAGGGGCAAGCCCATCGTCACGCCGATCTCGACATCGAGCGACTGTGCGAGCTTCGCCAGCCGGCCGAGGTCGAACTTCTCGGGGCGAAGATAGGCGAACTCGATGGTCCGATAGCCGTGCTCGGCCGACTTCCTAAGGGCCATCTCCAACCCGTCCTGGGTTTGGCCGCCTGTCCATACAAATGAGTGGATACCCAGCCGACGCATCGCTCAACTCTCCCGCAAGCGCATGTTTGTTCGAGACAGAGCTATTCGCATTTGGTGGGCAATGCAACAAATAAGTTCTGGCACGAAAAACAGACGATCGAAGCAGAGAAGCCATCTCGCATTGCAGCATTCCTATTTTCGCTTGATTCAGGTGCGTTTCGCCCTGCCGCACGAAACGGTGTTTCGCGGGTGCAATAGAGATATATTTGCATGGTGTCACAACAAATATTGCGCCAATCGACTTTCTCCTATATAGCCGCTGGTATGGCGAGAATGCTCGCCATCAAAAATGGGAGGATCGAAATGGGCTACTTTTCCAAGGCCAGTGCCCTCGCATTGGCGATCGGCTTGCTCGGTGTGGCATCGCCCGCCTGGGCGGATTTCTGGTCCGACGCCGGTGCGAAATACAAGGGCGTCGTCCTGCATGGCGTGACCGAAAGCACGCCGCCGTCGAATTTCATCAAGGACGTTCTCGCCCCCGAATTCGAGAAGAAGACCGGCATCAAGGTCGAGATCGAGACCACTTCGTGGGATCAGATGTATGACAAGGCCATCAAGGACATGGAGGCCGGCACCGGCATCTATGACATGGTCTATATCGAGCAGGACATCATCTACGCCTATCTGGCGCGGAACTTCCTGACCGACATCACGAAGTCGCTGAAGGACATGCCCGACCTCAAGGCGCCGACCTATGACGACGCCAACTTCACGAGCTTCGCCAACTATTTCAAGAATGCCGATGGCGACCTCTTCGGCGTGCCGATGGAGGCCTTCCTGAAGCTTTACCTCTATCGCAAGGACCTGTTCGACGATCCGAAGATTCAGGCGGCCTTCAAGGAGAAGACCGGGCATGATCTGAAGCCTGCGTCGACGCATGCGGAATACACCGAAATCGCGGACTTCTTCACCCAGTATGGCAAGGACAACGGGATGGAGCTGTGGGGCTCGACCGCACAGGCCCATACCGGCCATCCGGCCTCGTGGTATGAATTCTTCGAGTCGGTGGCGCCGACTTTCGGCGTCTACAACTGGGGCATCGACGCCTCGAAGAACTATGCCGCGAGCGTTGCGAATGGCGGCACGATGAACGGCGACAAGGCGAAGGCCGCGATAAAATGGTGGCTGCATCTGCGCGATATCGCACCACCGGAATCGCCGCAGTCCACCTGGACGGAAGTCGGCACCACCTTTGCCGCCGGCCGTGCCGCGCAAGGCCTCGTCTACGGCGAAAACGGTGCCTGGATCCAGAGCGACGCGACAAAGTCGAAGGTGACGGGCAAGGTCGGCTTCGCGCTGCCGCCGCTGGAACCCGGCGTGCTGGAAGAAGCGGAGGCCGGCAAGGGCTATATCGGCTACTATGACGGCGGCGCCTTCGGTCTGCCGATAACCTCGAAAAACAAGGAAGCAGCTCTCCTCTTCCTCCAATTCATCGGCCAGAACGAAGTGCAGCCCGACTGGGCTGTCGCGGCACCGCGCATCACCAACACCGCGACCTATGATGACCCGAAGGTCAAGGAAATGGACGCCAAGCTCGGCGGGTACTACACGATGCTCAAGGACAAGGGCAAGCTGTTCGCTGGCGCTCCTCCCTATCCATTCCATGCTCAGGTGCGTGAAGCGACCGCTCCGATCTTCTACGACATCCTGACCGGCAAGATCGGACCGGATGAAGGCCTTGACGCTATGGCCGCGAAAGCGGAAGAAGAGCTGACCACGCTCGGCTACCGCAAATAAGGGTCTCCTCCCTGACCCACTGCGGGCCGTCCTGCGTGGCGGCCCGTTTTTTCTGGCTTCATTCGGCGAGATATCATCCATGTCCTCGCAATCGGTGGATTAGGCCATGCATTCCAAGAAGCTGGGCTGGCTGCTGCTTGCCCCTACCTTGCTGATCCTTGGTCTCTTCGGCATTTTTCCATTTCTCTATGTCGTGTGGGTATCTTTCCACGAATGGAATCCCTTCGCGGCGAACCCTGCGAAGATCTTCAACTGGGCCGCCAATTACCGGAAGCTGGTCTTCGACGCGCAGTTCCTCGCGTCCCTCGGCGTCACCATGGCCTTCGTCTTCTTCGCGGTCGTCTCCGAGGTGATCATCGGCTATTTGCTGGCCCAGGCCTTCATGAAGGACTTTCCCGGCCGGGCCTTCTTCCGCACCATTCACACGCTGCCACTGATCATGGCGCCGATCATCGTCGGCTCGATCTGGAAATTGATGACCACGCCGTCGATCGGCATCATTCCGTATATGCTGAAGCACACGGTCGGCTTCGACCTGAATATCGGCACCAGCGCCGTGGCCGCCTTCGCAATCACGGTCATCATGGATATCTGGCACTGGACGCCGCTGGTGACCCTGACGCTGATCGCGGCTCTCGTATCGCTGCCTTCCGAGCCTTTCGAGCAGGCGCAGATCGATGGCGCCAACAAGCGCCAGATCTTCTGGCATCTCACCCTGCCGATGATCCGGCCCGCGCTGATCGCCACCGTCTTCATCCGGTTGATGGACGCCATGCGAACCGTCGACGAGGTGCTGATGCTCACCGGCGGCGGGCCAGGCTCAGCCACCCGCTATGTGGGCGTGCACATCTTCAGGGAAGTCTTTCCGCGAACGAACTACGGTTACGGATCGGCCGTGTCGGTCATCGTCCTCTATCTGACCATCGTGATCTGCTGGCTTCTCTATGTCAGCCTGATCGCGCCGCGCACCAGGAAAGGGTCAAGCTGATGAAGCTCATGAGGCGCCACAGGTCCTGGCTTTCCGTCCTGTTCTGGATTGCCATCAGCTTTGTCACGCTCTTCCCGATCTACTGGCTCTTCGTCATATCGGTGAAGCCTGCCGTCGAGCTGTTTTCGACGCCCGAACTTCTGCTGAGGAACGTCTACTGGCAGAACTATATCGACGTTCTGAACAATCCGACATTGCGCGGATATATGCTCAACTCGCTGATCATTTCGTCCTGCAACGCCGTTCTGGTGACGACGCTCGGATTCCTGGCGTGCTATGCGCTGACGCGCTTCGATTTGCCGGGAAAGGAGAGCATTTTCTTCTGGACGATCACCAACCGCATGGCGCCACCGGCGGTTTTCCTGCTGCCGCTCTTCCTGCTCCTGACACAAGTGTACCGGATCGGCGATTTCAAGCTCGCCGATTCACGGATCGGCATGATCCTGGTCTATTGCACCTTCAACCTGCCCTTTGCCATCTGGACTTTGCGTCCTACCCTGGATGCCATTCCCAGGGAGCTCGACGAAGCAGCCTATGTCGATGGCGCGAGCCCCTGGACGGTCATTTCCGACATCGTCTTCCCGCTGGCGCGTCCGGGCGTCGCCGTGACGCTGATCCTGACATGGGTCTTTGCCTGGAATGAGTATCTGCTGGCGGCGACGCTGACGAACTTCAATGCGCGGACGCTCACCACCGGCTTGTCCGAATATGTGACCACGACGGGAACGGCGTGGGGGATCATGGCGGCGATTTCGGTGTTCACGCTGATCCCGGCCTTGATCGTCTTCAGCCTGGTGCAGAAGCATATCGTCGCGGGCCTGACCTTCGGCGCGGTGAAAGGCTGATCCCATGAGCGAAGAGCGCAAGAGCAAGACGCGGCAACCGGGCTTTCTGCCGATCGAAACCAACTGGTTCGACCGCCTGTTCATCGCGGCGGTGATCTGGGTGGCCCTGTCGCTCTTCTGGATGCGGTTCCTCGAGCCGCTCGGGCTTTCGGTTTGGATATCCACCGTGATATCGGTGGTTCTTGCAGTCATTATCGTGAAAAAAGGATAGGCGGATGGACGCCCTCGTACTGGAAAAGAAGCTGGAACTCTCGCTGCGCGATTATCCGATCGAGAAGGAAGAGCCCTTGGGCCCCCGCGATGTTCGCATCAAGCTCCATACGGTGGGCATCTGCGGCTCGGATGTCCACTACTACACGCATGGCAAGATCGGGCCGTTTGTCGTGAACGCGCCGATGATTCTGGGGCATGAGGCATCGGGCACGGTGATCGAAACGGGCAAGGAGGTCAAAACCCTCAAGGCCGGCGATCGTGTGTGCATGGAGCCCGGCATTCCGGATCCGCACAGCCGGGCGACCAGGATGGGCATGTATAATATCGATCCGGCAGTCCGCTTCTGGGCGACGCCGCCGGTGCATGGCATCCTGCGCCCGACATGTGTTCATCCCGAAGCTTTCACCTTCAAGCTCCCTGACAATGTGTCCTTTGCCGAGGGCGCGATGGTGGAGCCGCTCGCCGTCGGCGTGCATGCCGCGACGAAAGCAAGGATCAAGCCGGGCGACGTGGCGCTGGTGATGGGGGCCGGCCCGATCGGCCTGGTGACGGCCCTGTCCGCTCTGGCGGCCGGCTGCGCCAGGGTGTTCGTGACGGATCTCGATGACGCCAAGCTCGAAATTGCGGCCGGACTCGGAGCAGTCACTCCGATCAATGTCACGAAGGAAGATGCGGTCCGCCGCATCTCCCGCGAGACGGATGGCTGGGGCGTCGAGGTGGTGTTCGAAGCGACCGGCAGCCCCAAGGCGGCCGCGACGATATTCCAGTCGCTCTGTCCGGGCGGCTGCGTGGTGATCATCGGCGGGCAGTCGGAGCCCATCGCCTATGATGCCGGTGCTGCGATGGTGCGTGAGGCGCGCATCGAGAACATCTTCCGCTATGCGCATGTGTTCCCGCGCTGCGTCGGCATGATCGCCTCGGGCGCCATCAATGTGAAGCCGCTGATCACGAGAGGGTTCGAGTTCAAGGACAGTGTCAGGGCATTCGAGATTGCGGCATCGGCGCCCGCCGGTGACGTGAAGATGCAGATCGAGCTGCCGCAATAGATCGCATGACGGGGATTTCACTGACGAAGCCGGACGAGACGACGGTACTCGGCCGCTACGACGCGTTCCTGTTCGACATGGACGGAACGATCCTCACCTCCATTGCGGCAGCCGAGCGCGCCTGGAGCGCTTGGGCGGCGCGCATCGGCGCACCCGCTGCCGACGTGCTCTCCTACATGCATGGCCGTCTGGCGCTCGATACTGTCGGCCGGTTTGCCCCGGCGACGGCGGATCTCGACAATGAAGTGCGGTGGCTTGACCAGCGTGAGCTGGAGGATCTCGACGGCATAGAAGAAGTGCCGGGCGCTGGTGCGTTCCTGCGCGCGCTGCCGGCCGAGCGATGGGCGGTCGTGACATCCGCCAATCGCGCTCTCGCCTTGAAACGGATCGCGGCCGCCGGGCTGCCTGTCCCGCCGCTGCTGCTCACGTCGGACGATGTCTCGCGCGGCAAGCCCGACCCGGAAGGATATATTAGGGCCGCGCAGAGCCTGCGGGTCGAGCCGACAAGCTGCCTTGTCTTCGAGGATACGCGCGCGGGCCTGAAGGCGGGCCTCGCCGCCGGCGCTCAAGTCGTTCAGATCGCCGGCACGCAAGCCGCGGACGATCTGCCGGTGCGGCTGACGGTCGATGGCTATGAAGGGTTCTCGGTGAGCCGCGAAGGCAATGCTGCCAGGCTCGCAATCGTCCGCTGACGATCGGATGGCTGGCGCCCTTTTGCAGTTCGATCACTATGACCGGGTACCTTTGCCTGAAGACGATCCGCCGCCCTTTCGGCCTGCGATCGGGATGCGTGCCTGATTATGGTCCCGTGGCATGCCCAGGCCCTATTGCCGTTGCGGGCCAAAGCGTGTGAGCCTCGCGACAATTGACGATGAGGAGAGATAGATCAGCGATGTCCGAAATGCCGAAAATTCCCTGCTCCGAGTGCTGTTCGCCAGCTAACCCCTTGATAAGTCTCGGCACAGCGATTTTTCCGCGAAAATTCCCTGTAATTCCCTGTAATTCCCTGTATCCGGCGCGAGATTAGGGCAGGGCATGCGAACGCTCGTCATGATACCGGCGCTGTGCTGCGATGAAGGCCTCTATGCGGGCATCGCCGCGCCACTCTCAGATCTCGTCAGCCCACGGATCATCATTCCCTGTGAGACGACGCTCGCCCGCTGCGCCGAGAAAGTGCTGAGCGAGGTCGAGGGCGACTTCATCATCATGGGCACGTCCTTCGGCGGCCATGTGGCGCGCGAGGTGGCGTTGGCGGCGCCCGAGCGGGTGAAGGGCCTGTGGATCATCGGGGCAGGGCCTGGCGGCATCGCCAGCCCGCAAGCCGGGGCCGAGCGCAGCGCCAAACTGCGCGACGGCCGCGCCGAGGAGGTCTATCAGCAGTTCCACAGGATTATCACCCATCTGCCGGGCGAGCGTGGGCCGGAAGCGGCCGACATCTTCCTCGCCATGGCGCGGCGCGGCGATCCTGAGAAGATCGCGCGCCAGTCGGATGCGCTTGCCGTCCGGCCGGACCGCTGGAACGACCTCGCCCGGATCGCCTGCCCGACGCTGCTTTTATGGGGCGTGCATGACCAGTTCTCGCCGGCAGCCGATGCCTTGCGCATGGCAGGGCTCATCCCCCATGCCCGCTATGTCGAGATTGCCGATTGCGGGCATCTGCCGACGCTCGAAACGCCGGAGGAGGTGGTCGAAGCCGCTCGCCATTGGTTAGCTGACATCAAGGTTTGAAATTCGGAGGAACTGTTATAATATAACAAATCATGTCCTTTCCCGATCCCCGTCACAATCACGACCATTGCACCGCCGATCTGGTGAAGCGGGCCGAGCGCATCTGCGAGCGGCGCGGCTCGCGGCTCACCGCCCAGCGCCGGGACGTGCTCGATTGCGTGGCGCAGAGCCACCAGGCCGCCGGCGCCTATGAGATCATCGAGCGCATGGCCGCCAATGGGCCGCGGCCGGCGCCGATCACCGTCTACCGGGCGCTCGATTTCCTGCTCGCCCATGGGCTCGTCCACAAGATCGAAAGCCGCAACGCCTTCATCGCCTGCTCGCATGCGCATGAGGGCGAGCCCGCCGCACTCCTCATCTGCGAAGGCTGCGGCATCGTCGCCGAGCTCGACGTGCCGGATACCTTTGCCAGCCTCGCCCGGCAGGCGACCGCGCAGGGCTTCAGGCCCGAGCGCACCGTCGTCGAGATCGCCGGCCATTGCAGCCATTGCGCCCGGAGCGCCTGACCCCATGGATGCGCTGGTGCATGGCGAGCCGTTGATCGAAGGACATGGCATTTCCCTCAAATTCGGCAATCGCACCATCCTCGATCATGTCGACATCGATGTGATGCCAGGCGAGATCGTGACCCTCATCGGGCCGAATGGCGCCGGCAAGTCATCGCTGGTGCGCGTCCTGCTCGGCCTCGAGAAGCCGACGGCTGGGCGCATTGCGCGCAAGCGGGACTTGCGCATTGGCTATGTGCCGCAGCGCTTTCCGCTGACGCCCAATGTGCCGCTCGACGTCAAGCGCCTGCTCGCCCTCACCTTGCGGCCGGCGCCGGCCGACATCGATGCGGCGCTGGCCGAGACCGGCATCGCGCATCTGAAGGATGCCGGGGTCGCCTCGCTGTCGGGCGGCGAGTTGCAGCGGGCCTTGCTGGCGCGGGCACTTCTGCGCAAGCCCGAGCTCCTGGTGCTCGACGAGCCGGTGCAGGCGGTCGATTTCATCGGCGAGACCCGGCTCTATGAGCTCATCTCGGAAATACGCCGCACGCATGGCTGCGGTATCCTGATGGTGTCGCATGATCTCCACATGGTCATGGCGGAAAGCGATCGCGTCATCTGCCTCAACGGCCATGTGTGCTGCGAAGGCGGGCCCGAGACGGTGCGGCACGATCCGGAATTCGTGAAGCTGTTCGGCGCGCAGGCGGCGCGCGTGATCGCCGCCTATTCGCATCATCACGATCATGACCACGAGAGTCATGACCATTCCCATGATCACGATCACAAGCATCATGACCACAAGCATTGATAATTTCCCTCCCCCTTGCGGGGAGGGATCAAGGGTGGGGGTCGGGTGGTATCTCCAGTTTTCGTCGCGCAGATCGGCGGCGGATATAACCCCCACCCCTAACCCCTCCCCGCAAGGGGGAGGGGAATGACTATGACCATCCTCGCCGAACCCTTCTTCGTCCGCGCCCTCATTGCCGGGCTGGGCGTCGCCGCCATAGCCGGTCCCATCGGCTGCTTCATCGTCTGGCGGCGCATGGCCTATTTCGGCGAGACGCTCGCCCATGCCTCGCTGCTGGGCGTCGGCCTCGGCCTCCTGTTCGGCATCGATCTGACGCTTGGCGTCATCGCCACGACCGTGGCGCTCGCCATCGCGCTCCTGGCGCTGCGCTCGCAGCGCGAGCTCGCCACCGACACGCTGCTCGGCATCCTCTCGCATGGAGCGCTCGCCGCCGGCATCGTGGTGGCAAGCCTTCTCACCTGGGTGCGCTTCGATTTGATGAGCCTGCTGTTCGGCGACATCCTCACCGTTTCCATCACCGATATATTATGGGTGTGGCTGGGCGGCGTCGCGATGATGGCCGGCGTCGCCTTTCTGTGGCGCGACCTCCTCGCCTTGACGGTGCATGAGGAGCTTGCCGCCGCCGAGGGCGTCAAGGCGCAGCGCGTCGAGATCGGCTTTGTGCTCCTCATAGCCTTCCTGATCGCGGTCGCCATGAAGATCGTCGGCATCCTGCTCATCACAGCACTCCTCATCATCCCGGCTGCGGCGGCGCGGCGCATGGCGCGCTCGCCCGAAGGCATGGCGGTGATCGCGAGCCTCATCGGCATGGCCGCGGTGGTGGCAGGGCTCGTTCTTTCGGCGCAGCTCGACTCGCCCTCCGGTCCCTCGATCGTGCTCATGGCTGCGACGCTGTTTGTCTTGACCCTGGCGCTGCCGAAGACCAATTAACCGCCATGCTCCTGCCGCGCAGAACCTCCATTGGCGTCAAGACCGGCTCCGTCCAGATCGGCGGCGGGGCGCCCATTGTCGTCCAGTCGATGACCAATACCGACACGGCCGATATCGAGGGCACGGCCCGGCAGATCGCCGCCCTCAATCGCGCCGGTTCCGAGATCGTGCGCATCACCGTCGATCGCGAGGAGGCGGCGGCCGCCGTTCCCCATATCCGCGACCGCGTCGCCGCCAAGGGCCTCGATGTGCCGATCGTCGGCGATTTCCACTATAACGGCCACACGCTGCTCAGCCAGTATCCGGCCTGCGCCGAAGCGCTGGCGAAATACCGCATCAATCCCGGCAATGTCGGCTTCAAGGAGAAGAAGGACCGCAATTTCGGCATGATGATCGAGACGGCATTGCGCTTCGACAAGCCGATCCGCATCGGCGTCAATTGGGGCTCGCTCGACCAGGCGCTCCTGACCTCGCTCATGGACCAGAATGCGAAGTCCTCCGCGCCCATCGAAGCGCGCGCGGTGATGCATGAGACGGTGGTGCGCTCCGGCGTGCTGTCGGCCGAGCGCGCGCGCGAGCTGGGGCTCGGGGCAGACAAGATCATCATCTCGGCCAAATGCTCGGAAGTGCAGGACCTCATTGCCGTCTATCGCCTGCTGGCCAAGCGCTGCGACTACGCGCTGCATCTGGGGCTCACCGAGGCGGGCATGGGGTCGAAAGGCATCGTCGCCTCGACGGCAGCGCTCTCAGTGCTGCTGCAGGAAGGCATCGGCGACACGATCCGTATCTCGCTGACGCCGGAACCCGGCGGCGACCGCACGCGTGAAGTGACGGTGGCGCAGGAGATCCTGCAGACCATGGGCTTGCGCTCCTTCGCGCCGATGGTCATTGCGTGCCCGGGCTGCGGGCGCACCACGTCCACCGTGTTCCAGGAGCTGGCGCAGGACATCCAGACCTATGTACGCGACCGCATGGTCGACTGGCGGCGCGACTATCCGGGCTTCGAGACGCTGTCGCTGGCGGTCATGGGCTGCATCGTCAACGGACCGGGCGAATCGAAACATGCCGATATCGGCATCTCGCTGCCGGGAACCGGCGAGTTGCCCTCGGCGCCGGTCTATGTCGATGGCAAGAAGGTCACCACCTTGCGCGGCGCCGATATCGGCAACCAGTTCAAGTCGATCGTCGAGACTTACGTTAAGGAGCGCTGGGGGCCTGTTCACAAATCGGTGGCGGGCAGCAAAAATAATTGAACTTTGTTCTTTGTTTGTTCTAGAATGGCGTTTCCCCCGAAACCTTCAAGATGCGGAGCGCCCCATGACCCGACCCTTCAGCTTTTCCGACCGCCAGCATTATGTCCAATGCCTCGCCATCGTGCGCAATCTTTCCATCGCCTGCGCCATGGGAGAGCAGCCCGACTCCGAGTTGCGCAAGCGTTGCGACATGCTGGTGACCTCAGTCGATGACGTGATGGGTGAGCTTGTCGGCGACAAGGCCTATCTCCACATAGAAGGCGGCCACAATCGCGCGTGATGGAGGGGACGAAGATGCAGGCAAGACGCTTCGGCGCGAGCGGACGCGATGTTTCCGTCATCGGCCAGGGCACCTGGTATATCGAGCATGCCGAACGCGCGGTCGCCGTCGCGGCGCTGCGCGGCGGGCTCGATCACGGCCTCACCCATATCGACACGGCGGAGATGTATGGATCGGGCCAGGCCGAGACGATCGTCGGCGAGGCCATTGCGGGCCGGCGCGATGAGGTGTTCCTCGTCTCCAAAGTGCTGCCCAGCAATGCTTCCAAGGTGGGGACGCGGCGCGCTCTGGAAGCTTCGCTTAAGCGGCTCAAGACTGACAGGCTCGACTGCTACCTGCTGCACTGGCGCGGCCAGTACAAGCTCAGCGAAACCATCGAGGCCTTCGAAGACCTGAAAGAGGAAGGCAAGATCCTGTCCTGGGGTGTCAGCAATTTCGACGAGGAGGATCTCGCCGAGGCGATGGCGATCGCCGGGCGCGGCAAGATCGCCTGCAATCAGGTGCTCTATCATCTGGGCGAGCGCGCCATCGAGCATGGCGTCATTCCCTGGTGCCGGCAGCATGACATCGCTGTCGTCGCCTACAGTCCTTTCGGCCATTCAGGATTTCCGGCGCGCAACAGCAAAGGCGGCTATGTGCTCGCCGATATCGCCAAGGCGCATGGCGCAAGCCTGCATCAGGTGGCGCTCGCCTTTCTCATCCGTCATCCATCGGTCTTCGCCATCCCGAAAGCAGCGCGCCTCATGCATGTCGAGGAGAATGCCAAGGCGATGAATGTCGAGCTGAGCAAAGACGACATTGCGCGTCTGGAAGAAGCGTTTCCGCTCGGGGTGAGGCCGCGCAGCCTGCCGATGATCTGATTCACACAGTTCCTCCTTCCTCCGCGAAGCGGGGGAAGGTGGCGCGTAGCGCCGGATGGGGGCGGTGCCGCGCGAGCTGTGTTTAAGGCTTCCACATCTGATGCCTCCGTGTCGAAAACACGCTCACGCAACATTCCGGGAGTTTTGTCGGTTGCGCCACCCCATCCGGCGCTGCGCGCCACCTTCCCCGCGCGTCGCGCGGAGAAGGAGCAGGAAGCCGCATGCGCGCCTACTTCTGCCGGCCGACCACATAATCGGCGGCAGCGCTGAAGACCGCGGCCTTCTCGCCGAACAGACGCATGGCGTCCTTGGCTTCGCGCACCAGCTTCTGCGCTTCGGCCCTGGCGCCGTCGAGACCCAGGAGATCGACGAAGGTCGCCTTGCCGGCGGCCTTGTCCTTGCCGGTCGCCTTGCCGAGCGTGGCGCTCGATGCTTCCACATCGAGGATGTCGTCGGCGATCTGGAAAGCGAGGCCTATCCGCTCGGCATAGACTGTCAGCGCGGCGCGCTCTGCTGTGCCGGCCTGGCCGAGTATCGCGCTGGCCTGGCAGGCGAAGCGGAAGAGGGCGCCGGTCTTCATCGCCTGCAAGGTGATGATGCGGCCGAGATCGGCGACATTCTCGCTCTCCGCCTGAAGGTCGAGCATCTGACCGCCGGCCATGCCGTCCTTGCCGGCAGCCCTCGCAAGCTCGGCGATGAGCTCGCCGCGCACCTGGGCGTCGCGATGCGTCTCGGCCGATCCCAGGATCTCGAAGGCGAAGGTCAGAAGCGCATCGCCTGCCAATATGGCAGTCGCCTCATCGAAGGCCCGGTGCACCGTCGGGCGGCCGCGGCGCAGGTCGTCGTCATCCATGGCCGGCAGGTCGTCGTGGATGAGCGAATAGCAATGGACGCATTCGAGCGCTGCCCCCGCCTGCAGCGCCGAGCGTTCCGCCACGCCGAAAAGACGGGCGCTCTCGGCGACGAAAAAGGGCCTGATCCGCTTGCCGGGCGCCAGCAGGGCATAGCGCATCGCCGCGACGAGACGGGGGGCCCTGGCGGCGCCTTCCGGCAGCAGCTGGTCGAGATAGGCTTCGATGCGCTGGGCGAAGCCGGTGAGTTGGCGCTCGAAGATGTGATGCGGGGTTGACTCCAAGGCCCGGATCCTGTGCTAGGTTCGGCAAAGCTCTACTGAGAGACGTGAGGAAACTCAACCTATGGGATCGGCCGATCGCGCCGCGCGTATTTCCGGATTTGCGCCATCCGGCCATGACTGATATCGGGGTCAGGCGGCGCGCACTTCTAAGGCGGGGAGCAAGTCGCGACCCTGCTTTGACGGATGACGAGACCCTGCCGGTGGCGCGCAAGACCTGGTTCAGATCCGGCTTCCTCAAACGCTACGATCCCTGGCCGCGCCGGCTCGCGACCGTCGCGGTGATCGTGGCGCTATGGCCGGTGCTCATGACCTTCGTCTACGCGTTTGTGCCGCCGCCCGCGTCCAATGTGATGATCGCCCGGCTCATCGGCGGCAATGGCCTCGCCTATGACTGGGTGAGCCTCAACAACATCTCGCCCTATCTGCCGGTCGCCGTCATCTCCTCGGAAGATGCCCGGTTCTGCTCGCATAACGGCGTCGACTGGATCGAATTCGGCGATGTGATCGATGAGGTGACCGATGGCGACGGGGAAGGGCCGATCCGCGGCGCCAGCACCATCCCCATGCAGACCGCCAAGAATCTGTTCCTCTGGGACGGCCGCAATCCGATCCGCAAGGTGCTGGAATTGCCGCTCGCCTACTGGATGGACCTCGTCTGGACCAAGCGCCGGATGATCGAGGTCTATCTCAATATCGTGGAATGGGCGCCAGGCGTCTATGGGGCGGAAGCCGCCGCCCGGCATCATTTCAGGAAGCCGGCCGCCAAGTTGACCAAGCGTGAGGCGGCCCTCCTGGCGGCCGTCCTGCCCAACCCGATCAAGCGGAACGCCGGAAAGCCGTCAAAAAGGGTCAGCCGGATCGCCGGGCGCATCATGGCCCGGATGAACATAATGGGCCCCTATGTGACTTGCCTTAGGCTCAAAGGGCCGCTATAAGCCCCCGATCTTTCGGCGCCCCGGCCCGGCCGGGCGGCGCCTTTTGTTTGATGGAGATTTCGATGGCCGTTCCACGCAAGAAAATGTCCCGCAGCCGCATCGGCATGCGCCGCTCGGGCCACAAGCTTCAGACCGTCACCTGGATCGAGGACAAGAAGTCCGGTGAGCTGCGCCGCCCGCATCATGTCGACCTCAAGACCGGCATGTATAAAGGCCGCCAGATCCTCGAGCCCAAGAGCGACTTCTAAGCCACCCCACGGAACTCTGGAACGGGTTCTGAGGGGAATTCGTTCAAAGCGGGGGCCGGCGCATCGTCGCCGGCCTTAGCCTTTTGGGACACTGCCGCTTCCGGCGAGGCCAGGGGTCAGGCATTAACCATCCCGCCAAAGGGAAGCTTAGGCATTCGCCCTTACCTTGCGCCCGGGTCTGAGCCATGGAAGCGTGCGCCCCGGCCCTTGCGGCGATTGGGCGCTATGAACCGACTATTGAAACTCATGCCGCAAGGATTGCGGCAGCCGGCCGAAACGCTGCTGACCGGCAGCGGCGAAGGCGCACGCTCAGGCCGCGGCGCCATCACCGCTTTCGCCATCCGCATCGCTTCGGCCTTTCTCGCTTTCCTGAGCCAGATCCTGCTGGCGCGCTGGATGGGCGCCTTCGAATTCGGCGTGTTCTCCTACAGCTGGGTATGGGTCCTGGTGCTGGGCTCGCTGGTCTCGGCGGGCTTTGCCACATCGGTGATCCGCTTCCTTCCCGAATATCGCGAGCAGGGCAAATGGGAATTGTTCCACGGCTTCCTCAAGACCGGTCGCGCGATCACGCTGGGATTGGGTATCGTCACCGCGCTCATTGCCCTCGCCATCATCACCGGCTGGAGCTCAGTGCTCGATCCCGTCTATGTGCTGCCGCTCAGCCTGGCGCTGATCAGCCTCCCGGCCTATGGCCTTACCGACTTCCAGGATGGTGTCGGGCGCGCCCAGGGCTGGATCGATCTCGCCCTCATCCCGCCTTATATAGTGCGGCCGATCTTCCTGTTCCTGTTCATCGGCATCTTCTACGCGGTGGCGCGTCCACCCGATGCCGCCACCGCGGCGCTGGCGCTCGCTGCCGCCTGCTGGCTGACCGCGCTCGTGCAATATCTGGCGCAACGCCGGCGCTTCGCCGCCAGTCTTGCCCATGCCACGCCCGCTTATGCGCCACGCCACTGGGTGCGCACCTCGCTGCCGCTCCTCATGATCGACGGCTTCACGCTCTTCATCCTCAATCTCGACATGTTGCTGCTCGAATACCTGCGCATCACGCCGGATCAGATCGGCATCTATTTCGCCGCGCTCAAGACGATCTCGCTGATCGCCTTCGTGCATTTCTCGATCAGCGCTGTGGCGATGCCCAGATTCGCTGCCCTGCATGCACGCGGCGAGACAAGCGAGGTTCGCCGGTTCCTGGGGAAGATGCAGAAATGGTGTTTCTGGCCGTCGGCGCTGGGCGCCGCTTTCCTGCTGCTGATCGGCAAGCCGCTTCTGTGGCTGTTCGGGCCCGATTTCGTCGCCGCCTATCCGGTGATGGTCATTCTGGCGCTCGGTCTCCTGGCGCGCGCTGCCGCCGGACCGGCGCAGAACTTGCTAGCCGTCTGCGGACATCAGGACAAAGCAGCGATGATCTTGTTGGCGACACTTCTCATCAATGGCGGCCTCGGGCTGGCGCTCATACCGCGCTTCGGCATCGAGGGTGCCGCCATCGCCATAGCTTGCGCCTTCGCCTTCGAGGCGATCGCCACCATCCTGCTGACACGGCGTTATTTCCCGGCCGGCCCCGCTTCCGGCGACACCACCTCGTGGCAGGCGCCATGAACATCGCCGTCACCAGCCGGCTCACCACCCGGACGCTCACCTCGCTTGCCGAAATGGCCGAGATTTCCGAAGCTTGGCAGGCTCTGGGGGAGCGATCCTTCGTGCCGGCCGGCTCCTGCCTGGCAAGCTGGCTCATGCCGGCGCTCCAGGCTTATGCGTCACGTCCTGCGGAACTCCTGACCGTCTGGCGCCAGGACCAGCTGTGCGGTGTCTTCGCCATGAAGGCCGGCGGGGCCTTGAAGCGATCATGGGCCTCGCCCTTGAGCTTCCTCGGCACGCCGCTGATCGACCAGGAGGAAGCCCCGGCGGTAATCGCCGCTTTCCTCGAAGCCCAGCGCGGACGGCCTGTCCTGCTCGGCGCCATACCCGCCTCTGGCCCATTTTGGGACATGTTGAGCCATGCCCTTGCCAGGGCGGGTGGCGCGATCGAGGTGCTGGAGCGCTGGGAGCGCGCCGGCCTTGCGCCGAAAGGCAGCTTCGAAGAGTGGTTCACCGGCAATTTCGAGCGCAAGAGGCGCAAGGAATATCGGCGTCTCCGGGCGAGGCTCGCCGAGGAGGGCGAGCTTCAGAGCATCAGCTGGGCGGCTGGCGATCCTCTCGATCCCTGGGTCGACGAGCTGATGGCACTGGAAGCCCAAGGCTGGAAGGGCCGGCGCGGCACGGCTCTTGCTGATGATGCCGCCATGGCAACCGCATTCCGCGCCGCACTGCATCTTCTCGCCGCCGAGGGCAGCCTCCGGTTCTGGAAGATCGTGTTCAACGGCAAGCCGATCGCCATAATGTCAGGATTGGTCAAAGGGGCGCAAGGCTGGCTCGGCAAGATCGCCTATGACGAGGCCTTCGCGCGCTACTCGCCCGGTGTGCAGCTGGTCCTCGATGCGACCGAGACGCTGATCGACAAGGAGCGCCTGGCACTGGTCGATTCCTGCGCCATCCCCAACCATCCGATGATCAACAATATCTGGCGCGACCGCGTGGCGCTCTGCGACGCGCTGATCCAGGCGCCCGGACTTTCGTCGACGGCCTTCCGCCTGGCGCATGCTGCCGAGCGCGGCCGGCGCGGCGCGCGCGAGACCGCCAAGACGCTCTATTACAGGATAATGAGGAGGCAGAAATCATGAGCATCGTCACCATCGACGCCGATGTGGCGCGCGAGAAATTCCTGAAGGCGCCCTTCGCGCTCAAGCATGGCCTGAGCGATCATCCGCTGTTCGCGCTCGAGCGCCTTGTCAAGCTCGCCCAGTCGATGCCGCGCGATCGCATCGAGTATAATTCGGGCAAGGTGCTGCCGGGCCAGAGACCGGAAGACATCCCCTCGATCGACATGCCGCCCGCCGAAGTGATCCGGCGCATCGAGGAGGCCAATGCCTGGATGGTGATCAAGGGCGTCGAACATGATCCCGACTATGCGGCGATCCTGAAGACCTTCGTCGATGCGGCGCAGGCGGCCGCCGGCAAGAAAGCCCAGGACTACAGCGATCTCCAGGGCTATATCTTCGTGTCATCGGCCAATTCGACGACGCCGTTCCATGTCGATGCCGAAGAGAATATCCTGATCCAGATCAGGGGCGACAAGTTCGTGCATATCTTCGAGAATGGCGACCGCACGCTGGTATCGGAGGAGGCGATGGAGATATCGCCCTCGAAGCACCGCAACCAGCATTATGATCCATCCTATGAGGGGCGCGCCCAGGTCTTCTCGATGAAGGAGGGTGATGCGGTACACCTGCCCTATCTGTGGCCGCATTGGGTGAAGACCGGCGGGCGCTATTCGGTATCGATGGCGATGACCTGGAAGACGCCGGAGGTGAACCGGCTCAACAAGATCAGGCTGATGAACGGCACGCTCAGGCATTTCGGCATGGCCCAGAAGCCGCCGGGCGTGTCGCCGGCGATGGACGGTCTCAAGGTCGCAGCCCATGATGCGATGCGTGCCGTCGTCGATCCCTTGCGCAAGTCGGAAGGAGCGCGCCGCGTCCTGCGCGGGCTGATCTATGGCAGGAAGGCGAACTACTATTACGGCAAGAAAGAGAAGAAAGCCGGGTAGCCCTGCTACTTCAGGCTGATCAGATATTCGGCGATCGCCTGGACATCGGCTTCCGGCAGTTTCGACAGGTTGGTCTGGACGGCGCCCATGCCGCCCGATGAGAGCTTGTCGTAGCCCAGCGTCTCGCCGAACTGCATGGCCGAGACCAGATCCTTGGCATCCTTGTAGCGCTGGCGCTCGACCAGGCCGCGCAATGACGGAACCTTGCCGTCACCTTCGGGATGCGGACCGCCGGCAAAAGCGCGGGCATCGTCGCGCACCATGAAGATGTTGCGCGGCGTGTGGCACTCGCCGCAATGGCCCGGACCGTTGACCAGATAGGAGCCGCGGTTCCAGCTCGCTGACTGCGCCGGATCAGGCTGCCATCTGGCGTCGGAGAAGCCGATATATTTCCACAGGCCGATGCCGCGGCGCAGGAAGAAGGGGAGCGGAATATCGGCCGGTTTATTTTCGGCCTTCACCGGTTGCAGCGTCATCAGATAATTGCGGATGTCGAGCACATCCTCAGGGCGCATGGCGGCATAGGATGTGTAGGGGAAGGCCGGAATGTCATGCGTGCCTGAGCGCGAGATGCCGCGTTGCAGGGCATTGACGAAATCGAGATCGCTCGCCTTGCCGAGGCCGGTCTCGGCATCAGGCGTGAGATTGGGCGGATAGAAGACGCCGATCGGCGTCTTGAGGGGGGCGCCACCCGATGGCAGGCTCGCATCGGCCGTGGCATTGGCAGGGTCCGGCTTGTGGCAGTTGATGCAACCGCCGATCGTGTAGAGCAGCTTGCCGTTCTCGATATTGGCCTGATGCTGCGGAAGGGCTTCGGGGCCCAAAGGCCGGGGCGCGCTCAAAAGCCAAAAGACTGCTCCGCCCAGCAGGACAAGTCCTGCGAGGCCGAGCAGTCGCGATCTCGTGACGATCCGGTTTTTCAGACGGTCTTATTCCTTGGGACGGCGGAATTTGGTGTGGCAACCCTTGCAGGCTTCGCCCAATCCGCCAAGCGCTGTCTTGAAGCCGGCCTCATCGGTGGTGGCGGCCATGGCATCGACGGCTTTCAAAGCGGCATCCTCGGCGGCCTTGAAGCCAGCCGGATCGCTCCAGATCTCAGCCTTGGCATAGGTCTCGGGCGGTCCCATCTCGCTGCCGGGGGTGAAATTGGCGAAAGCGTTCTTGAAGCCTTCGAGCATCGAATCGGCATTGGTCTTGACCACCGCCGCATCATAAGCGGCTTCGCCCTTGGCGATCCCGGCAAAGGCGCCCATGGCCTTGCCGACCTGCTTCATGCCGGCCTGGCGATCCTCGATCGGTCCGGCCAGGGCGGTGGCGGTTCCAAGTCCAAGAAGAACCGCTAGGGCAGGCACGATCCTCGACATGTTAGCTGGCTTCACCATGATTTCTCCCCATGTGGTGTTGGCTGGCACGAGGAGTATACGCACAGGACCCTGTGGCAATTTCATCACGATTGATTGTTTTTTCGGGCCGCCATGAAATGGCCCGGCTTCAGCCGCGCGAGCGCCCGTCTCGCCTCCCATCTTTGCAACATGAACGCCAGATGAACCGGCCATTCGGATGGGAGTCACGCTGTGCGTCGTAAGTATCGGTCTTAGGTAATTCTTAGATTCAGCGTGTTATGAGCAAAGAAAACGAAGGAGAAGGTGTCATGCGTAGCGTCGAGGTGTCAGACCGTACGGAGCCCTATCAAGGGCAGGCCATGCGGCCGGTGCGGGTGAGCCCGGAGCTCGCGGAGTTCCTCCACATGCTCAATTCCCTCGAGAATCATCTGGTCACCCGGACCAACAACGAGGATTGAGCGACAGCTGCCTGCCAACGACGATTGTTTGCGAATATCCTTAAGGACCGCTGAATGGAGCGCTGCATCTGCGGCGCTCTTTTGTTTTAGCGCGCATCCCGGCGAAGTGAAATCACTTCGCCGGAAAGGATTCGCGCCAAATTAACAAGCTGAGCAAATCCTTGTCGCCAAAGTCGAGCAACTTTGGCGGGATTTGCTCTAGCGCAGGATTTTCTGGATCGCGAGCTGCAATTCGCTACGCCCGGCGGGCTTGGGCAGCGCCATGTCGAAGCACTCATGCCAATGGCCGCCCTTGTGCCAGTCGGCGAGATAGGCCGAGAGCGCCATCAAGGGCGTGCGCGCGGCGCAGCCGCCCAAGGCGCGGATCTCGCGGGCGGCGATCATGCCGTCCATCACCGGCATCTCGATATCGAGCAGCACCAGGTCATAAGGCTGGCGGCGGGCGAAATGCAGCGCCTCCTCGCCATGCTCGACGGCATCGACATCGCAGCCCATGCGCCGCAGCAAGGCGGCGGTCACCTGGCGGACAGTGTCCGAATCCTCCGCGAAGAGGATGCGCGGACGCGATCCGTCGGTGCATTTGATCTGGGTCTGCATGAGCGGCGCCATATCCTGCTTGTTCTTCTTGGGCGCCGATTCTGCCTGCCAATTCCTGCTTAAATATTGGCGGCGCCAAAAAGCAGGCCACATGGCTAATGAAGCCCTAACTGACGCAGGGTCCGGACCAGCGAGGCCCAGCTCTTCTTGCGCATCAGCTTATCCGAAAAGTCTGCAACTTTTCGGGCTGATGCTATTTGGTCCCGAACATGCGGTCGCCCGCATCGCCGAGGCCCGGCACGATATAGCCGTGGCTGTTGAGCTTGCGGTCGACGGCGGCGGTGAAGATCTGCACATCGGGATGATCGGCATTCACATGCCTGATGCCTTCCGGCGCCGACAGCAGGCAGACGAGCTTGATGTCCTTCGCTCCCTTGTCCTTCAGGCGATGGATGGCGGCGGAGACCGAATTGCCGGTGGCGAGCATGGGGTCGACCACGATGACCCGGCGCTCGGCGATGTCCTCGGGCACTTTCATGTAATATTCGACCGGCTGCAAGGTCTCCGGATTGCGGTAGATGCCGATATGGCCGACGCGCGCCGAGGGCATGAGATCGAGCATGCCTTCGAGCAGGCCATTGCCGGCCCTGAGGATCGAGACGATGACGAGCTTCTTGCCCTTGAGGATCGGCGCCTCCATCTCGGCGAGCGGCGTCTCGATGGTCTGGGTGGTCATCGGCAGGTCGCGCGCCACCTCATAGGCGAGCAGCAGGCTGATCTCGCGCAGGAGCTGGCGGAACACGGCCGAGGGCGTGTGCTTGTCGCGCATCAGGGTCAGCTTGTGCAGCACCAGCGGATGGTTGACGATGACCAGGTTTGCCGGCAGATCGGCTTTGCTCATGGAGGCCTCCTTAACAGTCTTTTCATAGGGGCAGGCGCGCTCTAAACTCAAGCCCTATGACATCGCTCAATTTCCGCCAGCATGAGATCCTCGTCATCGCCCGCCAGAGCGGCAAGGTGACAGTCGACGGCCTGTCCGAGCGCTTCAATGTCACGCCGCAGACCATCCGCAAGGACCTCAACGACCTGTGCGAGCAGCGGCTTCTCACCCGCACCCATGGCGGGGCGCTGCTGTCGTCCGGCGTCGAGAATGTCGCCTATGAAGCACGCCGCCTGCTGGCCGAATACGAGAAGCAGCGCATCGGCGAAAGGGCGGCGGGGCTCATCCCCAACAACTGCTCGCTCTTCATCAATATCGGCACCACCACCGAGGAAGTGGCGCGCGCCCTCACCAAGCATGAAGGGCTCCTCGTCATCACCAATAACATCCATGTGGCCACGACGCTCACCCCTTGCGCCGGCGTCGATGTGATCGTCATCGGCGGCATGGTCCGGCGTTCCGACGGCGGCATTGTCGGTGAAGCGGCGGTCGACTTCATCAAGCAGTTCAAGGTCGATTATGCGGTTATCGGCGTGTCGGCCATCGACGACGACGGCGCGCTGCTCGATTTCGACTATCGCGAGGTGCGCGCGGCGCAGGCGATCATCGCCAATGCCCGGCGCACCATATTGGTGTCGGATGCGATGAAATTCACCCGCTCGGCGCCGGTGCGGATCGGGCATCTGAGCCAGATCGACACTTTCGTCACCGACCAGCCGCCGCCCGAGACGATCGTCGATATCTGCCGCCACAACAGCGTGACGCTGGAGGTGGCGCTGGCGACGGAAGAGCCGGCGAGCGGGCTGTCGGCGGCGTGACGGCCCCAGCCACAATCTAGATTCCAAGCGCGTCCTTGAGTGCCAGGCCGTCGGTGGTGCGCAAATCGAGATCGGCTTCGATATGGCCGATATGATGGATGATCAGCTCTTGCCCTGTCGGCACGTCGCGGCGCTCCAGCGCGTCGACGATGGCCATGTGTTCGGAATGACCGCAGCTCGAGACACCCGAGCGGCCATAAAGCGCAATCACCAATGACGAACGCGCCACGAGCTCTTCCATGAAGCGCTGCAGGATGGCGTTGCCGGCAGCGGCCGCGAGCAGCAGATGAAAATCGCCCGACGCCTTGATCTCCGAACGCCGGGCGCTTGGACCGCGCTGAGAGAGAAAGCCTGCTTCCTTTTCGAGCTGATTGCGGAAAGCCGATATGTCGGAAACAGTGACGCGCTCGCAGGCCGCTGCCACGAGGCCCGGCTCGATCAGGCGCCGTGAGGCAAAGACCTGCCGCGCCTCCTCGATGGTGGGGTTGGCAACGAAAGCGCCGCGATTGCGTTCGCTGCGAACCAGACCCTCGAAGGACAGCATCTGCAAAGCGGCACGCACGACCGTACGGCTGACATTGAAGATCGCGCCGACTTCGCCTTCCGACAGCTTTGTGCCAGGTCCCAGCCGACGGTCGACGATCGCATCGCGCAGCCGATCACGGATCAACTGCGCGCGGTCGTCAGCCTCGCTATCCGGCAGCGCAAAGGGAGTCTGGAGGTTCATTTCCGCAAATCCGTGGGCTTCGTATTCCTACTAGCGCAATCCGATTGTGAAAACAATTCGCCATAATATTGCATACGATTTCACCTGTTTTTGGGCGCAATTGCATAATATTTGTGCAGCGCACAGATAACGGTTTTATTCGCTTCGCGATTTTCTCGCTAATTCAGTCTCTTAGAGAGCCCAGCATCTGGCACGCATGGTGCAATGCATTCTGAACTTCCAAGGGAGACAGAATGTCCAAGGCTGCCGCAATCGATCTCGTCTCGGTCTCGAAGGTCTACGGCGCGACCACCGCGGTGCATGCGATGACCTTGAAGATACCGGCCGGCACTTATTGCTGCCTGCTCGGGCCCTCGGGCTGCGGTAAGACGTCGACGCTCAGAATGATTGCCGGGCACGAGCGCATTTCGTCGGGCGACATAAGGCTCGGCAATGCGGTGATAACCGACCTGCCGGCCGCCAGGCGCGGCACGGCGATGATGTTCCAGTCTTATGCGCTGTTTCCGCATCTCGATCTCATCGACAATGTCGCCTTCAGCCTCAAGATGAAGGGTGTCGCCAGGGACGAGCGGCGCGGCAAGGCACTCGATCTGCTCAAGCTCATGCAGATGGAAGCCTATGCATCACGCCGCCCGGCCCAACTCTCCGGCGGCCAGCAGCAGCGTGTCGCGCTGGCGCGTGCGCTCATCACCGATCCCGAAGCGCTGCTGCTCGACGAGCCGCTGTCGGCACTCGATCCCTTCCTCAAGATCAGGATGCGCGCCGAATTGAAGAAGCTGCAGGCATCGCTCGGCATCACCTTTGTCCATGTCACCCACAGCCAGGAGGAGGCCATGGCGCTGGCCGACCTGATCGTCGTGATGAATGACGGCCGTATCGAGCAGGCGGCGGCACCGCGCACGGTCTTCGAGCGTCCGGCAACGGCCTTCGTCGCCCGGTTCATGGGCGATCACAATGTCATTTCCGGTCGCGTGATCGATTGCCGCCACCGCGCCGTCACGCTCGAGGTGCCGGGCGGCGGCCAATTCCAGGCACCGGGTGCCGATCGCGTGCCGGGCGAACATATCGACATCGCGGTGCGAACCGACCGTGTCCGCATCGGCAAGGAGCCCGGCAAGGGTCTTGGCTTCACCGGCCTTGTTACCAATGTCGAATATCGGGGGGCGACCGTGAAGCTCACCGTCAATGGTGCCGGCATCGAGGAACTCACCGCGATCGCCGATGACACCACGTTCTTCGCCCGGCCAGTCACGGCCGGCGATGCCGTGCCGCTCTCATGGAACGAGGAGGACGCGATCATTCTTGGTCGCCTCGATTCATGAGCCACAAGGGAAACACAGGAGGAAAGACAATGACGGATACTCAGAAAAACAAGAAGGGACTTTCGCGGCGTGCGGCCTTGAAAACGGGCGCCGCCGCAGTCGGTGCAGCGGCGAGCTCGGTCATCACGGGCTTCCCGGCAATCTGGGCGCAGACAGCGATCACCTTGCGCCAGTTCGGCACCGGTGTGTCGAACCTCAATGCCATCGCCGAGAAGTGCAAAGCCGATCTCGGCATTACGCTCGAAATGACGGCGACCGACTCCGATGCCGCGGCTCAGCGGGCCGTCACTCAGCCCGACTCCTACGACATCGCCGACATCGAATACTGGATTGCCAAGAAGGTTTTCCCGGCCGGCGTCATGCAGCCGATGGACGTCAAGAAGCTCAAATATTTCGACAAGATCGTGCCGCTGTTCGTCACCGGAAAGCTCACGCCCGACAGCGTGATCGCGCAAGGCACGGCACCGCATACCGTCGGCTTCGTCGAGGCGCAGGATTCGAAGACCTTCGCCAAGGAGCCGACCGGCTGGATGACCATGGTTCCGACCATCTACAATGCCGACACGCTCGGCATCAGGCCTGATCTCGTCGGCCGTGACATCACCACCTGGGCCGATATCATGGATCCGGCCTTCAAGGGCAAGACCTCCATCCTCAACATCCCCTCGATCGGCATCATGGACGCCGCCATGATCATGGAGGCGACGGGCAACATCAAATATGCCGACAAGGGCAACATGACGAAGGAAGAGATCGACAAGACGATCGATTTCCTGATCAAGGCCAAGCAGGGCGGGCAGTTCCGCGCCTTCTGGAAGAGCTTCGATGAAAGCGTCAACCTGATGGCTTCGGGCGAGGTCATCATCCAGTCGATGTGGTCGCCGGCGGTCGCGGCGGTGCGCTCAAAAGGCATTCCGTGCAAATACCAGCCGCTCAAGGAAGGCTATCGCGCCTGGGGCGGCGGCCTTGGTCTCGCCGCGCATCTGGAGGGCGCCAAGCTCGATGCCGCTTATGAGTATATCAACTGGTATCTTTCCGGCTGGGTCGGCGCCTATCTCAATCGCCAGGGTTACTATTCGGCGGCGATGGATACCGCCAGGAAGTTCATGTCAGAAGACGAGTGGGGCTTCTGGGTCGAGGGCAAACCGGCCAAGGGCGATATCCTGTCGCCGGACGGCAAGGTCATGGAAAAGGCGGGCGCCGTCCGCGACGGCGGCTCGTTCGAAGAGCGCATGGGCAAGGTCGCGTGCTGGAATTCCGTCATGGACGAGGATCGCTACATGGTGAAGCGCTGGAACGAGTTCATCGCGGCATAGCATCACGGCAAACAGCGGGGGCGCGGCGGCTGTCGCCGCGCACCGCCTCAACGAAAGCCCCCTATGACCCTCGCGATGGAGCAATCCGTATCGACCGCTTCCGCCGCCGTGGCGCGGAGCCGGCCATCCGCCTTGTCGCGTTTCGCACCCTATCTGCAGGCGAGTCCGCTGGCGCTCATCCTTGGCGGCTTCCTGCTGTTGCCGATACTGATGATCGCGGTAGTCAGCTTCTGGGACTACGATTTCGCGGCGATGTATCCAGACTTTCTCCTCACCAATTATACCGACACTCTCGGTTCATGGGTGACCTGGAAGACCTGTCTCAATACGCTGAAATTCGCCGCGATCGTCTGGGCGCTCACCCTCGCCATCGGCTTCTGGATGGCATATTTTCTCGCCTTTCATGTCCGTACGGCCGCGATGCAGATGGCGCTGTTCCTGATCTGCACCGTGCCCTTTCTCACCTCCAACATCATCCGCATGATCTCGTGGATTCCGGTGCTCGGGCGCAATGGGCTCGTCAACTCCACGCTGGTGCAGCTCGGCATCGTGCCGGCCCCGATCGAGTGGCTGCTCTATTCCGATTTCGCGGTCGTGCTCGCCATGGTGCATCTCTACACGTTGTTCATGGTGACGCCGATCTTCAACACGCTGATGCGCATCGACCGCTCGCTGATCGAGGCAGCACGTGATGCTGGCGCCTCCGGCTGGCAGGTGCTGTGGAACGTCGTCATTCCGCTCGCCAAGCCCGGCATGGCGATCGGCAGCATCTTCGTCGTCACCCTGGTGATGGCCGATTTCTCGACGGTGCAGGTAATGTCCGGCGGCCAGAGCGCCTCGGTGGCGCTCATGATGAAGAACCAGATGTCGCTCCTGCAATATCCGGCCGCCGCAGCCAATGCCGTCGTGCTGCTCGCCCTGGTTCTCCTTATGGTCGCGGGAATTCTGCGCTTCGTCGATATCCGCAAGGAGCTGTGAGCCATGAACCGGGAACCCCGCGGTATCGAATTCTATGTGCTCGCCGCGTCCTTCATCATCTTCGTGCTGTTTCTCTACGGACCGCTGTCGGCGATCCTGATCCTGTCCTTCCAGGGCGAGAATGGCGGCCTCACTTTTCCGCTCAACGGCCTGTCGTTCCACTGGTTCGCCAATCTCTTCGAAACCCAGGCGGTGGGCGATTTCGGCGGCAGCTTCCGGCGCTCGCTTGCCCTGGGCCTCATGGTGATGGCCGTCACCGTCGCGGTGTCGCTGCTTGCCGGACTAGCGTTCCGCCGGAAGTTCCGGGGCGCATCGGCACTGTTCTACCTCTCGGTGGCGAGCCTGGTCATACCGTCGATCGTCATCAGCCTCGGCATCGGGGTCGTCTTCCAGCGTGTCGGCTGGCAGCCGCGATGGTACACATCGGCTCTCGGCGCACACCTGACCTGGACGCTGCCTTTCGGCGTGCTCATCATGTTCGCGGTCTTCAACCGCTTCCCGCCGGAATACGAAGAGGCGGCGCGCGACCTCGGCGCCGACTCATGGCAGACCTTCCGGCATGTCGTTCTGCCGATGATTTTGCCTAGCCTGATCGGTGTCGGCCTATTCGGCTTCACTCTTT
Source organism: Taklimakanibacter lacteus (assembly GCA_003576695.1). Taxonomy (GTDB): domain Bacteria; phylum Pseudomonadota; class Alphaproteobacteria; order Rhizobiales; family Aestuariivirgaceae; genus Taklimakanibacter; species Taklimakanibacter lacteus. Next base: position 651,319 of record QOZQ01000001.1, read on the forward strand.
CCTATGACGAGTTTGCGCGCAGCCTGATGACGGCAGGTACCTTCAACACGCTGCCGCTCGAGATCTACGGCATGACGACCAATGTGACGACGCCAGTGCTTTATGCGCTCGGCACCGTCACCACCGTGTTTTCGCTCCTCGTCATCACCGCGACCCTGGCGGTGATCCTTTTCGTCGGCCGGCGGCGTGCCCGTGGCTGATCGATCACGCTCCATGCGCATTCTCGTCGTCAATCCGAACACTACGACCAGTATGACCGGGACGATCGCTGCGGCGGCGCGTGCGGCAGCTGGGCCGGAGAGCGACATCATTGCCGTCACATCGAAGATGGGGCCTGTGTCGATCGAAGGCTATTATGACGAGGCGCTTGCGGTGCCCGGGCTTCTCAAGGAGATCGCGCAGGGCGAGCGTAGTGGCGCCAATGTCGCGGTGATCGCCTGCTTCGACGACACCGGGCTCGACGCGGCGCGCGCCATGGCGGCGATCCCGGTGGTCGGCATCTGCGAGGCGGCCCTCGCCATGGCGGCCCTCGTGGCGCAGCGCATCTCGGTGGTGACGACGATGGAACGCGCGCTCGTGCCGATCGAGGCGCTGGTGCGTCGCTACGGCATGGCCGAACGCACGCGCGTCCGTGCGGCAGATATTCCCGTCCTCGCGCTGGAAGATCCGACGTCCGGTGCGGAAGAGAGGCTCAGCGCCGAGATTGCGCGTGCCATTGCCGAGGATCGCGCCGAGGCGATCGTGCTCGGCTGCGCCGGCATGGCCAATCTTGCCGTCAACTACCGGCAGCGTTTCAAGCTGCCTGTGATTGAAGGTGTGGGCGCTGCTGTGAAACAGGCGGAAGCGCTCGTCGCGCTCGGACTTTCGACCAGCAAGCGCGGCGCTTATGCGTCTCCGGTTGCGAAGGCCTATGCCGGTGCGTTGCAGGATTTTGCCCCGATCGGTCGAGGTGATAGCTGACCGCGATCAGGGGCTAGTCGGCGAAAGGCAAGGATATCCGGCTCAATACGGGTTGCCGAGGGCGCGCCGGTCCGCCCCGCTAGACGCTGGCAGGAGGCTGATTTGATTCAAAGTTTAGTGGATCGCGTAAGCGTTCGTTATTAATCAAGAAGGGCCGCCGTCGCCCGGCGTCGGGAGTTTTCGTGTTACGGTCGCCCGATTTTCGGGAGCCCTGCGACAAGCTTACCATGCGAGAGAAGGCACCTCATGGCAACACGGAATTGCCCGCCGTCCTGGCGGAAAGGCTCGCTGGCGCCAATGAAGGCCTGCAGGTCGAGCTCGCCAGGATCATAAGATCGGGCAATGTCATTGCGGAAGGCGATCTGCTCCGCGCCATCGTCGATATTCTGCCCGACTATCTTTTCGTCAAGGACCGCGCGAGCCGTTTCCTCATCGCAAATCGGGCGGTGGCGAATGATCTCGGCCGCGAATCGGGAGAAGAGCTCATCGGCCGCTCCGACCTGGATTTCCTCGAGCCCGAGATCGCCAATCAGATCATCGCCGACGATCGGCGCATCATCCGCACCGGCGAGGCGCTGATCGACTTCGAGGAACTCCTCATCACCACATCGGGTACGCGCAAGTGGCTCTCCACCACCAAGCTGCCGTTGCGCAATTCGGCGCAGGAGATCGTCGGCGTTCTCGGCCTGTGCCGCGACATCACCGACCGCAAGCGTGCCGATATCCTGCGCACCGGGGAGGGCCGCATTCTGGAGATGATCGCGACCGATGCGGCGCTCGAAGAGGTTCTGCATGAGATCATCGCCTTCATCGAGACGCAGCTCGACGGCATAACCGGCTCGATACTGCTCCTCGATGAACAGATGCGGCTCAGGCATGGCGCCGCGCCCAATCTGCCGGAGAGCTATTGCCAGGCGATCAACGGCCTGCCGATCGGTCCGTCGGCCGGATCCTGCGGGACCGCCGCCTTCCGGCGTGAGACCGTCATCGTCTCCGACATCGCGACCGACCCGCTTTGGGCGGACTACCGCTCGCTCATGGCGCCCTATGGCTATCGCAGCTGCTGGTCGCGACCCGTGCTCTCGCATCAGGGCCAGGTGCTTGGCACCTTTGCCATGTATTCGCGGCAAATCCGTACCCCGACCGCCTTCGAGATGATGCTTGTCGGCACCGCCGGACGCATCGCGGGCATCGCGATCGAACGGCGCCTGGCGGAGAGGCGCATCCACCATATGGCGCATCACGACGCGCTGACCGGACTGCCCAACCGGGCGCTGCTCAAGGACCGGCTGGCGCAGCTCATTCTCTATGCCGAGCGCCTTTCATCTACCCTCGCCGTCGCCTTCATCGATCTCGACAATTTCAAGCTCATCAATGACGGGCTCGGCCATGATGCCGGCGATGAGGTGCTGCAGATCGCGGCACAACGGATGCGGGCCTCGGTCACCGAGCGGGACACGGTGGTGCGCGTGGGCGGCGATGAATTCGTGATCCTGTTCCTCGACTCCGCTGCCGACGACTGGTTCGACAGGCTGCGGGCGAAGCTTGGCGAGCCGATCGCGGTCGCAGGCCACAGCCTGCATCTCACATGCAGCGCCGGACTCGTCACCTATCCTTTCGACGGGGGCGATGTCGAGACGCTGCTGACCCATGCCGATGCGGCGATGTATTCCGCCAAGGAAGCCGGGCGCGACAATCTCAAGCGCTATTCGGCCGAGCTCAAGGAGAGGACGCAGGCGCGGCTGAAGCTGCAGGAAGGGATTCGCAACGCGCTTTCACGTGAAGAGTTCAAGCTCGTCTATCAGCCGCAGGTCGATCTGCGCTCGGGTGTCGTCTTCGCCGCCGAGGCCTTGCTGCGCTGGCAGCATCCCCAGCACGGCATCATCTATCCCAATCAATTCATCCGCGAGGCGGAGGATACGGGACAGATCGTCGAGATCGGCGCCTGGGTGCTGGCCACCGCCTGCAATCAGTGCAAATCCTGGCAAAGCACCGGCCTGGCGCGGATGGGCGTCTCGGTCAACGTCTCCGCCCGCCAGTTCCGTCAGGACAATTGGGTGAAGCAGGTCGAGAGCGCGCTTCAGGCGAGCGGACTGCCGCCGGAATGCCTCGATCTCGAAGTGACCGAGAGCCTCATCATGGAGGATGTCCAGCGCGCCACGCGAACGATGCTGCGGCTCAAGGAGATGGGTGTCCAGCTGTCGGTGGATGATTTCGGCACCGGCTATTCCAATCTGAGCGCGCTGCGGAACTTTCCCGTCACCAGGCTCAAGATCGACCAAACCTTCATCCGAGCCATCCCCCACAATGAAGGTGATGCAACGCTGGCCAGGGCCATCATCCTGCTCGGCCAGCAGCTGAACCTGCGCACGATTGCCGAGGGCGTCGAAACGGCCGAGCAGGTCGACTTCCTTAAAGCGAGCGGCTGCGATGAGTATCAGGGGCATTTCTTCAGCCCGGCCGTGCCGCCCCGGGAATTCATCGCGCTGATGAAGGAGACCGGGCGTCCCCCATAGGGCGGCGATCAGCGAGGCGTGTCGGTGAAGGGCAGGGCGACGACCTGGTGGTCGTCCTCATAGAGGATGTAGCCGGGCCGCACGAAGCGGATCAGATCGTCTTTCATGGCACGCAACCCATCACATGGGGATTTGCGAAAGCCTTACTCCTCCCAGCGAATTTGTCTTCACTCCGGGTTTTTCGTTGTCTTTCGCTTTTTTTCGTAATATAGCGAAATGCAGAAACTTGATGGTTCATTTGGTTCGCATATGCGAGATGCGTCTTTCGCATGTGCAAAATACGAATCGAAATGAATCGTATCGATGGGAGAGACATGTCGGAGGAAGCGGGTGTCTATGACCTCGCCATCATTGGCGGCGGCATCAATGGCGCAGGCATAGCGCGCGATGCCAGCGGGCGTGGCCTCAAGGTCATCCTCGCCGAGCAGGGCGATCTGGCTTCCGGCACGTCATCGGCCTCGACCAAGCTCATCCATGGCGGCTTGCGCTATCTCGAGCACTACGAATTCCGCCTGGTGCGCGAGGCGCTGATCGAGCGCGAGGTCCTGCTCAAGGCGGCGCCCCATATCATCCGGCCCTTACGTTTCGTTCTGCCGCATCACAAGGGTCTCAGGCCCTGGCCGGTGCTGCGGCTCGGCCTCTTCCTCTATGACCATCTGGGCGGCCGCAAGATCCTGCCCGCCACCCGCAGCATCAATCTCGCCAGCGATGAGACCGGTGCGCCGCTCAAGCCCGAATTCACCCGCGGCTTCGAATATTCCGACTGCTGGGTCGAGGATGCGCGCCTGGTGGTGCTCAATGCCCGCGATGCCGCCGAGCGTGGCGGCGATATCAGGACCCGCACGCGCTGCGTCTCGGCGAGGCGCGACGGCAAGCTGTGGACTTGCGTGCTCGAAGACGCACGCAATGGGGCGAGGAGCGAGGTCAAGGCGAGGCTCCTCATCAATACCGGCGGACCGTGGGTCAGCCAGGTGCTGGGCACGGTGATCGGCGAGAACAATCCCGACAAGATCCGCATGGTGAAGGGCAGCCACATCGTGGTCGACAAGCTCTATGACCATGACCGCTGCTACATCTTCCAGAACACCGACGGGCGCATCTGCTTCGCCATCCCCTATGAGCAGAACTTCACCCTCATCGGCACCACCGACGAGGACCACAAGGGCGATCCGGGGAAGCCCGAAATCTCGCTCTCCGAACGCGATTACCTGCTCGCCTCGGTGAGCGAATATTTCAGGAAGCCGGTCACCGCCGACATGGTGCGCTGGTCCTATTCGGGCATCCGGCCGCTCTATGACGACGGGGCCAGCAAGGCGCAGGAAGCGACGCGCGAATATGTGCTGAAGCTCGAGGCGCCGGAAGGCTCCGCCCCCCTGCTTTCCGTCTTCGGCGGCAAGATCACCACCTTTCGCAAGCTCAGCGAAGCCGTGCTCGAGAAGATCGCTCCGTTCTTTCCAGCGCTCAAGCCGCAATGGACAGCGACAGCGCCCTTGCCCGGCGGCGATTTTGCCTATGCGGATGTCGAGAGCCGTATCAACGAATTCCAGCGCCGCTATTCGTTCCTCACCGCGCGCGATGCGCGGCGCATCTTCAGGACCTATGGCACGCGGGCGGAGCGCATCTTCGACGGCGCGCGCTTCGCCGCCGATCTCGGCGACAGTTTCGGGCCGCTGTCGGCGCGCGAGGTGGACTATCTCGTCAAAGAGGAATGGGCCGAGACGCCCGAAGATATCCTGTGGCGGCGCTCCAAGCTCGGATTGCATCTGTCGGACGCCGAGCAGTCGGCGCTCGCCAGCTATATGGGCCAGACAGCGGGCGGCAAGACCCGCAAGGCAGCCAACGCCGGATAACGTGCATAACCGGACGAGCATGCGCTCCGGGCCCCAGGGCTAAGCCGCATGCAAAATGGGAGGACTAGCGATGTCGCTTTTCAAGACAGTATCGGCAGCCGCCTTGCTGCTGGCACTCGGCGCCGCCCCGGCCTTCGCGGATATGGAAGCCGCGAAGAAGTGGGCGGAAGCTGAGTTCCAGCCGACGACGTTGTCGAAGGAAGACCAGTTGAAGGAGCTCGAATGGTTCGTCAAAGCCGCCGAGCCGTTCAAGGGCATGGAGATCAACGTGCTGTCGGAAACCATTCCGACGCATGAATATGAATCGAAGACGCTGACCAAGGCGTTCGAGGAGATCACCGGCATCAAGGTGAACCACCAGCTCCTGGGTGAGGGCGAAGTGGTGCAGGCGGTGCAGACGCAGATGCAGACCAACCGCAATCTGTATGACGCCTATATCAACGACTCCGACCTCATCGGCACGCATTCGCGCCTGCAGAGTGCGGTCAACCTGACCGACTGGATGGCGGGCGACGGCAAGGACGTGACCCTGCCGACGCTCGATATCGACGACTTCATCGGCAAATCCTTCACCACCGGGCCGGACGGCAAGCTGTGGCAATTGCCCGACCAGCAATTCGCCAATCTCTACTGGTTCCGCAAGGACTGGTTCGACCGCGCCGATCTCAAGGAGAAGTTCAAGGCCAAATACGGCTATGAGCTCGGCGTGCCGGTCAACTGGTCGGCCTATGAGGACATCGCCGACTTCTTCACCAATGACGTGAAGGAGATCGATGGCGTCAAGGTCTATGGCCACATGGACTATGGCAAGCGCGCTCCCGACCTCGGCTGGCGCATGACCGATGCGTGGCTGTCGATGGCGGGCTCAGGCTCGCCTGGCCTTCCCAACGGCCGCCCGATCGATGAATGGGGCATCCGCATGGAGAAGGATTCGTGCAATCCCGCCGGCGCTTCGGTGTCGCGCGGCGGTGAAACGAACGGCCCGGCGTCGGTCTATGCCATCGCCAAATGGGACGAGTGGCTCCGCAAATACGCGCCTCCGGGTGCTGCCGACTACGACTTCTATCAGTCGCTGCCGGCGCTGAGCCAGGGCAATGTCGCCCAGCAGATCTTCTGGTACACCGCCTTCACCGCTTCGATGGTGGCGCCCAAGAGTGCCGGCAACAACACGGTCGATGACCAGGGCACGCCGCTCTGGCGCATGGCGCCGTCGCCGCATGGCGTCTACTGGAAGGAAGGCCAGAAGCTCGGCTACCAGGACACCGGCTCGTGGACGATGTTCAAGTCGACCCCGACCGACCGCGCCAAGGCGGCCTGGCTCTATGCGCAGTTCACGGTGTCCAAAGCCGTGTCGCTGAAGAAGAGCCATGTCGGTCTCACGATCATCCGCGACTCTGACATCCGGCATCAGTCCTTCACCGACCGGGCTCCCAAGCTCGGCGGGCTGGTCGAGTTCTATCGCTCGCCTGACCGGGTGAACTGGACCCCGACCGGCGTCAATGTCCCGGATTATCCGCGACTGGCGCAGCTCTGGTGGCAGCAGATCGGTGACGTCAATTCCGGCGCCTTCACGCCGCAGGAAGCGATGGACCGTCTGGCCGGCGAAATGGACCAGGTCATGTCGCGCATGCAGGCGGCGGACGAGGCCAACAAGACCTATGGCGGCTGCGGCCCGAGGCTCAATGCCGAGAAGGATCCTTCCGAGTGGCTCGGCAAGGAGGGCGGACCGCATGCCAAGATCGAGAACGAGAAAGAGCAGGGTCAGACGATCGCCTATGACGAGCTGATCAAGCGCTGGACTTCTCAGTAAACCGACGAACTGTCCCGGGGAATGCCGCTGGCATTCCCCGGGAAACAGGCGTTAGACTATGCCACAACGTCAGAAAGCTTAGACGGTCGATGTCCCTCGAACTCAAGAATGTGACAAAGCGCGTCGGTGTGGATGTGTATATCCACGAGACGAGCCTCAGGCTCGAGGAGGGATCGTTCAACATTCTTCTCGGCACGACACTGGCCGGCAAGACGACGCTCATGCAGCTGATGGCCGGCCTCGACCGGCCGAGCTCGGGCGAAGTGTGGTTCGCGGGCAGGAACGTGACGGGCGTTCCGGTGCAGAAGCGGAATGTCTCGATGGTCTATCAGCAGTTCATCAACTATCCGAATTTCTCGGTCTACGAGAACATCGCCTCGCCCTTGCGCGTCGCGGGCATGGCGCAACAGGAGATCGATGAGCGGGTGCAGAAGGCGGCCGATCTCCTGCGCCTCACGCCGATGCTCAAGCGCCGTCCCAATGAACTGTCGGGCGGCCAGCAGCAGCGCACCGCCATTGCGCGCGCCCTGGTCAAGGATTTCGACCTGATCCTGCTCGATGAGCCGCTCGCCAATCTCGACTACAAGCTGCGCGAGGAATTGCGCGACGAACTGCCCAAGCTGTTTGCCGGGCGCAAATGCATCGTCGTCTATGCGACGACCGAACCGTCGGAGGCGTTGCTGTTCGGCGGCAATACGGCCACCCTCTTCGAGGGCCGCGTCACCCAGTTCGGGCCGACCTCCGGGATCTATCGCCGGCCCCGCGACCTCACGAGCGCCAGGGTGTTCTCCGATCCGCCGATCAACACCGCGAGGATCGCGAAGAAAGGCGACCGGATCACGCTCGAAAACAGCGTCACCTGGCATGTGCCGAAAGCGGCCGGAGTGCCGGACGGCGATTACACGATCGGGATCCGGCCGCATCACATCACACCGGTCTCGCAGGGCCGTGACGCGTCCGTCATCGAAGGCCGCGTGCTGGTGACCGAGCTCTCGGGCTCGGAGAGCGTCATCCATTTCGACATGAACGGCCAGACCTGGGTCTCCCAATCGCATGGCATCCATCCCTTCGAAGTGGGTTCGACCGCCAGGCTCTATGTCGATGTCGACCAGAGCTTCTTCTTCGACGGTGATAACCGGTTGATCGGGCAGGACAATCGCATATGAATTCTTGGACCAAGCAAGCCCTCTGCAAATTCTCCCCCTCGCCCGTTGCGAAGCAATGGGAGAGGGTGGCCGGAGGCCGGGTGAGGGCTCTTTGGCTACAACACGACACGCTTTCAAAAGCATTACATGCTTCGCGAAAGAGCCCTCATCCGCCCTTCGGGCACCTTCTCCCATCCTCCGGACGGGAGAAGGGGAACTGGAGGGAGTTCGTTCTTCTTTTCAAGAGCTTCGCAAAATTCCATATGCGATTGCCCTGTCTGATCGGAGGAGCTGCCTGATGGCCAAGATCACGCTTCAGGATATCAGGCATGCCTATGGTCCCGATCCGCAGCGCGAGGAGGATTGGGCGCTCAAGAAGCTGTCGCTCGAACTGTCGGATGGCGGCGCCTATGCGCTGCTCGGCCCCTCGGGCTGCGGCAAGACGACCTTGCTCAACCTGATCTCGGGGCTGCTCGCGCCGACCGAGGGGAGAATCCTGTTCGACAGCACGGACGTGACCGAGGCGACGCCCGAGCAGCGCAATATCGCCCAGGTGTTCCAGTTTCCCGTCATCTACGACACGATGAGCGTGTTCGGCAATCTTGCTTTCCCGCTGCGCAATCGCGGCGTGGCCGAGAAGGACGTTGATGCGCGGGTGCGCGAGATCGCCAAGATGCTCGAGCTCGATCACATGCTCGCCAAGCGCGCCTCCGGCCTCACCGCCGACGGCAAGCAGAAGATATCGCTGGGGCGCGGCCTGGTACGCTCGGACGTCAATGTCATCATGTTCGACGAGCCGCTGACCGTCATCGACCCGCATCTCAAATGGGTGCTGCGCTCGAAGCTGAAGGAGCTGCATCACCGCATCCGCCGCACCATGATCTATGTGACGCATGACCAGACCGAGGCGCTCACCTTTGCCGAGAAGGTCGTCGTCATGAAGGACGGCCAGATCGTTCAGATCGGCACGCCGATCGAGCTGTTCGAGCGGCCGAGGCACACTTTCGTCGGCCATTTCATCGGCTCTCCCGGCATGAATGTGCTGCCCTGCGTGGTGAAGGGTGGTGAAGTCGTGTTCGCCGGCAATCCGGTTCCGGCGGCAAATGCCGGAGCCTATAAGGGCAACGGCAAGGTGCTCGAGCTCGGAGTCAGGCCGGAATTCGTGAGCCTCGGCTCGGACGGTATTCCGGTCGACATCGTGAAGGTCGCCGATGCCGGGCGCTACCGCATCGTCGAGACGCGCCATAAGGACCACAGCATCAAGCTCCTGGTCGCGGAAGGCGTCGAATTGCCGGCGCAGAAGGCCCATGTCCGGTTCGATGCGGCGCATACGCAGATATATGAAGACGGATGGATGGTGTCCTGATGAACAAGACCGTCAACCAGAAAGCCTGGTTTTTCGTCCTGCCCGTCTTCCTTCTGGTCGCGTTCAATGCGCTCATCCCGCTGATGACGGTGGTGAACTTCTCGGTGCAGGAGACCTTCGGCGACAATGTGTTCTTCTGGGCCGGTGTGCGCTGGTTCGAGGAGGTCCTGCATTCGGAACGCTTCCATGCGGCGCTGGTGCGGCAGCTTCTCTTCACCGGCATCATCCTCCTGATCGAGATACCGCTCGGGCTCGCCATCGCGCTGTCCATGCCGCGCAAAGGCCCCTGGGTCTCGGTCTGCCTCGTGCTCATGGCGCTGCCGCTCCTCATTCCGTGGAACGTGGTCGGCGCCATGTGGAACATCTTCGCGCTGCCCGATATCGGACTCCTGGGGCGCAGCATCAATGCGCTCGGCATCGAATACAACTATACGCGCCAGATATTCTCCGCCTGGTTCACCATGGTGCTGATGGACGTCTGGCATTGGACGTCGCTGGTGGTGCTGCTCTGCTATGCGGGGCTCGTCTCGATCCCCGATGCCTATTACCAGGCCGCCAAGGTCGACGGCGCCAGGCCCTGGGCGGTGTTCCGCTATATCCAGCTGCCCAAGCTCAAATATGTGCTGACCATCGCCATCCTGCTGCGTTTCATGGACAGCTTCATGATCTATACCGAAGCCGTGGTGCTGACCGGCGGCGGGCCTGGCAATGCCACGACCTTCCTGTCGATCGATTTGCAGAAGATCGCGCTCGGCCAGTTCGATCTGGGGCCGGCGGGCGCCATGTCGATCATCTACTTCCTGATCATCCTGTTCCTGAGCTGGCTGTTCTACACGCTGATGATGAAAGACGAGGCCCGGTGATGAAGCGCATACCCTGGCTGATCCCCACCCTCTATATCCTGTTCCTGATGATGCCGATCTACTGGCTCGTCAACATGTCGTTCAAGACGACCAACGAGATCCTGGGCTCGTTCACTCTGTGGCCCCGGGAGTTCACTTTCGACAACTATGTGAAGATCTTCACCGATCCGACCTGGTACAACGGCTATATCAACTCGATCACCTATGTGGTGATTAATACGATCCTCTCCGTGGTGGTGGCGCTGCCGGCGGCCTATGCCTTCTCGCGCTACCGCTTCCTCGGCGACAAGCACCTGTTCTTCTGGCTGCTCACCAACCGCATGGCGCCGCCCGCCGTCTTCGCGCTGCCTTTCCTGCAGCTCTATTCGGCGGTCGGCCTGTTCGACACGCCGGTCGCGGTGGCGCTCGCCCATACGCTGTTCAACATACCGTTGGCGGTGTGGATCCTCGAAGGCTTCATGTCGGGCGTGCCGAAGGAGCTCGACGAGACCGCCTATGTCGACGGCTATTCCTTCTGGGGCTTCTTCTTCAAGATCTTCGTGCCGACGATCGCCGCCGGCATCGGCGTCGCCGCCTTCTTCTGCTTCATGTTCTCCTGGGTGGAACTGCTGCTCGCCAAGACGCTGACTTCGGTCGCGGCGAAACCCATCGCCGCCACCATGACGCGCACCGCCAGCACGTCCGGCTATGAGCTGGGCCTCCTCGCCGCCGCCGGCACGCTCACCATCGTGCCCGGCGCTTTCGTGATCTATTTCGTGCGCAACTATATCGCCAAGGGCTTTGCCCTTGGCCGTGTGTGACAAGGGAGGGCGTGATGGAAGGCGCAACATTCCTGCACTGGATGGCCTGGACCTGGCCGACGGCCGCGTTCTTCGTGTTCATCTTCCTCTGCCTCGTCGGCATGTCGGTGTGGGAATATTACGCACCGGGCGGCGGGCCGCGGCACGGCATATTGGGGCTCGACACGACGCGCGGCGACCGGCTGTTCATCTCGCTGCTCGGCAGCGCCTTCATCTTCCTCGCCTGGCTCGGGCTCATGGGCACCCCGCTCTGGGGGCCGCTCGTCATCTCGCTCGCCTATGCCTTCGCGGTGTTCAGGTGGGTATGAATTCGCGCCTGAGCGTGATGGATTCACGTTGAGCTGCCATCCCGTGTTCACCGGTGAAAAATCTTACTGTGTCACAAACGCCTCGTTCGTCTTGTTTTGCGGTGCGGTGAGATAGGGGCTGCACAACAAGGGCATCGTGGCAGTGTGCTGACGAGAGAGGCGAT
>QOZQ01000010.1 GCA_003576695.1 Taklimakanibacter lacteus
ACCGGACTTCAGCCTGTTGCTGCGCGGCGACCTTCTGCTCGCCGAATTCGAGTTCGGCGGCGCCGATGCCGACTGGGATGGCTTTGCGATCACCGGCGAGGGTGAGTATCTGGTGTGGGATCAGGGTCTGTCGCTGTTTGCTGGCGCCCGCTATGCCGAGCGGGAGTTCGATCCTGATGGTTCGAGCACGTCTCTCGATATCGACGATTTCCAGGTCTATGGCGGTGTGAAATTCTACTTCGGGCAGGATGGCACGCTGCTTGAGCGTCAGCGCACCGGGCCGATCGACAACACCAGCGTCTTCGATGAGAAGCTGCCGAGGCTGATAGGCGGCATAGCCATCGTCGACTAAGGCGGAGTTGATAGATAATGGCAGGGGGTCGGTGAAAGCCGGTCCCCGTCCTATTTGGCCCAGCTGCTGGCGCGTGTTCAGGAAAAGTGGGCGCCGGCTTTCCGCCCGATCCCGCGCTGACCTTGAGAATCCAAATCAGGGAAGAGCTGGGTTCTCCTGTGACTTTCCGGCAACAGCAGAAAATTACTTGGTGAAGGTTGCCTCGCCGGCATTGAGTATCCTGGGGGGAATCTGTCTAATAGACCGGAGAGGGTTGATTTAATTCCTTTGTGGGGATCACTGATGATCAAGAGATTGAAGCTTTCCGCCAGCGCCGCTGCGCTGATGCTGCTTGTCGGGGGCGCTGTGTCGTCGGCGCAGGCTGCCGACGTGATGGATCCGGGCTGCATGTTGTCGGGTTCGGTGGCGGCCGGCTTCCTGTATGACTGGCAGACGCTGGAGATTGACGGCAGCAACGAGGATTTCGACATCGACTGGTCGACGCCGTTTGGCGAGGGTGCGGGCCTTGTGACCTGCGGCGGCTTCAACGCCCAGGCGGATGTCGCCTATTACGCCCATTCCGGCGATTTGGACGATATATCGAGCAAGGATGCCGACCTCGACCAGACCAATTCGCATATTGGCGGCGCGCTGTTCTACCGCGATCCGTCCAGCTGGGCTGGCGGCCTTCAGGCGTCGTGGATTTCGCAGGATATCTTCGGCAAGGACATCGATGTGTTCCGGGTCGGCCTGTTCGGCGAGTTCTATCTGGATGATGTGTTCACGCTCGGCGGTTCGGCGCATTACTATAACGCCGACTGGCCGGAAGGGGTGGACGAGGATGGTTTCCAGCTTGCGGCGTGGGGCCGGTTCTATGCGACGCCTGACTTCAGCCTGTTGCTGCGCGGCGATCTTCTGCTCGCCGAGTTCGACGCGGGTGGCAACGAGGGTGCCGACTGGGATGGTTTTGCGATCACCGGCGAGGGTGAATATCTCGCATGGGATCAAGGTCTGTCGCTGTTTGCTGGCGCCCGCTATGCCGAGCGGGAGTTCGATATTGATAATTCGAGCGCAGCTGTCGATATCGACGATTTCCAGGTCTATGGCGGTGTGAAATTCTACTTCGGGCAGGATGGCACGCTGCTTGAGCGTCAGCGCACCGGGCCGATCGACAACACCAGCGTCTTCGACGAAAAGCTGCCGAAATTTCTGCTCGGTCCCGCCAGCTAGCGTTTTCGGCGAAGAGGATTCGCGCCAAGTCAATGTATTGGAGCAAATTTCTATCGCCAAAGCCTTGAGCTTTGGCGATTACTTGGGGCGGACTCGATGGAGTTGAGGGGACTGGCGAAAGCCGGTCCTCTTTCTTTTTGGACTTGATCAGTACGGGCTTTTTTTCCTGGCATTTCCTGTCCCTGCGCCTGTGTGACGGGCTCCTCGACTGTGGCTTTCGGGTCACAGTCCTGGGGAAATATGGTTTTCCCTCAGGTAATTCCTCTTTTGCGGTTGGCCGTTGCAGCAGTTTGAGGGTATCTGTCCATTCAGAGGGGCACTCGATGTTGGGGAATCGACAAAATGACCAATAGGCTGAAACTTTCGGTGAGCGCTGCGGCTCTGGCGCTGCTTGTCGCGGGGGGCGCATCATCGGTGCAGGCCGCCGACGTCGTGGCGGATCCGGGCTGTACGCTGTCAGGCTCGGTGATGGCCGGCTACATGTATAACTGGCAGGACTTCTCCGCCGAAAACGACGAAGGAGAAGACGCCGATGGTGATGTCGAGTGGAGCACGCCGTTTGGCGAGGGCGCCGGCCTCGTGACCTGCGGCGGCTTCAATGTCCAGGCGGACATCGCTTACTATGCGCATTCCGCCGATATCGACGATATTTCGGGCAAGGATGTCGATCTCGACCAGACCAATACGCATATTGGCGGCGCACTGTTCTATCGCGACCCGTATTCCTGGGCTGGCGGTGTTGGCGCCTCATGGATTTCACAGGATATCTTCGGCAAGGACATCGATATCTTCCGCGTCGGCCTGTTCGGCGAATTCTATTTCGACGACATGTTCACGCTGGGTGCCTCGGCGCATTACTACAATGCCGACTGGGTCGAGGGGAAGGACGAGGACGGGTTCGAGCTCGCGGCCTGGGGCCGGTTCTATGCGACGCCCGACTTCAGCCTGTTGCTGCGCGGCGATCTTCTCTTCGCCGAATATGATATCTCGAACGCTCCCAACGACGTGGACTTAGATCTCAGCGGCTTCGCGATCACCGGCGAGGCCGAGTATCTCGTGTGGGACCAGGGCCTGTCGGTCTTCGGCGGCGCTCGTTATGCCGACCGGGAGCTTGATATCGACGATGGCGGTGATGACGTGGAGCTCGAGGTTGAGGACTTCCAGGTCTTTGCGGGCATCAAATTCTACTTCGGCCAGGGCACCACGCTGGTCGAGCGTCAGCGTACCGGGACGGTCGACAATACCAGCGTATTCAATGAGAAGCTGCCGAGCTTCTTGCCATCCGCTGCGGTGGGCGCAATTGACGCCGAGGGTGGCGGCATCCCCTGAGACACGGTTGATCTGGTGACATGGAGAGGCCCGCCGCGGTTTGGCGGGCCTTTTCTTTCGATGCGCGGTCAGGAGCATCGGAAAGCCACGACTCTCACCGCAATTTCAGGTAGTTAGAGAAGATCTCGCCAGAGTTGAAGGCTTTTGGCGATAAGGGGTCGCCCCGGCATATTGATTGGAAGGATCCCTTTTTGCGAAGCGATTCCCCTTTGCCGGGATGCGCGCTAGATAAGGGGCCGGACCGGCCGGCGCCTCCGGGCCTTGGCCTTTTCGTCATCCGGGGATAGAACGCGCTGGCTTCCAAGTCGTGAAATCGAGCTCATGTCGCAAACAAAAGAACTTCAGACCAAGCGCTTCAGCCTTCGCCCGATCACCCCGGACATGGTCAGTGACAACTGGATAAGATGGACCGGCGATCCGGTTCTCATGTCGCAGATGAACGCGCGCGTGGTGAAGCTTTCGCGCGCCGACCTGCAGCGTTATGTCGTCGCCGTCTGGAAGAGCAAGAGGATGATCATCGGAATCTATGCGCGTACCGGCGCCGACCATATCGGGATCTATGAGGTGGCGGTCGATCCCCGCAATGCCAATATTACCCTTGATGCGCTTGTGGACCAGCAGAGATATGTCTTGCCGAACGTGCTGGCGGAAACGGATCCGGTGCTGCTGCGGTTTTTCGCCGGTGACCAGCGCATCGAAAAGGCGATAGCGCAGGTTGTCGAGACGAATGCCCCCCTCATCAGCCACTATGAAGCGACTGGCTGGGTGAAGGAAGGCGTTCTGCGGCAGGAGGTTCACGCAGCTTCCGGCAACCGCCGTCTCGATGTCGTCCAGTTCGGCAGGATCCTTGCGAGCGAGCAGCCAGAGAGAACCTGAGATGGCCAAGCTCCCGCCTCCCGATTTCGTGCTCGCGAGCGAAAACTTCGTCATTCGTCCGCTCGTCCGCGGCGATGCCAGCCCCAAGCTCGAGTCCTGGATAGACGACGAGAATGCTGCGGCGATGCTGAATACGCCGCGGCGCAGCTGGACGGTCGCTCAGCAGGAAGATTTCTTTGGGCGGCATGAGGGCCAGCAGCAGCGCCTCATTCTGGGTATATTTCCCAAGCAGGCCAGGGAGCCGATTGGCCTGTTCATCGTGAAGGTCGCTGTGAGGGACGGTGTTTTCGTCATATCCCATCTGATCGGTGACAAGGCCTGGCGCGGCAAGAGCACGACTTTCGAGGCTTCCGAGGCCGTCTACGACTATTTCTTCAACACCCTGGGCTACGACAAGGCCAAGGCGAATGTCCGCCCCGAGAACAAGGCGATGTTGTGGCTTCTATACACCTATGCATGGCGCAAGGAGGTACGTCTCATCAGGCACCTGCGCCTGACCGGATCGCGGGAGCGGTCCGATCTCGTGGTATTCGGCATGCTGGCCGATGAGTGGCGGGCGCGGCACGAGAAGCTGCGATTCCACCCCCAGGGCAAGGCGGGAGCAGACTCGACGGTGCGATCATGAGCGCATCTGAGTTGCCGGCGAGGTTGCCGGAAAAAATCGCCGATCGCCGGGACATCGCGCCATGAACGGCCTGCCGCCCCCCGGGTTCAGCATCGAGTCCGAGAACTTCATAATTCGCCCTCTCGGGCGCGCGGACGCAACTCCGGCAATGGAGGCATGGACAGAAGACGAAGTCGTCGTCGAGATGTTGAACACGACGCCGCGGCGTTGGACGGTTGCGGAGCAGGTTGCCTATATCTCGCGTTACGACGGAAAGCGGACGCGCTACCTGCTCGGCATCTTTCCCAAAGCGGAGAGCACGCCGATCGGCTTCTTCATCGTGAGATTGCGACCGCACGACCAGCTGATGTTGGTGACGCACGCGTTGGGCCGGAAGGAATGGCGCGGGAGCGGTGCGTCGCGGGAGGCGTCCATAGCGATCTTCGATTTCTTTTTCAACAAGCTTTCCTACGCCAAGGCCAAGGCGAATGTTCGGCCGGACAACAGGGCGATGCAGTGGCTGCTGCTCAATGGGGGCTGGCGGGTGGAGGCTCGTCTGCAAAAGCATCTGCGCAGGAGCTCCACCGGCGAGCGTATGGACATGCTCGTCTTCGGCATTCTGGCGGACGATTGGCGGGTGAACCGGGACTTGGCGAAGACCGTGCGCAGGCGGGCCAAGCCATGAGGACCTCCGAGTTCCATCTCGCCGCAAATCGGCGTCAGCATTTTGCCGCCCTGGAACCGAAGGTCTGGCTTGAAACGTCGCTCTTGAGAACCTGGGTGATCGCCGATCCGCAGGTGATCGCCAAGGTGCTGCGCAGCCGGCATGCCGTCATCCTCAGCGTCGAGGAGTTCATCGATTCCATCGAGCGGGCCTATGATGTAACCTTCCCGTGCGTACGCTTTGCCGCGCGCCACCTGCCGCTTTTTCTCGAGGGCGATATCCATGCCGAACGGCGCCGGAGCTTTTCGCGCTACCTGGCCAGCCGGATGGCGGAGCTGGAGCGCCATCTTCCCGACCTCGTCGCGGGTCGGCTGGAGCCATTCCGGCGCAAGGGAGTTGTCGATCTCGTATCCGAGGTCACCGGGCCTCTGGTCCGCGATATCAATTCCATATTCGTCGAGCGGCAGGTGACCGAGGAGATCGGCGCCTTGAATCTCCTCGATCTGTTCGCGCTCAACAAAAGCGTGCGGCGGTTCAAGGATCTCGAGGAGCGAGTGGGTCGGGCGATCGCGTTCCTGGCCGCCGAGGGAGAGGACGAAGACCTTCTCGGATCCCGCTTCTCGGCCCTGACCATGGGCTTCGAGACGCTGATGACCATGTTGACGGAGGATCTCCATACGGCATTTCACGATCATGCGGGTGATCGCGTGCGTCTGCCGGACTATCCGATAGAGACCGGCGTTCCGCTGAGTTACCGCAGGGCCGGAAGCGATTTCGAGATGGGTGGGTATGCTTTCAAGGCCGGCGATCTCCTTCGTCTTCAGATGCAGACGACGGGCTATTCCGGGCGCCGGGCGGATCGCGAGACCATGTTCGGCGCGGGAACGCATTCCTGCGTCGGAAAGCAGGCATCCTTGCGGATCTGGAATGCGCTCAAGCAGGCGTTCGACGCGATGGAAGTCCGCGGTCGCGTCAAAGCCAGCGAGCTTGTCCCCTCCCACTACATGGTTCGCCACAGCTTTGTTCATGTCGAGGTGATCTGATGAACCGAGAGGAAGCAAAGTCGATGCTTCTCGATGTGCTCCATTCGATGGAGCTTATTTCCAAGGTCGAGAGGGATGCTGCGGCCGCGCCCGGCGCCGACGACATCGAGCTCGGCAGGCTCGGTATCGACAGTATGGCAGTCGTTGACATATGCGTCGAGGTCGAGGGCAAGATCGGCCGGGAACTGCGCGTCGAGGAGATCATCGACAATCCCACCGTCGATATGCTGGCGGCCCATCTCGCCAGTCCCGCGCCATGAAGTCCTACCAGCTCCATTTGGCGCGGGATCGGCGCGATTTGTTCGCGCAACTGTCTCCTGCCGTCTGGTGCGAAACCGGAATCCTGCGCACCTGGGTCGTGGCCGATCCTGCCCTGGTCACGCGGATCATGCGCCATCCGTCGACAGTCATTTCGGATTTGGCCGAGGCGGTCAGGACCGTCAGGACGAAATTCGCAATCGAACTCCCCAATATCGACTTTGCCTGCAGCGTCCTTCCCGTGCTGGTCAGCGATGACGTGCATCCCGACATTCGGCGCGGCTTTGCCACGTTCCTCTCCGGCCGTCTTGTCGAGCTCAATGCCGAGCTTCCCGGCATGGTCGGGGCCAGCCTGGCACCGCTTGCCCGGCGGGGCCAGGTGGACATCATGGCAAGCGTCATCAGGCCGCTCATGCGCCGGTTGTTCTCGATTTTCCTCAAGGCCGACATGCCGGAGGATTTTCTGTCTCTGCATGTCATCGAGATCCTCTCCTTCAAGGCGATGGTCGGGCATCTGAAGAGCCTCGATGCGCGCATCGGCAGGGCGCTCAGCTTTCTGCGCGCGACCTCTGCAGACGAAAGGGAGGTCGGCTGGAAGTTCATCTGCCTGGTTTTCGGGCTGGACTCGGTGACGATGATGCTGGCGGAGGGGATTGTAGCCGCGCTGCGGGAGTTCGAATCCGGGCGCACCGACGCCGTGAAGCTTCCCGATTTTCCGGTCGAAACCGGCGTTCCGGTCTCGCATCGCCGTGCAAAGAGCGATTTTGAGATAGATGGGCACAAGTTTGCCGCCGGCGACTGGATACGCCTGCAGATGCAGTCGCTCGGCTATTCGCCGGCGCCTGATGATCGAAAGTTCATCTTTGGAGCCGGTGCGCACTCTTGTCTCGGCAAGCAGGTCTCGCTGCGCATATGGGATGCCTTCAGGCAGGAATTTGACAGCTTGAACTTGCGGGCGCGGCTGATCGACTACAGCATCTTCCCATCCCATTACATCATCTATCACGATTCCATTCAGCTAGAGGTATTCTGATGCAGTCTGACGCAGCGAAGGCCGCGATCCTGGACGTTTTGAAGGAGCTGGAGCTCCTTAACGACAAGGCCGAGATGCCGGATATCGAGTTTGCCAGCCTGAGCATTGACAGCATCAAGGTCGTCGATCTGTGTGTGGCGCTCGAGGAGCGGTTCGGGCGCGAGGTTTCGATCGAGGAACTGGTGGAGAACCCGACGGTGAACCAGTTGGCGGCCCATCTCGCCAAGGTAGCTGCGGTCAGGCAGGTCTGAACAGGAAAGTATCTACCGCGTTGCGGCACTCGGCTGGCCGCGCTGTCGCTGCGCAGTCTGATAAGCGAGGGTGGCACCGAGCAGACCCCACATGCAGCCGAGCAGCAGATAGAGATGGCGCCAGTGATCGGTGTCGATCTGCACTCCCTGGAGCAGCACAGCGACAAGCGGGCAGTAGATGGCAATGGCGTGATGCTGCCAGGGCGTAGGCACCTTGAGGGCGCGCCACCCCGCCCAGAATGACATGATCACCAGCGTGAAGAAGGTGAAGCCGCCGATCCAGCCATAGGAGGCGAAGGCGTTGAGAAAGACATTGTGCGGATCCTGGCCGTAGATATAGCGGAAATGCCGCGGATTCATTCCGGCCGGTTGGGTGAGCACGCGGGGAATGCTGGCGATCTGCGAGCCGAAACGTCCGGTCTCGCCGACGTCATAGGATTGATTGAGGCTGGCGCGGATCTCGTAAAGCTGCCGCACGGCCGGAATCTGCAGCGCCGCGATGGTGCCGAGTACCAGTACTATGCTTCCGGTGATGGAAAGAAGGATAACTCGGTTGCGCAGCGCCCGACTGGGTGAGAACATCAGTGTGAGCAGGACGAGCAGCACGGCCGCTCCGACGGCATTGACCCAGGCGCCGCGAGAAAAGGCGAGGAACAAGCCGAGCGCGATGATGAGGGTCGCGAAGCCCGCCAGGATGGGCCGCCGGCTGCGGCCGGTCAGCAAATCCTGGGCGAGGAAAATGAAGGGGGGCACGAGGAAGGGCGCGAATACATTCGGGTCCTTGAATGTGCCGGTCGCGCGGCCCGAATGGGCCCAGTGCACGGCGAGGCCGGCCACATCGAAATAGCCCAGAATTCCGGTGATCGAGCCGATCACCCCGGCGGCAATATAGGCGTTGCGCAGGATATCCATGCGCGCATTGGTCTCGGTCGACACGAGGAAGCAGTAGAACAGTCCGGTGACCGCCATATAGAACGAAATGACGGTGAACCAGACGGAGATCTTGTCGTCGAGCGCCCCTTCGAGCCCGACCGCGCCGCCGTAATTGTAGAGGACCAGCGCGGTGACGAAGGGAAGCGAAACAATCGGGACCCGCAAGCCGCCGTAAGGCAGAAAGAGAAGCAGCGCCAGGCAGAAGATCAGTTCATAGGGGGCGGGCTCGATGACGACGAGCCAGAGCGAGGCGACCAGCAGCCACAGCACGCCCTTGCGCCAGAAATCCAGGCTCCCCAGGGCGCGGTGCGGAGGAACGACAGGAGGCTGCTGCGCAATCGCATGCGTCAATAGGCATTCTCCGTGGATACCAGCGCCAATGGCGTGTGCAGCAGGATATAGAGATCGAAGGCGATCGACCAGTTCTCGATGTAATAGAGATCATGCTCGACACGGCGATGCAGCTTCTCGACTGTGTCGGTCTCGCCGCGCCAGCCATTGATCTGGGCCCAGCCGGTGATGCCGGGCTTCACCTTGTGGCGCGCAAAATATCCCTCGACCGCATCCGGATAGAGATGCTCCTGCGCCTTGGCATGGGTCGCATGCGGCCGGGGCCCCACCAGCGACAGCTCGCCTTTCAGTACATTGAGAAGCTGCGGCAACTCATCAAGGCTTGTGCGCCGGATGAAGCGTCCGACCCGGGTCACGCGCAGGTCATCGCGAGTGACCAGCTTGGCCGCCGTCCGATCCGTCATCTCCGTATACATGGAGCGGAACTTATAGACGTCGATGAGCTCGTTGTTGAAGCCATAACGGTGCTGGCGGAAGAATACCGGGCCGCGGCTTTCCAGCTTGATCGCAAGCGCCACCGCCAGCATGACCGGCGAGAGGACGACGAGGGCAAGGCCGGCGATGATCTTGTCCTCGATCGACTTGAGCAATTGACCCCAGTCCGTCAGCGGCTTGTCGAAGACATCGATGAAGGGGACGTTGCCGATATAGGAATAGGCGCGTGGCCGATAGCGCAGTTTCTGGGTATAGGCGCTCAGCCTGATATCGACTGGCAGTACCCAGAGCTGCCTCAGCATCTGCAGTATGCGGGCCTCAGCGGTCAGTGGCAGCGTGACGATCAGCAGATCGACGCGGTTGCGGCGCACGAAATCGATGAGCTCGTTGATATTGCCGAGCTTGGGGCGGCCGGCGATCGAAGCCGGCGAACGGTCGTCGTCGCGGTCATCGAAGATGCCGATGACCGAAACATCGATATCATGCGAGGCTTCGAGCGCTTCGATGACCGAGGAGGCCGGTTCTCCGCCGCCGACCAGCACGGCGCGCCGGTCGAGCTGGCCCTTGGCATTCCAGCTGCGCACCAGGCGCGAGACGAGGATACGGAAAGCCAGCAGCGAGCACAGGCCACCGACGAACCACAGCGCGGCCCAGGCGCGCGAATAATCATCTCCCGCCTTGCTGAAGAAGACATAGGCGATGACGAGGCCGGCGATAATCAGCCAGGCGCCGGCAAGTCTTGCGACATAGTCGGCCGGCCGCAGCAGGGCATGAATGGTGTAGATTCCGCCGATATGCAGCAACGCCACCAGGGCCGCGGCGGCCCCCAGGATGAGCGGCACATAGATCGCGTAGGAAATGGCATGCTCGGGCGCCACATAGCCAAGGAGGATGAGGATACCCAGTATGCTCATCAGGACGAAGTCGCCCAATCGGACGATCCCGGCAATGATCCTGGCCGAGATCAGGGGCGCCTTGAGGATTTCCGAGACGGGTTCGACCAGCGTCTCGCGGTCGAGCACCGCCAGGAAGTCGCTTGTGATGATTTTATGCCGATAGAGCTTTTCGTTGCGCATCGCAGTTCTGTTTCAAGATGGTACAGTTTTGATCCCTGACTGCAGGAGAGCAACTTCGGGGCCCATTTTGCAGGCCTCGTTAACCAAACTGAAGGAACGTGCTTAACGCGCTCTTAACGGCTGGCCGTGCCCGCCAGGATGTCCCGATAGAAGACACTGATCTTGGCGCACATGCCCGCGGCCGAGAAGCGCGTCCGGGCCGTCTCGGCCAGGGAGCGGGCCAGCACCTCCCCATCCTCCAGACGGGTCAGGCGCTGCTCTATGGCTTTTGCCAGCATGGCCGGGGATGCCGGCTCGACCAGGCATTCGGGGGGCAATATTTCTTGTATCCCGCCGACCCGGGTGGCGAGCAGCGGTTTGGCAGCGGCGACGGCCTCGAGGATGACATAGGGCAGCGATTCGGCCCGCGACGGCATGACCATGAGCCTGCCGAGACCGAAGGCCTGGCGCGCCGGCAGGGCGCCGGTGAAGCGCACACTGTCCGTCAGGCCGAGTTTGCGAGCCTGCGCCTCGAAGGCCCGACGGTCAGGCCCGTCCCCGACGAGCGTCGCGCTGACGGGCCGCGTGCGCTTGAGCAGCGCCAGAGCCTCGAGCAGGTCGCCCACGCCCTTGAGATGGCGCAACTCGCCCAGAAAGACAAGTTCGCGGATATACGCATCGGGCGCGACGCCGGCGAACTCCTCGGGCCACAAGCCGTTGTGGACCACGCGGCTGGGAAGATTGCCGAGGCCGATCTTCCTTTCGAAGACGGATCGCTCATAGTCGCACACGAAAAGAAGACCGGCGCCGCGCCGCAGCAGCAGGCGCTCCGCCGCCAGGAACACGGCGCCGCGCGGATCGGACCATTCGTAATGCAGGCTGCCGCCATGCGGCGTGTAGAGGGCCGGAATTTTCAGGCGCGATCCCGCAAGCCGCGCATAGACGCCACCTTTGGCGCCATGGCCATGCAGGATATCGGGTTTCATGGTCGTGGCGAGGCGGGCGATCGCCGCGGCGGCGGTGACATCGGCAAGGCCGGGCAGGCGTCCGATCGGCAGTCGGTGAATGCCTAGTCTGCAGACTTTGGCCAGTGCCGACAGGCTGTCCTCGGCCGCGGGGCCTCCGGTCGTGGAATCGCAGACGAGGCCGACTTCATGGCCCAGGGCGGCGAGTCCCCGAGTAAGATCGCGCACATGACGGAATAGCCCGCCGACCGGAGTGCGAAAGACCTGGAAGCAGCGCATGGGCTGGCTCAGAACCAGCGCTCGCGAACATAGATGACGTCGCCGGGATAAACCTGCGTGGTGACCGGCGCCTTGTGGGTCTCCGTGCCTTCGACATTCTTGCGGGTGATCAGCACCGGCCCCTGATGGGCGCGCGGCGAGTATCCTCCGGCAATGGCGATCGCATTCTGCACCGTCATGCCCGGCTGATAGGGAAAGCTGCCGGCGGTGTTGACTTCACCGAGGATGAAGAACGGACGCAAGGTCGTGACCTGGACGGAGACGCTGGGATTGCGCAGGAACCCGTTGCGCAGCCGCGTGGCGACGAGCTTCTCGACCTCGGGCGCTGACATTCCGCCGACATAGGTCGTCTTGATATAGGGCATGGAAATGTTGCCGGAGCCATCGACGAGATAATCGTTGGTGAGGTCGGCCTCGCCGGCAACGCGGATGGTGAGGCGGTCGCCGGCGCCGATGCGGTAGCCTGTGTCATATTCGTATGCCGCGGCAGAGCCGGCGGCACCATAGGGAGGCTGGATTCCCTCTGGCGTGCTCGACGCCAGCTCGGTGACGCTGGCGACGGCACCTGGTCCTTGGGCGACGGTTCCATCCGCCATCACGCCCATGCCGCCGGTAGCGGCTGTGGGTGGATCGGCATCCCAGGTCTCGGCGCAGGCCGAGAGGAAGAAGGGCAGAACCGCAAGGATGATGAAACGCATACGCACTATCGCAACACTCCATGACGCTGCCAGTCCGCGTGAGCGGCATGGCTTGGGGAAAACGATAGGCATTTATGGTTAGCAATCGCTTAAGCGGCTGAAATGCCGCCGTATCGCTGTTAAGAAAATCCTTACCAGACGCAGCGCATGGTGCGGTGCCGAAACCTTTCATTAAGCATAAGTCGAGCGATGATCAGTCCAGAGCAAACCGGAACGAATGCCGGGTCCGTTGACCTGATGGATCTGCTGCGCGGCCTGTGGCGGCGCAAGCTGATGATCCTTCTGGTGACGCTCTTGTTTTCGGGGGCCGCCGCCTTCGTCGTGCTGCGCGACAATCCAAGCTACACGGTGGAGGCACAGGTTCTTGTCGATAATCTCGAGACGCCGTTCAGCCGCGCTCAACCCAGTGAAGGTGCTGATGCGCGCGCATCCTTCGACGATCGTGACATATTGAGCCAGGTCTCGGTGCTCAATTCACGCGATCTGGGTGACAGGGTCGTCAAGGACCTTGGCCTTGCCGGCAAGGGTGAGTTCGATCCTGCCCGTGAAGGCATCGGCAGGATCGGGCGGATCGTCATTGCGCTGGGCTTCCGCGACAATCCGCTGACCAAGAGTCTCGAGGAGCGGGCTTATGATCGCTACCGCAATTCGATGACGATCTTTCAGATTCCCGACTCGAAAGTGATCTCCATCAAATATTCGGCGCTCGATCCCAAGATCGCCGCCGATGTCGCCAACAAGCTGGCCGAGATCTATGTCACCTCGACCCGGGAAACCCAATCGGAGCCGACCGGACGGGCCCGTGACTGGCTGGCCGAGCAGATCGATATCCTGCGCCGGAAGGTGGCGGATTCGGAAGCGGCGGCCGAGGAGTTTCGTGCCCAGGCCGGCCTGCTGAAGGGAACCCAGGCGACGCTCGGCACCCAGGAACTCTCCGAGCTCAACTCCCAGATAACCGTCGCTGAAGCCGCCCGCACCGAGGCGCAGGCCAAGGCCAAAGCCATCCGCAGCATGCTGGATGATTCAGGCTCGGTCGATGCCTCTTCCGACGTGCTGAACTCCCCCTTTATTCAGCGTCTGCGCGAACAGCAGATTGCGCTGCAGCGGAACATGGCGGAGCTTTCCGTCACGTATCTGCCCGGTCACCCCAAGATCGTCGCGGTGCGCAACGAGCTTGCCAATGTCGATCAGCAGATCCGCAATGAGGCAATGAAGATCGTCGCCGGCCTCGAGGACCAGGCGCGCATCGCGCAGACCCGCGAAGCGTCGTTGCGTGCCAGCCTCAATGCCGCCAAGGCCAAGGCCTCATCGAGCAATCTCGACGAGGTCAAGCTGCGCGCGCTGGAGCGCGATGCGGCCGCCAACCGGACATTGCTCGAATCGTTTCTCAACCGCTACACCGATGCGAGCGCACGCCAGGAGATCGCTGCGCAGCCTGGTTTCGCCCGGATCATCCAGAAGGCGGTCCCGCCGTCCAATCCAAGCTACCCGCTGATCGGCCCGACGATCGTTCTGGCGACATGCGCCGGCCTTACGCTCGGTTTGGGCCTGGCTTTCCTGGCCGAAGTGCTTCGCATGGCCGGCGCTTATGCTCCGGCCCGGCCTTTGGCGCCTGAGCCTCAGCTCGGCGGTCCGGCGCTGGCATCGGTCCCGGTGCCTGCAATGCCTGGACCACGTCCCGTCGTTGCCGCCATGCCGGTGCAATTGCCCGCAGGCTTTGCCGGATCCGGCAATGGGCATGTGGCGCCCGTCAATCAGCCGATCCTGAGCGAGATTCCGGAGACCACCGATCTCATGGCGGCGGCAACTCACGCCAATCAGCCTTTGCACGATCCTGCCGCCATCTATGCGATGGCTGCCGGACGCATGGTGGGCTGGCTCGGCAATATCCGCCAGTCGCTCGGCGTCCAGAAGCTCGCCATCACGACCATCGGCGAGGAGGGGCCGGACGGGGCCACGGCGGCGGTTGCCATGGCGAGGATCATAGCCGCGCAAGGCAGCGGCACGCTGGTGATCGACGCCGACGACAAGCGCCCTTGCGTGCATACGATCTGCGGCATCGAGGCCGGCATGGGCCTTTCCGATATCCTCCTCAATGAGGCGACTCTCGACACGACGGTGCAGCGCGATCCGGGATCGCTCGCTCACATCCTGCGCGCTGGTACTCACAATGGCGAGCTCGCCGGCCTGATCGAGAATCCGCGCTTCGACGCCTTGCTGGAAGCGTTCGCCCAGGTCTATCCGGTGATCGTGATCCATTGCGGGGGCCAGTCGCCGGCCGCGCAGGCGGTGATCCGCAAGTGCCATGCCGCCCTGCTCATGGCGCCGGGGACGCGCATCCTCGATGCGGCGCGCATGATCGAATCCTGGCGGCAATCGGGTTTGCGCGCGGTGCAGTTCGTGCGCATCGGTCAGCCGGTGCGCCGCGCCGCCTGAGGTGGATCAGTGGGCGCCTTGCCCGAAGACGGCGCGTCGCGCTTTGGCAAGCGCATTCCAGAGCAGTGGCGTGCGCTTTATGAAACGCTTGCTCGCCAGGACGATGCTGCGGTGCAGCGCCCAGGCATAGCCGCACGGCGTCAGCCCGCGCACACCGTGGAACAGTTCGATATGTTCATCCGCCCAGGCCAGCTTGTAGTCGAAGCTGCCGGTCGAGAAATCGAAGAACTTCAAGCCACGGCCGCAGCAGGCCTCGATCGTCCGGCGCAGCAGCGCATCGCCCGGCGAATAGCGCCGCAGCCTCGGTGAGCCGAGCGAAGAGATCAGCGCCCAATATCCGCCGCCATAGTGTCCGCCAAGCGCCACCGCCTCCAGTTCGCCATCCGCCTTCATGCAATAGGGTAGCAGGACGGGCTGCATGTGGTCGGGCAGGTCGATGAGGCGGTGCATGAATTGTCTTTCATGGGTGTTGAAGACGCCATGGATGCCGCTTTCGGCAAGCCTGGATTTTTGCTGCTCGAACATGTCTTCGATAAGCTGATGCGCCTGCGCTCGGTCCTGTGGCAGGCCGACCTCGATCTTCGCCGCCTTGGCGAGCTTGGCGTCGCGCTTGCGGTTGCCGCGCCGGGTCTCGCCGGAGCGCTTGCGCGCATAGAGCGCCTCGAAGTCTTCTCCGAGCCTCAGCACATAGGAGAGATTTCGTCCGGCGAATGAGAACCAGCTCGCCAGCGGATGAGCGCAACCTTCCCACTTTGCCGGCATATCGGCGAGATCGACGGCATCGATGTTGTGCAATTGCGCAAGGACGTTCCAGCCCTCTGCGGCGAACCAGTCGGTTGCGCGGTGCAGGAACCGGCGGTCATAGAGGCCGTAGCCATAGGTCATTTGCTGTCCGCCCATCCATTCGAGGACACGGCAGCCTTGCCTCCGGCGCGCGCAGAAGGGGAGAAGAAACAGGAGTTCGCCGGACGGGTCTCGGCCGGTGACGATGACCGGTTCCGCTTTCGCCGCGGCGCCGGCGGTGGCGATCCAGGCGCTGCACCACTGATAGGTCTGGAAGAAAGTGCCCGCGGCGCGATCCTGGAAGGCAAGCCAGTCCGCTTCGAGCCCATAGAGCGTGTCATACGCTTCGATCGCGATGCGGGGCGCATGGGCCGGCTCCGCCGGCCCGGCGGGAAGCCAACGCGCCTGTTCCTGCAGGGGTGTGGCGGGCACTATGCTCAAAAAGGGTTCCCTCCGGTACGAATCTTGCCTTGCCCTAGCAAAAGTTCGTCAAGTTTTGGCTGATACTCCTTAAGTCGCGCAAAATTTACGGTTCCCGGTAATGGCCATCTCCGCCGCCTTCAAAGCAAGTCTTGATGTCCTGTACTATTCTGGGGCATCGCGGGTCTTGCAGCCGGTCTGTGGAGGAATGGGTGCAATATTCATGCTGCACCATGTACGCCCGAACGGCATTCCCCATCACGGTTTTGCGCCCAATGCGGGGCTCGAGATCACGCCGCAATTCCTCGATTCGGTCATCGGCCATGTCGTGGCCAGGGGCTATGATCTCGTTTCGCTGGCCGATGCCGCGCGCCGCGTCGCCGGCGAGGCGCCGTCGGAACGGCCCTTTGCCGTCTTCACGCTCGATGACGGCTATGAGGACAATTTCATCCATGCCTGGCCGGTCTTCCGCCGCCATGGCTGCCCTTTCACCATCTTCGTCGCTCCCGCCATCACCGATGGCACTTGCGAATTATGGTGGCGCGGCCTCGAGGCCGTCATTGCCGGCGCGCCGCAGGTGAAGGGCGTGCTGGAGGGCAGCGGTTTCGAATTCGAGACACGCAGCGATGCCGGCAAGCAGGCGGCGTTCAAGCGGCTCTACTGGCCGGTCAGGAGCCTGGAGGAACACCGCCAGCGCGAATGGATCAGGCAGTTCTGTGACCATCACGGCGTCGATCTCGAAGCGCAATGCCGCAGCGAAGCGATGACCTGGGACGATATGCGCCAGATCGCCGCCGATCCGCTCTGCACCATTGGCGCCCATACCATCAACCACTTCGCCCTGGCGAAGCTCTCGTCCGAGGAAGCGGTAATGGAAGCCGACCAGTCGCGCCGCCGGATCGGTGAGGAGCTGGGCCATATGCCGGAAGTCTTCGCCTATCCCTATGGTGATCCGACCTCGGCGGGCCCGCGCGATTTCGATCTCATGCGCGAGGCTGGCTTTACCACCGCCGTCACGACCCGCAAGGGCCTCATTTTCCCGGCCCACAGGGATCATCCGACCGCCTTGCCGCGCCTGTCGTTGAACGGCTTCTACCAGAAGCTCCGCTATGTCGATGTGCTTCTGTCGGGCACCGCGTTCGCACTCTCCAATGGGTTCAAGCGGGTGCGGGCAGCGTAGCTTCCTATATACTTGACAAAGTCAACTATCTATCGCACTTTCTGTCGCCATGGAAAACCCCGTCGCGGCGGTCAGGCGCTTCAACCGTAATTATACGAAATGGACAGGCCTGCTGGACGAGCATTTGCTGGCGAGCCGGTTTGGCCTCACCGAAGCGCGCGTGCTTTATGAGCTTGCCGCCCGCAAGGTCGCCACCGCAAGCGACCTGATTGCCGGCCTCGGCATTGATCCGGGATATTTGAGCAGGATTATCAAAGGCTTCGCTGAATCCGGTTATATCACGCGTGAGCGTTCGAGCAGCGACGGACGCCAGATCCAGATCGGTCTCTCAAAGAAGGGCGAGGCCGCTTTCCGGCCCCTCGAGGAAAGCAGCGTGAAGGCGGTGGAGAGGCTTCTCGGCGATCTTTCCGCCGCCGATCGCGAAAAGCTGGTCGCGAGCATGGCCCTAATCGAAAGCCTGCTGGGCAAAGCTCAGGATACGGAGGAGATGACTTTGCGCCCCCCGCAAGTGGGCGACTTCGGCTGGATCGTGCATCGCCAGGCCGCCCTCTATGCTCAGGAATATGGCTGGAACGAAGAGTTCGAGGCGCTGGTCGCGGAGATCACCGCCAAATTCATTCGTGACTTCAAGCCGGCCCGGGAGAGATGCTGGGTTGCCGAGAAGGGCGGCCGGATCCTGGGCGCGGTATTCGTTGTCGAGGAGGATACGGAAACCGCCAAGCTCAGGATGCTCTATGTCGAGCCCGCCGCGCGCGGCAGCGGCGTCGGCGCCAGGCTTGTCGGCGAGGTTATCGATTTCGCCCGCGCGACCGGCTATCGCCGCCTCACCTTGTGGACCAATGACAATCTCACCGCCGCGCGCCGCCTCTATCAGAAGGCCGGCTTTCACCTGGTCCGCGAGGAGCCGCATGAAAGCTTCGGCCACAAGCTCACGGGACAGTTCTGGGAAATGGCGCTCGGCTAGACCGGGCGCGACATCCAGCGGATGAGGAACATCACCGCCGGCAGCCAGGCGATGCCGGCGACAGCAAAGAATCCGATTTCCAGCGGCAAGGGCAGGCCTACCGCGACCATGCCGCCGATCGCCATGGCGATGAGGCAATAGACGATGAGGAAGGCCACGATGGCCAGCATGCCGATGAATTTGCGCTGTCTCAGGGTCATGCCGGATGACCTATTCCGTGCAAGCGTGGGGCGCAAGGTCCTGCGGCGTTTGGAGCCTTGAGGGCAGGGTGACTTGCGGCTATCCCGCTCCCATGATGACGCCCATAACCGACCGTGAGCGGGCCGCGCGGCCTCTGATCCGTGCCTGGCTGTGGTTCGCCGCCTTCCTCGTTTTCGTCATGGTGATCGTCGGCGGCGCCACGCGCCTCACCGATTCCGGGCTGTCGATCACCGAATGGCAGCCGCTGCTCGGTGCCATTCCGCCGCTCAGCGAAGCCGACTGGTTGGCCGCTTTCGAGAAATACAAGCAGATCCCGCAATACAGCCTCGTCAACCATGGCATGTCGCTCGCGGAGTTCAAGTTCATCTATTGGTGGGAATGGGCGCATCGCTTCCTCGGCCGCTTCATCGGCTTCGTGATGATCGTGCCGTTCCTTGCCCTGTGGCTCACGCGCCGGATCGAGCCCTATCTCAAGCCGCGCCTGGCTGGTCTCATCGTCCTGGGAGGACTTCAGGGCGCGCTTGGCTGGTACATGGTGAAGTCGGGCCTGGTCGATCGCGTCGATGTGAGCCAGCACCGCCTTGCCGCCCATCTCACTTTGGCCACCGTGATCTTCGGCGCCATCGTGTGGACGGCATTGGGCGTCGGCGATACGCGGCGGCAAAGGCCGCATGCGCCGGGGCAATGGGCGGCGCTGGGCCTCGTGGCCCTGATCCTTTTGCAAGTGGCGGCCGGCGGTTTCGTCGCCGGCCTCGATGCCGGCATGGGCTATAACACCTGGCCGCTGATGGACGGGCAATGGATCCCCGTAGGCCTCATGATCATGGAGCCCGTCTGGCGCAATTTCTTCGAGAACGCCATGACGGTTCAGTTCGACCATCGGCTTCTCGCTTATCTCGTGGCGGTCTGCGCCGGCCTCTATGCCTGGCGTGCGCGCAGCCAGGCATCGCTGGCGATGATCGCCGCGGTCGCGCTGCAGATCGCTCTCGGCATCTGGACGCTGCTCGAGCAGGTGCCCTTGTATCTCGGCCTCATGCACCAGGGCGGTGCCATGATCGTCTTCGCCACCGCTGTCTGGGCCTTGCATGAAGCCCTCTCGCGGCAAGAGGCGAGAGGGCGCAAGCTCCGTCAGGAAATGGCCTGATCGATATCGGCGATGATGTCCTCGACATCCTCGATGCCGACCGACAGCCGCACGACATCGGGCCCGGCGCCGGCCTGCTTCAGCTGTTCGGGCGAAAGCTGGCTGTGTGTCGTCGAGGCCGGGTGAATGATGAGCGAGCGCGTGTCGCCGATATTGGCGAGGTGTGACAGCAGCCTGGTGCTCGAGACCGCCTTCACGCCCGCATCATAACCGCCCTTCAAGCCGAAGGTGAACACCGCGCCCGCACCCTTCGGGCAGTATTTCTTGGCCAGCGCATGGTGCTTGTGGCCCTCTAGCCCGGCATAGTTCACCCAGGAGACCTGCGGATGCGTGTTGAGCCACTTGGCGACGGCGAGAGTGTTGTCGCAATGCTTGCGCATGCGCAGCGACAAGGTCTCCATGCCGGTCAGGATCAGGAACGAATTGAGCGGCGCGATCGCCGGGCCCAGGTCGCGCAGGCCCAGCACCCGGCAGGCGATGGCGAAGGCGATATTGCCGAAGGTCTCGTGCAGTTTGAGTCCATGATAGGACTCGTTGGGCTCGGTCAGGAGCGGATAGCGCCCGCTTCTCGTCCAGTCGAAGGTGCCGCCATCGACGATGGCGCCGCCCATCGAATTGCCGTGCCCGCCCATGAATTTGGTGAGCGAATGCACGATGATGTTGGCCCCGTGATCGAACGGCTTGCACAAAAAGGGGGTCGCGAGCGTATTGTCGACGATCAGCGGCACGCCGGCCTTCTGCGCAATCCTGGCGATCGCCGCGATATCCGTGATGAGGCCGCCGGGATTGGCGATCGATTCGATGAAGATCGCCTTGGTCTTGGGCGACAGCGCCTTTTCGATTGAGGCGAGATTGTCGGCATCGGCCCACACCACGTGCCAGCCGAAGGACTTGAAGGAATGGGCGAACTGGTTGATCGATCCGCCATAGAGCTGGCGCACCGCTACGAACTCATCGCCGGGCTGCATCAGCGCATGGAACACGATCATCTGTGCGGCATGGCCGGATCCGACGGCCAGTGCGGCGGTGCCGCCCTCAAGTGCCGCGACTTTCGATTCGAGCACCGCCTGGGTTGGGTTCATGATCCGCGTGTAGATGTTGCCGAAAGTCCTGAGCGCGAACAGGTCGGCGGCATGCTTGACGTCCTCGAAAACATAGGCCGTCGTCTGATAGATCGGTGTCGCCCGTGCCCCTGTCGCCGGATCGGGTTGTGCCCCTGCATGGATCGCAAGCGTGTCAAAGCCCGGCATCTTGTCGGTCATCATTGTCTCCCGTGAAGGTCCTTCGGGGCGCAAACTAGCCGAGTAGCCCATACCCCACAATGTCTATGCATTACCCCGATTTAACTGGTCGGCCCAGGCGAGCGAGGTTAGCTTTTCACCATCCGGTTGCGAGATCGGATGTCTATCAGAGGTGAAATTCTGAATATTTGTAAGACACGGGCGGCGCCCAAACCCGCCTGCGAGGCAATGGCTCGCTGAAGAAGGCCATGCGATCGTTTAGCGACAGGTAGCCCGGTTTCCACCGCCCCGGTGCCTGGCGCGACTGACCATCAAGCAACACAACATTGGAGAATAACAATGAGAGCCCATCTTCTCATCGCGGCCGCGCTTGCGCTTGCCACAACGGTCTCATCGGCGAATGCGCTGACTCTCGTCAATTCCGACAAGACGAGCCATGCCGTCATGGTGACGCCGCAGGGCGGCAAGACCCATAAGTTGGTCATCAAGGGACGCCACTCGGCCAACTACAAATGCGCCAGGGGCTGCGAGCTGAGGCTTGGCGCCGGGAAAGCCCACTATGACGCCAAGGTCCAGAAGATCTGGATCAAGGGCGGCAAGTTCGTTTCCGCCTGACCCGAAACCCAGCCATCTGATTGCAAGGAGACAAGTCATGAATATGCGCATTCTCGCTTTCGCGGGCCTCGCTCTCGCAGCTTCCATTTCATCGGCAAGCGCGCTCACGGTGACCAACACCGACAGGACGAGCCATACTTTCATGCTCACGCCGCAGGGCGGCAAAGCCGAGAAGGTCGTGCTTAAGTCGAAAGCCACCGGCACCTACGATTGCAGCAAGGGCTGCGAGGTTCGCATGAGCGCGCTCAAGACCAAATTTGATGCGAGCGTCGACAAGTTGTCGATCAAGGACGGGAAATTTGTAAGGCTCTGAGCGTTTTCGCTCCCGCATTGGCGAATCTGAGCGCTGCTCGTACCACCCTTCTTCCCGCCGGCGACTTCCCGCTCCGGCGGGAAGGAGGTTTTAGCGCTTGATGCCGAGGCCCAGCCCCAGGCTCTGCACTTTGCCGCTCTCATGCAGCCGCTGGCGGCGCGAAGAGATCAGGCCTGAGTTCCCGCCCACCCAGCTCCATTCCCCCGACAGCTTGCCATATTCCATCTTAGGGCAGCGGTTCATGACCACCTTGAGGCCGGCCGCCTCAGCACGCTCGGCCGCCGCATCATTGCGCACGCCGAGCTGCATCCAGATAACCCTGGGGCGAGGCGAGAGCTCGAGCGCTTCATCGGTGATGATGCCGGCGGCCTGCGAATTGCGGAATATATCGACCATGTCGAGGGCGTGGGGGATATCCTTGAGCGTCGCGTAGACCTTGCGCCCCGCGATCTCCTCACCGGCCAATGCCGGATTGACCGGGCTCACGTCATAACCTTTATCGAGCAGATACTTCACCACGAAATAGGACGGGCGCACGTCATTGTTCGAGGCGCCGACCAGCGCTATCGTCTTCACCTCGCGCAGGATGTCGCGAATATAGTCCGGAGAATAGCTGTCGTGATTCATTGTACCCGCATTCCGTCAGCGATCTTCCCATGCGGGCGGCCGCTTGTCGACAAAGGCGCCGATGCCTTCCCTGGCGTCCTGGATGAGAAGGTTTTCGACCATCACGCGCGAGGCATAGTCATAGGCATCGGCTAGCGGCATCTCGATCTGGCGATAGAAGGCTTCCTTGCCGATCTTCGTCACCGCCCGGGATTTGCCGGCGATCTTCGCGGCCAGCTCGTCCACGCTCGACCGCAGGAGCTGGGTGGCGACCACCCGGTTGATGAGGCCGATGCGCTCGGCCTGCGCGGCGCTGATCATGTCGCCGGTCAGCAGCATTTCCATGGCGTGCTTGCGCGACACGTTGCGCGAAAGGGCGACCATCGGTGTCGAGCAGAACAGCCCGATATTGACGCCGGGTGTCGCGAAGCGTGCCTGTTCGGAGGCGAGCGCCAGGTCGCAGCTCGCCACCAGCTGGCAGCCGGCGGCGCTTGCCGCCGCATGCACTTCGGCGATGACCGGCTTGGGGTGATGCACGATCGACTGCATGAGGGCTGAGCAATGCGCCATCAGCTTGACGAAATAGCCACGGCCTCCATCCTCGTCGCGGCGATGCCGGGTTATTTCCTTGAGATTGTGGCCCGAGCAGAAAGCCGGACCTTCCGCGGCGATCACGACGACGCGTGCCGCATGGTCGCTCTTGGCCTCATCGAGCGCGATGGCGAGAGCGGCCATCATCGCCTCGCTGAGACTGTTGCGTGTCGAGGCGTCATTGAGCGTCAGCCGCAATATGCCATCGCGCCGGTCGCTCTGAAGGATACCGCTCATTCGCCTTCTTCGGCGAGGAGCCTGAGCTTCTCGGTATAGTCGGGGTCGTCGATCATCGCCTGGACGATTTTCTTGTTGTTTTCGGATGGAATCATGGCCTTGAGGCCCTTGATCATACGGTCTTTCATGTCCTGCGCCAGCGATGTGTCCTTCTCGATCTCGGCGATCTGGGCGGCAAGATCGTCGGCAAGGTTGTCGGTGATGGCCGAATAGGCAAAGCTGACGCTGGTCACCGCGATGTTCCATTCATCGACATTGGCGAAGCCCGCCGCTTTGATATCGGCCTCGAATTTCTTGCCTTCATCGGTCTTGTCGACGAAATCCTGCCAGCTCTCGTAATTTTCTAGATTGGCGTCCTTGTACTTGTCGCGCACCAGAGCGAGCGCGTCGATCGAGCGGCGGGCGATGTCGTCGGTGAGCTCGATGACGGTGACGTCGGGAATCTCCCCGAAACTCAAATCATCAGGTGAGGTCTCTTCGGTGTCGGACTGGTCATCCGGCTCGGGAGGAGGGGGCTCGGTCAGATCTTCGCCGCTCTCGGCAGGGGGCTGGGCTTCAGGCGGCTGGGGTTGTTCGCCGGCGGCCGGCGGTTGCGGATTGGGCTCGACGCCCAAATCCTCACTTTGCGGCAGCTGGGTCTGGTCCTTGGCCGGCGTCTGGGCCAAAGCGGAGCCTCCGGCCAGGAGGCCAGCCAGCATGAGAACTGTAGCAAAACGAACCATCAGGCGCCCTCTAACGTCTTGAACCTTATGAAATACAAGCAGTTACGAAAAGGGGTCCGGCATGAGAAGCTTAAACTGTGGCAGCAAAACAACACTTTTAGGTATTATAATACCACATAGAGAATCTGCTTGAATTACAAGGTTTTTCTTGACCTCCGCGGCTCGCTTGGCTATGTCGGCGCCATCTGAACAAGCATTGGAACACTCAAATGAAGACCTATTCGGCGAAAGCCAAGGAAATCGAGAAAAAGTGGGTGCTGATCGATGCGAACGGGCTGATCGTCGGGCGTCTCGCCACGATCATCGCCAACCGTTTGCGCGGCAAGCACAAGCCCACCTTTACCCCCCATATGGATTGTGGCGACAACATCGTCGTCATCAACGCCGAGAAGGTCGTCCTCACCGGCAACAAGCGCAAGGACAAGACTTATTACTGGCACACCGGCTTCCCGGGCGGCATCAAGGAGCGCAAGGCCGAGAAGATCCTCGACGGCAAGTTCCCCGACCGTGTTCTCGAGGCGGCAGTGAAGCGCATGCTCCCCGGCGGCCCTCTCAAGCGCCAGCAGATGTCGAATCTCCGCATCTACAAGGGCGCAGCCCACCCGCACGAGGCCCAAAGCCCGGAAAAGCTCGATATCGCTTCGCTCAATCCCAAGAACACGCTGAGAGGCTGAGACCATGGCTGAACCGACAACTCTTTCCAATCTCGGCGAAGCGCTCGGCACCGCCGCCGTCCAGGGCCAGGCAGCTTTGGCTTCGGCCCCCGCCAAGCCCAAGCTCGACGCCAAGGGCCGCGCCTATGCCACCGGCCGCCGCAAGGACGCCATTGCCCGCGTGTGGGTGAAGCGTGGCGGCGGCAAGATCACGGTCAACGGCAAGGCGATCAATGTCTATTTCGCCCGTCCCGTGCTGCAGATGCTCGTCCAGCAGCCGATGGTGGCGGCCCTGCGCCGCGATCAGGTCGATGTCGACTGCACCGTCGTGGGTGGCGGCCTGTCCGGCCAGGCCGGTGCCGTCCGCCATGGCCTTGCCCGCGCGCTGACCTATTTCGAGCCGGAGCTGCGCTCGGTGCTCAAGAAGAACGGCTTCCTCACCCGTGACCCGCGCGCGGTCGAGCGCAAGAAGTATGGCCGCGCCAAAGCCCGCCGGTCGTTCCAGTTCTCGAAGCGCTGATCGCCAACGGAACATCCGGATTGCAGATGCAAGGGATGGTGGAAACACCATCCCTTTTTCATGTTGCAGGCATGACACGGCAGGCTCCGCGGCCGAGTGCCCCCCGGGGACCATACAAGGCCCGACGAATGAAGACGGGAGCCCGCCATCACCCGGTGCTCAGGCACCTTCCTCGACGAAGACCTCGGCGCGCTTCTTCCCGATGGCCGGCAGGAAGACGATGACGAGGACGGCGGCGGCCAGCGCCAGCAGGCCGGCGCTGATCGGCCGGGTGACGAAGGTCGTGGGGTCGCCCTTCGACAGGATCATGGCGCGGCGCAGATTCTCTTCCAGCAGCGGACCCAGCACGAAGCCGAGCAGCAGCGGTGCAGGCTCGCAGCGCAATTTCATGAGCGCGTAGCCAAGGATGCCGAAGAAGGCGACCAGATAGAGGTCATAGACATTGGAGTTCACGCTGTAGATGCCGATCGAGCAGAAGGCCATGATGATCGGAAAAAGGATGTAATAGGGCACCGTCAGCAGCTTTACCCAAAGGCCGATGAGCGGCAGGTTGAGGACGATCAGCAGGAGATTGCCGATCCACATCGAGGCGATGATGCCCCAGAACAGCGCCGGTTGTTCGCTCGCCACATTGGGACCCGGCACGATGCCCTGGATGATCATGGCGCCGCTCATCAGCGCCATCACCGGATTGGTGGGGAGTCCCAGTGTCAGCATCGGGATGAAGGACGTCTGGGCGCCTGCATTGTTGGCCGATTCGGGGCCGGCGACGCCCTCGAGGGCGCCCTTGCCGAATTCCTCCGGATGCCTGGAGACACGCTTCTCGACCGTATAGGATGCGAAGGCCGCGAGAATGGCGCCGGCGCCCGGCAGGATGCCGAGCACCGAGCCGAGCACCGTGCCGCGCAGGATGGGCGCCGTCATGCGACGGAAATCCTCGCGCGTCGGCATCAGGCCTTGCACGTTCCTGATCAGCACCGAACGCTCATGCTCGTTCTCGAGATTGCGCAGGATCTCGGCGATGCCGAAGACGCCGACGGCCACAGCCACGAAATTGAGCCCGTCGGCATATTCCCTGATGCCCAGGATGAAGCGCGGAGCGCCGCTGATGACATCGGTGCCGACCAGGCCGAGCAAAAGTCCGAGCACGACCATGCCAAGCGCCTTGATCACCGAGCCATGCGCCAGCACGACCGCCGAGACGAGGCCGACGATCATCAGTGACACATATTCGGCGGCGCCGAATTTGAGGGCGATCGCAGTCAAGGGCGGTGCGAACAGCGCGATGAGAAAGGTCGCCACCGTGCCGGCGAAAAAGGAGCCGATGGCGGCCGTGGCAAGTGCCGCACCGGCACGACCTTTGCGCGCCATCTGATAGCCGTCGACCGCGGTGACCGCCGAAGAGGATTCGCCCGGCATGTTGATCAGGATCGCGGTGGTGGATCCGCCATACTGGGCGCCGTAATAGACGCCGGCCAGCATGATGAGCGCCGCCACCGGGTCGCCGATCTGGAAAGTGATGGGCAGCAGCATGGCGATGGTGGCGGTGGCGCCGATACCGGGCAGCACGCCGATCAAGGTGCCGAGCAGCACGCCGATCAGGCAGAAGAACAGGTTCCACAGCGTCGAGGCGGTGCTGAAGCCGAGGATCAGATTGTCGATGAGGTCCATTTCGTGCCCCTAAAAGCCGAGCCATGGACCAAAGGGACGGTACGGCAGACTGAGCCCTCTGCTGAAGACGAGGTAGGAGAAGAGCGTGACCCCCGCCGACAGGATGAGGGCGGTGATGGGCTTCATGCGCATGCTGGCGAAGGAGGCGATGAGGGCGGTGATGAAGATGGCGGGCAGGAAGCCCAGGCCGCGGACCGTGAGCCCGAAGAAAATGGGAGCCGGCAGGATCAGAAGCATCCCGCGCCAGGCGAGAGGACCAATCGGCTCGCTCGCCACACGGGTCGCCTGGATGAGCACGATGATGCCGAGGAGCAGCAGAATGCCGGCGAGCAGCAGCGGGAAATAGCCGGGGCCCATGCGCAGTGCCGTGCCCATGTCCATCATCCAGGACTGGTAGGCGAAGAAGAGACCGAGCACGACGAAGAGCGCTCCGCATAGACCGTTGGTCGTATCGATGTGAATGATTTTCATGGCGTGTTCCCTCACGCTGAAAGTCGATGGAGAAGGAAAAGGAGCGCCTATTGGCACCCCTTTCACCTGTTCAGTGTTCAGTCGGCGTATTGGCCGGCGGCGTCGATC
Organism: Taklimakanibacter lacteus; assembly: GCA_003576695.1. GTDB lineage: Bacteria > Pseudomonadota > Alphaproteobacteria > Rhizobiales > Aestuariivirgaceae > Taklimakanibacter > Taklimakanibacter lacteus. The sequence continues at coordinate 27,212 of QOZQ01000010.1, forward strand.
ACCGGCTTCCAGCGCGCGATCTCGCTTTCGAGCTTCGCCTTGAGCGCGGCAGGCGTCGCCTCGGCCTCGGTCGCGGGCGCTGTGCCGAGCTCGGCGAAACGGGCCACGACATTGGGGTCCTTGAGCGCGAGCTGCAGGGACTTCGACAGGCGCTCGGTTATTTCAGTGGGCGTGCCCTTGGGCGCATAGACACCGTGCCAGATGCCGACCTGGAAACCGGCGATGCCTGCTTCCTCGGCGGTCGGCAGATCGGACAGCACGTCGAGACGCTTTGCACTGGTGACGGCATAGGCCTTGATCGTGCCCGCCTTGATCTGCTTGGTGGTGTTGGTGGTCTGGTCGCACATGATGTCCACCTGGCCGCCGAGAAGATCGGTCATCGCCGGGCCCGTGCCCTTGTAGGGAACGGTGACCAGGGGCGTCTGGATGGCGCTCATGAACATCATGCCGCACAGATGCGAGGCGGCGCCGATGCCGGCATTGGCGAGCGTGACCTTGTCCTTGTTGGCCTTGACATAATCAAGCAGACTCTGGAGATCGCCGGGCTCGAAATCCTTGCGTGCCACGATGGTCATCGGCACATCGGTCACGAGCCCCACATAGTCGAAAGCCTCGAGCGTATTATAAGGCAGCTTGCGGTAGAGCGTGGCGCTGGTCGCCATGCCGATATGATAGAGGAGCAGCGTATAGCCATCAGGATCGGCCTTGGCGACGCGTGCCGCGCCCAGCGTGCCGCCGGCGCCGCCGACATTTTCGACCACGATCTGCTGGCCAAGGTCCCTCGACATCGCCTCGGCGACGAGCCGGGTCACCGTATCGGTCGGGCCACCGGCGGAGAACGGGACCACCATGGTGATGGTGCGGTCGGGATAGGTTTGCGCTTGGGCGCCGCTCGTCAGGGCGAGCATGGTTGCAGCCGCCAGCGCGGCGAGTAGCTTCTTCATGAGATCCTCCCTCAAAGGTTCCCGGGCCTGCTTTTCCAGTGCCGGAATGGCCACATTAGCAGAAGCGTCGCTCCGGGCTGCAATTCAACCTGTGGCCATTGCAGGGCTTGGCACCCGTTTTCTGGCGACGATGGGTGGATTCCGTAACATCCGACGGGAATTCTGGGTGAAGAGTCACACATGCTCAGGTGCCGTCGGGTTCATTCTCGCCGAGCTCGCGCTTGTCCAGCCCGTATTTCTGCATCTTTTCGTAGAGGGTCTTGCGCGAGATTCCGAGCGCCTCATAGACGGGCTTCAGATTGCCGCCGCTGACGCGCAGGGCGCCGGCAATGATGCCGCGCTCGAATTCCGCAACCCGCTCGGCGAGACGGGTGGTCTGCCCGGCGCCAGTCTCGCTTTCTTCGGGCATGCCGAGGCCCAGGACGAAACGCTCGGCCGCATTGCGCAATTCGCGCACATTGCCGGGCCAGTCGCGTCGCGCGATGTCGGCCAGCATCGGCGCCGGCACCTCCAGATCGTCGCGCCGATAGCGCGCTGTGGCTTCATTGACGAGCTGCAGGAAGAGGAGGGGCACGTCCGCCCGGCGCTGCGCCAGGGCCGGCAGGCGCAGCGTCACCACATTGAGACGATAGAGAAGATCGGCACGGAAGCGCCCGGCAATGACCTCGGCCTCGAGATCGGACTTGCTGGTGGCGATGAAGCGCACATCGAGCGGCACCGCTTCATTGGAGCCGAGCCGCGTGATGACACGTTCCTGGATGACGCGCAGGAGCTTGGCCTGGAGATCGAGCGGCATCGAGCCGATCTCGTCGAGAAGCACGGTTCCGCCGCGCGCATGCTCGAACTTGCCGTAACGCGCCCGCAGAGCGCCGGGGAACGAGCCCGCCTCATGTCCGAACAGTTCGCTTTCGATCAGGTTGGCCGGAAGCGCCGCGCAATTGATGGCGATGAAGGGCTTCGTCGCGCGACCGCTGATATCGTGCAAGGCGCGCGCGGTGACTTCCTTGCCGGTGCCGGTATCGCCGATGATGAGCACGTCCGCATCGGTCGGCGCCACGGCGCGCAGCCGGTAGCGCAGGTCGATCATCGCCTGGGTGCGTCCGGGCAGGCGCGCCTCGATATCGTCGCGCTTGCCGGCGACGGCCCGCAGCCGCCGGTTTTCGAGCACCAGCCGGCGGCGGTCGATGGCGCGCGCCGCGACATCCGCCAGCGCCTGGCTGTTGAACGGCTTCTCGATGAAATCATAGGCGCCTTCGCGCATCGCCTTGACGGCGAGCTGCACATCGCCGTGACCGGTGGCGAGGATAACCGGAATGTCGGGATCGATGTCGCGCACCCGGTTCATCAGGGTCATGCCGTCCATGCCGGGCATGCGGATATCGGTGATGACGACGCCATTGAAACCCTGGGTGATGAAGTCGAGCGCTCCCTCGGCGCTGCTGAGATCGCGCACCGAGAAGCCGGCGAGATCGAGCGACTGCGCGGTCGACCGGCGCAACTCCTCTTCATCATCGACGAGAAGCACGAGCGCCGGCCTCATTCGGCCGCCTCACGCCGCTCAGACGATGCCGTATCGAGCGTGATGGTGAAAAGGGCGCCGCCTTCAAGTTTGTTCACAACCGCAAGATCGCCGCCAAAGTCCTTGATGATATTGTAGGAAATAGACAGGCCAAGCCCCAGGCCCTTGCCGACCCCCTTGGTAGTGAAAAAGGGATCGAAGATGCGGGGCATGATTGCTTCCGGGATGCCGGGGCCATTGTCGCCGACCGCAATCGTGACTTTGCCGCGCTTGCGGCGCGCGGCGAGCTCGATGCGCCGTTCCGCCTGGCCATCGACTGCATCGGCGGCATTGGAGATCAGGTTGACCAGCACCTGCTGCAGCCGGATCTGGCCAGCCTTGACAGTGAGCGGCTCAGGTCCGAGATCGACGGCGACCTCGGTCCCGGCAGTCTTGAGCCGTGAGGCAACGATCTCCAGCGTATCCTTGACTATATCGGCAAGCGTCATTGATCCCAGCTGCTCATTCGGCTTGCGCGCAAAATTGCGCAAATGCCGGCTGATCGCGGCCATCCGGTCGGCAAGGCTCGAAATGCGGGAAACATTGTCGCGCGCCTCCGCGATGCGGTTGCGCTCGATCAGGATCTCGGCATTTTCGGCATAGGTTTTCACCGCCGTCAGCGGCTGGTTTAATTCATGCGAGAGCGCGGCCGACATCTGCCCCAGGGCCGCGAGCTTGCCCGCCTGGATCAGGTCCGACTGGGTCTGGCGCAGCTGCTGTTCGGTGGCGCGCCGCTCCGATACCTCGGTCTCGAGTTGCTGGTTGACGAGTGCCAGATCGGCGGTGCGTTCCTCGACGCGCCGTTCAAGTTCCGCTTGCGCATTGCGCTGCATCTCGAGGCGCTCGCGCAACCTGGCGCGGCGTTCCAGCAGGATCGTGCCGGCAAGCGCCGCGAGCCCCAGGAGCAGCAGCGCGGCAGCGACGCTGGTAAGGGCCTGGGCGCGCGCCGGTGCTGTGTCGAGCAGGACGCTTACCGTCCAGCCCGCCTCGGGCATGGGTTCGGCGAGCGCCAGGTATTCGCGCGGACCGTTGTCCGTTGCGATTCTCATCAGCTGGTGGCCGCTGTCCGAACTCGCCTGCGTGACAGGCAACTCGCGCAATTTGGCATTGGCATAGCGGCGCGAAACCTCCGTGCGCGCCAGCCGCTCGACCGTCAACGGCAACAGGCTGGCATAGAGCCAGTCCGCCTGGTCGGTCATGAAGATGATGCCTTCCGGGTCCGAGACGAGGATCTCGTAGTCATCGCCCGTCCACGAGGCCTCGATGGTGTCGATATCGACCTTGAAAACGACCACCCCCTTGATCTGGCCGGTGATGATGACCGGTGCCGAGAAATAATAGCCGCGCTTGAGCGAGGTCGTACCGAGCGCGAAGAAGCGGCCTTCGCGGCCCTGGATCGCATCCTGGTAATAGGGCCGGTAGCTGAAATTCTCGCCGACGAAGCTGATCGGCCCGTCATGGTTGCTGGCAGCGATCGTGTCGCCGCCGGGCTTCATCACATAGATGTCGGAGGAGGCGAGAAGCGCGTTGATCTCCTTGAGGTAGGAATCGGCCTTGCGGCGCAAATCCCGGTTATCGGGATCGGCGAGCAGCGCCTTGATGTCGTAGTGATCGGCGACCAGAGCGGGCAGCGACTGGTAGCGGCTCATCTGGCCGCGCAGCACCGCCACTGCGAGCCGCAATGTCGTCTGCCCGCGCGATTCCGCCTGGTCGAGATAGGTCCGGGTGGCGAAGGCGCCGCCATAGACGATGATGGCGATGGTCGCCAAAGCGAGCAGCGCCGCCGCCCAGACCGCGGGGCGCGTGAAAAACCGCGTCATCGACTGCCCTCAAGGCGCATGGCGCCTTCCTCCCATCCCCATTTCCTACACGCGTGGGATGAGCGGCACAACAAGCGCAGGCTCGTGGATTGATCCCTTGATGCAAAGCAATTTTGCGGTAGGACAATGGTTTCCATTGACCTTTGTCAAACTCGGAACTGACATGAAGCAGGTGAACCCAGCGCGCTTGCAGCACATCCCGGTTGGTATCTGGGTGCTGGGCTTCGTCTCCATGCTCATGGACATATCTTCCGAGATGATCCATGCGCTTTTGCCGGTCTATCTCACCACCGTGCTCGGCGCGTCGGCGGTTACGGTCGGTGTCATCGAAGGAGTGGCCGAGGCCGCCGCCGCGATCACCAAAGTATTCTCCGGCGCGCTCAGCGACTGGCTCGGCCGGCGCAAATTCCTGGCGGCCCTTGGCTATGGCCTGGCGGCGCTGGCCAAGCCGATCTTTCCCCTGGCGCCGTCGATCGGGTGGCTGGTGGCGGCGAGATTTATCGATCGCATCGGCAAGGGCATCAGGGGGGCGCCGCGTGACGCGCTTGTCGCCGATATAGCGCCGCCCGAGTTGCGCGGTGCCGCCTTCGGCCTGCGCCAGTCGCTGGACACGGTCGGCGCCTTCCTTGGGCCGTTCATCGCGATAGTGGCCATGTGGCTGACCGGCGGTCATTTCCAGCTGGTTTTCTGGATTGCCGTCATTCCCGCCTTTCTTTCCGCCGGCCTGATCATCGTCGCGGTCAGGGAGCCGGAACGACCAGAGGGCTTGCGGCGCGTGCGCATGCCTCTTCACCGCGGCGAACTGCGCCGGCTTGGTGCTGTCTACTGGTGGGTGGTCGCCATCGCGGCGATCTTCACGCTGGCACGGTTCAGCGAAGCTTTCCTCATCCTGCGCGCGCAATCCATCGGTCTGCCTCTGGCTGCCGTGCCTGTGGTCCTGATGGTCATGAGCCTCGCCTATTCGCTCTCGGCCTATCCGGTCGGCATGCTGTCCGATCGTATGGACAAAACGAAATTGCTCATCCTTGGCCTTTTGCTGCTGCTGGCCGCCGATATTGTGTTGGCCTTCACCACGGGCGTCCTCGCTCTCCTGGTCGGCGTCGTGCTGTGGGGACTTCACATGGGCTTCACGCAGGGCCTTCTGGCGAGCCTGATCGCCGGCGCGGCGCCTGCCGAACTGCGGGGCACCGCGTTCGGAATGTTCAACCTCATCACCGGTATCGTCCTGCTCATGGCCAGCGTTCTGGCCGGAGCGCTCTGGGATATGGCCGGTCCGCAAGGGACATTCCTGGCGGGCGCCAGCTTCACGCTGCTTACCCTGATCGGGCTGGCGGCCGGGCGCGGCCGGCTGCGCGGCCACTAAAAGGGACCTGCGACACGAATGCAGCGCAAATCCGGATTGACCTTGGCGTGACAAGCATATGTAATAGGATGAGACAGAGCCATAAAAGCCTTGGGAACGAAGAAATTCTCATGAGGCGACTAAGAAAGCTGAAGTGAACGGCGATTTGGCCAGATTTTTGGTGGTGGGAAACAAACTTGGGGAGTAGCAGATGAGAATCCTGTCAAAATTCATGTTGGGGCTGGCCGCCGGTACGGCGCTGATGGCGGCATTGCCATCGGCATGGGCTGCCGACGAGCTGACGATCACCTCCTGGGGCGGCTCCTATCAGGAGAGCCAGCGCAAGGCCTTTTTCGAGCCGTTCATCAAGGACGGCAACAAGGTCACGGAAGAAGAATATAACGGCGAGATCGCCAAGCTGCGCGCGATGGTCGAAGCGAAGGCGGTTACCTGGGACATTGTCGATATCGACACCCAGACCGCGCTCGCGGCCTGTGCCGAAGGCGTGCTCGAAACCATTGATTGGGGCAAGCTCGGTCTCGACAAGTCGAAATTCATCGGCGGCGACCTTCAGGATTGTGCCGTTCCGAACATCGTCTATGCCACGATTATTGCCTATGACACATCGAAGATGCCGGACGGCCCGAAGACCATCGCCGATGTCTTCGACCTGCAGAAATTCCCGGGCAAGCGCGGTCTGCAGAAGAACCCCTTCGTCAATCTCGAATGGGCGCTGATTGCCGACGGCGTGCCGCAGGCCGATGTCTACAAGGTGCTGGCGACACCTGAGGGCGTCGATCGCGCCTTCAAGAAGCTCGACACCATCAAGAAGGACGTCGTGTGGTGGGAAGCGGGCGCCCAGCCGCCGCAGATGCTGGCTGACGGCCAGGTCGTCATGACTTCAGCCTGGAACGGCCGTATCTATGGCGCGGTGGTGAGTGACAAGAAGCCCTTCGCCATCATGTGGGACCAGCAGGGTCTCGATTGGGACTGGTGGGCGATGCCGAAAGGCGGTCCCAGGGTAGATGGCGCTTATCGCTTCATCACCTATGCATCAGATCCCAAGCGCATGGCCGAACAGACCAAGTATATCTCCTATGGTCCTGCCAACAGGGACGCCATTCCGAATGTCGATCCGGAGATCCTGCCGCATCTCCCGACGGCCGACGCCAACATGAAAACGGCGCTGATCGTCGACCCGCAATTCTGGGCCGACAATGGCGATCAGCTGCGCGAGCGTTTCAACAGCTGGCTCGCGCAATAGTCTGACATCAATTGATGTGCGGGAACGGGTTTTCCCGTTCCCGCATCTATTGATTTATCGCAGGATTGCCAGATGGCTCATGCGGAAGCCGTTATTCACAACGCCCGTCAGCTCAAATTCCAGTTGAGAACGGCCGAGCGGCGGGGAAAGCTGCGCGCTTTGGCGCTTGTTGCGCCGCTCTTCCTGTTCATCGTCGTTTCCTTCGTCATCCCGATCGTGCTCATGCTGAAGAACGCGATCTATGATCCCGACATCAGCAACAACCTGCCGCGGACCACCAGCCTCCTCGCGGCGTGGGATGGCAGCGCTCTGCCGTCGGAGGAGGTCTATGCGGCCCTGGCGGAGGATTTCCGCGAGTCCGAGAAGGCCAAGACCTCGGCGCTCATCGGCAAGCGCATGAACTATGAGATGTCCGGCATCCGCAGCAAGATCATCACCAGCGCCCGCAAGATCAAGGCGCTGACGGCGGCGCCCTATAAGGACCAGATCATCGCCATCGACCCGATCTGGTCCGATCTCAATGTCTGGACCACGATCAAGCGCGCCGGCAACCCGGTGACCGGCTTCTATCTGCTCAACACGGTCGATCTCGAAACCAAGCCCGACGGCCATATCGGCGCCGTCGATCCAGGGCGCGCCGTTTATCTCGACATCCTCAAGCGCACGATGGGTATCAGCCTCATCGTCACTTTGGCGACGCTCGTCCTCGGCTTTCCGGTCGCCTACGTGCTCGCCAACACGCCGCCGCGCATCGCCAACATCCTGATGATCTTCGTGCTGTTGCCGTTCTGGACCTCGCTCCTCGTTCGCACCACCGCCTGGTTCGTGATGCTCCAGGACAATGGGCCGATCAACGACCTTCTGCTCGGATCAGGGCTTACCAGCCAGCCTCTGCCGCTCATCTTCAGCCGCTTCGGCACGATCGTCGCCATGACCCATATCCAGCTGCCTTTCACGCTCCTGCCAATCTACAGCGTGATGAAGACCATCCCGCCGACCTATATGCGCGCCGCCCGCTCGCTGGGCGGCGGCCCGGTCTATTCCTTCCTGCATGTCTATTTGCCCCAGACGCTGCCGGGGATCGGGGCAGGGTGCCTGCTCACCTTCATTCTGTGCCTCGGCTATTACATTACGCCGGCTTTGGTGGGCGGCCCTTCCGATCAGATGATGTCCGGCATCATCGCCGAAGCCATCAACCGCGAGAACAATTGGGGCAAGGCCTGTGCCCTTGGCACCGTGCTGTTGCTCGCGACCCTCACGCTCTATTTCGTCTATAACCGCCTTGTCGGCATCGACAAGGTAAAGCTGGGCTAGGCCGATATGAAGCTACCGTCCTATGCCACGCCGATCGAGAAATTCGCCTATTACGCGACGCTCGCCTTTACCGGCCTGGTGCTGCTGTTCCTGATCTCGCCGATCCTGGCGATTATGCCCTTGTCCTTCAATTCCGAGCCCTATTTCAGCTATCCGATGCCCGGCCTGTCATTGCGGTGGTATGAGGACTTCTTCAGCAACGAGCGCTGGATGAATGCGGTCAAGGTGAGCCTGCTGGCCGCCGTGCTCGTCACCATCCTCTCGACCATTCTCGGCACCGTGGCGGCGCTGGGCCTCGCCCGCGCCAATCTGCCGTTCAAGCCGGTCATTCTCGGGGTCCTGATCTCGCCGATGATCGTGCCGGTCATCATCACGGCGGTCGGCATCTATCTTTTCTATGCCCAGATCGGACTGATCGCCTCGATCCCCGGCCTCGTGCTGGCGCACACGGTGCTCGCGACCCCCTTTGTCGTCGTCACCGTCACCTCGACGCTGTCGGGCTTCGATCACTCGCTGTCGCGCGCCGCGGCGGGGCTCGGCGCAACCCCCTTCCGGGTGTTCACCGCCATCATGCTGCCGATCATCTCCCCCGGGGTGATCTCGGGCGCGCTCTTCGCCTTCGTGACCTCCTTCGACGAGCTGGTGGTGGCTCTCTTCATCACCAGTGCCGAGCAGAGGACGCTGCCCAAGCAGATGTTCGCCGGCATCCGCGAGCAGATCAGCCCGACGATCACGGCGGCGGCGAGCATCCTGATCGTGTTCTCGGTGGCGCTGCTGGTAGGGATAGAGCTGCTGCGTCGCCGCACCGAGCGTTTGCGGGGGCATTAGCCAGCCATGGGCTCGGCCTCGCCTCTTGCTATTGCGGGCTCGGCCGTGAGAATCCATTTTCAAAAAAGCCGGACCAGGGCGGCGTGAAGCGAGATCGGGATGCTGCCGGTATCAGGGAAGTAGGCTCACTCTCAGGCGCTAACCATATGATTTCATTGAAGTCGGGAATCCTCTCCCCTGTAATTCGCTGTAGTTCCCTGTAAATTCCCTGTATTTTCCCTGATCTTGTGCACGCTATTGCAGAGACTCAGTGCAGTCGAGCGCGCGGCAGTCCTCGACGGTCCAGCCGATCTTCACCTTCTCGCCTTCCCTGAAGCCGCAATCGCTCTGGCGGTTCGGCACCTTGACGATGAAATCGCTGTGCCCGGCGACCGACAGGCGTGTGCGCATGTGATCGCCCAGATAGATGATCTCCTCGATGCGGCCGTCGAGGATATTCGACAGGCTGCCATTGCTGGGATTGATCTCGACCCGTTCCGGACGGAGCGACAGGAGGGTCTGCTCGCCCTTCTTCGAAACGCCGATCGCGGACGCCTTGACCGTGTCGCCGGAAGTGAGACGCACGGTGCAGCTGTTGTTCTTGCCGAGTTCCTCGACCGTGCCCTTGAGTCGGTTGTTCTCGCCGATGAACTGCGCGACGAAGGAATTGCATGGCCGTTCATAGAGCTCGTCGGGCCGTGACAACTGCTGGATACGGCCATTGTTGAACACCGCGATCCGGTCGGACATGGTGAGCGCTTCCGACTGGTCATGCGTCACATAGACGACGGTGATCTGCAGCCGATCATGCAGATGCTTGATCTCATATTGCATCTGCTCGCGCAGCTGCTTGTCGAGCGCGCCCAGGGGCTCGTCCATCAGCACCAGATCGGGTTCGAAGACGAGGGCCCGTGCCACCGCGATGCGCTGCTGCTGGCCGCCCGACAGCTGGCCCGGCCGCCGCTCGCCGAATGTCGGGAGTTCCACCATGTCGAGCGCGCGTTCGATCTTGCTCTTGATCTCGGACTTGTCGAGGCCGCGCACCTTGAGCGGGAAGGCGAGGTTTTCGGCGACCGTCATATGGGGGAAGAGCGCATAGTTCTGGAACACCATGCCGATGCCGCGCTTATGCGGCGGCATGCGACTGATCGGCTTGCCATGCAGGTAGATCTCACCTTGCGTCGGGGGCTCGAAGCCGGCCAGCATCATAAGCGTGGTGGTCTTGCCCGAGCCCGAAGGCCCGAGCATGGTCAGGAACTCGCCCTTGGCGATGTCGAGATTGAGGCTTTCGACGACGACGCTGACGCCGTCATAGCTCTTCTGAACATTCTGGAACCGCACCATCGGTTCCGCGGTAGATTCCGCCGGCATGTCTTCTCCCCATATCGGCCCATTTTCTTGGTCTTTCGCGCCGGCGCCTTTTGTCTGTCCGGCCCGCTGGAGCATCTACCTTAATGGCTTCGGAACCTGCTGCAAGCGGCAAGAATACGCATCCGGCGTGTTGTGTGAAAATGAGCCATTTCAACGGTTTGAAGGCCCCTGATGACAAACCGGCGAAACACGTTCCGGCAAACGATCTTTACAATTGCCCCGCGTGGCGTAAAGGAGCGCTCCACTTTTTCAGCGGAGCAGAGTCATGCCTAAGATCAAGATCGGTGTCATCGGTGCCTCGGGCTACACCGGAGCCGATCTGGTGCGTCTGGCGGCGGTTCATCCGGGCGTCGAGGTCGTGGCCCTCACCGCCAACTCCCATGCCGGCAAGGCGATGGCGGAGGTATTCCCGCATCTCGCCCATCTGAAGCTGCCGACCCTCATCAAGAATGAGGAGGCCGACTGGTCGAAGGTCGAGGCGGTCTTTTGCGGCCTTCCCCATGCAACGAGCCAGGCCGTCATCCGCGGGTTGCCCAAGCACCTGAAGGTGATCGACATGTCGGCCGACTTCCGGCTGCGCGATCCCGCCGTCTATGAGAAATGGTATGGCGGCCCGCATCAGGCGCTCGATCTGCAGAAGGACGCGGTCTATGGGCTCACCGAGCATTATCGCGAGGCGATCAGGAAGGCGCGTCTCGTCGCCTGTCCGGGCTGCTACCCGACGGCAGCGCTCCTCATGCTGCTGCCGCTGGTAAAGGCGGGCCTCATCGATGCGTCGGACCTGATCATCGACGCGAAATCGGGCGTCTCGGGCGCCGGCCGCTCGCTCAAGCAGAATGTGCTGTTCTGCGAGGCGGGCGAGGGGCTCTCGCCCTATGGTGTCGCCAGCCACCGGCATGCGCCGGAGATCGAGCAGGAGATCGGTCAGGCCGCGGGCCAGGCGGTCATCGTCAATTTCACCCCGCATCTCATCCCGATGAGTCGCGGCGAATTGTGCACCTCCTATGCGAAGCTCAGGGGCAAGGCGACGGCGGCCGACTGCACGGCCGCCCTTGAGAAGCATTACAAGGATGAGCCCTTCGTGTTCATGGCGCCCAAGGGCGTCATGCCCTCGACGCAATTCGTGCGCGGCTCAAACAATGTGATGCTCGGCGTCTATGCCGACCGGGTGCCTGGCCGCGTGATCCTCATCTCGACGCTCGACAATCTGGTGAAGGGGTCAGCCGGGCAGGCGATCCAGAACTTCAATCTGATGTTCGGCCTGCCGGAGACGCAAGGCTTGGAGCAGGTGGCGCTCTTCCCGTAAGGGGAGCGGCAATGCCTGCTAGCGGTGCTTGAAATACTGCACCGCGCGCTCGTGCTTTTCTGCCTCAGCCCGGCTCTTGAACGTGCCGAGATTGCGGCGCCTGCCGGTCTTGGGATCCTTCTTGCGCGAATAGAGGCGGTATTCGCCGGATTTGAGCTTGCGGATCATCGGTTGACCTTGTGCATTTGCCGTTTTCCAATGCCTGTTGAACGGCAAAGTTCCCGTGCTTGCGGGCCTTGAACGGGATGAAGTATGACGAGCTTTCACCCGTCAGGCCGCTCACATCGAATAGGCCGAATCGGTGTCCAATGAAGGATCATGTCTCTCTTGCTCGATAGCCGGACGGCACCTCTGTCATCGCCGCCTTTTCTGGGGGTCAGCCGTTCGATCACCGGCAGGTCCTGGCGGACACGCGGCTTTCCGGCCCGCGATGCACAGGCCATAGCCGAGAAGAACGATCTGCCCGAGCTTCTGGGCCGCGTGCTGGCGGCGCGGGGCGTGGGCCTCGAAGCCGTTGAAGATTATCTCAACCCGACGCTGCGCCGCTTCATGCCCCAGCCTTCCGCTCTCCTCGACATGGAGAAGGGCGCCGACCGGCTGGCGCGCGCCATCATCGAGGGCGAGCGCATCGGCACGATCAGCGATTACGATGTCGATGGCGTCTCCTCGGCGGCGCTGGTGACGCGCTTCCTCGCCAGCGTGGGCGCCGCCAATATCGTGCATATCCCCGATCGCCTCACCGAAGGCTATGGCCCGAGCCGAGCGGCGGTGCAGTCGCTGAAGGAACGCGGCACGCAATTGCTCCTGACGCTCGATTGCGGCGTGCTGGCGCATGATCCGCTGGCGGAGGCAAGGGCGCTCGGCATGGATGTGGTCATCGTCGACCATCACCAGGCCGGCATCGACCTTCCCGAGGCGACGGCGGTCATCAATCCCAACCGCCAGGACGACATATCGGGCTTCGGTTATCTGTGCGCCTGTGGCGTCGCCATGATCCTGGTCAGCGTCGTCAACCGCCTGCTGCGCCAGCACGGCTGGTACACGGCCGACCGGCCGGAGCCCAATATGCTGCAGTGGCTCGAGTTGGTGGCGCTCGCCACGGTGTGCGATGTCGTGCCGCTTACGGGCCTCAACCGCGCCTATGTCACGCAGGGCCTGCGCATCATGGCGCGCCGGGAGAATCCCGGCCTCGCCGCGCTTGCCGACGCGGCACGGCTGAAGCGCCGGCCTGACGCCTATGCGCTGGCTTTCCTGCTGGGGCCTCGCCTCAATGCGGCGGGCCGCATCGGCCATGCCAATCTCGCCTTCGAATTGCTGGTGAGCCAGGAGCGTGGACGCTGCGCGATCATCGCCGCCGAGCTCGAGCGGCTGAATCGTGAGCGCCAGGCGATCGAGCTTGCCGTTCTCGACCAGGCCTTGCGCGAGGCGGAAGCCGGCCTTGGCGCCGAGCGGACGAGTCCGGCCATTGTGGTCGCCGGCGAAGGCTGGCATCCGGGCGTCCTGGGCCTCGCCGCCTCGCGCCTCAAGGAGCGCTTCAACCTGCCGAGCATCGTGCTCGGCTTCGAGAAGGATGGCCTCAAGGCGAGTGGCTCCGGACGGTCAATCTCGGGCGTCGATCTGGGCCAGGCAGTGCGCACCGCGCTTGCTGCCGGCATCCTCATCAAGGGTGGTGGGCATGCCATGGCGGCGGGCCTCACCATCGAGCGTTCGCGCCTTGGCGATTTCCGCGCCTTCCTCGAGACAGAGCTTGCTTACTCCCTGAAGCTCTCGGGCGAGCGCTATCTCGACATCGATGGCGCGCTGACCGCATCGGGGGCGACACTGGATCTGATCGAGCTGGTCGAGCAGGCGGGGCCCTATGGGGCGGGCAATCCGGCGCCCGTCTTCGTGTTGCCGGCGCATCGCGTCGTCTATGCCGACAGCGCCGGCAGCGATCATGTCCGGCTGACACTCGCATCGGCCGATGGGACCCGCATCAAGGCGATCGCCTTCCGGGCGCTCGGCACCGATCTGGGAGAACTGCTGCTCACCGAACGCCAGCATCCCTTGCATGTAGCCGGCCGGCTGGTCGTCGATGACTGGGGCCGCGAGCGCGTTCCCTCCCTCCACGTCGAGGATGTGGCACATGTCGGTTAGCGTCGAGCCTGCCGGTTATCAAGGCGACCCCTTGATTTTACAGTGGAATTTCATGCCTTGCGCTTCCCGCCGAAGCCCCTTATAGAGCCGCCATTCCGCGCGCCCTTCGTCTATCGGTTAGGACGACAGCCTTTCACGTTGTAAAGACGGGTTCGACTCCCGTAGGGCGCGCCACTTCTTTCATCGTTTCTATATTATGACGCTCACGCGATGAATTGTGTGAATGGGCTTGCCAAAGTAACGGCACCAGCCCCAATATTTCCAGGCCGGCCGCGCAGAAATGCAACATTTGCCATCTGGCGCGCTTTTTGAAGCGAAGACTTGCGATCACAGCAAGTTTGACTGCCCTCGTTGAAGAATCCTTTTGCGTTGATTGAGAAAATATCATAGAAGGCGCGCGCGCTCGGCCTCCGAAGAGGCGCGCCAATAACGACATAAACTCTGGATTCTGAAGTCGGGTCAACGATTTGGATCATGCGGCGCAATAGGGCGCGCCGTCCGGGAGGGACTGCTTGTACAACCGATTTGTTCTGGGCTTGACGCTCGGAGCGGCATTTGGCGGATTGTCGGGAATTTTCATCCTTACGCCACCGGTCGGCATTCTGATCGGCGCCATCATCGGCCTGTCCTGCGGCATGATCCTGCATGTCCTCATGATGTGATGCACCAGCCGGTTTACAGCATCGCCGCGAACGCATAAGAGCGGCTTCCCTCATAGCTCAAGGAAGCCCCGTGTTCAGCGACCTCAAGAACAAGCGCATCGTCATCACCGGCGGCGTTACCGGCATCGGCGGAGCGGCGACGCTCGCTTTGGCAGGCATGGGGGCGAAGCTCTTCGCCCAATATCTGAGTGGCGACAAGGAAGCGGCCGATTTCGAGAAGAAGGGCATTGCCACCTTGAAGCTTGACCTCGTCCAGCGTAAGGCGCCGTGGAAGCTTGTCGAAGAAGCGCAGAAGCGCCTCGGCGGCATCGACGTCCTCATCAACAATGCCGGCGGCATGGTCGAGCGCCGCCTGATCTCCGAATTCGACGATGCGCTCTATGACCGGGTGCTGGAACTCAATGTGCGCCAGCTGGTCGATTGCTGCCGGGCGGTGATCCCGCTCTTCGAGGCGCAGCGTTCCGGCAACATCATCAATGTGTCATCGATCGCGGCGCGTTCGGGCGGCGCGGCAGGTTCAGGCATCTATGCCGGCACCAAGGGCTTCGTGTCGGCCGTGACCAAATCGATGGCCAAGGAGCTCGCGCCGAGCAATATCCGCGTCAATGCCGTGTCCCCCGGCACCATCCATACCGCTTTTCATGATCGCCATTCGACACCCGACAAGCTCGAGGCGACCCGCAAGCTGGTGCCGCTGGGCCGCCTCGGCACGGCGGAAGACTGCGCCGGAACCTTTGTCTATCTGGCGAGCGATGAGGCCTCGGGCTACGTCACCGGCCAGGTCATCGAGGTGAATGGCGGTCTGCTGATGCCGTAGCTACCACGTCCCGGTATTGGGCATCGATGCCCAGGGCTCGGCGACGGGCAGGGAGCCGCCCTTGTTCAGGATCTCGATCGAGATACCGTCCGGCGTCTTGATGAAGGCCATGCGTCCATCGCGCGGCGGACGGTTGATGGTGATGCCTTGTTTCTGCAGCCTCTCGCAGTAGCGATAGACGTCATCGACCTCGATGGCGAGGTGGCCGAAATTGCGTCCGCCCGTATAGACCTCCGGGTCCCAGTTGTAGGTGAGCTCGACCGGCGCATCCGGGCTTTCGGGGGCGGCGACGAACACCAGCGTAAAGCGGCCTTTTTCGTTCTCGTAGCGGCGCTGCTCGACGAAGCCCAGTTTGTTGATGAAGAAATCCAGTGATTGGTCCAGATTGGATACGCGGATCATGGTGTGGAGATATTTCACGCTGGGTCTCCTTTGCTCGCGGACTGACGATGGCAAATGACATAGACGAGCTTGTCGAAATGATCCAGTCGGCGCGGCGCACTGTCGCCTTCACCGGGGCCGGCGTTTCGACCGAATGCGGCATACCGGATTTCCGCTCTCCCGGCGGCTTCTGGACCAGGTACAAGCCCATCGAATTCAATGCCTATCTCGCCTCCGAGGAAACGCGGCTCGAGGCCTGGCGGCGCTATTTCATGATCTATGATGCGGTGTCCCACGCGACACCCGGGCGCGGTCATCAGGTGATTGCCAGGCTCTATCACACGGGCAAGGTCAGCCATGTCATCACCCAGAATATCGACGACCTTCACCGCGCCTCGGGAGTGCCCGAAGCGGCCATCATCGAGCTGCATGGCAATGGGTCTTATGCGAAATGCCTGACCTGCGGCGAACGCTACGAGCTCGAATGGGCGCGCGCCGTGATCGCGAGCGAAAGCCGGCCGCCTTACTGCCGCTCCTGCGCCGGCATCGTCAAGACGGCGACCATCTCCTTCGGCCAGCCGATGCCCGAGGAGGAAATGGCGCTGGCGAGGGCGGCTACCTTCAATGCCGATCTGTTCCTGGCTCTGGGGTCGTCGCTCCAGGTCTTTCCCGCTGCGGGCTTCCCGGTGATGGCGAAAAGCAACCGCGCGCGGCTCGTCATCATCAACCGTGAGCCCACCGGCCTGGATGCGCTCGCCGACCTCGTAATCGCGGGTGAGATCGGCGATGTCCTGACCTCGGTAGCCGAACGGTTGTGGCGGCAATAACGAATCAGTTGCGCGCAATCTGCGCGTTTTCCCGGTTCTCGACGCTTGGGTACCTCTGCATGTTGCGCCTGTGCATGCCGACGGCGATTTCTGCGCTCGAATGAGCGGCGGTGAACGCGGGCTGGCCAGCTTGGCGTGATTCAGCCTTTGTTTTCAGGGCCTTTTTGCATCGTGAGGGTGATTTTACCGGGCGATCATTGGGCGCGTTCGCGATCATTCCCATGTTTTCCACATCTCTTGCGCGGTGTCGCTCTGTACAATTGCAAAAGAGTCGCCCAATCTACGCCAATGGCAGCGGGGTTGAGCTGAGGGCTGCCATCAGTTCGGGTATGCGGTCATGGCGGTTAGCGGGCCCTTCGAGGCAGACAGGGAACTTGAGCATCAAGCTCCCGATGTGAATGTCAAAATCTTTCAGATCAGCGGATTCGTGAAGTGGTTCGATGTCGGCAGGGGGTATGGTTTCATCATCCCCGACAATGGCATGCCGGACGTGCTTCTGCATCTGAGCTGTCTCAAGCGTGACGGCTTCGATGCGCCGCTCGAGGGCACGCGCGTCTTCTGTGAAGCCGTCGAGCGCCAGAAAGGCTATCAGGCGCTGCGGGTGCTCAATGTCGATACGTCGACCGCGATCCACCCGGTCGAGAGGCCAAGCCGCACCCATGTGAATGTCTCGGCGTCGAGCGGTTGGGTGAGAGCGCGGGTCAAATGGTTCAACCGGGCGCGCGGCTTTGGCTTCGTAAGCGAGGGCGACGGTTCGCCCGACATCTTCATCCATATGGAGACGCTGCGGAAAACCGCCATTGCGGAACTGCATCCCGATCAATGGATTTATGTGCGCTTCGGCAGCGGGCCGAAGGGTCAGATGGCCGCCGAGGTGCGCCTGACCCTCGACAACGGGCCGCGTCACACCAACTAGCGCGTCGCCATCAGGGTAGACGGCTGCTGGGCAGATTGCCGGACGGCAATTGACTGCCGGGCAGGTAGCCGCCGGGCAGGGCACTCTCCGGCAGATTGCCATTCTGCGCTTCACGCCTCTCGATTTCCCGTTCGCTGTCGCAGCGTGGCGGCCTGAGGCAGGCATTGGTGCAGCGATCGAAGGCGCGGTTCTGGAGGCCGGCGCAGCGCGCCAGGCAGGATTCGAACTGCGGGAAGCAGGTGCCGTACCAGATGCGCGCGGCAGCAGCGGCATCGCGGCTCTCACCGGCGATGGGCGAGAGCGCGAAGAAAGCGGATGCGCCTGCGATGACCAGTATCCGGGACATTGCGAACCTCCTGCCGCCGAGCATACTGCTCCAACTGGCTGAGGTGGTGCAAGGTTCCGGGCAAGGGGAGGGCGTCCTGCCTCGCGGCATGGACTATGCCAATCCTGCCCCGGCACGAAGCAGGATGGGCGAGCCATCGGGGGTGAATGAGACACGCATGTCATTGAAATTGCGTGTTGTAGGTCACAGTAAGCCGCCATCAGGCGCGGCACGACGGTTGTCTGAGTTGGGCCATAGCGGAAACTTCAATCCGGCAATCAGTCGTTCGCGGCCCCCTTGGTCCCTGTAGGTTCGTGTGAAATGCCGATCAGCCAGTCTGGATCCGGCCCACATTGCCGGAAGCGCGCGAGGATGGACTTTGCTCGTTCGACAAGCCCGAGGTGACCGCAAGAGGCAAACGCATGCATGGTGTCCCAGGCAAAGTCCGTGATTGCTCCGACTTATCCTTTCGCAATCACTTCGGTAACCTGCCTTTTCCATCCAGCCCGCAGGTGAAATAGATCGACTTCTCGGTCGTGCCTTCGAGCCAACACATTGGCAACGTGAACTTCGCTCACCCGCCTCTATCCAACGATGTCAGGTCAGAGCGTCAATTGAATGATTGTTGACAAATGGGAAGGTTTTGCCAAACTTCCAGCAGTGACGCACAGCGAGCTGAATTGGACGATCCATCATCGCGCAGAAGCGTCGATATGAGGGATTGAAACATGTCCGACAACAAGCCGGATGTCACCAAGGCCTGGCAGGCCAATCAGGATCAGAAGAGTGCTGCCCGGCGGCTTCGGATTTTCGCCCTGCTGTCCTGGGCCGTGGCCATTGCCGGCGAGATCGTCGGCATTTATCTGCTCAAGCAGCACAAGTTCGACGACGGCAATCTTCTCCTGCTGATCGGCCTTCTTGTCGGGATCGCCGTCTTTGCCATTGCCGGCAGCATGCTGTGGAAGGCGGCCAACAGACAAAATCCGGCCAGCAAGGCTGACGGGTTCCGCTTCTTCGTGCAGAACCAGCTCGGTGCGATCATAACGCTGATCGCCTTCCTTCCCTTGCTTGTCCTGATCCTCATGGACAAGGACATGGACCCCAAGAACAAGCAGATTGCCGGCGGCATCGGCGCTGTCCTCGCGGTGCTTGCGACGCTTATCGGGGTGAATTTCCAGCCACCGTCGGTCGAGCAGTACACTCAGGACATGAATGAGTGTGCCACCCAGATCAAGACCGGCCAGCCAACCACCGCCTGTTCACCGGAGGTCGCCTCGCAGGCGCAGGACATCGCCCGGGATTCCGCGGCCGTCGCCGATGCGACGAAGGACGCGACACACCCGGAGGGCCAGGATGTCGTCTACTGGATCGCGCCGGAACCAGGCGCCACGAAGTCTTCAACCCCGCATGTTTTCCATCTTTGCGAAGCCGTAAGTCCCCTGCGCGGCAAGACGGTAAATCATGGCTCGGTAACGCAGGCCTATGCGGAGAACGCCATCCGCATTACCCAGCAGATCGCCATGGAACGGAAGCAGTGCGGGTTCGACACCACGCAGTAATCCAATCAAGAACGACTTTCCTTCATATCGAGACGATGGCAGAGCCACCCGAAGCCCCGAAAGGGGGGTAGGGTGGCGACCCCGAGAGGATTCGAACCTCTGACCCACAGCTTAGAAGGCTGTTGCTCTGTCCAGCTGAGCTACGGGGTCCTTGCCATCAATGGGTCCAGTTCTCGCTCCGGCCCCATTTGAAATTGTCGGCATAGGATTTGCGCTGCGTACGCTGCGGCGCCTCGGGCTCCACCCAATAGGCGATGCCGTTGCGCTCGGCATAGTCGATGGCCTGCTCCTTCGTCTCGAAGGTGAGCCGCAATTGCTGCTTCATGTCGGCCGACGATGTCCAGCCCATCAGCGGGTCGGCCGTCTGGCGCAATTCCGGCTCATATTCGAGCAGCCACATATCGGCCTTGCCCTTGCCGGACTGCATGGCGTTGCGGGCAGGCCTGTAGATCTTGGCGGTCATGCCGTCACCTTCTTCAACTGCGGATGGTCGGGGTGGCCAGATTCGAACTGACGACCCCCTGCGCCCAAGGCAGGTGCGCTACCAGACTGCGCTACACCCCGTCTCCGCCCGCACGGCTTAGCGAAATCGTCCCAAAGGGGCAAGGGATCATCCGCCGGCGCCGAAAATGGGCGTAATCAGGCGGTCCCCGGGCCTGATCTTGAGCCGGTGGGCGGTACCGGCCTTGACCTCGAGGACGGCATAGATGGGGACCCCCGGGGTGATGACATCTTCCGAATAGGGGACCGTATTGTGGGCAATATAGAGCACCTTGCCGTGGTCGTCGGAGAAGATCATGTCGAGCGACAGCGGTGTGTTCTTCATCCACATGGAAACGCTGCGCGTCTCCTTGAAGTCGAACAGCATGCCGCGATTATCGGCGAGCTCGGTGCGGAACATGAGGCCCTTGGCCCGATGGGCGGGAGTCGCGGCGAGCTCGGCGGTAAAACCGGTCTTGAGGGCACCGCCGTCGCTTTCGATCGTGAGCGCCACGAGCGGCATGCCCGATGGGGTCTCGGCCGCGGCGATCGTAACGATGAAGAAGCTGAAGAAGAAGGCTGTGATCGCGCGCATCACATCATTTCCCGCAATTACCGGTCGGATGGGCACCCTTGAAGCGGCTTTCCATCCAGCTCACCACCGCACCGGCGCTCTTGTCGGCGATCATGCCGTGATCGACTTGCGGCATGGTGAGGTAGGATACCGATTTTCCGCTCCGGCACAAAGCCCGCACAAAGTCCGCAGTGACACGGGGCTGCACGAGCGAATCCTGTCCGCCCTGGGCGATGAGGATGGGCGCGCCGATTCCCGATCCGACCGGGGTATTGCTGGCGAGCAGTCCCCGCCAGGGTTGCCGGGAGCCCGGATCATAGTTGAGGAATTTGGATCCCAGATCCTGTTCGGCCGATAGCGCCGCGAGCTTGCCGCCCAGATCATCGACGCAATGCTTGTCGATATGCTGGACGATCTTGAGCGTGTTGTCGTTGAGAAGCCCATCGAGCGGGAAGCCGAAGCTGCGTGACCAGGAGAGCAGCGTCATGGCGGCCAGGATGCGTCCAGCAATTGTGTTGATGTCGTCATCGAGCAGGGCGCCGAGACTGGTCGCCGGAGCGGCGGCCGCGACGCCGAGCAGGGCCAGATCGGCGGCATGGGAACTGGCAAGGACGGCCGCGAACAGGGCTGCATGCCCGCCTTGCGAATGCCCCCACAACACATATCTGTTGCTGGCTTCCGCTTCGGGCAGGAACCGGATGGCCTTGACCGAATCGAGCACCGCCTGTGCCTCGCCGGTTCCGATCAGATAGGGCACCTGGCCGGCAGCTCCGAGGCCCGGATAGTCGGTGGCGACCAGCGTATAGCCTTTGACGATCATGTCCTTGGCCCCCGGAATGGCGAGCGGATCGGAACGCAGCGAGGGCGCACATTTGCGCGCGACACCGGTTGTGGCATGCGCCCAGGCCACCACCGGCCGCGGCACGCCATTGTTCGGGAAGGTCGAGACCATGGCCATGCCCGACACGCCGATCTTCTCGCCCTTCAGATTCTGCGAGACATAGAGGATGCGCCAGGCCTTGGCGCGATAGATGGAGCCGATCTGCATCGGCGCGGCGCGGATCAGCGTGCCGGGCGGACCGACGAGATCTTCCGGTCGCACGGTGTAGAAGATGTCGAGCGGCGAGACGGGCTTGGCTACCGCAGGTAATGAGGCTGCGAGAGGGAGAAGACCGGCAAGAATGACAAACAAATGCATAACGATCTTGCTCATGCGCACTCCGCTGTCGGCCGTCGTCCGGAGGCTATCGTGAAGCCGGTCAACACGCCAGCCATATCGGGCGTGATACCCGACCCGATACTCTTGTTTACCATATGAAACCGTGGCCAGCGGGGCCGGTTACAATTGACAGCCGGATGACATGCCTGCGATCTATGGTGCCTGCGAAAGGGCAATCCCCAATGAGACTCATATTGCCGGTGACGGTTCTGCTATCGAGCCTTTCGCTGCCTGCTGCCGCGCAGGAGCCGAGTTATGCGGCGAAGCTTAGGCTCTATTGCTCGGCCACATCGGTTGTGGTGCGCGAACGGGCGAAATCGGAGAGCTACGACACCGCGAGCGCCATCGCGAAAGTGACGTCTCGTGCAAGAACGACAAGAGCCTGCCGCGCCCCGATTGACTATAACTCAGCGAATGGAGTGCGATCGTGCTTTTCATGATCATCGAACGGTTCACCAACCAGGATGGCAAGGCGGTCTATGCGCATCTGCGCGACAAGGGGCGCGGGCTTCCCGACGGACTCAAATATATCGACAGCTGGGTCGAGCCCAATTACGACCGCTGCTTCCAGCTGATGGAGTGCGATGATTTGCGGCTGCTGCAGCAATGGATGCTGCACTGGCACGGCCTTGCGACATTTGAGGTGGTGCCGGTGGTCACGGGCAAGGACGCGCGTGAAGCGGTCAGTGCGCGTTTGCCGCCACCGCCCTGATTTTCCCCCTATTCGAGGAAATCCCCGCATTTGGGCGCCGGCAGCGAGCCCCAGGGCATGATGGCGACCGTCGTCGTCGAATTCTGCGGGCTGCCCTCGATGAGCTTGTCGGTATAGCTCAGATAGACGAGCGTGTTGCGCTTGGCATCGCAGCCGCGCGAGATGTGGAATTTCTTGAAGAACAGCGAGCGGCGCATGCGATAGACATCGTCGCCCTGGCCGAACTTGCCCTTGAAGGAGACGGGGCCGACCTGCCGGCAGGAGAGCGATGTCTCCGAGCGTTCCTCGGCAAAGCCCGCCCAGCCGCTCCAGCCGCCGATTTCGGGGACAGTGAAATGGCAGGCGACACCTTCGATGAGCGGATCGTCGATCGCATAGGTCGCGAGCTTGGCGTCCGGTGACAGCATGCGCCAGACCGTCGTCTTCTTGAAGATGAGCTCGGGATCGTCGGCTTCCTGAGCGGCAAGTGGCGCCACTACGGCAAGACCCAGGACTGCGGCGGCAAGGAATTTGGCAAGTCGGCGCATGGACAATCCTTCCTTTCGGTAGGAGACAAATGGGCCTGTCGGGCCCGAATTCAAGACGCGATCTTGAGGCGTTCGAAGCCCGCCTTGATGTCGGCCATGAGGTCGTCGGGGTCTTCGAGGCCGATGTGAAAGCGCAGGCAAGTGCCCTGGCGCGACCAGGGCCTCGCGCTGCGCACCGGTTTGAAGGGAACGCAAAGGCTTTCAAAGCCGCCCCAGGAATAACCCATGCCGAAGAGCTCGAGCCCGTCGAGGAAGGCGCCAAGGGCGGCTTCGCTTTGCGGCCTGAGCACCACCGAGAACAGGCCGGACGAGCCGGTGAAGTCGCGCCGCCACAGCTCGTGGCCCGCAGCACCCGGAAGGGCCGGATAGAGGACCTCTTCGACCTCTGGCTGGCCGCGCAGCCATTCCGCGATCTTGAGCGCGCTTCTCATATGCCGCTCGAGCCTGACATCGATGGTGCGTAGGCCGCGCAAGGTCAGATACATGTCATCGGGCCCGGCGAACTGGCCGAGCGTCTCATAGCCATCCTTGAAGCGCGGCCAGGTGGCCTCGTTGCAGGTGACGGCCCCCATCATCGCGTCCGAATGGCCGACGATATACTTCGTCGCCGCATGCACGGAGATATCGCCGCCATGCGCGAAGACATTGAAATAATGGCCGCCCGACCAGGTATTGTCGACGACGACAGTGGCGCCTGCCTTGTGCGCAACTTCGGCAATCGCCGGAATATCCTGCACCTCCATCGTCTGCGAGCCGGGGCTTTCGCAATAGACGATGCGGGTCGAGGGGCGCATGAAGGCCGAAATGGCGCCCCCGAGAAGCGGATCATAATATTCGGTGACGACGCCCCAATTCTTGAGCAAGCCATCGCAGAAGGAGCGCACCGGCGCATAGACGGCATCCGTCATCAGCAGGTGATCGCCGGGCTTGAGGAAGGAAAGCAGCGTCGTGGTGATGGCGGCGAGACCCGATGAGGCCACCTTGCTGGCAAAGCCGTTTTCGAGTGTGGCGATGGCGGCTTCGACCGAGCGCGAGGTGGGCGTCCCGCGCCGGCCATATTGATAGGTCTGCTTGCGGTCCTTCAGCTCCTGATAGGTCGGATAAAGAATGGTCGAGGCGTGATAGACGGCCGGCGACACAATGCCGTGCTCGGAGAAGTCGCGCGCGGCCGAGATGAGCCGGGTTGCCGGTTTCAGGGTCTTGGGATCGGATTTGGATTTGGCCATTATGAGGATCATGCAGGGAAAGATATGGGCTTCCGGTTAGCACGGACTGTGGCTAAGGGAAAAGGCATGGGTGACATGTCGCCACTGGGGAAGCTCATTCTGACCGTCATGCTGTGGGGGGTGCGCTTTGCCGCTGCGGCGATCGCTGCGATTGCCGCCATCTTCATCTGGCAGAAATGGCTTTCCGCGGCGGACGAGATCACGCGGCAGGATTACACCTTCCTCGCCATTCTCGTCGCGCTGCTCATCGCCGCCCTCTGGTTTGCCCGATCCCTCGCAAGGGAGTTGCGAAGATAGGCTTCACGGGCCAGCTATTTGCCGCCAGGCTTCGTAGAGCGTCGAATGCAGCAATTGCGGTCGGCTGCCGAAGCGCACCACGACCAGATCCTTCTCCGGCATCAGATAGACCGCCTGGCCGCCATTGCCCATGAAATAGGTGAAGCGGCCCTGCAGCTTCTCGCCCGGGCGATCGAGGATATCGTGCCAGGCATGGAGCCGGTAGGCGCCCTGGCGCAGCTCATCCGTGCTGAGATCCTGGCCAAGAAACGCCCGGTTCGATTCATCGCTGAGGAGCGGGTGGCCGGGCGTGCCGTTATGCATGATGAAGCGGGCGGCGAGCACCCAGTCGCGCGCCCTGGCATAGAGGCAGCAATAAGCGGAAATATCGAGACCCGCGCCATAACGCCGCCAGCGCGCATCACGCGACCCGGACGGCCCCCAGATGTCATGGGACAGGCGGGTATCGAGAGCCGGAAGCAGGCTCCCCAGAAGGGCGGTGTTGACGTTCTGGTAGCTGAACACGCCGCGCCGGCCGGGATCGCTATGCAGCCTTTCCACGACGCCCTTGAGACCGCTCGCATGCAGGCGGGCCATAGGACCGAAGGGATTGGAGATGGTCGCTTCGAGATTCTTCCGCGGCTGGCCTGATGCCGTCTTCATCTCGTCGGTCTCGAAGATGATGCCGCTCTTCATGTCGAGGAGGTCGCGCGGCGTCACGCCGAGCGCGGGGATGGGCGCATCGAGCTCTGGAATCTCGCCTCGTTCGGCTGCCTTGAGTGCCAAGAGGCCAACCAGGCTCTTGGCCAGCGAAAACGAATTGAACTGGGTGTCGCGCGAAAAGCCGGGGGCGTAATATTCGAGTTGCAACTGCCCGCCCTGATAGACGAGCAGCGCCTTGCCGCCGCTTTCCTGAAACAGTTTCGCGAGGCCGGGAGCAAGTGTCGTCTGCAGCGGCTCGCCCAGTTCCTGCGGTTGCGCGGCGCCGGCGATGTCGGCGAACGCGCCATGCGCCGGCCATTCGGGTGTCGGAAAGCCTTCGGCAAGGAGATGGGGCAGATAGGGCGCATAAGCGAGGGCGCCGGCCGAGAGAGCCAGGGTGACGAGGAGGGCGCGGGCGAGCCAACGCAGATGGGGGAAGCGCAAGGGAGCTCTCAAAGCAGGCAGGAGACAATGATCGATCGCCATTGTGGCGGATTTGTATCTAGATTCCGAAGGCCTGCTTGATCTTCAGGGCGCATTCGGCCGGGGTGGCCTTGCTCGTATCGACCTCGAGATCATAGGTCAGGCCCTGATGGACACGATCAAATTGCCAACGCGCAAGCCCGATCATGCGGTCGCCGCGCTGCCTTTCACGCTCTTCGAGGACCGCGAGCGGCGCGAAGACGCTGACAAGGGAGACGTCGAAGCCGGCGAGCAGCAGCTTGTAATCCTCCCATTCGGCAGAGAGCATCACTTCATCCACGATGAGATCATTGCCGGCTCCGGCAAGGGCGGCCACGGCACGCCGCATACCGGCGAGCGTACGCGCGCCGACACTGCCGGTCCTGATGGCGACCGCGGGTCCATAGGGGCTTGACGCAGGCTCGGGAGCAAAACCTTCCGGATGCCCCCAATAGCTGGCGGGCAGCATGTCGATGAAGGCGTCCATCGCCACAAGCAGGAACGGCTTGTCGGCGATCTCCTGCAACGCGCGGGCGATCGAACTCTTGCCGGCGCTGCCGGCGCCATTGAGGATGATGATGCGGGCCATGAGAGGAGGAGATAGCGGTTTTTCCCGGATGCGGGAACTGCCCGGACGGTGGAACCAGTTTCCGCCCCATCCATTGACATAGGACGATACGACCATGGAGGCACACATGATCGACGCGGGTGGTACGATGTGGATTCTGATAGCCGTTGTGGGCGCCGTAGTGCTGGCGCTCGGCCTGTTTTATGCATCGCAGCAGGCGAAGGAAGCGCCGCGCGATGCCGTGACGCTGAACCTCAAGGACGAGATGACCCGGCAGAACTTCTCGGACGAGGCTGTCGAGGAGAAGCCGCTTTTCGCGGAAGCCGAGGCGACGCCTGAGCCGATGAAGGTCGAGGCGGAAGCGAGCAAGCCGGCAAGGAAGCGGCGTCCGCGCGTCAGCAAGCAGCGTACGCGGCGCAATGAGGAGCGCCCATCGTCGCACGCTGTACATTGATCCGGAACCAACATCTCTGGCTCACGTTCGCTATGGACATTCCTGCAAGCGAAGGGAGCCCATCATGGGATTTTTCTCTAAAGACATAGGCACGCTGAACGATCTGTTTCTGCATACGATGCGCGACATCTACTATGCCGAGAAGAAGATCGTGAAAGCTCTTCCCAATATGGTCGACAAGGCGACCGACGACGGTCTCAAGACTGTTTTCGAGCGCCATTGCGATGAGACCGAAATCCACATCGAGAGGCTGGAAAAGGCATTCCAGATGATGGGGGCGGAGGCCCGCCTCGTCAGCTGCCCGGCAATCGAAGGCATCCTGGACGAGGCCGACGAGATTTCCGGCGACATCGATGACGACATGGTCATGGACGCCGCTTTGATCGCTGCCGCCCAGACGGTGGAGCACTATGAGATCACCCGCTATGGCACGCTGATCGCCTGGGCGCGCGAGCTTGGCCGGGCTGATTGCGCGGCCCTTTTCGAGGAGACGCTGGCGGAGGAAAGGGCGGCCGACCACACGCTGTCCAACCTCGCCGAAAGACGGATCAACCTCAAATCGGCCGCCTGATCACCCTTCGCCCTGGCGGGCTTCGGGTGACGTGCCGCCCCAAAGGAGGGCCTGCCCTCCGAAGCCCGCAGGGCGAAGGAGGGTTGAACCGGGGCCCGCAACCCAGTACCTAGCTCTCCGGAATGGAGAGCAGGCGAATGAATTCAGAGCTGCGCATTGCGGACAAGAAGGACTGGCTGAAGGGCGCCACCGGTGATTGGGAAGTCATCATCGGCATGGAAGTTCACGCCCAGGTCTCGTCCAAGGCCAAGCTGTTCTCGGGCGCTTCCGCCGAATATGGCGGCGAGCCCAATGACCATGTCTCGCTGGTCGATGCCGCCATGCCGGGCATGCTGCCGGTGATCAATGAATTCTGCGTCGAGCAGGCGGTGAAGACCGGGCTCGGCCTCAAGGCGCAGATCAACCCGCATTCGGTGTTCGACCGCAAGAATTACTTCTATCCGGACCTGCCGCAGGGTTACCAGATCTCACAGTACAAGCAGCCGGTGGTCGGCGAAGGCGTGGTCAGGGTCGATGTCGAGGACGGTCATTCCATCGATGTCGGCATCGAGCGCCTGCATCTCGAGCAGGACGCCGGCAAGAGCCTGCACGACCAGCACCCCAATATGAGCTTCGTCGATCTCAACCGGTCCGGCGTGGCGCTGATGGAGATCGTATCCAGGCCCGATATGCGCTCGGCCGACGAGGCCAAGGCCTATGTGACCAAACTGCGCCAGATCATGCGTTATCTGGGCACCTGCGACGGCAATATGGAGCAGGGGAGCCTCAGGGCCGATATCAATGTGTCGGTGCGCCGTCCGGGCGAGCCCTTCGGCACACGCTGCGAGATCAAGAACGTCAATTCCATCAGGTTCATGGGTCAGGCCATTGCCTATGAGGCGCGCCGCCAGATCGGTGTCCTGGAGGATGGCGGCAAGATCGACCAGGAGACCCGGCTTTTTGATGCGAAGAAAGGCGAAACCCGGTCCATGCGCTCCAAGGAAGAGGCGCATGATTACCGCTATTTCCCCGATCCCGATCTTCTGCCGCTGGAGCTCGAGGCTGACTGGATCGCGCACATCAAGGCGGCCCTGCCTGAGCTTCCGGACGAGAAACGGGACCGGTTCATCAAGGACTATGGCCTTTCCGCCTATGACGCCGACGTCCTCATCGCCGAGCGCGCTTCCGCCGCCTATTTCGAGACGGTGGCAAAGGGGCGCGATGGCAAGACGGCCGCCAACTGGGTGATCAACGAGCTCTTCGGTCGCTTGAACAAGGAGGGCAAAGATATTGAAAATACACCGGTTTCGGCCGATCAACTGGGCGCCGTCATCGACCTGATCCAGGCCGGCACGATCTCCGGCAAGATCGCCAAGGACGTGTTCGAGATCGTCTGGACGGAAGGCGGTAACCCGGCGGAAATCGTCGAGAAGCGCGGCCTCAGGCAGGTGACCGACACCGGCGCCATCGAGAAGGCGGTGGATGACATCATTGCCGGCAATCCCGACAAGGTGGAGCAGGTGAAGGCCAAGCCGACCATGCTCGGCTGGTTCGTGGGTCAGGTCATGAAAACCACCGGCGGCAAGGCGAATCCCCAGGCCGTTAACCAAATTCTGCGCCAGAAACTCGGGCTTTAACCCCTGCCTTAAGATTTTTCTTAGATTTACCAATAAGTTATACGAAGGTTCCGATTCGCCGTATTTGGCGCTATAGTCCGTACCCGGATTGTTGATGGGGGGCGCGCGCTGTTAGGGCCGCGCCAATCGGAGGTTTGAATGGGCAAAGCAGCCAAGAAGGTCGCAAAGAAAGCGACCGTGAAGAAGTCTGTTGCCAAGCCGGCCGCGCGCCGGCCGGTGAAGCCGTCGGGGCGCTCGAAGCCGGCCGCCGTCGCCGTATCCGGCAACAAGGAGCGCTTCACTTTGCACGGCTTCGCGCTGTCAGGCCCCACTTACACGGTGGCGCTGATGCTGTCGCTGTGCCGGCATCCGTTCTCCTATATCCACGTCAATTTGCGCGAGGGCGCCCACAAGCAGCCCGATTACCTGGTGAAGAACCGCTACGGCCAGGTGCCGTGCCTGCGCGACGGCCAGATCTTCCTCAGCCAGTCGGCCGCGATCCTCGAATATCTGGCGGGCAAGCTCGGCAAGTTCGACGGCAAGACCGAGTTCGAGCAGCAGCGGGTGCGCGAGTGGATGTTCTGGGTCTGGGACAAGCTGGCAGCGCCCATCTACCGCTTGCGTCAGCGGGCGCGGGGCCTGCGCCAGTTCGGCGATGAGGTAAAGGTCATGTATGATACCGAGGCCCGCGGGGCGCTGGCGGTGCTCGACCATGAGCTTGCCAAGTCGGACTGGCTGACCGGCCGCAAGCCCACCATTGCCGATATCGACGCCTATGGCGTCATCCGCTATGCCGCCGAAGCCGGCATGGACATTTCGGCCTATCCCAGGATCGCTGAGTGGAAGAAGCGCTTTGAAGCGCTTCCCGGTTTTGCTACACCCGAGCAGCTCCTGCCGCTGGAAAGCCGGCTGCTGTAAGGAACTCTGAGGCCAGAATTGACAGTCGAGACTGAGGCCGGCCCGCGCGAGCCGGAATTGGAGGCGGATGAGTCTGCGCCTTCACCCAAGCCCCGCCGCAGGCGCGGCCGCTTCACCTGCTTCATCGGCTTGCTTTTCGGCATTGCCGGCGTGCTCGCCGGCTGGTTCGGCAAATTGTGGATCGCCTTCGATGTGTTCGCCCAGTTCGCGAACCACTTCTGGCTGATCGCCCTGGCCTTCGCGCTCGGCTTCGTGATGCCGCGGGCGCGGGTGCTGACGGCGCTTGCCATCATCATCATCGGCATGCTGGTGATCGGCATCATCCCGCAGCGGAACGCCGCGACCTATCCTGCTCCCGGCATCCAGGCGCCCGCCGGCACGCGCCTCGTCCGCATCATGTCGTTCAACACCTGGATGGGCAATGCGAAGGTCGAGGCGATTGCCGCCGAAGTCGAGCGCAACGACCCCGATATCCTGGTGCTCCTGGAGTTCGGGCCAGAGAAGCGCGCTCTGCTCGACCGGCTGCGCGGCAAATACCGGTATCAGGAAGACTGCGTGCATCTGGAAGACTGCTACATGGCGGTGTTCTCCAAATATCCGATCGCCGATTCAGAGAGTCATGCCGTTTGGGAAGGGCCGCCCATGATGCGCGTCACTTTCGGCAATGAGCTGAGCGGCCTCACCATCATCGGCGCGCATACGATCCGTTTTCCCTATCTGCGCGCCCAGCTGGCGCAACTCGGGCATCTGGGCGACCTGGTGCGCCGGCTGTCCGGCCCGCGCATAGTGATGGGTGATTTCAATGCGACGCCATCCTCGCGCCTGCTGGCGACCTTCGAGGAGCGCTCCGGCTTGCGCCGGCTCGACGGCTGGCTGCCCACCTGGCCGGCGCGCCTGCAGATACCGCAGCTCGCCATCGACCACATCTTCGCCAGTGCGGAAGTGAAATCGGTGGAACCGGTGCGCATCGGCAAAAATGCCGGGTCCGACCATTTCCCGGTGGTGGTACGCGTCGCCATTCCGACGCCGCTTTAGGCTCTCAAAGCCTCATGCTGGTTAGCGCCGTGTAAATGCGGCGCCCCAGGCGCTTACGCCAATCACCTGAAATGATTCGGTAAATCGTGACATGGCGGAAGCGGGCTTCAGTCCCCGTTAAGCCTGCCGCTTAACGCCGTCTTGGCGTCCTGGAGTGCATCTTTCCCTCGCACGGTCATCAAAAAAGGCCGGCGGTGGGACAAGTCAAACAGAAGGGACAGGAGCATGAGGAGCTCTAGCGGGTCGTCGGCTCAAGCGACGGAGGCGGCCGGCACATCGGTCGAGATGCTTTTTCATCTCGGCATGATGTATTGTCTGGGCCGCGAGGTGGCGCAGGATTATGTCGCGGCGCATAAGTGGTTCAATATAGCCGCCCTCAGGGGCAGCGCCGAAGCCCGGCATTATCGTTGCGAGATTTCACGCGAAATGACATCACTGCAGATCGCCGAAGCCCAGCGTCAGGCGAGGGCCTGGATCAGCAGCCTGCATTGAGGACGCTGAAGCCGCTCAATATTCCAGCGAATGGTCTTCGCCATGCAGCTCCTGCTCGCCGGTGAAGCGCCGGAACTGGCTGTCGAGGATCTTCTGCTCGCGCTGCCTGCGGTAGATCTCCGACTGGATCAGATCGGCATTCAGGTTGATGTTGTCCTGCTCGGAATTCAGGGACGGCAGGGGATCATTGTCGGGTGAGTAGGTGTGGCCGCCGGGAATGAAATTCTCGGCCGCCAAAGCGGGGCCGAAAAGCGCACCGGCGAAAGCAATAGTCAAGATAGTCCGGCGCATTCACGTCTCCTGATATCTGGCCTGACAGGGCCTTTATCGCGCGTCCCGATAAGATTCACTTAACTTTGTCAATCTCGCACGGTTGCAGGCCTTAGGCAATCACGCCTTGCGGACGGGAAGCGTAAATAAGATTAAATTCTTTGCAAGATTCCCCTTCACAGGCGGACCAAATCCGGGCAAGACGTGGCCCGCGCCGGAGACGTGGCCGAGTGGCTGAAGGCGGCGGTTTGCTAAACCGTTATACGCCCTTAAAGGTGTATCGAGGGTTCGAATCCCTCCGTCTCCGCCAATTATTTTTCTTCAAGAAAATCAAAATGCTACTTCGGATCGAAGCTCGATTTTGCAGCAGCTTTGTGACACTAATTTTGGGATTATTTCGTTACCTAGATCGACCCACATCGCCTGTTTCATGTTGCGGTCGGCCATTTTACGACCTGACCTTCACGCTCATCGTTTGTCTCGACCGTTCGACCTAATGCGTCTTGGACGGGCTCTGGCGCGACAACCTGGCGGGCCTAGTGGATGTCTCTGTGAGTGAGCCCGATATCGGCGATGAAGGCGAAATACTGTTCTTGAAGCTTGCTCATGTCGCCGCTGTCTGGAAGGGCAGCATATTGACTGTTGGCGGCAACCTGTTCTCGATTCATGTCTTATCGTGGTCGCGCTTGTATTTCTCAATCTCGCTGGGCGATAGTCGGGTAATTCCGAACCGGTAGTCACTCGTCGGGTCGTCCTCAAGCTCTTGCTTGTTTCTGGCTTCGCAGACCGCTTTCACATCGCCGTATCTGGCGGGCAGCGGCGTGACGACATAGAGCGTCTCTGATTTGCCCTCGCCGACATTCCAGCGAGCCATCCCGAAATAGCCAATCTCGTCGTCCTGCTTATTCATGTCATTGCCCTTGTACGCCTACCAGGGCGAATTCTGAATTTCATTGTCGATGCTTCTCCAGCCCTTCCGCGGAGTCATTTAGCGTTTAGCAGTCGACCTTCGTGCATCGGAAAATATCTAATGGTGCAGTTTGGAGCACGCTCAGAGCATTCTTCTAGGGCTTGGTTTTCTGTCCTCGCCCATCCTGCTCCGGCTCTTTTACCGCTTCTGCCGGTAGCAAGCGCCGCCCCAAATTGACCCGAGGGCAATACGTCCCTATAGTTCAAGGTTTATGGGTTAGACGGATCGATTTGGCATGCTTCTGTCCCGCGGATTCTCTATTGCCGTCTGTCTGCTGGTGATTGCCGGCGCCCATAGTGCAGTAGCTTCCGACACCAAGGCTTCGGTGGAAGTGTCCTGCGCCGACACCAATAACTCCTGCAAAACTATGTGCAGGGACCAACAGTCTTCTGCCAAAATTCGTACATGCCAGGAGAAATGCTCGGCAGCTTATCGAAGCTGTCGGCGTCAAGCCAAAAAGCGACGGAAAGACTGCCAGGTCCGCTGTGTCGGGGGACAGCCAGACTCAAGTTAGTTTGGCAGGGCGAGCCTCATGGAAGAAGGGAGGGATGCGGTATCAGGACCGATACCGTCGCAACAGAAACTAGGCTCCCACCGTCTCCGCCAAATTTCACTTCCCGAACAGCCAAGCAGATTGCCTTTTACCTGGCTGGCGGAGGCGTCCAGCCGGCCTCGGCCAGCATCTCGCGGCAGTCGTTGAGGGCCAGTTGATAGTTGAGAAACTTCTGGGCCTCGGTTGCTTCCTGCCAGTTTTGCGTCTGGCAGGCGTCCTCCACTTTCTTGCGGACGATTTGCAAATAAGCCTGCCATTCTTTGTCGGTCTTGCGGAACGAATAGACCATGAAGTTGGAAAAGCGATTCTTGATGTCATAGGTGTCCGAGCCCGGCAGATTGGCCTGCCGCTCATTCGCCGCCTGCAACCAGTCTTGAAGTGTGTTCTTGAACAGTTTCATTTTCCAAACTCGCCGTCGCCGCTCTCCAGCACCAATGTAGCCGGGAATCCGTCGAAGCGCAGCTTCTCGCTCGTTTTGACAAGTCGGCCGGAATGGTCTGATCTGGGCGCTTGCCGCCTTGCCGGTATCGGCTTTTGAACAGGGCCAAACCGTGCTGGCGGCCGCATCGACGATGGGGCAGCTGCTTATTCTGCGGTCTTCAGATCGCCAAGGTCTCTGAGCCTGGTGTCGTATTCGGCGAGCTCGCCGTTGCCGCCAATGAAGTGATCAGTGACATCAAGCGGGACCTCGACTCCGGCTACGACTCCAGCCCTGTCAGCCGCGCATTCATGGCGCGCAAGCGGGCGCTCATGACCTTCATGACGCGCAGCGCAAAATGCGGGGTCTGCTGCACCATGAACAGGAAGCGCTTTTCATTGAACGGGATCACCTCGCTGGGCACGCTGGCCCGCACCGTGGCGCTGCGCGGGGCTCCATCGACGAGGGCCATCTCGCCGACGATGCCGCCCGGACCTATGGTCTCGAACACCTGGTTGCCGTCGAGAATCTGCAACTCGCCGGAGCGCACGATGTAAATCTCGCTGCCCACGTCACCCTTGCTGAACAGGATCTGACCGGCGTCGAGGCTGATCTCCTCGCCATTGCGAAAGCTACCCAGAAAATTCTCGGACATCGCGATTTCTCCCCTTGCTTCCCCTGCGTGAGGGCGAGCGTAGCAACGGAATCGTGCCGCGTCATTATTGCAGGAGCGTCACAGTGGCCGGCGAGTAGATTTGCCTGTTTTTCCGGCAGATCTCGGGAAGAAGGTGGAGACGCCTCCTTGGGAATGCGGGGCGGGCGGAGGCGTCTCCTTATTCCGCTTCGAGGGGATCAGAAGCGGCTTTTCCTGCCTTACGCTGTACAAGAACGAGACAGGATGCGCCTGTTCGGGGGGCGCATTCCGGAGGGGAGCAAGGCCCATGCCATGCCGGCCCCCCGGCCGTTGGCCATCATTAACCAGACCGTGATAGGATGGGCTTTCATCAGTAGTTTCAGTGAGTAACCGCCATGGCACCTGCAGGCCGTCCCTATTGGAAGGGCTTCCTTCGCCTTTCGCTCGTCCAGATCGCCGTCCAGATCCACAGCGCGGTCGAGCCCACGGGCTCAGGCCTCAACCAGATCCACAAGCCCTCGGGCAAGCGGGTCAACTACACCAAGACGGTGCCGGGCGTCGGCCCGGTTGAAGAGGCTGATATCGTCAAGGGCTATCAGGTGAGCGAGGATGTCTATATCGTGCTCGAGCCCGAAGAGCTCGAAGCGGTGAAGCTCGACAGCAAGAAGACGCTCGATCTCCAGGAATTCGTGGCGAAGGAGGAGATCGACCCGCGCTATTTCGAGGCGCCTTACTATTTGCTGCCGGAAGACGAGATGCAGAATGAAGGCTATCGCGTCATCCAGGCGGCGCTGGCCAAGATGCGCAAGCTGGGCATCGGCCAGATCACCATGTCGGGCCGCGAATATCTGGTCGCCGTCGGCGCGCTGGAGCAGGGGCTCGCCATGTATATCCTGCGCTATGCCAATGAGGTGCGCCCGGCCGATGCCTATTTCGGCGGCATCCCCGATGTGAAGGTGAATCCCGAGCTGGTCGATCTGGCCACCAGGCTCATTGCCGAAGGGACCACGGCGTTCAATCCGACGCAGTTCCGCAACAGTTACGAGGTGCGCCTCAACGAGCTGGTGCAGCAGAAGGCGAAGGGCCGCAAGGTGGTCGTCAAGACGGAGGACGAGGACCGGCCGAAGGGCGCCAATGTCGTCGATCTGATGGATGCGCTGCGCAAGAGCATCAAGGGCGGCAAATCGGGCGACAAGCCACCGCCGGTGAAGAAGGGCGGCCGCAAGAGATAGCGCCCATTGTCCCGCTCAAGCCTTTCGCCGGCTGAGCCTGACGGCTGTCCAGATCGCCCCGGCGATGCCGCCGACCAGGGCGCCCACCGGCATCCAGAAGAACACGACGCCCATCGCATAGGCGCCTTCCATCTGCGAGATGTTGAACACCTCCTGGGCCGCGAGGCAGAGCGCGAAGGCGATTGCCGCCCCGGCGATGAGACCGAGCAGGAAGCCACCCAAGACCTTAAAAAAGCCGAGCATCCTGTTCTCCTTTGACGGCTTGCCCCAAGGGAATGAAATGCAGTGTGAAGGAGATTCGTGGCGGCCGACAAGCTGCAATTGATGGTTGAACGGGTCGTCGTGCTCTGACTATCCTGCCCACACTCAGGGGAGGGATTTCAATGGACACAGCCAGCTCAAGCACGTCATGGCGAGCCGTCGCTATCCTGGTCGGCCGTCTGGTCTTTGCCGCGGTCTTCATCATGGCAGCGGTCTTCAAGTTCATCGATATCAACGGCACCGCGGCCTATATCGCTTCGGCCGGCTTTCCGCTGTCGCTGCCCCTGGCCTGGATCGCGGCCTTCTTCGAGCTTGCCCTGATCGCCTGTTTCCTGACCGGCGCCTTTTTCACCGAGGCGGCGTTGCTGGCCGCCGCCTATGTCATCTTCCTGGCTTTCGCCTTTCACGGCCCTTCGCACTGGCAGGGCAATCAGGCGGAGTTCGGCTTCTTCATCGACCACTTCACCTTCATGGCGGGCCTGCTCTTCGCCGCCGTCCACGGCCCGGGACGCCTGCTGGCCTGGCCCCGGACGATCCTGGGCAGGATTTAGGGCTCGATGCCGAAAGCACTGATTTACAGCTTGTGGGTCACGGCGGGCCTGCTCGTTGCCACACCGGCTTTGGCCGTCGAGAACCTCACGGTATGCGACAGCACGCCTTTCAAGCAGAAGCTAGCCCAGATCGCAGCGCAGCACCTTATTGACCAGGCAGCAAATTTCAAACGGGGAGGTGTGCTTGTCATGCGGGCTGAGGAATTGGGTGGCAGCTTTAGCCCAGGCACCTGGATTGTGTATTTTTCGAGCTTCGCTTGCGGTGAGCATGGCCTGGATGGCGGCGGTTGGGACGTCGTGATCGATCCCAAGACGCTCAAGATCCTCAAAAGCAGCTACAGTGACTTGTAGAGGTTAGCGCGTTCGACCCCACCCCTTGCGGATGTTCTTGATCCCATCGCGATAGACGCTTTCGGGCGAAGGGAAGAAATCGCGCCATACCCGGGTTGCGGCGGCGAGCGCCGGCAGCGAGCGGCCGAAAGCCTCGATGGTGAGCCAGCCGTCATACTTGCTGGCTTTCAGCGCCTTGTAGGTCGCCGCCCAGTCGACATGGCCCTTGCCGGGCGTCCCGCGGTCATTCTCGGAAATATGCACATGGCTCATATGCCGGCGGATGGTCCTGATCGCCTTGATCGGATCGGCTTCCTCGATATTGGCGTGGAACGTGTCATACATGCCGCTCACCGCCGGATGATCGACCTCATCGAGATAGTCGGCGAGACCTTGCATGGTCGTCAGGAAATAGCATTCGAAACGGTTGAGCGCCTCGAGCGCCAGGCGGACATTCTTCCTGGCCGCATGGTCGCCCGCCTTGCGGTGGAAAGCGATACCGCGCTTGCGCTCCGCCGCCGTCGGGCCTGAGCCGGTGAAATGGCCGTGGACGGAATGGATCGGGCCGCCGATGATCGGGGCGCCAAGTGCCGCACTGCAGTCGATGAACCATTTCGCGTGGTCGAGCGCTGCCTTGCGCGTGGCCTGATCGGCGCTCAGCGGATCCTTGTCGAGCGAGGGCATGATGGTGACGACGGTGCGCTCGAGGCCGATCCTGTCGAGGACCTCGCCGAGCCGCGCATAGTGATCGGGCGTCCCTTCGAAGACGGGAACCTCGACGCCGTCATAACCGGTCTTCTTGATGTCGCGCAGGAGCGGATAATGGTCTTCGCCGACATGGCCGGTCCACAGCAGCAGATTGAAACCGATCTTCATGAGCGAACCTCCTGGCTCTCGATGAGCCGTGCCACGACATCGGGCATCACCTCGGCTTCGACATTGGCGAAGGCAAGACGCAGATGCCGTTCCTGGCCGGGCCCGAACATGCTGCCGGGCAGGGCAAGGAGATCATGTTTTTGCGCCAGCCGTCTGGCGACGGTCTTGGCGTCCTCGCCGAAGGGATGGCTGATATAGGCGAAGAAGGCGCCGACACTGAGAAGGCGGTAGGAGAGGGCGGGATGCGCGAAGGCGGCCCTGAGGGCGGAAGCTTTTTCCTTGGCCCGGTCCAGCTTCTGCTGCTTCCATCCGGCAAGCGATGTGAGCCCGAAGAGGGCGGCACCTTGCGAGATGGTGGGAGCGCAGATGGCGACGCAGTCGAGGATCTTCTCGAGCTCGGCCAGGAAGGCGGGGCTCGCCGTCACCGCGCCGACGCGATAGCCGGTCAGCGCGAAGACCTTGGAGAAACTGTAGAGATGGATGAAGCAGTCGCCCCAGCCGGGACGGCTGAACAGGTCATGCGGCGGGGCGGGGTCGGCGCGGAAATCCTTGTAGGTCTCATCGATGACAAGGGCGATGCCGTGGCTCTGCGCCAGCCTGCAGAAGGCGTCGATGGTTGCGGCCGGATAGATGGCGCCTGTCGGGTTGTTGGGGCTGCACAGCACGATGGCGCGCGTGCGCTTGTCGATCAGGCCCGCGGCGTCGGCGGCGGACGGCACGGTGCTGCCTTGCGTGATGGCGGTCAGGTAGCGCGGCCTGACCCCCAGCATTTCGAGCCACATATGGTGGTTGAAGTAATAGGGCACCGGCAGGATGACATTGTCGCCGGCTTCGGCCAGCGCCATCATGGTGGCGGCGAAAGCCTGATTGCATCCTGCCGTGATGGCGACATTCTCCGCCTGGATGGCGGCGCGATAATCGGCGGAGAGGCTGGCGGCAAGCTCCTGGCGCAGCGGCGGAATGCCCAGAATGTCGGAATAGAGGCTGGTCGCCGGCAGTCGCGCCAGCCGACCGACCTCATCCGCCAGGGCTTCGGCCGGCGGATAGCTTGGCACTGCCTGGCAGAGATTGATGAGAGGCCGGTTGCTGGGGCCCGGGCTGATCCAGCTCATAGCTTCCGCGATGGGCGGTGCTTCGATGCTTCTGATGGTGGCGCTGGTGAGAGTGGTCATGGGTTTCACAGGCGTGGCAGCGTGTTTGAGACGAAGACGGATTCCTGCTCGGCAAGGACGGCCTCGGCCGTTTTCCTGTCGGGGGCCGGCCGGCCCTTGTACTGGACCGATCGGCCGCTTTCCTCGAGCAGCCTGTAGGCCTTGCCGACCCGATTGTCGGGGCCTGTCTGATGCGCCCGGTAGAGATAGTAGCTCATCGGATTCATCCTGATCGCCAGGCGGTTCTTCGGCGTCGCGACGACAAAGATGTCCTGCGACCTGTCCGTGGCACGGGCGATCGTGGCATTGACCCGGTCGAATCTTCGCCGGACGGTCGCGAGCTGGCCCGGTGCCGTCCGCAGTTCCAGATATTCGGCACCAAGCAGAATGATCAGTGCTCTGACGAAATCCTGATCCCCCACGGCGCCGGGCGGCAGATGCCGCCTGAGCTCGGCGCCGGAGACGGGCGACTTCTCCAAGGCGTCGAGCAGCGGGATGAAGGGTTTGTCCGGCAGGTTGGCGACGCCGGCCGGCACATTGACTTTCAGGGGACAATCCGCGCGGGGGCGGGAGAGTCCGAAATGCAGCGCTTGCAGCGAGGCGATCTGCTCATCGGGCGACATCACGCTGCGTGCCCCCTTGACATAAAGATCGCGCCGGAACGGCTGGTTTGCCCATATTCCCTTGAGCAGCTCCTGATCGGCGGGCGCAGGGAAGCTCTCGAAAATGGCCCGCAGATTGCCAGGAACGGCGAGATCGGGATAGTTCCAGGCGACGCTGGTCGAGCCCACATAGGTCAATTGCGCCTCAGCCATTTCCGCGGCGACCTCATGGAAGAAGAAGGGAGTCCAGACCGGATTGAAGTATTCATGGAATACATAGACCGGATCGCGCGTCCGGGCATCCTTCAACCGGTCGAGTGTGGCGGTGTTCTGGGCAAAGTAGCGGGCACCTTTCTCGGCGAACGCGTCGGCGACGGCGAGGCTCTTGGCGATGGCGCCGGGGGAAGGGGTGCCTTCGCGCCGCAAGGCAGCCTGCAGCAGCTGACGGAAGGCGAGATCCGAGGCGCGGCCGATCGCGCAGTTGTAGGAGACGAAGCACAGCCCGGCGGGCTTGAGCTTTCGGTTGAGGAATTCGACGATGTCGTGGCGCAGCTTCGGCGATATCCACGAATAGATGCCATGCAGGACGACGATATCGAAATCCGGCAGATCGCGGGCTTGCAGATTGGCAAAGCTCTCCTCAATGAACTCGACATTGTCGAGGCCGGCCTCACGCGCCAGCGCGCTGGCATTCGTGATCTGCGCCGGATTGTAGTCGATGCCGACATAGCGTCCGCTCTCATCGCCGGCGGCAAGGATGCTCAAGGTCAGGCCCTGGCCGCAGCCGAGCTCGCAGTAAGTGATCGACCCTTGCGCGCCCGGCGGCCGCACGCCCGCCAGCAGGGCATTGAGCATCAGACTGTCGGCCTTCAGGAACGGAAAGAAGCCATATGTGTATTCCAGCTCGGCGTCGAAATTTCTCTCGTCCGCGGCACTGGAAGCAGGTGGAGGATCTGACATATTGTTCCGATCGGAGGGACAGGAAGACCCGTTATGACAAGTCTGCAATTGCCTTTAAGGGGAGCTTGCGGAAAAGTCGAATTGGAAATGCCGCTGAGACAGAGGTGCGAAAGTGAAGACAAAGGCCGTTGAGATAGCGCAGGCTGGTGGTCCGGATGTCATGCGTCTGGTGGATATCGAGGTGCCGCCGCCGGGCGCGGGCGAGCTGCTTTTGCGACAGACCGCCATCGGTCTGAATTACATCGACACCTATCACCGCTCGGGTCTCTATCCCTTGCCGATGCCGGCTGTGCTGGGCATGGAAGGGGCCGGCGTCGTGGAGGCCGTGGGCTCGGGCGTGAAAGGCTACAAGGCCGGTGATCGGGTCGCCTATGGGGTTGGCCCGCGTGGCGGCTATGCCAGGCATCGCAACATTCCGGCCGGGCGGGTGGTGAAACTGCCCAAGGCCATTGGCGATGAGACCGCCGCCGGCATGATGCTGAAGGGCCTCACGGTGCGCTCGCTTCTGCGGGCCGTCTACAAGGTCAAGCGCGGCGAGACGATCCTCTTCCATGCCGCCGCCGGCGGCGTCGGCGTCATCTTCACCCAGTGGGCTAAGGCGCTCGGCGCCAGGGTGATCGGCACGGTGGGCTCGGACGACAAGATCGCCGTCGCCAAGGCGCATGGCTGCACGCATGTGATCAACTACCGCACCGAGAATGTCGTCGAGCGCGTGAAGGAGATCACCGGCGGCGCCGGGCTGCCGGTCGTCTATGACGGCGTCGGGCAATCGACCTTCATGACATCGCTTGACTGTCTACGGCCGAGAGGGCTTCTGGTCGTTTTCGGCAACGCGTCGGGACCGGTGAAGTCATTCGATCTGGGGCTGCTGGCATCGAAGGGCTCGCTCTATGTGACGCGCCCGACGGTCATGACCTACATGGCCGATGACAAGGAACTCGCCGAGGCGTCGCGCGACCTCATCGATATCGTCAAGAGCGGCAAGGTGAAGATCCCCATCAACCAGCGCTATGCGCTGGCCGATGCTGCCCAAGCCCATCGCGATCTGGAAAGCCGCGCCACGACCGGAACGACGATCCTGATTCCCTAGCTCGAGCTGGTGCGGCAGCTCTGCGTCGACTGGCTGGCAAGCGACTGCCAGCGCGCCGAGCAGGAGACTTGCGAGCACAGGAAGTCGGCGAGATTCGAGCTCGGCACCGCATGGGCGAGATTGAGCGGACGGCCATTGCCGTCCGACAGCGTGCTGACGACCATGCCGGTGAGCTGGCCCGACCCGTTAAAGACCGGACCGCCGGATTCGCCCTTCTTGGTGTTCATCCTGAGCACCATGGCGTCGGGATAACCGAAGCCGTTATAGCTGACCGCGCGGCCGAAGCTCATGGACTCGACCTGGCCGATGCGCGCCGTGTCGCCCTGGGCATGCGGCTTGCCGAGCGAGAACACCTGCGTGCCGCGCGCCATGCACGGGCTCGAGGCCGGCTCCACCGGCTTGCCATTGAGGCCCTTGAGGGCGATCAGTGCCATGTCATTATTGGGCCGGATGGCGATCACCTTGCCCGAATAGAGACGGCCATCCGCACCGCGTGCCGTCACGTTATAGCCCGATTTCACGGCGACATGCCCGGCGGTCAGCACATGGCCTGAATTGTCGACGATGAAGCCGCTGCCCGAGGTCACGGCCTGGCCGGCATCGCCGTCCCCGGGTTTCCCCTGGCGGCGGGATTCCGCAATGGTGATCGTCACATAGCTCGGGCTGGTTTGCCGCAGCAGGCCCGATATATCGGCGGTTGGCGACGCCGATGTAGGAATAGCGTCCGATTCGACATTGATGACCCGGTCTTCAAGGCTGGCCTGCGAGCCGCTGCAGGCTGCAAGGACCACCAGTACGGGAAGCGCCGCAATCAGTCTGGGTACAGAAATGGACAAAGAAAAGTCTCGCCTCGAGGGATTTCCAGCCTCATTGCCATCTAACAGCGCCTTGCGTCGGGAACAAGGCAGCAGGAACAAGAACACAGCAGTGCGGCATAGTTGCAACAGTTGGCTCAAAAATGACGAAACGGCCGGTTTTTGCCGGCTGTCCGTGGATTCTGTTTATTTTCCGCAGTTTACGGGAATCTGAGCCAGGTACCGAAGAAGATTTCCAGCGTGTCGATCTCTATATTGTCTTCCTCATCGCCGATGGAAACTTCGTCAGACTCACTTTCCACATAGGTAGCACCGACACCCACGGTCACCTGGCTAACGGGATCCCAATAGATGCCACCGCCGAAGCCAAGCGCGGTGCCGCCAAGGTCAATCTCGCTATCGTAATCTTCATATCCCACACCGAGCTCGATGCGGGTATCTTCCGACAAGTTAGCCAGAATGCCAAGCGATGCCGCCCAGAAGTCCGCATCCGGTCCAGTCCATGACAGGTTGTTGGCATATTGATTGGTGCCTTCCCCGAGCACGCCGGCTGCTGTGATCCGGAAGCCATCCGAGATACCGACAGTGGCGCCGCCGCCAAGCGCCCAGTTGAGACTATCGCCGACAGCGTCGTCCTCAACGAGGCCAGCAATCTGAACGGTAAAGGCGTCCGTTGAATACATTGCATAAGCTTCCAGTGCGGGCAGATCCGACACATCAGTGTTGGGTGTCTCGTCGTCGTCATCGACGTTGGCACTGTCCGGATCCTCAACCGAAATCGCGAATGACAGCGGGCCGGACCCGTAGGTCAGACGGAACTGCTCGTTGTTGATGTTTGAAGGACCGAAGGACTTAACCGGGCCGGTTGCCGCGACCCAGTCCCAACCCACCTGCAGAGCAGCCGTATTGTCGTTGTAGCCGGCCATGAGCTCCCAATTCGGAGCGAACTTCCACCAGCCATAGGCCTTGTTCATCACGGCGCTCTCGGAATAGTCCGTGAAGTTGCCGCCACCGGAAGCTTGCAGGCGGAAATAGCCGCCGACCTCACCGACCGCCGTGTCGACCTTGCCCTTGATGAAGATACGGCCGCGAACCGCGACGTCGAGATTGTCCTCACTGTCGTCAAGGGAAGCAAAGCTGACGTCTGTGTTCGTATAGATCAATGCTGTGCGGATTTCACCCGACACCGACACTTCTGCCACCGGGGCGGCATCAGCCGTCGGCAGGACGGAGAGCGTAAAGCCAGAAGTCTCACGCACCTTGTCGGCATTGCGCTCGGCGAGGACGCCTTCATAGGTGCCCTGACCGTCGCGGATCGACAGGAGGCTGTAGCCCGACGGCATCGACGCTTGCGGCTGTGCCTCGAGCTGGGAAACACGGTTCTGCAATGCTTCGATCTCGGCTTTGAGACCCGCCAGATCGTCGGCGCGAGCAGCCCCAGCTGCAATCGTCATCGCCGCGCCGGCCAGGAGTACCCACTTCGCTCTTTTCATGTCTGCCCCCGTTTCCCCTTTCCCGACCAATTGCGCTATCGGGAAAGCGATGAATCACACTAGGCATAGTCTCCGGAGCACTTCCTAACGTCAACCGATATTGATCCGGCGTCATCTGTATTTCGGCATATGTGTCCTCTTTGCAACAGGGTGCGATATTCGCCGGGGCGATCAAAAAAACGCCATACAAAACAACAAGTTACAAGACGGATCGCGAGAGGTGGCTCAAATCCTGCCCAGGATATGGGCACGGTGGCAAAGCCCCGTTGTTTTGACCGGGGGCCAGTGCCATAAATTCCTGAAAGATGGCGCGGCGACTCGCCAAGCCCGCTGATCTTGTGGGCAAAGAACAATATCGGGGGCGATCGGGACTAAGGGCAAGGGGTTGGGCAGATGAAATGCAATCCGGGCAAATGGCTGCTGTGGGCACCGGTGGCGTTCTTGCCGTTTCTGGCTGCGTTGTGGATCGGCAGCGGCGGCATCGAGCAGCAACTGGCCGATGCGAGCAAGGTCAGACTCACAGAGGTCAAGGCCGATTGGGCAAAACTGAGCTTCGATGGCCGTGACGCGCTTCTGGCCGGAGATGCTCCGGGACGCATTGCCATCGACGAGGCGGCGAAGGCCGTTGCCGGCACGGCGGGTGTGCGGCGCGTGGATGCATCTCCCGCCAAGGTCGTTCTTGCCCTGCCGACCGTCACATCGGTCGTGACCAACAACGACCGCCCTGAAATCAAGGGAACCTGGCCGGAGCTCTTCGCCAAGACCCTGTCCGTCATCCTGCCGGACAAAAGCTTCGTGCTCGGCAAGGATGCGGAGCTGAAATCGGATGGTGCCGGCAACTGGAGCTTGACGCCGGCCGAGCCCCTGAAGGACGGGGCCTATGACATTTCGGTCGCGGTCGATGATGGCGCTGGCGCTACCGCCAAGACGGTCGAGCCCGGCAAGATCACGATCGATACGGTGGCGCCGCCGCAGCCGGTCTTCGCGCCCTTCCGCAGTTCGCAATCCCCGCAAAGCCTGTCGGGAAGCTGGGCTGAGGGTGATGCTTCGACACTGAAGGTCGGCCTGGCTGACAAGACCTATACGCTGGGCAGCGACCCGGCACTGACTTCCTCGACCGGCACATGGACGCTGACGCTCCCCACACCGCTCGCCGATGGTATCTATGATCTGAGCGTCGAGGCCATCGATCTTGCCGGCAACGCTGCCCGCCTCAACATGCCTGGCGCGATCA
Source organism: Taklimakanibacter lacteus (assembly GCA_003576695.1). GTDB lineage: Bacteria > Pseudomonadota > Alphaproteobacteria > Rhizobiales > Aestuariivirgaceae > Taklimakanibacter > Taklimakanibacter lacteus. The sequence goes on from QOZQ01000010.1 coordinate 71,812, forward strand.
CCATTTCGAGCGAGCCCGCGCCGCCGACGGTTGCCAGATATTCCGGCAATGACTCGACGCCGCTGGTTTCGGGAACTTGGGGCGAGGATCAGAACAGCCGTCTCTCGGTCGCGCTCGGCGGCAAGACCTACGAGCTTGGCACGGACAGCAATCTTACCAGCGATGGTCTCGGCAACTGGAAGCTCGATGTCACATCGCCACTGAAGGATGGCATCTATGACGTCGTCGTGAAGGTGACGAATGCGGCCGGCAAGGAGGCCAGGGATGCGACCGTGGCCGAGATCGAGGTCGACGCCACCGGGCCCGCGGCACCGGTCATCAATCGGGTGACGGCGCTGCCGGTCACCGGCACCTATGCGCCCGCCGACACGAAAATCCTGAGGGTGACGCTCGCCGGGCAAAGCTATACGCTGGGCAGTGACGCGGCCCTGACGGCGACAGGTGAGACCTGGTCGCTCATGCCGGCCGAGAAACTGGCGGCCGGCACCTATGATGTGATCGTCGAGGCCGTCGATGGCTTCGGCAATGTGACGGCGGACACCAGCAAGGACGAGCTGGTCATCGCCGGCGATCCCCAGCCGGAGCCGCCGCCGGTGGAGATTGCGGTCCCGACCGTCATGGTGCAGAACGCCGGTGTGGCGCGCCCGACCATCACCGGGACCTGGGCTGAAGGTGTTGCAAAGTCGCTTAAGGTCGCGGTCGCCGGGCAAAGCTCTGTTTTCGGCAGCAATGAGGAACTGACCTCCGCTGCCGGCCAGTGGAGCCTGAAGCTGCCGGTGCCTTTGCCGGACGGCACTTATGATGTGGTGGTCGAGACGGCGGATGCGGCGGGCAAGATCGTGACCGACACGACCACGAACGAGCTCGTCATTGATGCCGCAGGCCCTGCGGCGCCCACCGTCAAGCTCTATTCCGGGGCCGAGAGCCCGGCCGCCATTGCCGGCACCTGGCCCGAAGGCGACGCCGTTGGTCTCACCGTCGGCTTCAATGGCAAGACGGCGGCCCTTGGCAAGGACGCTGCCTTGACCTCGGATGGCAAAGGCAACTGGTCACTCGCGGTCGAAGGCAAGCTGGCACCCGGAAGCTACGATGTCGCGGTCACCGCCGTCGACAGGCAGGGGCGCTCGTCGTCCGACCAGACCCGCTTCGAGATCCTGGTCAAGGAGACAGGGGGAACAACGCCCACGCCGCCGCCGACCGAGCCGCCAGCCGCGGCGAGTTGCGATACGGATCTGGCCAAGATTCTGGCGGAGCGCCCGATCCATTTCGACCGGGACAAATCGGCGGTGACGACCGCGGCCTCGGCGATCATCAAGGATCTGGCGGCGATCGCCATGACTTGTCCGGACAAGAAGCTCGAAGTGGGCGGCCACACCGACAATATCGGCTCTGAATCCTACAATCAGGCGCTCAGCGAGCGGCGCGCCGTCGCCGTCTCGCATGCGCTGGCTGAGTTCGGCATCGCGCGCGACCGTCTGTCGGCCGTGGGCTATGGCGAGACCGTTCCTGTCGCCGGCAACGACACTGACGATGGACGGGCCCGCAACCGGCGCATCGAGATCAAGATCGTGCAATAGAAGGAGGCTGCCATGGTCGATTTCTGGAACTTCCACGACACGGTATTCCTCGCGCAGCAGAACTGGCTCTGGCTCCTCGCGGCGCTGGTGCTCGGCGTCATTGTCGGCTGGATGACATGCTCGCGCGAAGGGGGGCGTTGATCCATGTCACATCTCATGCTCGAGCTCGCTTTGTGGATACTCCTGGCCTTCTTCATCGGTTGCATTGTCGGATGCCTTCTGCGCCGGCTGTTCGGCGGGCAGGCGAGCGCGCTGGCGATCGAAAGCCCGGCGCGCGGTTCGGTCGAAACCACTGTGGCGCCCGCTGCAGAAACACTGCAGCAGGAGCCGGTGGCGGCTGCGGCGGTGCCCGAAGCCCTGAGCGCCGTTACACCCGCGCGGCCCAAAGGCATAGCCGGCGCGCGTGCCGGCAAGCCGGACAATCTGCAGCGCATCAGCGGCGTCGGGCCCAAGAACGAGAAGACCCTGCACGGGCTGGGCTTCTTCCATTTCGACCAGATTGCCGCATGGACCGGCGAAGAGATTGCCTGGGTGGACGATCATTTGAAGTTCAATGGCCGCATCCTGCGCGAGGAATGGACGGAGCAGGCGCGCCTTCTGGCCGAAGGCAATGAGGACGAGTTCCGCAGGCTCTATGGCACCGGCGGGCTGCGCAACCAGAAGGGCGAGACGGAATCGGGCTCGAAGACGCGGAAGAGCTAGGGATCAGTCACACCACGGCGAGCCATGACCTGATCGCCGCACGCGCATCCGGCTCATCCAGAAAGGGCACGTGGCCGCGATTCCTGATCGTATGCGCGACAAGTTGCGAATGACGCTTCTTCATCTGCGCCACGGTCGCTTCGCTCAACAGATCGGAATGCTCCGCCCTGAGCACTGTCACTGGAACAGCCAGCAGCGTATCGAAAAGGGGCCACAGATCGGGTGATTCCGCCTTCTCGATCTCCTCGTCGGTCGGAAAAGCCTCGGCAAGGCGCAGATCATAGTCGTTGGTGATGCGCCCGGCCTTCTCGATGAAGACGCGCCTTGCATAGGCAAGCCATTCGGTCGTGGTCAGGCTTTCAAAACCCGGATGGTTCTGCTTGAGCGATGCCGCGGCCTCGGCCCAGCTCGCAAACACAGCCTCTTTGCCGAGATAGCTGCGTATGCGGCGAAGCGAGGCCTTCTCGATGACTGGACCGACATCGTTGAGCAGGACCCCGGTGAGCCGCTGCGGGAACTGCGCCGCCATGATCATCGCGATGATGCCGCCCCGCGACGTGCCGACGACATTCACGCGCTCGATGTCGAGCTCATCGAGAAGTCTCAGCGCATCGGCCAGCTCGACATCGGGACGATAGGTCTTGGGATCGCCATAGGCCGAGCGTCCGCGACCGCGATAATCCATGGCGATGAGGCGCCGCGTGCCGGCGAGCCACTGCGCCAGCGGCTCGAAATCACGGACATTGCGTGTCAGCCCGGTAAGGCAGAGGAGGGGTGTCGCATCGCTCTCCGCCGGATAGTCGCGCCCATAAAGTGCCAGCCCGTCGGCGGAGGTGAAATGGATGTCACGATGGGAGGCGGATGCTCCCATGGATCAGTCGCAACCGGTGATCAGTTCGACGATATTGCTGCCCGAGCAATTGGCGGATCCCGGTTCGGCCGAATTGGCGAGCGCGATGGCGCCGGGCGCACCGCGCCGGAGATCGGCCGTCATCGCATGCATCGTCTTGGGCGAGATGCGCGAGCGATAGACATGGACGTTCTGCATCACCTTCTGCACATAGTTGCGCGTCTCGGTGAACGGAATCATCTCGACCCAGTCGATGGGGTCGACATTGCCGGACCGCGGATCGCCATGCGCTTCGACCCATTCGCGCGAGCGGCGCGGGCCGGCATTGTAGGCGGCAAGCGTCAGGATATAGGACCCGCCGAACTCATTGATGAGATCGCCGAGATGCGCGGCCCCCAGCTTGACATTGTAGGCCGGATCGCCGGTGAGCTTGGCCGGCGCATAGGCGAGGCCATATTGCTTGGCCACCAGCTTGGCCGTTCCCGGCATCAGCTGCATCAGGCCCTGCGCGCCGACCTTGCTGCCGGCCTTGGGATCGAACTCGCTCTCCTGGCGTGACAGGCCGTAGACGAGGGCGCGCTCGACCGGCGGGCCGATCTGGCGCCAGTCGGGCATCGCCTTGGTGGGATAGCCCCAATAATCGATATCCACACCTTTTTGGCCAGCGAGCTTCGCGAGCCGCACCGAAATGGCGGGACCGCCGGCGCTCGACATGTTGCGGGCAACCGCGCTCATCTCGTCGCTTGATTTGAAACGGCTCGACAATGACCACAGGAACATGTTGAGGTCGCGCGTACGGCCAGTCTGCGCGACCATCTGGAAGGCGCGCATGATATCGTCATTGTCGACGCGCGCCTGGGCCGCGGCGGAAGGCTGTCCGCCGGTGATGGTGATGGGCTGTCCGGCAATGCCGAGCTCTTCGCGCGCCAGCTGGCCGTAAAAGACGGTCGGAACCTGGGCCGCGTCGCGATAGGCGGCCTTGGCATTGGCCTTGTCGCCCATCGCTTCATAGCTGCGCCCGATCCAATAGGTGGCGCGCGCCATGTCGGTGCGTGTCGTGACACCGTCCCTGAGCCTGGTGAAGTGCCGGAGCGCGGTTTTCTCGTCCTTGAGGAAACGCAGCGCCACCCAGCCGGCCAGGAACTCGCCTTCCGCGAAATACTCGCCATTGGCGAAGCCATGCGATTTGGCAAGCTGGTAGGCCGTCTTGGCCGTGGCGGGCCGGCGCGGGTCGAGCAGCATGCGCGCGACGAGGCGGCGTTCCACCCACCAGGCCTCACCATCGCCGGTCACCGCGTGATCGGCGGGAATGTCGAGAAGGATCTGCGCCGCCTTGCTCTCTTTGTTCGACTTTCGGTAGTAGCGCGCCAGGGCGTAGCGCATGCCGAGCTGCTGCTTCATGGCGCCGGAGAGCGACTGATATTGCTTTTCGGCACCGCCTGCGCCGCGGATCAGGGCCTGGGCCACCTTTGCCGCTTTCTGGTAGTCGCCGGAGAGCGACTTGGACGCCCGGATCGCCGCATTGGTCTCCTGCTTGTAGACCAACCGCCACATGCGCGCCTTGCGGTCGTCATTCGACAGCAACACGCCAAACTCGCTCGATATCTGCTTTTCCGTCGCCGCGTCGAGCGTCTCGTTGAGCCATACCCGACGGACCGACTTGCGCGCCGCTTCAGGATTGCCGATCGCCATCTGGGCCCGCGCCAAGGCAAGCGTGCCTTCCGGCGACAGGGGCGCGCGCTTGTCGAAATGATTGAGCACGGTCTCGGCCGACGCCCGGTTCACATAGAGGCTCTGCTCGGCGCGTTTGAGCAGCGTCTCGGAGAGTGGCCATTGCGGCGTCGCGCTGAGGAAGGCCATGATGCGGCTATAGCCCGCTTCCTTCCAATTGTTCCTGAGATAGATCAGCTCGACAAGTTTGACCGCGACCGGGTCGCCTGACTGTTGGGCGAAAGCGCCGGCATCCTGATATTTGCCGTTGAAGGCGGCATCCGCCGCGCTGACGGCGGCCCGGCTGACCTGAGGGGCGGCGATGACAGGTGCGCTCATCGGGACTGTCGCAACCAGCGCCGTCGACCCGATCAACGCAATAAACAGCAAACGTGCGGAAAAACCCCGAATCATCGATATATCCCTGCCAGTCGGCCCTGTCGGCCTGAATGCCTATAAACCAATTGCGACCGTCCTGTGGCCGGCAAATCAGCCCTTTTTACTGCGCTTGCCGGTCCTGGGGCGAGCGTCTAATGTGCCGCACAATCATGCTGTTGGGCGGAACTTTCGGACTCTAGCCAGGGCATGGTTGCCAAGTTCTTACCGGAGACAGAAACGTGAAGCTCAAGGGTTCTATTCCTGCTTTGATTACGCCCATGAAGAACGGCCGCGTCGATGAGGACGCGTTCCGCAAAATCGTGAATTGGCAGATCAAAGAGGGCAGTCACGGGCTAGTTCCGGTCGGCACTACGGGCGAATCGCCTACCGTCACGCCGGAAGAACACAAGCGCGTGATCGAGATCACCGTCGAGGTGGCCGCGGGCCGCGTGCCGGTCATCGCCGGAACCGGGTCCAACAACACCGAGGAAGCGATCGAATATACCCAGCACGCCAAGAAGGCGAAGGCCGATGCCGCCCTCATTGTCGTGCCTTATTACAATAAGCCCACCCAGGACGGGATCTATGCGCATTTCAGCGCCATCGCCCGGGCGGTCGACATTCCCATCGTCGTCTACAATGTGCCGGGCCGCACCGTGGCAAATATCTCGGTCGAGACGCTGGCGCGTCTCGCCAAGGACCACGCCAATATCATCGGCACCAAGGATGCGAGCGCCGATCTCACCCGTCCCTCGCGCCAGCGCGAGATGTCGGGCGAGGACTTCATCCAGCTTTCGGGCGAGGACGGCACCGCGCTCGGCTTCAACGCCCATGGCGGGGTAGGGTGCATTTCGGTGACGGCCAATGTGGCGCCGCACCTGTGTGCCGAATTCCAGAACGCGACGCTCGCCGGCGACTACCGCACCGCGCTCAAATTGCAGGACCGGCTGATGCCGCTGCACACGGCGCTGTTCATCGAGACCTCGCCCTCGCCGGTCAAATATGCGGTGAGCCTGCTCGGCCACTGCCAGCCCGACATCAGGCTGCCGCTGGTCGGACCTTCGGATGCGTGCAAGAAGCAGGTGCGCGCCGCCATGGTCCACGCAGGTCTCCTGAACTGAGGACACCATGTCGTCGAAGAGCGGTGGAACGAAGGCCTCGCGCAAGGAGGACGGCATCAAGGTCGTCGCCGACAACCGCCGCGCCCGTTTCGACTATGAGATTATCGACACCTATGAGGCCGGCATCGAGCTGAAAGGCTCGGAAGTCAAGTCGCTGCGCGAAGGCAAGGCGAATATCGCTGAATCCTATGCGGCGGTGAATGACGGCGAACTCTTCCTCGTCAATGCCTATATTCCGGAATATCGCGAGGCCAACCGCTTCAATCACGAGACCAAGCGGCCGCGCAAATTGCTGCTGCATGCGCGCGAGATCGACAAGTTGTCGGGCGGCGTGCTGCGCGAAGGCCTCACCATCGTGCCGTTGCGCGTCTATATGAATGCGCGCGGCCGCGCCAAGGTCGGTATCGCCCTGGCGCGCGGCAAGAAGCTGCATGACAAGCGTGATGCGATCAAGGACCGCAACTGGAATCGCGAAAAAGCACGTCTGCTGCGCGAGCGCGGGTAACCCAACTCGCTATGACGAAATGGAGCGAATTGCGCTCGCGCCTCAGGGCGAAGGGAGTGAAGCACGCACCTGCGCGAAGACGCTCTCGAACATTTCGGTTGTAAGCACACCCGTATTCGTATTGTAGCGCGAGCAGTGATAGCTGTCGAAGAGGGTCACCGCGCCGATTTTGTGCTGCGCCCCATGACCGAAGGCATGGTGGGATTTCTTGGCACCGAGCGATGTCAGCGTCGCATCATGCGCGATCCGGCCCAGCGCTACGATCGCGGCAAGGCGCGGTAGCGTGCCAATCTGGTCTCTGAGAAATGTGTTGCAGGTCTTGATCTCGGCCGGCAGCGGCTTGTTCTCAGGCGGAACGCAGCGCACCGCATTGGTGATCAGGCAGTCGACGAGGGCGAGGCCGTCCTGCGGATCGGCGCGATAGACGCCGCGGGCGAAGCCGAAGCGCAGCAATGTCGTATAGAGGAGATCGCCGGCATAATCTCCGGTGAAAGGCCGGCCGGTCCGGTTGGCGCCGCGCAGGCCAGGCGCCAGCCCAACGATGAGAAGTCGCGCCTCCCTGTCGCCGAAGGAAGGAACCGGCGCATTGAACCAGTCGGCATGATCAGCCCGCTGAGTATCGCGGAAGGAGGCGAGTCGGGGGCAGAGCGGGCAGTCGGGCGAAGGTGTCACCGCTGCAGCGCTCAGATATCGGCGAAGTCCTCGAAGGACCCGGCATTCTGTGCCGGCGCATGCTGGCGCTCGCGCGCCCTTTCCTGGCGCTCATTCGGCTCGCGCCCGATCTCATCCCGCAGGTCGGCCAAGTCGATGAACTGGTCGGCCTGGCGGCGCAATTCATCCGCCACCATCGGTGGTCTGGTGGTGAGGGTCGAGACGACGCTGGTGCGCCGGCCCTTTGCCTGCACGGCCGAGATCAGCGAGCGGAAGTCACCGTCACCGGAGAACAGCACGACGTGGTCGAGATTGTCGGCCAGCTGCATCACGTCGATGGCGAGCTCGATATCCATATTGCCTTTCACCTTGCGCCGTCCCAGCGAGTCGGTGAATTCCTTGGCGGGCTTGGTGACGACCCGGTAGCCGTTGTAATCGAGCCAGTCGATCAGGGGTCTGATCGGCGAATATTCGGCATCCTCCATGAGGGCGGTATAGTAGATCGCCCGGATCAGCCGCGAGCGTTTGCGGAAGAAGCCGAGGAGGCGCCGGTAGTCGATGTCGAAGCCTAAGGATTTTGCTGTTGCGTAAAGATTGGCACCGTCGATAAAAAGCGCTACGCGTTCGTCCTGATAAAAATTCATGATTGAAATCTCCTATTTGAAACAGTGTCTTGATAATCGCTTGAGCGGCGGGGCTCAAGGCTAATTATGATCCTTGTTGGTCTTGGCAGCAATGTGACCGGTCCCTGGGGCAGCCCCAAGGAGACGGTGATGCGCGCCTTGCGCGAGCTCGACCGCGGCGGCACCCGGCTGGTCAGGGCGTCCGCGCTGGTCCAGACATCGCCTTTCGGCAAGATCAACCAGCCGAGCTTCGTCAATGCGGTGGCCCGGATCACCACCGCCATGCCGCCAGCGGCGCTCATGCTGCACTTGCATGACATCGAGCGCTTGGCCGGGCGGCGCCGGCGGATGCGCTGGGGACCTCGCACCCTCGATCTCGACCTTCTCGACTATCATGGGCTCATCCGCCGCGGTTCCTTGAAGTTGCCCCATCCGGGCATTGCCGAGCGCGATTTCGTCCTGGCGCCCCTGATGGAGATCGCGCCGCAATGGCGCCATCCGGTGACGCGGCGCACGGCGCAGGCCATGCGCCGGCTCCTATCGGGCTTTTCGCGCGGCGGAATTGTCTTTGATAAGACGCCCGAAAGGGAGTCTTAACCAGTAATCTTCATTCTCCGGAGTCTGCACGTGTTGGCGACGGTGGGTTGGTGAGTATGCGTATCCTGGGGGTAGTGGCGGGCATTGCTGCCCTGACGGTATTGATCGTGCCGGTTGCGGCCGAACCGATCAGATTTTCCACCGACACATTCCAGATCATTGGCGGCATGGGCAACGCGACCAAGCCGCAGAAGCGGCGCAGCACCTATCGCGGCAAGGAAACCGTCGATTTCTCAACCCCCCTGGCGCCGGGCACGATCATCATCCGCACCAGCGAACGCAAGCTCTATTACGTGCTGCCGGAAGGCCGCGCCATTCAATATGGCATTGGAGTCGGGCGCGAAGGCTTCACCTGGTCGGGCACCGACAAGATCACCAGGAAGGCGAAATGGCCGGATTGGCGGCCGCCCCGGGAAATGATCGAGCGCGAGCAGCAGCGCGGCAACTACATCCCCGCCCATATGGTCGGTGGACCTGAGAATCCGCTGGGTGCCCGGGCGCTCTATATCGGCGAGACCATGTATCGAATCCACGGCACCAATCAGCCCTGGAGCATCGGGCTTGCGGTGTCCTCGGGCTGCATCAGGCTGCTCAATGAGGAAGTGATCGACCTGTTCAATCGCGTCGAGGTCGGCGCTCGGGTCGTCGTGGAAAATTAAAGCGTTTCCTCGCGCCAGCTCTTGCCCCTGAAATACTGGAAGCTCACCGGCTGATCCGCCGGCAGATCCTGCTGCGTCTCCATCAGGGGCCGCAGCCGTTTCAGGATGTCGCGGGTGATCGTGGGCAGTTCGAGCTCCAGCGCCTCGGCGAAGCTGAACCAGTGCGGCGTGAGGAGCTCGCCCGAACCCGGATGGCGCGGCTTGTCGATATTCCCGATATGCCGGGCATTGCTGACGAAGAAGCGGGAATCGAACCGCCGTGTCCGTCCGGGCGGCGTGATCGCGCGGGCAAAGAAGCGCAGGTACGAGAGATCGAGCGGCGTCGCCGCGAGGATGCTGTCCCAGTCTTCGTTGGGGAGGTTGGCCGTCTCCGCAACGTTGCCGAAGAACAGTCCCGTTTCCTCATAGGTCTCGCGGACCGCGGCGACGGCAAGCCCGCGGGCGCGTGCCGGGCTGGCGCGCCCGCGCATGCGCTTGAGAAGTTTTTCGTGGACGAGAGGGTGAAGCTCGCTTTGCACCTTGAGGCGCATGTCGGCGGTGTCGAGCCGGCCGCCGGGAAAGACGAACATGTTGGGCATGAAGGCATGGCTGCCATGGCGCTGGCCGAGCAGCACGCGCGGCGCATTGTCATCATGGCGAACCACGATCAGCGTTGCCGAATCGCGCGGGCGTTGCGCCTCCATGAACTGGCGCGAGGTCTTGAGCTCGGGATCGCCGCCGCTCACGGACGCCTCTTGCCACGGCCGAAGGAACGGCCGCGCAGCGATCGCCGCGATACCGGCTTGCCCTTTAGGCCATCGCTGATCATCTCGAATCTGAGGCCGCCCGATACGGGCGCCGCTTCGACGAGCCGCACCTCGACTGGATCGCCGAGCTGGTAGGTCTCGCCGCTGCGCTCGCCGATCAAGGCACGGCGCGTCTCGTCATAGACGAAATAATCCGAGCCCAGCGTGCCGGCGGGGATGAAGCCATCGGCGCCGGTGTCGTTCAGGGTGATGAAAAGGCCGGCCGATACGACGCCGCCGATCCTGCCCGGGAAGCGGGCGCCGATCTGCGAGGAGAGATGGCTGGCGATCAGGCGATCGACGGTTTCGCGCTCCGCCGCCATGGCGCGGCGCTCGGCGCCCGACACCAGTTCGGCCGTATCGTTGATCTGGGCGATGTCGTCCGCCGACAGCCCGTCGCTGCCGAGATCGAGAGCGGAGATGAGAGCGCGATGCACGATGAGGTCAGCATAGCGCCGGATCGGCGAGGTGAAATGCGCATAGTGCCGCAAGTGCAGGCCGAAATGCCCGATATTGTCGGTGTCGTAGATGGCCTGGGCCTGGCTGCGCAGAACCACCTCGTTCACCACATGCTGGTAATCCTTGCCTTCGACCTGCTTCAGGATCTGGTTGAAGTGGCGGGGCTGCATGCGCTGGCCCTTGGCCAGGTTGATGCCGACAGTCTTGAGGAATTCGCCGAGGCTGCGGATCTTCTCCTCCGCCGGCTCCGCATGAACGCGGAAGAGAAGCGGTGTCTTGCGCTCCTCCAGCGTTTCGGCCGCGGCGACATTGGCCTGGATCATGAATTCTTCGATGAGCTTGTGCGCATCGAGCCGCTCCGGGGTGACGACACGCTCGATCAGCCCATGGGCATCGAGGATGAGCTTGCGCTCGGGCAAGTCGAGTTCCAGCGGTTCGCGCTTGTTGCGTCCCTTGAGAACGACTTTGTAGGCCGCCCAAAGCGGCCGCAGGACCGCAGCGAGCAGGGGGGCGGTCTTGTCGTCGGGGCGCCCGTCGATAGCGGCCTGCGCCTGCTGATAGGAGAGCTTCGCCGCCGAGCGCATGACGGCGCGGACGAAGTGATGTTTCCGCTTCGTGCCATTGCGGTCGAAAGTCATGTAGCAGGCGAGGCACGGGCGATCCGCTTTCTCGCGCAGCGAGCAGAGATCGTTGGAGATGCGCTCGGGCAGCATCGGCACGACGCGGTCGGGGAAATAGACGGAGTTGCCTCTGATGCGCGCCTCGCGGTCGAGCGCCGAGCCGGGGTGTACATAGGTCGCCACATCCGCGATGGCAACGATGACCTTGATCCCGCCCTCGTTCTTGGGGTCGTCGTCGGGCTCGGCCCACACGGCATCGTCATGATCGCGCGCATCGGGCGGATCGATGGTGATGAGGGGGATGTGGCGGAGATCGACGCGCTTGCCTTGCGAGAAGGGCTTGAGCGCCTCCGCCTCGTCGATGACGCGGGCCGGGAATTCCGAGGGAATGCCGTGATGCTCGATGGCAATCAGCGAGATGTTTCGCTGGCTGGTGATGTCGCCAAGCCGTTCCCTGACGCGTGCCGTGGGGAGGCCCTGGCCGCGCCCGCGCATGACCTCGACGGAGACGAGTTCGCCCGGCTGGGCACCATTGTCCTGGCCTGGCTGGACCTGCAGTTCATGGCGCGCTTTCTTGTCGATGGGGATGATGCGCGCACCTTGCCCTTTCGAATGGCGGAAGATGCCGAGCACACGCGAGTTTCGTCCGGCAAGCTTGCGGATGACGCGGGCGGTATAGGGAAAATGCGGGTCCTTGCCGGACTCCAGCTTGGCGAGGACACGGTCGCCGACAGCGGGTGGCAGCGACTCTTCGCGCGTTCCCCTGGCGGCTTGCGCAATGATGAGGATCCTGGGCGGCGGCCCTGAGGCCGTTTCGTCCCATTCGGCGGGTGCGGCGATCAGCTCGCCGTCCCGGTCGCGGCCGGTGATCTCGATGACGGTGACGGGCGGCAATTCGCCCACTTTGGCGACGGCGCGGCCGGAGCGCTTGAGCTTGCCGTCGCGCTCCAGCTCCTTGATGAGCCGCTTGAGCGTGATCCGGTCATTGCCCTTGATGTTGAACGCGCGCGCGATCTCGCGCTTGCCCACTTTTCCAGGGCTGGTCTCTATGAAATCGATAAGCTGTTCGGCAGTGGGGAGGGTGGATGATATTGGTTTGGGCTTCTGAGCCCTAGGTTTAGGCATTTACTTTATCTTGTGTCGCAGACTTTTTGCTGCGCTTGGGTGTTTTGGTTGTGGGTTTGGCCGCCTTGGCAGGCTTCGCGGCCTTTGCGGCTTTGGGCGCTGCCGGCTTCTTGGCGGCAGCCTTCCTGGCCTTGCCCTTCCCGGCACGCGCCGCGATGAGTGCTATCGCCTCTTCGAGGGTCGTCTCTTCCGGCGCCTTGTCGCCCGGCAAGGTGGCATTGACCTTGCCCCATTTGACATAAGGCCCGTAACGGCCCGTCATCACATGGATCGGACCGCCATCGGGATGTTCGCCAAGTTCCTTGAGCGCGCCGGGCCGCTTGCGGTTGGCGCTCTTCTCTTTCTTCTCGGCGATGAGATCGACGGCGCGGTTGAGGCCGATCGTATAGACGTCCTCGGGATCCTTGAGCGTGGCGTAGAGGCCGTCATGCAGGATGAAGGGGCCGAAACGGCCGAAATTGGCGACGATCGGCTTGCCGGTCTCAGGATGCAATCCGACTTCGCGCGGCAGCGACAAAAGCCGCAACGCCGTTTCGAGATCGATGCTGGACGGGTCGCTCTTCTTGGGGATCGAGGCGCGCCGGGGCTTCTCGTCCTCGGTCGCTTCGCCTAATTGCAGATAGGGACCGAAACGGCCATCGCGGCGCGTCACGGCGAGGCCGGTCTCCGGATCATGGCCGATGAGAATGCCTTCCGCCGGCACCGCTTCGCCGGAGCCGTTGCCGGCGGTGATCTGGCGGGTATAGCGGCAGTCGGGATAGTTCGAGCAGCCGACAAAGGCGCCGAACTTGCCGAGCTTGAGCGATAATTGCCCATTGCTGCAGGAAGGGCATGTACGTGCCGGCACGCCATCGGCGCGTTCCGGGAACACATGCGGGCCAAGGATCTCGTTCAGCGCGTCGAGCACATTGGTGATGCGCAGATCCTGGATATCGCCGACCGCGCCGGTGAAATCCCGCCAGAAATCGCGCAACACCGCTTTCCAGTCGATCTCGCCATTGGAGACGCGATCGAGCTGCTCTTCGAGATTGGCGGTGAAGTCATATTCGACATAGCGCTTGAAGAAGGCTTCGAGGAACGCCGTGACGAGCCGGCCTTTGTCTTCCGGGATCAGGCGCTTCTTGTCGAGCCTTACATAACCGCGGTCGCGCAAGGTCGAGAGGATAGCGGTATAAGTCGAAGGCCGGCCGATGCCGAGCTCTTCCATCTTCTTGATGAGCGAGGCTTCCGAATAGCGGGGCGGCGGTTCGGTGAAATGCTGCTCAGGCGTGATCGACTGGACGCCGACGCCATCGCCGCGCGCCAGAACGGGCAGGCGCTTCGCGTCCTCGTCTTCCTCGTCATCAAGGCCTTCCTGATAGAGCTTGAGGAAGCCGTCGAACTTCACCACCGAACCGGTGGCGCGGAAGGAATAGGCTTTTCCGTCCGATCCTTTGGCGCCGATATCGGCCGTGGTGCGCTCGATCTCGGCACTTTCCATCTGGCTCGCGATGGTGCGTTTCCAGATGAGCTCATAAAGCGCCATCTGGTCCGGATCGAGATTGCGGCGGACATTTTCCGGGAAGCGGAACAGGTCGGTCGGCCGGATGGCCTCATGCGCTTCCTGCGCATTCTTGGCCTTGGTCGTGTATTTGCGCGGCACCGAAGGCAGATAGGGTTCGCCGAAACGCTTGAGGATGGCATTGCGGGTCGCCGCGATCGCTTCGCCGGCGAGATCGACGCCGTCGGTGCGCATATATGTAATGAGGCCGGTCACCTCGCCGCCGATGCTGACGCCTTCATAGAGGCGCTGGGCGATCTGCATCGTCTTGGCGGAGGAGAAGCCGAGCTTGCGCGAGGCCTCCTGCTGAAGCGTCGCGGTGCGGAAGGGCGGGTAGGGGTGGCGCTTGACCGGCTTCGAGTCGATCGTGTCGACGGCGAAGCGCGCGCCATGAAGGGCGGAGACAATGGCTTTGGCCGACGCTTCATTCCCGATGTCGAGCTTGCCGAGCCGTTTGCCTTCGATGCTGTTGAGGCGGGCGCCGAACGCATCGCCCCGGGGCGAGGTGAAGGCGCCGTCGATGGTCCAGTATTCCTGCGCCTTGAAGGCCTCGATCTCGAGCTCGCGGTCGCAGATGAGCCGCAACGCCACGGATTGGACGCGCCCGGCCGAGCGCGAACCTGGCAGTTTGCGCCACAGGACGGGCGACAGGGTAAAGCCGACCAGATAGTCGAGGGCGCGGCGGGCGAGATAGGCATCGACCAGGGCAGGGTCGACCTGTCGCGGGTTCTTCATCGCATCAAGCACCGATTGCTTGGTGATCGCGTTGAAGACGACCCGGTCGATATCCTTGCCCTTGAGAGCTCCCTTCTTCTTCAGGATTTCCAGCACATGCCAGGAAATGGCTTCGCCTTCGCGATCAGGGTCGGTGGCGAGGATCAGCCGGTCGCTGTCCTTGAGCGCCGCGGCGATGTCGGCCATGCGTTTGGCAGATTTGCCGTCGACTTCCCAGGACATGGCAAAGTCTTCGTCCGGGCGCACCGACCCATCCTTGGGCGGCAGGTCGCGCACATGCCCATAGGAGGCCAGGACGGTGAAGTCCTTGCCCAAGTACTTGTTGATCGTTTTGGCCTTTGCAGGCGATTCGACGACGACGACTGTCATTATCTTGCGTTCAAAAAACTAGGACGGGGCTCATATAGGTATCGTTTCAGGCCCGCAAGCCCACCAGGGCGGGGATGGATGCCAAATCCTTGCAGAAAAAACATCCTTAAGTTGTATAATGCAACTATGAAGATAGATCCTATGAGCGTTCCGTATATAGGATTCGGGTGGGGGGAAACAACTGCCCTAACGGCACGTGGTCAGATCGAGGAGACGAGCTGTCGTCCGTGGCGGACGAGCTTGCCGGCGAGCTCCAGTTCCATGAGGACGCCCAGGACCACCTGGGCCGGGATGCCGCTTTCCCGGATGAGGTCATCGATATCCGTCGGCGCCGGACTGAGCAAAGCGAGGATCGCTGCGCGGGCCGGTTTCCCATCTTCCTCCACCATCGGCCTGGCGGCAGATGGCTTCGGCGCGGCGCTCTCTTCAAGGCGCGGGCGCATCGCGGCGATGACGTCGAGCACGTCCTGGCTCCGGGCCAGGAGATGCGCCCCCTCGCTGATGAGGCGGTTGGTGCCTTCCGAGCGCGGATCGAGCGGTGAGCCCGGCACGGCGAACACCTCGCGGCCTTGCTCATTGGCGAGCCGCGCCGTGATGAGCGAGCCCGAGCGCAGAGCCGCCTCGACGATGATCACCGCCCGGCTCATGCCGGAAATGATGCGGTTGCGGCGCGGGAAGGATTCAGCCCGGGGCTCGGCGCCTGGCGGGTTTTCCGAGACGAGCACGCCGTCGCGCCCGATCGCCTCCTGCAGACGTGCATTCTCCGGCGGGTAGGCGATATCGACGCCATTGCCGAGCACTGCGACAGTGCCGCGCTCGAGCGCTGCTTCATGGGCGGCCGTGTCGATGCCGCGTGCCAGTCCGGAAACGATGGTGAAACCGGCACCGGCAAGTTCCGCGGCAAATAGGCGGGCGAGGCGCTTGCCATTGGCGGAGGCGTTGCGCGAGCCGACAATCGCCACGGCTTCCTGCTTCAGGAGATCCAAGCGTCCCTTCACGCAGATCAGGGGCGGACCGCCATCGACATGGCGCAGCAGCGCCGGATAGTCCGGCTCTGGGCTGGCGATGAAGCGGGCGCCAACCGCGGCAGCTGCATCGATCTCGACCTGCGCATCGGCCGGGCTGCATAATTTAATGTCGCGCCTGAGCCCGCCCTTGCGCGACAGCTCGGGCAAAGCGGCGAGCGCCTCCGTGGCGCTGCCATAGGCCTCGATCAGCTGGTGGAAGATGATGGGACCGATATTCTCGCTGCGGATCAGCCGCAGCCAGGCAAGGCGCTCCTCATCGCCGAGCATTCCCGCCGTCATGCATTGGAGCCGAGCTTGATCTTGGCTTCCTCGCCCTTGAGCAGTCGCGCGATATTGGCGCGGTGCATGTACCAGATGGCGATGGCGAGGAGCAGCAACGGCGCCACCAGGATGGCTTTGCCGAGGAGCCAGGCCCAGAGCGGGCTCAAGGCCGATGCGGTGAGGGCCGAGAGCGAGGAGAAACGAAACAGGAAGGCCATGGCGAGCCATACGGCAAGGAAGATCAGGCCGAGCGGCCAATGAAGGCCGAACAGGATGCCGATATTGGTGGCCACACCTTTGCCGCCCTTGAAGCCGAGCCAGACCGGGAAGAGATGACCGGCAAAAGCCGCAAGCCCGGCGATCAGGCCGGCCGTCTCGCCGCCAAGCGCCTGCATGATGAGAATGGGAATGGTGCCCTTCACCGCATCAGCCAGAAGCGTCAGGGCCGCTATCTTCTTGTTGCCGGTGCGCAGGACATTGGTCGCACCGATATTGCCCGATCCGATCGAACGGACGTCACCTAGCCCGGCCCAGCGCGTGAGCAGCAGGCCGAAGGGAATAGAGCCGGAAAGATAGCCGAGGACGACGGCAAGGATCGCCATCGCTGGCGTGACGGCTTCGAAGCTGAACATCAGTCCCTCCCGTTAGCGCGCATCCCGGCGAAGTGGAGCCACTTCGCCGAAAGGATTCGCGCCAAATCGATATGTTGGAGCAAATCCTTATCGCCAAAGTCTGCAACTTTGGCGGGATTTGCTCTAACGAGAGGGATCGTAAGCATAGACGGTACGCCCCGCAACGACCGTTTCCATGACGCGGCCCTCGAGCGTTCGATGCTCGAAGGGGGAGTTCTTGGAGCGCGAGCGCAGCAGGTGATCTTCCACCGTCCAGCTGCGCTGGATGTCGGCCAGCGTGAAATCTGCAGGCGCGCCGGGCGCCAGGCGTCCGGCCTCGAGACCGAGAATTTGTGCTGGCTTGGCGGACAAGGCATCGATCAGGCGCGACAGCTTCACGCCGTCATTGTGGTGGAGGCTGAGGCTGGCCGAGAACAAAGTCTCGAGGCCGATGGCGCCGAATTCGGCTTCCGCAAAGGGAAGCCGTTTGGTGTCGGCGCTCTGCGGATCATGGCTCGAGACGATGACGTCGATCGTGCCGTCCTTCACGCCCTCGACCAGAGCGCGCCGGTCATCCTCGGATCGAAGCGGCGGCGACAATTTGAAGAAGGTGCGATAGGCGCCGATATCGTTCTCATTGAGCACGAGATGATTGACCGACACACCGCAGGTGACCGGGAGGCCACGCGCCTTGGCGGCGCGCATGACATCGACCGACATCCGGCAGGATATCTGTGCCGCATGATAACGTGCGCCTGTTGCCTCGACGAGGCGCAGATCACGCTCGACCATGATGACTTCCGCGACCGCCGGTATGCCGGCGAGGCCAAGGCGGCCTGCCGTCTCGCTCGCATTCATGACGCCGGTGGCGAGCGTCGGTTCCTCGGCATGCTGGACGACCAGCATGTCGAAATCCTTGGCATAGGCAAGCGCCCGGCGGAACAGCCGCGCATTGGCGACGGCCTTGTTGCCGTCGGTCACGGCCACGGCACCCGCTTCCTGCAGCGTGCCGATCTCGGTCATGAGCTCACCGCCCAGGCCCCTGGTGAGGGCGGCCATGGGGGCGACGCGCACGATGGCCGTGTCGCGCGCCCGCCTCAGGATGAAATCGACGATCGCCGCGTCATCGACGACGGGCGTGGTGTTGGGCATCACGATCATGGTGGTGATACCGCCGGCCGCCGCTGCTTCCGACGCCGTCGCCAGCGTCTCGCGATACTCATTGCCGGGTTCACCGGTGAATACGCGCATATCGATGAGACCAGGCGCCAGCACTTGTCCCTTGCAGTCGAAGGTCGTCGTGCCCGAGCCTGTCGATTGCGCCGTGACCTTGGGGCCGGCGGCCAGGATCCAACCGTCCTCGATCAGCAGCCCGCCTTTTTCGTCAAGGCCCTGCGCCGGATCGATGAGACGCGCATTGAGATAGGCCTTGCGGCCGGCCGAGTGTTTTGCCGATGGCGCCATCATGCGTTGCCGCCTCCCGGCAGGTTGCGGGCCAGCGCATCGAGCACCGCCATGCGCACCGCCACCCCCATCTCGACCTGTTCGCGGATCACCGATTGCACGCCATCCGCCACATTCGAGTCGATCTCGATGCCCCGGTTCATCGGGCCCGGATGCATCACCAGCGCATCCGGCCTGGCGAGCTTGAGCTTCTCCTCATCGAGGCCATAGAAGCGGTAATATTCGCGCACCGAGGGGACGAAGGCGCCGCTCATGCGCTCGAGCTGGAGCCGCAGCATCATCACCACATCGGCGCCGGTCACGCCCTCTCTCATATTGCGGTGGATCTCGCCGCCGAAATTCTCCGCCCCCGTCGGCAGAAGCGTCGAAGGCGCCACGAGACGGACCCGGGCGCCGAGCTTGTTGAGGAGATGGATGTTGGAGCGCGCCACCCGCGAATGGAGCACATCGCCGCAGATCGCCACGACCAGGCCCTCGATGCGGCCTTTGCGGCGGCGGATGGTGAGCGCATCGAGCAGCGCCTGGGTCGGATGCTCATGCTGGCCGTCACCGGCATTGATGACGGCACAGGAGACTTTCTGGGCGAGGAGCTCGGCAGCACCCGAGGAGGGATGGCGCACCACGAGAATGTCGGGATGCATGGCGTTGAGCGTCATGGCGGTGTCGAGCACCGTCTCGCCTTTGGAGATCGCCGAGGTCGAGACCGCCATATTGAGGACATCGGCCCCGAGCCGCTTGCCGGCAAGCTCGAAGGAGCTTTGCGTGCGGGTCGAGGCCTCGAAGAAGAGGTTGATCTGGGTGCGGCCCGACAGCACCGCCTGGCGCTTGTCGATCTGCCGGCTCACCTCGACATAGCGCTCGCCGAGATCGAGCAGCCTGACGATTTCCTGAGCTGAAAGGGATTCGATGCCGAGCAGATGCTGGCCTTCGATGAGGCGTTTGGGATTGCGCACTGTTGTCATCGAAAAGCAGTCTCTATGGGGGTTTCCTTCCGCCCGCAAGCGGCAAAGCGGGGTTGTGGGCAAGTTTCTTTGCAAGGGTAAATCCAGGCTGCCCCGGCGCCAGTTTTGAAACCATAAAATCGCCCACAAAACCGCTTCACCCTTGCCGGCGGGCGTCTCGGGGTAGCCGCTCGCCGAGGGTCGGGGGACCTGTGGAGTATTCAATGATGCACAAGACTTTCGTTGCCGGCGCCGCTGCTGTGCTGGCTGTTCTGGTTCTCGGGCCTGCCGCCGAGGCGGGTACCCGAATCGGCGTTACGGTGGGCGAGCCCTGGCCTCAGCCCAGCTATTCGCCGGCCTATCCCGTCTATGATCCGGGCTATCCGGATGACGACGATGACTATGATGATGAGGACTACATCTCCTGCGGCGAAGGACGGCGGATCCTGCGCGACTATGGCTTCTGGAATGTCAGGCAGGTGCGCTGCGGCGGCGAGGTGTACCGTTATCGCGCCGTCAAGCGCGACCGGCTGTGGAGCGTCAGGGTGAGCGCCCATTCGGGCCGCATCATCAGCGCCCGCGTGATCGGTGACGACTACTGACCAGAACAACCGGTATAGATCGGGAACGGCGGCGTCAGCCGCCGCTTTTTCATCGTTGCCAATCACTGAATTCTCTATTCTAGTGGTGGTGACGGGGGCGGCGATGAACCGATGCTTGGATTCGAGGGTTTACTGGTCGCTGACTCTGGCCATTGTGTTGCTGTGGGGACTTGGCCTGGTGTCTGGTCTCGTTGCCAGGGCGGCTGAGACAATCCCCGGGATCGAGGTGGAAATCGCTTTCAGGTCCCTCTACGCCAAGGAAAAGAAGCACAAAGCGATAGCGATCAGTCCGGCCGGCGCCTGGCTTATGGTGTCCGGCCTTCGAACTGTTGAAAAGGCAAGGCAGAAGGCCCTTCGCGATTGCGCTTATTGGCTGCGGAAAACACCGTGGGGACGTGACTCCAAATGCGATGTTTTCGCTCTTGATGACAAGATTGTCTGGTCGCAGCCTTTGCTGGGGCCACTGCTGGGTGAACCGCTGCCGCCACCCGATGTCCCCCTCGGCAAAGCCCGAAAGTACTACCCCGATAATGGCAAGGTACGGGGATTCGTCCTTGCATTGCATGGTTGTAGCAAGCCCTGGGCAGGTCCTATGCCTTTTGAAGAAAGTTGGTTCTATTTCTTCCGCGCCAGGGGGCTGCAGGTGTTCTACCTCAACAGCTATGATGATCCCATGCCGAATGAGAAATGCGGTTGGGCAGATCCTGCGCGTTTTGACGATGTGACAAGAGGCAATAAGACAAGAATAGCGCAGGCCAAGCGTTCGATCGGCGAGTTGCGAAAGAGAAATCCGGAAGTGCCGATCTATATCTGGTCGCATTCAGGAGGTGGAAATATCGCACAGTCTCTTGATGACGATCTTGCCGGGATGTTCATCGTAGGAACGAAATGCGGCGTCGGATTTCCGACACTGGAACTCGTGCGGCCGAACGTGCCTGTACTCTTTATTTTTGGTGCCGATGACGATCGCCTTGTCAAAGGCAACACGAAGATCACTCCCAAGCTTATAAACAAGGTGTGCGGATCCTACTATCGATCCAAGACGCGTAAATGGGTTGTGGCTTCCGAGGCCGGGCATCTGACGACGATCTGGCGGCAAAATGTACTGGATGCGGTTTCGGCCATGTTGGGGGAGAAGTCTTTCCAACTGAAGCCCTTGCTGGCCGAGGGCGCGCTTCAGGGTGAAGCGAGACGGAAGTTCGATAAGGAGTATCGATTTTTGCCGGTCAAGAAAGCTTTTGTCATCGGGCCGGATGGGAGCTTCAGCTTTAGTAGCTCATGGAACAGTCAGGAAGACGCGATCCAACATGCACTCTACGAATGTGCGCGTCGGCTTAGAGGTGCTGAAGCGTTAGCTTCCTACGCCGAAGGTGGTGTGCAGCCCTGTCGGCTCTACGCGGTTGGTGACAAGGTTGTAGCGGCCGAATAGCGGACTCCCCAGCCCCAAATTAGGCGAGGAAGGTCAGGACCAGGGGAATAGTGACGGCGGCACAGATAACCTGCGCCGTCAGGATATTGGCGACGAGCGGCGCATCGCCGCCCATTTGCCGCGCCAGCACATAGGCGCCAGATCCCGTCGGTACAGCCGAGCACAGAAGTGCCACGGCGGCGGGCGTTCCGGTGACGCCGAAGAGCTTGAGCGCAAAGAACATCAGGACCGGCATCACAAGGAGCTTGAGCGCGACGGCGAGTCCCACCGTCATTTTGGCGGCCACCGCTTCGCCGAAATGGAGACCGGCGCCGACGGTCAGCAGAGCGAGGCCGAGCGCGCCGCGTCCGATCATGTCGAGGACCTGCACGGCGAGGCCTGGCAATGTCAGGCCGAGCAGCTGGAACACGACGCCGCCCATGGACGAAAGGAAGAAGGGGTTGCGCAGCACGATGAGGGCGAGTTTCCGAGCGGGCGGCGGTTCGCCCCCGATATAGAGCGACATCACGATGACGCAGACGACATTGAGGAGCGGCGTCATGGTGGCGGCGCTGACCGCGGCCAGCGCCAGCGCATCATTGCCGAAGAACAGGGGCACGGTGGCGAAGGCAATGAAAGTGTGCCAGCGGGTGGCGCCCTGGAACAGGCTCGAATATTGCGCGCCATTGATGCCGAGCGCTGCGGAGAGCGGTACCCTGAGGATCAGCAGGAAGGCGAACATGACGGTAAGCGCCACGATCATGGCTGCCGCCATGTGCCAGACGGGAATATGGGAGAAATCGGCCGCCGCGATCTCCTTGAAGATGATGGCCGGGAACAGGACGAAATAGCAGACATGATCGACGCCGGCCCAATGGCTTTCGCTCATCAGGTTCGAGCGTCGCAGCAGCGCGCCGATGGTGATGACGATGAAGACGGGCAGGAGGACGAGGAAGGCCTGGGTCATCTGGGGCGGGCAAGGGAATCGAGCGCGGATTGCAGGATATAGGCGGCCGCCAGCTTGTCGACCAATTCCGAGCGCCGGGCCCGGCTGGTATCGGCGCCGATCAGCATGCGCTCGACCGCGGCGGTCGACAGCCGCTCGTCCCAGAAGACGATCGGCAAAGGGGTAAGCTTGCTTAGATTGCGGGCGAAAGCGCGCGTCGACTGCGCCCGGGGGCCTTCGCTGCCATCCATATTGAGGGGAAGCCCCAGCAGGAAAAGGCCGGCCTTGCGGTCGGCCGCGATGGCGAGGAGGCGCTCGGCATCCAGGGTGAACTTCTTGCGCGCAACCGTCTCGACCGGAGAGGCGATGCGGCGCGTGATGTCGCTGATGGCGACGCCGATCGTCTTGCTGCCGAGATCGAGGCCGATCACGGGGCTATGGGTCGGCAGGGCGGCAACCGCATCGGCAAAATTCAGGGATTCCATCGGGTCCTCTTACGCGACTTGGCGAAGCGGTGCAAAAGCGCGATAAAGCCTCCGGCAAAGTGGAGTTGCGCGGATGAAAATCACCTATTTCGGCCATTCGGCCTTCCGCATCGAAACCGGCAAGGCCGTGATCATGCTCGACCCGTTTCTCAGCGGCAATCCTTTGTTCAAGGGCGACGTCAAGGAGGTGTCACGCGGCGCGACCCATGTGCTCCTGACCCATGGGCATGACGACCATCTTGGCGACACGGTCCAGATCTGCAAGGACACCGGCGCGACGCTGGTCGCCAATTTCGAGATCGCCATGTATCTCGCCAACAAGGGTGTCGCCAATTACTCGCCCGGCAATCACGGTGGGCGCATCTCGTTTCCGGATTTCGACTGCGTCTTCACCAATGCCTGGCACTCTTCCTCGCATATCGACAACGGCACGCCGATCTATCTCGGCAATCCGGCGGGCTTCGTCATCCTGCCGAAGAAGGAGAAGGGGCGCACGCTCTATGTCACGGGCGATACCGGCATCACCATGGACATGAGGCTCGTCCAGGATCTCTACAAGCCGCAGATCGGCATCATGTGCATTGGCGACCGCTTCACCATGGGGCCGGACCAGGCGGCTCATGCCTGCAAGACCTTCTTCAAGTTCAAGACGGTGATCCCCTGCCACTACGCGACCTTCGAAGGTTTCCTCATTCCCGATGCCAAACCCTTCGTGAAAGCACTGGGACCCAAGGGCAGGACCGCGACGGTTCTCAAACCGGGCGAGGCGACGACGGTCTAGCGCCAGATACGCTTGCGTTCGGCAATCCGGGCAAGCTCGGCGGCAAGGGCTTCGTCCATCGCGGCGATGCGGTGCCCTAGAGGCTGCGGTGGGGCGCTGCGCCAGCCCATGGCTTCGAGCACCTTGCCCGACTCGTAGTAGGGCTTGATCAGGCTCATCACCAGCTCACGGAATTCCGCCGGATGGCTCTGCTCGATGAGGCGCAGATCCTTTTCGGCGAAGTCGAACCGTTCGCCCAGAAGACCTTTGATCGGTGAGGCGGACCCTGCCAGCGCCAGCATCACCTCGGGGATGAGCGAGCCGCGTGGCAACCCCGCCGCATCGCCGGGCAGGATCAGATCCGCCAGCAAACCCAGTCGCGAGGGCGTCATGTCATGTCCTCCGCCAGCCGGGCTGCGAGCTTGAGCGCCACGGCGCCAATGGTGGAGGCCGGATTGGCGGCGCCGACTGTCGGAAAGAGACTGCCGTCGGCGACGAGGATGTTGGGCACCTTGTGGCATCGCCCCCGCGCGTCGGTCACCGAGGTTTCGGGATCGGTGCCCATGCGCGCCGTGCCGAGCAGATGCCAGCCGGTGAGCGGGGCAGGCGAGACGCGAATGGTGCGATAGGCGCCGGCGGCTCTCAGCACCTCTTCCGCCCGGGCGAGGCCGAAATCGAGGCTCTTCCGGGCGCGCTCCGACATTGTGTAGTCGAGCTTCACGCCCGGCAGTCCATCGCGCTGCGCTTCCCTGGTCAGGCTGACGCGATTATGTGCTTCCGGAAGATCCTCGGCGAGCACCAGGATCGGCATCGTATGCAGGAATTCCTCGCGCAATTGCGCCTGGGGCTGATAGCCCCACAGCGGTGAAAGCCGCGACGCCTGAACCAGGAGCGCGTTCTCGCGCGACAGCTGCAGATGCACGCCGCGCTCGAAACCGCGCGAGAGGTCGGTCTCGTAGAATTCATGCGAATAGATCGAGCAGCCGACCGGGCCGACGGGCCCATCGAGCGGCTCCTTGAAGAGACCTCTGACATAGGCGGCCGGGTGAAACATGAGATTGCGCCCGAGCGCCGGGCTCTCCACGCCGGAAGCGAGCAGGAGCCTTGCAGTGCCGATGCCATTGCCGGCAACGATGACGGCTTGCGCCGGCTGGAAATATTCTTTGCCGTGCTCATCGGCATAGGTGACGCCCGTGGCGCGCCCGGCCTCGATCTCGATATTACGCGCAATGGCGCTGGTCCTGAGCTCTACGCCCAGTGCGGTCGCCTTCGGCCAGTAGGTAAGGTCGACGGAAGCCTTGGCTTTGGGGATGCAGCCGATGAGGCAGGGGCCGCAATGATTGCATGCGGCGCGCCCGTCATGGGCGGTCGAATTGATTGCCGCATCGACCGGCCACCAATGCCAGCCGAGATCGCTGAACGCACGCGCCGCGCGATTGGCGACGGCGCCGAAGGGGAGCGGCGGCATGGCGCGCTTCGACTTCGGCGGATAGGCCGGATCGCCATTGAGGCCGGCCACCCCCATGATCTCGTCATTGAGGTCGTACCAGGGCTCGAGATCGAAATAGCCGAAGGGCCAGTCGTCGCCGACACCATCGAGCGTACGGGTGCGGAAGTCTGAAGGGTGCAGCCGCGGAAAATGTGCCGCCCAGGCGACGGTCGAGCCGCCGACGCCACTCCACATCAGCGGCTTGAAGACCGAATTATCCTCATCGATCGGATGATCGTGCGAGCCGTGATACTGGCCCGCCTTGAGGCGCAGATTGGGGTTCGACGCCCAGTCCTCCAGGATGGCGCGCTGCCAGCGCATGCCGTTCGCCGGCATATGTTCGTGATCCGGCCAGCCGCCCCGTTCCAGGCAGAGGACCTTGAGATGACGGGCGTCACGCTTGATTTGCCAGGCGAAGGCCGCCCCGCCGCAGCCGGCTCCGATGATCACGACATCGACGGGATCGAGACGTTTTTTTGTCATTCACATATTTATGCGGGATTGCCGGCTCTGCGCAAACCGCTAGCCGACTGGCCCCTTCACCGCGGCGCCGCGCTTTTCCAGCTCGCTGATTTCCTGTCTTGCGATCTCTCGCATATCGAACGGAATGTTGATCGTATTGGCAATGATCGAAGCGAGCAAGCCAGGGAAGCGCGCGTCGAGGTCGGCGCGCCGCAATGAAATAAGCCGGTTGGTGCCGCGTATTTCCGTGCGCGTCA
Organism: Taklimakanibacter lacteus; assembly: GCA_003576695.1. Taxonomy (GTDB): domain Bacteria; phylum Pseudomonadota; class Alphaproteobacteria; order Rhizobiales; family Aestuariivirgaceae; genus Taklimakanibacter; species Taklimakanibacter lacteus. The sequence goes on from QOZQ01000010.1 coordinate 97,532, forward strand.
CACCGGCCTCCCTGAGTTTGGCGAGATGATAGCTCACATTGGTTTTGGAGCCGAGGTCCAGAAAGCGGCTGCAGTTGATCTCGACACCCTCGTGGCGCGCGAGATAACCAACGATCGCCAGACGCGTCGGGTCGCCGAGCACGGAAAGCACGGTTGCAAGATCGATCTGATCGGTCGCCGGATGAAGCAGAGACATTCCCAAGACTCGTCCAATTTCAAAGGCAGACAAGCTCCCCATGCGCATCCTGACATCAGGCTGGCAGGAGATGTCGGTCTATCATATTGACAGTTACCTGCCTTTGTCCAATAGTTCAATAAATTTTGAACAAGGACAATGTCATGGACGGACGTCTCCTCTGGCTGGCCGCCGGCGCTTTCTCCACGAGCCTCATGGCTTTTGTGTTCGCCGGGCTGCTGCCGCTGATTTCCGCGTCCAGCAATCTCACCATTCCCGAAGCCGGTCATCTGGTGACGGCCTATTCGCTTGCCTATGCGATCGGCACGCCGATTCTCGCCACGCTCACGGGCACGGCCGATCGCAAGCATGTTGTCGTCAGCGCGCTCATTCTGTTCCTCGTGGGTAACGCACTGGCGGCAACGAGCAATTCATTTGCCTTGCTGACTGCCGCGCAGATTGTCATGGGCGCAGCAGCGGGCCTCTATGCCTCCACGGCCCAGGCGACAGCCGTGACGCTGGCGGGCGTTGAGCATCGGGCGAAGGCGGTCGCGACCGTCGTCGGCGGCACCACATTGGCCGTGGCATTCGGCGCGCCCATTGGCTCACTTATCGGCAATCTGGCGGGCTGGCGCGCGACATTCCTGTTCGTGGGCCTTATCGCTCTGCTTTGCGCCATTGTGCTCTCGCTGCGGCTGCCGCGCGGCCTCGCCGGCGTCAGGCTGACGCTTACTGAGCGCGTGCTGACGATCACGAAGCCCGGCATATTGCCGGCACTCATCGTGACCTTCCTCTATCTCACCGGTGGTTTCGTGGTGCTGTGCTATCTGGCGCCGCTGGCGACCGATGGCGCGGGTCTGTCCGTGACCGTCATTCCGGCGATGCTGCTGGCTTTCGGCATTGGCGCCGTGATCGGCAATTATGCGAGTGGTCAGCTGACCGACCGCCTCGGGGCGACGCGTGTCGTCGTCTTCTCATTGATTGCCTTCACCATCATCTGCGTCGCGATCACGCTGATGCTCGAGCTCTTGCCTTCCGCCATCGCCGGCCCGCTCCTCATCGCCATCATGGTTCCGTGGGGCATCGTAGGCTGGACCTTCCCGCCGGCACAGGCGAGCCGCATCGTGGCGCTGGCGCCGGGGATCACCTATCTGACGCTGCCGCTCAACATGTCCGCCATGTATTTCGGTGTGGCGGCTGGATCCTTGGTGGGTGGGCGGGCATTGACGATGGGGCCGGCTTCTCAACTTGGCATCATCGCCGCGGCATTTCCCCTCGTGGCGCTCCTGGTGCTCTTCGCCACGGCGCGGTTGCGCAAGCCGGCTCTTGCCGGACCTGGAGAATAAGGGCGTTTTCCTGTCATTAGCCCAGAAGGCAGGCGGGAATTGCGCTTGCCCGCAAACCCGGACATAAGCTTGCCCCATGTCAGACCGCAAACGACCTGTGGGACCCATTGTCGATCCGCTGCCGCCGGGGCTGGCGCCCGACCTGCGCCCGCTCTTCGGCCGCTGGGTGAGGCTCGAGCCGGTTTCCGCCGATCAGCATGGTCGCGATCTCTATGACTCTTTCGCCTCGAGCGATCCTGAAGGAGCCGTCTGGACCTATATGGGCTATGGGCCTTTCGCCGATTTCGAGGCCTTCGTCGTCTGGCTTGCCAAGCAGGAAGAGAGCCGCGATCCCTGGTTCTATGCCTTCATCCGCCGCGACACCGGGAAAGCGGCCGGCATGGGCGCCTTCATGCGTCTCGACAAGGCCAATGGGGTGATCGAGATCGGCCATATCTGGATGTCACCGGCCCTGCAGAAGACGCGCGAGGCGACGGAAGCGATCTATCTCATGATGCGCCACTGCTTCGATGATCTGGGCGTGCGGCGTCTCGAGTGGAAATGCCATTCTCTCAATGCGCCGTCCCGCAAGGCGGCCGAGCGCTTTGGATTCATCTATGAGGGCATTTTCCGCCAGCATTACATCGTCAAGGGCCGCAACCGCGACACCGCCTGGTATGCCATGATCGACAGCGAATGGCCGGCCATGATGGCGAGGTTCCAGGCCTGGCTGCGGGACGAGAATTTCGACGAAAAGGGGCGGCAGAAGAGCCCGTTGCTCCCCAAGTGATCGGGTGTTATTGAGCGCCCCTGTTTCCGTAAAAAGAGCCTGAAAATGTCGGTCGATCAGAAAACCGTGCGGCGTATTGCGCATCTGGCGCGTATCAAGGTGAGCGAGGCGGATGTGCCGCGCCTCGAAGGCGAGCTCAACTCGATCCTGCACTGGATCGAGCAGCTGAACGAGGTCAATGTCGAAGGCGTCGAGCCTCTGACCTCGGTCGTCGCCATGAAGATGAAGAAGCGCGCCGATGTGGTGACCGATGGCAATTATCCGCAAGACGTGACCCGGAACGCGCCCGCCGCCGAAGACGAGTTCTTCATGGTCCCGAAAGTCGTTGAATAAGCCTATGACCTCTCTCACCTCCCTCACCATCTCCGCCGCGCGTGACGGCCTGAAGAAGAAATCCTTCTCCGCCCGCGAGCTGACCGATGCCTATCTGGGCGCCATGGAGAAAGCCCGCATCCTCAATGCCTATGTGGTCGAGACGCCGGACCAGGCGCGCGCCATGGCGGCGGCGTCCGATGCGCGCCTCGCCAAGGGCGAAGGCGGCAGCCTCGAAGGCATCCCGCTTGGCATCAAGGATCTCTTCGCCACCAAGGGTGTCCATACCCAGGCGGCGAGCCATGTGCTCGATGGCTTCAAGCCGACCTATGAATCGACCGTCACCAGCAATCTGTGGCGCGACGGCGCCGTCATGCTGGGCAAGCTCAATATGGACGAGTTCGCCATGGGCTCGTCCAACGAGACCAGCTATTACGGCAATGTGATCAATCCCTGGCGCCGCAGGAATTCCAACGCGGCGCTGGTGCCGGGCGGCTCCTCCGGCGGCTCGGCCTCGGCCGTTGCCGCCCATATCTGCGCCGGCGCCACTGCCACCGATACCGGCGGCTCGATCCGCCAGCCCGCCGCCTTCACCGGCACGGTCGGCATCAAGCCCACCTATGGCCGTTGCTCGCGCTGGGGCGTCGTCGCTTTCGCGTCATCGCTGGACCAGGCAGGACCGATCGCGCGTGATGTGCGCGACGCGGCGATCCTGCTCAAGTCGATGGCAAGCGTCGACCCCAAGGATACGACCTCGGTCGATCACCCGGTGCCCGATTACGAGGCGGTCATCGGCAAGCCGATCAAGGGCCTGCGCGTCGGCATCCCGAGGGAATATCGGGTCGACGGCACGCCCGCCGAGATCGATGCTTTGTGGGACAAGGGCGCCAAATGGTTGAAGGAGCAGGGGGCCGAGATCGTCGAGATCTCCTTGCCGCACACCAAATATGCGCTGCCCGCCTATTACATCGTGGCGCCGGCCGAGGCTTCCTCAAACCTCGCCCGCTATGACGGCGTGCGCTACGGCCTGCGCGTGCCGGGCGACGACATCGTTTCGATGTATGAGAATACCCGCGCCGCGGGCTTCGGCCGCGAGGTGCAGCGGCGCGTGATGATCGGCACCTATGTGCTCTCGGCCGGCTATTACGATGCGTATTATGTGCGCGCCCAGAAGGTCCGCACACTGATCAAGCAGGATTTCGACAAGGCATGGGACAAGGTCGATGTGGTGCTGACGCCCGCGACCCCGAGCCCGGCTTTCGCGCCGGGCGAGATCACCGATCCGGTGCAGATGTATTTGAACGACATCTTCACGGTGACGGTGAACATGGCCGGCCTGCCGGGCATCTCGGTGCCGGGTGGCCTGTCGGAGCAGGGGCTCCCCATGGGGCTGCAGCTCATCGGCAAGCCTTTCGATGAGGGCACCTTGTTCCAGGTGGGCCATGCCATCGAGGAAGCGGCCGGCAAGTTCGAAGCGCCGAAATGGTGGTGATCAGGCCGTGAGCCACATGCGCTCACCGGTCATCGGCATCCCTGCCGAGCGTCGACATCGACCAGGTGCGCTATTGCGAGACCAAAATAGCTGCGTAGCAGAAATCCAACGCCATCACTTCAGGCCGAGCCGACCTGAAGTGATGGCGTGGAGTCGATCTCAGTATTTCCGGATGAGCCCGACGAGGCGTCCCTGCACATTGACCCGGTCGGGTCCGAAGATGCGCGTCTCATAGGCCGGATTGGCCGCCTCGAGCGCGATCGAGTCGCCCTTCTTGCGGATGCGCTTGAGGGTCGCTTCCTCATTGTCGACGAGCGCCACGACGATGTCGCCATTGGTGGCGCTGTCGCCTTTGCGGATGAGCACCGTGTCGCCGTCGAAGATGCCGGCATTGATCATCGAATCGCCCTTGACCTCGAGAGCGAAATGCTCGCCCGAGCCCAGCATCTCGGGCGGCACGGTGATGTTGTGCGAATGATCCTGGATGGCCGAGATCGGCACGCCGGCGGCGATGCGGCCCATGACCGGCACGATGGCGGCACGCGGATTGCCGTTGCCGGCATGGGGGATCGGCTTCACCTTGCCGAGATTGCCTTCAATGACATTGGGGCTGAAGCCCGGGCGCTTGGCGGTCGACAGGCTGGGGCTGTGGGCGTCCGGCAGCTTCATGACCTCGAGCGCTCTGGCCCGGTTTGGCATGCGGCGCAGGAAGCCGCGTTCCTCGAGGGCGAGGATCAGCCGGTGAATGCCGGATTTGGACTGGAGGTTGAGCGCATCCTTCATCTCCTCGAAAGAGGGTGATACCCCATCCTCCTTCAGGCGTTCATTGATGAAGAGGAGCAGTTCGAGTTGTTTGCGCGTCAGCATGGCGTGACCTGTTCAAAGAACGTTCCGGGGAAATTATCGAGTAAGATTCGGAACAAATCCTAAACGAAAATAGCCGTTCCCGTTTAGTTCGGCAAGCTTAAATTGGGCAGTCGTTCAAAAATCGAGCAGGATCACATCCACGAGGTCGCCCTCATGGGCTTGCGGCGCATGGGGAGGGCGGATGATGAGGCCCTGGGCCTCGGTCAAAGCGCGCTGCATCGAAGAATCCTGCAGCGGGAAGGAGGTGGCCCGGTAGCTGCCATCGGCTTCACGGGTGATTTGCGCCCGAAGATAATCCTGTCTTAGGTCGTTAGCCGGCAGCGGCGCGCCGAGCCGGGCCTTGACGGTATCGTCAGCATCGCCGGACTGGCCCAGAAGGGCAAAAATGAGGGGTTTGAGAAAAATCCGCGCGCAAACGAGCGCTGACACGGGATTTCCCGGCAGGCCCATAATCCGCCTCTTGCCGTCGCGGGCGAACATGAGCGGTTTCCCGGGCCTCAGCGCGATTTTCCAGAAATCGAGCCCTATGCCCTCTGCCTTGAGAGCAGCCTGCACCAGGTCATGATCCCCGACTGAGGCGCCACCGGTCGTCAGAAGGATATCTGCGCTCCGGGCTTTTCGAATGGCGCGGCAAATGGCGTTAATCCTGTCGGGGATAATCCCCAGATCGACCGGCTCGGCGCCAAAACGGCGCACAAAGGCCGAAAGCGCAAAACTGTTCGAGGAGACGATCTGGTCGGGTCTGGGCGATTGCCCGGGCCGAACCAGCTCGTCGCCGGTGGTGAAAATAGCCACCTTTGGCCGGCGGGTGACCGGAAGACGGGGCCAGTTCATCGCTGCGGCCAGCCCGATCTCGCGGGCTCCCAGCAAGGTTCCACGGCGAAGCAGGCTCTGGCCCTTCGCGAAGTCGAGCCCCTGGCGCCTGATATGCTGGCCCAGGCGCTGCGCCGGCACGTTGATGTTAACCTGACCGCCGCTGGCGTCGGCATTCTCCTGGATGACGACCGTATCGGCCCCCTTGGGCACCGGCGCGCCGGTGAAGATGCGGACGGCTTCACCGGCCTTTACCGTCCCCCTGAAGCCGTGGCCGGCCGGCGCCATGCCGATGACCTTGAGGCGTATGGGGGCCGTCCCGACATCGGCGAAGCGCACCGCATAGCCGTCCATGGCGGAAGCCGGGAAGGGCGGCTGGTTGCGCCGTGCCTTGATGTCGGCGGCAAGCACCCGGCCGGCGCAGTGATGCAGGGGAACATCCTCGCGCGCCAGCGGCCTGGCGCCTTTCAGGATCTTTTCCTTGGCCTCGGTGACCGGGATCAGGGCCATCGTCAGTCCGCTGAGTAATGTCCGGACTTGCCGCCGGATTTCTCGACGAGCCGGATATCGCCGATGCGCATGGCGCGGTCGGCCGATTTGCACATGTCATAGATGGTGAGGCAGGCGACCGAGACGGCGGTGAGCGCCTCCATTTCGACGCCCGTCTTGCCTTCGACCTTCACGGTCGCCTCGACCTCGATGGCGTTGGCCTTCACATCAGGTGTGAAATCGACCGTCACGCCCGAGATCAGCAGGGGATGACAGAGCGGGATGAGCTCATGCGTCTTCTTCGCCGCCATGATGCCGGCAATGCGGGCCGCCGCCAGCACATCGCCCTTCTTGGCGCGACCCTCGGTGATCATGCCGAGCGTCCCGGCCGTCATGGAGATCGTTCCCCGCGCGGTCGCGAGACGCGTCGTCACGTCCTTGGCCGAGACATCGACCATGCGGGCCTGGCCCTTTTCATCGAGATGGGTGAGCTTGCTCATGGCCGTGTCAGGATAGCACGGGTTGCCTGGGCGACATCGGCCTGGCGCATCAGGCTCTCGCCGATAAGAAAGGCATTGACGCCGACCTTGGCGAGCCTGGCGAGATCGTCCGGCGTGAACAGGCCGCTTTCGCCGACGATGAGCCGGTCGCCGGGAACCATCGGCGCCAGTTTCTCGGTCGTCGCGAGCGTCGTCTCGAATGTGTGCAGGTTGCGGTTGTTGATGCCGATGAGCGGGGTCGAGAGCTTGAGCGCCCGCTCGAGTTCCTTTTCGTCATGCACTTCCGCCAGCACATCCATCCCCCAGTCGAAGGCGGCCGCTTCGAGCTCGCAGGCGAGGCCGTCATCGATCATTGCCATGATGAGGAGGATGCAGTCGGCACCCCAGGCGCGTGCTTCCGCCACCTGATAGGGATCGAGCATGAAATCCTTGCGCAAAGCGGGGAGCGCCGTGACCGCGCGCGCCGCCCCCAGATATTCAGGCGCCCCCTGGAAGGACGGCGTGTCGGTGAGGACGGAAAGACAGGCGGCTCCGCCATCCTCATAGGCCATGGCGAGTTGCGGCGGATTGAAATCGGATCGGATCAAGCCCTTGGAAGGGCTTGCCTTTTTGATTTCGGCAATGAGAGCCCATTCGCCTTTGGCGATTTTCGCATCGAGCGCCGCCTTGAAGCCGCGCACCGGCGGGGCATCGAGCGCCATGACGTCGAGCTCGCGCTCGGCGATCTCGGCCGTGGCCTTGGCGACCTCTTCGCGCTTATAGGCGGCGATCTTGTCGAGGATGGTCGGCATTAGATACTCCGCCCCACGCTCTCTCTTATCGTCATCCCGGCGAAAGCCGGGACCCATTCAATAAGCGCAATCCGCGCAGCGCTGTTCGAGTAGCACGAATTCAGGCGGCCCCGGCATTCGCCGGGGTGACGGGTAAGGGTGGTATGAAATCGTTCAAGCATTCGACACTTTGACCAGTTTCTCGAGCACGCCGCGGGCGCCGCCGCCATCGATGGATTTCTGCGCCTGCGCCACGCCCTCCTTGAGGTCCTTCGCCTTGCCGGCGACGAGGAGGGCCGCCCCGGCCGTCATCACCGCGGCATCGCGGAAGGCGCTCTTCTTGCCCTCCAGCACGCCTCTGAGCGCTTCGGCATTGTGGGCCGCATCGCCACCTTTGAGATCCTCCGCCGATGAGCGGGCAATGCCGACATCTTCCGGCTTGATCTCGGCAAGCGTCACCTTGCCGTCCTTCAATTCGGCGATCCAGGTCGTGCCTGAGGGCACGATTTCATCGAAGCCACCTTCGCCATGACAGATCCAGACGCGCTCGGAGCCCAGATTGTTCAGCACATGGGCGAGGGGCTCGACCCAGGCCTTGGCGAAGACGCCGGTGACCTGGCGCTTGACGCCGGCCGGGTTGGAGAGGGGGCCCAGGAGATTGAAGATAGTCCGCGTGCCGAGTTCGACGCGCGACGGTCCCACATGCTTCATCGAGGCGTGATGCGCCGGCGCGAACATGAAGCCGCAACCTGCTTCCTTGATGCAGCGCCCGATCGCTTCCGGCGCGAGATCGATCTTGACGCCGAGTGCTGTCAGCACATCGGCGGAGCCCGATTTCGACGACAGCGCCCGGTTGCCGTGCTTGGCGATCTTGAGCCCGGCGCCGGCGGTGACGAAGGCGGCGCAGGTCGAGATATTGTAGGAGCCCGACGCATCGCCGCCGGTGCCGACAATATCGATCGCGTCCTTGGGCGCCTCGACCTTGGTCATCTTCTCGCGCATGATCTCGACGGCGCCGGTGATCTCGTCGACCGTTTCGCCGCGGACCCTGAGCGCCATGAGGAAGCCGCCGATCTGCGACGGCGTCGCTTCGCCCGACATCAGCACATCGAAGGCATCGCGCGCTTCGGCGCGCGTCAGCGCCTGGCCATTGGCGGCCTTGGCGATGAGAGGTTTGAGGTCTGCCATCAGATTTCCCCCGTCTGTTCGAGGAAGTTCTTCAATAGAGCGTGGCCATGCTCGGAGGCAATGCTTTCCGGATGGAACTGTACTCCATGGATCGGCTTGGTCTTGTGCTGCAGCCCCATGATGATGCCATCCTCCGTCTCCGCCGTGATCTCGAGGCTTTCGGGCAGGGTCTCCCGCTCCACGATCAGCGAATGATAGCGCGTCGCGGCGAAATCGTCCGGGACCGAAGCGAAGATGCCTTTTGCCCCGTGATGGATGGCCGACATCTTGCCATGCATCAGCTTGGGCGCCCGGATCACCCTGCCGCCGAAGGCCTGGCCGATTGCCTGATGGCCGAGGCAGACGCCGAGGATCGGCACCTCGTCCTGCGCCTTGTCGATCAAATCCAGGCAGATGCCGGCTTCGTTGGGCGTGCAGGGCCCAGGCGACAGCACGATCGCCTTGGGCCTCGCCGAGAGAACCTGGCCGACGCTGATCTTGTCGTTGCGATGCACGACCGTCTCGGCGCCGAGATCGCCCAGGAAGTGATAGAGATTGAAGGTGAAGCTGTCGTAGTTGTCGATGAGGATGATCATGATTGATGTCTCCTCTCACCGAATTTTCCCCTTCTCCCGCTTGCGGGAGAAGGTGGCCGACAGGCCGGATGAGGGTGTTGGTGCAGTGCGCTCACTGCGCGAGGATTAGCGCAGGGCAAGGCGTCTGAATGATCTTCGCAGGCGGAGAGAACACCCTCATCCGCCCGTTGGGCACCTTCTCCCGCAAGCGGGAGAAGGGGAAGCTCACACGGAGGTTGCATGTGGCGACGAGTGTTCATCATTGGCCCCTCCCGGCGCGGCCGGCGAAGCGGACCGCGTCATCGGCGGCGCGGAACAGCGCCTTGGCCTTGTTCACACATTCCGCATGCTCGGACTCAGGCACGCTGTCTGCCACGATACCGGCGCCCGCCTGCACATACATCTTGCCGTTCTTCACGATGGCAGTGCGCAGCATGATGCAGGTGTCCATGTCGCCATCGGCCGAGAAATAGCCGGCGCAGCCCGCATAGGCGCCGCGCTTCTCATGCTCGAGCTCATCGATGATCTGCATGGCCCGCACTTTCGGCGCCCCCGACACGGTGCCGGCCGGGAAGCCCGCGACCAGCGCGTCGATCGCGTCATATTTGGACGCGAGCTCGCCTTCGACATTGGACACGATATGCATCACGTGGCTGTAATATTCGAGGATGAACTGGTCCGTCACCTTGATCGAGCCGATGCTGGCGACGCGCCCGACATCGTTGCGGCCGAGATCGAGCAGCATCAGATGTTCGGCTCTCTCCTTGGGATCGGCAAGCAGTTCTTCCGAAAGGGCCCGGTCCTCGCTCGGCGTCTCGCCGCGCCTTCTCGTGCCGGCGATCGGACGGATGGTGACCTTGCCGTCGCGCACCCGGACCAGGATCTCAGGCGATGAGCCGATGATCGCGAAGCGGTCGAAGTCGAGATAATAGAGGAAGGGCGAGGGATTGACGCGCCTGAGCGATCGATAGAGCGCAAAGGGCGGCAGCGAGAAGTCGGCCTCGAAACGCTGCGACAGCACCACCTGGAAGATGTCGCCGGCCGCGATATAGTCCTTGGCCTTCTCCACCATGCCCATATAGTCCGCAGGCGATGTATTCGAGCGGGTCTCTCCTATCGGCGGGACATCGGCGCGGCCCATCATGCCATGATCGAGCGGCCGGTCGAGTGCCTCGACCACATAGGAGAGGCGCTCCATGGCGCGCGCGTAAGCCGCCTTGGCGCTGACATCGCCTTCCGGATAGACCGGCGTCACCACCGTCACATCGTCCTTCACCGAATCGAAGATCGCCATGATAGTCGGCCGGATCAGCATGCTGTCGGGAAGCCCGACGACATCCGTATTGGGGGCGGGAAGCTCCTCCATCAGCCGCACCATGTCATAGCCCATATAACCGAAGACACCGGCGGCCATGGGGGGCGCATCCTTGGGCAGCGCAATGCGGCTTTCCTTGAGGAGGGCCCTGAGCGCCGGCAGCGGATCGAGGTCGACCGTCTCGAACGGGCCATCCGGATTGAACAATGCGCGCCGGTTGATCAGGGCCTTGCGGCCCTCGACCTTCCAGATGACGTCGGGCCGCATGCCGATGATGGAATAGCGCCCGCGCACCGCGCCGCCTTCGACCGACTCGAGCAGGAACGAATAGCGCGCATTGCGTGCGAGCTTGAGCATTGCCGAGACGGGGGTTTCGAGGTCCGCGACGAGGCGGGTGGACAGAATCTGGGCTTCGCCCAGCTCATAGACGCGCCGGAACGCGTCGAATTCGGGAATGACTTGCATGAGAGTAGACCAAGATAAGTGTGCCTTCAGGGGGTGACATCAGTTAGCGTTCGCGCCCGTGACCTGTCGCCACATATTCTCGTCTACATAGACCCCGACTTCGTTCTGAACATCGGCCGCATAGCCTGCCGCCAGATTGCCGCCGGCGCCATCGGAGAGCGCCTTGCTGATGGTCTTCGCCTCTTCGGAATTGGGATCGAAGGTCGGGATGAGGACGGCCTGAGATTGCATGACCTTCGCACCCTTGCCGTCGCCTTCGAGCGCATAGGCGAAGCCGTTTTCGGAAACCATGAACAGCGCCGCTACGGCCTGCTGATCGAATTCATTGGTCGTCTCGTTGCGTTTAAGGCCCAGGACCGTCTTGATCTCGGCTTTGGCCTCGCCGGCAAGCGCCTCGAAGCCCGTGCCGTTGCGGGCACGCTCGACCATCTGCTTGGCCTTTTCGAGCGCCACTTCTCGCAGCTTCTGCGCCTTCCAGTCGCTTTCGACCTGAGCCTTCACCATATCGAAGGGCTTCACCGCCGAGGGCGTCACTTCGCGAACCTCATACCAGACAAAGCCGCCGGATGGTGTCGTCAGCACGTCGTTCTCGACGCCCGTGTCGCTCTCGAAGGACTGCTTGAGCACATTGTTCTTGAACGGAACATCGACTTCCTTGCCGTCCTTGCCGAGGCCCTGGGCGTCGACCGGCGGGGTGATCACCAGCTTGAGATTGACCTCCTTGGCGATGTCCTCGAAGGATTTCTGCTGGGCGCGCGCATCCTCTATCGTGTCATAGGTGGTCTGGACGGCGCTGCGCGCCTTCTCGAGCTGAAGCCGCGAGGTGAGCTCGGGCTTCACCTCATCGAGCGTCGACTGCTTTTCCGGCGTGATCTTCGTCACCTTGAGCAGCACGACCGAAAGCTTGCCCTGCACCGGGTCACTCACCTGGTCCTGGGCCAGGCCGAAGGCGGCGTCGGCAATGATCGAATCGAAGATCTTGTCCTTGCTGAGCTCGCCCAGCGAGGCATCGGCATCGGTGAGCCCACGTTCCCTGGCGAGCGCCAGAAAGTCCGTGCCGGCGGCGATGCGCTCCTTGGCCTTCTTCGCTTCATCGACCGAAGGGAAGGGGATCTGCAGGATAGCCCGGGTCTCCGGCTTGAAATAGTCGAGCTTGTATTTGTCATAGGCGGCCTGGAGCTCGGTGTCGGGAATCTGGATGGCGGGCGCCAGATCCTCGGGGTCGGCCTTGATCACCGCGATCACGCGATATTCGGGCGCCGTATATTGGGCGCTGTTCTTCTCCCACTGCGTCTTGAGGTCCTGCTCGCTCGGCGCCGGAATGTCCTGCTCAGCCGGTCGCAGCACGAAATAGCGCGCGTCGCGCTGCTCGTTGCGATGCCGATAGACCGCCTCCTTCAGCGTATTGGGCGCGACGAAATTGGCCTGGACGGTATCGGCAAGTGAGCCGCGCAGGAACCGCTGGCGCTCGCTGGCGAGATAAGCGGCCTCGTTCAGGCCGTTCTGGCGCAGAACCTCGGCAAACCGGCGCGGATCGAAATTGCCCTGCGCATCATGGAAGAGGGGATTGGCCCTGATGATGTCGGCGAGCTGGTTGTCCGAGACCGCGAGCTTCATCTTGTCCGCTTCGGCATCGAGCGCCGCATCGCGGATCATGCCGTTCAGGAACTGGCGGTCGAGACCCAGAAGACGCGCCTGCTCGGGCGTGATCGTCTGACCGGTCTGCTGCTGGTAGTTCTGCAGCCAGCGCCGGAAGGATTCGGTGAACTGCTGGCTGGAAATATCCTGATCGCCGACCGTGGCGAGGGCCGAGGTTGCGCTGAAGCGGAACATATCTTCAATGCCCCAGACGCCAAAGCTCAGGACCAGGAGGCCCATGAGCACTTTGGCCACCCAGCTTTTGGCGGCATTGCGCATACTGTCGAGCATCAACATACCTTCTTGCAAACATTCCCCGGGGCAAGCTCCCCGGAGCGGCGCGCATCATAGGGATGAGGATCAGGCCTCGCAAGCATAGCTTGGCTCTGCTAGGAGGAATCGAACGATGGGGTAGGGGACTGAAATGGCTCAGAAATCACCTAAGCCGCTGGTGGCGGGCAACTGGAAGATGAACGGCACGACGGCGTCGCTCAGGGAAGCGCGGCTGCTGGCCGGCATGCTGAAAGGCGTCCGGCTCAAATGCGAGGTCATGATCTGCCCGCCGGCGACGCTGATCAGCACCATCAAGCCGGTCTTCAAGGGGACCCGGATCAGGCTCGGCGGCCAGGACTGCCACGGGCAGGCCAATGGCGCCCATACGGGCGATATTTCGGCGGAGATGCTCGCCGATGTCGGCTGCGGCGCCGTCATTGTCGGCCATTCCGAGCGCCGCACCGACCATGGCGAGACAGATGAGACAGTGCGCATGAAGGCGGAAGCCGCGCACCGGGCCGGCCTCATTGCCATCATCTGCATCGGCGAGACGCTGGCGCACCGCAAGAACGGCGAGACGCTGGCGGTGATATCGCGGCAGCTGGCGGGCTCGGTTCCCGAAGGCGCGAATGCGGCCAACACGGTCATCGCCTATGAGCCGGTCTGGGCGATCGGCACCGGCCTCACACCGACCACGGTGGAGGTCGCCGAAGTCCATGCCTCCATCCGCACCAAGACCGACCCCGACATGCGCATCCTCTATGGCGGCTCGGTTAAGCCCGCCAATGCGGCCGAGCTGATGGCGGTTACCAATGTGAATGGCGCGCTGGTCGGCGGTGCCAGCCTCAAGGCCGCCGATTTCATCGGCATCATCAAGGCCTATGCCTGAGCCCGCAGAGAAATATGGCAAGGCCGACAAGCAGAAGGCTCGCTGTGCTGAACGCCATGCGCAGATGGTTCCACCATGTCCAGGGTGCTGAATAGCTTGACCAGATGGCTACTGCCTCCTGCGCATCCGCGGGCGTGATGGCCTTCGCGAGGGCATCGTTCAGGGGAACATTGACGGCAAAGGTCGGAACAAGCGCGCCGAGCAGATAGACCACCACGGCCAGCACCATCGCAACAGCCGCAGGCCGCTGCCGCGTCATGAACAAGAACAGCCCGGTCAATGCGGCCATGGCCGGCATGCCGAAAAAGGCGGGCGCGAAGGCGGCGTTGCGGATGGTCGCGTTGATCCCTTGCATCGCGGCGATAGCGTGCTGCGGATCGGCCGCATCGAGCCCGCGCATGACCGAAACCGAATAGGCATAGAAGAAGCCGGCAATGGCGCCGGCGAGCACCAGGGTCGTTGCCGCGAGAATGCCGGTGATGATTGTCGATGTCCGATGCATAGTGTCCCTCCATGAGTACTGGGCGGTACTTGTTGTTATGAGTACCGTATGGTACTCATCTGCGCAACTGAAATAGCGGAGGCTTAATGATGGCCAGGATTACGCCCGAGCGCAGGGATGACATTCTCGAGGCGGCGTTGCGCCTATTACGCGAAAGGGGCGTCGCCGGCGTGACGACCACCGCTTTGGCGCGCGAGGCCAGGTGCTCGAAGGAGACGCTCTACCTGCTCTTCGAGAACCGCGACGCCATTCTGGCGGCGTTGATCGACCGCCAGGCGACGGCACTCAATGCAGCGCTGCAGCAGAATGATCCCTCGCAGCCGGCTATGGAGGCATTGGCCCTGGTTGGCGCGCAATTGCTGCGTCTGTTGACCTCGGAAGGCTCGCTGGCGATAAATCGTGCCGCGTTGTCCGATCCGACCGGCAGGCTGTCACACATACTGATCAAACGCGGGAAGGAACGCTTGGCGCCGAAGATTATCTCACTCATCGAGCGGCTGCATCATGAAGGCACCATTTCTGTCGCCGACATGTCGGACGCCTACCGCACAGTCTATGGCCTCCTGATCGCGGATCGCCAAATTATGGCGCTGCACGGCATGCCCGAGGGCAAAGGCGGGGCGGAGGCTCCGGCCCGGATCGCACAAAGGGCCGTGGAGAGATTTGTCCATCTCTACCGGCCTCGGCCGGCGCCCCCCTGAGGCCCGGCTTGCCGGAGGGTTGCCTCAACCCCATATCCGCGCTAGACGCTGCCCCGAAATTCCAGAAACCGGACTTTAGAGATGCAAACCGTCCTGCTTGTCGTTCACCTGATCATTGCCATTGCGCTCATTGCCGTGGTCCTGCTGCAGCGCTCGGAAGGCGGCGCGCTCGGCATTGGTGGGGGTGGCGGCGGTTCGCTGTTCTCCGCCCGCGGCGTGGGCAACACCTTGACGCGGACGACCGCCATCCTGGCCGTCATCTTCTTCATCACCTCGATCGGCCTGACGCTCCTGGCGACGAATACGGGCGGCGGCTCGATCTTCGACCGCACGACCGCGCCGCAGACCCAGGGCGGAACGCAGGCGCCGGCCGGCACGGGCGGCAGCGCGCTGCCCGAGTTGCAGCCTTCCGGCCAGAACCAGGGTGGCAGCCAGAACCAGGGCGGCACCGGCAACAACAGCGGCCAGCCGCAAGTACCTGTTTCACAGTAAGATGTTTCACAGCTTTCCACAGAAGCCCGGACCCCAAAAATCCGGGCTTCGAATCGTTTGGATGAGAGGTTAGATTAGGGGCCCATGGCGCGGTACATCTTCATCACCGGCGGCGTGGTCTCCTCCCTCGGCAAGGGTCTTGCTTCAGCGGCGCTCGGCGCGCTCCTCCAGGCGCGTGGTTTTTCCGTGCGTTTGCGCAAGCTCGATCCCTATCTCAATGTCGATCCGGGGACCATGAGCCCCTATCAGCACGGCGAAGTCTTCGTCACCGATGATGGTGCGGAGACCGACCTCGATCTCGGCCATTATGAGCGCTTCACCGGGCGCTCGGCCAACAAGCAGGACAATATCACCACCGGACGCATCTATCAGGACATCATCGCCAAGGAACGGCGCGGCGACTATCTGGGCGCCACCGTCCAGGTCATCCCGCACGTGACCGACGCCATCAAGGAATTCGTCACCACCGGCAATGAGGGCTATGATTTCGTCCTCGTCGAGATCGGCGGCACGGTGGGCGACATCGAAGGCCTGCCGTTCTTCGAGGCCATCCGCCAGCTCAGCAACGAGCTGCCGCGCGGCCAGACGATCTTCATCCACCTGACGCTGCTGCCCTATATCCCGACCGCGGGCGAGCTCAAGACCAAGCCAACCCAGCATTCGGTCAAGGAACTGCGCTCGATCGGCATCCAGCCCGATATCCTCCTGTGCCGCGCCGATCGCGAGATCCCGGTCAATGAGCGCCGTAAGATCGCGCTCTTCTGCAATGTGAGGCCTAGCGCCGTCATCCAGGCGCTCGATGTGAAGAGCATCTATGACGTGCCGCGCGCCTATCACGCCGAAGGCCTCGACAAGGAAGTGCTCGACGCCTTCGGTATCACCACCGCGCCCGAGCCCGACCTGTCGCGCTGGAAGACGGTCATGGACCGCATCACCAATCCGGAAGGCGAGGTGAAGATCGCGGTCGTCGGCAAATATACCGGTTTGCTCGATGCCTATAAGTCGCTCAACGAAGCGCTGGTGCATGGCGGTGTGGCCAACAAGGTCAAGGTCAAGCTCGAATGGATCGAGTCGGAGATATTCGAGAAGGAAGATCCCGCTCCTTATCTCGAAGGCGTGCACGGCATTCTGGTGCCGGGTGGTTTCGGTGAGCGGGGCTCGGAAGGCAAGATCAAGGCGGCGACCTTCGCGCGTATCCGCAAGGTGCCTTATTTCGGCATCTGCTTCGGCATGCAGATGGCCTGCATCGAGGCGGCAAGGAGCCTGTGCGGCATCGCCGATGCGAGCTCGACCGAGTTCGGCGAGACGTCGCAGCCCGTGGTCGGCACCATGACGGAATGGATGAAGGGCAACGAGCTCGAAATCCGCCGCGCCGGCGGCGATCTCGGCGGCACAATGCGGCTTGGCGCCTATCAGGCGGCGCTGAAGGCCGGCAGCAGGATCGCCGGCATCTATGGCGATACCCGCATCTCCGAGCGCCATCGCCACCGCTATGAGGTCAACACCGCCTATCGCGAAAGGCTGGAGAAGGCGGGCATGCTGTTCTCGGGCATGTCGCCCGACGGGCTGTTGCCGGAAACCATCGAATATCCCGATCATCCCTGGTTCATTGGTGTGCAATATCACCCCGAGCTCAAATCAAGACCTTTCGAGCCGCACCCGCTTTTCGCTTCCTTCATCGCCGCCGCCGTCGAACAGAGCCGTCTGGTATAACGCCGCCGGCAATTGTAAAACCGCGCCATGACCGCGATCGACATGCGACTTCGTTATGTCCTGGCTGCCTTTTGCGGCCTCCTTCTGCTGACGCTCCAGGCTTTTGCGTTCGACCAGGCGATTTTAGGGGCGGCCGAGCGTGCCGCGGTGTCGCTGCGGCAAGATCTGACCCGTATCCAGAACGAACTGGCGTTGCCGACGCTCACTTCCGATCAGCTCACCGATTTCCGCCGCCAGCTCGACAATCTGCGCACCAGCGCAGTGCGTCAGTCCGAGAGCCTGAACGGGCCTTCAGCCGAGGTCGACCAGCAGCTGAAGAGCCTCGGCCCCGCGCCTTCCGACGGCAGCGCCGAGCCGCTCGAGATCGCTACCCGGCGCACCGACCTGCAGAACAGTCTCAACCGCATCAAGGCGGCGCAGTCGCAGCTCGATCTCATCACCGTCGAGACCGACCAGCAGATCGACCGCACCGCGCAATTGCAGCGCGACCAGTTCCTGAGCCGGCTGCTGGAGCGTACCGGCTCGATTCTGAGCCCGTCGCTCTGGTTTGACGGGCTGATCGCCAGCGGCGTGTTCTTCACGCGGCTGGGCCAGCTCCTCGTCAACTGGTGGGGCGAGGCCTCGCGCACCGGCGATCTCATCGTCCTCATCATCATGCCGCTCTTCCTTGGCATGCTGTTCTTCTTCTATCGGTTGATCCGCCGCTGGTTCATCCGCCGCTATGGCAGCACGTTGTTCGTCCGCAAGCCGCCGGACGATACCGACCGTCTGTGGCGCATCGTGCGCGGCGTCGTCTTCACCGCCGTGGTCGGCACAGCAATCATCGTCGCGACCTTCCTCGGCTTCCAGCTCGCCGGTATCTTCACGGCGCGTTTCGAGCAGATGTTCTCGGCGCTCGTCGACCTGCTGTTCTTCCCCGCCGTATACGCGGCGCTTGCCTATCGCCTGGCGGCGCCCGCCAATCCCGCTTACCGGGTCGTCAATCTCGACGACACAGCAGCCGGCCGCTTCGCGCTCATGGCCGGCGTTGCTGCCTTCCTGTCGCAGGCCAAGAACTTCTTCACCGAGATTTCCGGCGTCCTCTATCTGCCGAATGCCTTTCCGGTGGCGCAGGGCGCTTCGATCTCGATCGCTCTCATCGCCATCATCGCGGCGATCCTCATCGTCACGCGCAACCAGGAAGGACTCGCCAATGCCGCCCATGGCGGGGAGGTCTATTTCGGCTGGGCCCGGCAGCTCGTTCCGCCCGTCTGGCTGCTGCTTGCGGTATCGCTGGGCGCGCTCATTCTCGGCTATACCGCGCTTGCCGGCTTCATCACCGAGCAGATCGTCGACACGTCTTTCCTGGTCGTCGGACTGCTCTTGATCCATCATCTGTCCGATGCGCTCGTCGTGTCGGGCCTCGATGGCGCCTCGAGCTTCGGTCAGTTCCTGCGCCGGCTCACCGGCCTCGGTGATCGCGGCATCTCGCGCCTCAGCACGCTGTTCCGCACCTTCATCGACCTGGCGCTGGTCCTTGTCGGGCTGCCCTTGCTGTTCCTGAGCTGGACGGTGACCTGGATCAGCTTCTCGAGCCTCATCGACCGTGCCTTCGACAGCTTCAAGATCGGCGACATCAGCATATCGCTGTCGGGCATCCTGCTCATCTTCGCCATCCTGGTGATCGGCTTCGGCCTTACCAAGCTGGTGACACGCTGGCTCAACGCACGCGTCCTGTCGCAGACCAAGGTAGATACGGGCGTCCGCGATTCGATCGTGAAGGGCGCCAATTATACGGGCTATGTCGCGGCGACCGGCTTCGCGCTTTCGGCCGCCGGGCTCGATTTCTCCAATCTCGCCATCGTCGCCGGCGCGCTTGGCGTCGGCATCGGTTTCGGCCTGCAGTCGATCGTCAACAATTTCCTGTCGGGCCTCATCCTCCTCGCCGAGCGGCCGGTGCGGGCCGGCGACTGGGTCGACGTCAAGGGAGCCGAAGGCCTGATCAAGCAGATCAATGTGCGCTCGACCGAGATCGAGACCTTCGACAACTGCACCATCATCGTGCCGAATTCGCTGCTGATTACCGAGCCGGTGAAGAACTGGACGCATCGCGACACGATCGGCCGCTTCGTGGTGACCGTGTCGGCGGCGCTCAGCGCCGATCCCGTCAAGGTCAGGGAGGTCATCCTCAAGGCCGCCAAGGACCATGCCCTCGTACTCTATCATCCCGAGCCCGCCGTCGTGATGCGCGATTTCGGCACGCAAGGCTATATCTTCGATTTGCGGGCCTTTGTCGGCGACATCATGAGCGGCGGCGTGGTGGCAAGCGACATCCGCTTCGCCATCCTCGCGGCTTTCAAGGAGAACGGTATCGACATGCCGACAATAGTACGCGATGTGCCGGTCGGTGCGGCGCAATCGCCGGCCGAACCGCCCAAGCCGGCAAAATCATGAAGGGCATCGACCATCTCGTTCTGTGCGGCCGCAGCCACGAAAGCATGCGCGAGAGCTTCTCTGGCCTCGGCTTCACCTTGACGCCGCAGGCCCAGCATCCTTTCGGCACCGGCAACAGCCTGATCCAGCTCGAAGGCTGCTTCTTCGAATTGCTGAGCGTCTTCGAGGCGGGCAAGATCCCGGATCACGAGGCGCAGCGCTTTTCCTTCGGCGCCTTCAATCGCGACTTCCTGTCCCGGCATGAAGGATTGTCGATGCTGGCGCTCGACTCGACCGATGCGCGCGCCGACGTGGCCGCATTCCGTGCGGCCGGCCTCAAGACTTACGAGCCCTTCGACTTCTCGCGCAAAGCGCGCCTGCCGGACGGGCGCGAAGTGACGGTTGGCTTCTCGCTCGCTTTCGTCACCCATCCGGCAATGCCCGATGTGGCCTTCTTCACCACCCAGCAGCACGCGCCGCAGCATTTCTGGAAGCCCGACTACCAGCGTCATGCCAATCGCGCTTTGACGATTCTCGAGGTCTGCCTGGTGGCCGAAAAGCCGGAAGAGCACGCCGCGTTCCTGTCCGCCTTCGCGGGGTTTCCGGCAGGGACGGTCGAGGAGGGCATCACGGTGCGGACAGCGCGTGGCAACATCACCTGCCTGACACCGCAGGGTTTCCAGAAAAGCTTCGGACGCCCGGCGCCGGAATTGAGCAACGGGCCGCGCTTCGGCGGATTCACCATTGGCGTGCGGCGAATAGCCAGGCTGGCCGAGGCCATCACCAGCTCGCGCTTCAGTTTGCAGAAAGACGGGCCACATCGTGCCGTGTTGTCAGTTGACGTAAACGGTAGTGCTCTTGCGTTTTTCGCGCTGAACCGGCAAGACGCTGAGGATGAGCGATGATCATAAGACCTTGACGCAGCGTGAAGAAATCGAGCGGTGGTGGCGGGGCGCCGGTTCACCCCTGAACGAATTGCTCGATATGAAGCTCGTCAGCCTCGGCGACGGCGAAGCGACTTTCGAGGCTTTCCCTTCGCGGAAATTCTATAACCCGCAGCAGCGCACCCATGGCGGCTATGCCGCAGCCCTTCTCGACAGCGCCATGGGTTGCGCCATCTTCTCCAGGCTCGGCCGGGAAGCGAATTTCGGCACCATCGAGCTCAAGGTCAATTTCGTCCGCGGCATTTTCGCCGAAACGGGACGCTTGACCTGCACCGGGAAAGTCATTCATTTCGGCCGGCGCGTGCAGACCGCCGAGGCCCGGATCACCGATGCCAATGGCAAGCTCTATGCGCACGGGTCCGGCACTTTCATGGTCTATAACGAATGAAACCGAATACCACCGTCGCGATCGGCGCGCTCAGGATCGGCAATGCGCTGCCGCTCACCCTGATTGCCGGCCCCTGCCAGCTCGAGAGCCGTGACCATGCCTTCATGATGGCGGGCCGGCTCAAGGAGATCGCGACGCGGCTCAAGATCGGTCTCGTCTACAAGACATCCTTCGACAAGGCGAACCGCACCAGCCTGACCGGCAGGCGCGGCCTCGGCCTCGAGCGGGCGCTGCCCGTCTTCGCCGACATCCGCAAGGAATTCGGCCTCCCGGTCCTCACCGACGTCCATGAGAATCATCAGTGTGCGGAGCTTGCTCCGGTGGTCGACATACTGCAGATCCCGGCTTTCCTGTCGCGCCAGACCGATCTCCTCATCGCCGCGGCCCAGACCGGCAAGGTGGTGAATGTGAAGAAAGGCCAGTTCCTGGCGCCCTGGGACATGAAGAATGTCGCGACCAAGATCGTCGAGAGCGGCAACCCCAATGTCATCCTCACCGAGCGCGGCGCCTCCTTCGGCTACAACACGCTGGTGAGCGACATGCGCGCGCTGCCGGTGATGGCCGAGACCGGCTGCCCGGTCGTCTTCGATGCCACCCATTCGGTGCAGCAGCCGGGTGGGCAGGGCACATCCTCGGGCGGCGATCGCCGCTTCGTTCCCGTCCTCGCCAGGGCGGCCGTTGCGGTCGGAGTCGCAGGCGTCTTCATCGAAACGCATGAGGATCCCGACAATGCGCCGTCCGACGGCCCCAATATGGTGCCGATCGATCGCATGGAGGGCCTGTTGCGCCAGCTCATGGCCTTCGACCGGATTGCCAAGGCGCAATAATACCGGACTTGCAATCGTCATCCATCGCCATCATAGAGACGCTCCGGCCAGCCAATCGGAGTGACCCATGACCGCCATCCTCGACATCACCGCGCGCGAAATCCTCGACAGCCGCGGCAATCCGACCATCGAAGTGGACGTGGTCCTGGAAGACGGGTCCTCCGGCCGCGCCGCTGTCCCATCGGGCGCCTCGACCGGCGCCCATGAGGCGGTCGAGCTCAGGGACGGCGACAAGAAGCGCTATCTGGGCAAGGGCGTCACCAAGGCGGTCGCCGCGGTCAATGGCGAGATCTTCGATGCGCTGGCCGGCTTCGATGCCGAGGATCAGATCGCCCTCGACCGAGCCATGATCGATCTCGACGGCACCCCCAACAAGGGACGCCTCGGCGCCAATGCGATCCTCGGCGTCTCGCTGGCCAATGCCAAGGCCGCAGCCGATGCGGCGGGCCTGCCGCTCTATCGCTATGTCGGCGGTCCCGCGGCGCATGTCCTGCCGGTGCCGATGATGAACATCATCAATGGCGGCGCCCATGCCGACAACCCGATCGATTTCCAGGAATTCATGGTGATGCCGGTGGGCGCCGAGACCTTCCGCGAGGGCCTGCGGATGGGAGCTGAAATCTTCCATACGCTGAAGGGCGCTCTCAAGAAGGCCGGCCACAACACCAATGTCGGCGACGAAGGCGGTTTCGCTCCAAATCTTCCTTCGGCGGAAGCCGGGCTCGATTTCGTCATGAAGGCGGTCGAGCAGGCGGGCTATAGACCGGGCAAGGACGTTTGTCTGGCGCTCGATTGCGCCGCGACCGAGTTCTTCAAGAACGGCAAATACGAATATGAGGGCGAGGGCAAGACCCGCTCGATCGACGAGCAGGTGAGGTATCTGGCCAAGCTCGCCAAGGACTTTCCGATCATCTCGATCGAGGACGGCATGGCCGAGGACGACTGGGACGGCTGGAAGGCCTTGACCGATCTCATCGGCAAGAGCTGCCAGCTGGTCGGCGATGATCTTTTCGTCACCAACACGACGCGACTCAGCCAGGGCATCAAGAAGGGTGTCGCCAACTCCATCCTGGTCAAGGTCAACCAGATCGGTTCCCTCACCGAGACGCTGGCCGCCGTCGGCATGGCCCATAAGGCGGCCTATACCGCGGTCATGTCGCACCGCTCGGGCGAAACCGAGGATTCGACAATAGCCGATCTTGCTGTCGCCACAAATTGCGGCCAGATCAAAACCGGCTCGTTGGCGCGCTCCGACCGGCTGGCGAAATACAACCAGCTTCTGCGCATAGAGGAAGAATTGGGGGCTCAGGCTCAGTATGCAGGACGTTCGATCCTCAAATAGAGGCGGCGGAGGGACGGCGAGATCCTCCAGGCTCTCGAGTTTCAATCTCGGCATCAGCGCCTTTGCCGCCCTTGCCGGCGTGGTCTTCGCCGGCATCCAGGCCTTCGGACCGACCTCGGGAACGGCGCCCATCAATGTGACGGTGGCGCTCGACAAGCCGGGACAGGGGCAGCCAGCGTCCAATCTCGATGTGGCGAAGACCGGCGGGGTCACCGATGCCATCAATATCGGCGGCAAGAGCGACATCACTGCCGCGACCTTGCCGCAGCCGGTGGTCGATACCGCGGCCCTCGACCTCAGCCGCAGCATCGCGACCGCCGCCCTCAAGGACGGCAGCGAGCAGCGCTACCGGTTCGGCGATCTCTTCGATGGCCGCCCGGAGACCTCGCTCACCATTTCGGCGCCCGACCAGGAGATCAATGTGCTTCTCGATCTGGGCGGCGACCGCAAGGTGAGCGCCCTCGATTATGCGCCGCCGGCATCGGCCGACGGCGCGGCCATCGCCAACGTCCTCGATGTGATGGTGCTGCCGGAGGGCCCGCTCGAAGCGTCGGGCCGCCCGGTCTTCTCCTTCCCGTTGCAGACGACCGCCGGCCGCCAGACCTTCTCGCTGCCCGCCGACACCCATGGCAAATATCTGTGGCTGCGCATTGCCGGGCCGCAAGGCAAGGAGAAGGTCGCCGTCGGCGATTTCAAGGTCTTGCAGTAGACGCCTGCGCCATGTCGGGCAGGGCGCGGCGCTGGATCGCCACGCGCTTGCCATGCTCACCAGTGCCGCGAACACGACATAACCGATGAGGTACCAGGGCTGCTTGCCGTTGGCCTCGATCAGATAGGTCGCGATGATCGGCGTAAGGCCGGAGGCGAATATGCCTGAGAACTGGTAGACGAAGGATATGCCGCTATAGCGCACGCGCGGATCGAACAGATCGGCGAAGAGGCCGCCATTGCCTGCCCGCCCCCAGCGCGCGCCTGAGCCTCGACCAGGCGAAAGCACACCTTCCCTTGCTCCAGGAGGCGGCCCGGCGAATGGCTGCGACCCTGCCCTGAGGATCACGCCGCGGCGCGCGATCCTCGCCGCTCGATTTCGCGATCGATGCGTGCCGCGAGCGCGTCGGATACGGGAACCATCGGCAGGCGCAATTCGGGGCTGTCGATCAGACTGATGCGCCACAGCCAATGCTTGACCGGTGCCGGGTTCGGTTCCTGGAACAGCAGTCTCGGCAAGTCCGCGAGGGCTCGCCAATCCGCCAGAGCGCCCGATTGATCACCCTGCAGGAGCTTGCTGCGGATCTGGGCGAAGGCTGCGGTTTCGATATGCGCGGAAGCAAGAATGCCGCCATCCGCCCCTTGCGTGAGCGCCGTGTAGAACAAGGCATCCTCGCCGGTCAGCACCGAAAAGCCGGAAGGCCTCGACCGCGCAAGGTCGAAGGACTGCGCCGCATCGGCGGAGCAATCCTTGACGCCGATGATGTTGCGATGCTCGGCCAGCCTGAGCATGGTTTCGTTGCCCAGATTGACGCCGGTTCGATAGGGGATGTTGTAGATCATGATCGGCCGCGCCGCATTGTCGGCGAGCGCGGAAAAGTGGCGGAAGAGTCCCTGTTGCGACGGCCTCGTATAATAAGGGCAGGCGATCAGATAACCGTCGATCGGCCATGATGCGGTATAAGCGAGCGCCTTGCCGAGCTTGCGGGTGTCGCTGCCGCTGAGGCCGAGAAAGACCGGCATGTTACGACCGGCGACGGTGAGCGCGTGGCGGGTGCTGAGGACGATACGCTCAACCTCGGCATCATCGAGGCTGAGGCCTTCACCGGTTGTAGCGGCAAGGATCAACCCGTCCACAGGCTCATGCGCATAGTGTTCGACCATTCTCCGGAGCGAAATCTCGTCGATCAGGCCGTCGCGGAACGGCGTTATGAGCGGGAGCCACAGGCCTTGCGGCATCGTTTGATTGGTCGGCATTTCATCCATCTCCTGTTGCTGGGCCGGAGACAGGCATGAAAAAACCCCGTCCAAACCGGCGGGGCTGCTTTGATCTTGAGTGCTGGCTATCTGCTACTGCGCACGACGATCATCGTTCCCCGGAATGGGGAATTTTTTCGACTTCGCGGTGAGGCGGCGGATGACCATGGACGGAAAGTGGCGCAAGGAGGCGCTGGCGTCAAGTGAGCGCCTTGACTCGCGCCATGACCCGCCGCCAGATGTCGCTTATGTTCATCGAGACCAAGATGCATCCGCCGCATCTGCGTGGCGCCATGGTGGAGCGCCCGCGCCTCATCGCCATGCTGGAAGCAGCGACAGCCGCGAAGCTCGCCACGGTTTCATCGCCCGCCGGTTTCGGAAAATCGACTCTCCTGTCGCAATGGGGGGCCAAGGTCGCCGCGAAAGGCGGGCGCGTGGCCTGGCTCTCGCTCGATGCGCAGGACAATGATCTCGCCCGTTTCCTTAAATATGTGACGGCAACGCTCAACCGCGCCGATCCCTCGATTGCCGCCAATGCGCTGGCGCTCATCGAGTCGAGTCCGGTGACGCCGGTCGATTCGATCCTGGGCGGCCTGATCAATGATCTGGCCCGTGCCGGCGACCCTGTCTATCTGGTGCTTGACGATGCCCATCTCATCGTCTCGCCCGAGATCGCGCTGTTCCTCAACTCCATGGTGGCCTATGCGCCGCCGGCGCTCCATATCGTGCTCGCGACGCGTGGTGAGCTGCCGGTCGAGCTCATCGCGATGCGCATGAAGGGCCATGCCGTCAATCTCGGCGACAGCGAATTGCGCTTCTCGCTGGACGAGACCGATCACTATCTGCGCGCCATCTGCCGGCTCGATCTGCCGATGTCGGCCATCGTGGCGCTGCATCACAAGACCGAGGGCTGGCCTGCCGGCCTGCAGCTCGTGGCGCTGGCGCTTGCCCATGAAGATTCGCGCGAGACCTTCATCGCCGATTTCTCCGGCAGCCAGCGCGACGTCGCCGATTTCCTCAGCCACGAGGTATTGGCCCGCCAGCCCGAGGCGGTGCAGGATTTCCTGCTGCGCACATCCATCCTCGAGCGCTTCAATCTGGGCCTCGTCGAGGCGGTTTGCCCGGAGCATGACTGCCCGGCGACGCTTGGCCTCATCGAGCGCGCCAATCTCTTCCTGATCGCGCTCGATTCGACCGGGCAATGGTTCCGCTACCATCATCTGTTCAGCGACTTCCTGCGCGGCAAGGTCGAGCGCTGGCCGGCCGAGAAGCGCGCCGCCCTCCATCGCCGGGCATCGTCCTGGCTTTCCGCCAATGGCTCGATCTCGGACGCGGTGGGCCATGCCCTGGCGGCGGGCGACAAGGACCTGGCGGCCCGCCTCGTCGAGGAATGCGCTCTGCCGATCATCATGCAGGGCCATATGCCGATGGTGACGGAGTGGCTCAATCGCCTGCCGCCCGAGCTGATAGCGATGCGCCCGCGACTGCTGCTGACGCGCGTCTGGGCCCATTTTCATATGGGGCGATCGCGCGATGCGGTCAGGGATCTGCGCCGGGCCAAGCTCCTGGTGGTCAGGCAGGCCGGGCAGGGCAGGATCGATGCCGCGACGACCCGCTCGCTGCAGGCGGAGCTGCAGACCCTGACGGCAGGCGTCATCAGCGCCGCCGACTGGCCGCGCATGGCGACGAGGCTGGCGGCCCGCTGGCTTGCCGATTATCCCGAAAGCGAGCCTTTCGCGCGCGGCACCTTGTGCAATATCCGCTCTTTCGCCCATTTCTCGCTGGGCGAGCTCGATGCGTCGCGGCTCTCAGCTCTCAAGGGGCGCGACCACCATACACTGGCGAATTCGATCTTCGGCATTGTCTATTCCGATCTCCTTCTGGGGCTCGTCGAGCTTGCCGCCGGCAATCTGCACCAGGCGCATGACCTGCTTGCCCGCGCCATGCGCCTGTCGCGCGTAGGTCTCGGCGCCAATTCCTATTCGGAAGCCATGTCGGCGATCATCCAGGTCGAGCTCCTTTACGAATGGAACGACCTGCACAATGCCGAAAGGCTGTTGCACCAACATCGCGGCGTTATCGAGGAATGCGGCCTCGTCGTGCATGAGATGGCCTGCAAGCTGCATCTGGCGCGGCTTGCGGCGGCACAGGGCCGCCATGACGAGGCGATCATCTATCTCGAACGTGCCGAGCAGCTCGGCATCGAGAAGCGCTACCGGCGCCTGACCGCGAGCGCGCTCAATGACCGCGTACGCCTGCTGCTGTCACGCGGCGATGTCGCCGCCGCCCGCATGGCGCTGCAACTGCGCGGCATCACCACCGCCATGAGCGAGCGGGCGGAGCATGTCCACCCGCTCGATGAGTATGCCCATATCGGCGCCGCCCGGCTTCTGATCGCCGAGGGCCAGCCGAAGCGCGCCATCGTTGTCCTGGAGCGCATCGCCGAGCGCCAGCGCAAGGACGAGCGTTTGCGCGCGCTGCTGCAGGTTCGGGCCCTCGTGGCGATTGCCGCGCATGCGGCAGGCGAGACCTTGCAGGCGCTCGCCGCCACCGTCGATCTCATGGCGCTCGCCGTGCCGCAGAATGCGGTGCGCTCCCTGGTCGATGAAGGCCAGCCTTTGAAGGCGGCGCTCGATTTCGCGCGCGGACGCATTCCCGCCTGGTCGCGCTCGTCCGAGACCGCGGTCTTCGTCGACCGCATCCTGGCCGAGCTCGGGCGTGGCGGCAGCGAGCGGATACGCCCCATGGCAGGCACGCCGCTCGCGGGAAAGCGCCAGCTCAGCAGCAAGGAAATGGAAGTCGCGTCCTATCTGGTGCGCGCCTATAGCAACCGTGAGCTCGCCCGATCCCTGTCGATGGCGCCCGACACGGTGAAGTGGCATCTCAAGAATATCTTCGGCAAGCTCGGCGTCTCCAACCGCACCGAAGCGGCGCTGAAGCTGCGCGAGATCGGCTTATCCGATTTCGACGCTACGATGCGCTAGACCGGCGCGCGAAGAGCAGCAACGCTCCCAGGCCACACATCGCCGCTCCCGATGTCTGCCGCATCCGGACGATGAGCGTCGGCCGTTGGGCAAGGCCGGATCTCACTTTGGCTGCCCAGAAGGTCACGACGACGTCCACGGCCGTGTTGAGCATGACGGACAGGACGCCGAGGAAAATGAACTGCTGGGCCACATTGGCGGCGGGGTCGACGAACTGGGGAATGAAGGCGAGGAAGAACGCCGCCGTTTTCGGATTCAGCGCCTCGACCAGGATGCCCTCCCGAAACGCCGAAGCGGGTCCGCTCGTTTTCAATGTGCCTTGCTCGTTGAAGCCTGCGGCGCGCCAGGTTCTGACGCCAAGCCAGATGAGATAGAGAGCGCCGGCAATTTTCAGAACGGTGAAGGCTTCGGCGCTGGCCATGACGAGCGCCGATATGCCCACGGCCCCAGCGAAAACATGGACGAGGCCGCCGACACCCGTGCCGAAGCTCGACGCCAGGCCGTCGGGACGGCCGCCGGCGAGCGTTCTTGCCGCGACGTAGAAAATGCCGGGTCCCGGCGTGATGGCGAGCAGCGTTGCCGCCGCCAGGAACAAGATGAAACTATGAAGCTCGGGCACCGCTCACCTCACGATCCGCTGGGGACCAGAGCCGCGACCTCACGATCCTCGTTACGGTCGCTGGCTGACAATCCTTCGATGACGCCGGCACGATCGGCAGCGCTGCGGTTCTGACTCATCTTCCTTTTGCCATCCAGCCGCGAGATCGGCAGGCGCAGGCCGACGATTCCCCGAAGCTGCGACTTGATGAAATCGGCCGGCGCGTCCGTAACTGCCCAAGGCTGCTTTCGCGACCCTTCATGCAGCTTCGTCAGTCTCGTTATGATATCGAGAAGCCGGTCGGCGTCGTCAAAGAACTCGACGGGTCCATAGGCATGGATGGCGATATAGTTCCAGGTCGGAACGACCTTGTGCGTTTCCTGCTTGGTTGCGTACCATGACGGCGTGACATAGGCCTCGGGCCCGTTGAATATGGCCATCGCCTCGCAGGTCGGCGCCAGTTTCCACTGCTGATTGGCGCGCGCCAGGTGAGCATAAAGCGTGCCGCAAGGGCCTTCGCTCTCATCGAGAAGGATGGGCAATGTCGTCCCGATGAGTCCCTCTTCGGTCGCGGTGACGAGCGTTGCCGAGCGCGCCTCGCGCATGCCCCGGTGAATATCGGGAACGTCCTCGACACGGAAAGCTGGCGGGACATACATTGGCGAACGATCCTTATGCGGTCTCGGTACGGTCCATTAAGGCTCAAAGTGGTTTGCCTGAAGCGCCAGTTTTAAGAAATAACGGCAGACCAGTTGAGAGGGGTTAAGAGGGATGGATTGTTGCCCTCCACCCGATCGGGTGGGTCAAAAAACACCACCCCTTACCCGTAAGTGTCGGGACTCCCTGGGGCAGCCGCGCCATCATTGCCTCAATCAATAATGAACAGGGAGCCGCGATGGCGACGGGTTTCGTCTTCCACGAACTTTATCTGTGGCACAATACCTGGAACTGGGCCCAGGTCTTCCCGCCAGGTCTCACGGTGCAGCCCGGCACCCATGCCGAGAATCCCGAAACCAAGCGGCGCATTCGCAACCTGCTCGAAGTGAGCGGTCTCCTCGACAAGCTCGTCGCCATCAAGCCGCGCGAGGCGACCGTCGAGGAAGTCGCCCGTGTCCACACGCAGGCCCATATCAGGCACATCAGGGAGATCAGCGACAAGGGCTATGGCGATGCCAGCCAGCTGACCCCTTTGGGCTCGGGGAGCTACGAGATCGCACTCCTCGCCGCGGGCGGCGCCATCGAAGCGGTGGACGCCGTGGTCAAGGGCAAGGTCGCCAATGCCTATGCGCTCATCCGCCCGCCGGGTCATCACGCGACCAAGGATGTCGGCATGGGCTTCTGTCTTTTCGCCAATGCGGCCATCGCGGTGCGCCACGCGCAGAAGGTTCTGGGCCTCGACCGTGTCGCCACCGTCGACTGGGATGTCCATCACGGCAACGGCACCCAGGCGATCTTCTATGACGACCCGAGCGTGCTGACGATCTCGCTGCACCAGGATAATCTCTTCCCGGCCGCGTCCGGCGGCATTGCCGAGAATGGCGAGGGCAAGGGCAGGGGCTACAATATCAATGTGCCCTTGCCGCCGGGCTCCGGCCCCGGCGCCTATGTCGCCGCCTTCGAGCGCGTGGTGCTGCCGGCATTGGCGCGCTACAAGCCCGAACTCATCATCGTGCCGTCAGGCTTCGATGCGGGCGGTGTCGATCCTCTGGGCCGCATGATGATGAGCGCCGAGGGTTATCGCTCGCTCACCCGGATGCTCAAGGAAGCCGCGGCCGATCTCTGCAACGGCAGGATCGCGATGACCCATGAGGGCGGCTATTCCGAGATGTATGCGCCCTATTGCGGTCTCGCCGTGCTCGAGGAACTGTCGGGCCGCAAGACCAGGATCGATGATCCCTGGGGCCCGATGATGGCCCAATGGGGCGGGATGGATGCCCAGCCGCATCAGCTCGCCGTGATCGATGAAGCAGCCCAACTTGTCCAGAGAATGAGCTAAGATAGAAGGAAAGGGGAAACACCATGAAGCGTAAGTCTGATCTTTCCAAACCGAACGTGATCGCAGGCTCGCGCCGCAACTTCCTGATCAGGGGCAGTGCGGCGACGGCAGCGACCTTGACCGGCCTCCCGGCGATGCTCTTCGCCATGAATAAGGAAGCGCGCGCCGAAGGCGACCCCATCCCGGTCGGCCAATGCGGCCCGACCACCGATTTCGCCGCTCCCGACGGCATCGAGTTCAAGAACGGCCTGACGCTGGCCTGCGAGGAGATCAATGCGCTGGGCGGCATATTGGGCCGGCCGCTCGAACCCTCCTTCGAGGACACGGCGCAAATGGGCGATGCCACCAATGTGCAGGCGGCGCAGCGCCTCATCGATCGCTATGGCGTCCACGCCATCATCAATGGCTACAATATCGGCTCGGGCGCCGCGATCCAGGAAGTCGTCGCCGACAATGGCATCATCTATGTCCATTACGACACCACCATCGGCCACAACAATCTCGTGAAGTCGAATCCCGAGCGTTACTGGGGTTCCTTCATGGGCGATCCGGCCGAGACCTTCTACGGCTCGGGCTTCCTCAAATTCCTGCAGGGCCTCGAGACCAATGGCGAGTGGAAGCGCGCCAACAACAAGATGGCGGTGATCCTCTCGGCCGGCGTCTATGCCTCCAACATCGCCAATGCGGTGAAGGAGCAGGCGGCGCAGTTCGGCTGGGAGATCAGCCTGTTCGAGACGGTGAGCGTGCCGGCCTCCGAATGGGGCCCAACGCTCGCCAAGATCCGCCAGGATCCGCCGGCGGTGATCTGCATCACCCACTTCCTGCCCGCCGACCTCGCCCAGTTCTGCCTGCAATTCGGACCCAACCCGACGCAGAGCCTGGTCTATATGCAATATGGCCCATCGATCCCGGCCTTTCGCGACATCGGCAAGGAGACCACCAACGGCATCCTCTATGCGACGCTGGTCGGCGCCTTGCAGGATGAGATCGGCACGGCCTTCGAGAAGCGCTACAAGGAGAAGTTCGGCGCCAATGCCGGGCATAATTCCGGGGCCCAGCCCTATGACGGCGCCTATGTGTGGGCGACTTCGGCCGCACTTGCCGGCGGCAGCGGCGAGCCCGGCAATAACGACCAGAACAAGAAGGTGGCGGCGCGCATGAGCTCGATGATCTGGCGCGGTGTCACCGGAACGACGCGGTTCGTACCGATCGAGAATGCGGCCTATTCCTACCCGACCCAGGTCAATGACTCATCGCTCGGCATGCCGCATCAGTTCCTGCAGATCCAGGACTATACCAAGGGACCGGCGCTCATCGCGCCCGCACCCTATGGTACGGCGAAATTCGTGATGCCGCCCTGGATCAAGGCGTAACGCACTGATGACCGCCGCCGTGCCGCCGCTTCTGTCCTGCCGCAATGTCGGCAAGTCGTTCGGTGCGCTGGCGGCGGTCAACAACCTCTCCTTCGATCTGACGGCGGGCGAGGTGCTCGGCATCGGCGGACCGAACGGCGCCGGCAAGACGACCTTGTTCGAGGTCATCTCCGGCCTCAATCCGGCGACCAGCGGCAGCATCCTGCTGTCCGGCCGCGACATCACGCGGCTGGCGCCGGAAGAGATCTGTCATGCCGGCGTGGCGCGCACCTTCCAGCTCAATGCCGGCTTCGACAGCCTCACCGCCCGCGAGAATGTCCTGGTCGGCGCTTATTTCGGCCGCGCCAATCGCCGCATGCCGAGTTTCCGCGTCGGCCGTGAGGCCAACGCGGCCGCAGATGAAGCCATGGCGCTGGTCGGCATCACGGCGAGCGCTCATCGCATCACCGGCAAGCTCCCGGTGCTCGAGCGCAAGCTCCTGATGATGGCATCGGCGCTTGCGACCAAGCCGAGGCTCCTGTTGATGGACGAGCCGGTTGGTGGCCTCACCGCCAAGGAGATCGACCGGGTGATGCAGGCGGTGCGCGCCATCAAGGCGGCCGGCATCACCATCATCCTCATCGAGCATGTGATGCGCTTCCTGGTGCAGCTCTCCGACCGGGTGATGATCATGCATCATGGCGAGAAGATATTCGAAGGCCTGCCCGGCAACCTGGTCAACGACAAGACGGTGGTCGATGTCTATCTGGGGCAGGGCGCTTCCGAGCGCTTGCGCCACTTCATGCGCGAAGGGGCCACTGCCCATGGCTGAGCCGGCGCTCGCGCTCAAAGCTGTCAGATCGGGCTATGCCGACCGCATCGTCCTCCAATCCGTCGATCTCACGGTCGGCAAGGGGGAACTGACCGCGATCATCGGCCCCAATGGCCATGGCAAGTCGACGCTGCTCAAGACCATCTCCGGACTCCTGCGTGTGCGCGAGGGCGAGATCGCCCTTGCGGGTGAGCGCATAGACGGTCTCAGGCCCGATGAGATCGTCGAGCGGGGCGTCATCCATGTGCCGCAGGGCGATCTCCTGTTTCCGGCGATGAGCATAAACGAGAACCTGATGATGGGCGCCTATCGGACGCGCGAGGCGGCCGCGATCGCCGAACGGCTCGAAAAGGTCTTTGCCCTTCTGCCCAAGCTCAAGGACCGGCGCAACCAGCTTGCCGGCACGCTGTCGGGCGGCGAGCGGCGCATGTGCGGCATCGGCCGCGGGCTGATGGCGGGCGGTGATCTCCTGATGCTGGACGAGCCGTCGCTCGGCCTCGCCCCCATCGTCATCGATCAGATCTATGAGGTGATCCTCGACCTGCGCCGCGCCGGCTCGACCATCCTCGTGGTGGAGGAGAATGCCGAGCGGATCATGGACGCGGCCGACCGCATCCATCTCCTCGACAATGGCCGTTTCGCATGGGCCGGCAAGGGGCCTGAGCTGATGGCGAGTCCTCAGATCATCGAAGCCTATCTGGGAGCCTGACCGGTGGACGTCCTCATCCAGATCATCGCCTCCGGCCTCACTCTCGGCGCCATGTATGCGGTGGCGACCATCGGGCTCTCGCTGGTCTATGGCTCGCTCAACATGCTGAACATGGCGCATGGCGCGCTCCTGACGCTCGGTGGCTATATCTGCTACGCAACCATCACCCATCTGGGCTTCCATCCGGCACTGGCGCTCATCGCCGCGGCACTCGTTTGCGCGGCGGCCGGTCTCGTCATCTATGCCTTCGCCACGCTGCCGCTGCTGCGGGCCGAGAATTTCGAGACCAATATCTTCATCGCCACCATCGGCATAGGCTCCATCATCGAAAACCTGATGCTGAAGAGCTTCGGTCCCTATCCGATCCCCCAGCCGCTCGGCATTTCGGGGCAGGTGGTGATCGGCAATGTCCACATCCCGGTGCAGAACATCCTGATCCTGGTGACGGCGCTCACCCTGATGGCTGCGGTGGCCTTTCTCCTGCAGAAGACCCGCACCGGCCGCGCCATCCGCGCCACCTCGATGAACCGGGAGGCGGCCCAGCTGATGGGTGTGCGCGTCGGCCAGGTCTATGCGCAGGTGCTGGCGCTGTCGGGCGCGCTGGCCGCAGTGTCCGGCATCATGATCTCCTCGATCGCGACGCTGACCCCAGTGATGGGCGGCGATCCGATGCTGAAGGCCTTCATCGTCTGCGTCGTCGCGGGCCTCGGCAATGTCTATGGCGCCGTCATCGCGGCGATCGTGCTGGGCCTGCTCGAGGCCGCGACGCAATATGTCTTCGGCGTGCGCTGGAGCTTCGCCACCTTGCTTCTCCTTGTCATCCTGGTGCTGATCTGGCGCCCCTATGGCCTGTTCGGCCGTGGCCAGGTGGTGCGCCTGTGACCGGAATCCGCCGCGACATCCTCATCGGTCTCGCCTGCCTGCTGGTGGCGGTGCTCGTGCCCATCCTGCTCGGTGGCCGCTACATCGTCACCCAGGCGACGGTGTTCTTCATCTGGGCGATCGTCGTCGTGCAATGGAACCTTGTGCTGGGCATCGGCGGCATCTTCTCGCTCGCCCAGATGGCGCTCTTCGCGACGGGCGCCTATGCGACGGCGATGCTGGGCTTCTATCTCAAGGTGCCGATGCTGATCGCCATTCCGCTCGGCGGCCTCGTCACCGTGGCAGCGAGCATGATCATCGGGCTGGCGTGCCTCAGACTGCGCGGCCCCTATGTGGCGCTGCTGACGCTCGCCATCGCACAGGTGATGTTCGTGCTGATCGTCAACGACACCGCCTGCTTCACCAACAGCTCGGGCTGCATGCCGCTCTTCGGCGGCGTGCGCGGCATCGGCCAGTTCGGCGATCTCGGCCTGCGCGCGCTGTTCCCGACCAAATGGTATGTGGCGCATTACTACGTCGCGTTGTCACTGCTCGCGATTGCGGTCGTTTTTTCGATCACCGTCATCCGCGGGCCCCTGGGGCTTGCCTTCAAGGCGCTGCGCGACAGCCCGGGCTATGCGCTGTCGCGCGGCATCAGCCGCTTCAAATACCAGCTGTGGATCTTCGCCGTGTCGGCCTTCTTCACCGGCATCGCCGGCGGCTTC
Organism: Taklimakanibacter lacteus; assembly: GCA_003576695.1. Classification (GTDB taxonomy): domain Bacteria; phylum Pseudomonadota; class Alphaproteobacteria; order Rhizobiales; family Aestuariivirgaceae; genus Taklimakanibacter; species Taklimakanibacter lacteus. The sequence continues at coordinate 132,730 of QOZQ01000010.1, forward strand.
TATGCCGTGCATTTCCGCGTGATCGGCCCGACGGTGTTTTCTTTCCCGCTGCTGCTGTTCCTCATCGCCATGATCGTGGTCGGCGGCATGGGCTCGATCTGGGGACCGATCATCGGCGCTGCTCTGCTGATGCTGGCGGATGAAGGGATGAAGGAGTTCTCCGACTACCGCAATATCGGGCTCGGGCTTCTGGTGACGCTCTTCGTCATTCTGTGGCCACGCGGTCTTGCCGGATGGTTCGAGCGGCTGTCGTTGTTGCGGATAAGCGACAGTCAAAAGAATACCTAGGGTAATTTGGGGGCGCTGTGCTGTGGCGAGTCTTTGAGCAATAAGCCATCGTATTGGGCAATCCGCCATCGTGGATTGCAAGGCGACCAAACGGAAGCTCCATTTCCGATTAGTTGTGTAAATGCGGCCGTAACTTAATTTCATTGCCACATATGTGGCGGGACGGGGGCGTTTCTACGGCATCGCTATGGCGAGCGGGGACTTTGCGCATTCACTGGCGCGAAGCAGCTCTCTTATGCGGTCTACCCAGAACATGCCTTGCCTGCACAGGCACAGGAGGCATGGGGCGATGCGGGGGACGGCCGGTGTCGCGGAAGAAGAGCCAAGCAGGCGAGAACGCAGTCGGCAGAGAGTCGAGCCGCATATTCTCGATGTCATTCCCTCAAGCGCGGGTCCCAGGCTGGCGACAGCCGGGGGTGGGGTGATCTATTCGCTCCGCCAGCCCGGATCGCAGTCATTATTGGCTGAAAACCATTTCGTAGCCGTGATGCTCGCCCCGGCGCCGGGAAACCGGGCAGCACTGGCAAGCGACAGGTTGACGCGATACGATGCGCCGATCGGGGCGCTTGTCGTCCAACCAGCGACGGTTGAAGGCCGCGCTATCTGGTCATGCACCAGAGAATCCGTGATCATAGCCATGAAGCCCGAGAGCCTTGCCGATGTGGCGGCGAGCGCGCTCGATGCCGGCCATGTGGCTCTCAGGCCGCCGGCCTTCGGAACCGTCGACCCGATAGCGCTGCGCATCGCGGAAATGATGAAGATCGAGCTGACGCAGGGCGGAACGGCAAGCGAGCTCTTCATGGACACGCTGATCACACTGTTCAGCATTCATTTGCTACGGACCTATTCGGGCGTGAGCGCGCAGCCGGCAAAGGCGAGGGGAGGCCTTTCGGTATCGAGTGCGCGCCGGGTGCACGAATTCCTGAATGAAAACTTCTCGCAAAAGCTGTCTGTAGCCGAGCTTGCCGGAATCTGCGGCCTCTCGCCCTATCATTTCATCGGCGCGTTCACCAAGACCTTCGGACAATCGCCTTACCAGTATCTCCTCGCCCTGCGACTGGCGTTTGCCGAGAAGCTGCTGGTCGAGGGAGGCCTGCCGATTGCGGAGATCGCTTATCTGAGCGGGTTTTCGAGCCAGAGCCATCTGACCGCGACCATGAAGAAGCACCGCAACAGGACCCCGGCCGAGATCCGACCCGGTGCATAAAAATTGCGTGGAATTTTAACGACTGGCGGCTGACAGGTTCCGATGTCATCTGCTCGGTTAGATGTGGCGTAAGTACAACATCCGCCCGGTAAAGTGACATGTTCCGCAATTTGCTGACAGGAAGCGAAGGTTCTTGAAATACTGCATGCCGTGATTCTGATCTCCTGACCGCGGCGGGGCCGTCCGATGTTCGAATCTGTTTCACGCCGATTCGAAGTGATTCGACCATCGGCGGCAATAAAGTCGGGGGCACTTCATGCAGGGTTTCGTTCAGTCGTCAGCGGCAGCACGCCTGTTCTTGTCGAGGGACCTGCTGCTCGCGGGGCGCGACATTGGGCGCAGCGTGCTAGCCGCTCTGGTGATGATCAGCGCAGTCTTCTTCTCGAGCGCTACCGCTCATGCTCAGGCCGGCGGCGCATGCAATCTCGCCGTCAACGGTTCATTCGAATCTCCGAACATTCAAACAGAGCCACAACGGCCGGGTGAGAATACGTCCATTATTAATGGCTATGCGATCTGGCGGACGACGACATATCCCCTCGACGGCTGGCAGACCGTCAGCGGCACGGTGGACCTGCTCCGTTACCACAGCAATGCCAGCGACGGGATGCAAAGCATCGATCTGTGGGGCACCGCGCCGGCAACACTCCGGCAGACCTTCACCGGCCTGCTTCCCGGACAGCAATATACTTTTTCGATCGACTATGCCGGACAGTCGGCTTCGCAATCGATCGCTTCGGTTCGGTTGGGGAATGGAAACGGGGTAGCACCCGTCACCATCGCGACACTTCAGCCTGTTGCCAATTCCATCCTCAACGGGGGCAGTGGTCTTCCTACAACGCCGTATTATACGCAAACCTGGGCCACCTATCAGCATACTTTCGTGGCGGCGGGTACCGCGGCAACGATTCAGTTCGTTAACAATGCCGCCCCCGGTCCCGGAAACACGGGTCTCTTCATAGACAATTTCACCTTCGCCAGCGCCGAGCCGTGCACAGATCTTTCGATCACCAAGGACGATGGCGCAACGACGTTCACACGCGGCTCCAATGTCACCTACACCATCGTCGTCAGCAATAATGGCTCCGTCGATGCGCCGAGCGTCCAGGTCAGCGATCCGTTGCCGACAGGCATCACGACGGCGACCTGGACCTGCGGCAGCGCCACGGGCGGTGCCGCTTGCGGCGTAGCGAGCGGCACGGGTGCAATCAATACGACGGCCGATATGCCGGCGGGTTCTTCGGTCACCTATACCCTCACGCTGACGGTGCCGCCGAGCTATTCCGGCGTCATCCTGACCAACACGGCCACCGTCACCGCGCCGGACGGCATCACCGATCCCGACACGAGCAACAACACGGCGACCGATTCAAACGCGGTGTCGCCAGCGCAGCCGGGCTTTGGCTCGTGCGATGCCAGCTTGTATCTGGCGCAGAACGTTCCGACAGGGCTTTTCGAGTTCAATACCTCCTCGAACCCATTCATCGTCAATCCGGTCGGGCCGGCCTCGTCGGTTCAGTACAACGCAATCGCGATGCACCCCACCAATGGCTACATCTATGGGCTGCAAGGGCCGGCCGGCACACTCGTGCGCATCGGCAGCGACGGCAGCGTAGTGAATCTTGGCGCGATCTCAGGTCTCTCGACCAACAGCGTCTCCGGTGAGATCGGCCCAGACGGCACGTACTATGTGGCGGCAGGCGGCTTGCTCTATCGCATCAATCTGGAAACAAAGTCGGCCACTTCAGTCGTGCTGAGCCAGAACATCGGCACCCTGGATATGGCCTGGCACAATGGGCTGCTCTACACGGCGGTCGACAGCAGCAATCTCTACGCGATCAATCCGGCGAACGGAAGCGTCACCACGATCGGTCTCACAGGGACCACCGGCCCCTTCGGCGGCATGTTCGGCGCCACCAATGGCGTCTTCGGCAGCAACAATAATGGCGGTTTCTATCGGTTCGACCTGACGACAGGTGCGGCCACGCTGATCTCGGCTCTGCAGGGGTCCGGCAGCAACGACGGCGCGAAGTGTGTCACGACGCCGATGAATTTCCCGGCCGATCTGGCGATCACCAAAAACAACGGCACTGACATCTACGCCACGGGCGTGGACACCACCTATACGATTGTTGTCACCAATGACGGCCCCTTCGGCGCGCAGGGCGCGTTGGTCAGCGATCCGCTGCCCACGGGCATCACGGAAGCGACCTGGACTTGCGGCGCTCCGACGAACGGGGGTGTTTGCAGTGTGCCGAGCGGCACCGGTCCGATCGAGAATGTGCCGGTGAACCTGCCTGTCGGCGCCTCCGTTACCTTTGAGCTGACCATCAGCATACCAGATACCCAAAGCGGTTCCTTGAGCAACACGGCAACGGTCACGCCACCCGGGGGCACCACTGATCCTGACCTCGCCAACAATGAGGCCAACGACACCGACCTGCACGAGCCGGCGCTGGAACTCCAGAAGACCGGCATGCTCAACGACCTGAACGGCAACGATCTTATCGATCCGGGCGAAACGATCACTTACTCGTTCCTTGTCCGCAATACCGGTAGCGTCACCCTCACCAATGTCACGGTAAGCGACCCGCTGGTGACGGTCGATCAAGGACCGCAGACGCTGGCACCCAATGCTACTTTCACCTTCACGGCGACCTACGCTCCCACACAGGCTGATATCGATGCGGGGGCGGTGACCAACACCGCCACTACTTCCGGCACCACGCCAAGTGGCGAGACCGCCGAAAGCCCGCCCGACAGCGTCACGGTTCCACCCGCGCAGACGCCGGGCATGACGGTCGACAAGACCGGCACGCTCAACGATCTGGATGGCGACGGGCTTCTCGATCTCGGCGAGACGATCAGCTATTCCTTCCTCGTCCGCAACACAGGTGCGGTCACGCTGACCAATGTCACGGTGAACGACCCGCTGGTGACGGTCAATCAGGGCCCGCAGACCCTGGCGCCCAACGCCACCTTCACCTTCACGGCGACCTACACGCCGACACAGGCCGATATCGATGCCGGCTCGGTGACCAACACCGCCACTACTTCGGGCACCACGCCAAGTGGCGAGACCACCGAAAGCCCACCGGACAGCGTCACGGTTCCACCCGAACAGACACCGGGCATGACGGTCGACAAGACCGGCACACTCAATGACCTGGATGGTGACGGGCTTCTCGATCTCGGCGAGACGATCAGCTACTCATTCCTCGTCCGCAACACGGGCGCGGTCACGCTGACCAATGTCACGGTGAACGACCCGCTGGTGACGGTCAATCAGGGCCCGCAGACCCTGGCGCCCAACGCCACCTTCACCTTCACGGCGACCTATACGCCCACCCAGGCCGATATCGATGCCGGCTCGGTGACCAACACCGCGACAGCCACCGGCACCACGCCGGACGGCGAGACGACCGAAAGTCCGCCCGACAGCGTGACGGTGCCGCCGGAACAGACACCGGGAATGACGGTCGACAAGACTGGCACGCTCAATGATCTGGATGGCGACGGCTTGCTCGATCTCGGCGAGACGATCAGCTACTCCTTCCTCGTCCGCAACACCGGAAACGTGACGCTGACCAATGTCACGGTGAACGACCCGCTGGTGACGATCGATCAGGGTCCGCAGACCCTGGCGCCCAACGCCACCTTCACCTTCACCGCGACCTACACCCCGACGCAGGCCGATATCGATGCCGGCACGGTGACCAACACGGCGACCGCCACCGGCACAACGCCGGGCGGTGAGACGACCGAAAGTCCGCCCGACAGCGTCACGGTTCCACCCGAACAGACGCCCGGCATGACGGTCGACAAGACCGGCACACTCAATGACCTGGACGGCGACGGCTTGCTCGATCTCGGCGAGACCATCAGCTACTCCTTTCTCGTCCGCAACACCGGCGCGGTCACCCTCACCAATGTCACGGTCTCCGATCCGCTGGTGACGGTCGACCAGGGTCCGCAGACCCTGGCGCCCAACGCCACCTTCACCTTCACCGCGACCTACACACCGACGCAAGCCGACATCGATGCCGGCTCGGTGACCAACACCGCGACCGCCACCGGCACCACGCCGGGTGGGGAGACAACCGAAAGTCCGCCCGACAGCGTGACAGTGCCGCCCGAGCAGACGCCGGGCATGACCATCGACAAGACCGGCACGCTCAACGATCTCGATGGCGACGGGCTGCTCGATCTCGGCGAGACCATCAGCTACTCCTTCCTGGTCGGCAATACCGGCGCGGTGACCCTCACCAATGTCACGGTCAGCGATCCGCTGGTCTCGGTGAATGAGGGGCCGCAGACCCTGGCGCCCGGCGCCACCTTCACCTTCACCGCGACCTACACCCCGACCCAGGCCGATATCGACAACGGCTCGGTGACCAACACGGCCACTGCCTCTGGCACCACGCCGAGCGGCGAGACGACGGAGAGCCCGCCCGACAGCGTCACGGTGCCGCCGCAGCAGACGCCGGGCATGACAGTCGACAAGACCGGCACGCTCAATGATCTCGACGGCGATGGCTTGCTCGATCTTGGCGAGACGATCAGCTATTCCTTCCTCGTCCGCAACACCGGCAATGTGACCCTCAGCAATGTCACGGTGAGCGACCCGCTGGTGACGGTCAATCAGGGGGCGCAGACGCTGGCGCCCAACGCGACCTTCACCTTCACCGCGACCTATACGCCGACCCAGGCCGATATCGACGCCGGCTCGGTGACCAACACCGCGACCGCCACCGGCACCACGCCGGGCGGTGAGACCACGGAGAGTCCGCCCGACAGCGTGACGGTGCCGCCGGAGCAGACACCGGGCATGACAGTCGACAAGACCGGCACGCTCAACGACCTCGATGGCGACGGGCTTCTCGATCTCGGCGAGACGATCAGCTATTCCTTCCTCGTCCGCAACACCGGCAGCGTCACCCTCACCAATGTGACGGTGAGCGACCCGCTGGTGACGGTCAATCAGGGTCCGCAGACCCTGGCGCCCAACGCGACCTTCACCTTCACCGCGACCTATACGCCGACCCAGGCCGATATCGATGCCGGCTCGGTGACCAACACCGCAACCGCCACCGGCACCACGCCGGACGGCGAGACGACGGAGAGTCCGCCTGACAGCGTGACAGTGCCGCCGGAGCAGACACCGGGCATGACGGTGGACAAGACCGGCACGCTCAACGACCTCGATGGCGACGGGCTTCTCGATCTTGGCGAGACCATCAGCTACTCCTTCCTCGTCCGCAACACGGGCACGGTCACGCTGACCAATGTCGCGGTCAATGACCCGCTGGTGACGATCGACCAGGGGGCGCAGACTCTGGCGCCCAACGCCACCTTCACTTTCACCGCGACCTATACGCCGACCCAGGCCGATATCGATGCCGGCTCGGTGACCAATACCGCAACCGCCACCGGCACCACGCCGGACGGCGAGACGACGGAGAGTCCGCCTGACAGCGTGACGGTGCCACCGGAGCAGACACCGGGCATGACGGTGGACAAGACCGGCACACTCAACGACCTCGATGGCGACGGGCTTCTCGATCTTGGCGAGACGATCAGCTACTCCTTCCTCGTCCGCAACACGGGCACGGTCACGCTGACCAATGTCACGGTCAATGACCCGCTGGTGACGATCGACCAGGGGCCGCAGACTTTGGCGCCCAATGCCACCTTCACCTTCACCGCGACCTACACCCCGACCCAGGCCGATATTGATGCCGGCTCGGTGACCAATACCGCGACCGCCGGCGGCACCACGCCGGGCGGTGAAACCACTGAGAGCCCACCTGACAGCGTGACGGTGCCACCGGAGCAGACGCCGGGTATGACGGTCGAGAAGACCGGCATTCTCAATGATCTTGACGGCGACGGCTTGCTCGATCTCGGCGAAACGATCAGCTATTCCTTCCTGGTCCGCAACACCGGCAGCGTGACCCTCACCAATGTCACGGTGAACGACCCGCTGGTGACAGTGAATGAAGGGCCGCAGACCCTGGCGCCCGGTGGCAACTTTACGTTCCACGCGAGCTACACGCCGACACAGGCCGATATCGATGCCGGCTCGGTGACCAATACGGCGACTGCCAGTGGCACCACGCCGGGCGGTGAAACCACCGAAAGTCCGCCTGACAGCGTGACGGTGCCGCCACAGCAGACGCCCGGCATGACCATCGACAAAACCGGCGCGCTCAATGACCTGGACGGCGATGGCGTGGCCGATCTCGGTGAGACCATCGGCTACTCGTTCCTGGTCACCAATACCGGCACAGTGACCCTCACCAATGTGATGATCAACGATCCGCTGGTAGCGGTCGATCAGGGTCCGCAGACCCTGGCGCCCGGCGCCACCTTCACCTTCACCGCGACCTATGCCCCGACCCAGGCCGACATCGATGCGGGTGGGGTGACCAACACCGCGACCGCCACCGGCACCATACCGGGCGGCGGCGCCATCGAAAGCCCGCCCGACAGCGTGACCATAACCATACCGCCGCCCGCCAGCCTGACGATCCAGAAGACTGGCGCGTTCAACGACGTCGATGGCAATGGCTATGCCAGTGTCGGCGACACGATCACCTATTCCTTTGCCGTGACGAATACCGGCGGGCAGACGGCCACCGGGGTCTCGCCGCAAGATGCCGGCCCGACCTTCAACGGGCAGCCCGCCAGCAACAGCCTTTCCGCCTTCGAGCCGACGGAAGTGACGCTGGCGCCCGGCGCCTCCCAGACCTTCACGGCAACCTATGTGCTGTCACAGCAGGACATCGACAACGCCGCCGGGGTCACGGACGGCATCAGGAATTCGGCGACGGCGCGCGGCACGTCTAACGGCTCAACCGTGCCGTCGAACACGTCTACATCCGACGAATCGATGCCCGCCGTGGCCGCATCGGACATCACCATCGTCAAGCAGGCCGGGTTGCGGCAGATCCGCCGCGGCGAGAAGGCACCCTTCATCATCAGGGTGACGAATAATTCGAGCAGCAATGTCGCCGGCATAACGGTGACGGATGTCATGCCGTCGGGCTTCCGCTATGTCGACGGCTCGGCGACCGTGGACGGCATTGCCGCCACCCCGGTGGTCAACGGCCTGCGGGTACGTTTCGATAACATCTCGATAGGTCCGAACGCCGAAGTGGTGATCCGCCTCCAGATGCTCGCTTTGAGCTCGGCCGGCCCGGGTGAGCATACCAACCGGGCGATTGCCACCGGTCCGGACGGCCGCGTGCTGGCGGAAGCCAAGGCCTCGGTCGAGATCGTGATCGAGGCGGTATTCGATTGCGGCGACATCATCGGAAAGGTGTTCGATGACCTCAACCGCAATGGCTACCAGGACGACGGCGAACCCGGCCTGCCGGGGGTACGGGTCGCCACCGCCAAGGGCTGGCTGATCACCACCGACAAATTCGGCCGCTTCCACGTGCCTTGCGCTGCCCTTCCGGACCAGCGCATCGGCTCGAACTTCATCATGAAGCTCGACACGCGCACGCTGCCCCTGGGCTATCGCCTGACGACGGAGAACCCGCGCGTGATCCGCCTGACGGCGGGCAAGATGAGCAAGCTCAATTTCGGCGCATCGATCGGCCGCGTGGTCCGCGTCGACCTGAGGGGTGAAGCCTTCGAGGCCGGCAGTGCCGAGCTCAGGCCGCGCTGGGCCCGAAGAATCGACAAGCTGATCGAAGTGCTGAGCGCGGAACAATCCGTGCTGCGCCTCAGCTACATCGATGCGCGGTCCAATGAAGCCATCGCCAGAAAACGCCTGGATCACTTCAGCGAGCTGATCCGCGAGCGGTGGCGAGAAAGGGGAGGACGGTATCGGCTGGAAATCGAGACACGGGTGGAGGTGGGCCAATGAGAACGATCGTCGGCAACCCCGTGACCAATGGATCCTGGGCCATGAACACCTCGCGACGTCAGAAGCTTTTCCTGGGCACGGCGCTGTCCTTCCTCATGCTGGTGAGCGGCGAAACCTTCGCGCAGAGTCCCGGCGACTGCGGGGACGATGACTGCATGCCGCAGGTCCGCGGCAAGGTGCTCGACGACAGTTCGTCAGGCCATATCCCCATCGGCAAGAACACCGAGCGCGAGACCCCGGCCGATGAGGGCGATATCCCGTTCTCGATCAGCGTCGATGGGAAAGCCATCGATGGAAGCGCTTCGAAGGCGGAGGCCAAGCCGGTCGACAGGCAGAGAAGGATAGACACGGCACTGAGCTCGGTCGACATCCAGATCAAGTATGACGGCCTGGAGAAGGGAACGCTGCTCAACATATCGACCGTGCCGGTCAGACGGGTCTACAAGGCGGGCGAGCCGGTCCATTTCCTCGCCACCGCCAACTATCCGGCCTTTATCGAGCGCTCGGAGATCCGCATCTACGAGCGGAAGAAGGAACGGAGCGAAGGGCCGTTCGAGATCATTCCCGTCACCATCAATGGCGAGGCCGAATGGACCATGCCCTCGGACGAGGACGAGGTGAGGGAGTTCTACTATGTCCTGCGCGTATATGATGCCGAGGGCCGCTATGACGAGACCGCGGCCCTGACAATCGCGCGCACCGAGAAGGATCTGCCTCCCGCGGCGGACAAGGCTTCCTTCGCGCCGGGGATGAGCGAGGACCGCACGGCGCTGCGCAACATTCCGGTGAATGGCGGCGCCGTCACGATCTATGGGCGCAACGTGCCGGAAGGCTATTCGGTCGAAGGCTTCGGCGAAGCGATACCGCTCGATCGCAACCAGGCCTTCGTCGTGCAGCGCATCCTCCCGCCCGGCGATCATGTGGTTGGTATCGCCGTCAATGGGCCGTCAAGGAAGAGCGGGTTGCGCTTCAACCGGGACATCAACATCCCTGATAATGACTGGTTCTATGTCGCTTTGGCCGATCTGACCGTCGGCATGCGCACCGGCGATTCCAGGATCGAGACCGTTCGCCCCGGCGAATATGACAAGGTCTATGCCAAAGGCCGCACCGCCTTCTATCTGAAAGGCAAGATCAAGGGCGAATATCTGCTCACCGCTTCGGCCGACACGACCGAGGACGATCTCGACAAGCTGTTCAGCAATCTCGACGGCAAGGATGCGAAGCAATTGCTGCGCCGCCTCGATCCGGACGACTACTACCCGGTCTATGGCGATGATTCGACCTTCACCGAGGACGCACCGACCAAGGGCAAGTTCTATGTGCGCCTCGAACGGGGCGACAGCCATGTGATGTGGGGCACCTACAAGACGCGGATCACCGGGCCTGAATTCATGCGCTCCGAGCGTGAGCTTTATGGCGCCAATGCCGTATACCGATCGCAGGAGGCGACGTCCTTCGGCGAACGCAAGACCGAGGTGACCCTCTACGCCTCGCAGCCGGACACGCTGCCGCAGCGCGAGGAGTTCCTGGCAACAGGCGGTTCCGCCTACTTCATGAAGCATCAGGATATCACGGCGGGCTCCGAGACGATCACCATCGAAATCCGCGATGAGGTGACGGGACGCGTCATGGAGCGCCGCACCCTGAGCTATGGTGATGATTACAGTTTTGATTATTTGCAGGGCGTTCTGATCCTGAAGCGCTCGCTCTCATCGACGCTGGGTACCGACGAGCCGGTGCGCAATGGAGCTTTGGGCGGCAACAGGGTCTACCTGATCGCCCAGTACGAGTTCACCCCCGTCCTGGAGGATGTGGACGGCTATAACTATGGCGGCCGGGCCCAGCAATGGCTGGGCGAGAAAGTCCGCGTCGGCGTGACCGGAATGAACGAGACCACGGGGGCCGACGACCAGCAGGCGCTTGGCGCCGATATCCAGCTGCGCCACTCGGAGAGGACCTTTGTTGAAGGCGAGTTCGCCCACTCCGAGGGGCCGGGCTTCGGCCTTTCGCGCTCGACCGACGGCGGACTGAGCTGGGGCGATACCACCGGCAGCAATCGCAACCGCAAGGGCGATGCCTGGCGAGTGCGCGGCCAAATGGCTCTCGAGGAGCTGAACGACAGCGGCCTGTCCGGCGTCGTGGGCGGCTACTATGAGGAGAAGCGGGCGGGTTTCTCAACGCTCGCGCAGGAAATCGACTATGACCGCACCATCTGGGGCGTGCATGGCGATGTCGATGTGAGCGAGAGTGTCCGCGTCGCGATCACCTATGATGACTTCGCAGACGACGAAGGGCAGGAGAAGCGGGACGGAAAGGCCAGCGTTACCTGGGAACTGGATGACGAGTGGAAGGTCTCCTTCGGTCTCGGCTATACGGAGATCATGTCGCCGCTGGCGATTGCATCGGGCAAATCCGGATATGACGGCTCGCGCGTCGATGCAGGCGTCAGGGTAAGCTACCGGTGGGACGATGATCACAAGGTTTACGTGTTCGGTCAGGGCACTCTCGACCGTTCGGGCAACATCGACCGCAACGACCGCATCGGCATCGGCAGCGCCATCCGGCTGACGGAGAAGATCGGCCTCGAGAGCGAGCTTTCCTACGGCACGCATGGCATAGGCGCGCTGGCGGCGCTGACCTATGATCCGACCGCCGACGACCACTACTATCTCGGCTATAAGCTCGACCCGGACCGCGGCTATGACCTGGACCGGGTCTACGATCTCTTCGGCACCGACCTGGGTGCCATCGTGGCGGGCGTCAGAAGCAAGATCAGGGAGGATATCTCGGCCTATTCCGAGAGTACTTACGACATGTTCGGCGACCGGCATTCGCTCGCCCAGACCTATGGCGTGGTCTATACGCCGGCTGCGGCATGGACCATAGATGGCGGGCTCGAGGTCGGGCGGATCCGGGACGAGACCGTCGATGCAGGCACGGGCTTCCAGCGCGAGGATTTCGATCGCTACGCACCGTCTCTGCTGATCGCCTACAAGGACGAAGAGGCCGGAATCAGCGGCCGTGTGCGAGGCGAGGTGCGCATAGAGCGCTCCGATGACGATACGCGCGATCAGAACAGCTATCTCTTCGCGGCCGGCGTCGCCTGGAAGACGAGCGACAATTGGCGGCTGCTCACCAATGTGGACGCCGTCCTGTCGGACTCGACCTCATCGGCGACGACGTTCCAGGATACCAATTATGTCGAGGCATCGATCGGCTATGCTTACCGGCCAGTGGACAATGATCGCCTCAACGCGCTGTTCAAATATACCTGGCTCTACGATATGCCGGGCAACGATCAGCTCGACAGCGAGGACACCTTCGCGCCCGCTCAGCGCAGTCATATCCTCTCCGCCGACGTCATCTATGACTTGACGCCCTGGCTGTCGCTCGGCGCCAAATATGGCATGCGCTTCGGTGAGGTCCGCAACAGGACCGATGACGGGCAGGGCACCGATTTCGAGGATGACTGGGAAAGCTCGACGGCGCATCTCGGCATCATCCGTTCCGATCTTCATATCGTGAAGAACTGGGACGTGATGCTCGAAAACCGGGTGCTGCACATGCCCGAGGCCGATACGACCGACTACGGCCTTCTCGCCGCCTTGTACCGGCATGTCGGCGACAACTTCAAGGTCGGCGTCGGCTACAATTTCGGGGTGTTCTCGGACGATCTGAGAGACCTTACGCTCGACGACGAAGGCGTTTTCGTGAACATCATCGGCAGTCTCTGAGATGATTGTCTTGCATTCGCTTCGACACGCTTCCTCCTTCGAAAGCCGTGTCACTCAATTAGCCTGTCTCACCCGCGGGGTGCAGTCCAGTCCAGTCCACAGTCCACCAGGGTCGGATACAGGGAATTACAGGGAATTACAGGGAATTTTCGCAAAAAGAATCTCGCCTCAGCTATTTCAATGACTTAGCAAATCGAGCAGGGAATTTCGGTATCCTCGTCAAATCCTGCCTCAAAGCTGTCCAATCCGAGGGGTGCGCTCGAAAGTCCGGGTAAGCGCGCACCGCTCGCGATCCTCCTATTTCCCAATTCCACGGTCCTGACCGCAATTTCAAGCAGGATCGACGCATAGGGGAAAGAGGACGAACGATCCCGGCGCAGAGCCGGTCCCGGTCGAAATCTCCCGCTTTGCCCCAAGGCTCGGACGGCATACGATCGATATGCCGCGCGAGCCCGGCCTGTCGCTTGGGCGGATCGCGAAGCTTCCGCAACGGGGCATCGCCACCGCAGCCACTGTTTGACAAGACGAGATTGCGCCATAGATGACGAACCAATTGTCTTTCCCTCTGCCGACCGAAGCTGACCTTCGCGAGCTGACGGCTTTCCGCCATGAGCTGCACCGTAACCCTGAGCTCTCGGGTGAGGAGCGGGAGACTGCGCGCCGTGTCTGCAACATGCTGGGACCGACACGGCCCGACAAGGTCCTGACCGGACTTGGCGGTCATGGGGTCGCGGCAATCTATGACAGCGGTGCCCCCGGACCGTCGATCCTGTTCCGCTCGGAGCTCGATGCGCTGCCCATCCAGGAATTGGGCCGCATCGACCACCGTTCGACCGTTCCAGGCAAGGCGCATCTGTGCGGGCATGATGGCCACACCACGATCCTGCTCGGCCTGGGGCGCATCCTGGCGCGGGCGCGCCCGACCAGCGGGCGTGTCATCCTGATGTTCCAGCCTGCCGAGGAGGATGGCGCCGGCGCCGCGGCCGTGATTGCCGATCCGCGCTACCGCGAGATCAAGCCGGATTGGGCCTTCTCGCTGCACAACATGCCCGATGTGGATTTCGGCTCGGCCAAGCTCGGCGCCGGCGCCACCAACTGCGCCTCGCGCGGAATCTGGATCCGCCTGACGGGCAGCACCGCCCACGCCGCACACCCCGCCGACGGCCGCTCGCCCATGCAGGCGATCTCGGAGCTGATGCCGGCCCTGGCTGCCTGCGGCAGCGGCAAGCCCTTGGGACCGGGCTTCGCGATGGTCACCGTCACGCATGCCTCGATGGGGGCGGAGTCCTATGGCGTGGCGCCGGGCGAGGCGAAAATCCTCGCAACGTTGCGCACCTTCGCGGATGGGGAGATGGATGCGCTGGTCGCGCAGGTCGAAGTCCTGGTGCGCGGCGCAGCCGAGCGCCATGGGCTCGACTGTGAATGGGGCTATGATGACGTGTTCCTGGCCTGCACCAACGATGCCGACGCGACCGCCCTTCTGCAGAGCGGGGTCGAGCGGGCAGGCCTTCGGCATCAGATCCAGACTCTGCCGTCGCTTGGCTCTGAGGATTTCGGCCGGTTCGGGCTGAGCGGGGCGAGATCGGCGATGGTGTATCTCGGCGCCGGTCCCGATCGGCCAGGCGTGCATACGCCGGAATATGATTTCAGGGACGAGCTGATCCCGATCGGCATCCGCATTTTCTCGGAAACCCTGGCGGCCTGCCTGGAAAATCACTGAAGCATCGAGAGGCTGTTCATGCTGACTTACGTCTATTTCGGCACCAATGATCTTGCCCGCGCGATCTCTTTTTACGGACCTGTGTTGACGCCGCTCGGCATGCAGCGCTGCGTGACGGGCGATCCCGCATGGGACCGCACATCGGCGGGCTGGGGGACTTATGAGCAAGACGGCCTCAACGAGCTGGCCTTCTGGGTCGGCCTGCCTTTCGACCAGCGGCCCGCAACCGTCGGCAATGGCAGCATGGTCGCCTTCAAGGCGCGGTCATGGGCTGCGGTCGACGATTTCCATGCCGCGGCTTTGAAGCATGGCGGCACATGCGACGGCCCGCCGGGGCTGCGCTTGCACTACAACCCGGATTTCTACGTCGCTTATGTCCGCGATCCCGACGGCAACAAGATTGCCGCGGTCTGCCGTGGCTTCACGGCACGTCAATAACTTGCAGCATTTACAATATTGCTGTATATTTCAGCTAACGAAGGTATTTGACGATGACCAGTTTCACCACAAGCGACCTCAGCCGAAAGTCAGGCGATATCATCGCCGAGGCACTACGTCGGCCCGTGACGATCACCCAGCGCAACAAGCCGCGGCTCGTTGTTCTGAGCATCGAAGACTATCGCCGGCTGGTTGCTCACGGCGATACGCGCAAAAGCGGTACCATCGATAAGATTTCGAATGAACGCCTTGCCGAGATCGATGCCGCTGTAGCGGAGTATGAGAATGACGGAACAGAGCGTTGAGCTTTGGCGATCTCAAGACTGGTGTTGTCATTGAGTATCCATTTCTGTGGTCAATCGAGGCTCAGCGCGGCGAGACCGAAGGACGAAAGCCTCGTCCCGCTGCCGTAGGTGTACGCATACCGAGAGCATCGGGCGACATCCTGCTTCTGTTTCCGATCACGACCAAGCAGCCTGAAATGGATCGCTTTGCTGTCGAAGTGCCTGACATCGAGAAGCGGCGAGCAGGCCTTGATCCGCAGGCACGGTCATGGCTGATACTCGACGAATACAACGAAGACATTATCGGCCAATCTTTCTATTTGGAGCCGACGCCACCTTTAGGGCAATTCAGTCGGGCGTTTTTCCTGCCCGTGATCAGAGAATTCGTTGCACGCGCGAGGTACGCCAAGCGAATCTCACGCCGCTGAATCGACGGGCTCACTTAAGCGATCTGGTTGGCGATGTCGTCGAGGGTGGTGGTGGCGAGCGCCCGCTCCAGTGCCTGTTCGGCCGAGCGCAGGGGCTCGGCGACGATCTTGACGATGGCCGCACCCACCGGGCACTTGCCCTTGGGATCGGTCTTGTGCATGCGGAAGATGTTTTCGTCTTCCACCGCCTTGTAGATGTCGGCGAGGGTGATGCGCCCGGCATGGCGTCCGAGGATGAAGCCGCCGGCGCGCCCGGTGACTGAAGCGACCAGGGCCGCCTTTTCCAGATCGCGCATCAGCCTGCGAATCACCACCGGATTGGTGTTGACGCTTTCCGCCACGATGGTCGAGCAGACGGGGCGGCCATCGCTCATCCGGGCGATGACGCTCAGCGCGTGAACCGCGACCATGAATCGGCTGCTCGACAGCATAATGCAACTCCGTCCATTACATATTTAAGGTGCCGGCCCCCGACAAGCAACGCAATGTTAACCGTAGGGCTGCAGTTTCAGCCTATGGTGAAGCGCAAATTCGACCTCATCGTCATGACTGTCTGCCTGGGCCTGCTCGGTTATTTCGGCTGGCACGGCTTCTACGGTCCGCGCAGCTTCGATGCCCGCGATGCGCTGGCCGCCAAGGCGGAAGCTCTCGAGGCCAGGCTCGCCACCATCCGCGACGAGCGCCGGGCATTGGAAAGCAAGGTGGCGCTGATGCGCCCGCAATCGATCGATCCCGACATGCTGGACGAGCTGGCGCGCGAGAGCCTCAACTACGGCAAATCCTCCGAGCTCATCGTCAAACTGCCGAACTGAAATCCGCCTTAAGATTCCAGTCGATAAACCATATTCCGGTTAATCGCAGATTTCCGTGTTGAACCAAGCATTTACTGCTATAGTCTGCACCAAGAAATCGAACGGAAGGCGGATCCATGGCAGTCAAATCGGCCTATATCGCGAAGAAATCCCACAAAAATCAGCCGAAGGGAGAGGCCAAGGCCGGAGAGGCCAGGGACCTTTTCGACAAGGACGAGGAGCTTCAGGCCTATCACGACATGCTGCTGATCCGCCGCTTCGAGGAGAAGGCCGGCCAGCTTTACGGCATGGGCTTCATCGGCGGCTTCTGCCACCTCTATATCGGCCAGGAGGCGGTCGTCGTCGGCATGCAGATGGCGCTGAAGCCGGGCGACCAGGTCATCACCTCCTATCGCGACCACGGCCATATGCTGGCGACCGGCATGGATCCCAAGGGTGTCATGGCCGAACTCACCGGCAGGCGGGGCGGCTATTCCAAGGGCAAGGGCGGCTCGATGCACATGTTCAGCCGCGAGAAGCAGTTCTTCGGCGGCCACGGCATCGTCGGCGCCCAGGTGCCGCTGGGCGCAGGCCTCGCCTTCGCCAACAAATATCGCGGCAATGACCACGTCGCGCTGACCTATTTCGGCGAGGGCGCGGCCAATCAGGGCCAGGTCTACGAGACCTTCAACATGGCGGCGCTGTGGAAGCTGCCGGTGATCTTCATCATCGAGAACAACCGCTATGCCATGGGCACCGCGGTCACCCGCTCGGCCGCCAAGTCGGAGGAGCTGTTCAACCGCGGCTCCGTCTATGGCATTCCGGGCGAGCAGGTCGACGGCATGGATGTGCGCGCCGTGAAGGTCGCGGGCGAAAAGGCGGTCGCCCACTGCCGCGCCGGCAACGGCCCCTATATCCTGGAGATGATGACTTATCGCTATCGCGGCCATTCGATGTCGGACCCGGCCAAATACCGCGCCAAGGAAGAAGTGCAGAAGATGCGCGAGGAGTCCGATCCGATCGAGCAGGTCAAGAAACGCCTGGTCGAGACGAGGGCCGCCACCGAGGACGAGCTCAAGAAGATCGATGCCGAGATCCGCGCCATCGTGATGGAGGCGGCCGAATTCGCGCAATCCGATCCCGAGCCCGATCCGGCCGAATTGTGGACCGACATCTATGTGAAGGCCTGACATGGCGGCGCTCATCCATGTCGTGCTCTTCGTCGCGGCGCTGATCGCTTTCATCGCCTGGTCGATCGCCGCCCTCAATGCGATGATCGTCACGCGCGTGGCACTGCCGGGCGAGAAGCTCTCCACCTATTTCAGGCTGGGCTTGTGGAAGTTCGCCCAGCTCGAGGCCCGCCTTGGTCCCGGTATCGCGCCGCATATCGCCCGCTACAAGCGGGCCTTCCTCATCTTCTTCGCGACGATCGGCGTCATACTTGTCGTTTCGATCTCAAGCCTCTTCGTTAAATCCGCCTGATTGCCCCCTTCGGAGACGTGATCCATGCCGAATATCCTGATGCCCGCGCTTTCTCCGACCATGGAGGAAGGAAAGCTGTCGAAATGGCTCAAGAAGGTGGGAGACAGCGTCAAGTCGGGCGATGTCCTGGCCGAGATCGAGACCGACAAGGCGACCATGGAGGTCGAGGCGGTCGATGAGGGCAAGCTCACCGAGATTCTGGTGCCGGAAGGTACCGAGAATGTGAAGGTCAACACGCCGATCGCGATCATCCTGGGCGAGGGCGAGGCGGCACCGGCACCTGCCGCCCAGAAGCAGGCCCAGGCCGTGGAGGAGAAGCCGGCGGCGGAAGCCAAGAGTGAAGCCCCGGCCGCTCCGGCAATCGCGTCTTCCTCCCTCAAGGACCCGGAAATCCCCGAAGGCACCGAGATGGTGTCGATGACGGTGCGCGAGGCCTTGCGGCTCGCCATGTCGGAGGAGATGCGCCGCGACAAGGACGTGTTCCTGATGGGCGAGGAGGTCGGCCAGTATCAGGGCGCCTACAAGATCAGCCAGGGCATGCTGGACGAGTTCGGCCCCGAGCGCGTCATCGACACGCCGATCACCGAGCATGGCTTCACCGGCGTCGCGGTCGGCGCCGGCTTTGCGGGCTTGAAGCCCATCGTCGAATTCATGACCTTCAATTTCGCCATGCAGGCGATGGACCACATCATCAATTCGGCGGCGAAGACCCTCTATATGGCAGGCGGCCAGATGGGCTGCCCGATCGTCTTCCGCGGCCCCAATGGTGCCGCCGCCCGCGTCGGCGCCCAGCACAGCCAGGATTATGCCGCCTGGTATTCGAGCGTGCCCGGCCTCAAGGTGGTGATGCCTTATTCCGCCGCCGATGCGCTGGGCCTGATGAAGTCGGCCATTCGCGACCCCAATCCGGTGATCTTCCTCGAAAACGAGATCCTCTATGGCAAGAGCTTCGAGGTGCCGAAGGTCGAGGACTGGATCGTTCCGATCGGCAAGGCCAAGGTGACGCGGCCCGGCAAGCATGTGACGATCGTCTCCTTCGGCATCGGCATGACCTATGCCCTGAGCGCCGCCGACAAGCTGGCGGCGGAAGGCGTCGAGGCCGAGGTCATCGATCTCAGGACCATCAGGCCGATGGATATCGCGACCATCGTCGAGAGCGTGAAGAAGACCAATCGCTGTGTCACCGTCGAGGAAGCCTGGCCGCAATGCTCGGTCTCATCCGAGATCGCAGCGCAACTGATGACCCATGCCTTCGACTATCTCGACGCCCCGGTGGCGCGCGTCAACGGCAAGGACGTGCCGATGCCCTATGCCGCCAATCTCGAAAAGCTGGCGCTGCCCACTGTCGATGACGTCGTCCAGGCGGCGAAGTCCGTCCTCTACGTTTGAGCTGCGATCGAGTCATGTTTGGAAAAGTCATCCCTCTTGACCGTCACCCCGGCGAAAGCCGGGGCCCATTAAACTCTCGCCACGCGAGCAGTGCTGTCCGCGTTGCGCTTATTCAATGGATCCCGGCTTTCGCCGGGATGACGAATGCGGGGAATAGAGAAACAGATTTTAAGGGAGCGCGCTGATGCCCACCAATATCCTCATGCCCGCGCTGTCGCCGACGATGGAGAAGGGCAAGCTCGCCAAATGGCTCAAGAAGGAAGGCGACAACGTCAAATCCGGCGACATCCTCGCCGAGATCGAGACCGACAAGGCGACGATGGAAGTGGAAGCCGTCGACGAGGGCATCGTCGGCAAGATCCTCATCGCCGAAGGCACCGATGATGTGGCGGTGAACACGCCGATTGCCGTGCTGCTGGGCGAGGGCGAGAAGGCCTCCGATATCAAAGCGCCGGCGGCAGCGGCCCCCAAGCCCGCCGCGGCGGCGCCGAAAGCTGAAGCGCCAAAGGCCGAAGCCGCCGTGCCGCAGCCCAAGGCGGAAGCGCCGAAGCCGCAAGCTCCAGCGCCTGCCGCCAGGACCAATGGCCAGGCGAGCGGACGCGTCTTCGCCTCGCCGCTGGCACGCCGCATCGCCAGGGAGAAGGGCATCGATCTGGCGGCGCTCAAGGGCTCAGGACCGCATGGCCGCGTCGTCCTCAAGGATGTCGAGACAGCGAAGCCCGGCGCCAAGGCACCGGCCGCCGGCGCACCGGCTTCCGCCGGTCTTGCCGCCCCCATGGCCGATGATGCGATCGCCAAGCTCTATGAGCCGGGCTCCTATGAGGTCGTGCCGCATGACGGCATGCGCAAGATCATCGCCGCGCGCTTGCTGCAGGCGAAGCAGACGATCCCGCATTTCTATCTCTCGATCTCCTGCGATCTCGAGAACCTGCTCAGCGTGCGCGAGCGCCTCAATGCGCATGCGCCGCGCGACAAGGAGAAGAACCCGGCCTGGAAGCTCTCGGTCAATGACTTCATCATCAAGGCGCTGGCCCTGGCGCTGCAGCGCGTGCCCGACGCCAATGCGACCTGGACCGAAGGCGGCATGCTGAAGCATAAGAATTCCGATGTCGGCGTCGCCGTCGCGGTCGAGGGCGGCCTGTTCACGCCGATCATCCGCAAGGCCGAGACCAAGACGCTCTCCGCCATCTCGCTCGAGATGAAGGACTTGGCCGGGCGCGCCCGCAAGCGCCGTCTGGCGCCACAGGAATATCAGGGCGGCACCACGGCGGTCTCCAATCTCGGCATGTTCGGCATCGAGAATTTCTCCGCCGTCATCAACCCGCCGCACGCGACCATCCTGGCGGTGGGCGCCGGCGAGAAGAAAGCCGTCGTGGTCGGCGACAAGATCGAGATCCGTACCCAGATGATGTGCACGCTCTCGGTCGATCACCGTGCCGTCGATGGCGCGCTTGGCGCCCAGCTGCTCCAGGCCTTCAAGACGCTCATCGAAGAACCCGCGCTGATGATGGCGTAAGCGCCACCATGAAGCACATCCTCGCTTTCGGAGACTCGCTCACCTGGGGCTTTCAGGCCGGCACCTGGATGCGTCACGCTTTCGAGGATCGCTGGCCGAATGTGCTGGCCGCTGGTCTCGGCGGCAAGGCGCGCGTCATCGAGGAAGGCCAGAATGGCCGCATGACGGTGCATGACGATCCTTATGTCTTCGAGAACCGCAGCGGCGCCGAGGCACTGCCCATCTTGCTGTCGACCCACCAGCCGCTCGATCTGATGATCATCATGCTGGGCACCAACGACCTCAAATGGGAGGGCCGCCAGCGCGCGCTCGATGCCCGCCTCGGCATGGCGCGCCTCGTCGAGATCATCCGCACCTATGTCTACAAGCCGGGCTGCGGCGTCCCTGAGATCCTGCTCATGTCGCCGCCCCATCTCGGCAAGACCGAGGACGAGGACTTCGCCGGCTATTTCGAGCATGCCATCGCCGAGTCGAAGAACCTCGCCCGTCAATATGCGAAGCTTGCCGGCGAGACGGAGTGTCATTTCTTCGATGCGGCGAGCATCGCAAAGGCCGACCCGACCGATGGCGTTCATCTCGACGCCGCCAATACGCGCTCAATTGGCACTGCCCTGATCCCGGTGGTGAAGCGCATTCTTGATCTGTGAAGGAGTAATCCATGGCCGATACCGAATTTGACGTCATCATCATCGGCTCAGGCCCCGGCGGCTATGTGACCGCCATCCGCTCGGCCCAGCTCGGCTTCAAGACGGCGATCGTCGAGCGCGAGCATCTGGGCGGCATCTGCCTCAACTGGGGCTGCATCCCGACCAAGGCGCTCCTGCGCTCGGCCGAGATCTATCACTATATGCAGCATGCCAAGGACTACGGCCTTGTCGCCGAGAAGATCGGCTTCGACGCCAAGGCCGTGGTGCAGCGCTCGCGCGCCGTGTCGGGCCGCCTCAATATGGGTGTCGGCGGGCTGCTCAAGAAGAACAAGGTGCAGGTCATCTGGGGCGAGGCCAGGCTCGGCAAGGCAGGCGAGGTCATCGTCGCCGATCCGTCCAAGGCGCCGATGCAGCCGCAGCATGCGCCGCCCCGGGGCACGCTGGGGGCAGGCACCTATAAGGGCAAGCACATCATCATTGCCACCGGAGCGCGTCCGCGTGTGCTGCCGGGCCTCGAGCCCGACGGCAAGCTGGTCTGGACCTATTTCGAGGCCATGGTGCCGCCCGAGATGCCGAAATCGCTCCTGGTCGTGGGGTCGGGCGCCATCGGCATCGAATTCGCCTCCTTCTATCACGCCATGGGCGTCGATGTGACGGTGGTCGAGATCGTCGACCAGATCATGCCGGTCGAGGATGCCGAGATCGCCAAGATCGCCCAGAAGCAGCTCGAGAAGCGCGGCCTCAAGATCAAGACCGGCGCCAAGGTCAGTGCGCTGAAGAAATCGGCCAATTCGGTGACGGCGACGATCGAGCAGGGGGGCAACAAATCGGAGCTCACCGTCGATCGCGTCATCTCGGCCGTCGGCGTCGTCGGCAATATCGAGAATCTGGGTCTCGAGGCGCTTGGCGTGAAGACCGAGAAGGGTTGCATCGTCATCGACGGCTTCGGGCGCACCAATGTGCCGGGCCTCTATGCGATCGGCGATGTGGCAGGCCCGCCGATGCTGGCGCACAAGGCCGAGCATGAAGGCGTCATCTGCGTCGAGAAGATCAAGGGCCTCGATGCCCATCCGATGGACAAGAACAGGATCCCGGGCTGCACCTATTGCCAGCCGCAGGTCGCCTCCGTCGGCCTGACCGAGGCGAAGGCCAAGGCGGCGGGACGCGAGATCAAGGTCGGCCGTTTCCCCTTCCTCGCCAATGGCAAGGCGATCGCTCTCGGCGAGGACCAGGGCCTCGTCAAGACGATCTTCGACGCCAGGACCGGCGAGCTTCTGGGGGCGCATATGGTCGGCGCCGAGGTGACCGAGCTGATCCAGGGTTTCGTCATCGCCATGGGGCTGGAGACCACCGAGGAAGAGCTGATCCACACCGTCTTCCCGCATCCGACCTTGTCGGAAATGATGCATGAGAGCGTGCTCGACGCCTATGGCCGCGTGATCCATATGTGAGGAGATGCTTCTCACTACCGTCATCCCGGCGCAAGCCGCTATCATATGCGCACAATTCGCGGGCGAGCCTTTCACCCTCGCCCCGCTTCAGCGGGGAGAGGGTAGGGGCCCGCCGCGCAGCGGCGGGAAGGGTGAGGGGCCTGCGCGCAACGTTATAAAGTCCCCTCACCCTCCCATTGCTTCCGCAATGGGGCCCTCCCTCTCCCCGCTGAAGCGGGGCGAGGGCAAGGTCGCAATCCCTTCTACGATTTGTGAATCCGATAGCGGCGAAAGCCGAGATCCCCTGAATGCGGGCAATTCAGGCAGCGCTGTGCGCGTTTCGCAAATTTAATAGGCCCCGACTTTCGTCGGGGTGACGACAAGAGAGTATCACTGTCGGCGCAGTGGGGCATGGCTGCACTGCCCATTTTGCAAAAGTGGAGCGACATTTGCGTTGAATAACGGTGCTAGTTTGCGCGCTTTCCGTTATGGGACATAGTTTGCCGTTCAGGAGTGCCGTATGTTTGTCCTTGCCGATATCTCGACCGAGCTCGAATCCATCCGCGCGCAGTCTTTGTGGAAGACCGAGCGCCCGATCGTGTCGCCGCAGGACGGCCATATCAAGGTCATCCGCGATGGCGTCCGCCATGAGGTGCTGAATTTTTGCGCCAACAACTATCTGGGCCTTGCCGACCATCCGGCCCTCATCGAGGCGGCGAAGGCCGCCATGGAGAGCCATGGGCTGGGCATGGCCTCGGTACGCTTCATCTGCGGCACCACCGACCTCCATCGCGAGCTCGAGGCCAGGATCGCCGACTATGTCGAGCAGGAGGATTGCATCCTGTATGCCGCCTGTTTCGATGCCAATGGCGGCGTCTTCGAGCCGCTTTTCGGGGCCGAGGACGCGATCATTTCCGACAGCCTCAACCATGCTTCGATCATCGACGGCATCCGGCTCTCCAAGGCCAAGCGCTTCCGCTACCGCAATGGCGACATGAATGACCTCGAAGCGCAGCTCAAAGCCGCCAAGGCCGAGAATGCCCGGCGCATGATCATCGTCACCGACGGCGTCTTCTCCATGGACGGCTATCTGGCCAAGCTCGGCCAGATCCGGAAGCTCGCCGACGCGCATGGCGCCATGATTATGGTGGATGATTGCCATGCCACCGGTTTCATCGGCCCGCAGGGGCGCGGCACGCCGGCCAGGGCCGGCGTCAGGGTCGACATCATCACCGGCACGCTGGGCAAGGCGCTGGGCGGCTCGGCCGGCGGTTTCGTCGCGGCAGCGAAGCCCATTGTCGATCTGCTGCGCCAGCGGTCGAGGCCCTATCTCTTTTCCAACTCGCTGCCGCCCCCGATCGTCGGCGCGGCGATCCAGGCTATCGACATGGCGAGGCGTGGTGATGAATTGCGCAACGGCCTCTTCGACAATGCCCGGCGCTTCCGCATCGCCATGAGCAAATCGGGCTTCAACCTCTTGCCGGGCGAGCATCCGATCATCCCGGTCATGCTGGGCGAGGCGAAGGTCGCCCAGGACATGGCGGCGAAGCTCTATGAGCGGGGCATCTATGTGACGGGCTTCTTCTACCCCGTGGTGCCGCAGGGGGCGGCCCGCATCCGCACCCAGATGTCGGCCGCCCACACGCCACAGGATATTGACAAGTGCGCCGCGGCATTTACGGAAGTGGGCCAGGAACTGGGCGTTATCTAGGGAAGGCCCTCATGCGCGCATTGGTCAAGGCGGAACGGGCGGAGGGCCTCGTCATGCGGGACGAGCCGGTTCCCGAGATCGGCTCCGACGACATCCTGATCAAGGTCAAGAAGACCGGCATCTGCGGCACCGATCTCCATATCTGGAAATGGGACGAATGGGCCCAGAAGACGATCCCGGTGCCGATGGTGGTGGGCCACGAATTTTCAGGCGTGGTCGAGGCGATCGGCAGCCATGTCCGCACCGTCAAGGTCGGCGACCGGGTGTCGGGCGAGGGCCATCTGATCGGCATGAAGAGCCGCATGGCCAGGGCCGGCCATTTCCATCTCGATCCCGAGACCAAGGGTGTCGGCGTCAATGTGCCGGGCGCCTTCGCCGAATATCTGAAGATCCCGGCCTTCAACGCCATCCATCTGCCGCCCGAGGTCGATGACGAGATCGCCTCGATCCTCGATCCCCTGGGCAATGCGGTCCATACCGCGCTGTCCTTCGATCTCGTCGGCGAGGATGTGCTGATCACCGGCGCCGGACCCATCGGCATCATGGCGGCGGCGGTGTGCCGCCATGTCGGCGCCCGCCATGTGGTGGTGACCGACATCAATGATTTCCGCCTCGATCTCTGCAGGGAGGTCGCCGATGTGGTGACCGTCAATGTCTCGCGCGAGGATTTGCGTCAGGTGATGGAGCGGATCGGCATGCGCGAGGGCTTCGACATCGGCCTCGAGATGTCGGGCGCTCCGAAAGCCTTCGACCAGATGGTCGAGCATATGATCATGGGCGGCAAGATCGCCATGCTGGGCATTCCTTCGGGGAAGACGCCGGTCGACTGGAATTCGGTGATCTTCAAGTCCCTCACCATCAAGGGCATCTATGGCCGCGAGATGTTCGAGACCTGGTACAAGATGATCGCGATGCTGCAATCGGGCCTCGATATCCGCAAGGTCATCACCCATCGCATGAAAGCCGCCGACTACGCCCAGGGATTCGCATTGATGAAGCAGGGTTCCTGCGGCAAGGTGGTTCTGGACTGGAGCACCTGAACATGGCACGGGACCGACTATGTTGGTGTCTTATGGAACGGCCAACGGCTGCCTGACCGAGTTTCCGCAAGCGGACAAACCCGTCATCCCGCCCGGCACCGTATGGATAGATCTGGTCGAGCCCAGCCACACGGAAGAAACCGCCGTGGAGGAAACGCTCGGCATCGACATTCCGACGCGCGAGGAACTGGCCGAGATCGAGGCGTCGAGCCGGCTCTATGCCGAGGACGGCGCCGCCTTCATGACCGCCAATCTCATCCGCCGCGGCGAGAACGACCGCCCCGAATCCTCGCCCGTCACCTTCATCATCAAGGACAACACGCTCGTCACCATCCGCTATCATCACCCGCAGGCCTTTCCCGTCTATGTGCGCCGCGCAATGAAGCCGCAGACCACCTCGATGTCGGGCTGGGGCGTGCTGATCAGCCTGCTCGAAGCCGTGGTCGACCGCGCCGCCGACCATCTCGAGCGGGTCGGCACCATCGTCGACGACACGTCGCGGCAGATCTTCAATTCCGACCGGCATTCGCATAGCCGCCGCATCCGCAAGAAGGCGCCCAACCTGCAGGAGCTTCTTGAGAAGATCGGGGAGGAGGGCGACTTCAATTCCAAGATGCGCGAAAGCCTCGTCTCGATCGGCCGGCTCGCCGCCTTCATGTCGGCGGTCATCGAGCCGATGAAGCAGACACGCGAGATGAAGGATCACCGCGCCCGCATCAAGATCCTGCAGCGCGACATCATCTCGCTCACCGACCATGCGAGCTTCCTGTCGGGCAAGATCGCCTTCCTGCTCGACGCGGTTCTCGGCATGATCTCGATCGAGCAGAACGGTATCATCAAGATATTCTCGGTGGCGGCCGTCGTGTTCCTGCCGCCGACATTGGTGGCCAGCATCTATGGCATGAATTTCGATGTCATGCCGGAGCTGAAATGGGCGCTGGGCTATCCCTTCGCGCTCGGCTTGATGGTGCTCTCGGCGATCCTTCCCTATCTCTATTTCAAGCGCAAAGGCTGGCTATGAGCAAAGTGACTCTCATCAAGGCTTCGCATGCCCTGGCATCGGCGGAACTGGGCGATGCGGCGAAGGCGAACGAGCCGCAGGGATCGCCCATCGCCATGATCCGCTCCAAGGACTACCGCGAAGGCCCGGATGCCGGCGTGTGGGAATGCACGCCCGGCAAATGGAAGCGCGCCGTCAGGAACGCCGAATTCGCCCATTTCGTGAAGGGCCGCTGCGAGTTCCACCACGAGGACGGGACGGTGCTCGAGATCGCCGCCGGCGATGCCGTCTATTTTCCCGCCAATACGCGCGGGCTCTGGAATGTCATCGAGACGGTGCGCAAGACCTATTTCCTGCTGCCGATGGAGTAGTGCCGCAGGCATGATGAGTTTTCGTTCATCCCCCTTTCCGTCATCCCGGCGAAAGCCGGGACCCACTAAATTCCTTCCACGCGAGCAGCGCCTCCCAAGTTGCTCTTATTCAATGGGTCCCGGCTTTCGCCGGGATGACGGAATTGGGAAGAGAGTGGGCGCGAAGCCATGGCGCTGACGCTCTGGGTCGGCATCGGCGGCGCCATTGGCGCGATCCTGCGGCATTTCCTCAACATCGTCATCGCGCGGGTCTCGGGGTCGGACTTCCCCTGGCACACGATGCTCATCAACATATCGGGCTCCTTTGCGATGGGCCTGCTGATCGCTCTGATGGCGCAGCGCTGGAACGTGTCGAATGAGCTCAGAGCCTTCCTGACCATCGGCATCCTGGGCGGCTATACGACCTTCTCCGCCTTCTCGCTCGATTTCGCGTTCCTGGTCGAGCGCAAGGCCTATATGCTTGCCGGCGCCTATGCCCTGGGATCCGTCGTCATTTCGCTGGTGGCGATCTTCATCGGCCTGGCGCTCGGGCGCGCTTTCGCATGAGCGAGGTCACGCACCGGCGCGTGGTGCGCGATGAGGACGGCATGCGGCTCGACCGCTGGTTCCGCATCCATTTTCCGCAAGTGACCTTCGCCTATCTCAACAAGCTCGCCCGCACCGGGCAACTGCGCGTGGAGGGCAGGCGGGTGAAACCCAATGCCAGGCTGGCAGAGGGGCAGGAGATTCGCGTGCCGCCGCTCGCTTTCGAGGCGCGGCCGGCAGACACGCCTTCGGCGGAAGCCAAGCCCCTCAGCAAGGAAGAGAAGAAGCTCTTCCAGTCGATGATCCTGCATGAGGACAAGGACATCTATGTCCTCAACAAGCCCGCAGGACTCGCCGTGCAGGGCGGAACGAAAACTCACCGTCATATCGATGGGCTGCTGATCGGGCTGGGCGCTGAGCTTGGGGAGCGGCCGCGTCTCGTCCATCGTCTCGACCGCGAGACATCGGGTGTCCTCGTGATCGCCAAAAGGCGCGCGGTCGCGGCGTCCCTCGGCAAGCTCTTCGCCACGCGCACCGTGCGCAAGATCTACTGGGCGGGCGTCAAGGGCGTGCCCAAGCCGGCGCAGGGCAAGATCGATATCGCGCTCATCAAGGCGGCAGGCCCCGATGGCGACCGGGTGCGCGCCGCCGATGCCGATGAGGAGGAAGCCCAGCGCGCCGTCACCCATTACAGCGTGATCGACAAGGCGCCGCCGGTGCTGGCCTGGATGTCGCTCAAGCCTTCGACCGGCCGCCAGCATCAGTTGCGCGCCCATATGGCGCATATCGGCCATCCGATCCTGGGCGATGACAAATATGAGGGCGACAAGGACCTGCCGGCCGCGATCCCGAACCGATTGCATCTTCATGCACGGCGGATCGTATTCCCCCATCCGCGCGGCGGCACGGTCGATGTGACGGCGCCGCTTCCGCCCCATATGCTGGAAACCTGGGCCCTGTTCGGCTTCGATCCCGGGCGCTATGACGAGGGACCAGAGGAGAAGAACCGCAAGTGAAGCTCGCCTTGTTCGACATCGACGGCACGCTGATGGACAGCCAGGCCATGATCCTCGCTTCGATGACGGCCGCTTTCTCGACCGAAGGCCTGCCTGCGCCGTCACGCCCCGAGATGCTGGGTGTCGTCGGGCTCTCTCTGGTGAAGGCGATGAGTGTGCTGTGTCCGGAGCACGAGCCCGTCCGGCATGAAAGCCTCGCTCAGGCCTATAAGCAGGCCTTCTGGTCTTATCGTACCGACGGATCCTTTCCTGAAATGCCCTTTGACGGCGCGCTCGATCTGCTTCGCGCGCTGAAATCCCGCGATGACGTGATGATCGGCATCGCCACCGGCAAGTCGCAGCGCGGCGTGCGCCACATCATCGACCAGTTTGGGCTTGAAGGCGTCTTCTCGACCATCCAGACATCGGACGATGCACCGTCCAAGCCCCATCCGGGCATGATCCTCCAGGCCATGGACGAATGCGGCGCCACGCCGCAAGATACGGTCATGATCGGTGATGCCGTCTTCGATATCGACATGGCCCATGCGGCGGGCGTGAAAGCCGTGGCGGTCGCCTGGGGCTTCCAGCCCACGACCGTTCTGGCGCGCGCCAACCCTCACGTAATCGTCAATAATTTCAATGAATTGGACGGCGTGCTTACATCCCTATGGCAGGAGCCGGTGCCGGCATGACAGAGGCTCCGGCGCGGCGCTTCTACAAGACGGTGGCCATTGCCGGGACGAGCCCGCCCTATGCGGTCACGCTTGATCAGCGCTCGCTGCGCACACCCCTGAAGCAGGCCCTCGATCTGCCGACCCGCCCACTCGCCGAGGCGGTCGCCGCCGAATGGGAGGCGCAGGCCGAGAAGATCGATCCCCAGTCCATGCCGTTCACCAAGCTCGTCAATACCGCGCTTGACCGCGTGGCGAGCGACCGCGCGCGCATCATCCGCGAGATCGTGCAGTTCGCCGGCTCCGATCTCGTCTGCTATCGCGCCGAGAAGCCGCAGGAGCTCGTCGAGCGCCAGGCGCGCGGCTGGCAGCCGGTTCTCGATTGGGCGCGCGGCACTTTCGGCGGCGAGTTCGTGGTCACTGAAGGCATCGTCCATATCGAGCAACCCGAGGCAGCGCTTGCCGCCATGCGGGACTATCTTGACGGCAAGTCGCCCTGGGCGCTGACCGCGCTCCACAATATGACGACATTGACCGGCTCGGCGCTGATCTCGGCCATGGCCTGCGATGGCGGGATCCTGCCGGCCGAGGCCTGGCTCGCCGCCCATATCGACGAGGACTGGCAGATCGAGCAATGGGGGGCCGACGAAGAGGCCAGCCACCGCCGTCAATATCGCAAGCGCGAATTCGACACCTGCCTGCGCTTCAGCGCGCTTTCAAGATAACACCGAAGGAAGGGGAGGGATCCGATGCAGGATATCCTGGAGAAGCTGGAAGAGCGCCGCGCCAACGCCCGCCTCGGCGGCGGACAGAAGCGCATCGAGGCCCAGCATGGCCGCGGCAAGCTTACCGCCCGCGAGCGCATCGATCTCCTGATGGATCCGGGTTCCTTCGAGGAGTTCGACATGTTCGTCGAGCACCGCTGCACCGATTTCGGCATGGAGAAGTCGAAGATCCCGGGTGATGGCGTGGTCACCGGCTGGGGCACGATCAATGGCCGGGTCGTCTATGTCTTTGCCAAGGACTTCACCGTCTTCGGCGGATCGCTCTCCGAAGCCCATGCCCGCAAGATCACCAAGATCCAGGACATGGCGGTGCAGAACCGCGCCCCCATCGTCGGGCTGTTCGATGCCGGCGGTGCCCGCATCCAGGAAGGCGTCGCGGCGCTGGGCGGCTATGGCGAGGTGTTCCAGCGCAATGTGCTGTCCTCGGGCGTCATCCCGCAGATCTCGGTGATCATGGGGCCCTGCGCCGGCGGCGATGTCTATTCCCCGGCGATGACCGACTTCATCTTCATGGTGCGCGACACGAGCTACATGTTCGTGACCGGGCCCGATGTGGTGAAGACGGTGACCAATGAGACGGTGACGGCGGAGGAACTGGGCGGCGCTTCGGTGCATACGACGCGCTCGTCCATTGCCGACAAGGCCTTTGACAACGACGTCGAGGCGCTTCTGCAGATGCGCCGCTTCATCGACTTCCTGCCGTCCTCCAATACCTCGCCCGTCCCCGAACTGCCGAGCTTCGACGATGCCGAGCGCTTCGACATGTCGCTCGACACGCTGGTGCCGCGCAATCCCAACCAGCCCTATGACATGAAGGAGCTGATCCTCAAGGCTGTCGATGAGGGCGACTTCTTCGAGATCCAGGAGGCCTTCGCCCGCAACATCGTCACCGGTTTCGCCCGCATGGAGGGGCGCACGGTCGGCATCGTCGCCAATCAGCCCCTGGTGCTTGCCGGCACGCTCGATTCCGATGCCGGCCGAAAGGCCGCGCGCTTCGTGCGCTTCTGCGACTGCTTCAATATTCCGATCGTCACCTTCGTCGACGTGCCGGGCTTCCTGCCGGGCACCGCGCAGGAATATGGCGGGCTCATCAAGCACGGCGCCAAACTGCTCTTTGCCTATGCCGAGGCGACGGTGCCCAAGATTACCGTCATCACGCGCAAGGCCTATGGCGGCGCCTATGTCGTCATGGCCTCGAAGCATATTCGCGGCGACGTCAATTACGCCTGGCCGACGGCCGAGATCGCGGTCATGGGCTCGAAGGGCGCAGCCGAGATCATCTATCGCCAGGAACTGGGCGAGCCCGAGCGCATCAAGGCCAGGGTCAAGGAGTATGAGACGCGTTTCGCCAACCCCTTCGTCTCGGCCGAGCGCGGCTTCCTGGATGAGGTGATCATGCCGCATTCGACCCGCAAGCGCGTCGCCCGCGCGCTCAATATGCTGCGCAACAAGGAGCTGCAGAATCCCTGGAAGAAGCATGACAATATCCCGCTGTAAGTGATGGAACGCGAAGACCTTTTCCTGCGCCTGGGACTGGCGCTCGCCATCGGCTTCCTGATCGGCCTCGAGCGCGGCTGGAAGGACCGGGACGAGAAGGAGGGACAGCGCACCGCGGGCTTGCGGACCTTCTCGCTCATCGCGCTGCTCGGCGGCATCTTCGGCGCCCTCACCCGGGACCAGAACTTCCTGCTTCTGGCTTCGGGATTCGTGGTGGTGAGCGGAGCGCTTGCCGCCTTCTTCTGGCGCGAAGGCAAGAGCGAGGATGATTTCAGCGCCACCAGCGTCGTCGCCGTCATGCTCACTTTCATGCTGGGCGCTTTCGCGGTCCTGGGCGATCCGGCGGTGGCCGCGGGCGCCGGAGTGGCCGCGGCCGTGCTGTTGGCCATCAAGGCGCAACTGCATGGCTGGCTCGCCCGCATCACCTGGCCCGAATTGCGCGCCGGGCTGGTGCTGGCGGCGATGACCTTCATCGCTCTGCCCTTGCTGCCGCATCGCGCCGTCGATCCTTATGGCGCGATCAATCCCTATGAGCTCTGGCTGATGACGATCCTGATCGCGGCAGTTTCCTTCGCCGGTTATGCGGCGATCAGGATCGCAGGACCCGAGCGCGGGACGATCATGGCCGCCGGGGCAGGCGGGCTGGTCGCCTCGACCGCCGTGACCTTGACGCTCGCGCGGCTGGCCCGCGACAACCCGGCCCGCATTCCGCTTCTGGCGGGCAGTGTGACCCTGGCCAGCGCCATCATGCTGCTCAGGGTGCTGGTGGTGGTGGCGGTGATCAATCTCGCCCTGGCGGCTTCCCTGGCACCGGCCTTGATCGCCGGCGCGCTGGCGATGGCAATCCTTGCCTGGTGGCTCATTGGCCGCGCGCCCGACGGCAAGAAGGAGAGCCGCACCGATTTCAAGCTGCAGAATCCGTTCAAGCTGGCCGAGGTCCTGCGCTTCGGACTCATCCTGACGGCCGTCATGCTGCTCGCGGTCGCGGCCCGGCATTTCTTCGGCGAGGCGGGACTCATCGGTCTTGCCGCCATTTCGGGCCTGGCCGATGTGGACGCGATCACTCTGTCGATGGCGAAGGCAGCGCAGGCCGATGCGGCGTCGGGACCGGGTCTGGCGATCCTGACGGCTGTCGGCGTGAATACGGTCGCGAAGAATGTCTATGCCGCCTATGTCGGCGGGTCGCGTATCGGCCTGATCGTTGCGGCAGGCACGGTTCTCGGTTTTGTCGCGGCGGGCGCGGCCTATATTTTCGTTCCGGTGTAACGCTGAAGGAGCCTTTGATGTCGAAGAACGATGATCCGGCCTTCTGGGCTTCCGCGCGCCGGCATCTGTTGCGCTATGGCGGAAGCTTCGAGAAGCTGATCATCGAGCGCGCCCGGGGAAGCTATGTCTACGATGCCGATGGCCGCGCGATCCTCGATTTCACCTCCGGCCAGATGAGCGCCATCCTGGGGCATTCCCATCCGCGGATCGTGGCGACCGTCCAGGCGCAGATCGCCGAGCTCGATCATCTGTTCAGCGGCATGCTGTCCCGCCCCGTGGTCAATCTGGCGCAGCGGCTGGCGAAACTGGCGCCGGGTCTCGACAAGGTCATCCTTCTGTCGACGGGAGCCGAGGTGAACGAGGCGGCGATACGCCTGGCGAAACTCGTCACCGGCAAGCATGAGGTCGTCGCTTTCTCCAAGAGCTGGCATGGCATGACGGGTGCCGCCGTGTCGGCGACCTTCAGCGCGGGCCGCAAGGGCTATGGGCCGGCCGCGGTCGGGTCCTTCGCGATTCCGGCCCCCAATGCCTACCGCCCGCGCTTCACCCATAAGGACGGGACACTCGACTGGCAGACCGAGCTCGACGATGCCTTCGCGCTCATCGACAGCCAGTCGACCGGCAATCTCGCCGCCTTCATCGCCGAGCCTATCTTGTCGGTCGGCGGCGTGCTCGACCTGCCGCCGGGCTATCTTGCCGCCCTCAAGCGCAAATGCGCTGAGCGGGAAATGCTGCTCATCCTCGATGAGGCGCAGACCGGCATCGGGCGCACCGGCGCCATGTTCGCCTTTGAGCGCGACGGCGTGACGCCTGACATATTGACCTTGTCCAAGACGCTGGGCGCCGGCCTGCCGCTGGCGGCGATGATGACCACGGCCGAGATCGAGGAGAAAGCGCATGAGCGCGGCTATCTCTTCTACACGACGCATGTCTCCGACCCGCTGACGGCCGCTGTCGGATTGACGGTGCTCGATGTGGTCGAGGACGAGAAGCTGGTCGACAAAGCGCGCCGCGCCGGCGACAGGCTGCGCCAGGAACTGCTGGCGCTGCAGCAGCGCTATGATTGCATCGGCGATGTCCGTGGCCGTGGCCTTCTCATCGGCATGGAGATCGTGAGTGAGCGGAAGGGCAAGCAACCGGCCTTCGAGCTTGGCAGCCGGATCGGCGAGGAGGCGATGCGCCGGGGCCTCAGCACCAATATCGTGAAGATGCCGACCATGGGCAGCGTCTTCCGCATCGCGCCGCCGCTCACCATCTCGGACGAAGAGATTTCAAAAGGTGTCAGGATCTTCCGGGAAGCGATTGATGTCGCTTTAGCGGCCAGGTGACGCTGAAGCTGAAAGGCGCGAAGCGGGCATGAGGCAGGCCGGCAGCCGCAAGGGCATCTGCCGCCCATTGGTTGCAGGTACGCAGCGGCGAGTAGCGTCCTTTGGCGAGATAATAGGCTTCGAGGCCAGACTGGGCCACCGGCGGGTGTAGGGCTTCGGTAGAGAGGCTGAAACGGATATGGTCGATCAGGGCCTGTCTTCCGGCACGGTCGATGCGCAGCGGCAGACACTCCGGATCATTGACGGGCGGATTGACGGCCATCACCCTCAGCGCCGTGTCATTGAGGCCCACCAGGGCGGCAAGCGCCACGGACAATCTGACATCGCCCCAGGTCGGAGTCTCGCGAAAGAACCGCAGATCGCCCCAGCCGACAGCGAGATAGGCCTCGGAGGGCAGGCCTGGCGGAACGACGGCCGGGAAGAGAGTGCTCCAGTCGATGAGCGGATCCCGGCTCGGCATGAGGATGTCGGCATGGGCAAGCGAGGTGCAGACATAGACAGAAGGCTCGCCATCGGCCTGCTGCGACCGGCCGGCAGCGGGGAAGAGCGCAAATCCGAGAGCGGCGAGGAAGTAGAGGAAGACCGAGAGAGCGAGTGAGACAAGAAGGTGGGCGCCGAAACGCAGCGCGTGACGCCCCATTCGTCAGCCGATCTTCTCGCCGATCAGGTCATACTCCTCCGCCTCGACGATCCGTGTACGGATCATATCGCCGGGCTTGAGGCCTGTCTCGCCGGGCAGGAATACATTGCCGTCGATCTCGGGCGCATCCCAGGGGGAACGGCCGACCGCTTCCTCATTCTCCTCATCGATCTCATCGATGAGGACGTCGATCTCGCGCCCGACCTTCCTGGCGAAGATATCGGCGCTGATCTCCTGCTGGGTCTGCATCAGCCGGTGCCAGCGCTCCTCCTTGACTTCATCGGGAACCGGGGCGGCGCCGATGTCGTTCGCCGTGGCGCCGGCGACCGGCTCATATTTGAAGCAGCCGACACGCTCGAGCCGGGCTTCCTTCATCCAGTCGAGGAGATAGGCAAAATCCGCTTCCGTTTCGCCCGGGAAACCGACGATGAAGCTCGAGCGGATAGCGATGTCGGGGCAGATCTTGCGCCAGGCCTTGAGCCGGTCGAGCACCTTTTCCTGGTTCGCGGGGCGGCGCATGGCTTTCAGCACATTGGGGGCTGCATGCTGGAAGGGGATATCGAGATAGGGAAGGATCTTTCCCTCCGCCATCAGCGGGATCACCTCATCCACATGCGGATAGGGATAGACATAGTGCAGCCTGACCCAGGCATCGAACTGGCCGAGTTCCTTGACGAGATCGGCGAATTTCGCCCGAACCTCGCGGCCGCGATACTTGCTCTCGGCGAATTTAAGATCGATGCCATAAGCGCTCGTGTCCTGCGAGATGACGAGCAGTTCCTTGACGCCGGCTTTGACCAGCCGCTCCGCCTCATAGAGGATCGAAGCGGCGGGCCGGCTGACGAGATCACCACGCAGCGAGGGAATGATGCAGAAGGTGCAGCGGTTGTTGCAGCCTTCCGAAATCTTGACATAAGCGTAGTGACGCGGCGTCAGCCGCAAGCCTTGCGGCGGGATGAGATCGAATTTGGCGTCATGCGCCGGGGGCACGGCGTCATGCACGGCGGACACGACCGCCTCATACTGATGGGGCCCGGTGACGGCGAGGACGGCGGGGTGGGCGGCGCGGATCGTATCGGCCTCGACCCCCATGCAGCCGGTGACGATGACCCGGCCATTCTCGCTCACCGCCTCGCCAATGGCGGCCAGCGATTCGGCCTTGGCGGAATCAAGGAATCCGCAGGTATTTACGATAACCACGTCGGCGGCGTCGTAGCCCGGCGAGATCATATAGCCCTCGGCCCGCAGCTGGGTGAGGATGCGTTCGGAATCGACCAGGGCCTTGGGGCAGCCGAGGCTGACCAGGCCCACTTTCGGTATATGTCGTGCGGCAATTGTCATGTTGGCGGGGTCAATAGACCAGCCTGTCGTTTGCCGCAAATGGTCTTGATGCTAGACTGGGCTTAAGCCATATGTTGGGAAAGCCCAGCCGCTGATGGGGATAAAATCATGGATGCCCGAAATATCGTCATTGCCCTGGTGATCGGCCTGGTGGCCGGCTGGCTTGCCAGTTTCGTGGTCGGGGGCTCGGGCCTGGTCCGCTACCTGATCAGCGGCGTGATCGGCTCCTTCGTCGGCAGCTTTCTCTTGAGCAAGGCGGGCATCAATCTCGGCATCGGCAATGAGATCGTGCGCGATATCGTGACCGCCACGATCGGCGCCATCATCGTGGTCTTGCTGGCGCGTTTCATCGCATAGTTCAGAAAGCAGGAGGCAGCTATTATGGAACCGCAAACTCTCATGGATCTTGGTGGTGGCGTCGGCTGGATCGGCACCTTGCTGATCGGCGGCATCGCCGGGTGGATCGCCGAAAAGGTGACGAAGAGCGACATGGGCGTTCTGATGAACATCATTGTCGGCATCATCGGCGCCTATATCGGTGCCTTCCTGGCCAATGCGCTCGGCATCCATCTG
The DNA here is from genome assembly GCA_003576695.1 of Taklimakanibacter lacteus. Taxonomy (GTDB): domain Bacteria; phylum Pseudomonadota; class Alphaproteobacteria; order Rhizobiales; family Aestuariivirgaceae; genus Taklimakanibacter; species Taklimakanibacter lacteus. The sequence continues at coordinate 169,709 of QOZQ01000010.1, forward strand.
GGCGAGATCTTCCAGGGCTGGTTCTGGGGCAATCTGCTGGTCGCGGTGGTGGGCGCGGTGCTTCTCCTTGCCGTCCTCAAGATGTTCCGTGGTCGGAGCGCCTGATTTAGAGTTCCCATGGTTACCGTTCTCGACACGCTGAAAGCCCGGCCGCGCCATCCTGAGAAGGCGCACAAGCCTGACACGCCGATCCTGCGCAAGCCGGACTGGATCAGGGTCAAGGCGCCGGGCTCGGCGGTCTATAACGAAACCAGGGCGATCGTACGCGAGAACCGCCTCGTCACCGTATGTGAGGAGGCGGGCTGCCCCAATATCGGGGAATGCTGGTCGAAGAAGCACGCGACCTTCATGATCATGGGCGACACCTGCACGCGCGCCTGTGCTTTCTGCAATGTGAAGACCGGGTTGCCCGAGGCGCTCGACAGGGCCGAGCCCGAAAAGGTTGCCGACGCGATCGCCCGCATGGGCCTGTCCCATGCGGTCATCACCTCGGTCGACCGTGACGACCTTGCCGATGGCGGCGCCGATCATTTTGCCCAGGTCATCCGCGCGGTCAGGCAGCAGTCGCCGTCGACCACCATCGAGGTCCTCACCCCCGATTTCCTGCGCAAGGAAGGCGCGCTCGAGCAGGTCGTCGAGGCCCGTCCCGATGTCTTCAATCACAATCTGGAGACGGTGCCCTCGCTCTATCTGCGCATCCGCCCGGGTGCCCGCTATTTCCATTCGCTGCGGCTGCTGCAGCGGGTGAAGGAGCTGGACCCGCAGATGTTCACCAAATCGGGCATCATGGTGGGGCTGGGCGAGACCCGCGACCAGGTGCTGCAGGTCATGGACGACATGCGCTCGGCCGATATCGATTTCATTACCATCGGCCAGTATCTGCAGCCCTCGCGCAAGCATGCCGCGATCGACCGCTTCGTGCCGCCCGACGAGTTCAAGTCCTATGAGACCATCGCCTATGCCAAGGGCTTCCTGATGGTGGCCGCGAGCCCGCTGACGCGCTCCTCGCACCATGCCGGCGATGATTTCGCGAGATTGCGCGCCGCCAGGGCGGCCAAGGCCAAGCCCGAATAAATGCCGAAATTCAACGTCACCCGCGAGATGCCCTACAAGGCCGCGGAACTGTTCGCCATTGCGGCGGATGTTGACACTTACAAGGATTTCCTGCCGCTGGTCGAAAGCTCCCGCACATTCGACCGCGAGCGCGTGAGCGAGGGAACAGAGCGTTTCAAGGGCGAATTGCGGGTGCGCTACAAGAAGCTCCATATCGACGAGACTTTCGTGAGCGATGTCCTTGCCGACCAGCCGAAGCTCACCGTGTCGTCACGCTCTGAAGGCGGCCTGTTCGAGCATGTCAATGCCGAATGGCGCTTCAGTGACCGCAAGTCCGGCGGTGCTACGGTCGAGTTCCAGGTCGACTACAAGGCGAAGAGCCGCTCGTTGCAGTTCTTCATGTCCGGCATGTTCGATTACATGGTGCGCAAGATCAACAACGCCTTCGAAGAGCGGGCGAGGGAGCTCCATGGGCGAACTCGATTGCCGGCTCATGGCTGAAGAACTGTCGCGTCTTTCGTTAGTTTCTCGAATCTGAAGCAGACCGACTTTCCAGCAATCGGTTCGTTCCAGCTATCGCCGGGCTTCAGACCCACGCCGCTACCAAAGAGCATGAACAGCAACCAGTTCCTCTGCTCGAAGCGAACGGGGTGCTTGACCCATGTGACGGTGAGAACGTAGCAACTGGCTTCCAATTTGAGGGTCGGTAGCGCATCCGTCCCGTCAAGCCAAATAATGGATCGGCCGACATTGGGCTTGGCAGGTTGATTGCTGTCGGCCACTTCGAGAAAGTAGCCCGCCGGATCGAGCATGCTTTCTGAATAGCGCCACAAGCGCAAGGAAGACCCGGTCGCGTCGTCTCTGATTTCGCTGGTCAGGCTATAGATCGTCGGGTCAGGGGCGGGGAAGCCACAAGCCGTCAACAAACAAAGCACTATCGCAACAAGCATCAAGTGGTGGCCTTGTCCAGATTTCACGGGTGGGGATCCGGATGTTGTTGGTGCACTCAGCGTGCCAAACGCGCGTGGCAAAGGTGAGGCCAACGAGGGGAGCGAATTCGACGAACTCAAGCCAGCCGTGAGGCCGTGCCAAGTTGAGATTCGATGAAATCCAGTGCCGCTGCGACCGAGCGCAGGCGAACTTCACTGCGATCTGCCTTCACAAAAATGAATCGGCGATGATTGGTTTCGCCGCCGGTTGAGGCGCAGCTCAAATGCACGAGTCCTACCGGCTTCTCGGGCGATCCACCGCCGGGGCCGGCAATGCCGGTGACCGAGACCGCGATATCGGCATTGGAGTGCTTGAGCGCGCCTTCGGCCATGGCCCTGGCGCAAGCCTCGCTCACCGCGCCATGCAGCTCGATGACGCTGGCTGGTACGCGGAGCAGGCTGATCTTGGCCTCGTTCGAGTAGACGACGAACCCGCGTTCGACGACGTCGGATGAGCCGGCGATTTCGGTGAGGAGGCCGGCGATAAGCCCGCCGGTGCAGCTTTCCGCCGTGGCGAGCTTGAGGCCGCGGCGGCGCAGCAGGGCCAGCAGCTGTTCGGCACGATGGAGGAGGGCGGCATCGAACATGAGGTCTATCCCGGCAGCCTGACGATCACAGTGGCGAAAGCGGTGATGCCTTCGCCGCGCCCGACAAAGCCCAGTTTCTCGGTCGTCGTCGCCTTGATGGCGATCCTGTCTTCGCCGATGCCAAGCAGCGCGCTGAGCTTCGCCTTCATGGCGGGCAGATGCGGCGCGATGCGCGGCGCTTCGGCGAGGATGGCGATATCGGCATTTCCGACCTTGCCGCCACGCTCGGCGACCAGCGATACGGCCTTGGCCAGGAAAATCGACGAGGCGGCGCCTTTCCATTGGGGATCGTTGGGCGGGAAGAAAGTGCCGATGTCGCCTTCGCCCAAGGCGCCCAGTATCGCATCGGTCAGGGCATGAAGGGCGGCATCCGCGTCGGAATGGCCGGCAAGCCTGTGCGTATGCGCGATCTCAACACCGCACAGCATGACATGATTGCCTTCCGCAAAGGGATGGATGTCGACGCCCATGCCGGTGCGGATGTCGGCAAGCGCGTTGAGCGACTTGCTGAAAGAGCGATTCGCTTCGGCAAGATCGTCGAAGGTGGTCATCTTGCGATTCTCAGGCCCGCCCGGAACCACGGCCACCGTAACCCCGGCGAGCTCTGCGACGGCGGCATCATCAGTGAGATTGGCCTGGCCCGACTGGCGCGCCTGCTCATGGGCAGCGCGAATCGCGGCAAAGGCGAAGCCCTGCGGCGTCTGCACCACCCACAGGCCGCTCCTGTCGATGGTGCGCTCGATCGTGCCTTGCGGGGCTTTCTTGATCGTGTCGGCGACGGCGATGCCCGGCACGACGCCCTGGTGCTCTTTCAGCCCCGCAATCACACGACTGATAAGATCGGCCGATATGAAGGGGCGGGCGGCGTCATGGATGAGAACATGGGTAAGATCATGCTTCGCCAGCGCTTCAAGGCCCAGACGGCAGGATTCCTGGCGGGTGGCGCCCCCGGTGATGGGCGGTTCGACCGCCAGTCCGGCCGCGGCCTGCGCGAACAGAGTTTCCTGGCTTGCCCCGATGACCGGCTGTATATGTGAGACGAGTGGATGGTCGCAAAAGGACTTGAGCGCCCACCAGACCACCGGGCGACCACCAATAGATTGATATTGTTTTGGTTTTTCGCCCCCGGCCCGGCTGCCGGTCCCGGCGGCTACGACCACTGCGCCAATCTTCATGGGCATGCCCTCTAACAGCGGCAATTGGTCTGAGCAAGTCGTCTTGACGCGGCTATCCAGCTCACTAAACTGCATAAAAAACATACAGCAATATAACATGCCTAATTAATGAGCATATCGATTGGCCATATCAGATTGCGCAACAGGGTTCTCCTGGCGCCCATGTCGGGGGTGAGCGACCGCCCGTTCCGAGAGATTGCCGATTCATGCCATGCGGGCCTTGTGGTCACCGAGATGGTGGCGAGCCGGGAACTTGTTGAGGACCGCGCCGACATGGTCCGCCGTGCCGAGCGCCCACTCAAGGGCTCGCTCTTCGCCGTGCAACTGGCCGGACGCGAGGCGCGATGGATGGCGGAAGGGGCGCGCATGGCGGAAAGCCTCGGCGCCGACATCATCGACATCAATATGGGCTGCCCCGCGCGCCAGGTGACGGGCGGTTACTCGGGCTCGGCACTGATGCGCGACCTCGATCACGCTTTGACGCTCATCGACGCGACGGTCACGGCGTGCAACGTGCCGGTCACGCTCAAGATGCGGCTCGGCTGGGACGACCGCATGATGAACGCGCCGGAGTTGGCGCGCCGCGCCGAAGAGGCCGGCGTCCGCATGGTGACCGTGCATGGACGCACCCGCTGCCAGTTCTACAAGGGAAAGGCGAACTGGAACGCCATTGCCGCGGTGAAGAAAGCGCTCAAGACGATACCGCTGATCGCCAATGGCGATGTGACGACGAGTGCCGACATCAAGGGCATACTGGCTGACTCGGGCGCCGATGGCGTCATGGTCGGACGCGGCAGCTATGGCAGGCCCTGGTGGCCGGGCGTGCTTGCCGAACGGCTCGATCCGGGCAGCGGCATGACGGCACCTGACCTCGCGGGCGAAGCCGAGCTCATCGATCGGCAGCACCAGTCGATCCTCTCGCTCTATGGCCATGACCATGGCAATCGCATCGCCCGCAAGCATCTGGGCTGGGTGATCGACCGCAAGCTGGAAGAGAACCGTCTCACGCCCGAAGCTGCCGCATCGTGGCGGCGTAAGCTCCTGGGCGAGAGCGACAACGACAATGTGCGCCTCACCTTGCGCGATCTCTATGCGACGCTGCAGGACGCAGAGAAGAGGGCCGCGTGAATTTCGCACGTGCCAACGAGACCGGGACGTCACCCGACATGGGTGTCCTGATCGACGCGTTGCCCAATCCGCTGCTGGTGCTCGACGACAAGGACCATATCCATCTCGCCAATTCGGCGGCCGAGGATTTCTTCCAGGCCGGCAAGGCGACCCTCCTGCGCTCGAGCTTCGCCGATCTCATGCCGCTGGCGAGTCCGGCCCTCAACGCCATTGCCGAGGCGCGTCATTCGGGCGGCGTGGTCAACGAATATTCGATCAGCGCCGGCACGCCCCGTTTCGGCAGCGAGCGCAATGTCGATCTGCAGGCCGCTCTCGTGCATGAGCAGCCGCATTTCGTGATCGTGATGCTGCTCGAGCGCTCGATGGCGCACAAGATCGACCGCCAGCTCACCCACCGCAATGCGGCGCGCTCGGTCTCAGGCATGGCCGCGATGCTGGCGCACGAGATCAAGAACCCGCTCGCCGGCATCAGGGGCGCCGCCCAGCTCATCGAACCGACCCTGTCGGGCGAGGACCGTCCCCTGGCCCGCCTCATCTGCGAGGAAACCGACCGCATCCGCGATCTCGTCGATCGCATGGAAGTATTCTCCGACGAGCGCCCGCCGGAGCGTGAGCCGGTCAATATCCATGCGGTGCTGGAGCGGGTGAAGGCGCTCGCCATTGCCGGCATGGCGCAGCCGATCCCGATCCGCGAGGAATATGACCCGTCCTTGCCGCCGGTGATGGGCAGCCGCAACCAGCTCATCCAGGTCTTCATCAATCTGGTGAAGAACGCCGTCGAGGCGATCGAAGCCGACGGCTCGGGCGGCGAGATCCAGCTCACCACCGCTTTCCGCCCGGGCGTCAGACTGTCGATCGCGGCGTCAGGCGAACGCGTGACCTTGCCGCTCGAAGTATGCGTGAGGGATACGGGGCCGGGCGTTCCGGCCGATCTCAGGCCGCATCTTTTCGATCCCTTCATCACCACCAAGCCCGGCGGGCGCGGTCTGGGTCTCGCTCTGGTGGCCAAGATCGTGCGCGACCATGGCGGGATCATCGAATGTGAGCCGCTCGAGCGCGGCACCGCCTTTCGCGTGCTGCTGCCAATGCTGCGCGTCCCTCAACAGCCTGCAATGGAAGAAGTGAAGTCATGAAGGCCAAGACCGTTCTCATCGCCGATGATGACAGCGCTATCCGCACCGTGGTGTCGCAGGCGCTCTCGCGCGCCGGCTATGCGGTGCGCTCGACTGGCACCGCCGCCGGCCTGTGGCGCTGGGTGACCGAAGGGGCGGGCGACGTGATCGTCACCGATGTCGTGCTTCCCGACGAAAACGCCTTCGATGTCCTGCCGCGCATCAAGAAGCTGAGGCCGTCCCTGCCGGTCATCGTCATGAGCGCCAAGAACACGATCATGACCGCGATCGCCGCGGCTGAGCGCGGCGCCTATGACTATCTGCCGAAGCCTTTCGATCTCACAGCACTCGTATCGATGGTCGGGCGCGCCGCCCAGCATCTCGAGGTCCGTCCGGTCACCCCGCCCAACACGCCGGCCGAGAATCTCCCCATCATCGGCCGCTCGCCGATCATGCAGGAAATCTACCGCGTCATCGCCAGGCTCACCCAGACGGATCTCACCGTCATGATCGAGGGTGAATCGGGCACCGGCAAGGAGCTTGTCGCACGCGCCGTGCATGACTACGGCAAGCGCCGCCGCGGCCCCTTCGTCGCCATCAACATGGCGGCGATCCCGCGCGAGCTCATCGAATCGGAGCTGTTCGGTCATGAGAAGGGGGCCTTCACCGGCGCCACCAGCCGCATGGCCGGCCGCTTCGAGCAGGCGGAAAGCGGCACCTTGTTCCTCGACGAGATCGGCGACATGCCGTTCGAGGCGCAGACACGTCTCTTGCGCGTCCTGCAGCAGGGCGAATATACGACAGTTGGCGGCACTCAGCCGATCAAGACCAATGTCCGCATCATCGCCGCCACGCACCGCAACCTGCGCCGCCTGATCGACCAGGGCCAGTTCCGCGAGGACCTGTTCTTCCGGCTCAATGTCGTGCCGATCCGCCTGCCGCCTTTGCGCGAGAGGATCGACGACATTCCCGATCTCGTTCGCCATTTCCTGGCGCAAGCCGAGCGCGAGGGCCTGCCGCGCAAGATCATGCCGGCGCAGTCGGTGGAGCGTTTGCAGGCGCATCGCTGGCCTGGCAATGTGCGCGAGCTCGAGAACCTGATCCGCCGTATCGCGGCGCTCCATCCCGAAGAGACCGTGTCGGCCGAGACGATCGATCGCGAGCTGGCCTCCGTGGCGTCATCGACCAATCCGGAGCAGACCGACGATACCGGCGGCCTGAGCGGCTACCTGGAAAACCACCTGGCCCGGCAGTTCGCGAGCTTCAGCGACGGCCTGCCACCGCCCGGCCTCTACCACCGCATCCTCGCCAATGTTGAGCCGCCCTTGATCCGTGCCGCGCTGGCCGCGACCAAGGGTAACCAGATCAAGGCGGCGGAGCTTCTGGGGCTGAACCGCAATACGCTGCGGACCAAGATCCGCACCTACGGTATCCAAGTGGTACGCGGGCTCTGAAGGCGCCAAATACCGGCATCAGCTGCCTCTGGATGATCGGTCCAGGGGGTTAATAAATTGAAATATAACGATATTTTTCTACTGTCGCAAATTGGCCACGATAGTTGTTGATTCCTTGCCACAGTGCTTTTAAGGCGCCGGGAGATCATGGCCCTGACCGACGTCAATCCAGACCATCATTCACGTCTTTCCCGCCTTCCCGGAATTGTCGGGATTGTCGTTGTCTGCCTGTCCATCCTGGCCGGCCTTGCGACCTATACGATCCTGACCGGCCTGTCGCCGATCAAGCCCACCCCCGACATCATCACCTGGCTCCTGGGCGGCAATCTCGTTCTGGTCCTGCTGATGGTCGGAATGATCCTGTGGCAGTTCTGGGCGCTCATTGCCTCCAAGCGTCGGGGCACGGCGGGCGCCGGCCTCCATATCAGGCTGGTGTCGCTGTTCAGCCTGATCGCCGCCCTGCCGGCCCTGATCGTCGCCGCCTTTGCCGCCGTCACCCTCAATCGCGGTCTCGACGCCTGGTTCTCCGAGCGCACGCGCTCGATCGTCGATTCCGCCGTGACCGTTGCCGAGGCCTATATGCGCGATCACGGCGAGACGGCGCGCGGCGACATCGCGTCGATCGCCGCCGACCTCAACAACCAGAGGCTTCTCTTCGACACCGACCGGCCGGATTTCGTGCGCCGCGTCGCCCGCCACGCCGCCTTGCGCGGCCTCGTCGGCGCTTTCGTGTTCGACACCAACGCCAAGCGGATCGACGCCAACATCACCCTGAACAACAAGATCGTCTTCCGCGCCCCGACGCCCGAGGCGATCGAGCGCGCCGACAAGGGCGAGCTCGTGGTCATACCGCCGGGCGAGGGTGGAAATATCATCCGTGCCCTGATCAAGCTGACCAACTATCCTTCCGAATATCTCTATGTCTATCGCGCGATCAATCCATCGGTCATCGATCAGCTCGACGAGACGCGTGCCGCCAAGGCCGAATACGACCAGCTGCTCGAGCAGCGCTCGGGCGTGCAGATCACCTTCGCCCTCATGTATGCCGGCGTGTCGCTGATCTTCCTGCTCGCCGCCATCTGGCTCGGCCTGTGGTTCGCCGACCGCATCGTGGCGCCGGTGGTAAGCCTGCTCAATGCGGCGCGGCGGGTTTCCGCCGGCGACCTCGATGCCAAGGTCACCGAAGTCCAGGGACCGGGTGACCTGCAGACCCTGGCGCGCGCCTTCAACCGAATGACCTATCAGCTGAAAGAGCAGCGCAACGAGCTGATGACCGCCAATCACCAGCTCGACGAGCGCCGCCGCTTCACCGAGGCGATGCTGTCGGGCGTGACCGCGGGCGTCATCGGCGTCGAGCCGGACGGGATCATCTCGCTCGTCAACCCGTCCGCTTTCACGCTCACCGGCATGTCGGAGCAGGAGCTTCTCGGCCGCAGCCTTGCCGAAGTGCTGCCCGCCTTCTCCGTCGTCTTCGAGCAGGCGGCCTCGCGCGTTTCCGGCTGGGCCGAAGGCCAGGTGAATATGCGGGTCGGCACCCAGGAGCGCAATTTCGTCGTCCGGGTCACCACCGAGGCCGCCGACAGCGACGATCATGGCTATGTCGTCACCTTCGACGATATCTCCGAGCTGGTGACGGCGCAGCGCAATTCGGCCTGGGCCGACATTGCGCGGCGCATCGCGCATGAGATCAAGAATCCGCTGACCCCGATCCAGCTCTCGGCCGAGCGCCTGAAGCGCAAATATGGCCGCGAGATCCAGACCGACAAGCAGGTCTTCGAGCAGTGCACCGACACGATCATCCGCCAGGTCGGTGACATCGGCCGCATGGTCGATGAGTTCTCCGCTTTCGCCCGCATGCCGAGCGCCAGCCTCGAAATGCAGGACCTGGCGGCGGTGGTGCGCGAGGCGACGATCCTGCAGCGGGTGAGCGCCGGCGAGCTCGAGATCGAGGTACGTGTCTCCGACGAGCGCATGGCCTTCCCCTTCGACCGCCGCCTGATCACCCAGGCCGTCACCAACCTCGTCAAGAATGCCCGCGAGGCGATCGAGGCGCGCCAGCACGAGGACCAGGCTGTGAAAGGGCACATCCTGGTCGAGGCCGGCCTCGATCACCAGGCCCCCTTCGTCAGCGTGACCGACAACGGCATCGGCCTGCCGAAGGAAAACCGGCATCGCCTGACCGAGCCCTATATGACCACCAGGGCCAAGGGAACCGGTCTCGGTCTCGCCATCGTCAAGCGCATCATGGAGGAGCATCAGGGCCGTGTCGTCCTCGATGACGCGCCGGCGGACTTCGACGGCGGGCGCGGCGCCCGCGTTACGCTGAGCTTCATGCCGCTGCCCGAAGAGCAGGTGGCGGTAGCCGATCCGGAATTTGTCAATTGAGTCTTGGCCCGCGTGGATCGGCAGCGATCCGGGTGGGCCGTCGAATGGGGTAGTTTTGATATGGCAGCCGATATTCTCATCGTCGATGATGAAGCCGACATCCGTGAGCTCATTTCGGGCATCCTCCAGGACGAGGGCTATGAGACGCGGCTGGCGCGCAACAGCGATGCGGCTCTTGCCGCAATGGCCGACCGGCGGCCGTCGCTCATCGTGCTTGATATCTGGCTGCAGGATTCGAAGCTCGACGGGCTCGACCTGATGACCGTCATCCGCGAGCGTCATCCGGAACTGCCGGTCGTCATCATTTCCGGCCACGGCAATATCGAGACGGCCGTGTCGGCCATCAAGCGCGGCGCCTATGACTATATCGAGAAACCGTTCAATGCCGACCGGCTCATCCTCGTCGTCGGCCGCGCCCTCGAAGCTTCGCGCCTCAGGCGCGAGAACGAAGCGCTGAAGGGCCGCGCCGGCGCCGATGTCGAATTGCTGGGCTCGTCCATGGCGATCAGGCAGCTGCGCCAGACGCTGAAGAAGATAGCACCTTCCAACAGCCGCATCCTCATCACCGGACAGATGGGAGCGGGCAAGGAACTGGCGGCCCGGACACTCCACGAGATGTCGCAGCGCAATAACGGCCCCTTCGTGATCCTGAGCGCCGCGACGATGGCGCCAGAGCGCATGGAGGAGGAACTCTTCGGCATCGAGGACGGATCGGGCGCGACGCAGCGCGTCGGCGCCCTCGAAGAGGCCCATGGCGGCACGCTCTATCTCGACGAGATTGCCGACATGCCCATGGAGACCCAGGGCAAGGTGCTGCGCGTCCTGGTCGAGCAGACCTTCCAGCGGGTAGGGGGGGGCAAGAAGGTCAAGGTCGATGTGCGCATCGTCTCTTCGACCGCGCGCGATCTGGCGACGCTCATCGGCGAGGGACGCTTCCGCGAGGATCTCTATCATCGCCTGAGCGTCGTGCCGGTGCGCGTGCCCTCGCTGGCCGAGCGCCGCGAGGATATCCCGGAGCTCATCGAATATTTCGGCAGGCTCTATTCGCTGAGCTCTGGTCAGCCGCAACGCAAGCTCGCAACCGACGCGGTCGCCACGTTGCAGACCCAGGACTGGCCCGGCAATGTGCGGCAATTGCGCAACAATGTTGAACGGGTGATGATCCTGGCCGGCGGTGAACCGGGCAGCGAAATTACCGCCGCCATGCTCCCGGCGGAGGTGGGCGCCGGCCTGTCGCCCGCCGCTTCAGGGTTCGGCGGCGAGCATCTTCTGGCCCTGCCGTTGCGCGAAGCCCGCGAGGCCTTCGAGCGCGATTATGTTGCGGCTCAGCTTTCGCGCTTTGGCGGCAATATCTCCCGCACGGCTCAATTTGTGGGCATGGAGCGGTCGGCCCTGCACCGCAAGATCAAGCTTCTCGGGCTGGCTGTCAGAGGAGAGGGAGAGGAAATACCCGCAGGCGTTGAGTGACGCAAGGTAAAGGCGTGCTCTTTACCTTAACCATTTACTAATTGTAACAATTCTGCACAGGTTAGGCCCGGTTCGGGCTTCCCCTGAAGCCTGAAATTCAATTAAAACTTGATGCGATTTCGGTGCGCCATATGAAGACGCACCAGCTGCACATATAAGGGCCGCAAGGCCAGGAACGCCCCGCGGGTCAGGTCCGCCGCATCTCCTGAAACAAGGGGCTACAGCCGGTCCGGAAGCGCATCGAGTGGCCTCCTCGATCTTACGCATCCGGGCCGGCGCCCTATCCAGCCAGACTAGAGCTGGATGAAAGTGTGCTTGATCTGCTGATATTTTTCCAAGGCATGCAGCGACTTGTCGCGCCCCATGCCCGACTGCTTATAACCGCCGAAGGGAGCGGTGATGTCGCCGCCATCGGTCGCATTGATGTTCACCGTGCCGGCACGCAGGCTGCGCGCCACCTTGTGGGCACGCGTGATGTCGCGCGTCCACAGGCTTGCCTGCAGGCCGTAGATCGTGTCATTGGCGATCTTCACGGCATCCTCGTCGTCCTTGAAGGTGATGGTGGCGACCACCGGCCCGAAGATCTCCTCCTGGGCGATGCGCATTGAGTTCTTCACGTCATCGAAGATGGTCGGCTCAACATAGAAGCCGCCGGTATTGCGCCGGGCCCGCTCGCCGCCGAACGCCACCTTGGCGCCTTCCTTGCGGCCGATGTCGATATAGCCGAGCACGCGCTCCATCTGGCCCTCGTCGACCATCGACCCCATCGACGTCTTGGGATCGAGCGGATCCTTGGGCCGCCATTTGTCGGCATGCTTGGCGACGAGCTCGATGAACTGGTCCTTGATCTTCTCCTGGACGATGATGCGCGTCGCCGCGGTGCAGACCTGGCCTGCATTATAGAACACCCCGGCAGCAGCGGCGGCGGCGGCGTGGTTGATGTCGGCGACATCGCCGAACACGATATTGGGCGACTTGCCGCCGGTCTCCAGCGCCACATGCTTCATATTGCTCTCGCCCGCATAGCGCAGGAAGAACTTGCCGACCTCGGTCGAGCCGGTGAAGGCTATCATGTCGACATCCATGTGACGGCCGAGCGCCTGGCCGGCGGTCTCGCCAAAGCCTGGCAGCACGTTGAGGACACCGGCGGGGAGGCCCGCTTCGGCGGCGAGCTCGGCGACGCGGATAGCGGTCAGTGGCGACTGCTCGGCCGGCTTGAGGATGACCGAATTGCCGGTGGCCAGAGCCGGTCCGAGTTTCCATGACGCCATCAGCAGGGGGAAGTTCCACGGCACCACGCAGCCTACGACGCCGATCGGCTCGCGGGTGATCATCGAAATCGAATCGGGCCGCGCCGGCGCCAGCTCGTCATAGACCTTGTCGGCGGTCTCGGCATACCACTGCAGGCATTTGATCGTGGAAGAGAGATCGACGGCTTGCGCCTGGGTGATCGGCTTGCCGACATCGAGCGTCTCGAGCAGGGCGAGTTCCTGGGCGTGCTTCTCGACAAGGGCCACCCATTTGAGCAGGATTCGCTTGCGCTGCATCGGCGCCATCTGCGACCAGCTGCCCTTTTCGAAAACCGCGCGCGCCGCCTTCACCGCAAGGTCGACATCTTCCTTGTCGCATTCGGCGACCTTGGTCAGCACCTTGCCGTCGATCGGCGAAATGCAGTCGAAGGTCTTGCCCGAGGCCGCGGCGGTGAACTTGCCGTTGATGAAGGCCTGATGGCGATAGGAAACCTGGGAAGTCTGGGTGCGATAGTCTTCAGCGGCAGCCATGGCGCATCTCCTTCGAGGCGAGGATGGGGAATGGGCGCATCATATCAAAAAGGCACCGCCCGGCGGGCAGTGCCTTTCATGCAATAACCGAATACCAGGATTACTTGATCTTGGTTTCCTTGAACTCGACGTGCTTGCGCGCCACCGGATCGTACTTCTTGAAGGTGAATTTGTCGGTCTTGGTGCGCGAGTTCTTCTTGGTGACGTAGAAGTAGCCCGTGTCAGCCGTCGACTGCAGCTTGATCTTGATTACATTGCCTTTGGCCATAATAAATCTCCTCGAGCCCCAGGGCCCGGCTTTGGTTGGCGTGGGGTATGGCCGAAGGCCGGTTGAAAGTCAAGAAACCACCCGAACCGGGACAATGGCGCCTGGTTACGCATGCCCCATGACCGCGGCCTGAGCCGCGGCAGGGATGTCCTTGATGGCCCCCGGGCCCGGTATGGCGCCCGGCGGGCATTTGCCCAGGATGATCATGCCCAATACCTCGTCCTTGGTGACATCCCTCACATGCGCGGTGCCGACCACGCGGCCGTTCTTCATGACAGTGACACGGTCGGCAAGGTCGAAGACGTCGTGGATATCGTGGCTGATCAGGAAAATGCCGATGCCTTCTGCCTTGAGCTGCTTGATGAGTTCGCCCACCTGGGCGGTTTCCTGCGGTCCCAGGGCCGCGGTCGGCTCATCCATGATGAGGATGCGGGCGTTGAAATGGATGGCGCGCGCGATCGCCACCGATTGGCGCTGTCCGCCCGACAGCGATTTTACCGGCTCCTTGAAGCGCCGGAAATTCGGATTGAGCCGCCCCATCACCTGCCGGCATTGCGATTCCATCGCGATGTCGTCAAGCGTGCCCCACCTGGTTCTAAGCTCGCGTCCGAGATAGAGGTTGGCGGCCGCATCGACATTGTCGGCGAGCGCCAGCGTCTGATAGATCGTCTCGATGCCGAGCGCCTTGGCGTCGCGCGGATTGTCGATCTTGACCGGTTCGCCATTGATGAGGATGTCGCCGGCATCGCGTTTATAGGCGCCCGACAGGATCTTGATGAGCGTCGACTTGCCGGCGCCGTTATGGCCGAGGAGGCCCACCACCTCGCCCTGGAAGAGATCGATCGAGGCGTGATTGACCGCCTTGACGCCGCCGAAGGCGATTGACATGTCGCGCATCTCGACGAGCGGCGTCGGCCCGCTTGAACCTGTGTTGTCGCTCATCTTTCCCTCACTTCATGCGTGCCCGGTAGACCTGGTCGAGCCAGACGGCCGTCACCAGCACGGCGCCCACCACCATGTCCTTGTAGGCGGATTCGAAATTGAGCAGCGTCATGCCCGATTGCAGCGACTGCATGAGGAGCGCGCCGAGCAGGGCGCCGTAGATCGTGCCGATGCCGCCGGCAAGCGATGTCCCGCCGATGACGGCAGCAGCGATGACGTAGAGCTCGTTGAATTGTCCCAGCGAGTTGGTGGCGGAGTCGAGACGGGCGGTGGAGATGAGGGCAGAGACGGCGACCAGCACGCCCATGAGCGTGAAGATCATCACCGTCAGCCGTTTGGTGTTCACGCCGGCAAGCTCGGCGGCTTCCGGATTGCCGCCGGTCGCATAGACATAGCGGCCGAAGCGCGTGCGCATGGCGAGGAATGTCATGAGAAAGCCGACGGAAATGGCGATCAGCACCGGAATGGCATAACCGGTCTCGAAGCTGAGGCCGTTCACGCAGCGTACGATCTTGTCTCCTTCCCGGCAGATGGCGTCGCCTGAAGCGTCGAGCGCGCCGTCGGGAATGGGGATGTTGTGCTCGAGCGCGTATTTCTCGATGACCTTGGGCGCCCAGGGATAGGAGTTCACGAGCCAGGTGGCCCCGAGCGCGACGAGGCTGCCCACCACGCCGATAACGGTCTCGGCCCAGATCGGTCGCAGCGGAAATTTGAACCGTCGCCGCTGCTGACGTCCGGTGATGATCGCCGCCACGATGCCGCCGCAGGCCAGGAAAGCCAGGATCCAGCTCCAGAAAGGCCCGATCGAGGCGAGGGGGCCATTGCCGCCGATCAGCTTGTAGGTCTGGTCCATCGGCGCCACGGTCTCACCCCGGATGACCCACCAGGCGAGGCCGCTATAGGCGATGAGGCCGCCGAGGGTCACGATGAAGGACGGAATTCGCAGATAGGCGATGAGGACGCCGTTGAGGCAGCCGACCAGCGCGCCCATGACGAGGGCGAACAGAACTGCGATGATCCAGATCGCAGGATGACCGACGCCAAGCGCCGGACCCAGGCCATAGACCTGCAGGTAGCCCACCGAGACGGCGATGAAGCTCAGCATCGACCCCACCGACAGGTCGATCTGGCGCATCACGATGATGAGCACCATGCCGGTCGCCATGACAGCGATCGAGGATGTCTGCACCATCAGGATCCACAGATTGCGCGGGGTCAGGAAGGATCCGCCGAAAAGCCCATCACCGGGCCTGAGGATGCCGCTGTAGATGTCGAAGCCCGCCCAGATGACGAGGAGCGCGCCGACCATGCCCAGCATGCGCGTGTCGAGTTCTGTGGCGTTGAGGAAACGCCGGATCAGGCCTTCCTCGCTGGCGGGATCATGCGATCCGATCGCCGGTGCTGACATTATCCCAGTCTCCTCCCCGAAGCCGGCACAGATATGATTGCGCCGCCTTTCAGGGCGGCGCAATCCGAGCGCCCGATTTTTATCAGTGCGATCCCGTGATCGTGATCAGTCGCAGGCCTTCACCGCGCCAGCTTTGACGCCGGCACAGGCTTCCGCCTTGCTGATCCAGCCAGCATCGATCACCTCGTTCAGTGTGTCCTTGGTGATCGCATTGGGGGTGAGCAGGATGGCGTTGACCTCGACACCCTTCTTGCCGCTGTTGAACTTGGTCACGCCCGCCAGCGAAGCGGGATCGGCGCCGCCGGCAATGGCGACGGCAGCCTCACCTGCCGCCTTGCCCAAAGCGCGCGAGTCCTTCCACACGGAGACGGTCTGCGTGCCGAGCGCGACACGGTTGAGCGCCGCCTTGTCGCCGTCCTGACCGGAGACGGGAACCGAGCCCGCGAGCCCTTGAGCATCGAGGGCCGCGACCACGCCCGAGGCCATACCGTCATTTTCAGACACCACGGCATCGACCTTGTTGCCGGTCGAGGTCAGGCACTGCTCCATGTTCTTCTGGGCATTGTCCGGCTTCCAGCCATCCGTGAAGGTCTCGCACACATTCTTGATCTTCCCGGAATCCAGAGCAGCCTTGAGAACTTCCGTGATGCCCTGGAAGAGGAAGGTGGCGTTCGGATCGCCCTTGTCGCCCTTGATGAAGGCATAGTTGCCTTCGGGCTTGGCGTCCTGGATCACTTTGGCCATCAGCCGCCCGACGCCCACATTGTCGAAGGTGACATAGAGGGCGTTCGGATCCTCGACCAGCACGTCATAGGAGAGCATTTTCACGCCCGCATCGCTTGCGGCCTTGAAGGACGGCAGGATCGCGTCTGAATCGAAGGCGACGACGAGAATGACATCGACTTTCTGGGTGATGAGCCCCTCGATATCAGCAGCCTGTTTCTGGGCTGAACCCTGGGCGTCGGTGGAGACGAACTTGTCGCCGGCCGCCTCGACGACCGCCTTGATCGCAGCCTCGTCGGTCTTCCACCGCTCTTCCTGGAAGGTCTTCCAGGAAACGGCTATGGTCTTGCCGGCGGCCATGGCCGGAAGCGGCGACAGGCCGAGCAGCAAAGCGCCGACTGCAGCGGCCAGAAATCTGGTCTTCATATTATCCTCCCTGTGCTCCGTAGCGCGCCTCACTCTTCCGGTGCTTAAGCCGGATTACGGATCCATTGCATGGACTGTATCGACTTCAATCGGCGGCAAAAAAATGTTGCGACAATCGCGCATTCAAGTCAACTGAACGCTCCCGACTTTCCCGCGACCAGGTATTGTGTCCAGGAAGCGCCGCCGGGCTTGATCCCGAAGGCCTATGGTTACTATCCTGTCCGGGCAGGCAACACGGACACCATCCATGGGCGCGCTCCACAGGCTTACTTTGCTTGTCTTTCTGGTTCTGTTCGCCGTCGGGGCGCCGGCGGGTGCGGCCGCTGCGGAGCCGGAGGCTCGACGCGCCGAACAGGCGCTGACCGCCTGGTACAGGCTTTCTCTTGCTCTGGTGCGGCACACGCCGACCTATTCGCCGCCGGTGGCCAGCCGGACTTTGGCCTATATGGGGGTGGCGTCTTTTGAAAGTGTGGCGAGCGGTGACGAGAATATGCAGTCGCTGGCCGGCCAGTTGAACGGCCTGCGCCCGCTGCCGGAGCGCAATGCGGGGGGGACCTATGACGGCGCGGTGGTGATCAATGCCGCATTGTCATCGGTAGTGCGCGATCTGTTTCAGAATACCGGTCCGACTGGTCAACGTGTCATCGCGCTTCAGGACGCCAAGTTGCACAAGCTGGTCGCGGAGGGCTTGCCCCGCGATGTCGTCGCGCGCAGCGAGGACTATGGACGGCAGATTGCAACGCATGTGCTCTCCTGGTCGCGTGACGATGGCGGTGCCGTCGTCGAGAACATGGGATTTCCCTATGAATACGAGCTCGCAGCGGGCCCGGCGCGCTGGGTGCCGACCAGTCTGATCTCACAGCAGCAGTTGCCACTGCTGCCGAAATGGGGAGCCAATCGCACCTTCGCGATGCCCACCGGCAAGTCTTGCGGCCTAGCCGCACCGCCGGAATACAGCGAGGACAAGGCGTCGCCCTTTTATGCCGAGGCGTTGGAGGTCTATCAGACCGGCAAAACCCTGAGCCCGGAGCAGCGCGCTGTTGCACGCTTCTGGTCGGACGACCCGATGCTGTCGCCCACTCCTCCCGGTCACTGGATTTCGATCGCGCTTCAGATCATCGACCAGGACAAGCCCGATCTTGCGAAAAGCGTCGATGTGCTGGCGCGTCTCGGCATCGTGCTGGCCGACGCTTTCATCGGGTGCTGGGAGACCAAGTTCCACTACGATTTGCTGCGGCCGGTGACCTATATTCACCGGATGATTGATCCGAAATGGGAAACGCTGCTCATCACGCCACCTTTTCCCGAATATCCGAGCGGCCACAGCACCCAATCGGCTGCTGCCGCCGCCGTTCTGACCGATATCTTCGGCGAGGATTTCGCCTTCGAAGACAGGACGCGTGAAGGCGATGGCCTGAAGCCCCGCCGCTTTGCCAGCTTCTGGGCCGCCGCCGATGAAGCCGCCATATCGCGGCTGCTCGGCGGCATACATTTCCGTTCCGCCATCGAGCGCGGTCTGCAGCAGGGGCGGTGCATCGGCGAATACACGAACGCGCTGCGCACGAGGAGATAGGGCATGCATTGGCTATTGCCGGGAATCACGGCCTTCGTCTGGGGATTTGCCGGCCTCGCCCAAGCTTGCCTTGCCGAGCCTTCGCTCGTCGTGCCGCGTTTTATCGATGAGACAAGGAGCGCGGGGATAGACAGCGTCTATTCGGGCGAATGGGAATACATGGTCGGCGGTGGTGTTGCTGCCTTCGACTGCAGCGGGGATGGTTTTCCCGACCTGCTGCTGAGCGGCGGCTCTTCACCCGCCCGGTTCTACCGCAATGCGAGCGCCCGGGGCGGCGCCTTGCGGTTCACGATGCAGCCGAGCGGCCTCGAGCTGGACAAGGTGATCGGCACCTATCCGGTCGATATCGATGGCGACGGGATCACCGATCTGGCGCTGCTGCGGGTTGGCGAGAACGTGGTGATGCGTGGACTCGGCGATTGCCGGTTCGAGCGGGCCAATGAAGCCTGGGGTTTCGATGGCGGGGATGCCTGGTCGGCGGCTTTTGCCGCCACCTGGGAGAGGGGTGCCGGCTGGCCGACACTGGCGATCGGCAATTATGTCGACCGCGCCAGGGAGATGGAGCCCTGGGGCTCCTGCACCGACAACTGGCTGCACCGGCCGTTCGTGACGGACGGCCGGAGCATGCGCAAATTCGCAAACCCGATCCCCTTGAAGCCAAGCTTCTGCGCGCTTTCGATGTTGTTCACCGACTGGAACCGGTCCGGCACGCCGGCGCTGCGCGTCTCCAATGATCGCGAATATTACGAGGGCGGGCAGGAGCAGCTTTGGCGGATCGAACCCGGCAAGCCGCCCAGCCTCTATACCGATGCCGACGGTTGGAAGCTCCTGCGCATATGGGGCATGGGCATTGCGAGCCAGGACATAGACGGCGACGGTTACCCCGACTATTTCCTCACCAGCATGGCCGACAACAAGTTGCAGACGCTCACCAGCCCGCCACAAGACGGACCGGCGAGGCCCGACTACAAGGATGTCGCCTTTGCCAAAGGCGTGACTGCGCACCGGCCGTATTCCGGCGGCGACTTGCGGCCGAGCACCGCCTGGCACGCGCAATTCGAAGACGTGAACAATGATGGCCTGGCCGACCTGTTCATTGCCAAGGGCAATGTCGCGGCCATGCCGGATTTCGCAGCGAAGGATCCCAATAATCTTCTGCTGCAGCTTCCGGATGGCAAGTTCCAGGAAGCGGGCGATGCGGCCGGCATTGCAAGTGTCGCTGTCGCGCGTGGCGCCGCGGTCGTCGATTTGAATCTCGACGGACTCGTTGATCTGGTCGTGGTCAACCGCTGGCAGACGGCCGAGCTGTGGCGCAACACGACGAGCGATGCCGGTCACTGGATCGAAGTTCGGCTCAGCCAGGAAGGGTCAAATCGCGATGCGATAGGCGCCTGGGTCGAGGTGCGCTGCGGCGATGCCGTCACGCGCCGCGAGATCACGGTCGGGGGCGGCCATGCGAGCGGTGAGCTGGGCTGGCGGCATTTCGGTCTGGGGGAGGGCGCCCAGGCGGAGATGCGCGTCACCTGGCCGGATGGCGCAATCGGCGAATGGGAGCCGCTCAACGGCAACGCGTTCTATATAGTTGAGCGCGGCAAGCCAGCCCGCCAGTGGTCGCCGTGACTTCAAGCCGGCTGAGGGGCATCGCCCTTCCGGATTTCGGCCTGCCGGGCGAGCCACCGCGGATACCGCCATCGACCTATGAGCGGCGCTGCCGCAACGCCTACAAGACGGCCGGCGCCAAGTGGCTCGTCGTCTATGGCGATCGCGAGCACTTCGCCAATATCATGTTCCTGACCGGCTTCGACCCGCGCTTCGAGGAGGCCTTGCTGGTGCTGGGTCCCGGCGAGCGCCGCATCATCATCGCCGGCAATGAATGTGTCGGCTATGCCGGGCTCGCGCAGCTGCCGGCTGTCGAAATTGTGCTGGCCCAGTCCTTCGGCCTCATGGGCCAGGATCGCAGCCGCGCTCCGCGTCTTTTGGATGTTCTGAAGCAGGCCGGGATCGGGGCCGGCGACAGCATCGCGCTGGCGGGATGGAAATATCTCGAGCCCGGGGAATGGACGGGCGCCCTGCCGACATTCTTCGTGCCGTCCTTCATCGTCGACGTCCTGCGCGCCATCGCCGGGGATGCCGAGGCGGTCAGCGACGCGACCCCGGTCCTCATGCATCCGATCGAAGGTCTGCGCGCCATCGCCGATGCCGATCAGATCGCCTTGCACGAATGGGCGGGGTCACGCGCCTCGGCGGCGCTCTGGCACATTCTGTCGGCGGCGAAGGTCGGTGACAGCGAATACACGGCCGTGTCGCGGATGAGCTACGAAGGCGAGCCCTTCAATGTGCATCTGATGCTGGCGAGCGGCGATGCGGCTTCGCCGGTCATGGGCTTGCGCAGCCCAAGCGCCCGCATGCTGAGATACGGCGACGGCATTGTCGGCGCCATCGGTCTGTGGGGCGGGCTGTCGGCGCGTGGTGGCTTGCTCTGCGATCACGATGACGGCTTCCTGAAGATTGCCGTCGCTTATTTCGAAGGTCTCATGGCTTGGTACGAGACGGCCGATATCGGGACGCGCGGAGGCAGGATTTTCGAGGCGGTTACCGAGACATTGGCGCGCGGCGGCTTGCGCTCGTCGCTCAATCCCGGCCATCTCACAAGCTTCGATGAGTGGCTGCACAGCCCGATCCAGCCTGGCTATGCCGGCGAGATCAGCTCGGGCATGCCATTCCAGGTCGACATCATCCCCGCGCCGATGCGCGCCGGTCATGCGCTGAACTGCGAAGATCCCGTGGTCTTTGCCGATCAGGCCCTGCGCGCGGACATTGCCGCGAGGCACCCGGCGGCGGCGCAGCGCATCGCCGCGCGCCGCGCCTTCGTGCGAGACGCCCTCGGCATCGACCTCAAGGAGACGATTTTGCCCTTGTCGTCGACGCCGCTCTGCCTGGCGCCCTTCTGGCTCAAGCCCAATCTGCTGCTGGCGCGGAATTGACAGAGCTTGCGGTCAATAACGCAGGCAAACCCCCAGGGGGTGCCGTCGAGATGGCAGAGGTCGCCCATCATGGAATGCTCGGCCGCCTGGTCGGGCCCGAAATCGACCCGGACGCGCGTCGCGGCATCGGGTTTGATGACGAGGTCGCCGAACGGACCCCAGGGGCTGGGCGCGATCGGCCCAAAGCCCGAGATCATGATGTTGGTCGGGGTCCAACCGATGCCTTTGATCAGCCTTTGGGGGAGGTCCGAAGCTGGAAAACCCTTGCCGCGAATCTGCCCGGCGAAATCGCTGGCGCACAGCATGACGATCTCGTCGCACGTCATTTCTCCGTCTGAATCAAAGTCTTAGTGGCGTGATCTGCAGTTGCCGGAAGCGGTTCCGGCCACTATTAAACCAAACTCGTCGGCCAATAGGAAGCAAAGCGGCGCTGGTCCGGCGGCAAGGTCGGTTTCCCGGGCAGGGCTTGCATTTAGGGCTGGTTGCGCCTAAAAGGCCGGCCATCCCGACCCATATCAAGGATTGAACGAGCCCCATGGCGCGCGTCACTGTAGAAGATTGCATCGACAAGCTCCCCAACCGGTTTGAGCTGGTCCTTTTGTCCGCCCATCGTGCGCGGATGATTTCGCAAGGCGCTCCGCTCTCCGTCGATCGCGACAACGACAAGAATCCCGTCGTCGCCCTGCGCGAGATCGCCGACGAGACGGTGAATACCGACGATCTGCGTGAGGAATATATCCACGCCATGCAGAAGCATGTCGAGGTGGACGAGCCCGAGCAGAGCGAAGTCCCGCTCATCCAGCAGTCGGGCGACATGTCTGTCATCAACGACCAGCCGGAAGCCGATCAGGCCGACATGGAACGCATGACCGAAGAGGAATTGCTGCGCGGCCTTGAAGGGCTTCCCCCTGCAGAAAGCCCCGGCAGCCAGCGTAACGGCTACTGAGGCGGGCGCGCGGGATGCGAAAAGTGGGTACCGGCTTTTCGCGCCAATCCCGCGCCAATATCAGCTCCCGATCACGTTCATGAGCTTGGTTCGTAAAGATCCAAACTCGACATGATCTAGGGGCCGCTCCAGGCTTTCATCGCATCGATCTTCTTTTGGCGCTGCTCTTCGGGCGGCGTCTTGAAGTCATGGCCGTAAGCGGCCGATTCCCATGAGCCATAGGTCGGGTTGGGAATGGCGATCCAGTCCTTGCCCCAGTGCTGGGCATTGTCGTCGAACACCCTCTGGCGTTCCTCGACTGAGCCCTTATAGGCGTCGGTGAAGTCGCCGAGATTGTCGCCGACCAGCAGCAGGATGCGGTAATCTCTGGCGATGAAGGCGCGCCGCGTGCTCTTGGCCGAGCCCCAGTCCTCCTGTTCCTTGGCGGTGAGGATGGTATCGACATTGTCGCCCATCGCGAAGCCGAGCTCCTTGAGCCGTTCGGCGGTCGCAGGTTCCTCTTCCTTGGTCCGGTTGGTGACGTAGAAGACCTTGGCGCCCCTGGACGCCGCATATCGGGTGAAATCGGAAGCGCCGGGTATGGCGAAGTCTATCTTCGCGTTCACATAGGGTGTCCAGGTCTTGGGATTGAAGGACGTTCCGGCTTTTACATTCCATGCCTGGTATTGCGAGGTGTTGAGCACAGTGTCGTCGACATCGAGGACCACCGCCGGCGGCTTATTGGCGAAATCGCCGGTCTGGACGGCCGGATCGGCGGTTCGGCTCCTGTCGGCAAGCGCCTCGTCGAAGCGGATGCGGGCCAGCGCATAGGCTTGCACCATCGTCGCCTTGGCTTCGACCGCGGTCTGGTCCCACAGAACCGCATTGAGATTGTCGTTGGCGGCAGGCCCCTTGGCCTCATCCGGCGGCAGATCGGCGGCGATTGCCGGCAAGCTCGCCGTCAGGAAGAGAAATGTTGCTGCATATTTCATCACGATCCTCCTCAGCCACAGACCTGAAAATTCTAAGCATCGGACCGAAAAGTGTGAAGCGGTTTTCGGGCGATCCGATGCGCAAATAAAGAGGCAGACCTGCCTTCCACAATCGGCCGAGCCCTCGCTTTAAGCTTTTTTTCCGTTACTATTGAGGGAATTTGCGAGCGAAGAATGGTTAAAGCGGCGCCGATACGACAATACGAGCTGGTTGAGCGGGTCATGTCCTACGACAAGGGCGCCGACGAGGATCTGCTCAACCGCGCCTATGTCTATGCCATGAAGGCGCATGGCGGCCAGAAGCGCGCCTCGGGCGAGGCCTATTTCAACCACCCGCTCGAAGTGGCGGCGATTCTCGCCGAGATGAAGCTCGACGGCGCCACCATCGCCGCCGCCCTTCTTCATGATGTGGTTGAAGATACCGAGGCAACCCAGAGCCAGATCGAGGAGAAGTTCGGCCACGAGATCGCCGCCCTGGTCGACGGCCTGACCAAGATGAAGCGGCTCGATCTTGTCACCAGGGAAGCGACCCAGGCGGAAAATCTGCGCAAGCTCCTGCTCGCCATGGCCAAGGATGTGCGCGTCCTGCTGGTCAAGCTCGCCGACCGTCTGCACAACATGCGCACCCTGGGCCACATGGCGCCCGACAAGAAGATCCGCATCTCCCAGGAGACCATGGACATCTACGCGCCGCTCGCCGGGCGCATGGGCATGCAGAATGTCCGCGAGGAGCTCGAGGACATCGCCTTCCGGGTGCTCAATCCCGATGCTTTCGCCACAGTGAAGAAGCGCCTCGACCGCCTGCATGAGGAAAGCGGCAGCCTGCTGGTCGAGATCGAGAAGGAGCTCAAGGGTGAGCTCAAGGCCAATGGCATCGATGCCAAGGTAACGGGACGCGAGAAACGCCCGTACTCCATCTGGCGCAAGATGGAGCGCAAAAGCCTGTCGCTCGGCCAGCTGTCCGATATCTTCGGCTTTCGCGTCATCGTGTCGTCGAGCGACGAATGCTATCGCGCTCTGGGTGTCGCGCACCGCACCTGGCGCGCCGTGCCGGGGCGGTTCAAGGACTATATCTCGACGCCCAAGCAGAACGACTATCAGTCGTTGCACACGACCGTCATCGGCCCGCATCATCGCCGCGTCGAAATGCAGATCCGCACCCGCGAGATGAACGAGATCGCCGAGCGCGGCGTCGCCGCCCATGCGCTCTACAAGGACGTCAAGCGCACGCAGGACGCCATCAATGGGGTGCGCGTGCCGTCGGCCGAATCGAACGCCTATCGCTGGCTGCGGCATCTGGTCGAGATGCTGTCTGAAGGCGAAAGCCCGCGCGAGTTCCTCGAGCATACGAGGCTCGAGCTGTTTCAGGACCAGGTGTTCTGCTTCACCCCCAAGGGCCAGCTCATCGCACTGCCGCGCGGCGCCACGCCCATCGACTTTGCCTATGCGGTGCATACCAGCATCGGCGACAGCTGCGTCGGCTGCCGCATCAATGGCCGCCACGCCCCGTTGGTGACGCAGCTCGACAATGGCGATGAGGTCGAGATCATCCGCTCGGAAGCTCAGGTGCCGCCTGCCGCTTGGGAAGGGCTTGCCGTCACCGGCAAGGCGCGCGCCGCCATCCGCCGCGCCACCAGGCTTGCGACTCGGCGCCAATATGCCGGCCTCGGCAAGGAGATCGTCGAGCGGCTGCTCGAGAAGGTGGGCAAGACCTTCGTCAAGGAAGATGTCGCATCCGCCATCTCCCGCACCGGCCACAAGAATCTGGATGACGCGTTGTCGGCCGTCGGGCGCGGCGAACTCGCCGCCGCCGACATCCTCAAGGCGATGGGGCTGGTGGTCGAGTCGCCGACGCCGCAGCGCCGCAAGCCCGCCTCCCGTCACGGGGAGGCGGAATCAGGCATTCCGATCCGCGGCGCCGGCCGCGACCAGGCGATGAAATTCTCGCTGGCGACAGGCGCAATTCCGGGCGAGCGCATCGTCGGCATTCGCATGCCGGGCGGCGGCATTGTCATCTATCCGATCTTCGCGCGGGCGCTCGAGGGCTTCGACAGTGAACCCACCCGCTGGATCGATCTGACCTGGGACACGACGACCGAAGGGCAGCGCTTTCCCGCCCGCATCCTCGTCAAGGTTCACAACGAGATCGGCGCTCTGGCACAAGTGACCCAGGTGATCGGCGATTCGGGCGCCAATATCGACGAGTTGCAGATGGTCACACAGGAAGGGGCGCGGGATTTCTTTGATCTTGACGTTCTGATCGAAGTGCACGATCTCAAGCATCTCAATCAAATCATGCGCGATCTCGAATTGAAACCCCTGGTGAGCTCGGTCGACCGCGCCGAAGGATAGGACTGGCTGGTGTGGTGGTTCAGAAAGTGCCCTTACGAATCTGAAGTTCGCTCGGAAGGTGCTGCAAGTGGTTGCGAACTTCGGATGCGGGGCACGAGATGACCAAAGACGAGGTTCTGGCGGAATTCAGGGCGGCGGGCGCCTTGCTGGAGGGGCATTTCATTCTCTCATCGGGCCTGCGCAGCGCGCGCTACCTGCAATGCGCCCGCGTATTGATGGATCCCAAACGCGCCGAGCGCCTGTGCGCGGCTCTGGCCGCCAAGGTGCGCTCGCTGATCGGCGGCATCGACCTCGTCGCATCGCCCGCCATGGGCGGCGTCATCGTCGGCTATGAGGTGGCGCGGCAGTTGGGAGTCGACTCGATCTTCTTCGAGCGTGTCGAAGGCAAGTTCACCTTGCGCAGGGGCTTTTCGATCGCCAAGGGCGCCCGTGTTCTTATGGTCGAGGATATCGTGACCACGGGGCTGTCGTCGCGCGAATGCATTGCCGGCATCGATGCGGAGGGGGGGAGAACGGTGGGTGCTGCCTGCCTGATCGACCGCTCCAACGGCAAGGCCGATCTCGGCGTGCCACTGGCGAGCCTCGCCGGCATGGATATTCCCGCCTACCCGGCCGATCAGCTGCCGCCTGATCTGGCGGCTTTGCCGGCAGTGAAGCCCGGGAGCCGTGGCCTCAAATGATCATTGGCCTCGGCAATGATGTGATCGACATAAGGCGGGTCGAGAAGACGCTGGAGCGCTATGGCGAACGCTTCACCCGCCGGGTTTTTACCGAGATCGAGCGCCGCAAGTCGGATCGCCGCGCCGCCCGCGCGGCCTCCTATGCCAAGCGATATGCCGCCAAGGAAGCCTGCTCCAAGGCGCTGGGCACCGGCTTCAGCCGGGGCGTCTTCTGGCGTGACCTGGGGGTGGTGAACGAGCCTTCCGGCAAGCCGACAATGGTCCTGACCGGCGGGGCGGCCGAGCGGCTGGAGGCGCTTGTTCCCAAAGGACACCGGCCTCACATTCATTTGACCATAACGGACGATTTCCCCTATGCCCAGGCCTTTGTGATCATCGAGGCCCTGCCTTTGGAAAGCTGACCGCCAGGATGTAATCATTCCTACGTTGAATCAGGCCTATATGCGTATTATAGGCTGGAAAACGGGGCCTGCCCGGAATTGGCATGAATACTGTGAAACATATGAGAGATCATGATATGGCGGCGGCGGCGCGCGAGCCCCGGAAAAAGTCCGAGGATGGCTTCTGGGATACGATCAAGGTCATCATCCAGGCCCTGCTGATCGCCTTCGCCGTCCGGATGTTCCTCTATCAGCCGTTCAACATTCCGTCCGGGTCGATGTATCCCACCCTCAAGGTGGGCGACTATCTGTTCGTCTCCAAATTGTCCTATGGCTACAGCAAATACTCCTTCAATTTCGGCTTGAACCTCTTCGGCACCGAGCTGTTCAAATTCGGTCCTATACCGATCGATGGCCGCTTCGTCTTCCCGGCCGAGCCCAAGCGCGGCGATGTGGCGGTGTTCAAGCTGCCGCGCGACAATGAGACGGACTACATCAAACGGGTGATCGGCCTGCCCGGCGATCACGTCCAGATGCGCGAAGGCGTCCTCTTCATCAATGGTGTGGCGGTCCCCAAGCAGCGCATCGCCGATTTCGTCGACGTGAAGGGCGAGGGGGGTGGCCGTCCGATCCCGCAATATGTCGAGACCCTGCCGAACGGCGTGACCTACAACGTTCTCGATTTCACGCCCAATGGCGCCGCCGACAACACCGAGGAGTATGTCGTGCCGCCCGATCACTATTTCATGATGGGCGACAACCGCGACAACTCACTCGACAGCCGGTTTGGCCAGAACGCGCCGGGCGGTGGCGTAGGCTTCGTGCCTTATGAGAACTTCGTCGGGCGCGCCGACATCATCTTCTTCTCGATCGAGCCCGATGCCGCCTTCTGGCAGATCTGGAAATGGCCCACCTCGATACGCTGGCTGCGTTTCTTCAATCTCGTGAATTGAGGCCGTGACTACCGACCGGACGCGCTTCTCCGACCAGGAATTCAAGGCGATAGCGGCGCTCCTCGGCTACACCTTTACCAATCGTGACCTGCTCAAGGCGGCGCTCACCCATGGCTCGAGCCGCAAGGGCAAGCTCTCCACCACCTATCAGCGCCTCGAATTCCTCGGCGACCGGGTCCTGGGTCTCGTCATCGCGGAAGAGCTCTATGTCCGCAATCCGCGCAAGGCGGAGGGGCCGCTGGCCCAGAATTTCAGCCTCCTGGTGCGCGCCGAAGCCTGCGCCGAGGCGGCGCGCGATCTCGGTATCGCCGATCACATAAGGGTCGGCCTCAAGGAGAAGGCGCAAGGCATGGCCAGCCAGAAGCTCATCCTGGGCGACGTCATGGAATCGATCCTCGGCGCCGTGTATCTCGATGGCGGGCTCGAGCCGGCACGCGGGCTCATCATGCGCCTGTGGGAGAAGCGCCTCTCCAACCGCACCAAGCTGATCAAGGACGCCAAAAGCTTCCTGCAGGAGTGGGCGCTCGGCCAGGCAAAGCCCATACCTGCCTATCGCGTCGTTTCGCGCGACGGCCCCGATCATTCACCCCATTTCACCATCGCCGTCATGGTCGACGGCTTCACCGAGGCGATTGCCAGCGCCCAGTCGAAGCGCATCGGCGAACAACTCGCGGCGGAAGCCTTCCTGCGCCGGGAAAAGATCAGAAAGTGACAGAACAGCAAACCCGTTGCGGCTTCTGCGCCATCATCGGCGCCCCCAATGCCGGCAAGTCGACCCTGGTCAACGCGCTGGCCGGGGCCAAGATCTCGATCGTATCGCACAAGGTGCAGACGACCCGATCGCGCCTGCGCGCCATTGTCATCGCCGGCGTAAGCCAGATCATCTTCGTCGACACGCCCGGCATCTTCAAGCCGAAGCGCCGGCTCGACGAGGCGATGGTCGAGGGCGCCTGGGCCGGGGCCGGCGAGGCGGATGCCGTCGTCCTGCTGGCGGATGTCCGCCGGGGCCTGAACGACGAGGTCCTGGCGATCATCGAAGGGCTGAAGAAGAACGGCATCCAGGCCTTCCTCGCCCTCAACAAGATCGATCTGGTGAAGCCTGAGCAGCTTCTCGACCTGTCCGGCAGGTTCAACGAAGCCTTCGCCTTCCGCGAGACCTTCATGATCAGCGCGCTCAACGGCAGCGGCGTCGAGCGTTTGCGCGACAAGGTCGCCGCTCTGATGCCGGATGGGCCCTGGCTCTATGCCGAGGACCAGATCGCCGATGTGCCGCTCCGGTTCCTCGCCGCCGAGACGACGCGCGAGAAGCTCTATGAGCGCCTGCATGAGGAATTGCCCTATGCCTCGACCGTCGAGACGGAGAAGTGGGAGGAGCGCAAGGACGGTTCGGTGCGCATCGATCAGGTGATCTATG
This sequence comes from Taklimakanibacter lacteus, assembly GCA_003576695.1. GTDB lineage: Bacteria > Pseudomonadota > Alphaproteobacteria > Rhizobiales > Aestuariivirgaceae > Taklimakanibacter > Taklimakanibacter lacteus. The sequence goes on from QOZQ01000010.1 coordinate 198,860, forward strand.
TCGAGCGCGAGAGCCAGCGCAAGATCGTGCTGGGCAAAGGCGGCCAGACCATCAAGGCGTTGGGCCAGGCGGCGCGGATCGAGCTCGAGAAGGTATTCGAGCGACGCGTGCACCTGTTCCTGTTCGTCAAGGTGCGCGAGAACTGGGCCAAGGACCCCGAGCGTTTGCGCGCGATGGGCCTGCTGGATTGAAAGCCCTATATATCGTCACCCCGGCGAGGTGTGGAGAAAAATTGGCGCGTCTCTGAAAATGGAATGGAAAGACGAAGGCATAATCCTCGCCGTCAAGCGCCATGGCGAATCGAGCGCCATCGCCGAGATTCTGACGGCAACGCGCGGACGCTCGCTGGGCCTCGTGCGCGGCGGCCGCTCGCGCCAGATGCGCCCGGTGCTGCAGCCGGGCAATATCGTCCTTGCCACATGGCGGGCGCGGCTCGAGGAGCATCTGGGGAATTTCGCCATCGAGCCCATGGAGCTCAAGGCCGGGCTCCTGATCGGCGAGGCGATGCGGCTGGCCGCCTTGACCACGCTGACGGCGGAAGCCCAGTTGCTGCCGGAGCGCGAGCCGCATCCGCGCATCTATGAGGCGATGCGGGTTATCCTCGATGCGCTGCCCGATGCCGATACCTGGCCGCCTTTGCTGGTGCGCTGGGAGCTGGGGCTCCTTGATGAATTGGGGTTCGGGCTCGATCTGGCGCGCTGCGCCGCCACCGGCACGAGCGAGGATCTTGCCTATGTGTCGCCCAGGACGGGGAGGGCAGTGAGTCGCGACGCGGGGCGGGCCTATCACGACCGGCTGCTCGTCCTGCCGCAATTCCTCAAGGGCATTCAGGCTGGAGCGCCGGGACCTTCGGACGTCATTGACGGACTCAAGCTTACCGGCTTCTTCCTCGACCGGCATGTCTTCGGTCCCCGCGGCGTGCCGGCGCCCGAATCCCGACACTGGATCGTGAGCCATCTCGCCACGCGGTAAGGCGCGAATGCGGCGCAAAGGCCGCATTGATCGCGTTGCGAGGCTTCCATAGATTGCGCCGCGCCGAAAGGAGCACCCATGCTTGGCCGCTTGAACCATGTCGCCATCGCCGTCCCCAGCCTCGAACAGGGGATCAGGACCTATCGCGATGTGCTGGGGGCGAAAGTTTCCCGGCCCCAGGCCGAGCCCGCTCATGGGGTGACGGTGGTTTTCGTCGAATTGCCCAACACCAAGATCGAGTTGCTCGAGCCCTTGGGGGATGCCTCGCCGATCAAGGGCTTTCTCGACAAGAACCCGTCCGGCGGCATCCATCATGTCTGCTATGAGGTCGCCGACATCATCGCCGCGCGCGACCGGTTGAAGGCCGAAGGCGCCCGCATCCTGGGCGACGGGGAGCCCAGGATCGGCGCGCATGGCAAGCCGGTTCTCTTCCTTCACCCCAAGGATTTCTCCGGCACGCTGGTGGAGCTCGAGCAGGCATGAAGATCGGCACCGCAATAGCGATCTATTTCGTCGTCTGGTGGATAGTCCTGTTCGCCATCCTGCCGCTCGGCGTGAAGAATGCCCATGAAGCAGGCGAAACGACGCTCGAGGGCAATGAGCCGGGTGCGCCGGTGAAGCATCAAATGGGAAAGAAGGCGCTGATCACGACCGTGGTCGCGGCGATCGTCTTCGCGATCATCTATTATTCGATCCAGTACTTCTGGCCCTGGATTGTCGACCCGAAGTAAGGCGGGTAGGCCCCAATGAAAAAAAGCAAGGCTTTCGCCTTGCTTTTTGTTGAGTGTGTTGTCTTCAACTGCACTCCGGGACTTCGTCCCGTGGCGGCTGCTGCCCTTGTCGGCGCGCCGGAAGACTCCTCCCCAGACTTGGGCTTGTGACCCTCATCCTTGTCGTTATTGGAACGCGACGCTAGACTATTTTTCATCGTCCTGTCACGTGAAATGTGACGGAACAGTGGCGAAAATTTCGGGCAGCATTTGACGCCAAACCGGGCAGGCAATACCTGACTGGCATACCGGAAAATGCCGTACAGGCTTGAGTTCCGGGCGGATTCGCTCCAAAAGGTCCGGCAATTTCCCTCCCACCAGGATTCTCCATGCGTATTTCCCAGTATTTCATGCCCATTCTGCGCGACGACCCCAAGGAGGCCGAGATCGCGTCCCACCGGCTCATGCTGCGCTCCGGCATGATCCGCCAGGAGGCGGCGGGCAGCTACTCCTGGTTGCCGATGGGCTTCCGGGTTCTCAAGAAGATTGAGCAGATCGTGCGCGAGGAGCAGGACCGCGCCGGCGCCATCGAGGTCCTGATGCCCACCATCCAGTCCGCCGACCTTTGGAAGAAATCCGGCCGCTATAACGCCTATGGGCCGGAGATGCTGCGCATCCGCGATCGCCATGACCGCGACATGCTCTATGGGCCCACCAATGAGGAGATGATCACCGACATCTTCCGCTCGGTGCAGAGCTACAAGGACCTGCCGCGCAATCTCTATCATATCCAGTGGAAGTTCCGCGACGAGGTGCGCCCCCGCTTCGGCGTCATGCGCGGCCGCGAATTCCTGATGAAGGATGCCTATTCCTTCGACCTCGATCGCGAGGCCGGCCAGCATTCCTATAACAAGATGTTCGTCGCCTATTTGCGCACCTTCGCGCGCATGGGGCTGAAGGCGGTGCCGATGCGCGCCGAGACCGGCCCCATCGGCGGCAAGGACAGCCACGAATTCCTCATCCTCGCCGATACGGGCGAGAGCGAGGTGTTCTTCGACCGCGATTTCTACGACATGGACTGGAGCAATTTCGATATCGACTATGACGATGTCGGCAAAGTGGCGAAGCTCGTCGATGACTTCACCAGCAAATATGCGGCGACCGACGAAAAGCACGACAAGGCCGAATTCGAGCAGCGCGTGCCGGAAGCCCGCCGCCTGACCGGAAGGGGTATCGAAGTCGGCCATATTTTCTTCTTCGGCACCAAATATTCTGAGCCCCTGGGATGTCTGGTCCAGGGACCGGATGGGAAGCAGGTGCCGGTGCAGTCGGGATCTTACGGAATTGGCGTGTCGCGCCTGGTGGGCGGCATCATCGAGGCGAGCCACGATGAGAACGGCATCATCTGGCCGGAGCCGGTGGCGCCCTTCAAGCTCGGCCTCATCAACCTGAAGGCCGGCGATGCCGAGACCGACCAGGCCTGCGAGAAGATCTATCGGGGCCTCGCCGCCAAGGGCGTCGAGGTGCTTTATGACGACACCGATGAGCGTCCGGGCGGCAAGTTCAAGGTCATGGACCTGATCGGCCTGCCCTGGCAGGTCATCATCGGGCCGCGCGGCCTGAAGGACGGCATTGCCGAGGTGAAGAATCGCAAGACGGGCGAGCGCAGCAATGTGCCGCTGGCCGACATCATCGGCAGGTTCTCCAACTGATGGACAAGGCGCTGCCGGACACCAGGCCTTTCGCTCCCTTCGAGCGGATGCTGGCATTGCGCTATCTGCTGACCCGCCGGCGTGAAGGCTTCGTCTCGGTCATATCGCTGATCTCGTTTCTGGGCATCACGCTGGGCGTGGCCACTCTCATCGTCGTGATGGCGGTGCTGAACGGCTTCCGCGCCGAGCTGCTCGACAAGATTCTGGGCTTCAGCGGCCACGCGACTTTCTATTCGAGTGATTATACGCCGATCACCGACTTTGAAAATATTTCAGCCCGTATTGCCAAAGTCCCAGGTGTCGTCCACGCAATGCCCTTTGTCGAAGGCCAGGCCATGGCTTCCTCAGTGCGCAACAATACCGGAGCGCTGGTGCGCGGCGTGCATGAGGCTGATCTCAAGAAGCTGCCCAGCATCAATAACGACAAGCTCATCACTGCGGTCAAGGATGTCGGCACGCCTGATCCGAAGCCCACTCTTGACGGCTTCGAGGCTTCGGGTGGTGTTGCCGTGGGGGTGGGGCTGGCTTCGCGACATGGCTTGGGCCTGGGCAGTACACTGACCATCATTTCGCCAAGCGGGCCTGAGACGGTCATGGGAACAGCGCCGCGCATCCGTGACTATCCGGTCGTGGCGATCTTCAAGATCGGCATGTCCGAATATGATGAGAGCGTCATCTACATGCCGCTAGCCGAGGCGCAGGATTACTTTGTCGTCGACAATGCCGCTTCTGCGATTGAAGTAACTGTCGACAACCCCGATGCGATTGAGGAGATGAAACCGGCACTGCTCGATGCAGCGGGTCCCGGTCTCGGGATACAGACCTGGCAGCAGCGCAACACCGCGTTCTTCAGCGCACTGGCGGTGGAGCGCAATGTCATGTTTCTCGTTCTGGCCATGATCATCCTGGTGGCGGCCCTCAACATCATCTCGGGCCTCTACATGCTGGTGAAGGACAAGGGGCATGATATCGCCATCCTGCGCACCATGGGCGCTACGAGTGGTAGCGTGCAGCGGATTTTCTTCATGACCGGGGCGATCATTGGCGTAGTCGGCACTGTGGCTGGTTTCGTGCTGGGCCTCATCATTTGTCTCAATGTCGAGAACATTCGCCGCTTCATCACCTGGGTGTCCGGAACGGAGGTTTTTTCGCCGGAGCTCTACTATCTGTCGCAGCTGCCCGCCAAGATGGAGCCGATGCAGACGGCAGGCATCGTCCTCATGTCGCTGGTCCTGACCTTTGCGGCCACTCTCTATCCCTCCTGGCGTGCCGCCCGCCTCGATCCCGTCGAGGCTCTGCGCTACGAATGACGGACACGCTCAAGCCGGCCCTCGAACTGCGCCATGTGGCGCGCTCCTTTTCCGAAGGCGCGCGTCGGCTCGACGTGTTCCTCGATGCCAGCATCACGGTCGAGCCGGGCGAGATCGTGGCGCTGGTCGGACAATCGGGATCGGGCAAGTCGTCGCTTCTTCATATCGCCGGCCTGCTCGAGGCGCCGACTTCAGGCGAAGTCTTCGTCGCCGGGCAGAACTGCACCGCGCTCGACGACACTTCGCGCACCCGCGTGCGCCGCATCGGCATCGGCTTCGTCTATCAGTTCCATCATCTGCTGCCGGAATTCTCCGCCCTCGAGAATGTCATGATGCCCCAGCTCATCGCCGGCGCCAACAAGGCTTCGGCCCAGCGCCGCGCCCGCGAGCTGCTCGAGCGCTTCGGCCTGGCGGCCCGTCTCGAACACCGTCCCGCTGAATTATCAGGCGGCGAGCAGCAGCGCGTTGCCATCTCGCGCGCCCTGGCCAACCGGCCGCTGCTGCTGTTGGCCGACGAGCCGACCGGCAATCTCGATCCGAAGACCTCGGATCAGGTCCACGCCGAATTCCTGCGCGTCATAGCGGAGGAGGGGGTGGGGGCATTGGTCGCCACCCACAATATCGAGCTGGCGCGCCGCATGACCCGCCTGGTGCGGCTCGAAAACGGCAAGCTACTGCCGGAATAGATCAGGCCTCGAGCCGATAGCGGGCCGTGGCCAGCAGCGAGGCCTTGATCTCGCGGTTGGCTTCGCCATAGGGCGATGACGCCACATAGACGAGCTCGACCGCTTCCACCGCCTCGAACGTGCCGGATATGCGCGCCGGCAGATAGAGCACATCGCCTTGCATGGCGGTGATGAGCTTGTCCTTGCTGCGGATGATGCAGGTGCCCATGGTGACCACCAGCACCTCGTCATAGGGGAATTCGAAGCTGCTGGTCGATCCCTTGGGTGCTCTGAGGAAGCCGACCGCGCCGAGCTTCGCCTCCGGAGCCTCGTCCTCATTGACGACATCGCAGAGCGAGATGCCTGACCACTCCATCCAGTCGCGTGCGCCGGCGCTGGTGTATTTCCGGATATTATGCGCGTCGAACATAGGGTCCTCGTGCCTTGCTGGTTTCGGCCGCTTTCCTACAAGTTCAAGTCAACTTGAGGTCAAGAGGCAAAATCGGTATCAAGGCGTATGGACAACCTGCTGACGATCAACCAGATTTCCCGCCGCAGCGGCGTCGCCGCCTCGGCGCTGCGCTATTATGAGGAGCGCGGCCTCATCGCCTCCGAGCGGGCGGGATCCGGTCACCGGCGATTTCCGCGCGCCATCCTGCGGAAGCTGGCCTTCATCGTCTTCGCCCAGCGGCTCGGCATGTCGCTCGATGAGATTCGAGCCGAGCTCGACAAGCTGCCGGCCGACCACGTGCCGAAGGGCCGTGACTGGGCGCGCCTGTCCGGGCCGTGGACGAAGCGCATCGATGAGCGGATCGCCGAGCTCGAGCGCCTGAAAGCGGGTCTTGCCGAGTGCATCGGTTGTGGCTGCCTGTCGCTCGACCGCTGCCGGCTGGTGAATCCGGCCGACCGGGCAGGCCAGCTGGGCCCCGGGCCGCTCTTCTGGGTCGGCATGGAGCGGGCAAGGTCACGGCGAGGGGCGTGAGCTTCGGCTTGTGGATGAGACTGCCGCCCATGTCGCTTTCACAGCCCCGATTGCGCTAGGCTCAGCCCATGCCGGACGAGTCGAAAAACAGTGTCACCTTCATCCACCTGCGCGCTCATTCCGCCTATTCCCTGGCGGAGGGTGCCCTTCATATCAAGCAGATGGCGGGCCTCGCCAAGGATATGGGGAGTCCGGCACTCGCCATAACCGACACCGGCAATCTGTTCGGCGCGCTCGAATTCTCCGATGCCTTGAGCGAAAAGGGCATCCAGCCCATCATCGGCTGCACGCTCAGGATTGCCTGCGAGGAAGCTTCGCCCGAGGTGGTTCATCGGCAGCGGCCGGGCCTGCGCAAATTGCCGAGCCTCGCTTTGCTGGCCAAGGACGAGGCCGGCTACCGCAACCTGATGAAGCTGACGAGCCGCGCCTATCTCGATACGCCTGACACGGCCGAGCCCCATGTGGGCATGGACTATCTGGCGGCCCATGCGGAGGGCCTGATCTGCCTGACCGGCGGGCCTGGCGGTCCCATCAATGAGGCGCTCGTCCAGGGTCAGCCGCCCGTGGCGCGCAGCCGCATCGAGGAATTGATCAGGATCTTCGGTGACCGGCTCTATGTCGAATTGCAGCGCCACGGCACAGAGAATGAGCAACTGGCCGAGCCGGGCCTCATCGATCTCGCTTATGAGTTCGATGTTCCGCTTGTCGCCACCAACGAGCCTTACTTCGCCAAGCAGGACGATTATGCCGCCCATGACGCGCTGATCTGCATCGCCGAGGGTGAGGTTGTCGCCGCCGAGGATCGGCGCCGGTTGACGCCCGAGCATTATTTCAAGACGCCCAAGCAGATGGCGGCGCTTTTCGCCGACATACCGGAAGCCATCGCCTCGACGGTCGAGATCGCCCGGCGCTGCGCCGTCAAGGTCAGATCGCAGAAGCCGATCCTGCCGCGCTATGGCGAAGGCGATGAGGCCGAGGAGCTGCGCCACCAGGCGGTGGAAGGACTTGCGGCGCGCCTCAAGGAGCGAGGCCTGTCCGAAGGCCACAGCGAGGAGGACTACAGGCAGCGCCTCGATTTCGAGCTCGATGTCATCATCAAGATGAAATATCCGGGCTACTTCCTCATCGTTTCCGACTTCATCAAATATGCGAAGTCAAAGGGCATCCCGGTGGGGCCGGGACGTGGCTCGGGCGCGGGCTCGCTCGTCGCCTATTCGCTCACCATCACCGATCTCGATCCCCTGCGCTTCAAGCTGCTGTTCGAGCGCTTCCTCAATCCCGACCGCGTGTCGATGCCCGACTTCGACATCGACTTCTGCCAGGACCGGCGCGATGAGGTGATCGACTATGTCCAGCACAAATACGGCAAGGACCACGTCGCCCAGATCATCACTTTCGGCAAGTTGCAGGCCCGCGCCGTGTGCCGCGATGTCGGCCGCGTCCTGCAGATGCCCTATGGCCAGGTGGACCGGCTGTGCAAGCTGATCCCGATGAACCCGGCCAATCCGGTGAGCCTCGCCCAGGCCATCGACGGCGAGCCGCGCCTCAAGGAAGAGCGCGACAAGGACGCGACGGTGCGCACCATGCTGGAGATCGGGCTCAAGCTCGAAGGGCTCTACCGGCATGCCTCGACCCATGCCGCCGGCATCGTGATCGGCGACCGGCCGCTGGAAGAGCTGGTGCCGCTCTACCGCGATCCGCGCTCATCGCTGCCTGCCACCCAGTTCAACATGAAATATGTCGAGAAGGCCGGGCTGGTGAAGTTCGACTTCCTCGGCCTCAAGACGCTTACCATCATCGACAAGGCGCAGCGTCTCATCCGCCAGCGTATCGCGGATTTCGACGCCAACAAGATTCCTCTCGACGACCAAGCCACATTCGCGATGCTGGGGCAGGGCGATACGGTGGGGGTGTTCCAGCTGGAAAGTGCCGGCATGCGCGATGCGGTGCGCCAGATGCACGCCGACCGCTTCGAGGACCTCATCGCGCTCGTCGCCCTTTATCGCCCGGGCCCGATGGCCAATATTCCGCTCTACTGCGCGAGAAAGCTCGGCCGCGAGCCGATCGAATACATGCACCCCGCGCTCGAGCCGATCCTCAAGGAGACCTTCGGGGTCATCACCTATCAGGAGCAGGTGCAGCAGATCGCCAAGGATCTCGCCGGCTACACGCTGGCCCAGGCCGATCTCCTGCGCCGCGCCATGGGTAAGAAGATCAAGGCGGAAATGGATGCGCAGCGCGACAACTTCCTCAAGGGCGCCATCGAGCGCGGCGTCGATGCGACGATCGCCACCAATATCTTCGATGCCTGCGCCAAATTCGCCGAATATGGCTTCAACAAGTCGCATTCGGCCCCTTATGCCTATATCAGCTATCAGACGGCCTTTCTCAAAGCCAACCATCCGGTCGAGTTCCTGGCCGCCTCGATGTCGCTCGATATGGGCAACACCGATAAACTGCAGGTCTTCCGCCAGGAGGCGCAGCGCATCGGGGTCAGGATCATGCCGCCTTCGATCAACACCTCTGAAGTCGATTTCGCGGTGAAGGACAATGCCGTGCTCTATTCGCTCTCGGCGCTCAAGAATGTCGGGTCGGGGGCCATCCACCATCTAGTCGAGAAGCGCAACGCCGAAGGGCCTTATGTCTCGCTGGGTGATTTCGCGCGCCGGATCGACGCCCATATCCTGAACCGCCGCGCCCTGGAAAGCCTGGTAAAGGCGGGCGCCTTCGATGATCTGCAGCCCAACCGCGCCCAGGTCTTCGACGGTGTCGACGCCATCCTTGCCATGGCCAACCGCACGACGGCCGAGGCCGAGGCCGGCCAGCATGATCTTTTCGGCCAGGCATCCGGGCGCAAGGAAGACGTTCCCCTGGCCGTACGCGAAGCGTGGCTGCCGATGGATCGCCTTTCGCATGAGTTTGAGGCGGTCGGCTTCTATCTGTCCGGCCATCCGCTCGATGACTACATGACGAGACTGCAGCGTCTCGGCGTCGATACCTGGACCTCCTTCCATGACAAGGCGCTGACCAAGGGCGCTACGGCGGCGAAGCTCGCCGGCACCATCACCCATCGCCAGGAGCGGCGCTCGAAATCCGGCAACAAATTCGCCTTTGTCGGCTTCTCCGACCCGACCGGACAGTTCGAGACCATCTGCTTCTCCGACACGCTCGCCGTGTCGCGCGATATGCTCGAGCCCGGCAAGGCCGTCATCGCCCGGGTCGAGGCGGATGTCGATGGCGAGGAGGTGCGGCTGCGCCTGCAAGGAGTGGAAGAGCTCGACAAGGTGGCGGCGCAGATCACCTCCGGCCTCACCATTTTCGTGCGCGATGCCAGGCCAATCGACTCGATCGCCCAGCGCCTGACCAATGGCGGCCGGGCGCCGGTCAAGCTCGTCCTGCAGATGGACAAGGGGCGCGAGGTCGAGGTGGTGCTCGGCAACAAATTCACCGTGACGCCGCAGATCAAGGGCGCGATAAAGGCGATCACCGGTGTCGTCGATGTGCAAGATCTATGATCGTGGCAGAGATCCATTCCCTTGAAGGCGGCTGCTTCTGCGGCGCCGTGCGCTATCGGCTGAAGACGCCGCCGATGTTCGTGAATTGCTGTCATTGCCGCGATTGCCAGCGCCAGACCGGCAGCGCCTTCGTGATCAACGGCGTCATCGAGGCGGATCGCATTGAATTGCTTAAGGGCAAGCCGGAAGCCGTGAGCATGCCGACCGAAAGCGGCCGTCCGCATGATATTTACCGCTGCCCCGAATGCCGCATCGCTCTGTGGAGCGACTATGGCCGCAGGCCGATGCGCTTCGTGCGTATGAGCACACTCGATGACGCCGCGGCCTTTGCGCCCGACGCTCATATCTTCACACGCTCGAAGCTGCCCTGGGTCAGGCTTTCCGAGGATATTCCGGCCTTCGATATTTTCTACGACATGAAGACGCAATGGCCAGCCGACAGCTTGAAGCGCCGCGAGGCGCTGCTGGGGCAGGGGAAATAACAAGAAGGGAGAGACGACATGGGACAGGATCTGGAGAAGGGCATCACCGCCAATGGCGCCGGTTTCGCCGGCAAGAGCTGGAACATCCTGGGGCAGCTCTATTTCCCCAAGGCTGTGTGCGACTCGACCTTCGCCTTCGAGACCAACAGCCAGCCCGGCCAGTTCGTGCCGGTGCATGTTCATCCGACCCAGGACGAATTCATCCTGGTGCAGGAGGGTGAGCTCGACCTCAAGCTCGACGGCAAATGGCTGAAGGCCAGGGCCGGCGATCTGGTGCGCATGCCGCGCGGCATCCCGCACGGCTATTTCAACAAGTCGGACAAGCCGGCGCGGGCGCTGTTCTGGGTGTCGCCTGCCCGCATGCTGGAAGAGCTGTTCAACAAGCTCGACAATGTCGCCGATCCCATGGAGGCGGTGCGGATCTCGGCCGAACATGAGGTCGACTTCCTGCCGCCGGAAGCCAATGCCTAGGGGCTAGCCCCCGGGGCTGGCCTTAACGTAAACTCTGATTCCTATGGAAGACGGCTTCATTGGTCTCGCAATCCTGATCGGACTGGGCATTTTTTTCGCCCCGCTGATCCTTTCCATCGTGGCGCTGAGCCGGACCGGAGACCTGCGGCGCAAGATCACCGTGCTCGAAGGCAAGCTTGCTTCCCACCAGGCCGCTGGACCTGTGCCGGAGGCCGCGCCGGCTGCTGATGCGCCGTCTGCGGCGGCGACCGGCAAAGTGTGGGCCGAGGCCAGCCAGGTCGCGGATAAGCCGATTGCGGTGGAGCCGCCGCCCGAACCCGTCATCGAGCAGCTGGAGCCGGTCGAAGCCTCCGGGGCGGTCGACGCCGCAGGTCCGCCGCCGCTGCCGCCTGCGGCGACGCGCGCCGGCATCGAAGAGCGGCTTGCCTCGCGCTGGCTTGTCTGGCTCGGCGCCGTGGCGCTGGTTTTCGCCGGCATCTTCCTCATCAAATACTCGATCGAGAATGCGCTGCTGACGCCCGCCATGCGCGCGACCTTCGGCCTGGTCCTCGGCATCGCGCTGACGGCTGCGGGCGAATGGCTGCGCCGCCGCCCGCTGCAGAAGCAGCTGGCGGCGGTGAAGCCCGATTACGTGCCGGGTGCGCTCACCAGCGCCGGTCTCTTCATCTCCTTCGCCAGCATCTATGCGGCCTATGGCCTGCTGGATCTTCTCAGTCCGACCGTCGCCTTCATCGGCCTCGCCATTGTGGCGCTGGTGGCCTTTGCGCTGGCGGCCCTCCACAGCCCGATCGTGGCGATCATTGGCCTGCTCGCGGGCTTCGCCACGCCGGGCCTCGTCTCCTCGAACGAGCCCAATGCCGCGATCCTGTTCGCCTATCTGGCGCTCATCGCCGCCGCCGCCTATGCCGTCGTCATCTATCGCGGCTGGGGCTGGCTGGCTTATGGCGCGACGATCGGCGGGCTCCTGTGGACCTGCGCCTGGATCCTGGGCGCGATGCAGGCGCGCGATCTCATGATCATTGCCGCCTTCCTGGCCGTGCTCAGCGCCGCCGCCATCTGGCTGGCGCTCAGACTCACGCCGGACGACGCGCCGGTCATCTGGGAAAAGCCGCACCAGCCGCAAGGACCTGAATTCAACGGCTGGCTGGCGGTGACGGGCAGTGTCGGCCTCATGGGCCTTGCTGCCTCATTTGCCAATGCGCCGATGGTGAGCCTCGTACTTGCCGCGATTGGCGCCGTGGCGCTCGCCTATGCCGGCCGGCGTTTCCAGCGCTTCGACGGCCTCATCGCCCATGCGGCGGCACTTCTACTCATCACGCTCCTTGTCTGGGACGTGCAAGACATTCTGGATAGGCAGCTCATTCACGACGGTAATGTTAATTTCTTTGCGATTAGCGCGCCACTATTTCCGCGGGAGGCCAAGAGTTTTGTCCTTTCTTATCTTTTCTCAGGCGCGCTGATCGCCGGTCTGGGGTTCTTCATGCTGCGCGGCAGCGCACGGCCGGCGGTCTGGGCCGGCATTTCTCTGCTCGGTGCCTTGCTCATCCTGGCCGCCGCCTATGCGAAGAGCCGCCTCTTCCCCATCTTCTTCACCACCGATCTTCTCTGGGCGCTCACCGCGACGGCAGCCGCCGGCCTTGCCGTCACGCTGGCCGGCACCCTCAACAAGAAGCGGGAAGAGCGGCCCTATCGCCTGGCGCTCGGCTTCTATGCGGCGGCAGCCCTTGCCGGCGTCAGCTTCGCTTTCGCCTTCGTCTTCCATGAGGCCTGGCTTACCGTAGCACTTGCCTTGCAGCTTCCGGCACTCGCCTGGCTCGAGAAGACGCTCGATCTCAAGGAACTGCGCAAGCTGGCGCTCGCCGTCGCCGCCGTCATCCTGGCGCGGCTCGCGCTCAACCCCTATGTGCTGAGCTACGAGACCAACCACGCCCTGGGCACCCAGTGGATCCTCTATGGCTATGGCATTCCCGCACTCGCCTTCTTCGTGGCGGGCTGGATGTTCAGGCAGCGGCTGAATGATCTCACCGTCACCGTCATGGAAAGCGGTGCCTTCGTCTTCGCGCTTCTCCTTGTGGCGCTGGAGATCAGGATATTCACCGAGGGCCGGATCGCGTCGGAAGAGGTGGGCCTGTTCGAGCTGTCGCTCCATACGCTGGTGTGGCTCGCCGCCGGCTGGTGGCGCTTGCGCAACTATGCCGCCTCCGGCCGGGCGGTCGACAAATGGTGGGCGATCATCCTGATCGGCCTGGGCCTTGCCGGCGTCATCATCGGGCAGTTCCTCGTCCTCAACCCGCTCTTCAGCTATGAGAGCATCGGCAACTATCCGATCTTCAACCAGCTGCTGGTCGCCTATCTGGCGCCGGCCGTGCTGATCGGCCTCATCGGCTACACGGCGCCCCCGGTCGCCGGGTTGCCGCAGCTGCGCATCGTCTTCTTTGCCATGGCGCTGACCCTCATCCTCACCTGGGTCACGCTCGAGACCAAGCGTGCCTTCCAGGGACCGGTGCTCGACCTCTGGGCCAAGACTGATGGCGAGTACTACGCTTATTCGGTGGTCTGGCTGATCTCGTCCCTGGTTCTGCTGGGCATCGGCCTGTGGCGAAAGGCGCCATGGCTGCGGCATGGGGCGCTTGCCATCCTTATCCTGACCGTCTGCAAGGTGTTCCTTTCCGACATGGCGGCACTCGGCGGTCTTTACCGGGTGGCCTCGTTTCTGGGGCTCGGCCTGTTCCTGGTGGGAATCGGTTACATCTATCAACGTTATGTTTTCACAGGGAAAAAAGCTGACGAGAACGTGGCGAAAGCGTAGCGATTGTTTCAGTACAAATGTTTTGCCTTGAACTTGCAGCTCCAGCTACAACATCCCCCGAGTCAGGCAGGAAACTATAACGTTGCGTAAGAAATCAGCGAGGTTCTAGCGATCATGACGCCTTTCGCCATTGCCGGCATTCAGATGCAGCTGGGCCACGGCTCCAACATCGATGCCATGCGCCAGCGGATCGATCTGACCATGCACCTGTTCCCCTGGGTGCAGATGGTGATGTTCTCCGAGCTCGCCTGCTACGGGCCCCTGCTGCAATATGCCCAGCCGCTGCCGGGAGCGGCGGAAGACGCGTTCCGCGATATCGCCCGTCATCACCGCATCTGGATCATTGACGGCTCCATGTATGAGCGCCGCGACGGCGGCATCTTCAACACCACCTCGGTCATCAATCCGGAGGGAGAAATCGTCGGCCGCTACCGCAAGATGTTCCCCTTCCTGCCGCTCGAGCAGGGAGTCCAGGCCGGCAAGGAGTTCTTCACCTTCGATATCGAAGGCGTCGGCCGGTTCGGCATCCTCAACTGCTATGACATCTGGTTCCCCGAGACCGCGCGCCAGCTCACCGCCATGGGCGTCGATGTCATCCTGCATCCGGTGATGACCCACACGATCGACCGCGATGTCGATATCGCCATCAGCCACGCCACCTCGGCGATGATGCAGTGCTACATCTTCGACGTGAACGGCCTGGGCGCCGGCGGCAATGGCCGCTCCTGCGTCTTCGACCCGTCCGGCCACGCGCTGTTCATGGGCGATGCGACCGAGCAGATCATCCCGATCGAGATCGACATGGAGCTGGTGCGCCGCTCGCGCGAGCGTGGCATCAGGGGCCTGGGCCAGATGGCCAAGAGCTTCCGCGACCGCGCCGCGGACTTCCCGGTCTATGATCGCGAGCGCTTCGATGCGAGCTATCTCGATTCATTGGGTGCGCTCGCCACGCCGCGCCGCGTCGATGCGCCGGCGCCGAAGAACGTGCACACGCTTCCCGTGCGCCGCAGCTTCGTGAATTAGGCCTCCTCCAGCACCTTCGGCCTGATCTCGGATGCCGGCATCGGCCGGTTGAAATAGAACCCCTGCAGGAGCTCGCAGCCCGCGAGGCGCAGGAACTTGGCCTGGAACTCGTCCTCGATGCCTTCGGCCGTCACTCTCAGCCCCATCGAGCGGGCGATGGCAATGGTGCCCTGGACCAGCTGCTGTACATTGGCGTTGATCGTGATGTCGGCGCAGATCGAGCGGTCGAGCTTCAGCCGGTCAAAGGGGAAGGTGCGCAGATAGCCGATGCTTGAATAACCGGTGCCGAAATCATCGAGTGCGATCGAAATGCCGCGTTCCTTCAGCCGCCGCATGACCTCGAGGGCGATGTCGGGCTCGATCATCAGATGTCGCTCGGTGATCTCGAGCTCGAGACGGTCGGCCGGAAAGCCGGTTTCGGCGAGCGCCTGGCCGACCATCTCCTCGAAGCGCGGATTGCGGAACTGCACCGGCGACACGTTCACCGAAAGGTGGAATGCCGGCCAGGCGAGGGCATCCATGCAGGCGCGGCGCAGCACGTAGTTGCCGAGGACATCGATGAGCCCGCCTTCCTCGGCAAGCGCGACGAAGATATCTGGTCTGATCACGCGTCCGTCGAACATCGTCCAGCGGGCCAGCGCCTCCACTCCCTTGGCCTCATGCGTCGCCGCATCGACGATGAGCTGATAGTTGACCGACACTTCGCCCGCCCCCAACGCCTCGCGCAAGTGATGGGTGAGGGCGGCGCGCTCCTGCATGCGCGCATCGATATTGGCGTCGTAATTGGCGATGCGGTTGCCGCCGAGCTTCTTGGCTTCATACATGGCGATGTCGGAGCGGCGCAGCAGCTCGTGGATGGTCGTATCCATGGAGCAGCCGGCAGCGATGCCGACGCTGGTGCCGAGCCGGAGCTCGCCCTTGGGCGTCCTGAGCGGCTCGCGCAGGAATTCGATGAGCTGCTCGGCCACCTTGCGGCCGGTCTGCAGGGCTTCGGGACCGGTGGAAAGGAAGGCGAACTCATCGCCACCGACGCGCGCCAGCACTCCCTTGCCGGCCGTGATGTGGCTGAAGCCGGCGGCGCAGCCGAGCAATGCCCGGTCGCCGGCGAAATGGCCATGCGTGTCATTCACGTCCTTGAAGCCATCGAGGTCGAGGAAGACGACGCATACATCGTGCTGCATGCGCAGCGCCTTCTCGCCGCCGATCGGCGTGGCGAGCAGGGAAGCGCGGTTGGGCAGGCCGGTGAGGAAGTCATGCGAGGCGGCATGCTCGGCCTCCTCCTGGCTGCGCATCGTGGCGCGCAGGTTGCTCCAGGCGGTGAAGACGACGGCCATCATGATCAGCGACAGCAAGGCGAGAATGGTCGAGACGACAGGGTGGATGGTGGCGAGCGCATTGGAGCCATGCGTTCGGATCGACCAGACAAGCCGCCCGATCGGCTGGTCGGAGGGATCGCTGAGGACGACGCTCTGCTCGGCCGGTGTCTGCGCATCTGCGAAGGCGAAGCCGGTAATGACGAATTCTTCGCCGAGACGGCGCACGGTCGCGGTTGTCAGATGCCTGGCAATCACCAGCATCCGCTTCTGGCCGGGTTCGAGCGGAATGCCGTAGGAGAACGGCACGACAGGTCCGGCGACGGCCGCCGCGATTCCGTCCGGGGTCTTGAAGAAGCCGCTGGACGAGGCATACAGGCCCGGCGGACCATCGCTGCGCTTGAGGATGAGAGCAAGCGCCGGGCCGAAATAGTCCCGGGACGAGATGGCGAGTGATTGGCCGTCGCGCAGCGCGAACAGGTCCTTGCCGTTCTCATCGATCAGGAATGCGGTGTCGAAGATGATCCCGGTCGAGGTGGAATCGGCGTAGCTGCTTTGCACGAAGTCCGGATTGGGGACGCCAAAGAGGCTGGTCGCCGCGTCGTCCCAGCGGGCATAGTCCTGATGGCCGTCATGCAGCTTGCGGATGAATGATTTGACCGCCGCTTCGGCGGTCTGCCGGGTCAGCTTCCGGTCGGTACGGTCGACCTCGTCGGCGAGATGGTTCAGCGAATAGAAGACGACGGCGATCGTCGCGAGGAGCGCTGCCCCCGCCAATAGCGCCATCCAGAATTCGAGTGTCCCCTTGCGCCCGAAGCGCGCCAGAATTGCGCGGAAATCCATTGCCTTGCCTTGCCCCGATGCGACAGGCTAGCGGCTCGCCGTGACTAAATGATTAGTGACTTGTCTGAAAACTCGGATGTGCCGGAAGATTTTGTTAACACCTGCGCCCGCTATGGGGTGTGCCGGCTGGATGACGGCAACCTTGGCGTGATGCGGGCCGCATATCGAGGTTGGAGCCTGTTTGGCCTCAGCGTGCGCGCTTCAGGGCCGGCCGCTCGGCGCAGCGCTGCTTCCACGCCGCCACGCGCGGATGATCGCCGAGCGAGATGCCGAGGCTCGTGCCGAATATCAGCCCGCCGGAACAGGCGACATCGACCAGCGTGAAATCGCCGAGCATGTATTCGCGCTTGGCCAATCGCGTTTCGAGCGCATCGAGGCAGCGCTGGAACTGCGACAGGCTATAGTCGCCGGCAGCGCGGCTGCGGTCCGCCGGGTCGTATGACACGGGCGTATCCGCTCCGTGATAGAGATACTGCATCATATGGGCGCCGAGTTCGACAAAGGCCCAGACGGTCCATGACATCGCATCCGCGTGCTCCTGGCTGCCGGGTGCGGGCCACAGACGGCGCGATACGCCATAGGTGTCGCCCAGATGCAGGATGATGGCGCCCGACTCGAAGAAGCTGCACCCGCCATCGACCAGCGCCGGCACCTTGCCCATGGGATGCAGCGCCAGATGGCGAGCCGACAGGTTTTCGCCTTTGCCGGCGTCGAGGGCGACATAGTCATAGGGCACAGCGAGCTCTTCGAGCACCCAGGAGATGCGTGTGCCCGAACTGCGTGGCCATGAATGAAGCTGGATGACCATGGTGGCCTCCCTGGTTCAGAACATCTTGTTGGCGCTGTCCATCGGCGGCGGTGTCGGCGCCGACGAGCCTTCGAGCGGGATTGCCGCGAATTGCCTGTAGAGCGCATCGACCCAATGCCTGGCGCGGTCCTTCAGCTTGCGGTCATCGGTCTGCATGCGCCCGCGCGACACCAGTATGCCCATATCGGCGCCGTGATAGCGGTAATCGCCGGCGGTATAGACGCGCAAATAGAAGGCCTCGTTCTCGCCCGACACCAGGAACCAGTCGATCGACTTGCGGATGAGCGAGATATTCCCATCATCGTTCATCTGCCAGATGCCGGAAGCCGGCGCCTTGGTGATCATCTCGACCCGATCGACCGGGTATTTGAGGATGAGCTGGCTCCAATTGTCATATTCGGTCCAGCGCTTCTGCACTTGCGCCGGGTCGATCTCCCAGTCGACATCCATGAATTCGAGCATGTGGAAGAGGTAGATCGGGCAACCGCCATAGGTCGAGGTGATGAGATTGGTGAGGGGGGAGGCACCCGAGACCCGCGGATTGATCTCGCCCAGATAGACTTCCCGCGTATCGGTATCGATGAGGAAGTCCATGCAGAAGGCGCCCTTGTAGCCCGCCTTGTAGAGCCGGTCGCCGAGCTTCTGCGCCATGCGCGTGACGGCCCGGCGCTCCTTGTCGAGGCCGCCGACAAAGACGTCATTGCCGCACCAGCCGCCCTTGTAAGGGGTCACCTCGGTGAAACCGGTAATGTCGGTCTGGAGCGGGCCGACCAGGGTTCCATGCCTTGTCGCCACCGCCTCGACGGTGCCGGGCAGGTGATTGATCCGGCGCATGACCTTGAGCTGCTCGCCCTCGATCTTGTCGTGATATTTGTTCCAGTCCGCCGCGCTCTTGATGAAGAAGGTGGTGCGGCCGGAATCGCCATAGGGCGTCTGGACCACCAGGTCGGTGCCCAGCTTCGCCTTCTGAGCAAGCTTCAGGAGTTCCGCGTAAGTCTTTGCTTTACCGAGCACATTTGGAGCGCTCTTGATGCCGGCTTCGTTGCCGAGCTGGGTGGTGACGATCTTCGAGTCGATATGCTTGCGCAATTTGACGGGCGGCAGCGCGATCTTGAGGCCGAGTTCCCTGGCGATCTTCTCGGTCTCCTCGTCGAGCATCACCAGGATGAGCAGGCCCTTGCCGCGCTCGGCGATCCGGGCCCGGACCTCCTTGTGGCGCAGCAGATAGTTGTTCACATCCTCGATCGAGCGGAACTCGTGCGGTCCATGCTCGCGCGGCACCGTGATCTTGGGATGGGTGCCGTCGAAACTGTCGAAGAAATTGATGTATTCGAATTTGTTGATCCAGCGCCCGAGACCCAGAAGATTGTAGGGGGTAGGCGAGAGGAAATAGATCGGCGTCTGGTTGTGGCGGAAGAATTTGTAGATATCTGAAAGGCTTGTGAGCTTTTGCCGCTTTACCCGTTTAGCCATGTGTTCCCTCCGACCGGGCTTATGGACGCCCGTTCCGGAAAGACTACGCAAAAATGCCTAGAAAGGCCAAGAGGGTGTTTCCGGACGGGAGGGGCGAGGGCGACAAAAGCCTTGTCTTTAGCGGCCGCCTTGCCTATAAGCCGCCCCGTTAACTCACACGCGAATGCGGGATGAAGGACATGGGAGCTTCGGTTCCCCTCATAGTTTTTCGTCCCTCCGGTGCCGGATCATCCGGTCACATCATTCGCGGCGGATCAACCGGAAAAGGAACTTAAGGCATGGCTCTGCCGGAATTCACTATGCGCCAGCTCCTCGAAGCGGGCGTTCACTTCGGTCACCAGACCCACCGTTGGAACCCCAAGATGAAGTCATACATCTATGGGTCGCGCAACGGCATCCACATCATCGACCTCGCCCACACCGTGCCCTTGCTGCACCAGGCGCTCCTTGCCATCTCGGACACGATCTCCCGCGGCGGCCGCGTGCTGTTCGTCGGCACCAAGCGTGCTGCCCAGGACGGCATCGCCGATGCGGCGAAGAAGTCGGCCCAGTACTACATCAACTCGCGCTGGCTCGGCGGCACGCTGACCAACTGGAAGACGATCTCCAACTCGATCAAGCGCCTGCGCTCGCTCGAGGAAACCGTGTCGAAGGAAGGCCAGGGCCTGACCAAGCGCGAGCTGCTCACCCTCACGCGCGAGAAGGACAAGCTCGAGCAGGCGCTGGGCGGCATCAAGGACATGGGCGGCACGCCCGACATCCTGTTCGTCATCGACACCAACAAGGAGCAGCTGGCGATCAAGGAAGCCAACCGGCTGGGTATCCCGGTCGTCGCCATTCTCGACACCAACAGCGATCCCTCGGGCGTCACCTATCCGATCCCCGGCAATGACGATGCCGGCCGCGCCATCACGCTCTATTGCGATCTCGTCAGCCGCGCCTGCATCGAGGGCATCTCGCAGGCCCAGCGCGGCGGTGGCCGCGACATCGGCGAATCCGAGAATCCGGTCGGCGAGGAGCTGCCGGAAGCGGCCAACGCCTGATCACTGATCACGTGCCGAGTCCGTCGCTGGCGGCGGACTCGCAATTTTTCCACGAGGACAATTATGGCTGAGATCACCGCAGCAATGGTGAAGGACCTGCGCGAGAAAACCGGCGTAGGCATGATGGACTGCAAGGCGGCGCTTGCCGCGACGAAAGGCGATATGGATGCGGCGGTCGACTGGCTGCGCGCCAAGGGTCTGGCGAAAGCGGCTAAGAAGTCGACTCGCGTCGCTGCCGAAGGGCTGGTCGGGCTTGCCGTCGATGGCAATACCGGTGCGCTGGTCGAAGTCAATTCCGAGACCGATTTCGTCGCGAGGAACGACAAGTTCCAGGCGATGGTGTCCGATATCGCCAAGCTGGCGCTCAAGGCAGACGGTTCGACCGAGAAGCTGAAGACCGCGCACTACCCGGGCTCCCAGCACGCGGTCGGCGAATATGTGGCCGAGATGGTGGCCTCGATCGGCGAGAATATGGGCGTCCGTCGCACCGCGGCGCTCAGCGTCAAGGACGGCGTCATCGGCAGTTATGTGCATAACAGCATAGCGCCCGGTCTCGGCAAGATCGGCGTGATCGTGGCGGTTGAATCGACCGGCAAGAAGGACGAACTCGCCCAGTTCGGCAAGGACCTTGCGATGCATATCGCAGCGATCAATCCGGTCGCTATCGATCTCACCGGGGTGCCCAAGGAGACGATTGATCGCGAGCGGGCCATTCTCGCTGAGAAGAATGCCGGCAAGCCCGAGAAGGTCTTGGAAAAGATCATGGAGAGCGGCCTCAAGTCGTATGCCAAGGAGAACACCCTTCTTGAGCAATCCTATGCGAAGGACAGCACCAAGTCGGTGAACCAGCTCATAGCTGAAGTCGCCAAGACGGCCGGCGCACCGATCAAGATTGCCGCCTTTGTGCGCATGCAGCTCGGTGAAGGCATCGAGAAGAAGGAAGACGATTTCGCCGCCGAGGTCGCCAAGGCGGCCGGCGCCTGATCCGCAAAGTCAATTGCTCCGAAATGGCCGCCTCGCTCGAGGCGGCCATTTTTTTGCGCCGAAGGACAGCATTTGACGCCCTTTCCAGGGGGCCCTACGAATCAAGGTCGCCAGCGCCGAAAATATGCTATCTCGCTCAAACCCTTCCAATTTTTACCAGGTGTCCATGGCCAAGCTAGCCTTCAAGCGCGTCCTCCTGAAAGTTTCGGGCGAAGTCCTCATGGGCAACCAGCCCTTCGGCATCGATCTCGCAACCGTCGAGCGGGTGGCGGACGAGGTGATCGAGACCCTCAAGACCGGTGTCCAGCTCAGCCTGGTGATCGGCGGCGGCAACATATTCCGCGGCATGGCGCAGGCGGCCAAGGGCATGGACCGGGTGAGCGGCGATCACATGGGCATATTGGCGACCGTCATGAATGCGCTCGCCATGCAAGGGGCGCTCCAGAGCAAGGGCGTCGATGCTCGCGTCCTCTCGGCCATCGCCATGCCGACCGTCTGCGAGACCTATGCGCGCGCCAAGGCCGTCCATCATCTGGAGGCGGGCAGGGTGGTCATTTGCGCGGCCGGCACCGGCCTGCCGTTCTTCACCACCGATACCGGGGCGGCGCTCCGGGCAGCCGAAATGGGCTGCGATGCGCTGTTCAAGGGCACCAGCGTGGATGGCGTCTACTCCGCCGATCCCAAGACCGACAAATCGGCCAAGCGCTTCGACCGCATCACTTTTAACGAGATTCTGGCGCGCGATCTGCGCATCATGGACCCTGCGGCCATCGCGCTTGCGCGCGACAACGGGATTCCGGTAGTTGTGTTCTCCATCCGCACGCCCGGCGCGGTGCTCGCCGTTCTGCAGGGCGAGGGCAAATTTACGATAGTGACGAAAGACTAAAACGCCATGGCACAACCAACCCCCTTCGACTCCAAGGAAATCAAGCGGCGCATGCATGGTGCGGTCGATGCCCTGAAGCACGATTTCGGCGGCTTGCGGACCGGGCGCGCCGCCGTCAGCCTTGTCGATCCCATCCATGTCGATGCCTATGGCGCATCGATGCCGCTCAACCAGGTGGCGACCGTCACCGTGCCTGAGCCACGCATGCTGTCGATCCAGGTCTGGGACCGGGGCCTCGTCATTGCCGTCGAGAAGGCGATCCGGGCGTCCAATCTCGGCCTCAACCCGCAGACCGAAGGCCAGGTCATCCGCCTGCGCATGCCCGACCTCACTCAGGACCGGCGCAAGGAGCTGGTCAAGGTCGCCCATCAATATGCCGAGAAGGCGCGAGTCGCGGTGCGCAATGTGCGCCGCGACGGCATGGATCACCTGAAGGCGCTCGAGAAGGCCCATCAGATGAGCGAGGACGAGCATCGTCAAAAATCCGACGAGGTCCAGAAGATGACCGACGATACGATCAAGGAGATCGATGCCGCGCTCAAGGTCAAGGAAGGCGAGATCATGCAGGTCTGAGAGGACCGCGCCTATGAGGGGCCGCATATGACCATCACCGCCGGCAGATCCGCCATGCCGCAGCATGTCGCCATCATCATGGATGGCAATGGCCGCTGGGCGAACGCGCGCGGGCTGCCGCGCTCGGCCGGGCACCGCAAGGGCGTCGAGGCGCTACGCACCGCGGTCCGGGCGGCAGGCGAGATGGGCATCGAATATTTGACCATCTTCAGCTTCAGCTCGGAAAACTGGTCGCGGCCGCCGGCGGAAGTCTCATTCCTGCTCGACCTGATGCGCCATTTCGTGCGCCAGGACGTCGCCGAGCTCCATCGCGAAAATGTCCGTATAAGGATCATCGGCGAGCGCCAGGGACTGGCGCCCGACATCGTGGCGCTGATCGAGGAGACCGAGCTGCGCACCCAGGCCAATACCGGCCTCACCCTTGTCGTCGCCTTCAACTATGGATCGCGCCATGAGATTGCGACGGCGGCGCGCGAGCTCGCCCTGGCGGTCAAGTCCGGCCGGGTCGCGCCCGACAGCATCACGCCGGAGCTGTTCGGCAGCTTCCTGTCGACCGAAGGCATTCCCGATCCCGATCTCCTCATCCGCACCAGCGGCGAGCAGCGCCTCTCCAACTATCTTTTATGGCAGTGCGCCTATACTGAGTTCGTCTTCGTCGACGAATTCTGGCCGGATTTCAGCCGCGAGACGATGCAGCGCGCCATCACCGAGTATCTCGCGCGCGAAAGGCGCTTTGGCGGCCTCACCGCGCAGTCGGCCTGAGCGATGACCGTGATCTCCGATCCGCCGCAGGGCGCCAATTGGCGCGACCTCGGCATTCGCACCCTGTCCTCCGCCATCCTCATCCCCGCCGTCCTCCTCGATGTCTGGCTGGGCGATATCTGGTTCCATCTGCTGATCGCGCTGCTGGCGGTGATGATGGCGTATGAATGGACCACTATCGTGCACGACCGCAGCTCCGCGCAATTCGCGCTCCATGCGGCGGGGGCGCTGTGCGGCGCGTTCCTGTCGCAATCGCTGGGCTGTGGCGTGACGCTCATCGTCATCGCGGTCATTTCAGCCCTGAGCGTGGCGCTCGCCGCGATCCAGAACCGCAAGCCGCGCCTGTGGGCGGCGACGGGCGTCGCCTATGTCGGCCTGCCGGCTCTCGCCTTCGTGGTCCTGCGCGGGGAAGGGGCCTCGGGCATGCTCACCATCATGTGGCTGTTCGCGGTCGTCTGGGCGGCGGACATCTGCGCCTATTTTGCCGGTCGGCTGATAGGAGGTCCCAAACTGGCGCCCATTATTTCGCCGAAGAAGACCTGGGCGGGGCTGTGGGGCGCCATTGCCGGTGGAATCATCGCCGGTGTCGCGGTCGCCCTCGGGGCCGGCCTCTCGGGATGGATCATTCTGGGGCTCCTGGGCGGCGTCCTGGCGATCGTCGAGCAGATGGGGGATCTGTTTGAATCTGCCCTCAAACGCCATTATGGGGTGAAGGATTCGGGCAGGCTCATTCCCGGCCATGGCGGCGTCCTCGACCGGGTCGACGGCCTTGTCGCCGCCTCTCTCGCCCTCGCCGTCATCGTCATTGCCGCGGATTATCTCGCTGCCGGTAACGAACTTTTTGTCCGGTAACCATAGGCTGTCGAAATGTTGTCGCAATGCCGGGCTTTCGTGGTTAATAAACCATGAATGCCTTTGGCTTGGTTGGCACAGGCTTTGCGGGCGTTGACAAGGCCGGCGTATCAGACCGGAATTGAGACAGGAAATCACAATGGACTTTCTCGCGAATTTTCCGGCAACCATCCTCGGTTATGGCGGCAATATCGCAGCCCTCCTGGTCGCCTTGACCGTCATCGTTTTCGTCCATGAATACGGGCACTTCAAAGTGGCGCGCCTGTGCGGGATGAAGGTCGACGTGTTCTCGATCGGCTTCGGCCGCGAGATCTGGGGGCGGAACGACCGCTACGGCACGAGATGGAAAGTGGGCTGGCTGCCGGTGGGTGGCTATGTGAAATTTGCCGGCGATGCCAATGCCACGAGCATGCCGGATCCGGACGTGCGGCCGGCACCGGACGAGTTCCACGGCAAGCCCATATGGCAGCGCGCGCTTGTGGTGCTCGCCGGGCCCTTGGCCAATTTCATCCTGGCGTTCTTTCTCTTCGCCGGCGCCTTTTACCTGCTCGGCGACCCCACACCCGGGACGAGAATCGGCAAGGTGATGGCCGGTGAACCGGCGGCGGAAGCAGGCTTCCAGCCCGAGGATATCGTTCTCAGAATCAACGGCGGGGAAGTGAAGTCGTTCAACGATGTCGTGATCATCGTAAGGGAGAGTGCCGGCAAGACTCTGGCATTCGATATCGATCGTTCCGGCCAGCTTCTGACCCTGACGGTGGTTCCGCGCGTCGAGGTTCTCGATGGCGGCTTCTACGGCAAGGTCAAAGTTGGTTTGATCGGCGCGGCCCCCAGCACGGATCCGTCGAACTATCCCGATGTCTCATTTCCGCGCGCGATCGAGATGTCGGTCGAGCAGATCGAGCGCATCGTGACATTGACCCTCAAATATGTCGGCCGCCTCGTCATCGGACAGGATACTTTCGCTCAGCTCGGCGGGGTGGGGACCATGGCCAAGCTCACCGGCGATGCCGCTTCGAACGGTGTGTTCTACTATGTGTCGACCATCGGCCTGCTCTCGGTGAGTATCGGATTAATTAACCTCTTTCCTATTCCAATGCTCGATGGCGGCCATCTGGTCTTCTACGCGTTGGAGGCAATTCGTCGCAAACCGCTGGGTCCGCAGGCCCAGGAATGGAGCTTCCGCATCGGTTTTGCCGTGGTTATTTTCATCATGCTGGTGGGCAATATCAACGATTTGATAAGAGCCGCCGTGGGAAACCTAGCTTATTGAAATAAGGCAAAAATCTTCATTTGCATTCGTTATGAAACAGCGTAAAACGGCTGCCGGGTGAGGGGATTCTAGCGGGACTAAAGCGCGTAGCAGGGGATTGAATTCGAGGGAATGCGTTACCAGTCAGTCATTGTCGCAGTTTTTGCGTGCTTGTTGTCGTTTGCGCTTCCGGTCGCTGCACCTCAGGTCTTTGCTCCGGCGGCGCAGGCCCAGACCGTCGGGCGCATCATTGTCGAAGGCAACCAGCGCATCGAGACCGAGACGGTTCTCTCCTACATGCAGATCGGCCCCGGCGACCCGTTCGATTCGGAAAAGATCGACGGGTCGCTGAAGGTCCTGTTCCAGACCGGCCTGTTCTCCGACGTGCGCATCTTCCGTCGCGGCAGCAACCTCGTCGTCGTGGTCGAAGAGAACCCGATGATCAACCGGGTGAACTTCGAGGGCAACAGCGAGGTCAAGGACAAGGACCTCGCCAAGGAAGTCGAGCTCAAGGAACGCACGATGTTCACTCGCGCCAAGGTGCAGAGTGACGTCCAGCGCATCATCACCCTCTACCGCCGCCAGGGCTTCTATTCCGCCCGCGTCGAGCCCAAGATCATCCGCCTGCCGCAGAACCGCATCGACCTCGTCTACGAGATCACCGAGGGTGTCGAGACCAAGGTCTCGAGCATCACCTTTGTCGGCAACGAGGCGTTCAGCGACAGCGATCTCAGATCGCGGATCACCACGGCGGAGCACGCCTGGTGGAAATTCATGTCCACCGCGGACCGGTACGATCCCGACCGGCTGGCCTACGACAAGGAACTGCTGCGCCGTTACTATCTCAAGAACGGCTTTGCCGATTTCCGCGTGATTTCCGCCGATGCCGAGCTGGCGCCCGATGGCGAGAGCTTCTACATCACCTTCACCGTCGAGGAAGGCCCGCTCTACAAGGTCAACAGCGTCGCCATCAACAAGGGCGACACCAATCTCGACGAGGAAGCGCTGCGCAAGGCCGTGCGCCTGACGCCGGGCGAGGACTATGACGCGACCAAGGTCGACAAGTCGGTCGAGAACATCACCATCGAGGCCGGCAAGGCCGGCTATGCCTTCGCCAAGGTCGAGCCCGACATCAAGAAGGACGAGCCCAACCGCTCGCTCGACATCACCTATAACGTCACCGAGGGGCCGCGCACCTATATCGAGCGCATCGACATCATCGGCAATACCCGCACGCTCGACGAGGTGATTCGTCGTGAGCTGCGGCTGTTCGAAGGCGACGCCTATAACCGCGTGCTGGTCGAACGTGGCCGCCGCCGCCTGACGTCGCTCGACTTCTTCGAGAAGATCGACATCCGCGACGAGCCGGGATCGGCGTCCGACAGGGTCGTCCTGATCGTCGAGGTCGCCGAGAAATCGACAGGTTCGCTCAATCTCACCGCCGGCTATTCGACATCGGACGGCGTCATCGGCGGCATCAGCGTCACCGAGCGCAATCTCCTCGGCCGCGGCCAGAATGTCAGGCTCGACACGCAGTTGAGCTGGGACCGCCAGACCGTCGATTTCGGCTTCACCGAGCCTTATTTCCTCGACATGCCGATGTCGGCGGGCTTCGATCTCTTCGGTACCCGTTCGAGCGATACCGACACCACCAGCTATGACAGCACCCGCTATGGCGGCGCGCTGCGCACCGGCTTCCGCCTCGACGAGTGGCAGTCGCTCAGCTTCAAATATACGCTCTCCCGCCGCGAGATCACGATCGACAACGACCTGCGCAACGACGTGTCGCCGGCCATCCTCGACTCCGAGGGCGTGACCTGGAAATCGTCGCTGTCGACGGGCTATGTCTATGACGACCTCGACAACCCCTCCAAGCCCACCAAGGGCTTCCGCGGCAGGGGCGTGCTCGAAGTCGCAGGCCTCGGCGGCGATGTCTACTATGCCAGCCTCGATACCTCTGCCTACTACTTCATGCCGTTGCTGTTCGACGGCGTCGTCCTCAAGCTCGAGGCCAATGCCGGCCATATGGAGCCCCTGACCAGCGACGATATCCCGATCCAGGACCGCTTCTTCAAGGGCTCCGACTCCTTCCGCGGCTTCAAGCGCGGCGGTGTCGGTCCGCGCATGGACAATACCCGCGGGGATTCGGACGCGATCGGTGGCCAGACCTATGCCATTGGCACGGTCGAGACCACCTTCCCGCTGGGCCTGCCGGATGAATTCGGCCTTGAAGGCGCCGTGTTCAGCGACTTCGGTACGGTGTTCGGCGCTCCCGAAAAGTCGGTGACTGAAAGCGCCACGGGGCTATGCCTTGATGATGGCAATGCCCCCGCGGATGAGGAATGCACGGTCCACGATACTATGGCCTTCCGCCTGTCGGTCGGCGCCGGGTTGATCTGGCAGTCGCCCTTCGGCCCGCTGCGTGTCGATGTCGCCTATCCCCTGATGAAGACCGATTACGACGAGGAAGAGCTGTTCCGCTTCTCGGTCGGCACGCGCTTCTGAGGGCCCTGCCGAGCCCGTGCTAGACGGCGTGTCGGCAAAGCGATAAATGTTCCAGCGGACGGCACAAGCTGCCGTCCGTCGTCGTTTTGAGGATGCACGGCATGGATACTGGGGAACCGAGAACGCTGGCCAGCGCCGACATCGCGCGCATCATGCAGCTTTTGCCGCATCGCTACCCCTTCCTGCTGATCGACCGGCTGGTGGAGCTGGACGGCGAGCAGTCGGGCGTCGGCATCAAGAACGTCACCATGAACGAGCCCTTCTTCCAGGGCCATTTCCCGGGCCGGCCGGTGATGCCGGGCGTGCTGCTGATCGAATGCATGGCCCAGACCGCCGGCGCCATGGTGCTGCATCACCTGGGCGATGAGCATGCCGGCAAGCTCGTCTTCTTCATGTCGATCGACAAGGCGCGCTTCCGCAAGCCGGTGGTGCCGGGCGATACGGTGCGTTTCCCGGTCAGGCTGATCCAGCGCCGGCCGCCGGTCTGGCGCTATGCGGCGGAAGCCATTGTCGACGGCAAGAAGGTGGCCGAGGCCGAGATCGGCGCCATGCTCATGAACGAGCGCGGCCAGTAACCGGGGCAAGCCGCCGCCCTGAGAAGACAGCGCGCGCGCGAATGTGCTAGAGCCAAAAGATGCAACCGCCCCCGTCCCGGGAAAGCTTCCTGCACCCCATGATGGCCCGCTCATGAACCTGCGCCGTCCCGTCCTTTCAGTCTTTCTGGCTGTCCTGCTGGCGGCGTTCCTGGCCGTGGGACCGGCCGCCCGGGGACAGACCAAACCTGTTGCCGATCCCCCGCCCGAAAAGGTCGATCAGCTCATCAAGCTGCTCGCCGATCCCTCGGTCAGGGACTGGCTCGCCAGGCAACTGCCAACCGCAAGTCCACCGGACGCTACCGCGGCCGACCAGCCGGCGCCGGCCATGGAGCAGTCGATGGTTTCCTCGATGCTCGACCGGATCAAGCACCATGTCGGGCGCATTACCGCGGCATGGCCCGGGCTGCCGGCCAAGTTCGAGCGCACCTGGGACATCCTCATGGTCGAATTCGCCGATCGGGGCGTTGCCGGGATTGCCCTGGTCATCGCCTTTTTCGTCGCTGTGGGCGTCGGATTGGCCTATCTCGTGTTCAGGCTCTCGCGTCCTCTGCGCCTGTGGATCATTGCCCTGCCGCGGAATACGCCGCAGGGCAGGCTCAAGAAGCTCGGAGGCCGGGCGCTCTTTGTCGTGCTGACGATCGGCGCCTTTATCCTCGGCAGCGCCGGGACCTTCCTGATGTTCGATTGGCCGCCCTTGTTGCGCGAGATCGTGCTCGCCTATCTCACTGCCGCTATCGTGATCTGGGGCGGGCGCATGTTCGCCCGCTTCCTGCTGCTGCCGCCAAAATTGCAGATCGATCATGCCCGCGAGGTTCGGCCCTTGAATATGACCGACGAGCGCGCGGCTCACTGGTATCGCTGGACGGTCGCGCTCATCAGCGTGTTCGCGCTGGTCGGGGCGACATTCACCTTGCTGCCGACATTCGGTTTCCAGGTCGACGATCTTCTGGCGCTCGCTGTTCCCGCCGATCTCGTATTGCTGGCGATCGGGCTCATGGCGGTCTGGTTGCGGCCGCGGCTCGAGCCGGGCGAGGGCGAGCGATCCGGCAGGGTCGGCTCTACCGCCGTGTCGTGGCTGCTGACGGCTTATTTCGTCGCCCTGCTGGTGATCAGGAGCAGCGGCGCCTTCACGCTTTTCTGGTTCACCGCCGCCGCCGTGGCGCTGCCGGCCACCATCGTCATGATGCACCGCGCCGTCCACTATCTTCTGCGGCCGCCGGAAGCTGGCACGGACGCCAGGCCCATCCCGGCAGTGACGCTTGCCGTCATCGACCGCGGCATCCGCATGGCCCTGATCCTGCTCGCCGCCTTCCTTCTCGCCCGGGTCTGGGGCCTCAATATGCGATCGATGGAAACGGGAGACCCGGCCATCATGATATTCCTGCGCGGATTGCTCAATGCGATCATCATCGTGCTCGCCGCCGATTTCGGTTGGAGCATCATAAAGGCGCTGATCGAGCGCAAGCTCGGCGGCACGCCGGCGTCCGGAGCGGGAGAGGAGCATGTGCTCGATCCGCAGCAGGCGCGCATCCGCACATTGTTGCCGATCATCCAGAACATCACCTTTGCCGTCATATTGATCCTGGCAATTCTCACCATCCTGTCCTCGATCGGCATCCAGATCGGTCCGTTGATCGCGGGTGCCGGCGTCGTCGGCGTCGCTGTCGGCTTTGGCGCGCAGACCGTGGTGAAGGACGTCATCTCGGGCGTCTTCTACCTGCTCGATGACGCCTTCCGCGTCGGGGAATATATCAGCAGCGGCAAATACATGGGGACGGTCGAAAGCTTCAGCCTGCGCTCGATCAAGCTGCGCCATCATCGCGGGCCCTTGTTCACCATTCCCTTCGGCGAGCTCGGTGCGGTGCAGAACCAGAGCCGCGACTGGAAGATCGATAAATTCAACATCACGGTCGGTTACGACACCGATCTCGATGCGGCGCGCAAGCTGATCAAGAAGATCGGCCAGCAGCTTGCGGCCGACCCCGAATTCGCCCCCTGGGTGATCGAGCCGATCAAGATGCAAGGTGTCCAGGAGTTCGGCGATTACGGCATCGTGCTGCGGATGAAGGTGACGACCAGGCCCGGCGGCGCGTTCGGCATGAAGCGCAAGTTCCATGTGCTGATCAACAAGGCGTTCAGGGAGAACGGCATCGAGCTGCCGCTGCCGACGGTGCATGTGCAGCAAGGGGAAGCGGTGGAAGCCGCCGTCGCGCAAGACCGCGTCGCCGCAAAGAAGAGGGAAGCTGCCGAGGCGGCGGCCAAGGACGCTGCGGAATGAATGGCGCCGCTCCGGCAGCAGCCCCGATTCTGTCGGAGGCCGCGCCGGATATCGGAGGCAGGGAATCTACTTGCCGCGCTTGCTCATCTGCACGTAATCGCGGTGCGTCGAGCCGGTATAGAGCTGGCGCGGCCGGCCGATGCGCTGCGAGGGATCCTCGATCATTTCCTTCCACTGGGCGATCCAGCCGACAGTGCGCGCCACCGCGAACAGCACGGTGAACATGCTGGTCGGGAAGCCGAGCGCCCGGAGAATGATGCCGGAATAGAAATCGACATTGGGATAGAGCTTGCGCTCGATGAAATAGCTGTCACTGAGCGCGACGCGCTCCAGCTCGCGCGCCACGTCGAGCAAGGGGTCGTCCTTGATGCCGAGCTCGCCCAGCACCTCATGCGCTGTCTTCTGCATGATCTTGGCGCGCGGATCGTAGTTCTTGTAGACGCGGTGGCCGAAGCCCATCAGCCGGACATTCGCGTTCTTGTCCTTCACCTTGGCGATGAAGTCCGGAATCTTGTTGGCGTCGCCGATCTCTTCCAGCATCTTGAGGGCGGCCTCATTGGCGCCGCCATGCGCCGGGCCCCACAGGCAGGCGATGCCGGCCGCGATGCAGGCGAAGGGATTGGCGCCTGACGAGCCGGCGAGCCGCACCGTCGAGGTCGAGGCATTCTGCTCGTGATCGGCATGCAGGATGAAGATGCGATCCATGGCGCGCGCCAGGATCGGATTGACCTTGTATTCCTCGCACGGCACCGCGAAGCACATGCGCAGGAAGTTGGCGGCGTAGGACAGGTCGTTCTTCGGATAAACGAAGGGCTGGCCGATATGGTATTTGTAGGCCATGGCCGCGATGGTCGGCAGCTTGGCGATCATGCGGCGCGACGCGATCTCGCGCTGCTTGGGGTCGTTGATGTCGGTCGAGTCGTGATAGAAGGCCGACATGGCGCCGACCACGCCCACCATGACCGCCATCGGATGCGCGTCGCGCCGGAAGCCCTGGTAGAAGCGGGTCATCTGCTCATGGATCATCGTATGCATGGTGATCGCATGCTCGAATTCGCGCCGCTGGGCGGGCGTCGGCAGGTCGCCGTAATAGAGCAGGTAGCAGGTCTCGAGGAAGTCGCCATGCTCCGCCAGCTGATCGATCGGATAGCCGCGATAGAGGAGCACGCCCTCATCGCCGTCGATGAAGGTGATGTCGGACTCGCACGCCGCCGTCGAGGTGAAGCCGGGGTCGTAAGTGAAGATGCCGGCATCGCGGTAGAGATGGCCGATATCGATGACGTCGGGCCCCATCGTGCCCTTCTTCACCGGTAGATCGTAGGTCTTGTTGCCAAAGGTAAGAGTAGCTGACTCTTCCGTCGCCATCTCAGTGGGTTTCTTGGTCGCGGCTGCTGTTGTCATGTCTTCTGTCCCTGCCGTTTTCCATTGCTTTATGAGGAAAGTTTATTGCACTGCAGCATGACGGTCAACTTAACTTAAGGCCATCCTCAATACGTTTTAGTGACTCCTCGCGCCCGAGAACATCCAGGACATCGAAGATACCAGGGGACGTATTTGTTCCCGTGAGCACCGCGCGCAACGGCTGCGCCAGCTTGCCGAGCTTGGCGCCAGAGGCTTCCGCATATGCTTTAACCGCGGTCTCCAGGCCCTGTGCAGTCCAGTCCGCGCCGGTGAGCACGGGCAGCAGCCCCTGCAGGGCCGCGACACCGCCATCGGCCATGATCTGCCTTGCCTTGTCGTCCAGCGCGAGCGGGCGCTGGGCAAAGAGATATTGCGCGCTTTTCATCAGATCGACGAGGGTCTTCGCGCGTTCCTTCAGTCCCGGCATGGCGCGTTTCAGCTTGGCCCGCATGGCATCATCGATGCGGGCGAGCATTTCGGGCCCACCCGCCACATGCGGTAGAAAGGCGAGAAACGCCTGCAGCAGCGTCTCATCGTCCGTGTGCCGCATATAATGGCCGTTCAGGTTCTCGAGCTTGACGAAGTCGAAACGCGACGGCGACTTGCCGATGCCGTCGAGCCCGAACCAGTCGATCATCTGCCGGGTGGAGAAGATCTCGTCATCGCCATGGCTCCAGCCGAGGCGGGCGAGATAGTTGCGCATCGCTTCCGGCAGGTAGCCCATGGCGCGATAGGCCTCGACGCCAAGCGCCCCGTGGCGCTTCGAGAGCTTGGCCCCGTCCGGTCCATGGATCAGCGGGATATGCGCCATGTCCGGCACCGTCCAGCTCATCGCCCTGTAGATCTGGGTCTGGCGCGCCGCATTGGTCAGGTGATCGACGCCGCGGATGATATGGGTGACGCCCATATCGTGATCATCGACGACGACCGACAGATTATAGGTGGGATTGCCGTCTGACCTCAGGATAATCAGATCGTCGAGCTCTTTGTTCTGGAAAACGACCCGGCCCATCACATGATCGTCGATGACGGTTTCGCCATCCTGCGGCGCCTTGAATCGGATGGCGGGCCTGACTCCGGCCGGCGCGCTTGCGGGATCGCGGTCGCGCCAGGTTCCGTCATAGCGCACCGGGCGCTTCTCGGCCTCCGCCCTTTCCCGCATCTGCTGCAGCTCCTGGGGCGTGCAATAACAGCGATAGGCCAATCCGCGGGCGAGCAGGATCTCGGCCACCTCGCGGTGACGCGAGGCACGGGAAAATTGCGACTCCGCCTCGCCATCCCAATCGAGACCGAGCCAGGTCAGGCCATCGAGGATGGCCGCGACAGCCTCGGGCGTCGAGCGCTCGCGATCGGTATCCTCGATGCGCAGCAGCATCTTGCCCTTGGTTTTCCTGGCGAAAGCCCAGTTGAAGAGCGCGGTCCGGCCGCCGCCGATATGGAGAAAGCCGGTCGGCGAGGGGGCAAAACGTGTGATGACGGACGATGACATGGCCGCCTTTCTTGGCAATGATAGGTTCGGGATGGCGCCCGCTTAGCATAAGGGTCGGGCGCGTGTAAGGGGCGTGGCGTGGTCGACGGG
This sequence comes from Taklimakanibacter lacteus, assembly GCA_003576695.1. Lineage (GTDB taxonomy): Bacteria > Pseudomonadota > Alphaproteobacteria > Rhizobiales > Aestuariivirgaceae > Taklimakanibacter > Taklimakanibacter lacteus. Next base: position 232,659 of record QOZQ01000010.1, read on the forward strand.
GTTCAGGATTTCGCCGTCCTCGACGGCGGCAGGCGGGCCGGCTGGCGCCGTCGGGCGAAGGACATCCTCGCCGTCCAGGCGGGGACATTCTTCCTCTGGGCGCCCGTATGGCTGATGGCCGGCATCTGGACCTATTTCGCCCTGCCGCGCGAGCCGCCTTTGCTGGCTTTCGCCATCATCGCCGTCATTCTCATGCTTCTGGCTGGGATGCTGCGCCGGCGGCGCAGCGTGCCGGGCAAGATCCTGCTCATGCTGCTCGTCGGCTTCTCGCTCGCCAAGATCAGGACCGAATGGGTCGCCCCATCCACCTTGCGTGCCGCGACCGGCGAAGCCGTGCTGACCGGCGTCGTCGAGGATTTCGAGGCGAAGGGACCGCGCCGCGCCGTCGCGGTGATCCGCATCACGGGGCTCGAGGGCAAGGGGGTGACACGCATTCCCTCGCGCGCCAGGATTACCGTTTCGGGCGCAGCACCCTTGCGGCTCGGGCAGATCATCAAGGCCAGGGCACAGCTCTTCCCGCTGTCGCCGCCCGCCGTTCCCGGCGGCTATGACTATGGCCGCAGCCTGTGGTTCGAAGGCATTGGCGCCACGGGCAGGATCTATGGCGACATCAGCGATGAAGGCATGGACCCGTCGCTGGCGTTGCGCCTGCGCGCCGCGCTCGAGGAACTGCGCCAGGCGATCGGCGTCCGCATCCGGGCCGTCATGCCGAGGGAGCGCAGCGGCTTCGCGGAGGCGCTGATCACCGGTGAGAGAGGCACCATCCCGCACGCCGTCAATGACAGCCTGCAGACATCGGGCCTCGCCCACATTCTCTCGATCTCAGGCCTTCATATGTCGCTCGTCGCGGGCGGCGTGTTCTGGCTGGCGCGCGCGCTGCTGGCGTTGTCGACGACGCTGGCGACGCTCCATCCGATCAAGAAATGGGCGGCGCTCGTGGGGCTCACGGCGGGTTTCGCCTATATGCTGCTGGCCAGCGCGTCGGTCGCCACCCAGCGGTCCTTCATCATGCTGGCTGTCATGTTCATCGCGATCCTGGTCGATCGTCCGGCGCTGTCGATGCGCAACCTGGCCATCGCCGCTCTCGTTATCCTCATCGCCTTTCCGGAAACGGCGCTCGGCGCCAGCCTGCAGATGTCCTTCCTGGCCGTCATGGGGCTCCTCGCTTTCCATGAAGCATGGAGCGGATGGCGCGCGCGTCACGAGGGCGCCAGTCATGGATTCATCGGGCGCATTGCCGGCGCCATGTCGCGCAGCGTCGTCGCGGCCGGTTGCACCACTTTGGCGGCTGGCGGCTTCTCTTCGATCGCAGCCGCCTATCATTTCGGCCGCCTGGCGCCCTACAGCCTCATCGCCAATCTGCTCGCTTTACCGGTGATGTCGTTCATCGTGATGCCGATGGCGGCCATTTCCGTCCTGCTCATGCCTTTCGGTCTCGAAGCCTATCCCCTGCGCGCCCTGGATGAGGGCCTGGCGCTCATCCAGGCCATTTCGGACTGGACCAGCGGCCTGCCGCAGGCGCGCGGCCTGATCCCGGCGCTGCCGCTTCCGGCAGCTCTCCTTCTCACCTTGGCGGCGGTCATTCTTTGTCTGTTCAGGGGCGTGTTGCGCCTTCTGGCGCTTCCGGTCGCGGCCGTGGCGTTGGTGATGGCCGCCACCGCGGAACGGCCGGATCTTTATGTCGAGCGCGCGGCGAAGAACGTCGCGGTCCGCACCGACCGGGATGAGCTGGCGGTGGCGCATCCGCGCCGTGGCCGCTTCGCCGCCGCCATATGGCTCAGGATGGAAGGCGACGGCATGACACCGGCCGAAGCGTCGCGCCGCGCCGGCTGGGCCTGCGCGGAGGCGGTATGCCGCATCAGCGTCAAGGGCAGGCGCATCCTCTATCTGACGGACGAGCGGGCCGCCATGACGATCCCTTGCGCCGAAGCCGACATCCTCATCGCTGCCTTCCCGTTGCGTGGCCGCTGCCGCTCCGTGCCCTTGCGGATCGATCGCTTCACCGTTTGGCGCTCGGGGGCGCAGGCGCTTTATCTCGATGATGACGGCATCCGCCTCGCAACCTCGCGCGATGAGCAGGGCGAGCGACCCTGGGTCATCGTTCCCGAACCGCGTCGCAAGGACACATCGCGCTGATCCTGCCAAAGGTGCATGGCTTGCCGCATGATGAGCAAGCAACCGCCGAAGCCTTCATCCTCGCTCGCCGATCTGCGCCGCGAGATCGATGCCCTCGATGCCGAGCTTGTTTTGGTTCTGGCCCGCCGTCAGCGCTGCGTCGAGCGCGTGATCGAGATCAAGCGCGCGCAAAATCTCCCCGCCCGTCTGCCGGATCGCATCGATGAGGTCCTGAAGCGGGTGAGCAGCCTCGCGGCGGCACAGAAGCTCGATCCCGATCTGGCGGCGGCCGTATGGCGCGAGATGATCGAGCAGTTCATCGCCTTCGAGGAACGCATCCTCAAGCATTAATCGCAGATCTTCCTGAGGCTCTGCCAATCCGTGTCGGAGAGCGCCGGCCGAGCCGCCACGCCTTCAGGCAAGGGCTTGATGGCTTCGATCCGCTCATCGGTGACGGGATGGGTCGACATCATGTCGCCCATCGCATCGAAGAGGCCGCCGCCCGAGCCGCCGCTGCCCTCCAGCTTCTTGAGCTCCTCGAAGAAGCGCTTGAAACCCATCGGATCGATGGCGGCATGGACGAGGGCCGTCTGCGCAAAGCTGTCGGCCTCGCGCTCCGCATCGCGTGAGTACTGCAGGATGGCGAGGAGGCCGGCGAGGCTGCTGACCGTATCGCCCCCACCCGAGGCGATCCTGAGCAGGAGCTCGATGCCCATGGCCCGGATAAGCTGCGCCTCGGAATGGCGATGATAGACATGGCCGATCTCATGGGCGAGGACGCCCGCAACCTCGTCGGGTGTCCTGGCCGCATCGATGAGCTTGCGCGTCATCACGATACGGCCACCCGGCAGCGCGAAGGCATTGAGGATCTTGAGATCATAGATCTTGACCTCGAAGCTCGGTATTTCCGGATTGCCCTCCGTCATCCGCGCCGCAAGCCGGCGCAGCGTGTCATTGCCGGCGCTGGTGGCGCAGAGCTTGCCGTCATTCGCCAGTGTCGCCTCGACCTGGTTGCCGAGGCTGTCGCGCCAGCTGTCGGGCAGGACGAAGGCCAGAGTCTGCGGCGCGTAGGACAAGAGCACATAGAGCACGCCCGCAGTGGCAAGCGCGCTGGCCGCGACGATGGCCGCAATCCGGCCGGCACGTCGCGGATTGAAACCGCCGGCGAGATGCGGGGCACGCGCCACAAGCTCGCGGGCGAAAGCTTCCTGCGTGATCACGAGACGGGCGCCGGGCTCCGATTCATGGCTGAGCCGGAAAGGATAGCCTGGCTGCGGCGGCGTCACGGCGGTAAGGCCCGACAGCGACCAGATGCGCTGCGCCACATCGAGGCCCTCGATCTGCAGGCCCTGGGCTGTGATCTCGGCCACGGCCATGTGGTCGCGCGCGATCTCGCCATCGAAGAAGCGCGCGTCGGTCCGCATCAGATCCAGCTCACATCGAAGGCATCGGCGAGACCTTCGCCGGTGCGGCCAACGGCCTCACGAGATTGCAGGATGGCATTGACATCGACGATCCCATCGGCGCTGAGGCGCGAGACCAGGTAGCGGACCAGACGCTGCTGTGCGAAGGGCGTGGCGATGCCGAGCGTGAAGACGATGAGCAGGAGATTGCCGAGCACCAGCCAGATGAGACTGCCGGCCGTCGTCTCCAAGCGGAAGCGCGCATTGTCGAGGGTCGTGTAGGAGGCGAAGATCGACAGCTCGCGTGCGACATAGAAGGCCCAGGTGATTGACGATACGATGGCGAACAGGACGAAGGCGCCGACGATCGCGAAACCGATCACCAGGCCGATCCTGTGGGCGTCGGGCACTGGATTGGATGGATCGGTTGTGACAGAGCCCCCGATGGCCTTCAATTCGTCGCCAAACAGCCCATAGACGCCGAAACCTGCCAGCAAAGCCACTGCAATGAAAGCCAGGAGGGTGACCACCCAGCAAATCGCATAGGGCCCGTAAAGCGGTCCGGCGCGCCCTTTGAAGCGGAATGGCATGCTGCCGATGCGCATGTCGCCCGTCATGCGCTCCTGCAAGTTGAGGTTCATGGCAGGCGTCGACCAGCCGAGTGTCATACTGCGTAGCAACATAGCGCCGAAGTAGAGCAGGCTGTAGGTCATGGACGAGCCGACAAGCGAGGCACGGATGCCGCGCCACAAGGTGCGGGACAGCTGATACCGGCGGGCCCGGTAGAGCGCCATGCCCCAAAGTAGGAAGATGACCAGGACAAGCACGAGGTTGGCCCCGATAAGGAGCGGGTGCTCGGGACCGAGGCTGAGCTGCAGGACCGTGAGCACCACGGAGACCGGCAGGAAGAACACAGCAAAAACGATCAGGAAGCCGAGAAAGAGCTCGATGCCCCGCCCGGTATATTCGAGCGGCTCGCCATTGATATGGACACAACCCCAGATGTGTCTCCGGACATTTGTCTTCGCCCAGAAGCGGTAGACGGTGAGTGTCAGGACCATGAGGAGGGCATTGAGCAAGGCGATTTTGCCCAGGCCGGGCTTGTCGACATAAGTGAAGGAGAGAGGGGTGTCGCTGCCGCTACCCCTGGCACCAAATGCTTGAAATGTCATGGAATCATGCCGTCCTTGATGAGTCCTGGGCCCATTCTACAGGTAATTTCGGGGCGATCCAGAGTCGCGCAACTTTTAGTGTATGTAACGGAATGTTGCGGAAATGTCACAAGGCCAGCTTTTGTTTAGGATGACACTGACCCTGCCACAATCAACCTTCCATCCGCCCAATTTTGCCAATAACCGTAAGGGTTAGGTAGGTGTCGGGCTGGTAAACAGCGCCAAAATGGGACAGGAGCCGGCTGGCTGGCTCCGTGGTGTGGATAGACGATGGATGCAAAAACCATAACAAAAACAAGACTTCCCAGCCGTCATGTGACTGAAGGCCCGCAGCGCGCCCCGCATCGCTCGTTCTTCTACGCCATGGGGTTGTCGCAGGCCCAGATCAACCAGCCCCTGGTTGGCGTCGCCTCCTGCTGGAACGAGGCCGCGCCGTGCAATATTTCCCTGATGCGCCAGGCCCAGGCGGTGAAACGCGGGGTTGCGGCGGCCAATGGGACCCCTCGCGAGTTCTGCACCATTACGGTCACCGACGGCATCGCCATGGGTCACCAGGGCATGAAGGCGTCGCTGATTTCGCGCGAATGCATTGCCGATTCGGTCGAGCTCACCATGCGCGGCCACTCCTACGATGCGCTTGTCGGCGTGGCGGGCTGCGACAAGTCCTTGCCCGGCATGATGATGGCCATGGTCCGGCTCAACGTGCCCTCTGTGTTCATCTATGGCGGGTCGATCCTGCCCGGGACTTTCAAGGGCCGTCCTGTCACCATCCAGGACGTTTTCGAGGCCGTCGGCATGCATTCGGTCGGCCGGATGAGCGATGCCGACCTTGAGAAGCTGGAGCAGGTGGCCTGTCCGTCGGCTGGCTCCTGCGGCGCCCAGTTCACCGCCAATACGATGGCGACGGTGGCCGAGGCGATCGGCCTCGCTTTGCCTTATTCTTGCGGCGCGCCGGCGCCCTATGAGATCCGCGATACCTTCTGCTTCGCTTCGGGCGAGAAGGTGATGGAGCTGATCGCCCGCAATATCCGCCCGCGCGATATCGTCACCCGCAAGGCGCTTGAGAATGCCGCGACCGTGGTTGCCGCTTCCGGCGGGTCGACCAATGCCGCGCTCCATCTCCCCGCCATCGCCCATGAGGCCGGCATCAAGTTCGATCTCTTCGATGTGGCCGGGATATTCAAGCGCACGCCCTATGTCGCCGACCTCAAGCCCGGCGGCAAATATGTCGCCAAGGACATGTTCGAAGCGGGCGGCATCCCGCTGCTGATGAAGACGCTGCTCGATCACGGCTTCCTGCATGGGGATTGCCTTACAGTGACCGGCCGGACCGTGGCCGAGAACATGGCCAAGGTGAAGTGGAATCCCGATCAGGACGTCGTCCGGCCGGCCGATAAGCCGATCACCCGCACCGGAGGCGTCGTCGGCCTCAAGGGCAATCTGGCGCCTGAGGGGGCCATCGTGAAGGTGGCCGGCATGAAGAACCTGAAATTCTCAGGGCCGGCCCGCTGCTTCGATACCGAAGAGGCCTGTTTCGAGGCGGTGACCCACCGCCGGTACAAGGAAGGGGAGGTCCTGGTCATCCGCTATGAAGGGCCGCGGGGCGGTCCCGGCATGCGCGAGATGCTGGCGACGACGGCTGCCCTTTACGGCCAGGGCATGGGTGACAAGGTGGCCCTGATAACCGACGGCCGCTTCTCTGGCGCCACCCGCGGCTTCTGCATCGGCCATGTGGGGCCGGAAGCCCAACTTGGCGGGCCGATCGGGCTGATCGAGGACGGTGACATTATCACCATCGACGCCGAGGCCGGGCGCCTCGATGTAAATGTCACAGTTGAGGAACTTTCTCGCCGTAAAAAGGACTGGAAACCGCGCGAGCATGGCTATGGAGCCGGCGCGCTATGGAAATATGCGCAGCAGGTCGGTCCTGCCGTGAGCGGCGCAGTGACCCATCCCGGAGGATCACACGAAGGTGTCTGCTACGCCGATATATGATCGGCGCGCGAGTATGTTGGCGCGTGGAATGGGTGCGACAGTTGCGGTCATCGCCGTCTGGTTCGCGCTCCTTCCGGATTCTGCCCGCGCCGAGGAGGACGGCTGGACCTCCGATTTCTACTCCTATCTGCCGGCCGCCCCCGACATCAAGGCGCCGGACCTCGATTTCATCCCGTTCTGGACGGGCGATCTCAAGAAGGCCAAGCGCGCGTACAAGGACGGCGACTTCGACAAGGCGCGCAAATATTTCGAGCGCGCTTCCGATGACAACAACATCGTGGCGGACTGGTATCTGGGCCACATGTATCGCCTGGGCCGCGGCGTGCCGCGCGACGACGCCAAGGCCTTTTCCTATTACGGACGGGTCGCCGATGCGTTCGATTCGGAGGAGAGCGACCAGAATCGCCTCAGGATCATGGTCGACGCGCTGGTCAGGGTCGCCGACTACTACCGGACCGGCAGCAAGGCCGCGGGCGTGGCGCAGAATTTCGACCGGGCGAGCCGCATCTATCGCCTCGCCGCCACCTATGGCCACCCGGCCTCGCAATATGCGCTGGGCGTCATGGCAATGCGCGGGCAAGGCATGCGCAAGCAGCCGGAGCAGGGTTTGCGCTGGCTGCTGGCGGCGGCGAAGAAGCGCTATGCGCCGGCGGAGGCGGCCCTGGGCGATCTCTATTGGCGGGGCGATGTCGTGCGCCGCGACCGGACCCGCGCCATCATGTGGTATCTGCTCGCCCGTTCGACGACGCGGCCGGGCGAGCAGCCGGCGATCTACGACCAGCTCGACAAGATGCTGGCCGAGACCAGCGAGGCTGAAAGGCTCGAGGCGGAAGCGCGCGCCACCGTATGGGCGGACCAGTATCCCGCCGATGACGAGGACAATCAGACGCCGGAATAGCCTTGGCATCCCGCCCCGGGCGAGTGGGCGCGCATCGCGAGCAGCAATGAGCAACCCATGAGCCAGCGTATCGATTTCACCAGCCAGGACTACTTCCGCAATCCCGCCGCCGGGATCGAAAAACTGAGGGCATCCGGCCCGGTTGTTGCGGCCAGATTCCCGATCATCGGGCCAGTCTGGATCACGACGACACATGAGCTGGCCAATCGCGTCCTGAAGGACTCGGAAACCTTCACCTTGCGCCGCAATGGCAGGGTCGCCGGGCTTCGCTGGTGGATGCCCGGGCTGATACGCGCGGTCGCCGACAACATGCTGATGATGGACGAGCCTGACCACACGCGGCTGCGCAGCATCGTGGACGAAGCCTTTCGCCGGCGCGCGATCCTCGCCATGGAGCCGCGCATCGCCGCCATCGCCGACGAACTCGCGGCCAAGCTGTTCGACCATGGAAGTCCCGCCGATATCGTCGAGAGCTATGCGCGCAGACTGCCGCTCTCCGTCATCTGCGAACTGCTCGGCCTGCCGGAAGCGGACAGGCCGAAATTCATGGCATGGACCGGCCGCTTTACCCGCCTCACCGGTATCTTTGGCTTGCTTGGCCTCTTTCCGGCCCTGGCGGCGATGCGGCGTTACCTGGCTGCACGTCTCGAGGCGGCGCGCGAAACGGGAGGCGAGGGTCTGATCGCCGAGCTTGTCCGCGTGGAGAAGGAGGGCGGGCGCATCAGCTCCCGAGAGATGGTGGCGATGGTCTTCCTGCTGCTCGGCGCCGGCACCGAAACCACCACGCACCTGATCAGCGGTTCGGTCTACGAGGTGACGAGAAACCCGCAGCTGCGCGACTGGCTCGAGGAAGACTGGACCCGCGCCGGCCTGGCGATCGAGGAATTTCTCCGGTTCGTTTCGCCGGTGCAGTTCTCCAAGCCGCGGCACGTGCGCAGGGACGTGGATCTCGACGGCGTCCGCGTAGAAAAGGGCGAGAGGATAATGGTGATGCTGGCGGCCGCGAACATGGACGCGCAGGTGTTCGAGCGGCCGGGCGTGCTCGAGCTCGAACGGCGGCCCAATCCTCACATCGCCTTCGGGACCGGTATCCACTTCTGTCTTGGCCATCAGCTTGCGCGCATCGAGGGCAGATGCGCGTTGCAGGCATTGTTCAAACGCTGGCCGCGACTTGAACTGGCCGTGCCGGAAGCAGAGATTCGGTGGCGGCCGCGGCCGGGTCTCAAGGCGATAGCAAGCCTGCCGGTAAAGACGCGCACATAACAGACCAAAATCGAGAACGGAGCCTTACGCCGCCAGTTCGACCAGCACCGGCACGTGATCCGATGGCTTCTCCCAGGCACGCACATGCTTGTCGATGCGGGTCGATGTGAGCCGGTCGGCGGCCTGCGGCGAGAGCAGCAGGTGATCGATGCGGATGCCGTTGTCGCGCCGCCTGGCGATATCCTGATAGTCCCAGAAAGTGTAGATGCCGGGCTCCGGATTGAGCGTGCGCACCGCTTCGGTGAAGCCCAGATTGATCAGCTCACGGAACTTCGTCCTTGTCGGCGGCAGGAACAGGGCGTCGTTCACCCACACTTGCGGGTTCTTGGCGTCGATCGGCTGCGGGATGACATTGTAGTCGCCGGCCAGCACCAGGGGCTCCTCGAATTTGAGAAGTCCGTCCGCATGGGCAATGAGGCGGTCCATCCAGGCGAGCTTGTAGGCATATTTCTCGCTCGCCACCGGATTTCCGTTGGGCAGATAGATCGAGGCGACGCGAACGCCGGAGACGACCGCCTCGACATAGCGAGCCTGTTCGTCGCCATCATCGCCGGGCAGGCGGGTCTTCACCTCATCGAACGGAAGCTTCGACAGGACGGCGACGCCATTATAGGTCTTCTGCCCATGGACGGCGACATTGTAGCCGAGATCCTCGAAGGTCTGGCGCGGAAACGCATGATCCTCGCATTTGAGCTCCTGAAAGCAGGCGACATCGGGGGACGCTTCCTTCAGCCAGGCGACGATGGTTTCGAGCCGCGCCTTGGCGCTGTTGACGTTCCAGGTTGCGATCAGCATGGGGACACCACTGAAGATGAGAGAGAGCAGGCGATGATTGCAAGCTATCGCGCGATCGCGCAAGCGCTGATGAAGTCTCCCGCAGCTGCTACTGACAGAAAGGAACCTAGCTGGCGCTCGCCTCAGTGAGCTGTTTGACCTCGACGGCTGTGAGCTCGAGTTCCGTCGCCTTGATCAGATCGCCGAGCTGCTCGATACCGGTGGCGCTGGCGATCGGGGCCACGAGTCCGGGGCGCGCGATGAGCCAGGCGATGGCGACCTGCGCCGGGGTGGCGTTCCTGGCTTTCGCCACGGCATCGAGCGCGCTCAGGATACGCAAGCCGCGCTCGTTGAGATAGTTGCCCATCTCATCGCCGCGCGCCGCGCTCTTGGCGAAGTCGGCGGGCTTGCGATATTTGCCGGAAAGAAAGCCCTTGGCGAGTGAGAAGTAGCTCGTCACGCCGATCTCGTTCTCGGCGCAGAAACCCTCGAGCTCGGCTTCATAGCCAGAGCGGTCATAGAGATTGTAGTGGGTCTGCAGGTTCTCAAAGCGCGGCCAATGATGCCGGGCGCTGATGGCGAGCGCATCGCGCATGGTCAGGGCACTGTGGTTCGAATTGCCGATGACGCGCACCTTGCCTTGCTTGACCAGATCGGCATAGGCGCCGAGCGTGTCCTCCATATCGGCCTCGGGATCCTCCCAGTGGGAGAGATAGAGATCGATATAATCGCTCTGCAGGCGCTTGAGCGAAGCCTCCACGGCACTCAAGATGTAGCGGCTCGACAGGCCCTTCTTGCCGGGGCCCATTTCGGAGCCGACCTTGGTGGTCACGATCACGCTCGAGCGGTTGCCCCGCGCTTTCATCCATTTGCCGATGATGGCTTCGGATTCGCCGCCCTCATTGCCCGGCTTCCAGCGCGAATAGACGTCTGCCGTATCGATCAGGTTGAATCCGGCAGCGACGAAGGCGTCGAGCACCGCGAAAGAGGTCTTCTCGTCGGCGCTCCAGCCAAATACATTTCCGCCGAGCCCCAGTGGCGCGACCATGAGGTCCGATCGGCCTAGTCTGCGTTTTTGCATGGGATCAGATGGAGAAGCTGGTGCCGCAGCCGCAGGACATGGTCGCCTGCGGATTGTTGATCTTGAAGCTCTGACCGATGAGATCGTCGACGAAATCGATCTCCGAGCCCCCCATATAGACGAGCGAGACGGAATCGATCAGAACAGTAGCGCCATCTCTCTCGATCACCAGATCGTCCTCCGCGCGTTGGGAGTCGAGCTTGAAGTCATACTGGAAGCCGGAGCAGCCGCCGCCCTCGACCGCGACACGCAAGGCCGTGGCGCCGGGCTGTGCCGCCACGATATCCTTGATGCGGGTGGCCGCACGAGGCGTTATGGAAACCGTATCCGTCATAGCTACATATGTCGTGCGCCGAAAGGGTCTTGTCAACCGGGGGAGACCCTAGGCGCATGCGGGCCCCCTATGCGTCAGACCCGGCCAAGAGCCGTGGCCGGCTGGTTCCCGAGCCCGAAGCCCCGCCGCGCACGCCCTTCGAGCGCGACCGCGACCGCATCATCCATTCATCCGCCTTCCGCCGCCTCAAGCACAAGACCCAGGTCTTCGTCTATCATGAAGGTGATCACTACCGAACGCGACTCACCCATTCGATCGAGGTCGCCCAGATCGCCCGTTCCATCGCCCGGGCGCTCCGGCTCGACGAGGACCTGACCGAAGCGCTGGCGCTCGCCCATGACCTTGGCCATACGCCCTTCGGCCATGCCGGCGAGCGCGAGCTCGACCGGCTGATGCGCGACCACGGCGGCTTCGACCACAATGCCCAGAGCCTGCGCATCGTGACCAGGCTCGAACGCCGCTATGCCGCATTCGACGGGCTGAATCTCACCTGGGAAACGCTGGAAGGCCTGGTGAAGCACAATGGACCGCTGATCGACGGCGAAGGCCATGCGCAGGGTGCCTATCGCGAGACCGGCTTGCCGGCCGCCATCATCGACTATGCCGAGGCGCATGACCTCATGCTGGCCTCTTTCGCGTCGGCCGAAGCCCAGGCCGCGGCGATCGCGGACGACATCGCCTATAACGCCCATGACATCGACGACGGGCTCAGGGCCGGCCTGTTCGATGTGATAGACCTGGGCGACGATCCGCTCGTCGGCGCCGCTCTGGCGCAAGTGCTGAAGGCCTATCCAAGGCTCGAGCGCCCGCGCATGATCCATGAGACGGTGCGCCGCCTGATCTCCGCCATGGTGGGCGACGTGCTTGCCGAAAGCGGCCGGCAGCTTCGCGCCTTCAAGCCGACATCGGCCGAGGAGGTGAGGGCCTTGCGGATGCCGATGGTCAGCTTCGGTGCGCAGATGAAGGAAAAGAACCGCGTGCTGCAGGCGTTCCTGTCGCATCGCATGTACCGCCATGAGCGCGTGCTTGCCATCATGGAGCGCGCCCAGCGCGTCATTCGCGATCTCTTCGAAGCCTATATGGACAAGCCCGCGCTCATGCCGGCCGACTGGCGCGAGGATTCATTCACTGACGACAGGAGCGGCTTCGCCCGCCAGGTCTGCGATTTCATTGCCGGCATGACCGATCGTTACGCTCTTGACCAGCACAAGAAGCTGTTCGACCTCGACCCGCTGTTCAGATGACCTGAAGTCCGGTAGACTTCGCCGCGAGAGGCGCGCGGAGACACGAGCATGGCCGACATCGTCCTCATCAACCCGAAATTCGAGATCTCCTTCTGGGGCCTGGAACATGCGTTGCCGCTGCTCGGCAAGCGCGCCAACATGCCGGTGGCGGCACTGCCGCTCATTGCCGCGCTGACTCCCGAGCCGCACCGCATCACCCTCATCGACGAGAATGTCGAGGCGATCGATTTCGAGCGCTGCGCCAAGGCTGACATCGTCGCGGTCACCGGCATGATCGTTCAGCGCCATCGCATGCGCGAGATCCTGACCGAATTGAAGCGGCGTAATTGCTACACGGTCGTCGGCGGCCCGTGGGTCTCGGTGAGGGAGGACTATTTCGGCGCACTTGTCGATGCCATCTTCGTCGGCGAGGCGGAGGAGACCTGGCCCGAATTCCTGGAGGACTGGGAGGCGGGGACCGTCAAGCCGCGTTATGAGCAGGCCGAGAGGACGGACTTGAGCAAAATACCGCCGCCACGCCTCGATCTGCTCAAGATGAATCGTTACGCCTTCGGCTCGGTGCAGTTTTCGCGCGGCTGTCCCTTCACCTGCGAGTTCTGCGACATCATCGTCATCTTCGGCAGGAGACCGCGACTCAAGACTTCGGACCAGATCCTGGTTGAGCTCGAGGCGCTGCGCGCCCAGAAGCTGGAACTCGTCTTCATCGTCGACGACAACATCATCGGCAACAAGAAGGCGATCAAGGAGGTCCTGCACAGCGTCATCGACTGGCAGCGCCGCAACGGCTATCCGCTGATGTTCGTCACCGAGGCATCGATTGATCTCGCCGATGACGAGGAGCTGATGCAGCTGATGGTCGACGCCAATATCGGCGCCGTCTTCGTCGGCATCGAGACGCCCAACGAGGAATCGCTCAAGGAGGCGAAGAAGCTGCAGAATCTGCGCAAGGGCGGCAGCCTTGCCGACAAGGTGCGGCGCATCCAGGACCACGGCATGGAGGTGTGGGCCGGGATGATCCTCGGCTTCGATAATGACGATGAGAAGATATTTTCCGCCCAGGAGCTTTTCCTGCGCGAGGCGCGCATCTCGACCGCCATGGTGGGCATGCTTTCGGCCATTCCGCGCACGCCGCTCTATGATCGTCTCAAGCAGGCGGGCAGGCTCGATGAAAATGACGATCCGGCGCATGGCACCAATGTGCTGCCCGTCAACATGTCGCGCGAGGCGCTGAGCCAGGGCTATGTCAAGCTGATGGCCGGCCTCTATGAGCCCAAGGCCTATTTCGACCGCGTCGATGATCTCTATCGCGACGGCGGCATCGTCATCGACCGGGCATGGCAGGATTACGGGCGCCAGCATCCCTGGGCGCACCGGGCCCGCCGGGTGCGGTTGTGGGCGGAATCGATCGGCCTCCTGCTGCGCGTTCTCGCCAAGGTTCCCGACAGCTCGCTGCGCCGGGTCTACCGCCGGCGCTTCATGGCGTTCCTGAAAGCGCGTCCCGAGCCGTCGGTCCTGAGGATCTATGCGTTGAAATGCGCCATCCACTGGCACATGCACAAATTCATCCGCAGGCTGATGACCACGGAGAAGCCGCTGGTCAATACCTATTGAGCCCGAGCAGGCTTACCGTGGGCAGGGGAAGCCCGGCGCGATCTTGCACTTCTTGGGCGGGCGTGGGCGATGCGGCGGGCGCGGCCGATGCGGGCGGCCCGGACGCCAGTGATGCGGCCGGTAATAGTGACCGGGGCTGATATAGATCTCCGGGCGCAGCACGATCACGCTGGTGGGTTCTTCGCCACGGGCCAGATAGTTGCACGACACCCAGCCGCGCACGCCACGGCTGCGCACCAGGCACCAGCCATCCTCGCTGTCGATCACATCGACGCCGGTGTCGGCAGGAAGCGTTGCGATTCGGTCGAACTGAGTGCCCGGGCCGGTGCGCACATTGAGATCGGTCGCCGTATAGGCTTCCGCCGCATAGGCGGCACCTGCCGTGATGAGGCCCGCGCCAAGCAGCGCACAGGCGACGAGGGTGGATTTCAGGGTGAGCAGCCGCATGACAGAACTCCCGGATTCGCTGAACCCCTGCTGATTATCATCCAGCCTTCGAATGGTCACGATTTTCAGGCACTTACGCCTTGATTCTTTTCCTTCATCGTAAATGACGAGGCGTCATTCCTCCGTCGCAGCGTTTGACGCCCCTTACGTCATCCGGTAGGGCAGAGCCGGACCAAAAACCCAAGTCGTTTGCAGAGTTACATGAACCTTTTCGCCCATTTCCAACAGATCGTCCGTGCCGAAATCGAAGCGCTGGCAAAGGCCGGCAAGCTGCCGGCCGGTCTCGATGTCAGCCGCGTGGCGGTCGAGCCGCCGCGTGAGGCCTCGCATGGCGATCTCGCCACCAACGCCGCCATGGTGCTTGCCAAGCCTGCCGGCCTCCAGCCGCGCGGCTTGGCCCAGCTTCTGGTCGGGCGGCTCGCCGACAATCCCGATATTCAGTCGACGGATATTGCCGGGCCGGGCTTCATCAATATCAGGTTGAAACCGGCCTTCTGGCCGAAGCTCCTGGCCTCCGCTTTGGCGCTGGGCGATGGCTACGGCCGCTCCACGCTGGGCGCGGGCGGCAAGGTCAATGTCGAATATGTTTCCGCCAATCCGACAGGACCGTTGCATGTCGGTCATTGTCGCGGCGCCGTCTTCGGCGACGCGCTGGCCGAACTCCTGAGCGTCGCCGGCTTTGCGGTGACGCGCGAATACTACATCAACGATGCGGGCGCGCAGGTCGACGTCCTCGCGCGTTCCGCCTATTTGCGGTACCGTGAAGCGCTGGGCGAGGACATCGGCGAGATTCCCTCAGGCCTCTATCCCGGCGACTATCTGAAGCCCGTCGGTGAGGCTCTCGCCAGAGAGCATGGCCGGTCGCTGCGCGATCGCTCGGAGGAATTCTGGCTGCCGATCGTGCGCGACAAGGCGATCGCCATGATGATGGACCTCATTCGCGACGACCTGGCGGCGCTGAACATCCACCAGGAAGTCTTCGCTTCGGAGAAATCACTGCACGAGACGGGCGAGGTCGATCGCACGGTCGAGGATTTGCGCGCCCGCGGCCTTATCTATGAAGGTCGCCTGCCGCCGCCCAAGGGCGAGCTGCCGGAGGATTGGGAGGACCGCGAGCAGACGCTGTTCCGCGCCACCCAGTTCGGCGACGACATCGACCGCCCGCTGATCAAGTCGGACGGTTCCTATACCTATTTCGCCTCCGACATCGCCTATTCGCGCCACAAGATCCGGCGCGATTTCAAGGAGCTCGTCTATGTTCTGGGCGCCGATCATTCGGGTTATGTGAAGCGCCTCGAGGCGATCGGTGCCGCCAATGCCGGCAATCGCGACGTGAAGGTCATCGTCAGGCTGTGCCAGCTGGTGAAGCTGTTCCGGGGCGGCGAGCCGGTGCGCATGTCGAAGCGGGCCGGGGAATTCGTGACTTTGCGCGATGTCGTCGAGGAGGTGGGGCCGGACGTCGTGCGTTTCATGATGCTCTACCGCAAGAACGAGGCGCCCCTCGATTTCGACTTCAAGAAGGTCACCGAACAGTCGAAGGAGAACCCGGTTTTCTACGTCCAGTACGCCCATGCGCGGATCTGCTCGGTGTTCCGCAATGCCGGCCCAGCTCTTACCGAAAGCGCGGAAAAGCCCGATTTTTCGCGGCTTGTCGACGAGGCGGAACTGCAGATGGTGCGCCGGATCGGCGAATATCCCCGGGTCGTGGAAGCCGCCGCCGCGGCTCACGAGCCCCACAGGATAGCGTTTTATCTGTATGATCTCGCTAGCGATTTCCATGCCCTTTGGAACAAGGGCAAAGAGTCGCCGCAATTAAGATTTATTTTGGGTTCCGACATGCAAACTAGCCTTGCACGGCTCGCTTTATTGCGCGTGATTCGCTATGTTCTGGCCAACGGACTAAGAATCCTCGGAGTGAAGCCCGTAGAGGAAATGTAGACGCGGGAACAAGTTGATGGATCAAGATACTTCGAACAGTCCCGGCAAGGCTCGTTGGCGCGAAAGGCTGGGCATGGGGAATTCCGGCAAGGAGCTGCCGAAGATTTCCGATGATTTCAAGCCCGTGTCGCCGCCGCCACCGAAATCGGCCTCGCCGCGCGATGCGCGGCTGCCGCAGGCCAGTATTCACGGCCATCAGCCCGTGACCCGGCCGGCGCCGATGGCGCCGCGCACGCCGCCGCAGGCTGGCGGTCAGCGCAGCCCGCAGGCGAGCGGCGCCCGCCCGATCGCCCCGGTGCCGCAAGGTGCCGCCGGATTGGGGGATCGGCTTCGCGCCGAGCGTCAGGCTGCCGAGCGCCTTGCCGAGCAGCGTGTCGCCCAGGCGCGCGGCAAGAGCATGGATCGGCCGCTGACGCCGCCGCAGAACATGGCTCCGCCATCGCCGCGGCCCGCCGCGCCCGAGCGGCCGAAATTCAGCTTCTCGCCGGAAGAGCTGGCCAAAGACAAGCGCGAGGCAGCCCCGCCGCCGGAACGTAAGCGCGAAGCTCCACCCCCACCGCCGGAACGCGAATATCCATCCTTCTCCGCCAAGAGCAGCGCCGGCGCAGCGCCGCCACCGCCCTTGACCCCGCCGCGTCCCGCTCTGGGCAATGCCGGTGCACAGCCGCAGCGCCAGGCGCCCCCCAAGCCGCAGGCGAGCAATCTGCCACCAGCGGCGGGGCCGGCTTTCCAGCCGCGCTATAACGGCCCGCCGCAGCCCACGGGCGGCAATTATCGTTCCCTCGACCCGCCGCCAGGCAGTCTGGCACCGCGGCCGCGGCCCTATGCCGACACCGCTGCCTATCGCGAGGAGCCGCTGGCGCGCCGTGAGGAGCCGCTTGCGCGCCGTCCCGCTCCCGCCAATCGCGAATATGACTCCTATCGGCGCGGGCCTGCTTTGCCGCCGCAGCCGGCCTATGGCGACGAGACGAACGGTCCGGTCTTTGCGGACTATCGCCGCCGTCAGCAGGTTCCGGCGCGCGCCCGCCAGCCGGCTTATGACGAGGATGTCAACGAGGTCTTCGAGGATGATGAGCCGCAGCGGCCGCAACGCCGCCGCGCCTCGGCCCAGGACTATAACCGCGCCTATCGCGACTATGAGGATGGCTACGAGGCGGAAGCGCCGCGTCGCCGCGGCCCCTGGCTGTGGTTGCTGGCAATTGCTCTCGGTGGTGTGCTCGTTACCGGTGGAATTATCTACTACTACTTGAACTATTATAAACCGCTCGGTCAGGCCAATGGCGGCAATGTGCCGACGATCGAGGCGCCGGAGAACAGCCCCAAGACCGCGCCCGAGACCCAGGGCGGCTCGCTGTCAGGAACGTCGCAGCCCGCCGCCGGCGGCAAAAAAGAGATATATGATCGCATCCTCGGCGATGACGAGGTGGGCGGCAACCAACTCGTGCCGACGCAGGAGCAGCCGCAAACAGTCCAGCCGACGGGTGACAATCAGGGACAGGATGCCGCGCCTATCCCCAACCCGGCCAGCGGTACTCAGGACAACAGCGCCGAGCCGTTGCCCTTGCCTTTGCCTCCGCCAGGGGAGCAGGGCAGCTTGCCCAGCAATGCAAGCCAGCAGACAGCAGCTTTGGGAGCCGTGAACAACGGCACGGCTCCCCAACCGGTTCCGGAACCCGCCTCGAGCAACACCGCCGATACCGGCGCGCCCGTTCCAGGGCAGCTCGCCAAAGCGAGCGAGCAGATCGCCTCATCGCCGCCGCCGTCCGCCGAACAACCCGCTACCCAGCCGCCGCCCGCCGTCGAACAGGTCGTCAGCGCTCCCGAGCCGCTCCCTGTCAAGCCCGCCAAACCGAAGCTCAAGGCCGAGAAGAAGGCCGTCCAGAAAGTCGCCGCGACCGATGACGGTGAGCAGGGCGGCGTCGAGCCGCTCGTTCTCGTTCCGCCCGCCCAGCCCGCGAACAACCAGGTCGCCGAGCCCGACGCCTTGCCGCAGAATGTCGAGAATGCCGCGACCGAGCAGAAGTCGAAATCCTTCTTCAATTTCGGCACCACCGGCAAGCGCAAGCTGACCGGCAAGGCCGCCGAGAATGCCGCCGCACGCGGCACCGCCGCCAGCGGCAACTGGGCCAATTCGCCCGATCCCAACAGCGTGCCCGCCGACAGCGAACCGCAGCAGCAGGTCGCTTCCATCGCCCCGGAGCCCGAGCCGATACCGGCGCCTGAGCCGCAGCAGCCGGCCAAGCAGGCCAAGCCCTCAGGCACGGGTTTTGTCGCGCAGCTCGCCTCCTTCCGCTCGGAGGCGGAAGCGATGGCCGAATACGACCGTCTTCGCGCCAAGCACGGCAGCATACTGAACGGCTTGAACCCGCGCGTCGTCAAGGCGACGGTTGCCGGCGCTTCCCGCTATCGTCTCGGCGTCGGCCCGATGGCTTCGCGCGATGCGGCTTCGAAAGTCTGCAATTCACTGATCGCCGCCGGCGAACGTGACTGCCTCGTGCGCGGCAACTGAACTTTCGGGACACTCGTGGCAAAATCGAAAACCGTGGGCGCGCTGATCGTCGGCTGCGCCGGTACTGCGCTCACCGACGCCGAGATTTCGTTCCTCCAGAGATACAATCCCTGGGGCTTCATCGTGTTCAAGCGCAATTGCGAGTCGCCGGAGCAGTTGAAGCGGCTCACCACGGCGTTTCGCGATGCCGTCGGACGCCGCAATGCGCCTGTTTTCATCGACCAGGAGGGTGGGCGCGTGCAGCGCATGGGGCCGCCATCCAATGTCTGGCGTAAATATCCGGCTGCCCGCCTCTATGGCGCGCTCTATGAGCGTGACATGATGGCGGGACTTAGGGCCCCGCGCCGCGTGGGCCGCCTGATGGCGGAGGATCTTTTTGAAGCCGGTATCACCTGCGATTGCGTGCCGGTGCTCGATGTGCCGCAGCCCGGCAGCCACGAGATCATCAGCGATCGCGCCTATGCTGTTTCCGCCGAGCGGGTGGCGCTCCTGGCGCGCGCCCACATTGCCGGCCTTGTCGATGGCGGTGTGCTGCCGGTGATGAAGCATATACCGGGCCATGGCCGCGCCGGCGTCGACAGCCATGTGAGCCTGCCGGTCGTGGATACGCCGCTGGCGGAGCTGAGCGCGGTCGATTTTCTTCCCTTCGCGGCCTTTGCCGACGCGCCCATGGCCATGACGGCGCATGTGGTCTACACCGACATCGATCCCAACCAGCCCGCCACCCTGTCACGCAAGGTCATTGCGAAAGTGATTCGCAAGACCATCGGCTTCGACGGGCTCTTGATGACGGACGACCTGTCGATGCGGGCCTTGAGCGGCAGCTTCACCGACAAGGTCAAGGGAGCGCTTGCCGCCGGTTGCGACATCGTCCTTCATTGCAATGGCAATCTGGATGAGATGACGGAGGTCGCGGAAGCTGCAGGCGCGCTGAAGGGCAGGTCGATGACCCGGGCCCGGCGCGCCCTCAAGGGCCAGCGCAAGCCTGGAAAATTCGACCGGCGGGCGGCGCTCAAGGACCTCGAACGGCTCGAAAAGCTTTGAATCTGGGGATAATCTGTCGGGAGTGGGGCGAATCACTACCGCTTTCTGCGACAAGCGGATTAAAGCGACCGGACGACGATGACCAACGAAGAAAACAGCACTGAGACCATATGGCCGGACGGCGAAGGGCCGGTTCGCCAGGAGGCACCGCCTGCCGATGAAGAGACCTTCATCGTCGATGTGACGGGCTTCGAAGGGCCACTCGACCTGCTGCTCGAGCTGGCGCGCCACCACAAGATCGATCTCTCGCAGATATCGATCGTGGCGCTGGTCGACCAGTATCTCGCTTTCATCGAGCAGGCGCGCCAGCGGCGGCTCGAGATCGCCGCCGACTATCTGGTGATGGCTGCCTGGCTCGCCTATCTCAAGTCACGGCTGCTGCTGCCGCGGGCGCCGGGCGAAGAGGAGATGCCGGCAGAAGATCTGGCCGCCCAGCTCTCGTTCCGCCTGCAGAAGCTGCAGGCGATGCGCGATGCCGCCGCCCAATTGATGTCGCGCAACCGCCTGGGCCGCGATGTGTTCGAGCGTGGCGAGCCGGAGAAGCTCGTCTTTGACACCAAGGTCGAATATGTCGACAATCTCATCGATCTGCTGAAGGCCTATGCCGAGCGCCGCCAGAGACGGTCGCGCCACAACACCTATACCGTGAAGCGTATCAAGGCCTGGTCGATCAAGGATGCCCGCCAGCTGCTCGAGCGCCTCGTCGGACGCATGGACAATTGGGACAGTCTCGATGCGTGGCTCGCGGACTATGTCGGCACGCCGGAAGGCCGCACGACGGTGATCGCTTCGAGCTTCACGGCAAGCCTTGAGTTGGCGCGCGAAGGCGTGATCGAGATCCGCCAGGAACGGGCCTTCGAGCCTATTTACATGCGCCGGCGCGCCAGCGCCGCGTGAAAAGTGCGTAAGAAGGAAATGAAGCCATGACCAGGCCACAGGCTATAGCGACAGACATCGGGACCGACGAACCGGTGGCGGAAGAGACCGTGTCCGAAGCCGGCGACAATGTGACCATGCATCCGCGCGCCGACCGCTCGAGCCATCTGCGCATCGTCGAAGCCTTGCTGTTCGCGGCCTCCGAACCTCTGTCGACGGAGCAATTGAGCGCCGCCTTGCCGGAAGGCGCCGACTTGCCGTCGCTGCTTGCCGATCTGCAGGCGAACTACGCCAATCGCGGCGTCAATGTCGTCCAGGTCTCCGGCAAATGGTCGTTGCGCACCGCCGGCGATCTGAGCTTCCTGCTGCGCCGCGAAGCGGTGGAGCAGAAGCGCCTGTCCAAGGCCGCGCTCGAGACTCTGGCGATCATCGCCTATCATCAACCGGTCACCCGCGCCGAGATCGAGGAGATCCGCGGCGTCGCCATTTCCAAGGGCACGCTCGACATGCTGCTCGAGATCGGCTGGGTGCGCATGCGCGGCCGCCGCCGCACGCCTGGCCGTCCGGTGACCTACGGCACCACCGCGGCTTTCCTGTCGCATTTCGGGCTCAACGAGATTGGCGACTTGCCGGGCATGCAGGAATTGCGCGGCGCCGGTCTCCTCGATGCCACCATGCCGCCCGGCTTCGACATGCCTGTTCCCAGGGTGACCGACGAGTTGACCCCCGATGAGGATCCGCTCGACGGTGATGAGCAGATCCCGCTCGAGATGCATTTGCCGGAAGATGATCCGGCGCCGGAAGCAGAGACCGGCGAGGCAGGTCAGGGCGAGAGCGGGACCAATTCCTGATCGCAGCGGTCGGCCTTCTTGGTGACACTTGGCTGATGGTGTACACCGCCTGTCATGAACAAGACAGAATTGGTGACCGGCGCGGAGGAGCGTCCGCATCGTTGGGGCCCGCGTGGCACCGCAGCCGCAACTTTTGCCGGCCGGCTGACCTTCGAGCATGTAAGCCTGAGCTTCGGCCCCATTCCTGCGGTGCGTGACGTCAGCTTCGACCTCGCGCCGGGTGAGATCGTCTGTCTTCTCGGCCCCTCGGGCTGCGGCAAGACGACGCTTCTGCGGATCGCGGCGGGAATCGAGCGGCCGGACGAGGGGCGGGTGCTGATCGACGGCGAGGAGATCGCCGGGCCTGAGAAATTCGTGCCGCCGGAGAAGCGCAATATCGGCCTCATGTTCCAGGATTTCGCACTGTTCCCTCATATGAGCATCATTGCCAATGTGGCCTTTGGCTTGCGCGGACTCAGCCGCGCCGAGGCGCTTGCCGAGGCGCGCCTCGCCCTGAAGCGCGTGGGGCTTGCCGATTACGAAAACGAGTTTTCGCATCGCCTGTCGGGCGGCGAGCAGCAACGCGCGGCACTGGCGCGAGCGATCGTGCCCAGGCCCCAGGTCATGCTGATGGACGAGCCGTTTTCCGGCCTCGACCAGCGCCTGCGCGACAGCGTGCGCGCCGAGACCCTGGCCCTGCTCAGGGAAACCCGCGCTACGGCTATGCTGGTAACCCATGATCCGGTCGAGGCGCTTGGACTTGCCGACCGTATCCTGCTGATGCGCCGCGGCCGTCTCGTCCAGGCGGGAACCCCGGCCGATATCTATCGCCATCCGGCCGATGCGGAAGCGGCACGCTTCTTCTGCGACATGAACGAAATGATCGGTCGCGTGCGCGCCGGACGCGCCGAAACACCGCTCGGGACCTTTGCCGCACCCGGTCGCGCCGAAGGGGAGCCGGTCCTGGTCATGATGCGCCCGCAGGCCTTCTCGGCGGCACCGGAAGGAATCGGCCCAGAGGGCTTCGTCCTCGCTTCGCGCTTCATTGGCGATGCCACGGTATTGAGCGTGATTTTCAAGGGCCTGGAGACGCCCATTACGGTCCGCCTGCCGGCCGCCGTGGCCCCGAAGCAGGGGACAAGCCTGGCTTTTGCCATCGATCCGACCCAAGTTTTGGCCTTTACGGCCGATGGTTCCGCCCCCATCTAGGAAAAGGGCAGTTTTGTTGCGGCGCTGACCCCTTTCTGCAATAGTGCGCGCGACGCGGGGCGGGACAGGCCCCTGAATGGTTCAAGGGAGTAGTAAATGGGTTCGCTTTCGATTTGGCACTGGCTGCTGGTGATCCTGGTGGTTGTCCTCCTGTTTGGCCGCGGCAAGATCTCCGATCTGATGGGTGACGTTGCCAAGGGCATCAAGAGCTTCAAGAAGGGCATGGCCGACGACACGACCGAAGCCAATGCCGGCGACGACAAGGCGAAATCGCTCGAACAGTCAGCCGAGACCAAGGTCGGCGACAAGGTCAAGAGCTGACCTTGAGCGCGGCCCGGATGTGACAGGGCCAGAGAATTTGCAATGTTCGATTTTGGCATCGGCTATACCGAACTGGTGGTGGTCGCGCTGGTGGCGGTGATCGTCATCGGCCCGAAGGACCTGCCCAAGGTTCTGCGCGCTTTCGGCCGCACCATGCAGAAGGTGCGCGGCATGGCGCGCGAGTTCCAGGGCCATCTCGACCAGGCGATGCGCGAGGCGGGTGTCGATGAGATCAAGAAAGAGATCACCAATCTCAAATCTATGAACCCGGTGGAAGATGTGAAGAAGGAGATCAATTCGATCTCCGCCGCCAATCCGATCCCGACGGTGGCCAAGGATCTGGCGAGCGATCTCAAGAAGCAGGATGACGACTTCAAGAAATATTTCGGCGAGAACGGCTCCAAGCCGGCCGACGTGGCGCCGCCTGCGCCCGAGCCGGTGAAACCCGCCGAAACCGCGGCTGCCAAGGCGGAAACGCCGCCCGTGGTGCTTTGATGAGCCAAGCCGATATCGATGCCACGGAAGCCCCGCTGCTCGATCATCTGATCGAGTTGCGCAAGCGCCTCATCTATTGCGTGGTCGGCTTCTTCCTGGCCTTCGTGCTGAGCTTCGCCTTCTCAACCCAGATCTTCAACATCCTGATCATGCCCTTCGAATGGGGCACCCATACCTCGGCGAAGCTGATCCAGACCGAGTTGCTCGGCTTCTTCATGGTGAAGCTCAAGATCGGCTTCTTCGGCGCGCTGTTCATCACCTTTCCGCTGATCGCCATCCAGGTCTACCGCTTCGTGGCACCCGGCCTGTACAGCAATGAGCGCAACGCGTTCCGGCCTTACCTGATCGCGACGCCGATCTTCTTCCTGCTTGGCGCATGCCTCGTCTTCTTCTTCCTGCTGCCGGTCGCCATCCGGTTCTTCTACAGTCTGATCGAAGGCACGGGCGGCGGCGGCCAGACGCCGGTCGAGCTCATGCCGGATGTCAGGTCCTATCTCGATTTCGTCATGATGCTGGTCCTGGCCTTCGGCCTGTGCTTCCAGCTGCCGGTCATCCTGACGCTGCTCGGGCAGATCGGTATCCTGTCCTACGAGCAGCTGAAGAGCGGCCGCAAATTTGCGATCGTCGGCGTCTTCGTCGTGGCCGCGGTCCTGACGCCGCCCGATCCGATTTCCCAGATCGCCATGGCGGTCCCGCTGATGGGCCTCTATGAGGTCTCGGTCCAGGCGGTGAGATTGCTCCAGCATCGCCGCGCTGTCGCTGCGGCAAAGGCGGAAGCCGAGGAAGCTGCCAAATCGGCCTGAGCCTTTTCGTCTCTTAATTCCTATCGTCGTCAGGCTTTGCCTTAGGCGTCCGGAGCTTTATAGCATCCCGCAACACGGGAATCGGACATGCACGACATCAAGACCATCCGCGACAATCCGGAAGGCTTCGACCAGGGCCTCGCCAAGCGCGGGCTGCCGGGCCAAGCCAGGGAACTTCTGGCCCTCGACGACACGCGCCGCGGGCTTATCGCCCGGCTGCAGGCGCTCCAGGAGCGCCGCAACGCCGCCTCCAAGGAGATCGGCCAGGCGATGGGCAAGGGCGACAGGGCCAAGGCCGAGGAGCTCAAGACCGAAGTGACGCGCATCAAGGACGGCATGCCGCAGGAGGAAGAGGCGCTCAAGGCCGCCGAAGCCGCTCTTCACAATGCGCTTGCCGCCATTCCCAATATTCCGGGCGATGACGTGCCGGTGGGACCGGACGAGACGGCCAATGTCGAGGTCCGCCGCGTCGGTCGGCCCAAGGGCCTCAATGCCGCCAAACAGCATTTCGAGATCGGCGAAGCCTTGAAGCTCATGGATTTCGAGACGGCAGCCAAGATATCGGGTGCCCGTTTCGTCGTGCTCAAGGGTGCGCTGGCCAGGCTCGAGCGCGCCCTCGGATGCTTCATGGTCGATCTCCACACAAGCGAGCATGGCTATACCGAAGTGGCGCCCCCCCTTATCGTGCGCGACGAGACCATGTTCGGCACGGCGCAGTTGCCGAAATTCGTCGACGACCAGTTCCACACCACCGACGGGCGCTGGCTCATCCCGACGGCGGAAGTCTCGCTCACCAATCTGGTGCGCGAGTCGATCCGCGAGGAAGAGGAGCTGCCGATCAGGGTGACGGCCTGGACGCCGTGCTTCCGCGCCGAGGCGGGAGCGGCCGGGCGCGACACGCGCGGCATGATCCGCCAGCATCAGTTCGCCAAGGTCGAACTCGTCTCGATCACCAGCCCTGAGCAATCAACCGATGAGCATGAGCGCATGACAGGCTGCGCCGAGGAAGTGCTGAAGCGGCTCGACCTGCCGTTCCGCACGCTCACGCTCTCGACCGGCGACATGGGCTTCTCGGCCCGCAAGACCTATGACATCGAAGTGTGGTTGCCCGGCCAGAATGCCTATCGCGAGATATCGTCCTGCTCGGTCTGCGGCGACTTCCAGGCGCGCCGCATGGATGCGCGCTACAAACCGAAGGAGGGCAAGGGCCCGCGTTTCGTGCACACGCTCAACGGATCGGGCGTGGCGGTTGGACGCGCTCTCATCGCGGTGCTCGAGAACTATCAGAACGCCGATGGCAGCGTCACGATTCCCGACGTGCTGCGCCCTTATATGAACAATGAAACGACGATCAGGGCCTGATATGCGCATTCTCCTTACCAATGACGACGGCATCCATGCCGAGGGCCTCGAGTCGCTCGAAAGGATCGCCCGCGCGATCTCCGACGACATCTGGATCGTGGCGCCCGAATCCGAACAGTCGGGCGCGTCGCATTCGCTCTCGCTGTCCGACCCCTTGCGCCTGCGCAAGATCGGCGAGCGGCGCTTCGCGGTTCTGGGCACGCCGACCGATTGCGTCCTGATGGCGGCCCGCAAGGTCATGCCGGTGGTGCCGGACCTCGTGCTGTCCGGCGTCAATCGCGGCCAGAACATCGCCGATGACGTGACCTATTCCGGCACTATCGCCGCAGCGATGGAGGGCACGACGCTCGGCATTAAGTCTTTTGCGTTGTCGCAGGTGATCGGCATCCACAATCGCGACGCTCTCACTTATGACGTGGCCGAAAAGCATGGCGCGGCCGTCCTCAAGCAACTCGTCGATCTGCCATTGGGCCCGGGTGTTCTGCTCAACATCAATTTCCCCGACTGCCGGCCGGACGAGGTCGTGGGTGTCGAAGTGACGCGGCAGGGCAAGCGCGACCAGAATCTGCTCCACATCGACGAACGTAAGGACACACGCGGCCGGCCCTATTACTGGCTGGGCTTCCAGCGCGAGCGCGGCAACCCGCCGGTCGGCACCGATCTCCGGGCCGCTTTCGAGAAACGCATCTCGGTGACGCCGCTGCATATGAATCTCACGCAGCTTGATGCCTTCGAGCCTTTGCGGAAGGCGCTGGAGAAGATGTGACCGAGGACTATCGCAAGATCGAGTTGATCATGGCCCTGCGCAATCAGGGCATCCGTGACCAAGCTGTCCTCGAAGCGATAGAGCGCACGCCGCGCGAAATGTTCCTGAGCTCCCCGTTTCAGCCGATGGCCTATGCCGACCAGGCGCTGCCCATCGCCTGCGGCCAGACGATCAGCCAGCCTTATGTCGTGGCCTTCATGACCGATCGTCTGAAGCTCAATGACCGTTGCAAGGTGCTCGAGATCGGCACGGGCTCCGGCTACCAGACGGCGATCCTGTCGCCGCTGTGTCGCCGCGTCTATACGATCGAGCGCTATCGCACTTTGGCCAAGGAGGCCGAGGAGCGCTTCAAGACGCTGGGACTCGCCAATGTCACGCAGATGGTGGGCGATGGTCATAAGGGCTGGCCCCAGCAGGCGCCTTTCGACCGCATCATCGTCACGGCGGCGGCGAGCGAGGTGCCGAAGGCGCTGGCCGACCAGCTCGCCATTGGCGGCATCATGATCATTCCGCTGGAGGAGGGGCCGATGGCCCAGGAGCTCTACCGGATCACCCGCGACGAGACAGGATTCACGCGCGAACGGCTCCTGCCGGTGCGCTTCGTGCCCTTGGTGGAAGGCGTGGCGCGCGAAACCTGAGGATCAACTGTGAGGGGCATGACATGCGCAAGAATACCGACGTTCCACGCGGCACCATCCATCGGCTCACCGTCGACAGCAAAGTCCTGAAAGGCAATCTCCTCGGCGACCCGGCTGACCGCGCGATCGATGTCTATGTGCCGGCGGGTATGAAGCGTGACGGCCTGCCGCTGCTGGTCGATCTCGTCGGTTTCACGGCGGGAGGGCCGGCGCACACCAACTGGAAGAATTTCGGCGAGAATGTTCCTGACCGGCTCGACCGCCTGATCGGCGAGGGCGCCATGCCGCCTTGCATCGTCGCTTTCCCGGATTGCTTCACCAAGCTGGGCGGCAACCAGTATGTCAATTCCGCCGCGATGGGCCGGTGGGACGATTTCCTGTTGCAGGAAGCCGTACCTTTTGTGGAGGCGAAGTTCGGTTGCGGCGGCACTGGTCGGCGCGGCTGCTTCGGCAAGAGCTCGGGTGGTTATGGCGCCATGGTGCAGGCAATGCTGCATCCCGATTTCTGGAGTGCCTCCGCCTCGCATTCGGGCGATGTCGGTTTTGAGCTGCTGTTCATCCCGGATTTTCCTAAAGTGTTGCGCGCTCTGGCGACGACGGACAACTCGATTCAGAAGTGGCTGGAAAAGTTCCTGTCAGCACCCAAGGTAAAGGATGCGGATGTCCATATCCTGATGGTCCTGGCCATGGCCGCAACCTACGATCCCGACCTCAGCGCTTTTATGGGCGTGCGCCTTCCGGTGACGATCGATACCTGTGAGCTCATCCCTGAGCGCTGGGCGAACTATGTCAAATGGGATCCCCTGACCCTGGTCGAGAAGCATGGCGAAGGGCTGAAGAAGCTGAAGAGCTTTTATATCGATTGCGGCGACGTCGATCAGTATAACCTCGTCTATGGCTCGCGCCGCATGCACAAACGGCTGACCGAGATGAAGGTGCCGCATGTCTATCAGGAGTTTGCCGATGATCACACGGCGGTCGACTATCGCATGGACATCAGCCTGCCGATCCTGGCCAAGGCGCTTTCGGCTTAGCGGTTATCGGGTGGCGCGCGGCGGCGAATGAATTAGGGTGTCGATATGAGCACCATTCTGACCGACCATATCGAAACGCCCATTGGCCCAATGCTGCTGATGGTCGAGGACGACGTGATGATCGGGCTCGAATTCGACGACCAGCCCGAGCGCTACATGAAGGATTTGCGGCGGCGCTATCCCGAACTTGCAATGAAGGAGATCGCCAATCCGTGCGGCTTCTCGGATCACTTGCGCGCCTATTACCAGGGCGATCTCGGCGCCGTCGACGGCCTGCCGACCAAAGGCGGCGGCACGCCGTTCCAGGAACGGGTCTGGGCGGAGCTGCGCCGCATCCCGGCCAGCACCACGATATCCTATGGCGAGCTTGCCGGGAGGCTGGGCGACGAGAACGCCATGCGCGCCGTCGGACTTGCCAATGGCCGCAACCCGATTTCGGTCGTCGTGCCCTGCCACCGCGTGATCGGTTCCGATGGAACCCTCACGGGCTATGGTGGCGGCTTGCCGCGCAAGACCTGGCTGCTCAATCATGAGGGCGTTCCCATCCGCAATGGGCGCGTCGACCGGCAGGCCGATCTTTTTGAGGCGTGAGCGTTTGATGATGTGAATCGGGTGGCTCGCCGGTCGCGTTCGGGCACACTGGCCTTCACGATCAAGGAGACTCACATGCGTGCCATCTCATTCACATCCATGGACACCAAGGAGGCCCGTGCTTTCCAGTCAGGCGCAGCCGACGCCAATGGCCAGGCGCCGGAACGTCATATCTCGGATGGTGATGGTGTGCCTTGCCGCCATTGCCAACGCGACGTCGCCAAGGGTGACGCCTATCTCATCCTGAATTACCGTCCCTTCGGCGAGTTGCAGCCTTATGCCGAATCAGGCCCGATCTTCCTGCATGCCGAACCTTGCGAGCGTTACGCCGATAGGGCGGAAGCGCCGGCGATGTTCTTCAAGAATGGCCGCCGCTATCTGATCAAGGGCTATTATGCCAATGACCGCATCGCCTATGGCACCGGCCGGATCGTCGAGCCGAAGGATATGGCGGAGGCGGCGAGCAAAATACTTGCGCGGCCGGACATCGCCTATGTGCATGTGCGCTCGGCCCTCAACAACTGCTATCAGCTGCGCATCGACCGGGCCTAATTCCAGTCCTCCTCGACTAGAGCCCGCAAGCGGTTGATATCCGGAACCTGCAGGGCCCGACCTTGCTTGACGATGAAGCCTTGCGCTTCCAGCCAGGCGAATTCGCGCGTCACCGCCTCGCGATGCGTGCTGATCCGGCTGGCGAACTCGGCATGGGTAGGAGCTTGCGAAAGCAGCGCGCTCGCTTTGCCTTTGCCGGCCTTCTCGGCCATGCGCAGCAGCTCGGACCTGAGCCGCTGGCGCACCGCCATGGTGCTGTATTCGAAGACCCGCGTCGTCATCGACCGCATCTGGCCGGCGAGATGACGCAGCACCGCCATGGTGAATTGCGGCTGGCTGGCGATGGCGGCCAGGAATTGCGGCTGGCGCATCACAGCCGCCACGCAGCCTTCGACACATTCGACCGTGGCCGAGCGCGGCTGGCCGTCGATCGCCGACAGCTCTCCGAATATCGTGCCGGCCGAGACATCGCGGAATTCGACGCGCTGGCCGTCGGCCGAATAGAGGCTGACCCGTGCATGGCCGGCGAGCAGGAAGAGCACATCGAAGGTCTGGTCATTATGGCCGATGATCAGCTCCTGCGGCCCATATTCGCGAATGGTGCAATGCCGCGTGATTTCAGCGAAAGCCGCCGCATCCAGCGCGCTGAAATAGGGAACGGACCGCAATGCGTCCAATGAATGCTTGTTCATGACCGATGGCGAAAAAGACCAGGAGGCGAAGGGCGCGATAAGATCACCAAAGCGCCCGGGCATCAACCCTGCAAAAAAATCCCCCATTCCGGGCGTCGGGACCGGAATGGGGGCAGGTACCTCCGGAGGAAGACCAGAGGCTCAGGGAGACTTCAAGTTTCGCCGTCGTGGCTGGCCAGCAGGTCGGCGGACAGAACACCGAGCGCCACGGCCAGCGCGAAGACGAAAGCCATGAAAGCGGCGATCGCCACGAAGCCCGAGGCTTCATAGGCCGCAACCGCCAGATTGGCGCCCGGCCAGATCAGGCCGGCGGCCACCATGGCAAAGAGATAGAACGCGAGCTCCTTGAGAGAGGGCGTGAGGAACTCGCGTCCCGCACTCAGTGCCGCGAAGAGCACGAGTGGGAGGAAAAGCAGGCCCGCAGCGGTGATGCTATCGGGCTGGGTGGCGAACAGCGCCTGCGCCGCGATCAGCAAGGCGGCCACCAGCAGGAAGGAGGCGAAGAAGCGCCGGCGCAGAACCGTGCGGCGAAGCAGTGAGCTGGTGAGGATGAGACGGATCTGCATGAGGAGCTCCTTCATCACCACTGCCGCCGCCGGTCCGAGTCTTCCGTCGAAGGGGCGCTCTTCGCACCACCCAAATGGGGGTTGCGCTCATGCAGGTTGCCCATCTCGACGCCGATATCGTTGAGGAGCTTGGGCTCGATCGCGCTCAGGGAAACGACGGTCTTTTCTTCCATCTGGCGCGCGCGCCGGGCCTGCCACCTGGCGCTCACCCACGCAACCAGCCGGCAGAACGGCGTGCGTCCGGGTAGAGAAGATGCCAGGGGACGGTTGGCGCGAATGTTCATGATAGCTCTCCTGCACTGCATTCCAGCTCTTGGCGGCTGGATTCGAAAACTGATGGTGCGGAGACTAGTGAGCGGTGGCGAGGGAGTCTGTGGGGAAACTCACATCGGCATAAGAATTTGATAATTATGAGTTTTTTGAAGTTTTCCGGTTGCGCAGAACATGCTCATGGCCGGCATCGTAAAGGGCTGAATCGCGAAATTCCTCATGCGTCAGGACAGGTCCGACAATGACCAGCGCGGTCCGGGTCAGCTTCGCCGCGCGGACCTTCTTGGCGATGGTCGACAGCGTGCCGTGGATGATCTGCTCATCCGGCCAACTCACCCGGTAACCGACGACGACCGGGCAGTCGGGACCGTAATGCGATGTCAGCGCGCGCTCCACGTAACCCAGATTGCGCACCGAGAGATGGATGACGAGCGTGGCTTTCGACCGGCCGAGCTCTTCCAGCGACTCGCCTGCAGGCATGGGCGAAGCCTGCATCGCGGTACGGGTGAGAATGATCGTCTGTGCGACCTCGGGCAGCGTGAATTCGGTCTTGAGGGCTGCTGCCGTAGCGGCAAAGGCCGGCACGCCGGGCGTCACGTCATAAGGAATGCCGAGCCGGTCGAGCCGGCGCATCTGCTCGGCAATGGCGCCATAGATCGAGGGATCGCCCGAATGCACGCGCGCGACATCCTTGCCCGCTTCATGCGCCGCTGCGATCTCATCGATGATCTCGTCGAGATGGAGAGGAGCAGTGTCGATGACGCGCGCACCTTCGGGCGCCGCCTTCACGATCTCTTCCGGCACCAGCGAGCCGGCATAGAGGCAGACCGAGGATTTCTGGATGAGCCGCAGCCCCCTGAGGGTGATGAGATCGGGAGCGCCGGGGCCGGCGCCGATGAAATGAACGGTCATGCGGATTGTCTTTTCCTGGCATAGCCACGTGGCGTGTAAGCGTAGATGCGACCGTCGCCGCGCCGGAGCGATCGCGATTGCGATGAGCCGATCATGACGAGGGTCAGCATGTCGACGACACTCGCGTCGAAGTCCTTGAGTGCCACGATGCGGACACTCTCTTCCGGGCGGCCGAGATTACTGGCGATGATGACGGGCGTGTCGGGGCTGCGATGTGGTTTCAGGATGGCGATGGCGCGGTCGAGCTGGTCGCGGCGCTTGAGCGAGCGCGGATTATAGAAGGCCGTCACGAAATCGCCCTGTGCCGCCGCGGTAAGCCGTTGCTCAATGACCTCCCAGGGCGTGAGCAGGTCGGAAAGCGAGATGCAGCAGAAATCATGCCCGATCATGGCGCCGGCCCGCGCCGCCGCGGCCTGGAACGCCGAAATGCCGGGCAGCACCTCGACGGCGATGCGCTCAGGCTCGAGATCGAGCACTTCATAGACGAGTGCCGCCATCGCATAGATGCCGGGATCGCCGGAGCAGATGAGCGCCACCTGGCGCCCCTCGCGGGCCAGCGCAATGGCATGGCGGACGCGGTCTTCTTCGCCGCCCAGCGGGAAGCGGTGCTCCTGCTGGGCGACTTTGAGATTCTGGGCAAGGTCGAGATAGAGGCCATAGCCCACCCAATCGCTGGCCCGGCGCAAGGCCTCGCTCGCCGCCGGGCTGCGCGTCGCGGGACCGCCGGGGCCGAGGCCTACAAGAGAGAGCGTCCCCTGCGCCCGTCCGCGCAGCTCGAGCACGGGCGAGGCTGCCAAAGCAAGCGCGCAGGTCGCGCGCGCGGACTTGGTCTTGGCGACGATCAGTTCGGCATCGGGACCTGCCAGGGCCAGTGCCGCGCCCTCGGCGACGCCCGGACAGCCCACTTCCCGCAGAACCACATCGGAAGGGGTCTTGAGGCGAGGCGTTTGCTCACTGAGCTCGGCCGCGCTGAAGACGCGCAGAGGCAGGCCGAGACGACGCGCCAGCGCTTGGATGGCCGTTTCATCTTCCTTCAAGTCGATCGAGCCAACCACAGCTAGCGATGCCTTGGCGAGGCGATGCTGCGCCAGGGTGGTCTCGACCAAAGCGATGAGCTCTTCCGCGGCGACACCACGTTCGCCGCCGACGCCCAGCGTCAGCACCTTGGGGTGATAGACGAGATGGGCCGGCGAGCCTTGAAGGCTTTCATGAGTCGCCGTGATGGCGAGCGCCGCATCGTGTGAAGACGGCAGATCGAGCCATGGCAGAGCCCCCGTAATCCCCACCGTGGCACCGGCAAGCAGCCGCGCCGCGAAATCCTTCATGTCTTGCGGGTTGGCGAGCACCCAGCCTTGTGGCGGCTCATCAAAGGCGGTGCCGAATCTGAGATCGCTGGCCGTGGTGATGGCGGCATGGCCGCCCGTGATCCGGGCGACGTCGCGCGCCAGCTCATTGGCGCCATGATGGCCGCCGAGCAGGGGCACGATCGAGCTCCCATCTTCGGCAAGTGCGATCACCGGCGGTTCCTGCCGCTTGTCGGCGAGCACAGGCGCCAGAGCGCGAATGACGATCCCGGCGGCGCAGAGCGCGATGATGGGCCGTCCTTCCTGGAAGAGGGCTTGCAGCGCCGCCGTCGCCTTGTCGTAGCCGCGATCAGGGCCGTTCACGCAACGAGGCCCATGGATCTCGCCACCCAATACCGATTTCAGCTTGCGGGTGAGCGGCAAGGCCGAGCTGCCGAGGATGAAGATGGCAGGTGTCGTCACCATGCTTCGCCCCCCTTATGGACGAGGATGGTCGAGAAATAGGGGCGTTCGCCCTCCGGCACGTCCTTGAGCGCGGTGATCTTCTCATCGTCGCGCGTCGCCTTCTCGATGATGACGGCGCGGTCGGCCAAAGCAAGCTCACTCAGCACGCCGCGAATCTTGTCGAAATGCTGCCCGACCTTCATGATCGCGATGGCCTCGGCGCCGGCGATCTCCTCCTTGAGGCGCCGGGCATCGAGCGTGCCCGGCAGCACTTTCAGAATATCGTTGCGCGCGGCGAGCGGTCGGTTGATGGCGGCGGCACAGGCGGTGATCGAGGTGATCCCGGGAACGACTTGCGTCAGATAGGTTTTGGCAAGCCGGGCCAGGAGATAGGCGAAGCTGCCATAGAACAAGGGATCTCCCTCGCACAGGAAGGCGACATCGCGGCCCTGATCGAGATGCGCGGCGATTGTCCTCGCCGCCTCATCATAGGCCTCCTGCGCCGGCTCTCTTTCGACCCGCATCGGTACCGGGATGGCGAGCTCGATCACGTCCTCGGGAATGAAGGGGGATGCGATGCGGCGCGCCAGGCTGTCATTGCCATTGGCGGCCGGATAGACGATCACCGGCACCTGTGAGATGATGCGCCATGCCTTCAGCGTGATGAGCTCGGGATCGCCCGGGCCGACACCCAGACCATAGAACGTGCCGCTCATGGCTTGACCGCCCGCCATTGCAGCACCGACATGCGGGGCTTGAGCGCGCGCAGCTCACCGATCTTCGCCAGATAGGAGATATCGAGGCGCACGAGATCGCCGCCATGCTTCTCCTGCAGATCGACGAGATGCAACTCGCCTTCGAGCGTGACCACATTGGCCACCATGCGGCCCTGCGGCTTGAGCGCCGCCCAGCTCGTCTCGAAAACGCCAGGCACGCCCATGCCGCCGCCGATGAACACGGCATCGGGTTGCCTGTGCCCGGCAAGGCTCGCGGGCGCTTCGCCGGCAATGACCTTGAGGCGCGGCGTGCCGAGACGGTCGGCATTCTCACCGATCATCCTGAGGCGTTCGGGGTCACTTTCGAAGGCAAGGGCCTCGGCGCCACGCGCCGCGCGCATCCATTCGATGGCGATCGACCCGCAGCCGGCGCCGACATCCCACAGAAGCGCATCCGGATAGGGCGCAAGCGCGGCCAGCGTCGCGGCACGCACTTCGCGCTTGGTGAGCTGGCCGTCATGGATGAAGGCGTCGTCGGGCAGGCCCGGAACGCGCGGCAAGAGCACAGCGCCTGGTGCGGCCTTGCAGTGGATCGCCAGTGTATTGAGATCTGAGAACGAGCCGCCGGCAAATTCATCGGCACGGAACTGCACGCTCTTCTCGTGCGGACCGCCCATATTCTCGAGAACCGTGATCTCGCTCGCGCCATAGTCGCGTGCGATCAGTTGGCGGACGACCTCCGCGATCGTGCCGGCATCGGCGGTAAGCGCCAGCAGCCGGACGTTGGGCTGGATGAAGGCTTCCAGATTGGCCGCGGGCCGGCCATGCAAGGTGATCGTGTCGCAGTCGCCCAACGGCCAGCCCATCCGCGCGGCGGCGAGGCTGAAGGACGAGAGATGGGGGATGACCTCCATCTCGGCAAAAGGCACGATCTCCATGAGCTTGCGGGCGACGCCGAAATTGAGCGGATCGCCGGTCGCCAGCACGACGGTGCGCCGGCCGCGCAAGGGCTTTATGCGGTCGATCACGGATCCGAAGGGCTGCGGCCATTCATGCTGCTCGGCTTTGGTCTTCCCGGTCAGCGCAAGCAGGCGTTTCGAGCCGACGACCACTTCGGCCTCCTGCAGCAGGGCTTGCGCCCGCGCCGACAGGCCATCGCGCCCGTCTTCGCCCATGCCGATGACGCTGAGCCATTTCATGAGGCAAGCTCCGCCGTCACTGCATTGATGACCGACGACGCCATGGCCGAGCCGCCGCGGCGGCCGAGGACGGTCGCATAGGGAACACCGCGCGGATTGCCGGCCAGCTCATCCTTGGATTCCCTGGCGCCGATGAAGCCGACCGGCATGGCGATGATGGCGGCGGGCTTGTCGGCGCCGGCATCGAGCGCCTCGAGCAGGGCGAACAGGGCGGTGGGTGCGTTGCCGATGACGACGACGGCGCCATGGAGACGCGGCAGCCACAGGGAGACGGCCGCAGCCGACCGGGTGACCTGCCGTGCCAGGCCGATATCCCGGGCCTGCGGGTCGTTCAGGGTACAGACGATCTCGACGCCCGAGGGGAGCTGGCGGGCGATAATGCCATGGCGTACCATCTCGCTATCGGTGAAGATCGGCGCGTGGCCCGACAGGGCATGTGCGATGGCCGCCGGCAGATCGCCCGAGATGCGCAGGTCGTCGACGATATCGGTCATGCCGCAGGAATGGATGACGCGCTCGGCGACGCCTCTTGCATCAGCCGGAACGGCCGACAGATCCGCTTCGGCGCGGATCGCCGCGAAGGACTGCCGATAGATCTCGGCCGGATCGCGCAGGTAATCTCTCACCGCTTCTTCATGCTCCGGGGGCCCAGCGGATGGTCGGCATGGGGATAGGGATGGTGATGATGACCGTGATCGTCATCGCCATGATGATGGTGATGATGGCCATGGTGATGATCATGATGATGGCCATGATCATGGGGATGATGGTCGTGAACATGATGGTGATCATGATGTCCTGCCTTGGCCGTGCCGATGCCTTCGACATGGTGATGGTGGCTCTCCTGTGGCGCGCCGACTTCCGCCTCGAAGCCCAGAACCTGGGTGCGGAACTTGCACATCTGGCAGTTCATTGCCGTCTCGCCCGTCATGATCTGCTCGACCCGCTCGACGAAGGTGTCGATCACCGCCGGATGGTCGTTGAGATAGGGCGCCTTGATGAACTGGATGCCGGGATAGCGCTTCGCCACCGCATCGGTCGCGTCATAGATGCGCTGCACCAGGATGCCGGTGAACAGGAAATAGGGGAACACGATGATGCGCCGATAATTGAGCCGTGCTGCATGTTCGAGCGCCGGCTCCACCAGCGGGAAGGTGACGCCCGAATAGGCCGTCTCGGCCCATCCGAAGCCGAAGCCTTCCCACAGCAGGCGGGTGACCTTCGAGACATTGGAATTGGCGTCGGGGTCGGAGGCGCCGCGCCCCACCACGACGAGGAGCGTTTCGTGCCGGCCGATATCGCCGGGAGCGCCGCTCAATGCCTCCTCGACCCGTTCGGCGGCGGCCCTGATCATCTTGGGATCGATTCCGAGCTCCTTGCCGTAATCGATCTTGAGGCCGTTCTTCGCCGCATAGGTGTTGAGGACGGAGGGGATGTCGTTCTTGGCATGGCCCGCGGCGAACAGCATGCCGGGAACCGCCAGCACCTTGTCGACGCCTTCGGCCCTGAGCCGGTCGAGCCCGTCGCGGATGATGGGGGTGGCGAATTCGAGGTAGCCGAACTCGACCGGATGGCCGGGAAACCGGCCCTTGAGATGCTGGGCCAGGACGGCGAATTCCTGGACCGCATCCTCATCGCGGCTGCCATGGCCGCACAACATCACACCGGTCTTTGCTTGCATGGGATCCTGCCTCGTTCATTCGCAAGAAAGGACAGGTTCCGGGCACGATGGTGCCGGTTTGCTGCAGCTCCGGCATTGGCCCCCGATTTGGGTCGGCCGCACCGGACTTGCTTTCAGTTCCTTCTGGAACGCTGCTTGTCTTGCTCCCCGAACACCTAGCGGGGAGAGGTTCCGGGGTCAATCATCCCCGGCGACCAAGGATGGCTTAAAGCCGTCGTTTTCATCACCCTGCCAGACTGGTACTTCTGGACCCAAGGTGAGGTCGAACCTGCTGATTCGTAAATTCATGGCATTGGGGGCACTGACGGCAATTGCGGCTTGCGCCTCTGTGCCGAAGCTGCCCTATGAGCATGGCGTCGGTGTCGTCGATATCCTGCGCAATGTGAAATGCGAGCTGGCCTTGGCCTATGCCGACAATGTCGTTCGCTATCCCTGGCTCAAGAGCTGGGCCGCCGGCATCGAGCTCACACTGGATGTGACGGAAACGCGCCAGGGCGGCGCCTCGGCACAGATCCTGGTGCCTGTCCATGTCACCGACAGTTTCCGCATGGGCGCCGATGCGCGACGCGACGCGCGCGGCCAGAGCGTGTCCTCGGTCACCTTCTCGACGGCACTTGCCGGCCTGAGCCAGACGGAATGCGCCAACCACATGCCGCAGGCGGGACCTGAGCCGCTGCTCAAGGGCAATCTCGGCCTCAAGACCTGGATCAGCCGGGCCGCCGAGGCGGTCGATGCGGCGGGGATTGCCGAGCAGACGGACGGCATGGGCTACATCATCGAATTCGGCATCGAGGCGAATGCCGGTATAGATCCGGGCTTCAATATCATCCGGATTGGTGACTATGAGCTGGGGGCCAGCGCCGGCCTTTCGACGAGCCGCGAGGACACCCATACGCTCAATATCGCCATGGCGCCGATCCGGACGCTGCCGCCGACTCCGGTCTATGTCACCAATATGACGGGACCGCAGCCGCAGACCCGGGCGCCGTCGACCGCAACCGGACAGAAGCGTGCTACCGCGCGGCCGGCGACCGGTGTGCCGCAGCAGACCCAGCAGGATTTGAGCAACATCATCCGCAGCCTGAAACAGAGCCAGACCGGAAGAGATTAGATGAAAGTCATGTATGCTGCGTCGATCGCAATGGCGATGCTGACGAGCGCTGCCTTGGCCGCCGGCTGGCAGCCTTATGTCAATGAGCGCTTCGGCGCCGCCGCGGACGTGCCGGCGGACTACCGGGCCGGCGATCCGCCGGCCAATGGCGATGGACTGACTTTCGCCTCTCCCGACGGCGCGGCCACGATCGCGATCTGGGGAGCCTTGGCAACCGTCACCGACGAAAGCTTAGCCGACTACGCCAAGCGCCTTGTCTCCTATGACAAGGATGATGGCTGGGATGTCAGCTATTTGGCCGGCAAAAGCGACTGGTTCGCCTTCTCCGGCAGCAAGGCAGACCGCATTTTCTATGAGAAGGTGATCAAGGCCTGCAACGGCGAGATCGCCAACCATGTCCGCCTCGAATATCCCGCGGCGCGCAAGAAGGAATTCGACCTCATCGTCGCCCATGTGGCGCAGTCCCTGCGCTCGGAGAAGGGCTGGCAGTGCTGAGCTTGAGTCTGGTAAAGACTCGCCGGACACGAGGGATAAGCCATGACCAGCCCGTCACAGCAGATCATGAGATTGGGATTTGGGTTTGCGGCGTCGCAGGCCTTGCGTGTCATCATCGAGCTCGGCATTCCGGATCTTCTGGTCACCGGCAAGCGGTCTGTCATCGAACTGGCCGCCGCCACGCAGTCGAATAGCGAAGCACTCTATCGCGTGATGCGTCTTCTTGCGGCGGAGGGGGTCTTCAGCGAGGTTAGCCCCCGTCATTTCGAGCTGACGGACCTCGGCGCCGCGCTGCGCTGCGATCGTCCCGGGCCGCGCGACTTCATCCACATGATCAACAGCGAGGCCTATCTCGCTTTCGAGCAGCTCCTGCATTCCGTCCGCAGCGGCAAACCGGCCTTTGACAAGGTGTTCGGCAGTCCGCGATTTGACTGGCTGTCGGAACATCCGGAGCAGGCTGCCCTGTTTCAGCGCGCCATGGTGGCTTTGAGTCAGGGCAGCAACGAGGCTGTCGCCGAGGCCTATGATTTCAGGCCGTTCACGCGTGTCGTCGATCTTGGCGGCGGACATGGCCAGCTCCTCTCGGAGATTCTTAAGCGCAACCCTCATTTAGACGGTGTGCTTTTCGATCTCCCTTCCGGCGTCGCCGCGGCACAGCAAGGGGCAGGGGGCGCTCTCCCGCGCACCGATTTCGTTGCCGGCGACTTCTTCGAGAGCGTTCCTGCCGGCGACCTCTATGTTCTCAAGAAGGTGATCCATGATTGGGACGATGAGCGTTCCGAGGCGATCCTGCGCAATTGCCGGAAGGCGATGCCGTCGAACGGGAAAGTGCTCCTGGCCGAGACGCTCGTGCCGCCAGGAGACCAGCCGAGCCAGATCAAATATGTCGATGTGGTCATGCTCGCCGTGACCGGCGGTCTGGAGAGGACAGAGGCGCAATATGCAAGCCTGTTCGCCGCCGCCGGGCTGAAGCTTAACCGGGTGATCCCGACACAGGGCCCGATCTCCATTATCGAGGCATCTGCGGCCTAGTACTCGATCCCCATCTGCGCCTTCACACCCGAGCGGAACGGATGCTTCACCTGTTCCATCTCGGTGACGAGATCGGCGATCTCGATCAGCTCTTCCTTGGCATTGCGGCCGGTGACGATGACATGCTTGTCGTTGGGCTTGTTGCGCAGCACCTCGATGATCTCATCGCTCGGCAGATAGTCGTAGCGCAGCACGATATTGAGCTCATCGAGCAGCACGAGCCTGTATTGCGGGTCGGCGATCATGCGCTTGGCTTCCTCCCAGCCGGCACGCGCATGGGCGATGTCGCGCTCGCG
Source organism: Taklimakanibacter lacteus (assembly GCA_003576695.1). GTDB lineage: Bacteria > Pseudomonadota > Alphaproteobacteria > Rhizobiales > Aestuariivirgaceae > Taklimakanibacter > Taklimakanibacter lacteus. Next base: position 272,682 of record QOZQ01000010.1, read on the forward strand.
GTCCTGGGTCTCCCAGGTGAAACCTTCGCCCATCGCCTTGATGGTCACGAGATCGGGAAAATTCTCGAGCACGGTGCGCTCGCCCGTCGCCCAGGCGCCTTTGACGAACTGCACCACGCCCGATTTCATGCCATGGCCGATGCAGCGGAACACCATGCCGAAGGCGGCGGTCGACTTGCCCTTGCCCTTGCCGGTATGGACGATGAGCAGGCCCTTCTCGATCGTCTTGCCGGCCATGATCTTGTCGCGTGCCGCCTTTTTCTTCTGCATCTTGTCGTGGTGACGGGCATTTTCGTCTTCGCTCATGGGTGGCGTCCTTCCTTGAAAACTTTTAACTGGCCATAGGCCGAATTGGAGCGTGGCGTCCAAAGGCCGCGGGCAATGGCCTCATCCAGTCGTTCGGCAATTTCCACCAAAGCCGCGGGGTTGTTGCGGGCGATGAAATCGCGCGTCGCCTCATCGGCGAGAAAGGCATCGTAAGCCAGGTCGAAGTGATGGCTGACGACGGCGCCGGTGGTCGCCGCGAAGGCGAACATGTAATCGATCGTGGCGGCGATCTCGAAAGCGCCCTTGTAACCGTGGCGCTTGACGCCATTGATCCATTTTGGATTGACGACGCGCGAGCGCACCACGCGCCCCACTTCTTCTTCCAGCGTGCGGATCACCGGACGTTCGGGGCGCGAATGGTCATTGTGATAGACGCGAGGCCGTGCGCCCGACATTTCCTCGACAGCGGCCGTCATGCCGCCCTCGAACTGATAATAGTCATCGGAGTCGAGCAGGTCGTGCTCGCGATTGTCTTGATTATGGACCACCGCTTCGATCCGCTTGAGCCTTTCGGCGAAAGCGCGCTCGTCGTTGGCGCCATTGTCGCGCGCGCCATAGGCATAGGCGCCCCAGGCGATATAGGCGCGGGCGAGATCCTTGCGCTCGCTCCACAGCCGCTCGTCGATCATCGCCTGCAGGCCCGCGCCATAGGCGCCGGGCTTCGACCCGAAGATGCGGTGGCCTGCGGTGTGACGGGCTTGCTCGGGGCTGGCGCCGGCGGCTTCGAGGGACTGCGCCTCGCGCCGCATGCGCGCCGCGATCGGATTGTCCGCCTCGTCCTCTTCGAGAAGGCTGACCGCGCGGATCGCCTTGTCGAGGAGCTCGATCTGGGCCGGGAAGGCATCGCGGAAGAAGCCCGAGATGCGCAAGGTGACGTCGATCCGTGGCCGGCCGAGCTTCGGCAAGGGGATGACTTCGTATCCTGTCACCCGCCAGCTCGACGGCTCCCAGACCGGCTTCACACCGATGAGCGCCAGGGCCTGCGCGATATCGTCGCCGCCGGTGCGCATATTGGACGTGCCCCAGGCGGAGAGGCCGAGCGCTGAGGGATAGCGGCCGAAATCCTGGAAATGCCGGGCGAGCAAGTCCTCGGCCGATGCCTGGCCGAGCCTCCAGGCCGTCGGCGTCGGCACCGTGCGGTTGTCGAGCGAATAGAAATTGCGCCCCGTCGGCAGGACATCGAGCCTGCCGCGCGTCGGAGCACCTGAGGGACCGGGCGACACGAACCGGCCGGCGAGGCCGCTGAGCACGGCGGAAATCTCTTGCGCAGCCGAGGCCCGCAATCTCGGCCGGATGCTGTTGGCGATCTCGGCCATCACGATGTTTGATTGCATGCCGATACCGGCCAGGGTCTCGATGCACGCCGCCGCCAGAAGCTCGAGACGCTCGACCGTATCGCCCTGGCTGCGCCAAGGCTCGCCGGATACGGCCGCGAGCCGCGCCGGCTGTGGTCCAGCCCAGGGGAGTCCCATGTCGCAAATGAGCGGATCGAAATCATCGAGACCGAGATCTTGCGCCAGGGCCCGGATCAACGACTGGTCGGCACCTTCGCCGAGACCGCGCGGCACGCGGGTCAGGGCGACAAGGAGGTCATTCTCGAGCCGCCCATCGGGCGCTGTGCCCAATATGTGAAGCCCATCGCGGATCTGGGCTTCCTTGAGATCGCACAGATAGGCGTCGAGCTTCTGCAGGTCGCTCGTTTCATCGCCGGTGAAGCCTGCATCGATGTCGAGCCTCTGGCTTTTGGTGAGGTCGATGATGTCGCGTTTCAGCGCATCGAGACGGCGCCGGTCGAGGCCGGAAGCGAGATAATATTCATCGACCAGCGCCTCGAGGTCCTTGAGCGGTCCATAGGTTTCGGCGCGCGTCAGCGGCGGGGTCAGGTGATCGATGATGACGGCCTGCGCCCGGCGTTTGGCCTGCGTGCCTTCACCCGGGTCATTGACGATGAAGGGATAGAGGTGGGGCAGGGGCCCGAACGCGATCTCGGGATAGCAGGAAGAGGACAGCGCCGTCGCCTTGCCCGGCAGCCATTCGAGATTGCCATGCTTGCCATTGTGGATAATGGCCTGCACCTTGAAATGATGCCGCAGCCAGAAATAGGTCGCGAGATAACCATGCGGCGGCACCAGCGCCGGGTCGTGATAGGTGGATTTGGGATCGATATTGTAGCCACGCGCCGGCTGGATCGCGATCGCAACCCGGCCGCACAGGAGGAGCGGAAGCTGGAACGCCCCCTGGGCAAAGAACGGGTCGGTTTCAGGAGCGCCCCAGCGTGCGGCGATCTCTTCGCGCACCGGAGCGGGCAGGGTGGCGAAATGCCGGCGATAATCCTCAGCCGGGAGCGTCGTGGCGCTCTGATGCCGATGCGCGTTGGTCCGTCCCTTCTGCAGTGCTTCGACCAGCGCATTGCCGTCATCCGGGATATCCCTGATGCCATAGCCGGCAGTCTTCAGAGCGCGGAGGATCGCTATCGTGCTCGCCGGCGTGTCATAGCCGACGCCATTGGCGATGCGGCCATCCTTGTTGGGATAATTGGCGAGGACGATCGCGATGCGCCGGTCTGCCGGCTTACTGCGGCGGAGCCCGATCCAGTTCGCCGCCAGATCGGCCACGAAATCGATCCGGTCCGCGACCGGGCGGTAGGTGACGATCCGGCATTGCGTCCGCTCGTCCCAGTGGTCATCCGTCTTGAAGGAGACGGCGCGCGACAGGATACGCCCGTCGAGCTCCGGCAGGACGACATTCATCGCCAGATCGCGGGCATTGAGCCCTCGCGCGCTGTCGGCCCATGCCGCTTCACCCGAGCCTGAGAACACGACCTGCACGACCGGACAGTCATAGGGGGTGAAAGGCGTTTCATTTGCGGTGCTGCCGGACGACACCGCGAAGGCGGTGGCATTGAGGATGATATCGGGCGGGTCTTCACCGAGCGTGGCGGCAATGAAGTCGGCGCTCGCTCTGTCCTTGAGGCTCGTCACATAGATGGGCCGGACATCGATGCGGCGCTGCGTGAGGGCGGCGATCAGCGCATCGACAGGGGCGGTTTGCGCGCCCTCCAGCACCGAGCGGTAGAACACCAGCGCCGCCAGGGGGGCGCCTTCCATGCGCGCGGGACTGGCATGGAGGCCCGCTTTGGCAAGCGGGCGCGGAGGGGCTGGAGCCTCGCCACGCTTGAGAAGATGCAGGCACAGGCACAGGAATCCTTGCGCGTTCTCCTGGCCGCCGGCGGTCAGATATTGCCTGAGCCTTTCGCAGTCGGAAGCCGGCAAGGTCGAATGTGCGATGAGTTCGGGATCGGGATTGGCATCGCCTGGAAGCACGGCCAGGGGGATTTTGAGTTCGCGCGCCAGCGCCTCGATCTCGGCCAGGCCATAGGGCCAGTATTGCACGCCGCCCAGCAGCCTGAGCACGATGAGCTTCGCCTGCGCCAGCGTCCTTTCGAGATAGAGATCGACGGAAAGATTGTGCTGGAGCTGGAGCAGATTTGCGAGCCGCAGACTGGTGCCTTCGGGCGCGAATGAAGCCCAGGCGCCCGCCAGCGCCGCAAGCTCGCTGTCAGCGGCGGAGAGTACGACAATGTCTCCCGCCGTTTGAGCAAGGTCGATCGCTTCGGCCGCACCGTCAATGACGCCCGTCTGGGTGGCGAGGAGATGCATCAGCCTATGAGGCGGGCCTCGACCTCGGCCCGGTCCAGTCCCTTGAGACCAATGACGACGATCTCGGTGGCGCGTCGTTCATCCGCCCGCCAGGGGCGGTCGAAATAGCTGTTGAGGCGCGGACCGACGGCCTGGATCAGGAGCCGCCCCGGCGCGCCCGTGACGGACGCGAAGCCCTTGAGCCTGAGGATATCGTGATCGGCAATCAAATCCTGGATGCGCCCGAGCAGCGCGCCGCGGTCGGCGATCTCGCCGAGCGGCACCACGAAGGTGACGAAGTCGTCATGATCGTGCTGCACTTCGCCTTCCATCTCGTGATGCGAAAGGCGGTTGCCCATGTCGTCCTCGGCTGCCGAGCCGAGACCCAGCAGCGCGCTCGAATCAAGCGCGCCATGCTGCGCCGGCACCAGCTTGGTGCCCTTGCGGATCTGCGCCTTGAGATCGCCCGCCACCTTGTCGGTCTCATGCTCGGCGAGCAGATCGGTTTTGTTGAGGATGATCATGTCGGCGCAGTTGATCTGGTCCTCGAACAGTTCCTCGATCGGGTTCTCATGGTCGAGATTGGGGTCGGCGGCGCGCTGGGCGGCCACCGCTTCCTCATCATCGGCGAAACGGCCTTCGGCCAGCGCCTTGGCATCGACGACGGTGACCACGCCATCGACGGTGACCCGCGACTTGATCTCGGGCCAGTTGAAGGCGCGCACCAGGGGCTGCGGCAGTGCCAGCCCCGAAGTCTCGATGACGATATGCTCGGGCGGACGATCGCGATCGAGGAGCTTCTTCATCGTCGGCACGAAATCATCCGCCACCGTGCAGCATATGCAGCCATTGGCAAGCTCGACCACATCCTCCTCGCGGCAGACATCGTCGCCGCAGCCTTTGAGGATTTCGCCATCGACGCCGATATCGCCGAACTCATTGATGACGAGAGCGATCCGCCGTCCCCTGGCATTCTGCAGGAGGTGACGGATCAGGGTCGTCTTGCCGGCGCCGAGGAAGCCGGTGATGACGGTGGCCGGTATCTTCTGAAGGGACACGCTCAGGCCTCCTTCACGAACCGGTCCATGGCGACGCCCAGGAAGCCGCCGATCGCCAGCCACATCAGAGCGGCGGCGGCAATCGTATTGGCCGCGAAGGCGGCCGAAATGACAGCCGGCACGGCGCTTTCATGTGTGGGAGGCATGGGCACGCCGATGATATGCGGCAGCGCCACCAGGACGACAGCCGCGACCTTCGCCCATATCTCGGTGCGCTGGGTGAAGAGCCAGATGGCGATGCCGGTCGCTGCGATCGCGCCGACCCACCAGACCTGGCGCACGAGGAGATCGCCGGCCGGCATGCCGGGAAGCTCAGGCGGCAGGCTGGCGGCGGTTGCGACATTCACGGCGAGAAAGCCGGCAAGCCCCCACAGGATGCCGTTATGCCGGGTAATCCTCAACCCCGTAAGGAGGCTGACGCCGGCCAGCACCGCGGCAAATCCGGCAGCGGCGACGATGCTGGACAGGAACGTGTAGAGTGTGCGCTCGGCACCGTCGGCAGGTGCCCAGGCCTCTCCTTCACCGGCAGATTCGGCAGCAGCCAGCGGCGCTTGCTCGGTCGTGGTGTTGGTGGCCGCGGCGCCATGGTCATGCGAATGACCATCGCCCGCATTCTCATATTTCTCAGCTTCGAGAATCAGTGGTGTGAGCCGCACATGCTGGATCGCACCATAGAACAAGCCAGCCGCGATCCCTGCAAGGAGCGCGGCGAGGATCACTCGCCCGATCATGTTGATGCCTGCTTAGTGACAGGGAAAGCCGATCGAGTGGCGCGTGTCATGCGCCGCATTGTGCAGCTTGTCGGCATGGGCAAGGCCGACGCCGAAGACAAGCAGCAGGCCGAACGCCATGGCGCTGATGCCTGCGGCGACGCGTTGCGAAATGGTGAGAGACGAAGAAATCCGGTCCGTGGTCATGAGCGTAACACCCTCCGTGTGCTCAAAAATGTTTTGAGGGCAGGGCCCTCGGTGGCACGCGGCAGGTCTCCTGACTTGCGGCTTGGGCGGATGCACGCGGCCTTCCCGGTTGCCCAGTGGCCAATTCTGCGTACGTCCTCACCGCTCACAGTTGCGGGGGCAGTCACGGTTTTGGCCCCGATTGGGTCATCCGCACCGTGTTCCCTGTTCGGTTTCTAGCCTCATGGCATCGAAACACCGCGTCCGACATGGGTGCCACGCGCATAACCGCCCGTCAAGCTTAAGCTTTTTCAAGGCTCGCTCAGCAGTCTCTTCCTATTGCTTTCCGGGGCCCGGAAGAGGTATATTGATTGAACGTTCAATTAGAAAAGGAGGGCCACAAATGGACGCGATGAACCTCGTAACGCCGAACCGCCTCACCGATGACGAGCGCTCAGGCCTTCCCCCCTGGACCTATTTCAACAAGGAGCTCTTCCAGATCGAGCAGGACGAGCTGTTCCGCCGCCACTGGCAGCTCGCCTGCCATGTGAGCGACATCCCCAAGGATGGCGACTGGACGACCTTCGACATTGCCGGCGAGAGGGCCCTCATCGTCCGCGGCAAGGACAATGTCGTGCGCGCCTTCCACAATGTCTGCCGCCATCGCGGATCGCGCGTGGTGGCGGGCGAGAGCGGACGCTGCAAGAGCGCCATGGTCTGCCCGTTCCATGGCTGGTCCTATAATCTCGACGGCACGCTGCGCGCCGTGCCCAAGGCCAAGACCTTCCCCAGGCTGGATCCCGTCACCCACGGCCTGGTGCCGCTGGAGCACGAGACCTGGCATGGCTTCGTCTTCGTCCGCTTCAAACCTGGTCCGCAGGGCTCCGTGGCAAGCCTCATGGCGCCGCATGATGCCGAAGCGTCGGGCTACAAGCTCACCGACATCAAGCCTTATAGGCCGCAGACCCGCGACATCCTGGAGGTGAACTGGAAAGCCGTCCGCGACGTCGACAATGAGGGCTATCATGTGCCGATCGCCCATCCCGCCCTCTATGATCTCTATGGCCAGGACTATCACGATGGCCGGCCGCATAAGGGCATCTCACGCTCCGAGGGCCGCATCAGCGGCGTATCGCCGCGCTACTGGAGCGTACGTAATTATGTGAAGCACCGCCCGGACATGGAGCACCTGCCGGAAGAGGCGAAGGGACGCTGGGTCTATCTCGGCATGTTCCCCAATCTGGTGATCATGCTCTATCCCGATCTCATCGGCTATTACCAGGAACTGCCGCTCGAAGTCGGCAAGACCGTGCAGCGCATGGCCTATTACGCGCCGCAGAAGGATGGAAGGAAGGCGAAAGTGGCGCGCTATCTGGCGCACCGCATCGACCGCGTCACCGGCGCCGAGGATGCGCAACTCATCAAATGGTCGTGGGAATCGATGCAGTCCTCGGGCTTCTCGAGCATGATCCTGTCCGATCTGGAAGCCGGCGTGCGCGACTATCACGACAAGCTGCGCCGGACGATCCCCGTGGCGGCCCTTGCGGATGAGCCGGCGCGCGGCCAGGTCGAGACGATCAACCAGACCTTGCTCGCCGCGCGCAGCAACTGATGATCAGTCTTCTGTGGAGCGAAACGGCCTCACCCTCAGTTTAGTCTTGTGGGGGACGCCGGGCTCTTCCGGCGGACCGCTGAAATAGTCACGTTGCCATTTCTTCTTGCTGGCAATCGTGCCCTTCTTGCCTTTGTCCGTTCGCCAGTCAATGCGGCTCAAAACATGGGCCGAATAGCGCTGCCAGAGATCGGGGTTCTCCTCGCCGGACATGATGATCGGATCGAATTCCTCGATCAGACCGCGCGGCACCGGAAAGATCGTGCAGTAAGGTTCACCCTTCTCAAACCTGATCGTTTGATGGGGAGCCGTGAACAGCCAGTTCATGGTAAAGAAGAAGTCGGACCAGTCGTTTTCAACGATTCCCGAAAGCGCACAGAGTCCGTGTTTTGGCTGGTTCAGCGGTCCGGTGACAAAAAGGTCGATCCCTGGTGGCGTTCTGAAATGACCATGGGCACTGAAAGTCAGCACGCCGTAGCCAAAATTACTGTAGCCGACGGGACGCCCATCATCGGCATCCCGCGTTATGGTGATTGCCTTGATGTCTTTCCCGCCGTCCCATGTAGCCGTGAATCCGACGGGACATTTGAGGTTCCAGCCGTGGGTGTTGGCAATGTTCATCGGCAAGCACAGATAGGGGAATTTGCTGCCCGTTGCGTCCATCCAGTCGCGTGCGAGGGGCGCTGGTTCGATCTCGATGCGATGCGGGTCATCGGTTGTGTATATCAATGGAAGCTTTGAGTCCGGTTCTTTCGGCTTCGGCAGCGGGATTTTCTGGACTGCGATGAACGGATAGTCGCGATGGACGGCGAATTCCTCATGACGAGCCCATGCGCCGGACGGCTCGTCGAAGCCAAGCTTCTTGAACTGGCCGGTTCTCTTGTCCGCGTCAAGCCTGTCCAGGGCCATCAGGATGAACCATCCTCTGTCGCGCAAGACATCGCGGACTGCGAGGATTGTGGCGACATCCTGCGCGTCCTGCGTCCAGGTTTCTCCGATCACGACGAGATCGTAGGCGTTTGATCCGAATGCCTTACCTGTAAGGTCTCTGGTCTCACCGTCGACCAGGCTGACGTTCTTCATCTTCAGGAGGCCGGCACGCAAGGCAAGAGGGCAACTCAATGTAAGGATGCGGCCGTGACGCGAAAATGAAACATTGTCCTTGACCCAGGCGACAACAAGGCGGGACCATTCGTCGGAGTTGCAGCGCGGGCAGGCCCGCAACTTGTATCGACCTTCTTTGGTCTCCACCGAGCCGGCCGGCTTGAACTGCGTGGCGGTATGGCCGCAGATAGGACAAGTGAACGCCATGCTTGGTTTCCCCATGGCCAGTGATTGCCTGGTTGCAGACTTCATAAGGGACCAGGAGGCTCTTAGTCCAGTCGGACCAAGCCGCCGGCTTTTAATGAACAGGGGGCGATCATCCGATTGATTCTACTCCCAATCTGCCCCCTTGCAGGCCGAAAGCCGGGCATGGCACAGTCATGTCCCAACAAGAAGCCTGCAGGGAGGGAGTACAATGAAAGCACTGAAATGGATGTCCGCCGCCGTCAGTACCGGTGCGGCGATGCTGCTGGCCGCGGGGCTTGCCCAGGCGGCCGACAAGCTCGTGATCTCGAACTGGGACGGCTATATGCCGAAGGATCTGCCGGAGAAATTCAAGGCAGAGACCGGCATCGAGGTCGAGGTCGCGGTGCATGCGACCAATGAAGAGATCATGGGCAAGGTCGTGGCCTCCAAGGGCGAGGGCTATGACGTGCTCTTCGTTTCGTCACCCTTTGCCGAAGCGCTGAACAAGCTTGGCATCGCCGCCAAGCTAGATCACGCGAAGATACCCAATATCGCCAACCTCTATCCGGAAGCCACCCAGCTCAAGCATGATCCGGGCAATGTCTTCTCGGTGCCCTATACCTGGGGCACCACGGGCCTGTGCTACCGCTCGGATGTCGTGAAGAGCGAGCCCGCGAGCTGGAACGACCTGCTCAAGCCCGCCGATGATCTCAAGGGCAAGACCACCATGCTGTCGACCGACCGCTGGCTGATGGCGGCGGGCGAGCTCGCCATGGGCATGTCGGTCAATGAGACCGATCCGGCCAAGCTCGACCAGGTCAAGACGCAGCTGATCGAGACCAAGAAGACCTTGCTCGCTTATGACGACACGACCTTCTATTCGAAGCTCGTCTCGGGCGAGGCCTCGCTCGTCCATGCCTGGGACGGCTGGTGCAATTACGGCATCGCCCAGAAGCCCGAGATCAAATATGTGATCCCCAAGGAAGGCTCCGATCTCTGGGTCGATACGATGGTCGTCGTCGAAGGCTCGAAGAACAAGGACGCCGCCTACAAGTTCCTCGACTACATCCTCAAAGCCGACAACGGCAAATGGGTGGTCGAGAACATCATGTACAAGTCGCCCAACAAGGCGGGCATGGATGCGCTCGACAAGGCCATGTTCACGCAGTATCCGAACATGGCGATCACGCCGGCCGATCTCCTGAAGTATGAGCAGCTGCGCGATCTGGGCGACGGCATGAAGGCCTTCTCCAAGGTCGTCACCGAAATCCTGTCGGCAAAATAATACCAACCTCGGCAAGGCGGTCGGAACGGCGTTCCGGCCGCTTGGCTTTTCAACGGTGTCATGCCGCAACGACTGGCTTCCTGGTTATTGATGCTGCCCGGCCTTCTGTGGCTGGGACTTCTGATGGTGGTGCCCTGCGCCATCATTCTCGTCACCGCTTTCTATGAGCGTGGCATCTATGGCGGGGTCGACTGGTCGGTCGCGACTCTCGCCAATTTCGTCCGCGCCGGCGAATGGCTCTATCTCTCGATCTTCCTCGATTCGGCCCGCATCGCCGGCCTTGCCGCCATCTTGGCACTTCTGATCGGCTATCCCGCGGCCTATGCGATCACCAAATCCTCAGCCAGGCATCAGACGGCGCTGTTGTTCCTCGCCATGCTGCCCTTCTGGACCAACTACCTGATCCGCACCTATGCCTGGATCGTGCTGCTCAACCCGGCCGGGCTCATCAACAATTTCCTGCAATTGACCGGGGTGACCTCTGGTCCGTTGCCCATTCTCTACAATGAATTCGCGGTGATCCTGGGCCTCGTCTACAATTACGTGCCCTTCGTGATCCTGGCGATCTATTCGGCCCTGCAGCGGCTCGATCCGTCCTATGCCGAGGCTTCACGCGATCTGGGCGCCACGGCGCTGACCACCTTCTGGCGTATCACCTTGCCCTTGACCGCACCCGGCGTGGCGGCAGGAGCGGTCTTCGTCTTCGTGCTTTCCATCGGCAATTTTGTGACGCCCGACCTCTTAGGCGGCGGCAAGCTGCAGATGGTCGGCAATCTCATCTATGACCAGTTCCTGACGGCGCGCGACTGGCCCTTCGGCTCGGCACTCTCCGTCATCCTGATCGCCGTCATGCTCTTGCTGCTTTTCGCGCAAGCCCTTGCCGCCAATCGCGCGCGCGGGGAGGGCCGGTCCCATGCGTAAGGCCTATCTCGCTCTGGTCTATCTCTTCCTCTACACGCCGATCGCTGTGCTGATGATCCTGTCCTTCAACAAAGCGGGCCTGCCCACCGCCTGGACCGGCTTCTCGACCGAATGGTATGGCCGCCTTCTCGAAAGCCCGAAGATCATCGCAGCCGCCAGGAACTCGCTGATCGTCGCCATCGTCTCGACATTGATCGCGACCGCGATCGGCACGCTTCTGGCGCTCGGCGTCGAACGCCGCAAGGCTTCCGCCGGCCTCGATGCGCTGCTCTTCACCCCGATGATCATTCCCGACATCGTGCTGGCGATCGCCCTTCTTTCCTTCTTCACGCTCATCAAGTTTACGCTGGGTCTGCATTCGATCATCCTGGCCCATGTCGTCTTCAACATCGCCTTTGTCTGCGCGGTGGTGCGCGCCAGGCTCAAGAGCTTCGACTGGTCGCTGACCGAGGCCTCGCGCGATCTGGGTGCCGGCGCGGTGACGACCTTCCTGCGCATTACCTTCCCATTGATCTGGCCGGCGGTGATCGCGGCGGGACTTCTATCTTTCACCTTGTCGGTCGATGAATTCATCATCGCCTATTTCACGGCGGGAGCCGGGCAGGGCTCGACCACCTTGCCGATGCAGATCTATGCCATGATCCGCTTCGGCGTGACCCCTGAGATCAATGCGATGGCAACCATCATATTGCTCGTCAGTTTCGTCCTGGTGCTGCTGGCGCAGCGTTTCAACCGCGCCAGCGTGCCGGGCGCGGCATAATCTGTTAGAGAAGAGGCGAAAGGGATCGCATCATGGTCAAGAAGGCAGCGAAGAAAAAAGCGGCGAAGAAGTCCGCAAAAAAGGCAGTAAAGCGCAAGGCGCTGAAGAAACCGAAAAAGGTGATCGCGCTGTTCCCCGAAGCGGCCTTCGGCCCGGCGCTCAATTCGGTCGGTATCGGCCAGGCGCTCGAGAAGCTTGGCCACAAGGTGGTGTTCCTGTCGGATCCGGGCTTCCTCGATGTCTATAAGGCCTATGGCTTCGAGGCCCATGCGGTGAACCTGTCGGAGCCCTTGCCGCCCGAGGAGATGGCGAAATTCTGGGTCGACTTCATCAACGGTCATATCCCGAACTTCCGCAAGACGCCCTATGACCAGATCGACAATTACGTGAAGGGCTGCTGGGAGATGATCGTCGAAACGGCCAAATGGGCCGAGAAGGATCTCCCCGGCGTGCTCGCCCGGGTGAAACCCGATGTCGTCTGCGTCGACAATGTCATCCTGTTCCCGGCGATCAAGCATTATGCCCGCGACAACGAAAAGCCCTGGGTCAGAATCATTTCCTGCTCGGAGAACGAGATCGAGGATCCGGATATCCCGCCGCATCTGTCGGGCTGCGGCGAGAAGGATAAAGCGGGCTTTGCCCGCTACCGCGACCGCTTCAACCAAGTGATCAGGCCGATCCACGACAACTTCAACCAGTTTCTCAAGAGTGTCGGGGAAGCGGAATATCCAATCGGCCAGTTCTTCGAGGCCTCGCCGCATATGAACCTGCTGCTCTATCCTTCCGCGGTGAAGTTCAAGCGCCGGCACAAGCTCTCGGCGAAGCAGTTCCAGTATCTCGAAGGCTGCGTGCGCAAGGACGCGCCCTACAAGGTGCCGAAGTTCAGGAGGAACAACGACAAGCCCTTGCTCTATGTGAGCTTCGGCTCATTGGGCTCGGGCGATGTCGATCTCCTGAAGCGGCTCATCGCCACGATCGGCAGGTTGCCGGTGCGCGCCCTGGTCAATGTCGGCGACTATATGGACCAGTACACCGATGTGCCGCCCAATGTGCATATCGACAAATGGTATCCGCAGCCTTCGGTGATCCCGCAGGTCGATGCCGTCATCCATCATGGCGGCAACAACTCCTTCACCGAATGCCTCTATTTCGGCAAGCCCGCCATCATCATGCCCTATGTCTGGGACGGACATGACAATGCGACGCGCGTGCAGGAGACCGGGCATGGCTTCAAGCTCGACCGCTATGACTGGACGGACGACGTCATGGCGGACCGCATCACAAGGATGCTGACCGACAAGAAGATGAAGGCGAAGCTCAAGAAGACTTCGAAGGACATGCGAAAGCAAAAGGGACCGGCCAAGGCCGCGAAGGTCATTGACGGGCTCCTCAAGCGCAAGAAGGCCGCCTGATGTCCAAGGGGCTTGCATCGACAGCGCCTCATATGGCGGATCCTGCGCATTATGCGGGGCCGCTCAAGGATTGGGGCCACCAGCCCGATCCGATCGCGGGCAATTCCAAAAGCGATGGGGTGCTCCTGCATAAGGGGCCGAATGGCCAGCCGGAAGTGGGACTGTGGCAATGCACTCCCGGCACATGGCCGCTGTCGATCCCGCGCGACGAGCTCTGCTATTTCGTCGCGGGGCGCGCCACCTATACCCACCAGTCGGGCGAGAAGATCGAGATCGTGCCGGGCACCGCGGTGCTGTTCCCCGCCGGCTGGACCGGTATCTGCGTGGTCCACGAGACCATGCGCAATGTGTATATGCTGAGCTAGAAACCGATGATCTCGCACCCCTCTCATCCGTCATCCCGGCGAAAGCCGGGATGACGAAAATAGGGAGAAGGCGAGGATACTGATCAAGGAGTGACACTGCCAATGAGCTTGAATTCATCAGCCCCGCATATCGCGGATCCGGCGAGATTCCCGGGTCCCTTCAAGGACTGGGGCGTCATCCCGACCATGATCGAAGGGGAATCGCGCACCTCCGGGATCGTCCTGCATAAGGGGCCGGAAGGCCAGAGCGAGACCGGCATCTGGATCTGCACGCCGGGCTATTGGAACTGTCACGTCACCAGGGACGAGTTCTGCCATTTCCTGCTGGGCCGCTGCACCTACACGCATGAATCGGGCGATGTCATCGAAATCACACCCGACACGACGGCCTTCTTCCCGCAGGACTGGAAGGGCACCTGCCGGGTGCATGAGACGATCCGCAAAGTCTATATGATCCGCTAGACATGGCTTTCGATCCGGCAGCCGGCCAGATCTTCCGCGCCAATGACTGGGTAACGCCGCAGGGCGCCGCCTTTCGCGACATCATCGACCCGGCCGATCTCAGCGTCGTCGGGCGGATCGTCCAGGCCTCACCGGCCCTGGCTGAAGATATGGCACGGGACGCGCTCGCCGCCCAGCGCGAGTGGAAACGTGTCGACGCCAAGACGCGGGCGCGGTTGATGCATGACCTCGCGAACGAGATCGCCAAGGCCGACATGCATGACGTTGCCCGCCTGATGGTGCTGGAAATGGGCAAGCCCTATCCGGAAGCGGTCGGTGAGCTTCTCAATGTGGCACCGGCTTTCCGCTATTTCGCCGAGATGGCGCGTGACGATGCCGGCAAGGTGGCAGGTACGACGCAAACGGGCTCGTTCCAGTTCGCACGCTACGAGCCCTATGGCGTCTCCGTCCATATCATGCCGTTCAACTTCCCCATCCTGCTGATGTGCTGGACGATGGCCGCCTCGCTCGCCGCCGGCAATGCCTGTATCATCAAGCCGGCGGAAGCGACGAGCCTGTGCACGCTCGCTTTCATGGAGCATTTCCGCAAGGTGCTGCCGCCCGGCCTCGTGTCGTGCCTCACGGGCGGCGCCGATGTGGCGCAAGCGCTGATCCGTTCCCGCAATACCCACGCCATTGCCTTCACCGGCAGCGTAAAAAGCGGCCGCGCCGTCGCCATGGCCTCAGCCGAGCTGTTCAAGCCGGCGATCATCGAAGCGGGCGGCAATGATGCGATGATCATTTCGGAGCATGCGCCGCTCGATGTGGCGGTGCCGGGCGCCACCATGGCGGCGTTCCATCTGTCGGGTCAGATATGCACCTCATCGGAGCGCTTCTTCGTGCATGAGAAGGTGCATGACGAATTCGTCGAACGCCTGGCGGGCATGGCGCGAAAGCTGCGCATCGGCCATGGCCTCGAGGAGACCGAGATCGGCCCCCTGGTCTCGGAAGCCGCCCGCGCCAAGGTCATCCGTCTCGTCGCCGAGGCCAGGGAGCAGGGGGCGAAGATCGTTTGCGGCGGCAGGGTACCGCCCGGACGCAATGTCGGCTGGTTCTATGAGCCGACCATCCTGACCGGCTGCACGCCGCAGATGACGGTCATGCGCGATGAGATCTTCGGTCCGGTCGCGGCGATCTGCAAGGTCGCTTCCTTCGAGGAAGCCCTGGCGCTTGCGAATGACAGCGATTTCGGCCTCGGCGCCTCGGTCTTCACCACCGACCTGAAAGAGGCGATGCAGGCGGCAGAGACGCTCGAGGCCGGCATGGTGTGGGTAAACAACCCGCTCATCGAC
The DNA here is from genome assembly GCA_003576695.1 of Taklimakanibacter lacteus. Classification (GTDB taxonomy): domain Bacteria; phylum Pseudomonadota; class Alphaproteobacteria; order Rhizobiales; family Aestuariivirgaceae; genus Taklimakanibacter; species Taklimakanibacter lacteus. Next base: position 288,039 of record QOZQ01000010.1, read on the forward strand.
AATGACGCCTTGCCCTTTGGCGGCTGGAAGATGTCGGGCCTCGGCCGCGAGCTCGGCCGGCAGGGACTCGATGCCTTCCGGCGCTCCAAGATGGTCGTCATCGACCATGAACCCGCGGTGCAGGACTGGTGGTATCCCTATCCGAAGGAGTGGTTCTACAAGGGAAAGGGCCGCGTCTAGGAGGTAGCAACCGGCTCGAAGAGCACGGGATCGGCTTGGGCGAGCGGACCCTTCCACCGCGTGATCCGACGGTAAGTCGTGGTACGATGCCTGATGCCACTCTTCGTGCCGGACTGGATGCCGATGGCCGAGCGCGCAGCGCGCCAGCTGCGCGTGACGACGACGGGTACCAGCGGTGCGCGTCATGCGCTCTATGTCGTGCTCCTGAAGGACACCCGACGCATCGGTCGCTGGGGTCTCTATGTTGGCGAGACGTCGCTCGATCCCGATCTCCGCTTCGATCAGCACAAGACCGGCTACAAGGCGAGCCGATACGTGAACCGGTTCGGCGTCCGCTTGCTTCCGCCGCTCTTCGAGCATCTCAACCCGCTGCGCCGCTGGGAAGCCGTCGAGCTCGAGCCGGCGCTAGCGGAGGCCTTCCGGCACGCCGGCGTGCCGTGGGTGGAAGGCGGACATTGAACTACACAACCCCGAGCCCTCTCCCCCGTTGGGGGAGAGGGGATGAGTCCTCACTTCACGATGATATTCGCGAACTGCCAGGGATCGCGCTTGTCGATATCTTCCTCGAACAGCGTCTGGCGGTCGGTGAGCGGGTTCCAGCTCGTATAGACGCCGGTCATCTGGCCGAGATAGGGCAACTGCACTTCGAGGCAGCGGCGGAAGTCCATTTCGTCGGTCTCGACGACGCCGGCTTTCGGATTCTCGATCGCCCAGATCATGCCGGCCAGCACCGCGCTCGTCACCTGCAGGCCGGTGGCGTTCTGGTTCGGCGCCAGTTTGCGCGCTTCCTCTATGGTCAGCTGCGAGCCATACCAATAGGCGTTCTTCTTGTGGCCATAGAGCAGCACGCCCAATTCGTCGCGGCCATCGACGATCTCGTCCTCTTCGAGGATGTGGATCTTGGACTGCTTCTTGCCGCCATTGCCGAACATCTCATGCAGCGACAGCACCGCGTCATTGGAGGGATGATAGGCATAGTGGCAGGTCGGCCGGTAGGCGACCTTGCGGCCGTCGCGCACGGTGAAATAATCGGCGATCGAGATCGCTTCATTGTGGGTGACGAGGAAGCCATATTGCGGGCCGGGCGTGGGTGTCCAGGAACGCACTTTCGTCTCGGCGCCGGGCCTGGTGATATAGATCGCCGCACCGCAGCCCGACTTGTGCTTCTTGCCGCCGGGCGGCAGCTTCTTCTCATGCGTGCCCCAGCCGAGCTCGGCCGGCTGCAGGCCTTCCGAGATGAAGCCTTCCACCGACCAGGTGTTGACGAAAGTGTCGAGGGGCTTCGGCCTCTTGGCGCGCTGGGTGTCGCGCTCGGCGATATGGATGCCCTTGACCCCGAGGCGCTTCATCAGCTTGCCCCAGCCCTCGCGCGTAGCAGGCTCCTTGACCTTGACGCCGGTTTCATCGGCGATGTCGAGCAGCGCCTGCTTCACGAACCAGGACACCATGCCGGGATTGGCGCCGCAGCAGGAGACCGATGTGTGGCCGCCCTTGTATTTCTCCTTGAGCGCCAGGACATGCTCGCGCATCGCGTAGTTGGTGCGATCCGCATTGTCGAGCTTGCTGTTGTAGTAGAAACCGGGCCATGGCTCGACGACGGTGTCGATATAAAGGGAGCCCGTTGCCTGGGCGAGCTTCTGGATGTCGACGGAGGACACATCGACCGAGAGATTGACGATGAAGGCCTGGCCTGGCCCCGCGGTCAGCAGCGGCGTCAGCAGCGACTTGTAGTTCTTTGCCGTGACCGCTTCCTTGATGAAGGCGATGCCTTCCTTGTCCGCCAGATGCCTGTTGTGGTCGTCGGGATCGATGATGGTGAACTTGCTCCGGTCACAGGCGATATGGCGCAGGATAAGGGGGAGGGTGCCTCGCCCGATCGAGCCAAGGCCGATCATTACGATGGGGCCGTTCCAGGTCGCGTGTCGTGGCCAGAGGGTCATTTTATGCAAGCACTCCGTTGAAGTTGGGGATTGCCGCTCTTTAGCCGAGAGTCTTGTCGCACAACACCAGAAAAATGAGCTAGCCTCGGGCTGCGCGACTTCGTAGGATAACGGGCCGCAGCCGGGCTGTAGCAGGGGACCCATGCAGAAAACCGCGATACTTCTTTTGGCCGCTTTGGCGGTGACCGGATGCGCCGGACGTTACGGCCATGACGAGCAGAGCTATCAGCAATGTGTCCGCCTGGCGCGCGAGGAAGGCCAGGTCATCAAATATATCGACACCACCTTGCAGTACCGCCGCAAGCATCATCCTGGTCCCGATGTCGAGGAAGAGCTGAGGCGCGCCAAGGAAGAGCGCCGCGCCATTCACGCCGAGCGCCGCCATCTCGGCTGCATCTGAGCCATTTTTAACCCACATGCTGAGGTGCGAGCGCGGCGAGCCTCGGAGCATGATCCAGGCACAAAGGCCTTGCCGCTGGCCACCCTTCGAGGCCCGCCTGCGGCGGGCGCCTCAGGATGAGGGGATAGGTACCGAAAAACCTGCAATAACGGCTGTTTCCGGCGCAAGTTGCCGAAAACTTTGCATGTATTTGAGCCAATAAACGCTCCCTTAACCTAAACGCGCCATTGTTGCCCGGTCAGTTGGTACTTGGAGTTTTGGGTATGCGTTCCTCTTCCGTGCGCGCCGTCGGAATACCGTCGAAAGCGTCGCTCCTTCTCAGCGTTGCGGCTGCTGTTCTGCTCTCGGCCTGCTCCGGCTCGGTCGACCGCTTCGCCGACACTTCATCCTCGTCTTCGGAAGACACGATCTACACCGCCTCGGTGCCGAAGAACGTGCAGCGGTCCGGCGATGACCAGGACGTGGCCTCTGCCGCGTCCGATCGCGATACCGTGACGCGTCGCCCGATGGCCAACAACACCAGCAAGGCGGCCGAAAATTATGCCAGCAACGGCTATAATTATCAGCAGACCTACAAGCCGGTTTACAAGCAGACCGGCGGCTATCAGCAGCCCAGCTATCAGGCCAATAACAGCCAGCCGGCCGGAGCCGAGCCGTCCTATAACGACCAGCCCGACATGGCAGCCAAGTCCGGTTCGGTGCGCATCGAGCCCGGCATGACGCTTTATTCGATCGCCCGCGCCAACAACATGACCGTTGGCGAGCTGGCCCGCGCCAACAACCTTGCCGCGCCCTATTCGGTGGCGGTCGGCCAGACCTTGCGTGTGCCCGGCCGCGGCAATGCCATTGCCCCGCAGCCGGTTGCCTATGCCAAGCCCGACAATACGCTGACGCCGGGTGGCGACCATACGGTCCGCGCCGGCGAGACGCTCTATTCGCTGGGCCGCACCTATGGCGTTTCGCCCTTCGCCATCGCCAAGCTGAATGGACTGTCCAACAATGCGGCCCTCCGTCAGGGCCAGTCGGTCCGCATCCCCAAGGGCGGCACCGGCGGCAGCCCGGTCGTGGCCAGCAACATCAAGCAGCCGGATCGGATGCCGGCGGCCAATGATACGACGGCCGATGCCGACAGCGGCGATCAGATCGATCAGCCTGCGACGGATATGGCCCAGGCCCAGCCTAAGCCGGTCCAGCAGCCGCCACAGCAGATGGTCGACACCCAGCAGCCTGCCCAGGAAGCGGGCAGCCTGGCCTTCCGCTGGCCCGTCAAGGGCCGGGTCATCTCGGGCTATGGCTCGAAACCGGGCGGCCTTCGCAATGAAGGCATCAATATCGCGGTTCCGGAAGGCACCGATGTGCGCGCCGCCGAGGCGGGCGTCGTCGCCTATGCCGGCAATGAGCTGAAGGGCTATGGCAACCTCGTGCTCATCCGCCACGAAGGCGGCTGGGTTACGGCCTATGCCCACAATAAGGATCTCTTCGTGAAGCGTGGCGACACGGTCAAGCGCGGCGATGTGATCTCCAAGGCCGGCCAGACCGGCTCGGTATCGAGCCCACAGGTGCATTTCGAGGTGCGCAAGGGCGCCACCGCCATGGACCCGATGCGCTTCCTCAACGCGGCGACCGCCTCGAACTGACGCTACCGAATATCGACTGACACAAAAGCCTGGCAGATTCTGCCGGGCTTTTGCTTGCGCGCGACGTAAAAACATTACAATCATCGCTCACCATCAGGGAGATGACGATCATGATCGAAGTTTGGGGCCGCCGCAGTTCCAGCAACGTGCAGAAGGTGATCTGGGCGCTGGGCGAGCTTGGGCTAGACTTCAAGCGCCACACGGTGGGCGGCAGCTTCGGCGGCGTGCGCGATGCAGCCTATTTGAAAATGAACCCCAATGCGCTGGTGCCGGTGCTGCAGGACGGCGACATCACCATGTTCGAATCGAACGCCATCGTGCGCTATTTGGGCGCCCGCTATGGCGAGGGCACATTGCGGCCGAAGGAGCCCAAGGCGCTCGCTCTGGCCGAGCAATGGATGGAATGGCAGCAGCTCAATGTCGTGCCGCATATTTCGGTGATCTTCTGGAACCTGGTGCGCTCGCCTGCCAAGCAGCGCAATGACAAGGCCGTCGCGGACGCGAATTCCAAGCTCGCGGATATACTGCCCATCGCCGACCGGGCGCTGGCTTCCGCTCCCTGGTTCGCCGGCGACCGGTTCTCCTTCGGCGACATCGTGCTGGGCGTCCTCTATTGGCGTTACAGCTGCCTCGACTGCAAGAAGCCCGACACGCCCAACATCAAGCGCTGGCTCGAGGCGCTCAAGCAACGCGAGCCCTATCAGAAATGGGTGATGGTCCAGGCCGGGCACAACATCGCCGAATGGAACGCCCACGAGAAGGCGGTGGGTTAGCCTTCCGTCTTCACGCCAAGCCTGCCGGCAAGATCCTGCACGAACTGCCAGGCGACGCGGCCGGAGCGGCTGCCGCGCGTCGTCGCCCATTCGATGGCTTGCGCGCGCATCTCTTCCGGTTTGACCTTGAGCTTGAAATGCCGGGCGTAACCCTCGATCATTTCGAGGAATTCATCCTGCGAGCAGTTGTGGAAGCCGAGCCACAGGCCGAAGCGGTCGGAGAGCGAGACCTTCTCCTGCACCGCTTCGGAAGGATTGATGGCGGTCGAGCGCTCATTCTCCATCATGTCGCGCGGCAGCAGATGCCGGCGGTTGGAGGTCGCATAGAAGATCATATTGACCGGCCGCCCCTCGATGCCGCCTTCGAGTGCAGCCTTCAGCGACTTGTAGGACGTGTCATTGGCATCGAAGGAGAGGTCGTCGCAGAAGACGATGAAGCGCAAGCCCGCATGCGCACGGATCAGCGTCATCAGCTGAGGCAGGCCTTCGATGTCCTCGCGGTGGATCTCGACCAGCTTGAGCTTGCCGCCCGACTCTTCGTTAACGAGATGGTGAGAGGCCTTGACCAGCGAGCTCTTGCCCATGCCGCGGGCGCCCCAGAGGAGGGCGTTGTTGGCGGGCAGGCCTTTGGCGAAACGCCTGGTATTGTCGATGAGGATGTCGCGGGTCTGGTCGATGCCGCGCAGGAGGTCGATATCGACCCGGTTGACCTTGGCCACGGGTTCGAGCCGGCGCGCCTGGGCGTTCCAGATGAAAGCCGCGGCGGTTGCGGGGTCAGGAGTCTTGGGCGGGGTCGGGGCCAGCCTTTCCAGCGCCGCGGCGATCCGGCTCAAAGTGGCGGCAAATTCGTCGTTTGACAGGTCCTTGGGCATGGCGCCGGTCCTTAAACCCCTGACACCAAACGGGCAAGATTGCGGCCTGCATGGACGCCCGGCGGAAAAGAGGGGCCTTGAACAGGCTAAGGCTTCCGGTTGCAATGGTTATTTTCGGCGCTATATACCCCTGAACCCAGAACCGGGCGGCCCCTTTCCATACCCGCCTTCGCCGCTCAGAGGAGACGTCCTGAATGTTCATTACCCCTGCTTTTGCCCAGGCCACGGGGACCCCCGGCACCGGCGATTTCATCGGCATGATTTTGCCACTTGTGATGATCATGGTGGTGTTCTGGTTCCTGCTCATCCGCCCGCAGCAGAAGCGGCAGAAGGAGCATCAGGAGCTGATCGGCAAGGTTGCCCGCGGCGACACGATCGTGACCTCGGGTGGCCTCATCGGCCGGGTTTCCAAGGTGGTGGATGAGCGCGAGCTCCTGGTCGAAGTGGGCGAGAATGTGAAGGTCAGGGTCGTGCGCAGCGCCATTGCCGAGGTGAGAGCCAAGGGCGAGCCGGTCAAAGACGATCAGGCCAAGAAATAAGGCGACCGCATGCTTTATTTCTCGCGCTGGAAAGTCATCGCCATCCTGCTTTCGGTGCTGGTGGGCATCCTGTTCGCGGTTCCCAATATCCTGCCCAGGGAATGGCAGGATATTTTGCGCGAACGCACCATCCTGCGCCCGGTGACGCTCGGCCTCGACCTCCAGGGCGGCTCCAACGTCCTCATGGAAGTGGATCGCAAGGAATTCACCAACACCCTCATCACCCAGCAGATGGGCGATGTGCGCGCCGCGCTCCGCACTGCCCGCATTGCCTACAAGCTCAATCGCACGCCGAATGGCGTCACCGTGCAGATCACCGAAGCCGCCGATGCCGACAAGGCCTATGACGTCCTGAAAGGGCTCACCCAGCCCATCGACACGGGCCTGTTCGGAACCGGCGTGGCGAGCAGCATCTTCACGCTCGAGCGTTCCGGCCAGCAATTCACCTATTCCTTCTCGGAATCGGGCATCGAGGCGCGCGTGAGCCGGGCCGTCGAGCAGTCGCTGCGCATCATCGAGAACCGCGTCAACGGCTCCGGCATCGCCGAAGCCTCGATCCAGCGCCAGGGCAGGGACCGCATCGTCATCCAGCTGCCGGGCATCGGCGATCCCGACCAGGTCGTGAAGATGATCGGCCAGACGGCCAAGCTCACCTTCCAGCTCGTTTGCGAAAGCCAGCCCAACGCCGCGACGGACAATCCGCCGCCCGACTGCGTCTCTTATCCGATGAAGGAGGACCCGCAGCAGAATATGTGGGTGCAGACCTCGAGTGCCGCGACCGTCGAGGGTGGCGACCTCCAGGATGCGCAGGCCGCTTTCGATTCGCGCACCAACGAGCCGATCGTCAATTTCCGCTTCAACCAGAAGGGCGCGTTGCGCTTCGGCAAGCTGACGGCCGAGAATGTCGGCAAGCCCTTCGCCATCGTGCTCGACCAGCAGGTCATCTCGGCGCCGCGCATCAACGAGCCGATCCTCGGCGGGTCCGGGCAGATTTCAGGCAACTTCACCACCGAGGAAGCCAACACGCTCGCCATCGTCCTGCGCTCGGGCGCCTTGCCGGCGCGGCTCATCCCGGTCGAACAGCGCACTGTCGGCCCGAGCCTTGGCTCGGATTCGATCCATGCCGGCGCCGTCGCCTCGGTCATAGCGCTTGCCGCCGTCATGGTCTTCATGCTGATCGCCTATGGTCTGTTTGGCATATTCGCCGACATCGCGCTGATCGTGAACCTGCTGCTCCTCATCGGCGTCATGTCGGTCTTCGGCTTCACCCTTACCTTGCCGGGCATCGCCGGCATCGTGCTCACCATGGGCATTGCGGTCGATTCAAACGTGCTCGTCTTTGAGCGCATCCGTGAGGAATGGCGGCATGGCCGCACTGCGCTCAATTCGATCGAGACCGGCTTCAAGGCGGCGCTCGCCACGGTGCTCGATTCGAATCTCACCTCGCTCATCGCGGCCGTGGTGCTGTTCGGTGTCGGCTCAGGCCCCGTCCGCGGCTTCGCCATCGCCCATGCCATCGGCATTCTCACCACCTTGTTCACCGCCTTCACCCTCACCCGTCTCATCGTTTTCTGGTGGGTCAGGACGACCAAGCCCAAAGAGGTTCCGCTGTAGGCGGATTGTCACATGTTCAAGCCCATCCGCTTCATTCCCGACGACACCAAGATCAAGTTCATGCTGCTGAGCCGGTATGGCTATTTCGCCTCCGGTGTTGCCTGCCTTGCCGCCATCCTCCTGTTCGTCTTTGTCGGCCTCAATTACGGCGTCGATTTCAAGGGTGGCACGGTCTTCGTCATCCGCACCGAGCAGGTGGCCAATCTCGACGAGCTGCGCGGCAAGATCAACGGACTTGGATTCGGCGATGCGGAACTCCAGGAGTTCGGCACCGGGGGGCATGAGGTGCTGATCCGCCTGCCGGCCATCGAAGGCGGCGAGGACGTTCAGCGCGTCGTCCAGGACAAGGTGAAGCAGGTTCTCGGAGCAGGGGTCGAATATCTGTCCATCGATGTCGTCGGCCCGAAAGTGTCGGGCGAGCTGGCCCAGCAAAGTATCATGGCCGTGCTTATCGCCATTATCGGCATCCTGATCTATATCTGGTTCAGATTCGAATGGCAGTTCGCCATCGCGACCGTGATGTCGCTCCTGCATGACGTGCTGCTGACCGTCGGTTTCTTCTGCCTCATCGGCATCGACTTCAACCTGCAGATCATCGCCGCCATCCTCACCATCGTCGGCTATTCGCTGAACGATACCGTGGTGGTGTTCGACCGCATCCGCGAGTACTTACGCAAATATAAGCAGTTGCCGCTCGCCGACCTGATAGACGTCTCGATCAACAGCGTGCTGCCGAGGACGCTCTTGACCGCGGTGACGACACTCCTCGCCTTGATCGCGCTCTATATATTCGGCGGCGAAGTGCTGAAGGGCTTTACCCTTGCCATGATCTGGGGAATTTTCGTCGCCACCTATTCGTCGATCTTCTCGGCCGCCTCGCTCCTGGCGCTTCTCGGTGTCAATCGCGACGCGATCCAGATTCAGCCGAGCGGCAGCAAGGCGGCGGCCGCCCGGCCCTAGCGGCGCGAGGTTCAGATGCAGAGGCTTCCAGAGGAGGGGAGCCGCTTTCTCCCCGAGCGCGCGCCTATCGATTCCTACGGGAATGGCGGCTTCCGTTTCGCCACCATGTCGCATCAGGGCTCGCTGCTGATCCTTGCCGATGGCATGCATGCGTGGCGGCCGGTCGTGTTCGCCGATGTAACCCTGGCCGATTTCGCCGCCGTGCTGGGCGCGAGGATCCGGCCCGGCTTCCTGCTGTTCGGTACCGGTAGCCAGATGCATCTGCCGTCCGCACCCTTGCGCAAGGCCTTTGCGGATCATGGCGTGGCCCTTGAAGCCATGACGACGGGCGCCGCCGTGCGCACCTACAATATCCTCCTCGCCGAAAAACGCGATGTGGCGGCGGCATTGCTCGCCGTCGAGACGGTCCGATGAGCGCGGGCTACTGTGAAGATCTCGTCCGCGCCGGCGATAAGGACCGCTATCTCGCCGCACTTTTCGCACCCGATGACTTGCGCCCGCATCTCTTCGCCCTTTATGCCTTCAATATCGAGATCGCCCGCATCCGCGAAACGGTGAGCGAGGCGGCGCTGGGCGAGATCCGTCTGCAATGGTGGCAGGACGCCATTGCCGGCATCTATGCGGGGACGAGCCAGGGCCATCCGGTCATCGAGGCGCTGGCGCCCGCCATCGCCAAGGGTGGCCTGCCGCAACAGGCGCTCGCCAACATGATCGAGGCCCGCCAGTTCGACCTCTATGACGATGCCATGCCCTCGCTCAATGCGCTCGAGGGATATCTGGGCGAAACATCATCCATGCTGATCCAGCTCGCCGTCATGATTCTCGCTCCGGCGCGGGCGCAGGGCCTGGCCGAGATATCGGGACTCGCGGGCGTCGCCATGGGGATCAGCGGCCTCCTGCGGTCCCTGCCGCTGCAACGCGCCCGCGGCCAGTGCTTCGTGCCGGCGGACCTTCTGGCTCGCCACGGCCTGACCCCGACGCATCTCCTGGCCGGACGCGAGACCCGAACGATCGCAGAAGCCCTGGCCGAGCTTGGCGCCCATGCCGGCAAGCGGCTCGGCGAGGCGCGGGCGCTCGCCAACACGGTCCCGCCCGAAGCCTTCCCGGCCTTCCTGCCGGCGAGTCTCACCGGCCTCTATCTGAAACGGCTGGCGCGGCTGGGCGAACGCAGCCTGACCGAGATTGCCGAAGTGGCCCAATGGCGCCGTCAATGGAGCTTGTACAGACACGCGAAGTCTCAGACATTGTAGCGCCACATTCTCTGTCACACTCGTTGCCGTAACGCTACGGAGCCCATATGAGTCTTGCCGGCCGCCTGAGCCGCCTGGTCCCGGACCTCTCCGAGACCCTGGCGCGCTTTCCCATCCCCGCACTGATCTCCGTCCTTGTCTTCATCTACGCCCAGCTCGATATCGCCGATATCGTGAGCGATGGCGGGCAGCCCGGCAACCATGTCTATCTGGGAGGAGCGGCGGCCTTTCTCGCGGCGGGAGCGGCGCATTATTTCGCCCATGGCCGCAATCTGGCGAAGCTCGCCGAAGTCGCTTTGGCCGTGCTGGCCGCCATCGTCGTGGCGGGCCTGGCCTATTGGGACACAGGCCTCAGGACCTCGCACCTCTTCCTGTTCGCTGCCCTGGTTCCGCTCCTGATGATCTCAGGGTTCCTGCGCCCCGATGCGAAGCAGGGGGCGATCTGGCTGTTCAATCTGCGGCTGGGCCTCGCCATATTGCTGGCGATCGTCGTGGGACTGATCTTTGCCGGCGGTGTCTCCGCCATCCTCGAAAGCCTCAAGTTCCTTTTCGAGGTCAGTATCCCGTGGCGCTCTCACGAGCATGTCTGGTCGACGGCGGCGGCCCTCATCGCCCCGATCTACGGCCTGTCGCTGGCGCCAACGAACCTCGATGAGGAAGTGACGCTCGCCCATACACGCGACACACTGCTCGAGCGCGGCGTCTCGGTCCTCGTCAATTACGTGATGGTGCCGATCGCCGTCATCTATACCGTGATCCTGCATGCCTATGCGGTGAAGATCCTGCTCAATGGCGCGCTGCCCGAGGGCCAGATCGGTGTCATGGTCACCGTCTTCGCTCTGGGCGGTACCGCGACCTGGCTCATCGCCTGGCCGTGGCGCGAGACCGGCACCTGGCTCTTGCGCTTCTTCATGCGCTACTGGTTCTGGTTCACCATCGTCCCCGTCATCCTGCTCGCCATCGCCATCTGGGAGCGCATCTCGACCTACGGGGTGACGCCTGACCGCTATGGCATCGTCATCGTCGCCGTCTGGCTGGCGCTGGTGACCCTTTATCTGGCGATCCGTCGCAACCAGGCCGACATGCGCGTGCTCCTCGGCAGCTTCGCGCTGCTGGTGCTGGTCGGCTCGACAGGCCCCTGGGGCGCCAACAGCGTGTCGGTGGCAAGCCAGTTCGAGAGGCTTATCGGTTACCTCCAGGCGGATAAGCTTCTAACTCCGGAGGGGAAGGTCGTCGATCAGCCACCGCGCTTGAGTGATGTCAACCGGAGCGAGATCGACAGCCTCATCTGGGCACTGAACAATATGGGGGGCCTCGACAAGCTTGCGCCGCTATTTGCCGGCCACAAGGATGATCCCTTTGCGACCGGGGCCGACAAATGGGATGTCTTCTCGAAGATCCGTACGGCTTTCGGCCTCGATATCTATACGCCGCCACCCGAGCAGGTGACCTTCGCCTCGAATACCCCGATCACGGAAGACTTCGTAAGCCAGGGCCGCCTGATTGGACCGATCATGACAATCCCCGGCAACGGAACCGTCGCGGCGGCCAACCCGCAAGCCACGATAGACGGAGACAACCTGATCATCAAAATTGGCGACCGGCGATGGTTGATTCCGGTCAAGTCATTTCTCGAAAAGGTGAAGGCGGTGCCGACCGCAAGCCAGCAACAACCCTTGGCCTATGACATCGACACGGAACTGAAGCTGATCATCACCGAAACCTCAGGCACCCTTGGCGACAAGCCGACGCTCTATCGCGCCGTCTTCTGGATCATTCTGCGGCAATAGCCGGCCTCGAATTCAGCCACTGGTCGAAGTCGCGCAGAGCGCGCGCCGTATAGGCGTGCTTGCGGGCGATCTGCTTGTCCTTGCCACGTGGCTTCCTGCCATCAGGGCCCTTCGGAATCTCGACCGGCGGGAACAGGCCGAAATTGACATTCATGGGCTGGAACGAGCCCGAATTGTTGTCGGTCGTCTCGATATGGCCGCCCGTGATGTGGTTGATGAGGGCGCCATGCGCGGTGGTGGGCGGTGGAGGCACAAAGCTCACCCCGAGCCGCTCGGCGGCCGCCATGCGTCCGGCCATCAGCCCCATCGCGGCACTTTCCACATAGCCTTCGACGCCGGCGATCTGTCCGGCAAAACGCAAGCGCGAACAAGCCTTTAACCTCAGCCTCTCATCCAGAACCTTGGGGCTGTTGAGGAAGGTGTTGCGATGCAGGCCGCCAAGGCGCGCGAATTCCGCCGTCTCGAGCCCGGGGATCGTCTCGAAGACGCGCAGCTGCTCGCCATGCTTCAGCTTCGTCTGGAAGCCGACCATGTTGTAGAGCGTGCCGAGCTTGTTGTCCTGGCGCAGCTGCACGACCGCATAGGGCTTGCGGTCGGGCTGATGCGCATTGGTGAGGCCGCGCGGCTTCATCGGCCCGTGCCGCAATGTCTCAGGCCCGCGCTCGGCCATCACCTCGATCGGCAGGCAGCCGTCGAAATAAGGCGTCGACTTTTCCCATTCCTTGAAATCAGCCTTGTCGCCCTCGATCAGCGCACGGATGAACGCCTCATACTGCTCGCGGGTCATCGGGCAGTTGATATAGTCCTTGCCGGTGCCGCCGGGCCCTGGCTTGTCATAGCGCGACTGGTACCAGGCGATGGTCATGTCGATCGTGTCGCGATGGACGATGGGGGCGATGGCATCGAAGAAGGCAAGCCCCTCATCGCCGGTGAGGCCCTGGATCGCCTCGGCGAGGGCAGGGGATGTCAGCGGTCCAGTCGCCACGATGACATTGTCCCAGTCCTCGGGCGGAAGGCCCGCCACTTCATCTCGGGCGATGGTGATGAGCGGATGTCCGGCAAGCGCTTCGGTGACAGCGGCCGAGAACCCGTCGCGATCGACGGCAAGGGCGCCGCCCGCCGGCACCTTGTGCGCATCGCCCATGCGCATGATGAGGGATGAGGCACGCCGCATCTCTTCATGCAGCAGGCCCACGGCATTGCTTTGCGCGTCGTCGGACCGGAAGGAATTCGAGCAGACGAGCTCGGCCAGACCTTCGGTCTTGTGGGCGTCGGTCATGCGTTTGGGGCGCATTTCATGCAAGATGACGGGCACGCCGGCCTCCGCCGCCTGCCAGGCGGCCTCGCTGCCGGCCATGCCGCCGCCGATGATGTGGATAGGGGTCAGTTTCATGGGGCGGGACCTATCACGGCAAGCCATTTTCTCCAATATAGCGTGAGTTTACCTCGATTTCCCAACCCGCTATGAAGACCCGGAGTTGGGAGGAATAATGTTCAAGAAAATACTGATCGCCAACCGGGGCGAGATCGCCTGCCGGGTCATCAAGACGGCGCGCCGCTTGGGGCTGAAGACCGTCGCCGTCTATTCCGATGCTGACGCAGCGTCCCTTCATGTCGAAATGGCCGATGAGGCCATTCATATCGGGGCTCCTCCCGCCGCCCAGTCCTATCTGGTGATCGACAAGATCATCGACGCCTGCAAGCGCTCGGGCGCCCAGGCCGTCCATCCGGGCTATGGCTTCCTCTCCGAGCGCTCCGCCTTTCCGCGCGCCCTCGAAGCGGCCGGCATCACCTTCATCGGGCCGAATGCCAAGGCCATCGACGCCATGGGCGACAAGATCGAATCCAAGAAGGCGGCGGCCGCCGCCAAGGTTTCGACCGTGCCCGGCCATCTCGGCATCATCGAGGATGAGGCCGAGGCGGTGAAGATCGCCAGGAAGATCGGCTATCCGGTGATGATCAAGGCCTCCGCCGGCGGCGGCGGCAAGGGCATGCGCATCGCCCATTCGGATGCCGAGGTGAAGGACGGCTTCGCCCGCGCCCGCTCGGAAGCGAAATCATCCTTCGGCGATGACCGCGTTTTCATCGAGAAATTCATCGTCAATCCGCGCCATGTCGAGATCCAGGTGCTGGGCGACAAGCACGGGCATGTCATCCATCTGGGCGAGCGCGAATGCTCGATCCAGCGGCGCAACCAGAAGGTCGTCGAGGAGGCGCCATCGCCCTTGCTCGACGAGAAGACGCGCAAGGCCATGGGCGAGCAGGCAGTGGCCCTCGCCAGGGCGGTCAATTACGACTCGGCCGGCACGGTGGAATTCGTGGCCGGCCAGGACCGCTCCTTCTATTTCCTCGAGATGAACACCAGGCTCCAGGTCGAGCACCCGGTGACCGAGCTCGTAACCGGCATCGATCTGGTCGAGCAGATGATCAGGGTCGCCGCCGGCGAGAAGCTGGCGCTGCAGCAGAAGGATGTGAAGCTGAAAGGCTGGGCGGTGGAATCGCGCGTCTATGCCGAGGATCCGTTCCGCAATTTCCTGCCCTCGACCGGGCGCCTCATCAAATATCGTCCGCCCAAGGAGAGTTCGGCCGACGGCATCACCGTGCGCAACGACACCGGCGTCTTCGAGGGTGGCGAGATCTCGATCTACTATGATCCGATGATCGCCAAGCTGTGCACCCATGCACCCGATCGCGCCACCGCCATCAGCGCCATGGGCGAGGCCCTCGATCAGTTCTATGTCGACGGCATCCAGCACAATATCCCTTTCCTTGCCGCCATCATGGAGAATGAGCGCTGGCAAAAGGGCAAGCTCTCGACCGGCTTCATCGCCGAGGAGTTTCCGGGCGGCTTCACCGGCAACGCGCTGACATCAGATCTGAAAGCGATCCTCTCGTCCGTGGCGGTGACGGCCGATCACACCGAGAACCGGCGCAAGCGCCGCATCGGCGGCCAGATGAACGGCAAAGCCGTCAAATACAGCCATGAGCGCGTGGTGCGCCTGGGCAATGACTGGCTGCCCGTCACCATCGTCAGCGAGGACGACCGGGTGGTGACGCTCGACAATGGCAAGCCATGTTTCGTGCGCAGCCAGTGGGCGCCGGGCGAGCCGGTCTGGACAGGCGAGATCGACGGCAAAGCGGTTTCTGTCCTGATGCGCAAGATCCTCAATGGCTATCGCCTTTCGCACAAAGGCGTCAGCGTCGATGCCTTCGTCTTCACCGAGCGTGAGGCCGAGCTTGCGCGCCTGATGCCGGCGAAGAAGCTGGCCGACACGTCGAAGAAGCTGCTCTGCCCGATGCCGGGCCTCGTCGTGTCGATCGCGGTGGCGGAAGGCCAGGAGATCAAGGCCGGCGAGGCGCTGGCGATCGTCGAGGCGATGAAGATGGAGAACATCCTGCGTGCCGAGCGCGACGCCCTCATCAAGAAGGTGCATGTGAAGAAGGGCGACAGCCTGGCGGTCGATGCGGTGATCATGGAATTCGCATGACCAAGGTCCTGCATGCCGTCATCACCGGGCGCGTGCAAGGGGTAGGCTATCGCGCCTGGGCGGCCAACCGGGCGACGCTGCTCGGCCTGAAGGGCTGGGTGCGCAACCGCCGCGATGGGTCGGTCGAGGCGGTGTTCAAGGGCAATGAGCAGGCCATCGTCCGCATGCTGGATGACTGCTGGCGAGGGCCGCGCAGCGCCGCGGTGGTCGATGTCGTGGCGACTTCGATTGCCGATGAAGCCTGGCCCGACTTTTCCGTGCGCCCGACCGCCTAGCCCGGATTTCTCAAACTAAGGAGCGCATCGGAGCGCCGAATCAGCGAAAGTTGTTGTGCTGCAATAACTTCGATGGATTCGAGGAGCGCTCCGATGCCGACAGATTGTATAACG
>QOZQ01000011.1 GCA_003576695.1 Taklimakanibacter lacteus
CTGTCGTTAGTTCCTCGGAGATCCATCGCAGCCTCCATTCGACAGGAATCCCACAACTAACTGATTCTCTGAGACTTTAGTCCGTGACCTTCTGACTCAGTAATGAAAAACGAGTGGTAAATGCACAACGGAAGGAATCCTTCCCTTGTGCATGCCATCATTGCTCGTGACCCGGATACAGGGAATTACAGGGAAATACAGGGAATAATCGTAAAAAATTCCCGGCCTGAGCAATATCAAGCAGTTGGCTGTCCCGAGTGCAGAATAACAGGGAATCCTCTGCCGGATTGTCGATGAACGCCGTCTCGGCAGATTTTCCTGAAATCAGCCTCTGAAGTCCTATGTCTGATCAATCGGTTCCGGCACCGGGCTGACCCCTCGCGCGCGGATATTCCAGACTGATATTTTCCAAATCACCACCGCTCGGCCCACGATTGCAAGGGCCACTTTCAGAAAAACGCTATGGTGCATGGCTCTCAACGGATTGGGCATGAGGAAGGCCCGCTCGATGAGGTCTTCGTCAGCCCGAAGCGGAGATGACGACGCCACCCCAGGAGTGCCCCACCAGAACGACGGGTCCGGCCTGCATGTCGAGCGCTCGCCACGTGGCGGCAACGCCGTCGGCCAGAGAACTCAATGGGTTCTGGGCCGACACGACCAAATGACGGCAGCTACATGCCGATGGCTCGCGGTGTTCGTCAAGGATCGCCTCAGGAAATCAGCGCAGCAATCGGCGCTCGAGAAAGCTTTGCATGTCTCGGCGCCCATCGACGATACAATAGACCGTCACGTCGCTGCCGGTGACGCGGTAGATGATCCTGTATGGCTTGTAGTGAGCTTCGCGGTAGTCAGCGATGCCGATGCCGACCAACTCCTTCGGGATATTGCCACGCTCGGGCATGTCGGCAAGCCTTCGGCAGGCGTCATCAAGTGCTTCGAGAACCCGGTCAGCGCTCACGAGCGAATCGTGGCGGGCGATATGGCGGTAAATATCCTCGACGTCGCGCTCGGCGCTGTCCGTCAGCAGGACGCGATAGCGCATCGCGGAATCAGTCCTTCAGGCGACCGCGAACGCGCTTGAAGGCTTCATCAACAGGCCGGATCCTGCCCGCTTCGATCTCTTTGTTCGTCAGCGCCAGTACCTTGAGAAGCGCCAAAGTCTCCTGCGTCTCCTCGTAGCGACCGACATCCTGGAGAACCGCTTTGGCCTCGCCGTGCAAGGTTATGATGACCGGCGCCTCGCCTCCGGCCAAGCCGCGAATGACCTCTGGAGCATGTGCTTTGAGGTAGCTGATTGGCTTCACGCGTCCGGAAAGTTTCATGGCGGCGGCACCTCTTTCGACCGAAATATGGTCTAAAGATAGTCCAGGTCAAGGGACCATTGGGCAATTATATACTTGACAAAGCAGCAACTTCGGACGGTACCTAAATACCTCGCGTGACAGGCCGACCGTGTAATACTTGTGTTGTTTTGTATTACAAAGTTGATTGTACAGACATTGGGGAATGCCCGTACATTCAGGAATTGTGGAGCGGGCGGGAATCGAACCCGAACGGCGAGGATAGGAAGCCAGCCTAGGCACCAGCCCTTCCCGCCCCACAAAATGACCGGAAGCCCGTTCGATGGACTGGGACTTCCGGGGGCCCGTAATGGGCTCACCAGTCTCCGGGCTGCGGTGAGCGGGGTGTGAGAGCTTAACGGGCGACTCACCCCCTCCATCGCGGAGACAAGCGAAACTGATAGCGATTGCCTGCGTCACGCGGCGATTCGTTTGGTGATTATGCGCGGTATCCACAGCCCACGGACTAATATTCATCTGGGTACGGCCTGATTCCGTTAATGAAATCCTTGTGAACAACCGACATGGCGAAAAAGCAGCCTTATGACGCCCTTAAGACGCCCGAACCTGAAAATCAGGAATTTGAGCGGGTTGTCCACAAGCTGTTGAAAACGCCCCACAAGCCCCACGCTACAGGGGAGAAGACGGCGAGGCCGAATGCACCTAAGCGGAAGCGACCTTCGGCATCGAATCCCTAGCAATACACGGCTCCCCCTTAGTCCCGGCGAGGCCTACCTTAACCGCCGTCACTGCGTCGATGAGCGTCGGTTGATCGAAAAGCTTGTCCAGATCGAACCCATGCTTGGCAAGGTCGGTTTCGTTCTCAATGACGCATCGCTGCCAACCGGCAGTGGCCTTCAATTGAATGGACGCTTCTTGGACGACGAGGTCGGGGATTGCCCCGTCACCAAAGTTCCAAGTGTGTTGGTGAAAAAGAAAGCGCGCGTTTTCGGAAACGAATCGGCGTTGCTTGGGGACTGCCAGGAAAACGGGAATAGCGATGCTCGATACCGCACCGATTGCGTGCATGCTGATTCGGAGAGGCAACGCGCGGAGATAGGTAAAGAGGGCAATGCCATCCTCTCCCCAACCGCCGTGGCTGGCGAAGAGGATCGTTACACTGGTGGAGCCCTCGTTCACGATGTCGTTGAGCTGATGTCGAAGGGCATTGCTAGCCGGCGGCTCAATCGGTCCGTAGAAAGACAAATATCTGTCGGCTGGAATGGTGTTCATGCGCCTTCCCCGTCCCTGGAAAGGGTAAGCCTAGCGTTTCTTCCGCATATTGTGGAGTCGGCGCGCCAGCTGCTTGTTCGTCTTTGGCTTAACCAACTGTCCTATACATTAGACGCTTTCCGCCGATGCCCTTCAAAGCCATCATGGTGCGCGGGCGGTATCTGAATAGCCGAGCTTCACGCGGTAGTTGTAGCGAAAGTCAAACTCAGCAAGATAGCGATGTAAAGGGGCTTCACCGCAATGCTGATACGTGCCGTGCATCCCGCGCTTGAAGATGTTCCACACGTTTTCGACGGTGTTTGTGTGAACGGTGCCGCGCACATATTCGTCATCAACGTGGCGCACGGTTTCGTGCTTCTTGAGTTCGTTGTCCACCATGACGTAAATCTTGCTTTCGTCAGTGTTCAAGTTTGACTTGCGCGAAGCATTGGTGTCGATGATGTCATGCACTTGGTCAGCGGTAGCGCGGTGAATGGTGCGAACGTTGCCGCCGCGCTCGACAAGGCCAAGCACCGCGCGCTTGTGAGCGGGACCACGCCCGCCCTTTGTGTACGGGGGTAATACTTGGAGCGCTTGCGCGGCGTTTCGAGCTTACCGAAATACGTTTCGTCTGCTTCGAGGGTCTTTCCTTCGCCGCCAAGAGGGCCAGGATTGCTTTCGGCCATCGCCGCACGAATGCGGTGCGCCATGAACCACGCCGTCTTGTAGGTAAGGCCAAGCATGCGGCCAAGCTGTTGGGCGCTGATGCCCTTCTTTGATGATGTCATGAGGAACGTCGCATGAAGCCACTTGTTCAGCGGTATTTTTGAACGCTCGAAAACTGTTCCGACCGTTACCGTAAATTGTTCACGGCAAGCGTTGCATTGGTAGACGCCGGGCCGATGAGCCTTACCCGCCAAGCCCGTAGCATCGGCAATCGAGCTGCAATGCGTGCAGATCGGGCCGTCTGGCCAGCGTTGGGCCTCAAGAAAGGCCCGGGCCTTGTCGGCATCGGTGAAGATCGGATCGTCTAGCTTAACCAAGGGCTCAACCTCTGTGCCCGTCAGTTTGGCCAATGGTTATGCTTTGTCAAGTATATAATTGGCAACCATTGGGTCGCAAGGATTAGTGGCCGGCGCCGTCCTCGACGATCACGTCGACGACCGTCTCTCCGGCATTCAGGAAATCGAGCGTCATCTCGAAGCGATCGCCGGGCTTGAGCGGCCTGACGAGTCCGATGAGGCGCAGGTGCCGCGCGGTCTTGCGCATGGCGACCGGCTTGCCCGGAAGCAGCTCGACCGATTTGAGGGCGGGATCGTCATAGCGGTTGTTCTGGCGCAATTCGATCATCGTGCAGATTGGCGAGCGGGCGGCCACCAGCTCATCGGCGTCCTGGCCGCGATTGGAGATGGGGACGAAGACCTGGGTCTCGTTCGATTGCGACGGCAGGCCCCAGACATGGCCGATGGCGATCTGGCCGAGCTTGAAGGAATGCGCCGAAGCGCCTCGCGCGGCGGTGGCCGACAGGGCCATGATGAGAAAGAGGCGGCGGTGCATCGGCCTACATCATCGTGTTGGTGGTGAAGAGCGAACCCCAGAACATGATGGCGCCTAAGGCCAGGATGACGAGACCGCCGCCCAAGCGCAAACCGAAGGCAGCGTAACCGAGCCAGGCCGCATCGCGCTTGGCGAGGCTGATCGCCAGCTTCTTCGAATAGACTGCGATGGTAGCGATGATCGAGACCGTGATCGCCGTGCCGAGCGCCATGATAAATGTCGAGGTAATGCCGGCCCAATAGATGCCGATGAAATTGGCGGAGACCAGGACAAGAAGTGCGCCGGTACAGGGCCTGATGCCGACGGCAAAGGCGAGGGAAAATGCTTTGGTCATGGACCATTCACCCTTGACCTGGCGCGCCGTCGGGACATGGGCATGGCCGCAGTCGCAGTGCGCATCATGATCGTGATTATGTGCGTGATGGTCATGATGCGCGTGGCCATGATGGTCGTGATGATGACCGGGATGGTCGTGATGGAGATGTCCATGATCATGTCCGCTGTGAGCATGCGCAACTTCATGGTTATGCGGACGCAGCGCCGTCCAGATGAGATAGGCACCCATCAAGCCGATGAGGGCATAGCTGGCACTTTCGAGGAAGCCGCCAACATCGCGAGCGGTCGAGCCGACCGCGGTCACCAACAGCAACAGAGTACTTATAACCATAATGGCGGTCAGAGCCTGGATCACCGCGCTCATGAAGGCGATGAGGATGCCGCGGCGCAGCTCGTTCTCGGTGGCAAGTAGCCAGGCGGAGATCACCGTCTTACCATGGCCCGGTCCTGCGGCGTGAAAAACACCATAACCGAAACTTAGAAGGATCAAAGTGGTAGCGGCAGCGAAGGACGATTGTGCCTTCAGCTGCTTTATGGAATTGTCCATAGCGCCATAAAAATTGCGTTGCTGGATCATGATCCATAGAGCGGGATCACTCCAGAAGGGCGGAGCCTTAAACGTGCCGTCGGCATTGCGCGGCGGCACCAGCAATTTGCGCTGGTCGATCCTGGGCGCGGTCGTGCCCTGCTGGTCCTGTGCAAAGCCCTGGGTCGGCAGCACCGCGGCCACGAGGCATAGCAGCATCAGGCCGGCGAGAAGCCGGGCAATCAATTTCATTTGTCGCATATGACGAGCGCCGGCTGCGCGAACAGGCCGCCGAAATCCTCATCATCCGGCGGCTTCCAGTCGGTGCCCTTGGTGGAGAGCATCTGGCGCGTCTGGTCGAGCTCCTGATCGGACACGACCGGCTTCACCGCGACGCGGCAGCCCTGCGGGATGCTGCCCACGATGCCAACCGGATCATCCTGGACATAGTCCATGGCGATGAAGAATTCCGGGTCATAGATCTTGTACTGGAATTCGGCGTTTTTCGGATCTACCGGGCTCGACAGCGGCACGGTGAAATGCAGCGCGAGCTTTCCGTTGCTGTAGATCTGGCCATAGTCGACCGGATCCGTGATGGCGACGACCTTGCCATCGACGCGCGGCACGACGAAATAATTGTAGTCCTTGAGCGACTTCAGGTTCTCCTGGGTCAGGGGCTCGAGCTCCGACTGGCTGTAGACGCCATCGCCATTGGCATCGAGGCCGTCCAGCGCCACCTGCGCATAGCCGTCATCGAAGGTCCATTCGACGGCGATGCCGCTGACTTCCGCCTTGTCGTTGAAGACCATATAGGAGCGCATGCTGATCCAGACATGGGGATGGGCACTCGCCTGGCCGGCACAAAGCAGGCTCATTGCCGTCGCCATCGCCGCCGTCACCAGACTCTGCCGCATCCCGTGCTCTTTCCTGTCATGCCCGAAAAGAAGGGATGATGGGGGAATGCGGCGGAAAAGTGAAGTTACGCTTCTGTAAAAGGGGTCAGTCTGATCAATTGTCGCGGGTGGCAAGGCAGGAGGTCAGCGCCGTCACGAAATTGCGCATCATGCCGGCATAGGCTTGCGGCCCCTTGGGTTCCCTGGCCCCCAGGCCGTCCAGCACCGCGGGCCTCGCCTTGGTGCCTTCGATGACCGTGTCGACATATCCCGATTCGAATTGCGGCTCGGCGAAGACGCAGACCGCATTGGTCGCAACGATGCGGTCATGGATCTCCTTGATGCGCCGGGCGCCGGGCATCACTTCCGGGTTGATGGTGATGCTGCCGGCCGGCGACATCCCGAAGCGGGCCTCGAAATACTGATAGGCGTCGTGGAAGACGATGTAGCGCCTCTCGCGCACCGGCGCCACGGCGGCCGTGATCTCGGTGGACAGCGCATCGAGGCTTGCCGCGAAGGCCCTGGCATTCGCCTCGTATTTCGCGGCATTTTCCGCATCGATCTCGCTTAGCGCCTTGGCGAGCTCGCTGGCGATCACCTTGGCGTTCCCGGGATCCATCCAGATATGCGGGTCGGCGCCACCATGGTCATGGTCGTGATCATGGTCTTCCGCATGGTCTTCCGCGTGATCTTCCGCATGGTCCGTATGGGCTGCGTCCTCCTCGCCCTCATGGTCATGCGACTCCCACAGATCGCCGCTGCGCACCGGCAAGGTGGTGATGCCCGGCAGCTCGGCGGCTTCCATGAGCTTCTTCCTGGCGATGTCGGGATTCTTGAGCGCCTTGGCGAGGAAGGATTCGAGATTGTCGCCGACGACCATGATGAGATCGGCATTCTGCATGGCCTCGACCTGGGACGGGGTCAGCTGCGCGGTGTGCTCGGAGACCGCGGCATCGAGCAGCAATTCCGGCTCGGCGATGCCCGCCATCACATTCGACGCGATGGAATGGATCGGCTTGATCGTCGCCACCACGCGCGGGGCGGCAAGAACCGGGGCCGTGAATGAAGTGGCAAAAAGCAAGGCCAAGGCAAGTCGGATGGTCGCGGGCACATTGATCTCCTGTAATATTATAACATAACAATAGTAAATTCACGGCAAAGTCAAGTGACGGTGTTTTGACAGGCTGCGGCCTTTCGTGAGTTGTGCGTCCTCGCGCGAACCGCCAAGTTGCGCGCGATGCGATTTGCGAGGTCTTAGTGTTCACCATCCTGACGGCCTTCCTCGGCGGGCTCCTGAGCTTCCTCAGCCCTTGCGTGCTGCCGCTGGTGCCGCCCTATCTGTGCTTCATCACCGGCGCCTCGCTCGATGACCTGACCGACGAGCAGGCGATCTCGCGCAAGCGCACCTTGCTCGCCGCTCTCGCTTTCGTGCTCGGCTTCTCGAGCGTGTTCGTGCTGCTCGGCGCCACGGCCTCGGCCGCCGGGCAGGTCGTGCGCGACTACCTGCCGCTCCTCGCCAAGGTGGCCGGCGTCTTCATCATCCTCATGGGCCTGCATTTCCTGGGCGTGTTCCGCTTCGCCCTCATCAACCGCGAGAAGCGCTATCACCAGGAGACGCGGCCGGCGGGATTGATCGGCGCCTATGCGGTGGGGCTCGCCTTCGCCTTCGGCTGGACGCCCTGCATCGGGCCGGTGCTCGCCACCATTCTCGCGGTCGCGGCGTCCGAGGACAGTGTCGGGCGCGGCGCCTTCCTGCTCGCGGTCTATTCGCTGGGGCTCGGCGTGCCGTTCCTCCTCGCCGCCCTCGCGGTCGAGCGCTTCCTCGAATTCATCAAGCGCTTCGCCAAGCATCTCGATATGGTCGAGAAGGCGATGGGCGTGCTCCTCATCCTCGCCGGCCTCGCCTTCCTCACCGGCCTGCACCAGAATTTCGCCTATTGGCTGCTCGAGACGTTTCCGATCTTCAGCCGGATCGGATAGTCAAATCGAGGGGCGGTGATGAAAACGGACTCCGGGAACGAGACAGTCTTTGCGATTCTCAGGCGACGCGCATTGGGGATTTACGCCCAGCTGTTCGTTGTAACTCTTGCTACAATGCTCCTGATGGCGTTGTTCAGAAGCGTCTTTCCCTGGTTTGTTGGCATGGTGCTCTTGGGCATCATCGGCATAAGAGCGAGAAAGAAAGTGTCCTGCCCATATTGTGATGGAAATGACCCGATAGGAGCATTCCATCGGCAATGGAATAATCCATTCCGTTTGCTGCGGGATTGTCGACGGTGCAAGACAGGGTTGGATGCTCCTTTCGATCCCTCGATGAAGATACAGCCTTGAGTCAGAGCTGCTCCGCAGAAAAGCGCGCCATGAGATGCGCTTCCCGCCGGTTGATGATGGCGCTCTTCTTCAGATGCGAGCGCTCGAGGCGGATGGTGAATTCAGTCAGCGATGGAAAGCCTTCCGCCGTCGTCAGCTCGCGCATATCCGCCGTGACGCTGCTTTTCATCATGACCGAGATCACCGTATTGGTGTCGTCCTCGGTACGCACGGCGACGGGCAAGGGAAGAGCGGCACGGCACAGCGGGTATCACGGCGTCCTTTCGGAAAAGGCGAGTGTTACTTCGTTAAATTTCACCTCAACGGATCTTCCTGGAGACAGGCTGTGGTATATTCCATAGACCTTCAGGGCCTCTTCGATTATTTTTGCTGTCTGCCGTTTTTCTTGCGCTGATGAAAATTCGTGGCTCTTGATTTCCGGATAAGTAATGCCTCCGATTTTTCTGATCACGCATTCTATGATTTCGCTGTCTTTCCCAACGAATCGATAGTTTGCCCAGAACAGTATGTTGCGGTCTCTGACTTTTAGGACGAAAAATGCTTCATCATACGTGATTTTGATATGATTCAGCTCCAATCCACGTTCGCGATCGATTGTTGTCCTGGCTGGCAGTCCGAATTTGTCGACCATTGGTTCGATAGTGAACATGAATACTCGCTAAGAAATGCTGTTTGCCTTACTCAGCTCGATCGGCTTGCCATGCGGGGTCGCCCTCGCGGCGCGGTCCCAGGCGTCGATGCGGGCGAGGCGTTCCTTCCCCGTCATCATCTGCTTCGCCTCGACGATCTTCTCCAGCGCCGCGAGCCAGCATTCGTAATAGCTGCGCGTTCCCTGCACCGCGATCTCAGCGCCCAGCGCCTCGGCCCATTCCGTCCAGGTGAAGAGGCCTTTGCCGTTGAGGCTTACCGTCATGGCGAAGGCCTGGGCTTCCCAGGGCTCGTTGAAGACCGGATCGTCAGGCGGGTTCAAGATAGGCCTCCCATAGATCGGCGGACACCGTGTCCTTCGGATGGCGCGCGTCGCCCCAAATATCGCGCGCGGCGAACCGCACGGTATAGAGGGCCTGCGGGTTCTCGCCCTGGCCATGCGCATTGCTGTCGGGGAAAACATGCGTGCCATGCAGGGTCACGATCTCACCCACATGGCCGCGCAGATAGCGCGGCAGGCGCGTATGCGTCACCGGGTGCATGTTCTTCGCGCGCACCCTGTCGCCCGGCTTGAAGCGCGGCGTCGTCGCGGCGCGAGAGGAAGGCCCGCCTTTGGCCAGCACCGCCGCCACATCCCTGGCGAGAAGCTTACCGGCCACTTTCTTCGCCGCCACCTTCATCCTGCCGGATGAGACCTCATCCTCGGTGACGAGGCCCGCGGCGAGCATGAGCTTGATGAGGCCGGCGATCCAGATCTCGTAATAGCTCGAGCCCAGATACTGCGCCGGGGATAAGCTTTCGCGCGCATGGCGCGAGATGTCGATATTCCATTGGCGCGTGGCGCCCATAGCGAGCGTCAAGGCCAGCGCCTTCTTCTCCCAGGGCGCATGGAAGATGGGCTCGTCCTTCTCGGGCGCCACCGGGCCGAAGCCCATCTGGCCGCCCAGATCCTGCGGGCCGTTCATCTTGCGTCTCCTTCGTCAGGCCGGTTCAAGATAGGGCTCCCACAGATCGGCCGATATCGTATCCTGCGGATGGGCTGCCTTCCCCCAGACCTCGCTTGCGGAGAAGCTCACCGTGTAAAGCGGGTGCGGATCCTCGCCCTTTCCATGGGCATTGCTGTCGGGAAAGACATGCGTCCCGTGCAGGCGGGTGATCTCGCCCACATGGCCGCGCAGATAGAGCGGCAATCTCGTATGGCCTTGAGGATGCATGTTGCGCGTGCGCACCTTGTCGCCTTGCGCGTAGCGCGGCGGCTTGGCGGTGTCCCTCGTGACCGGATCGCCTTTGGCGAGGACATCGGCCAGGTCCCTGGCCAGAAGCTTGCCCCTGACCTTCTTCGCCGGCACCATCATCCTGCCCGATGCAAGCTCCTCGGGCGTGACAAGGCCGGCCGAGGTCATGAGGTCGGCAAGGCCCGCGATCCAGATCTCGTAATAACTCATGGACAGATAGCGTGCCGGCGGAATGCGCTCATTGGCATGGCGCGACATATCGAGGGTCCATTCCCCGGTCGAGTCCATGCCGGAAGTCACCGCCATGGCGCGGCGCTCCCAGTCGGCGTGGAAGACCGGCTCGTCCTTTTCCGGCCTGACCGGGCCGAAGCCCATCCGGCCGCCCAGATCATGCGGGCCGTTCATGCAGCGGCGCGCGGCAGGCCGGTGCCGATCATCGAATCGCGGGTGACGATCCGGGCGAGCTTCTCCTCGCTCCAGCCTTCCGTGCCCTGGGGCCGCATGGGCAGGACGAGATAGCGGATCTCGGCGGTCGAATCCCACACGCTGATCGCCGTCGTTTCAGGAAGGGTCACGCCGAACTCGGCCAGCACGCCTCTCGGATCGATCACCGCGCGCGAGCGGTAGGGCGGCGCCTTGTACCAGACCGGCGGCAGGCCCAGCACCGTCCAGGGATAGCAGGAGCACAGAGTGCAGACGACGAGGTTATGCGTCTCGGGCGTGTTCTCGACCGCCACCATATGCTCGCCCTGGCGGCCGGTATAGCCCAAGGAAGCGATGGCCGCGGTCGCGTCCTTGAGGAGCCAGGCCTTATAGGCCGGGTCGCTCCAGGCCCTGGCGACGACATGGGCGCCATTGCGCGGGCCGATCTTCGTCTCATAGGTCTCGACAATGGCATCGAGCGCCTCGGGGTCGATATAGCCCTTCTCGGTGAGGAGCGATTCCAGCGCCTTCACCCTGAGCGCGATGGGCGACAGGGCCGAGCCCTCGTCGTGGTCGTGATCGTGGTCGTGGTCATGCGGCATTGTGTTTCTCTCCAAGGCCGCTAGCATAAGCTGGAGAAGTCGGGGAGAGAAGCCGTCCAATGGCGAAATTCGAGGGCATCAGAGCCTGCGTCTTCGACGCCTATGGCACGCTGTTCGACGTCCATGCGCCGGTGGCGAAGCTTGCCGCGGAAATCGGCGAAAAGGCCGACGCGCTGTCGAAACTGTGGCGCCAGAAGCAGCTCGAATATTCCTGGCTCAGAAGCCTGATGGGCGTCCATGCCGATTTCTGGCATGTGACCGGCGATGCGCTCGATTATGCGCTGGCCTTCCACGGCATCGACGATCCGGGACTCAAGGACGAGCTCATGGTCCTCTATCTCAAGCTCGATGCCTATCCGGACGCAAAGCCGGCGCTGGAGGCGATCAAGTCGCGCAACCTGCGCACCGCGATCCTCTCCAATGGCAGTCCCTCGATGCTCGATGCCGCGGTGCGCTCGGCCGGCCTCGACAAGCTTCTCGATGAGGTGCTCTCGGTCGAGGATGTCGGCATCTACAAGCCGAGCCGGCGCGTCTACCGCCTCGCGATGCAGAAATTCGTCATCCATGACGCGCCCGCCATCTGCTTCGTCTCGTCCAATTGCTGGGATGCGCAGGCGGCGGCGCAGTTCGGCTTCCAGGTGGCACGCGTCGATCGCTTCGGCTTGCCGGACGACAAGATACCGGGCAAGCCTCGCGCCCTGATCAAATCGCTCGGCGAATTGCCCGACCTTCTGTAGGAACCTCGCTCATGAAATGGCTCAACGAACCGCGCGAATGGCGGGCGGATGGTGGAAATCTCTCTCTCGTCACCGGGGACAAGACCGATTTCTGGCAGGAGACCTTCAACGGATGGCGCAATGACAATGGCCATTTCTATTACCGGGAGATGGAGGCTGAGTTTTCGGCCGATGTCGTGTTCTCGGCGCAGTATGAAACGCAATATGACCAGGCCGGCCTGATGCTGCGCTTGGGACCGAATGACTGGATCAAGGCCGGCGTCGAATTCGCCCATGGCCGCGCGGCACTGAGCTCGGTGGTCACCAAGGGCCAGTCCGACTGGGCCATCGCGACGCAAATTGCGCCAGGGGACCCGATCCATTTGCGCCTGACCCGTCTCAACAATGCGGTCTGTGTGCAGTGGAAGGATGGCGGTGCATTCCAGACCCTGCGGCTCACGACATTCGCCGTGCCGGGCAAGGTCATGGTCGGCCCCATGGCCTGCTCGCCCATGCGCGCCGGCCTCAAGGTCGCGTTCGAGGATTTCAAGGTGGGCCCCGCGGTGGATTTCACCGCGGAGGTCTGATTCTCCCTCCACCGCCGACCTTGCTCCGCCGAAGCGAAGCCTCGGCTTCGCGAAGGCGAGAGGCGGGGAGGGTGGCGCGCGGAACGCGCGACGGGTGGGGTCTCTATGCGAAGAAGGTCTGTCAGGAAACGCACTTGTCAGCTGTGCAGGCCAATTGTCGGACATCTGTCGGCTGAGACACCCCACCCGGTCTCCGCTTCGCTCCGACCACCCTCCCCGCGCTTTGCGCGGCGGAGGGAGATAGCCTCTAACTCGCCCTTGCCAGCTTTTCGTTCATGCGGCGGGCCGCATGCAGGCGCACCGCATCGCCAAAGGCCTTGAACAGCTTGACCGAGTCGGGATTGTCCGCGGCCTTGTATTCGGGATGCCACTGGGTGCCGATGGCAAAGGCCTTGGCGCCCTTGACCGAAACGGCTTCGACGATGCCGTCAGGGGAGCGCCCCTCGGCAACAAGGCCCGGCGCCAGCCGGGATATGCCCTGGCGGTGCAGGCTGTTCACCATGATCTCGCGCTTGCCCAGGATGGTTTCGAACTGGCCGCCGGGCGTGAGCGCCAGCGCATGGACGGGACCATATTTGACATCCATGTCCTCGACCTTGCGCGAGCGGTGGTCGAGCCGGCCTTCGCCGCGCTGCAGCTCGGCCTCGAGCGTGCCGCCCATCACGACATTGAGCTCCTGGAAGCCGCGGCAGATGCAGAAAAGCGGCATGCCGCGGTCGATGACGGCGCGGATCAGCTTCAATGTGAGCTTGTCACGGTGATGGTCATAGGGCTCGTGATCGACGGTGGGCTCGCCGCCATAATGGGGCGGATGGACATTGGAGACGGCGCCCGTCATCAGGATGCCGTCGAAATGATCGAGCAGCGCCGAGAGGTCCATGGCCTCGGCGATGGCGGGGATCATCACCGGCAGGCATTGCGCCACATCCGAGACGGCGCGCACATATTTGTCGCCGAGGGAGTGGAAGAGGAGGTTCTTTTCCTCGTAGGTGTCGGAGGGGAGGCCGACCAGGGGGTGTCTGATCATGATGGGAAACAGATACCCTAGAATGCGCGGAAAATCCATGGCACGCTCATTATTGCATGCGAAATCTACACCTTAACCCCAGGCGAAAGCCGGGACCCCGTAAATTCTTTCCCCGCGATCAGCGCGGCCCGGATTGCACTTGTTCAATGGGTCGCGGCTTTCGCCGGGATGACGGTTGCGGGAGTTGACCATGGACTTCACTCTTTCTCCCGATATCGAGGCGCTCCGCCGCAAGACCCGCGACTTCGTCGAGGCTGAGCTTCTGCCGCTCGAAAGCCGTCCCGACATCTATGACGAATTCGAGAATATCAGGCTCGACCGGCTGGAGGAGGTGCGGGCCAAGGCGAAGCAGGCCGGCCTGTGGGCGCCGCAAATGCCGAAGGCGCGGGGCGGGCTGGAGCTCCCGGTCGTGGGCTGGGCGGCGGTCTATGAGGAAGCCAACCGCTCGATCTTCGGGCCGGCGGCGCTCAATTGCGCGGCACCCGATGACGGCAATATGAACGTGCTCAACAAGGTGCTGAGCGAGGCGCAGAAGGACAAGTGGCTGCAGCCGATCATCGACGGGAAACTGCGCTCGTCCTTCGCCATGACGGAGCCGGCGCCGGGCTCAGGCTCCGATCCCGGCGGCATGATGCTGACCAGGGCCGAGAAGAAAGGCGGGCGCTATGTGATCCATGGGCGCAAATGGTTCATCTCGGGCGCCGCCGCGGCGAAGCATTTCATCCTCATCGCGCGCACATCCGGTGATGCGCGCCGCGGGCTCACGGCCTTCCTCTATCATGGCGATGATCCCGGCTGGCGGATCGTGCGGCGCATCGACATCATGGGGCCGCAAGAGCATGGCGGCGTGTGCGAGCTCGACTTCGACGGGCTCGAGATCCCGGAAGAGAACCGGCTGCTCGGGGAAGGCGACGGCCTCAAGCTCACGCAATTGCGCTTAGGCCCGGCGCGGCTCACCCATTGCATGCGCTGGCTCGGCCTTGCCAGGAAAAGCCTCGCCATCGCGCGAGAGCATGTGAAGGAGCGCATGGCTTTCGGCATGAAGCTCGCCGATCACGAGTCGGTGCAGATGATGCTGGGCGAGGTCGCCAAGGACATCGAGGTCGGCCGTCTCCTCACCATGAAGGCGGCCTGGAAGCTCGACCAGGGCGGGAAGGCGCAGAGCGAGGTCTCGATGGCCAAGATCCATGTCGCCGACACGCTGCACAAGGCCGCCGATACCGCGGTCCAGCTTCTCGGCGCCAAGGGCTATTCGAAGGACACGCTGCTCGACTGGATCTATCGCTATGCCCGCGCCGCCCGCCTCATCGACGGTGCGTCGGAAGTGCACCGCATGCTGATCGCACGGGCGCTCGCCAAGCAGGGCGATGATTTCTGGAAGTGGGGCTAGGCACGGCCCTCATGCTGAGGTGCGAGCGCAGCGAGCCTCGAAGCATGATCCAGGTATATCGGTCTTGCCGCTTGCCACCCTTCGAGGGCCGCTGCGCGGCCACCTCAGGGTGAGGGTTTTGTGGGAAGACACTCGGCCGGCATCTAGGCCAGCGGCACATAGTCGATCTCGAGGAACTTCTCGACCTCCGGGATCCAGCGGTCGCGCACGAAGGCGACGTGATCGGGGTGATCATTGTAGCCCGAATAGGCCTTCTGGTCGGCGAACTCCATCGAGAAGCCGAAATGATAGTCGTTCTTGGGGCTGACCTGGCGCAGCTGCTCGAAGGCCTGGACGCCCGGTATGGAAGCCAGCAGATTTGCATCGCTCAGAAACTTCTTCTCGGCGGCCGAGCCCTTCGGGTGCTTCAGCCGGAAAACGACGGTGTGACGGATCATGATGTTGCCCCTGTTGCCCGTTGAGCGGGGGAGCTTAGGGGCAAGATCATGCCGTGGAAAGCCGTTTAGAGCAGGGTCTTCCAGACCGCGCCGATCACGGCGCAGATGAGGAGCGTGCGCAATATCCCCTGATGAAAGACGAACAAGGCGGCGGCCGCGATGAGGGAGAGGATGAGCGCCGGCGCGTCGAGACTGCGAATGACCGGCACGAGGCCGAAGCTCGTGCGCTCGAGCAAGCCGAACAGCACATGCAGACCGAACCAGACGGTGAGGTTCAGGATGACGCCGACCACAGCAGCCGTCACCGCGGCCAGCGCACCTGACAGACGCGGCATGTTCTGCAGGCGCTCGATATAGGGGGCACCCACCATGATCCACAGGAAGCAGGGGACGAAAGTCATCCACAGCGTGATGGCGGCCGCGGCCACGCCGCCCCACAGCCCGCCGGCCAGGCGATAGCCCGCCATATAGCCCACGAATTCGGTGACGAGGATCAAAGGTCCGGGCGTCGTCTCGGCAAGTCCCAGCCCGTCGATCATCTCCTCCGGCTTGAGCCAGCCGAAAGTCTCGACCGCCTGCTGCGCCATGTAGCTCAGGACCGCATAGGCCCCGCCAAAGGTGACGACCGCGAGCTTGGAGAAGAACAGGCCGACCTGCGCGAAGACATGGTTCGGGCCGAAGCCGAGGATGATCAGCGCCAGGGGCACGAGCCAGAGCGCGAGCCACAAGGATAAAGTCGCAAGCGACCGGCGCCAGGGTATCGGCGTCGTTGCCGCCGCGACGGACCGGGGTGCCCTCGTCCGGAAGTAGCCGAAGAGGGCAGCGGCAAGGATGATGAGCGGGAAGGGCACGCTGAACACATAAAGGGCGAAAAAGGCCGCTGCGGCGATCCACCAGTCGCTCGCATGTTTGAGGGCGCGCCGCGCCACGCGCAGCAGCGCCTCGATGACGATGGCGAGCACCGCCGCCTTGACGCCGAAGAAGAGGGCCGCGACCAGCGGCACTTCGCCGAAAGTGGCATAGATCATCGACAGAGCGAGGACGACGAGCGCTCCCGGCAGGACGAAGAGCGTGCCGGCCGCGAGGCCGCCCCGCCAGCCATGCAGCGACCAGCCGGCATAGGTCGCGAGCTGCATCGCTTCCGGCCCCGGCAGCAGCATGCAGAAATTGAGCGCCGCCAGATAGCGCTTCTCGTCCAGCCACTTCTTCTCATCGACGAGGGCGCGATGCATCAGCGCGATCTGGCCGGCCGGACCGCCGAAGGAGAGGACGCCGATCTTCGCCCAGGTGTTGAGTGCCTCGGCGAAGCTCGGCGCGTTTGCCGGTTGTGTCGGGAGCGTCAGGGCTTCGGCTTGTTGGTCGGCCAATTGTGGGTCTCCTCGGTCGCGTCGCGGCACCAGCGGTAGAAGGCGTCATAGAGCAGCATGCCGGCTTCGAGCTGCTGCAGGTCATCGGCATACATGCGCGACAGGCCAAGCGAGGCGGCGAGCAGGCCCGCCGATTCGGGCGCCAGATCGAGGCGGGCCGTATCGGCGCCCCTGACAATGGTGGCGAGGCGCTGCAGCGGCTCCGTCGTCAGGCCGAATTCCTCGATCATCGTGTCGAAGGTGCATTTCTCGCCGCGATGGCTCCAGAAGGTGTTCTCGATGTCGAAGGGCGTCGCGCTGAAGCGCTCGCCGACGGTCACGACCTCGCTCGGCGCCACGAACAGGAAGACGGCCTCGGGGTCGAGGAAGCGCCGGATCAGCCAGGGACAGGCAATGCGGTCGACCTTGGGTCTCGCCCGCGTCACCCAGACGGTGCGGCCCTTGCCGTCGCGGCGCGGCAGTTTGGCGTCGGGGATGAGCGGCAGGTCCGATTTCAACCAGGCCTCGAAGCCGTCTTCGAGGACACTGGCCTCCTTGCCGAGATGGCGCAGCCAGGCGGCGGTGCCGTGGCTGAGCTTGAGGCCCTTCTGGCAGATGACGACGGCGGAGGCGCCGCCGAGCTCGCTGCCCCAGCTTTCGGCGAGGGGGTGGGGCCGCCAGACCGAGCCCGGTATCAGGCGCGGATCCAGGGCAAAATCCTCATCGGTGCGGACATCGATGAGGTGGGGGCATTTGGGCAGGCCGATGAGGCGAGCCAATTTGTCGACAGCTATGGTGTTGGGTGATGGCATGGGCGTCCTCCGGACAAAAACCAGGACGCGATGCTTCGGCATGTAGCCTTGTGGGGTGATCGCTTCGCCCCATGGGTGCAATTAGGCGCGTCTTGGGCACCGAGTCAAGCCATGCGCGCAAGTCCATTGCGCGGCAACCCGCCGGCGCGACAGCGCGTTGCCAATGCTGCGCTGCTTCCGCGGCGGTATTTCTTTTTTGGCCAGCAATACCTACCTTATTGTCGTTGGGCCCATGGATGGTAGAGTCTGAGGCCATGACTCGGAAGTCGGCGTCCCTCGACGACAAATATGATCTGACCAAGGACCGGATCTTCATTTCGGGGCCCCAGGTCATGGTGCGCGCCACCCTCGCCCAGAAGGCGCTCGACCGCGAGGCCGGCCTCAACACCGCAGGCTATATCACAGGCTATCGCGGCTCGCCGGTGGGTGGTGTCGACCAGGCCTTCCAGCGCGCCGAGGCAAAGCTCGCCCCGCAGGACATCAAGTTCCATCCCGGCCTCAATGAGGACCTTGCCGCCACCGCGGTGTGGGGCACCCAGCAGGCCGAGATGTGGGGCGAGGGCGCCTATGACGGCGTCTTCAGCATCTGGTACGGCAAGGGCCCCGGCGTCGACCGCTCGGGCGACGTGCTGCGCCACGCCAATGCGGCGGGCACCTCCAGGCATGGCGGCGTGCTGGTGATGGCCGGTGACGACCATGGGGCGGAATCCTCCACCGTGCCGCATCAGAGCGAGATCGCACTTCTCGATGCCATGATCCCGATCCTCAACCCGGCCGGGCTGCAGGAGCTTTACGACTATTCGATCTATGGCTGGGCGCTGTCGCGCTTCGCCGGCACCTGGGTGGGCGTCAAATGCCTGCATGACACGGTCGAATCGACCGGCGTCATCGAGGGTGGCCTGCACCGCATCCGCCCGAAGGTGCCCAAGGATTTCAAGATGCCGCCCGGCGGCCTCAATATCAGGCCGAATGACGACCGCCACGACCAGGAGAAGCGTCTCCACAATTTCAAGCGCCAGGCGGCGGTCGCGTTCGCGCGCGCCAACGGGCTCAACGAGATCGTCTTCCGCGGCGGCCCCAAGCCCAAGATCGGCATTGCCAGCGTCGGCAAGAGCTATCTCGACACGCGCCAGGCGCTGGAAGAGCTCGGCATCGATGAGGCGATGGCGGCGAAGATCGGCCTCAGGCTTCTCAAGATCGGGCTGATCTGGCCGCTCGATTCGGCGATCATGCATGAATTCGCCGACGGGCTCGAGCTCATCATCTGCGTGGAAGAAAAGCGCGACCTGCTCGAGACGCATGTGCGCGAATTGCTGTTCAACGACAGGAAGCATGCGATCATCGTCGGCAAGAAGGACGAGCAGGGCGACGATCTGTTCCCGGTCTATGGCACGCTGGAGCCCAACCAGATCGCCATCGCCATTGCCGAGCGCATCCTGGCGCGCAAGCACTGGGCGCCCGTCGCCGAAAATCTCGATGTGATCAAAGGCGTGCAGAGCCGCCTCAGCAACGCGCCCGATCTCCTGTCGCGCACGCCCTATTTCTGCGCCGGCTGCCCGCATAATTCATCGACCGTCCTGCCCGAGGGTGCGCGCGGCTATGCCGGCATAGGCTGCCACTGGATGGTGCAGGCCATGCCTCAGCGCAACACCCATGGCTCGACGCAGATGGGCGGCGAGGGCGCCAACTGGGTCGGCGAAGCGCCGTTCTCGAAGCGCAACCACATTTTCCAGAATCTCGGCGACGGCACCTATAATCATTCGGGCCTCCTCGCCATCCGCGCGGCGCTCGCGTCGGATGCGAACATCACCTACAAGATCCTCTACAACGACGCGGTCGCCATGACCGGCGGCCAGGCGCATGACGGCAAGCTCAGCGTGCCCCTCATCGCCGCGCAGGTGCGCGCCGAAGGCGTCGAGCGCATCGCCGTCGTTTCCGACGAACCTGACAAGCATTCTGCAAGCGCCTTTCCCGCCCATGTCAGCTTCCACCATCGCGACGATCTCAATGCGGTGCAGAAGGAGTTCATGGGCGTCAAGGGAACCTCGGTCATCATCTATGACCAGACCTGCGCTGCCGAGAAGCGCCGCCGGCGCAAGCGCGGCGAGTTCCCCGACCCCAACAAGCGCGTCTTCATCAACGAGCTCGTCTGCGAAGGCTGCGGCGATTGCGGGGTGCAGTCGAACTGCGTCGCCATCGCGCCGGTCGAGACGGTGTTCGGGCGCAAGCGCCAGATCGACCAGTCGGCCTGCAACAAGGACTATTCCTGCGTCAAAGGCTTCTGCCCGAGCTTCGTCACCGTCGAGGGCGGCGAACTCATCCGCGGCCTCGATGCGAAAAGCCTGCCGGGCGGGGGCGCCGTCTTCCCGGTGCTGCCGGAACCGAGCCTGCCCAGGCTCGCCCGGCCCTGGGCGATCATGGTCACCGGCATCGGCGGCACCGGCGTCATCACCATCGGCCATATTCTCGGCATGGCGGCGCATCTCGAGGGCAAGGGCAGCGGCATCATCGACATGGTGGGCCTGTCGCAGAAGAACGGCGCGGTGGTGAGCCATCTCAAGATCGCGGCGAAGCCTGAGGATATTTCCGCGGTGCGCATCGCAGCCGGTGGCGCCGATCTCATTCTGGGCTGCGACCTCGTCACCTCTGCGGCTGAAAAGGTGCTGGCCGGCGCCTCGCCCGAGCGCACCCATGCCGTGCTGAATATCGCCGAGATCATGCCGGCATCCTTCACCCAGAAGGCCGATCTCAGGATTCCGGCGGAAGAGATGCGGCTCAAGATCGAGACCAGGGTGTTGCGCGATGCGGCGCATACGATCGATGCCACCCATATCGCGACGGCGCTGCTCGGCGATTCGATCGCCAGCAACCTCTTCACTTTGGGTTTCGCCTATCAGAAGGGCCTGATCCCGCTTAGCGCCCAGTCGATCGAGGAGGCGATCCGCCTCAATGGCCAGGCGGTGAAGATGAATCTCGACGCCTTCCTGTGGGGCCGGCGCGCCGCCCATAATCCTGCCGCGGTGGAGAAGATCATCGCGCCGCGCCAGGCGAAGGCGACGGAAGAAACACTGGATGAGATGGTGGCCCGGCGCGAAGCCTTCCTCACCGGCTATCAGGATGCGGCCTATGCCTCGCAATATGCCGAGTTCGTGGCCAAGGTGCGCCAGCGCGAGATGGAGGTTTCACCCAAATCGACCGTGCTCAGCCGCGCCGTGGCGCGCTATCTCTTCAAGCTCATGGCCTATAAGGACGAGTATGAGGTGGCGCGGCTTTATACCGACGGGACATTCGACGCTGAGTTGCGCAAGCGCTTCAAGGGCGGCCGGCTTACCTTCCATCTGGCGCCGCCACTGCTCGCCAAGGCCGATCCGGTGACGGGCGTGCCGCGCAAGATGACCTTCGGCCCGTGGATGAAGCGCGCCTTCGGCGTGCTGGCTTATTTCAAATTCCTGCGCGGCACGGCCTTCGATCCCTTCGGGCGCAGCCATGAGCGCCGGCAGGAGCGCGCGCTGATCGGCGAATACAAGGCGGTGATCGACGAGCTCCTGGCCGCGCTGACGCCGAAGAACCTGGCGCTGGCCGCCGAGATCGCCGCCATTCCGGAACAGATCCGCGGCTATGGCCATGTCAAGGAGCGCCATCTCAGGCAGGCCAAGGCGCGGGAAGGCGAGTTGCTCGGCGCCTTCAGAAGCGGCAAGGCGAAGCTGCCGGCGGCGATCGCGGCGGAGTGATGAATTACACTCGCCCTTGCGGGGAGGGCAATCGCATTTGAAATTTCCGAAGCAGGCGAGTCACCTCCAATTTCCCCCTCGCCCGTTGCGAAGCAATGGGAGAGGGTGCCCGAAGGGCGGGTGAGGGCTCTTAGTCCCGATACTCAATTCTTTCAGAATCTCGCATACTTCGAGGAAGAGCCCTCATCCGCCCTTCGGGCACCTTCTCCCATCCTCCGGACGGGAGAAGGGGAAATGAAGAAGTGTAAAGCTGCGCTTCAACAGCCCTTTCAAATTCCTCATGCGATCGCGCTGCCTGCAGGGGGGAGGGGAATGGTTTTCGCCAGGCTGCCGATCACGTTGCAGATGATGCGCGCGGCGGTGAAGGCGCCGATGCCGCCCTGGTCGCGTCTGGCTACGAACTCGATCAGGTCGAAGCCGACAAGCCGGGCCTTGGCGATGGCCGCCTGGATGAGGCGCGTGACTTGCGTATAGGTGAGACCGCCGGTGGTGGGATAGGTCACCGCCGGCATGATCGACCAGTCGATAGCATCGCAATCGAGCGTGATGAGGAGCGGCGCATCCTTGTCGATATGATCGAGCGCCAGCCCGAGCCCGCGCAGATGAATATCGGCCGCGGTGATGAGCCGCGCGCCCCAGGCTTCAGCGTCACGAACCTCCTGCTCCCGCGCGGATCCCATGCCGCGCAGGCCGACCTGCACGATCTTGCCGACATGGCCCATTTCGGAAGCGCGGCGCATCGTCGATGAAAAGCCCAAGGGCTCGCCATAGCGCTCGCGGCGCCAGTCGATATGCGCATCGATCTGCAGGATGGTGATCGGCGGAGATCCGGAAAAGGCCTTGATGAAGGGAATGGGCGTCGAGTCATCGCCGCCGATCATCAGCGGGATGGCGCCGTGGTGCAGTATGTCGCGCGTGCAGTCCTCGATGAGCTTGCGGTTCTTCGCCGCCTGCTTCGCCCGGGTGGGAAGATCGCCCAGATCGGCGAAGCGATACTGCCCGCTCCTGCCGAGCAAGGGGCCGCCGAAGTCGAAATCCCAGGAGTCGAGGAAGCCCTTGTCGGGCGCCAGCGCCCTGCGCAGGGCATCGGGTGCCGTCTCACAGGGGCGGTTGTCGATGCCGCGGTAAGGTGTGCCATGCGGGGCGCCGAACAAGGCGGCATCCGAGCCTCTGGGCGATGCGGCAAATGAGCTGCCGAGAAACGGCGT
Source organism: Taklimakanibacter lacteus (assembly GCA_003576695.1). Lineage (GTDB taxonomy): Bacteria > Pseudomonadota > Alphaproteobacteria > Rhizobiales > Aestuariivirgaceae > Taklimakanibacter > Taklimakanibacter lacteus. The sequence continues at coordinate 22,358 of QOZQ01000011.1, forward strand.
GCGGGGCTTCTTCAGTTTCATGGAACTCCGATGGGTAGAAGGCTAAAGCGTGATGGCTTCAAGTCGAGTCGCCATCACGCTTTAGCTTTTTGTTTGCGCATGATTTTTCCGGAAAACCGGCATCCACTTTTCCGGATCATGCTTTAGAAAGCTGCCGCGCGCCGGGGCTGCACGGGCTCGGGCCATCTTACACGTTGGGCGGGGAGGATGAAGAAGGCGGTCGTGCCTTCTCCCGCGACGCTTTCCAGGACGACATCGCCGTCATGGAGTCGCGCGATCTTGCGGGCGATGGCCAACCCCAGGCCGATGCCGCCATGGCGGCGCGATGCGCTGGCGTCGGCCTGCACGAAAGGCTCGAAGACGCGCTCGATATCGTCTGCCGCTATGCCGATGCCGCGATCGGCGATGACGAAGACGAGCTCGTTCTCGGGGCTGCGCTCGATGGCGAGCGACACCTCGCTTTCGGGCCTGGAGAACTTGATGGCATTGGTGATGAGGTTGATCAGCACCTGGCGGACGCGCGTGATGTCGCCCCGGATCTCGGCGGTGGCATCGAGATTGATGGTGAGCGTGATGTTCGCAGCCTTCGCCTGCTCGCGGCACATCTTGTAGGATATTTCGAGGATTTCGGCGGCGTCCATCTCCTGCTCGACCAGATTGAGAGCGCCGCGCTCGATGCGGGTGACATCGAGTATGTCGCCGATGATGTTGCGCAGATGCGTGCTGCTCTGCAGGATCGTCGAGGCATATTCGGCATAGGCCGGGCTGCCGAGCGGCCCGTCGCGCTGAGCAAGCAGCATTTCCGAGAAGCCGACAATGGCGTTGAGCGGCGTCTTCAGCTCATGGCTGGTGATGGCGAGGAACTGGGATTTGGCCTGCGAGGCGCGCTCGGCGTCTTCCTTCGCCTTGATCAGGTCGACCTGGGCGCGCCGTTCGAGCGAGATGTCGCGGATCACGCCGCGATAGCCGAGAAATTCCTGCAAGTGTCCCCACAAGGGATGCGCGGTGATCATCCACCAGTCGGTCGCCTCGGGACGGCGAACTTCCAGACAGAGAGCGTCGATGGTCTGGCGGTTGGCGGACAGTCCGGCGAAATCACTCCAGCCCTGATCGGCCGGAGAAGCGCCGGCTGCTTCCTGCAGCGTCCGGCCAAGAAGCAGCGAGGAGGTTCTGACGAGGGTCGGCAGGCGGTCGGAAAAATAGATGAGCTTACCCTGTGCGTCGGTTTCCCACAGGAGATCGCTCGAGCAGATCTCGAAGTCTTTCAAGAGAAGGGCGAGGAACTCGGCCTGCCGGTTCATCTGGTAGCTGACGGCGGCGCGACGCGTCAGCGTGCGATGCAGCGTCAGGCTCATCAGCGACATCAGCAGGGGGATGATCACGGCGATCGAGCAGAGGACGAGATCGATCTCGTCGCCGCGGATCTGGCTGACGAAAATGGCGCCGCTCACGATCGTGGCGAAGGCGATCGAGGCGAAGGGCAGCCGGGTGATGGCGAAGGCGCCGGTGACCGACGCGATGAAGGAGATCGCGATGACGATGCGGCGGGCTTCCTCCGGCAATTCGGGAAGGAGCTGTAAGGATGGAAATGCCCACATGACGGCGAAAGCGAGCGTCGTCGCCTCGATGAAGCCGATCACATAGCGGTTGATGCTGGTGAAGTTCCGATTCTGGAGCCAGTAGGAGAATACGGTTCCGGTCAGCGCGAATTGCGCCGCGCCCCATAGATAGAGCCAGGGGCCCGAGACGTGCTCCACGCTGACCCAGGCGACCACCAGCACGGCCAGCATGTTGGCGACCATGATATAGGGCCGGAACTGGGCCAGCGGCGCCAGCTGCTCGGCGCGAAACCGGCTGAGATCGAATCTCGATCTGGAATCGACGCCGATCGACGCCGAAACCGCATCGGCGGATGCGCGGCGCTCCAACTGCCCGAGAGGGCCATCGCTTGGCGTCAGCATAGGCTTGCCGCCTGTCTCCCCGTTTCCCACGATCACATTATTGTAAGGCGCAATTGGGGTTGCGTTAAGGTGCCGGCGGTTCTTCCGCTTTGGTTAACAATCCGCTAGTTCAGGGCATCATGCTGAATGCGAAAGTCACTGCGCCGGGAAGCGGCCGGATCGGCGTCCTGATCGTCAATCTGGGCACCCCGGAAGCGACGTCCTATTGGCCGATGCGGCGCTATCTGAAGGAGTTCCTGTCCGATCCGCGGGTGGTCGAAACCAACCGCCTCCTGTGGTGGCTCATCCTCAACGGCATCATCCTGACGACGCGCCCGAAGCGCAGTGGCCATGCCTATGAGAAGATCTGGAACCGGGAGTTGAACGAGTCGCCGCTCATGACCATCACCCGGTCGCAGGCCGAGAGAATCGGCGCCCAGTTCCGCGATGACGGCCGGATCCTGGTCGACTGGGGGATGCGCTACGGGCTGCCGCCCGTGGGCGAGCGTCTCAAGGCCCTCAAGGAGCGGGGTTGCGACCGTATCCTGGTCTTCCCGCTCTATCCGCAATATAGCGCCGCGACGACGGCGACGGTGGCCGACAAGGTGTTCGAGACCATGGAAGCCTTGCGCTGGCAGCCGGCCTTGCGTTTCGTGCCGCCCTATTTCGCCGAGCCCGGCCATATCGCGGCACTGGCCCAGAGCGTCAGGGATCATCTCAAGACATTGAGCTTCGCGCCCGAGCTCATCTTCGCTTCCTATCACGGATTGCCGGAAAGCTATGTCGAAGCGGGCGATCCCTATTACGGCCACTGCCGGCAGACGACCCTCCTGCTGCGCGAGGCGCTCGGGCTGCCGGAGAACCGGCTGCAGATGGTCTTCCAGTCGCGCTTCGGCAAGGCGGAATGGATCAAGCCCTATGCCCAGGACATGGTGGCGGACCTTCCGGCCAAGGGGGTGCGCAATCTGGTCATGATCATGCCCGGATTCGCCGCCGATTGCGTGGAGACACTGGAAGAGGTGGCGATCGGCCTCAAGGAGACTTTCCTTGAAAAGGGCGGGGTAAATTTCTCGACCGTGCCCTGTCTTAACGATTCGGACGGTTCCATTACGATGCTGACCGGTCTGATCCGCCAGGAATTGGCCGGCTGGTTATGAAGGGACTTGCGATTCAACAACATGCCCCTATGTTATCGCCCGAGAGGGCGCTAGACTAGTTTCCTAGTCCCAGGTGGAGACGGCTTATGTTCGAAGGCGCTGGAATAGCAGTCATCATTCTTCTGGCCGTGGTTTTGTTCGGCCTTTTGCGGTCGATCAGAATGGTCCCGCAAGGATCCAACTACACGGTCGAGCGCTTCGGCCGCTATATCAGGACACTGCCGCCTGGCCTCGGCATCATCGTCCCGTTCTTCGATCGCGTCGGCCACAAGCTCAGCATGATGGAGCGGGTGCTCGACGTCCCCAGCCAGGAAGTCATCACCCGCGACAACGCCATGGTGAAGGTTGACGGCGTTGCCTTCTTCCAGGTGGTCGAAGCGGCGAAGGCCGCCTATGAAGTGCAGAATCTCGAACATGCCATCCTCAACCTGGTGATGACGAATATCCGCACCGTGATGGGCTCGATGGATCTCGACAGCCTCCTGTCGCAGCGCGACGAGATCAACCACCGCCTTCTCGGCGTCGTCGACCAGGCCGCCACGCCGTGGGGCATCAAGATGAACCGCATCGAGATCAAGGACATCAGTCCGCCGCGCGACCTCGTCGACGCCATGGCGCGGCAGATGAAGGCCGAGCGCGACAAGCGCGCCACCGTGCTCGAAGCGGAAGGCCAGCGCCAGTCGCAGATCCTGCGCGCCGAAGGCGAAAAGCAGTCGGTGGTGCTCGAAGCCGAAGGCCGGCGTGAAGCCGCCTTCCGCGACGCGGAAGCCCGCGAGCGCGCCGCCGAGGCCGAAGCCAAGGCGACCCTCATGGTCAGCGAAGCCATCGCCAGCGGCAATATTCAGGCGATCAACTATTTCGTCGCCAACAACTATGTGAAGGCGCTCGAGGCGCTGGCGGCCGCGCCCAACCAGAAGGTGCTCATGCTGCCGCTCGAAGCGACGTCGCTCATGGGCTCGCTCACCGGCATTGCCGAGATCGCACGCGAAACCTTCGGCGGCGGAAGCTCGGACCAGGTCGCTGGTCCGAAGAAGAAGAGCAGCGTTCCCTCCGTTCCTCACCAGCCCAAGGCCTGACGGGCCATGCAGCAGTTCCTTCCATTTCTCGGGGGCTGGACCTGGTGGGTGATCGCGGGGTTGTTGCTCCTCGTCGAACTCGCCTTGCCCGGCGTGTTCTTCATGTGGCTGGCGGCCGCCGCGGCGGTCATCGGCGTGATCGACCTCTTCGCCGATCTCTCCTGGCAGATCGAGATCGCGATATTCGCCGTGCTCTCTGTCGTCTTCGTGATGCTCCTCAGGCCGCGGTTCCAGTTGCCGCAAGGCAGCCCCAACAACCTCAACCAGCGCATGTTCGACTATGTCGGGCGCGCCTATGTGCTGGAAGACGCGATCGTCAATGGCCGCGGCAAGGTGCGCATCGACGACACGCTGTGGGTGGTGTCAGGCGCCGACCGCGGCAAGGGCGAATGGGTGAAGGTGACGGCGGTCGAAGGGCTGCGTCTGGTGGTCGAGCCCTTTGAAAGGCCTGCCTCTACCTGACGCCCTGGCGCAGCAGGTCGTGGATGTGGACGAGGCCGACCGGCTTGCCTTCATCATCGACGACAAACAGGCTCGTGATCTTCGTCGAGTTCAGATGCTCGAGGGCTTCCGAGGCCAGCGTATCCGGCGCCACGGTATGCGGCTTGCGGGTCATCACATCCTCTATCGCGTGATCGATGAGATCGCGTGACATGTGACGGCGCAAATCGCCGTCGGTCAGGATGCCGATCAGCCTGCCGCCGTCATCGACGACGCCAAGGCAGCCGAAGCTCTTCTGGGTCATGATGACGAGAGCTTCCGCCATCGGCGTCGCCGGCGCCACGATCGGCAGCCTGGGTGGCTTGTGCATGCAATCGCGCACATGGGTGAGGGCGGCGCCGAGCAGACCGCCCGGATGGAAGGTCTTGAACTGCGTCGCGTTGAAGCCGCGATCCTCGAGCAGCGCCAGCGCCAGCGCGTCGCCCATGGCGAGCTGCAGCAGGGTCGAGGTCGTGGGCGCCATGCCGATCGGACAGGCCTCGCGGGCATCGGGCAGGCACAGCAGCACATCGGAATGACTGGCGAGCGTGCTCTGGTCGCGGCTGGTCAGGCCAATGATCTTCACATCGAAGCGCTTGGCGTAGTCGAGAATGGCGTGCAGCTCGGCGGTCTCGCCGGAATTCGAGATCATGATGATCACGTCGTCGCGGCCGATCATGCCGAGATCGCCATGGCTGGCTTCGGCCGGATGCACGAAGAAAGCCGGCGTGCCGGTGGAGGCGAGCGTCGCCGCGATCTTGCGGCCGATATGGCCGCTCTTGCCCATGCCGGTGACGACGACGCGTCCGGCGCCGTTCTTGATCAGACGGACCGCTTCGGCGAAGGCGCGGCCGAGAGAGCCGTCCAGCGCGGCGATGAGCTTGGCCATGGCCTCGCTCTCGATACTGAGCGTGCGCCGGGCCGAGGCGATCCAGCCGCGCAATCCCTCAGGGTCAACTTCGATCACTCTTGCCATGGGCTCACTTAGAGCAAATCCCGCCAAAGTTGAAGACTTTGGCGATAAGGATTTGCTCCAACATATTGACGTGGCGCGAATCCTTTTCGGCGAGGTGATTCCACCTCGCCGGGATGCGCGCTAACTCATTCTGCCAGTAAACTTAAGACCATATCAGGCCCGATCAGGCCCCCGTCAACCGCCCATTAACCATGTTTTCGTTAGGTTCACCGGGAGGAATGAGGTTTGTGAATGGTCCGCCAGCGTTTCATATTTTGCGGGATCGCGGCGGCGTTCATCCTGACCGGTGTGGCGCAGGCGCAAGGGCAGGAGACCCAGGTCTCGGGCCTCCGGGCCAGCATCGATACGCCGGATCCGCTGGCCGATGGCGACCAGGCGGATGAGGAAGCCGTGCCGCCGCCCATTGCCGCCAGGCCGACCACGCTCGAAGCAGGCCTTGCGGTCGAGCCGCCGCCACCACCGCCGCGCCGGCGCCGCCGCGAGGATGATCCCTATGCGGCGCTCGGGCTCGATGTCGGAGGACTCACGGTCTTCCCGGTCCTGAGGGCCGGCATCATCGTCTCCGACAATCCCGCCTCCGCATCGACGGACCGCAAGGGCGATATCGGCGCCAGGCTCCGGCCGTCGCTCAGGATCGCCAGCGACTGGGTCAGGCATGAGCTGACCGTCGACGGCTCGGGCGATTTCGTCTTCTACGACGATCAGACCGAGAATGACTCCAAGGCCGCCGATATCCGCGCCCGGCTGAGGCTCGACGTGCTGCGCTCGACGACGCTGGCTCTCGATGTGGGCTATGTGCTGACGCAGGAAAACGGATCCGACAGCGAAGTGCCGGATACGGCGATCGGCAACCGCACCGACCAGTCCTTCAGCCAGAATGTCGCTTTGACGCGTCGCGCCGGCCGGTTCGCGGCCACGCTCAGGGCCGGCTCGGTGTGGCGCTACTTTGGCGATGTCGATCTTGCCGGCGGCGGCAAGGAGACCAACGGCGACCGCGAATATGTCGAGCCGCAAGCGGCCGTGCGCGTGAGCTATGAGGCCTCACCGGCGCTCAAGCCCTATGTCGAGGTCGGCTATGCGCCGCGCATCCATTTCGAGGATCGGGACCGCAACGGGCTCAACCGCAATTCGGACGGCTACCGGATCGAAGCCGGTGTCGCCTTCGAGCCTTCGCCTCTGTGGTCGGGCGAGCTCGGCGTCGACTACATGCTGCGCGACTACGCCGATCCGGCGCTCTCATCGATCGACATATTCGGCCTCACCGGCCGCGTCGCGTGGCGGCCGAGCGAGCTGACTACGGTCGATCTCTCGCTCAGCACCGATCTCAACGAAACATCATCGGCGGATTCAAGCGGCTCGCGCGTCTATGGCGCGCGCATCGGCATTGCCCATGACCTGCGCGACCATATCACGCTGAGCGGCAGCGCCGGCGTCGACTATGAGGACTACCAGGGCAGCGATGAGACCGAGCTGACCGTGCGCAGCAATGCCGGCGTGCTGTGGCGGCTCAACCGCTGGATCGCCTGGACGCTCGATTACGACTTCATCTACAACGACTCGAGCCTGCCCGAGTCAGACGATTACGAGAACCGGCTGACCGCGGGGATAGAGCTTAGGGGATAGAAGCCACTCCATCTAATTTCCCTTCTCCCGTCCGAAGGATGGGAGAAGGTGCCCAAAAGGGCGGATGAGGGCTCTTTACTCACGTGTGCGAAGCTTTCAGGAGCATTTTTCATTTTGCAGTCAAAGAGCCCTCACCCGACCTTCGGCCACCCTCTCCCATTGCTTCGCAACGGGCGAGGGGGAAAACCGGAGAGAGCTGACGGGTTCTAGCCCAACCCGCCTGCCTCATCGATGATGCCCTTGAGCTCGCGCTTGAAGTTGGCGGAGAGATCGCTGCGCTCGAGGCCATAGGCCACATTGGCGGTAAGGAAGCCGACCTTGTCGCCGCAATCGTAGGTCTTGCCGGTGAATTTCAGGCCGGAGAATTTCTGCCTGGCCTGCAGGCGGATCATCGCATCGGTGATCTGGATCTCGCCGCCGGCACCCGGCTCCTGCTTCTCGATCTCGGCGAAGATCTCGGGCTGCAGGATGTAGCGCCCGGAAATGATGAGATTGGAGGGGGCGGCCTCGCGCTTCGGCTTCTCGACCATCGCCTCGATCGAGAAGGAGCGGCCCGACCAGGTGCCGGGCTTGACGACGCCATAGCGATGCACATTCTCCCACGGCACTTCCTCGACCGCGATCACATTGCCGCCGCCCTGGGCCTCATACACATCCATCATCTGGCGCATGCAGCCGGGCTTGGCATGGATGAGCATGTCGGGAAGCAGCAAGGCGAAGGGCTCGTTGCCGATGATCTCGCGCGCGCACCACACCGCGTGACCGAGCCCCAGGGGCTCCTGCTGGCGGGTGAAGCTCGTCTCGCCGGCGCGGGGGAGAGATTTGGCGAGCAGGTCGAGCTCGGCCGTCTTGTTGCGCTGACGGAGCGTCGCCTCGAGCTCATACTGCTTGTCGAAATGATCCTCGATGACGCTCTTGTTGCGCCCGGTGACGAAGACGAAATGCTCGATGCCGGCTTCGCGCGCCTCGTCGACGACGATCTGGATGACCGGGCGATCGACGATGGTCAGCATTTCCTTAGGGACAGCCTTCGTCGCCGGCAAAAAGCGCGTGCCGAGACCGGCCACCGGGAAAACTGCTTTCTTGATGCGGCGCTGCATTTATGATTACTCCTCATTAAGTCTGTTTCTGCCGGTCCCGATGTCGTCACGCATTGTTGTGGCAATTTGGGTCAAATCGTGAAGAAAGCCAAGGTTTCTGACGAAAGCGCCAAAGGAGAACACGCATGGCTGTATTGGTGACCGGAGGTGCCGGATATATAGGCAGCCATATGGTTTACGCGCTCGCCGATCAAGGCGAGGAAGTGGTCGTCCTCGACAATCTGTCGACCGGCTTCTGGTGGGCGATCGCACCGCAGGCAAGGCTCATCGAGGGCGATATCGGCGATGAAGCGCTGATCGGCAAGCTCGCCACGGAGCACAAGTTCGATGCGATCATCCATTTCGCGGGCTCCATCGTGGTTCCGGAATCGGTCGCCGATCCTCTCGCCTATTATCTCAACAATACGGTGAAGACGCGCAGCCTGATCGCAGCGGCGGTGAAGGCGCAAGTGCCGCGCTTCGTGTTCTCATCGACCGCCGCGGTCTATGGCAATCCCGAAAGCGTGCCGGTCAAGGAAGACGAGCCGCTCAAGCCGATCTCGCCCTATGGCTCGTCCAAGCTGATGAGCGAATGGATGCTGCGCGACAGCCATGCCGCCTATGGACTGCAATATGTGGCCCTGCGCTATTTCAACGTGGCGGGCGCCGACCCCAAGGGCCGCACCGGACAATCGACGCCCAAGGCGACCCATCTCATCAAGGTCGCCTGCCAGACGGTGCTCGGCGAGCGCGAGCAGATGGATGTGTTCGGCTCGGACTATGACACGCCGGACGGCACGTGCCTGCGCGACTACATCCATGTCAGCGATCTCGCCCAGGCGCATCTCGACGCGCTGAAGCATCTGCGCCACGGCGGGGCGAGCGGCGCCTATAATTGCGGCTATGGCCAGGGCTACAGCGTCCTCGACATCATCAAGGCGGTGGAGAAGGCGGCCGGCAAGCCGGTCAACAAGCGGATGGCGCCGCGCCGGCCGGGCGATCCGGCTTCGATCGTCGCGGCCTCCGACAAGATCAAGCAGGAAATGGGCTGGACGCCGAAACATCAGGATATCGACGGGATCGTCCAGAGCGCGCTCGCCTGGGAGGATTATCTGCGCCAGCGCAACGAGGCCGCCTGAAAAGAGGGCTACCGCGTATCGAAACTCTCCATCATTTCCCTTCTCCCGTGCGAAGCACGGGAGAAGGTGGCCGATAGGCCGGATGAGGGCTCTTTCGTGCGGTCTGTCCAAATCCCCATGAGTGTTCCTTGCTGAAGCAAAGAGCCCTCACCCGCCCTCCGGGCACCCTCTCCCATTGCTGCGCAACGGGAGAGGGGAAAGTTGGAGAGGCGCGTGAAAGGAAAGTAGAGCTCGACGGGTAGTTCCCCATCATTTCCCTTCGCCCGCGCGTAGCGTGGGAGGAGAAAACGGAAGAGCCGCCTGAAAGGAGCCGCATTTGGCGGGTTTCCTGCGCGTCTGATATGACGGTTGAGCGGAGCGAATCGGCTCATCCCGATGCCTCGAGGACGATGATGGCGAAATCCAAGCTTCCAGCCGCGGCTTTCCTGGCCGCAGCCTTATGTGGACTGACGGCGTCGCAAGCCTTTGCCGATGCCGAATTCGAGAGCTTCATCCGGGACATGTGGCCCAGGGCGAAGCAGGCCGGCATTTCGCGCGAATTGTTCGATCGCGCCTTTGCCGGCGTGACGGATCCCGATCCCGACGTGCTGAAGCTCGCCAACAACCAGCCGGAAGTCACCTCGACGACATCGAAATATGTGTCGAAGGCCGTGACGCCCGTCCGCATCGAGACCGGGCAGAGCATGAAGGCATCGGAGCAGGAGCTGCTTGCGGCAATCGAGAAGCGCTACAAGGTCGACCGCAATATTCTCCTGGCCATCTGGGGCATGGAAAGCAATTTCGGCCGCGACAAGGGTCAGATGAGGGTCATGCGCTCGCTCGCCACCTTGCTCTATTCCGGCAACAAGAAGGATTACGCGCGCGAGCAATATGTCGCCGCGCTCAAGATACTGAAGACCGGCATCGTGCCAGTGAAGAGTTTCACCGGCTCCTGGGCCGGCGCCATGGGGCATACGCAATTCATCCCGACATCCTATCTCAATTTTGCCGTGGACTGGACCGGCGACGGCAGGAAGGACATCTGGAATTCGAAAGAGGACGCGCTCGCCTCGACGGCCAACTATCTGGCCAAGTCGGGATGGAAGAACGACCGCCCGTGGGGCTGGGAGATCAAGCTCCCGGCGAAGTTCAACCGCAGCCTGATCGGCCGCTCCAACTGGCGCCCGGTGGCCGACTGGGTGAAGCTCGGCATCGTGCCGGCGCGCGGCGGCAAGTTCGGCGCGCCCAAAGCCGATGCCTTCATCATGGTGCCGCAGGGCGTCGATGGCCCGGCCTTCCTGGTCACGCGCAATTTCATGGCGATCATGGACTACAACCAGTCGCATTCCTATGCGCTCGCGGTCGGCCATCTGGCGGACCGCATCAGGGGCGGGCAGCCCTTCGTGTCCACCTGGCCCGATGTCGATTACGACCTTTCGGCGGCGCAGCGCATCGAGATGCAGAAGCTCCTCATCAAGCGCGGCTTCGATACGGGCGGCGCCGATGGACGCTTCGGCGCCCGCACCTATGAGGCCATCCTGGGTTTCCAGACCAAGGCCGGCCTCAGGCTCGACGGGACGCCGACGGCAGCCCTGCTTGAGCGCCTGCGCCGGGGAAGCTAGGATGGGGCCATGATCAGGCATTTCCTCATTCTCCTGACGACGCTCGCGGCACTTGCCGTTCCGGCGCTGGCGCAGGAGACAAAGCAGGACAGGCAGCAGGAAACACCCTATTTCACGGCCAAGGACGTCTACCAGGTCTTCGTGATCGGCGACTCGCTGGCCGCCGGCCTGTGGTCCGGCGTCTCGCGCATGATCGACGGCGACATGCGGATATCGCTCAATGGCCGCTACAAGGAGGATTCAGGCCTGTCGCGGCCCGAATATTACGACTGGAACGGCGCCCTGCCGAAGATCCTGGCGAGCAACAAGATCGACATCGCCATCGTGATGATCGGCTCGAATGACGCGCAGCCGATCCGCAACGGCCAGATCCGCTATGCCTTCGACACGAAGGAGTGGCACACCGCCTATGTCGCGCAGGTCGACAAGCTCATGGCCAGCCTCAAGGCTGCGGGAGCCGCGGTCTACTGGATTGAAATGCCTCCCATGCAAGCGGCGAAATACGATGACTCGATGAAGGTCATCGCGGCCATTCATGCCGAACGCGCCAAGGCCGCCGGCATCCGCTTCGTTTCAACGCGCGATGCCTTGCTCGACAATGGCAGATACGCCGAAAGCGGCTTCGACGAGACGGGCGAGTTCGTCAAGCTGCGGTCGAAGGACGGCGTGCATTTCCTGAGGGAAGGCAACAACAAACTGGGCAGCCTCGTGGTCGCGGCCATCAACAAGGACATCGAGATCGCGGTTGCGGCGGCGCCAGATGTGGCGACGCCCGAGCCGACGGAGAACCAGCCCTTGCCCGGCTTCGGTCAGCCTGCGGCCACCTTGCCGCCGCCGGTGGCCCTGCCGGACGATTTGGGCCCCGCGGAGGTCTCGCAGGCGAAGTCGGACTATGCGGGGGCGCTGCCGGCGCCTGCCGACCCCGCCATGGCGCAGCTCGCCAAGACGACGCAGCCCGGCACCGACGCCTCGCGCCTGTTCAGCCGCGGCGAAGCGATCACCGCGCGGCCCGGCCGGTTCGACGATTTCACGCCGGCGCAGCCATAGTCCGTCATCCGGCGAAAGCCGCTATCATATGCACACAATTCGCGAGCGAGCTTTTCACCCTCGCCCCCGCTGAAGCGGGGCGAGGGCAAGGTCGCAATCCCTTCTACGATATGTGAATCCAATAGCGGCGAAAGCCGGGATCCCCTGAATGAGCGAAAGGCGGGCGTTGCCGCCCGCGCGGCGGGAATTCAATGGGCCCGGCTTGCGCCGGGGTGACGGATGTCGTTGTTGGCCCGAAGAAACCTTATCTGGGCAATTCCGTCTCACCCATCAGAAATTCATCGATGGCGCGCGCCGCCTGGCGGCCTTCGCGGATGGCCCAGACGACGAGCGACTGGCCTTTGCGGATATCGCCCGCGGCGAAGACCTTGGGCACCGATGTCTTGTAGTCGTCGGTATTGGCCTTCACGTTGCTGCGCTTGTCGCGCTCGAAAGCGGTCTCTTCGAGGAGACCCTTTTCCTCCGGACCCGCAAAGCCGATGGCGATCAGGACGAGATCGGCCTTGATGATGAATTCGGTTCCGGGCAGCGGCTCGCGCTTCTGGTTGACGCGGGCGCATTTGACACCGGTGACCTTGCCCTTTTCGCCCACGATGCCGAGCGTCGCGCAGGAGAACTCGCGCGCGGCTCCTTCGGCCTGTGATGAAGAGGTGCGGAACTTGGTCGGCCAATAGGGCCATACCAGCATCTTGTCTTCCTGCTCGGGCGGCACCGGGCGGATGTCGAGCTGCGTCACCGAGAGTGCCCCCTGGCGGAAGGAGGTGCCGACACAGTCGGAGGCGGTGTCGCCGCCGCCGATGACGACGACATGCTTGCCGGTGGCGACGAGCGGCGCCTCGCCTGAAATATCCTCACCGCCGACGCGGCGGTTGCTCTGGATCAGGAAGGGCATCGCATAATGCGCGCCCTCGAGGTCCATGCCGGGCAGGCCCGGATCGCGCGGCCGCTCCGCGCCGCCCGCCAGCAGCACCGCATCATAGGCATCGACGAGCGAGCGGAAGGGACGGGTGACGCCGATATCGACATTGTAGTGGAAAGTGACGCCTTCGGCCTCCATCTGCTCGACGCGGCGGTCGATCGGATGCTTCTCCATCTTGAAGTCGGGGATGCCGTAGCGCAGCAGCCCGCCCGCCTTGGCATGGCGCTCGAAGACATGGACCTCATGACCGACGCGCGCCAGCTGCTGGGCGGCGGCGAGACCGGCCGAGCCCGAGCCCACGACCGCCACCGTCTTGCCGGTCTTCTCCTCCGGCACTTGCGGCTTGATCCAGCCTTCGGTCCAGGCCCTGTCGGCGATCGCCTGCTCGATCGTCTTGATGGTGACCGGCACATTCTCGAGATTGAGCGTGCAGGCCTCCTCGCAAGGCGCGGGGCAGATGCGGCCGGTGAATTCCGGGAAGTTGTTGGTGGAATGCAGGTTGATCGCGGCATCGCGCCAGTTGCCCTGATAGACGAGGTCGTTCCAGTCGGGGATCTGGTTGTTCACCGGGCAGCCGGTGTGACAATAGGGAATGCCGCAATCCATGCAGCGCGCCGCCTGCTTTTCGGTGTCGCGCTCATCGAGCGGAATGGTGAATTCGCGGAAATGGCGCACGCGATCGGAGGCCGGCGCATATTTCTGCTCCTGCCGGTCGATTTCCAGAAAGCCGGTGATCTTCCCCATCGTCTGCTCCTAATGCCTGTTCACGGGCGAGAGGCCCAGGGCCTTCTCCGCGCGCGCAATCCATGCCTTGACCTCGGGCCTTGCCGCCAGGTCGAAGCCGCCTTCATGGGCAAGCCGTGTGTAAGCGACAAGAGCAATGTCGGCGACCGACACGGCGTCTCCCACATACCAGGTCTTGCCCTTGATGAGCTGCTCCATCAGATCGAGCGCTTTCTCGGCACGCTCGACCCGCATCGGCTCACGCTGTTCCTTCGTGCGGCCAAGATAGACCATGTGGTAGCGACTCGTCGCCACATAGGGCTCGTGGCTGTATTGCTCCCAGAACAGAAGCTCATCGATCTTCGCCTGGGCGAAAGGATCGACCGGGAGCAGGGCGCTGCCCGCCGCCAGATAGCGAATGATCGCGTTGGACTGCGCCAGGCAGCGGCCGTCATCGAGCTCGATCACCGGAACCTGGCCCATCGGACTCTTCTTCAGGAACGCCTCGGTCCGGCTCTCGTTCTTCATGATGTCGATATCGACCCACTCATAGGGGATCTTGAGAAAGTCGGCGGTGATGCTGACCTTCTGGCAATTGCCGGAGCCTCTGTCGCCATAGATTTTCATCTAGCACCTGCTGCCGGAATGGGTTGCGCGCTCTCCCACTATCGTCATCCCGGCGAAAGCCGGGATCCCCTGAACAGATGCAACGGGAGAAATCCCGCCCGCGCTGATACGATTTAATGGATCCCGGCTTTCGCCGGGATGACGGATTTTCATGCGACAGCTTTCCATGATCGAACGCCCTAGGCTCTCCGCTTCATGCCGATGGTCATGCCGTCGCTGCCCGCTTGCGCCTTTTCGAGCTCGCGCAAAGCGCGGGCATATTCGACCGGCATCACCTTGACGAATTTGGGCAGATAGTCGCCCCAGTGATCGATGATCTCGCGCGCGCGGCCCGAGCCCGTGTACTTCAAGTGACGCCCAAGCAGGTGCCAGATGCGCTCGGCATCATGGCGGTCCATATGGGCGGTCACATCGACAAGGCCGTGATGCTCGAGGTCGCCGCCATGGTGATGCAGGCGCTCGATCGCGACTTCCTCCGCCGGCACCGGCGCCAGATCGACCATGGCCAGGTTGCAACGCTGGGCGAAGTCGCCCTTTTCATCGAGCACATAGGCGACGCCGCCCGACATGCCGGCGGCGAAGTTGCGCCCGGTCTCGCCGATGACCAGCACGACGCCACCGGTCATGTATTCGCAGCCATGATCGCCGACGCCTTCGACGACGGCGATGGCGCCCGAATTGCGCACGGCGAAGCGCTCGCCGGCGACGCCGCGGAGATAGCATTCACCGCCGATGGCGCCATAGAGCACGGTGTTGCCGGCGATGATCGACTTCTCGGGCACGAAGCCCACATTCTCATGCGGCCTGACGATAAGCTTGCCGCCGGAAATCCCCTTGCCGACATAGTCATTGGCTTCACCGGTGAGCTCGAGGGTGACGCCATGGGCGAGGAAGGCGCCGAAGCTCTGGCCGGCAATGCCGGTCAGCGCGACGCGGATCGTGTCTTCGGGCAGGCCCACATGGCCATGGCGCCGGGCGACCTCGCCCGACAGCATGGCGCCAATGGTGCGATGGACATTGGTGACCCTGGCTTCGATCTCGACCGGCGTGCCGGAAGCGAGAGCGGCCTCTGCCTGCTCGATCAAGCGGACATCGAGCGAGTCCGAGAGGTCGTGCTTCGGCGGCTCGTCGCGGCGGATCGAGACCTTGCCGATTGTCTGCGGCTTCTCGAAGATGCGGGTGAAATCGAGGCCCTTGGCCTTCCAGTGGTCGATGGCCGCGATCTTGTCGAGATATTCGCTCATGCCGATGAGCTCTTCGAAGCGGCGGATGCCCATTCCGGCCATCAGCTCGCGCAGCTCCTCGGCCACATAGAAGAAATAGTTGATGACATGCTCAGGCGCGCCCTTGAAGCGCTTGCGCAGCACCGGATCCTGGGTCGCAACGCCCACGGGGCAGGTGTTGAGATGGCACTTGCGCATCATGATGCAGCCGGCGGCGATCAAGGGCGCGGTCGAGAAGCCCATTTCATCGGCGCCGAGCAAAGCGGCGACGAGGACGTCGCGGCCGGTGCGGATGCCGCCATCGGCCTGGACGATGATGCGGCCGCGCAAGCGGTTGGTGACCAGCGTCTGCTGGGTTTCGGCGAGACCGATCTCCCAGGGGCTGCCGGCATGCTTGATCGAGGTCAGGGGCGAAGCGCCGGTGCCGCCCTCGAAGCCTGAAATGGTGACGTGATCGGCGCGCGCCTTGGCGACGCCGGCGGCAACCGTGCCGACACCCACTTCCGAGACGAGCTTGACCGAGATCGAGGCGGAAGGATTGGTGTTGCGCAGGTCGAAAATGAGCTGGGCCAGATCCTCGATCGAATAGATGTCGTGATGCGGCGGCGGCGAGATGAGGCCGACGCCCGGCGTCGAATAGCGCACGCGCGCAATGGTGGCGTCGACCTTGTGGCCGGGCAATTGCCCGCCTTCGCCGGGCTTCGCCCCTTGCGCCATCTTGATCTGGATCTGGTCGGCATTGACCAGATATTCGGTGGTGACGCCGAAACGGCCGGAGGCGACCTGCTTGATCGCCGAGCGCATGGAATCGCCATTGGGCAAGGGCTTGAAGCGGTCAGGCTCCTCGCCGCCCTCGCCGGTGTTGGAGCGCCCGCCGATGCGGTTCATCGCAATGGCGAGCGTGGTGTGGGCTTCGCGGCTGAGCGAGCCATAGGACATGGCGCCGGTCGAGAAGCGCTTCACAATATCCCGCGCGGGCTCGACATCCTCGACCGGTATGGGCTTCCGGCCGATCTCTTCCGCCGACCTGATGCGGAAGAGGCCGCGCGGCGTCATGAAATGCTCATTCTGGTTGTTCACCAGCCGGGCGAAATCGCGATAGGTCTCGTGCGACTTGCCGCGCACGGCATGCTGCAGCTTCGCCACCGATTCCGGCGTCCACACATGCTGCTCGCCGCGGATGCGGTAGAGGTAATCGCCGCCGACTTCGAGAGCGGACGACAGGACCGGGCTTTCGCCGAAGGCGGCCGCATGGCGGGCGAAGGCTTCGGCGGCGATCTCATCGAGACCCACGCCTTCGATCTGGCTCGCCGTGCCGGTGAAGTAACGGGCGATGAATTCGCTCGACAGGCCGATGGCGTCGAAGATCTGAGCGCCGCAATAGGACTGGTAGGTCGAGATGCCCATCTTGGACATCACCTTCAATATGCCCTTGTCGACCGCCTTGATGTAGCGCTTGGCCGCTTCCTCGGCCGTGATCTTCTCATCGAGCGAGGCGATCATGTCTTCCAGCGTCTCGAAAGCGAGATAGGGGTTGATGGCTTCGGCGCCATAGCCGGCCAGCGTGCAATATTGATGCACTTCGCGCGGCTCGCCCGATTCGACCACGAGGCCGACCGAGGTGCGAAGGCCGCGGCGGATCAGATGGTGATGGGTGGCGGAGGTGGCGAGCAGAGACGGGATCGGCACGCGCTCGGCCGAGACCGCGCGGTCGGAGAGGATGATGATGTTGTAGCCGTCGCGCACCGCGCGCTCGGCGCCCGCACAGATCGCCTCGAGTGCTGCTTCCATGTATTCGGGGCCATTGGCGACATCATAGGTGATGTCGATGGTCACGGTGCGGAAGGGATTGTCCTTCACCACATTGATGGTGCGGATGCGCTCGAGCTCCTCATTGGTGAGGATCGGCTGCGGCACTTCGAGGCGCATCTGCTTCGAGGTGCCCTTGAGGTCGAGCAAATTGGGCCTGGGCCCGATGAAGGAGACGAGCGACATGACCAGCTCCTCGCGGATCGGGTCGATCGGCGGGTTGGTCACCTGCGCGAAGTTCTGCTTGAAATAGGTGTCGAGCTGCTTGGGCTTGTCGGACAAAGCCGAGATCGGCGTGTCATTGCCCATCGAGCCGACCGCTTCCTGGCCGGTCTGCGCCATCGGCGCCATCAGGAGCTTCACATCCTCCTGGCTGTAGCCGAAAGCCTGCTGGCGGTCGAGCAACGGCACCGCGATCTTGGGGCGCTTGGTCTTCGCCGCCGGCATTTCGCGCAGGACGAGCTGGGTGCGCTTCAGCCAGTCCTTGTAGGGATGCTGGGTCGAGAGCGTCTTCTTCAGCTCATCGTCGGAAATGATGCGCTTCTGCTCGAGATCGATGAGCAGCATCTTGCCCGGCTGCAGGCGCCACTTCTGGATGACCTTCTCTTCGGCGAATTGCAGGCAGCCCATCTCGGAGGCGAGCAGCACGAAGCCGTCATCCGACACCATGTAGCGCGAAGGGCGCAGGCCGTTGCGGTCGAGGGTGGCGCCGATGAGGCGGCCGTCGGTGAAGACCATGGCAGCAGGTCCGTCCCACGGCTCCATCAAGGCGGCGTGATATTCATAGAAAGCGCGGCGGTCCTCATCCATCAGCGGGTTGCCGGCCCAGGCTTCCGGGATGAGCATCATCATCGCATGGGGCAGCGAATAGCCGCCCATGAAGAGAAGCTCGAGCGCGTTGTCGAAGCAGGCCGAGTCGGACTGGCCCTCATAGGAGATCGGCCACAGCTTCTCGAGGTCGCGGCCCAGTATGTCGGACTTCATATTGGCCTGGCGCGCCGCCATCCAGTTGTAGTTGCCGCGCAAGGTGTTGATCTCGCCATTGTGGCAGATGAAGCGATAGGGATGGGAAAGCGGCCAGGACGGGAAAGTGTTGGTGGAGAAGCGCTGATGCACCATGGCGAGCGCCGAGGTCACGCGCTCATCCGCCAGGTCCTTGTAATAGAGGCCGAGGTCCTTGCCGAGGACGAGGCCCTTATAGACGATGGTGCGGCTCGACACCGAGACCGGGTAATAGCTGCGGCCCTTTGACCCTAAGACTTCGAGGACGCGGTTCGACACCACCTTGCGGCAGACGAAGAGCTTGCGCTCGAAATGCGCCTCATCGCGAATGGTGGGACCGCGGCCGATGAAGATCTGGCGATGGAAGGGCTCGGTCGGCCTGACACTGTGGCCGAGCACGGTCTCATCGACCGGCACGTCGCGCCAGCCCAGAACCTTGAGGCCTTCCTCGCGCGCGGTTTCCCACCAGATGCGCTCGATGTCCTGGCGGTAGACGGGCTCGCGCGGCAGGAAGAGGTGGCCCACGGCATAATGCTGCGGCGCAGGCAGAGCGAAGCCCAGGCGCTTGCCTTCCGCGAGGAAGAACTCATGCGGGATCTGCAGGAGGATACCGGCGCCGTCGCCCGCCTTGGGGTCGGCGCCGACGGCGCCGCGATGCTCGAGATTGCGCAGGATGCTCAAGCCATCGGAAATGATCTTGTGGCTCGCGAGATTATGGATATTGGCGATGAGGCCGATGCCGCAGGCATCATGCTCGTTGCGCGGATCGTAAAGGCCGTGCGCTTCGGGCAAGCCCTCGGGCAGAAGATGGGTCGCGTGTCTCATGGCCTCAAGCCTCTCACGTTTCCTAGACGGTCTTATAACCCTCCAAGGCGGGGCGTGAACCCGCCGAAGGGCTTGTAATCTTTGTTTGAGCAAATCCTTGTCGCCAAAGTCTTCAACTTTGGCGGGATGTGCTCGGGGTGTCGGCGTTTCGAGTTGGAGGAGCAGTCGCGAGGCTTCCCCGCGATTATCCTGGATCGAACCTCCGGCACCCCTTAGGGTCGTCCCGGAGCTTCAATCTTTTTTCGTTTTCGTCGTTTCAGCTCGGGACATAGACAGGCAATCGGCGGCTTTGTCGGCCGTCGTGTTCAGAGCCACATTGGCATCGGTCCGGATCATCCGGGTTCCCTGAACTTGTTGCACTGCAAAAGGACAGCATAGCTGTCCTTTTTATTTATGTCAGACCGAGGAAAGGGGCGCAAGTAAAGATTGGCCCCGGAGTCAACTTCGAAACAAAATTGCGCAACCGGGACAGATATGCGCCGGAGGGGGTTGGCAGCGCCCGAGCGCTTGGCTAGGCATCAGCCCCTCAGCAGGGGTTCTCAACCATGAATTTCGCCTCCGACAATGTCTTCGGCATCCATCCCAAGATCTTCGCCGCCATCGAGGCCGCCAATAAGGGCACTTCCGCCTCCTATGGCTATGACGATTATTCGAAGCGCGCCGAGGAGAAGCTGTCGGCGGTCTTCGGCAAGGAGGTGCGTGCTTTCCTGGTGACGACGGGCACGGCGGCGAACGGCCTTGCCCTCTCGGCGCTGTCTCCTTCCTATGGCGCGGTCCTCACCCATGCGGAAGCGCATGCCTTCGTCGATGAATGCAACAGCCCGGAAATGTTTACGGGCGGCGCCAAGATCATCGGACTTCATGGCATCGAGGGAAAGATCACGCCCGCCATCGTCGAGAAGGCGCTGAAAGGCTTCATCCGCGCCGAGCATGATCCCAAGCCTTCCGCCCTTTCGATCACCAATTCGACCGAGCTTGGCCGTGTCTACACGCCCTCCGAGATCAAGGCGCTGTCGGCCGTCCTCAAGCCGCGCAAGATGAAATTCCACACCGATGGCGCGCGCTTCGCCAATGCGGTGGCGAGCCTCGGCGTGGCGCCGGCGGAGATCACCTGGAAATCCGGCATCGATGTGATGTCCTTCGGCGGCACCAAGAATGGCGGCATGCTGCTGGAAGCAGTCGTGTTCTTCGACACGGCGCTGGCGGAGGATTTCGTCTACCGGCGCATGCGCGGCGGCCAGCTCGTGTCCAAGAGCCGCTATCTCGGCGCCCAGATGCTGGCCTATCTGGAAGGCGATCTGTGGCTCGACAATGCCCGCATCGCCAACGGCTATGCCAAGCGCCTGGCGGACGGCCTCAAGACGTCCAATCGCATCCGGATCCCCTTGCCGACCGATGCGAACGAGGTCTTCGCCGTGGTCCCCAGGGCGCTGCATGACAAACTGCAGGCGGCGGGCGCCCATTATTATGACTGGATGCCGGATACGCTGGGCCCCGACGGCGTCAAGGACGACGAGATCTTCGTGCGCTTCGTGCTCTCCTATGCAACGCCGCCCGAGGATGTCGATCGCTTCATCGGACTGGTGAAGGAACTCAGCTCAGCCTGACGATCCAGCTTCGGCCCAGTCCAGCACGCGGAGCGCGCGCAGCGTGTTCCAGCGGCTGGCGCTCCCGACTTCGTTTTCCATGGTGAACGGCAGGCGGGTCGGAAGCAGCACATTGAGCGGCCAGCGCCCGTTCTGGTGGCTTCTCTTCTTCACAAGCTCGATCGCTTCGGCGGCCCGCTTGTCGGGTTTGACTTCGGCGCTGCGCAGGTAATCGAGGCCGCGCAGCACGTCGTAATGGTACATGGTCGAATAGGCGAAACGCATCCATTTGCGATCGATGATCTCGCCGGATGTGAGCGACTTCAGCATTTGGCGGTCGAGCAAATAGTCCTGAGCCCGGGCACGGGCCTTAGTCACCGCAGGCGTGGCGCCTTTGGCCTTCTCATATTCGAGAAGTCCTTCGAGGACGCAGATCGTTGAATGAAATGAGGCGCGCTTGCTCTGCGGCGCCTCACAGTTCCAGCCACCATCCGCGAGCTGCTCAGAGAGCAGCCGGTTGGCCAGACGGTCGCAGGGTGCTCCGAAATAGGCGCCTGCCGAGAGAATCCTGCCATTGATGCAGGCTTCGGTTTCGCCGTCGAAGAAGGGACGGCCGTCAAGCTGCCACCAGGTGATGCGCTCTTGCACGAGATCGACTGCCTGACGTGCTTCCTTGCTCGTCGGTTCCACACCCAGATTTTTCAGCAAGGCCAGGGCGTCGACCGTCGTCATCCAGCCATTATCGTCATCGGGTCCCCATTGGCCACGCGGCGACTGGAGCTTGAGGAGTTGGGCGCCCCAGCCTTCCCCGACAACGCGCGAACGCTCCGCGGCGACGACCGCATCAGGCTCATCGGTAAGGTCGCGCATAGCTTGCCATCGGATCGAGGGATCCGACTCGAGCAACCATTTCACAACGGCCTTTCGGCTCGCCATATCTCGCTCCGTTTCTGACCGGGATTGCCGTATGGTCACCGACAATCTGAATCTTAGGATTTGTGGATTGCTATATCAAGGCACGGCTCAGGCCAATCCTAGGTACTGTTGTAGATGAGCCAAAGGAATGCAATGCCTCCGGCAAAATAGAACGCGTCAAATACAGCGTGCGCGATGATGGGCACGATCAGGTTGCGCGCAGACAAATAAATTGTCGAAAGTACCAAGCCGGCAAGCATGGCAAACACCGCGGCCCCGGCACCATATGACCAATGAACACCCGCGAAAATCAAAGTCGATCCAATGACTGTCATCGCGGGCGACACACCTCGCAACAGCAGCAGATTGATGAGATAGAAGCGAAAAACAATCTCTTCGCTCAGTCCAACAAAGACCATGCCCACCGTACTGTCGAAATAATGGAGCGCTGAATTGGTTGGTGAAGGAAAGCTTGTCACTTGCCAGCTATGAGCGTTCAGATATTGGAGAAATGTCCCGCCGACGACGTTAGCGCTGATCAAAATGATCGTTCCAACTAGGGCCGTCAGAAGTTCTTTTGCGGACGGCACGGAGAGACGCCAAGGTATGGGCAGCGAAGCCGGTTCGTTGCGTAGCAGCAGATAGATAAGCACGAGGCTAAATATCCGGCAGGCATAGTCCGTGGCGACGAAGACAGGGTAACCCGGAAACTGGATGTAAATCAGCTTGTTGAAAAAATATGGACTAACAATAACGAGTGCCGGCAGCAGGGCAGCTGATCGTCACCATTCGTTGCTGTGTCTGCCCGCCATCTGCCTGATCCGTTAGTAAAGCTCACGCAGGGAATATGCCTCAGTTGGACCATTCTCGATAGCGGCGCTCCTTCTCGACGCCATTGCGTTAGTTCACTTGAAACCCCTTCACATAGGGATCGCGGTCGTCGAGGAAGATGGTGTTCATGCCGGTGATGCGCGCCCAGCCGGCGATCGAGGGGATGATCGCATCCAAGTCTGCGACTTTGGCGTGGCCTGCGATGCGGCCGGCAAAAGTCGAGCCGATGATCGATTCGTGGATGAAACAGGCATCATCGGCGAGCCGGCCGGTTGACCAGAGCTGCGCCATGCGCGCCGAGGTACCGGTGCCGCAAGGTGAGCGGTCGATGGCCTTGTCGCCATAGAAGACGGCATTGCGGGCCGTTCCGCCAGCGGTCTGCGGCCGGCCGGTCCACAGGACATGGGTCAGCCGGTCGAGTGCCGGGTTTTCCGGATGGGCGATCTGGTGGCGCTCGTTGAAAGCGGTTCTGAGACGCGGCGACCAGCGCAGGAGATCGCCCGGGCTCACATCGGCGAGGTCGCTGAAATTCTCCTGCGGCTCGACAATGGCGTAGAAATTGCCGCCATAGGCGACATCGACCGTGAGTTGGCCCAGTCCCTCGACCTCGACTTCATAGTCCCGGCCGAGCAGGAAAGAGGGGATATTGACGATGCGCACGCTCTCGACGCGGTCGCCCTTGCGTTCAAAATAGGCCTCGACGACGCCGGCCGGCGTGTCGAGCCTGAGCATGCCGTCGGTCCTGGGCGTGACGAGGCCCTGCTCGATGATGGCGGTGACGGTGCCGATCGTGCCGTGGCCGCACATGGGCAGGCAGCCCGATGTCTCGATGAAGAGAATGGCGACATCGCAATCGGGACGTGTCGGGGGATAAAGGATTGCGCCCGACATCATGTCATGGCCGCGCGGCTCGAACATGAGGCCGGTGCGAATCCAGTCGAAGTCCTCAAGGAAATGCTGGCGGCGGGCGAACATGGTGTCGCCCGCGAGAAGGGGAATGCTGCCGCCGGTCACGACCCTGACGGGATTGCCGCAAGTATGTGCGTCTATGCAGAAAAATGTAGATCTGGTCATGGCTTAGCTCGGATGCCTGATATCCCCTCAGGGTACGATTGGTTGTACATTGTATAAAATATAAAAGTCAAGAGCAGGACTTTTGACGTCCCGCCGAACGGTTCGTCATACAAATCGGCTGGTCCCGAAAGGCCAAGAAGAAAGCCCGCCGGCGAATCGCCAACGGGTCGCCGCAGAGAGGAAGGGATGATGCGCGGCTTGCTCGTCATTCCGCTCGCGTGGAAAAGGCGCAAGGCACGCAACTTTGTCGCGCCATATTGACGGCTGAGGGGCTGGTGGATGACAATCGCCTGTTCGCGAAGGGCCTCGCCTTCCCGCCCTTTGAAAAATCCAAGCGTGAACCGCACGCAAGCAACCCAGGTGGATCAAGATTTATGCGATACGAAGCACCCAGCTCGACCAAGGCCGCGGTTACTCTCCTGATGAAAGAAAAGGGCAAGTCTGCCATCCTCGCGGGAGGAACCGATCTCCTCGTGCGCATGAAGGGCGGGTTCATCGAGCCTGATCTCATCGTCGACATCAAGCGCATTCCGGCGATGCGGGAAATCAAGAAGACGGCTTCCGGCTTCCAGGTCGGCGCCGCCGTTTCGGGCAATGAGCTCGGCCGAAGCGTGGTCAAGAAGGCATGGCCCGGCGTCGTCGAGGCGGCCAATCTCATCGGATCGAAGCAGGTGCAGGGTCGCTGCACCATGGTGGGCAATATGTGCAACGCGTCCCCCGCCGCCGACAGCGTGCCGGCTCTCGTTGCCGCGGGCGCCCAGGCGGTGATCGTCGGCCCCAAGAAGAAGCGCACCATCCCGGTCGAGAAGGTCTCGACAGCCCCCGGCCGCACCAGCCTCGCCAAGGGCGAGATCGTCGAATCGCTGCTGCTGCCGAAGCGCCCGCCGCGGTCGGGCGATGCCTATCTGCGCTTCATTCCGCGCTCGGAAATGGATATCGCGGTGGTCTCGGCCGGCGTGAATGTGGTGCTCGACGCCAAGGGTGTCATCAAGGAAGCGCGCGTGGCGCTGGGCGCGGTGGCGCCCACCGTGCTGCTGGTCGCTCCCGCCGCCAAGGCCATCATCGGAACCAAGCTCGACGATGAAGCGTTGGATAAGCTCGCGGCCGCATGCTCTGCCGCCTGCTCGCCCATCGACGACAAGCGTGGAACCATCGAATTCAGAACCAAGGTCGCAGGCGTGCTGGCAAAGCGGGCTGCAAAAATCGCGTATCAGCGCGCAGGAGGCAAATAATGTCGGGTGTTCATGTCTCAACCACGATCAATGGCGATCCGATCGATTTCGTCTGCGATCCCGATGAGCCGCTGCTCGACGTGCTGCGCAACCGGCTGGGCCTCACCGGCGCCAAGGAAGGCTGCGGCACCGGCGATTGCGGCGCCTGCAGCATCACGCTCGATGGCGAGCTGGTCTGCTCCTGCCTGGTGCTCGGCGCCGAGGCGGAAGGCCGCAAGATCGAGACCATCGAGGGCATGGCGGATGGCGACAAGCTGCACCCGCTGCAGCGGGCCTTCATCTCCAATGCCGCGCTTCAATGCGGCATCTGCACGCCGGGCTTCCTGATCGCGGCGAAGGCGCTGCTTAAGAAGAACAAGAACCCGACCGAGGAAGAGATCCGCTTCGGCCTTGCCGGCAATCTTTGCCGCTGCACCGGCTATGACAAGATCGTGCGCGCCGTCCAAGAGGCCGCCAAAGAGATGAGAGGAGCCTGAGCCATGGCTTACGACACCAATTATACCGGCCAGAAATTCAAGGTCGTCGGCACGCGCCCGCTGCGTCCGGACGGCGTCGACAAGGTGACGGGCCGTGCCCGCTATGGCGCCGATGCCTTCGCGCCGGGCCAGCTCGTGGGCCGCGTTCTGCGCTCGCCGCACGCGCATGCCAAGATCGTCAAGATCGACACGTCGAAAGCCGAGAGGCTTGCGGGCGTGAAGGCGGTGATCACCTCGGCCGACCTGCCCGATCTCACCAATGGCGATCAGGCGATGTATGACATGCTGGTCAATTGCATGGCGCGCGAGAAGGCGCTCTATGACGGCCATGCCGTGGCGGCGGTCGCGGCCATCGATGCGGCGACGGCGAAGAAGGCGCTCAAGCTCATCAATGTCGAATACAAGGTCCTGCCGCATGTGACCGATGTCGATGAGGCAATGAAGCCTTCAGCCCCGGTACTGCATGCCAATATGTTCACGGAAGGCGTCGAGCCCAAGCCGGCCAAGGCCTCGAATATCGCCAAGCGCACCGAGTTCGGCCATGGCGATGTCGAAGCGGGCTTCAAGGAAGCCGATGTCATCGTCGAACGCAGCTTCAGGACCGAGCAGACGCATCAGGGCTATATCGAGCCGCATGCCTGTCTCGCCAATGTCGGGCCGGACGGCCAGGGCGAGATGTGGGTGTGCACGCAGGGCCACTTCGTCTATCGCAACCACTGCGCCCAGCTTCTCGGCATGGATGCGGCGAAGCTGCGCGTCACCGCATCCGAGATCGGCGGCGGCTTCGGCGGCAAGACCCATATCTGGGCCGAGCCTCTGGCGCTGGCGTTGTCGCGCAAGGCCAACCGGCCGGTGAAGCTGGTGATGACCCGCGATGAGGTGTTCAAGGCCTCAGGCCCCACCAGCTCGACCTCGATCGACGTCAAGATCGGCGCCACCAAGGATGGCCGCATCACCGCGGCCACGGCCACCCTGCGCTATCAGGGCGGACCGTTCCTCGGCATCTGGGCCGAGCTCGGCGCCATGACCTCCTATGCCTGCTACGACCTCAAGAATGTGAAGACGGTCGGCTATGAGGTGGTGGTCAACCGTCCGAAGGTCGCCGCCTATCGCGCACCTTCCGCGCCGATGGCTGCCTTCGCGGTCGAGAGCGTGGTCGACGAGGTCGCGGCCAAGATCGGCATGGACGCGGTCGAATTCCGCATCAAGAATGCGGCGAAGGAGGGCACCAAGTCCTCCTATGGCCCGACCTACGGGCCGATCGGCATCGGGCCGACGCTCGAAGCCGCGCAGAACCATCCGCATATGCGCGCACCCCTGGGCAAGAACCAGGGGCGCGGCATGGCGTGCGGCTTCTGGTTCAATTTCGGCGGCCAGACCTGCACGTCGCTGAACGTCAATCCCGACGGCTCGGTGACGGTGGCGGTCGGCACGATCGATGTCGGCGGCTCGCGCGCCTCCATGGCGCTCATTGCCGCCGAGGAACTCGGCGTGGCTTACGAGAATGTGCGCTGCGTCGTGGCGGATACGAGCTCGCTCGGCCACAACGACATGAGCGACGGCAGCCGCGTCACCTTCTCCTCCGGCATGAACACGGTCATCGCCGCGCGCAACGCCAAGAAGGTGCTGTGTCAGCGCGCCGCCAAGATGTGGAAGATCCCGGAAGACGCGGTCACCTGGGAAGACGGCCATGCGAAGCCCGCCGGCGCCAATGCCGGCGACTTCCCGCCGCTCTCGCTCAAGGAGATTGCGGCCGCTGCCGCCAATACCGGCGGCCCGATCGCCGGCCATAACGAGTTCGTGGCCGACGGCGCGGGCGTCTCTTTCGCCACCCATATCTGCGATGTCGAGCTTGATCCCGAAACCGGCGCCACCAGGGTCATCCGCTACACGGTGATCCAGGATGCCGGCAAGGCGATCCATCCGTCCTATGTCGAGGGCCAGTATCAGGGCGGCGCCGCGCAGGGCATCGGCTGGGCGCTCAATGAGGAATATGTCTATGGCAAGGATGGCAGGCTGCAGAATGCCGGCTTCCTCGACTATCGCATCCCGGTGTGCTCCGATTTGCCGATGATCGACACCGTCATTCTCGAGATCCCCAATCCGAACCACCCCTATGGGGTGCGCGGCGTGGGCGAGACCTCGATCGTGCCGCCGCTTGCCGCCATCGCCAATGCCGTCTCCAATGCGGCAGGCGTGCGCATGACGCATATTCCGATGTCGCCGCCGCGCATCCTCAAGGCGCTGGACGACAAGAAGGCGAGGAAGGCGGCCAAGGCAAAGGCCGCTTAGGGATGGTCAATGTCGTGCTCTGGGGGGCGCTCAGCGCGGCCGCCGGAGGGGCAAAGACCGTCGATGTCGAGGCGCACGATATCCGCGATATGTTCGGCAAGCTTGCCGCCGAATATCCGGGGATCAAGCCCCATATCGAACGCGGCATCGCGGTCTCGATCAATGGCCGCATTTTCCGGGATTCATGGGATGAGAAGATCCCGGAGAATGCGGAGGTCTATCTCCTGCCGCGCATCGCCGGCGGGTGAGATTTCGGTGTCATGCGGAAATTGGGCCTGATCGGCGGCATGAGCTGGCAGAGCACGGCGATCTATTATCGTCACGTGAACGAGATTGCGCGGGCGAGGCTGGGCGAGCTCCATTCGGCGGATATCATCCTGCGCTCCCTCGACTTCGCCGATGTCGCCGAGGGCCAGCATAAGGGCGATTGGGAAGGGCTTGCCGACATCCTGGCCGCGGCCAGCCGGGACCTGGAGAAGGCAGGTGCCGCGGCGCTGGTGCTGTGCACCAACACCATGCATCTCCTGGCCGGGCATATCGAGGCGGCGGTACCGATCCCGCTCATCCATATCGCCGATGCGACGGCATCCGCCATACGCCGATCCAAGGCGCGCAACCCGATCCTGCTCGCCACCCGTTTCACCATGGAGCGCGACTTCTATCGCGGCCGGCTGCAATCGTTGCACGGCCTGCCGACGGTTATTCCCGACGAAGCCGCAAGGCTCGAGATCCATCGCATCATCTATGAGGAGCTGTGCGAAGGGGTGATCAAGCCGGAATCCAAGCGCCGGTATGTTGCAGAGGTCGAACGCCTGCGACAACAGGGCGCCGACGGCGTGATCCTTGGCTGCACCGAGATCACCATGCTGATCGGGCAGGACGATTTCGACATTCCCGTCTTCGACACGACCCGGCTGCATGCCGAGGCCGCCATGGATTTTGCGTTGCGCGGCGAGTTGCCGGCAAGACAGAAAGCCGAAGCCTGAGCCGCAACCCGGCAAGCCACGCCTAATACCAGCCGACCATGCCAATGCGCGCACCGTCCTCCGCCGTCCTGATGATGATCGGAAAATCCTCGCTGGTCTCGTCGAATGAGCGAAACCAGCGCGTCAGCCTGCACCAAAGCCTCCTCATGGGAGCCTCCATTCCTGAATGGAGATAACTGTGCCGCGCAACCGGTTTCCCCGCCAATGCCGCGTGGTCATCGATTTTATGCCCGTCCGACCTGACTCGGATCTGGAATTTCCGTTCCAGAACAAAAAATTAGGCGGGCGCGATGATGGGGCGCGGCGGCGGCTGGATTTAAGCCGCAGTCTTGTTACCATGAAGAGGCAGGGGCCATCACCTCCGAGGTCCGCCATGGAACTCCACCAGGTACGCTATTTTCTCGCGGTCGCGGAGGAGCTCAATTTCTCGCGCGCCGCCGAGAAATGCGATGTGTCGCAGCCGGCGCTGTCGCGCGCCATCATCCTGCTCGAGGAAGAATTCGGCGGCCCGCTGTTCCATCGCGAGCGCCGGCTGACCAATCTTTCGCCGCTCGGTCGCATGGTGAAGCCCTATCTCGAGCAGATCTGGCGCGATTCGGACGACACGCTGCGCATGGCGCGAGAGCTTGCCGGCAAGGCCGAGGAGGAGAAGCGCACCCTCAAGCTCGGCATCATGACCACCATCGCACCCAGCCAGTTCACCGACCTCATCCTGGCCGTGCCGCGGGCGGAGGCCGGCGTCAACATGGTCCTGAGCGATGCGAATTCCTTCGAGCTCGAGCAGAGACTGGCGGATGGCGAAATCGATGTCGCCATCTACGCCTTTCCGGGCCGGGACACGGACGGCAAGTTCAGCCGGGTCCCGCTGTTTCGCGAGCAGATGGTGATCGTCGTCCATCCCCGGCATCGCTTCGCCAATCTGGAGACCGTGCGCGTCAAGGATCTCGATGGCGAGGCCTATATCCATCGCAACCACTGTGAATTTGCGGGCTATGCCGACGGCATCCTCAAGGCGCATGGCGTCAGCGTGTCGCCCGCCTATTTCAGCGACAGCGAGGAGTGGACCCAGGCGATGATCGCGGCGGGGCTGGGCTTCGGCTTCATGCCGCGGCATTGCGTCAATCACCCCGATGTGGTCGCCGTTCCGGTCATCGAGCCGGAATTCTGGCGCGTGGTCCATCTGGTGACGGTGGCCGAGCGGGCGCATTCGCCGGCGCTGGGGGTGCTGGTCCGCGAGGCGATGCGCAAGGAATGGTTCGGCGAGAAGGCCATCTCGCTGGCGGAGAGCCCCGTCGCATAGGAGCTCTCCGGCAGGGACCGTTACTTCTTCACAGCAGAGGTCACGGAGGCGATGACCTCGGAGGCCATCTTGAAGGCGGCGCCGCGGTCCTTGATGCCGTGGCGGCGGGCGATATAGCCAAAGTCATTATAGACCGTCCAAACCTGGCCCTTCTTGTCCTCGAGGACAAGCAGGCGCACCGGCCAGTCGATGCCGGCCGAGGGGTTGGACGTCATGAATTGCGAGCCGAGGGCGGGATTGCCGAAGATCAGAAGCGTCGACGGCTCGAGCTTAATGCCGGCATCCGCGGCGAGCTTCGCCTGGTCGATCTCGGCGAAGAAGGTGATGCCCTTGGCCGCGACATCCTTCTTGATGCGGTCGATCGTCTCGGCCATCGGATAGGCGCTCTTGCCCTTGACGACGCCATTATTGGCGGCCTCCGCCGCGGGAAGCGTGGCAAAGGCGAGGAAGGACGCGGTCATGGCGACGGCGCATTTGGTGGACAGACTGTCAAGCATCGATATCTCCTGTTCTGTGGACCACGCGATTGCCGCGTGATGCGTCGAGCCAAGCATGTCAGATGCAGGCAGGTGGCTGAAATGCCGTATCGCTATCGTTCCGATGTAAGTTTGCTATCGGGCGCGCGGAGGAAGACGGCGAGCGCACATCCGGCGACAAGCGCCAGGCCAAGGACGATCACGACGGCCGTCCAGCCCAGCTGATCGAATACCTGCCCGATGACGATGCTGCCGATCAGGCCGCCGGAATAATAGGAAGCGAGATAGATGCCGCCGGCCGCTCCGCGCGCCGCACCGGAGCTGCGGCTCACATAGCCTGTGGCCGCGGCCTGGGCGAAGAAGGTTCCGGCAGCCAGAAAGACGAGCGCGACCAGAATGAAATTCAGATCCGGCACGAGCGAGGCGGAAAGCCCGAACAAGGCAACGAGCAAGGACAGGGCAATGACCCTTCGGGCGCCGAACCGATTGCTTGCCAGGCCGGCAAAGGGTGTGGCGATGATCGAGGGCACGAAGACGAAATAGACGAAGCCCAGCTGCATGGTCGACAACGAGATCGGCGCCCGCGTCAGCACGAAATTCACATAGGTGAAGGTGCCGATGAACACGAACAGGATGAGAAAGCCGATGGCGAAGCTCGCATTGAGCGAGGGCTGCGCGAACACATCGGCCAGTCGGACGGCGGTCTCGGACGGCTTCGTCATCATCCTGCCTTTGAGCAGGAAAAAGGCGAGCAGGGCGCCCAGAAGATTGAGGCCGGCAAAGATCACGAAATTGGCGGGAAGGCCGAGATGATCGGCGATCGCCGCCGACATCAGCCGGCCGAACAGATTGCTGGCGACATTGCCGGTCACATAGGCGGCGAGTGCCGCCGCGATGAAGTCGGCCGTCGCGGTTTCGGCAATGTAAGTGATCGTCAGGGTGAAGGCGGCGGACATGAACACGCCCTGAAGCAGGCGAAGGCCCGCGAACCAGGTGAGATCCGGCATGAAGGCCAGGAGCAGCGTGGGGATGGTGAGACAGGCGAGGCTCAAGGCGACGCCCAGACGCCGATCGATCCGCCGATTGAGCAAAGCCACGGCAAGTCCGGCAGCCGCCATGCCCAGGGTGCACAGATTGACTGCCGATCCCATGACGCCCGGAGAGACGTCATAGGCCACGGCGAGCGACGGCAGGATGGCTTGTGTCGCGAACAGATCGACAAGAGTAAGGAAGCTGACGGCAGCAATCGCCAACAGCTTGAATATATGCGCCGTGTGAATAGCGGGAGCGGTTTGCGTCGCTGTCGTCATGTCGATCATCCGATGAATGAATTGCGCGACACTCTCTCATCCGACGTGGAGAGAGTATCGCGCAGGCAAGTGCCGGCCGGAAGCGTTGGAGCGTGCGGCCGAGCGGGTTTCACATCATATGGTCGTCCATCGTGGCGTCATGGAAGATGTCGGCCGACAGCAGGACCACGGGCTTCTTGCCGGTGTTCTTCCACCAATGGGAGAAGCCTTCGCCGAATTCGGCGACCGTATCGCCGGCCTTGTGGACGATCGGCACTTCGCAGCTGCTGCGATATTCGGTGACCGTGCCTGAAACGATATGGATATTGGCGGGACGGGTCTTGTGATCATGCCACGGCACGACGCCGCCCGGCTGGATCACGAGCTTGCGCAGGCGAAGCGCTTCGCCCTTGAAGGCATCGCCCTTGGGCGAGAGATCGATCGAAGACAGGATTTCGTCGGTCACTTTCTTCGGCGTCATTTCGCCGGTGGTGAGGGCATTGTCCTTCATCTTGCCGGCAGGGCATTCGCCGGCCTGGGCGAAATTCGCGGCGGCGGCGAGCGCCAGAGCGGCAATGCCAAGGCGTATGGTCAGATCGAGTTTCATGAAACATCTCCGTTGCTGCTGCGTGGGTGAGGAGGGCGCAGCTTCCATGGCGGAGTGTGTCAAAGCCCGAGGCAAGGATGAAATGCCGAAAGGCTTTGGATTCGATAGGCGGGCCTTATGATGGTCAGGCCGCTGCGGGGGCAAACTGGCTTTCCGGCCAGGGATGAGAACGGGCAAGCTTCACAAAGGCCGCGACGGCCGGGGAGTGACGCCGGCCGGCCATCCAGACGAGGCTCACATCGCGTGAAACATCGGGATCGACCAGCGGCCTGATCTGGATGCCGGGGATCACCGCGCTGAATTCCGGGATGATGCAGATGCCCAAGCCCCCTGCTACCATGTTCTGGATCCAGTCCTCGCGCTCGCTGGCGAAAGCGAGTGGCGCGTCGGCCTGGCACTCATCAGCCAGTTTCGACAAATGATCGCGATATTCGCAATTGATCCGGCGCAAATAGCTTTCGCCATGGATTTCGCGCATCGCTATGCCGTTCATGGCGGCGAAGCGGTGGTGCTCGGGAAAGGCGATGACGAAGCGCTCGTCATAGAGACGATGTGCCTCGATGCGCCCCGAGAATCCCTCCGGATTGGCCATGATGGCGATATCGAGCTCGCCATTCTCGACCTTGGCGGCGAGGTCCGCGGCGATGCCTTCGATCAGTCTGATCGAGACGCCCGGGTAACGGCGACCGAATTCGGCGATGAGGCCGGTCAGCCGCCGGGGGCCGATGGTGCACATGATGCCGAGCGTGATGCTCGCTTCTTCGAGGGTGAGGAAGCGCCTGGCGTCACGCTTCACGTCACTCAGGCCGTCAAGCACCTGCTGCAAACGCGGCTTCATCAGGAGCCCGAGATCGGTGATATGGGTGAGGTTGCGCTCGCGGCGGAACAGGAGGCCGCCAACCTCTTCCTCGAGCTGCTGGATGGCGCGGCTCAGCGCCGGCTGGGTGACGTTGCAGCTCTCGGCGGCGCGAGTGAAGTTCAGCGTCTCGCAGACGGCCAGAAAATAGCGGATGTGGTGGATATCCAAAGGTCGTCCCCAGAAAGCCCGTGTCCGTCGCCATGGTATCCATGTTCATTTGTGGTGAACAGCCGGAAGGTAAACAGGGTGGGCGTGCCTGATTTTTGGGCTTTCGGGCGGGGAGAGGGATTTCTGCAGATAGTAGCGGAGAATGCCGTGGCCCGCGGTTCTGAGGCTGGAGGGGGCGGATGCTGAAGGATATTGGCTGCTCCGGCATGATGGCTCCCTAGATCGTGTCGAAGCGGCTGGCGGGCCAGGGATAGTCGCGCACCGCCTTGATGAAGCTTGCCAAAGCGGGTGACATGCGCCGGCCCGACATGGTGACCAGATTGATCTCACGCCATACGTCAGGCTCGATGACGGGACGCAGTTCGAGACCCGGCAGCATGACGCTGAATTCGGGGATGAA
Organism: Taklimakanibacter lacteus; assembly: GCA_003576695.1. Classification (GTDB taxonomy): domain Bacteria; phylum Pseudomonadota; class Alphaproteobacteria; order Rhizobiales; family Aestuariivirgaceae; genus Taklimakanibacter; species Taklimakanibacter lacteus. Next base: position 56,095 of record QOZQ01000011.1, read on the forward strand.
GCAGATGCCGAGGCCTCCCGCCACCATGTTCTGGATCCAGTCCTCGCGCTCGCTCTGATAGCAGATATGGACCGCGCCGCCGGTCTCGCGAATGAGGTTTTCGATGTTGTCGGCATATTCGCAGTTGAGGCGCAGCAGATAGTTCTCGCCATGGACCTCCTGCATGCGCACCGCATTCATCCGGGTGAAACGGTGGCCGGTGGGGCAGGCGAGGAGAAAGCGCTCGCGATAGAGCGGCTTGAGATCAAGCCGTTCCGGATAGCCTTCGGCCCAGGCCATAACCGCGATGTCGATCTCGCCCTTTTCGAGCCTGGCGGCGAGTGCCGAGGGCATTCCCTCGATCAGCTCCAGGGAGATGCCCGGATAGCGCATGCGGAAATCGGCCAGGAGACCGGTGAAGCGGGTCGGGCCGACAGAGCACATGATGCCGACCTTGATCTGGGCATTCTCCAAAGTGAGGAACTGGCGCGCCTCGCGCTTGGCCTCGCCCACCGTCGCCAGGATCTGCTGCAGGCGCGGGCGCATCAGCATGCCGAGATCGGTCAGGTGGGTGAAATTGCGCTCGCGGCGGAAGAGCTGGCCGCCGACCTCTTCCTCGAGCTGCTGCACGGCCCGGCTGAGCGCCGGCTGGGTGACGTTGCAGGCCTCGGCCGCCCTCGTGAAGTTGAGGGTCTCCGAGACCGCCAGGAAGTATCTGATGTGATGCAGGTCCATGGCGGCGACCCTAAAGGCAGGCTCAAAAAGGCGCCAATGCGCACTGGTCATGGAAACAATAGTCCTTCGGCATTTCCGGTGAACCCCCGAATTGGCCAAGCTGGGCCTCAGAAAATCGCCTGATGTCGGAGACTTCAATGCTTGTCCTCAATACCAAGAAAGATATCCATTCCTCGCGCCGTCCGCTCGAGGGCCGCGCCGCGATCGTCACCGGCTCGACCAGTGGCATCGGCCTCGGCATTGCCAAAGCGCTGGCGGAAGCGGGGGCGGCCGTGATGCTCAACGGCTTCGGCGACCGTGACGATATCGAGATGCAGCGCCAGTCGCTGGCCGATGCGCATGACGTCGATGTCGCCTATAGCGATGCGGATATGAGCCAGGCTCAGGCCATCAAAAACATGGCGGAGCAGGCGGAACGACGCTTCGGCCAGGTCGACATCGTCGTCAACAATGCCGGCATCCAGCACGTATCGCCCGTCGAGGCGTTTCCGGCGGAGAAATGGGACCAGATCCTCGCCATCAACCTGTCGTCGGCCTTCCATCTGGTGCGCGCCACCTTCGCGGGCATGAAAGCCCGCAAGTTCGGGCGTATCGTCAATATCTCCTCGGCTCATGGCCTCATCGCGTCGCCCTTCAAGGCCGCCTATGTGGCGGCCAAGCACGGCATTGTCGGCTTCACCAAGGTGGTGGCGCTCGAAGGCGCCGAAGCGGGTGTCACCAGCAACGCCATCTGCCCGGGATATGTATGGACGCCGCTGGTCGAGCGCCAGATCGACGACCAGGCAAAGTCGCACAAGATCCCGCGCGAGGCGGTCATTCGGGATGTGCTGCTCAAGAACCAGCCGAACAAGCGCTTTGCCGCGGTCGAGGAGATCGGCGCGCTCACCGTCTTCCTCTGCGGCGAAGGCGGCAGCTCGATCACCGGCACGGCCATTCCGGTCGATGGCGGCTGGACAGCGCATTAGGAGGAACAGGGACATGGATCAGCCAGTCAACACGGTAACGCAGCCGGCACCTCGCAAGACGGTGGTCAGGCAAGTGAAGGCGAAGACCCTCAATCTCGCCTTGCAAGGCGGCGGCGCCCATGGCGCTTTCACCTGGGGCGTGCTCGACCGGCTGCTGGAAGAGCCCAGGCTCGATTTCGAAGGCATTGTCGCCACCAGTGCCGGCGCCATGAATGCCGCGGTCATGACCTATGGGCTGATCGAGGGCGGACGCGATGGCGCCCAGAAGGCATTGGCCAATTTCTGGCGCCGGGTCAGCCATGCGGCGGCCTTCTCGCCGATCCAGCCGACGCCGCTCGATCGCCTGACCGGCAACCGGTCGCTCGAGAACTCGCCACCTTACATATTTTTCGACCTGGTGACGCGGCTGATGTCGCCCTATCAGTTCAATCCGCTCAACATCAACCCGTTGCGGCGGGTGCTCGAGCAGTCGATGGATTTCGAGGCGCTGCGCAGCGCGCGCTGCAAGTTCAAGCTCAATATCTGCGCCACCAATGTGCGCACCGGCAAGGTCAAGGTCTTCTCCAATGACGACATCACCTGCGATGCGGTCATGGCGTCCGCCTGCCTGCCGTTCCTGTTCCGCGCCGTCGAGATCGGCGAGGATGCCTATTGGGATGGCGGCTATATGGGCAATCCGGCGATCTTCCCGCTGATCTATGGCTGCGAGTCGCCCGATGTCCTCATCGTCCACATCAATCCGATGGCCCGGCCCGAACTGCCGCGCACCGCGACCGAGATCATGAACCGCATCAACGAGATCAGCTTCAACTCCTCGCTGATGCGCGAGATGCGGGCCATCGACTTCGTGACCCAGCTGATCGACCAGGGAACGGTCTGCGGCATGACGCTCAAGCGCATGCTGATCCATGCGATTTCGGCCGACGACATCATGCTCGATCTCGGTGTGGCGAGCAAACTCAATGCCGACTGGGAATTCCTCACCGAGCTGCGCGATGCCGGCCGCATGCGCGCGGAAAGCTGGCTCACCTCGAATTACGACCATATCGGCAAGCAATCGACCGTCGATATCCACAACACCTATCTTTGACGATGCCTTTGTGAACCCCGAGCAGCCCGTCTCCCCTCCACGGCTGCATAACTGGCCGCTCCCTTCCGGGAGCGGCATTTTTTTGAGGCAGGACCAACGCTCATAGAGCGCCGCTATCATTACCATGCGGATACGGCATTTCAGTTCGACGCCCATTCGGCCGACACTCAAGTTCGATAGTTCAAGCAGGCTATCCCAGACCTTAACCATCCATGGAGAGTCCAATGATCGATACCAAATTGCTTGTCGGCACAGCTCTGGCGGCGTTCACCGCCATTGCCGCGAGCGGCGCCATAGCCGGGCCGGCCGAAGAGCCCAATTTCTCGTTTGAGAAGTGCTACGGCGTGTCGAAGGCCGGCACGAATGACTGCCAGACCTCGACGCATTCCTGCGCCGGCACCGCGACGGCCGACAACCAGGGCGATGCCTGGATTTACCTGCCGGCCGGCAGCTGCGCCAAGCTGACGGGCGGAGCCCTCGAGCCGAAAGCCTGATCGACCCCCATCCTCAAGCCAGCCAACCGGAAAGGAGCACCACATGCACGCGACATCCCCCCGCACCCCGCTACCCCCGGTCGCCGGCATTGGTCTGCGCGGCCCCCATCTGGCGCAGATCCTGAAACAGCGTCCTTCCGCTGGCTGGCTTGAGGTCCATGCCGAGAATTACATGAAAGCGAGCCCCGCCGCGGCGGCGCTCGAGCAAGTGCGCAAGAACTACGCTCTGTCTGTCCATGGCGTCGGCCTGTCGCTCGGCTCGGCGACGGGCGTCGACCCCTCGCATCTCGCCAGGCTCAAGCAGCTCTGCGACCGTTTCCAGCCGGCAATGGTGTCCGAGCATCTCGCCTGGTGCGTCGGTGACGGCATCTATCTGAATGATCTCTTGCCCGTGCCCTATGATGAAGAGGCGCTCGCCATCGTGTGCCGCAACATCGAGCAGACGCAGGAGACGATCGGCAGGCGTATCCTGATCGAAAATCTCTCGGCCTATGTCGGTTTCGCGCGCTCGACCATGATGGAGCCCGAATTCCTGAGCGAGATCGCTGAGCGCACCGGCTGCGGACTGCTGCTCGACATCAACAATGTCTATGTCTCGGCGCATAATCTCGGCTTCGATGCGCAAGCCTATATCGCCGCCCTGCCGGCCGAGAGCATCGAGGAAATCCATCTCGCCGGCCATGCCGAGAACATGACCGACGACGGGCCGGTGCTGATCGACAATCACGGCTCGGCCGTGGCGCCGCAAGTGTGGTCGCTCTATCGCTTCGCGCTGGAGCGCATCGGCGTCCGCCCCACTCTCATCGAGTGGGATTCGGAGATTCCACCACTCGAAACGCTGCTCGGCGAAGCCATGTGGGCCGATCTCCTGGCCAATTCCGTCACTGAAGACGCAAGATCAATGTCGGCGTTCCTGCCACCCAGCCGGGCGCAAACCGCCAAAGTGGCGCTCTGCGATCATCATCCCGCCCGCATGATGGAGCATGTCCATGCTTGATCTCGCCGCCCTGCAATCCGCCATGACACATGCCTTGCTGGCCGGCGGGCCTGCTGAGATCGAAGCCGAGCTCGCCGCGCCTTCGGCAAATCCGGCGCGCCGCTTCGCGATCTATCGCAACAATATGTTCCTGTCGCTGACGGCGCATCTGCGCTCCGTCTTCCCGGTCACGGTGAAGCTCGGCGATGACAGGTTCTTCGCCTATGCCGCGCACCAGTTCATCCTGCGCGCGCCGCCGCGTGAATCACGCCTCGTCGTCTATGGCGAAGCTTTCCCGAGATTCCTGGCGCAATTCCCGGCCTGCCGCCATGCGCCCATCCTGGCGCAGATGGCGACACTCGAATGGGCCATCCACAAATCCCTGACCAGTCCCCAGATGCCGTTCCTCGAGCCTGGGGATATGACGGGTCTTTCAGGCGGCATGACACTCGCTGTGCAGCCCAGCCTCCATTTCGTCCTGTCGCGCTGGCCGTTGCTCGGTCCGTGGGCCCATGAAGCCGAACGGCAGCGCCCGCTCATGCGCAAGATGAGCCGGCTTGCCGTCGTCCGGCATGATGACGACATCCGCTTCTTCGAGCTCGACCCGGCCCGATTTGCCTTCTGGCGCAGTCTTGCCCGGCGCCGTCCGGTCGAAGTCGCCGCCGCGCACGCTTTGGCGCGCGATCGCAAGTTCAATCTCGTCGATGAACTCCTTTTTCTCTGCCGCAACCGTCTCCTCACCCAAGCCTGACAAAGGATGCCTCATATGATGACCCCCTCTCTTTCGAAGTCGCGTGTCACCGGGCTGTCGCCAGCCTGCCTCGCCAGGAAGGCGCTCGCTCTCGCCGATGCCATTCCGCTTTCGCTCGTCCAGCTGGCGGCGAGGGTCGCCATCGCCAATGTGTTCTGGAATTCGGCCCAGTCCAAATTGCTGAGCTGGCCCGTGACCCTGCAGCTCTTTGCGATGGAATACCGGGTCCCGGTGCTGTCACCGGAACTGGCCGCGCCGCTGGCGACAGCGACCGAGCTCACCGGCGCTGTGCTGATCTTCCTCGGTCTCCTCACCCGGGTCGGCGCGCTCGCCTTGCTCGGCATTGTCGCCGTCATCCAGATATTCGTCTATCCTGGCCATTGGGGCGAGCATCTCCTGTGGGCAAGCTTGCTCCTCCTGCTTCTGGCGCGCGGGCCCGGCAAGGTGTCGCTCGACCATCTGGCGGGACGCCTCGTCCTCGGCAACAGGTGAGCCTTGACCGATCTCCAGACCCAGCAACGCGATGGGCGGCCCTCGGGCCGCCCCCATGTCGTCATCATCGGCGCCGGCTTTGGCGGCCTGTCCGCCGCGAAGGCGCTGCGCCATGCGCCCGTCGATGTCACGCTGGTCGACCGGCGCAACTACCATCTGTTTCAGCCGCTGCTCTATCAGGTGGCGACCGCCGGCCTGTCGCCGGCGCAGATCGCCTCGCCGATCCGCCGGATCGTCTCGGGGCAAAAGAACATTGCCGTCCTCATGGAGAAGGTTGTCGGCGTCGACAAGGAGCGGCGAGAGGTCGTGACCTCGGGCCGGCGCATCCCTTATGATTATCTCGTCATCGGCACCGGCGCGCGGCATGCCTATTTCGGCAATGACCAGTGGGAGCAATTCGCGCCGGGCCTCAAGAAGATCGACGAGGCCACCGAAATCCGGCGCCGTATCCTGCTCGCTTTCGAGAAGGCCGAGGCGAGCCAGGACGAAAGCGAGCGGCAGCGATTGCTGACTTTCGTCGTGGTCGGCGGCGGCCCGACCGGCGTCGAGATGGCGGGCGCCATTGCCGAGCTCGCGCATCGCACCATCATTGCCGATTTCCGCCATATCAATCCGGCCGAAACCAAGATCATCCTCGTCGAAGCGGGCTCCCGGATCCTCACCTCGTTTCCCGAGCATCTGTCGGCCTCGGCGGCGCGCCAGCTGGCAAAGCTCGGGGTCACCCTCAAGATGGAAACGGCGGTCACTTCATGCGATGTGCAAGGCATCGCCCTCAAGGATGGCAGCCGCATCGAGACGGCGACGATCATCTGGGCGGCCGGCGTCATGGCATCGCCCGCCGGCAAATGGCTCGACGCGCCATCCGACCGCGCCGGCCGCGTGATGGTCGATGCGATGCTGCATCCGCCGGGCGCGGACAATATCTTCGTCGTCGGCGATACGGCGGCGGTGACCGATGCCAATGGGATCGTCGTACCGGGCGTGGCGCCGGCGGCCAAGCAAATGGGCCACTACGCGGCACGCTCGATCCTGGCTCTGCTCAAGGACGAGAAACCGCGGCCGTTCAGCTATCGCAACTACGGAAATCTCGCGACCATCGGCCGCAAATCGGCGGTGGCGGATTTCGGCCGCTTCACCCTCTCGGGCTTCCTCGCCTGGCTGACCTGGGGGTTCGCCCATATCTGGTTCCTGATCGGCTTCCGCAACCGCCTTATCGTCTTTCTTGATTGGATCATGGCCTATGTCACCTTCGAGCGCGGCGCCCGCCTCATCACCGGCGGCGAGAACTGACGACCGGCCGCGCCTCAGGGTGCGGATCGGCCTGGCGCTGACCGGCCTGGTGCTGGTCGCGGTCCTGGCGAGCGCGCTCATCGTCCATGTGTCATGGATGCGCACGTCGAGCCGCAATATCGAAATGGTGGTCGGCTCGATCAATGTCGAGACGGCGGCGGCGGTGAAGAAGGAGCTGGAAGGCACATTCCGCGCCTCGGAAGGGGCGGTCGAGATCATCCGCTCCATCCTGTTCCAGGGCGCCATCAAGACAGAAGACGAGGCCAAGCGGGAATTCGTCTTCCTGTCAGTCCTGCGCTCGCTGCCGGCCGTCTCCTGGATCGGCTTCGGCTTTCCGGATGGGCGGTTCTTCGGGTCTCACATACTGGACGAGAACGATATCGAAATGGTCGAGATCGGGACGCCGCTCGCCAATGGCATGCGCGAGCTGCGCCGCGACCGTTACCGGCCGATACCCGGCGATATATTCTTCGAGGAGCGCAGCAAGGGCTCAACGGCCTATGTGGCGCTGGGCAGCAAATGGTATCGCCAGGCCAAGGAAGCGCCGGGACTGGTCTGGACCATGGTCGATATACTGCCGAGCGGCTTCGAGCCCGCCGCGGTGGCCGCCACGCGCTTCGACCTTCACAACCGCTTCCAGGGCGTGATCATGGTCTCGCTCAACCTGCGGCGCCTGGCGGATTTCCTGGCCGGGCTCGATGTGGCGCGCAAGGGGGCGGCCGTCATCGTCAATGAGCAGGGGACGATTATTGCCACTTCGCTGGCCGACATGAGATCGGCATCCCTGTCGGAGGCCTCCGGCAACCGCGAGATCATCGGGGCCCTCAAACAGGCGGCGCAGGGAAGCGTGGTGGAGGGAACGGTCACCAGTGGCGACGGCACGATCTTCCATGTCACGCGGACGCCGCTCGACTTCAATGGCTGGCTGCTGGTGACCGCGGTGCCGCGCTCGGTCTTCACCGAGGAGATCGACCGCAGCACCCGCCGGCTGCTCGTCACGCTCGTCCTCTTCGCACTCCTGACCGCGGGCCTTGCCGCCCTGTTCGCGCATTATTCCTTCGTCCGGCCCATCCAGGCGGTTGCCGGAGAGCTGCGCCACATCGAATCCTTTGCGCTCGGCGACATAAAGCGTGTCTCCACCCGCCTGTTCGAGCTTGACCGGCTGTCCGACGCCCTGCGGCGGATGGCCGGGAGCCTCAAGGCTTTCGGGCTCTATGTGCCGGGCGATATCGTGCGCAGCCTTATCGAGCAGGGGATAGACCCCAAGCCCGGCGGCGAATTGCGCGAGATCACCGTGATGTTCGCCGACCTGCCCGGATTTACCCAGCTCACCGAGGATTATGGGGCCGATGTCGCTCCCTTCTTGACCGAGTTCCTTACCGTTGCGACAAAGGCGATACATGCGGAGGGTGGAATCGTCGACAAGTTCATCGGGGACTGCATCATGGGGATCTGGAACGCGCCGGCGGCGAATGATGAGCATGCGTTGCGGGCCTGCCGCGCCGCTCAGGCCATTCGCGGCGCCATGCAGGATGTCGCCCGGCCCGACAAGCGGGCAAATGGCCAGCGCGTCCGCATCGGCATCAACAGCGGCATCGCGCTGGTCGGCAATGTCGGCTCCATCGAGCGCCTGAGCTATACGGCAATCGGCGATGTGGTGAATGTGGCGAGCCGGCTCGAGGGGCTCGGCAAGGAGCTGGACGCCGAGATCCTCATCAGCGAGCAGACGCGCAAGCTGGCGGGGCAGGACCTCCTTACCAAGGCGCATGGCGCCGTCCTGCTCAAGGGGCGTAGCAGCAAGGTCCGGGTATTCGAGCTCATGGATTTCGTGGAGAAGACGCCGGAAGTCGCCAGGGAGGTGCAAAATGCGGCCCCCGGGTGACAAAGGGCTCTCCGTCAGATTCTGGGGCGTTCGCGGCAGCATTCCGACAGCCGGACCGGACTGCGCCGAGACGGGCGGCAACACGGCCTGCGTCGAGATCCGCTGCGGCCAACATGTTCTCCTTTTCGATGCCGGCACCGGCATACGCGAAGCCGGCATCGCTTTGACGCGGGAGGGGATCGGGCGCTTCGACATCCTTTTGTCCCACAGCCATTATGATCATGTGATCGGACTGCCTTTCTTCCAGCCCCTGTTCGACCCGCGGGCACGCTGCACGATCTGGTCAGGCCATATGGCCGGAGGCACAACGCGCGCCATGGTCGCGGACTTGCTGAAGCCGCCTTTCTTCCCGGCAGGGCCCGCCATGTTCCGGGCCGGCCTTTCTTATGAGGATTTCAGGGCGGGCGACGTGATCCGGCCAGCCGCCGGGATCGCCATCTCGACGGCGCAGCTCGATCATCCGGGCGGCGTCATCGGCTATCGCGTGGAGTTTGGCGGCCGCGTCATCACCTATCTGACCGATACGGGCACGGGATCGGAAGCGGCGAACAGGGCGGCTCTTCGCCTGGCGGATCAGGCCGACATGGTCATCTATGACTGCATGTATACCGAGGAGGAGGCGAATGAGCGCAGGGAATTCGGGCATTCGACCTGGATGCTGGGCGCCGGTCTCTGCCACATGGCGAAAGCCCGGCAGCTCGCCATGTTCCATCACGCGCCCGGCCGAAGTGATGCGGAAGTGAGCGCGTTCGAAGCCGCGGCGCGCAGCGTGTTCGCCGGTGCCTTTGCGGCGCGCGAAGGGATGAAGGTCAGTTTTCCGGCGCTGGAAGTAGCAGCGCTCTAGTCGCGCCTCTGCGACAGAGCTATACGGTCCGGTCAAACTCCACTATGTGTCCACGCCCCAAGCGGTAGAGCTGTGCGGGCCGCGCCGTGGCTTTGCTGACATTTCCGGCCAGCGGCTCGATCACCCGCAGCTCGTCAATCTTCCGTCTGAACGCACTGTCGTTCAATGCGCGGCCGAGCACTGCCTCATAGGCGTGGCGCAGGGCCGACTGAGTAAACGCAATCGGCAGCAGGAAGGCCGGCAAAGACGAGTAGGCGGCGCGCCGCCGGCATCGTTCCAGCGCTTTGCTCACGATGGTGTCGTGGTCGAACGGAAGGCCCGTCGCCCGGTCGAGCGGAAGCATCTTAAGGTTCCTGCGCACCTGCTGCGCGACGTCTTGATAAGGCAGCAGTCCGTAATAGGCGACCGACGCCGACCAGCCGCGCGGATCGCGCTCCGTACCTGAAAAGGTCATCAATTGCTCGAGCAGGCGCGCGGTCAAGCCGGCCTTGTCACGCAACACGCGTGCCGCCGCCGCTGCTGTCGATACATCCTCCTCGGGACGCACATAGCCGCCAATGAGCGCGAAGTGGCCGGCATGCGGCGGCTTGTCCCGCTTCTGCACCACGACATGCACCCGCTGCTCGTGGAGGGTCAGAACGACGATATCGACGGTGAGAATCGGGCGGATGAGTTCCTGGTTCATAAAGCGATCTTAACCACTTACTAGCAAATTGCAAATAACAAGTTGCATATTGATGAGTAGGAAGGGATGATCAAATACGGTCCCAATCGAGCAGCGAGATGGGTCGCCACTCTCAGGGAGGGCAATATGATTGTCGTCTGGCGTGTCGTGGATAGTTGCAACCTTGCCTGCCCGTTCTGTGCTTTCGACAAGCGGCTGGCTTTTCCGCGCAGGGAGGCACAACCCGACGAAATCCTGCGCTTTGCCAAGCTGCTCAGCGCCTATCAGGCAGCAAGCGGAGATGCGGTGCTTCTGAGCTGGCTAGGGGGAGAGCCCTTGCGATGGAAGCCATTGGAGACGCTGACACATGCCGTCCGCGCTCTTGGCCTCGAGGTCAGCGCGACAACGAACGGGTCCACTCTTGGAAGTCCCAGCGTCCGGCGCCATTTGTGCGAGACCTATAAGGAACTGACAATCAGCGTCGACGGTTTCGCAAACTTTCACGATGCGATGCGCGGTTGGACCGGCGCCTTCGAAAAGCTGTGCGCCTCGATCACGGTACTGGCGAAAGAAGCGCGGGCGCTCGGCTCGGGTTTGAAGTTGCGGGCAAATATCGTGCTCATGCACCAGAATGTGGGTGACTTCGAGCCACTCTGCCTCGAGCTGGCCAAATGGGGGATTTCTGAAATCACCTTCAATCAGCTTGGAGGGCGTGACCGGCCGGAATTCTACCCGGCTCACCGGCTCACCTGCACCGACATAGATGCCCTGGAGGCCCGGCTGCCGGACATTCGCAACAGGCTTCTCGACCAGGGTGTTGTCCTGGTGGGCGACGAGGACTATCTCAACCGCTTTCGCGCCAGCGCTGCGAATGAGCGCATTGCGGTGGAGGATTGCGGGCCGGGAGAGCGCTTCCTCTTCATCAATGAAGGCGGTCAGATCTCTCCCTGCAGCTTCACGACATCGGATTATGGGGTGGATATCCGCACGGTGGCGACAGTGGCTGATCTCATGGCTCTGCCTGATCGCTTCCGCGCGTTGCGCCAGGACAAGCGATCGACGCAATGCGACGACTGTCTCAGCACGCAGGTCTGCGGAAAATTCAAGAATGCCCCGAACGACGCAGATTGCGCGAAGAGCAGGAAAATTCTGGACCTCCTTTGGTCCCAGCCCGTCGCAGCGCGAGTCTCCGGATGCGCGGCGGCGACTATAGCAGGCGCCTGATCAGGAGGCGGTCTTCGCAGCCGGCGCGCCGAAGAGGATCCTTCTCTCCTCATCCGACATCCGGCGCTGCGATATATAGGAATCCTCGATGCCGTCATAGGCCTTGATCACCGCCGGACGGGCGGCGATGGTCTCGAACCAGCGCTTGAGATGCGGGTGATCGTCGAGCGACTGGCCGTGGCCCCCATGCGGCACGATCCAGGGATAGCACGCCATGTCGGCGATCGAATAATCGCCGGCGATGAAATCGCGGCCGGCAAGCTGCGTGTTCAGCACCTCGTAGAGGCGATGCGTCTCGCGCGCATAGCGCTCGATCGCATAGGGCACTTTCTCCGGCGCGTAGACATTGAAATGGCCGATCTGGCCGGCCATGGGCCCGAGCCCGCCGACCTGCCAGAACAGCCATTTGATCACTTCATTGCGGCCCCTGAGATCGCGCGGCAGGAACTGGCCGGTCTTGTCGGCGAGATAGAGCAGCATGGCGCCCGATTCGAAGAGCGCGAGGGGCTCACCGCCATCGACCGGATCATGGTCGATCATGGCCGGGATCTTGTTGTTGGGCGAGATCTTCAGGAAGTCCGGCTTGAACTGATCGCCCTTGCCGAGCCTGACCGGGATGACGCGATGCGGGAGGCCGGTCTCCGCGAAGAATACCGCCATTTTCAGGCCATTGGGGGTGCCGCAATAATAGAGGTCGATCATTCCGTCACAATGCAGGGCTGTGCGCCGCCGCGACAGCACCAATATCGACAAATCGCAGTGGACCAATGGGGGTCGGAAGGAATGCCTGTTATGCGTCGAGCCTTGATGTCAATCGCGCCCCAGCCGATAAGATCACCGACATAATCAGTTGCAGCGCCATCATTCCGGCCGGGAGGAAACCATGACAGGCGATGATCTTTCCTATGCTTCAGCAGGCAGCATCGCGGAGGCCATCAAGGCGAAGAAGCTCTCGCCCGTCGAAGTTGTCGATCATTTCATCAAGCGCATCGGCGAGCGCAATCCGAGCCTGAATGCGGTCGTGCATCTGGCGCCCGAGGAAGCGCGCCAAGGCGCCAAGGCAGCCGAGAAGGCCGTCATGGCGGGCGAGGAGCTCGGCCCCCTGCATGGCGTGCCGGTCGCCATCAAGGACCTGTTCGATTTCAAGCCGGGCTGGCCGGCGACGCTCGGCGGAATCCGGGCGCTCAAGGATTTCAAGCCGGATTTCCTGTGCCCGTTCGCCGAGCGCATCGAGCAGCGGGGCGGAGCGATCATCATCGGCAAGACCAACAGCCCGATCATGGGTTTTCGCGGCGTCACCGACAACTATCTGTTCGGGCCGACCGGCAATCCCTTCGACACGAGCAAAAACCCCGGCGGCTCGTCGGGCGGCAGTGCCGCCGCGGTCGCCGATGGCCTGCTGCCGCTGGCGGAAGGCACCGATGGCGGCGGCTCCATCCGCATCCCCGCCTCCTGGTGCGGCGTCTATGGCTATAAGGCGGCCTTCGGGCGCTTGCCGCATTGGGGCAGGCCGAACGGCTTTTCCAGCACCATGCCCTTCATCTTCGAGGGGCCGCTCACCCGCAATGTCCGCGACACCGCTTTGGCATTGACGGCGCTTGCCGGCTATGACCGGCGCGATCCTTTCGCGCTCGACGAGAAGGTCGATTTCCTTGCCGCGCTCGACCGCCCGATCAAGGGCATGCGCATCGCCTACAGCCCGGATTTCGATGTGTTCCCGGTCGAGCCCGAAGTCGCCGAGACCGTGCGCAAGGCGGTCGATGCCTTCCGCGAGGCGGGCGCCACCGTCACCGATGTGAAGCTCGGCATCAAGCGCTCAGCCATGGAACTCGCCGATCTCTGGTGCAGGATCATCATGCCGCTCAATGTCGGCGGCGTCATGGGCATGAAGGCGAAGGGCTTAGATCTCATGGGCAAGCACCGCCAGGATCTGCCGCCCGAATATCTCTACTGGTATGACCGCTGCAAGGATATGACGGCGGCCGACATCCATGAGGCGCAGTCGGTGCGCACCGAGATCTATGACGCCGTGCAGAATGTCTTCGCCGACCACGATATACTGATCTCACCGACGCTCGCCTGCCTGCCGGTCAGCAACGCAAGCGATGGCAACACGCTGGGACCCGACATGGTGGCGGGCGTGAAGGTCAACCGGCTCATCGGCTGGTGCCTTACTTTCCCGATCAATTTCAGCGGCAATCCGGCGGCCTCCATTCCGGCCGGCCTCGCCAAGGGCATGCCGGTCGGCATGCAGATCATCGGCAAGCGCTATGCCGACACGGATGTGCTGGCGGTCTCCGCCGCCTTCGAGCGGCTCAGGCCCTGGCAGCAGACCTATGATATTTGTCGCAAGCGCAAACTGTCATAGTCTCGCTCCATCATAGATCTGAGCACGTCTGCCGTGAGGGCAGGTGTGCCGATTTGCAGTGGAGTGCGTGATGAGCTGGCTTCCCGATAAAGATCCGGTCCTTGGCGATGTGAAATCCTGCAATGCGCTCGATCTCGTGATCGTGCCTAGAGTGCGCGACCTGGGCGATGGCTTCTCGGTGCGCCGGGCGCTGCCGCATGGACGGCGCCAGATGGTGGGGCCCTTCATCTTCTTCGATCATTTCGGGCCGGTTCAGTTCATTGCGGGGCATGGCATGGATGTCAGGCCGCATCCCCATATCGGGCTCGCCACCGTCACCTATCTGTTCGACGGCTCGATCCTGCATCGCGACAGCGAGGGCAATATCCAGGAGATCATGCCGGGGGCGATGAATCTCATGACTGCCGGGCGCGGCATCGCCCATTCCGAGCGCACGCCCGACACGCCGCGCCGGACCGGCAGCCATATGCTGGGCCTGCAAAGCTGGATCGCGCTCCCCGCCGACAAGGAGGAGATCGCGCCGTCCTTCCAGCATTTCGATGGCGCGGTGCTGCCGACGGTCGCCGATACGGGGCTGAAGGCGCGCGTCATTGCCGGCGAAGCCTTCGGCGTCAAGGCGCCGGTCAGCATGGTGTCGGACTGGTTCTATGTCGAGGTCGCGGCCGAGGCCGGCACTGCCGTGCCGTTCGATCCCACTTATGAAGAACGCGCCGTCTATCTGGTCGAAGGCGAGGTCGATATCGCCGGCGATAAATTCGCCGCCGCGCAAATGCTGATCTTCCGGCCGGGCGACAGGATCACCGTCAAGGCGGTGACGAAGACGCGCATGATGTTCTTAGGCGGAACCGCGCTGGAAGGCCCGCGGCATATCTGGTGGAATTTCGTCTCCTCGCGCAAGGAGCGCATCGAAGTGGCCAAGGAAGACTGGAAGACCGGCCGCTTCAGCCCGGTGCCGGATGAGACGGAGTTCATCCCGCTGCCGGAGAGGTGAGTGGGAGGTTTCGATGCGGCCTCGCGATACGGCAGCTCTTTTTTCCGGATCACAGGCGTTCAATGCGAGATGAGCGCTTCGGCGCGCTGCCTGACGTCATCGGCCAGCGGTACCGATGTGCGCGCAGCCTTGTCGAACCGCACGCTTGTCACCGTCGCGCGGGCCCTGGCCAGCTCATCGATGGTGCCCGACAGAAGGTGGACATAGGTCAGCGAGGATCCGCCTATGCGGGTTGCGTGCGAGCTGATCGTCAAAAGCGTGCCGGCTGCCGTCTCGTGAAGAAAATCCACTTCGATCCGGACATCGGCCCAGCCGAGGAAATCGGGTCCGGACGGCGCGATCCGGCCGAGGAGCTGGAAACTCGCATCATCGAACATCGCCGCATAGTGCCGGGTATTCAGGTGGCCCATAGCGTCGCACATCCAGGGATGGGCGATGCCGGCAAATGTCACGATGGCAGCCATGTTCAGAAGCCCACCTCGTTGCCGCCCTTGAGCTTCAGGAGCGTGCGAGCCTCGTCAGGGGTCGCCACTTCGAGCGACAGCTCGGCAAGAATGCGGCGGATCTTGGCGACCTGCTCGGCATTGCTCTTCGCCAGCTGACCCTTGCCCAGATAAAGGCTGTCCTCGAGGCCGACGCGGACATTGCCGCCCAGTATCGCACCCATTGTGCACAGGGACATCTGATGCCTGCCGGCGGCAAGGATGGACCACAGATAATCCCTGCCGAACAGACGATCGGCAGTGCGCCGCATGTGCAGGACGTCCTCGCCGTCAGGTCCTATTCCGCCCAGAATGCCGAAGATGGATTGCACGAAGAGCGGCGGGGTGAGCAGCTTGCGGTCCAGGAAGTGGGCCAGCGTATAGAGATGCCCGACATCGTAGCATTCGAACTCGAATTTGGTGCCATAGGCATTGCCGACTTCATCGATGATGCGCTCGATCTGGGTGAAGGTATTGGAGACGATGCCGCCGCGCGTGCTTTCGAGATAGTCGCGCTCCCAGTCGTGCCTCCAGGTGGTGTATTTTCCCACCACCGGATGGAGGCCGAAATTCATCGAGCCCATATTGAGCGAGCATAATTCCGGCTTGCTGACATGCGCCGCCTCCAGCCTTTCGTCGAGACTCATCTTGAGCCCGCCGCCGGTGGAAATATTGATCACCGCATCCGACTGCTGCTTTATGCGCGGCAGGAACTCCATGAATATGCGCGGATCGGGTGTCGGCTTTCCGGTTTTCGGATCGCGGGCATGGAGATGTATGACGGATGCGCCGGCATCTGCGGCCTCGACCGCCGCCTGGGTGATCTCGCTGGGCGTGATGGGAAGATAAGGGCTCATGGTGGGCGTGTGAACAGAGCCCGTCACGGCGCAGGTGATGATGACCTTCGAAGACACTTGCATCCATTTCTCCCGATTCAGATGGTGTTGCGAAGAGACGAGCTCGGCCGACCGGGGCTCTTACCGCCTCTTGCGGTCCTGTGGCGGCGGCTTGCCGTTCAAATCCATCGAGCCTCTGCTCGCGGCCCTGAGCATGATATCCGCGGCATCCGAGATATCCGCCACAATGGCGCGGCGGGCTTTCTGTCCATCGCCCTTGTGCAGCGCGTCGAGGATCTCGGCATGATGATCGAGACCCAGTCCCAAGGTCGCGCCCAGCCGCATGATGTTGAGCCATGGACCGGCCCGCAGCCACAGTCTTTCGATGATGGGAAGCAGGACAGGCGAGCGCGAGGCCCTGTAGATCAGGAAATGGAACTGCCGGTTCAAGGCGAGATAGTCCTGACGCTCGTCGGGATGCGAAACGATGGCCTGCATCCGCGCATTGATCGCCTCAGCCTCCGCGATCTCGTCCGTGGTGATGGTCGTTGCGGCCCATTCGGCGGCCGAGCCCTCGATCGAGCAGCGGACCCGAACCAGGTCGGAAATCACTTCCACCGTCGCCTCGGGAATGAGGACTCCCCGATTGGGGTGGTCGATCAGCGCCTCCTCGCTCACCAGCCGGCGCAGCGCCTCGCGGACGGGCATCGGACTGGTGTTGAAGCGCTCGGCGAGATCGCGCACGACGAGACGTTGTGCAGGCAAAAAATCGCCGTTCATCAAGGCACTGCGGAGCCTTCCATAGATATGGCTATGGGTGGTTCCGTGCGGAGGTTTCTTCGGCTTTCTTGCTGGGCTCGGCATTTTCATTTCCGGCGCGGAAGGAGATCCGCGCAATTGGTGAGGAAATCATCAAATGCATCGGAAAAACCGTCAAGCTCCTTCTGTCCGAAAGGCAAGGACAAAGCGAGCATGCCGCGTGGAGTCACGTGATAGCCGCGCAGCAGCATTTCCATCTGCCAGAGAGCCAGGAGGCGCGAATCGGCGGAGTCGAGCTGTTCGGGGCGTTCAACAGGCCCCGGCACGAAATGCAGGTTCATCAGCGATCCGATGCCGATCACCGTTCCAGCAATGGCGTGCCGGTCGAGCGCGGCGTTGAGCATCGCACGCAGGCTGTCGCCCTGCGTGTTGACGCGCCGGCTCGCCGCTTCGCTCAGAACCTGCGTGAAACCGGCCAGGCCGCCGGCCATGCTCAGGACGTTGTTGTTGAACGTGCCCCCATGCGAGAAAGCATTCGCCGAAGCGGGATCGAAGCGGTCCATCAGTGCCGCTCTGCCGCCAAAGGCGCCGAAGCTTGCTCCGCCGCCCAGATATTTCCCGAGAGTCACAAAATCGGGATTGATGCCAAGCTTGCCGTGGAGCGCGCGATAGTCGAGGCGCGAGGTCATCACTTCGTCGAAAATCAGCAGGGCGCCGACGTCGCGGGACACCTGCCGTAGCATTTCGAGAAAGGCCCGACTGGCCGGAACGCAGCCGCCACCGCCCATCATCGGCTCGACGATGATGGCAGCAAGGGTTGCGGCGTGCGCGCGAATGCTCCTCTCGGTTTCCGCGAGGTCGTTGTAACCGGAGAATATGAAGGGGAAGGGCAGGTTGAGCGGGGAGCCGCCATGGGCAAAGGTGAGGACGCCGCCATGATAGCCTTCACGGAATGCCATGACATGCGTTCGCCCGGTGATGGCACGAGCGGCCGAGATGGCCATGACGTTGGCTTCGGTGCCTGAATTGCAGAAGCGGACCCGCTCGATGGCGGGAAAGCGTTCGACAATGGCGGCCGCATAGCGCGCTTCATAACGATTGGGCGATCCGAGCAGCAGGCCGCCATCAATGGCCTCGATGAGGGCGGCGGCGATCACCGGATCGCTGTGGCCATAGAGTCCCGCCGAATATTCGGAAATCAGATCGACATAGCGATGACCGTCGAGATCCTCGACATGACAACCTTCGCCCCTCACCACGGTCAGCGGGAACGGGCGGTAGAACATGACCGCCCGGGTATTGCCGCCGGGCAATGCTGTGGCGGCATCGCGGTGACGGGCTTCGCTGCGCGGATTGGCAGCGGCGAATTTCAGGCGCGCTTCGGCCAGCACCGAATCCAGATCGGCGTTGCGGTTCGATTGATTGAGCTTCGCCTTCATTAGATCAAATTCCGCAAGATTTTTCTCCGACTTGTCGAATGTGAACTAAACGCTCTTGCATTGCTTGATTTGTTTGTTATAGGATTTGATCAAATATAAAGTCAACGACAAAGGAGGAGAGTGTGATGAATATCAAGCTTGGATATGTGGCTGCGGTGCTGGGCGCGTCGGTGATGACGTCCGCTGCCGCGCTGGCGGCCGACCCGATCACAGTCGTGGGGTGGGGCGGAAACTGGGACAAGGCCTATAAGGAGGGCGTCTGGTCCGTCTATACGGCCAAGACCGGCATTCCCATCGCTCTCGAGGAATGGGGCGGAGAGCTCGCCAAGGTGCGCGCCCAGGTGCAGGCCAACAACATCACCTATGATGTCGTATCGGTCGAATCGCCCAATCTCGAAGTCGGATGCGCCGAAGGACTGTTCGTGAAGCTGTCGCCCGAGATCACCGGCGATCCGTCGAAATACTTTCCAGGCACACTGCATGAATGCGGGGTGGCGTCCGACACATGGGCGACGATCCTCACTTACAATGGCGACTATCTGAAAGGCGAGGCCCCCAAAAGCTGGGCTGACTATTGGAATGTCGAGAAGATCCCGGGCAAGCGCGGCATGCTGGCGCAGGCGCAATATACGTTGGAAAATGCGATGCTGGCCGACGGCGTGGCGGCTGCTGACGTGTACACCGAATTGCGCAAGCCCGGCGGCGTCGACCGCGCCTTCGCCATGCTGGACAAGATCAAGCCGCATGTCGTGTGGTGGACCAGCTCATCGCAGGCTTTGCAGAACCTTGCAAGCGGCGAGGTCGTGATGACCGACCAGTACAATGCCCGCATCACCAATGACATCGTCAATGAGAAGAAGAACTATCACATCGTCTGGGAGGCCGGCTTCTTCTACGGCACCGATATGTGGGCCGTGGTCAAAGGCTCGGCGGGGGAGCAGGCCGGGCTCGATCTGCTGAAGTGGTTTTCCATCCCCGAGAACCAGGCCGGCTTCTCCAAGCTCTATGCCTATGGCACCGGGCGCATCGAGGCGGCCGAACTGGTTCCGGCCGAGTGGCGCAAGCATCTGCCGACGGCGCCCGATCACGTGAAATACGGCGCGACCTATGACGACGCGTTCTGGGTCGAAAACAAGGAAGCGCTGGAGGCCCGCTTCAAGGCCTGGCTGGCAAAATAGCAGCCGGACGTGGTCAATCTGTTCCGGCGGAAACGCTCGCATGGCAGGGCATGGCGACAGGGCTTCCTCATGGTCCTGCTTGCCGTGCCCATGGTCATCTTCATCACGCTGATCTTCATCTGGCCGGTGGCCCGTTTCCTCATGCTGTCGGTGGATAATTCCGACCTCTCGAACGGCCTCGCGCGCACGACAATGGCGCTTGACGGATGGCAGGCGGGCGACGGCGTCCCGGGCGAGCCCGCGTTCCAGGCGCTGGTGGCAGATCTCGCGCAAGCGCAGCGCGATGGCAGGGACGGGGTGCTGGCGCAGCTCATCAATCAGCGCCTGGTCGGGAGCCGCTATCTTGTTATCAAGACCGCGAATGACGCGGCGCTCGGCAAGATTGCCGGCCCGTCCGTCAAGGATGCGTTGCTGGCAAAATACCCGGGCTGGTCGAATCCCGCTCTATGGGCCGTCATTGCCGCGAACGCGGCGCCTTATACGGACTATTATCTCCTCGCCAGCCTCGACCTGGAGCGTGACGGCAATGGCGCCATCGTGCGGATCGGCGAAGATCGCGCCATCTTCCTGCAGGCCCTCGCCCGTACGGTGTGGATCAGCTTCGTCGTCACCTTGATCTGCGCCGTCATCGCCATCCCGCTCGCCCAGGCGATCGCCAGCGCTCCCCCCGTCCTCTCGAAAGTGCTTTTTGCCATGGTCCTCTTCCCACTGTGGACGTCGCTGCTCATCCGCACGGTGATCTGGATCATCGTGCTGCAGCGGAACGGGCCGGTGAATGCGGCGCTCACGACATTCGGCATCGTCAGCGAGCCGCTCGATCTCGTCTATACGCGGTTTTCGCTCTATATCGCGATGGTGCAGGTTCTCCTGCCGATGATGGTGCTGTCGGTCGCCTCGGTCATGCGGCGAGTGCCCGATATCTATATGCGGGCGGCGCGCTCGCTCGGCGCGCCGTGGATCACCGCCTGGCGGCGGGTGCAGCTGCCGCTCATCATGCCGGGCATCCTGTCGGGAGCGGCAATCGTCTTCGTATTCGCCCTCGGCTACTACATCACGCCTGCCCTGGTCGGCGGTCCGACCGATCAGATGATCTCATCGAACATCGCCTTCTTCACCAACCAGTCCCTCAACTGGGGGATGGCCGCGGCACTCTCGGTCCAGCTCCTGCTCATCCTGCTTGTCGGCGGCCTCCTCCTCTTCACCGCCCGGGCGCTGCTCGGCCGCAGGAGCGATGCATGAACGCGGCGCGCCTCAGGCTCGTTCTCATGTACGGCTATTCCGCCTTGCTGCTGGCCTTCATGCTGGCGCCGCTGCTCGTCATCGTTCCCATGTCGCTGACCAGCGGCAATACGCTGTCATTCCCCACGCCGGGCTGGTCGTCACGCTGGTATGCCGAGCTTCTCGACGATCCGCGCTGGCTGTCCTCCTTCTGGAATTCGCTCGTCATCGCATCCGTGGTCACGCTGATCTCCTGCGTGCTCGGCATACCCGCCGCGATCGGCCTCGCCTGGGGCAAATTCCCCGGCAAGCGGCTGATCTATGCGCTGGTCGCCGCGCCATTGGTGATGCCGGTGGTCATCGTGGGCGTGGCATCGTTCTCGTTCTTCGCGTCGCTCGGACTGGTCGGCAACCGGCTGTCGATCATCCTGATCCATAGCGCGATGGCGGTTCCGGTGATGCTGACGACCGTAATGGCCAGCCTTGCCGGCTTCGAGCGCAGCCTGGTGCGGGCTTCGGCCTCCCTCGGCGCCGGTCCGGTCAGGACGCTGTTCAAGGTGATCCTGCCGCTGATCATGCCAGGCGTGGCGGCGGGGTCCATTATCGCCTTCATCATCTCATTCGATGAAATCGTGGTGGCGAGCTTCCTGTCGACGGCCGATCAGCGAACGCTGCCCCGCATGATCTTTTCCGGAGTACGTGAATCGATAAGCCCGGCGATCGCGGCCGTGGCCGTCCTGCTGATCTTCCTGTCGGGCATCCTGCTCGCGCTGGCGGGCTGGCTGCAGCTGCGGAGCGAGCGTCTCAGAAGAAAGGTGCGGACATGAATATCGACCCGGCGATCACGGAACTTGAGCCGGAAATGAAACGGTGGCGCCACCATCTCCATGCCCATCCCGAGCTCGGCTTCGAGGTGCATGCCACCGCCCGGTTCGTCGCCGACCTGCTGCGAAGCTGGGGCATCGAAACCCATGAGGGCGTTGGCCGGACCGGTGTGGTGGGCGTTCTGCGGGGCGGATCGGCCGGGCCATCCATCGGAATCCGAGCCGACATGGACGCATTGCCGATGACCGAGGCGCGGGCGCTGCCGCATGCATCGCGCCAGCCGGGACGGATGCATGCCTGCGGGCATGACGGCCACACTGTCATGCTGCTTGGCGCCGCCCATGCACTTGCCCGTGACGGCGGGTTCTCGGGAACCGTGAATCTGATCTTCCAGCCGGCGGAGGAAGGGCAGGGCGGCGCGATGGCCATGCTGGCGGACGGGCTCTTTCCGCGATTTCCCTGCGATGCGGTTTATGCACTGCATAATTCGGAGCGGCCCCTGGGCGAGGTCGCAGTGCATGACGGCACGGTGGCTGCGGCGGCGGACCGGTTCGATATCGTCATCCACGGCCGCGGCGGGCATGCGGCGACGCCCCATCTCACCATCGACCCGCTGCCGATCGCGGCGCGGCTGCTCCTCGACATCGAGGCATTGCCGGGTCGCCTGACCAATGTGATCTCGCCGGCAGTCGTCACGGTGGGTTCGTTCCATGCGGGAGAAGCGTTCAATACCATTCCGGATACCGCCAGGCTGGGCGGCACGGTGCGCTGCTTCGATCAGACGGTACGCCGGCAATTGGAGCGCGAGATCATCGGCCGGGCAAAGGCCATCGCCACCATGCATGGCGCCACGGCGGCGGTGAACTATGAGTCGCCTTTCGCACCGACGGTCAATTCCCCGCAGCATGCAGCGATCGTGGCGAAGGTCGCGGAAAAGGTCGTAGGCGCACATCGCCTGGTGCGGAATCCGGACATGGAGATGGGTTCGGAAGATTTCTCTTTCATGCTCGAGCAAAAGTCCGGCTGCTATTTCCTGCTGGGACAGGCGGACGAAGCGCATGCCGCGGCCGCACATGATCCCGATTATGATTTCAACGACGCGCTCCTCCCAATCGGCGCGAGCATCTGGGTGGCGCTGGCGCGTCATTGCCTGCCGTCATGAGCAAAATTGAAGAACAGGATATCGGGTGGCGAAGCCATTGGCTGCGGCAGGCGCTTGCCGAATCCGCCGATCTGACGCCGCCGCTGCAAGGCAATGACCATGCCGACCTGTGCATCGCCGGTGGGGGCTATCTTGGCTTGTGGACCGCGCTCAAACTCAAGGCGGTGGCGCCCGAGCTCGATATCGTCATCCTGGAAAAGGACATTTGCGGCGGCGGCGCGAGCGGCCGAAATTCCGGCATGCTGCTGGGAGCCTGGGCAAAGTTCAGTGCGCTCTCGGCGCTGCGCGGCGAGGAAGAGGCGCTGCGCATCATACGCGCTTCGCAAGCCGCGATCGACGACATTGCCGCCTTCTGCGGGCGGAACGCCATCGATTGCTGGTTCGATCGCGTGGGCTGGATCTGGGGCGCGACCTGCGAGGCCCAGCGTGGCGCATGGGACGATGCTCTGACGAACCTCGCGCGCCACGGTGTGGTTTCGGCGCGCGAGGTGACGCGGCACCAAATTGCGGAGTTGACGGGATCGGAACGGCATGTCGCGGGCGTCCTCGATCCATCGGCCGCGACCATTCATCCGGGATTTCTGGCGCGGGGCCTGCGGCAAGCCGCCATTCGCGCGGGCGTCCGTATCTTCGAGAAGTCTCCGATGCTGCGCTTCGGGAGAAAGAGCCCCATCACCATTGTCACGCCGGGCGGGCAGGTGATCGCGCGCAAGCTGGTGCTTGCGCTCAATGCCTGGTCGGGCGGCATTCGCGAATTGGCGCCTGCAATCTTCAACATCTCCAGCGACGATGCCGTCTCGAAGCCGATGCCGGAGATGCTGCGGCAGGCGGGTTATGCGCGTGGGCCCCTGATGATCGATTCGCGCGTCTTCGTCTCGGGCTATCGGGTAACGCGCGACGGGCGGCTCAATGTCGGGGTCACGGGTGGGCATATCGGTCTGGGCGGCATCGTCGACCGGCGTTTCGATGCGCCATCGCGGCGGGTATCCGACATGCGCCAGGCGTTGCGCGAGGGCCATCCCGCACTGGCGGATTTCGCGCTTGATTCCGCCTGGAGCGGAGCCATTGATCGTACCGCCAGCGGCTTGCCGCTGTTCGGCAGCTTCCCGGCGAATCCCGACATCCTCTATGGATATGGTTTCTCGGGCAACGGCATCGGCATGACGTTTCTGGGAGGCAGCATTCTGGCTTCGCTGGTGATGGAGCGCGCGGATCAGTGGTCCGACTGTGCTCTCGTGCGGCCGGTGAGCCGCGGATTTCCACCCGAGCCTTTCAGGTTCATCGGCGCGCATCTGGTGCGGGGCGCGGTGCGGCGGCGCGATCATGTCGAGCATCTGGGCCGGAAGGCGGGGCCGATCATCACCGCTCTTGCTCGCCTCGCCCCCTCCGGCGTCACGCCGTCCAAGGTCAATATTGCCAGAAAGGAGGCTCGACGATGACGGAAGCGCGCGTCTTCAAACGCGAGGAGATGACCTTCAGGCCCGCCGTGACGGCGACCGGCACGACGTCCATCGCACGCGTCGTCAATGGCGCTGTCAGCCGGCATATGGGTGGCGGCATCGAGTATCTGGAGAATGTGACGATCGACTGGACCGTCACCTATGACGAGATTCTTTTCGTTTTCGAGGGATCGCTTACCGTCGTGCTGGACGATCAGGAGGTCCGGGACTGCCATGCCGGCGATATTGTCTGGCTGCCGGAAGGCACGCATCTGAAATATATCGCGCATGGCCGGGCCGGTTATTTCTATGCGCTCCACCCGGTGGATTGGGCGGCAAGGCAAGGTGTCAGAGAGCCATGAACTCCGCCCTGCAGGAAAGTGCCACCAGGAACACCCCGGCACGGAATACCGCCGTCAGCTTCGTGAATGTGCAGAAGACCTATGACGATGAAACACTGGTCGTCAGGAATCTCAATCTGGATATTCCGGAAGGTGAGTTCCTCACCATGCTGGGTCCCTCGGGCTCGGGAAAAACCACGACTCTCATGATGCTTGCCGGTTTCGAACCCGCCAGCCATGGCGAGATCTATCTGAAGAGCCGGCCGATCAACCGCGTGCCGCCGCATCGGCGCGGCATCGGCATGGTGTTCCAGAACTACGCCCTGTTCCCGCATATGACGGTGAACGAAAATCTCGCCTTTCCGCTTCAGGTTCGTGGCATCAGCAAGTCGGAGATCGAGGATCGGGTCAAGAAGATGCTCGCGATGGTCGAGCTTCCGGACATGGGCGGCCGCAGGCCTGGCCAGCTCTCAGGCGGCCAGCAGCAACGCATCGCCGTGGCCCGCGCCCTGGTGTTTCAGCCCGACCTTGTATTGATGGATGAACCGCTGGGCGCGCTCGACAAACAGCTGCGCGAGCAGATGCAATATGAGATCAAGCGCATCCATGAACGCCTCGGAGTCACCGTCGTCTATGTCACGCATGATCAGTCCGAAGCCCTGACGATGTCGAACCGCATCGCCGTGTTCAATGACGGCGTCGTGCAACAGCTTGCGACGCCTGATGATCTCTATGAGCGCCCGATCAATTCCTTTGTCGCCCAATTCATCGGTGAAAACAACAAGCTGATGGGCACCGTCGTAGCGATCACCGCCGACAAGATCGCCACCGTGCGACTCGAGTCGGGTGATATGGTGAATGCGCTGGCGGTCAATGTCGGTGCGAAGGGACAACCGACATTGCTATCGGTCAGGCCGGAGCGCATCGAAATCAATCCTGCCGCCGGGGATGTCGACACCATGTTGGATGGCCACATCGTCGAAGTGGTCTATCTGGGCGATCATATTCGACTCCGTCTCCAGGTGGCGGGCCGCGACGATTTCATCGTGAAGCTGCCCAACAAGGCCAATGGTGCCATGACGGCACAGGGTCTCGACGTGCGGTTGGGATGGAAAGCCGCGGATTGCCGTGCGCTCGACAGATAGCAGGTAGCTTCCACGCGCTGGGCAAGGCGTCATTTCAGGCTTGCGCGATCACCTGAATCGGGACTAGAAGACTCGCATTCCACAGGGGTGCTCCGTAATGCCGGGGCTGAGATGCGGGCGACATGCCCTCGGACCCTTAAGCTGATCTGGATAATACCAGCGGAGCGAGGTTGCGATGTTTTCCGGCGCGCAGATTTCCCTTTATCCGATGTCCGATGATTTCGTCGGCATCATCCTCAAGGCCATCAAGGCGCTCGATCCCTATCGGCCGCATTTCCGCATCGAGACCGATGACGTCTCGACCTTGATCGCAGGCCCGCCGGAACAGCTTTTTCCGGCGATGCGCGATCTCTTCGTCGCGGCGGCGCAATCGGGCGTCCACTGCACGCTTTCGGCCGCCGTGTCGCGCGGCTGCCCGGGTGAGCCCGACAGCCCGCTCTGCACGCCGCAAACGGATATGCCCGACCTGCCGTTGCTCCAGCGCATCGGCGCCGCGCGCGAGGCGGTGACGCTGGCGCCCCGGACCGGCCAGGTGATCGCCGCCCAGTTCTCGCTCTATCCCCTGGGCGTCGGCCACCATATGGACGAGATCTATGGCTGCATCGATTTCCTCAAGAGCTCAGGCGTGTTCGACCGGGCGAAGAATTTCTGCACGAGGCTCGCCGGCGATGCCGGGCCGGTCTTCGCCACGCTGAGCGAGGCGTTCCTGCGCTTCGGCGCGCCTGAGGGCCATGTGGCGCTCGACCTCACGGTCTCGGCCAACAGCCCCAGCCCCAACGCCCCGAGGTGATCCAAATGAATATTTCCTATCGCTGGAGCTTGCGTGAAATCCTGATCCTCGCCGTGCTGGGGGCCGTGTTCGGCGTCCTCTATCTGGGCTGGGTGCAGATCTGGCTCATCGCTCAGGCGATCCTTGGCGCCGTCACCATGGATGTGGTGATGGGCTTCTGGTTCATCGTCTCGATCATCGCCGCCGCCATCATCCGCAAGCCCGGTGCGGCGCTCGCATCCGAGATGCTGGCGGCCCTCACCGAGATTCTGCTCGGAAGTCCGGCCGGGCTGCTTCTGCTGCTCGCGGCCTTCGTGCAAGGGGCAGGGGCCGAGATCGTCTTCGCGGCGAGGGGCTGGCGCGACTATCGCCTGCCCATGCTGATGGCGGCGGGCATCGGCTCGGCGGTGTTCTCCTTCGCCTATACCTGGATCATGTTCAATTACGGCGCGCTGGCGCCAGGTCTCCTGGTCGCGATGTTCGTGCTGCGCTGCCTCAGCGGTGCGCTGCTCGGCGGGCTTCTCGGTCACCTTATCGTCGAGGCGCTCTATCGGACCGGCGTGCTGTCGGGCCTTGCCATCGACCACGACAAGAGGCTGGCGCGTGCCTGACCTGCCGGCGGCGGCCTGGCATGATGTCTCGGTACGCTATCCTTATGAAAAACGCGATGCGGTGGGGCCGGTCAGCTTCGCCCTGAAGCGAGGCGAGAGACTTCTGCTTCTCGGGCCCTCGGGCTCGGGCAAGTCGACCTTGCTCAACACGATGACGGGGCTCATCCCCCATACCGTGCCGGCCGATCGCACGGGCGATGTGCGGCTCGGCGGCGAGCCGGTCGGCGCGCGACCGCCCGCCGGCTGGGCCGTGGATGTGGCGCGTTTCTTCCAGAATGCCGAAGAGACCTTATGCGGCATGCGGGTCGAGGACGAGATCGCCTTCGCGCTCGAGAATCGCGCTTTGCCGGAGCTGGAGATCCGCAACAGGGTGACGGCGGCGCTGCGCCTCGTCGACCTGCCGGAAGACTGGCGCCAGCGGCGCAGCTCGACCTTGTCGGGCGGCGAGAAGCAACTGGTGGCGCTCGCCGCCTGCCTGGCGCAAGCAGCGTCCATCTTCGTCGCCGATGAGCCGACGGCGCATCTGGCCCCCGCCGTCGCAGCACGCCTGCACAGGCTCCTGATGGAGGGCGACAGGGATCGCAGCGTGTTCCTGGTCGATCACCGGCTCGACGGGCTCGTCGCCTCGGTCGATCGTGTGGTGGTGCTGGGGCCTGAAGGGACGATCATCGCCGAGGGTCGGCCGGCCTCCGTTTTCCGCGCGCATGGCCGGAAGCTCGAGGAACTCGGCATCTGGCTGCCGCTTGCCGCGCGGCTCGATGGCGATCTCATGAAAGCGGGCTTCGCCGCCGCGCAACCACCGCTCACGCTCACGGAAGCGCTTGGCGGCCTCGACCCTCTCGCCGGTGAAGACGAGGAGAAAGCCAAGGCGGTCGTGCGGGATTTTGCCGAGCGGCATATGCGAGGGCCGACGAAGCGCAGTGACCAGGTCGTGGCGCGATTGATCAACGCCGATTGCGCACCGCTGTTCGGCCCGACCGTGCTCCGCAATATCTCGCTTGCCGTCCATGAAGGCGAGATTCTCGGCATTCTGGGCGCCAATGGCGCCGGGAAATCGACGCTGGGCGCCAGCCTTGCCGGGCTCCTGAAGCTGAAGGCCGGCCGGCGCGAAGGCAAAGCGGGTGGCATCGCCTTCCAGAATCCGGAAAACCAGTTCATTGCCGGCTCGGTCAACGAAGAGATCGCACTGGCGCTGCCGGCCGGGATCCGGAACAGCGAGGAGATTCTGCGGTCCTTCGGCCTTTGGGAGCTGCGCGACCGGCATCCATTCGAATTGTCGCAAGGCCAGAAGCGGCGCCTGGCGTTTGCGGCGCTCACCGCACATGGAGAATGGCCGCTTCTCGTCCTTGACGAGCCGACCGCCGGGCTCGATGCGCGAGGTGCAGGCATGGTCACGCGCCATGTCGAGGCGCTGGCGCAGCGGGGACATGCGATCGCCGTCATCACGCATGACATGGACCTTGCGTTGCGGCTTTGTGCGCGCTCCGTCATCGTTGCCGGCGGCCGCATCCTTGCCGATGGGCCGACCATCGATCTTCTGGGCGACGCCGATCTTCTGGAGCGCGCGGGCCTGGCGGAACCGGCGATCAGCCCGGTCTTGCGCTGGCTCGCTTCATGCTGAGCCATCTCCATCCGCTGCCCAAGCTCGTCATCTGTCTTGTCTGGATGGTAACGGCCATCCTTGTCTTCGACGCGCACTTCCAGCTCATCGTCATCCTGCTCGCCGTCACCATTCTCATAGTCCTCGAGCGCAAGCCGCCGCTGCTCATCCTTGGCCTGATGATCCCTTTCGCGCTGTTCGGCTTCGGCTTCCTCACGACCAGTGTGCTCTTCCGTGCCGACAGCGACTTCGCGCTGCATGTGGCGCGGCAATCGCCCTTCGCATCGCAAGCCTTCTCTGCCGGCATCGTGCTCTTCCTGAGGGCCATCGCCACGGGCCTGGTCTCGGCGGTCTTCGTGCTGACCACCGATCCAGGCCTCTTCATCAAGGCGCTGATGGCCGACTGGAAATTGTCGCCGCGCATCGGTTATTCGCTGTTCTCCGCCCTGCAGCTGACCCCCGATCTCGCCGCCGAGCTCAGGCAGATCCGCATCGCCAGGGCGATGAAGCGGGGCAGGCCGCCATCGGCCTTCCTTCATCCGGCGGAGCTCATGACATTGTTCATCCCGCTTCTTGCTTTCGCCATTCGCCGCGCCGGACGGGCGGCCATCGCCATGGAGGCGCGGGGTCTCGGCATGGGGATGCGGCGCACCATTGTCGGTGCGCCGAGGCTCGCCCGCCGCGATGCCGTCTTCGGCGGGGCGGCTCTTTCACTGCTGATTGCCAGCCTTGCTTTGCTCTGACAGTGTGTCAACGGGGCCTGCGGGGTGTTCATGAAACAAATGACGATGGCGTTGACGCCGGAGCTCGTGGCGCTGTGCGAGCGTCAGGTGGCGGATCCGGGCATCGATCCGCGCTGGCTCACCGAAGCCGAGCTCAGGATATTCTCCGACAGTCTGGTGGCGCAGCGGCCCTCTGGTCCGTTCTGGATCTTCGCTTATGGATCGCTGATCTGGAAGCCGACCTTCGAGAGTGTGTCGCGCCGGCGCGGGACGGCGAAAGGCTGGCATCGCTCCTTCTGTCTCGAGCTCGAAAGCTGGCGGGCGACGCCGGAGCAGCGCGGCTTGATGATGGCGCTGGATCATGGCGGCAGCTGCGATGGCGTATTGCTGGAAGTTCCGGAAACGAACTTGTTCGAAACGGTATATGGCGTCGTCTGGCGCGAGATCAGCTTCGAGCATGAATTCAGGACCGCCCGCTGGCTGACGGTCACGACCAAGGATGGTCCGGTGAAGGCGCTGACCTTCTGGGCCGGTCCCAAGGGCGAAGGCATATTGCGCAAGCTGCCGCCCGAGAAAGTGGCGCAGGTCATTGCGCGCGCCTGCGGCCATCTCGGCTCCAATGCCGCCTATCTCTACAACACCGTCGTGCATCTGGCGGAAGCGGGCATCCGCGATCGCAATCTGTGGCACCTGCAAAAGCTCGTGGCGCAGGAGATCAGGGCAATTCACGGCAGAAGCGCCCCGGCTCCGTGACGAGCCGGGGAGCGTTTGGTGAGCGGGCTCAGTTTCCGACCTTGCCGCAGGTCGTCAGGGCGTTCTCCGGCGTGCAGACTTCCGTGCCCGTCTTGATGAAGGGCTCCACCGGCTGGCCCTTGGTCAGCTTGTCGAGCGACTTGATCGTCTCATAGCCCATGTCATAGGGACGCTGGCCGATATTGTAGTGGCTGAGGCCCTCGGCGAGGAGCGGCAGTTGCGGGCCGAAATTGTCGCCGAAGACGACGACAAGATCCTTGCTGTCGAGGCGCGCTTTCAGCGGCTCCATCGCCTGCTTGTAGGCTTGCGGCGCATATTGCGCCCAGCCGCCCACCGCGACAAAGGTGGTGAGCTCCGGATTGTTGGTCATCACGTCGCGGACCTGCTGGGCGGCGAGTGTGATGTCGTCATTATTGTAGACCGGGCAGCCCGCGGGCTCGGTCCAGCCATTCTGGCCGGTCAAAGACTCGACCGGCTTGTCGCGCGTCGAGCCGGCGAGCGTGTCGCGGATACCCTGGACGCGCGCCTTGAGATTCTCGGAAGCGGGCGCCCCCGACTGGATGCATACGGTGCCGCCGCTCTTCTTGTGCTCCAGCACCTTCTGCGCGAGATTCACGCCGAACTCGTAATTGTCGGTGCCGATATAGGTCGAGCGGAGACCCGCATCCTCGGGCAGGACGTCGGTATCGAAGGTGACGACGGGGATGCCCTTGTCCTTGGCCATCTTCATGATGCGGGCCATCGCCTTGGGATTGCCGGCAGAGACGCCGAGACCGGCGACGCCGCGGGTCACCATGTCCTGGGCGAGCTGCACCTGCTTGGCTTCGTCATATTCGGTCGGCCCGATATAGGTGCATTTGACATCGCCGAGCTCCTTGGCCGCCGCCTGGCAGCCCTGCTCGATCGGCGGGCTGAAGGCGTTGTTGAGAACCTTGAAGACGAGGGCGAATTCGCGCTCCTCGGCATTGGCCTGTATCACCGTCATGCCCAAAGCCAGGCAGGCCAGTGAAATTGTGGTTTTCAGTCCGGTTGGTAGCGACATCTGGGGTTCCTCCGTTTGTTGCCGTTCCTGTCCGTTCTCAGCGACGCAGAGAGCGGATTCGTTCGAGCAGGACCGCCGCGAGGATGAAGCTCCCCACGAATGTGCCCTGCCAGAAGGGATTGACGCCCGCGATCAGGAGGGCGTTGCGAATGACCTCGACGAGAAGTGCCCCGATCGCGCCGCCCAGCGCCGAGCCGGTGCCGCCGGTCAGCGAGGCGCCGCCGATGACGGTCGAGGCGATGACCTGCAGCTCATAGCCGGTGCCGATGGCATTGGTGACGGCGCCGAGCCAGCCGACCAGGAAGACGGCGGTCACCGCCACCATGAAGCCGCTGAAGGCATAGGCCGAGATCTTGATCAGATCGACCGGGATGCCGGCGAGGCGGGCGGCGGGTTCATTGCCGCCGATGGCGAAGAGATAGCGGCCCCAGCGCGTCATGGTCAGCAGGAAATGCAGGACGATGAGGCCGACGATCAGGGCGTAGACGACATTGGGCAGGCCGAATGTATAGCCGCCGCCGATGGCGATGATCGACTGGGTGGACTGGCCGAACTCGTAGAACACCTGGTTGTTGGTGATGATGAGGGCGAGGCTGCGCCCGATCGACAAGGTGGCCAAGGTCACGATGAAGGGCGGCAGGCGGAAATAGGCGATGATCGCGCCGTTCACGGTGCCGCACAATATGCCCATCAGCAGGGCGCCGAGGATGCCGATGACGATCGGCACATCGGCGTTGAGCAGCACGCCCAGCGTGACCGCGCACATGCCGAGGATCGAGCCGACGGAGATGTCGATGCCGCCGATGATGATCACCGGCGTCATGCCGAGCGCCATGATGGCGATGAAGCAGGCATTCTGGAAGACATTGAGGAGATTGCCGGAGGTCGCGAATTTGGGCGAGATCATCGACACGATCAGGCCCAGTATGAGGATGGCGAGCGCGACCCAGGCCTCCTGCGACATGAGGAGACGGTTCCACCAGGGCCGCGAAGATCCCTTGAGCAGGTCGATGTCCATGCTGGGCGGGTTGGGTGAGTTCATCGCGTGCCTCCGGTGGATTTGCGGGCAGGGCGCTCAGGCCGACTGGATGGCGCCAGTGATGAGGCCGGTGACTTCTTCGGGACTGGACTGGCTGATCATCTTGTCCGCCACCTTGCGTCCGCGCCGCATCACGACGACGCGGTCGCAGACCTCGAACACATCCGGCATGCGGTGGCTGATCAGGATGACCGACAGGCCCTGGTCCTTCATGCGGCGGATGAGGGCCAGAACCTCGGCCACCTGACGAACACTGATCGCGGCGGTCGGCTCGTCCATCAGCACGATCCTGGACCGTGAGAGGCGGGTGCGGGCAATGGCGACCGCCTGGCGCTGGCCGCCCGACATGCGGTTGACCAGATCGGCCGGCCGTGTTTCGGATTTGAGCTCGCGGAAAAGCTCGGCCGCCCGCGAGTTCATGCCGCCATGGTCGAGAACCCTGAGGGGACCAAGGCGGCGCATCATCTCGCGGCCGAGGAAAACATTGGCGGCCGCCGTCAGGTTGTCGCAGATCGCAAGATCCTGATAGACGACCTCGATGCCTTCGCGGCGCGCATCGGCGGGACCTGAGAAGCTCATCGGCCGGCCCTGGAAGAGGAAGCTGCCGGAGGTCGGCTGGAAGTTGCCGGCGATCGTCTTGACCAGCGTCGACTTGCCAGCGCCGTTGTCGCCCATCAGGCCCAGGACCTCGCCCTCATTGATGTCGAGCGAAACATTGTCCAGGGCCCGGACAGCGCCGAAATCCTTCACGATATGCTCGAGGCGGGCCAGAAGGGCCATGTCGTCCTCCCATCAATTTGCTTTTTCAAAAAACAAATCATCCTTTGGCACATGGGTCAATAGTCAAGATTCCGCATTATTTTCGCTGCAATGCACAATCGAATTGCTCTTTGACGCCAAAAGATGAGTGATTTAGTATTTTTGTCTTACAAATCTGGAGAGGATTTTGCCCGAATCGTCCGAATTGCGACCCAACGAAACGCGAGCGCTCGCGGCCTTGTTCCGCGCCGGCGCCTCGAGCCGGGCGGCACTGGCCCGCGATCTCGGCCTGACCCGGTCGACCACCGGCATATTGGTGCAGTCGCTGGCGGAAGCAGGTCTTGCGCGCGAACGCTCCGACACCGCCATTGCGGAGCAGGATGGCGAAGGCCGGGTCGGCAGGCCGGGAATTCTTGTCGAGATCGACGGAGACGGCGCCTTCTTCCTCGGCGCCTATATCGGCGTGAACTGGATCATCGTGGTGGCGATCGATCTTGCCGGAAAGGTGCGCGGCCGGGCGTCGCGGCCCTTTGCCGGGGCGGGCAGCGCGCCTGAGGATGCCGTTACCATCGTTGCGGCGCTGGTTGACGAGGTGATCGCCCAACTCCCGCGCGATGCCCGGCTCTCCGGCCTCAATGTGGCCGTTCCGGGCTTTCTCGACGCAGATGGAACGACCTATCACGCCGTCATACTCGGATGGCATCGCATCAATCTCGCAACCCTGTTCGCGCGCGTGCTGGGTCCGGACATGCCGGTCCTTCTGGAAAATGATGCGAATGCGGTGGCGCTCGCCGAAACCTACCGACGGCGCCCGGACGACCAGGCGTCGGGCGACAGCCTCGTCGTCCTGATCGAGAATGGCGTCGGCGGCGGCTTCATCAGCGGCGGGCGGCTGCATCGCGGCCATCTGCGCGGCGCCGGCGAGATCGGTCACATGCCGCTTGGCGATGAAGGTTTCATCCATGACGCGCAGCGCCCGGGGCGGTTCGAAACCTATGTCGGCAAGGATGCGCTATTGGCGCGCCATGCCTATATCGGCAGGCGGGCGGTGACCTTCGACATGTTCCTCGCGGCACTCGCGGCCGGTGAATCCGCCGCGGTGAAGGCGGCCGGCGATTGGGGACGCTGGCTGGCGCGCGGGCTGGCGGCGCTCATCTGCACCTTGCAGCCGGAGCGCGTCATCCTCGCGGGGTCCGGCAATGAAGTCTATCCGTTCGTCGCCACACAGGTGAAGGCGTTCCTGTCGACCTATCTGGTCGAGGGCTATCCCGTGCCCTCTATCGAACTGTCGCAAAGCGGTCCCGATGGACCCGCCATCGGCGCCGCGTTCCTTCTTCATCAGGCCGCATTGTCGGCCGATCCGCCGTTCCAGCTGCGCAATGCCGCCGCGCGTTGACTCACAGGAGACTTCATGATGCCGCAAAAAGACCAGACCCGGCTGCGCATCGGCGTCCTGGGCTGCGGTCCGATCGCCCAGGCGGCCCATTTCGAATCCTGCGTGAAGGCGCGCAATGCCGATCTCCATGCGATCTGCGACGTCGCCGACGACCTGCGCCAGCGAATGGCGGCGACTTATGCGCCGGAGAAGAGCTATGCCGATTACGGCGAGATGCTTGCCGATCCGAAGGTCGATGCGGTGATCGTCGCGACGTCGGACAGCTTCCATGTCAGCGCCTGCGAGATGGCGCTTGCCGCCGGCAAGCATGTGCTGTGCGAGAAGCCGCTCGGCGTCAGCATCGAGGAGGTCGAGCGGTTGCGCGCCTCGGTGGTGCAAAGCGGCAAGATCCTGCAGGTCGGGCACATGAAACGCTTCGATGCCGGCATCCAGGCGGCCAAGGCCTTCATCGACACTGAAATGGGCCAGCATCTCGCCTTCAAGGGCTGGTACTGCGACAGCACGCATCGCTATGCGATGACCGATGCCGTCCAGCCTACGATCATCACCAGCGCAAAGGCGCGCAAGCCGGCGGGCGATCCCAAGGCGAACCGCCGCCAATATTACATGCTGGCGCATGGCAGCCATCTGCTCGATACGGCGCGTTTCCTGTTCGGCCCGATCGAGACGGTCGAGGCGCGCCTCACCGAAAGATTCGGCGCCTATTGCTGGTTCATCACCGTCGTCTTCGCCGACGGCACTGTCGGCCATCTCGATCTGACGGTCGCCGTGCGGATGGACTGGCATGAAGGCTTCCAGATCTATGGCGAGAAGGGCAGCATTCTCGGGAAGACCTATAATCCCTGGTACTACAAGAGCAGCGATGTCGATATCTTCCGCGAGGCGGATGGCAGCTCGCAGCGCGTGCTCGGGGCCGATGGGCATTTCTATCGCCGTCAAATCGAGGCGCTGGCCGATGTCGTGCTCAAGGGCGCGCCCATGACCGGTGCCGATGTCGAAGACGGCATCGCCTCGGTGCGCGGCATGATCGCCATCGCGCGCTCGGTCGAAAGCGGCGGCCGTGCCGTGCGGCTTGCCGATGTCGACGGGGCGGTGTGATGGAGATCGGGATATTCGCCAAGACCTTCGAGACGATCGGGGCGAAGCCGACCCTCGCGGCGGCAGCGCAAGCCGGCTATTCGACCGTGCAGTTCAACATGGCCTGCCTTGGCCTGCCCTCCATGCCGGATGGGATCGAGCCCGGCATGGCCGCAGAGGTCGCAACAGCTTCCAGCGCCACCCGTGTCGGCATCGCGGCGGTGTCGGGCACCTATAATATGATCCATCCGGACAGGGCGGTCCGCGCGCGCGGACTGGCGCGGCTCGACGTCCTGGCCGCCGCCTGCGCCGATCTCGGCACGCGGCTCATCACCCTGTGCACCGGGACGCGCGATCCGGACGATCAATGGCGCGGACATCCCGGCAATGCCGAGCCTGAGGCCTGGCGGGATCTCGTTGCCGAGATGAAAGCCGCCATTGCGATCGCCGAGCGCCACGACATCGCGCTCGGCATCGAGCCGGAAATGGCGAATGTCGTTTCAAGCGCCCGGCAGGCACGCCGTCTGCTCGATGAGATGGCGAGCCCGTGCCTGAAGATCGTGCTCGACCCGGCCAATCTCTTCGAGACCGCGGAGGAAGGCGAGCGTCGTGACCTGATCGAAGAGGCCGTCAGCCTCCTTGCCCCGGATATCGCGATGGCGCATGCCAAGGACAGGGCCGCCAATGGCGACTTCGCCACTGCCGGAAGCGGCGTCATCGATTTCGCGCATTTCATCCGATGCCTGCGAAGAGCGGGCTTCGACGGCCCCCTGATCACCCATGGTCTTGCGGCGGGGGAAGCTCGAAGCGTGGCGATGTTTCTGTCAGGCCTTCTGGCGGGAGCGCACAATTCGTGATCTCGTTCTTCGCCCATGATGGTGTCGAGCTTTGCTATCGCGATGGCGGTGCCGGCGACCCCGTCCTTTTCCAGCATGGCCTTGGCGGCGATGAGAAGCAGGTTGCCGATATTTTTCCCGACATGCCGGGATATCGGCGGATCACGCTCGAATGCCGCGGGCAGGGGCGCTCCGGCTTCGGCCCGCCGGAACGTCTTTCGATAGCAACCTTCGCGGATGATCTCGCTGCCCTGGCCGGCAAGCTCGCCCTCGATGCTGTGATCATCGGCGGCATTTCCATGGGGGCTGCGATTGTGCTACGGCTCGCGGTGCGCGGGAATTTTAAGGTCCGCGCCCTGGTGCTGGCGCGCCCGGCCTGGGTGACGCGGCCGGCGCCCCTCAATATGAAGCCCTATGCGCTGGTGGGTGAGCTGATGATGCGCCATCCCGCCGATGAAGCCTCCCGTCTCTTCGCCGAGAGCGCTGTCGCCCGAGAGCTTGCGCAGCATGCGCCTGACAATCTGGCGAGCCTGCACGGCTTTTTCGCCAGGCCCCAGGCCAAACAGTTTGGCGCGCTGCTGAAGACCATCGCGGCCGATGGGCCGGGGGTCACGGAAAGCGAGCTGCGGGCGATCGATGTGCCGACGCTCGTCATCGGCCATGGCCGGGATCTGGCACACCCCCTTGCCTATGCCGAAGAACTGGCCGACCTGATCCCCCATGCGCAATTGCGCAAGATCACGCCCAAGGCTGAAAGCGCCGACGCCTACCGGTGGGATTTCAAAGCAAGCCTTGAGGAATTTCTGGAGTCGATCCGATGAGGCGGGCAGCCGACGAGACCATAGCCGTTGCCGAGATCGGCGGAACGTCGGTCAAGATCGGCTTCGTGCATCTGGGCCACCCTTCCGGCTTCACGCGGACCTGGCCGACAACCGGCTTGCGGCAGGGGGCGACGGTCGCGCATCTCGCGGCTTTGCTGCGCTCGACTGCCGATGAAGCGGGGCTCAAGCCCGACCGGGTGGTGGCCACGGTGCCGGGCTTCATCGGGCGTGACTTCGACACGGTCCTGCATGCCGCCAATGTGCCTGAGCTCGAAGGCATCAAGCTTGCTTCCGAGCTCACTGCCGAACTCGGCCTGCCGGTGCGGCTCGAGCGCGATGTCGTGCTGCAGCTGCTCGGCGAAAGTGTTGCTGGCGCGGTCAAGGGCGAAAGCGAAGTCCTGGCGGTCTATCTGGGCACCGGGATCGGCGCGGCCTATCTCGGCAAGGCCGGCATCTTCCGCGGCGGCGGCTGGGCGCTGGAGATCGGGCATATGCCCGTCTATCGCTCGCGACTGACGGATGCGCCGCAGCGCATCGAGGCCTATGCGTCCGGCGCCACTCTTGCCGACCTTGCGGCGCGCCATGGGATCGCCGTGGCCGACCTGTTCCAGGCTTCGGCTGGTGTGATGCAGCTCGCCGAGGCGCTTGACGATATCCTCTGGCACCAGGCCGTGACGATCGCATCGGCTGCGACATTGTTCTCGCCGCGGATCATCCTGCTCGGCGGCGGGGTGATCGAGATGAGCGGCTATCCGCGCGCGCTGCTCAAGCAACGCATCGCCCGATGCCTGCCATGCTCCGAGCGGATGCCGGCGCTCGACATCCGCTGGGCGAGCCTCGGCTGGCAGGCGGCGATCCACGGCGCCGTCCTTGCGGGCCATGACGAGGATCCGCACTAGCGGTGTTCTCTCAGGCCAGCGACCGGACCAGCTCTTCCCATTCCTCGGCAAGGCTCAAGGTTGAAGGTGTGGCGCGGCAGCGGCGATACCAGTATTCGGCATTCGACTGGTCACCTTCCTTGCGATGGAGATAGGCATGCACGCGCATGCCGTCCTGGTCGTCGCGGGCCTGCGCGCATTCATGCGCCTTGTCCCAGTTGCCCTTGCCGTCCCACCACAAGGCCTGCAAAGCGAAGCTCAGGCTTTGCGGCGGCTCGGGCTTCGTCAGCGATTCCTTGAAGGACGGGACATCCATCTCATTTCGCCTTGCGCCAGTCATATTCCGGCTTGTAGCCCAGCACGCGCCTGGCCTTCTCGATCGAGATCAGCGATTCATGCGGCTGCAACGGACGCTTGCGTTTAGTGCCGGGAAACACCTCGTCGAGCAGCTCATCATTCGACTGCGTCATGACGGAATCGTTGTTGGCAATGCCGAAGACATGGGCGCCGGTCAGCTTTGATTCAAGCGACAGGCGGATGGCCTGGGCGGCGTCGCGGGCGTCGATATAGGTCCACAAGTTGAAATGACGCGAGCGCGCATCCTTCTGGTAGGCCGGGAATTTCGCATAGTCCTGCGGCTCCTGGACGTTGGAGAAACGCAGTCCGATGATCTTGGTCCCGTCATCCCAGCGGGCGAACTGCTCGGCCATCTTCTCGCCGAGGAGCTTGGAGAGCGAATAGGACCATTGCGGCAATTCGATCTCCTCATCGACCGGGACATATTGCGGCCCACCGGGATAGGGGATGCCATAGACGGTCTCGCTCGAGGCCCAGACGACATTGCGGATCTTGAGGCGGCGCGCCGCTTCGAAGACATTGTAGGTCGAGATCATGTTCACATCGAAGATGACATGATCGGGCGCCTCTCCGGGCGAAGCGATGGCGCCCAGATGAACAATGCCCGTCACCTGTTCCTCGACACGCGTATTGATGCCGGAGAAGGCGGCCATGACCGCGCCGAAATCGGTGATGTCGGCGCGGGTGAAATTGACATCGGTCGGCTTTGGCGGATTCGAAAGCCCCGCCGGCCGCGCCATATCGATGGAGGCGACCTTGTAGCCATGCTCCATGAGGTCCTTGACGCAGGCGCGCCCGACCTTGCCGCTTCCGCCGGTGACGATGATCATGCGACTTCCCCGATATGAGATGAAGAAGGGGATTGTTTAGCGGTTCGTGGCGAGGGGAATCAATATGTATGATGAATCAATTGGTTGGGATCATTCCCCAGGATGATCGAGCGGGGAATGAATCCGCGTTCATTCAAGGTTCATCATTGCTTACGTATGGGTAGTGGTCTATTGGGCAGGTGTTGCAACCGTGGGAGATCGTGCATGCGATACCTGGGCTTGCTTCTTGTCCTCTTGGCGGCATTCGCAACATCTGCGGCCGACGCCCAGGACAATGCCATCCTCACGCGCGGCGAAGCGGTGGTCACCGGTTTCTCGGGGACGAAACCTGCCGATCCGCCGCCCGCCGCCGGCAATGCGCTGGATGAAACCTTCATCGATCCCGATGGCGCGTCGGCGCAGATCCTGAAGCTCGAGCCGGGCGCGCCGCCCCAGGGCCAGCTCGTCACGGCGCCTCCCGTTCTCAGCGTGAAAGCGCGCGATGTCGGCCAGCTATTCGCCGTCGCGCTCGATGACAGCTTCCTTCCCGGAGTGTCGCCCAACATTTATCTCGGCGCGACCTCGGCGTTCGGGCTGCAGATCGTGGCGCCCGATTCCGATGGCGACGGACGGCCCGAGCGGGTGAAGAAGGGCCAGCCCGACGCGCAATGGATGGCGGGGCAATTCGGTCTCGACAAGGGCGGTGGACCTGGCTCGATCTACAAAATCGACGGGATGACCGGTGCGGTCTCGCTCTTCGCGACGATTCCCGGCAATAGCGGCCCTGGTCTGGGCGACATTGTCTTCGACCGGGCAACACGGCAGTTCTTCGTCTCCGATCTCGACACGGGATTGATCCATCGCCTGGACGCGGCGGGGACATTGATCGACACGTTCGATCATGGCCTGATGGGGCGGCCGGCCGCCGGCCTTCCCGCCGTCGCCGATGACGGCGTCGCCATGGATATCAAGGCGCCGGCTTTCGACAGCGAAGATTCTTCCACCTGGGGCTTCACCGCACCAGAACGGCGCGTCTGGGGCCTCGGCCTCAGGGCAGGGCGCCTCTATTATGCGCCCTTTGCCGGTCCTGAAATCTGGTCCGTGTCGATCAATCTCGACGGCACTTTCGGCGCCGATCCGCGCCGCGAGATCGAGGTCTCGGGAACGCCCGGCAATCATCCGATTTCCGACATCGCCTTCGACACTCAGGATCACCTGTATGTCGCCCAGCGCGGCGGCATCAAAGGCAGCTACGACTATTCCGTGTTCGCCGATACAAAGCAGTCGGTGGTGTTCCGCTTCGCGCGGGAAATACCGGACGACGAAGTGACGCCCGGAATCTGGGTGCCTATACCTGACGAGTATGCTGTCGGCTTCCCGCCCGATCATCGCAACACGTCAGGCGGCGTGGCGCTGGGCTATGGCTACGACCAGGCTGGAGCGATCCGGCCCGGCGCTTGCGACATGACGGTCTGGATGTCGGGTGACTCCTTGCTCGACAATCCCGTCACCCATGGCCTGCAGGGCAGTGACCGCGCGCTGACGCGGCCAGACAATGAACCGCCGGCGAAATCCTATTTCGTCGGTTATGACGGCCGCAGTGGCGATCCGCGCCAGCAGGGCCATGTCGGTGATGTCGAAATCTGGCAGCCCTGCGAAGAGCGGGCGGGCATCGACACCTATTCACCCGTGGCCGACCTGCCGCCCGATTTTGTGCCGCCGTTATATGTTCCGCCGGGCGAAATTCCGCCGGATGGCTGGCAGCCGGAGGATACGCCGCCGGTCGGCACGCCGGACTGGACCTACAATCTGCGCCTCGACAAGAAGACGGTGCCTGACGCGTGCGTCGCGGGCGGGCTCGGCTTCCTGTGCGATTATGTGATCCGGGTAACGAATGAGGGGCCCGATGCCTATTTCGGTCCGATCGTCGTCAACGACAAGCTGCCGGCGGCGCCGGCGGGCGCGGTGATGACAGTCACCAACGCGCCGCCCTGGTTCTGCATCCCGCTCTCGCCTTCCGAGCAGCAATGCACCTATGCTCCGGCAGGGCTTTTCCCCGGCGAAAGCATCGATCTCCATGTCACCGTCGATCTCGCCGTGGCGGCGCCCGTCTGCCATCTGGACAACCTTGCCGGCCTCGTCTGGCCGCCGGGCCTCGGCGACATCGATCCTGCGGATGATTTCGATCTGGCAACGGCGACGATCCCGGCCCCGCACTGCCCGCCGCCCGCCGGCGAGACGACCAATCTGAAGATCTGGAAAAATCCGGTTGCCGATCTCTGCACCGACAAGGGTCCCTTCTTCGAGTGCAAGTATGTCGTCGTGGTGCGCAATATCGGCGCCGGCATCTACAATGGGCCGGTCAAGGTCGAGGACACCATCCCGGCGGGCGCGACCGCAAGCTTCTCGCCGGCCGCGTGGAACTGCGCCGGTCCTGCGCCGACCTATAGCTGCGAGCGCGGTCCGCTCGTGCTCCTGCCCAATCAGGCGGTGAATCTGAACGCCATTGTGAAGGTTCCCAAGAACCTTGCCGGGCCGTTGAGCTGCAAGGCCGAGAACAAGGCGAAGATCGTCGAGGCTGCGGGCGGCAGCAACCAGAATACCGACGCCACCGACGATGAGGCCGATGCCACGATGATCCTGCCGGGTGAGCTCGCGCAATGCCCGAATCTGGATGCCATGAGCAATCTCAAGATCACGAAGAAGAAGCCGGACGGCGAGTGCCCCGTGATCTTCGGCAACTGGATGTGCCCGTACAAGATCACGGTGCAGAACTTCGGCCAGGCTTACACGAGCCCGATCCAGTTCTTCGATGCCTTGCCGTTCGGCACACCCGCCGGCGCCACCATCGCGTTCCAGGCGCCGGCCGGCTGGAACTGCGGCGGCCCGGTCCTCTTCCCGACTCTCTATCAGTGCAGCAGCAACAACCCCAACCTGGCGCATAAGGGCAAGGCCGAATTCACGGCGACGGTGAAGATTCCCGTCGCCCCCGTGGCGAAATGCGAGGTCACGAACAATGTCGTGATCTCGAAGGCTCCGGGCGGCACATTGCTCAACTCCTTCGCCGGGGATGATACGAGCTCGGCCAAAGCGCAACTCGGCGCAGCGCTTGCGCAGGGCATCTGCCTTTCCAATCTCAAGCTCAAGAAAACCGGCCCGGCCGAGCCGTGCCCGGTCTCCGGCGGCAATTGGGAGTGCAAGTTCAAGGTCGCGGTGCAGAATTTCGGCGCGGACTACAAGGCCCCGATCCAGTTCGTCGACGCCTTGCCCTTCGGCTCGCCCGCCGGCGCGACGGTAACGTTCCAGCCGCCCGCCGGCTGGAATTGCGGGGGACCGTTCCTCAACCTTTACCAGTGCAGCAGCAACAATCCCAACCTTGCGCATCTGGGCAAGGTCGAAATTCCGGTCACCGTCAAGGTTCCCGTGGCGCCACTGGCGAAGTGCGAGATCACCAACAACGCGAAGATCATCAAGGCGCCAGGTGGAACGCCCGACAACTTCTTCGCGGCAGACGATACGAGCTCGGCCAAAGCGCAGCTTTCGCCGGTATTCCCGCTGGACGGGAGCCCGCTCATCTGCGTCGCCGCGGCCATGGGTGGGCCCGAGCAACCGCCGCTCACGGCGCCCGAAGGTCAGGAGAGCAATCTCTCGATCAGCAAGGCGGCCGGTGCCAGCCAGGCTACCGCGAGCGGACAGAACACGAAATTCACCATCACGGTCACCAATGAGGGACCAGGCGTCTACAAGGCGCCGATCGAGCTGCGCGATACGCTGTTCGATGGCGCCATCGTCGAGCCGTCGAATGGCAGCTGGTCGGATCCGTGGGTCTGCGAAGGCCAGTCCGCGCTCGGTCATCCGGAGCAGGGAATCTGCAAGCACCCGGAAGTCGAGCTTGATCCGGGCGAGAACGTCGTGCTCGAGCTTGAGATCGAGGCGCCGAACAGTTTCGTCGCGCCCTCCGGCTCGCAGGTGAAATGCGGCTACAAGAACAAGGCCGAGATCACCAGGCCCGCCGGTGGCAGCCCGAAGAATACGAATGCAGGCGACGACACTGCCTTCGCCGAAGCCAAGTTCGCGCCGTTCGAATTGCATGGCACGACCTTCTGCGGGCTTGGGCTGACGACGCCGCCGGCATCGCAAAGCTGCCCGCAAGGCTGGTCGCGCACGCCGATCGCCGGCAAATGCTGCCCGCCCAATTCGCGCTGGAATGGCGAACGCTGCAGCCGCGTCAAGGTGAAGACGCCGGAAGTATGTCCGGAGAACACAGTAGGCAAGTATCCCGATTGCCGCGAGATCGATGTGCCCGAGCGCTGCAGGGGCGGCATGGAGCGCGTCGATGGCGAGTGCCAGTGCCCGAAGGGGACGCGGTTCATCGATGGCAAGTGCCGGATCCCGACATCGGAACCGAAGAGCTGCCCGGCGGGCACCAGGGGCAAGTATCCCGATTGCCGCAAGATCGACTGCCCGGCGAACCAGCGGTGGATCGACGGCGCGTGCCGCTGCGCCTATCCGCTCAAGTGGAACGGCAAGCGCTGCGTGGCCGAAGAGCCGAAGACATGCCCGGCGGACTCGGTCGGCAAGTACCCGAACTGCCGCTGCAAGCGCGGCACGGTCGGTGAGCCCGGCAATTGCAAGCGCATCGTCGAGCCCAGGAAATGTCCGGCGGACTCGGTCGGCAAATATCCAAACTGCCGCTGCAAGCGCGGCACAGCCGGCGAGCCTGGCAATTGCAAGCGCATCATCATCGAGCCGCGCAAATGCCCGGAGGGCTTCCGGGGCACGCCGCCCAACTGCAAGCGCGTGATCCCGCCGCGGAAGCTGTGCCCCGAGGGCTTCAGAGGCGTGCCGCCTAATTGCCAGCGCGTGATTCCGCCCCGCCGGCTGTGCCCTGAGGGCTTCAGGGGCGTGCCACCCAATTGCAAGCGGGCCGGCACCAATCCGGGTTAGTCAACAACGCGCCGTGGCAAATGTCACGGCGACTGCCTCTGTCAACTATTTGGGATCCGGGAGAAAATGGTGGGCGGTACATGGATCGAACATGTGACCCCCACGATGTCAACGTGGTGCTCTACCGCTGAGCTAACCGCCCACACCATTTGCCTGAAGCGGGGCCGGTATATCGGGAAGACGATTTGATTGCAAGCTTTCGGTGGGCTCAATGATTGCCTGCGGTTGGCGTAAGCTTTTAATCCTATAACGCCTGCTCCGGCTGCCTTTCCCGCACCGTCTCCTTCACTGCCCGGATGATGTCGAGAAAGCCCGAGACCTGCCAGGCAGCGCGGCCGATGAACAGGCCGTCGATCTCGGGCTCAGCAATGAGCGCCCGGCAGTTGTCGAGATTGACGCTGCCGCCATAGAGCACCGGCACGTCCAGCCCGCAAATGTCGCGCGCTACCTGTTTGATATGCGCGTGCTGTTGGTTGGCGAACCGGGGCTCCGCCGGCGTGCCGCCTTCGCCGATCGACCAGACCGGCTCATAGGCAATCACTATATTCGCGCTGGCGGAGGCCGGTACCTGGCTGAACAAAGCACGCGTCTGGCGCTCGAGTGCGTCCGCCGTCCCGCCTGCCGCAAACTCCTCCTTCGTGTCGCCAATGCAGACCAGCGCCAGGAGCCCGTGCCGGATCGCGGCGGCGACCTTGAGGGCGACGGCTTCGTCGGTCTCGTTGAAATGCATGCGCCTCTCGCTGTGGCCGATCTCGACCAGCGCCGCGCCGCAATCCCTCAGCATCGGGCCTGATATTTCCCCGGTCCAGGCGCCCGCATCGTTCCAATGCATATTCTGCCCGCCGACCGAAACGGAAGTCCCGGCCAGTATCCGGGCGACGTCGCGGATATAGGGGAAGGGCGGAAGGACGAAGACCTTCGCCTCCTCGAATGTGT
Organism: Taklimakanibacter lacteus; assembly: GCA_003576695.1. GTDB lineage: Bacteria > Pseudomonadota > Alphaproteobacteria > Rhizobiales > Aestuariivirgaceae > Taklimakanibacter > Taklimakanibacter lacteus. Next base: position 101,016 of record QOZQ01000011.1, read on the forward strand.
CGGCCGGCGCCGCGGCCAGGCTCGCCGCATAGCCGGCCGCCTCGGCGCCGAGCTTGTTCATCTTCCAGCCCGTGCCGATCCAGGGAATCTTCTTCTTGTGCATTGCTGATGACATACTTATTGACTCATTATACCAGTAGCTGATATGCCCATCCCCGACAAGAGGTGGATGAGATGTCGACGATCGCTCTTTTTGGCGCGGGCGGAAAAATGGGGCAGCGCCTGTCGCAGAACCTGGCGAAGTCCAGCTACAAGGTGCGCCATGTCGAGGTGAGCGAGGCCGGCAAGGCGCGGCTCAAGGAACGCTTCGGCGTCGACTGCTGGACGCCGGACGAGGCGATCAAGGGCGCCGATATCGTGGTGCTCGCCGTGCCGGACACCGTCATCGGCAAGGTCGCCAGGGGCATCGTCGACAGGCTGGGCCCGGGCACGCTCGTCGTCATCCTCGATGCGGCCGCACCCTTCGCCGGCCATCTGCCCGAACGCTCCGACATCAGCTATTTCGTCACCCATCCCTGCCATCCGCCGATCTTCAATGACGAGACCGAGCCCGCGGCCAAGCGCGATTTCTTCGGCGGCATCGCCGCGAAGCAGCATATCGTCTCGGCCCTCATGCAGGGGCCGGAGAGCGACTATGCCCGCGGCGAAGCAGTGGCGAAGACCATTTGGGCGCCGGTCATGCGCTCGCACCGCGTGACGGTCGAGCAGATGGCGATCCTCGAGCCGGGCCTATCGGAGACTCTGTGCGCCTCGCTTCTCGATGTGATGCGCGAGGCGCTCGACGAAGTTGCCCGCCGCGGCGTGCCGCGCGAGGCGGCGCGCGACTTTCTCCTGGGCCACATGAATGTGCTGGGCGCCGTCATCTTCGAGGAAACGCAAGGGGTGTTCTCGGATGCCTGCAACAAGGCGATCGAGTTCGGCAAGCCGGTGCTGATGCGCGACGACTGGAAACGCATCTTCGAGATGGACGAGATCGCCGCCAGCATAGAGCGGATAACCTGAAGCAGAACGTTCAACCAAAGGGAGGAAACTATGTCGAAATTCTCACGCCGCCTGGTGATTGCCGCCATGGGAGGCATGCTCGCCTTCTCGACGGCGCTTTCCGCGCGGGCCGCCGACCTGATCGCCATCATCACGCCCTCGCATGACAACCCCTTCTTCAAGGCGGAAGCGCAAGGTGCCGAAGCGAAAGCCAAGGAGCTCGGCTATGAAGTGCTCGTCGCCAGCCATGACGATGACGCCAACAAGCAGTCCGAGCTGATCGACACCGCCATCGGGCGCGGCGCCAAGGCCATCATCCTCGACAATGCCGGCGCCGATGCCTCGGTCGCCGCCGTCCAGAAGGCCAAGGATGCGGGCATTCCGTCCTTCCTGATCGACCGCGAAATCAACGCCACCGGGGTCGCGGTGGCGCAGATCGTGTCCAACAACTATCAGGGCGCCCAGCTCGGCGCCGCCGAATTCGTCAAGCTGATGGGCGAGAAGGGCACCTATGTGGAGCTGGTCGGCAAGGAGTCCGACACCAATGCCGGCATCCGCTCCAAGGGCTATCATGACACGATCGATGCCTATCCCGACATGAAGATGGTGGCGCAGCAATCCGCCAATTGGAGCCAGAAGGAAGCCTTCGACAAGATGGAGACCATCCTGCAGGCCAATCCCGACATCAAGGGCGTGATCTCGGGCAATGACACGATGGCCATGGGCGCCATCGCGGCACTCCAGGCGGCCGGCAAGAAAGATGTGATCGTGGTGGGATTTGACGGCTCGAACGACGTGCGCGACTCGATCCTGTCAGGCGGCATCAAGGCCACGGTCCTGCAGCCTGCTTATGCGCAGGCGCAGAATGCGGTGGTGCAGGCGCATGACTATATCACCACCAAGAAGGCGCCGGCGCAGGAGAAGCAGCTGATGGACTGCGTCCTCATCAACGGCGAGAACGCCAAGTCGCTCGAAACCTTCGCCTTGAAGTAATACTCCCTGAGACTTGGCGGGATGGACCGGCTACTCCGGTCCATCCCGTTGCTTTGTTTCTCGAGATCCCATGAAGCGCACCAGACTCATCATCCTCGCATGTACCGTGCTGCTGGCGGGCTGCAAATTCGTGGTAACCGAGAAAAAAGGCGGTGACGCCGGCGGATCGGGCGCCACTGCGCCCGAGCAGCAGGTTGCCGAGATGTGGGATGCCAAGGTGCTGCCCTATCTCGAAGCCAAGGCGGGCGATTTCAAGACGGTGAGCGAAGCGGTGCGCACCAATGCCGAAGCGGCGGGGGCCACCTATGGCAACAAGGAAAAGCAGGCCTCCTCGCCCTGGACGGTGATCGTCCGGCTGGAAGGCAAGATCGTCGCCGCCAATACGGAATCGCGCGCCGGCTCCATCGATGTCGATGCCGACGGCAATGGCAGCGCCGATGCCCGGGTGCAGATCGGTCCGGTGATGCGCGGCACTTCCTTGCGCGACAGCCTCGACTTCGTGTCCTTCAACCAGTTCACCAACCAGATCGACTTCGCGCAGTTCGGCAAGGCGTTCAACCTGCATGTCGACAAGACCCTGACCTCGAAGCTGCCGCGCGACCAGCTGGTGGGCAAGACTGTCTCGGTGCTGGGCGCCTTTCCGGTCGAAAACGGCAAGGACCTGCCGCTCGTCACGCCGGCGAAGATCGAGCTGAAATGACGGTCGCGGGTGACAGCGCCAGGGACGATGTCATCCTGAGGCTGGAAGACATCACCAAGGTCTATTCCGGCACGGTTGCCGTCAAGCAGGCCTCGCTCGACATCAGGCGCGGCGCCGTCAATGTGCTGGTCGGCGAGAATGGCGCCGGCAAGTCGACGCTCATGAAGATCATTGCCGGGGTCGAGCAACCGACCCTCGGCCGCATCCTTCTCGAGGGCCAGCCCGTCACCATCCCTTCGGTGGAAGCCGCCAATGCGCTCGGCATCTCGATGGTGTTCCAGGAGCTGAACCTGCTCGGCAATCTTTCCGTGGCCGAGAACATCTTCATCACGCGCGAGGTCACCTCCTGGCCCAGGGGCATCGACCATGCAGCGCAGATCAGGCGCGCCACAGCCTATCTCGACAGGCTGCAGGCGGGCATCAAGGCGGATTCGCTCGTCGAGGACCTGATGATCGGCCAGCAGCAGCTGGTGGAAATCGCCAAGGCGGTGTCGCTCGATTCCAAGATCATCATCTTCGATGAACCGACATCGGCGCTCAGCGCCGCCGAAGTCGAGATCCTGTTCCGCGTCATTGCCGATCTCAAGGCGCGCGGCGTCGCGATCGTCTATATCTCGCACCGTCTCGAGGAGCTGATCCGCATCGGGGACTACATCACCGTCCTGCGCGATGGCCGCATCACCGGCCATGAGGTGATGAAGAATGTCGACACCAAGTGGATCGTCCGCCAGATGATCGGTTCGGACGCCAAGGATTTCGCCAAATCGGCCGAGCATGTGATCGGGGATGAGGTGTTCCGCTGCGAGGAGATCAGCTTGCCGCGGCTCACCGGCGGGCTGGCCGTCGACCATGTTTCGCTTGCCGTCAGGAGCGGCGAGATTCTCGGCATCTATGGGCTGATGGGGGCGGGGCGCAGCGAGCTTCTCGACTGCATCATCGGCCGCCACGCCCATGCGACCGGCAGGATATTCATCGGCGGCAAGGAAGCGCAGGGGAAGGACACTGCCGGGCGCATCGCCGGCGGCATTGCGCTCATCCCCGAGGACCGCCAGCGCGACGGGCTGGTGTCGATCCTCTCCATCGCCGCCAACCTGACCTTGTCGAGCCTCAGGCGCATCGCGAGCCCGTTCTTCATCGACGGCAAGGTGGAAGACAAGGAAGTGCGGTCGGCCATTGCGAGCCTTTCCATCAAGGTCGCGGATCCGGCCTTCGAGGTGAGCTCGCTGTCGGGCGGCAATCAGCAGAAGGTGGTGATCGGCAAGGCGCTGATGACGCATCCGCGGCTGCTTTTGATGGATGAGCCGAGCCGCGGCATAGATATCGGCGCCAAGGCGGATGTGTTCCGCACCATGCGCCGGCTCGCCGCGGAAGGCATCGGAATCATCTTCGTCACCTCCGATCTCGACGAGGTGATGGCGCTGTCCGACCGCATCGCGGTGATGAGCAACGGAAAGCTGATCGCGGTGCGCGATCGCAGCGAACTCACGGAAACCGACATCGTGTCCGCCGCGGCGCGGGGCCACGGACCGCACAAAGCGGCAATGGGAGCTTGAAACATGGCTAGTCTGGATCGCGGCGCGGTCGTCCTCAATCTCATGAAGCTCAGGACCTTCATCGCGCTCTTCGCCGTGCTGATGTTCTTCTCCGTCGCCGCGCCCAATTTCCTGTCGACGGCGAATTTCATCCTGATGTCGAAGCATGTGGCATTGAACGCCTTCCTCGCCATGGGCATGACCTTCGTCATCGTCACCGGGGGCATCGACCTCTCGGTCGGTTCGATCGTCGGGCTCTGCGGCATGACGGCGGGCGGCCTTCTGCTCCATGGCATAGAGCTGCCGATCGGCTACACCGTCTATTTCAACGTCTTCGAGGTTGTCCTCATCACCCTGGGGGTCGGGGTGTTCATCGGCGCCATCAATGGACTGCTGATCACAAGGCTCAATGTGGCGCCCTTCATCGCGACCCTCGGCACGCTCTATGTCGCCCGCGGCGTCGCGCTGCTCGTCTCTGATGGCGGCACTTTCCCCAATCTCGTCGGCAAGGCGGAACTGGGCACGACCGGCTTCGGCTGGCTGGGGGCAGGGCGCATACTGGGCCTGCCGGTCTCGATCTGGCTCCTGCTGGTCGTCGCTCTCGCGGCCGCCTATCTGGCGCGCTACACGCCGCTCGGCCGCCATATCTTCGCCGTCGGCGGCAATGAGCGGGCGGCGCGGATGTCGGGGGTGCGGATCAACCGCGTCAAGATGTTCGTCTATATGTTCTCAGGCTTCTGCGCGGCAATCGTCGGGCTGATCATCTCCTCCGAGCTCATGGCGTCGCATCCGGCGACCGGCGAAAGCTTCGAGCTCAATGCCATTGCCGCCGCCGTGCTGGGCGGCACGTCGATGTCGGGCGGGCGCGGCACGATCGTCGGTACGATCGTCGGCGCCTTCGTGATCGGTGTCCTGTCCGACGGTCTCGTGATGATGGGGGTGAGCTCCTTCTGGCAAATGGTCATCAAGGGCATGGTCATCATCTTCGCGGTGGTCGTCGACCAGGCGCAGCGCCGCCTGCAGCAGCGGGTGACGCTCATGCAGATGGCGAAAGCGGGCTGAGATGAAGGAGCTGCGCGGCGCCCTCATCGGCTGCGGCTTCTTTGCCGTGAACCAGCTGCATGGCTGGAAGGATGTGCCGGGCGTCGCCATCGTTTCCCTGTGCGACCGCAATCCGGAGCGGCTGAAGCTTGTCGGTGAGCAGTTCGGCATCACGGCGCGCTATAATGATGCGCGCGAGATGCTGGCGGCCGAAAGGCCGGATTTCGTCGATATCGCCACGACGGTCGAAAGCCATCGGGCCCTGGTCGAATTGGCGGCGAGCTTGCGCATTCCGGTCATCTGCCAGAAGCCCTTTGCGCGGACGCTCGGTGATGCCAAGGCCATGGTCGAAGCCTGCGGACAAGCGCAAGTGCCGCTCATGGTGCATGAGAATTTCCGCTGGCAGTCGCCGATCCTGAAGGTGAAGCGGGCGATCGATGAAGGCCTGATCGGCAAGCCCTTCTGGGGGCGCGTTTCCTTCCGCTCGGCCTATGACGTGTTTTCCGGCCAGCCCTATCTGGCGGAAGGCGAGCGGTTCATTGTCGAGGATCTCGGCATCCATGCGCTCGATGTGGCGCGATTCCTGCTCGGCGATGCGCAGGATGTTTCGGCACGGATCGCGCGGGTGAATCCTAAGATCAAGGGCGAGGATGTGGCGACGGCGCTCCTGAACCACGGTAATGATGTGGCTTCGGTCGTCGATTGCTCCTATGCCACTCTCCTGGAGACCGAACCCTTTCCGGAAACGCTGATCGAGATCGATGGCAGCGAGGGGACCATAAGGCTCAATCGCGGCTATGAGCTGGTGGTGACAAGCCGCAAAGGCACCAGGCGCGAAGATGTCTCGCCGGCGCTTCTGCCCTGGGCGTCGCGGCCCTGGCATAATATCCAGGAAAGCGTGCTGCTCATCCAGCGGCATTGGGCGGACTGCCTGCGGGCGGGCAGGGAACCCGACACGTCCGGCCGGGACAATCTCCAGACATTGGCGCTGGTCGAAGCCGTCTATGCGAGCGCCAGAACGGGCGGGACGGTGTCCGTGCCTGGCCTGTTGCGGTGATGAGCTCAATTCGACAGGGAATAAAGATTTCGCGAGCGTTCGAGATGCTTCACCATGGCTTTCTCGGCACCATCGGCGTCGCGTGCTGCAAGGTGCTCGATGATGTCCTCATGCTCGGCAAGGGTGTATTTCTCCTTGCCGGACCAGATCAGAAGCTCGGTATGATAGACCTTGAGCCACCCCAGCAGCGCCTCGCTGACACCGACAAAGATCGGGTTGCCGGAAATGGCCGCGATCTGGGTGTGGAAACGCATGTCGGCGGCGATGAAGAGATCCGCCTTGCCGAGCAGGCCCTTCTGCTCGGCGAGCGTCTGGCGCAATTCGGCAATCTGCTTCTTCGTCGCCTTCTTCGCCGCCTCGCGCACCATGCCGCGCTCGAAGAACAACCGGGCGTTCTTCAGATTCTCGAGCGAATCGGGCGAGCGCGACAGCATGATGTGAGCGCTCTGGTCCACCTGGCGGATGATCGACAGGGGCGTCAATTCGAGAACGCGGGCGCGCTCGCCATGGCTGATGGCGACAAGGCCCATATTGCCCAGAAGCTGCATGGCCTCGCGAATGGCGGGGCGCCCGACGCCAAAGCGCTCCATCAATTCGCGCTCGGAGGGCATCTCATCGCCCGGCTTCATGCCGCCTTCGATGATCAGGCGCTTGAGACGCTCAAGCACTTCGTCGGAAAGCTTGCGTTTGACAATGCGGTCGGTCTGCATGGGCTCGCCAATCGGCTTGTGGACTCAACTCATTGTGTCATTATACCAGTTGGCCTCTCATGCACCAGAGCTCTAAAGATGTAATTCGATTAACTTATCGCATCGAGACGGCCGGCAGCATCGAGAAGCTGGCGGCCAAGATCGCTAGCGACCAGTCGACGGGCACCTTCATCGACCTGCCGGGCGAGACCGAGGAACTGAAGAACCGCGTGGCGGCACGGGTGGCCGATATCCGCCCCCTCGAGCCGTTTCCCGCTCCCTCCATCCCCGCCGGTGAAAGCGGGCCCTTCAAACGCGCCGATGTCGACATCGATTTCCCGTTCGATGCCATCGGCACCGATCTTGCCGCCCTGACGACCATCGCGATCGGCGGCGTCTATGCGATCAGGGGGTTCAGCGGCATCCGCGTGGTCGACATGCATTTGCCGGAGGCCTTTCGCGGCGCCTATCCGGGGCCGCAATTCGGTGTCGCCGGCAGCCGCCGGCTCACCGGCGTGTCCGGCCGGCCCATCATCGGCACGATCGTCAAGCCGGCTCTGGGCTTGCGTCCGCATGAGACGGCGGAGCTGGTGCGCGATGTGGTCGATGCCGGCGTCGATTTCGTCAAGGACGACGAGAAGCTGATGTCGCCCGCCTATTCGCCGCTGGCCGAGCGGGTGAAGGCGATCATGCCGATCATTCTCGAGCGCGAGCAGAAGACGGGCCGGAAATGCATGTATGCCTGGGGCATTTCGGCCGCCGATCCCGACGAGATGATGCGCAATCACGATCTGGTCGTCAAAGCGGGCGGCAATTGCGCCGTCATCAACATCAATTCCATCGGCATGGGCGCCATGCTGTTCCTGCGCAAACGAAGCGGCCTGGTGCTGCATGCGCATCGCAATGGCTGGGACATCCTCACGCGCCATCCTGGTCTCGGCATGGACTTCAAGGTCTATCAGCAGTTCTGGCGGCTTCTCGGCATCGATCAGTTCCAGATCAACGGCATCGGCGCCAAATACTGGGAGCCCGATGAGAGCTTTGTCGCTTCCTTCAAGGCGGTGACGTCGCCCTTGTTCGCGGAAGATGACTGCCCGCTGCCGGTCGTGTGCTCCGGCCAATGGGGCGGCCAGGCGCCGGAGACCTATCGGCGCACCGGGCGCAGCCAGGATCTCCTGTATCTGTGTGGTGGCGGCATCGTTTCCCATCCCGGCGGGCCTGCGGCAGGCGTGCGCGCCGTGACGCAGGCCTGGGAAGCGGCGGTCGCCGGCATTCCGCTTGAAATTTATGCGAAGGATCATCCGGATCTCGCCCAGTCGCTGGCCAAATTCGCCGACGGCAAGGGCGCATGAGCCTGCTGCTCTCCTATTACGGCGATGATTTCACCGGCTCGACCGATGTGATGGAGGCGCTCGCCTCCAATGGGATCAACACGGTCCTGTTCACACGCCTTCCGACACAAGAGCAGTTCGCGCCTTTTGCGGACTACCCGGCCATCGGTCTTGCCGGCACCAGCCGCAGCCAGCCGCCGCAATGGATGAATGAACATCTGCCGCAGGTCTTCGAATGGCTGCGGTCGCTCGGCGCGAGATTGTGCCATTACAAAGTGTGCTCGACTTTCGATTCGAGTCCCAGGGTCGGCAGCATCGGACGCGCGATCGAGATCGCCCAAAGCGTGTTCGGCCAGCCGGCGGTGCCGCTCGTCGTGGGAGCGCCGCAGCTGGGGCGCTACACTTTCGCCGGCCATCTCTTTGCCAGATATGGCGGCGACGTCTGGCGGATCGACCGGCACCCGGTGATGAGCCGGCACCCGGTCACGCCGATGGATGAAGCCGATCTGCGCCTTCACCTGGCCAAGCAGACCGCGCAACCGGTTCACCTGGCTTCAGGGGATTTGCGTGAGCCGGGCATTCACCTGATCGATGTCTTCGATGCGGCGACGCAGATGGAGGCCGGTGAGCGCCTTCTAGCGCTTCCCGGCGAGGCAAAACCATTCATCGTCGGCTCTTCAGGGGTCGAATATGCGCTCGTTCAGGTTCTGGCGCGGAACGGCGAGATTGCCGGCACGGCGGATTTTGCGCCGCTCGATCCGGTCGAGCGTTGTCTTGCGGTATCAGGCAGCGTATCCCCGACGACGGAACGGCAGATCCGCCTGGCTTGCGCCAATGGCTTCACCGGGATCACCGCAGATCCGTTGAAATTGGCGAGACAGGAAGTGGAGGAGAGTGCGCAGCTTACCAACAGAGCCTCACATGCGCTCGCGGGCGGCGAGAGCGTTCTGATCCATACCGCAATGGGCAGCGCATCGGATAAGGGACATGAGCTGGATAGGATACCGGATGGACGCCGTCGCCTCGGCCGGGCTCTGGGAAAAATTGCCGGTGAGCTCGTGCGCCGGCACAGGCTCACGCGCCTCATCCTGGCGGGCGGCGATTCATCGAGCCACGCGCTGGGAGAGCTCGACATCCATGCGCTGACGCCGCGTTTGCCGTTGCCTGAATCGCCCGGCTCGCCGGTTTGCCTCGCGCATAGCGCTGATCCGGCCTATGCCGGACTGGAGATCGCCATGAAGGGCGGACAGATCGGCCGAGACGACTACTTCATTCGCCTGAAACAGGGCGGCCCTTAACCAGCGGCTCTCACGCCGCCATCATCCGGTCGACCTCGGCGACGAGCTCGCGCAGATGGAAGGGCTTGGAGAGCACCTTGGCGTCCTTGGGGGCGCGTGAATCGGGATGCAGCGCCACTGCGGCAAAGCCGGTGATGAACATGATCTTGAGCGTGGGATCGAGCTCGGCCGCGCGGCGCGCCAGCTCGATACCGTCCATCTCGGGCATGACGATGTCGGTCAGAAGCAGGTCATAAGAGCTCTGCTTGATCTCCTCGAAGGCGCTGGCGCCCTCGCCGAAGGAGACGACGGTATGGCCGGCGCGCTCCAGTGCCCGCACCAGAAACCGGCGCATATCCTCGTCATCCTCAGCCAGAATGATCTTGGCCATCATAACCCTGGTCTTCTCTCTTTTTTCATTCATAGGCCATGCCAAAGCAGCCCGCCAGCCCAGGCCCGCCACCCGGCATCAGCCTATGCATTAGAGGTAAATGTCCTATAAAGCGCGTCTATCCTGTGGACAACGGCGCGTTTGACCGTAATATTCGGAAATATGCAGTCTCCAGGAGCCATGCGCATTGGGTAAGCCCGTTGAGATGGACCCCTTCGCCATTCTCGCCCCACGGCAGTGGACACGGCCGGCGATCTTCAACTCACCCCACAGCGGCCGTGCCTATCCTGAGGATTTTCTTGCCGCCGCGCGCCTCAGCCCGCATGCGTTGCGCAAGTCGGAAGATTGCTATATCGACGAATTGTTCAGCTTCGTCGCCGATCTCGGCACGCCGCTGCTCCATGCCCATTTCCCGCGCGCCTATCTCGATGTGAATCGCGAACCCTATGAGCTCGATCCGCGCATGTTCCGCGAGGACCTGCCGGGTTTCGCCAATGTCTCCTCCATGCGCGTGGCAGGCGGCCTCGGCACCATCCCGCGCATCGTGAGCGAGGGCGATGAGATCTATCGGGGACCCGTCAAGCTCGCCGATGCGCTGGCCCGCATCGAGACGATCTACCGACCCTATCACCGCACCTTGGCCGACCTCATCAACCGGGCGCGCCAGGCCTTCGGCTATGCGCTGCTGGTCGATTGCCATTCGATGCCTTCCACCGCCTGCTCGCATGTGACGCCCCATCCCATGGGCCGGGTGGATGTGGTGCTGGGCGACCGACATGGGGTCGCTTGCAGTGATGAGATCGTCTCGACGCTGGAAGCGCTCATGCGCAGCCAGGGCCTCAGGGTCCTGCGCAACAAGCCTTATTCAGGGGGCTTTATCACCCAGAACTATGGCTCGCCGGCGCATCACCGGCATGCGCTGCAGATCGAGATCAACCGGGCGCTCTATCTCGATGAGCGGACGCTCGAGAGGAGCCGGGGCTTCGCCGCGACGAAACTGACGCTTTATCGGGTTTTCGCGGGGTTGCTCGCCTCGCTCCCCGACATCATGCAACCCCGCCGCCAGGCGGCCGAATAGAAGGCCGGCCAAAAGAAAAGGGGCCGGGACTGCTTGCGCAGACCGGCCCAAGTCTAGGGAGGAAACGCCCAGGAAGGGCATGCGAGACGTCTCCGTCTCACGAGGTGTATTTGGCAGTGCAGCAGTGGAATTTCAAGGGAAAGGTTCAATCGAAGTGAATAATTCTGTGCAACTTTATGAAAATGCAGATCGGAGAATTCTGAGTTAACTAATTGTTTTTCCTAATTAATTAAGGCATATCCAAAGTTGATCCCTACATCTTTCGATAAAAGACATGCGCATGACGCATGGCTTTGTGCTGGATAACTCTTTTGCGCTGCAGCAAAAACGGAGGGCTTGAGCCTTCCTTCCTGTTCCCCTAGATCACGCTTCTGCATCGGTTTTTCAAGAGAAAGCCCATAAAACTGATCGAATTCATAAATCCAGCGCATCATCCGGCAGCGAAAGGCGATTCGTCCGCCCGCCGGAACGCTCAATCCTGAAGGCACATCATGTCCGCGCCCAACTGGACCGAACTCACCCAATTCGCCCTCGATCTCGCAGAAGCCTCGGCCCGTGAGATCCTGCCCCATTTCCGGCAGAACATCCCGGTCGATGTCAAAGCAAGCGTCGTCTGGGACCCGGTCACCGAGGGCGACCGCGCCGGGGAACGGATCATGCGCAAGATGATCGAGGCGCGCTATCCCGATCACGGCATCCATGGCGAAGAATATGGTCAAAAGCCCAGCCGTTCGGGCTTCACCTGGGTGCTCGACCCGGTCGACGGCACCCGCGCCTTCATATCCGGCATGCCCACCTGGGCCACGCTGATCGGCCTCAATTTCGAGGGCAAGCCCACGGTCGGCGTCATGAACCAGCCCTTTGTCGGAGAAACCTTCTATGGCAACCCCGAGGGCGCATGGTCGCGGCATCGGGGAAGCGAGCGCAAGCTTTCGACCCGTCCGGCCCGGCCCCTGGCCCAGGCCACTTTCACCACCACGGCTCCCGAGCTCTATCGCAACGATGCCGAGAAAGGCATCCTGAGGCGGCTGAGTCAGGCGACACGCCTCACCCGCTATGGCGGGGACGCCTATTTCTTCTGCGTGCTGGCGGCCGGGCAGATCGACCTGGCGCTCGATGCGCATATGGAGCCCTATGACATCGCCCCGCTCATTCCCATCATCGAAGCCGCCGGCGGCGTCGTCACGACATGGGAGCGCGGCGATGCGGCAGGGGGCGGCGATGTGATCGCGGCAAGCTCGCCCGCCCTTTATGAAGAAGCGCTCGCCGTCATGCACGGGTCTCGGGATGCTTAAGCGCCGGTGAAGGCCTCGAAGGCGGCGAAGAACTGCTCGCGTATGCTGTCGCGCTCGAACAGGATCTCATGGCGCGCTTCCGGGATGACGGCCAGCGACACGCCCGAGGCGGCGTTGCAGAAACGCCTGGTCGCCTCATTGTCGACGACGCGGTCGCGGCCTCCCACGACGACGAGGATGGGGGCGCGGAAGGTGACCGAGGCGGCATGCGACTGCATGTGCCGCAGCGAGCGAAGTGCCGCGTTGAGCCAGGAAAAGGTCGGTCCGCCGACTCCGAGATCAGGCTGTTCCGCCAGCGTGTTCGTCGCCTGAAGGAAACGGCGCCGGTCGCTGGTGAGGTTGTTGCCGGCAAAGTTCGACGGCGCGAGAGGGCGCTTGCTCTGGCCCGGCAGAAACAGGCGGCCAAGCCCGATCTTCGGAAACAGCGCGCACATGAAGCGCACCAGCGGCATGGGCCAGATGCCGACATCGACGCCGATCAAGGGAGCCGAAAGCACTGCACGCTCGAACCAGGTGCGGCGCTCGAGCGCCCGCAACAGAACGAGACCACCGGTCGAATGTCCCACGGCATAGAAAGGCGGCGGACAATCCGGCAGCACGATCTGCGTCATGAAGGAGGTGAAATCGTCGTCATACTCCGAGAAGTGTCTGACGCCGTCGCGATAGCGATCCTCATAGGCGCGCTGCGAGCCGCCCTGGCCGCGGAAGTCGAAGGTGGCGACGGCAAAGCCGCGGCGAATGAAATCGCCGATCGTCTCGAACCAGCGCTCGATGAAATCGCCTCGCCCGCAGACGAGAACGACGGTACCGCGCGGCGAGCCGGGAATGGCGTAGGCGGCACGCAGTTTGCGGCCGTCCCGGGTGGTGACGGTCGCGCCCTTCAGCCCCTCCGGCAAGCCGTTGCCCGGAAGGGGGGTAAGCGGAGTCAGGAGATGTGCGAGGGCCTGGTCCACGTGCTGATGCCCGGTTTCATGAACTCGTTGCCGGCACAAAGACACCGGCAGGAACAGGATCCGACGATCCTGCCCCTGTCATGCAGCACTATCAGCGTTTCTTGACTTCGGTCAATTCGCCGGAGGCCGAATTGAGCTTGACGGAGAACGGCTTGCCGTCACGGGTCGCATTGAAGGCATAGACCTGGCCTTTGCAGGTCACCGATTCGACGCTCTTGAAGCCATAGCCCGAAACGATCTCGCCTGCCTTGGCGCATGTGATCGTGGTCGGCTTCTTCTTGGCCTGCCGTTTCGTCTTCGACTGGACCGACGGCTTGGGCTGGCCTTGTGGCTTCGCATAGGTCTTGCGCTTGCGCGGCGGGATATATTCGGGCTCGTAGTAATCCGGCTCGTAAGCGTAATCGTTGTAGTCTTCGTCATCATCGTAATAGTAGGCCGGACGGTCGCGCCGCATGTAACGATAGTGGCGCGGTCCCGGAAGGTATTCAGGACCATAGTAATAGTCATAGTCCGGATCATAGGTGTAATAGCGGAACTTCATGCGCGAGCCGGCATCCGCATAGCTTGCGAAAGCCACCGTCCCACACAGCACCGCCACCGCGATAAGTCCAAGCCTGGTCAGCATGACGTCATTTCCCTGCAAGTCGTGCGGAGCGCGCCAACATCGCGCGCCTGCCGCTCTCAATAATCATCGTCATAGTCATCGTAACCGCCGTCCCAGCCGCCGCGGCGCCGGATATCGGTGATGCGGCCATTTCGCGAGCGGACACGAATCTCGAAAATGCTGTTCCGCCGAAAGCCGCGATACGAATACTCGCTACCATTGCATTCAATTGGCCGCACACGGCGGAACCCTGCCGAGCGCACGATGTGCGCGCCCTGGCGGCAGCTGATACGCCCGCCGCCGTGATAAGCATAGTGCAGGTCCGGCGAGCTATAACCGCCACCAATGCCGACACCGACGTCGATATCGGTATCAGCCTGCGCCGGTCCGATGGCGCCGGTCACCAGCATGCCAAGGGACAAAGTCCCGGCGGCCATCCAGTTCCTCAACATGACCCCTAACTCCTCCGCCGCGCTATTTGCGCAGCCCCGGTACGTTGCGAGAGGATCGTGAAGAAAATGCGGCGGACGTCAAGTCTTTCCGGAGCCAATTGTAACAGCGGGAAACAGGGTTTTGGCCAGTTCCGTCGAGCGTTTCAGGGATATTCAGAGCTGGCGGCGCCTCAGAATGTCCCCGGTGCGCGGGTCGATTTCGATCACGAATCGGCCGTCCCTGCCACCCACCCGGAAGCGGTAGGTCGACCCCGAGCAGGCGAGTTCCTCGATATCCCCATAGCCGCGCATCTTGAGGAGGCCGGTGGCTTCCTTGCAGGTGAGGGTCAGGTTGACGCCCTTGTAGCCGGGCTTGGCATAGACGGGACCGCCATCGCGGGTGCCAAAGGGCACGAAGAAGTCATAGTGGGAAGGCCAGGTGTAGCCGGAGCCGGTCTCAGGTGGTTCCGCCCGGGCTTCGGCGGCAAGGCCGAGCGGCAGGACGGCCGACAGCAAGGAAAACAGAAAACGCAACTTGATCGTCATATTGGCTCCTAATGCCCAAGCCCGCGACAAACATGTCAGAATGCGCCTGAACGCGACCGGAGTGGCAAGTTCATCTGACGTTCAGTCGAGCAAATGAAAAGGGCGCCCAGAAGGCGCCCTTTCCGCATTATGCATTTCTCTTAGAGGGGATCGACGTCGACGATATTACCCCAGCGGTTGACCTTGATCCTGTACCAGTCGCCCGACTGCTTGCCCTTGAAGCGCATGATCTTGCCGCCGCAATCGGTGGCATAGACTTTGTAGAAGCCGTGGTTCTTCACGATCTTCTTCGCCTTGTGGCAGCTGATGCCGTTATAGCCGCCGCCATAGACCGGGTAATAGCCGCCGCCATAGCCGCCACCATAGCCGCCGCCAAAACCGAGGCCGAGACCGACGCCAATATCGATGTTGGTTTTGGCCTGGGCAGGCGCCGTAACAGCAACCGCAGCGGTCAGAGCAGCAGCGGCAACCAGAAGCTTCGTAAACATGGGTGTCTCCTTGACTGTTCAATTCGTTTGGGGATGACCACTCGGCCATCGATGGGCGCAAGATTACGGTTTTGTAACTGAATGGATTTCGAAGCCTTCATTCATTCCCCATTCATTTGGAGCTGCTGAAGAATCTTTTTAAGATATTGATATTACTGGTGAAAGTTCGATTTTGGGCAGGGCCTTGAAAATTGTCCGGGAAAAATTATTTGAAGACTTGCAGGCGCTGCTGCGGCGGGTCTGCAAACTGAACGGTCCGGTCAATCGCGGCGGACCTCACCCAACTGCACCTTGCTCAAGGAGGATGTGCATATGTTTGATCTTTCCCCCCTCTATCGTTCGACTGTCGGCTTCGACCGTTTGGCCCAGCTTCTCGACAGTGCCGGAAGCTTCGAGGTCCCGGCCTATCCGCCCTACAATATCGAGCGTGTCAGCGATGACGAGTATCGCGTCACCATGGCGGTCGCCGGTTTCGGCCGCGACGACATTTCAATCGAAGTGAAGCAGAACACGCTCACGATCTCCGGCAAGAAGGCCGACAAGGCCGAAGCGAAAGGCGAGTTCCTGCATCAGGGTATCGCCCAGCGCGCCTTCGAGCGGCGTTTCCAGCTTGCCGACTATGTGCAGGTCGAAGGTGCCGAGCTCGACAACGGCCTGCTCCATATCGCGCTCAAGCGCGAGATCCCGGAAGCGATGAAGCCGCGCACGATCGCCATCAAGGGTGCCCATGAGCCCAAGGTGATCGAGAGCAAGAAGGCGGCGTAGCCGACCTGTTTCGATTTGAATGTGAAAAGAGGCGCCTGTGCCCGGCACGGGCGCCTTTCCGTTCGGGTCAGTGGCGGCCGGTGTGGATTCCGATCAGATTCACCAGATGGATCAAAGCAAGCAGGGCTACGAAGCCACTGGCGATGAGGACAGGGGTCGTCGGAATGAGCCTTGGGTTGAGGTCGGTGCGCGGGCGCTTCTCGATGATGACCATGCGGGCGACCACCAGCAGGGCAGCCAGGAAGACAAAGGCGGTCAGGTAGAATTGCGGCGTGAGCATCCGTTTCTCCGAGCCATCACCGGGTGGAATTGACAGGCAGGGCCCATATCACTATGGTCCCGCCTCCGAAAGAGGCACCTGGGCGGCCGGTCCGGGTGCGATTTGTTTGGTGACCGCTATGAAGATTCGTAACTCGTTGAAATCGCTTCTGAAACGTCATCGGGACAACCGTCTCGTGCGGCGCAAGGGACGCATTTACATCATCAACAAGACCAATCCGCGCTTCAAGGCCCGTCAGGGCTGAACCGGTTACGTCTACGGTTTTGTGATCACCGCTGCGATCCTGTCGCGGCGGTGATCATTTTATTGCCGCAGTAGCTCAGTGTATAATGGCGCCCATGAAGCGCCTTTGCGGCCTTGTCGCCTGTCTTGCCGTCTTGAGCCTTGTTCCTGCGAGCGAGGCGCAGACGCGTGATCCGAGTGGGGAGGCGATACCGGCGATGGCGCGGCTCAAGCCCGGCGAAATGCGCGCCGAGCAGCTCGACAAGCTGTTTGCCCGCCTCATCAAGACCGACAACGACACCGAAGCGCGGCGCGCCGAGCAGACGATCTGGTCGCTGTGGATGACATCGGACAGCCCCACCGCGGATGCGCTGCTGGGGCAGGCGATGAAGGCCTCCGCCGCCAATGAAACCGGAGCCGCGCTCTCCATCCTCGACAAGGTCATCGAGGTGCACCCCAACTATGCCGAAGCCTGGAACAAGCGGGCGACGGTATATTTTCTGATCGGCCGCTACAACGATTCGCTCGGCGACATCGAGAGAGTGCTTGAGCTCGAGCCCCGGCATTTCGGCGCGCTCTCGGGGCTCGGCATGATCAAGCGCCAGCAGGGCGATCTTGCCGGCGCGCGGGCCGCCTTCAAAGAAGCGCTGAGCTTCAATCCGCATATGGAAGGCGTCAAGCGGGCGCTCGAGGAAATCGAAAGCCGGGAGCGGCCGATCTAGCCCTTGATCGCGATCATCTCGACCGGCGCAATGATGCCACGCTCGAGGGTCACGGCCACATTGCCCATCCGTTCCTTGGCGGCTTCGCCCATCAGAACGTGAAGGCCGAGCTTGGGCAGGCCATGCTCGGCGATCTTTCGCCGCATCTCCTGGAAGAGCGCCAAAGCCAGATCGCGCCGGCTCACTTCTCCTTCGAGCCTGAAGCCGGCTTTCGCCAGCAGCCGTCGATAGTCGGCGGGCGTTCCCACGAAACTCGTGAGCGGCGTCGCGGCCCACGGCATGGGATAGGGAATCTCGCCATTGCCCGTTCGCATGACGTCATAGACGGCAAAACGCGCATGCGGCCTCAGCACGCGGTGCACTTCGGAAAAGAGCTTCGCCTTGTCCGCGATATTCATGCCGACATGGATCATTGTCGCGGCATCGAAGGTGCTCTCCGCGAAGGGCAGAGCGAGCGCGCTCGCCTGCTGGAACGTGGCCAGATCGGACAGGCGGCAGCGCCTGGTCAGCGCATTGGCGACAGCGACGAATTCCTGCGTGAGATCGATGCCGGTAACGCGGGCGCCATTGGCTTCGGCGAAGTAGCGGGCCGGACCGCCGATGCCGGAGCCGACATCGAGGACATGCGTGGCGCGCGACAAATGGAGATCCTTGGCGATTTCCATGGTGGCCGCCCGCCAGCCGAGATGGAACTCATCGACGCCGGCGAGATCGCCCGGGCTGAGATTGTCGATGTCGCTCCCGGCGTCTCTCAGCGCTTCGAGAATGACGCTTTCGAGCGCGCCATGCGTGTAGTGCTTCGCGACCTGCTGCTCGGTATCCATGGGACGCTCCGATCACCGATCCGGCACCCGGCAGCCTACTCTTTAATTCCCCTGCAAGGAAGCGTGCGGCGTCAATCGCGGCCGAGATAGGCGATGCGCAGCATGTTGGTGGCGCCGGGAGTTCCGAGCGGGACGCCGGCGGTAATGATGATGCGCTGGCCGGGATCGGCGAAGCCTTCGGCCTGCGCGATGTTGCAGGCGCGCGAGACCATGTCGTCGAGATCATGGGCATCGTCGGTAAGCACGCAGTGCAGGCCCCAGACGAGAGCGAGGCGGCGGCTCGTCTGGGTGATCGGCGACAGAGCGATGATCGGCACGTCGGGGCGCTCGCGCGACACGCGAATGCCGGTCGAGCCCGATGCCGTGTAGCAGACGATGGCCGCGAGGTTGAGGGTCTCGGCGACCTGGCGGGCGGCGGCCGATATCGCGTCGGCGCTGGTGGGCTCGGGATCGCTGCGCTGGGCCGTGATGATGCCGCGGTAGAAGGCGTCATTCTCGACCGAGCGTGCGATCGCGTCCATGGTGGCGACCGCCTTGTCGGGCCATTTGCCGGTGGCGCTTTCGGCCGACAGCATGATGGCGTCGGCACCCTCATAGACGGCGGTGGCGACGTCGGAGACCTCGGCGCGCGTCGGCACCGGCTCGACGATCATCGATTCCAGCATCTGGGTGGCGACCACGACCGGACGTCCGGCGCGCCGGGCGGCGCGGGTGATCTGCTTCTGGCGGGCGGGAACGGTTTCGAGCGGCAATTCGACGCCGAGGTCGCCGCGCGCCACCATGATGCCGTCGGAGATCTCGAGGATCTCCTGGAGCACGTTGAGCGCCGAGGGCTTCTCGATCTTGGCCATGACGCCGGCACGCCCGGCAATGAGCTTGCGCGCCTCGGCGACGTCGTCGGGCCGCTGCACGAAGGAGAGCGCGATCCAGTCGACGCCGATATTGGCGGCGAAATCGAGATCGGCGCGGTCCTTCTCGGTCAAGGCCGGGATCGGCAATATCGTGTCGGGCAGATTGAGGCCCTTCTTGTCCGACAGCATGCCGCCGAACACCACGCGGGTGATCAGCCGGTCAGGCTTCACATCGGTGATCTCGACCCGGATGCGGCCGTCATTGACCAGCAGGTTGTCGCCCTTGCGGACGGCCGAGAAGATCTCCGGGTGGCGGAGATAGACGCGCGTCGCATCGCCGGGCTGCGAGTCGGTGTCGAAGGTAAAGGTCTGCCCGGCATCGATTCGCGCCTCGCCGTTCCTGAAGGTGCCGAGCCGCAATTTCGGTCCCTGCAGGTCGGCCAGGATGCCGATCGGCCGGCTGAGCTTCGCTTCGACCTGACGGATAGCGCCATGCAGCTCTTCAAGCTGCTTGTGCGCGGTATGGCTCATATTGATGCGGAATACATCCGCCCCGGCGAGGAACAGTTTTTCGATCATCTCCGGGCTGGAGGAGGCAGGCCCGAGGGTGGCGATGACCTTGACGCTGCGATTGCGTCTCACTGGGATTTAGTGCCGTTGGTGTTCGTCTTTTCGCCGGAGAGCGAAATGGTCCAATCGACTTCCTCTTTGGTATCGACCTCGAAGAAGCCGGTTTTCTGATAACCACGATCGGTGCAGTTGCCGATGCCGCGGATGGTGAATATCTTGTCCCTGGTGCACATCATCGACTTGCCGCCCCACGAGCCGCCTTTGTCGTAGTCGACCGCGAAGATGTAGTAGTAGCGGGCGATGAGGGGGCCCTTGAGCAGGGTCTCGCAGCCATTGGCGCCGATATTCCACCAGCCCTCCGACGCCCAGCCGTCCTTGTCCTTGTAGCCCAAGGCTACGCCGACCCGGCTTTCCGTCTTGTTGCAGAGCTTGAGATCAGCCTTGGCGCCCTCGGCCATGAAGGCCATAGCCAGAAACGCGGCCGCGATTGTTGCCGACCATTGTGCCATCCGTCCAGTGGCCTCCAGAGATACCATCGAATCGATCATAAGATTCCCTGTCAATAAACAGGCGTCAACCGCCGGCAGGGCCGCACGGGCATGCCGCGTTGTGCCACAACCAGTCCTGCCGTCAAGTTTGGCAAGATGATGACTGACCAATTGGGACCTCCTATAAGACCCGCAATGTTTGAAACAAGCATTAATGAGAGTTTTGTCAGGATTCCGGGGGATTTGCGGCAAGGCCTGATTCTCATCGCCGACCATGCCCGCAACGCCCTGCCGAAGGAATACGGGTCTCTTGGGCTGGCGCCGCAGCAGTTCGAGCGGCATATCGCCTATGATATCGGGATCGAGCCGGTGACCCGCGGGCTTGCCGGGGCGCTCGGCTGCCCGGCCCTTCTGGGCGCCTTTTCCCGGCTTCTCATCGATCCCAATCGCGGCGCCGATGATCCGACGCTGATCATGCGGGTCTCGGATGGCGCCATCATTCCCGGCAATGCCATGATCGACGATGGCGAGCGCGAAAAGCGGATCGCGCGGTTCCACCGGCCCTATCATGCCGCCATCACGGCCGAGATCGACGCGGCGCTGGTCATGGGAATCGACCCCGTCCTCGTTTCCCTGCACAGCTTCACCCCCCACTGGAAGGGCATCGCGCGGCCCTGGCATGCCGGCATCCTGTGGGACGAGGACCATCGCTTCGCCGGCTACCTGCTCAGGGCGCTCAGGGCCGATGCCAGGCTCTGCATCGGGGACAATGAGCCTTATTCCGGCGCTCTTGAAGGGGACACCCTATATACCCATGGAACCAGGCGCGGCCTCAGGCACGGGCTGATCGAAATCCGTCAGGATCTCATCGCCCGGCAATCAGGTGTGGATGAGTGGATATCCCGGCTGGCGCCCATCCTCGAAGGGTTTATGAAAGGTGGCTCATGACGACCGACCAGAAGACCGAAACCGAGCTCGAAGCGGCGGTATTCCGCCGTCTCGTGGAGCATTTGCGCGGGCGTAGCGACGTCCAGAACATCGATCTGATGAACCTGGCGGGCTTCTGCCGCAACTGCCTGTCGAACTGGTATGAGGAAGCGGCCAAGGCCAAGGGCGTGGCGGTGTCGCGCGAGGATGCGCGCGAGCGCGTCTATGGCATGCCCTATGCCGACTGGAAGGCCAAGTATCAGCGCGAAGCCAGCCCCGCCCAGGAAGCGGCCTTCAAATCCACCCACAAGCATTAGTTCAGGATACCCGTGATGGACGCCAAGACCAGTTTCGCCCAAGGCCAGCTCAAAAGCCTCGTCGAGCGCATCGAAAGGCTCGAAGAGGACAAGAAGGCGATCGCCGGCGACATCAAGGAGGTCTATGCCGAGGCCAAGGCCAATGGCTTCGACACCAAAATCCTGCGCAAGGTCATCTCGCTGCGCAAGAAGGACCGGCATGAGCGGGAAGAGGAGGAAGCCATCCTCGATCTCTACATGAACGCTCTCGGCATGTTGCCGGCCGAGGAAGCGGCCTGATCCCGCTGCCGGTTTATCCACCGAAAAAACTTGTGCATGGCAGGAAATCCCCGGAACCACTTCCGAGGTCGCGCATTGTTGGCGGAAGGCACAAGGCCCCGGGACCCTGACATCCTGGCGATAAGATTGTGCCGCATCCTAACTGGGACGATCACGCCCTTGTAAATTTTGACGTCCGGTCAGAGTTGGCGTGATCGATGGACAGCAGAGGGCCTGACCATGATTCAGCATCCAGCCAGCCGACCCGCTCTTGAGAAATCCGAATTCCTCCAGATGATCCTGCGCATCGCGGGTGGTGGCCTCACCGTCGGCCTCCTGATCGTCCTGCCGGCGCTCAAGATCCTGGGGCTGGCCTGATTCAGGCCGCACAGCACGGCAAGATGGACAACCGGACACATCTGATCCTGACCCGGGCACGGGAGCTGTTTGGCCGTGCCCATCCCGGTGAGCCATGGCCCGAGCCGGCGGGCCGGTCGGAAACGAAACTTCTCGAACGGCAGGCGAAATATCTGGCCCGCGCCGAGGATCAGCTCCTCAAGGAAGGTGCGATCGAGAGCGTCGATCAGAGCTGAACGGCAAACATAACCGAAAATTGATCAGTGCACGGAGTAGTCGCGGCCGCCCGGCCGCGAATGACAGACGTCATTGTACGCAAAGGTCGAGTTTGGCGGGAGCGCTTCGGGCCGGCCCGGCCTGAAGCGAATAGCGTCAGTTGTTGTCGGTGATGCCTTCGATGAACTGGCCAAGCGTCTGGCGCCGCTTCTGCGCGACGACGGGCTCGTTCATCAGCATGCTGCCCTTGGCCGAACGGTTTACCTCGAGCATGTCGCTCTTGCCGCCCGACACGGTCTGGAACGCAGGCATCGGCGGCGCGGCATTGGCCTGGGCGACCATCAATGTCGAGGACGATGACAATTGCGGCACGGCCATTTCGGCGATGGTCTCGCTATCGTCCGGCACGACCTGCTGGGGCGCGCCGTCACGGCGGATCGCCTGGTCGGGGCTGAAGGTCAGTTGCTTCGGCCACCAGAACAGATCGTCATTGCCGGCGGAAGCGGTCAACGGGCGGATCATCGGGACATTCTCGGCGGTGCCGTCACGCAGCGAGTCGGCGAAGCTGCCCTTGGCGGAGATATTGGCCGTCTGGGTGACATCGGGCTCTTCCACCATCGATTCGGCGCCGGCAACGGCGCCCAGGCTATCCGTGTCGTCGATGATATGAGACTTGAAGTTGGTCTGGACGCCCTTCGGCGGGGCCGAGGCAGGCTCGATCTGCATATTGGCGGCCGCCATCATGAGAACTTCGATGGGCTTCGGACGCGGCAGGGGAACGGGATAGGCTTCGACAACCTCGACCGGCTTGACCGCAGGCTTCGCCCGCGGGGTCGGCATCTTCACGCCGGCATCGGCTTCCGAGTTCCCGGCCTCGAGGCCTTCATCCTCATCGTCGCCCACGGCCATGCTGGCGATCTTGGCCTGCATCGCACTCTGATCAGGCTGCTCGGCCGAAGCGACCAGAATCTGATCGTTGCGGTTGAGGCGGGCGCCGACGGTCTTGCGGTAGTCGCGGAAAATCCTGGCGAGCTGGGTCGGCGACACGCGCGGCCACATGCGCACCTTGCCCGAGTCGATATGGACGAAGCCGCTGGGGCCGGATGAGCGATAATAGCCGACACCGCCGACCTGGCGGACGAGCGCGCTGTTGCGCAATTTCTCGGTCGAGACGTCCGGGAAATAGAGATCGATGGCCTTGCCGACCATATGCTGGCTCTTCTTGGCCACATTGCGCCCGATGCGCTTGAGGAAGGAATTGGTCTTGGGCGAGCGATAGCCGCAGATGATGTGGACCGGGCGCGTGGAGCCCAGATCGGCATGCAACTCCCACATCAAATCGATGGTCTTGGGGTCCATGCGGATCACTTCCTTACGGCGCCAGTCGCGCATCAGGTAGTTGATCTTCTCGAGGGCGGAAGGAATGTAGCGGCCATCCACCTTATAGGTGATGGTCAGACTTTCCTTGGTATGGACGTGATAGAGGGAAATGGTGCGGGTCTCACCGCCGGCCGTCGCGTCATTGCCGAATCCGAACCACAGACCGGCGGTCAAGGCCCCGGCCAAAGCTGTCGAGAGTGCGATCCGTTTCGCGCGCGAGGTCAAAGATCCACGGTGTCCGTTTTCAGCGGCCTGGAAACCCATACTCACATTCAGACCGGCTGAACCCCGGTTCCCCTTACTATTATCCCGAAACGATGGTCATCCGTCCCAAACGGATTACACCAGTTCAATCCTTGCGACAAGAATACGGCTACTCTTAGGCAGCCTCCTGTCGAAAACTACCCTAAATCACCATCATTAACAGGGGCTTAAGTACAAATATGGCGGGGTGCCTTCACGGTATCCCACAGGTCACCTTGTAGCCACAGCCATGGCGGAAAGGGCCGATTCCATGCGCTGGTCGCGGCCATAGACATCGTCATAATACATGATCTTGCCGGTTTGATCGGGCCAGGCGGTGAAATAGGTCAGATGGACCTTGATGTCCTGCTTGACCTTGGCGCTCTGGCTGCGGCCGCTGTCGATCCGCTTGGCCACTTCCGCAGCACTCAGGCCGAGCAGCGTTTCAGCGAACAGGCGCGGATTCTCGACCCGCACACAGCCATGGCTGAAAGCCCGCGACGGGCGGGAAAAAAGCGAGCGGGCCGGCGTGTCGTGGAAATAGATGCTGTGCGAGTTCGGGAAGAGGAATTTGACCTCGCCCAGCGCATTGTCGTCGCTGGGCGGCTGCTGGATGGAGTAGGGCACACCCTTGTTGTAGGCCGACCAGTTCACCGAGCTCGATCGCACGATCTGACCGTTCCGGGACACGACCCGATAGCCCAGCCGGTCGAGATAGGACGGATCGCGCCGCAATATCGGCAGCATCTCATTGCGGATGATGGAGGGAGGAACGCCCCAGGAGGGATTGAAGACCACCGTCTCCATCTTGTCGTGGAAGGCCACGGTCTGGGTCTCGGGCTTGCCGATGATCACCTTGGTCCGCCAGGCTTCACGGTCGCCATCCATGACCTGGAGCTGATAGGCGGCCTGGTTCACGAATACGTATCTGTTGCCGAGATTGCGCGGCAGCCAGCGCAGGCGCTCGATATTATAGACAAGCCTGGCGACATTGCGTTCCTCGGTGCGTCCATTCAGGGCGTTGACGGTCGCCTGATCCAGGCCGCCGGTGGCCTTGAGCTGGGCCTCGGTCTGGAACGCCTTGAGCGCTTCCGAAAGGGTCGGATCGAGAACCTGTTTCGCGGCCTCGGTCTCGGCACGTATGGCGGCCGGGGCGCCGTCCGGCAGCTTGCCCAAAGGCTTGAGATAGCCCAGGCGCTCGAGGTGATGGCGGACGAGCGGGAGGCGCTGATCGGTGTCGCCGGGCTTCAGCCTTTTGCCGAGCGGGATGATCTCGGTCTCGGACACATGGAGAAGGGCGCGTTTCTTGGTGAGCTCGGCCTTGAGCAGCGCATAGGCAGGATGCTGCGGATGCAGACTCTTCAGATATTCGACCGGAAAGGGCGACCAGGCCACAACCTTGATAACGACGCCAGGGTCCGCCGTTTCCGGAGAGATGTCGTTGTACTTCGTCAGCCGGTTGGGAATGATCCGGCCTCCCGAAGCATGGCGCGCATATTTGAGCGCCATGGCGGTCAGGCCGAGATCAAGGCGGGCAAGATGGACCATATCGCCCTTGAACATCGCCGGATCGTCGGTGAAGGAACCCAGCGCCGGTGGCAGGTAATCGAGAGGCTCCATCGCCTCATCGGCGCTTTTCGCCAGCAGGCCGAGCACGTCCTGGCCGCGCTCGTCGAGACCGTCGGCCGTGGTCCAGAGCGGCTTGAAGCCATTGCCGCGATAAAGATCGACAATGAGCGCTTCCTCGGCGGGCGTCACCCGGATCGCCGCGTCCTTGCTCAGCAATTCCCGATAGATGGCGGCCGGCAACGGCTCGAGAGGCTCGCTTTCGGCAAGCGAGTCGACTTTCAATGCCTGCAGCTTCTCCGGCCGGTAGACGAGCGGCGCCTCGGGCTTGTACCTCTCGATGGCGGGGGCATTCTGGATCGGCGGACCCGGCTCGCGGTTGCGCCTGACGGTGCGGCGGCGCTCTTTCATCCGGCGCTCATAGCGCTTGCGGGCGAAATACTCGAAAATGGAGCCTGTTTTCTTGATGCGGCTCGGCGAATCGATATCACGCTCGGCTGACGCTTGCGGCGCCAGCAGAAAAAGAGCCAAAACCAGCGCAGAGGTTCCTGCCAATCCCTGCGTCAGCCGCATCGTCGGTCTACTCCCATGAGATTCCCATAGCTAACCGCCGCTTCATGGCTTTTCAACGGGTCCGGGGCGCCGCGGCAGCATTTAAACAAGAACTGTCACGTTTTTGCCGCAGCCCTGCGCCGAGGCGTTTCCGTGACGGTCAGGGACTCATTCTAACACATTGAAATCGAATGTGTTTGGGTGTTCGTACGGCAGGCGGCTAAACTCCTCGTGATCACCGTTCAGGCGGTCGAGCGGCCGTTTTCGCCCTCATCGAGGCCAAGGTCGCGCATCTTGCGGTAGAGAGTCGAGCGGCCAATGCCGAGCTTGCGGGCCACTTCCGACATCTGGCCGCGGTAACGGTGCAGCGCCAGGCGAATCATGTCGGCCTCGATCTCCTCGAGCTTGCGGATGTGGCCGCCATCGGTCACCGCCGGGATGCCGAGCGCCATGCCGTCTGAGACGGCGGAGCCGGTCGAGCGGGACGGCACCGCAGGGGCAGGGGTGGTCTGGGGCGCCGGCTGGGGCGGCAGCTCCGGGATCTTGACCTCATAGCCCTCGACCAGGGAGGCGATCTGGGGAAAATCCTGGATCTCCAGAATATCGCCCTCGCACAGGACAATGGCGCGGAACACCGTGTTCTCCAGCTGGCGGACATTGCCGGGCCAGCTATAGAGCTGCAGCATCGCCAGCGCTTTCGGATCGATACCATGCACCTTGCGGCCTTCCTCGGCGGCGAAGCGGGTGATGAAGTGATTGACCAAAGCGGGGATGTCGTCCTTGCGGTCCTTGAGCGCCGGCACCATCACCGGGAAGACATTGAGGCGGTAATACAGATCCTCGCGGAACTCGCCGGCCTTCACCATCTCGATCATGTTGCGGTTGGTGGCGGAGATCAGGCGGATATTGACCTTGACGGGCTTACGCGATCCGACCGGATCGATCTCGCCTTCCTGGATGGCGCGCAGCAGCTTCACCTGCATGTCGAGAGGCAGCTCCGCCACCTCATCGAGAAACAGCGTGCCGCCATCGGCCTCCTGGAATTTGCCGACATGCTTGGCGGTGGCACCGGTGAAGGAACCCTTTTCGTGGCCGAACAGGATGCTTTCCACCAGGTTTTCAGGGATGGCGCCGCAATTGACAGCGACGAAATTGCGGCCGCGCCGCTCGCTCTCGCCATGAATGGCGCGGGCGATGATTTCCTTGCCGACACCCGACTGGCCTTCGATGAGGATCGGGATATTGGACTGGGCGCCGCGCCGGCCGAGCCGGATGACGCCCGCCATGGCGGCTGAGGAGGCGATCAGGTCGTCGAAGGTCAAGGCGCCGCCGACCTTCTTGTTGAGGCGCCTGACCTCCTCGGTGAGCGCGTTGACCTTGAGCAGGTTCTGCACCGAGGCGCGCAGGCGCTCGGGCGAGATCGGCTTCACGACGAAATCATCGGCGCCGGCGCGCATCGCCTTGATGACCGTCTCGATCGAGCCTTGTGCCGTCTGTACGATCACCGGGATGTGGCCGCGCACTCCCGCCATGCGCTCGAGAAATTCGAGCCCGTCCATGCCCGGCATTATCAGGTCGAGGATCACGAGCTCGACATGGCCGCCGGCCGGACCGCTCAATATCTCAAGCCCCCTGGCTCCGCTTTCGGCGCTTGCCGCCTCGAAGCCAAACCGCTTGATCATTTCTTCCAGTATGCGCCGCTGGGCTGGATCGTCTTCAACAATAAGGACGCGCGCTGTCATGCTTGACGGTACCACTCAACTGTTAATCGCCATTAAGAGTGAAAAGCGTGCCCTGGTGCACCGCCCAACGCACCAGCCGCTCCCCCTAAGTCACGGGCGACTGTGACAAAGAAGGGTAAAGAGGCGATTAAAGACTTGGCGAGAATGGAGACAGTCGGGGCATCTGTCCAGCGGGAGACGGAATTGCCCGATGTCATATTGCCGGGGCGAGGGCCATGGGCCATATGAGCCTGACACCTCCAAGATGGATCATCGCCCCATGGATTCTGCCGCCACCGCCCAAAAACTCGGCCCCCTGCCGGAATGGAACCTTGCCGATCTCTATGCAGCGCCGGAAGACCCCGGTTTCGCGCGCGACATGCAGCGCGGCGAAGATGATGCCAGGCGCTTTGCGGAAAGCTACAAGGGCAAGCTCGCCGGCCTCCCGGGCGATGAGCTGGCAGGGGCGATCAAGGCCTATGAAGGCCTGAGCGATCTCCTCGGCCGCACCGGCTCCTATGCCCAGCTCTACTATGTCGGCGACACGACCGATCCCAAGCGGGGGAAATTCTATGGCGATGTGTCGGCGCGCCTCACCGGCATCTCGACCATCCTTCTCTTCTTCGAGCTCGAGCTCAACAAGATCGCCGATGACGAGCTCGCCAGCAAAATGAAGGCGCCGGCGCTCGCCCATTACAAGCCGTGGATCGACAATCTGCGCAAGGAGAAGCCCTATCAGCTCGACGACAAGCTCGAGGAGCTGTTCCTGGAGAAATCGCAGACCGGCTACTCGGCGTGGAACCGGCTTTTCGACGAGAGCCTGGCCGAGATGCGCTTTACCGTCGACGGCGAGGAGCTGTCGCTCGAGCCGACGCTCACCCTCATGATGAGCCCGGACGAGGCCAAGCGCAAAGCCGGCGCCGAGGCGCTGGCGCAGACCTTCAGGAAGAACCTGCGGCTCTTCACCCACATCACCAACACGCTCGCCAAGGACAAGGAGATCTCCGATCGCTGGCGTGGCTTCAAGGACATTTCCGATGCGCGCCATCTGTCGAACCGCGTCGAGCCGGAAGTGGTGGCGGCCCTCGTCGAGGCGGTGCGCGCCGCCTATCCGCGCCTGTCGCATCGCTATTACAAGATGAAGGCCAAGTGGCTCGGCAAGGACAAGCTCGCCCACTGGGACCGTAACGCGCCCCTGCCGCAGGAAGACACGCGCGAAGTTCCGTGGGAAGACGCCAAGGCCACCGTGCTCAATGCCTATAGGGGGTTCGCGCCGGAAATGGCCGAGATCGCCGGGCGCTTCTTCGAGAAGAGATGGATCGACGCGCCGGCCCGGCCCGGCAAGACATCGGGCGCCTTCGCCCATCCGACCGTGCCGTCGGCGCATCCCTATGTGCTCCTCAACTATATGGGCAAGACGCGCGATGTGATGACGCTCGCCCATGAGCTGGGTCATGGCGTGCATCAGGTGCTCGCCGCCGATCAGGGCGCCCTCATGGCGCAGACGCCATTGACGCTCGCCGAGACGGCCTCGGTGTTCGGCGAGATGCTCACCTTCCAGGCGCTGCTGCGCCAGGCGAAGGATCCGAAGAAGCGCAAGGCCATGCTCGCCCAGAAGGTCGAGGACATGCTCAATACGGTGGTGCGCCAGATCGCCTTCTACACCTTCGAGCGCAAGATCCACACCGCGCGCAAAGAGGGCGAGCTCACCGCCGAGCAGATCAACGCGCTCTGGCTCGAGGTGCAAAGCGAGAGCTTGGGGCCCGGCATCGCCTTTTCGGAAGGCTATGAGACTTTCTGGGTCTATATCTCGCACTTCATCCATTCGCCCTTCTATGTCTATGCCTATGCCTTCGGCGATTGCCTGGTGAACTCGCTCTATGCGCGCTATGGCGAAAGCGCCGAGGGCTTCCAGGCGAAGTACTTCGCCATGCTGAAGGCCGGCGGCAGCCAGCATCACAGCGAGTTGCTGAAGCCCTTCGGCCTCGATGCCAGCGACCCGACTTTCTGGCAGAAGGGGCTCAAGGTCATCGAGGGCTTCATCGACGAGCTCGAGGCGATGGAAGCCGCCTGACGACAAGGAAAATGGCGCGCCGTGGCCGATGACGAAAACAGCCTGACCGGACGCCTGATGCGCTATGCCAATGTCGGCACCGGCGTCGGCGGGGCGGTGGCGCGCATCGCAGCCGGGAGGCTCATGGGTGCCGAGAGAGGATCGGCGGCGGAGGGCCAGCTTCTGGCCGAGGCGCTCGGCAATCTCAAAGGTCCGCTCATGAAGGTGGCGCAGCTTCTCGCCACCATTCCCGATGCCCTGCCTTCCGCCTATGCCGCAGAACTGGCGCAGCTCCAGTCGCAAGCGCCGGCCATGGGCTGGGCCTTCGTCAGGCGGCGCATGGCGGCGGAACTCGGCGCTGAGTGGCGCGCGCTCTTCGCCGATTTCTCGCATGAGGCGGCGCATGCGGCATCCCTCGGCCAGGTGCATCGGGCGCGCGCGCATGACGGGCGCGATCTTGCCTGCAAGCTGCAATATCCCGACATGGATTCGGCGGTCGAGGCCGATCTCAAGCAGCTCAACATCATCTTCGCGGTGCAGAGGCGCATGTCGCCGGCGATCGATACCAGCGAGATCGGCGAGGAGATCGCGGCGCGCTTGCGCGAGGAGCTCGATTACTTTCGCGAGGCGAAGCATATCAGCCTCTATCGCGAGATCCTGAAGGAGCATCCCACCATCCACGTGCCGCAGGTGGATAAAGAGCTGTCGACGCGCCGGCTCATCACCATGGGCTGGCTCGAGGGGCGCAAGCTGCTCGAATTCAAGGAGCATGATCTCGAAACCCGCAACCTGCTGGCCCGGCATCTGTTCGAGGCCTGGTGGATGCCGTTCTGCGGCCACGGCGTGATCCATGGCGACCCGCATCTCGGCAATTACTCGGCCTCGCTCGATCAGACGGGCAGGCCTCATGGGCTCAACCTCCTCGACTATGGCTGCATCCGCATCTTCCCGCCGCGCTTCGTCGAAGGCGTCGTCGATCTCTATCGCGGCCTCCTCGCCAATGACCGCGCACGCATCGTGCATGCCTATGAGATCTGGGGCTTCCAGGGCCTGTCGAACGAGCTGATCGACATCCTCAATATCTGGGCGCGCTTCATCTATGGACCCTTGATGGAAGACCGGGTGCGCGCCATCGCCGATGGCGTGTCGCCCGCCGAATATGGGCGAAAGCAGGCCTTCACGGTGCATCGGGCGCTGAAAGAGAAGGGGCCGGTCAAGGTGCCGCGCGAATTCGTGTTCATGGACCGCGCCGCGATCGGGCTCGGCGGGGTGTTCATCCATCTCAGGGCCGAGCTCAATTTCTACCGGCTGTTCAACGAGGCGCTGGAAGGCTTCACGGTCGACGGAGTTGCGGCACGGCAAAAGGCGGCGCTCGTGGCGGCAGGGCTTACTTCCAGTTTCCCATCAGGATGAAGGCCGCCCAGTGATAGGGATGGGCGCTTGGCGCCGCGGTGGTACCGGCGGTTTCAATGACCGACATCGCGCGCCCCGGCTGAAGCTTTGTGATGCCAGCCGCCTCGCCTTTGATCATCGCGATCTGTGCGCGGCGCAGGGCGCCGGCCTTGTCGAGGCCGTGATTGATGAAGCCGTCATAGAAATCGCGCATCAGCCGAGCGGTGGAGTCATCGGCGATTTGCCAGAGCGTCGACATGACGGCGGAGGCGCCATTGGCCTGGGCGAGGGCGCCGAAGCTTTCGATCTCCTCGCCCTCGGCGCCGCCGCCGCGCGCCGTCTCGCAGGCCGAGAGAATCAGAAGATCGACGCCGGCAAAGCGGAACTGCTTCTCGGTCCGCAACCGATCGAGCGAGAGTCCCTTGCCGTCGCCGAGAAGCAGATAGGAGTTCGTTTCATTGCCGGGTCGAAAGCGGAAATGACTGGCAATGTGAAGGATTTGGGGACGCTTCGTCAGTGCCGTGAGCAGGCTGGATTCATCGAAAGAAGCATCCATCACCGGTACGCCGTCGAGAAAACCGATGCCGTCCGCTCCGCGGAATATCGTTTCGAGCTCGGCCGCGACGCCGGGAAGGGCGGCGAAGCCCGGATGCTTGCCGGCGACACCGAATCCGGTTCCATTGACCTGTGTCCGATCGGGCCGTGAGAATTTTGGCGGAATCGCCGGATTGAAGCGCGCGAGCGCAAAATCCTCGACAAGGAAGCGGCCCTCGTCGTTGAGCGCGGCGAAGGGCACGTAGCGCAGGAAGCCCGAAAGATCGAGCACAAGAACGGGCTCATGCCGGCTTTGCCGGTCAAGAGCGGCTTCGATGTCGCGGCGGACCGGCCTGATCAGGAGGTCGTAGAGCTTCGCCAGACGATTGACGGCATCGCCGCCCCTCGATTCGACGGATGAAACCGCTGCGAAGACCTCGCCGGCGAGATCCGGTCGACGAACGGGTATCTCACGGTGCGCCGTGCCGCGATGGGCCGCGCTTACAAACAGGTGCAGACCGTCTTCAAGGCTCATCGCCTGAAGGAGGACGACATTCGGGCCCATCGCCTTGAGGTCCGCCTGCAGCTTCTGCGAATAATGCTGCCCGGTCTCAAGCGCTTCCCTTTGTCGGGTAAGCCTGTCGGTCTCGGCGCGATCGAGATGGCCGCGGGCGGCGGCAATGAATTCCCGCAGGGCGGCGTCCCGGCGTCTGAGAAGCTCGCCGGCCCGGTTCTGCTCCACAGCACCGGCTCTCTTTCCAGGTCCGGCAAGCCGGCCGAGCTCGGCGGCAATGAGATGCGCCGGCTGCATCGTCTTCTCGATGGCTGCCTCGATCCTTTCCTCCAGCTTCGTCAAGCGAATGCTGTCGGGCTCGAATTCATGCGGCGTGCCGGCGCCGCGGCGGGTGAAATCGAAGAACTCCTCCTGTTTGAGGAGGCCCGCCACGAACTGCGCCTCCGAAAAGAGCCCGTCGGCGAGGAGCAGCCCGGACAGGCTGCGATAAGAACTCTGGAAGCTTTCGCCCAGCGCCGAGCGCAGTTGCGGCGTGAGCTTTGCATTGTGGCCGCGCACGGCCTGATGGGTGTTGACGGCTTTCTTGGCAAACAGCAGCGCCGCGCTGCGATTGCCGCGAGCCGACAGGGCCAGCGCCAATGTGCGGAAAGTATAGCGCATATTGTCGAGATCCGTGTCCGCGCTGCCTGTCTGTATCAGATAGGCCTGAAGGGCGCTGTCGATGGCTTCATCGTGACGGCCGAGCCGGCGCGACGTATTGGCGATCCTGGCCAGCAGCGCCCCAACTTCGGCATGATCCGGCCCGAGCGTCGCGACGGCGATGGCCATCGCGCGGCGATAGCCGGTCAATGCGTCCTCATGCTTTCCGAGGTCATCATCCAAAGTGCCGAGATTGACGAGAGTGCGCATGCTCTGGAGGTTTGACGGGCCATAGATGCGATCGAAGACCTCGCGCGCAGCCTCATAATGCGTACGTGCCTCGTCGTGGCGGTCAAGCCCCATATTCGCCCATCCGATGTTGGCAAGGAAATGCGCGATCTTCTCGTCGCTCGGAGATGGCGACATCCGGTGGTGGGCAAGCGCCTTCTGCAGAATATCGAGCGCATCCTTGAAGTTATCCAATTCCATATGGACGACGCTCATATTGTTGAGCACATCGGCGAGCAGAGGGCTTTTGTCGCTCCCGAGCTTCACGAGCATGGCGCGTGCCCGCTCGAAAGCTTGCAGCGCATCGCGATAGCGTGCCGAGCCGTAATGGAAAGCGCCCTGGTTCATGTAGATGCCTGCAACATCATGGCTTTCCTCCTCGCCAAGCTCGGCGAAGATCGACAGGGCGGCCTCGTTGGCGGCGACGGCCTCGGCGAAGCGCCCCGCCGAGCCAAGCCCGGCGGCCAGATTCGCATAGGCCGCTCCGACCAGGGGATCGGGCAGGCCGACGCGCCCGGAAATCTCGCGGGCTGCGTCAAGGGCGGCGATGGCCTCGGGCAGGCGGCCGAGTTTCCGGTAGATGTTGCCCAGTTCGATGTTGATCAGGACGATGTCCCGGCTTCTTTCTCCGAAAGGGTCTCCACCGCTTTCGGCAAGGCCGGCCTCGGCCTTGGCCAGCAAATTCCGGCCGTGAAGCAAAGCCCGATCGAGGTCTCCCGGCTTTGCTCTTTCGGCCAGAGCAGAACTCAGCAGATAGACGGCATGGAGGTCACCGGCCTTGGCCGCGGCATCTAGCCATGAGATCGCCGCGTCGAGGTCGCGTTCTGTCCCCCGACCCTCCAGATAGGACTGTCCCAGGCTGATCATGGCGCCCGTGTCGCCGGACTGGGCCTTGATGGTCAGCGCGGGAATGTCCGGAGCGGCCCGGTCGGACTGGGCCGGGCATGATGCACTCGCCCCTGCAAGGCAGAGGATGACTGCAAGCCAGAAGATTGCCAATTGCCGCCGCATCGTTCATCCAAGGATAGTGCCCAATTATGACGTAAGCAGGAAGATTTTCCAGCCAAACAACGGCACCCGGCTTGTTGGATGAGCTCATCGGCTCGTGCGGCGACAGGGTCATGAGACTCATCGCCGCGCCGACCCTTTGTTCTTGCAGGCGCGCTTCATCCATGGACCCTTGATGGAAGACCGGGTGCGCGCCAAGGTCACAGACAAAGCCGATCGTCCTTCGGGATCGTCGCGCCAGGGCCGCTGGGGAATTTCTATGAAAAGAATCCTTCTGGCCGCGGCTTCGGGCAAACCCTTTATGTCGGATTCCGCACGCCAGGATCTCCTGTGGACTGTTACATCCAGTTCCCCATCAGGGTGAAGGCGGCCCAATAATAGGGATGGGATGTGGGCGCCGCATCAAGGTCCGTGGCCGCTGAAGCATCTTCCACGACGGTCATGGAGCGATTGGCGTGTTGCGCCGACTGTTGCGCCGTTTCGCCCTTGATCAACGCCAACTGCGCCCGCTGCAGGGCATGTGCCTTGTCGAGGCCCTGATTGACGAGGCCGTCGTAGAAATCGGTCATAAGCCGGGCGGTCGACTCGTCGGCGATCTGCCAGAGCGTCGACAGGACCGCCGATGCACCTTTTTCCTGTGCCAGCGCGCCGAAGCTTTCGATTTCCTCTCCCTCGGCACCGCCGCCGCGCGCCGTCTCACAGGCGGAAAGGGTGATGAGATCGATGCCGTTGAACCGGAATCGCTTCTGCGTGCGGAGCTGGCTCAAGGTGAGGCCAGCGCCATTGCCGAGCAGCAAGTAGGAGTTTGTTTCGTTGCCGGGCCGGAAACGGAAATGACTCGCTATGTGAAGAAGCTGAGGTTTCGCCGCGAGCGCCTTTGCGAGGGCATCGTCACTGAATTCATCGTCCAGCTTGGTTGTTCCCTCGACTATATGGAAGACGGCGTCGAGCTCACGGACCGCGCCGGGCAAAGCCGGGAACCCCGGATGTTCCCGTGCCACCCCAAAGCCTGCTCCCTTGATATTGCCGCGGCGCATCGCCGCGAACTTCGTCGGGACGGCGGGGTTATAGAGGGCCAGGGCATAATCCTCGACGAGATAGTGTCGACCGCCGTAAAGGGCCGCGAAAGGGACATATCGCAGGAAGCCGGAGAGATCGAGGAGCAGGGTCGGAGTATTCGCGCCGGCGCGGTCGACCGCGGCATCCAGGTCGGAGCGGACCGGTCGGATGAGCAGATCGTAAAGCTCGGCCAGTTTGGCGTTGGTGTCGTCGCTGCGCCCTTCAATTGCGGCGAGAGTCGCCGATATCTTGTTGGCGAGGTCGGAACGGCTCGCGGGCACTTCACGGTGGATCGTCTCGAACCCGGCGGCACTCACGAAGAGATGAAGGCCATCTTCGAGACTCATTGCCTGCAGAAGGACGACGTTCGGACCCATGGCGTTCAAGTCTGTTTGAACCTTCCGGGCGTAGTCCTGGCTGAGATCGAGAGTTTCCTTCTGCCGCAGAAGCATCCTGGTCTCGTTGCGGCCGATGAGTTCCAGCGTCGATGCGACGAAGGTCCGCACGGCTTCGTCCCGCCTTGTCGCGAGATCGCGAAGTCGGGCTTGAGCCTCAGGTGTAGCTGTTCCTGTTTTTGCCCGGGCGGCCGCCAGAGCGCGCATCTCAGCTGCGATCTTCCGAGCGGGCGTCATCCGCTCCTGGATTTCCGTCCAAATCCGTGCTTCGGGCTTCGTAAGCCGAATGACTCCTGGATCGGTATCCGCGCTCTTCTCGGCAATCTGTGTAAATTCATGGAATTCCTCCTGTTTCAGAAGTCCGCCGGCGAACTGAGCCTCCGAGAACTGGCCGTCAGAAAGCAGCAGTTCGGAGAGCAGACGATAGGAGGGCTGAAAGCTTTGGCCGAACGCCGAGCGCAATGCGTCGGTCAACGTGCTGTTGCGGGCGCGAAGCGCTTGATGTGCATTTACCGCCGACTTGGCAAAAAGCATGGCGACGCCCCTATTGCCCTTGGCCGCAAAGGTTCGCGCCAGCATGCGGAAAGTGTAGCGCTGATTGTCGATATCGGCATCGGCGGCGTTTGTTTGAATCAGGAGGGCGTGGAGGCCGTAGTTGAGAGCATCGTCATATCGTTCGAGTTTGCGTGAGGTGTTACCAAGTCGCCCAAGCATGGTGGCTACGTCCGCGTGATCGGGACCCAAGGAATCCATGATAAGGGCCAGAGCCCTATTATAGTTGGTGAGGGCGTCCTCGAAATGGCCGAGCTCGTCATCCACGTTGCCGAGGTTGATGAGTGGATTCATCATTTCAATGGTATTCGCGCCATAATTGCTTTCCAGGATCTTTGCGGCCGCGAGATACTGCACGCGGGCGTCGGCGTGGCGTTCGAGACCCTGAAAGGCGAGGCCCAGCGTCCCATATGTGGCGGCGACCTCGTGTTGATCGGGTGATTCCGACTTGGCATAAATGGCAAGCGCGGATCGAGCGGCTTTCACGGCGTCCTCATATCGTGCCAGCAGGGTGTAGACGCGACTCTTCGTCTTGAGGACGTTGGCGACGCCCGAGATCTCCGGGATATTCAGGTTCTCGTAGATGGCAAGGGCTTCGTCCAGGGCATCCAAAGCTTCGCCGTAGCGTGCCAGGATTGTGAGGCTGATGGCCTCGTTTGTATAAAGGTTCGCCAGGAGCCTGCGGTCACTTCCGGGAATCTTGGCGAGAACTTCGATCGCCCGCTTTGTGGCGGCGACGGATTCCTCCTGACGCCCCGCGCCCGCGAGACTGTTGGCGAGATTGAAATAGACGGCCACGATCTGCAGGCGATCTTGACCGGGCTTGCGCTCGGCTATGCGGCGCGCGGCTTCATAGGCCGCTATTGCCTCCTCGAAGCGGTTCAGCTTGTCATAGACATAGCCAAGCTGCAGTTGGATGCTGGCTTGAAATGCCGCCGATCCAGACCTCTTCGCCAACGCTGATGCGGCAATGCCATAGCGCAAGGCAAGAGCGAGATCGTCCGGCTTGCCTCTTTCCCGAAGCGCGTAACTCAGTTGGTACAGTGCGTTGGCGTCACTGGTCTGTGCGGCGGTTGCGAACCAGCCAATGGCTGCGTCGAGATCGCGCCTGGTCCCGTCACCCTCCAGATAGGCTTCGCCGAGGGCCATCATCGCCTCGATGTCGCCCGCCTGGGCCTTCTGGGTGAGGAGGGGGATATCCGGAGCGGGCGAGGAATTCTGGGCCTGGCCCACGCCCATAAGTCCCGTGAGCCACAGGATCGCCGCAAGCCAGGGAACTGCCAGTCGCTGTCGCATGAGCCGTCCGGGGCGGGGAACTGACGGGATATTGCCGTTCCAATGCGGGATTTTAAAGGCGCTTCTGGGACGGATCGCCGCGCCGGCCCTCGGTTCTTGCGGCGGGTAAGGCTCTAGGCTAGGTAAGTCACCTCAGATTCCGAGGTTTTGAGGGGATTTCCGACATGGCAGAGCAATCGGTCGACCATCATCTGGATATGGCAGCGCATCGCAGGACCTATGGCGCCTTCGTGCGCGGCTCGATCGTGCTGGGCATCGTCTGCGCCTTCGTGCTGGTGTCGCTCAGCTCCTTCGCCTTCGGCAAGTCGCTCAATGTCTTCATCGGCTTTGCCGGGCTCATCATCGGCATCATCGCCGTCCTGATCGATGCGCGCTCGGGCTCGCAGCGCTGGCTCCTGTCGATCGGCGCCCTGGTGCTGTTCGGACTGATTACCGCCGTCAACGTCGGCTAGGGTTCCCGACATATGAAGATCGCGGTCTCAGCCGAAACCACTCCGGGCGAGAGCCGCGTCGCGGCGACGCCCGATACGATCAAGGCCTTCATCAAGAAAGGCTTCGAGGTTGCCGTGGAAGCAGGCGCCGGAAGCGGCGCCTTCATCTCCGATGACGCTTTCGCCGGCGCTGGCGCCAAGATCGGCAAGGGAGAGGCGGCCCTGAAAGACGCCGATATCCTGCTCAGCGTCCGCCGGCCGGAAGCCCAGACCACCAGATCCCTGAAGCCGGGGGCGCTCGTCGCCGCCATCCTCGATCCCTATGGCGACCGGCCGGGGCTCGAGGCGCTGGCCAGGCAGGGGCTCACCCTTTTCGCCATGGAGCTGATGCCGCGCATCACCAGGGCGCAGTCGATGGACGTGCTGTCGTCGCAGGCCAATCTCGCGGGCTACAAGGCGGTGATCGATGCCGCCGCCCAGTTCGGCCGCGCCTTCCCGATGATGATGACGGCGGCAGGCACGGTGCCGCCGGCCAAGGTGTTCATCATGGGCGTCGGCGTCGCCGGCCTCCAGGCCATCGCCACCGCGCGCCGCCTCGGCGCCATCGTGTCGGCGACCGACGTGCGCAAGGCGACGGAAGAGCAGGTGAAGAGCCTCGGCGCCAAATTCGTCTTCGCCGATGTGGCCGATGCCGCGACCGCCGGCGGCTATGCGCGGGAATTATCGGCCGAGGACAAGGCCAAGCAGGCGGCACTCGTCGCCGAGCACATCAAGGCCCAGGACATTGTCATCACCACCGCTCTCATTCCGGGCCGCCCGGCGCCGGTGCTGGTGACGAAGGAGATGGTCGAGACGATGAAGCCCGGCTCCGTCATCGTCGATCTGGCGGTCGAGCGCGGCGGCAACTGCCCCTTGTCGAAAGCGGGCGAGGTCGTCACGCATCAGGGCGTCACGATCATGGGCAATCTCAATCTCGCCGGAAGGCTCGCCGGCAATGCCTCGCCGCTCTATGCCCGGAACCTGCAGAACTTCCTCGATCCCCTGATCAAGGACGGCGCGCTCAAGATCGATTGGGCGGATGAGATCATCACCGGCACGCTTGTCGCCAAGGACGGCGAGCTGGTGCACAAGATGTTCAAGTCTTAAGGACCCTCACGATGGAACATGGGATCGATCCCTTCGTCTCGCTTTTCGCGATCTTCGTGCTGGCGGTCTTCGTCGGCTATTATGTGGTGTGGAACGTCACCCCGGCGCTGCACACGCCGCTCATGTCGGTGACCAATGCGATCTCCTCGGTGATCGTGGTCGGAGCACTTCTGGCGGTGGGGGCAGGGGCGATCGCATCCGGCTCGACACTTGCCATGATCTTCGGCTTCCTGGCGCTCATCCTCGCTTCCGTCAATATCTTCGGCGGCTTCCTCGTCACCCAGCGCATGCTGGCGATGTACAAGAAGAAGGACCCATCGGCGTCCAAATCTCCGGCCAAGGGTCATTGATGACACGTTTTCCGAAGCTCCGTGGCCGGTTCATCGCGGCGACAATCTGTGCATGCCTCGTGACGGCCGGCGCCGCCATGGCGCGCGATCTGACGGACGCGGAAAATGCCAGCCTCACGGATGTGGTGG
Organism: Taklimakanibacter lacteus; assembly: GCA_003576695.1. Classification (GTDB taxonomy): domain Bacteria; phylum Pseudomonadota; class Alphaproteobacteria; order Rhizobiales; family Aestuariivirgaceae; genus Taklimakanibacter; species Taklimakanibacter lacteus. The sequence continues at coordinate 140,448 of QOZQ01000011.1, forward strand.
CGAAGTTCGGCACGGCGATGACCGGCAGCGATATCGCAACCCTCGTCAAGGCCATTCCGCCGCGCATCATCAAGCAGATGGCCGAGCGGGACGGCACGAGCGAGGCTGAGATCAGCACGGCGCTGGCCCAGCTCATCGGCGACACGATGGTCGCCATGCCGGTCAAGTCCTTCGCGCTGAAGCTGCCCGAGGCCGCGCATAAGGAGCTGGCGGACGGCACGCCCTATCTGCTCATCCCCACCGATACCGTCATGGATGCGGGCGGCGCCGACAAGGTTCTGATCCGCGCGTCGACGCTTGCCCTCATCGACGGCAGCGACTGGTATCTGCTCAGGACCAATGACGCCCAGCTCGTCTCGGTCCTGCGCGAGGCCTATCCCGATTATGTCGGCGTCGAATTTCCGGAAGCCACCCTGGAGCCCTACAAGGAATAATCATGAGCGCTTCACTCGCTGCCTTCCTCTATCTGGTCTCGGGCGCCTTGTTCATCATGGCGCTGCGCGGGCTGTCGAGCCCTGAATCCTCCAGGCAGGGCAATCTCTTCGGCATGATCGGCATGGGGCTCGCCATCGTGACGACGCTGCTGCTCGCCGCACCCTCGGGCGGGCTCGCCTGGGCGCTCATCATCGGCGGCATTGCGATCGGTGGCGCCATCGGCGCCGTCACCGCCAGGCGCATCGCCATGACGGCGATGCCGCAGCTCGTCGCCGCCTTCCATTCGCTCGTTGGTCTCGCGGCCGACTTCGTGGCGGCTGCCGCCTATTATGCGCCGGAAGCCTTCGGCATCGCCAGCAATGGCGAGATCCATGCGCAGAGCCGCATCGAGATGGCGCTCGGCGCCGCGATCGGCGCGCTCACCTTCACCGGCTCGATCATCGCCTTCCTCAAGCTCGACGGACGGATGAGCGGCAAGCCGATCATCCTGCCGGGCCGGCATTTCATCAATATCGCGCTCGGCCTCGCCCTTCTCGTCTTCGTCTATGTTTTCTTCGCCGGCCAGAGCGCCTTGGCCTTCTGGCTGATCGTGGCGCTGGCGCTGGCGCTCGGCTTCCTCCTCATCGTGCCGATCGGCGGCGCCGACATGCCGGTCGTCATCTCGATGCTCAATTCCTATTCCGGCTGGGCCGCGGCCGGCATCGGCTTCACGCTCGCCAATACCGCGCTCATCATCACGGGGGCGCTGGTCGGCTCGTCGGGCGCCATCCTCTCCTACATCATGTGCAAGGGCATGAACCGCTCCTTCTTCAGCGTCATTCTCGGCGGCTTCGGCGGCGAGACGGCGGCTGCGGCGGGGGGTGTGGAAGCGAGACCCGTCAAGCAGGGCTCGGCCGATGACGCGGCCTTCATCATGAAGAATGCGGGCTCGGTCATCATCGTGCCGGGCTATGGCATGGCCGTGGCGCAGGCCCAGCATGCCTTGCGCGAGATGGCGGATCATCTCAAGAAAGCGGGCGTCACGGTCAAATATGCCATCCATCCGGTGGCGGGCCGCATGCCGGGCCATATGAATGTGCTGCTCGCCGAGGCCAATGTGCCCTATGACGAGGTGTTCGAGCTCGAGGACATCAATTCCGAATTCGCGCAATCCGATGTCGCCTTCGTCATCGGCGCCAATGACGTGACCAATCCCGCCGCCAAGGACGACCCGGCCTCGCCGATCTACGGCATGCCGGTGCTCGAAGTGTGGAAGGCCAATACGGTGATGTTCATCAAGCGCGGCATGTCGTCGGGCTATGCCGGCATCGACAATGGCCTCTTCTACCGCGACAATACGATGATGCTGTTCGGCGACGCCAAGAAGATGACGGAAGAGATCGTCAAGGGCATGTGAGGCGGCGGGTGTCGCTCGATTTCGAGCGCGATGGTGTCGCGGTCCGCGACGCGGTCATCGGCGCCGATATCCTTGGCAAGCTTGCGGATGAATTCGAGGAGGCTGGCGTGCGCATCGGTGCGCGCCCCTTCGCTCTGTCCCCGGTGATCCGGGGACTCCTGGCGCCGTCCGGCATCCTGACGCTGCTGGCACGGCATTGGGCTCGCGGTCCGGCTCGCCCGGTGCGCGTTCTCGCTTTTGACAAGACGCCCGATGCCAATTGGCATCTGCCCTGGCACCAGGACCGGGTTATCGCGGTCAAGAAGCGCGCCGATGTTCCAGGCTTCGGCAACTGGACGGTCAAGAGCGGACAGCATCATGTGGAAGCGCCGGCGGAGCTTCTCGCGACGATGTCCAATCTGCGCCTCCATATCGATGACTGTGACGCCGCCAATGGCGCGCTCAAGGTCGTGCCCGGCAGCCACGAGCGTGGCCGCCTCACCGACGCGGAAGTGCGTGACACAGCCCGGCAAGGGCGAGCCATCACATGTCCCGTCGCGGCCGGAGGTGTTCTTGCCATGAAAGCGCTTACCATCCATGCGAGTGATGCGTCATCGACGCCGCGCCGCAGGCGTGTCCTGCATGTCGACTACTGCGCGGGCGAATTGCCCAAGGAACTCGACTGGGCGCTCGAAGTCTAGTTCTTCACGTCGTAGCGATCGCTGAGGATGCGCTGGACTTTCTCCATGGGATCGCCGGCCTTGATGTCCGGCAGGCCGTGCAAATAGGCATTGGCGGCAAGCCAGATAGAGACATTGTCGTCCAGAGTCGTGTCAAACTTGCGATAGAAAACGATATTCAGGGTGCTCACCACGCCTGCCGCTCTGACGAGCTCGAACCCCATGCAGGAATACTGTTCGCGAGGAGAGCTGTCGCTGTCGATGAAGATCAGGGATTTTTCGATGACGCCGGTGTACTTGTCGAAATAGCTGACGGCCCAGCAGGGGGCGTCGACGAATTCGATGTCCTTTCCGCCGGTCTTCAAAAGCTTCTTACTGGTGATATTGGCATCGAGATGGAGCTTTCCATCGATCTTGCGGTCGCGCTGATCGAAAGTGTCAGGTCGCGGCGCAATGTGGACTTCGATCTGAGCGGCATCGGCTTGCGCGATGCGGGCTCCGAACGTGTCCGGTGCATTGGACTGCAGAAATTCCAGGATGTGCAGGGCAGGAGAGACACAGCCTTCCTTGGGGCAGGACACATAGATACTGGGCGTGTTGCGATATTTCAGGACCCTGTCGAATATCCAGCGCCCCGCGAGATAGTTCTCAATCAATGTGGCGCGGGTCTCCGGTGACCGGCTTTTGATATAGGCGTCCATGTCGCCGGCAGGCTGGGCGGCGGCGGGAATGCAAAACAGGACTGTGGCCAATATGGCTGCGCGGATCTTGTTAGATACGAACCATCCAACCACCAGCGCCGCCATTCCAGCCTCCCGATCGCAACCGCCGGATATATAGGGTGATGACAGGCGAACTGCGAGTCCAGCCAGCGGACCGGAGCAGGCTTCTCCACAAGCAGGAAAGAAAATTCTTTTTTCTTGAGTTAAAGATAAAAATCTTTTATTCGGGAAGGCAATCAGAAAATGCCAACCGAAAAATGGGAGAAGTCATGAGAACGCTCATCCGTTTCGCGGCTGCGCTGTGCGCCGCCGCGCTCGTCAGCGCCACCGCCCAGGCCCAGCAGAAGGAAGTGACGGTGTGGTCGTGGTTCGTGCAGAGCACGATGGAGAAATCGATCGCCGCCTTCGAGAAGGCCCATCCCGACATCAAGGTGAAATACACTTATTACAACTACTCGCCCGAATACATCACCGCGCTCAAGGCGGCGGCCGCATCGGGCAGCCTGCCCGACGTCATCGGCCTGCAGCCGGGCTCGCTCACCCAGCAGTATCGCGAGCAGCTCGCCTCGGTGAATGAGCGGGCCGCCAAGGAATGGGGTGCCGACTGGATCAGCAAGCTCGCCGAGGTCAACCGCCGGCAGATGCTGATGGGCAATCCCAAGGGCGATGAGAATTTCTACATCATCCCGCAGGAATCGCAGGTCATCTGCATCTGGTACAACCGCAAGATCTTCGAGAAGCTCGGCCTCCCGGCGCCCAAGACCTATGCCGATCTCAAGGCGGCGGCCAAGGCGCTGAGCGATGGCGGCTATATCCCGATGTTCCAGGGCGCGGCCGATGGCTGGCAGAACGAGAATGTTTTTCTGATGCTCGCCAACCAGTTCGCGCCCGGCATCACCGACAAGGCGCAAGCGGGCGACGCAAAGTGGACGGCGCCCGAGCTCGTTTCCGCGATGAAGGCCTGGAAGGCGCTCTTCGATGACGGCGTGTTCCAGCAAGGCGCCCTTGGCGCCCATGCCTATCCGACCGGCGCCCAGCTCTTTGCGCAGGGCAAGGTCGGCATGATGGCCTTGGGCTCCTGGTGGATGCAGGAAAGCAAGTTCCCGCCGCCGCTCTCCGAATTCGTGCAGAACATGGAAGGCTTCGATTTCTTCTATCTGCCGCCCGTGGTCGACGGCAATCCGGCAAGCCCTCCGGTCGGCGGCATCGATATCGGCTACGGCCTCACCAGGAATGGCGAGAAGAACGAGGCCGCCTGGACCTTCCTTGCCTCCCTCACCAATGGCGAGGCGCTGCAGGAAGCGCTCAACGACCTGAACGACCTGCCGGCTTTCGCCGGGCATGAGCCCAAGGGCGACATCTCGGACCATGTGAAGCAGATGTCGGCGCGCTTCAATGCCGATCTGGTCAAGGCCGAGAACCAGCGCTTCGCGGTGCCGGCCGTGGCCGAAGCGCTCGACAATGCGCTGGCCGGCGTCGCCTCGGGCAGCCTCGAGCCCGAAGCTGCGCTTGCCGCGGTCCAGGCCGCGACCGACAAGGCACTCGGCAAGTAACCGGGGCCGAATGGATGTCGGAGTGGTCCTCCCTTGGCGCTCCGGCATCCCCTTTCTATAGAATGTCCATGATGACCAAATCTGCGAGGAGGGGACTGCGTTTCGGCAAACCGGCTCTCTATCTCTTCGCGCTGCCTGCCACCCTGCTGTTCGTCGTCTTCATCGCTTATCCGATCCTGTGGGTGGCGGGACAAAGCCTGTTCACCCGGACGGCAGAAGGACAGATGGTCTTCGCGGGCTTTGCCAATTATGGCGCGGTGCTCAGCGATCCGGCCTTCTGGATCGTGGTGCGCAACATGGTCATCTGGGGCCTCATCACCATCCCGGTGCAAATGGTGATCGGCGGGCTCCTGGCCTATTTCATCGAGCGCCACACCTATCGCCTGCGCTCCTTCTTCCGCACCATGTTCTTCCTGCCGGTGGTGACCTCGGTCTCGGTCATCAGCCTCGTCTGGGTGCAGATCTATGCGCCCTATTACGGCATCGCCCAGGAATATCTGAAGCTCTTCGGCATCACCATGAGCTTCTCGCCGATCGGCGACCCCGCGACCGCGATCTATGCCCTGATCCTCGTCAATATCTGGCAATGGACCGGCTTCTCGATGCTCATGTATATCGCCGGCATCGCCAATCTGCCGTCGGAAGTGCTGGATGCGGCGCGCATCGATGGCGCGCGCGGCTTCCGCCTCGCCTATGACGTGGTGGTTCCCATGCTGGCGCCGGCGACGAAATCGCTTCTGCTGCTCGGCATCATCGGCACGCTGCAGACCTTTCCGATCGTGCATCTGATGACCGGCGGCGGCCCCAACCGGGCGAGCGAAGTGTTCGGCACCTATATCTTCAAGCAGAGCTTCGTGCTCGGCGACACCGGCAGCGGCGCCACTTTGTCGGTGATCGTGCTGCTGGTGGCGCTCGTCCTGTCGCTGGTCCAGATCGTGTTCTTCGGCGCCCAGCTCTCGCCGGCGAAGAGGAAGCCCGAATGACCGGCTATGCGCGCGCCCGAATTCGCTCGCTTGTCATCCATGCGGTGCTTTTCGCCGTTCTGGCGCTGTGGATGATCCCGCAGGTCTACATGCTGTCGATCGGGCTGCGCGCCCCGGCCCAGGCCTTCGATGCGGCGCTCATCACCTGGCCCGTCACCTTCGACAACTTCATCACCGTCATCCGCGACAATCCGCTGGCCCGCATCTTCCTCAACAGCATGATCGTGACGGTGGCGACGGTCGCGATCGTCGTCGCGGCGTCCTCGCTCATCGCCTTCGCCTGCGCGGTGCTCAGGCTCAAGGGATCGCTCGTCCTCTATGCGACGCTGCTGACCACGCTGATGGTGCCCTTGGCCTCGCTGGTGCTGCCGCTCGCCATCCTGCTCAAGACCTTCGGCTGGGTGAACACCTATATCGGCCTCATCCTGCCCTATGCGGCGCTGGGCGTGCCCTTCGCCATGGTGGTGCTCAAGGCCTTCATGGAGGATTCACCGGCCGAGCTCTTCGAGGCGGCGCGCGTCGATGGCTGCAATGCCTGGCAGATCTACTGGCATGTCGCCCTGCCGCTGGTGCGCCCGGCGCTGGTCTTCGTCGCCATCTGGCAGTTCATCGTGACCTGGAACGAATTCTTCCTCGCCCTCATCATCCTCACCGAGAGCGAGATGAAGACGCTCACCATCATCCCGATGCAGTATTCCGGCCTCTATATGGCCAATCCCGGCGCGCTGTTCGCGGTGCTCACCTTGATCGCGCTGCCTTTGATCCTGCTCTATGTCGTGGTGCAGCGCGCCTTCGTGCGCGGCCTCACTGCCGGCGCCGTGAAAGGGTGAAGCATGGCCAATCTCACAATTGAAAACATCACCAAGAGCTACGGCAATGTCACCGTCATCCCCGGATTGTCGCTCGATGTCGGGGAAGGCGAGTTCTGCGTGCTGGTAGGCCCGTCGGGCTGCGGCAAGTCCACGCTGCTGCGCATCATTGCCGGGCTCGAGCCGATCAGCTCGGGCCGCATCCTGATCGATGGAGCCGATGTCAGCGACGCCGAGCCGCCCGAGCGCGGCATCGCCATGGTGTTCCAGTCCTATGCGCTCTATCCGCATATGAATGTCGACCGCAATATGGGTTTCGGCCTCGAGATCGCCCACACGCCGCGTCCCGAAATCAAGGAACGGGTGGCGCGCGCCGCCGAGAAGCTCAAGCTCGGCAGCTATCTCGCCCGCAAGCCACGCGAGCTTTCGGGCGGCCAGCGCCAGCGCGTCGCGATCGGACGCGCCATCACGCGCAGGCCCAAGCTCTTCCTTCTCGATGAGCCGCTCTCCAATCTCGATGCGGCCCTGCGCGTCGGCATGCGGGTCGAGATCGCGCGGCTCAAGGCGGAGCTCGCCTCGACCATGATCTATGTGACCCATGACCAGGTGGAGGCGATGACGCTCGCCGACCGGATCGTCGTCATGAACAACGGCCGGATCGAGCAGGTCGGCTCGCCGATCGAGCTCTATGAGAATCCCGCCAATCTGTTCGTCGCGGGCTTCATCGGCTCGCCGGCGATGAATTTCCTCGACGGGCAGGTGGCAGCCGTCGCCAATGGCAAAGCCCAGGTGAAGCTGGCGCTCGGTCCTGAGATCGAGGTCGGGCTTGGCGCAAGGGTCGAGGCCGGTGCCCGGGTCACGGTCGGGATCCGGCCCGAGCATATCCGGCTGGCGGCGCCAGGCACCGCCCAGACCCATACCGGCAAGGCCTTCATGGTCGAAATGCTGGGCAGCGACACCTTCATCCATCTGCGCGAAGGCAATGCCCAGATCGTCATCCGGGATGCCGAAGCGCGGCGCCTGCGCATGGGGGACAGCGTGACGATGGCGCTGCCCTCGCCGGCCTGCCATTTGTTCGATGGCGAGGGACGCCGCGTCTCGGCGCGGCCTTGACAGGATGGCTGGGCGGGCTATTCATGGACCGGGATAGAAAGAAAGTTTTCTGGATGCAGCAGAAGAAAAAAAATCTTTCAGGCCGCCCTGCGACTGACGGCGGTGGAGTGGCGATCGACATCTTCCAGAAGCTGGTCGCCGCCGCCCGTTCGCCCGACCGCACGATGGCCGCCCTGTCGCAATGGATCATCGATCACCAGGGGCAGGTGGCGAGCCTCTCGATATCGAGCCTCGCCGAGAAGACGGAAGTGAGCGAGACGACGGTCTTCCGTTTCTGCAAGCTCCTCGGCCTCAATGGCTACAAGGATCTGCGCCTGGCCTTGGCCGAGAGCCGCGGCCTGGCGCTCGGAGCGCAGCTCGCCGAGGCGACCGCCACCGCGAGGAGCGGCAAGGAAGATCCGCTCGCCGCCGTGGTGCGCCGGGTCATCGAGGTCAATTCCGAGCAGTTGCTCAAGACCATGAGCCTCGTCTCGCTTCCGGCTCTCGATGAGGCGATCGCCACACTGCTGGCGGCCGATCATATCCATCTCGTGGGCTTCGGCAGCTCGGCGCCGGTCGCCTTCGACGCCTATCAGCGCTTCCTGTGCCTCGGCCTCACCGCCAGCGCCCATTCCGATCCGCATGTGCTCGCCGCGATAACCGCCAATGCGCGCCCGGGCGCCGTCTTCTTCGGCATCACCTGCTCGGGGCGCACGCGCGATCTCATCGAAGCCTTCGAGACGGCGGGCAGCCGCGGCATCAAGCGCATCGTCATCACCAGCGATGAGAATGCGCCCGCCACCAAGGTCGCCGACACAGTGCTCATTTCCGCGGTGCGCCGCTCGCCGGTGGCGCGCGAAGTGATCGCGACGCGCATCTCGCAGCTCGCCATCGTCGAGATGATCTGCGTGGCGCTGGCGCTCAATCACCCGGAAGCCAAGGACATCGTGCGCGATACATCGCTGCTCGAGCGCGAGATCGCCAAGAAGCGCCTGCCGGACCGGCCGGCGGCACCTCGCAAGACCCGCTGAATTCATGAAATCAATGGAGCCTATCTATGCCTAGCTATGATCCCGTGAAGGACATGATCGTCCACTGCTGCCATCTCATGGCGCAGAAGGGACTGATCGCCGGAACCGAGGGCAATGTCAGCGCCCGGGCGCGCGACGGCGGCATCTGGACGACACCGTCCGATCTCAACAAGGGCGAGGTCACCGCCGATGTCCTGGTGCGCATCGATTTCGACGGCGAGATCATCGAGGGCGAGCGCCGGCCGACATCGGAGCGCTTCATGCATCTCGAATTCTACAAGCAGCGGCCGGGCGTGAATGGCGTGGCGCATGGCCATCCGGTGTTCAGCACCGCCTATGCGGCGGCGGGGCGCAAATTGCCGAAGGACATCCTGCCCGAGCTGGTGGCGACGATCGGCGATGTGGCGCTCGTGCCCTATGGCCGCCCGTCGGGACCCAAGCTTGCCGCCGCCGTCGCTCCCTTCGTCAAGAGCCACAATGCTTTCCTGCTGCAGAACCACGGCTCGATCGCCTGCGGGACCACGGTGCTGCAGGCCTATCAGCGGCTCGAAGTGGTGGAGGCCTATTCCAAGACCTGCTGGGCGGCGGAAGCGCTGGGCGGCGTCAAGCCGATGAGTGCCGCCGACATCGCCGACCTGCCGGTTCCCTCCTTTGCATGAGCGGACTTGAGATCTTTCTCGGTCTCGATCTTGGCACCAGCGGCTGCAAGCTGATCGCGTTCGACGCCGAGGGGCGCGAACTCGCGAAAGCGCATCGCGCCTACCGGGCGGTCAGTCCGGGCCCCGGCCTGTTCGAGCTCGATGCCGAACTCGTCTGGCGCGAAGCGGAAGCCTGTTTCCGGGAGGTCGCCGCGGAGCGGTTGCCCGGTGCCGTGCGGACGCTCGCCATATCCGTGCTCGGCGAAGCCATCGTGCCCGTCGATAAATCAGGGCAGGCGCTGGCGCCGAGCCCGCTCAGCGCCGATCTGCGTGCCACGGAAGAAACGCGCGAGCTTGGCGAGGCCATTGGGCCCGAGCGCATCACGGCGATGACGGGCCAGCCCCTGTCGCCCCATATGTCGCTGCCCAAGCTCATATGGTGGCGCAAGCATCGCCCCGATCTCGTGGCGAGGAGCTGGAAGTTCCTGTGCTTCGGCGAATTCGCGCTGATGCGCCTGGGCTTCGAGCCCGTCATCGATGAAGGCATGGCGTCGCGGACGCTGGCCTATGATCTCGAGCGCCGGAGATGGTCGCCGGAGCTTCTGGAGAAAGCAGGGCTGGATGAGCGCCGTATGGCCGGCGTTGCAGAAAGTGGGATCGATCTCGGCATCATCGCTCCTGCCGTTGCCGAAAGGCTGGCGCTGCCCAAGGGCGTGCATGTCATGCTCGGCGGCCATGACCAGCCCATGGGGGCGCTGGGCGCCGGGATCGTCGCGCCCGGCATGGCCTCCTATGCGCTCGGCACCACCGAGGCTTTGGTGGTGGCACTGGGGCAGCGCTCACGCGAACTCGGCCGCCACAATATCCCGTGCTATCCGCATGTGATGCCGGGGCATTATGTCGGCCTTGCGGGCAGCGAGAGCGGCGGGCGCGTGCTTGCCTGGTATCACGGCATTCTGGCAGCGGGTGGAAACGCCGACGCACTGGATGAACTCCTGGGCAGGCTCCCCGACAGTTTGCCGACCTGGCCGATCTTCCTGTCCCATCTCGCCGGCAGCGGTTCCGTCCTCAATGATCCCGCGAGTCTCGGCGCCTTCCATGGCCTGCGCTTCGGGACGACTGCAGATGACATGCTGCTCGCGGTGCTCGAAGGGATCACTTTCGAGCAAGCCCTCAATCTCGAGACGCTGACTCAAATCGCAGGCCCGGTGGACCTGGTGCGCGCCATGGGCGGCGGCACACGCTCGGCCCTGTGGCTGCAGATGAAAGCCGATATTCTCAACCGGCCGATCATGAAGCTCCCGGTTCGGGATGCGCCCTGCCTGGGGGCGGCGATCCTCGGCCGGGCGGCAATCGAGCGGCAGCGGCCGGTGGCGGAGATCGCCCGATACATGGTGGCCGGGGGCCAAGTGATCGAGCCCAGGGTGCAACGCCACGCGATATATGCCGAGCGCCTCGATATCTATCGCTCGCTCTATAAGGCCTTGCGGCCGCTGGCCAGCCGCCTTACAGCGGTCGGACGGCACGCTCAAAAATAGGTGTTTGCACAGGGTTGCCGACAACCTTCACGGTCTCGCTGTTAACCCGCCACGCAATCGTCTAGATTTGACGCCATTTACCGCCGCTTGACGTTCCGAAGGCGACCATGAACGACGCTAGAGAACCCACAGTCCTCGAACTGCCGAAAGTCTATCTCGTCCGCATGATCGTGTTCATGCTGGTCGTCAGCATCCTGGCTGTCGTCCTGTTTCCCCATATGCAACGGGCCTTTATGGCCAATCCGGGCCTCAATGGGGTGATCGTCGGAGCGCTTCTCCTGGGCGTCATCTACTCCTTCCGCATGGTTTGGCGGTTGTGGCCGGAAATCAGTTGGGTCAATGGGTTCCGCATCGCCAATCCCGGCCTTGAGCTCACCCACACGCCCAGGTTGCTGGGGCCGATGGCGACCCTGTTCCGCGACCGGCCGAACCGCACTGTGCTGTCGCCGCTGTCCATGCGCTCGCTGCTTGATTCGCTGGCTTCCCGCCTCGATGAGGCCCGCGACATCTCGCGCTATCTCGTCGGCCTCCTGATCTTTCTCGGCCTGCTCGGCACCTTCTGGGGCCTGCTCGAGACGGTGACCTCGGTGGGCAACGCCATCCGGGCGCTCGATGTCAGCTCGGCCCAGTCGGCCACTGTCTTCGACCAGTTGAAGACCGGCCTCGAAGCCCCCCTGTCGGGCATGGGCCTTGCCTTCTCGTCCTCGCTGTTCGGTCTTGCCGGCTCGCTGATCCTCGGCTTCCTCGAATTGCAGGCCAACCAGGCGCAGAACCGCTTCTACAACGATCTCGAAGACTGGCTGTCGACGATCACCGACATCCAGGCGGGCGATGGCGGCAGTCTCTCGGTGCCCAGCTATCTGCGCCTCGACATAGCGGGCCTGCAGAAGGGCATCGAGCGCATCAACAACACGCTGGACGACGCGCTGGCAACGGACGCGCCCGCGGCGGCACAGCCGACAAGCTCTGGCCTGCCGGCGATGTCGGCGCAAGACGGCGAATCGATGGAGAAGCTCGCCGACGCGGTGGCGAGCCTCGTGCAGCAGATGCGCGAGGAACAGAAGATCGTGCGCCAGTGGGCGCAGGCCCAGCAGGTGCAGCAGAACGAGATGCAGAAGCTCATCCTGCGCACCGCCAAGCAGCCGACGGCCGGCACATCGAGCAGTCGGTTCAGCCAGGCCGCCGCCGTCGAGGACGAGGAATAGCCCATGTCGCAAGCTCTGGCGCGCCGCCGGCGGCAATATGAGGCGCCTTACTGGCCGGGCTTCGTCGACGCCATGGCGCAGCTGCTGCTCGTCATCACCTTCCTGCTGTCGGTCTTCATCGTGGCGCAGTTCCTGCTGGCGCGGCAGATCTCAGGGCAAGACAGCGCGCTCGGGCAATTGCGCTCTCAGATCGCCGAGCTCACCGAATTACTGGCGCTCGAGAAATCGGCCAAGGCCGAGCTCGAGGTCAATCTCTCGACATTGGGCGATGACCTCAATGCCGAGAAAGCCAAGTCGGCAAGCCTGTCGCTGGCGCTCGAAGGCGAAAGCGAGAAGGGTGCCGGCGCCAGCACGACCATTTCCGGATTGCGCACCGCGCTCGATGAGGAAAAGCAGATTTCCTCCGATGCGCTCGCCAAGGTGGAGCTCCTCAACCAGCAGCTCGCGGCGCTGCGCCGGCAGATCGCCACACTCAACGGCCTCCTGTCCGATGCCGAGACGCGCTCGCGCACCGACCAGGCGCAGATCATCGATCTCGGCAAGAGGCTCAACTCGGCGCTGGCGCAGCGCGTCCAGGAGCTGACACGCTATCGCTCGGAGTTCTTCGGCCGGCTGCGCAAAATCCTGAGCCAGCGCTCCGACATATTGGTGGTCGGCGACCGCTTCGTCTTCCAGTCGGAAGTGCTGTTCCCCAAGGGCTCGGCCGATATCCAGCCGGCGGGTCTCGTCGAGATGGACAAGCTCGCCACCGCGCTCAAGGAGCTGGAGACCGAGATCCCGACCGATATCGCCTGGGTGCTGCGCGTCGACGGCCACACCGACGCCGATCCGATCTCGACGGCCTTCAAGTCGAACTGGGAACTGTCCTCGGCGCGCGCCATCGCGGTGGTCAACTACCTGATCAGCCAGGGCATCAACCCCAAGCATCTGGTGGCGGCGGGCTTCGGCGAGTTCCAGCCGCTCGATCCGGGCGACAGCGAGGATGCCAAGACGCGCAACCGGCGCATCGAGCTCAAGCTGACCGAGCGCTGAACGTCGTGACCTGGGGCCTGCCGTCATGAAAAGGGTGGCGGTCATCGGCAATGCTGGCGGCGGCAAATCGACCTTGGCGCGGCGGCTCGCGGATAAACTCGGCCAACCCTATCATGAGATCGATGCGCTCCTCTGGGCACCGGGCTGGATCTTGCAATCGGAAGAAGTCTTCGAAGCTGCGCACCAGAAAATTCTTGCCGAAGAGCGCTGGGTCATTGACGGTCTCGGCCGGCTCGACTCCATAGAAGCAAGGCTGCGCAGGGCGACCGATATCGTTCTGGTCGACATGCCATTGTGGCGGCATTTCTCCTTCGCGGCCAAGCGCCAGCTCGCCTGGGCCACGGGCAAGCTCTCGCATCCGCCAGCGGGCCTCAGCGAAATGCCCGACATGGATGCGTTGTTCGAAACCATGTGGCTCGTCGATAAGGACTGGATGCCCAAGATCCGCATAATGGTCGCGGCCGAGGAAGCAGAGGGAAAGCCCGTCACCAAGCTCGGGTCGCCGAGTGAGCTTGATGAATATCAAGCCGATTGAGCGCTGAACTGAAGCTCGGCGAGGCGCGAATAGAGCGGGTTGGACTGGGTGAGCTCGCCATGCTTGCCCTGGGCCACCAGGCGGCCTTCATCGAGAACGAGGATGCGTCCGGCACTTCTGACCGTGGCCAGGCGATGGGCGATGACGAGCGTCGTGCGGTTCTGCGTCAGCTCGGCGAGCGCCTGCTGGATGAGCGCCTCGCTCTGGGCATCGAGCGCGCTCGTCGCCTCATCGAGGAGCAGGATCGGCGCGTTGCGCAATATGGCGCGGCCAATGGCGATGCGCTGGCGCTGGCCGCCCGACAAGGTGATGCCGCGCTCGCCGACTTGCGTGTCATAGCCGCGGGGCAGGCTTTCAGCGAATTCGTCGATATGGGCGGCGCGCGCCGCCTTCCTGACCTCGTCCAGCGAGGCGTCGGGGCGGCCGAAGCGGATATTGTCGAGGACGGAGCCCGAGAAAATCACGGTTTCCTGCGGGACGACGGCGATGCGCGATCTCACCTGGCGCGGATCGGCGAGCCGCACGTCGACGCCGTCGAGGAGGACCTTGCCCGCTTGCGGGTCATAGAAGCGCTGGAGCAGCGCGAAGACCGTCGATTTGCCGGCGCCGGACGGGCCGACGAGCGCCACGGTCTCGCCCGCAGGGACCTGGAAGCTCAGTTCTTCGAGCGCCGGCCCGTCCGGGCGGGTCGGATAGTGGAAGCTCACTTTGTCGAAGGCGACCTCGCCCCGGGCGGTCGAGGGCAGGGGAACGGGTGAGGCGGGCGCCGCGATGGCGGGCCTCTCGTCGAGCAGCTCGGCGATCCGCTCGGCCGCGCCGGCGGCGAGCTGGATCTCGCCCCAGACCTGCGAAAGCTCGCCGAGCGAGCTGGCGGCCAGCACCGCATAGAGCACGAACTGGCTGAGCGATCCCGCCGTCATGGTGCCCGTGATCACCTCGCGCGCGCCATACCACAGCACCGCCGTGACCGAGCCGAGCGACAGGAAGATGATGGAGCCGGTCAGGAAGGCGCGGGCCCAGCTGCGCTTTGCCGCGGCGTCGAAGGCGGTGGCGGTCGCCTCCCGGAAGGCCCTGACCGCGGCATTCTCCTGGACGAAGGATTGCACGGCGCTGACCGCGAGCAGGCGCTCCTGCGCATAGGCGGCCGAATGGGCCAGCGTGTCCTGCGCGTCGCGCGACAGCGCGCGCACTTTCCTGCCGAAAAAGATGAGCGGCAGCACGATCAGCGGAATGGCAAGGAGGACGAGCCCTGAGAGCTTGGGGCTGGTCACCACCATCATGACGGCGGCGCCGATAAGCATGGCCAGGTTGCGCAGCGCGATCGAGGCCGAGGTCGAGAAGGCCGATTTGATCTGGGTGGTGTCGGCGGTGAGGCGCGAGACGATCTCGCCCGAGCGGTTGGCCTCGAAGAAGGAAGGGCTCAGATCGAGGAGATGCCTGAACAGGAGATCGCGCGTGTCGGCGACGATGCGCTCGCCGAGCCAGGTGACGAGATAGAAACGCGCCGCCGAGGCCAGTGCCAGCACGGCGACGACCGCCAGCATGACGGCGAAATACCGGTCGATGAAGATATCGCCGCCCGGAGAAAAACCATGGTCGATGACGCGGCGCACAGCCAGGGGCACGCTCAGCGTGGCGAGCGCCGCCACGATCAGGGCGACGAAAGCCAGCCCGATCTGGATCCGGTAGCCCTGAAGCAGCGGCAGGAACCGGCGAAGGGGCTTGAGGCTCTTGCCGGCCGGCCGGGCCGGGGTGGCATTGTCTGCGGAGGAACGGGCCATCGCTACCAGTTAAACCAGGCTTGGGGGGCTGTGAAAGGGCCAAGCCGCCGCACTTGCACAGAAGGGGCCCCTCCTGTATAGACGCCGCCCGAAACCCTTAAATTCGACATTTCCGGGCGCCGGGCGCGCCAACAGAGAGTTTACGCCATGAAGAAAGACATTCATCCCAAATACCACATGATCAATGTGGTCATGACCGACGGCAGCAAGTTCCAGACCCGGTCCACCTGGGGCAAGGAAGGCGACACGCTCAATCTCGACATCGATCCGAAGTCGCATCCGGCCTGGACCGGTGGCCAGCAGACGCTTCTCGACCGCGGCGGCCGCGTCAGCAAGTTCAAGCAGAAGTTCGGCTTCCTCAACAAGTGAGGCCGCGCCATCCTTCGTGCGGAACAAAACCCGGCCGATGTGCCGGGTTTTGTGTTTGAAGAGGACAAGACATGCAGAAGGAAGGCAAAGCGCGCATCGAAATCACCTACTGCACCCAGTGCCAGTGGCTGCTCCGGGCCGGCTGGATGGCGCAGGAGCTGCTCTCGACCTTTGCGACCGAGCTCGGCGAGGTGGCGCTGGTGCCCGGCACCGGCGGCATCTTCCAGATCACCTGCGATGGCGAGCTGATCTGGGAGCGCAAGCGTGACGGCGGCTTTCCCGACGTGAAGACCCTGAAGCAGCTGGTGCGCGACCGCGTCTCGCCCGAGCGCGATCTCGGCCATACGGATCGCTAGCGCGTCGCCAAATCACCGTCCGGCTGGTTGAGATAGATCAGCACGCCGATGATGGCGACATAGAACTTGAAGGCGGCGTCCTGCCCGTTCCAGGTCTGCGACTGCCACATGGCGAACCATTCGCCGCCGACGACCATGAAGCCGAAGAACCAGACGAGGAAGCCCATGGTGGCGCCGATGACGGCGAAGCGCTTGGCCTGGTTGAAACGGGCACCGGTCGCGTGGCGGGCCTGCCAGAGGTGCCAGACGCCGATCAGGAACAGGATGCAGGTCAGGCCTTCGCCCAATATGATGAGCCAGTAGCCGGCATGCCAGAGGGTCTCATTGGTGATGGCGCGGTACATCAGCTTGTTGCCGGGAAAGGTCGTGTCCATGCTCAGCACATGCTGGACAAAGGCGAAGTTCGAGCCGTAATCGGTGATGTTGCCGAAGGTCACCATGAAGGCGAAGGCGGCAAGGCACAGGCACAGGATGATCTTGGAAAGACGGACGGTCATGGCAAAGGCTCCCACCAGCGAATCTGCCGCCGATGATATGCGCAATATGGTCGTCTGTCTTACGCAGAGCGCCCAGCGCTATGCCGACAAGCATCAGATCCGGGACGATCTCAGGGCGCTCGAGCTCGGCACCGATTGCATGCCGGGTGACCTTGTCTCGGTCGAGATCGGCATGCGGCCGCATGACTTCATCGTCCTGCGCCGCCGGTGGATCATCGGCGGCGCCCGGCGCCAGCTCGAGGTGACGCTGGATCATCCAGCGAGGCTGGCCAGACAGTGAATTAGCGGCGTGCCATTTTGAAAACCGCGGCGAGCCGGTCCATCTGGTGGCTGACCGGATTGGGCTGCACCGGGGCGGACCTGGCCTTGGCGGAGAGCATCTCGTCGAGCTTCTGGATGCGCTCATGCAGGCGCAGGGAGCGGTCGACAAGCTCCTTGAGGGCCAGGGGAATCTGGTCATAGCCGGTGAGCGTGTGGCCGGCGCCGATCTCGGCCAGGTTGATGCGGTGCTTCTCCTTGGAGGCGTCCTCGAGCGAAATCTCGCCGGCGCTGACCGCCCGCTGCAGCAGCAACCAGGAGGCAAGCTGCATCAGGCGCGTGGTCAGGCGCATGCTCTCGGTGGCATAGGCGATGGCGCCGGTGCGGTCGAGGAGGCGGGCATCCTGGCGGCCGGGACCGTCCAGGTAATTGGCCGTCTCTTCGACAAGCCCCATGCCTTCCTTGAATATTCCGGCAAACTGGTCGGACGCGGTGAACCGTGCCAGGAAATCGACGAGGCTCTCATTGCCGTCGTTCCTGCTGTTTTCCCCTGTAGCCTTCATGAGAATCGATTCTTTCGTTCTTTTCTCCGTCGCACCCTCATCGAAACGGGATTAACGGAACATTAATCTTGGTTCATTTTCGGCCACTATCCACAGGAAACGGCCGTAACAGGGATTAACGAGCAATTAACAGGCCAAAAAAAAGCCGCGCAGAAGCGCGGCTTAAAGGTTCTAACAGGGAGGCGTCAAACAGAGTGGACAGGAGCCACTCGGAGAATCCAGATGACTGGATTACGTTGATGAAAATACAACCGAATCCCTTACCGATTGGTTAACGATACGGTTGCTTAACGCAAAAAGAGTCTGAACGGCCTGTCAGCTGCGGAAAAACGCGTCGGCGGCGGCCTTGCTCGACTGCTTGCCGGCGATCGCCTCGCGGATGCGGATGATCTCGGATTCCAAAAGATGAACACGGTGTTCGAGTTCGGCTACCGACAGGAGAGCCAGATCCTCGCCAATGACGATCTCGGATTTCTTGAGCGGACGAATGTCGTCGAGGTCCATGGGCAACTCTCCCTTGGCGATAAGATCAACCGAGCCGGCAGTTTGGCGCCGGCATGGGCGGCGTGCAAGTTTTTCGCGGAGGTCCGGTTGCCTCACGGCGCGAAACCGTATGGGCGCCGGCGCAGCGCGTCGACTTCCTCGGCACTCAGAAGCGCGACCAGATTGCGCAGGACGGTGGCAATGGCCTCCTCGCGGCCAATGTCGTCGCCCACCGCCTTGCGCAGCCACAGGCCATCGATCAGGCCGGCGATCGACAGGCTCGCCTCACGCAGGCGCCGTTTGTCCAGCAGGCCCGCGAAGGCGGAGGCCAAATTGGAAGCGATGCGGCGATGGAACAGGCGCTGGAGGCGCTCATAGTTCCGGTTCGTATTGGTCGCCGCACACACCGACAGCCAGGCGGTGGCGACATTGCGGTTGAAGGCGGTGGCGGGGAAATTGCCTTCCACGATCGCTTCGAGGCGCTGCCAGGAAGTTGCGGCCTGGCGCATGCGAGCGATCACATCCTCCATCAGGAGCCGGTTGTTGAACCTCACCATGGCGTAGAGCACCTCGTCCTTGCCCTTGAAATAATAAGCGAGGATGCCCGGCGACATCCCGGCCTCCTTGCAGATGCGGGCGGTGGTGAGGCCCGGCAGGCCCTCGCGCAGGAAGACGCGGTGCGCCGCCTCGATCAGCTCGGCGCGGCGGATTTCATCGATTCGCTTGCGCATGACAGGTGATATTATATCTCAAATCAATAACTTGTACGATCGTACAATTTCCTGTATTGACATATAATGAGACGCGAATAGGCTGGGCGAAAACCATAAGCGCCGGGAGAGGAAACAACACATGCGCAGAATGCTCGCCT
Source organism: Taklimakanibacter lacteus (assembly GCA_003576695.1). Classification (GTDB taxonomy): domain Bacteria; phylum Pseudomonadota; class Alphaproteobacteria; order Rhizobiales; family Aestuariivirgaceae; genus Taklimakanibacter; species Taklimakanibacter lacteus. The sequence goes on from QOZQ01000011.1 coordinate 159,254, forward strand.
TCACCTTACTGTTCGGCTGCTGCTCCTGGGCCGCCCAGGCCGCCCAGGCCGCCGATGCGCCGCAATGCCAGAAGGTGCGGATCTCGGACCTCGGCTGGACCGATATCGCGCTCACCAACAGCACTGCGGAAGTGCTGCTCGACGCCCTGGGCTACGAAGCGACCCAGACGCTGCTCGGGCTCGATGTCACCTATATGAGCCTCAAGAACAACGAGATGGACGTGTTCCAGGGCAATTGGCGCCCGGTGCAGGACGAGCAGTATAGATCCTATTTCGAAGAGGGTTCGGTCGAGGTCCTGGGCGTCAATCTGGAAGGCGCCAAATTCACCCTGGCGGTTCCGAAATATGTGTCGGATGCCGGCGTGAAGAGCTTTGCCGATCTGGCCCAGCATGGCGATCAGTTCGGCAAGAAGATCTATGGCATCGAGCCCGGCTCGAACCAGCCGCTGCTCGATATGGTGGCCGCCAACCGGCATGGGCTCGGCGGCTGGGAGATCGTCGAATCGAGCGAAGCGGCGATGCTGGCCCAGGTTAGGAAATCGGTGCCCGGCAAGGACTGGATCGTGTTTCTGGGCTGGGCGCCGCATCCGATGAATCTCGATCACGAGATGACCTATCTGGCGGGCGGCGATGTCGAATATGGTCCCAATTTCGGCGGCGCCACGGTGCGCACGATCGCGCGCAAGGGCTTCACGAGCGAATGCCCCAATGCGGCGAAACTGTTCGCCAATCTGGTCTTTGACCTGGACTATGAGAACTACGGCATGCAGATGGTGCTGGGCGAAGGCAGGACGGCCGAAGACGCGGCGCGCGAGATGCTGAAACGCAATCCCGACAAGCTCGCCAGATGGCTGGATGGGGTTGCCACTTTCGATGGCCAGCCGGCACTGCCCGCGGTGAAATCGGCACTGGGGCTCTGAGAACTCGACAAGTCACACGGAAAGATTCAATCTCCGGCGATGCCATTTGCAGGAGATTTGCATGACCGACTTGCCGCGCCAGATGACCGCCATTGCCATTGCCAGACCGGGCGGGCCTGAGGTGCTCAAGCCGGAGCGGATCGCCGTTCCGCCGCTCAAGGACAGCGAGGTGCTGATCAAGGTCGCCGCGGCGGGCGTCAACCGCCCCGATGTGCTCCAGCGCCAGGGCGGCTATCCGCCGCCCGCCGGCGCGCCCCTGACGCCGGGGCTCGAAGTGGCGGGCACGGTCGTGGCCAGGGGCCCGTTGGTAAAGCGCTACAAGGAGGGCGATGCCGTCACCGCGCTGGTGCCGGGCGGTGGCTATGCCGAATATTGCGCCGCGGCCGAGGACAATGCGCTGCCGGTGCCTGAGGGATTGTCGCTGACCGAGGCGGGCGGCGTGCCTGAAACCTTCTTTACCGTGTGGACCAATGTGTTCGAGCGGGCAGGACTCAAGTCCGGTGAGACGCTGCTCGTCCATGGCGGCTCGAGCGGCATCGGCACCACCGCCATCATGCTGGCGCATCACCTGGGATCGCGCGTCTTCGCCACGGCCGGCAGCGCCGTCAAGTGCCGGGCCTGCGAAGCGCTGGGGGCCGAGCGCGGCATCAATTACCGAGACGAGGATTTCGTCGCCATCGTCAAGGAACTGACGGATGGCAAGGGCGCCGATGTCATCCTCGACATGGTGGGCGGCGATTATATCGGGCGCAACATGGCGGCGGCGGCCATGCACGGGCGGATCGTCAATATCGCCTTCCTCAAGGGATCGAAGGTCGAGGTCGACCTCCTGCCCATCATGGTAAAGCGCCTCACCCTCACGGGCTCGACGCTCAGGCCGCGCAGCGTGGCGGAGAAGGCCCTGATCGCCCGGGCGCTCGAGGCCAGGGTCTGGCCGCTCATCGCCCAAGGCAAGATCAGGCCGCAAATCTACAAGACCTTCCCGCTGAGCGAGGCCGCGGAAGCCCACCGGCTCATGGAAACGAGCGCCCATGTGGGCAAGATTGTGCTTGTGCCCTGAGGGGGGCAGCGCCTATATAGCCCCTATTCCATCAATCTTTTGATCTCGCGATCACAGAGCTTCGGTTCTGAAGGAGTTTTTACCTATGTCACGCGCACCGCTCATGCCCAAGGCCACGGCTGTCTGGCTGGTCGAGAACACTGCGCTCACCTTCCGGCAGATCGCCGATTTCGCCGGCCTGCATGAGCTCGAGGTGAAGGGCATCGCCGATGGCGACGTCGCCCAGGGCATCAAGGGCCTCGACCCGGTGACCGGCGGCCAGCTCACCCGCGAGGAGATCGAGAAGGGCGAGAAGAACCAGGACTACCGGCTCAAGCTGCTCGAGCCCAAGGTCAATATCGCCGTCCAGAAATCGACCAAGGGACCGCGCTACACGCCGGTCTCGAAGCGCGGCGACCGCCCGGATGCCATTGCCTGGCTCCTGCGCTATCACCCGGAATTGCCGGATTCGCAGGTCATGAAGCTCGTCGGCACGACCAAGACGACGATCGCCGCCATCCGCGACCGCACCCACTGGAACGCGCCCAACATCAAGCCGGTCGATCCGGTGTCGCTGGGCCTGTGCTCGCAGATCGATCTCGATTTCGCCGTGCAGAAGGCGGCGCGCAAGGCCGGTCGCGGCATCGTCCCCGACGCCGAGCCGGTCCGCACCCTCATCCCGGCGGCGGCGGCCGTGGTTCCTCCGGCGACTCCCGCCGAGCCCGAGCCTCAGGCCAAGAAGCCGCAGGAAGAGGAATATGACGCCGATTCCGTCTTCGCCAAGCTCAAGGGCCTCAAGGCGCCGAGCGAGGACGAATAATGCGTGTACTGATCATCGGGGCGAATGGCGCGCTCGGCCAGGCCGCCGTCGGCGCGCTGAAGGGCCGGCACGAGATCGTCACCGCCGGGCGCACATCGGGAGACGTGAAGGTCGACCTGCTCGACCGCCAGTCGATCGTCAATATGTACAAGGAGGCGGGCAAGCTCGACGCCGTTGTCGCCTGCACCGGGCATGCGCATTTCGGTCCGCTCGCCACGATGACCGACGAGCAGTTCATGGTCGGCCTCAAGGACAAGCTGATGGGGCAAGTCAATGTCGTCCTCATCGGCCAGTCGCTGATCAATGACAAGGGCTCCTTCACCCTGACCGGCGGCGTGCTCGACCGCGACCCGATCCGCAAGGGCGCCAATGCCTCGGCCGTGAACGGCGCGCTCAATGCCTTCGCGATGAGCGCCGCCATCGAGCTCGAGCGCCAAATCCGCATCAATGTCGTGAGTCCGACCGTGCTCGACGTATCGGCCAAGAAATATGATGGGTTCTTTCCCGGTCATGTGCCGGTCTCGTCCGAGCGCGTCGGCATCGCCTATGTGAAGAGCGTCGAAGGCGCGATCACCGGGCAAGTGATCAAGCTCGACTGATTCTCCCGGATTTGCAGCATCAGCTTTTCCCTGCGCGCTGGCGGCTCTTGCCGCCGGCGCGTAATTTTCTTCGCGGGTAGCTGCTTTGGTATTATGTTGTAGATGCAACATTTTTAGTGTAAGATGGAAACATTCTAAGGTTGTCGAAAGGGCATTTCGCTTTACGACAATATGTTGTTCACTCGATTCTTTGCCGAAAATTTCAAATTTTATAGTGGCTTAGGTTGATGAACCGGAAATGAACGGCCCGGTTAGGCGCCGTTCAGAAAAGTGCCTATATGTTGAATTCGCAACACTTGAGATGGAGAGGGCAATCTCGTCGCAAGGAGTCCGCAATGGGGATGAACATACTTGTCTGGCATGAATTCAGCACCAGCGTGCCGCCGGAAGTCGGGCGCTTTCCGGCCTCCTGTGAGGAGCTGATACAGCGCCACGCGGCGTTCGGCAGCGCCGTGGAAGAGGAAGCGCGGTTCTGCGGCACGATCCGGCGCTGCCGGCTCGGCATGGTCGAGGTCGCCAAGGTCACGACGACGACGCCAAGCCTTGTGCGAACCCCGGAACTGGTCAGCAATGGGGGCGACGCCATCTTCGCGGTGATATGCCGCGAAGGCGGCATGCGGTGCATCCGGGACGATGGTGCGACGCGCATATCATCGGGCGAAGGCATCATTTGCGACAGCGCCGAGCCGGGCAGTCTCGAAATGGAAAGTGGGACGCATTACTGGACACTGAAGGTGGCGCGCGCCGACATGGCGAAGATGGTGCCCCATATCAAGCGCTTCGCGGGCCTGCGGCTGAGCAACTGCGGAATGGCGGTCAAGCTGTTGATCCGGTATCTCGACGGGCTTGAAGGCAGTGACGCGCTCGGCAATGAGCAGGAAGCGCGGATTTTCGGAGAGCACCTGGTCGATCTCATCAGCATGGCGGTCGGCGCCCAAAGCGAGGTGCTGCAACTGGCCGAGAAGCGCGGCGTACGGGCGATGCGCCATGCCGCGGTGCTGCGCGAGATCGAGCGCAATATCGGCGACAACCGGCTGAGTGCCGCCCTGGTGGCCGAGATGCTCGGCGTGACGCCGCGCTACATACATTTCCTGCTCGAGGAAAGCGGCCGCACCTTCTCCGAGCATGTGCTCGCCCGCAGGCTCGAACTGGTCGAGGCGCTGCTCAGTGATGAGGCAAAGGGCAATCTCAAGATCTCGGCCATCGCGCGACAGGCGGGCTTCACCGACATGTCCTACTTCAACCGCAGCTTCCGCAGCCACTTCGGCGATACGCCGTCGGGCCTGCGCAAGCGCCGCCTGGGGCAGGCGGCGCAACTGTCGCCGTCCTTCAGGGAAGCGGCCGAATAACGCGCCTGTCGGTCAGCCGGTGAGGGTCTTGCGGAAGAAGGTGTCGCCCGGGTCGCCTTCTTCCGTCATCCGCCAGCCTTTCAATGCATAGAAAGCAGCGGCTCTGGAACCCGTTGCGGTGGTGAGCCAGGCCTCGCGATGACCCATCTCCACGAGCCAGGCTTCCGCCCGGGCGAGAAGGGCCGAGCCGTAGCCCCGGCCTTCCCGGCCGGGCAAGGTGAAGAGCGCGAAAATCGACGCATCGCGCCGGTCGGCCATGGCGAAGGCGACGATCTCGCCATCTTCCTCGGCCACCCAGGCGCCAAGGTCGCCGGCGGCCATCGCCGCTGCTGTGCTCGCCGGCGTGATGCCGCGCTCGGCCATCTGCGCGACGCTCATATGGTTCTCGACGACCGAGATGCGCACATGCGTGATCGCCGGCAGGTCGTCCGCGCGGGCCGTGCGGATCATGATTTGACCGGCACAGTGTAATTGAGCGAGAGCCGTCCGCCTTCGGCATAGATCGTCTGGCCGGTGATGTAGCTCGCATCGTCGCCGGCGAGGAAGGCCGCGATGGCGGCGATCTCGGCGGCCTCGCCGATCCGGCCGAGCGGCGTGCGCGACAGCAGGCGATGGCGGGCCTCGGGGTCGGCATTCACCGTCGTCAGCATGTCGGTCATGATGGAGCCTGGGCCAATGGCGTTGACGCGGATGCCATGCTCGGCAAGGCTGAGCGCCATGACCTTGGTGAGCTGATTGATGCCGCCCTTGGAGGCGGAGTAGGGCACCTGTGTCGCTATGGTGACGACGGCGTTGACCGATGACATGTTGATGATGGCGCCCGCTTTGCGCCCCGTCTTCACCTGCTTCACCATCTGCCGGGCGACCCGCTGGCTGACCAGGAAGGCGCCCTTGAGATTGACCCTGATCACCCGGTCGAAATCGACCTCGGAGACTTCGAGGATGTCGCCGGGCGCGGTGATGCCGGCATTGTTCACGAGAATATCGATGGCGCCGTGCCGGGAAATGACGGCGCCGATCAACCGGTCGACCTGAGCCGCATCGCCGACATCGCAATGCAGATAATGCGCATTGGCGCCGAGCGCCCGGGCCGTCTCATGCCCGCGCTCGTCATCGATATCGCTGATGATGACACTGGCCCCTTCGGCAATGAAACGCTCGGCGCAAGCGCGGCCGATGCCGCGCGCCGCGCCGGTGATGATGGCGATTCTGTCGGTCAGCTTCATGATTGCCGGCTATTGTGGGAGGGTGCCGCCGTGATCGGGGTCGATGACGATCGAGGCCATGGTGACGTGGCGCGGACGGCTCAACGCGAATATCCCGGCCTCGACGATGTCGCGGTTGGTGGCAAGCGAGTCGCGATCGCGCGGCGCCTCCCAGGCCTCGGCATCGAGCGGCGAGATGTCGACAAGGTTAGGTGGATAGAGCGCGCTGACGCGGATGGGCCTGCCCCTCAGCTCTTCCCTGAGACCCTCGGTCATGCCGGTCTGGCCGTGCTTGGCGGCATGAAAGGCGACCGATGCGCCCTGCAAGGGAACATTGGGAAGGCCCGAGATCGAGATGATGTTGAGGATGTCGCCGGCGCCCGATGCCTCGAGCGGCTTGATCAGGCCGCGGGTGAAGAGCAGCGTGCCGGTGACGCCCGATGCGATCGTGCCGACGATGGCATAGGCATCGTGCTCGTCCATCTTGCCGGGCAGCCATTGCGCGCCATTGTTGATGAGGATGTCGACTTTCGGCATCTCGTCGCGCATCTTCTTGGCGGTGAGGGTGACCTGGCCCGGATCGGCGAGATCGAAGACGATGGTCTGCGGACGCCGGCCGGTGCGCAGGCCAATGGCTTCGGCCGCGGTGGTGACCTGCTCGGTGTTGCGCCCGGTCATGACGACCTCGGCGCCAAGGTCGGCAAGGATGACGGCGAAGGCCGCGCCAAGGCCGCGGCCGGCGCCGGTGATGACCACTGTCTTGCCCGTGAAGTCAGGCCTGTCCATCATTCCCCTCATCGTGTTCGCCCGATCCTAGCTAATAGGCATCGGCGGCGCCAGCGGCCCTGGCCGAAGCGGCGATCACCAGCGATGCGAGCACGATCAGGCCGAGCGCCGCGGTCAACCCGGTCAGCTCGGCGACAAAGCCGATCAGCGGCGGTCCGGCGAGGAAGCCCGCATAGCCAAGTGTCGTCACGGCGGCAATGCCGCGTCCCGGGGCGTCGGGTTCGAGCCGGCCGCCACCGGCAAACAGGACAGGCGCGGCGTTGCCTATGCCTATTCCGGCAAGAGCGAGAGCGATGATCGCAATTGTGGCTGAAGGAACGACCAGCGCAATGGCCACCCCGAGAGCCATCAGCAGGGCGCTCCAGCGCACGAGGCGCCGGGCGCCGAATTTCATGCGCATGCGGTCGCCGAGCAGGCGCGAAAGTGACATTCCGGAAGCGAAAGACGCGAAACCCAAAGCGGCCGTGCCGGCGTCCAGCATGAAACGCTGGCGCAGCATGAGGCCGGACCAGTCGACGACGGCGCCTTCGCCCATCAAGGCGAGGAAGCACAAGGCCCCGAGGCCGACGGTCGCCCGGGTCGGCAGGACGAAACCCTCGCCAGACAGGCCCCTGTCGATTTCCGTGGGCAGGAAGAAACGCATGCAAGGCAGGAACAGGACGAGGCCAATGATCGAAGCAAGGAGGATGTGGCCAGTGCCATCCAGCAATCCCAGCAAAAGCGCGCCGAGCAGTGAGCCGACCATGGCGCCGATGCTGAATGCCGCATGGAGAAAGGACAGGGTGGCACGCCGCATGGCCTTTTCCACGGCGATGCCATGGGCATTCATGGCGACATCCATGCTGCCGATCGTCGCGCCGAAGACGATGGCGACCAGGATGAAGGTGAAAAGATCCGGGGCCAAAGGCGGCAGGATGAAAGCGAGGCAGAAAGCAATTCCGGTGACGGCGGTGACGCGGGCGCTGCCAAAGCGATTGATCAGTCCGCCCGAAAGCGGCATGGCGACAATGGCACCGGCCGCGATGGCCAGTAGCGCCACGCCAAAAATCCCGGTTCCAACATCAAGGCGATCCTTCGCCAGCGGAATATGCGGAATCCAGCTTCCCACGACAAAGCCGTGAACGAGGAAGGTGAGGGCGATGGCGCCGCGGGCGTGGCGAATGACTGAAGGTGACATGGCGTCGCGCGATTCGATGCTGGTTGAAAAGTTCCCCTATCACTTCGTCCGTGAGCGGCAAAATGCGGATTGCGCGCGCAGACGAATTATAGGAAAACCGGGCCGCGCCGGATGCAGTTCCGCAATGAGACAGCGAACGCCGCGCCACGAACGACAACGACAGATGGGTGAGTGAGGAACAACTGCATGATGCTGCGCAGCTTCGCTGCCGCCGCGATCGTTCTGGCGGCGACGATGTCGGGCCCGTGCATGGCAAGCGACCAGCGGCTTCTGGTGCTGGATGGCTCCTGGGTCAAATGGGGCGCTCCCAAATGGGGCGCGGGGGCCACGGTGACCTATGGCTTCGCCGATGCGGCAGTAAGGTCGCCCACGGCCCGCAATTGCGCTTCCCTGGTGGCGTTCGATGAACTGGCGAGACGGACCGGCCTGGCGGGTCCTCGCCTGCGCGCCGAAGCCGAGGCCGCCTTTGCCGCGTGGTCGCAGGTCACCGGCCTTGCCTTTGTCGAAGCGCCAGTTGCCGCCAGGGCCGACATCCTGATCGGCGCCCAGGGGAAGCCCACGGGCTGGGCCTTCACCAATATCGAGCTCGAGTCCGGACCGCAGGCGCAAGCGCCGGCGACCGAGAGAGGCCTCGCCGAAACACCGGAGCAGGCGACACCCGCCGCGGCACACAGCATAAGGTCGATCCGCCATGCCTCGATCTGCCTCAACCCGCTGGCGAAGTGGAAGATCGGCTTTGACGGGAATCTCAGGACCTATGATGTGCGCTACACTCTCATGCATGAGATCGGCCACGCCATCGGGCTCGATCATCCCGGTGCCGCAGGCGCATTGATGGGATTCCGCTATGACGAGAAGCTCACCGGTCCGACGCGGAGCGACGGCGAAGCTGCGCGGGCGCTCTACGGTCCGCACGTGAAGTGAGCCATTTATTTCTTGCTATGCTCAGCCCATGCCCTTGGTCTTGAGCGCCGTCGTGATCTCATCGAGGATCGCGGGGTCATCGATGGTGGCCGGCATCTTCCAGTCCTCGCGGTCGGCGATCTTGCGCATGGTGGATCTGAGGATCTTGCCCGAGCGCGTCTTGGGCAGGCGTCCGACGATCATCACGGTCTTGAAGCTCGCCACCGGACCGATCTCATCGCGGATCCTGGTGACACATTCGGCTTCGATTTCGGCCGGCGCGCGAGCGACACCCGCCTTCAGCACGACAAAGCCGACCGGCACCTGGCCCTTCAAGGCATCGGCGATGCCGATCACCGCGCATTCGGCGACATTGGGATGGCCCGCCAGGACCTCTTCCATGCTGCCGGTCGAGAGGCGATGGCCCGCCGTGTTGATGATGTCGTCGGTGCGCGCCATGATGTAGAGATAGCCGTCCTCATCCATGTAGCCGGCATCGGCGGTCTCGTAATAGCCGGGGAAATGCTCGAGATAGCTGGCGCGGAAGCGCGCGTCATTCCCCCACAGGGTCGGCAGGCAGCCGGGCGGCAAAGGCGTCTTCACGCAAATGGCGCCGAGATCGCCGCGCTTCACCTCATGGCCCCCTTCATCCAGCACCCGCACGTCGTAGCCCGGCATCGGAACGGTGGGCGAGCCATATTTGACCGGCAGCTGGCCGAGGCCCACCGGATTGGCGACGATCGGCCAGCCGGTTTCCGTCTGCCACCAATGATCGATCACCGGCACGCGCAACCGCTCTTCCGCCCATTTGACCGTGTCGGGATCGGCGCGCTCGCCGGCAAGGAAGAGCGTGCGGAAAGCCGACAGGTCATATTTGCGGATGAAATTGCCGTCCGGGTCTTCCTTCTTGATGGCGCGGAAGGCGGTGGGCGCGGTGAACAGGGCCTTCACGCCATGCTCGGAAATCACGCGCCAGAAGGTGCCGGCATCGGGCGTGCCGACCGGCTTTCCTTCGAACAGGATCGAGGTCGCGCCATGCAGCAGCGGCGCATAGACGATGTAGGAGTGGCCAACGACCCAGCCAACATCGGATGCGGCCCAGAAGGTTTCGCCGGGGGCGATGCCATAGATGTTCGACATCGACCATTTGAGCGCCACCATGTGGCCGCCATTGTCACGCACCACGCCCTTGGGCTGGCCGGTGGTGCCCGAAGTGTAGAGGATATAGAGGGGATCGGTCGCCTTGACGGTCACGCAATCGGCCATGTGTCCCTTCTTGCGGGCGGCGGCAACGAGGCCGGCCCAATCGTGATCGTGACCCTGAGCCAGATCCGCGGCCAGTTGCGGGCGCTGCCAGACGAGCCCCGCTTGCGGCTTGTGGCGGGCCAGCTCGATCGCCTTGTCGACCAGCGGCTTATAGGCGATCACGCGGCCGGGCTCGAGGCCGCAGGAGGCCGACATGATGAGCTTCGGCTTCGCATCATTGATGCGCGTGGCGAGCTCGGCCGGGGCAAAGCCGCCGAACACCACCGAGTGGATGGCGCCGATGCGCGCGCAAGCCAGCATGGCGAAAACCGCCTCGGGGATCATCGGCATGTAGATCAGGACGCGATCGCCCGCGGCGATGCCGAGATCGCTCAGCACCGCGGCAAGCGTGGCGACCTCGTCGCGAAGCTCGGCATAGGTGAAGCGCGTCTTGGCGCCGATAAAGGCGCTGTCATAGATGAGCGCCGTCCTGGCGCCGTTGCCCGCCGCGACGTGACGATCCACGGCATTCCAGCAGGTGTTGCACTCGGCGCCGACAAACCAGCGGTCGAGCCCATCGACTTTCGCATGGACCTGGTCCCAGGGCTTGATCCAGTCGACCTCCCGCGCCGCCGCCGCCCAGAATCCGGCCGGATCCTTCCGCCATGTCTCATAGGTATGGTGATAGTCGCTCATGCCGCCCATCATAGTTAACGCTTCGTGTCCAGTAACCGATATAATCCACGCAAAGCTTAACAGCTTTTCAAGGCCAAGCTGCCAGTCTCCCGATCCTTACGGACGGGATGGGACCATGCGCGATTTTGCGGCTTCAGCCAATGACTGCGAGTACGGGTGCGCCCATGGCTGACCTGGCCCAGGTCGCCCAGCCCGACCGCGAGGCCGTTGCGGCGGTCAAGGCGGCGTTTCGAAGCCTGCCGGGGAGTTTCGGCGCCCATCTCTCCTTCTTCGTCCTGTGCGCGGCATATATCGCGGCGTATCTTTTTGCCGCTTCCACCATCAATCAGGGTGGAATGATCTCGATCGTCAGCATGTTCTCGACCTTCATGCTGGTGTCAGGCCCCATCCTGCTTGCCGCCGCCATCCTCATCGAGCTCGATCGCGTCATCCGCCGCGAGCGGTCGCAACATCCGCTGGCGGATCTCGCAAAAGGGCTGCTGACCTTCTTCACGCGCGACGGCCGCTTCGCCAGGGGATTGCCCCTGTTCCTCATGCTGCCGCCCTTCATGTTCGTCTTCGCGCAAGTGAAGGCGCTGATACCCGTGTTCCAACCCTTCGCCTGGGACCCGGCATTCGATCATCTCGACCGTGTCATGCATTTCGGCAGGCTGCCATGGGAATGGCTGCAGCCCGTGCTCGGTTTTGCCCCCGTCACGCTGGTGCTCAACCTGAACTATAATTTCTGGTTCCTGGCGATGTGGATCTTCCTCGTTCATTTCCTGTGGGTCGAGCGCAGCGGCATCCATCGCACGCGGACATTGCTTGCCTTCTTCCTGACCTGGGTGATCTGCGGCAGCCTGCTGGCGGTGCTCCTGTCTTCGGCCGGGCCTGCCTTCTATGGCCGGCTTGGCCTGTCTCCCGACCCCTATGCCGGTCTCATGGCCTATCTCAGGGCCGCCAATGAGGCGCTGCCGATCTGGGCGGTGCCGGTCCAGGACATGCTGTGGGCCGGCTATACCGGCGAGGGGGGACTCCTGCGCGGCATATCGGCGATGCCGAGCGTTCACAATGCCTCGGCTCTTCTGCTGGTGCTCGCGGTCTGGAACAGGTCGATCTTCGTGCGCAGCGTCGCGATCGCCCATGCGGTGCTCATCTTCATCGGGTCCATCCATCTGGCCTGGCACTATGCCGTCGACAGCTATCTCGCCTGGGCGGTGACGCTGGCGATCTGGTGGGGCGCGGGGGCGGTGGCGCGCCGGTGGGAAGAGACGCCCCTGGCGCGGAATTTCAGCATGAGCCAAGCCGGGCATCGCCAGCCGGCCTAATCTGCGCACTTGGCTCACGGTCAAAGACTTGCTAGGGCGAAGCTCCTTTCCCTCTAGAGCAGGTCCTCATTGTGGCTCAATCGGCTAATCTCACCGTCATGATCAATGCCGTGCGCAAGGCGGCGCGCGGCGTGCAACGCGATTTCGGCGAAATCGCCAATCTCCAGGTCTCGGTCAAGGGGCCGGGAAACTTCGTCACCGCCGCCGACAAGCGCTGCGAGAAGGTCATCCGCGAAGAGCTCGAAAAGGCGCGTCCCGGCTACAGCTTCCTGATGGAGGAATCAGGCAGCGTGACCGGCAGCGATGCCGATCACCGCTGGATCATCGATCCGATCGACGGAACGACGAATTTCATTCATTCGATCCCCTTCTTCGCGCTGTCGGTGGCGCTCGAGCGCAAGGGCGATCTCCTGGCAGCCGTCACCTATAACCCGATCTCGGATGAGCTGTTCACGGCAGAACGCGGGCAGGGCGCCTTCCTCAACAACCGGCGCCTGCGCGTGGCGGCGCGCAAGCTCCTCGCCGACAGCGTGGTGGCCTGGGGCATTCCCTCGATCGGGGATGAGGATCGTCATGCCCAGTTCCAGCGCGAGATGGCTCAACTTCTGCCCAAGGTCGCGGCGATCCGCCAGATGGGCTCGGCGGCGCTCGAGCTCGCTTACGTCGCGGCCGGCCGCATCGATGTGATGCAAGGCCGCGGCCTCGAGCCCTGGGACAGCGCCGCCGGCATCCTGATGGTGCGCGAGGCCGGCGGCGTCACGATGTCGGCGGAAGGCGAGAAGGCGCCGTTCGAGACAGGCACGATCCTTGCCGGCAATGCCGATCTCGTTCCTCTGATCAAGGCGGAGATAGCGGCGGCTCGTAAAGCCGCCTGAGTCGCCCAGCAGGCTCACATGGAAAAGGCCGGGACTTGCCCGGCCTTTTTCGTCTCCGCGCTTGTGGCGCGAATTACGGCTTCACGACCTTCTTGGGGGCCGGCAACAGGCCTTCGCGCTGAAGGCGCTTGCGGGCCAGCTTGCGGGCGCGGCGAACGGCTTCCGCCTTTTCGCGGGCCTTCTTCTCGGAAGGCTTTTCATAGTGGCCGCGGAGCTTCATCTCGCGGAAAATGCCCTCGCGCTGCATCTTCTTCTTGAGGGCCTTGAGCGCCTGATCGACGTTGTTGTCGCGAACGATAACTTGCACGAGATTTGACCTCGGTTCCTTTGTTAACGGTTGTGTCCAGAAGGCGGGTCCGGATAAGCAGACCCATCGAAAGGGTTACCCCTCTCAAGCTGGCGGGCGAAATAGCACAGGGTTTCAGTCCTGTCGAGGGGTCAGCCTGTTCACATGGCCCATTTTCCGGCCGGGTCTCGATTCCGCCTTGCCATAGAGGTGGATAGCGGTCCGGGGCTCCCGGGCAAGATCCTGCCAGCCGGCAGCGTCATCGCCCAGGAGATTGGTCATGACGACGTCGCTATGGCGTTCCGGACCGCCCAGCGGCCAGCCGGCGACGGCCCTGATATGCTGCTCGAACTGCGAGATGAGGCAAGCGTCCATGGTCCAGTGGCCGGAATTATGGACGCGGGGCGCGATCTCATTGACGATCAGCCTCTCGCGACCGGTTTCCCGGGACAGGAACAGTTCGACCCCGATGATGCCGACATAATCGAGCGCCGCGGTGATCCGCCGGGCGATGTCGCGCGCCGCCTCCGCGGTCTCGGGGGCGATCGCCGCCGGCACGATCGACTGATGCAGGATATGATTCGCGTGCCGGTTCTCGGGCACGTCATAGACCGCTACCGCGCCGTCCCAGCCGCGCGCGGCGATGACGGAGACCTCCTTCTCGAAAGCGACAAAGCCCTCGAGAATGGCGGGCCTCCCGCCGGTCTGCGCCCAGGCGGCATCAAGCGCCGTATCGGCCCTGATCGTCGTCTGACCCTTGCCGTCATAGCCGAAGCGGCGGGTCTTCAGGATGGCCGGCCGGCCGATAAGGGCAACCGCCTCGGCAAGCCCTGCCGGATCATCGACAGGGGCGAAGGGCGCGGTTTCGAGACCAATGCGGGTGAGGAAGGTCTTTTCGACCAGTCGGTCCTGGCTGGTGGCGAGCGCTTCCGCGCCCGGCGCCAGGGGCTTCAGGCGGCCGAGGATCGCGGCGGTCTCGGCGGGCACATTCTCGAATTCATAGGTCACGACGTCGACAGCCGAGGCAAAGGCCTCGAGCGCGGCACTGTCGTCATAGGCGGCGCAAATATGGTGGGCGGAGACCTGGAAGGCCGGGCTGTCGGGCTCCGGCGCATAGATATGGCAGCGCAGCCCCAGGCGCGCGGCGGCAAGGGTCAGCATGCGGCCGAGCTGGCCGCCGCCCAGAATGCCGATGACGGAATTGGGCGGCAGAGGCCGCGAGAGCCGCATCAAGTCCCGTCCTTAGGGCGTTCTGCAACGGCAGCGGTCTGCTTTGCCCGCCAGGCCTCCAGCCGCTTGCCCAGCGCCTTGTCATTGAGGGCGAGGATACCGGCGGCGAGCAGGGCGGCGTTGATGGCGCCGGGCTTGCCAATGGCGAGCGTGCCGACGGGGATGCCGGGCGGCATCTGGACGATGGAATAGAGGCTGTCCTGGCCTTTCAGCGCCTGGCTCTCGACCGGCACGCCCAGCACCGGCAAGGTCGTCATCGAGGCGGTCATGCCGGGCAGGTGGGCGGCGCCGCCGGCCCCGGCGATGATGACCTGGAAACCCTCATCCCGGGCGCCCTTGGCGAAAGCGTAGAGCCTTTCCGGGGTGCGATGCGCCGAGACGATGCGGGCCTCGTGCGCAATGCCAAGCTCGGCCAGCGTGTCGGCCGCATGTTTCATGGTCGAGGGCCAATCGGACTGGCTGCCCATGATGATGGCGACCCTGGAGCGCCGTGCCGGCGCTTTAAGGTTTTGTTTCCGCGCATCGGCTTGTCCTGAACCTGCGCGCATTTTTCGGGCCGGTGCCTTGGCGCTCATGCGATGATGTCCGGGATCAGCTTGTCCTCGACCTTCTGGATCTCGTCCTTGATCTGCAGCTTCATCTTCTTGAGCCGGCGCAGCTGGAGCTGGTCGCCGGTGCCGGACGCTTCGAGCGAGGAAATGGCGGCATCCAGGTCGCGATGTTGCTGTCGCAGCGTCATGAGCCTCGTCTGCAGAAGATTCTCTTCAGTCCCGTTGTTCATTCCGGCGCCAGACCCCGTTTTCGCACCGATTTTTCCACACTCCCCTATGCCCTTGCACAGGGTTCGACAAGACCCCAAGTCTGTGTCACACTTATTTGGTCAACACAGAGGAGGCTTTGATGAGCGTTCAAGCGCATCTCGGTGAACTGGCGGCAAAACATAAGGCTCTGGAAGCCGAGCTTGAGGACTGCATGTCCCATCCGGCTTCGTCAGATGCCGAAATTGCCGAGCTGAAGCGCAAGAAACTCCGAATCAAAGACGAGATGAGCAAAATCGCCGTGCAGATGAAGCACTAGCTCTTGCGGCGCTGCCGGTCCGGCAGGCCGTCATGCGGCCCAAGCGGCCGCGGGGGATCGATTTTCCAGTGCCGTGCGCCGATTTCGGCGTTGCGATGCGGGTGGAGTGGATAATGTATCCTGCTCCGCGTGCGTGACGCTTCGCCGACCACCAGGAATCTGACATCCCGATCGGTGTTGTTCAGGATCGTGTGGGCGAGGCCCGTCCCGGCAGGGAAGGAAACGCCATCGCCCGGCTTGAGACGTTTCAGATAGCCGTCGGCCCAAAGATCCGGCTCGCCCTCGAGGACGAAGACGAATTCCTCCTCGTCGGCCTCGGCATGCGGCCACGACACGCGCCGGCCGGGCTGCAATCTCTCGTGATGGATGCCGAGCCGCATCAGCCCGAATTTTTCGCCGAAGGAAGCGCTGATCGATTGGAGCTCGTCGGAGCCCTCGTAATGATTGTCGTCCTCGCCCTCGATATCGCGCCAATGCGCGATGAAAGCCGAGTAATCGACAGGCCCGGTCATGACCAACCTCCCTCACAAGCAGGACGGCCTGCCCGAGGCAGCTGCGTGGCGGCCCTTCAGGCAGGACGGTTCAGCAGACAAGATTCTCAGGCAGCCTTTTCGAGCTTCTGCGACCACTTGCCGGCAGCCGCGAGCGCGTTCATCTCGGCGCGGTGGTTGAATGCCTTCTGGGCGGCGGTGACATTCTCCGCCTTGCCCTTCCAGGTTTTCAGAGCCGCCGCCTGCAGCGCCCGGCCATAGGAGAAGGTGAGCTTCCAGGGCAGGTTGCCGATGGCGTTCATGTAGTGGAGATGCGCGGTTGCGTCCTCGTCCGACTGGCCGCCCGAGAGGAAGGCGATGCCCGGCACCGCGCCCGGCACGCAGCGCTTCAGCACGGCGACGGTCTTCTCCGCCACTTCCTCGCGCGAGGCCTGCCTGGGGCAGTCCTTGCCGGACACGACCATGTTCGGCTTGAGGATCGTGCCTTCGAGCGCGACGCCGGCATAATAGAGCTCGCGGAACAGCTCGCTCAGCGCCCATTCCGAGACCTTCATGCAGCTATCGATGTCGTGATTGCCTTCCATGAGCACTTCCGGCTCGACGATGGGAACGAGGCCGCCTTCCTGGCAGAGTGCCGCATAGCGGGCCAGCGCATGGGCGTTGGCATGGATGGAATTGTGGCTGGGCAGGCCCGGGCCGATATCGATCACCGCGCGCCATTTGGCGAACTGGGCGCCCAGGGCCACATATTCCTTGATGCGGTCACGCAGACCATCGAGGCCCTCGGTCACCGTTTCCTTGGGTGACAGAGCCAGAGGCTTGGCGCCGGCGTCGAGCTTGATGCCGGGAATGGCGCCCGCCGACTTGATGACGTCGACCAGGGGCGTCCCGTTCTTCGCCTTCTGGCGGATCGTCTCGTCGAACAGGATGACGCCCGAAATATACTTCGACATTCCCTCCCTGGCGGAGAACAGCATCTCGCGATAGTCGCGGCGATTTTCCTCCGTGGACGGAAGATTTATCGAGTCGAAGCGCTTCTTGATCGATCCGGTGCTTTCATCGGCGGCAAGTATGCCCTTGCCGGGCGTCACCATCGCTTCGGCCACTTTCGCGAGTTTGTCGGTCATTCTCAAGCTCCTCTCAATGCCGTCACACCTGGCAGCGGTTTGCCTTCCAGCCACTCGAGGAAGGCGCCTCCCGCCGTTGAAATGTAGCTGAAGTCATCGGCCGCGCCCGCATGATTGAGGGCCGCCACGGTGTCGCCGCCGCCGGCGATCGAAACGAGCTTGCCGCGCCTGGTCAGCTCGGCCGCATGGCGCGCCGCCTCATTGGTCGCCTTGTCGAAGGGGGCGATCTCGAAGGCGCCGAGCGGGCCGTTCCACACCACCGTGCCGGCCTTGTCGAAAGCGGCCTTGATGGCGGCGACGCTCTCAGGTCCCGTATCGAGGATCATGTCGTCGGCCGCGACATCGGACACGTCCACCACGCGGCTCGGGCTGCCGGCCTTGAACTCCCTGGCGACGACGCCGTCGACGGGAAGCAGGATCTCGCAGGATTTCGACTTCGCGGTGGCGATGATGTCCCTGGCGGTGTTCGCCAGATCATGCTCGCAGAGCGACTTGCCGACCGGATAGCCGAGCGCCGCCAGGAAGGTGTTGGCCATGCCGCCGCCGATCACGATCACATTGGCGATGCCCGACAGGTTGCCGAGCAATTCGAGCTTGGTCGAGACCTTGGCGCCGCCGACGACGGCAACGAGAGGACGCTTCGGCTTTTCGAGCGCAGCGGCGAGCGCCTTGAGCTCGGCCTCCATGGCGCGCCCGGCAAAGGCCGGGATGACATGGGCAATGCCCTCGGTCGAGGAATGGGCGCGGTGCGCCGCCGAAAAGGCGTCGTTCACATAGGCATCGCCGAGGCTGGCGAAGAGACTGGACAGGCCGGCGTCGTTCTTCTCCTCACCCGCATGATAGCGGGTGTTCTCCATGAGGAGGCACTCACCGGGCCTGGCCGCTTTGGCAGCCGCGACCGCCTTGCCGTCCTGCCAGTCGGTGAACACGAAGGTCACGGGCCGGCCCAGCGCCTTTTCGAGCGCCGGCGCCACGGGCTTCAGCGACATCTCCGGCACGACCTTGCCCTTGGGACGGTCGAAATGGGCGAGCAGGATGACGGCAGCGCCCTTGTCGAGCAGCTCCCTGATGGTCGGCACGATGCGCTCGATGCGGGTCGCATCGCGCACTTCGCCATTCTCGATCGGCACATTGAGATCGACGCGCAGCACGACGCGCTTGCCCTTCGCGTCGAGCTGGTCGAGGGTCCGGAAGGCCGGCATCAGCGCAAGGCCTCCAAGATTTCCCCTTCTCCCGTCCGGAGGATGGGAGAAGGTGCCCGAAGGGCGGATGAGGGCTCTTTCATGAAGCGTGCAAAGAATTCAAAAACAGTTCCTTTTGCGGGCAAAGAGCCCTCACCCGGCCTTCGGCCACCCATTGCTTCGCAACGGGCGAGGGGGGAAGTTGGAGACATTTCCCTTGCAAGTCCAAAGGCAGCCATCAGCGCTTCTTCTTTTTGACCGCTTGCAGCACGTGCTTCGCCGTGATGCCGAAATGCGGATAGAGCTTCTCGATCGGGCCCGATGCGCCGAAGCCGGTCATGCCGATGAAGATGCCGTCGAGGCCGATGAAGCGGTCCCAGTTGTTGCGCAGCGCCGCTTCGATGCCGATGCGGATCTTCTCGGTGCCGAGCACCTTGTCCTTGTAGGCCTTGCTCTGCTTTTCGAAGAGATCCATCGAGGGCACCGAGACGACGCGGGTCGGGATGCCGGCCTTGTCGAGCAGCGCCTTGGCATCGATGGCGATCTCAATCTCCGAACCTGACGCGAAGATGACAGCTTTCGACTTCTTCGCGCTGGCGGCGATCTCATAGGCGCCCTGAGCGCAGAGATTCTTCGCCGAGAAGGTGAGCCGCGCCGGCCTCAGCTTCTGGCGCGTCAAAGCCAGGATGCTCGGGGTCTTCGCGGCCTGCAGCGCCAGCTGCCAGCATTCCGCCGTCTCGACCGCATCGCAGGGACGGAAGACATGGAGATTGGGGATGGCGCGCAAAGCCGCCAGATGCTCGACCGGCTGGTGGGTCGGACCGTCCTCGCCGAGGCCGATCGAATCATGCGTCATCACATAGATCACGCGCACGCCCATCAGCGCCGAGAGGCGGATCGAGGGGCGGCAATAATCGGTGAAGACCAGGAAGGTGCCGCCATAGGGGATGACGCCGCCATGCAGCGCCATGCCGTTCATCGCGGCCGCCATGCCATGCTCGCGGATGCCGTAATAGACATAGCGCCCGCCATAGTCGGCGGCATTGAGGGCCTTGAGATCCCTGGACTTGGTGTTGTTCGAGCCGGTGAGGTCGGCCGAGCCGCCAATGGTCTCAGGCACTGCCGCATTGATGACGTCCAGCGCATTCTGCGAGGAATTGCGCGTGGCGAGCGCCGGCGGCGACTTGGCGAGCTCCTTCTTGTAGCCCGAGACGATCTCGTCGAAATTCGCCGGCAGGGTGCCCGCCCGGGTGCGGTTGAATTCGCTCTTGGCCGAGCTGGCGGCGAGGCGCTTCTCCCAGGCCTCGCGCTCGGCGCGGCCGCGCTTTCCGGCGGCGCGCCAGAAATCCAGGATGTCGCCAGGAATGTCGAAGGGCGGGTGGTCCCAGCCCAGCGTCTTGCGGGCGAGCGCCACTTCGTCAGCACCCAAGGGTGCGCCATGGGTGGCGGCGGTGCCCTGCTTGTTGGGCGCGCCATAGCCGATGATCGTCTTGCAGGCGATGAGCGAGGGCTTGTCGCTTTTCTGCGCGGCCTCGAGCGCCGCGGCGATGGCGTCGGCGTCATGGCCGTCGATGCGGGTCACGTTCCAGCCCGAGGCCTGATAGCGGGTGAGCTGGTCGGTCGAATCCGCCATCGACACCTTGCCGTCGATCGAGATGCCGTTGTCGTCGAAGAGCACGATCAGGTGGTTGAGCTTGAGATGGCCGGCAAGGGTTATCGCCTCTTGCGATATGCCTTCCATGTGGCAGCCGTCGCCCGCCAGCACATAGGTCTTGTGGTTGACGAGATCGCTGCCATAGCGGGCATTGAGATGGCGCTCGGCGATCGCCATGCCGACGGCATTGGCGAGGCCCTGGCCCAAGGGGCCGGTGGTCGTTTCGATACCCTCCGCATGGCCATATTCGGGATGGCCCGCCGTCTTCGACCCGAGCTGGCGGAAATTCTTCAGCTGGTCGAGCGTCATGTCCTTGTAGCCAAGGAGGAAAAGCAGCGAATAGAGCAGCATCGAGCCGTGTCCGGCGGACAAGACGAAGCGGTCGCGGTCGGGCCAGTGCGGGTCGGCGGCGTCGAATTTGAGGAAGCGCGAAAACAGCACGGTCGCGATGTCGGCAGCGCCCATGGGAAGCCCCGGATGGCCGGAATTCGCCTTCTGCACGGCATCCATGCTCAGCGCCCGGATCGCATTGGCGCAGGTCCGGAGCTTCAGGCGCTCTTCATCCGAAGTGAGGGTGGCGCTGAGGGGGAGCGGCATAGGTGCCGCCATATCGGATGTCATGGGCTGCTCGCTTTCCGGTGATGCGGGGGGCCACAGATAGCATCCGAGCCCCCCGAGTCAACCTCCCGGGACGACAGTCGAGGCGGTTGCACGGATGGGCGGCTGCGCCTAATTTACAAGCAGTGCCGGAAGGGATTCGCTGAGGCCGGCCAGCAGTTGGGATGAAATGGCGGACACGCGCAAGCTTGACGAGGCGTTCAACCGGTTCGACGCAGCGCTCAGACAGTTCGAAGCCGCTGTCGAGCGGCAGAACGAACGCAAGTCGCAAGAGGAGTCGCTGGAGGCGGCGGCGGAAGCCTTGCGGCTCGACCGCTCGCGCCTCGCGCAGGAGCTCGATGGCGTGCGTGCCAAGGCCACCGACCTCGTCTCCACCAACCAGAAGGCCGTCGGCAAGATCGACGCGGCCATGTCACGCATCCGCGCCGTCCTCCACAGCAACAGCGGAGGCTCGTGACGGCGATGGCGCAAGTGATCGTCCAGGTCAATGACCGCCCCTATACGATGCAGTGCCCGGATGGCGAGGAAGACCATCTGCGCGAGCTGGCGAAGCTGCTCGACGCGGAAGTCTCGCGCATCAAGAGCAATGTCGGCACGGTGGGCGACATCAGGCTCCTGGTGATGGCGGGGCTCATGGTGGCCGACCGCCTGTCGGAATCGGTCAGGCGCATCGAGGAGCTTGAGGATCAGCTGCGTGGCGCACGCGAGGCGCGCAACGCCACCAGCCAGCAGGCCCGCGAAATGGAAGCCAAGTTCGCCGAACGTCTCGAAATGGCGGCGCAGCGCCTGATGGGCCTCACGCGCAAGATGGGCTAAGTCTTCTGCCGGCGGCGATAGGCCGCCTTCTTCACCTTGTTGCCGCAGCCATTCATGGCGCACCAGCGCCTTCTGCCGGGACGCGAATTGTCGACGAACAGGACCGAGCAATGCGCATCGGCGCATTTGCGCACGCGCGCGAGCGCGCTGCCGGACAGAAGATCGATCGCATCGCGCGCCACGGTGGCGAGAACAGCTTCATGAGGTGCGGCCGAAGACCAGGTGCTGGGCCGGCCAATGGAAGTGAGGGTGGGGACAAGCGGAGGCTTCTCGGCGGCGGCATTGACGAGCGCAAGATCGCTCTCATCCGGGGCTTTGCGGGCGAGGGCATCGGCAACGAGCCGATACAGCGCCTCGCGCAGACGGCGCGCCGCGTCGAGCTCGCCAGCCGATACCGCGACCTCGCGCGCAAGCAGCCGCGCCTCGACATACCAGCGGGCCAGATCGCGCGCGTTGCGCCAGCGGTCGAAGCCCAGATGATCGCGATCGCCCATGGTGGCGATGAAATCGAGGCACAGGCGGCCGGAACGGAAGCGGAAGTTCCAGTCCGACGGGTGGATGTCCTGGCGGGTGCCGTCATCTGCCATGGGTACTTGTATAACCGGTGCCCTCTTGCTAGTCTAGGCACCAGTTTTACCGGTTCCAAATGGAGATTGTCATGCTGCAGGCCTGTCTCAATGGCGCGCGCACGCGCCAGGATCATCCCCGGGTTCCGTTGAGCGCCGAGGAACTGGCGTTGGATGCCGAGCGCGTGGTTGGCGCAGGCGTGACGGAGCTCCATGTTCATCCGCGCGATGCGAAAGGAATCGAGACGCTGGCGCCCGACGATATTGCCGCGGCGGTGCAAGCGATCCGGGCCAAGGTGCCGGGCGTGCCGGTCGGGCTGTCGACGCGCGAAGGCATCCGCACCGACAGATCGCGCGGGTTCGATGCCCTGCGGGCCTGGTCGGTGCTGCCCGACTATGTCTCGGTCAATCTGAGCGAGGCCGATGCTCCCGAGATCATCGCGCTCATGTCGGAAAAGGGCGTTGCCGTCGAAGCGGGCCTCGCCACCGCGGCGGATGCCAGGAGGTTCGTCAAGCTTGCGACGGCGAAACAGGCGCTGCGCGTCCTGGTGGAGATCGACTTCGAAAAAGATGTCGCCGGCGCGCTGAGGCTTGCCGACGAGATCATGGGCATCCTGGAGGACAGCCGCTTCGGCCTGCCGATCCTGCTGCATGGTTTCGACGAGACCATGTGGCCTCTCTATCACCGGTCCCTCGAGCTTGGCGTCGATGCGCGCCTCGGACTCGAGGACGGCGTCACCCTGCCGGATGGCAGCCTTGCCGCCGACAACAGCGATATCATCCGAGCCATCGGCAAGGTGGCTTGAAGTCCTGCACCTCGCCGAAAGTTGCTCAGGCGAGGTTCTGGATTTCAGGATCGCTTGCGCCTAAATAGGGATCGGCGAGCTGCCCGGTGCGTGAGGAGATCTTTTCCCTGGGGCCTATACGATTCTCGCGGGAGCTGTCCCTGGGCTTGGCCGTGGCCTTGCCCACACGGCGCCCACCTACACTTGTAGGTACCCGGGATCGTCACTCTCCCACGGCCATGGCGGCCCGCCACACGATCACGATCATGTCAGATCGAATCGATGAGACATGATAGCTATGAGCATCGGCGTAAGATCGATGTGCACCAAAAGAATTTGAAACGAGGGTCTGACATGCAAGTTGCAAAACGCTCCGGCGATGTTGTCGATCAAAAGCGCCGGGCGAGAACGGCCGCCAATGCGGCGCGCACCCACGCCCACAAGACCCTCGGCGAAAGAGCCGGCCTGATGCTGGCGCAGCACGAGTTGCCGGTCAGCCGCGTGAATGGACAGGCTTCCGTTTCCGGCTTCTATCCCTATCAGGACGAGATCAACGTGCTGCCCCTGCTGGCGCGGCTCGTCAGCGAGGGCTGGCAGACGGCCCTTCCGGTGGTCATGGCGAAGGGGGCACCGCTGACCTTCCGCGCCTGGGCGCCCGGCGAGCCGACGGGGCGTGGCATATGGGACATCCATGTGCCGCTGGAATCGGCGCCCGAGCTCGAACCCGATGTGCTGCTGGTGCCGATGCTGGCCTTCGACCGGCGCGGCTATCGCCTCGGCTATGGCGGCGGCTTCTATGACCGTACGCTGACCGAATTGCGCAAGCTCAAGCCGGTCACCGCGATCGGCGTCGCCTATGCCGAGCAGGAAATCGACGAGGTTCCGGTCGCCTTCTATGACGAGCCGCTCGACTGGATCCTGACCGAGCGCGGCGTCATCGAGCCGAAACGCTGATCCCCCATGCGCCTCCTGTTTCTCGGCGACGTCGTCGGCCGCACCGGCCGTGAGGCGGTGGCGCGCGTGCTGCCGCAATTGCGCGAGCGCCTGGCGCCCGATTTCGTCGTGATCAACGGCGAGAATGCCGCGCATGGATTCGGCATCACCGAGGACATCCATCAGGGCCTCATCGATGCCGGCGCCGATGTGGTGACGCTGGGCAACCATGCCTTCGACCAGCGCGAGGCGCTCGTCTTCATCGAGCGCGTGCCCAATATGCTCCGTCCACTGAATTATCCGCCGGGAGCGCCGGGCAAGGGCGTCGGCGTCTTCACCACGAAGGACGGGCGGCGCGTGCTGGTGATGAACATCATGGGCCGGGTGATGATCGAGCCGCAGCTCGACGATCCGTTCCGCGCCGTCGACCGTGAGCTCGAATTGTGCCCGCTGGGCAAGGCCTGCGATGCGGTGATCATCGATTTCCATGCCGAGGCGACGTCGGAGAAAATGGCCTTCGGCCACTATGTCGACGGACGCGCCAGCCTGGTGGTGGGGACGCACACGCATGTGCCGACCGCCGACCACATGATCCTCAAGGGTGGCACCGCCTATATGAGCGATGCCGGCATGTGCGGCGATTATGATTCGGTGATCGGCATGGCCAAGGAAGAGCCGCTGCAGCGCTTCCTGCGCAAGCTTCCGATCGAGCGCATGCGCCCGGCGGAAGGCGAGGCGACGGTGTCAGGCGTCGCGGTCGAAACCGACGATGCGACCGGCCTTGCGGTCAAGGTCGCGCCGCTGCGTATCGGCGGCCGTCTCTCCGAAGCGCGGATCGATTTCTGGTAGGCGAAAGATCTGAATCAGCGCTTGCGCAGATAGTCCGGCCCGGATGCCGGGCGCGCCATGTGGCCGCCGCGGGCCTCGTGGACCATCTGGTCCATCACCTTGACGGCACGCGCCCATTCATTCTGCGCCTCGCGGCCATCGCCGCGGCTCAGCGCGTCATTTCCGGCCTTGAGATGGTTCTCGGCCGTCTGGGAGCAATCCGCAAGGGTGGCGATGGCCGCGAAAGCCCGCCCTGACGGCGCCGAGCTGGCCAGCGAGCGCACCTTTTTGAGGGCCGCCGCACAGGCGGTGCCGGTTACGCCCTCCGCCGCGAAAACAATGCCGTTTGCCGATCCTGGCTTCACCGTCATGGAACGCTCCTGTTACTCACAATATCGAGTCAAATTGGGCGATCCGCCTTAAGGACGGGTTAAGCCAGCCGGGGCGCTTGTTAATCTTGTCGGATGAGGTTTATAAGGCCTCAAAATTACGGATTTGAGACACTATGGCAGGTCATTCCCAGTTCAAGAATATCATGCACCGGAAGGGCAAGCAGGACGCCATCCGTTCGCGCCTGTTCTCGAAGCTCGCCCGCGAAGTGACGGTGGCGGCGAAGACCGGCCTGCCCGACCCCGAGAAGAATCCAAGGCTCAGGCTCGCGGTGCAGAATGCCCGCGCCGAGAACATGCCGAAGGACAATATCGAGCGCGCCATCAAGAAGGCGCTGGGCGGCGATGCCGATACCTATGAAGCGATCCGTTACGAAGGCTATGGGCCGGGCGGCGTCGCCGTCATCGTCGAGGCGCTCACCGACAACCGCAACCGCTCGGCCAGCAATGTGCGCTCGCTGTTCGCGAAATATGGCGGCAATCTCGGCGAGACGGGCTCGGTCGCCTTCATGTTCAACCGCGCCGGCGAAATCACCTACAAGACGCAAGCGGGCTCTGCCGATCAGATGATGGAAGCGGCGATCGAAGCCGGCGCCGACGATGTCCAGTCGGACGAGAACGGCCATATGATCCTGTGCGCCTTCGAGAGCATCGGCGAAGTGACGTCTGCGCTCTCGGCCAAGCTCGGTGATGCCGAGACGGTGAAGGTCGTGTGGAAGCCGCAGACGATGACGCCGGTCGATGAAGAGACGGCGCAGACCCTGATGAAGCTCATCGATGCGCTCGATGAGGACGACGACGTGCAGAACGTCTTCACCAATTTCGAAGTCTCCGACGAAGTGATGAAGAAGCTCACCGCCGCGTGAGCTATTTCAAGAACTCTAGGACGGCCTGGGTGAAGGCTTTCGGATCCTGCAGCATGGCGAAGTGGCTGACGCCCGGCAGGATGACGAGCCGGGCGCCGGGAATGGCTTTCGACATCTCGACATTGTGCTCCTGGCGGATCGCCTCGTCATGCTCGCCGTCGGCAATCGCTACGGGTGCTGTGATCTTGGCCAGTTGCTCCGGCGTGTAGTTCGGCTGCGTTGCCCACATCTGGCCGATCTGAGTGAGGAAGTCGTTGTACTCCTTGGGCGTCTTGGACAGCCTTTCATAATCCTTGCCGGCATTCTCGATGTATTTCGCGAAGGTCGGGTTCTTGTCGATATCGGGCTTGAGGCCTGAGACATTGGTATTGGCGCCGAAGGCAAAGAGCCGGTCGAGACGGTCGGGATAGTTCATGGCGATGTCGAGGCCGATGATGCCGCCATCGCTCCAGCCGACGATCGAGGCCTTGTCGATCTGGAGATGATCCATGAGGCCGATGACGTCCTTGGCCATGAGGGCATAGCTATAGGGCTCGGCATTGCGCGTCGACTGGCCGTGGCCGCGACTGTCCATGGCGATGACCTGATATTGCTTGGCGAGCTCCGCCACCTGGCCGCCGAAATATTCCATATTGCCCAGCCCGCCATGCAGCAGCAGGAGGGGCGAGCCGTCGCCCCAGACCGCATAATGGATGGTGATGCCATTGACCGGCGCATCGCCGGTTTCGCTGGCGGGCGGCAAGGGGAGCGGCGCGGGCAGCGTCTTCCACAGCTCCTCCGCCCGCGCCGGAAGGATGGCCAAGACAAGCACGGTGATGATGAACGCGAAGGACGGGAGAAATCTGCGCATGATTGATCTCCGTGAAGCTGCGATGATGGGCAAAGGATGCTATGCCTCGCCCCATGGCTCTGTCCACTGTTCGAATCATCGGCATCGATCCGGGCCTCCGGCGCACCGGCTGGGGCATGATCGCCTGCGAGGGCTCGCGTCTTTCGCATATCGCCGACGGGGTGCTGACCAGCGACCAGGCGCTGTCGCTGGCCGAGCGGCTGGTGCAGCTGCGCAGCCAGCTCGCGCAGGTCATTGCCGAATGGCGACCCGACGAGGCGGCGGTCGAGGAGACCTTCGTCAATACCGATGCGCGCGCCACGCTGAAGCTCGGCCAGGCGCGCGGCATAGCCCTGCTGGTTCCGGCGGAAGCGGGCCTCCCGGTCGCCGAATATGCGCCGAACCAGGTGAAGAAGACGGTGGTCGGCGCCGGCCATGCCGAGAAGGAGCAGATCCACCATATGGTGAAGATCCTGCTGCCGCGGGCGCAGCCCAAATCGGCCGATGCCGCCGACGCGCTCGCCATCGCCATCTGCCACGCCCATCACCGGGGTGCCCAAACCTTGGCCAAGCGGCTGGCGCGTTCTTGACTTGTTCCTAAGAACGCGCTATAAATGTAGCTACGTTTCTACATAACGCCCGACGGAGGCGGCATGACCATCACAACCTTGTCCAGCCGGGAATTCAACCAGGATACAAGCCGCGCCAAGAAGGCGGCCCAGAAAGGCCCGGTCTTCATCACTGATCGCGGCAAGCCGGCGCATGTCCTGCTCAGCATCGAGGAGTACCGACGGCTGACCGGCAAGGGGCGCAGCATCGTCGACATGCTTGCAATGCGGCCAGGCGAAGGTGATTTCGAGTTTGATCCGCCGCGCGTGGTCATCGCGGTCAAGCCGGTCGACTTTTCCTGATGTTTATTCTCGATACCAATGCCGTTTCAGAATTGCGTAAAGTCCAATTCGGAAAAGCGAATGCCCGCTTCGTACAATGGGCAGACAATACTTCCCCGTCCGATCTTT
This sequence comes from Taklimakanibacter lacteus, assembly GCA_003576695.1. Classification (GTDB taxonomy): domain Bacteria; phylum Pseudomonadota; class Alphaproteobacteria; order Rhizobiales; family Aestuariivirgaceae; genus Taklimakanibacter; species Taklimakanibacter lacteus. The sequence goes on from QOZQ01000011.1 coordinate 186,870, forward strand.
ATGTCTCGGCCATCACCATCATGGAGATCGAGATCGGCGCTTTGCAGATGGAGCGTCGGGATGCCGTGCAAGGCGCTGCCCTGCGCCGCTGGCTGGAGAACCAAGTCCTGCCGAGCTTTGAAGAAAGGATATTGCCGGTCGATCTGGATGTCGCCCGGCGCTGTGCGAATCTTCATGTTCCCGACCGGAAGAATGAGCGTGATGCGCTCATTGCAGCTACAGCCCTGGTTCATAAAATGACCGTTGTGTCCCGCAATGTCGCTGATTTTGCTTCGACGGGCGTAGCGCTCGTCAATCCGTGGGATCATGCCTCATGATCAGCAAGCTCAAAGGCCGCATCGACGCGTACGGACCAGACTGGGTCGTCATCGATGTGAATGGCGTGGGCTATCACTGCGCCTGCTCGACCAAGACGCTGGCGCATCTGCCGGCGGCGGGCGAGTTCGCCGAGGTCCTGACCGAGATGCTGGTGAGCCAGGACATGATCCGCCTCGTCGGCTTCGCCACCCAGAGCGAGCGCGAATGGTTCAGGCTGCTGCAGACGGTGCAAGGGGTGGGCACCAAGGTGGCGCTGGCGCTGCTCTCGACACTGAGCACGGCCGAGCTCGGCAATGCCATAGCGCTCCAGGACAAGGCGATGGTGTCGCGGGCGCCCGGCGTCGGGCCCAAGGTCGCGCAGCGGATCGTCAGTGAGCTGAAGGACAAGGCGCCGGCCTTCGCGCCCGCCGATCCGGCATTGGCGAAACTGCAGGCCGAGCTTGGCGGACCGAAGCCCACGGCGGCGTCGGATGCGGTGTCGGCGCTGGTCAATCTGGGCTATGGCCAGACTCAGGCCGGGGCCGCGGTGAGCGCCGCGATGCGCAAGGCCGGCGAGGATGCGCAGACCGAGCAGCTGATCCGGCTCGCGCTCAAGGAACTGGCGCTGGCATGAGCGGGGTTGCTGCATCTGGCTCCGCGGGCCGTCCGCTCTGGGCCAGGCTGATCACGACCGTTCTGGTGACGGTCCTCATCGGTCCGCTGCTCGGTACGATCCTTGTTCTCCTCACCAACGCGATCGGCGCGGCGCCGGACGCGATCGTGACGATCCTGCAGGGCAGATCCCTATGGGTCGTGCTGTTCGAGGGCTATGTGGCGGGCGGCGTGCCGGCGTTTATCTGCGGCCTCAGTTTCGCCCTTTGCGGCTGGCTCTCGGGCAGGCTGTCGATATGGGTTCCGATTCTCGTTGCGCTGGCACTGGCATTCCTTTTCAAAATTGTTTTCTATGGCGTGGCGGGCGTCGGCATCGTCTTTAGCGTGATCATCCATATCGCGCCGGCGCTCGCGACCTGGTGGCTGGTGAAAGCCTTTTGGCAGAGAAGAGAAATATGACTGCGGCCTCCGACCGTCTGATAGACCGCGATCTGCGTCCCGAGGATCAACTCGACACGCATCTGCGCCCGCAGTTGCTGAAGGAATTCGTCGGCCAGACGAAGGCCAAGCAGAATCTGCATGTGTTCATCGAGGCGGCGAAGGGGCGCAACGAGGCGCTCGATCATGTGCTTTTTGCCGGCCCGCCCGGGCTCGGCAAAACGACGCTGGCGCAGATCGTGGCGCGCGAGCTCGGCGTCAATTTCCGTGCCACATCAGGACCGGTCATCGCCAAGGCCGGCGACCTCGCGGCCCTTCTCACCAATCTCGAGGAGCGCGACGTCCTCTTCATCGACGAGATCCACCGGCTCAATCCGGCGGTCGAGGAGATTCTCTATCCGGCAATGGAGGATTTCCAGCTCGATCTCATCATCGGCGAGGGTCCGGCGGCGCGCTCGGTGCGCATCGACCTGGCGAAATTCACGCTGATCGGGGCGACGACGCGAACCGGGCTTCTGACCACGCCACTCAGAGACCGTTTCGGCATTCCGGTGCGGCTCGATTTCTACACCGAGGAGGAACTGCTCGACATCATAAGGCGCGGGGCGCGCGTGCTCCAGGTGGCGATGGCGGAAGAAGGCGCGCGCGAGATCGCGCGACGCTCGCGCGGCACGCCGCGCATCGCCGGGAGGCTTCTGCGCCGGGTGCGCGATTTCGCCACCGTCGCCGGCACGGACATGATCGACGCCAGGGCCGCCGACAAGGCGCTGCGCAATCTCGAGGTCGATGCGAAGGGGCTCGATGCGCTCGATCACCGCTACCTCACCTGCATCGCCGTGAATTTCGGCGGCGGGCCGGTCGGCGTCGAGACCATCGCCGCCTCGCTTTCGGAAGCACGCGATGCGATCGAGGAAGTGATCGAGCCCTTCCTCATCCAGCTGGGCTTCGTCAATCGCACACCGCGCGGCCGGCTGCTGACGCCGCATGCCTTCCGGCATCTGGGCCTGGGGGTGCCGCAGCGCCCGGAGATCACGCAAGGAATCCTGCCGCTCGAGAATGGCGATGACTGAGGGAACGGAGATCGCCGGGCGCATCGCGGGCGACCATCACGTGCTGCCGGTGCGCATCTATTACGAGGACACGGATTTCTCCGGCGCCGTCTATCATGCCAACTATCTCAAATTCTGCGAGCGCGGCCGCTCCGATTGCCTGCGGCTCCTCGGCATCCATCATCACGAGATGCACTGGCATGAGACCGAAGGGCGCATGGGCTTCGTGGTGCGCCGGATGGTCTGCGATTTCCTGAAACCTGCCCGGATCGACGACCTGCTCGAGGTCGAGACCCGGTTCCGCGAGATGGCGGGGGCGCGCATGGAACTCGACCAGAGAGTGGTGCGGGGCGGCGAGACGCTGTTTTCGGCCCAGGTGACGGTGGTGCTGGTCGACGCGGCCGGGCGGCCAAAGCGGCTCCCCAAGGCCATGGCGGCGGCGCTCAAGACCTTTTGACGCAACCGATGTCCCGTTTGGGGCGGTGATCGTAACCATACCTTAACCATAGCTTGGTGTTCTCAAGGGTGTCCGGACTTCGGAATTGGCGTGAAAACGCCAGCTACGCCGCAGTTTGGACAGATTTAACCGTATTTACCTCGCTCTCTTCACCCAGAAGATCGGGCGGGGTTCGGGATTCGCCGGCGGTGGGAAAGAAAGCAAAGCATGGAAGTCGAGACGGTACAGAATGTGGCGGCAGGGGCGGGACAGCTCTCGCTCTGGCATCTGATCTGGAATGCGGGCTTTGTCGTCCAGCTGGTGATGATCGGCCTCGCCGCGGCCTCGGTATGGTCGTGGGCGATCATCTTCGAGAAATTCTTCGTCTATCGCCGCACCCAGGCGCAGGCCGAGAAATTCGAGCAGAATTTCTGGTCCGGGCAGTCGCTGGAAGACCTCTATATGGCGCTGGGCTCGCGCAACAATTCGGGGCTGGCGGCGATCTTCATGGCGGCGATGCGCGAATGGAAGCGCAGCCAGGGGGCGGCCACAAGGGCCGGCTTCCAGGGCGTGCAGAAGCGCATCGAGAAGGTGATGGATGTGCAGATCCAGAAGGAGATGGGCTATATCGAATCCAGGCTTTTGTTCCTGGCGACGGTCGGCTCGGCGACCCCCTTCATCGGCCTGTTCGGCACCGTGTGGGGCATCATGACGAGCTTCCAGGCCATCGCCAACTCGCAGAACACCAATCTGGCGGTGGTGGCGCCCGGCATCGCGGAAGCCCTCATCGCCACGGCGCTTGGCCTCCTTGCTGCCATACCGGCGACAATCTTCTACAATAAGTACGCCGCCGACGCGTCGAAGATCGGGGCCAGACTGGAGAACTTCGCCGACGAATTTTCCGCGATCATCTCGCGGCAGCTGGACGAGCGGGTGTAGGCATGGGTGCATCGGCAGGTGGAGCGAACGGAGGATATACGAGGCGCAGCAGCCGGCGGCGCTCCTCCTTCTCGGCCATGAGCGAGATCAATGTGACGCCGTTGGTCGACGTCATGCTGGTGCTGCTCATCGTGTTCATGGTCGCCGCCCCCCTGATGACGGTCGGCGTGCCGATCGAATTGCCGCAGACCAAGGCCAAGCCGCTGCAAGGCGACAGCGAGCCGATCACCGTGTCGGTCGACAAGGAAGGCAAGGTCTTCCTGCAGGAAACCGAGATCGACCCGGAGACGCTGATCGCCAAGCTCGAGGCGATTGCCGCCAACGGATATGACGAACGCATTTTCGTGCGCGGCGACACGGCGGTGAACTATGGCGCGGTGATGAGGGTGATGGGCGCCCTCAATGCCGCGGGCTACAAGAAGATCGGTCTCGTCACGGGCTCCGAGCCCGACAAGAAGGAACAGAAGAAGGCGCAGAAATAGGGAAATGCGGCGCAGCCTCACGATATCGCTCCTGGCGCATGCGGCGATCCTCGCCTGCGCCTTTATCGTGCTGCCCAATCCGGAAGAGTTCAAAGTCGAAGAACAGGAATCGATCCCGATCGATATCGTCTCGATCGAAGATCTGGGCAAGCGCCAGGCGACGGTGAAGACGCCGGAGAAGCCGGTGGAGAAGGCCGCACCCAAGCCGGTGGAACAGGTTCAGTCGGTGAAGCCAGCGCCAGAAGTGGCGCCCGAAGTGAAGACGGCGGCCAAGGAAGTGTCGGCGCCGCCGCCCGAGCCCAAGCCCGAGGTCAAGGAAGAACCGAAGAAGGAAGAGCCGAAGCCGGAGCCCAAGCCGGAAGAGCTTGCCGAGCTCATCAAGAAGACCGACGAGCCCGAGCCCGAGAAGAAAAAGGAAGAGCCGAAGAAGGCGGAAGTGAAGCCGGAAAAGAAGCCGGTCGAGAAGCAGCCGGAGAAGAAGCCCGACAAGAAAGCGAAGCCCAAGAAGGAATTCAACCTGGACGACATCTCCGCCTTCCTCAACAAGACGGATGAGAAGCGCACGGCACCACTGAAGCAACAAGCCGAAGCCGGTACGCCGAAACAGGGTGAATTCAATCTGTCGGGGTTGGATGATGGCGTCGCAGCGACCTTGAAGGATGCCTTGCAACAGCATCTGTATAAATGCTGGGACGTGCCCCCAGGGGCGCGTGAGGCTGAAATTCAGGTGAAGGTCCATTTCTTCCTCAATCCAGACGGCACGGTGAGTGGAGCGCCAGAAGTCGTGAACGGCAGATCAGATCCGCTGTTTGCTGCCACCGCTCAATCCGCCCTATCGGCGGTGATGAGTTGCCAAGCCTATACCTTCTTGCCGCAAGACAAGTATGACATGTGGCGGGAAATAACATTCACATTCAATCCGAACTTGATGAGCTAGATGAGGCGGCATGACCTTGAAGCGCGTTCCTGACCCACGTTTCCTCACGGCTGCCCTCGCTGCCCTCATATGGCTGGCGCTCCTGTCCCCGGCGCGCTCCCAGGGCCTTGAGGTGGACATCAACAAGGGCCAGATCGACCCGTTGCCGATCGCCATCACCGCCTTTGTCGGCACATCGCAGGACAGCGCCCAGGCGGGCGCCGACATCGCCGGCGTCATCGCCAACAATCTCGGCCGCTCGGGCTATTTCCGTCCGCTGCCGCCCGAATCCTTCATCGAGCAGATCAGCAATTTCGACCAGGAGCCGCGCTTCGGCGACTGGCGCCAGATCCAGGCCAAGGCGCTGGTGACCGGGCAGGCGATGATGGAAGGCGGCAGGCTCAAGGCGCAGTTCATCCTGTGGGATGTGGGCTCGCAGCAGAAGCTCGCCGGCTTCGAATTCGCGACCTCGCCCAGTAACTGGCGCCGCTTGGCGCATCTCATCTCCGACAAGATCTATGAGACGATGACCGGCGTGCCGGGCTATTTCGACACGCGCATCGTCTTCGTCTCCGAGTCGGGCCCCAAGGACAAGCGGATCAAGAAGCTCGCGATCATGGATCAGGATGGCTTCAATGTGCGCACGCTCACCGACGGCCGGCAGCTGGTGCTGACGCCGCGTTTCTCGCCCAACTCGCTCGAGATCACCTATATGGATTTCGGCACCGGGGCGCCGCGCGTCTATCTCTACAATATCGAGACCAAACAGCGCGAGATCGTCGGCGAATTTCCCAATATGAGCTTCTCGCCGCGCTTCTCGCCGGACGGCCAGCGCGTCATCATGAGCATGCAGGAAGGCGGCGCCGCCAATATCTTCGTCATGGATCTGCGCTCGCGCCGGATGCAGCAGCTCACCAATAGCGACGCCATCAACACGGCGCCGTCCTATTCGCCGGACGGCAGCCAGATCGCCTTCGAAGTGGGCGGCGACAATTCGCAGCAGATCTATGTCATGAATGCCGACGGCTCGAATCCGCGCCGCATCTCCTCCGGCAGCGGGCGCTATGCGACGCCGGTGTGGTCGCCCGACGGGAAATATATCGCCTTCACCAAGCAGGGCGGCGGCCGCTTCGCCATCGGCGTCATGAATCCGGACGGCAATGGTGAGAGAATATTAACCGAAGGTTTTCATAATGAAGGTCCGACATGGGCGCCGAACAGCCGCGTGATCATGTTTTTCCGCGACGAGCCGGGAGAAAGTGGTGGCCCCAGGCTCTATTCGGTCGACGTCTCGGGCTACAACGAGCAGCTCGTCAAGACGCCGAGCTTCGCGTCGGATCCGGCGTGGTCGCCGTTGTTGAATTGATCTGCCTACGGATTGAATCCTGAAGCAGTAACGAAGTTGGTTTCGGGGCTTGGGGGTCCTGCTTGCACCGGAGGTTTCTCTCGCGCAGGCGCCAGCGACTTAAAGGAGTGGGATAAGTCATGTTGCGTATGAGTGCGGGGTTCAAGGCCTTGGCCTTGTGTTTCTGTTTCCTGGCCCTTGCGGCCTGTTCCAAGAAGAGCACGCCCGATCTCGAGGCCGAGAACGGCCTCGGCCGGGCCGCGGTCGCGGGCTCGGAACAGCAGTTCAAGACCGAAGTGGGCGATACCGTCTTCTATCTGGTCGACCAGTCGACGCTGACGCCGGAAGGCCAGGAGACGCTGCGCAGGCAGGCGGCCTGGCTCAGGCAGTATTCGCACGTCATGATCCAGGTCGAGGGCCATGCGGATGAGCGCGGCACGCGCGAATACAACATCTCGCTGTCGGCGCGGCGCGCCACCACGACCCGTAACTTCCTGATCGCCCAGGGCATCGAAGCGAGCCGCATCTCGACGATCGCCTATGGCAAGGAGCGTCCGGCCGCGCTCTGCGATGCCGAACAGTGCTGGTCGCAGAACCGCCGCACCGTGACCGTCATCACGTCGGGCGCCAAGACGAGCTAGGCGTCTCATACATATCCTTATGAAACAGGGCGAGCATGGTTCCCATGCCCGCCTTTTTTCTGTTATTTCCTAGCCTAATTTCGCCACTGCGGCGGTAATGGTCACAGAATCGCCGCGCTGTTACGGTCATAAGCCAGTCAATCCGTGCTCCCTGGCGCTGCCGGGAAGGGAATTTTAACCCTGCTTGAGCACAGTGCGGTAGCAATTTGGTCCTGTGGTGGGTGAGCGGAGCGGCTCGGCCGGCCGCATGCACAGGGCGGGACATAGGAGTGGGACATCATGTTGCGTCGGTTGGCGGATCTCAAGATCGCTGTGATTTGTTGCTGTTTTCTGGCTTTGGCCGCGTGCTCGAAGAAGAATCAGCCGGATCTCGAAGGCGATGGCGCCGGAACGGCGGTTCCGGGGTCGGAAAAGGATTTCGCCATCAATGTCGGCGACCGCATCTATTTCATCGTCGATACCTCGACGCTGACGCCTGAAGCCCAGGAAACCCTGCGCCGCCAGGCCGCCTGGCTCCGGCAGTATCCCAATGTCACGGTGCAGGTCGAAGGCCATGCCGACGAGCGCGGCACGCGCGAATACAATATTTCCCTGTCCGCCCGGAGAGCCACGGCCACCCGCGAGTTCCTGATCGCCCAGGGCGTCCAGGGCAACCGCATATCCTCGATCGCCTATGGCAAGGAACGGCCGGTGGCATTGTGCGATGCGGAACAATGCTATTCCCAGAACCGGCGCGCCGTCACGGTGATCACCGGCGGGGCGGTTTCCGGATAGTTTACGGCCCGGGACCTGTGGCCTCTCGGCAACAGGTCCCAGATGTTTCGCAAGCCCCCTTGCCAAGCCTCATTTTCACCGCCTTTGAAGACCAAGCCCGTTCACGGGGTGCTGGGGACGGCTCGGCACAGCAGCGGTTTACGCGATGAAGACAGTATTGAAGTTCACGGTTCCGGCAGCCCTCCTGATGGCGTTGGCGGTCGGCGGCGCGCCCCAGTCCCTGGCCCAGTCCGACGGCGAGCTCGCCGACCGGGTGAGCCGGATGGAAGAGCAGATGCAGCAGCTCATGGGCCAGGTGGAGCAGCTGACCTTCGAAGTCAGGCGCCTGCAGGGCCAGCGCAAATCGGGCGATCTCAGCGCGCCGGTCCAGCAGAAGAAGCGCCAGGTCGCCTCACAGGACGCGGTCGAGAGCCAGGGCATCGAGCAGATCGAAGGCGATACCGAATATACCCAGCAGCCCATGCGCACGATCGGCGATGACGACCTGCCGGAAGGCCAGGTGCAGAAGGCGCCCGGCCCCAAGATCCTCGGCACGCTGCCCGGCACCGCCTATCAGCAGCAGAATGATAGCGGTTATCAGCAGGGCGATAATGGCGAATTCCAGGGCCAGGTCCTGGTGCCGCTCGGCCAGAATGACGGCGGCGGCCAGGTGCTGGTGCCGCCCGCCAATGACAATGCCGATGGCGGCAACAGTCTCGTGCCGGAAAAGGTCGAGACGGTGGCGCTGGGTACCGCGGCCTCGGCCGATCCGGAGGTCGTCTATGAGCGCTCCTATGAGAGTCTGCTCAGACGCCAGTTCGGCGATGCCGAGGTCGGCTTTCGCAGCTTCCTCGAGCAGCATCGCGACCACAGCCTGGCCGGCAATGCCCAGTACTGGCTGGGCGAGACCTATTATGTGCAGGGCGACTACAAGCAGGCGGCGCAAGCCTTCCTGTCGGGCTATCGCGATTTCCCGAAGAGCCGCAAGGCGGCCGACAGCCTCCTGAAGCTCGGCCTGTCGCTCAACCGCCTGGGCCAGAAGGAGCAGGCCTGTGCCGCCTATATGCAGGTCGGCACCCAGTTCCCCAAAGCGGCCGAGGCCAAGAAGCGGGCCCAGTCGGAGGTCAGGCGTGCCGGCTGCTGAGGCAGCCCGGCCGATCGATCTCGAAACGTCGAAAGGGTTGTTCGAAACCCTTTCCTTCCATGCCCATGTGGCGCTCGCCGTCTCGGGCGGCGGCGATTCAACGGCGCTCATGTGGCTCGCCGCGCGCTGGGCCGCCGCGCTCACCCATCCGCCCAAGATCAGTGTGCTGACGGTCGACCATGGCTTGCGGCCGCAGGCGGCGCTCGAATGCCGGCGCGTGGCGCAATGGGCCGAGGCACTCGGCCTCGCGGCGCATATCCTCACCTGGAAGGGGCCCAGGCCCGAGAGCGGTATCCAGGCCGGCGCACGGGACATGCGCTATGGGCTGATGCGCGACTGGTGCCGTGCCCATCAGGCCACGCTTCTGGTCACCGCCCATACGCTGGAAGACCAGGCCGAGACGGTGCTCATGCGGCTGGCTCGCGGCAGCGGCATCCGCGGCCTCGCGGCGATGCGGCCGGACAAAACGGGTGACATATTGCTGGAACGGCCGCTGCTGAGGACATCTCGCGCGGCGCTCAGGGCAACCCTCGCCGCCGCCGGCCATCCCTGGATCGAGGATCCGAGCAATGAGGACGAGCGCTTCGAAAGGGTGCGTTGGCGCAAGGCGCTTGCCGAACTGGGCGATCTCGGCCTGACGCCGCAGACCCTGGCGCGCTCGGCCGAGAGGCTTTCACGCGCATTGCTGCCGCTCGATGAGCTGGCGCGGGATTTTCTCGCCCGGCATGTCGATCTGCGGCCGGAAGGCTTCGCCATGATCGAGCGGGCCTCCTTCCACAAGCTCGATGACGAGATCGGCATTTCGGTGCTGGAGCGGCTGCTCGGGCATCTGGGCGGCGGCGGCGAGCCGCCCCGGCTGATGGCGGTGGAGGCGCTTCATCAATGGCTGCGGCGTGGCGAAAGCCAGGCGCGGACATTGGCCGGCTGCCGGATCGCGCAGCGCCAGCGCCAGCTCCTCATCGGGCGCGAGCCCGGCCGGATCAATGCGAGCCCGGTCGCCCTTGTCCCCGGCAAGAGCGTCCTGTGGGACAACCGCTTCCGGATCGCGATCGCCAAGGGCGGCCGACCGTGCCAGATCGTGCCGGTCAAGGCTTTGAAAATGGCCCGCAATCCCCATATCCCGGCTTTCGTTCAGGAGTCTCTGCCCGCCATTCTCCTCGATGGGGAAGTGGCGGCGGTTCCGGGGCTTGGATTCCTTGGAGAAAGAGCCCCGACAGGCTTGCAGGCCCAGGCCGAATTTCACAAACTTGGCCCTTAAATTGCTTCCCGGGAGGCGCTACGCTTGGCAATGACGCTGCGCATCCCTATGTTAGAATTAACTTTTGGGCGTCAGGATTGCCCAGGTTTTGGGCCATGCGCCTTGAGAGAGGAACGAAGTGAATAATTTCCGCAATTTCGCCGTCTGGATCGTCATCGCGATCCTGCTCTTTGCCCTGTTCAGCCTGTTCCAGGGCCAGGCGTCGCGCTCGAATTCCAAGGACATGGATTATTCGCAGTTCCTCGACAAGGTGAATTCGGGCGAGGTGCAGACGGTCACCATCACCGATGCCGGGAATGGCTCGAGCTATATCACCGGCAAGCTCTCGAGCAATGACAGCTTCTCCACCTATGCGCCCTTCGATGGCGACCTGATCAAGCTGCTCAAGGACAAGAACGTCACCTTTAACGCCAAGCCGGCGCAGAACGACTCGTTCCTCTCCAATGCGCTGTTCTACTGGCTGCCGACGCTGCTGCTGATCGGCGTGTGGGTGTTCTTCATCCGCCAGATGCAATCGGGCGGCGGCAAGGCCATGGGCTTCGGAAAGTCCAAAGCCAAGCTCCTAACCGAGCGGCATGGCCGCGTCACTTTCGAGGATGTCGCCGGCGTCGATGAGGCCAAGGAAGACCTGCAGGAGATCGTCGAGTTCCTGAAGGATCCGCACAAGTTCCAGCGCCTCGGCGGCAAGATCCCGAAAGGTGCGCTTCTCGTCGGCCCGCCCGGCACCGGCAAGACGCTCTTGGCGCGCGCCATCGCGGGCGAGGCCAATGTGCCCTTCTTCACCATCTCGGGCTCCGACTTCGTCGAGATGTTCGTCGGCGTCGGCGCGTCGCGCGTGCGCGACATGTTCGAGCAGGCGAAGAAGAACGCGCCCTGCATCATCTTCATCGACGAAATCGACGCGGTCGGCCGTCATCGCGGCGCCGGCCTCGGCGGCGGCAATGACGAGCGCGAGCAGACGCTCAACCAGCTCCTCGTCGAGATGGACGGCTTCGAAGCCAATGAGGGCGTGATCCTGGTCGCGGCCACCAACCGGCCCGACGTGCTTGATCCCGCTCTTCTGCGTCCCGGCCGTTTCGACCGGCAGATCACCGTTCCCAATCCCGACATCGTCGGGCGCGAGCAGATCCTGCGCGTCCATATGCGCAATGTGCCGCTGGCGCCGGATATCGATCCCAAGGTGATTGCGCGCGGCACGCCCGGCTTCTCGGGCGCCGATCTCGCCAATCTGGTCAACGAGGCGGCGCTTCTCGCGGCCCGGCGCAACAAGCGCCTGGTGACGCAGCATGAATTCGAAGACGCCAAGGACAAGGTGATGATGGGCGCCGAGCGCCGCTCGCTCGTGATGAGCGAGGAGGAGCGCCGCAACACCGCCTATCATGAAGCGGGTCACGCCATTGTCGGCCTGTCGGTTCCCTATGATCCGCTGCACAAGGTCACGATCATTCCGCGCGGCCGGGCGCTCGGCGTCACCATGAACCTGCCGGAAGGCGATCGCTATTCACGCACGCGCGAATGGTGCGAGGCGAGGCTCGCCGTCCTGTTCGGCGGCCGCGAGGCCGAGCTCATCCTGGGCGGCGAGAAGAACGTCACCAACGGCGCCACCGGCGATATCCAGATGGCGACCCAGCTGGCGCGCGCCATGATCACCGAATGGGGCATGTCCGACAAGCTCGGACGGGTGCGTTACAATGGCAATGAGCAGGAAATCTTCCTCGGCCATTCGGTGACGCAGACCAAGAATCTTTCCGACGAGACCGCCAAGCTCATCGATGAGGAGATCCGCAAGCTCATCGAGGACGGCGAGAAGAAGGCGCGCGACATCCTGCGCAAGGGCAAGGACAAGCTGCACCTGCTGGCCAAGGCGCTGCTCGAATTCGAGACGCTGTCAGGCGAGGAGGTGAAGCTGGTGCTCAAGGGCGAGAAGATCCAGCGCGACGATCATGGCGGCCACAAGAAGCCGGAGAAATCGGCGTCGTCGGTGCCCGTCACCGGGCGCCCGAAAGGCGGCGCCGCCACTGGCGACATGGAGCCGCAACCGCAAAGCTGAGGCGATGTTGCCCTCGCCCCGCTTCAGCGGGGAGAGGGCTATCTTTAGATGACCTCTTATCTTCGCCCGCTCAGCCTCGTCTATGGACCGGACGCCCGCCAGGCGGTCGCGGCCGGCCGCGGCGGCGCCTTGGGGGGATCCGCCTTCATCGCCTTCACCCAGGCCGAGATCATCGAGCGCCGCGGCGGGCGCATCGCGCGACATGTCATTTCCTACGCGGAAGCCCGAGAGCATCACCCGCTGCTCGATCTCATCGAGCGCAAGCGGCCGGATTTCGCCGGCCTCGCCATGGACCGGCCGAAGCTCATGGGCATCGTCAATGTCACCCCCGATTCCTTCTCCGATGGCGGGCTCCTTGCGGATAGGGATCAGGCGATCGCCCATGGCGTCAGGCTCGCCGCGGAAGGGGCCGACATCCTCGACATTGGCGGGGAATCGACACGGCCGGGCTCGGACGCCGTGCCTGCGTCCCGGGAGCTCGAGCGGATATTGCCGGTCATCGGCGCACTGGCGGGGCAGGGGCATTGCGTCTCGGTCGATACCCGCAAGGCCGCCGTGATGACGGCGGCGGTCGCAGCCGGCGCCGACATCATCAACGACGTCTCGGCGCTGGGCTTCGAGCCGGCGAGCCTCGCCACGGCCGCCCGGCTCGGCCGGCCGGTGGTCCTGATGCATGCCAGGGGCGATCCCAAGACCATGCAGGACAATCCCGCTTATGACGATGTGGCGCTCGATGTGTTCGACATGCTGGCCGGACGCATTGCCCGGTGCGAGGCGGCGGGGATTGCGCGCCAGCATATCGCCATCGATCCCGGCATCGGCTTCGGCAAGACCTTCGCCCATAACCTCGCTTTGCTCAGCCAGCTGACCCTCTTCCATGGGCTGGGCGCCGTGCTCCTGGTCGGCCTGTCGCGCAAGGCCTTCACGGGCGCCCTGACGGGGGAGAAAAGGGCCGGGGACCGGGTGTTCGGATCGGTCGGCGGCGCCGTCCAGGCCGCCCTTAATGGCGCCCAGATCTTGAGGGTTCATGACGTCAGGGCGACCCGGCAAGCGTTAACCGTGGCGCTGGCCGGGGCGGATCCCGAGGGCAGTGGCCTTTAACCCTTGGGCCAGCGAACTGGTGTAGACTGATAGGATTAGAGAGAAGGAAAGCCATGTCCCGCAAATATTTCGGCACAGATGGGGTGCGCGGCATCGCCAACAAGGCGCCCATGTCGCCCGACATGGTGATGAAGATCGGCCTCGCCGCCGGCAGCGTCTATTCCAAGGGCAGCCACCGGCATCGCGCCGTGATCGGCAAGGACACCAGGCTTTCGGGCTACATGATCGAGCAGGCGCTGACCGCGGGGCTCCTCTCGGCCGGCGTCGATGTGTTCCTGTTCGGTCCGCTGCCGACGCCCGCCGTCGCCATGCTCACAAGGTCGCTGCGCGCCGATCTCGGCGTCATGATCTCGGCCTCGCACAATCCCTATCACGACAACGGCATCAAGCTGTTCGGGCCCGATGGCTACAAGCTCTCCGACGCGCAGGAGCTCGCGATCGAGAAGCTCATCGACACGGCCGATGGCGCCAGCCTCGCTGCACCTCAGGACAAGCTCGGCCGCGCCAAGCGCATCGAGGACGCGCAGGCGCGCTATATCGAATTCGCCAAGCGGACCTTTCCCAGGGATCTGCGGCTCGAGGGTCTGCGTGTCGTCATCGACACGGCCAATGGCGGCGCCTACCGGGTCGCCTCCGCCGCCCTGTGGGAGCTCGGCGCCGAGATCATCCCGATCGGCAACGATCCCAATGGCTTCAACATCAACGAGAAATGCGGCTCGACGGCGCCGGAAGCGATGTGCGCCAAGGTGATCGAGACGCGCGCCGATATCGGCATCGCGCTCGATGGCGACGCCGACCGGGTCGTCATCGCCGATGAGCAGGGCAAGCTCGTCGACGGCGACCAGCTGATGGCGCTGATCGCCACGTCCTGGCATCGCCAGCAGCGGCTGGCGGGCGGCGGCCTCGTCGCCACCATCATGTCCAATCTCGGCCTCGAGCGGCATCTGACCGACAGGAAGCTGACGCTGGCGCGCACCAGGGTCGGCGACCGCTATGTGGTCGAGCATATGCGCCAGCACGGCTTCAATATCGGCGGCGAGCAGTCCGGCCATATCGTGATGTCGGATTTCTCGACCACCGGCGACGGGCTGGTGGCGGCGCTGCAGGTGCTGGCCGAAGTGGTGCGCACCGGCAAGCCCGTAAGCCAGGTCTGCCATGTGTTCGAGCCGGTGCCGCAGGTGCTGAAGAATGTGCGCTATGGCGAAGGCAGGCCGCTCGAGACGAAGACGGTCAAGCAGGCGATCGCCGATGCGACCTCGATGCTCGGCGCCTCGGGCCGCCTGGTGATCCGCCCGTCCGGCACCGAGCCTCTGATCCGCGTGATGGCGGAGGGCGACGATGCCGGGCTCGTCACCAAGATCGTCGATGACATCTGCACGGTGATCGCCAAGGCGGCTTAACCACCATTTCGTCACCCCGGCGAAAGCCGGGGCCCATTGAATTGGCGAAGCGCGCGAAGCGCTGCCCGGGTTTTCTTGTTCAGGGGGTCCCGGCTTTCGCTGGGATGATGGGTTTTCTGACGCGGCTGGCGGCGATGCCGGCGAGGATGAGCACGAGGCCGATGCCGACATTCATCGTCAGGGTCTCGCCGAGAATGACGGCGCCGAGGCCCAGCGCATAGACCGGCACCAGATAGTTCGAATAGGCGATGAAGCTCACGCCAGCCGAGCGCACGATGGCATAGACCAGCAAGGTGGCGATCGCGGTGGGCACGATGCCGAGGCCGACGACGCACAAATAAGCGACTGGCGTCGCTTGATCGAGGCCCTGCGGCGCATAGAGGCCCGCAAAGACGAGGCCCATGGCGCCGCCCGTCAGGCAGACGGCGGTTGCCTGCTCGACCGGGCCCTGGAAGGGGATGCGCCGCGCCAGCAGGCTGTGCACCGCATAGCAGATGCAGGCGATGATGATGGCGATCTCGCCGATGAGAGCCATGCCCTGGCCCTCGAAGCGCAGGAGCTTTTCCGGACCGAGGACGATCATGAGGCCGATGAAGCCGGTGATGAAGCCCACGGCTTTCATGCGCGTCAGCTTCTCGTCGGGCAGGAAGAAATGCGCAAGCAGGATGACGAAGAGCGGGATGGAACCCATGAGAACGCCGGACAGCCCCGAGGAGATGAACTGGGTTCCCCAGGAGATGAGGAAGAAAGGTGCCGCATGGCCGATGAGGCCCAGTCCTGCGAACCATCCCCAGAGTTCCCGGCCGCGCGGCCATTGCCGCTTGGTCATGAGCACGATGAGCGAGAGAAAAATCCCGGCGACGGACAGGCGCAACGCCATCACCCAGGCGGGATCGATCGACGCCACGGCAATCTTCGTCATCGCGAATGAGGAACCCCACGTCACGACAAGGGCCGCCAGCGTCAACCAGTCTCTTGCCGTAGGGGAGGAGTTCATGACGGCGCGGTGTAGAGCAAATCCCGCCAAAGTTGAAGACTTTGGCGACAGGGATTTGCTCAATATTTTATTGGCGATTCCTCTTCCGCAAAGTCAGATGACTTTGCGGGGAGACGCGCTTGCGATGGTCAGTGCACGGTCAATGACATGTCCCGTTCGGGCACAAAAAGCGTGATGTTTTTGCAACGGTCCTGAACTGCCTTTTTGCTGCCCGATTCGAGCCCGTGTCTCGTCACAGGTCGCTCCTATCTAGGAACCATCACGAGGGACGTGAGTTACCGGATATTCCGGCAGAGGAGAAGTGCTTATGAAATCTTTGAAGATCGCACTGCTGGCAACGGCGATGACGGCGGGAGTCGCCGCGGTGGCGCAGGCTGCCGATCCGTCGGTGCCGGTGGAAGAGACGCCGCCGGTGCAGCAGGAATACCAGGATTCGGGCTTCTATGTGCGCGGCGATCTCGGCTGGTCGTTCCTGAACTGGGGCGACGACGACGACGCGTTCACGCTGGGCGGCGGTGTCGGCTACCAGTTCAACGACTATCTGCGCAGCGATTTGCGCGTCGACTGGTCGGGCGACTATGAAGTGGCGCCGGGCGCCGATGCCAGCCTGACGACCGTTCTCGGCAACCTGTATTTCGACTGGAAGAACGACTCGATGTTCACGCCCTATGTCGGCGCCGGCGCCGGTTACGGCTGGGTCGATGCCGATGATGGCCTGAGCGACGACGGCTTCACCTATGCGCTCATGGGCGGCGTCTCGGTCGACATGTCGCAGAGCATCGCGCTCGATCTCGGCTACCGCTATCGCGAGTTGATGATCAATGGCGAGAATCCGTCCGATCACTCGGCGCTCGCCGGCATCCGCTTCAAGTTCTAGGCTCGATCGAGAGACCTCGCTTGAACGAGAGCGGCGGTGGAGAAATCCACCGCCGTTTTTTTCGTTTTGGACTATCTCCAGATATTTCCCTTCTCCCGTCCGAAGGATGGGAGAAGGTGGCCGAAGGCCGGATGAGGGCTCTTCATTTCGTTGAGCAGCAAGAGCCCTCACCCGCCCTGTCGGGCACCCTCTCCCATCCTGCGGACGGGAGAGGGGGGAATGGTGGTGAGCGGGGCGAGGGTATTTCTGTTGACGAAGACCCCTGTCTCGGGCATGAGCGTCGCCGGGACACCTCTCCCCACCGAGAGGCGGCCCATCTGAAAGGATGGAGCAGACATGACGACGATCGAGAAACCGGCTGTGCGGCCGGCCAATTCGCACTTTTCTTCCGGCCCCTGCGCGAAAATTCCGGGCTGGTCTCCTGAACTCCTCTCACAAGCACTGACCGGCCGCTCGCATCGCTCGAGCGAAGGCAAGGCGCGTCTCAAGCTGGCGATCCAGTTGACCCGCGAGGTTCTCGAAGTGCCGGACAGCCACCTGATCGGCATCGTGCCGGCCTCCGACACGGGGGCGGTCGAAATGGCGCTGTGGTCGCTGCTCGGCGCCCGCCCGGTCGATATGCTCGCCTGGGAAAGCTTCGGCGAAGGCTGGGTCAGCGATGTCGTCAAGCAGCTCAAGCTCAAGGACGCCCGCATCATCAAGGCCGGCTATGGCGAATTGCCGGATCTGGCGAGCGTCGATTTCAGCCATGACGTCGTCTTCACCTGGAACGGCACGACATCGGGCGTATGCGTGCCCCATGGCGACTGGATCGCCGCCGACCGTCAGGGCCTCACCATTTGCGACGCGACCTCGGCCGCCTTCGCGCAAGGGCTCGATTTCGCCAAGCTCGATGTCACCACCTTCTCCTGGCAGAAAGTGCTGGGCGGCGAAGGCGCCCATGGCGTCATCATCCTGTCGCCGCGCGCCGTCGAGCGGCTCGAGAGCCATGTGCCGGCCTGGCCGGTCCCCAAGATCTTCCGCATGACGCAGGGCGGCAAGCTCATCCAGGGCATCTTCACCGGCGAGACGATCAACACGCCCTCGATGCTGTGCGTCGAGGATTACCTCGTGGCCCTGAACTGGGCCAAAGGCATCGGCGGCCTCAAGGTGCTGCGCCAGCGCGCCAGCGCCAATGCTTCCGTCATCGACCGCTGGATATCGCAGCGCTCCTTCGCCCATCATCTGGCGAAAGACAAGGCGACGCGTTCCAACACCTCGGTGTGTCTCACCCTCGATGGCGGCGAGAACGTGCCGAAGACGATGGTCAAGATGCTCGAAGCCGAGCGCGCCGCCTTCGATATAGGCGCCTATCGCGACGCGCCGCCCGGACTTCGCATCTGGTGCGGCGCCTCGGTCGAGACATCCGATGTCGAAGCGCTCATCCCCTGGCTCGACTGGGCCTATGCGGAAGCCACACGCTAATTCTTCTTTTTGGGCGCGTGATCTTATCGGAAAACCGGCCTCCACTTTTCCGGATCACGCGCCGCCGAACCTTCAAACAGCAACATTTTTCCGGAGTTCTCACCATGAAACCCCGCGTACTCGTCTCCGACAAGCTTTCCGAAGCGTCCGTCCAGATCTTCCGCGACCGCGGCATCGATGTCGACTACAAGCCCGATCTCGGCAAGGACAAGGATGCACTGCTCGCCGCCATCCCCCGATATGACGGGCTGGCCATCCGCTCGGCCACCAAGGTCTCGCCGAAGATCATCGCCGCCGCGGCCAGGCTCAAGGTCATCGGGCGCGCCGGCATCGGCGTCGACAATGTCGACATACCGGCCGCCACGGCGCGCGGCATCATCGTGATGAACACGCCCTTCGGCAATGCCATCACCACTGCCGAACATGCGATCTCGCTGATGATGGCGCTGGCGCGCCAGATCCCGGAAGCCAATGCCTCGACCCATGCCGGCAAATGGGAGAAGAACCGCTTCATGGGCGTCGAGCTCTTCAACAAGACCTTGGGCGTCATCGGCTGCGGCAATATCGGCGCCATCGTCGCCGACCGGGCGCTGGGGCTCAAGATGAAGGTGATCGCCTATGATCCCTTCCTGTCGCCGGAGCGCGCCATCGAGATCGGCGTCGAGAAGGTCGAGCTCGAGGACGTGCTGCGCCGGGCCGACTTCATCACGCTGCACACGCCCTTGACCGACAAGACGCGCGGCATCATCGACAAGGCGGCGATCGCCAGGATGAAGAAGGGCGTGCGCATCATCAATTGCGCCAGGGGCGGTCTCGTCGTCGAGGACGCGCTCCATGAGGCGCTGAAATCCGGCCATGTGCTGGGGGCGGCGCTCGATGTGTTCGAGACCGAGCCCGCGACGCGACACCCGCTCTTCGGTCTCGAGAATGTCGTCGCCACGCCGCATCTCGGCGCCGCGACGTCGGAGGCGCAGGAGAATGTCGCGATCCAGATCGCCGAGCAGATGTCCGACTATCTGATCACCGGTGCGGTCTCCAACGCCCTCAACATGCCCTCGATCTCGGCCGACGAGGCGCCGCGGCTCAGGCCCTTCATCGCCGTCGCCGAAAGGCTCGGCTCCTTCGCCGGCCAGCTCACCGACGAGCCGATCACCGGCATCGTCATCGAATATGCGGGCGAGGTGGGCGACATGAACACGCGCGCTCTGACCTCGGCGGCGCTGGCGGGGGTGCTCAAGCCGATGCTGGGCGATGTCAACATGGTGTCTGCCCCGGTGGTGGCGAAAGAGCGCGGCGTCAAGGTCGACGAAGTGCGCCAGACCCAGCGCGGGGCCTATGAGACCTATATCCGCCTCACCATCAGGACGGAGAATATGGAGCGCTCGGTGGCGGGCACGGTCTTCTCCGACGGCAAGCCGCGCATCATCCAGATCAAGGGCATCGAGCTCGAATCGGAATTCGGACCGCATATGCTCTATGTGACCAACATGGACAAGCCGGGCTTCATCGGGGCGCTCGGCATGCTGCTGGGCAATGCCGGGGTCAATATCGCCACTTTCCATCTGGGCCGGCAGGCGCAGGGCCAGGATGCCATCTGCCTCGTCCAGATCGACGAGCCGGTGCCGGAAGCGGTGCTGACGGCGGTGGAGAAGCTGCCGCAGGTCAAGCAGGCGAAGCGGCTGGCGTTTTAAGCTTCTGTGCTCCAACGGGGAGGGGCTTCGATCCGCCTCACGCCTGACGCGATCCGGCCCAGAATTTGCCGCAGCGTCCATCTCTGATGGTTCCCGGGGAGGGAACCACGGAGCAATGCCATGCGTACAGCCACTGTCGCGCTTTTTCTAGCCACCACATCACTAACCCCGGCTTTTGCCGCCGATATCACCGCCGTCTCACATATCGATGCCGTCACGGTCTATCCGTTGGGGGCCGAAGTGACCCGCATCGCCGAAGCGCGCATCGCGCCAGGCGAACATACGCTGATCTTCGAAGGCCTTCCGGCCGGCCTCGCGCCCGAGACCTTGCGTGTCGAAGGTGCGGGCGATGCCCGCATCGAGATCGGCTCAGTCGATTCCAAGACCGCCTTCCTGCCGACCGGATCTAACGAGGAACGTAAGCGCATTGAAAAGGATATCGACATGCTTACGGATGAACGCGCCACACTCGACCAGGTGATCAGCGATGCCGAGTATCAGAAGAGTCTGATGCAGCAGCTCGCGGCGGCGACCCTCACCCAGAAACCCAAGGAGGGTGAGACGGTCATCCTCGATGCCCAGGGCCTTGGTGGCGTGCTCGACCTTGTTGGCGCGAAGCTCACGAGCCTCGGCAAGACAGTGCTCGATGCTCGCGCCCGCCAGCGCGAGATCGGCCGCCTGCTTCAGGATCTCAACAATAAGCTCACCCAGCTTGCGCCTGAAGAAGACCAGCGCATGCGCGTCACCGTGCATCTGACAGCGCCGGTGGAAACCCAAGGGACCTTCAGGCTCAGCTACCGAATCCTGTATGCCAGGTGGCAGCCTATCTATGAAGCGAGGCTTGGTGAGATTGACAAGGACGGCAAGGCCAGGATCGAACTGGTGCGTCGTGCCGAGGTCGAGCAGTCCACGACGGAGAGCTGGGACAATGTCAAGCTGACGCTCTCGACTGCTCGCCCGCGCGGGGCCACCGCGGCGCCCGATCTCTTGCCCATGCCGATCAATGGCTTCGTCGAGGGTAGACGCGAGAATTACACCGCGCGCGGCACGGACGCTGCTGGTCAAGAGCCTCTCGGTTCCATGTGGGACAAGCCGGGCATGGACTTCTCCGATGTCACGAGCGATGACGAGAAGAAAGATGCGGCGGTTCAGGCCCAGGCGAATGTCCAGATCGCGGGCTTCCAGGCGCTCTATGGCATCTCAGACCGAGTCAGCATCGACAATACCGGCACCGCCAAGAAAGTGCGGATCGCTACCGACGAGATCACCGCGAGACTGTCGGCGCTGGCGGCACCCAAGCTCGATCCCAATGCCTATCTGACCGCGGCCTTCACGCTGTCGGGCGAAACGCCGTTGTTGCCCGGCCCGGTGATGCTCTATCGCGACGGTGTGTTCATGGGGCAGGGCGCACTTCCCATGCTGTCACCGGGCGAGGAGGCCAGGCTCGGCTTCGGCGCCGATGACCTGATCAAGGTCAAGCGCATCGAAGTGAAGCGCCGCACCGCCGAGGAGGGGCTGATCTCGACCTCCAATGTCGATGAGCGCGCTTTCGACATCACGGTGAAGAACCTGCATCAGGGCCAGATCCCGGTGACCATCCTCGACCAGATGCCCTATTCGACCGACCAGAAGATCACGGTCGAGACGCTTGCCGGCATGACGCCGGCCAGCTTCAAGGACTATGAGCGCCGGCGCGGCGTGATGGCGTGGAGTTTCGATCTCGCCAGCCAGGGCATCAAGGTCATCAAGCATGGCTACAAGGTGAGCTGGCCGCAGGATCTGAAGCTCGGGCTCAATATGGAATGATGCGAAGCCTCCCTCCGCCGCGCGCAGCGCGGGGAGGGTGGCCGCCCGCCTTGCTCCGCCGAAGCGAAGCCCAGCTTCGCGTAGGCGAGAGGGCGGACGGGTGGGGTTTCTATGTCGGGCAGAGTTCAACTGTTGGTTTCTACAGATTGCAAATTCCTTTGCTTGAGAGATCTCCTCTGCAGAGACACCCCACCCGTCGCGCGTTCCGCGCGCCACCCTCCCCGCCTCTCGCCTTCGCGAAGCCGAGGCTTCGCTTCGGCGGAGCAAGGTCTGCGGCGGAGGGAGAACCTGTGCTAGCGGGGTTCCTTGCCGCTGGCGCCGAGGATCTTCTTCTCGAGATATTCGAGGCGGGCCGAGAGGTCGTCGGTCTCGCTCTGGAAATAGGCGACGATCAGGACGGCCAGGATGAGGCATGCATTGAACACGCCGATCGCTTCGGTGAGCCAGGGGCCGAGATAGGCGAGCACGCTCGCCATCACGATGACGATCGCGACGATCTTGAGCGCGCGGACCGGACTTGATTTCTGCTTTTTTGCCATGATCGGGCAGTTTAATCCGAGGCAAAGGTTCCCTCAAGTCATAGATTGTCGTTTTTCCGCTGGGAATCCGGCAAGTTAACAGTTTCACGGCTTCGGCGTTTGCCTTTGCCGCGATCCAGTGTAAAAGCCTGCAACGGCCCCGGCGCGCAAGCGCCTCGGGGCCGGTTTCATGTCTGGATAGGAATTCACAATTAGGAATCACAATGGCGAATGTCGCGGTGGTGGGCGCCCAATGGGGCGATGAGGGCAAGGGCAAGATCGTCGACTGGTTGTCGGAGCGCGCCGATATCGTCGTCAGGTTCCAGGGCGGGCACAATGCCGGCCATACGCTGGTCATCGACGGGGTGACCTACAAGCTCTCGCTGCTGCCCTCCGGCATCGTGCGCAAGGGCAAGCTCTCGGTCATCGGCAATGGCGTCGTCATCGATCCCTGGGCGCTGTGCGCGGAGATCGAGAAGCTCACCGGGCAGGGCGTCGCGGTCACCCGCGACAGTCTGCGCATCGCCGGCAATGCCACGCTGATCCTACCACTGCATCGCGAGCTCGACCAGATCCGCGAGGCGGCGGCGGGCGAGGGCAAGATCGGCACGACCGGGCGCGGCATCGGGCCCGCTTATGAGGACAAGGTCGGCCGGCGCTCCATCCGGGTGCATGATCTGTCCAATCTCGCGACGCTTGGCCCGAAGATCGACCGCCTGCTCACCCATCACAATGCGCTGCGGCGCGGGCTCGGACAGCCGGAAGTCAAGGCGTCCGACCTCGCGGCCCAGCTCGCCGAGGTGGCGCCCAGGCTTCTCACCTATTCCGATGCCGTCTGGCACCTGCTGGACGAGGCCCGGCGCGACGGCAAGCGCATCCTGTTCGAGGGTGCCCAGGGCGTCCTGCTCGATATCGACCATGGCACCT
The DNA here is from genome assembly GCA_003576695.1 of Taklimakanibacter lacteus. Taxonomy (GTDB): domain Bacteria; phylum Pseudomonadota; class Alphaproteobacteria; order Rhizobiales; family Aestuariivirgaceae; genus Taklimakanibacter; species Taklimakanibacter lacteus. The sequence continues at coordinate 210,011 of QOZQ01000011.1, forward strand.
ATCCCTATGTGACATCGTCCAACACGGTGGCGGGGCAGGCGTCGGCCGGGTCCGGCATGGGGCCGTCCTCGATCGGCTATGTGCTCGGCATCGCCAAGGCCTATACGACGCGCGTCGGCTCGGGCCCGTTCCCGACCGAGCAGCGCAACGAGGTCGGCGAGCTCCTCGGCCAGCGCGGGCGCGAATTCGGCACCGTCACCGGGCGCAAACGCCGCTGCGGCTGGTTCGACGCCGTGCTGGTCAACCAGACGATCAAGGTGTCGGGCATCCATGGCATCGCGCTCACCAAGCTCGACGTGCTGGACGGGCTGACCGAGATCAAGGTCTGCGTCGGCTATGAGCTCGACGGCAAGCGCATCGACCGGCTGCCCGCGGCGGAAGAGGCGCAGAAGAATGTCGAGCCCGTCTATGAGACGCTGGAAGGCTGGCAGGAGACGACGGCGGGGGCGCGCTCCTGGGCGGATCTCCCGGCGCAGGCGATCAAATACGTGAAATATCTCGAGGAGCTGATCGGCTGCCCGGTGGCGCTGCTCTCGACCTCGCCCGAGCGCGACGACACGATCCTGATGAAGGATCCGTTCGAGGATTGAAGATGGTGCGGCGCCTGATATTCCTCGCCGGCGCCGCCTTCGTCTTCGCGCTGCTGACCGCGCTTACCCAACCGGGCGGCGTCATCTTCCTTGTTGCGCTCTGTCTCGCCTCGACGCTGCGGCGGTGGAGCGGGGCGCTCGCTTTGTTGGCGGGATTGGCCTTCTTCATCATTGCCGTGCCGCTCGTCAATCTCCTTATCGTGCCGCCGCTGGCTGCTTTGAACGGACGCTTGCCGCTGCCCTGCGAGGCGACGGCACAGCGCCCCTATGCAGCCCTGTCGCCGGTCTACTGCCTCCTCGGCCGCAATTATGCGCGCGCCGAGGTCAAGACCATGTTGGAGGCGATGGCGCGCGACCTTGCCGCGCGATATCCGGATGTCGCGGTCGCCTATCTCGATTCGGGCTTTCCCTTCTTCGATGGCTTCCCGCTGCCGCCGCATCTGTCGCATGACGATGGCCGGCGCATCGATCTCGCTTATTTCTACAAGGACGATGCCGGCAGGCCGGCGCCGCTCGCGACACCTTCACCGGTCGGCTATTGGGGTTTTGAAACACCGCCCGCCGGTGAGCCGGCGCTGTGCGCGGACAAAGCGCGGTGGCTCACCTTCAGATGGGACATGGGCTGGTTACAGGCTTTCCTGCGCAAGGACCTCGTGCTCGATGATGAGCGCACGGCCGCGATGCTGCGCTGGCTCAGCGAGAAGGGGCCGCAATATGGCGTCGCGAAGATCCTGCTCGAACCCCATATGGCGAAGCGGCTCGGCGTCGCCTCGCCGATGATCCGCTTCCAGGGTTGCCGCGCCGCCCGCCATGATGACCACCTTCATGTGGAGGTTGGGCAAATGCAACCCTGACCCCCTCGACGGGATCGAGGTGCTGGGATATGGTCCTCATGGGGGAGGACGGCATGAAAGCATTATTGATCGAGGGGCTCAACGACGCCTGCCGCAATATCGGCAGCGCGCTTGGGCTGTTCTGGCCGCTGCTGGCCATGGTGGTGCTGATCTATGGCGTTTCCTTTCTGCTGGCGACCGCCTGGTTCTCCGCCGAGACAGCGGCGAGCGGTTGGGTGGTGGCGGCGGCGCTGACCGGCTTTTTCATCGTGCTTGTCTATCTGTTCTTTATTCTCTGCCAGGGCGCCGTAGGGTGGCATCGCAGGGTTCTGTTGAACGAGGCTCCGGGATGGATCTCGCCGATACCGAAGCGCCGCTCCCTGAAATATGCGTTGGCCGCCTCCCTGTTCATATTGATGTTCCTGATCGCTCACATGATCATCGGATCTTTCCTCCTGCCCATCGTCGCCCAGTGGATGGTCCCGATGATGCAGGAGGTCGATCCGGCAGGCACTGTTCCCGATCAACTCGATGCCATGTGGAAGATCATGCTGCCGATGCAGATTGGGATGTTTGTCTGGAGCGTCGTGATCTTCTCCCTGGTGCTGTGGCTGGCCCGGTCGTGGCTGCTTGTGTTTCCTCACATTTCCATACGCACGGTTCAGCCGGCCTATGGGAAGATCAAGGACAGACTCGATATCCCGCCGGGGCTGGTGAGCGCTTTGCTGGTCGTCTATTTCCTGCCATCGGTCATTGCCCTGGTCTACATGGCGGTTGTTCCCTTCAGAGTGCAGATGTCTCCCTGGGTGGCTGCGGCGACGACCATTGTTCAGATTGCGCTTTCGGTTCTCACTTTCCTGTGGGGCCTCAGCATCCTGTCCAAGGCCTATGCAATGGCGGCGGCGGATAAGGTGCTTTATGAAAAAATCGAAGATGGCGCTCCGGCATAGTCTCTGTTCAGTCACCATCCTTGCCTGCCTTGCAGCAGTTCCGGCCCAGGCGGCCGAAGTGCTTCGCGAGCAGACCATTTGGACCATAGGCGGCCTCACGATGGCCGAGCGCTACGAGTTGTTTGCGCGACGGCCGGTCACTGCGGATGACATTGCAATTCTCAAACGAGCCGATGAAATTCTGTCGAGCGAAGCTGCCTGGAATCACGCCGACGCTCGGAAATGCCGTCGCCCCGCCAGTTCATGGAGCCTGTTTTGCGCTCTCAAGGAAGCCTCGATCGAGGTTACGGGCAAATGGGACAACCGCCGCGTGGTGATGGAGGAGCTCAGGTTTGTCATCATCGAAGTAACGGGGCTTGACAATAAGAGACCAAATGTCCACCCGCTCATGATTTACAACAATCTGCCGATGACCCGGTTTGAGGACATCAAGAAGGTGCTGAGGATCGCAAGCGAGAGACTGGCTGCGAGAATCGCCAGATGACCGTCGATCATGACCCCGTCGCCGACGTTGAGTGCGCATGAATTGGGGCAAAGGTGACAGCTCCCTCCCTGCTTGTTAGTCTCGCTTGTGAATAATTTCAGGAGCCGGGCGGATGGACAAGAAGCAGCAGTTCAATCTGTGGTATGTGGCGCTCGCCATCGCCGCCATCTTCCTCATCCAGGGCTGGTGGCAGACCTATCGCACCGTCGAGCCGATCGAATATTCCGAGTTCCTGGGCCTGCTCAAGAAAGGCGAGATCACCGAGGTTTCGGTCAGCCAGAACACGATCGAGGGCAAGCTCAGGACGCCGTTGAACGGCAAGACCTTCTTCACCACCACGCGCGTCGATCCCGTCATCGCCAATGACCTCGCCCAGTATAAAGTGAAATTCTCGGGCCAGGCGAGCGACGGCTTCCTCTCCACCTTGCTCTCCTGGATCGTGCCGGTGCTGTTCTTCTTCGCGCTCTACATGTTCTTCTTCCGCCGGATCATCGAGAAGCAGGGGCTGGGCGGCATGATGAATGTCGGCAAGTCCAAGGCCAAGGTCTATGTCGAAAAGGATACCGGCGTCACTTTCGCCGATGTGGCCGGCATCGACGAGGCGGAGGCCGAGCTGGTCGAGATCGTCTCCTTCCTCAAGGACAAGGAGAAATATGCCAAGCTCGGTGCCACCATCCCGCGCGGCATATTGCTGGTGGGCCCGCCCGGCACCGGCAAGACGCTGCTGGCGCGCGCCATCGCGGGCGAGGCCAAGGTGCCGTTCTTCTCGATCTCGGGCTCGGAATTCGTCGAGATGTTCGTGGGCGTCGGCGCCGCGCGGGTGCGCGACCTGTTCGAGCAGGCGCGCAAGACGGCCCCCTGCATCATCTTCATCGACGAGCTCGATGCGCTCGGCAAGGCGCGCTCAGGCCCGAGCTTCGGCGGCAATGACGAGAAGGAGCAGACGCTGAACCAGCTCCTGACCGAGCTCGACGGCTTCGATCCGCGCGAAGGCATCGTGCTGCTCGCCGCCACCAACCGGCCGGAGATCCTCGATCCGGCCCTGCTCAGGGCCGGGCGCTTCGACCGCCAGGTCATCGTCGACCGGCCCGACAAATCGGGGCGCGCCGCCATTCTCAAGGTGCATATCCGGAAGATCAAGGCCGACAAGGATGTCGATCTCGAGCAGCTGGCGCAGCTCACCCCTGGCATGTCGGGCGCCGATCTCGCCAATCTCGTGAACGAGGCGGCGATCTTCGCCACCCGGCGCGGCGGCAAGAGCGTGACCATGAAGGATTTCGTCGAGGCCTTCGAGCGCATCATCGCCGGCACCGAGAAGAAGAGCCGCGTGCTCAACCCAATGGACAAGAAGCGCGTCGCCTATCACGAGATGGGCCATGCGCTCGCCGCCGCCTCGCTCGAAGGGGCCGACCCGGTGCAGAAGATCTCGATCATCCCGCGCTCGATCGGGGCGCTCGGCTATACGATGCAGCGCCCGACCGAGGACAAGTTCCTCATCACCTTGCAGGAGCTGAAGGACCGCATGGTGGTGCTGATGGCAGGGCGCGCGGCGGAGGAGATGATCTTCAAGGAGATCTCGACTGGTGCCGCGGACGACATCACGCGCGCCACCGACATTGCGCGCCAGATCGCGACGCGCTTCGGCATGGTGAAGGAACTGGGCCAGGCGGTGTTCGAAAGACAGGGCCAGAGCTATCTCGGCGACAATGTGGTGGGCATGCGCCAGAAGGATTATTCGGACGAGACGGCGGAGAGGATCGACCTCGCGGTGAAGCGGCTGATCGATGAGGCCTATGAGCGGGCGAGGAAGATTCTGACCGCCCGGCGCAAGGACCTCGAGGCGGGAACCAAGATCCTGCTCGAGAAGGAGACGATCACGCCCGACGACTTCAAGCCGCTCCTGCCGGCGAAGCGGAAGAAGCTGGCGGCGGGGTAGGAGCCCATTCCGTCATCCCGGCGAAAGCCGCTATCGGATTCACACATCGTAGAAGGATTGCGGCCTTGCCCTCTCCCCGCTGAAGCGGGGCGAGGGTGAAAGGCTCAACCGCGATGTGTGCACATGATAGCGGCGAAAGCCGGGATCCATTGAATAGAATCAACCGGGCGGCGCTGCCCGCGCTTCATCCATTTAGGAGGTCCCGGCTTTCGCCGGGATGACGGGTTATGATGTGGTTTCAGAACTCGCGGTTCTCGACGAAGAAGCCGTAGAGCGATGTCAGCACGGTGATGCTGAAGATCGTGAATACCCAGTTTATGACAAGCCCGACAATCACGGTGATGACGACGCCGAGCGCCGTGCTGACCAGGCTCAAGAGATAGGCGAGAAGAGCGGAAAGCAGAATGGCCGCCACCGCCACAACGAGCTCGAAAAGGACGATCAGGAAAACCGGCAGGTTGTTGCCTTTCGTCGCCGCCCATGCGTGCTTCATGGAAAAGTCCCGGCGACCCAGAGCGATCGCCGGAAACTTCACGCCAAACCGAAGGGCCATGACGCCGGCTACGGGCGCAACGAGGAGCGCCACGAGAACCGGCACGGTCTCGACTGCCCCGGAGAGTGCTGCGATGAAGCCGATCGGCGCCCCAATGACCACGCCGACGCCAAAAAGGATGAGGAACAACAGAAGCATGTTGCCGAAATAGCGCCAGGTCTTGTCGTCAAGCCGAAGGACCTGACTGCCTTGCGGGACTTCATCGAGCAGGATGTAGCGATGCCAGTTCACTGCAATGGAGGCAAATGCGACCAGGGTTATCAGGGTCCTGAACAGGTCGATCAGAATGGTCATGCCGGAGCCGGTCTCCGGATTGCCGCCAGCTGTATAATTGGCGAGGAGAACCAGGATGATGACGACTGGAGCCATGACGGCGTACCAGGGCCAGCTGATGCGGAAGGCATAGCCGATATTGTTGCGCACACTTCTGATGGCATGGCCGATGCAGGTTCCGGCCGAAAGCTGGCGGTTCATCATGTCTCTCTCTCTCCCTCGGCCCTCGCCTTAAGAAAGCCCCAAGCCCCCGTCAAGCGGAAGCCGCTGCTTTGTTAAGACAACCATGATATTCGATTGGCCATGACCCTGATCCGCTTCGTTTCGGCCCTGTTCCTGGCCGCCTTCCTCGGTCTTTCCGCCGGGATGCTGCCGGCAGGGGCCGCCGGCAATTATGCCCAATATGCGCGCGCGCTGCTGCAGAAGCTGCCGGAGAATTCAGGCGCCAGGCCCGATCTCGAGGCCTATCTCGACAAGCTCGTCTCCTCCTACCGCCAGGCCAATGGGCGCGAGGGGCTTGCCGCCTCCGACATGATGCGCGAGGCGGCACGGGCGCAGGCGGCCGACATGATGTTCGCCGGCAAATCCGGCCACAAATCGCGCGCCGGCCATTCCTTCGACCAGCGCTTCGGGGCTTTCGTCGAGCCGACCCTGATCTACAAGGCGCGCGGCGAGAATGCCGCGAGCGACCGCAAGAAGGGGCCGGCCGACAGGATGAAGGCCAAGGCCCTGTTCGATCTGTGGCTCGACAGCTCCGGCCACCGGCGCAACCTGATGAAGCGCGACTATGAATTCGTGTCGACCGGCGTGATCCAGCGCGGCGATGAATTATGGGCGGTGCAGATCTTCTGGTCGAAGCCGGTGCCGGCCGACAGCAACCCGCTGGTCATCGGCATCGGGGGATAGGGGCGGCTGTCGCCTCTCGATCCGTCATCCCGGCGAAAGCCGGGACCCCCTGAATTCACGCAGAACAAACATTGCCGCCTGCTTGCGCTTATTCAATGGGGCCCGGCTTTCGCCGGCATGACGGGTATTTGCGCTGGAAGGGCAAACAAAAAAGCGCCGCTCCTTGCGGAACGGCGCCCTTGAAATCGTCCGACTGATCAGGCGCGGGCTTCGACGGCGATCGCCGGCACCTTGGGGGCCAGCGCCTTCTGGGCGGCGTTCTTCACCGCCTTCTGCACCTTCTCGAAGGCCCTGACCTCGATCTGGCGGATGCGTTCGCGCGACACGCCGAATTCCTGGCTGAGGTCCTCGAGCGTCGCCGGATCCTCCTGCATGCGGCGCGCCTCGAAGACGCGGCGCTCGCGGTCGGTGAGCTTGTCCATCGCCTCGCTCAGGAGATCGAGGCGCATCTTCTTCTCCTCGCTCTCGACGAGCATGTCTTCCTGCGTGTCGCTGTCATCGACCAGCCAGTCCTGCCATTCGCCTTCACTCTCGGCGCGCACCGGCGCGTTGAGCGAGGCATCGCCCGAGAGGCGGCGGTTCATCGACACGACATCCTCTTCAGGCACGCCCAGCCGGCGGGCGATCTCCTTGACCTGGTCGGGCCTGAGGTCGCCCTCTTCCAGAGCCTGGATCTGGCCCTTCACCTTGCGCAGGTTGAAGAACAGCTTCTTCTGGCTGGCGGTGGTGCCCATCTTGACCAGGCTCCAGGAGCGCAGGATGAATTCCTGGATCGAGGCCTTGATCCACCACATCGCATAGGTGGCGAGGCGGAAGCCCTTGTCGGGCTCGAACCGCTTGACCGCCTGCATGAGGCCGACATTGCCCTCGGAAACGACTTCCGAAATGGGCAGGCCATAGCCCCGATAGCCCATGGCGATCTTGGCCACGAGACGCAGATGCGAGGTGACGAGCTTGTGCGCCGCCTCGCGGTCGCCATGCTCTTTCCACTGCTTGGCGAGCATGAATTCCTCGTCCGGCTGGAGCATGGGAAATTGACGGATTTCCTGCAGGTAGCGGCCGAGGCCGCCTTCGCTGGAAATGCTGGGAAGTGCCGAGGCAGGTCTTGCCATGATATATGCCCCCCTTTCACGGGCCGGGCGAAGGAGCGAGCCCTTCTCCGGTGATGAGGATATAGGGACCAATGTGCGAAATTTAAGACCGTTCCCCGAAAAAAGAAACTAAACAAGTTGCAATATATGATGTTTACGTAAGAGTGATTTTCCTGCGGATGCTAAGTATTTGATATGCAAGGAATTCTCTCTCACCGATCTTTTTGACCGTTGACCATGGACAAACCGCCGCGGTCCCTTAACACTATCACATTCGCGAGATGGACCTTTATCCATGCTGTGGCTCTATGGCCTGCCGCTCCCGGGACTCTTCCTGATCCTCAATGCCGTGACCGGCCTTGCCTGTCTCCTGGTCTGGTTTCTGCCCCGGCTTCCGGTCGCCGGGCCCTTCATGCGGTGGGGCAAGGGGGTGCAGCCCGTCATCCAGGGGGTTTGCGGCACGCTCTTCGTGCTGGCCACGACGTTCCTCGCCTCGACCGTCTGGTCGGCCGAGGACAAGGCCTATGAGGCGGTGGCGATCGAGGCCCGCCAGGTGCGCCAGCTGCGCACGCTCTCGCATCTCTTCGCCGAGCCGCGGCGCAGCGAGCTCGTCAATCTCGTCACCGACTATGCCGAGCAGTCGGCGGCGGAATGGCCGGCCATGGGCGACAGCGGCGGCAGCCGCGAGGCCGAGCGCGTGCTCGCCGCCCTCTATGGCGCCGCCGTGTCGCTGGCGCCCGCCGAGCAGATGCTGGCCAGCCAGTTCATCGGCGCGCTCAACCAGGTGGGCGAGGCGCGCGAGCGCCGGCTCGACCTCGCGCATGACAATGTGAGCGCCGACCAGTGGGCGGTGATGATGATCCTCGCCTTCATCCTCGCCGTCGCCGTCGCCTTCGTGCATGTCGGCGACGACAAAGCCCGCGCCATCGCACTCGGCCTCGTGGCGGTGATGGTGGCAACGGTGTTCTTCAGCCTCATCGCGCATGACCGGCCCTTCATCGGCCAGGACGCGATCACCGCCGCCCCGGTGATCGCCGCGGCAAAGGGGATGTGAGGAATTACCCTCGCCCCGCTTCAGCGGGGAGAGGGTAGGGGCCCACCGCGCAGCGGTGGGAAGGGTGAGGGGCCTCTTTCCGTGATACAGTGGTAACATGCGTGGCCCCAACCAGAAGCGCATTCCGGTGGCGCGGAAACTGCGGCGAGACTCGCTATTTCGGTGACAGCTATTTCGGTGACAGGTATTTCGGTGACAGTGCATTTAAATAGATTTGGCTATTTCGGTGACAGTGCACTTAATATGGTGTTTCGGTATTTCGGTTGTATTTCGGTGACAGTGCACTTAATAGGTGATAATTAAATGCACTGTCATGTCTGGACGGCGCCCTGTTGGCAAGAGGTTTGCGAAGCGATTTTTGTGGGCAGTGCGCAGGATGCAGTCATGTCTACGGCCTGTGGTGCAGTCTTGACCT
>QOZQ01000012.1 GCA_003576695.1 Taklimakanibacter lacteus
TGCTCGCATTGAGAGAATTTAATGGGTCCCGGCTTTCGCCGGGATGACGGTCGAGGGGATGGTGCGAAGTCATCGGCAATTCAAGACCCCAGCACCTTCCCGCTGTCCGGCTCGATGAGGATGAAATGGGCGAGATCGAAAGCGATGGCGATCCTGTCGCCGGGCTTTCCGGCATCATGGGCGTCGAGCTCGGCCATCACCGGCTCCTGGCCGATGGCGAAGGTGACATAGGTGCGGGCCCCCGTCGGCTGGACGAGATCGATGGTGCTCGCGATATGAGCCGCTTTGGCGTCGGCGGCGCGGTCGATATGCTGCGGCCGGATGGCGAAGACGACCGGCTTGCCGAGATGCGCGCCATAGCGCCGGCTCTCCGCCGCCGGCAGGCGCAGCGTCTGGCCGTCGGCAAAGACGATGCCTGATGGCTCGAGCCTCGCCTTGACGAAATTGATCTTGGGCGAGCCGAGGAAGCCCGCGACGAAGCGGGTCTTCGGCTTCTCGTAAAGGTCGAGGGGCGAGCCTGATTGCTCGATCTGGCCGGCATTCATCAAGACGATCCGGTCGGCGAGCGTCATCGCTTCGATCTGGTCATGGGTCACATAGATCATGGTGGCGCCGAGCTCCTGGTGCAGGCGCTTGATCTCGCTCCTCATCTCGTCGCGCAGCTGCGCATCGAGATTGGACAAGGGCTCGTCGAACAGGAATATCTGCGGGTTGCGCACGATGGCGCGGCCGATGGCGACGCGCTGGCGCTGGCCGCCCGACAGCTGGCGCGGCAGGCGGTCGAGATACTGCTCTATATTGAGCATCTTGGCAGCACGCTTGACGCTCGCCTCGATCTCAGGCTTGGGGAAATTGCGGGCCCTGAGGCCGAAGCCGATATTCTGCGCGACCGTCATATGCGGATAGAGCGCATAGTCCTGGAACACCATGGCGACGTCGCGGTCGCGCGGACGCATGTCGTTCACCACCTTGCCGCCGATCTCGATCGTGCCCTCATTCGCCTGCTCGAGCCCGGCAATGGTGCGCAGAAGTGTCGACTTGCCGCAACCCGAAGGGCCGACAAGAACGGTGAACTCACCATCGGCGATGGCGAGATCGATGCCCTTCACGACATGCACGGCGCCGAAGTGCTTATGCAGTCCCTTTATGTTGACGTGAGCCATCTCTTTCCTTTCTAGCCGCGGACGGCGCCGAGCGTCAGTCCGCGCACTAGGTGGCGCTGGACGAGAATACCGAGCATGATGGAGGGCACCAGCGAGACCATGGCGAGCGCGCTCGCCTCGCCATACTGGGCGCCCTGGAAGCCAAGGAAGGCGCGAAAGACGGTGGGCAGCGTGAAGGCGGTGCGGCTGGTCAGGATCAAAGCGAAGAAGAATTCCGTCCAGCAGGCGATGAAGGCAAAGACGGCCGCGGCGACGATGCCGGGAGCGGCGAGCGGAATGGCGACCCGCCACAAAGACTGCCAGCGCGTGCAGCCATCCACGAGGGCCGCTTCCTCGAGCGATTTCGGCATCTGGCGAAAGTAAGCGAACATCATCCACACCGTCACCGGAAGCGTGAAGACGGTATAGGCGATGATCAGGCCGAAATGCGTGTCATGCAGGCCGAGCATGCGATAGATGAGGAAGATCGGCAGCACCGTCGCGATCGGCGGCAGGAAGCGCTGCGACAGCACCCAGAAGGAAAGATGCTGGCCGCCGGTGTTGAAGCGCGCCAGGCTATAGGCCATCAGCGTGCCGAGCACGGTCGAGAGCAAGGTCGCGGCTAGTGAGATGATCACGCTGTTGATGAGGCCGTCGAGACCGCGATAGGCGAAGAGGGCGGCGGTGTAGTGCAATATCGTCGGCTCGGCCGGAAACCAGACCGGCGGCACCGCCAGATAGTCATCGCTCGGCTTGATCGAGGTGATGAACATCCAATAGAGCGGGATGAAGGTGAAGAGGAGGAACGCCCCCAACAGAAGCGTGCGGGCAATATTGGCGCGGGTGAGCATGCTTCGGGTCATGTTAGGGGATACCCGTATATATAGCTTCTGAAGCTTACGGAGCTCCCTTCATCTGTTCCCCTTCTCCCGTGCGCAGCATGGGAGAAGGTGGCCGACCTTGCTCCGCCGAAGCGGAAGTTATCTGCTTTGCCGGAACAAAACCTCGGCTTCGCGAAGGCGAGCAGGCCGGATGAGGGCTCTTTCTTGAAGGGAATGAAGACTTTCCAGAAGAGGTCCTTTGCAACCAAAGAGCCCTCACCCGCCCTTCGGGCACCCTCTCCCATTGCTTCGCAACGGGCGAGGGGGAAACTTGGAGACGGCTCGCTCATTTCAAGCGCGCTCATTTGAGACTTCCTCTCTCATGTCGGCTCCGCCCTGAGCAGGCGCCGCACCAGGAAGGTGATGAGGATCGCGGTGAGGACGAGGAATATCCAGGCGCCGGCGGTCGCCTCCGACAGATGGAACTGGGTGAAGCCCAGCGTGTAGAGATAGAAGGAGCTCGAATAGGTATTCGTCCCGGGGCCGCCGCCGGTCATGACGAAGATCGTGTCGAAGAGGCGCACCGCATCGAGGATGCGGAAGGTAATGGCGAGCAGGATCATGGGCGCCAGCTGCGGCAGGGTGATCCACCAGAAGGCGCGCCAGCCATCGACGCCGTCGAGCTCGGCCGCCTCATAGAGATTGGGCGGGATGGCGGTGAGGCCGGCGAGCAGGATCACGAACATGAAGGGCGTCCATTGCCACACATCGGCAAGGATGAGGGCGATGAAGTTCCACGGCGCCTGGGTAAGCCAGCCGATGGTCACCTCGAAACCGAGGACCTGGCTCAGTATGTAATTGGTCGGTCCGAAGGGCCGCTGCAGCAGCAGCGCCCAGGCTTGCCCCACGATCACCGGGCTGATGAAGAGGGGAATGATGATCAGCGACATGATGATGCCGCGGCCGCGGAAGCTCTTGACCATGGCGAGAGCAAGCGCCAGGCCAAGCAGGAACTCGATGGCGACATTGATGGTCGACAGCAGCACCGTCACCCACAGCGACCAGCGCGCGACCGGATCGGCGAGCACGCGGGTGAAATTGCGCAAGCCGACAAAGCCATGGCCCGGCACGGTGAAGTCGTAATTGACGAACAGCACCCAGACGGAAAAGAGCAGGGGATAGACGGAGAGCGCCAGGATCAGGAGAACGGCGGGCGCCACCAGCAGCCATTTGAAATGGCGGTCGGTCCATTCGGAGAGCGCGTTGAGGCGGTTGGCGTTCATATTACCCTCCCCCTTGCGGGGAGGGTCGGCCTGAAAGGCCGGGGTGGGGGTCGGGTGGTATTGCGGAACTGACGCACAACATCGCTGAGAGACCACCGGACCCCCACCCCAACCATGCCGGCCTTCGCTTGCGCTCAGGCGCTCGGTGCTCAAAAAGGTCCACTGGACCTTTTTGTCGGCTTCGCCGCCGCTCCTCGCCCCCGCAAGGGGGAGGGGAAACTGAAACGAAACTTCCCACAGTCTGTTTCATCCCGATCGGACCACCCTTCAAATTCAGATCGTAAAACGGAGGATGGTCAAGCCATCCTCCGTTTCAGTTCATGTCAGAGCTTCACCGCCATGCCCAGTTTCTCGACCGTGTGATCGGCCGAGGAGCCGGGAAGCTTCTTGAAGTCTTCATAGTAGGCCTTCTGCGTGTCGACGCCCAAACGCTCGGTCGTCTGGTCCCATTCGGCGGCGGCGGTATCGAGCGCCGCCTTGGGATCGGTGCCGGCCCATACCGACGTGCACAGCCGGTCGAGGCTCAGGAAATAATCCTGGGCGCCCGGCATGATCATGTCGAGGAGGCCGACATTGGCCGAGTTGTTGAGGTTGATGAGATATTCCCTGGCGCTCGGGAACAGCTCGCCATAGAGATCCGACTTGAAATGCGACAGGCGATAGGGATCGCGCAGCGCATAGGGCAGCATCACACGGGCGAGCGACACCGGCGGCGAGGTCGCCCACTGCATGAACAGATAGGCGGCATCGAGATTGCGCGAGTCGGCCGACAGCGCCTTGTTGTAGCCCGTCGCATGCTCGGGGTTGCCCGGCACCACGGCATAGCCGACCTTGCCCGCGATGGTCGATTGCGGAACGAAGTTGATCGCCTTGGCGCTTTGCGCGTAGTTGGCGCACATGCGTCCCGTCGGCGGCCATGAATAGATCATCGCCACCTTGCCCTGCAGGAACGCCGCCCACAGCGACACGGCATCGAGCTCGTTATTGCCCGGGATCGAGGCCGCATTCGCCGCCAGCATGTTGGTCAGGGTCTTCATGCCGGCCTCGGAACTGAGCCCGGCCTTCATGTCGTCGCCGAACAGCACGCCGCCATTGGCGCGGAACTGCTGCAGGAAGTCGAACTGGTTGCCGGGGCTCGCGGCCTTGCGGAAGTGGCCGGCGCCATAGACATTGGGCGCCAGATTGTCGGTGATGAACTGGGCCACCTGGGCATAGTCCTCCCAGGTCTTGGGCGGCTCCAGCGCCTTCGAGAACTTGGCCTGATAGGCCTCCTTCAGCTTCGCATCCTCGAAGATGTCCTTGCGATAATAGAGGGCGAACATGTCGCCGTCGTCGAAGAAGCCCCAGATCTTGCCCTTGTAGGTCGGCAAGGCCTTGTAGAGCGGGTGGTAGTCCTCGAGGTCGGCCGGGTTCATGTATTTGGCGATGTAGTCGTCGAGCGGCGCGATCACGCCGCCATCGGCAAGCGAGGGCGTCCAGGCGGGCGAGATGTCGAGGACGTCATAGGCGCCCGAGCCCGCAATGTGCTCGGCGACGGCCTTCGAATACTGATCCGGATTGGACAGCTCCACGACATTGGACTTGATGCCGGTGAGCTGCTCCCAGACGGGGCCTGAGAAATTGCGCGGATCGAGCGCCTGCAGACCGGATTCATAGGTCATGTTGATGGTGATGCCGGAATATTGCTTGGCCGCCTGGACGGCCCGATAGGCCGAGCCGTCGGCCGGCCCTTCGGTCGACGCCTTCATGGCGGCGGCTTGCGCCTTGCCCAGAGGCGTCGATGGGTCGGCAAGGTCGACAGCCGCCTGCGCCAGGGCATTTTCCGCCCACGGGCTCAACACCGCGCTCGAGGTGGCGAGCAGGCCGGTCATCAGGCCGAATTTCTTGATGAAGCTGCGGCGCGTGTTCTCGCCCCTCAGCCAGGCGTCGATCTCGGCATTGAGACCGGCCTCAAAGTCACGCTTCTCACGATCGTTCATGGTCGTCATTCCTCCCAATTGGGTTCATTGTCGGCACTTCTGGTCTCGCAACTCACCGGCTTCTGATCGGCCGGAATTAGTTTGGCAGCGACTTTTCTTTTTATGGGCCTGCAAATCTCCTGGCGAAGCCGGCAAGCCGCCTTTGCCAGTCGGGGTGGTTCACTACGTCCTTGTTGACGATGCCGCGGGGCTCGCGTCCATGCTGGACTTCGAGCACGGCCTTCACATCCGCGGCGCCATTGCCGGCAAAGCACTGGTCGGTCCAGCACAGCGCGTGCGGCGCCAGGATGACATTGTCGAGCTTGAGGATCGGATCGTCGGGATCGGGCGGCTCCTGCTCCAGCACATCGAGGCCTGCGCCGGCGATGCGGCGCTCCTGCAGCGCCTTCGTCAGAGCCTTCTGGTCGACGATGGGGCCGCGCGCGGTGTTGATGAAATAGGCGGTGGGCTTCATCAGCGCGAGGCGCTCGGCATTGACGAGATGATGCGTCTCGGCACTCAGGGGACAGCTCACCGACACGATATCGGAACGGCGGAACACGTCTTCGAGGGAGACGAGCTCGATGCCGAGCTCAGCCGCCATCCTTCTGTCGGCAAAAGGATCATGGGCGATGAACTTCATGTCGAAAGGCTTCGCCATGCGGAACATCTCGGCGCCGATATTGCCGATGCCGACCGATCCCAGCGTGCGGCCGACGAGGCCGACACCCATGTGATCCGAGCGCTTCGCGAAGCCCGCCGCAGCCTCTCTGGTCAATTTGTCCTTGATCAGCAGCTTGCCGGTCAGCGCCAGGATCAATGTGATGATCGACACCGCGACCGGGCGGCGGACGCCATCGGGCGTTATCACCAGCGCGATACCGGCCTTGCTGCAGGCCGGCACGTCGACCGTGTCATAGCCAACGCCGAAGCGCGCCACCACCGCGAGGCGGCCGGATTTCGGCACGCTGTCGGCGGTGAAGCGATGGGCGAGCAGGATCAAAGCGTCGAAATCCTCGAGCTGATCGGCGCGGATCGGATTGGCGTTTTCGAGGAAGGCCATCTCGACATTGGGGGCGTTCTTAAGCGGCGCCAGATCGAAATCGGGATAGGTCGGCGAGCCGTCGGCCTTCCTGAAATCCCCCGAGAGCGCTACGCGGAATGGCTCAGGCATTGGCGCCTCCGCAGAGCAGTTCGTCATCCCGGCGAAAGCCGGGACCCATTAAATTTGCGCAATGCGGGCAGCGCTGCTCGCGCGGGAAGGCTTCAGTGGGTCCCGGCTTTCGCCGGGATGACGGTAGGGGGGAGGGGAATTGACGTTGCATGCTTTACTTCCCGCAGCCGGCGCGCAGCTTCTTGATGCCGTCCTCGAGGGCCGCATGCAGCAGCCACACATCGCCCGAATAGCAGACGAAATCGAAACCCTGCTTGTAGATGTCGATGCCGGCCTCGACATTGGGCACCAGCCGGCCCAGGGCCTTCTTATGCTTCCTGGTTGCGGCGATGGTGCGCTCGATGGCGCGCTTGAAGTCCTTGTGCTCGAACTGGCCCGGAATGCCGAGCGACACCGAGAGGTCGAAATGGCCGACCCACAGGCAGTCGACGCCATCGATCGCCGCCATGGCGTCGGCATTCTCGACACCTTCCGCCGTCTCGATCTGGCAGAAGAGGGTGGCGCGCTTGTTGGCGGCCACGAATTTGTCGGCGACAGCGCCAGGGCGGTAGCGGTCATGCGCCACCTGCAGCGCCACGCCGCGCCGGCCTTGCGGATGGTACTTCATCGAATTGACGATGTGGCGTACCTCATCGACATTGCCGACCATCGGCAGCATGAGGCCTTCGGCGCCCATGTCCATGGCGCGGGCAATGTGGTGATATTCGCGCGACGGCACGCGCACGATGGCCGGCAGGCCGGCCGCCTCGAAATAGCGCAGGGCGCTCTTCACCGTCTCGAAGCCGAAGCCCGAATGCTCGAGGTCGAACAAGGTGAAGTCGCAGCCCGCCGACTTCATGATGTGACCGATGCCGGGCGTCGCGAACTCCACGATGAAGTGGCCGAATTTCGCCGACTTCGTCCTGGCCATGGCCTTGAGGCCTGATGCGCTCATCCAATTCCTCCCATCCTGTCTTCGGGCGACTATCCGATCGCCTCAGGTCTTCGATCCGTCACAGACGACGTCGCCCGCGATCACGGTCTTCTTCGTCACGAGATGATTGCTGGCCGCCTCGAAGGCGGCGAGATGCGGCGTCTTCAGGTGAACCTCGAAGGCGGCGCGGTCGTCATAGATCTCATAGAGAATGATGCGGTCAGGCTCGCCGCGGGGCTCGACGACATCGAACTGGCGGCAGCCGGCCTCGGTCTGGCAGGAGGCCCTGGCATTGGCGTCAATGGCACGCCGGAACTCCGCCTTGCTTCCGGGCTTCAGCAGGAAATCGACCAGGATGACATAGCCGCTCATGCATCGGACTCCATGGCTTTCCAGAACAGGCTGGCGACTTCGGCGAGGTGAGCGCGCATGGCTTTTTCGGCCCGGTCGGGATCGCGGGCGGCGATCGCCTCATAGATCGACCTGTGCGCCTCATAGGCGCCTTCGGCACCGCCGCGGCCGCTCCAGCTCAGCGTGATATGGCGCTGCTGCACCAGCCATTCGGCGATGGCCGCGTGGATGGCGGGAAAGATCGGGTTGCGCGGAATGACCGCCAGCACATAGTGGAAGGCGACATCCGTCTTCTCGAAGCGGGGGAGGTCGTTAAGGGCAGCCTGGTTGACCTCGAGCGCCAGACGCAGCTGCTCGATGTCCTCCTTCGTCGCGTGCTGGGCGGCATGGCGGGCCAAGCCCACTTCGAAGAAGAGGCGGGCATTCTGGAAATCGCGGACCCCGTCATGGGCCGACAGCATGTGCTTGGCGACACCCGACAAGGCCTCGACGACAATTTCGGGCGTCGGGCGGATGACCAGAGCGCGCTCGCCCGAACGCAGCTCGATCAGGCCCATATTGCGCAAATGAATGAGCGCCTCGCGGATCGCCGGACGGCCGACGCCGAATTCGCGCATCAGGTCACGCTCGGAGGGCAGCAGGTCGCCGATCTCATAGGTCTTGTCGATGATGCGGGCTTCGAGCCGCGCCGAGACCTGCTCATAGAGCTTCTGGGGCCGGATCGGCCGGCTCTCGGCTGGTATACCTGTCATACCAACTACGTTAACCTAAGCCCGAGCGCCGTCAAGCACGCAAAGCGTGTCGTCGGCCCGCGCCCTATCGCGGCGCGGGAAAACTGAATCAAATAAATTGGTTAGAGCTAGAAGCTGATATTCTGAATCAGCGCCACTGCTTCTCTTCCGCCGTCCAGGCCCAGCCCGGCAATTTGCCCTTCCTGGCGAGGGCATCGACGATGTTCTTCAGGACCTTGGAGACATTGTTGTCGAATTTGTTGAAGGGCAGCGACTGGCCAAAGGCGATCGAACCGGTCGACACCACCGCACCGTCATTGGGCGTGGTGAAATAGGTGAGGTCGGCGCGGATGCGATAATCATGCGTGCCGGTCATTCCCGGATAGGCATAGAGGATCTCCTCGCAGACCAGCATGTAATTGTCGCTGTGGCCGCCGGAGGAGGCGAGGATCAGCGTGTGGGGCGGGGTGCCGAGGCTCAGATCATAGCGGTCGATCTCGATGCCGGCGGCACCTTCATGCGCCAGGCCGAAATCGCCGATGATCTCGCCCTCGACATCCTTGAACACCCAGGAGGCGCGGCGGTGGAAGCTGTCGGGCATGCGCCGATAGGGACGCGCCGACTCGAAGCCCTGCGAGATGAAGCCGACGCCGGTGAGCTTCTGCGGCGGGCGGCCGAGATTCTTCCACAGGCCGCTCCTTTGTCCGGTGGTCGCGAGATAATGCTCGCCCGGCCTCGCATTCCAGGCGCGCATGCCGGAATCGAGCTTGCGCACCTCCATGCACCAGGGCTCATCGGCGCGGAAGCCGACATTCCAGTAATAGCCATTGCCGCCCATATAGATGAGGCGTCCACCCTCGGCGACATAGTCCTCGGTCGCATCGAGCATCGCTTCCGAATAATATTCGGGGTGGGAGCCGGTGATCACGACATTGTAGGGCTTGAGCGCCGCCATGCCCTCAACATGCAGATCCTCATCGGTGAGGATCTCATAGTCGTAATCCAGATGCTCGAGCCAGCCGATGATCGACAGATCGGCCGGGAACTGCCAGGTGATGCCCATCGATGAAAGGCGGCTGCGCGGGCGCATATTCAGAATCGGCCGGCGATAGGAGCTGTAGCAGACACCGGCCCCGTCGGAATGAGCGTCATAGGTGGACAGGCCGAAATCCTTCGTCTGATAGAGCTCGATATCGATCTCGGAGACGATCGGCGGCTGGCCGCTGATGGGCTGCACCATCTGGGCATCGAAGCTCAAATGCTCATTGGCGTAAGCGAGATAGCTCGCGGTCGGGACCAGGAAGGCGATGCGCGCCTTGGGCGTCCTGGGGCGCACGAAGAAGACGACATATTCCTCGCCCAGTCCCTTGCCGTCGCCGGCGCGCAGGCGCACCGCATAGGCGCCGCTCTTGAGCTCGGGCACCGTCCAGGTGCGGGTCGGCTCCCATTTGCAGTCGATCACCGCATCGCTGTGAAATTCAATGCCGCCATATTCCCGGGGCGCCAGGCGGAAGGAGTCATTGCGGCCCTTCCAGTTGAAGCCGGTCTGGGCGCGGACCGGGCGGTTATAGCCCCGCGCATGGAGGCCGTGTGGACCGATATCGCGGACCTCATCGCCGATGCCGAAATCGGTGTAGCCCGCCGTCGTATCCCAGTAAGCGATGAGGCCGGACTGGGGCGGCGTACCGGTGTCGCGAATGGCATCGAGCTCGGCGCGCGACAGAGCGCGGTCGAACATGCCGTGGCGGTCGATCTTGCCATTGAAATTCTGGGCAACGAAATGGCCCCTGACCTCGTGCCAGTCACGCGCGCCCGCGACCAGGAAGGGCACATCCTCGGGATTCTTCGGCCTGAAGCGGAAGGTCTCCTGCACATGCGAGCGATAGTCGTAAGGCACGACCTTGCCGAGGAGGCTGTTGTAGCGCGTCGCCACGCATTCCTGATAGAGCGTGGCCTTGCCGCTCTTCTTCTCATAGGTCGCCGCCACGAAATACCACATGTTGCGGATGAGCGGCGCCTCGGCGCCCAGATAATCGACCTCCTTGCCGTCGCCGAGGCCGAATTCGAGAAATCCCTTCTGGTTGATCCACAAAGCGAAGCCTTCATTGTGGTAGATGTCCCAGCGCCCGAGCAGCGCCTGGCGCACGCCATCGCCATGCAAGGTCGGCTGGATGAAGGCGCATAGGGTGAAATCGCCGTCGCCGCTCAGCCTCCGACCGGGGTCGTCCACCGTGAGGAAGGCGCCCACTTGCGTATATTGCTTGCGCAGCTTCCACTCACCGTTGAGGGGGGAGGCGATCTCTTCCTCGATGAAACCCGGGCCGCTCGGATGCTCATCGCCATGGATGAGGCGCACGAGCTGGGCTGCGGCCCTGTCGGTGCCGTCGGCATGGACATGGAAGGTGAGCTCGTCACCGGGCTTCACGGAAAGCTTGTCCGTGTAACCAAAGACCTTGATTTGCGCCATGAAGAACTCCGGTGACTATTCTTTGAATTTCAGAACGCGGGGCGTTCTGTCTCTTTTTTCATTCGCATCGGCTTATCCGAAAAGTCTGCAACTTTTCGGGCCGATGCTAGGATTCGAGCAGGTCCTGCACGCGACGCATGAACAGCGCGTGATAGGCCTCATCGGGGGTGCCATAGGTCTTGTCCTCGACAAGGCGCGGGGCGACGCCGCGGCTGCCGGAGAGAGCGACGATGCGATAGGATTTGAAGGGCTCGATCACGGTAATCGCATATTTGTCGTTGAGCGGCTGGCGGCGGAAGTAAGTGAGCACGCGTTCGAGTGCCTCGCTATGCTGGCCCAAGGGGCGCTTGCGGTGCTCTTCGATGAGTTCCGGCGTGATGAGCTTCTTCAGGAAATCGCGCTGCATCTTGTCGAAGCGGCGAAAATAGATGATGTCCTTGTTGGGGGTCTCGGTCGCTTCCTCGGGCAGCATTTCTCCACCTTTCTCCGCCCGTGACGAGCGGTTCTCGCTCTTCTTCTTGTCGCGCCAGGCGCGGAACTGTTCCTTGATGCCGAACAGGCCGCCGCGCAGGAAGAGCACCACCAGCAGCATGAGGGTTCCGATGAGGACGAAGCGCATCGGACCCCAATCGACCAGGACGCGGTCGATGAAGACGACGATGAGGGTGCCGAGCACCGCGCCCTCCGAGCGCCCGAGCCCGCCAATGACCAGCATGGAAAGCGAGAGCAGCATCGTATCGAAAGAGAAGAGATTGGGGGCGGCTCCACGGAAATGGGTCGAATAGAAACCGCCGATGAAGCCGAGCGCCAGAGACGAGATCAGGAAAACCTGGATGCGGGCGGCGCGATAATTGACGCCGGTCGCCTCGGCAAAGGCCTCGCGCTTCTCGGGTGCCATGCGCAGGACGCGGCCCAAACGCTTGCCGTTGACGAAGCGGAACAGGAAGAGCGCCAGTATCATCAGCGCGAGGCCGGCATAGTAACCGAGCATCAGCTGGTCATGCTGTGGCCAGGCTTGCGGTATATAGCTGTCGGCGCCAAAAAGACCGCCGGTCGCCGAGCCGAATTCGCGCGACTGGAGGACATAGACGCGGCAGAGCTCGACCAGGCCCAAAGTGAGGAGGGCATA
The DNA here is from genome assembly GCA_003576695.1 of Taklimakanibacter lacteus. GTDB lineage: Bacteria > Pseudomonadota > Alphaproteobacteria > Rhizobiales > Aestuariivirgaceae > Taklimakanibacter > Taklimakanibacter lacteus. Next base: position 11,970 of record QOZQ01000012.1, read on the forward strand.
ATAGAAGCCCTCGAGCCTTGTCGCCGGTATGGCGATAATGACTCCAAAGACGAGGCCGATGATGCTGCCGATGAGCGGCATCGCCCACCAGGGCAGCCCCAGATGGATCGACAGATAGGCTGTGCCGTAGGCGGCGGCGCCGACGACCGCGTAGGTCGCCAGCGAATAGATGCCGGCCGTACCGATGATCAGCATCCAGCACAGGTTTATCGCCGCATAGATGCCGAAGACGGCGCCGGCGGTGAGCAGCGCATTCTGCTGGTTTTCGGGGATGAAGAAGGGAACGATGGCGAGCGCCAGGAGGGCGAGCACCCACCAGATCGGGCGCTTGTCCTCGATCGTCTTCTGCCGGCGCAGCGTCTTGGCATTGTACTCGCCCGAAATATCGAGCACGCGCCGGCGCGTCGGCCAATAGCGCAGCCTGGACCACAGCCTGGCACCATGCCCGCCCCATTTGTGGTAGTAGCGCAGGCGGCCCACTTCATAGGTCGGCACATTATAGGCGCGTACCGCATCCCATTGGCTCTGGGGCGAGAGATAATCGTTGGTGACGACCTCCTCGACCGGCTTTTCCGGATCGAAGGCGGATATCGGATTCTTCCAGGTCGCGGTCATGTCAGGCCTCGCGCGCCTTGTCGAGGATGCCGGCGATGCCGCGCGGCCTGATCAGCAAGATCAGGATGATGAGCGCGAACTGGGTGATGAGCACATACTGGCCACCGAAGACGACCGAGGTCATGGCTTCGTTGATGCCGAGCAGGGCGGCGGCGATGACGGCGCCGAAGACGCTGCCCAGGCCGCCGCACAAAGCCACGCTCAGTCCCTTGACCATGGGCGTGATGCCGCTGAAAGGGCCGACATAATAGGTTTGCGACAGGAGAACCGAGGCAAGGCCCGCGAGCCCGCCGGTGAGCGCCATGACATAGAAGCCGGTGCGCCTGACGCCGATGCCGACGATCGAGGCCGCATGCGGGTTCATCATCATGGCGCGGATCTCGAGGCCGCGGCGGCTGGAGCGCATCCACAGGAGCACGGCGGAGAGCAGCACCACCGAGGAGACGACGGCGCCGATCTTGTCGGCCGTCATCACCACGCCGAAGATCGACGTCTGCGATGCGCCGAAGAGCTGCGGCAGGCTCTTGGCGCGCGGACCGAAATACCAGAGCAAAGCCTGGTTGCCGACGAGACTCACCGCAAGCGTGGCGATCATGCCGCGCACGGTGAAATTGGGCTTGTCATGGATGGGAATGAAGGCCAGCGCACAGACCAGGAGACCGCCGGCCGCACCCGTCAATATGCCGGCGGCCATGACGATGAAGCCATTGGCCGAGACATGCTGCGCGGCAAGCCAGGCGCCATAGCCCGACAGAGCGAAGATGAAGCCATAGGCCATGTTGATGAGGCCGAGGCTCGACCAGGTGATGGAAAGTCCGATGGCGAGCGTGCCGTAGATGCATGCGAGCGTGATCGCATTGGCGATGACGAAGCCCCAATTCATGTCATTACCCTGGTCTGGAAGGTGAGGGATGCCGAGGCTTCGCCCTTCAGTTTGCCGACATGCATGCCGATGACGCGGTCGACGCGGCCTTCGAGCAAAGCGACATTCTGCTCGGCGATGATCATCGCCGACTGGCCGAGCTCGACCGACATCAAGGCGTCGAGAACGCCCTTGCCGATCTTGGGCGCCAGGCCGAGGGATGGCTCATCGACGAGGAAGAGGGAGGCTTCCGCCATCAGCCCGCGGCCGATCGACACCATGCGGCGCTCGCCGCCCGAGAGCCGGCCGACCGCCGTCTTCATGAGCTTCTTCAACGGCGGAAAAATCCTGAGGACGCGTTCCTTGCGCTCGGCCCGCTCGCGCCAGGCGCGCGGCGTGAAGGCGCCGCTGTCGAGATGCTCCTCGACGGTGAGGCCGGTGAAGATCTCATCGCCCTGCGGGATCAGCGCCAGCCCATGATGGACGACCTGGTGCGTATAGCGGCCAGGCCCCTGGCTCCTGGTGCGGCCGACTTCCACGCCATTGAGCTTGATCGAGCCGCGCTGCCATCCGGTGAGGCCGGCGATGCCGAGGAACAAGGTCGACTTGCCATGGCCGTTCAGCCCGACCAGGCCCACCCGCTCGCCCGAATAGACGATGAGGTCGAGATCATGGATGACCCGCATCGGACCGTAACCGGCGGACAGGCCTTTGACGTTGAGGACTTCCTTCTTCTCCATGTCAGGCGGCCTCCTCATCGAGCGTGCCTTCGACGACATTCTCGAAATAGGCGGCGTGCACCTTGGGATCGTTGAGCACGGTCTCGAGCGCGCCCTGCGATATGGTTTCACCGGCATCCATCACCATCACCCGGTCGGCGATGGTCGCCAGCAGCTCGATGCGATGCTCGACGATGATGATCGCGACATTCATCTCCTTGGAGAGGATGCGGATCAGGTCGTCGAATTCATCGACTTCCGAATTGATCAGCCCCGCCGCCGGCTCATCCATCAGAATGAGCGGCGGGTGGCGCATCAGCAGGCAGGTCAGCAACAGCTTGCGGCGGTCGAGCGTGTCGAGGCGCGAGGCCGGCATATGGGCGTCGATCCGGAAGCGCACCAGTTCCGCCCCCCATTCGGCATGGTCGCCGGTGAGATAGGGCCGGTAGGCCTGGCGCGCCGCCTTCAGCACCTCGCCGACGGTGAGATCCTCCGGAACGACGGGCGTCTGATAGGTGCGGCCGATGCCGAGTCTGGCACGCTCATAGAGCGGCAGGCGCGTGACGTCCTTGCCCTTGAAGGTGACACTTCCCGATTTCGGCAGGATGCGTCCCGACAGGACCTCGAAGAGGCTCGTCTTGCCAGCCCCGTTCGGACCGATGATGCCCAGCACTTCGCCCGCTTTGACGGAAAGCGAGATCCGTCTGAGGATCTCACGTCCGCCGAGGTCGAGACTTATATCGCTGCAGGCAAAGAGAGGCTCAGCTACGCTCACTTCCGCCGCCGTCATGTCCACCAGGGTGCGGGCCTGAGCGCCACTTCCTTGAGGGGATCGGGATAGATGATCTTGTGCTGCACATCCTGGACCTGGAAGAAGAGCTGGCCCATGCCCTTTTCGAGCTCCTTGGCGGTCACGTCATAGCCATTGTCCGGGAAATGCGCGCATTCCTGGTATTTGTTGTTCATGTCCATGAATCCGCAGACGCCGCGATAGGAATTCACCCTGATCCAGTTGCAGACTTCCTTGAATTTCGACGGATCGCCAACCGCCTCCCAGGCATTCTTCAGGAAATACACAGTGTCATAGGCATTGCCGGTGTAGCAAAGGCCCATAATGCCGGGGAAACGCTTCTGGTATTTCTCGCGGAAGGCCTTGCCTTTCTCATCCGCATAGACGCCGAGCACGGTGCTCCACACGAAGCCTTCGGCCGCGGCGCCGGAGAGTTCGAGGAATTCCGGCTGCGAGGGGCCATATTGCAGATAGACCAGGGCGCCTTTCAGCGGATCGGCCTGGTACTGCTTGACGAAGGCGGCATACTCGGCGGCGACCCAATGGTCGATCATCACGGCGCCGGCGCCCGTCGCCTTGATGTCCTGGATGACCGGACCCCAGTCCTGCACCGGATACTGGATGTCGGTGACCTTGGCGAGGGTGAATTCGCTGTTGGGAAGAGCCGCCTGCAGTGCCTTGGAGATCGTCTGGTTATAGGCGATCTGCTCCTGGACGATGTGAACGCCGTTGTTGAGCGGCTTCCACACGCCCTGATCCTTCATGTCCTTGAGGAAGGTCGGGAAGGTGTAGCCATAATGCACTTCGGACGGATCGGTCTGGAAGCAGTGGCCGTATTTCTCCGGATCCTTGGCCACTTCCTCGGTGTAGTTGCGCTGAGTAACGCCCCACAGGAAGGGGCATTTATATTTCGACGAGGCATCGGCGGTCGGGATCGGCACCAGCGTGAAGGCGCAGCCAATGGCATGCACCTTGGTATCGACCAGCTTGCTGATCGCGATCTGGCAGCTTTCCGGCGACAAGGGATCGAGATCGACCACCACAAATTGAATCTCGCGGCCAAGTACGCCGCCCGCGGCATTGATCTCCTCCATGGCGAGGGTCGCGCCATTGAGATAGTCCGCATGATCGGCAACGCCCGCTTGCGCAGTCTGCGCGGTCGGCAGTCCGATCAGGATCGGATCGGCGGCGCGCGCCGAACGCCGCGACACGAACGGCATGGCGACGGCCCCGGCGGCGAGGCCTCCGACAACATGACGGCGACTGAAGCGATGGGTCATCCGGGTCTTCCTCCTGAAATCGTTGACGGGCGCTTTTCGCGCGCCTCGACACGCCTGTCGGTTCGATCAGCGTGCGCGGAGACTATAGGTAGCTTTGCGGGAACCGTCTTTCGCGTCAGTGCACAGTCATTTTGGTGTGGCTGTACTTAAGTCCCAGATTGCGTGCTGACGGCGCCTATGGACTCACCCCAAGGTGTCCGTCACTATCCCCGGCGGATGGGTTCCTGGGAGGTGAGGGTTTTCCTATGAATCTCGGCTTGCGTGCTTTTTCCACCGATGAAGTCCCGGCGACCACGCGGCTGGGTGCCTGGCGCGACTTCATGAGCCAGGTCTATTACTGTGTCGATGTGAAGCCCCGCCACAATGACGAAGTGCGCGGAGAGCTGCACGAGGCGATGCTCGGGCCGATCGGGCTTTCCAACTACAAGTCCAACGAATTGCGGGTTTTCCGCTATGCCGAAGCCGCGAAACAGGATGGCGCCGAGAACTTCGTTTTCATCTTCCCGTTGAAGGATCAGCTCTTCTTCGATCAGCGCGGCCGGTCGGGGTTCATCGATCCGGGCGATGTCGTGCTGCTCAATTCGACCGAATATTACGAAGCGGGCTGTTCGGCCAATTTCGAGAACCTGACTCTCAAGATCCCGTGCCCAGTCCTGCGCGGGCGCCTGCCGACGATCGACACGCTGTGCGGGCGAGAGAACATCGCCAATCCGACATTGTCGGCGACCGTAGGGCAAATGGCGGCTCGGGTCATGAAGCCTGCGATGCCATGGTCACCCGATGCCGCCGACCGCTTGTCCGAGAGTATTCTTGATCTGATCTGCCTCATGCTGGAGACGGCGCATGATCCGGCGACGCCCGAATTCGAGGACCGTTCGCTTACCCATATGATGTTCAAGCGGTTCAGCATCCATATGAAAGAGAACCTGAGCGACTGCGACCTGTCACCCGCCAAGGTGGCGCAAGCGCATCGCATCTCGCTGCGCTATCTGTTCAAGATCTACAAGCTTCACGGCACGACCTTCGGCCATGAGCTGATGGAATTGCGGCTGCAGGAAGCACGGCGGCAGATCCTGATCGCCTATCGCACCGGCCACAGCCTGCAGCAGATCGCCTTTCTCTGTGGTTTTTCCAACCAGTCGCATTTCTCGACGCGCTATCGCGAGCGCTTCGGGGAATCACCGCGCGAGTCGCGCTGGTCGCTGCCATCTAGCTAGGGAGACGCAACGGCACGCTTGAAAGCGGCAACGGTACCGCTGTGGGTGCGCTTGTGCGCCGGTTGCGCAAAGCCGAGCCGCACCGCGAGGTCGTTCAAGGTCCGCACCGGGATGGAGCAGGAACTGTGGAACTCACTGAAGGGGACCGCCTGCAAGACCACACCCACATTGTCCGGCGTGAGGCCAGCGCCCGGCATGATGGAGATGCGGCCGCGCGCCGCTTCATGCATCCGACGCAAAGCGGGAAGGCCCGCAAGGGCCGTTGCGGCGCCACCCGACGTCAGTATGCGCTCGATGCCGAGATCGACGGCGGTCTCGATCGCCGCCTCGAAATCCGGCACGAGATCGAAGGCGCGATGAAGCGTGCTGCCGAGGCCTTGCGCGTGCCCGAGAAGCTGGCGCAGCATGGCGGCGTCGAGCTTGCCGTCCGGCCGCGATGCGCCAATGACAATGCCGCTCAATCCATAGGCGCCTATGGCATCGATATCGGCCAGCATGAGGCTCAGATCATTGGCGTTGAAGACGAAGCCGCCGCTGCGCGGCCGCACCATCGCATAGACCGGAATGGGCGCTTCGGCGGCGAGGCTCATGAGGCCCGGCGAAGGGGTGAGGCCGCCGAGCTCGAGCGCCGAGCACAATTCGATGCGATCGGCGCCGCCGGCGATGGCCGCATCGAGGCTTTCAGGATCCGCTACGCAGACCTCGAGCAAAGGGGCGGTCATGTATCGCGCTCCGAGAAACCCAGGATCGCCGCGCCGACAAGTCCCGGATCGGGCGACAGCTGGCCTGGAACAACAAGTGGCGTATCGAGCCGGCGCAGCATGCGTTGACGGACTTCCTTATCGAGAGAGGCGATGAATTGCGGCGCTTGCGCCAGGCCGCCGCCGACCGGCACCATGCCCGCGCCGACGATATTGATGGCGAGTGCGAGAGGGCTCGCCAGCAGATCGATCTGGCAAACGATGGTGCGCGCGGCTTCGCTATCACCGGCCAGCCAGGCCGCGACGATCGCCGTGCTCGGGCGTTCGATGCCATGCAGGTGGCGGTGCAGCAGCTCCATGCCGCGCGCGCCGCCAATCGTGTTGACGCAGCCCCTGAGGCCGCAGCCGCAGGGGAAATGCGGAATGGCCATGGGCGGCGAACCAGCACTTGTGGCGGCGACCGGGCCATGGCCCCATTCGCCGGCAAAGCCGCCCGGACCGGTGACGATGCGGCCGTCGATGACGAGACCGCCACCCACTCCGCTGCCAAGGATCGCACCGAAGACGATACGATGGCCACGGCCGGCGCCTTCGATCGCCTCGGCCAGGGCAAAACAGTCGGCGTCATTGGCGACCAGCACCGGCCGTGAAAGTCTTTCCTCGAGCTCCCGGCCCAGATGCCGGCCATCGACGCAGGGGATATTGGCGCATTTGATCATGCCGGTGGCGGGATCGACGACGCCGGTTATCGCGATGGCGATCGGCGCTTGCGGCGGCGCCGGGGCATCGGCCGCCATCCGGCCGATGGCGGCTGCGAAGGCGTCGAAATCATCGGGCGGCGTCGCCACACGGCCGAGCGGCGCGAGGTTTTTGGGACTCGATGCGACCGCGCCCTTGATCGCCGATCCGCCGATGTCGAGCGAGATGATCATCTTGGGCCTTACCCGGCCGGGCTCGCTAGGATTTTGACAAATCAGGGGACTGCTGGCGCTCCCGCAAAAGCCGCACCAGCGCGTCTCCGGCCGTCAATATATGCTGGCGCAGCAGTCTGGCCGCTTTCTTGACATTGCCGGCGCGGCACTCGGTCACGATCTCAATATGTTCGCGCTCGGCCCGCTCCCGGCCGTCGGTGTAATAGATCTGCATGCGGGCGAAGCGGTCGGTGCTCTGCAGGAGCTGCTCGGCGGTCGCCAGCATGCGCGGGCTCCGGGCCCGGCGATAGAGAACGGCATGCAGGGCGGTGTTGAGCGCGCCCCAGCGGCCCGGATTCTCCGCCCTGAGCTCGTCGCCATATTCACGCAAGATGGCGTCGAGCTCCTGATAATCGGCGGCGGTGAGGAGGGGGGCGGATTTCTCGAGCAGAGCGGGCTCGAGCAAGGCGCGGAATTCGAAGAGCTCTTCGACCTCCTCGGGCGAGAAACCGGCGACGACCGCACCCTTGTGGGCTTCCATCTGCACCAGGCCTTCGGCCTCAAGCAGGATAAGCGCCTCGCGGAAGGGGATGCGGCTGATGCCCAATTCCTCGGCCAAAACCGCTTGCCGCAGTTGCATGCCGGCCGGGTACTCGCCCTCGAGGATGCGGCGGCGCAACTCGTCGGCCGCGGCCGTGGCGCGCGTCGGCGGCATGATCATTCGCTTGGACAAGGGGCCGGTCATGATGATTCGACTACTTTAGCGATAATTGGCGGCGGGGCACAGGTCAGCGATCGGTGCTGGACCATCCGGACAAGATGCAATAACGTGCGCTGCTCCAGAAAAGAATATCCGGTGGGAGGACAGATGGCTTCGGTTGACGTCGTTGATGTACGCAAGGCCTATGGCAGCCAGGAAGTGATCCATGGCGTGTCGGTCGACATATCGGATGGCGAGTTCGTCATCCTGGTCGGTCCGTCAGGTTGCGGTAAATCGACCCTTTTGCGCATGATCGCCGGCCTCGAGCCGATCACCTCGGGCGATATCCGCATCGGCGAGCGGGTGGTCAACGACCTGCCGCCCAAGGATCGCGACATCGCCATGGTGTTCCAGTCCTACGCGCTCTATCCGCACAAGACGGTGGCCGAGAATATGGGCTTCGCGCTCAAGATGCGCCATGCGCCCAAGGCCGAGATCGAAAGCAGGGTGAGGCGCGCGGCGGAAATCCTCGACCTCGTGCCCTATCTCGGGCGTTATCCGCGCCAGCTTTCGGGCGGCCAGCGCCAGCGCGTCGCCATGGGCCGCGCCATCGTGCGCGATCCGGCGGTGTTCCTGTTCGACGAGCCTCTGTCCAATCTCGATGCCAAATTGCGCGTGCAGATGCGCGCCGAGATCAAGGAACTGCATCAGCGCCTCAAGACCACGACCGTCTATGTGACGCATGACCAGGTCGAGGCGATGACCATGGCCGACCGCATCGTGGTGATGCATGACGGCATCGTCGAGCAGTCAGGCTCGCCGCTCGAGCTCTATGACCGGCCCGCCAATGTGTTCGTCGCGGGCTTCATCGGCTCGCCGGCGATGAACCTCCTGAAAGGCAAGATCAAGCTCAACGGCAAGGCGTCCTTCGTCACCGATGACGGCGTCGACCTGCCGCTCAGCGGCGCGCCCAAGGGATCGGATGGCAAGCCCGCGATCTATGGCATTCGCCCCGAGCATTTCTCGCTGGGTGCCAAGGACACGATCAAGGCGGAAGTGTCGGTGATCGAGCCGACGGGCTCCGAGACCCAGGTCTTCGCCAAGGTCGGCAGCCAGAAGATCGTCGGGGTGTTCCGCGAGCGGATCGCGGCGCGTCCAGGCGAAGCGCTGCCCATGGTGCCCGACGCCAAGTCGGTCCATCTGTTCGATCAAGAGTCCGGGCTCCGGCTCAACTGAGCCGGCCGCACCGTCATGGCCCGTCAGAAAGGCGTCGCCATCCTCGGCATATTCGTTGCCGATCTGGCCTTCCGGGCGGGGCGCATGCCGGGCATCGGCGAGACGATCGCAGGCTCGGGCTTCAAGGTCGGCCCGGGCGGCAAAGGGTCCAACCAGGCCGTCGCGGCGGCCAGGGTCGGGGCGCCGGTCACCTTCATCTCCAAGATCGGGCGCGACGAGTTCGGCGCCATCGCACTTGCCACCTGGAAGAAGGAAGGAATCACGCCGCGCGTGGTCGAAATGGCCGATCAGCCGACAGGCGCCGCCTTCATCTATGTGAATGACGTCAATGGCGACAACGCCATCATCGTCGTGCCGGGGGCTGCCGCAACGATCAGCCCGGCGGATGTGGACAAGGCGGGCGAGGCGATAGAGAGCGCCAGGGTCTTCATCACGCAGCTCGAGCAGCCGGTGCCGGCGGCAAAGCGCGGGCTCGAGATCGCGCGGGCTGCGGGCGCCATCACCATCTTCAATCCGGCGCCGGCGGAGCGCTTCGATGATGCGCTCTACGGCCTCTGCGACTATGTCACGCCCAATGAGAGCGAGGCGGCGCTGCTGACCGGCATCCAGGTCAAGACCGCAGATGATGCGCGCAAGGCCGGGGATGTCTTCCTTAAAAAGGGAGCGAGGGCGGCACTCATCACGCTGGGGGAGGCGGGCGCCTATCTCCATTCGAAGGATCAGTCGGTGCTGGTGCCGGCCTTCAAGGTTGGGCCGGTCGTCGAGACGACCGGAGCAGGGGATGCCTTCAATGGCGGCTTCGCCGCGGCGCTGGCCGAAGGTGCTTCGCCTCGGGACGCGGCGCGTTTCGGAGCGGCGGTGGCCGGCATTTCCGTCACCCGCGCCGGGACAGCCCCTTCGATGCCGACACGCAAGGAAGTCGACGCCCTGTTGAAGTGAAGGTTGCGGATTGACACGGCTTCGCGCCTGAGCATAGTAACATGTTAGGCGTCGGCAAATAAAACGAACAACGCAAGGGAGGACAAGAATGCACGTCAAACAGCATGAAACGATTCTGGCCATGCAGGCCAATCGCCGCAGTGTGCTCAAGGGAGCGGCTGCGCTTTCGGCGCTCGCCGCCACCGGCGGCCTCACCGCGCTTTCACCCGAGGCCAGGGCCCAGGCGGAGCTGCGCACCCAGCTTCTGCAGGTCCCCGGCGTCGGCAAGGGATCGCCCACCGATGCCGACTGGCAGAAGGTCGGCGAATTGTGCCTCAACGCCACCAAGGCGAATGTCAAGGAAGGCGAGTTCAAGGGGGTGGAGCTCACCTTCATGGGACTCAACAACCAGAACCTTCACAATCTTCTGTTCCGCGGCTTCCTCAAGCCGTGGGAGGCCTATACCGGCGCCAAGATCAACTGGATCGATCTCGCCCAGGCCGACTATAATGCGCGCCTGCAGCAGTCGATCGCGACCGGTACGGTCGATTTCGATATCGTCGAGATGGGCGCTCCCTTCGAGGGCGATGTATGCGGCAAGGGCCTCGCCTCCGAAATGCCCGACTGGGTCAAGGCCCAGATCGAGATGGACGACTATGTCGGCTATCTGAAGGCGCCGGTCGGCACCTGGAACGGCAAGACCTATCGCATCTCGATCGACGGCGACTGCCATACCTTCAACTACCGCACCGACGTCTTCTCCGATGCCGATCTCGCCAAGGCGTGGAAGGACGAAGGGCATCAGGGCGACTGGGCCGTGCCCAACACCTGGCAGAAGGTGCAGGAAGTCACCAAGTTCCTGAAAGGCAAGAAGGTCGCCGGCCAGGATGCCTATGGCTATCTCGATCCGGCCAAGGGCTGGGGCGGTTTCGCCTTCTACTTCCTCGAAAGCCGCGCCACGGCTTACGCCAAGCATCCCGACGACAAGGCCTGGCTCTTCGATGTCGACACGATGAAGCCGCGCGTCAACAACCCGGCTTTCGTGCGCGCCATCCAGGATGTGATCGACGCGCTGCCGGCGGAACCTGCCGATCAGCTCAATGCCGATCCCGGCACGACCGCCTTCCAGCAGTTCCTTGCCGGAACAGGATCGATGCTCGCCTGGTGGGGTGACGTCGGCTCGATGGCCAAGACCAGCGACGGCTCGGTTATCGGCGACACAGTGGCCTTCTCGATCCTGCCAGGTTCGGATGATGTCTATAATGCAAAGACCGGCCAGTGGGACAAGCTGTCGAGCGGACCGAACTTCGCGCCGAACATGGCCTATATCGGCTGGGGCGTTTACGTCATGGCGCGCGTCGACAGCGATCCGGTCAAGCAGAAGGCGGCCTGGAGTGCGGCGGCGCATCTCGGCGGCAAGGACATCTCGCTGTGGACGGCCGCCTATCCGTCAGGCTTCCAGCCTTACCGCAACAGCCACTTCAACATTCCGGAATGGGTGGCGGCAGGCTATGACGAGGCCTTCATCACGTCCTATCTGAAGTCGCAGTCCGACTCCTACAATCACCCCAATGCGGCGATCGAACCGCGCATCCCCGGCATCTTCCAGTATTACAGCGTGGCGGAAGACGAACTCGCCAAGATCTATGCGGGCGGCTCCACGGCGCAGGCCGGCGCCGACGCGATCGCGGCGGCCTGGGAGAAGATCACCGACCAGATCGGACGCGACAAGCAGATCGAGCTCTACAAGGCCTCGCTCGGCGCCTAGAGAGACTTATCGCATACGCATTTGACACAGCACATTCTGGTGGCGCAGCCTGCGCCACCAGAGTTTTGTTTTCTGCCTGGATAATTCCGTTTGCATGACCACAGCGCTGCCTGAAACCGCCGGCAAGATGCATGAACCTCTGTCCCGCTCGGTGAGCGAGCCTAGCGCGCCGACGGGACGAGCGCTGATCTGGGCCGCGTCGCTCGGCCTTGCGGCGGTCGTCCTCTGGCAGATGCTGTTCAAGGCCGGCGCCGTCGCCGTAGGGTTCGAAAACTGGCGGCCGGTGCTCTATGCCTTCCTCCTGTGGGCTGTCGCCGTCGGCGCGGCGCAGGTCCTCATCCGCGGCGAGCGTGGCAAGCACGCGCTCTTCGTGCTGCCCGCCGTCGCCTTTACCGTTGCGATGGTGATCTTCCCGACTTTCTTCGGTCTCTATCTCGCCTTCACCAACTGGAACTTGAGCTCGTTTACGGGGCCGCAGTTCAATGGCCTCGACAATCTGCGCTCGCTGATGGCTGACGCCTATTTCTGGAACGCGCTTCTCAACATGGCCTATTACGTGTTGTTCGTGCTGGTTCAGTATGCGATCGCCTTCGGCCTGGCACTTCTGCTCAATGCCGAGATAAGAGCGCGCAAATTCTTCCGCGTCGCCTTCCTCCTGCCCTTCATGCTGAGCCCGGTTGCGGTGAGCTGGATGATCGGCAAGTCGCTGATGGAGTACCGCTTCGGCCCCGCCGCGACGCTGGCGCGCCATCTCGGCTGGGAGAATCCGGCCTTCTTCACGACGCCGTGGATTGCGAGGTTGAGTATCGTCGCCATGGATGCCTGGGTTTGGATCCCCTTCATCATGATCCTGCTGCTGGCCGGCCTCCAGGCGATGCCGAAAGAGGTGACCGAGGCGGCAAAAGTCGACGGCGCCAATACCTGGCAGTCCTTCTGGCAGATCACTTTCCCGCTGATGCTCCCCGTGAGCGTCACGGCGATCGTGCTCAAGATCATCTTCCAGCTCAAGCTTGCCGACATCGTGATCAATGTGACGGCCGGCGGGCCGGGCGGGGCCACCGATACCGTGTCGAGCTTCATCTTCCGCGAATATCGCGACCGCTCGAATGTCGGCTACGGCACGATGCTGGCCGAATTCTACCTGGTGCTCATCATCATCTTCGTGACCCTGCTGCTCAAATTCGTGAGCCGCTTCATGCAGAGGACGAACTGACATGAGCGATGTGGCCCTGCGCCAAGCGAAACGCGCGATGAGCGGAACTTCCGATCCGGGCCGCATTGCGACGCGCGTGCTGATCTATGGCGCGCTGATCCTGTGGACCTTCATCTCGCTGTTCCCGATCTACTGGACGGTCACCACGTCGTTCAAGACGGCGGTCAATGTCACGCAGGGCCATCTCATCCCCTGGCTCGACTTCATGCCCGACTGGAAGGGCTGGCGCTCGCTCGGCCTCTCGCCCGACACGATCGGGCAGATCTCGACAGTGCGCGAGGAGTTCCTCAAGCGCTTCGAGAACAGCGTCATCACGTCGCTCGGCGCCTCCGCACTGGCGGTCGTCATCGGGTCGCTGGCGGCCTATGGCCTGAGCCGCTTCGACTACAAATTCACCTGGATGCGCAACAAGGACATCTCCTTCTTCTTCCTGTCGCAGCTCATTCTGCCGCCGGTCGTGCTGGCGATGCCGTTCCTCGTCCTCTACAAGGAGCTGGCGCTGCTCGACACGCGCATCGGGCTCATCCTCATCTATACGCTGATGGTGCTGCCGATCGTGATCTGGATCATGCGCGACCAGTTCGACACCATCCCGATCGAGCTCGAGCAGGCCGCCCTCGTCGATGGCTGCTCGGTCTGGGGCGCGTTCCTGCGCATCGTCGTGCCGATCGCGCTGCCCGGCATGGTGGCGGCCTTCATCCTCTCCGTCATATTGTGCTGGAACGAGTATTTCTTCGCCGCACTTCTTACGAGCACCAACGCCAAGACCTTGCCGGTGATGGTGGCGAGCCAGACCGGCTCGCAGGGCATCAACTGGTGGTCGATGGCGGCGTTATCAACGGCGGCAATTGCGCCGCTCGTGGTGATCGGCGTGTTCCTCGAGCGCTATATCGTCAAGGGACTGACGGCCGGTGCGGTGAAGTAGACCAATTTCGTCATCCCGGGATCCCCTAAACTCTCCAAAAAGAGCAACACCGTCCGCCGGCTCTTATTCAATGGGTCCCGGCTTTCGCCGGGATGACGGAAGTTGGGCGTGAGCTCACCCTGAAACATTCAGTGGATAGTGGCAGGCAACCTGGCGTCCGTTTGGCAAGGACGCCAGCAGCGGCCGTTCCTGCTTGCACTTGTCGGTGGCATACATGCAGCGCGGATGGAAGCGGCAGCCTTGCGGCGGGTCGATCGGGCTCGGCACGTCGCCGGTCAGCACGATGCGCTTGCGCTCGCCGGCCTTCTTGAGATCGGGTTGCGGGACGGCCGAGATCAGGGCCTGGGTATAGGGGTGGCTGGGCTTGGCGAAGATGTCGCTCGCCTTGCCGAGCTCGACGATCGAGCCCAGATACATGACCGCGATGCGGGTCGAGACCTGGCGCACCACGCTCAGATCATGGGCGATGAACACATAAGTGAGGCTGAGGCGCTCCTGGAGATCGGCCAGGAGATTGACGATCTGCGCCTGGACCGAGACGTCGAGGGCGGAGACCGGCTCATCGGCCACGATCAGGCTGGGCTCCAGGGCCACGGCGCGGGCGATGCCGATGCGCTGGCGCTGACCGCCCGAGAATTCATGCGGGAAGCGGTCCATGTGATCGGGCAGGAGGCCGACGACCTCAAGGAGATTTCCGACCCGCTCGCGGATCGCTGCCTCACTCAGGCGCGTATGGACGCGCAAGGGTTCGGCAACGAGATCGCGCACGCGGCGGCGCGGGTTGAGCGAGGCATAGGGGTCCTGGAAGACCATCTGCATGCGCCGGCGCAGGGGCCGCATCTGGCGCAGGCTCTTGCTGGTGATGTCCTGGCCTTCGAAATAAAGCTCGCCCTCGGTGACGTCATAGAGCCGCGTCATGCAGCGCCCGAGGGTGGACTTGCCGCAGCCCGACTCGCCGACAAGGCCGACTGTCTCGCCCGGCATGATCCGGAGCGAGACATTGTCGACGGCATGAACGGTGCGCAGGCCGAGTGCCGAGAAGCGGTTGCCGACGGTGAAGCGTTTGGAGAGATTGCGGGTTTCGAGCAGGGGGGCGGTCATGTGCGGGGCCACTGCAAATTAAATTCGAGGGCATTCAGCGCACCTTTCAGAATTTCCCCTTCTCCCGTCCGGAGGATGGGAGAAGGTACCCGACAGGGCGGATGAGGGCTCTTTCTGAGGTGGCTGCGTAACTCGGGCCAAGAGCCCTCACCCGGCCTCTCGCCTTCGCGAAGCCGAGGTTTCGCCCCGACAGAGCAGATAACTTCCGCTTCGGCGGAGCAAGGTCGGCCACCCTCTCCCATTGCTTCGCAACGGGCGAGGGGGAAACGTGGAAGCGGTTCGCTTATGTCATTGAGTGGAATGAACTGCGCACTCATGACGCCACCTTCAGGAAGCAGGCGGCGGCGTGCTTGCCGCCTTCGAGCGCCGGCCTCTCGGCGCAGCGCTCGAAGCGGGAGGGGCAGCGGGGCGCGAAGGAGCAGCCTTTCGGGAGATCGAACAAGGAAGGCGGCGAGCCCGGGATGGAGCGCAGCCGCTTCGGCTTCTCGCCTTCGAGCGGCGGGATCGAATCGAGCAGCGCCCGGGTATAGGGATGGCGGGGCTCAAGCAGGATCTCCGCCTTCGTGCCGCGCTCGACGATGCGGCCGGAATACATGACCATCACGCGGTCGGCCATCTCGGCGATGACGCCCATGTCGTGGGTGATGAAGACCACCGCCGATTTGTGGTCGCGCCGCAATTTGCGGATGAGATCGAGGATCTGGGCCTGCACCGTGACATCGAGCGCCGTCGTCGGCTCATCGGCGATGAGCAATGCGGGATTGCAGGAGAGCGCCATGGCGATGACGGCGCGCTGGCGCATGCCGCCCGAGAGCTGGTGCGGAAAGCGGTGGATGGCTTCCCTGGGGTTGGGGATGTTCACTTCGGCCAGGAGGTCGACGGCCCGGGCAAGTGCCGCCGCCTTGCCGATCTTCTCATGCGCCATGATCTGTTCGGCGATCTGCCAGCCGATGGTGTAGACCGGCGTCATCGCGGTCATCGGATCCTGGAAGATCATGGCGATCTCGCGCCCGCGCAATTTGCGCATCTCGCGGGGCTCGAGGCCGACGAGTTCGCGGCCGCGCAATTTGATGGACCCTTCGATCCGGGCATTGGGGTCGTTGATGAGGCCCATGACGGCCAGAAGCGAAATGGTCTTGCCCGAGCCCGATTCACCGACGACGCCGAGGATCTCGCTTTCGCCGACATCGAAGGAGACGCCGTCGATCGCCTGCACCCGGCCATGCTCGGTGCGGAAGGAGATCCTGAGGTCGCGGACTTCCAGCATCAGGCCGACCTCACGCGCGGATCGATCAGGATATAGACGACATCGACCAGCGCATTGGCGAGGACGACGAAGAAGGAGGCATAGATGACGGTCGTCATGATGACCGGCAGATCGAGATTCTGCAGCGCATCGTAAGTGAGCTTGCCGACGCCCTGGAGGCCGAAGACCACTTCGGTGAGAAGGGCAGCACCACCGACCAGCGCGCCGAAATCGAGGCCGAACAAGGTGACGAAGCTGATGAGCGAGGTGCGCAAGGCATGGCGCAAAAGGATGCGGGTCTCGGACAGGCCCTTGGCGCGGGCGGTGCGGATATAATCCTCCTGCATCGCCTCGATGAGATTGGCCCTGAGCACGCGGCCATAGAGGCCGATATAGAGGATCGCCAAAGTGAACCAGGGAATGACGAGGGTGAGGAACCAGCCCCTGGGATCATCGCTCAGATTCTTGTAGCCGAGCGGCGGCACCCAGGAGAACAGCCAGGT
Organism: Taklimakanibacter lacteus; assembly: GCA_003576695.1. Taxonomy (GTDB): domain Bacteria; phylum Pseudomonadota; class Alphaproteobacteria; order Rhizobiales; family Aestuariivirgaceae; genus Taklimakanibacter; species Taklimakanibacter lacteus. The sequence continues at coordinate 28,675 of QOZQ01000012.1, forward strand.
GTCGTGATAGCGGCTCTGGCTCACGAGGTTCATCATCTCGCCCAGCCAGTAGACCGGCATGGCGCAGCCGACGAGCCCCAGGGCCATCAGAAGCTTGTCGATCCAGCTGCCGCGCGTCGCCGCCGCGATGAGGCCGACCAGCATGCCGAAGACCACCCACAGTATCGCGGCGCCGATCACCAAGGAGAGCGTCACCGGGATGGTGTCGAGCACGGCCGGCACGACCTTCCAGCCGCGATTGACGAAGGAGGTGAGATCCTGGGTGACGAAGAGCTTCTTCATCATGGTGAGATACTGGACCCATACCGGCTGATCGAAGCCGAAGCTCTTGCGCACCGCTTCCAGCGTCTCGGGCGAGGCGTTGCGGCCGGCAATGCGGGCGGCGGGATCGGCGCCCGGCGTCACGAAGAAAATGAGAAACACCAGCACGCTGATGCCGAACATCACGAAGATCATCTGGCCGAAGCGGCGGAGGAGGGCGAGCAGCATCAATCGCCTCCGAGCCTGATCTTGGAGCGCGGATCGAGCGCATCGCGCAAGCCGTCGCCCAGCACGTTGAGCACGAGCACGGTCAGCGCAATGGCGATACCGGGGGCGAGCGCCACCCAGGGCCTGGTATAGAGCAGGCCCTGGCCGTCCTGGATGATGGTGCCCCAGCTGGCATCGGGCGGCTGCACGCCGATCGACAGGAAGGACAATGCCGATTCAGTGAGCATGTTGATGGCGAGCATCAGCGGCACGAAGACGATGAGCGTGGTCGAGACATTGGGCAGGATGTCCCTGACCAGGATGCGATGCTCCGGCACGCCGAGCCCGATGGCCGCCAGGACGAATTCGCTCTGGCGCAAAGCCAGCACCTGGCCGCGGATCGGCCGCGCAATATAGGGAATGTAGACGATGCCGATGATGAAGATCGGAAGCCACAGGCTGCCCGCCTCAAGCGTGATGATGCCGAGATCGATGCCATGGGCGATGAGCACGATCGACAGCGATATGGCGAGGAGGTAGACCGGGAAGGCCCAGAGTATGTCGAGAATGCGCGACAGGATCGTATCGGTGACGCCGCCGAAGAACCCCGCGGTCAGGCCGATGGCGGTGGCGAACAGGATGGTGATGATGGTCGAGGCGCCGGCGATGAGGAGCGAGTTGCGCCCGCCATAGAGCAGGCGCGCCATGACATCGCGCCCTTGCGTGTCGGCGCCGAGAAAATAGCTGCCGAATTCCCAGGTGGGACCGATCGGCGTGTAGCCCAGCCCCAGGCCTTCGGTCGACTGCTCCATGACCGGCACCTGCTGGCCGTTTATGTCGACGGTCGCATCGAGACTGGAGCGGAAGGGATCGGTATTGGCAAAAGTGGCGTAAGCGGGCGCCAGCAGGCAGATGATGACGATGAGGATGAAGACCGCGAGGCAGGCCATGGCGGCCCGGTCACGGGACAGTTTGCGAAGAGCCGTGGCCCAGGGGCCACGGCTCGTGCGAAGTGACGCAACCGCGTCAGCCATAGGCGAGTGTCCCGGCTTACTGGACCCAGGACTGCGTGACCATCCAGTAGAACTGCGAGTTGAACTGGAAGTTGCCGACGCGCTTGGAGACGAAGTCGAGGTGCTTCGGCGTGAACAAGGCCGCGGCCGGCGCCTTGTCGGTCACCGCCTTGTCGATCTCGGCCCACATCTTGTCGGCGGCCGCCTGATCTTCGACACCCAAAGCCAGCGCCGCCTTCATCTTGTCATTGATCTCCTTGTCGCAGAAGCCCGCGATGTTCACCGATGAATCGGAACCTTCGTGGAAGCTCTCGCAGCCGAAGAGAATGTAGAGGAAGTCGGAAGCGGCGGGATAGTCCTGGTACCACTGGGTGATCGACATCTGCACCTTGTTGTTGGTGTTCTGGATGTAGGTGAACTGGATATTGGTGGCGATCGGCTTGACCTCCGCCTGATAGCCGAGCTCGGTCAGCACGCTCTGCAAATAGATGCCGACCGATTTGGAGATCGCCTTGTCTTCGGCGATGATCGTCACCTTCTGGCCCTTGGTGCCCGATTCCTCGACGAGCTGCTTGGCCTTCTCCATGTCGGGCGCCGACCATTTCGCACCCGGGTCCTTGGTGTAAGGACAGTAAGCCTCATGCCCGGGGAAGCCCGGGGGCAGGACCTGGCAGACGGGCTGCGCCAGCACCGGACCACCGAAGATCTTGACCAGGGCGTTGCGGTCGATCGCATAGGACACGGCCTGGCGCGCCTTTTCATTGTCGAACGGCGCCAACCTGGTGTTCATGGGCAGGTACCACCAGGCAGTGAGCGGCGTCACATGCACCTGGTCCTTGTACTTGGTGCCGATCTCGCCGAGACGGTCCGCCGGAATTTCGTCGAATGTCCAGTCGGCTTCGCCGTTCTGGATGGCGGTCACCGCGGCTTCCTCGCTCAGGCCGAAATCATACTGGACCTTGTCGGGATAACCGTCGGGCTGCGCCTCCTCGCTCCACACCTTGAAATGCGGGTTGCGCTCCATGACGAGCGCCTTGTTCGGGTCATAGGAGGCGAACATGTAAGGGCCGGTGCCGGGAATGGGCACGGACCCGGCATCCTGGGCCGGCGCGTCGGCGGGCAATATTGCCGCATGCGGCAGACCCAGCTTGTATAAGAACTCGGCATCCGGCTGGGTGAGATTGATGGTCACTGTTCCGGCGGCCTCATCGCCGACCACGCCGCCCTCGAGCGCGCATTTCGCGGGCTCTGCCAGGCACTTGTCGGCGCCCACGATCACCGAATAGAAGCCGCCGGCGGTCGGGCTCGACACCTTGAAGATGCGCTGGAAGGACGCGACGACATCCTTCACGCCGAGCTCGCGGCCGTCGGAGAACATGATGCCCTTGCGGATCTTGAAGACATAGGTCTTGCCGCCATTCTCAGGCTTGGGGATTTCCTCGGCAATGTCGGCCACGACATTGAAGCCGTCGGCGCCTGCCGCCTTCTTGAAGTTGAGCAGACCGTCATAGGTCGACTGATAGAGCTGCCAGTATTGCAGCGTGTAATTGACATGCGGATCGAGCGTGCCGCCCGCGGAGCGCGACAGCAGGCGTATCGTTCCGCCGCGATGCTCGGCCTTGTATTCGGCATAGGCTGTACCGCTGACGGCGGTAAGCAGCAGGGCTGTGGCGCCTGCCAACAACCATTTCTTCATTGGACGTCTCCCTAGGTTCGGTTTCTAGCTCATCAGGCAAGTCGATTCCCAATTCACCCTCACGCTGAGGTGCCCGGCGCAGCCGGGCCTCGAAGCGTCCCTCAGGATAGGGCTAACAAGCGGCACCACACCCTTCGAGGCTCGCTTCGCTCGCACCTCAGGGTGAGGGTTGAAAGAGTCTCCATCTTCAATACACACTAGTCGTTCCCGTCGAGGAATTCGGCGACGGTCTTCATGCATTTATCGGTCTCTTCGACATGCGGCAGGTGGCTTGATTTCTCGAAGATCACCCAGCGCGCGCCCTCGATGTTGTCGGCGAAAGGCTGGACGACCGCCGGCGTCGCCTCGTCATAGCGGCCCGAGATCAAAAGCGTCGGCACATTGATCGCCCGGACCTTGTCGATGACGCTCCAGGTCTTCAGGCTGCCGATGACGAAGAACTCGTTCGGCCCGTTCATGGTGTTGTAGACGGTCGGGTTGCGGCCGATCTGGTCGAAAGAGCGCTTCACCTCCGGCGGGAAGGGCACGACACGGCAGACATGGCGCTCATAGAAGGCCATCGAAGCGGCGAGATATTCAGGATCGGTGATCGTGCCGGTCTTCTCATGACGATCGAGAGCATCGCGCACCTTTTCCGGCATCTCACCGCGCAGCCGGTTGGCTTCCCTGACCCAGAGCTCCATCGATGCGGGCGAGTTGGCGATGGTCAGGGATTTGAGTCCGGAAGGACGTGTGATGCCGAATTCGGCGCCCAGCATGCCGCCCCAGGACTGGCCCAGCACATGATAGGAAGAACGGATGCCCAGATGATCGATGAGGCTGTTCAGCTCCTCGACGAAGAGGCGCGGTGTCCAGAAATCGACGCCCTTGTCGGGCAGCAAAGTGGATTTGCCGCAGCCCAGCTGGTCATAGTGGATGACTTGCCGGCCGGTGCGGGCGAGCAGCTTGTATCTGTCGAGGTAATCATGGGCGGCACCTGGGCCGCCATGCAGGATGACCACTGGCGGCTTTTTGGAGGCGGGATCACCCGTTACACGGAACCACGTAACATAGTCGCGGAAGGGCGCGTAACCTTCCCTATAATATATGCGCATGCAAGCTTTGTCTCCCTGGTGCGGCCGACGCTATAGCGCTTTCCGATGAGTGGCAATGGGATGCGCCTGATGCTGGATGCGACATTGTTTCTTTTGCCTGACAAATATGCACAATGCCCATCTTTCTTCCAATATAGCGAACCCGATCACCATGACGCTGACCTTGAACGATCACCTGAAACCCGAGAAAGCTCTGCCCCGCGATCACGACAAGGCGGCACTTGCCGGACGCGTCTGGCGTCCCGATGTCGACGGACCGTCCGTGGTTACGCTGCGCGGCGATGAGTTATTCGATATCAGCGCCGACTATCCCACCATGCGCGACCTGTGCGAGACAGCCGATCCCGCCAAGGCGATGCGCGCCGCCAAGGGCCAGCCGATCGGCAAGCTCGGCGACATCCTTGCCAACAGCGCGGCCGACAGACGCAGCGGATCGGTGCCGTGGCTGCTGGCGCCGGTCGATCTGCAGGCCGTCAAGGCGGCGGGCGTGACTTTCGCGATCTCCATGCTCGAACGCGTCATCGAGGAGCGCGCGCGCGGCGACTACACGGCGGCGGCGGAAATCCGCAAGACGGTCAAGGAACTGGTCGGCGATGATCTCAAGAAGCTCAAGCCCGGCTCGGCGCAAGCCATGAAGCTGAAAGAGACGCTGATCGCGCAAGGCGCCTGGAGCCAGTATCTCGAAGTGGGCATCGGTCCCGATGCCGAGGTCTTCACCAAGGCGCAGGTCATGTCGTCGGTCGGTACCGGCGCCGATGGCGGATTGCATGCCATGTCGACCTGGAACAATCCGGAACCCGAGGTCGTCCTGGCCGTGAGCTCCACGGGCAGGATCGTCGGCGCCACGCTCGGCAACGACATCAACCTGCGCGATGTCGAAGGCCGCTCCGCTCTCCTGCTGTCCAAAGCGAAGGATAACAATGCGTCCTGCTCCATCGGCCCGTTCCTCAGATTCTTCGACGAGGGGTTCAGCCTTGATGACGTGCGCAAGACGGTGGTGACGCTCGAAGTCGAAGGGCCCGAGGGCTTCAAGCTCAAGGGCTCATCATCGCTGGCGATGATCAGCCGCGATCCCGCCGATATTGCCGGGCAGACGATCGGCAAGCACCATCAGTACCCGGACGGATTCGTGCTGTTCCTCGGCACCATGTTCGCGCCGGTCGAGGATCGCGACACGCCCGGCAAGGGCTTCACCCACAAGGAAGGCGATATCGTCACCATCGCCACCGAGAAGCTCGGCAGCCTGACCAACCGCATGCGGCGCAGCCATGAATGTCCGCCGTGGACATTCGGCGTCAGTCATCTCATGCGCAACCTGGCGAAGCGGGGGCTGATCCAGGCAGAGGGTTAGGTCGGATTTTAATTTGGTTTTAAGCATAAGGCGCCCAGCCGGAGCGCATTCATGGTCTAGAGAGAATCTTAAATCTCTCCTACGATAACAGGGCCATGGCGAGATCGGATCGACCAGCTAAAGACATGCTCAGCCGGCTCGACCACGGCGCGATGCTGGCGAGTATCCTCGACAATGGAACGGTCGGGATCATGATGATTTCGCCCGACGGCCGGATCACCCATGCCAATGAAGCCTTCTGCCAAATGACAGGTTTCGACCAGGCGGAACTGAGCGCCATGCGCGAGAGCGACCTGGTGCATCCGGATGATGTCCGAACCTGCCAGCACGAGCATCGTCTGGTCGTCGAAGGCGAGGCGAGGCTGCTCGAGTTCAAGCGCCGATATGTCCGCAAGGATGGAGCGGTTCTGTGGACAAAGGGATCGGCATCGCTCCAGCGCGACAAGGAGGACGGCGCGCCGGCCTTCATCTTCAGCCTGATCGCCGAAACAGCCGGCGACAAGTCCGAGGCGACGATTGCATCTCTCTATGAAAGACTCGAGATCGCGCTCACCGCCTCGCGGATCGGCGTGTGGGAGATCGACTTCGATCCACCCAGAATGGTGTGGGACGCGCGGATGCGCGAGCTCTACGGGCTTGACGAAGACGAGACTTGCAGTCCCGAGGAATGGCAAGGCTTTCTCCATCGCGAAGATGTCGAGCGCGTCATGGCGGAATGGGATCGCTGCTTTGCGGGCGGCTCGCATTTCGAATCGCAGTTCAGGATTCGCCGCAAGGATGGCGCCGTTCGGCATTTCCATGCTCTTGCCCAGATATTCCGGGACGAAACGGGCAAGCCCCAGCGCGCCATCGGCGCCAACTGGGATGTCACCGAGAGGCAGATCCTTATCGAAAAAGCGCTGGCGGAAAAGGAACGCCTCAACGTCACGCTCTATTCGATCGGCGATGCGGTCGTCTGCACGGATGCGGCCGGTCTCGTCACTTTCATGAACCCCGTGGCCGAGAAGCTGACCGGCTGGACAGCGTCGGAGGCGATGGCGTGCCCGGTGATCGAGATATTCAACATCATCGAGGAATCTTCAGGCAAGCGGCCCGCGAGCCCTGTCGATCTGTGCATACGCGAAGACAAGGCCTTTACGTTCGAAGCCGGCACGATCCTCCTGAGCCGGACCGGCGAGGCCTATGACATAGGCTTCTCGGCAGCGCCGGTTAAGACGGCGGCAGAAGGCGTTCTCGGCTCCATCATCATCTTCAACGATGTGACCAAGGACCGCGCCGACCAGAAGCGGGTCGCCCGCTCCGCCTATCATGATGCGCTGACCGGCCTGCCCAACCGGGCCACATTCATGATCAAGGTCCAGAGCGCGCTCAACGAAGCGAAAGAGCAGGATCGCATGCATGCCTTGTGCTTCATCGATCTCGATCGCTTCAAGCTGGTGAACGATCAGGGCGGGCATGCCGCCGGAGATGCCTTGCTCTGCCATGTCGCGAAGCTGATCGGGCTCAGCTCCACCAGCAAGGACGTGCCGGCGCGTCTCGGCGGCGACGAGTTCGCCTTGCTTATCCGCGATTGCGGCATCGAGGAAGCAGAGGCGGCGGCGAACGCGCTGGTGGAAGCCGTCGGCAACATGGAGTTCCGCTGGGACGACAAGCTCTTTCGTGTCGGCGCGAGCATCGGGGTCACCATAGTGACCAGGGACTCCGCGTCGCTCGCCGAAGTGCTCGATGATGCAGACAGGGCCTGCTATCGCGCGAAAAAGTCAGGACGCGGACAGGTCCATGTCCGCCGGCCGAAAGAACGCCCGGCGGCTCGCGACAGCGAAGTGTACCGGACAAAATCGGCAAACCTCCACTAGCGCTTCTCGCGAACCGTCGCCAATTTTATCCTCGCCCTACAAGCGAAGCGCAGCGGGGAGAGGGTAGGGGCCCGCCGCGCAGCGGTGGGAAGGGTGAGGGGCGAAGGGCGGCGCAGTACTGCTTCATATGCGTGATCGAAGGGTCGAGTCTAATTCCCAGCAAGCCCCTCACCGTCCCGTTGCTCTCGCCTTCGCGAAGCCGAGATTTTCCTTCGACAGAGCAGAATCTTACTGCTTCGGCGGAGCAAGGTCGCAATGGGCCCCCTCCCTCTCCCCGCTAAAGCGGGGCGAGGGGAGTTACGTTTCCTCTTGCTGCGGATTCGTTGCCTCATCGCCCGGATCGGGCTCTTCCGCGGCGGGGACGGCATAGTGGCCGCCGAGCCAGCGGTTGAGATCGACATTGGCGCAGCGGGCGGAGCAGAAGGGATGATATTTCTGCGTGGACGGCTTGGCGCAAATGGGGCAGGGGCGCCGGGGCCGCAGCCTTACCGGATGGTCCTCGCCGGTCATATGCCGCTGTGCGGTGCGGTCAGCCAGGTGTAGTGGACAGGGAAGCCCGCACCCTGGAGCAGGTGCACCGTCTCATAGAGCGGCAGGCCGACGACACCGGAATGCGAGCCGCTGAGCGAGCGGACGAATGATTCGGCGCGGCCCTGGACGGCATAGCCGCCCGCCTTGCCGCGCCATTCCCCCGATTTGAGATAGGTCTCGACATCCTCGCGCGAGAAGCGCTTGAAGCGGACCTTGGTCTCCGAGCAGCGGCGCCAGGATTGTCCGCCCGGCGCCAGCAAGGTCACGGCCGAATAGACCCAGTGCGAACGGCCCGACAGCAGCCACAGGCAGGCAGCGGCTTCCTCCGCGGTCTCGGGCTTGGGCAGGACGCGGCGGCCGAGCCCCACCACCGTGTCGGCGGCGAGGACGAAGGTCTTGCTGCCGAGCTTCTTGACGAGCGGGGCTTCCTGCGCGGTGCGGGCCTTTTCGGCGGCGAGCCGGATGGCCAGGCGGCGCGGGGTTTCGCGCTTCATCGGCGTCTCGTCGATATCCGCCGGCATCAGCAGATCGGGCCTCAGGCCAACCTGCTCAAGCAAAGCGAGCCGGCGCGGCGAGGCGCTGGCCAGCACGAGCTTGACGCGGGTTTCCGTCATCCCCCCGGGATCCCTATTTGAAGCGATAGTTGATGCGGCCCTTGGTCAGGTCATAGGGCGTCATTTCGACCATCACGCGGTCACCTGCCAGCACACGGATGCGGTTCTTGCGCATCTTGCCGGCGGTGTGGGCGATGATTTCATGGTTGTTGTCGAGCTTCACGCGGAAGGTAGCGTTGGGCAGGAGCTCGGTGACCGTGCCCTCGAATTCAAGCAATTCTTCTTTCGCCATAAGGTTCCCTGGCTGGTTTTGGAGCAAATCCCGCCAAAGTTGTTAGACTTTGGCGATAAGGATTTGCTCCAACATATCAATTTGGCGCGACTCCCTGTCGGCGAAGTGATGCCACTTCGCCGGGATGCGCGCTATGCGGCTACCCATGAACCGGTTGCCCGGCAAAATCAAGCTCAGGGTTACACGCCTCGCGCACCCAAAGTCCCGAATCTGGCCCTGATTCGCCGCATCAGTCCATCGCGGACATCGCGGTAGGAATCGAGGATCGTCTCGCGGCTGCCCATGGTGGCCGACGGGTCGAGGGTGGGCCAGTATTCGGCCTCGATCGCCATGGTGCGGGTCATTTCGAGCGCCCGGTGATGGGCCTCGGGCGACAGCGAGATCACCACATCGAAGCTCGAATCCTCGAGATCGGCGAAGCTCTGCGGCTTGTGCTTCTTCAGGTCGATGCCGATCTCGTCCATCACGGTCATCACAAAGGGGTCGGGTTCTCCGGGCTTCACCCCGCAGGAAGCGATGAATACCCGGTTGCCGTAGAAATGCCGCGCAATGGCGGCCGCCATGGGAGAGCGGATGACATTCTGCGTGCAGGCGAAGAGCAGGGCGCCGGGAAGATCAGCCGCCATCGGTTGTGCTCAGCCGCGCCAATGCAGGACGCAAAGCAAGGTGAACAGGCGGCGCGAGGTGGCCGAATCGAGCTCGACCTTGCCATCGAGCCGCTCCTTCAGAAGATCGCTCCCTTCATTGTGCAGACCGCGGCGCGCCATGTCGATGGTCTCGATCTGGCTCGGCGTGGCGGTGCGGATCGCCTTGTAGTAGCTCTCGCAGATCATGAAGTAGTCCTTCACGATGCGCCGGAAGGGCGACAGCGACAGGCCGATCATCGAGACCCGCTCCTCGCGCTCGCTCCGGATGTCGAAGACGATGCGGCCGTCGGCGGTCGAGAGCGAAAGCCGGTAGGGGCCGCTCTCATGGCCGATCACGGTGAAGCGGTTGTCCTCGATGAGATCATAGATCGCGACGCGCCGCTCGTGATCGGCATCGGCGGAGAGCCCCGAGCCGATGCTTTCATCAAGCTCGACGGCAACGAGGCGGTTGCGATCCGGGGGAGCGGAAGCGGTCATGGTGCGGTCAAACTAGGCGAGATCGCCGGGCAAAGACAGAGTTGGCTCTCCCTCCGCCGCCGACCTTGCTCCGCCGAAGCGAAGCCTCGGCTTCGCGAAGGCGAGAGGCGGGGAGGGTGGCGCGCGGAACGCGCGTCGGGTGGGGTCTCTCCGCAAGGAATATCTCTCAAGCTATATTTGGCATGCTGTTCAGGCCAATCGTTCAATACTTCCCGGTGGGAAGACCCCACCCGGCGCTTCGCGCCACCTCCCCGCGCTTCGCGCCACCTCCCCGCGCTTCGCGCGGCGGAGGGAGATTTCATTCACCGATCATGCGAAGGCTGGTTGGGCGTTTCCCAGGCAGGGCCCAGATCCGCGAGGCGGGCTTCGATGCATTCGACCTTGAGATGGATGGCGCCGCCGCCCGAAAAGGTGAGGACGACGGTGCCGGAGGGCTCCTCGTCCGGCGTGAAGGAGATGGAGAGAAGCGACAGGATGGCGTCATCGGCGCCCTGGCGGATGCGCTGCGACCTGGCGGAGAGCACGCGATCGAAGGAGAGGCCGGTGCGCCGGCGCTCATAAGGCGGCTTCTGCGCCTGCCAGATGAAGCGGTTGGCGATGAGCGCGAATTTGCCGGACGCCTTCAGGAAGCGGATATCGCCCAGGGTGATGACCGCATCCTGCATATGGGCGGAGATGATCTCGAGATCGGCCGCGTCGAGGGCTGTCAGCTTGAGCAGGGACATGGTGATCTCTGTTCGGTCCGATGCTAGTGGCCCGAGAGGCGCTCGATTTCGGCGCCGCAGGCCTTGAGCTTCTCCTCGAGCGTCTCGAAGCCGCGATCGAGGTGATAGACGCGGTGGAGCGTGGTCTCGCCTTCGGCCGCCAAAGCGGCAATCACGAGCGACACGGAGGCCCGGAGATCGGTGGCCATGACCTGGGCGCCGGTGAGGCGCTCGACGCCGCGGATCTCGGCCGTGTCGCCATGCAGATGGATATCGGCGCCGAGGCGGGCCAGCTCCTGCACATGCATGAACCGGTTCTCGAAGATCGTCTCGCGGATGATCGAGGTGCCCCTGGCCCTGGTGGTGAGCGCCATGAGCTGCGCCTGGAGATCGGTCGGGAAACCCGGATAGGGCTCGGTCTCGACCTTGATGGGGGCGAGGCCTGCGCCATTGCGCTTGATGCGCAAACCGTCATTGGTGGATTCGACGTCGACGCCCGAGGCCCGCATGATCGTCATCACCTCGCAGAGCGTGTCGGCGCGGGCGCCGGAAAGCGTGACATCGCCGCCGGTCATGGCCGCCGCCATGGCATAGGTGCCGGTCTCGATGCGATCGGCGATCACGGCATGCTCGGCGCCATGCAGGCGGGGCACGCCCTCTATCCTGATCGTCGCGGTGCCGATGCCCTCGATGCGGGCGCCCATCTTGACGAGGCAGTCGGCGACATCGGTGATCTCGGGCTCACGCGCCGCATTCTCGATGATCGTTTCGCCCTTGGCGGTGACGGCGCCCATGAGAGCGGCGTGGGTGGCGCCCACCGATACTTTCGGGAAAGCGATATGTCCGCCGATGAAGCCTTTCGGTGTCCTGGCCACCACATAGCCGCTGTCGATGGTGATCTCGGCGCCGAGCTTCTCCATGGCGAGGATGTGGAGGTCGACCGGGCGGGTGCCGATGGCGCAGCCGCCGGGCAGCGACACGCGCGCCTCGCCGCAGCGGGCGAGAAGCGGGGCCAGAACCCAGAAGCTCGCCCGCATCTTGGAGACGAGCTCGTAAGGCGCCGTCGTGTCGGCAATCGTCCTGGCGGAGATGCGCATCGTCTCGCCGTCATAGCCGTTCTGGCCGGCGCGCTTGCCGGCAACGGTGATATCGACGCCGTGATTGCCGAGGATGCGCTGCAGGAGCCTGACATCGGCGAGGCGGGGCACGCGGTGGAGGGTGAGGGTCTCATCGGTCAGGAGCGAGGCGATCATCAAGGGCAGGGCCGCGTTCTTGGCGCCGCTGATCGGAATGGTGCCGTTAAGCGTGTTGCCGCCTCTGATCCGGATGCGATCCATCTCGTTCAATTTCCTCTGAAATTTTCCCCAAAACAGAGTCTGCCGCCGCGCCGGCATCCCTGGGAGCGGCCTAACAAGCATAAATGGCAGGGTCAGGGCAACCCTAGCCGTTTTTCGGCTCGCCGGGGCGCGGGTTTGCGGCCGCCCGGCTCTTCGCTTGCGCCTTGCGGCGCTTGAGATTGGCCCGGAGCGCCGCAGCGAGACGGGCCGAACGGTCGGGTGGTTTGGCAGGCTTGGACGGCGGTTTGGCCATGGCGAATGCTTGAACAGGCCCGGGGGAGCTGTCGAGGAGATATTTCAATCCTCCCTGGCGAGGACTTGGTCCCGCTGATGCCAGGAACAATAGCCTATGGGCCCGTGGGGCGCAGCCCAGCCCCGATACAGGGATTTACAGGGAATTACAGGGAATTTTCCCAAAAAAAGCGAGCGGTGCAGAAAGTCCAGGGATATCAGCTTGTTAAATTTTGCCCCTGTGCGGGAGCAGGGAAATCCGCTCCCTTGTCATGGCCTCCGGCACGGTCTTGCCGCCCGGAATATTCTCCGCTTCTTCCGGTATATTTTCGTCGCGAGGGCGTGCCGGACGGATCGAACCAAGCCTGTTCACCGGTGAAAAAAGCGAGTTTTGTTGAAGAGTTTCCTGCCCTTAGAGGGCTTCTGCAGTGAAAAGCGGGAGAACAGGCGCGGGCGGCTCGAAATTCCGGGGATCATGACATTTCCCAAATCCCACACCCTTGCCGTCCGCGAAGTCAACAGCCGGCGAGGATCAAGGTCCGGCGGTGGCGGTTTCGGCCGTGCGGTCCTTGAGGGCGCCGACACCTGCCTCTTTGGCGCAGTGGGCGCAGCAGAACATCCGTCCGTCGCCATCCTCGAGCCCATGCCCGATGATCCGGCAATCGCAATGCTCGCAATGCGGCGCCATGGCCGCAATGGCGCATTCGAAGCTGTCAAAGGTCATGCTCCGACCGGCCTGGGTGACGCGGAAGGATTTATCGTAGTCATTGCCGCAGACGTCGCATCTGGCCATGAGCATCCTGCCTTTCCGTTCCCCAGCACTGCGACAATGGGGGAAGGGGCACAAGGGTTCCAAAACCCCCTTGATCCGACAAGCTTTAGGCGTCATAAGGCGCGGCGGCGCTGCCGTAGCTCAGTGGTAGAGCACTCCCTTGGTAAGGGAGAGGTCGAGAGTTCAATCCTCTCTGGCAGCACCATTGCCTCCCGCTTACTGCAGCCATAGATGGTCTGACAAGACGATGAGGGGCATCGATGAACCAATCCGCCGAACGCAAGCTCACCACCATCCTCTCGGCCGATGCCGTGGGCTACAGCCGGCTGATGGGGCAGGACGAGGGCGGCACCTTCGCGACGCTGAAGGCCTATCGCGAGCTGACCGCCGAGCGGATCGCGCAGCATCGGGGCCGGGTGGTGAACACCGCGGGCGACAGCATCCTGGCCGAGTTTCCGAGCGTGGTCAGGGCGGTCGAATGCGCGGTCGAGACGCAACGGCTGATCGCCGAACGCAATGCGGCGCTTAGCCCCGACCGGCAGATGTGGTTCCGCATCGGCGTCAATCTCGGCGATGTGATGGTCGACGGCCATGACCTGTTCGGAGACGGGGTGAATGTCGCGGCAAGATTGCAGGCCATGGCCGATCCGGGCGGGATCCTGATCTCGGGAACCGTCTTCGATCATGTGAAGGACAAGCTCTCGGTGAGCTTCGATTCGCTCGGCGCCCAGGCGGTCAAGAACATGGCCACGCAAGTGCCGGTCTATCGCGTGGTGCTCGCGCATGGCGGAGAGGTGGCGCAACCGTCAGTGCCTGATCCGCTGCCTGCCGCGATCGCAGCGCCAGGTGAAGCGAGCGGCGCAAGGCTGCATCGCTTCTATATCAACAGCGTGATCGCCGGCGCTTTGATTGTTCTTGTGTTCGCGATCAACATGTTCTCAGGCGGCCCGCATTGGTTCCAGTGGCCGGCACTGGTCATCCTGCTCCTCCATGCGCTGCGCAGCATCTTCCTGTTCAGGGCGCCCAAGGCGCCGGCGACGCAGGCCTTGACGCCCGAAGCGCAGAAGGAAGCGCGCCTGCTCCGCTTCTACGCGAACAGCGCGACCGCCCTGACGCTGATCGCCTTCCTGTTCGGAATCAACATGTTCACGGAAGGTGAATACTGGTTCCAGTGGCCGACGCTCGCCATCCTGTTCATCTATGCGTTGCGCAGCATTTCCCTGTTCAGCAAGCGCATCGGATAGAGGCATGCGGCCATCCGAAGTCCTGCAATGACTCCCACCATCACCGCCTTCGAACGCTCACCCGACAGAGGCCGGGGACTGGCGCGCGACATGCGCGTTCGCTGGGCGCTCGAGGAAGTGGGCCAGCCCTATGACGTTCGTCTGGTTTCATTCCAGGCGATGAAGGAGCCGGCGCATCTGACGCTTCATCCTTTCGGGCAGATCCCGACCTATGAAGAGGGCGATCTCGCGCTGTTCGAGTCGGGCGCCATCGTGCTCCATATCGCGGAATGCCATGCGGGCCTGCTGCCCGAAGACGCCCATGCCCGGGCGCGCGCCATCAGCTGGATGTTTGCCGCTCTCGCCACGGTCGAACCGCCGATCGTCGAACTCTCCATGGCTGCTCTGCTCGAGCGCGACAAGGCCTGGTACGGTGAGCGCCTGCCGGGTCTCAGGGAAAATGTGCGCAAGCGGCTGGGCGAGCTTTCCCGCCGCCTCGGCGATGCCGACTGGCTCGATGGCGGCTTCAGCGCCGGTGATCTCCTGATGGTGTCGGTGCTGCTCAGGCTGAGAAGCTCAGGGATCCTGGACGAATATGCGAATATCGCCAACTATGTCGCCCGCGGTGAGGCACGGCCCGCCTATAGAAGCGCGTTCGCGGCGCAATTGGCGGTGTTCACGGCGGCGTCGAAGGGGGAGTGATCACCCTCGCCCTGCAAGCGTAGCGCAGCGGGGAGAGGGTAGGGGCCCACCGCGCAGCGGTGGGAAGGGTGAGGGGCAACGGGCGTAGCAATGCTGCTCCATCTGCTTGATCGAAGACTCGAATCCAACTCCCCGCAGGCCCCTCACCTTCCCATTGCTGCGCAATGGGCCCCTCCCTCTCCCCGCTGAAGCGGGGCGAGGGGATTCAGTCATGCGGCCCATCGCTCATATCGGCGCGGTGGGCGGCGCGCCAGTCTTCCGGGAGATCGAATGTGCCGCGCCAGATGCCGCGTTTGTCGCGGCGGGCTTCGGCTTCTTCCTTCACATAGGCCGCACTGTGGCGCGTATAGGCGATGGCCCAGCCGAGGCGGACCATCTCGGCGTTGAGCGTCAGATCGCCGACCCGGCAGCGCGAGACAAGGCGGCCATAGCGGTCGGCATCGAGGCCGGTGCAGTCGACGGTCTTGCCGGCGACGAGATTGCGCAAGGCCCGCGCCGCCTCGCGGCCGCAATTCCAGTCGCGGCCATTCGCGTCGCGGCAGGTCTGGCGGTATTCCGGCGCGTCGATGCCGTTGAGCCTGATCTCGTCCTTTCCGAGCCGGAAGGAATCGCCATCGATGATGTCGGCCGTGCCCGGCGTGACGGTGATCTGGTTGAAGGCGCGGATCGCCAGCAGGACGAGACACGCGGCAACGATGAACATCACGATATCGAGGAGGCTGCGCCACAAGGGCCGGGGCGGGCGCGGCGGGCCGCGGCGCCAGGACCTGCGATAGCGGCGATAGGCTACTGGTGCCGGCGATCCCATCGCCGCGCCGCCTGGTCGTCCTTGTCCTTGGCATCGACCCAGCGGGTCTCGCCGTCACTCGCCTCGAGCTTCCAGAAGGGCGCCTTGGTCTTGAGCCAGTCCATCAGGAACTCGCAGGCCTCGAAGGCGGCCTGGCGATGGGCCGAAGCGGTGATGACGAGCACGATGTCGTCGCCCGGAAGCAGCCGGCCATGGCGATGGATGACGAGGCTTGCCGCGATCGGCCAGCGCTTCTGCGCTTCGGCATCGATCTCGGCGAGCGCCTTCTCGGTCATGCCGGGATAATGCTCGAGCGTCATGGCATCGATCTCGCGGCCCTCGCTCAGCTCGCGCACCGTGCCAATGAACATCACCGTGGCGCCGCTTGCACGATTGGCGGACTGGAACTGCCGCAATTCGGCGGCGGCATCGAAGGGAGCTTCCTGGATACGGATCATCAGAGCACCAGTTTGCCAAGAATGGCGGGGCGCATCAATCGGGGAGGACTTCGCTCGTTGCGCGAGCCCCATCCGGCGCTGCGCGCCACCTTCCCCGCAAGGGGGAAGGAGGAAAAGCGACATCCGGTGCTTTTCACCATCAATCCGTCGAGCCGAGGCCGAGCTTGCGCAAGGCGGCATAGGCGGCGGCCGGGTCTTCCAATATGCCCGGCATGTCGGGATAGATCTGCGGCGCCGTCCATGGGCCCTTGACGTGGATGGCCACCGGGAATTTGGCGAATTGCGCCGTCGTGTCCGCGCCCGTGGTGACGGGAAGCTGCGGATCGACCTTGAGGTCGAGCGCCTGGCGCAGCAGGTCGATCTCACCCTTGCCGTTGAAGGTCAGAGCGGGGCCGGTCAAAATGAGATTGCTGGTCGCGGCGATGCCATCGGCGATCGAGAAGGTCGCCGACAGAGCGTCGAAGGCGGTGTTCGCGCGATCGTCGCGGTTCCAACCCTTGAGGATTTCGGTCGCCACCTTGGCGAAGCCCGCGGGCAGATCGACGCCGGTGAGATTTCCAGAAACCACGCGGAACGAGGCCTGGCCCTTCAAGGTGGAGATCATTTCGGCGAGCGACCTGCCGCGTGCCGTCAGCGCCAGGCTGGGCGACAGCTTGCCCTGCAGGTCGGCAAAGCCAAGTGAAGCGCTCAGCGCCTTGTCGGCGGCGAGGCCTTCGCCATTGACGCTGAACTGGAGGGCGGGCGTTTCGGACTTGCCGTCGACATTGAGGGCAAGATCGAGCGTGCCTTCCACATAGCTGGCCCGGGCGAGCTTGAGATCGAGAACGCCGTCGTTCAAGGCGACTTTCATCTGGGTGGGGCCGGTGCGAAAGGCGCCATAGGCGAAGGCATTGGTGGTGACATCGAGCGCCGCATCGAGGGTGCGCAAAGCGGAAAGATCGAGGGGGGCCTGCGACCAGGGCGCCGACAGGAAGGCTGCATTCGCCGGGCCAGGTGACGCGCCGTAGCGGCTGAGATCGATGGTGCCGACATTGACATGCGCCTCGAGCCTGGGCCGGTTCTTGCCGCGGATCATGCCGACATCACCCTGGCCACGCATGTCGTCGAGCGTGAACTGCGCATTGGCGAAAAGAAGGCCCTGGGCGGAAGAGTCGACGGCTCCCGCCAGCTCGAAGCGGGCACCGTTCATGCCTTCCGGCAGGCCGGCGCCGAACCATGAGGCGGCAAGCCCCAGATCCGTGCCCTTGATCTCGCTCTGGCCATCGAGCTCGAAGCCTTTGGCGAGCGCGGTGCGGCCGGAGAACTGGAAATTGAAGCCCGGCGCCTGCAAGGTGAGATCGGTGGGCGAGCCATCCTCGGCGACGCGCTGCGGCGATTTCAGGAACAGCGTGAAGGTGGCGCGCCGTTCGTTCCAGACGAAGGCGCCCCTGGCATTCAGTTCATCGGCGGGGCCTGCGAGCGAGGCCGTCGCCTCGACATTGGCGAAGACCTGTGCGGCGCCGCTTCTCTCGTCGAGATAGGCGATGCGGCCATTGACGATGCGAAGCGGGATGCCGTCCGGCTCGCCTTCGCCGGGCCTGGCGCCATAGTTCCAGTTGGCGCGCCCATCCGCACCCACCGCGAGATCGATGCTGGGCTCCTCGAGAACGATCTCGGCGATGCCATTTTCGCCGAAGCCCAGAAGGCCGTCGGCCGGCACGACGCGCAGCGTCGCGATATTGGCCAAGGTGGCGGAAGATGCGCCGCTGGGGGCGGGAATCACGACATTGCCGAAGGAGACGGAAAAACGCGGCCAGAAGGAAACGCCGGGCAGGCCCGATGTGGCGAGCCTGATGCCGGTTTGGGTCTCCAGACGTTGCGCAAGGTCAGCCGACACCGTCCTGATCCGGCTGGTCACGAGAATGCCGGCCGCCACGATGATGAAGGCGGTGGCGGCGAGGGCGATGAGGATGGTCTTGCGCATTCCGCTCCTTGCAGGAAATTACGGCGTGCAAGTCAAGAGTTGACTTGCAGGTCCATTCGGGGCCTTGGGAGCATGGAAATACGGCATGATCGTGCCATCCCGCATCTGGCTTGTCGCGGATGGACATGCTTATGAGGTCAGATTGTCGTGATTGGGGCCAATCACCGCGCGAGGAGGAGAAATCGATGTCGCAGGCCGAGCCATTATGGACACCCAGCGCCGAACGCAAAGCCGGGGCCAATCTGGCGGCTTTCAGCGCCCATCTCGTGAAAGCGGGGCATTCCGGCCCCTTGGGCACCTATCAGGAGCTTCACCGCTTCTCCACCGAGCAGGTGGAGAATTTCTGGGGGGCTTTGTGGGATTTCGCCCAGGTGAAGGCCTCGCGGCGCGGCAGCGTGGTGCTCGCCGATGGCGACAAGATGCCGGGCGCCAGGTTCTTTCCGGAAGCCAGGCTCAATTATGCCGAGAACCTGCTCAGGAAATCCGACGACACGCCGGCGCTCATCTTCCGCGGCGAGGACAAGGTCAGAAAGTCGATGAGCTGGCGCGAGCTCAATCATGCGGTGGCGCGGCTGCATCATGCTTTCGCCAAGGCCGGCCTCAAGCCCGGCGACCGTGTCGCCGCCATCGTGCCCAACATGCCGGAGACCATCGTCGCGTTCCTGGCCGTCACCTCGCTCGGCGGCATCTGGTCGTCCTGCTCGCCCGATTTCGGCGAGCGCGGCATCCTCGACCGCTTCGGCCAGATCAAGCCGCGCTTCCTCGTGGCCTGCGACGGCTATTACTACAACGGCAAGACCATCCCGATCGCCAACAAGGTCGCCGCGGTGCTGAAGGAGCTGCCGAGCGTCGAGGAGACGATCATCATCGACTATATCGGCCAGGCGACGGATATCTCCCGCACCTTCCCGCGCGCCGTCGCCTATGAGGACTATATTTCGCGCAAGGAGCTCGAGCCGATCAAATTCGCGCAACTGCCCTTCGATCACCCGCTCTATATCCTCTATTCATCGGGCACCACCGGCATTCCCAAATGCATCGTGCATGGGGCGGGCAATGCGCTGCTCAAGCATCTCTGCGAGCTGATCCTCAATTCAGACGTGAAGGCCGATGACAGGTTGTTCTATTTCACCACCTGCGGCTGGATGATGTGGAACTGGCTGGTGAGCGGGCTCGCCACGGGGGCCACGCTGCTCCTCTATGACGGCTCGCCCTTCGCGCCCTCGGAACGCGTGCTGTTCGACTATGCCGATGAAGAGGGGATGACGCTGTTCGGCACATCCGCCAAATATATCGATGCGGTGAAGAAGTCGGGCCTCAAGCCGCGCGAGACGCACAGGCTCTCGAGCGTGCGCACCATGTTCTCGACCGGATCGCCGCTCGCCGCCGAAAGCTTCGACTTCGTCTATCAGGACGTCAAGCGCGACCTGCATCTCGCTTCCATCTCGGGCGGCACCGATATCTGCGGCTGCTTCGTCGGCGGCAATGCCTGGTCGCCGGTATGGCGCGGCGAGATCCAGGGGCCGATGCTGGGCATGGCGGTCGATGTCTATGACGATGACGCCAGACCGGTGCGCCAGGAGAAGGGCGAGCTCGTCTGCACAAGGCCGTTCCCGTCCATGCCGGTCAGGTTCTGGAACGACGAGGGGGGCGAGAAATACCACAATGCCTATTTCGCGCGCTTCCCCGGTATCTGGTGCCATGGCGACTTCGCCGAATGGACGGCGCATGGCGGCATCATCATCCATGGCCGCTCCGACGCGACGCTCAATCCGGGCGGCGTGCGCATCGGCACGGCCGAGATCTATGCGCAGGTCGAGCGCATCCCCGAAGTGATCGAGGCGCTGGCGATCGGCCAGGACTGGGACAATGACGTGCGCATCGTGCTGTTCGTGCGCCTGCGCGAGGGGGCCGTGCTGGACGAGGGGCTGGTCAATGCGATCAAGCTGCAGGTGCGGCAGGGCGCGTCGCCCCGCCACGTGCCGGCGAGGATCGTCGCGGTAAAGGACATACCGCGCACCAAATCCGGCAAGATCACCGAGCTCGCGGTGCGCGATGTGGTGCATGGCCGGGTGGTGAAGAACAAGGAAGCGCTGGCCAATCCGGAGGCGCTGGAGCTTTACAAGGATCTGGCGGAGCTGAGGAGCTGAATGCCTCCCTCCGCCGCCGCAGGCGGGGAGGGTGGCGCGCGGAACGCGCGCCGGGTGGGGTGTCTATAAGGGGGAGATCCCTCCGACCGAGTGCTCAAATCGTCGACCGCCTTCTGGCTGAGAGACCCCACCCGTCCGCCCTGCGGGCGTCCACCCTCCCCGCGCTGCGCGCGGCGGAGGGAGATTGCATCCTTGCGCAATCATGATTTGGGATCATGCGGCGGCGTGGGCGCGCCGATGACGGTGTTGGCGATCGTGTCGAGTCTATCGGCGGTGCCCTGCACCTGGCGCAGAAAGCCGATGACGGACAACAGCCAGCCGAATGTGCCAAGCAGGAACAGGACGAGGCCGATCAGCGATCCGAAGAGCCAGAAGAGCCCGATCGCCAGGATCTGCAGGGCCAGCGCGGTCAGGCTGACGGCGAAGGGCAGGAGGGCGGACAAAGCCGCGATGTCCAGAATATGCCAGTCGGTCTCGTTGCGCTTGACGTGGCGTTTCCACAGCAGGACAAGCGTGATCCCGCCGACGGCAAGCGCCAGGACGAAGACGCCCAGGGCAATATCCGAACTCGCGGACAGGATGTCGCGCAAGGTGGTGAAGGCGGTCACCGGATAGCGGATCGGATTGATCAGCAGAGTCCAGTCGCAACCATAAGGATTGTCGCAGCTGCTCAACTGCCGGAAGAATTCCGGAACGAGAACGAAAGGCTGGATCTGGCCCAGATCGTCGACCATTTTCCAGGCGAAGTCTTCCAGCGATTTGGGCGAGACGCTGGCCAGCCATTGGCCGAGCAGCACGAGCACCACAGCAAGCCCGAGGATCATCCATCGGCGCGGCCCGCCTCGCCCGAGCCCCGTCCGGCTCAGGAACCAGCGCCACAGTGGAATGCTGTCCATCGCGCAACTTCCCCTAGGTGAAGGCTAGGTTCCCGGTCAGGCCCCGTCAATGGGCGTGGGGTTATCGGACCGCGACCGTCTCGACCACCCATTGGCCGGAGCCCGGCATTGGCGAGCCGTCCGGCGCGTGGCTGTTCGCGTAGCGGTACGCCACGGTGAGAGACCGATCTCCCGCCCACACCACGATCGTGCCCGCGCCCATTTCTATCCGGTCGATCGGCTCCATGAGCTCATGGGTCGCGTGCTGGATGGCCACACCGAGCAAGCGCGCTCGTTCAAATTGCGGTGCCATCATGGGCGTTGAACCGCGAGCGATTCTCCCTCCGCCGCCGCAGGCGGGGAGGGTGGCGCGCGGAACGCGCGACGGGTGGGGTGTCTACACAAGCGAGATCCCTCCGGCGTTGAGTCCAATCGTCGAATCCTTCCCGGCTGACAGACCCCACCCGTCCGCCCTTTGGGCGGCCACCCTCCCCGCGCTGCGCGCGGAGAGGGAGATGCGTGGTCAAACCGCGAGGACGCGCGTGGTCGGGAAGGTGATCTCGATCAGCGTGCCCTTGCGCGGCTCGCTCGAAATCTCGAACTGGGCGCGGTTGGCTTCGGCGAGCGCCTTGGTGAGCGGCAGGCCGAGGCCGGTGCCCGGCACGTTGCGGCCATCGGTGGTGATGCGGCGGAAGGGCTCGAGCGCTTCCTTGATCTCGGCATCGGTCATGCCGAGGCCGGTATCCTTGACGCGAAGCTTCAATTCGCCGGCCCTGGTCAGCTGGGCCGAGATGATGACCTGGCCGCCCGGATCGGTGAACTTGATGGCGTTGCTGAGCAAGTTGAGCATCACCTGGCTCATCGAGCGGTGATCGGCCACCACATTCGGCAGGTCATTGGGAATGGTCCGGCGCAGGATGACGCGCGCCGCGGTCGCCTGCTCCTGCACCATCTTGACGGCCTGGTCGATGATCTCGCCGAGCGCCACGGAGGTGAAATTGAGCTCGAGCTTGCCGGCCTCGACCTTGGAGAGATCGAGCAGGTCGTTGATGAGCGAGAGCAGATGCGCGCCGCTGGCATGGATGTCGTTCACATAGCCGCGATACTTGTCGTTGCGGATCTCGCCGAAGCGCTCCATGCGCATGACTTCCGAGAAGCCCAGTATCGCATTGAGGGGCGTGCGCAGCTCGTGGCTGATCTTGGCGAGGAATTCGGATTTCTGCCGGCTCGCCTGCTCGGCGGCGTCCTTGGCCTCGCGCAACTCGGCCTCGGTGCGCTTCCACTGGGTGATGTCGCGCAAGACGGCGCAGAAGGCCGCGCCCGTCTCACGCGCGCGGTGCAGGCGCCCGATGGTGAGGAAGAGGGGAACCACGCCGCCCTGCTTGACGACCGCCGTCACCTCGCGGCCGTCATTGAAGACGGTGGCGAGGCCCGGCCCCTGGAGGGCGGACAGATAATCGCGCAGCACCCGGCGGCTCTCCGGGGCGAGCAAGGTCGCCAGAGGCTTCTCGAGCACTTCGGCGATGCGGTAACCGAAAATGGCCTCGGCGCCGGCGCTGAAGGTGCGGATATTGCCGGCGCCGTCGAGGGTGATGATGCCGTCGGCGGCGGTGTCGAGGATGTTGCGCAGCTCCTCATCCTCTTCGGCGTGATCCGCGTCGTGGCCGGTTTCCGTCACGGGCCTCGCGGCGACGGCTTCCGACCGGACCGGCTGCGGCGGAGCGGGCTCCGGTGCCGCGGCAACGGGATCGGGCGGCGGCTCGGCCTTCGGCAAGGTGGCGATGATCTCGCTCTTCGGCTCCTCGCGCTTGAGGGGCTGGCTTGCGATGGCGGATTTGGGCGGCGGAAATGCCGCGCGCGCCGGGACAGGCTCGGCGCGAGCGGGCGGCGGTGCCTGAGGTTGAGCCGCGGCCGGCTCAGCCGGGGCTTCCATCGCTTCCGGCAATTCGGCGAGCGTCACCTGCAGCGCCGGGCCGCTGCGCCAGGCAATGGGCAGGGCGGTGAGATTGACCATGAGGCTGCCGCCATCGCCGGTCGCGAGCTTCGCGGCGCTGACGCCGCGCGGCGGCAGGCCGGAAAAGGCGATCCGCTCCTTCAGGCTGTCGACCGTCTCGAACCGCAGAAGCCTGAGTGCTGCGGGATTGGCATAGTGGATCTTGTCGTCCTGGACGATGATGACCGGATGGGCAAAGCTGTCGATCTTGCGGGTGACCACCGGCGGCAGGCCGGGCAGGGGCACCGGCACGGCCTGGACCTTCACTTGTACCGGCTTGACGGCCTGCAGCCTGTCGGCGCGGATCGACTTGCCCAGCGCCTCGAAGGTATGGGCGTCCTGGGGCGAGAGCGCGGGCTCGCTCTTCGCGGGAACGGGCGCCGGCGCGGCACCCGACGGCGTGCCGAGACGACGTTCGAGGGCGCGCCGGTCGGTCACGTCCTCGCAGATCAGGAGCACCGCAGGGTCTTCGCCTTTTTCGGCCGGCATCTGCCGGGCGGTGAGGCGGATCTCGCGCTCGCCATAGAGCGTGTCGAGCTTCCTGGTCATGCCGAGCGTGCCGGCCGCCGCCACGCGGCCGAGGAATTCCTGTGCCGAGTCCGGCCCGCCCAGAAGGCGATGGGTGAAGCGCCGCTGCTCGGCAGAGAACAGGCGCTCGGCGGCGGTGTTGGCGAAAGTCACGGTGCCCTGCGCCAGGAGCAAAGCGGGGAAGGGCAGGTCGCTGAAAGCGCGCGCCAGCTCGCCCGGCTGGCCGGCCGTCTCCTCGGCCTGCGCCAGGCCCCGGATGAGAATGCCGGTGCGGCCATCCGGCAAGGCATGCAGGCCGCATTGGCAGGCAAGGGGCGTCAAAGCGCCGGTCGAGGGAAAATGCAGGAGCGTCTTGCGCAGCTCGTCGCGCTTCAGCCGGCGGGCCAGGGACCCCAGATTCTCCACCCCGGGCTCGGCGCGGTCGAAGGGGCGGTCGAGGAGATCGAAGAGGGTCTCGCCGCCGAAATAGGCTATTCCCGCGCTATTGGCCCAGACGATGCGCGCCCGCTCGCTGTCCCACAGCCAGCAGGGCTGGGGCAAGGCCCGTAAATCCTCGAGCGATGGCTGGACCGCCTGACTCACCATATCGCGCCGCCGGCCTTCCGCCGGCAGCCCCTCCCTGAAGCCTGTCCCGCAGAATCGCGAGATCGGCCAATTTGTTTATAAACCAATGCTAAATGGTTACAATTCATCAATCATTTGTTAAGCTTAACGGTTGTGCTCCAAGTCTACCGGGCGACTCACTTGGTTTCATCCGGGGAATGCCTGTTCTCCACAGGCTCTTGCTGCGTCGCAAAAATATGTTGCGCTGCACAAAGGCTCTGACTATCTTGCAGGAGACGGTCACTGGCGGCCCCTTGGCCTGCCGACAAGGAGTTGTGACATGAGCAAGAAGCTGAAAGTCGTCGCGACGGCTGCCGAGATGCCGGCCGAGGTCACCGAATTCGCCCAGAAGTCGGTCGATCAGGCACAGGCCGCCTTCGACAAGGCGAGCGACCTCGCCCATTCGAACATGCAGTATTTCGACGCGGCCGCCGGCGCCTTCAAGGCGCGGACCGCCGATATCCAGCTCAAGGCGATGGAAATCGCCCAGATCAACATGAATTCCGCATTCACCTTCGTGCGCAAGGCTTTCGCGGTGAAGGACCCGACCGCGCTCATGGCGCTGCACCAGGAATTCGCGCGCGACCAGTTCGCCGCCTTTTCGCGCCAGGCGAGCGAGCTCAACGAGCTTTCGGTGCTGCTGGCCCAGGAAACGGTGAAGCCGGTGCAAGAGGGCGTCATCAAGTCTTTCGGCGATCTCGGCAAGACGATCGCCGCCTGATCGCGAGCCGATTTCCGCAGAAGAGGCCTGCTCATGCGAGCAGGCCTTTTTCCTGTCCGGCGGGCTTGAATTGCGCCAGGCTTCGGACTAGGTTGCGCTCCGTTTTTGGAGCCTGTGCAGCTGTAGCTCAGTTGGTTAGAGCGTCGGATTGTGGATCCGAAGGTCCCTGGTTCGAGGCCAGGCAGCTGTACCATCTCCGATACTTATCGGAGCTCCCTTACCGGTCCTTTCGCAGATTGCCCTGGACAGCGATGACGAGCCGGACAAGCGCATAGACGAAATAGGTGTAGGCGGCGAACAGGAGAGCGCCCTGCCAGATCTGCGTGCCCACATCGATGCCCACGCGCTGCCAGTGCTTGTAGAGGATCAGGGCTGAAACGCCATCCGCGACCAGCGCCACGATCGCCGGCATCCACCATGATCCCCGCCACATGCTCAGGAAGAACGTCATCACGATCATCACGAGCGTTATGGGACTTTCGAGCATCGTTCGAAGCGTTTCGACTATCGATCCAACGCGGTCCATCCTGGCGCCTCACCTCATCTGTCGTCCGCGGCCGTGCCGCCCGGGCAGCACAATCACATAGTCGATCGCGGCAAAGGGGGGAAGCCTCGGGGGCCAGGCAGCAGCCGATCAAGGCTTGCGCACCTCCCGGGCCTCGTCTAGTCGGAATGAAAACCATCTGATCCGGCCTGAAAGCCCGGAAAAAGCGAGGCGGTTGCCATGAAGATTGCGGTGATCGGGGCAGGCTATGTCGGGCTTGTTTCCGGTGCTTGTCTTGCCGAATTCGGCTTCGATGTGTTCTGCGTCGACCAGGACGCAAGACGCGTCAATGATCTCAATGCCGGCCGCATGCCCATCCATGAAGCGGGGCTCGACACGCTCGTGCATGCCAATCAGCGGGCCGGCCGGCTGCATTTCACAGGCGACCTCAAATCGGCCGTCGCCGGGGCGGAGGCGGTGTTCATCGCGGTCTCGACGCCGACACGGCGCGGCGATGATGCCGCCGATCTCGCTTATGTGCAGCAGGCGGCGGACCAGATCGCCGCGGCGCTCGACGGGTATAGCGTGATCATCACCAAATCGACGGTGCCGGTCGGCACGGCGCGCATGCTCAAGGCGCGGATAAAGGCGGCGCGGCCCGATGTGGAATTCGATATGGCCGCCAACCCGGAATTCCTGCGCGAAGGATCGGCGGTCGATGATTTCCTGCGCCCCGACCGCATCGTCGTCGGCAGCGAGTCGAAGCGCGCCCAGGAGACCTTGCGCAAGATCTACCAGCCGATCACGGTGACCGGGGCGCCGCTGCTGTTCACCGATTTCGAATCGGCCGAGCTCATCAAATATGCCGCCAATGGCTATCTGGCGATGCGGCTAGCCTTCATCAACCAGCTTGCCGATCTGTGCGAGAAAGTCGGCGGCGACATCGCGGTCGTTGCCCAGGGCATCGGCCATGACAAGCGCATCGGCCATCACTACCTGCATCCGGGGCCGGGCTTCGGCGGCTCCTGCTTTCCCAAGGACTCACGCGCCCTCGCCGCCACGGCGCGCGAGGCGGGGTCCCCGTTCAGCCTCATCGAGGCGGTGGTCGGCGCCAATGACAAGCGCAAGGCCGGGCTTTTCGACCGCGTGCAACGCATGCTGGGGGGATCGCTGGCCGGCAAGAGGATCGCGGTGCTGGGGCTGGCCTTCAAGGCCGATACGGATGACCTGCGCGATGCCCCGGCACTCGACCTGGTGCCGGCGCTCACCTCGGCCAAAGCCTCCGTCGTCGCCTTTGATCCGGTGGTCAAGGCGAATGGAACGCCGGCCTTTGCCGGCATCGATTGGGCACAGAACGCCTATGAGGCGGCCGAGGGCGCCGATGCGGTGATCGTGCTCACCGAATGGAACGAGTTTCGCGGCCTCGATCTCGCGAAGCTTGCCGGCGTCATGAAGGCGCCGGTGATGATCGACCTGCGCAATCTCTATTCCACCGCCGACATCGCGAGAACGCCCTTCACCTATCACAGCATCGGCCGCAAGGTCGTAAAGGCGATCACGCCTTGACGATGTGCTCGCTTTTGAGGCCGCGCCGGCCGAAGGCGTTGCGCGTATCGACGATCAACCGGGCGGAGCGGCTGATCAGCTCATAGTCGATGGCGGTGTGATCGGTCGAGATCAGCACCGCATCGAAGCCGGCAAGTGCTGCCGCCGACAGATCCGTGGATTTGCGCCCCTTGAGCGCCGCATGCTCGCGGGTCGCCGGGATCACCGGCACATGGGGATCGTGGAAAGCGACCTTGCTGCCGCGCTCCTCGAGAAGCTCGATGAGCTTGAAGGAGGGGCTCTCGCGGATATCGGAGACATCCTTCTTGTAGGCGAGGCCGATGATCAGGATGCGGGCCTGGCCGAGCGCCAGGCCGAGCCTGCGGTCGAGGGCCTCGGCGAGGCGGCCGATCACATAGCGCGGCATGCTCGTGTTGATTTCGCCCGCGAGCTCGATGAAGCGCGTCGGCAGCTCATATTCGCGCGATTTCCAGGTGAGATAGAAGGGGTCGATCGGGATGCAGTGCCCGCCCAGTCCCGGTCCCGGATAGAAGGGCATGAAGCCGAAGGGCTTGGTCCTGGCGGCGTCGATCACTTCCCAGACATCGATGCCCATGGCGTCATAGACGACCTTGAGCTCGTTCACGAGCGCGATATTGACGGCGCGAAAGATATTCTCGGTGAGCTTGACCGCCTCGGCCGTGGCGTTGGTGGAAACGGGAACGACCTGTTTCACCACCGAACCATAGAAGAGCGCCATCAGGTCGTGCGCATCGGGGCCATCGCCGGCCACGACCTTGGGTATGGTGGTCGTGCCGAAATGGGGATTGCCCGGATCCTCGCGCTCCGGCGAGAAACCGAGAAAGAAATCATGCCGCGACCTGAGGCCGGTGGCCTCGAGCAAAGGGCGCACCACTTCATCGGTCGTGCCGGGATAGGTGGTGGATTCGAGCACGACGAGCTGGCCCGGCCGCAGGGTTTTCGCGATGGTGCGGGCCGTCTCCTCGACATAGTAAAGATCGGGCTCGCGGTATTTGGTCAAGGGCGTCGGCACGCAGATGACGATGACGTCGCATCGGGCGAGCTCGCCAAAATCGGCGCTGGCATGGAAATTTCCGGAGGCGACGAAGCGGGCGAGGTCGGCATCGGCGACGGCTGCGATATAGGAGCGGCCGGCATTGAGCGCGGCGACCTTGTCGGGATCGATATCGAAGCCGGTGACGCGATAGCCTGCCGTCGCTATGGCGGCGCCCAGCGGCAGGCCCACATAGCCCATGCCGATGACGCCGATCCGTGCCATCCGCTCAGCGATGAGGGCGGCAAGCTTCCCGGCGGCCTCGGCGTCATGCGCGGGGCGTTCCATCGCAATCCGTATCAGGCGGCCTTGCGCAGCTCGCCCATGACGGCATCGAGCGGGGCGGTGCGGTCCATCAGCGTCAGCGCGTCATGGCGGACGTGGTTGTGACGCATCTCGGTCTCGATCTCCTTGCGCGAGATCTGGCCGGTTTCCACGCATTCCTTGAGGAGGGCGAAGAAGAAGGCCTCCTGGCGCGGATCGGGGTGCTTCTTGTAGCGCCCCCACAGCCTGATGCCGTTCTCGGGCAGGAGCTTCGAGATCAGGGGAATGCGGTTGGTGAAATCGATCGGCAGGCCGGTCTTCCAGGGCTGGGTGCGGCGCTTGGTCATGTGCACGAGCTGCGTTTTGGGCGACAGGCGGTCGAAGTCGTTCCATTCGTTCTCGAGGAAGCCGATCGAGTCCCTGGGCTCCCTGGCGAGAACGATCCAATCCTCATAATCGAGCTTGCCGGCGAACAGGTCGTCGAACTGCTGGCGGACATTCCAATGCGGCAGCTTGGCGCAATCGAGCAGCATGACGCTGGAGGCGATATAGTCATTGCGGCCATTGTGGCCCTGGCGGGGGCGGGCCATGACGGCCTTGCCCCCCATGTCGCGCTCGAACAGGCCGTTAATGTCACCGGCGGCGAAGACATCCGGATCGATGACCACGGCGCGGCCCTGATAGGCCATGAGCTCGGGCGGCATGAAGCGCACCGGGGTGAAGGACTGCAGATCGTCGTTCTTCCAGGTCCGCCAGCCGCCGGCGCGCAGGAACTTCCGGCCTTCGAACGCGTCAAAAAAAGGAAAATCTTCCCGGCGGGTGATGCGGACGTCGAAAGCGTCCGGTCTGGCGGAATTGCGCTTCAGGGAATGGCGGCCGACGATCGCGCCAACCATCTGCTTGTCATTGGTGTGGATAAAAACGGCAGGTTTCATTGCGGGTTCCGGAAAGGATAATTTTTGGACACATGAGCAAGTCGATGATAATCGAGCACCCTATTCAAGCAAGAGATTACCCATGAAAGTCCTCCTTTGCAACGATACGGGAACGAAGTCTCACATTGGCTGTTTAGGCGTATCTGACGGTCACGCACGCATGCTTGGGCGAGCCGGTCATCGTGTCGAGCACCGCTACTTCGTTGGTGAGCTTGCCCGGTTTGCGAGATCGACATGGACGGAAACCATGTCCGCATTGGCTCGCGACAGCGAACTAGCGGAGCGCATCGAATCGGTCGATGCCGTCGTTGTGAACGGCGAG
The DNA here is from genome assembly GCA_003576695.1 of Taklimakanibacter lacteus. GTDB lineage: Bacteria > Pseudomonadota > Alphaproteobacteria > Rhizobiales > Aestuariivirgaceae > Taklimakanibacter > Taklimakanibacter lacteus. The sequence continues at coordinate 58,326 of QOZQ01000012.1, forward strand.
GGAACGATACATCACAACAAGGGAATTGAATATCTAGCGCTGCTCGATCTCGCGAAAAAGAAAGGAAAGGCGTCGCTCCTGGTCAATGCTTTGTTTCAGGAAATAGATATCGATCCTGAAGTCATCAATCGTTTCGATGCCTTCTCTGTCCGAGACAAGCGCTCCTTGGCATATGCGCGGTCCCGAGGAATTAGGTGCAGCTACTCACCGGACTCGATACTTGAGGCGAAATTTGACAGCCGTCTGAGCGTTGATTTTTGTGACAATCTCGTCGTCACGGACTGGGTGCAGATCCGAGATGCGGATGTAGGTGTGGCCTCTCTTCGCCTCTTGGCAAGTGCGCCTCTACTTTCACCCTACCGTTTCTTTCCGATTCACGGCAGTGAAGTAAGAAATACGTGGCGAAGTGCCGTTCAAAACCTGAGAACCGCGAGGATGATTGTAACAGGTCGACACCACGCGATGTATCTTTCTATCCTTGCGAAGGTTCCTTTCGTTCCATTGGCTAGCAACTCGTGGAAAATTCAAGGATTGTTGGATAGCGCGGGATTGAATCAGTCGATCGTCTCTAGCTTTGCCGAGTTAAAGACAGAGATTGAAAAGCTGGCTTCGAGCCCTCCCAATTTGGCTGAGGCCCACGACCGGTTGGTATCGGAACGGCCCCTGAGTACTTTTTCAGTGTTGGGAAAGGGCGGTGAAAAGACTTCCGAAGAGGAGGAAGTTTGTCGGCTTGAGAGCCAGATTCTTAATCGCCCATCGGCTCTGGCTCGTGACAGGCGTTTGATTGCAAAGCGGCGAGTTCGCGAATCTCGCGCTTTTTTGAAGTTGGTGGACGAAGAAGGGAATGATGGAGGACTTCGGGGAAACAAGCTGCTTTCAAAACTCCGAAAGGTGTTTCGAAAATAATTGTGATTTCGTCACCATGAACAATCTATTTCATGCTCCGACTGACCTGCGCAAGCGTCCATAGCTGCCCAGTTCCACGGCAGCAGGTCACCGATGCGGTTGATCTTATGATCAGCGATGCAAGCGAGGACGTTGCGCAGTTGGGCTTCGGGATCGAGGCTGTTGAGCTTGGCGGTCTCGATGAGCGAGCAGATAGCGGCGGCGTGCTCGCCTAGGCGACGGCCAATACCTATGCCCTGATGCGACCGATGTCGTCTATGACGTCTGGTTGGATTATACATACGTGATGAATGTGAGTCGGAGCAGCCGAGATGGCTTCGTTCTCTTCTCCGTGATCTGGATCGCGGGGTTGCTTGCGGTCATTTCCACGACCTTCGCAATTTCAACCCGCCTTCATGTCAAGTCACAAGCAAATCTCACTTACGCCTATCAGGTTGAGGTGCTGGCTGATGGAATGGTTCGAGCGATCGGGCATCAGCTGGCGCAAATGCGGCCGTCAGACACGAGACAGGTTCTGTTGCCCGCGAGTGGGCAGGCTGTTTCCTGTGCCGTGGATGAAAATATTCAAGCCGTCATTGTGCTGCAGGACCAGGCGGGACTCATCGATCTCAACCAGACATCGCCGGCCGTCCTGACGGGCGTACTGAGCCGGCTGGGCGTCGCTCAGGCCGAGCAGGTTTCCGAGGCGATCGTCGATTTTCGTGATCAGGACGAAACTCGATTCGATGGTGGCGGAGAGGAGATCGGCCTTGTCGCTCATGGCCCCGGCCTGAAGAACGCCGCCTTTCAATCCATCGACGAGATGGCGCAAGCCATTCCGGAAACTCTTGCCGATCTTTCCGAGCTTGAATCGCTCTTCACGGTCTATTCGCTTCAGGAGGGCATCGATCCTTCCGTCGCACCCGAAAAGCTCAGGGGCTTGGTTGAGGTATCGCCATCCTCTGCAGCGGAAAATGGACGACTTCCGACCACGCTCTCGCCGCGCAAGGCATTTGCCATCGATGTGAAGGTGAAACTTGCTTCGGGCATCGCCTTTCGGCGTGTCGCGGTAATCACCTTGTTGCGACTCCCCGAGCGGCCCTTCGCCATTCTGGAGTGGCGGCAAAGTAGTGATGTCGACGCGGAAAGACCGGCTGTCCTGATCAGCGGGCCCTGCGCGACCTTCCTTGGGCACTCCTTGGAGTAGGCCCAAGCAGCTCATTCTCCCGTGAAGGGGATGGAAGGAATCTAATGATAGCTCATCTCTTCTGTCCGGACATTGGCGATGCCGGCCTGCAATGTAACGGTCTAAGTACCTGAGAACATAAATAAAATGTTTTGGAGCATTTTGGCAACGCGATGATTATCTGAATCCTTGCGAATCGGGACCAATCCGGGTCAGTTTGACATTTCCAACAGCTTGATCGGGGGACGGCGATGAAGTGGGGGCTGGTGAATGCGCATTTGGCGCGCATAGTGGCAGTTTTCGTGAGGGCGGTGGTCGCAATGGCCGCCGTATTTTGCTTTTGGGGTGCAGCCGCGGCGCAGGAAATCAGCCCTAGCCGGGCGCTCGACAATGCCGGGCCGAAGCAGCCGGTAACTGCCTATAATGGCAGCTATACTTATTCGGTCGACATAGAGGTGCCGGAGTTCCGCGGGCTCGAGCCGGATCTTGGCCTTTCCTACAATTCCGCCAGTGATATCCGCAACCGGGCGGCCGCTGGTTCCTGGCTTGGCGTCGGGTGGTCGCTTTCGGGCCTGTCCGTCATCGAACGTGTCACGGGATCACCGGTTCCTGCGGCAGGACAACCGAAGCTCACTGGTGGACGCGGTTCGCCCGCTTATGACGGAGCCGGGCTTCCGCCCGATTCTTTCACGTTGGACGGCGGGGAGCTGATCCCTTGCGCCGAGCTGCAGACACCTGCGTCCTCACCTTCCTGTGCCGCTGCTGTGGCGGCAGGCCTTTCCGGCTTTTCGAGCCGGGTCGAGAATTATCTGCGCATCAGGCGGAACAGCGGTACCAATAGCTGGGAGGTGACGGCCCGGGATGGCACGCGCTTTGAATATGCAGCCGTGCAGGGTGGAACTTCCGAGATAACGTTCCGCTGGCACCTGGCGAGGGCCACCGACCGGCGCGGCAATCACGTCGATTATGCCTATTCCTGCCCGAGCGGGGAGGAATGCACTCTGTCGACCATTACCTATATAAACCAGGGGAGTGCGACGCCGATCGCAACCATTGCCGTCCACTATGAGGGGCGGCCGGAGAGCTTGACCCAGGCGACGGGCGCGGGATTGCTCAGCAGTCCCCTGCGTCTCAAGACGATCCGGGTCCTCATGGGAACGAGCCTGGTTCGCGCCTACAAAATTGCTTACGAGACAAGTCCCGCCACCTCCCTTTCGCGGGTCGTCTATGTCCAACAGTATGGCAAGGACGCCACATTCGACGGCGCCATGACGGTGACGGGCGGCACAGCGCTGCCGGCGACGAGCTTTAGATATTCCGAACTCGATCTCGCCCAGGCCTGGACGCTCTCGAACTGGAGTGGTGGACCCGCCCGTGATGCCGTGAGGGCGGACTTCAATGGTGACGGCCTCGCCGACTATTGTCGACCGGCGAGTTATCGCTCCTATACGACGGGCGTTGCAGGCAGCGAGCACAATCCCCCTGTTTACCACTATGACCCTGTTCCAGGCTCTACGACCATCGCGACGGGAAGCGGCTTTTCCACCACCTCTGCAGCCTGCGCGACGACATCGAGTGTGCCAACCCCGCCGACGGGCCAGACGCCGATGAACAAAGTCTTCAGGGCAAACTACATTGGCGATTTCACCGGCGACGGCGCTGATGATGTGATGACCCTGAGCCAGACGATGAACTGGAAATGCACCGGTGGGGCGGAAACACAAACCTGCAACTGGGATCGCGGCGATCTGGCCCTGTCGGTGCGCAGGTGGAACGGGACGGGTTGGAGTGGTGTCCCGTCCTTCGCCCTTACGGGCAGCGATGAGGTTTTTTCCTTCGACGGCGGCATACGCGCCTTTGGCGACTATAATGGCGACAATAGAAGAGATTTCGTTACCAATAATAGAAATGTCTGGCTGTCGACAGGGACGGCATTCACCAAGAAGACGACCTGGAATGTACCGTCGCAAGGCTACTGGGGGCAAGGCGACTTCAACGGGGATGGAAAGACCGACCTGTTGATGCGCACGGAGAGCAACAACAATTGGAATGCCACGGTCTATCTGTCGACAGGGACGACATTCGTGTCACAGGCCAATCCGTTCCTTCTCAGCAACGGGACTAACTGGAACTCTCTTCGTGGCGATGTGAATGGTGACGGCCGGGTGGATGTTATCCGTGTCACCAATCACAGCAACGGGACCTATGGCGTCAAGGTCTTCCTCTCCGATGGCCGGAATTTGAGCGGCCTTTCGGAGCAGCTGTTCGCTGGTTACGCCAAGGTGGACGCTGGTGCTGCAAGTCAGGCTGACATCGACGGCGACGGGCGCCCCGACCTCTTGCTCCCCTATGCCGTTCAGAAAGAGACTATCGGTATTGAGGAGACAGAGACTGTTGTCTCGCGGTCCTATCGCGTCTTGCAGGGCACAGGTACTGGTTATCTCCAGCTCCCCAACACGCTCGACAGGGTGATCAGCAGCGGTGATTTCGATGGCGACGGCCGCACGGATTTTAAGATCGATGACGTCGGATTGATGCTTTCGACCGGCGATGTGCCGCCTGACCTTCTGACGTCTGTCACCGAGCCTTTGGGGGGCAGGGTCGCGATCGCCTACCAGTCCTCCAATGCTTTACCGGACACTAAGCTTCCGTTCACCATGTTCGTGGTGAAATCAATCACCCTGGACGATGGGCGGGGCCCGCCAGAAAACCCGAACTGGGAATCGACGACCAACTATTCCTATGAGAGCGGCGCCTGGAATTCGACCGAGCGCCAGTTCATGGGCTTCCGCAAAGTGACGGCTCAGTTGCCGGCGATCGAAGGCGAGACGATAGGCCCCAGAGCGGTCTCGACCTATCAGCAGAGTGTGCAATGCCTCGGCCGAACCGCGACGGTCGAACGGCTTGATGGCGCCGATGTGCTGATGCGCAAGGTGAGCGACGCTTACACGACCGATACTGAAGCCCCATTCATCTGCCTCAATAGCTCGACCGCGACGGACGATGTCGTCGCTGGCCAGACCAAGACGGTGAAGTCGGAGCGGACTTTCAATGCCCATGGCCTGGTCACCAATGAGTATCAGCATGGTGATCTGGCCGTTTCTGGTGATGAGCGCTCTTCGTCCACAAGCTATGTTCCGAATACGACCGACTACGTGGTTTCCTGTCCACATGTGACCCGAGACTACACATCGCTGACGCAGAGTTCTGGACCGGCGCTGACGCTTACGGTGAATTTCTATGAAGGAATGAATGGTAGTTGGGACGTGCCTGCGTTGTCTTGTCAAAGAGAGTCCGTGGGGCAATGGATCGACAATGCATCGAGTTGGGCATGGACCAGCTTTGTCCATGACTCCTTTGGCAATCTGACTTGGTCCCGCGGACCCGAGGGTGTGGAGAGGGGGAATGTCTACGACAGCGCCAACCAACTGTTCGTGGTCGAGAGTCGACTGCCCAAGTATTTTGGCCCAGCTGGCGACAGCCGCTTCAAGACAGCTACCCAATGGGACATGGCTTGCGGCATGCCCACCCAGGTGACAGATATCAACGGCCAGATCGCGACTTCCGTCTATGACCAGTTTTGCCGGATGACACGGGAAGTGAAGCCGGGCGGGAACTACACGACGACGACCTATGAGATCGGCACTGCGGATGCGTCCGCTCCGGGTGGCGTTAGGGCCGATGCCATCGGTCAGATCATCCGGACCAGGCGGCCGGCTCCCCATGCTTCGACAGACAATGACAATTGGGCCAGCGCCGGATCAACAATCAATGCCTCGACGGACATCATCTGGAGCGAGGCCTATATAGACGGTTTTGGGCGCAAATGGAGCGATTGGAATGAGGGGGTGATTGTGGCTGCCGGCCAGCCCAAGGACTTTCAGACCAAGACCTATTCCTACAACAAGCGCGGGAATGTGAGATATCACACCCAAATGCGCTTTTCTTCGGCGGAAACGGCGCAATGGATGAGCTATTTCTATGATCCGCTCGACCGGCTGAAGCGCATTGCCCATCCCGATGGGTGGGAGATCAATCTGGCGAACGAGCTTGGTGCGGCCGGCACTGCGGAGCTTTCCGTCATCACCCAGACGGACGAGGTCGGCTATAAGACCCGCTATCATTTCGATGCCTATGGCGGCCTCGTCAAACGGGTGAAGATGCGGACGAATTCGGGAGACCCTGAGGCCGTCACGCAATATAAGCGCGATGCTCTGGGGCGTATCATCGAAATCTACGATCCGAACAACAACAAGTGGGCCTATTCCTATGATGGAATGGGACGCCGCATTGCGGTCCATGATCCCGATCTCGGCGACTGGTCCTATGTCTATGACACGGCAGGCCGGCTTCTGACTCAGACCGATGCCAAGGGCCAGGTCGCGATGCTGACCTATGACAATATGGATCGTCTCCTCACCAAGGTGGTGTCGGGAGCCGTGCTTGCCACCGAAACAATCACCAACAGTTACGACCAGGCCCGCTCGGGCTTCTTTAATGTGGGGCAGCTCACCAGGGCGGTAAAGCAGCGGACCGGAACGCCCGACGTGACCCTTTCGGATATCGAAACGGATTATGATGCTGCGGGCCACCCGGTGAAGCAGTCCTTTACCGGCGTCAATGGCAGTTCCACGCCCAAGATCCTCGAGAGCACCTATTGGAAGGGGGGCGAGCTCAGAAGCCGCATCTTCCCGTCGGGCGCCGGATCGGGCTCCGGCACCTACATGGCAAGCTATGATTATGATGAGATGGGCCGTCTCTACAGTGTGAAGAACGGCACGACGCCTCTCGTCTCTGCGCTCGCCTATAACGGTCAGGGTCAGGTGACCTCCGCCGCTTATGGCAACGGCGTCACCACGAGCTATGCCTATAATGTCCAGCGCGCTTTCTTGAACGGCATCACGGTCAATAACGGCGCAACCCCGCTGATGGGCCTTGCTTATACGCGCAATGGCGCCGGACGGATCGATGGTGTCACCAACAGCGCGGTCGCCAGCAATGTCGAGAACTGGACTTATTCCTACAGCGACCTGGGCGACCTGATCGCGGCCGACAATCAGGGCGACAATGCGCAGGACCAGACCTGGACATATGATCTCGCCGGCAACATGCTGACCAATTCTAAGGTCGGCACCTATGTCTATCCGACCCAGGGGCCGGCAGCAGTCCGCCCACATGCGCCGCTAACCATTGCCGGACAAGCTGTCTCCTACGACGCAAACGGCAACACGGTCTCCTACGCGATTGACGGCCAGACCAAGAGCTTCACCTACGATGGCGAGAACCGGCCGCTTTCCGTCACCATCGCAGGTGGTTCGACCACCACATTCGACTATGGCGCAGATGGCGAGCGCATCAAAAAGATGGCGGGCACGGACGTAACCTGGTATCTGGGCGGCGACACGGAGCTCGTCATCAATGCGATCAACCCGTCGGGCGAGTGGGGGCAATATCTCCACGCCGATGTAAAGCGCACCGGTACGCTGCTCACATGGCTACATAAGGATCATCTAAGCTCCAACCGCCTTACCACCGACGGAACAGGCGCTATCCCGGCGAATGGCCGCACGGCGTTCACTTCATACGGGAAGCCACTAACGCCGCCGCTCCAGTCAAAGGCATATATCAACGAGCGCTACGACACCGAGACGGGCCTGCAGTATCTCCATGCCCGATATTATGATCCGGGCATTGGGCGGTTCCTATCGCCTGATACTTGGGACCCAATTCTCGCAGGCGTCGACGTTAACCGATACGCCTATTCACTGAATGATCCGATTAATGGAAGCGACCCGAATGGTCACTATCAGGCGATTCCAGGTCCGATTCCTGAAGCACACATCAATGCATATGCAGATCCAGTCTTAAATGGCTTTTCGTCATATGGGAATGCAATCGCAAACACAGCTGGTTCACTAGCAGGCGCAGTTGCTCCGTATGGGGATGGTCTTATTGGTCTTGGTATAGCGATTGAACAAGCATCGCCTCCACAAACCAGATTAGGAGGGACATTCGTCAAAGGTTTGGGTATGGACCTGAGAGCACTTGGTCGATTTGGTGCTTGGACGCGGGCGGTCACAAAGCGCAACAACTTTGATCCTAGCAAAGCTCTTTACGCTCAAAAAGACTATCGAGAAATGTTCTCTGCGGTAGGTCGAAGGGAATTGAGCCGGATAACTGGCCAACCGATTACTATGATCGATGATCTTGCACAGGGCATAAAATCTGGAAAAATTGATCCGGCAAAAATTCAGGTTCAGCGAGCGCGGCTTAACGGCATAGATTATATATTGGATACAAGAACCACCACCGCATTGGAGAGAGCCGGAATACCTCGAAGCAAATGGAACTGGAAGGACGTGACCGATGATCCAGCCGCCATTCAGCGACTGAAAGATCAGCTTGAGCGAAACCAACTAAAAGCTGGACAGGGCGTGTCACAACCTTCATCCCAATCAGGTGGGGGTGGCGGAGGAGATTTTGGACCCAAGGGAAAACCCAGAGATAATTACTGAAGGAAATTGCTTATGCGCATAGCTCATCGGTTGCCTGTGGACTCAGCAGGATACGGAGATGTTAGCTATCTTTTCCAGGGCAGGGATATTGTTATTGAGTTTCAGTACTTCAGTAGTGGAATGGATCGTATTGGTCGCCTGCGAATTGAATACTTTATGGACATCTTTATAGAAAGTGAAACTCAAAATGGCGCTAAGATTCCGCAAGCTTCAGGCGTGATTTTTGAAACTGAAGCTCGGAAGGAGGGTTTCAGAAAGTTTGTCGTTTGGTTTAGTAACAACGATATAGTCACATTTGAATGCATGAAGCTTTTTTGTGATAACTTAGAGCTATGATTGAACAGAAAGAAATTGAGACCCGTTGGTCGACGGCGAGACCAAGTGTGCAGACAGAGCAGCGCGCAGAGTGAGTGCGTATCGCCTGTAATACTCACTGCAATATCCGTATCAACTCCTCGCCCGGCGTCGGATCGCCGCCGCGGCGGACGCGGGGCGCCTCGATCGACAATTGCTCGCGGAATTCCTGCGTGATCCTTCGTGCTTCGGTCAGGTCGCGGATGACGCGCGGGCGGATGAAGATCAGGAGCTCGGTGCGACCCATGTCGTTGGTCTTGCTGCGGAAGGCGTTGCCGAGCAGCGGGATGTCGCCCAGCACCGGCACCTTGGACTTGCCGTCCTCGGTGCGCTCCTGGATGAGGCCGCCCAGCGCCAGCGCCTCGCCGTCGCTGATCGCCACCGCGGTCTTCACTTTCCGCTGCTGAATGGTCGGCGAATTGATGCCCGATGTCGTCGTCTTGATGACACTCGACACTTCCTGCTCGATCTCGAGGATCACCCGGCCGCTGTCATTGACCCGCGGCGTCACCGACAGGATGACGCCCGTATCCTTGAGCTCGATCGAATTGATGACCGGCGCCCCCGGCGCGTCGGTCGATTGCGAGGATTGCGTCACGATCGGCACCTGGTCGCCGACCTGAAGTTTGGCGGTGCGGTTGTCGAGGACCATGAGGCTGGGCGCCGAGAGGACGCGGACATTGGTGACGCTCGATAGGGCATTGAGGGCGAGCTTGATATCGGCGGCCTTGAGGAAATAGGAGAAGCCGGGGAAGACCGAGGCGATTGCACCGCTCTCGGCGTCGGAGAAGGTGCCGTGGTCATTGTCCTCGCCAATGAACCAGCGCACCCCGAAGCGCAGATCGTCCCTGAGGGAGACTTCGGCGATCACCGCTTCGAGCAGAACCTGGTTCGGCACTGCATCGATGCGCTCGAGGACACGCAAAATGCGGTCATATTCGGCGTCGTTGGAGACGATGAGGAGGGAGTTGTTGGCGTCATCGGCGACCACGCGCACCGATGGCTTGGCGCCGCTCTCTTGCGATTCCGTTATGGTGACACTGGTCTCGGCCGCCGGCTCCTCCGGGCCGATGCCTTCCTCGATACTCGCGCCCTCGGTGCCGACGACCGCCGTCTCGTGCTTGGGTGCCACATTGCTTTCGATCGCCACCCGCTTGCCGTCCTCGGTGCGATAGACCGAGCGCAGCACCTTGGCGAGTTCGGAAGCGGTGCGGTTCTGGACGTTGTAGACATGGAGGCGCGATTCATTCGTCTCGGCCAGCATGTCGAGCTTCTTCACCCATTTGGCCGCCTCGCGCAGATATTTGGCGCGCGACGAGATGACGAGGACCGAGCTCAGCCGCTTGTTGGGAATGAAGCGCACGATGCCGCGCGACGGCCCTTTCCTGGTGTCGAAGATCGTATCGAGCTCGGTGACGATGGCGCCGGGATCCGACGTCTTCACCGGGATGAGCGCGAAGGACATGCCCTTCATCCAGTCGACATCGAAGAGCGCGATCGTGTCCTTGATGGTGGCGATCTCGTCATCCGTGCCGGCCAGGACCATCATGTTGCGGGCCGTGTCGGCGCGCAGCACCACGCCTTCCGGCAGGAGGGATGCGAGCACGCCCTTGATCTCCTCGGCGGACACATAGCGCAAGGGGATGACATGGGTGCGCACGCCGGGCCGGGTCGGCTCGGGGATGTCCGTCTCGATCGCGCTGATGGAGCGCGCCGCTCCCGCCAGCGGCACGACCCGGTAGACGCCGTTCTGCTCGACCAACGCGGCCGAATTCTCGCGCAGGACATTCTCGAAAGCGATCATCAGGGCACGCCGTGAAATCGGCTTCGAGGTCTGCAGCGTCACATTGCCGGCAACGCGGCCGTCGACGCTGTAATTGAGCTCCATGACCTCGCCGAGGACGGTCCTCGCCGCATTGACGATCGGCACGTCGACGAGATTGAGGGTGATGTCGGCATCGCCTTCATCGGGCAGGCTGTAAGCGGGGCCTGTCGAGCCGACGAACAGATCGTTTCCCGGCTGGTAGGCGCCGACAAATTTCTGGCCCCGCTTTCCCGATACCGTGTCGATCAGCCCATCCTGCTTTTTCGGGCGCGCGCCAAAGGTCGATTTTTCGGGTCGCAGTTTCTCCGCGAGCAGGTCCGGCCCTGAGATACTTCCGGTACAGCCGGCGAGGAGGAGTGCGGCGACCGCCAGCAGCCAGATAGCCCCCCAATTCTCGCGCACCGCCGCCGCCCCAAATCCATATCTAGTGGAAGTTCAATCTGAATCATACTAATGGTTGAATAGCGCAACACCAGCTAATTGGCTGATTTGTCCACATAAAGAGTCAGGGACGCGCGCTGCCCATTGGCTTCAAGGGCAATGCCCTGCTTGTCGATCTGCCTGATCGTCCAGCCCTCGACTGAGGATCCGGCGGCAAGCCATGTGCCTTGCGGCGCCGTGGGCGTCTGGATCAGGGCCAGACGGCGTTTATCGTCGATGAATATGCCCTTGAGGATCAGCGTTTCGGGTGAGGTAAGCTGCACCGGCGGCGGCTCGGCTATCGGCTGGACATCCGGTGGCTGATTCGCAACCGGCTCGGGTGGCCGGGGACCGGGCGGCTTGCGGGTGGGCGAGAAGAGGGGGCGCGCCAGGGTTTCGGGGAAGGTTTGGCCGGAGGCCGGAGGCTTGGCCGACAGGTCCAGCGTCTTGAGATCGGGCCTCCAGTCGGCGCTGGCCATGACCGTCTGATCGGCGATCGTCCCCGGCATCTGCCCGAATCCGACCCACAAGGAAAGACCGGCCAGTGCGAGGGCGGCAAGTGTGCCGATCTGGAGCTGGCGCTTTGCCGTCGTCATGGGCTCTTGCCCCTTTCGTCTGCCGGTGCCGGCAAGGCGGCCCAGACCTCGAGGCCGAAACTCAGCCTTATCGGGTCATAACGTGGGTCGCCGCCCGCCGGATCGGCCCGCAGATTCGCCTTCTCGATGATGAGCAGCGGCTGGGTGGCCTCGATGTCGGCCAGCGTGGCGTGAATGCCCTCGGCCCGGCCCATCATTTCGAGGTGGACGCCCACGAGAGTCAGGCCGGCCATCGTGCGCGGCTTCACATTGCTCGCCTGTATGACATCGACCACATGGCCCTGCGCCATGGCCTTGAGCTTCGCCTGCAAATTGGCGGCGGCAATCGCAGGGTCGGCATCGGGCAGGAACCAGCCGGCAAAGGCCGCGGCTGCCGGATCGGGCGCCTTGGTGTCGAGGCGGGCGCCATAGCGCGCAATGGCTTCGAACTTCGCCAGCTGGTCGCGCTTATCGGCAATTTCGGCGCGATTGCCCTGGTAGTTCACGACCAAGGCATAGAGAAGCAAGAGCGGCAGCGCAATGACCGCCAGAAGCAGGGCGACTGCCAGCAATTTGCGCGCCAGAGGAGAGAGGCTCGTCATGGTGCCGCGCTGCTCAATTGCTGGGCGCTGCTCAGCGTCAGGCGAATGATGAAGCGCGTGAGGTCGTTGCCCGGCAGCTTGGTCACGGGAGCCGTGAAGGAAACAGCCTCGAACAGAGGCGAGCCGTCGAGCAGGGGGATCAGCTCCTCAGGGCTGCGCGCATTGCCCTCGATCGTCACTTGCCGTTTCTCGATCGAGAGGCCTGAGACCCAGGCCGTGTCGGGGATGATGCGGGTCAGCTCCTCCCAGATCGCCAGCGGTGAGGGTCCATCGAACTTGGCCGTCTTGAGATCGAGGATGCGCTGCGAGGAGGATTCCATCACGCCCAGGTGCTTGCGGACCTCGACGGCCTTTTCTTGCGCGGCCTCAATGCGTTGGGCGAGATCTTTGAGCTCGCCCGCCTGCTGGTTGAACAGGCTGGCGGTAGCCGCCATGACTGCGAGCAAAGCGAGGATCGAGGCACCCGCGGCAAATTTTCGCCAGCGATTGATGCCGGGGTCGCCGATCAGGATGGTGGGATTGGCAAGGGATGTGGGGAGATAATGGCCTTCCGCCGATTTGGCATAGATGCCTGAGACCGGAATCTTCCAGCGGGTGAAAGCCTCCAGAAGCGGATTGACAGACGAGCGCTTGACCACCACCTGCACCACGGTCGTATGGGTCTCGCTGGCTGTTTCTTTGGTCTCGAACCAGCCGGTCAGGATGTCGGCCGCGGCAAAAGGCGTCACGCGGCTGAGCTCGAGGCCGAGCAGCTGATCGATGCGCGAGAGGCCAGCCTTGGGAACTTCCACACGGTGCAGGAAGCATTTCTCCACCGGCACGGCGAAAATGAACGGGCGGTTTGCGGCTGAAGACAAGGCGACCGGCGCGGCGTCCCCCGGCTGTGGCAGGAAAGCTCCAAGCAAGGTGCGGCGTTCGCCCTCCTTGTGCCGATCGATGTCGGTGACCTCGACCTGGTCACCGCTCAGGAGGATCTCGCGATAGGCCTTGAAACCCGGCACTTGCGCAACAGACCTGCGTGCGAAGAGGCCTTTAAGCTCCCGCGTCCACCAAATCCAGAAATCCGCAAGCCCGGCGCGCCACGACTGCAGCATGCTTCCCCCGACTCAGTGGCTCATTGTCTTTGGGGAACGGACTATCCACAAGCATTTCCGTGCGTCCGTTCACAGCCGCGTCGCCGCGTGTCAAACTTCCGCGTCATCAGGGGTTGATTCGGTGCAACAGGGGCAAGAACCGGGCATAGCCGATCGCTTTCTGGCCTTCCTGGGCGATCGTCGCATTCTCGATACGGCCGCGATCGGCTGCGTGCGGGGGCCATCGGCGCTACAATACAGCCTTTTCGCTTTCGCCAGCCTGTGTTCCATATTGATGATCTGGTCGTTTTGATCTAGCCCGTTTGTCAAATCGGCGAGCTGCTGCCACGTGGGATTAGGCGAAAGCCTCATAGTCTGCCGGACACGTACAGAGTCGACCGTGAACTATTCCCAAAGCCTTGTTGAGATTGAATGATCTGACGGTTGTGAGGTTTAGATTTTGCCGGAAAGCGGGTGTGCAAGGCCGGCTTTCTTGCAGATTCGATTAGGGATTCCGCGACTCAGCGAAGCGTGATTCTGTGCGCGCAGAGATAGACCCGAGGGATCGCCATGAAGCCACGCGAGCGCCGCGAGTCGGGGGAGCGGGATCTGTTCCGCGCCCGCCTCGACCAGATCATCAACATGAGCCACGAGCTGGTGAAGCTGGCGCGAGTGATCGATTGGCGGTTCATCGAAGAGAAGTGCGGCGAGGTCTATGCCGACGGCCCCGGCATGCCGCCCTTGCCGACAAGGCTGATGGCGGGCTTGGCGATCCTCAAGCACACATTCGATCTCTCTGACGAGGAGCTGTGCGCGCGCTGGGTCGAGAACCCGTATTTCCAGTATCTGTGCGGAGAGGAGTTCTTCTGCCACCAGCTGCCCTTCGATCGCTCGTCGATGACGCGCTGGCGCCAGCGCATGGGCGAAGAGAAGATCATCGCCCTGCTGCAGGAGAGCCTCGCTGTGGCGGTGAAGACGGGTGCGATGAAGCCGTCCGACACGCGCCGGGTGATCGTCGATACGACGGTCCAGCCCAAGAATGTGATGTTTCCGACCGACGCCAAGCTGATCAACCGGGCGCGCGAGAAGCTGGTGAAGCTGGCCCGCAAGCATGGCCTCGCTCTGCGCCAGTCGTATGTGCGGGTCGGCAAGTTCGCCTTGATCAAGCACCAGCGTTATGCCCACGCCAAACAGTTCAAGCGCGCCAACAAGGCGCTGCGCAAGCTCAAGACCTATCTCGGCCGCACCATTCGCGACATCACCCGCCGGATCGCCGGCGAGAGCGGGTTGAAGCCGGTCTTCGCCAGGCTGCTGCATCTGGCCGGCCGGGTGCTTGAGCAGAACCGCCACCAACGGGGGCGGAAGGTCTACAGCCTGCATGCGCCCGAGGTGGAGTGCATCCACCTTCGCTCTTCGAGCTTCGGTGGACAGGTCGGCAAGGGCAAACCGCACCGGCCTTACGAGTTCGGCGTCAAAGTCTCGGTGGCGACCACGCTCAAGCGCTCGAAGGGCGGCCAATTCGCGCTGCACGCCAAGGCACTGCCCGGCAATCCCTATGACGGACACACGCTGGCACAGGTCATTCCCGATATGGAAGCCGGCATCGGGACCGAGATCGAGCGCATCCTCGCCGATGCCGGATACAGAGGCCACAACGCTCCCTTGAGCCACAAGTTCAAGGTCTTCACTTCAGGCCAGAAGCGACGGATGACGCCCTCGATCAAGCGCGAGATGAGACGCAGAGCCGCCGTCGAGCCGGTCATCGGCCACATCAAGAACGAACATCGCATGGAGCGCAATTATCTCGCTCACCAGCACGGCGACGCCATCAACGCCATTCTCGCTGCTGCCGGCTACAACTTCAGCCTCCTGCTCAACTGGCTGAGGCTCCTTTTGCGCCTACTCATGGCGGCTCTCTTCTCCCAGTTCAGACCGATCGAAGCGTGAGATTAGGATTGTTCACGGTCAACTACAGAGTGATCGCGATCTCTTGTTACCTGACCGGGACGCAAGGCTCAACTGAACTCATCACCATGTTCCTCACGCTCAATGGAGCGAACAATACTCTCGTCTCTTTTCCCACCGTACTCTGTTTCAACAATGTCGAAGTTTTCGGTTACAACAGATTTAGGTGAACTGTAGTATTTCAAAGTGTAGATCAATCCGTCTACTGCCTCGATGGAGACAGTAACCGAGCGGTGACCATGTTTGAGTTTCATTTTAGCCAAGCGATAATCGTTGGGGACGGACATTCTTTCAACATTCTCACGCCAATGAAAGTCAATATGTGTCATTCGATCATCATGAAGACGTTGGACGTAAAAGAGAGAGGAAAGTTGCTTTCTCAATATCGCCTGGTCGCCCGGGCTTAGCTTTGCGGCGCTTACTTCTATCAACCTTAATTCGTAGGGCCGTAGCCACCATGTTCCGTCGCTGACCAAATATCCCCACGCGTCAACGAAGAGGCGAATTGGGTAGAAGATGGCTTTAAGTAAATTCATTGTCCATCATCGAAGTAGGATCCGGCCGCGCCACCTACTACCGCTCCCTTCAGCCAATCCGGACTCCGATCTAATTGCTGCAGACCATTTGGAAGTTTTCGACCCCAGCTGGCGTAGCCCGTGGGAAACCGAAAGGGGTCATGCTTAAAATGTCGCCAAGGTGTGGACATATTGATATTCAGGGGATGATTACTAAGCCATCTTGGAAGCCACGGCTTGAATGAAGCGGATGATGGACGAAAATATCTCGCCGGTAACGAGTGCGATTTCTCAAATGCCCATCCCAGTCTTCTGAATGGCATATACCAAAATCTCCCAAGCGCTCCTCCTGCTGCACCTACAGCGCCAGCGCGCAGATAGTCTTGCCATGTTGCGCATTCATTTAGAAGATACTCTAGGCCAATGCCAATGGCAGCTCCAGCGAGATAGGGGATCATCCAAGCATACCTGCCGTCTCGGTCGATATACATTAGCGGACTGCCTCCAACATACCCGTACATGTTCATTCCATCGACAAACCGCAGCGGATCAGGCTGCGTGTAGCGCCCAATGCTCGGATCATAATGGCGGTGCCAGTTGTAATGCAGCCCGCTTTCGATCTGGAACCACTGGCCGGGGAACCGGGCATCGAGTGACGCCGTGCCGGTGATGCTCTGCGGCGCGCCGAAGGGCAGCCACTTCGCCTGCCAGACCATGGCCTTGGTCGCGTCGCTCATGGCGGCCGGCCGCTTCAGGTGATCGACATGCACGAAGTATGTCACCGGGCTTGTCGCCACATCGCTCACCACCGCCACCGGCATGTCGTCGAGCCAGATATATTCGCGCAAGGTGGCGCCGGTCGCAGCATCGGCCTCGGCGATGAGCTGGCCCTGCCGGTCATAGATGTACTGAACCGTGCCGGTCGGGCCGACAGGCGCCGTCACGGTGCGCGAGACGAGCTGCTCCAGGGCATTGTACTGATAGGTCGCCCACAGGCTGCCGTTCTTCGTCACCGTCGCCAGGCGGTTCCGGGCATTATAGCCATAGGCCGTGACGTCCGACCCTTGCGTGTCGGTGATGATGTTGCCGGCATTGTCATGGGTGAAGCTGCGGGTGAGCACGCCATCGGTGAGAACGCCGGCGATGCGGTTCGAGCTGGCGGGATAGCCCTCATTGCGGGTCGTCGTGGTGCCGCCCTGGTCCAGGATCTCATAGGTGCGGTTGCCGACGCCATCATGATAATAGGTATAGTCGCCATAGGAGCTTGAGGCGTTCTGCAGGCGCCGGGTGGCCGAATACCAGAAGCTCTGGCTCTCCGCTGGCGTCACGTCATCTGCGATATCGGTGAGGTTGAGGTCATCGGTATAGCCATAGGAATGAGCCATGACGGTGCTGGCGCCGTCCTTGAGGCGCAGCGCGTCCAGCCAGTGATCGAGCGTGAGCTGCGCCTCGTAGGTCAGGCCATTGCCATAGGCGAAGCCGGTCACGAATTCCGACATCGGGCTGTAGCCGACTCCGCTGACGACCGTCTCGACCGGTGAAACCGCATCCTTCTTCGTCGTGATGGTGGAAACCTGGCCCAGCGCATTGCGCGTGATGGTCACCTGGCGGCCGGAGGGATAGGTGATCTGCGAGATACTGTCGGCGGCGTCATATTCATAGGAGACCGGGTAGGAATTGGCGCCAATGACGTGCGTGTCGCTGACCACATTGCCGCGCGCATCATGGATGAAAGCCATCGAGCCTGACTGGTCGCTGAGCGAGGTGAGATGGCCCACACCCTTATTGCCGGATGCCACGGAATCCCAGGTCCAGGTGATCGTCTCGCCGGCGGCGGAAGGGAAGCTGCGCGAGGTCTCGCGCCCCAGATTGTCATAGACAAAATTGGTGACGATGCCGCGCCCGTCCGTCATCTGGGTGATGAGGCCGCGCGCATCGCGCACATAGACGGTAGTGCCGGCATCGGGGCTCGCTTCCTGGATCGCCTCGCCGAAGCCGTTGCGGACATAGGAGGTGACCAGGCTGCGGGGGTCGGTATAGGTCGAAAGCCCGTCCCTCCCGTCGAGCCCATAGGAGATGGTCGAGGTGTCCTCGGTCGTCTCCTGGATCAGCCGTGACAGGGCATCATAAGCGTAGGAATAGACATTGCTGCGCGGATCGGTGACGGTTTTGAGATCGTCGGTCTTGTCATAGGTGAAGAGGGTCGTCTGGCTCGAGGCGCCGATGCTCTGCATGAGCCGGCCAAGCTCGTCGAAGACCTGCGTCTGCGCGAAGGTGACGGTGTTGGCCGGGTCCTTGATGCCGCGCGAGGTCACATTGCCCATCGCGTCATAGCCGAGCTCGATCTTCGATCCCGTATTGTCGGCAATGACGGTCACGCGCCTGGCGTCGCTATAGGTGTAATCGAGATAGGCGCCATTGGGCCGGGTGATGCGGGTGATATTGCTGTTGGCGTCATAGGTGAAGCTGGTTACCGCCTGCGCCGGCCCCGGATTGACGGTGACGGTCGCCAGACGGTTGCGGTCGTCATAGGTCATGACGGTATCGACACCATTGGCATCGCGCACTGTGAGCGGCTGGCCATTGGCGTTCTTGGCCATCACCTGCGTGACATGGCCCATCTCGTTGGTGATGGTGTCGACGAAGCCATTGGCGTCGTAGGCATAGGTCACCGTGTCGCCCGTGCCGGCGAGCGGACCGTCGGCGGCCAGCAACAGCCCTTGCGGTGAGTAGGTGTAAGTCCAGGCCCTGGTCTGCCCGCTGGTCGCGTAGGGCAGAGTATGGGGCGTCGTGTCGGTCTGGGTCAGGCTCGAGAGATTGCCGGCCGTGTCATAGACGAGATCGGTGGTCAGGCGGGGCTCGACGATCTGGGTCGGCTTGTTGAGGCTCGCATGCCAGGTGAGCGTAGTGGTGCGCGCCTCGGGCGTTCCGAAGCCTTCGACAATGGTCAGCGGCAGGCCGCGGCTGTTATTGGTATATTTGGTGATGCGGCCTTCGCCGTCGGTCGTCTGGTTGACAAAGCCCGCCGTGTCATAGGCATAGGACGTATCGGAGGCCGCGCAATTGGCCGACGAGACGCCCTCGACCTGCGTGATGCGCTGACGGCCTTGCACCATCTGGAAATGATAGATGGTCTGCTTGCCCAGCGGATTGGTGACGGTGCGGGTGTTGTTCACATCGTCATAGGCGAAACCATAGGTATCGGCGCCGCCGGCATGGCTGCTGGTCAGGACACGGCCCCTGTTGTCATAGGTCCAGGTCGCATACCGGACCCCGCGCTCGTCCGTAATGCCGGTCAGGGCATGCAGGAAGTTCGGATTCTCATAGTGATAGGTGACCCGGGGATTGTCGGTATCGACCAGCGGTGTGCTGTCTGGGAGGATGACCTCCTTGAGCATGTAGTTGAGGTCTTCATGCGGGGTGTCGACCGGATTCAGATATGTGTATTTGTAGACCTTGCCATCGGGCGCGGTCATGCTCGTCATCAGGCCGAGGCTGTCATAGGCGAATTGCAGGCTGCGGCCGAGATTGTCGGTGATGGAGGTATTGTTGATCCCGGTATAGGCCAGTGTCTGCGAATAGCCCGACTTGTAGCGGATCTCCTTGAGCAGGCCGTTCAGCTCATAGGCCCAGACATCGCCATTGGCATAGGTGACGAGCGCCTCGCTGCCGACGATATCGAAAGCGATGTCGATGTCGGTGCGTGGCGCCCTCCAGTCGACGCCCGAGAAAGCCACCCAGTTGAAATAGCCCGGCCGCCACTTGGCAAGCGAGGCGCTGTAGATGAAGGCGATTTCGTGGCCGCTGGGCATCAGCAGATGCGCGCGGTCCTTGTCGGCCGGGGCCGCCGGCGTTGCGCTCGTGAAGGCGAGGGCGCTGTCATATTTGCTTCGCCACGCCAGGCCCAGGCGCGAAGTGTCGATGCGCCTGGCGCTCGACGCGCCGATCGGGTACGTCACTGTCCGGTTGCCGAAATACTCGCGGACGAAATCGAGAGGCCGCGCGCCTTCGCTCGCATAGTCGGCCGCCGTCTCGGACTTTGTGCCCGTGCCGATGATGACGGGATTGCCCTCTTTCGGGTTGCAGCGGCCGGGCGGCTGATTGACGCCGCCACTGGGAATGCAGTAGCCGCTGACCTCGATATATTTGGAATAGGGCTTGCAGACCAGGCTCGACCGCCCGTCCCAGTTGATCCCGCCCGAACTGGTCCAGATGCAAATGCCGCGGCTAGGACTGGAAAGACGGCACGAATCGGCAATGTATCCCCTGGCATCCTCCAGGCTGTTCTTGGCGGTGATCAGGCCCAGCAGGGGCCCATCGCCGTTGATGTCGCGGGGGCTATTGATCGCATTCCAATAGGGCATGTTGGTATCCACAGCCCGCGATATGCCGGTGTGGAGAACGAGGAACGCGGCAAAGAGAGTTGCGAAGAGGATCGGATCGATCGAGGCGAAACGAATGAAGGTCCGGCGCATGCCCCCGCATCTCCCTGAAAGCCTGAGGCGTCAGGCATCGCATATCTTGCGCGCCGCATCCAGTCGGTGCATGGACTTTTCCACGCTTTCATTTTCGTTGCTGTGGCCGGAGCGAAACAATCTTCCGGTTGCGCAGCATTGCAATCCGGCAACGCCATGAATCTCCGATCTGAAATCCACGCAGGCGATCTTCATGAAATTGTTGCAGAGATGACATTGGCGGCTCGCAGGGCCGGTCTCGCAGGCCTCTGGTCCGACCAAAAGGGAATGGACATCGCATCCTGAAATTCCTGTCTGCCTGCGCGTCGATCGCATTCCGGTCATTCCGGCTGCAAAGCAATTTTCAGGTCGCGCCATCCACAGCCATTTCCTCCCGGCCGTTCACAGCCGGTTTGCCGCGTGTCAATGTAGAACCTCATGGCGGAAGGGCGCTGATTCGGTGCAACAGGGGCAAGAACCGGGCATAGCCGATCGCTTTCTGGCCTTCCTGGGCGATCGTCGCATTCTCGATACGGCCGCGATCGGCCGCGTGCGGGGGGCCATCGGCGCCACCAGGCAGCCCATCGATACGGTGCTTCTGGAGCTTGGTCTCTTGAATGAAACGAAGCTCGCGGAAAATCAGGCTGTCTTTCTGGGAATAAAGCGGGCGGAGCCAGACTCCTTTCCGGAAGACCTGCATCAGGACCCTTCCTTGCCTGTCGATTTTCTCAAGCGGGCCGAGATCGTGCCCCTGGCGGTCGGGCCGCGTCAGGTCGTCATCGCCACGGCACGCCCCTTCGAATCGGATGCGATAAGGGCGCTCGGCTTCTTCCTGGAGCGGCCCGTGGAGATGCAGGTCTCGACGGGCAGCGCGGTTGCCGCCTTCTTCAAGCGGGTCACGCAGCTCGACCGGGCGGAGGCGCCTGACCTGGCTGACGGGGCAGGCGTCGAGGCCAGCGCCATCGAGGACGATGTCGAGCGCCTGCGCGATGTGGCGCGCGAGGCCCCGGTCATCCGGCAGGTGAACCGCCTGATCGGACTTGCCGTCGAGCGGCGTGCCTCCGACATCCATGTCGAGCCGCTGGAAGACCAGGTCCGCGTGCGCTTCCGCATCGATGGCGCGCTGACCGCGGCGGAGTCCTTGCCCAAGGACATGCAGGCGGGCGTCATCTCGCGCATCAAGGTCATGGCCCGCCTCAATATCGCCGAGCAGCGCCTGCCGCAGGATGGCCGCATCAAGATCCCGGTGAAGGGCGATGAGATCGATCTGCGCGTCTCGACCGTGCCGACGCTCTATGGCGAAAGCGTCGTCCTGCGCATCCTCAACCGCGAGAATGTGGCGCTCGATTTCGCCTCGCTCGGCTTCTCGGCCGAGGCGATCGCGCGCCTGTCGCGTCTGATCGGGCAGCCGAACGGCATCCTGCTCGTCACCGGCCCCACCGGCAGCGGCAAGACGACCACGCTCTATGCCGCCCTTCGCCTGTTGAACCGCAGCGAGGCCAAGGTCTTCACCGTCGAGGATCCGATCGAATATCATCTCGACGGCATCAACCAGACGCATGTGCGCCCGCAGATCGGGCTCGATTTCGCCAATGTGCTGCGCTCGATCCTGCGCCAGGATCCCGATATCATCATGGTCGGCGAGATCAGGGACGGCGAGACGGCGTCGGTCGCCATCCAGGCCTCGCTCACCGGCCATCTCGTGCTCTCGACCCTGCATACGAACTCGGCCGCGGCCTCCATCACGCGGCTCCTCGATATGGGAGTAGAGGACTATCTCCTGGCCTCGTCCCTGCGGGCCATCCTGGCGCAACGGCTGGTGCGCAGGCTTTGCTCCTCCTGCAAGGTCGAGGTCGATGCGCCGGCGGGCGTGAATGCTCATCTCGCGCAGTCCGGCTCATCGGTCAGGCTCGGGCGCATTTTCGAGCCCAGAGGCTGTGCTCTCTGCGGGCATACCGGCTTTCGTGGCCGCACCACCATCTATGAGCTGCTCGAGATCGCGGGCGCTGTGCGCGATGCCGTTGTGCGACGGGTCGCCGATGGCGAGCTGGCCGAGCTTGCGCGCCGCAATGGCATGGTGTCTCTTTATGAATGCGGCATGGCGAAGGTCGCCGCGGGCGAGACATCGATCGATGAAGTCGTCAAAGCCACGTCCTCGCTCTGATGGCCGAGTTTCGCTACAGCGCATTCTCGCCGGCAGGCGACCAGGTCAGGGGCACGATCGAAGCGCCCTCCTTGGCCGATGCGCTGCGCCTCATACGCGACAAGGGCATCCTTCCTTATGAAACCGTCGAAGTGGCGGCGGGGCCGGCGCGCTCTTTCTGGCTGTCCTTGTCGCGCTCGCTGGGGCTTGCCGCGCGCGCCGGCCTGATGCGTGAGCTGGCCACACTCATCAAGGCCGATGTCAATATCGATCATGCCCTGCGCATCATGGTGGAGGGGGCGGGGTCCGGTGAAAATGGCAAGCTTCTGCGCCAGCTCGCCGAAAAAGTCACCGCCGGCCAGACGCTCTCTGCGGCGCTCGCCGCGGCGGCGGGCAGCTTCCGGCGCGATGAGATCGCCATGATCAGGGCGGGCGAACAGACGGGATCGCTTGCCGCCGTCCTGGCGCAGCTCGCCGCGTTTCTGGAGCGGCGGCTCGAGTTGCGCCACAAGCTCGTCTCCGCTCTCGTCTATCCGGCCCTGCTGCTGGTGATGGCCTTCATCTCGATCTTCATTATCGTCACCGTGCTCATCCCCAATATCATGCCGCTCTTCGAAGGCTCAGGCATGGATCTGCCTGTGATCATCTCCGTCCTCATCGGCATCATCGACTTCACCAAAGCCTTCTGGCCGCTGATCCTTCTTGGCCTCGCGGGCCTGGGAACGCTTCTTTATATGCTCGTGAAACGGGAGCCTTCGCGTCTTGCGATCGATCGGGCGCTGATTGGCATCCCATTCATCGGCGCCCATATCCGTAAGGCGGCGCTCGGCGCGATCTGCCGCACCGTCGCCACCTTGCTGCAGAGCGGCGTTCACTTGCAGCAGGCCATGGCGGCCGCGGTCGAGGTCGTCGGCAACCGGATCGCCAGGGAAGAGGTGAGAACGGCGCGCGAGCAGGTCATCCATGGCAGGCGCCTGTCGCAGGCGCTCAAGGCCGGCCGCATCTTCGATCCCGCCTCGGCGCGCATTCTGGCGCTTGGCGAGGAGACCAACCGGCTGGCCGAGATGCTGCTCCATATTGCCGAAAAGAGCGAGGCCGATGTGGCGCGCAGCACCGAGCGCTGGATGGCGCTCCTCACGCCGGTGATGACATTGGTGCTCGGCCTCATGATCGGCGGCCTCATCATGAGCGTGATGCAGGCGATATTGAACGTGAACGAGATCGCGGTCAGATGACGGCCGCTGATGCCAGGGACAAGCGAGCGGGCTTCACCTTGATGGAGATGCTGACCGTGCTTGGCATATTGGCGCTGGTCATGGTCGTTTCGCTGCCGCTGCTCAGGACATCGGGCTCGGGACGCACCTTCCGGGCCGAAGCACAGCAGATATCCGCCCTGTTGCGGCTGGCGCGCATCGACGCGGTGAGCGGCAGCAGGGAAACGCGTGTCACCGTTGACCTGAAGAGCCGGCGCATCGATTATCCGGCCCGCTCCAATGCGGTCATCCTGCCCCCCGAGACGGTTCTCCGGGTGAAGACGGCACGTGGAGAGATCCTCGACACCGATGCCGGCTTCCGCTTCATGCCGGGTGGCGGGGCCACCGGCGGCGCCATCGAGATCGAGCGCGACGGCAATCGGGCGACGATCGCCATCTCCTGGCTCACCGGCGCCGTCGCTATCGACTATGCGGGGAGGCAGTGATGTTGCGGGGGAGGCAAGTTGGCGAACTCAATCATCCTTCCCCCTTGCGGGGAAGGTGGCGAGCGAAGCGAGCCGGATGGGGGGCTTCGCCGCAGCCACGCATGCGCCGCCGGTTCGCGCGTGCTGCTTGCCGAGGCTTTCGGTGATGCCTTTTACTGCGATGACCACCCTTATCCGGCGCTTCGCGCCACCTTCCCCGCGCGAAGCGGGGGAAGGTGGGGATGCGGAAAGCGTGGGTGGCAGAGAAGACGGCTACTCGCTTCTCGAAGTGCTCGTCGCCTTCGTGATCCTTTCCGGCGCCGTGATCATGAGCTTCAGGATATTCGGCGATGGTCTGCGCCGGCTCGATGCGGCCGACCGGCAGATGGAGATGGTGGCGGTCGGGCAGGACCTCCTGTCGGACCTCCAGCTCAAGCCGGTTCTGCAGCCCGGCCGGATGTCGGGCGTGTCGCAAGGCTATGCCTGGACCATCATGCTGACACCCGCCGCCGATCAGGATCCCGCGCCCAATGCCCTTGCTCTTGTGCATGTGAGAGTGGAGGTGCGGCAGGAGGATGCTACGGTGCCGGGCTTTGATCTTGAAACCACGCTTCTGGCCCGCATCGAATGAGCGCCGCCCGGGATGGCGAGGAAGGCGCGACGCTGCTCGAGCTTCTGGTGGCGCTGGCGCTGCTGGCGCTTCTGTCGGTCTATGCCATCGGGGCCATCCGCTATCTGCGGAATTTCGAGCGGGTCCAGACGCTGATCGAGGAACGCTCCGCCGTCGAGGCGGTGCGCACGCATCTGCGCCGCGCCATTGAATCGATGCGGATAGTCTTTCTGATCAGGGACGGTGCCGATCCTCAATTGGCCTTCTCCGGCGGCAGGGGAGAGCTTGTCTTCGTGACACATGCCGACAACCGTCTCGAATATGGCGGGCTCTATCTGGTCCGCTTCTCGCTCAGGCAGGATGCCTCGGGCCGCAAGGACCTGGTCACCACAAGACGGGCCTTTCGGCCGCGCATGGACCCGAACGCTCCCGGCAATGACGCCCTGACGGTGCTGCCGGCGATCAGTTCCTTGTCCTTCAGTTACTTCGGCTCGCCGCAGGAAGGCATGAAGCCGCAGTGGTTTGCCGACTGGCCGCAAGGCAAGGTGCTGCCGCTGGCGGTCCGGATCGAGATCGGCTTCCCCGCGGACGACCAGCGGCGATTTCTGCGGCTCGATGTCCTGATCCCGGTGGCGAGGTGACCGGCCCCACCATCCGCAGCGGTGTCTACCAGCTGGTGATATCGGCATCCTCGCCGTCGCCATTCTCGCGGCCGTCGCGGCCAAGCGAGGAGATGTCGAAATCGCCATGCTGGCCGGGGCTTTGATAGAGATAGGGCTTGCCCCAGGGATCGATCAATCCGTCGCGCTGCTTGAGATAGGGGCCCTTCCAGGACGCGGCATTGGCGGGGGCCGTGAACAGGGCGTCGAGGCCGTCGCTGGCGGAAGGGTAGGAGCCGACATCGAGATAATAAAGCTCGAGCGCCCCTTCGATATTCCTGATCTGGGCGGTCGCCGTGTCGCTGCGCGCCTTGCCCAGATAGCGCACCACCTGGGGGGCGACGAGGGCGGCCAGCAGGGCGACGATGCCGAGGACGACCAGGAGCTCGGTCAAAGTGAAGCCCTCGGTGCCGTCCGGCCGCCGGGGCTTGCGGGAAGAGGGTAAGCGACTCATCATCCCTGCTGTTCTAGATCATGTTTTGCGGCTGCCAAATCCAGGCTGCGAGGAAACCCACAGCTAAATGAGGCCCGAAGGCAATGCGTTGCAAGGGCGAAGCGCCGCCGCCGCGATATGTGACGGCAATATGCCAGGCAAGCCCTGAAATGCTCGCGAAAAGAACGAGCCAGGGCAGGCCGAGGGGCCCAAGCCACAGAGTGGCGGCGGTGAGGAATTTGACATCGCCGAGGCCGAGGCCGGTCCGGCTGCGAAGGACGAAGTAGAGTTTTCTCAAGCCCAAGAAGAAAATCGCAACCGCCGCTGCCGCCAGCAGCCGGAGCGACAGGGTAGCGAGGCCTGTTTCAATAATGACATGGACAACGCCCAGAATGGCCAGAAGCAGGTTCAGCGAATCGGGTATGATCTGCCGGCGTGCATCGATCCAGGCAATGGGAAGCAATGTTGCGAGCAGTGCCAAGGTCCAGATGTAAGCAGGCATATTGCATGCTTGGCGCAAAGGCAAAACGGATGCAATGGGGGATAAAATGAGATTTTTCAGATCGGCGATGGTTCTGGGTCTTGTTGTGGGGTCGGCGCAGGCTGCCGGCGCCATGACGGTGCAGATCAGCAATGTCTCCGGCAAGTCGATTTCGGCGATCTATGCCACCCCCAAGGACGAGGCGACGCCTTCGACGACCAATGCCTTCAGCGGCGGCCAGCTTACCGTCGGCGGGGAGAACGGCCAATGTGTCTACACACTCGCTATCCAGTTCTCGGACAGCACGAGTGTCGAGCGCCCGGATGTCGATCTCTGCCAGACAGAGACGCTGATGGTGGAGTGACCTTCCGGATTACGAACCGCTACGACACAAGCGAAACCCGCCTGGTGGTTGGCAAGAGGATGTCTCGTGCCTGTGCCATTCGCTGTTGGGCGTGATGTTTTGCGGCGGGCACAGAGTTAATCCTGTGGCCAGGTTGAAAAGCTCGCGAATGGAAATGTTTTCCTTCTGAATCCCGGTGACCCAGCTGTAGTGCCGTTTTCTGCGATTAGCGCTCCTGACGCAGGTCGATCCCCACCCGCCTGGCCAGGCTCACCAGCTTCTCGCGTGCCCGGTTGATCAGCTTGGCATCGGTCGGAAACATCACGTTCTTGGGCTGGACTGTGGTGTCGACGATAACCCGGCGTGTATCGGAAGGCTTCATCGCCCCCGTCTTCACCGCCACTTGAAGGCTCTCCTGCAGTAGGCTCACCATCCGCTCCTCGCCCATGCGCTGGCGCCAGCGCGTTATCGAGGAGCGGTCGAAGGTGAGCTCGTGGCAGAAGAACTCCTCGCCGCAGAAATATTGGAAATACGGGTTCTCCACCCAGCGCGCGCACAGCTCCTCATCCGAGAGGTCGAATGTGTGCTTGAGGATCGCCAAGCCCGCCATCAGCCTTGTCGGCAAGGGCGGCATGCCGGGACCGTCACGGTAGGGCTCGCCGCACTTCTCTTCGATGAAGCTCCATGAAATCGTTCCCGCCAGCTTCACCAGCTCGTGGCTCATGTTGATGATCTGGTCGAGGCGGGAGTGGAACAGATCCTGCTCCCCCGTCTCGCGGCGCTCGCGTGGCTTCATGGCGATCCCTCAGGCCTATCTCTGCGCCCACAGAATCACGCTTCGCTGAGTTGCGGAATCCCTAATCGAATCTGCAAGAAAACTGCCACACAATCCGGGCTTTCCGGCAAAATCAAAACCTCACAACCGTCAGATCATTCAATCCCAACAAGGCCTTGGGAATAGTTCACGGTCGACGAGGTGTTAAGTGCATAGGGGCAGTCGCTGGGCTATTCGGCAGCCCGGACCGGGGCGGCAGGGTGGGGAAGCCTGTTTCAATAATGATATGGACAACGCCCGGAATGGCCAGGAGCAGATTCATCGAATCGGGTATGATCTGCCGGCGTGCTTCGATTCCGGCGATGGGGCAGCAGGACAGCAATAGTCAGGCTTAAGTTCCTCTATGAGAGCTATACTAATTTTGCAAATTTAGTATATCATCTTGATTTTTCAAAAGAATTATACTAGTTTCACGAAAATAGTATACTTGGACTCTCGCATGGCTCCGATCCGTCGTCTCGATATCACATACCAAACGATTTATTCTGAGTTGGCCCAGCGTAGCCTCGATGAAAGCTTTACCTCTGATTTTTCTGCGGAAGGCAGGTTTGTCGCCGTGGAGGTCAAAGACAAGAAGTATTGGTACTTCGATACCCCAAAGCCCGAAGGTACCGGTCAAGCCCGCCGCTATGTTGGTCCCGTAGACGATCCTGAAATCACCAAGAGAGTCGAGGCGTTCAAGGATATCAAAGCCAACCTGAAAGGGCGTCGCCGTCTCGTATCCTTATTGACGCGTGAGGCCCATCTGCCGCGTCCCCTGCCAATGGCGGGCCAAGTGGTGGAGGAACTCGGAAAGGCAGGCTTTTTCCGCCTACGCGGCGTACTCATCGGTACTATCGCATATCAATGTTATTCCGCCGTCCTCGGGAGTCGCCTCAACGCGGTTGCCATGCAAACCGGCGATGCTGACTTCGCGCAGTTCCACGAAATATCCGTAGCGGTTGGCGATTCCTTGCCTCCCATTCTTGAGGTGCTTCGACGAGTCGATACGACCTTTCGCGAAATCCCAAGCCAAATGGACAGTCGTGTTTCCGCGCAGTTCGTCTCTAGAGATAATTTCAAGGTCGAGTTTCTGACGCCAAATCGCGGATCCGACGACCAAGCGGGAAAACCTGTAACCATGCCAGCATTGGGCGGAGCGGCGGCATTTCCGTTGCGCTTTCTCGACTACCTGATCCATCAACCGATCCGTGCGGTCCTGTTGCACGGAGCAGGTGTGCCAGTGCTAATTCCATCGCCAGAGCGATATGCCATCCACAAACTGATCGTAGGATCTCGCCGAAAAGCCGATCGCGATCTGGTCACAAAAAGTCCAAAAGATCGGCTTCAGGCTAGATCAATCATCGAAGCAATGATCGCGAATCGTCAGCACGCCGAGCTCGCTTCCGCTTTCATGGAAGCCTGGGAACGTGGAGATCATTGGAGGGTTGCCATCCGCACAAGTGTCACGACCTATGATGAGGAGTTTCAGAATGTGTTCCGAAATGAACTTTCAAAGGGTGTGATTGAGCTTGGTCTTGACCCGGCGAACTATGATCTAGCCAGCAAGCCCATCGAATAAGGAAGTCTTATTTTTAAGAGCAAGAGAAGAGCTTTGCGGTCGTGGCTGAGACCAGCCGCAAGTGGAGCGAAGCGGAGCGCCGGTGCTGGGCCATTCGGCAGCCCGGACCGGAAGCCTGTTTCAATAATGACATGGACGGGAATGGCCAGGAGCCGATTCATCGAATCGGGTATGATCTGCCGGCGTGCTTCGATTCCGGCGATGGGGCAGCAGGACAGCAACCAGGAGCAGGGTTGAGATATAAGCCGGCATGAGGATGCTTGCGGCAACAGCAAAGCGGATGCGGCAGCGCTTGCCGTCAGGATCAGCAATGTCTCCGGCAAGACGATTTCGGCGATCTACGCCACGCCCAAAGACGAGGCGACGCCTTCGACGACCAACGCCTTCAGCGGCGGCCAGCTTGCCGTCGCCTCCGAGACGGGCTGGTGCGTCTACACGCTTGCGATCGAGTTCTCGGACAGCACCGGAATCGAGCGGCCTGATGTCGGCCTCTGCCAGACCGAGACCCTGATGGTGGAGTGAGGCCCGGGGAGCTTTTGCCGGTTAAGTCCTTTCGGGGAAGTGCGAATCCCGATTGGCCCGTGAGCCGAATTCCTCTCCAGTTTCTAGGAAACAACGGACAAGCCTCGAATGCTTTCCAGTTTGTAACTTGACTCTTGCGAATCAAGTTTGAGTTGAGTCAGTTTGCCTGTTGCAACAGCTTGATCGGGGGCGGCTATGATGCGGCGGCTGGGTGTTTTTGCGCTTGATTTGTGTGGAATTGCCGGAGCGATGGCATCTCAGGGCGTCGCTCGTGGTGGCTTGCGCCGGTGGGCTGTGGGTTTTCTGGCGATTGCGACGGCGCAGATTGCCTGTCCTTCACTTCAGCCCCGGGCCGCGGAGCTTGTCGGCGCCACGGCCGGGGAGTTAGGCGTTTCGCCTTCGGGATCGGCGAGCTATTCGATCCCGATCGCGGTGCCGGCCGGCACCACTGGTCTCCAGCCCAAGATCACGCTGCAATATGACAGCCTTGCCGGCAATGGGCCGGCCGGCATGGGCTGGTCGATCGGCGGGCTCTCGGCCATCGGCCGCTGCCCCACCTCGTATAATCTCGATGGCACAGCAGCTGGCTCGCCGGGCATCGATCCGGTCGATTATGACGCCAATGACAAATACTGCCTGAACGGGCAGCGCCTTGTGCCGGTGTCGGGCACCTATGGCGCCGATGGCACCGAATACCGCACCACCCAGGACGAGTTCTCCCGCATCGTGTCCTATGGCGCCGCCGGCTCCGGGCCGCAATGGTTCAAAATCTGGCGCAAGAGCGGCGAGATCATGGAGTTCGGCAATACGGCCGATTCGCGGATCGAGGCGCTGGGGCGCAGCGATGTCTTCGTCTGGGCGATCAACAAGCTCTCGGACACGGTCGGGAACTATGAGACTTTCACCTACACCGAAGACACGACCAATGGTGGCTATCGCATTGCGCGCATCGACTATACCGGCAACGACGCGCAGGGCCTTGCTCCCTATAACCATGTCGAGTTCATCTATGCGGCGCGTGGCGATGTGATGCGGAGCTGGCAGGCGGGGTCGAAGATGGTGCTCGACCAGCGGCTGACCAATATCAAGGTCTATGCCGACAGCACCCTCTATCGCGACTATCAGCTCGCCTATGAGACGACGCCGCCCTTGAGCGGCCGGTCGCGCCTGGTCAGCGTCACGGAATGCGCCACCGACACGGCGACGAGCAGTCTCGACTGCTTCCCGGCCACCACGTTCCAGTGGTCGCAGGACGGACAGGCAGGCCTCACGACATCGATCCTGACCGGCACTCAGGGCATCCACTCGGCGCTTGAGTTTTTTACCGTTGGCGCCTCGGGTGATTTCAATGGCGACGGGCTGACGGATATTTATCTCTTTCGAGCCGACGAGGATGGCAGGAAGTATAATGGCTGGCCGCCCTTTATTCCTGCTCTCCCTGACAGGGTATGGCTCACGACATCCACCGGAACATTCCAGGAAGTTGTCATCCCGGTTGCGGACAGTTTGCCGACCTACAACATCGTTGCCGCTTCGGGTGATTTCAACGGCGATGGGCTGACCGATTTCTACAGTTATCGCGCCCAGCAAGATGGTCAGAAATCGGGGTCAAGCGCCGACTTCGTCGCGATCAGCAATGGCAACGGCACCTTCACTCGCGTGACGCTGACTACAGCCAATAGCGCGGTTGATTCGACCAAGATTCTGGCCTCGGGCGACTTCAACGCCGATGGGCTGATGGACCTGTTTCTGATGCGCACCGATGGAGGCAGCTATCAGATCAAGACCACGGGGCAGTTGCCCTATGTGCTGATGGGTCAGCCGACCGGCGCGCTGCAGAAGGTTGTCATCAACACAGCCGCCGGCATCAATATCGCCAATTATGACAATTACGCAATTCCGACGACAGGCGACTTCAACGGTGATGGCCTCACCGACATGTATGTGTTCCGGTCCGACAAGAAGCTGCGCAAGGCTGCCGCCAGTACCGCCGATCATTTCTGGATTGCCAAGTGGGCTCCCAATGGGAGCACAGGCACCCTGACATTCCAGGATGTGACCTTGCCTGCCGCGCAGAGCGTGGCGAATGGCAAAGGCATCGGCAGTTCCGGCGACTACAATGGTGACGGCCTGACCGACTTCTATGTCTTCACGATGGATGCCGAGGGGCAGGGGTTGGGCAATCTCCAGGATGCCACCTGGATCTCGAAGGGCGATTTCACATTCGAAGTCGTCACCGGGCTTTCGGGCGGATCACAGGTTCCGGATGAATACCGGCTTGCGGCCTCGGGTGACTTCACGGGCGACGGCCTGACCGACCACTATCTGATGCGGACGCAGGAGGGGAATCCGCCGCAATCGGACGGTAACGCCAATGATTACATCGTGAAGAGCTTGGGCGATGGGCATTTTCAAAAGGTCAGCCTGGCAGGCGCGCCCGGCATCGGCGGGTCGGGGGATTACGATCTCGACATCAAAGTGACCGGCGACTTCAATGGCGATGGTCTGCTCGATCTTTATCTCTATTATGCGGAAGCGCATGGCCGGGCGAAGGCGAATGCCAATGACAGGTTCTTTCTCTCTTCCTGGAAGTTCCCTGACCAGCTTGTCGGTGTGACGAACGGCCTGGGCCTGTCGACGAAGCTTGCCTACAAGCCTTTGACGGATACGACGGTCTACACGAAGGGCACGGGCTCGACCTATCCGGTGCAGGAGGTGATCGCGCCGCGCTATGTGGTGTCGGAGGTTCGGGCCGATAACGGCATCGGGGCTGAGAACAGCCAGACTTACAAATATGAAGCGCTGCGCACGCATGCGAACGACATCGGCAATCTGGGCTTTGCCAAGACGAAGATCACCGATGCGGCGAAGAACATCGTGACCGAGTCGGTCTACAGCCAGGATTGGGCCAATGACCGGCAGGGGATGCTCACCTCGAGCAAGACGCTGGCGCCGGCACCTTACAATGTGACCTTGTCGGAGCAGACGATCACCTGGGCTTCCGCCTCGGGCACCACGGTCGATGGCACGCCGTTGAAGTTCCGCTACTCGCCCTCGAGCACGACGGTCAGGAAAGACCTCAACGGCACGCTTCTGGGCACGGTGACGGAGACGACGGCCTATGATGATGGGGCCGGGAACTACTTCGCCAATTACGGCTTCCCGCGCCAGGTGACGGTGGCGACGGTCGATCCGGGCGGGTCGATCACCTACACCAAGACGACGACCAACAGCTACACGCATGATGCGGCGAACTGGCGTCTGGGCCGACTGACAGGGGCTTCGGTGCTGCACCAGGAGACGGGCAAGCCGTCGATCACGCGGACCTCGTCCTTCACCTATGATGCGGGAACCGGGCTCATCACCTCGGAGACGGTCGAGCCGGGCAGCCCGCTCTTCCACACCAAGACCTATGGCTATAACGGCTTCGGGGCGGTCACGTCGCTGACCGAGACCTGGGGAGCTGAGAATGCCGCCAGCATCCGGGCGCCATAGCCATGATGATGCGGGACGGGGCGACTTCACTCAATCTCGGGGGACGAGAGATGGCTCTCATTGTTGGGCTGCGCGGGCGGCTGGCTGGTCTTTTGCGTCGCAGGCTCAGGCCGGCCGGAACAATCGCGGCGCTCGCCGGGGCGGCGCTCATCTGGGCATCGCTCTTCTCCGCCAGCCCGGCGTTGGCCGATGTGACGGCCACGTCACGGGTCACGACCTACACCTATGATGCCCGCGGCCGCTACAAGACCTCCGAGACCAATCCCTTAAGCCAGGGCCAGACGACCAATTATGACCCGGTGACGGGCGTGGTGACGTCGACCACCGGCCCCAACAACCTCACCACCAACTGGCCGGCGCAGGATGCCTTCGGCCGGCCGATGCGCGAGAACCGGGCGGATGGCACCTATACGACGACGGAGCGCTTCCGCTGCGGCGGCGGGGTCGCATGCCCCGCCAATGCGATCCTGAAGCTCGTCACCAGGACCTGGGGGTCCGACAACACCATCGTCGCCCCCACCCAGACGGTCTATCAGGACAAGCTCTATCGCGAGGTGAGGAAGAGCACGCTCTCGCTCAATGGCACGGAAGTGCATGCCGACACGGTCTATGATGCGCAAGGCCACACGGCGCAGAAGTCGGAGCCCTTCTTTGAAGGAGCGGTCACCATCTACTGGACGACGATTCAGTATGACCTGCTGGACCGCCCGGTCCTGACGACAAGGCCCGACACCGGCACCCAGTCGGTCGCCTATAACGGCCTCACCGAGACCAGCACCAATGAGCTCAGCCAGACCAAGAGCGTCACCAGGGACGCGATGGGCCGGGAGTTAAGGGTGGTGGACGATCTCGGCACCGCGGTGGTCTATGCCTATGACGCGATCGGCCAGATGACCTCCTATGGCATCGATGGCGAGGCGGGAACGGCAAGCTCGTTCCAATACGATATCCGCGGCAACAAGATCTCCGACACCGATCCCGACAAAGGCACCTGGACCTATAGCTACAATGCCCTGGGGCAGATCGCGTCCCAGACCGATGCCAGGGGCCAGGTCACGGTGATGACCTATGACCTTCTGGGCCGCATGCTGACCCGGATCGATGATGCCTTAGCCGCCAATCCGGGAGACCGCACGGCGAGCTGGGCCTATGACACGGCCCCGATGGGAAGCGGGGGAGGGGTCGCCAAGGGCAAGCTCGCCTCGGTGTCGATGCCCGGCTATTCGGCGTCTTACACCTATGACGCTCTCCTGCGCGGCAAGGACGTCACCGAGACGATCGAGGGCACCCCCTATGTGATGTCGACCGCCTATGATGCGGGCTCACGCCCGCTCTCGGTCACCTATCCCTCGGGCCTCTCGGTCCAGAATGTCTATAACGCGCAAGGCTATCTGACCCAGGTCATCAACCCGGCGACGCTCGCCCCCTACTGGACCGCCCAGGCCGATGATGCCAGGGGCAACATCACCCAGTTCCAGCTCGGCAATGGCGTCACCACCACCAAGGCCTATGACGCGCAGAGGGGCTGGCTCAAATCGATCGCCAGCGAGAACGCGTCCGGCACGCTGATCCAGAACCTCACCTACACCTTCAACAAGCTGGGCAACCTCACCAAGCGGGCGGATGGCGAGTTCGGCTCCAATCCGCTGATCGAGACCATCACCTATGACGATCTCAACCGGCTGACCCGGAGCGACACAACGCAATCCGGCTCGGGCGCCTGGAGCTCCTCCGTCACCGTCGTCTATGACACGCTGGGCAATATCACGTCCAAGTCCGATATCGGCGCCTATACCTATGGCGAGGCCCACACGGCCTGCGGCGGCAGCGTCATCCCCGGCCGGCATGCCGTCACCACGGTGGCGGGCGAGAAGAACGCCACCTATTGCTATGACGCCAATGGCAACATGACCTCGGGCGACGGGCGCAGCATCGCCTATGGCGCCTCCGACATGGTGACCAGCATCACCCGGGGCTCTGCCACCGTCACCTTCACCTATGGACCGGAAAGATCCCGCACCAAGCGGGTGGATGCCGACAGCTCCGGCATCACCACCACTTGGTATATCGGCGGCAAGGCCTATGAGAAGATCGAGAAGCCCGACGCCTCGCTCGAGACCAAGCATTACATTGGCGACTTCGCCATCATCACCGAGCGCACGGCGATGGGCACGACGACGAAGACCACCGCCTATGTCTTGGACGATCACTTAGGATCGATCGATGCTTTGACCGACGAGACAGGCGCCCTCATCCAGAAGATGAGCTTCGATGCCTGGGGCAAGCGCCGCGAGACGACCTGGATGGCGATGTCCAATCCTTACGTCTTCACCAGCCTCATCACCACCAGGGGCTTCACCGGGCATGAGCAGATCGACACGGTGGGCCTCGTCCATATGAACGGGCGCGTCTATGACCCGGAGATCGGAAGGTTCATCTCGGCCGATCCCATGGTTCAGGACCTCTCCAACAGCCAGAGCCTCAACCGCTACACCTATGTGCTGAACAACCCGCTGTCGATGACCGACCCGACCGGCTTCTTCTTTGGCTCGATCTTCAAGGCCATCGGCAACTTCATATCGAAGGTGTTCAATGCGATTGCCTCCGCATTCAAGGCGATACTCAAGATACCGCTCATCAGAGCGGCGATACAGATCATAGGATGTGGAGGGACCGGACCGGTCGGGGTTGCGATATGTGCAGGCGTCACTGGAGCGCTCACAATCCTTAGCGGCGGGAGCATAGGTGACGCCTTGCAAGCCATGGCGTTCACTGTCGCAAGTGCTGGGATATGGAGCGGTGTTGGCAACATTACCCACGGGCTCGCAGGAGTCATGGGCGTAGCTGAGGGGGTCATGAATGGCGCACGTGCCGCCTTTGCTGTCGTCAAGAGTGTAATTCATGGTGTCGTTGGCGGCGCTCTGTCCATGGTCCAAGGTGGTTCATTCATGGATGGATTTGTCGCCAATGCTGCTGGCGCTGCTGCTGGTGTTATGTCGGAAGGCGTGTTTGGCCCATCTGGTGATGGCAATCTGCAAGGTGCAATTGGAAGAATAGCGACCACAGCAGTCGCTGGTGGCACTGCATCAGTTCTCACCGGTGGTAAGTTCGCTAATGCGGCGATCACCGCGGCTTTCGCTCAAATGTGGAATGGAGAGAGTATAGCCTACAAGCAAAAGACGATTTATGCCGTTGTTCATCTCGGTCCTGGGGCAGACCCAATCGGGCATGCGTTTGTTGTCTTCGAGGACGGTAATGGCGGTCAATCAGGCTATGGCTTCTGGCCGGATGTGGAATGGGATGTGAGTAACGCGTTGACCTTCGGTACTGGCGGCGATCTCAAAGGGCACGTCTTAAATGAAAAAACCGTCACGGGATATTTGCCAGACTTCTACGAATGGATGGCCACAGGTAAAGATCCTAGAGGTGGCGTTTTCGCCTACAGAAGGTTTACGGTCTCGGCTAGTCAATATGACGACGCCATGAATGTCGTTACGGGATGGAACAAACCATATAGTATCAAGTGCATGTGTGGCACATTTACTCAGCAGGTCATCGGTGCTGCTGGTTATTCGATCGGGGGTAAAGGAGTTGAAGCGCGTCCGACGACACTATATCGCGAATTCACTGGATCTAAGTGAAACCACTCGGGCATGGCCGGGACAAAAAATGCTAATTGAAGGCCTATTCGCAGACGAATGCCGACAGTCATGGTGGCTG
The DNA here is from genome assembly GCA_003576695.1 of Taklimakanibacter lacteus. GTDB lineage: Bacteria > Pseudomonadota > Alphaproteobacteria > Rhizobiales > Aestuariivirgaceae > Taklimakanibacter > Taklimakanibacter lacteus. Next base: position 95,175 of record QOZQ01000012.1, read on the forward strand.
CCGCTTTCTATGTTATAATCTGTTATGACTTAAGAAGCGGTGAGTGCTTTGATGACGCATCACTAAGATGCCCGTAACTCCAAGGGAACAGGGTAGAAGAGGCTGTTTGCCAAAAAGTGGGTAGGAGGCTCAGGTGGAGAAAATATGGTTGTTCGCAGCGCTCCTACCACTTGTAGGTGTCGGGCCAATGGAGAATGGCATGAATTTCCATGAATACTCTTGCAGAAGCAACTCTGAGTTTGATCGGGTGATTGTTATATTTAAGAGTCAATCTGGTGAAACACGGACCATAACCTTCACGGGCGAAATAAAGGCTTTATTGATTGAAGCAAGGGAGTTGCGAGGTGTTTTGGACTGGCGGGATACGAAGGCCATACATCTTCGTTCGAGCAAAAACAGCGACGAAATATTTTTGTCGGTTGAATACGCAAAACAAAACGGCGATATCAAAATATTTGAAGGTGGCTATGTGAGCACGGATTGTTTGAGCAATATACTGAGTAGGTTTGAATCAAGGATAAAGTTTATTCGGTCTTAAGGTAAGAGCTGGCCTGGAGAATCTTGACAGTCCGATAAGTGGATTTTCTGCCTGACAGCGGATTTTCAGTGACAGTGCATTCAATTGATCAACGTTTCGCGTTTCGGTGACAGTGCATTTAATTGTTGGCTTCAAGTTTCGGTGACAGTGCATTTAATTGTTATCTTGTGTCTATTTTGAAACGAAGGCGTGCCAGTGCATTCAACTCCGGGCGTCATGGTCATCGAGTCCGCCGCTGCTCGCCCCATCATGATCTGACAGAAGCTCCCGATAGATGCTTTCGATAGCTGCCACCTCCTCTTCAGTCAGTTCCGCAAATTCCTTCGAACGCGCCCTCTGCGAGAAGGCGCCGCCATTCTGGCGAAGGAAGCCCATCATCAGATCGAAGGTCGCATCGGGCATCTCGATGAATGCGCCGATGCGCTGCCTGGCCTGGTCATAGCGGCGGAGATACTCGACCTCATCCGGCAATGTCTTGCGGATGGTGTGCGCGACGCTGTCCGCCAGGAACTCCGCCTGCGACGTCGCATCGAAGAAGCGAAACAGATCGCCTGTCCGGTTGAGCACGCGGACATTCAGCGTCGGCGTCGTCTCCCACTGCGTCAGCAGGAGGCGCGGATGAGAGTAGTGCTCGAGAACTTCCCTGTAGCGACCGATCTGTTGCAGAAAGACCGCGGAAACCGGGAATATCATGCCGGGCGGATTGAATCCGCTGCGCGAGAGCATGTGGTGGACAAGCCAGCGGTGAATCCTGCCATTGCCGTCCTCGAAGGGATGAATGAAGACGAACCCGAAGGCGACCGCGGCTGCGGCGGTGACAGGGTCGAGCCCGCCTTTTTCCGCCCTTTCGGCATAGGCTATCAACCCGTCGATCAGGCCTGCAATATCCTCGGGCCGCGCGCTGACATGATCGGGAATGGGCGCATTCGTGTCGCGATCGCGCGTGCCGACGAAGCCGCCTTCCGCGCGCCACCCGAAATGCATGAATCGCGCCTTGCCGATGACGATGCGTTGCAGGCGCAGGAGCTCATCGGCCGTGAGAGGACGTTGCCCGGCCTCGCCGATCGCCTGCCCCCAGCGCTGAATGCGATCCTGCGGCGGGTGTTCTCCCTCGATCACATAGGATGCCTTGGAATCTTGCAGCAGAAGAAAGGCGGCGGCCCTGGCCATCAGGTCCGGCGCGGTGCGGTGCACGACCTTGCGCGCTTCCTCTGCCAGAACAGCGCCCGTTACGGCCGTCAGATGGTCCGTGCGCCGGACCAGCGGACAGAAATCGGGCGTGCCCGGCAGGTTGTTGCGGATGCGGTAGCGGGTGACGGTTTCGCCTCTGACCGCAAACTGACGCTGCTCATCCAGGGCGCCGATATAGGGGGCCTTGGGAGCATCCGGCAGCGCGAGCCTCTGCCCGGTCAGCCATTCATAAAGAAACCAGGCGCGCCTGGCATGCTGTCCGGTCGGCTCCGCCTTTACCCACTCTTCGATCGCCCCCTTAGGGATAGCGGTGAAAAGGGCATTGAGGATTCCCAGATCGACAGCCTCATGGCGCAGGGCGAAATCCAGGTGAGCGCTGATCGTATCGTCCGGCCGGTATCGCGGCGTGAGGATGCGCCACCTACCGTCTTGCCGCATCGTGTGCTTTTCGCCGATGGCGACAAGCGCATCGGGCGCCGGCACCTGCAGGCCGAAGGCCGCAATGAGGGCCGCATAGCCTGCCGGCCGCGCTGCCACGGGCATGGTTTCTCCGGCAATTTCCGGGAGGTTGGCTGGGATCTGCAATGGCATGGGCATCTGAAAATCTGTAACTCAATCTGAAAAGTTCGATATTTGCCCGATTTTTCCTGAAAAACGATAACCAGATTTGCTCTGAAAGTCGATTCCCCTCTCTGAATAATGATTAATTTATTGCCGTTTTGCTGATTTTCATTAACTTAGGTGCCGGCTTGGTGACCTGTAATCTCCAATTCTCGGATTTGCTTGGGGTTTCCATTAAGGTCTTATATATAAGATAGTATGTCTGATTTGGATCGTTATATTAGACCCTAATGCGCTCGACAGTTATCGATACTCTTCCCCCGAAGGTAAGGCGCGGGCTTGGCAAGCTCGGCGCGGATATCGCCCTTGCACGCAGGAAGCGCAGACTGACGACGCTGATGATGGCCGAGCGGCTCGGTGTCGCGAAGAGCACCTATCTCAGGATCGAGAAAGGCGATCCCACGGTCGCGATGGGCGCCTATGCGATGGCCTTGTTCGTCCTCGGGTTTGATGCCGCGCTGGGCGAGATCGCCGACGCCCGCCACGACGACCAGGGATTGCTGCTCGACGCCGAACGCCTGCCCAGGCGCATCCGCATCCGCAAGCAGCCTCAGCCCCTATGAGACGAACCATCGCCATCGATCTCGGCGAGGAAGGCCGGCATCTGGGCGTGCTGCGCTACGAAGAGCAGGGGGCTCGCCAGAGCGCATCGTTTGAATATGCCGCCGACTGGCTTCGATCGTCCGACCGCTTTTCGATCGAGCCTGGCCTGCCGCTGGCGAGCGGTCCGCAGTTTCATCGAAAAGGCGGGGATGGCTCGGTCTTCCACGCGGCGATTGCCGATACGGAGCCCGACGGCTGGGGGCGCCGGGTCATCCAGCGCGATCATGCCAGGCGAAGGCAGGAGGCGCGCCGTGCCGGTCGTCCGGTCGATGCGAGGCCGCTCAATTCGATGGATTACCTGCTCGCCGTCGATGATGTGAGCCGTGTCGGCGCGCTGCGCCTCAAGGACGAGAACGGACACTACCAGCGCGCGGCCGAGGAGGGGCGCCGGACAACACCTCCGCTTATCGAGCTCGCGCAATTGGCCGCCGCCACGCGGGCTGTCGAGATGAACGCCGAAACTGCGGCGGACCTTGCCTATTTGCGGGGGCGCGGCACATCACTGGGCGGACTGAGGCCGAAATGCAGCGTCGTTGACGATGATGGCTGGCTTGCGATCGGCAAGTTTCCAAGCGTGACGGATGAACGGCCGGTGACGAAGGGCGAGGTGCTCGCTTTGCGCCTGGCGCGCCGCGCAGGCATCGACGCTGCCGAAGCGCGCCTTGTGGAGAGCGACGGCCGGCCGGTCGCGCTGATCCGGCGTTTCGATCGGACCGCCGGTGGACGGTTGATGTATGTCTCGGCGGCCACGATGCTCGGCGCCGAGCCGGCGGATCCGGACGAGCACAGCTATGCCGAGATCGCCGACGCGCTTCGGCGATATGGCAGCCGGGCGACTGCCGACATCGAAGAGCTGTGGCGGCGGATGGCGTTCTCTGTGCTGATCACCAATGTCGATGACCACCTGCGCAATCACGGCTTTCTCCATGTTGATCGTGGCCAATGGCGTTTGGCGCCGGCCTTCGATGTCAATCCCTTTCCCGACCGGGTTCGGGAATTGAAGACGTGGATTTCCGAGGGGGTTGGTCCCGAGGCTACGGTCGATGCTCTCATGTCCGTCATTGCCTATTTTCGCCTCTCGCGCGATCGGGCCCGCGTGATCCTCGCGGAAGTGGAGGGCGCCGTTGCACTGTGGCGCGAGGAAGGGCGGGCAATCGGCATGACGGAAGTGGAAGTCGAGAGCTTTGCGGAGGCTTTCGAGCACGATGAGCGCGGCGCTGCTCGGGCGTTGATTTCGTGAAGCAGCCCGCATCTGTGTTCCCGATCGGGTACTTTATTTTACCTTGAGGCCGTTTTTCATGCAGAATGTACCCGATCGGGAACAAATCTCTTGATTATCCGGGTGGAGGCATGATATGTACCCGATCGGGAACATAGGACATGACCATGACCCTCTCGACCGATCTCGAAAATAGAGCCCGCACTCTCTCGGCGCAGTTCGGCGCCGGGATCCGCAAGCGCCGGACGGTTGCCCGAATGACGCAGGACGAGCTTGCCTTGGCAACCGGTGTGGGCCGCAGATTCCTCATCGACCTCGAGGCCGGCAAGCCATCCTGCCGGCTGGGCCTGAGCCTTCTGGTCGCCGAAGCCCTGGGTCTCAGCCTCATCGACCTCCTCGGAAAGGCGCCCGCACACGTGCCGCCGGCCGACGACTTGCCGCCACCGTCATCCTGAGGGGGCCAGCGCCATGACCCTTCCGGTCTATTATGAGCAGCGGCTGGTCGGGCTGATCGATATCGGTGCCGATGGCGCCGGCTTCACCTATGATCCGTCCTGGCTCACGACACAGGGCGCATTTCCCATCTCGGCCTCCATGCCGCTGGACGAAAGGCGGGCAGGGCCGGCCGTGTTTCTTCCCTGGGCGGCAAACCTGCTGCCCGAGAGCGGCAATCTGCAGGCGGTGGGCCAATTTCTCGGGCTGGCGCCTTCCGACGTGATCGGCATCCTCGCCGAGATCGGCCGCGACACGGCGGGCGCCCTGTCGATCGGCCGTCCCGGAACATCATCGCCCGGCAGCTGGCGCCCGATCGACAAGGCGGCCGATCTCGAACGCATCATCGAGGAGTTGCCGCGGAAGCCGTTTCTCGTCGGCGAGGAGGGCGTGTCGATGTCTCTCGCCGGCGCCCAGAGCAAGATGGCCGTCGCCGTCGGCATCGACGGACGCCTGTGCCTTCCGCTCGACGGATCTCCCTCGACCCATATACTCAAGCCGGATATTCCGCGGCTTTGGGGCAGCGTGCAGAACGAGGCCTTGTGCCTCACCCTTGCCCGGCGGATGGGGTTGCCGGCCGCCGACGTGACGACCGGCGCTGCCGGAAAGCGCAGCTATCTGCTGGTCAGGCGCTATGATCGCCGGGAAATCGACGGCCGCTGGCGCCGCCTGCATCAGGAGGATTTCTGCCAGGCGCTCGGCAAGCCGCCCACCGCCAAATATGAAGCAAATCGGACGGGCATCCGTGGGCCGGCCCTCAAGGACATGTTCGAGGCGGTGAGACGTCTGGCGCCGGCTTCGGATATCGTGCGGCTCCTCGACATGCTGGTCTTCAATGTCATCGCCTGCAACACGGATGCGCATGCGAAGAATTATGCGCTGATGATCAGGGCATCCGGAATGACGCTGGCGCCAATCTATGACGTCATGTGCGGCGAAGTCTGGGAGAACGTCACGAAGAATCTCGCCCAGAAGATCGCCGGGAAGAGCCGGGGCGAGCATCTGAAGGGGCGGCACTGGCGCCGCTTCGCCGTCGAATGCGGGCTCAATCCGAGGCAGGTTCTGCTCCGCGTCGCGATGCTCGCGGAAGCGGCGGACGCGCATGTCGCCGCCACCGCCGATGACGTGGCCGGCATGCCGGCGGGCGGCCATCCGTTGCTCGCTCAGGTGGTCGATGCCATCCGCAGGCGCGCCCGGACAATTGCGGATCAGCTCAGGGAAACGGGGCCCGAGCCGGAAGCCGAGGCTGAGACCGGAATTGGCAATGAAAGCCGGACAGGGATGTTCTTGCGCGACATGTCCTGACGAGGCTTGACTTTGCGGACCAAAGCATGAGATTTGGGAAATATCAGGATCGGAGAAGTCACGCCCGCGGCTCAAACCCGCGGGCGTTGCGATTCTGAACCCGCCTGCGCTCAAACCGCAGGCTGCGACCGGCCTCCTCAAACCAGGCCTACCTCATCCTTCCCTCCCATCCCAACATCACGGTGCATCATGATCGCCCATCGATTCAAGGGCCGGAATTCCGCGGTTCCGACCTTCCTCACCGAGACGGGCCATCGCCACGCGAAACCGATGGCGCAAGACGGCCCGCCGCCCATGCAGGCACCCGATCCGGCAGGACAATCGCCTCCGCCCGTCCAGGCGCCGCCGGCATCATCCGCCATGTTGCCGCCCGTCCCGCTTGCATCGCCTTCCCGCCCCCTGCGCAATGCCGAGCGGATCGCGGCGGACCGCCAGAAGATTGCCGACAGCGGCGTCCTCGACATCTTCCTCGATTGCATGCGCGGCAAGGTCGAGCTCAGCCCGGTCCAGGTCGATATCGGCTTCGGCCTGCTGAAGAAGATCCTGCCCGATTTCTCCGCCAGCGCGCCGCCGGCGGACGATGCGCAGAAGCAGGAACGTGGCGATGGCGGCGCTTCCCCGGAACCCGAATTCGAGGTCCACATTGTCGATCCCTAAGAGGCTTGAGGTTCCCCGCGCCTTCCAGCCGCTGCTCCAGCCCAAGCGCTACAAGGGCGCCTATGGCGGAAGAGGGAGCGCCAAGTCGCATTTCTTCGCCGAGCAGCTCATCACACGTTGCAGCAGCGCCCGGCTACGGGCCGTCTGCATCCGCGAAGTGCAGAACTCGATCCGGGAATCGGTGCGCCAGCTCCTCATCGACAAGATCGCCAAGTTCGGCCTGGGGCCTAAGTTCAACGTGCTGGAATCGGAGATTCGCGGACGAAACGGCTCGCTCATCATCTTCAAGGGCATGCAGTCCTTCAATTCCGAGAACATCAAGTCGCTCGAAGGCTATGACATCGCCTGGGTGGAGGAAGCGCAGAACCTCTCCGAAACCTCGCTACGCCTGTTGCGCCCGACCATCCGCAAGGCGGGATCGGAATTGTGGTTCAGCTGGAATCCGCGCCATGAGACGGATGCGGTGGACCGGTTCTTTCGCGGCGGCGCTGCGCGCGGCGATGCCGTCCTCGCCGCCGTCACCTGGCTCGACAATCCCTGGTTTCCCGAAGTGCTGGCGGCCGAGAGGGATTCCGATTATGCGAGCGACCCTGAAATGGCCGGCCATGTCTGGGGCGGCAATTACGAGATGGTCAGCGAGGCCTCCTATTATGCGCGCCTCATCGCTGAAGCCGAGCGCGAGGGCCGCATCGGCGATTTCCCGCATGATCCGCATAGGCCGGTTGCGACGGCCTGGGACATCGGCATCGATGACTATACGGCGATCTGGTTCCTGCAGCACGATGGCGGGCGGGTGACGGCGGTCGACTACCATGAGACGAGCGGCCAGGGGGCGGAGGAGATCGTGCGCGAGGCGCTGCCCGAATTGCAGCCGGAAAGGTTTCTGGTCGCGCCAGCCCTTGCGGCCATCGGGCGCGAAGCCGCCTTCCACTATGGCGAGCATTATTTCCCGCATGATGTGAAGCTGCGCGAATGGGGTGCGGCCGGGCGAACCCGCGCCTTGACGCTCATGGGCCTCGGCGTGAAGCCCATCCGGGTCGGCGCGCAGCAGGGCCCGGCGGAGCGCATCAATGCCACGCGCGCCCTTCTGCCGCTCATGCGATTCAACCGCACCAAGCGTGTCATGCTCGGTCTGTCGCGGCTCAGGCGCTATGCGCGACGGCCAAGCCCGACGCTCGGCGGCTTTGCCGGCCCCTTGCATGACATCAACAGCCACGGCGCCGATGCCTTCGGCGAATATGCGGTGAACTGCCCGCTCATCGCGCCGAAGCCGGTGGCGACGCGGGTCCGGGCGCCCTTGCGCGGCACGGTGTTCCTGGAAGGCCCGCCCGTCGAGCGCTACGGGCGAAGGCTGAAGATCTGACGTTTCCTGATCCCCGAAGTGGGTTCCGCCACGTAAGACGGCTTATCGCCGTGCTCGCTGAAGGCAATAAAGGTCATTGACGCCGAACGAGCGTTCAAACGTTCGCTGTTGTGAGATGACTTGCCAACCATGTTCCTCAAATGCCCTGATCAGAGCTGATCGATCATGAACATGGTTCATTGCCCGGCCGGAAAGCTTGGCCTTGATGCTGCGATACCACACGTTAGCCCGCTGACGCATCCTGGTCCAAAGGGTGCCGTCAAATACGGTCGCGCCGACAATCAAATGGGTGGAATTGATTCCGCTAAGTCGTTCGATAGCCCTTTTGGCGTCACGCCAGCGCACCCAGTTCAGAAAGCGGACACAGACGACAAGGTCAATTTCATCCCTATGCTGCGCAAAGTCGTAAGTGAAGATATCTCCAACCACGAGCCTGTATCTTGCGTCCCCGCCTGTTTTGCGTCGAGCCTGCTCGAGCATGTCGGATGACAGGTCAATCGCGACGATCGGCCCCGGTAGTTCCTTGTACCAGTCAACCCATCGACCAGTACCGAATGGACAGTCAAGAACGCTATTGGGGGCCACCTCCCGGATCATCTTGGAGAAGGCGTCATTCTCCGCTTTCCATCGCCGGCTATCGCGCCGGCTGTCTTCGTAACCGCTTGCGGAGTCGCCCGTATATCGCCGCTGCAAGACTTCAAACGCCACAGGTTTTCTTCCCTAAATGCTGCGTACCGTTGAACTCGAAATAGCGTCGAAATCCCGCCTGTGCAACCTGCTTGGAGATGAGCTTGTTACGAACCATCGGCCAGTTGTCGGCATCGTCGTGGTCAATCAATCTTGGCCATCCCGAGCAGAATTGAGCCGGTATCCTGTCGCCTCCGAGGAAAGTCAAGGCTGCCGTCCGATGCTTTCCTCCTCTCACGAAAAATCTATAGCTGTCGTCCAGTTTAAGGAAAAATCCTCGAATGCGATGGCGACGGAGAAATCCATTGTCTCGGATGCTCGCTGTTACCGAGAGGAGGCGCTCATATTCAACCCTTACTTTCTCGGCGCTGGCCGGCCCATAGTATGAAATACCATGCTCAAGACCCAACCCCTCTCCGGTTGGTGGTTTGGTGATCACCCATGGCAGCGCCCATGGAGGCAACTCGCCGTCTTGCCCAAGATAATAGAACTCTTCAAAACTATGGGGGCGTACCCGGCGGTAGTATGCTTCAAGCACGTTAGGGCCTTCCGAAAGCGCCGCCACAAAGGGATGCCATCCCCCGGAGTAACGAGAGGCCCCGTGCATCACCAACATATCAATCGGCAAATCAATGATGACCTTGTCGTCGTCCCTTGGGCACGCAATTGCGGCCGAGATATTTGAAATGGATTTAGTTACATCGAAGTCCTTGCGACAAATTAGCTTCTGTAGGAGCGCAATCATCGCGTGGGTCCAAGTTCGGAGAACGCCGGCTGTCAGGGAAACTTCATCTCTTTGTTACCCAATTGTCGCAGATTCGTAGTCAGAAACGCTTCATGGGTCAAGGATTGGGATGCCCATTGGGTCCGGTCCCATTGACAGGCGAGAAGTGGCCCGGCAACTACCCATGCCAGCGTGTTGAATAGACCATTCCCCGGAACCCTCACTCATGTTCAATGTCTGGAAGCGGCATTTGCCGCGCGGCCTGAAGCGTGCGGTCATGGTCTGGTGGTATGACACCGTGGCCCGGATGGATACCAAGGGTGAGCTTCTGTTCCTCAACCATGGCTATGCCGGAGAGGGTGACGCGCCCCATACGATCGCATTGCCGGCCGATCTCGAGCCCCATCGCTACCCCATCCAGCTTTATGATCTCCTGGCCAGCCGGCGGGACTGGCGCGACAAGGAAGGGCTGGAAGTGAGCTGCGGGCTTGGCGGCGGCGTGATGTATGTGGACCGTCAGTATGGTCCGCGGTCGATGACCGGCCTCGATCTCTCGGCCGCCTCCGTCGAGGCCTGCCGGCGCCGGTTCAACGGGGCTCAGCTGCGTTTCGAGACCGGTGACGCGCAGGCCATGCCGTTCCCCGACCACAGCTTCGACATCGTGATCAATGTCGAGTCGTCTCTCAACTATCCGGACTTTCCCCGCTTTCTCAGCGAGGTGAACCGCGTGCTGCGGCCGGGCGGGACATTCCTCTTCGGCGACTACCGCAGGGCTGCGAAGATGATCAGGGTGCGCCAGGCGCTGGAGAAGATGGGCTATGCCGTCGAAACCATGACCGACATCACGGCCGGCATCGTCCGTGGGCTCGAGCGCGGGCGCGAGCGCAAGCATGCCTTGATCGACCGGCATGTGCCTTATCTCCTGCGCGGGCTGGTGCGGGGATTTGCCGGCCTGTCCCGCGAAAGGGATGAAGAGCACCACAAGTTCCAGAACGGCCACAAGAGCTATCTGATGGCCGTGCTGACCAAACCCGCCACGTGAAACTGTCCAAACATATCAGGCGCGCCAGGATTCTCGGCGGGATGATGGCCCTGGCGGTGGCGCGGCGCATAGGCCGCCTGGGCATCGCTTCCTTGCTTGTCAGGGACATTCCACGCGAGGCGCAGGTCGTCTATCTGGATGCGGGCCTCCACAAGGACGCCCGCCAGCTTCGCCTGGTGAGCGGGTGGTTTGCGCCCCGCTGCCGGTTTCGCGCGGTCGGTTTCGAAGCGCATCCGGACTATGCGAGGCTTGCCGAAATCTCCCTGGCGGGGCTCGCCGATGTGACCGTGGAGAATATCGCGGTCGTCGGTCCCGGCCAGCCGGCGACCATGAGCCTCAACCTCGACGGCACGACCGGTCTGGGCGACAGCCTCATTCGCAAGCGCACGGGCGCTTCCATCGAAGTGCCGGCCAAGCGTCTGACGCACTATCTGGCGGAGGCGGGGATCGACCCAAAGCGGGATATTATCCTGCTCAGGATGAATATCGAAGGTGCGGAGCTGTTCGTGCTGGAGGATATTCTGGAGGCCGGCCTGACCGAGGCGATCGACGGCTATTACGGCACCTGGAACGATCCCGAGAAGATCGGCGGCGAGACGGCGCGCCAGTTCGACGCCATCCTGGAGAAAACCGGCATCCGCAATTTCCGCTTCAACGATCCCGACTGCAATTATGAGAGCCGCAAGGCGCTCGTGCGCTACGACATGGTGACATCGATCCTTGCCGGCGGACGGAAGAAGCGCGCAGTGGATGTTCGGACGTAGCGCCGGCTGGTTCCTGCTAAGGCCTCGTCCTGCCAATCGCATTTAGAGCGCGGAGCGCTCGATTGGAATCGTTTCGGCGCTCTAAGAGATTTCGATATTGGGGATCAAATGCGGCTGTCGCGATGGAGAAACGAGTTAGGCGCAACGTTCATCACTGCGATCGGGCTTTTTCCGGCGCTGATTGGAGCGCTCGCTCTAATTTCCTACGGTTTGGACTCCGATGATTACCATTTCGGAAGTGAAGTCGGTGGATACATTTATAGGAGCCCCTATTACTATATCGGAACAAGCGTCATGTTGACTTTCCTGTTCCTAGCAGTCGTGGGATTGAGAAAACCGAGCTATAAGATCTTTGCTGTGATGCTGCAGGCAATGATCCTGGTTTTGACTGTCGGATTTCAATGACGGAGCACCTGAATCGATGTTGCCCGGCGGTCGTTGATGTGGTGGTGGATGGGCATGCCGGTCCAGCGACAGCGCGCGTAATTTGACCGCAGACTGCATTCTCCAAGCGGGAGCACACGGAATTATGCACTGTCAGCGAATTTGCACATTCTATGCTTTTGCATCATTCCTTCTGATAGCCGTCGATATATCGGTAGCGGCAACCATGGATTATTACGAGCATGTTTGCTGGGATCCTTCTGGTATCGGCAGTATTCGCCTCGGCTTCAAGAATGAATGGGGGCAAACGCGCGCCTTAACTTTCGAAGTCGATGATAAAGTTTTGCTGATTGAGACCAGAGAAGTACGAAGTGCATTGGACTGGAAATACCTCAAGGGAATTCATCTGAGAACGAATGGGGATAACCAAACGTCGATGTCAATTGAGATTGTCAAGCAGGGCGGCACTGAAACAAGAATGGTAGAAGGTGGTTACGTCAGCCATGACTGTTTGAGGAGGCTGGTTGCTAAAATTGGATCGGTAATAAAGGTTCGTGTAAACTGAAAGTTGATGACGCGAAAGGGAATTACGGACACAGTGCATTCAACTGTCTATTTGTGTCACTTGTAAAACGCATATTCCAGTTGAATGCACTGTCACCGAAATACCCACCGAAATACCCGGAAGATGGCGGATAGTATATGATGACACTCGGAATCGGTAACAATGTGATTCCTGGAGTCAGCTATATGAACCAATGGCAAGGTCGACTGATCTTCCGTCACATTGACAGTCAGATGAGGATGAATATCGAGAAACATCATGGCTACTAGAATTCAAGGGCTTCTCATGCTGATGGCAGCGTGCATTCTTCAACCTGAAGCCGGAGCAAAGACTGCAGTTGTGCAAGCGAAATTAGTAGAATCCGCATCGCCCCTTCGCATTGTGGAATTCACGCTTCCTGGTGGCGCGAGTGAGGTGCTATACGCTAAGTTGAGGGGATATGCAGACAAATTTGGCTTCGCTATTAGAATTGCGCCTACAACTCCGGATAGCCAGCGCGTTCTAATAGAGATGTGGCGGGAAGAAATAAGGCTTCTGGGGCTGAATGCAGAGCGCCCCAGTAGCTACACAATTGCGTTCTACAAAAATATTGGCATTGGACAAGTCCCAGACAAATTCCTGGATCAACTGGTGAGCGAACTGACTGAATCCCTAGAAGAGATTAAAGGACTCACGTTCACGACCAGATGAAAACGTTCTCAGAAAATTACAGTGACAAAAGTGCATTCAATTGTCTACAAGTATCACTTGTAAAACGCTGATTCCAATTAAATGCACTGTCACCGAAATCTGACGAAATCTGAACTGTCACCGAAATCTGAATTATCTGAGTAACCGAGTGTCTGTAGGGTTTCTTGCAACAAGCTGGAAAGACCGCCATAGAACGGCCGCCAGCGAAAGGCAGCCTGGAATGACTTTAGAAGGGCCCATATGTCCCTTTATCATTGCCATCGCCCTTTCGCGGCCCGCCCAAACATGTCCATGGGCGGCGGCATGGTCTCGATAGTAGGCGGATAGCTCGGAATTCTTCTCAATTGCGATTCCGGCCTCCAGCAATCGCGATAACCTGTATATTGCAGGCAGATATCCAGCGTGCGCCAGTTCATCAACAATGGATAGAGCCTCCTTATGAGCACCTTTCCTTCTCAGGAATTCTGAAAGTTGATATCTGGCCCACAGATTTTGGGAGGCTGCGGCTTTTCTGTACCAATGCTCAGCCTGAGAAGGATCGGCGGGCACTCCCAAACCGGTATCACTTGCCCAGCCTAATCTGACCATCGCATGCGCATTACCCTCGGCGGCCAAAGTCTGGAAGATGGCTACGGCATCTCTCCACTCCCCTTCGTCCGCGAGTTTATCCGCTCGCTGAAGGGCTCTTTCAATTTCATTCCCGTTCAAGTGATCCTCGCCAATGAATACTTGGCAAAGCATCGCGCAAGCAAATAGAACGCCTCAACCTCTGCCTCATGCCCTTTGTGCGCTGTCTTTCAGGGTTCGGCAAAACCTATTCCATGCACCATCTTGAGTCGAGAGGCCGAATGGAATTACAGTGGCATTGCGAAATTGCGGTGATGTGGTGGACTGCACCCCTTGAATGAGACACGGTAATTTCGGTTACAGGTATCAACTCCACCGAATTTTCGAATTTCTCGGACCTAGTTAATGACTTGTGATCTTAAGCGACTGCTTGCCGCCGCCGCAGGTGCGCTTCTGTTGGCAAGCTGCGGAACTCATGTTCCGGAGTCAGAGTTTCCAGGCATTTACGTACTAAAGGAAGCGAATGCCCAGGAGACGATCAAGGTGATTGCAGGGGGAACGTACAATCATCGGGTGGAAAGAGATGGTGTTCTGATTCTAGATGAGTTTGGATATTGGGATAAAGATTACTATGAGGGGGCTCCTGGCATCACATTCAAGTCGTTTCAGGTTAACTTGCGGGCCAATCGTAAACCCAAAGGCTATTGGTTCGTGGTGCCCGAGAGGTCATGGAGGGGAAGCGTCCTGCTGTGCGTGGAAGATAACCTGTGCTTTGAGAAGAAAACGGACGGCGGAGGCGGCCAGACTGTACAAGAACAGTAATCGCCTGACAGGAAATTACGGTGACAGGAATTACTGAATTACGGTGACAGTGCATTCAATTGCCTACTTGTCTCATTTGTAAAACGCAGGCTCCAATTAAATGCACTGTCACCGAAATGCACCAGATTGGGTGCAGGCGAAGCTTGTTCACGAGGCTCTGCATATTGCGCAAGCGACAAAAATGGGAAAAGAAGATTATCTTGCGCAGCACAGCGTTGAGCGCTTCGATGCATTCTTAGCAGGCACTGATGTTTATGACTATGGGTCACAAGGTTATCCCGATAGTATCAGCTTTGAGAACTTGACTCTCGAAGCCCAAGGACAAGTTGTCGAGGATCGTTGGAATGCCGGCATGAGATATAGATAGAATTGGATTGAGTATGAAAAGATACAGACACTTTTTGGCTGTTCTGCTTATCTTGATTGTGACCTCTGGTCATTCGATGGCGTCTTCGTTGGAGGCAGCTAATGAGCTATGGCATGCCGGGAAGCCATTTGAAGCTGCCAAGGAGGTTTATCCACTTGCCATTCGTTCGAATGCGATAGCGCAATTGAGATTTGCCTTTTACGTATTGATTGCGACGAAAATGAAATCGTTTCCTGAGCAGGCCGATTGGGAAACCAAATCCCACGATTGGCTTCTTGAGCTTGCGCAGAGTCAAAAAAATCCAGAGATTGCGGCAGCTACAGCTGAAGTTCTGAGTAGCGCTGTTGGTAGCGGTGGACTCAAGTTTGCAAAGAGTGAAAAGATAGCTCAATGCTGGTTTGCGGTGAAGAGTTGTTGGGAAGATGTTATGGTTTCGCAGAAGGGCTCTGCGAGGTGCGTTGCGTTGGCAAGGCAAGCGCTAGTCTGTGAATGATTTTCTCTGTTTAGCAAGGTCATTTCGTGAATTCGGTGACGGTGTCGGACCGCATGTCCGAGAACAGTATTCACCTGACAGTTGCCGCTCATGAAAGCGGCCTAGACGGCCGCCTATGCTTGAATTTCGGTGATGTGCATCCGGGCGTAGCGCCGGTTTCTTTTAATCTGAGTTTCCCCGCGCCGGCCACACTGCTCAAGCCAGGAACGACTGGATCGGTCCGCCGTGGGTTCTGCGCAGCAGCGCCTGACAAAAACGGAAGGCGTGATAGACGAGGCTGGCAATGCTCCATAGCGCGACGGCAATGAAGCCGAGATCGGGCCGTCCGACCAGAAGACCGGCAGCCAGGATCGTGATGTTGACATTCCGGCGGGTCGTAACGAGCCGGAAGGCGAAATCCATCGGCTTCCAGATGTGGATGTTGAAGCGGAAGGTCTTGACGAACAGGGCCTCGACGCCCCGCACGAGCCAGTAATTCGCCATGATGATCCAGAAAGCGGGCCAACCCCAAGTCTGGAACCCGTCCGTGCTCGCATGGCTGGTGCCCAAGAGCCCCGCAAACCACGCCGCCCACCAGAAGGGCGGGGAAATCAGGTCAATGCCGTGATCGAACAGATGGCCGGCCCGCGTCGCCGTGAGCGTGACCCGCGCAAGCTTGCCGTCCACGGTATCGAGAAAGGCCATCATGAAGGCCGATGCGACGCCCCACCAGAACGCGCCGATCCAGAAGCAATAGAAGGTGGCGACGACGCATATGAGGCTGAGCATCGTGATCACATTCGGCGTGACGCCGTATCTTGCCAAAGCACGGACGACGATCAGAGCCGGCTCGGGCCACAGATACTTTGTGATGAAGTCCGTTGCCCCCTTGTAGGAAGATTGAAACAGAGAGCGCTCGATCCGGTCGCGCGCTTCCTCGGTAACCTTCGCCGCCACCGGAGCGCCGCGCTTGCGCAACTCGCCTTCGAAGCTGCCGCATATCCGGGCCGGGGTTGCCGTGCGAATGTCCTTGAGCGAAGCCGGCAGCTCCGCCGGCTGCCCGTCCAACAGGGCGGCGGCATCCCGCAAGCTTTCCGCCGGGACATAGGCCGCAATATAGACGGGCTGTCCCCCGTTTTCGTCTTTCAACAGCAGGGCATCTCCGGAGATCAGCGCCTGGAGAATGCGTTTCTCGATGACCCAGTCGTCACGAACCACGAGCGCATGGCCGCCGGCACAGGCCTCATCCAGTCCGTCATGGAAGACAAAGGTGCCTCCACCGGCGAGACTGCGCCGCAACCGTTCGCGTTGCGACATCGAGAAGACGGCGACGTTGGTCTCACCGACCAGGAAGACGTCAAGAATGGGTTTGACTAGCGGTCCGTGCATTGGCAATTTCCAGAAATTCACAGTTTTGTTAACAAACGGTAATAATACTGTAAACCGATAAAACTATGGCGATTTGAGGAATATTATCTTGCGTGCCGTAACGCCGCTGGTCTGGGTTTTGCAAGGTCTCAAGGCGGGCGATAATGCCCAGGCGCGCGAACTCGCCGCGCGGCTTCCCGCGCGTACCGAATTGAAGACCTTGCGCTACAACTGGCTGTGCCGCCTGCCCAATTATATGCTCGGCGAAGGGCTTGCTTCCGTCAGCCGGGGGATGGAGAGCCTTTCCGAGCCCTGGCCCGACCTCGTCATCGGAATAGGGCGCCGCAGCGTTCCCGTGGCGCGCTGGATCAGGCGGCAGAGCGGGGGCCAGACACGTCTCGTTCACATGGGCAGACCGAGAGCCCGCACGGACATCTTCGACCTCGTCGTGACCACGCCGCAATACGGGCTGCCTCCGGCGCCCAATGTCATCGAGCTTGCTCTGCCGCTCGTATCGGAGACGCCGCTGCCCGACTCCGAGCTGGACTTCTGGCGCAAGGAATTCGCCGATCTGCCAAGGCCGCTCATTGCCGTGCTGGTCGGGGGGCCTTCACGGCCCTATCGGATGCAGACCGGCGATATGTCCGATCTCATCGAGGCTGCAGAGGAGCTTCGAAAAAAGCTAGGCGGTTCTCTCATCGTCGTGGGCTCACCCCGGACGCCGAAGGATGCCTTTGAAGACAGGGCCCAGGCATTCGGAGTCAAATGCCGGCTCTTTGGCTGGGCCGCCGGCAAGCTTAATCCCTATCGCGCCGTCCTGCGGCTCGCCGACCGATTTGTCGTGACCTCCGACAGTGTCTCGATGCTGGCCGAGGCGCTCAGGACGGACAAGCCGGTTGATGTCTATCGCCTGCCCACGCGGAAATCAGTGTATCTGCCCCTGGGCAACCGGCCGCTTGCCGGGCTTGTCCGGCGGGGTCTTGTGGCAACCCGCCGCGATGTCCCTTCCTTCGTGTCAAAGCTGATCGCCGAAAGGCATGTCGGCGTGCTGGGGGAGGGCGACTTTGCCCGCCAACCCATTCCGCGCCAGGAAGACCGTGTGGTGGAGCTTGTACGGGCACTGCTGCCGCAGCGCTGAGGGGCCTGAACCTTACGGCTCTCAACTCCCCGGTTGCACCCTCGCGGATGCCCGTGCTACGGCAAGTCCGGTTTTCAGCAATATCTTCATGCACGAAGCGCCGAGACAGAACGACACTCCAAAGCTTGGGTCCAACCGATCCTTCGGGCTGGTCTTTGCCGGCGTTTTCGCGGTCATTACGGCCTATATCTTCATCCGGCATGACCGGTTCAGCATTCCGGCGGCGGCGGTCTCCGCCGTCTTCCTCGTCTGCGCCCTTCTGGTTCCGCAGATTCTGACACCGCTGAACAAGCTGTGGTTCCGCTTCGGGCTGTTGCTGCACAAGATCGTTTCGCCGGTCATCCTGGGAATGATCTTTTTCGTGATCCTGACGCCGGCCGGCTTCCTGTTGCGGCGCTTCTCCAGGAAGGACGAAGCCGCGGCGCAATGGATCGACCGGGCGGCCGACGACGTCAAGGCCGGATCCTTCCGCAATCAATTCTGAACCAAGAGAGTTTCGCTCGTGGATTTCCTCACTGAATTCTTCCAATTCCTGAAAGCGCGGCGCAAGTTCTGGCTCGCTCCGATATTGCTGCTGGTCCTCCTGTTCGGCGGACTCATCGTCCTGTCGCAAGGAACGGCGCTGGCGCCGTTCATCTACACGCTTTTCTGAAACATGCGTATCATAGGCGTCTCCGCCTATTACCATGACAGCGCCGCCGCCCTCATCGAGGACGGCGTCGTCAGAAGTGCGGCACAGGAAGAGCGTTTCACCCGCAAGAAGCACGATGCGGCATTTCCGCAGAACGCACTGCGCTACTGCCTGGCGCAAGCCGGGATAGCGCTGCGCGATGTCGATCACGTCGTGTTCTATGAAAAGCCGTTCGTCAAATTCGAGCGCCTGATCGAAACCTATGTGCGCAACGCGCCCAAGGGATTTGCGTCCTTTCGCATGGCGCTGCCCTTGTGGGTGAAAGAGAAGCTGTTCCAGAGACGCCTGCTCACCGAAGAGCTGCGCAAGATCGATGATGCCTTCGAAGCGTCGCGGCTGCTGTTTTCCGAGCATCATCTGAGCCACGCGGCAAGCGCCTTCTATCCCTCGCCGTTCGAGGATGCCGTCGTGCTGACGCTCGATGGCGTGGGTGAATGGGCGACCACGACGGTGGGCATCGGGCAGGGCCGCTCGCTCAGGATCGAGAAGGAAATCCACTTCCCGCATTCGCTCGGGCTGCTCTATTCGGCCTTCACCTATTATCTGGGGTTCAAGGTCAATTCCGGCGAATATAAAGTCATGGGGCTGGCGCCCTATGGCGAGCCCCGATTCAAGGCGCTCATCCTGGACAAGCTGCTGCGCCTCAATGAAGACGGTTCATTCGCGCTGGACCAGGACTATTTCAACTATTCCACCGGTCTCACGATGACGAATGACCGCTTCGCGGAGCTGTTCGGCGAAAAGCTGCGCAGCCCGGAGAAGGATCTGCTGACCCAGTTCCACATGGATGTCGCGGCATCGGTCCAGGCCGTCACCGAGGAAGTGGTGCTCAGGCTGACGCGCCATCTGGCGCGCGTCCATGGCTCGAAGAATCTGTGCCTGGCCGGAGGCGTCGCGCTCAATTGCGTGGCGAACGGGCATGTATTGCGCGACGGCAAGTTCGAGAATGTCTGGATCCAGCCGGCCGCGGGCGATGCCGGGGGCGCGGTAGGGGCGGCGCTTGCCGCCTATCACCTCGAATTCGAGAAGCCGCGCAACGTGGCCAGGCGCGACGGCATGAAGGGCGCCTATCTGGGTCCGGAATACTCAGCCGACGAGATCCGCTCCGCATTGACCGATGCCGGAGCGGTCTTCGAGGAGGTCAGCGACAGCGTGCTGATCGACACGGCCGCCACGGCGCTTGCGGAAGGCAAGGCGCTTGGTTGGTTCCATGGCCGCATGGAATTCGGGCCGCGCTCGCTCGGCGCCCGCTCCATCCTCGGCGATGCGCGCTCGCCGACCATGCAGAAGCTCCTGAATCTCAAAGTGAAGTATCGCGAGAGCTTCCGGCCCTTCGCGCCGGCCGTGCTGCGCGAAGATGTCTCGCAGTGGTTCGATCTCGATTGCGACAGCCCCTATATGCTCCTGGTGGCGCCGGTGGCGGCAGAGCGCCGCCGGGAAATGTCACCGGAGGAACAGAAGCTCTTCGGCATCGACAAGCTCAATGTGCAGAGGTCGTCCATCCCGGCCGTCACGCATGTCGATTATTCCGCCCGCGTCCAGACGGTCCATGAGGACACCAATCCGCGCTTCCATGCGCTCATATCGGCGTTCAAGGACAAGACCGCCTGTCCGGTGCTCGTCAATACGAGCTTCAATGTGAGGGGCGAGCCCATCGTATGCACGCCCGCCGATGCCTATCGCTGCTTCATGGGCACCGAGATCGAAATGCTGGTCTGCGGCAATTTCGTGCTGCACAAGGCGAACCAGCCGAAGAACCTGCAGAAGGATTATTCCGCGCAGTTCGAGCTCGACTAATCTACACCCGTCAGGCGATCCACCAGTCTCCTGGTCCCGAGAGCCGAGAGGTGGTTGTGATCGACGAAAAGCGAGAGGACGGCGAACTGCGTCTTCTGCCGGTCCTCTTCCTCGCGCGCCAGGCTGCCGATATCCTCCCAGCGATAGCCCGCCGCTTCGACTAGGCCCTTGAGCTCGGCCCGTTCCGCCTCGCGCTTGGGATAGGTGCTGCCGAAGAAGCCTTCAATGCGGGTGAGCTCCGGGGCAACCATGTAGATATAGGGTGAGAAGACGACCGTCACCTTGCCGATCTTCTCGCGCTCGGCATAGGCCTTGATCCATGCCATGGCGTCCTTCGGCGTGCCATAGGGGCGGGCCGGCTTCATGTCGTTCTCGCAATAGACATAGATCAGCTCGTCGATCCTGCCCTTGTAGCGGCGCGCGGCATCCTCGAGGCGGCAGACGATCGCCTCGGCATCGATGCCGGCGACGCCCAGATTGACATAGCGGCGCGTGCTGTCGCGCGCCTGCATCTGGGACGCGATCGTGTCCGCATCGTCGATCATGGCGCCATAGGCGACGGAATCGCCCGCCACCAGCACGATGCGCTCGGCGGCGACATCGGGAACCGTCAGGCGTTCGCCTTCGGCGTTGGACGACATGATGATATGCGGTCCGCCATAGCGCTCGAAAAACGCCGCCAGGCGCGGATCGAGCTTCTTGCCCGCATCATAGAAGGCGGTGAGCGACTCGAAGGGATTGAACGCCGACGAGCGCAGGAAGAAAGCCTCCTTGCGCAGATTGGGCTTGATCGAAGGACAGCCGTTCACCGTGGTGTTGATGGCGGCATCGCTGGTGCGGACGTCAAAGGGCGAATTGCCGATGCCGACGCCGTCCTGCTTGAGGAGCGGAATGAGATCGGTCAGCTCGTTGGGATCGGAGAAATAGGGCCGGTATGCGGCGGCAGTGTCGCTCTTCGCATTGCCGGTGAGTCCCGCCAGGGCGCTGAGCTGGTAGAGCATGCTCAAATGCGGCTTGCGCCATTTCGAAATGGAATAGAAGCCTTCGAAGGCCATGATCGGCAGCAGGACGAACAACAAGATCGCCAGGACGGAAAAAATCACCTTTTTCAAAGGTCACTCCCATTGGTGCGCAGAACAGGATCCGGCGCCGGACCGTGTTCAGGAAAAGTTTGGCTATCCCATGGTGAACATGCGAAATAAGCCGCCAAGGCATGTGTCTGAAACGCCATGCGGTTGAGGTCAATAGCTATTGCAGTGTGATTCGCTTCATATGCCGGTCTGGATCGTGTCGACGGCGAAGACCGGTCATCTCAATCAGTGCCGCGCTCTGGCGGCGGAGCTCGGAAAAGACCCGGCCAGGATCATCGCCATTCCGGGACCGTCGGGCGCCGATGGATTTGCGCGCCGGCTCATCGGCCGTCTGCTGGATCCCGTCCGCACCGGGCTGGCGCTCCTCAGCCACCCCTTGCCGAAGGACACGCTGGTGATCGCGAGCGGCCGCGCCAGCGAAGGCGTTTGCGTGGTCTGGCGGATGCTCCTCGGGCGCCGGTTCTTTGTGGTCTATGTGGGCGTTCCGAAGACGGATTCAGCGCTCGCGGATGTCCTGGTGCATGGCGATCACAGGATCTCAGGCCTCGACAAGCCGGGCATACATGTTCCCACCCGGGGCGCCATGGTCACCGAGCCGGCGCGTTCCCACACCGCGTCTGAACCGGGCAAGGTCAGGAACATTCTTGTCCTGATCGGGGGCAAGAACCTTACCTATGACTATGACGGGCCGAAATTCCGGGGATTCATCAACCAGCTGGCAAAGCTTGCCGAAGACAAGACACTTGCGTTGCGACTGGCTGTTTCGCGGCGTACGCAGCCTGCCACCTATGACCTGATCAGCTCGGTGCTCAAAGGAAGCGGCATTGCCATCATCGAGCTTGCCGACCGGGAGGGGTTCGCCGCAGCACGCCGGACCGCCGATACCTTCATCGTCTGCCCGGACTCGATCACCATGATTTCCGAATGCTGTGCCGAAGCCGTGCCAACCTTCATTCCCGACATCGACGTCAAAAGACCGTCCACCGAAAATCTGCGTTTCGTCGCCAAGGTGCTGGCTGAAAGGCATGCCCTGTCCTTCACCGCTCCGCTTCCGCTGGCGCAAACCGTCAGGATCGAGAACCAGGCGCGGCGCGCCGCCGCCGCCGTGCGCGACCACATCAAGGCATGGCGCAGCACGCCGGTCGGAAGCGAGCGCGTGACATGAGCGCCGCCATCGCGATCGTGATGCCGGTCTATAACCGCGAGGCTTCGGTTGACGGGGCGATCAGGAGCGTGCTCGCCCAGAGCTTCGGCGATTTCGAGTTCCTGATCGTCGACGACGGATCGACGGACCGAACCGAGGCCGTCATTGCCGAATTCGCCGACAAGCGCATCCGCTATCTGAGACAGCCGAAAAACCAGGGCGGCAATGCCGCACGCAATCGCGGCGTGCGCGAGGCCGGGAGCCCGATCGTCTGCTTCATCGACAGCGACGATCAGTTCCTGCCGCACAAGCTCGATTTCGTGGTCGATTATTTCGGGCGGAATCCCGATGTCGATGTCCTGATCGACAGTTTCGAGCTCGTCTATCCGCCGGAGAAGAACAAGGCCAAGGTCCTGCGCAGGAACCCGGTGCTGCAGAGCAGCGCCGATGTCGAGCGGGCTATCTTCAGCCGCACGATCTTCAAGGCCACGCCGGCGGTGAGCGCGCGGCGGAGCGCGCTGATCGCGGCCGGGCTGTTCGACGAGACGCTCAAGCGCCGGCAGGATATGGACATGGTGCTGCGCCTCGCCAGGACGGCGCGCTGCGCCACGACCGACCAGGTCCTATGGGTCAAGCACTGGAGCCCCGAGTCCATTTCGGCCAAGCAGCACACCTTCATGGATGCGATGCTCGAAATGTGCCGGCGGCATCCCGACTATCTCGTGCGGCCGGAATACCGGATCGGCCTGGCGCGCGACCTCGCCCGCCACTTCGTGCGGCTGTTCGCCAAGGGGCAGTTCACGACCGCGGTCCGCGACGGGCGGCGCTTCATCGGTCTGCATGGCGGCCTGGCCTTCATGAAGCTGGTCATGCTGGGAACCGGCGAAATGCTGCGCCGTGCCATGAAATGACCGCCCGGCGGTCCAATAGAGCGCCGGACGTTCTAATCGAATCGCCTCGGCGCTCTATCTCTTTGATTTGCGCATCGGATTATCCGAAAACCGCTTCGCATGGCCGGGTCAAGCCCGGCCACAAGCTTTTCGGTCCGATGCTCTATCCCGCTATTGCGGGGCGATTGCCGGGTGTCTCGGGCAGGGGGCCATAGGAGCGGGTGAGGGAGCTCCAGATCTCGCCGACGAGCATTGTCGTGAAGAAGGCGAAGGAAATCACCATCGCGAACGGACGCTGCCATACGGGCAGACCCACTTCGCTTCCCTTGGTCCAGATGCGCCGCCATGAGCGGCTGAGCTTGCTGAGCCAGAAATAGAAGGAATAGCCGAAACGGCCGATCCGCGACTTCGTTACGGTGTGATAGGCCTGGAAATCGCGGTCGAGCCCGGTGGTCCAGGCGCGCCAGGCGAGGAACGCGCCGCCCGGATGCGGCGCATGGATGGTCATGGCCTCGGCGGTGCGCACCCATTTGATGCCGCGCTTTTCGATGTCGCGCAGCCAGAAGCCGCACTGCTTCTTGAAGGCGCCCTCGAGCTCGGGGAATGGATTCTGGCGGAAGAATTCGGTGCGGAAGGCGCAGTTATTGGCGTGGATCTTGTGGCGCTTGACGGTCTCGGCGCGCTCGCTCGGCAGATTGAATATCCATGACAGCGCCATGGTCCTGGACAGGAGATCCTCATGGCCCAGCACGGTGAAGCCGCCGACCGCCATGACGTCCTTGTCGGCGAAGGGCTTGAGCAGGCCTTCGAGCCAGCCGGGCTGCGGGCCGGCATCGCTGTCGAGCATGACGACGAGCGGCGTCCTGGTGCGGGCGACGCCGTGGTTCTTGAGCTTGTAATAAGTGAGGCCAGGGGTGGCGACCAGCTCGACATCGGCGAGGTCCTTGAGGCGCGGGGCAACCTGGTCGATCACGCCCCGGATCGTCTCTTCCTTCACCGCGCCCTCGTCATAGAGATACATGACCCGCGGTTTCGCCGACATGCGATTGTGGTTGCGCTCGAGCTCCGACTGGAACGACGACATGGCGCGCTTGGCCCAATGGTCCTCGACATCGATGGCATTTTCCCATTCGATCACAATCGTGATGGGCGGAAACATGGTGTCTTTCTCAGTCATGAATGATCTCCTGCCGATGGACCAGACCCGCTGTCGGCCATGCGGCCGCGCTGGAATAATGATGAACTCTGGCCAGCGTTGATTTGGCGCTAGGTCTAGAGCAATTCCCCCACCGGTTCAATCATGCCAATTGCAACCAATCTGGTCGCTTGCGTTCGAGAAAACAGGGCCTTACAAGCGCCCAGCCCCTCATGCCCAAGGACATTTTCCTCATCACCCGTCCTTTCCTTCGCGCGCTCTTCTCGGCCGCCATTGCCGCCGCCGATCCGGCCTTGCGGGTTCCCCCCTTCCTTCCGGAAAGGCCGCGCGGGCGCACCATCGTGGTGGGGGCCGGCAAGGCCAGTGCCGCCATGGCGCTGGCGGTCGAAGAGCATTGGAAGGGCGATCTTTCGGGCCTCGTCATCACGCGCTACGGCCATGGCGCGCCCTGCAAAAGCATCGAGATCGTCGAAGCCTCGCATCCGGTGCCCGATGCCAATGGCCGGGATGCGGCCTTGCGTATGGGCAAGCTGGTGCAGGGGCTCACCGCGGATGATCTCGTTCTCTGCCTGATCTCGGGCGGAGGATCGGCGCTGCTGGCCGCGCCGGCGCCCGGGCTCACGCTCGAAGACAAGCAGAATGTGAACCGCCAGCTTCTCGCCTGCGGTGCGCCGATCGCGGAAATGAACTGCGTGCGCAAGCACCTCTCGGCGCTCAAGGGCGGCCGGCTCGCGGCGGCGGCGTGTCCGGCGCAGGTCGTCTCGCTCATCATCTCGGATGTCCCGGGCGATGATCCGGCGGTGGTCGCCTCGGGCCCGACTGTTCCCGATCCCTCGACGCGCGGAGAGGCGCTCGCCATCCTGCGCAAATACAGGTTCGACCTGCCGGCGCATGTATGGGCCTTTCTCGGGCGGCCCGAGGCCGAGACACCCAAGCCCGGCGATCCCCGCTTCGCCAGGGTTACGACGCGGATGATCGCTGCTCCCGCCCAATCGCTTGCCGCGGCAGCGAAGCTTGCGAAAGATGCGGGCTACCAGGTGATCGATCTCGGCGACCGTATCGAAGGGGAAGCACGCGAGGTGGCGCGCATTCAAGCCGACCAGGCGCTCGCCACCAAGGGACCCGCCATCATCCTGTCGGGCGGCGAGACGACCGTGACGATCAAGGGCAAAGGCCGCGGCGGGCGCAATGCCGAATTCGCCCTGGCGCTGGCCATAGCGCTCGGCGGCAAAGCCCATATCGCGGCGATCGCCGGCGATACGGACGGCATTGACGGATCGGAAGACAATGCCGGCGCGCTGGTCGCGCCCGATACGCTCGCCCGCGCCCGCGCAAAGGGGCTGGATGCGAAGGCCTATCTTGCCAATAACGACGCCTATAGCTTCTTCGCGGCGCTCGATGACCTCGTCGTCACCGGACCGACCCGCACCAATGTCAATGATTTCCGCGCCATTCTTGTCGAAAAGTTAAGCTGATGCCGCGCCGGACTACGGCTAATAAGCTGCCGGATGTCACACCGTCATCGTTTCATGTGCTGGCCGGCGGGCTTGCTTCTGGCCTGTCTTCCTGTCGCTGAGAGCGCTTTCGCATACGGCCTGGACCAGGAGCCGATCGCCCAGGTCTGGGTCTCTCCAAAGTCCATAGGCACCATCAAGAGCTGCATCGTCAAAGCGCTCGATGACAGCCGGCGCACCTATTCGAAGATATCGCCCAGCGTCAGACATGTGGCCAAGATCGTCGCGCCCAATTCGGTCGACATTCGTCCGGTGAAAGAGCAGGCGCTGGTGGATGTGAACTATCACGTCCGCCTCGAGAAGATTCACGAACAGATAACCCGGATTGCGCTCTACTCATCG
The DNA here is from genome assembly GCA_003576695.1 of Taklimakanibacter lacteus. GTDB lineage: Bacteria > Pseudomonadota > Alphaproteobacteria > Rhizobiales > Aestuariivirgaceae > Taklimakanibacter > Taklimakanibacter lacteus. The sequence goes on from QOZQ01000012.1 coordinate 121,379, forward strand.
GACCCGGGCGCCAAGGAGCAGTCACCCGGTTCCGACCCGAAGAAAAAGCCCTCGATATCCACCGGTCGGGATGTTGCCCAGGCCGTCGCGAGTTGCAGCCCGCCGCGGTGAGATCGCGCGCGACCGCAGCGCTTGACATTGCGGGCCAAATGCCGGGATTGGGAATATCAAGACTGGAATTGCGCCCGCAAATCTGAAGCGGCTTGGCCCGGTCGAGCCAACTATGTTCGGCTGCCGATCTTCATTCCAGTCGCTCCCTTGCGAACAGCACTACCGCCATCCTTGAGATCGCGAGAAGCCTGAAGCTGGGCGAGCGCACTTTGCCCTCCATTAAACACCCTCCATTCAACCCTACAAAGGATCAGCCAAAATGGTTCTCGATCGTCGAATAACTCATCAAATCGTGCAGGCCATGCTACGTGCGAAAACAGGAGAAGCTGCAAATCAGCCGCCGGAACTCGTGCCGACACCTCGTCCCCATCCATTTCGTGATCCGGCAAGGTTCTCCTATACCGGCGAGCTTGCCGACATGGCGAAAGCCAGCGGTGTTCCTGCGTATGATCAGCTTGCCGCCAAAGTTGCGCCCAGCACCTTATCGCGATTGGCCAATCTGCAGACCGCCTATGGCCGGCCGCTACAAGTCAATGCCGCTTACAGTGACCCGAACAAAAAGAGACACAAACCGGACGGTGCGCATCCCAAGGGCAAGGCGTTTGATCTCAATATATATCCGGCAACAGATGCAGAAAGAGCGCGTGCCATCGAACTTGCAACACAAATGGGCTTTGGTGGAACTGGGACCTATCAGGGCCCGGAGGATACAAAGAAGGGGTTCAATGACCCGAGAGTTCACATCGATGTCATGAGATCGCGCACATGGGGGCATGATGGGACTTCTAAGACCACGCCCGCATGGCATCGTGCAGCAGTGGCGCGTGGTCTGGCCGCGGGTGAGCCGGATATGGAAGCGATTGCTGCAGAAGTCGCTAAAGGATACCCGATCTTTGGCCCCTCGCGCAGACGACTCCGGGAACCGTGAGTCCGCAGCAAGCCTTGAGACGCTGCGTTTTACTCTTCGCAGGGCCAGAAAGCGCGGTCCGCGAACAAGATAACCGTAGTCTCGCCGATCTTTGCTTCAGCCAAATTAGCTCCCGCTTCGCCGGTTAGCGTGTAAGACCCGGAATCAGGGTGGAAATCGAAAGTGATGCTGTCCTCGTCCGGCTCGGGATGCGAAAAGACTTCCGTCTTGTCGCCAACGGTGAGCGTCACCTTCGGGGAGCCAAAGGGAATTTCCGACTTATCACCTTCCTCGAGAAACATTGACTTCGTATTGCTCAGGACGATTCTCGCCGGCTTCTCAAATCCGTTCGAACAATAGGGAATATTATCGGGGGAGAGCGCCAGTACGCTCGCTGTGCCATAGACGAAAGCTGCTAAGGTTAAAGCTATCCGCATAACGTTTTTCCTCCCAGGCTTATGCGCTGTTTCGATTATCCACTAGACGAAGTCACCGCCAACTTCCGTCGCGGCGATGTAGGAATGGGTCATACGATCTTCCGGTAAGCCGGCAAGGTCAGGAAAGTCTCAAAATGGGGTGACGTCGACATCTTGCGGAAGATGTCGACCGCCTCGCGGAAGCGGCCTTTTTTGTAGGCCTCGGCCCCCACTTCTCCGGCGACGCGCTCCATTTCCTCCTTGAGGCATTTCTCGAAGAAGGGCTTCGTCACCTTCTGGCCGCCTTCCAGCCTGGCGCCGAATTTGAGCCACTGCCAGATCTGCGAGCGCGAGATCTCGGCGGTCGCGGCATCCTCCATCAGATTGTAGATCGGCACGGCGCCGCGGCCCCTGAGCCAGGCCTCGATATATTGCACGCCGACGCGGATATTCTCGCGGAAGCCCGCTTCGGTCTTTGTGCCTTCATGGACCTGGAGCAGGTCCTTCTGCCCGACATTGACGTCCTCGCGCTTGGCATAGAGCTGGTTCTGGGTCGGCATCAGGGCATCGAAGATCTCGCGCGCCACGGGCACGAGGTCGGGGTGCGCCACCCAGGTGCCGTCATGGCCGTTCTTGGCCTCGCGCTCCTTGTCGGCGCGCACCTTGTCGAAGGCCAGCCGATTGGCTTCCTCATCCTTGCGGTTGGGAATCTGCGCCGCCATGCCGCCCATGGCGAAGGCGCGGCGCTTGTGACAGGTCTGGATGAGAAGGGCCGAATAATTGGCGAGGAAGGCCTTCGACATCACCACCTGGGCGCGATCGGGCAGCACGAAGCGCTTGTTGCTGGCGAAGGTCTTGATGAAGGAGAAGATATAGTCCCAGCGGCCGCAATTGAGGCCGACAATGTGGTCGCGCAATTCGAACAGAATCTCGTCCATCTCGAAAGCGGCCGGCAAGGTCTCGATGAGGACGGTCGCCTTGATGGTGCCGAGGGGAAGCGACAGCTCGCTCTGCGCCTGGATGAAGACATCGTTCCACAGACGCGCCTCGCGATGGCCCTCCATCTTGGGCAAATAGAAATAGGGGCCCGATCTGGCGGCAAGGGCGGCCTTGGCATTGTGGAAAAAATAGAGGCCGAAATCGAACAGGGCGCCCGATACGGGGGCGCCGTCGACCTGCATATGCTCCTCGAGGAGGTGCCAGCCGCGCGGGCGCACCAGCAATACAGCCGGCTTCTTGCCGAGCCTGTAGGCCTTGCCGCTGGCCGGATCGGTGAAATCGAGCTGGCTCGACCAGCGGTCCATCAGGTTGATCTGGCCCTGGATCATGTTGTCCCAGGTGGGGGAGTTCGAATCCTCGAAATCGGTCATGAAGACCTTGGCGCCGGAATTGAGCGCGTTGATCACCATCTTGCGGTCGGTCGGACCGGTGATCTCGACCCGCCGGTCCTGGAGGTCGGCCGGGATCGGCGCCACCGTCCATTTGCCTTCGCGCACGGAGCGGGTCTCGGGCAGGAAATCAGGCAGGGCGCCGTCATCGAAGAGCTTCTGGCGGTCGGCCCGCGCCTTGATCAGCGCCCGGCGGCGATCCTCGAAGCTGCGGTGCAGCCGTGCAATGAAGCCCATGGCTTCGGGGGTGAGCACACGGTCAAAACCTGCCTTGCCCTTTTCGGTGACGGTCACACCCTTCGGGAATTTCGCCATTAATATCTATCCCTTAGCTGATTCTCTTAAGACCCTGGGTTCATAGCCCCCATAGGCCCAGTCAAGCAACTCCACCGTATGGAGGATGGGAATGCGGGTTCCCTGGCCGATCTGGGTGATGCAGCCGATATTGCCGGTGGCAATGATGTCGGGCGCAACCGAGGCGATATTGGCGACCTTGCGGTCGCGCAATTTCGTCGCGATCTCGGGCTGCAGGATATTGTAGGTGCCGGCCGAGCCGCAGCAGAGATGGCCTTCCGGAATATCGGCAACGTCGAAGCCCGCTTGCTGGAGCAGGCGGCGCGGCTCCGCCTTGATCTTCTGGCCATGCTGCATGGAGCAGGCCGAATGATAGGCGACGCGCAGCGGCCTTGGCGGCGAAGCCTCGGGAAGGCCGATCTCGCTCAGGAACTCGGTGACGTCGCGCGTCATGGCCGAGATTGCCGCGGCCTTGCCGGCATAGGCCGGATCGAGCCTCAGCATATGGCCATAGTCCTTGACGGTGGTGCCGCAGCCCGACGCGGTGATGATGACGCGCTCGACCCCGGCCTTCGTCCAGGCATCGACCATCCGCCTGGCGCGGGTGAGCGCATCGGCCTCCTTGCCCATGTGATGGGTCAGCGAGCCGCAGCAGGCCTCGCCCTTCGTCACCACGACCTCGATGCCGTTGCGATTCATGAGACGGATGGCGGCCGCATTGATGGCGGGATCGAGGACGCTCTGGACGCAGCCCCGCAACAGCGCCACCCGCATGCGCGTCTCACCGTCCGCCGGATAGGTGCCGGCCTGGCCGATCACCTCGGGCGGCGGCGTTTCCCTGGGCGTCAGCGCGAACAGGGCCGAAAGACGCTTGTCGCCCAGCTTTTCGATGAACGGCATAAGCGGCCGCACAAGCGATGACAGGATCAAGGCGGTCTTGAACAGGCCCGGGCGCGGCATCAGGAAAGCGAGGAAGCCGCGCAGCAGGCGCTCGGCGAGCGGGCGCCTGTAGGTCTTCTCGACATGGACGCGGGCGTCGTCGATCAGATGCATATAGTGGACGCCCGAGGGGCAGGTCGTCATGCAGGAGAGGCAGGACAGGCAGCGGTCGATATGCTTCACGGTCGCGCGCGTCGCCGCCTCGCCGCGCTCCAGCATGTTCTTGATGAGATAGATGCGGCCGCGCGGGCTGTCTAGCTCATCGCCGAGCAGCACATAAGTGGGGCAGGTGGCGGTGCAGAAGCCGCAATGCACGCATTTGCGCAGGATCTGGTTGGCCGTGGCGATATGCGGGTCCTGCAGCTGCTCCGGGGTGAAGTTCGTCTGCATCGCTATGGGGCTTCCGCGTTGCGTTCCCCTCCCCCTTGCGGGGAGGGGTTAGGGGTGGGGGGCCTTTGGTCCCGCATACATGATTGGCTTTCGACCTGCTTGTTCGATCGTGGAGGTGACAAGTGATTGTGCACCACCCAAACCCCCACCCCTAACCCCTCCCCGCAGGGGGGAGGGGAAACAGGCGACGCGCTTGATCTGCCCCACATGTTTCAATTCTCCACTTGCATGCGGCCGGGGTTGAAGATGCCTGTCGGATCGAAGGCCGCCTTGACGCGCCGCGCCAGCGCCGCCAGCGCCGGCGGCTGCGGCTGCATGACCTGGACGGAGGTGCGTATCGCATCGGCGGCGCGGATGAGCGTCGCGTGACCGCTCGGCAAAGCTGCCCGGATGATTTTGGCCGAGGCATCCTGGCTCGGCGGCATGTCGAGCCAGATGAGGCCGCCGGCCCAGTCATAGAACCAGCGCATATCCAGCTGCTGCGCCAGGCTCGCCGTCACGCGCGCGGCCCCGGCCGGCGGCACCGACAGGCGCCAGACGATCCGCTCGCTGCTGTCGGTAAGCGGATGGACATCGCGCAGCGCCGCCCATGTCTTGCGCGAGTCGGCGGCGTCGAGCAGATGATGTCGCGTGCCGGCGGCAACGAGCTTCACGAGCTTGTCGCGGCGATAGGCGATGGACGGCTGAATGCCTTCGAGACGCAGGAAAGTCCGGGCGACTTCGCCGGCAAGACCGCGCGGCAGGTGGGCGGCACCCGAAACCTCGCAAGGCGACTGCATGGCGAGGCTCATGGCGGCGATGGCGGCCTCATCATCCAGGCCCTCGAGGACGAGCGTCTCCTCGCTTTCCGCCCTGGGCAGCGCCTTGAAGGTAACCGAGGTCAGCGCCGCCAGCGTGCCATAGGAGCCCGCCATCAGCTTGGCGAGATCATAGCCGGTCACGTTCTTCACCACCCGGCCGCCCGCCTTGAAGGCTTCGCCGCGGCCCGAGACGCCCGCCACACCCAATATGTGGTCGCGGACGGCGCCCGCCTTGAGGCGGCGCGGCCCCGACAGGTTGCAGGCGAGCATGCCGCCCAGCGTACCCCTGTGCCCGGTGCCGAGGAGCTTCGAGAGGTCCGGCGGCTCGAAGGCGAATTCCTGGCCGCTCGCATCCAGAAGAGACTGAATGTCGGCCAGCAGGGCGCCGGCGCCCGCGGTGATGACGAGTTCCTCCGGCTCATAGAGGGAAACTTCGGAGAATTGGGAAAGATCGATCGTCTCGACGGTCGAGATCGGCCGGCCGAGGCCCGTCTTGGTGCCGGTGCCGGTGATCTCGAGCGGCGTCTTCCGGCTGAGCGCCTGCTGCACCATGGCGACGAGATCGGCCTCGCTGCGAGGTTGGAGCGCCATGACGCTCAGAACCTCGGCAGATCGGGGCGCGGCAACTGCCCGCCTTTCACCACCATGCGGCCGAGCTCGGCGCAGCGATGGAGGACCGGGAAGACCTTGCCGGGATTGAGCAGGCCCTTGTCGTCGAAGGCGCATTTGAGGCGCTGCTGCTGGTTGAGATCGGTTTCCGAAAACATCTCGGGCATCAGATCGCGTTTCTCGATGCCGACACCATGCTCACCGGTAAGGACGCCACCGACCTTCACGCAGAGCTTCAGGATATCGGCGCCGAATTTCTCGGCGCGGTCGAGCTCGTCGGCGTCATTGGCATCGAAGAGGATGAGCGGGTGCAGGTTGCCGTCGCCGGCATGGAAGACATTGGCGACACGCAAGCCATGGTGGCGCGACAATTCCGCCATGCCCTGCAGAACCTCCGGCAGCCTGCCGCGCGGAATGGTGCCGTCCATGCAGAGATAATCGGGTGAGATGCGCCCGACCGCCGGAAAAGCCGCCTTGCGCCCGGCCCAGAAGACGAGACGCTCTTCCTCCGATTGCGACACGCGGCAGGAATTTGCCTGGTTGGCGTTCGAGATGGCGACGACACGCTCGATCAGATGGTCGACCTCGACCTGGGGACCATCGAGCTCGATGATGAGGAGGGCCTCCGCTTCGAGCGGATAGCCGGCGTTCACGAATTCCTCCGCCGCATGGATGGCGGGCCGGTCCATCATCTCCATGCCGCCCGGAATGATGCCGGCCGAGATGATGTCGGCGACGCATTTGCCGGCATCTTCGTTGGAAGGAAAGCCGACCAGCACGGCGCGCGCCGTCTCCGGCTTCTGCAGGATGCGGACGGTGACCTCGGTGACGACGCCGAGCAGGCCTTCCGAGCCCGTCATGACGCCCAGAAGATCATAGCCCTCGCTGTCGAGATGCTTGCCGCCGAGCCGCAGGACTTCACCAGTGACGAGGACCATTTCGATGCCCAGCACATTATTGGCGGTGAGGCCGTATTTCAGGCAGTGCACGCCGCCCGAATTCTCCGCGACATTGCCGCCAATGGTGCAGGCGATCTGCGAGGAGGGGTCGGGAGCATAGTAAAAGCCTTTGTGCTGGACCGCCTGGGTGAGGGCGAGATTGGTGACGCCGGGCTGGGCGACGACGCAGCGATTGGCATAGTCGATCTCGAGGATGCGGTTGAACTTGCCGAGGCCGAGCAGCACGCCATCGGCGAGCGGCAGGGCGCCACCCGAGAGCGAGGTTCCAGCACCCCGCGGCACCACCTTGATGCCGTTCTGATGACAGTATTTGAGGATGTCGCTCACCTGTGCGGTGGTTTCGGGCAACGCCACGACCAGCGGCATCTGGCGATAGGCCGTCAGCCCGTCCGTTTCATAGGCGCGCATCTCGACCGGGGTCTCGATGACGCCTTCTCCGGGCACGAATTGACGCAACGCCTCGGCGATCTCGCGGCGGCGGGCGAGCGTGGCCTTGTCGGGGAGAGGCATCGCAACCATGGTGCCATCTTAGTCCCATACTGCGGCCTAATGCTCAATCGATTTGTCATATAAGTGCTTGCAGGGCAGGGTTGCCCCGCGCCATAAACAGGCCCGGAAACAACAGGGATGCGCCTGATGGAGCTGACCCGGCCGCGCGTCGGCCTTTTCGTGACCTGCCTCGTCGATCTGTTCCGCCCATCGGTCGGCTTCGCCACCGTGAAGCTCCTGGAAGAGGCGGGGTGCATCGTCGAGGTGCCGGAGAACCAGACCTGCTGCGGGCAGCCGGCCTTCAATTCGGGCGACCGCAAGGACACGGCCGACATCGCGCGTGCCGTCATCAGGACCTTCTCGGCCTTCGACTATGTGGTGGCGCCGTCCGGCTCCTGCGCCGGCATGATCAAGGCCCATTATCCCGAGCTCTTCGCGGCCGGAAGCGCCGATCGCGCCGCCGCCGATGCGCTGGCGGAGAAGACCTATGAGCTCGTATCCTTCCTGGTCCGGGTGATGAAGCAGGAGAAGGTCGCGGCGCGCTTCCAGGGCACCGTCACCTATCATGATTCCTGCTCAGGCTTGCGCGAGCTCGGCGTCAAGGCGGAGCCGCGCAAATTGCTGCGCACCGTCGAGGGGCTGGAGATCGTCGAGCTCGAGGATGCCGAAGTGTGCTGCGGCTTCGGCGGCACGTTCTGCGTGAAATATCCCGATATCTCGAATGTCATGGTGGCCAAGAAGACCAAGAAGATCGCCGCCACCAAGGCCGACCTGCTGCTCGCCGGCGACATGGGATGCCTCATGAACATGGCGGGCAAGCTCAAGCGCGAGGGATCGGCGCTCAAGGTGCGCCATGTCGCCGAGATCCTCGCCGGCGACACCACGACGCCCCCGATCGCGGAGGCGGAGTGATGGAGCAGCATCTCGTGCGCATCGATTTGACGGATGAACTGCAGGCAGCGCAACCTATTACCCTCACCCTGCGAAGCGGGGAGAGGGTAGGGGCCCGCCGCGCAGCGGTGGGAAGGGTGAGGGGCCTCTATCCTGAAAATGCGTTCTATCAAGTGATGGCGTTTGTCCCTGTTCAGCAATGCTCTTGGCTGGCCTCGAACAGAGTCGGCAAGAGGCCCCTCACCCTCCCATTGCTGCGCAATGGGTCCCTCCCTCTCCCCGCTGAAGCGGGGCGAGGGTATTTTGCGGAGGCGGAATGATGGAGCAGCAATCCGCCACGTTCCCCGCCAATGTGAAAAAGGCGATCGCCGACAGCCAGCTGCAATGGGCGATGACGGAGACGGGCCCCCGCTTCATCGAGAAGCGCGCCAAGGCCAGAGCCAATCTCCCCGAATTCGACACGCTGCGCGACCAGGCGCGTGACATCAAGGACCATGTGCTGGCCCATCTCGATCTCTATCTCGAGCGCTATGAGGAGAAGGTCGCAAGCTCGGGCGGGCAGGTGCACTGGGCGGAAACCGCCGAAGAGGCCCGCGCTGCCATCCTCGGAATCTGCAAGCGCCTCGACGCCAGGCTCGCCACCAAGGGCAAGTCGATGATCTCCGAGGAGATCGGCCTCAATCACGCGCTGGAGGAGGCCGGCGTGACGCCGGTCGAGACCGATCTCGGCGAATATCTGATCCAGCTGCGGGGCGAGCCGCCAAGCCATATCATTGCCCCCGCCGTCCATCTCACGCGCGACCAGATCGAGGCCGATTTCCGCAAGGCGCACACCCATCTCGATCCCAATCGCGACCTCACCGAGATCCCGACTTTGGTCGAGGAAGCGCGCCAGGTGCTGCGGCAGAAATATCTCGATGCCGATGTCGGCATCACCGGCGCCAATTTCCTCATCGCCGAGACCGGCACCTCGATCATCGTCACCAATGAAGGCAATGGCGACCTGACCCAGACATTGCCCAAGGCCCATATCGTCATCGCCTCGATCGAGAAGATCGTGCCGACGCTCGAGGATGCGACGACGATCCTGCGCGTGCTGGCGCGCTCGGCGACGGGCCAGGACTTCTCCAACTACACGACCTTCTCCACCGGACCGAGGCGGCCGGAAGATCCCGATGGTCCTCTCGAATATCATGTCGTCATTCTCGACAATGGCCGCTCCAATGTGCTCGGCACCGAGTTCCAGGACATGCTGCGCTGCATACGCTGCGGCGCCTGCCTCAATCACTGTCCGGTCTATCAGGCGGTGGGCGGCCATGCCTATGGCTGGGTCTATCCGGGGCCGATCGGCTCGGTGGTGACGCCGGCGCTCATCGGCATCGAGAAGGCGAAGCACCTGCCCAATGCCTCGACCTTCTGCGGGCGCTGCGAGGAAGTGTGCCCGATGCGCATTCCGCTGCCGCGGCTGTTGCGGCACTGGCGCGAGAAGGAATTTGAGAAGCATCTGACGCCGGGCGCGGTGCGCTCGGGCTTAAGCGTGTGGGCCTATTTCGCCAAGCGCCCGAAGCTCTATCAGTTCGGCACAGGGATCGCGGCGCGGCTCCTCAAATTGATGGGCGGGCGCAAGGGCAGGCTTTCCAGCTTGCCCCTGGCGCAAGGCTGGACCAAATATCGCGACATGCCGGTGCCCGAGGGCAAGACCTTCCAGGCCCTGTGGAAGGAGCGCCGTCATGGATAGTGCGCGCGCCCGCATCTTCTCGCGCATCAAGCGCAGCGCGGCCCAGGTCGATGAGGCCCGGCGCATCGCCGCGGTCGAAGCGCGGCTGAACAATCCGCAGCGCAATATCGTGCCCGAGCGGGGCGTCGGCGATGAGGCGCATCGCATCCAGGTCTTCACGCGCCTGATGACGGATGTCGGCGGAACCGTCGAGGTACTTGACGATGCCAATGATGTTCCCGCCGCGGTTGCCGCCTATCTGCGCAACACCAACCGACCGGCGCAGATCCGGCGCGGCAAGGACGAGCTCCTGGCCAACCTGCCCTGGCACCGGGCGCAGACGCTCGAGGTGAAGGAGGGGCGGGCGGCGGATGCCGACACCGCCTCGCTGACCCACGCCTTCGCAGGCGTCGCCGAAAGCGGAACGATCGTCCAGCTCTCAGGCCCGGACAATCCGACGACGCTCAATTTCCTGCCCGAGGCCCATATCGTCTTCCTCGAAGCCAAAGACCTGCATGCAAGCTATGAAGAGACCTGGTCGCGGCTGAGAGCAATCCACGGGCCGGGACAGATGCCGCGCACCGTCAATATGATCTCCGGACCGTCGCGCACCGCCGATATCGAGCAGACGATCGTGCGCCCGGCACATGGGCCCAAGGACATGCATGTGATCATCGTCCGGAGCAAGTGATGTGGAAGGACGTCAAGGAAGTCACGGCGCGCTGGAAGCCCGAGGAAGGCGACGGTCTCGAGCATCTCGTCCTGCGGGCGACAGACAAAGGCTATCAGGTCCGCAGCCATGTCATCGGCGAGAATGAAGGCCAGCGCCATGCCGTCTCCTATGAGATCGCGCTCGACAAGGGCTGGCGCGTCCTTTCCTTTGCCGTTTCCTCGGTCGATGGGCGCAGCCGCGCCTATCGCTCGCCCGCTCCGGGGCGATGGGAGGATGGTGATGGCAGATCCTTGCCCGTCTTCGATGGCTGCATCGATATCGATCTCTCCTTCACCTGCTTCACCAACAGCCTGCCGGTACGGCGTGTGAATTTCGCCAGGGGCGAAGCGCGCGAGCTCTCGATGCTGTGGATGCCGTCCGACACGCTCGATCCCTTTGTCGACGGCCAGCGCTATACCTGCCTCGAACCCGGCCGGCGCTTCCACTATGCGGCGACCGATGGGGCTTTCGAGGCCACGATCACTTTCGACGAGTTCGGGCTCGTGACCGATTATCCGGGCCTCTTCCGGCGCGTGGCCTGACCATGCCCTTGCAGAACCGGGTCAATCCCTATGGCGAGATCGTCGCCAGCAAGGCGCGCGGCACGATGATGGGCAATCGCGGCGGCAAATTCCACCGCGACGACCAGACGCTCGGCAAAAGGCGCTGGGCGAGCCGGCACTGGATCTGCTGCGACCTCTATTGGAAGGGCGTCCACCATGAGCCGATGGGCAAGGGCTATACGTCGCTGTTCTTCCTCGATGAAGTGACGGCGCTTTCCGCCGGCCACCGGCCCTGCTTCTATTGCCGGCGCAAGGAGGCGCAGTCCTTCCTGGCGCTGGCCTCGCCGCCTTTGATGGCGGATGCGGCCGACCTCATCGTCGACAGGGAGCGGCGCGGACCAAAGCCCGAGGTGAAGGTCGCCGGCCTGCCGGACGGGGCCATGATCGATGCCGGGCAGGGGCCTCTGGCGGTCCTGGGCGACCGCCTGCTCAGCTGGTCCTTCGAGGGATACGAAGCTGCCATCCCGCGCGGGTCAGTCATGAGCGCTAAGCTTTTGACACCGGCGCTCTATGTCGGCATTCTCGCGCGCGGTTTCAGGCCGCGCTGGCACAAATCGGCTCAATCTTTGGGGAAGGGCAATCAATGAAGCTGTTGCGTTATGGGGCAAAGGGCAAGGAAAAGCCGGGCCTTCTCGACAAGGAGGGGCGTATCCGCGACCTCTCGGGCGTCATCGCCGACATCAATGGCGACACGATCGCGCCGAAGAGCCTGGCGCGCCTCGGCAAGATCAAGCCGGAATCGCTGCCTTTGGTGCGCGGCACTCCGCGCATCGGTGCCTGCGTGGCCAATTCGCAGAAATTCATCGCCATCGGCCTCAATTATTCCGACCATGCGGCGGAGTCCAATCTGCCGGTGCCGCCGGAGCCGGTCGTCTTCACCAAGCAGGTGAGCTGCATCTCGGGTCCCAATGACGACGTCACCATCCCGCCCAAATCGAAGAAGTCGGACTGGGAAGTCGAGCTCGGCGTCATCATCGGCACCCGCGCCAAGAACATCAAGAAGAAGGACGCGCTCGCCCATGTGGCGGGCTATTGCACCGTCAACGACCTCTCCGAGCGCGAATTCCAGGCCGAGCGCGCCGGACAGTGGACCAAGGGCAAGTCCTACGACACGTTCGGGCCGATCGGCCCGTGGCTGGTGACGGCGGACGAGGTCAAGGACCCGCAGAAGCTCAAATTGTGGCTCGAGCTCAATGGCAGGCGGGTGCAGGACGGCACGACCGCCACCATGGTGTTCGGCGTCGCCCATATCGTCGCCTATCTGTCGCAGTTCTTCACACTTCTGCCGGGTGACGTCATCACCACCGGCACGCCGCCCGGCGTCGGCATGGGCATGAAGCCGCAGCGCTTCCTGAAACCCGGCGATGTCATGCGCATCGGCATCGAAGGGCTCGGCATCCAGCAGCAGACGGTGGTCAGGGACAAGTGAGCGGGAGTCTGAGCCTCGCTCGCTTGTAATTTTTTCCGTCATCCCGGCGAAAGCCGGGATCCAATGAATAGAATGAACCAGGCGGCGCTTTTCGCGCTTCACCATTTTAATGGGCCCCGGCTTTCGCCGGGGTGACGGAAGCGGGGACGGCGGAGAAAATGCGTCTCGTTTACTCCGCCGGCTGCGGGCTGAGGCTGCCGCCCAGATCGGGGCGGTAGTCGGTCTTGCCCTTCGCCGCCCTGGCATGGGCGATGATGGCGGCGCGGTTCACCGATTTGCGTTCGGCATCGATGCGGTGGATGAGCAATTCGGCACGCTCGATGCTGCCGAGCAGCGCCAATATGGCGCCGCGCTCGCCGGAAGAGACGCCGGCTCCAAGCAGCAGCGTCTTCTCGCGCAGCTCCTCGACCGTGGCGAATTTCACATGGCCGGCCGGCACCGGCGGGCTGGGCACGCCGAAATCGGGCAGGATCTCGCGCAGTTGCACTTCCAGGCGGACAAGCGCGTCATTCACAACTTTCTGGGCGTCAGCACTGAATTTCTCGCGCTTCACCCGGCGCGCCACCTGGTGCAGCGTCTCGGCGAGGCTGGCCGAGAAATCGGCTTCCTCGATGAGGCTCGCCACCAGGTCCTGCTGCTCAAAGGGCATGCTGTCCTTGAACAGGGAGGCCGAGAAGGAACGGATATCGCGGCTCAATATGTCGGTCGCGGTATAGTGCTCGCCCGGATCGCTGGGCGCCGTCTTCAGGCCGCGGGCGATGTCGAGGAACAGCGCCCCGGCATTGAGGTGACGCATGGTCTCCTGCTCGGCGGCATTGACCGAATTGGTGAAGTCGGCGGTCAGCTCGCGCTTGAGATATTTCGGCACCGAGTAATCCTCGACGTCTTCCGCCGCGGTGCGGCCGATGCGCGACAGCACGCGCTCGAAGATGCCGACAAAGGGGAAGAGCAGCACGGTGTTGAAGACGTTGAAAGCGGTCGAGAACAGGCCGACGGCGACCGGGATGAGCGGGAAGGTTTCCTTGCCATTGACCAGTACCGGCACGCCCGGATCGCCGCCAAACCAGCCCATCGCATATTTCAGAAGCTCGATGGCCGGGAAGAACAGCAGGACCATCACCGCGACACCGATGATGTTGAATGAGATATGGGCATAGGCGGCGCGCTTGGCGTTCTTCGAAAGATTGAGCGAAGCCATCCAGGAGGTGATGGTGGTGCCGAGATCGGCGCCGAGCGAGAAGGCGACGGCCGTCTGCCAGTCGAGCACGCCGGCGGCGCCGAGGCCCATCACGATGCCGATCGTCGCCGATGAGGAGTGGATGAGGGCCGTGATCAAAGCCGCGATGAGAATGCAGGCGATGAGGCCGACGAAGCTTTCGGCATGCAAGCCTGAGATGATCGACATCACTTCCGGCATGCCGCGCAGGGGACGCAAGCCGCCGGTCATGAGATTGAGGCCATAGAAGATCAGCGCGAAGCCCATGCAGGCGAGCGCGATATTGCGGACCTTCTCGTTCTTGGCGAAGACATAGACGAGCGCGAAGGCGCCGCCGAGGAGAAGGCCGAGCGGTCCCAAAGGCAAGGCGATGAGACCGTTGCCCAAAGTGGTGCCGATATTGGCGCCCATGATGACGCTGATGGCGGGCCGCAGCGCAATGACGCCGGCATTGACGAGGCCCACGACCATGACGGTCATGGCGGTCGAGGACTGGATGACGCCGGTGATCAGCGTGCCGGCGATGACGCCCTTGGCGGGCGTGCCGGCGATCCTGGCCAGCCATTCGCGCATGCGGTTGACGGACAAGGCCTGAATGCCATTGGCCATGAATTCGAGGCCGAGCATGAAGATGCCGAGCCCGCCGATGACCGGCACGATGATGTCCCTGAAAATATCCGCTTCCATAGTCGCCTTATCCCCGTTGGTGGAAACCCGTTACTGAATTCAGCTGCCGAAGCTCAACTCGCGCGCCCAATAGGCCTTGACCTGGTCGACCAGCGTTCCCGGCAGCGGCACATAGAAGAGGGCTTCCGCGTCGCCTGTGCCCTTGGTCAGAGCGTGCTTGAAGAACCACAGCGCCTGGCGCGCGCGCTGAACCGAATCCGGCTCGCGGCGCATCAGGATGAAGGTCACGGCGGTGATCGGATAGGCTTCCGCCTCAGCGCTATCGATGAGCGAAAGATGGAAGCCAGTGTCGGGCGACCATGGCGCCTTGGCCGCAGCGGCGGCGAAGCTCTCGGGCTCCGGGCGCACGAGCTTGCCGGCGCGGTTCTGCACCGCGGCATAGATGAGCTCGGCGCGCACCACCTGACCATATTCGACATAGCCAATGGCGCCCTTGGTCGCCTTGACGGCGCTGACGACGCCGGAGCTCCTCTCGACGCTGGTGCCGAGCGGCCAGGAGATGAGCGTGTCGGCGCCATATTTGCTTTTCCATTCCGCACTCGCGCTCGACAGGAAGCTCGTCCAGTTGAAGGTCGAACCCGAACCGTCGGCGCGGTGGATGACGGTGATCCTGAGATCGGGAAGCTTGAGCCCCGGATTGAGACCGGCGATCGCCGGATCCGACCAGTTCTGGATCTTGCCCAGATAGATGTCGGCGAGCAGCTCGCCCGACAGAGCGATGCCGCCCGGGGCAATGTCATCGAGATTGACCACCGGCACGATGCCGCCCATCACCAGCGGGAACTGGACATAGCCGAATTTCCTGAGCTCTTCCGGCGGCAGGGGCATATCGCTCGCCGCAAAATCCATCTCGGGCTGGCTCAAGCGCAATATGCCGGCAAGCGAGCCGACGGGCTCATAGTCGATGCCCGACCCCATGAAGGTGATGTCAGTGCCGCCGGCGCGGTCGGCCAGATAGCTCTCAGACCATCTGGCGATGATCGGATAGGCGAAGGTGGAACCCGCGCCATGGATGGGCTCGCCCAGGGCCATCCCCCCGGAGCAGCTCAACATGATGGCGGTGAGGAAAGCGAGCAGAACGGACTTCATGGCGGCTCCCGCGACGTGAAGCCAAACCTTAATTTTTGTTAATGACAGGCCAATGACCTGAAAAACCTAATGTTCTCCGTGCTGTTGCTGAATGGGCAGTCATCCGTTACAAGCCCGCTCGACTTGTTTTTGAAGGAGCGGGCATGTCCGCCAATATTAAGCAGCAGCGCCCGAAAGCGCGCCTGGCCAAGGGTTTCCGCGATGTCGATCCGGACGAGGTGCGGGGCGTCAAGCGCATGCTGCGGGTGATCGAGGAGGTTTTCGAGGCCTATGGCTTCGAGCCGCTCGAATTGCCGTTCATCGAATATACCGACGCGCTCGGCAAGTTCCTGCCCGACCAGGACCGGCCGAATGAAGGCGTGTTCTCCTTCCAGGACGAGGACGAACAGTGGCTGTCGCTGCGCTATGACCTGACCGCGCCGCTCGCCCGCTATGTCGCGGAGAACCAGCAGGCGCTGCCGACGCCCTATCGCGGCTACCGGCAGGGCTGGGTGTTCCGCAATGAGAAACCGGGGCCGGGCCGCTTCCGCCAGTTCATGCAGTTCGATGCCGATACGGTGGGCTCGGCCTCGCCATCGGCCGATGCCGAAGTCTGCATGATGGTTGCCGACACGATGGAGAAGCTCGGCATCAGGCGCGGCGACTATGTAGTGAAGGTGAACAACCGCAAGGTGCTCGATGGCGTGCTGGAAGCCATCGGCGTCGCGGGACCTGAGAGTGAGGCGCGGCGCATGACGGTGCTGCGCGCCATCGACAAGCTCGACCGTCTCGGCGTCCAGGGCGTGCGCGAGCTCCTCGGCAAAGGCCGCAAGGATGAATCGGGCGATTTCACCAAGGGCGCCGAACTCGACCAGGCTGCGATCGATTGCGTCGCCGGTTTCGTCGATGCGGGTGCTGCGACACGCGACGCGACTTTGAAGCGGCTTGCCGAACTGGTCGGCGCCAGTGAGCGCGGGCGCGCCGGCGTGCAGGAACTGGAAGAGATGGCGAAGCTCTTTGCCGCGGCGGGCTATGCGGAGGACCGCATCAAGATCGATCCCGCGGTGGTGCGCGGCCTCGGCTACTATACCGGCCCCGTCTTCGAATGCGAATTGCTGATGGAAGCGCGCAACGACGAGGGTCAGCTGGTGCGCTTCGGCTCGGTCGGCGGCGGCGGCCGATATGATGACCTCGTCGCGCGCTTCACCGGCCAGCAAGTGCCGGCAACGGGCTTTTCGATCGGCGTGTCGCGTCTCTATTCGGCGCTCAAGCTGCTGGGCCGCGCGGAAGAGGGCAAGGCCCTGGCGCCGGTCGTTGTGCTGGTCATGGACCGCGAAAGGCTCGGCGACTATCAGCGCATGGTGAGCGCCTTGCGCGATGCGGGGATCCGGGCCGAGATGTATGTCGGCACCTCCGGCATGAAGGCGCAGATGAAATATGCCGATAAGCGCGGCAGCCCGCTGGTCGTCATCCAGGGCGGCGATGAGAAGGCCAAAGGCGAGGTGCAGATCAAGGACCTGGCGCTGGGGGCGAAGCTTGCCAGCGGGGTCGAGAGTCGCGCCGACTACAAGGATGCGCGCCTGGCGCAATTCTCGGTGCCGGAGGGCGATCTCGTGAAGGCGGTGCGCGAGGCGCTGGCGAGGAAATGAGCGAGAACGGAAGCATTTTCCCCTCCCCCTTGTGGGGAGGGGTTAGGGGTGGGGGTCGTTCCGGCCCCTCAGTTCGTTTTTCTTCCGGCGATGCGTTTCTTTCAGAGACCACCCAACCCCCACCCCTAACCCCTCCCCACAAGGGGGAGGGGAATGGTAGTGGGTGCTCTGGGATGTGTCGCAATGCCTGGTAAATCCTCGGCCGAGCGCCAGGCGCTGGAGGCGCAGAATGCGCGCGTGATGGCGGTGTTCGAAGCGGCCGGCTTCGATCACATCGCGCCCGACATATTGCAGCCGGCCGATATCTTCCTCGAACGCTCAGGCGAGGACATCCGCGCCAATTCCTATGTGTTCACCGACCCGGAAGGGGCGGAGATGTGCCTGAGGCCCGATCTCACGGTGCCGGCCTGCCGCTATCACCTGGCTCACGCCGCGAGGCCCGACAGCGAGGCGCGCTATTGCTATTGCGGACCGGCCTTCCGCTTCACCAAGGATGCGCGGCTCCTGAGCGAATTCGGCCAGGCCGGCATCGAATGGCTGGCGGCCGGCGATGCGCAAGGCTCGGAGGCGCAAGTGCTGGCGCTCACCATTGCCGCGGTGAGAGCGGGCGGCCTCAAGGGCTTCCGCGTGAAGCTCGGCGATCTCAGCCTCTTCCATGCGCTGCTCGACGGGCTCGAAATGCCCAGGCGCTGGCGGCGCCGGCTGATCCACCATTTCTGGCGGCCGCAGACTTTCCGCGAGACGCTCACCCGTTTCGCGGCGCTCGAAGACCAGACACGCACCAGCATCTCGCCTTTTGTCGACAAGGTGGTGGGCAAGGATATCGGCCAGACGCAAGGCTGGGTCGAAGCCGAGCTCGACAGAGGGGCCATTCCGCTCGCCGGCGGGCGTTCGACCGAAGAGATCGCCACGCGCCTCGTCGAAAAGGCGGCCGATCGCTCGGCCCATCCGCTGGCGCCCGCTGCGGTCAAGGCGATCGAGACCTATCTCGCGATCGAGGGCAATGCCGCGTCGGTGCTGGCACCGCTGGAGGCGATTGCCGGGGGTGAAGCCTATCGCGCGGCGCTGAAGCGATTCCGGCGCCGCATCGAAGCGATGCGCGAGCGGGGTCTCGCACCGGAGGACTTTGCTTTCGCCGCAACTTTCGGGCGCAATCTCGAATATTACACGGGCTTCGTCTTCCAGATCGAAGCGGATACGGCGCAAGGCCCGCTCCAGGTCGCGGGCGGCGGGCGCTACGACGATCTTTTGTCCGATATCGGCTCAGCCGTTCCGGTCTCGGCGGTCGGCTGCGCCATCGGCACCGAATCGCTGCTTGCTGCCGCGGGAGCGCGATCATGACGGCGCTGGTGCTTGGCGTGCCCTCCAAGGGACGCCTGATGGAGGCGACCGAAGCGTTGTTCGGCAAGGGCGGCTTTGCCTTCGCGCGCAGCGGATCGGACCGACTCTATCGCGGCCATCTCGGTGGCGTGGCGGGCATCGACATCGCCTTTCTCTCGGCATCCGAGATCGCCGGGCAGCTGAAGGATGGCAAGATCGATCTCGGCGTCACCGGCGAGGATCTGCTGCGCGAGACCCTGGCGCCCGAGGATGCGCGCGTCGATGTGCTGCAACGGCTGGGTTTCGGTCCTGCCAATGTGGTGGTCGCGGTGCCGCAATCATGGTTCGACGTGGCGCGGATGAGCGATCTCGATGAAGTCTCGGAAGGTTTTTATGAGCGCCATGGGCGGCGCCTGCGCATCGCCACCAAATATCTCAATCTCACGCGGCGCTTCTTCGCCTCGAAAGGCGTCACCGGCTATCGCATCGTGGAGAGCCTGGGCGCGACCGAGGGAGCGCCCGCGGCCGGAACGGCGGAAGCCATTGTCGATATCACCACCACGGGTTCGACGCTGGCGGCCAACCATCTCAAGATCCTCGATGACGGCGTTATTCTGAGGTCGGAGGCCGTGCTCGCGGTGCAGGCGCGGCTTGCCGGTGATCAGCGGGTCGCGGCGTTGCGGGCCGGGCTCAGCCGCGTCGTCGCTGCCGCATAGACAGGCTTGATCCAGGGCAGGAGTGCTGCGATCAGGCCGACGATCAGGACGATCCAGGCCGGGCGCAGGCCATAGGCGAAGGCCAGATTGGCCTTGAGCACGCGCACCGGATCGACGCCGGTGGCGATGCCATACCAGGCGAATTCGATGAGCGCGGTTGCAAGACCTGCCGCGACGGCGCAGCCGGCGAGCGTCAGCGGCGTCAAGGCAAGGCGCCATTTGACGGCGAGCCTGTAGATCATCAGCAGGAGGAAGAAGCCCGACCACAGGGTCGCCTGGCTGACATCGATCTTCGACTGCATGAAATAATGCAGGAGAGCCAGCACCGCGATCCCATAGACGATCATGTGCAGCCGCTTCCAGTTGCGGCCGAGCTTGCGCAGGGCGGCATCCGTCGATGTCGCGGCAAGCAGGCTCAAGCCGATGAGGGCGGTGAAGCCAATCGTCAGGTAGACGCGCTTGACGATCTCCGTCGCGACGAAGACGAGATCGAGCTTTTCATTCACGACATAGAGCGAGAAATGGATCAGAGCATAGGTGAAGGCCGTGACGCCCAGCATGCGGCGGATCACGGCGAGCTTCGGCCACATCAGGATGCGCTGCAGGGGGGTGAGAGCCAAGGTCACGACCAGGAACCTGACCGTCCAGTCGCCGATCCGGTGCAGCGCTTCCTTATAGGGCAGGGGGCCGAGGTCGTTCTGGCCCAGCTTGACCGCATAATACAGCGCCGGCAGCAGAACCAGGACGAACACCGTCGTCTTCAGGAACGAAAAGCGTCCGGCGCGGTCGGTCCAGGGGCTGAGAAGGGTGCGGATTTGCATGTCAGCAGACTATACGCCGGCAACAGGTCCGGCGTTTCAGCCATCATTCACGATTTTGCGAGGGAACAAAATACCCTCGCCCCGCTTCAGCGGGGAGAGGAAGGGGCCCATTGCGAAGCAATGGGAAGGTGAGGGGCCTCTCGACAGTACTGCACCAGGCCCCTCACCCTCCCGTCGCTGCGCGCCGGGTCCCTCCCTCTCCCCGCTGAAGCGGGGAGAGGGTATTTCACTCATGCCTCAGCGCGTCGATGGGATCGAGCCTTGCGGCGCGCCTCGCCGGGAAGAAGCCGAAGCCCAGGCCGATGGCGCCCGAGAACAGGAAGGCCAGCGTGATGATCGACAGGCTGGGGACGAAGGGGATGGTCATGAAATGCCCGGCTATGCCGGCGAGGCCGAGGCCCAGGATGATGCCGATGACGCCGCCCATCAGGGCCAGCACCAGGGCCTCTACGAGGAACTGGGTCAGCACCTGGAGCTCGAGCGCGCCAATGGCGAGGCGAATGCCGATCTCGCGGGTCCGCTCGGTGACCGACACCAGCATGATGTTCATGATGCCGATGCCGCCGACGAGCAGGCTGACGCCGGCAACCGCGCTGAGCAGACCGGTGAGCAGCGTCGAGGTCGAGGTCATGGTCGAGATGATCTGGCTCATGTCGCGCACCGTGAAGGTGTCGTCCTGGCCGGGCCCGATCCGCCGGATCTCGCGCAGGATCTGCTCGGTATTGGCGGTGACGGCGGGAATATCGTCGCTCGTCGCCGCCGAGATGTAGATGGTGGGAATGCGGGTATTTCCGGCGAGGCGGCGCTGATAGGTGCGCAAAGGCACGACCACGGTGTTGTCCTGGTCATTGCCGAAGGCGCCCTGGCCCTTGGGATCGAGCACGCCAATGATATCGCAGGACACATTGCCGATGCGCATCTTCTTGCCCAGCGGCTCGTCGGGCGCGAACAAAGCGTCGCTGACGCTCTTGCCGATCACGCAGACGGCGCTGCCGGAACGCACCTCGCCGTCGCTGAACGGGCGCCCTGCGGCGAAGGTCCAGTCCTGGGCGGTGAAGAACTGGGAATCGGTGCCGGTCACGGTCGTGGCATAGTTGAGCGAGCCATAGACCAGAGTCGCGGCGCGTGTGGTGGCGGGCGCAATGGCACGCACGCCGGTGAGCTCGTTGCGCAATTTCACGACGGTGCGGTCATCGAAGGAACGGTTGTCCTGGCCGGCGCCGCCCGGACCGAACATGCTGCGCCCGGGCTGCGCGATCAGGAGATTGCTGCCGAGCTTGGAGAGATCCTCGGTCACCTTTTGAGTGGTGCCGTCGCCGACGGTCACCATGGCGATGACCGCGGCAACGCCGATGACGATGCCGAGCAGCGTCAGGATCGAGCGCAGCACGTTGCGCCTGACCGACAATATCGCAAGCTTGAAGGCTTCCCACAGCATCAGGCGGCCTCACGCAACGTGTCGGATTCGATATGACCGTCGACGAAGCGGATGGTGCGGCAGGCGAAGGCCGCCATATCGGGCTCATGCGTCACCATGATGACGGTGAGGCCGCGCTCGTCATTGAGGCGGGTCAGAAGCTCCATGATCTCATGGCTGCGGGCGGTGTCGAGATTGCCGGTCGGCTCGTCGGCGAGCAGCACCAGAGGATCGGTGACGATGGCGCGGGCAATGGCGACGCGCTGCTGCTGGCCGCCCGAGAGCTGCGCCGGCGTGTGATGCTCGCGGCCCTTCAGGCCGACGAGATGCAGGGCCTCGATAGCGCGCTCGCGCCGTTCAAGCCGGGGCGTGCCGCGATAGATAAGAGGCAACTCGATATTCTCGACCGCCGTGGTGCGGGCGAGGAGATTGTAGCCCTGGAACACGAAGCCGAGGAAATTGCGGCGCAGCAGAGCGCGCTCGTCGCGGCCGAGCGAGGTCACATCGGCGCCGGCAAAGAGATAGCGGCCGCCGGTCGGGGTGTCGAGGCAGCCCAGTATGTTCATGGCTGTCGACTTGCCGGAGCCCGAAGGGCCCATGATGGCGACAAACTCGCCGCGGCCGATGGCGAGATCGACGCCCGCCAGAGCGCGCACCAGTCCGGCGCCCTCGCCATAGAGCTTCTGCACGCGCTCGAAGGCGATGAAAGGGGCCGTGCTCATGAGCCGGACCGGCGCGACGCGGTGATCACCTCGTCATCCGTCGTCAGCTTGCCGCCGGTGATCTGCGTCAGCTTGCCGTCGCTCACGCCCGTGGTGACCTCGACTTCATGCGGCCGGCCATTTTCGAGAATCCAGACCGAGCGGCTATTCGCCTGGGTGTCGCGTTTCGGCGTGCCGCGCCCGCGCTGCGGCCGCGGGAAGAAGATGCGGCTCAGGTCGAAGCCGCTCTCGGTGCGCTGCTGCTGCGGCTGGTAGCGCAAGGCCGCATTGGGCACGGCGAGCGTATTGTCCACCTTCTGGACGATGATCTGCGCCGTCGCCGTCATGCCGGGACGCAGCAGGAGATCGCCATTGTCGACCGTGAGCACCGCCTTGTAGGTGACGACGCCGTCGGTGGTGAGCGGCGAGAATTCGAGCGTCTCGATCCTGGCGGGGAAAGTCCTGCCCGGATAGGCATCGACGGTGAATTGCGCGTCCTGGCCCGCCTTCACCATGCCGATATCCGCCTCATCGATATTGGCCTCGACCTGCATGCGCTTCAGGTCCTGCGCCAAAGTGAAGAGGACCGGCGCCTGAAAGGACGAGGCGACGGTCTGGCCGGGTTCGGCGGCGCGCTTCAGCACGATGCCGTCGACGGGCGAGAGGACGCTCGATTTGGCGATGTCGATCTCCTGCAGCGCGATGTCGGCCTTGGCCACCTCGATATCGGCCTCGGCGGCGGCAACGGTTGCCGCGGCGCTGTCGCGCGCGGCGAGCGCTGAATCGAGATCCTGGTTGGCGGCGAAGCCCTTCTTGCTCAGGGCGACCTGGCGCTCATAGGCGAGCCGGTTCTGCTGATAGGTGGCCCTGGCATTGAGGAGCTTGGCTTCGCTCGAGGCGAGCGAGGCCCTGGCCCGGCCGAGCTGGGCTTCCAGACGTTTGACGTCGAGGGCGGCCAGCACATCGCCTTTCTTCACGAGGCTGTTGGCGTCGACATTGACGGCGCGGATGACGCCCGAGATCTCGCTCGACACATCGACCTGGGTGGTGGGCTGAATGGTGCCGGTCGCGGTCACGGTGACGGTGAGCGGGGATTGGACCACCGGGGTCGTGTCATAGGTCACGGCCTTGGCCGTGGCGCCCGATGAATAATACCAATAGCCGATGGCGCCCACCGCAAAGGCGGCGAGGAGGCCATAGACAAGGCGCTTCGTCCAGCGCCGGGCCTTGGCGCGGGGATCGAGACCCAAGGCCTGGGTGATCTCCTCAGGGCTGATCGGGGCCTGCATATTCATGGGGTTAACATCTCGTAAGGTTGACCGAAGTTCTTTCAGATCACGACCCCTTCAGATCGGATCGATCTGAAGAGATAAACGTGATCGGAATCATATGTTTAGCGCGTGATCGGACGGAAAACCGGTATCCACTTTTCCTGATCACGCGCTGTACGTAAGACGTCACTGCGTCGGAATTCCGGCGGTTCCCTTACTCCGCCGCATGAGGCGGGCGAGAGCCAATCAGTGACTGCCACCGCCGGCTGGCGCGCCGCGCGGCACGGGCTTGCGGATGAAGGGCACCACCAGGACCATGGCCATGAAGACGAAGGCCAGGACCAGGAAGACGTCGGAGAAGGCCATCACCAGGGATTCGCGGTGTGCCGTCTGCGTCATCATCTTGATGGCGGCGAGCTGACTGTCGCTGCCGAGGCTCGGGGTGAAGGCCTGGGTCATGGTCTGAAGCTGCTCGACCGCCGCCTGGCGTCCCCAGTTCACCGCCTCATGCAGCCTGGCGATGTGAAGGTCGGTGCGGTCGTTGAGCAGCGTCGTGATCAAAGCGAGGCCGACGGCGCCGCCCAGATTGCGCGTCAGGTTGAAGAGGCCGGAAGCATCCTTGATGAGCTGCGGCGGAAGTGTGCCGAGCGCCAGCATGGAAATGGGCACCATGGCGAGCATGAGGGCCACGCCGCGCATGGCCTGCGGGATGAACAACTCGACAAAGGCCCAGTCCTTGGTGATCGGCACGAGCTCGAGACATGAAATGCCGAACAGGCCCATGCCGAAGCCGACGATCCAGCGCGCATCGAAGCGCTGGCCGAGCATGCCGGCGAAGGGTGCGGTGATCATCTGGAACATGCCGGTGACGAACATGGTCTCGCCGATCTGCAAGGAGTCGTAGCCACGGACCCGCGCGAGAAAGACCGGATAGAGATAGACGAGGCCATAAAGGCCGACGCCGACGATGAAGGAGAAGAGGGAGCCGGTGGCGAAGTTGCGATCGCGAAAGGTCCTGAGATCGACGACCGGCTCCTCGGCGGTGAAAGCGCGCCAGAAGAACATCACGCAGCCCACCGCCGAGACGATGGCGAGATTGCGAACCGTCTCGTCCTGGAACCAGTCATATTGCGGGCCTTCCTCGAGCACATATTCGAGACCGCCCAGAAAGGCCGCCAGCGTGACGAGGCCGATATAGTCGAACTTGCGCAGGAGCTTCAGATCGGGCTTGTCGAAGTCGATGAGGAAATAGGCGGCCGCCGTCACCGCGATGCCGGGGATGACATTGATCAGGAACAGCCAGTGCCAGGAGAAGAGGTTGGTGAGATAGCCGCCGACCGTCGGGCCGATGGTCGGCGCCATGGTGGCGATGAGGCCGACCACGGCCGAGATGGAACCGCGGCGCTGCGGCGGGAAGATGGTGAAGGCGGCGGCGAAGACGGACGGGATCATGGCGCCGCCAATGAAGCCCTGCAGCGCCCGGTAGACCATCATCTGGTCGATGGATGTGGCGGTGGCGCAAAGCGCGCTGGTGACCGTGAAGCCGCCGGCGGCAATGGCGAAGAGATAGCGGGTGGAAAGTGCGCGGCTGAGGAAGCCGGACAGCGGGATCATCACCACTTCGGCGATGAGATAGGAGGTCTGCACCCAGGAGATCTCTGAGGCGCCGGCGGCGAGACCGGCCTGGATCTCGCTTAAGGAGGAGGAGACGATCTGGATGTCGAGGATCGCCATGAACATGCCGACGGCCATGGCGATGAAGGCGAAGAGACGCCGCCTCGGCATGACATCGGTTGCGGGTTGCATGGCATCCTCGCTCAGTCGCCGGCGGCGAGCTTCTTCGAGCCGTTATCGCCAAAGTCCGCGACCTTGGCGGGATGTGCACCGGTCCGGCTGTCGATCGAGACGACGACCGACATGCCGGGCCGCAGCAGGCCTTCGGCCGCGACCCTGGCGGGAACGGCGATGCGCACCGCCACGCGCTGCGTGACCTTGGTGAAGTTTCCGGTGGCGTTGTCGGGCGGCAACAGGCTGAACACGGCGCCGGAAGCGGGGGCTATGCTTTCGACCGTGCCGGTCACCGGCTTGTCGTCATAGGCATCGACCGCGATCTCGGCGGTGGCGCCGACCTGGATGTCGGAGAGCTGCGTCTCCTTGTAATTGGCATCGACATAGACATTCGACAAAGGCACCAGCGCCAAGAGGCGCTGGCCGGGCGACACATACTGCCCGGACTGCACCGCGCGATTGCCGATGACGCCGTCAAAGGGAGCGCGGATCACGGTGCGGTCGAGATCGAGCTTCTTCTGGTCGAGGGTGTTGCGGTCCTGGTCGAGGGCGCGTTCGGCCTCGACACGCTGGGCCTGGAGAACGGCGACATTGGCTTGCGCCGAAGTCAGGCCGGCCTTGGCCGTCTCGAGCGAGGCTTCGGCCTTCTCCTGCTTGGCATTGGCCTGTTCCAGCGCCTGGGAGCTCACGAAATCGCTCTGCTTCAGGCGCTGGGCGCGCTTCAGGTCGGCGATCGCGAGATCGAGATCGGCCTGGGCCGAGCTGATCGTCGCCTGGGCCTGGGTCACGGATGTCTTTGCGGCGTCGATCTGGCGGTCGATGCGATCGATGGCGGCGGTCTGCGAGGCGATCTGCGACTCGGCCGCGGCGACGGCGAGACGCTCGTCCGAATCATCGAGCGTCACCAGCGCATCGCCGGCACGAACCGACTTGTTCGTCTCGGCCAGGACAGTAGTGACATAGCCTGCGATGCGGGGCGAGATGGTGGTGAAATCGGCGCCCACATAGGCGTCATCGGTCGACACCAGGAAGCGGCCCGTCGTCCACCACTGATAGCCGTACCAGGAGCCGGCGGTGGTCACGAGGAGGGCCGCCAGGAAGAGGCCCAGCCTCCGCCCGCCTTTGCGTCTGGCGGGCGGAGGAGGGGTCGCGGGCTTCTGGGGTGCCAGAACGGGAGCCGGGGTTGCTTCCGCGGGGCCAGTCTTCGGCCGGTCAGGGGATTCGGCCGTTTCCCGCAACAGAACGGGGGTAGGCGCCGGAACCGCCTTCTCCGGCTGCAATGGAGTGGGACGCGAAAAAGCGGATACCGGCTTTTCGCGGAAGTCCCGCTCCAAAACATTGGAATCGATCACGCTTACGGGTTTGGCTCGCTCGGAGCCAAACCCGTCATGATCTGGGGCGATCTCATTCATAAGGGTCTCCGGATCGGAGCTGGACGTTGACCGAACAGTTCGGTCAGCGACTGCTTGAAATAGGCCTGGGCTCGTCCTAAATCAAGATCGAACCGAACGGTTCGGTCAAAATTTAATGTTGCCGGTGACTTCCGTTAGGGTGGTTTGTGGTATTCTCGACTTGGGAATCGTCAGCGGGACTGAACTGCCGGGTTCGAGCGTAATGTTAGGATTATATCCTAACCCGTTGAGGTTGAATGCTTTTGCGGCGTGAGGTGGAAGCCGCCGATGGAGAAATACGTGACGCTGGTAGATGAAGAGAGGCCACCGCCATTCGATCTGGCCCCCGGCCAGGATCTCAAGAAATACCACCAGATCCTCGAAGGCGCGCGCAAAGTGTTCCTTGCCAAAGGCTTCGACGGCGCCAGCATGAACGACATCGCCAAGGTGGCAGGGGTGTCGAAAGGCACCCTCTATGTCTATTTCGAAAGCAAGGAGCGGCTGTTCGTCGATCTGATCGCCGAGGAGAAGCGCGCCGATCTGTGGCCGGTCATCTCGCTCGACCACAATGACCACGATATCGAGGCGGTGCTCAACCGCTTCGGCCAGGAATTCCTCGGGCTGCTGACCCGGCCCTATTACATCAAGGCGATGCGCACCGTGTTCTCGATCGTCGAGCGCATGCCCGAGATCGGCGCCGACTACTATGCGCGGGGCCCGCAAATCTGCCTGGAGAAGCTCGCCGCCTATCTCGAAGCGCAAGTGCAGGCCGGCAAGGTCGAGATCGAGGACTGCGGGCTTGCCGCCCAGCAATTCATGGACCTGTCGCAGGCGGGCTCGCTGCGCCGGCTCCTGTTCAATGCCGCGCCGACGCCGAGCGAGGCCGAGATCGCAAGCCAGGTGGCGCGCGCGGTGACTTTCTTTCTGAAGGTCTACAAGCCGAGTTAAGCCACCGCCTGCAGCCGGCAGAAGCACGAGGCCTTGACCGGCACATCGGCGCGGGCGACCGCGATATCGAGCGACTTCTTGATGATCACGGCCTCGTCCGACTTGCCCAGTTTCACCAGGCATTCGTGGAAGCCATGCAGGCTCCATACATTGTTCGGGTGCTGGCAGGCGCGGCGCAAAGTGTGGTCGAGGCCGAGATCGGCGCGATAGACCGCTTCGGCCTCGGCGACCTTGCCCTGCTCGAGGAGCAGCGCGCCCAGCGCATGGCGGGTCGGCTGCATCCAGCCCCAGGGCTCGTCATAGGGCAGATTGTCGTCAAGCTCGACCGAGCGGCGCAGATGCGCAAAGGCCTCATCGTGCCGGCCCTGGCGATAGGCGATCTCGCCTTTCATCATCTCGGCGGCGATCGCCAGAATATCGAGACAGGTGTTGTTGAAGAGATAGCGGGTGGGCGGCACTTTCGCGACAGCGGCATGAAAGCTCTCCGCCTCCTTCTCCGCCGCCGGCACATTGCCTGAGGCCGCGAACGCCACCGCTTTGGCATAGTGGATCATCGCCGTCGTCACGCAATAGAGATCGCGATTGGCGGGCAGCTTCTCGGCAATGATCTCATGCCATTTGCCGAAGCGGATCAGCACATGCATCTTCATCGGCACGAAGCTCTCGAGCCAGTCGGCCATGGGCGGCGACTCGATGGTGAGGAGATCCTCGGTCAGGGTCGCGGCCATTTCCTCGGCCGCCGCCAGCGCCGGCGCATACTGGCCAAGGAACATCGCGCCATAGAGCTTGAAATGATAATCGTGGCAGCGATAGAGCGAATAGAAATTAGGCGCCCCTTCCTTCGCCAGATATTTGCGGTCGGCCTTGATGGCGCGGTCGTTCCACTCGACAACGTTGAGATAGTCGCCGCACAGCACGTCGATATGGGTCGGCATATGGAGGAGGTGGCCGGCATCGGGCACAAGCTGGCGCAATCGGTCGCCGGCCTTCAAAGCGCGCTCTGGGAAGGGCGACATCTCCATCAGATGGATATACATATGGAGCAGGCCCGGATGGTCATTGCCGCCGGCAAGCGTCATGGATTTCTCCAGAACAGCGATGGCTTCCAGCGTATCGGCTCCCTCGGCGGGCTTGCCGGTCTCGATGTTCCAGAGCTGCCAGGGGGTGCGGTTCATGATCGCCTCGGCGAAGAGGGCGGCGACATCGAGATCGTCCGGAAAGCTGCGATAGGCATTGCGCATGGCCGCGGCATAGTCATCGTTCCAGATCGGCGTCACCTGGCCCGGCTCATTCGAGGGATAGCGCAGCGCCAGAGGTTCGATGAGCCTGCGCTCCACGGCGCTTGCTCTGTCCTTGAGCCTCAGCGCCTCTGCGGTCGCCTTGTGAGCCGTGGCCAGCGAGCGCTCGAGATCGACCGTGTCGAAAGCCTTCCACTGCTTGTTGTAATTGGGACCCGCCGCATAGGCGATGCCCCACCAGGCCATGGCGCATTGCGGATCGGCCTTGGCCGCCTTCTCGAAGCAGCGCACCGCCTCGTCGTGATTATAGCCATAGCACCAGGCAAGGCCGCGATCGAACCAGGTCTGCGCGACAGGCGATGACGTCGTGACCGGCCGGCTATAGTTTCCAAGATCAAAGGGATAATCGCTCATCTCAACCTCACCGCTTGTCCGGCTGCCATCGTCGGGGCTCTGCGAATCATCGTCAATCCCCCTACGATGATGCCCGCTGAATTTCGAGGTTGATCCTTGCGCATTCTGGTCCTGGGAGCAGGCGGCTTCATCGGCCGGCACATCGTGTCCGAATTGCTGGCCGGCGGCCATATGCCCGTCGGCGCGGTCCGCCGTCCTGACAATTTCGCCAGCGTTTTTCCCGGGGTCGAGGCCGTCGCCTGCGATCTCGCCCGCGATGTCTCCGCCGCCGATTGGCTGAAACGGCTCAAGGATATCGATGCGGTGGTGAATGCCGCAGGCGTCCTCACCGGTGCAGATATGGAGGCGGTGCATGTCACCGCACCCCGGGCTCTCTATGAAGCCTGTGCGACGCGGGGCGTCAAACGCGTGGTGCTGATCTCGGCGATCAGCGCCAGACCCGATGTCGATACCGACTATGCGCGGGCCAAGCTTGCCGGCGAACAACTGCTGCGCGACGGCTCGCTCGACTGGACCATCCTCAGGCCGTCGCTCATCGTGGCGAAAGGCTCTTATGGCGGCACATCCCTGTTGCGCGGGCTCGCCGGATTTCCGCTGTTCATGCCTCTGGCGGGCGATGGCGATTTTCCATTCTCGCCGCTCCATGCCCAGGACCTTGCCCGAGCGGTGCGGATCGTCTGCGAGGAGGGGCGCTTCATTCATCAGGTTCTCGAGCCCGCGGGGCCTGAGATCATCCCGCTGCGTGATCTCCTGGCGCGCTACCGGTCATGGCTGGGCTTCAAGCCAGCGTCTTTCTTCTCCATTCCCCTGGCGGTGATGCGGCTCCTGGCGCGGCTCGGCGACCGCATCGGCGGCGGCCCCATATCCAGCAACACACTGGCCCAGCTCATCGCCGGAAATGCGGGCGACGGCCGGCGTTTCGCCAATCAGATCGGTTTCGCGCCGCGCTCGCTTGCCGCGGCGATGATGGCCGAGCCCGCCGAAGCCCAGGATCGCTGGCATGCGCGCCTGTTCTTCCTGGCGCCGGTGCTCAAATTCGCGCTCGCGGCGATGTGGCTTGTCTCGGGCCTGGTCGGCTTGTTCTCAGGATTTCCGCTGGTGCAAGAGGCGCTGGCAGCACTGGGCCTTGGTCAAAGCTTCGTTTTGCCGGTGGTGCTGCTGACCTGCCTCATCGATCTCGCCATTGCGGTCCTGATCCTCAGCGGCCGCGAGACCACGGCGCTGCAAGTGGCCGTCATCGTCTTCTATACGCTGGCGCTGACCGTCGCGCGTCCGGCCTTGTGGCTCGATCCGCTGGGACCGCTCCTCAAGAACCTGCCGATATTGGGCGCCGTGCTGTGCTATGGGGCGATCAGGACGCCGAGATGATCGAGCCCTATTTCCTGATCAAATGGCTGCATGTTCTGAGCTCGACCATCCTGTTCGGCTTTGGCGCCGGCACCGCCTATTATTTCTGGCGCGCGCATCGCACCCGGGATGCCCAGATCATCGCATCGGTCGGACGCATGGTGGTGCAAGCGGACTGGATATTCACCGGCATCAGCGGCATCGTTCAGCCTTTGACCGGCATCGCGCTGGCGCATCTTGCCGGCATTGAGCTCAGTGAGCCCTGGCTGGTCGCGAGCTTCTGTCTCTATCTTGTGGCGCTGGCCTGCTGGCTGCCAGTGGTCGGCCTGCAGATCAAGGCACAAAGGCTGGCGGCGGCCGCTTCAGTGCAGGGGACGCCGCTCGGCGCCGATTATCAGCGCATCATGCGCCTGTGGTTCGTCCTCGGCTGGCCTGCCTTCATCAGCCTGCTCTGCGTTTTCTGGCTGATGATCACAAGGCCGACGCTGTGGATGTAGAGCATGATCCGGAAAAGTGGATACCGGTTTTCCGGAAAGATCATGCGCCAGCGAAGGATCAGCGGCCGAGCCAGGGATTGGGCTGATAGGTGCTGCAGTAGTAGAAATTCACGCCGATCAGGACGAAGGTCTTCTTGTTCTTGCGGATGAGCGACAGGGTCGTCGGCTTGGTCGTGCCCTCGGCCGTCATCTCCAAAGCAAGATTGATCTTGTTGCGATCGACCGTGACATTGGTGATCCTGCCGACGCTCTGGTTCCAGTTGATCTCGCTTTCGCTCAGATTGATGAAAGCGCGCTTCTCCTTGTAGTCGGGCCCATTCTGGTCCGACCGGCTCGCCTTGCACCAGTCGATCTCGCGGGCATAGGTGCCATATTGGAGCTTCATGTCGTCCATGGCTTCAGCGCCGACGACGCCCGAGGCCATGAACGCCGCCGCCATCAGCACAGTCCGCAATCCCACACGCATGCAATCCTCCAGGAAGTCTCAAGTCCGAACAAAGAACGGGCGAGACTTTTATCCCGCCCGTTCGTTCTGCTCAAGCGTGGTCGGGAATCTCGGCAATGTCAAAATAAACCGGGATGCCGCGTTCGCGCGCGACGCGGACGTCATTCTCAGCACCTTTGGACTCGCCCGGAAGCCGCAAGACCGCATCGCAATGCTGGAGCAGGCGACCGGCGGTCGGATGCAGGATATGATCATAGAGTTCATCGCCCACCGACTGACCTCCGGCGGTGTGCCAGATGGGCAGCGCCACCCACTCGCCGATCATCGGCACATGGCCCTTGGCGAAGATCGGCCAGGATGCTTCCTCCAGCCGTTTCAGATTGGCTTCCATCCTGGCGGGATCATCGCCGGTGCCGGAACGGTAGGGGCCGGCGATCAGGATCATCATGGGCTTCTTGGACATGCGGAACTCCGATTTTGCGAACTGACCGGCGGACCATCTCATATCGTGACAAATCGTGCAAGATCATGTAATTTCGTGCAATGCTGACCCAACAAAGAAAGCAGCTTCTGCTCACCCGCCTCGCCAAGGAGGGGCGCATCATCGCCAAGGAAGTGAGTGCTGAGCTCGCTCTCTCGGAAGACACGATCCGGCGCGACCTGCGCGAGCTTGCGGCTGAGGGGCTCCTGCAAAGGGTCCATGGCGGGGCGCTGCCGGCCTCGCCAACGGTCGCCAATCTGGCCGCCCGGCGCGGCATGGCGACCGAGGAGAAGCGTCGTCTGGGCGCGAAAGCGGCAAGCCTGATTTCCCGCAGGCAGAGGGTCTTCATCGATGGCGGCACGACCCATATCGAGCTTATCCGGGCGCTGCCGCTCGATCTCTCGATCACTGTCATCACCCACAGCCCGACCATCGCGGCGGCATTCGAGCCGTTCGAGGCGATCGAGGTCATCCTGGTCGGCGGCGTGCTGTTCCGGCATTCGATGGTGGCGGTGGGCGCCCAGGCGCTTGAGCAACTCCGCCGCCTCAGTTTCGATATCGGCTTTGTCGGGCTGACCGGCCTTCATGCGAAGGAGGGCGGCACGACCGACGATTTCGAGGAAGCGGCGATCAAACGCGCCATCATGGAGCGCTCGGCTGAGACGGTGTCGCTCATAACATCGGAGAAGATCGGCGCCGTCTCGGCCTATGGCGTATGTGCGGTGAAGGAGCTGGCGTCTGTCGTCGTTACGCGCGAGGCCAACACGAACGACTTTGTAGAATCCGGTCCCGATCTCATCCGGGCATGAAAAAACCCCGGTGTCGCCACCGGGGTTCGCTGTATTCGCAATGAGCGGACTTCCTAGAAGTCCATGCCGCCCATGCCGCCGCCGCCCGGCATCGCCGGGGCCGCCGGCTTGTCCTTCGGCTTCTCGGCAACCATGGCTTCGGTCGTGATGAGGAGCGAAGATACCGAGGCAGCGTCCTGAAGAGCGGTGCGCACGACCTTGGTCGGGTCGATGATGCCCTTGTCGACGAGATCGCCATATTCCTCGGTCTGCGCATCGAAGCCGTAATTGCCCGACTTCTCGAGCACCTTGCCGACCACGATCGAGCCTTCGACGCCGGAATTCTCGGCGATCTGGCGGATCGGGGCTTCAAGCGCGCGCGACACGATCTTGATGCCGGCCTGGATGTCGGCATTGTCCGACTTCAGACCGTCAACGGCCTTCTTGGCACGCAGCAGAGCGACGCCGCCGCCCGGCACGATGCCTTCTTCGACCGCGGCGCGGGTCGCATTGAGCGCGTCGTCGACGCGGTCCTTGCGCTCCTTCACTTCGACTTCCGTCGAGCCGCCGACCTTGATGACGGCGACGCCGCCCGCGAGCTTGGCCAGGCGCTCCTGGAGCTTCTCACGGTCGTAGTCCGACGTCGTCTCTTCGATCTGCTGCTTGATCTGGGCAACGCGGCCCTGGATGTCGTTCTTCTTGCCATGTCCGTCGACGATGGTGGTGTTCTCCTTCTCGACGCGCACGCGCTTGGCGCGGCCGAGCATTTCCACCGTGACGTTCTCGAGCTTGATGCCGAGATCTTCCGAGATCACCTGGCCGCCGGTGAGGACGGCGATGTCCTCGAGCATGGCCTTGCGGCGATCGCCGAAGCCCGGGGCCTTGACGGCCGCGACCTTGAGGCCACCACGCAGCTTGTTGACGACGAGGGTGGCGAGAGCTTCGCCTTCGACGTCCTCAGCGATGATGAGGAGCGGACGGCCGGTCTGCACCACGGCTTCGAGAACCGGGAGCATGGCCTGGAGGCCCGACAGCTTCTTCTCGTGCAGGAGGATGTAAACATCTTCCAGCTCGGCGATCATCTTGTCGGCATTGGTGATGAAGTAGGGGGAGAGATAGCCGCGGTCGAACTGCATGCCCTCGACGACGTCGAGCTCGGTGTCGAGCGACTTGGCTTCCTCAACCGTGATGACGCCTTCGTTGCCGACCTTCTGCATGGCCTTGGCGATCATGTCGCCAATGTCCTTCTCGCCATTGGCGGAGATGGTGCCAACCTGGCCGACTTCGTCGGAGCCCTTGACCTTCTTCGAGCGCTTCTTGATGTCCTCGATGGCGGTGCGCACGGCGAGATCGACGCCGCGCTTCAGATCCATCGGGTTCATGCCGGCGGCAACCGCCTTGGCACCTTCGCGCACGATCGCCTGGGCGAGCACGCAAGCCGTGGTGGTGCCGTCGCCCGCGACGTCATTCGTCTTGGAGGCGACTTCGCGCACCATCTGGGCGCCCATATTCTCGAACTTGTCCTCGAGCTCGATTTCCTTGGCGACCGTCACACCGTCCTTGGTGGTGCGCGGCGCGCCGAACGACTTGTCGATCACGACATTGCGGCCCTTGGGACCGAGCGTGACCTTGACCGCATTGGCGAGAATATCGACGCCGCGCAGCATGCGCTCGCGGGCTTCGCCACCGAAGCGGACTTCTTTCGCTGCCATGTTTGTATTTCCTCTGAACTAAAGTGTTGCGCTACAGACGGATCAGATCAGGCTGCCTTCTTCGAGGCCGATTTGCCCTCGAGAACGCCCATGATGTCCGACTCTTTCATGATCAGATATTCGGTGCCGTCGATCTTGACCTCGGTGCCCGACCATTTGCCGAACAGCACGATGTCGCCGGCCTTGACGTCGATCGGGATCAGCTTGCCCGCTTCGTCGCGCCCGCCCGGGCCGACGGCGATGATCTCGCCCTGCATGGGCTTCTCCTGGGCGGTTTCGGGGATGATGATGCCACCCTTGGTCTTGGTGTCTTCCTCAACTCGGCGCACAACCACGCGGTCGTGCAGAGGACGGAACTTCATGCGATGTCTCCTTCGTTGGTCGCATTGTTCGATGGGTTGCCGGAGCCTGGAGAGAAGGAGAGCGAGGCCTCCCAACCCCGTTTCCGGCGCCTGCTAGCACTCCCCTTTGGAGAGTGCCAGCAGTTGCCGGGTGAGATAGGGCCTGCCACCCGGACCGTCAAGGGGAAGCCACGGGAAAATAAGCGGTTAGGGGCGATTTTGGGCGAGTTTGGCCGGCCCGGCCCCCCATTTGGGGGCTCAACCCCTAACTTTGCCCATATGGGGCGTAAAGCAAAGGGAGCGGGAAAGCCCGCTCCCAGAGGCTTAATTTGCGTTTTTTGTCAGTTGAAATAGAAGCTCACGCCGCCGCGGACGACAATGACGTCGTCCAGCTCAATCGCATCCCCGGTGCCCGCGCCGTCAAGGTCTTCCACGCTTTCCTTCTCGTCGAAGAAGTAATAGAGCCCCTCAGCGCGCAGGCGGATCGTTTCGGTCAGGGCGTATTCCATGCCGCCCCCAACAACGCCGCCGATCTCACCAAATTTAACATCGCCGCTGTCTTCCCCGGTTTCTTCCCATTTCGCCTCGGGAATGGCGATACCGCCGGTGACATAGAGCAGGGCATCGTCAAAGGCGACGCCGAGCCGGGCGCGCACCGAGGCCAGAAGGTCGATGTCGCCCGTCTGCTCCTCGTCCTCATCGGGATCGGGCGCCTGTTCCGAATCCTTGAGATCGGTAAAGGTCACGTCGGCCTCGAGGCCAAAGACGACATGATCCATCTGCCAGTTGTAGCCGGCATGGAGGCCGCCCACGACGCCCTCGAGGTCGAGTTCCTCCGCCTCCAATACGGAGCTTGAGTCATCGCAATCATAGCAGCCGCTCATATTGGCCCAGCCATAACCCACATGACCGCCAATATAGAAACCGCTCCAATCCGTCATGGCCGCTGGCTGTTCCGGGACGATGTCGGCGGCGTGGGCCACTGTCTCCACAGCCAAAAGCATCGCAATTGCCGCAGTGCTTGCCAGAAGTGCTTTTTTCATTGTCGCTTCCCCATAACCCTCACGCGTTAAACTATGAGATAACCTACGGTAAGACAAGGTTAAGGGCCCACCCGGCCAGTTCCCGGGAAAGTCGCCCTCTTGTCATATCCATTTGATTTTATTACTCTTTATTTATCCTTGAGTTGTAATGGAACTGTGATCTTCTTGTCACACTCGAAGAAAAATTACGAAACAGTAAGGTTGGCTGAGCTGTCAAAGCGGGTGTCGATGAAAACGATGGACAGGTGTTGAAGTGAGGGGGCCTCCCGTCAATCCGCTGCTGCAGAGCCATGCCCGCTTGCGCGAAGCCGAGAGGCTCAGGCAGTCCAAGGCATTGGACAAGGCGCAAGCCATATGTGCCGAGCTCCTCAAGGCTCATCCCGATTATGTCGGAGCCCTTCAGACCCTTGGCCTCGTTCTGGCCGATCGGCGCGACTATGAGGCAGCGCGTCTCCATCTGAGCCGTGCGGCCATGCTCAGCCCCCGGGACTGGAAGATCCTGACGGCGCTCGCCGGCATCTATCTCAAGCTCGGCGCCAGCGAAATGGCGATGCGGACGCTCGAACAGGCCCAGAGGCTCATGCCGGGAGATGCGAGCATCGTGGCCACTCTCGCCGAGATCTATCGTGAGGAACGTGAATATGAGCTGGCCTGCTCGGCCTATGAGAAAGCCTATTCCCTGGATCGCTCTCTCAAGGCAATGCGGCTGGGGCTTGGCTGGAGCCTCACGCATCTGGGCCGCACCGAGGAAGCAGCACAGATATTCCACTCCATGGTCCATGATGATCCGCAGGATGCACCGGCGCTTCTGGCGCTCAGTCAGATGCCCGCGGGAATCGTCAATATGGATGTCCTGAAGCGGCTCGAGGAGCTTCGCGCTCCGGACGGCAAGAGAAGCGACGGTTTCGAGACCATGATCGGCTTTGGGCGTGCCGCCGCCCTGGACAGGGCGCAACATTATTCCGAGGCGTGGAGCGCGCTCGTTGCGACCAACGCCAAGGTGTTCGCCACCGTCGCCGATCAGGCGAGCAAGGAAGAGGCGTCGCGCCTGCGCCATCTCGAGCATTTGAAGGGCTTGAGCGGGACCGGTGCCAGAGCGCCTGCCGTAAAGTCGGCGTGCCAATCGCTGTTCATCCTGGGACCCTCGCGATCGGGCAAGACTACAATGGAAAGACTCGTGGCGCTGCTGCCTGGTGTTCGGCGCGGCTATGAGAACCCGATCGTCGAAAACGCCATCCGCCACACATTCCAGAGTTCGGGGCTCGTCACGCGCTCGCAGCTGGTGGAATTGCCGCCTCAGCTCGATGAAATCTTTCGCGAGACCTATCTCGCGGAGCTGAAGGAGCGCGCCGCGGGTGCCCAGCTGTTCACCAATACCCATCCGGCGCGGATCATCGATGCCTGGCGCTTCGCCATGGCGGTGCCCGACGCGCGCTTTGTGTTCATCAAGCGCGATGTGCATGACCTGGCGCTGCGCATTTTCATGAAACAATACAAATCAGGTCATCCCTATTCCTATGACCTCGCCGCCACATTCCGATATGTCGCGTGGTATCATGAGATGATGGAGCAAACCCAAAGGCTCTGGCCGGGGATCGTGCGCATCGTTTCCTACGAGGACATGATCTCCGATCCGCATTCGGCGCTTGCAAGAGTTGCCGAGCTTTGCGGTCTTGCCGTGCGCGATCTGGACCTGGCAAGACCCGGGGATGATCGCGGCGCGGCAACGCCTTACAGAGAGAGAATGGCGGAAGCCCTGGGCGGGGCATGACGGCAACGTTCGGAATTGTTCGATTTTTCTCGCTTTGACGAGCGGGTTGGTTTCGGTTTCCGGGCCAGTCCAGGACTAACCTACGACCAAGGTCCCATGACGCTGCGGGATCAAGCCTTGGCGCTTGTGAAAATGTTTTTCAGGAGTCATCGTGAGGCTTGAGCGTTCCGATGTTGAAACGAGGAGTTTTGACGAAGAAATGCTCCAAAAACAATATGTTCGAGCCTTCCCTCCCGGGAAGGTACC
The DNA here is from genome assembly GCA_003576695.1 of Taklimakanibacter lacteus. GTDB lineage: Bacteria > Pseudomonadota > Alphaproteobacteria > Rhizobiales > Aestuariivirgaceae > Taklimakanibacter > Taklimakanibacter lacteus. The sequence continues at coordinate 159,309 of QOZQ01000012.1, forward strand.
TGGAGGAACCCTCGCTTGGCACCGCTTGTCGGTATCATCGCCAATCCAGTTTCGGCACGCGACATCCGTCGCGTGATCGCCAATGCGACCAGCCTCCAGATCACCGACCGCGCCAATATCGTGCTCAGGGTGCTCGCCTGCCTGAAGGCTTCGGGCGTCGGCCAGGTTGTCATGATGCCCGAAAATGGCGGGATCCGGCATCATGTGCGCCGCGGCGTCGAACGGTCGCGCAATCTGGGCGAGCATGAATTCCCCGAGATCACCTATCTCGACATGGCCATTACCGGCACGGTGGACGACACGATCAGGGCCGCCGACCTCATGCGCCAGATGAAAGTGGGCACCATCGTGGTGCTGGGGGGCGACGGCACGCATCGCGCCGTCGTCTCGCGTTCGGGCGATGTGCCGATCGCCGGCATCTCGACCGGCACCAACAACGCATTCCCGGAGCATCGCGAGCCCACCATCACCGGGCTCGCCGTCGGCCTCGCGGTGACGGGCAGGGTGCCCCAAACCGTCGCCTATGCGCCCAACAAGAAGCTCGTCGTGCGCGTCAACGACCAGGCGCCCGAAATCGCGCTTGTCGATGTAGCGTTCGTCACCGAACGGGTGGTGGGAGCGCGTGCCTTGTGGAAGCCCGAAACCTTCCGCGAGCTCTTCGTCACCTTCGCCGATCCCGAGGTCATCGGCATGTCGGCCATTGCCGGGCTTCTCGAGCCGGTGCGGCGGCATGAGCCGGGCGGCCTGCATGTGCTGCTGGCGCCGGTCGAGGACGCGCCGCTCGCGCTGACCGTGCCGATCGCGCCCGGCTATATGCGGCCCATCGGCATCGCCTCCTGGCAGAAGCTGGTGGCCGGCAAATCACACGGACCGCAGATTGCCGCCGGGTCCATCGCGCTCGATGGCGAGCGCGAACTGTCCTTTTCCGAGCGCGACCGGGTTCAGGTCGCTCTCGAAGAAAACGCCTTCCGTACTGTCAATGTCGCCGCCGTCATGGATCATGCGGCGCGCCACGGGCTGATGCGGCGGGCCGGTCTGATGACAATGAAACGCCAGGTTTCGTGATGGGAGGAGATCCATGAGCAAGAATCCGTTTCCGCTCGACAAGCAGGGCCTGCTCGAGGCCTATCGAACGATGCGGACGATCCGCGAATTCGAGGAGCGGCTGCATAATGAATTCGCCAAGGGCGACATTCCGGGCTTCGTGCATCTCTATGCCGGCGAGGAAGCCTCCGGCACCGGCATCATGATGCATCTCAACGACCGCGACCGGATCGCCTCGACCCATCGCGGCCACGGCCACTGCATCGCCAAGGGCGTCGATGTGAAGGGCATGATGGGCGAGATCTACGGCAAGGCGATGGGCTCGTGCCGCGGCAAGGGCGGCTCGATGCATATTGCCGATCTCTCCAAGGGCATGATGGGCGCCAATGGCATATTGGGCGCCGGTGCGCCGCTTGCCTGCGGCGCGGCGCTTGCCGCCAAGTTCCGCGGCGATGGCGGCGTCGGCATCTCCTTCGTCGGCGATGGCGCCTCCAACCAGGGCATGTTCCTCGAAAGCCTCAATCTCGCGGCGGTGTGGAACCTGCCGGCGATCTTCGTGGTCGAGAACAACGGCTATGCCGAATCGACCTCGCGCGACTATGCGGTCGCGGTCGATTCCTATGTCGATCGCGCCGCGGGCTTCGGCCTGCCCGGCGTCACCGTCGACGGCACCGATTTCTTCGCCGTCTATGAAGCGGCGGGCGAGATCATCAAGCGGGCGCGCGAAGGCGGGGGGCCGGCGCTGCTCGAATGCAAGATGATCCGCTTCTTCGGCCATTTCGAGGGCGACCAGCAGACCTATCGCGGCAAGGGCGAGGTCGAGCATATCCGCGCCCAGCGCGACTGCATCAAGCTCTTCTCCGACAAGGTCGTCGAGGCGGGCGTGATCAAGAGGCCAGAGCTCGAGGCCATCGACAAGGAAGTTCTCAAGCTCATCGACGAGGCAGTGGCGACGGCAAAGGCCGCCCCCATGCCGGCGCCGGCCGAGCTCCTCACCGATGTCTATGTCGCCTACTGATATTCAGGGAGATTGAAAAATGGCACGCAAGATCAGCATGCGGCAGGCAATCAACGAGGCGCTCGACCAGGAGATGACGCGCGACCCGACCGTGATCGTGATGGGCGAGGACATCGTCGGCGGCATGGGCGGGGAAGGCGAGAAGGATGCCTGGGGCGGCGCGCTCGGCGTCACCAAAGGCCTCTATGCCAAGCATGGCGACCGCCTCATGGACACGCCCTTGTCGGAATCCGCCTATATCGGCGCCGCGGTGGGGGCTGCCGCCTGCGGGATGCGTCCGGTGGCGGAGCTCATGTTCATCGATTTCATGGGCGTATGTTTCGATGAGATATTCAACCAGGCAGCGAAGTTCCGCTACATGTTCGGCGGCAAGGCGCAGACGCCGGTCGTCATCCGCACCATGGTGGGCGGCGGCTTCCGCGCCGCGGCCCAGCATTCGCAGATGCTGACGCCGCTCTTCACCCACATACCCGGCCTCAAGGTCGTCTGCCCATCCAATGCCTATGACGCCAAGGGCCTGCTCATCCAGTCGATCCGCGACAACGACCCGGTGATCTTCTGCGAGCACAAGAACCTCTATGGCATCGAGAGCGACGTGCCGCAGGAATCCTATGCGATCCCGTTCGGCGAGGCCAATGTGGTGCGCGAAGGCAAGCATGTGACGATCGTCACCTATGGCATGATGGTGCATCGCGCCATGGACGCGGCCGCCCAGCTCGCCAAGGACAAGGTCGAATGCGAGGTGATCGATCTCAGGACGCTTTCGCCGATCGACTGGGACACGGTGCTCGACAGTGTCGAGAATACCGGCCGGCTGGTCTGCGTCGACGAAGCGCATCCGCGCTGCTCGATCGCGAGCGATGTCTCGGCAAAGGTGTCGCAGGAAGCGTTCAAGTCGCTCAAATCCGCCATCCAGATGGTGACGGCGCCGCACACGCCGGTGCCGTTCTCTTCGGCGCTCGAGGATATTTACCTGCCGAGTGCGGAAAAGATCGCTGCCGCTGCGCGCAAGACCATGGCGAATTGAGGAGCTTACATGTCGGACAAGCGTATCATCCCCATCGTCATGCCGAAATGGGGGCTCTCCATGGCGGAGGGCAAATTGGCATCCTGGCTGATGAAGGACGGCGACAAGGTCAAGGTCGGCGACCAGATCCTCGAGGTCGAGACCGACAAGATCGCCGGCGCCGTCGAGGCGAGCGAAGCCGGCACTCTGCGCCGGCGCATCGGCCAGGAAGACACGATCTATCCGATCAAGACGCTGATCGGCGTGCTGGCGGATGACGATGTGCCGGACGCCGATATCGAGGCCTTCGTCGGCGCCTATGTCGTGCCGGCGGCGGAAGAGGGCGAGGAGGAGGCGGGCCCCCGCTATGAGTTCATCGACACGGGGACGGGCCGGCTGCGCTACACCAAGCGCGGCTCGTCCGACAATGCGGTGATCCTCATCCATGGCTTCGGCGGCGATCTCGACAACTGGCTGTTCAATGCCGACGCGCTGGCGGAAGGCGCCACCGTCTATACGCTCGATCTGCCTGGTCATGGGCAGTCGACGAAGACGGTCGCCGATCCGACGGTCGGAGGCCTCGCCAAGGCCGTGACGGGCTTCATGGATGCGGTGAAGGTCGACAAAGCGCATCTCGTCGGCCATTCGCTGGGCGGTGCCGTCGCGATGGAGATCGCCCGGACGGCGAAAGGCCGGGTGAAATCGCTGACGCTGATCTGTTCCGCCGGGCTCGGGCCCGACATCAATATGGGTTATATCGACGGCTTCATCGGGGCGAGCTCACGGCGCGATCTCAAGCCGGCGCTGGAGAACCTGTTCGCCGACAGTTCGCTGGTGAGCCGGCAGATGGTCGATGATCTCTTGAAGTACAAGCGGCTCGACGGTGTCGGCGATGCGCTGACCGCCCTCAAGAATGGCGTGTTTCCGAACGGAAAGCAGGCCGCGGTCCTTGCTGACGCGCTGAAATCGTCGGGCGTTCCAACCCTCGTCATCTGGGGCGCGGAGGACAAGATTGTCCCCGCGGCTCATGCGAAGGCAGCGGCGGGCGCCAAAGTCGAGATCATCGACGGCGCCGGCCACATGGTGCAGATGGAGCAGGCCGGCAAGGTCAACGGCCTGATCAAGGCGCTGGCGGGAGGCTGATCTCACGCCGCGGCTTGATCAGGGACTACGCCTTCGACGCGGTGCAACGGCTACAGGTAAGGCTTGAGCCAGCCCAGGCCGTCGCCGGTCGCGGCGCGCGGGCGGTATTCGCAGCCGATCCAGCCGTCATAGCCCAGCTCATCGATCAATTTGAGCAGATAGGGCGCGTTGAGCTCCTGGTTCTGATCGGGCTCATTGCGGCCCGGCACACCGGCGATCTGGATATGGCCGATGATCGGAAAATGCTTGCGCAGGGTCTGGGCAACGGCGCCGCGGCTCATCTGCTGGTGGTAGAGATCATATTGCAGCCTGGCATTGGAGGCGCCGACATCGGCCAGGATCTCGGCCGCCTGATCGGCCGAGGTCAGGAAATAGCCCGGCATATCGACCGGGTTGAGGGGCTCGATGAGAAGGGTTACGCCATGGGGCTTGGCCAGGCCTGAGGCCCAGCGCAGATTCTCGACAAAGCACTCCCGGCAGGCAGAGAGATCGTCGTCCTTGGCCGGAATGCCGGCCATCACGTGGATGCGCGGGTTCTCGAGCGTGATCGAATAATCGAGAGCCTGCTCGAATATCCTGCGGAAGACGTCCTTCCGGGCCGGAAGGGCGGCGAAACCCCGTTCCCCGGCATCCCAATTGCCGGGCGCGGTATTGAACAAAATTTGTGCAAGTCCTGCCTCCTTGCGCCGTCGGGCGATCTCGGCCTTGTCGAACGCATAGGGAAACAGGAATTCGACGCCCTTGAAGCCCGCTTCCGCAGCGGCGGCAAAGCGCTCCAGAAAGGGGATTTCCTGGAACATCATGCTCAAATTTGCGGCCAATCGCACCATCTTAACCCCGTCAAATAGTCTTGCTGTTCGGCATATAATAATAGAGCATAAAACTTGATCGAGGGCCCATGGTTCAGACTGTCACGCAAATCCACCCCGATGCGCCGAAGCCGGCGCCGCGGCGCACCGATGCTGCCACCTTGCGCGCCGAGATCCTGGAAAAGCTCGCTTACACGGTGGGCAAGGATCCGCTGGTGGCGCGCAATCACGACTGGCTCGCCGCCACCATCCATGCGGTGCGCGACCGGGTCATCGACCACTGGATGAATTCGACGCGCGATGCCTATGCCAAGAGCGCCAAGCGCGTCTATTATCTGTCGCTCGAATTCCTCATCGGCCGCCTGTTGCGCGACGCGATGAGCAATCTGGGGCTGGTCGAACCCGTCACCCAGGCGCTCAAGAGCCTCAATGTCGACCTCGACCTGGTTGAAGCGCTCGAGCCCGACGCAGCGCTGGGCAATGGCGGCCTCGGACGGCTCGCCGCCTGCTTCATGGAAAGCATGGCGAGCGTCGATATTCCCGCTTACGGCTATGGCATCCGCTACCAGCACGGCCTGTTCAAGCAGAAGATCAAGAACGGTCAGCAGATCGAGTTGCCGGAAGACTGGCTCGCCCATGGCAATCCATGGGAGTTCGAGCGCCAGGAGGCGGCCTATGATGTGGGCTTCGGCGGCTCGGTCGAGACGGTCGAGAGAGAAGACAATTCGCTCAAGCACACCTGGCTGCCGGCCGAGACGGTGCAGGCGGTCGCCTTCGACACGCCGATCGCCGGCTGGCGCGGCAAGCGCGTCAACACGCTGCGGCTGTGGAGCGCGCAGGCCTTCGATCCGATAAGGCTCGATGCCTTCAATCGTGGCGACTATGCAGGCGCGCTCGCCGAACAGAATCGGGCCGACACCATCACCCAGGTGCTCTATCCCTCCGACAGCACGCCCGCCGGACAGGAACTGCGGCTCAGGCAGGAATATTTCTTCGTCTCGGCGTCGCTGCGCGACCTGGTGCGCCGCCATATCAAGCAGTTCGGCGCGCTCGACAGCCTGCCGGACAAGGTGGCCATCCAGCTCAACGACACGCATCCGGCCATTGCCGTCGCCGAGCTGATGCGCATCCTCATCGACCGGCATGACCTCGACTGGGACCATGCCTGGAAGCTCACCAATGCCTGCATCTCCTATACCAACCACACGCTGCTGCCCGAGGCGCTCGAGACCTGGCCAGTTCATCTCTTTGAGCGGCTGCTGCCAAGGCATATGCAGATCATCTATGCGATCAATGCCCAATTGCTGCAGGAGGCGCGGGCAAAGTCGGCGAGCGACGCCATGCTGTCGGCGATCTCGCTGATCGATGAACACAATGGCCGCCGGGTGCGCATGGGCCAGCTCGCCTTTGCCGGCTCGCACAAGGTCAATGGCGTGTCGGCTCTCCACACCGAGCTGATGAAGACCACCGTCTTCAGGGACCTCAACGAAGCCTTCCCCGGCCGCATCACCAACAAGACCAACGGCATCACGCCGCGGCGCTGGCTGTTCCAGGCCAATGACGGGCTGACCAGGCTTGTCTGCGAGGCGATCGGCGACAAGGTGCTCGACGATCTGGATCAGCTCAAGGAGCTCAACAACCATGCCGCCGACAGCGCCTTCCAGCAGCGCTTCGCCGCGATCAAGCGCGCCAACAAGGCGAGACTGGCGCGCGCCATCCAGGAGGTCATGGGATTGAGGGTAGATCCCTCGGCCATGTTCGATGTGCAGGTCAAGCGCATCCACGAATACAAGCGCCAGCTGCTCAACATCCTGGAAGCGATCGCGGTCTACAACCAGATCCGCTCGCATCCGGAGCGCAGCTGGGTGCCGCGGGTGAAGATCCTGGGCGGCAAGGCGGCAGCGAGCTACTGGCAGGCGAAGCTCATCATCAGGCTCGCCAATGACGTGGCGCGGGTCATCAATTCCGATCCCGCGGTGCGCGGCCTGATCAAGATCGCCTTCATCCCCAACTACAATGTGAGCCTTGCCGAGCTGATCGTGCCGGCTGCCGATCTGTCCGAGCAGATATCGACCGCGGGCATGGAAGCCTCCGGCACCGGGAACATGAAATTCGCGCTCAACGGGGCGCTCACCATCGGCACGCTCGATGGCGCCAATGTCGAGATCCGCGAGCATGTCGGAGCCGACAATATCGTGATCTTCGGCATGACGGCGGAGGAGGTGGCCCAGCGCCGTGCCAATGGCTACAATCCGCGCGCCGTCATCGAGGCCAGCCCTGAACTCAAGGATGTGCTCGACATGATGGGATCGGGCGTGTTCTCGCCCGGCGAGGCCGATCGCTACAAGGGGCTCATCGATCTCCTCTATTCGAGCGACTGGTTCATGGTGGCGGCCGATTTCGCCGCCTATGCCAAAGCGCAGCGCGAAGTCGATGCCGTGTGGAACGAGCCTTCGCGCTGGTATGACAAGGCCATCCGGAACACGGCCAACATGGCGTGGTTCTCCGCCGACCGGACGATCCGCGACTATGCGCGGGAAATCTGGACCGTGCCGTCCATGGGAGGCTGAATGGCCCTGTCGTCATGGCAGCTCGAGCCGGCGGAGATATCGGCGCTTGTTTCGGGAACCCATGGCGATCCATTTGCAAGGCTCGGCATACATAAGGTCAAATCGGGCTATGTGGCCCGCACCGTCATTCCGGGCGCGGAAAAGGTGTCAGCCTTCAGCCTCGACGGCAAGGCGCTCGGCGACCTCGAAGGGCGCGAAAGCGAGGGGTTCTTCGAAGGCAAGGTGGCGCTCAAGAACCAGGCGCCGGTCTTCTACGAGGCCATGAACGCGACCGGCCAGTGGACGGTGGTCGATGCCTATTCCTTCGGTCCGGTTCTGGGGCCGTTGGACGATTATTATGTGGCCGAGGGCACGCATCTCAGGCTCTATGACAAGCTCGGCGCGCATCCCGTCACCCATGAAGGCATTGCCGGCGTCAATTTCGCGCTGTGGGCGCCCAATGCGAAGCGGGTCTCCATCGTCGGCGATTTCAACAACTGGGACGGACGCCGGCATGTGCTGCGCCACCGCGCCGGCGCCGGCCTGTGGGAAATCTTCATCCCCGAGCTCGAGCCGGGGACGGTCTACAAATTCGAGATCATCGGCGCCCAGGGCACGTTGCTGCCGCTGAAGGCCGATCCCTTCGCCTTCCAGTCGGAGCTGCGGCCGAAAACGGCCTCAGTGATCGCAAGCCCTGAGACTTTCGCCTGGAGCGATGCCGGCTATCTGAAGGCGAGGGGCGAGAAGGACCAGCGCCGCAGCCCGATGACCATATATGAAGTGCATCTGGGCTCCTGGCGGCGCCGTGGCGATGGCGGCTTCCTCAGCTACCGTGAACTGGCCGACGAGCTTCTCCCTTATGCCGCCGATATGGGCTTCACCCATATCGAGCTGCTGCCGGTCAGCGAGCATCCTTACGATCCCTCATGGGGCTATCAGCCGACCGGCCTCTATGCGCCGACGGCGCGGTTCGGACCGCCCAACGACTTCGCTTACTTCATCGACCGCGCCCATGCGATGGGCCTCGGCGTGATCCTCGACTGGGTGCCGGCGCATTTCCCGACCGATGAGCACGGGCTTGCCCATTTCGACGGCACCAGCCTTTATGAGCATGACGACCCGCGGCGCGGCTTCCATCCCGACTGGAACACCGCCATCTATAATTTCGGCCGCACCGAGGTGCAGGCCTTCCTCATCAACAATGCGCTCTACTGGATGGAGCGCTTCCATGCCGATGGCTTGCGCGTCGATGCCGTCGCCTCCATGCTCTATCTCGATTATTCACGCAAGGCCGGCGAATGGATTCCGAATGAGGAGGGCGGGCGCGAGAACAAGGAAGCCATCGCCTTTCTCAAGCGGATGAATGCCACGACCTATGGCACGCATCCGGGCGTCGTCACGGTTGCCGAAGAGTCGACCGCCTGGCCCGGCGTGTCGCAACCCGTGCATTCGGGCGGCCTCGGCTTCGGGTTCAAGTGGAATATGGGCTTCATGCATGACACGCTTGCCTATATGGCGCATGAGCCGATCCACCGAAAGCATCACCATAACGAGCTGACCTTCGGCCTGCTCTATGCCTTCTCGGAGAATTTCGTGCTGCCGCTGTCGCATGACGAGGTGGTGCATGGAAAGGGCTCGCTCCTCACCAAGATGGCGGGCGACGACTGGCAGAAATTCGCGAATTTGCGGGCCTATTACGCCTTCATGTGGGCCTATCCCGGCAAGAAGCTGCTGTTCATGGGGCAGGAATTCGCGCAGCGCAACGAATGGAGCGAGGCGCGCGGGCTCGACTGGGACCTCCTGCAATATCCCTCGCATGGCGGAGTGCGGACGCTGGTGCGCGACCTCAACCGGCTTTATCGCGAGCTGCCCCAGCTCCATGCGCGCGATTGCGAAGGGGATGGCTTCGAATGGCTGATCGCCGATGACCGCGACAATTCAGTCTTCGCCTGGATGCGCAAATCGGGCGGGAACCATCGGCCCGTGGTGGCCGTTTGCAATTTTACACCAGTGCCGCGGCAAGACTATGTGCTGTCGCTTCCCCATTGGGGACGCTGGCGTGAACGGATCAACACGGATGCAAGCCAATATGGCGGTAGCGGCCTGGGCAATTTTGGTGCCATCATGGCGGAACAACAAGGATCGCACGGACGGCCAGCGAGTGCCCGCGTGACGCTGCCGCCACTGGCGACGCTGATCCTCGAGGCTGAGGAATAGGGAGGGGTAGTATGAGTGAGAAACGCAGACACGCACCACTGGCGCGCGATGCCATGGCCTATGTGCTGGCGGGCGGGCGTGGCTCACGCCTGATGGAACTGACCGACAGGCGCGCCAAGCCCGCGGTCTATTTCGGCGGCAAGACGCGCATCATCGATTTTGCCCTCGCCAATGCGATCAATTCCGGCATAAGGCGCATCGGCGTCGCGACCCAATACAAGGCGCACAGCCTGATCCGCCATCTGCAGCGCGGCTGGAATTTCCTGCGCCCCGAGCGCAATGAGAGCTTCGATATCCTGCCCGCCAGCCAGCGCGTCGCCGAAAACGAGTGGTATGCGGGCACGGCTGACGCCGTCTACCAGAATCTCGATATCATCGAGAGCTACGGCCCCGAATTCATGATCATCCTGGCCGGCGATCACATCTACAAGATGGATTATGAGCCGATGCTGCAGCAGCTCGTCGATGCGGATGCCGATGTGATCATCGGCTGCCTGGAAGTGCCGCGTATGGAGGCGACGGGCTTCGGCGTCATGCATGTCGATGACAAGGATCGCGTGCTGAGCTTCATCGAGAAGCCGAAGGACCCTCCGGGCATGCCCGACAAGCCCGACATGGCTCTCGCCTCGATGGGCATCTATGTGTTCAAGACCAGGTTTCTCGCCGATCAGTTGCGGCGCGACGCGGCGGAGAAGGGATCCGATCGCGATTTCGGCAAGAATATCATTCCCTATCTGGTCAAGAATGGGAAAGCCTATGCGCATCGTTTCCCGCGCTCCTGCGTGCGCTCGGAGAATGAGAGCCAGTCCTATTGGCGCGATGTCGGAACGGTGGACGCCTATTGGGAGGCCAATATCGACCTGACCGATACCGTGCCGGCGCTCGATCTCTATGACAACAACTGGCCGATCTGGACCTATTCGGAACTCGTGCCGCCGGCGAAGTTCGTGCATGACGAGGACGGACGGCGCGGCAAGGCGGTGAGCTCGCTGGTATCGGGGGGCTGCATCATCTCAGGCGCCGGTGTCAAAAACTCGCTGCTCTTCACCGGGGTGCGCATCAACTCCTATTCGCGCATGGAGCAGGCGGTCGTGCTTCCCTATGTGAATATCGGCCGCAACGCCCGGCTGAAGCGTGTCGTCATCGACAGAGGCGTCGAAATCCCCGAAGGCCTGGTGGTCGGCGACGATCCCGATCTCGACGGCAAGCGGTTCCGGCGCACCGGCAACGGCATATGCCTCATCACCCAGCCGATGATCGACAGGCTCGTCGCGCAGAAATGATCAAGATCCTGGCGGTCGCGTCGGAGGTGTTCCCGCTGGTCAAGACCGGCGGGCTTGCCGATGTGGCCGGCGCCCTGCCTGCGGCCTTGAAGCATCACGGCGCCGAGATGCGCGTGATGATGCCGGCCTATCCCAAAGTCATGGCGGCGCTCGAGGATGCGAAGCCGGTGCACCGCTATGAGGATCTCTTTGGCGGGCCGGCGCGGCTGCTGGCCGGCACGGCTGCCGGCCTCGATCTGCTGGCGCTCGATGCGCCGCATCTCTTCGACCGGTCCGGCAATCCTTATACCGGTCCCGACGGCAAGGACTGGCCCGACAACTGGATGCGCTTCGCGGCATTGTCGCGCGCCGCGGCCGATGCAGGACGCGGGACCGTCAAGGACTTCGCGCCCGACATCGTCCATGCGCATGACTGGCAGGCGGCGTTGGCGCCGGCCTATCTCCATTTTACCCCGCAGCCCGCCGCCAAGACGGTGCTCACGGTTCACAACATCGCCTTCCAGGGGCAATTCTCCGCCAGCATCTTTCCCGCGCTCGGCCTACCCGAGGCCGCCTTCTCCATCGGCGGTGTCGAATATTACGGCGATGTCGGCTTCCTCAAAGGCGGGCTCAATTACGCCGATGCGATCACGACAGTGAGCCCGAGCTATTCGGAAGAGATCCGCACGCCTGATTATGGCATGGGGCTCGATGGCCTGCTGCGAGCGCGCCGCGATGCCCTGACCGGGATCGTCAACGGCATCGACACCGACATCTGGAATCCGGCAAGCGATGCTCACCTGGCGCTCTCCTATGTGCCGCGCAATTTCGTCCAGCGGCGCCTGGCCAACAAGCGCGCCGTGGAAGAACGCCTCGGTCTCGAGCAAAGCGACGGGCTGCTGTTCTGCGTGGTGAGCCGGCTGACCTGGCAGAAGGGCATGGATATCCTGGCGCAGTGCCTCGATGGACTTGTTGCGCAAGGGGCGCGGCTGGCGCTGCTCGGATCGGGCGATGCGGCACTCGAAAATGATTTCCGCGAGGCGGCTGAAAAATATCCGGGCCGCATCGCCGTCAAGATCGGCTATGACGAAGGCCTGTCGCATCTGCTGCAGGGCGGGGCGGATGCTATACTCATTCCGTCGCGCTTCGAGCCTTGCGGGCTGACCCAGCTCTATGGCCTGCGCTATGGCTGCGTTCCGGTGGTTTCGCGGGTCGGCGGTCTTGCCGACACGGTCGTCGATGCCAACGAGGCCGCGCTCGATCAGGAAAGCGCCACCGGTGTCCAGTTCGCCCCTGTCGATGCGTCAACACTGGCGCGCGCCATCGAGCGCGCAACTAGACTCTATGCCGACCGCAAGGCATGGAATAGCATGCAGAAAGCCGGCATGAAGACCGACGTTTCCTGGGAGAAAAGTGCGGCGCGCTATGCGCAGCTCTACCAGAAGCTCTTGCAAAGTTGACGAGGCCAGATGATCAAGACCGTTCCGACGAAGCCGTTCGCCGACCAGAAGCCCGGGACCTCGGGCCTGCGAAAGAAAGTGCCGGTCTTCCAGCAGAAGAACTATTCCGAGAATTTCATCCAGTCGATCTTCGATTCGCTCGAGGGCTTCAAGGGCAAGACGCTGGTCATCGGCGGTGACGGCCGCTTCCACAATCGCGAGGTGATCCAGACCGCGGTCAAGATGGCGGCCGCCAACGGCTTCGGCCGCGTGCTTGTCGGGCAGGGCGGCCTGCTGTCGACGCCGGCCGCCTCCCATGTCATCCGCAAGCACAAGGCCTTTGGCGGCATCGTGCTGTCGGCGAGCCATAATCCCGGCGGGCCGGATGGCGATTTCGGCATCAAGTACAACATCTCCAATGGCGGGCCGGCGCCAGAGAAGATCACCGAAGCCGTCTTCGCGCGCACCAAGGTGATCGACCGCTATCTGATCTCGGATGCGCCCGATGTCGCGCTCGACCGCATCGGCACTAACGAGATCGAGGGCATGCGTGTCCAGGTCTTCGATCCGGTGGCCGACTATCAGGCGCTGATGGAAGAGCTGTTCGATTTCGACGTGATCCGCGACATGTTCGCCGGCACGTTCCGCATGCGCTTCGATGCCATGCATGCGATCACCGGTCCCTATGCCAGGGCGATCCTCGAGAAGACGCTGGGGGCGCCCGAGGGCACCGTGGTCAACGGCACGCCCTTACCCGATTTCGGCGGCCATCATCCCGATCCCAACCTGGTCCACGCCAAGGCGCTCCATGACCTGATGATGGCGAAGGAAGCGCCCGATTTCGGCGCCGCTTCCGATGGCGACGGCGACCGCAATCTCATCATCGGCCGCAACATCTTCGTGACACCGTCCGATTCACTCGCCCTCCTGTCGGCCAATGCGCATCTGGCGCCGGGCTATGCCAAGGGCATTGCCGGCATTGCGCGCTCGATGCCGACCAGCATGGCCGCCGACCGTGTGGCCGAGCGGCTGAAAGTCAAATGCTATGAGACGCCGACGGGATGGAAGTTCTTCGGCAACCTGCTCGATGCGGGGCTGGCAACGATCTGCGGCGAAGAAAGCGCCGGCACCGGCTCCAACCATGTGCGCGAGAAGGACGGGCTTTGGGCGGTGCTGCTGTGGCTCAATATACTGGGCAAGCGCAAGGAAAGCGTCGAGAACATCGTCTTCCAGCACTGGCGCGACTATGGGCGGAATTTCTACACGCGCCATGACTATGAGGAAGTGGACACAGAGCGCGCGAACGGCCTGATGAACCATATCAGGGGATTTCTCGGCAAGACCGACATTCCGCCCCTGGGCAGCAAGACCTTGGTGAAATCCGACGATTTCGCCTATCACGATCCCGTCGATCAGTCGGATTCGAAGGGACAGGGCTTGCGCTTCCTGTTCAAGGACGGCTCGCGCATCATCTATCGCCTTTCGGGCACCGGTACGGCGGGCGCCACGATCCGCGTCTATATCGAGCGCTATGAGCCCGATCCCGCCAAGCAGGGCGGCGACACGCAGGCGGCCTTGTCCGATCTGATCGCCATCGCCCGCAACCTGGCCGAGATCGAGACACGCACCGGACGCAGCGCGCCCACTGTCATCACCTGAGAATGTGTTCAAGTCAACGTACCACCCTCACCCTGAGGTGCCCGGCGTAGCCGGGCCTCGAAGGGTGTGCTGCAACAGATTCGATCTATCCTGAGGGATGCTTCGAGGCTCGCTTCGCTCGCACCTCAGCATGAGGGTACTTAGAGATGATGCTTTGCGGGACAGATGCTCATTCTTCCTGATCACTCACTCGGCGTGACACTGACGGAAGACGGCGCCGAGTTCGCCGTCTTTTCGCGTCACGCCACGCGCATCGAGGTCTGTCTCTTCGACGCGGAGGATCGCGAGACGCGGCGCGTCGCCATGGATCGGCAGGGCGATGTGCACAAGGTGTTTCTGGCCGGCATCGGGGAAGGACAACGCTATGGCCTGCGCGCCGATGGGCCATGGGCGCCCGAAGCCGGGCATCGCTTCGATCCTGCGAAACTGCTGGTCGATCCTTATGCGCGCCGTCTCGATCGCGCCTTTGCTCATCATGCCGATCTGACCCGCAAAGGTGTGGATACGGCGGCGCTGGTCCCGAAGGCAATCATCGAGCGGCCATTGCCGCAGGTGTCGCGTTCCCGCCCCAGGCCGCCCGAGATCATCTACGAAGTCCCGGTCAAAGCCTTCACCAGGCTGCATCCGAAAGTGCCGGAGAAGCTGCGCGGCACGGTGGCGGGGCTGGCGCATCCGGCGGTGATCGAGCATCTGGCCGCGCTCGGCATCGACACGGTCGAGCTCATGCCGCTCGCCGCATGGATCGACGAGCGCCACCTGCCGCCGCTCGGCCTGCATAATGGCTGGGGCTACAACCCGGTGACCTTCATGGCGCCCGATCCACGGGTGGCGCCGGGCGGTTTCGCGGAAATCCGCGCCGCGGTCGAGGTGCTGCATGCCGCCGGTCTCCAGGTCATTCTCGATGTCGTCTATAACCATACGGGCGAGAGCGATGCCGAGGGCACGACACTGTCGCTGCGCGGCCTCGATGAGGCGAGCTATTACAGCCATGACGGCGGCTTCCGGCTGATCAACGATACGGGCTGCGGCAATACGATCTCGGCGGAAGCCGATCCAGGCTTAAGCCTCATCCTCGATGCCATGCGACTGTGGGTGAGCGAGACCGGCATCGATGGATTCCGCTTCGACCTGGCGACAATCCTGGGGCGAGGGGCGAACGGCTTTTCGGCCGCGGCCCCGTTCTTCACGGCGAGCGAGAAGGATCCGCTGCTCAAGGATCTGATCTTCATTGCCGAGCCCTGGGACATCGGTCCCGGCGGCTACCAGCTGGGTCACTTCCCGCCGCATTGGCTCGAATGGAACGACCGCTTTCGCGACGACCTGCGCCGCTTCTGGCGCGGTGACCGCGGCATGGTGGGGACGCTGGCCACACGGCTCGCCGGATCATCCGACATATTTTCGGGCCGCACACCCCAATGCAGCGTGAACTTCCTCGCCGCCCATGACGGCTTCACCTTGCGCGATCTCGTCTCCTATGCGGGCAAGCACAATGAAGCGAATGGCGAGAACAATCGCGACGGCACCGACAATAATTTCTCCTGGAACAATGGCGTCGAAGGCGAGAGCCGGGACCAGGCCGCGCAGGCGGCGCGGGCGAATGATGCGCGCGCCTTGCTCGCAAGCCTGCTCCTGTCGCGCGGCACGGTCATGCTCACCGCCGGCGATGAATTCGGCCGCAGCCAGAAGGGCAACAACAATGCCTATGCCCAGGACAATGAGCTGACCTGGCTCGACTGGGAAAAGGGCGATGCGGAGCTTCTTGCCTTCGTGCAGTCGCTCGTCCGGCTCCGGCGCGGCCATCCGTCACTTTCGGGCCGCGCCTTTCTGACCGGCGTAGCGTCTGACGCGACCGGGCTAGCCGACGTGTCCTGGCTCAGGGCGGATGGCGAGCGCTTGCGCGAAACGGACTGGAACAATCCCGACAACCAGCTGCTGGGGGCTGTCTTCTACGACTATGGCAGCGGCGATCGGTGCTGCATCTGGCTCAATGCCGGAAGATCGTCGCACAAGGTGGCGCTTCCTGCCGCGCGTGATGGCGGAAGCTGGCGGGCGGTGCTGGGGACCGACGGCCAGGAGGTCGCTCCGCGCAGCGTGACGGTCTTTGCCGAGGAGATGAAGGTGAAGCGCAGTGCCGCGCCCACCGACCGTCTCGTCAACGAGCTTGCCGAGCAAGCCGGCATCCATTCGGTGTGGTGGACGGTCGAGGGCGAAAGACACGACGTTTCGATCGAGACCAAGCGCGCGCTGCTCAAGGCGATGGGGCTTGCGGCGGAAACGGGCGGCGATGTTGCCGAGAGTCTCCGGCGGATCGCGGCCATATCCCAGCCGGCCGCGGAAGAGCGCAAATGTCATCTCTCGCCGGCACTCGCATCGGGCAAGAAGATCTTCGGGCTCGCGGCACATCTTTATGCCTTGCGGAGCAAGTCGGGTTCGGCGTTGGGCAACTTCGCGACGCTCGGCGATTTCGGCGAAACAGCGCATCAGGCCGGCGCGGCTTTTGCCGGCATCAATCCGCTGCATCATCTTTTCCCGACCGATCGCAGTCGCGCCAGTCCCTATCAGCCGTCCGATCGCCGTTTCATCGATCCGATCTATATCGGTCCGGAGGGATTGTCAGATGGGCACGGTGCGGCTGCGGCGCTGAGCAAGCTTCGCCATGTCGATTATGACGCGGCGTGGAAGGTCATGAAGGATGCGCTTGCCGAGGCTTTCCAGGTCCGTCGGGAGGACGAGGGCTTCAGGGATTTCTGCGCCGCAGGCGGGGAGGCTCTCCATCTTCACGCGGTCTTCGAGACGATTGCCGATGAAAGAGGCAGCGTCGATCGGCAGAAATGGCCGGCCGTGCTGCGCGAGGTGCAGACGGGCGATGTTGTGCGCTTTGCAAAGGAGCGCGGACCGCAGGTGCTGTTCCGCAAATGGCTGCAGTGGGTCGCCGATCGGCAGCTTGGTGACAGCGCCCGGCGCGGCAGCCCGCTCTATGGCGACCTGGCGCTCGGCACCGCCTTCGATGGCGGCGAGATCTGGGCAGACCCCGAGGCCTTTGCCAGCACCGTGTCGATCGGGGCACCCCCCGATCCGTTTTCGGCGCTGGGGCAGGTGTGGAACCTGGCGCCGTTCCGGCCGCATGTTCTTCTCGAGCGCAATCTCGAGCCTTACCGGCAGATCCTGCGCGCCAATATGCGCCATTGCGGCATGTTGCGCATCGATCATGTGCTGGGCCTGCAGCGGCAATTCTGGGTGCCGCGCGGCGCCGAGGGCAGGGATGGCGCCTATGTCAGCTTCCCCGTCGATGCGCTGATGCGGCTTGTCGCCGAAGAGAGCGTTGCCCATCAATGCATGGTGGTGGGAGAGGATCTTGGCACGGTGCCCGATGGCTTGCGCGAGCGGCTGGCGCGCAGCAATTTCCTCTCCTACAAGGTGCTGTGGTTCGAAAAGGACCAGACGACCTTCCGCCCACCCGATGCCTATCCCTATCTGTCGCTCGCCTGTCTCGGCTCGCATGACCTGCCGACCTTTGCCGGCTGGGCGGCGGGAGCGCATCTCGAGCTCGACCACCGGCTGAAGCGCAGTCCCGACGAGGCGAAGCAGCGGCGCGACTATGAGAGCGAGCGCGAGGCCTTGACGCAAGCTTTCACCGCGGCCGGCATCGGCAGCGGCGACCCGATGAGTGCCGCCCATGAATTCCTGGCCGAGACCGGCTCGGCCATCGCCTTCGTGCAGGTCGATGATCTCTTTGGTGAAACGGACCAGCTCAATGTGCCGGGCACCGATCGCGAATATCCGAACTGGCGCCGCCGCAACCAGCGCGCGATCGGCGATCTCCTGAGCGATCCGAAGGCGCGGAGCCTGCTCGATATTCTGCGCAAGCAACGGAGCTCATAGTGGCATTCGTCCCCAAGATCGTCATCGCCTCGGCCGAGCTCGTCTATTCCGGCTGGGCCAGGCTCAACCGCTACAAGCTCGACATAGAGAAGCATGCGGGCGGCTTCATGCCGGCGGTGCGCGAGGTGCATGACCACGGCCACGGCGCCAGCGTCCTTCCCTATGACGTCTCACGCGGCACCGTTCTTCTCGTCAGGCAGTTCCGCTTGCCGCCCTATCTCGGCGGCACCGACGGCATGATGATCGAGGCCTGCGCCGGCCTGCTCGATGGCGATGAGCCGCGCGATTGCGCCCTGCGCGAGGCGGAGGAAGAGCTCGGGCTTCGCATCCGTGATCTCGAGGCGCATGGGCGCATCTGGGGCTCGCCCGGCGCGATCGCCGAAAGCATCTGGCTGTTCCTGGCGGCCTATTCGCCGGAGGATCGCATCGGCAAGGGCGGCGGCAAGGAGGGCGAGGATGAGGATATCGAGATCCTGGAAATGACGCTCGACGAGGCGATGCAGCTGGTGGCCACGGGTGAAATAGCGGATGCAAAGACCATCATTCTGTTGCAGCATCTGTGGATCAGGACGCAGGGACGGCCGGGATGAACGAAAAGATCAAGAGATCGATCCGCTGGGGCATGGTGGGCGGCGGCATTGGCGGCTTCATCGGCGAGAGCCATCGCATGGCGGCGCGGCTCGACGGCAAATTCAATCTTGTCGCCGGCGCCCTGTCGTCCGATGCCGAGCGCGCCCGCGAGTCGGCGGCGCAATGCTTCATCTCAGCCGAACGGACCTATACGGACTATCGCGAGATGGCGAAGGCCGAAGCGGCGCGGCCGGACGGCATCGAGGCGGTCAGCATCGTGACGCCCAATGCGTCGCATCACGCGATCGCCTCGGCATTTCTCGACCATGGCATCGCCGTCATCTGCGACAAGCCGCTCGCCACCTCCGTGCAGGACGGACAGGACCTGGTGGCGCGCGCCGCCAAGGCGCAGCGCCTGCTCGGCGTGACCTACAATTATTCCGGCTATCCGATGATCCGCCATGCCAGGAGCCTGGTGGCCGAAGGGGCGGTCGGCGCCCTCAGACTGGTGCAGGTCGAGTTCGCGCTGGGGTGGCTCGCCGCGCCGCTCGAGCAGGAAGGCGTCAAGCAGGCCTGGCGCACCGATCCCGCAAGCGCCGGTCCGAGCGGCGTCGTCGCCGATATCGGGACCCATGCCTATCATCTGCTGCGCTTCGTGACCGGCCTCGAGATCGAGACGCTCGCCGCCGATCTCGCCACCGTGGTTCCCGGCCGCAAGCTCGAGGACAATGCCAATATCCTGCTGCGCTTCAAGGGCGGGGCGCGGGGCGTGCTGTGGGCCAGCATGGTGGCGGCCGGCGAGACGGTCGGCTTCCGCCTGCGCGTCTATGGCGAGACGGGGCATCTTGCCTGGGACGAGGCCTTTCCCGATCAGCTGCACTTGCGTCTCCTCGACGGCACCGACCAGACGCTCCATCGCGGCGGGAAACTGTCGCCCGCGGCCAAGCAGGCGACGCGATTGGTGTCGGGCCTGCCGGAAGGCTTTATCGAGGCGTTCGCCAATCTTTATGGCGATTATGCCGAGCAGATCACGGCACGGCGCGACAAGCGTCCGCCTGATCCGGCGAGCCTGCTGGCGCCGACCGGAGCCGACGGTGTCGATGCGCTGGCCTTTGTCGAGGCTGTGCTGAAATCGGGCCTCGCCGATGGCAGCTGGGTGGCGCTGGGATAACAGGGAATTTGCAGGGAACTACAGGGATTTACAGGGGAGACGGAATCCGCTTCAACAAAATCAAAGGCTTGGAAAACCGAGCAGGGAATTTCAACCAGTCGAATTGCAGGGCTGGAAAAGGATCGCTTCGAGGGCGGGCAAATGTCGCGAGCCTGATATTCCCCAATCCTCCGCTTGCGCACGCAATTGCAAGCGTGAACCATCCAGATCGAACGCAAAATTGGCACCCGCACCAGGGATCGAACCCGGATCACCGGTTTTGGAGACCGATACTCTTCCATTGAGCTATACGGGCATGGGTTTCAAAGCGCGAAGCAAGGCGGCCAAAACCGCCGCTCGCGCGGATACAGCCCTCCTGCGCTAAAGCTTCAGAGGGCATCCTGCTTCGCATGGAGGCCAGCGCCAGTCCTGCGAAGCCCTCCTGCGCTAAAGCTTCGGAGGACAGGCGTTTCGCGCGAAGCAGAATGCCGGGGAGAAGAAAGCGAGGCGACGCAACTGGCTCCGGGCGAACGATTCGAACGTTCTTCTTTCCAACTTCAAAGGATGGCGGCCGGACCTACCAGCTAACCCGGAATAGCTGGTCTCGCCGACGGGAGTCCCACCCGCGAAGTCTCGCTGTGAAAGAGCGATACCCTTAGTGCCAGGCGACGGCGAGAGAGAAGTGGAGCAAGCTGGATAAGGCCCTCCTTCGCTAAAGCTTCGGAGGGCATGCAGGATGGAGTCGCGAGCTGGATTTTAACCAGCCTGAAGCCGGGTTGCAGCCGACTGCATAGTCACTCTGCCATCGCGACAAAGAAGTGGTTCTCCCGCAAGGATTCGAACCTCGGTTCACGGATCCAGAGTCCGGTGTCCTGTGGTTGGATGAAGCAGAAAGCCGAAGATCGAAGCTTCGATTTGCGGCTCCTGGGGCAGGACTCGAACCTGCAAACCTTGCGGCGCCTGATTAACAGTCAGGTGCGTTTGCCATTCCGCCACCCAGGAACAAAATTGGTGGAGATATGGGGAATCGAACCCCACGACGGCGATCTTGCAAGGATCACCCGTCACCCATGACCATCCCCGGATTTGGTGCCAGGAGTCCGTTTCGAGCGGACCTCTTCGCGCTTTCAACGCGACGCTTTCACCAGATCAGCTATCCCGGCAGTGGTGCGGACTAGCAGAATCGAACTGCTCTCATCGGGGTGGCGCCCCGAGGCCCAGCCAATAGACCAAGTCCGCGAAGATAGGAGGAGCGAGCGCCTGCCGGCGCTCGCCCGCACAGCCGGTACATCCGCGGTCTGCGCAAAGTGTCGGAAGGACGCACGAACGGTTTCCGCCGCACGCCCCTCCGGATCATGCTCTAGCTTTCCAGTTCGACATCCTAGTAGAGATAGTCGTTCCAGCTCTCATGCAGGTAGTTCGGCGGGAATGCGCGCTTGGCCGCAAGAAGCTCCTGCGGCGTCGGCTCGCGTGGCGGAATGCCCGGCTGCATGGCAGAGAACTTGTCCTTGGCCTGGTTGCAGGGCGAGCACGCCGCGACGACATTGTCCCAGGACGTCCGGCCGCCACGGCAGCGCGGCAAGACGTGATCGAATGTCAGCTCGGCGGCCGGAAACTTCCCTGCGCAATATTGGCACTTGAAGCGGTCGCGGAGAAAGACATTGAACCGCGCGAAGGCGACACGCGGCGGCACCGGCTGATACTTCCGCAAGGCCACGACCGACGGCAGGCGGATCGCCGTCGAAGGGCTGCGGGCAACGAAGTCATATTCGGCCACAACGGAGATCTTGTCCGACACGATGGCACTCACCGCATCCTGCCAGGGGATGAGTGAAAGCGGGAAATAGCTCAGCGGCCGGAAGTCCGCATTGAGCACGAGGGCAGGGTGGGCATGCATGGCGAACTCCTTTCTGGTTTATGACGACCCTCCTTCGCCAAGGCTTCGGAGGGCATCCTGCTTCGAATAGAACTCTCACCAATCCTGCGAAGCGCATCAGCGCGAAGCAGGATGGATTTGAACCAACGACCCTCGCCTTCCGAGGGCGATACTCTGGCCGGGCTGAGCTACACGCTGAATAAAACTTGGCGACTCCAAGGGGAATCGACCGCCTGTTGGCGCATCGACAGTGCGCTGTCCCGCCATTGAACGATGGAGTCCAGGAATCAGGGATTCCTCGTAAGCCGGGGCAGCCCTCCTTCGCCAAGGCTTCGGAGGGCATCCTGCTTCGCGTGGAGGCCAGCGCCAGTCCTGCAGGCGCATCGCGCGAAGCAGGATGGAGGACCGGGCAGGATTCAAACCTGCGATGTGGCTTGCGCCAGCCTGATTAAAAGTCAGGGCCGTTCGGTCGCTACGGTAACCGGTCCATCGGAGATGGCGGCCCTCCTTCGCTAAAGCTTCGGAGGGCTTTGCGAAGGAAAACATCAATCCTGCGAAGCGCATCAGCGCGAAGCAGGACGGCCGGCGGCACCATCCCGTGCTTGCGCACAGATGGTCCGTTGTCCGGAACGCAGCTCGTCATCGAGCACGGCGTCGCCGGCCAATATCTGGATGGTTCACGATGTCAAAGAGCGGGGCCATTCCTGGCCGGTAAGCACGTCAAAACAGTATTCGGTCGTTCAAGGGGCGCAAATCTCCCTTGTTGCGCGAAAGACACGCAGCCGTTCGTACGGCGCAAAGCCTTGCGCATGCAGGGTCTTCGAGGCCGAGACCAAGAAGGCGCAATGCCACCAGCACTCAACACGAATGCGGGAAGGGCGATTTACGAGAAGTCTTGTCTGTCTATTGGGCCATCTGCGGTCCCTCTGCCTGTTGGCGGAGGGAGTGGCCCTGCCGCCGGTTTAGGGTAGTTTTCTGAAACCTGGTCCGGGCTTCTGTGACACGAGATAACCCTTCGAAATCAAACGCATGGACAAGCGTCCGCACTCGCCCTGCCGGTTGAACGGCAGCGCGTTGGCGGCGCTTTGCGCGACTATCGTATGTGATGCCTTGCGGGTCATCGAAGGGGCCAAACTCGTCCTAGTACAGATCAAAATCGGGCGGACATATCTCATGACTCGATGAAACAATCAAGGTTTTTCTGGCCGACGATGATGTGATTTCGGATGTCGCAATCCAGACACAGAAAAGCCATCCAGTGGAAGCCAGGCGATTTTCTACCGGGTATCGGACGGAAACCGCCGGCGATACTGCGCGACGACCGGCGGGTTCACCAGGTTGACGGGGAGATCGCCCTTGAGCACGCGCAAGGTCTCCTCGACGGCGCCGATGCCCATGCGTTCCATGCTCTCCTCGGTGAGGCCGGCAAGATGCGGCGTGAGGATCACATTCGAGAATGCGAAGAAAGGATGATCGGCGGGCAAGGGCTGTTCGGCGAAGACATCGATGGCGGCACCGCCGAGATGCCCGCTCCTGAGCGCCGTGACGACATCTTCCTCCACCGTCACGGCGCCGCGAGCGACATTGATGAGGAAGCTGCCCTTGCGCATCAGCGACAATTCGCGGGACGAGATCATGCCGCGCGTCTCGGGCGACAGCGGGCAGGCGAGCACGACATAGTCGCTTGCCTTCAGTAACTCGTCACGCGATTGCGGCTCGACGCCGGGCGGAAAACCCGAATTGCGTCTGGTATGCGCAATGACCCGCATGCCGAACCCCGCCTGGGCGATGGCGGCGATCGCCCTGCCCAGATGGCCCATGCCGATGATGCCCATGGTCGAGCCTTGCAGCTCGCGCGCATCGAGCGAATGGGCGCGGCCGGCAAGCCAGCCCTTCCGGCGGAGATCCGTGTCGATGGCGCGGAACTGGCGAGCCAGCGCCAAGGCGACGAAGGTGACATGCTCGGCGACCGAGCGGGCATTGACGCCCGGCACATTGGCGACGAGCACGCCGGCCGCCGTGGCCGCCTCAACCGGGATCATGTCGAGGCCGGCGCCATGACGGATGGTGGCGCGCAGTCTCGGGGCGCCGGTGAAGAGCGCTTCGGGAAGATTGGCGCGCACGATGACGATATCGGCAGTCTTGGCCTCGCGCGCCAGGGTCTCGGCCGAGAGGTTGGAGGCGATGACGAGATCGGCATGACCTGCGAGCAGGGCGGCGGCGTTGGGATGCAGGGGGTGGGTCGAGTAGACGATGGGCATGGGGTTATCTCTATACCCTCGCCCTGCAAGCGAAGCGCAGCGGGGAGAGGGTAGGGGCCCACCGCGAAGCGGTGGGAAGGGTGAGGGGCAGCGGGCGTTGCAAGGCTGCGTAGCTTTCTAGATGAAAGGACGGAGGCCACTCCCCGAGAAGCCCCTCACCTTCCCATTGCTTCGCAATGGGCCCCTTCCTCTCCCCGCTAAAGCGGGGCGAGGGGAAACCGCCGGGATGACGGTTTGTGTGGTAGTGCGAAACAATCATCAGCTGGTGATGTGGCGGAGCCAGGCGGCTTCCGGCTGTTGTTTCTCGGGCGCCTGCGGCTTGTCGAGGAGGCCCGTCCAGTAGCTCTCGACCCCCTTCAGATGCGCGTCCATCAGGCCCATGGCCTCGACGGCGTCGCGCCTGGCGACCGCCTCGAAGATGCGGATATGCTCGTTGTGGGATTCGCGGCAGCGTTCCGGACGCTGGAAATAGATGCGCCGGCGCTCGGCGGTCATCAGGTAGAAGATGCGCACGATGCGGTAGAAGACGTTGTTCTGCGTGGCGTTGACGATCTCGAGATGAAAGTCGCGGTCCTCGATATCGATCGGCTCACCGGCATCGATACGCTTCATCGAGGTGGCGAGCACGGCGCGCATGCGGTCGAAGTTCTCAAGCGTCGCGCGCTCGCAGGCGAGTCTCACCGCGGTGATCTCGTGGATGCGACGCATCTCGTTGGACTGGCGGACCTCATCGGCCTGCAGCGGCACACCGATCTGCGCGAAGAGGGCCAGCGCTTCGACGCTGGCTGAATCATTCGACATATAGACGCCGGACTTGGCGCGCCGGTCGATGACGCGCAGTGCTTCCAGATAGGCCAGCGCCTCGCGCACAAGGCCGCGCCCGGCCTTGAAACGCTCGGCCAGCTCGCGCTCCGAGGGCACACGCTCGCCCGGCTCGTATTTGCGCTGCAGGAAGAACAGCGCCAGCTCGGAGACGAGGTCGCGATGATCGTTCATCCGAAATGCACCGCGTTGGAATGGAGCACGCTTTCGCGCACCGTAATGCCGAGGCCCGGCCGGTCGGGAATGGCGATCATGCCGTCCGCGACGCCGATATCCTCCTCGATCAGGTCATGCAGCATCGGGTTGGCGCCCAGCGAATATTCGAGGATGTAGCTCGACGGGCTGGCGGCGGCGAGATGGAGGCCGGCGAAGAAGGCGGGGGCGCCGGCCCAGAGATGCGGGGCGAGCCTGAGATTGAAGGATGCCGCCAGCGCATCGATGCGGCGCGCCTCGGTGATGCCGCCGCAAATCGCGAGATCGGGCTGCAAGATATCGACGGCGCGCCCGACAATGAGATCGCGGAAGTCGAAACGGGTGAACTCACTTTCGCCGGCGGCGATCGGGATCATGGAAGCGGCGCGCACCTCGGCGATGCCGGCCTTGTCATCGGCAGTGACCGGCTCCTCGAACCAGGCGAGATTGCAGTCGCGCACCAGATGGGCGAAGCGCTTGGCTTCGGCGACGGTGAAGGTGCCGTGCGAATCGACCATGATCTCGATGTCGGGGCCGAGTGCCGCGCGCGCCGCCTTGACGCGCTCGGCGCTCACCTGCGGGGCGCCATCCATGGCGCCGACCCGCATCTTCACCGCCTTGAATCCGCCCTGCCTCACATAGCCCGCAAGCTGATCGCCGATTGTCTTAGCATCGGCCCAACCACCCGAGGCATAGGCCGGCATCCGCTCCGCCTTGCGACCGCCGAGCAGGCGCCAGACCGGGACGCCGTGCGATTTTCCGGCAATGTCCCAGAGCGCAATGTCGATGGCGCTGATGGCGGCAATGGTCTGGCCGCGCCTCGCCATATCGGGCATTGCGTGGCCGCGCGCCGTCGCATGATGAGAGCGCACGCCATTGTAGAGGCCATCCCAGATCACGGAAATGTCCCGCGCGTCCTTGCCCAGGAGGCGAGGGGCGAATTCCTTGTTGATCAAGGTGACGAGGCCGGCATAGGTGCCCGAGCTGCCGGCGGCGTTCTTGCCTTCGCCCCAGCCGGTCAGCCCCGTATCCGTGTCGATGCGCACGATCGCCGAATCGAAAGTCCGGATCTGCCCGAAATCGCTTTTGTGCTGGCGCTCGGCAGCGATGGGGATGGACACCCAGGTGGCTTCGATCCGTTCGATCTTCATCTCGTTTGCACCAAAGAGCCCTCACCCGCCCTGTCGGGCACCCTCTCCCATCCTTCGGACGGGAGAGGGGGAATGAATTGGAGGCGGGTCCACAGCGGATCCGCCCGGCCGATCACTTGATCAACGGCAAGATCGTTTCGGCGGATTTCTGCACGAGCATCGAATAGAACCCTTCGCTCAACAGGCTCGAGCCGTGGTCCTGGATGAATTTCAGCTGCTCGGGCGAGATGTCGACCGGGTTCTTCTCGATGGCATCGGGATATTGCGAGGCCGGCGTGCGGTCGACCGGCGCCACGAATTCGACGGTGAGGGCGCCGTCATATTTGGCATCGCGCAGCGCCTGGACGATCTTCTTCCAGTCGAGCGCGCCCATGCCCGCCGCCATGCGGTTGTTGTCGGCGACATGGAAATCATAGAGGCGCTTGCCGGCCTTCCTGATCGAGGCATACATGTCGGCATCCTCGATATTGAGATGGAAGGCATCGATGCACACGCCGCAATCGGGTGCGATCGCTTCGGCAAGCGCCAGGGCCTGGTCGGCGCGGTTAAGCAGATAGGTCTCGAAGCGGTTGAGCGGCTCGATGGCGATGCGCACGCCCTTCTTCTTGCCGTGGTGATAGCATTCGGTCACGCCCTCGATGAGCCAGCGCCATTCTTCCTCGGGCGTGCCGTCGGGCACGATCTTGCCGACGGTCGCGGGGACCAGGGTGATGATCTCGCCCTCGAGCTCGCTCACCATGGTGATGACGCTCTTCATATAATCGACGGTACGGGCGCGCTGGCCTTCATCCCTGGCGGCGAGGTTGCGTTCGGCCAAAGTGAGCGTCACCGAGCCCCAGCAGCGAATGCCATACTGCTTCAAGAGCCTGCGGGTATCGTTCACATTATATTGGGTTGGCTCGCCGGAGATTTCGATGCTCTCATAGCCGAACTTCTTGATGCGGGCCAAAGTGGTCTCCAATGGCTCGGCGCGCATCCAATTATGCGTTGAAAGATGCATGAGGCTCCTCCCTGAGGCGTTTCTGGGCCGACCATTTTGGTCCGACCAAATTTGTTTCTTTACGCATAGAACAGGTTGAATTTACCCGCAAGGGGCGGTTTACGCGGGTGCAATCGCTTTTTTGCGATGCAGCCCCAACAGAAAGGCTTGCGCAGAGATCAATTTGGTACTACCAGTTTCGGGCAATAACGAATGCGCCACCAAAGCGCAGCATGGGAGGACTTTGGCGTCGATGCAGCATCTCCGGCTCAATCCGTTTCTGTGCAAGTGAGGGCACGGGTGGCTTCGCCTCATAGCTCGGGCTCGGCGGTCAGCCTCGAAGGCGTGTCCAAGGCCTATGGGCGCGTGCGAGCGCTCGCCAATCTCACCTTCAACGTCGGCGAGGGCCAGTTCTTCGCGCTGTTCGGACCGAGCTCGGTCGGCAAGACGACCACCTTGCGCACCATTGCGGGGCTGGTGATGCCGGATGAGGGCAGGGTGGCGCTGCATGGGGTGGATGTGACGCGGGCACCCATCAAGTCGCGCGGCGTGTCGATGGTGTTCCAGTCCTTCGCGCTCTATCCGCATCTCACCGTCTATGAGAATTTCGCCTATCCGCTTCGGGAAGCCAGGGTCAGCGGCCCTGAGATCGACAAGCGGGTGAAGGAAACCGCCGAGATGCTGAAGCTCGGCCACAGGCTGGAGCGCAAGCCCAATACGCTTTCGGGCGGCGAGCAGCAGCGCGTGGCGCTGGGCCGCTCGCTGATCCGGCGGCCCAATATCCTGCTGCTCGACGAGCCTTTGACCAATCTCGACGCCAAGCTCCGCCACGACATGCGCGCCGAGCTCAAGCGCCTGCACCGGCAATTCGGCATGACGATCATCTATGCGACGCCGGACGAGCTCGAGGCCTTGTCGATGGGCGAGGAGATCGCGGTGATGCGCGACGGTGCCGTGGTGCAGAAGGGCTCACCCGACGAGCTCTATGAAAAGCCCGCCAATGTCTATGTCGCCGCCAAGATCGGCGCGCCGCATATGAACCTGATCGATGCGACGGTCGGCGAAGGCGGCAAGATGCTCAAGACCGGCTTCGGCAGTTTCGACCTGAGCCGGCAGGTCGGCGCCAGAGCGGGCGACAAGGTGGTCATGGGGGTGAGGCCGGCCGATCTCGACATCGCGCCCGCCGCATCGGCCGATATCTCGATCCCGGTGCAGCTGCTCGAGCCTCTGGGCGATGTGACCGTGGTCTCGCTCGGAGAGAAGTCGGATCATCTCCGGATACTTCTGCCCGAGTCGCGGGCCAGCGAGATCAAGCTCGGCGACAGACTGCCGATCAAGGTGGACGCAAGGAAAATTCATGTCTTCAGCGCCGAGGACGGCCTGGCGCTCAGGTGACCGTCCGACGATGCGAAGAAAGAGAAGTGCCTGGATACAACAAGGTTGGAAAGCCATCACGCAGTATCGTTTTTTGCGCATGATTTCCGGAAAGCCGCATCGCACTTCCGGATCATGCTTTAGGGAGGAGAACTGGAAAATGAGTTGGCATTTGAAGTTGACGTCCTTTGCCGGCGCCGCGGTTGCCGCGACGCTGGTGAGCGGCACGTTCCTGACGCCGGCCTCGGCCGAGGACGTGGTGCTCAAGATGGCTGTGCCGGACTGGCCGCCGACCCGCATCATGAAGGACATGTTCGACAAGCAGTACAAGGCGCCGTCCGGCAACAGCGTGAAGCTCGACATCGACTTCATCCCGTGGCCCGACTACTACACCCGCCTCAATGCCTCGCTCACCTCAGGCGAGCAGAAATACAATATGGCGGTGTCGGATTCGCAATGGCTCGGCGCCTTCGTCGAAGGCGGCTATTACAAGAAGCTCAACGAATATATCGACGCGGATCCGGGCCTGAAGGCGGCGATGGAGGAGATGCACCCCGCACCGCTCAATGCCTATTCGACCTATCCGCACAAGACGCCGAACTATTACGGCTTCCCGCAGTTCCCCGACGTGCTCGTCACCTATGCGCGCAAGGATATCCTGTGCAACGAGGAAGAGCAGAAGAACTTCCAGGCGAAGTTCAACAAGAAGCTGCCCTGCGCGCCGGAAGAGCTCGACGACATCGACTGGGAGATGTTCGAGAATATCGGCCAGTTCTTCCAGCGCAAGAAAGGCGAGAATCTTGCCGGCAGCCCGGCGGATGACGATTTCTACGGCATCGCCTACCAGGCCGGCAAAGGCTATGACTTCTCCTCGATGCAGATCAACGGCTTCATCTGGCAGTATGGCGGCAATACCTGGGACGAGACCCAGGCGCCCAAGGGCCAGGCGGAAGGCGTGGTCAATTCGCCGGAGGCGGTCAAGGCGCTCGATCACTATCTCAAGCTGATCCAGTATATGCCGCCCGTCGCCAAGACCGGCACGATGGACATCTTCAAGTCCGACGAGCTGTTCCGTGAAGGCAAGGTCGCCATCAATATCGACTGGATCGGCCTCGGCGAAGCCTCGCTCGATCCGAAGACATCGAAAGTCTCCGACAAGATCGCCTTCGGCCTGATGCCGGGCACGCGCGGCGCCGACGGCAAGATCATCCGCTGGTCGAATATCGGCGGACAACCCTTCGTGCTGATGACCTGGAACACCGACACGCAGACCAAGGAAGCACTCGACTTCGTGAAATGGTGGCTGTCGAAGCCGGTGCAGACCGAATATGCCTCCAAGGGCGGACAATCGGCGATGAAGTCGGTCTATACCGACCCGGCTTACGTCACCTTCCGACCGTGGAACCGCGCCTGGGCGGGCAGCCTCGACTGGCAGAAGGACGTGTGGCACGTGCCGCAGTTCTTCGAGCTGCTCACCCAGCAGCAGGATCAGTTCGATCTCGCCATCACCGGCAAGCAGGATGCCAAGACGACGCTCGACAACATAGCGAAGTTCCAGCAGAACCTGCTGACCGAAGCCGGCCTGATCCAGTAACAGCAACCTTCAGGGGACGCGCGCAGGGAACTGCGGGCGTCCTCATTGTCTCAGCAACTACCCCATTCAGCAACGAATGCAGGCTATGAATTTTTCGCACTCTCCCCCATTACGTCATCCCGGCGAAAGCCGGGATCCATTGAAGCCTCTCGCAGGCGGCTTTGTTACCCTCGCCCTGCAAGCGAAGCGCAGCGGGGTAGGGGCCCGCCGCGCAGCGGCGGGAAGGGTGAGGGGCAATGGGCGTTGCAATAGTGCCTACCTTGTTAATCGAAAACTCCAATCCAATTTTGCGGGAGGCCCCTCACCCTCCCATTGCTTCGCAATGGGTCCCTCCCTCTCCCCGCTGAAGCGGGGAGAGGGTAAGGCCGCGCCCCCGCTGCAATGCGTGAATCCGAAAGCGGCTTTCGCCGGGATGACGGAAGTGGGTGGGGACGCAACCAAGCCGGCAAGCTTTAGTGGACATTGTTTCCGATGACGAGTGTCGCCATCCCCGAGCCCGCGCCGGATTTCACGACCATCGCGCCCGACAACTGGAAGCTCGCGATCGCCGTCGGCCTTGCCGTGTCGGTGCTGGCCATCGTGGCCCTGCCGGCGAGCCTTTCCTTCTGGGTGACGGGCGCCATGGCCGCCATGGTGGCGGCCGCCTTTGTCGTCAATGCCTATCGCCGCCACTATTATGGCGGCCTGTTGGTCGCGCCGGCGATCGCGGTGCTGTTCGTAATGAACATCTTCCCGCTGCTGTGGTCGCTCGGCCTCTCCTTCTTCGCCTATCAGAGCAACCAGCAGTCGATCCGTTTCATCGGCCTTCGCAACTACGAGCAGCTGCTGACCAACGAATTGAAGGCGCCGGAGCTGTGGGCCAATCTCACTAATACCGCGATGTTCGTGGTGCTGACGGTGAGCGCGCAGATGATCGTCGGCTTCCTGCTCGCCGTGCTGTTCGCCAAGCAGTTCCCGCTGCGCAAATATCTGCTCATCCTGGTGCTGACCCCGATGATGCTGTCGGTCGTCGCGGTGGGCGTGTTCTTCTCCTATTACTATGACCCGACATTCGGGCTGTTGAGCCAGATCATCAAGGCGTGGGGCGGCGAGCAGTTCATCCTCATGTCGACCAAGGCCGGCGCCGTCGCCGGCATCGTCTTCGCCGATGCCTGGATGTGGTCGCCCTTCGTCATGCTGCTGGTGCTGGCCGGCCTCGTTTCGGTGCCCAAATATCTCTATGAGGCGGCGGCGATCGACCGGGTCTCGGGCTGGCGGTGCTTCTGGACCATCACCTTCCCCTATATACGCGGCCTCCTGATGCTGGCGCTGCTGTTCCGCACCATCGAGGCCTTCAAGCTCGCCGATCCCGTCATCCTGCTGACCAAGGGCGGCAATGACACGATGACGATCTCCTACCACGTCATCCGCATCGCCAATGAGCAGAACAAGACGAGCGAAGGGGCGGCCTTGTCCTATCTGCTGCTCTTCGTGGTGATCGTGCTCACCAATCTCTATCTCTATGTCGCCAACCGGCGCAGCCAGGGGACCTGACCGATGGCCGAGACGACCTCCTTCTGGGAAAGACTGGGCTTCCGCAAGGCCTCCGGCGTGGGCGAGGCAGGGTGGGGACATACGCTCTTCGCCGCCATCGTCAGCCTGATCTACTTCCTGCCGGTTCTCCTGATCATTATCACTTCCTTCAAATTGCAGACGGAAGCGCTGGCGGTGCCGCCCAAATTCCTCCCGACCAGCTTCTTCGGCCTGATCCCGGAGCAGTTCGTGTTCACGCCGACGCTGGAGAATTTCACGTCGGTGTTCTCCCGCGCCTATGTCGCGGGCGGTGCGGTCGAGAGCACCGGCTTCGACCGCTTCTTCTTCAACTCGATCTTCATCGCCAGCACATCGGTGCTGCTGGCGCTGGTGATTGGCACGCTCGCGGCCTATGGCTTCTCACGCTATCCGCTGAAAGGCAACGACACCTATCTGTTCATCATCCTCACCACCCGCATGCTGCCGGCCATCGTGGTGATCATCCCGGTCATCCTGATGTTCCGCGTCGTGGGGCTGGCCGGCTCCTATCTCGGCATCATCTTCCTCTATACGGCCTTCAACCTGCCTTTCACCATCTGGATGATGAAGAGCTTCTTCGACGAGCTGTCGCTCGATGTCGAGGACGCGGCGCGCATCGACGGATCGAGCGATGCCAAGGTGTTCTTCAAGATCTGCCTGCCGCAGGTGCTGGCGGGCCTCGCCGCCACTTTCGTCTTCGGCCTCATTCTCACCTGGAACGAGTTCCTATTCGCGCTGCTGCTCACCGGCGTCGACACCCGCACCGTGCCGGTCGCCATGAATCAGGCGGTGGCGGGCGGCGGCATCGGCGTGCTGTGGGGACTGCTCGCCGCGATCGAGACGCTCTTCCTCATCCCCGTCTTCCTGGTGACGTTCTTCCTGCAGAACCACCTGCTGCGCGGTGTCACCTTCGGAACGGTAAAAAGATAATGTCGACGATCGAGGCCCGCAAAATCACCAAGAAGTTCGGCGACTTCACGGCCGTGAGGGATGCCGATCTGTCGGTCGCGGCAGGCGAGGTGGTGTGCCTGCTCGGTCCCTCGGGCTGCGGCAAGACCACGACCTTGCGCATGATCGCCGGCCTCGAAAGAGTGACCGCCGGCGAGATCGTCATCGCCGGCAAGCGCATGAACGATCTGCCGCCGGAAAAGCGCGACATCGCGATGGTGTTCCAGTTCTATGCGCTATATCCGGCCCTCAATGTCGGCGAGAATATCGCCATGCCGCTGCATTACGAGAAGATCGACAAGGCGGAGCGCGACCGCCGCGTCGGCCGGGTGGCGAAGATCCTGCATCTGACCGATGTGCTCGACCGCATGCCGGGGCAGGTGTCGGAAGGCGAAAAGCAGCGCATTGCCGTGGCCCGCGCCATCGTGCGCGAGCCCAATTGCTTCCTGTTCGACGAGCCCTTGTCGCGCCTCGATGTCGAATTGCGCCATTCGATGCGCGGCCAGATCAAGGAAGTGCTGTCCAATCTCTCCAAGGCGACGGTCATCGTCACCCATGACCAGCTCGAGGCGCTGACCATGGCGGACCGCATCGCCATCATGCGCGATGGCGTCATCGAGCAGATCGGCACGCCGCACCAAGTGTTCACCAAGCCCGCCAATGTGTTCGTGGCGAGCTTCATCGGCACGCCGCAGATGAACCTGGTCAAGGGCAAGCTCGAAGGGGTGAAGGGGACGAAGGCGACGATCCAGTTCGGCGGCGAGAAGGTCGAGCTCGATGTCAATCCGGCGGTGTCGAAGCTCAAGCCGTCGCAGGTGACACTCGGCATCAGACCCCGCGCGTTCACGCCGGTGGACGGTGGCTCAAATGACACGATCATGGCGCAGGCCGAGCTCATCGAGCCGATGGGGGCCGAGACGCTGGTCCATGCGCGTACCCCCGATGATTCCGACATCAGGGTGGTTGTGCCGCGCGATGTGAAGTTCAAGATCGGCGAGAAGCTGCATTTGCGCGCCGATCCCAGCCAGACGCATATATTCGGCGAAGACGGAAAGGCGGTGCGGGCATGAGCGAGACGCCGGCCAAGACATTGACCTCGGGCGGGGCGCTCAGGCTCGAAGCCTTCATCATCGGCCTCGGCATCCTGGCGCTGCTGCTGATCTTCCAGCCCTTCAGCATCACGCTCTTCGCCCTGGGCTCCGGCCTCGTGGTGCTGGCCGGGCTCGTCAACAACCTGCTGCCGCTGGCCAAGCCCGGCGTCAAGGTCAGGAGCATCATCACCGTGGCGCTGGTGGTGGCATTGATCTTCTGCTGCGTGCTGCTCATCTCGATCACCGCAGCGCATCTCTATGGCGCGTTCTTCCTCAAACCCCCCGATCCCGCCACGACGGCGGGCAAGGTGCAGCTGGCGACGCCGCCTTTCTACCTGCAACCCCTGGTCTGGGCGCTCGCCATCGCCGCCGCCTGCTTCGCGGCCCTCATCACCACCCTGTCACGAAAATAGCATGCGCTACGACGTCTCCGTCATCGGGCTCTATATCCTCGATATATTGGGCCGGCCCGTCACCCGTATCCCCGAGCGCGGCAATGTCGATTTCATCGAGGAGATCCGCCTCACCGTTGCCGGCACCGCCGGCGGCACGGTGATCGACACCGCGAAGCTCGACCTCAAGAGCCTCGCCGTCGGCGCGGTCGGCGATGACGAGAAGGCCGACTGGGTGCTGCTGACGCTCGAAAAGCATGGCGCCGACGCTTCGGCGATGCAGCGGCTCGCCGGCATTCCGACCTCGGCCACGATCCTCAATGTCAGGCCGAATGGCGACCGCCCGGCGCTGCATGTGCGGGGTGCTTCCGATCACTTCGACGTGCCGGCTTCGGCCTATGACCAGGTATTCGACGCGCCGATCATCCATCTGGGCGGTACGGGCCTGCTCAGGCGGCTTGACGGACCGGCAAGCGTCACTTTGCTCAAGGAAGCGAAGAGGCGCCAACGCATCGTCACCTTCGACCTCATCGCGGCGAGCGCCGAGACTCTCGCCATTGTCGAGCCGCTCTTGCCTTATATCGATTATTTCATGCCCTCGATCGAAGAGGCGCGCGACATGTCGGGCCAGAAATCGCCGGAGGACTGCGCCAAATTCTATCTCGATCGTGGCGCCGGCTGCTGTGTCTTCACCCTGGGCGGGGAGGGCGCCTTTTATGCCCACAAGGACGGCACGCGGCGCAAATCACCTGCCTATGAAGTCAAGGTCGTCGACACGACCGGCTGCGGTGACGCTTTCGATGCGGGCTTCATCACGGCCCTGCATCACAAGATGGATCTGGAGACATCCTTGCGCTTTGCGCAGGCCGCGGCCGGCCTGGTGGCGACAGGGCTCGGGTCCGATGCGGGGATACAGTCCTTCGATCACACGGTGAAAGTGATGAAGGAATGGAAGATCAAGGGGTAAGGAGAACACCCCCTTTACCGTCATCCCGGCGAAAGCCGGGATCTATTAAATTCACAAAGCTTGGCACCGCCGCCCGTCTGATTCTATTCAGTCGTCCGTGAAGAACTTCCAAGCCATTGATTGGGATTCGATTTTCGGAAGAAGGCCGGCATTGAGTTTGCATGCTTTGGGGGGTTGAGGCCTCAAAAGCTTGCAATTTCGTTTTT
>QOZQ01000013.1 GCA_003576695.1 Taklimakanibacter lacteus
GATCAAGCTCGCCCGCAGGGCGGCTGAAATCGCTGAAATGCTCATAACGCGAGAAGCCCAAGACAGACCGACACTCCGTTTGGCAATATCCAATGGCCGTGTGAGAAATCCGGGCTAGCCCGAGTGCTTGGCCGGGGCGAGCAGGCGAATTCAGGAAACTCGAGAAATCCGGCGGCCATTCGCAAAGGCAACTGCCTGCAGTCAGCCGAAAATGTCGCGATAGGCCTTGTTGAGAGCGATATCGGCATCTTCCATGGTGATCGGCAGGCCGAGATCGACCAGGCTGGTGACGCCATGGTCTTTGACCCCGCAGGGCACGATGCCGGTGAAATGCGACAGGTCCGGCTCGACATTGAGGCTTATGCCATGGAAGGTGACGCCCTGGCGCACCCGGATGCCGATGGCGGCGATCTTGTCTTCAATGTCAGGGCCTTTTTCCGGGCGCCGGACCCACACGCCAACCCGGTCTTCGCGCCGCTCGCCCGTCACGTTGAAGGCAGCGAGCGTCGTGATCAGCCAGCTTTCGAGGCCGGCCACGAAAGCCCGTACATCCTGGCCGCGCTTGCGCAGGTCGAGCATCACATAGGCCACCCGCTGGCCGGGTCCATGATAGGTATATTGCCCGCCGCGCCCGGTCTTGTGGACCGGGAATCGCCCGGGTGCCACCAGATCGCTGTCTTTGGCGCTGGTGCCGGCGGTGTAGAGGGGCGGGTGCTCCAGGAGCCAGACAAGCTCCGGCGCCTCGCCGCGTGCAATGGCCAGCGTCTCGCGCTCCATCCGGGCGAGCCCGTCCTCATAGGAGACGAGCCCCGGGGTAACCTCCCAGCGGGCAGAAAAGCCCGATTTCAGGGCAAAAGCGAGGCTCGAGCGGGGGCGCATGGCTCCTAGATAGGCGTTATTGCGCGGGCGGAAAAGGGTTGCCCGGCGGGGGTTGATTTCACCATATCCGCCTGATACACACCGCCCGCTTCCAATGATTTGCGGCCATGGCGGAATTGGTAGACGCACTAGCTTGAGGTGCTAGCGAGTAACATCGTGGAGGTTCGAGTCCTCTTGGCCGCACCAATCCCCTGGTGCAAAGACACCCCGCATACGGGCGCCGGATCAGGCGCCGACGGCAATACAGATTGTCCGGAAGCGCATTTAATCCGCGATCCCGTTTCTGTACTGTAGCAAGGGCGACACGGTCGACCGGAAACTCGGTTGCCGGCTCAATTGGAAATTGAACATGGCGTTTCCCACGGGCATGATTGGCGAGTCTCGCGGTAAGGTGGAACTCGCATGCTGAAGAAGCTCTTGTGGTTAGGGTCTGCATGGTTGTTGCTGACGGGGAGCGTCTACGCGGCCGATATCGAAGAGCCGCCCGCCACCCATGACTGGTCGGGCGCCTATGCCGGCGCCCATCTCGGCTATGGCTGGGGCAGTGATGATACCGAGACGGAGTTCCCCTCCGAATTCGACCACGACATCGACGGCATAATCGGCGGCCTGCATGCGGGGTTTAATTTTCAGTCCGACCACCTCGTCTTCGGGCTCGAGGGAGATTTCGATCTTTCCGATATCGATGGGGAGGGCGGTTGCGACTTCGATCCCTTCCGATGCGAGACCGACATGGACTGGCTGGCCTCGCTGCGCGCCAGGCTCGGTTTTGCCTCCGACAATATCCTCCTTTATGCGACGGGCGGTGTCGCCTTCAGCGATCTCGAATTCGCCAATGACGACGGGCTGGGCAGCAGCGACAAGCAATCCGAAAGCGCCGTGGGCTTTGTCGTCGGCGGCGGCGCCGAATATGCGGTTTCGGAAGATTTCAGTCTGCGCGCCGAGGCCCTCTACTATGATTTCGGCAAGACCGACTATGAGTATGACAATGCCCAGGGAACCGAGTTCGAAAGTGATCTCGACCTTGTCGTCATTCGTGGCGGCCTGAGCTGGTATTTTCACTAGGCAGCAAGCTCAGAACCGTCCCGGAGCCATTTGCGCGGGACGGTGATCCCCCTGGTTAGGATCGCCGATCCGCACCGTGGAAGATGCGGCCGATAACGATCTCGTTTGACCTGATCCGGTACAGGATGATGTGCCTGCCATGGACGAACTGATGCGTGCTGCCTTCGTAGACCCTGCCCATGTTCGGATAGTCGCCCAAGATTTCAAACACGGCATCAAGCTCACGCAGATACTTCTCGGCTTGCACAGGGCCAAAAGTCAGAACTGTATAGCGGTAGATATCCTTGAGATCGCGTTCCGCGCGCGCCGTGATACGATGGCGCATGTGTCAACGTTCCGCGC
Source organism: Taklimakanibacter lacteus (assembly GCA_003576695.1). GTDB lineage: Bacteria > Pseudomonadota > Alphaproteobacteria > Rhizobiales > Aestuariivirgaceae > Taklimakanibacter > Taklimakanibacter lacteus. Next base: position 2,287 of record QOZQ01000013.1, read on the forward strand.
GGGCCTCGTTGATGATGTCCTCAATGGACTTGCCGGATAGCGGGCCGTTGAATCCTTCATCAATTGCTGCCTGTATGGCCTTGCGCTTTTCATCCGGCGACAGCGCATCGAACCAGGCACGCTGCTCCTGCGTGGGTGCAGCCCATGGATAGACGTCGATGCTGATGGTTTCGAGCATGTTCATGGAACATCAATATAAGCGAGAACGCTCAAAATTGCCAGAGAATCGGATGAGGAGATGCAGCCATGGCGAAACTGACTTCGGGCCAGATCGAAAAGAGCGCCGACAGAAATCCTCGAAAGTCACAAGCAGCTCGCCAAACACCGGGCCAAGACCGAAAACCTCATAGCCAACCGGCGTGAAGACATTGCGAAGGGGCTCGGGCGCGGGGATATCGCCATTTGGAGCGGATTCGGATGGACGATGAGCGCTCCACCCGGCGGCACTCTCACGGGCCGTGTCGGCATCACATTTCCGGATCCATCCGCTGTACCTGAACAGTCCGATCTCTATGTGCATGTGTGGATCGGCTCCGGCAACATCGACCCGGTGCTGGGCACCTTCCTGAGCAATGTCGATACGAGATTCCCAAGGCTAACCGAGCCGCGACCGCCGGGCCTTCGCCCGGGATTGAACCAGGTGCCGGAGATCCACGTCCATCCCGACAGCGCCCTGCTGGATTTCAAGCTGCGAATCCCGCCCCACATGAAGAGTCCGTGTATCTGGGAAATATGTGCCTCATGCGCCGAAACGCGTTTGATACGGGCGAATATCTGGGACGGGCATCCTTCCTGTTCAGGGTCCGCGGGATCGACGAGCCTCCCGACACGCACAGTTAGAGCGCCGGACGTTCCCATCGAATCGCCTCCGCACCTTATCTCTCTGATGTGCGCATCGGATTCCGAAAACCACTTCGCGCCTATCGGTCCGATGCTCCAGCAGCGGTCGGGCTTCCGGACTCTTCAAGCCGAGACCAACCGCTCGAAGTCGCGGATGCTGCGGAAGCGCTTCCAGCCTGCCGGGGTCTCGATCACCACGCTGCCGTCCTCGAGGGTGAGGACTGTGTGCGAGCGGTAGCTGCCTTCCTTGACTATCTTGGGATCGCGACGCGGGTCATAGCTCGGCACATTGGCAAAGGCTTCACGCGGGGGTTCACGCGGCGGCGCGCCGATCTGTTCGCTATCTTCACCCCTGACATGGGCGACAAAGTTTTCCAGATTGTCGGCGAGGCGTTCGTTGACCACGATAAGCTGCCCGATCCCCAGCGTAATGATGCCGGCCGACAGGGCCGCCACACCCTGGGTCAGGAGGAAGGAATTGAGTATCGCCAGGGACCTTCCCTGGACAAGCGGCAGCAATGCCAAAAACAGCAGGACCAGCCCGATAAAGATCGCGGCCACTCCGATAGCCCGGATGAGATTCGCCATATCGACCCCTCTCGCAGGAGAGTGCGCCTCACCCGGCATCTAAGCAACAACTTCGCGCGGATTCTAGAGCGCTTGCGCCGCCGAGCCGCGCCGCCGCCACATTTCCCACAGGCTTTCGAGCACGCCGGCGCCCGAGATGAGGATGACGCCGATCACCTCGCGCCAGCCGAAGGGGTCGCCCGACCACAGAGCAGCGGTGATGGCGCCGACGCTGATCTCGGTCATGAACAGGAGTCCGACCAGGCCCGGATTGAGCTTGGGCGTACCCCACATTGACGCATAGACGCCGGTCATCACCACGACGAGCACGGTCGGTATGAGCCAGGGCAGTTGGGCCAGGTAGACATCCAGCGGCGGCGATGCGGCGAGGCCGGGGCCGAAAACGACGAGGAGGACAAGCGCGACCAGCGCCGACCAGAGGAAATTCTGGATGAGGAGGTCGAGTGCGTGGGTGCCCTTGTCGGCCCTGAGCAGGATCGAGGCGACCGACCACAGGAAGCCTGAGAAGAGCGCCAGCCAGTCGCCCGGTTGCTCGGGCAGCGGAATGCCTGAATCGGCATGGAAGATGACCAGCATGCCGATGATGGCGATCGCCATGGCAAGCCAGCGCAAGGGCGTGATCGGCTCGCCGAGAAAAAGGCGCGCCAGCAGTGTGCTCCATAGCGGCGTCAGATAGAACAGAAGCGTGGCGCGCACCACGTCCGTATAGAGGATCGAGACTGAATAGAGCACCAGGCTCAACGCCGGCACGAGCCCCAGGACCTGCAGCCAGAGTCCCCCGCTGACGGCGGGACGCCATCTGAGGACCAGGAGAGGAAGGACCAGGGCGAAGGGCACGGCATAGAAGAACAGCGTCGCCCACAGGCCGTCGATGCCGGCGCCCGCCAAGGCGCGGATCGGAATCCAGAACAGGCCCCAGACGAGCCCGGAATAGGCGCAAGCGAGCTTGGCGAGCGTGTCGGTTTTCATGATTTCACCCTCGCCCTGCAAGCGAAGCGCGGCGGGGAGAGGGTAGGGGCCCGCCGCGCAGCGGCGGGAAGGGTGAGGGGCATCGGCATCACGGGCAGATCTTCATCCAACTTTCAACAAAACTGAACCTTGATCTGAGCTTTGAGCACAATCGGAGAAAGGCCCCTCACCCTCCCATTGCTTCGCAATGGGTCCCTCCCTCTCCCCGCTGAAGCGGGGCGAGGGGATGACGGCGCGCCCATGCCTCAAAGATTGCGTTCGATCTCGCGCACGAAGACGGCGATCGTGGCACCGGTCTTGGTATGGGAATTGTGCTGGGTGCCTTCCTTGAGCAGCACGAAATCTCCCGGCTTGTAGACATAGCCGTCATTGTCGATGAGCTCGCCTTCGATCATCAGGAACTGCTCATGGCAGGTGTGCTCATGCGGCTGGCTCGAGGCGCCGGGCTCCATCCGGTAGATGTAGAAGCCCGCGCTTTCCGGGAAAGTGTCGTCGAGCTGCAGATAGCTTTGGTCGGTGAGGACCTTGCCGTCGACCACATAGGGCTTGAACTTCGTGGTCCTGATATTGGTGACGATCCGCTCGGCATTTTCGATCTTGCGCATGATGGGTCTTGCTCTTCACAGGGGTCTCTGAAACTGTGCCTTCAATTTAGGATGAAAGGCATTCGGGCGGCAATGGCGGCAACCGGCACGGAAAAGGATATTCGCGACGAATGGGGATCGCTGTCGCCTGATTTCCTGGCTGCCATGCAAGGAGCACTGGGCGCCGGTGACACCGAGACGCTGCGGCGCGAGGCGAAGGACCTGCATGCCGCCGACCTGGCCGACCTGATCGCCGCCCTCGAGCCCGATGAACGCGTCAGCCTGATTTCGGCGCTCGGCCGCAGCTTCGATGTCGAAGCCCTCGCCGAGCTCGACGAGGCGGTGCGCGACCAGCTCATGGAGGCGCTGCCGGCCGATGTCATCGCTTCCGCCATCAGGAAGCTCGACACCGACGATGCCGCCTATCTGATCGAGGATCTCGACCGCGCCGACCAGGAGGAGATCCTGGCCAGGATATCGCGCAAGCACCGCGCCGCGCTCAACCGCGCTCTCGAATATCCGGAAGGCACTGCCGGGCGCCTGATGCAGACCGAATTCGTGGCGGTTCCCGAATTCTGGACGATCGGCAAGACCATCGACCATATGCGCAACGAGAAGGAGCTGCCGGACGATTTCATCGAGATCTATGTCATCAATCCGAGCTTCCATCTGGTCGGCGTCGTGCCGGTCAGCCGTATCCTGCGCAACAGGCGCGACCGCAAGGTCGCCGATATCATGGAGCGCGAGCAGACGACCTTCCAGGTTCTCGACGAGGAAGAGGATATCGCCTTCAAATTCAAGCAGTACAACCTGGTATCGGCGGCGGTCGTCGATGCCGACCAGCGCCTGGTTGGTGTCCTGACCGTCGATGACATCGTCGATGTGATCCAGGACGAAGCGGAAGAAGACATCCTGCATCTGGGCGGCGTGACCACCGAGGAGACGATCAACGACACGGTCTGGACGACGACCAGGTCGCGCTTCGCCTGGCGGCTGCTCAATCTGTTCACCGCCATCCTCGCTTCCTGGGTGATCTCGTTCTTCGACGCCACCATCAGCCAGATGGTGGCCTTGGCCGTGCTCATGCCGATCGTGGCCTCGATGGGCGGCAATGCCGGCACCCAGACCATGACGGTGGCGGTCAGGGCGCTCGCCATGCGCGAGCTTGGGCCCTTCAATGCCCTGAAGGTGACCTTGCGCGAATGCGCCTCGGGACTGCTCAGCGGGCTGATCTTCGCGCTGCTGATCGGCACCATGGCTTTCTGGTGGTTCGGTTCCGACCGCCTTGGCCTCATCATCGGCGCGGCCATGATCATCAACCTGTTCGCCGCAGCGCTTGCCGGCATCCTGGTGCCGCTGGCGCTCGATTATTTCGACATCGATCCGGCGATCGCCTCGGGCGTGTTCGTGACCACGGTGACGGATGTGGTCGGCTTCTTCGCCTTTCTGGGGCTTGCGGCGCTATGGCTGGTCTGACCCCTGTCGTCGTGGCGCGCGCCGGGGCCGGCGACAAGGCTGATTGGGTCAGGCTGTGGCGCCTGTGGCAGCGCCATATGTCGGGGGAGGTGCCGGAAAATGTCACCGAGCGGACCTGGCAGATGGCCCTGGCGCCGGCAAGCCATCTCCTGATCCTCCTGGCCCGCGCCGGCACAGGCGAGGCCATCGGTTTCGCAACTGTGAGCTTCGCTCCCTTCGCCTGGACCGGGTCCGACGTCGCCTTCCTGCAGGATCTCTTCGTGGACGAGGCGCGCCGCGGCAGCGGGGCAGGCGAGGCCCTTCTGAAAGCCATCTATGCCGAGGCTGATCTGCGGGGCGCATCCCAGGTCTATTGGATGGTCGATGAGACGGATGGGACCCTGCAGCGCTTCTATGAGCGTCACGCCATCCGCACCCCTTATTTGCGCTACATGCGCACACCCTGGCCCTGGTAGATCGAGCACAGGGCGATCAGAACGGTGGAAGCGAGAGGCGCCAGCACGGCGCTCTCCAGCCCGTCCAGAATTACCGTCTCGCCCGATGCCAGGAGATGTCCGCCGACCGAGAATTCGCCGTCGATGGAATGAATGAGGCGCGTCGACCCATCGCCGGTCAATGGCAGGGGCGCCGAGAGCTCCTGGCAGGCGAGCGCGCCCCGACCGGACTGCCGCGCGACCATGAGGTTGAAATCCTTCACCGGGCCGTCGATGAGCGCGCCACTTACGGCCCAGTCGCCGGAGAAGCTCGCCGGGCGGTAGGGCACGGCAAGATCGATCACACCGGCTTCTTCGGCATGTAGCCGCATGCCTTTGCCCTCAAGCAGCATGATATGGCGGTCATAGCCCGCGAAAGTGGAGAAGGGGCCATCGCTCGCCACGTCGGCGATGCTGACCCGCCACTGGAACGGCTTGCCGCCGAGGCCCGCATCGGCCGGGAAGGCCGCGATTTCGGTGGTGATGCCGCCGCCATTCTTCCACGGCATGACCTTGTAGTCGCCTTGTCTCAATATCCGCATTTCGCTCCTCAATGCAGCGCGTGGCCGATCGGCTCGGCATGAGCGATCACCCGCCTGACTTCAGGCTTCAGCCGTTGCAGCGCCACCTCGATGTGATCGATGATCTCATGAACGGTGTCGACCGCCTCGTCAGGTGAAAACCGACAGTGATAATGCACGAAGATGCCCTCGCTGTTGCGCCTGATACGGACATTATGGATGTCGCTGACGCGTTTCTCGCCGGCCGCGAGCTTGCGCAATATGGCCTCGATCTCGTTCTTGCCGGGTTCCGGCAGGTCCTCGCCGGGAAGGACCCTCTCGGGCAGGGGCTCTATATGGCTTTCGACCTCGACATCGGCGCCAAGCTCGCCGCGGATGGCGGCCTCGAGCGCCGTCGCTTTTTCATGCGCGTCGAGCAGCGCCATCTTGCCGTCGACCTCCAGATCGAAGCTGACGGCGGTACGGATGCCGACGCGCTGGATGGTAAGGTGGTGGATGGCGAGATCCTGACGATGGGCGATGAGCCGCACGCGCTGGGCAATGGTCTCGTCGTCGAGCGCCACCGGATCGGTCGTGACCGTCACATCGGCGTGCGGATAGGCCAGGCGGATGTCGCGGACGAGTTTCTCGCGCAAAGCGATCAAGTCGTCGACCGGCATGGTGCGCGGCACGGAAACGACGACACCGGCAAAAAGCGTGGCGCCGGCCGGGCGGATGCGCAATCTTTCGAGCGCCAGCACGCCGGGTGCGGCCTCGACGATCTTGCGAATATCCTCGGTGGCGGAACCGGGTGCCGCGTCGAGTAGCGTGTCGAGCGTGCGTTTGCCGAGGCGCAGCGCAATGACGGCCATGACCGCGGCGACGATGAGAGCGGCGATCGAATCAGCCGCAGGGAAACCGGACCAGGTGACCGCGAGTCCGAGCAGCACCGCGGTCGAGCTCCACATATCGGAAGTGAAATTGAGAGCATCGGCGGCGAGCGCCTCGCTCGACGTCGCTTTGGCAATACGGTCGAGCGCGCGGGAGCGGAAGAAGTCGATGACGATCGAGAGCACGATGATCGCCACCGCCCACCAGGTGAGAAAAATTTGCGTATCACCCGAGATCAGGCGGTGAATCGCCTCGTAGGCGATCCATCCGGTGGTGGCGAGCAGCAGACCGGTTTCGGCGAGGGCGGCGATACTCTCGAATTTCGCATGGCCGTAATGGTGGCGCTCGTCCGGCGGCTGATCACCGAGGCGCACGGCGAAGAAGGTGATGACCGTGGCGCAGAAGTCGATGAAGCTGTGGACGGCCTCCGAAAGGATGCCGAGCGAGCCGGTCAGGAGCCCGGCCACAAGCTTGGCGACGGCGAGGCCGGCACTCGCGGCCATGGAGACAAGGGCGACGGATTGCTTTTCGGAAACGGCCATGGGCGCTCCTTAATGCCGTCTGCAAGAAAGCGGAACCCGCTTTCTTGCACTGCAACAAAATTCGCTCATCGTGGATTTATGCCGTCGGCTATGAAAGTGTTCCCGGCCTGAGTCCATGCGGGCGGCGCATGCATGATCTGCCCTGAAATTCCTTGCGAATCCGCGGGCGGCGGTGCTCTTGTCCATCGCCCCTTGAGTTTCCTCGCCTATGGCTTCCGAAGCCTCTCCCGTCATCTGGACAGCAGTGCCGCCCAAGCGCGGGGCTGTGGCCTTTGCCAGCCTCTTCGCGATCGAATCCTTCGCCCGTGCCGTCGTGGCGACCGTCGTCTCCGTCCAGGCGCATGATTTGCTGCTGACCAGTCAGAAAGTCAGTGTTCTGTTCACCTGTGTGAGCTCGGCCGTGCTGATCTCGACGCTGACCTTGCCGTTGCTTTTCCGCTATGTGCCGCGCCGCTGGGTCTATACGGCTGGCGTCGTCGGACTGATCCTGGCTTCCCTGGCCTTCGCCACCCATACGCTGTCGGGGCAGGTGGGTGGCATGTATCTGCGCAATGTCGGGGCAGCCACGCTCAATATCGCGCTCGCCCTCTATATCCTCGATCACATCCGCAAGGCCGATCTCGTTCGCTCGGAGCCGATGCGGCTCGCTTTCTCGACATTGTCCTGGACGGTCGGGCCGTTCCTTGGCATCTGGCTGTATGAGAATTACGGTCCTTGGGCGCCGCAGCTCCTGTGCATCGCCACCTGCTGCCTGGTCATCCTGTTCTTCTGGTACCTGCGCCTCAACGACCATCCGGTCATCAAGGCGGCGCGCTCGACGCCGCAGTCGCCGCTCGCCAATGTCGGGCGCTTCGTCAGCCAGCCGCGGCTCAGGCTCGCCTGGCTCATCGCCTTCGGCCGTTCCTGCTTCTGGACGACTTTCTTCGTCTATGGCTCGCTCCTGATGATCGAAGGCAATCTCGGCAAGGAAGCGAGCGGCGTGCTGATCTCGCTCAGCCAGCTTGCTCTGTGCACGGCCTATCTGTTCGGCAAGGTCTCGGAACGGATCGGTGTGCGCAAGGTGATCGTTTGGGCATATCTGGTTGCCGCCGCTGCCGTGATCGCGGCCGGTTGTGCCGGGACCGATGCGCCGATATGGGCCGCGGTCTTCCTGTTGATCGGCGCCGTCGCCAATTCCGGACTGGATGGGGTAGGGGGCATTCCCTATCTGCGCGCGGTGCGTGCCCATGAGCGCCCGCAGATGACCGGCGTCTATCGCAGCTATATCGATCTGTCCGACCTGCTGCCGTCGCTGACCTATTCCTTCGTCCTTCTCGTCTTCCCCCTGGGGGCGGTGTTCGTGATCCTAGGCGTATGGCTGGCCATCGTCGGCTATGTCGCCTGGCGCTATTTGCCGCGCTCGATGTGACAAAGATCACAGCGCGCATGGTGAATCAGCGGTAAAGAGTGTCTCCATATCTGCTTAACGAAGTCGTGCAATGTTGGGCGTGTTGGAGTGTGTGTCATGTTGCGTAGCCGCCCATCATCTCGCGCGATCAGAATTCCGCCGATCTTCTACATGTATGTCGTAGCGCTCATCGCCATGGCGGTCTTCGCGCTCACCCGGATCGACCACATCTGATTTTGCTTGACCACCGCCCCGCCGGCGACGACTGTGCGCGTCGCTCCAAGGAGGCGTTATGGCGAAGCTTCACCTTGTCATCGGCAACAAGAATTATTCGTCCTGGTCGCTGAGACCCTGGATGGCGCTCACCATGGCGCAAATTCCTTTCGAAGAAACGGTGATCCCGCTTTACGAGGCAAAGTCCAAGCAACGCATCACCGAGCATTCGGGCGCCGGCAAGGTGCCGGTGCTGCATCATGGCAAGGTGACGGTGTGGGAATCGCTAGCCATTCTCGAATATCTGGCGGAGATGTTTCCCGGCCGGAAGCTCTGGCCTGAGAGCCGCGCCGCCCGGACGGCGGCACGGGCGGCGGCGACCGAGATGCATTCGGGCTTCGCGGCACTGCGCGGCGCGTGCCCTATGAACCTTCACCGCCCGCGCAAGGCCATCACACTAAGCGACGCAGTCAAGGCCGACATCGCCCGCATCGATGCGCTGTGGCGCGATTGCCGACGCAACTATGGCAAGAGGGGCAAGTTCCTGTTCGGCGCCTTCGGCAATGCCGATGCGATGTTCGCTCCCGTGGTCACCCGCTTCGACACCTATGACATCAAGCTGTCGCCGGAAAGCCGCGCCTATAAGGAGGCTGTCCTGGCGACGGAGGCCTTCCAGGCCTGGAAGAAGGCGGCTTTGCAAGAGACATGGACTATCGAGAGCTCGGAAATAGACTAATTCTTGCTCTTTGACCCATAGAGTGGTACAAAGACGCAAGGCAGCGGAATGATCGCAGGTTTTCGAGATTCCTGGCTTCGCGCATTCTTCGTGGATGACATCCACTCAAAGAATATTCCAGCCGATCTAGAAAGCCGGCTCTTCCGCAAACTCCAAATGATAGACGATGCAATGACCGATCAAGATTTGCGCGTGCCACCCAGTAACCACTTCGAGAAGCTTCGAGGCAATTTGGCCGGGTTCCATTCCATACGCGTCAACAAGCAGTGGCGGCTAATTTTTCAGTGGGATGGCAGCAAGGGAGAAGCGTCGGATCTCTATCTCGATGATCATAGCTACAGGTGAGGTGAGCCATGCTGATGACGAAGCGCAAGCCAGCAACCGTCGGCGAGATTCTGGTCGAGGAGTTCATGCTCCCCATGAAGCTCACTCAAACAGCGCTGGCGGAGGCCATGGGCGTGCAGCGCAAGCATGTCAATGAATTGTGCAATGGCCGCCGCAATGTAACCGCGGCAACCGCGCTTATCCTGGCACGCGTTTTCGGGAATAGCCCGGATTTCTGGCTCAATATCCAGCGGCGCAGCGACTTGTGGGAGGCCCTGCACAGCCCACGCGAGCGCCAGCGGATCGAACGGGCAAAACCCTTGAAAACTGCCGCCTGACGATCAGTTCTTGAGCAGGAAGGTCACCTTGATGTTGACCCGCCATTCGGCGATCTTGCCGTTCTTGACGGTCGCCTTGATGTCCTGCACCCACACGCCCTCGACCTGATCGAGCGTCTGGTCGGCACGCTTGACGCCCTGTTCGATGGCATCCTCGATGCTTTTCGATGACGCGCTGGTAAGTTCGATGACTTTGGCGACGCTCATGGTCTGTCTCCCGGTTATTCACAGCATTTGCCGAAAACCTCATGCCCGGCGTTTGTCCACCCCGGGATCGTAGCATAATATGCGGCCTTTCAAAGAATGACCCGTACCCCATGCCCCTGCACATCATAAAGCTCTCCGTCGGCAGCGAAGACATCGACGACATGTATAAATGGCTGAAGGACTCGAAGGCCGGGCGCGACAAGTTCAGCCATACGACCCGCATGTTCCCGCGCCGCAAGGAGGAGATCGTGCCCGGCGGCTCGCTCTATTGGGTGATCAAGGGCATCGTCCAGTGCCGCACCCCGATCGCCGACCTGGTGCCGGTCACCGGCAAGGACGGCATCGAGCGCTGCCGCATCGAGCTCAAGCACCAGCTTATTCCGGTCTATCCCATGCCGCGGCGCGCCTTCCAGGGCTGGCGCTATCTCAAGGACGAGGACGCCCCGCGCGACCTGCCCAAGGGCGATCGCGGCAAGGACATTCCGCCCAAGATGCGCAAGGAGCTGATCGAGCTCGGCCTCCTATGAGCGGGATCGCGGTCCGCCGCCTGACCGGCTCGGATGATGTGGCAGGGGCCGCTGATCTCCTCATCCGCTTCTTCCGCGAGGAGCAGTTCGACACACCGGACGATGTCATCAGGCGCAACACGCGGAGCATGGCCGGTCTCGACAATTGCGGGCTCTTCATTGCGGAGAATGCCGGGCAGGCCATAGGCGTCGCCACCATCTCGCTCGAATTCGGCATCGAATTCGGTTGGGGCGGCGAAATGGGCGATCTCTATGTGTTGCCCGACTGGCGCGGCAAAGGCGTGTCGCGAAAGCTCGTCCTGGCCATTGAGGATTTTCTCAAAGGCCGTGGCGCTACGACCTATCAGGTCACCGTGACGCCCTATGCGCAGGACGCGCATGATTTGAAGGCCTTCTATTCAGCACTTGGCTTCGAGACCGAGGGGCGGCTGATCCTGGCGAAGGAGATTTAGACCGCCACATTGTCGATGAGACGCGTCTTGCCGAGCCAGGCGGCGACCAGGAGGCGCAGCGGCTCATCCTTGTCCTTCGGCAGCGCCAGCGTCTCGGCATTGCGCGCCGCCACATAGTCGACCCGGAAGCCGAGCGTCGTCAGCGCGCGCCGCGCCGCTGCGGTGGCCCGGCTCGGCGCCTGGCCCGCCCTGATCTTCCGGGCGGCCTGGGTGAGCGTCTGATAGAGCGCGGCCGCCTGATGGTGCTCGGCCTTGCTCAGATAGGCGTTGCGCGAGGAGAGAGCGAGGCCGCTTTCTTCACGCACCGTGGGAACGCCGACCACCTTGATCGGCAGATCGAGGTCGCGCGCCATGCGCGTCACCACCATGAGTTGCTGATAGTCCTTTTCGCCGAACATGGCGAAATCGGCTTGCGTCTGGGTGAAGAGCTTCGCCACCACGGTAGCGACGCCGTCGAAGAAGTGCGGGCGAAATTTGTCCTCGAGGCCGGCTTTGGCCGGACCTGCAAGGATGACGCTGGTCACGAAGCCCGGCGGATAGACCACATCGGGCGGCGGGGCGAAGACGAGATGCGTGCCCGCTTCCTCGAGCTGGGCGATATCGGATGTCTCGGTGCGCGGATAGCGGCCGAGATCCTCATGCGCCGCGAACTGCTTCGGATTGACGAAGATCGTCGTCACCACGCGGTCGGCGTGCTTGAGCCCTTCGCGTACCAGGGTGATATGTCCCGCATGCAGGGCACCCATGGTCGGAACGACGGCGCTGGCCAACCCTTCGGCCCGCCATTTGGCGGTCTCCTTGCGCAAATCTAGAATGTTACGAACGATCTTCAGGGTCATTTCGGATCGGCAAAAGAGGTGCTAACGAGTGGCCCCCACACAACTCCATCCGGCATCATGACCTCATCTCCAGCTCTTCCCAGCCGCGCCCAGATATCGAAACTCCTCTTCGCGGACGAGACCGCGCTCGTCAAGTCGCTCAGCGCCGAGGCCCGCCTGACGTCCGAACAGTCGCGCCAGGTCGGCGAGCTGGCCCGCCAGCTTGTCGCGGCGGTGCGGGCAGGGCGCCGGCAGCAGGGCGGCATCGATGCCTTCATGCAGGAATATTCGCTCTCCTCCGAAGAGGGCGTCGTGCTGATGTGCCTCGCCGAGGCGCTGTTGCGCATCCCCGATGGCGACACGGCCGACAAGCTCATCGCCGACAAGATCGGCGGCAAGCAATGGGACCGCCATGTCGGCCAGTCGGAATCGCTCTTCGTCAACGCTTCCGCCTGGGGCCTCATGCTCACCGGCCGCTTTGTCGAGCTGGGGCAGGGCACGACGACCGATATCGGCAGCTATCTGAAGCGCCTCGTCTCACGCTCGGGCGAGCCCTTCATCCGCAATGCGATGAAACATGCCATGCGCATCATGGGCAAGCAGTTCGTGCTCGGCCGCACCATCGATGAAGCGCTCGATGTCGCGAAGCCCCTCGAGGCGCAGAATTACCGCTTCTCCTTCGACATGCTGGGCGAGGCCGCCTTCACCGCGGAAGACGCGCGCCGCTATCTCAAGGCCTATGAGAATGCGCTGAAAGTGGTGGGCTCGCGCGCCGGGCCGGCCGGGCCGGAAGGCATCTTCGGCAAGCCGTCGATCTCGGTGAAGCTCTCCGCCCTCCATCCGCGCTATGAGGAGAAGCAGGAAGCCCGCACCATGGCCGAGCTCCTGCCGCGCGTCATCGACCTGGCACGCCAGGCCAGGGCTCTCGATCTCGGCCTCACCATCGATGCCGAGGAAGTGAACCGGCTCGACCTCTCGCTCGAGTTGTTCGGACGGCTGGCACATGAGCCGTCGCTCAAGGGCTGGAACGGGCTGGGCCTTGCCGTCCAGGCCTATGGCAAGCGCGCCCGGCCGGTGCTGCAGTGGCTGGCCGATCTCGCAAGCCAGACCGGGCGGAAGCTGCCCGTTCGCCTGGTCAAGGGCGCCTATTGGGACACCGAGGTGAAGCGCGCCCAGGAAGCAGGCCTTGAAGGCTATTCGCTCTTCACCCGCAAGGTCTCGACCGATCTCTCCTATCTGGCCTGCGCCAGATATCTCCTGTCGCGCCGCGATGTCTTCTATCCGCAATTCGCCACCCACAATGCCCATTCGCTGGCCGCCGTGGCGGTGATGGCGGGCGATGACCGTTCCTATGAATTCCAGCGCCTCCATGGCATGGGCCAGGCGCTATATGAGGAAGTGGCGCGCATCCCCAGGATGCGCCAGCCCTGCCGCATCTATGCGCCGGTCGGCAGCCATGAGGATCTGCTCGCCTATCTGGTGCGCCGCCTGCTCGAAAACGGCGCCAACACCTCCTTCGTCAACCGGCTGGCCGATGACGAAGCGCCGATCGGCGAGATCATTGCCGATCCGGTGGAGCAGGTGGCGGGCCTCAATTCCATTCCGCATCCGCGCATTCCCCTGCCGCGCGACATCTTCGCGCCGCGCGTCAATTCCACGGGCTATCCCATGTGGGATGACCAGACGCGCGAAACCATGCTTGCCGGCATCGGCAAGGTGCTGGCAAAGCCGGTGATGGCGGCGGCGCTGGTCAGCGGCAAGCCGGTCAAGGGCGGACCGGTGCGCGAGATCACGTCACCGCATGACCGCTCGGTCCGGGTGGGCGAGGTGACGGAAGCCGACGAGAAGGCGATCGCCCAAGCCATGGCCGATGCGGCCAAGGCGACCCAGGGCTGGAACGGCAAGGGCGGCGCTTTCCGTGCCACGGCGCTGGAGAAGGCCGCCGATCTCTATGAGGCCAGTACCGCGCGCTTCATGGCGCTGCTTATTCGCGAGGCCGGCAAGACGCTCGACAATGCGCAGGCCGATCTGCGCGAGGCGGTCGATTTCCTGCGCTATTATGCCGAGCGCGCGCGCAAGGAATTCGAAGCGCCACAACGCCTGCCGGGTCCGACGGGCGAGCTCAATGAGATCTCGCTGCATGGCCGCGGCATCTTCGCCTGCATCAGCCCGTGGAATTTCCCGCTCGCCATCTTCACCGGCCAGGTCGCGGCCGCACTCGCCGCCGGCAATGCGGTCATCGCCAAGCCTGCCGAGCAGACGCCGCTCATCGCCCATGAGGCGGTCAAGCTTCTGCATGAGGCGGGCATACCAACCGATATCCTGCATTACCTGCCGGGCGATGGCGCCCGGATCGGCAAGATCCTGCTGGCGCATCCGGCTTTGTCGGGCGTCGCCTTCACCGGCTCGAACGACACGGCATCCATCATCAACCGCTCGCTGGCCGCGCGTGACGGCGCCATCCTGCCGCTCATCGCCGAGACCGGCGGCATGAATGCCATGATCGTCGACAGCTCGGCTCTGCCCGAGCAGGCGGTGCGCGATGTGCTGGCATCGGCCTTCGACAGCGCCGGCCAGCGCTGCTCGGCGGCGCGCCTGCTGTTCGTCCAGCAGGACATAGCAGGTCGCCTCATCCCGATGCTCGAAGGCGCCATGGCCGAGCTCACCATTGGCGATCCGCTCGATTATGCGACCGATGTCGGCCCGGTGATCGACGACGACGCCAGGAAGATGCTGAACGATCACAAGGCGCGCATGGCGAAGGAGGCGAAGACCATCCTCGACATGCAATTGCCGGGCTCGACAAAGGCCGGGACCTTCGTGTCGCCGGCCGCCTATGAGATCCCGTCGATCTCGACGCTGAAGCGCGAGGTCTTCGGACCCATCCTGCATGTCGTGCGCTTCGCCGGCGACCACCTGGGCGAAGTGTGCGATGCCATCAACGCCACCGGCTTCGGCCTCACCCTCGGACTCCACACGCGCATCGAGACGACCGTCGATGAGGTGCGCGCCCGGGTGCGGGTCGGTAACATGTATGTCAACCGCAACCAGATCGGCGCGGTCGTGGGCGTGCAGCCCTTCGGCGGCGAAGGCTTGTCTGGCACCGGGCCCAAGGCCGGTGGGCCGCATTATCTCAACCGCTTCGCCACCGAGCGCGTCTGCTCGATCGACACGACGGCCTCGGGCGGCAATGCCGCGCTGATGAGCATGGAAAGCAGCGATCGCGGCGCTGCCTGATGCGCGCCGATGTCGCCATCCTGGGGGCGGGTCTTGCCGGCGCGGCGGCAGCCTCCAGATGCGCCGAAGCCGGGTTGTCGACGATCATTCTCGAAGCGCGCGACCGCGCCGGCGGCCGCGGTTTCACCCGGAAATTCACCGGCAGCGCGGATCTGCTCGAATTCGGCGGCGGCTGGATCGCGCCCTGGCATGACCGCATCCGCGATCATGCCGAGAGGACCGGGATCACCTTGCGTCCGACTCATGCGATCAACAAGCATCGCTGGCATGATGGCCAAATGTTGCGCAGCGGCCAGCCGACATCGGAAGAAGCCCGCACGAGCTTCGAGCGCGCCATCGCCGCAATCAGGCATGACGCGCTTCTCTACAAGGAAGGCAAGCCATTTCCCTGGCAAGGGCCGATGACGCTCAGCCGCTATCTCGATCGCATCGGAGCCAGTCCCGAAGCGCGCGCCCATGTGCTCGCCTGGTGGACGATCTCCGGCAATGGCGATCCGGAGAAGATCGCCGCGAGCGAGTTCCTCGCAAGCTGCGCCTATGGCGACGGCACGCCCGCAAGCATGATGACGGCGCTGCGCCACACGCTGGTGCCCGGCACCGGCATACTGGCCGAGCGCATGATTGCGCAGGCGAAGGCCGATTTGCGGCTCAACGCAGCGGTGAGCGCCGTCAGGCAGGATCAGGATGGAGTGACGCTCATTTGCGCGAACGGAGAGACCGTATCTGCGAGAGCTGCCATAGCTTGCCTGCCGTTGAATGCGCTTCCGGCCATGAGCTTCACGCCGGGGCTTTCCGAGAGGAAACAGCGTGCCATCGCACTGGGTCATGGCGGCCGCTCGCTCAAGCTGTGGCTGAAGGTCAAGAACGTTGCGCCCGGCATCCTGGCGAGCGGCGGACCGGGCGGCTTGCGCTGGCTCTTTTCCGAGCGGCAGGCAGCCGACGGCACGACGCTGATCGTCGGCTTCGCGCTCGATGACGGAACACTGCTGCCTGAAGACCGCAATTCCGTGGCGGCCGCGCTGGCCCGCTTCTTTCCGGAAGCCGAGCTTGTCGCCTGGGACTGGCATGACTGGGTGAACGATCCTTATGCGCGCGGAACCTGGGTTGCCCTGCCGGCCGAAGAGACCTGGATCGGCGATGCCGAGATCTGGGGCAGGGAAGGCCGCCTCGCTTTCGCGACCTCGGATTTTGCCGAGAGCTGCGCCGGCTGGTTCGAAGGCGCCATCCGCTCCGGCGAGGCCGCCGCGCAAGCGACCATCGAGCTCCTGAACGACTGATCGTCGCGCGCGAGGCCCGTGCATCTCAGTCCACGGATCAGTTCTCGCCAGGCATCCATCTCCGCAATCGCCGGACGGCAAGTCAAGCATCGCAGACGGCACGTCATTCATGGACGTCGCCGCTTCGCCTACCAAGCGCATCGCCTGGCGACCATGCGGTGCCAGGCCATCGACTGGAGATTCACATGAAGATATTACGATCCGTTCTTCTTTCGTCATTCCTGATCGCGGCCGCGGGGGCGGCATCGGATGCGGCGAGCAGCTCCAATCCACTGGCTGATGCCGTGCGCAGCGCCAATGACCGCTTCAAGGACGTCTCCGTCGCTTTGGCGGAAGGCTATGCCCCGATCCCCTGCGCCAGCGGCATCGAGGGTGGCTCCATGGGCATTCACTATGTGAATGCCGAGCATCTCAAGGATGACGGAATCGATCTCGCGCGTCCCGAGGCGGTCATGTATGAGCCGATGGCCGACGGCAAGATGGCCCTGATCGCGGTCGAATATATCACCTTCAAGGGTCCGGCGGAGCTCAAGGGCCATCTGTTCAGCTTCAACAACGCCCCTAACCGTTACGGCCTGGGTCCGTTCTACGAGCTTCACGTCTGGGCCTGGAAGGCCAACAAGAAAGGCACCTTTGCCGACATGAATCCGGATGTGTCATGCGATGCGGTGAAGAAGTAATCCGAGCGGCCCCGCCGGCGATTCCCGGCGGGGTTCCCCCCATCATTATTCTCCCTTCAAAATAATCCTTTGAATCGTGCTAGGCTTACCTATCTGTAACGTCGCTTTTAGCGCGCTTCCCGCCGAAGTGCCTGCTTCGGCAAGGATGCGCGCCAAAGGAGATGTTGAAGCAAATCCTTATCGCCAAAGTCTCCAACTTTGACGGGATTTGCTTTGAGGAGGGCGGCGAATGCCAGGCGTCAAATCCACGGCACCGGTAAAGGCCGGGACAAAGCCCAGCGAGGTTTCAGCGGCCGAGGATGTTTCATCCTTCCTCGAGCAGGTGAAGCGCATGCCGCCGGTCGAACGGCGCGCCGGCGAGCGTGGCCGGCTGATTTTTGCCATGGACGCGACCATGAGCCGGCAGCCGACCTGGGACCGCGCCTTGCAGATCCAGAGCGAGATGTTCATCGAGACCGAGAAGATCGGTGGCCTCGATGTCCAGCTCGTCTATTTCCGCGGCTTCAACGAGTGCCGCGCCTCCAAATGGGTGAGCGAGCCTTCGTCACTCGCCAATATGATGACCGGCGTCGATTGCCGGGGCGGCAACACCCAGATCGGCAAGGTGCTGAGCCATGTGCGCCGTGCCGCCAGCGAGGGCAAGATCAGCGCCGTCGTCTATGTCGGCGATGCGATGGAGGAGAATGTCGATAGCCTGTGCCAGACGGCAGGCGAGATCGGGCTCCTGAACGTGCCGATCTTCATGTTCCAGGAGGGCAATGACGGCGTGACGCGGCACGCCTTCCAGGAAATCGCCAAACTGACGCACGGGGCCTATTTCCGGCTCGATGCTTCCTCGGCCCGACAATTGCGCGAGCTGCTCGCCGCGGTCGCAGTCTATGCCGCGGGTGGCCGCGAGGCGCTCGCCGATCATTCGCGCGAGAAAGGCGGGACGGCCCGCCTTCTCCTCGAACAGCTGCGGTGATAAAGCCCTGAAATGCAGAATCTGGTCATTGCGCTTGTCATTGCGTTGGGCGGCTATTGGTTGTTGCGCCAGTTCATCGCGACGCCGGCCAGTCAGGCGGCGATCTTCATGCGCAAGGCGGGCGGTGTCGCCCTAATTGCGGTTGCCGGCTTCCTCACCATGCGCGGCGCCTTCAATGCGGCGATCCCCATCTTCATCGTGGGGCTCACGCTGCTCGGCCATTCCGGCCTCTTTCCCGGCGGATTCCCCTGGGGACAGAAATCAGCCGGACAGCGCTCGCGCGTCGCCACCGGTCTTCTCGCCATGGAGCTCGATCATGATTCCGGGCGGATGGAGGGAACCGTACTGGCCGGACCTTACAAGGGGCGGCGGCTGTCGGCCCTGGCGGATGAGGAGCTCAGGGCCTTCCACCGCCAATGCTCATCCGTCAACGACCAGAGCCGCGCCCTCTTCGAGGCCTGGCTCGACCGCAGCAAGGCCGGCTGGCGCGAGGCATGGAATGCGGGCCCCGGCAACGGAGCAGCACCCTCAGGCAAGATGAGCCGGGCAGAGGCCCTGGCCGTGCTCGGCTTGAAGGAGGGCGCCACGCCGGACGAAATCCGCGCCGCGCATCGCCGCCTGATGAAGGAATTCCATCCCGATCACGGCGGCTCCGATTATCTTGCCGCCAAGATCAACCAGGCCAAGGACGTATTACTCTAGCATCGGACCGAAAAGTACATGGCCGCCCTTGAGGCGGCCATCCAGTCCATGAATCGCGCGTGATCGGACGGAAAACCGGTGGCCACTTTTCCTGATCACGCGCCTGCGGTTTTCGGATGATCCGATGCGCAAACTAAAGATATAGAGCGCTCGGCGCTCTATATTCAGCTCTGCGGCGCCAGCGTCGCGCAATCGACGCCCTTGCGCTTGAGCGTCCGGCAGGCGGTCTTGGCGCTCTTGGCGGTGAAGCCCGACATGCGCGCCCGGAAGATCGTTTCCTCGCCCTTCTTCACCTCGACCGTATAGGCCTGCTTCTCGGCAAAGAGCTTGCTGTTGACCTTGCGCGCCTTGTAGAGCGCATCCTGCGCGGACTTCTTACTCGGATAGGCGCCGATCTGGATGTTCCAAGAGGATTGGACCGACGGCACGACCACCTGGCCGCCTTGTGTGTCGCCGGGTTTCTTGACTTTGAATGGCAGGTCGCTCGGCATGCCGGCTTCGACCGGCGCCACCGCGGCGATCTTTTGCTCAGGCTGCGTATCGGGATTGGCGACTTCGCCCGAGACACGGGCGAGATCGGCCTGGTCCGGGGCCACGGAGGCATCCTCGCTCACCGCGGCGAAAGTGGTTCCGGGCAGGGAGTTGGAGGCGTTCTGGGCCTGCTCCGCCATCTGCTCATTGTCATAGCCGCCGGTATCGCCTTCAGGCTCCGGCATCTGGTCGGCGGCGCGTCCGGTGCGGCGCTTCTTGCTGCGCTTGGCGACCGCCTCGACATCCGTCTCCTCGGCCGCGGCGACTTTGACCTCAGCCTCGCTGGCGCGCGGCACCGTGCCTTCGATGGCATTGGCCAGCGTGCTGCCGCTCTTGCATTTGGGGAACGCCTTGCTGAGCATGGCGATCATGTAGTTGTCGCGCGCCCGGCCAGTCCGGCCGCCCATCACCACGCCGATGATGCGCTTGTCGCCGCGCCGCGCCGATGTCGTGAGGTTGAAGCCCGAGGCGCGGATATAGCCGGTCTTGATGCCGTCGGTGCCCTCGAAACGGCCGAGCAGGCGGTTATGGGTGCGGATCATCCGCTTGCCGAATTTGAACGAGGTGGTGCGGAAATAAGGGTAATATTGCGGGAAGTCGCGCTGCACCCTCAGGCTGAGCGTCGCCATGTCGCGCGCCGTCGTGACCTGGCGCGGATCGGGAAGGCCCGACGCATTGCGGAAGGTGGTGCGCGACATGCCGAGCGAGCGTGCCGTATTGGTCATGCGCTGCGCGAAGGCCGTCTCGCTGCCGGCGATGTTCTCGCCGACGGCAACCGCGATGTCGTTGGCGGACAATGTGATGAGCGCCTTGATGGCTTCCTCGACACTCACCGTTTTGCCAGCGCCGACGCCGAGCTTGGTCGGCGGACGGCCGGCCGCATAGCGCGAAACGGTGATCCGGCTGGCAAGGGTGAGGCGGCCCGCTTTCAACTCCTGGAACAGGATGTAGAGGGTCATGACCTTGGTAAGCGACGCCGGGTGGCGCAGGCCGTCGGGATTACTGGCGAACAGGATGTCGCCGGTCCGGGCATCGACGGCCAGCGCCGAGAATTTGGCTTTGGCGAGAGCCGTTTCGGGGGTGCCGACCGCAGCTGCAAGGAGCAGCGCCAGGCTGAGCATCAAGTGGCGAAAGGCCGTCACAAACATCATCTGGTCCCCTGATGCGGAGCGAATCCGCTTCTTTTACCCATTCTTATGCCATCGGGCGACGGAAAATCGCGTGAATTTTCCATGAGGGCAAATCCAGCCTTTTAATCCTGTCCGTCCGGACTGCCGTCCCGCCGTGAGCCCTATTTCGCTTAAACCGGCTTACCATTTTGTAAAACTGCAAAATTTCGCAGCTAAAGTAATTTTGTGCACTGCAAAAGAAACCTTGACTTTCATTGTGCAGTGCATATATTGCCTTGCATCAAAGTTGAGTACTGAACCCCATTATCCCCCAGGAGATTTCCTCAATGATTAAGTCGTTCGAAGATTTCCAGGCTCTCGGCAAAGACAGCGTCGATGCCTATGTCGCGTCCGCGACGGCTCTGAGCAAGGGCTTCCAGACGATCACCGCCGAAGCCGTCGACTTCTCGCGCAAGTCGTTCGAGCGTGGCACCGAGGCCTTCGAGAAGGCTTCCTCGGCCAAGTCGTTCGACAAGGCTCTCGAAGTCCAGCAGGGCTACGCCAAGGAGGCCTATGAGGCGTTCCTCGGCCAGGTCAACAAGTTCGGCGAGCTTTACCTTGCCACCGCGAAGGAAGCCTACAAGCCCTTCGAGTCGAAGCTGGCGGGCCTGACGCCCAAAGTGACAAAGTAAGTCTGGATTTCAGTCTAGGCTTTTTGAGCCCGGAGGCGTTCGTCTCCGGGTTTTTCTTTGCGCGCGATCCTGCCGAAAAAAACGCCAAATTGGCGTGAATTGGGCCATTCCCCGCGAGCCATGCAGCAGAAGTTACTGCGTGACGCAAAATCGCCGCCTTTAACCTCTCCCATTTCCGCCAGCAGGGCATATATTACTGATCTCATGGGCCAGCGAGACTCGAAACACGACAATGGACAGACGGGTGTCATCACCCGCACGGCGGCCAAGACCAAGAAGCCGTCTCTGTACAAGGTGCTGCTTCTCAATGACGACTACACGCCCATGGAGTTCGTCATCGTCGTGCTGGAACGGATCTTCAACAAGGGCAGGGACGAGGCGACCCGTATCATGCTGCATGTCCACCAGAAGGGAGTAGGCATCTGCGGCGTCTACACGTTCGAGATAGCGGAAACGAAGGTCACGCAAGTCATGGACTTTGCGCGCAAGCACCAACATCCGCTACAATGCACAATGGAAAAGGAATAGGAGCCCAGAGGGTGCCAACATTTTCCCGCAGTCTAGAGAAGGCTCTCCACCGCGCGCTCGCCATCGCCAACGAGCGCAGCCATGAATATGCGACGCTCGAGCATCTGCTTCTCGCCCTGACCGACGACAAGGATGCCGCCGCCGTCATGCGCGCCTGCAGTGTCGACATCAACATCCTGCGCCGTAACCTCGAAAGCTATATCGACAGCGAGCTTGCCAATCTCATCGTCGACAATGTGAAGGAATCGAAGCCGACGGCCGGCTTCCAGCGCGTGATCCAGCGCGCCGTGATCCATGTCCAGTCTTCCGGACGCGACGAGGTGACCGGCGCCAATGTGCTCGTCGCGATCTTCGCCGAGCGCGAGAGCCACGCCGCCTATTTCCTGCAGGAGCAGGACATGACCCGCTATGACGCGGTCAACTATATCTCGCATGGCATCGCCAAGCGCGCCGGCCTCTCCGACTCGCGCCCCGCCCGCGGCGTCGAGCAGGACCAGCAGAGCGGCGACAACGACACCGGCGAAGGCAAGAAGAAGAACGAAGCGGACGCGCTCGAAGCCTATTGCGTCGACCTCAACAAGAAGGCCGCCGAAGGCCATGTCGACCCCCTGATCGGACGCGAGCAGGAAGTCAACCGGACGATCCAGATCCTGTGCCGGCGGCAGAAGAACAACCCGCTCTTCGTCGGTGATCCGGGCGTCGGCAAGACGGCGATCGCCGAGGGCCTGGCCCGCCGCATCGTCAACAACGAAGTTCCCGAGGTGCTGAAGGACTGCACCATCTACCAGCTCGACATGGGCGCGCTCCTCGCCGGCACGCGCTATCGCGGCGATTTCGAGGAACGCCTCAAGGCGGTGATCAAGGAGATCGAGCGTCAGCCCGGCGCCATCATGTTCATCGACGAGATCCACACGGTGATCGGCGCCGGCGCCACCTCGGGCGGCGCCATGGATGCGTCCAACCTGTTGAAGCCGGCGCTCGCCGGCGGCAATCTGCGCTGCATCGGCTCGACCACCTACAAGGAATACCGCCAGCATTTCGAGAAGGACCGCGCTCTGGTCCGCCGCTTCCAGAAGATCGACGTGAACGAGCCCTCGGTCGAGGATGCGGTCAAGATCCTCAAGGGCCTCAAGCCTTATTTCGAGGAGTTCCACAAGGTCCGCTACACCGATGACGCCATCGAGACGGCTGTGCAGCTGTCGGCGCGCTATATGAGCGACCGCAAGCTGCCCGACAAGGCGATCGACGTCATCGACGAGACCGGCGCATCCCTGATGCTGCTGCCCGAGAACAAGCGCAAGGCGGTCATCGGTGTCCCCGAGATCGAGGAAACCGTCGCCACCATGGCGCGCATCCCGCAGAAGACCGTGTCGAAGGACGATGCGACCGTGCTGCGTGAGCTCGACACCGAGCTGAAGCGCATGGTCTTCGGCCAGGACAAGGCGATCGGCGCGCTGGCCGGCGCCATCAAGCTCGCCCGCGCCGGGCTGCGCGAGCCGGAGAAGCCCATCGGCTGCTACCTGTTCTCAGGCCCGACCGGCGTCGGCAAGACCGAAGTGGCCAAACGCCTCGCCGAGGTCTTGGGCGTGAAGCTGCTGCGCTTCGACATGTCGGAATATATGGAGCGCCATTCGGTGTCGCGCCTGATCGGCGCGCCCCCGGGCTATGTCGGCTTCGACCAGGGCGGCCTCCTGACCGACGGCGTCGACCAGAATCCCTATTGCGTGCTGCTGCTCGACGAGATCGAGAAGGCGCATCCCGACCTGTTCAACATCCTGCTGCAGGTGATGGATCACGGCAAATTGACCGATCACAACGGCAAGACGGTCGAGTTCCGCAACACCATCCTGATCATGACCACTAATGCCGGGGCCCAGGATCTGGCCAAGGCCGCCTTCGGCTTCACCCGCTCGGTCCGGGAAGGCGATGACCAGGAGGCGATCACCCGCATGTTCTCGCCGGAATTCCGCAACCGGCTGGATGCGATCATTCCCTTCGACCATCTGCCGCCGGAAGTGGTGCGCAAGGTCGTCGAGAAGTTCGTCCTCCAGCTCGAGGCGCAGCTGTCCGAACGCCAGGTCAATATCGAGCTGTCGGAAGAGGCGGCCGCCTGGCTGGCCGAGAAGGGCTACGACCAGCAGATGGGGGCAAGGCCGCTGGCCCGTGTCATCCAGGAATACATCAAGAAGCCGCTGGCCGACGAGGTGCTGTTCGGCGAGCTCGCCAAGGGCGGCACGGTGCGCGTCCTCTTCGAGAAGACCGAGGACGGCGAAGGCAAGCTGCACTTCCAGTTCCTGGGCCGCGAGGAGGAGAAGGCGCTGCCGAAGCCGCCCGACCGCAAGGCTTTGCCGCGCAAGGCGACCGCCGCCAAGCCGCGCAAGGCGCCTAAGAAGAAAGAAAAACTGAATTAAGGTAAGAGGCGGGCAGGGAGACCTTGCATTGTCAGCAAGTCTACAGCTTGCTTGTCGAATGAGGCGAAGGTCTCTCCTCCCAACCAATGGCCTTCATAGGCCATGACGCCATCTGCGAAATCTCCACCCGCATCGAGCATCGCCAGTCCCGCTTCGGCGGCAGGACGGTTCATCGCGACATTGCGTGTCGCGATCAGCGAGCGGATTGCCGCGGAAACATCTCCCCTCGACAACTTGGCGCCTCGTTGCAGCACCCAGGCCAGCTCACACAGGCACACGAGCGGTACCGCAATCAAAGACGCCTCTCTGAGCAGTTTCGCCGCCGCTCGCGCCTGCTTGGCGTCGTCCTGGAGCATCACCCGGACAAGCACATTCGTGTCGACTGAGACCTTCACCTCTTGCGTGCCCAGCCGGACGCGGCGATCTCATTCATTTCCTCTATCGAAAGCGGCTTCTTGGTCTTGCCCGCGAACAGGCCGATGAAATCATCAACTGTTCCCGACGGCTGCGCAGCCTTAAGCACAGCCCGACCTTCCGGCAGGAGATCCAGTTCGATCTTTTCGCCAGGCTTGATGCCAAGATGCTGCAACACGTTCTTGCGAAACGTGACTTGGCCCCGGTTCGTTACGGTCAGTTTCGTCACTGACAAGTCTCCTGTGTTTCGAGTCTCAGTATAATGCAATTTTACATTACATTCAATGCCGCAAGCTACTCCATTCCGATCATATCGCGCGGCGGCCCTGGGAAATCGGCAAAGGCCGGCAGACCGGGCGCGTGCCCCAGGAGATCGCGCACCGCACGCGCTGCCTGGTCGATGGCGCAATTGGCGTAGGCATAGGCGCCTGAATCGGCATTGGCGATGGCGACCCGGCCCCAAGGCTTGCGCGCCGTCTCGATGGGGAGCTTCCCGTCCGGCCAGAAAGGGTCCCAGGGCCGCATATATTCGCGCGCATAGCCATGGGCCCAGCGATTGATGGTGATCGCCTCGATATCGCGAGCCGGATCGAAGCCGCCTTCCGCCAGCGCGCGGCCCAGCATGTCGCGGATCTCATGCTCCAACTCCGCGAAGCCGAGGCCGGCAAGCATGCGTCGTCCAGCCAGGCGCTGCTCATTGGGAGCGAGGCCGGCGGCGCCGAGCGGCACCTTGAGGAGCGTGAGGAGGGCAGGATCGCCTGGCTTCGACGGAAAGCGGTAGCTGCCCATGCTCACCGGAAAGTCGAGCGCCGCCCCGTGCCAGAAGGCGGAGGGCGCCTTGAAGCCGCGGATGCCGAGCCGCGCCAGGGCCCGCCAGTCGCGAATGAGGACATTGGCGAGGATGAGCGGCACCTTCTGCTGATCATCGAGGGCATCGACCTGCGGCTGCGCCAGTTCCTGCGTGAGATAGGGGATGACGCGATGCCAGCAGGCAAGGACGACATGCCGACCCACCACCGTCTTGAGCTTGCCGTCCGCAACATAAGTGAGCGTGACGGATCGGGCATCCGCCGGCGCGCCGTCATGGACCACCTTCACGACCGAGGCATCGAGGCGCAAACGCACCGGGGAGCGCTCGACATCGAGCTTTCCATAGTCGACGGGCGTGGTCACCAGGCTTCCCATGCCGCGTCCCGGCAAAGCCTCGGGGATCAGCGCCCTGACCAGCGCGCGGGCGAGGCCGGCATTGCCATCGGGAAAATGAAAAACATAGGGATCGGGGTCATTGAGATTGCGCCGCGCGCTGGCGCTCATGGCGCGCTGCGGCACGTCCCCGAGGTCCATGCCGTCGAAGCCCGGATCCCAGTTTCCCCAGGCATCGAGCGCCGAGAAGGCATCGGCGCCGATGCCGAAATAGCCTTCGGGCGCATTCTGGATATAGGCGATGACCTGCGGATCGCAGCCGCAGATGCGGGTGAGAAAATCCGCATAGGTGGTGCGCGACAGGATATCGAACTTCTCGGCGCGCGATTTGCCGGCCAGGTGATCGACCGAACCGTCGATGAGCGCGATGAGATCGCGCTTGGCCTTGTCATTGAGCGGCGTCGCAGACACCCAGTCGGCCGCTCTCTCGGTCTGCCTGACCAGGCGGTCCGCGCCGAAGACCTCCTTGCGGAAGAACACGCCCGCGCCGAGCTTGTGCCGATCGGCCCAGCCTTCGTCGTAATGGGTTTTGAGCTTGCCGGTGTCGATCGCGATATCGGCGAGGAGCTGACGCACCGCCGGCGAAAAATAGCTCGGCGTCTGCAGCGACTGTGACCCGCCATAGCCGATGATCCTGCGGCCGTTGCGCGCGGTGAACTCATTGCGGCGTGCATGGCCGCCGAAATCATCCGCGCTTTCTAGGATGAGAATGCGTGCCTTGCCGCCCGATTGCTGGCGATAGAGGAAGGCGGCGGCGAGCCCGCTGATGCCAGCGCCCACCACCACGAGGTCATAGGTCTCGCTTGTTGCCTCAGGGGCTCCAGCCTTGTCCCAGAAGTTTCCATCGCGCAAGGCATGCATGACGCTGGCCGACGCCGTGGTCTGGCCGCGCAAGCCGGTGGCGGCCGGGGGATAGCTTGCTGCTTCCGCCGGCGCCGGGCCTGCCAGGACCGCACCTGCCGTGAGCAGCACACCATCCAGGAAGTCGCGGCGCGTGATCCGGCGCACCATGGCACGGCCTGTGTCAGGTCTGCGGCGAATTGAGCGCCTGCTTGATCATCTCGGCATGGCGGGCAAGCAGCGTCATGTCGGCCATCTTGCCCGAATGCGGGCGCAGCGCCTCGCCTGCCTTGCGCGGCACGACATGGACATGGAGATGGAACACGGTCTGCCCGGCCGCTTCCTCATTGAACTGCTTGACCAGCACGCCTTCCGCGCCAAAAGCCTGCTGCACGGCCCGTGCGATCACCTGCACCGTCTCGAACAGCGGCTTGAAGATGGCGGGATCGGCATCGAGCAGACTGCGCGACGGCGCGCGCGGCAGCACCAGCACATGGCCGTCGGCCTGCGGCATGATATCCATGATGACGAGGGTGTCGGAATCCTCATAGACCTTGATGGAAGGGATTTCGCCCCGCAGGATCTTGGCGAAGATGTTGTTGGGATCATAGGCAGGCATCGGACCGCTCCATCTCTTCCGTCTAGAAATCTTCCTCGCCAGCATTCCTGAACGGCGCGTGCTCGGCAAGGGCGCTCTGATCTTCCGCGACCGCTTCTCTTTCATGGTCGAGATAATCGGCAACCGCGCGGGCAAGGCCCGGATGGGCGAGATAATGCAGGCTGTAGGTGCTTTTCGGCAGATAGCCACGGGCCAGCTTGTGCGGGCCCTGGGCGCCGGCCTCCACCCGGGAGAGCTTGCGGGCGATGGCGAATTCGATGGCCTGGTAATAGCAGGCCTCGAAATGCAGGTTCTGGTGGTGCTCGAGAGCCCCCCAGTTGCGCCCGTAGAGCGCATCGGAGCCGATGAAATTGAGCGCGCCAGCGACGATCCGACCCCGCCGCTTCGCGAAAACAAGGAGAATATGGTCGGCCATGCTCTGGCCGATCAGGCTGAAGAAGCGCCGGGTCAGATAGGGGCTGCCCCATTTGCGCGAGCCGGTATCCATGTAGAAATCGAAAAAAGCGTCCCAATGCGCTTCGGTGATCTCAGCCCCGGTCACCCACTCGCAAGCGATGCCCGCCGCGCGCACGCTGTCGCGCTCTTTCCGGATATTCTTGCGCTTGCGCGAGGAGAGATCTGCCAGGAACGCATCGAAAGTCGCATAATCCTGGTTGAACCAATGGAACTGCGTGTCGGTGCGTTTGAGCCATGGCGCTTGCCCCAGCGCGTTCCAGTCCTCCTCCGGGAGGAAGGTGACATGGACCGAGCTCGCCTGGCGCTCCGTGGCGAGCTGGCGCAACCCCGAAAGCAGGAGCGCCCGCAGCTCGACCGTCGGCGCCAGAAGCCTGGGCCCCGTCACCGGCGTGAACGGAACCGCCGTCTGCAGCTTCGGATAATAGTCCCCGCCGGCGCGCTGGAAGGCATCGGCCCAGGCGTGGTCGAAGACATATTCGCCCATGCTGTGGGATTTGAGATAGGCGGGGGCAACCCCTAGAACCGCACCCACATCGTCCTTCACCGCCAAATGCTGACCAAGCCATCCGGTCTTGCGGGTAGCCGAATCCGATTTCTCAAGAGCGCTCAGAAAATCGTGCGATATGAATGGGTTGAATGAGGTTCCTGAAGATTTGGCGCAAGCGTCCCAGTCCGCCTTGCGGATATCATCAATGCTTGAGACGACTTCGATCTTCATCAGGCACGGAAACCCTCGAAGGTGATCTGGTCGCTGTAGCGCCGCGCCGCGGCGGCGTCCTCGGCGCTGCGTATGGTCCATGAGATCACCGGCCGCCCGGTTTCGCGGAATTGCGTGACCGGCGCATAGGGCAGGTCGCGCCAATGATAGGAGATGAAATCGGGCTGCGTGTCGCCAATATGCCCGAAGTCGCGAAGTGCCACGCGGGCACTCACCGGCAGGATGTCGTAGTCGGGATGGGTGACCCGGTCGGCCACGATGCCGCGCACGATCTGGGGCGCCAGTTTCCGCACCGTCGCGATCACCTTGGGATCGAAGGACATGAAGCAGAAAGGCCCCTCATAATCCTGCACCAGCTCGACCGCCCGCCGGGCCAGAACCTCATTGCCGTCCCACAGGCTCTTGAGCTCGATGACGAGCGGCACCTGGCCATCGACCTGCGCCAGGAGCTGGCTCAGTGTCTGGATCCGGTCGCTGCCCGCCTTGAACGCCAACGCCTGGAGCTCGGTTGCGGAATGGCGGGCGACGAAGCCCTTGGCCTGCATCAGCCGATCGAGCGTCTCGTCATGAAAAACGAGGGCCTCGCCGTCGCCGCTCGCCTGCAGATCGCATTCGATGGCATAGCCCAGGACGATCGCCGCGGCGAAGGCGCTCTTGGTGTTCTCGATGACGCCTTGCTTCGCGTCATGGAAACCGCGATGCGCGATCGGCCGGCCGGTGAGCCAGTCAAGATGGCGCAAGGCGGGCGACCAGCGCGTGCTCATTCGACCTCGGCGATGGCCTCGACCTCGACCGCGACATTGACCGGCAGCGAGCCGGAGCCGACCGCCGAGCGCGCATGCTTGCCCTTGTCGCCGAAGACTTCGACCATGAAGTCGGAGGCGCCGTTGATCACTTTCGGATGGTCGGCGAATTCGGGCGTGCCGTTGACGAAGCCGACGAGCTTCACGATGCGCTTGACCTTGTCGAGATTGCCGCCGCAGGCATCCTTGAGCTGCGCCACGATATTGATGGCGCACAGGCGCGCCGCCTTGGCGCCGTCCTCGACGGTGAAGTCCTTGCCGACCTTGCCCTGATATTCGATCTTGCCGTCCTTCAGCGTGACCTGGCCCGCCGTATAGACGAGATTGCCGGTGCGGACCCAGCCGACATAATTGGCGACCGGCTTGGCGGGCGAGGGCAGGGTAATGCCGAGTTCGGCGAGTTTCTTGTCGATCTGGCTCATGCGTGTCTCCTTGGCTTGTCAGGTCAAAAGGTCCCGGGGCCTGGCCCCGGCAAAAAAGGCATCGAGATTGTCGGCCGCCCGCATGCCCATGTCGACGCGGGTATCGCGCGTCGCGCTGCCGAGATGGGGCAGCAGGAACACATTGTCGAGCGAACGATAGCGCGGATCGATCTTCGGCTCGTTGCGGAAGACATCGAGCCCGGCGGCGGCGAGCCTGCCCGATTTGAGGTTGGCAATCAGCGCATCGTCGTCGACGATGTCGCCGCGCGCCGAATTGACGATGATGGCGCCCCTGGGCAGTTTCGCGATCAGCTTCTCATTGACGATCC
This sequence comes from Taklimakanibacter lacteus, assembly GCA_003576695.1. Taxonomy (GTDB): domain Bacteria; phylum Pseudomonadota; class Alphaproteobacteria; order Rhizobiales; family Aestuariivirgaceae; genus Taklimakanibacter; species Taklimakanibacter lacteus. The sequence continues at coordinate 32,087 of QOZQ01000013.1, forward strand.
CGCGGGTCTCGGGCGTCGAGGCGCAATTGATCGACAGGAAATCGCAATAGGGCAGCATGTCGAAGAGATCGGCATGATAGCGGGCGCCGAGGGCGAGGTCAGGCGCCACCGGCCGCCGATTATGATAATGGAGCTCCATGTCGAAAGCCTGGGCGCGCCTGGCCACCGCCTGGCCGATGCGCCCCAGGCCCAGAATGCCGAGCCGCCGCCCGGTGACGTCATAGCCCAGGGGTTCGGTCAGCGACCATGAGTCCCAGCGGTTCTCGCGCACCATCCGCTCGCCCCAGGAGGCACCGCGCGCCGCCCCCAGGATGAGGAGAAGCGTTATATCGGCGGTGGCGTTGGTGAGCACGTCAGGGGTGTTGGTCACCGCGATATTGCGGCTGCGCGCCGCCGCAATATCGACATGCTCATGGCCCACCGAAAAGGTCGCGATGATCTTAACCGACGGCGGCAGTTTCGCGATGATTCCCGTTGCGAAGCCTTTATCCATGGACGTGATCAGGAGCGCATCCTTGCCTTCGGCGCCCTCGAGAATCTCCGCCTCGCTCATCGGGTGGTCATCGGCATTGAACTGGGCCTGATAGGCTGCGCCAAGGCGGGTTTCCACCTCCTGGGGCAGGCGTCTGGTCGCCAGAAGACGTGGTAAGGCAGGGGCCATTGTTGCGAGCTACCGTTTGGCTTAAGAGGGCGGGTTGAAGAGGATCGAGATGACCGGGACTAGAAAACACCAGATCAAACGCGGCGCAAGTCTTCTGTTGGGCATCGCTGCCCTTGCGGCATTAGGCAGCAATGCCTGGGCTTCGGTGACGATCCGCGCCCACCGCGCCGTCTATGACCTGAGGCTCGAGCGCTCGACCGAGCGTTCCAACGTCTCCGGCGCCGACGGCCGCATGGTCATGGAATTGACGGGCTCGACCTGCGATGGCTGGTCGACCAGCTTCCGCCGTGTCATGGAGATGCGGCCGAATGAAGGGGAGACCCAGCTTTTCGACAACCAGGTCGCTTCCTGGGAAGCGGGCGACGGCACGGCGCTGCAGCTCAACGACAAGCAATTCATCAATAACCGCCTGGAGAGCGAGACCAAGCTCAAGGCCGACATGCAGAGCGACCGCACGGGCGGCAAGGGCGCCATCACCGAGCCCAAGCCCGAGGAATTCGAGTTGCCGTCGGGCGTTCTCTTCCCGATGGCGCATCAGCTTCACATCATGCAGGCCGCCGAGCGCGGCGAGACCCGCGATGTCAGCATCCTGTTCGATGGCGCCTCGGGATCGAAGGTCTACAAGGTGATTTCCTTCATCGGCAAGCGCAAGGAAGCGGGCTCCGATCCGAATGTCGACAAGGATCTGAAGGACCTCGCCTATTGGCCGCTGTCAGTGACGTTCTACGAATATAAGCCGGACCAGGCGACAGCCGAGGAGCTGCCAAGCTATCAGATGAGCTTTCCAATCTATGAGAACGGCGTCGCCGGGACGCTCATGATCGATTACGGCGACTATGTGCTGTCCGGCAAGCTGACTTCGATCGAACTCCTCAACCAGCCGGCCTGCAACTAGTCTTTTTCAGGCTCGCCTTCGAAAGCCAGCCCGCGTTCGATCGACTTGTTGCCGAATTTCTCGCGCAGGCGGTCGATGGCATGCTCGGCCTTGGCGCGGGTGGCGGCGCGTTCGTCGAGACTTGCATCCGCGGCCGTCGGGTCGATCTCGCTCAGCTGTGATATGCCGACGCCCAGCAGCCGGAACGCCGTGCCGGTCGCCTCGCGCTTGAGCAGCGGCTGTGCCGCCGAGAAGATGCGGTCGGCCAGCAGCGTCGCCTCGTGGAACGAGGCATTGCGGGTCCTGATCTTGAAGTCGGCCGTCTTCAGCTTGAGCGTCACGGTGCGCCCGGCAAGCCGGTCTTTCTTGGCGCGCCCGGAGACCTTCTCGCTCATCTGCCACAGAATGCGCTCGAGCGTCTTGTAGTCGCTGAGATCGGCGTCGAAAGTCGTCTCGGCGCTGATGCTTTTCGTATCATCGTCGGGCGAGACAGTGCGGGCATCCTCGCCGCGCGCCAGATGATAGAGGCGGGCACCCAATACGCCATAGCGGCGCATGAGATCGGTCTTCTCGCGCGTCTGCAACTGCGCGATCATCGTGATCCCGTCCTTGCCGAGCTCGGCCTGCATCGCCTTGCCGACGCCCCAGATGGCGCCGACCGGCCGGGCCGCCAGGAAGCCCAGCGTCTCGGCCTTGCCGATGACCGAGAAGCCGCGCGGCTTGTCGAGATCGGACGCCATCTTGGCCAGGAACTTGTTGTGCGACAGGCCGATCGAGACGGTGATGCCGATCTGCTTTTCGATATCGAGCGCCAGATAAGCGAGGGAGAAGGCGGCGGTGCGGCCATGCAGCCTTTCCGTTCCCTTGAGATCGAGAAAGGCTTCATCGATCGACAGCGGCTGGACGAGCGGGGTCAGGTTGAGCATGAGCGCCCGCACCTCGCGCCCGACCGCTGCATATTTCGCCATATTGGGCGCAATGACGGTCGCTTCCGGGCAGAGCTTGAGCGCCGTGAACATGGGCATCGCCGACCTGACGCCCTGGATGCGCGCGATATAGCAGCAGGTCGACACGACGCCGCGGTGCCCGCCACCGACGATGACCGGCTTATCGCGCAGATCGGGATTGTCGCGCTTCTCTATGGCGGCATAGAAGGCATCGCAATCGAGATGGGCGGTGCTGAGATTGTGCAATTCCGGATGGCGGATCAGGCGCGGCGAACGGCAGGATCGGCAGCGGCGGTCGTCATCGCCCGCGGGCGCGAAACAATCGCGGCAGAATCCCCTTGCCGTCTCATCCCTGTGCATGGTGTCATTCTAGCCGTCATCATGGCGTTGCACAGCTGTTCTAAATGGGCTTCACTGCCCGCCGGGACGGATTCCGCCGCCAATGTGCCGCAGAACGGGCGGCGAGACCGAGGGAGGAGCCGATGTACAAGCTTTACAATGTGAAGCGCTGGGGCTCGATCGGCGCTCACCTGGTGCTTGAAGAGCTTGGCGTCCCCTATCAGAATGTCTGGCTGACACCCGAGCAGGTGAGGGCGCCGGAATTCCGCGAGATCAGCCCGCTCGGGCTTATTCCGGCCCTCGGCCTGCCTGACGGCCGCGCGATCACCGAATCGGCCGCCATTGTCGCCTTCCTCACCGACACGCATCGCGACACCGGCCTGGCGCCGCCCATCGGCAGCGACGATCATGCCGTCTATCTGTCCCATCTCGTTTTCATGGCGACCAACCTCTATACCTATATCGACTTTGCCTTTGACTGCCGCAGGCTCGTCGACGGCGAAGAGCAGAATGCCTTGAGCCGGCGCAAGGCCGAGCAGTACAGCCTGACGCTTTTCGATATCATGGAAGGCAAGCTTGCCGCCGACGGGCCGTTCCTGCTGGGTGACAATTTCTCCGCCGCCGACATCTATCTCTTCATGCTGACGCTATGGGCCCACCCATCCGAAGAGGCGGTGCTTGAGCGCTGCCCGAACATTGCGCGGGTTGCCGCTCACATACGTGCAAGACCGCGCCTCAAGGCGGCCCTCGAAGCGCATGGCGCGCTCGAGATCCGCGCCGACGCAGCGGCATAGTCAGACCTCGTCGATAGGGGCCAGGGCCCGCAGCGCCAGCGCAGGCAGCCGCGGATCGAGGTCATGCTCGGCGCTGAAGGTGAGGAGGAGCGGTTCATCCTGGAGCAGATGATTGAGGATGCCGGCCAGAAAATCAGGGCTCTGGGCGCCTGCTCCGAGGTCATTGAGGTCGACCCCGGAAAGAGCTAGGAAGCGGTTGAGCCGGGCGTGGTCGTTCGCCAGAAAGCCTAGTATTTTCAGGGCAATGATCTCGGCCTCGCCGCGTGAAACGCCGGAAGATTTCATGGAGGTACCGCTCTCATTGTTAATCAAAAATTTACCACGTTCCTGAGTGCCGTTCTGGTTAAACTGTTAGTTACCGAGTTCGGCCACAATTCCCCATAGGGAAATTGGCAGTATTTCTCAAACGAAACAGGGAAATCGGTGGGTTGTAGGACAGTCTCGACAAACGACGGAACACACCGACAGGGCGCCAGCCGTGCTACACATACCGGGCAAACGAGTGGGAAACGAGCAGATGCTCGCAACAAATGCGGCGCAGGCCAAGACAGTTTTGATTGTTGAGGACAACGAGCTCAATATGAAGCTCTTCAACGATCTCCTCGAAGCGCATGGCTATCGCGTGCTGCAGACGCGCGACGGCCTGTCGGCGCTCGAAATCGCGCGCCAGCATATGCCCGACCTCATCATCATGGACATCCAGCTGCCCGAGGTGTCCGGCATCGAGGTCACCAAGTGGCTCAAGGAAGACGAGGAGCTGCAGAAGATACCCGTCATCGCCGTGACGGCATTCGCCATGAAGGGTGACGAAGAAAAGATTCGCGAAGGCGGCTGCGAAGCCTACATTTCGAAGCCCATCTCGGTGATGAGCTTCCTCAAGACCGTGGACAGTTTCCTCAAGAGACCGCAATGACCGCCAGGGTACTGGTCGTCGACGATATTCTGGCGAATGTGCGCCTCCTCGAGGCGAAGCTTTCGGCCGAGTATTTCGATGTGGTCACGGCGATGAATGGCATCGATGCGCTCGATTCGATTCAGCGCACGAAACCCGACATCGTCCTTCTCGATGTCATGATGCCCGGCATCGACGGTATCGAGGTCTGCCGGCAGATCAAGAACAACGCGCAAACTCACCATATTCCCGTGGTCATGGTGACGGCCCTGGATCAGCCCGAAGACCGAGTAAAGGGCCTCGAGGCGGGGGCCGATGACTTCCTGACCAAGCCGGTGAACGATCTCGCCTTGTTTTGCCGGGTGAAAAGCCTGGTACGGCTCAAGATGCTCACCGATGAGTTGCGCGCGCGCTCGCCCAATGGCGAAACCGTCAAGCTGATGACCCGTCAGGAGAATGCCGAGCAGCGGCCGGGCAAGGTTTTGGTCATCGACAACCGCGCCGCGGCCAGCGAACGCACCAAAGCTGCACTTGTCCCGCATCATGAAGTGACGGTCATCGACGATCCACTGACCGCCGTCATGCATGCGGCCGAGACCCGCTATGAGCTCATCATCATCAATCTCGACATGGACAATGTCGACGGTCTGCGCCTGTGCTCGCAGCTCAAATCACTCGAACGCACCCGCCAGGTGCCCATCCTGATCGTCGTGGCACCGGACGATCATCAGCGCCTGTTGCGCGCCCTCGACATGGGCGTCAACGACTATCTGATCCGACCGATCGACAAGCAGGAGCTTCTGGCGCGCGCCAACACCCAGATAAGGCGCTGTCGCTACACCGATCAATTGCGCTCGCATGTGCAGACGACGATGGAGCTGGCCGTCACCGATTCACTGACCGGCCTCTATAACCGCCGCTATATGGAAAGCCAGACGGCGGCCCTTGTCGAGCATGCGATCAACCGCGGCAAGACGCTCTCCCTCCTGGCGCTCGATGTCGATCACTTCAAGTCAGTCAATGACGAGAACGGACATGCGGTCGGCGACCGCGTCTTGCAGGAGCTGGCGTCGCGCCTCAAGCAGGCGATCCGCAACATCGACATGATCTGCCGCATCGGTGGCGAGGAGTTCGTGATCGTCCTGCCCAACACCAACGCGGATATAGCGGCCAAGATCGCCGATCGCATGCGCCGCAACATCTCCGGCAAGCCCTTCAATGTCGGGGCTGACAACGGTCCCCTGACCGTTACGGTCTCGATTGGCGTCGCCACCATCGAGAGCCAGTCCGATACGATGGAAACCGTTCTGAAGCGGGCGGATGAAGCGCTCTACAGCGCCAAGCGCGGCGGCCGCAATCGCGTCAATTCGACGGCCGCCTGAAGACCTTTCGCGAATTTCATTCCTGGACCGCGGCGCGAAAACAATACCCAAACAGGATTTAAAAGCTATATTTAGGATTTTACGTGTTAAGTGTGTCGTTCTGCATGCGCAGCGGCGAACCCATTGAACTCTGTGCCAGGACTTCGCAAATGAGGGACGGGGTCCCATCTGGCCCGCAGCGAATTAGCGGTTTTGCGCATTCTGCAACCGTGCTAGCTTCGGATTCCCTCGGCTGTGACCGAAAAGAAGGAAATAAGCGCTAAATGGCACAGGAAAAACCACAAAATCTGCAGGACACCTTTCTCAATCACGTCCGCAAGCAGAAGATCCCCGTGACGGTATTTCTCGTCAACGGGGTTAAATTGCAGGGTATTATTACCTGGTTTGACAATTTCTGCGTGTTGCTGCGCCGGGACGGTCTGTCCCAGCTCGTCTACAAGCACGCCATTTCGACGATCATGCCGGGCGGGCCGATCAGCCTGTTCGACGAGGAAGGCAAGGACGGGTGAAGTCCACGAGACCGAAGCATTCTTCCGGGCACGAAGTTCGATTCCAGATTGAGGGGCCTCAGGCCACACGCGCCATTGTCGTTCATGTCGAGCGCAAGGGCAGGGCGGCTGCGTCGCCTGGCGATCGGGATGCGGGTTCACGCCTGGAAGAGGCCGTCGGTCTGGCGCTCGCCATTGACCTGGAAATTACGGGACAGCTTGTCGTCATGCTGGCCGAGCCCAGGCCGGCAACATTGCTCGGCCAGGGCAAGGTCGACGAGATCGCCCGTCTGGTGGAGGACACCGAGGCCGATCTTGTCGTCGTCAACGGCACATTGAGCCCGATCCAGCAGCGCAACCTTGAAAAGGCCTGGAGCGCCAAGGTGCTCGACCGCACCGGCCTCATCCTCGAGATCTTCGGGCGCCGCGCCCGCACCCGTGAAGGTCTGCTGCAGGTCGAGCTTGCCCATTTGCGGTACCAGAAGAGCCGCCTGGTCAGGTCCTGGACCCACTTGGAACGCCAGCGCGGTGGTTTCGGCTTCCTCGGCGGCCCCGGTGAGACCCAGCTCGAAGCCGACCGGCGCCTCATCCAGGAGCGCATCTCGCGGCTCGAGAAGCAACTCGATTCAGTGGTGAAGACCCGCGGCCTGCACCGCTCCGGCCGGGCGCGCGTGCCCTATCCGGTGGTGGCGCTGGTTGGCTATACCAATGCCGGCAAGTCCACCTTGTTCAATGCCCTCACCAATGCCGGGGTCCTGGCCAAGGACCTGCTCTTCGCCACGCTCGATCCGTCCATGCGCGCGATCTCGCTGCCGCATGGCCGCAAGGCGGTGCTCTCCGACACGGTCGGCTTCATCTCCGACCTGCCGACGCCGCTCATCGCCGCCTTCCGCGCCACGCTCGAAGAGGTGATCGAGGCCGATGTCATCCTGCATGTCCGCGATATCAGCCACCCGGAAAGCGAGGCGCAGGCGGCCGATGTCTCAGCCATCCTGACCGAGCTCGGCATTGGCGAGAACCGCCGCGATCACATCATCGAGGTGTGGAACAAGGTCGACCTCTTGCCCGAAGACGCGCAGGCCATGCGGCGCGCCCAGGTTCTGCGCCAGGATGATTGCGCCGTCGTTTCGGCGCTGACCGGCGAAGGCCTTGCCGATCTGCGCGAGCTGATCGAGGAGAAGCTCGGCCGCGGCCTCACCATCTATGAGGCGGTGCTCGACCCCGCCGACGGGCAGGGCCAAGCCTGGTTTTACGACAAGGGCGAGGTCCTCGGCCGCGAAGAACTCGAGGACGGCAGCGTGGTGCTCACCGTTCGCCTGGGCGCCGACAAGGCACAGATCGCCGCCAGTCGTTTCAAGAGCCGGCTGCGCAATACGAGCATTCTGGATCAGGCGGCGGAATAGTCTTCTTCAAACGGACTATTCGAGCGCCTTGGCTTCGTCCCACAGCGCATCCATTTCCGCCAGCGATGACTGCTTCGGCGATGAGCCGCGCTTCGCCAGCTCGTTCTCGATATGACGAAAGCGCCGCAGGAATTTCTCGTTGGCGGCGCGCAGCGCGCGTTCGGGATCGATATCGAGATGCCGGCCCAGATTGGCCGTGGCGAACAAGAGGTCGCCATACTCCGCTTCCTGCCTGTCGCGCGCCGTTTCCTGCTTCAGCTCGGCGATTTCTTCGTTCATCTTGTCATAGACGAAGTCGACCGACGGCCAGTCGAAGCCAACCTTGGCGGCCTTGGCCTGCAGTTTGACGGCGCGCGTCATGCCGGGCAGGGCGATGGGCACGCCGTCGAGTATGCCTTCCGGTCCATGGCCGGCCTTTTTCTCGCGCGCTTTCATCTCGTCCCAGAAGCCCTTGGCGAGCTTGGCGGAGCGGGCCTGCTCATCGCCGAAGACATGCGGATGGCGGCGCACCATCTTGCGGCAGATGGCCTCGACCACATCGTCGAAGGCGAAGCTCTTTTCCTCTGCCGCAAGCTGCGCGTGATAGACGACCTGCAGGAGGAGGTCGCCCAGCTCCTCGCACAGATCGGCCTTATTGCCGCGCTCGATCGCATCCGCCACCTCATAGGCTTCCTCGATCGTATAGGGCGCGATGGTCGAGAAATCCTGCTCGAGATCCCAAGGGCAGCCGGTGACCGGCGTGCGCAGGGCCGCCATGATGGCTTTCAGCGTATCAATCTGGCGAGGGTCGAGATCGGCGGGATTGGTCATGCAAGTACCGGTTCCAAGGCTTGGGGCAGGGATCAGTCGCCTTCGAATGACGACGTGTATGCCGCAAGCTTAGCTTCCTCCGGCCGGGCTTTCCACCTCTCACCGCGCTGATGCAGGAGCGCCAGCACGATCATCGCCGCGGTCATTACGGCAATCGCCAGGAACTGCGGGAGGGTTGGATGCTCGCCCAGCACAATCATGCCGGTAAAGGCTGTGGCGATGGGCACGCAAGGCAGGAACAACGAGGCCATCTGCGGCCCCAGCTGCCGCACCGTATAAGTGTAGAGAAAGATGGCGGCCGCGCCGGCAAGAAATCCCTGAACGACGATCTGGATCAGTATCTCAGCTGTCGGAGCGCTATCGAGACCGTTCGGCACGAAGAGATAGATGAAAGGAAGAGGCAGGCAGGAGATGAGGGCGACGGCGGCGGTGGCCATGGTCGAATCGACCGCCCAGCGGCGCACCAGAATGGCATAGGCCGAGAACATGATCCCCGAGCCGACGAACACCAGATCGCCGAACAAGCTGTCGGTCTCGTTATTTCCATTGGGCGAGATGAAGAAAAGCAGGCCGGCGATGAGCACTGCTATAGCGATTGCCTGAAAGGGCGAAACCTGTTCCCTGAAGAAGACGCGCGACAGCAGGAAAGAGAAGAAGACGATCGAAGCCGGGCACAAGGCCGCCGCATGGGTGGCCGGCGCATAGGTCAGGCCCCAGTTGATGATCATGGGATAGGGGAGGCCAACGAGAAGAGCGAGCGCCAGAGCGCGCCGCCAGCCGAGCGCCTTCAGTTTGCCGAAACCTGTGCGCCACACAATCGGCACGAAGACAATGCCGGCGCCCAGGAACCGCAAGGTGGCGATGTCGGTGGCGGTGAGGTCGGCACGCAGGCTGAAGCGGGCCGCAACGAATTGCACAGCGGTGATCGCGACCATTGCCAGGCCGGCGAGGACCGCCAGTTTTCGGCTTGTATCTTGGATTTCGCCGGTCATTTTGCACGCAGATGGAAGAGAGCGGTAGGCTTGGACAAAGATCGCAGGCTATTGCCCTCATCAGCGCGATAAAATAGGCTATTTCGCGCTATCACTTGCGAATATCGCACAATTTCTGCCCAGCTTGCGTGAGTTTAGAAATGACAGAACTCGATGCGATCGACCGCAATCTCCTGCGGCTGCTGCAAGAGGATGGACGGCGCACCACGCTCGATCTCGCGGCCCGTGTCGGCCTGTCGCCGACCGGCGCCAGCCAGCGGGTCAAGCGACTGTTCCGCGAGGGTTACATCACCGGTATCAGGGCGGTGCTCAATCCGGCCAAGATCGGCCGCGGGACCATCGTCTTCATCCAGGTCAGGCTCGATCAGACGACGCCGCAGGTATTCGATCGCTTCGCCGAAGCGGTAGCCAATGCGCCCGAGGTCCTCGAATGCCACATGGTCGTCGGCGGTTTCGACTATCTGGTGAAGGCCCGCATCGCCGACATGTCGGTTTTCCAGGATTTCCTGCAGCGGGTCATCCTGCCGCTGCCCGGCGTGCGCGAAACGCACACTTATACATCGGTTGCCGATGTGAAGCCCGACGCACTTCTGCCAGTATGATGGGACACCTCGTTCACAGGAGATCACATGAAGAGAGAAATCATCGAAGTGCCGGTGCTGTCGGAAACGGCCCGCAAGCTTGGTGTGCCCTTGTCGCTGGTGACGAAGGGACAGGGGCTTGTCTTCGTGTCCGGGGCGCCGCCCCTCGATATAAATACAGGAGCGCTGGTGAAGGGAGACATCGAGGTCCAGACCGAGGCATCGCTGACCGCGCTGAAGCATTGCCTGGCCGCCGCCGGCGCGAGCCCTGAGAACATCCTGATGGTGCGCGTCTATGCCGCCAATGCCGGCTTCTATGGCGCCATCAACCGTGTCTATGCGCGGCACTTTCCCAAAGATCCACCGGCGCGCACTTTCGTGCCCGTGGCGTCATGGCCGATGGAGTTCGATATCGAGATCGAGGCCGTCGCCGTTGCGTGAGGAGAGGCCATGGAGCCCGTGAGTTTGCGTCCTGCGCAAAAAGGCGATGGCGAAGCGCTGTTCGAGGTCACGCGCCGCTCGGTCGCGGCACTGGCGCGCCATCACTACACGCAAGAGCAGATCGCCGGCTGGATGGGCGATCGCACGCCCGACTATTGTGAGACCCTCATCGCGCAGGGGCAGGTCGTCGTGGCCGAGTTCAAAGGCACGATCATGGGCTTCGTCGATTCAGAGCCCGGTGAAGTGACGCGCCTCTTTCTCCTGCCCGGCGTGGCAGGCTCGGGACTCGGCCGGAAACTGCTCGATATCGGCATTGCCAATGCGCGCAAGGGCCATTCCGGGCCGATCAAGGTCGAATCGACCATCAATGCGGAAGGCTTCTATCGCCGCCACGGCTTTCGCACCGTGAAGCGGGGCTATTTCTCGCATGGGCTGGGCGGCGATCCGATCGAGATCATTCATATGGAATTGAGCCCGTGAGTGAAGGCATCCATCACATCACGCTGATCACCCGCAAGGTGCAGGCCAATGTCGATTTCTATGTCGGCTTCCTCGGCCTGCGTCTCGTCAAACGCACGGGAGGCTATGAGGACGCCACGCAGCTCCATCTCGTTTATGGCGACCGCAAAGGCTCGCCCGGAACACTGATCACTTTCCTCGTGTGGGAGGACGGCTCACCGGGCAGGGCGGGTCACGGGCAGGTTGGCGAGATCGCGTTGGCGATCAATCCGGCAAGCATGGGTTTCTGGCTCGAACGCGCCTTGCGTTTCCAGGTGCCGGCCACAGGCCCGGCACCGGAGTTCGGCGAGCCGGTTTTACGCCTGCGCGACCCGGACGGCATCACCGTCAAACTTGTCGGCGCGGCCTTGCCGGCACCCGATCCCTGGACCGCTCGGGAAATCCCAGCCGGGCACGCCATAGGCAGGGTGCGCGCCGCCACCATCCTGTCGGCCACACCTGAGGAGACGCAGGCCTTCATCGAACGTCATTCGGGTTTCCGTCGGGCTGCCAGGGAAGGGACGATGACCCGGCTCGTCACGGCGCAAGGCGATGCGATCGATATCCAGGACGCCCATGGCTTCTGGCCCGGCGCCCCCGGAACGGGGACGGCCGATCACGTCGCCTTGCGCGCCACCGACCTCACAGAACTCCACCAGCTGGAACGGAGCCTCGCCCGCCTGAACTCCAGCCCGACGAAGCTGCATGACCGCAAATATTTCTCATCGCTCTATGTGCGCGAGCCGGGCGGCACATTGCTCGAATTCGCAACCGATGAACCGGGCTTCACCATCGATGAGCCGCTTGCGACATTGGGCAGCCGACTTTTTGTTCCACCACAGGCAGCGGACCAGGCCCGCGACCTGGAGACGCTCTTGCCGCAATTCGCAGAGCCGGGCGAGTCGCGGGTGATCTATCGCGACCTGCCCTTCATCCATCGCTTCAACATGCCCACGGATCCTGATGGCAATACTATCGTGCTGCTGCATGGCACGGGCGGAAATGAAGCCGATCTCATGCCGCTCGCGCGCCGCATTGCGCCACGGGCAACGCTTCTGGGCGTGCGCGGCCGCAGCACGGAAGAGGGCATCCTGCGCTGGTTCCGACGCTTGTCGCCGATGAGCTTCGATCAGGCCGATATCCGCTTTGAGGCCGAAGCTTTCGCCGCTTTCCTTGCCGAAGCTGTCGCCGCCTATGGGCTTACCCCTGAGAAGATGACCTGTCTCGGCTATTCGAATGGCGCCAATCTGCTGGCGGCGATGATGCTGCTGCATCCGGGACAGGTCCGGCGCGCGATGCTGCTGCGCCCGGCCATGGTGCTGGAAGAGACGCCTGAGGCCGATCTCTCGAATGCCTGGCTATTGATGCTTTCGGGCCGCAGCGATCCCTATGGCACACTGGGCGCAAAGCTCGAGCAGGCTTTACGAGCGTCAGGTGCCGCCGTTGACGCGCGGATCATCGCCGCGGGCCACGAGCTGACCGCGGCTGACCGGGAGGCCTGTGCAGCCTGGCTGAAGCCGTAAGGCTTCATGCGTTCAGATGCGCATGTGCTCGAACGGGAAAAGTCCCCATGCCCTTGATCTTCGGCGGCACGGCGGTGAACCGGAAACCTGAGGCAGGCAGCGCCGCAAGCCCGGTCAGGTGCTCCACGATCGGGATCTCAGCCGCCAGCAATATCGAATGAACCGGGCGCGCGCCGCCCGATATGTCGTCGATATTGAGCGAATCGATTCCGACCAGCAGCGCGCCCTGATCGCGCAGATAGAGAGCCGCTTTCTCGGTGAGGAACGGATGTCCCTCGAAATAGCGGTCGGTCCGCCAATGCCGATCCCAACCGGTATGGACGAGGACGGCGTGACCGGCGCAGTCGACAGGGGCGAAATGATGCCAATCGATCGCGCGCTCAATGGCGCCGGTTACACGCACAACGACGCCTGGCACGTCCGATACTTTGCGCAGCGCGAGCTCGGTCAGATCATGCCCGTCGGCATAGCGATGGAACGGCACGTCGATATAGGTGCCGGTATTCGAGACCATCTCGATCCTGCCGATCTGGAACTCAGTGCCGGCCGCATAGACCTTGCGTGACTGCTCACGTGACAGGTGATCGCAGATGAGGGGCGCGGGCAGGCCTTTATAGGTGATCATGCCGCTCTCGATCACATGGCTCAGATCGACGACCGTGCCGCTGGTCCCGTCGGAAAGTTCAGCAGATCCCGCGGCACGCTTGTGGCGCTCCTCGATCACCTTCTTATTGAGGATGCGCACCGTTCCGACCATGAGCAGGCGCAGATCCTTGATGATATAGGCGGCGAGCGCATCATCGGAGATGTCGTCACCGTCGATATCGAGACGGAAGTCCTGTCCCTGTATGCCGCCGCCATTCGAGAATTCCACCTCGAAGTCAAAGCAAACGCGCTTGTCCATTCATGCGTCTCCCGATTGGGGGGCGGGCGCCAGCGCCGGCCAGTCTTGCTCGAGGGCCGTTGCCGGCGTCGCGATATAGCGATCGAGATGGTCGCGGCCACGGAAACCGTTGTCCAGCACCAGGCAGTCCTCGCCATAGACATGCCAGAGGGAGCGCAGCTCGGCCGGAGTCTGGTCCGTCACTCTCAGCTCCTCGACCGATGCACGGATGCGCGCTTCGGCGTAAGCGCGTGCCGCTGAGAGCGTGGCAAAGCCGTCGACGCGGCGCTCAGCGCCGGGTTCGCCCATATGGGCGAGGTCGAGAACGAGGACGGAGAAGGCATCAGCCCGGGGCTTCATCCCGCCCGCCCTTCATTCGCATAATGTATATTATGGAATATTTCTGGATGACGGCAAAGCCGGCAAAGCCTTTGAATTGGCTGGGCTTTGCCGGCTTCCGCTTTCAGCGCGGGATTTCCTGCTTGGGCCATGATGGGCTTGGGCACTTGCCGCCCGTCGTGCTCGTCTGGTTGTAGAAGTTCACGCAATCGAACCAGTATGGCGTCTGCGTCGCCCATGGCGTCGTGCCGAATCTCGCATGCAGCACGTCATAGGCCGCCTTCGAATATTTGCCGTGGCCGCCATGCCAGTTGCAGCCATAGCGCGTGGTCTTGATCGCCAGCGCCAGCGCCTCGGCCGCCGAGGCATCTTCCTTGCGGGCCGTCTTGCCCCATTTGGTCGCCGCCGTCGCCAGCAGCTTGGGCGCGCTCGGCATCTGGCTCAGCGCCTTGATCTCGCTCCAGCTGACGCTCTTGACCACGGGATGCGCCTTGAGGACGCTTTCACGCTTCCTGGCGAGGTCCGCCACGGCATTGGCCTCGAGCACGGGCTCGAGCGATTTCGCCGACCATGACGCACGCTCGACGCCGGTGATACTGTCGAAGTCGTTGCGCAGGCCGCCCAGCAGCCGGTCCGTCTCGAACGGGCACCACCAGTTCTTGTCGTTGTGATCGAAGGAATCGAGCGCCGTAACATCACCGCCGCTGGTCATGGTGATCGGTTCCCAGATGCCGGGCGCATTGACCAGGATGCCCATGCGCGGCGTGCGCAATATGGTTAACAGCCGGCGGTTCGCCTCATTCGCCTTTGGATAATCCGTCGCCACCTTGTCGGCGACCGCCTTCACTTCCGGATTGAGCGCATAGAGCTCATCGGTGAAGGATTTTTCCGGCGCGCGACCACGCGCAAAGAGTCTTGTCCAGGCCGTGCGGACGAACAGCGCGCGCTCATCGCGATTGAACAAGGTCTCGTTCTTCGCCATGGCCCGCAGGTCCTTGGCAGGCAGGAAGTTGAGCAGCGCGGCGCCGGTCTTCTCCGTGTCATGGGAAAGCGCCTTTTCCCATTGCGCCCGGTCTTCCGCCGCCCACATGCCGATCTCGGCCAGCACGCCGGCGGTTCCCTGGCCATTGCTCAACGAGGCCCAGAGATCATCCTTCAGGAGCTGATCGCGGAACGTGCGGGCCTCCTCGACCATGCCCTGCCCGATCAGATACTGGCCGAACGGCACGAGCGCATTCTGCGTATAGGCGTTGGACTTCTTGAACGGATAGGCATCAAGCCCGCCATAGATCTCGTCGAATTTCCCGGCCAGCGCCGAAAGCCTGACCGCATGGGTGAGGAACGTTCCGGCAGCCGCCGTCTCAGGCGCCGTGCCGCAGCTGTCATTCGCCGCTTTGGCCGCGGCCTGCGCCTTGTCCCACAGTGCCTTGCGGCTGGCATCGTCGGGCCTGGCTTTCAGAGCCTCGAAGACATCCTTGGCCAAGGGCGGCGTGCCGGCGACGAGGGCCAGCGACCGGTCGACCAGCGACTGGGTGCGCGCTTCCCATTTCGGCCCGATGAACTGCCAGGGCGCTTTCGTATAATACTCCTGCGCCGTCTGACCGCCGATCATCCACGGCACCATGGCATGCTGGCGCGTGGCATCGACAATCGCCTTGGAGATGGTCGGGTTCTCCGGCAGCTTGCCATCCAGCCACCAGTCGTCGGCCTTGGCCCGAATGCCGACGAAATCGATATCATAGAGCGCCCGCCCATATTCCTTGGCGAGCTGCGGCGAGGCCTGGATGTCCTTGGTCGGCTTGTCGAGGACGGCAATCGTATCGTTGATGAGGCCGCTCCAGCCGGGTGCGGTGTCCTCGAGATTGGCGATATAGCCGAGGAGCTCCTGGGTGATGCCATGCACGCCGGCGAGTGCCGGATCGGCAAGGATGGCTTTGGCCTCGGCCCGCGCTTCGGCGAGCTGTTTTCCATTGGCGAGGATATTCGCCACCATGTAGCGCGCGGCACCCTTATGCGGCGACGCGGAGGCGCCGATCGCCTTGTAGAGATCGACCGCCTTGGTGCGGTCCGTGTAGAAGGCGAGCGTTGCCGACTGATAGGCGCGATCCGCCTCCTGCAGCTCCTTGACCGGCGATTGCTGGTCGCTGAGCGGGCCGGGCAGCTCGGCGATCTTCTCGCCATCGCAGGCGGCGAGCACCGCCAGCTGCACGGTGAGCCACTGCTTCACATAAGGACTGGTCTTGCCGAGATCGGCTATGCGCTTTTCCAGCACCTCGCGCGGATAACCGAGCCGGCACTCATAGCCATAGTAGTTCGGCTGTTTCGCCTCGGGCAGGATTGCGGCGGTGAGCCTCTTGAAGGCATCGGAATCCTGCCAGGAGGAATAGCTGCCATAATCGGGATCGATCATCGGATCACCGAGGCCCTTCAGCACGCGATAGGTGCGCGCCGAGAACGGCTCGCGCGCATAAAGGTCGATCGCGCTCGTAATCTTGGCTTCATCGCGCGCTGAACCATCGGGACAGGCCTGCTGCGCCAGCAAGGGCGTGGAGCCGAACGCCAGGAGGGCGACCAGGGAAACGATCCGGCGGGACATGGGCTACTCCCCTTCTCAAAACGGCAGAATCATACCGTCATAAGCGGGTTCGATATAGGGGGGAAGCTCGCGTTTCAGGGTGGCGAAATCGAGGTCGATATGCATGTTGGTGAGGACGGCGCGCTTCGGCTTCAGCCGCTCGATCCAGGCCAGCGTCTCGGGCAGGCTGAAATGGCTCGGATGCGGGACCGGCCGCAGCGCATCGACCACCCACAGATCGAGGCCGCTCAACGCGGCGAGGCTCGCTTCGGGGATGGCGTTCACATCCGGTGTATAGGCCATATTGCCGACCCGGAAGCCGAGCGCGTCGATATTGCCGTGATGGACCACGAAAGGCAGGGCCCGGATCGCGCCCCCCTTCCCCACGATCTCGACCGGTTCGCCGGCGGTGATGCGGTTGAGGCGCAGGATCGGCGGATAGTCGCTGCCCGGCGCCGTGATGAAGCAATAGCCGAACCGGCTGACCAGGAGACTGGCGGTCTTCTCGTCCGCCCAGATCGGTATGAGATGGCGCTGGCGCAGATAGAAGGCCCGCAGCTCATCGATGCCATGCGTATGGTCGGCATGCTCGTGGGTGAAGAGGACGGCATCGAGCGCGTCCGTGCCGGTGGACAGCATCTGGTCGCGCAGATCGGGCGATGTGTCGATGAGGACTTGCGTCTCGCCACCCGCGGCCGCGAGGCGGAGCAGGATCGAGCAGCGCCGCCGCCGGTTTCTGGGATTCTCCGGATCGCACAGGCCCCAATTGTTGCCGATGCGCGGAACCCCACCCGATGAGCCGCAGCCCAATATGGTGAGCGACCCGGCCATGGATCACGGCACCCAGCCGGGCTTCGGCACCTTGTCGAACAAAGCGAAGAAATTGCGGCTCGTGGCATTCGCCATCTCCTCAGCCGTCACCGCCTTGACCTCCGCCAGTTTCTCGAGCGTCTTCACGACAAAAGCGGGCTCGTTCGATTTGCCCCGGTACGGCACCGGCGCGAGATAGGGCGCGTCTGTTTCGACCAGAAGACGGTCCATGGGCACTTCGCGTGCCGTCTCCCTGATGTCCTCGGCATTCTTGTAGGTGAGGATGCCGGAAAGCGAGACATAGGCGCCGACCTTGAGGCCGCGGCGCGCCAGCTCCGCTTTCGACGAAAAGCAATGCAGGAGCGGCTTGAACGCACCCTTTCGCATCTCCTCTTCGAGGATGGCGGCAGTGTCGGCTTCCGCATTGCGGCTGTGGATAACGAGCGGCAGGCCGGTGCGGCGCGCCGCTTCGATATGGACGCGAAAGCTCCGGGCCTGGCTGTCGCGCGGGCTCAGATCATAGTGATAGTCGAGCCCTGCTTCGCCGATGCCGACCACTTTGGGATGCTGCGCCAGCCGCACCAGATCGTCCGCCGTCACGTCGGGCTCCTCGGCGGCATTATGCGGATGCGTGCCGACCGTGCAGAAGACATTCTCATATTGCTCGGCCAGCGCCAGGACCTGGTCGAATTTCTTCACCCTGGTGCCGATCGAGAGCATGAGCCTGACCCCTGCCCCCTCGGCACGCGCGATCACACCGGCAAGGTCCTCGGCGAGGCCCGGATAGTCGAGATGGCAATGGCTGTCGACGACATTCATGCCGGCGCGTCGGCCTCGTCCACATAACGTGGGAAGACTGCGGCCGGTGCCGGCAGCGCGGTGTCGGAGACGAGACGTCCGGCATTGCCCAGTGCCGCAAAATCTCGCCTGTCTGCTGGGACCGCCAGCAGATCGAGCAGCTTGTTGGCCGAGACCGGCATATAGGGCTGCGCCAGGATGCCGACCTGGCGCAGGATCTCGGCGGTCACATAGAGCACCGTTCCCATCCGCTCGGGATCCGTCTTCTTCAGCGCCCAGGGCTCCTGGCCGGCGAAATAACGGTTGGCATCGGCGACGACCTTCCAGATCGCGTCCAGCGCCTTATTGATCGCCTGAACGTCATGATGCGTGCGGCATTCGGCGAGAAGTGTATCGGTCGCGGCGAGAATGGCCTGATCTTCAGCCGAGAGCTTTCCGCAGGCGGGAACCTTGCCGCTGCAGTTCTTGCCGATCATCGACAGCGAGCGCTGCGCCAGATTGCCGAGATCGTTCGAAAGATCGGCATTGATGCGCGCGATGATCGCTTCGTGGCTGTAATTGCCGTCCTGGCCGAAGGGCACTTCGCGCAGGAAGAAATAGCGCACCTGGTCGACGCCATAGCGCGACACGAGCTCCGCCGGCGAGATGACATTGCCGACCGACTTCGACATCTTCTCGCCGCGGTTGAACAGGAAGCCATGGCCGAAGACGCGTTTGGGCAGCGGCAGGCCTGCCGACATCAGGAAGGCCGGCCAGTAGACGGCATGGAAGCGCACGATGTCCTTGCCGATGATATGCAGATCGGCCGGCCAGTAGTGGTTGCGTGGGCTCTTGTCCGGCCAGCCGGTGGCGGACAGATAATTGGTCAGGGCATCGAGCCACACATACATGATGTGGCCCTCTGCTCCCGGAACCGGTATGCCCCAGTCGAAGGTGGTGCGCGACACGGAGAGATCCTGCAGGCCGCCTTTGACGAAGCTCACGACCTCATTGCGCCGCTCCGCCGGTCCGATGAAATCGGGCTGGTCGGCATAGAGCTTGAGGAGCTTGTCCTGATAGGCCGACAGCTTGAAGAAATAGCTCGCCTCCTCCACCCATTCGACCGGCGTGCCGGTCTTGGTGGAGAATTTCCTGCCGTCGCGGTCCTCGATCTCGTCGGCGCCGTAGAAGGCCTCATCGCGCACCGAATACCAGCCGGAATAGTTCGACAGATAGATGTCGCCCGCCTCTTCCAGAAGCTTCCACAAAGCGCTGACGGTCTTCTTGTGCCGGGCATCCGTGGTGCGGATGAAATCGTCATTCGCACAGCCAAGCAGCGCCACCATGTCCTTGAAGAGCTGCGCCATTTCGTCGACGAAGTCGGCGGCGGTGCGGCCCTGTTTGCGTGCCGTCTGCTCGATCTTCTGGCCATGCTCGTCGGTGCCGGTGAGGAACATCACGTCGTAGCCGTCGAGCCGCTTGAAGCGCGCAAGCGCATCCGTCGCCAGCACCTCATAGGCATGGCCGATATGGGGAGCGCCATTCGGATAGGAAATGGCGGTGGTGATGTAGAACTTCTTCGTCACTCGGAATTCTCGATTAATTACGCGGCTTTAGCCGATCCGAGAACGGTCAGCGCATCAAGGATC
Source organism: Taklimakanibacter lacteus (assembly GCA_003576695.1). Taxonomy (GTDB): domain Bacteria; phylum Pseudomonadota; class Alphaproteobacteria; order Rhizobiales; family Aestuariivirgaceae; genus Taklimakanibacter; species Taklimakanibacter lacteus. The sequence continues at coordinate 51,745 of QOZQ01000013.1, forward strand.
GTCTGGCGGCGGTCGAGGTTTAGGGCATTTGCCAGGCGAAGGGAATGCCCGATCTCCTCATGCGCGCGGGCAAGGGCGGCTCCCTCGCCGGCGATTGCCGCGCGCCGCGCCAGGTCGGCGACGAAGGTCAGCAGCAACTCGGTGAAGACCATAAAATCCTCTGCCATGTCACGTCCCTGTAGCCCGTCCGCGATCGATATTTTGGCTGCGAGATCAAGGTTTTGCGAGCGAGACATGATCTGGCGCAGGAGGTCGAAATACTTCGCCCCTTGCGAGTTCAGAAGCTCGAGCGCCCGTCCCGGGCTGCCTTGCGAGAGGCGCACCGCCCGCTCGACCTCTTCGCCGCTCTGATCGGCCATCGGCCCGACGACGGAGATCGTGTCGGCCTGGCTCAAGGGGGCCAGATCGAGCCTCAGGCACCGCGAGCGGATCGTCGGCAGAAGCCGGCCGGCCTGGTGGCTGACCAGGACGAACAGCGAGCGCGCCGGCGGCTCCTCGAGAATCTTGAGCAGCGCATTGGCCGATTCGGTGTTGAGGTCCTCGGCCGCATCGACAATGCAGATGCGCCAGCCCCCCTCGCCCGCTGTACGGCTGAAGAAGGCGCTGGCCCGGCGCACATCGTCGACCGCGATCTCGGATTTGAGCCGCTCGGCCTTGGCGTCATAAGCGCGTTCGAGGGTGATGAGATCGGCATGGCCTCTCGCCGCGATGCGGTGCGCAACGGGCGCTTCGGCCGGAACAAACAGGCCGGTGCGCTCCGCCGTCGCACGCGGACCGGGAAAGCTCAGGAGAAAGCGCGCCACGCGATAAGCGAGCGTCGCCTTGCCGATGCCGCGCGGCCCGGCGAGCAACCACGCATGATGCATGCGCCCCGACGCCCATTGCCGGATGAGCGTTTCCTCGGCCGCCTGGTGGCCTACGAGGTCGGTGCGCCGGCGCGGATGATGCTCCGTCTCGCGCGGATCTTCGGCGTCATCGCTCATGTGGCACCTGCGAGAGGTGCGACCAGGCGCCAGATGTCCTCCGCGACGGCTTGATAGGACCGGCTCGAATCGATCACCCGGCAACGCTGCGGGTCTTGGGCGGCGATCGCGAGGAAGCCCTGGCGCAGGATGCGGTGGAATTCGAGACCCTTCTTCTCGAACCGGTCTTCGGCGCTGGCGCCGCGGCCTTTGGCACGCTTCAGCCCAAGCTCGGGATCGACATCGAGGATCAAGGTGAGCTCGGGCCGCGTTGCCCCGACGATGCGGCGCTCCAGCGTTTCGATCAGTTCCATGTCGGCGCCACCGGCCACGCCCTGATAGGCGCGCGTCGAATCCATGAAGCGATCGCATAGAACGAGGTCGCCGCGCGCCAGCGCCGGCCGGATCGTCTCGCGCAAATGGGTCTCGCGGGCGGCGTAGTTGAGAAGTGTCTCGGCGGTTGCCGACCACCGCCCCGCGCTGCCGGTGACCAGCAGTGTCCTTATGTCTTCCGCCCCGGGCGAGCCACCCGGCTCCCGGGTCAGGACGACACTCTTGCCTTTCTTGCGCAGGCTCTCGGCAAGATCGCGGGCATGCGAGCTCTTGCCGGTGCCTTCGCCCCCTTCGAAAGTGATGAAATGGCCTGGCACTTCAGCCGCCAAAGGTCATATACAGCAGGCTGTCCCAAGCTTTGAGCCACATGGAGGAGACCGCGGCGATTTCCGCCGATGTCTCGATCGGGAATTCGGCGACGGTGCGGCCTTCGAGATTGAACTGGATGGAGCCGGCCTTCTCGCCCGCTTTCACCGGCGCCAGAAGCGGGCCCATATAGTGCAGGTCGACGGTGACCTTCTGCTGCTCCTGGGGCGACAGCAGGATGCGGATCGACTGCGGCGTCACCAGATCGACCCACCGGCTCTCGCCGCCCCACACCCTGGCCCGCGCCACGCGGTCATTGGCGTTGTAGACCTCGATCGGCCGGAACTGCTTGAAGCCCCAGTCGAGGATCTTCTGCGATTCCTTGCGGCGGTCGTTGATCGAGCTGGCGCCATTGACGACCAGCACCAGGCGGCGGCCATCGCGGATGGCCGTGCCGACCAGTCCATAGCCGCCTGCCTTGGTGTAGCCCGTCTTCATGCCATCGGCGCCCGGATAGTCGATGAGCAGCGGGTTGCGGTTCTTCTGGCTGATCTTGTTCCAGGTGAACTCACGCTGGCTGTAATAGTGATAATATTCGGGATAGGTCTTGATGATGTACTGCGCCAGGATCGAGAGCTCGCGCACCGACATCAGATGCTGCGGATCCGGCAGGCCGGTGGCGTTGCGAAAATTCGCCTGGGCGAGGCCCAATTGGCGCGCGCGGCGGGTCATGCGGTCGGCGAAAGCCTCTTCCGATCCCGCCATCCCTTCAGCGACCGCGATGCAGGCGTCATTGGCGGACTGCACGATGATGCCCTGGATAAGGTCGGACAATTTGATCTTCGAGTTGACCGCGGCATACATCGTCGAGCCGCCCGAGGGCGCTCCGCCCCTGCGCCAGGCGTTCTCGCTGATCAGGAACTCCTGATCCATCGTGAGCTTACCTTCCTTCAGCGCGTCGAAGATCAGGATCGCGGTCATCAGCTTCGTCATGCTGGATGGCGGGATCTGCGCATCGGCCCCTTTCTCATAGAAGACGATGCCGGTGCGCGCGTCGATCAGGATGGCGTTCGGTATGCTCGTGTCGAGCGGTGGCGGCAAGGGCGCCGTCTGCGCGGCGGCTCCCGCGACAAGGAGAAAGCTGGCACAGATGACGGCAAGGAAGCGCTGGATGACCATGGGACGAAGCTAGAAGCCTCCCCCGCTGAAATCAACCATCACCGAAGCTCAAATTGGAGTGCAGGGATCAGAGTGCCGCACTGGCCATGATGAGGTGCGCATCGGGATGTCCGAGATCGACGGCCTGGCGCAGCGCGACCTGGGCCTGCCCTTCGTTCCGGATCGGGCCGATGCGGACGCGATAAAGCGGGCCTGCAGATCCGACCAGCTGCTGCACCTCGACGGGACCTGAAGCCGCGAGCTCCTCGCGGGCACGCTCGGCATTGTAGGGATCGGCAAAGGAACCTACCTGGACGAAATATTCGGGCGACTGATAGTCGTTGGTGGCAGACGCGATGGTCTGCTCCGGCTGATGGCTGCCGTAGTTGGGCTCGGCTTCGGCCAATTGCGTCGGCCGGCTCACCGCCTCGCCATTCAGCATCGCCATCATCTGGCGGACCGATGCACCGTTGCGCAATTCCTGGTTCAGGGCGGCGAGATGCTGGCCCTGGTCGTTGAGCGGCGCCGGCCCCATATACTGCACCCGCACCTTGGCCATGCCTTTCGGCTTGAAGTCCAGCACTTCCGCCGAACGACGTGACATGTCGATGATGCGGGTGCCGACGAAGGGCCCGCGGTCATTGATGCGCACCACGACGGTACGGCCGTTTTCCAGATTGGTGACCTTCGCATAGCTCGGCAGGGGCAACGTCGCATGCGCGGCGGTGAGCTCGTTCATGTCGAACCACTCTCCATTCGACGTCATGCGGCGGTGGAATTGCGGGCCGTACCAGGAGGCGATGCCGGTCTTGTCGTAGTTGGGCTGCTCTTTGGGGGTGAACCGCACGCCGGCGACCTCGTAGGGCTTGCCGACATGATAGCGCCCGCCGCCTTTGGGCAGCGGTCCGGCCTTGGAATAATAAGGGCTGCCGACGCCGGCGAAGGGATCTTTCTTGGCCGAAGAGCACCCGGCCACGACAAGGCCGATGGCTAAGACAAGGGCTGAGTGCTTGACCAGCAGACGCATAGACTATTCCCCATTCGCGGGCCCCCCGGCCCGGTCGCGCCATCGGCGCGGGAACAGTTTTGGCGTCACCGTCGTAAAGGTGGCGTTCACATACGTGGTTAACGGAGGGTGGAGATCGTCACTCGCTGGACGAATCCGACTTCACTTTTTTCTCAGGCGGCGGCGGAGTTGCCGGCTGAGCGTCGAGCGGATTGGCGGCGCTGAGCGGCGGCGGCGTGATGCCGTCGGTGACGCTTTTTCCGGCCGGCGTCGTCGTGGTGGCGGGCTTGTCGGGTGCCGCCCCTGCCGGCTCGACCGCCGGATTGGCTTCCGACTTGATGACGAGCGGCGCCAGCCGCTTCTCGCTCTTGCTCGCCGCGTCATTGCCCTTGGCAGCGGCCTGGCGGTAAAGGAACAGCGCCTTGGCCATGTCCTGCTCGGTGCCCCAGCCTTTTTCATAGAGGCCGCCGAGATTGTTGATGCCCCAATCATAGCCCTGGTTGGCCGACCGCTCGAAGAGGTCAAAGGCTTTCTTATAGTCCTGGTCGACGCCCTTGCCGCCCAGATACATGAGGCCGAGATTGTTCTCGGCCATGGCAAGCTTGCCGTCGGTTGCCTTCTGGTACCACTCGACCGCGGTCTTGTCGTTCTGCTCGACGCCGAGGCCGTGCTGGTAGCAATAGCCCAGCCAGTTCTGCGCCTCGACATGCCCCTGCTTGGCGGCCGCGGCATAGAGCTTGGCAGCGCGTTCGGGATTCTTCTTCAGGCCGGGAGCGCCCTCATGAAACAATGTGGCGAGCTTGAACTGGGCTTCGGCATTGCCCTGGTCGGCCGCCCGCCCATACCATTTGGAGGCTTCCGCCTTGTTGAGCTTGGCGCCTTTGCCGCTCTCATAGGCATTGGCCACGGCGACCTGCGCCTCTTCATCGCCCGCCTTGGCGAGCGCCAGCTTCTTGTTGAAGGGCAAGGTATCCAGCGTCTGGGCCAAGGCGCTCACCGAGGCGAACGCCGCGATGCTCATGCCGGCCAAGGCAAGGCTCCATCTGCGCTTCATCTGCAAACTCCCGGTCTCCTCATCATCAAGCCCTGCGAGTCTGGGCACAAAATGTGTCAGCACTCTGACTTGATTAACGGGCCGTCCCGCTCAGTTCACCTTGTTGAAGGTGTTGGTCTTGCAGAAGATGCCGGCGACACAGCCCTTGAGCTTCATCACGGTCCCGTTGAGGGTCATGGTCGCGCTGTAGGTCTTGCCGTCATCGGCATTATAGATGGAGCCCTTCCAGGTATTGTCTCCGGCGGGCTTCATGTCGCTGAGCACGGCGAGCCCCATCAACGGGCGGTTGCGCAGAGACGGGTTCTTGTTGTGACGATCGATCTTGGGCTTGCCGTCCTTGTAGGTCGGCTCCCTGAGGCCGACGATATTGGCGCATAATTCGCCGCCGCATTGCCGGACCTTCACCGTGACTTTGCCGCTGTCGAGCCGCCAGGTGCCGGACGGATCGCCCGCATGCGCCAGGCCCGATCCGGCGACCAGGCCAAGGACGGCAAGGCTGGCAAGGGTGATTGCTTTCATCTGTGATCTCCGCATCTGTGTGCCGTTCAGGGGAGAATATGCCGATCCCCTTGATTTGTCACAAGCCCTTGGCGGGCAGTTTGGCCAGTTGAATGGCAACATAATGTCGAGTTTGAGGCAATGGCCGTTAGCCATAATCCCTTGCGCCCGCAGGCAACAATGCTATGTGAGGGCGGCGACGGAGGGGTGGCAGAGTGGTCGATCGCGGCGGTCTTGAAAACCGTTGAGGGTTCACGCCCTCCGGGGGTTCGAATCCCTCCCCCTCCGCCACTTTCAGTTATGCGCCGCCGGCTTTCCAGAGGGTCAGGAACCTTCCGACCCGGGACAACATTGACGTGACCTCTGGCCGCTTGCCGCCCGAGGCGAAATGAAGAACAGCAAGATCCCCCTTGGAATTGCGATCGGCATTGCCGCTGGCGCCGTGGTCGGCGTCACGATGGAGAATGTCGGCTGGGGGATCGGTGTCGGCCTGGCGCTTGCTATTGCGGTCGCAACCGCATGGAAGGCCTAGCCGCTAATCATACAGGTCGTACTTCGCCCACAGCGCATGCGGGATTTTCGCGCCGATCGCCATGCGCGGAATATGACCTCCCAGGTAATCGACTTGGCGCGCGCGCCTCCTCATCATGAGCCGTCAACATTCATCAGAGGATGCCGCAGTGGCCGTTACTTATGTGATCAAGTTTCAAGTCATCCCGGATGAGCGCGCCCGCTTTCTGTTGCTGCTCGAGGGTGTGCTCGATGCGATGCGTGCCGAGCCCAAATTTCGCGAGGCGATCCTGCATCGCGATCCCCAGTCGGATTGCCGCTTCATGCTCTATGAGACCTGGGAGGATCATGACGATGTGATCAAGGTGCAACTGCACCGGCCCTATCGGCAGGCATGGCATGCTGCGCTGCCTGCGCTTCTGGCAGTGGATCGCGAAATTACAGTTTGGGAGCCGCTGCGCGCCGACCGCGCTCGAGCCGCCGGCAAATCCTGACGCGCCAGTCTAGGGCACGGAAACAACGAGCCATCCCCGATAGCGCACGATGAGCCCGGTCAGCGGGTGAGCGATCTCGACATGGAATCGGAAGCGCCCGTCCTCGACCGCCTCGAAAGCCGTCGAGCGCGGGCACAACGCCATGGGGAGCGGGATGCCGAAGGCGCTCCAGCGGCGCAGCCCCAGGGACAGGCGCCCCTGATCCAGCATGACGGCCATGGCGAAAGTGAGGGCGCCGAAGCGCTCGCACAGCAGACCTTCGGATCGCCCCTCGCCGGCGAACTGTTCGCTGTGGAAACTGTCCGGTCCGAAGGTCCGGATCCAGGTTTCCCGGCCTTTCACAACCACGAAACGCAGTCTGACGACCGTATCTGCAGTGGCCTGGGGAAAGCCGACCATTGCTGCGGCCAGGCCCGCCAGAAGCCCCTGCCCCCGCTCGACGCTGCCCCGCCCCTTGGCATGGAGCGTGCCGCAAACATCATGCATGGCCCGGATTTCGGCCGGCAGGTCCTGCCAGGCCGCCCCCATTATCCGCTTGTAGAGCGGAATTTCGCTCACCGGCTCTCCCATGCCCCGTTATCATTCCCAAAAACCGTATTCCCGACAATGGCACGCTTGAGACTGAACCCGGAACAGGCACGCCCCATTGCCGTCGTTCCAGGCCCCCTCGGCCAGTTAACGCAGCCCCGGCGGGCCCGTTGACAGAGCGGAAGCGGCATCCGAAAAGATATCTGCGAGGTGGGCAAATCAGCCCCTGGAAGGGAGAACAAGCGGATGATTAGGATGATGATGGCGGCGGCAGGGCTGTCGCTCGGCTTGATGATGATGCCTGTGGCGACGGTGCCGGCCCAGGCCGGCGTCGATATCGACATCAATATCGGCGGCGGTGGCAAGCACCGGATCAGCTGCCGGCGTGGTGCGCGGATCGTGGAAGATCGGGGTTTCCGGCGCGTCCGGGCGCGCAACTGCAGCGGCAGGAACTACAGCTATTTCGGCCGCCGTCGCGGCGATGGTTTCATCATCGTGGTGGATGCGCGGCGCGCCCGCATCATAGACGTCCGGCCGATCTACTACTGATAGACGGTTTTGGATCCCGGTTCACGGGCAGGAATTCCGCGTGTGGGTGTAACCTTCACGCCACATCGACCAGGCAGCGGGCCATGTGCCCGCTGTTTTTGTTCCCGATTCCCTTGGCGGAATATTTACGCAGGGAAATCGTGGCGAAGACACAACAGCCGGAAAGATTGCATTTCTATCGACGGCGTGGCGGTTCGCTAACGATTGTCTGCTGTATAATCGCCACAGGCCACAAGAGACAATCCACACAGCACCCGACCTTGAAGGGACCGCGAGGTCCCTTTTTCTTGCCAACCACAAGCGTCTCGTGCCGGTTCAATTGTGGCCAGTTTGCAACAGTCGGAGCAAATCGTCATTCCTTACGCTGGGTACGGCTGGCTCCCGGGAAAGCCAGCAGATATGAATTGGGGGAATTCTGATGGGAGAGGCAAATGTTCAAGAAGTTATCGATCGGCCTTGCGACGGCCCTGACCTTCGGCGTCGCGGGCTATGCCAGCGCCGCCGACTATTCCGAGCCGGCGCCGGCCTGCAAGGACTGGTCGGGGGTCTATATCGGCGCCCATGCCGGCTACCTTTGGGGTAATGGCCAGGCCGATTCGGACGATGATCCGACTGTCGATGCCAATATCGATCCGGACGGCTTCATTGGCGGCGCGCTCATCGGCGGGAACTTCCAGGCCGATTGTCTGGTCTTCGGTATCGAGGGCGACGTGGGCTTCGGCGATGTCAACGGCGACGATGATAGCGTGATCGACGGTGCCACCGACCCGGTCGGCGCTGAAGCGGACATCGACTGGAACGGTCATATCCGCGCCCGTCTCGGCTATTCGGCCGGCGAGATCATGCCGTTCATCGCCGGCGGTCTGGCGGTGGCGGGGGTCGATGTCGACACCGATCTCGGTGACGACGACAACACCCATTGGGGCTGGACGATCGGCGGCGGTATCGACTGGGCCGTGTCGGACAGCTTCGTCATCCGCGCCGAATATCTCTATGACGATTACAGCTCCGAGACCTACACCATCGACGGCACCGATGTTGACGGTGATTTCGACACGCACACAGTGCGCGCCGCGCTCATCTGGAACTTCGGCGGCCTGTAATAACGTATCAAAATCAAACGGCAAAAAGGGCCCTGCGGGGCCCTTTTCTGCTTTCCGGGCCACCCTTGCCCGCACCTGGACGGTACGCGCACCGACATTGCTGAATCGCAGCCGAACCGGTAAGTGTCGGTCACCTCAGCCATGGAGTCAGCATGACGGTGAAGCTCTCCGCCTTTTTCCTTTCCGCCTCCCTTGTTGTCGCCTCTGTCAGCGCCGCTGCAGCGGAAACATGCGGAACCCCTACCAGTCCCTCGAAATTCCCGAGCTGGCTTTCGGGCGTCAAAAAGGAAGCCGCCGGCATGGGCATTTCCAGGCGCGCCATAGCCGCCCTCGATGGCATGACCTATGACCCCTCGGTCATTAAGCGCGACCGGTCGCAAAGCGTCTTCTCTTTGACTTTCCTGGAGTTTCAGGCGCGCTTGATCTCGGCCGGGCGCATGAACAAGGGCGCTTCCCTCATCAAGCAGCATTCGGCGATTTTCAAGAAGGTGGAGCAGCGCTATGGCGTGCCGGCCGCGGTCATCACCGCCTTCTGGGGGCTGGAGACCGATTTCGGCGGCTATATGGGTGATTTCCACACCATCCGGTCGCTCGCCACATTGTCCTACGACTGCCGCCGACCGGAAAAATTCCGCCCCCAGATATTCGCCGCCCTGCAGATTCTCGACCGCGGCGACATGACCGCCGACGACATGGTCGGCGCCTGGGCGGGCGAGATCGGCCAGGTTCAGTTCCTGCCCGCCGACTTCCTCGAGAGCGGCGTCGATGCCGATGGCGACGGCCGTGTCGATCTCAAGCGCAGCATTCCCGACATCCTGATGTCGACCGGCAGCCTTCTGACCAATCACGGGTGGCAGGCCAACCAGCCCTGGCTGCAGGAAGTGCAGGTGCCGGAGAAGATGCCGTGGGAGGAGGCCGACATCGCCATCAAGCATCCTCGCGCGCAATGGGCCAAATGGGGCGTGAAGCTCGCATCCGGGAAATCCCTGAAGGGCGACAATGCCCGGGCCTCCCTGCTGCTGCCCATGGGCCGCCACGGCCCGGCTTTCCTGGCCTATCCGAATTTCACCGATGTCTATCTCAAATGGAACGAATCGCTGATCTATTCGACGACGGCTGCCTATTTCGCCACCCGCCTTGCCGGCGCGCCTCCGGTCGGCAAGGGCAACGGCCCGGTCAATGCCCTCGATTACAACCAGATCATGGAGCTGCAGAAGATACTTGTCCGCATGGGCTATGATGTCGGCAAGATCGACGGCAAGCTCGGCGCCGCCAGCCGCGCCGCGGTGAAAAGCGTGCAGATCAAGCTCGGCCTGCCGGCCGATTCCTGGCCGACGCCGGATCTGCTCGCACGCCTGCGCAAGAGCTAAGCATCGGACCGAAAAGTGCGCAGCGGTTTTCGGGACAATCCGATGCGCAATCAGGGACAACTTCTTCCATGACTGAGACTGGGCGGCGTGTCGCCGCCGAAAAGCTGGCGGCTTTCTCATTTGCCGTCCTGAGCTCCGCCGGCGCCGACCAGGATTCGGCCGAGGCGACGACGGGCGCCATGATCCACGCCTCGCTCCTCGGCGTCGACAGTCATGGCATCCGGCTCCTGCCCTTCTATGCCGATTGCCTGCGCAGCGGCATCTGCAAGCCGACGCCCGCCATCAAGATCACCCATCCGCGCCGCAGCGCCGTGCTGGTCGATGCCGATGACGGGCTCGGTCATCTGCCCACCTACCGCGCCATGGACGAAGCCTGCGCCATTGCCCAGGACACCGGCATCGGCATGGGTGTGGTGGTCAACTCGACCCATTTCGGCGCCGCCGGCGCCTATGCGCTCGCCGCCGCCAATGCCGGTTTCATCGGCTTCGCCACCTGCAATTCGGGCGCCTTCGTCGTTCCCTTCGGCGGCAAGAAACCCATCCATGGCACGAGTCCCATCGCTATGGCGGCTCCTCTGGCCGGGCGCGATCCCTTCCTGCTCGACATGGCGACGAGCTCCGTTCCGTGGAACAAGGTGCTGCGCTACCGCACCGAGGGCCTGCCTTTGCCCCCCGATGCGGCACTCGACGCGGACGGCAATTACACGCTCGACCCGAATGAAGCCGTCTGCCTGGGACCGGTCGGCGGCGCGGGCTTCGGCTACAAGGGCGCCGCCCTCGCCGGCCTGACCGAGGTGCTGGGCGGCATGCTGACCGGCATGCGGCTTTCGCTCGAGCAGAATGGCGTCGCGCTGGCGGACACCAAGGTCGGCCATTTCGTGATGGCGATCGATCCGGCGACCTTCGTGCCGGCTGAGGTTTTCGCCGAGCGTCACGCCACCTATCTCGACGGCTTCAAGACGCAGCCCGGCACCATGCCGGCCGGCGGCCCCGAATGGGCCCGTCGCATGGACCGCACATCCCACGGCGTTCCCTTGCCCGAAGGCCTCTATCGCGAGCTCAAGGCCGCCGCCAGAAAAGCCGATGTCGCCTTTACCCTTTGAAAGCGCCATGCGCGGCGCGCATTCATGATCGCCCGGATTGGCAATTGGCTTCCTTCCGCCTGTTGCTTATAGCTTCGGCCAGGAGCGCTTTCCTGCGAGGAAGCGCTCAAACCTATATGTAATTGAGCCCTTTATCCCGTTGGGATCGAACCGGCTTGATTCGATCCCAAACGGGAAGGCTCAATGAGCGTTGCGGGAGACACCGTCAGGCAGCACGACGACCATGCCGCGGGCATCCTGTGGATGCTTGCCACGGTGTTCTGCTTCATCTCCCTCGATACCTTGATGAAGGAACTGCTCGAGACCTACTCGCTGCTGCAGGTCACCTGGGCGCGCTTCTTCTTCGCGACCATCGTCGCCATCGTGGCGGCCGGATCGAACCTGCCGACGATCGTGAGGAGCAAGGCGCCGACCATGCAATTGTCGCGCTCCCTGCTGCTGGCGCTGACGACCGGCGTTTTCAACGCGGGCGTGCGCCTGGTGCCGCTCGCCACCGCGACGACCATCATGTTCCTGTCGCCCATCCTGGTGACGGTTCTTTCCATCCCGCTGCTCAAGGAGCATGTCGGTCCGCGGCGCTGGATCGGTGTCCTGATCGGCTTTCTCGGTGCGCTGATCGTTGTGCGCCCGTGGGAAGGCCATGCCGGCCTGTTCCTCAGCGGCGCCGGGCTGCTTCTCGTCGCAGCGCTTCTCAACGCCAATTATCAGATATTCACCCGCAAGGTCCGCCTTTACGACGAGCCCCTGACCTCGCTCTTCTACACGGCCGTCGTCGGCGCGGTAGTGACGACCCTGTTCCTTCCCTGGCATTGGCAGTGGCCCACCGCTTTCGACTGGCTGCTCATGGTTGGCGCGGGTCTCCTGGGCGGCGTCGGCCACCTGTTTCTGATCCAGGCCTTCAGGCGGGCACCTGCCTCGGTCGTGGCGCCTTTCTCCTATGTCTCGCTGATCTGGGCCGCTTTGTTCGGCTGGTTGATCTTCTCCGAATGGCCCGATGCCGGGACATGGCTGGGGGCCGCCTTGATCATTGGCAGCGGCCTTTACATTTACCACCGCGAGAGACAGCATAGTCCCAGAAACTGATCCGGAGGATGGAATGACATCGGTGACCAAGCTCAAGACCAAGACATCGGAAGAACAGCAGCTGCGCATCGATCTGGCTGCCGTGTTCCGCCTGGCCGAGCATTTCAACTGGCATGAGGCGGTCGCCAATCATTTCAGCCTTGCCGTGTCGCCCGACGGCAAGCAGTTCCTCATGAACCCCAAATGGAAACACTTCTCCGGCATCAAGGCCTCCGACCTCCTGCTGCTCGACGCCGACGATGCGGAGGCGATGAAGCGCCCCGACGCGCCGGATGAGACCGCCTGGTGCATTCACGGCCGCATGCATGCGCTGGTTCCCTCGGCGCGCTGCGTGCTCCACGTCCATCCAGTCTATGCGACGGCGCTTGCCGGCCTCGCCGATCCCGAGATCAAGCCGATCGATCAGAACACGGCGCGCTTCTACAAGCGGGTCGCCTATGATCTGGGCTATGAGGGCATGGCCAATTCCGATGCCGAAGGCAATCGGCTGGCGGCCCTTCTCGGCAACCACAAGACCATGATGATGGGCAATCACGGCGTGCTGATCGCGGCGGCGAGCGTCGCCGAAGCTTTCGACGAGCTCTATTATCTCGAGCGCGCCTGCCAGACCCTGATGCTTGCTTATGCGTCGGGCCAGAAGCTCAACATCATGAGCGACAAGGTGGCCGAGCAGACGGCGCGCGACTGGGATCTCTATGCCGACTCGGCCTTTGCCCATTTCGCCGAGATGAAGAAGGTGCTCGACCGCAAGGATCCTTCTTACGCGGAATAGCCCGGATCAGGCATGTAGCTTCAGGCCCTTGGTGATCTTGTCGACGATCCGGCGTTCGGCATGGACGGCGAAGCCTGCGATATCGAGATCTTGCGTTGCAACCGCGGCAACCGCAGCGCGGTTGTCGATGTCGTTGTAGGTCGTGAACAGGTCCATCGTATAGATTGACGCCGTGACACTGCGCTCGCACGCCCGCCGCAAGGTTTTCGTGAGCTTCTCGGCCGTTGCTGTGAAGATCAGGATCGGCTGGCGCACCAGCGGTCCGTAGCCGAGGCCCGAAGCATCCCGGTAGCGCTCGCCCACGAGCTCGGGGTAGACTCCGGTAAGCCCGCCCGCGAGGAAGGCGGTGACATTGAGCTTCTGCCAGCCGGCGAGGTCTTCACGCACGGCGATGGCGATCTTGGTGGTGAAAGTCATGACCGGAATTCTAGATCCTGGCACCGATAAGCGTCTTGAACGATCGTGCGGCCGCGACTGGATCCGGCGCGCACCGGCCGAGCCGGGCATCGAGCGGATCGAAGCTTTCTTCACCGGCCATGCCTATGATCCGCATCGCCATGACACCTATGCGATCGGCTTCACGGTCAGCGGCGTCCAGTCCTTCGACTATCGCGGCAGCCGCGCCGACAGCCGACGAGGCAATGTCATCGTCCTCCATCCGGACGAAGTTCACGACGGGCGGGCCGGCGTCGAGCAGGGTTTTCGCTATCGCATGATCTATATCGAGCCGCGCCTCATTGCCGAAGCGCTCGCAGACAAGACCAATGCCCTGCCCTTCATGCGCTCTGCCATATCCTCCGATCCGCGGCTGCTGCGGGGCGTCAGCCGGGCGCTCATCGATCTCGACCGCCTTTATGAACCGCTGGAGCGCGACAGGATATTGACGGGAATTGCCGATGCGCTGCTGGCGCTCGACACTTCGTTGCCGTCGCGCGGGTCACTGGCGGTCTCGGCCACTGCCGTGGACCGGGCGCGCGCTTTTCTCGATGCGCATTTTACCCGCACCGTAGCTTCCGAGGAGCTCGAAGCCATCACCGGCCTTGACCGCTATGGCCTCGCCCGCCATTTCCGCGCCCGGCTGGGCACCAGCCCCTACCGCTATCTCACCATGCGGCGCCTGGGTCGCGCGAAAGCGGATATTGCCGCCGGCCGGCCCCTCGCCGAAGCGGCATTCGTCGCGGGCTTCGCCGATCAGAGCCACATGACACGCCAGTTCAAGCAGGCATTTGGATTGACACCCGGGCGCTGGCAGGCCATTTGCCACTGACCCTCTCCCGCGTCGGGCCTGTTGTGCCGATGCCGCGAACAGACAAGCGGCGGCGCATGGATCTCACCGCATGAACCGCTGGACCGCCAACCACAATCTGATGGGCATTGCTTCGCTTTGCCTCGGAGTCCTGATCTTTTCGACGCAGGACGCGATCATCAAGGCGGTGAGTGCGGATTACGCCGTTACCCAGGCGATCGTCACACGCTCGAGTGTGGCCTTTCCCATCCTCCTGATGTTCGTTCACTGGGAGGGTGGCATCCGCCAAATCCTCTCGCCACGCTTCTGGGCTTTGAGCTTTCGCGGGCTTATCCTTCTCGTCGCCTATACGTCCTACTATCTGGCTTTCCCCGCTCTGCCGCTGGCCGAGGCGATCGTGCTGTTCTTCACCGCGCCTTTCCTCGTGACGTTCCTGGCTTCACCCATCCTGGGCGAGCGCGTGCAGCTCAAGGCGGTGATCGCGCTCTTCGTCGGTTTCGCCGGCGTGCTGGTGATCCTGAAGCCCGGCTTCGGTTTTTTCGAGCCTGCCGCTTTGCTCAGTCTCCTGAGCGCCACCACCTATGCGTTGGCGATGCTGTTCGCCCGCAAGCTCGGCGTGTCGGAGCCCGCTTCCGTCATGGCCTTCTACCAGAACTGGGTCTATCTGCTCGGCGCCGCCCTGATGGCGATCACTTTCCATCTCACGGGCCTGACGACGGCCGATCATCCGAGCCTGGCCTTCCTGGTCCGGCCGTGGTCATGGCCCGACGCATTGAGTCTCGTGATGATGGCGGCCTGCGGGGTGATCGCGGCTGTCGCCATGTCGCTCCTCACCCAGGCCTATCGCATGGCCGATGCGAGCCTCGTCACGGTCTTCGAATATACCGGCATGATCTGGGGCCCTTTGTGGGGATTTCTTTTCTTCGCCGAGGTGCCGCCCTTGACCACATTGCTCGGCATGCTGCTCATCATGGCGGCGGGCCTCATCGTTCTCGTCCGGCCGCGCCAGCCGCGTCCGGCAACTGCCGATGCCGGCCTGGCCGAGTAACGGGCTGGCGGACTGTCATTTCGCTTAAAGCGCCATTCATCGCGGCTTCAGCCGGTAGCCCCTATGCTTCCTCGCTCATGGGGGCTGACTGGATCTGGAATAGGAGGACGCCATGCGTCCTGTCGAAACCGTTCTGTATGGTCTGGTGATCGGCGTCGTTTTTGCCGCCATCCTCAATGTGATGGCAGTGGCCTTCTAACGTTGAAGATTATAGAAGACCGAAGCCTTGCGCAGCAGGCCCGCCTCGTTTCCAGAACAGCTGTTCTGATACCTTGGGCACGCCAGCCCGGCTTGTCAATTTCCGGCCTGCGGCCAGATGAGCGTGGCGGCGAGCCATGCCGCCCACAGGATCAGCAGGACACCGGTGAATTGATGCAGACGCCACCGGGCCGGGATCAGCTTCTCGATCAGCACATAGAGCGCGAGGCCGCCAATCCAGTTCGCCTCCATCACGCCACCATAGAACAGCAGCAGCATCAGCGGCCCACAGCAACCGGTGCAGTAGAGTCCGTGGCGAAGGCCGCGTTCGAATGAGGCGGCGCGGCCGGCGCGCCATTCTCCGGGACGGAACGGGATCGGCGACTGGCATTTCACCAGGCAGGCCTGCTTGGCCGGAGTCAGCTGATAGAGGCCGGCGATAAGCAGCAGCAGGACGCCGATGATCTTGCTGGTGATCGCCATCATCATGGTCATCTGTATCGCCTGCCCCGCGGCGACGTTGACAAAAGTTGCCAGCAAGGCGAAGGCCGACCAGACAGTTGCATAGCCAAACGCAAAAGCGACCTGCAATGCCGTCGCACTTTCGCTCGGCGACCATTTGCGCGCGATTGCCGCATCGGTGAGAAGCGCCGGCACCGCCGTCGGCAGCATCATCGCCATCATCATGGTCCACCACATGATGAAGATGAGCGTGGAATAGAGAAGCTGCCCGGCGGCCAGATCGGTCATCATAACCTGGTCGCCCGACCATTGCATCGCCGGAACGCAGAGTCCCACCACGATGGCGAGGCTCGCGATCGTGACAAGTCGCTGATGCTGATAGAGGGCGGCGAAGAATCCGCTCATCTCGTGTTGCTAATGCACGACGCCTTGGCCGGTGATGTGGATCATGGCGAGATGCGCATGCCGTCCCGCCCAGTCGAGCGCGATCTTACCCTGTGTCCTGGTGGTGCTGCTCGCATATTCGGCCGTCGAATATTCGAAGCCCTTCGGCAGTGTGATGGTCGCGCGATGCACCGCCCCCGTCATCGGATTGCGGATCGGCTCGGCCTTGGAATCGACCACGCCCTCGACCTTGAAATGGCCGGTCGCTTTCGCGACATCGGCCGTGAAGGTGATGGGTTTGAACAAGGGCTCATGCACCTTTTCGACCATCGAGGCGAATACCTGGAAATAGGTGGCGCCGGGGACGCTGTCCTGTCCCGACAGGATGGCCAGCAAGGCCTCGCGCTGCTCGGGGCCGGCTTTCTCATCGACGACTGGCTGGACCTGACCACGGCCTTCATGGATAGGCCCGGGCCAGGCAAATACCCCGGCCCAGCAAAGCCCGTCGAGTTTCACCTTCCCGTAATGGCCCTCGTCGATCCGCATCGCGACGCTCGCGGTGCAATTGCCTTGAGTGGGAAGCGCGTTGAACTGGCACGGGCAGCCATAAGCGCAATTGCAAGTCGCGATCTGCGGACCGCGGACCGCGGATCATCCAGCTGATCATGGATTCCTCCTGCAGGCCCCCAACGCCCACCCTATCAAATCCGGTCGGCCTGCGTAACAATTCTTGCTTGACAACATATAAGTATATACTTACGGTAAGTTATGACTAACAGCTTACTGGCTCTGACAACACTTGCCGACCCAACCCGACGCTTGATTTTCCAGCGCCTGGCAACCGGTCCTCAACCCGTGGGTGCTTTGGCCAGGGATCTCCCGGTCAGCCGCCCTGCCGTATCCCAGCATCTGGCGGTTCTCAAATCGGCCGGCCTGGTCACCGACAGGGCCGAGGGCTCGCGCCGCATCTACCGCATCGACCCTCATGGCCTCGCCACCATTCGCATCTGGCTTGATCAGTTCTGGAGCGTATCCCTGCAGAATTATGCGGATGAGTTTTCGCAAGACGAGGAAGCCGCACCATGAACCGGTAAATCTCCCCTGCCCCCGTGCGCAAGACGGTCGAAGTGAAGGCCACGCCCGAACGCGCCTTCGACGTCTTCACCGCCGGCATGGGACGCTGGTGGGCCAAGAGCCATTCGATCGGCTCCTCGCCGCAGCAGGACGTCATCATCGAGCCACGCGTCGGCGGACGCTGGTTCGAGCGCGGCACCGACGGCACCGAATGCCAATGGGGCCATGTCATTCACTGGGAGCCGCCACACCGCATCGTTCTCGCCTGGCAGCTCAATGCCGAATGGCGTTTCGACGCGAATCTCGTCACCGAGCTTGATATCCGCTTCATCGAGATCGGTCACGGCATGATCCGTATCGAACTCGAGCACCGCAATCTCGAGCGGTTCGGTGACAAGGCAGCTGAGGTTCGTTCGGCGCTCGACAGCGAGGGCGGTTGGCAGGGGCTGCTCGCGGCCTATACAGCCGTCATCTAGCCATTCGATCCGCAGCTAAATTTCACGGGGACGAGCTTCAGCACAGGAACACATTGAAGCAATAGCCTCTTGTCCCAAATTGATCGTAGCAGGGAACGACACCGTTGCTTACGGCATAGCCTTGCGCCCGGGCTTGTCGCCATCTTTGCCAGGCCGTGCTTTGCGTCGCGAACGGCCCTACCCGTTGCGCGCATTGCTGCACAGAATGAAGCCGCTTTTGTGCGGTTATCCCGGGACTTCCTGGTTCGGCCGAAGTCACGGCGATGGCCGCGTTGCTTCCAAAAAACAGCGCCGTGACCAGTGCAGTCGCGGCAAACATCTCGATTGCCTTGCGCATGTATACACTCCTGTTCCGGTTTAGAACGGCGTCTCACCCTACTCCTCGGATGACGATCGCGATGTGAGAAATGGCACTACGGGCGCACGGACACGACGCCGTGGCCCGGAAATGACCATACCTCCGAGGAGAAAAAGCGCGGCGCTAGCCCCGCGGCGTGTCAGCTGCCATCTGGCGCAGGACGAGCACCATGGTCGCGTGCGCATAGTCGGTGCCCGGATTGGACAGGCGGTGCGGGCGGTCGCCGCGGAAACGGATGGATTCCCCCGTCCGCACAAGACGAGTCTCGCCATCGCAGGTCACGTCGAGTTCGCCCTTGAGCAGGTAGAGATGTTCGACCGTTCCCGGGGGATGCGGCTCGGATTCGAGCACCCCGCCCGGCCGCGCCTGGAAATCATACCATTGCACCTGCTCGACCAGATTGAGGGGCCCGGCAATGGCCAGCCGGCACAACCCGTCCTGACTCTCGAGGATCGGCACGCCCGACTTGCTCTGGAACTCGATGAAGTTAGGCTCGTCGTCGTGCTTGAGAACCTCATCGATCGTGGTGTCGAGCGCCCGGGAAAGCCGGTAAACGGTGCCAATTGTAGGATTAGTTTCATTGCGCTCGATCTGCGAGATGATCGATTTGGCGACTCCCGAATGCTCGGAAAGCTCCCCCAACGACATATTGTAGGCCTTGCGAAGCCTTTGAATTGTCTTGCCAAGTGAGGGAGTTAGGTCGACGAGCTGGGCATCACCTGATTTGCGCCCTCGGCGCGTTGACATTCCGACGTTCCTTCTATAGAACAGCTGTTCGTAATAACGAACGTTCGGATTGTCGAACAGCGTATTTGCTCTTTTACCGCCAGATTTCCTTACGAATCAACAGGAATCTGACAGAACGAGCGCCAACGCTCCGAAAATCCGATCGTGCTGATAGACGAACGGTTGACATCAATGGGCGTTATTCGCGTTACCGACCTGGACGGCAGGCACCACGAGCTCGACGCGGTCGAGGGCTGGCGGATCATGGAGATCATCCGTGAGCACGGCTTCGAGGCGGGCGGCCTGTGCGGGGGCGCCTGCGCCTGCGCGACCTGCCATGTCGAGGTCTCGGACAGCTGGGCGCCGAAGCTGCACCCGGCGCGCGACGACGAAGAAGCCATGCTGGATGAGGTGCCGGTGCTGACGGCGACATCGCGGCTCTCCTGCCAGATCATCTACACGCCCGAACTTGACGGGCTTTCAGTCAAGCTTGTGCCCCAGGCTTGAGGAGTTCGACCCATGCGTTACTTCCCTCTCTTTCTCGATCTCGATGATCGCAAGGCCGTCGTCATTGGCGGCAATGAGGAAGCTTTGCGCAAAGTCCGCCTTCTCCTGAAGACCCAGGCCAGGATCAATGTCATCGCCGCAGCGCTTCATGACGAGCTTCTGAGCTACCTGAAGGAAGGCCGCATCGCCTGGGCGGCGAAGAGCTTTTCTCCCGGCCTCCTCGATGACGCAGCCCTCGTCTATTCCGCCGAAGAATCGTTGCATGACGAGGTCTCGGCGGCAGCCCGCTCGCGGGGCATTCCGGTCAATACGATCGATGATGCCGCCCTTTCCACCTTCATCACGCCCTCGATCGTCGATCGCGATCCCGTCGTGGTCGCCATCGGCACCGAAGGCACTTCCCCGGTGCTGGGCATGGGCCTGCGCAGCAAGATCGAGGCCCTGCTGCCGCAGGCCTTGGGATCGCTCGCCGTCGCCGCCAGCCACCTGCGCGATCGGGTCGCCGACACGGTGCCGCAGGGCAATCGCCGCCGCTCTTTCTGGCAGCGTTATTTCTTCGGCTCGATCCGCCAGTCATTCCTGGCGGGTGACGCCAAAACCTATTCCCGCGAGCTCGAGGCTGCGCTGATTGATGACTCCTCCCCGTCGGTCGGCCGCGTCTCGCTCGTGGGTGCAGGACCGGGCGATCCGGAACTCCTCACGCTCAAAGCCCAACGCAAGCTGCAGGAAGCAGATGTCATCGTCTATGACCGCCTCATCGGTCCGGGCATTCTCGAGCTCGCGCGTCGCGATGCGGTGCGCATTCCGGTCGGCAAGAAGCCTTTCGAGCCTTCGCCCAGGCAGTCCGACATCAACGCCATCCTGATCCGCGAAGCCAAGGCCGGCCGCCATGTCGTGCGCCTCAAGGGCGGCGATCCTTATGTCTTCGGCCGCGGCGGCGAGGAACAGGCGGCCCTGATTGCCGAAGGCATTGCAGTCGACATCGTGCCGGGCATCACCGCGGCCCTCGGCTGCGCCGCCTCGATCGGCCTGCCGGTGACGCAACGCGGCCAGAACCGCTCGATCACGCTTCTGACCGGCGCTTCGGAAGACGGGCTCGCCCAGCATGACTGGGCCGCCCTCGCCAAGCCCGGCCAGGCTTTCGCCATCTATATGGGCGTCAACGCCGCCGGCGATATTTCGGCACAGCTTCTCGATGCCGGCATCGATCACCGGACTCCGGTCACGATCGTCGAAAACGGCACGCTCGCCAATGAACGGGTGATGATGTGTAGCATCGGCTCACTGTGGGAAACCCTCGCCCTTAACGGGGTCGAAGGTCCCGCCATCATCTATGTCGGCCTCAAACCTGCACAGACCTCCGCCGACATCCTCCCATTCCCTGCCCGCGACGATACCGGGCCCCAAATTCTAAGAGCAGTCTCATGACCATCAATTCCACCGAAAAGGGCAAGATCCTCACCGCCAACCGCCTGCGCGACGGCGAAGTTGTTTTCCTCACTCATTCAGGCCTTTGGAGCGAGAATATCGACGGCGCGGTGCTCGCTACCGAGCCCCAGGCCCAGGCCGCGCTCGAAGCGCGCGGCAAGGATGACGAGCGCGCCAATCTGGTGACGGGCGTCTATTCCTTCGACGCCGAGCGCCGCGAAGGCCATGTCTTTGCTTCACACATCAAGGAGCGCATCCGGTCGCTGGGACCGACGGTGCGCGCCGATCTCGGCAAGCAGGCCGAAGGCAGGGGCGGCCATTTCGCCGCCCTGCAGGGAGTTTGACTATGTATCGTTATGATGAGTTCGACCGCCAGTTCGTGACCGAGCGCGTCGCGCAATTCCGCGACCAGGCGAGCCGCCGCCTTTCAGGTGCGCTGACGGAAGACGAGTTCCGCCCCTTGCGTCTCATGAACGGGCTCTATCTGCAGCTCCACGCCTATATGCTGCGGATTGCCGTTCCCTATGGCACGCTGTCATCGCGCCAGCTCAACACGCTGGCATTCATCGCCGAGAAATGGGACCGCGGCTACGGCCATTTCACCACGCGGCAGAACATCCAGTTCAACTGGATCAAGCTCGAGGACACGGCCGACATATTGAGCAAGCTTGCCGAAGTCGAGATGCATGCCATCCAGACCTCGGGCAACTGCATACGCAATGTGACGACCGATCAGTGGGCCGGTGCCGCCGCCGACGAGATCGCCGATCCTCGTCCGGTGGGCGAGCTCGTACGCCAGTGGTCGAGCCTTCATCCCGAATTCTCTTACCTGCCGCGCAAGTTCAAGATCGCCGTCACCGGCGCCCCGAATGACCGCGCTGCGGTGAAGGTGCATGACATCGGCCTGCGCCTTCATCTCAACGACAAGGGCGAGCGCGGCTGGGAAGTGCTGGTCGGCGGCGGCCTCGGCCGCACGCCGGTGATCGGCGTCACGGTGCGCGATTTCCTGCCCGAGCATGAGCTCATCGCCTATCTCGAGGCGATCATGCGCGTCTACAATCTCTATGGACGGCGCGACAACAAATACAAGGCGCGCATCAAGATCCTGGTGCATGAGCTCGGCGCCGACAAGTTCCGCGCCGAGGTCGAGGCCGAATATGCGCGCCGGCCCCATGCCGACACGAAGGTGGAGGAGCGCGAATTGCAGCGCATCTCCGCCTATTTCGCCCCGCCCAAATTCGAGAAGTTGCCGCGCTGGTCGGCAACTTTCGAGGAGGCGCGCGCCAGGAACAAGGAATTCGCCGCCTGGGTGAAGACCAATGTCGCCGCCCATCGCATCGATGGCTATGCGATCGCCAATGTTTCGCTGAAGCCCGAGGGCGGCATCCCGGGCGATGCGACGGCCGATCAGATGCGCGTCGTTGCCGATCTGGCGCAGCGCTATGCCTTCGATGAGATCCGCGTCAGCCATCATCAGAATCTCGTTCTGCCGCATGTCCGCCGCGACGACCTCTTCGCGATCTGGAAGGTCCTCAACGCCAACGGGCTCGCGGCATCGAATATCGGGCTTGCCGGCGACATCATCGCCTGCCCCGGCCTCGATTATTGCTCGCTGGCCACCGCCCGCTCGATCCCGATCGCGCAGTCGATCTCGCGCCGCTTCGCCGACTTGAACCGCCAGCATGAGATTGGCCCGCTGCGCATCAATATCTCGGGATGCATCAATGCCTGCGGCCACCACCATGTCGGCCATATCGGCATCCTTGGCCTCGATAAGAAGGGCGAGGAATATTACCAGATCACGCTTGGCGGCTCGTCCTCGGAGAGTGCCTCGATCGGCACCATCCTGGGCCCGGGCTTCGCCGGCGAGGACGTGCCCGATGCCATCGAGAAGATCGTCAACACCTATCTTGCCCATCGCCAGCCCGGCGAGGAATTCCTGGCCGCCTATCGCAGGCTGGGGGCCCAGCCCTTCAAGGAGGCGCTCTATGCCGCTGCTTAAGAACGGTTCGATCATTTCCGACGACTGGATCACCATCGGCCTGGAGGATCCCAGGCCGGAAAGCGGCGACATCGTCGTTCCCTATGCGCGCCTCTTGAAGGAATGGGAAAGCCTCACCGACCATGACGGCCGGCTTGGCGTCATCTTCACCAATATCGATCGCGTCGAGGCGCTGACCCTCTTCCTGCCGCGCCTCGCTCTGATCGTGCTGCCCTTCCCCTCCTTCACCGACGGCCGCGCCTATTCTCTCGCCCGCCAGATCCGCGAGATCGGCTACACCCGTGAATTGCGTGCCGCCGGCAATGTTCTGCCGGATCAGGTGCAGTTCATGCTGCAGGTCGGTTTCGATTCATTCGAGATCGGCGACCGCTTCTCCGCCGATATCTGGCTGAAGGCGTCGCGCCAGATGTCGCTTGCCTATCAGCGCGGCCTGTTCCGGCCCCTGGGCCAGCAGGAAGTGTGGAGTGAACGTCATCGTGAAGCCGAGCCCTGGCTCGAACAGCCGCATGCCGGGTGAACCCAATCGTGTATGAACAAATCATCAAGCGCCTGAGCTTCTTCGACGGCATCGATATCCTCGAGCCGCTGATCAAGACCCATTTCCGCGACCGCATCGCCCTCGTATCGTCCTTCGGCGCGGAATCGGCTGTGCTCCTTCACATGGCGGCCCAGGTCGACCGCGACATCCCGGTGATCTTCCTCGACACCCAGAAGCTGTTCTGGGAAACGATCGCCTACCGCTCCAAGCTCGTCGATCTCCTGGGCCTCACCAATATCCGCATCTTCAAGCCGGATGAGGACAGCGTGCGCCTGCTCGATCCCAACGGTGAGTTGCACAAGACCGATCCCGACATGTGCTGCAGCATCCGCAAGACGCAGCCGCTGCAGGAGGCGCTGTCGGGCTATGATGCCTGGATCTCCGGGCGCAAGCGCTATCATGGCGGCGGACGTGCCAACCTCGCGACCCTCGAAGAGGCAGATGGCCGGCTCAAGGTCGAGCCTCTGGCGCGCTTCACCGCGGCCGATCTCAAGGCCTATATGGATCACTACCAGCTCCCGGCGCATCCTCTCG
This sequence comes from Taklimakanibacter lacteus, assembly GCA_003576695.1. Classification (GTDB taxonomy): domain Bacteria; phylum Pseudomonadota; class Alphaproteobacteria; order Rhizobiales; family Aestuariivirgaceae; genus Taklimakanibacter; species Taklimakanibacter lacteus. The sequence goes on from QOZQ01000013.1 coordinate 75,555, forward strand.
TCGCCGAGGGCTACCGCTCGATCGGCTGCATTCCCTGCACCGTCAAGGGCGGCACCAGCGACAATCCGCGCGCCGGCCGCTGGGCCGGTCAGAACAAGGAGGAATGCGGCATCCACTGGACGGTGAATGGCCAGCCGGTGCGGCTGGCGAAAAGCAACTGACACGGCGCCAGGCATCGGGGAACCGATGCGCAAAAGATAACTTGAGAGGGAAGCGGTGCCTGAGTTGACCGAATTCTGGATATTTCTGTGCGTGGGTTTCGCCGCCCAGCTGATCGATGGCGCGCTGGGCATGGGCTACGGCGTGATCTCATCCGTCGTGCTGCTGGCGAGCGGCGTACCCCCGGCCCACACATCGGCCAGCGTCCATGCGGCCAAGCTCTTCACCACCGCAGCTTCCGGCGCCTCGCATCTGCTGCATGGCAATGTCAATCGCCGTCTTTTCTGGCTGCTCGCCATCGCCGGATGCATCGGCGGCGTCGCCGGGGCGTTCTTCCTGACCCAGATGCCGGGCAAGCTCATCAGGCCTTATGTCTTCGGCTACCTGCTTATCATGGGCCTGCTCATCCTTTGGCGATGCCTGAGGCAAGGCAAGGAGCGCCATGTCATGCCTGGCGCCTTTGTCGCGCCGCTCGGCGGTGTCGGCGGTTTTCTCGATGCGGTCGGCGGCGGCGGCTGGGGACCGGTGGTCACGTCGAGCCTGATCGGCGCCGGCGCGCAGCCGCGCCAGGTCGTCGGCACCGTCAATGCGGCCGAATTCGTGGTGACCTGCGCCGTCGTCGCGGCTTTCGTGACCACCCTGCTCACCGGCATCTGGAGCGAAGGCAAGGGCCTTGCCGATCACATCCTGCCGGTGGCGGGTCTCGTTTTGGGCGGCCTGCCTGCCGCCGCTGTCGCCGGCTTCCTCGTCAAGCGTGCCCCGCGCAGGCCGCTGACCTTCGCTGTCGCCTTGCTCGTGATCACGCTGTCGTCCTACGAGCTCATATGCGCGAGCGACATCTTCGCGCCCGAGAACACCGCCCAGGAAACGGTGAGCAAACCTTCTCTTGCCGAGATAACGAAATAGCGGCTAGGCGGCGATCGCCTGCCTGAGATCGCCGATCACGTCCTCGGCGTCTTCGAGCCCTACCGAGAGTCTCAGCATGCCGTCGCTGATGCCCATGGCGGCGCGCGCCTCCGCACCGATATTGCGATGGGTGGTGGTCGCCGGATGCGTCATCAGCGATTTGGCATCGCCCAGATTGTTGGAAATGTCGATGAGCTCGAGATGGCGCAGCACGTCGAAGGCCTTGGCCTTGCCGCCCTCGACCTCGAAGGTCACCATGGTGCCGCCGGCTTCCATCTGGCGCTTGCACAGAGCCGCCTGTGGATGGCTGTCGAGATGCGGATAGATCACCCGCGTGACCCCCTTCATGCCGAGCAATGCCTCAGCGACGCCCCGCGCCGACTGCGACTGATGCAGCACGCGCAGTTTCAGGGTTTCGAGGCCTTTCAGCAGGATCCAGGCATTGAAGGGCGAAATCGAAGGGCCGGTGTGCCGCAGGAACGGCTTGAGCAGCTCCTCCTTGAACTTGCGGGTCGACAGGATGGCGCCGCCCAGCACCCTGCCCTGCCCGTCAATGTGCTTGGTGCCGGAATAGACGACGACATCGGCGCCATAGCTCAAGGGCTTCTGCAGGATCGGGGTGGCGAACACATTGTCGACCACGATCGAGGCGCCGACACGCCTGGCGATCTCGCATACCGCGGCGAGATCGATCACTTCCAGCGTCGGGTTGGACGGCGTCTCGAGGAAAACGCATTTCGTGTCCGGCGTGATTGCCTGCTTCCAGGCCGCGAGGTCGGAGCCGTCGACCAGCGTGTAGCGGATGCCGAAGCGCGGCAGGATATTGGTGACGATCTGGTAGCATGAGCCGAACAGCGCCTTCGAGGCCACCAGATGATCGCCGGCCCTGAGCTGGCAGGCGAGCGCGCCGAACACCGACGCCATGCCGGAAGCGAGCGCATAGCAGGCTTCCGCACCTTCCAGCAGCCTGAGGCGCTCCTCGAACATCGATACGGTGGGATTGCCGTAGCGGCCATAGACATAGCCGTCATCCTCGCCGGCGAAGCGCTTCTCGGCGGTTTCCGGCTCGTCATAGACGAAGCCCGAATTGAGGAAGAGCGCTTCCGAGGTCTCGCCATGGGGCGAGCGGTCGAGGCCGCCCCGCACCAGCTTGGTGTTCTCGCCCCAGCGCGCGGGGGAAGAGGATTTGACGTCTTTTTTCATCAGCTTTGGATCCAGGGCAGCCCGGCCGCCTTCCAGCCGCCGACGGTGCCGCGATGGCCCTGGCCGTCGCGGTCGCCTTCGAAGCCTTGCGCCACATTCCAGCAGTTGGTGAAGCCGGCCTTGGTGAGGGCGGTCGCGGCATTGGCCGAGCGCGCGCCCGAGCGGCAGATGCACAGGATTTCAGCGTCCTTGCCGATGCCTGAGTCCTCGATCTGCTTCACGAAGTCACCATTGACCTGCATCTGCGGATAGGCCTGCCAGGACAGCCGGATCAGCCGGTCGACCGCCGGCACGCCGACAAAGGCCCATTCGGGCTCGGTCCTGACATCGATCAGCACGGCATTGGAATTTGAGGCCAGCCGCTTGTGGGCCTCGGCCGGGGGGATATCGCCCTTATACATGCAAAAACCAGTCTGTTCTGAATTCCGAACACTTCTTAGTGGAAAGCCTGGCTATGGGAAAGTGGTAAAGTGGCGCGGGATCAGGGGTGATTGTCAGCGGACATTGCGCTGGAACCAGTCATAGCTGGTCGCCAGCCCAGCCTCGAGGCTGGTCGAGGCCCGCCAGCCGAGCCCTGTCAGCGCCGAGACATCCAGCAATTTCCGGGGTGTGCCGTCAGGCTTGCTTGCATCGAAAGCGAGCTTACCCGTGAAGCCGACCGTCCGGCAGATCTGTTGGGCCAGCTCCGCGATCGTCAGGTCCTGGCCCGTCCCGACATTGATGGGCCTCTCGGCCGAATAATGCCGCATGAGGAAGACGAGCGCGTCGGCGAGGTCATCGACATGGAGAAACTCGCGCCTTGGCTTCCCGCTGCCCCAGACTTCGACCGTGCCTGCCCCGGTGCGCTTGGCTTCATGGGTCTTGCGGATCAGCGCGGGCACGACATGGCTGGTGGAAAGATCGAAATTGTCCTCCGGCCCATAGAGATTGGCAGGGATAGCTGAAATGAAATCGGCCCCATGCTGGCGGCGATAGGCTTCGCACAATTTGATGCCGGCGATCTTGGCGACAGCATACCATTGATTGGTCGGCTCGAGCGCTGCGGTCAGAAGCATGTCCTCGCTGATCGGTTGCGGCGCCAATTTGGGATAGATGCAGGATGATCCGAGGAACAGGAGCTTGGCGACACCCGCCTCATGCGCCGCCCTTATCAGGTTCGCCTCGATCAGGAGATTGTCATAGAGGAAGTCGACCGGCCGGCTGTCATTGGCGAGAATGCCGCCCACCGTCGCCGCGCATACGAATACCGCATTAGGGCGATTGCGCTTGATCCACGCCTCGACTTCGAGCTGGCGCCGCAGATCAAGCTCGGCGCGCCCGGCGGTCAGGATCGCGCAGTCTTCACGGGCCAGCCGGCGCAGGACGGCGCTTCCCACCATGCCGCGATGCCCCGCCACGAAGACGCGCTTGTCCCGGAGATCGAATGTCGGGTTCCCGCTCATGAATAGGTTTCGTCCCGGTATTCGCGCGCCACCGTCTTGAGGTCGGCAGCCACCATTTCCGCGATCATCGCCTCGAAGCTCGTCACATGCGCCCAGCCGAGCTTCTGCCGGGCCTTGCTCGCATCGCCGACCAGCAGATCGACTTCCGCGGGACGGAAATAGCGCGGATCGATCCGCACCAATATCTGCCCGCTCTTCGCATCGCGGCCGGTTTCATCGACGCCGCCGCCGTCCCAGACGATCTTGCGGCCCGTCTGGGCGAAAGCCAGCTCGATGAGAAAGCGCACTGAATGCTTGCGCCCGGTGGCCAGAACATAATCGTCGGGCGTCGCCTGCTGGAGCATCCGCCACATGCCTTCGACATAGTCGCGGGCATGTCCCCAGTCCCGCTCGGCGTCGAGATTGCCGACGGCCAGCGATGCGATGAAGCCGTGTTCGATGGCGGCAACGCCGCGCGTCACCTTGCGGGTGACGAAGGTTTCGCCGCGCAGCGGGCTTTCATGATTGAAGAGAATGCCGTTCGAGGCATGGAAACCATAGGCCTCGCGATAATTCACGGTCGTCCAGTAACCATAGAGCTTGGCGATGCCATAGGGGCTGCGCGGCCGGAACGGCGTCTTCTCGTTCTGGGGAGCCTCGATCGCATTGCCATAGAGCTCCGAAGTGGCCGCCTGATAGAAGCGCGCCGTCCGCTCGAGCCGCAAAAGGCGCATCGCCTCGAGCAGCCGCAAGGTTCCGATCGCGTTCACATCGGCCGTATATTCCGGCATCTCGAAGGACACGCGCACATGGCTTTGGCCGGCGAGATTGTAGATCTCGTCGGGTCGGATCTCGGCAAGGAGGCGCACCAGATTGGTCGTGTCCGTCATGTCGCCATGATGGAGATGGAAAGGCATGCCGGTTTCCGCGGCAGCCCGCAGGAAACGGTCGATCCGCCCGGTATTGAAGGACGACGACCGCCGCTTGATGCCATGGACCTCATAGCCCTTGGTCAGCAATAGCTCAATGAGATAGGCGCCGTCTTGTCCGGTGGCGCCGGTGATGAAGGCGATCTTTCTGTCGGTCATGCGCGGATGCGAACCCCGGGCGGGCGAATTCTATGAATGTTTCCGGTACTGTAGCAGCCTGTCCTAGGCCCGCAACCCGGAGCGCCGCTGGTGAGATTCTGCCGCAGCCCCTCGAAAAGGACTAACCTTCATTTTCCGGACTTACCCCGTTAGGGTGCCGCCCCGAGTCTTCCCCTAGCCCCGCAGGTTCCTCCATGTCGAAATCCCTCCCCGCCCGCGCCGATGTCGTCATTGTCGGGGGCGGCATCGTCGGCACGTCGATCGCCTATCACCTGGCCAAGCTCGGCATCAAGAACACCGTATTGCTGGAGCGCAAGCAGCTCACCTGCGGCACCACCTGGCATGCGGCGGGTCTCGTCGGTCAGCTGCGCGCCTCGCGCAACCTGACCGAGCTTGCCAAATACACGACCGGCCTGTTCGAGGGGCTGGAGAAGGAAACCGGCCAGGCCACCGGCTTCAAGCAGAACGGCTCGGTATCCGTCGCCTTGACCGAAGGCCGGCTCGAGGAGCTGACGCGCGGCGCCTCGATGGCCAAGAGCTTCGGCCTCGAGGTGAATGTGATTTCGGTGGACGAGATCCAGGAGCGTCTGCCCCACTATAATCTGAAAGGCGCCGTGGGCGGCGTGTTCCTGCCCAAGGATGGCCAGGTCAACCCGATCGACGTCACCCAGGCGCTGGCCGCCGGCGCCCGCATGAACGGCGCCAGGATATTCGAGAACAGCAAGGTCACCCGCATCCTGGTGAAGGACGGCAAGGCCATTGGCGTCGAGACCACCGATGGCACGATCCGTGCCGACAAGGTCGTCATTGCCGCCGGCATGTGGTCGCGCGAGATCGGCCGTTCCATCGGCGTCAACATCCCGCTGCATGCGGCCGAGCATTTCTATATCGTCACCGAGCCGATCGAGGAATTGCCGCGCAATATGCCGGTGGTGCGCGTGCCGGATGAATGCACCTATTACAAGGAAGATGCCGGCAAGCTGCTGATCGGCGCCTTCGAGCCTGTCGCCAAGCCCTGGGGCACCGACGGCATCGCCGAAGATCATTCCTTCGAGACGCTGCCCGAGGACATGGATCATTTCGAGCCCATCCTCAATGATGCCGTGCAGCGCGTGCCCTTGCTCGAGACGGCGGGCATCGCCCTCTTCTTCAATGGGCCCGAGAGCTTCACGCCCGACGATCGCTATTATCTGGGCGAGGCGCCCGAGGTTAAGGACCTCTATGTCGCGACCGGCTTCAACTCGATCGGCATCCAGTCATCGGGCGGCGCCGGCCTCGTTTTGTCGCAATGGATCAAGAACGGCCATCCGCCGATGGATGTGAACGGTGTCGATATCCGCCGCATCCATCCCTTCCAGTCGGTCCGCAAATATGTGCATGACCGCACCGTCGAAAGCCTTGGCCTCCTCTATGCGATGCACTGGCCCTACCGCCAGGTCGAGACGGCGCGCGGCGTCAGGCGCTCCGCCATTCATGACAAGCTCGTCTCCTTCGGCGCCTGCATGGGTGAAGTGAATGGCTGGGAGCGGCCCAACTGGTATGCGCCGCGCGGCGTGGAGCCCAAATACGAATATTCCTATGGCCGGCAGAACTGGTGGCCCTATGCCGATGCCGAAGCCAAGGCGCTTCAGTCGAAGGTCGCTTTCTTCGACCAGTCGAGCTTCTCCAAATATCTCGTCCAGGGCAAGGACGCGGTGAAGGTCCTGAACAAGATCTCGGCCAACGACGTCGATGTCGAGGATGGCCGCATCGTCTATACGCAATGGTGCAACGACCGCGGCGGCATCGAGGCCGACCTCACCGTCACAAGGCTGGCCTCCGACAAGTTCATGATCGTCACCGGCTGCGCTCCGCAGACCCGCGATTTCGCCTGGCTCAAGGCGAATACGCCGGACGATGCGCAGTGCATCGCGACCGATGTCACATCCGGCCTGCCGATGTTCGCGCTGATGGGGCCCAACAGCCGCCCGCTGCTGCAGAAGCTCTCTGGCATGGATTTGTCCACTGAGGCCTTCCCCTTCGGAACATCGAAGGAGATGGAGATCGGCTATGCCCGCGTCCATGCAAGCCGCATCACCTATGTCGGCGAGCTCGGCTGGGAGCTCTATATCCCGACCGAATTCGCGAGCCATGTCTTCGAGCGCATCCTCGAAGCGGGCGCCGATTTCGGCCTGACGCTGGCCGGCATGCATACGATGAACAATTGCCGGGTCGAGAAGGCCTATCGCCATTGGGGCCACGATATTTCCGACGAGGACACGCCGGTCGAGGCCGGCCTCGGCTTCGTCGTCGCCTGGGACAAGAAAGGCGGCTTCATCGGCAAGAAGGCGCTGGCCAAGCAGCGCGAGCGCAAGGTCCAGCCCAAGCGCATGGTGTGCCTGGCGCTTGCCGATGGCAGCGACAAGGCGCCCTTGATGTATCACGAGGAGCCGATCTATCGCGATGGCGTCATCGTCGGCTCGACCACCTCGGGCGCCTGGGGGCACCGCATCAACGCCTCCCTCGGCATGGGCTATGTGAAGCACGAGGCGGGGGTCAGCAAGGAATGGATCGAGGCCGGAAAATGGGAAGTCGAGATCGCCTGGCAGCGCCATCCCGCCAATGTGCAACTGCAGAGCTTCTATGATCCCAAGGGCGAAAGGATCAAGGCCTGAGTTGGCCTCTGCCGTAGTTTATAAAATCAAACTCTACACCGCGCTTCCGTAACTCAATGGCCTGTCGTCCGGCATACCAGCCATTTTCAAGGAGGGTCAGCGTCCTTTTGACTTTGCGAAAAAGGCCACGAGCATCCTTGATGAAAGCTTCATCCTTGTATCGATGTTTTCCATCCTTGATGCCGCCGGTCGCAAAGAAACACATTCTGTTGTGGCAAATGAGCTTGCCATCAAAAAAGCAGCGCCCATATTCGAGCACGTAACCAATCATCGGATCGAGTAGATAATATCCCTGAGTCTCGATGTATTTCAGACCTGTCCGCCCCTCGTCTCCGGGGCGCACAAGCATCAAAAAGAGCATTGATTGGCCCTTCTGTATCGGTGGCACTGCCTCGGACAGAGAAACATTCGGTGAATAGAGGGTTTGATAGATAAATCGAAACCGACCATCCTTCTTTATGACCTCTTCCACGGATTCCACATCTTCTGGTCCAAGAAAGTAGCTGAACTGTGAGCTTAACATGAGTGCTTACCCTGTTCGCATGCTGCGCGCAGCTTGGCCCAACTTCTTCCCGTCCGCTCCATATTCCTTGATCGTGTCGGCATAGGTCTCGAATTGATCGCGCAGCTTGAGCCGGCGCGACTGGGCGGCGGTGATGAGCGTGATATGCGGCGAGCGATCAAGCTCGCCGGCCATGTTCCAGCAATCCTCTTCCGCGGTGATCCAGTCTTCGGGCCGGTAGGCGCCGACGTCGAAGGGCCGTGACACGCGTCTCAGGCTCTTCTTCGGTCCCAGTATGTATTCGTGGAAATAGGACATGGCGAGCTCGCGCGGCGTGCGATAGACGGGATCGCGCCATCTGAGCCAGATGGAGTTGCTCTTGGAGATGGCGCCCCAGTAGCGGCCGCGCTTGAACAGCGCCAGCACGTGGTCGTCATCGCCATCCGCCTGGAAATCCATGAGAAGTGCCGGCGCACCCCGCAGCATGAGGGCGCAGGCGGCGACAAAGGCGCCCTCGATGCAATGGCAGCAATTCTTGCGCAGCGCAACGCGCACCGAATAGCAGGTATCGCCATCGGGCTCGGCATTGCTCGCCATGCCGGTGATGAAATCCTGGATGATCTCCGGCGTCTTCAGCTTGCTGAAGATCTCCGTCTCCTGCCGCGTCAGGCCGATCTCGCGGGCGAGCCGCCGGTCAAACCCCATCTCCTAAAATCCGTCGCGGTTTACCGAGTAATCGCGCCGCGCCGAGAAGATCGAGATCGTAAAACCCGCGACCACATCGATGAAAGCCATTACGGTAAGAATCAGGAAAGATGCCGTGCCGAAAAGCGGAACAAGAAGAAAGACAACCAGGGCGATGACGAAGGTGACAGTCGAAAGCATATGGTCGACGACCGTGCCTGGCCCCAGCCTTGCTGCTTTGATGACTTCGAAGAAAAATGCAACCAGCCCCAGAAGCACCAGAACATCGCCGAAAGTCAGGAAAAATTCGGCTTCGGAGGGCAGCGTCGTATCATAAAAGAGAGAACCCGATGAAAGGTTGGGATTCACAGCCAGCGCCGTGTAAATGAAAGCCGCATAGACGACCATAACGACGGCGATGAGCGGAACAGCCAGGATGAAGCGCATGAGAATTCCTCTTCTTCTTCTCAAACTGAACTGATTTGCACATGGAAGAAACCCATCTTATTTTACCGATGAGGGGTCCTCACATTGTTCTTTATTACGAACAAACGTTCGGCTATAAAGACGAAAAGAGCGCAAACGGAGGTTAGCATGGCACTTCAACTTGGCGATGTCGCGCCGGATTTCGAAGCGGACACTACGGAAGGCCGCGTCAAATTCCACGATTATATCGGCAATGGCTGGGTGGTCTTCTTCTCGCATCCGAAGGATTTCACCCCCGTCTGCACCACCGAGCTCGGCGCCATGGCGCGCATGAAGCATGAATTCGACAAGCGCAACACCAAGCTCATCGGCATCTCGGTCGATTCCGTCGAGGACCATCAGCGCTGGAAGAACGACATCAAGGACGTGACCGGTGCTGCGGTAAGCTATCCGATGATCGGCGATCCCGATCTCACCGTGGCCAAGCTCTATGGCATGATCCATCCCAATGCGACCGGTAACGCCAAGGGCCGCACCGCCGCCGACAATGCGACGGTACGCAATGTCTTCGTCATCGGTCCCGACAAGAAGATCAAGCTCATCATCACCTATCCGATGTCGACGGGGCGCAATTTCGATGAGGTGCTGCGCGTCATCGACTCGCTCCAGCTCACCGCGACCAAATCCGTCGCGACCCCTGCCAACTGGAAGCAAGGCGAAGACGTCATCATCCTCGCCTCGGTTTCCGATGAGGCCGCCAAGGAGAAATTCCCCGGCGGCTGGAAAACCCTCAAGCCCTATCTGAGGCTCGTCCCGCAGCCAGGTGCGAAATAGATCTCCCTGGACGGCCACCTTCCAAGCCCGGCGCACGCGCCGGGCTTTTTTCATGGCTAGACTAGAGCCTTGCGGTTGCGGACTGAACCGTGCGATTTGGAAAATTCCACGGTGGACTGATGCGTGCTGCCGCTGACCGAAGTGTTTCGCAAGGCGTGAGGGCCGCCGGACAGCCCCTTGCAATCATGGGCCAGTCTCGTGAAATTGGGAAATATCAGGCTGGAAGCTTTGTCACTCGTTCCTACAGGATTATAGACCTTGTCGGCCACGCGCTGATCCGAGGTCGTAAATTCCCTGCTCCGGCAGCGAAACGGACGCTAACTCATTGAACTTGCTCGAGGCGAATCTGATTTTTCTTTTTTCCCTGTAATTCCCTGCAAATCCCTGTATCCGGCCCTCTGACAAGGCCGCCGAGGCCGAGGAAACACTCCCTATGCTTGTCAATAAACCGGTCGTTTTTTCACCGGTGAACACGTGATGGCGACTCGACGTGAAGCCATCACGCCCTAGGCCCTTGACCCGGCCAGCCAGGATCTATTGAGCGAGGTCGCCGAGCGCGGCGACCAGAGGACCAAGCTGCGCCTCATAGCGCCGCCAGCGGCCGACCGAACTCTGATAGATCGGGTTGCGCACCTGGTTGCGGCTGAAGGTCCGCACGCCTGAGGTCCCTTCATGGAAGCTGAGACAGGCGGGATCCCAGTCCAGCCCGAGGAAATCGATAAGGCGCCGCGCCTCGGCCTCGAAATCCCGCGTCAGGCTCTCATAGTCGACATCGATGAACTTGACCGGCAGAACGCGCCGCCAATGCTCCATCAGCCGCGCATATTCGCGGTAATAGAGCCCGAGCGTCGTGAGATTGCGGCTATAGCCATGCTGGGCGTTGAGCGTGTTCTGGAAGCAGGACAGGCAGGTATCGACGGCATTGCGCCGCATATGGACGATGCGCGACTTGGGAAACAGCAGCGCGATCAACCCCAGCAGCTCGAAATTATGCGGCAGCTTGTCGACGACGCGGCGGGCATCCGGCGCGAAGAATCTGAGCAGGCGAATATATTGCTCGGCGAGCGCCGCTTTCTCTGCCGCCGGCTTGGCATCGAACTGGCGAATGAACTTCCCCGCATCGTCATGATAGCCAAGCCAGCGTCCGAACTTCCAGATGCGGTCCAGCTCCCCTGCTCCCGCCGCTTGCGGATGGCGGGCGATGATCTGCTCGACAAGCGTCGTTCCGGACCTCGGCATGCCCACGACAAAGACGGGAATGTCGCTGCTGCTGCCGACTTGCTGCGCGGCAAGGAGTTCCGGCGTGAAGGTCGCGATCACGCCGTCAACCCACGCCCGGTAGCGGGCGATGTCGAAGGGCACCGGGTCCGCCTCATTGGCCTTGATGAAATGCTCGAATGCCCCGCTGAAATCGCCATTCTGCTCGCGGATCTTGCCGGCGCCGTTGTGCAGGGCGCTCAATGCCCGCGGCGGCCGCGGCCCGGAGGAGAGCTTCGTCTCGATCTCGGCCAGCAAGGGTGAGGCGAGATCGTGCTTGTCATTGACGGCCAGCCGGTAGAGCGCCTGGTCGCCGATCTGGGGATGCTCGCGCAGCGCCAGGAAGATAGCGCTCGCCTCTTGCGAACGCCCGAGCATCTCGAAGGTCTTACCCAGCGCCCATTTGTAGTCGGAATTTTGCGGTTCGTTGCGGCATGCCTTTTCATGATAGGGCAAGGCCATCTCCGGCTTGCCGCCCTGGCGGTAGAACTCCCCCAGGAGCCATAAGGTCTTCGTAAGCCCGGGATTGATCTTGAGCGCCTTGCTGAGCGGCGCCTGGGCCAGCTCGATCACGCCGAGATCGAGATAGGCGCAGCCGAGATTGTTGAGATAGACGGCATTGTCCGGCTGCTTGCGAACGGCGTGCTCGAGAAATTTGACGGCGGCCCCGGCATTCTTTCGGCTGAGCAGCACGATGCCCAGGACATTATTGGCATCGGCGTGATCGGGCTGGCTTTGCTGGAGCTTGCGCGCCAGCGCTTCCGCCGCCCCGAAATCGCGACGGCCGACCAGCGCCAGGACTTCCTTCAGCTTCGCAATGGTCGGATCCGGGGCCTTGAAGATCGGCGATGTCGCCATGTCACAGAAACTCTCAGCTTGGGTCGAGGTGCCCTCTTAACATAAGCGCCGGAGCCACGGTAAGATGACGGCCATGAAACTTCATGGCGATACTCTTTCCCCATTTGTCCGCATGTGCCTGGTCACCGCCCACGAAGTGGGGCTGGGGACGAAAATCCAGCGTGATATATCAAGGGTGGATCCCACCACGGTCAATGCCGGCCTCGCGGCTGTGTCGCCGGTCGGCAAGGTGCCGGTGCTGGTCACCGACCATAACCACCCGCTCTATGATTCGCGCGTCATCATCGAATATCTCTGTCACGTCTCCGGCAACAAGACGCTCATTCCCGATGACGGGGTAAAGCGCTTTCGCGTCTTGACCCTGGCGGCGCTGGGTCAGGCCATTGCCGAAGCCGGCGTCGCCTGGCGCTATGAGACGGCGGTTCGACCGCAGGGCCTGCAATGGCGCGAATGGATGGACCGCCAGAGACTGAGGGTCGCCGCCGAATTCGACGACATCGAGAAGAACTGGATAAAGGACCTGGCCGAGGTGACGGCCGGCACGATCGCGGTCGCGGTTGCCCTGTCCTATATCGATTTCCGCATCCCCGACTGGCAATGGCGCACCGACCGGCCGAAGCTTCAGGCCTTCCATGACGCTTTCTCAGACCGTCCCTCCATGCAGGCGACAGCGCTGAAGGCGGCCTGAGCGAATCGAAAGGAACGGCAATGATCGATCCCGCAACATTGGTGACCTATGTCGCGATCGTGCTCGGCTTCGTGTTCATTCCGGGCCCTGCCACCCTCCTCACCATCGCCCGCGCGACGAGCTCGGGCACCAGGGTGGGCATTGCCACGGGTGCGGGGATCGCGGCGGGCGATGTCATCCACACCTTCATGGCGATTGTCGGCATCTCGGCCATCATCGCCGCCTCGGCCCTCATGTTCAGCATCATCAAATATGTGGGCGCCGCCTATCTCGTCTATCTCGGCATCCGTGCGATCCTTGAACGAGCGCCCGCGGACATCGTCATCCGCACCTTGCCCATCAGCGCGGGCACGGCCTTCCGGCAGGCCGTCCTCACCGAGATCCTCAACCCCAAGACGGCGCTCTTCTTCCTGGCCTTCCTTCCCCAGTTCGTGCATCCCGAGAACGGAATGGTCATGCTCCAGCTGACCATCCTCGGTCTCATCTTCGTGCTTCTGGGGCTGGTCAGCACCGTGGTCTTCGCGCTGGCCGCGGGCGGCCTCGGCAGCTTTCTGCGCCGCAACCCGCTGGTGCTCAAATGGCAAGGCAAGGTGGTCGGCGGCATCTATTGCGCCTTGGGCATCCGCCTCGCGCTGCAGGACCGGTGATCAGGGGCCCTTCCAATCGAGCGCGCAGATCTCGGCCGAGCGGCCTTTGAAATCCCAGTTGCGGCCATGGCCGCGGAACCGGCTCTTGAGCGCCTGCGCCACGATGATCTGCGGCCCGATCCAGTACTGGCTGTTCTCGATGACAGTCGGCTGGCCGGCCTGCTTGCCGGCGACAGGCGCGATCTCGCCCTCGATGATCTTGGGGATGGTGAAGCGCCTGACATCGCCCTCGACCTCATAGCGCACATCCTCCTGCCACACGCCGAGGAACCGGCCGACCAGGATGGAGAGAAGATGCGTCGTGCCGCCCGCCTGGCCCGTCATGATGCGGGTCAGCGCCTTGACCTGGTAGATATCCGCCTTGTTGTCGATATAGACCCCAGCACTCCAGTTGCCGCGGCTCATCTGGCCCGGGATCTCGATGATGAGGCCCATCGCGATCCCCGACAGGCTGACATCGCCGAACTTCCCGTCATCGATCCTGACCCCGCCCCAGGTCTGGCAATATCCTTCCGTAGGCGGATGTTTTCCGAGTGACAGGACGCAGGGGCAGAACACCGTGCAATTGCACGACAGCATCAACTCACCTTTGATATGCCACGGCTCACGCGCCATCGATTTCTCCTAGACAACAATCATGCAGATACCGGCGCCGATCAGGCCGGCGCCGAGCCCGTAGGACAGTGCTTTGGGCTGCGGCAGGGTTTTTTCGAGCACCATGAGCACGCCGACCGCGCCCATCCAGGCCACATTCATGAGGCCCGCGACGAAGCCCAGCATCATCAGGGCCCAGCAGCAGCCGAAGCAGTTCACGCCCTGCGCCACGCCCATGCGGAAAATGCCGCGGATGCGATCGGTCCAATGCGCCAGGAAGTAGGGCATCGGCATGTGGCACTTGCTGAGACAGGCCTGTTTCAGGCCGCTGAACTGGTAGACGCCAGCGCCGATGAGAACGAGGCCGGCGAGCCTTCCTTCCACAACCCCCGAATGACCCGAGGCGACGAGGCTCCATTGGGCGATGGCTGCCGTCATGGCGAAGGCGATCCACACCACGCCATAGCCTGCCGTCAGCACCAGGGGCGACACGATGGCCATGGATTTTTCTTTGGCGGCCTCGGCGATGTCGAGATAGGTCGATATCATGGGAAGCGCTGAAGGGATCATCATCGCCAGCGTCATGGCGAGCCACATGCCGGCGAATTCTGCGAAACCGGTGCCGCGCGACGGGCTGCACAGCGCGGCGATGAGACCCGCGACCGAGGCGCCCGCCGCCATCCAGAGATAGAGGCAGGACACCGCGATGATCACGCCAAGGCACAGCGCCATGAAAAGCCGTGGCCGGTCCGCCGATTGCCTCAGGATCAATTCCATGCCTGAAGCTACCGCGACACCGCTCGCTCTTGAAGCCCCTAAGGACAATCCGCATTGTGTCCTTATGTCTGATACCGATTTTGACGTGGCGGTCGTGGGGGCGGGTCCGGCGGGGCTGGTCGCTGCTTGCCTGGCCGCGGCCAGGGGATTTACAACCGCCATGATCACCGGGCCGCAAGCGGAACGACCCGATCCGCGCACTGTCGCCCTGATGATGCCCTCGCTCGCCGTATTGGCGGAGTGCGGCCTGTGGCCGGGCGCGCTCAAGGACATGACGGCGCCTTTGCGCAAGCTGCGCCTGATCGACGATACGGGATCGCTGATTTCCGCACCCGAGCTCACTTTCGCCGCGCGCGAGCTGGGGCTGGAGGCTTTCGGCTGGAACATCCCTCTGGTTGTGCTGAAGCCCGCGCTCGAAGCTCGGGCCGAAGCGCTCGGCGTCCGGTTTTTCCGCGACAGCGTGGCGGGCTTTGCGGTGCAAGGGGACAAGGCCACCCTCTCTCTTGGCAATGGCGCGTTGCTTTCCGCCAGGCTCGCTCTCGCCGCCGACGGGCGCAATTCCCTTCTGCGCCGCGCCATCGGCATAAACACCATTTCC
Source organism: Taklimakanibacter lacteus (assembly GCA_003576695.1). Lineage (GTDB taxonomy): Bacteria > Pseudomonadota > Alphaproteobacteria > Rhizobiales > Aestuariivirgaceae > Taklimakanibacter > Taklimakanibacter lacteus. Next base: position 90,851 of record QOZQ01000013.1, read on the forward strand.
TGGACTTACGACCAGAGCGCCATTGCGGTGAGCTTCGCGCATTCGCACCCCCATCGCGATGTCTCGTGCGAGTATCACAAGCCGGCCGGCCCCTTCACCACTGTTCCCTTGCCGGGACAACGCTCCTCCCTGGTCTGGATGGAGACCCCTGCCCGCGCCCAGGCCCTCATGACGCTGGATGATGCGAGCCTCGCTGCGGAAATCCAGGCATCAAGCCATGGCGAGCTTGGCCGCATCAGCGATGTGGGACCGCGCCAGTCCTTCCCGATGTCGGGCGCCCGCGCCGAGATCTTCGCCAGAGACCGGGTGATGCTGATCGGCGAGACCGCCCATGTCGTGCCGCCCATTGGCGCCCAGGGCCTGAACATGTCGCTGCGCGATGCGGCGGAGGCGATTGCCCTGGCTTCCGCCGCGCGCGAGGCCGGCGAGGATATCGCGTCGCCCAAGGTGCTGGGCGATTATGATCGCCGCCGGCAGCGCGATGTGCGCCCGCGCCAGACCATGATCGACCTGATGAACCGTTCGCTGCTGTCGGGCTTCCTACCGCTGGAAGCCGGCCGCGCGGCGGGCCTTGCGGCCCTTTCCTCTTTCGGCCCGCTGCGCCGCTTTGCGATGTCGGCGGGGCTTGGTCGCGCGGTGCAATCCTAGAGCATCGGGCCGAAAAGTGCGAAGCGGTTTTCGGATAACCCGATGCGCAAGCAAACCCGCGATCTTGTCCTCGCCTGCGCGTCCCACTAAGACTCAACGCAGGCCAAGGGAGGACACACGTGCCAGATTTTCCGATCATCGACAGCCATGTCCACCTGACCGATCCGAAGCGCCTCGGCTATGCCTGGACGAAGAACGCGCCTTCGCTTGGCCGCCAGGTCCTGCCCGCCGATTTCATCGCCGCCGCGGCGCCCGTGAAGATCGACCGCTTCGTCTTTGTCGAGGTCGATGTCGACTTTCCCCAGCATCTCGACGAAGCCGCCTGGATCTCCGGGCTCGCGCAAGCGGACAAACGGCTTGCCGGCATGGTCGCCTGCCTGCCGCTCGAGCGCGGCAAGGCGGTCGCGGGCGACCTCGACCGCCTGCGCCACCACAAGCCGCTGCGCGCCGTGCGTCGCCTCATCCAGAACCAGGGCGATCCCGATTTCTGCATCCGCCCCGATTTCATCGCCGGCCTGAAGCTGCTGGCGCCCCATGACATCGCTTTCGACATCTGCATCTTCCATCATCAGTTGCCGAATACGATCAAGATGGTTCGTCAGTGTCCGGAAGTTCGCTTCGTGCTCGATCACATAGGAAAGCCCGGCATCAAGGCCGGCCTCGTCGATCCCTGGCGCCAGCATCTGAAGGAGCTTGCCGCTCTGCCCAATGTCCATTGCAAGATATCGGGCGTCGCGACCGAAGCCGATCACCGGAACTGGACCCGTGAGCAGCTCAAGCCCTATATCGCTCATGCGATAGAGACCTTCGGCTTCGACCGCGTGATGTATGGCGGCGACTGGCATGTGCTGGAGCTTGCCGCCACCTATCCGCAATGGGTGGAGATCGTCGACTGGGTGGTCGATGGCGCGACACGGGAAGAGAAGCGCAAGCTCTTCCGCGACAACGCGGCCGACTTCTATCGTCTCGACCGTATCTCATGACGGCGCCGCAACCGGCATGGCAACGCCGCGCTTACAATATCGAAGCGTTGCGGTCGCTGGCGCGGGCCGCTTTGCCGAAGCCGATCTTCGATTTCGCCGATGGCGGTGCCGAGAAGGAATATACGCTCCGGCGCAATGAAGCGGCCTTCGATGGCATCGAATTGCTGCCCCGCCCCTTGTCCGGCCCGGCGGACCGCGACCTGTCGGTATCACTCTTCGGCAAGCCGTTGAGCCTTCCGATCCTGCTCGGCCCGACCGGCCTTGCCGGGCTGTTCTGGCCGGATGGCGAGGGTTGCCTGGCGCGCGCCGCGGGCAAGGCCGGCACCGGCTTCTGCCTGAGCCACGGCTCGGTGGTGCCGCTTGAGAAAGTGGCCGCCAGCGGGACCTCGCCCCGCTGGATGCAGGTCTTCATCTACAAGGACCGGGGCTTCACGCGCGAGCTTGCCGAGCGTGCCGCCAAGGCGGGTTATGACGCGCTGGTGCTGACGATCGACAACCAGCTCCTCGGCAACCGCGAGCGCGATATCCGCAACGGCTTCGCCATACCGCCGCGTTTCGGTGCCACAGGCATTGCCGGCATGGCGCTCAAAGCGCAGTGGCTGTGGCGCATGCGCCGCGAGATCCCCAACATCACCTTCGGCAACTATGTAAGGCCGAACGAGACCGCCGATATAAGCACCCTGGCCGGTCGCATGGGCTCGCTTCTCGATCCCGCAATGTCCTGGCGCGATGTCGACGAGTTGCGCCGGCTCTGGACCGGACCGCTGATCCTGAAGGGCATTCTCCATCCCGAGGAAGCGCGCCAGGCCCTGGACCATGGCATCGATGGCCTGATCGTCTCCAATCATGGCGGCCGCCAGCTCGATGGCGCGCCGGCGACGATCGATGTCCTGCCGCAGGTGGTTGCAGCCGTCGAAGGCCGGGTTCCCATTCTCATCGACGGCGGCATCCGGCGCGGCAGCGACGTCGTCAAGGCGTTGGCCCTGGGCGCAAAGGCCTGTCTCGTCGGGAGGCCGGTTCTATGGGCCCTTGCGGTCGCTGGCGAAGCCGGCGTTGTGCATATGCTTGATATCTACCGGCGTGAGATCGACCGCGTGATGGGGCTGTGCGGCGAGGCGCGCGTCGACGGTATCGCGAAGGATCTGCTGTTTTCTAGATCCAGCCGGCCTGGATGACATAGATCAGGATTGGAATGGTAACCGCCGATATCATGGTCGTGACCAAGACCGCGGTCGAAGAGCCTTCGATATAGGCCTTGTACTGGCTCGCCAGGAGGAACGCGTTGGATGCCGTCGGGAGCGCCGCCATCATCAGCGCGACGTCGCGCCACAAGGGATCGAGGCCGGGCACGAAGAGGCTGAGCGCGGCAAAAGCGAGCATCGGCTGGATGACGGTCTTCATGCCGGCGACCAGCGGCATTTCCCGCCCGATGCCGCCGAACTGGCGGGCCCCCACCGTGACGCCGAGCGCGAACAGCGCCACCGGTCCCGCCGAATTCATCAGCATGGTGAGGATGGCGCCGAGCGCGCCCGGCGCCTTGAAGTGGAAGGCCGACGCGATGCCGCCCAGGATGGTCGCGACAATGAAGGGATGGCCGAGCACCTGCTTCACGATGCTGAGCGCGATCTCGCCCCAATGGGCATCCTCGTTGCGCTCATGGCCAAGCGTCGCGAGGAAGGCCGTCAGCGTGAATTGCAGCGTGCAGTCGAAGCAGAAGACGAGCGCCGCAGGGACGGCCGCCTCCGGCCCGAAGAAGGCCACCGCAAGGGGCAGGCCCATATAGCCGACATTGCCATAGCTGCCGGCCGTGCCCTGCAATACCGCCACCTTGAACGCCACGCCGAGGAGCCGCCAGGAAATGAGAAAGACGAACATGAAGGCCGTCGCCGTCGCCGATGTCGTCGCGGCAACATACGGCCAGTCGATGAGCTTCTCGAACGGCGCCGCCGCCACCACCAGGAAGATCAGGGCCGGCAGCGCGAACCAGATGAGAAAGATGTTGAGCCAGGCAAGCCCCTGGTCGCTGACCGACCAGATGCGGGCGGCGGCGACGCCAAGCGCCACGAGACCGAAGAACGGCAAGGCAAGATCGAGAATTTCAGCCAAATGCACCCCCTGAGGCCCCAGTCTATGGGATGGAATTCCCTTTTCAACAAGCGGCTTACTGCCCTCTTGCCTTCCGGGCAAAGGCTTGTCATCAAGATGGCATGACGGGCGAAATTCCTCTGGCAAAGTTCCGCATCGGGCAAGTGGTCAAGCACCGTTTGTTCCCGTTCCGCGGCGTGATTTTCGACGTCGATCCCGTCTTCAACAACACCGAGGAATGGTGGCTTTCCATCCCGGAAGACATCCGGCCGCGCAAGGACCAGCCCTTCTATCATCTCTTCGCCGAGAATGACGAAAGCGAGTATGTGGCCTATGTTTCCGAGCAGAATCTGCTCGACGACGCCACCGGCGAGCCGGTGCGCCACCCACAGATCCGCGAATTCTTCGAAGGCTTCGACAGCAAGAAGAGCCTTTACCGGCTGCGCGGCGGACGCAGACATTAAAATCGCTGCCGGCCATTATTTAGGGCGGTTTCCCACCACAATCCCCAATCTCTGCGCTCAATCCGGGACGAATCGCTTGGACCTCGACAAGTGACCAAGATCTGGCTTTCCGGCCTCCTGCTGGCGATCCCATTGCTCTTTGGCGTCGCGCCGGCAGCGGCCGAGCCGCGCCATGGCCTCGCCATGCAGGGCGAGCCTGCCCTGCCGGCCGACTATGACCATTTGCCCTATGCCAATCCCTTGGCCCCGCAAGGCGGCATCCTGCGCCAGGCGATCACCGGCAGTTTCGACAGCGTCAATCCCTTCATCGTGAAGGGTCAGAAGGCGGCGAACGTAAACACCTATGTCTTCGAAAGCATGATGACCCGCAATTACGGCGAGGCCTTCAGCGTCTACGGCCTGCTCGCGCAAAGCATCGATGTGAGCGAGGACCGCAAGCGGATGACTTTCGTGCTCAGGCCTGAGGCGCGTTTCTCCGATGGCACGCCCGTCACCTCGGCCGATGTCGTCTTCTCGCTGGCGACGCTGCGCGACCACGGCCTGCCCCGCTTCAAGAGCTATTATTCCAAGATCAGCCGCATCGAAACCCCGGATGCCCGCACCATCGTCATGACGCAGGATGAAGGCGACCGTGAGCTGCCGCTGATCATGGGCCTCATGCCGATCCTGCCGAAGCATTATTGGGAGAAGCGCAATTTCGAGGAATCGACGCTCGATCCCATCATGGGCTCAGGCCCCTACCTCCTCGCCGAGATCAGGCCCGGCGAGCGCGTTTCCTTCCGGAAGAATCCCGATTACTGGGGCAGGAACGTGCCGCTCAATCGCGGCCTGTGGAATTTCGATGAAGTGCGCATCGACTATTTCCGCGACAACAACTCGGCCTTCGAAGCCTTCAAGAAGGGCCTTGCCGATATCAGGATCGAGACCGATCCCGGCCGCTGGTCGCAAGCCTATGACTTCCCGGCGGCCACCGACGGACGGCTCATCCGCGAAAGCCTGGAGCAGCGCACCCCGGCTCCCGCCACGGGCCTTGCCTTCAATACGCGCAAGAACCTGTTCGCCGATCCGCGCGTGCGCCGCGCACTCGTCGAGGCCTTCGACTTCGAGTGGCTGAACGAGAACCTGTTCTTCAATCTCTACCGCCGCACCCAGGGCTATTATTCGGGCTCCGAGCTGTCCTATCTGGGCCACAAGGCGGATGAACGCGAGCTTGCCTTGCTGGGCGCCGATGCGGCGCGCATCGATCCCGCCATTCTCGCCGGAACCTACGAATTGCCCAAGACCGATGGCACCGGCCGCGACCGCAAGATGTTGCGCCAGGCCGTTTCGCTGCTCAATGCGGCCGGCTGGCAGATCCGCGACGGGGCGCTGGTCAATCAGGCGACGGGAGAGCCTTTCGCCTTCACCCTCTCCTGCCTTTCCAAGGAACAGGAGAAGGTGGCGCTTCACTATCAGCGGGCGCTGCGCCAGATCGGCATCCAGGTGAGCATCAGGACCGTCGATTCGGCCCAGTTCCAGCGCATGCTCGACACCTATGATTTCGATATGATTCCGGTGATGTGGTACAATTCGTTGTCGCCGGGCAATGAGCAGGATTTCTATTTCGGCAGCGCCGGACGCGAGACCGAGGGCACGCGCAACTATCCGGGCATCGCCGATCCCGCAGTCGACCGCATGATCCAGGCGCTTCTTGCCGCAAGGACACGCGAGGATTTCGTCGCCGCGGTCCACGCCCTCGACCGGCTCCTGGTCAATGGCTTCTATCTCGTGCCCTTCTATAACTCGGGCAGCCAATGGCTGGCGCGCTGGAGGACCATCGGCCGCCCCGATGCCGTGCCTCTTTCGGGGTTCGATGGCGCCGCGCTATGGTATGCAGGACCATGACCACCGAAACCAATGCGCCCCTCACCATCGACATCGTCTCCGATGTCGTCTGCCCCTGGTGCTATGTCGGCAAGAAGCGCCTGGAGGCGGCGCTGCGTGAGTTGCCCGAGCAGAAGGTCGCCATCTTCTGGCGGCCGTTCCAGCTCGACCCGACCATCCCGAAGGAAGGCATCCCCCGCCGCACCTATCTCGAGCGCAAATTCGGCGGGCCGGAGAAGATCGCGCAGCTGCATGCGCCCCTGATCGAGATCGGCAAGGCCGAAGGCATTCCTTTCGCCTTCGACAAGATCACTCGTTCGCCCAACACACTCGATGCGCATCGGCTCATCCGCTGGGCGCACGAGGCCGGACGGCAGTCCGAGATGGTGAGCCGCCTCTTCGCCCTCTATTTCACCGAGGGCGGCGATATCGGCAACAAGGAGGTGCTGCTCAAGGCCGCGACCGAAGCCGGGCTCGACGGCGCACTCGTCGCCCAACTCCTCGCGACCGAGGCCGATCTCGATCCGGTGATTGCCGAGATCAACGGCGCCGCCAAGATGGGCATCTCCGGCGTGCCCACCTTCATTTTCGCAAGCCGCTTCGCGATCTCGGGCGCCCATCCCGCCGAGACACTCAAAAAAGCGATCCAGCAGTCTTTAACGGCCCGTTAACCATAGAGGCGCAGGCTGAGTCGAGGCAATGGGAGATTCCAGCCATGTCGCTCGCCTTCCTGATCGGCGCCGTTCTGATAACCGTTATCGGCAACATGTTCGTGCTGCGCTACTTGCTGACCCGCCCGCTCGACCCGACGCTGTTCGAGGACTGAGAGCGGAAAACCTATGACGCCAGCTTGACCAGCTGGGTCATGATCTGGCGTGCTCCTTTAAGCCGGTCTTCCGGCGTTTCCCAGTTGCGCATGATCACCAGCTTCATATCGGGCCTGAGCTTGGCCAATGTCCCCTGCCCGGTGATCCATTCGACCAGCTTCTTCGGATTGGCGAACTGATCGCCGCGGAAGCCGATCACTGCGCCCTTGGGCCCCGCATCGACGCTCGCCACATTGGCCTTGCGGCACAGGAGCTTGATCGACACGACGTCGAGCAGATGCTTCACCTCTTCCGGCACGCGGCCGAAGCGGTCATGCAATTCGGCACCGAAACCTTCGAGGTCGGTTTCCTCCTGGAGATCGGCCAGCCTGCGATAGAGGCCGAGGCGCAGTTGCAGGTCGGGCACGTAGTTCTCGGGGATGAGCACCGAGGTGCCGATATTGATCTGCGGCGACCAGGTGCCTTCGCTCTCCTCGGCCTCCCCGCCGGTGCGCAATTTGGCCACCGCCTCCTCGAGCATCGTCTGGTAGAGCTCATAGCCCACTTCCTTGACATGGCCCGACTGCTCTTCGCCCAAGAGGTTGCCGGCGCCGCGTATGTCGAGGTCATGGCTCGCCAGCGTGAAGCCGGCGCCCAGTGAATCGAGCGACTGCAGCACCTTGAGGCGCTTCTCGGCGGCCGGCGTCAGCGTGCGGTTGGCGGGTGTCGTCAGCAGCGCATAGGCGCGCTGCTTGGCGCGCCCGACGCGGCCGCGCAGCTGATAGAGCTGGGCCAGGCCGAACATGTCGGAGCGGTGGATGATCAGCGTATTGGCGGTCGGGATATCGAGGCCCGACTCGACGATCGTCGTCGACAGCAGCACGTCGAACTTGCGGTCGTAGAAGCCGCTCATAATGTCTTCGAGCTCGGTCGGCGCCATGCGGCCATGGGCGGTGCGGAACTTGATCTCGGGCACATGGTTGCGCAGGAAGTCCGCCTGCTCCTCGAGATCGGAGACGCGCGGGCAGACATAGAAGCTCTGTCCGCCGCGATAATGCTCGCGCAACAGCGACTCGCGGATGACCACCGGATCGAAGGGCGAGATATAGGTGCGGACCGCCAGGCGATCGAGCGGCGGCGTGGTGATGAGCGACAGCTCGCGCACGCCCGACAGCGCCAGCTGCAAGGTGCGCGGGATGGGTGTAGCGGTCAGCGTCAGCACATGCACATTGGCGCGCAGTTCCTTGAGCCGCTCTTTGTGCTTCACGCCGAAATGCTGCTCCTCATCGATGATCAGGAGACCCAGATCGCGGAACTTCACGCTCTCGGCGAGAAGCGCATGGGTCCCGACCACGATGTCGATCTCGCCCTTGGCGAGCCCGTCCTTGACCGCTTCGATCTCCTTGCGCCCGACGAGGCGCGAGGCCTGCGCCAGCCTCAGCGGCAGGCCCTGGAAACGCTGCAGGAAAGTTGCGTAGTGCTGGCGCGACAGCAGCGTCGTCGGCACCACCACAGCCACCTGCTTGCCATTCATCGCCGCGACGAATGCGGTTCTGAGCGCCACCTCGGTCTTGCCGAAGCCGACATCGCCGCAGATGAGCCGGTCCATGGGGCGGCCCTTCTGCAGATCCTCCAGCGTCGCCTCGATGGCGCCGAGTTGGTCTTCCGTCTCCTCATAGGGAAAGCGCGCGCAGAATTCGTCATAGAGCCCGTCGGGCGGCGGCATGATCTCGCCGGGCTTGAGCTCGCGCGCCGCCGCGGTCTTGATCAGGTTCTCGGCGATCTCGCGGATGCGTTCCTTGAGCTTGGCCTTCTTCGCCTGCCAGGCGCCGCCGCCCAGCCGGTCGAGCTGGGCGCCTTCCTCATCGGCGCCATAGCGTGACAGGAGTTCGATATTCTCCACGGGCAGGAACAGCCGGTCATTGCCGGCATACATGATGAACAGGCAGTCATGCGGGGCGCCCTGCACCTCGATGGTCTTGAGTCCCTCGAAGCGGCCAAGCCCATGATCGACATGGACGACGAGATCGCCGGGCGCCAGCGCCGAAAGCTCGGAGATGAAGTCGGCGGCCTTGCGCGCCTTGCGGCCACGCCGGACCAGACGGTCGCCCAATATGTCCTGCTCGGAGAGGATGGCGAGATCGCTCGTCTCGAATCCCGCTTCGAGTCCCAGCACCACGATCGAGACGATGTCCTGCGGCCGCTTCTGCACCTCGGCCCAGTCTTTCGCCTGGGCGAGCGGCGAGACCTCATGGTCGCGCAGGATGGTCTCCAGCCGTTCGGCCGAGCCCTCCGACCAGGTCGCGATGACGGTTTTCTTGCCGGCTGAGCGCAGCGCATTGGCGTGCCCCCGCACCGCCTCATAGACATTGGCCTTCGCTTCGGCGCGCTCGGCAGCGAAACTGCGTCCCTGCCGGCCACCCATGGAGAGCACCGGCACATTGCCGCTTTCCGGCGCCTCGAACGGCGTGAAGGCGAGGACCGGCCGGTCCGCCAGGAGCTCCGTCCATTCCGTCTTCTTCAGATAGAGCCCATCGGGCTTGAGCGGCTTGTAGGGCGCGGCGCCGAAGGTCTCCTGGGTCAGCGCCTCGCGGCGGGCGTCATGGAATTCGACGATCTGCTCGAGCCGCGCATCCACCGCCTCATCGGCCGAATGATCGAGCGACACGGCCCCGTCGCGGACATGATCGAAGATCGTCTCCAGCTTCTCATGGAACAGCGGCAGCCAGTGCTCCATGCCCTGGTAGCGCCGGCCATTGGTCACCGATTCATAGAGCGGATCATTGATGTCGAGGCCGCCGAAGGCTGCGGCGTAAGCGGTGCGGAAGCGCCCGATCGTCTGCGGCGTCAGCAGTACTTCGCTCGCGGGATGAAGGACGAGCGACTTGAGCGTCGCGGTCGAGCGCTGCGACTGCGGATCGAACCGCCTGACCGATTCGAGCGCATCGCCGAAGAAATCGAGCCGGACCGGCCCTTCAGCGCCCGGCGGATAGATGTCGATGATGCCGCCGCGCACCGCGAAATCGCCCGCATCGACCACGGTGCCGGTGCGCGAATAGCCATTATGCTGCAGGAAGAGCTGCAGCTTCTCGGTATCGACATATTGCCCCGGCGCAGCAGTGAAGGTCGTCTCGGCGATGACGCGGCCCTCGGGCAGGCGCTGCAGCACCGCATTGACGCTGGTCAGCACGATCCGCGGCTTCTTGGACGGCACGGCCAGCGCCGAGAGCGCCGCCAGGCGCCGCGCCACGATACTGGCTGCCGGCGATACGCGATCGTAAGGCAGGCAGTCCCAGGCCGGGAAATTCACCACCTCGATATCGGGCGCGAAGAAGGCGAGCGCTTCGGCGAGGCTCGCCATGCGCTGGTCATCGAGCGCCACATGGATGAGCGGCTTGCCGCCGAGGAGGCGCGCCGCCTGCGCGGCCGCCAGCGCATCGAGCCCTTCCAGGACGCCCGACACGATACTGCGCCCGGAAAGGCCCAGGCGATCTTTGAGCCGATTGTCGTCGATCATGGTCTGTAGGCCAGAAGCGCCTTCAGTGTCGGCGTCGCCTGCCCTCGCGGCACCGGCTGGCCGCCCAGGATCCAGCCCATCAGCTCCTGATCGGGTATGGCGATGATCGTCTCGAGCTCATCGAGCTCGTTCGCGCTGAAACTCCCGATATGGCTGCGGGCAAACCCGCCCAGCAACAGGTCCATCTCGCGCAGGCCACGATGGCTGGCGCGCCAGAGGAGCCGCTTGCGGCGGGTTTCGATGGGTTCGGGAGTGGTCATGGACCGCCCTGCTTAGCCGGTGGAGAGATGAAGCGCAATCACTTGCGAAGCGGCTGCTGACACAGGAAATTGGGCCGATGCGACCACCCCGTCTCAACCCGCTTTTCGCCAGCGCCATCGGCCTCAAGGGCATCGGGCCCAAGCTCGACAAGGTATTGGCCAGGCTGCTGCGCCCCGGTGCCGCCACGGCGAATGCCGAGGCGCGCATCCTCGATCTCCTGTTCCATTTGCCATCGGGCCTCATCGACCGGCGCGAGCGCCCGAAGCTCGATGCCCTGCCCGAGAAGGGCATCGTCACGGTCGAGGTGACCGTCGGCAAGCACAAGCCACCGCCGCCGCATCTCAAGCGCCTGCCCTATCGCGTCGAATGTTTCGACGACACGGGCAGCCTGACCCTCGTCTTCTTTCATGCCTTTGCCGATCATCTGCAGCGCGTCCTGCCGCCGGGCGAGACGCGCTTCATTTCCGGTTCTGTCGACTGGTTCCAGGGCTCACCGCAGATCGCCCATCCCGACCACATCGTCTCGGCCGATGAATTCGCCAGGCTTCCGTTGATCGAGCCGGTCTACCCGCTGACCGCCGGGCTTTCGCCTAAAATCCTTGGCCGCGCGGTCAGGGCCGCCCTCGAAAAGATCCCGTCTTTGCCGGAATGGCAGGACGAAGCCTGGATCAAGCGCAAGGGCTGGGGTGATTTCGCGGCATCCTTGCGCAAATTGCATCAGCCGCAGACCCATGGCGATCTCGACATGCTGACGCCCGAGCGTCTGCGCCTTGCCTATGACGAGTTGCTCGCCAACCAGCTCGCTCTGTCGCTGGTGCGCAAGCATATGAAGCGCAAGGCCGGCCGCAGCTTCGCCGGCACGGGTGAGATCAGGGCGCGCCTCGTCACGGCGCTGCCCTATTCCCTCACCGCCTCACAATCATCGGCCATCGCGGAAATCCTGCGCGACATGGCCGCGCCCGAACGCATGCTGCGCCTGCTTCAGGGCGATGTCGGCTCCGGCAAGACGGTGGTGGCGCTGCTTGCGCTCGCGGCCGCGGTCGAATCCGGCGCCCAGGGCGCCTTCATGGCGCCGACCGAGATCCTGGCGCGCCAGCATTTCGCCACCTTGACGCCGCTCTGCGAGAAGGCGGGCCTGCGCCTTTCTATTCTCACCGGTCGCGAGAAAGGCCGTGTACGGAGCGATCTCCTGGCGGCGCTCGCCGCGGGCGAGATCGACATTCTCATCGGCACGCATGCTCTTTTCCAGGACGATGTCGCCTTCCATGACCTTGGCCTCGTGGTCATAGACGAGCAGCACCGTTTCGGCGTGCATCAACGGCTTGCCTTGCAGGCCAAGGCACAGGACGCCGATCTCCTGGTCATGACGGCGACGCCGATCCCGCGCACTTTGGCTTTGACGGTCTATGGCGACATGGACGTGTCCAAGCTCACCGAGAAGCCCGCCGGCCGGCAGCCGGTCGATACCAGGGTCATGCCGTCCGAGCGCATGGATGAGGTCATCGATGGATTGCGGCGCCTGCTCGAGGCCGGCGGCCGGGCCTATTGGATCTGCCCGCTGGTCGAGGAGAGCGAGCTCGTCGATCTCGCCGCCGCCGAGGATCGCGCCAGGGCGCTCGCCACGGCATTCCCCGGCCGCACCGGCCTGGTTCATGGCCGCATGAAGGGGGCTGAGAAAGACGCGGCCATGGCGAGCTTCAAGGCGGGCGACATCACCCTCCTCGTCTCCACCACCGTCGTCGAGGTGGGCGTCGATGTGCCCGAGGCGACCGTGATGATCGTCGAGAATGCCGAGCGCTTCGGCCTTGCCCAGCTCCATCAGTTGCGCGGCCGCGTCGGCCGGGGTGCCGGCAAATCGACCTGCCTCCTGCTCTATCAGGGCAAGCTCGGCGAGACCGCCAAGGCGCGCCTCACCATCATGCGCGAGACCGAGGATGGTTTTCGTATCGCCGAGGAGGATTTGCGCCTGCGCGGCGCGGGCGAGATGCTGGGCACGCGCCAGGCCGGTCTTCCGGTCTTCCGGGTGGCCGATATCGTCGCCCATGCCGATCTGCTTGCCGCCGCCCGCGACGATGCCGGCCTCATCCTGGCGCGCGACGCCAATCTCGCCACACCGCGCGGCGAGGCCTTGCGTCACCTGCTCTATCTCTTCGAGCGCGACGACGCCGTGCGGTTGATCTCAGCCGGATAGACACGAATGCCGTCTCAGCCGTCTGTGCTGCGGTCGATGACCGCGATCGCATCGACTTCAATCAGGTAGCCTGGCGACATCACCGCTACCCCGATCACGACGTTCGCGGGCTTGTGATCGCCGAAAAGCGACTTTTGGGCCTCTTCGATGATCGGCACATGTTCGTCGCGATTGTAGTCGACGATGTAAATTGTGATCTTGCAGACTTCCTCCGGCCGGGCGCCGGCGGCAGCAAGCGCGCGGGCAAGATTGCCGAACGCCAGGCTCGCCTGGGCCGCAAAATCACCGGCGCCGACCAGCTTGCCATGTATGTCTTCCGGCTGCTGGCCCGAGACGAACACCATTTTGCTTCCTGTCGCGATGACGACCTGGGTGTACATTTCAGGAATCGGCAGATCGCTGGGGTTTATGCATTTGAGCGTCATCGGATACGCCTCCTGCTATGGATGACGGGGAACTGGCTGGCGATTGCTCCGTAGTCGGACGATGTCAGGAATCGAGCTTCTTCGCGCGCGACGACGCCGGGCGCTTGCGCGCGGGCTTCGCCGCGGCTTTCCTCGGAGGCTCTTCCAGAAGCTTCCGCGCCATCTCCTGGTCGATATTGCCGCCGGCGGGAAGCATGTTCACCTGGCCATTGCCTTCCGGGAAGACGAGGCCCATCGAGATCACCATCTTCGCCGCGTCCTCGACCGGCATGTCGATGATGCGGATATCGCCGACATCGACGAAATAGACATAGCCGGAAGTGGGGTTTGGCGTCGTCGAGATATAGACCGCATACATGGCGCGGCCGGGCTCGAGCCCGATCTGTCCGCCATCCACCTCGCGCGATACGAAGACCAGCGAATAGATGCCCTTGCGCGGCCATTCGATGAGCCCGACATTGCGGAAGCTGGCGCCCGATTGCGAGAACAGCGTCTCGAAGATCTGTTTCGTGCCTTTGTAGACGGAGCGCACCACAGGCGTGCGGTTGAGCAGCCGGTCCCACAGATTGAGGATCGACTTACCGACCAGGTTAGCGGCAAATGCCCCGATCACCGTGATGCCGATGAGAGCGAAGACGAGTCCGATACCGGGAATCTGGAATGGCAGATAGCGGTTCGGATCGAGCAAGGGCGGGATCAGCGGGCGCAGCCAGGCGTCGAACAGGGTCACGAACCAGTATGTCGCCCACAATGTGATGGCGATCGGCGCTGTGACGACAATACCGGCCAGGAAATAGGTTCTGAGTTTTCCGGCAAGGGAACTTGACGTCCCCAGCGGGCGCTTCGGCGAGACGTCGTCGGACATAGGGGGTGGCGAGGACATGCCCTTATCTGCATGACCGCGCCGTCTGAGGCAAGCACCACCAAATGACGAAATCCCCTCTCCGACGGAAAGGGGATTGTCTCAAAAATCCGTGATCAGGAGTCGATCCGGCTGACGAAGCAGGAGAGCCCGCGCGATTTGAGCTTGCCGCAGGCGGACTTGGCGTCGTCCTGCGAGTCGAAGCCGCCGAGCCTGAGACGGTAATAGACGCCCTTCTTGCCGAGATCGGCGCGCACCACCACGGGCTTCATCTCATTGAGCGCCTTGTGGCGGGATTTGAGTTTCTCCCAGGTGCCCCAGGCCAGCTTCTCGTCCTTGGCGGAGGAGAGCTGGACCGACCAGCCGGTGAGCTGGACATCGCTGCTCTGGGCGGTCTGGTCGGCCTGCGCGGCCGTGGATTCCGTATCGGCCGCAGGCTCGGGCAATGCCTCGACGGCGACGATCTGCTCGGCCGCGGGCTTCGCCTTGCTCCTGGCGGCCGCGGGCTGGGCCTCAACCGGTTGCGGGATGGCATCTGCCTGGAGCGTGTAGTCGGTCGCGGACTCCTGGTTCGCGGCTGGCTCGACGCTGGCGGTGAGCTGCCCGTCTTCCGGCGGGATGCGGTCGTCGAAGAGTTTCTGCGGCCTTGCCGGCACCGCCGTCACCATCTGCACCGGCAGGTCGCCGACGAGTTGCATCGGCGGCTTGACCGCTTCCGGCAGCTCGTCCTTGCGCACAATCTGCTCGGGGCTGGTGATCGATGCGGTGATCAGCTGGGCATCCGGATCATTGCCATCCGCCACGGCGGCCACGGTGCCGAGCGCCGCCAGCTTGCTCTTCGCCGGCTCGTAGGAGGGATTGGCGGCAACCGCTTTGGCAAGCGCATCCTTGGCCTCGGGCAGGCGACGCAGCTGCTCATAGGCCAGCGCCTCGCCGTAATAAGCCAGATGCGGCTGCGGATGCTTGAAGCGGAGGGCCTTCTCGTAATCGCTGAGGGCAAAGAGATATTGCCCGTTCTCGCGCAGGATGGTGCCGCGCAGATAATAGGCATGGGCGAATTCCGGATCGAGGAACAGCGCGCTGGTGAAATCCTCGATGGCGAGCACCGGCTGCTTGAGCTTCTGCTGCGACAGGCCGCGATTATAGAGGGCCGTGGCGCGCAGTTTGGCGCTCATCGCATCGATCCTGAGCGCCGCGGTGTAATCGTCGACGGCGCGGTCATGCTCCTGCGCCTGCTGATAGGCAAAGCCGCGGTTGATCAGCGCATTGGCCAGCTGCTCCGGCTTGAGATCGCGCGCTTCGATGGCCTGCGAATAGCCGGCAATGGCCGTCTGGACGTCGCCTGCCTGCAAGGCAGTGCGCGCCTGGGCTGACAGGCTGGCGGAGGAATTCTCGTTCGTGGCAATGGTGCCGCCGACCGCCGCAGGCGCAGCAAGAAGGGCGGAACATACACACGCAAGCAATACTGACCGGACTCTCATGGGGCCTGAGAGTGGATCATTAAGGTTAAAGCTTAGCTAAAAGCATCGGCCCGAAAAGTGCCTCGCGGTTTTCGGGCAAGCTGATGCGACAGAACAAAGATCGGCCTGAAAAGTTTCGGACTTTTCCGTTAAGACGATGCGCCAAAACAAGGCATCAACTCTCCCTCCGCCGCGCAAAGCGCGGGGAGGGTGGCGCGCGGAACGCGCGACGGGTGGGGTGTCGACGCGAGGGATATCTCACAAGCAAAGCTTTTGCGTGCCGGACGTGCCAACCGTTGAGCACAGACTGGCGGAGACACCCCACCCGTCCGCCCTGCGGGCGTCCGCCCTCCCCGCGCTTTGCGCGGCGGAGGGAGAACTTCCGAGACCTCTCACTCCACCGTGACCGATTTGGCCAGGTTGCGCGGCTGGTCCACGTCGGTGCCCATGAACACCGCCGCATGATAGGCGAGGAGCTGCACGGGGAGCGCGTAGAGCAGCGGGCTGATGAAGGCATGCGCCTTGGGCACCCTGATGCGCTGGAAGGTGCGCTGGCCATGGGCTTCGAGCCCCGCATCGTCAGTCAGGAGCACGATCTTGCCGCCCCGCGCCGCCACTTCCTCCATATTGGAGACAGTCTTGTCGAAGAGATCGTCGCGCGGCGCGATGACGATGACCGGGACATTCTCGTCGATGAGCGCGATCGGGCCGTGCTTCAGCTCGCCCGCCGCATAGCCCTCGGCATGGATATAGGAGATCTCCTTGAGCTTGAGCGCGCCCTCGAGCGCGATCGGATAGTTCACGCCGCGCCCCAGATAGAGCACGTCCTGGGCATGCGCCACTTCGCGCGCCACCTCGCCGATATGCTTCTCGTCTTTCAGGATCTCGGCCATGTGGCGCGGCGCCTCGACGAGCGCCCCGATGAGCTCGCGCTCCTGCTCGCGGCTGATGGCGCCGCGCGCCTTGCCGGCGGCGACCGCGAGCGCTGCCAGCACGGTGAGCTGGCAGGTGAAGGCCTTGGTCGAGGCGACGCCGATCTCAGGCCCCGCATAGGTGCGGATGGCCGCGCCCGCCTCACGCGCGATAGTCGAGCCCGGCACATTGACGAGTGCCAATGTCTCCTGCCCTTCAGCCTTGCAATAGCGCAACGCCGCCAGTGTGTCGGCCGTCTCGCCCGATTGCGAGATCACGATGGCCGCGCCCTTTTTCGGCATCGGCGCCTCGCGATAGCGGAATTCGGAGGCGATATCGACTTCGGTCGGAAGCCTGGCATAGCGCTCGAACCAGTATTTGGCGGTGAGCCCGGCGAGATAGGCAGTGCCGCAGGCGGTGATGGTGAGGCGGTCGAGATTGGCGAAATCGATCTTCACCTCCTCGGGCAGCCGCGCTGCGCGCTCGGAGAAGTCGGCATATTCGGCCAGCGTATGGCCGATCACTTCCGGCTGCTCGGCGATCTCCTTGGCCATGAAATGGCGATGCTTGCCCTTGTCCGCCATGAAGGCCGAGGCTTGCGTGAAATTGATCGGGCGCACCGTCTGGCGCCCTTCGGCATCGAGGATCTCCATCGATTTGCGCGTTAGCACCACCCAGTCGCCATCTTCGAGATAGGTGACCCGGTTGGTGAAAGGGGCGAGCGCGATCGCATCCGATCCCAGATACATCTGCCCGTCGCCATGGCCGACCGCGAGCGGCGCCCCCATGCGGGCGCCGATCATCAGGTCATGTTCGCTCGAGAACAGCACGGCGAGCGCAAAGGCGCCTTCCAGCCGCTTGAGCACGCGCGCCACCGCCTCACGGGGGGCTGCTCCCTTGGCCCGCTCACGCGCGATCAGATGCGCCACCACTTCCGTGTCGGTCTGCGAGGTGAAGACGAAGCCGTCCTTGGTGAGTTCTTCCTTGAGCGGCCTGAAATTCTCGATGATGCCATTGTGGACGATGATGACATCGCCCGAAATATGCGGATGCGCATTGGGCTCGTTGGGCACGCCATGCGTGGCCCAGCGCGTATGGCCGATGCCGGTCGTGCCCGCGATCGGTTTGGCTTTGAGCTTGTCCTCGAGATTATGCAGCTTGCCGGGCGCCCTGACGCGCTCGACGCGGCCTCCTTCTATCGTGGCGACCCCGGCTGAATCATAGCCTCTGTATTCGAGCCGCTTCAACGCCTCGACGATGCTCCGGGCGACGGGCTCGGTGCCCAGGATGCCGACAATGCCACACATGTTTAACGCTTGCCCCTCTGCAGTTTCTTGGCTTTCTTCAGCTCACGGTATTTCTTCGCCCAGCCGGCCTTCACCACCTGCTGGCCGCGCGCAATGGCGAGCGCATCTGCCGGAACATCCTGGGTGATGACGCTGCCGGCCGCGATATTCGATGCATCCCCCACATTCACCGGCGCCACCAGCGCCGTGTTCGATCCGACGAAGACGTCCGCACCGATCTCGGTGTGATGCTTCTCGAAGCCGTCATAATTGCAGGTGATGGCCCCCGCCCCGATATTGCTGCGCGCACCGACGCTCGCATCGCCGATATAGGTCAGATGATTGGCCTTGGCGCCCTCTCCGATCCTGGCCTTCTTGATCTCGACGAAATTGCCGATATGGGCGTCCTTGCCGATCTCGGCGCCGGGCCTGAGTCTGGCAAAGGGTCCGATCCGCGCCCCATCCGCGATTGCCGCGCCTTCGATATGCGAGAAGGCCAGGATCTCGACATTGTCGCCGATCCGCACATGAGGACCGATGACGACATGGGGCTCGATCGTGACATCCTTGCCGATCTCGGTATCGGCCGACAGGAACACTGAGGGCGGGTCGATCAGGGTCGCGCCATTGTCCATCGCCTCCTGGCGGTAGCGCGCCTGCAGCAGGCTTTCGATCTGGGCGAGCTGGGCGCGCGTATTGACGCCATGCACCTCGGCTTCCGGACATTCGGCGAGCGCCACCTGGCGACCTTCGGCGACGGTGAGGCCGACGAGATCGGTCAGATAATATTCGTGCTTGGCATTGTCATTGGTGATCCGCGGCAGCAGCTCCCAAAGAAGCTTGGCCTTGATGGCGATGAAGCCTGAATTGCACAGGTCGATGCGCCGCTCGTCGACCGTCGTGTCGAGCTCCTCGCGAATGGCGACGAGCTTGCCGGAGCGGTTCTGGATCAGGCGGCCATAGCCTGTCGGATTGGCCGCCCTGAAGCCCAGGACCGCGAGCGGGCTTTCCTCGCTCACCGCCTGCGCCAGCGCCGAGATCGTTTCCGGGCGGATGAGCGGCACATCGCCATAGAGGACGAGCACCGTGCCGTCGAAGCCTTTCAGCCCGTCTTGCGCGATGCCGACCGCATGGGCAGTGCCCTGGCGCTTCTCCTGGATGGCGATCACCGCATCGCCGGCAATGGCGCGGGCTTCGGCACCCACTTCGGGCATGCCCGGGCCTGATATGACGACGGTGCGCTCAGGCTTCGCCTCGGCCGCCGAATGGAGCACATGGGCAAGCAGCGTGCGGCCGGCCGCCTTGTGCAGGACCTTGGGAAAATCGGACCGCATGCGGGTCCCCTTTCCGGCGGCAAGGACGACGACTGCAATGGGCTCGCGCTTGGGCATGGTGTCTCCAGAAACGGCCCGGCAAGTTAGGGGCCAGGGCTGAACAGTCTCTTACAGCAAATGTCGTGCCTTTTTCCAAAGGCGGGATTTGGGCATTAACGGCTTTCTATTGACCCCGTGGGCCACGGCAACTATGGTCCGCCCGCCCTATCGGTTGGGCCCGTAGCTCAGTGGCAGAGCATCTGACTTTTAATCAGAGGGTCGATGGTTCGAACCCATCCGGGCTCACCAATTTTGGTAATAAAATCAATAAAATATAACTAACGCCCAAGCCCTTCGGCCGGAACGGAGGCCAGCGCCCGAGCTGGCCTGGCCACCGCCGGAATCGGGATGTCATCCCCGCCGCGCCGCTTCGATCTTCGCGACGTCGATCTTCCTCATATCCATCATCGCATCGAAGGCGCGCTTTGCTTCCGCCCCCCCGGCCGCCATCGCTTCCGTCAGGACGCGCGGCGTGATCTGCCAGGAAATTCCCCATTTATCCTTGCACCAGCCGCAGGCGCTCTCCTGGCCGCCATTGCCCACGATCGCATTCCAGTAGCGGTCGGTCTCTTCCTGGTCTTCAGTCGCGATCTGGAAGGAGAAAGCCTCGTTATGCTTGAAGGTGGGACCGCCATTGAGACCGATACAGGCCACGCCGGCAACGGTGAACTCCACCACCAGCGCATCGCCTTTCTTGCCGGAGGGGAAGTCGCTGGGAGCATGGTGGACAGCGCCCACCGAGCTGTCGGGAAATGTCTTGGCATAGAAGCGGGCAGCGGCCTCGGCGTCCTTGTCGAACCACAGGCAGATCGTGTTCTTGGCCATTTCTCCTCCTTGGCGGTTGTATCCGGCATGACTACGCCGGCAAACCCGGCACCGGAAGGACAAAACGCGGCTACGCTCGGGAAAGTTCCGGCAGCCGGCCCGGCCTTTGTTTCGGCGTTTTTTCGCTGCAATAGCGGGAGCACAACAGCAATAAGTCTTTGGGGATTCGGCAGTTTCGAGCAGCCTGCGCATCAATGCGTTCAGCGCCCTTGAAGTGGGTTTCGGACTCCATTTTTGACTGCTTAAGGAAGAAAGGGTTGCGCCCCTGATGGTATCGATCTGGCAATCTGGTCCGCGTCGCGGGGTGGCCGTCGCCGCGTTGTTGCTCGCCCTGACATCCATGCCGGTTTTTGCGCAGGACACGCAGGATAGCGGGTCGACGGCGCCAGCCATTCCCAAGCCCTCCACCTCCAGCAAGCTCGCGACCCACACCCAGATCGTCGCCAATAATGACGAATTGGCGATGCTGACGGCGGGCTCCGAACAGGCGCTGGCCGACGCGATCGTGATGTACCGGCAGATCGTCAAGAATGGCGGCTGGCCGCAGATCACCAGCAGGAAGCTGGCCAAGGGCGCCAGGGGCGAACAGGCCCTGCTGCTGCGTCAGCGGCTGATCTTCGAGAACTACCTGCCCTTCGACACACTGGGCGCAGCCGACGCCTCATTGTTCGACGCCCAGATGGTCGAGGCGGTCAAGGCGTTCCAGATCAATCACGGTCTGGTGCCGACCGGTACCGTTGCTCAGCGCACCCTTAGCGAGCTCAACATCCCCGCCGAGGTCCGCCTCTCGACACTGCTCGAGAACCAGCCCCGGGTCGCGGCCTATGCGCAGGACCTGGCGCCGCGCGCCATTCTCGTCAACATCCCCTCGCTGCAGCTCGAAACCGTCGAAGACGGCCGGGTCTTCTCGCGTCACAATATCGTCGCCGGCAAGCTCGATCGCCCATCGCCGACCCTGGTCAGCACGGTCAGCGACGTGACTTTCAATCCCTATTGGAAGATCCCGGCCTCGATCGTCGAGCGCGACATCGTTCCGCATTATCTCAAGGACCGCAGCTATCTCGAAAACATGCAAATCCGGGTGTTCGATGGAGTTGATGGTCCGGAGATCGATCCCGCGACGGTCGACTGGGCGACGACGCCGCCCGAGCGTTATTTCTTCCGGCAGGACCCGGGCGAGAACAATGCCCTGGCCTCGGTGAAGATCAACTTCCCCAACAAGTTCATGGTCTATATGCACGACACGCCACACCGCGAGCTGTTCGGCAGCAATGCGCGGTTCGAAAGCTCGGGCTGCATCCGAGTGGATCAGGTGAAAACGGTCATCGACTGGGTGCTGCGGGATCAGGCGGACTACAGCCCCGATCAGTACGACCAGATCATCGAGAATCGGGAACCCTATGTGCGGAAGGTACAGTCACCGCCAAGCGTTCGCTTCATGTATCTGACCGCATGGGCGACGCCTCAGGGCGCGATCAATTTCCGACCCGATATCTATCATCTTGATGGCAAGGGCTTCGTCCTCGGCCAGCCGGAACCGCGCGGCGTCCAGTCGACCGACTGACGCCCGGCGATTACGGAACTTCCTTCCAAACAATCCTAGCCGGGGTTTAGACACCTGTTTCCAAGCCGAAACCGTTTGTGTTATGCAACGGTTGCCCGCCAAGTCGGGCTGGGGAGGACGGCAATGAAATCTGGCTTGGCCCTTTTGGGAGCCATGGTCTTGGCTGTGGGCTGCGCATCCAAGTCCGAGAATATCCAGGCGACCTACATGTCGCCAATGGTCTACGAGCCCTACACCTGCGAGCAATTGGCCCAGGAGGGCCAGCGGATTTCCGCCCGCGCCGCCGAGGTTGCAGGCGTCCAGGACAAGAACCGCAAGAACGACACGATCAAGACGACCGTCGGTGTTATCCTGTTCTGGCCGATCCTGTTCGCCAATGAAGGCGATGGGCAGACCGCCGCCGAACTGGCCCAGCTCAAGGGGCAGAAGAAGGCCATCGAAGAGGCCTCGATCAAGAAGAACTGCGGTATCCGGTTCCAGAAATCCTGACCACCAGCCTTTGATGGGGTGGTGCCTGTCCGGTAGGATCGACTCGATCGACCGGAGGCTGACAAATGACCACCGACCTTTACATGCTGGCCTGGACAGCCGCCTTCACGGCACTTCTGTGGGTTCCCTACATCCTGGCGCGGATCATGACCTATGGTCCGCCCGAGACGATAACCTACCGGGCGGATGACAAGCCCCTGCCCGTCTGGGCCGCGCGGGCGAAAAAAGCCCATTCCAACGCCATCGAGAACCTCGCTCCCTTCGCGTCGCTGGTCATCGCCGCCCATCTTTCGGGCGCCGCCAATGCGACGACGGCGATTGCGAGCATCGTCTATTTCTGGGCCCGCATTGCCCATTACCCCGCCTATATCAGCGGGCTTCCCGTCTTGCGCACCTTGACTTACGCCATCTCCTGGGCCGCCATGATGGCCATTTTCTTCGCGATCGCGACATAGCGCGCATCCTGGCTTTCACCATTTTCGCAAGGTTGCCGGCTTGGGCGGGCCTGTGAACTCGACGCCCATCCTGTCTCCCTTGCGCCATCGCGTGACGGACGGATAGACCTTGCTCTCCGAAACGACGAGCAGCCCATAGTCCGATGGAATGAGTGTTGCCATGGGAACTTCGAGCAGCGCTCCGGACTGGCTCAGATCGCGGATGCGCACGTCGATGGCACCATGCAGATGGTGCGAGACGATCTTCCCGTCCTTGAGGACGCGGCGCCTGGAATCCCTACGCGCTTTCTGCTCGGTGGCCGTCATGCTCAGTGACCGTCATGAAACCATGCAACTCAACCTGATATGCCGTCCTCCATCTGCGTCGCGCGAAATGGCGGAGTCGTCAAGAAATTCGTTGATTCTTGCCAAATGGGCGCAACCAATTTGCCCTTAATTAAAAGCGTGTTTGGCTTGCCCCGTCAGGCGGCTGATTGAACTGTGAGCCGTCGGTCCAACTGAAGGAGGGTCTCATGAAAGTGCTCAGACCGCGGCGCCGCGGCGCGCGACCAGCTCTTCCAGCTGCCTGATATCGGGCCTGGCCGGTGGGGTTTCCAGCGCCTTGCGCACTGCCTCGGGATTGCCCTCGGCGATGACCGCCGTGAACAGGATCGTCTCTCCGGCCGGCAACTGGCCGAACAGCTGCGGGACGATCGCCTTGGGCACAAGGAGATTGGTGTTGACTGACGTCGCATGGACGCGCAGCCGGCGCATCACGCTCGATCCGAGATCGACGACCGCCGAGCCGTCCTCGGCCGACAGGACGGCGGCCACAGTCGGCCCGACAAGCTTGTCCTTGGCCGAGACTCCATCCGCCTTGATGGCGAAGCCGCCTTCGATGGTCATGATCGGCCCCGGAGACTTTATCCGGTGGACGCGGATGTGGAATGATCCGTGCCAATAGATCCAGGTTTCGACCGTGATGTCGGGATAGGGACGCCACCGGCAATATAAGGTTTCATCCGCAAGCTGCGCCGCATCGCTCGCATGGCGGACGCGAAAATACCGGCCGTCCTCGCTGAAACCGATCATGTTGTCGAGCGTCGCTCGGTCGAAACGGCGCAAATTGCCTTCGATGCTGAAGCCGTAGCGGGCCGAAAAAGCGAACTTGGCGTATTTCTCCGCACCGAACCGGTAGTCGGGCACGAAACGCCCGGACACCAATGCAATGGCATCGCCTTTCGGATTGGCGATGATCATTCCCGCCTGTTTCAACGCCTTGGGCTTTTTGCGCTGCGGGCTCGGCATCTCCGCGCTTTGCCAGAACGGATGCGTGGCCGGCAGCGCCAGCGGCAGAAAGGCCTGCAGCGCCCAATAGGGCGACTGCGGCGAATTATACTCCTCGGCGATCAGGGGATTGCCGTAGCCATAGCCGATATCGAGCAGGCCGCCGGGCGCCGAGATCGGCAGTCTCGACCACCAGCGCAGATGCCGCAGATAAAATCCCTTCAGCTGGCCCCACGGCATCGCCTCCTCATCCGCAAAGGCGAAGCCGCCGAAATAGGCTGCCGCGGCGAACCGGTAGGTCATCGAACGGCCATAGACGAGGACCGCGCCGTCATCGGCGAACCAGCGGCTGATGTCCTTGATCGATTGCCGCGCTCGCGCGCGATAACGCCGGGTCGTTTCCGTCTCGGGCGTCAGCCTGGCGAGGATCAGTCCAAGGAAATGGAAGATGAAGGCGGCATAGTGGTCGACATATCCACCGGGGCCGTCGCGGTACCAGCCCTCTCCCAGATAGTTGGTCTCAAGCGATGCAATATGGCTTTCGCCGCCCGCCGGATCATCCGGACCGCCGATCTCCTTGATGCCCATGTCGAGCATGAGGCGGAAGAACTTCCAGTTGCCGTCATGATACTCGCATTGGCGGGCCGCGAGGAAATAGGCCAGCGCGCGCTCCTTCTCCCCGGCCGACAGGGGATGCCAGATCTGGTCTGGCACCAGACGCAGCGACAGGCCGATCACCGCCAGCTCGACCAGGCGCTGATCATGCTTCCTGACATCGCCCCAATATTCCGGATGGTCCGGATCGGTGCCCGCCGCAAGTCCCCGTCTAATCGGTTTCCAATCGATCCAGGTGGCGCCGCCGGCCTGGGCCGCCGCCAAACCCCATAACGGGCGGGCAAAGCCTTCGAGATCGGCCGCAGCCTGATCGAACCAGGCTGCGGCCGGCCCAAGTCTGACCCGGGCGCCACCTGGCGAGCGGCAGCGCTCGAGGGGAATCACCAGGGCCTTCAGGGCGTTTTCCACATCGGCGCGGTCCTTGAACGGGTTGCCGCCGAATGGATTGGCGAAATCGGGGGGAAAATCGAAGCCGGTCACCCCGCCATCATAGCGAATTGTCCATCGCATGACAGAGCGCTTGGTTTTTCAAAGGTCGCTCTGCTATGGCTCGGACCATGGAGCAGATCGGCCTTATCAATCTTGGACTTTTGTTTCTGGCCGTTCTTATCCTGGTCGGCATCGCCTCGAGCCTCATCGCCACGCGGTTTGGCGCGCCGTTGCTGCTGGTTTTTCTCATCATCGGCATGCTGGCGGGAGAGGACGGACCGGGCGGCATCGTCTTCAATGACTACCGCCTGACCTATCTGATCGGCACCGTCGCTCTGGCGGTCATCCTGTTCGACGGAGGCTTGCGGACAAGACTTGCCGTCTTCCGTGGCAGTCTCCTGCCGGCAAGCCTCCTCGCCACGGTGGGTGTCGTCATCACCGCGGCGCTCACCGGCGCCGTTGCCTGCCTGGTGCTCGGCCTCTCCTGGCTCCAGGGCCTGCTGCTCGGTGCGGTGGTAAGTTCGACCGATGCCGCGGCCGTCTTCTTCCTGATGCGTGCCGGCGGCCTGCAATTGCGCCGCCGCGTGGCGGCGGCACTCGAGATCGAATCGGGCACCAACGACCCGTTCGCGGTCTTCCTCACCATCGTCCTGGTCGAGCTCATCATGCTGGGCGCCCAAGGCTCGAGCCTCGATGTCGTGATCCTGCTGCTGCGCCAGGTGGTCATCGGCACGGTCGCGGGGCTCGTCGGCGGATATCTCCTGGTCCAGGGCCTGAACCGCATGGCCCTCCCCTCCGGGCTCCACCCCCTCTTTGCCATCACCGCGGCGCTCGCCATCTATGCGGCGGCGGCCGCGGTCGAAGGGTCGGGCTTCCTCGCCGTCTATCTGGCGGGCCTTGTGCTCGGCAACCGGCCGGCCCGCGCCTTCCCCTCGATCCTGAGCTTCCACGATGCCGCGACCTGGCTGTGCCAGATCCTGATGTTCCTGGTGCTGGGCCTGCTCGTCACGCCCTCGAAGCTCTTAGGCTATCTCCTGCCCGCCTTCGTCATCGCGGTATTCCTCATCGTCATCGCCCGCCCGGTGGCGGTCTGGCTGTGCCTGCTGCCGTTCAGGTTCACCGCGCGCGAAAAGGCCTTCATCTCCTGGGTGGGCCTGCGTGGTGCCGTGTCGATCTTCCTCGCAGCCATCCCCACACTTTCCGGCGTCGCCAATGCCGAAGTCTATTTCAACGTCGCCTTCGTCGCCGTCTTCATCTCGCTCCTGGTCCAGGGCTGGACGCTCACCGCAGTGGCGCGCGGGCTCGATGTGGCGCTGACCGAGACGGCCGCCGAGACCCAGCGCGTCGAGATCGATCTCCCGGGCCAGACCAATCTCGAAATGGTCGGCTTTCCGATCATCGAAGACAGCCCGATCCTTACCCGCCCCGACCTGCCCTCGTGGATCCAGCCGGTCATGGTGGCGCGCCAGGAGAAGGTTCTGACCTGGGCCGACGCCAAGGCCCTGAACCCGGGCGATTATGCCTATTTCCTTGTGCCAACCGAACGGGCCCAGCGACTCGACCGCCTTTTCGCCGCCTCCGACGCCATCCATTCGCACCATCCGGTCGCCGCCTTCAATTTCACCGGCGACATCTCGCTCGATGAGCTTGCCGCGGCCTATGGTCTCTCAGTACCTGACGATCTGCGCGGCCTCACCATCACCGAGGCCTTCCGCCTGCGCTGCGAGGACCGCATCGGCATGGGCGACCGCATCCAGCTCGGTCCCGCCTCGCTGACCGTCCATGAGCTCGAGGACGAGGACGTGAAACAGGCGTCGCTTGAGATCGATGAGGTCGAATTGCCGGTGGCCTCGACCTCCGCCCTCGCCGAGTTCAGCCTCTATGGCAGGCTGCAGCGGTTCGTGGCGCAGCTGGCGGAGCGGTTCAACCCGACTAAGCCGTCGGCCGGCGCGTGAACATCAGTGCCAGGCCGAAGCCGATCATCATCGCACCACTCGTCCGGTTGAACCATTTGAGCACATTGCCCTTGCGCAGGTAGCGGCCGAGCCTGGCGCCGATGAAGGAATAGACCACGATCGCGAAGGCCTCGAATACCAGGAAGGTGAGGCCCAGGATCGTGAAGCTCAGCGCATAGGCCTGAGGATCGACAAATTGCGGGAAGAAGGCGGTGAAGACCAGAATGGCCTTGGGGTTTCCCGCCGCCACCCACAATTCCTGCAGCGTGAGCTTGCGCAAGGATAAAGCGGGCTTGCCCGGTTCGCTGTCGAGGAGAGGGGCCTTGGCACGGATCAGGTTGATCCCGATCCAGACGAGATAGGCTGCTCCTGCCCATTTGACCGCGGTGAAGACGGTTTCGGATGTCGCGAGCACGGCGCCAAGGCCGACGCCGGCAATGGCGATCATGATGGCGAAGGAGACGATCCGGCCCGCCGCCGCAAGGATGGCGGGTGTGATGCCGCTGCGCGCCGCATTGGTGAGCGACAAGAGATTGTTCGGCCCGAATGCCATGTTGATGGCGAAGCAGGCCGGAGCGAAGAGAAGGAAGGTTTCGAAGGGCATGGGATCACCTCAGACTTTCGGCAGGAAGCGCTCCACCATCCGGCCCCACAGCGATGCGCCGATCACCAGGAGCTCGTCGTTGAAATCGTATCCGGGCGTGTGCAGCATCCGGCGGGGCTCTGCGGCGCCATTGCCGAGCATGAAATAGCATCCGGGCACGGCCTCCAGCATATAGGCGAAATCCTCCGAGATCATGGTCGGCGCCGGCAGGTCGATGATCGGATGCGGTCCTTTGAGCTCTGCGGCCACGGCACGCGCGAAGGCCGCTTCCTCCGCCGTGTTCACCGTCGCTGGATAACCAAGCTCGTAATCGACTGTGGCGGCGCAGCCATGCGCCTCGGCCACGCCCCTGATGATCGCCGGCACGCGCTCGGCAAGCTGCTGGCGCACCCTGGATGAGCAGCTGCGCACGCTGATCTCGAGCGCGGCACTCTCGGGTATGACATTGCAGGCCGTGCCGGCATTGAAGGCGCCGACCGTCACGACCGCGGCCTCCACCGGATCTATGTTGCGGGCGACGATCGTCTGCAGCGCCGTCACCACGGCAGCACCCGCCACCACCGGATCGACCGTCTCATGCGGGACCGCGCCATGGCCGCCGGGACCCGAGATGACCGCCTTCGCCATGTCGACGGCCGCCATGATGGTACCGGACCTTCCCGCAAACTGTCCGGCCGGCATTCCCGGCCAGTTATGGAAGGCGAAGACCGCATCGCAGGGAAAGCGCCTGAACAACCCCTCCGCGATCATGCGCTGGGCGCCGCCGATATTCTCTTCCGCCGGCTGGAAGATCAGATGCACCGTGCCGTCGAAATTCCGGCTTTCAGCCAGATAGCGCGCCGCACCAAGGAGCGTCGTCGTATGGCCGTCATGGCCGCAGGCATGCATCTTGCCGGGGGTGAGGCTCTGATAGGAAAGGCCTGTCGCTTCGCTGATCGGCAGCGCATCCATGTCGGCGCGCAGCCCGATCGCCTTGCGCCCCATTCCCTGCTGCAGCGTGCCGACGACGCCGGTGCCCGCGACATTGCGCTTGACCTGATAGCCGAGACGGGCAAGCTCACGCGCCACGATCTCCGAGGTGCGCGTCTCCTCGAAGGCAAGCTCGGGGTTGCGATGCAGGTCATGGCGGATAGCCCGCAGTTCCGGATCGTAGGAGGCCACCCGGTCATTGGCGGAAAGCTTGGTCAAGACGAAATCCTGTGCAGCAAAGAAAGCGCACTCCTAAAGCATTGTGGCGGCGTGCGGAATGGGGCCCGACTTCCTCTGATTCTTGAGATCATGCGGTGTAGGCATAATATTGATTTGATTACGTAATGTATTAATTTCTAACGCTGCGGCACTTGCCGCTCGACGTAATTGAAAATCCGCGTGATGATGAAAGTCAGCGCGAAATAGATCACTGCCACCATGATCATGGGTGGGAAGAAGTCGTAGGTGGTGCGGAAAATCTGGCCGGCGGCACCATAGAGCTCGACCACGGTCACCAGGGCCGCAATCGGCGTCTCCTTGAGCTGCTGGATGGTCTCGCCACCGAGCGTCGGCAAAACGATGCGGAAGGCGCGTGGGAACCAGATGCGGCGCAGCACGGTAAAGGGCGACATGCCGAAGGCTCGCGCCGCCTCGAGCTCGCCCTTGGGCACGCTGGCAAAGGCGCCTTTCATCACCGCCCCCTCATAGCCGGCAAAGCTCAGCGTGAAAGCGAGCGTGGCATAGAAGAAGCCTTCCCGAAGCACCGGCCACATGAAGCTGTGGCGTATCCATGGAATCTGCGGAAACAGCGAGCCCAAGCCGTAATAGAGAATATAGAGTTGGATGAGCAAGGGCGTGCCGCGGATGACCATGCAGAAGGAGGCGGCAAGCCAGGCGAGCGGCTTGGGTCCGGTGACCTGCACCAGCCCGATGGGAATGGCGAGGATCATGCCGAAAAACACCGAGAGCACGAGCAACAGGATCGTGTATTTGAGGCCGATGAGGATGAGCGGCAGAAACTGTATGAGGATCGTGAAATCCATGGGCCGCCTCACCCCACCTTCGGCTGGCCGCGCCGCACATAGCGGTCGAGCATGCCGAAGCCTTGCAGTGAAATGAGTGAAATCACGAGATAGAGCACTGCGGCAGTCGTGTAGAAGGTGAAATACCATTTGGTGCCACCGGCCGCCTGCTGGGTGATCTTGGTCAATTCGACATAGCCGACCACTGAGATGAGAGCCGATCCCTTGGTTGCAGTGAGCCAGAGATTGGACAGGCCCGGAATGGCATATGGCAGCATCGCCGGCAGCGTGATGCGCCGGAACATCAGGAAGGGCGACATGCCATAAGCCCTCGCCGCCTCGATCTGGCCGACAGGGATGGCCTTGATCGCGCCGCGCAAGACCTCAGTCGAATAGGCGCCTTGCACGACACCCAGCACCGCCACCGCCGCAACGAAACCGTTGATCCGCACCGGACCTAAACCGAATGCAGCAAGCAGGCTGTTGAAGCCCTGGGTGCCCGTATAAAACAGGATTACGATGAGAAGCAGCTCGGGGACCGAGCGCACGATCGTCGTGTAGCCTTCCAGCAAGCGCTTGGTGAGCTTACCGCCACTGAGCTTGCCGCGGGCGCCGAGCAGGCCGATCAGGAGACCAAGCGCGTAGGCGCAAAAGGAAATCTGCAGGGTAGTGATTACGCCACGAAAGATCGGACTACCCCAGCCGGGTGGGTTCCACGCCAACAGGTCCGTCCAGCCCATTCAGCACCTCGTCGGAGCAGCGTTAAGTGCATCCACTAACGCTTCAGCTGATACCCCAGGTCATGAAGGGCGATTAAAGAACTGTAATAATTAAAAAATACCGAATTTCTTAGCGTTGCGGCACCTGCCGTTCGACAAAGTTGAACAGCCGCGTGATCAGGAAAGTGAGCGCGAAATAGATCACGGCCACCATCAGCATCGGCGGGAAGAAATCCAGGGTGCTGCGGAAGATCTGGCCGGCGGCGCCATAGAGCTCCACGACCGTCACCAGGGCGGCGATCGGCGTCGCCTTGAGCTGCAAGATGGTTTCGCCGCCCAGGGTCGGCAGGACAATGCGGAAGGCCCGCGGAAGCCAGATGCGGCGCAGGACCGTGAACGGCGACATGCCGAAAGCGCGCGCCGCCTCGAGCTCACCCTTGGGCACGCTGGCAAAGGCGCCCTTCATGACAGCACCTTCATAGCCCGCAAAGCTCAGCGTGAAGGCAAGGGCGGCATAGAAGAATCCCTCCCTCAGCACCGGCCACATGAAGCTGTGGCGGATCCAGGGAATTTGCGGGAAAAGCGAGCCTAGGCCGTAATAGAGGATGTAGAGCTGGATGAGCAAAGGTGTGCCGCGAATGACAGTACAGAATGCGCCGGCGAGCCAGGCGAGCGGCTTGGGCCCGGTGACCTGCACCAGCCCGATGGGGATGGCGAGGATGAAGCCGAAGATGCAGGACAGGATCAGCAGGACGATCGTGTACCAGAGCCCCTTGAGGATCAGCGGCAGGAAGTCGATGAGTACGGTGAAATCCATGTCCGATCCTCACCTCACCTTGGGCTGGCCGCGGCGGACATAGCGGTCGAGCATGCCGAAGCCCTGCAGTGAAACGAGCGATATCGCGAGATAGATCGCCGCGGCGGCGGTGTAGAAGGTAAAATACCATTTGGTGAAGCCGGCGCCCTGCTGGGTGATCTTGGTCAGCTCGAGATATCCGACCACGGAGATGAGCGCCGAATCCTTGGTGGCATTCAGCCAGAGATTGGAAAGGCCGGGAATGGCATAGGGCAGCATCGCGGGCAAAGTGATGCGCCGGAGCAGCAGTAAGGGAGACATGCCATAGGCCTTCGCGGCCTCGATCTGCCCAACCGGGATGGCATTGATCGCCCCTCTCAGGACTTCGGTCGAATAGGCGCCTTGCACGACGCCGAGCACCGCGACCGCGGCGATGAAGCCATTGATGCGCACCGGACCATAGCCAAAGGATTCCATCAGACTGTTGAGGCCCTGGGTGCCCGTATAATAGAGGATGACGATGAGAAGCAGCTCAGGCACGGAGCGAACGATCGTCGTGTACCAGTCGAGCAGGCGGCGTGTGAGCTTGCCTCCGCTCAGCTTGCCGCGGGCCCCCAGGAGGCCGATCAGAAGACCCAGCAAATAGGCAAGAAAGGAAATCTGCAGGGTGCTGATGGCGCCGAAAAAGAGATTTTTTCCCCAACCGGGTGGATTCCACGCCAAGAGATCCAGCCAATTCATCTAACACCTCGCCGGGGATGCTGTGGCTGCCTCCGGGACGCTCCGGAAGCAGCCACGAGCCACTATTGCGGCAGTATCATCTTGCCGACGAGTTCGGGATACTTCTCGGTGATCTTGTTGATTTCACCGGACTTGGCCAAGGCATCGATGGCCGCGTCGAGCTTCGCCTTGAGCTCCGTGTCCTCCTTGCGGATGCCGCCGCCCACGCCTTCGCCGAGAATCTCGGCGTCTTCAGGAACCGCGCCCTTCAATTCACAGCAGGCTGCGCCCTGGTCGGTCTTCAGATAGGTGTCGAGCGCACTGCCATCGGCCTGTACATAGTCAAGTCGTCCGGCGGCAAGATCGTTATTGGCCTCATCCTGCGTCTGGTAGGTCTTGATCGTCGAGCCGGCGCCGAAATATTTCTCGACATATTTCTGGTGAATTGTGGTGACCTGCACACCGATCGTCTTGCCCTTGAGATGCTCCGGGCTGATGTCCGTGTCGCCATCCTTCTGGCCGATGATGACGGTGGGCGTATTGTAGTACATCTTGGTAAATTCGATCGACTTCTTGCGATCGGCGGTGATCGACATCGACGACCAGATGACATCGATCTGCTTGGCCGTCAGAGACGGGATGATGCCATCCCAAGCCACTTCGACCAGTTCGCATTTCTCCTTCATCTGTGCACAGACGGCATCCATCAGATCGATTTCCCAGCCGACCCATTTGCCGGACGCGTCCTTCGACGTGAAGGGCGCATAAGGTTCGGCGGCCACTCCGAATTTGAGGTCGGCCTTGGCCTGGGCCGCAAAGCCGCAAAGGGCTACGGCGGCGACGGCCAGCATCAATCGGCGGTTAAAGCTCATGGTCTCACTCCCTTGTAGTCGGATCATTCGATCCGGTTGTTGTCAAAAAGCCCCGACTCCACATCTTCGGAACCCATCTCAACTAAAGCACGTCATCTCACGCTGGCAAGCCGGTCAGTGGATTCCCGACACGAATTGCCTGCAGCGGTCGCTCTTGGGCGCGCCGAATACCTGGCTCGGCGGCCCCTCCTCCTCGATCAGCCCTTTGTGCAGATAGATCACATGGCTCGACACATCACGGGCGAATTTCATCTCATGGGTGACGAGAATCATCGTCCGCCCCTCGAGCGCGAGATCGCGGATGACCTTGAGCACCTCGCCGACCAGCTCCGGATCGAGCGCCGAGGTCGGCTCGTCGAACAGCATGACCTTTGGATTCATCGCCAGAGCGCGCGCGATTGCCGCGCGCTGCTGCTGGCCACCTGAGAGGAAGGCCGGATATTGTGTGCGCTTCTCATAGAGCCCGACCTTCTGCAGCAGGGCTTCGCCGCGCGCGATCGCCTCGGCCTTGGGCACCTTCAGCACATGCACCGGCGCTTCGATGACATTTTCGAGCACGTTGAGATGGGGCCAGAGATTGAAGGACTGGAACACCATGCCGAGGCGGGTGCGGATGCGCTCGAGCTGATGGCGGTCGGTCGGATGCAGATTGCCGTCATGGCCGGTCTTGAGCGCAATATCCTCGCCCGTGACCTGGATACGGCCCTGGGTTGGCATTTCAAGGAAGTTGATGCATCTGAGGAAGGTGCTCTTGCCCGAGCCTGAGGCGCCGATCATCGAGACGACATCGCCCTCATGCGCCGTCAGCGAAACCCCCTTAAGAACCTCCAGGTCGCCGAAACTCTTATGCAGATTTTCGACGACGACCGCAGGCTGTCCACCCGAACTCCCCTTGGCCACGTGGCAGCGCGCTCCCTTGTTATGTTCTTTTGTTCAAAAGACTATCATGCAAACAAAAATTTGGTCAATCCAACATTGCTGGTGGATTTTTCCGTCCGGCCCGAGCATTTTTTCACCCCCCGCCCACCGACCATAAGTCGTAGACGCCGATCCTCCGGACCCCACTTCCCTTGCATCGACAGACAAGCTAGCGTTGCGACAGCCACCGCGCACGACAGTGAACGGAGCAGCCGGCTGTGCGCGTTAATCATGTCCGGCCTGCAGGGAGGGTTATCATGAAATCCATAAAGCGGGCTTTTATTTCCGTTTTGGCAGTTGCCGCGCTCACCGGCACGGCTCTGGCCGACATGAAAAAGGAAATTGGCCCCGGCGAAGGCCAGGTCAATATCGTCGCCTGGCCGGGCTATATCGAACGGGGCGAAACCGACAAAAACTACGATTGGGTGACTGATTTCGAGAAGAAGACGAGCTGCAAGGTCAATATCAAGACAGCCGGCACGTCCGACGAAATGGTCGCCTTGATGAATGAAGGCGGCTTCGACCTGGTCACCGCCTCGGGCGATGCGTCGCTGCGCCTGATCTCCGGCAAGCGCGTGCAGCCGGTCAATGTCGACCTGATTCCCTCGTGGAAAACGGTCGATGAGCGCCTTCAGAACGCGCCCTGGCACACGGTCGACGGCATGCATTATGGCGTTCCCTATCAGTGGGGCGCCAATGTGCTGGCCTATAATACGAATGTCTTCAAGGAAGCGCCCAAGAGCTGGAGCGTCGTCTTCGAGGAGCAGAACCTGCCCGACGGGAAGTCGAACAAGGGCCGGATCCAGGCCTTCGACGGCCCGATCTATATCGCTGATGCGGCTCTCTATCTGATGAAGCACAAGCCGGAGCTCGGCATCAAGGATCCCTATGAGCTTACCGAGGACCAGTACAAGGCGGCACTCGACCTGCTGCGCGCGCAACGCAAGCTGGTTGGCCGCTACTGGCATGACGCCTTCATCCAGATCGACGACTTCAAGAACGAAGGCGTTGCTGCGTCATCGTCCTGGCCCTTCCAGGTGAACCTGCTCGTCGCCGACAAGCAGCCCATCGCCTCGACGGTTCCCGAGGAGGGCGCCACCGGATGGGCCGACACCACGATGATGCATTCCGAAGCAGCCAATCCCAATTGCGCCTATATGTGGCTCGAGCATTCGATCAATCCGAAGCTTCAGGGTGACCTGGCTGCCTGGTTCGGATCGGTTCCGGCGGTGATGGCTGCCTGCAAGGGCAATTCCCTATTGACCGACACGGGCTGCGACACCAACGGCCTCGGCAATTTCGAGAAGATCAAGTTCTGGCGCACGCCCGTGTCCAAATGCGCCAGCCAGGCCGCCGGTTGCGTGCCCTACTACCGCTGGGTGTCCGATTACATCGCCGTCCTCGGCGGACGCTGATCGATCGCAAATCGCTCCCGCCGGTCATCGCCGGCGGGAGTATCCATCATGACAACAGCCGTCTCCTTCCAGAATGTGTCACGGCATTTCGGTGCCGTGCGCGCGGTCGATGATGTCACGCTCGACATCGCGCCCGGTGAGTTCTTCGCCATGCTCGGCCCATCGGGATCGGGCAAGACCACCTGCCTGCGCCTCATCGCCGGTTTCGAGCAGCCTTCAAGTGGCCATATCGAGATCTTCGGCACCACCGCCGAAGGTCTTCCGCCCTATCGGCGCAATGTGAATACCGTGTTCCAGGACTATGCGCTGTTCCCGCATATGAGCATCCTGGACAATGTCGCCTATGGCCTGATGGTCAAGGGTGTCGCCCGCGCGGCGCGCGAAGCCAAAGCACTTGACGCGCTGGATCTCGTCGAGCTCAAGGGTTTCGAGGGTCGCAGGCCCTCGCAACTCTCCGGTGGACAGCGCCAGCGTGTGGCGCTTGCCCGCGCGCTCGTGAACGAGCCCAAGGTGCTGCTGCTGGATGAGCCGCTGGGCGCGCTTGATCTCAAATTGCGCGAGCAGATGCAGGTCGAGCTCAAGACCTTGCAGCGCAATCTCGGCATCACCTTCGTCTTCGTGACCCATGACCAGGGCGAGGCGCTTTCGATGGCCGATCGCGTCGCCATCTTCAACAATGGCAAGATCGTCCAGGTGGGGGCGCCGCAGGAAATCTATGAGCGCCCGCGCACCCGCTTCGTCGCAGATTTCGTCGGCTCATCGAATGTCCTGCCGCCGGATTTCGCCGGCAAGACAGGCGCTCCCGCCAGGTGGATGAGCCTGCGCCCCGAGAAGATCACGATCGCTGTCGGCGGCACTCCCGCCAAGGCGCATTCCGTGGCCGCCAAAGTGACCTCGGTCCACTATCAGGGCGCGGTAACGCGGGTGAATACCGATGCAGGCGGCCAGGCGATCGCCGTCGCCGCCCCTTCTTCCTTCGGCTTAATCGCCATAGGCGATGAAGTGACGCTGTCCTGGCCTGCAGACGCGCTGCACGCCATGGAGGACGAGGCGTGACGGAAACCACCATCGGCGCCGCCACCGAGCACCGCAACGGACTCCTGCGCCGGTTCTCCGATGCCCTGTTCCGGCGGCCTTTCCTCCTCCTCACCCTCCTGCTGGCGCCGCCGCTCCTGTGGCTCGGCATCGTCTATCTGGGCTCGCTCCTGGCGCTGCTGGCCCAGAGCTTCTTCTCGATCGATGAATTCTCCGGCCTGGTGAAGCATGAGCTCACGCTCTCGACCTATGCCGAACTGCTCAACCTCGCCAATGTCGATGTCATCCTGCGCAGCCTCACAATGGCCATTGCCGTCACCCTGGCGGCGGCGCTGATCGCCTTTCCCATTGCCTATTATGCGGCACGCTATGCCAGAGGCCGCTGGAAGGCCTTCTTCTACCTGGCGGTGATGCTGCCTCTGTGGTCGAGCTATCTCGTTCGCGTCTATGCCTGGAAGCTCATCCTCGCCAAGGAAGGGATCATCACCTGGTTCGCCGGGAAGACCCATACGACCTGGCTGCTCGACGCGATCCTGGCGACGCCGGTCATTGGCGGACCATCCTTGAGCATCAGCTATATCGGCACCTTCCTCGTCTTCCTCTATGTGTGGCTGCCTTACATGATCCTGCCGACCCAGGCGGCGCTCGAACGCGTGCCGGTCAATCTGATCGAGGCCTCGGCCGATCTCGGCGCCCATCCGCGCCAGACCTTCACGACCGTGATCTTTCCCCTGGCGCTGCCCGGCCTGATCGCCGGATCGATATTCACCTTCTCGCTGACCTTGGGCGATTATATCATCCCGCAGATCGTCGGCACGTCCACCTACTTCCTTGGGCAAGCCGTCTATACGCTGCAGGGCACGGCCGGCAACATACCGCTCGCCGCGGCCTTTACCGTCGTGCCGATCTTGATCATGGGCATCTATCTGGCGATCGCCAAGCGCATGGGAGCTTTCGATGCGCTCTGACCGCGGCCAGACGGCACCACGCGCCTTGAGCCTCGCCGCCATTGCGGGTCTTCTCTTCCTGCATGTGCCGCTGCTGCTGATCTTCCTCTATGCTTTCACCACCGAGGAGAAGAGCTACCAGTTCCCGCCTCCCGGCCTCACGCTCAAATGGTTTGGCGCGGTGTGGGAGCGCCAGGATATCTGGAACGCGCTCTGGCTCTCGGTGAAAGTCGCGACCATCGCCACCGCGGTGGCCCTGGTGCTCGGCACTTGCGCGGCTGCCGCCGTTTCACGTGCCCGGTTCTTTGGCCGCGACTACATCTCGCTGCTCTTCATCCTGCCGATCGCCCTTCCCGGCATCATCACCGGCATCGCGCTACGCTCGGCCTTCAACATCATGAATTTCGATTTCTCCTTCTGGACGATCGTGCTCGGCCACGCCACCTTCTGCATCGTCGTCGTCTACAACAATGCCCTCGCCCGTTTCCGCCGCACGTCCGGCAGCCTGATCGAAGCCTCCATGGATCTTGGCGCCGACGGCTTCCAGACTTTCCGCTATGTCGTCCTGCCCAATATCGCCTCCGCTTTGCTGGCGGGCGGCATGCTGTCCTTCGCGCTTTCCTTCGATGAGGTCATCGTCACCACTTTCACCGCCGGCCAGCAGGCGACGCTGCCGATCTGGATGCTGACCGAGCTTATCCGCCCACGCCAGCGCCCGGTCACCAATGTGGTGGCGATCTTCGTGATCGCGGTGACCTTCATACCGATCCTCTTCGCCTATTACCTGACCCGCGACGGCGAGCATGTCGCCGGCGGCGGCAAATAGGCCGCGATGACCATCAGGCTGATGATCCTCGCTGTCGCCATCCTGCTGGTATCGCTATCGCTCGGCCTGAACAGACGGCTCAGGGGAGCGCCGCCCTGGCTGCGCATCCTGCATCATGCCGTCTTCTACGCAGCCCTGGCCTATATGGCGGTGTTCGCGGCGATCTTCATCGCCCTGCACTTGTTCGGCTATCGCCTCTGATCAGCGCTTCTTCTTCACGGCCTTCTTTTTCACGGCTTTCTTTGCCGGCTTGGCGGCTTTCTTCGCTGCCTTCTTCACCGCTTTCTTGACGGCCTTTTTGGCAGCTTTCTTCTTCACCGCGGCGGGCTTCGGCGCCGCCGGTGCCGCTTCCGGCTTCATCGCACCGACGATCGCCGCGAATTTCTCGAAGAACTGGGTCGCCATGGAGCGCGCCGTCGAATCGATCAGGCGCGAGCCCAGCATGGCGAGCTTGCCGCCGACCTGCGCATCGACATCATAGGAGAGCCTGGTGCCGCCCTCGGCATCCGCGAGGCTGACATCGGCCCCGCCGCTGGCGAAGCCGGCGAGCCCGCCCTTGCCCTCGCCCGAAATGCGGTAGCTGCTGGGCGGATTGAGATTGCTCAGATTCACGACGCCGGTGAAGCCGGCCTTGACGGGCCCGACCTTGGCGACGACCCGCGCTTCCATCTGCGTATCGGAATGCTTGACGATCGACTCGCAGCCGGGGATGCATTGCTTGAGGATTTGCGGGTCGTTCAGGGCCTTCCACACGGTCTCGCGCGCCGCCGCGATCATCTCTTCGCCACTCATTTTCATTGGATGCCTCCTGGGTGATCCGATGGCGCAATTTTAGGCGAGATTATCGCCCCGCTTCCACTGTTCCTTGGTCGCAAGCCGGAAGTCCTCGAACCGGCCGGCCGTAATGGCCTCCCGCATGCCCTGCATGAGAGACTGGTAATAGGCGACATTGGCCCAGGTGAGCAGCATCATGCCCAGGAGCTCGCCGGCGCGGATCAGGTGATGGAGATAGGCGCGGGAATAGACCGAAAGGGCCGGGCACGGGCTTTCCGGATCGAGCGGGCGGGGATCATCGGCATGCTTGGCATTGCGCAGATTGATCTTGCCGAAGCGGGTAAAGGCCTGGCCGTGGCGTCCGGAACGGGTCGGCATCACGCAGTCGAACATGTCGATGCCGCGCGCCACCGCTTCGAGAATGTCCTCGGGCGTGCCCACCCCCATCAAATAGCGCGGCCGGTCGACCGGCAGATGGGGCACCGTGCTTTCGATCGTCTGCAGCATCAGCGCCTGGCCTTCACCGACCGCCAGTCCGCCAATGGCATAGCCCTCGAAGCCGATTTGCCGCAGGCCCTCGGCCGAGATGCGCCGCAGCCTTTCATTCACCCCGCCCTGGACGATGCCGAAATTGCCGTGCCCCGGCTGCGTCCCGAAGGCCTGGCGCGACCGCTCGGCCCAGCGCAGGGACAGCTGCATCGCGCGCTCGGCGTCCTTGTCGGTATGCGGATACATGAGGCATTCATCGAGCTGCATCTGGATATCGGAGCCGAGCAGACGCTGGATCTCCATCGAGCGCTCAGGGGTCAGCTCATATTTCCGCCCGTCGATATGCGACTGGAAGACCGCCCCTTTCTCCGAGATCTTGCGCAGCTTGGCGAGCGACATGATCTGGAAACCGCCTGAATCGGTGAGGATGGGATGGGGCCAGTTGGCGAATTGGTGCAGGCCCCCGAGCTTCGCCACTTCCTCAGGCCCGGGCCTGAGCATCAGGTGATAGACATTGCCGAGGATGATGTCGGCGCCGGTCGCCTTGACCTGCTCGGGATAGAGGCCTTTGACGGTGCCGGCGGTGCCGACCGGCATGAAGGCCGGCGTGCGGATCTCGCCGCGCCCGGTCGAGATCGTACCGCGCCGCGCCGCGCCATCCGTCTTGTGCAGTGTGAATGAAAAGCCCTCGCTCATGGCGCCGCAGGGAATAGCAGGCTGGCATCGCCATAGGAATAGAACCGATAGTCATGGGCGATCGCATGGGCATAGGCCGCCTTCATCCGCTCGAGGCCGGCGAAGCCGGAGACCAGCATGAACAGCGTCGAGCGCGGCAAGTGGAAATTGGTGATAAGAAGATCGGCGACCCGAAAACGGTAGCCCGGCGTGATGAAGATATCGGTCGACCCGGAGAAAGGCCGGAGCTCGCCCGATCGGGCGGCGCTTTCGAGGAGCCGGAGCGAGGTCGTGCCGACCGGGACGATCCGCTGTCCCCTGGCTTTGGCCGCTTTCAGCCGCTCGACCACATCCTCAGGCACCTCGCCCCATTCCGAATGCATCTTGTGGTCTTGCGTGTCTTCCGCTTTCACCGGCAGGAAGGTGCCCGCCCCGACATGCAAGGTTACGAATTCCCTTTGTATCCCAGCATCTTGCAGTGACTTCATCAGATCGTCGGTGAAGTGGAGGCCGGCCGTTGGCGCCGCCACCGCGCCCTCCTCCTCGGCATAGATCGTCTGGTAGTCCTGCCGGTCCCGGTCGTCGGTGTCGCGTTTGCCGGCGATGTAGGGCGGCAGCGGCATGTCACCCAAGGTGGCGATGGCTTCATCGAGCGTCGGTCCGAAGAAATCGAAAGCCAGCGTGATCTCGCCGCCCTCGCCCTTCTCCTCGACAGTCGCATCGAGCGTGCCGAGCAGGCATACGCGGCCTTCGGCGCCGAAGCGGATACGGTCACCCGCCTGGAGGCGCTTGCCCGGCTTGGCGAAGGCCTTCCAGCGCGAGCCGTCGATGCGCTGATGCAGGAGAGCCTCGATGTGCGGCGTGGCGTCGCCGCGCCCGATGCGATTTCCATGCAGGGACGCGGGAATGACCTTCGTCTTGTTGAAGACCAGGACATCGCCGGCCCGCAGCAGTGAGGGAAGATCCCGGACTATGCGGTCGGCAAGATCATGGGGACGCACGACCAGGAGCTTGGCGGCGTCGCGCGGGCTGGCGGGCCTGAGCGCGATGCGCTCATCCGGCAGGTCGAAATCGAAGTCGGCGACGCGCATGGCGCTCGGCTATTCGCCGCCACAGATCACCGGCCAGGCGCCGACCCCGACGATGTGGAGTGTGCCGGCGGCTATGGGCTCCTGGCCATATTCATGGGCCCGGGTCACCCGGAGCTTCGCGATGATCTGCTCGGCATTGTCGTCGGCGATGTCGATCTGCAGGACGTCATCGTCCGAGAAGGCCTGGGCGACGAGGATGCCGATCTGGCTACCCTCTGGCTTCGTCGCCCAGCTCTTGCCATTGGCGTCCATGGTAAGGCTCAAGGGACTGAGCCCCGGCGTCGTGCCGACCACAAAGCCCATGGCCGCTTTCTCATCCGCGGAGCTGCAGATGATGTTTTCCGTCGCCAGCGCCTTGCCGGCACAGAGCATCGTGGCGAAAAGCAGCAATCCGAACTTTCCGATCGGCACCATTCTGGTTCAGCCCTTTGCGTCGGCGGCGACCTGCATCTTGACGATCTTGTCGGGGTCGCGCACCGGCTCGCCGCGCTTCAGCTGGTCGACGAACTCCATGCCGGATGTCACCTTGCCCCACACAGTATACTGCTTGTCGAGGAAGGTCGCGTCGTCGAAGCAGATGAAGAACTGGCTGTTGGCCGAATCCGGGTTGGACGAGCGCGCCATCGAGCACACGCCGCGCACATGCGGTTCCTTGGAGAACTCGGCCTTCAGATTGGGCTTCTTCGAGCCGCCCATGCCGCTGCCGGTCGGATCGCCGCCCTGCGCCATGAAGCCTTCGATCACACGATGGAAGACGACATTGTCATAGAAGCCTTCGCGCGCCAGCTCCTTGATGCGCGCCACATGATTGGGCGCAAGATCGGGCCTCAGCTGGATGACCACCCTGCCCTTGGCGAGGTCCATATAGAGAGTGTTTTCGAGATCGGTAGCCATTATTGAACATCCTTCAAGATTCTGACGGAAACCATTTTGCTGGGATTGGCCGGCGGCTCGCCCTTGGCGATCTTGTCGACGCAGTCCATGCCGGAAGCGACGCCGCCGAACACCGTATACTGGCCGTCGAGGAAGCCGCCATCGGCGAACATGATGAAGAACTGCGAATTGGCCGAATCCGGGCTCTGGGCGCGCGCCATGCCGAGCGTGCCACGGTCGAAATGCGCCTTGCTGAACTCGGCCGGCAGATCGGGCTCGTTCGATCCGCCCATGCCGGTACCGGTTGGATCGCCGGTCTGCGCCATGAAGCCGTCGATGACGCGGTGGAAGATGACGCCGTCATAGAACTTCTCGCGCGCCAGCTTCTTGATCCGCGCCACATGCTTGGGCGCCAGATCGGGCCTGAGGCCGATGGTGATCTTGCACTTTTCGGAGGTGGTGATCACCAGCGTGTTTTCCGGATCGAGGGTCTGCGCGGCGAGCGGCAAGGTGCTTGCCGCCACGGCGCCGATGAGGCCGATCAGGCCCAGTCTGAATTTCATTCGTGTCTCCTTGCGTTGAGGAACGGTTTTCCCGATCAGGCCGGCTTTTTCAGGGCAGTCTTCACAGCCGCCAGAGCTTCCTTCGGGATAAATAAAGTGACGTCGCCGCCCATGGCGGCGATCTGCTTGACCAGAGATGAGGCGATCATCCGCGTCGCCGGGCTCGCGGCCAGGAAGACCGTTTCGATGTCGGGCGCCATGGCCCCGTTCATCTGGCCCATCTGGACCTCGTAATCGAAGTCGGATGCATCGCGCAGGCCGCGGATAAGGAGCCCGGCGCCGGCGCGCCGTGCCGCATCGACGGCCAGATCATCGAAGGTCGCGACCGCGATCTTGACCCCGGTGTGCTGCGCGATCGGGGCAACCACCGTCTCGAGCAGCTTGATGCGCGTCTCGGCATCGATCAGGGCTTTCTTGCCATGATGGGTGCCTACCCCCAATACGAGCTTGTCCACAAGCCTGGCCGCCCTCGCAATGATGTCGAGATGGCCATAGGTGACGGGGTCGAAACTGCCGGGATAGAAGCCTGTTCGCGCCATGGCGGAAGCCATAGCCCGATCGCGCTCCTGCCGCAACCTGTCAGCGGCGCCGGGTAAGCTCTGCCCCACAAGAGGAGGAATCATCATGGCCAGCGACAATCCCTCAATCATTTCGCATGTTTCGGTCGGAACCAACCGCTACACGGAGGCCCGTGCTTTCTACGAGAAAGTGCTGGCCACGCTCGGCTGCCGGATCATCATGGAGCATCCGGGCGCCACCGCTTTCGGCAAGCAGTTTCCCGAATTCTGGGTCCAGGAGCCGCATGACGGCAAGAAGGCCGCCACCGGCAATGGCATCCATTTCGGCTTCATGGCGGGCTCGAAGGCCGAGGTCGATACCTTCCACAAGGCGGCGATTGCCGCGGGCGGCAGCGATGACGGCAAGCCGGGGGGCCGCGCCGATTATGGTGAGCCCTATTACGGCTGCTTCATCCGCGACCTCGACGGCCACAAGATCGAGGCCGCCTTCTGGGACGAGGACCTCGCGAAGAAGCTGGGTATGGGCTGACCGCTATTCCGGAACCTGGCGGACGGCGCCCTTGGCGGCGCTGGTCGCCATGGCCGCATACGCGCGGAGTGCTGTAGTCACTTTGCGATTGCGCTTTTCGACCGGCTTCCAGGCCGTTGCACCGCGCGCTTCCATCGCGGCGCGGCGGCGCGCGATCTCGGCTTCCGGCACCGACAGATTGAGCGTGCGCTTGGGGATATCGATCTCGATCGGGTCACCGGTCTCGACCAGCCCGATGAGCCCGCCTTCCGCCGCCTCGGGCGAGGCATGGCCGATCGAGAGGCCGGACGTGCCGCCGGAGAAACGTCCATCGGTGATGAGCGCGCAGGCTTTGCCGAGGCCCTTCG
Organism: Taklimakanibacter lacteus; assembly: GCA_003576695.1. Taxonomy (GTDB): domain Bacteria; phylum Pseudomonadota; class Alphaproteobacteria; order Rhizobiales; family Aestuariivirgaceae; genus Taklimakanibacter; species Taklimakanibacter lacteus. The sequence goes on from QOZQ01000013.1 coordinate 134,287, forward strand.
ATTTGAGATAGCTTGTGGGATAGAGCATCTCCTGCATGCCGGGTCCGCCGCGCGGCCCCTCATAGCGGATGACGACGACATCGCCGGCCTTGACCTTGCCGGTGAGGATGCCGCTCACCGCCGCATCCTGGCTTTCGAACACCACCGCCGGGCCTGAAAAGACGAGAATGCCGGCATCGACGCCCGCCGTCTTCACGATGGCGCCCTGCTCGGCGAGATTGCCATAGAGCACCGCGAGGCCGCCATCCTTGGAGAAGGCATGCTCGGCCGAGCGGATCACGCCCTTCTCACGGTCGAGATCGAGTGAGTCATAGCGCCGCTCCTGGCTGAAGGCGACCTGGGTCGGCACACCACCGGGCGCCGCCCGGTAGAAATCGCTGACCTTGGCGCTCTTGGTGCGCACCACGTCCCATTGCTCGAGTGCCGCGCCCAATGTCTGCGCATGAACCGACCCGACCGATATGTCGAGAAGGCCGGCGCGGTCGAGCTCGCCCAGGATCGCCATGATGCCGCCGGCGCGATGCACATCTTCCATATGCACATCCGATTTCGACGGCGCCACCTTGCACAACACCGGCACGCGCCGCGACAGCCGGTCGATATCGGCCATGGTGAAGTCCATTTCCGCCTCATGCGCGGCGGCCAGGAGATGCAGCACCGTATTGGTCGACCCGCCCATGGCGATATCGAGCGTCATGGCGTTTTCGAAGGCGCCGAAGCTTGCGATCGAGCGCGGCAGGACGCTGGCATCGTCCTGCTCGTAATAGCGCCGCGCCAGGTCGACGACGAGATGGCCGGCCTCGATGAAGAGGCGGCGCCGGTCGGCATGGGTGGCGAGCGTCGAACCATTGCCGGGGAGCGACAAGCCCAATGCCTCGGTGAGGCAGTTCATCGAATTGGCGGTGAACATGCCCGAGCATGACCCGCAAGTGGGACAGGCCGAGCGTTCGATGACCTTCATGTCCTGCTCGGAGACTTTTTCATCGGCCGCCGCCACCATCGCATCGACGAGGTCGAGCGCCACTTCCTTGCCCTTGAGCACCACCTTGCCGGCTTCCATCGGCCCACCCGAGACGAAGACGACGGGGATGTTGAGGCGCAGCGCCGCCATCAGCATGCCGGGGGTGATCTTGTCGCAATTGGAGATGCACACCATGGCATCGGCGCAATGCGCATTGACCATGTATTCGACCGAGTCCGCGATGAGCTCGCGCGACGGCAGCGAATAGAGCATGCCGTCATGGCCCATGGCGATGCCGTCATCGACGGCGATGGTGTTGAACTCCTTGGCGACGCCGCCCGCCGCCTCGATCTCGCGCGCCACCAGCTGGCCGAGGTCCTTGAGATGCACATGGCCCGGCACGAACTGGGTGAAGGAATTGACCACCGCGATGATCGGCTTGCCGAAATCGCTGTCCTTCATGCCGGTGGCGCGCCACAGGCCGCGGGCGCCGGCCATGTTGCGGCCATGGGTGGTGGTGCGGGAACGATAGCTCGGCATGATGCAACGCTTTCCTTGGGATGCCGGGTTTACGTGACGGCTGGCCGGCCCCCTGTCAACCGTCCAGTTTACATGGCTAGCTTGCGCAAATCAGCGCCCGCGCAGCGCCAGCCAGACGCCGCCGCCGATGAGGCAGAGGCCGCTCGACACCTCGACGAAACGCACCCGGCTGTGCGACAGCCACGACCCGGCATTGCCGGCCGCGAAGGCATAGAGGCTGTCGAACACCGTGGCGATGATCATGAAGGTCAAGCCCAGCAGGATGAGCTGGTTCAGATAGTCGCCATTGGGTGAGATGAATTGCGGGATGAGGGCGCCGAAGACCAGCAGCACCTTGGGATTGGACAGGATGACCATGAAGCCCTGCAGGAAGAACCCGCCTTTGGGCGGCGTGGCGGCGGCGGCAAGCAGCTCGCCCTTGGAGCGCACCAGCTTGATGCCGAGCCAGATCAGATAGGCCGCGCCCGCGATGCGCACGACATCGAACCACACGCCCATCAAGGTGATGGCGGATGCAAGGCCCAGTATGGCGATCACCATCCACACCACAAGGCCCGCCTGCGTGCCGGCCACATTGAGAAGCCCGGCGCGCTGGCCGTATTTGAGGCTGTTGGCGATGACGACCGTGACGGTCGGGCCCGGCACGATGACGATGGCGACGGCGGCGAGGCAAAAGGCGATATAGGCTTCGAGGGTCATGGCGGGTCTCCTACGTTCGGAGAGGAAGCAAGCCATGGGCGTGAACGCAATTGCAAGGGGAATCTGGACAGGGGGCTCCCCCTCCCCTAAATCTCCACCCACTGCCTGGTGCTCCCGCAAGCCTGCGGGAGAGAATCGGAAACACGGTGCAACACCGTGGCGTGCCCAACGCTGTAAGGGGGATTCTTTCGGCAACCAGCCACTGGTCATACCGGGAAGGCGCTGAAAGGAGACGAACCCGAGCCAGAAGACCGGCCCGGCAGGAAGGTCCAACGCATGGTCAAGCGGTGGACAGCGATGCAGCGCAAGGGGACACGCGATGCAGGATTTCAATGTCGATGACCGTGCCGCCGTCTACCGCGCCATCTTCACCCGCCGCGACATCCGCAGCTCCTTTCTCAGCCGGCCCATACAAGACGACGTGCTGGCCCGGCTCCTGCTCGCCGCCCATCACGCGCCATCGGTCGGTTTCATGCAGCCCTGGAACTTCATCGTCATCCGCGACGCGGAACGGAAGGCCCGGATCCGCGACCTCGTGCTGAAGGCGCGGGCCGAGGAAGTCCGGCAGGTCGAAGAAACCCGCCAGCCGCTCTATCGCGCGCTGAAGCTCGAGGGCATCAGCGAGGCGCCGGTCAATCTGTGCATCACCTGCGACCGCACCCGCGCCGACGACGCGCCGCTCGGCCGCTGGCACAATCCCGAGATGGACCTCTACAGCACCGTCTGCGCCGTGCAGAATCTGTGGCTCGCGGCGCGCGCCGAGGGTATCGGCATGGGCTGGGTCAGCATCCTCGACAAGAAGGAACTGCGTAGCCTGCTCCGCATTCCCGTCCATGTCATGCCGGTCGCCTATCTGTGCCTCGGCTATGTGGCCGATTTCGAGCGGAAGCCCGAGCTCGAGACGAAGGGCTGGCGGCAGCGCCTGCCACTCAGCAATCTCATCGCCAGTGAGGAGTGGGATGGTGACGGCGAGGATCGCCTCAAAGCCCTGGCAATCGAAACCTAACGCGGCCAGGCGAGCCAGAGGGCGGCGATGACCAGAAGCCCGCCGCTGATGCGATCGAGCCAGACGAGCCGCTCGTCCGACAGGAAGCTGCGCGCCTGGGCGGCCGTCACCGCCAGGATGGCGCCGATGATGGCGCTGACCGCGATGAAGGTCACGCCGAGGATCGAGAGCTGCGGTGCTGCCGGCCGGTTGGGATCGACAAAGGGCGGCAGGAAGGCCGCGAGGAAGAGGATCACCTCAGGATTGGCGACGGCGACCAGGAAGCCGTCGCGGAACAGGCACCCGGTCGGCTGCGGGCCGGAGAGCCCGGCTTTGCCGGCGAACCACAGGCGCGTGGCGCCGAGATAGAGCAGAAAGGCCGCGCCGCCGAGCCTGATCCAGTCGAACCAGGTCTTCATGGTATCGGCGATCCAGGCGAGGCCCAGTGCTACCAGTGAGATCAGGAGGACGAAGCCGAAGACATTGCCGGCCACCGTGACCAGGCCGCCCCGCATGCCCTGCCCGATGCTGTTGGCGACGATGACCGACATGGCCGGTCCCGGCTTGACGAACAGAAGCGTGCTGGCGGCAAGGAAAGCGAGGAAAAGATCGAGCGGCATGGAGATCAGGTGCCCCGGAAAGTCGGGTTCACTTCCCATATTTCACGGCACGAGCGCAAGACCGCGTCTCAACCCAAGGCGATCAGCGCCGCAACACGCTCGACATCGCTGCCGAGCTCGCGGTCCTCGTCGAAGGGCGCGACCTGGCTGCGTAGGGTTCTATAGGCCTCTGCCGCCCCCTGCCCCAGTTCCGCCGTCACGCCGCGGATCTCGACGGCATGGACCGAAGAGATCAGCTCCATGGCGATGAGATAGCGGAAGCGCTCGACGATCTGGTTCACCTTGGCAACGGCGGTAGGCGCCATCGACGACTGGTCTTCGATCCAGTCGGAGACCGCGATCGGGGTCAGCGAGACGGGAGAGGCGAGAAAACGGATCTCGGCCTCCATCGCCGCGACCGGCTTCTGCACGATGGCGAAGCCGATGCGGTTCTGGCCCTGGGCGGCGAGGAAGCGCGGCAGGCCCGAAACCTGCGGAGACATGAGCTTGATGGTCCGGTTGGCGATGCCGGCCGCCGCATGGGCCAGCGCCTGGGCCAGCCTCTCCCAGGACAGGACGAAAGCGGTCATGTCGAAATTGCCATGCGAGACGATCCGGTCCTCAGCTGCCAGCACAACCGGATTGTCGCCCGAACTCGCCAGCTCGATCCCGGTCGCGGCGCGCGCCTCATCGATCGCATGGCGAAGCGCGCCCCAGACCTGCGGCACGCAGCGGTAAGAGAGCGGATCCTGGATGCGCCGGGCAGCACCTGGCCTGAACAACGCGCTGCCCGCCAGCAGCTCGCGCAATTGCGCCGCCACTTCACGCTGGCCGAAAGCCGGACGCGCCGCCATGGCTGAAGCATCGAGTGCGCCGGCATTGCCGCGGAAGGCCTCCAGATTGAGCGCGGCACCCTTGAGCGACCACAGGAAAGCCCGCTCGAGATCCTCGAGCGCCAGGCAGGCTTGCGCGACCGAGAGGCTGTTGGCGACGATGAGGGCATGGCCGTCCTTGACGCGGATGTCGATGGGCGGCAGCCCGGCGCGCTTGAGTGCTTCCATCGCCGGCATCGTCTCGCCGCCATGTTCCGCCTGCCCCTGGCCGATGAGGCCGAGCGTCATATGGGCGAGCGGCGCCAGATCGGCGGCCCCCAGCGACCCGAGCGACGGCACCACCGGGTGGAAGCCCGCATTCAGCGCCGCGACCAGTCCTTCGAACACGCCGGGCGAAATACCGGTGCCGCCGGCCGCCATGCCGGCCACCCTGACCGCCATCATCGCCCGCACCGCTTCGCGCGGCAGGCTGGGGCCGAAGCCGACGGCGTGGCCAAAGGAAATCCGCCGCTGATAGGCGATCAGGTCTTCCTCGCTCAAGGGTGTGTCGACGGCCGCCCCCAGCGCCGTGGTCAGCCCGTAGACAGGGCGGTTCTCGGCGGCATGGCGTTCCACCACCGCGCGGCTGTCGCGGATGCGGACCTGGATCTCGGGCGAGATCTCGATACGCGAACGACGGCGGGCAATGGCACAGATGTCCTCCGCACGCAGTGGCGCCGTGGTCAGCCGGATGGGCATCGTCGTCATGGAGGATCGCCTCGATGTGGTGATGGCACTTCACATGTTTAGCGAGGCGGAGGCAAGACTTGCCGCCATCCCCTCGCCCCGCTTCAGCGGGGAGAGGGAGGGGCCCATTGCGGAGCAATGGGAGGGTGAGGGGCTTGCCGCAAGCATATTCGACAACGCCGACACCCTGGTGGGCAAGTGAAGAAGCACGACCGGCAGGCTCCTCACCCTTCCCGCCGCTGCGCGGCGGGCCCCTACCCTCTCCCCGCGGAAGCGGGGCGAGGGTGAAAGGCTCGATAGGTGGCGAAGCGATTACGCCTCGACGCCGCCCTCTTCTTCCTCGCTGATGCGCTCGACCGAGACGACATGCTCGTCATCGGCCGTGTCGAGGACGATCACGCCCTGGGTGGAGCGGCCGGCCTTGCGGATGTCGTTGACCGGGCAGCGGATCAGTTGCCCGCCATCGGTCACCAGCATGATCTGGTCCTCGTTCTCGACCGGGAAGGACGCCACCAGCGGGCCATTGCGGTCATTCACCGCCATGGCGACGATGCCTTTGCCGCCGCGATTGGTGATGCGGTATTCGAAGCTCGACGTGCGCTTGCCATAGCCGTTGGAGGACACGGTCAGGATGGTCTGCTCGGCGGCTCCCATCTCGGCATAGCGCGCCTGCGACAGCAATGTCTCCTGCGTCGCCTCCTCTTCGCCATTACCATTGCCGTTGCCGTTCTCCTCGATCTCATCGCCCGATACCGCGCGGGCCATCTTGAGATAGGCGATGCGCTCATCGGCCGAGGCCTCGACATGACGCAGCAGCGCCATCGAGATCACGCGATCGCCGTCCTCCAGCCTGATGCCGCGCACGCCGGAGGAATCCCGGCCCTTGAAGATGCGCACATCATCGACCGCGAAGCGGATGCACTGGCCACGCGCCGTGGTCAGCAGCACGTCGTCGGCGACGGTGCAGATGTCGACATTGGCGATCTGGTCGCCCGCATCGAGCTTCATGGCGATCTTGCCGTTGCGGTTGATGCTCTCGAAGTCGGACAGCTCATTGCGCCGCACATTGCCGCTGCGCGTCGCGAACATGAGCTGCAGCGTGCCCCAGGTCTGCTCATCCTCGGGCATCGGCATCACCGTGGTGATGCGCTCGTCCTGCGCCAGCGGCAGCAGATTGATCAGCGCCTTGCCGCGCGCTTGCGGGTTGCCGACCGGCAGGCGCCATACCTTCATGCGATAGACCATGCCGGCGGACGAGAAGAACAGGATCGGCGTATGGGTATTGGCGATGAAGAGCTTGGTGACGAAATCCTCTTCGCGCGTCTGCATACCGGCCCGGCCCTTGCCGCCGCGCCGTTGCGCGCGATAGGCCGACAGCGGCACGCGCTTGACATAGCCGGTATGGCTCACCGTCACCACCATGTCCTCGCGCTGGATGAGGTCTTCGTCCTCGACCTCGCCCTCGTTGTCGACGATCTCGGTGCGCCGGGGCGTGGCGAACTCGGCCTTGATGGCGGCGAGCTCGTCCTTGATGATGCCGAGCACCCGCGCGCGTGAGCGCAAAATCTCGAGATACTCGGAAATTTCCTTGGCGAGCCTCTCCAGCTCCTCGGCGATTTCCTCGCGCCCGAGCGCGGTCAGGCGCTGCAGGCGCAGTTCCAGGATGGCGCGTGCCTGCTCTTCCGACAGCTTGTAGGTGTCGTCGGCATTGAGCTTGTGGCGCGGATCGGCGATGAGGGCGATCAGCGGCGCCATGTCCTTGGCGGGCCAGGCCTTGGCCATCAGGGCTTCGCGCGCCTCGGCCGCGTCCTTCGAGCGCCGGATGAGGGCGATGACCTCGTCGATATTGGCGACCGCGATGGCGAGGCCGACCAATATATGGGCGCGGTCGCGCGCCTTGTTCAGGAGATACTTGGTGCGCCTCGTGACGACTTCCTCGCGGAAGGCGACAAAGGCCTGGATGAGATCCTTGAGATTGAGAAGCTCCGGCCGCCCGCCGGTCAGGGCGACATTGTTGACGCCGAAGGTGGTCTGCAGCGGCGAGAAGCGATAGAGCTGGTTCAGCACCACGTCCGCCATCGCGTCGCGCTTGAGCTCGACCACGACGCGCATGCCATGCCGGTCGCTTTCGTCACGGATGTCGGCGATGCCCTCGATCTTCTTCTCGCGCACCAGCTCGGCGATCTTCTCGATCATCGTCGATTTGTTCACCTGATAGGGAATCTCGGTGACGATGAGCGCTTCACGTTCCTTGCGTAGTTCTTCCGTATGCACCTTGCCGCGCATGACGATCGAGCCGCGCCCGGTATGCATCGCCGACTTGACACCGGCGCGCCCCAGAATGATGGCGCCGGTCGGGAAATCCGGCCCCGGGACGATGGCGATCAGGTCGTCGATCGAAATGCCGGGATTGTCGATGGTGGCGATGCAGCCGTCGATCACTTCGCCCAGATTATGCGGCGCCATGTTGGTCGCCATGCCGACGGCGATGCCGCCCGACCCATTGACCAGCAGGTTGGGGTATTTCGCCGGCAGGACCGACGGTTCCTGGAACTCGTTCGAATAGTTCGGCGTGAAATTGACCGTGTCCTTGTCGAGATCGTCGAGCAAGGGCATGGCCGACTTGGCGAGGCGCGATTCCGTGTAGCGATCGGCAGCCGGCGGATCGCCGTCGACGGATCCGAAATTTCCCTGCCCGTCGATCAGCGGCAGGCGCAATGAGAAATCCTGCGCCATGCGCACCAGCGCGTCATAGATCGCGAGATTGCCATGCGGATGGTATTTACCCATCACGTCGCCGACGATGCGCGCCGATTTCTTGTAGGGCTTGTCGGGCGTGAAGCCGTTCTCATGCATCGTGTAGAGGATGCGCCGATGCACCGGCTTGAGCCCGTCGCGCACATCGGGAAGGGCGCGCGACACGATCACGCTCATGGCGTAATCGAGGTAGCTTTTCTTCATCTCCTCTTCGATGGAGATGGGGAGGATCTCGCCCGGATTGCCGGAGGAATTCGGATCGTTCTTGTCGTCGTTATCGGCCACGGAAAACCTGAATGGACTGTCGCTTCACTTCTTTGAAGCGCTCCCTTCTCGCCCAAGTCGGACAACTTTGGCGGGGAGCGCCCTGACCGTCGAGAAGGCCTGGGAGGCCACGTTCCTGGAAACGATTCGAGCGGCAGAGCATACTAGCTGCCGGGATTCGGCTGAGCAATGCCAAACACCTGAAAAGAGTAGGAAAAATGCTCTTTCTGACGGTCCGAATCATGCCCTGAAATCAAGGCCTTGCGAGGCCTCCGCGGGGCGTCGCGGCAGCCCCCTTGGCGGTCGCGATCCAGATGCCGATAAACACCGTCACGATGCCGGCCATGAGGTTGAAGCTCAGTGGCTCATGGAGCAACCCTGCCCCCACCAGTGACGCGCTGATCGGGTTGACGGTGACCGAAATCGCCACCCGTGTCGGCGACGCCCGCTCCAGCGCAAAGGACCAGAGATAGAAGGTGAGCGCGCTGCCGAAGGCGCCGAGATAAAGGACGGCAAGCCACTGCGCCGCGGCGAAGTCGCTGACCGGCGCGAAGCTTCCCCGTAGGCAGGAGATGGCGATCAGGCACAAGGCGCCCACACCCATCGCCATGGTGGTGAAAGGGATCGGCCCGGTGCGGCGGATGAAGGGCTTCGACCAGATGCTGTAGAGCGCCATGCACAAGGCGGCGGCGGCCATGAGGAGGTCACCGCGCCAGGCGCCGGGAGGTGCCGATGCCAGCCCCGTCAGCAGCGCCAAAGCGACGCCCGACATCGCGATCAGCACACCGGCCGTCTTGCGCAGGCTGAGCGCTTCACTACCCAGGGCGGCGCCGACCAGCATCGTCAGGAGCGGAAGGGTCGAGAGGGCGAGCGCACCCCGCGCCGCGGTCGTGAAGATCAGCGACGCGTTGAACAGGATCGGGAACAGCGTGAAAAACAGCACGCCCAATGCCGCCACGGCAAGCCAGTCCCGACGCGAAGGCCAGCTCTCCCGGCGCAGCATCACCAAGGGCAGCAGCAGGATGAAGCCGATGCCGAAGCGGAAGGAGCCGATGGCCAGCGGATCGAGCGTCCCCACCAGATAACGGGTGGCGCCGATCGATGTGCCGCCCAAAGCGCTGGAGAACACCGCCGCCAGCACACCCCAGATCTCGCTCACGGCAAATGTCCTCGCAACCAGATTGCCGGACCCTATCATCGCGCCGGCTGTCCGAGCATTGCATTTGTATGATAAAAGCAATCACCTTTCGGCATGGCCGCGCTTGATTGATCTCACTACGGCCCTTCGGCGTCCGGGAATATGCCTGTCGGCTTGCCGTCGATGCTGAGCGTGTTCTTGCGCCGCCAGTAGTCGCGCTGGCCCTCCTCGCTCATGGCCTCATAGAACGGCAGAAGCTCGGCCGTTCCGCGCTCCGCCCGGAAATCCATGAAAGGCACGCCCGAGCCGCAGGAGGTCTGCACGAGGTCGATCGCAAGGTCGAAAATCTGCCGCGCCCCTGCCATGGGCAAAAAAAGCCGGGCGAGATCCGGCCATTCCCGGTCGCGCGGATGGAAGACCCTGGCATGGCCATAGACGCGGAGAATCATCGCCTCGCCGGCAAAGGCGCAGAACATCAGGGGCATCCGGTCGCTTTCGGCGAGATGCGCCGCCGTCTCATTGCCGCTGCCCGACAAGCTCAACCAGACAATGCGCCGCTCATCCATGATCTTGAGGGATGAAAGTCCCTTGGGCGAGAGATTGACGCGTCCCTCGGGCGCCGCGGTCGCCACGAAGAACAAGGGCTGGCGCGCGATGAAACCGCACAAGGTCTCGTTGAGCTTCTGTCCGATGGCCATGCCGCCTCTCCCTTTGCGGCAATCTAGGAACCCTTAAGGACAGAATTCGTCAGCAGTCGCCTTTTCACCATGCGATATCGATTGCAGTGCCGGACAAAGCTCCGCAATGATGCCAGCGAGCAATATTTCTCCGGAGGCTTTCCATGGCTGAGGTCCTGCTGTTCCACCACGCACAGGGGCTGACCCCGGGCATTCATGCCTTTGCCAATGACCTGCGGGTTGCCGGACATATAGTCCACACGCCGGACCTCTTCGACGGGCGCATCTTCGCGAGCATCGATGAGGGCATGGCACACATCAACGAGACCGGCTTCGACGCCATGCGCGAACGCGGTGCCCGCGTCGCCGACGAACTGCCGGCAGAGCTCGTCTATGCCGGCTTCTCCTTCGGCGTGCTGCCGGCGCAGAAGCTTGCCCAGACACGCGCCGGCGCTCGCGGCGCCCTGCTCTTCTATTCCTGCCTTCCGATCAGCGGCGAATGGGCCTTCGGTCCCTGGCCGGACGGCGTGCCGGTACAGATCCACGGCATGGACAATGATCCCGTTTTTGCCGGCGAAGGCGACATCGACAACGCTCGCGAGATCGTGGCGAAGGCCGATGACGCCGAGCTGTTTCTCTATCCAGGCGACCAGCACTATTTCGCCGACAGCTCGCTGCCTTCCTATGACGCGGAGGCCACCCTCCTCCTCACGCGAAGAGTGCTCGACTTCCTGGCCCGTATTTGATTTACGACTGACGAGCCGACCTTCCGCCCACCCTCTTGATTGCCGCTCATTCTGACGCTATATAGCGTCAAAGTGAGAGGCAAAACATATGAGTCTCGCTCAATATGCAGATAATGGGATTTTTGCGCCCCGCAAGATAGCGCAAGTCTTCCGGACCACCAGCGAGGAAGTGGCCCGCACCGCCGGACTCGGCAAGGATGCGGTCCAGCGGCAGGACCGTGTGCGCTCAGACAAGACCCAGCGCCGGCTGCGCGAGATGGTAGAAATCGTCAATAAGGTGGAGTCCCGTTTCGGATCGGCGTTGGTTGCCTATGCCTGGTACCGGTCCGAGCCTCTGCCGGGATTTTCTGGCCAGACGGCCATGCAGCTCGTCCGCAATGGTCGAGCCGATGAAGTGCTCGACTATATCGACGCCGTCGACGCCGGCGTCCACGCCTAGTCTGTGCCACTCCACTATCAGGGCAAGCTCTATCGCGCGTTCAATCCAATCTACGCGCGCGAACCGCTGTCGGGTCGTGGTGCTGAACTCTATGGTGGCCGGTTCAATCCCAAAGGCGTCGCAGCTCTCTATACTTCATTATCGGTCATGACCGCGTTGCGCGAAGCCAACCAGGTGGGAAACCTGCAGCCGACCACCCTCGTCTCTTATGATGCCGATATCGAGCATGTGTTTGACAGTCGGGACGACGCGGCGCTTGCCGCCGAAGGCATGGATGCCGCTGCACTTGCAGACACCTCATGGCGCGACCAGGTGAAAGCAACCGGAGAGGCCCGCACGCAAACTTTCGCCCGGCGATTGATCGCTCGAGGCTTTCATGGCCTCCTGGTGAAAAGCTTCGCGCCGGGCTCGACCAGCCACGACCTCAATCTCGTGCTCTGGGCATGGGGGACCGCGGCACCATCGCGAGTCACGTTGATCGACGACGAGAAACGACTGTCCAGTTAGCAGCCGATGGCGACACCGACATTACGCAGATCGGCGCCAAGTCGGCTTATTCGGGTCCTTTAGGCGATCGACCACTTCCTCCAAGAACGATGGCTTATAGGCGACGATCGCCCCGAGCAAACAGCAAGACAAATGACCGCCATGTGGGGGATCATTTTCCAGAGTACGTCTTCCATCCGGGCTTAGCCTTCCTCACTCAACTTGCGGCGCCGTAACAGCGACGCCGGCACTGCGCAACCCGTCCACCAGGCGGTCGACGAGAGCGGTGTCCTTGTAAGGCAAGGTCCGCCGCAAGTGGTCGATCGAGAAACTGGGATTGACCTCGAGCGTCTGCTGCCAGGCGTGGCGGGCTTCTTCCGGGCGCCCGGTGAGGCCATAGAGGCAGGCCAGGTAGAAACGCGACATGTCGGAGCGCGGCATCAGCGCCAGGCGCCGCTTGAAGGCGATCTCGGCCTCATCGTAGCGGCCAAGCGCGAGCAGAGCGCGGCCGAGGAAATGCAGCGACATGTCGAATTGCGGATCGAGGCGGCAGGCCCGCGTGAAGAGCGCAGCCGCATCTTCGTGCCGGCCCTGGTAATCCCTGATATTGCCGAGGCAGGTATGGGCATCGGCCAGATTGGGTGCCAGCGCCAGCGCCCGCTCCGCCGCCTGCTCCGCCTCATCCAGCCGGCGCATCCAGCTGAGGACGATGGCGAGCGAAATATGGCCTTGCGGCTCGGTGTCGTCCGTTTCGATCGCCTTGCGCGCCAGCTGCAAGGCCCGTGTCAGGTTTTCATCCGTCGCGTTGTTCCACTGATTGGCATATTCGGCGAAGGTGATGATCGAGAGCCGCGCATAGGCGGCCGCCAATCCCGGATCGATCTCAAGCGCCCGCTCCAGCATCCGGCGGGCTTCCATGGCCGCCTCGGGCCGCAGCTGCAAAAGCGTCTGCCGGGCGCGGACGATGAGATCATAGGCCTGCGGGTCGACCTTGCCGCGGTGCTCGCGCCGCGCTTCCTCGCCGGCGGTGAGCTTCACCTTGAGGGCATCGACGATCGTGCGGGTTACTTCATCCTGGACCGAGAAGACATCCGCCATGTCGCGGTCATAGCGCTCGGCCCAGAGATGGCCGCCGGTCGCGCCGTCGATCATCTGGGCCGTGATGCGGACCCGGCTGGCGACCCGGCGCACGCTGCCCTCGAGCACATAGCGGACACCGAGCTCACGGCTCACCTTGCGGATGTCGGGCGCCTGGCCCTTATAGGCGAAGGAGGAATTGCGGGCGATGACGAAGAGGCCCGAGACCTTGGACAGGTCGGTGATGATGTCCTCGGTGATCCCGTCGGCAAAATAGCCCTGCTCGGAATCTCCCGACATGTTGTCGAAGGGCAGCACCGCGATCGACGGCCGGCCCGTCGGCGGCTGCGGCGCGCCGCCCGTCGCATCCAGAGCTGAAGGCGCGGCGCCATCCGGCGCCCATGTCCAGATGTGAAGTGGGCGCTCGATGTTCTTGACCTCGTGTCGGCCAGCGTCGCGGAAATCGATGCTGAGCCGGCCCTGCACATGCTCATGCACGGCGTTCGAGATCGCGACACCCCCCGGAACGGCAAGCCCCTCTATGCGGGACGCCACATTGACGCCGGCGCCATAGAGATCGCCGCCATCGACCATGACATCGCCCATATTGATGCCGATGCGCAGCACGATGCGCCGTTCCGCCGAGGCCTCCTCATTGGCAGCGGCCAGGGCTTTCTGCATCTCCACCGCGCATTCGACGGCGGCGACGGCGCTGCCGAACTCGACCAGCATGCCATCGCCGATTCGCTTGAAGATGCGGCCCTGATGGCTGGCGACGAGCGGCTCGACGACATCGGCCCAGCGCGCCTGCACGTCAGTCAGCGTCGCGGTTTCATCCTGCTCCATCAGTCGGCTATAGCCGACCACATCAGCGGCCAGAATGGCGGCAAGGCGGCGCTGGATGGGGGCTTTGGACATAAATGCGAGTGCTTCCTGGCAAGTGCCAAGCATATAGTGATGCACCGCCTCCAAGTCCATTCGGCTCTCCGGCGCGGCATCCGGCGAAGCGGATCACTTTGCCGGAAAGCTTACGCCGCCGTCGGGACGGAGCGTGTCAGCAATCCAAGGTAAGCGCGTCAGTGACGTCTTTTCAGCAACCCTTGCAGGCTGCTCGTGAAGCCCTGCGGGCTGGTATAGCCGGCGAAGCGGCCGATTTCCCGTCCGTTTTCGACCAGGATGAAGACGGGCGTATAGGACGGCCGGCTCACCCGCTTGAGATCAGCAGGCCAGCGGCCGAGGATGTTCACCCGCCGCAACGGAACCTTCCTGCCGACCGCGCTCGATCCATAGGCCCAGATCATTTGCCGGTTGAAGACCTTGCAGTAGCCGCAATCCTTCCACTCGACATAAACGAGCTGCGCGGCGGAGGCGGCCGGCACATAAAGGACGGTGAGCGCTATCGACAGCGCGGCAAGGAGCCTAGTCACGGCAGAGATCCCCCTCGAATGGCAGGACTCCGCTTAAGCGAAAGAACTTAACCGAGGCGAGTCGAAATCTGTCGAATTGAATCATTCGGCGGACTTCCGGATGAGCAACCGGCCCGGGCCAGAACAGAACGGCGAGATCGACGAGTGAGCTGAACCAACGAACATCAATGGTTGTTGGTTGGGTGCGCTACGGATTTGCGCAGTCTCGCATTCTTGCGTTCCTCGCGAGCGCTGACAATTGGCTGAATACGCTCTCTCAGATCGTCCAAAGCAGCGAGCTTCTCGGCAAATGTCGCAGTTGCCCGTCGCTGACGCCACAGGGCCTTTTGGGCGAAGATCAGCGAATTATCTGGATATTGTCTCTTCCGGTCTTTCATCGTTCAGTCGCCAAAGGATCTTTAATTGACGCCTTGAGGCAGAATTCGCTCCAAGCCGATAACAAATTATGTCTCTTAAGAACCCCTTTCAAGCGCTCAAAGTCGATCGCATCTTGTTCCAAAAACGCCTGAACCCTTGCCAAATCCTTGAATCTACCAACTTTTATGGCATTTGCGACGAGGTGTTCGGCACTTAGGCACCGAGCCATAATCGGGGTGGCGCCCGATTTGGCAATGTTGACTTCTTCGGCTTGCTCCAGCGCCTCCTCGTCCAGGGGCGAAGCCACCGGCAGGAACTGAACGGGCCACTCCTCGATCATATACCCGAGGCCTGTTCGTTCGGTGTATCCCATCTGGGCAAGCGCGCCGTCTATTGGAGTCAGCAACAATAAGCCCGACACGCGTTTCTCGAAGCCATCTATCGAGATGAGAATATCCAGGTCTTCAGTCAGGGTGGGTTGAATATAGTTCAGCGCCGCCACGGCTCCGGTGATGGCATAGTTGCCAATTGCCTGCCTCTCGGCGAGCTTCATAACCACCCCGATGGCTCGCTGCAGAGTCATTGGCCGCAACAGTGTTTGAGCCGACTAATCATGGCCTATCCATCAAGATTCGACCATTGTTTGGATATGTCTTGGCCGTCACGGGCAAATGATCGGCCATCGAGCGCCCGGCCATGATCGTCAATCTCGGGGTATCCCCCAAAATGCCTCAGAACGGCACCTCATCGTCGAGATCGCGCGCGAAGTTCTGCTGCGGCCGGCCACCGCCGCCGCTGCGCGGGCGGTCCATCGGGCTCGACTGGCCGAAGCTGTCGCCGCCGCCATTGGCGAAGCCGCTGTCACCGCCGCCGCCGCGCGCATCGAGCATGGTGAGCTCGCCGCGATATTGCTGCAGCACCACTTCGGTCGAATATTTCTCGACCCCGTCCTTGTCGGTGTATTTGCGCGTCTGCAGCTGGCCCTCGAGATAGACCTTCGCACCCTTCTTCAGATACTGCTCGGCGATCTTCGCCAGGTTCTCGTTGAAGATGACGACGCGGTGCCACTCGGTGCGCTCCCTGCGCTCGCCGGTCTGCTTGTCTTTCCAGTTCTCCGATGTGGCGATGCTCAGATTGACGATCGCGCGCCCATCCTGCGTATGGCGCACTTCCGGATCCTTGCCGAGATTCCCCACCAGAATGACTTTGTTCACCGATCCGGCCATATCCGCTCTCCTTGCTTTCCGGGCACTAAACTCAGATGTGGTGAATCCACCAAACCTGTCTTCCGATCCACTGCGGATCGACTTTATCCACGGCAATTATGTTCTCTTTCTGTTCCGGGCGCAAGAGGATATATGAGGGCGCTCTCCCCAAAACGAGGTTCCCATGCTGAAGCAGATCGAAACCGATTTGGCCCCGAAGCCCTTCTCCAACTATGCGCAAGCCGTCGAGATCGCGCCCGGCGCCCGCTATATGTTCGTCGCCGGGCAAGTGGGCGCCGACACCTCGGGCAATATCCCGGAAAGCCCCGAAGCGCAGCACCGCCTCGCCTGGGGCAATGTGCTGGCCATCCTCAAGGCCGCCGGTATGGATCACCGCAATATCGTGGATGCGCGCGTCTTCATCACCGACCGCTCGCAGATCGGCCTCTATCGGCAGGTGCGCGACGAGGTCCTGAAGGGCCACCGGGCAGCGGCGACACTTCTGGTTGTGGCCGGCCTCGCCGACCCCCGGCTGGTGGTGGAGGTCACCGTAATAGCAGCGGCCCCGGGGCGTTAAGCCACGGAGCCGCAACACTTTTTATTGCGCGCGATCGGACGGAAAACCGGTATCCACTTTTCCTGATCGCGCTTGTCAGAAGTCTGAAGGGTCAGCCGCGAACGAAGGGCTTGAACAGGGAGAAGCTCTTCGGCTCGGCGCCGTTCTTCGCAGTTGCAACATGACTCTGGCGGGACTGGTCCTGCATCATAGCCGCATTGTAAACATTTGAATATGCTTCAAAAATCCAGTTCATGATCAATCTCCTTCTTTCTTCTCGGGCATCTCTTGGGGTGATTGGAAGATAGTCAATTCGCGCTTGCACCACAAACGGCATTATCCTACGCTGCCTGTAAGGAAAACTTACAGGACACCCCATGGCCCGGCGCCTGCCTTCCCTGAATGCGCTCCGAGCCTTCGAGGCCGCCGCCCGGCATGAGAGCTTCACCGACGCGGCCGCGGAGCTGTTCGTCACCCATGCCGCGGTGAGCCGCCATATCCGCGAATTGGAGGAATGGCTGGGCACCGAGCTCTTCACCCGCACCGGCCGCGGCGTCGACCTGACCGATGCCGGCCGCCGCTTCGGCAACCGCCTGACGCCCCTCTTCGACAATATGGCGGAAGCGACGCTGGAGGCGGCGGCCCAGGGCGCCGTGCGCAACCTCAATGTCTCGGTCGAGCCCGCCTTTGCCTCACGCTGGCTCGTGCCCCGCCTCGGCCGCTTCAACGAGCTGCATCCCGATATCGAGCTCAGTATCGATCCCGACAACCGCCTTGTCGATTTCCGCTCCGACAAGGCCGATCTCGGCATCCGCTATGGCCAGGGCCGCTGGAGCGATGTCGAGATCCAGAAGCTCATCTCGGATGTCGATATCTTTCCGGTCTGCAGCCCCGGCCTGATCAAGGATGCGGGGCCGCTCACCCCCGCCGATCTCGCCGATTACAATCTGCTGCATGAGAGCCGCAAGCAGTACTGGACCGACTGGCTGCAGTCGGCCGGCATCAAGGGCGTGGAGGACTGGCGCGGCACCGTGTTCCAGGGGCACCTTGCCATCGAAGCCGCCGAAGCCGGCCAGGGCTTCGCCCTCGGCGACATGATCCTGTGCACCGACTCGCTGCTCAATGGCCGCCTCATGCGCCCCTTCCCACTCGACATGCGCGATCATGGCGGCTACTTCATCGTGCGCGCCAAGGGTTCGAAGGAGTCGGCTCCCGCACGCGCCTTCCGCGAATGGCTGCAGGCCGAGATGGCCGAGACGCAGCGGAAGTTCGCCGGCATCAAGAGCGCCTCCACGAAGAAACAGGCTTAAGGATAATGCCCAGAAAGAAATATGACTGCCTCAAATGCCCCGGCTATTGCTGCTCCTATCCGGTCATCGAGGTGAAGGACCGCGATGCGGCGAGGATCGCCAAGCATTTCGACATGCCGCTCGCCAAGGCGGAGAAGAAGTTCTTCAAGTCCTCGCACGGCTACAGCCGGGTGATGCGCCGCAAGAAGGACAAATATTACGGCCGCATCTGCCAGTTCTTCGACACCGAGGAGCGCCGCTGCACCATCTATCAGGCAAGGCCCTGGGCCTGCCGCGATTTTCCCGGCAAGGACAATTGCGGCTATTGGGACTTCCTCGCCTTCGAGCGCAATGCCCAGGAAGACGAGACTTACGTCTCGACCACCTATCACATCGAAAGATGAGCGCCGCCCTCAATGTCGTGAGGCTTGAGCGCCTGTCGCCTGACGAGCGGCGGCGCTGCCTCACCCGAACCGAGAGCGATCTCGGGCCTTATCTCGAAAAGGTGGTTCCGATCATCGCCGCGGTCGCCGAGGAAGGCGATGAGGCCGTTGCCCGCTTCACCCGCCAGTTCGACAAGGCGCCGGTCACGGCCGACCGGCTCGCCGCCACGCCGGAAGATTTCATCCGTGCACGGAAGGCCCTGGCGCCCGAGGTCGCCGAGGCCATCGCTTTTGCCGCCGCGAATATCACGAAATTCCACCAGGACCAGAAGCCCGAGGAGATGTGGCTGCACGAGATCAGCCCCGGCGCCTTTGCCGGCGACCGCATCAGCGCCATTCCGTCCGTCGCCTGCTATGTGCCGCGCGGCAAGGGCTCTTTCCCGAGCTCGGTGATGATGACCTGCATCCCGGCCAAGGTGGCGGGCGTCGAGAAGATCGCGGTCGTCACCCCGCCGAGCCCCGATGGCAATATCGACGATGCCACGCTGGTCGCAGCCGAGGCGGCGGGCGTCACGCACGTCTATAAATGCGGCGGCGCCCAGGCCGTGGCCGCCGTGGCCCATGGCACGGCGACCATCCCCAGATGCGCCAAGATCGTCGGTCCCGGCAGCCCGTGGGTGGTGGCGGCCAAGCGGCTCGTCGCCGATCTCATCGATACCGGGACGCCGGCGGGTCCGAGCGAGGCCATCATCTTCGCCGACGGCACCGTCGATGGCCGGCTCTGCGCTCTCGATCTCCTGATCGAGGCCGAGCATGGCGCCGATTCCTCCGCCTGGCTGGTGACCGCGGACCCCGAGGTGGCCGATGCGGCGGCGAAGGCCCTGCCCCAGTTCTTCAAGGAGATGAGCCCTGAACGGGTCGCCTATGCCGAAGCGGTGCTGAAAGGCCCGCAAGGCGGCATCATGCTGTGCCCCGATGCAAAGAGCGCCATCGCCTTCATCAACGACTATGCGCCCGAGCATCTGCAGATCATGAGCCGCGAGCCCATGGCCTGGCTCGGCTCGTTCAAGCATGCGGGCGAGATCCTGCTCGGCGAATACACGCCCTCGACCCTCGGCAATTTCGTGCTCGGTCCCAATCACGTGCTGCCGACCGGCGGCTGGGCGAAGACGGCCTCGGCACTCTCGGTCTTCGATTTCATGAAGCGCACCTCGATCGGCCATGTGACGCGCATGGGCTATGACGCGCTGGCGCGCCAGGCCCGCATCATCGCCAGATATGAAGGCTTCGATGCGCATGCCAATGCGGTGTCGGAGCTGCGCAGGAAGTTCCTCAAGAATTAGTCGAGGCCCGCAAGCTCGGCCGCGCGCTTGCGCCAGGCGAGCAGCGACAGGCCCGTCTCGGCGCGGAAATGGCGCGTCAGGCTGCGCCGGCTCATGCCGATGAGATGGGCCCAGTCATCGAGCCCGCGACGCTCGCTCCTTGTCACCATGGCGTTGCACAGGCGGACGAGACGGGCATCGCGTGGCATCGGCAAGGCCAGGCTCGCATCATCGGCGCGTGCGACCTCATCGACGATCAGCGCAGCGAGATGGCCGCCCCGACCGGCCTCGTCATAGTCGAGAGGCTCACGGGCAAGCGCCTCGATGGATGCGGCCAGGAGGTCCGACGTCACGATGACCTTGCAGCGCGACGGCAGGCGCGCCGCGGCCGTCTCTTCCACATAGGCGCTGCGCATCGTGACCGCCCCCCGCATGGCGACATCGTGATCGAGCCCGGGCGGGATCCACAACGCATGGCCGGTCGGCACATACCAGGCGCCGAGCTCGGTCGTCGCGATCATCAAGCCTTGCGACGCGCTCAGAATCTGCCCGCGGGCGTGGCGATGCCAGCCGGTGCTCTCGCCGGCCATGTAAGGCCGGGCGTGGATCGTGACGAGACGCGTCCCCAGCTCGAAATCATCATCCATCATCTTGGCCCGATTTTACCCGAAATTGGCCCCACCGGATATATCGGGCCAAGTACGGTGCGCGCAACAACCGCGATCGAAAAGCCCATGACCGACGCCCGCCGCACCATCTTCTTCGTCAACGCCGCCCATGCCCTCGTCCATTATGTGGTCCTCATCTTCCCGACCGCCGTCATCGTGATCGGGACTGAATGGATGCTGGGCTATGGCGAGTTGATCCCACTCGCCACCGGGTGCTTCGTCGCTTTCGGGCTGCTGTCGCTGCCGGCGGGCTGGCTGGTGAATGTGACGGGGCCCGACCGCCTTCTGGCTTCCTTCTTCATCCTGACCGGACTTGCCTGCCTATTCGTCGCCGCGGCGACGACATGGACGATGCTCGGGCTGGCGCTACTGCTGCTCGGCGCCGCCGGCGCCATCTATCACCCGGTCGGCCTCAGCCTTCTCGCCTCCAGGTCTCAGCAGCTCGGGCGTGATTTCGCCGTCAACGGAGTCTGCGGCAATGTCGGTGCGGCCGTGGCTGCTGCCGGCACGGCGTTCCTTGCTTCCGTCTTCGGCTGGCGCGCCGCCTTCATCGGTCCGGGCGCCGTGGCGCTGATGCTGGGGATTCTCTTCATCGCGACGACACGCCACTCGGGAAATTCGGACAGGGCGCCGACAAGCACTACAGCCTCACCCGGCATCGCCGTGCAGAAACCGCTTCTGGCTGTCGGCATGATCCTCCTGGCGGGCTTCGCCGGCGGCATGACCTACAACATCATCACGGTTGCCTTGCCCAAGATCGTCGATGAGCGCTTCGACGGTGACTTGCCGCTGATCGGCACCGGTGCGCTCGCCACCGTCGTCTTCATCTGCGGCGCCCTGATGCAGCTTGCCACCGGCCGGCTCATCGACCGCTTCGCGCTGGCTTCGCTCTTTGTCGGCCTCGCGGCGCTCGAGCTCACCGGCCTGGTGCTGGCCTGGCTCTCGACCGGTCCTCTCCTGCTCATCGGCCTCGCTTTCACCATGGCGGCGATCTATGGCCTGGTGGTGGTCGACGATGCCATCGTGGCGCGCTTCGTGCCCGAGCATCTGCGGGCCAAAGCCTATGGCATCACCTATTCCCTCAGCTTCGCCGTCAGCGCGGCGGCCATCCCGATGATGGGCATGCTGCATGACCGGGGCGCCGGCTTCGCTCCGGTTCTCGCTCTGACCGCAGCCTGCAGCGGCGCCATGCTCATCTGCGCGCTGGGCTTCCACCATGCTGTGAAGAAATGAAGCACCTGAGGACTCGAAACCCCGCCGCGCTCATCTGGCGCCGGCGGGGCACTCGATCATTCGAGATTTATTCGAAGTCCATTCCGGTATTTATACCGGATCATTTTCGAGGCTCTGAGACGTCCAGCTTCGGCATCTCGCCCTCGCATGAGATATTCGGATTGTAGGATGAGCGGCCTGATCAGTGTCGATGAGTGCTGCAGCGCTGTCAGGACCGTGACTGCGGAACCTTGCCGCAGTCGAGAAGGTAGCCCGGTGGATTCATGCCTCCCTCCCTTTCTGTTGTGTCCGGTCATCGATCTCACGCGACCGATGATGGTTTTATCTTGGTCCTCTCCCTCTCGATGTCAAGTCAAAATGGACCTCTCATCGTCTCGACTCGCGAAAGGCGCGGCTGGAAACCGAGATGGAGTTCCTGGCGGGATCGCGCGCATTGGCGAAGACATAGCCTTCCCCTTGATGCAGGGCGCTGAACACCAGCCCGTTCTTCGCGGCGAGCGCGCAGAAGCCTTCGACATCCTCGACATCGAAAACCAGCTTCACCTGGGACTGGCCGGCCTTCTGGGCCCTTCCCGCCTGATGAATCATCAGACGGGCGCCGCCATTGGCGGGAACAAGCTCGACAATGCGGTCGCCCGCTTCGCGCGATGCCTTGAAACCGAAGAATTTTTCATAGAACGCCACGGTCTGTTCCACGTCCAGCGCGTAGAGGATGATCCGGTTCAATGCCATATGCTGTCTTCAACCTCACCTATGACTGGCCCGACAAGGGGCTGCCGCCGGGCCTTCTTCACCAGTCTGTGGACAGCGGTCAAGCTGCTGACATGTTCTGGCGCTTGAAGGGAGCAGCCTCGCAAAACAGGTTCAGCCGCGTGATGGCCGGGAAAAAGCGACTTTTCCCCGGCCAAATGCTTGTCCAGCTTGCCCACGTTCACTATTTGGTCTAGTCAACCGCCATGGCCGACACCAAGAAAATCATCGCGATACAGGGTGCGCGCGAGCACAATCTCAAGAACATCTCGCTTGAGCTGCCGCGCGACAAGCTCATCGTCTTCACCGGGCTTTCGGGCTCGGGCAAGTCCTCGCTCGCTTTCGACACGATCTATGCCGAGGGCCAGCGCCGTTATGTCGAGAGCCTGTCGGCCTATGCCCGCCAGTTCCTCGAGATGATGCAGAAGCCCGATGTCGACCAGATCGACGGCCTCTCGCCCGCCATCTCGATCGAGCAGAAGACAACGAGCCGCAATCCGCGCTCGACGGTGGGCACCGTCACCGAGATCTATGACTATATGCGCCTCCTCTTTGCGCGCATCGGCGTCGCCTATTCGCCGGCCACCGGCCTTCCCATCGAGAGCCAGACCGTCACCCAGATGGTCGACCGGGTGATGGAGCTTCCCGAGGGCACCCGCCTCTACCTCCTGGCGCCGATCGTCCGTGGACGGAAGGGCGAATACCGCAAGGAAATGGCGGAGCTGCAGAAGAAGGGCTTCCAGCGCGTCAAGGTCGACGGCAAGTTCTACGAGATCGACGCGGTTCCGGCCCTCGACAAGAAATTCAAGCACGATATCGACGTGGTGGTCGACCGCATCGTGGTCCGGGGCGATCTCGGCAACCGCCTGGCCGACAGTTTCGAGACGGCGCTGAAGCTCGCCGAGGGGCTTGCCATCGCCGAATATACCGACAAGCCCTTGCCGCCGTCGCGCACCAGCGAGGAGAGCGCCAACAAGTCGAAGAACGAGACGCATGAGCGCATCCTGTTCTCGGAGAAATTCGCCTGCCCCGTCTCGGGCTTCACCATCGAGGAGATCGAGCCGCGCCTCTTCTCCTTCAACAACCCCTTCGGCGCCTGCCCCAAATGCGATGGACTGGGCACCGAGCTGCGTTTCGAGCCCGATCTCGTGGTGCCCGATGCCACGCTGTCGCTGCGCGACGGGGCCATACTGCCCTGGGCCAAGACCGGCAACACCTCGCCCTATTACACCCAGACGCTGGAAGCCCTCGCCAAGGCCTACAAGTTCGGCATGTCGACGGCCTGGAAGGACCTGCCCAAGAAGGCGCGCGACGCCATCCTGTTCGGCACCGGCGAGGACGAGATCACCTTCGTCTATGACGACGGGCTTCGCACCTACAAGACCAAGAAGGCCTTCGAGGGCGTCATCGGCAATATCGAGCGGCGCTGGCGCGAGACGGATTCGCAATGGATGCGCGAGGAGCTGTCGCGCTTCCAGTCGGATCATCCCTGCGATGCCTGCGGCGGCTTCAGGCTCAAGCCCCAGGCGCTCGCCGTCAAGATCGACAAGCTGCATATCGGCCAGGTCTCCGACATGTCGATCAAGGCCGCCAATGACTGGTTCACCAGGCTCGAGGGCAAGCTCAAGCCCAAGGACCGCGAGATCGCCGCGCGCATCCTGAAGGAGATCCGCGCCCGCCTCAAGTTCCTGGTCGATGTGGGCCTCGATTATCTCAATTTGTCGCGCGTCTCGGGCTCGCTGTCAGGCGGCGAGAGCCAGCGCATCCGCCTTGCCTCGCAGATCGGCTCGGGCCTCACCGGCGTGCTTTATGTGCTGGACGAGCCCTCGATCGGCCTGCATCAGCGCGACAATGCCCGCCTGCTCGAGACCCTCATCCATCTGCGCGACATCGGCAATACGGTGATCGTGGTCGAGCATGACGAGGATGCGATAAGGCTCGCCGATTATGTCGTCGATATCGGCCCCGGCGCCGGCATCCATGGCGGCGAGGTCATCGCGCAGGGCTCGCCCGACCAGGTCATGGCCAATCCGCGCTCGCTCACCGGGCAGTATCTCATCGGCCTGCAGCAGATTCCCCTGCCCCAGCGCCGGCGCACGCCGGAAAAGGGCCGCCGCATCAAGGTGACGGGCGCGCGCGCCAACAACCTCAAGAGCGTGTCGGCCGAGATTCCGCTCGGCCTCTTCACCTGCGTCACCGGTGTGTCGGGCGGCGGCAAGTCGACCTTGCTGATCGACACGATCTATCGCGCCATCGCCCGCAAGCTGATGGGCACGCGCGAAGCCCCGCTCGAGCATGACAAGATCGAGGGCCTCGAATATCTCGACAAGATCATCGACATCGACCAGTCGCCGATCGGGCGCACGCCGCGCTCGAACCCGGCGACCTATACCGGCGCCTTCACCCCCATCCGCGACTGGTTCGCCGGCCTCCCCGAAGCCAAGGCGCGCGGCTATGAGCCGGGCCGCTTCTCCTTCAATGTGAAGGGCGGGCGCTGCGAGACCTGCCAAGGCGACGGTGTCATCAAGATCGAGATGCATTTCCTGCCCGATGTCTATGTCACCTGCGATGCCTGCCACGGCAAGCGCTACAATCGCGAGACGCTGGAGATCAGGTTCAAGGACAAGTCGATCGCCGATGTGCTCGACATGACGGTGGCGGAAGGCGCCGAGTTCTTCCGCGCCGTACCATCGGTGCGCGACAAGATGGAGACTCTCGAGCGCGTGGGCCTCGGCTATATCCATATCGGCCAGCAGGCGACGACGCTCTCGGGCGGCGAGGCGCAGCGCGTCAAGCTCGCCAAGGAATTGTCGAAGCGCGCCACCGGCCGCACCATCTACCTGCTCGACGAGCCGACCACCGGCCTGCATTTCCATGATGTGCGCAAGCTTCTCGAGGTGCTGCATGAACTGGTCGACCAGGGCAACACGGTTGTCGTCATCGAGCACAATCTCGAAGTGATCAAGACCGCCGACTGGATCATCGACATGGGACCCGAAGGCGGCGATGGCGGCGGCGAGGTCGTCTTCGCCGGAACGCCCGAGGACTGCGTCAGGGAGCCGCGAAGCTATACCGGCCAGTTCCTGAAGGACGTGCTGCGCCGCGGGCGGACCAAGACGGAAGCGGCGGAGTAGAGAGGCCCTCCTTCATTTCCCCTTCTCCCGTCCGGAGGATGGGAGAAGGTGCCCGACAGGGCGGATGAGGGCTCTTCCTCGAAACATGCGAGACTTGGAAAACACCGGAGTAATTTGGACAAAGAGCCCTCACCCGGCCTCTCGCCTTCGCGAAGCCGAGGTTTCGCCCCGACAGAGCAGATAACTTCCGCTTCGGCGGAGCAAGGTCGGGCACCCCCATTGCTTCGCAACGGGCGAGGGGAAAAATTGGCAATGGCTCGCCTACTTCGGGAAATCCATATGCGGATTGCCCAGTCTGAGTAACTGAGGCATCGCCCAGGTTTCAGCTTTTAAACGCCGGACGGTTAATGCTTGCCAAAATTCCGCCACGGCGCTGCTTGACCTTGGTGTCGCCCGCAATGAGAATGACCGTCGTGAACCAGGTCGCGCGGCGGTCGGGGCTAACCGGAACCTGCGAGGGGAAGTCATGAAACTCACCAAATGGGCTCTTCTGGCGAGCGCTGCGATGGCTGTCACGGCAGCTTCCGCCAAAGCGGAGGATGTTGGCGCCCTCAAGGCCCAGATCGAGGCTTTGCAGCAGAACGTGTCGCAGCTCGAGGCGCAGCAGGGAGCGCTGCCCGAGGGCTATGACCTGATGGCCATCCGCAAAGGCCAGGGCACTTTTGAAGGCGTCGCGCCGGAGCGCAATGCCGACAAGGTGCGTGAGGATTCAGGCTTCACCATCTCGGTGCTGCCGAGGGCCGACGCGGAGCCGGTGGCCGAAATCTCGGTATCGGGCGAGATCCGCAGCGGGCTGGTCTATTCGGACCGCGGGAAAAATCGCGACTCGCTCGATGCGACGACGCGCGGCCGTGTTGTCGTCAAAGGCAAGGTTGACACGTCGGTCGGCGAGGTGGGCGGCTATGTCCGTCTGCAGGACACTGGCGGAAGTTCCTTCGCGGATTGATCCGAGGCGCCGGCGGAGGCCGATGCTTCAGGCTCACCGACAGCATTATATTCCTTGGAAGAGACAATATTCCACGATATATATTGGAAATTGCATGAAATTGTCAGAAACTGTTTGCAACTTTTCAGCGGTTTCTGCGTAAAAGAAATCCTGGGTTTAGCTGCATGACCGGAGCAGCCCGCGGCTGAGTTGTCCGTTCCGGGGGATTTTGTTCTTTATGTCCAACTTGCCACTCGCCCTGATCACCGGCGGCTCGCGCGGTCTGGGCTTCGAGACGGCGCGTCAGCTGGGGCGCCTGGGCTACCGGCTGTTCATCGCCAGCCGCACGAAATCCACCCTCGAAAATGCCGCCCGGACTCTTCGCGCCGAGGGCTATCTGGTGACCGCGCACGCCTTCGACATGCAGGATGCGGCCTCCATCGAGCTGCTGGTCGATGCCGTCAAGATGAAGGACGCCTCGATTGATGTGCTGATCAACTGCGCCGGCGTCATGTACGAGGCGGGCAGCGACAGCGATCTCAAGGCCGAGATCGGCTCGACTGCCAGCGTCCTGCGCAGCCCGGAAAGGAACGTCACCGACACGATCGCCATCAACATGATCGGCACCTGGAGCGTCACCCGCGCGCTTGCGCCCTATCTCGCCCGCGGTGCCCGCATCGTCAATGTCTCGTCCAGCATGGCCTCGCTCGGCGAGATGGGACCGGGTTATTACGGCTACCGTGCCTCGAAGGCCGGCATCAATGTCTTCACCCGCACGCTTGCCTATGAAATGCGCCCGCGCGGCATTCTGGTGAACTCGGTCTGCCCCGGCTGGGTCAAGACGAACATGGGAGGGCCCGGCGCCACCCGCGACGTGGCCGAAGGCGCTGCCGGCATCGTCTGGGCGGCAACGCTTCCCCCCGACGGGCCGACCGGCGGCTTCTTCAGGGATGGTCAGGCGATCCCCTGGTAGCCCGAGACGCCGGGCGTTCCCTACTGGCTCATTGCCGCGCGGATACGCCGGTCATAGTCGTCGGCCAGGCCATGCAACGCGGCCGCTCCATCGCCGGTGAAGGTCGGACCGTGCATGAGCGCCAGACTTCTGGGCGCAAGTTCCGCCAGGCGACGGATCGTCTTCCCCATTCCGGGATTGAGGCTCGAAAAGCGGAACATGTCCTCGGCGTCGATGGCGGGTCCGACGATATCGCGGTCCGTCAAAGCGGCGCGGTCGCCAATCTGCGTGAAGAGATCACCACACAGCAAGGTTCCGCTCGCCTCCTCATAGAGGACGCCCGCGTCCCAGCCATGTGGAATATGCGGCGTGTCGAGATAGCGCACCCGCCTGCCCTTGCCGAGATCGATCGTCTCGCCGTCCTCGAGAATACGCGGACTGCGGTCAGCCATGTCGTTGAGCGAGACATAGCAGCCCGTCCGGCCATGCGCGACCATGGCCTGGGGCGCGATCGCCAGCCAGTCATTCATCGCGCCGCATTCATCCGCTTCGTAGTGGCCGAAGGCGATCCAGCGCAGCTTTTCCGGCGGGATGAGCCTGGCGACGGCGGTGCGAATGGAGGGGAACATCAGCCTCAGGCCGGCATGGAACAGCAAGGGCTCATCGCCGAGAATGAGGAACTGGTTGAAGGTGAAGCCATCGGGCGGCGCGATATCGGGCACGAAGGTCGACAGCCGGTAAAGCCCATCGCCGATTTCAGTGATCCTGGTCTCCATACAAGCCTCCTGTTGCCTGGCATCGACAGATGCCAATTTTCGTGATACACACGTGTGTATCCAAATTTGAACGTCACGTCAACATTGAATACACACAAGAGTGCAGTGAAATGAGATGACCCGAACCTACACACTGAAGCGGCGCGCCGAGCAGCAGGCCATGACCCGGCAGCGCATCGTCGAAGCCGCCGTCGATTTGCATGGCAGCGTCGGCCCCGCTTCCACCACCGTGAGCATGATCGCCGAGCGGGCCGGCGTCCAACGGCATACATTCTATGCGCATTTTCCGGGGGAACGGGATCTGCTACTCGCCTGCTCCGGTCTGGTCCATGAGCGCGACCCGCTGCCGGAAGCCGCGGCTTGGCAGGCAACAAAGGATCCCCGCAGGCGCCTGCACACCGGGCTGCGCGCGCTCTATGACTGGTACAAGCGCAATGCCGGCCTGCTCGCCTGTGTATTGCGTGATGGCGAGCATCACCAGTTGACGAGAGAGATTGCCGAGCTGCGCTTCTCCGGGCCCATGGCCTCCTACCGACAGGTCCTCGGTGACGGCCTGGATGCCCCACAACGTGCCATGCTCGGCCTGGCGCTCAGCTTCTTCACCTGGCGAAGCCTGACGCAGGAAGGCAGACTGAAACAGGACGCCGCCGCTGCCGCGATGACGCAGGCAATCATTTCGCAGAAGTAGGAAGAACGGCCTCAGCCCTCGCCGCGCTCGCGCCTGAGCTTCTCCCAATAGTCCAGCCGCTTGCGGATCTCGCGCTCGAAGCCGCGCTCCGGCGGATCGTAAAAGCGTTCGCGCTGCATCTGGTCGGGAAAGTAATTCTGCCCGGAAAAGGCGTCGGGCTCGTCGTGATCATATTGATAGCCGGCGCCATACTCCTGTTCCTTCATCAGGCGCGTCGGCGCATTGAGGATGATCTTGGGCGGCGACAGCGAGCCCGTTTCCCTGGCGTGCTTCATGGCGCCCTTGAAGGCGACATAGCCGGCATTGGATTTGGGCGCGGTCGCCAGATAGATGACGGCCTGCGCCAGTGCGAGCTCACCCTCCGGACTACCGAGGAAATCAAAGGCCTCCTTCGCCAGCAATGCCTGCTGCAGCGCCTGCGGATCGGCGAGGCCCACATCCTCGATCGCCATGCGCACCATCCGGCGCGTGATATAGAGCGGGTCCTCGCCGGCGGTGAGCATGCGGGCGAGATAATAGAGCGCCGCATCGGGATCGGAGCCGCGCACCGTCTTGTGCAGCGCCGAGATCAGATTGTAATGGCCGTCCTGCGACTTGTCGTAAAGCGGCACGCGTTTCTGCACCACTTCCGCCAGCTTCGCCTCATCGAGCGCCGCACCGCCTTCCGGCACGGTGGCGAAAATGTCCTCGACCAAATTGAGCAGATAGCGTCCATCGCCATCGGCAAGCCCCGTCAGCACCTGGCGCGCCGCATCGGTCACGGGCAGCGCCCGCTTCTCATGCATTTCGGCGCGCGCGATGAGCGCCTCGAGCGCCGGCGCATCGAGCCGGTTGAGCACCAGCACTTGCGCACGCGACAACAGAGCTCCGTTCAGCTCGAAGGACGGGTTCTCGGTGGTGGCGCCGACCAGCGTGATGGTGCCATCTTCCATCACCGGCAGGAAGCTGTCCTGCTGCGAGCGGTTGAAGCGGTGGATCTCGTCGACGAAGAGCAGCGTGCCACGCCCCTGCTCGCGCCTGGAGCGCGCCATCTCGAACGCCTTCTTGAGATCGGCGACGCCGGAGAAGATCGCCGACATCTGCTCGAAGACGAGGCCGGTGGCGCCGGCCAGGAGCCGCGCAATGGTCGTCTTGCCGGTGCCGGGCGGCCCCCAGAAGATGACGGAAGGCACCCGCCCCGCCGCGATCATGCGGGTGAGCACACCTTCGGGTCCGGTGATGTGGTCCTGCCCCACGACATCGGAAAGCTTCTGCGGCCGCAGGCGGTCGGCCAGCGGCCGCGGCGCTTCCTTGTCCAGTCCTGCCGCCTGGAACAGGTTGGCCATCAACCGCCTAACTGCATGCGGATGACGCGCCCGCTGCGATTGACCGCGAACTGCCAGAAGCCGTCACCTGTTTTCACCGCCGAATTGAGCGTGTCGACGCTGTCGATCACCACCCCGTTCACTTCCAGGATGACATCGCCCTTGCGGAAGATGCGCCGCGCCGGACCGCCTTTGACATCGGCGGCGACCACGCCGGTCGAGCCCGAAGGCAGGCCCAGCTCATCGGCAACCGCCGGCGACAGATTGGCGACGACGAGTCCGGTAAAGGGCGTGTTGCCGCCCATCAGGGTTTCATCGCGCGCCGTCGTCTCCGGCGCCGCGATGAGCTCGATGCGGGTCTCGCGCCGCTCGCTGCCGCGCTGATATTCGACGATCGCCGATGATCCGACCTGGGCGGTGGCGACACGATAGCTGAGCTCCTTGGCGTTCTCGACCGGCTTGCCGTCCAGCGCCAGGACGACGTCGCCGCGCTTGAGGCCGGCCAGCGCCAGCGGGCTCTTGGGATGGAGCCCGGCGATGAGAGCGCCTTCCGGCCGCGCGAAGCCGAGGGAATCGGCGATCTCGGCGGTGACATCCTGCGTCTCAGCACCAATCCACGGCCGCTGGATGCGCCCGCCCGTCTCGGCCGACTGCACCACCGTCTTGACCATGTTGACCGGGATGGCGAAGCCGATGCCGATCGAGCCGCCCGAGCGCGAGAAGATCGCGGTGTTGATGCCGATGAGATTGCCCTGAAGGTCGATCAGCGCGCCGCCCGAATTGCCGGGATTGATCGCCGCATCGGTCTGGATGAAGAACTGATAGTCGGTGATGCCGACCTGGGTGCGCGCCAGGGCCGAGACGATGCCGCTGGTCACCGTCTGGCCGACACCGAAGGGATTGCCGATGGCGAGCACCAGGTCGCCGACTTCGAGATTGTCGGAATCGCCCATGGCGAGCGCCGGCAGCTCCTCGTCATCGGGTTCGATCTTGAGGACGGCGAGATCGGTGCGCTCATCGGCAATCAGGAGCTTGGCCTCGAATTCGCGCCGGTCGGCGAGCACCACCCTGATGTCGCTGCCGCCCAGGATGACATGGTTGTTGGTGACGATGAGGCCCTTGCCGTCGACGATGACGCCCGAGCCCAGCGAATTCTGCACCCGCTCGCGCGGCGCGCCGAATGAGCCGTCGCCGCCGAAGAACTTGCGGAAGAACGGATCGGAGAACGGCCCCTGGTCGCGCTGCGACACCAGCCTTCGCGCATAGACATTGACCACCGCGGGCGATGTCTCCTTCACCACGGGCGCGAAGGACATCTGGATTTCCGAGCGCGACTGCGGCACCGCCTGTTCGGCCGCCGCCGGCAACGCGAGAAGGCCGGTCAGGATGAGGGTTGCGAGCACTTTCGACTTCATTTTCAGTCCCTAACGCCGGTCGACCTTGGTCGACAGGATAATGGCAGATTCTGTCCGGGTTACGCCGGGAATAAGGCCGACGCTGTCGAGCATGCGATCCATGTCCTCAGCCGACCCGGTGCGCGCCAGCGCCACCAGGTCGAACTTGCCGGCCACCGTATGCAGCGCCTCGATCTGCGGCAGCTTGGTGAGCGCACGGCCGACCTCGACCTGCCGGCGCGCTTCGACCGAGATCGTCACATAGGCACGAATGCTGCTTTTGTCGACCGCGCTGGCGAGCCTGACGGCATAGCCCGCAATGACGCCCTGCTCCTCAAGACGCTTGATCCGGTCCTGAACTGTCGTGCGCGAAAGCTTCAATTTGCGCGCCAGCGAGGCCACGGGTTCCCGCGCATTGAGGCGCAGAAGGGCCAGCAGGTCCTCGTCTTTCTGGGTAAAAGTCACGTTCCGTCACCTTGTCAGGAAAACTGGTCACTTCGCCGGAAAAACCGGCAGTTGGCTGCATAACGCCGTCTGCGCTTCGGCGCAACTGTGAAGGACATTTCGTCAGGTTTTGCGTCCACTTGCCAGGGCAAGGTGCCTATAAAAGCAATAAGGCGTAAGCCGAGAAAAGCGGGCCTTTCGGTCCGCTTTTCGTTTTGGGGCCCCTCCCCAGTTGCGGAAATCCATCTTCTCTTGCAACATCGAAGGCTGGACGGCGGGGGGTATTGATGACGATTGGCGAAAGGATCGCCTGGATCTGGGTGTGGAGCGCGTTGGCGCTTCTATCCGTCACTCTGACCATCATCATTGCTCAGTATTGGAGCCTGCCCCTAGCCTATTTCGACGCTTTTCTCTGCGAGGGGCAAAATAGAGCCATTGCCGATTCTGCCTGCAATCGACTGGCCGCGAATGAAGACGCGCCTGTGGGGCTTCGCTCCATGGCCCTGAGAAGATCGATTGAGGGCAAGGGCAATGCCCCCGAAGTGGCAATCGCGCGACTATCGCAACTTATAGAGCTCGGCACGGCAGACGCCGAGGACTGGAACAATCGCGGCATCGGCCACTACAGACTGGGCGACTTTGCGAAAGCAGCCGATGATTTCCGGACCGCAGGCGCGATCAACAGCCGGGTTGGAATTTACTGGTCAAATCTCGCCGACGCGCAACTTAAGTCCGAAAAATATGCCGAAGCCGTCATGAATTACACGACCGCCATGCGGAAGGGCTACGACAATGCCGATGTCCGTGGCAATCGCGGCTGGGCCCGCTATCAACTCGGCAGCTTCAACAATGCTCTCAGCGACTTCGACAAAGCAATCAGCCGGGACACCAGTCATGCCGACAACTACAATAACCGCGGCCTGGTTCACTACGCTATGCGCAACTATGATCAGGCCCTTGCCGATTTCGACCAAGCCTTGAAGCTGAACAAGGATGGCGTCGCCTTCCTTACCAACAGGGCCATGACCTATACGGCGACGGGGCAATTTGAGAAGGCTGGACTGGATCTCGAACGTGCTATCGCTCTCAATGCCGACTACAGCCCGGCCCATCTGGAAAAATCTTGGCTGTTGATCTATACGGACCGATCGGCGGAGGCGCTTACCGAGCTCGCGGTCGTCGAACGCCTGGCACCGCTTGACATTTTTGCCTTGGAAGCACGCGGCCGCGCCCTCTACGCCCAAGGACTTCGGCGAGAAGCCATCGCAGATGCAGAAAAGGCCATGGCGCTGAACGACCAATATACCTGGCCCTTTCAGCTCCGGTCGGAGATCCGGCAGGATTTCGACGACTTCGAAGGCTCAATTGCCGACTCAACTCTTATCCTGAAACGCTATCCCACCAGTGTCGACGCGCTGGCGACGCGTTCCTTTTCACTGCAACTGTCGGGGCATCTCGATGCGGCACTCGCCGACTTGGAGCGCGCAATAGAGTTGGGCACGGCGCCAGCCTATGCCTATGAATCGCGCAGCTATCTCAACCTGTACGCCGGCCGCCTCGCTGCAGCCATATCGGATGCCCGGCAGTCGGTTGCCCTGGCCCCCAAGTCCATCGATTCACGGATCGCACTTGGATGGGCTTATATCGACAGCGGCAACCCCGCATCCGGGATTCTTGAATGCAATGAGGCGCTGTCGATCAAGGAAACCGACCGCGCGCTTCGTTGTCGTGCCATCGCTCATCTGCGGTTGAACCAGCTTCCGGAAGCTCTGGCCGACGCCAAACGCGCTTTCGCGTTCAACAGCAACTCGGCCAACAACAACATTACACTAGGACGGATTGAGCTGGCGCAAGGCAAGCCGGACAGCGCTCTGGCACGCTTCGACGTCGCCTCGAGATTGCTCCCCTTTGATCGGGCCGGGGTCCATATGTATCGGGGAGATGCCGAACGCGCACGCGGCCAGATGGCGAAGGCGCGCCTCGCCTATCTGGAGGCGGGCAAGCGCGATCTTGGTCTCTATGCAACGGCCCTCGAAGAGCGCCTCGCAAGCCTTCCCGCCCAATAAAAAAGCGGGCAGCAAAGCCCGCTTTCGAATTTCACTGATGCTCGCGGCGATCAGGCAGCGGCGGTCTCGCTCGCGGCTTCCTCGCCCGTCTTCATGGTCGGGCCCGAATCCTGGCCCTTGGCATTGACGTCGCGGTCGACGAATTCGATCACCGCGCGCGGCGCCGAGTCGCCATGGCGGAAGCCGGCCTTGAGCACGCGCGTATAGCCGCCCTTGCGTTCGGCATAGCGCTTGGCCAGCACCTCGAACAGCTTCTTGACCTGGGTCTCGTCGCCGATCTCGGCGATGGCCTGACGGCGCGCCGCGAGGCCACCCTTCTTGCCGAGCGTGACCAGCTTCTCGACCACCGGACGCAAATCCTTGGCCTTGGGCAGCGTCGTGACGATCTGCTCATGCTTGATGAGCGATGACGCCAGATTGGCGAGCATCGACTTCCTGTGTGAAGCCGAGCGGTTGAACCGGCGGCCGGCAAATCCGTGACGCATGATGACGTCTCCTCAAAATTCTCAGTAATGCGTTTCGTATTTCTTGGCGAGCTCGTCGATGTTCTCGGGCGGCCAGTTCGGCACTTCCATGCCGAGATGCAGCCCCATCTGCGCGAGCACTTCCTTGATCTCGTTGAGCGACTTGCGTCCGAAGTTCGGCGTGCGCAGCATTTCCGCTTCGCTCTTCTGGATGAGATCGCCGATATAGACGATGTTGTCGTTCTTCAGGCAGTTGGCCGAGCGCACCGAAAGCTCGAGCTCGTCGACCTTCTTGAGGAGCGCCGCGTTGAATTCGAGCTCGGGACGGATGTCCTCGTGCACGACCTTCGACGGCTCGTCGAAATTGATGAACACCGAGAGCTGGTCCTGCAGGATGCGCGCCGCATAGGCCACCGCATCCTCCGGGCTCATCGAGCCGTTGGTCTCGACCGTCATGATCAGCTTGTCATAGTCGAGGATCTGGCCCTCGCGGGTGTTCTCGATCTTGTAGGAGACGCGGCGCACCGGGCTGTAGATGCTGTCGACCGGGATGAGGCCGATCGGCGCGTCCTCGGGACGGTTGCGCTCGGAGGGCACATAGCCCTTGCCGTTGTTGACGGTGAATTCCATGCGCACTTCGGCACCCTCGTCGAGCGTGCAGATGACATGCTCGGGATTGAGGATCTGCACATCGGCGGTCTGCTGGATGTCGCCGGCCTTGACCACGCCCGGGCCTTCCTTGCGGAGCACGAGCCGCTTGGGCCCTTCCGCATGCATGGCGAGCGCGATTTCCTTGATGTTGATGACGATGTCGGTGACATCCTCGCGCACGCCCGCGATCGAGGAGAACTCATGCAGGACGCCGTCGATCTGCACCGAGCTTACCGCCGCACCCTGCAGCGAGGAGAGAAGGACGCGGCGCAGCGCATTGCCGAGCGTCGTGCCGAACCCGCGCTCGAGCGGCTCGGCGACCAGCGTCGCCACCCGCTTGCGTTCACGCCCGGCCGAGACTTCGAGCTTGCTCGGACGGATGAGTTCCTGCCAGTTCTTCTGATTTACGTGCATGGTGTCGTCCTGTTCAGAACCTTGACGCCGGCAATCCGGCGTTGGGGTCACTATTCATTTGCTGGGGAAGCGTCGCCGCTTCCGGAAAAACTCGTCAGACGCGGCGGCGCTTGGGCGGGCGGCAGCCATTATGCGGGATCGGCGTCACGTCGCGGATGGCGGTGACCTGGAGCCCGCAGGACTGCAGCGCGCGGAGCGCCGATTCACGGCCCGAGCCCGGACCGCTCACTTCCACTTCCACGGTCTTCATGCCGTGCTCCATGGCCGACTTGCCCGCCTGCTCGGCGGCGACCTGGGCCGCATAGGGGGTCGACTTACGCGAGCCCTTGAAGCCGAGCTTGCCGGCAGACGCCCAGGAAATGGTGTTGCCCTGGACGTCGGTGATGGTGATCATCGTGTTGTTGAACGATGCGTTCACATGCACGACGCCCGAGGTGATGTTCTTGCGCTCTTTACGGCGCGGACGGGCAGGCTCTTTGGACATGGGGCTTCCTTACTTCTTCTTGCCGGCGATGGCCTTGGCCGGGCCTTTGCGGGTGCGGGCATTGGTATGGGTGCGCTGGCCGCGCGTCGGCAGGCTCTTGCGGTGGCGCAGGCCCCGATAGGTGCCGAGATCCATCAGACGCTTGATGTTCATCGACACTTCGCGGCGCAGGTCGCCCTCGACCACATAGTCGCGGTCGATGATTTCGCGGATCTGCAGCACTTCGGCGTCGGACAGCTCGTTCACCCGCTTGGAAGCCGGGATGCTGACCTGCTTGCAGATCACCTTGGCGTTGACCGGGCCGATGCCATGGATATAGCGAAGGGCGATTTCAACACGCTTGTTGGTCGGAATGTTAACGCCTGCGATGCGGGCCACTTTGTCTTTCTCCTAAACCTTACAAGGGCTTACGCCCATAGTCTCCGTCACTACTCGAAACGCGGTACCGGGCGCCTAAATGGCACAAGGCCGTGCCTCCGGAGGTCGCCCTCCTGAAGCCAGCCTTCATGTCGGTCTAATGGAGCGTGTATCTAGGGCTGAATCGCTTGAACGTCAACCTACTAGATGCCACACCAGCGCGCATCCCGGCGAAGTGGTTCCACTTCGCCGAAAAGGATTCGCGCCAACCCATATCGGAGCAAATCCTTATCGCCAAAGTCTGCAACTTTGGCGGGATTTGCTCCACCTTCATGATCGTTCCAGCACGTCCTCGATCTGGCGGGTCACCTTATGGATATCCGCCATACCGTTTACCTGATGCAGGACGCCCGTCCGACCGTAATAATCGACCAGAGGGGCGGTCTGCTTGTTATAGACCTGAAGGCGGTCCCTGACCGTCTTCTCGTTGTCGTCGGCCCGGCGGACGAATTCGGTCGATCCGCACACATCGCAGACGCCGGGCTTCTTCGGCTTCTCGAACTCGTCGTGATAGCCCTTGCCGCATTTGGCACAGGTGTACCGGCCGGCGATCCGTTTCACCAGGGCCTCGTCATCGACCTTCATCTCGATGACCACATCGAGGCTAAGGCCCTTGTCCGTGAGCATCCGGTCGAGCGCTTCCGCCTGCGCCTGGTTGCGCGGGAAACCGTCGAGGATGAAGCCCTTCTTCACATCGGGCTTGTCCAGCCGCTCGGCGATGATCGACACGACGATATCGTCGGAGACGAGATCGCCACGGTCCATCACGGCCTTGGCCTTCTTGCCCATCTCGGTGCCGGCGGCGACGGCGCCGCGCAGCATGTCGCCGGTCGAGAGCTGCTTGTAGCCCTTCTTCTCTTCCAGCAGTTTCGCCTGGGTGCCTTTTCCGGCGCCCGGCGGTCCGAGCAGGATCAGATTCACCGGCGCGCCCCTCTGAGCTTCGCCTTCTTGACCAGGCCTTCGTATTGCTGCGCCAGCAGATGGCCCTGGACCTGCGCCACCGTATCCATGGTGACGCTCACCACGATGAGGAGCGAGGTGCCGCCGAAATAGAACGGCATCGCGGCATAGCCGATCAGGAATTCCGGCAGCAAGCAGACGAGCGTCAGATAAAGGGCGCCGAGCACGGTGATGCGGGTCAGCACATAGTCGATATACTCCGCCGTCCGCTCGCCCGGCCGGATGCCCGGGATGAAGCCGCCATATTTCTTCAGATTGTCGGCCGTGTCCTTCGGATTGAACATGATCGAGGTGTAGAAGAAGGCGAAGAAGATGATGAGCA
Source organism: Taklimakanibacter lacteus (assembly GCA_003576695.1). GTDB lineage: Bacteria > Pseudomonadota > Alphaproteobacteria > Rhizobiales > Aestuariivirgaceae > Taklimakanibacter > Taklimakanibacter lacteus. The sequence continues at coordinate 171,799 of QOZQ01000013.1, forward strand.
GCGCATAGAACACGAGGAACAGCGGCTGGCCGTGGCCGAGCAGCGCGGTGATGCGGTTGAGCCATTCAGGCCCCTGCCCTTGCGTGAAGTTGGCGACCGTGATCGGCAGCAGCAGTAGCGACGAGGCGAAGATCGGCGGGATGACGCCCGAGGTGTTGAGCTTGAGCGGCAGATGCGAGCTGTCGCCCTGGGTGACCTTCATGCCGACCTGGCGCTTGGGATACTGGATCAGGAGCCGGCGCTGGGCGCGCTCCACGAACACGATGAAGGCGATGACGGCAAGCGCCACGACGAAGATGCCGAGGATCAGGAAAGTCGACATCTGGCCGGTCCGGCCGAGCTCGAGCAATGCCGCGAGACCGGACGGCAGGCCGGCGACGATGCCGGCGAAGATGATGAGCGAGGTGCCGTTGCCGATGCCGCGCGCGGTGATCTGCTCGCCGAGCCACATCAGGAAGACGGTGCCGCCGGTGAGCGTGATGACGGTGCTCATCCTGAAGAAGAGCCCCGGATCGAGCACGATGCTGCCCTGCCCCTCGAGGCCGACGGCGATGCCATAGGACTGAAGCGCCGCGATCAGCACGGTGCCGTAGCGCGTATACTGGTTGATTTTCTTGCGGCCCGACTCGCCTTCCTTCTTGAGCTGCTCGAGATGCGGCGAGACGGTGGTCAGAAGCTGGATGATGATCGATGCCGAAATATACGGCATGATATTGAGGGCGAAGATCGCCATGCGGCCGAGCGCGCCGCCGGCGAGGCCGTTGACCCAGCCGAGAATGCCGCTCGAATTCTGGGCCGCGAACCGGGCGAGCTCGATCGTGTCGACGCCAGGGATCGGAATATAGGTGCCGAGCCGGTAGACGATGAGGGCGCCGAGGGTGAACCAGATGCGTTTCTTCAGATCCTCGGCCTTGGCGAGCGCCGAGAAATTGATGTTGGCTGCAAGTTGTTCAGCTGCCGATGCCATGTGCTTTCCTCAAGCGCCGCCCCAAATCCCCTAAATGGGGTGCCGGGCGGACGCCCGCAACCTCACTTCGCCTTAGCCGGTTTGTCTTCCTTCTTGGCCTTGGCCGGCTTCTCCTCGGCTTTGGCCTCGCCCTTGGCGGGCTTGGCTTCGGCTTTGGGAGCCTTCGCTTCCCGTGCAGGCGCTTCGGCCTCGGCCTTGGCCGGTCTCAGGACCTTGACGCTGCCGCCGGCCTTCTCGACCGCGGCAATGGCGCCCTTGGAGGCGTAATGGACCTCAAAGGCGAGCTTGGCCTTGAGTTCGCCGGAACCGAGCAGGCGCAGGCCGGCGCGCGGCTTGGACACGACGCCCGCCTTGACCAAGCTGTCGATCGTCACCGGCTGGCCGGCGTCGATCTTCTTGGCATCGAAGGCCTGCTGGATGCGGCCGAGATTGATCTCATTGTACTCGACCGGGAACGGGTTGTTGAAGCCGCGCTTGGGCAGGCGCCGGTAGATCGGCATCTGGCCGCCTTCGAAGCCGGCCTTGGCGCCGCCGGAGCGCGCCGTCTGACCCTTGCCGCCGCGACCGGCGGTCTTGCCGAGACCCGAACCGATACCGCGGCCGAGACGCTTGCGCGGGCGCCGGGCGCCCTCGTTGTCGGAGATCTGATTGAGTCTCATCGTTCTATTCCCTTACTCGACGACGCGCACAAGGTGCTGGACCTTGGCGATCATGCCGCGAACCGCAGGCGTATCCTGCAGCGTGCTGCGCTTGTGGCGCTTGTTGAGGCCAAGGCCGATCAGCGTCGCGCGCTGATCAGCCGGGCGGCGCGCCGGGCTGTAGATCTGTTCGACCGTAACGGTCTTGTCTGTCTTCGCTTTCGCCATGGTCACACCTTGTTATTCGACCGTCGCATCCTGATCGCGGCGACGGGTAAGGATATCGGAGACTTTCTTGCCGCGACGCGCCGCGACTGCCCGCGGGCTCGCCTGCTTCTTCAGCGCATCGAAAGTGGCGCGCACCATGTTGTAGGGGTTGGACGACCCTTTCGACTTGGCGACGACGTCCTGCATGCCGAGCGATTCGAACACGGCGCGCATCGGGCCGCCGGCGATGATGCCGGTGCCGGGAGGTGCCGAGCGCAGCACGACCTTGCCTGCGCCCCAGCGTCCATCGACGTCGTGATGCAGCGTGCGGCCTTCGCGCAGCGGCACGCGGACGAGGCCGCGCTTGGCGCTCTCGGTCGCCTTGCGCACCGCTTCCGGCACTTCGCGCGCCTTGCCATGGCCGAAGCCGACGCGGCCCTTCTGGTCACCGACGACGACGAGCGCCGCGAAACCGAAGCGCTTGCCGCCCTTCACCACCTTGGCGACGCGATTGATATGCACGAGTTTGTCAAGAAACTCGGAATCGCGCTCCTCACGGCCCTTGCCGCGATCGCCGCCCTGTTCCCTTGGTGCCATGACTGCCTGCTCCTCGAATTAGAACTTGAGACCGCCTTCGCGGGCTCCGTCAGCCAGCGCCTTGACGCGGCCATGATAAAGATAAGCGCCCCGGTCGAAGACGACGGTCTCGACACCGGCCTTCACCGCGCGCTCGGCAACGAGCTTGCCGATCGCCGACGCCGCGGCCTTGTCGGCCCCGGTCTTGCCGCCCTTCTTGAAACCCTCCTCGAGGGTCGAGGCGGCAGCAAGGGTGACACCCTTCTGGTCGTCGATGATCTGCGCGTAGATGTTCTTCGCCGAGCGGAACACCGACAGGCGCGGTCTGAGCTTGCCGGCCGCCTTCAGCGCCTTGCGTACGCGCGCGCGCCGGAAACCGATTTTTGCGAGTTTGGTCGTCATGCTGACACCCGTTACTTCTTCTTGCCTTCCTTGCGGAAGATGCGTTCGTCGGAATACTTGATGCCCTTGCCCTTGTAGGGCTCGGGACCGCGGAAGTCGCGGATTTCGGCGGCCACCTGGCCGACACGCTGCTTGTCGATGCCCGAGATCACGATCTCGGTCGGCTTCGGCGTCTTGATCTCGATGCCTTCCGGGATCGGATAGTTCACGTCATGGCTGTAGCCCAGATTGAGCTGCAGCACCTTGCCCTGGACGTTGGCGCGATAGCCGACGCCGTTGATCTCGAGCGAGCGCGAATAGCCCTGCGTCACGCCCTTCATCATGTTCGAGATCATGGTGCGCGACATGCCCCAGCACGAACGCGCCACCTTGGTCTCGTCACGCGGATTGACCGCGATCTTGCCGTCCTCGAGCTTGGCCAGCACATGCTCGACCAGCGCGAACTTGAGTTCGCCCTTCGGTCCTTTGACCGAAATGTTCTGTCCCGACAGGTTCACGGTGACGCCGGTCGGAACCGAAACAGCTTTTTTTCCAATGCGCGACATCGTACGGTCCTCAGAATACGGTGCAGATCACTTCGCCGCCCACATTCTGGGCGCGGGCATCTGCATCCGACATGACGCCCTTCGGCGTCGAAAGAATGGAAATCCCGAGGCCGTTATAGACGGTCGGGATGCTGTCGACCGAGGCATAGACCCGGCGCGACGGCTTCGACACCCGATGGATCTCGTGGATCACCGGCGCGCCGTCGAAATACTTCAGCTCGATTTCGATCTCAGGCTGCCCGCCCTCGTGCTGGACGGTGGCGAAGCCGCGGATGAAACCTTCCTGCTGCAGCACGCCGAGCACGCGCTCGCGCAGCCTGGATGCCGGCGTCAACACCTTCGACTTGCCGCGCTCCTGCGCATTGCGGATGCGAGCCAGCATATCGCCGATCGGATCGGTAAAGCTCATTTGCCTGTTCTCCTTCTGCGTCCGCCGCGATTACCAGCTCGACTTGACCAGGCCCGGGATCAGGCCCTTGTTGCCGAACTCGCGCAAAGCCATGCGCGACATCTTCACTTTGCGGTAATAGGCGCGCGGGCGCCCAGTCAGTTCGCAACGGTTGCGAATACGGTTCGGCGCCGAATTGCGCGGCAGCACGGCCAGCTTGAGCTGCGCCGCGAAACGCTCTTCCATCGAAAGCGCCTGGTTCTTGGTGATCGCCTTGAGACGCGCGCGCCGGGCGGCGAATTTCTTCGCCAGCTTGCGCCGCTTTTCGTTCTTCTCGACCGAGCTCTTCTTCGCCATTGGGCTACCTCAGTTCATCGTGACCATTACGCCGCCTGCCTGCGGGCAGACTTGCGGAACGGGAAATTGAATGCTTCAAGCAGTGCACGCGCCTCGTCGTCGGTCCGGGCCGTGGTGCACACGATCACATCGAGACCCCAGACGCGATCGATCTTGTCATAGTCGATCTCCGGGAAAATGATGTGCTCCTTGATGCCCATGGCGTAGTTGCCATTGCCGTCGAAGCTCGACGCCGACAGGCCGCGGAAGTCACGCACGCGCGGCAGCGCGATGGTGATGAGCCGGTCGAGGAACTCGTACATACGGGTCTTGCGCAAGGTAACCTTGGCGCCGATGGCGAGGTTCTCGCGGATCTTGAAGGTCGCGATCGCCTTACGGGCCTTGGTGACCACCACCTTCTGGCCAGCGATCTTCTCGAGCTCGGCTGCCGCAACCGGCACCAGCTTGGAATCGGCCGTCGCTTCGCCAATGCCCATATTGAGCACGATCTTGTCGAGCTTCGGCACTTCCATCGGATTCTTGTAGCCGAACTGCTCGGTCAGCTTCTTGACGATGACCTCGTCATACTGCTGGCGCAGCCGCGGCGTGTATTTGTCAGCCATCGATCACTTCTCCGGAATTCCTGGCGAACCGCACCTTCTTGCCGTCCTTCAGAACCTTGTAGCCAACCCGCGTGGGCTTGCCGTCCTTGGGATCGCGCAGCGCGATATTCGAAATGTGGATCGGCATCTCCTTGGAGACGATGCCGCCTTCCTGGCCGGCGGTCTGCTTCTGGTGCTTGCGCACCACATTGACGCCCTGGACCAGCGCGCGGTTATCCTCGGGGAAAACGCGCAGCACTTCGCCGACCTTGCCCTTGTCGCGGCCGGTACGGACGACGACCTTGTCGCCCTTGCGAATCTTGAGTTTCAACGCCATCAAAGCACCTCCGGTGCCAGCGAAATGATCTTCATCTGGTTCTTGGCGCGCAATTCGCGCGGCACCGGTCCGAAGATACGGGTGCCGACCGGCTCACCCTGGGCATTGATCAGCACCGCCGCATTGCGGTCGAAACGGATGACCGACCCATCGGCGCGGCGGATGTCCTTCGCGGTGCGGACGACGATCGCCTTCATCACATTGCCCTTCTTCACGCGGCCGCGCGGAATGGCGTCCTTGACCGACACGACGATCACATCGCCCACATGGGCATATTTCCGCTTCGACCCGCCCAGTACCTTGATGCACTGGACACGCTTGGCGCCGGAATTGTCGGCGACATCGAGATTCGTTTCTTGCTGGATCATGGCTTCACCTGTCTATCCGGCGCGCGGGCGCCTATTCCTCTTATCGATCCAATCTTCAACCCTTGGCCACGCCGGCCTTGTCAAGCAGAAGCCAGCGCTTCTGCTTGGACAGCGGCTTGGTCTCTTCGATCCGCACGATATCGCCGACCTTGGCGGTGTTCTTCTCGTCATGCGCATGGTACTTCTTCGTCAGGCGCACGGTCTTCTTCAGAACCGGATGGGTCAGACGCCGTTCGACCTTGACCACGATGGTCTTGTCGTTCTTGTCGCTCACCACAACGCCTTCAAGGACGCGTTTCGGCATCACATCTCTCCGTTACTTCGACGCGCTTTGGGCGCGCTGCTGCTGCGACGTCTTGATGCGCGCGATATCGCGGCGGATCTGACGTATGCGAGCGGTGTTTTCGATCTGTCCCGTCGCCTTCTGGAAGCGCAGGTTGAACTGCTCCTTCTTCAGCTTGATCAGCTCGTCGTTGAGCTGGTCCGGGGTCAACAGTTTCACATCAGTGGCTTTCATGGCGCCCTACTCCGTCACTCGCCAAGCCGCGCCACGAAGCGCGTCTTGATCGGAAGCTTCGCCGCCGCCAGGGCCAGCGCTTCCTCGGCCGTCTGACGGCTGACGCCGTCGACCTCGAACAGGACCCGGCCAGGCTTCACCCGGCAAGCCCAGTATTCCGTCGAGCCTTTGCCCGAGCCCATGCGCACTTCGGCCGGCTTCTTCGACACCGGCACGTCCGGGAATACGCGGATCCACACGCGCCCGGCGCGCTTCATGCCGCGCGTCAGCGCCCGGCGGGCGGCTTCGATCTGGCGCGCGGTGAGGCGGTCCGGCTCCTGGGCCTTGAGGCCGAAGGCGCCGAAATCCAGATTGGCGCAGCTCGTCGCCTTGCCATGGATGCGGCCCTTATGGGCCTTGCGGAATTTTGTACGTTTCGGTTGCAGCATGGTCCGTTACCTTACCTTCAGGCCGCCGTCGCTTCGCGCTCGCGGCGCGGGCGCTGACCCTCTTGGCTCTCCGCATTGCGCTTGTCCTGCGCCATCGGATCATGCTCGAGGATCTCACCCTTGAATATCCACACCTTGACGCCGTTGGTGCCATAGGCGGTGATGGCGGTCGCGGTGCCGTAGTCGACATCGGCACGCAGCGTGTGCAGCGGCACACGGCCTTCGCGGTACCACTCGGTGCGCGCGATCTCCGCACCGCCGAGACGGCCGGCGCAGGTGATCTTGATGCCTTCCGCCCCCATGCGCTGGGCCGACTGGACGGCCCGCTTCATGGCGCGGCGGAACGCCACCCGGCGCTCGAGCTGCTGGGCGATGTTCTCGGCCACCAGCGTCGCATCGGTTTCGGGCTTGCGCACCTCGACGATGTTGAGATGCACTTCCGAGCCGGTCATCTCGGCGACTTTCTTGCGCAGCTTCTCGATGTCGGCACCCTTCTTGCCGATCACCACGCCCGGACGCGCCGAGAAGATGGTGACCCGGCACTTCTTGTGCGGACGCTCGATCAGCACCTTGGACACGCCCGCCTGCTTGAGCTGCTCGCGCAGGTAATTGCGGATCTTCATGTCCTCATGCAGCAGCTTGCCGTATTCGCGGCGGTTGGCGAACCAGCGCGAGTCCCAGGTGCGGTTGATACCGAGCCGGAAGCCGACCGGATTGACTTTCTGGCCCATCAGGCGGCCTCCTTCACTTCGCGCACGACTATCGTCAGCTGGCTGAAGAATTTGTGGATGTGGCCGACGCGGCCACGGGCGCGCGGCGTCCACCGCTTCATCACGAGGTTCTTGCCGACATGCGCCTCGGCGACAACCAGCTGGTTGATGTCGAGGTCATGGTTGTTCTCGGCATTGGCGATCGCCGATTCGAGTGTCTTCTTGATCGTTCCGGCGATGCGGCGGCGCGAGAAGGTGAGCTCGGCCAGCGCCTTGTCGACCTTCATGCCGCGGATCGAGGCCGCGACGTCATTGAGCTTGCGTGGCGACACGCGGATCGAGCAGGTCACGGCCCGCGCCTCGTTCTCGGCTAGCGATCGCTTTCTGGCTTTCTTGCTCATTTCTTCGCATCCTTACCTGGCGCCGCCTTCTTGTCGGCGACGCTGTGGCCGTGGAAGATCCGCGTCGGCGCGAACTCGCCGAGCTTGTGCCCGACCATGTCTTCCGACACGAGCACCGGCACGAACTTGTTGCCGTTATGGACCTGGAAAGTCAGGCCCACGAATTGCGGCAGGATGGTCGACCGGCGGCTCCAGGTCTTGACCGGAGTGTTGCGGCCGCTCGAACGCGCCGCATCCGCCTTCTTCAAGAGATACCCGTCGACGAACGGGCCTTTCCATAGCGAGCGTGACACCGGACTACCTCTTAAGCTTTCTTGGCATGACGGCTGCGCAGGATGAGCTTCTGCGTCGCCTTGTTGTTACGGGTCTTCTTGCCCTTGGTCGGCTTGCCCCAGGGGGTTGCCCAGTGCTTGCCGCCATTGGTGCGACCGCCATTCGGATGGTCGACCGGGTTGCGGGCGATGCCGCGCGAAACCGGACGCTCGCCCTTCCAGCGGGCGCGGCCGGCCTTGCCGACGATCTCGTTGACGTGGTCGGGATTGGAGACGGCGCCGACGGTAGCCATGCATTCTGCACGCACCATGCGGGTCTCGCCCGACTTCAGCTTGAGCAGCGCATAGCCCTGGTCGCGGCCGGCGAGCATCGCATAGGTGCCGGCGGCGCGCGCGAGCTGGCCGCCCTTGCCGGGCTTGGTCTCGATATTGTGGATGATCGTGCCCACCGGCATGGCGGCGAGCGGCATGGCATTGCCGGGCTTCACGTCGACGGAACCGCCCGACATTACCGTATCGCCGACTGCCAGGCGCTGCGGCGCCAGGATATAGGCCTGCTCGCCATCCGTATACTTGATGAGCGCGATATAGGCGGTGCGGTTCGGATCATATTCGAGTCGCTCGACGGTCGCGGCGACATCAGCCTTGCCGCGCTGGAAGTCGACAAGGCGATAGGCCTGCTTGTGGCCGCCGCCCTTGCGGCGCGACGTGATGCGGCCGGAATTGCTGCGGCCGCCGTTCTTGGTCAGGCCTTCGGTCAGGGTCTTGACCGGCTTGCCCTTCCACAGATGGCTGCGGTCGACCATCACCATATGGCGGCGGCCGGCGCTAGTCGGGTTGAATGTTTTGAGTGCCATGTTTCAGCAATCCTTGAACCTTAGAGACCCGTCGTCACATCGAGCTTCTGGCCTTCGGCCAGCGTCACGAAGGCTTTCTTGACATCGCTGAGACGCGCGGCCTTGCCCTTGAAATTCTTGAGCTTGCCCTTGCGCACCAGCGTATTCACCGCCTTGACCTTGACGCCGAACAGGCCCTCGACGGCGGCCTTGATCTGCGGCTTTGTCGCGGTCGAGGCGACATTGAAGACGACCTGGTTCTTCTCGGAGACCAGCGTGCCCTTTTCGGTGATCGCAGGGCCCCGAATGACGTCGAAGAAATGTTCCTTGCTCATTTGAACCGCGCCTCCAGCGCTTCGACGGCCGCTTTCGTCAGCACGAGCTTCTTGTGACGGAGCACGTCATAGACATTGAGGCCCTGCACCGGCAGCACATCGATATTGGGGATGTTGCGCGCCGCGGCGGCGAAGCCCTTGTTCACTTCGGCGCCGTCGATGATCAGCGCATTTTCAAGGCCGAGCTTCACGAAGGCCGACTTGAGCACCTTGGTCTTGGCTTCGCTCAGTTCCGCCTTGTCGAGGATGACGAGCTCGGAAGCCTTGACCTTCGACGAAAGGGCATGACGAAGGCCAAGCGCCCTCACCTTCTTCGGCAGGTCCGTCTCATGGCTGCGCGAGCGCGGGCCGAAGGCCTTGCCGCCGCCGACGAAGATGCCGGAACGGCGCGAACCGTGACGGGCGCCGCCGGAGCCCTTCTGGTTGCCGAACTTCTTGCCGGTGAGATTGATCTCGCCACGGGTCTTGGCCTGATGCGTACCGGACTGGCGCTTGTTGAGCTGCCACTGGACGACGCGATGGAGGATGTCGGCGCGGGGCTCGAGACCGAAAATGTGGTCTGCGAGATCGACCGATCCGGCCTTCTTGGCCTCGATGGTTTGGATGTCGGCTTTCATGACGGGCATCCCTTATTCCTTGGCCGCGGCGGGAGCCGCGGAAACCTGCTGAACCGGAGCCTTGAACGCACCGGGCTTGGGCGCCTGCTGCGGCAGCTTGCGCTTGACCGCATCGCGCACCGAGACCCAGCCGCCCTTGACGCCCGGAACGGAGCCGCGAACCATGATCAGGCCGCGGTCCTTGTCGGTCTTGACGACCTGGATATTCTGCGTGGTGACGCGTTCGGCACCGAGATGGCCAGGCATCTTCTTGTTCTTGAAGACCTTGCCCGGATCCTGGCGGTTGCCGGTCGAGCCGATCGAGCGGTGGCTGATCGACACGCCGTGCGTCGCGCGCAAGCCGCCGAAGTTCCAGCGCTTCATGCCGCCGGCGAAGCCTTTGCCCATCGACGTACCCGTCACATCGACGAACTGGCCGGGGACGAAATGGTCAACGGTGATCTCGGCTCCAACCGCGATGACATTATCGGGGCTGACACGGAATTCCTGCACTTTGCGCTTCGGCTCGACCTTCTGCGCGGCGAAATGGCCGCGCTCGGCCGCCGTGAGGCGCTTGATCTTGGGCGTGCCGACGCCGAGCTGCAGGGCCGTATAGCCGTGCTTCTCCGGGGTCTTGTGGGCAACCACTTGGCAATTATCCACCTTCAGCACGGTAACCGGCACTTGCGTGCCTTCATCCGTGTAAATGCGGGTCATACCCAATTTCTGTGCGATGAGGCCAGAACGCATCGCTTCACTCCTAAAAAGCTCGATCAGAGCTTGATCTCGACATCAACGCCCGCTGCCAGGTCGAGCTTCATCAGCGCATCGACCGTCTGCGGATTCCAATCCACGATATCCAGAAGACGCCGGTGCGTCCGCATTTCGAACTGCTCACGGCTTTTCTTGTCGACATGCGGCGAGCGGTTCACCGTGAAGCGCTCGATACGGGTCGGCAGCGGAACCGGCCCGCGCACCTGCGCGCCGGTTCGTTTCGCCGTGTTGACGATCTCACGCGTCGACGTATCGAGGATACGATGGTCGAACGCCTTGAGACGGATGCGGATGTTGTTCGCTTGCATCTTCTCTTACTCTACGATTTTGGCGACGACGCCGGCGCCGACGGTACGGCCGCCTTCACGGATGGCGAAGCGCAGCTTCTCTTCCATCGCGATCGGCGTGATCAGTTCGACATCGACCGTCACATTGTCGCCGGGCATGACCATCTCCGTACCTTCCGGCAGCGTCACAACACCGGTGACATCCGTCGTGCGGAAATAGAACTGCGGACGATAGTTGGTGAAGAACGGCGTGTGACGGCCACCCTCCTCCT
>QOZQ01000014.1 GCA_003576695.1 Taklimakanibacter lacteus
AGGTCAAGACTGCACCACAGGCCGTAGACATGACTGCATCCTGCGCACTGCCCACAAAAATCGCTTCGCAAACCTCTTGCCAACAGGGCGCCGTCCAGACATGACAGTGCATTTAATTCCGAGCGGTTTCGTGACAGCGCACTTGACATCTCTCCGACCACATAACCTCGCGATCTATGATCGCCTTCGCTCCTGTTGGCGTGCTCTGCCTGCTGCGTCGATATTTTGTGCACCGAAATCCTCCAACAAGAGCAGTGGCGTCTTGGTCCACGGTGAGCTTGACGTTCGTCAGGTCGTTCGTACTATGGCGGCCAGTCAGTGGCCGACGGCGACGAACGAGGGTGACCCGCGACTGACTTCCGATCCGGGCACCCATTGCCCAAGGGGTAACTGCGCTCGAGACGCAAGGGTCTGCGACGGAGGACATTGTTTTGGCAGGCGACCCACTTCCAATTGTTTTCAAGGGGACGTCGCGCCTCAAGCTGATTTTGCTCGCCTTTGGTATCGCGCTGATCGGGATTGGGATCATGATGATCTTCGATCAGGACGGCGGCTTGGTGGGTCCAGCAGGTCCATTCCGCCAGCAAACGCATCCGTCGGCGGTCGGGTGGATGGTCTGTGGCACCGGCCTCGCCTTTACGGTCCTCGCACTAGTGTACCTGGCGCGAGATTGCCCGCGGTTGGAACTCAACGACGAAGGCATTCTCTACAGTCGGTGTCTAGGCACCACACGCATTGCGTGGGGCGAACTCGACCGGGCCGAACTCCGGCGGCATACCGAGACGCGGGGGATCGGAGCCGAGATCGACTACCTGATGCTGGTGGCCACCGATGGCCGGGAGGTTGTGATTTCGGGACCGGTCGCTCCAACTAATGCTCAGGTTGCGCAGCTGCACGAGACTATCACCCGTCTCGCGGCAGGTTTCTGCCCGACGCGCCCGGTGCGTTGACCGCCACGCCGCCCGATTGCGGTGTGAGCGCATATTTTTCCGACGCTTTGAAGATAATGGACTCAAGCGGGAGTCCGAGAATGCGCGGATTTCACGCGCGACTCAGCGTTCCAAAGCGTGCCAGCCCGTCGCTTCGCAGTCTCCCGCTGCTCTTGACATTGCGTGCGCAAATGGCGTTTGGGAAATACCACGGTCGGAAACTGCGTCGGCTGCCGTGGACTATGACAACGCCTGGTCCAGAACAGTCGACAGGATCGGGCAAGCATCGAATTCCCTGATATTCCCTGCTCGGTCTGCTAAGTCATTGAAATAGCCGAGGCGAGATCTTTTTTGCGAAAATTCCCTGTAATTCCCTGTAAATTCCCTGTATCCGTTCAACGGCTCAAATCGCCGTCCCGTCAGGCCTGAAGCGGGAAATACCGGCTGTTCACCGGTGAAAAAATCGAACTTTTGCCAGGCCGATCAAGAAAATAAACGCCCCTGCTCTCTCCGAAGCCGATTGTGTGGATGATCCATCTTGATGATCGATCTTTTCCACCGCCTGCGCCTTCCTCTCCCCGTTGTCATCTGATCTTCATCCGCGCCTTCTCTAACTTCCCTTGGACGATTCCAACGGCACATCCATGGGGACATTCATGCTCACACCGATTATCCGCACGACACTCGCGGCGGCCCTGCTTTCCGGCACGGCGCTCGCTTCCAATGCCGCCGAGGTCTTCAACCGCATCGCCACCTTCCATGTGGTCGACAACCTGCCCAGGGACGCCGATCCGAAGAAATCGACCGTGGCCGAGATCATCACCGCCACCGCCGACGGCAATACGCTCGTCTATACCGACAGCCCGGGCGAGCGCATCGGCCTCATCGACATCACCGACCCCAAGTCGCCCAAGCCCTTGGGGACCGTGGCGCTGGGCGGCGAGCCCACCTCGACCGTCGTCATGGGCAATTATGCCCTCGTCGGCGTCGTCACCTCGAAATCGAAAGCCGAGCCCTCGGGCCATCTGGCGGTCGTCGATCTCGCCACGAAGGCGGTCGCCGGAACTTGCGATCTCGGCGGCCAGCCCGATTCGCTGGCCAGGAGCGCCGACGGCAAATTTCTCGCCATCGCCATCGAGAATGAGCGCGACGAGGACGTGAACGAGGGCAAGATGCCGCAGCTTCCCGGCGGCTTCCTGGTGAGCTTCGGCGTCGGCGCCGACGGCATGGTCGATTGCGCCGGCAGGAAGGTGATCGATGTCTCGGGCCTCGCCCGGATCGCGCCCGAGGACCCCGAGCCCGAATTCGTCGACATCAACGGCAGGAACGAAGTGGTGCTGAGCCTCCAGGAGAACAACCACATCGTCATCGCCGATCTTAACGTCGGCAAGGTCACGCAGAATTTCAGCGCCGCCGCCGTCGACCTGACAGGGATCGATATCAAGAAGGACGGTGTGATTTCGCTGACCAGCAAGATGGAAGCTGTCAAGCGCGAGCCCGATGCCGTGGGCTGGATCGATGACGAGCGTTTCGTCACCGCCAATGAGGGCGATCTCGAAGGCGGCAGCCGCGGCTTCACCATCTTCAGGAAGGACGGCACGGTCGATTATGACAGCGGCAATTCCTTCGAGCATGAGGTGGTGCGCCTCGGCCATTACCCCGACAAGCGCAACAAGAAGGGCAGCGAGCCGGAGGGCGCGGAAGTCGCGAGCTTCGGCGCCGACAAGCTGCTGTTCATCGGTTCGGAGCGCGGCTCGCTGGTTCTCGTCTACAAGGATGAAGGTGCGGGCAAGGCGCCGACCCTCCTGCAGGCTTTGCCGGGCGGCATCGGGCCCGAGGGCCTGCTGGCGATCCCTCAGCGCAAGCTCTTCGTCACCGCCGCCGAGACCGATCTGCGCGAGGATGGCCTGATCGGTTCCGTCGTCACCCTCTATGAACGCGGTGAAGGCGCCCTCGCCTATCCGACCCTCATCTCGGCCGATGACGCCAATGGCCTGCCGCTGCCCTGGGCGGCGATCTCCGGCACCGTTGCCGATGCGAAGGAGCCCGGCAAGCTCTTTGCGGTGACCGACAGCGCCTTCTCGCAAGGCCAGATCTACACGATCGATGCCACGAAGAAGCCTGCCGTCATCTCGGGCCGGATGATCGTCACCAAGGGCGGAGAGCCGGCGAAGCTCCTCGATCTCGAGGGCATCGCGCTCTCATCCGATGGCGGCTTCTGGCTTGCTTCCGAAGGCAATCCCGAGCGCGAGAAGGACAAGACCCGCTCCATGCTGGTCAGGACCGATGCAAAGGGCGCCATTCTCGAGGAGATCGCCATCCCCGAGACGCTCGCCGCTGAGGCGACGCGCTTCGGCTTCGAAGGTGTCACCGTCACGGGCTCGGGCGCCGAGGAGACCATCTGGCTCGCCGTCCAGCGCGAATGGAAGGACGATCCCAAGGGGCTGACCAAGCTTCTGGCCTACAAGCCTTCCGACAAGAGCTGGGGTGCCGTGCATTATCCGCTCGACAAGGCGGAAAAGGGCTGGGTCGGCCTGTCGGAAATCACCTCAGGCCCGGGCGGCCTCGTGGTGATCGAGCGCGACAACCAGGTCGGCCGCGATGCCAGGATCAAGAAGCTGGTCTTCATTCCCCAGGACAGCCTCAAGCCCGCTCCGCTTGGCGGCCCGCTGCCGGTCGTCGCCAAGAAGGAGCTGCGTGACCTCCTGCCCGATCTCGAAGCACCCAAGGGCTTCGTCCTCGACAAGGTGGAGAGCTTCGCCATCGACGCGGCCGGCGATGCCTATATCATCACCGACAATGACGGCATCGATGACCATTCCGGCGAAACCCAGTTCATCGGCCTGGGCAAGCTGAATCTTCCGATGTAGGGGGCAGCTCTCCTCTCCAAGACACTTCCCCTCTCCCGTCCGAAGGATGGGAGAGGGTGCCCGAGAGGGCGGGTGAGGGCTCTTTGGCTCAAGATGTTGGCCCACTTCGCGGGAAAAGAGCCCTCATCCGGCCTATCGGACGAGCGCTGTTTACCCTCCCCCTTGCGGGGAGGGTCGACGCGAAGCGGCGGGGTGGGGGTCGGGTGGTCTTTCAAGATCACCGGATAGCGATGCAGCAGATAGAACTCGTTTCTGCAAGACCACCCGACCCCCACCCCTAACCCCTCCCCGCAAGGGGGAGGGGAACTGTGCTTACGGCCCTCTCCTCGCTTCGCCGCGCGCCAGGGTGACGCCTTCGAGCTGGCCCTTGGCCTGCTTGATCTTGAGCTTGTTGAGCGCCGACACATAGGCCTTGGCCGAGGCGACCAGCGTGTCGGGATCCGCCCCCTTGGCGGTCACCGACTTGCCCTGCGCCTCGTCATCGAGCCTGATCGACACTTCGGCCTGCGCATCGGTGCCCTCGGTCACCGCATGCACCTGATAGAGGGCGAGCTTCACCTCATGCGGCACCAGCGCCTTGATGGCGTTGAAGATCGCATCGACCGGGCCGTTGCCGGTCGCCTGCCTGGTCACATGATGGCCGTCGATGTCGAGGGTGAGCGTCGCCGTCTGCGGTCCCATCGTGCCGGCGATCACGGTGAGCGACAGAACCTTGATGCGCTCATGCTGCTGCGCGATCTCGCCATCGACCAGCGCCTCGATATCCTCGTCATAGACATGCTTCTTGCGGTCGGCCAGCGCCTTGAAGCGCGCAAAGGCGTCCTCGAGCTGGTTCTCGCCCAATTCATAGCCCAGCTCCTTGAGCTTCTCCTTGAAGGCATGGCGGCCGGAATGCTTGCCCATGACCAGCGAGGTCTTGGTCACGCCGACCGAGGCCGGCGTCATGATCTCATAGGTTTCGGTGTTCTTGAGCATGCCGTCCTGGTGGATGCCCGATTCATGCGCGAAGGCGTTGCGCCCGACGATCGCCTTGTTGTACTGCACCGGGAAGGACGTCACCGCGGCGACAAGCTTCGAGATGCGGTTGAACACGGTGCTGTCGACGCCGGTATGGTAGGGCAGCACATCGCCCCGCGTCTTGATCGCCATCACCACTTCTTCGAGGGCCGCATTGCCGGCGCGCTCGCCGATGCCGTTGATGGTGCATTCGATCTGGCGCGCCCCGCCATGGACGCCCGCCAGCGAATTGGCCACCGCGAGACCGAGGTCGTCGTGGCAGTGGACCGAGAACACCGCCTTGCCGGCATTGGGCACGCGCTCGCGAATATCCTCGAACATCTTCTGATATTCCTGCGGAGTCGCATAGCCCACCGTGTCCGGCAGGTTGATGGTCGTCGCTCCCGCCTTGATCGCCGTCTCCACGCAGCGGCAGAGATACTCGATCGGCGTGCGCGTCGCGTCCATCGCCGACCATTCGACATTGTCGACGAGATTGCGGGCTCTCGCCACCGTCGTCGAGATGATGTCGAGCACCTCCTCCTGCGTCTTCTTCATCTGGTGCGCCAGATGGATCGGCGAGGTCGACACGAAAGTGTGGATGCGGGGCTGCCTGGCATGCTTCACCGCCTCGCCGCAGCGGTCGATGTCCTTGTTGATCGCCCGCGCGAGGCCGGCGATCACCGCCTTCTTGGCGCGCTTTGCGATGGCCGAGACCGCCTCGAAATCGCCGTCCGAGGCGATCGGGAAGCCGGCCTCGATGATGTCGACCCCCATCTCGTCGAGGATGTCGGCGACCGCGAGCTTCTCGTCATGGGTCATGGTGGCGCCGGGGGCTTGCTCGCCGTCGCGCAAGGTGGTGTCGAAGATGACGACCTGGTCGGAATTCATGGGTTTTGTCCTGTCATGGCGCCGGAATTATCCGGCTTGCGGCCTTAAGATCTGGTTTGGAAAACTGGCATCCCCTGAAGACCCGCCCGTGACAGGGCTG
This sequence comes from Taklimakanibacter lacteus, assembly GCA_003576695.1. Classification (GTDB taxonomy): domain Bacteria; phylum Pseudomonadota; class Alphaproteobacteria; order Rhizobiales; family Aestuariivirgaceae; genus Taklimakanibacter; species Taklimakanibacter lacteus. The sequence continues at coordinate 5,787 of QOZQ01000014.1, forward strand.
CCGGCATTCAGGGGCATCTAAGAAGAAGGCCAAGACCGAGCAGGCCGGCGCCGAGGCAGCCGGTCGGGGCAAGGGTCTGGGTGGATGCATGAGCCATGTCGGGGCTGTTGATAGCCTAAGCGCGGGCCCCGCGCAACCTCGCCTCTTCATCCCACCATTTCCCTTCTCCCGTCCGGAGGATGGGAGAAGGTGCCCAAAGGGCGGATGAGGGCTCTTTCTCGAAGCGTTCAAGAGTCCTGCATTTTGCAGGCAAAGAGCCCTCACCCGGCCTTCGGCCACCCTCTCCCATTGCTTCGCAACGGGCGAGGGGAAGACGGTAAGGAATACCCCTCCCCCGCCCGGCGTAGCTTGTAAGGGAGTGCAGTCCGGATGGACCGGGCAAAAAGGAGGATCCCATGAAGAAAGCCCTGATAATCGCCTCGTTCCTGGCTCTGGCGACGCCCGCTTTCGCCAGCCAGTGCCCTGCTTTGATGAACAAGATCAATGAAGCCATGAAGACGGCCCAGCTCGATGACGCCAAGAAGGCTGAGGTCATGGACCTCTACAACAAGGGCAAGGCCGCCCATGATGCGGGCGATCATCCCGCCTCCGAAGCGAGCCTGAATGAAGCGCTGAAGCTTCTCGGCATGTAATTTCTTCCGCTCCAGCCAGAGGCCCGGGCCCGTTCCCGGGCCTTTTGCTTGTGCGCCAGCTATCGGCTAAAAGCCTGCAAAGTTCCGACATGTTTGTCGGGCATCGTGCTGTCCAGTTGCTTTCCGGGGATATCGATCATGAGGCTGTCTCTTCTTGCGCTCGCTTTGCTGGCCGCCGCCGCGGCGCCGGCCTTTGCCGATCAATGCCAGGACGAGGTCAGGAAGATCGAGGCGGCGCTCGCCTCCAAGGATGTATCGAGCGACGATCGCGCCCAGCTCGAGGACATGAAGAAGCAGGCGGCCCAGCTCTGCGCCGCCGGCAACACCCAGGAAAGCCTGGACGTCTCGGCCGAAGCCAAGGCGATGCTCGATATCGATTGATCTCTTACGAACCCTCTCAGAATATCCCCCCTCGCCCGTTGCGAAGCAATGGGAGAGGGTGGCCGAAGGCCGGGTGAGGGCTCTTTGGCTACAAAGGGCATCGTGTTGGGATGTTTATAAGGTGTCGAGCAAGAGCCCTCATCCGCCCTCTTGCCTTCGCGAAGCCGAGGTTCCTCCCCGACAGAGCAGATAACGTCCGCTTCGGCGAAGCAAGGTCGGGCACCTTCTCCCATCCTCCGGACGGGAGAAGGGAAGAGAAGGAAATACCGTCACACCGTAATCACGCCGGCGCAGACGCGCACCGCCTGGCCGCCTACCCGCACCTCCGTGAGATCGCCTTCAGCGACATCGGCTTCGAGCACGAGGTCGCTTGGCCGCTTCATCTCATAGCCCTGCTCGATGACGAAACGGTGCTTGCCGTCCTTGAGCCTGTCGGAGATCAGGAGCTGGCGCGCCAGCAGCGCCGTCGCCGATCCGGTGGCGGGATCCTCGGGGATGCCGCCGCCCGGCGCGAACATGCGCGAGCGGAAGGAGGTCTCCTTGCCGTCGCCGCCCCTGGTATAGACATAGGCCGCATCGACCGCGGCTTCATGCTTGCCGAGGACGGACATGAGGGCGCCCCAGGCCGGCTCGCAGGGCCGCGACTTTTCGAGGATCTTGCGTGACGGCACCGGCACGAAGAAGAAGGTCGGTCCGCCTCTGAGCATGATCGGCGCATGATCGTCGAAGCCGATCTCGTCCGCCGCAATGCCGAGCGCCGCCGCGATATCAGCTTTCGCCGGACCGTCGGCCACTTTAACCGGCACGACGGGCGCCTTGAACATGCCATGCGGCACATCGCCGATGCGCGTGACCTTGACCGGCACCAGCCCCGCCACTTCCTCGAGCCTGATCTCGGTCTCGAACGAGCAGCCCGGCTTGTTCTTCATCTCGGCGAGCAGGATGGCGCAGCCCAGCGTCGGATGGCCGGCAAAGGGCATCTCGCCGCCGGGGAAGAAGATCCTGACCCGCGCGGTGTTGTTGGCATCGCTGGGCTTCATCACGAAGATCGTTTCCGAGAGATTGAACTCGCGCGTGATCGCCTGCATTTGCTCCGTCGACAGAGCATCGGCGTCATGCACGACGGCCAGCGGATTGCCGCCGAAGCGCCGGTTGGTGAAGACATCGAGGGTGTTGAATTTGAGATCCATGGGCGCGATTGGTAATCGCGGATTTGGGCCGCGGCAAGAGAAGTATTGCACCCTGACGAATTGTCGGGGTGCAATCCGTCAGGGCGCGCAGACCGTCACGACCGCGGGCTCGCCGGGCTTGCTGCCGATCGCCGCGCATTTGCCTGACGCGCACAGGGTCCAGCCGCCTCCCGTCGCGCCTGACGCGGCCAGCACCAGCTGGCGCTGCGGTTTGACCTGCGGAACATAGGACCACCAGCCGTCTTTCAGGATGGCGCCTTCAGGCGGCTCCATGCCGGCGCCCGAGCCCATGACGCGCGCCGCGACGACCTCGAGGCCGGAAGGCGTCGCTTTCCAGTCCTCCTCCCAGCGCGTCTTCTCCACCGAATGCGTCCAGCTCAGCGTGAAGGCGGCGCCGGCCAGCAGCGTGGTCGTCCCGCCGGCGAGGATGCAGATGCTCACAGCCCCGCCGTCGGTGTCGGAGCGGTGGCAGCACCTCGCATGCGGTACCAGTGGAGGGCGAATACGATCACGGCCAGCACGAAACCGATCTCGTCGGTCATCGGCAGTGTGGCGACGAGCGTGAAGGCCGACGCTGCCGCAAGCAGCCTTTCCCACCACGTCATCCGCCCCTTGAGGAAGCCGATGACGGCCGTGCCCCACAGGCCGATCGCCAGCGTGGTCTTGACCAGGACATAGGCCACGGCCGGCCAATAGCCGATCGTCGCGGCCAGCGGCCCGCCATCCTGAAGCATGAGCACCGGATTATAGACCGCCATGAACGGCACCACGAAACCGGCGGCAGCGACCTTGATGGCCTCGAACGAGATTCTGAGCCCGCTTTCCCTGGCGATGGGCGCGGCGGCGAAACAGGCCAGCGCCACCGGCGGCGTCAGATCCGCCAGGATGCCGAAATAGAAGACGAACATATGGCTGACGAGCAAGGGCACGCCGAGTTGCAGCAGCGCCGGTCCCGCGATCGACGATGTGATGATGTAGTTCGGGATGGTCGGTATGCCCATGCCGAGGACGATGCAGGTCACCATCGTCAGGAGCAGCGACAGGAGGAGGCTCGATTCCCCGACCGACACGATGAAGGCGCCGAAGGTAGTGGCGGCGCCGGTGAGCGTCAGGGTGCCGATGATGATGCCGACGACGGCGCAGGCTATGCCTACGGGCAGCGCGGTGCGCGCGCCTTCCGCCAGCGAGTCGCGGCAGTCGATCAGGGTCCGGCGTCCGCCGCTGACGAAGATGTTGATGAGTATCAGCGCCGCGCCGGCCACCAGAATGACATTGATGCCAAATCGGAAGAAGCTGGCGGCGATGAGGCCGAGGCCGATCCAGAAGATGACGCGCAGCACCGTCGACGGCAGGCCGAGCGCCACCGAGCCGCCGAGGATCAGGAGCACCGTGAGCGCAAGGCCGATCGTGCCGGCATAAAGCGGCGTGTAGCCGGAGAACAGGAGATAGACCAGCACGGCGAGCGGCAGGATCAGGTACCAGCCCCCGCGCAGCGCTTTGATGGGCGACGGCAGGTCGGCTTTCGCCATGCCGGTCAGATTGTGCTTGCCCGCCTCGAGATGCACCATCCAGAAAGCCGCGGCGAAATAAAGCAGGGCCGGGATCACCGCCGCCTTCACCACTTCATAGTATTCGACGCCCAGCGTCTCGGCCATGATGAAGGCGACCGCGCCCATGACCGGCGGCATGATCTGTCCGCCCATCGAGGCCGTCGCCTCGACGCCGCCGGCGAAGGCCGGGCGATAGCCGAAGCGCTTCATCAGCGGAATGGTGAACTGGCCGGTGGTCACGACATTGGCCACGCCGGAACCTGAGATCGTGCCCATCAGGGCCGACGCGATGACCGCGACCTTGGCGGCGCCGCCGCGCGCATGGCCGACGCAGCCGAGCGAGACATCGGTGAACAGCTTGATCATCCCGGCGCGCTCCAGGAACGAGCCGAACAGGATGAAGAGGAAGATATAGGTGGCGGAGACATAGATCGGGATGCCGTAGATGCCTTCGGTCCCGTAAGCCATCTGGTCGATGATCTGCGCGAAGTCGTAGCCGCGATGGTTCAGCGGCGCCGGCAGATACTGGCCGAGCAGCGCATAGGCCAGGAAGCCGCCGGAAATGATCGGCAGGGCAGCCCCCATCAGCGCATAGCCGGCGGCGAAGACGGTGATGAGCGCCACCACGCCGAAGACGATATCGAGCGTCGTCGGATCGCCCGCCCTGAGGATCAGCGGCTGATACTCGACATACTGATAGAGCGCGACGGCGAGGCCTGCGAACGCCAGCAGCCAGGCGCCGGCCTTTGCCGGCCGCGAAAGGCCATAGGCGCCGGCGACCAGCGGAAAGGTCAGCAACATCAGGAAGCCGAGATGAAAGGCCCTGAGGATCTGGCTCGGCACGCTGAGGATATGGGCTGCGGTCGCGATCTGGAAGAGCGCGAAGGCGACCGCGATCCAGAACAGCACACGGCCCTCGATCGTCGGCGCGAACCCGCCGCCGGTCGGGTCATGCGAAATATCGGTGGCCGGCGCGGTCGCCGCTTTGTCGGTGGTTGTCATGTGAGCTTCCGGAGAGAAGCGTCAATCACCTAAAGCAGGCCTTTTTCCTTGTAGTAGCGCTCGGCGCCCGGATGCAGCGGTATCGGAAGTCCCTTGGCCGCGCCCTCGGGCTTGATCGCCTTCGCCGCATTGTGCGCCGCGACCATCGTGTCGAGATGCGCGAACAGCTGGCTGGTCATCTGATAGGCCTGCTCGTCCGCGACATCGGCACGCGTCACCAGGATGTTGGTGATCGACAGCGTCGGCACGTCCTCCTTCTGGCCTTCATAGGTGCCCGCCGGAATGACGGCCGCCTGGAACGGCGCGCCAAGCTTCTGGGCGACCTCGGCCGGAACCGCGACGACCGTGATCGGCACCGATGTCGCCAGGTCCTTGATGGAAGCGACGCCGAGGCCGGCCGATTGCAATGTGGCATCGAGCTGCCGGTTCTTGATGAGCTCGACCGACTCGCCGAATGGCAGGTATTCGGTCTTGCCGAGATCGTCATAGCTCATGCCGAGCGCGCCGAAGATCGCGCGCGCATTGAGTTCGGTGCCCGATTTCGGCGCGCCGACCGACAGGCTCTTGCCCTTGAGGTCGGCGAAGGATTTGATCCCCGAGTCCTGGCTGGCGACGACCTGCACGAAATTCGGATAGATCGCGCCGATGGCCCGCAGCTTGTCGAGCTTCTTGGGGAAGCCCGCTTCCGCATCGCCGTCGGCCGCGGCCTTGACCGAGTCGCCCAATGCGAAGGCGATCTCGCCCTTGCCCTGCTGCAGCAGATTGAGATTCTCGACCGACGCCTTGGTCACCTGCACCTGCGTGCGCACACCCGCGATGTTCTTGCCATAGATCTCCGACAGGGCCACGCCAAGCGGGTAATACACACCGCTGGTGCCGCCGGTCAGGATATTGATGAATTCTTCCGCGCTGGCCGGCGTTCCGAGCCCTGGCGCGACGACAGCGCCGCCCATCAGCGCAAGGAGACTGCGGCGCGAGACTTGTGTCATGAGGTTCCTCCCTGTCGGTGTCTTCTGTTTAGTCCTGAGACTGTTCTCTCAAGGACAGCCCGTCAAGCGCAATCCTACTTTCGCCAGACATGTTTCCGTCACGGCGGCTTGATCAAATATCGTGCAAGCGCAACGGCATAGGGTGGGATTGCTGAATCGATTTGTGAGGACGACCGGATGACCTCTATGTCGCTGAGCTCGTCCTCATGGGCGCCGGGCAGATAGCTTCGCACGCGCTGCGCCAGCGCCGCGGCATCGCTGGCGAAATGAAAGACCTGGGCCACCGACAGACGCGGCCCATCGAAGATGGCCAGCAGCTCGCCGCGCTCGGCTTCTTCGGCCTTGAGGCCGGTCTCCTCTTCGAGCTCGCGGGTGATCGAGCCCATGATGTCGACCTCGCCGTCGGCGCCGACATCCTTCATTTCGAGCGATCCTCCCGGAGGATAGACCTTGCCCGCATTCAGCGTATGGCTCGCCATGCGCCCATAGAGCACCGCCCCATCGGCGCTCAGCACCGCCGCCGACCCGAAGACATTGCACACATCCTTGTCGGGCCAGCCCCAGTCGCGCCAGGCGACGAAGCTCGCATAGTCGGTCTTGATGAATTGTCCGGTGAGCGCTTCGCCCGTGATCGCGGCGCCGGAGCAGATCAGCACATCGCCATTCCAGATCCTGGGATTGCCATCGGCAAGCTTGCGCCAATGCGCGCCGATGCGTTGCTTTTCCGCCTCGGCAAAGGCCCAGCTGCCCGATTTCAGCCGGAGATCGAGGGATTTGATGGCAACGGGCTTGATCAGTTGGGGTGATTTGTCGTGCATCGGTGGGAATTGGTCCAGGGCTGGCGGAATTGGTTCGTCATTGGTACACAGTTGCTCCCTTCTTATCGAGACCACCATGACCCGCGATCCCCGCTACGACATCCTTTTCGAGCCCATCCGCATTGGCCCGGTCACCGCGCGCAACCGCTTCTATCAGGTGCCGCATTGCAATGGCATGGGCTATCGTGACGCTTCGGCGCTGGCCGCCATGCGCGGCATGAAGGCGGAAGGCGGCTGGGCGGTCGTCTGCACCGAGATGGTGGAGGTCCATTCCGGCAGCGACGTGGCGCCCTATGTCGAATTGCGCAACTGGGACGATCAGGACATCCCCACCCTCGCCCGCATCGCCGACAGGATCCACGAGCACAAGTCGCTCGCCGGCATCGAGCTCTGCCATTCGGGCTATACCGCCGCCAATCTCTATTCGCGCGAGACGCCGATGGCGCCTATGGCGATGAACGTCTCGACCTATCATTTCGACCCCGTTCATGCGCGCGCCATGGACAAGGACGACATAAGCAACTTGCGCAAGATCCACCGCGCCGCGGCATTGCGCGGCAAGAAAGCGGGCTACGACCTCATCTATGTCTATGCCGGCCACGGGCTTGGCATCTTCCAGCAATTCCTATCGCGCGCCACCAATGACCGCATCGATGAATATGGCGGCTCGCTCGCCAACCGCGCGCGCCTGCTGCGCGAGGTGATCGAGGATACCAAGGACGCGGTCGGCGACACCTGTGCCGTGCCGGTGCGTATCGCCATGAGCGAGTTTCTGGGCGCCGACGGTCTCGAGCCCAACGAGGTCGAGGATGCGATCGGCATGATGGCCGAGTTGCCCGATCTCTGGGACCTGTCGCTTGCCGCCTGGCCCAAGGATTCGCAGACCTCGCGCTTTTCGGAGGAAGGCTTCCAGGAGCCCTATATCAAGGGCGTCAAGAAGCTGACGACGAAGCCCGTCGTCGGCGTCGGGCGCTACACCTCGCCCGATACGATGGTGCGCGTCATCCGCCAGGGCATCATGGACATGATCGGCGCGGCCCGTCCCTCGATCGCCGATCCCTATCTGCCGAAGAAGATCGAGGAAGGCCGCATCGACGACATTCGCGAATGCATCGGCTGCAATATCTGCGTCACCGGCGACTATACCAAGACGCCGTTGCGCTGCACCCAGAACCCCTCCATGGGCGAGGAATGGCGCAAGGGCTGGCATCCCGAGCGCATCCGCCAGAAGGAGAAGGACGCGCAGATCCTCATCATCGGTGCGGGACCTGCGGGCCTCGAGGCCGGCCGCGCGCTGGGCCAGCGCGGCTATCAGGTGACGATCGCCGATGCCGCGCGCGAGGCCGGCGGCCGCGTGGCGCTTGAATGCCGCCTGCCCGGCCTTGCCGCCTGGGGCCGGGTGCGCGACTGGCGCCTCCTCCAGATCGGCAAGATGCCGAACGTCAATCTCTATCTCGAAAGCGAGCTCACCGCCGACACCGCCCTCGAATTCGGCGCCGATCATATCGTCTGCGCCACGGGCGCCCGGTGGCGGCGCGACGGCGCCGGCCATCACCAATATCTGCCGGTTCCGGTCGCTGCGGCGATCGAGGTCTTAACTCCCGACGATCTCATGTCGGGAATGAGGCCGCGCGGCAAGGAAGCCGTCATCTTCGACGACGATCATTATTACATGGCGAGCGTGCTCTGCGAGCTTCTGGTGAAGGAGGGCATCACGGTGACCTATGTCACCCCGGCATCGGTCGCCGCCGCCTATACCGTCAACACCATGGAGCAGAAGATCATCCAGGCGCGCCTGCTCGACATCGGCGTGAAGATCATCGCCGGACAGGCTTTGTCGGCAATCGAGGCGTCGGGCCCCGTCACCTCTTGCATCTATACCGGCAAGGAAGAGCGGCACGAGACGGCAAGCCTTGTCCTCGTCACCTCGCGCAAGGCCGATGACGCCCTCTATCAGGGCCTCAAGCAGATGGGCGCGCCGGTGACCGCGATTGGCGATGCCTGGGCGCCGGCGGCCATCGCCCATGCCGTCTATGCCGGGCGAAGGTTTGCCGAGGAATTCGAGGCAAAACCGACGGATGTGCTGGAAGTTCCCTTCCGCCGCGAAATGATCGCCTTGTCGGTCTAGAGCAAATCCCGCCAAAGTTGCAGACTTTGGCGATAAGGATTTGCTCAAAGATATTAATTTGGCGCGCGATCGGACGGAAAACCGGCTTCCACTTTTCCTGATCGCGCGCCGAATTAATCCTCGGTTTACCAAGATCGCCGAGTCTCAGGTTAAGACCTGGGACAGCTCCGATCATGACACGGCCTATCATCACTCTCGCTTTCCTCCTTTCCGCTGGATTTGCGGCACCCGCTTTTGCCCAGTCCAACGACTATACGGGCTCCATCGCCTCGCTCACCCGCCAGGCGCCGACGGGCAAGCTCGCCACCCAGACCGAGGTGCTGGCGGGCGAGGCCCAGGCGGCCCTGCTGACGCCCTCCTCGCCCCAGGCGATGGATGCGGCAGTCGCCATGTATGACCACATCACCCGCAATGGCGGCTGGCCGCGGATCACCGAGCGCAATCTCGAAAAGGGTGATTTCAGCGACCAGGTCGTGCGCCTGCGCCGGCGCCTGGTGGCCGAGGGTTATCTGCCACCCCACAGTCTCGAGGTCGACGAGCCGGAGAAATTTTCGCTCGAGATCCGCAATGCGGTGAAGGCCTTCCAGTCCAATCATGGCCTCGCCACGACCGGCAAGGTCGATGACCGCACCTTGGCCGAGCTCAATATCCCGGCCGGCGCCCGCTTGCGCCAGCTGCAGATCAACCAGCCGCGCGTCGCTGCCTATTCGGCCAGGCTCGGCCCCCGCTACATCCTCGTCAACATCCCCTCGGCCCAACTCGAGGCGGTGAATTTCGGCGCCGTCTATTCGCGCCACAATATCGTGGCCGGCAAGCTCGACCGTCCTTCGCCGGTGCTGATGAGCCGCATCAGCGACATCAATTTCAATCCCTATTGGACGGCACCCGATTCGATCGTCCAGCGCGACCTTCTGCCCAAGCTCGCCAAGGATCCCGACGTGCTGAGCAAGATGCGCATCCGCGTCATCGAGAAGGCGAGCGGCCGCGTGATCGACCCGCGCTATGTCGACTGGCAGGCGACGCCGAGCAATCTCTACCTGTTCCGCCAGGACCCCGGCGACCAGAATGCCATGGCGACCGTCAAGATCAACTTCCCCAACAAATATGCGGTCTATCTGCATGACACGCCGACCCGCGAATTGTTCGGCCAGAATGCCCGCTATCTGAGCTCGGGCTGCATCCGCGTCGATCGCGTCGATGTGCTGGTGAACTGGATCCTGTCCGGCCAGGATGGCTTCGATGCCGGCATGATCGAGACCATTGCCCATACCGGCGAGCGCCTCGACAAGCGGGTGAAGAACGGCCCCGATCTCAGGATCATGTATCTGACCGCCTGGGCGACCGAGGACGGCCGCATCCATTTCCGGCCCGACATCTATCATCTCGACGGCAGCGGCTTCGTCACCGGCCAGCCGCAGCCGCGCAGCGAATTCTAGCAAAATCCTCGTGCTGAGGTGCGAGCGCAGCGAGCCTCGAAGCACGATCCAGGAACACAGGTCGTGCCGCTCGCCACCCTTCGAGGGCCGCTACGCGGCCACCTCAGGGTGAGGGTCTAGTTAAGCGGCTTGCTGCTTCGATCCGCTGTCTCTAGCATCCGCTCGACTGTCACGGAGGCTTCGATGCGCGGTTCATTTCACATGCTGACTCGCTATGGCGTTTTCGCCCTGGTAATGATGGCTGCCTCGATCACCGCGCATGCCGACGGCGAGATCGGCAAGCTCATGACCGCTGCCGACAAGCAGCGTCTGGCCGCCTTTGACAAGACGAGGGCCGAAGCAATTGCCGAAGCGAAGAAAGGCGGCGCGCCGGAAGATGTCGCGACATTGGAGAAGATCCTCGCCGGCAAGGATCTCAGCTTTTCGGAAAGTTTTGATTTTACCGGCAATTGGCGCTGCCGTACGGTGAAGCTCGGCGGCAACCTGCCGCTCATCGTCTATGGTTGGTTCAAATGCCGGGTGACTGATGATGGCTCCGGCTGGAAGCTCGAGAAGCTGACCGGCTCGCAGCGCACTTCAGGCGCCTTCTATACCGACAGCGGCACAAGGCTCATCTATATCGGCGCGGCGCATTACGCAGACGAGAAGCCGAAGCGCTATGCGAGCGATCCCGACCGCGACGAGGTCGCCTATGTGCTGCGACCGGACGAGAACCGCGTCCGTCTCGAATTCCCCTTGCCCAAATATGAATCGAAGCTCGATATCATCGAGCTCATCAGGTGAGGCTGGAAAACCCGCTGGCTTTCTTCCGCCGGCACATGGCCGAGCTGCGCCATGCCTTGCGTGTCGTCATCGCCGTCGTCGCCGCTTTCGCGGTGGTGAAGCTTGCCGGACTTCCACAGGGCTGGTGGGCCGTCATCACCGCTCTCCTCGTCGTCCAGACCAGTGTCGGCGGCTCACTCAAGGCGGCGCTGGATCGTTTGTGGGGCACGATCGCCGGCGCGCTCTATGGCGCCCTCATCGCCATCATCGTCCCGCACGCGACCGACATTGGCCTGGCGCTGGCGATCGCGGTGGCGATCCTGCCGCTGGCCTATCTCGCCGCCGTGAACCCGATCTTTCGCGTCGCCCCGGTGACCGCCCTCATCGTCATGCTGCCGATCTACGGGCCGTCGTCCGATCCCATGCTGTCGGCCTTCGATCGCGTTCTCGAGATCGTCATCGGCAATATCGTGGCGCTGGCCGTCACTTTCGTGGTCCTGCCCACCCGCGCCCACAGCCAGCTGCGCGAAGCCGCCGCCAGGGTAGCGAGCCTCAATGCCGATCTCTTGGACAATCTGGTGGGCGGTCTCCTGAATGATGCGGGCCGCCAGGGCACCCCGCCCATCCATGCCAGGATCCGCGCCGCCCTGAAGCAGACCGAGACCGCCGCCGAGGAAGCAGCGCGCGAGCGTAAGATGCGGGTGAGCGACGAGCGCGATCCCGAGCCCGTGGTGCGCACGCTCTATCGCGTGCGCCATGACCTGGTGATGGTGGGACGCGCCGCGGTGAAGCCCCTCCCCACCGCCATTCTCGGCGATTTCAGCCCGCTTCTGACGACGCTGCGCAACGATGCGGGCGCCGTGCTCAGGGGAATATCGACGAGCCTTCTCGCCCGCACCGCGGCGCCGGCACTCGACAATTATCAGGCGAGCGCCCGCGCTTTGGCACAGGCGATCGAAGCTCTGGGCGAGGACCGGAAGCGGCTGCCGCGTGAGGAGACGGCGCGGCTCTTCACCTTGCGTTTCGCCCTGGAGCAGTTGGGCGATGACATGCGCGATCTCGCCTCACGGACGAGCGAGATGTCAAAAGGTCATTCTGGCCCGAGCGCCAGCCCCTCCAGCGGCTGATCGAGGACACCTGCCAGCGCCTCGACCACCAGATTATGGTCCTCGCGCTGCGGCAGGCCGGAGACCGTGATGGCGCCAATGATCCCGGCCCCCTCGACATGAATGGGGAAGCTGCCGCCATGCGGCGCGAAGTCCATGGGCGACACGCCGCGATGCGTATCGAGTGTGTCGTTCTTGGCGCTAAGCTCGCGCCCCACCCGGTATGAGCTCTTGAGATAGCGCAGCACCACATTGCTCTTGCGCCGCACCCAGTCGGGATTGTCGGGCGTGCTGCCAGCAAAGGCGCAATAGAACAGCTGCCGGCCGGCGAGGCGGATATCGATGACGATCGGCAGCTTGCGGGCCTCGCCCAGCTCGCGCAGTCTGGTTCCGATCTGCCAGGCGGTGTCTTCATCGAAGCGTTTGAAGCGCAGGCGCTGCTCCTGCACAACGATCTTCTCGATATCCTCATTGATGGCCACTGGAAACTCCTGCCCGGTCGAAAGACACCCGTGCCTTGCGCACCTTGTCGTGATTGCGGTCGGACCATTGCACGAGATGCTCGAGCGGGTCCATGAGCGATGTGCCGAGCTTGGTCAGCCGGTAGTCGACCGAGGGCGGCACGGTCGGATAGACGGTGCGCAGAATGAGCCCGTCGCGCTGCAGGTCACGCAAGGTCTGGGTGAGCATGCGCTGCGAGATGTCGCCGATCAGGCGCTTGAGCGCGCCGAAGCGCTGCGGCCCGTCCTCCAGGTTCTTGAGGATCAGCACGCTCCATTTGTCACCGATGCGGTCGAGCACGTCGCGCACCGGGCATTTGGCGATGAGTGCAGCCCCGGCACCCGCCGGCATGGGCGGAATACGGATGATGCCTTCGGCAGATCGCATGGGTGGTTACCTCCACATAACCAGGCGCGGGAAAAGTGCCGTCTTTCGCACCCACCCGGAACGCCCTATCTGAATGCAAGTCTCAAAAAGAGACTAGCACTCTACGCATCGGACCGAAAAGTGCCAAGCGGTTTTCGGATAATCCGATGCGAAACAAGGAACAGATCGCACGTTCCGATTCTGTCGGAACGGGCGATCGAACAGCATGATGGAGATTTCCATGTATTTCGTCACCGGCGCCTCCGGCAAGCTTGGCCAGCTTGTCGCCCATGAACTCGCGAAACTCACGGCACCGGGCAATGTGACACTGGGCTCTCGCGATCCGGCCAAGCTCGCAGCCTTTGCCGGCCAGGGCTTTCACACGGCAGCTTTCGACTTCGACAAGCCCGCGACCATGCAAGCGGCCCTCAAGGGCAGCAAGCGCCTGCTCCTGATCTCGGGTGACGCGCCGGTCGATGAGCGCATCCGCCAGCACAAGGCGGCCATCGATGCGGCCAAGGCGGCCGGCGTTGCGACCATCATCTATACGAGCTTCACCAATGCGCGGCCCGAAAGCCTGTTCACTTTCGGCAAGATCCACGCCGAGACCGAGGCCTGTATCAAGGCGTCCGGCCTCGCTTACATTTTCCTGCGCAACAACCAGTATGCCGAGAACATCGCCAGCGCCATCGCGCATGCCAGGGAGACCGGCGCCTATGCCGTCCATGGCGGCAAGGGCAAGGTCGCCTATATTCCGCGCGCCGACATCGCCTTCGCCGCAGCGACAGCCCTTCTCGCCGGCCCCGAGGCCAATGGCACCTATGAGATCACCGGACCTGAGGCCTATGACGCGGCTGCGGTCGCCCGGATCCTCTCCCGCAAATGGGGCAAGGAGATCAAGGTCGCCGAATTGCCACGCGAGGTTCTGGCATCCATCCTGACCGGCGCAAAGCTGCCAGCCTTCATGGTCGAGGCCCTGATCAGCATCCACGAAGCCAATGCCGCCGGTGAAATGGCTGGCATGACCGGTGATTATGAGAAGCTCACCGGCCGCAAGCCCGAAAGCCTGGAAAGCTTCCTCAACCGCACTGCGTAAACGACAAAGCCGCTGGATCAAACCAGCGGCTTTTCCATCTTCGGCAGTTTTCTTCCCGGAATGGAGCCGGAGGGCGACCAGCCGATGATCCGGCATCCCATCTTCTCATAGAAGCCGACGGCATGGGGGTCGGAATCGAGGCCGATGGCGCGGGCACCCGCGGCGCGGGCGCGTTCTTCGAGCTTGCGCCACAGAGCACGTCCGACACCGCCCTGCTGGAGATCGGGCTCGACAAAGATCGGATTGACCACCGACACGCCGTCTTCTGGCGCTTCGAGACCGAAGAAGCCGACGATGGTCCCCTCGATCTCCGCCACCCAGACATCGCGCTGGCTGAGCGTGCGCTCGGCGATGGCAAGCTCCTCGCGGCACATCGCCATGAAGGCTTCATCGTAGCCATGCGATGCCTTGGATCACATGGCCAGATCGGTCAGGATTTCGACATCGGACCACGCCGCCGGCCTTATGACAAGCGGCGCGGTCATGCCTGTTCAGTTCCGGGTCTTGTCGACGAGCTTGTTCTTGGCGATCCACGGCATCATGGCGCGGAGTTTCTCGCCGACCTCTTCGATCGGATGCGCGTCGTTGACGCGGCGGATCGCCTTGAAGCTCGGCTGGCCGGCCTTGCATTCGCGGATCCATTCCGAGGTGAATTTGCCGGTCTGAATATCCTTCAGCACACGGCGCATTTCCTGCTTGGTCTCGTCAGTGATGATGCGCGGGCCCGTCTGGTATTCGCCGAACTCGGCCGTGTTCGAGATCGAATAGTTCATATTGGCGATGCCGCCCTCATAGATGAGGTCGACGATCAGCTTCACTTCGTGCAGGCATTCGAAATAGGCCATTTCCGGCGCATAGCCCGCTTCCACCAGCGTCTCGAAGCCGCCGCGGATCAGCTCGACCAGGCCGCCGCACAGGACCACCTGCTCGCCGAAGAGATCGGTCTCGCATTCTTCCTTGAAGGTCGTCTCGATCACGCCGGAGCGTCCACCGCCGATGGCCGAGGCATAGGAGAGCGCCAGATCATGCGCATTGCCCGAGGCATCCTGGTGGATGGCGATGAGGCACGGCACGCCGCCGCCCTTCTGATATTCGCCGCGCACCGTGTGGCCGGGGCCTTTGGGGGCGATCATCAGCACATCGATCGTCTTCTTGGGCTCGATCAGGTTGAAATGGATGTTGAGGCCATGGGCAAAGGCGATCGCGGCGCCATCGCGGATATTGGGGGCGATCTCGTCCTTCCAGATATCGGCCTGGAGCTCGTCCGGGGTGGCCATCATCAGCATGTCGGCCCATTTGGCGGCCTCGGCGACCGTCATCACCTTGAGACCGTCAGCTTCCGCCTTCTTGGCGGTCTCGGAGCCCTTGCGCAACGCCACCGCGAGGTTCTTGGCGCCGGAATCCTTGAGATTGAGAGCATGCGCCCGGCCCTGGCTGCCATAGCCCACAATGACGACCTTCTTGCCCTTGATCAGATTAACATCGGCATCCCGGTCATAATAAACGCGCATGAGAACTTCCCTCGTTGCTGAAAATGAGAACGGGCTTGAAAAGCCCGCAAATCCGGGGCGCACAATAGACATCGGGGTTCCAAAGGCAAGCGCGTTCGGTGCATAGGTCGATCCCGCCCGGATTTGAGATCCGGCCTGAACCGACCCGGCTAAGAGACTCAAAACCTTAAGTTTTCAAGGGCTTCGGCTGAAGTCTCCAGCGACGATGCGGGCCAGGCCCTTGGCCGCCAGGGGCACCCGGCTCATGGGCGCGACGAGCCAGTCGCGCAAGCCGGGCAGGATCAGGCTGTCCGACTGGTAGAATGGCGTGAAGACGGCGCTCATGAGCTGATAGAGCCGGACATGGCACCGGCGCTTCTTCGCATAGAGGGCGAGGGCCTCGTCGAGCCCGGTCCGTTCGGTGAAAGCCTCCGCCAGGGCTTTGACATCGAGCAGCGCCATATTGGCGCCCTGCCCCAGCTGCGGGCTGGTCGAATGGGCGCTGTCGCCCAGGAAGGCGATGCGAGGACCAAAGGGCAAGGGCAGAGTGTGGTGGCCATAGCCGGCCAGGATCATCTGGCCGGGGTCGATGATCTGCCGGAGCAAATTCTCTGTATCCGGCCACAGACGCGCAACCCGGTCGCGCCAAGGCCCGAGCCCTTGCGCCTTCCACAGCGGATAATCCCCGGTCTTGAGGCTCCAGAAGAAGGTCGTCTGCAGGTCATCGCCCGAAAAGCGCCGGCCGACCGGCAGCACGCCGATCATGACGGAGGCCTTCTCATAGCGCTGCTCGAGCGCTCGCGCATCGAAAGGACCGTCGCACCAGGGCAGCGTCGTCCATAGCGCGCCATAGGCGAGGCTTGTGCGCCGCACAGGTGCCGCCGCTTCGCCCAGCAGCGGTGAGCGGCTGCCCAGCGCGTCGACGACGAGATCGAAGGCGCCGAATTGTCGTCCCTTCTCCGCAATAAGGAGCGGGCGCCGGTCCGCGGCACGAACGAGCGCCGCGATCTTCACACCGGTCTCGATCGGCAGGCCGACGGCCTGCACCTCATCGAAGAGCACGTTGAACAATGCCGCGCGATGCACCGCCAGACCGCGCCGGCCATTGCCGAGCGCCGCGTAGCGCACATCGAGCACGATGCGGTTGGAACGGATCTCGCGGCCATAGAGCCGGTCGATCGGCGCGCCGAGCTCGCGCAGGCGGTCACCGAGGCCGAGCCAGTCCAGCGCATCGAGACCGGCCGGCTGCATCATCAGGCCCGAGCCGAGCGGCTTGGGCGCATCGAACTGATCGAAGAGCGTGACCCTATGGCCGATCCGCGTCAGCGCCAGGGCTGCGGCGAGCCCTGCTGGCCCACATCCGGCTATCGCGATGTCGAGGCTCTTCACGCTGTTCCTCATGGGCGAAGCGCAGAACCCTCGCCATCTCGATCAGACCAGGGAGGAGCGAATCCGCGGTCATCCCATGGCCAATAGAAATTTCGCGCAAATCTGGCAATGGCATCTTCGTCATAGCGCGCCATTTACGGGCGCCCGGGCATTCCTATTCCCGAGATCAGGCGGCGTCGCGGGCCTGCCAGAGGATCCTGAGGCTCAAGGCGCCGAGGAAAATACCGGTCACGCGATCGATCCATGCCTTGGCGCCGAGATAAAAGCGCCGAACCGGACCTGAGCCAAAGCACAGCGACACCAGCGTGTACCAGACGACCTCATTGGTGGTGACGATGGCGACAAGGGCCATCATCATCCAGCCGGGCACATCCTGCGGCAGCATCGCCACGAAGATGGAGCCGAAGAAAACCGCGACCTTGGGATTGGAAATCTGCGTGAGGAAGCCGCGCAGGAACGGATTGCGCCGCGCCGCCTCGCCATTCTGCTCGCTCATGTCGATGGGCTGCCGGGCATGGCGGAAGATCTGGATGGCGATCCACAACAGGAAGACAGCACCCGCCACCTTCATGCCGACGAACAGCCAGTGATGCAGCCGGAACAAGGCATTGAGTCCGAGCAGAGCGGCGCTCGCCCACACCACGGTGCCGGCGCCGAGCCCGAAGGCGATCTTGATGCCATCGAGGCGCGAGCGCGCCACGGCTGTCTGGGCGGTGATGAGGAAGCTCGGTCCCGGGCTGATGACGGCGAGAAGCTGCACGAAACCGATCGTCACCAGCGTGATCAGGCTTGCTGTCATGATGTTCCCCAGGTCGGATGCGTCGATCTTAGGCAGCTTCGCTGCGCAAGTCACCACAGGCCTGACGGAACAAGCGCACCGTCTCGGCCATGCCGAAGACGAGCGCATCGGCGGTGATCGCATGGCCGATCGACACTTCGCGCAAGTTGGGCAGCGCCGCCACCAGTCGCGGCAGGTTTTCGCGTGTCAGGTCATGGCCGGCATTGAGGCCGATGCCCGCCTTCTCCGCCGCCTTGCCGGTCGCCACCACCTTGCGGAATTCGCGCTCCATCGCCAAAGGCTCGAGCGCGCCGCCATAGGGACCGGTATAGATCTCGACGCGGTCCACGCCGACCTCTCTGGCGAGATGCGCAAGCTCGGGCTCGGGATCGATGAAGACCGACACCCTTATGCCCTGACTTTTGAAGCGGCTGGTCACATCGGTGAGGAAGCCCCGATGCGCCGCGATGTCCCAGCCATGGTCGGACGTCGCCTGGCCGATATCGTCGGGCACCAGGGTGACCTGGTCGGGCTTCGCGGCGCTCACCAGCTTGATGAAGTCGGGATCGGGATTGCCTTCGATATTATATTCGCGGCCGGGAAACTCCTTGCGGATCATGTCGCGCAAGATACCGACATCGCTCCTGCGGATATGGCGCTCATCGGGCCGGGGATGGACAGTCAGCCCATAGGCGCCCGCCTGGAGCGCGATGCGTCCGAGGCCTTCGACGCTCGGCCACGGCACATGGCGGCGGTTGCGCAGGAAAGCGATGGCATTCACATTGACGGAGAGCTTGGCAGACAAGGCACACCTCGAAGGTCTGAAGACAGCCTTGTCTACCAATGGAGTGGACGGTCAAAAATGTCCGCTTTAGGACGATTTTTTCAGACCACTTGGCGGTAAAGTCCTAACCTGCTTTCGCCCCGGCGCGCGCGAGTCCGTGCGCCACCAGCCGATCGATGATTTCGGAATAGCCGACACCGCTTGCGGCCATCGCCTTGGAATACATGCTGATATCGGTGAAGCCGGGAATGGTGTTGAGTTCATTGATGAGCAACCGCATGTCCGGCGTCATGAAGAAATCAACCCGCGCCATGGCATCGCAGCCGAGCGCCCGGAAGGCTCTCGCAGCCATCGCGCGGATACTGCCCTCTGTCTCTTCCGGCAACTCCGCCGGCACTTTCAGAACCGCTCCATCCTTGTCGATATATTTGGCGTCGTAGCTGTAGAAGCCATGGCTTTCCGCCGGCACGATCTCGCCGGGTCGGGAAACAAAGAGACCGCCTCCCGCATCCTCCAGCACGCTGCATTCGATCTCCCGGCCGCGAACGAATTCTTCGGCCAGCAGTTTGCTGTCGTGCCTGAAGCCTTCGGCAAGCGCCGCCGCATAGTCTTGTTCGGTTGCGACTTTACTCACGCCGACGGAAGAGCCCTGTCGGGCCGGCTTGAGGAAAAGCGGAAGACCGAGGACGCCCTCGAGTTCCGCAAAGGCCGGCGCCGCATCAGGGCGGATCGTGACGGATCGCGCGGTAGGCAGGCCCGCTTCATTCAGCAGACGCTTGGCAATATCCTTGTCGAGCGCGGTCGCGGAACCGAGGATGCCGCAGCCGGCGAGTGGTACGCGCGCCACCTCGGCAAGCCCCTGCACCGAGCCGTCTTCGCCATGGAGTCCATGCAGCACAGGGAAGAGGATTCCGATGGCCGGCAACTCCTAAGGCGCGCCATTTGCCGGAACCGCCGTCATGCGCCCCTGCCCGCCCGGCACAAGGCAGACTTCTATGCCGCTCGACGGCTGCGCCAGGGCGCCATCCGTGACGCCGCTCAACAGCCACTGTCCTTCGCGAGTGATGAAGATCGGAACGGCATCGTATTTCGCCGGATCCAGCGCGCGCACGACATTGGTTGCCGAGAGAACCGAAACATCATGCTCGGCGGAGCGCCCGCCGAAAAGCACGGCGACGCGCAGTCTGTTCGAGGAAGTGTCCATTTCGCGCTATATCTTCATTCCCTCCGGCCCGCGTGAGATGGCGGCAATGCCGGTGCGCGATACTTCCACAAGTCCCAAAGGCTGCATCAACGAGATGAACTGATCGACCTTGCTGGTCTTGCCGGTGAGCTCGAAGACGAAGCTCTCGGTCGTCGCGTCGATGACGCGGGCGCGGAAGGCATCGGCGAGGCGCAACGCCTCCATGCGCTTCTCGCCCTTGCCCGCCACCTTGATGAGGGCCAGCTCGCGTTCGATGGCGTTGCCCTGCACGGTGAGATCGGCCACCGAATGCACCGGCACCATGCGGTCGAGCTGCGTCCTGATCTGCTCGATCACGTTGCGCGTGCCCGATGTCACGATGGTGATGCGCGAGACATGCGCCTCGTGCTCGGTCTCGGAGACGGTGAGCGAGTCGATATTGTAGCCGCGGCCCGAGAAAAGGCCGATGACGCGCGCCAGCACGCCCGGCTCGTTGTCGACCACGATGCACAAAGTATGCGTCTCGATCGCCTGCTTGCGGTCGTCGAGGAAATAGGCGGAAGCCGGTTGCGCTTGCATGTTCATTTTCTCTCTCCTCAGACCAGGACTTTGCCTTCGGCGCCGATCGCCTTCTCGATTTCCTCATCCGGCACGTCTTCGCCGAGCAGCATCTCATTATGCGCCTTGCCGGAGGGGATCATCGGGAAGCAATTGGCGAGGCTCGCCACGCGGCAATCGAAGATCACCGGCCAGTTGACCTCGATCATCGCCTTGATCGCGCCGTCGAGCTCGGCCGGCTTTTCGGCCCGCATGCCGACCGCGCCATAGGCTTCCGCCAGCTTGACGAAATCGGGCAGCGCCTCGGAATAGCTCTCCGACAGGCGGTTGCCATGCAGCAACTGCTGCCACTGCCTTACCATGCCCATATACTGGTTGTTGAGGATGAAGATCTTGACCGGCAGACGGTACTGCACCGCGGTCGAGATCTCCTGCATCGTCATCAGCACCGAGGCGTCGCCGGCAATGTCGATGACCAGGCTCTTGGGATGCGCCATCTGCACGCCGATCGTGGCGGGAAGCCCATAGCCCATCGTGCCGAGCCCGCCCGAGGTCATCCAGCGGTTCGGTTCCTCGAACTTGAAGAACTGCGCCGCCCACATCTGGTGCTGGCCGACTTCGGTGGTGATATAGACATCCTTGCCGCGGGTCAGCGCATAGAGCCGCTCGATCGCATATTGCGGCATGATGACTTCCTTGCGCGGCTTGTATTTGAGGCTGTCCTTCGCCCGCCACTGGTCGATCTGCTTCCACCACTGGGCGAGCGCTGCCTTGTCGACCTGGTTCTGCTTGGCCTTCCACACCCGAATGAAGTCTTCCAGCACATGGGCGCAGTCGCCGATGACCGGCAAATCGACGCGGACATTCTTGTTGACCGACGAGGGATCGATATCAACATGGATCTTGCGCGAGTGGGGCGAGAAGGCGTCGACACGGCCGGTGATGCGGTCATCGAAGCGCGCACCGATATTGATCATCACGTCGCAACCATGCATCGCCATATTGGCTTCGTAGGTGCCGTGCATGCCGAGCATGCCGACCCAGCGCTTGTCGGAAGCGGGAAAGGCGCCAAGCCCCATCAAGGTGGAGGTCACCGGGAATCCGGTGAGCTTGACGAATTCGCGCAAGAGCTTCGAAGCCGCCGGGCCCGAATTGATGACGCCGCCGCCGGTATAGAAGATCGGCCGCTTGGCGCCGGCGATCATGTCGATCGCGGCGCGCACGGCATTCTGGTCGGGCTTCACCTTGGGCCGGTAGGTCTTGTGCTGGATGTTGCTCGGGCCGACATAGGTGCCCTTGGCGAACTGGACGTCCTTCGGCACGTCGACCACGACCGGACCCGGGCGGCCATTGGTCGCCACATAGAAGGCCTCGTGCAGGATGCGCGCCAGGTCGTTGACGTTCTTCACCAGATAATTGTGCTTGGTGCAGGGCCTGGTGATGCCGACCGTGTCGCATTCCTGGAAGGCGTCATTGCCGATGAGATGGGTCGGCACCTGGCCGGTGATGCAGACGAGCGGGATGGAATCCATGAGCGCATCGGTGAGGCCGGTCACCGCATTGGTGGCGCCGGGGCCAGAGGTGACGAGGACGACGCCGGGCTTGCCGGTCGAGCGGGCATAGCCTTCCGCCGCATGGGTGGCGCCCTGCTCGTGGCGCACCAATATGTGCTTCACCTTGTCCTGCTGGAAGATCTCGTCATAGATCGGGAGCACGGCGCCGCCCGGATAGCCGAATATGTGCTCGACCCCCTGGTCTGCCAGCGCCTTGAGAATGATCTCGGCGCCCGTCATCTGCTCATCGCTTCGGCCAGCCATCGTCCAGTTCCTTCCTTGTCCTTGTCTCACGTCTTCGTTCCATCGCAGGCAATAAAAAAGGCCCCCGAGGGAGCCCTTTGCGCGTCAGCCAGTATCGCGGCAGCTTAGGCTGCCCCGGCGACGCGCATTCCTACGATAAGAACGAGAGATTGGTTCATGGCGAGCCTTGTAGTGGGCGAGGAGGAAAACGTCAAGCGCGTCTCTCTTCCCAGCCCGGCATCTGGTGCCGCCACCAGGTGAGCTGGCGCTTGATATACTGCCTGGTCGCCGTCTGGCCTGCCTTGACGGCCTCCTCCAGCGGGGTCTGGCCGGCAAGATAGGCCGCCATCTGCTTGACGCCGATCGCCTTCATGACCGGCATATTGGGACCGAGCCCCTGCTCCAGGAGCGACCTTGCCTCTTCTATCCCGCCTTCCTTAACCATGCGCTCGAAACGCGCATTCGCCCGGGCATGGAGGGTCTTGCGGTCGGGATTGAGGAAGATGCGCCGGGCCTCGACCCCGGCCAGCACGGCGGAACCCTGGGCCGCCCTTTGCCAGTGATCGAGCGGCTTGCCGGTCCCTTCGAAGACCTCGATGGCCCTGATGATGCGCTGGCGGTCATTGGGGTTGAGCCTGGCCGCGGCCCCCTTGTCACGCTTGGCGAGCTCGGCATGGAGATCGCCCTTGGCGGCCCGCCATTTCTCGGTGATGTCGGGCGGGATCAGCGGGATATCGGCCAGTCCCTGCTCCAGCGCCTTGAAATAGAGCCCGGTGCCGCCCACGATCACCGGCACACGGCCCGAGCGCCAGACGGCGTCGATCTCGGCTGACGCGTCCGCCAGCCAGCGCGCCACCGAATAGGCGCTCGCCCCCGGAACATGGCCATAAAGCCGGTGTGGAACCTGGGATTCGTCCTCTTCGCTGGGCCTGGCGGTGAGGATGCGCAGGTCGCGATAGACCTGCATCGCATCGGCATTGACGATGACGCCGCCCTCCTCCAGCGCCAACGCAATGGCGAGCGCCGACTTGCCGCTGGCGGTCGGTCCTGCGATAAGCACCGCTCGTTTTTCCGAAGGCATGGCCTCATGGACTCCGTTGTCATTCTCATAGCAGCCCCGGGCTCGCGCGCAATCGGTCCGGCGATGGTGAGCCGTCTGCGTGACCTTACGGGACATCCGCCGCAATGGCTGAGCAAGGGTGAGGTGCTTGAGACATTCGTCGCCACGGCCACCCCTGAGCTCCGCGCCGAGCTTGGCCTCCTCGTGAAGGACCATCCGATCGATGTCGCCATCGTACCGGCGCAGCATCGCAGCCAGCGCCGCAAGCGCCTGCTGATCGCCGATATGGATTCGACCATGATCGGCCAGGAATGCATCGATGAGCTGGGGGCGCTTGCCGGTGTCGGCGATCGCATCAAGGCGATCACCTTGAGCGCCATGCGGGGCGAGCTCGATTTCGAGCAGGCACTCAAGGCGCGCCTCGCTCTGATGAAGGACCTTCCCGAAGCCGCAATTGGCCGGGTCCTGAAGGAGCGCATCACCTTCACGCCGGGCGGCAGGACGTTGATCGCGACGATGAGGGCCCATGGCGCCTATGCCGCCCTCGTCTCCGGCGGCTTCGTCCAGTTCACCGGCCATGTGGCGACGGAACTCGGCTTCGACGAGCATCGCGCCAATGAGCTCCTCATCGAGGACGGAAAGCTCACCGGCGGTGTGCGCGAGCCGATCCTCGGCAAGGATGCCAAGGTTCAGGCGCTCACCGACCTGACCCACAGGCTGGGCCTCTCTCTCGAAGACACGATCGCGGTCGGCGACGGCGCCAATGACATCCCCATGCTGCAGGCCTCAGGCCTGGGCGTGGCGCTCCACGCCAAGCCCAAGGTGCGCGAAGCGGCCGCCGTCAGCATTGTCCATGGCGACCTCACTGCCCTCCTCTATCTGCAAGGCTACTGGCAGGAGGAGTTCGCATCTTAACCTTGCTTGCCAACGCCCTATCCCCAAGGGCAACAAGGCTTTTTTCGTCATCACCTTTTTGTTAAGTTGGGCCACTGATGCCTTGGCATCGATGGAGGCCTCTATGAATATGATTCGTCTCACCGCCCTGGCGGGTATCGCCTTGGCGGCCGCGTGCTTTGCTGCTGGTCCTGCCAGCGCTCTCACCACCAAGGAATGCAGCGCCAAATACCAGGCGGCCAAGGAAGCGGGCACGCTCGGCGACATGAAATGGAACGACTTCCGCAAGGCGCAGTGCGGACCGGACGCCTCTGCCGAGATCGACCAGCCGACGGCGAAGACAAAGACCAAGAAGACGGCGGCCAGCGACGATGATGAGGCGAAAGGCCTGACCTCGAAGCAGTGCGGCGCCAAATACCAGGCGGCCAAGGAAGCCGGAACGCTCGGCGACATGAAGTGGAACGACTTCCGCAAGGCGCAGTGCGGACCAGGCGCCTCGGCCGAGATCGACCAGCCTGCGGCGAAGAAAAAGACCAAGAAGGCGGCGGCCGGCAATGATGATGACGCGAAAGGCCTGACCTCGAAGCAATGCAGCGCCAAATACCAGGCGGCCAAGGAAGCCGACGCGCTCGGCGGCATGAAGTGGAACGACTTCCGCAAGGAGCAATGCGGCCCGGGCGCATCGGCCAAGTTCGAGGCGCCCAAGGTCACCAAGGCCTCGACCGCCTCGGGCGGCGGCCTGTCGATGAAGGAATGCAGCGCCAGATACCAGGCGGCCAAGGCTGACAATTCGCTCGGCAGCCTGAAGTGGAACGACTTCCGCAAGGCCAAATGCAGCGCCGATGCGGCGGACGATGAGACAGTGCCGGCCGAGGACGAGGCGACCTACACCAACGAGCCGGATCGCCCGACCACGGCCGCGCCCAAGGGCGTCAAGTTCCCGCGCGGCATTTCAAGCAAGTTCTCCAAAGAGCCGGAAGGCAAGGCGCGCATGCATACCTGCCTCCAGCAGTATTACGCCAACAAGGAGAGCAACGCGTTGGGCGGCCTCAAATGGATCCAGAAGGGCGGCGGCTATTACAGCCTCTGCAATTCGAGGCTCAAGGGCGAGACGAGCTAACCAATTCTCTTTACACGAACGAATAGAGCGCCTTTCGGCGCTCTATTTTTTGCTCGACCACTCCCTTGGGTAGGGAGTGCTCCGCTCGATCAGTCCTTCTTGATCCTGACGGCGATGAAGCGCATCTCGCTCTGCTTGCCGCCCTTGGCGACGAACAGCAGCACCGACTTCTTTTGCGCGCTCTCGGCATCCTTGACGCGCGCCGTCACGTCGCCCGGATTGGCGACCGTCTTCTGGCCGGCTTCGGTGATGACATCGCCCGGCTCGATGCGCTTTTCCGCCGCCGGCCCGTTGGGATCGACCTCGGTGACGATGGCGCCCTGCAGGCCCTCATCGATGTTGAAGCGCTTGCGCTGGTCGTCGGTGATGATCGAAAGCTTCATGCCGAGCGTGTCGGCCGTATCGGTCTGTGGGCTGCTCTCGGGATTGGCGGAGGCGACGATCTTCTCGCCATCCTCCAGCCGTCCGACTTCGGCGGTGATCTCGACCGGCTTGCCTTCGCGCATGACCTTGACGGTCACCTTCTTTCCGATCGGCGTGTCGGCGACGACGCGCGGCAGGTCCTTCATCTCGCGGATCGGCTTGCCGTCGAATTCGGTGATGACGTCACGCGGCTTGAGGCCGGCCTTCTCGGCAGGTCCCGTCGGCGTCACTTCGGCGATGAGTGCGCCTTGCGTCTTGCCGAGATCGAGCCCTTCGGCGAGATCATCGGTCAGCGACTGGATGCGCACGCCGAGCCAGCCGCGCCGCGTCTCGCCATATTGCTTGAGCTGGTCGACCACGCCCCTGACCGTGGCGGCGGGAACCGAGAAGCCGATGCCGACCGAGCCGCCCGACGGCGAATAGATGGCGGTGTTCACGCCCACCACTTCGCCCTGCAGGTTGAATAAGGGGCCGCCCGAATTGCCCTTGTTGATGGCGGCATCGGTCTGGATGAAGTCGTCATAGGGGCCGGCATTGATGTCGCGGTTGCGTGCCGAGACGATGCCCAGCGACACTGAGCCGCCGAGGCCGAAGGGATTGCCGATGGCGAGCACCCAGTCGCCGACCCTGAGCTTGTCCGAATCGCCGAAGCTGACCGCGGTCAGCGGCTTCACCGGCTTCACTCTGAGAACCGCGATATCGGTCTTGGCGTCGCGGCCCACCAGTTCCGCCTTGAGGTTCGTGCCGTCGGTGAACACGACGGTGATGTCTTCCGACTGCTCGATCACGTGGTTGTTGGTCACGATGATGCCGGAGGCATCGACCACGAAGCCCGAGCCTTGCGAATTGACGGTGCGCGGCTCAGGCCGCCCGCCCGGGCGCTGGCGCTTGAAGAAATCCTCGAACATGTCGCGGAAGGGAACATCGGGCGGCAGATCGGGAATCTGCAGCTGCACCCCGCCCGCGACCTTCTGTGTCGTGGCGATCGAGACCACCGAGGGCGAGAGCTTCTCGGCCAGGTCGGCGATCGAGGGAAGCTGTTGAATTTGTTGGGCTTGTGCAGGCGCCTGCGGCACGAAACCGTCGAAAGCCGCGAAAGCCAGCGGGGCGGCAACCGCCGCGGCCAGAACCCGTTTCACCGTTCCACTCATAATCCGAAATCTCCGTCAGTTCTTGGCTTGAGTAAGCGTCCAACGCACGTCACCTGCAAGCGATGCGCGATCACGATTTCATGATCCGAGCACCGAGCGGGCAAGCCAGACGAGCCCCACGCCGAAGGCGGCTGCGATGAGCCCGCCAAGCCGCAGGCTGTCATTCGGGGTGGTCTGCATCAGCGCGATCACCGTCTTCAGATGGCCCGGAACAAAGGCATAAACAAGGCCCTCGATCACGAAGACGAGACCGAGGGCCGTGATGAAATCGCTCATGGCCTGGCTCAGGGCACCGGCGGCTTGGCCTTGTCCATGCCGAGATATTTGAAGAAGTCCGAATCCGGCTTCAGCACCAGCGTGGTGCCGCTGCTCGACAGGCTCTTCGCATAGGCCTGCATCGACCTGTAGAAGGCGAAGAATTCGGGATCCTGCTGGAAGGCATCGGCGAATACCTTGTTGCGTTCGCCTTCGCCCTCGCCGCGGATGACCTCCGACTGGCGGCGGGCATCGGCAAGCTTCTCGGTATAGGCACGGTCGGCCTGCGCCATGATCTCGATCTTGCGCGCCTCGCCGCGACCGCGCAGGTCCTTGGCTTCGGCGATGCGTTCCGAGCTCATCCGCTCATAGGTGTTCTTCAGCACTTCATCCATGAGGTCGGTGCGCACGATGCGGACATCGACGATCTCGATACCGTTGTTGAGCGCTTCGGACCGAACCTGGTCACGGATCTCGCGCATCATGACGGCGCGATCCTTGGACAACGCCGCATCGAAGGTGCGCTTGCCGTATGTCTGGCGCAGCGCCGCATCGAGACGGGTCCTGATGCGGTCCCAGGCGCGCGAGATGTCGGCCGAGACGGTCTCGCGGAAGCGCTGGGCATTGACGATGCGCGCCATGGTCACGGCATCGACGAGATAACGCCGCCCGTCGACCACCTGGACGCTCATATTGTCGCTGGTCCACACGATCATGCGGTCTTCGATCGGCACCACGTCGTCGGCAACCGGGATCTTGAAATAGAGTCCGGGCTTCTCGACGATCCGGTTGATCTCGCCGAAACGCAGGACCAGCGCCTTCTCGCGCTCATCGACGATGAAGGTCGACGACCAGACGATCAGGCCGAGGACGGCAAGGACGATGATACCGGTTGATCTGAACAGGCTCATTGGTTGGCTCCCTGCGCCGGCGGCGGCGTCATGTCTTGGCGTTTCTGGATCTCGGGCAACGGCAGGTAGGGAACCACCCCCTGGCCTTCGCCGCCCTCGATGATCACCTTGTTCGACTGCGCGAGGATGTCTTCGAGAGTTTCGAGGAAGATGCGCTGGCGGGTCACGTCCTTGGCATTCTTGTACTGCTCATAGACCGAGAGGAAGCGCTGCGCCTCGCCCTGCGCTTCCAGCACGACGCGTGCCTTGTAGCCCTTGGCGTCCTCGATGACTTTCGCCGCCTCGCCTTCCACCAGGCGGCGGCGTTGATTGGCATACTGATCCGCTTCGTTGATCGAGCGCGCCTGATCCTGCTCGGCGCGCTGCACTTCCTCGAAAGCGTCGAGCACTTCCGCCGGCGGATCGGCCTTCTCGAGCTTGAGGCCGGTGACGAGAATGCCGGCCGAATAGCTGTCGAGTGTCGTCTGGGTGATCTCCATGACCTGGTCCTGCGCGGCAAGGCGGCCCGTGGTGCGCACCTCTTCGGCGGGCGTGCGACCGACGATCTCGCGCATGGCGCTTTCGGCCACCACTTTGACCAGCTTTTCCTGCTCGCTCACATTGAACAGATATTCTTCCGGATTCTTGATCTTCCACAGGACGGTGAAGCGGATATCGACCAGGTTCTGGTCGCCCGCCAGCATCAGCCCTTCATTGGCGACGGCACCGATCGAGGTCTGCCGCTCCGACTCGACCTGCACGGTTTCCAGCGTCTCGACCGGCCAGATGGCGAAATGCAGGCCCGGATTGACGGTGCGCGAATAGCTGCCGAGTCTCAGCACGACGCCGCGCTCGTCGGCCTGCACCTGATAGACGCTGTTGAAGGCGATGAGGGCGAGGGCGGCGAGGACAAAGATGACCCAGGTGCTGCGACCGCCGGTTCCGCCGGGAAGGATGTTCTTGAGGCTGTCCTGCCCCTTGCGGATCAGCTCGTCGAGATCGGGTGGCGTCGGGCCGCGATTGCCGCCACCCGACGGACCGCCTGGCCCCTGCCCCCAGGGTCCTTGTCCCCATGGGCCTTTACCGCCTCCGCCACCCCCATCCTTATTCCACGGCATCGACT
Source organism: Taklimakanibacter lacteus (assembly GCA_003576695.1). Classification (GTDB taxonomy): domain Bacteria; phylum Pseudomonadota; class Alphaproteobacteria; order Rhizobiales; family Aestuariivirgaceae; genus Taklimakanibacter; species Taklimakanibacter lacteus. Next base: position 34,638 of record QOZQ01000014.1, read on the forward strand.
CTCACCCTTGATTGTTGGTCGCGCTCATATAGGAATTTGCAGCGCGGAAGTCCAATCCGCTGATTTAAGCGGGAAGCGTTCGCTTCGCGCCTGTCGTCATGTGTCCCAGCGCCATTATAGCCTTTTCGGCGGCGAAGAGTCCGGTCTCGAAAGCCCCGTGCGCCGTCGCCTGGAACGTTGGATGCACATGCTCACCCGCGAGGAAGATACGTTCCTGGATCGGCGCCGCAAAAGCCTTGCGGGCAGCACCTTTGCCAGGCCTGGCGCAGGAATAGGCGCCATTGATGAAAATGTCGGAAGACCAATGGGTTGTAGTCGCTTTCTTGATTCGCTTTCTCAAGTCGGAACCGAACGCCCTGACGAGGGCTGAGACAGCGAAATCGATCATGCCCGCCTCGCCTTCCCGCTCCATGTCGCGGGCGAAGTTCCCGGCAATATGAGTCACGGCAATGGGCCTTCCGAAGGGATGCAGCTCGAAATTGAGCGGATGCGTCGTGGCGGCTACCGGATCGAAGATATCGGCATAGGGCACATCGAAACCATCGAACACTTTTCCGTCAAATGCGACGGCGATCTTCTCGTAATAGCCCATCGGCGCATCGGCAAAGGCCTGGGCGATCTCTGACGGCAGACCGTCGATGCCGAGCCTCCCCGTCTCGAGCATCCGGGCCGGGGTGGCGACGATCGCCGCCTTGGCCGTGATCGTGCCGTGATTGGTCTCGACCAGCACTTCCTTGCCGCGGGCACTTATTCTCGTGGCGGCGATACTGGTCCTGATCGGCAGGCCAGCCGCCAGCCTGGCGATCAACGCGCCATAGCCGTCCTCGACCGGCAGATTGAGACCGGTGTCGTCATAATTGCCGGCATCACGGGTGGAAATCTCCTCGGGCTCGACCGAATACATGAGGGCCAGCCAATGCTTCGCCATCGGATACCAGGGATGGTTCTGATCGAGCAGTGCTGCGGCCGGAATGTCTCGGCCGTCACGGCCCGCCTCCGCCACATCGCCGAGAACCCCCCAGACAAAATCCTCGCGCAGCCGGTCGTTCTTCCATTGGCCATCCATAAAGGCCCGCATCACGCCGGTACGCGGCTCGCTGCGGTATTTGTGGCCAACCTCCTCGGCGAGGTTGCGCAGGACGTTCTTGTCCGCCGAATGGAACCAATGGCAGCCATGATCCCACAAATGGCCAAGGCTCGTCGTGTCGGTGAAGGCCCGACCGCCGATGCGATCCTTCGCCTCGATGATAATGAAGGGGATTTTCGCCTTGGCCAAGGCACGTCCGGCGCCGATGCCGGCGGCACCGGCGCCGATGATGACGACATCAGGATTGAGGGGATATTGAATCATCATTCAATACTGCGGCGCGGCAGACTTCCGGTCAAGCACGCGCAGCACGAAGCCCGCATCATCGCCTTCCGCACGCTCATGGACTTCCCGCGACGTTTCCTGCCATTGCGCGGCATCAAGGGGAGGAAAGAACACATCGCCTTCCGGGACCAGATCGACCTCGGTGAGATAGAGGCGATCCGCCATGGGCAGGAACAGGTTGAAGATATCGCTGCCGCCGATGACGCAGATTTCCTCGGGCCGGACCTCACGCGCGCGCATGATCGCCTCATCGGCGCTCGCCACGACGATGGCGCCATCTGCCACATAATCGCGATGCCGCGTGATGACGATATTGAGCCGACCGGGCAAGGGACGCTTCGGCAGGCTCTCCCAGGTCTTGCGTCCCATGATCACCGGCTTGCCCATGGTGATCTGCTTGAAGCGCTTGAGGTCGGAGGAGACCCGCCACGGCAATCCGCCCTTGCGCCCGATCACGCCGTTGCGCGCTACCGCGACCACGAAGGCAATGCGCGGCGTCTTCATGCGGAGCTCTCCGCCAGCCGGACCAGCGCGTCATCCGCCAGGCGATAATAGCACAGGCCCTCATCGCATTCGGCCCCGGCTTCGGCATAGAGCGCCTTTGCCCGGTCATTCCATCCCTTCATCAGCCAGTAGATGCTGGGAAAACCGCGCTGGCGCGCTTCCACCGCCAATGCCTTCAGAAGCGCCCGCCCGATCCCTTTGCGCCGATGCTCGGGCAGCACCGAGAGGTCCTCGAGATACATCACCTCGCGCCCGCGCGATGTCGTGAAGCTCCGATGCCAGAAGGCGCAGCCTGCCGGCTCATCATTGTCGAAAGCCAGCAGACAGCCGACGATCGGATGCGGCGCGAACAGCGCCCGCTCCAGATCGGCTGCGGTGGCCGTGTATTTGTCGAGAAAGCCATGCGACTCCGCCAGCGCTCGCGTCATCTTCAGCAGCGCCTCGCCTTCGCCCGGCCGGATCGGCCTCACCTCGATCGTCATTGTTGTGCCAACAGATAGAGGGCAATTGCCTGGACGGAATTCCATGCCGCATGACAGGCAATCGTCACCCACAGGCTGCCGAAACGGACCAACAGCCAGCACAATACCAGGCCCATCAGGAACAACAGGCCGATGACATATGGTGGCGGTTGAGTCGTAGCATGCATAGCCGCCCACAGGGCGGAGGTTAGGACGGACGTGCCAACAATGCCTATCGGTGTTTGCGACAGCGCCGCGAAGATCTGTCCGCGAAAAATCAGCTCCTCGGCAAGGGGAGCACCGATGATGAGCCCGCCGGCGATCAGGAGGTAGAGTGGATCATCGCTCATTTGCATGACCATCTGCTCGACCATTCCGGTCGAAGTGAGATCCAGTCCAAACACCCAAACCAGAACATTGATCAGGAAATTCATTGTGATGAGAAATCCGGCGATGATCGCGGCCCAGCCGATGAGGCCCAGGGCCGGAACATGCAACGCCAGAACTTTTTTGGGATCGGCGCCGCGCTGGCGCGCCAAGAACCAGGCGAGACACGCCGTCAAGAGTCCTGCCGGAAGGATCGACAACAACGCACCGCGCGGCCGTCCCTCCTGAAAGGAAAGGTAATCAGAGGCACCGAAAGCCGCTATGGCGGCACCAAAGATACCCTGCAGGACAAGCTGATTGACAAGCACGAGCACGATGAAAATGCCGGTGGCCCGCCAAGGGCCTGTTGGATTGGAAGGCTGGTAAAGCAGGTGACGCAGCCCTGCGCTGAAGTCTGCCCCGAGCAAAACCATTGCGGGTTAGACCGCGACCGGTGCCGCGATATGCGGATGCGACTGATAGCCGGCGATCTCGAAATCTTCAAACCTGAACGCGTCGATCTCCTTCACGTCGCGCTTGATGACGAGACGCGGCAGCGGCAACGGCGTGCGCTTGAGCTGCTCGTTCGCCTGGTCGAGATGATTGAGATAGAGATGCGCATCGCCCAGCGTATGCACGAAATCGCCGGCCTTAAGCCCGGTCACATGCGCGATCATGTGGGTGAGCAGCGCATAGGAAGTGATGTTGAACGGAACGCCGATGAAGATATCGGCGGAACGCTGATAGAGCTGGCATGACAGCTTGCCGTTGCTGACATAGAACTGGAACAGGCAGTGACAGGGCGGCAGCGCCATCTTGTCCACATCGGCCGGATTCCACGCGGTCACGATCAGGCGGCGCGAATCGGGATTCTTGCGGATGCGGGTGATGACATCGGCGATCTGATCGATGGTCGACCCATCGCGTGCCGGCCAGGAGCGCCACTGGGCACCATAAACCGGCCCAAGATTGCCGTCCGCGTCGGCCCATTCGTCCCAGATGGTGACGCCGTTGTCGCGCAGATATCCGATGTTGGTGTCGCCCTTCAGGAACCACAGCAGCTCATGGATGATCGAGCGCAGATGCAGTTTCTTGGTGGTGAGCACCGGAAAGCCGCGCGCCAGATCGAAGCGCATCTGGTGGCCGAACACCGAGAGCGTGCCGGTTCCGGTCCGGTCATCCTTGCGCGCGCCATGGTCGCGCACATGGCGCATGAGGTCGAGATATTGCTGCATGGGGCGAATCTAGCCGATTCCGGTCCCCAATCTCAACGAAAACGGCGGGGCTGCCGCCCCGCCGTCAACAACATGGAAAATCAGGCAAGCTTGCCGAGCGTGCCGGTGTGCTCGGCCACCAGGTAATAGACCGTGACGCGGTGCTTGGTCTTGTCGGCTTTCATCTTCTCACCGACCGCCTTCACTGCGGCTTCGGCCGTCTTGGGGTCGAGGTCGAGCTTCTTGGCGCAGAAACCGTTCACCACGCGCTGGACCTCGGCGTCGTCCGTCATCGACACCCACTTGGAATCGGCGCCGCGCAACGCGATGCCGCAGAACTTCACGATGGCCGCCACGGCCTGGTCATCGACTTTGGCAGTGTATTTCCGGATGTCGGCAGCGTAGTCGTCACTCATGGTGCTTCCCCCAGGGTCCAGCGTTCCCGCCCAATGCGGTCTGTCATTAGGGTTCCGATTCGTGGCTATTTTGCGGAAAACTATGGCAAAAGCCACTTACCTCGACGTAATGAGCACCCTTTTCATCCGCCGCCCATGCGCCTATATTGAAGCCGCTACCCGCAAGGGCGGCTATGGCGATAAACGGCCATCGTAATAAACCCATCGGACCCGGGGGCGGTACCCGGCGCCTCCACCACGGACCGCGATGAGCTTCGCGGCCCCTGCTGGGGGCGAAATAGGATCGACGAGGGCGTAAAGGGTGTGCTTTTGCCCGAGATGGTACCGACGTAACGGGCCATTTTATAGTTGCCAATGACAACTATGCTCCGGCCGCTCTCGCTGCTTAATGCAGCGCGATAAGCCGAAATCAAAGCCCTTGGCCTTTGCCGGCTGAGGCGGGGTTCGCAGGCACCTGGCAACAGAAGCCTGCACTTCCATCCCCTTCAATTTAATGACTTCCGCCAGCGCCACCTTGTATATGATAGCCATGAATCGTTTGTGCTGCAGGAATCCGGGCAATGGCTGAAGATTTGATGCGTTACGACCTTCTGGCGCAGGAAGCGCTGCGTGGGGTCGTGCGCGCGTCATTGCGCAAGGTCATGAAGACGGGACTGCCCGGTGAGCACCATTTCTACATTGCCTTCGATACTCGCTATCCCGGCGTGCGCCTGTCGGAACGCCTCGACAAGAAATATCCGCGCGAGATGACCATCGTGCTCCAGCATCAATACTGGAACCTGCAGGTGCGCGATGATGAATTCGAGGTCGAGCTCTCCTTCGACAATGTCCCCGAGAAGCTTGTCGTGCCGTTCAACGCCATCAAGGGTTTCCTCGATCCCCATATCCAGTTCGGCCTGCAATTCGAGACCGTGAAAGTCGAGGATCAGGCCAGGGAGCCGGAAGCCGCCGCCGCAAAGCCGGCGGCGACAGTGGAGCCTGCTATTGCCGCGGCGGAAACCGCGCCCGTCGGCGAGGTTGATTCCGGACGCGTGATTTCCCTCGATTCATTCAGAAAGAAGTGAAGCCGTGCACCGATTGGCCGCCATCCTTCTGCTCCTGCTCGTCCCTTTCACCGCGGCGCTCGCCCAGAGCAAGGACTCAGCGACGCTCGCGGCAATCGCCAACCAGGCGATCAACGAGATTCCGGCCAAGAAGCTGTTCGGCGCGCAGAAGACGCCGGCGGCCAGCATGGCGGCGCGCTCTTTCGGCACCTATGCGAGGGGCTGCCTGGCAGGTGCGGCAGCGCTGCCGGTGAACGGACCGGCCTGGCAGGTCATGCGGCTGTCGCGCAACCGCAATTGGGGGCATCCGAAGCTCATCGCCCTGCTCGAGAAGCTGGCCGAGGACGCCAAGGAGAAGGACGGCTGGAACGGACTGATGGTGGGCGACATTTCGCAGCCGCGCGGCGGCCCGATGCTCACCGGCCATGCCAGCCACCAGATCGGCCTCGATGCCGATGTGTGGCTGATGCAGATGCCCGACCGCACGCTCTCCAACAAGGAGCGCGAGACGATCAGCCCCAAGCTGGTGGTCAAGGACCGCAAGACCATGGACTTCAGCGTGTGGACGCAAGCGCATGCCCGCCTCATCCGGCGCGCCGCCTCCAATCCCGAAGTGGCGCGCATCTTCGTCCACCCGCCGATCAAGAAGGAGCTGTGCCGCTGGGCCACGGGCGACCGCTCCTGGCTTGCCAAGGTGCGTCCCTATTATGGGCACAACTACCACTTCCACATCCGCATCAAATGCCAGAACGGCGGATGCAAGGACCAGTGGACGCCCAACCCCAAGGACGGCACGGGCTGCGGCGAAGAACTGGCCTATTGGTATAGCGACGCGCCCTGGAAGCCGCCCAAGACCAAGCCTGACGCGCCGCCGCCCAAGCCGCCCAAGCCCTTGACCATTACAGGCCTTCCTGCTGAATGCCGCTCCGTCGTAACGGTGGAGTGACCGGGCAGTGGCTATCGCCGGGGCAGGCCCTGACAGGGGCAAAGCATGAGTGACACACAATTGGCCGGCGATGAAAGCGGGCGGGCGGAATTCCGTCGCAAGCTGAAGCTCGCCTTTGCCAGCATCGGGGTGGTGTTCGGGGATATCGGAACGAGCCCTCTCTACGCCATGCGGGAGTCGCTCGCCCATATCGCGGGCAAGGGGGGCGATGTTCGCGAGGAAATCCTCTCCGTCGCATCACTCCTGATCTGGGCGCTCATCCTCATCGTCACCATCAAATATGTGCTGATTCTGATGCGTGCCGACAATAAGGGCGAAGGCGGCATCCTCACCCTTGTCGTCCTGGCCGAGCAGGCGCTCAGGCGGCGCCGCGGCTTCGTTCTCATCCTGGGAGTAGTCGGCGCCGCCTTCTTCTTCGGTGACGCAATGATCACCCCCGCCATTTCGGTGCTCTCCGCCGTCGAGGGCCTGGCCGTCATCAATCCGGCCTTCGAAACTTTTGTCGTCCCGGTCACCCTCTTCATACTGGCAACGCTGTTCGCCTTCCAGTTCCGCGGCACCGGCAGCGTCGCCTCCCTCTTCGCGCCCATCACCACGATCTGGTTCATCACAATCGCGGTGCTGGGTCTTATGCATATCGGCGATGATCTGACGGTCTTCCAGGCATTCAACCCGGTCTTTGGGGTGAGGCTGCTGGTCAGCGAGCCCGGCATGGCGCTTGTCATCCTTGGCGGCGTGTTCCTGGCCATAACCGGAGGTGAGGCGCTCTATGCCGATCTCGGTCATTTCGGCCGCACGCCCATCCGCATGGCCTGGGTTTTCATCGTGCTGCCGGCGCTGATCTTGAACTATCTGGGCCAGGGCGCCTTCATGCACGCCAATCCGGAGGCGGTCAGCAACCCGTTCTTCCTGATGGCGCCGTCCTGGGGGCTGATCCCGCTCGTCATACTCGCCACGATGGTAACGGTGATCGCCAGCCAGGCTGTCATCACCGGCGCCTTCTCCATCGCCCAGCAGGCCATATCGCTCGGCCTCCTGCCGCGCATGAACATCACCCATACAAGCGACACCGAGCAGGGCCAGATCTATATCGGCCAGATCAACTGGCTGATCTTCGCCGGCGTCATCCTGCTCGTCCTCCTGTTCGGGTCCTCCGCCAGCCTCGCTTCCGCCTATGGCATCGCCGTCAATATCTCGATGATCATCGATACCGCCCTCGCCCTCATCGTCTTCTGGCATGCACGGCATTTCCCGCCGGCGGTTGTGCTGCCCGTCCTCCTCATCATCCTGGTGATCGAGTTCACTTTCTTTGCCGCCAACAGCGCCAAGCTCATTGCCGGCGGCTATGTGCCCGTGCTGATCGGCCTCACCATCATCGTGACCATGCTGACCTGGCTGCGCGGCCGCTCTCTGCTGGCGGAGAAGCTGCGTCGCGACAGCGTCGAGCTGGAGGGATTGCTCGAGACGCTGGAGCGGCGCCCACCGACCCGCGTCGCCGGCGCCGCGGTCTTCCTGCAGACCGATCCGATCTACGCGCCCAGCGCGCTCATGCACAACCTGAAGCACAATCGCGTGCTGCACGATATACTGGTATTCATCTCGGTCGAGACGATGGAAGTGCCGCGCGTGCCCCGCGAAGATCGAGTCTCGGTAAGGAAGCTCGCTTTGGGTGCCTTCCTGGTCGAGGCGCGCTTCGGCTATATGGAGCAGCCCGACGTTCCCGCGGCATTGCGCATGTGCGAGCCCTTTGGCCTGTCGATCGACCCGCGCCAGGCTTCCTATTTCCTCGGCCGCCGCGCCATCCGCACCTCGCCCAAGGCGCGCATGCCTTTCTGGCAGCAACGGCTCTTCATCATGCTCGCCAACCAATCGGCCCGCGCCATCGAATTCTTCCGCATCCCGCCGGAACGCGTGGTCGAGCTCGGCATGCAGATGTCGGTTTAGCTCGCTTCAATCGAAGAACCAGCCCATGATCTTCATCGAGTGACGCTCGAACAACGGCTCTAGTTCGGCATCAATCGCGCGGGAATGTGCATCGTCCAGGACAAAAACTGCAGGGCCATAGGCTCTGCTTTCGATAAATTTGATGCGCGATCCAGTCGGCGGGTGCGATGAATCGACCCGCGATCTTTCCTTCTCATTGGTACGCCGGATACGCTCCAACTCGCGCTCGGGTACACTTTTGACAAAAGCACCGAAGGCATGGATTAACGATCGGCCGTCGGTATCGCCACCATAGTAGACTCGATCGACGACGGCCCTCAGATTGCTGCCGAGGCCGAGCTTGTGTAGTGATTTCACAGCCGCTTGCTGCCCTGCGATTTTCGCTTCCAGGTGGTCGGCGAGATATTCGGCGCGCTGGCTGTCGAGATAGAGGAGGCTGGCCAGGAGCGTGCGCAAGGCTCCCGTCACGCCGCCGAGCAGACCCATCATGAAATGAACAATGATCTCGAAGAAGCTTTGCGGGACCTGGTCCGTCGGATCCAGAAGATAGCACCAGCGATCAAGCGTCGCGACTCCACAAGCGACTACGGCGCCACGAGCTGGATCGTGGTTGGCGCGATGGGCCAGCTCATGCGCGACTAGGGACACGCGTTCCGTACTCGTGAGGCTGACCCAAAGGAGAAGTCCAATCGTCAGGATTGGTGTCCGCGACAGACCGACTTCGGCCATGGATGCATTGAATTCGGGGGTAATCCTGATCCGTTCAACAGGTTCGATCGCAAGCTTCGCAGCTATCGCATCGGTCATTTCGAAGAGTTTTGGAAACTCGCCGCGGTCGAGGCAATCTTTTGGCAGCGAGCCCAACCGCGGGCGCAGGAACCAGGCGACCACGAGCAGGATGATGCCGCCTATGATGAAGAAGGCATGGGGCCAGCCCGAAATGAGAAGATAAAGCCCTGCAAGCCCGATCAGGAGCGTGAGGCCGACGATCACCGCAGAAAGAGCATAGGCGATCAGGGTCGACAGCGAAGTTCGCGGGCGGAGTTCGGCTTCCGTTGCCTGAGAGATACGTTTGAGCAGCCATTCCCCATGAATCTCACCAAGAACATCCATCTTCCGGTCGAGCAGTCCACGTGGCCCTTCCGAAATTTCGCTGATATTCCAACCGCAAACGTCGCACCACGGCCGAATTAGATCGTGAACAGGCACTTGCGCGCCGCAGTCATCGCAGCTTCGCCAGCGCTCATGCGTTCCGCTCATGCGCCCCTCCCCCGACCGCCCTATTATGCATATTGAGCCTCCCTTGCGAATGGGATAGCGAGGATGTCCCATCCCGAGGCATCCATGACCGATCTCTCCCCCTTCTCGCTCCCCGGCCGCTTCTGGCGCGGTAATCTGCACACGCATTCAACCCTGTCGGACGGGGCGCTCGCGCCCGACAAGGTCGTCCAGGCCTACAAGGATGCGGGCTACGACTTCATGATGCTGTCGGATCATTTCATCGACCATTTTGGCTGGCCGGTCGCCGACACGAGGAGCTTCCGCTCCAACGACTTCACCACCATCATCGGGTCCGAATTGCACGCGCCGGAAACCTCGGCCGGCGAGCTCTGGCATATCGTGGCGGCCGGGCTGCCGCTCGACTTCGAGCCCTGTGCGCCGGAAGAGACCGGAGCCCAGGTCGCCCGCCGTGCCGCTGACGCCGGCGCCTTCATCGGCATCGCACACCCCGCCTGGTCGCAGCTCACCATCGAGGATGGGCGCGCCATCGATGTCGCCCATGCGGTCGAGATCTACAACCACGGCTGCGCCGTCGAATGCGACCGCGGCGAAGGCTTCTACCTGCTCGACCAGTTGCTGAATGAAGGCAGGCGGCTCTCGGCCTTTGCCACCGATGACGCGCATTTCCACCATGACGATCATTTCGGCGGCTGGGTGCATGTGAAGGCCGAGGCGAACGACCCCGACCTGCTGCTGGAAGCGCTGAAACAGGGGCACTATTATTCGAGCCAGGGCCCGCTCATCCATGAAGTGTCGCTCGACCGCAAGGAGCTCAGCGTCACCTCATCGCCGGTCAACACCATTGTCGTGGTCTGCGGTCATTCGCGCACCGTCATGCGCATCGGCAAGTCCATCACCTCGGCGACGCTTGATCTCAGCAAGCTGGAAAGAGGCTGGCTCCTCAACAAGCAGAGCCCGTGGTTCCGCGCCGTCGTCATCGACCAGGCCGGCAAGCGCGCCTGGAGCAACCCGATCTGGAAAGATGATCTCTAGGCATCGCCAGCCGATGCGCAATGCATAATGCCATTGTGGCGCGTCATAACGGCTCTCGGCATCACCCAGATCATCGGCTGGGGCACCACCTATTATGCCCTGGGCGCGCTTTCGATCGACATCGCCGCCGAGCGTGGCTGGTCGAAACTCCTCATCTTCGGCGCCTTCTCGCTGGCCCTTCTGATCAGCGGCTTCATCTCGCGCGCCGCCGGGCGCGCCATCGACATCCATGGCGGCAGGCGCGTGATGGCGGCGGGATCGGCTCTTGCCGCGCTCGGCTGCCTGATCCTCTCTTTCGCGACGCAACCATGGATCTATGTCTCGGGCTGGCTGGTGCTCGGTCCGGCGATGCGGCTCATTCTCTATGATGCCGCCTTTCCCTCGCTGGCCCAGGTGGCGCGCGAAAAATCGCGCCGCTCGATCTCCTATCTCACCCTCTTCGGCGGCCTTGCCTCCACCGTCTTCTGGCCGGTGTCGCATTATCTCTCGCAGGCGATCGGCTGGCAGAACACGTTCCTTGTCTATGCCCTGCTGCATCTCGTGATCTGCCTGCCCTTTCATCTGCTCGCGCTCGGACGCGGCGACGAGCATCTGGCTCTCGAGGAGGATGGCGCCACAAAGCCCACAGTCACCCCCATCCTTTCCGGCCCCGACCGCAACCGCGCGATGATCGCCTTTGCCGCCGTCCTGGCCCTCAACGGCATTGTCTTCTCGTCGATCTCGGCCCATGTGGTGCCGCTTTTCGAAGGCTTGGGTTTCAACGCGGGCAGCGCGGTGCTGCTCGCGGCCCTCATCGGCCCTTCCCAGGTCGCGAGCCGCATCGGCGACATTCTCGCCGGCCACCATGTAAAGACCATGACGCTCGGCCTCATCGCCGTGGGCTTGCTGCCCCTGGCCCTCCTCATCTTCGCCGGCGGCAGCTTCGCGCTGTGGGCGGCACTCGTCTTTGCCCTGCTCTACGGCATGTCGAACGGCCTCATGTCGATCATCAAGGGCATCGTTCCCTTGAGCCTCTTCGGCCGCCAGGGCTATGGCCTCGTCCTCGGCACGCTCACCACGCCGCAGCTGATCCTCAACGCCATCGCCCCCACCCTGTTCGCTCTCGTCCTCGGCGAGGTCGGCCCGCAAAACGGGTTGCTGGTCGGCTTGTTCTTCGGCCTCGCTTCATTTGCAGCGATGCTCTGGCTTGCCCGCAAATATCCACGTTAAATCCCTAATCGCTCCATTACCCAAGACTGAGAGCTGAGACAGACCTTCTCACTTCTTGCCGAGGAACAGCTTCTCGCAATCGGCAAGGGCCGCCATGGCGACGCCGGCGCCGCCGATCGAATATCGCGCTTCGACCTTGTCCTTGCCGCCGCCGAGCAGGACTTCCGAACCCTTGGCGATGCTAGCGATGAATTTGCGTCCACGCCGGACATCCGGCAGGACCAGCAGCATCAGATCCTTGACGCGCTGCACATGGGTGAATTTCCACGCCACTTTCTGGTCGACACGCAGCACGAGCCTGTCCGCATAGCCATTGCCGAAGGACCAGGCTCTGTCGCTGAAATTGACCCTGATCAATGTTTCGGCGACCTCGATGCTGAAGGCCTGCGTGTCCGTCTTCGCCTCGGCGATGCACCATTTCTCGCCGCCCTCGGTTTCCCAGCTGCGCACCTGCCAGTCCCTATAGGAGATGAGCGTTTCACGGACCTCGCAATGGGCGACGGAGGAAGGAGCGAGCAGCGCGGCCCACCAGACGGCTCCCATACGCATCGCCAGGCTGGATGTTCTGGCCATTGCTCATGCCCCCTTCAGCAATCCATGCGGCTGCTCCGATCTAGCAGCCGCCGGGAACCCATGCTAGACCGCCCACGCAATCCACAAGGCAGGACCAGATGAGCAAGACCCGCACCGAGACCGACACTTTTGGCCCCATAGAGGTCAGGGCCGACCGCTATTGGGGGGCCCAGGCGGAGCGGTCTCTGGGCAATTTCAAGATCGGCTGGGAGAAGCAGCCGAAGCCCGTCATCAGGGCGCTCGGCATCGTCAAGCTCGCCGCGGCGGAAGTGAACATGTCGCTGGGCAAGCTCGACCGCAAGATCGGCAAGACCATTGTCGCCGCCGCCCGCGAGGTCGTGGACGGCAAGCTCGACGAGCATTTCCCTCTCGCTGTCTGGCAGACGGGCTCCGGCACCCAGTCCAACATGAATGCCAATGAGGTGATCTCCAACCGCGCCATCGAGATGCTGGGCGGCACGCTGGGCTCGAAATCACCGGTACATCCGAACGACCATGTCAATATGAGCCAGTCGTCGAACGACACCTACCCGACCGCCATGCATATCGCCTGCGCCGAGCAGATCCACCACGATTTGCTCCCGGCGCTGCGTCACCTGCACAAGGCGCTCAACAAGAAGGCGAAGCTCTGGGCCAGGATCATCAAGATCGGTCGCACCCACACCCAGGATGCGACGCCCCTCACGCTCGGCCAGGAATTCTCCGGCTATGCCCAGCAGGTGAAGAACGGCATTGCCCGCATCGAAGAGACGATGCCGGCGCTGATGGAGCTCGCCCAGGGCGGCACCGCGGTCGGCACCGGCCTCAACGCGCCCAAGGGCTTCGACAGGAAGGTCGCGGCGCGCATTGCCGCCATCACCGGGCTTCCCTTCACCTCCGCCCCCAACAAGTTCGAAGCGCTCGCCGCCCATGACGCGATGGTGATGAGCCATGGCGCCATCAATACGGTGGCGGCCTCGCTGTTCAAGATCGCCAACGACATCCGCTTCCTGGGCTCCGGTCCCCGCTCAGGGCTAGGCGAGCTGTCGCTGCCCGAGAACGAGCCCGGCTCATCGATCATGCCGGGCAAGGTCAATCCGACCCAGTGCGAGGCGCTGACCATGGTCTGCACCCAGGTCTTCGGCAACCAGGCGACCATCACCTTTGCCGGCAGCCAGGGCCATTTCGAGCTCAATGTGTTCAACCCGGTGATGGCCTATAATTTCCTGCAGTCGGTCCGCCTTCTCGCCGACGCCGCCGTGAGCTTCACCGATCACTGCGTTGCGGGCATCATCGCGCGCGAGGACAATATCAAGGCGGCGCTCGACCGCTCCTTGATGCTGGTGACGGCGCTTGCCCCCAAGATCGGCTATGACCGGGCGGCCGAGATCGCCAAGACAGCGCATAAGCGCGGTACCACCTTGCGCGAGGAAGCCTTGCGCCTCAAATATGTGACGGCCGAGGAATTCGACAGCATCGTGCGGCCGGAGGACATGATCGGCCCCAAATGAGCGAGATCGTCAATCTCAAGCGCCACCGCAAGCGCCTGGCGCGGGCGGAAAAGGAGACCCAGGCGGAGGCCAACCGTCGCCAGTTCGGCCGCTCGAGGCTCGAACGCGAAAAGCAGGAAGCGGAAGCCAGGCGCGCCGGGCAGCACCTGGACAATCACAAGCGCGAGACCTGATGCCCAAGGAGTTCAAGCGCTCGCTCACCATTTCGGGGCATCGCACCTCGCTCTCGCTCGAGCCTGAATTCTGGACCGTGTTGAAGGACGCCGCCAAGACCGAGCACAAGTCGCTGGCCGCCCTCGTGGGCGAGATCGACCGAGGCCGGGGCGACCGCAACCTCTCGAGCGCCCTCAGAGTCTGGGTGCTGAACCGCCTTACCCGCCCACCATCAATTTGACGACCTCGTCATGGTTCGTCTCGGCGATCCGGCGCTCACCCGCCGGCGCTCTATGGCAGCTGTGCAATATTTTTAAGCAACCAGGCGCGAAACGATTCCGCTTTCGTGTTGCGCTCTCTTTCGGGGCTGACCAGATAGAACCGAAAGACGGGCCGGATGCCACGTTCCTCGCCAAACGGGCAACAGAGCTCGCCGGTAGCAAGCTCGCGCCCGATATGGGCGCGATGCACCAGCGAGAGTCCCTGGCCATCGATCGCGGCTCTGATGGCGAGCGCCTCGAAGGAGACGCTGGTGCGTCGACGGCGCTTGCCCGCCTCCATCCCGTTCAGCCTGAGCCAATTGTCCCAGCTTGGCACGTTGGGATCTTCGATCGGCCACTCGACATCGAAGACCGGCAGATCGCGCCATGTGTCGTCGCGAAACACGCCTGTCGCCGCGAGCGCGGGCGCGCAGACCACGACATAAAGATCATCCAGCAGAAGCTGCGAATGGCAGCCCTCATACACGCCCAGCCCCTGGCGTACCGCGAAGTCGACAGCCTCGACCTCGAAATCCACCAGATGGTTTGACGCCAGAACCCGCACCTCGGTCTGCGGAAACTCGGCATTGAACTGCGCCAGCAGCGGCAGCAGGCATTGCTCAGCAAAGGTTGTCGTCGTGCTGATCGTCAGCGCGCGCCCGCTGCGCGTCCGGTCGAGATCGGCGACGCCCTTGGCGATGATCCTAAGCGCCTCATCGACCTTCTGCGCCAGGGCTCTGCCATCCTCGGTGAGCAGCACTTTGCGGGTGAGGCGCTCGAACAAGCGCACCCCAAGCAAAGTCTCGAGCGCACGTACCCGCTGGCTGACGGCGGCCGGGGTGACATGCAGATCCGCCGCCGCGGCCTGGAAGCTCAGATGCTTCGCGGCGGAATGGAAATATCTGAGATGGTCAAGCGGCGGCAGACGGAGGGCCATGGCTCATGAAATAGTTTTTCTTATCTGTCGTCAATGAAATGATCGCTTGTCCACTCTGTCCCGCGCAGGCAAATTTCCCATGAAACTGCGGAAAGATATAAGAAATGACCGACACGACCGGATCCCTGAACTTCCTGTCCCCTGGTACAGAAAAGCCAGCCTTCATCGTTCAACCCCTGGGCACGCCTTCGGTTCGCAAAGGCGAGTATCAGGCCGTAAGCGTGCCGATCAGCGATGGCAGGCTTGCGCGACAGCCCTTCGCCCTCGACCGGAATGGCTTCGCGCTGCTCGCCCAGCCGACATCCCTTGCCGCCTTCGACAATGACGATGCCATAGCCGAGACCTACTATCCGGAGATCAGAAGCCTCGTCGGCTCCCTTCTCGGTCCGGCCGAAGTGCATGTCATCGATCACACGATCAGGACGAGCGAGACCGGCGCCAAGTCGCGTGGCGTCGTCACCCATGTCCATAATGACTACACGCGCAAATCCTGTGTGGCGCATGCTGTCCGCCTCACCGGCAACCCGGACATCGAGCGTGACACGCGCATCGTCCAGCTCAACATATGGCGGCCCTTGTCAGATCCCGTCCTTGTCGCGCCGCTTGCCATTGCCGACGCCTCGACGATCGCGCCGGCCGACCTCATCGCCTGCGACATCGTCTATCCCGATCGGGTCGGCGAGATCTATGAGTTGCGTCATCATCCCCGCCAGCGCTGGTACTATTTCCCCAAGATGAGGCCCTTCGAGGCGCTGGTCTTCAAGGGATATGATTCGGGTCTGGACGCCGCCGCGCGTTTCACGCCGCACACGTCATTCGCACATCCCGAGACCAGGCCCGATGACCCGCCGCGGCGCAGCATCGAGGTCCGGACCATCTCGTTCCTGCCGAAGGAGACCGTGCAATGACCGCGGTAAAGACGGGCGGGTGCCTGTGCGGCAGCATCACCTATCGCATCAGCGGCCCTTTGCGCCCGATCGTGGCATGCCACTGCAATCAATGCCGCAAGACCAGCGGGCATTATGTGGCGGCAACCCAGTGCCGGTCTTCGGACCTCGCTATATCCGGTTCGACGCTGACCTGGTTCAGATCATCCGAGGCCGCCGAGCGCGGCTTCTGCGGCCGCTGCGGCAGCAACCTGTTCTGGCGGCGTTTCGCCAGCGAGTTCACCTCTATCTTCGCGGGAACGCTCGACGGCGACACGGAGCTTGCCATGACATCGCAGATCCACACCGACTCGAAGGGCGATTACTACGCCCTCCCCGAGATTCCGGTGATCGCGCAGAACTCGCTTCGCTATTAGTCAGTCGAACAGCCGTTTGATACGCTGGATGAGATCGGGCTCCCGCCGGCGCGGTGGTGGCGCAACCTTCTGGGGCGGCACCAGAACCACGGGCGCGCCGGGATCCACCTTCGCTTGCGTCTTCGCCGGCTGGCGCTTCGGCTTCGGCTTGGGTGTCGGCGGCGTGATGATGCCGACATCCTGCTGCTCCGGCTGCGCCTTGATTGCCTCAGTCTGATCGGGCGGCGACAGCGGCTCTGCGCCGTCAGTGCCGGACTGATCGGGAGCTTGTGGACCGAAGATGGTATTGTCCGGCTGTATCGCGGGCAGTTGCGGGGCCAGGGGCTCAGGCTGACTTGCCTGCGCGGGATCGGCGCGCGCCGCCTTCGCATCTTGCTCGGCCTGGCGCGCCATATCCTCCAACGCCTTGCGATCCGCGTCCTCCTGCGCCTTGCGCTCGGCTTCCTCTTGCGCCTTGCGCTCGGCCTCCTGCTGGGCCTTCAGTATCGCTTCGGCCCGCGCCTTGCGCTCGGCCTCTTCTTTCGCCTGGCGTTCCGCCTCTTCTTGCGCCAGGCGTTCGGCCTCTTCCTTAGCTTGACGCTCGGCCTCTTGCTGAGCCTTCAATATCGCGTCTTCCCGCGCCTTCCGCTCGGCTTCTTCCTGAGCCTCTCGCGCCGCTTCTTCCTTCGCCTTGCGCTCGGCCTCTTCCTGAGCCTGACGCGCCGCCTCTTCCTTTGCCTGGCGTTCAGCCTCTTCTTGCGCCTTGCGGGCGGCTTCTTCCTGTGCCTGGCGCTCGGCCTCTTCCTTCGCCTTGCGCTCCGCTTCTTCTTGCGCCTGCCGGTCGGCTTCTTCCTTCGCCTTGCGTTCGGCCTCTTCCCGCGCCAGACGCGCCTTCTCCTCCTGGCGCCGGATGACCCGATGGACCTGCCGCTCGCGCACCCGGCGCAGCAGCTCTTCGCGGTTCAGTCCCCGCCCTTCGGCGACCGCCTGATCGAGCTCGATCTTCTTCTGCGCGGCTTCCGCCTCGCGCATCCGCTCATGCACATTCACCTCGCGCAGACGGCGCTGCAGCTCACGGCGCTGCTCATTGTAGGCTTCAAGCCGCGCCTCGTCCTCGCGCCGCGCCCGGTCTTCTTCGTCCATCGCCTTCTGTTGTTCGGCCTGCAGCCTCTCGAGCTCCTTGAGGGTGCGCTCGACCACCTTGAAGCCGAGCTCCGATTCGAGTGCGGCGATATCGACGAAGCGGGTGAGCGCATTGGGATGCCCGCTATAGGTGACGGCGAATTGCGGTTGGTCGTCGAGAGTCTTGAGCGTGACGCGCATCATCGCATCGAGCCGGCCGTCGGGCAGATCGATCTTGGGCGCCAGCGTCACATCCGCGACCGGTGAGACCTTGGCGAAATCAGGCAAGGTCACCGTGCCGTTCTCGACCTTGAGGACGCCCCGCGCGGGCGCGAAATCGAGCCCGCCATCCGCGGCGAGCGCCGTGAAGGCCGTCTTGAGCTCCTCGCCGGAATTCGCCGTCTTGACCAGCTCGACGAAACGCTCGGGGTTCAGATGCGCGATCCTGAGGCCGGCAACATCATAGCTGCCTGATCCGGCGAGGCTCGCCAGCACGGCACCTGGCGTGCGGCCGCTGCCCGCCGCCTTGACCGACAGCTTGACCAGGCCCTCCGCCACCCCCTCGCCATTGCCGTTCTTGAGGCTGTGGCCGAGATCGACCGGCAACACCAGCCGCCCGTCGAGCGCCTTGCCGCCGCCTTGCGGCTTGGCGGCGATCTCGATGGCGACATCGCCGCCCTGATCGCTCTTGCCGAAGGCGGCGAGACGGACCTCCTCAGGCGTGGCGCTGATGCCGATCTGCGTTTCCCTGACTCGCAAGCCGTCGAATACTTCGAGATATTCGGGCTTGATCCACAATTCGCCGGTGACGCCGCGCGGCGGTGTGACGGCGAAAGGCAGCTCGACATCGAGCGGCCGGCCGTCCCATGGCATGAAGGCGAGGCCGAACAGCCGAGTGAAGGACACCGGCCCCGTGGCGAATTCGCCCTTGAGGCGATTGCCGCTGTCGAGGGTGATCGAGCCGGAAAGCGGGGCTCCGGCCAGGAAGCCCTGCACATTCGGCAGGATCACCTTCGGCAGGGCGATTTCCACATCGGACTCGGCCGACAGCGTGCCGCCGGCATAATCGCTGATGCCTGCCGCCAGAAGCAGTTCGTTCGGGCGCTCGGCGAATATGCCGAGCCGGCCCGTTCCTGTAACGGCACCGTTGCTGCCCAGGAACTTGCCCTGGAACTGTCCCTTGGCGCCGAAGACATCGGCCTCAAGATCGGCCACCAGGCCATTGGCCAGCGATCCATTGAGGCTCACCGCGAGCCGCGCCGGGCCGCTCTGGTCGTTCACCGGGCTCATCCCGGCAAGCTTGGCGAGGCCGGTGCCGTTGGCGCTGCGCAAAGTGAAGCTTCCGCTCATCTCGCTGGCGAGCAGATCGCCCTGCCCCGCTGTCGCCAGCGTGCCTTCGATATCGAGATCGCCGCTCTTGCCGGTCACCCGGAAATTCGCCGCCTGGCCTTCTTCGTCGGGCTTGAGATCGGCCGCGATGATAAGATCGGTCTTGCCCAGGGCATCGGCCCAGATCGGGCTGCTATCCTTCGGATAGAAGCCGAGCAGCTGCAGGAGGCTCCTCGGATCATCCGCCGTCACGCTGGTCGAGATGGCCCCCTTATTGCCGGTCGGCGTCGGCGACAGGAGGCCCGCAATCTCGAGGTGCGCATTGCCGACATTGCCGATCTCGATCGTCTTGAGATCGATATTGCCGCCGATCGCCGCGATGTCGATCGCAACATCGCGCGCTCCGACGCCATTGAGCAAGGTTTCCCCCGACTGAACGGTAAGGCGCAGATCGTGGCTCGTCGCCCATTGCGAGATCATTTCCGCGGTTCCGATCCAGCTGCCGCTGCCGAAGCCATTGGGCGCGAACCGGTCGATATCGAGGGCCGTGGCATCGAGCCTCAGATCGAGCGTCGGCCGCTCGGCGAAGCCGATCGAGAGCCCGCCGCTGCCCAGCGATTCATCGATCTGGTAGTTCATGTCCTGCAGGCGCAGCTGGCCGTCGGTCGCATCGAGGCGGGTCTGCAGCTTGAAGCGGCCGCGGCTGCCGGTCCAGATCCTGGCGATATCGTTGCGCCCTTCGGGCCACGCCCAGGACACGAAATCGCGCAGGCTCCCGGCTTCGCCGGCCAGATCGCCGGCCAGCTGCGGACCGGAATCGGTGACCACGAAAGTGCCGGTAAACAGGCCGCGCGCCTGGCCCGGCATGCCGGCCGACAGCTCGGTAATGCGGATCTGGTCCTGGTTGAGCTCGAAGGCGAGCTTGGCATTGTCGAGCGCTTCGCCGCCCACCACCAGCGACGTGATGCCCAGCGATGCGCTGACATCCACATCGCCAGGCATGATCGCCATGGCGTTTTCGAGCAGCCCCAGGCCGCCCCCCTCCCGGATCAGGCCCTTCGCCTTGGCGCCGGCGACGGCATCGAGATCGAAGCGCGTCGCCTTGAGATTGGCCTTGAGCGCGACGCTGGTGCCGAGCTTCACTTCGGCGCTGCCGGTGAGCAGATTGGCGCCCTCGCTCGTTCCGTCGCGCGGCGTTATCTCGATCTTGTCGAGCGCCACCGTGTCGAAATCGGAGGTCACTTGCGCGGTCAAGACCAGGGGCCGCAACTGGCCTTCCGCATCGCTGCGCCCATCGACGCTTGCCGCCGGCTGAACGCGCAGATTGCCGGTCACGTGATTGCCGTCATTGGCGCCGTCGAACTGGTAGACGATGCCCGAGCCATCTCCGGAGCTGATCCGGAAGCCGAATTTGAACGGCGAATCGGGTGTCCAGCTGCCGGTATTGATGCTGAGCTCGACCGGCCGGTCGTGATAGTCGGCGGTCGCGCGCACCCGCCAGGGCCCGGCGAAATTCTGCGCCGCCAGCGTGGCATTGACGCCCGCGATCGTAGCGCGCCCGGCCCGGCGGTTGTCGACAAGGTGCACCACGCCGTCGGTCACCGATATTTGATCGAGGCGGATACGGTCGAGAAACCCGGTTTCCCGCTCGCTGAGCTCAGGCTTGAGATGCCAGCTGCCCTGCCCGCTCGCCAACCTTTCGAAAGACGCCACCGGGCGCACGACATCGATGCCCTCGACCCTGATCTCGCCGCCGAGCAGCCCGGCGAGCGTCATGCGCACATCCACTTGCTCGGCGGTGATGAAGTCCGGCACGAAGGCGCCCGGCGGATTGGCTACTTTCACATCGCGGATCGTAAGCTTGGGCCAGGGAAACAGGCGTCCGGATATGTCGCCCGCCACCGTCACCGGGCGGCCGGTGAGCTGGCGGCCATATTTCTCGATCGCCATGCGGTAGCTGCCCCAGTCGATGACATAGGGGGCGATAAAGGCCGCCACCACAGCCATGACGAGCGCTATCCCGAAATAGAGTACGGGCGATTTCCAGAGCTTCATACCGTTACCGGTCCAACCTGTCGCTGGGGTCCCCATGCCAGACAGACACGGCGATCATAAGGCGACAATCTTGCCTGGGTTAAGGATATTCTTGGGGTCGAGGGCCTGCTTGATCTGCCGCATCATGGCCACCCCCTGGGCGCCATGTTCCAATTCGAGAAAGGGCATCTTGCCGATGCCGACACCATGTTCGCCGGTGCAGGTTCCTTCCATGGCGATGGCCCGCCGGATGAGCCGGTCATAGAACCCCTTCACTCGGGCGAGCTCGGCCGCATCGCTGCGGTCGCAATAGAGCACGACATGGAAATTGCCGTCCCCGACATGGCCGACGATGGGCCCATAGAGATTGTTGGCCTTCAGGTCGTCCTGCGTTTCGTTCACGCATTGGGCGAGCCTCGAGATCGGCACGCAGACATCGGTGGCGAAGGATTCCTTGCCCGGCATCAGCGACTTGGTGGCCCAGAAGGCGTCATGCCGGGCCTGCCACAGCCGCTGGCGCTCCTCTTCCTTCCTGGCCCAGGTGAAGGGCCCGCCGCCCAACTCCTCGGCAATGCCGCCGAACAGCAGCGATTGCTCCTCGGTCCCGGCCTCGGTGCCGTGGAATTCGAGGAACAGGGTCGGCGCAATCTTGAGGTCGATCTTGGAATAGGCGTTGAACGCCTTAACATGCTCTTCATCGACGAGCTCGATCCGCGCCACCGGTATGCCGAGCTGGATGGTCTGGATCACCGCCTGGCAGGCGGCATCGACCGAGGGAAAGGGGCACACGCCGGCGGCGATCGATTCGGGGATGCCATAAAGCCTCACTCCCACCTCGGTGATGATGCCGAGCGTGCCTTCGGAGCCCACCAGCAGGCGGGTCAGGTCATAGCCGGCCGAGGACTTCTTCGCCCGCCTGGCGGTCTTGACCACCTCGCCATTGGCCATCACCGCGGTGAGGCTCAGCACATTCTCGCGCATCGTGCCGTAGCGCACCGCATTGGTGCCCGATGCGCGCGTCGCCGCCATGCCGCCCAGGCTCGCATCGGCCCCCGGATCGATGGGGAAGAACAGTCCCTTGTCGCGCAGATAGGTGTTGAGCGCCTTGCGCGTCACCCCCGCTTCGACCCTCGCATCAAGGTCCTCGGCATTAACCTCGAGCACATTGTTCATCGCCGAGACATCGACCGAGATGCCCCCGAAGGGCGCGGTAAAGTGCCCTTCGAGCGAGGTGCCGGTGCCATAGGCGATGACCGGCGTCTCGTAATTGGCGCAGATCCTGACGATACGCTGGACTTCGTCGGTTGATCTCACAAAGGCGACCGCATCGGGCGGCGCGCCCGGCGCCCAGGTCTGGTCCTTGCCATGCTGCTCGCGCACCGCCGGTGCGGTCGACAGCCGGTCGCCCAGGATGTCCCTGACCTCGGCCACCGCCTGCGCCACGCTGTTCTTGTTTCTGTTCGTCATTTCATCTGCCCTAGCGTTTCCCGGCGAGGTGGAAACACTTCGCCGATCGGGATTCGCGCAAAACCAATATATTGGAGCAAACCCTTATCGCCAAAGCCTTCAACTTTGGCGGTGTTTGCTCTAAGTGTCTGCTATTCCACCTTAACTAGCCAGATTTCACGGAAAAGACGATGGCTTTCCCCGCCCCTTTCGTAAGCTCTGTCCATAAGATCGAGGACCAGTGGATCGACTATAATGGCCACTTCAACATGGCTTACTACAATGTGCTCTTCGACCGGGCCGGCGATGAGGCCTTCGAGGCCATTGGCCTTGGCGCCGACTATGTGAAGAGAGCCAACTGCTCCTTCTTCACGCTCGAGGCCCATGTCACCTATCTACGCGAGCTGCAGGCCAGCGATACGGTCAGGGTCGATATCCAGTTTCTCGACTACGACGCCAAGCGCATCCACTATTTCGAGCAGATGCGCCATGCCGTCGACGGCTGGATCGCCTGCACCACCGAGCTCATCGTCATCCATGTCGATATGAGCGCGCGCAAATCCTCGCCTTTTCCGCCTGACGTGCTCGCCAACATCAAGGCCATGCATGAAGCACATGCTGGTTTGCCGATTCCGCCCCAGGTCGGACATCGGATCGGCATCCAAAAAAAGTAACTCTTCCCGCCAAATAAATTATCCGCGCCGCCACATTCTGCGCGCATTTCACCTTGATTCTTCGGCCCTTCCAGGGACGGCGCATTATTGATGGAGGCACAGCAATGCAAGCTCTCGAAATCCTGGACTATGCGCGTCAATTGCACGAAGTGCGCGGCGAACGGGCCGTTCTCGAAGCCGCCCAGCGCGCCACACAATGCGAGGCCAAGGGCGACAGTGAGGCGGCCGCCAATTGGCGCCGGATCCAGTCAGCCTTGACCACGATACAATCGCCCCACGCCAGCTAGCCCACCTCTTCCTTTGACGATATCAAAGCGTGCTGCAGTGCAGCGCGCTTTAATTTTGTCGATGCTGTCATCGCGGTCGGTAACATGTTGCTAAAATCTGAAGCATTAAAAATCGTCTCGCCTTCCGGCTGCAATATTATCGACTCATTCGCCCGGCATAAGTCGTCCCATCAACCGCAAACAGGGAGGTCGGCATGCAGCAGAACGCAACCATCATCGAATTCGCGCGCCAGCTTCTCGTCATTCATGGCGGGAAGGCGTGTGAAGAGGCAGAGCTCCATGAGCGCATTTGCGTGAAATATGGCGCCGAGCGCACCGCCGAGACCTGGCGCCATGTCCAGACCGCCCTCAGGGACATGAAGGGCAATTGCCTGCATTAACCTGTCCGAGTTGCTATATAGGGTGCGAAACCTTCAAGATTCGCACCCTATAATATGACGTCGCGTCCCGTTGATATTGGCGATTTTGATGAAATCCCCGCCCCGCAGAAGCCTGGCGGCCTGTCCCAGCGCGCGCTCGCCGGCGCCGAAGCCCCCTATCTCAAGGGCCTGAATCCCGAGCAGCGTGCCGCCGTCGAGACGACGGATGGCCCCCTCCTGGTGCTGGCCGGCGCCGGCACCGGCAAGACAAGGGTGCTGACCACGCGGCTCGCCCATATCCTCGCCACCGGCCGCGCCTGGCCCGGCCAGATCCTCTGCGTCACCTTCACCAACAAGGCGGCGCGCGAGATGAAGGAGCGCATCGGCCACCTGATCGGCGGCGTGGTCGAGGGCATGACCTGGCTCGGCACCTTTCATGCCATCGGGGTCAAGATCCTGCGCACCCATGCCGAATTGGCGGGGCTCAAATCCGGCTTCTCTATCCTCGACACCGACGACCAGATCCGCCTCCTGAAGCAGATCCTCGATGCCTCCGACATCGACGAGAAACGCTGGCCGGCCCGCCAACTCGCTTCCCTCATCGACAACTGGAAGAATCGCGGCCTGTTGCCGGCCAAGGTCCCGGCGGGCGAGGCGCACTCCTTCGCCAATGGCCGCGGGGCCGAGCTCTATGCCGAATACCAGGCGCGGCTGCGCGTGGTGAATGCGGTCGATTTCGGCGACCTCCTGCTCGAGGTCCTGCACATCTTCCAGGACCATCCCGACGTGCTGAAGGAATATCAGCGCCGCTTCAAATACATGCTGGTCGATGAATACCAGGACACCAATGTGGCGCAGTATCTGTGGCTCAGGCTCCTTGCCCAGGGCCACAAGAACATCTGCTGCGTCGGCGATGACGACCAGTCGATCTATGGCTGGCGCGGTGCCGAGGTCGACAACATCCTGCGCTTCGAGAAGGATTTTCCGGGCGCCAGGGTGATCCGGCTCGAGCGCAACTACCGTTCCACCCCGCAGATACTCGGCGCCGCCTCGGGACTGATCGCCAAGAACGAAAGCCGCCTCGGCAAGACGCTGAAGACCGAGCGCGAGGATGGCGAGCAGCTCACCCTGCGCTCGCACTGGGATGGCGATGAGGAAGCCCGCGCCATTGGCGAGGACATCGAGCAGCTGCAGCGCAAGGGCGAGAAGCTCAACGACATGGCGATCCTGGTGCGCGCGTCCTTCCAGATGCGCGCCTTCGAAGATCGTTTCATCACCCTGGGCATCCCCTATCGCGTCGTCGGCGGCCCGCGCTTCTATGAGCGCCAGGAAGTGCGCGACGCGCTCGCTTATTTCAAGGTGACCGCGTCACCCGACAACGACCTTGCTTTCGAGCGCATCATCAATGTGCCGAAGCGCGGCATCGGCGACACTTCCGTCAAGCGCATGCATGAACATGCCCGCAAGGAAGGCGTTTCGCTCTATCGCGCCGCCGAATTGCTGAGCCTGACCGACGAGCTGCCGGCCAAGACCCGCTCCGCCCTGCGCTCGCTGCTCGAGTCCTTCGGCCGCTGGCGCCAGCAGCTGACCGGCCTGCCCCATGTCGACCTCGCCGAGATCATCCTCGATGAATCGGGCTACACCACCATGTGGCAGAACGACAAGAGCCCGGAGGCGCAAGGACGGCTCGAGAACCTGAAGGAGCTGGTGCGCTCTATGGGCGAGTTCGAGACCATGGCGGGTTTTCTCGAGCACATCGCCCTCGTCATGGACACCGATGCCGGCGCCAGCGAGGACAAGGTCAACATCATGACCTTGCATTCCGCCAAGGGGCTTGAATTCGGCACCGTCTTCCTGCCCGGCTGGGAGGAAGGCCTGTTCCCGCATCAGCGCTCGCTCGACGAGAAGGGCCGCGCCGGCCTCGAGGAGGAGCGCCGCCTCGCCTATGTCGGCATCACCCGCGCCAAGCGCCGCGCCACCATTTCCTTCGCCCAGAATCGCCGCGTCCATAATCTGTGGCAGTCGAGCCTGCCGTCACGTTTCATCGACGAATTGCCGGAGGCCCATGTCGAGGTGGCGCCGATGGCGAATTCCTATGGCGGCTATGGCCTCGGCTCCTATGGCCAGAGCCGCTTCGAGGAGCGCACCACGCCCTTCTCCAACACCTATGACACGCCCGGCTGGCAGCGTGCCCAAAAGGCCTATGCGAGGGGCGATGCAATGCGCTCGGCGCCCCATATCATCGAAGGGCAGCTGGTGGCGCGCGAGACCGAGGGCCAGAATATCGAGCGCGGCGCGCGCGTCTTCCACCAGAAATTCGGCTATGGCCGCGTCACCCATGTCGACGGCAACAAGCTCACCATCGACTTCGACAAGGCCGGCGAGAAGCGCGTGCTCGATTCATTCGTCGAGCGGAGTTGATCTCACCACATCAGCTGCAGGCCGAGATTGCCTTCGACCGCTTCCTTCTTCTCGCCGCCGACATCGAAGAGATAATCGCCGGTGGCGAAGAAGCGAACATCTTCGGTGAGCGCGGCAACGACACCGCCGCCGACCTCGACCGCCGTCGTGCCGATCTCGGTCTCGACGTCATCGGCATCGAAGCTGATCTTGTCGGTCTCGGACGGCGAATACCAGAGATTGGCCTTGAGATAAGGCTGCCATGACGCGCCGCCATCGGCACCGAAGGTCCCGGTCAGGCGGGCGCCGATACGGCCGCTGAACGTATCGGGCGTGTCATAGCGGATCTCGGCGAAATCATCTTCGCCGTCGTCGATATCGACATGCTGCCAGATGACCTGGGCTTGCGGCTCGAGCGCGAATCCTTCACCGAGCGGGATGGGAAATCCGCCCTCCAGCGACGCGGTGACGACATCGCCATCCAGGTCGGAGGAAACACCGCGATCCGAATGCGGCTTGCCGTCGAGCAGCGTCCCCATGAGGACGCCGTCGAGATACCAGCCAGAAGGACCGATATGCACCACATTGGCGCCGATGCTGTAGCCGTCGACGGGCGCCCGGCCCGCGTCGAAATTCTCGATCGCCTGGGCGAAGCCTTCGACATCGCCATTGAGCCGGCCATAGCCGATGAACAGGCCGAAGGCCGTCACATGCCCGCTTTCGGTTTTCTTGCGATAGAGATCGGCGCCGGCCTGGAAGCCGAAGACCGAGCCTTCGAAGGAGGGATCGACCGTTCCGCTCCATGACATGTCGAGATACTGCGCGAAGCCGCGCATCCAGAAGCGGTTGTCCTTGCCGTCAGCGAACAGCGCCTGCTCGCCGCGCCGCTCATGGAACGTGCCGAGGATGGTCGTGGTGAGCTCGCGCACCAGGGGCGGCACCGCCGAGTGGACCGCCACTTCCGGCCGGAAGAGCGGGATAGGTGGTTCGGCATTGGGACCGGTATCGATGAGCTGCGAGCGCAGATACCAGTTGTTGGGCTCATCGCCCGCCAGATTGCCCTGATAGAGCAGATAGTCGAAAGCACCGGCGGCGGCCGGGCTTGCGAGATAGAAGGCAGCGCCGGCGGAAGCGCCGCCCTGCTCCTCGACGACCAGGATGCCGTCCGCGGTGGTGAGCGCACCCGGCCCGCCGAGATTGCGTATCTCGAGCCCGGTGGTGCCCGTCGCCGGCAGGGTTGCGAGAATGAGCCTGTCCGATGCCGAGCCATCGCTGCCCAGCACGGTGTCGAGAACGACACGACCGCCATTGCCGGTATATTGCCCGTTGACGGTGAAGGTGTCGGTGGCGCCGGCGCCATTGGTGAGGTCGATGGCGCCGGCATTGATGAGCATCGCCGGCGTCGCGGGATTCAATGCCGAGAAACTCGCATTGGCGGCGAAAAGCGTGCTCGATGAATCAATCTGCAGCGTACCGGTTCCGGTGCCGGCATCGCCGAGGGTGATGACGCCGGTCGCGGTCAGCGCCGTGCCGTCGTTGAGATTCACATTCTCCCAGTTCAGGAACCGCGCCGCCGTCCAGGTTGCCGTGGTCGCCTCGAAGGTGAGCGTATCGATGCCGGTCTGCCCATCGACAACCGTGGCGCCGATCATCGCATCGGTGAGGTTACGCAAGACGCCCATATCGTCGTTGTCGCCCAGCGTCACGCTGCCGCCGATCGTGCCGCCGCCATCCCATGTGAAGCTGTCGGTGCCCGTGCCGCTCTGCACATCGCCGCCGATGCTGCCGCCGGTGACCAAGAAAATATTGTTGCCGTTTCTGAAGTTCACCGTGCCGCCGATTGATCCGCCTGACATGATCAGCGTATCGGCGCCCTGTTGGGCGAGAACATCGGTGTCGATGGTGCCGCCCGACAGGCGCAGGATATTGTTGGCCTGTTCGAGATCGACGGTACCGATCTGCCCACCGGTCATGGTGACGTCATCGCCGGCGAAGAACAGACCTACGATGCGCCCGCCGCTGATCTGCGCCACATCGAGGCCCGATCCCTGATTGAGAGCGGCGATCTGCCCACCCGACATGACGAATGTGTCTATGTCGGCGCCCTGGATGACCGCACCCTGCACGGTCCCGCCGCTGATCTCGAACCGGTCGGCGCCGTCTTCCTGCCTGACGCTGACCGCGCCTATTCCAGGCTGACCGTCAATATCGCCGGCATCGACCGTGATCGTGCCGCCGGTGATCGTGACGCTGTCGGCACCGGCTCCCGTATTGAAGAACGCCGTGGGGTCGGGCGCATTGCCGTCGCAGACAATCGTATCCGGTCCCGCCGTTCCCGGCAGGCCCGAGCAGGCTGCCTCGGCTCTTTTCGACACACCTGGACCGAGCGCTACGAGCGCCGCTGCCGACACGCCCATCAGCAGGAATAGCTTCATTTGAGCCCCCTCAAATATCCACCGCTGCCCCACCCTACCCGCAATGTTCGTCGATTCACAGCGCACGGGCACACCGTCCTTAACGAAAACGCGGCGCGATGACGCTTTTTTGAAGTAGCAGCCGAACTACAGGGAAAATTCTGTACGGGAATGAAACAGTGTGACCTAAGGAAAACTCAAGTCGTCTCCTGCGCCTTCACGACGCCGCGGCCGGAAACTTCCGCGCCGGCATCGGGCGCAAGTTGCAGATGCGAGAACAGCGAGAAGGCGCTGATCAGCGCCACGGTGAAGAACGCGAAGGAGAAATCCGCCACCGTCAGCGTGAGATCGCCTCTCACATGCTGGGCAATCTCGAGCACCGAGGCCGCACAGACCACGCCCGCCGCGAGCGAGAGCTGCTGCGCCACGATGTAGAAGCTCGTCGCCGAGCCCATGTCGCGCGGCGGGATATCGGAATAGGCCAGCGCATTGAGCGATGTGAATTGCAACGAGCGGAAGAAGCCGCCGGCGAGCAGGACGGCAAGAATCAGGAGATGCGGCGTTTCCGGCGTGAACAGTCCCTGTATGGCGAGGAAGGCGGCCGCCACCACCGCATTGAACACCAGCACGCTGCGGAAGCCGAAGCGCTTCAGTATCCGTGCCGCCGAGAACTTCATGGCGAGCGCGCCGAGCGCCGCCGCGCAGGTGAGGCTGCCCGACTGGAACGGTGTCAGCTTGAAGCCGAGCTGCAGCATCAGCGGCAGGAGAAAGGGGATGGCGCCGACGCCGATGCGGAACAGGCTTCCGCCTATCACGCCGGAGCGGAAAGTCGGGAATTTGAGGAGATTCAGGTCGAGGATGGGTTTCGTCCTGCGTCTCGCATGCAGGATGTAGAGGCCGGTCATCACGACGCCGGTCGCGATCAGCGCCGGCGCGCCATAGACGGGCAGGATATCGCGCCCCACGATCGTCGCGCCGAAGACCAGCGTCGAAAGCCCGAGGCCGGAGAGGACGAAGCCGAGTGCGTCGAGCGGCGCCACCCCCTCCTCGCGGATATCGGGCATATGGATGGTCGCCAGCACGATGCCGAGCACGCCGAACGGCACATTGATCCAGAAGATCCAGCGCCAGTGGAAATAGGTGGTGATGAAGCCGCCGAGCGGCGGCCCGAGCACCGGCCCGAGCAGCGCCGGAATCGTGAGTGTCGCCAGCGCTGTCACCATCTCGCTCTTCGACACGGTCCTGAGAATGATGAGACGGCCGACCGGCACCATCATGGCGCCGCCGAGGCCCTGGAGGGCGCGCGCCGCGATCAACCCTTCGAGCGAGGTCGAGAGTCCGCAGGCGATCGAACCCAAAGTGAACACGGCGATGGCGGCACGGAACACGTTGCGCGCGCCAAACCGGTCGGCGCACCAGCCGCTGATCGGGATGAAGACGGTGAGCGCCAGAAGATAGGTGGTGAAAGCAAGCTTGAGGACGACGGGATCCTCGCCGAGATCGGCCGCCATGGCGGGCAGCGACGTCGCAATCACCGTTGAATCGGTGTTTTCCATGAAAAGGGCGGACGCGACGACGAGCGGGATGATACGCTTGTAGGAAGCCATGGCGAGTGCCTCGTTAGCATGGGTGCAAAAATCGAGGCACGCATTTATCCATGATCGGCCATGCCTATGTGACCGGCTTGCGACGGCTGGCCAATAATGATTTATGCTTATGATATAACTGGATTTTTTAATTCCATGAAAAGGGAACCTTACGTCGCCGGCGACGTTATCGGGGCATCGTCCATTTGATGGGAGACGAGAATGGATACGAATCCTCAATATCGGCAGAAGGACAAGGTCGATCCGAATCTGCAGTATAATGAAATCCGTTCCAGCAGCTCGAGCAGCACCGGCTGGATCATTGGCGGTCTGGTGGTTCTGGCCTTGATTGCAGCCTTCTTCCTGTGGGGCGGCAGTGGCACCCCGCCGTCGCCGACGACCGGCACGACCACGGAACAGCCGGCCACACCGGCGCCCGAGGAGCCGGCAACACCGACACCGACTCAGCCGCAGGGCAGCAGCGAGCAGCCGGCCCCACAGGGCAGCAGTGAGCAGCCCGCGACGCCGACGCCCGAACAGCCGGCCAACCCGGCCCCGCAGGACGGCACAGGAACCACCAACCAGTAATACGGTCGGTTCCGAGTTAGTTGAGTTACTTTGAGGAACCCCGTCGCTTCCTGCGGCGGGGTTCCTTCATGTGGCCGGGCCTGACCCGGCCATCCAGGCTTCCCGGATATGCCGATGGGGCAGCAAGCCCCGCTTCCCTCCCGATGTCCGCTCGGCTATAAGACCGCCACGAGTTTCCGGAGGGTGCAGCCTCCGGCTTGAACGCTTCTGGAGCCTTGGAGTGATCGCGCACTCTGAGGCGAAGCGTTTGTTTTTGGAGCAAAACCGTGTTCGAGCGTATTTTCAGCTGGCTGGAAAGCCGGACCGATACGTTTCCGCCTGTGAAACCCGAAAAGCCCGGCGACACGCTGTGGGGCTTCGTCTGGCATTACACAAGGCCGTTCTGGCCGATGATCCTGATCTGCTCGGCGCTCGCATCGGCCGTCGCCCTGATCGAGGTCGCGCTGTTCTCCTTCCTCGGCAGCCTCGTCGACTGGCTGAGCACCGCCAATCGCGAGACCTTCTGGCAAGACCATGGTTCGCGGCTGATCGTCATGGCCGTCCTCGTGCTCGTCGTTCTGCCGGTCCTGAAATTCTGGTATGAAGCCGTCGTCCATCAGGGGCTCATCGGCAACTTCGCCATGCGCATCCGCTGGCTGGCGCACCGCTATGTGCTGCGCCAGAGCGTCGACTTCTTCCAGAACGATTTTGCCGGCCGCATCGCCACCAAGGTCATGCAGGCGGCCATGGGCACGCGCGACACGGTGATGAAGATCACCGAAGTGCTGGTCTATGTCGGCGTCTACTTCACCGGCGCGGTCGTCGCCTTCGCCGCCAGCGACTGGCGCCTCGCGGTGCCGCTGGTCCTGTGGTTCGTGGCCTATCTTCTGATCATGCGCCATTTCGTGCCGTTGCTCGGCAAGGCGTCGAAGGCGCAGGCCGATGCGCGCTCCATGGTCACCGGCCGCATCGTCGACAGCTACACGAATATCGCCACCGTCAAGCTCTTCGCCCATGCCGACCGCGAGGATCTCTATGCCAAAGACGGCCTGAGCCACATGCTCGATACCGTCTACAATTCGCTGCGCACCACGACGCGCATGACGGTGGCGCTCAATGTCATGAACGCGCTGCTGCTGTTCTCGACCGGGACGCTCGCCATCTGGCTGTGGACGCTCGATGCGGTGACCACCGGCGTGCTCGCCTTCACCGTCAGCCTCATCTTGCGCATGCAAGGCATGGCCCACTGGATCCTGTGGGAAGTTGCCGGCCTCTTCGAGGATATCGGCACCGTGCAGGACGGCATCGAGACCATCGCGCGCGAGCGCAGCCTCGTCGATGCTCCTGACGCCAGGCCCTTGCAGGTGACCTCGGGCAGGATCAGCTTCGATGATGTGAGCTTCAACTACGGCAAGGCCGTCGAGGCGGATGGCCGCGGTGTGGTCGACGACCTCACCTTGACCATAGCGCCTGGTGAGAAGGTCGGCCTTGTCGGCCGTTCCGGCGCCGGCAAATCGACGCTCGTCAATCTCCTGCTGCGCTTCTACGACCTGCGCCAGGGACGCATCCTGATCGACGGCCAGGATATTTCCAGGGTCACCCAGGAGAGCCTGCGCGAGCAGATCGGCCTGGTCACCCAGGACACCTCCCTGCTGCACCGCTCGGTCAAGGACAACATCGCCTATGGCAAGCCGGAAGCGACGATGGACGAGATCGTCGATGCGGCGAGGCGCGCCCATGCCGATGAGTTCATCCCGCATCTCCTCGACCCGAAGGGCCGGCGCGCTTACGAGGCGCATGTCGGCGAGCGCGGCGTCAAATTGTCGGGCGGCCAGCGCCAGCGCGTCGCCATCGCCCGCGTGCTGCTCAAGGACGCGCCCATCCTCATCCTCGATGAGGCGACGAGCGCGCTTGATTCGGAGATCGAGGCGGCCATCCAGGAAAGCCTCTACAGCCTGATGGAAGGCAAGACCGTCATCGCCGTGGCGCATCGCCTGTCGACCATTGCCGCCATGGACCGCCTGATCATCATGGACAAGGGCCGCATCGTCGAGGAAGGCTCGCATGACATGCTCTTGCGCCAGGGCGGGCTTTATGCCGATCTGTGGCGGCGCCAGTCCGGCGGCTTCCTCGCCCGCGAGGCGGCTGAATAGTCAACGGGCGATAAGGAACATTTGCGTGCGCAAGGCTGATTTTCCTTCCTTCGGAGCATCGCCGCCAGCCGCCCCCAGGTCTGCGCCCAAACCAAACCTCGCAGCCGAGAATGCGCCCGAGGTCCTGCAGGCGCTGCAGCGCGGCGTCGATCTGCAGCGCCAGCGGAAATTCATCGAGGCCGAGCGCATCTATCAGGGCATCCTGCACCGTCTGCCCGAACATCCCGATGCGCTCCATCTCATGGGCACGCTGGCGGTCGAGGCCAACCAGATGGATGTCGCCGTCGACTATTTCGAGCGCGCCGTGAAGCGGCGGCCCAGGCATCCGCATTATCTCGGCAATCTCGGCACCGCCTATCTCGACAGCGGCAATATGGACGAGGCCATCGCGACCTTGCGCAAGGCTGTCGAGGCGGCACCCAGCCTCATCGAAGCCTTGTGCAATCTCGCCCGCGCCTATCGCCGCAACAGCAAGGCATCGAACGGCCTGCCCTTCCTCGAGCGCGCCGAACGCATCGCCGCCGATCATCCCCTCGTGGCGGTGGGCTTCGGCGAGACATTGCGTGATCTCGGCCGCATGGACGAGGCGGCGGCGCATTTCCGCCGCGCCATCGCGGCCGGCCATTCATTGCCCCGCGCCTATCAGGGCCTGTCCTCGACCCGGAAATTCAATGACGGCGATCCGGAACTGGCCGAGCTCGCGGCCATCATCACGCGCACCGGTCTTTCCGATGGCGAGCGCGAGAGCTTCCATCACGCGCTGGGCAAGATGTGCAATGACGCCAGGCGCTATGACGACGCCATGATGCATTTCCGCACCGCCAAGGAAATCAGCGGCCGGCGCTTCAACATCGTCCAGTACCGCAAGGCGATCGATACGCTCGCCGGCCTGTTCACCCCCCTCTTCTTCCATGAGCGGAAAGGTTTCGGCGATCCCTCCGAGCTGCCGGTCTTCATCATCGGCATGCCGCGCTCGGGCACCACGCTCACCGAGCAGATCGCCGCCAGCCACCCTGAGGTCCATGGCGCGGGCGAATTGTCCGACATCCGCCAGATCGCCAGCATGCTGGGCTTCGCCTATGCGCATCCGGAGAACTTCGTTGCCGGCCTGAAGGCGATGACCGCCGGACAGTCGCGCGAGATCGCGGGCCGGTATCTGCGCCGCCTCCGCAAGCAGTCGGTCCAGGCCGCGCGCGTCACCGACAAGATGCCGCATAATTTCGAGATGCTCGGGCTGATCGCACTCTTGTTTCCGAAAGCGCGCATCGTCCATTGCCGCCGCGACGCCATCGACACCTGCGTGTCGTGCTTCATGAACCAGTTCTCCGAGACGCATGGCTATAATGCCGATCTCACCAATGTCGGCCTCTATTACCGCGAATATGACCGGCTCATGGGCCATTGGCGCCGCGTCCTGCCGCTGCCGATCCTTGAGCATTCCTATGAAGAGCTGACCGACGCGCAGGAGCCCGCCTCGCGCCGGCTCATCGCGCATCTGGGCCTCGATTGGAATGACGCCTGCTTGAACTATCACGAGACCGACCGCACTGTCGGCACCATCAGCCGCTGGCAGGTGCGTCAGCCGATCTACAAGTCATCCGTCAGGCGCTGGGCCAATTACGAAGCGCATCTGGCGCCCCTCTTCACGGCGCTCGGCGATCTGGCGGTCCGCTAGCTCCTCCATGGGGACGCTGTGTCTCGGCGGCCTTCAGAAACCGAAGGTCACACCCGCCTGCACGTTGTGGGAATAGAGATCGCCGCCCTCGAAGTCTTGTGGCGCCCCAATGCCATTGTCGAAGTCGATGTCGAGAACGCCCTTGAACCGATAGCCGACATCCAGGCTGAGCTGGTCCGTGACGGCAAGCGCGATGCCGCCGCCCAGCTGGAAGGCGAAGCCCAGCTCGCCATCGGCATAACGGATATCCTCGCCCTCAAATCTCGTATCGCCGTCGGCCCAGGCGACACCGGCGCCGCCCCCGACATAGGGTGTGAAGGCCGAATCGGTCGGGATGTCGATCCATAGATTGCCGAGCAGGTAAGTGGCGCTCAGATGACCGCTCGCATCATAGGTCAGCGTGTTTTCATATTCGAAGCTCTTGGCCTTCCATCGCGCATGGGAAATCTCGACCTCGGCGCGCAACGGATCCCATATCCGCAGGCCGATGGCGCCGCCCAGCAGGTAGCCGGTCCTGGTGTCGACGCTGTAGCCACGGTCATAGGTGCCGAAATCGACTTTCGTGTCGACATCGTCAAGAATGCTCGCGCCGGCAAACAGACTGACATAGAAGACGGTCCTTTCCGCCTCGGCCACATCGGCGGCGCGCGCATTCACCACGAAGAGATTGAGCGCGAGGATCGCCGTCGCCGCAAGCAGGGACTTTTTCATGACGCTGGACCTTCAGTCTGCATGAGAGTGGATTGCCTGCAGTTTGCCTCATTATCCTTGCAGCAGCAGCGGACAATGGCCTGTCATTGCCGATTTCTCGTCCACTGCGGCAGGAGTGCCACAGATATCTTGGCGTAAGACAGGCACCTGCCTGCCTGAAATTTATGCGCGGGGCACGCCGATCGACCTGGGCTTTTTCTTTCCGGCGCGTCGCGCTACTTAGCCCTCATGCAGTTTACCTTGACCATAGAGAATCTCAGCGAGGGCCGGGCCAGTGAGCTGGCGTCACTCGTGGAAGATTTCGAGCCGGCGCCGCTTGCCGTCACGCTCAACGAGACGGATGAAGATCTCAAAATATGGAATGTCGTGGCCTATTTCGCCGAGGAGGCTGAAGCCGAGAGCGCGGCGGGCCGTCTCTCCGCTTTGCCCGGCCGGGTGAAAGGCTCGATCGCTCCCCTGCCAGATGTCGACTGGGTGCGCCGCTCGCTCGAAGGCCTGGCGCCGGTCGTCGCCGGGCGTTTCTTCCTCTATGGCTCGCATGACCGGGCGCGGCGCCGCGATGGCGGCATCGCGCTTGAGATCGATGCCGGGACCGCCTTCGGCACGGGCCACCACGGCACCACCTCGGGCTGCCTCCTGGCGCTCGACGATGTGCTCAAGCGCCGGCTGCCGCGGCGCATTCTCGATGTCGGCTGCGGCACGGGCGTGCTGGCGCTGGCGGCGGCAAAGGCGCTGCGCCGCGCCGTGACGGCAAGCGACATCGATCCGGAAGCGGTGAATGTCACGCTGGCGAATGCGCGCATCAACGGCGCCACGAATCTCGTCGCCGGCCTGACCGCGGCGGGTCTGCGGCATCGCCGCATCGCCGAGAAGGCGCCCTATGACCTGATCTTCGCCAATATCCTGGCACGGCCTTTGATCGCGCTCGCCGGCGATCTGAGTCTCAGCCTGGCTGTGGGCGGCGCGTTGATTCTGTCCGGCCTGACGCGCGACCAGGAACAGGCGGTGCGCGCTGCCTATCGCAATCGCGGCCTCGTTCCGCGCCCGCCCATACGCATCGGCAACTGGTCGACCCTCGTTTTCGAGAGGGCCGGAAAGACAAAACGCCCGCGGCGCAATCGCCACGGGCGTCTGGTTGGTACAACCGTTGGAGGCGGCTGGGAGCTTGGCTAGAGAAACTCCGGGGAGTTGCTCCGGAAAGTCCTTAGTTGCCCCAGACCATCCGGTGGATTTCCGAACGGCGCATGCCGATATCGGCCAGGAGACGGTCATCGAGGGCCTGCAGCTGGCGCTCGGCGCGGCTGCGCGAGACGTAGCTGACGACGCGGCTCGAAACGCGGGTCAGGAAGTCGGGGACAACGCGAGCGCCATTGCGGCTGGTTTCGCGGGTGAGAGTGGTCGTGGTCATGGTCTGCTCCTTGTTCGTCACACCGGACCAACGGCCCCTCGGCAATCGCACCCGGTGAGGTGTTAACTGATCTTGTGCACCGCACAAGCACGGGCCTTATATGTGAGGCCCCAGGTTCCACACCAGTGGCATCCTGTGAATGCAGGCATGCATAAAACTCATATCACCATTCATGTCTCGTTAATCACCCCCTTCCGGGTGTCGAAACAGAACGTATAATATTGAAAATACTAGATTTACCGTAAATAAGACACAGTCCGGACACAAATGGAAAGGGACAGTAAAGATACCGATCCGGCGCTTCTCAGGCGCAAATGAAGTCGTTGTGAAGAAAACGTCATGCCTATAGCGCATAAAGTCAGCTGGCTTGATCTTTTGCAGCGCACAATAACCCAAAGACACATGCCCTGGGTGCAGGATCGCTCATCTTGACAATCTGAGGTGGCGATTCAGTCCGCTTTGCCCTGCTCGTACCAGTATTCGACCGCCCTTATATGGGCGTTCATCGCCTGCCAGGCCCGCTCCGGCGCGTGATCCGCAATCGCTGCATAAATGGCCTCGTGATGCTTGAGCGCATCGGGCAGCGCCTCCGGCACCTTCAGCGACACACGCCGCTGCAGCGCCAGCCAGCCCACGATGGCGCGATGCATGGCGCTGAACACCTGGTTGCCGCCGATCTCGGCGATCGCCAGATGGAAGGCGACATCCGTTACCTCGAAGTCTTCGAGCGCCACAAGCGCCCGGCGGTTGGCTTCGAGCGCCCGCCCCAGCCCCGCAATCTCCTCTGCCGTCGCGACTTCCGCCGCATGGCGGGCAATGGCCGATTCGAACACCCGGCGGGCTTCCTGCAGCGAGCGCTCGCCCGCCGATGTCGCCAGGAAGTGGCGGGCCGAAGCCGATATCTGGTCGACGAGCCCGTCGATGGTGGGATGCACGACCCGCGCCCGCTCGCCGGCCGAAAGCTGCACCACACCGCTGCGCTCGAGCAGCAGCAGGGCTTCCCGCACCGCGGGCCTGCCGACCCCGAAGCGCTCCATCAGCTCGCGCTCGGGCGGCAGCTGGTCGCCTTCGGCATAGGTGCCCGAGATGATCGCCTGCTCGATCTGGGCGGCGACATCTTCATGGATCTTGCGGCGGCGGATGACGGTGAACGACATGGCGGCTGGACCTTTAGCGCTTGCCGGCTTCGGATACCACCGCATCGGCCTTGGCCTCGCTTGTCGCGCGGGCCCGGTAGCGGACGCGCTGCGCGTCGATGAACATGGCGAGCATGATGATGAGCCCCTGGATGACCTTGATCCAGAAGACCGACACCTTCATCAGATTGAGGCCACGGTCGATGGTCGAGAGCAGCAGGACGCCACCCAGCGCGCCCAGCATGGTGCCGCGTCCGCCCTGCAGGCTGACGCCGCCGATGACGGCTGCCGCCATCACCGTGAAGATATAGCCCTCGCCGAGATTGACCTGGATCGAGGCGACGCGCCCGGCCAGCATCCAGCCCCCTAAGGCGGCGAGCATGCCGCTGATGACATAGACCTGCCTGATGCGCTTGTCGGCGTCGATGCCGGAGGCGATGGCGGCGGCCTTGTTGCCGCCGATCGCATAGAGCTCGCGGCCGAAGCGGCGGTGGTTCAGCACCACATGGCCGGTGACGAACACCAGCGCGGTGGCGAGCACAGCGACCGGGATCTTGACGACGCCCGGAATGTCGATCGCGGCCGCGTGTCCCAGCCAGTAGAAGATGTCGGCGGGCGGGAAATTGAGACCGCTTGTCGCATTGCCCTGGGTGAAGGCCAGCATCGTGCCGCGCAGGATCAGAAGCATCGCCAGCGTCACGATGAAATTGTTCATCTTGCCCACCGTGATGAGAAGCCCGATCACCCAGCCGATGAGGGCGCCCATCGCGAGGATGATGACGATCGACAGATAGGGATTGAGCAGGAGGCCGCCGCCCCAGTTGGGTGCCAGCGCCGGCACGATCAGCCAGATTCCGAACAGCGCCGCGAGGCCGAGCGTCGATTCCGACGACAGGTCGAAATTCCCGGTGATGAGCACGAAGGTCTGCCCCACCACCAATATGCCCAGCACCGCCGCCGCCGAAAGGATGTTGGTGATGTTGACGGAGGTGAGGAAGAAGGGCGACTGGAAGATGAAGAACAGGAACACCGCCACCAGGATGAACCAGATCAGGTTCTCCAGGATGGCCGGGACATAATCGCGCTTCATTGCTGAGCCTCCATGAGATCGCCCTCGATTGCGGCCAGGAGCTTGCCGGTGGTGATCTCGTCCTTGCCTTTTCTGAATTCCCGCGCGATGCGGCCGCGATAGAACACGATGATGCGGTCACATATGTCCATGAGCTCACTGAGCTCGTCGGAGACGACGCCCACGGCGACCCCGCGCTTGCTCAGATCGTCGATGATGCGCAGGATCTCGACCTTGGCTTCGACATCGACGCCTTGCGTCGGCTCGTCGAGGAACAGCATGCGGGGTTCCGTCGCCGCGAGCTTTGCCACCACGACTTTCTGCTGGTTGCCGCCGCTGAGATTTTCCACATGCGTGCGGGCCGACGGGGTCTTGATGCCGAGATGGGCGATATAATCCCTGACCAGCGCGTCCTCGCGTCTTGCATCGATCAGGCCCAGCATGGATTGGAGCTTGGCGAGGATCGAGAGCGAGATATTGTCCCTGACCGAGCGGATGCCGATGATGCCGAGCCCATGCCGGTCGCGCGGCAGATAGGCAAGCCGCTGGCGCAGCGCCGCGACCGGGCTTTCCGCCGCATAGGGCCTGCCATCGATCGACATGCGGCCCTGCCCCTGAGGCTCCAGGCCGAACAGGCCGCGCACCAGGGCGCCCGGGCCGCTGCCTTCGAGGCCTGTCAGGCCCACGATCTCGCCCGAACGGAAGCTGATGTCGATATCGCTGTAGTGTCCCGGACGGCTCAAGCCCCGAAGCTCCAGCACCGCGGCGCCCGCGGCAGCGGGCGGCCTGCGGTAGCGCTCGACATCGACGCCGCTGATGAGCCGGATCAGCTCCGCTTGGGTGATATCGGCGATATTGGCGGTGCCGGTGACGCGGCCATTGCGCATCACCGTGACCCGATCCGCCACATCGAATATTTCCTCGAGATAGTGCGAGATATAGATGAAGGAGGCACCCTCGTCCCGGAGGCGCCGCACGAAGCCGAACAGCCTCGTCACGTCATGCTTGGGCAAGGGTGCCGTCGGCTCATCGAGGATGACGACGCGCGCATCGGCGAACAGCGCCCGGGCGATCTCGATCATCTGCCGCTCGGCGACGGAGGTCTCCTCCATGCGCCTCGTGACGTCGAGATCGAGGCCGAAACGCTCAAGCCGCATGGCGGCTTCGCGCTTCATGCGCGCCCAGTCGACGAAGCCGCCGCGCTTCAGCGGCAGGGCCCCGGCAAAGATGTTTTCCGCGATGGAAAGGCCCGGCACATATTTCGCATGCTGGGAAACGATGGCGATGCCGGCAGCCTTGGCCGCCGCCGTGGTGAGCCGGTCATGCGGCTTGCCGCGGAACAGGATCTCGCCCGAATCCGGCGCATAGAGGCCGGTCAGTATATGCATCAGTGTCGATTTGCCGGCGCCGTTCTTGCCGACCAGCGCATGGATCTCGCCGGGAGCGACCGTGAAGGACACATCGTCCAGCGCCCGCACGCCCGGAAAGTCTTTGATGATCCCGCGAAGCTCGACCTCTGGCGTGTCGCTCATGTCGCCGCCCTGTCTTGTGCGCTTGAGAAATCTGTATTCGATAAGCCGGCCGCGGTTCGGTGCAATTGGTCCATCCCGCTAGGTTTCGCAACGTTTCCCCCTCGCCCGTTGCGAAGCAATGGGAGAGGGTGGCCGAAGGCCGGGTGAGGGTTCTTCTTTGTATCTCTCAAGCAACGTAAAAGGTATACTGCATGCATCTGAATATTGCATTGATCCCGATCTGCAACGCGCAGCAGAAGAAAGAGCCCTCATCCGCCCTTCGGGCACCTTCTCCCACGCTACGCGCGGGAGAAGGGGAACGATTTTGAAGGCTTCAGTCGGTGGAGATTACTGCGCGCCCATCTTCTTCTCGATATTGCCCCACAGTCTTTCGTCATCGACATTCGCCTTGCCGACCGATGTGGTGGCGAGGAAGAGCTGCAGGCCGACATCGGCCTTCTCGAGGCGGGCCGGCGACCACAAGGCGCCTTCCTTCTCGATGGTCGAGGGGGCGACCGCCTCGCCCTTGAGCTTCTTC
Source organism: Taklimakanibacter lacteus (assembly GCA_003576695.1). GTDB lineage: Bacteria > Pseudomonadota > Alphaproteobacteria > Rhizobiales > Aestuariivirgaceae > Taklimakanibacter > Taklimakanibacter lacteus. The sequence continues at coordinate 75,501 of QOZQ01000014.1, forward strand.
TCTATGAAGTCGGCGGCGAGCACGCCGAAATCGGGAATGGGCTGGTTGGAGGACTGATCGAACGAGCCTGAGCGGATGAGGTCGAGCGTGCCGAGGCAGCCATCGACGCCGGCCAGATAGATATGGGCCTTGTCGCCCGCCGCCGCGTCCTTGCCGACTTCCTTCAGCGTCTGCACCGTGCCCGCCGCATAGACGCAGTCCGAATGCATGTAGACCGCATCGAGATCGGCTTCGGTCGAGGCCACGTCGCGCACGATGTCGACGCCCTTGGCGGAATCCCAGTCGCCCACCTTGGTGATGACCTGGATATCGGGATATTGCTTCAGCACGTCATTGAAGCCGCCGCCGCGCAATTGCGCCACGTTCTGTGCCAGATTGCCGGTGATCTCCAGCACCTTGCCCTTGGCCGCGCCGTGCTTGCTCTTGAGATAGTCGACCGTCGCCTCGCCCGACTGCTTGCCGGCGAGATAATTGTCCGACAGCACCACCATGTCGATCTCGCAGCCCTGCGGCGCCCGGTCGATGGTGTAGAAGGGAATATTGGCTTCCTTCGCCGCCTTGACCGCCTGGCAGACGCCGGCGGAATCATCGGGAACGGCGACGATCGCGGCGACCTTCTGCGCGATGAAATCATTGATGTCATTGAGCTGCTTCTGGGCATCGCCGCCTGAGGTGGTGGTGATGACTTCCCAGCTCTTGGCCTTGCCGGCATTCACCAGCCCGGCCTGGATCTGCGCCTGGGCGCCGACGAGGCCCGGCGCCGAATAGCCGATGGTGACCTTGTCCTGGGCGAAGGCCGACATGGTCACTGCCGTCCCCAGCAAAAGGGCCGCGGCCGCTGCACGCGTCACGATTTTCATGGATTTCCTCCCAATTCGCCTATTTTGGCGTTCACCGGGATGTCCCCGGACCTGCAAAGCCTAGTTGACTTGGGGGTGTCTGGCAATCAGCATGTTAGGCTGTCATACCGCGGAAGAGGAGATCGGGCTGATGGGAGAGCGGAAAAATGTGGCTGTGGGCATTGTCGGCTGCGGCTTCTATGCCCAGAACCATCTCCATGCCTGGTCCGACCTCAGGCCGGAGGGCGCTCTCCTCAGCGCCGTCTGCGACCGCGATCCCGCCAGGGCGAAAGCGGCAGGCAGCCAGTTCGGCGTACCCTGGTTCACCGACATGGCGAAGATGCTGGATGAGGTGAGGATCGAGCTTGTCGACATCGCCACCCGCATGGACACCCATCAGGCGCTGGCCGCCATCGCGGCCGAGCGCGGTATCGGCGCCATCGTGCAGAAGCCGCTGGCGCCCAGCTGGGAAGAATGCGTCGCCATCGTCGACACGGCACGCCGGCACAAGGCCTGGCTCGCCATTCACGAGAATTTCCGCTTCGCCACCAGCATGCGCCAGGTGAAGAAGGTGCTGGATCAGGGAACGATCGGCCGGCCGACCTGGGCCAGGCTCTCCTGGCGCACCGGCTTCGACGTCTATCGCGGCCAGCCCTATCTCGCCGAGGAGGACAGGCTGGTGATCCAGGATGTCGGCATCCATGTCCTCGATCTGGCGCGCTATTTTCTCGGCGAAGTGGATCATCTGAGCTGCGAGACGCAGAAGCGCAACCCCAAGATCAAGGCCGAGGACACCGCCACCATCATGATGCGCCATGCATCGGGCGCTGTCTCGGTCGTCGAGGCGACCTATGCCGCCAGACGCGGCGATGATCCCTTTCCCGAAACGCTGCTCGAGATCGAAGGCGATGGCGGCTCGATCATCGTGACCAGGGGCGAGAAGATGACGGTCACCACCCATGGGCTGAGCTTTGAGGAAGCGATCGGCGGCCCCCTCCTCGCCTGGACCTCGAGGCCCTGGCACGTGTCGCAGGAAGCGGTGCTCCACACCAGCCGCCACATGTTCGAGCGCTTCCGCGACGGGCTGGCCGCCGATACGTCGGGCGAGGACAACCTCAAGACCTATGCTTTGGTCGAGGCGGCCTATGAATCCGCCAGGTCGCACAGATCAGTGAAGCCGGCGACCTGGACGTAACTCATGTGCTTTACTCCTTCGTCACGCCCGCTTTGGCCGAGATGTCCTTATAGGCCACTTCGGCATCGGCGACGAGCTTCGCCGTGTCGGCAGCATCGCGATAGGCATAGCCGATGCCGGCTTTGGCATAGCCCGCCTTGATGTCGGGATCCGCCATGGTCTGCGCCAGGATATTGCGCCACCCGGCCAGTATCTCCTCAGGCGTATCCTGAGGCATGACCAAGGCCCGCCAGATCTCAAGATTCACGGCAAGCCCGAAGGATGTGAAGCTTGGCACATCGGGCCAGCTTTCGAGCGGCGCACTGCCATTATGGGCCAGCATCTTGAGGGCGCCGGCGCTCACTTGCGCCTTGATCTCGGATGGATAGAGGGCGCCGGCATGCACATCGCCCGACAGCATAGACAGCACGATCTGACTCCCGCCCTTGATCGGCACGCGCAGGAACTTGGCGCCTGAGGCTTCCTCGATCTGAAAACGCGTATAGTCGTGATTGGTCCAGTTGCCGGAGACGCCGAAGGCGATCGCGTCGGGATTTTCCTTTGCCGCAGCAAGGAACTGCCGCACATCCATCTTGCCATATGGACCATCGGCCTTCACCACAAGGACATTCTGGTCGGCCGAAATCTGACCCAGATAGGCATAGGTGTCCTTGTTGTAGATGACGCCATTGATGCGGAACTGATCGGAGACGATCGAGACCGACACCTGACCGATCGTCAGACCGTCGGGCTTCGCCTTCATCATGTCATTATAGGCGACGACGCCGGCGCCCGCCGGCTGGTTGATGATCGTGATCACCTGCCCGGCATATTTCTCCATGACGCTCGCCAGGATGCGCGCATTGTTGTCATGGCCGCCGCCGGGAGCGGAGGGAACGATCAGCGTCACCGGGCGATCCGGCTTCCAGTCCTGCGCCTGGGCACCGCCCGCGGCCAGGGTCAGGAAGAATGTTCCCAGCATCGCGCTCGCATGGCGACGGGTGACTGGCAGTTTTTTGGCAATACTCATCTCATATCCTCCCTTGGATCGATCTTTGATGGTTCTCAGCCCGCCGCTGGCCTTCAGCCTTCCTGAAACGCTTCCCTTCTTTTGCGGCGGATGGTGGGAATGACGGCGATCAGGAGAAGCCCCGCCGCCAGGAACAGCATGAAGGCGCAAAGCGGCCGGGTTACGAAGACCGACGGATCGCCATGCGAGAGTAGCATCGCCCGACGCAGATTCTCTTCCAGCATCGGCCCCAGGATGAAGCCGAGCAGGAAGGGAACGGTCTCGCATCTGAGCTTGGCGAAAGCATAGCCCAGAAGCGCGAAGACGATGGCGAAGAAGATGTCGAAGACGGTGGTCTGGACGCTGTAGAGGCCGATGCAGCAGAACAGCACGATGGCCGGAAACAGGATGCGATAGGGAACGCGCAGCAGCCTGACCCAGATTCCGATCAGCGGCAGGTTGAGGATGACCAGGATGAGGTTGCCGAGCCACATCGAGGCGATGAGCCCCCAGAACAGGTCGGGCGACAGTGTCATCACCTGCGGGCCGGGCTGGATATTGTGGATGAGCATGGCGCTCATCATCATGGCCATGACGCCATTCGAGGGAATGCCGAGCGTCAGCAGCGGGATGAAGGAGGTTTGCGCCGCCGCATTGTTGGCGGATTCGGGCCCGGCGACGCCCTCGATCGCACCATGGCCGAAGCGGCCCGGATTGGTTGCGACTTTCTTCTCGACCGCATAGGAAGCGAATGACGCCATCGTCACGCCGCCGCCGGGAAGGACACCAAGCACGGATCCGAGCGCCGAGCCGCGCAGCATCGCTGGCGCCGCCTGCCGCAGCACCGCCCAGTCGGGCCACAGGCCGGTCAGTTTGTCCGACACCAGCCGCCGCTCTTCCGGATTTTCGAGATTGGTGAGGATCTCGGCGATGCCGAACAGGCCGAGCGCCACGACGACGAAATTGATGCCGCCGGACAATTCCGGCAAGCCGAAGGTGAAGCGGTCGACGCTCGAATTGATGTCGGCGCCGACAAGACCGAACAGCATGCCGAGGACGACCATCGACAAGGCGCGCAGCAAAGGTCCGGAGGACAGCACGATCGCCGCCACGAGTCCGAGAATCATCAGCGAGAAATATTCCGCTGCGCCGAACTGCACCGCGACCTTGGCGAGAAGCGGCGCGAAGGCGGCGAGCAGCAAGGTACCGACCGTGCCGGCGAAGAACGAGCCGATGGCGGCAATCGACAAGGCATGCCCGGCCTGCCCCTTCCTCGCCATCTGGTAACCGTCGAGCGTGGTGATGACGGCGGAAGATTCGCCCGGCAGCTTGAGCAGGATGGCGCCGGTCGATCCGCCATATTGGGCGCCATAATAGATGCCGGCGAGCATGATCAGCGCCGAGACCGGATCGAGCGCGAAAGTGATGGGCAGCAGCATCGCCATGGTGGCGATGGGACCGATACCGGGCAGGATTCCGACCAGCGTGCCCACCGTTACGCCGAACAGGCAGTAGAGAAGATTGATGGGCGAGACGGCGACGCTGAATCCGGTCGCGAGGTGGGAGAACAGATCCAACTAGAAACCCTCCGGCCACAGAGGCATCTGGACGCCCAGCGCCTTCACGAAGACGAGCGCGCTGAAGGCAGCCAAGACAACGGCGGTGATGGCAATCTCGAGCCGCCGCCCGGGAACCGCCAAGCCTGCTGCCACGACCAGCGCCAGGGTGGCGAGGATGAGACCTAGGCTGTTGAGCATCAGCGCGAACAGCGCCATGCCGCCAAGCACTAGGAGCGCGGGCCGCCAATGGAAATTGAGCCTCCCGGCAGCCTCGCGGCCTTGCGATTTTGCCGTGGCATGGATGATCTGCGCCAGGCCGAGGACGATCACCACGATGCTGAGCAGCCGAGGAAAATAGCCGGGGCCCATTTCGCGCGCAGTTCCGGCCTCATAGCCGGCCGAAACGGCTAGGAAGGCGCTGCCCAGAATGATGAACAGCAAGCCGGCCAGGACTTCCGGATGGCGCAAAAGTCTCATCATCTTCCGTTGTCCTTCAAACATGCGGGCGGCTGGCGCGCGGCCCGCCGCCGGCTCGGCCTCACGAATAGCGCTTACGATAGAGCGGGCGCAGCTCATCGAGCGGGCGCCTGGAGTTGATGAGATCGCGCATCGTCGCCTCCTCGGCCTCGACGGACTTCACTTTGGCGAGAACGGTCTCGACATGTTCGAGCGGAATGAAGCAGACGCCGGAATCATCGGCGACGACTAGATCTCCCGGATAGACCGCCACGTCATGGACCGTGACCGGGCCATTGAGCTCGACCGCTTCCATACGGAACTTGCCGGTGATCGGCGTCACCCCCGAGGACCAGACGGGATATTCGAGCGAGCGAATGGTGGAGACATCGCGCACCGCGCCATTGACCACCGCGCCGACGAAACCCATGGATTTCGCCACGGTGCAGGACTGGCCGCCCATGTTCGACACATCGAGATTGCCGCCGAAATCGCAGATGAGCACGTCGCCGGGCTCACCCAGATAATAGGATTCGCGCGTCGACATCTTGATGAAGTCCTTGTCGGCATAGCCCTGCGTCGGCGTCTTGCGTTCGGGAATGCTGCGCACGGTGACGGCGGTTCCAACCATGGTCTTGCCGCTCTGCAGCGGCTTCATGAAGGAACCCGCGACCGCGGCCCTCAGGCCAAGTGAATCGAGGATGTCGGAAACCGTCGTTGTCAGGTCATCGATCGCCTTGAATTCCTCGATGGCTTTCTTCGAGGCGCGCTCCAGCTTGATCTTGCTGATCCGTTCGAGCGGCACCTGCCCCCAGATGCGGCCGGCCTTCTTGTATTCTTCATATTCCTGCTCGAGGGGCTTCGACATTCTGCTGTCTCCATTGTTTGTCTGTTTCAGTCGATCTCGGAAATGATTCCGATATTCGCGATCAGCGGCTCCATCAGCAGCCCTTCTTCGCGCAGAAGGGCGACATGGCTTTCTGCCAGCGTGCCGGTCAGCTTGGTGAGCGGGCCTGCGATCGAAAGTGCACCCATCAGATTGCCGCCGACGATCACGGGCACGGACACCGCAAAGCCATGCGCCGTGGCCTCGCCGCGGCTGACCGCGAAGCCTGCGGCGGCAATGTCCTTCAGATCCGTTGCCAGCTTTTCGACATCGATCGATTTCGGCGTGGCAAGACGCGCCAGGACGGTCGCATCCAGTATTTGCCGGCGCAGGCTTTCCGGTCCGAAGGCCAGCAGCACCTTCCCCGTCGCGCCGGCATAGAGCGGCCGCACCTGTCCTTCCGGGATGACGAAGCGAACCCCTTCGGTCGATTCGCAATGCGCCAGCACCAGCCGGTCGAGGCCCTGCACCACCGAATAGAAGGCCGTGTCGCCGCTCGCTTGCGCGAGCCGGGTCAGGGACGGGCGAACCAGGTTGGCGATCTCGGCATAGCGGCTCTGCACCAGCCGGCCGAGACCGAACACCTTGGGGCCGAGCGTATAGCGGCCTACCGCCTCGCTGAACTCCAGATAGCCCTGCGCCTGCAAAGTGCCCCCGAAGCGCAAGATTCGGCTGCGGTTGAGGCCCGTGCGCTCATACAGATCTTTCAGCGTCAGCCCCTGATCGCGGTCGAACGCCTCGAGGATGCGCAGGGCCGAAGCCACCGACTGGACGTGACGTTCTGCTTCTTTTCCCATTTTCTACTCAGTAGAAATTATTTTCTATTTTTATGATAGTATCTTCAATGGCTTGCCGGGTCAAGCGCAAGCGTCGTTCCCGCTTCATCTGAGTGATGAAACCTGCCAGAAATGGGGACCGACCCGTTCATTGCACGGCCCAACTCACCCGGAGTCCCCCATGCGATCCCTGTCCAAGCTTGTATGTGCCATGGCGCTGATGTGTCTGGCCTCGATGACCGCCTTCGCCGAGCAGGTCACCATCACCTTCATCCAGACCAATGACATCGACAAATTCGAAGGCTCGGGCGAGCGCGGCGGCTTTGCCCGCCTCAATGCGGTGGTCAGCGCCGAGCGCGCCAAGGGCGGTCATGTCGTCTATGGCCATGCCGGCGACATGATCTCGCCCTCCCTCCTCTCCGGCCTCGACAAGGGCGAGCATACGATCATGCTCACCAATCTGGTGCCGCCCGACGCCTTCACGCCCGGCAACCATGAATATGATTTCGGCCCCGATATCTTCCTCAAGCGCATGAGCGAGGCGAAATTCCCGCTCATCGCCGCCAATTTGCGCGATGCCGAGGGCAAGCCCGTCAAGGACTTCACCGACACGCTGATGATCGAGCGCGGGCCGGTGAAGATCGGCATCGTCGGCTTGACGTCGGATGAGAGCTATCACGCCTCGAGCCCCGGCAATCTCAAGATCGCCAATGCGCTCGAGACAGGCCTCGCCAAGGCCAGGGAGTTGCGCGACCAGGGCGCCGATTTCGTCGTCGCCCTCACCCATTCGGGTCACGCCGAGGACCGCGCGATGTATGACAGCCGCCTCTTCGATCTGATCATGACCGGCCATGACCAGGATCTGCTCATCAACTACGACGGCCGCACCGCCATGATGGAATCCTATGAGCAGGCCGATTTCGTAACCATCGCCGATATCGCCTTCGACATCTCCGAGAAGGACGGCAAGCGGACCGTCAAATGGCGTCCGAGCTTCCGGGTGATCGATACCAGGGACGTGACGCCCGATCCCGAGACCAAGGCCAGGACGGATGAGCTCGCCGCGATGCTGGCGAAGGAGCTCGATGTCGCCATCGGCACCACGACGACGGCGCTCGATTCGCGCCGCGCCACGGTGCGCACCGGCGAAGCCGCCATGGGCAATCTCGTCGCCGATGCGCTGCGCGAAGCCGTCAATGCCGATGTCGCCATCACCAATGGCGGCGGCTTGCGCGGCAACAAGGAATATCCGGCGGGCCACGCCTTGACGCGCAAGGATGTGCTGACCGAGCTTCCCTTCGGCAACCGCACGATGAAGCTGCAGGTCTCCGGTGCCACCCTTCTCGCGGCCCTCGAGAACGGCTTCAGCGAGATCGAGGATGGCGGCGGCCGCTTTCCGCAGGTCTCGGGCCTCAAGGTCGAATATGATGCGGGCAAGCCTAAAGGCCAACGCGTCGTCGCGGTCGAGGCCAATGGCAAGCCGCTCGACGTCAATGCGAAATACACCCTCGCCACCAATGATTTCATGGCCAATGGCGGCGACGGCTATGTGGTGTTCCGGGAAGCAAAGCCCCTGCTCACCGTGCGTGACGCCAAGCTGATGGCCAATGACCTGATGGCCTATGTCACCGCCCGCAAGACGATCTCACCCTCTGTCGAAGGCCGCATCGTGAAGAAGTAACTACTTACCCTCGCCCCGCTTCAGCGGGGAGAGGGAGGGGCCCATTGCACAGCAATGGGAGGGTGAGGGGCCTATCGCAGATTAGAAACAAGTATTCGATCAAGAGGATGAGGCAGCTTTGCACCGTCCGTTGCCCCTCACCCTTCCCGCCGCTGCGCGGCGGGCCCCTTCCCTCTCCCCGCTGCGCTTCGCTTGCAGGGCGAGGGTAAAACGTCCCGATCGCCTTACTTGTCCGCCGCCCGGCTCCACAGCCTGATCTTGCCGGTGCGGCCGCGCAATTCATGCTCGCCGCGGTCGGTGAATTCCTTGATCGCCGCCTCGCCGGCTTCGGCGCGGGCCGCCTGGACCACGCCGTCGCTCGCCAGGATGGCGATGTCGAGGGCGCGCGTCATTTCCTGGATGCGGCTCGCCACATTGACCGTGTCGCCGATGACCGCGAATTCCATGCGCCGCTCGCTGCCGATATCGCCCAGCACCACATCGCCGTGATGCAGCCCGATGCCGAGATAGAGCGGCTTGAGGCCGTTCTCGCGCCGCTTGGCGTTCCAGCGCGAGATCGCATCCGCCATCGCCGCCGCACAGGCCAGCGCATTGGCGGCATCGCGCTCGCCGGTCCGCGGCGTGCCGAAGGTCGCCATCAGCCCGTCGCCTAAGAATTTGTCGAGCGTCCCGCCATGGGCGAAGATCGCCTTCTCGAACATCCTGAGCAATTCGCGCAACAGCGCCATCACCTGCATCGGCGGCATGGCCGCGCTGATCGACGTATAGCCCCAGATATCGGCGAACAGCACGGTCACGCGCTGGGTGCGCGCCTCATCGAGCCTGCCGCCCGACTGCATCAGGCCGTCCACCATATTGGGCGAGAAATAGCGCGCCAGATTGGCGCGCTTGCGCTCGGCTTCGCTCAAGCGCTTCTGCACTTCCATCTGCCGCGTCACGTCGCGCAGGCCCCCCACCACGCGCCGCGGCCCCTCCTTGCCATAGACGATGAGGCCGCGCATGACGATCCACTGGGTGGCGCCGGGACGCGGCTCATGCCGGCATTCGAGATCGAAGGTCTCCTCACGCCGCTCGAATTTATGCCGCAAGGTGGCGCGCAGGAAATCGCCGTCCGACTTCACGAAGCGGTTGATCAGCGCATCGAACCCCTCGCCCAGGCTTTCGGGCGCCAGCCCCAGCACCTCATGCAGGCGGGGCGAGAAGAACGTCTTGTCCGTCGCGATGTCCCAGTCGAACAGCCCGTCATTGGCGCCGCGCGCGGCCAGCGCATAGCGCTCTTCCGACAGCCTCACCTTCTCGTCAGACTGCTCGCGCTCGATGGCGCCGGCGATGAGGGCGGCGGCGGTCTTCAGCACATGGATGTCTTCCTTGCTCCATCGCCGCTCCTCCTTGCAGTCGTCGAAGCCGAGGAAGCCCCACCATTTGCGCCGCACCATGATCGGCACGGAGATGAAGGACAAGGTGCCATGCTCGAGAAACACCTGCCGCGTATAGCCGGTCGTGTCGCTGAGGCGCGCCTGCACGATCTCGCCGCGCTCGCGCTTCTGCGCCCATTCGCCCAGATGCGCCGGGTCATCGCCATCCGAGATCGGCATGCCCTGGTAGCGCGGATCCTCGCTGAGCGGGGAAAGACCGTGATCGGCCCAGTCGAAGCGGCAGGATTGCACCCTGTGGCCCTCAGGTCCCTGATGCAGCTCGAACAGGGTCACCCGGCTCACTTCGGTCGCCCGGCCGAGACGCTTGAGGAAGTCCTTGACATGGTCGCGCCAGCCGCCCGGCACCACCAGCGTCGCCGCATAGGCGATCGTGTCGAGCATCGCCAGCCGCCTCTTGGCCTCGATGATCGCATCGGGCCCGATGACGGCCAGCAGGTCCTGGTCGACCGGCGGTCTTGTCTTCATATCTGCCGCTATCCCGAAATGTGAGTCGCGTGCCCCGCGGCTTTTCCGCTCTACAGGATCGCGGCGCAGAAGGAAACGGGCCTCGCATCAGTGGTACGGCCCGGCGCCGGCCTGCTTTGACAGATCCCTGCCCTTTCCCTTAGATGCGCCCATGTTTCAGTCATTCGACGACGTTTCCGAAGGTCATCTCTCGCCCGAGCGCGTGACGCGCCTGCGCGAGGAGCTCAACCGCCGCCATCTCGACGGCTTCATCATCCCCCGCCAGGACGAGTTCCAGGGCGAATATGTGGCGCCCTATGCCGAAAGGCTGCGCTGGCTGACGGGCTTCGCCGGCTCCTGGGGCCTTGCCATCCTGATGAAGGACCGGGGCGCCATTTTCGTCGATGGCCGCTACACGATCCAGGTGCGCAAGCAGGTCGATACCGGGATCTTCGCCCCGCGCCATCTCGTCGAGGAGCCGCCGGCCGACTGGCTGGAGAAGGAACTGAAGCCCGGCGAAGTCCTGGGCTATGACCCGTGGCTGATGACCGCCGACCAGGTCTCCCGCTTCGAGAAGGCCGTCGCCAAAGCGGGCGCCAGGCTCGTCGCCCTCGACAGCAACCCGCTCGATGCGATCTGGACCGACCAGCCGAAGCGGCCGATGAAGCCGGTCTCGGTGCAGCCGACGCAGTTCTCCGGCAGGAGCTCCAGGGACAAGCTCGCCGATGTGGCGAAGAGCCTCGAAAAGTCAGGCGCCGATGCGGTGGTGCTGACGCAGCCCGATTCCGTCGCCTGGGCCTTCAATATCCGCGGCGGCGATGTCGCCTATACGCCGGTGGTGCTGAGCTATGCCATCCTGCGCCGCGACGGCGAGGCCGAACTGTTCATCGACCAGACCAAACTGCCGGAAGATGTGGCCGCCCATCTCAAGGGCATCGTGCGCCTGCGCGCGCCGCAGGAGATCGAAGCCTCGCTCGCCCAACTGGGCGAGAAGAAAGCGCGCGTCCAGATCGATCCCGACTGGGCGCCGGAGCGCATTCGCGCCGTGCTGGCGGGCGCCGGCGCCGAGATCGTCCCCGCCAAGGACCCATGCATGCTGCCCAAGGCGCGCAAGAACGCGGTCGAGCAGGAAGGCGCCCGCGCCGCGCAGAAGCGCGACGGCGTCGCCATGTCGCGCTTCCTGTGCTGGCTCGATCAGGCAGCGCCCAAAGGCGGCGAGGACGAGGTCAGCGTCGCCACCAGGCTCGCCTGGTTCCGCAATGAAGGCGGCATGCTGAAGGACCTGTCCTTCGATTCGATATCGGGCGTCGGCCCCAATGCCGCCATTCCGCATTATCGCGTGTCGAAGGCGACGGCGCTGCCCTTGAAGAAAGGCGATATCTATCTCATCGACTCGGGCGCCCAGTATCAGGACGGCACCACCGACATCACCCGCACCATCATTGTCGGCGAGCCCACGGCAGAAATGAAGGATCGCTTCACCCGCGTGCTCAAGGGCATGATCGCTCTGTCGCGCATCCGCTTTCCCAAGGGGACCTGCGGCAGCCAGCTCGATGTGCTGGCGCGCCAGCCGCAATGGATGGCGGGCCTCGATTTCGATCACGGCACCGGCCATGGCGTCGGAAGCTACCTCTCTGTGCATGAGGGCCCTGCCCGCATCAACAAGTCGGACAGGACGCCGCTCGAGCCCGGCATGATCCTCTCCAACGAGCCCGGCTATTACAAGGAAGGCCAGTATGGCATCCGCATCGAGAATCTCATTCTCGTGCGCGAGGCCGAGGCCATTCAGGGCGGCGAGCGCCCAATGATGTCCTTCGAGACCCTCACTTTGTGCCCGATCGACCGAAGGCTCATCGAACCCGGCTTGCTCAGTCCCGAAGAGCTCGCCTGGCTCAACGCCTATCACGCCCGCGTCGAGCGCGAGATCGGCGCCTTCCTGGAGGGCGCCGATCTGGCCTGGCTGAAACAGGCCTGCGGGCCGGTTGGTTGATAGAGAGCCACCCCTCCGGCTTTCCCTTTCTCCCGTGCGAAGCATGGGAGAAGATGGCCGTCCTTGCTCCGCCAAAGCGAAGTTCTCAGCTTCGCGAAGGCGAGAGGCCGGATGAGAGCTCTCGTCCCACCCACCGAAATTCGAAATTACGTGTTTCGCTCTCGGGAAGCTGTCGATTTTTTAGTCCGGTCTTGGGCGCTGTATATATTTTGGGGCCTCAAGGAACTTGCCGCAGATGAACAATACTCTGAATGACGAACTTCCTGTCTTTTTTCTTGAGCCAAACGATGAAATGCTCGCCCTCGTCTCCGCTTTCTTGGAAGGGCTACCTATAACTTCAGAATCCGAGGTCATGAAAGATCGACGGAAAGAGAAGCCAGAAGTCGGCGACAAGGAGCGGACCATTGCGTCCGTTGGGACTCTACTCAAACGGTATCACGCAGAACATATGACCGAAGTCGGCAGTGTACCGTGGAGCTTTGACTACATGATCGGTGACTATCGGACGTCCAATCGACCCGAACTTCAGGGGATGTGTATACTTACCAGGTTAATTTCACCCAATCCGGAAGACGGAAAGATCCTATATGGGTCGACTGTTTTTCGAACAGGTCTGGATCGCTTTGTGTATTGGCTGGAGTAATTTCCCCTACCTTTTTCGCAATTTCGGTGATGTGGTGGACGGCGCCCGCCAGCGGCATCTGATGTGCCAAGATGGGTCCGTTGTAAGATCCATCTGAGGAGCCATCCACCATGACGAAGATTACCACCATTGGCAATTTCGGTGACAGTGCACTTAATTAGAATTTCGGTGACAGTGCTGGACTGCACCCCTTGAGTGAGACACGGTAATTTCGGTTACAGGTATCCCAAAGGAGGACGGCCTGTGCTGAAGAGAAGCAGCAAATCGAAGAGCGGCCAATATCCGCTAGCGTTCAAGGTCAAGGCGATTAAACGGGTCGAACGCGGTGAGGGCGTTTGGCCAGTGGCGCGCGATCTGGGGGTGACGCGCAAGGCTTTGTACGGCTGGATCAGGGCTTTCAAGGCGCATGGAATTTCGGTGACAGTGCATTTAATTTAAGTGCGCTGTCATCGACAGCTGCCGTCAGCTCAAGATCCTTGGGAGTCAACCGAAATCGATGGGAGTTAAATGCACTGTCACCGAAATCGCCGATTGATGAAACCTCTCACGAGCTAACAAGAAAAAAGAACGTGAAAACGCCACATAGAACGCCAACGGAGGACGCGATCTGTATGGAAGACTTCCATCCAGTGAACGCTACTCCGCCGAAAACATACAAAGCAAAGAGAAAAATAGACTGGAGCGGATAGTTCTTCCAAAGGAAGGCGGCTATCGTATAGGTAAGTATCGCAGCGACTAGGGCGATAGCGACATAAAAAAACATGGATCTCGAGCGTTCAATTTTCGGAAGGCCGTTATGCTCCTCTTTCACTTTGGCGCCCCAATCACTCCGTGCTTTAACAAATACACTGCAGCCTCTTTCGGATGATTAATCACGAGGTCGCGAGCATCTTCGACAGCACGTGTCGTACTACCAATTATAGCTGCAGGTCCTAATCGGGTAATAGTCCCCATAACAGCTCGGCCACCCAAAAAGTAATAGAGCTCCTGATTTTCCGTCTCGAAAGCATCATAGCCCACTCTCAGTTTCGACATAACCTCCTCGCGGAACTTTGGATCCTCAGCCATTTGCTTCGCAATATAATCGACTGCTTTTCCTTCTTGTTCCCATTTCAGCCTTTCTTCGGCTCCAAAGAGTCCTATACCTCGCGCCATGAAACGCAGCGCATTGCCTACACCGGGGAATATCGAATAGGCACCATTCACAATCGCGTTAGCCTTCTCACCAATTGTACATTGCTGCGCAGCGCATTTATTCCATAGATTTGCAAAAGCTGCGGTAATCGCGCCATTAGCAAACTTACCCCCTGTAAGTACGGATGCAGTTCCGCCAGCGATACCCACTATCAATGTGTCAGCAATTATGTTCCCTTGCGAGATCGCATTTGATACCATACCCGATGCAGCACCGACGGCATTGGAAATGAAGCCATTGAGGAAGCTACCAGAATTTCGGTGACAGTGCATTTTATTAAGTGCGCCATCACCTAAATTTCTGCTTCTCTTCGGCGCGGGTCATCCTCCTTGGGATACCTGTAACCGAAATTACCGTGTCTCATTCAAGGGGTGCAGTCCAGCACTGTTACCGAAATCCCTGTCACCGAAATTTGTGATTCCCGGGCGCAGTCCAACACAGCCACCGAAAATCCCATCTAACCTATTCAGCACGAGATCCCATTATCTGCATTGTAGCTCTAGAAATCTGCACCTGTATCATCAGCTGTTCATCAGTCGAACGCCCACTCGCCGTAGAATTCAGCTCATTGGGCGAAAAGAGCACATAGAAATACTTTACTGAACGCGAAACATGGACACTGCGATATTTTTCGAACGAAACCTCGTATTTTTCAAGTTCTTTGAGCGCAATTTTGATGACATCGAGTGCTTGCGGCGTAATTCCACCTTCGCCCCAGTTGGGCTCATATAAATCACCAACATCAAATCCCTTCGTAATAGCTTGTCGTGCGGAAAGATCACTAATATCACCGATCGCAGCAAGCAGAACCATTATCGATGGTACCAAATATCTGATCCTCATCGCACCCTCGTCAGCCTCTTACCTGATGTTTGGGAGCTATTCGTCTCCTTTGAATAGACCCTGCCATAGGATGTTCCATAGTACCCAAAGTAGCTTTTAGGATTGCTTACAGCTGATTGCGCGGCCGACGCAACTTCATCACCATCTCCTGGAATGTCCAAGTCCACGCCAGGATCATCAGTCGGCAATTTCGGATGAGGGCAGTCCAAGCGCAACTCATACATGATCACAAACGACCAAGAAAGAGCCTTCGAACTATTTCCCAACATCATTGTCACCGACGAAATTTTCCTGAGCGCGAGCCCTCATCAGCGATGCCTTATTCAGCTCGGGAACTCTGAACCTTCATGGCTTTTTCTTTCAATTTGCACCTCAATACCCATCTGGTCAGTCGGCAAACGTCCATGCATGGTCGAATGCAATTCGTTGGGTGAAAAATCTACGTAATAGTATCTATCTGTTTGCCAGACGTGGATGCTGCGGTGCTTCTCCAACGAAACTGGATATTTTTTCAGCTCTTCCAGCGCGATTGCGACAAGGAAGTATCCAGTTACCGTGATCGATCCATCGCTCTGCGACGGGGAGAAGAGGTCACCAATATCAAAGCCTTCTCTGAAAGTCTGCGATGCTCGAGCACCTTCAATGCTTGATGCCGCGCCAATAAAGGCAAGGGCAATCAGGATATCACGCTTCTTCATTGGACCTGTCGTAAGCCTCTTTTAGAGTTTCCACGAGAGTCGACTTCCTTTGAGTATACATGACCGTCGATAGTCCCATAATACCCATGCCGGATGATCTGCCACTGAAGTTTCATCCAGTGGCTATGGGGCCTGTCTTCGTTGTAATATCTGCGCCAGTGGGCGTTGATGAAGGCGTTATCGGTAGGCATCCGGCCACCCCGTGAGTTGGAATCAGCTCGCGGTTACGGATTCACTGGTGCGTGGGAGATCAGCCACGCATGCAGGGGCGAAGCCCCTCACATCGCCATGCGCAGCAGCACCACGCTCACCATGCCGATGAGGACGGTCACGATCATCGGCAGGCGCAGCATGGCGGAGCCCGCGGTGATCGCCGCGGCGATGGTCTCGGCGATGCCGGTGGCGAGGATGGTGGGTGCGATGACCGCCATCAGGATGGCGGGCGGCAGAGCGTCGAAGGCGGCCTTGGTGCGGCCCTTCACATTCACATGGCGCATCAGGAAGAGGCCGGCGACACGCGTCGCGTAGGTGGCGAGCGCCATGCCGATGATGGCGAGCAGGGTCGAGAGATGAAGCGTCATGACGTGGCCTTGGCCTCCTCTTCCTCCGCATGCAGCAGCACCGCGACGAGGACACCCGCGAGGCCCCCCAGCACGATATACCAGGCGCCCGGAATGGTGAGCTTGGCGACGGCCGCAATGACGGCGCTCGCCGCCAGCACGGCGCCGGTCTTCGGCCCCTTCCAGAAGCCGGCCAATATGCCGATGAACAGCGCCGAGAAGGCGAAATCGAATCCATAGAGGGCGGGATCCTTGAGCCAGGCGCCGGCCAGCGCGCCGATGACGCTCGTCACCGTCCAGGTGATCACCATGGGCAGGCCGAGGCCCAGATAATAGGCCATGGTCAGAGGCCGGGTCAGCGCCCGCCTTTCGGAAAAGGCCCAGTTCTCATCCGCCATCATGTAAAGAAGCGGCGCCTGCCAGCCCGGGGGAATATTGCCCATGTGCCGCGACAGGGATGCGCCCATCAGCACGTGCCTGACATTCACGATGAGCACTGTCACCGTGAGAAAGAACCACGGTGCCGGGTCCTGCCACAGCTCGATGGCGACGAACTGCGCAGCACCGGCGAAGATGCTGGCGCTCATTAGCCCGGTCTCGAGCGGCGACAACCCTTTGCCGGCGGCAAGCGTGCCCCACAAAAGGCCAATCACGCTGGCGGCGGCGATCACCGGGAAGATATCGATCACGCCCTGTCTGAATTCGACGGCAGTCTTTGACATGGTTCGCTCCAGGAGAGCGGTATCTAGTGAGTCCGTTGCAGCCGGTCTTGAAGGAATTTGCGCCCCACGCATCGGCCCGAAAAGTGTGTAGCGGTTTTCGGACAAGCCGATGCGCAAACAAAGCCTTAATTCAGGAGCGCCCGATATTGCCCCGGCGTCACGCCGAGCCTCGCTTTGAAGCTGCGCGTCAGATGCGCCTGGTCGGCGAAACCGCATTGCACCGCGATATGGCTGGGGCTTTCCCCTGCCCTGAGCAATTCGCGCGCCTGGTGCACCCGCCGGTCGACCAGCCAGGCATGCGGCGTGAGACCCGTCGCCTTGCGGAACACGCGGATGAGATGCCAGGCGCTGAGGCCCGCCTGCTCGGCCAAGGTCTGGAAATCCGTGGCCTCGGCCAGATGCGCCATCAGGTAGTCCTTGATGCGTGCCACGGCGTCCGGCTCCTGCCCCGCGGCAATCATGCCCGGCAGGCCGCCGGCATAACGCTCGATCGCCGTCAGATAGAAGCCGATCAGCTTCTCATCGGCGAGAAGTGCTTCGTCCTTGCCTTCAAGCGCCCGATGCGCGGCGCAGAACATCTGCGCCAATTCCGGGTCATGGACGCCCGGCGTCCTGAAGCGCGGCGCGCCGACCGGTCTTCCGGTTTCCGCGCGCAACAAAGCGGTCAGGAATTCCGGGCTCGGATAGGTCATCCGGTAGGAATAGCCGTGGCTGTCGGGCGATCCGTCATGCACCTCGGCGGGATTGATGAAGCAGATCGTGCCCGCCTCGCAGCGCACCCTGACCCCTTTGTGCATATAGCTGTGCACGCCCTCGAGCGTGACGCCGATCACATAGGTCTCGTGTGTATGCGGGGGAAAGATGTGCTTGCGGAAGGTAGCGGTGAAGCAGTCGAGATCGCCATGCCGCGAGACACGCCAGAAATAGGTCTCGTCCTCCGGCGCAAGCGGGCCAGGACCGACCGAGTCACGGGGCGAGATCTGCAGCATGGGCCGAATATAGCATTCCGCTCCGGCAGGGCTTGAAGAAAATTGCGGTGCCGCTATCGCCCCTCGAGTGCTTTGAGCACCGCATAAGCGGCCGTGATGCGGGCCGGAATGGGAAAGCTGCGATTGGCCAGCATCACGATGCCGATCTTCCTCTCGGGCACGAAAGCCACATAGGAGCTGAAGCCATTGGTCGAGCCGGTCTTGTTGAAGAACATCGGGCCGGACGGCGCCCGCGGCGGCACGAACGGCGTCGCCTCATGGGACTCGCGCGACATCCGGCTCGAATTGCCGGCAAGCAGCCGGTCGAGCGTGACCGGATAAGGATATTGCTCCCAGCCCAGCCCCTGCGTCATTTCCCCAACCTCGAAATAGGCGATGTGGGTGTCCTCGATGGCCCGCTTCATCGGCGCGTCCAGCATATCAGGCCCGATATTGGCCTCGACATAGTGGATCATGTCGGCGCTCGAGGATTTGACGCCATAGGCCTCGGCGCCGAAGACGCCCGGATTGACCCTGACCGGCTTGTTGGCCTTGTTGTAGCCCCAGGCATAGTCAGCCATCGCCGCTTTCGGCACGTTGATATAGCTGTGCCGCAGGCCGAGCCCGGGAAGGATTTCGCTTTCGACGAGGCTCGCATAGTCGCCCTTTAACGCCCGCGCCGTGACATATCCGAAAAGGCCGATGCTGGGATTGGAATAGCGCCGCGCCGTGCCGGGCGCGGTCGCGGGTTTCCATTGCTTGAAATAGGCCGCCATCTTGGTGTTGTCGGTGACTGAGTTAGGGATCTGCAGCGGCAGCCCGCCCGCAGTATAGGTGCCGAAATGGAGCAGGCTCGCTTTGTCGGCAGCTGCGCCTCGCAATTGCGGCATATGCCGGCTCGGATGATCGTCGAGCGACATCTTGCCTTGTATCACCGCATAGGTACCGAGCGTCGCCGTGAATGTCTTGCTGACGGAACCGAGCTCGAAGAGCGTGTCCTTCGTCACCGGCTTCCTGGTATCTTTGGCGGCCACGCCGTAATTGAAGAAATAGCGCTCACCATCGACGGTCACGGCGACCGCGATGCCCGGCACGTCATATTCCTGCATCAGCGGTCGAAAGGCCTGGTCCACGGCCGCCGAGATCTTGTCGGAATCACCGGCGGCTTGACCGGTCCCCGAAAGGCATGAAAGGGCGAACGCGAATGCTCCGCTTGTCCTTGCGACACTGATCAATGGAATTCCCCCGATGATGTTGAGAGGCGAGAAAGCAGGCCCAATGCGGCGAGAGTGAGACGGGCTACGCGCCTACCCTGTTGAACCACTCATTCTCGTCGATCACCTCGACGCCGTGCTTCTGCGCATCCTTGAGCTTGGAGCCGGCGCCTGGCCCCGCAACCAGAAGATCGGTCTTCTTCGAGACGGAGCCCGCCACCTTGGCGCCAAGACGTTCAGCCATCGCTTTCGCCTCTTCACGCGTCATGCGCTCGAGCGCGCCGGTGAAGACCACCGTCTTGCCCGAGACCGGGCTCTGCCGCACCGCTTCGAGCGGCGTCGCGGTGACATGGGACAGGAGCTTGTCGAACACCTCGACATTATGCGGCTCGGCGAAGAAATCGACGATCGCTTCCGCCACGATCGGGCCGATGCCGTCATGCGACATGAGCTCCTGATGCGCTTCCTCCTCCTTGCCCCTGGCGGCGAGGCGCATCGCATCGCGCAAGGCTTCGGCCGATCCATAGGCCCGCGCCAGGAGCCTGGCATTGGTCTCGCCGATATGCGGGATGCCGAGCGCGTAGATGAAGCGGTCGAGCGCGATCGTGCGGCGCGCATTGATCGCATCGAAGAGATTGCGGGCACTGGTCTCGCCCCAACCCTCCAATTCGTCGATCGGAACCTTGCGCTTCTCCAGGGTGAAGATGTCGGGCGGCGAGGCGATGAGATCGAGGCTGAGGAACTCCTCGATCACCTTGTCGCCCATGCCGTCGATGTCGAAGGCGTTGCGCGACACGAAATGCTTGAGGCGCTCGGCGCGCTGCGCCGCGCAGATGAGGCCGCCGGTGCAGCGCCTTACCGCATCGACCTTGCCGGTCTTCTCATTGACCTCGCGCACCGCATGGCTGCCGCAGACCGGGCATTTGTCCGGGAACTTGTAGGCCTTCGCACCCTTTGGCCGCTTCTCCGGAACGAACCCCAGGATCTGCGGGATGACATCGCCGGCGCGCTGCACGATCACCGTGTCGCCGATGCGGATGTCCTTGCGCCCGATCTCGTCCTCATTGTGCAGCGTCGCATTGGAGACGACGACGCCCCCGACGGTCACCGGCTTGAGCCGCGCCACCGGCGTCATCGCCCCGGTGCGGCCGACCTGGATGTCGATATCCTCGAGAATGGTCATCGCCTTCTCGGCGGTGAATTTATGGGCGAGGCCCCAGCGCGGCGCCCGGCTGACGAAGCCGAGCCGCTCCTGCCAGTCGAGCCGGTTCACCTTGTAGACGACGCCATCGATGTCATAGCCGAGATTGGCCCGCTCGGCCTCGATCCCGTGATAATGGCTGAGTAGCTCGTCCGCCGAGCGGCACAGTTTCATCAGCGGATTGACCGGAAAGCCCCAGCGCTTGAAGGCCTGGATGACATCCCATTGCGTGGCGCCGGGGAGCTTCGCGACCTCGCCCCAGCCATAGGCGAAGAAATGCAACGGCCGGCTGGCGGTGATCGCCGGATCGAGCTGGCGCAGCGAGCCCGCCGCGACATTGCGCGGATTGGCATAGACCTTCTGCCCGGCTTGAATCTGTTTCTCATTGATCCGCGCGAAGTCCTTGTGGGTCATATAGATTTCGCCCCTGACCTCGAACACTTCGGGGAAATCTTTCGCGCTGATGTGATTGGGGATGTCCTTCACCATGCGGACATTGGCGGTGACATTCTCGCCCTCCGCCCCATCGCCGCGCGTGGCGCCCTGCGCCAGCCTGCCCTTCTCATAGCGCAGCGACAGCGACAGCCCGTCGATCTTGGGCTCGGCGGTGACGGCGACCTCGGTCTCTTCGCCCAGATTGAGGAAGCGGCGGATGCGGCCGAGATATTCCCGGACATCTTCCTCGGAGAAACCGTTGCCGAGCGAGAGCATGGGCACGCGGTGGCGGATCTTGCCGAACCTGGCCTGCGGCGTCGAGCCCACCCGGCGCGACGGCGAGTCATCGCGCACCAGGTCGGGGAACCGCGCCTCGATCGCCTCGTTGCGCAGCCGCAGCTTGTCGTAATCGGCATCCGAGATCTCGGGCGCGTCCTCGCCATGATAGCGCTCGTCGTGATGGGCGATTTCGGCGGCGAGGCGCTGCAATTCGCTCGCCGCCTCTTTGGCATTCAGCTTTTCGACGGGTTTCTCAGCCACGGCAGTCATGCTTCAACGATTGATCTGTCTCCGCTTAGAGCAAATCCCGCCAAAGTTGAAGACTTTGGCGATAAGGATTTGCTCCAAGATATTGATTTGGCGCGAATCCTTTCGGCGAAGTGATTCCACTTCGCCGGGATGCGCGCTAGCATGACCTCTATTACGTGGCGAAGCGCTAAACTGTCAGCATCAATTCTCAGGACCGCCGACGATCTGCCGCGCCGTCGCTTCGATGAGCTTGCGCACCCGTTCGGCCTCTTCGGCCGTCCAGGGACCGCGGCGCATATGGAGCGCCTGCTTCAGGGTCCTTATGGATTCGCGCACGATCTCGGGCGTCGAATGGACCGAGAAGGCATGCGCGGCAAGATCCATGCGCGACTGGATGCCCTTGAGGGCAACCGCATTCTCCTCGAGGAAGGCGCGGCCGGCATCGGTCGCCTGGTAAAGCTTCTTGGTGCCGCTCTGGGCTTCGGCGGCGATGTAGTCCTGCTCTTCCAGCAGCGTCAGCGTCGGATAGACGGCGCCGGGGCTCGGCGCATAGGCGCCGCCGAACTTCTCTTCGATGGCGCGGATGAGGTCATAGCCGTGGCGCGGCTTTTCGGCGATCAGCGCCAAGAGAACCAGCCTGAGATCGCCATGGCCGAACATCCGGCCGCCACGCCCTCCGAAACCGCCGCGGCCAAAGCCGCCCTCCTCGTCGTCGCCGGACCGCCGGCGGCCCCAGCGCCCGCCCGGCGCGCAATCATGCCGCCTCTCATGGCGGCCCCAATGATCATGATGATGACGTCCAAACATGGATATATCCTTTGATAGTATTTAAGATTAGTACTTAAGATATATCTTAAGACTGGATCTGTCAAGCCACTCCATGGTCGGTCACGTTTTTCGGGTTCTCCCTGTATTTTCCCAGTATTTATCAGGTGCCCGCTTTGAGCAGCCGGTCGGCCTGGGCGCGCGCTTCCTCGGTCACCTTGGCGCCCGACAGCATCCGGGCGATCTCCTCGCGCCGGCTGGCCGAGCTCAGCTCCTGCACGCGCGTGACCATGCGTTTCTTGCCGACTTCTTCCATCTTGCTGATCAGCATGTGCTGGCCGGCTTGCGCCGCGACCTGCGGCGAATGGGTCACCGCCAGTACCTGCAGGCCCTTCGCGAGTCTCGCGAGCCTGACGCCGATGGCATCGGCGACGGCGCCCCCTACCCCGGTATCGATCTCGTCGAACACCAGTGTCGGCGCCGAGCCCTTGGCGGCGAGGATGACCTTGAGCGCCAGCATGAAGCGCGCCAGCTCGCCGCCGGAAGCCACCTTCATCAAGGGCGACAGCGGCGTGCCGGGATTGGCGGCGACCAGGAACTCGACCCTGTCGAAGCCATGCGATCCGCCGCGCCCGAGATCGGCCTCAACCCGCGTCTCGAAGCGCGCCCGCTCCAGCTTGAGCGGCGCCAGCTCCGCCACCACCGCATCATCGAGCTTGCGCGCCACCTTCTTGCGCTTCTCGCTCAATTTGCGCGCCGCTTCATCGAAAGCATCGCCATGCGCCTTGAAGGCAGCCTCGAGGCGCGCCAGCTCGGCGCCGCCATCGGCGATCGCCTGCAATTCGCCTTCCATCCGCTCGCGTACCTGCGCCAGCGTGTCGACCGGGCATTTGTACTTGCGCGCCGCCGCCCTCAGCGCAAACAGGCGCTCTTCCGATTGCTCCAGCTCGCGCGGATCGAAGGCGAAAGCCCGCAAGGCTTCCGCTGAAGCGCGATGGGCCTCTCCCATTTCCTGCAAGACGCGATCAAGCGCCTCGCAGATGCGATCGAGCCGCCCCTGCGCCTGATCCTTGCGCCGCTCGAGCTTGCGCAAGGCGGCATTGAGGCGCGCCTCGACCGCGCCGTCTCCCGACAGCGCATCTTCCGCCTCGGTGAGCGCCGATGCGAATTGCTCGGCATTCATCATCATCTGCCGCATATCGGCGAGCTTGGTTTCCTCATCCGGCTGCGGATCGAGCTTGCGCAACTCATCGACCGCATGGGTGAGGAAGTCGCGCTCGGCCTCCGAACGGGCGAGCAGCGCCCGGTGCTCCGTGAGCCTGGTCTCGGCGGCGCTCAGCGTTTCCCACAGCCGGCGCACCTGATCGGCATCGGCATCGAGCCCGCCAAAGGCATCGAGAAGCCGGCGGTGATTGGCGGGATTGACCAGCGCGCGGTCATCATGCTGGCCGTGGATCTCGGTCAATGTGCCGGCGATCTGGCGCAGCAGGTTGAGGCTCACCGGCTGGTCGTTCACGCTGGCGCGGCTCGGCCCGTCGGCGCTCTGGATGCGGCGGATGACGAGCTCGCCATCGGCCTCGATATCCTGGCCTTCCAGCAGGGCGAAGGCGGCATGCGTCCTGGGCAGCGCGAAAGCGGCGGTCACGACGCCCTTCTCCGCTCCGCTGCGGACGAGCCCGCTGTCGCCACGGGCGCCCAGCGCCAGGCCCAGCGCATCGAGAAGGATGGATTTGCCGGCGCCGGTTTCGCCGGTGAGCACGGTCAGGCCGCGCTCCAGGGCAAGGTCGAGCTTTTCGATGAGGACAATGTCGCGGATGGAGAGCGCCGTCAGCATGGCGCCCTTATAGCTGAGTCTCTCAGGGGCAGGCTAGTTCGCCCACAGCGCGAAAGCCAGGAAGCCGGTCCGGCCGAACTGCTGCTGCAGGGCCCACCATTCCTCGCTGGTCAGCATCGGCCCTTTTTCGAGGTAAGGCGCGATGCCGGGGCCGGTGATCGACAGCACGAGGTCGAAATTCCGCGGCTCCTCGAAGAAGCGCTTCATGTTGACGCCCTTGTCGGCGAAGCGGAAATGCGGCAGGAGCTTGCGGCCTTCAAGCAGGTCCTCGGCCATCTGCAGCGCGCCGTGCCATGCCTGCACCAGCTCCTCGCTGACCTCGAGGCCGGTGAGCTGGTTGGCGCCGACCTGCTGCGGGCCGGGCAGCCATTCGCGGTCATTGTCGGTCTCGGCGCGGATCGCCTTCCAGTCTTCGCGCGACAGCCTGATCATTTCGAGGAGCTCGGCGCGGGCGGTCTTGCGGCGTTCCGGCTCGACGACCGGCCAGTTGATCAGGTGGACGAAAGAGACGAAATCGGCAAGCCGCCACTCGGCAAAGCTGTCGCGGCTGTTGTCGAGCGGCACCAATATGTCCTGCATCGGCAGCTTGGCCCGCGGGAACAGCATGTGGAAGCTCTGGTCGAAGGCCAGGCGGAAGTCATGCGCCAGCCAGAAATCGGCCTGCGCCATCAGGAAATTGGCATAGCCCTGCAGCCAGTAGCCATCGGCACGGTCGAAGCGGAAGACGAGCGGTGGCGATGCGGCGGGCGGGGCGCCAGCCCGGTTGGACAGCGCTGCGATGATGGCGGCACTCTCCTCAGGCGCGATATTGCCGTCCTCGTTGAGGTCGATGCCGAGATCGGCAAGATCGACCACGATGCCGATATCGGCATCGGCCGGCACCAGGGCCAGACCTGCCGCCGACTGGGCCATGACATGCGGAAATCCACCAACAGCTGGCGGAAGCTTTCATAGGTCAGCGGCTCGGGTTTGGGATTTTCCGGCACAGGCAGCCGCATCAGCGGCAGCATCATGGTTCGCGGCCCCTCGAAGCCATGGCGATGCAGCCCGGCGCCGAGCTTCTCGATCGCGACAAAGAATTTGACGGCGCCTGCTGCGTAGGCGGCATGCGGGTCCTCGGCCTTCTTCGCTTCCAGATTGGCGAGCGCCGTGCTGCGAGCCGCAACCGTATCGGCCGAGAAAGCGGCTGCAATATCGTCGGAAACATCGGCACGCGCCTCGGGCACAAGCGCCAGCATGACCAGCGGCGCCAACAGAACCAGCAACTTTCGCATCATATCGTTCTCCGGGTATGTCGGCTTTGACTCCCGGCTCCGCCCGACGGCTTAGAACGGATTGACCGAGCTCACGGCCCTGCTGATCCAGGATTGCTTGTCCTCGGCGGGCAGGATCCCGTCATTCTGCAGGATCGAATAGGCGTCCTTGTACCACTGGCTGTTCGGGTAATTGTGGCCGAGCACGGCAGCGGCGGTTTGCGCTTCCGACCTGATACCGAGCGCAAGATAGCCTTCCGTCAGGCGGTAGAGGGCCTCCGGCGTATGCGATGTATTCTGGTATTCGGTGATGACGCGCTTGAAGCGGTTGATGCCGGCGAGATACGAGCCCTTCTTCAGGTAATAGCGCCCGACTTCCATTTCCTTGCCCGCCAGGTGATCGCGCGCCAGCGTCGCCTTGGCGGTGGCATCCTGGGCATAGGCGGTGTTGGGGAAGCGCCGGCTCACCTCTTCGAGCGAGGCAAGCGCCTTTTGCGTGTTGGTCTGATCGCGCCTCACATCGATGATCTGCTCGTAATTGCAGAGCGCGATCAGATAATACGCGTAAGAGGCATCCTTGTGGCCCGGATGCAAGGTGATGAAGCGCTGCGCCGCATTGATCGCCTCGTCATAGGCATTGCGCTGATATTGCGCATAGGCCTGCATGAGCTGCGCCTTGGTGGCCCAGGAGGAATAAGGATGCTGGCGTTCGACCTCGCCGAAAGTCTTGGCGGCCGTGCGGTATTCGCCCGACTGCATCTGCTCGAGCCCCTTGTTGTAGAGAGGCCCGACGGGCTCGGTCTGGTCGGCGGCGACCAGGTCAGGCGAGATGGATTCGCCCGTGGGCGAGGCCGATGCGCTCGATGTCGATGAATCCCCCTTGTCGAGGAGCTTCGACATGCTCGAGCAGGCGCCAAGCGCCAACGCAATCGCAATCACAGAACCAAGGCGTAGCCCTGCTGCAAACCGACCGCCACGCGAAAAAACAGAAATCAATCGTCGAATTCCCGATGTCTGATTGGCCGCCTTTTACCCCTCCACGACCCGGGATTCCAGCGGCCCTCGCCTGTTAGATGCAGAAAACCCGGCGGAAGTGTGACCGCCGGGCTTTTTGCCAGATAGTGTAGTAACTTAAGACTAGTTCGCCTGGCGGCGCAGAAACGCCGGAATCTCAAGCTGATCATCATCATAGGCGGGCTGCGCGGCGCTCGTCACCGGCATCTGGGCCACTTGCGGGCGCTGGGCCTCGCTGGCCTGGATGCGCGGCTCATGCCGGGCCCTGGGGTCGGTTTCCGCCGGGACGGCATCACCCTTACGGCTCAGGCCCACCCCGGCCAGCCTTTCGAACAGGCCGCGCTTCTTCTTGGCGGCATGCTCGGCGATGTTCTCGATGCGGTTCTGCTGGGCGGCGATCTGGCGCTGCGCGATCGGCGGGAAATCCTCAGGCGCCGGCATACGCGGCGTTGCCTGTTGCTGGGCGCGTGCCTGATGGATCACTTGCTGCGTCGCCTCGATCTCCTCATGCTCATCCTCGACCTCGTGCTGCTGCACGGGCTGCGGCTGGGGTTGAGGCTGCGGGGCCGGGGCGGCGCGCCTGACTTGCGCCATCGGCGGCGCGGCAGGCATCGGCGCGATCGGCTTCTTCACCGGGATCGGCTGCTTGCCGGTATAGCCGAAGACCGGACGCGCCGGGGCTTCCTGTTCGTCCACCGCACCGTCGTCTTCGTGCGTCTCGGACTCGATCGCAAGGCCGGTGGCCACGACCGACACGCGCATCGTGCCTTCGAGCGAGTCATCGAATGTGGCGCCGAGGATGATATTGGCCTCCGCATCGACCTCTTCGCGGATGCGGGTCGCGGCTTCATCGACTTCATAGAGGGTGAGGTCGGGACCGCCGGTGATCGAGATCAGGAGGCCGCGGGCGCCGCGCATCGACACATCGTCGAGCAGCGGGTTGGAGATCGCCGCTTCCGCCGCTTCGATGGCGCGCTTTTCGCCGGAGGCTTCGCCGGTGCCCATCATCGCCTTGCCCATCTCGCTCATGATGGCGCGCACGTCGGCGAAATCGAGATTGATGAGGCCTTCCTTGGTCATGAGTTCGGTGATCGAGGCGACGCCCGAATAGAGCACCTGGTCGGCCATGGCGAAGGCGGCCGCGAAGGTCGTCTTCTCATTGGCGACGCGGAACAGGTTCTGGTTCGGGATGACGATCAGCGTATCGACATTCTTGGCGAGCAGCTCGATGCCGCGCTCCGCCGTCTGCATACGTCGCACGCCCTCGAAGTGGAACGGCTTGGTGACGACGCCGACGGTCAGGATGCCCTGCTCTTTCGCCGCCCTGGCGATGACCGGCGCAGCACCGGTGCCGGTGCCGCCGCCCATGCCGGCGGTGATGAAGCACATATGAGCGCCCGCCAGGTGATCGAGGATCTCGGGCAGCGCCTCTTCGGCGGCAGCAGCGCCGATCTGCGGCTGCGAGCCTGCGCCCAAGCCTTGCGTCAGGGCGGTGCCCATCTGGATGCGCCTTTCGGCGACATTCTGGGTCAGCGCCTGCGCGTCGGTATTGGCGACGACGAACTCGACACCGTCGAGACGGCTCTCGATCATGTTGTTGACGGCATTCCCGCCGGCGCCGCCCACGCCGAAAACGGTGATGCGTGGTTTAAGTTCGGCCAAGCTCGGCACGGTGAGATTTATCGTCATATTGAGCACCTGGAACTGAATTTTCCCCAGTAGGAATCTTTCTTACCCATTCGATAACAAATGGTTAACAAACGCTAACCACCGCCAGATTTTTTGAATCAAAATTGACTCAGAATGGAGCACAGGGAGGGTAATTCCTTGACCAGTGGCAGCAGCATTACGCCCCGAAAGCTGAATCACATTCTGAGCAGAACAGCATAACCGATTGATAAAAGACCACATTCGAGCCAGCCGCACGCCCCCGACGGTTGCTTGCCTCAGGGTGACTGGTCGCTTCGTTTTTTCAGGTCAGAAACTGTCGGCGATCCACTTGCCGACGCGGCGGAAGTAACCGGTTTGCGCTTCCTTCATCGCCTGGCGGGCGATGCCCGCGGCGTGGTGCACGTCGGGCCTGAGCGCGTAGTTGATGAGGCCGAAGGCCGTGGCGAAGGCGGGCGAGCGGGCCGCTTCCGGCATGCCGGCGACCGGCATGGGGGCGCCGAGCCGGATCTGCCGGTTGAGCCACTGGCCGGCGATCTCCCTCACCCCGGTGAGCTCGCTGCCGCCGCCGGTCAGCACGACGCGGCTGCCGGCGAGCCTGGCGAAGCTCGCCTGGTCCAGGCGCTCGCGCACCATTTCCAGGATTTCCTCGAGGCGCGGCCGGATGATGCCGGTCAGCATCGATTTGGGCGCGTGATAGATCGTATCGACGCCGCGCTCGCCGAGCAGCGGCACCGCGATGGTCTCGCGATCGTCGATGACGGTCGCCATCGCGCTGCCGAACAGCGTCTTCATGCGCTCGGCATGGGCGACGGTCGTCGAAAGCCCGCGCGCGATGTCATGGGTGATGTGCATGCCGCCGATCGGGATCACATCGGCGAAGACGAGCTGGTCGTCATGGAAGGAGGCGACGCCGGTGGTGGCGCCGCCCATGTCGATCAAGGTGACGCCGAGCTTGATTTCGTCCTCCGCGAGCACCGAGCGCGCCGCGGCATAGGGCGCCACGACATAATCGGCGACCGAGAGATGGCAGCGCTCGATCACCAGCGCCAGGTTGCGCAGGGCCGCCGGCTCGGCGGAAACCACATTGACCTCGGCGGTCAGCGTCTTGCCGAACATGCCCAAGGGTGCCGCGATGCCGCGCGCGTCATCGAGATGAAACTGTGCCGGGGCCGTATGCAAGGTGCGCCGGCCGGGCTGATGGCCTTGCGCCAGCGCGGCGCGGGTCGCCGCTTCGATGTCGCGCGTCGTGACCTGGCCCGTCTCGGTTTCGACCGACGCGGCATAGGAATTGGACTGCGGCTTGCCGCCCGCCACATTGACGAAGACCTGCGTGATGGTGCGCTTCGCCATCTTCTCGGCCGCATCGACCGCGAGCCTGATGGCGCGCTCGGCCTGGTCGAGATCGACGATCGTCCCGTTGCGCGTGCCGCGCGAGGCCTGGCAGCCGAAGCCGAGCACCCGCAGGGCTGAAGCTTCCTTGCCGTCGGCGGTGCGGCGGTTCTGGCTCACCACTTCGCCGATGAGGCAGCTGATCTTGGTGCTGCCGATATCGAGCGCGGCAACCAGGCTGCCGCGGCTGGCGGCGGGGCCTTTTGCATCACCCTTCACGGGCAGTTCAATCACAGCCATGCAAAAGTCCCTCTCCCACGCATAGATCACGATGACTTTGGAATTGACTTCAATCCAAAGTCATAAACGTGATCGAACCTTGAACTGGAGCGGGATTTAGCGAAAAAACCGGACACCACTTTTTCGCTCCCGCTCCATCACTCCGAAGCTACTGCTTCTGACTTACCTTGAAGTTCTTAATATCCTTTTCCGGCGCCACCGGCTCGGCGAGGTCGACCACGAGCTCGCCAGGGAATCTGAGATCGAGCGACTTGATGCCTTTGCCGAGCAGGCCCTGGCTGCGATCAAGATCGGCGAGCGTCCTGAGCGCCTTGGCGGAGTCGATCTCCGGCAGCGCCACCGTCACGCCATTGTCCATATAGAGCGTCCACCGCCTCTGGCCCACGCGCGCCGCGGCCGTGACACGCGCCTTCACCTTCGGCACCGTATCGAGCTCGCTCACCAGATCGGCGACCGCGCGATGGGCGCCTTCGCCGGTGATCAGCAGCAGTGAGGAAAGCCGTCTGGGATCGAGCGTGCTCATCGCCGTGCCGGTCTGGTCGATCACATAATGCGCGCCGTCGCGCTGCCAGATGGCGAAAGGCCGGCGTTCGGTGACGACGATATCGAGTCGGTTCGGATATTTGCGCATGACCCGGGCGGCCGCGACCCAGTCGAGATTCTCGAGCAGCGAACGCGCGCGCGACGCGTCGAAGCCGACCAGCGAGCCGCCGGGCTGGACGCCGATGGCCGAAAGCAGCGTCTCGGGCTCCTGATGCACGAGGCCGGTGATGCGGATGTCGTCTGCCGCGAAGCCGAGCGAGCTGGCGAGCTTGCCCGGCAGCTTGCGCCACGGGCTGCCGTCATAATCGAGATGCCCGCCGATGACGAGACCATGGACAAGCGCGCCGAACAGCAGCGCCACGGCACCGCTACGGGCGAAGAAGCGGCTCCGCCGGCTCGGCTCGCCGCGCGGCAGGCGGCGCAGCAGCATGAAGAAGCGATGGCGGAAACGATCGAGAGTGTTCATCTGTTCACCGACGCGTCATTGACCATCCAGGTCACCAGTTCCTCGAAACTGTGGCCGGCATGCTTGGCGAGCTCGGGGACGAGCGATGTGCCCGTCATGCCAGGCTGAGTGTTGATCTCGAGCAGGATCAGCTCGCCATCGCTGCCGGGTGTATCGTCATAGCGGAAGTCGCAGCGGCTTATTCCCCTGCAGCCGATCGCCTGATGCGCCGCGAGCGAGTATTGCTGCACCTTGCGATAGACATCGCGCGGGATCTCGGCCGGCAGCACATGCACCGAACCGCCGGGCGCATATTTGGCGCGGTAGTCATAGAAACCGGCCGCCGGCAGGATGTCGATGACGCCGAGCGCCACATCGCCCATCACTGCGCAGGTAAGTTCCTTGCCCGGGATGAAGCGCTCCGCCAGCACCTGATCGCCGAAGAGCTCGCGCTCCTCCAGGATCATCGTGGCCGGGCCATTGGAGCTGTGATCGACGATATGGACGCCGACGCTTGAGCCCTGCGCCGGCGGCTTCAGCACATAGGGCAAAGGCAAGGGATGCTGGGCGGCAGCGAGTTCGATATCGACGACACGGCTCTCGGCGACCGGAATGCCGGCGGCGGCGAACAGGATCTTGGACCTCACCTTGTCCATGGCGATGGCCGAGGCGCGTACGCCCGAATGCGTATAGGGAATCTCCATCGTCTCGAGGATCGCCGCCATGCAGCCATCCTCGCCCCATTTGCCGTGCAGCCCGTTGAACACGACATCGGGCCTGAGATCCGAAAGAACGTGGGCGATATTGCGCTTCACGTCGATGGAGGTCACCTGGAAGCCGGCGCGACGCAGCGCATCGGCGCAGGCCTCGCCACTGGCCAGGCTCACTTCGCGTTCGGCCGACCAGCCACCCATCAGGACGGCGACATGGGTGAAGCGAGGATCGCGCTCAGGCATGCCTGGTCTCCGCCGGAATGCCGATGCGCTTGATCTCCCAGTCGAGCTCGATGCCGGACGTGTCCTTGACGCGATGGCGGATGGTTTCGCCCAGCTCTTCGATCTGGGCCGCGGTGGCGCCACCCTCGTTGATCAGGAAATTGCAGTGGAGTTCCGACACCTTGGCCGGACCGATGGAAAATCCCCGCAGGCCCGCCTGGTCGATGAGCTGCCAGGATTTGTGCCCGGGCGGGTTCTTGAAGGTCGAGCCGCCGGTGCGGCTCTTGATCGGCTGGGTGGCCTCGCGCCGTTCGGTGACCTCGTCCATGGCAAGCGCAATGGCGTCCTTGTCCCCCGCTTCGCCCTGCAGCAGGGCTTGCGTGAAGATAAGGTCCTCCGGCGCACCGCAATGGCGGTACGTATACTGCATGTCGGCATTCGACAGCACGTGCAGCGATCCCCTCCGGTCAACGGCCCGCACCTCGACCAGAACGTCCTTGGTCTCGCGACCATAGGCTCCACCATTCATCCGAAGCGCGCCGCCAATCGTGCCGGGTATACCTCTCAGAAAGGTTAATCCTCCGATACTGTGATCGAGGGCGAAGCGGGCGACCCTTACGTCAGGAACCGATGTCCCGGTCCTGATCCGATACCCGGCCTCGAGCGCCGTCTCGCCGAAGCCCTTGCCCAGCCTGATCACCATGCCGGGAACGCCGCCATCACGCACCAGGAGGTTCGATCCCACCCCGATCACATAGACAGGGACATCCTCCGGCGTTTCCTTGAGCACTTGGGCAAGATCGGCCTCGTCGGCCGGGGAGAACAGCACTTCCGCCGGACCGCCGACGCGGAACCAGGTCAGGTCGGCAAGCGGCATATTGGCCTCGAGCCGGCCGCGCGGCCTGGGCAGCCGCTTGAGCAGCTTCTCGCCGTCAAGCTTGACCATCACGCCGCTCCCGCTTTGCCGGCGAGCGCCGCCAGTTGCTGCGGCAGGGCATAGGCCCATTGCGTGATCGTCCCGGCGCCGAGGCAGACGACGATGTCGCCCGGCTTCACCAGTTCCTTGACCAATGGCGCCAGCTCTTCCGGCGCGTCGATCTTGCGCGCGCCGCGATGGCCGCGGTCACGCAGGCCCTCGAGCAGCGCATCATGCGTGGCGCCCTCGATCGGCGCCTCGCCCGCCGCATAGACCGGCGCCACGATCACCGCATCGGCATTGTTGAAGCAGGAACAGAATTCCGGGAACAGCGAGGAGAGGCGCGTATAGCGGTGCGGCTGCATCACCGCGATCACCTTGCCCTTGGTGACGCCGCGCGCCGCCTTCAGCACGGCGGCGATCTCCACCGGATGGTGTCCGTAATCGTCGAATACCGCCACGCCATCATGCTCGCCGGTGCGGGTGAAACGCCGCTTGACGCCGGTGAAGCTCTTGAAGCCGGCTCGAATTTTGTCTTCCGACATGCCGAGCTCGCGCGCCACCGCGAAAGCCGCCGTCGCATTGAGCGCATTGTGGTCGCCCGGCATCTGCAGCGAGAGATCGCTCACATCATGCACGGCGCCGCTGCGCCGGTCGGTTACCCTGACCGTGAAGTGCATCTCGCCATCGCTGTAGGAGGGATCGACGAGACGCAGATCGGCCTGCGGGCTGCGTCCATAGGTGATGATGCGCCGGTCGCGCACCCGTCCGATCAGCGCCTGCACTTCCGGATGATCGATGCACATCACCGCGAAACCGTAGAACGGGATGTTCTCGACAAAAGCGAGGAAGGCCTCCTTGGCCTTGTCGAAGGAGCCATAGTGATCGAGATGCTCGGGATCGATATTGGTGACGATCACCACATCGGCGGGCAGCTTGACGAAGGTGCCGTCAGATTCATCCGACTCGACCACCATCCAGTCGCCCTTGCCGAGGCGCGCATTGGTGCCATAGGCATTGATGATGCCGCCATTGATGACGGTCGGGTCGAGTCCGCCCGCATCGAGGAGTGCGGCCACCAGCGAGGTCGTCGTCGTCTTGCCATGCGTGCCGCCGACCGCGACGCAGGATTTGAAGCGCATCAGCTCGGCCAGCATCTCGGCGCGCCGGACGATCGGCAGGAAGCGGCGCCGCGCCTCGGCGAGCTCGGGGTTCTCGGGCTTCACCGCCGACGACACGACGACCACTTGCGCATCGCCCAGATTGGCCGCGTCATGGCCGATCGAAACCTGGATGCCGCTCTTGCGCAGGCGCGCGGTATTGTAGTTGTCGCTGAGGTCCGAGCCCTGCACCTTGTAGCCCAGCGTCGCCATGACCTCGGCAATGCCGCTCATGCCGATGCCGCCAATCCCGATGAAATGGATCGGTCCGACGTCGCGCGGGAGTTTCATTTCTCTGTCATCTCCGTGATCTTGGGTCGGTGCGCCAGCTCCTCGACCACATCGGCGAGGCGCTCTGCGGCATCCGGCATGCCCAGCGCCAGGGCGGCACGCGCCGCCCCGGCAAGTTCGTCGTCTTGATACCTGAGACGGGTCAGAAATGCAGCGAATTCTTGCGGGGTGAGGTCGGCCTGCGGCATGACCCAGCCGCCGCCTTTCTGGGCCAGGAATTCGGCATTGGCGAGCTGGTCGTTGTCGAGCGCGTGCGGCAGGGGCACCATGACGGCGGGTCGGCCGATGACACCGAGCTCGGCGATGGTGGAAGCGCCCGACCGGCAGATGACGAGCTGGGCATCGGCGATGCGCTGCGGCATGTCGGCGAAGAAGGACGCGAGCTCGAAGGACAGTTCGAGCCCTCCATAAGCGGCCTTCACCCGCTCGATGTCCTCCGGCCGGCATTGCTGGACCACTTTGAGATTGCGCAAGACCGCCTTGGGCAGGAGCTTCAGCACTTCCGGCATGAACTCGGCGAAGAAGCGTGCGCCCTGGCTGCCGCCGAAAACGAGCAGATTGAAGGGCTGGTCGGCGGCCGAGGACTGGTAGGGATCGCCCTGCTTGGTGAGCACGATGCCGCGCACCGGATTGCCGGTGTAGCGCAGCTTGCTCTTGCACTCCTCCGGCAGCTTTCCGAGTGTCGGGAAGGAGGACGCGACCGCATCGGCATAGCGCGACAGCACCCGGTTGGCGCGCCCCATCACCGCATTCTGGTCGTGGATGCAGCACGGAATGCCGAGCCGCGATGCCGCGATCACCGGCGGGAAGGACGGATAGCCGCCGAAGCCGGCCAGGGCCACGGGCTTCAGCCGCGCGAGAACGGCGCGCGCGGCTCTGTAGCCCCTGTAGAGCTTGAGAAGCTGCAGGGGCAATAGGAAAGGCTTTGACGGCGTGATCGTCGCCGCCGGCACCAGATGCGTCTCGAGCGCCGGGAAGGCGCGGCCATAGTCGCGCACCCGTTCATCCGTCATCAGATGGATGGCATAGCCCCGCCGGACCAGCGCTTCGGCCAGTGCCTGGGCGGGAAACAGATGTCCGCCGGTGCCGCCCGCGGCGAGCACGACAAGCCGGCTGTTGGTCCCCTGCTCTCGCATGCAGCGTCCCTAGGCCGTGACCGACCGCCAGGCGGAATCGGCGGCGGCCACGCCCATGCGCGCGCGCGCGAAGGCGAGCACCAGGCCCATCGCGAAAGCCATGCCCATGAGCGATGACCCGCCATAGGAAATGAACGGCAAGGTCATGCCCTTGGCCGGCAGCAGCGAGACATTGACGCCCATATTGATCACCGCCTGCAGGCCGAAGATGACGGCGAGGCCGCTCATCGCGAGCGTCGCGAACGGATCGGGATCGGCCTTGGCGCGGCCCAATATGCGGATGACGATGAAGGCGAAGAGGATGATGAGCCCCATGCAGGCGATGAAGCCGAATTCCTCGCCGACCACGGCGAAGGTGAAGTCGGTATGCGAGTCGGGCAGGATCTGCTTGGCCTCGCCGCCGCCGGGACCCGTGCCGAACAGGCCGCCATTCTGGAAGGCCTGGGTCGCGGTGTCGACCTGGAACGTGTCGCCCTTCTCCGGGTTGAGGAAGCGGTCGATGCGCGACGCCACATGCGGGATCATCGAATAAGCCAAGAACACGCCGGCGCCCGCAAGCGCGCTCAGGCCGAAGACGAGTATCCATGGAATACCGTAGATCAGGAGCATGGCGATGAAGGTGATGACGACCAGCGCCGACTGGCCGAAATCCGGCTGCAGCACCAGGAGTCCGACAAACGCGCCGGCGAGCACCATCGCGATCAAAAGGCCGGGCATTTCGGGCCTGCGCACATTCTCGCCCAGGAACCAGGCCGCCATGACGATGAAGGCTGGCTTGGCGAGCTCCGATGGCTGCAGGCCGACGGGCCCGATATCGATCCAGCGATGGGCACCCTTGATCTCGGGCCCATAGAAGAGAGCCACCACCATCAGCGCCAGCGAGCCCAGGAAGACGACGAAGGCCGCGCGGCGCGCCTGCAGCGGTTCGAGCAGGCTGGTGGCGATCAGGATGATGACCGCGAAGCCCAGATAGAACAGCTGGTTCTTGAAGAAATGGAAGGAGTCGAGGCCGAGTCTTTCGGCGACCGGCGGGCTCGCGGCCATGCTGATCAGCACGCCCGCCGCCATCAGGAGCAGGACCGCGCTCAACAGCAGCCGGTCGACGGTGAACCACCAGGAGGCGAACAGCCCCCGGTCACTGCGGCTTATCAGCATGTCCGTTCCCCTTCACGGTCATTCGGATGCCGGGCAGAGCGGCGACCGCTTTGCCGAAGGCATCCCCCCTCACTTCGAAATTCGGATAGTGGTCGAAGGATGCGCAGGCCGGCGACAGGAGCACGACAGCTCCCGGGCGCCCATCCCTGACGGCATCGCGCGCCGCCGCCTCGACCGCCTTGTCGAGCGTGCCGGTCTTGATGAAAGGCGCCTTGTCGCCGATCGTGCGGGCGAATTCATCCGCCGCCTCGCCGATGAGATAGGCCCGCTTGATCTTCGGGAAGAAGCCGCTGAGCGGCGTGATGCCGCCGGCCTTGGCGATGCCGCCGGCGATCCAGTAGATCTCGTCGAAGGATGACAGCGCCTTGGCGGCCGCATCGGCATTGGTCGCCTTGCTGTCATTGACGAAGGCGACGCCATTGAGCCGACCGATCTCCTGCATGCGATGCGCAAGGCCGGCGAAGCTCATGAAGCCTTTGCGGATCTCATCCAGCGAAAGACCAAGGGCGCGGCCGGCCGCATAGGCCATGGCGGCGTTCTGCCAATTGTGCCTTCCCTTGAGCGCCGGCAGGTTACGGAGATCGAGATCGGCGACCTGCTTGCCGGTCCGGCACTCGATCAGAATGCCGTCGGGCGCCGACAGGCCCTCAGCGAGCGCGCGCTCCACCGACACTGGAATGACCGTGGCGCCTGTCGTGATCTTCTCTGCGATCGCTTGGCCCCAGTCCTCATCCACCCCGATGATGGCGCTGTCGCCCTTGCCTTGCCGCGTGAACATCCGCGCCTTCACCTCGGCATAGTGCTCGGTCGTGCCGTGCCGGTCGAGATGATCCGGCGTGATGTTGGTGAGGATGCCGGCATCGGGCTTGAGGCTCGGCATCAGATCGATCTGGAAGGAGGACAGCTCCAGCACATAGACGCGGTCCCTGACCGGCTGGCGCAGCAGGAACACCGCTTTGCCGATATTGCCGCCGACATCCACATCGCGGCCGGCTGAGGCGAAGAGATGGCCGGTCAGCGCCGTCGTCGTCGATTTGCCATTGGTGCCGGTGATGGCGACGAGCCTGGCGCCGCTGCCTGTGAGCTCGCGCTGGAAGACTTCCGTGTCGCCGATGATCTCGATCCCGGCCGCCTTCGCCTTTTCCACCGTCCAATGCGGTTTCGGATGCGTGAGCGGCACGCCGGGGCTGAGAACGAGGGAATCGAGCGTCGCGAAATCGAGCGCCTTGAGGTCGCCGACCGGCAATCCGTCCTGCTTCGCCTTCTCGACGGACTGGGCCTGATCGTCCCAGGCAAGGACCTCAGCGCCACCGAGCCGCAGCGCTTCCGCGCAGGCGGTGCCCGAGCGGGCAAGGCCGAAGACGCCGACCTTCTTCCTCGCGAATGTCCTGGCGGGGAACATTGCCGGGCCTATCTGAGCTTGAGGGTCGAGAGCCCGATCAGCGCCAGCACGAAGGCGATGATCCAGAAGCGGATGACGATGGTCGGCTCCTTCCACCCCTTCTGCTCGAAATGATGATGCAGCGGCGCCATGGCGAAGACGCGCTTGCCGGTGAGCTTGAAGGAGGCGACCTGGACGATGACCGATGCCGTCTCGAGCACGAACAGGCCGCCGATGATGGCGAGCACGATCTCGTGCTTGACCGCGACCGCTATGGCGCCGAGCGCGCCGCCGAGCGACAGCGAGCCCGTATCGCCCATGAAGATCATGGCCGGCGGCGCGTTGAACCACAGGAAGCCGAGGCCGGCACCCAGTATGGCGCCGCACAGCACGGCGAGCTCGCCGGTGCCCTTCACATTGTGGAGCTGCAGATACTCGGCGAACACCGCATTGCCGACCAGATAGGCGATGAGCCCATAGCTGCCGGCCGCGATCATCACCGGCACGATGGCGAGGCCGTCGAGCCCGTCGGTGATATTGACGGCATTGCCGGCGCCCACCACGATGAAGACGCCGACGAGCAGGAAGAGCGCGCCGAACTGGATGAGCACGTCCTTGAAGAACGGCACGGCGAGCGCGCTCGACACCGTCTTGTCGCCGATGCTCATGAAGATGCCGACCGCAACCGCCGCGATCATGATTTCGATCAGAAGCCGGATCTTGCCCGAGAAGCCATGCGTCGACGACTTCGTCACCTTGAGGAAGTCGTCATAGAAGCCGATGGCGCCGAAGCCCAGCGTGACGAACAGCACCGCCCAGACATAATAATTGGTGAGGTCGGCCCACAGCAGGGTCGCCACGAAGATGCCGGACAGGATCATGAGCCCGCCCATGGTCGGCGTGCCCTGCTTCTCGATGATATGGCGCTGCGGGCCGTCGCTGCGGATCGGCTGGCCCCTGCCCTGCTTCACCTTGAGCAGCGAGATGATGGTCGGGCCGAACAGCCAGATGAACAGGAGCGCCGTCAGGACCGCCGAGCCGGTGCGTGTCGTCTGGTAGCGAAACACATTGAGCACCGAAACTTCATCGGTCAGGCTGACGAGCAGGTGATAGAGCATTAGCGGCCGTCCTTCTCGGCTGGTGAGAACTGCCCCTTGATGGCATCGACCAGCGGCCCCATGCGGCTGCCGAGCGATCCCTTGACCATCACCACATCGCCGGCCTTGAGCCCGCCGAGAAGGGCTGGCGCCAGACCGTCCGATTTGTCGGCATAGGCTCCGCGCCGATATGGCGGGGTCTTGTCCCAGAGATGGGCCATGAGAGGTCCGCTGGCGTATAGGACATCGACCTTGGCCTCGTCTACTGCGCCCGCAAGCTCGGCATGGAGCGTTGCCGCCTGGTCGCCGAGCTCCAGCATGTCGCCCAGGACCGCGATCCGCCGCCCGCTTTTGCCGGGTTCGGCCCGCTTGAGCAGAGCTAGCGCCGCGCGCACCGAGACCGGATTGGCATTGTAGCTCTCGTCGATGAGAAGGATGCGCCCGCCCGGCGCCCTGAGCAGCGACTGTACGCCCCGCCCCTTGGCCGGCAGCGCCCCGGCAAGCGCCAGACCGGCCCGCGCCAGGTCGGCGCCGGCGAGCTTGACGGCAGTCAGCGCCGCCAGGCTGTTGAGCACCATATGCTCGCCCGGCATGCCGAGCTTGTAGATGACGGGCTCGCCCAGGATCGTCGCGGTGATGCAGGAGCAATCGGCATGGAGGGCCGATTTCTCGAGCCTTGCCTCCGCCGCCGCGGCACGCCCGAAGCCTACAACCGTCTCTATGCCGGCGGCAACCGCCGCGGCGCTCAGCCGCTCGAAATACTCATTGTCGCGATTGAGGACGGCCCGCCCGTCCGGCTCGACGCCCAGGAAGATCTCGGCCTTGGCATCGGCGATTTCGGCGACCGAGCCGAAATGGCCCAGATGGCTCGCAACCACGGTGGTGATGACGGCGATATGCGGGCGCACCATCTTGACCAGTGGCGTGATCTCGCCCGCATGGTTCATGCCGATCTCGAATACGCCATAGGCCGTGTCCGCCGGCATGCGCGCCAGAGTAAGCGGCACGCCCCAATGGTTGTTGAAGGAGGCGACCGAGGCATGGGTGTAGCCTGAGGCCGAGAGCGCAAGCCGCAGCATTTCCTTGGTGCTGGTCTTGCCGACGCTGCCGGTGACGGCGATGATCCTGGCCTTCGAGCGCGCCCGCGCCCAAAGCCCCATTTTCTCAAGCGCTTTGAGCACGTCATCGACGATGAGCAGCGGCCCAGCGGCCTGCATCGCTTCCGTTGGACGCGATACGATCGCCAGACCAGCGCCGCCGGCGAGCGCCACATGCGCATAGTCATGACCATCGACCCGGTCGCCCTTGATCGCGGCGAAGATGTCGCCTTTCGTAACGCTGCGGCTGTCGATCGAGACGCCGGTCAGCGGCGCGGCGACATGGCCGCGCAAGGCCCCGCCGGTCGCGGCGACCAGCTCATCGATGGTCCACAATGCCTGCTCAGCCATGATAGTCCCGCCCGGCGACTGCCGCCTCGACCGCCTCGTGATCGCTGAACGGCAGCACCTTGGTGCCGATGGTTTGTCCCGGCTCGTGGCCCTTGCCGGCGACCAGCAGGATATCGCCTTCCTGCAGCGCCTCGACCGCGGTACGGATGGCGAGCGCCCGGTCGCCGATCTCGATTCCGCCGGGGCATGCCGCCATCACCGCGGCGCGGATGACGGCAGGATCTTCCGTACGCGGATTATCGTCGGTCACATAGGGGATGTCGGCGAGCCTGGCGACAACGGCGCCCATCAGCGGGCGCTTGCCCTTGTCGCGGTCGCCGCCGCAGCCGAAGACGACGGCGAGCTTGCGCTTCACATAGGGGCGCAGAGCTAGGATCGCTTTCTCGAGCGCGTCCGGTGTATGGGCGAAGTCGACGAAGATCGGCGCGCCGCGGGCCGAGTTGGCGACGAGATCGAGACGGCCCTTCGCCCCCTTGAGCGATTCGAGCGCATGCAGCACGAGCGCCTCTTCGCCGCCCGTGGCGATGACGAGGCCGGCCGCGACCAGCGCATTGGAGACCTGGAAATCACCGACCAGCGGCAGATAGATTTCATGCTGGCCGTTCTTCGTCGCGAGCACGAGGCGCTGGCCGAAACCATCGCGCACGCAGGAGACGAGCTTGAGATCGCCGCCCTTCTCGCCGACGGTGAAGATGTCGAGGCCGTGCGCCTTCGATCGCGCCACCACATCCTTGGCGATCTCGACATCGGCATTGATGACCGCGGGCGCGCCTTGGGGCAGCAATTCGGAGAACAGCCGCATCTTGGCGGCGAAGTAGTCCTCGAATGTCGGGTGATAGTCGAGATGATCGCGCGTCAGATTGGTGAAGCCGGCCGCCGCCAGGCGCACGCCGTCGAGCCTGAACTGGGCGAGGCCATGGCTCGATGCCTCCATGGCGAGATGCGTGACATGGTCCTGCGCCAGGCCGGCGAGGGCATGATGCAGCTTCACCGGATCGGGTGTCGTATGGGCGAGATACTCCTCGCCTTCCGGACCGACGATGCCGATCGTTCCGATGCTCGCGGCGCGAAAGCCCATCGACTGCCACATCTGGCGCACGAAGGCGGCGACCGAGGTCTTGCCGTTGGTGCCGGTGACGGCAACCACGATGTCGGGCTGGCTGCCGGCGAAGCGCGAGGCGATGCGGGCGAAGAGCTGATGCGGGTTGGCCGACTTGATGAGGATCGAGCTGGCAGGCGCGGCGGCGGCCGAGGCGCCCGCGATCACCGCGGCCGCCCCCGCCTCGACGGCCTGCGGGATGAACTGTGCGCCATCGACCCTGCTGCCCGGCAGCGCCGCGAAGAGATAGCCGGGTTTCACCTGCCGGCTGTCGGCGGTGAGGCCGGAGATCGCAGCATCCTTGGCGTCCTTGGGCAAGGCCGCATCATCCGCGAGAAGCCGTGAGAGAAGGACGCTCATCGTCAGGTCCTGCCCTCCTTCTGCGCCTGCTTGGCAATGGCCTTGCGCTCGTCATCGGTGAGGATGGGCTCGACGCCGAGCAAGGGCGCGATGCGCGCGACGATGTTGCCCCCCGTCGGCACCGCGTTCCAGCCGGAGGTCGAGAAGCCATAGGTCTCGGGTGTCGCCTGCGGCTCGTCCAGCAGCACCATGACGACATATTGCGGATTTTCCATCGGGAAGGCGCCGGTAAAGACCGTCAGGTTCCTGCTTTTGTCGTAACGCCCGTTCACGACTTTTTCGGCCGTGCCGGTCTTGCCGCCGATGCGATAGCCGGGGGCTTTGGCATTGGCCG
The DNA here is from genome assembly GCA_003576695.1 of Taklimakanibacter lacteus. Lineage (GTDB taxonomy): Bacteria > Pseudomonadota > Alphaproteobacteria > Rhizobiales > Aestuariivirgaceae > Taklimakanibacter > Taklimakanibacter lacteus. The sequence goes on from QOZQ01000014.1 coordinate 117,224, forward strand.
AGCGGGCGCTGCCCTCCAGACCGTTGAGGCGGAACAGATAGCGCAGCGTCTCGCTGGTCTTGGGCTTCACCACGCGCTTCGCCATCGCCCGCGCGTCAGCCGCGTCACGCTTGAGGAAGGTCACCGGAAGCATATTTCCATCGTTGAGCAAACCCGCTACCACCTGTGCTCCTTGCAGGGGCTGTACGGCGAAACCGTGGCCGAAGGCGATGGTCGCCTGAACCAGCCTGCCCCAGCGTTTTGGCAGGATTGGCTTGGCGTTCTCCGGAAGCTCGGTCACCAGCCGGTCCATCAGCCCGACCCGGCGCAGGAACGCCTGATGCCGTTCCGCATCGACGCCCAGGACCATGCGCGCCGTGCCGATATTGGACGAGTTGGTGAAAACCTCGGGCAATGACAGGATGCGCCGCGTCGGCTGGAAGTCGTGGATGACGGCGCGTCCGATCACCAGGGGCGCGCGCGCATCGAACCGGCTCGTCAGATCGGCGACGCCATAGTCGAGCGCCATCGCAAAGGACACCGCCTTGATGACCGAGCCCAGCTCGAAGACGCCGCTCGTCATCCGGTTGGCCTGGTCGAAGGTGAAATTCTTGTCCGGCTGATTGGGGTTGAAATCGGGCAGCGAGACGAGACCCAGCACCTCGCCGGAGCGCACATCGAGCACGATGGCGCCGCCCGCCTTGGCACGGAACTTGGCGATCCCCTTGGCGAGCTCATCGGCAAGGGCGTGCTGCACCCGGATATCGATCGAGAGCACCGCCGGCATGGCCCGGCTGTTGTCCTCGCCGAGCGAGGCGGTATAGAGCGCACCCTGGTCATCGAGGAATTTCTCGATGCCGGCGATGCCTTTCGAATCGACATCGACATAGCCCAGCACATGGCTGGCGAGCCGCCCCATCGGATAGACCCGCTTGGTTTCCGCCCGGAAGCCGATACCGGGTATGCCCAGATTGTGGATGGCATCGCGCTCGCTCGGGCTGACTTCGCGCTTGAGATAGACGAAGGCGCGATTGGGCTGCGCGAGCTTCTGGCGCAGCGTCTTGGCATCGAGATCGGGCACCGTGGCGGTCAGCAGCTCGACCGCCTCGTCGACATCGAGAATCTTGCGCGGATCGGCATAGAGCGAGAAGAACGACACGTCGGTGGCGAGCACGACGCCGTTGCGGTCGACGATATCGGGCCTTGGCACTCTTTCACTGTATTCGGCGGCGGGCTTCTCCGGCCGGCCCTGCCATACAGTGAGATAGCCGAGCTGCGCGCTGATCGTCGTGAAGAACACGATGAATCCGAAAGAGACGAGCCGCAGCCGGTTGCGTCCGGGAAGGCTGCCATTTTTTCGCGGCGAAACCAGCATATTAGCCTTACTCCATCGCCTTGAGAATGTCGCCGATCGCATCCTTGCCCGCTTCCTCCAGCTTGACGGGAGGTTCGGCCGGCACGCGTGCCGCGAGCTCGTCGATCCTGACGAATTGATCGGGCGAGATGCGCTTGAGTGTCAGATGCTGCTCGGCCAGGCGCTGCAGCCGCTCGGGCCGGATCAGGCTGGACCATTCGGCACCGAGAAGCCCGATGGTCTCCTTCTCATTGGCGATGGCGCCCTGCGACCGCGCGATCTGGCGCTCGACGCCGCGGATCGAATGTTCCAGCGAATAGAGCACATAGGCGGCGCACAGAACCGCCAGCACCAGACACGCGTTGAAAGTCCTGATCCACATTTCAGTTGCGCTGCCCTTCGATGTGCGGAACCGCGATATCGTCGAGATTGAGAGGCAGTGGCGAGGCGGCGGTGCGTTCCCCGGCACGTAATTTGGCCGACCGGGCGCGCGGATTCTCCGCGATCTCCGCGCTTCCCGCCTCCTGATGGCCGCGGAACAGCGGCACGAAGCGTGCCGCCATCTCGGCCTCACGGCCCGGCATATGGCGCGACGCTGCCGGCAGCTTGCCGCTCCGTTCGGCGAAAAAGCGTTTCACGATCCGGTCCTCGAGCGAATGAAAGGTCACGACGGTGAGACGGCCGCCGGGCTTGAGCAGGCGTTCGGCCGCCGCCAGCGCATGGGCGAGCTCATCGAGCTCGCGGTTCACATAGATGCGCAGCGCCTGGAAGGTGCGCGTGGCGGGATGGATGCGGTCCTGCGGACGCTGGCGCCCGGTCGCTCTCTCGATGGCGCGGACCAGCGCCTGGGTGGTGAGAATGGGCTCGGCGCCCCGCGCCTTGACGATCGCCTGGGCGATCGCGCGGGCTTTGCGCTCCTCGCCCAATATGCCAATGATGCGCGACAGGTGCTCGGGCTCGGCGGCATTGACCACATCGGCCGCCGACGGCCCCGCCTGCTCCATGCGCATGTCGAGCGGACCGTCCTTGGCGAAGGAGAAGCCGCGGGCGCCATCGTCGATCTGCATCGAGGAGACGCCGATATCGAGTGCCGCCCCGTCGATCATCGTGATGCCGAAGCGGCCGGCAAGCTCCTCCATGTCGCTGAACCGGCCTTCGACCAGGGTGAGACGGTCGGGAAAATCGGCCAGCATGGCCGCACCGCCGGCGATCGCTTCGGGGTCGCGATCGATGGCGAGGACCTTGCAGCGGGCGGCGGTGAGGATGGCGCGCGTATAGCCGCCGGCGCCGAAGGTTCCATCGACATAGATGCCGCCATCGCGCGGCGCCAGTGCCGACAGCACTTCCGCGAGCATCACCGGTTTGTGCCGGGCATCTGTGCTGGGCGGCGTCATGGTTTTCGGTACGGTGAACAGATTACTAATGCAAAGGCGACAATGCTCCGTACCGCCTTAACAAATCGTTTCGACAACGCCTTGTCAGCGCGCTTCCCGGCGAGGTGGAATCACTTCGCCGAAAAGGATTCGCGCCAAATCAATATTCTGGAGCAAATCCCAAAGTCTTCTAACTTTGGCGGGATTTGCTCCGACAGGAAATAAAGGTGCCAGCCGGCCTGTAAGCCGGGTTCTGTTCACGCCCCGAGGGGCGCTCGATGACCATTCATCTGGAGCGCGTGTCGCCACGCGCTTCGCGCGACCAACCCGGGCGGCGGGCTGAAAACGACCCTGGGCCCGAAGGCCCATGCCGCCCCTATTCGGTCTTGCTCCCGGTGGGGTTTACCGTGCCGCGCCCGTTGCCGGCCGCGCGGTGCGCTCTTGCCGCACCGTTTCACCCTTGCTTCGGACTGATCTGAAGCGGTCTGTTCTCTGTGGCACTATCCCTGGGGTTACCCCCGCCGGGCGTTACCCGGCACCGTATTTCCATGGAGCCCGGACTTTCCTCCCGGGAGGCGCAAGGCCTCCCCGGCGGCCATCCGGCCAGCTGGCGGACTCACAGTTAGGAGTCCGGGGACACAACGTCAACCCTCGCGAGAGGCCTTGAAAAACCAATTGAATCGGGGCGCCGCTTACCCATCTATGGCCCGTTCAAAAGGAACCTCTCGATGACGACTTTCGCCGCTGCCGCCCCCTTCGACCTCGCAGACCAGGCTCGCCGGCTGGCGCGGCTGAGGCAGCTGGCCCGTATCATGGACACGGCTTTGCGCATTCCCGGCACGCGCATCCGCTTCGGCGCCGATTCGGCGCTCGGTCTGATCCCGGGCGCCGGCGATGTCATCGGCCTCGGCATTTCACTCTTCGCCTTCACCGAGGCCGTGCGCTTGGGCGTCCCGCCCCGCCTGCTGGCTCGGATGATCGGCAATATCGCCATCGACACCGGGCTTGGCACCATCCCCGTCGCCGGTGACATTTTTGACTTGTTCTTCAAGTCGAATACGCGGAATCTTAAACTGCTGCTTGAGCATCTGGAGCGGGAGACGAAGATGTGAGGGGGCTCGTATGGTTCGTTGCCTGGCTTTGCGTCGGCCTCTGGAGCGCGATCGCGGTCGCAGGCTACTGGCTGATCGATGTCCTGACCGGCATTGCCGCCAACAATGCAGACAAGATTGGCGGTGATCCCGAGACAGCCGAATTCATCAACTGGCTGGCCCTCCTCTTGCAGAGCATCGGCAGTATCACCGCCGTGATCCTCTGGGCGGTGATTGCGATCGCGATACTGGGTATCGCCTGGCTCATCACCCGATTGATCGGTAGGCCTTCGGGGGCACAACCCCCGGCCCCGACCTGAACGCCACTTACCGCTAACCCGCAACTCGGCTATGAGTCGGTTTCCGGGTTGCGGCCCGCCTGCGATGCAGAGGCGCCGCGTGAGAGAGGGTGGATATGTGGACGCGCTGTCTGCTGGCCGCGATATTGGCCTGCGCTGCTTTGCCGGCCTGGGCGCAGGAACGCGAATGGATTTTCGATACTGGCGATGAGGACGCCTATCTCGTCTTTGGCGTGCCTGATTCGGATGATGCCGGCATCAGCTTCGGCTGCACCTTGCAATCGGGCGAGATCCGCATCTTTGTCCCGGAAGCCGGCGAAGACCTCAAGCCGGACGACAAGATCAACTTGGTGGTGACGGTCGGCGGCAAGGACTTCAGCTTTGCCGGCGTGACGACCCCCAATGAAATGTCGGGGACAACCAGCGCCGAAGCTGTCATGCGGGCGGACGATCCCATTTTCCCCGAACTGCGCAAGGCAGACCGCTTCACGGTCAAGACCGGCAGGGAAGAGAACACCTTTCCGCTCGAGGGCTCCGATTTCGAGAGCCTGGTGCACGCCTGCACCAAGGGCTGACCTCTATCTTCCAGATCGCGATCAGGTCAGGTCGGGGCGACCGCCACTTCCGGCAACGCATCCAGCAGATGCCGTAAGGTCTCGATCGTCGAGCGGTCGGCAATGCCGTCGATGCGAACGGGGCGGAAATGCCGCTGGAAGGCGCTCACCACGGATTTGGTCTCGGGCCCGAACGCACCGGTGATCTCGATGCCATAGCCATAGAGCGCCAGCATCGCCTGCAGCGCCTCGACCGCCTCTCCGCTGTCGCCCTGCTGCAGGAACTGACCACCGCCCAGCCGGTGCGGCGGCACCCAATGGCCGAGCCCCTGCTCATGGAGCCTCTTCCAGTCGAATTTCTCGCCCGGATCGATCTTGCGGCCGGGCGCCACGTCGGAATGCGCCAGCACATGCTCGGGCCTGATCGCATGACGGGCAACGATGTCGCGTCCGAGCGCCACGACGGCCGCCATCTGCTTTTCGGGGAAATCCGCATAGCCGCGATCATGTCCAGGATTATGGATCTCGATGCCGATCGAGCATGAATTGATGTCGCGCTCACCCTTCCAGAGCGACCGCCCGGCATGCCAGGCACGCAGATCCTCATCGACCATCTGCGTGATGCGGCCGTCGCAATCGACCAGATAGTGGCACGAGACTTTCGAGGCCGGGTTGCACAGCCAGGCGCAAGCCGTCTCGGCGCTCTCCATGCCGGTATAGTGGAGCAGCAATATGCGCGCCGTCTTGCCCTTCTGGCGTGGCTCGACATTGGGCGACGGCATGACATGGTGCCGGAGGCTGGTTCCCTTCACAGATTGCGCTCCCGGGCAATCTGCTCATAGGCGGCATTGATGCGCGCCAGTCGCTCGGTCGCGACCTCGATCATCTCGGGCGGCATGCCGGCGGCAATATGCTTGTCGGGGTGGTGATCGCGCACCAGCTTGCGGTAGTGCTTGCGTACCTCATCGTCGCTGGCGAAATCCTCGATGCCGAGGATGATATAGGGGTCGTCCTTCGCCGGCACCAGATGTCGGGCCTTGATGCGGGCAAAGTCGCGCGCGGTGAAGCCGAAGATCTCCGCCACGCTTTCTAGATAGACAAGCTCGCGCTCATGCACGGCGCCGTCCGCCTTGGCGATGTGGAACAGGCTGTCGATGACATCCTCGAGGACCTGCGGTTGGTCGGCGAACAGCCGTGCGAGCTGGCGCGCATAGGCGTCGTAGCCTGCCACATCCTGCTTGGCGAGATTGAACACCCGTGCCACCCCGCCCAGTTCGCGGTCGGGGACCCGGAAGACCTGTTTGAAGGCGGTGATCTCATCGCCGGTCACGATCCCGTCGGCCTTCGCCATCTTGGCACCGAGCGCGATGACGCCGATGGTGAAGGTGATCGACATTTCCGGATTGGACCGCGGCTGGGTGATCTTCGCGAGGAAGGTCGAGACCGAGTCACCGATGGCGGAAATAACCTGACTTATGCGGGACCAGATGGACATGTGCGGTGCAGCATAATGGATTCGGCGGCAAGCGCCAGCCAGCCTCCGGCCTGGCCGGGCAGCTCCGGCCGAAGCGTCTGAATTTCCCCGCAATTGACGGGAAGACTTCCCCCATGACAGGAAGGGTTCCATGAAACTTGCAGCGACAGCCCTATCGGCCCTGGTCCTCGGCCTCTCCGCGCCTCTTTGCCCGGCCTGGTCGGAGGAAAAATTCGATTGCAAGAAGTCCGAGAATGTCGAGGTCGCCGAGACCCTCAAGCCGCTGATCGAAAAGGCCAGGCTGTGCAAGGGTCTCAAGAAGAAGGTCGATGCCGGCCTGTTCAAGGTGAAGATCAAGGTCGACCAGACCCGCTCGGTCGAGGTCGAGCACATCGACTATTGCACCTCGGATGCCAGCCGCAAGATCGAAGGCACCGTCGCCGTCGAATGCTCGAGCGATGACGATGCCGAAGTCCATATCACGCTGGCCGAAAGCTTCGATGTCGCCATCGCGATCAGCAACAAGACCTGCGCGGTCACCGATTTCAGGATCGAGCCGCAAGGCGATATTGGCCGGCTGATCGCCAAGAACTCGGATTTCGAGGACAAGGTGCGCAAGGCGGTCGAGAAGGAGATCGCCAAGGCCTGCGACAGCGCTAGCTGAACAGCCTCAGGAGATCTGCCGTGAGACGCTCCCGCGGTTCTTCCTCGTAAGGAGCACGCACGCCCTGCCCCCAGACAGGTCCCGGCCATGCGGCATCGCTCTCGAACCGGGCGATGACATGCACATGCATCTGGCGCACGATATTGCCGAGCGCGCCGACATTGAGCTTGCGAGGCGAGAACCTTTGGGCGAGCCCGCGCCCGGCGCGTGCGATCTCGATGGAAAGCACGGATTGGTCCTCGGGGCTGAGCTCGGTCCACTCTTCGAGCCCGTCGCGCCGCGGCACCAGGATGAGCCACGGAAAGCGCGCATCATCCATGAGCCGCACCTGGCACAACGGCCAGTCGACAAGGAATATGCTGTCGGCTGCGAGGCGCGGTGAAAGCTGGAAGCCGGTCACGGGGTCCGGACGGCTCAGCGCTTCTTCCAGTAGTAGAAGGCCTGGAATACGGGGCGATCGACGTCACGGCCGGTCTCGAGCAGCTGCTCCACATGCCAGGCACGGCCGGCGACCCAGATCGTCGACCAGATGACCGGGATAAGCCCGAGCGCCATCAGTACATACATCACCATGTCCGGCAGGCCGAGCAGCTTGGAGAAGGCCCAGATGATGGCGGCGAAGGCGGCGCCCAGCTTGGTCACCGACAAGAGCACGACGCCCGCCGCCGACAGGAAGCTGTTCAGGAATCCCATCGAATGGGACGCCGGCGCAGGTGTGGCCTTGGGGGTGATGATTTCCTGTTCCATGGCGGGAGAGATAGTCTGCCTCGGCTGAAAATGCAAATTTCGCCGGAGGCGGAATGGCATGCCGGGCGGGCGGATCCGGGGGCGGCAATCATGCCATGGGCGATCTCCCGATCCGAATCCGGATTGTGGCCTACGGGGACGGACCCGGAACAAGCAAACCAGTTGCGTGACAACAAGGAGTTGTGTGAAAAGCCCGTTGCCAATTTCGGAATCGGGGAACCCAGCCCCGACGATGCCACATTCAGGCGGTTAGACTGCGCCCATCCCAATGATCGGCTCTTGATTTCATGAAGCTCTCAAAGCTTGCAAGCCTGCTTTGTCTGTTCTGTAGCACAAGTCTCGCCCAGGCCGCCGATCTCCCCGCATCGGCGGATGAGCTGTCGGTCTATGCAGGCAAATATCCTTTCGACGTGGTCGACGGCTTTTCCTTCTTCGAGCATCCCAAGGTGATCGCCGCGATCGATGCCGCGGCCGGGCCCGGTACCGCCGACTGGATCGAGGATCTCGATGTCGGCACGCCGATAAAGCTGCAGGAGGATGGACTCATCGCCGCGGTCTGCGAGGCGCATAATTGCGGCGGCAACAACGCGGCTGTCGCCGTATCGGCCTCAGGCCGGCTGATCGCGCTTTGCCTGTTCTCGAAATCGGGCGATGTCGGCATGGTGGCGGGCCAGGTGCACTGGATCGGGCTTAATCTCGACCGCTATGTCGAGCCGCCGGAGGACGGCGGCGGCTGCCCGCGCGACGCCGATGAATTTCTGGAGGCCTATACGCGGGTGATCCACTAGGTCTCGCCAATTGACGAATGGTCACCAGTGGCCAGGATGATTCGATTTATGAAGTATCTCGGTTAAGATCATGATTGGAATCGGGAGTTTGGCAATGCGCTGGACGAGGCTGTTGATCTGCGGAGCCGGGATTCTCATCCCGTCGGCGCCGCTCTTTGCCCAGACCGCTGCTGAAAGCAGCGACGCAACTCTCCTGCACGGTTGCCAGTGGAAGGAGCAGACCGTTCTCATCCACGGCAAGCCCCATCAGCAGCTGAGCTTCCGCTATCAGGAATGCACGAGCAAGGACTTGCCGAAAGTCGTCTATGCCTTGAATGAGCGCGAGGAGCTCATCCAGTCCTGGGGCGGCGACCATGGCGGTCCGGTCGCCCAGTTCTGGCCGCTCAACGATGTCAAACCATCCGTGCTCATCGAGGACGTCGCATCGCCTTCTATCAAGGAGAAGGAGAAGGGCCGCTGCCTCGTGCATCTCGACTTCGCCTCGGGCACTTACAACTACGAGCCCAATGTCTCCTATATGGAAGAGCTTCTCGCGACCGACGAGGTCTTCGCCGCCTGCGGCAATTACGGCACCACCAACGATGCGATCCAGTATTTCACCGTCATCGACGGCGCCCTGCTCGCTTATGTGTGGCTGGGCCAGGACACGCCGTTCTTCGATCCGGCGAGCTTCAAATATGTCAACACCGAGAAACCGGGTGTTGTCGAGTAGCGCATCGGCCCGTCTGGGCGACGATAGGCTCTCCCTCCACCGCCGCCCTTGCTCCGCCGAAGCGAAGCCTCAGCTTCGCGAAGGCGAGAGGCGGGGAGGGTGGCGCGCGGAATGCGCGTCGGGTGGGGTGTATCCACAAGGAAAATCTCTCAAGCAAAATATTTGCAAGCCATTCAGGCCAGTCATCGAATATTTTCCGGTGGAAAGACCCCACCCGGCGCTTCGCGCCACCCTCCCCGCGCTTCGCGCGGCGGAGGGAGAGCCCTACTTGCAATAGGCCTTGCCGCTGCGCCGGTTGGCGAGATCGAGATGGAAATGATCGCCGTGATGGCGGTCTGACCCGGGGCCCAGCACGGTCATGAACTCGCCGCAGGCATCGTGGCGGATCTCGCGCAGGAAGTCGCGCTCATCGCCGCCGCCGCGCCAGCCCTGCTTGACGGTGATCTTGCGTCCGTCGGCGAGGGTGAAGCTCGATATGTCGATGGCATTGCCGAAGCCGTGCTCGCTCATGCGGGCGCCGCGCTTGTTGTTGCGCGCCCGGCAGGAATAGGACGCGGCAACCGTGATCGCCGTCACATTCTCGCCGAAGGCGGTCTGTGCGGCCGGCTGCACCGTGCCGTTCATCCAGTCATGCAGCGGCTGGGTGACGCTGCAATTGAGCGTCGCCGGCTGGGTGAACCGGACGCTGGCGACCGAATACATCTTCCACGGATTGGGCACCTGGCAGCCATTGCCCTCATCGATCGGATCGAGCCTCTCGGCTTCGCCCAGGATGCGCGGATCGGTCAGGCAGTGGATCGGGGGCGCGATGAGCCCTTCGGTGGTGAACTGCTTGGAGCCGTCGCCACAGGCTGAAAGCATGGCGAGCAAGGCTGCGCCGAAGCCCAGCCCGACAGCTTTGTGGAAACGCATGAAGCAACTCCGGAACGCGACCGACCCGTCCGGACGTTAAAATTTTAAGATTAATGGAGGCTTAGCAGGCGAGTGCGCGCCTATCCTTCGAGCGCGTTCATCAGCTGGACGAGGTCACCTTTGCGCTTCGACAGATAGGACGTGAAGATGCCGCGCTGCATATAGACCATCGAGAAGCCGAGCACCTTGGCATCGGCGACCTTGTAGCCCTTGTTGCGCCACACCAGCCGCCAGGTGACATTGTAGGTCTGGCCCGACAGCAGATAGATGCGGCTCGAGACCATCACATCCTTGCCGTCCTGCGTCGCCTCGCCCACTTCGTATTTGGCGATCGGATATTCGCGCGACTGGTCGGCAAAATACCGCGACATGAACACGGCGACGCCGCGGAAATAGCGCGGCCGCTGGCCCGCCCCCAGATTGGCCTTGTACTGGCCGAGCGAGTAGAGCGCGATATCGGGCACATCGGCATAGCGCTGGATGACGCCGAGGAAGCTGGCGACGGTGCCTTGCCGGTGGGCTTCGAGCAGGTCCTTGCCGACCTTCTTCATGAAGGCCACCGAAGGATGGTTCTTGTCGCCGGCCTGCACCGCCGGGGCGCCCGCGATCGCCAATGCGACGGCGCCACTCGCCTTGATGAAGGCGCGCCGTGACAGGCCCTTTGGAACATCAGTCATGATTCGACCTGGTTGGCTTGCTCAAATGCTGAGACGTAACGGAACGGGCATCGTTTCGTCAACTGCCCGCCCTCACCAGCTTTCGGCGCTCTTCAGCTCGGCGAACAGCGCGTCGAAATCGCCTTTCGAGCGCTTGAGCACATCGGTGAAGCGCTTCTTGAGCTGCAGCGACAGCCAGACGCCGCGGACGTTGATGTCGCCGACCTGACCGGCGCCCAGGATGCGCCAGCGCACCTGCGTGGTCGAGCCGTTCTTGAAGCGCACCAACGAGTTGACGAGCGTCGCGTTGCCCTGCTTGCTCGATGAATCGATCTCGATCTTGGAGCCCTGGAACTCGTCGATATAGTAGACGAAGAACGCCGCCATATAGAACGACACGAGCTTGACGAATTCTCCGGCCTTGCCGGGCGGCAGGTTCTTGCGATAGGGCCCGAGCGCCACGAGGCCGACCGAGCGCACATTGGCGTTCTGGTTGATGAGGTTCGACAGGCGCTGCCGCATGGCGGCCTTGCCGGCGCCGCTATTGGCGACCCTGAGCACGTTGGTGCCGACCGTGGTGACATATCGTTCGGCGGGCGAAAGGGCCAGGGCCTTGTGGCCCGCCAGGCTGGTTGAGGCGAGCAGCGCGCCAAGGCCCAGGAGTCCGCGGCGGCTCAAACGGCTATTGAAAACAGAATCGCTCATCCCTGATCCGTCAGTTGGTTGCCTGCCCTCTCTGGCCGGGTTTTTGCCAGAGGTCGCGGGTCTTATGCAAGCCGGGAAGTGAAAATCGTGTGACGCTTCATTGCCTGAGATAGGCGAGAAGCGCCGATATCTGGCCGTTGTTCTTCTTCAGGACCGACACGAAATTCGTCTTCTGGGTGGAGGCGAGCCAGATCCCGTCGACATTCACATCGAATATCCGGAAGCCGCCGCCGCGCTTGACCAGCCGCCATGTCACCGGCACCGATCCGCCGCCGCCGAAATTGAGCACGCTCTTCACCAGGACGCTGTCGCCGGCATCGGACGTGCCCTTCACCTCGAGGCCCTGCCCGGCAAGCTTCTTGGCATTCTGCTGGAAGACCTTGGCGATATAGTTCTCGACAAGGCCATAATACTCGGACTTCACGTCGTTGGTGAGCGACTTGCGATAGGGGCCGAGCGAATAGATGGCGATGGCCGCAATATCGGCATTCGACCTCAGCAGCGAGCGGAACTGGCTCACCGAATTGTTGCGGGCGGCGGCGATGACGCCATTCCCGACTTTCGACACATAGCTCTCGGCCGGCGAGGCGGCGTATGCCAGGGAGGGTAGGAGCGCCATCGAGGCAGCCAAAGACATGAAAAAGCGACGGCTGAGAGGCCGGACGATGTCAGTCATCTTGAGTTCCTCAATATGGGTTGAGGGTTTGCGGGAGAGCGGAGGGCGGCAGGCTGTTGACGCCGGAACCCGGATTATATCCGGCCGCTTCATTGGCGATCTCGGCTTGCCGCTTTTGAGCATAGAGATCGCGGACACTGGCGTACAAATCGGGCGAATTTTTGCGCAGGTTCTCGTAATCGTCGAGGATGGCCTCGCGGCTCACGACGATCTGGGTGCCGACCGGGATCGATTTCTGCCACAGCGGCGCATCGTAAAGTATCCAGGTCATCGGATTGACCGCCGTATCGACGACCATGCCGCCGGCGTCACGCGGATTGCTGGGCCCCAGGATCGGCAGGACCAGATAGGGACCGCTGCCCACCCCCCAGGTGCCGAGCGTCTGGCCGAAATCCTCGCGGTGCAGCGGCTCGCCGAGACCGGTCGCATGATCGAATATGCCGCCGATACCGAGCGTGCTGTTCACCATGAAGCGCTTGATCGTGTTGGCGGCCGCTTCCGGATTGCCCTGCAGGATGTCGTTGCTGAGGGTGATCGGCGTGGCGAGATTGTTCAGCACATTCGTCACGCCGGTGCGGACGGGGCGCGGAATGACGGCCCGATAGATGCGCGCCGACGGCTCGAGCACCAGGCGATCGACGACCTGGTTGAAGCCGAACACCACGCGGTTCACGCCCTCGAACGGATCATCTGCGGCCTCGACGAGATCGCCGGGAATGTCGCCTTCATCACCGCTGCTCTCGGTGCCGGTCTCGTTCAGATCCTTCGGCACCTGGACGCCATCGACGACGTCAACGCCGGGAACGGTCGCCGCGGGCTCGATGATGACCCGCATCGCCGGATCCGCCTTGAAGGCTTTGGCAACTTTGGCGGATTTCTTCTTGCCGGGCTCTTCAGCCGGCTTGACCGTCAGGGCTACGCCCTTGAAAGCGGACTTATTGGCCTGACGTTCAGCCGAGGCCGTGCCGGGCAGCAATGCGAACAGCGCGGCAACGCAGACGCATGCAAGCATGCGGCGCATTTGAACGCTCTTTCGATTGCGCACCACCCGGATCATTCTCGCTCCTGTTCGGCCACTTTATCTGATTTTCCCGAAATCACGATCACAAATTATGTGACGCTTCATGTCTCTGCTTGGACCGCGAGTTAGGCCTTTTTTAGGTTAAGAACAGGCTAACATTGATTTTGACATAAAGATATGTTTATGTGAGCATGTCAAACTCCATGGCTGGGCTTGACCCGGCCATCATGCAGGTTTTCATGGACGAACTTCTTGCCGGAATGCGGGCCATTGCCGAGACGACGCGGCTCAGGCTGCTGTTTGTCCTGTCCCATGGCGAGTTCAATGTCAGCGAGTTGACCCAGATCCTGGGCCAGAGCCAGCCGCGCGTCAGCCGCCACCTTAAGTTGATGGCCGAGGCCGGGCTGCTCTCGCGCTACAAGGAAGGCAGCTGGGTGCTGTTCCGCCTGAGCGAGCAGACGCGCGGCGCCGCCTTGGCGCGCGCCGTCGTCGATCTCCTCCCCGGTTCGGACCAAGTGCTGGTGAGCGACATTGCCCGCATGGAAGAGATTCGCCGCCAGCGCGCCGAGAACGCCTTGAGCTATTTCCGCACCAACGCGCCCAACTGGGAGAGGCTGCGCTCGCTGCATGTGAGCGAGGCCGATGTCGAGACCGCGATGCTCGACATGGCGGGGGCTGGCGATCTCGGGAATTTCTTCGATCTCGGCACCGGCACCGGCCGCATCCTGGCGCTGTTCGCAGGGCGCGCCGCGCAGGCGACCGGCATCGACCAGAGCCGCGAGATGCTGATCGTCGCCCGCGCCAATCTCGAAGCGGCGGGTCTGCGCCAGGCGCAGGTGCGCCAGGGCGATATCTATGCCCTGCCCTTCCCTTCGGCGGCTGCCGATTTCGTGACCGTCCACCAGGTCCTGCATTACCTCGATGACCCCGGACGCGCTTTGACCGAGGCCGCCCGCGTCCTGAAGCCCGGCGGCCGGCTTCTCATCGTCGATTTCGCGCCGCATGAGCTTGAGCATCTGCGCGACCAGCATGCCCATCGCCGTCTCGGCATCGCCCCGGACCTCATGTCCTCATGGCTGAAGCGCGCCGATTTACGATTGATCAAGGAACGGACCTTGCCGCCGCCCAGGAGCAATGGCGCGGCAGGCCTCACTGTGTCGCTGTGGCTCGCCCAACGGCCGGCCGATGACATATCGCGCACTGCGCGCGGCGCAAGAAATCGCGTGGAAGGAAACCTGGCGTGAACAGCAAGCCTGAACTGAGAGTCTCTTTCGAATTCTTCCCGCCCAAGCCCGGCGAGGCCTCGGAGAATTTCTGGAAGGTGATCAAGCGGCTCGAGGAGATGAAGCCGCATTTCGTCTCGGTGACCTATGGCGCCGGCGGCACCACGCAGGAGCGCACGCTGGGCACGGTCAATTCGATCCTCGAACGCACCTCGCTCAAGCCGGCAGCGCACCTCACCTGCGTCGGCGCCCCCCGCGAGGACGTCGACAAGGTGGTGCGCGGCTACTGGGAAGCCGGCATCCGCCATATCGTCGCCTTGCGCGGCGACCCGCCGGGCGGTGTGGGCACGCGTTTCTCTCCCCATCCGCAGGGCTACCGCAATGCCGCCGATCTGGTGCGCGGCATCCGCGAGATCGCGCCCTTCGAGGTCTCCGTCTCCGCCTATCCAGAAAAGCATCCCGAGGCCGTTTCGATCGAGGAGGACCTGGCCTTTCTCGCCGACAAGGCCGAGCATGGCGCGACGCGCGCTCTGTCGCAGTTCTTCTTCAACAATGCCGCCTTCCTGCGCTTCCGCGACCGCGTGATGGCGCGCGGCATCAAGATCGAGCTGGTGCCCGGCATATTGCCGATCACCAATTTTGCCAGGGTCAGGGAGTTCGCCGAGAAATGCGGCGCCTTCCTGCCCCCTGCCCTCGCCCAGCGCTTCCACGGCCTCGACGCCGATCCCGAGACGCGCAATCTGGTGGCGGCGATGGTGGCGGCCGAGCAGATCGACTTCCTGCGCCGCGAAGGCGTCGACAGCTTCCACTTCTATACGCTGAACCGCGCCGATCTCGTCTATGCGATCTGCCGCGTCGTCGGCCTCGGCGAGAAGGCCGAAGCGGCCTGAAGGCCGTGCTGCCAGAGCCAAACCCTCCATAGCCGCCCTGCGCCCACTCCTATTTGGGAGTGGCCGATGCCGTGCCGAGCCTTACAGGCTCACGCGTCGGCGATTGCGAATTCACCGATCCCGGCAAGGCGTTTCCGAGCGCCGCAAAAATGCTCCATCGAATTGTTCGGGAAGCTCAATTCTTCCAGTCTTCCATTTCATTGCGGGCCCACACTTTCGTGATGGCCGGATGCGCGGTCACGCGGTCATACATCGCGCGCATATTGGGATGCTTCTTGAAGAAGGCGGGCACGTCGAGATTCCATGTCGCCAGCATGGCGGCATAGATGTCCGCCACGCACATTTTCTCGCCCAGTATGTAGACATTTCGGTGATGTGGTGTCACCGAAATCCTTACTCATCAAACCCGTGTGCCGCGAAGCTGTTCTTTGCAATATCAAGACCAGTGGTGGTAATCTTCGTCATGGTGGATGGCTCCTCAGATGGACTTTACAACGGACCCATCTTGGCACATCAGATGCCGATGGCGGGCGCCGTCCACCACATCACCGAAATTCCTGTAATCAAAATTCGAAAATCCGGCACGATCACTGGCAGATCGGCGCTTGCCTAGCCAATGCAGCGCAATTCGCAGAACCTTGTTTTGAAATCATAACGTCTTCCCAACATCGCTGTACCACTAGCCAGCATTGAGCTATCTTTTCATTCTTCGCAAATTGCAGCCCGCCGCTACCAACCGCCATACCTAAAACCTCAGCGGAACCTGCCGCAAGCTCTGGATTCTTTCCGTCCTGCACAAGCTCGAGAAGCCAGTTATGGGATTTTTTCTCCCAATCGGATTGTTCAGGATACGATTTGCCCTGACCTCGCACAACCACTACATAAAAGGCAAATCGCAACCTTGCCAACGCATTCGAACGAACAGCAAGTGGATAAACCTCTGTAGCAGCCTTAAAGGGTTCCCCAGCATTCCACAACTCGTGAGCCGTCTTCAGTGAATCCGCCATAGAATGGCTAGAGACCACAAATAGGACGAGTAGAGCAGAAACGAAGTGTCCATATCTTTTCATGCTCGCATTCACCTTCATCAATATCTCATGCCAGCGTTGTATCGATCCTCGATAACTTGTCCTTGCGCTTCAAGTGTCAAGTCCTCAAGTCTGGTATTATTAGACATTTCGACATTTCGGTGACAGTGCATTTAACTTTGCACAGGACATTTCGGTGAGTGCACTTAACTTTGCACAAGCTGCGATCACCGCCACGGCTAGTTCTTCCAGTCTTCCATTTCATTGCGGGCCCACACTTTCGCGATGGCCGGATGCGCGGTCACGCGGTCATACATCGCGCGCATATTGGGATGCTTCTTGAAGAAGGCGGGCACGTCGAGATTCCAGGTCGCCAGCATGGCGGCATAGATGTCCGCCACGCACATTTTCTCGCCCAGTATGTAGGGCTTCTCGCCCAGCGCCTCGGCATAGATTTCCCATTCCCGCGCCATGCGCGTGAGCGCCGCCGATTTCACGCATTTACCGCCATTCTGGTCGGTGGTGTAGCGGTCGGGATAATAGGCCCTGAGATCGGTCATATAGATATTGGTGGCGAGATAGACGATCCAGCGCAGATAGCGCGACCGGGCAGGATCGGCGACGGGCGGCGCCAGGTCGATCTTCGGATATTTGTCGGCCAGATAGATCGATATGGCCGCGGACTCGGTCATGATCTCCCCATCCGGCAGACGCAGCGCCGGCACCTGCCCCAGCGGATTGACGCGGGCGAGCTTTTCCGGCACCTGACCGTCCGGCGACCGTTCGACGAGTTCGACTTCATAGGGCGTCCCCGCCGTTTCAAGAATGGCCTCGACCACGACTGAGCCCGAACCCGGACGCCCGTAAAGCCTGTACATGCACATACCTCTCATCAAGTCTTCGCTGGCTCTTTTTTCCACCTCCTGCGGGAAAAGTCACTTGCTTGTGGCGCATGGGCGTCTGAAACTGCTGCGGGGGACTGACCAATGACGACCAAACGCGGGGGCCGGGGAAAGGACCAGGCGCCGGACGGTGAGCCGGTGCGCTTCTCCTATTCGACCGCCGACCAGCCCCTCTTGCAGCGCACCGTCATCCAGGCGATCGAGAAGATCGGCGGACAGGCCAAGCTCAAGAGGCTCTATGACCGGCGCAACCAGGAGCGTCAGCCGGGCGAAAGCTTCTTTGCTACCGCCTTGCGGCTGCTGAGAATCGCCGTCGATTTCGACCGCTCCCCGCTCGATCTATGCCCGACGGAGGGCCCGGTCATCTTCATCGCCAACCATCCTTACGGCGTGCTCGACGGCATCAGCCTCGCCTGGCTGTCGACGCTGGTCCGGCCCGACACCAAGGTGCTCGCCAATTCCGTGCTCTGCCAGATTCCGGAAGCGCAGGACAATCTGCTGCCCGTCGACTTCGCCGGCACGCGCGCGGCGCGCGAGACCAATGTGCGCTCGCGGCTCACGGCGCAATCCTGGCTGCGCACCGGCCATGCCATCGGCATATTCCCCGGCGGCGGCGTGTCGACCAGCGAGCGCCCGCATAAGGGTCCCGCCGTCGAATTGCCCTGGGCGCCTTTCACCGCGAAGCTCATCCGCGCCTCGCGCGCGGTGGTCATTCCGGTCTTCTTCGTCGGGCAGAACAGCCGCCTGTTCCAGCTCGCCAGCCACATCAGCGATACGCTGCGCCTGTCGCTGGTCTTCCGCGAGACGGCGCGCCGCATGGGCACGAAGCTCACCATGCGGGTGGGATCGCCCATTCCCTTCAGCGAGATCGCCCATATCGAGGACCGCGCCGAGCTGGTGAAGGAATTGCGCCGGCGCACTTTCGCTTTGGCCCGGCCCGGCGACATCAAGGGCGCCAGGCCCGATCATCATTTGCGCGAGATCCGCAAATGGGTGCCCAAGGAAGAAGACTGATCTCCGGCAGGAGAATTACCTGATGCAGACGATGAAGAGACGCGGGAACCGCAGCAGCACCTTCCCGTCGCTCGCGCGCGGATAGGCCCTGGCGATGCGCTCGAGATAGAGCGCCAGGAAGCCCTTGCGCTCGGCCTCATCAAGGGGATCGAGATAGGGTCTGAGACCCGTGCCCTTCACCCATTCGACGATGCCCTCCGGCCCGTCGAGGGGATGGTTGTAGATCGTGTGCCAGATGTCGATCCGCGCCGCCTCAGGCTTAAGCTCATTATAATAGGAATGGGGTGTGGGAAGCAGATCGCGTACCCGGCTGAGGGTCTTGAGCTTGTCGGCCCAGCTGCCGGCAAGTGCGGTCTCGCGCATCGCCACATGCGAAGGCTCGTTGAGATTGTCCGGCATCTGCACCGCCAGCACGCCCCCTTTGGGCAGTCCGCGCAACAGCCGCTGCAGCACCCGCACATGATCCGGCACCCATTGGAAGACGGCATTGGCGAACAGGAGATCGGCCTTCCCATCCGGTTGCCAGGTCGCGAGATCGCCGTCCATGAACTCGGCCCGCGGATAGGTTTTCCGCGCCTTGGCCAGCATGTCGGACGAGGAATCGAGCCCGATGATGCGCGCCCTGGGGTAGCAATCGATCAGCAGCTCTGTGGAGTTGCCCGGCCCGCAGCCAAGGTCATAGACGAGATGCGGGGCACTGAGCGGCACCTGCGCCAGGAGATCGCGCGCCGCACGCGTGCGCTCATCGGTGAATTTGAGATACTGCTCTGAGGACCAGTCAGCCATGGCTTCCTATGCCATGGCTGACCTTGAAGTTCACGCCGACTTTTCACAGGGCCGGTCAGAGTCGCGAATGTGACTCGCGCTATTGACTTAGAAAATGCTGTCGATCGGCTGCCCGAGCGCCATGGCGCCGGCATATTCGGCCTGCGGGCCGCTCTGCAGCGGATGGTAGCGCGCAGCCTGGATGTCGCGGAAATGCTTCTCGAGCTTCTGCGCCCGGTAGAAGCCGGCGCCACCCGCCGCTTCCATGGCAAGCTCGACCGCGCGGATCGCGTTCTCGGCCGTGAGTTGGCGGCCGATCATCACTTCATTGATCGTATCCGCCGAGGGCGCGTTGCGCCTGACCTGCGCCAGCATGGACGCATGGGCCATCTGCGCGGCCCGCAAATGGGTGTCCATCTGGCCGACCAGCATCATGACATTGCGGTCCGGACGCCGCTTCCTGGCAAGATCGACCGCGATGTCGCGCGCACTTTCGGCGACCCCGACATAGACGGAATAGACCAGCGGGAAGGCGATGGTGGCGATGATCTGGAACAGCGGGTGCCATTCGCCGGCCTTGCGCTTGACCGCGATGGCCGCATCGGGAACGACATGCCCGTCGATCACCACGTCATGCGAGCCCGTGCCGCGCATGCCGAGCGTGCGCCAGTTGTCCATCACCTTCACATTGGGCGAATTCATCGGAATGCCGAAATGCAGCACCTCGCCGTCGCAGACGGCTCCGGTCATCAGGAGATCGCCGATGGGGGCGGCCGAGGTGAAGACCTTGCGCGCCGTGATGCGATAGCCACCCTCGACCTTCTCGGCCTTGCCCGATCCCGCGATCCAGTCCGATCCGCCGCTCGACAACAGGATGATGCGCTCGGCCGCGATCCGCTTGAGCAAGGGCTCGACCGCGGCGACCTTCTGATGCGTATAGCGCCAGGCCGGGATGGCGACCTGATGCGTATGCATCGAGAAGGCCAGCGCCGTCGAGGCGCAATGGTGGGCCAGGATGCGCAGCATCTCGGACAGCTCGTCGACCGACGCGCCACCGCCGCCCAGCGCGCGCGGCACGCCGGCTTCGACAAGCCCCGCTTCCTTGAGCGCTTTGAGATTGTGGCCGACGAATTGGTCTTCGTCCTGAGGCGCCGCGGCGGCGAAGAGCTGACCGAGCCGATGGGCGGTCTCGGTAATGTCGACGTCGAAGGCTGCCGCCTTGGCGGTCGGGATGGGGTGAATTTGGGCCATGAAAATACCTCGGGGTCGGAAACGCCTCTCCGCCAGCATCATCCCATTGACCCCGTCCCTTCTCCAGTCCCGGAAGTGTACCGGCCGTCCCCGGGAGGGTGCCGCCATACGGGTCGCCGGTCTCAAAACTGTACTGGACTCGCGGCAGGTCCTTGCGTAGCGTCCACTTCGAGGGCCTGACCACAGGAGTTGATTGTGGAACACGGCAGTTATGGGCAGTTTTGCCCGGTCGCGATGGCGGCCGAGGTCTTTTGCACAAGATGGACGGCGCTGGTGCTGCGCGAGATCTTGTGCGGCAGCACGCGCTTCAACGACATCCGCCGCGGCGTGCCGCGCATGTCGCCGACCCTTTTGTCCAAACGCCTGAAAGACCTCAAGAAAACCGGTATCATCTATACCAGGCAGGGGCGCCAGGCGGGCGGCGTCGAATATGTGCTGACGGAGGCCGGCGAGGAATTGCGCCCGCTTGTGATGTCGCTCGGCATCTGGGGCCAGCGCTGGGTCGAATCGAAGCTTTCGCTCAAGAATCTCGACCCCTCTCTCCTCATGTGGGACATGCGCCGCCATCTCGATCCCAGGCCCCTGCCAGAAAAGCGCTGCACCATCCATTTCGAATATCCCGAGCTCGAAGACCCGCGGCGCAACTGGTGGCTGGTGATCGACAAGGGCATGGTCGATCTTTGCCTCGTCGATCCGGGGCATGAGATCGATCTCTCCGTGACGGGATCGCTCAGGGCGATGACGGCGATCTGGATGGGCCTTTCGACCGTCGACAAGGAAGTGGACCAGGGCGCGCTCGACCTCACCGGCGATCCGGCCATCGCGCGCGCGATGCAGAAATGGCTGGGCCTCAGCCCCTTCGCCAAGGAAAAGAGCCGGATCGACGCCCGCGCCGCATAGCATCGGCCCGAAAAGTTGCAGACTTTTCGGATAAGCCGATGCGAATGGAGAGATCTACCCTGCCCGGTATCCGCGCCGCATGCGCCTTTCGAAATGGCGCGCCAGCAGCGACATGGGCCAGGCGAGCAGGAAATAGAGGGCGCCCGCCAGCACGAAGAGATGCATGGGCAGGAACGACATCATCGCCAGGTCTTTCGCGCGCAGCATCAGTTCGGGGGCGGTGATCAGCGAGCACAGCGATGTATCCTTCAGCAGGCTGATGAACAGGTTCATCATCGGCGGCAGGATCACGCGCATCGCCTGCGGCAGGATGATCCAGCGGAAGCTCGTGAACGGCGTCATGCCGACCGAAGCCGCCGCTTCGCGCTGGCCCTTATGGACGGCGAGGATTCCGGCCCGGAACACTTCGGCGAAATAGCCGCCTCCGCTCATGCCGAGGCCGATGAAGCCGGCGACGAAGGCATCGAGCACGATGCCGACCGGCAGCAGGCCGAAATAGAGGATGAAGAGGATGGCAAGTGCCGGAATGCCGCGCGCCAGCTCGACATAGCCGGTGGCGAAAGCCCTGAGCAACCTGTTGCGCGACAGCTTGCCCAGCGCCAGGAGGAAACCGATCGCCAGAGCCAGCAGGAAGGAAGCGGCGGTGAGCTTGATGGTGACCCATATGGCGGGCAGCAGCTGCGGCCACCAGCTGGCCCAGTTCTCCTCATAGGTGGCGAAGAAGCTGGCAAGGTCCGAGATCATAGCCATGCCCTCTGCTGGCGTTCCAGCCGGTCGACGAGCCGCGCCATGGGAAAGGCGAGCACGAAATAGATGAGCGCGACGAGGAGATAGATGAAAGCGGTCTCGAAGGTCGAGGCCACCAGCGTTCGCGCATAGAACATGATCTCGGGCGCGGCGATCGCCGAGACCACGGCCGTGTCCTTGAAGAGGGCAATGGCGTAATTGCCGGTCGGCGGCAGCGTCATCCGCCAGGTTTGCGGCAGAATGATGTAGCGCATCGCCATCCAGGGCGTCATGCCGACCGACAGCGAGGCCTCGCGCTGCCCCACATGGATGGCGGCGATCCCGGCGCGGAACACTTCGGCGAGCACCGCTCCGCCATTGAGGCCGAGCCCGATGACGGCGGCAAGGAAGGACGGGATCTTGTAGCCGAGATAGGGCAGGCCGAAATAGATGATGAAGAGCTGGGCCAGCACCGGCGTATTGCGGAAAAGCTCGATATAGGCGGCGATGATCCAGTTGAGCCAGGTGATGCGCGCCCGCTGGATAAGAGCCAGCGTGAGCCCCAGGATGATCGCGATGATGAGGGAAACGAGCGTGATCGTGACGGTGGTGACGGCGCCGAGCAGCAGCGGGGGCCCGAGCGTTGCGATCTTGCCGAGGATCACATCCATGAAGCTCAGTGCTCCAGGATCTGCTTGAGGAAGCTGCGCAGCCGCTCATGCTTCGGCGCCCCGATGACCTGGTCGGGCGCCCCCTCCTCCACCACGACGCCATCGCCGAGGAAGATCACATGGTCGGCCACCTGGCGGGCGAAGCGCACTTCATGGGTGACGAGCACCATCGATATGCCTTCGGCGGCAAGCTCCTGGATGACCTTGAGCACCTCGCCGACCAGCTCGGGGTCGAGCGCCGAGGTCGGCTCGTCGAACAGCATGAGCTTCGGCTGCTGCGCCAGCGCGCGGGCAATGGCGACACGCTGCTGCTGGCCGCCTGACAATCGTTCCGGGAATTCGTCCCGTTTATGCGACATGTGGACCTTTTCCAGCATGGCATCGGCGAGTTCATAGGCTGCGCGCTTTTCCATGCCGCGCACCTTCATTGGCGCGATGGCGACATTGTCGCGCGCATTGAGATGCGGCCACAGATAGAAGCCCTGAAAGACCATGCCGACCTGCGAGCGCTGGCGGGCGAGCTGCTTCTCGCTCATGCGCTGGTATTTTCCGCCATTCTGCGTCTCGCCGAAAAGCTCGCCATCGAGATGGATATGGCCGGCGGTCGGCGTCTCCATGTAATTGATGCAGCGCAGGAGCGTTGACTTGCCGCAACCGGACGGGCCGATGATCGCGGTCTTGTGGCCGCGCTCCAACGTCATCGAGACGCCCTTCAGGACCTTCAGCCCCGCGAAATCCTTGTACAGATCGTCGACGCGCAGCAATGCGGCCATGCCCACCCCTCATGGTCATGATCAAGGAAAACGGCCGGGCAGATCATACCCGGCCGCGTCGATGGATGTCAGGCCTTGCAGGCGTCCGTGAGGACCGGCTGCTTCCAGTCGGCCGGGCGATCCTTGCCGGCCCGCTCATTGACCGCGCCGGGCTCGAACCAGGACAAATCGCCGAGCCCGTATTTGGCGGCGGTCTTGCGGTTGAGGCAGCCGGCCCAGGCCTCGGCGATCTTGGCATTGACCGCCGCCAGCAGATTGGGCGCCTCCTTGGACAGGCCGAAGACGATATTGTACTTGCCGGTGATGGTCGAATATTTCGGGTCGAATTCCTGGTTGATCGGCACCGCATGGATGTCCCAATCGGGATTCTGCGAGATCGTATATTGCACCAGCGGCGGATCGGCGAAGAGCCCGTCGATGCGCCCCGCCAGCATGTCGCGCATGGCGGCATCGCTGGTTTCATAGAGCTTGAGCTCGGTATTGGGGATGGCTTTCAGCTGGTCGATCCAGCCGAAGCCCTGGATCGTGGCGATCGTCTTGCCTTCCAGGTCCTTGATGGTGCTCCAGTTGTTCGACTTCTTCTGGGTGATGTTGGCGCCGCCATAATAGATGGGGTCGGTGATGTTGATCACCTTGGTGCGCGGCTCATTCCACCCCATCATGCCATGCATCGCATCGACGCGGCGCGATTTGACGGATTCGATCTCGGCCGCCCATTCCATCAGCACCGGCTCGACGGTGAGGCCGAGCTGCTCGCCCACCCACTGCATGATCTCGCCATCGAGGCCGATCAGCTTGCCGTCCTTGGCGCTCGTTCCCGGCATGTCGCCATTATAGGCGACGGTGAGGACACCCGGCTTCACCAGTTCGAGATCGGCCGCATGAGCGCGCTTCGGCAATCCGCCGGCAAGCGCCGTTGCTGCCGCGGCACCGGCCACCTGCAATGCCCGGCGTCTGTTCATCATATCAGTCATCGTCAACCTCCCTATGTTTCTTGATCTTGAGAAGACGCGTTCCATAGGGTACCCTATGGTGAAATGACGCTAACTCAGCTTAAGCCAAGTTGCAAGCCCACTGGGCCGGGCCCGTCGCGATGAGGAAATCTCCCGCAGGCGCCCTGTCGCGCGCCGATTGGATCGCTGGGGCGCGCAAGCTCCTGATCAAATCCGGCATAGCGGCGGTGAAGGTCGAGCCTCTGGCGCTCCGGCTGAAAGTGACGCCCGGCAGTTTCTACTGGCATTTCAAGGGCCGCGACGATCTGCACAATGCCCTGCTCGACGACTGGTATGAAGCCAATACCGCCTCGCTCCATCATGCGGTCGAAGCGGCGGGACCGGATCCGCGCAGGCAATATATGGCTTTCTTCGGCGTCTGGGTTCTCGAGATCGGCTTCGATCCGGCCTATGACAGCGCCATTCGCGACTGGGCGAAGACATCACGCAAAGTCGCTTCACGCGTTCAGGCGGTGGACGCCAATGTCATCGCCCTGCTCACCGGAATTTTCGAGCGTTTCGGCTATCAGGGTCTCGAGGCTGCAATCCGCGCCCGCATCACCTATTACCACCAGATCGGCTATTACGCCCTTGATGTGAAAGAGGAGCAGGACCGCCGGCTCGAACTCGGCCCCTACTACGCCGAAGTCCTGACCGGCCTGTCTTGGAGGCAGGACTATTCGACGACGGAAGACGTGCGCATGGCAATGCTGGCGGGGCAGCCCAAGACTGCCGCATGATCCGGAAAAGTGGATACCGGTATCCCGAAAGGATCATGCGTCAGTGACAGAGCTGGCGCGCGATCACCAACACGCTTTACCTTGTGAACTGCTTGTACTTGATGCGCTTGGGCATCACCGAGTCCTCGCCGAGGCGGCGCTTCTTGTCTTCCTCATAATCCTGGAAGTTGCCCTCGAACCACTCGACATGACTGTCGCCCTCGAAGGCCAGCATATGGGTGGCGAGCCGGTCGAGGAACATGCGGTCGTGGCTGATGATGACGGCGCAGCCGGCGAAGTCTTCCAGCGCCTCTTCCAGCGCCGCTAGCGTCTCGGTATCGAGATCGTTGGTCGGCTCGTCGAGGAGCAGCACATTGGCGCCCGATTTGAGCATCTTGGCCAGATGCACGCGGTTGCGCTGGCCACCCGAGAGCGTGCCCACCTTCTGCTGCTGGTCTGAGCCCTTGAAATTGAAGGCGCCGGTATAGGCGCGGGAATTGAGCTCGCGCTTGCCCAGATAGATGATGTCGTTGCCGCCCGAGATTTCCTCCCACACCGTCTTGTTGGCATCGAGCGCGTCGCGGCTCTGGTCGACATAGCCCATATGCACGGTTTCGGCGATCTTGATGGTGCCTGAATCCGGCTGCTCCTGGCCGGTCAGCATGCGGAACAAGGTGGTCTTGCCGGCGCCATTCGGACCGATGACGCCGACAATGCCGCCGGGCGGCAGCCTGAAATTGAGATCGTCGATGAGAAGACGGTCGCCATAGGCTTTTGACAGGCCCGTGACGTCGATGACATTGCTGCCCAGGCGCTCGCCGGGCGGGATGATGATTTGCGCCGTCGTCGATTTGAGCCGGTTCTCATTCGCGGCGACGAGCTCGTCATAGGCCTTGAAGCGCGCCTTGGACTTGGCCTGCCGCGCCTTGGGCGATGAGGCGATCCACGCCTGCTCGCGCTCCAGCACCTTCTGGCGTGCCGCATCCTCGCGCGCTTCCTGCGCGAAGCGCTTGGCCTTCTGGCCGAGATAGGCGGAATAGTTGCCCTCATAGGGAATGCCGCGGCCGCGATCGAGCTCGAGGATCCAGCCCGTCACATTGTCGAGGAAGTAGCGGTCATGGGTGACGATCAGGATGGCGCCCGGATATTCGCGCAAATGATGCTCGAGCCAGTTGACGCTTTCGGCGTCGAGATGGTTGGTCGGCTCGTCGAGAAGCAAAAGGTCGGGCTTGGCCAGCAGAAGCTTGGTCAGCGCCACGCGCCGGCGCTCGCCGCCCGAGAGATTGTCGATCGAGGCATCGCCCGGCGGGCAGCGCATGGCGTCCATCGCCTGCTCGACCTGGCTTTCCAGGTCCCACAGATTCTGGGCATCGATCTTGTCTTGCAGCACCGCGGCCTTCTCGGCATTCTCGTCCGAATAGTCAGCCATGAGGGCGTTGTATTCATCGAGGATCGCCTTCTTGCCGGCGACCCCTTCCATGACGTTGCCCAGCACATTGAGCTGCGGGTCGAGCTCGGGCTCCTGCTGGAGGTAGCCGACGGTAGCCCCTTCCGCGACCCAGGCTTCGCCGGTGAATTCGGTGTCGAGCCCCGCCATGACGCGCAGAAGCGTCGATTTGCCGGAGCCATTGGGGCCGAGCACGCCGATCTTGGCGTCCGGGTAGAAGGACAGGTTGATATTGTCGAGCACTTTCTTGCCGCCCGCATAGGCTTTGGACAGGCCGTGCATATGATAGATGAACTGACGCGCCATCAGGGTTCCGTTTGGAGATGAATGGAATGGAGCCGGCTTCTAACCGATGCTTGCGCTTCGCGCAACGTTTGTGGATGAGCGACCACCCGACCCCCCACCCCGGCGCTATGCGCCGACCCTCCCCGCAAGGGGGAGGGTAAACGAAGCCGTTCCACCACTCTCTCATTTCCCCTCCCCCTTGTGGGGAGGGGTTAGGGGTGGGGGGTCTCTCAGTGATCGCCCTTTTCGGCCAGGAGCTTCTTCTGGTAGCGGCTCTGGATGATGTCGACGATCACGAGGGCCGCGACCACGAAATAGAAGGTGCTCTTCGCCATCGCCTCGATCGCATAGCCGAAGAAGCTGAGATGGGCGATATGGCCGCCTTCCGACATCAGCATGACGCCGACGAGCAGCAGCACGAACAGGCCCAGCACCTCATACATGCGGTTCCTGGCGAGGAAGCTCGCTACCCGTTCGGCGAGCATGACCATCAGCACGCCCGAGACGACGATGGCGAGCGCCATCACCCAGAAATGCTTGGTCAGCGCCACCGCCGAGAGCACCGTGTCGAAGGAGAACACGATATTCATGATCGCGATCCATACCAGCGCCGAGGCGACACTGCGCATCGCCCTGCCATTGCCCTCGCCATGGCCGAGCTCGGGCGCCGCCAGCATGTGGTAGATTTCCTTGAGTGCCGTATAGAGAAGGAAAACGCCGCCCAGCAGCACGATCAGGCTGTGGCCGTTGACGGAACCGGAAGCCACGGGCGACAGGTCGAAGCTGAACAGCGGATCCTGGAACATGTTGATCAGCTGCAGCACGACGAACAGCAGCGCGATGCGCAATCCGATGGCGAGCACGATGCCGACCTGGCGCACATATTTCTGCTTGTCGGGAGAAACCCGCTTCGCCTCGATCGAGATGTAGAGCAGATTGTCGAAACCGAGCACTGTTTCCAGCGCTGTCAGCACCAGAAACGTCATCAGATTTTCAGGCGTGAAGAAATCGGCCATGAGATGCGCCCCCCGCTGGAACCGGCATCTTGTTGCCAGTCCGGAGCCGGTGACGCAAGAGCGGAATGATCAGACGGCGCGACGCAACACCGGCAAGGCGATCCAGGCGAACAGCAATATGGCGACGAAGAACAAGGTCGATGCGATTGCCGTGATCGGTTCGGCGCCCGGATTTCCGGCAAAAAGGAAATAAAGCGACACCAGCATGACAGCGCCGCTCGCCGCCGTCAGCCAGAAATGCGCCATCGCCAGGCGTGACCGGTTGATGTCCGGAAACAGATGGTAGAAGAAGGCGAAGAACCCCGACATCAGCCATCCGGCCACCATTATATGGGCATGGGTCGGCATCTGGCTGTGGCTGCCCGATATGCCCATCACAAGCCCCAGGATCATGCCGCAAATGGCATAGATGATCGCCAGGGTGAGGAAATTTCGCGCTGCGCCCGTCATGATTGGCCTCGTTCCAGGAGCCCCCTCTTGAACGCGAGGCATAGCAGAAAAGCGATTCGCGTCACAGCGCGCCGCGATCCCTGCCGGTTTCCCGTGGCCTCAGATGAACGCCCAGGCCGCGAGCAGCGCGACCAGCGCCCCGGCGATGCCGAAGCCCAGCACGAAGCGCATCCGATGCAGGACAATGCCGGCGCGGGCGCGATCGGTATCGATTTCATCGTCATGCATGATGAGGTCTCCTCTTCCTGCCAGGTTGAGCGGAGTCCTTCCGGCGCTTTGGTGCCGCCGAACCGGGGCATAGAACACAAAGAGCGTTGGGGATGATCTTAGCCCTTAATGGGGTCGGAAGATAGTCCAGCTCGCCGTCGATCGAGACCCTGAGCCGCTTGCGTTCGGCAGCGATGCTGATCGCTTTTCCCTCCAGGAAGTCGAGCTTGCTGTTGCTTTCCCATTTACCGAGGCTCGCTTGCGCCGACATGGCGAGAAGCTCCCGCCAGTCGCGCGTCCGGGCGATATAGAGAGCCAGCTTGCCCTGGTCGGGAACCTCGCTGTGCGGCAACCCGCCCATCCCTTCGACGAAGGGATTGTTGGCGATGACGAGCGAGGCTGTCTTGAGCTTCAGGCGCTCCTTGTCGATGGTAAGCACGAGGCGCAGGCGCGGCGCCCGGCGCACCAGCTTCCACCATATTTTGATCCCGGCCAGCGTCTTGCCGAGGCGCGAGCGGTAATCCTGCTTCTCGCGACCGGCGACGATGCGCGGATGCAGGCCGAGCGTCACATGGTGCACGAAGATGCGGCCATTGACCTCGCCGACATCGATCGGCTGGCGCGCCCCGCCCACCAGCATTTCGACCGCCTGATCGAGAGCGAGCGGAATGCCGAGCGCCCGGGCGAAGAGATTCATCGTGCCGAGCGGCAGGATGCCGAGTGTGGTTTTCTTTCCGGCAAAGACGGCAGCCGCGGTCGAGATCGTCCCGTCCCCACCCCCGACAAGGACGGCCGAATGGCCCTTGGCCGCTTGCTTGAGCGCGGTCTCGATCTCCCTTGCCCTGACCAGCCTCACATCCGGCCTGTGGCGCCGGGATTTTATGACATCTGTGATCGTGCGGACCATCTCATCGGCATCGCCGTCGCGCAGCGTTCCGCTGTCCAGATTGAGAACCACGCCGATCTTCAGCTCGCCGTCCTCCGCCCGTTACGTGGACTCTTTGAACGGTGCTGGAGGGTAGAAAGTTCCCTATCGCGTATCCGGCCGGCCGATCGCTTCCGCCGTGATCTCGGCCTTGAGCAGGCCATTATCGTCGACCGCATCGGGCAGATAGCTCTTGGCGACGCTGACCTTGACCTCGGCGCGCCCGGCGCCCATTTCGGCCACCGCCTTGAGCGCCGTCTGGCGAGCCAGCTTTTCGCCCTCCGCCAGGGCCGCTGCGCCGGAGCCGAGGCTTTGGGTGCCTTGCGGCCCGTGCAGGCGGAACAACCCGCTGCCATCGCCTTCGACCGTGATCACCACATTGCGCGAGACGACACCGGTCGCCGCCCCCACCGCATTGGCGACATCGCAGAAGTCGGGGAAGACGACCTCGGCCGCAAGCCTGCGCCCCACTTCGCCATAATAGATCCTGACCGGCCCGCCGACCGCCACCACCGGCACGGAAGGGCTGAAGCCGATGCGGGCCAGGCCGATACCGCCGCGCCCGGAGCACGCCGCATCGAGCAAGGCGTCGCCGCCGGTCTTCTGGCCGAGCGCCGTGTCGAGGATGGCCCGGCCGGTCAGCCGCACCACATCCGACCACACTTCCTCGCAGAATATCTTCACCCGCTCGGGCGAGGGCATCTTCATCTCGCGGAAGCGCACCAGCAGCTGCGCCGCCTTCTCTGCCGCAGGCTTCGACCAGTTGTCCTGGAGACCCAGCACATGCGCGGCATCGGACGGCGTGAAGCCGCAGATCTGCACCAGGCCCTTGCGCTTGAGGGCCGCAAGGGCGCGCTGCGCGCCGGACGAGACGGCGACCTTGCGCACCGGCTTCGGCCGGCCGGTGACGAGGTCGAGGATTTCCTTCTCGCGTGCCGACAATCCGGACGCCGTCATCGCTCCGGTCGCCCCGAAAGGCTGGACCACGAAGCGGCCATGCATCGACCCGCCCTCGGTATCGGCAATATCGCTGTCGAGCATCGCCAGCACTTCGGGGAAGCGCTGGGCGATCAGCGCCACCGGCACGATGCGACCGGGGCCCACGGTGAGCGTGCCATTGGCCTCGAAATGGATCTCGGAATCGCCGCCAAGTCCGATGGTGCGCACATCGATGGCCTTCACCATGGTACGCCAGCCGCCGACTTCCGCCCCCTCCTCGCTCACTTGCGGCCGTCCGCCTTTGAGGATGCCGAGATCGGTGGTGGTGCCGCCCATATCCGACATGATGAAATCATCGAGACCCGACAGCCAGCGGGCGCCGACCAGGCTCGCCGCCGGCCCCGACAGAACCGTCTCGATCGGCCGCTTCGCGACTGTCTCGGCCAGCGCCAGCGTGCCGTCGCCCTTCACGATCATCAATGGGCAGACGATCTTGAGCGATGCCATGGCGCGCCCGACCGCTTCGATAAGGAGCGAGATGCGCGAGATGAGCCTGGCATTGAGCGCCGCGGTCAGCGCCCGGCGCGGGGCGTCGAGCGAGGATGAGAGCTCCGTCGAGAGCGTCACCGGCTTGCCGGTGCGCCCGGTGATGGTCTCGCGGATGCGATGCTCATGCGCCGGGTTGCGCACCGCGAAGGCGGACGCCACGGCGAAGGCATCGCATTTGCCGCCGATGCGCTCGAGCGCTGTTTCGAGGGCCGCAGCGTCGAGCGCCACCCGCTCGTCGCCATTATGGTCATGCCCGCCGGCGATCATTTCCACCGGCATGCCGGGAAAGGCCTTGCCGATGCCGGTGCGCTCGGCCATGGCCGCATCGAAGCCCGACAGGATGACGCCGACCGCGCTGCCATGACCCTCGACCACGGCATTGGTGGCGAGCGTCGTCGAGACCGAGACGAGCGAGATGTCTTCGGGCTTGAGCCCCATGGGCAGGCTCGCCACCGCCTTTGTGATGGCCTCGGTCACGCCGATGGCGAGATCGCCCTTGGTGGTGATCGCCTTGGCCGACGCGATGACCCGGTGGTCGCGCGCGGCGATGACTGCGGCATCGGTATAGGTGCCGCCGGTATCGACACCGATGAAATAGGAGTCTTGCGCCTGGGACATGGACACTTGGGCTGGCATCAACGGGAGCAAGGCCGCTAACAAGCGGGGACCGGCCTGTCAATGGACGCTGCCGCACGGCTCAGATGTGGCTTTATCGGATGCGCTCAAGTGATTCAGCCGATTCAGGAATCCCTGGCCGCCCTTGCGCCCTCACAGGGGCTTTCCGGGTGGAGGCTGGGGCTGCGGGTTGGGGATCGGATCATGCGGCGGGATAGGCGCCGGCTCGGGTCCGGGCGGCTCAGGCTGGGGAGGTGTCGGAATGGTTGCCATGCCAACTCAACGCCTTCGAAGCGCGTAAGTTCCGGCGGTCAGCTCACTAGGCGATGCGCCCTTACCGTCTCGAAGAGGAGCCGGAGCCCAAGTCCGCCAATGACGAGTGATGTCACCCGGTCGATCCAGGCCTTGGCTTTCACATAGAGAGCGCGCGGGCGCTGCGATGAGAAGGCGACGGAGACGACCGCGTACCAGGACGTCTCGACGAGGAAGATCGAAGGCGGCAGCGCCATGATCATCCAGGCCGGCACCTGGGGCGGCAGGAGGGCGGCGAAGACGCTGGCATAGGCGACGGCGGTCTTGGGATTGCTGAGTTGGGTCATCAGCGCCATCGAGAAGGACCGCCTGAGCGTCGTGGATCTGAAGGCCGCCGTCTCGGGGATCGCCAGAGCCTTGCCGGCGCCGCGCCAGATACGGATCGCGAGATAGATCAGATAGGCGCCGCCCGCGAGCTTGAGCACCATATAGAGCCAGTCGACCTGGGCAAGCAGCGCCGTCAGGCCGAGCAGCGCCAGCGTGCCGAAGAAGGCGCCGCCGAGCCCCATGCCAAGCGCCGCGGCCAGACCGTCGGCGCGGGACAGCGCGATCGATGTGCGCAGCACCATGACGAAGCTCGGACCCGGGCTGATCGCCCCGATCAGCACGGCGCCGAGAATGGCCGCTATGATCCCAGGCTCGCTCATCACATCGTCGCCCCGATCTGCCAGGGCACATATTCATTGTCGCCATAGCCGAGCAGCTCCGACTTCGTCCGCTCGCCCGAGGCGACCTTCAGCATCTTGTCGAAGATCTCCTGCCCCTTGGCCTCGATCGGAACACCGTCGAGGATATCGCCGCAATTGATGTCCATGTCGTCGATCATGCGCTCATAGATCGGCGTGTTGGTGGCGAGCTTGATCGAGGGCGTCGGCTTGCAGCCATAGGCGGAGCCGCGCCCGGTGGTGAAGCACAGGATATTGGCACCGCCCGCCACCTGCCCGGTCGCCGCGACCGGGTCATAGCCCGGCGTGTCCATGAACACGAAGCCCTTGGCGGTCACGGGCTCGGCATAGCGATAGACCGCCGTCATGGTCGTCGAGCCACCCTTGGCGGCCGCCCCCAGCGACTTCTCCAGGATGGTGGTGAGCCCGCCCAGCTTGTTGCCGGGTGATGGATTGTTGTTCATCTCCATCTGGTTGCGCTTGGTGTAGTCCTCCCACCAATGGATGATGTCGACGAGCTTCTCGCCCACCTCGCGGTTGGCGGCGCGCCTCGTGAGCAGATGCTCGGCGCCATAGATCTCCGGCGTCTCGGACAGGATCGCCGTGCCGCCATGGCGCACCAGGATATCGACCGCCGCCCCCAGCGCCGGATTGGCGGTGATGCCGGAATAGCCGTCCGATCCGCCGCATTGCAGCGCCAGCAGCAGCTCGGAAGCCGGGATGGTCTCGCGCCTCACCGCATTGACGATGGGCAGCATCTCCTTGATCGCGGCGACCCCGGCATCCACCGTCTTCCTGGTGCCGCCGGTCTCCTGGATGGTCATGCTGCGGAACGTGTCGCTTTCCTTGACATTATAGGCTTCCTTGAAGCGCGGGATCTGGAAGCCCTCGCAGCCCAGCCCCACCATCACGACGCCGCCCATATTGGGATTGGTCGCATAGCCCCAGCTGGTGCGTTTCAGCGTGTCGAAGATGACACCGCGATAATCGATGACGCAGCCATTGGCCTGGGTCAGCGCCACGATGCCGTCGATATTGGGGTAGTCCTTGAGGATGCCGCAGCGGTCGATCTCCTCCGCCATGAATTTCGACGCCGAGGCCGAGCAGTTCACGCTGGTGAGGATGCCGATATAGTTGCGCGTGCCGGCCTTGCCATTGGCGCGGCGATAGCCCTCGAAGGTCGCCTGCTGGCTCACCGGCAGGATCTTCTGCGGCTTCGCATCGACGCAATAGGCATAGTCGCGCGCGAATTCATGCATCTCGACATTATGCTCATGCACCCAGTCGCCGGGCACGATCGGCGCTTTGGCGAAGCCGATGATCTGGCCGAATTTGCGGATCGGCTCGCCTTGCGCGATCGGCTGCACCGCCATCTTGTGGCCGCGCGGCACACGCGCGCTCGCAACCACGCCCTGGGCCCGGGCTCCCTTCTCGACATTGTCGACGGCAACGACGATATTGTCGGCGCTATTGAGTCTGATGACGCGCGGATCTTTGCTGGGGGTCTCGACGATTTTCATGGACGGGCACTCTATCACGGGGGAAGATTTGAAAAGGCTTTGACTTCCCGTTACCGCAGCCATACTAACATGTTAGAATGATTGCCAAAGGAAAATCCTACGATTTTCTGGTGAATATCCGGGGGGAAAAGCGTGGCGGCGCCACGGCCCGGGTGACCGATGCCCTGCGCCACGCCATTGTCGTGCACGCTTTCGAACCGGGCGCCACCCTGGACAAGGCGAAGTTGTGCGAAAGGCTGGGCGTATCGCGTTTTCCCGTGTCCGAAGCCCTCGCCCGCCTCAAGGCCGAGGGGCTTGTCGACATCCAGCCGCAGCGCGGCAGCACCGTTTCGCTGATCCGCCTGTCCGATGTCCGCGAGAACATGTTTCTGCGCAAGGCGCTCGAAGTGGAGGCGATCCGCAGCATCGCCCCCAATGTCGATGCCGCCATATTGGAGCGTCTCGACGGCAATGTCGCCGCCCAGAAGCAGGCGGCCGCGAAAGGCGACAAGCAACACTTCCACGCGCTCGACCTTTCCTTCCACGACGTGCTCCTCACCGCTTTGGGCTTTCCGCGCGTCAAGGCGGCGGCTGAATCCGCCAGGCTCGCCCTCGACCGGGTCCGGATGCTTCTCGCCTCGCCCGTCCGCAATGCCCAGACCATTTCCGAGCATGAGCGGATCGTCGCGGCTCTGGCGCAGCACGACAGCACCCGCGCCGCCATCGCCATGGCCGAGCATCTCGATACGGTGATGACCGAACTCATGTCCTTCGCGCGGCGCGAGCCCGAACTGTTCACCGATTGGCAGCAACTTAAAACCGACAGGATGTGACGATGCGTTCACGCACGTTCAGGGCACCCTCGGGCGCCACGATCAAGCTGACCGAAATGGGCTGCGGCATGGCCCCGCTCGGCAATCTGTTTCGCGCCGTCTCCGAGAAGGATGCGCAGGACACGCTGGCCGAGGCATGGAAGGCCGGCATGCGCTATTTCGATACGGCGCCGCTTTATGGTGCCGGCCTGTCCGAGACGCGCCTCAACCATTTCCTGCGCGGCAAGCCCCGCAGCCAGTATGTCGTCTCGACCAAGGTCGGCCGCCTGCTCCAGGTTTCGAAGCCCTCGGAGCGCCTCGGCATCGGCAAGTTCTTCGACATCCCCTCGCGCCGCGAGATCTATGACTACAGCTATGACGGCATCATGCGCTCGCTGGAATTTTCCCTCGAGCGCCTGGGGTTGGATTCCGTCGAGATCCTGTTCGTGCATGATATCGACATCTTCAACCACGGCACGGCCGCAGCGCGCGATGCCCATGTCGAGACCCTGATGTCATCGGGCTACAAGGCGCTGGTCAAATTGCGCGACGAGAAGGTCATCAAGGCCTTTGGCGGCGGCATCAATGAATGGGAAGTGGCCGAAACCCTGACGCGGCGCGGCGATTTCGACATCTTCCTGCTCGCCGGGCGCTACACTTTGCTCGAGCAGAAGGCGCTCGACAGCTTCCTGCCGCTGTGCGAGGAACGCGGCGTCGGCATCGTGCTGGGCGGCCCTTACAATTCCGGCATTCTGGCGGTCGGCGCCAGGCCCGACGCCACCTACAACTATACGAAAGCGCCGAAGGACATTCTCGATCGCGTGCGCCGCATCGAGGCCGTGTGCAAGCGCCACAAGGTGAAACTGCCGGAAGCCGCTCTGCGCTTCCCCTTGGCCCATCCTTCCGTCGTCTCGGTCATTCCGGGCGGCGTCACGCCGGCCCAGGTCAAGCTCAATGTGAAGACGCTTGGCGCCAAGATTCCCAAAGGCCTGTGGCGTGATCTCAAGGCAGAGGGCTTGCTGGATCAGCGGGCGCCCACGCCAAAGTAGCTACATCTGCCCGCTTTCTATCAGCGACTTCACCAGCACCGCTTCCATCTCATGCGAGGCCGTGAGCCTGCGCCAGCGGTCATCATCCATCGCTTCCGAGCGCCAGGCGATGAAGGTGAGCACTGACTGGTCATCGCCCAGTCCCACCTGCCCGCCCGGCACGACACGCAGCTGGATGCGCGGCACGAGCTTCTTCGAATCAGCGCCCAGATGAAAGTCGATCAGGAGCCTCACCGCATCCGCATCTATGTGCACATAGATCTGGCTGCCGTCGAACAGGCTGGTGCCGAGCACCAGCCCGTCGGGCGATATCTCGGTCTTCCAGGTGCCGAAGGACCAGCGGTGGAGGTTCTTCGCATCCGCCATGCGCGTGAAGACGTCCCGCGCCGAAGCGTTCACCACTGCCGAAGTGATATGCGACTGGCCCGCCTTCACGTGGCGTATCCGTAATCTTTCTCGGCCGCCGTCTCGCTGATGAGGCCTGAAGCAAGATCGGACTTGATGGCCTCGGCACTTCGCGCCTGCGGCCGGCCGAAGCCGCCGCCGCCCGGCAATTCCACGATGAGGCTGTCGCCCGCAGGCACGACATGATTGCCCTTGTCCTTGAGGGCCGGGCCGCTGCCGAGCCGGGCATTGCCGCGGCGCCCCGGACTGCCGCCTTCGCGTCCTTTCGCCGGATTATGGATGCGGTCGAAGGTCGCCGCCGAAATGACGAAGGGCGCATTCTCGCGATTGGCGATCTCGATGATCTGGCCAAGGCCGCCGCGATATTCGCCGGCGCCGCCGGAATCGGGCAGATACTGCTTGCGCTTGAAATAAAGCGGGCATTGCGCCTCGGTGATCTCGGCCGGGATGGCGCCGATACCGGAAGGGAACGCGGTGGTCGAGAGCCCGTCCTTGCCGGGCCGGCCGCCAATGCCGCCGAGTCCCACATTGGTCACCTGGAAGCGCCTCGCCCCTTCCATCACCCTGGCCGATACCTGCTCATGCGCGCTCGACAGCGACAGGATCCAGATGCTGCCCGCACTTTCCGCCTGCACCTTGCCGGGCAGCGCCTGCGCCAGGCAGCCGAAGGTCGCATCCGCCAGCATCTGGCCGATGACATGGCGCGCCGTGACCGGACTCGGCCTTGTCGGATCGACGCAGGTGCCGGCCTCGGTCACGAGATCGAAGCAGGAGAGCGAGCCGATATTGTTCGGCACATGGGGGGCAATCACCGCCTTGAGGCCGAAGACCGAATAGGCATGCGTATAGGTGCGCGGGCTGTTGATGCCGCGCACCGAGGCCGGCGATGAGCCGGTGAAATCGATGGTGATCTTGCCCCCCTTGGTGGTGAGCTTCGATTTGATCACGATGGGCGCCTCATAGCCGTCGAGCGGCATCTCATAGGACCACTCGCCCTGCGGCAGCGCCTTGATCGCCTCGCGCGTCGCCTTCTCCGATTGCGTGAGGATGTGCTCGGCGAGCCTGTCGATATCCTTGAGGCCGAATTCGGTCATCATGTCGATGAGACGCCTAGCACCCGTGTCATTGGCGCTCACCAGCGACAGGAGATCGCCCCTGACTTCGATCGGGTTGCGCGAATTGGCGAGGATGACCGACATCAGCTCCTCATTGATCTCGCCCGCTTTGCGCAGCTTCATATGCGGGATGAGCGTGCCTTCTTCGAAAGACGAATAGGCCCGCGCCGACATGCCGACACCGCCGACATCGATCACGTGGCATGTGGAGGCGAAGATCGCGACCGGCTTCCTGCCGAGGAAGACCGGCGTCATCATCACATAGTCGAAGAGATGTCCGGTGCCGAGCCAGGGATCATTGGTGATATAGACATCGCCCGGCTGCATCTCGCTCACCGGGAAATGCGGGAAGAAATGCTCGACCGCCGTCGCCATGGTGTTGACATGGCCGGGTGTACCGGTCATCGCCTGCGCCAGCATGCGGCCCTTGGTGTCATAGACGCCGGCCGACAGGTCCCCCGCCTCGCGCGTAATGGTGCCGAAGGCGGTGCGCAGCAACGATTGCGCCTGCTCCTCGACCACCGCGATGAGACGGTTCCACATCACTTGCGTGCGGATCGCGGCGAGCGCCTGTTTGGACATCAGCGGTTTCCCTTCACGCGGTCGAGGACGATATAGCCGAGGCTGTCGATATGGGCGCGGAAATTGGCGGCCACCAGCGTCGAGGTCTCGTTCTCGGCGATGATGGCAGGCCCGTTGATCTTCGCCCCCGGCGTCATGTCGAAGCGCCAATAGACCGGCATCGAGACGAGCTTGCCGAGATCGGGGTCATAGACCTGCCGCTGCTTGCGCGCCTTGGGCGCTTTGCCGCCTCTCGGCTTGCCGGCGCGTTTCACCTTGGGCGGCGTCGAGGAAACCGTCACCGACCAGGTCACCGCCTCGATCTCCATGCTGGGGATGGTGAGGCCATAGAGCACTTTGTAGAGCTTCTCGAAGGCCTGGCGCAGCTTTGGTCCATCGCTCGCCTTGAGCGCGCCATCCGGCAAGGTGACCCTTATTTCATGGCCCTGCCCGACATAGCGGAAATCGGCGATGCGGATCACCTTGAGCTTCTCTCTTCCCACCGCCGGCTCCACCACCGCGCGCGCATCGCGCTCCATCGCCTTGAGCAATCCATTGGCGCGTGCCGCATCGAATTTGGCGAGGGCGATGGCGGCGCTGCGGGTGATCTCATAGGCGATCGGCGCCTGCAGGAAGCCGATCGCCGAGCCGACACCGGCGCCGCTCGGCACGATGATCTGCGCGACGCCGAGCTTCTCGGCCAGATGGCAGGCATGCAGGGGCGCCGCTCCGCCGAAGGCGATCATGGTGGTGGCCCCGATATCCTTGCCGCGCTCGATCGCATGGACGCGCGCCGCATTGGCCATGTTCTCCTCGACGATCTCGGTGACGCCGGCCGCCGGCCAGATGCCGTCGAGCTTGAGCGGATCGCCGATCGCCTTCTGCAGCGCCTGCCTGGCGCCCGTTTCATCGAGCGGAATCTTGCCCCCGGCGAAGAAGGCGGGATCGATCTTGCCCAGGACCACATTGGCGTCGGTCACCGCGGGTTCCGTTCCACCCCTTCCATAGCTGGCCGGTCCCGGCGTCGAGCCGGCGCTGTCGGGCCCGACCGTGATGCGGCCAAGCTTGTCGACGCGCGCGATCGATCCGCCACCGGCGCCGATCTCCACCATCTCGATGACCGGGATGCGCACCGGCAGGCCCGATCCCTTCATGTCGCGATAGGCACGCGCGATCTCGAATTTGCGCGCCCGCTCGGGCTCGCCGTCGCTGAGCAGGCAGATCTTCGCCGTCGTGCCGCCCATGTCGAAGGAAAGCACTTCATCGAGCCCGCATTGCCGCGCAATGGTGCTGGCGAGGATAGCGCCGCCCGCCGGCCCCGACTCGACCAGGCGGATCGGGAAGCGCGCCGCGGTTTCGAGCGTGGTGAGGCCGCCACCCGACATCATCAGGAACAACGGCGCCTTGAGGCCGCGGCGCGACAGCTCATCGCGCAGCCGCATGAGATAGCCCGCCATCAGCGGGCGCACATAGGCATTGGCGCAGGTGGTCGAGAAGCGTTCATATTCGCGGATCTCGGGCGTCACCTCGCTCGAAAGGCAGATGGTGACATGATCGCCGAGCTTCGAGCGCAGCATGTCGCGCACCCGCTTCTCATGCGCGTCATGCGCATAGGCATGCAGGAAGCCGATAGCGACGGCACCGACCTGGTCGGCGTTCAGTTTCTCGGCCAGCGCCGGCACTGAGGCCTCGTCCAGCGGCACCAGCACTTCGCCTTCGACCGAAAGCCTTTCGCGCAGCGTGTAGCGTCTGGTGCGCGGCACCAGCGGCTGCGGCCGGTCGATCATCAGGTCGTAATGGTCGAAGCGCTTTTCATACCCGGTCTCGATCACGTCGCGGAATCCTTCCGTCGTGATGAAGGCGGTCTTCGCTCCCTTGCGCTCGATCAGCGCATTGGTGGCCAGTGTCGTGCCATGGATGAAGACATCGACGGCCGATGCGGCGAGCTTCGCGTCCTTGAGCACGATCTCGATGCCTTCCAGAACGCCGAGCTCGGGCGCCGCCGTCGTCGTCAGCACCTTGCAGCTATAGCGGCGGGCGGGGGTTTCGAGAACGATGTCGGTGAAGGTGCCCCCGATATCGGCGGCGAGCTTGTTGGTGCTTTCGGCCATTCACTTTCCTATGCCCGCCCCACAATCCGTCATCCCGGCGAAAGCCGGGATCCCTTGAACAGGCGCCATGCGGGCAGCGCCGATCGCATTCAGAGGCTTTTATGGGTCCCGGCTTTCGCCGGGATGACGAATGGGTAGTGCGGGGATCTCACCTTTAACAGTTGATGCTCGGACTACTAGCTTGGCCCTCGCGATTTTCGCAAGTCCAAATGCCCGTTGCCGCATTATTTTAGTTATGAAATAATATTCCGATGCTCGCCAAGCCGCTCACCCTCAAGGATGCCCTGGACCGCGACGCCGCCGATCCGCTGGCGTCCCTGCGCGATCTGTTCGAGCTCAAGCCCGGCACGATCTTCATGGATGCCAATTCCATTGGCCCGATGCCGAAAGCGGTCCGCCAGTCGGCCTCAGGCCTGCTCGACGACTGGGTCGCCTTGCGCCGCCGCGGCTGGAGCAACCGGCAATGGCTCGACATGCCCTCGAAGCTGGGCGATGCCCTGGCCCCGATGCTGGGCGCGGGGCCAGGCGAGGTCGTCGTCTGCGACTCGACCACCGTCAATCAGTTCAAGGCGGTCAGCCACTGCCTGGCGATCAACGCATCGCGCGGTGTGATCCTCAGCCAGAACGGCAATTTCCCCACCGACGTGCATGTCCTGCAGGCCCTGGTCGAGGCCTCGCGCGGACGCCTCACCCTTCGCTTCATCGACACCGAGGACGAGGCTGTGGCCGCCATGGACGAGACCGTCGCGGTCGCGGCCTTGAGCCATGTCGATTACCGCTCGGGCGAGCGCTGGGACATGACGCGGGTGACGGATGCCGCCCATGCCAAGGGTATCCTCACCGTGTGGGACACATCGCATTCGGCCGGCGCCGTGCCGGTCGATCTGAACGGCAGCCAAACCGACATGGCGATCGGCTGCGGCTATAAATATCTGTGCACCGGACCGGGCGGCCCGGCTTATATGTATGCGAGGAAGGAGATCGCCGATGCGGTATGGCCGGCACTTGCCGGCTGGATGGGCCATGCCGATGTCTTCGCCTTCGCGCGCGACTACGCCCCGCATCCCGGCGTCAAGCGCTTCATCGCCGGCACACCGGCGGTCGCCGCCAATGAGCTGGCGGCTCCCCTGCTCGACATCTGGCCCAGGATCGAACCGTCTAAACTCTGGGCTCGGCATAAATCGCTGACCGATTTCCTCATCGCTCTGCTCGAGCAGGAATGCGCCTCCCTCGGCGTCGAGGTCACCTCGCCCCGCGATCATTCACGCCGCGGCGGCAATGTCAGCTTCCGTTCGCCAGGTGCCGGATCCGTCGTCGAGGCCCTGATCGACCTTGGCGTCGTGTCGTCCTTCCGCAAGCCCGATGCCATTCGCTTCGGCGTCAGCCCACTGGTCATCTCGCATCAGGACATTCACGAAGCCGTCGCCCGGCTCAAGCGCATCCTCGCTGAAGAGACCTGGAAGCAACCCAAATACAAGAAAGTGTCGGTGTGAGCGTGCATCCGGTCTATGGGCCCAATCCATTCAAGCTCGGCATCTTCTCGGCCAATGCCGATGGCGGCCTGACTTTGACGACTGTGCCGGAGCGCTGGCAGGCGCGCTGGAACGACGTCGCCAGACTGTGCCGGATGGCGGATGAAGCCGGCTTCGAGTTCTTTCTGCCGATCGCGCGCTGGAAGGGCTTCGGCGGCGCCACCAATTCGCGCGAGCATTCTTTCGAGACCTTCACTTTCGCTTCGGCCCTGGCCGCCATCACCGAGAGGATCGGCATCTTCTCGACCATTCATGTGCCGATGATCCATCCGGTCTATGCGGCCAAGGCGCTGGCGACCGTCGATCATGTGAGCAATGGCCGCGCCGGCCTCAATATCGTGGCGGGGTGGAATCCGGATGAATTTGCCATGTTCGGCATCCATGCCGAGGCCGAGCGCTATGCCCAGGCGCTGGAATGGTATGAGGTGATCAGCCGTATCTATGGCGAAGATGCGCCTTTCGATTTCGCCGGCAAATATTATCAGCTCAGGAATGTCTCAGGCAGGCCACAGCCGGTGCAGCGCCCGCGCCCCGTCACCTTCAATGCCGCCTTCGGGCCGCCGGGCCGTGATTTCGCCGCCCAGGCCAGCGACTTCCTGCTCACCACCTTTTCCGATATCGATGCCGGCAAGGCCCATATCGACGACATCAATGAGCGGGCGCGGAAATTCGGCCGCAAGCTCGGCGTCTTCACCACAGCCCACGTCGTCTGCCGGCCCTCGCAGGACGAGGCGGAAGCCTATTACGAACGCTATGCCGTCACCGAAGCCGACAAGGGTGCCGTCGACTACCATATGACGCAGAAGCAGAAATTCGCGGGCTCCCATGACGAGGCGACCTTCCGCCTGCATGCCAAACGCTTCGCCGGCGGGGCGGGCACCTATCCGCTCATCGGCACGCCGCAGAAGATCGCCGGCGAGATGATGCGGATGCACAAGGCCGGCTTCGCCGGCACGACCGTGTCTTTCGTCGACTATCTCGGCGAGCTGCCTTACTTCGCAAGCGAGGTCCTGCCGCTGCTGCGCGATGCGGGACTGAGAGTGGCGTGATGAAATACCCGATCTCCCTCTCTTCTTATCCCTCCCCCTTGCGGGGAGGGTCCGCCCAGAGGGCGGGGGTGGGGGGCGCTCGACGCCAGTCGAGCGCCCTTCATGTGTGCTTGCACCATCCATCCCCCATCCGGCGCTTCGCGCCACCTTCCCCGCAAGGGGGAAGGAGAACTTGATGACCACCCTCCCCCACGCCTATTTCAACCCACCGCGCCGGCTGCCTTTCGTCCTGCCGACGCCGCCGGAGGGCAAGAAGCTCATCTCGCTCGCCATCAATGAGAGCCCCTATGGCTGCTCGCGCAAGGCCTGGACGGCGGCGGAAGCGCGCTTCGGCGATCCCAACCGCTATCCCGATCCATCGAGCGCCGATCTGCGCCGTGCCATCGCCCGGCAGTTCGCGCTCGACCCTGAGCGCATCGTCTGCGGCAATGGCTCGGAAGAGCTTCTCGATGTGGTGGCCCGCATGTTCGTGCGCGCCGGCGATCAGATCATCATGTCGCAGTCGGGTTTCTTCCAGTTTGCGGTGATTGCCGCGCGCCTCGGCGCCGAGCTGCTCCGGGCGCCCGAGCAGGACGACATCACCGATGTCGATGCCCTGCTCGCTCTGGTCAGTGAGAAGACGAAGCTCGTCTTTCTCGCCGTGCCCAACAACCCGACCGGCACATTGCTCCCGGTCGATGATGTCATCCGCCTGCACGAAAAGCTGCCGCCTCATGTCGTGCTGGTGCTCGACCTCGCTTATGGCGAATATATGGAGAAGAGCGACCTCGCCCGGCTCATGCGCCATGGTGGGGCCCAGTCCAACATCGTCATCACCCGAACCTTTTCGAAGGCCTATGGGCTGGCGGCGCTCAGGGTCGGCTGGGCGCTGGCCCCCGACTGGATGACGCCCGGCCTCAATCTCATCAGGGGTGTCGGCAATATCAATGCCATTGCCCAGGCCGCGGCCGCGGCTGCCGTCCAGGACCAGGTCTTTGTCGACCGGGTCGTCGCCGAAACGGCGGCGGAGCGGGCCTTCATGGCCCGGCACTATGGCCGGCTTGGCCTTCGGTTCGTGCCGGGTTTCGGCAATTTCCTGCTCACCCGCTTTCCCGATGACGAGACGAAATCGGCCGGCAAATTCATCGACTTCGCCATGCGGGAGGCAGGGCTATGGCTGCGTCCGGTAGGCGAGCCGGGCTTTGCGAATTGGAGCCGTATGGGCCTCGGAAACCGGGCCGAAAACGAGCTCCTTGTCAGGCTGCTGGAGGAGTTCCTGAAATGAGCTTTGAGGCTCCGG
Organism: Taklimakanibacter lacteus; assembly: GCA_003576695.1. Lineage (GTDB taxonomy): Bacteria > Pseudomonadota > Alphaproteobacteria > Rhizobiales > Aestuariivirgaceae > Taklimakanibacter > Taklimakanibacter lacteus. The sequence goes on from QOZQ01000014.1 coordinate 160,905, forward strand.
ACGGCCAAAGTAGTATGGGTCAATCTATAAACCAGGGAGGAACTAAATGAGAAAATCAGTTGTGATGGTGGCTGTTGCGGGCTTGCTCGCGGGGACCGCCATGGCGCAGGCCGCCGACACCAAGATCGGCGCGCTGATGGACGTGACGGGCCCTCTGGCGAGCTTCATCCCGCCTTTGATGAATGCCGCCAATTTCGCCATCAAGAATGTCAATGACGGCGGCGGCCTGCTCGACGGCAAGGCCGTGCTCGTGGTCGGTGACAGCCAGGCCGCCTCGCAGCCTGCGGTCGACGCGGCGACCAAGCTCGTCAATGTCGAGAACGTGCCGATCATCATGGGAGCGCTTGCCTCGGGCTCCACCATCGCGGCGGCAACCGCCGTGACCATCCCCGCCGGCGTAGTGCAGATCTCGCCGACCGCGACATCGCCCGCCATGACGGAAATGAATGACGGCGATCATCTCTACAGGCTGGTGCCCAGCGACAACTATCAGGGCGACGTGCTCGCCAAGATCGTGCTCGCCGAAGGCATCAAGAAGGTCGCCATCACCTATGTGAACAACGACTATGGCGTGGGCATCGCCAACACTTTCAACGCCGCCTTCAAGAAGGCCGGCGGCGAGGTGACCGCATTCGAGAAGCATGAGGACAAGAAGAACTCCTACCGTTCCGAGATCGCGACGCTGGCCAAGAGCTCCCCCGAAGCCCTGGTGGTGATCGCCTATGCCTCGGGTTCGGGCTCCAAGATCGTCAAGCAGGCGATCGAGGGCGGCTTCTTCTCGCGCTTCATCGGCACGGACGGTCTGCGCGACGACCAGCTCATCAAGGAAGTGGGCGCCGATGCGCTGAAGGACTCATTCTTCTCGGCCCCGACCTCGCCCGACAAGAACGATGCCTCGGCCAAGCTGCATGAGGCGTTCAACGCCGAATACAAGGAAGGCGCCGACAAGCCCTTCGTCGACCAGACCTATGATGCGACTTTCCTCGCAGCCCTTGCCGTCGAGAAGGCCGGCTCGGCCGACAAGACCAAGATGATCCAGGCGCTGCGCGAGGTGGCGTCGGCGCCGGGCGAGGTCGTGGGTCCCCTCGACTGGGCCAAGGCCAAGGAGCTCATCAAAGCCGGCAAGGACATCAACTATGAAGGCGCCGGCGGCTCTTATGAGTTCGACGCCAATGGCGATGTGACGGGCTATATCGGCAAGTTCATCGTCGACGGCGACACCTACAAGCAGATCGAAATCTTCCAGTAAGACAACCCATGTTGAGAAGGGCTCCGGCTTGTCCGGAGCCCTTCGCATATCGATCAGACGGCTCGTGATCACTCTCGAAAACATCATCATGCGTTTCGGCGGCCTCTCCGCCGTCGACGATGTGAGCTTTGCCATCAACAAGGGCGAGATCACCGGCCTCATCGGCCCCAATGGCGCCGGCAAGACGACGCTCTTCAATATCATTGCCGGCCGCATCTTCCCGACATCGGGCCGGGTGCTGCTCGAAGACGAGGACATCACCTCCCTTCCGCCACATGAGCGCAGCCGCAAGGGCCTCGCCCGCACCTTCCAGATCCCGCATGAATTCGGCGCTTTGACGGTGCTCGAGAACCTAATGGTCGCGGGTGATACAAGCCGGGGCGAGAGCGCTTTCAACGCCGTTTTGCGCCGCAGCCTGTTCCAGCGCGAGGAGCGCGCCGTCTATGAGCGCGCTTGCGATACGCTGGATTTCCTCGAGCTTGCCCATGTGAGGGCCGAGAAGGCCGGCAATCTTTCCGGCGGCCAGAAGAAGCTTCTCGAGCTTGGCCGCACCTTGATGCGCGAGCCACGCCTCATCCTGCTCGACGAGATCGGCGCCGGCATCAACCGGACCCTTCTCGGCAAGATCGCCGAGAAGATCAAGCGCCTCAATGCCGAGCGCGGCTATACTTTCTGCCTCATCGAGCACGATCTCGACTATGTCTCCAGGCTGTGCGGCGATGTCATCGTGATGGCGCAGGGCAAGGTGCTGACGCGCGGCACCATCGATCAGGTGCGCCATGACGAGCGGGTCATCGAGGCCTATTTCGGCGGCGGCAAATACGAGGTCGGCGCATGAGCCCCCTCCTCGCCATCGACGGCCTCACCGCCGGCTATGGCGGCCTGCCGATCATCGACAATATCGGCCTCAATGTGGCGCCGGGCGAGATCATCCTCATCATTGGCCCCAACGGCGCCGGCAAGTCGACCGTTCTCAAATCCGTCTTCGCGCTCACCAGCATCATTGCAGGCTCGATCCGTTTCGCCGACAGTGAGATTTCACGGCTGGCCACCCAGAAGCTCGTGCCGATGGGCATCGCCGCGGTGCCGCAGACGCGCAATATCTTCCCTTCCCTCACGGTGAGCGAGAATCTCGACATCGGCACCTATGCGGCCCCGCCGCGCAACCGCGCCGAAGTCGAGGAAAAGGTCCTGACCCTGTTCCCCGATCTGAAGGCCAAGCTCAACCAGCCGGCGGGTGAATTGTCGGGCGGCCAGCGTCAGATGGTGACCTTGGGCCGCGCGCTGATGAGCGAGCCACGGCTCCTGCTGCTCGATGAGCCGACCGCCGGCCTGTCGCCCGCCTATCTCGAGCGCATTTTCGATCTCATTCTCGATATCCGCAAGGCCGGCATCACCATTCTGATGGTCGAGCAGAATGCCAGGCAGGCGCTCTCGATCGCCGATCGCGCCTATGTGCTGGTCAATGGCCGCAATTTCGCCTCCGACACCGGCGCCAACCTGCTCGCCAATGACGAGATCCGCCGCTCCTTCCTAGGAGGCACACGCCCCTCATGATGGAGTTCATCAAGCCGCGTAAGCTGTCTCAAGTTTTCCCCCTCGCCCGTTGCGAAGCAATGGGAGAGGGTGCCCGAAGGGCGGGTGAGGGCTCTTTGGCCCAGCAGTGCATGCTCGTTGAGATCACGGGAATTTTCGCGAAAGAGCCCTCATCCGGCCTTCGGCCACCTTGTCCCATCCTTCGGACGGGAGAAGGAGAAGGATGGAAAGCCTCATGATGGAGTTCATCAACTTCTACCTGATCCCCGGCCTGGCGCTGGGCTCCGTCTATGCCCTGGGCGCCATCGGCATCTCGATGATCTTCGGCATATTGCGCTTCGCCCATTTCGCCCATGGCGATGTGATGACGCTCGGCGCCTATGGCACTCTGACCGCGGTGTGGATGTCGGGCCTCCACCCGCTTCTGGCGCTGCCAGCCGGCATTGCCTTCGCCATATTGGCGGCGCTTGCGGTCGACAAGGTCTTCTACAAGCCCTTGCGCGACCTGCCGACCATCTACACCGTGATCGCCTCCTTCGGCGTCGCGCTGATCTTCCGCTCCCTCGTCCAGCTCATCTGGGGCACGCAGAACGAGGTGTTCATCCGCGGTGTCCAGAAGCCGATCGTACTCTTTGATTTGATTCGCGTTTCGGTGCTTCACCTCGAATCGATCGCGGTCATCGTGCTGGCCGCCATTGCGCTGCATTATTTCCTGACGCGCACGAGGACCGGCCGCTCCATGCGCGCCGTCTCGGACAATCCGGAGCTTGCCCGCGTCGCCGGCCTCGACACCGAGAAGGTGGTGCGCTCGACCTGGATCATTGGCGCCAGTCTCGCCGCCATTGCCGGCGTCCTTTCCGGCCTCGACACCAATATCCATCCCAATCTCGGCTGGAACCTGATCCTGCCGATGTTCGCCGCCGCCATATTGGGGGGTATCGGCAAGCCGATGGGCGCCCTGCTCGGCGGCATGGTCATCGGGCTGATCGAGGAACTCTCCTCCTATACCTGGTTCACCGACGAGCCGCTGATCAATCCCGGCTACAAGACCGCCACCGCCTTCCTCATCATGGTGATCCTGCTCATCTTCCGCCCACAGGGCCTGCTCAAGGGGAGGCTCTTCTGATGGATCCGGTGGGTCTTTTCTTCTACCTGGTCGCCTTCCTCATCTTCGGCGGCATCTATGCCATTCTGTGCCTGGCGCTCAATGTGCAATGGGGTTATGGGGGCCTGTTCAATGCCGGCATTGCCGGCTTCTTTGCCGTCGGCGCCTATACATCGGCACTGCTGACCGCTGCTCCAGCTCAAACTCATCTCGGCGGCTATGAGCTTCCCGTCCCGGTCGGCATCCTTGCCGCAGCGGTAACGGCCGGCCTCACCGGCTGGGCGGTGGCGAAGATCTGCATAAGGCTCAAGAGCGATTATCTCGCCATGGCCTCGATCGGCATTGCCGAGATCCTGCGCATGGTGATCGTCAATGAGGACTGGCTCACCAATGGCAGCCTCGGCATCACCAACATACCGCGTCCCTTCGATGGCTTCGTCCAGGGCCGCGCCGCCGATATCCTCTTCCTCCTCGTCGTCTGGGCGGTGGTCATCATCGTCTATCTCATCTGCAACCGCCTCTATGACAGCCCCTGGGGCCGCACCTTGCGCGCGGTGCGCGACAATGAGGATGCGGCCCGCGCCGTCGGCAAGGATGTCGATGCCTTCCGCCTCCAGACCTTCGTCATCGGTGCGGCACTCATGGGCGTCGCCGGCGCGCTCAGCGCGCATTATTTCCGTTTCCTCTCGCCCGAGGCGACCGAGCCTCTCCTCATCACCTTCCTGGTCTGGGTGATGCTGATGGCGGGCGGCAGCGGCAACAACAAAGGCGCCATTGTCGGCGCCTTGTCGGTCTGGGCCATCTGGTCGATGACCGAGATCTTCGCCAACCGCCTGCCGGCCGAGTTTGCCACACGATCGTCCTATATCCGGATGCTGCTGATCGGCCTACTCTTGCAGTTCGTTCTGCAGAGATACCGCTCGGGTCTGCTGCCCGAACGCTCGCCCGGCAATGCCTTCGACAAGGACACCGACAAGACAAATGGCTGATTGGATCAAACGCTTCTCACTCACCGGCAAGGTGGCGCTCGTCACAGGCGCCACCAAGGGCATCGGCTACGACATCTGCAAAGTGCTGGCGGATGCCGGCGCCGATATCGCAGCCGTCGGGCGCGATCTAGCCGGCCTCGCCGACGTCAGGCAGGCGGTCGAGGCCCTGGGCCGCAAATGTGTGACTATTTCCGCTGAGCTCGCGACGCCTGAGGGGCCGGTCCAGGCAGCACGTGAGGCGCTCAAATCCTTCGGCACCATCGACATCCTGGTCAACAGTGCCGGCATCGCGCTGGTCGCCTCCTTGCTCGAGGCAACGGTCGAGGACTGGGACAGGGTCATGGCGGTCAATTTGCGCGCCCCCTTCCTTCTCGCCCGGGAACTCGCGCCGAAGATGATCGCCCAGCGTTCCGGCAAGATCATCAATATCTCATCGCAGGCCGGCGTCATCGCCATCGACGATCATGCCGCCTATTCCGCCTCCAAGGGCGGCCTCAATATGCTGACCAAGGCCATGACGGCGGAATGGGCGAAGCACAATATCCAGGCCAACGCCATCTGCCCGACCATCATCCTCACCCCGATGGGCGAGCAGGTCTGGGGCGATCCGGCCAAGGGCAAGCCGATGCTCGACAAGACTCCGCTCGGCCGTTTCGGCAAGCCGCAGGAAGTTGCGGACATGGTGCTCTATCTCGCTTCGCCTGCGTCCGACCTCGTCTGCGGCGAGACGCTGCTGATCGATGGCGGGTTCACGTCGCTTTAGTTCATGCTCAGTCCAAGCTTCGCCAGCGCGCGCTTGCGCGCCAGCCCCCGATCCAGGTCGGTGACATGGATCAGCCCGGCGATCCGGCGCAGCAGCATGTCCTCATGCGGATCGAGGACTCCGTCCGAGTAGGCGACTTTCCACAGCATCTCGATGATACGGACTTTCTCTTCTTCGCTAAGGCGGTCATTGATCTGGCGGGTAAAGGAATAATACTGCGTCGAGCGCTGCACCGCCTGTTCGGCCGCCTCGACCAGCGACTTGACCGCCTGAGGCTTGAGATCGAACCTGTCGGCGAGGAGGCGCTCGATGGTGGTCCGCTCGGCACCATCGAAATTGTCATCCATGCGCGCCGCCTCGACCAGAAGGGCCGCGACCGCGTGCGCGAGATCATCCTTTCTGTCGGCCAGAACCGGCGCGTCGCGGCCGCTGAGAAAATCAATCAGGCGATCGATCATGAAGGTCTCCGAAATGCGCTACAGGACGGTAGACATATCGGGATGAGCCGGGCTTTGGTCAACCACCCTTCACGGCGCCGGCCGTCAGCCCGGCCACGATCTGCCTCTGCGCGAGCATGGTGAGCACCAGCACCGGCAGCGTCACCACCAGGGCCGCGGCGGCCAGCGGCCCCCAGCTCACCTGCTCATAGGACAGCATGTTATAGACCGCGACCGGCAGGGTTCGCGTCTCGCGGCTGGCGAGCACCACGCCGAAGACGAAGTTGTTCCACGAGAAGATCACGGCGAGGATCAGCGCCACGACGATGCCGGGCCTGGCGATCGGCAGCGCCACCATGCTGAACACCTGCCAGGCGCTGGCGCCGTCGATGCTGGCCGCCTCCTCGAGCTCGATCGGCGTCGTCTCGAAATAGCCGATCATGACCCACACCACGATGGGCACGGTGACGACCAGATGGATGATGATCTGCGGCCAGATCGTGCCGACGAGCCCTACCCACTGGAACAGCAGATAGAGCGGGATGAGATAGGAAAGGCCGGGCGTCATGCGGGCGATCATCACCACCACCGCGGCTTTCTCGGCCTTGAGCCGGGCGATCCCGTAGCCGGCCGGCACACCGATCAGCAGCGCGAGCGCCGTCGCGGTTCCGGTGACCAGGATCGAGTTCCACAGATAGAGCAGGAAATTGTTCTCGCGGAACACCTGCGCGTAGTTCGACCAGGCGAAGCGTTCCGGAATGAAGATCGGCGGATAGGCGCCATTGTCGATCTCGAATTTGAGCGACAGCGAGAGCATCCAGAGGAAGAACAGGATGGCCGGCGACACGACGACGAATGCCAGGAAAAGCAGCCCGATGCGGTTGAGAAGCCGGCTTTTCATTTCCCTTCCGCCTCCGACCATTGCAGGCGCTGGCGCAGCATCAGGAGAATGAGGGACAGCGCCACGATGATGACGAAGAAGATGATCGCCATCGCCGATGAATAGCCGATGTCGTAATAGGCGAAGGCGGTGTTGTAGAGATAGATGTTGATCGTCTCCGACGCCGTTCCAGGCCCGCCTTGCGTCATCGCATAGATGATGTCGAAGCTCTTGAGCGCATCGATGCTGCGGATGATTGCCGCGACCATGATGAAGGGCGCGATCATCGGCAGGGTCAGGTGATAGAATTTCTGCCAGCCATTGGCGCCGTCGATCTCCGCACTCTCGTAAGGGTCGCGCGGCAGGGAGGCGAGGCCGCCCAGCACGATCAGCATGACGAGCGGTGTCCACTGCCATGTCTCGACCGCGACCAGCGACGGGATGACGGTCGAGGGATTGAAGATCCACTCCTGCGCCGGGATGCCCACCAGCGACAGCAGGTAGTTGAGGACGCCGAGCTGGGGATGGAACATCATCGTCCAGACCAGGGCTATGGCGACGGGCGTCGCCATCATCGGCATCACGAAGATGCCGCGCAGGAAGCCGCGCCACGGAAACCGGGCATCGAAGATGAGGGCGGCCAGCGTGCCGAGGATCAGCGGCATGACGACCGACAGCAGCGTGTACCACAGCGTGTGGCCGAGCGACTCCCAGAATCTCGGATCGGCCCAGAGCCTCAGGTAATTGGCAAAGCCGACGAAGCTGCGCGGGCTGCCGAGCGTCCATTCATTGCCGCTCATCCAGATGGTGAAGGCCCAGGGAAAGACGATGACCGCCAGTACGACGATGAGCGCCGGCAGCACGAAAAGCCAGTAATTGGGCGCCAGCCGCAAAGGCCGGCGCCCGGCTTGGACAGTTGCCGCCATCAGGCCTTTTCGCTCTTCTCGAGCACCGGCTTGAACGCTTCGGTCGCCTTCTTGAGCTCCGCCGCCGGATCGCCGCCCGAGATGAGATTGGTCAGCGCCACGCCGAACGTGTCGCGGAATTCGGTCACCGGCACGATCACCGGCAAAGCCAGCCGGCTGATATCGCCCGAGCCCGCCACCGCATCGACCCATTGGCCCGGCATGGTGACGCCGGAGCGGACCTTCTCATCGCCGAGCACCGATTTGCGGAACGGCACGCCGGCGCCCGCCTGCAGCAGCCGCGCCCCCATGACCGGCGAGACGGCCCACTGGCAGAAGAGATAGGCGGCCTCCTTCTTCTCGCTGGCGGCGGTGACGCCGATACCGTCGCCGAAAGTGCCGGAGGCATGCGCCTTGGGGCCCTTCGGCATGATGCCATAGCCGACCTTTCCGACCACGCGCGACTTGTTGGGGTCTTCCAGCGGCGGCGCGAAGCCGACGCCGTCGAGCCACATGCCGATCTTGCCTTGCAGGAAAGCCGATTGCGATTCGGCCCAGTTGAAGCCGGCGACGCCGGGAGGCGCCGATGTCGTCATCAGCCGCTTGTAGAGGGCGGCCGCTTCCACGGCTTCTGGCGTTTCCGTCTGCAGCGTGCCGTTCTCGACCGTATATTTGTCGAAGCCCAGCAGAAGCGATGTCCATACCGGGACGTTGGCATTCTTGAGGCCGCGCGCCACAAATCCGAAAGTGCCGGCATCCTTGTCGGTCAAGGCCTCCGCGGCCTTGACCAGGTCGTCGAAGGTCGCCGGATAGTCGAGGCCCTTCGCCTGGAAGAGATCCTTGTTCCAGTAGATGATCCAGTAGTCGACCGAGAACGGCAGCGAGTGCAGCGTTCCATCGGCATTCTTGGCATAGGCGAGGCCGGCATCGGCAAAGTCGCCTTCGGTGTTGGCCGCCTCGGTCAGCGAGGGATCCTTGAGGAAGCCGCCGATATCGGCAAGCCAGCCGCCCTTTTCGAACTGCCGCTTCTGCACGTGATAGGAAAGATGCACGACATCGAAGCTGGGCTTGCCGGAGGAAAGCTCGATGACCGTCTTCTGGCGCTGCTGCTGCTCGGGCGTCGCCTCGGCATTGACCTTGATGCCGGTCATCTCCTCGAACTCGGAGAGATATTTGAGGATCGTGTCGCTGCGCGGGCTCTTGACGAGATTGACCTCGAGCGTCTGGCCGGAAAACTTCTTCCAGTCGACCTCGGCTGAAAAAGCCGGACGAGCGCCGATGACACCTGCCGCGCCGAGGCCCGCTGCGCCGGCGAGGAAATCGCGTCTGGTGATTGTTCTGCTGGTCATCTGTTCCTCCATCTGTTTAAGCAATTGCATCGAAGATAGCACCATCACTGCCCCAGGAAATAGTTCGGCAGCGCCGTCGTCAATGGCGGCCACAGCGAGACCGCGACCAGCACCACCAGCAGCGGGATGAGCCAGGGCACGATCGCCCGCGACATCGCCTCGAAGCTGATGCCGGCGATCTTGGACGTGATGAACAGCACGACGCCGACCGGCGGCGTGATCGTGCCTATCATCAGGTTAAGGACGAAGATCAGCCCGAACTGGACCGGATCGATGCCGAGCTGGGCCGCGACCGGCGTCAGGATCGGGATCAGGATCAGCATCGCTGCCAGCGCCTCCATGAAGCAGCCGATGAACAGCAGCAGGACATTGACCATGAGCAGGAACAGCAGCGGATGGCCGAGATTGTCGGCGATCAGCGGCGTGACCAGCTGCGGAATCCTTGCGATCGACAGGCACCAGGCCATGGCCGCCGCGGTCATCACCAGCGCCAGCACCGTCCCCGTCGTCTCGACCGTGTCGATGACGAGCTTCGGCAATTGGCGGATGTCGAATTCGCGATAGACGAAGAGACCGAGGACGAGCGCATAGACGGTGGCGATGGCGGCGGCTTCGGTCGGCGTCATGATGCCGGCCATCATGCCGCCGAACAGGATGACCGGCGTCATCAGGGCCCAGTGGGCGCGGCGATAGGCGGCCCACAGGTCGCCGAAACCGGGAAAGGCATGCTTCGGCAGATCGCGCCGGATCGCCACGACGCTGATCATCCCGGCGAGCGTGAGCGCCATCAGCAGGCCCGGAATGACGCCGGCCAGGAACAGGCCGCCGATCGAGACATCGGCACTGACGCCATAGATGACCATCGGCAGCGATGGCGGAATGATCGGGCCGATGGTCGCCGAGGCCGCGGTGACGGCGGCAGCCGTCTCGGCGTCATAGCCTTCCTTCTTCATGGCACGGATCTCGAGCGAGCCCACCCCGCCCGCATCCGCCACCGCCGAGCCCGACATGCCGGCGAAGATGACGCTCGCCAGGATATTGGCGTGGCACAGGCCGCCCCGCACCCAGCCGACGCAGGCCGTGGCGAAGGCGAAGATGCGGTCGGTGATGCCGGCCGAATTCATGATGTTGCCCATGAGCACGAAGAGCGGCGCCGCCAGCAGCGGAAAGGAATTGACCGATTGCGCGATCTTCTGCGGCACGATGTCGACCGGCATGCCGGCGATCGCCACGAAGGCGAAGGCGGCGAGCCCCATCGAGGCGAACATCGGCAGGCCGAGCAGCAAGGCTGCCAGCCACACCGCGAGGATCGCCAGCATGAGCTCGGTCATAGCGGCAGCTCCGTCGCGACGGCACGGCTGTCCTTGCCCTTGATCACTTCCATGATCTGAACGATGGCCTGAAGGATGACGGCAAGCCCTGCGATCGGCATGGGGATATAGACGAGCGATACCGAGAGCGGCAGGCTCACCCATTCGACATCGACATTGCGCTGGATAAGCCCGAAGCTCTTGACCAGCAGGATCACGCCCAGCAGCGCCACCAGCAGCTGCGCGGCGATCTCGGCCAGCCGCCGCGGCCAGCCCTTGAGACGGTCGATGATCAGCCCGATGCGGATATGGGCGCGGCTGCGGCTGGCGATGATCCAGCCGGTGAAGGCCGTCCACACCAGGAGATATTGCGCAAGCTCGTCCGACCAGGTGAGCGGCTCGCCCATCAGGCGGCAGACGACGCCAAGGAAGACGCAGGCCAGCATGGCCAGCAGCAATAGCGTGGCTGCAGCGCCCACCAGACGATCGGACCATTTCGATAGAATGTGCAGCAAGCCCTTCTCCGCCCGCTCGAGGAACCGCCTGCCGGATGCAGGAACCGGCAGGCAACACGAAGACGGTTCAGAGGGCGGCGAGCGCGTCCCAGGTTCCCTTGCCCCACTTCTCCTCGAATTTGGCCGGCACCTGCTCCAGCACCGGCTTGCGGAAGCTTTCGACGTCGGGCTCGATCACGGTCATGCCGGCGGTCTTGAGCTTGTCGACCAGTGCGGCCTCCTGCGCCGACAATTCTGTGTCCTGCCACTTGACCCCTTCGGCAATGGCCTCATCGAGGATGGCGCGGTCGGCCGCATCGATCGCCTTGAGCGCCGCCTCATTCGCGAGGATGAGCCGCGGCGTGATGATATGGCCGGTGAGGACCAGGTATTTCTGCACCTCGTTGAGTTTCGCCGTGGCGATCGTCGGCAGCGGATTCTCCTGGCCATCGACCGCCCCCTGGCTCAGCGCCAGATAGAGCTCGTTGAAGTTGATCGGCGTCGCCTTGGCGCCCCAGGCTTCCGCCATGGCCCGGAAGGTGTCGACCGGCGGCACGCGCAATTTGAAGCCTTCCATGTCGGCGGCGGACTTCACTTCCTTCTTGCCGGTGGTGAGATGGCGCTTGCCGTAATAGGTGACGGCCAGCATCCTCAAGCCCCGCTTGCTGACGAGCTCGTCATTCATCGCGGCGAATTGCGGCGAGGCGCCGACCTTGGCCATGTGGGCGGCGTCCTTCCACAGATAGGGCGCCTCGATGACCGAGAGCTGCGGCAGCAACGCGCCGATGGCGGCCGCGCCGTCCGTCGTGAAGGTGAGCGCGCCCGAGACGACCGCATCCATCATGTCCTTGCCGGAGCCCAACTGGCCATTGGGAAAGGACTGGATGTCGATGCGGCCGGAAGATTTCTCCTTGGCGATGGCGGCGATCTTGTCGATCATCTGCACTTGCGGATGCGTGGTGGCCAGCATCTCGCCCCAGCGGATGACCGTTCCCTCGGCGCGCAGCACCGAAGGCGCAAAGATGGCGGAAGCAGCGACCGCGCTGCCCGCCACAAATCCACGTCTTGTCACTTTACGCATGTTGATATCCTCCCATTTGGCTTCACATTTATTCTTGGATGCTCAGGGCGCGCTGGCGGGCAATGCCGATATGCTCCGCCATGGCGCGCGCCGCGGCGTCTTCGTCGCGCCGTTCGATGGTTTCGATGATCTTCAGGTGCTCGCCCATCACTTGCGGGATCATCGGCACATAGAGCCTGGTCTCGGCCAGCCGGATGAGCTTGATCTTGATCCAGTTGACCCGGTAGGCATTAGTGATGATCTCATTGTTGAGATGATCGATCACCGCTTCATGCAGCATGAGGTCGGTGGCTTCCGCCTCCTCCATCAGGCCCTGGTCTTCACTCGCATTGTGGCGGGCGATGATCGCTTCATGGCGCTGCCTGATGGCGGCGACGAGGTCGGCCGGGGCGCTGCGGGCAAAGATGCGCACCGCCGACTCTTCGAGAAACAGCCTGAGTTGGAAGGCATTGCGCACCAGTTGGATGTCGACCTGCGGCACCTGCATGCCGCGATGCGGCGCGGTACGGATCAGCCCTTCGGCCTCGAGCCGCGGCACCAGTTCGCGGATGGCGCCGAGGGGCAAACCGGTTATGGCGACGAGCTCCCGCTGGGTGATGAATTGGCCGGGCTTTATCTTGTTGGCGAGCAGGCTTCGCGTATAGCCGACATAGGCCTGCTCGCGCAGTTTCAGCGCTTCATGAGCGGCTTCGCTCATGCCCGTTTCCGGTCCTGCCCGGGGGCGAGGACCGCCTCATAGGCGCGCACCAGGGCGCTACGTTCTGCGGCCGGCAGGTCGACGAGCGGTGCCCGCATGCGGGCATATTCGTCATCGCCATGCACATGCGCGACAAGCGCCTTCACCGCCGGCAGCACCGGATAGGAGGTGATGAGATTGACCACAGGCACGATCAGCGGATTGTCGGCGCCCTTGTGGATGACATCCCGAAGCAGCCACGGCGCCAGATTGGCAAGACCGCAGATCGAGCCCTGCGCGCCCTTGCGCATTGCTTCGCCCAGATAGCGCTCCTCGCCGACGAGGATCGCAAGCTCGCCATGCGCGGCGAGGAAAGCTTCGGTCGTGGCCTTGTCGCCGGAGGAATCCTTGACCCCCGCGATCACGCCCGGAAAGGCCTGTTTCAATTTACCGACAAGATCGACCGAGAGCGGAACGGCCGTCTGGCCCGGAATATGATAGAGAATGATGCCGCGCGCCACGGCGCCCATGCCTTCGATCACGCGCGCGAACCAGGCATAGAGGCCCTCGTCGCTGATCCCCTTGAAATAATAGGGCGGCGCCAGCAGCAGGCCGCGCGCCCCGAAATCGAGCGCGAGGCGCGCCTGCTCGACCGCATCGACGACGGTTGTCGCCGAAACGCCGGCATTGAGCTTGTGGCCCCCTATTCCGCTCCCGGTCACCGCCCCCAGCATCCGGGCCCGGTCCTTGAGGCCGAGCGAGAAGCCTTCGCCGGTCGTTCCGAAGAGCGTGATGCCGTCCGCCCCTTCGGCCAGCACATGCTGGGCATGGCGTAGGAGACGCGCCAGGTCGACCGCCCCGTCGGCGGTGAAGGGGGTGATGAGGGCGGCGGAAAGACCGAAGATTTCTTGCTTGTTCATATGAGACTACTTAGCAACATTTAGGTAACATGTTGCTCAGTTTTCAGACAACGTCAAGTGCCACCTGGCAAATATCGGCAGGTGCATAGTGGATCTTTGTCTCTGCTGTGGAAAAGCGGGTTTCGCGCCCCTCGGCCGGACGGGCGCGGCCGCGCTACCCGACCTTGACCGGCTTGCCGCTCTTCCAGGATTCGGTGGCGGCATCGGCGAGCATTTGCGCCTTGAGGCCATCGACGCCATTGGGCCTCGGATCGCGATTGCCGGATTCGACCGCGGCGATGAAGCTGTTGAGCTCATTCGCATAGGCCTGGGCATAGCGCTCGAGGAAGAAGTTCTGGATCGGATCGGCCTGCGTGCCCTGGCCATTATGCAGCTCGACCGTGGTGTTGTGCACATTGCGCGCCGACAGCATGCCCCTGGAGCCGTGCACTTCCATGCGCTGGTCATAGCCATAGGTGGCGCGGCGCGAATTGGTGATGACCGCGATCCGTCCCGTCGCCGTCTGCATCTGCACCGCTGCCGTGTCGACATCGCCCGCTTCGCCGATGGCGTGATCCACCAGCGCGGCGCCCAGCGCCTGCACCACCACGAATTCCTCAGCCATCAGGAAGCGCGCCATGTCGAAATCATGGATCATCATGTCGCGAAAGAGGCCGCCCGAGCCTTTGACATATTCGGCTGGTGGCGGGGCGGGATCGCGCGAGATGACGGTGACGATCTCGACATCGCCGACGGCACCCTTGCGGATGCGCGCTTCCAGCTCGGCGAAACTGGGATCGAACCGGCGGTTGAAGCCGATCATCAGGGTCGACTTGTTCTTCTCCACCACTTTCAGCGTCTCATGGATGGTCTTCACCTCGAGCGACACCGGCTTCTCGCACATGATGGCCTTGCCGGCGCTGGAGGCGGCCTGGATCTGCTCGGCATGGAAGCCGGTGGGCGAGCCGATGAGGACGGCGTCCACGTCTTTCGCCCGCATGATCTCATCGACGCTCGCGACCTTGGCGCCATGGAGCCCGGCGAGGTCCCCTGCCGCCTTGGCATTCACATCCGCGATATAGGCCAATGCCGCCTTGGGGTTCTGGGCAATGGTCTTCGCATGCACCTTGCCGATGCGCCCCGCGCCAATCACGCCAAATCTGATCATGGAGTCTCTCCGTTTGAAATTTTCACGCGCCGTCATCCCTTGATGAGCGGCCTCAGCTGTTGGCCCGGGTCGGCCAGCACGTCGGCTGGCGGCTTTATTCCCTTGGCGATCATCATCTCGGCGAGCTTGATGTCGCGTGCAATGGCGTTGCCCGGGCCGATGCCGCTCGCCCCGGCAAGCGTGCCGTCCTCGGCGAGATGGAAGAGAATGAGAGTATCCTCATTCGGCTTGCGGGCGACGGTCACCGGCCCCATTTCCGCAAAGCCCGCAATCTGCAGGCCGAGCTCATACTGATCGGACCAGAACCACGGAACCGTAATATGCTCTTTTGCACCGCCCAGCATGTTCTCCACCGCCGTCGCCGCCTGGTCCTGGGCCGAGCGCCAGGCTTCAAGCCTTATGCGGCGGTTGGCGAGCCTGGCATGCAGGAATGACGCGCAATCCCCTGCCGCATAGATGTCGGGAGCCGATGTGCGCATATGCTGGTCGCAGGCGATGCCATTGTCGATGGCAAGCCCCGCGGAAGCGGCAAGCGTCGTTTCGGGCACGGCACCTACGCCGGAGATGATGGTGTCGGCCGGCAGCACGCGTCCGTCGGCGAGATGGACCGCATCCTGGCTCAAATGCGACAGGCCAACACCCGTCAGCACCGTGACCCCTGCTTTTTCATGGCGCGCATGGACAATCGCGGCAATCGCTTCCGGCACGCCGCGCATGAGGATGCGGGGCTGGGCCTCGATGAGCGTCACATGGCAGCCACGCTTCGCGGCCGACGAGGCCAGCTCCAGACCGATGAACCCGCCGCCGATGACGACGATATTTCGTCCCGCGACGAAACGCTGGCGCAGGGCGAGGGAATCCTCATGATTGCGCAAGGTCAGCGCATGCTCGATGCCTGGAATGGGCAAAGTGCGGGGCTTGGCCCCGGTGGCGATCAGGAGCTTGTCATAGCTGACGCTTGATCCATCGCTCAGCGCAACGACCTTTTCACGGGGATCGATGCCGGTCGCGGCGATCCCCTTGCGGACATCGACCTTGAGCTCGCGGGCGATCGTCTCATCCATGAGCCAGACCGGCTGCGGTTCATCTTCCTGCGTGATCGAGGCTTTGGACAGAGGCGGGCGGTCATAGGGCAGCAGATATTCATCGCCGAGGAGAGTGATGGCTTCGGTGTAGCCGTTCGCGCGCAAATTGATGCAGGCGCGCGCCCCCGCCATGCCGGCGCCAATGATGACGATGGAATTCATTCGACGCACCTTCCTGTCCCGGACGCTTGTGGATTCTATCCGGACAGTCTTCTAGCGCATCGCGCCGAAAAGTGCGAAGCGACTTTTTCTTGCATAAAAACAATCATATAGGGCGCCGAGGCATCGGAGCCTGCGGTATCAATAGGTCGCCCTGCCTCCCGAGACGTCGAACACCGCACCCGTCGAAAAGGAGCACTCCTCGCTGGCGAGCCAGGTGACGAGGCTCGTCACTTCGTCGACGAGGCCGAAGCGTCCCATCGGGATCTTCGACAGCATGAAGTCGATATGGGTCTGGCTCATCTGGTCGAAGATCGGGGTCTTGACCGCGGCCGGCGTCACGCAATTGACCGTGATCTTCGACTTGGCCAGCTCCTTTCCGAGCGACTTGGTGAGGCCGATCACCGCCGCCTTCGAGGTCGAATAGGCGGAGGCATTCGGATTGCCCTCCTTGCCGGCGACGGAGGCGATATTGACGATGCGCCCATAGCCGCTCTTCTGCATCTCGGGCACGATGGCGCGGCAGCAATAGAAGACGCCATTCACATTGATGTCGATCACCTGGCGCCATTTGTCCGGCGGATAATCCCACATCGTTGCATTGGGCCCGGTGATGGCAGCGCTCGTCACCAGGATGTCGATCTGCCGGAAGGCCTTCACCGTCTCGGCGACCGCCCTCGTGACGCTCGTCTCATCGCTGACATCGACCGTCACGCTGTGTGCTTGGCTGCCGATCGCATCCGCCGCCTTGGCGCCGGCCTCCGCATTGAGGTCCCAGATGCAGGCCTTGCCGCCTTCCGCCACGATGCGGTGGGCGACCGCGACACCGATCCCGGATGCTCCCCCGGTAATGACGGCGACCCGCCCCTTGAATCTCTCGGCAAACTGCATGGCGTCCTCTGTCTTGTCCAGGTGGCCGGGACAATTTCATGCGAACGCCTTGAGTGCAAGCGATTAAACGCGTGACCGGCATTCCGGAATATGAGAGACTTCCCGATAAAGTATGACAATTGGGAGGACCACCATGAACAAGCCCGTTCAGCCCACGCCCGCCGGCGATGCCGCCGTCATCCGCGTGCAGCAATTCGAATCTCCGGCCGGCGTGCCGCTGCTCTCGACGCAGATGCTTGCCACCGCCGATGGCGAGCTCAATCGCGAGCTCAATCATTTTCTGTTCGACCCGCCCTCCAACCCGAACCTGCTCAAGGGCAGGAAGATCGCCATCTGTTGCACCAATGGCGTCGAAGAGGTGGAGATCCTCGGCGCCCATCGCTGGTTGAGCGAGCACGGCGCCACCGTCCATGTCGTGGCGCCCAAGGCCGGTCCCCTGCCGCCGGGCTATGGCGTGAAGATGCCGCCGATTGCCGAGACGCATGTGCTCGCCATCAGGCTCATGGAGAATGGCGGCTGGCTCAAGATCGACCAGTATGTCGAGACCGCCAAGGCGTCTGATTATGACGCGATCATCCTGCCCGGCGGTTGCTGGAACCCGGATTTCCTGCGCGCCGACAAGAACGCCATCGCCTTCGTTCAGGACATGTACAAGGCCGGCAAGCCGGTCTGCGGCATCTGCCATGGCCCCTGGGTGCTGATCAGCGCCAGGCTGCTCAAGGGCAAGAAGGCGACGGCGGTATGGAACATCCACATCGATCTCGAAAATGCCGGCGCCACCGTGATCGACGAGCCGGTGGTCGTCGACGGCAACCTCATCACCGCCCGCTTCCCCTATGACCTGCCGCGCATGGTGCAGGCACTGGTGAAACAGCTGGTGGGATAGTTCACCTCATCATCCCGCGAAAGAACGTCATCCCGGCGAAAGCCGGGACCCCTTGAATAGTCGCCCGTGAAGAAGCTGATTTCAAGCTGGGATAAGCCGGGGCCGGGGATTGTGGAGCGTGTCAGTCTCCCCATCAGCTTGGGCAAAGCCGATCAGCCGGGCGAGGCATAGGCACC
>QOZQ01000015.1 GCA_003576695.1 Taklimakanibacter lacteus
CCGTTATACAATCTGTCGGCATCGGAGCGCTCCTCGAATCCATCGAAGTTATTGCAGCACAACAACTTTCGCTGATTCGGCGCTCCGATGCGCTCCTTAGTTTGAGAAATCCGGGCTAAGCGATCTTGCCAGTGCGACGACAATCGCATCTTACTCTGGGGCAATGACGGTGAGACCCGCCGTTCCCGTACGGTCCTCGATCTCCACCACCCAGAAATCGGGATCGAACTTCGCCATTTTCTCGATGAAGCGCGTCACTTCCGTTGCCTGCGTGACCGGCGGCACGGTTTCGGCCCATAGGCGCTCGCCCGCCTCATCTATGGCCGAACCGGGCGGCGGCCCCAGGAGCTTCACCGTGCCATCAAGACGATTGATGACGATATAGATGGCGCCCGCTTCGGCGGCACCCTTGCGCAGCACGGCGCCGAACAGGCCGGCAACAAAGCAGCGGCGCAGGAGAGCATGCACCCAGATTTCGGACTTGAGCCGCATCAATTGGCGGTGGTGGTGCTGCGCGAACTCATCTTCTCGAGCTCGGCGATCAGCGTGGCGCTGATATCGCCGGTCGGCGCGATGCCGCGGTCGTGCTCGAATTTGAGAATGGCGGCGCGCGTCTGCCGGCCCAGCTGACCATTGATGGCGCCGGGCTCATAGCCGAGCTCGGCCAGGCCGACCTGCACGCGCGTCACGGTGTCGACCGCCTTGGCCGCGGGCAATGCGCGGGGAGTGGGCGAGTTGGGCGTGACTTCCGTCATGTTCACCGCATCGGCGATCTGGCGGGTATAGCGGATATGCTCGATCAGATCGGTGGTGGCGGCGCCGGTTTCATCCAGGCCATTGGCGCGCTGATAGGCGATGATGGCGAGCTTGGTGCGCCGGCCGGAGACGCCATCGACCTGGCCGCTATAGAGGCCGGACGCGGCCAGCTCGCGCTGCACGCTCTCCACGGTCGGATCGTAGCGCAAAGTGACGGTGCCGGCCTGACCCTGGCCGGCGTCTACGGTCACACGGGTCGAGCCGGTGATGGGATCGGCATCCAAGATGGCCGGGTTGCCGGCAAGGCCCGCCTGCGGCGCAGTCCGGGTCAAGGTATTGTAGACGATCGCGACCGAGAGCACGGCCACCGTCAGCCCGACCACGATGGTCGAGGCGCCCAGACGCGGCGCATCGTCTTCTTCATTCTCACTCATTCAACGCCGGACCCAACTCGAAAACCTGCCACCTGCCGGCTGAGCGCCGGCCCCCGCTTTGTCCCGCATCATGCATCCGAGATGCTTAATATCGGGTTGTTTCACTCTCCGGGCGCACGCCCGATGCCCTTGCGTGGGTAAGGCGTCATCGTTTCCGGATGGTTAATGAAATACTTAAATTTTGCCGAAACTTAGACTCAAATCGCAGTGCCGGTCTTCAACCCGAAGAAAGACCGCAGCGCTATTCCAGTAAACCCATAGTGGCGCGTGATCGGATCACACGCCGGGACAAGGGGACCCGGAAATGCGCATCTTTCGTACGATATTCTTCCTGGGCGTCGCGGCCTATTTCCTGCCGTCGCCGCCCGAGAACCGCACCGTCGCCGTCGATGCCGGCAGCGAACCGGCCGCCACCGAATATCTCACGGCCGCCGTCTCGACCTTCGCCGACATGCGCGGCTTCTGCGCCCGCCAGGCCGCGGTCTGCGACACCGCGCATTATCTTGCGGTGAAGCTCGAGGGCAAGGCCAAATACAGCATCGAGCTCATCTATGAGTGGGCGCGCGAGTCAAATGGCGCGGCATTGCCGCTGCAGGCGGCCGACAGCGATCGCGTGCCGGCCAGCGGCTTCGCCTCTGCCGGCGACGAAACCCGGGTCACCGGGCAGAACACGCTTCAGCTCGAGGACCTGATTCCCGAATGGCGGGCGCCGAAATCCGCCGGCCAGGGCTGAGATCACGATCAGTTTTGCCTTCAAAGCCGGGCGCGGACCGGTCTCTCGCGCGCTTGAGATTATGCCGCCAAACGCCTATCTGAACTGCATATTGCACCCGGTCGCGCGCGACAAGGCGAGGTTCATGGCGGATACGATCGCTACACTGAAGGAAGACTTTTCCCTGATCGACGATTGGGAAGACCGTTATCGCTATGTGATCGAGCTCGGGCGGGCCTTGCCGACGCTCGCCGAGGCCGAGCGCACGCCGCGCAACAAGGTCCAGGGCTGCGCCAGCCAGGTATGGATCGCCGCGCATGAAAGCAGGAACGGCCGCGAGCCGGTCCTGTCCTTCACCGGCGACAGCGATGCCCTCATCGTCAAGGGTCTCATCGCCATCATCTTCCGGCTGTTCTCCGGCCGGCCGGCATCCGAGATCCTCGCCACCGATGCTGGTGCGCTGCTCGACGAGCTGGACCTCAGGGAGCATCTGACGCCGCAACGCTCGAACGGCGTGGCGTCGATGGTGGCGCGCATCAAGACCGATGCCAAAGCGGCGCTGGAGCATCAGACCACCTGATCTGATCGCGACTACCTGAACGGGCTGTCGCAGAAACGGGTGCGGCCGTCATAGGTCACATAGGTATTCGTCGCCACCGCATAGGACTTGTAGCGCGCGAGGCACCAGCGCACATGCTCGCTGCGCGCCTGCGGCTGGTCGCCATTGAAATTTCCGGTCTTTCCCGCCGGTGCGCTGCCCAGCGGTCGCGTGGCGTCGGTCGATGAGCCGAAATCGAAGGGCTTCGCCTTGATGCCCGATCTGTAGCGGTCCTGATTGCGCTCGTTGTAAAGATCGTTCGGCGAGCGATAGGGGTCGGAGCGGCGCAGATCCGGACCGAACAGCCTCTGCTTCCCGCCACAGGTGCTGTAGAGGCAGGGATCGGCCTTCGCAGGGGGAGGGTCGACGAAAGAGGCCGCGCCCAACACCAGCCCTATGAGACTCAGGATGACAAAACGCATGGCGCTTTCCGGTTCGGGACCGATGGGTTCGCCCCTCCATATGGGTCTCAAGATGACAGGTTCAACCGCGATCGGTCTTGATTGCCGGCGAGTGTCCTCAGCGCGCCGCGGCGAGCTTCTCTTCGATCGTCTCGAAGACTTCCGAGCCCGGCAGGAAGGCGTCGTAGCACAGGATCATGCCGACCCGGTCGCCGCCATGGGTCAAGGGCAGCTTGAGCCAGAACTGCACAAGGTGCTCCTTCTGGGTGCGCGGTCCCCTGACGACGCCCTGCGCCGGCTTGCCTTCTTCGGCGATGCGGTGATAGGCGGCGAGCCAGTAATCGCGCTTGTCGCCCCAGTCGAGCTCATCGAGATAGAGCCCGGTCGTCTCGCAGTCATGCACGTCGCGCAGCCGCGTCCCGGCGAGGCGGACGCGGTAGCGCTCGCCCGGCATCTCGACCTCGATCAGGCTGATATTGGGCAGCAGCCGCGGAATATGGGCAGGACTGATATCGCGCTTGTCGGGCATCAGGCGCCCGGCCGCTTTCAGCAGCCAGTATTCATAGAGCTGGCGGTGTTCCGGGATGATCAACTGCGCCTTGAAGGCGGCATTTCCCTGACCCTTCGCCATATCCCCTTTCCGTCGCTTCCGAATCGCCAGCCCGGCACCTGTCGGCTGTTATGAATCCGGGTCGGATGCGCCGCAAGAGTCCAAATATGGAACTCGCGGAAAAGTCATGGCAGCAGTGAGCGGTCAGCGGCGGGCGGCGCGGTTCTGGCCGAGGCCGATCTTCTTGGCAAGACTCGAGCGCGCTTCGGCGTAGCTGGGCGCCACCATCGGATAGTCGAGCGGCAGGCCCCATTTCTCGCGATACTGCTCGGGCGAAAGATCATAGTGCGTGCGCAGATGGCGCTTCAGCGACTTGAACTTCTTGCCGTCCTCAAGACAAACGATGTAGTCGGGCGTGACCGACTTGCGCACCGGCACGGCCGGCTTCAGTTCGACAACATCCGGCATCTTGACCTCCGCCGCGCCCTGCGTGGCGCTCGCCAGAGACTGGTAGATGTTGGCGATCAGTTTTGGCAGATCGGCCTGGGGGACGGTGTTGTTGCCCACATAAGCCGCCACAATATCAGCCGTCAGCTCGACAAGATTGCCTTTTTCCTGCATTGGATTTGCCCCGGTTCCGGTGCAGTTTTATTTCATCAATTGTCAGATGAATCAATAGATCGGCAGCGTGAGTTTTTTACACCGACCAGACGGTCAACAACGAAAAGAAGCCTATTTCGCCGGGATTATTCACCCGAAGCAAAATTCGTCACGCTACTGATTATGTACCTGCCGCACCCGGCGGACTCAGGCGGCGGGTGTGCGGGCATAGGGGCCGGTGCGGCGCGCCGCCCAGTCCCAGTAGGTGAGAAGCACGCGCGCCTTGTTGAAGGACAGCGTCTCGAAAATCGCTTTCAGATCCTCGGCATCGTCCCTTTTGGCCACAATGCCGGCAAACTGCGCCCGGGTGAGGCCGGCGGCCTTGAGCGCCACGGTGAGCGCCTCGCCGCCCGCATCGTCGGCGATGCGCACGCCGGTTTCCTCACTCACATGGGTAAGCTGGGCATATATCTCGCCAGCCTCTCCCGGGACGGCCTCCTCGAGGCGCGACAGCAGCGAGAGATCGGCGAATTTCGGCTCGGTTCCCTCGCTCTCCATGTTCATGGTGAGGATCTTGGTGATGGTTTCCGAATCGGTCAGGAACCGCGACAGCACATAGCGGCGCAGCTCCGAGGGCAGGCGCCAGAAGAGCTGGAAGGCGATCGGCGAGGGTGTGTCCTGGCGCGTCACCAGCGGTGCCTGGAGCACCGGATGGGCGGCGGCGAAGCGGGTGAGGCGCCACATCGATTCGATCGAGAAGGCTGCCCCCTCGTTGCGCACCAGATTGAGCAGCGTCTCGACATGGTTCGACTGGATGAGCGCCTCCGCCAGAGCGGGGGATATCACGCGCCGGCGCGCCATCAGCCTGAGCTTGGCCGGGTTGCCGGCATTGGCCACCGCGATCAGGTCGCTGTCATGGATCGCCATCGCATTCTCGAGCAGCGGACCCGACACCTCGATGCGCGGGTCGTTGATGAGGCGGCGCACCAGCATCTCGGACGGCGCTTCCATCACGCAGACCCGCTCGGCGAGATGGCGCAGGGCCTTGAGCGGCATGCGCGGAATGAGACGCAAAAGCGTGTCGTTGGCAAGCGCCCGTTCCTGCGGCAGCGAGCCGGCGGTCGGGATAGCCATGATGTCGAGCAGCGCCAACGCACGCTCGCCGGCTTCTGGATCTTCCGGCTGCGCTTTTTCCAGGACGCGGCGCTCGACGAAGCCTGTTTCGGGCGGCAGAACCGGAGCGGCGACGGGAGGCTCGGCCAGGACGGGCTGAACGACGGACACGGCCTCTTCACCGACCTGTTCTTCAGTCGGCACCGGTGGTTCAGCCGCGGCCATCTCGACAGCCGGCACCTCGGTGTCAGCGAACACAGCGGTCTCGACCGGCACGGGAGCGGGTGCCTCGACCGCTTCCGGCTCCGGCTCCGGCTCCGGCTCCGGCTCCGGCTCCAATGCCGGCGGCAGCGCGAGGTCCGGCAGCTCGACGACTGGCTCGGCCGGGATTTCGAGGCTTGCCGGGGCGAGGTCTTCCGCCTGCGCCAGCACGGCCTCAGGAGAGTCCTCAGGCTCAGGCAGTGCCTCGGGGGCCAGAGAAGGCGGGGGCGAAGCGGGCGGGACGATGATGACCGGCACGATTTCCGGCTCGCGAGCCGGCGTGGGGCTGCGCTTGCCGCCGCTCAGCTTGAGCTTGAGCGCGCGGAAGGAATCCGCCGTGATCATGCGGCGTTCCGGCAGTCCGTTTTCAGGCTGCACGATCGACATGCCGGGCCCTGGTCTCCTTGTCAGAATCGTCATTAAAGCCGGTGAAGCGTCTAAATCTGCTTAAACCCTTGGAAAAAGCGATCCGGAAACCATTTGTCCATGATGTTATGCTTAACGCCTGGTTACCGATCCGTTCCCTGGCAGCCGATTTGCGGCCGAAGGCCCGGCCGTCTATTCTCGCCGGATTCCCCACTGAAGCCCTATCCATAAAAGACGAAGTGACATGAACAAACATGAGACGATCGTTCCGCCGCGCGCGGAGAGGCGACAGCATGCCGATACCCGCCATGGCGTGACCCGCAGCGATGACTATGCCTGGCTCAAGGCCGACAACTGGCAGACGGTGATGCAGGATCCCTCCGTCCTCCCGGCCGACATCCGCAACTATCTCGAGGCCGAGAACACCTATACCGAGCACGCCATGGCCGGTACCAAGGCGCTGCAGGAGCGCCTGTTCCGCGAGATGAAGGGGCGCATCAAGGAGGACGATTCGAGCGTGCCGGCGCCCGACGGCGCCTATGCCTATTATTCGAGCTTCGTCACCGGGGCGCAGCATCCGCGCTATTGCCGCAAGGCACGCGATCTTTCAGGCCCGGAGCAGATCCTGGTCGATGGCACCGTCGAGGCCGGGACCAAGCCCTTCTTCGATTTCGGCGGCTTCTCGATATCGCCCGATCACCGGCTGCTCGCCTGGTCGTCGGACGACAAGGGCTCGGAGTTCTTCCGCATCCAGATCCGCGATCTCGCTACGGCCAGGGAGCTCCCCGATGTGATCGAGAATACCGGCGGCGGCGCCAGCTGGGCCGCCGACGGCAAGAGCTTCCTCTATACCCAGCAGGACGAGCATCATCGCCCGTTGAAGATATTCCGCCATGTGCTGGGCAGCGCCGCCAGCGCCGATGTCCTGGTCTATGAAGAGAAGGACACGGGCTTCTTCGCCGGCGTCGGCAAGACGCAATCCGACCGCTTCTTCGTCATAGACACGCATGACCATGAAACCTCGGAAGCCTATCTGATCGACGCCGCGACGCCCGATGCGGCGCCGCGCCTCATCGCCCGGCGCCAGAGCGCGATCGAATATGACGTCGAGCATTGGGAAGACCTGCTCATCATCCGCACCAATGCCGATGGGGCGGAAGACTTCAAGATCGTCACCGCCCCGATCGACCGGCCGAACGCTGAGAACTGGCGCGACCTCGTGCCTTATCGCGCCGGCTGCCTGGTGCTCGCCATCGTCACCCTCAAATCCTGGCTCATCCGGCTCGAGCGCGAGAACGGCCTGCCGCGCATCGTGGTGCGCGAGATGGCGACGGGCGCCGAACATGAAATCGCCTTCGCCGAGGAGGCCTATGCGCTGGGCTTCGGGCAGATGCTCGAATATGACACCGACATCCTGCGCTTCAGCTATTCGTCGATGACGACGCCGGCCGAGATCTATGACTACGACATGCGCAACCGCACGCGGGTGATGAGGAAGCGCCAGGAAGTGCCATCGGGCCACGATCCGAAGAACTATGTCACGCGGCGCATCCAGGCGCCGGCGCATGACGGCGAGACCGTGCCGGTGACGCTGCTCTATCGCAAGGACACGCCCCTCGACGGCTCGGCGCCCCTATGGCTCTATGGCTATGGCTCCTATGGCATCACCATTCCGGCCGGTTTCAACACCAATATCCTGTCGCTTGTCGACCGCGGCTTCATCTATGCCATCGCCCATATCCGCGGCGGGCAGGACAAGGGCTATCGCTGGTACACGGACGGCAAGCGCGAGAAGAAAGAGAACACCTTCCGCGACTTCATCTCGGCGGCGCGCCATCTGATCGATGCGGGCTTCACCCGCAAGGCCGAGATCGTGGCGCAAGGTGGCTCGGCCGGCGGCATGCTGATGGGGGCCGTCGCCAATATGGCGCCGGAACTGTTCAAGGCGATCATCGCCGAAGTTCCCTTCGTCGATGTGCTCACCACCATGCTCGACGACACGCTGCCCCTGACGCCCCCCGAATGGACGGAGTGGGGCAATCCGATCGCCAGCAAGGAATTCTACGACATCATCGCCGCCTATTCGCCCTATGACAATGTGGCGGCAAAGGACTATCCCCATATCCTCGCAGTGGGCGGGCTCACCGATCCGCGCGTGACCTATTGGGAGCCGGCGAAATGGGTGGCGCGCCTGCGCGACCGCAAGAGCGACCAGAACCTGCTGCTGCTCAAGACCCAGATGGAAGCTGGCCATGGCGGCGCGCCCGGCCGCTTCGACCGGCTGAAGGAAGTGGCGCTCGTCTATGCGTTCGGACTGATGATGAGCGGGAAGGCTGGCGGATAATTTCGGTCATCGTCACTCCTCCGTCGCGGGCGGCCACTGCCGGGCAGCATGCAGGACGCGGAGGATGCGGACCGTCTCGCCGTCCATGTCATAGATCAGGACATAGTTCGGCCGTATGACCAGCTCGCGCGTTGACGGAACACGGCCCGGCCGGCCGGCCATGGGATGCCTCATGAGCTGGTCGGCGCGTCGCGAGAATTGCTCATCGAGTTCGAGCGCCGCGCGGGGATTGTCCGCTTCGATAAAGTCGTAGATCGCTTCCCGGTCAGCCACCGCTGCGCCCGTCCAGAGAAGTTTCACGCTAGCTATCTACCGAGCTTTCGATGTGTCTCGGCGCGGCGCCTGGCGAATTTCGCCTCGACCTCCTCACCAGCTATCAGGTCTCCTGATTTCGCCGAGTCGAGACCGGCCTGCACTTGCCGCCGAAACCATGAGTCGTAATCCGCCTGATCCCTCTGTCTCTTCACATAGTCGCGCATGAAACTGCGCAGCAATTGCGCACTGGTTTGATCCTGCGCTTTCGCGGCCTCGCCGAAAGCGACTTTCAGATCTTCCTCAACGCGGAATGTGAACGTGGCATCCGGCATGGCAAACTCTGTGTTACGGCGCACATATAATGTAACACACACGGAAAGCGAACGCAAACGGCCTTCATTTCTCTCCTTTGTATCTACGATGCCGCGCGCAGCGACGTGGCGCCGGCGGTGAGCCCCGCCAGGAAGCGCCGGCACCAGGAGGCGGCGCTGTCCTGCTCGATCCGGCTCATCAAAGCGAGCCAGCGGGCATGGCGCTCCTCCTTCGGCATCGTCAGGCCCTGATGGATCGCCTCGGCCACCGCACTCGTGTCATGCGGATTGACGATGAGCGCCGCATCGAGGCTCGCCGCGGCGCCGGCAAAGCGTGACAGCACCAGGACGCCCGGATCCTCCTCGTCCTGGGCGGCGACATATTCCATCGCCACCAGATTCATCCCGTCGCGCAAGGGCGTGACGAGGCCGATGGCCGCCATGCGGAAAAAGCCGGCCAGCAGCCGGCGCGACAGGCCATGGGTCATGTAGCGCAGCGGCACCCAGTCGAATTCGGCATATTTGCCGTTGATCTTGCCGGTGAGCCGGTCGAGGCTCTTCTTCAGTTCGCGGTATTCCGAGACATCCTCGCGCGAACGCGGCGCCACCTGCAGGAAGCTGATCTTCTCGCGATACTCGGCATGGGTCGCGAGCAGCTCCGAATAGGCCTCGAAGCGTTGCGGCAAACCTTTCGAATAATCGAGCCGATCGGCGCCGATGATCAGCTTGCGGCCGACGAGACTGTGCTTGAGCCGGTGCGATTCCGCCGTCATGCGCGATGTCTTCGCCATTTTGGCGAAGGCCTTGCCGTCAATGCCGACCGGGATCGCCACTGATGCGGCCATCGCATGCGCCTGCTCCTTGCCCGCCAGGAACTTGCGCGCGCAGCCGGCGAAATTCTCGCGGTCCTCCTCGGTCTGGAATCCGGTGAGATCATAGGCGGCGAGATCGGTGATGAGCTCGCGCGCCGGCGGCAGGATGTCGATGACCGAGGGCGGCGGAAAGGGAATATGGATGAAAAAGCCGATCCGCTGGGTGATGCCTGCCTCGCGCAAAGCGCGGCCGAGCGGGATCAGGTGATAGTCCTGGACCCAGATGACGTCATCGGGGCGCAGCAGCGGCTTGAGCGCCTCGGCGAATTTTCCATTGGTGGCGCGATAGCCCCTGTACTCCTCGCGCGAAAAGGCGACGAGGCCGGTACGGTAATGCAGCAGCGGCCACAGGCTGCGATTAGAGAAACCGGCATAGTAGTCGCGATATTCCGCCTCGCTCAGATCGATGGTCGCGAAAGTGGTGGCGCCGCGCGTCGCCATGGCGGGCTGGACGATGAGCGTCTCGGCCCGTCGGCCCGACCAGCCGAACCACAGCACCTCGCCCTTCAGGGCCTCTTCGAGCACGACCGCAAGACCGCCTGCCTGCTGCTCGCGTTTCCGGGCCGGCACTGGCACGCGGTTGGAGACGATCACGAGACGCGCCATAGGCCCTCCTCCCAGGTGCGGCTGAGCTTCCTGGCGCAGTGGATGATGCCCACCATGGAATAGGTCTGCGGAAAATTGCCCCACAACTCCCCGGTCGCGGGCACGGCGTCTTCCGACAGGATGCCGACATGATTGCGCAGGCTCAGCACGCGCTCGAACAGCGCCAGCGCCTCGTCGCGCCGGCCGCAATTGGCCAGCGCCTCGATGTACCAGAAGGTGCAGACCAGGAAGGCGCTTTCGGGCTTGCCGAAATCGTCCTCCTCGGCATAGCGCATCATCAGCCCATCGACGAGCAGATGCTTCTCGATGGCGGAAAGCGTCTTCTGGAAGCGCGGATCGTCATAGTCGATGATGCCGATCTCGGGCATCAGCAGCAGCGCCGCATCGAGCTCGCTGCCGCCCAAGCTGCCGCTGAAATAATCGGCCGCCGAATTCCAGGCGCCATCGAGGATGCGTTGCTTCAGCTCGGCCGCAGCCTTGAACCAGTCATTGCCGTCATCGATCTCATCGACACGATGCGCGATGCGGCCCAGCCGTTCCAGGGCCGCCCAGCACATCACCGCCGAAAAGGTATGGGCGCGGGTTCGGCCGCGATACTCCCAGATGCCGGCGTCGGCTTCGAGCGAGGTGGATTTCGCCATCATGCCGATCGGCTTGAGCTGGTGGTAGAGCGCGCGGTCGCCCGGCCGCGGCAGGCGCATGTCCCAGAACATCTGCGCCGCGGCCAGGATGACCGAGCCATAGATGTCGTTCTGGCGCTGGTTCGACGCGCCATTGCCGACGCGCACCGGCCCCATGCCGCGGAAGCCCTTGAGCGCCGTCGCCTCATATTCCTCGAGCGGCGCTCCGGGCACGATCGGATAGAGCGGCGCCAGGAACTGGACGTTGGAGGTGATCACCGAATTGATGAGATAGGTGATGAAATTCTCCATCGTCGTCGTGGCGCCGAGCCGGTTCAACGACATCACGGTGAAATAAGCATCGCGCGGCCAGCAATAGCGGTAGTCCCAGTTGCGCCCGCTGCCGGCGGCCTCGGGGATCGAAGTGGTGAGCGCCGCCAGGATGGCGCCGGTATCCTCGAAGCTGCACAATTTGAGCGTGATCGCCGAGCGGATGACGATCTCCTGCCACTCGAAGGGGACGGCGAGATCGCGCACCCAGTCGTTCCAGTAGCCGGTCGTCTCCTCGAGATAATCGCGGGCAAGCCGGTCGACCCGCAGCGGCAGGGGCTCGTCGCTGCCGATGAAGATATGCACCGGCCGATCGAGCAGGAAGAATGCCTCGTCGCGCAAATAGGCGACCGGCATATCGGTGGTGAGCCTGACCGTGGTGTTGCCGCCGGTATATCTCAGATAGTTGCTGCCCATCGAGACGGCAGGCTTCGTCCCGCCATAGTTGAAGGTCGGGCGCGCGCGGATCTTCACATGGCAGCGCCCGTCCACCGGCTCGATGCGCCTGACGATCATGGGCGGGCGGAACAGCTCGCCCTGCAACTTGTAGCGCGGCGCCCAATCGAGAACGCGCACCGTACCACCCTCACCGGTCAGCACCGTCTCGAGAATGGCGGTGTTGCGCAAATAGCTCTGCTTCGAGTTGTGCTGGTCGCGCAGCACGATGTCCATGAAGCCGTCTTCCGGCCCTTCGCCGTTCACCAGCGCATTGAACAGGGGATCGCCGTCGAGGCGCGGGAAGCAGAACCACACATGGCGCGCTTCGGCATCGATGAGGCTCGCAACCGCGCAGTTGCCGATCACCCCCAGATCCATCTGCTTCATGCCGCAACCACTCCCTGCATGCCGATCTCGCCCGCCAGCCAGGCCCGCACCCGCGCCGTGGCGCCCCCGAAGCTGGCATCGACACGTAGCGCCATGCCGCCCATCGCCGCAACAGCCGCGAAGCCGTCCTCATCGGTCACATCGTCGCCGGCAAAGACCGGGATGCGGTGCCGATAGGGTTCCTCGGCCATGAGGGCGGTGATCGCCTTGCCCTTGCTCATCGAGGCCGGCTTGAGCTCGAAGGCCATCTTCGCGGGAAGTATCTCGAAGCCTCCCGCGCCTTTCGCCAGAGCGCTCACGAGGTCGAAAGCGGCCCGCTCGGCCTCAGGCGCGCGGCGGAAGTGCAAGACGATGCTCGAGGACTTCCGCTCGACTTCGGTTGCCGGATGATCCGCCGTGAATTGCCGCAGCCGCGCATGCCAGCTTTCGGGCCAGGCCTGTTCGGGAACGAGCGCCGATTGGCCGCGCCGCTTCACCACCGCTCCGTGCTCGGCGATGAAGTCGAGATCGGCAGGCGCCAGATAAGAGGCCAGATCGGCAAGGGGCCTGCCGCTGACAATGGCGACCGCGCCGCCGAGAAAGATCTGCATCCGCATCAGGAGGGCGGGAAGCTCGGCGGGGACGGCGATAGCGGAAGGGCTTTCCGCAATATCGACGAGCGTGCCGTCGAAATCGAGGAAAAGCGCGTGGCGCAACGTCAGGCGAGGCGGCTTTTGCCTCGGTTCTGGCGCTTCATCGGATGGGGATTGGGTCACCATTGGGCGGGATTTGACTTTTAAGGGCGATTGGCGTTGTTACGTGCTCGGTGATAACTCCCGAAACGACAAAGAGTTCCAATGACCCAAGCCGCCCGCAAAGCTCATGGCCCAGCCCCTCTCGCAGAGTTCAACTGGGAGGATCCGCTCGATCTCGAAAGCCAGCTCAGCGAGGACGAGCGCATGATCCGTGACACGGCGCGCGCCTTCTGTGCCGACAAGCTTCAGCCCCGCGTCCAGAAAGCGTTCCGCGAGGAGCGCTTCGACCGCGAGATCATGAATGAGCTGGGCGAGGTCGGTTTTCTCGGCATGATGAATTCGGAAAGCTATGGCGGCTCGGGTCTCGGCTATGTCGCCTATGGCCTGGTGGCGCGCGAGGTCGAGCGCGTCGATTCGGGCTATCGCTCGGCGATGAGCGTGCAGAATTCGCTGGTAATGCATCCGATCGAAACCTACGGCTCGGAAGCGCAGCGCAAGAAATACCTGCCGAAGCTCGCGACCGGCGAATGGGTCGGCTGCTTCGGCCTGACCGAGCCCGATGCCGGCTCCGATCCGGGCGGCATGAAGACCAGGGCCAAGCGCATCAATGGCGGCTTCGTGCTCAATGGCACCAAGATGTGGATCACCAATTCGCCGATCGCCGATGTCGCGGTGGTGTGGGGCAAGCTCGAGGATGAAGGCATCCACGGCTTCCTGGTCGAGCGCGGCACCAAGGGCTTCTCCACCCCCAAGATCGAGGGCAAGGTGTCGCTGCGCGCTTCCGTCACCGGCGAGATCGTGCTCGACAATGTCGAGATTCCCGAAGAGAACATCTTCCCCAATGCGCGCGGCCTGTCGGGCCCGTTCGGCTGCCTCAACAAGGCGCGCTACGGCATCGCCTGGGGTGCCATGGGTGCGGCGGAAGACTGCTGGCACCGGGCGCGGCAATATATGCTCGACCGCAGGCAGTTCGGCCGGCCGCTCGCCGCCAACCAGCTCGTCCAGAAGAAGCTCGCCGACATGCAGACGGAAATCACGCTCGGCCTGCATGGCGCGCTGGCGCTCGGCCGCGCGCTCGAGCGCGGTGTGGCCGCACCGCCCGCCATCTCGCTGATGAAGCGCAATAATTGCGGCAAGGCGCTCGCGATCGCCCGCGATGCCCGCGACATGCATGGCGGAAACGGCATATCGGACGAATTCCACGTCATCCGTCATATGGTTAATCTCGAAACGGTCAACACCTATGAAGGCACGCATGACGTTCATGCGCTGATCCTGGGGCGCGCGCAGACGGGGCTGCAGGCCTTCCAGCCGTGAGCGAGAGGGAGATCGAGATCCGGCGCGAGGATCCGCGCACGCCGGATGTGACGAAGCTGATCCGCGATCTCGACGAGATGTTCCACCATCTCTATCCGGCCGAGAGCAATCATCTCGTCGATATCGAGACGCTGGCCTCGCCCAACATCCATTTCTTCGTGGCGCGGCGCAACGGCGAAGCCCTGGGCTGCGGCGCGCTGTGGCATCGCGATGCCGCCTATGGCGAGATCAAGCGCATCTATGTGCGCCCCGAGGCGCGCGGCCTCAAACTGTCGAAGCTCATCATGGCCAAGCTCGAGGAGAATGCGCGCGAGCATGGGCTCAGGGCGATGAAGCTCGAGACCGGCACGCTGCAGCCGGAAGCGTTGGGCCTTTTCGCCAAGTGGGGCTTCACGCGCTGCGGGCCCTATGCGGACTATCCGACGGACGATCCCTATTCCGTCTTCATGGAGAAGCCGGTCGCATGAAGGTCGCGATCGTCGGGGGCGGCATAGCGGGACTTTCCAGCGCCTGGGCGCTGACCAAGCGCGGCCATGACGTGACCTTGATCGAGCAAGGCGAGCTGCCCAACCTGCTTTCGGCTTCGGGCGATGAGCATCGCATGATCCGCCGTGGCTATGGCTCGGCCGATGGCTATGCCCGCACCATCTCGGAAGCCTTCGAGGCCTGGGAGGAGATGTGGGGCGATCTCGGCCGTTCGCATCTGGCGGCGCGCGGTGTGCTCGCCATGTCGCAGATCGCCGGCGATGACGGCGAGAAATTCCGCGAGGGCTATGACCGGATGGGCGAGGCCTATGAGCTCTATGAGCCGAAAGACGCTGCGCGGCGCTATCCGTTCATCGACCCCGGGACGATCCGCTATGCCTATCACACCAAGGCCGGCGGCGCCCTGCTCTGCCAGCGCATCGCGCGCGATCTCGCCCGCTGGCTTCAGGAAAAGGGCGCGGTGCTCCGGCTCAACAGCGGCGTGACGGCGATCGACGAGCAGGCGGGCGGCGTCACCTTGGCCGATGGCGCGCGGATCACTGCGGACCAGATCATCATTGCGGCGGGCGCCTGGGTGCTGCGGCTGGTGCCGGAGCTGGCGGAAAGCCTGAGGCTCTACCGCACGGCGGTGGCCTATCTGGCGCCACCTGCCGATCTCGCGGCGGCCTGGGCGGAAGCTCCCGCCATACTCGACATTGGCGGCAAGGCCGAAGCCTATATGCTGCCGCCGGTCGATGGCACCGGCCTCAAGGTCGGCGCCGGCGTGCATAAGCGCCCGGCGAGCGCCCCCGACGCCAACCGCTCGCCCATTCCAGGCGAGGGCGAGAGCTTGCGTAAATTACTGTCACCACCTCTGGCCCGCATCGATGACTATCGCGTCTCGCGCGTCGTCACCTGCGCCTACACCTTCACCGCGGATGAGAAATTCCTGTCATACCGCAAGGGTAAGGCACTCGTCGTCTCGGCCTGTTCCGGCCATGGCTACAAATTCGGCGCCGCCATCGGCCGGCGCGTCGCCACGGCCCTTGAAACGGGCAATGACCCGGCACTTCTTGCATGGCTGAGAGCGGAAGCCTGATCTTTGACAGAAGGAACCCGAACGCCTATCTCTGGGTTGGGTTCGATGAAATCGAGGAGATTTTATTGACCACCCGCCGCCAATTTCAAACCCTTGCCGCAACAACCCTTCTTGCCGCGGCAAGCGGATCGTCCATTCCAGGAGCCGTGACGGGTTTCGCAACTCAAGCGAATGCGTCGCAGAAAAAAGGAGATGACACCATGGCCCTTGAACTTCCCGCTTTGCCCTATGCCTATGATGCGCTTCAGCCCTATATGTCGAAGGAGACGCTCGAATTTCATCACGACAAGCACCATCAGGCCTATGTGACGAACGGCAACAACCTGCTCAAGGATTCCCCGCTCGCCAAGGAGTCGCTGACCAAGATCGTCAAGGCGGCCTACAAGGAAAAGAACGCCGGCCTCATCAACAATGTCGGCCAGCACTACAACCACCTGCATTTCTGGCAGTGGATGAAGAAGGGCGGCGGCGGCAAGAAGCTGCCGGGCAAGCTGCAGAAGGCGGTCGATTCCGATCTCGGCGGCTATGACAAGATGCGCGCCGACTTCATCAATGCCGGCACCACCCAGTTCGGCTCGGGCTGGGCGTGGATCGCGGTGAAGAACGGCAAGCTCGAGATCCAGAAAACGCCTAATGGCGAGAACCCGCTGATGCACGGATCGCAGCCGATCCTCGGCGTCGATGTGTGGGAGCACAGCTATTACATCGACTATCGCAATGCGCGGCCGAAATATCTCGAGGCCTTCATCGACAACCTGGTCAACTGGGAACATGTCGAGCAGATGTTCTCGGAAGCCTGATTTCCGGGACAGGTTTTCAGCGGGGCCTTCGGGCCCCGTTTTTATTTGTCCCTGCTTGCGGTGATGATCAGTGCCGGCATGTCGAAGACCACCGACCCATCGGCTCCCCTGCAGGGCTGAAGTGCCTTTTCCGCTTCTTTGATGAGCCGTGTGAACTGGGCGTCGTCAAGCAGTCCGCCCAATGTCCAGACGCAGGCACGTTCCGTCGAGATCAGCGATGCTATGGAGGCGAAGCGGACCTTTCCGCCGTGTTGCTTGATCCCTGCATGCGCTATGCCTGCCTCGACGCATAGCGATTTCAATAATTCCCGGTCACCGAGTACAAAGGGGGCGCGAAAGGCATCGGCGATCCGCTCACCGAAGAGCCGTTCCAGCAATGTAGCGAGTGCCGCATAGCCGGGCGAGCGCGCCAGCGAACCGCAAACAGCAACCGCCAGCCGGCCACCCGGCTTCAGCACGCGCATCATTTCGCGCAAGGCCCTGGCGCGATCGGTGAAAAACATCAGGCCGAACTGGCTCACGGTGGCATCGAAAGTGCGATCGGGAAAGGGAAGCTCCTCAGCGCGACCGTCGTGCCACTCGATGCGGGTGGTCTTGCGACGGGCCACGCCAAGCATGTCGGGATTGGGGTCGAGCCCGGTCACCCTCCCCGTCGGCCCGGCACAATCAAGTGCCGCGAGGGCGAGCACGCCGGTTCCGCAGGCAACATCGATCACCCGGTCACCCGGTTCAATCCGGGCCTCACCCGCAACTATCGCGCCCCATTGCTGAAAGAGGGCCGGGACGAAAAGGGCATCATAGATTTCAGCCGGCGATTTCGGGGGTTCCCCGGCAAGTGAATAGGCCGTCATGTCAGAGCTCCTCCTGAATACATGCCGCAAGGATGCGTGGCGTGGTTATGTCATCCACAAGGGTGTAAACTTGGTCATGGGCACACTCCATGACCCAACGTCCCGATCGCATGTCGCGGCGTCCGATTCGCAGCCATCGGACGGTCTGCCGCGCGGTGAAGATCCTAACGATCGATCAGCCGGCGCCGGCATGGACACGCTGTCCGACGTCTTGCGGGCAATAAAACTAACCGGCGCGCTGTTCTTCGGAGTCAACGCATCATCCCCGTGGTCGGTCGAGGTGCCACGCGCGCATTCATTTGCCAGGATCATCCTGCCGCGTGCGCAGCACGTGATCTCCTATCATATCATCACGCAGGGATCGGGCTGGGTGCGGGTCGGCGATGATCCGCCGGTACAATTCCATGAGCACGACATCCTGGTCATCCCGCACGGAGATTCTTATGCGATGTGCAGCGCAATCGACGTGCTCGCAGGGTTGACCGAGGACCACTCCGTCGAATTCTTTCGCGCCATGGCGGCAGGCCAGTTGCCCGCCACCGTCATCGAAGGCGGCGGCAACCTGCCACTGGCCCACTATGTCTGCGGCTTTCTTGGCTGCGATGCGCAGCCGTTCAATCCACTGCTGGGAGCCCTGCCCAGGCTGATGCGCCTTCGCCGTGGTACCGGTGAGGTGAGCAATCTCCTCGACAGCTTGATCGATCTCACCCTTGGTGAAGCATCTGGAGTGGGACCCGGCGCCCAATGCATCCGCCTGCGTCTCAGCGAATTGATGTTCGTCGAAGTGCTGCGTGTGTATCTCGAAACACTGCATCCGCGCCAGACCGGCTGGCTTGCCGGATTGCGCGATCCCGTTGTCGGCCGCAGCATGGCGCTCCTGCATGAGAGACCGGCACATGGCTGGACGCTGGCCGGGCTTGCCCAGGAAGCCGGCGTCTCGCGCTCGGTGCTGGCAGTGCGCTTCACGACGCTCGTCGGATGTCCGCCCATGCAGTATCTGGCACGCTGGCGGGTGCAACTGGCGGCGCGCCAACTCAGCGATGGGCTGGTCAAAGTCTCGGCGGTCGGGCGCAGTGTGGGTTATGATTCCGAAGCGGCCTTCAGCAGAGCCTTCAAACGAATTTCTGGCGTCTCGCCGGCCGAATGGCGTCATCGCAACTTAATCAGTGCTAATAGTCCCTTTTCATAACTTATTAGCAGTGCTAAACAGTTGGAAATGAAGCTCCCCGACTGGCTGGACAAGTCCGGCACCTCCCAATCCGCGCTGGCGAAAGCCATTGGCGTCTCGCAGGGCCGTGTCTCGCAGCTCATTGCCGGCGCCTCGCCGTCGCTCGACCTGGCGCTCAAGATCGCGAGCTTCACCAACAATGCCGTTCGCCCCGAAGACTTTTCCGGACCTGCCGCCATGGACACCGCCAAGCCCGCCACCCCCGCTTCCTCCTCCGACCTCGACCGCGTCGAAGACGCCATCGCCGCCATCGCGCGTGGCGAGATGGTGGTCGTCGTCGATGATGACGACCGCGAGAACGAAGGCGATCTCATCGCCGCCGCCTGCAAGATCACGCCCGAGCAGATGGCCTTCATGATCCGCTATTGCTGCGGCATCGTCTGCGCGCCGATCACGCCCGAGGACGCCCGCCGTCTCAAGCTCGACCCGATGGTGGCCCTCAATGACGCGCCGCTCGGCACCGCCTTTACCGTCTCGGTCGATTATCGCGAGGGCCTCACCACCGGTATCTCGGCCAAGGAGCGCACCGCCACCGTGCATGCCCTCGCCAATGGCAATGTGCAGGCGGGCGACTTCGTGCGCCCCGGCCATATCTTCCCGCTGGTCGCCAAATCGGGCGGCGTGCTGATGCGTTCCGGCCACACCGAAGCCGCGGTCGATCTCGCCCGTCTTGCCGGCCTGCATCCTTCCGGCGTCATCTGCGAGCTCGTCAATGACGACGGCACGGTGAAGCGCGGGCCGCAGGTCGTCGCCTTCGCGCGCGAGCATGGCCTCAAGGTGATCTCGGTCGCCGACCTCATCGCCTATCGCCAGGCGCGCGAGCGTCTCGTCGACCAGGAAAGCCAGTTCGAGATCGCGACGCCGATCGGCAAGGCGCGCGGCCTCGCCTATTCGACCCCCTTCGACAGCGTCGAGCACCTGGCCATCGTCTTCGGCGACATCAGCGGCGGCAAGGACATCCCGGTGCGGCTGCATCGCGAGGATATCGTGGCCGACATCTTCGGCGCGCCGCATGTGCTGAACGCGGTCTATGACGTGTTCAAGCGCGAGGGCCGCGGCGTGCTTGTCTATCTGCGCGAAGGCACCGCCGGCGTGCCGGCCGGGCAGAAGATGGGTGCTGAGAAATCCGGCAGTGCGGCGCTGCGCGAGCAGGTGTGGCGCGATGTCGGCCTCGGCGCCCAGATCCTGCGCGATCTCAATGTCCGCTCGATCAGGTTGATCACGTCCAGCTCACGCCACTATGTCGGCCTGTCGGGCTTTGGTATAGATATCGCGGAGACCATCAAGATCGAAGGATGACGCCAAGATGACGACCGTGCGCTACATGGTGAAGGATGTCGACGCGGCGGTCGCCTTCTACACCGGGCAGCTCGATTTCACCGTGAAGCAGCAATTCGGACCCAATATGGCGATCCTGGCGCGGGACGGCCTGACCCTGTGGGTGGCCGGGCCCAATGCGTCGGCCGGGCGGCCGATGCCGGATGGACGCAAGCCTGAGCCCGGCGGCTGGAATCGTTTCGTGCTGGAAGTGCAGGACCTGGGGGATGTGGTCGCGCGCCTGCGCAAAGCCGGCACGCCGTTCCGCAATGATATTGTCGAGGGGCCGGGCGGCAGGCAGATCCTTGCCGAAGATCCTTCGGGCAATGTGATCGAGCTGTTCGAGCCGGCGCGTTCGTGACCGACCTTCCGACCCTCACCAAGCGCCGCCTGCAGGCCCAGGTCATCGGACCGATTTTCGCCGAAATGGTCGCGGAGATCGGCGAGGAGAAGGCCGCCGCCATTCTCGACAAGGCGATCCGCAAGGCCGCCATCGCCGAAGGCAGGGAATTCGCCGGGAAGGCCCCGGGCGGCGTCACCTCGATGGCCGATTTCATCAGGCTCTATGATTTGTGGACCGCCGACGGCGCGCTCGAGATGAAGGTGCTGGAAGCGAATGACGAGCGCTTCGACTTCGACATCACGCGCTGCCGATATGCCGAAACCTACAAGGAGATGGGCCTCGGCAAGATCGGCCATCTGCTCTCCTGCAACCGCGACGGCACGTTCTGCGAAGGCTACGATCCCAACATCACGCTCGAGCGCAAGCAGACGATCATGCAAGGGGCGAAGTGCTGCACGTTCCGTTATACGTATCGGAAAGACAGCGAGCCAGGGCGCCAATAGTTGAGTTCATTTGAAGACAGCTTCACTCGAATCCTCGGCCCACCCATTTTCCGTCATCCCGGCGAAAGCCGGGATCCATTTGGATTTTCAACGCGAGCCGCGCTGCCCGCTTTTCGCTTATTCAATGGTCCCGGCTTTCGCCGGGATGACGGGCTGACAGGGGATGCAAGAGCGGACGGTCGTCATCGGCTCTTCCCGACGAATGTGAAGAGACCTACCTCGGATAGCGCCACTCCGTCTCACGGATCTTCCCGCCATTGCCGAGCTCGATGATGTAGCCGAAGTCCTTCTCGGTATCGAGATAATAGTGCTCGTCGGCATCGAACTTGCCGCTCTGGATGACCGGGTAACCACGCCGCGCATAGTCGGCGACGGCCTTGGCGCAGTCGGCATAATAGAGCTTGGTGTGATGCAGGCCCTCGCCCCGGCTGTCGAGGAATTCGTCATAGATCGAATAGCCGCTCACCGGCTGGATCAGCTCATGCTGGATGCCGCCGTCCTTGGTGACGGCGATCAGCACCTCGTGCGTGGCGGGCTTGCCGCGATAGAGATAGTCGCGCACATCCGGCGCCTTGAAGCGGTAGACATGCCACGGCCCGATGCCGCAATTGTCCCAGTGCCGCCTCATCGCCGTCTCGATGTCGCGTACCAGATAGGCGACCTGCATCAGCTCTCCATCCTTCATGACGTCCTCCCTTGGCCGGCCCGGGCCAATGTTAACCTGAAGGGCCGTCAACGAAAAAGGCGGATTTCCCTTTTGCGGGTCGTACTTTAAGATTAGACCGGAACTCCTATGGCGGACGACAGCACAGATACGGAGGATGAAGGCCCTGCCCTTCTCGGCTGGCAGGAATCGGTCCGCCTGCCTGAGCTCGGCGCCGGGCCGATCGTCGCCAAGATCGACACGGGTGCCCGCTCCGCCGCCCTCCATGCCGACGACATTCATATCAGCGGGCGCGGCAAGCGCATGAAAGTGCGCTTCAAGCTGCAGCGCCGCGGCAACTCCTCCCGCCGGATCGAATGCGAAATGCCGCTGCATGACCTGCGCCGGGTGAAGAGCTCGAACGGCCATATCGAGCTGCGCGCCGTCATCGCCACCGCGATCGAGATCGGCGGCCGGTTGCTCGATGCCGAGATCACCCTCACCCAGCGCGCCGATATGGGAGCGGCCATGCTGATCGGCCGGAGCTCGATCAAGGGAACCTTCCTCGTCGATCCGAGCCGCACCTTCCTCAGATCAAAGCGACCCAGAAAGACCAAGACCCGATGAAGATCGCGCTCCTGACCCGCAATCCCAAGCTGTTCTCGCATCAGCGCATCATGGAAGCCGCCCAGGCGCGCGGCCATGAGATCGTGCCGGTCGACTATCTGCGCTGCTACATGAACATAACCTCCCGCAAGCCGGAGCTGCGCTATATGGGCGAGAAGCTCGAGGGCTTCGACGCGGTCATCCCGCGCATCGCCGCCGCCCACACTTTCTACGGCCTCGCAGTGTTGCGCCAGTTCGAGATGATGGGGGTGTTTCCGCTCAACGAGTCGGTCGCCATCGGCCGCTCACGCGACAAATTGCGCTCGCTGCAGATCCTGGCGCGTGACGGCGTCGGCCTGCCGGTCACCGCCTTCGCCAATGACACGACGCGCACCGATGACGTCATCGAAATTGTTGGCGGGGCGCCCACCGTGATCAAGCTGCTGGAAGGCACGCAGGGCATCGGCGTGGTGCTGAGCGAGACGCATAATTCGGCGAAGTCCGTCATCGAGGCCTTCCACGGCGCCGACATCGCCATATTGGTACAGGAATTCATCAAGGAGTCGGAAGGGCGCGATATCCGCGTCTTCGTCATCGACGGCAAGCCCGTCGCCGCCATGCGGCGCTCGGGCGCCAAGGGCGATTTCCGCTCCAACCTGCACAGGGGCGGCCATGCCGAGAGGATCGCCATCTCGCGCCAGGAAAAGACGGCGGCCGTCAAGGCGGCGCGCTCCATGGGACTCAATGTCTGCGGCGTCGACATGCTGCAGTCCAATCGCGGGCCTTTGGTGATGGAGGTCAATTCATCGCCCGGCCTCGAAGGCATCGAGAAGGCGACAGGAGTCGATGTCGCCACAGCCATCATCCAGTTCCTGGAAGCGGAAGCCAGGCCCGGCCACACGCGGACGAAAGGCAAGGGATGAGCGCATGAGCGCCAAGCCGTTCCGCCTCGGCGCCGCGACGCTCGCCCCCGGCGAGCGCAAGACCGTCGACCTGCCGGTCAGCGCGCTTTCCAACCACACGCCGCTGACGCTGCCGGTGCATGCCGTCCATGGCGAGAAGACGGGGCCGGTGCTGTTCCTTTCCGCCGTCGTCCATGGCGATGAGATCCTGGGCGCCGAGATCGTGCGCCGGGTGATCCGCCATCGGGCACTTTCCGGCATGGCCGGCACGCTGCTCGCCGTGCCGGTGGTCAATGCCTTCGGCCTCATCAGCCATTCGCGCTACATGCCCGACCGGCGCGATCTCAACCGCTCCTTTCCGGGCTCGGACCACGGCTCGCTCGCCTCCATCGTCGCCGATCTCTTCATGCGCGAGGTGGTGCTGAAGAGCGACTACGGCATCGATCTCCATACCGCCGCCCAGCACCGCACCAACCTGCCGCAGATCCGCATCGCACCCGGCGAGCCCGATCTCCTGCAGATGGCGGAAGCTTTCGGCCCGCCGGTGATCCTGATCTCGAAGCTGCGTGAGGGAACACTGCGCCAATGCGCGCGCGACCGTGGCGTCAAGATGTTGCTCTATGAAGGCGGCGAGGCGCTGCGCTTCGACGAGATCGCCATCCGCGCCGGCGTCATCGGCATATTGCGGGTGATGAAATGGCTCTCCATGATCGCGCCCGCCAATATTGCCAGAAGCAAGGTGCCGCCGGCGATCTCGACATCGAGCGCCTGGCTCAGGGCGCCGGAAGGCGGCTTGCTCAGGGCGGTGCCCCTCACCGGCGACAGGGTAGACAAGGGCGAAGTGATCGGCCTGATCTCCGATCCCTTTGGCGAACGCGCCGTGGAGGTCATCTCGCCCGAGGACGGCATCATCATCGGGCGCACCAATCTGCCGATCGTCAATCGCGGCGATGCGCTGTTCCATATCGCTCGGGTGAAGGACCCCGAGACCTCACGCGCCCGCATCGGGCGGATCGGCGGAGAGCTGGCGCAGGTGCCGCTCTTCGACGAGGATGAGATTATTTGAACCGCGCGAGACGAGCATGACATTGCATCGATTTCTGATGGCTATCTTTGCAGTCATGGGCTGGGTTCTGGCGGGCTTTCAGGCATTCCTGCTGTATAATGCGCTGCACCGCCCTTTCGATGACTCGATCTCTTTGGCCGGACGCCATACGGACGAGCTACTCGCCTTGCATGAAAGAAACGACCAGAGCGAAGAAGTCCTTGCCTGGCTCAAGCAGTATCACGGCGAGGCGCCCGGACATCAGGTTAGGATCAGCTTCATCGTATGGGCTATCGATAACACAAAATCCGCTGAAACTATCTTGGAAAAACTTCAGACGGATGCCGCCACCACGAACGGTCTGGCATTTGCGATCACGGACGGCTGTAGGAACAAAGCTTTTCGCGATGCTTTTGGACAAAGCACTTCCTCGACGGTAAGGGCAATCATCTCGGAAGTAGATCGTCTCCAGGCGCTCGTTCCCTCATCTGGATGCGTCTGAGGCCTGTCTCGCGTCAGCCAGAAAATCGATCACGGCACGCACGGATGGAAGTTGGCCACGGCGATGCGGCGTCAGGATGGTCGTGGTCACGGCGCCGGCGTGCCACCCGGGCAGAAGATGAACGAGTGATCCTTCGCCAATTGCCTGGGCGGCATGGCTTTGCGGCGCGCAGACTATGCCGAGTCCGGTGATCGCTGGTTTCAACAAAACGAGCGATTCATCGGCTACGAAGCGTGGCCGGGGCGCGACGTCGACCACACGCCCATCGCTGCCGGTGAGGCGCCAGATCCGCGCCGATGGACCGGTCAAGAGCCCGTCATGATCCTTGAGTGTCTCAGGCGCGGTGGGCGTTCCCCGTTCCTCGAGATAGCCCGGCGAAGCGACGAGGATGATCCGCTCGGTGCTGATGCGCCGTTGCATGAGCCCTGAATCCGGCAGGGGCGCAAAATGGCTGCGCACCGCGATGTCGAAGCCTTCCTGAAGCAGATCGACGAAGCGGTCGGTGACATGAAGCTCGATCTCGAGCTTGGGAAACGTGTGCGCCAAAGCGTGGAGACGGTCGGCGAGATGGAACTGGGCGGTCGGCACCGAGGTGGTGATCCGAACCTTCCCACTCGGTTCGGCCAAGCGGGTGCGGATCACGGTTTCGGCAGCTTCCGCCTCGATCACGGCGGCGCGGGCATGGTCATAGAAATCGCGGCCGGCATCGGTCAGGGCGAAGCTGCGCGAGGTGCGGTGGATGAGACGAGCGCCGAGCGCCGTCTCGAGCTCGGCCACCCGCTTGCTGACCGTCGACTTTGGCTGGCCCAGTCTGCGTCCCGCAGCGGCGAAACTGCCCTGCTCCACAGCCTGGACGAAGAAGATGAGGTCATTGAGATTGTACATTTATCGTCCAACTTTGTGGACTTTCAGATGCATTTTGGCCGTCTACCGGCCCGAAGTCCACGAGATTATGTGGGTAGCCTTCAACATGAGGAGACCTCACATGACCCCTATCCTGTTCTATGGCGTTCCTTCCGGCTGCTCCTTCGGCTCGATCGTGGCGCTCGAATGGCTGGGCAAGCCCTACCGGCTCGCCCGCATCGACATGCCGGAAGTGGTGCAAAGCGATGAATATCGCCGCATCAATGCGGTCGGCGAAACACCGTCCCTTCTTACCCAGGATGGCCGCCTCATCAGCGAAAGCCTGGCGATCCTCAACCACATCGGGACGAGCGGCATCGAGAAGGGCCTCGGCTTCAAACAGGGCGCGGCCGGCTTCGACCGGCTGAACCAGACGCTGGCCTATCTCAATACCAGCTTCTTCAGCAGCTTCGGCCCGCTCTGGTACACGCTCGAGCATGACATGGCGCCGCCGGCGAAGCAGGCGCTGCGCGCCTATGGGGCGGCGAATGTCGCCAAGGTGCATGATCAGCTGGAGAAGATGCTGGGCAAAGGCCCGTGGCTGCTCGGCGAACAGCGCACGCTGGCCGATGCCTATTTCATCGGCATCGCGCGCTGGACCAAATATCACGATGTGATCGACCGCAAGGACTATCCGGGCCTCCGGCAGCTGTTCGAACGGCTCGAGGACGATCCGGCGGTGAAATTCGCCCATGCGATCGAGCATGGCGACAATCCCAAGGGCAACGGTGGCTTCGCCGGCCATGTCAGCCTGGAGACGGCGCTGGGCGAGATTTGACGTGCAAGCCAGGAGAGAAGAGCTTCTTCTCTCCTGGACCGCATCAGGCGGTTTGTTCCTGCAATCCTGGGCATGACCATGAGATTGGAGAATTCCAACATCGAAACATGCGCCTCCTGCCGGACTTGCCGCGTATGGCGGAGGAACAATGTCGGAGATAAAC
This sequence comes from Taklimakanibacter lacteus, assembly GCA_003576695.1. Taxonomy (GTDB): domain Bacteria; phylum Pseudomonadota; class Alphaproteobacteria; order Rhizobiales; family Aestuariivirgaceae; genus Taklimakanibacter; species Taklimakanibacter lacteus. Next base: position 26,154 of record QOZQ01000015.1, read on the forward strand.
CCCCTGTTCTTGCGGTTTGTGGAATTCTCTGAGCTGAGAGCCTCTCCCCTGTAAACCCCTTTAATTCCTCGTATTTCAGCGGCGCGTGAACCCGCCGAGGATGCCGCGCACCAGCGAACGCACCACCATCGAGCCGAGCTGGCGGCCGACACTGCCGGCGACGTTCTTGATGAAACGATCGGTGGCCGATTCACGCTGGCGGGGCGGGGCGCGCGCCTCGCGCGCCGCCTGCTTTTCGGCCGCTGCCTTTTCCTGCGCTGCGGCCCGCTCATTGGCGCGCCGGATCAGCTTCTCATAGGCCGACTCGCGATCCTCGGCCTCGTCATACTGGCCATAGACCGGCGACGACTTGATGAGCTTCTCGCGCTCCTGCGGCGTGATCGGGCCCAGGCGGCTTTCGGGCGGGCGGATCAAGGTGCGCTCGACCATGGTGGGCACGCCCTTCAGATCGAGCACGGACACCAGGGCCTCGCCCTTGCCGAGCTCGGTGATCGCCTTGTCGGTCTTGAACTTCGGATTGGGCCTGAAAGTATCGGCCGCCGTCTTCACCGCCTTCTGCTCGCGCGGCGTATAGGCGCGCAGCGCGTGCTGGACACGGTTGCCCATCTGGGCCAGCACGCTTTCCGGCACGTCGAGCGGATTCTGCGTCACGAAATAGACGCCGACTCCTTTCGAGCGGATGAGCTTCACGGTCTGCTCGATCTTCTGCAGCAGGCCGGCCGGCGCATCGGTGAACAGCAGATGCGCCTCGTCGAAGAAGAAGACGAGCTTCGGCTTATCGGGATCGCCGACCTCGGGCAGCTCCTCGAAGAGCTCCGACAGCAGCCACAGGAGGAACGTAGCATAGAGCTGCGGCGAGGACATCAGCTTGTCGGCGGCGAGGATGTTCATATAGCCGCGGCCGTCGCGCGTGGTGCGCATCAGGTCCTTGATGTCGAGCGCCGGCTCGCCGAAGAACTTGTCGCCGCCCTGCTCCTCGATCACCACCAGTCGGCGCTGGATCGAGCCGATGGTCATGGCGTTGAGATTGCCATAGTCGGTGCGCAATTCCTTGCCGCGGGCGGCGAGATCGGAGAGCAGTGCGCGCAGATCCTTGAGATCGAGCAGAGCAAGGCCTTCCTCGTCGGCGATCTTGAAGGCGATGTTGAGCGCGCCTTCCTGCGCATCGGTCAGGCCCATGAGGCGCGACAGCAGCAACGGCCCCATCTCGGAAATGGTGGTGCGGATCGGATGGCCCTGCTCGCCGAACAGGTCCCAGAAGATCGTCGGTGTGGCCGCGAAGCCGTAATCGTCGAAACCGACCTTCTTGGCGCGCTCGATGAGGAAATCCTGCGGCGTTCCTTCCTGGGAGATGCCGGAGAGATCGCCCTTCACGTCGGCCGCGAAGACCGGGACGCCCGCCTGGCAGAAGCCTTCCGCCATGATCTGCAAGGTTACGGTCTTGCCGGTGCCGGTGGCGCCAGTCACGAGACCATGGCGATTGGCCATGGGCAGGAAGAGCTCCTCGCGCTTGCCGGCCTTGCCCAGAAAGATCGTATTATCAGCCATCGTCAAAGAGTCCCCCTGCTTCCCAAAAAGCCCCGCGATATGCGGCTTGCAGTTGAACCAATCTGCTATAAAACGCTGGCCAGTTCAAACTTGCCGGAGTTCCCATGCAGGAGCTGATTGCCCGAATTGTGACCAAGACCGGACTTCAGCCCGAGCGCGCCGAAAAGGCCGTCGGCATCATGCTGTCGCTGGTGAAGACGCAGGGCAACCAGCAGAAGGTGGGCGAGCTGTTCGCCAGGTTGCCGGGCGCCGATGAGCTGGCGCGCAAGCATGGCGGCGATGGATCGCGGGGCGGCGGGCTGCTCGGCATGCTGGGTGGCGGCCTCATGGGCGGGCCGCTCGCGGCCATCACCAAGTTGCAGGCGGCCGGGCTCAATATGGACCAGATCAAGCAGCTCGGCTCCGAAACGCTCACTTATGCGAAGGAAGTGGCGGGCGAGGATCTCGTCAAGCAGGTGGCGAGCTCCATTCCGGGCCTTGGCGGCTATGTCTGACACGCTCCCGATCGCTTCCGAATTTCCGGCGGCGGGCGAGAGCGATTGGCGCCGGCGCGTCGAGGCTGTGCTCAAGGGCGCCGATTTCGAGAAACGGCTTACATCGAAGACAGCGGACGGCATCGCCATTGGTCCGCTCTATGGCACGGGTAAATCCACCGAAGCGCGGCGGCGCGAGCAGACGCCCTGGACGGTGATGCAGCGCGTCGATCATCCCGATGCCGGCAAAGCCAACAAGCAGGCGCTCGAAGACCTCAATCACGGTGCGACGGGACTCAATATCATCTTCGGCGAGGCTTCCTCCGCACATGGCTTCGGCCTCGCGGCGCCCGATCGCAAGAGCTTTGGCCGCCTCCTTGCCGATATCAGGGTCGATGCGATCGCGCTTCGCGTCTCGGCCGGTCGCGACGGCGCGTCGGCGGCCTTGGCGCTGGCAGAATGGATCGCAACGCAGCCCATCGATCCGGAAAGGCTGACGCTCTCTTTCGGACTCGATCCGATCGGTATCGGCGTGCCGATGGACCTCCGCCAGACCGTCGACTTGTTGCGCGAGCAGCATTTCACCGGGCCTTTCGCCGAGGCCTCAGGAATCGTCTGGCATGATGCGGGCGCCAGCGAGGTGCAGGAACTCGCTTTGACGCTCGCGACCGGCGTCGCCTATCTGCGCCGGCTCGACAAGCTTCCCGGCGAGATTCTCAAGCGCGCGGTCGGCCTCGCACTCGCCGCCGACCAGGACATGTTCGCCACTCTGGCGAAATTCCGTGCCTTGCGACTGCTGTGGTCGCGCGTCCTCGCGGCATCGGGCCTCGAAGCCGACGCGCTGCAGATCCATGGCGAAACCTCCTGGCGCATGATGACGGCGCAGGATCCCCATACCAATATATTGCGCAGCACCGCCGCCGTCTTCGGCGCAAGCCTCGGTGGAGCGGACCTGATCACCGTGCTGCCCTTCTCGCTGGCCCAGGGGCTTCCCGATGAATTTGCCCGCCGCATCGCGCGCAACACGCAGACGATATTGCAGGAAGAATCGCAGCTCTGGCGGGTGAGCGATCCGGCATCGGGCTCGGGTTACATCGAGCACCTGACCCGCAGCTTCTGCGAGGCCGCCTGGAGCCTGTTCCAGGATATTGAGAAACGCGGCGGCATCCTCGCTGCCATAGAAAGCGGGCATGTCGCCACGCTCATCGCGGAGAAGCGCCAGCAGCGCCTGTTCCGCATCCAAGGCATGACCGAGACCATCATCGGCGTGACCCGTTACAGGTCGTTGCTGGGAATGCCGGCCGCCATCGAAGACGTCGCGCCGGGCAGACCTGTAAACGGCCACCGTCTCGCCGAACTCTTCGAGGCTGAGGGAGGGGCGCAGTGAGCCGCATCCCGGATTTCACCAAAGTCGACTTCCGCGCGAGCGCTTCGCCAACCGCGGCAGCGGTCTGGCAGACGCCGGAAGGGCTCGATGTCAGGTCATCCTATTCGGCCGCCGACACAAAGGGCCTCGACTTCCTTGCGACATGGCCGGGCATCGCGCCTTTCCTGCGCGGGCCCTATCCGACCATGTATGTCACGCAGCCCTGGACCATCCGCCAATATGCCGGCTTCTCGACGGCTGAGGATTCGAACGCCTTCTACCGGCGCAACCTGGCTGGCGGGCAAATGGGCCTGTCGATCGCCTTCGATCTCGCCACCCATCGCGGCTATGATTCCGATCATCCACGCGTCGCCGGCGATGTCGGCATGGCGGGAGTCGCAATCGATTCCATCTATGACATGCGCACGCTGTTCGACGGCATCCCCCTCGACAAGATGAGCGTGTCGATGACGATGAACGGCGCGGTGCTGCCGGTGCTGGCGCTCTATATCGTGGCGGGTGAGGAGCAGGGTGTTTCGCCGGAGAAGCTCTCCGGCACGATCCAGAACGACATCCTCAAGGAATTCATGGTGCGGAACACCTATATCTATCCGCCCCGGCAGTCGATGCGCATCGTCTCCGACATCTTCGCCTATACCAGCGAGAAGATACCGAAATTCAACTCGATTTCGATCTCGGGCTATCACATGCAGGAAGCGGGCGCGACCGCCGATCTCGAGCTTGCCTATACGCTGGCCGACGGGCTCGATTATGTGCGCGCCGGCATCGCCGCCGGCCTCGATATCGACCGCTTCGCACCCAGGCTCTCCTTCTTCTGGGCGATCGGCATGAACTTCTTCATGGAAGTGGCCAAGATGCGCGCCGCCCGCATGCTGTGGGCGAAGCTCATCAAGCGCTTCGAGCCCAAGGATGAGCGGTCGCTGTCGCTACGCACCCATTGCCAGACCTCGGGCTGGAGCCTTGCCGCTCAGGATGTGTTCAACAATGTGGTGCGCACCGGCATCGAGGCGATGGCGGCGACGCAGGGCGGCACGCAATCGCTGCACACCAATTCGCTGGACGAGGCGCTGGCATTGCCCACCGACTTTTCCGCCCGCATTGCGCGCAACACCCAGCTCTTCCTGCAGCAGGAAGCGGGCACCTGCCGGGTCATCGATCCGTGGGGCGGCAGCTTCTTCGTCGAGAGGCTGACGGGCGATCTGGCGGCAAAGGCCTGGGCCCATATCGAGGAAGTCGAGGAAATGGGTGGCATGGCCAAGGCCATCGAAGCCGGCATTCCGAAGCTCAGGATCGAGGAAGCAGCGACCCGGACGCAAGCGCGCATCGACACCGGCGAGCAGACGGTCGTCGGGGTCAACAAATATGTGAGCGGCAGGGATGCCGAGATCGAGATCCTGAAGGTCGATAATTCGGCGGTGCGGGCGCGCCAGATCGAGAAGCTCACAAGACTCAAGGCCGAGCGCGATCCCAAAGCCTGCCAATCGGCGCTCGACCAGCTGACATTGGTCGCCAGGAGCGGTGACGGCAATCTCCTCGCGGCTGCCGTCGATGCGGCGCGCGCCAAGGCCACCGTCGGCGAAATCTCGCTGGCGCTCGAGAAAGCCTGGAGCCGGCATGCCGCCCAGAGCCGCGCCGTCAAGGGCATCTACGAGGCCGCGGCGAAAGGCAGTCAGCGGCTCGAGGAAGCGCGCCGTTCGGTGGCCGCTTTCCGCGAAGCCGACGGCAAGCCGCCCCGCATCCTGGTCGCCAAGATCGGCCAGGACGGGCATGACCGCGGCCAGAAGGTGATCGCGTCCGCCTTCGGCGACATGGGCTTCGACGTCGAGGTCGGCGCGCTGTTCTCGACGCCAGAGGAAGTGGCCGAGCTCGCGGCGAAGAGCGATGTCCATGTGATCGGCGTCTCTTCGCTCACCGCCGGCCATCTGAGCCACATCCCGATCCTGAAGGCCGCTCTCGACCAGCTCGGGCGCCAAGACATCATGATCGTCGTCGGCGGTGTCATTCCGCCGGAAGACGTGCAGACGCTGCTCGATGCTGGTGCTGCCGCGGTGTTCCCGCCCGGCACCGTCATTCCCGAAGCGGCGCAGAAGCTCCTGGAGCGCCTCAATGAGCGGCTTGGCTATGCCCAGAAGGCGGCGGAGTGAGCGCCGTCAAAATCTTGCTCACAGGGCTGGAAGTCGCCGCAGCCAGATACAAACTGCCCATTCTGAAAAAGCACAGTGATCAATCGCAAGCAGATCTAACTTTAGAGTTGAAGCGGAGAGGAGAACTGACTCTGCTGCTTGAATATAGGCTTGAGCAAAGTGGCAGCGGCAACGTTTTTGCCAGCTATTTCATTTCAGTTGATTGGCCAAAGGCCCAAAAGCTGCGGAAGTTGCAGCATGCGGTCGCCGATCCTCCTTCGGTTCCGTTTACACCGGCTATCCAGGCCGCGCGAGAGGCAGACTATTGCATAGCAAATTTTTCGGTGACCGGCGACACGAACTTCTTCAGCGAACGTAGTCCTCTCGTCTCGGACAACATTGAGTGGCTCGGGACGTATCTTCCAGAGACGATGAGGATCGCTATTGCGAAGATCGTCCCGGAATTCTCGCTCTACTGCGATCCTCAGATCCTGGCTGAGAAATGTACGGAGCCAACGTCGAGCAATCACCTTCATCTGCATGCGTTCGATATTGCCGCGATCCTGGCTGCCGCTGGACGCGCCGGGGGTTTTCATTCCTGGCGTGAGGATTTTGAGGCAGACCCAAGGTGGCGTGAATTCAGCAAGCGACCGGCTGTCCGTCGTTACCTGGATGCGCTCGAAAAGCATCTGACGCACTGATGCGTCGCCGCAGACTTCCCTCGGCACGGGGATTGCACGGTTAATGCGTGATTCCGCGAGGACTGTGCCAAAATGGATTTCTCACGCCGTATCTTCATGTCCGCAGCGCCGGTTCTGGCCGCGGGCACCGTCAGCGCCGGGCCGGCTCTCGCCGCCTCTGCGCCGGCCTCGCTCTCGGCCGCGGAATTCGGCCTCAAGCCCAACAGCACTGCCGACCAGTCGGCGACCTTGAGCAAGGCGGTCGCCAAGGCGTCCGAGCGCGGTCTCGCCTTGCTGCTGCCCGGCGGACGCTACCAGATCTCGGATATGCGCATCGACCGTCCGGTGGTGATCCAGGGCGTCGCCGGCCAGACGAAGCTGGTCACCCGGAAAGGCACACGGATTTTCACCATCGAGGCCACGGATGTCGTGCTCGACGGCATCGGCTTCGAAGGATCGGGCGATGCGGCGGAGCGCGACGCAGCACTGGTCGCTGCGCAGACGAGCGAACGCCTGACGATCGTGAACTGCGCCTTCCGCAATTTCGCCGGTAGCGGCCTCGAGCTGCGGCAATGCTCGGGACGGATCGCTCACAATCGCATCGGTGATGTCGGCATGACCGGCATCTTCGCGCTCGATTCGACCGGGCTCGAGATCGCCTCCAACCACATCACCGATATCGGCAATAACGCCATCCAGGTGTGGACCAGCGATCAGCGCCAGGACGGAACGATCGTCACCGGCAACAGGATCGAGCGCGTGCGTTTCGACAATGGCGGCACCGGCCAGAACGGCAATGGCGTCGTGGTGTTCCGGGCCGGCAATGTGACGGTCAGTGGCAATCGCATCAGCGACTGCGCCTTCAGTGCCATCCGCAACAATTCCGGGCGCAACTGCCAGATCGTCAACAATTCCTGCTCGCGGCTTTACGAGACGGCGATCTATGTCGAATTCGCCTTTGACGGCGCTGTCGTGTCCGGAAATCTCGTCGAGACCGCAGCCACCGGCATATCAATCACCAATTTCAATGAGGGCGGAAGGCTGGCTGTGTGCGCCAACAATGTCATCCGCGACATCACCGGCGGCGGATCGCAACCCGACAAACGTGGCCTCGGCATCGGCGTCGAGGCTGATACGATCGTCACAGGCAATGTGGTCGAGGCCGTATCGCATGTGGGCATCACCGCCGGCTGGGGCGCCTATGCCCGCAACATCCTGATCACCGGCAACCTCGTCCGCCAATGCCCCACGGCGATCACGCTCTCGGTGAGCAAAGGAGCGGGTGCCATGACCATCAGCGGCAACATGATCGCGCAGTCGCCGCAAGGGATCATCGGCATGGACTATACCAATGCCGTAACCGGCGATCTCGCGCTCGGTGATGCCATCGTGCCCGCCAATCTCAAGGTCAGCGGCAACAGCGTGACCTGAGGTTACCGCCCGTTCGGCAGGAATTCGTCGAAGGGCTTCAGGCGGAAACGAGTCTCAGATAGCCGCGTGGACGTCGCCGACATGGATCTTGCGCCAGTTGCGCAGATCGGTCGCCGCGAAGCCTTCAAGCGCCCGGCTTTCGGCCTCCGTCCAGACCGGCAATGACGCGAGGACTGCCGCCGTCGCCGCCTCGGAGGCGCGGTGCGCGCCGTCATCGCATTTGAGCGCGATCCCCAGGCCTGCATGCGGGATCGCGCCGCAGAACACGCCTTCGGCGCCCGTCTTCACGAAGGCGCGCGGAACGGCTTCCATCACCTTGGTGCAGAAACGATTGCTGCCCGCCACCATGAAAGGATGGGCGCGCACCGCCTCGATGATACGGCGACATGCGTCCCTGCGCGCATCGCTCAGGCCGGTGCCCGACCCGAAACGGGCGAAGCCCAGCGCCAGGTTGCGCAAGGGGATCGCCCAGGTCGGTACCGAGCATCCGTCGGTGCCATGCGGCTGGGCAGCGAGATCGACATCGCAGATCTCGCCCATGGCACGCGCGACCGCGCGCTGGACCGGGTGATCGATGCCCGTATAGCCCTGCACCGGCGCGTCGAGGTGTCGGGCGAGCGCCAGCATGCCGGCATGCTTGCCCGAGCAATTATTATGGATGGCGCGCGGCTTCTCTCCATGGCGCACCAGTTCATGCTGGTCGGCCATTTCATGCGGCCAGTGCGCCCCGCATTCATATTGCGCCTCGCTCCCGCCGGCCTTGGCGAGCATGCCCTGCGCCACCCGGACATGGCCTGCCTCGCCATTATGCGAGGCGCAGGCAAGTGCCAGGTCCTCAGGCGTGAAGCCGAAGCGGTCGGCGGCACCACTCTCGATCAGCGGCAGGCATTGGAAGGCCTTGATGGCCGAGCGGGGGAATATGGCCCGATCTATGTCGCCGGCCGAAGCGATGAGCTTGCCCGTGCCATCGACCACGGCGTAAGCGCCGGTATGGCGGCTTTCGACAGTACCGCCGCGGGTCACTTCGGCGATGACGGGATTAGGCATAGGCGGATTCCTTCACATCACGCGCCCACAGATACCAGCCGAGAGCCAGCACCTGCAAAGCGAGGAAGAAGCCGAAGGCCCAGCTATAGGCTTCCGGCGCATAGCCCGTAGCGGTCGGGGCGAACAGGCCGATGATCATGCCGATCATGCCCTGGGCTGCGAAGGCGGCAACGAACATGGCGAAATTGATCGAGGCGTTGGAACGGCCGGCGAGCTCATTGCCGATGCGGGCGGCAAACCACGGGAAGGCGAGGATGCCTGACTGTCCGGTGGCGGCGAGCACCAGCCAGGCGACGAAACTCGCCTCCGGAATGCGCAGCACGATGATGGCCTGGGCGAGGAGATAGCAGATCAGATAGCCGAGCATGACGGTGAGCGGGCTGATGCCGCGCCGCCCAAGCCGGTCGGCCACGAGGCCGCCCGACAATATGCCGATCATGAAGGCCACCGCCATCCACAGAAGATGGCGCGCCACCTGGTCGCGGTCGAGGCCCGCCACGTCGCGGAACCAGGGTCCCGCCCACAAGGTCTGGATGCCGATCTGGACGCCGGCCGTCAGCCCCAGGAACGGCGCCAGGCGCCAGAACAGCGGCAGTTTCAGGATGCGCAGCAGCTGGCTGAATTGCCCGGCAAAGCTGGCGGCGGAACGTTCGCCGTCGCGGCGCGGCACGAAGGTGAAGATCACCGCCGCAACCGCCAGAACCAGGCCGGCAAAGACGACGAAGGTGGCGCGCCAGCCGATCTCGCTCACCAGATATTCGGTGGGCTCGGTTGCACCGATGATGCCGAGCGCTCCCATCGACATGATACAGGAATTGGCGAGCGCCCGGCGTTCGGGCGGAACCCAGAGCGAGGTCGCCTTGAAGCCCGACATGAGGCCGCCGGCGAAGCCCAGGCCGATGATGGCGCGGGCGAGGAAGAGCGTGATGAAGCCGGGGGCCAGCGCGAACAACGCGCAGCCCATGGCCGCAAGCGCCAGCAGGGCCGCCTGGACCCGGCGCGGCCCGTAGCGGTCGAACAGGACGCCGAGCGGCAACTGGAACAGCGCGAAAGCCAGAAGATAGGCCGAGGTCAGGAGCCCGAGTTCCGCCGGGCTCAACTCCAGGTCCTTCACCAGATCGGGCGCCACCACCGCATTCACCGCCCGCAGCAGATAGGACAGCAGATAGCCCAGAGCGAATGGGGCCAATGCCGTCAGGATGATGCGGGGAGGAATGCCGGGCGTCATGGCAAATGCTGTCTGGGCTCGATGTGGTGCCGGGACGCTCTCTTAGCAGCATTCCACCTCAGATATACAGCCGGCTTCGCCATGACCCTGCCATGAAGGAACAGCAAACCGGGATGAAGCGTAGTGTCGCCTGCGGCCAGAAACGGGTTCAGCAGGCGAAGGCTTTCGGTTTATAATGGCAGGCGAATGACGGCGGCGGCGGCATTGGAACTGCGGAGATCACCAAGCGGGCCGCCCGCGGTCGGAGGAGGCCTGGAATGTTACGCAGTGCGCTCGTAGCGCTGAGTGCTGCTCTTATTCTTATCGTCGCTTTGGGCTGGCAGAATATCATGTCCACCAGCTGGGGCCAGCTGTCGGTCGGGTGGGACAGCCTGTCGACCTATTACGAGCAGGACCCGGTCAAGTTTTCAGGTGTCATCACCGATGAAAGCCAGATCAAGCCGCTGATCCCGAAAATGGTCGCCGCCGGCATAAGCCTGGACAATGCGCCCTATCCGCAAACCCGGACTGAGAGCGCCCGGCTGACCACCAGCAACCGGGAATGCGAGGGAACGAAGGCCAATCTGGACAAGACTTCGCTGTTCCTGCGCTCCAATCTGTTCGAGCCGCTCGATCCGATCGTCGCCTATCATGACCGCAGCACCAGGGTTCCCTCGGACCTTGCCCTGTTCTTCCAGGAATATGGCTACGGCCAACACGGACTCACCACCAATGCGCTGGGCGAACGCACGACGCTTCCCGCCACCGACCTGCCCCGCAAGGTGATCGTGGCCGGCGGCGCCTTCGCCTTCAGCGCCCCGCTCGATGATGCCAACACGCTCGCCTCCAGGCTGCAGGCGCGTGACGATGCCCGCCAATATGTCACGCTCGCCATCCCCCATGGCACGGCCGAACAGGTGATCTGTAACCTGAACAAGGAAGTGCCACGCTATAGAGGCCAGATCGACGAGCTCATCTATGTCTATGCCGAGCAGGATCTCGATTCGGGCCGCAAATACGGCACGCCGGAGGAAGTGATCGCCTGGCTGAAGAATCTGGCGCAGAATGAATCGATCGCGAAGACGACGATCGTCTATGCGCCGACCATCTACAATGTGGCGCCGCAGCTCACCCGCGGCAAAGGGCAGCTCAGCGAACGCATTCCCAATCGCGACGCCCAGAAGGACCGGCTGAGCAAGATCGCCGCCGGTGCCGGCTTTGGCTGGTTCGATATCGGGGCGATCGTGAGCGACGCCAACAAGACCCAGGCTGCGCCCTTCTCCATCCTCACTTACTTTGCCGATGACAGCAATCTGTCGCTGGAGGGCATGAACCACCTGATCGACAAGATGAAGCCACCCAAGGTCGAGCCCGTGCTCGCCTCCACCGCGCCCCAGCCGGGCGAGGAGGCGCAGGCGCAAGCGCCGGTCGATCCGGCGCCCGAGCTCAAGAAGCGCATCGCCAAGCAGGAAGACGCGCTCGAAAAGATTCGCGCCGCGGCAGGACGCGCCGCCAAGAACAACCGGCTCAAGCGCCAAGTCGGCGACATCCTGCAGAAGCTCAAGGAAGAGCTGGCGGGCGAGCCTTGAACGTCAATTCCGGCCCCGCCTGAGCTGGCTGGGGCGCCAGGATTCGAACCTGGGAATGGCGGAATCAAAATCCGCTGCCTTACCACTTGGCTACGCCCCATTGACCGGCGGGGGACCATATATCCGCTCACCTGCTGCACCGCAATGACGGCGTCACGCCTGCGTGATTTTAACGGGAATGGCCGTTCCGCGAGTTGAACGATTGTCATCTCCATGCGCCCACCCGGTCGCTGCTGTTTTGGCTTGACCGCAATCGGCTGGAGAGGCAAAAGCCCTGTGTTTTCAGGTTACGGAGTGTAGCGCAGTCTGGTAGCGCACCTGCTTCGGGAGCAGGGGGTCGGAGGTTCGAATCCTCTCACTCCGACCAACTTTCCTAATACATTGTTTTTATTGAAGAATATCGACGGAAGCCCTATGGGGCAGCCGCTCGGGGTTTGACGTGCGTCGCACTGCAATCTTAGATTGACAGCGATCTCAAGACCTGCCGTCTGCCGAATATCCTCTCCAAGCCCCGGAACGCAGGCCGGCACCCGCAAAATTGTCCAACTCCCTTGAGGTTGATTCGCCACGGAGGCAAATCAGACCTCGCACGCCCTGCCTCCCCTCCCCCGCGGCCCCACCTCAACGCTTCCTGAATATCTGCCAGGACTTCTGCAGGATGGGCAATGCTATCCTTCGTTCCAATCCACTTTTCAAGCAATGCTGTGTCCTGTCTACAACACCGCCTCACAAACCGACCAGGCATCAGCAATTTCGCCTGAACGACGATGGTGCTTGTGATAGGGGAGCTGGCGAAGGATGTCCTGCCGGCGTCGCGGCAGAATCAGGCCCTGGGGCCATACACCTTTCCACATAGATACCGAGGCCCGCATGATCTTCGGCTTAATGCGCCCTCACCGGAGACCATGCAGCGACGGGTCGGCTTTTGCCGGCCCGTTTTCATTTCACGGTCATGCCTGCCGGACGAATGTCCGCATCAGTGATCGCCAGACTCATGATCTGATGTCCCGTTATAGAGCTCCGTGCTCAGATACTTGATCCCGGAGTCGCACATCACCGTGACGACGGTGGCCTTAGGGCCCAGGCGCTTTCCGATCTCGATTGCGGCAACGAGATTGGCTCCGGTCGAGGTGCCGGCGAAGACGGCTTCACAGCGGGCAAGACGGCGGGACATGGCCATGGCGGCGGCAGTTGATACCGGCACGATCTCGGAGACCAGCTCCGGCCGCCATAGGGGAACGACGAAGCCGGCACCAACGCCTTCGATCCGATGGACACCACCCCTCCCCCCCGATAGAACCGCAGACTCCTCCGGCTCAACGGCCACGACCTGTATTTCGTGTCCGCGGCGGCGGAAGCCTTCGGCAACACCGCGCAGGGAAGCCGAAGTACCAGTGGCCTGCACAAAAGCGTCGATGCGGCCTCCTGTCTGCGCCAGCACCTCATCCGCCATGGCATGATAAGCGGGAAGCTGATCTTCATTCTTCAGCTGGTCGGTCCAGAAGGCACCGGTTCGCTCGGCGATCCGGCGCGCGGCCTCGATCATGCCGCGGGTCAGATCCGCATCCATGCCTCCGGCCTTGCTCGGGACAATGGTCAATTCGGCACCGAGAGCCGCCATGTGGCGACGCTTTTCGATACTGAAGGCATCAGATGTCACGATGCTGAGCGGATACCGTCTGGCGGCGCAAATCAGGGCCAGGGACACGCCCGTGCTGCCTCCGGTATATTCGACTACCCGGCCACCAGGCCTGAGCCGCCCGGACCGCTCGCCTGCCGCGATCATGGCGAGCGCCATTCGATCTTTCATGCTGCCCGTCGGGTTCTCGCTCTCCAGCTTCATGAGCATGCGAGCGCATCCCGCCGGCGCAAGCTGCGACACCTCCAGCAGAGAAGTGCGGCCAATACCGTCGATGATCGAAGTGATGGGCATTTTCACTATATCCATGTATCTACAACTATTGTATATACATCTTAATGGCAAGAATCAACCCCACCCGAAAGACCCTCGTCGCGGATGCCCGCCAAGCCGTCGCGACCTGCGTGGGTCTCAATGTCAGGCAGGCGGCGCGGCAGATCACGCGCGTCTTCGATGAGAGGCTCGCCGAGAGCGGCCTGACATTGGCCCAGTTCGGGCTCCTTGCCCACATTGCCGCCGCAGAGGACGACACGATCGGCGCACTTGCGCAACGCACCGGCCTCGAGCAATCGACCCTGTCGCGCAACCTGCGCCTTCTTGAATCAGCCGGGCTCGTCGAGATCGCCATCGTGGAGAGGGACTTGCGCCGGCGTCTCGTATGGCTCACCGAGAATGGAGCCCATCGGCTCGACAAGGCCTTGCCGGCGTGGCGGGCAACCAATAAGGCGCTGGCGAAAGTCGTCGGGCTGGAAGAAGCCAAAGCTCTTGCTGCCAGAAGCGCGCTTTTGCTGCCCGGCAGGGCTTAACAATTCATCACGCGGCGCCGCGCCGTCGCTTGCGGATCTGCGGACGCGATGGCGGCAGATCGCCTTTGATGGCGAATTGCAACGTCTCCCAATCTTCCGGCGTGAGCCCCTGAATCAGCATGGACTCGATGCGTCTGAACAGATCGGGGGCAATCTCGTTCACCCTGTAGAGGATATAACCCAATTGGTTCAATGCGTCGGCGCGCAGTTCCTTTGATGGCCGATCGCCCTCGCTGCCGCATAGACGAACGATGCCCATGATGCTGTTGATGAGATCCGTGTCATCGCGGGAGAGATCCGGCATGGCGTCAAAATACTGCAGCCACCGCTCTTTCCCAATGCTCTCGCCGATGAATATTTAACGTCGGCTATCAGCAGTCCTTCCGCCTGCTCGCAATTGAGGGAATTGTTTCCGCCTGGCGGAATTCAGCTCGCTCCTTGATTGCGCCGGACCGTGCGCGACGCCCTGGCATTGCATGATCAAGCCGTGCGCGCCTGCCCAGGGTATTGCCCCCCGAGCAGGTGCTGTCATATCAGGCGATCCGGTCGATCTCGCTGCGGCTGATGCCAATATCGTGCAGCATGCGGTCATCAAGCGACTGCAGCTGACGGCGCACCGCCTTCTTCGCATAATGCCGGCGAATCCGCTCGACCAGGCCAGGCAAAGACTTGTCATGGGCCTCGACCATGAAGCCGCGGGAAAGGTGACTGATCATCTTGTGCTCCATCAAATGAATTGAGGGCCGCGCTTTTAGGGGTCCATGGCGCAATCGGTGCTGAATGCCACATTCATCCGGGATTCATCTGGCAACCGCCATCACGCCCCATCTCGCGGACGATCTTGCCTTCTCGCTGAATTACCTGCCTGATCGCAAGCTGATCCTTGCCCGCCAAAATCCGGTGGCCGGCCTGTTCATCAGTGCGCCCGCCCCGTGAAAGCCCGCACGAATGGAGATCAGGCCTGTCTGCGCACCACGCCGGCCTCGGCCAGGAGGAGACCGCTGGGCAGGAAGTCCCCCAGCTTTGCCGTGAGCTCGCCGGAAATGAACCAGCCGGATTTGGCCCGTTTGTCGTAGAAGAAATGACGCGAGCCTATTCGCTCAATATCCAGAAAGACCTTGTCACCGGTGGATGTGCGAACCCAGAAGGTCGTACCATCCTGGCGTGCGCCCTTGCGGAAGCCGCCGAGCTTCGGGACGGTGCAATCGGTGTGCTCGAGGAACTGCATGAAGTGATAGCGGCAGCGGACACCGCCGTCCGGCGACATGATATCGATGGGATAGAAGGCGTGACGGCCCTCCTCCAGCTCGACGATCGCCTTCATCACCCGATCCGATACGACGTTGACATGCAGAATCTGCGAGAATTCCGGCAATATCTTCGGCGCATTGACCTTCAGGGTCACCTGCTTGATCACATGATCGGGGTCGACCGGCTGATAGGGCCAGAGATGAAACACGTCATGCGGCTTGTAGTCGGTTCCATTGCGCAGCTGATACGCTTCGATACGGCGCGTCTTCAACCGGCTCTCTTCTTCAGTATCCCAGGTCACCAGGTCGTTGAGGGGCCGGATGCGGTTCTGATAGGTCTCGAGAATCTCGAAGAACGTGCGGTCACTGACTTCAGCAAAGCCCGGGACGGTGAAAGCGGGCTTGACGACCGGAATGGAGGCGGCAACCGGAGTTGGACCGGCGATCGGAACGGGAGCCGCAACAGGAGCAGGGATGGGGGCCGTAGCGGCCGCCGCCATGATGACCTGCGGCGCCGGCGGCGGCACTTTCGGGCCAAATAAAAGCTTGTCAAAGAACCCCATACGCAGACCCTACGCAACTTACTGGCTGGATAGCTTTATCGAATTATCGTTAAGGAAGACTTGCGATAGCCATCCCGTGCCCTCCAGCGAAAGGGCCCGGACGCAGGGGAGACGCCGGGCCCAGGTCGTTTCAGGATTTGAGCGCGTTGGGAGCGCGCAACCCGACCCTAGCAACCGGCGATCACCAAACAATTTCTCGCGCTCCGGTGAATTGAATACAATCATCGGCAATTTCCACCACCTGCCGGCGGCGCCGGCGGCGATCATCTCGAATGTGCGACAACTTTGCCCGTTGAGATCGCAGCCAAGCCGTCACAACGGATATTCCGCCATGACCTTCGATCCGACCGGTCCCCAGCCTGAATCTCCGTCCCGCCATGCGCCCGGACTTAGCCTGGGCCGCATCATCGGCGGCACCGTCCTACTGGCGGCGCTGACGGTGGCTGGAACCTATCTTTTCGGCGGTTTCTCCGGCGTGAGCACCGCCGGGATCATCGCGCTCATCCTTGGCGTTACATTCTCCTACGCCCTCGGCGTGGGCCTCATGGTCGCCGTCTTCCACAGCAGCCGATTTTACGATGACAGCGCCCATGATGCCGCGCGCGATCATTTCAAGGATCGTCACGATGATTCCTGATATAATTAACTGACTGGTTAATTTATTATATGGATATGAAAAACCGCCCATGCGGTCATTGCGAGGCTCGGGCGAGCAGACTAGATCAAGGCGGGGCCCCGTAGCTCAATTGGATAGAGCATCAGACTTCGAATCTGAGGGTTGCGCGTTCAAATCGTGCCGGGGTCACCAAAAGCTGCAATCTGCGCATGGCGCAGGCAGGGCTGAAAGGAAGCGGCACGATGGCCCAGCAGGACGTGAAGCCGGCGCCGATACGCAAGGCAGACAAATCCACATGGCCACCGGGGGTCCGCGCCATCACCGCTGACGAGCTCGAGGCGATCGGCGTCGATCACCGCGGCGACCTCTATTGGCATGGCAAGCATGTGCAGGTGCGGCATCCGCTGGTGCTGAACTTCTGGCACACGCTTCTTGCCACCGGCACGGCGCTTTCCGCGATCGCGCTCGGGCTCATTGAAGCCATCAGGTTCTGTCTGGAGATCTGGGCGCGTTGAAGCGCACCCGCCTCGGACAGCCGCCGACGACCTACTCCCACAAATGCGGCGTCTCCTTGTCATTCCTGGTTTCGGTGGCACTGGCGCAGAAAGCATCCTTCCGGGCGGCACCTTCGGCGAGGAACAAGCCATAGGACGTGCCGATCGCAATCAGGATGCCCGTCTGCCTTTCGAGCTTCAGCTCGTCGGAGAGCTTGTCGCCGCCTGAATTCACGATGGCGTTGACGGCCTTGGCATATTTGACATTGTCGATCTCGAAGCCGGCGCACAGACGCGACACTGCCGCCTGATAGGCAAGGCCGTTCACGGTCGCGAATTGCTGGGGTGTCAGCACACCCTCCTGCTCCTCGATCGCCGCCTTCCAGGCATCATCCAGACGGTGGTCATCGGCAGTGGGCTGGGCCGCCGCCGCGGAAGCGAATGCCAGGACACCGGCCATGGCGCAAATTGCAGTCTTCATGTTTCGCATTCCTCTCAGTAGCCGAATACCCGGGCTGTCCATTTGTAGGCGAAACCGCCATCGACACCGTAGCAGGCACGCTGCATCGGATAGCAGATGACGGCGGGCGTCGGCATGAAGCTCTGATTCCACGCCGGATTGTAGCCGCCCGGGCCATAGGGCGGGACGTAGCCCGGATAATAGACATCACGGTGATGATGATGCTTCTTGGAGAGGGCCGCGCCGACGGCAAGCCCGATGACACCACCCGCAACGGCGGCACCGGCGTCGTCGGCATGCGCTGTGGAAGCGGATAGCCCCGCGGCCGGCAGCAAGGCCAGGCTCAAGCCCAGACAAAGAATTCTCCTGGATATCATTGTGACCCTCCGCTCAACGTGGTGCCATAGTATTGCTGAAGCGGAGATGTGACAGTCAAGCAACATCGACTTCGGGCGGGATGAATTTCGAGGATCGCCGCCACTTTCAGCCAGGGGTTCCCGGCCGCTCAACCTCCGGCGTGGTCCTTGGCCATGGAAGACGCCATCCCGATTCGGGATATCGGGTCGGGAAAATGCCTTTGCCGGTGCGATGGGCGGGAATCCGCTTCCCCGGGCACAGGCAAGTGCCCGAAATCGCACGCCAAAGTTTTGCCACAGGCGGGTGGGAGAGGACTCTGGTATTGTTGATTAATATCTAAATTTATAGAAATATTGGCTTGATCCGCTTACTGACGAGATGAAACCATAGGTTGGCTGGACGTAGTTGATCGTGAACCATGAGATCGTACTGAAAAGGGGGCGGCTGGCGTCTGCGGCGCTGGTCTTCGCTTTCTTTGCGATGTCGCAATGGGCGCATGGCGAATGCTTGAGCCCCTCCGCCGAGGTCGGCGCGACCGCGACCACCGTCTATCGCTGCTCGGAAGAAACGCTCCCTTCGGCAAAGCAGCCTTTGCTCGCCGGTCCGGAAAAGACGACGACGGTTGAGCGTGGATCTGCCGATGTTCCCTGGTTCGAGCCGACGCCCCAGGCGACGGCCATCAAGCCCGCAAAGGCCGCGCCTGAAATGCCGGCTGCGGTTTCAGTGCCGGAGAAGAAGGATGTAGAAACGGCAAAGGCCACGCCCGAGCCTGAAGAGCAAGCCGCGCCCAAGCGTGAACGGCCCAAGGCAAAAGCGAAACCATCGGCCAGGAAGAAGGTGGCGGCCAAGAAAAAGAAGAAGAAGAAAGCCCGGATCGCCAAGTCCCAGAAGCCAAAGGCAAAGGCGGTTGAGCAGCCGGCGCCGGCCACTGCCGAGGCAAAGCCTGCCGATGACAAGACGATCGTCTGGACAAAGAAGGACATGTCGCTCGGCAGCCGCATCACGAACTGGCTCGGCCTGTAAGTCCGTTCCGAAGAAGCAGATCCGCTATTGATGGATGCGACGTATATTGGCTCGCCACAGTAAGCGCGTGATAATTCGCTCCGCCTTGGCGACGCGATCTTCCGGAGCTTCCGGAAAGGCCATATGGATCCCCTCATGAATAAGCGTCGACAGCCACTGGCGAGGCTCCAGGCGAGGGTCGATCTCTATCAATCCCTCTTCGGTGAAGGCCTGGCCGGCGGCGCGTTCGCGTCCAAGCTTGCGTTCCGCGAGGATCAGTTTTCTCGGCATGGTCATCTTTTCTCGCGCACAGTGCGATAGAATTTCTGCCAGTCGCGGCGCTTTCCCTCGCAGACCCTGAGGGCGGCACGGTTCTGGTAGAGAGCCTGGACGGCATCCTGACCGACCGAGACATGCGGAAAGTCGCACCTGTTCTGCAGTCTTGCCGGTGCTTCAGGGAGTGGGACCCTTACATCAGGGGCTTTCGTCGATCCGGCGCACGCCGTCAACATGCTCGCGAGTAAGAGGGCAGGATTTATCGCTCTGCATCGCATCGATCAGTTCCTTGAGTTTCTGTTCTTCCGCTTCGGCGGCGCGCGCATCGGCTTCGGCCTGCCGGGCGATGACCTCGTTGGCGATGAGATCCGCCTTGATCTGGGCAATGACCGCCTCATACGCCCTGATCCGTTCCGAATAGACGCCGGCCAGATAGAGTTTTGTCGAAATCCAGACGGCAAAGGCCAGGCCGAGCGCCCCCATGAAGAGCCAAATCGCGCTCTTGAGGCCAAGGCCGCCAAGCCCAAGACGGGTGAGGATCCAGGCGATCATAGGCCCACCAGCCTGTCCCACAGGCGCTCGCGACGCTCATACCCCATGAGATAGAGGGCAAGGCACACCAGCAGGATAAGACCGAGGATCATTGCCGTGATGCTCAGCCAGTCCAGGCCATAACCCAGCCCCGCCAGCGACCCCACGCCACCCGATCCGAGGATTGCCGTCCACCATTTGGCCGGGGCTGTTTCCTGCCCGGACAGATCGTCGTCGGCTTCGTCGCCATCCTCCGATTCCCGTTTGATCGCCCGCAGCATCGATGCCGTGACGAGGCGCATCGGCGGCGCTGCCCGCAACCCATTTGTCTGGGCCCACTCGATGGCGCCGAAGCATGGGCATGCCTTGGCAACCCCCGGAAAGTCGCGATGACCAATAATGAGCGCGTGGGGATAACGCGACTGCAGCTCGGCCAGGAGCTGCCTGAGGGCCAGCCACTGGGCTTCGGTGAAGTTGTTCTGTGGCTTCTGCGCCTTGTTGACGCCCCCGACGAGACACACGCCCAGGCTGCTCGCATTGTGGTATTTGACATGGCTGCCGATCTCGGCGGCCGGACGGCCCGTCTCAATCGCGCCGTTCCGCCGGACGACGAAATGGTAGCCGATATTGCTCCAGCCCTTGGCCATGTGCCACTGGCGAATCTCGGCCGCCCCGATATCGTGCGCAGGTGGCGTCGCCGAGCAGTGCAGGACGATATAATCGGTCGTTCTCCTGAGCATCAGCGCACCATGCGGGCCACGAGGAAAAACCAGGTCGAAAACCAAGATGCGGACGTGCGATGAACGATCGATGCCGGATCTTGCGGGCCGCCGTGCCGGCCGGTCCGGCCGTCCCCGGACGGCGCCTTGTCCGGCCTTGATGCGTCGCCAACGATGTCCGGAAAGCCACTGCGGCGCAGAAGCGCCTTAGTCGCGGAAATGGGCACGGCGAAGTTGATGCCGGCGCCCCGCATGCCGGCATCGAGCGTGCCCACGAGCTCGCCTCTTTCATTCAGAACCGATCCGCCGGAATTGCCGCCAATGCTGGCAGCGTCGATCTGGAATACCTTGATCGGCTTGCCGCCAATGGTCAGCGTGCGCTCGGTCGACGAGACGATGCCTTTGGTGACGGAATTGTCCAGGACCACGCCCGGATTGCCGACCACATAAATCGTCTGCCCGCGCATCAGCCTATGGCTGTCGGGTGCCAGGGGCGCCTCCATCGAGGCGCTGAAATCCGCATCGGCGATCTGCAGGATAGCTACATCGTTCTGGCTGTCATTACCTTTTATCCGCGCGACAAAATGCCGGGACGAGATGACTTCGTAATCACGCGTCGTGTTTTGCCAGACTTCAAGGTCCAGCTTTTTCTCGATCATCTTCCTGGTGACTTCGCCGGTAATGGGATCGACGAATTCCTCCGTCGTCCGGGTGATCCGGTCGGAAACGCAATGCGACGCCGTCAGCACAAGGCGGTGCTTGCGCGAGATGATCGTGCCGGAGCAGAGCCCGTCGCCGCCAACGCCAACCACGACATTCGTCTGGTCGATCTGCTGGCCCATCTTGGCGAGATCCCAGCCCTCCACCGCCCAGGCATTCTCATCCGCTGAGGGAGCAAGAAATCCGAGCGCGCAGGCGAGCGCAGTCGGCCAATATTTGGCTTTCATGAGGATGTTCCTTTTTGTGAAGAGGTGAGAGGCGTTGCTGATGCCGACGTCAGCAACCTGAAATGCTATTCATACACGACGAAAATTACCTTCCACCGGTTCGTCGTAATGATCGCGGCATTGCCAGAAGAGTTCACAAGGGTTGGATTAAGCTCGCCGGCATTGATGAAAACTGTAGTTGTATTAACGCCCTGTGTAACGGAGCGTCCGCCTGTATCACTGTCACTCGCACTCACCAGGCGGACGCGGTCACCCGGGGTGAAGCTGAGTTCAGCCACAACGTTTTCGAGCCAAACTTCAAATAGTGAAGGACGGCGTCCGAGGCCATGTGCTTGAGCGGTTTGCGTGCTCAATACAAAGGTGCCTTTGTCATACTCTTTCCAAAAGCCTATCGAATTTTTTCCCTCCGACCAGAGATGCTTGACCAGAGCTACCTTAGCCGCGCTGTGGTCCTCAATGATTTGGTAGTTGTAGACGGTCTTACTATTGGCCGTGGAGTCGAGATCGAAAACCACTTGCCCGCCAGACTGTTTGAAAATGGCGTTTGGCGTCAGTGACCACCCACCGGTCCCGTCTTGCTGCACGACAATGAGACCGCTTTGGCCGGTGTTCATGTTGGTGGGCGCGCCGAGGCTGCGGGACGCCGAAAGCACGATACGGACATTTGCGCTCGTCGCGCTCATGTCCCAGTCGATGGTGGCCGCATCCGCGAGCGTGCTTACGGGCGAGACGATCGGTCTGGTGAAGGTCTGCTTTTCCGTGAACACATTGGCTTCCGCCCCCGTCATCGGGGCGAAATTCAACAGAAGGACATCTGTCCCATCATAGACGCAATCGCAGACATGGCCGGCGCCTGCTATGTCGCCGGGCTCGAGGGCGGCGCCATTCAGCTTCTTGATCGTCCTGGTGCCCAGCCCATCGACATTGATCGTCGGATTGACAACAACATTGGCGAAGCCTGCCGTGAACCGGAAGCGCATTTTGGCCGTGTATGCGGCGAACGCCGGAGAGAAGGCCGCCGTGATGGCATCCGCCGTCCCGCCGGTCGCCGTCGCATGCGCGATGACGCCGGCCTGGGCCTGGCCGAGATTGACGCTGTCGGCCGCGGCCGCTCCCGCCCCCAGATTGATGAGCTTGTTGTCGCCCATGGACTGATTGCCCTGGAACGGCGCGGTTCCATCGACATTGATGCTGTCGGTCAGGGCCTGGGAAATGTCTGCAACCACGGAATTATAGTCGGCGCTTTCGATGGTGGTGTTGGGTACAGCGGCTGTACCGGCTGGCGGTCCATAGATGCCGGAACCGTTTCTGGGCATGGATGTTCCTCATTAAAGGCGTTGAAGATCCCCTTCGGGGTCTGGAATTACGCCGCGGAATTGTTATTCTGGCTGCCCATGAGCGGGCCTGAGACCGACTGGGGCAGACTGGCGGTGGTGCTGGTGCTGCTGGTTGTCTTGTTCGGGGCGGCCTTGGGCTCAAAATGGCTTATAGTGAGCACGAACTGGGGGATATGGGCCGTCCTGCTCGCGCTTGTAATCATTGCTTTGGGGTTTGTGATCGTGAACTGGCGAGGAAAATTCAAATGACCACAATGCTGATCGACAATCGCCGGGACCGGGGAGCAATTCTGACCCACTTCGTCATTTGCGCCCTGGTCGCCGCGGCCGGCGTCCTGGCCTATCTCTATGTCAACACGCTTGGCGTCAATTTCTCGCGTGAGCGTGACAATGTGGGAAACACCTATTGCCTGTACTGGATGCCGTTCGAGAATTTCGAGAACAGCATCGCTGACCAGCCCGATGCCTATGCCTGCCCCACATTCGGCAAGCCGGCAAAGCCCATCGCGCAAAGCTGAGAATTCGTTGCGGTCTGCCGTCCGGATCGGCTTCGGGTCACCAACCTTGGCACGGCCAGGCAGCTGGTCTGACGCGCTTCCCGGCGAAGCGGAATCGCTTCGCCAAAAAGGATTCGCGCCAAATCAATATCTTGGAGCAAATCCTTATCGCCAAAGTCTTCAACTTTGGCGGGATTTGCTCTAGTGTCGCCTGCGATTTCAGTTTCCGGGGAGCTTTTTTGATATGACGACGTTCGATCCCAATGGCATCGGCGCCACCAGTGTCGCGGATGGCGGGAACACCATCAGCGTCACCTTCGATACCGCCGATGCCGGTATCATGACCCTCAATCTGCCGGTGTCGCTCAGCGGCCATCTGATCCGGCTGCTCTCCGCCAGAACGCAGGAAGCGCATAAGCAGCTGCAGAAAGCCGGAAAAAAGACGGAGTTTCTGAGCGAGATCGCCGATGTGAAGACGCTGAGCGTCGGTGGCGCCAAGGGTTTTCCCGATCCGATCCTCAGCCTCGAAACCAAGGATGGCGTGGTCACCGCCTATCAGGTTCCCGCCAACATCCTGCAAAGGCTGGCGGTTGGCCTGACCAAGCTCTTCGCCGGCGAGAAGCCGAACTGAGGTCATATGAGAGCGCCTGACGACATTCGAAACCCGCCCATAGGCGCTATCTGCCGGCCTGTATAGCGCGCCGCTGCTCTTCGAGCTGCAGAGCCTGGTTCTGCATTACTGCTTTCGCCAAAGCATCCAGCGTTCTGGAGGAGGGTTTCGGAGCCGCTTTCCCGGTCCGCACCAGAGTTTCAATATTGTTCACACGGTTGCCAACCATCGACTCTCCGATCCTATTTGCGATTGCCTTGGCTGTGAGGGCGGCTTCCGGCAGAACGGCAATACCTGCGCCGGTGAGCGGGTCGAAATGCCCAGTCACGCCGCCCCCCAGCCCAGTTGCCCTTGCAAGAAGCTTTACACCGCGTATGAAGGGACCGTTTTCGTCCGGAACGAGCCTTGCAGCCACGTTGGCGGCGTTTTCCAGCTTGCTATTCTGGGAAATGGCGCGGATTGCGGCTTGTTCGTCTGGCGAGAACTGCTTCATCCGCCTCTTATCTCGCGCCAGGTGCCTATAGGCATCCTGCAATGGCTTGTCCGAACCACGCAAATCATCGAGCACATAGGTCTTGTCGAGTTGGGCCCTCTTCTCGCCGCGCCCCCGTGCACGAGGCTTTAGGGCCTCGAACTCCCGTTCCAGTTGGGTTGTGGAAGGAAATGGCTTGGCCACCGATTTGGCCGCACCGGGAAGCCCCCCGCCAACCGCTCCGGCAAAGCGCACCCAGTCCTCATACCCGCTGCCTTCGGCCATCTTGCCGGCCGTCTCCGAGGCAAGCGAGCTGCCAAGCCACATGGCGCCCTTTCGCGGCAGTCCGCCTGGGCCAGTGGCCGCGCTCGGCAGAAATTCGGCAGCAGTACGAACATATTTGCCACCTGTGGTTTGCGGTTCATATTCGAAGAGCCCCTCAGAGTCTGAGCCAAGCCCGCGCGTCAGCGCATTCATAGTCTCCAATGCCCTCTCGGAGGTTGGAAATATGGAGTTGGCATTCGCCTGTCTCAGATTGCTTTCGAGCCACTCCCGGTGCTCCGGTGTATCCTCGACCAGACCACTCTTGCGGCCGAGCCAATCGCCGCCACGAACCACCATATTGGCAAGATCTGCTGGCATCCCGACAATGCCGGCGACGCCCTGACCCAAACCGGACACTCCGCTTCGCGCGAGGTCTTCCACAAGTCCAACTTCCTCTTGGTTCGACGTTGGACGAGCCCCTGCTCTGGGACCAGTTCTTTGCGGGGCAGCATACATGACCATCGATTGTTCTCCTTTTTCCCGGGTTCGCCGGGCACGTCTATTTTGCGTCCTTGAAAATCAATTTGGGTTGAGTAGTACTGTTCGGATGAAACAGATGTCGCGCTTTTTAGGAGCCGTCGCGGCGACAGTAATGATCCTGGTCGTATCTGTTCCAGTGGGATGGATGCTCGTAAGAGCGGCCGGCTACGTTCCGGCATTGCCACACAAGAAACTTGCCATCCTGGCGGCAATGATGTTTGGTTTCATGCTATTGTACTCGTGGTGGTGGATCCCACCCAGCGAGCACCGGGATGTTCGGTACAAATTGGCGGGATCTGCGGCGGGCACCTTGTGGCTCTTTGGTCTGCTGATTGCCACCTACTACATCATCTTCTTGATAGAATTCGGCGAACTGATCATCACGATGATCGCATTTGGAATCCTGCTCTCGGCACTTGGCCTGTATATTTGGCCAAAGGAAGAAAGCAAAGACGAGGATGATGCCGCCTAGGCGACATCTCAGACCTTGCGCAGCGCACGCTCATAATTGACCTGCTTGAAGCCGCTCGGATGGCGCGTTACGGCGTCAGGCACATGGCGCTCGACCTCATCGGCCATCAGGCCCAGATGCATCGGTCCGCCGGATTTGTATTTGAACGCATAGACCGCCTGCCCGTCATCGGTGCGCCCCACTTTGCGAATGTCGGTCTTGGCGCGCCGGTCGGAGATCAAGGCCGTCCCCAGGCTGAACAGGCCGCCCATCAAAGCCTGCTTTTCCGCCTGCTTCGTCTTCCAGGCGTCGAGCTGGCCCTGGTAGTTCGCATTGACGAGGCCTGAATAGTCCGCATTCGCCACATTGCTCGACGGCGTATTGACGAAGCCGGGCTGGTTCACCTGGGCGCCCGACAGAAGTGCTGTGATCTCGTTCAAGGGCTGGTTGCGTTCGGTCAGCAGTTCCTGAACCGCCTGGCCGCGCCCTGACAGCAGGAGCTGGTTCCAGGCATCATTCTCCTGCTCGCCTTGATTCCGCATGGCCCGGTCATAGGCAGCGGAGCCGAGCCTTATGCCGCGATCGGCCATTTGCTGCTCGAGCGACTGGCGGCGGCGGGCGAGCTCGGGTGTCAGCCGCTTGCTGCCCAGCTCCATCAGCCGTCCTTCGACCGCCTCGTTGTTGAGCTCGAGCGGCCGGCTCAGCAGCTCATCGAGGCGGCCGGACTGATTGCGGGCAAGTGTCGCCAGGTTGAGCTCGGCCGCGTCATTCTGGTTCTTGATCGCCTGCTGCGCATCCGACAGCCTGGTGGTTGCCGTCGTCAACGGAATCTTGTGCACCCGGCCGGTCAGCGGATCCACATAGTCATACGTACCGCTCTGGGAATAGGTCAGCGTGCCGTCAGGCGTCACCTGGTTGACCTGGTTCAGCTTGCCCTCGGTGATCGCCGTTCCGATATTGGTTGCCGTCTGCGCCGCGGCGGTCTTCTTGGGATCGGGCGGCTTGGGCGCCTTGGACTTGCCCATGTGCATGCTCCTTTGCGCGCGATCAGGAAAAGTGTTTCGCGGTTTTCCGTCCGATCGCGCGCCAGACTGAAAACTCGATCACGTTCATCACTTCAGGCCGAAGTGGCCTGAAGTGATCGTGATCGATGAAAGCCGTTGGACTTCCAGTCCTCGGCCGTGAGAGTTGAGATGACACCGTCTTCCCGGCAGCCGAAAAGCCGCGGCACGGTTACCTGCCTGAAGCCATAGGCCCTCGTGATCCTCAATGCCGAAAGATGGCTGGCCGGCGTACGCGAGCACGCCATCTGGCAGCCAATGCCGTCGAACACATAAGAGAACACATGGTAAAGGACAGGCCTCGTAAGCCAGCGCCGATCGGCACTTGCGAAGCTCATCTCGATGACGCCGAATTCCGGCGCATAATCGTGGAAGACGAAGCCGCCGACCACCTGATCGCCGCGCGCCACGCCGATCGCCCGGTTGGGGCCGAAGCCGCGCGCCGCGCAGAAGGGAATGCGGCTTGCGACAAAGGCCGCCACGGTGTCGTCATTGCCATGGATCAATCTCACACCGCGATGCCTCCGCTTTCATAGAGGAGATCGATCGAGATCAGCTCCGCTTCGGGCGGGCTTGCATGCGAATGGGTGATCTGGACGGCGGGCGCCACCGCGAAGCCGTTGCCGGCGACCGACACCCAGCGCGTGACGGTGTTGAGCGAGGTGCCTGAGTCCCACATCGCCGCATCCCACAGGCCGACATCCCAGACATCGAGATCGGGATGGATGGCGGCATTCGGATAGGTGCCGAGATGGGGCAGATAGTCGAAGGAGAAGGAGATCTTCGGCAGGAATGGCTTCCGGTACAGCCAGGTCGAGCGCGCCATCTTCACCGTCTTGGCCGAGGATGGCATGCCCAGGTGATCGAAAAGGCCGACGAAGGTCGACGCATAGGTGTTGCCGTCATCGGTGCCGCCCGCTTCGGCGATGAAGATGCCGCCGGCCGGCGTGGCGAAGAGGACGATATTGCCCATCTCGGCCAGGGCCACGATGTCCCAGCCGGTATATTTTGCCCAGGCGCCGGTCAGGAGATTGACGACATAGCAATAGGTCTCGGACGCGCCCACGGTCGGCACGCCGATGATCGCCATATTGCGCGCCACCCACTTGACGCAACACCAGTATTTCGAGGATTCGCGCGCCACCGCCTGGCGCTTCCACTCATCCTCGATGCTGCGCGTGATGGCGGCCAGCGTCAGCGCCGCCGGGTCTTTGTCCATGGCGGCCGAGAGCGGGACCAAACCATCCGTGGTGGCGACGATCAGATCGCCGCCGGCGCGGAAATGAGCATTCTGGCCCAGCGGCCGGCCGATATCATAACGCCCGATGGCCGACCAGTTGTCGGGATCGGCGGGATCGCTGCCTGAAAAAGCCGCCACCTCGCCTGTTGTGCTGATGAACACGCAGACATCATCAAGTCCATCGCCCGCATCGATCGACCAGGTTTCGCCGAAAAAGAGCGAGCCGCCTCTCTTGAACACGCCCGAGAGCGATATCTGCGCCGCCGCCCCGCCAATCGCATCGACGGCCAGGCACCAGGCATTCATCGTGTCCTTTTCCACGAAGAACAGGCGGTTCTTGAACACCCAGACATGCGACAGCGACGAGGAAGAGACGCCGGTGATGGAAGGCGTCGTCGTCCAGGATGACCCGTCATAGAGCAGCCGATCGTCGCTGCCATTGACGGCGACCAGGAAATCACCGGCGCTGTTGGCGAACATGGCGCAGGAATAGAAGCCGCTGCTCCGCCCGGTCACATCCGCGGCCGGCTGGACCATGGGATCCGCCGGAGCCGTCACATTGTAGATCGCCGACGCATCGCTGGCGAAGACACGCTCCAGCGTGCCGCTGCGCCAGACCATCAGGCTCTCGACAGGATTGTCTATCGTGGCATGCCGCAGCGAGCCGCCTCTCGGCCTGATCCCCCGCGTCGTCGGAAAGAAGTTCTCGAGGATGCTGGCGCCGCCCGGGTTGTCGAGTGCAGGGCTTTCCGATTGTATCCAGCCCTTGATGGGCGCCAGGAATGTGCGGGGTACCGCCCGCGATTGTCCGGCCCCCGCGGCTCGGCGGCGAAATCTCGTCATGAAAGCATCGGACCGAAAAGTGCGCAGCGGTTTTCGGATAATCCGATGCGCCAAAACAAAGCCCTGAGGCTAAGATGTATTTTCATTTCGTATCTCTCCAAACCTCAGGACACCACCGAAACGGGATATGCGACCTGAGCGCCGCGCAGCCGGCGGGTGCGCCCGACATGCAGAATGCGGGCACCCTTGTCCGCGGCGATGCGCTTCTCCTTCTCGTCCTCGTAATTGTCCTGGTCCTGCGCATAAGGCAGCCCCTTCTGCGCCCGCCATTTCCAGATCATGCACAATTCGAGCAGGGTTTCCGGCAGGCGGAAGGTATCATCATCGGCGGCGAACTCCGCCTTGCTGCTGCCGTCATTGTCCAGCGCCCAGCGCGACGACATGTAGTAATAGCTGATCGCCTCGCCATTTGCGGGCGCGGGCTTCAATGTGATCTCGTTGCCGAGCAACGTCCAGGCGCCGGTCACCGTCTCGAACTGGCGGATATCCAGCTCGAGCCAGTGATCGGTGGAAATGATGTGGGTCAGATGAGTCTGCAGCCGGTCGGACCAGAGCTCGCCTTCTTTCAGCATGCGGTCATAGTCTGCCGGCAGCGCGAAACTCCGGGTCATGCCATCCCCGGCAATGAGCCCCGGCACTTTCAGCGCCTGCCATTCATAGTCCTGCGCGATATAGCGCGCGCAGGAATTGGCGAGAACCTGCAATTCGAAATGCTCGCGCTCGGTCGAGCTGAAGACGACGGTGGGTTTGTTCAGCGCGATGACGGCAGAGACATTCTGAATGGCCGTCAACACGCTCATGCGATATCTCCATTCTTCCCTCACCCTGAGGTGCGAGCGCAGCGAGCCTCGAAGGGCCTGCGTCCAGTTAGCTTATGTCAATGGGTGTTATTGGGCCCGGTCGCTGCCTGCCTTGCAGCAGGTCATGAGAAACGGGCCGGACATTAAACCGGGGGGTCAGGGGTCCGGCCCGGCTCAGCCGAACATCACGTCCCGCCAAGCAGGATCAATTTTACTTAGAGGAAATAATAAGCAATTGGACCAAAGCCCCAATGCACGGGATGGAACTTTTTCGCTTCTGCCTGATTATCCCAACTCGTCATGGCCGCCCTTGAGGCGGCCATCCAGTCAGGCCGCCTGTTCCTGCTCGACAGGCTTCTCCGGCTCTTCGACCTTTGCAGCAGCGTCTCCACCTTCCGCCCCCTGATTCAGATGGGTCTGCCGCTTCTCGAATTCGCGCCGCTTCTGGTCTTCCTTCTCCTGCCAGTCCGGCTCGGCGGCTTTCTTCTCCCCGGCCTTCGCCTCCAGCGCCTCGATCCGCTGCCGCAACGCTGAATTCTCCGCCGCAAGCTTGGTTTCAACCGCCGAGTCCTTCGCCTTGTCGATATAAGCCTTCGCCTGGTCCTTCAGTTCGCGCCCGAACAGACCCAGCCTTTCAAGATTGGCGCCTTCGAGCCCGCTCAGAGCCTCCGCCGTGTGGACATGCAGCGCCCTCAGCTCGGCGCGCCGGGCGGACGAAATGAAGGGCAGCTCGTCGATCGGCGTGCCCTCCCCTTTGGCGGCCTCGCCCGTCTTGAACGCCTCATAGTGACGATGATAGGCTTGGGCATAGGTCACCCACTGGCCGGAAGCGTGGTCGCGCGCGAATTTCTCATGCGCCGGCGCCACCAGGATCTTCTTCGGATCTCCGACGAACTTGATCTCGACCATTTCGCGGTCCTCGAAGATCGGGCGCCCCTCGGCGCGCGACTTCGCCGGGTTCTCGATGGGGTTGAGGAAGAAAGTGACGTGTAAGTGGCGGGTTGCGGAAAACGCGGCCATGATTGAAAACTCCGTAAATGGGGAGGGTCGGAACGCAGGCGTCTCTGCACTGGCCGAGCAGCCGGAGCGGGACGATCACAAGTGATTTGGCGAGGGGACATTGTCTGTTAACGGATTGTTAATATCTTGATCGCAGACACACCACCTATTGTGTATCGCTATTTTCCACACACAAGAGCAACATGAGTCAACGTGACTCACCGCGTTTCAAATTGGAACAATCATTGAATTAGCGGCAGGGCTAAAAATCCTATCTATTTGTACTATAATCCTTGCCGCCTAGGCCGCCTTAGGATAGCCCAGGGCAGCCGAGTTAACAATTAGGATAAACATCCTATTATACCCATGCGGCATGCTTGGCCATTAGAATTCGATACAGGCGCAGCATCGGTTAAAAGGCCTCATTTCGCCACATTTGCTGAGATCTGCAGGGTTGACCTCAGGCTCAGAAAGGTCCTTAATGGAACCTGGCCCGGGAAATTGAAAGGTCCCCGAGACTGCAATCTCGAGGACCCTGAAAGTTCCCGACCGCCACCAGATTAACGGCTGGGGGCTGGTACGGTGTATGTGGCTCTATACTTGAACCTGCTCAGAAGAGCATGGGGCCTCATATTGGTCAACCCCCGGTCTTTCAAAAGTGAAAGGCCATTCCCATGGCAAAAAGTAGCAAGACCTTCGAAATCGGACGTGACTCCAAGACCGGAGAGTTCATTCCGGTCAAGGAAGCCGAACGCCGCCCGAACACGACCACTGTCGAGCGTGTCCCCAAGCCCGGCCACGGTGACACAAAGAAGGACTGACGCCTGAAGAAGCTGGCCGCCGGGCGAGAGGCTCGGCGGCCACTTTTTCTCTTCCATGTCCCCAACCAATAGGCACATCAAATATGAAGAATATCCATGCCCCGAGCTATTCCCTGAAATTCGAAGACGCCGTCCAGGTCTGGCTGCGTTATTGGAACGGCGAGCTGCAGAACAGGATCGCCGCCTCTTATGACGTCAACCAGGGACGGATCAACGAAGTGCTGAAAGAGAAGACGCACATAGGCAGCAAGCAGCAGGCCCTGCGCCTGAGGAAGGCTGCCTGATGGCGCTCTATCTCATCAGCGACGATCCGCACAAGTCCGCAAGTATCAGCCGCCGCAAGACCAGCTGAACAGCCGGGGTGCCGTCAGGCTCTTGCGAAACGAAAGAGGGAGGTCACAGCAATGGTTGAGGTCAAGCGCATAACTTCCACCGCAGAGATCACTCAAGGTGAGAAGTATGTTCTGGTGCAATATGGCGACAAGAAACTAGACTCCCGCCATTCTCGCGGCCACACGCTCACTATCGAATCGCGCCATAAGCCAGACGCCTTGAAGCAAGTAGAGTTTCATACTGCGATAGACGGCGCAAAACGACTGGCCAAAGACGAGGGGATCAAAACGGTCTACGTTCTGGATCACCCTGATTCGGATTAGTGTGTCAAATCCGCTATAAGTTTGATCTAGGTGAGTCGGGCCGTTGGAAGCAGCCCGACTCTGCCAATCATCCTATTGGACAGGAGATCAGCAATGGACGCCGACGAGGAAATGGCAAAGGCTGTGGGCAATGCGATTGCCATGCACCAAAGCGCCACCGCCTCAATGTTCACGGCCTTATTCAGCCTCTTGATACAGAAGAACGTGGTCGCGTCAACCGACATAGAAGAGTTTGTTCTGAATGGTCTGGACAGTGTTGCCGAACAGATGACGCAAGAATATCCCGAAAGTAGTCGAGGCGAAACTCTTACTCTTCTTGCGACGCAGGTTCGTAGTCAGCTTTTCGGGCTGCAAGATTCATCAGACGATTCCAATTGAATGTACGGCCTATTTGAGAGGCTTGGGTTTCTTCTTCGCCTTGCGCGGCGGCGCGATCTTGTGAACCGGTTTTTCGAAGCGAGTCAACGCGTCGGGCTCGACTTCATTCGCATCAACGGTCTTTTTCTTAGCAGGTGTCTTTGCCATGGCAACCAGTGGAAAAAGGATGCGCTATCAACGCCGCATCCACCCTAGCAGTCACTACTCAATCACAGTTTACGCGAGTCTGACAGCGGAAGCTTTGTGGGGTTGGAACCGCCTGCATTCTTCGCTGTTTGAAATGTTCGTCTCGCTCCTAGGTGATGGACCGAGAAGCCGTAAGAAGGCCTATGCCATTTGGCACATGTTCCAAAGCGACAAAAGCCAGCGCGAGATGCTATCGGCAGTCGCGGAAGCGGCCCTTGAGAAGTCTTCTCGAACTTTGGAACGCGTTAAGTGGTTGATCAGCGTCACCAATAGATTTGCCCCATATCGTAACGCCGTCGTCCATGTGCCGGTATACTTCGAACATAGGCCCGGCAAGCCCGCCGGGATCATTCTCGATGAGGCGGCTGCCCGCGACGTTGCCAGGATAAGGCTCGACCTTGCGGGGCCGCGAGAGCGCTTTTGGAACAACATGGCAGGCGATCTATTTTGCCTCGGTCAATTCGCCAACGGCATCAATTCTCAATTGAACGATGGAGTCCAGCCTGACGGGTCATCGCTGCAAAGACCGAAGCTACTAAGTCTTCGCAGGATGAGCGCAATAGACCGCCTAATGTCTCCTCCTCAGCCTAAACCAAAGCGGAAGCCGCGGCGGCCTTCATCTCAAAAGAAATCTTAATCTATCCAATGGGTTGTCGGAGAGCGGATCTTTGCTTTGTCATCGTTATAATCCCCGCATGAGTTGGATTGCGGGTCGCCGTCATTGTTCGACTCTTCCGATTAAATCAGAACAGAATACTCCAAACGGCAAACAAGAATCTGACACCTGCCGCAAGGCTCAGGAACAGCGCTACCGAGCATAGTACTGCAATGCCTTTAACCTGCACAAAGTTTCGCTTGGGCGTGTAACTAGGCAGGATTCCATTGGTGTAAAGAGCCACCGCTAGCGCGCTTACCGCCCAAGCCGTTGCATAGACAAGATGATAGCTTTCAGGTTTGCCGATTTCTTGTTCTTCAATAGCAACAAATGCCGCTATCCCGGCGATGATGATCGAAGAACCTGTTATCACCGAGTTTAACTGTCCAAGTATCACAGTCGCACCGAGATTCCGCTCATCCAAAGAGTCCGCGCTAGTATCATGCGTCCAACCTCGCCATGCTTTTACGACAAAAAACAGCCAAGCTATCAACGCGATTAAATCGCCAACAGGGCATGACGCGAGCATACTATTTCTGCGACTCTAATTCTTTGAAATTAATAACGTCAGTCAAATACTCATCTTCTGTCTTCGGAAAGAAATCTAAGAGTTTGGACGCATCTCCAGAGGACTCCTCGAGTAGCTTTGGTATCCCGTAAGTTAGAGGGCCAATCGATTTGTCGAGCGCGGCTCGGGTCTTGGCATCATAGAACGCGTCGAACGTCGCATACCAATACTTCTCGGCCAACGGCGGCTTGTTTGGGGGGAAAAGGCAGAATGCAGCCAGGGCCGCATAGTAATCATTGTCACCCGGTACATCGCGACCGTTCTTCTTTGCCACCGCGACTGCGACTTCATTAACAGCGGCTAGTAAGCCCAAATACCGGCTCACGTCGTCGGCTTTAACTTCCTTGTTCCAATCTATGTTCAATCGCTCCGCTATGGGAAGCCCTCCCGCAATCTGCTGCAGGCGTTCAGGAACAATAATGGGGACATTGTCCCCGCCTTCGCCCAATGCCTGAACAGGCGACACAGAAACCAAAACCACGAAAGCGCTGGCAATAATCCTTCGCATGATTATTCCCTTATCCAGACCAGAAGTCCTATCGTTGCGTCATTCCTACGGTGTTGTCAACGCACGGAAGGCCTTAAACTTTAAGCCGCAACCCCATCATCCATAAACGGCCGCCAAACCTCGCATTCGGCGAGGCCGGCCGATGGCGTGCCATCGGCGGAAGCAAATTTGGCGTTCTTCACCCGGTCACCGGCGACGACAGCATCGTCCACCTGGCCGGGCGTCGCCGTCGCATAGACATTGCCATTGTCGGCAACAGCCCCGGACTTGGCGACGGCCTTGCCCTGGATCTGGTACCAGCCATACAGGTTCGCCACATTCGCCGACATCGCGACCGCCACCGGGCCGATGTCGTTGGCAGCCAGCAGCGATGTCGTAAAGTCGTCGGGGCTATAGAGCACGACCGACCCCGGGACCGTCGATGCCGCGCCTCTCAGATAGACGAATTCGCCACTGCCATAGACGGGGTCTTTCGCCCGGACGATCGTGCCCAGGGCGTGGCGCGGCAGCGCCGATGTGTCGGCGATCGGCTGGCCGATGAGGGTGTTTTCCTGAATTGTGAAAGCCATCTGTGTGTCTCCTCTCTTACGGCGCCGAATCGTAGAGCTTGGCCATGTGCAACGGATTGTTCATCGTCAGCTCGCCGAAGAAGCCGATATGCTGGACGATGGCGTCCTGGTTGATGGGCGCCTGCTTGCCGCCGAACTTCACGAAATTGCGGTCCGGGTGATAGCGGAAGCGCAGAGCCGTAGTGTCGATGAAGTAGGTCGTATTGGCTGGCATGGCCGAGCCGATACCGCCTTCGAGCACCACGTCCACCGACTTGCCGGCGCCAAAGTATTTCAACGACGTGAAGCCGAGCTTGCCCAGCTCGTTCTCGTTGGTGATCTGCTGGATCGCCACCGTGGCGGCCGTGTAGGCGATATAATGCTCGGATGAGCACAGGATCAGGTTAGGCCCTTTATTGCCGCGGCTACGGGCGATCATGATATTGTCGAAGATCGTCTTCACCGTGGAAGCCGACACGGTATTGATGCCGGCAAAGGCCGAATTGGCGTCATAGGACGTCGTCTGCCAGATCGGATTTGAGCGGGCGATGCCGCCATAGGAGCCGGCATTCACCGTCGTCGGGATGACGAGCTGCAGGCCGCCGATCTGGTTCGCGGCGGTGCCCGCCGAATGGAGATCCTCGACGAAGCGGTCGGTCAGCTCCTGCTCGGCGGCCATCATATGCTCTTCCATGATGTCCTTGAGCTGGTTGGTGCCGGAGTTCTTGAGGATGTCCTCGCCCGACAGCGTTACCGACACGGCGGCCTGCTTGGGGGTGAATTCGGCATCGTTGAAGAGCTCGGCCGGCTGCGGATTGAGGAACTCATAGCCCGCATAGCGGATATAGGTTCCGCTTTCATTATAGAGCAGCCGCTCGCGGATGGTGGGGCCTGAGAAGGTCTTGAACTGGTTACGCTTCTTCATGACATGGAGAAGCGCGTTGGAGTTCGACACCAGGTCGGCATAGCCCTGGGAGCGGTCCTCCAGGGCCAGGGAGAACGCCTCTTGCAGGCGCTCATTGGGATTCATCGCCATTGCGGCGTCTCCTGATTGAAATGCTGTGGACTGGAGCATCGGGCCGAAAAGTGCGAAGCGGTTTTCGGATAACCCGATGCGCAAACAAGGAGATAGAGCGCGGGGCCTCTTCTATGAGAGGGCCCGGCGCTCTATCCGAGGCCGAGCGACGCGAAGGAGCGGTCGAGGCTTTCCCGGGCGGTGACGGGCGCCTTGCGGGTCACCGGGTTTGAGCCGGAGGCAGGTGCGCCTGAGATGGAGAGCTGGCCCTTGCGGGTCTGATCCGTTTGGGCCGGTTGCGCCGCCGGGTTGAGCCGGTCGGCCATGTCATAGGCAGTCTCGAGGCTGTCAGCCATGCGCGTCGCCAGCAGGCGGCTGACGGTATCGGCGAATTCCTCGTCCTTCATACGCGGATGCGTCTCGGCAAAGGCCTTCACCTGCCGCTCGATCTCTTCATTCTGGCGCGCCGCCAGGCTGGAGGTGACGCCGCCGATCTGGTTGCGCAGATCGGCAATCTCCTGGCGAATGCCGTGCAGCGGCTGGTCCGCTCCGGGCTCCTTGCTGCCGCCGTCCAGAATGAGGTTTGCATAATCGGCTGGCGCAAGCCCTGCGTGGTCGAGCACAGTCTGGATGGCAAGCAGCTTTTCCTGCCGGTCATCGGACAGAAGCGCCCTGTCCAGCGCCGTATAGCGCTCCATCGCCTCATGCACCGTCGTATTGTGCTGCTTCGCCAGCGCGAAATAGGGCTTCAGGGGCTCGACCGTCTTGCGATATTGGGTCAGCCCCCCTTCCAGTTCGCGCAAGGCGCGATGAGTCTCCGCCCTGACTGTTTCGGGTGCGGCCTGCCACGCGGCCCTGGCCTCTGCCGCAAAGCGTGCCGGCGCTTCCTCGTCCGATGGCGTTGGGCTCGCGGATGCGTCGGCCTCCCTGGCCACGGTCTCGTTTGTGCTGCCGGCATCGAGCGCGGCGAAGGCGCGATCGATCGACGCGCGGGGCGCTTTCGCCGTCGCGGTTTCCTGTGCCGTCGAAACGGACACCGTCTCGCCGGTCCTGTCACTTGCTTCGGCGCTGTCAGTCATCATGTGATCCTCATGCGATGCATGTCCCGGCCGGCGGAACCATCTTTCAGGAAAAGCCGTTTCCCATTCGGGAGAATGTTCAACTGAGAGCCGCCTGCCTCATGCTCTTCTATGTGTCTTTTGAGACGCCCGGATTCCTGGTGGCGATCCACCGGGGCGGCTGCCGTCATTGCCGGAATGGCACCGTTCAGAGCACGGCCGATGCCCGTCACCTGTCCTGGTCGCGAGTTTTCGGGAGTCATGCCGAGGCCTTGCGGCATGCCCGCAATACCTATGGCTTCTTCAGAGCGGCGGTGAACTGCAGCGACTGCCACCCGGAAGGGTCCGGGCAGGCCTGACGAGTCTTTGACTGGAGCGTTCTACGCAGTCCGGGGTATCAAAGAGAAAGCCCGCCCTACTGGCATAGGGCGAGCCTCAGTACAGAGCTCGAATTTATTCCACCCGGACTCTCGCCGTCTTTTTTGCCGTCCTCATGATTGGATATCATCCGCACACAAACTTCAATGCCCGCTGCGAAATTCAGAAACGGTGTGCTTTTCCGGCAACACACACTCTCGATGTCTTCATGGATCGGGCTTCACGGGATCGTGGGGCGGTTATTCGGCACACTGATCGATCCTGATAATTTCCAAATCTCACGCTTGTGTCCGCAAAGTCAAGCGCGCCGTGATGGCGTGCGATCAATGGCGACATACAGGTACAGCTTACCTTCGGCGGTCTGAACCTCAGCGATGTCGATGTGGAAGTAGCCGACTGGATAGCTCTTGAGCTTCTTCTTTTAGCTTGTCGCCTTCGATGTCAGGCAACCGTCCGATCCCGTGACGCTGCAGGCAGCGATGCAATGAAGATCGTGTCAGGTGCGGAACGGTCGGCTGCAAGGCGTAGAGGCAATCGTCCCGAGGCAGGAGCGTGTGTTTGCGGAACGCGACGATGATCGCCTCCTCCTTGATCGACGGCACGGTCGACCTCGGTTCTTTCGGGCCAGTCGGCACATCGGTGACCGAAGTCCGGCTCTTCCACTTCGCCACCGTCTTCTGGTTGATGCCGTAGCGCTTGGCGAGCCGCCTCAGGCTCTCTTGGCTATTTTGTATTGCCGACGGATCGCCTCTGTCGTGGTGGCGCTCCCGTGAAGAACCTAGCCCATGGCACTTCCTTTGATTCGTGCGACAATAGTGCACCACCAAAGTGCGGGTTCAACACCTAGGCGTAAATCTCATCAATGGATCTCAAGCGCTCGAAGAGCTTCAGTAATAGCTTTTGAATGCGCAGGGCCTCCGCACTGCTTATACACGCACTAGCAATGCCCGTTGCGTGGGCCTCGTTGGTCAGGTCGCCCGCATTACGGACTGGGTCGTCGAAGACGCAGAGCGACTGGGCTCCTGTATCAGCATCCACAATCTCTCGGACTTTCTCAGCCGTGCTGATCGCAACGCCTGCCACCGTTCTATCTTGAAGCGTGTCGCTTATAGCCCTTGCCAGTCGATACATCTCGTCTTTTCCAAGATGGGTCTGGCGGATCAGAGATACGCCCTTTCGCTCGATGTCGCTTGGAGCAATTAAGCTGGCGCGCAGTGTGCCGTCTTTCCTGACGTGGGTTGGCGAGCAGACGACTTTAACCAAGACTTCCGCGTCAGCAAGAGGTCCGCACTCTCCGAGAGAGGCCGCCTCGCATGAACAGAGCCCCACTGCCGTCACAAATGATCTCAAGCTTCGATTGTGGTCAACAAATCTGCAGGAAGCGACTGACCGTCAAAGAGAGCGACCCCTTTTACAGGGGACTCCATACAGTCGCACTCGCCGTAATACACAAGTCGCCCGTCCCCCGGCAAGTGCACTGTGATGTATTTGTCGCTGGTCTGCCAATTCCATCCGGCTGTACCATCCGCAAATGCGAGGGCTTCTGGCGCCGCGACTTCAGCCGGCAGTAGCTTCAAAAATGTCAAAGCATCGATGAGCGAGGCTTCCGAAAGCGGCTTGCTTCCGGGCCCATCCCATCCCTCCTTCAGTTCGGCAAAGCTCAGCATTTCCAAGAACGCCTCGTGCATCGAAACAGGAAGCGCCCGTGGGACGGTCACCTCAGCAATCGACTGGCTTATAGCTGGGTTCAGCGGGTTGGCGATAGTTTCGCTGGTGTAACTGGTCGTCAACGCCAATGCGCCCGCAGCCAGCGTCGTGACGAAATAGGTGACGATCTGCGGCGGGCTGGGCGGAGGCGCAGTGTAGTCGGCGCCCAAAGTCTCGGTCTTGAAACTAGTTTCGGCAAAGTTCATGTTAGGCCAATGTCCTTTGCGAGTTCAGGTGTTAGATAATCACGAAGGATGCGCTTGTCCATATCGTGCAGGAACTCGAAAATGGGACCTAGTCTATCCTTCTTTTCCTTAAGACTCCCCCTCACGATCATCGGATCTGCGAAGTCCAGGTTAAGATAGCTGTCGATCTTGACGAAGGTGCTTGGCTGACGAGATGTGCCGGCGTCCAAGTGGATTCGCTGCAACAGCCTACCTTTGACCGGCAGGCCATCCTCAATATATCGCCCCTGATGAAGATGCCAGGCCGTGCCAGATTGGAACACGCTAGCAGGGACATAGGGACTTCCACGCCGCAGCAGCTTGTCGACCGAATAGTCCTTCTGGTTGCCTAGCCACTCAAACACGTCCACATATTGCAGAAATGCGCCCTTGATCGGGTTGTTTCTGCTCTGAAGCGCCTCACTCGCCCTTTCGAAATAATCCCAGGCCTTAGGCCAGACTTCGCTCCAGCTAACATAATCGAGACAGTTAACGATTATTTTTGCTTCATCGAGTCGGAGGCGCCAGCCTAGCTTGCCATCTGGCTTGACCCGGTCGAATGACACCCCGGCCACGAGCGGCGGCATTGATGCTTGGTCGGGTAGCGGCCCCTCCCCCATCTGGACTTGCAAAACCTGTGTTCGATTGAGCCGGGGCAGCTCCGGCCATTGCTGCTGATGAACGGCAACGGCGGCCTCGATCTCCTTGGCCGTGAACTGGCGCGCATAGAGCAAGCCGAAGACCGCCTCGATAATGGCGTGCTTTTCCGTCGCCGGTTTGAAGGTCACATGGAATCTCCCAGAGGATTTCTTATCAACCCCAATCCGGGGCGGCAATAGGCCCGGACCTCTGCTGCTTCGCGGCCCGGCCGCCAATGGTCCTCCCTATTCTTCCGGCTCCGACCGGAATCAGGGTTTGGTCATCACCTTCGGCTCGGGCCACGGTCTCGTAGCCTAACCCCCGCACCGCCACCGCTGTCGGGATGAGGACTATCGGCGATACCAGCCGGAACGAATTTCCGATCAAGCGTCTGGATGCGTAGATTAAGGATCCGAGAAGCGGGAAGCCAAGGCTTGACTCCCGGGCCGATTGTTCTCACAATGTTCTTGCGGCCAGCCATGATGACGCATGGGTTCTGCTCGATGAATAAGAGGTGAAAAGCAACATCACGATCATCTTGGCGGCGCACGGTTAGAAGTTCCTCCCAGCTTCGCGGGAAGACCGTTCGGCCCGATCGGCGCGAAGCTCGCCGTCATGGCTTGCGAAAAAAAAGCAAATGAGCGGCCCACGCGGAAATTTCAGACGAATCCGGCTCGCGCAAAGGCCCGCTCAACCGAGTTCCGCACGTCCTTGCGAAAGGATTCTGGCTTGCGGGCCCTGCGCTGGAGGGCGGGATCATTGCCGACTTCCGTCACGCCGGCAGCTCGGTAGGTCGCCCGCAAGGCGGCCTTGCTGTCATAGACCTTGCCGTCGAGCATCGACTGGACAGGCGCCATGCCGTCCCTGATCACCGCTGGGCAAGCCAGTGATGCGCGCCTGTGGCGGGCCGGGGCGACCCCGTGGGAAATGCGATGGACGATCATGTGGCGGGTGGCCCCTGCAAACTTACGCGGCAAGCAGCAGCACGGCGATCGCCTCATCCCGCGCATGCTGCTCACGCGCCGCGGCAATGGCCATCGCGCGCTCGAAGTCCTTCCGGTCGGCCTTCCGCGAAAGGACAACACGAATGCGGCTCAGATCCGACGGCGGCAGTTCCGCTCGCGTGACCGGGTCGATCTCGCCACCGGCGATCCGCCAGGCCTCGTCGATGATCCGGCGAAGATCATCTCTCCAGCG
The DNA here is from genome assembly GCA_003576695.1 of Taklimakanibacter lacteus. Taxonomy (GTDB): domain Bacteria; phylum Pseudomonadota; class Alphaproteobacteria; order Rhizobiales; family Aestuariivirgaceae; genus Taklimakanibacter; species Taklimakanibacter lacteus. The sequence continues at coordinate 66,951 of QOZQ01000015.1, forward strand.
CTTCTCGCGCTCATGGCGCTTCCAGTCGCCGTCACCTCCTTTTCGATAGGGTAGCGGGACACGACCCATGAAAGTCTGGGCGATGACCGTGTCATCGAGCTCGATGAGCGCGGCTCCAGCCGTGATCGCAACGGCGCCGGCGCCCGCCGAAGCGTCGTCGGCCTCGGCAATCGCCGCCGAACCCGCCAGCGCGATGGCTCCGGCCGAAACCGGCATGTCCGCCGCTTCGATCAATGAGGCATGGATCTGGACAGGTAATCTGGCCTGACCATCCAGCGCATCGGCCGCTTCGGCTTGTGAAAGCGTTGCCTTGATCGCAGGCGTCGCGCTTGCCGTCAGGATGTCCGCCACGTCCGTGACGCCGGCCTGGGCTATGATGCCAAGCTTGGCTGAACTGTTCGCCGTGTCATTTGCCTCGGCGACCACGGCGTTGCCGATGATCACATCGGCGGAGTTGTAAAGGAGGAGCAAGCTCACGGATTGAAACTCCACGTCCCGGCAATGGCGCCGCTCGAGCCTGACCATGACAGGGTGACCGAGGGTGTCACCGATACCGGCTCGATGCGCCGCCACCAGGAGACGAACTGATCGGTGGTCCCTGCCCCGGCAAGGTTTCCGGCTGCCACATCTGCTCCGGAAACGCTGTTGAGATTGGCGTTGGTGTGGCCGCCCATTCCCAGCATGAACCCGCCCGGATTGATGGTGCAGGCGTTGAGGTTGAGCGACGTGCTGAATGCACTCGATGCCGTATCCGAGTCCGTTTCGCCCTCCCCGTATTTCACCCGGCCCACCACCCTGAACACCGAGGCTATCACATAGTCTGCGACCGAGCCGCTGAACGTCATGCTCAGAAAGCCGTGCTGCAGCTTGTCCGGTGCCGGGAACATGATCGCCTGCAATCTGGTGCCGCCGATGGTGGTTCCAGTCTGCAAGCTGCCGGCAAACAGGCCGGAAATGCTCGCGGCCGTTATGCTGCGCGACGTGCTGACACCATTCTTGATGTCGACTGTGACGATTATTTCACGGCTTCGGTGCGGCTTGCCCAGCAGGATCGGTATTGATACGGCCGATGCTCCGGCGATATCGACGCTGACAAAGCCCATGTGCTGCAGTTTCGGCCCCTCGGCCCAGGCGCTGGAGCGCCGCGTCTTGTAGCGAAAAACCGGTAGGCCCATGCCGCCCCCCCGCTACTGCCGGATGGCCTTGACGATGACGGTGACAACCTCGCCCGAGGCGGGCACATAGGCGTTCTTCACACGCATCAGGAACCGCAGATCTGCCGAGCCGACGCAGGTGTAGTTTATGGCGAGGCCCGAAGCATGCGCGAAATCGTTGTTCCCCATATCCTCGAGCGCCAGCCCTATTTTTCCGAGACAGGTCTTGATCTCGGCATCGGACACCGCGAATGCCGCATTGTCGTTGATGGCGGTGACGGCCTGGTTGAAGAAGACGACCTCGCATTGCAGCGGCGTGGCGGGATCGTTGCTCGAAGTGACGATCACATCGGTGATGATACCCGAGCCGCCGGAGACCTTGGCCATGCTCGCGAGAGTGAAGCCGCCGGCCGTCGGGCCCGAGGTGGAATCGGCCAATGCGTCATTGACGGCATAAGCGGTCGTGTCGGCCGGTCGCGTGATATCCACCTGAACCGCAATCTGGTCGTCACTGGGTCCCACCACCGGCACCGAGCTTGCGGATGTGGCCTGGCCGCTCACGAGGGGCGCCGAGAGACCGTCGCCACCAAGGTCAAGCTTGACCTTCTGGAACTGGACGCCGCTGACCTCGTCGGAGGCGATGACAGAACCGGCGCCGGGCAAAGACACATTGTCGGCCATCAGGCATTCCCCGCTGTCAGGGAGAAGGTCGTCACGGTGAAGCTTTGGCCCGTGGCGAAGGACGTGTTGTCGACCGTCATGTCGCCGCCGCCGCCATTCAGCGTGACCGTTCCTTGCATGTGGCAGGTTGCGCCGGCCGAATCATAGATGCGGAAATGGCCGGCCGTGCCGGTTGCATTGGCGCTCAGATCCTCCCAGGTGCCGTTCTTGGCTTTCGACCCGGCGCTCGCGGCCAGCATCCAGTCGGACGGCAGGACGCATTCGGCGAGGATGGTGCCGCTATCGGCCGTGGCGCATGTCGCCGGCGGGGCGCCCGTCCGCATACGCAGAATGGGACCTGTGCCGATGGTCGTTTCGACCACATCGAGCTTGGCATTCCTGACTTCTGTCGAATATTGCAGCGTCATCTCAATTCACCATCGTGGGTTCTGTCAGATAGATTCGGCCTTCGGGCGTTGTCACTTTCTTCGGCGCCGCCAGGACGCGGGCGATCAGTTCCATGCTGCGCAACGCCTGTTCGTTCTGCCGGGACAGGAGCTCAACGATCTCGGTCATCGAATAGGCCGGCGGCTCGCCCTGCGCCATTGCCAGCGCATCGCCTTCGAGGCGGGCTTTGCGGATCTCGCGCTCATGCAGCTTGTTCACCTCGTCCTGCTTCACCGCCACTTCGGCCTCATGCTTCTTCGCATCGAACTGAAGCTTTTTCTCCTCGAGCTGGAGCTTCATCTGGTCGGGGCTTGGTCCGGGATTCGCCAGGCGTTGCTCGGCCTCGCGGCGCACCGTCTCGGCGAACTCGTCGATCGAGCCTTCGAAGGATCGTCCGGCCCGGAATGGCGCTATGGCGAATTTCAGGACCTCGATCGCAAAGGACGCCGATGACGGCTGCTGCGCCACCATGGGCGTCAGTTGCTGGATCGCCATGCTGAGCGCGCCCAGGAATTCGGTGCGGCGCTGCTTCTCGGCATTCTCGTCGGCATGAATGGTCGAATCGGTCTCGATTTCCAGGATGAAAGGCCGCAGCCGCTGTTCCCGCAGCAAGGCCACGGCTTTTTCGAGCGTCACCGTCGCTGCCAGCGACGACAACCGCGTTTCCGTCTTCTGCCTGGCATCGGCAAGCCCCTCTGGCGAGGGGCCATCCGGTTCCGCCGTTTCGGCAAGCTGCAGCGCTTGCAGCCGCAATACCCTGATCTCACCGGCAACTGCGTCCTCGCGCGGCAGGTCCATCTGCGCGATCTCGGCGAACAGGTCGGGCGTATAGTTCTCGGCAATGATCTCGGCCGAGATGCGGGTGATGTCGCGGGCGATCCTGACAAGCTCCGCCTGGCGGTCGCGGATGCGAACCGAACCATACTGGCTCTTCAGCTCTTGCGCCGCCGCCGTCTCTGCAGGATCCGTGGCGCCGCGCATGATGTCGGACAGGCCGGTGATCTGGTAGACATCCTCGATAAGCTGGCGGCGCAGGAACACCAGTTCCTTGATCGTCGCGGCGATCTCTGCGACGGGCAGCCAGATGATGCTGTCGCGCAGCGCCGTGCCGCCCAGCGCGGCAAAATTCGAGACCGGCACCAGGATGGCGTTGCGGTCGTTCTGCCGGACCGCCGTCTCGACGGCTTCCGCCAGGTCGCCGGCGCCCGCCGGATAGAATCCCTTCATGCGCAGGCCCTCGGACAAGGCCGAGATGCGGGCCGTGAGCTCGTTGATCTCCTCGAGCTGATCCTTGTAATAGACGAAGTCCGGGACCGGGATCAGCCGGCGGCGCTCGGTCGTCGCATAGGCCGGCCGCGGGCACGGGAAGAACGTCTCGAGCTTCAGGAAGGGCTCGCGAATGTCGAGCACGTCCTCAAGGCCCGGCGCCACCCAGACCACGACGCCGCTTCTGCGGCTCCAGATTTCCCACACTTCGGCTTTCTTCTCGCCGGCATAACCGCCATGGCCGGAATCGCCCAGAAGGTCGCGGCGGCTCTTGAGCTCGACCTCAATGAAACGATCACCAAAACGCTTGATGCCTTCGCTGCGCGTCAGCCACGCTCTTTTGGCCACCCAGCCCACTTCCTGCCATTTGCGCGCCGGCTCGTGCAGGAAATCGGCACGGTCCACATGCTCGATGAGGTTGCGCAGCCGGCCATCCACCTCCTCGAGCCTGACCCATGCGGCTCCCCTGCCATTGGTGGCCAGGTCGTCACGGATCTGCAGCATCACGGCATTGATGTCGGCTTCCTCGAAAGTGAGGACAAGCGTGCGCTCGAGCAGTTCCGAGGCCTTGCGCGGCAGGTCCTTCATGGTGCGGAAGCGCGGCACGACGACCGGCGCGGGTGGACGTGCATAGATCGACGGCTTCAGGATTTCGAGATTGGCCCAGAACATCTGGTATTCGCGGTCGGTGCTTTCTTCCGACAAGGTCTTGAGATCGGCATAGAGCTTGTCGATGCGGTCCGATTTCTCCTGCCACAGCTGGAAATACTTCTGCGCGTCGGTGATCGCATCGAGCCAGGGACGCGCCTGCCGGGGCAGCTCCCCTTTGGCTTCCTCATTCGGATCTTCGGTCATTCAGAGCTTGATCCTCCTGCCCCCTGGCCGGTCGACCGGTGGTCCCGGCAGGAAAACTGTGCCGCGCGGCCACGCCGGCTTTGCTTGAACCGGCTTCGGGGCAATCAGGGCGCAGTTGACGGCATATTCGCCAAAGGCATCGGAGCCATGGCTGTTGATATCATGCAGCGGACCGGCGAAGCCGCCGATCAGGGTGCTGTGCTTGCGCGCATAGCGCCTGAGCCGCGACAGCCCGAGCATGACGCGCGGCGTCCGGTTGAAGCGCATCAGCGGCAGCAGGATCCGCGTCGCGTTGATGCGCTCCACCGGCCCTTGCTGGGCGCCGACACGGATCGGCTTCACGCCAAGCCCCATCAGGGTCAACGCCCGCGTCCGGCCGCCGGCGCCCCATTCGCGCAATTTCACGTCATGCGGCAGGAAATGCGCGCCATAGCGAAAGGGGTGTCTTCGCCCCAGCGCCGCAAGGCCCGCCGAAATCCGCAGCGGATCGGGCTGTAGCTCCGGCAGGGCCTCGGACACGATCTCCTCGGCCCCCTGCCCGCTTGTCTCGTGATAGTCGAGCGCCGTGGCGATCACGCCGTCATCCTGGATGAACCAGATGGCGGTATAATCGTCTATGCCGATGTCCCAGGCGGTATTCACCACGCGGTTCCCGTCATGCGGGAAGTCGCCGATGCGGCCCTGCTTCTCGGCATCGGCAATGAGGCGCGCATAATAGGACGCCTCGCTGAAGATCTCATAGCCGCCGCCCCAGACATGCTCGGCCATTTCCGGATTGGCGGCATAGTCGGAGTCCTTCTCGTGCAGCAGCACCTCGGGAAACCACGGATTGTCGAGCCAGCTGACCGCGACGAGCACCGCGTCATCGCGCGGCTTGCCGCCCCTGAAGAACTGATCGACGGCGTCGGTCTCGTGGCGCGGGTTCCAGCTGAACCACAATTCCGAGCCGGGCTTGCGGATGGTCGGCCGCAGCAGCCGCAGGGAGACATCGGAAAGGCACTGCGCCTCCTCCACCCAGGCGATGTCATAGTCTTCCAGCGACTTGATGTTCTCGGCATTGAAGGCCTGCATGCCCTTGAAGATGATATGCGAGCCGTTGCGCCCGCGGATCTCCGCATCGAGGATGGTGAACTGCGCCCCTAGATCCAGCTGCATGATCTTGTTGACGATGAGCTGGCGTACCGACTCCTTGATGGAATTCTGGACTTCCCGGATGCAGACCACGCGCGTGGCCTGGCCCATGCAGCGAAGGACCACCTGCTCGGCAAAGAAATGAGACTTGGCCGCGCCGCGTCCCCCATAGGCGCCCTTGTAACGCTTCGGCGCCAGCAAAGGCTGGAAAGCGCGCGGCACATCGCTAGGCAGGATCAACAATGCGATATTCGATCAGGGCCTTGCTGACCTCTTCGGTTTCCTTCTCCGGCTTGTTGGCGACGACGACGGTCGAGAGGTCCGGCAGCACCTTCTTCAGGAGGCCGAGCGCCGCCCTGACCTGGGTATAGGACATATATCGCTTGCCAAGCGCATGCTCGACCAGGGCTTCGACGATCCCGCTCGCCATGATCTTGGCGCGCTCCACGCCATAGAGGTCCACGGTGACTTCGTGTTTCTTGGTCATGTGATGGCCTTTGCTAAAGGGGGCGGATCGATGCGCGCCCGGCGCCAAAGAAAAAGCCCGGCAGCTTGTCGCTCCGGGCGCAAATTCTTCGATCCTGATATTTCCCAAATCTCACGCCTGTGTCCGCAATGTCAAGCACGAGTTTGTTGCCGCCGGGCAGGCTGTCAGGGAATCATCGGAAGCAGATGCGCCCCGCTCGTTTTGCGCAGGTGTTGCTATCCTGATATTTCCCAAATCTCACGCTTGCGTCCGCAATGTCAAGCGGGTCAGGGCGTATGGCAGCGTCACAATCTCCTGACCAGGCACGAACATGAAAGACAGCTAAAGGCACCGTTCAAGGACCATTCAGGTGAGGCCGCTAGAATGGGATCAGTCTTAGGATGTAAAGCGGCCGCCAAATTTGCCGTCACTTCGTCTGCTTATGACTGCAACGCCCTATCCATCTGCCGTTGTAGCTAAGGGCTGATAACCCAAAGGCACAAGGAGATTCGATATGTCGCCACTCGTCCTTTGGAATTTCCGCTTGTTCAGATTTGCTGCCCTTCTCACCGCGCCGCTCGCTTTTGCCTTGCCGGGAGACGCCGGTGCCGCTGAATGTGTTTGTGAGGCGCATTTCGAACTTCGTGAACCTTCGAAAGGGCAAGGGCGCCCTCATTTTGACCCGTCGTTCAAGCCGGATATTCCCGTCGATCATTTCACTGCGGGCCTTGGCCAGGGTGCAGGGACCATGAATGGCTGTCGGCGCCAGGCGCAGCATCGGGCTCACAGTTGTATGAATAGGATTTGGGACAATCGCCTGACACCGGACAACGAACCCGGCGAGTGCTCCACGAGTCTCGGGATACATGGATCTGTGCCTTACGACATCAAGTGGTGGATCGAGCGCAGCGCCTGTCAGGGGTCATCGCCAATCGCCCATCGTCACAATGCAACTGTCTCACTCTATCGTCGCACCCATGGGGGCACCGGCTGCGGGGATGACTTGAGGACTGTGAAATCGGTTTTTGTGCACGACTACGTGGTCGATTGCCTGGCCATTCGCCACCGGGAGAAGCTCGGCGTGGTGGCCGAGAGTCAAATCGAGGGCGTCGACCGACCGGGTTCCGATCTCGCCGAGGGAGCTACCACTGGGGACGGTTCAGTCGGCGCTTGCAAGGCAGCCTGCAATCTCTCCAGCCAATGCAAGGCCTGGACGTGGGTACCCCCAGGGGTTCAGGGGCCACAGTCGAGATGTTGGCTGAAGAGCAGCGTCCCCTGGCACAAGGTCCACGCCACGAGCACCAATATGGTGTCAGGAACCCGGCAACATAACAGCGAATAGTCCTCAGACCCTGGCTCCGAGGCCTGCCAGTTTCGACCGTTTCCTTTTGTCGCCCAATTGGCAGCGGCGCGCCGCCGCCCCCCCCCGGCGATGAAGCGCCAATGAGAGCCCCGCGGCGCCAGCTTCGGGGCTTTGGTGGGGCGCCGTCCAGGGTGGAGAGCATCGCGACCAGAATTCCGATCTCACCTCTCACATCGGCTGGAAAGCGTTGCGCGGGGTGCGGAGCCGAGTGCTTCCTGTCTGGTAAAATGCTAGCGGGACGGCCGCAGTAATCCACAACCGAGAGCGCATGACGGGTCAAAGGGGAATCTATGGCTTCCTTTTGAGGGCTCATGCCTGCTCGCCGATTCCCCTTCCGCTCAAGGGGTTAGGAGCGGTCTCGCGCTTAGTGCCCCATTTGGGGACGGGCAGTTCTCAGGAGACTGTGCTCTTGGGGCCACAGTAAGCCATTATTTGAGAGATCCGGCTGTTGGCTGGTTGGCCGGCGCGCCGACTTGGCGCTATATTCCTTGAGGGAAAGACTCGGACAGGGGAAGCAGACCATGACCAAGCTGAGATTGACTGTCAGCGTCGCCGCTATGGCATTGATCATTGGCGGAGCGGCCACAGCGTCCCGTGCGGCCGATTATGTCGAGGATCCGGGCTGCCTCCTTTCGGGCTCCGTCATGGCCGGCTTTATGTATGACTGGCAGAGTTCCGAATTCTCCGACGAAGGCGACGAATTCGACGGAAAGGACGTGGACTGGACAACGCCCTTTGGCGAAGGCGCCGGGCTCGTGACCTGCGGGGCCTTCAATATACAGGCCGATGTCGCTTATTACGCCCATTCGGCGGATCTGGATTTCGATGACGCCGATCTCGACCAGACAAACACTCATATTGGCGGCGCGCTGTTCTATCGCGACCCCGGTTCCTGGGCTGGCGGCGTCAGCGGCTCATGGATTGGCCAGGACATTTTCGGAAAGGACATCGATACCTTCCGCGTAGGCCTGTTCGGCGAGTTCTATTTTGATGACATGTTCACGCTGGGCGCTTCGGCACATTATTACAACAGGGATTGGCCCAGCGAGTTCATCCTCGACAATAAGGACGAGGACGGCTTCGAGCTGGCCGCCTGGGGCAGGTTCTACGCCACGCCAGACTTGGCCCTGACCTTGCGCGGCGATGTGCTGCTCGCCAGTCTTGACTTCGACAACGAGAACGCTGACCTCGAAGGCTTCGCCATCACCGGTGATGCCGAGTATCTGGTGTGGGACCAGGGCTTGGCGATCTTTGGCGGCGCCCGCTATGCCGACCGCCAGCTCGACTCGGACGAAGTCGACGAAGAGGCTGAAATCGAGGACTTCCAGGTGTTTGGCGGTCTGAAGTTCTATTTCGGCTATGATGGCACGCTGATCGAGCGCCAGCGCACGGGCACGGTGGACAACACCAGCGTATTCCATGAGAAGCTGCCGGAATTCTTTACTTCCGGCGTACTCGCGACCAACGGCCCGAACTAGTAGCTTTACGGCAATATCCCGCGGAAAGGGAGCCGGTGGTGGCTCCCTTTTTGTTGGTTGGGCCCTGCCTGACTAAGCCCTGATACAGGCTGGCAACTCCAACACCTGACCTTTCAAGATGCGTAGTTCATCCGGGCGGGTTTTCCTCTCCCGTTTCGCCAACCCAGTGGTGCTGGTGATGCGTATAGACACGTTTGCCCGGCGCCGGGAAAGCCGGATCGGCAAAGGCGCCGACGGCTACGGCAATCAGGCCCGGTTTTCGTGATGGCTCCCAGTATACGGTGCTGCCACAACGCGGGCAGAAGTGAAAGGTCACATCATGGCCGCTGTCGGAAGCCCGGGTGAAGTCGCCATAAGGACCTGACACCTTGACCCTGTCGCGGGAGAAGAAGGCGGCGATACCATAGGCACTGCCCGTCCGCTTCTGGCAATCGAGACAGTGGCACAGCGAAACGGCCACCGGCTCTCCGCCACAAGTGACACTCAGGTCTCCGCACGCGCATCGCGCCTCACGCGATTCTACCATCGGAGCTCATTGCGGATTGGGATCAGGCCTGTCGGGCCTCTTGCCGCGCCCCCCGCCTGAAAAATCATTGTCGCGCAGCTGCTCGTTGCCCGGTCCCGCAAGGAAAGCCTGGCAGCCCGATGTATCGACGCGGAATCGCGGCGCAAGCCGGCCCTGATGGCTGACATAGGGCAAGGAGCGCAGCGCCCGCGCCTTGGCCCTGCCGCTCAGCTCGGCAACGTTGCCGCGCGATGCCCTGGCGACGCCGCAATATTGATCGACGCTTGCGCATTCACCATAGGCGCAGAGCCCCACTTTGCCGGCATAGACCGCCACCAGGGTGCCCGAGCCCGTCGATACGTCGAAAGCCGTGCCATGGATTCCGATCGTCGCATTGGCGGTCCGGATATCATAGGCCACCTTGCGGCTGTTGCCGCTGATGAAACGGAACGTGCCCCGCAGCGCATCGATCGAGAATTTCCGCACGCTGTTGCCGCCGCGCAGCAGGAAGCGCTCGATGACGAGGGTGGAGCCCGGTCCGACCAGCAGCTTCGTCCGGTCGACGAACATGATCTGCACATTGCCGCCGCCGGTGACGAGCCTGTCATCTTCATAGATGGCGCTGCCGGCGGCAAGCGCGCGACCGGAAGCTGTCGGGGATCCGCTCGTCGCAATGACGGTGCCGATCGGATCGGCGGCGATGGCAGGTGCGGCAAATGAAAGGAAGCAGAGCGAACCCGCAGCCAGTCGTCGGGCTGTGCGCAGCATGGTCTTATCTCCCCAAGGCAAGGCCTCTTGCCCCTCTCGCCCCATATTCTGGAGTGTTAGCGGAAGAAACACAACAGCCGGTTCACCTGCTCATTTCCTGCCGGTGACGAGGCCACGATGCAGGACACGGCTCAGCGCGTTGAGACCTGAGCGCAAGAGGCCAAGCTCCTTGTCGCGCATGCGGTCATTTTCCGAGATGCACACATCCCAGACAATGCTGGTCGCCGATGGCGAGGTGGGATCGAGACTATCGACCTCGCGCAAGGCCTCCATATAGATGCGGGCGCGCTCCTGGGAACGCACTGGCCCCTCGGGCCCCGCGGTGCCACGCATCGAGACAAGGAAGCTCGCCTTGCCTTGGCTCGGCCGCTGGCCTTCGCTTGCTGCAAGATAGTCGCGCATGGTGAGGGCAAAGTCATAGCCCGCATCGGCCTGGGCCGGCGTAATGATGTTCCAGTGCAGCAGGCGGCCCAGAGGCGAGCCCATCACATCGCGGCCCGCCAGCTCCAGCCCGACACCGAAGACGCGCATGCGCGCCTCGAGCGCCACGCGGCGCACTTCTTCCTGGCGCACCGCCTTCATCCTGTCGCCCGAGGCGTAACGGCGGCCCGGCTTGCGTTTGCGTCCGGCTTTCATGGGACTTCTCCTTGCAATGTAAGGCTGACTGGCCGCCCGCTCGTTCACCTGCCTGGCGGCTTCATGCAATAGCGGCCGGTGATCATGAGGCCCGGCACGAAGGGCAAGGTCGGAAGATCCGCCTCGTCCATCACTTCCGCCGGGGGCTGTCGGTTGAGCTGCGCGGCGCACCTGCGTTTCGCATCATATTCGGTATCGACCCAGCGGCGCGCCGTGTCGGGCGTGATGCCGAGAGCTCTGGCGATGGCGGAATAGCTCTCGCCGCGGCGATAGAGCGTGCGGCCGAGATTGAGCCGGCTTCTCGTCTTGCGGCACTGGAAATAGTCGGCACGCGTCTTTCGCATTGCCGGGTGAAAGGTCGGGCCGGGAGCCATGTCCGGGGAGGAGGACGGCTCGACCGGCCCTGCCGCCGCGAGCAGCGCTCCAGCGGCGGGTTTGAAATCTGTCGGAAGGACGATGGGCTGGGGCATGCTCATTATATACGCATAAAACGTACAAAATGTCAATGTTGAAAGCGTATGAATTTTACGTTATATTCGTGAAATGACAGATATTCCGGTTACGGAACGTTTAAAGGCGCTGCGGGTGCGCGCGGGCGTCAGCATGGCTGAGGCGGCAAAGGCTCTCGGCAAGAAGACCGCGTCCGGCTACCAGCACTATGAGGACTCCGAGAGGTTCACAAAGCAGTATCTGCCGCGGCAAATCATGGAGCCTCTGGCGGCCCTGTTCGCCAACCGCGGCGAGCCGCCCGTTCAGGCCATCGAGATGTGGCGGCTCGGCGGATATGACCGGATACCCGAGCAAGACACCGTCATCGTCGACTATCCGGTGGTGCCGCGCACCACGCTGGTGCCCGTTTATGCCGCCGCCCAGGGCGGCGAGGGCCATCTGATCATCGACTTCCACCCCATCGACGAGGTGACGCCGCCCGAGGACATCGCGCGGGTCAGGGGCGCCTATGGAATACTGATCGTCGGCGAATCCATGGTGCCTGCCTACCGGCCGGGAGACATCGCCTGGGTCAATCCGCACAAGCCGCCGGAACGCGATACGGATGTGGTTCTCTATCACGTCCCGCCCAATGGCGAGGCTGAGGCCATCATCAAGATGCTGATCGGCTTCTCGCCGCGCGAGTGGAAGCTTCGGCAATATCAGCCGCCGAAGGATTTCACTGAATCGACCGCCGACTGGACCGTCTGCCATCGCATCGTCGGCAAGAAGAATGTGCGCTGAGGCTCAGGCCGCTTCTTCCATGTCGCCTTCCGGCACCTTGCCCCACCGCGCCAGCACCTCGGCCGCCTCATAGTCGCCCGCTTCCGGATCCGCCCGGCGTGAGAAGGCGATCGCGCCAACGGCGCCGGCCTGGCTCCTGATCAGCCGGCGCGCATGGTCGGCGTCTCTGGCGGCCACGGGCGGCAAGGCGACGAGCGCCCCGCGCCTGGTCTCCATGAAGGGCTGGACAACGAAATAGGTCTGCAAGGCCATTGATAATCCTCCCGAAGTTGAGATCTGACGGCTCCCAGCATGACTCCATTATGAGAACAAAACAAGAACATTTTTCATCCCCTCGTCCATACGCAAGAATCCGGAATATACGCTAAATACGTTGACAATCGCGCTTTAAACGTATAAGGAGAAAGCGCCGCGACGATGAGAAAGGAACCGCCCATGATCTTCTCGGAAGCGGAGGCCCGCCGGCGCCGCAACGCGCTCTATATCGAGGCCTATGCCAGGGCCTGGGCAGAAGCCTCTCCGGCGGAGCGCGAGCTGGCGGTGCTCACCATGAAAGACCGATGGAGCGACGCTGATCGCGCCCGTCATGCCGAACTCTCCCGCCAGCCTTTGCCCATCGCCATGGGCGCCACAGGGAATCCTTATCCATGAAAATATCAGTAGCGCCGGCTGAACAGTCCGCGCGCATCATAGGCATCGGCCGCCTCTTCAAGGAATCCGGCAATCTGGATCGCGCCAAATTGCTCACGCAGGGCACGGGCGCGCTCGCGCAAAGCGTGCGAGCTCTCCGTGCGCCCGGGCCGCAGCAGCTCATAGGTCGACATCAGAACTTCTTGTGGAACCCTGGCAAGTTCCGCTGCTCTTTCCAGATTGAGCGCCAGCCGGTCGCGGCCGGCAGATCGGGCGACCTCCGCCTGCAGCCGCAAAGTCTCCGGCGTGATCGCCACATCGCTCGCGGTTACCTTGCCCTTGATCACCGCATCGAGCGTCATGTCGGTAAGGGAGAGTCCTGTTGCCGTCCTGACATTGTCCGGATCCCGTTCCGACAGCGGGTAGATGGTTTTGCGGGTTTCGTTCATGCGCTCGCTCCGCCAAATTCCGCAACCACATCGACTGGCTTCGCTCCCGGATCGACCAGTTCAGTTTCAAGCGCGTAAAGCAGGGCGACCCGTACATGGAAGCGCGCGCCCAATGCCTCGCCGCGCACGGGCACGATGACGGGCTCCGGCCGTTCTCCCCGCGCATAGCCGGCCGCATTGCGCCCGAAGGCGCGATAGTGGTCGAGGCTGATCAGAGGTGCATTCGAGAACAGCTCGAGATTGAGATGCGGAAGGCGGTCCGCCTGATGGATCACCGCGGTCCCCTTGGCCTGGATACCGATCCCAATGCCCGATCCCGCCAGTTTCGCGGCGGTGAGCCCGAGAAAGGATGTATCGGCCGTATGCAGGATGCGAACGATGCGGGCGATGCCGCCACCCTCCTCTATCCCGGCAGTCAGCGTCCTGATGACGTCGCTCAACGGATGACCGGCCGTCGTCTGGTGCAATCTTTCGGCAAAAGCGGGGCTTACACCGATGACGACCTCGCGCGGATCATTCCCTTGCCTGGCCGGGCCTGTCGACTGCAAACGGAATGGCGGATGACCATCAACCCTGCCCGTGCTCTCGGCGGCGAGGACGGCAGCGCGGGACAGCGTGCCGCGGATATTTCGGACCTGCTGCCACCGTTCCGGCGTCATCCGGTAGCCTGTGCCTGGTCCCTGGTAGTCATTGGGTGTGTTGACGGCACTCATCACCCGGCCATCGCGGATGATCGCCGAGGTCTGGAGATAGTCGCCGGAGACGCGCTGGCGCAGCATGAAGATGAGATTCTCGGCCTCCTCGCGGAACCCCTGTTTGGCCAGTGCCTTGACGACATCGAGGGCGGTGAGGCCATGGTCCTTGATCTTTGCGCTGATCTCGCTCGCCTGACCTGCGCTAAAGCTCGCCGTTTCATCGGAGCCCGATGCAAAGACCACCGAGGAGCGCATGGCCTGCGTCACATCGGCCAGCCCCAGTTCCTGCAGCACGGCCGCGAGCGCTTCGGTCGCCCTGACCCTGAGTCCGAGAATTTGATCCTCGCTCACCGGCCTCAGACCGCCATCAACCTCGAAATCGCGCTGCAGGGCCAGGTAATCCTCGACCTCCTCGCCATTGAAGAGCGACGCGTTGAACGAATTGTCATATTTCTTGATCGAGCCGAAGCCGGAACAGATCAGATCCGAGCCCGCCATCAGATAGGGCGTGATCTTCGCGCCCACCCTGATCTCGGATTCGCTGATGCGGGTGTCATTGCCGGATGCGCATTCAAGCCCCAGCCATACGGCGAGCAGGTTTTCCGCCATGAGCTCGCGCACGCCGCCCGCCATCGAGGCGGTCAGCGGCGCTCCATCAATACCGCCATTCTGCGTGCCCTGAACGCCCATGGCGCGCTGCAGGCAGAGACAGCGCGCCTCGAGATAAAGCAGCGAGCGCTTCTCATGGAAGCCCATCAGGAGCTCGGCCGCGGCGCCCGAGGTGCAGCGCGCCTTGATGCCGCGCGAGGCATAGGCCGCGGTCAGGAAGGCCTTGGACCAGGGCGTATCATCACCATCGATGAAGGCCCGTTCCGTGCCATAGACGGAGACCGTTTCGGCATAGGAGGCGAAACCGGCAAAACCGATCTGCAACTCCTCCGCCTCCTCGATCGAGCATTGGAACAGGACACCGCCTCTCCCGACCGCTGCGCCCACCGTGCAGGCCAGCGCATTGGACCAGGCATTGCCCGCCACCCGCATGGTGGTTTCGATCTCATCGAAGCCGAGCGCCACCGCGGTCGCGGCATCGGCGGCAAGCTGCACGGGATCGTCCTTGGCGTTGGTCACATGCGCCTGATTGCCGGGTGCATGGCGCTGGCGCATCTTCGAATAGGCAAAAGCGATCTCAAGGGCCGAAAGCCGCGAGACGACATCGGCCAGCTTGGCCGGCGTCATGCCGCGCGCCAGGCTTTCGAGCTCGGCCCGCGGCACATTGATGTCGACCAGCATGCGGGCGATCGCTGCCGATTCCATTCCCATCGCCCGCTCGGCCGCATCCAGATCGAGATGATGCCGGGCAATGAACATGTCGATGATGTCGAAATCGGCAAGCTTCCGGCCATCCATCGAAACGAGCTTTCCGTCTTCGATCTCGATGGCAGGCTCGGGATCATAAGGGCTCTTGAAGACGGAGAAGCCGTTCTCGGCGTCCTCGACCGCGAAGCGGTCGAGACCGAGCGGTCTCTCCTCCCATTCAGTGAAACGACGCCAGCGGTTGGAAGACGACAAGATCCTGCTCTTTCAGCTATCGAGACAGGCTGATGCTTACAGGAGATCGAGGCTGCCGGCCATCTTTGCTACCATCCGCAAGCCTTGCCCTTGTTCTGCTCGTCCAGCCATGTCTTGAGCGGGGCAAAATAGCTGAGCATCGCCTTGCCGGAGATCTCGCGGCTGCCGGTAAAGAGCTCGAGCGCACCCGGCCAGGGTTTTGAGGCGCCAAGCGCCAGCATGGCATTCAGGCGCTCGCCCACCTTCTTGTTCCCGTAAAAGGAGCATTGGTGCAGCGGTCCCTTCCAGCCGGCCATCTCGCAGGCGGCCTCGTAGAACTGGAACTGCAGCACGCCTGCCAGGAAATAGCGCATATAGGGCGTGTTGCCGGGAATGTGGTACTTGGCGCCCGGATCAAAGGCGTCTGATCCCCGCGTCACCGGCGGCGCGATCCCCTGATACCTCAGGCGCAGCTCCGTCCACGCCGCGTTGTAGTCACTTGGCTTGATCGTCCCATCGAAAACACCCCAGCGCCAGCGGTCGACCAGGAGGCCGAAAGGCAGGAACGCCACCTTGCCCATCGCCTGCCTGAGGAGAAGTCCGATTTCCTTGTCTTCTCCCGGCACCTTAGCCCTGTCGAGCAGACCTATGTCGACCAGGTATTGCGGCGTGATCGAAAGCGCGATGAAGTCGCCGATCGCCTCGTGGAAACCGTCATTGGCGCCGTCGAGATAGAGCGGATCCCGGTCCTTGTAGGCGCGCTGGTAGTAATTGTGCCCCAGCTCATGATGGACGGTCACGAAATCGTCGCTGTTGACCTTCGTGCACATCTTGATCCGGATATCGTCCTTATTGTCGATATCCCAGGCCGAGGCATGGCAAACGACTTCACGATCGGCGGGCTTCACGATGAGCGAGCGCTGCCAGAATGTCTCAGGTAGCGCCGCAAGGCCGAGCGAGGTATAAAAATTCTCGCCGGCCTTGACCATGCCGATCGGGGTGAAGTTCTTGGCCTTCAGCAGGTCACCAACGTCATAACCCAGATCGCCGGCGCCGGGCGGGGCAACATCGTTGTAGATACTCCCCCATTCCTGGGCCCACATATTGCCGAGCAGATCGGCGCGGATCGGGCCCGTGGCCGGCTGCACGGCATTGCCGTATTTTGCGTTGAGCTTGTCACGCGTGTAGCAATGCAGCGCATCGTAAAGCGGCTTGACGTCCTGCCAGATCATTTCTGTCAGGCCAGCGAATTCATCGGGCGGCATGTCATAGCCTGAACGCCACAAGGCGCCCACATCGGCAAAGCCCAGCTCCCGGGCGCCCGCATTGGCGATCGTCACAAGCCGCTCATAATCCGCCTTCATCGGTTTGCCGACATTGTCGTGCCAGCTGGTCCACATCTCGCTGTATTCCGCGGGCGTGTGGGGCTTGCCCATTTCCTCCTCGATGTCGCTGCCATTGATCTCTTTGCCGTTCAGCGTGCCTTTGCCGCGGCCGTAAGACGACTGGAGCCTGGTCTTGATGGCGCTGAGCTCACTCGCCGCTCCGGGCGTGGTCGGGGCCGGCAGCCCGATGCGGATGCGCAGGATCTTCAGCTTGCGTTCCAAATCGGGTGTCAGACCTGGAACGTCCTGGTATTTGGCTGCCTGCAGGGCAAATCGAACCGCCATTTCGGTCTGCTCGGCGCCGAACCGGGCGGCAAGGGCGTCGGTATCGTCGGTAAGGTAGGTGGAGTTTATCCACTCCGCCCGATTGAGGTCGATCGAGAAGTCAAAGCCCTGCTTCTCGGCATCGCGAACGAAGCGGGAAACCTCTTCGACCGTCGCGGTCTGCGCCTGCACCATCGCGGGCCACGTCAGGACCGCGGAGAATAACGCAACGGCAAAGGCAGTTTGTCGCCTGACGGGCATGGCAATACCTCCGCTGGAATTTGAAACTGCAACAGCGTGACGCGCCGCTGTGCATCGGTCAAGGAAGTTCAGCTGCGGCGCAATCGGTTCGCCAGGATCACCAGCAATATGCCGGGAATGAAGACGACAGTCGCAATGGCGGGATAGAGCGGCGATGAGCCAATGGCGATGCCGGAAAAAATGAAAGTCGGCAGCGTCCGGGTCGAGCCGGCAAGGCTATAGGTCAGGTAAAAGTTCCCCCAGCTCAGCAGAAAGGCGAAGATCGCCGCAGAGAAGATGCCGGGCCACAGCAATGGGATGGTGACATAACGATAGACTTCGTAAGTGCTGGCGCCGCAATCGCGCGCCGCATCCTCGACCGTGGCATCGAAATTGAACACCTGCACGGCAACGATCACCATGGCAAAGGGCGTGATATAGACGATATGGCCGATGATCGCCGTCGTTATACCGGTCGAGAAATCGAAGATGCGGCCGAGCACCGAGAACCACAAAAGCAGCACGATGCCGAGCAGCAATTGCGGAAAGGCCAGCGGGACGCCGGCCAGGAGCTGGAACGCCTCGCGCCCCTTGAAGCGATAGCGCACCGCGACGATTGCCGCCATGGTTCCGATCGCCGTCGCGATCAAGGTGGTCACGACGGCAATGACCGTCGAGTTCCACAAAGCGGTGAGCGCATTCGAATTGCGGAACAACTCGCCATACCAGCGCAACGAAATCCCCTCGAAAGGCAAGGTCAGGAAGCGGCCTTCCTGAAACGAGAAAGCGATGAGGGTGAAGATCGGCACATAGAAGAAGATCAGGACGGCGGCGAGACTTCCCCACAGGATGAAATCGATGACCCTGCCCTCGAGCTTCGCCGTCATGATGCAAGCCCGGCACGCTTGAGGCCGATGAGCCGGCTGAACAGCAGCACGATGAAGACGGAGACGACCATCAGCATCAAGGTGAGGGCAGCACCCAGCGGCCAGTTCACCCGAGTCTCGAAAGTCTGGCGGATGAGCTCCGCCGACATTGGCGATTTGCCGCCGCCCAGCACCTTGGGCTCGAGGAAAGCGCCAACGCTCAGGAGGAAGATCAGCACGCTGCCCGCCCAGATTCCGGGCTTGCACAAAGGTAGGGTCACTTCCCAATGCGCCCTGAGCTTCCCGGCGCCTGCATCATAGGCCGCCAGGATGAGCGAGCGGTCGATATTGCTGATCGAGAGATAGAGCGTGAAGATCGCGAAAGCGAGCAGCGAATAGACCATGCCGAGCAAAGTCGCCCAATCGGTAAACAGGAACGCGACAATTTCCGGCGACAGGCCGAGCGAGCCCAGGAGATAGTTGGCCATGCCGTTCTTGTCGAGAAAGAGCGCCCAGCCATAGATCTTGAGCGTCGCATCGGTGATGAAGGCGAAGGTGATGAGGACCTTGATCTCGTTCTCCCAGGCCTTGAAGCGGGTCGCGAGCCCATAGGCCACGGGAAAAGCGATCACCAGGCAGATCGCCACGCAGGCGACCGCCATGAAGACGGTATGCAGGAGGATCGTCCAATAATGCGGTTTCGAGAAGATGTCGGTCCAGGTCCACAGGTCCCATGTCCATTGCAGCTGGAAGTTCCGGCTGCGCTGGAAGGTGAGCAGGAAGGTCATGACGAGAGGTGCCAGGAAGCAGGTGGTCTGCAGGATGACGGTCGGCAGCGCCTTGACCAGCAATTCCGGATCACGCCAGCGTCTCGGCACCTCTTCCGCCATGTTCAGGCCTCCGCCCGGAAGACATAGATGTCCTTCTTGGCAAAACCGAGCCTCACCTTGTCGCCGATCCGCATCGGCAATGACGACGTTCCCGGGATCTCCACGACAAGGGCCAGGCCGCTGGCGCTACGGGCGCGATACTGCACCGTGCCACCCTTGCCGAACATCTCGACCACTTCGGCCTCGATGACACCATCCGCCGTCTCGCCGGGCGGCAGAACGCGCAGCAGTTCCGGCCGCAGCATCAGCTGTGCTGCCCCTTCCCCGACATTGCCGGCGACGAGCCTCGCGGCGATCCGGCCATCCGCATCGCTGACATCAGCGGACCTGTAGTCGATACCGACTTCGCCACGCTTCGTCACCGTGATCGGCACCAGATTGGTTTCGCCGATGAAGCCGGCAACGAAACTACCGGCCGGCCGGTAGTAGATGTCGCCGGGCGTGCCAAGCTGCAGGATAGCCCCGTCGCGCATCACACAGATCCGGTCGGCCAGCATCATGGCCTCCTCGAGATCATGGGTCACATGAACGAAAGTGACGCCGACCGAGCGATGCAGGCGCTTGAGCTCCGCCTGCAGCACTTTCTTGAGCTTGACGTCGAGGGCCGACAGCGGCTCGTCCAGCAGCAGCAGTTTGGGCTCGGACACCATGGAGCGCGCCAAAGCCACGCGCTGCTGCTCGCCGCCCGAGAGCTGGCGCGGGTAGCGCGTCAAATACTCCGTCTTGAGCTGCATGAGCTCGATCATCTCACCGACGCGCTTCTTGATCTCGGTGGGACTCTTCTGGCGCAGTTTGAGCGGAAAGCCGATATTCTCGGCGATCGTCATGTGCGGGAACAGCGCCAGCTTCTGGAATACCATGCTGGTCGGTCGCTTCGCCGCCGGCACGCCCGCCATGTCGGCGCCCGCGATGGCGATGTGGCCGGAATCTGGATCTTCGAAACCAGCAATCTGCTTGAGCAAAGTGGTCTTGCCGCACCCGGACGGACCAACCAGAGCGATGAACTCGCCCTGGTTGACCGAAAGCGATACCCCTTTCAGGGCGGCGTAGCTGCCATAGGTTTTGCGTACGTCACTTATATCAAGAATGGCAGTCATATGGTTCGCGATCGCGCTATTGCGCCGCCGCCAATTCCTCCTGCCAGATGGCGAGCATCTCATCGATATTGGGGGCGATGCGATGCATCTGTGAATTGTCCCAGGCCTTCCACATATAGTCGACCTGCAGGATGTCGCGCTCCTCCGGCGTATAAAGCTCTTCCACCGCCTTGTTCGTCACGACATTGCAGGTGGAATCGAGCAGCGAGAGGATGTGGCCTGATTCCTTGGAAACGACATGCTTCAGGAGCTTCTGCGCCAGCTCCGGCTGATCCGTGTCCTTGAGGATGGCGGTGGCCTCGACCCAGATGATGCCCTGCTTCAGCCCGTTCTTGGGCTCCGGCACCACGGCGATGATGTTCTTGTGGCCCTGCTTGCGCACTGCGGATGTCAGATATGATCCCGCCCCGATGCAGCCGAGCAGCGAGCCGTCGAGCAGGCCCTTCTGCGCCTGGGTCAGATCGGCAACCAGCATGCGGGTGTTCTTGAACATGGCGCGCAGTACCTTGCGCACTTCCTCGAGCGCGTTCTGGTCAAGCTCCTGATAGGGGTCGATGCCGGCATGCAGCGCCATCGGCAGGATCGGCCAGTCGCCCCAGTCCATGACGCAGATCTTACCCTTGTTGGCGTCATCGAAGACCGGATCATAGGTCTTCCAGACTTCGGGCTTGGTGATGTCGGTGTTGATGCAAGGCCCCACCCAACCCCAGCGCGTCGCGACGCCAATGGTCTTGCCTTCATGCAGCAAGGGCTCGAAAGGCGGTTTGAACTGGTCGTAGAAGGTCGCATAGACATCTTCATATTCGGACGGGTTGAGCTCATGAGCGAGCCCGGCCGGTCCCAGACGCGTGATCCACGGCATGTCGCTCGACACCAGATCGACCTCGCGCGAGGCGCCGGCCTGCAATTTGGCGAACCCGCCGGGGCTGTCGACGATGAGGTCGAAGGCGATATCGACGTCATTCGCCTTCTTGAACGGATCCATGATGCGCGGGTCGTTGTAGCCTTCCCAGCACATATAGGTCATCTGCGCTGCAGCCCGCGACGGGCGCGAGGAAAGTCCCGCCATCGCCACGCCCGCCGTCGCGGCCATGCCCTTTAGCAGCCTGCGGCGAGTGAGCCCCGCCTCATCGAGGCCCGCGGCCTTGATCTGGCGTTGATAATATTGCGGCAGATCGCTGTACCAGCTCTTCGTCATCTTCCCCTCCCAAGGGTGGTTTCTCGATTGGGGAGATTATCCAAGAGATGGCGTGCGCTTAGTATATCCCCCGGGGAATAGGCCGGTTCCCCCACCCCGCGCCTGGACGAAGGCCAGATAGGCCGCGAAAAGCTCGGCCTGGGTCGAAATATTGAGTTTCCGGTACACATTCTTGCGGTGAATCTTGACCGTGCCCGGGCTGATATCGAGATGATGGGCGAGCGACTGGGTGGAATGACCCTGGAGGATCATAGTCATGATCTGGCGCTCGCGGGCCGAAAGGATGCCGCCAGCGAAATCCTCCAGCGCCGCCACCGCGGTGGTGCCCATATTGTCGGGCGAAACCAGCCGCGCCCGGTTCATGCGGCTCCAGTGGCGGGCGCATAGCGCCCCAATTGCCGGCTCGATCGCCTGCAGAAGATCCAGTTCGTCACGCGACAAAGCGGGAGACGAGGTCCAGCGCGCCACCGACGCGACCCCGGTGATGTCGCGACCGGCATTGAACACAAAGCCTACCTCCTCGCCAATGCCCGTGCGCTTGTAGTGAGTGCGGAAATATTCGCTTTGGCGGAAGCGATCGGGCGCGATGTCATGGAGGCGGAAGCAGCCTTCCCGAGTCCCATCTTCGACCAACTTGTAGAATGGATCGAGCAGATAGGGGCCATTCACATAATCCTCGGAGCAGACGCGGTGATGGTCGCGTTCAAGCGTGTCGCCCAGCATCTGGGGTTGGTCGGATCCGCGATAGCCGAATACCATGACGAAATCGGCATGGACGAGGCGCTGCACCGCCTGCAGCAAAGTTGGCACGAAGCCATCGCTCTCCAGCGCCACCGTCAATTCGGCGGTGCTGCGGCTCAGGCTGTCGAGCAGCAAATGGCGGCGCGGTGGCGATCCTGTCATTTCACCTCTATAGCCCACCACCCCGAGCCCGCCTATTGCTTTGGGGATATGGCCAGCGAGACGCCGGAATATCTAGTTTGGCTCAAACAGACGAAGCAACGGGGAGCAACTCATGGCGAAGACAATGAAGGCGGCGGTCCTGCATCGGATCAAGGACAAGCTGGCCATCGAGGACGTGGCGCGCCCGGAACCTGGCCATGGCGATATCCTCATCAAGGTCGCCGCCTGCGGTGTGTGCCACAGCGATCTCCATGCCATCGAAGGCGACTGGTCGCCGCTCCCCAATCTGCCGCTGACCCCTGGCCATGAAGTGGCGGGACATGTTGTGGCCGTTGGCCCAGGCGTCGAGGGTTTCGAGACGGGCGATGCCGTGGGTGTGCCGTGGATGTACTCGTCCTGCGGACTTTGCGAATTCTGCCTCGCCGGGATGGAGACGATCTGCAAATCGGGCGAGGCCACCGGCTATTCGAAGCCCGGCGGCTATGCCGAATATATGGTGGCCCCTGCCGCCTTTGTCGGAAGGCTTCCCGCCGATGCCGATCTCTTCGAGCTTGCCCCGATCCTGTGCGCCGGCGTCACCACCTATCGCGGCCTCAAGCGCACCGGTGCGAGGCCCGGCCAGTGGGTGGCCATTCTCGGCATTGGCGGCCTTGGCCATATCGCCGTCCAATATGCGCGCGCCATGGGGTTGCGCGTGGCGGCGGTCGATGTCTCCGCCGACAAGCTCAAGCTCGCCAAATCGCTGGGCGCCGAGGTGCTGATCAATGGCGCGGAGGTGGATGCGGTCGCGGCCGTCCAAACGGAGATCGGCGGTGCCCATGCGGCTGTGGTGACGGCCGTCGCCAGCAAGGCCTTCGAGCAGGCAATCCTGATGCTCAGGCCCGCCGGCACCGTCGCCTATATCGGCCTGCCCGGCGGCAAATCGGACGAGATCCGGGCTTCCATTGCCGCCATCACCAATTGGGAATTGAGCATCAGGGGCTCCAATGTCGGCACGCGCGCGGATTTGCGCGAGGCTCTCGATTTCGCCGCCAATGGCCTCGTCCGGGCGACGATCCGCAAGGCGCCGCTGTCGCAGATCAACGCGATTTTCGACGAGATGCGCCAGGGCAAGATTGTCGGCCGCGTGGTCCTCGATCTCAGCCAAGGCGCGACCTGACCTTTCGTCAAAATCCGGCCATCTGAAAGCACAAAATCAGGCTTGCGGATGCCATATTGACGTGGTGTTTTCCGGTTGACCAAACCGGGAGGCATTACGTGCTGCGCATCGCTGCGACCGCATTCTTCATTTTTGTCGTTCCATTGCAGGCTTTCGCCGAAAAGCGCGTCGCGCTGGTCATGGGCGCGGACGACTACAAGACCATCCGCCCGCTCGGCAATGCCGTCAATGATGCGCTTGCCATCGAGAAAACTCTGGAAGCGCTCGGCTTCGAAGTCACGCTCGAATCGAACCGCGATTTGAAGCGCATGCGCCGGGCGCTCGAGGATTTCCGCGAGGATGCCGCGGGCGCCGATGTGGCGCTGGTCTTCTTTGCCGGCCATGGCGTCGAGATCGGCGGGCAGAACTTCCTGCTGCCCATCGATGCCAAGGCGGAAACCGCCGATCTCCTCAAATCCTCGGCCCTGCCGCTCGATGAGGTGCGCGCCACCATCGCCGAGATCGGCAAGGTCGGGCTCATCATGCTCGACGCCTGCCGCAACGACCCCTTCGGCGGTCTGGGCGGTGACGGATCGAGCCGCGGCGCCAGCGTGGTCGAAGAGCCCGGTGCGCCGCTCGACATCAGGCCTGGTCTCGGACGCATGGGCCGCGCCGAAAATGTGCTCTTCGCTTTCTCGGCGGCGCCCGGCGAGACGGCTTCCGACGGCAAGGGGCCCAATTCTCCCTTCACGACGGCGCTTGCCAAATATCTCGCGACCGATGGCATCGAGATCCGTTCCGCCCTCACGCTCGTCCAGCAGGAAGTCTACGACCAGTCGCGCGGCGGCCAGCTTCCCTATATCGAAAACGGCTTGCCCAAATTGTTCTTCGCCGCAACGACGGTCGACAAGCTGCCGGAGCGCGAGCGTCTGCTGCTCGCTATGGCGGATGTCACGCCGGATCTGCGCGAGGAGGTCGAGCGGCTGGCCAAGGAGAAGGACATGCCGCTGGCGCCGCTCTATGGCGCCTTGATCTCCTCCGATGCCAAGGATCTGACGCTCGAGCAGCGCACCAGGAAGCTCGCCGATGCGGCCGAGGCCTTCGTGACGACCCGCAACCAGATGCGCACGCTGGCCTCCACCGATCCCGCCGTCACGAAGCTCAGGCAGGAGGCGGAACAGCAGCTGGCGCTCGGCGCCTTCGATACCGCACGCGGCAAGCTCACGGAGGCGGCTTCCATCGATTCGAGCTCGCGCGACGCGCTCAAGGCGAATTTCCTCGAGCGCACATTGTCGGAGGCGGCCACGCATTCGATCAGCGGCGGCGCTTCGCGCGCCGACCTTAATTACGATCTCGCCATTGTGAGCTATGAGCAGGCCGCCGCGCTCTATAGCGAGATTGCGGGCGAGAAGCTGCCGGATGACCAACGTGAAGGACAGTTCCAGGCCTTGGCCGCATTGGGCGATCTCTATGTGACGGTCGGCGACCTGGCCAAGGCCCGCAAGGCTCTCGAAACCGGGCAGGCTGTCGCAACGGATATGATGGAAGCCGAGCCCGGCAATGGAGCCTGGAAGGATAGGCTCGCTTCCGGCACGCTCAAACTCGGCGACGTGCTGCGCGATCAGGGCGATTCGAAAGGCGCCCTTGCCGCTTATGAGAGTGGACTCGGCTTGCGCAAGGAGCTTGCCACGGCCGATGCCGATGATGGCGCCGCGCAGGGTCTCGAGGCTGCGGCCTATCTCAAGGTCGGCGCCTTGCACAAGCTGCAGGGCAATCCGGATCAAGCGCTCGCTTCCTATGAAGCGAGCCGCGGCATCGTCGAGAAGCTGGTCGGGCGCGATGCCGCCAATGACGACTGGCAGGTGACACTGGCCAGCAGCCATCGGCTGATCGGCGAAATCCAGCAGGACGGCAAGAAGCTCGCCGAGGCCCGCGCGTCCTATCAGGCCAGCCTCGACATCGCCAGGAAACTTGCCGAAGCCAGGCCCGATGACCCGTTGCGGCAGTTCGATCTCGCCAGCGCCTATGAGGCCATGGGATCGATCCAGTTCGACCAGGCAGGCGCCTTCCAGAAATATGACGAGGCGGGCGGCGAACCGGCCCTGGCCTCGCTCGAAGCCTCGGCTTCCATCATCAAGCGCCTCGTTGCGGCCGATCCCAGGAACACCGCCTGGCAGCGGGGTCTTGCCGGCGTGCTGGAGAAGATCGGCGAGACGACCTATTTCGGCGACAATGTCATCACCAAGGAGGACGCCGAAAAATCGCTCGCCGCCTATACAGCGGCCAATGATATCCGGTTGAAGCTGGTCGATTCCGACCCGGCGAACAAGGTCTGGGTCGCAGACCTGGTGACCTCCTTCGAGAAGATGGCCACCTGGTACGAATTCGTCCCCGACGACGTGACCGCCATCGGCTACAGCAAGAAGGCGCATGAGGCGGTGCTCAAGCTTGCCGCTCTCGATACGGAGAATGTCGCCTGGCAGCGCAATGCCACGCTCTATCACGCCAAGCTGGCGGGATCCTATGTTCAGCTGAAGGACTATGCGAATGCGCTGGCCTATGACCAGGCCGGTCTGGATTACGCGATCAAGGTGGCCGACGCTCATCCCGACAAGCAGGTCTATCAGAGCGATGTCATCATCTTCCATGGCCGGGTCGCGTTCGACAAGACCAAGGTCGATGACTGGAAGGGCTTCTTCGCTCAGAACGACCTGAAGCTCGAAGCGGCCAAGACTTTCAACAAGCGCTTCCCGGACAATCCCGCCAGCCTGCGCGACCTGTACCAGTCCTATATGGATGTTGGTGACACCTATACGAAGAATTTCCCGGACGATGCGCTCAAGCTTTTCGAGGCGGCGCGCAACGCCGCGCAGAAAGCGGCCGGGCTGGAGCCCAAGAATCCGGAGAACTTCTATAACGTCTACCAGACCCAGGTTAAGAGCGGCTATGTGCTGGAGGAACAAGGCAACAAGGCTGGCGCATTGAAGGTCTATGAGACAGCTCTTGCGGAGATTGAGAAAGCCGTTGCTCTTCAGCCGGACAAGATCGCCTTCACCGCGAGCAAGGATCATGTGCTGGCGCGCATCGCCGGCCTTCGCAACTAGCTGGGTCGGCGTGGGCTGGCGCTCTCCTCTTGCCATGATATGGTGCGCTGAGACAGGGAGAGACTGGTGTGGATTGATCGACGCTTGCCGTCATTGAGGCGGCATCCGGCCTACGGGTTGCTGGCGGCGGCCGTCTTTGTCGTGATCGCGGCATTTCTCAAGCTCGTCATGCCGGGCATGCTGCCCTTCCTCACCCTCTACCCGGCCGTGCTGCTCAGCGCCTTTTTTGGCGGCCGCCAGGCGGGCATTGCCGCGCTCATCGCCTGCACCGCTCTTGCCGTCTACTTTCTCACGACATCGGGGACTGGCGATGCGAACGGCATTTGGGCGGTTGCCGCCATCATCGGCTTCATCATCGTTTGCGGCTTGATCCTTTTCGTGATCGATCTTCTCGACAAGTCGATCCAGCGCCTGGAACGGGAGCGGCGGTCGCTCGAACTCGAGCGGCGACGCCTCGAACTCGCCTTCAAGGCGGCCGACATGGCGAGCTGGGAAATCAAGCCGGACGGGACGCTGACCTGGGACGAGAATTTCTACCGCCTGATCGGACTCGATCCCGCCAGGGACACGCCGGCGGCGGAGCGCTTCCTGACCATGGTGCATCCCGAGGATCGCGCCCGCATGAGCGAGGCGCGCAGCCGGATGAAGCAGGGTGAGCCACCACCGCCGCGCGACGAATATCGTTTCTATCGGCCGGATGGGAAGATGATCTGGCTCGAGAACCATCGCGTCTCGGTGGATCAGGAAGGCCGGCATTTCATCGGCATCACCCAGGACACGACCCGCCGTAAGCAGGCCGAGAAACGGATCACCATGCTGATGCGCGAGCTGGCGCACCGGGTGAAGAACCAGTATGCCGTCATCCTGGCGATGATCCGCGAGACCAACAAGCAGGCGCGCTCGCCGGAGGAATTCGAGGCGCTGATCCAGTCGCGCATCACCGCCCTGTCGCGCTCGCATGACCTGCTCATCAACAGCGACGGCGAGACCGCCGATCTGCACAGCCTCATCTCCACGCATCTCGACAGTTTCGGCGTGCGCGACCGACTCGAGATGAACGGACCGAACGTCCAGCTTTCTGCCGTCGCTGCGCAACATCTCGGCATGGCCTTCCACGAGCTCGCCACCAACGCTACGAAACATGGCGCGTTCTCCACGGTTGCCGGGCGAGTAAGCGTCACCTGGTCGCACGCCGGTCCGCCGGAAGCGCGCGTCCTGACTTTGCGCTGGGAGGAGACGGGCGGGCCCGAGGTCGACGGCAAGCCATCGACCGGCTTTGGAACAAAGGTGCTGGAACAGCTCACGCCCTCGGCATTGCGGGGCGAAGCCTCGGTCGAGCGCCGGTCATCCGGCCTCATATGGCAGCTCACCGCTCCGCAAAGCGGCTTCGACGGCAGCTAAACGGCTGAATACCGGCAGGTCTGCTCACTGGTGACATGTCCTGTCAGGGCATGTGCCTATGCTCACCCGGAACCAATTTCAGGCTCTCGGCATTGATGCAAGATCAGAGCAATCGCCATGCGAAATCTGTTGCAGAAACTCTCACGCTGGTTCCATTCCTTCGATGAGGACGAGGAGGACCAGGCCATCGAGATCAAGACGCCGGAGGACGGCGCGCGGATCGGCATGGTTGGATGGTATTGATCGCTTGCGAACGACGATCGCTCTTGCTCGCTCGTTACATTTAGATTCACTCTCGCTGGGTTAACCTTTAAAGCCGAGAGCGGCAATCATTGAAAAATGTCACCATCAAATTAACCGCCGTAAAAACACTCGAAGGTTTAATGCCTCCTTAATGCCACAAAAGAACGGCGCGGGTGGTGTCAAATGCTTCGCAACAAAGGTATTCCGCAGAGTTCTCAATCCGAGATCCTCCTTGTCTCCATCCTCTATTTCCTGTCGGCCTGGCTTTCGCTCAAATTCACCGGGGAAGGAGGCACCATCGCTTCCGTCTGGCTCGCCAATGGCGTGCTCCTCGCTTATCTGCTGACCACGCCGCGCTCACATTGGCGTATGTTGGTCGCCGGTTGCATGCTCGCCAATGTCCTGGCCAATCTGGGCGCCGGCAACGACATGGCAAAAGCACTCGCGCTCAGCGCCTGCAACATGGCGGAAGTGGCTATTCCCGCCCATGTGCTGGGTGGCCGCTTGCGTAACCGCAGCACTATCATCAATTGGGCCTTCGCCCAGAAGTTCCTCATCTATGCGGTCGTTCTCGGACCGGCCTTTGCCGGGGCGCTGGCCGGCGTGGCTCTCTCCACGCTCCAGACCGAGAACAGCGGCGAGATCTTCAAGACCTGGCTTATGGCCGATGCATTGGGAATCGCTCTGGTGACACCTCTGGCGGTCGCCCTGCGCCGCTCCGGCATCAGCGCCATGAAAGACAAGGAAGGCCTCGCCTATATGGTCTTGTGCCTGGGCCTGGTCGGCGTCGTCACCGCGGCAGTGTTCTCGCAGTCACGGTATCCGCTGCTCTTCGTCATCATGCCATTCCTGGTCTTCGCCGCCTTCCGCCTCGGCCTTGCCGGCCTTTCGGCGGCCTATGTTATTTGCGGCAGCATTGCACTGGCGATGACCAGTTCCGGCAGCGGACCGATGTTCCTCATCGCCGAGACGACCGCCGGCGATCGTCTGTTTCTCGTCCAGATGTTCATCCTCTTCATCGAGGTTTCGACGATCCCGGTGGCGCTGGCCCTTGAATCGCGCCTGCGGCTCGAATCTCAGCTCGCTACAGCCAATGCCAGGCTGGAACATCTTGCCGGCACAGATCCCTTGACCGGTCTGCCTAACCGGCGGGCCTTCGACCGTGCCTTCGAGCGCGAATGGGCGATCGCCGCTAGAGCGAAAGTACCTTTGGCAGTCGCTATCGTCGATGTCGATCACTTCAAGGCCTTCAACGATACCTACGGCCATGTCGCCGGCGACGATTGCCTGACGCGGCTCGGCGAAATCCTGTCCAACACGATCTTCCGCCCGGGCGATTTCATCGGACGCTATGGCGGTGAGGAATTCGTGATCGTTCTTCCCGGCACCGATATGGCCGGCGCCGAGAAAGTCTGCGAAAGAGTGAAGGAAATCGTCTCTGCGGCCAACCTGCCGCATGAGACGAGCCCACTCGATCACGTCACCGTCAGTGTGGGGTTCGCCAGCATGACCCCCGATACCTTGCTCAGCAAGAACCAGCTGCTGGAGGCCGCTGACGTCGCGCTCTACAGCGCGAAATCGAACGGACGCAACCGGGTGGCGCGGGCGGCCATCGGACAGGCTCCGATCATCAAGAGCCTGACGACCTCGCCGATCCTGGTGCCCGTACTCCAGACGACGCATTAACGCCGGAACATCAGCAGCCTTCGTTACCGGTTGTTTTTGCTGGCAAATGAAATTGCCGGACCTTCGCCGTGGTTAACGGGAATTCTTGGATTTTCGGCCCCCTCCTTCAGATGCATTAGCACCTCGCATGGTAAATGCCACGGAAGGAGAGCGGTCCCATGCAGAGAGCTGTGTTCGCCAAGACGTCGTATTCCGATGAAGAGCTCGCCCTCAAAGGCTGGCACTTCACGCAGATGCTGCAGTCCATCGAGTTGCTGCACCGCCGGTTCCTCGATGTGCTCACGACGGAACTGGGCCGGCGCGAGAAGGGGCTGAGCGCCGTTCAGGCGTTGATCCTCAGCCATGCCAGCGAGCGTCCCCTGTCCCTCGGCCAGCTCTCTGCGCTCGGACACTATGAGGGCACCAACCTCACCTATAATGTCGCCAAGCTGGCCGAGAACGGCTTCCTCACCCTCTCGCGGCCGGAATGGGACAAGCGGTCGAGCGTCATCGAGCTGACGGTGGAAGGGCAGGAAATTGCGAGCCTTGTCGCCAGGACCATTGGCGAGCACGCCGCATCGCTCCCCGATATCGGCATCACCGAAGAGGTGCTGACGCTCGTCACGACGACGTTCAAGAGCCTGCACCACCGCTGGTCGACCTGACAGGCGGCTAACCGCGCAGAGCCTCCAGGCCCGCGATGACGTCTTTCGCCGCGGCAACGACCCCAAAAATCCCATCCTCCACCGTCACCATATGAATAGCCGCGTCATGCGCATATTGATCACCGCTGGCGCAGCCATCCTCGATCAGCAGATTCTGGAAATTACGGTCCTGCGCCTCGCGCAAGGTTGTATGAACACAGACATCGGTGGTGCAGCCGGTAAAAAGCAGATGGGTGATGCCGCGGGCGCGCAGCACATGCTCGAGATCGGTATGGGTGAAAGCGCCATTGGCGGTTTTGTCGATGATGACATCTTGCGGGCGGACATCGATCTCGGGAACGATCTCGAAGCCGGGCGATGAGCGCAGCAGGACATCGGTTCCATCGAGACCGGCGCGGCGCCGGCGCCAATGCTCATACGCCGTCATGTCGGCACGGTCGGCCCGATAGCCCTGGCGCGTATGCACGATGGTGCAGCCGGCCTCACGCGCCGCGGCGATGACGGCATTCACGGTCGGAATGATCGCCCGCAAAGGTGCGGGATCATAGCCCTTGCGGGCGAAGTAGCCGTCGGGCGACAGGAAGTCGACCTGAAGGTCGATCACCATAAGGGCCATGACGGCGGGATCGAGGTTCCCGTCATAAGGATAGTCGAAGGGGCGAGCTGAGATGGACATGAAGCATCCGGGCTGTAGTGATTACGCAAATGTAAACATTTTTGTCACATTAATAAGAAATTACCAGCGAACGTAGCCGGACCATGCCCAGCCTGAAATCAGATCCTTTGCTCGACGCGGCCGACAAGCTCAGATCCGCCGAGAATCTCCGCCAGGCCCGCAATTTTGCGGAAGCCCGGCGCCTGTGCGAGGAAATTCTCCGCACCTCCCCCGACTATGTGGCGGCACTGAATACTCTGGGACTGATATTGATCGATCAGAGCGAGAGCGGGAATGCCCTGGCGCCTTTGGCCAAGGCGGCCGTACTGTGCCCGATCGACTGGAAGCTCTTCGTCACGCTCGGTATTGCCAATCTCAATCTGCGCAACTCGAACAGTGCCCTCCTGGCGCTCGACCAGGCGCTAAGGCTGCACCCCGACAATCCCGACATTCTCTACCTCATGGGCGAGGCCTACCGGCAAGATCGTGACCATGCAGCGGCGGCCACGGCCTTCCAGCGCTGCCTGGCCCTCAATCCGGCGGCAGGCGAGGCAAGACGGCTGCTCGCGGACAGCCTCTGCCAGATCGGCCAGTACGGCGATGCGGTCACTCAATTCAGGCAGATGGTACGGGACGGCAAGGCCGGCCTGACGACGCTGGCACTCCTGTGCAACGTGCCCTTCAAGATGGTCGATTTCGACGCCGTGGCGGCCCTCGAAGCGGCCGAGAAGCGCAAGACCACGCTTGCGCCGGAGCGAGCCGCGGCTCTTTCCGCCTTCATCCGCGGCTGGATCTTCGACGGTCAAGGCAATCACGCGACCGCCTGGAAATCCCTGGTTACCGCAAACGAGATCAAATGGCGCACGAGTGCCGCCGACTATGCCAAGGACGCCGT
Source organism: Taklimakanibacter lacteus (assembly GCA_003576695.1). GTDB lineage: Bacteria > Pseudomonadota > Alphaproteobacteria > Rhizobiales > Aestuariivirgaceae > Taklimakanibacter > Taklimakanibacter lacteus. The sequence continues at coordinate 98,844 of QOZQ01000015.1, forward strand.
CCTCCGGCGCGAGCAACTTGCCGCAGCCAGGGCGCTTCCCGGCGGGCTCGGCGGCGCCATCGGCGACAAGGGTCTCGCCACATCGCTTTTCATATTGGGGCCGTCGCGCTCCGGTAAAACAACTCTCGAACGCCTGCTTGGCCATTTGCCGCAAACCGAGCGCGGCCATGACATTTCAATCGTCGAGCAGGCGGTGCGCGAGGCGACCCAGCTCGGCGGAGCGGTCACCCGCAACAGCTTGAACGCCCTGCCAACTCATCTCGATAAGATATTCACGGCACAGTATGTCGCGGCTCTCGGGCGCAGAGCGAAAAACGCGCGGCTATTCACCAATACTCATCCCGACAGGCTCAGGGATGTTGCGCGCCTGTCGGCGACAGTTCCGAACTGCCGCTTTGTCTTCTTGCGGAGAAGGGTGAAGGATCTCACCCTGCGCATCTTCCAGAAGCCGGAAGGCAGTCCCTATGCCTACGATCTCGAAAGCATTCGCGAATATCTGACCTGGTACAATGACTACATCTCCCTTCTGCATGCCCGCTTTTCTTCGACCACGCTCGTGCTCGATTATGAGGCGGTGATCGAGGATCCCCGCGGCGCGCTTGCCTCGGTGGCGAGCCTGTGCGGTCTCACTGCCCCGACTCCCGGTGTGCCGGCGCTGGGCGATGATCGCAATTGCAGTTGGTCCTATCTGGACATGATGCGCGCCACATCCTGATCCGAGCGCGTCGCGAGCCCTCCCATCGTCTGGATGAGGCCGACGATCTCGGCAACACCCTTGTTGCGCAGGAGGTCCGTAAAAATATAGGGACGTTTGCCCCGCGCGCGTTTCGTGTCGGATGCCATGATGTCGAGATCGGCGCCGACATGGGGCGCCAGATCCATCTTGTTCACGACCAGCACATCCGATTTGGTGATGGCAGGCCCGCCTTTGCGCGGGATCTTCTCGCCCTGGCAGACGCTGATCACATAGAGAGTGAGGTCGGCGAGCTCGGGGGAAAAAGTTGCGGCCAGGTTGTCGCCGCCGGACTCGATGAAGATCACATCGAGATCGGGATGGCGGCGATTGAGCTCGGCAATGGCGCCGAGATTGATCGAGGCATCCTCGCGGATTGCCGTATGCGGGCAACCACCGGTTTCCACCCCCATGATGCGGTCCTCGGGCAGCGCCTGCAGCCGGTTGAGGATGAGCGCATCTTCCTTGGTGTAGATGTCATTGGTGACGACGGCGACCGACCAGCGCTCGCGCATCGCCTTGCAGAGCTTTTCGGTCAGCGTCGTCTTGCCCGATCCGACCGGACCACCGATCCCGACACGCAAGGGCCCATGGTTACGGCTCATGAGCGGAACAGCCTCACACCCATGGTCTCGTGGCGCATTGCGACCATATCGGCCATGAAGGTGGCGCTGCCCAGATCGGCGAGCGACGAGCCTGCCGCTGCGCCGGCAGTCGCGATGATGCGGGATTCCAAAGACGCTATGACGGTGGTTCCTTCCGATTGACCAAGCGGGACGAGCCGGATCGCTGTGGCGACGAGATTGGCGGCCGCGGCATGAAGATAGGCAACACAGACATCTGAAAGCCCGACCTTCATCGTGCCGGCGACAGCGCCGACCGCCACCGGATAAGGCATGGCAAAATCCCATTCCGGCGGGGCGATCCAGGCCCGCGCGGCGGCCAGGAAGGCGCGCCCCTGATCCATGGTCTCGAGATGGCGTTCGCGGCTCAGCGCCATCGCCTCCGCCCGCTCCGCCGCATGACTGAGGCGCGGGAGATCGCCTGCCACTGCCGCATGCCAGGCCTCGGCGAGCAGGATCGCATCGTTCCTGAAGCTGCCTTGCGCAACGAGGTCGCCGATCCATTCGGCAAGGCTTGTCCGCGACGTCACGGCCCCATCATGCACCGCATATTCAAGGCCATGCGAATAGCTGAAGGCGCCGACCGGAAAGGAGGGCGAGAGCCAGGTGAGAAGCCGCAATGAAGCGAGGTGATCAGTGGGCATGGCCGTGATGCGCATAGGCGCCGCCTTCCGGGTTGAAGGGCTCCCGCACTTGCCGCAGGCCGGCACCCTGATGCTCCAGCATATGGGCGATCACGCGGTCATAGCGGATCAGGATTCGGTCCGGCTCGATCTGGGCCGCCAGATGACGATTGCCCAGATGCCAGGCCAGTGTCATCAGATGCAAGGGGTCGCGGCCTTTGATCTCGAGCAGATCTTCGGGCTTCGCCTTGATCTCGATGAAGCGGCCATCCTCGAGGACAAGCGCATCGCCCTCCTTCAGATAGGTGGCACTAGCGAGATCGAGCAGGAAGGCCAACCCGCCTTCGCCCGTCATCGCGATGCGGCGGCGGCAGCGCTCGTCGTAGTCGAGCGTCACCCGGTCGGCGGGCAAACCCAGCCACAGACCGCGCCGCTGGACCGATTGCGCCCGCATGGTCAGAACAGGAAATAGCGCTGCGCCATGGGCAGCGTCTTGGCCGGCTCGCAGGTCAGAAGCTCGCCATCGGCGCGCACTTCATAGGTTTCGGGATCGACCTCGATATGGGGAAGGGCCCGGTTGTGGATCATCGACGCCTTGCCGAGCCCACCCCTCGTGTTCTCGACGGCAATGAGCTCTTTGGCGAGGCCGAAGCGCTCCCTGATGCCCCCTGCCAGCGCCGCCTTCGACACAAAGGTCGCGGCCGTGCGCGAGGGCGCCGTGCCGAGACTGCCGAACATCTTGCGGTAGTGGACAGGCTGCGGCGTCGGTATCGAGGCATTGGGATCACCCATGGGCGCGGCAGCGATCATGCCGCCCAGGAGCACCATGTCGGGCTTGACGCCGAAAAAAGCCGGCGACCACAGAACGAGATCGGCCCGCTTGCCGGGCTCGATCGAGCCGACATGGCCGGCAACGCCATGGGCGATGGCGGGATTGATCGTGTATTTGGCGATGTAGCGCTTGACGCGGGCATTGTCGTTGTCGCCCTGCTCCTCGGCGAGCCGGCCGCGCTGGACTTTCATCTTATGCGCGGTCTGCCAGGTGCGGATGAGCACCTCGCCGACCCGGCCCATCGCCTGGCTGTCGGAGGAGATGATCGAGAAGGCGCCGAGGTCGTGCAGGATGTCTTCCGCCGCGATCGTCTCCTTGCGGATGCGGCTTTCGGCAAAGGCGATGTCCTCGGCGATGCGCGGATCGAGATGATGGCAGACCATCAGCATGTCGAGATGCTCGGCCACGGTATTGACCGTATAGGGCCGTGTCGGATTCGTCGACGAGGGGATCACATTGGCGAGGCCGCACAGCCTGATGATATCGGGCGCATGCCCGCCGCCCGCCCCTTCGGTGTGGAAAGCATGGATCGTGCGCCCCTTGAAGGCGGCGATCGTGTCCTCGACAAAGCCCGATTCATTGAGCGTGTCGGTATGGATCATCACCTGAATGTCATGATCGTCGGCGACCGAGAGACAGCAGTCGATCGCCGCCGGCGTGGTGCCCCAGTCCTCATGCAGCTTGAGCGCGCAGGCGCCCGCCTCCACCATCTCGACGATGGCGTCGGGCAGCGATGCATTCCCCTTGGCCGAGAAGCCGATATTCATCGGCAATCCGTCGATCGCCTGCAGCATCCGCTCCATGTGCCAGGGACCCGGCGTGCAGGTGGTGGCGAGTGTCCCGTGCGCGGGACCGGTGCCACCGCCCAGCATGGTGGTGATGCCCGACATCAGCGCTTCATCGATCTGCTGCGGGCAGATGAAATGGATATGGGCATCCATGCCGCCCGCGGTGAGGATGCGGCCTTCACCCGCGATCGCCTCGGTGCCCGGTCCTATGATGATGTCGATCCCGGGCTGGGTGTCTGGATTGCCGGCCTTGCCGATAGCTGCGATGCGCCCGTCCTTCAGCCCGACATCGGCCTTGACGATGCCCCAATGATCGATGATCAGCGCATTGGTGATCACGGTATCCACCGCGCCCGCGGCACGCGTCACCTGGCTCTGGCCCATGCCGTCGCGGATAACCTTGCCGCCGCCGAACTTCACTTCCTCGCCATAAATAGTGAAGTCGCGCTCCACCTCGATGATGAGATCGGTGTCGGCCAGGCGGACACGGTCTCCGACGGTAGGCCCGAACATCTGCGCATAGGACGCCCGCGAGATACGTGCCGGCATCAGAGATCGCCCATGATCGTCTGGCGAAAGCCGTAGATGCGGCGCGCACCCGCTATCGGAATGAGCGCCACGTCGCGTTCCTGGCCCGGCTCGAAGCGCACGGCGGTGCCGGCCGGAATATCAAGCCGGCAGCCCAGTGCCTTGTCGCGATCGAAGATCAGCGCCGGATTGGTCTCATGGAAATGGTAGTGCGATCCGACCTGCACGGGGCGATCGCCGCTATTGGCCACTTTCAGGATAATCGCATCGGTACCCCTGTTGAGCTCGATGTCGCCCGGTGCCGTGATGACCTCGCCCGGGATCATCGGATCGGCTCATGCACGGTCACCAGCTTGGTGCCGTCGGGAAAAGTGGCCTCGACCTGAACGTCATGGATCATCTCGGCGACACCTTCCATCACCTGGTTGCGGGCAATCACATGGGCGCCTGCTTCCATCAGGTCGGCGACGCTCAGCCCATCGCGGGCCCCTTCGACCACGAAATCGGTGATCAGGGCGATGGCTTCGGGATGATTGAGCTTCACGCCCCGCTCGAGACGACGGCGCGCCACCGTCGCAGCCATGGCGACCAAAAGCTTGTCCTTCTCACGGAGCGTGAGATTCATGTCCCGCCTCTTTTCTGATCAGGCCGCCCAAACTTTTGGCACCTCACTCCCGCCGGAAAGCAAAGATACCAGCGGAACAAGCGTTTGTCTGAGCTCATAGGCCCCTCTCGCCGTCAATCTAGCAAGAAGCTTGCCAGCGAAAGCGGAAGTGGCAAGGGTGGGGAACTTGGCGCGCAGGCGATCGAGATGCTCCTCGGCATCGGGCGCCATCAGCGCAATAGTGGCAAGTGCCCGATCGCCTGCCGCGACAGCGCGCCGCTGCAGCATATCGTCGACCTCCCCCTCGAAGCGCACATTGTCCGCGAGAATGACCTTGCCGTCGCGGCGAACCACCCACTGATCGCGCAAGCTGGCCCGTCTTACCGTCTCGCCCATGGCGGCGCGGCCAAAGACGAAGGCCTCGACGATGAGCAGGCGGGCATCAGCTGCGAGATCGGCCTCCAGGCCGCGGTTGAGCGCCGAACCGTCGAACAAGATGGTTTCCTGCGGCATCCAGTCGAGACGCGCATTCCTGCCGATCTCCAGCTTGATCGACAGATGCGCCGGCTCGCCATCGGGCGAGCGATAGATCCGCTCGCAAGCCTGGCTCACGCAAGTGAGGCCGGCGCCTTCCCCGGCAGCAATGGTCCAGGACAACCGGTCACCGCCGGTCAGTCCGCCGGCCGTATTGATCAACACGGCCTCGCAGGTGGATTTGTTCGCCGGCGAGGGAAAGCGGATCTTGGCCGCGCCTGACTGATAGAGCCGGTCGATGGCGGAACCGCGCGGCGTATGCTTGACCGCGATGCGCCCTTCGGCATCGACGCGCTGGAATTGAGCTGATGGAGACGCTGGCTTCACCGGCTCACTCTGCCGGGCGTGGACCGGAAAGGCAAGTCAGCGGTCGATATCGCGCTTGCCCATGACGATCACATCGCGCGTCTCGTAGCCGAGCGCTGCATAGAAGGCGCGCACCTTCTCGTTCTCCGTGCGGATGTTGAGGTTGAGCGCCCAGACGCCGCGCGCCTTGAGCCAGGCCTCGGCCGCCGCAACCGTCTCGCGGCCAAGACCCCTGCCCTGAAAAGCCGGGCTGACCGCCACATAATAGATCCAGCCACGATGGCCGTCATGGCCGACCATGACGGATGAGACAAGCGCATCATCGGCAAAGCCCAGGAGGATATCGGAGCCTTGCTTGCCACGGGCGAAATCGATGTCGCGGCGGGGATCGTTCCAGGGCCTCACCAGGCCGCAATCCGTCCACAACGCGACCACCGCATCGATGTCGTGTTCCGTGAGGGGCCGGAACGCGATCATGACGGCAATACCTTGCCGGGATTGAGGATGTTCTTCGGATCGAACAGTTTCTTGACATCGCGCATCATCTGCAGCTCCACCGGCGACTTGATCTTGGTCATCAGATCGCGCTTGAGCCGGCCGATGCCGTGCTCGGCGCTGATTGATCCGCCATGCTTCAGCACGACATCGAAGACGACATCGTTCATCGCCTGCCATTGCCCGAGGAACGCCTGCTTGTCCATGCCGATGGGCTGGCTCACATTGAAATGCAGATTGCCGTCGCCGATATGCCCGAAGGGCATCGGCCGCGCACCGGGCATGAAGGCATGGATGGCGGCAAGCGCCGCGTCGACAAAAATCGGCAGCTCGGAGATCGGCACCGACACGTCATGCTTGATCGAGCCGCCCTCACGCTTCTGCACCTCGACAATGGCCTGGCGGATGAACCAGAGATCCTTGCGCTGCGCCTCCGACTGCGCGACCGTCGCGTCGAGCACGATGCCCTGTTCGGCCGCTTCACCGAGAATCTCGGTGAGCACACTGTCGAGATCGCCCGAGCCCGACAATTCGATCAGCACATACCAGGGGGCTGCGGCGGCAAAGGGATCGCGGATCGGAAAATGCTTGAGGGTGAACTCAAAGCCGTTGCGTGGAAAGAGCTCTATGGCAGTCACGGGTGAACTGCTGCGCTGGCGCGCCAGGCCTAAGAGATCGAGCGCCGCCTTGACCGAGGGCAGCGCCACGAAGGCGGTGGCGCGGCTGCTCGGATGCGGAAACAGTTTCATGACCGCGCCGGTGATCACGCCCAGCGTCCCTTCGGCGCCAATGAACAGGTTCTTCAGATCATAGCCGGTATTGTCCTTGCGCAGGCTCTTGAGCCCGCTCCAGACGCGGCCATCGGCCAGCACCACTTCGAGCCCCAGGCATAGATCGCGCGTATTGCCGTAGGCGAGAACGCCCAGGCCGCCGGCATTGGTCGAGAGATTGCCGCCGATGCGGCAGGAACCTTCGGATTCCAGGCTCAAGGGAAAGAAGCGCTCGACCTTCTCCGCCTCGTCCTGCACCGTCTTCAGCGTGACGCCAGCATCGACGGTGATGCTGTTGTTGACGGCATCCACCTTGCGGATCCGCGTCATGCGGTCGAGCGAAAGCACGACTTCGTCGCCGCGTTCAAAAGGAATCTGGCCGCCGACCAGCCCGGTATTGCCGCTTTGCGGCACGATGGCGGTTTCAGTTTCATGCGCGATGGCCAGAATTTTCGAGACCTCTCCGGTCAATGCCGGCCGCAGCACCATGGGCGACTTGCCGGTCCATATCTCGCGCCATTCCGTCATATAGGCGGTCATCTCGCGCGCGTCGGTGATCGCATATTTTTCGCCGACCACGGCGGCGAGGCGCGAAAGTGTCCGATCTGAAGGCTTGGTGGTCATCATTTCACCTGGGAACGCGGGGCTGCCGCGCGCGTGAGCCGGTCATTGATCGCCTCGCCCAGGCCCTCGCCGGGAATGGGCGCCACGGCAATCGCCTTGACGCCGGTCGCGTCGATCTCATGCAGCAGGCGGAAGAGATTGGCGGCGGCCTCTGTCAGGTCGCCGGCCGGCGACAGATTGAAGGCGGCATCAGGATACGCAGCGCCGAAGGCGAGATAGGCCTCACCCTTCTTGGCTCCTCTGGCATTGAGCCGGAGCCTGGCGCGCGGCGCGTAATGGCTTTCGAGCTGGCCCGGCGCGGACGGCTTCTTCGCGTCACCGCCAACCCCGAGCCTGTGGCCAAGCGCGCTTTCGATTTCGGCCCGCGCGAGGCCACCCGGCCGCAGCAGGCGCGCGCGCCCGTCAAGGAAACCTACAATGGTGGATTCGAGCCCGATGGCTGAAGGTCCCCCGTCCAGGATGACGCTCACCTTGCTGCCGAGGCCCGCTTCGACATGCGCGGCCGTGGTCGGGCTGATGCGCCCGGAAGGATTGGCGCTCGGCGCCACGACCGGCAGGCGCACCGCCTTGAGCAAGGCCTGGGCCAGGGGGTGTTTCGGCACCCTGATGGCGAGGCTCGGCATGCCGGCGGAGGCGAGCAGCGATACCGGGCATCCCTTGCGGCGGGGCACCACCAGGGTCAGCGGCCCCGGCCAGAACAATTTGGCGAGCTCGCTGGCCTCCGGGCTGAACTCGCCCAAAGCGACGGCGTCCTCGAGCGAGGGCACATGCACGATCAGCGGATTGAAGCGCGGCCGGCCTTTGGCGGCGAAGACCTGCGCCACCGCCGCGTCACGGGTCGCATCGGCCCCCAGGCCATAGACGGTCTCGGTCGGGAAGGCGACGAGCTTGCCCGCGATCAAGGCCTCTGCGGCTTGGGTGACGGAATGGGTCAGAAGCGTTTTCCCGGTTGCAATTGAGGGAGGGTCTCTATAGCAGCTTGAAGAGGATGACGTCACTTAAAGGCCGCACATTATTCATCACCGGCGCCTCGCGTGGCATCGGCCTCGCCATTGCGCTCAGAGCGGCGCGTGAGGGGGCCAATATCGCCATTGCCGCGAAGACAGTCATGCCGCACCCCAAGCTCGAAGGCACCATTTACACCGCGGCGGAAGCCATCGAAGCGGCCGGCGGACAGGCGCACGCGCTCCAGGTCGATATCCGCGATCAGGCCCAGGTCCAGGCTGCAGTGGATGCAACCCTGCATCGCTTCGGGGGCATCGATATCTGCATCAACAATGCCTCGGCCATCGCTCTCAGCGACACGCTCAACCTCGACATGAAACGTTTCGACCTCATGCAGGCCGTGAACGGGCGCGGCGCCTTCCTGGTTTCCAAACTGTGCCTGCCGCACCTCCTCAAAGCCCCTCATCCGCATATCCTGACACTGGCGCCGCCAATCAATCTCGATCCGCGCTGGTTCGCGCCGCATCTTGGCTATACGATGGCAAAATACGCCATGAGCCTTGTCACGCTGGGTCTTGCCGAGGAATTCCGCGACCGTGTCGCGGTCAATGCCCTGTGGCCGCGAACCACCATCGCGACCGCGGCGATCGGCAATATCGTGGGGGGCGACGAGATGATGCGGCGGTCGCGAAAGCCTGAGATCATGGCCGATGCCGCCTTTCTGGTCCTGACCAAACCGGTCAGCTTCAGCGGGCATTTCCTGATCGATGAGGATGTGCTCAAAAGCCATGGCGTCACCGATCTCGAAGGTTATAGACTCGACCCTTCGGTTGACCTGCAGCCCGATTTGTTCCTAAGCCAATAGCCATGACGACATTGCTGTTGCACCATCATGCAAGCCTCGCCCACGAAAACCCGCCGGGCCACCCCGAGCGGGTCGACCGCATCAAGGCGATCAACCAGATCCTGTCGCATTCCCATTTCAAGCCCTTGAAGCGCAAGCAGGCGCCCACCGCACGCGATGAGGATATCATCCGCGCCCATCCCGACGGCTATCTGCGCCAGATCCGCGAGGCCTCGCCGGAAGACGGCTTCGCCCAGATCGACATGGACACCTTCATGTCGCCGGGCTCGCTGGAAGCGGCCTTGCGCGGCGCCGGTGCCGCGGTCGCTGCGGTCGACGCCGTCTTCAGCGGCGAGGCTGACAATGCCTTCTGCGCCATGCGACCGCCCGGCCATCATGCCGAAGCGCGCCGGGCCATGGGTTTCTGCCTGTTCAACAATGCCGCCATCGCCGCCCTCTATGCGCGCGAGCGCTTCGATGCCGAACGCGTCGCCGTGGTCGATTTCGACGTGCATCACGGCAATGGCACCCAGGACATCTTCTGGAACGACAGCGACCTTTTCTATGGCTCGACCCACCAGATGCCGCTCTACCCCGGCACGGGTGCGGCGTCAGAGACCGGTGTCGGCAACATCTTCAATGCCCCATTGCGTGAAGGCGACGGCGGCGTTGAATTCCGCACCGCGATGGCGACCAGGATACTGCCGGCTCTCGATGCCTTCGGCCCCGACCTGGTGATCATCTCGGCGGGCTTCGATGCGCATCGCGAAGACCCTCTGGGCGGCCTCAGCTTCACCGAGGAGGACTTCGTCTGGGCGACCCTCAACGTGATGGAAGTCGCCGACAAGCATGCCGAAGGGCGCGTTGTATCGGTGCTCGAAGGCGGCTATGACCTCAGGGCGCTTGCCGCTTCGGTCGCCGTGCATGTCCAGGCGCTGATCCGCGGCACCGGCGATCTTCTGGCGCGGACGCCGGACAATGAGGATGATGACGATGGCGAATGAGAGGACCGCAATCACCGCGATGAGCTTCGAGACGGCGCTGGCCGAGCTGGAAGATATCGTCGAGAAGCTCGAATCCGGCAAGGTCGACCTCGAATCCTCGATCGCCATCTATGAGCGCGGCGAGGCGCTGAAGAAACATTGCGAGAAGCTGCTGAAGGATGCCGAAGCGCGGATCGAGAAGATCACGCTCAAGGCGGATGGCACGCCGGCCGGCACGGAACCTCTGGATCCGGGGTGACGCGCACGCGGCTCGACGAAGCGCTGGTCGCGCGCGGCCTCTATCCGACGCGCTCAAGGGCGCGCGATGCGATAAAGCGCGGCACTGTCATCGTCGATGGCGTCATGATCACCAAACCCGCCCAGCCGGTGGCCGCCAATGCTGTCATTGCACTCACGGATGAAGCCCGCGCCTATGTGTCCCGCGCCGCCCTCAAGCTCAAGCACGCGCTGGATCACTTCCAATTGTCGCCGCAGGGCCTCAATTGCCTCGATGTCGGCGCATCGACCGGCGGCTTCAGCGAAGTGCTGCTCGAGCAGGGCGCCCGCCATGTCACGGCCATCGATGTCGGCCATGACCAGTTCGCGCCGCCGCTCGCGCAGGATCCGCGCATCACGCTTCGCGAAGGCCTCAATGCGCGGGACCTCACCGCGGCGCAGATGGAAATGCCGCTCCAGTTCATTGTCTGCGATGTGAGCTTCATCTCCCTCAAGCTGGCCTTGCCCAAAGCTCTTGCTTTGGCGGCAGCCGGGGCCAGGCTCGTTGCGCTGATCAAGCCGCAATTCGAGGCTGGCCGCGAGGCCCTGGGCAAGGACGGTGTGGTCAAAAGCGAGACGCTGCGTCAGCAGATTTGCGACGATATCGCGTCTTGGCTTCAGGCCTCGGGTTGGCATGTGATAGGCTTGGTGCCGTCGCCGCTTGCGGGCGGCAGCGGCAACCAGGAATTCCTGATCGCGGCGGAGAAGTCAGCATGACGCCTTTCGAAAGCCTCCACTATGCCGGCCGCCAGGGCGCGCGCGTCGCCTGGTATATGGGGCATTATTTCGCCTCGCGCCGCTTCCGCGCCGCGAAGCCGGCCGAGGAGCGCAAATCGGCAGGCGGCAAAGGCCCGGGCCGCAACTTCATCTTCGAGCAGATGGGCAATCTCTTCGCCCGCGATCTCGCCAATGTGGCCAAGGGTCACTATCCGATGCCGCGCGACCGCGACGGCACGCTGCGCCAGGTTATCGAGACCAGCCGGCGCTATTTCGCCGATCTGCCGGCGGCCGCCGAAAGGAAAGCGCAAGGCCAGGGCGCTGAAGTCTACTCAGCCGAGCTTGCCGAGAAATTCCCCGCTTACTTCCTGCAGAACTTCCATTTCCAGACCGGCGGTTATCTGACCGAGGAGTCGGCGAAACTCTACGACATGCAGGTCGAGGTGCTGTTCTCAGGCACCGCCAATGCGATGCGCCGGCAATGCCTGGTGCCGATCGCCGAATATCTGCGCCACAAGGACCAGCGCCTGATGGCGCTGCTCGATGTCGCCTGCGGCACCGGGCGTTTCCTGCGCTTTGCCAGGGAGGCCTTTCCCCGCCTTGCCGCGACCGGCATCGATCTCTCGGAAGCCTATATCGAAGAAGCCTGCCAGCACGTGCAGCCTTATAAGGTCGAGTTCAGGTACGGCGCCGCGGAAACCTTGCCCTTTGCCGATCAATCCTTCGATATCGTCACCTCGATCTATCTCTTCCACGAAGTGCCCCCGGCGATCCGCCGCGCCATTGCCGTGGAATTCGCCCGCGTGCTGAAGCCGGGCGGCCTCCTGGTCTTCATGGATTCACTGCAGCCCGGCGACATGCCGGAAGTCGACGCCATGCTCGAAGCCTTCCCGGTTAATTTCCACGAGCCTTATTATCCGTCCTATCTGCGCGAGGATCTGACGAATGTATTTGCTCAGGCAGGCTTCAAGGACGTGAGGGCTGAACCAATCTTCTTGTCAAAGCTGGTGACGGCAACGAAACCGGATCTGGCCTAGGCCGCATTCTGCTCGCGCCAGGCGACCGGACTCAATCCCGTCACCCGGCGGAATTCGCGATTGAAGTTCGATTTGGTCTGGAAGCCCGATTCGAACATCACCGCCGTCACCGCATGATCAGTGTCCTTGAGCAGGCGGCAGGCTTCAGCGATGCGGTGGTCATTCACATATTGCGAGACATTCTTGGCGGTCAGTCGGTTGATGGCGCCCGATATGCGCCGGGCCGGAATGCCGGCGCGGCGCGCCAGCCGCGTGAGATTGAGATTCTCGTCGCGATAGAGCTTCTGGGTCAGCATCATGCTCTCGATGCGGGCGAGAATGTCGCGATCCTCCGCACTTGCCGGCACGCCCGGCGGCTCGGCATCGCGTTTTGTCTCGGGCTCGGGCTGGGTGCGCCCGGCAACGGACGCCGCCAAGCCGAGCAACATGAGACCGAGGATATTGGCGCTGCTGACGAGAGCCGCCACATTGGCGCCCTTCGCCCATTCGAAATCGAGCAGCACGATGAGATCGAAAAGAGCCGAGGCGCAAAGCGCGCCGGCGGCGATCTGCAAAGCGCGATAGGCCGGTAAGGCGCCTTCGAACCGGGCCTCGTCGAGCGCATCCGGACCGGCGCGGCCCATATTGAGGAGGACGAAGGCGTAAGCGACATAGAGAACGATAAGCGCCGCATCGATCAGTATGGGCCAGGCGATGATCAGCAGAATGACAAGCGCGACGGGGCCTGCAAAAACCAGGTAAATCCAGCGGCTGCGAAAGCGATCATCCCCGCGGACCAGGCTTCTGAAGCTCGCATACACCAAAGGCGGCAAAGCAGCGGCGAGGACCGGCAACAGGAAACGAACCTCGGTAAAGCCATAACCCCAGCGCAAACCGACGCATACCGACTGCACGACACACAACGCGATCAGGGCCAGAAATGGCCGGTTGGTCCAGTTCTCGTCATTGCGGCGCAGGAGTGTGACGAACAGGATCGCGAGCAGCAGCGCCACGACGAAAGGCAAAGGCACGAAAAGCAAGAAAACCTCCGAAATCCAGGCAGGCAGGCCCGCACAATGGCCAAAATCGCGATCCGGGACGACCTCAAACATGATCAAGGACGCCAGATGAGAGGCCAGGCTTGAGAAAGCGGAGCCTGCCCGGTTCCCGGGCATTCCGTGAGGTCTCCATGAAAACCGCCCTGCTCCTGCTCTCCATTCTGTTCGCCCTGGTCGCCGGCAAACCCTTATTCGCCGATGAATCCGTGGGCGTTCAAACCATCACCATCGCCTCACCGGCACGTGGCAAGGATCTCAAGGTCACCGTCTGGTATCCGGCCCGTCCGGGCGGCGAGCCGAAAATGGTCGGCGACAGCAAGCTGTTCCAGGGCGCGCCAGCCCTTGCCAATGCGCCTCTGGCCCCAGGCCGCTTCCCGCTCATCCTCGTCTCGCATGGTTCGGGCGCCCGGATCGAGAATCTGGGCTGGCTTGCGACAGGCCTCGTCCGGGCCGGCTTCATCGTCGCCGGCCCCAATCATCCCGGTACCACCAGTGGCGATTCAACCCCCTTCGACACGACCAAGCTGTGGGAACGGACGAATGATCTCTCGATCGTCCTTACCGCCCTGACGAGCGATCCCACCTGGCAAGCCGCCATCGCCAAGAACGAGGTCGGCGTGCTCGGCTTTTCACTGGGCGGCAGCACCGCAATGGAGATTGCGGGCGCCAGGGCCAATCGCGAGGCCTATGCGCGCTATTGCGAGACCTATCCGAAGATGGCGGATTGTGTCTGGTTTGCCGGCGGCAAGGGATATATCGATGGTGAAGCGGTGGTCAGCGAAAAGATCGATCTGCACCGGATCGACAAGGATCGCTTCGAGCAATCAAACCGCGATCCACGCATCAGGGCCGCCGTGCTTGTCGATCCAGGCCATGCCCAGGCCTATGACGTGCAAAGCCTGAAGGAGATCGCCATTCCGATGAACTTCATCAATCTCGGCGGGCCAGGCAAGATCCCGGTCGCCGTCATTGCGGACGAACTGGCGCGACTCGTGCCCAAGGCCACCTATGCACAGGTCGACGATGCGGTGCATTTCAGCTTCCTTGCCGAATGCAAACCCGGGGGCGCCGCATTTCTGAGATCGCTCGGCGAGACCGACCGGCTCTGCGACGACGGCGGGGCAAGGTGGCGCGCGGATATCCATGCCGAACTCGTCAGGTTGATCGCGGCTGCTTTTGCCCGCAGCCTCAAGGCCGGCATGTGATGATGATTTAGGCGGCTTTCGGCGGCGGCCGAGCGCGCCGTTGACCTCTGACAAAAGGCCCAATAGACATGACTTCGGATCCGCGCAAGCCAAAGTCATGTTTTCAGGCATCTGCTGAGCAATGGCCGAAGGACAAAGCAACGGCAATGGCCGCCTCAACAGCTGGAAAGAGATCGCGGCGTTTTTCGGCCGCGACGAACGCACCGTGAAGCGCTGGGAACATCAGCGCGGCCTGCCGGTGCATCGGTTTCCGGGCGACGGCCGCAGCCCGGTCTATGCCTATCGGCGCGACCTCGAAACCTGGCTGCGCAATGGCAAGGCCCCTGTTGCCCGCTCCGATGCCGCGGCCACGAAGCAACCCTCGCCGGAAGTGAAGGAGCTTCACCTCACCGGCGTCTATCTCTGGCAGAAGCGCACACCGGCGAGCCTCGCCAAAGCGGTCGAGACCTTCAAACAGGTTCTGGTACTCGATCCGAACTACGCACCGGCTCATGCGGGCCTCGCGACGGCCTATGACCTCATGGTCGAGCAGGATGCGCTTTCATCGGTCGAGGGCTTTCCACTGGCGAAGGAAGCGGCGGAGCGGGCCATCGCACTCGACCCCGGCCTCGCCCAGGCGCAAAGCGTGCTCGCCGATATCGAGTTCTTCTGGCTGCGCCAGACCGAGCGCGGCCTCAAGCGCTTTGCGCTCGCCGCCAAACTCGAGCCCACCTCGGTGCAGACGCTGCATTGGCATGCCGAAGCGTTGCTTTATTCCGGCCGCTTTGCCGAAGCGCTGGTCCAGATCGGGCGGGCGCAAGCGCTCGATCCGCAATCGCGCTCCATTCTGTCGGCCAAGGCGCTCATTCTCTTCCGCACCGGCAATCCGGCCGAGGCCGAGCGCTTGCTCATGCAGCTCGTCGCCAATGAGCCGGACTACCCGCCACCCTATTGGGGCCTGATCTTCATCCATCTCGCGCGCGCCGATCATGCGGGCTATCTCGACTGGTCGCAGCGGTTGTTTGACCTGAAGCGGTTCGCCGCCGGACAGGCGATTGCAGCAGCGGGCCGAACTGGGCTTGCGGCCTCCGGCATCGAGGGCATGGCGGCAGCGATGCTCGCCGCCGCCGAGCCTCATCATGCAAAGGGCGACGTCACCCATTACTACATGGCGCATATTAACGGCCTCAAGGGCGATTGGCGCAAGGCCGCCCGCTTCCTCAAGCAAGCGCTCGCCAGTCATGAGGATTCAGTGGTCGACTACAGCGTCGATCCTGCCTTCAGGGCCGCGCAGGCGATCCCGCAATTCCAGGAGCTGATGGCGGAAACGACCCTGCCGATGATCAAGTAAACGGGCAAAGAGAAAGGCGCGGAACCTTGTCCCGCGCCTTCACCATCTCAAGGTAAAATACTCAGCGCTTCGAGCTCAGATAGCTCCAGGCCGCCGGGAAAGCGATCGCCGCCAGGGCCGCCTTCAGGAGGTCACCCCAGATGAAGGGATAGAGACCGAGTTCGAGCACCTTGTCATAGCCGGTATATTGCGCGAGCCAGAGCAGGCCCGGAACATACACCACGGCAGCGCCGAGAACCATGATGGCGAACATGCTGATCACGCGACGGTCATGGCCACGCTCGGCGAACCAGCCGACAAGGGCTGCCGCCAGCACGAAGCCGATCAGATATCCCCAGGTGAAGATCACGCCGGAGGCATTCTTGAATTCCGCGAAGACCGGCAGGCCCACGACGCCCTCGAGGATATAGAGAACCAGCGTCGCCGCGCCGAGGCGCATGCCGAAGGCCGCACCGACGGCGAGAACGGCAAAGGTCTGCATGGTGATCGGCACCAGCGGCAGCGGAATGGTGATCTGGGCGCAAATAGCGATGAAGAGACTGCCCAAAACCGCCAGCAGCACCTGCTTTGTCCAGGATCCCGAAACCGGCCAGACGCGGCTTGCCAGTGTTGTCGTCGATGTGGTCATCTGTGCCCTCTTTTGCTTGATCGGCCCGGACTATAAAGCGGGCAGGTTTCGGTCACAACCTGATCTTTAGGCCTCATGGTTTCCTTGTCTTTCGACCGCGATTTCGACATCGCCCCCGGCGCCATAACGACACTATCGCCGCTCATCCGCCGGGTGGTGGCCGACAATCCGGGGCCCTTCACCTTCAAGGGAACGGCGAGCTTCATCGTGGGCCAGGGCGATGTGGCGATCATCGATCCGGGTCCGGACAGCGATGCGCATCTCGCCAACCTGCTCGCCGCCATCAAGACCGAGAAAGTCAGCCACATATTCGTGACGCACAGCCATCTCGATCATTCGCCCTTGGCGCCCCGTCTCCAGCAGGCGACGGGTGCCACGACCGTCGGTTATGGACCGGCCGTCCAGCTGGATCGGCAGGACGCCGGTGCGCTCCGGCTCGATGCCAGCATCGATACGCAGTTCGACCCCGATATCAGACTGGCGCATGGCGGCGTGATCGCGGGATCCAACTGGTCGCTCGAAGGCGTCTTCACGCCGGGCCATATGTCGAACCATATGAGCTACGCGCTCAAAGAGGAAAAGACCCTGTTCTGCGGCGATCATGTGATGGCCTGGGCGACCAGCGTCATCGCCCCGCCCGATGGCAATATGGGACAGTACTTCGCTTCATTGCGCCTGCTGCTCGAACGCGACGACGCCATCTATCACCCGGCGCATGGACCGCCGCGGCGCGACCCCCGGTCCCTGGTGCGCGCCTATCTGGTGCACCGGAAAATGCGCGAGGAGGCGATCGTCGCCAGGCTCAGGGCCGGTGACCGCAGCATCGAGGAGATCGTCAAGGCGAATTACGCCGATATCGATCCGAGGCTTCATGCCGCCGCCGGGCTCTCGACACTCGCTCATATCGAGCATCTGATCGAGCGGGGCCTCGTCCGACGCGGCCCCGACGGGGCGGCGAACGCACAATATTTCGCAACATAAATTGTATGTCTTTAGAGGTGGACCTCTGAAAACATCTGTGCCAGAAACGCGCCCGCCGGGGTTTCCCGCCCCTGGGCGCGGAATCAAGGCGAATCATGAGCGAATCCAAAGGGTTAATGGCCGGCAAGCGCGGCCTTGTCATGGGTGTGGCGAACAACCGGTCGATCGGCTGGGGCATAGCCCAGGCCTGCGCGCGCCAGGGTGCCGAACTCGCCTTCACCTATCAGGGCGATGCCCTGAAGAAGCGGGTGGAGCCCTTGGCGTCCGGCATCGGCTCGAAAGTCGTAGTGCCCTGTGATGTCACCGATATGACGTCGGTCGACCAGACCTTCGCGACCATCGCCAGGGAATGGGGCGAGCTCGATTTCGTCGTTCACGCCATCGCCTTTTCCGACAAGGACGAACTCACCGGGCGCTATGTCGACACGACCGCCGACAATTTCACCAAGACCATGTTCATCTCCTGCTACAGCTTCACCGCCATCGCGCAGCGCGCCGAGAAGCTGATGAGCAGGGGAGGCTCCCTCCTGACCCTAACCTATTACGGGGCGGAGAAGTGGATGCCGCACTACAATGTGATGGGTGTCGCCAAGGCGGCGCTCGAAGCGTCGGTGCGCTATATGGCGGCCGATCTCGGACCCAAGAATATCCGCGTCAATGCGATATCGGCCGGCCCGATCAAGACGCTCGCCGCCTCGGGCATCGGCGACTTCCGATACATCCTCAAATGGAACGAATATAACTCTCCGCTCCGGCGCACGGTCACCATCGATGAGGTCGGCGATTCGGGCCTCTATCTCCTTTCCGATCTCGGCCGCGGCGTCACCGGCGAGATCATGCATGTCGACGCCGGCTACCACATTGTCGGCATGAAGAATCCCGAAGCGCCCGACATCACGGTTGCGCAAAACGGTGATTGAGCCCAATCCGCCGATCTATTTCATCCGCCATGGCGAAACCGACTGGAACCGCGAAGGCCGCATCCAGGGTCAGATCGACATCCCGCTCAACGATGCCGGGCATCAGCAGGCCATTGCCATTTCGCGCGGGCTCAAGACTTTCCTGGGTGCAACCAAGGTCGATCTGTTCGTCGCAAGTCCGCTGACGCGTACGCGCCAGACCATGAGCTATCTGTTGCGCGAGTTCGACATGCCTCAGAACAAGGTCGAAGCCGAGCCCGCGATGCTGGAACTCGCTTTCGGCATATGGGAGGGCCATTATTTCAAGGACCTCAAGACCAGCCCGGAATACCCCAGGGACCTGGTGGATCGCTTCCGCTGGCGTCCGCCGGAAGGTGAAAGCTATGAGCAAGGGCTCGAAAGAGTCCGCCAGTGGATCGGACGCATCGATGGGCCAACCGTCATCGTCGCCCATGGGGCGATCGGGCGCTGCCTGATCGGGCTCGTCTCCGATCTGGCCCCTGCCTCCCTCGTCAAGGCCCCGACACCGCAGGGGCATTTCTGCCGCCTCCAGGACGGACGCATCGACTGGTTCGACGTCAACGGCCATCCGGCCGGCAATTTCGAAGATTAGCCATCCGGTTGCAAATCCTAATCGCCAAAGTCTTCAACTTTGTCGGGATTTGCTCTAATCAAGAGCGCCATGTCGCATAACAGCTTCGGCCATATGTTCCGGATGACGACCTTCGGCGAGAGCCATGGGCCGGCGCTCGGCTGCGTCGTCGACGGCTGTCCGCCGGGCATCTCGCTCACCGCCGCCGACATCCAGGCCTATCTCGACAAGCGCAGGCCCGGGCAGTCGCGCTTCACCACCCAGCGGCGCGAGCCCGACGAGGTCAAGGTTCTTTCCGGCGTCTTCGAGGACGAGCGCACCGGAGGTCCGGTGACGACGGGAACGCCGATCGCCCTCCTGATCGAGAATGTCGACCAGCGCTCGAAGGACTATTCGGCCATCCGCGACAAGTTCCGCCCCGGCCATGCCGACTACACCTACCTCGCCAAATATGGCGTGCGTGACTATCGCGGCGGCGGGCGTTCATCGGCACGCGAGACGGCGGCGCGGGTCGCGGCGGGCGCCATTGCCCGCAAGATCATCCCGCATGTCGCCGTGCGCGGCGCCCTCATCCAGATCGGCCCGCACAAGATCGACCGCACCCATTGGAACTGGGATGAGGTCGACCGCAACCCATTCTTCACGCCGGATTCCGCGGCGGTCGACGTCTGGACGGAATATCTCGATCAGGTGCGCAAGGCGGGTTCGTCCTGCGGCGCCATCATCGAAGTGGTGGCAAGCGGCGTGCCGCCCGGCTGGGGCGCTCCCCTTTATGGCAAGCTCGATCAGGAGATCGCCGCAGCCATGATGAGCATCAATGCGGTGAAGGGCGTCGAGATCGGCGCCGGCTTCGCCGCCGCCCTGCTTTCGGGCGAAGAGAATGCCGATGAGATGCGGATGCGGCACGGCAAGCCCGAATTCAGCACCAACCATGCCGGCGGCATATTGGGCGGCATCTCGACCGGCCAGGAAATCGTGGTGCGCTTCGCCGTCAAGCCGACATCCTCGATCCTGTCGCCGCGCAAGACGGTGACGGCGACCGGCGAGAACACCGACATCGTCACCACCGGGCGCCATGACCCTTGTGTCGGCATCCGTGCCGTGCCGGTGGGGGAGGCCATGCTCGCCATCGTGCTGGCCGACCATTTCCTCAGGCATCGCGGCCAGGTCGGCGGCTGACACGCACCGCAGGGAGTGAAAGTGTTTGCTGTGTGAAGTGAACGACAGGCGCAGCATACTGGTTGAATTTGCCGGATTCCGGCCGAATGCGCCTCAGCATCGCTATAAGTTGGTGACGTTTCGTCCGATTTTTGGCATGGAGTGCCCGGCGCAAAGACCCAGGAGATACCAATGACACTTACCGTCAAGCAGCTCATGGCCGCCGCCAATGAGGCGGTCCCCAAGATCAGCGTGGAGGAGGCCCGCAAGCTCGTGACAAATGGGAATGCCCTGCTTGTCGATGTGCGTGATGGGACCGAGGTTGCCAAATCCGGCAAGCTCAAGGGCGCCACCCATGTGTCGCGCGGCATGATCGAGTTCCGGGCCGACAGCGAGACGCCTTATCACGATCCGCAGTTCCGCAAGGATCGTCCAGTCATCCTCTATTGCGCGTCGGGTGGACGCTCGGCGCTCGCCGGCAAGGTGCTGAAGGACATGGGCTACGGCAATGTGCGCAATCTCGGCGGCTTCAAGGATGCCGCCGATGCCGGCTTCGAGACCGAGCCCGCCTAGTCGATCAGAACAGATTCAACTGGCCGGGCTCTTGCCGAACCGGCTTTGGCGGCGCAGCCCGGCGTTCGAGTTCGACCGGCTCGATCACCAGTGTCTGGTCGGGATGCGCGAGCACCTGCGCCAGCGCTTTTCCCGCTTCGACCTGTTCATTGGCGAGCCATTGCGCATGAAGGTGCGGCGCGACGATCACCGGCATGCGGTGATGGATACGGGCGAGCTCGGCTGATGCTTCCGTGGTGACGATGGCGGCCGTCTCGAGCTCGCTGCCATCCGGTCCCAGCCAGTGCTCCCATATGCCGGCAAAAGCGAAAGGTCCGCCATCGGCGCGCGCGATATGATGCGCCTGCTTGCGTCCTTCCGCACCCGACCATTCATAGAAGCCGTCTGCCGGGATGAGGCAGCGCCGGCGCCTGATCGCGTTCTTGAAGGAGGCCTTGTCCAGGATCGTCTCGGCGCGGGCATTGGTGAGCGGCTTGCCGGGCGCCACCTCCTTCGCCCAGGAGGGCACGAAGCCCCAGCGTACCAGGACCAGATGCCGGACATCCCCGGCGGCACGCACGATGGCGATCGGGCTGCCGGGCGACACATAGGGGCGCGGCGGGAAATCATGCTCCTCGACATAAAGGAGCAACTCGCGAAGATGGTCAGGCCGGACGCTGAGCTTATAGAGATTGCACATGCCCTTCTGTGTCCGAAGCAAGAGAGTCTGTCAAAAGGCTCAATGCGCTTCTGACTTCGACAGCAGGCCGCCGAGCATCAGCTTCAACGCCTCGACCGATTTCCTGGATGCTTCCCGCGGGTCCGCGGCATTGGCAATGAAGAAGGACGCATAGAGCGTCGCTCCATTGATCTGATGCGCCACCGCCACGGGGTCGATCTCGATAATTGTTCCCTCATCCATCAATTTCTGCAGATTGCGGCTCATCACCCGGATGCAGTCGTCCTGGCCCGGCCACTGGGTGGGATCGCCGAGGACGGCCGGGCCGTCGCACAGCACGATGCGCTGGATCTCCGGCTCGAGCGCCATCTCGACATAAGCGACACATTCATCGACGAAACCCTGCCACCGTGTCGGCGCTTTGCGTGACACCTCGTTCAGCCGGACAATCATCTCTGAATTGATCTCGCCCAGGACCGCCCGGAACAGGCCCTTCTTGTCGCCGAAATGGTGATAGAGGGCGCCCCGCGTCAGGCCGGCGCCCGCGGTGAAGTCATCCATCGATGCCTCGGCATAGCCCACCTTGCCGAAGGCGGCGCGGGCCGCCGATACGAGCTTCGCCCGGGTCTCGGCAATCATTTCCGCGCGCGGTCTATGCGCCATTACGTCCTTCCAATCGCATACGCAACGTATGTCAATTGACATACGCGGCGTATGCCATTATATCCGAATACATACGCTGCGTATGTAAATCATTCCCTTGCGAGATTCCAGGAGTTTGTGATGTCCAACCCTTATCGTGAGATATTCCGGAAGCCCGGCACTGCGGGCTTTGCCAGCGCCGGATTCATTGCCCGCCTGCCGCTTGCCATGATGCCCATGGGCATCGTCGCCATGCTCTCCCAGACGCATGGCGAATACTGGTTGGCCGGCGCCGTTTCAGCCACCTTCGCCCTGACCAATGCCCTGATATCGCCGCAGGTTTCGCGCCTCGTGGACCGCCGGGGCCAAGCCCGCATCCTTATCCCGGCAACGGCCCTTTCGGTCATCGCCTTCGCCCTGCTGCTCCTCGCCACTCATCTGCACTGGCCGAGTCCGACGCTCTTCATTTTCGCCATTGCGGCCGCCCTCATGCCCAGCATGCCGGCCATGGTCCGGGCGCGCTGGAGCGAGATCTATCGTGACACGCCCCAGCTCAATACCGCCTTCGCCTTCGAATCGATCGCCGACGAAGTCGTCTATATGGCGGGATCGGTGCTCTCGGTCGGCTTGAGCGTCGTCCTGTTTCCCGAGGCGGGCATCCTCGCCGGCACGCTCTTTCTTGCGATCGGCACCATCCTGTTCGTCATCCAGAAGGCGACCGAGCCGAAGATCCACGCAATCGAGAAATCGGACGGCGCATCGGCCATCTGGTCGCGGCCGCTGCAACTCATCACTTTCACGCTGATCGCCGTCGGCACGCTGTTTGGCACGGCGGAGGTCACCGTCATCGCCCTCAGCAAGATGTTCGGGCAACCGGCCGCTGCGAGCTTCATCCTCGCCGGCTATGCCGGGGGCTCGCTGGTGGTCGGGCTGGTCTTCGGCGTCCTGAAGCTCAAGGCGAGCCTGGCGCAGCAATTCGCCATTGCCAATCTCGTCGCGGCGCTTACGACCGTGCCGCTGCTCTTCGTCGCCAATATTCCGATGCTGGCCGCACTCTTGTTCATGGCCGGCGCCTCGATCTCGCCGACCTTCATCATCGCTTTCGGCCTGATCGAGCAGCGCATCCCTGCCGCCAAGCTCACCGAAGGCATCACCTGGGCTGTCACCGGGATCGGCATCGGCATGGCGCTCGGCTCGTTCACCTCGGGCTATGTCATCGACGCCTATGGCCCGGCAAGCGGCTTCTGGGTATCGCTCGCCGCCGGCATAACGGCCTTCACGGCGGCGACACTGGGCTACCCCCTGCTCGCCGGTAAAGGCCGTCGCAACTTTGCACCGGTTGCAGCGCCCGCCCCCGGCGAATGACAGGCTCCTCTTCCCGTCGCGGCCCCCTCAGAGCCCGCGGCGGACCGGCCATTCTATTTCTTCTTTTTCAGCTTTCCCGCAGCCTTGTTCAGCGTGTCGCGGTTGTTGCCGTGCTTGTCGATGAGCGCCCGCGTCTGTGCCGCCGTGATGCCGTGCTTCCTGGCGAAATAGGCCACTTCATAGCCTTCGCTCTTCGAGACTTTCGAGCGGTCGGCCTTGCCGCGGGCCTTCTTGTTGTCTGCCATCCGTCATCTCCCTCATTGCCTGTTCAGCGACACGCCTCTGTTGAGTCGCGCAGACAAGGTAATCCAACATTCCTTTCGCGTCATCCCATTTGGGAGTCTAACAGGGGCCCTCCTTGCTAGGCCAAACCTTCTGTATAAAGATGAGACCGTTCCGCCGTTGGAGGCGATGTGTTCAGGATGATTATCAGCGTCAGGCGTCTTCTCGCCGGAAATGTGGCACCGTTCTCCTTGTGCCTGTTGTTCGCTGCGATGCTTGTCTTTGGGAATGCACGTGCCGAAGGCTCGCAAGAAGAGCAATGCCGGGACGCCCTAAAATCCTTCGATGCAAGTGGCTGGGCGCTTGAGAAAATGCCGCGCGCCGATCGGTGCTCGGATGATATCCGGCTTTACGTGGATTATCTCGCCACGCTCAAGACCAGCGAATCGAACGAGAACGCTCGTGCCCAGGCGGAAAAGCTGCTCGCCGCCGCTGATGCAGGCAATCACAGCGCGCAGCTTCTCTACACACTCCTCTTCACGAAAATCGTGGACAGCAAGTATGTGTCCGAAATCGTGAGCAATTCGTCCTATTCCCGCTATTCGAGCTACGTTAGTGCCTGGGACGTGTTGATCAAAGCCCCTGACCTTGTGAAGTACCAAGTTGGACCGGCATTGGATGGAGGCGTCGTTGAGGCCTATCTCCCACTCCACATTGCCGAGTATCTGGAGTGGCGGCAGACCAGATGGCCGGGCGACAGGCGCGGCGCGGCAGCCCGATTGCTCGCTGTGGCGGATTTCTACGCGGATCGCGAAAAAGTCAGGCCGTATTTGCGCAAACTCCTCTCGGCCAACGATGAGGAAATGGAGGATTTCGATGGACTGGCGTTCCAATATGTAGGGGCACAGCTCATTCGCGAGGAAACATTGTATTGCCGCGACAAGGCATGCGTCGCGGACGCCAATATCAAACGGTTAATCTGCGATATCCGCACGCCAGAGGGCGACAGTCTGCTGAACCTTGGCCGTGATGCCTGCGATCAGCTGTCGGCACCACTGGTACGAATCTACCGCGCTATGGTTATTGACCTCATCAATCAAATCATCGGCACTGTGCCCTTATGAGCGAGCCCAGAATTCCCAGAATCGGGGTCAGCGCCTGTGTGTGGCGGGATGGCAAGGTCCTCCTGGTCGAGCGCGGCAAGGAGCCGTGGAAGGGCAAATGGAGCCTGCCGGGCGGGGGGCTCGAATTCGGCGAGACGGTGCGCGAGGCGGCGCGGCGCGAGCTTCTCGAGGAGACCGGCATCGAGGCCGATCTTGTCCGGCTGGTCGATATCGATGATGCCATCATGCGCGACAAGGCCGGCCGCGCCATCGCCCATTATGCTATCGCCTGCTTCACCGGCCATTGGCGCAGGGGCGAGGCCGTGGCCCGCGATGACGTAACGAAGGTCCGGTGGGCGGAGCGCCACGAGCTCGATGCTCTCGACATGACGCCCGGGACCGCCGCCTATATCCACGTGGCCTGGCAATTGTTAACGAGTTGACTCAAAAAAGGATGCCGGCGTTAACCCTTTCCTAAGGATGCGGTAGTCCTGCCGCATTGCTCTGATAAATTTCAAATTGTGCTGATTCGGTTGGCGGGCTTGCAGGCATCGGTGGAACAGATGCCGGCTTCAGGTGGATGGGTGATGGACAAAGAGACTTCGCGAGCACAGGCCGCCGCCCCCGGCGCCGAGCCTAAATATGTGGCGCTGCGCTACATCATGGAAGCCTGGGAAGAAGCCGTCTATGACGGCATCGATCCCGATTGCATCGCGACGGCAGCGATCTTCGCGGCCATGTCGGATCTCATCACCACCTATGGCGAGGAGCCGGTCGCCAAGCTCGCTGAGCGCCTGCCGGAACGCATCCGGGCGGGCGAGTTCACGGTCAACAAGACCAAGCAATAATCCCTTTCGCATTTCGGCCTTGAGCGGGCATATAGCGCCTTGATGCGCTATAAGATGACCATCGAATATGACGGCGGTCCCTTCGCCGGCTGGCAGCTGCAGGCCAATGTGACGACCGTCCAGGGTGTCCTGGAAGATGCCGTCTTCGCGCTGAGCGGAACACGGCCCACCATCCATGCGGCGGGGCGCACCGATGCCGGCGTCCATGCCATGGGCCAGGTGGCGCATGTCGATCTCGACCGGGAATGGGATTCCCGGGTCCTGCGCAACGCCCTCAACGCGCATCTGCGCCCGCACCCGGTGAGCGTGCTCCAGGTCGAGGCCGTGGATGGGGATTTCCACGCCCGCTTCAAGGCCATCCGGCGCAGCTATCTTTACCGCATCGCCAACCGCCCCGCGCCGCTGGCGCTCGAGCGCGGCAAGGCCTGGTGGCATCCGGTAAGGCTTGACCATGCGGCCATGCATGAGGCGGCGAAAGCGCTCATCGGCAAGCATGACTTCACCACCTTCCGCGCCGCCGCCTGCCAGGCGCAGTCGCCAGTCAAGACGCTCGACCGGCTCGACATCACGCGGACGGGTGACATGATCGACGTGACCGTCGAGGCCCGCTCCTTCCTTCATCACCAGGTGCGCTCGATGGTGGGCTCGCTCAAGCTGGTCGGCGAAGGCAAATGGCAGATTGGCGACATCGGCAAGGCGCTGGCGGCCCGCGACCGCACCCGCTGCGGGCCCGTGGCGCCGCCGACCGGGCTCTATCTCATGCGCGTGGATTACTAGACTGGGCCCTGGTGGTCATGATGACCCCCATCACGATGATCGCCGCACCGAGCCAGGTCAGTAGCCGGTAGTGCTCGCCAAGAAACAGAACGCCCGAGGCAAGCCCGATAGCGGCGGCAACATAGCCAATCTGGCTCAGATAAACCGGACCGCCCACCGCCTGGAGCCGAAAGAAGAAGGCGAACATCAGCGAGGCGGACGCGACCTGCGCCAGCACCAGCCAGGGTATGGACGGCAGGAGCGCGAAGGACGCACCCTCGCCCAGCACAAGCAGACCCACGAGCAGCATCAGCGCAGCAGCAAGGTGACTGCCGGCGGCAAGCTCGATCGGGCCCGTATCCTTGGGCCAGTCATAGGTGCGGTAGATATTGCCGGCGGCGAGCAAGGCCGGGATCAGCAGGCCGATCACCACCCAGAACAGATCGGCGGGCCTTCCTGCCTCACCGCGTGTCAGCGCCACCATGACGGCGCCGACAAAGCCCACCGCAATGCCCAGAATGCCCAGAAGATTCGGCCGGCGCACGCCGAGCAGGATCGACAGGACCAGCGTGATCACCGGCGACAAAGTGAACATGATGCCGGCATAGCCCGCCCCCAGATGCGGAATGGCTGAGAACATCAGGAGATTGGGGATGGCATAGGAGATTGCCGCCGCAATGACGAAATAGCGCAGGCGATGGAACGTGAGCGCGAAGAGCCGGCGGCGCGCCAGCAGCACAAGGAAGAGCACGCCGCCCGCGCCGCAGGAGATGACGAAGGCCCACAACATCGGCGGAACGCCATTCCCCGTCGCCAACTTGCCGAAAGGCAAGGTCAGGCCCAGCAACCCTCCGGTGACGATCAGGAGCCCAAGCGCGGAATTCCAGAGGAACTTCATCGCGAGAGCACGCTCAGCCCAAATGTCAACGCCAGATCGGTCAGCAGGAAGGCCAGCGCCACCGCAGCGGTGGTGCGCAAACAGGTTCTGGCGATGTACCAGCTGACATAAAGCAGAACGCCAAAGACGGGCATGCCGAGCAGGCCGGGCAGCAAGGTCGATCCCATCATGAGATGGAGGAGATTGGGAATGACCGCCAGAGCCATGGTGGGGACGTTCATCCAGTTATAGACGATCATATAGGGGACATAGTTCTGGCTGAGCCCGAACAGCCTGGCGAGCAGTGCGGCGGCCAGCGGCCAGACCGCAAAGCCGACGAGCAGATAGAAATAGCTGACACCAAGCCTGAGCTCCGGTGCTGCTTCGCCATTCGCCAGGCTCTGGGCGACGCTCTGCTCGTGTCCCGAGAGAAACATCGGATAGGCAAGGACCAGCACCGGCACCACCACGGCGAAAGAGCGCCAGAAGCCGTCGATGGTGAGGTTGAAATCCTCATCCGCCCGCGGATCGCGGCGGATCAGGCGCCAGCACCCACGCATGGCCGCGATGCCTTCCTGAACCAGCGTCACGCCGCCGCCCGCCCGAGATAAGTCTCGATGATGGTGCGGTAGATGGCGGCCAGATTGCGCAGGTCGGCGATCGCGATATTCTCGTTGACCTGGTGGATGGTGGCGTTGAGCGGCCCGAATTCCAGCACCGGGCAATAGTCCTTGATGAAGCGGGCATCGGATGTGCCGCCCGAGGTCGAGAGCCTGGCCACGAGACCGGTCTCGGCCGCGATCGCATCGAGCGCCACGCCGACAAAGGCGCCGGGCTCGGTGATGAAGGCATCGGCTCCCGGCGGAATGTCGAGAGCGAAGCTGCCGCCCAACTCGCTTTCAACGCCCCGGCAGATTTCCTCCACCGTGGCGATGAGCGTTTCGCGCGTATGCTCGGTGTTGAAGCGGATATTGAAACGTGCTTCGGCCCGCGCCGGGATAACATTGCCCGCGGGATTGCCGACATCGAAACTGGTGACGGCCAGAGTCGTCGGATCGAAACGGTCGGTGCCATCGTCGAATTTGTGCGCCGACAGGCGATCGATAAGACGGGCGAGTTTGGGGATCGGATTGTCGGCCTTGTGCGGGTAAGCGACATGGCCCTGGATGCCGGTGATCGACACGGTGAAACCCAGTGAGCCGCGCCGGCCGATCTTGATCATGTCGCCGAGCTTTTCGGTCGAAGTCGGCTCGCCGACGAGGCAGTGATCGGGCACATGGCCCTTCTCCTTCATCCAGGCGAGGACTTTGCGCGTTCCGTTGATGGCGGGACCTTCCTCATCGGCGGTGATCAGCAGCGACACGGAGCCGGCGAAGACGCCTTCCCGCGCCGCATCGGCGGCGGCGGTGGCAAAGGCCGCGACCGAGCCCTTCATGTCGGCGGCGCCGCGGCCGTAGAGAATGCCGTTCTCCTGATGGGCGGAGAAAGGCGGCGCGGCCCAATCCTCCAGGCGGCCCGGCGGCACGACATCGATATGGCCGGCAAAGCACAGATGCGGTGAGCCCTTGCCGAAGCGGGCAAAGAGGTTGGCGACATCAGGCGTGCCCGGCTCGGAAAAGATGAGCGTTTCGCAGTGAAAGCCCGCCTCCCCGAGAAAGGCCGAGAGGCGATCGAGCGCGCCGGCCTGGTCGGGCGTCACCGAGGGGCAGCGGATGAGATCTTCGAGAAGCGGCAGCGGGTCGGAATCCATGGGGGCGCAATCTATCCGAAAGCAAAGCGCCCGGCCAATGGCCGGGCGCGAATGTCTTCCATGCCGTCCCGAACGACTCACGCCCCGAGGCGCAACTATCGGAGATTATGCCGCATGGTCAAACGGGAATATCACGGCTGGGATAACCCGGCCGTTTGGCACGAACTGGTTTCGCTATGCGCTAGACGCGCTTGCCGAAGACGGGACGCCCATCGGTATAGGGCGAGCGCGGCGGCGCTTTCGCCACGGCGGTGACCGGCTGGTTCGCAGCGCCGGCCGGGAGGCCGGCTCTGTCTCCGGCCTGGCGGCGCATGGCTTCGATGTCATCGCCCACATTGAAGGAATGGCAGGGATCGGGACCGTAGTCGTTCGATCCTTCATCGCCCCTGAGCAGCCCCAGCTCAATGAACTGCCAGATTCCGCCGATGATCGGGATGAGGACGATCAATATCCACCAGGCTGACTTGCCACGGTCGTGATAGCGCTTGGCCATGACGGCGAGAGCAATCCACGTGGTGGGCAGAAGCACCAGGATCGAGGCCACTAGCGCCAGAATGTTCTGATATTCCGTGCCGTAGAGAAGGCAAATATAGCCGAACGCCACCATGGCGATCTGAACGCCATAGCCCAACCAATATTGCGACCGGCTGATGCGGCCGCCGAAGCTGAACAGCAGTGAACCCAGATTCATGGATCGTCCCCATTCCCGGATGCGGACGCCCTGTTTAACAGCGCGGGATTAAACCTAACGTAAATCGAGCGGCAAAAACCCGCCTAGTCGCGCAATAATTCGTTAATGCCGGTCTTCGAGCGGGTCTTCTCGTCGACACGCTTGACGATCACCGCGCAGTAGAGGCTGGGCCCGGGCTCGCCATTGGGCGAATTGGGCAAGGGCTTGCCGGGCAGGCTGCCCGACACGACCACGGAATAGGGCGGCACCCGGCCCATGAAGACCTCGCCCGTGGCGCGGTCGACGATCTTGGTCGACT
Organism: Taklimakanibacter lacteus; assembly: GCA_003576695.1. Taxonomy (GTDB): domain Bacteria; phylum Pseudomonadota; class Alphaproteobacteria; order Rhizobiales; family Aestuariivirgaceae; genus Taklimakanibacter; species Taklimakanibacter lacteus. The sequence continues at coordinate 128,740 of QOZQ01000015.1, forward strand.
GGCCGATATAGACGCCCATGCCGAGCACCGAGCCCTCGCCGATGACGCAGCCCTCGACGACTTCCGAACGGGCGCCGATGAAACAGTTGTCCTCGATGATGGTGGGGCCGGCCTGCATCGGCTCGAGCACGCCGCCAATGCCGACGCCGCCCGAGAGATGGACATTGCGCCCGATCTGGGCGCAGGAGCCGACCGTCGCCCAGGTGTCGACCATGGTGCCCTGATCGACATAGGCGCCGAGATTGACGAAGGACGGCATCAGCACGACGCCCGGCGCGATATAGGCCGAGCGGCGCACGACGCAGCCCGGCACGGCTCGGAAGCCGGCCTTGCGGTACTGGGTGGCGGTCCAGCCGTCGAATTTGGATGGCACCTTGTCCCACCACTTGGCCTTGCCGGGAGCGCCGCCAATGAGCGACATGTCGTTCAGGCGGAAGGACAGCAGCACCGCCTTCTTGAGCCACTGGTTGACCACCCACTGACCATCCTGCCTCTCTGCGACGCGGGCCTTGCCCTGGTCGAGCAGCTGGAGGGACTGGTCGACCGCCTTGCGGACCGCGCCCCTGGTCTTCGGCGTGATCTTGTCGCGCTCATCCCAGGCGGCTTCGATGGTGGATTTGAGATCGGCCATGATGTTCTCCCGAATGGGCGTGGACACTAGCGCGGGGCGTCTCGAAGTCAATTACGATCGGCGGCCAGTTTGGTGAGGAAAGCGGCAAGATCGCCGGTCACATGATGGACATGCTTCTCGCCTGCCCCGCCATGGAGCGCGTTCAGATGCTCGGCATCCTTGTTGTCGGGCGAAGTGACGAGCACGGTGGTCATGCCGAGCTCGTGCGGGGCCTCGAGATTGCGGGCAATATCCTCGAACATAGCCGAGCTTGTGGGCTCGATCCCCGTCTGGGCAATGAACTTGCGGTAGGGGCCGATGGCGGGTTTGGGGATGAAGTCGGAATGGACGATGTCGAAGATGTCGCCGAAATGATGGGTGACGCCGATGCGGGCAAGCACCTTCCGGGCATGTGCGACCGTGCCGTTGGTGAATATCAGCTTGCGGCCGGGAAGGCCATGCAGTGCCGCGTCCAGCGCCTGGTTGGCGGGCACCGGCGAATGATCGATGTCATGGACGTAATCGAGGAACTCGTCCGGCGAGACCTCGTGCTCGCTCATGAGCCCGCGCAAGGTCGTGCCATATTCGTAGAAATAGGCCTTCTGGATGCGCCTCGCCTCGGCCGTATCGATGCCGAGCAGGTTCGAGACGAAAGCGCCGATCTTCACATCGATCTGGTCGAACAGCCGGCAGCTCGCCGGATAGAGCGTGTTGTCCAGATCGAAGATCCAGGTGTCGATATGGGCGAAGCCGCGGCCCAATTCACACACCCGAGCGCGACACGCGGGTGCCGACGCCATGCGGGGTGAAGAGCTCGAGCAGCACGCTGTGCGGCACCCGGCCATCGAGGATGATGACGCCTTCGACGCCCGATTCGACCACCGACACGCAGCTCTCGATCTTGGGGATCATGCCGCCGGTGATGGTGCCCTCACTGATGAGCTTCGGAATCCCGGCCAAAGTGAGCTCGTGGATGAGCTCCTTGTTCTTGTCGAGGACGCCCGCCACATCGGTAAGGAGCAGCAGGCGCTTGGCCTGCAGCGCCGTCGCAATGGCGCCCGCCGCCGTGTCGGCATTCACATTGTAGCTCTCGCCGTCCATGCCCACGCCGACGGGCGCGATCACCGGAATGGCATCGCTATGGATGATGGTTTGCAGGATCTCGGTATTGACCCGATGCGGTTCGCCGACAAAGCCGAAATCGATCTTCTCGGTCTTGCCGGTCTCGGGGTTGACCTTGGTCTTGGTGAAGCGCTCGGCGATGAGGAGATTGCCGTCCTTGCCGGAAATGCCGACGGCGCGGCCGCCCGCCGCCTGGATAAGGCCGACGATCGACTTGTTGATCGATCCGGCCAGCACCATCTCGACCACTTCCATCGTGTCCTTGTCGGTGACGCGCAAGCCCTCGCGGAACTCCGACTTGACCTGGAGCTTGTCGAGGAGCCGGTTGATCTGCGGGCCGCCGCCATGCACCACCACCGGATGGATGCCACACAATTTCAGCATCACCATGTCGCGGGCGAATTTCTTCGCCAGTTCCTGGTCGACCATGGCATGGCCGCCATACTTCACCACCACGACCTGGTCGTCATAGCGCTGCAGGAAGGGCAGCGCTTCGGAAAGGATACGGGCAGTTTCGGTTGAAGACACTTCGGACATGGCTCACTCGTCCCGGAACAAAAAACCGATGCGCTTATACTTCAATTGTGCGCGCTCACAAGGCCTGCGATCTCGGCGCGCAATTCGGGGTAGCCCCGCCCGGTGACGCTCGAGGTCAGATGGACCTCGGGGAAAGCGGCCGGGCGCTTCTTGGCGAGGGCGCGGGTGCGCTCGAGGAGGGCGGCCTCGTCCCTGGCGAGGATCTTGTCGGCCTTGGTCAGGACGATCTGGAAGGTGACGGCGCTCTCGTCGAGGAGAGTAAAAATCTCGAGATCGGTTGCCGTAACACCATGACGCGCATCGACCAGGACAAAGACGCGGGTGAGGCCGGGCCGGCCCCTCAGATAGGTCTTGAGCAGCCCCTGCCATTTCTTCACCTCGGCCTTGGGCGCCTTGGCATAGCCATAGCCAGGCATGTCGACCAGCGTCAGCTTGCCGGCGATGTCGAAGTAATTGAGCTCGCGGGTGCGGCCGGGCGTGTTGGAGGCGCGCGCCAGCTCCTTGTGGCCGGTCAGCGTATTGATGAGCGAGGACTTGCCGGCATTGGAGCGCCCGGCAAAGGCGATCTCGGTGCCCCTCACCTCCGGCAACTGCTCGATCTTCGCCACGCCCATGACGAAAGAGGCAGGCCCCGCGAAGAGTAGCCTGCCTCTTTCGAGCTGGTCGGTGCTCCACTCTACCGTCACCTGGGTGTTCTCTCCGTTACTTCCCTTCGCCCGCGCGAAGCGTGGGAGAAGGTGGCCGAAGGCCGGATGAGGGCTCTTTGGCGCAGTGAAACCCCGATCCCAACGAGCATTCATCGCTGAGAGAAAGAGCCCTCACCCGCCCTTTGGGCACCCTCTCCCATTGCTTCGCAACGGGAGAGGGGAATTTGTGTCACCCGGTCCCCGTGCTGCTGCTCTTGCGTTTGAGAAAGGGAAGGCTGTCACGGATATTGCCGAAGAAGTTCACCTCGACACCCTGCCGCTTCATGATGAAGGACTGCTGCAGGATGGAGAGGAAGTTGTTCCATGCCCAGTAGATCACGAGGCCGGCGGGGAAGGAGCCGAGCATGAAGGTGAACAGGATCGGCATCCAGTTGAAGAGTTGCGCCTGCACCGGATCGGGCGGCGTCGGGTTGAGGCGCATCTGCAGCCACATGGTGATACCCATGATGATCGGCCAGACGCCCAGCATCAGATAGTGGCCGAACACCGGCACCGTCGAGGGGTCCCACGGGATGAGGCCGAACAGATTGAAGATGGTGGTCGGATCGTGCGCCGAGAGGTCCTTGATCCAGCCGAAGAAGGGCGCATGGCGCATCTCGATGGTGACATAGATCACCTTGTAGAGCGCGAAGAAAACCGGGATGGCGATGAGGATCGGCAGACAGCCCGAGAGTGGCGAGACCTTCTCGCGCTTGTAGAGCGCCATCATCTCCTGCTGCTGCTTCATGCGGTCGTCGGGATGGAGCTTTTTGATCTTCTCCATCTCGGGTTGCAGCTTCTTCATCTTGCTCATCGACTCGTAGGACTTGTTCTGCAGCGGGAAGAACAGGAGCTTGACGATGACGGTGACGATGAGGATAGCGACGCCGAAATTGCCGACATAGGACTTGATGAAGTCGAGCAGCCAGAAGAGCGGCTTGGTCAGGAACCAGAACCAGCCCCAGTCGATCATGAGATCGAAATTGTCGAGCTTGTACTTCTCGCCAATGGCATTGATCTTCTGGACCACCTTGGCACCGGCGAAAAGGCGATCCTGATAGGAGCCGATACCGCCGGCGGGGACCGTGATGGCGGTCTTGCCCAGATAATCACTCTGATAGATGTCGGCGCCGTTCTGCGCCAGATGCTGGAAACTGGCGGCGATGCCGGCAGTCGGATCGGGAATGAGAGCGGCGGCCCAGTACTTGTCGGTGAAGCCCATCCAGCCGCCGGTTGCTTCGGCGGAAATCTTTTTCTCGTCCGCTCGCGTCGCATCCTTCAGCGTGGAATAGTGGATCTCCTGGAGCTTGCCGTCGAGAACGCCGATCAGGCCTTCGAACAGGACATAGATGCCATCGACCTTGGGCGTGCCCTGGCGCTGGATGCGGGCATAGGGGAAAAGCGAGATCGGGTTGGCCGACTTGTTCTGGACATCCTGCTTGACGGTGAACAGATAATCATCATCGACCGAGATGGTGCGGGTGAAGACGACACCTTCGCCATTGTCCCAGGTCAGCGTCACCGGCTTGCCAGGCGCGAGCACCGCATCGGCCGGCGCCTGCCATTCGGTCTTGGGGCCGGGGAGCTTGACCGCAGTTCCACTGGCCGGAATGAAACCCTGCTCGGCAAAGAAGCCGCCCACTGTGCCCGAGGGATTGAGGAGCGCGATCTCGGGGCTCGAAGGGTCTACCGTTTCGCGATAGTTCTTGAGATGGACATCGTCGAACTGGGCGCCGACCAGATTAATGGTGCCGTCGATGACCGGCGTTTCGATCCTGATCCGCTTGGTCGAGCTGATGGCCTGCGCGCGCGGTACGATGGCCGATTGTTCGGTGCCCGGAACCGTGGCGCCCGGCTGCTCCTGCGGATTGGTTCCCGTCTGCTGGCTCTGCGTCTGGGTTTCGATCCTCTCCTGGGTCGGCTTGGCATAGAAATACTGCCAGCCAATGATGATCAGCATCGAAAGGACGATGGCGAGGATGAAGTTTTTGCTGTCATGCTGCATGGGCAGTTTCACCGATTGGCGGCAGGTCCGCCGATATGCAGCCTCTTCAAGGCTGTCCTAATGTCATTTTGAAGGCTTGAAAACGGCCTTTCGAGGCCTGCGGCCCTGCCGATCAGCACGTAGTCATGGCCCGGTTCAGCGATCTCGGGCAGTGTCAGGCGCGCCGCTTCGCGCAGGCGCCGCTTGATGCGGTTGCGCGTGACCGCCTGCCCCAGTTTCTTCGTCACGGTGAAGCCGAGGCGCGCCGGCTTCCCGTCCTTGCGGTCGCGCATCTGAACGACGACACCCCTGGCGGCGAAGGAACTCGCCTTCGCGGCGGCGAGAAAATCCTGCCGCTTCACAATGCGTTCGATCGTCCGGTTGGGGCTCAATGCCCCCGGCCCGCTTAAGCGGACAGCCGCTTGCGGCTACGCGAGCGGCGGCGCGCGATCACCTTGCGGCCTCCGGTCGTGGCCATGCGGGCGCGAAAGCCATGGCGGCGCTTGCGGACAAGCTTCGAGGGTTGATAAGTGCGCTTCACAATCGTTCTCCGTCATAGCCCTCTATATAGGCGCTCAATCCGTGGACCGGGCGGCCGGTCCGGAGGGCGCCGCGAGAGGGCAATCTCACTCGCTTCAGGAATGGCGCGGCATATAGGGTGAAAGAGCCGGCAAAGTCAATCTTTGCCGGTGACCACCGCTACCGGACGGGCCGAATACAGGGATTTACAGGGATTTGCAGGGAATTTTCGCAAAAAAGACCCCACCCCAGCAATATCAATGACTTAGTGAGAGGAGCAGGGAATTGCTCATCGCCGACAACTTTCCGGGCTCGCTTGCCCAACCTGGTATTTACGGAACTTGCGCCCGCAAAGGGAAGGGCCGCGCCGGATTAACGCGGATGCCAGCAGCACTTTGTCTCATCCGGGCCCAGGTGATAGGGTGCCGCCCAAATGGCGGAACCAGCCAAGCCAGCGCCGAACCGGACACCGGGCTTCCTCCAGGGGCTGTCGGGCAAGCTCCTGTTGCTCACCCTCCTCTTCGTGATGGTGGGCGAAATCCTCATCTTCCTGCCGTCCATCGCCAATTTCCGCCTCAACTGGCTCAAGAACCGGGTGGCCCAGGCCGAGATCGCCGCTTTGGCCGTCGAGGCCGCCCCCGACAAGATGCTGTCGGAGGACCTCAAGACCGAGATCCTCGCCGGCGCCGGCGTGCTGGTCGTCTCCCTCAAGAAGGGCGATTCGCGCCAACTCATCCTGCGCAGCGACAGCTATGACATGATCGATGCGAGCTACGACCTGCGCGACGGCAACATGGTGTCCTCGATCGTCGATGCCTTCAACACGCTCGTCTCGGGCAATGGCCGCGTCATCGGGGTCACCGACATCCCACCCAACATGTCGGGCGAGGTGATCGACGTGGCGCTCGAGGAAGCGCCCCTGCGCGCGGCGATGTTCCGCTATGCCCTCAATGTCTTCAAGCTGTCGCTGTTCCTCTCCGCGCTCGTCGGCTGCCTCATCTTCCTGGCGCTGCATCAAGTGTTGGTGAAGCCGATGCGAAGGCTCTCCGCCAATATGCAGGCCTTCGGCACAGGGCCCGAAAACCCCGAGCGCATCATCCAGCCATCCGGACGCAGCGACGAGATCGGCATCGCCGAGCATGAGTTGCATGACATGCAGGTCGAGCTCTCCTCGCTCCTCAACCAGAAGAGCCGGCTGGCGGCGCTCGGTCTCGCGGTGAGCAAAGTTAGCCATGACCTGCGCAACATGCTGTCCTCGGCGCATCTCATCTCCGACCGGCTGTCGATGGTGAACGACCCGACGGTGCAGAAATTCGCTCCCAAGCTCATCGCCTCGCTCGACCGGGCGATTTCGCTCTGCGTGCAGACGCTGAAATACGGCCGCGCCGAGGAGGCGCTGCCGCGGCGCGACAAGTTCATGCTCGCCCTTCTCGTCGATGAGGTGATCGAAAGCATTGCGGTCGACGCCTCGAACCGCATAGTACTCTACAACAACGTGCCGCAGTCACTCTCGGCCGATGCCGACCGCGACCAGCTGTTCCGCGTGCTGACCAACCTGGTGCGCAATGCGGCGCAGGCGATCGAGCAACGCGAGAGCGAAGGTCCCGCCGTCAGCGAGGGCATCATCACCATCAAGGCGTGGCGCGAGGGGGCGGTCGTCACGGTGAATGTCACCGATAACGGGCCCGGCATCCCCGAGCATGTGCGCGGCCGGCTGTTCGAGGCCTTCCAGAGTGCGGCGCGGCCGGGCGGCACAGGCCTCGGCCTCACCATCGCCGCCGACCTGGTGCGCGCCCATGGCGGGCAACTGTGGCTCACCGCCTCAGGCCCGGACGGCACCAGCTTCATGCTGACATTGCCCGACCGGGTGAGCGAGTTGCGCACCGGCAAGCGCGGCGCGCGAAGGTCCGCCCTTGACGCGTAAATCCGACGGCGTCGTCCAGGGTCCACGCAACCTCATCAGCGATGTCGGGGGCATCACCATCGGCAATGCCGAGAACTGGCTGGCGCTTACCGGCACCACGGTGATCCTTCCCGATGCGTCCGCTGTGGCGGCGATCGAGATCGGCGGCGGCGCGCCCGGCAGCCGCGAGACCGCGCTGCTCGATGCGGCCAATCTCGTCGAGCATGTGCATGCACTCATACTTTCGGGCGGCTCGGTCTTCGGCCTCGATGCGGCGTCCTCCGTCACCATCGACCTGGCGAAACGCGGTGTCGGCTTTACCTTCGGCGCGCAGCCCGTGCCCTGCCCGGTCGTGCCGGCGGCCATTCTGTTCGACATCATGAATGGCGGGGCCAAATGGCCCGGTGACGAGCCGCCCTATCGCGACCTCGGCCGCGAGGCGCTCGCCGCCGCAACCGCCGATTTCGCGCTGGGCAACAAGGGCGCAGGGCTCGGCGCACTTGCCGGGCAACTTAAAGGCGGGCTCGGCAGCGCGTCTTCGTGCTTTCGCGACTTCACGGTCGGAGCGCTCGTCGCCGTCAATTCGGTGGGCTCCTGCGTCATTCCCGGCACCCCACGGCTGTGGGCGCGCGACCTGGCGCTCGGCGATGAGATGGGCCCAGAGCAGGAGCGCACCGGCGCCCGCGCCGACACGCATCCGCTGCATGACAGCAAGTTCGATCCGAAGCCCGGCCAGAACACCACCATCGCGGTGGTGGCGACGGATGCGACGCTGACCCGCGTCGAGGCGAAGCGGCTCGCCATCATGGCGCGCGACGGGCTCGGACGCGCCATAAGGCCCATCCATACGCCCTTCGACGGAGACACGGTCTTCGCGCTCGCGACGGGCAAGAAGGCGCTGCCGGAGCAAAGGCAGCCCACGATCGCGGCGCTCGGCGCCATCGCCGCCGACACGCTGACGCGGGCGATCGGGCGGGCTCTGTGGTTCGCAGAGACCGCTGGAGGGCATCCGAGCTATCGCGAGAAGTTCCGGCTGTGAATTTGGCTGCCGTCCCAGTACTCAAGAATACAATCAAAAGTTGTTAAACGAGAGATATTTTGACAGAGGTTGCAGACTTGCGGCATAAGCAGCCGGAGCTTCCGAGTTGTTACGGCGATGGGTCCTATGAGCAACACGACCGCAGAAATCGGCGATAAGCAGATCATCCTCCACAATGACGAAAGGACGCCTGAGGCCTTCGTCGTGGACCTCCTCAGCTCGGTTTTCGGCAAGACTGAAGCCGAGGCGAGAGCGTTTACCACGGCCATCAGCCAGGATAGCGAGGCGGTGTGCGCGGTCCACCCTTCCACGATCGCTGATATTCTGCTGGCCAAGGCAGAAGAGCGCATCCGTTCGGCGGGTCATCCGCTGCGCGTCACCTCGGCAGTCTTGCCGAATAGCGGCGGATCACGTTGCGGCTTTTGCGGCAATGAGGCCGCGACTGACCACCCTCATTTCCGGGGCCATGCGGCACTGATCTGCGACGCCTGTGTTCAGACTGCCGCCACCCATCTCCTGGAGACCGTGCGGCGAAAGACCTTCGATTACGCCTATGAGGCGATCGGCTGGCATTTCGCCGGACTGGCCCAGGAAGAGATCGTCACCACGACACGGCAGTTTCCGGGACATATGCGCGCCGATGTGCAACTGGCAATCGATGAGCTGTTCCCGGCTTCGCCCATTCGCTTCTTCGGCGTGCATGAGCCGCATCGCTACGAGACGCTCACCTTCTCGAGGCTGATGCAGGATGGCCGGGACGCCGCTTCGCTCGTCGCCGCGCAATTCCAGGATGTCGACATAGGCGAGGATGAGCCCGTCCGCTGCCTCAAGAATGGCCTGTGGCTGAGGCGCGAAGGAGATCTGCGCTTTGTCGTCGTGCTGTCCGCCCATCGAGAGTATGGCGAGAGTGCTGGTACCTGCGTCGAGATCGCGGTTCCAGTCGGGGAAGCGGGCGCAGCCTTCGTGCAACGCTCATTCAAGGCACTCGAGACCGCCGTCGACAGGGCGAACAGCTATCGCGGCAAGGTGCTTTCCTTCGAAGGCGAGGCGGACTACCACGGACGGGCGAAAGGTCTCACCGTGCATCGCCTGCCCGCGGTGCAACGGGAGGCCGTCATCCTGCCGGATGTGACCTTGCAGCTGCTCGATCGCAATGTGCTGGGTTTCGTCAACAGTCGAGAAAGGCTGCGTCAGCTTGGCCAGTCCACCCGCAAGGGGGTGCTGCTCTATGGCCCGCCGGGCACCGGCAAGACCCATACGATCCGCTATCTGGCCAGCAATCTTCCCGGCCACACGACGCTGATCATCACGGCCGGCCAGATGGGGCTTCTGCCGCAATACATGACGCTCGCCCGCCTCTTACAGCCGGCGCTGGTCGTGATCGAGGACGTCGATCTCATCGCGCGCAGCCGGGAAATGATCCGCGGCTGCGAGGAGCCGCTGCTCAATGCGCTGCTCAACGAAATGGATGGCCTGAAGGAGGATGCCGACATTATTTTCGTCCTCACCACCAACCGGCCGGAGCAGCTCGAAGCAGCGCTTGCCGGCCGGCCTGGCCGCATCGACCAGGCGATCGAAGTGCCCTTGCCGGACCAGATTGGCCGCGAAAAGCTGGTACGTCTTTATGGCGCCGGCCTCGATCTGCCGGATGCGCTGGTCAGCGAAGCTGTCGCGCGAACGAAGGGCGTGAGTGCCGCCTTCATCAAGGAGCTGATGCGCCGAACCGCGCAATCGAGCCTGACACGCGGCAGCCATGGCGCGGTGATCTCGGAGGACATCATCGAGGCCCTGAACGACATGCTCTTCTCGGGCGGCCGGCTCAATGTCGTGCTGCTGGGTGGCGCTGCCAATGAAACCGACGAGGCCGTTGACGGTTAGGTGATGGTCTCAAGCTCACATGTCCATCGCTTGCGCGATCTCGATCGTGCCGCCGTTATGCGCACCTCAGAAGGGGATCAGAACCACGTAGATGGCAAGAAAGCCTGCAATCCACATTCCGATGTTGACCGGCCAGGACGGGTGAGGCGTCGCCTTCCAAGCGAAAAACGCGCTCGCGATGCCCAAACACAACGCGACGAGGCCAATGACCGGAGACCGCGCCATTGGAATCATCTGATCATCAAAAAGAAGAAAAATCGCGCCAGTGATGATCAACTGGGCCGTGAGCCCTAACAGAAAGGCGCGTTTCACGCGGCCCTCCCGGTACCTTCTTCAGGGCTGATCATGGGCTTGGCCATGGCCGCACTATATTCGGCCTGTAACAATTCGGCCAGAACCTGAAATTTCAGCGCGCTGAGCGGCCCCACCCGCAAAAATCAGGCGCGCCGCGAGCGTGCTGGCGGAACATTTCTGGTTGACGTCCATTAATCCGGCAAATGGACCGAAAAGCCCTACGTGCAAAGATCGCGGAGCTTCGCGACGCCGCAGAACAGGCTCGCGCACTCGCCGTGGATTTGACTGCCCCCGAAGCAGAGCAGGGATTTCTGGAACTCGCCAGGAAGCTGGAGGACGAAGCCTCCGCCCTGGAACGACAGGCGGCCAAAAAGCCGGATAAAACGGACAAGGGACGAGAGGGGAAATGAGCTACTGGCGCCGTCGCGCCCTCCTCCGTCCGGCGGCGGCATCCTCGGCGAGCCAGGGAAGGAAACCGTCGAGGAAACGGGTCGTGGCCGGCATGAAATAATGGCCGTGATGGAAGAGCGGGTCGAGGCTGGTGAGGATCATGCGGCCCGGCGTCGTCACCTCATCGACATAGAGAATCGCCCTGCCCTCGCGGTCGGTCAACAGCACTTCGGCGCCAGCAGGCGTCGCGAAATGACCATGCAGATGCCAGGCGACGTCGCGCGGCCCGATGCGCCGGAAAAGCGGATGCGCCGGCGCCGCAATCCTGACGCCGAGATCGCCGTTGGGATCCAGCCACCACCAGAAATTCGTCTCGACCGGCGTGAAGCTGATCGACGGCAGCCAGCGCTCGCTGTGACACTCGCCCATCGCGACGATCGTTCCGCCCCAGTCGAGATAGGCGCGAAGGCGATCGCTGTGCGGCATGATGCGATGGGCCGCCGTCCGGCACGGCACGAGCAGCGCGCCATAGCCGTCGAGATCGGTATCGGCGAGCGCTTCCGGCCGGACCACACGGTCGAAGTAGCGGCGGTAGCGCGGACCTTCCAGGCTCTCGAGCTGGTAGGCAGCGCCCGCATTGACGGCGAGAATGCTCATGCGGCGACCTCGGCGTTGCGGCCGGCGAGCGCCCAGTCGACGATCCGCTCCGCGATCAGGACATCGACGCCCGCCTGGTCCGCCGCACCCCAGATGTCATTGCCCGAATGGACGAAAAGACCGCCGCCTCCCGGGGCAAGCCATTCCCAGTCGATCGGCCGCCGCTCCGGGCCTATGCCGGTCAACAGCGTGGCACCCGGCAAAGGCGGGTTGTGCCCCCGGCCATAGAAGCCGGCGACGCCCTTCTGCGTTTGATGCACCTCTGCGGCGATGCCGGCGAAGACGGGATGCGGCGCCAGCCGTTGCAGCACCAGATCGCTCCGTCGTTGCGTGGCGAGCGGCACGAAAGGCTGCATGCCGTCAATGAACGGTCGTACGACATGGCCGTTGAGGACGATGCGGCCGCCTCTGGCGAGGAAGCCTGCTATCATGCTCCGGCGCATGTCGAAATCGATCTGGTCGAGATAGATCGTCGCAACGAGGCCGTCAGCCGCGTCGAGGTCGGCGGGCTTGAGATCGACCTGGCGCACCAGGCGCAGCCTGCCCGCCTCGATCTGTCGCAGGATCGGCTCAGGCGGCGGACCGTCATCCGATTCGATGAACAGCGCCTGCGGCCTCATGCCGGCACCGATGCGCCGAAGACGGGGATCACGCCGCTCACCATCCGGCCGCCGGCTGCCGCTTCCACCTCCACGATGCGCACCGGGATGCCGTAGAGCCGGCCGAGATTGTCTTCGTTCAAGACCTTGCCGACCGGCCCGAATATGTGGTCCTCGGCGCCATAGAGCATGAGCGCGTCGTCGGCGACGGCGCTCGCATGCTGCGGCAGGTGCGTCGAGAAGACGATCGTGTGGCGGCCTTCGGCTTTCAGCCTATCGACCACGCCGAGGAAGCGGTCCTGGTTGCGCAGGTCGAGCGCCGAGGCCGGCTCGTCGAGGATCAGCACGCCGGCGTCCGTCGCCAGGGCGCGGGCCAGCAGCACGAGCTGCCTTTCGCCGCCCGACAGCAGGTCGAAACGCTGGCGCGCCAGAGCCGAAAGACCGACGCGCGTCAAGGCGCGGTCGGCGGCGTCGCGGTCGTCCCGGCTCGGCGTCGCGAAAAGCCCACGCCTGGCGACGCGCCCCATCGTCACCACGTCGCGCGCCCGGTAGCTGACGGTCGCCGCGGAGGCCTGCGGCACATAGCCGACGACAGGCGGCGCCGAACGGTCGCCTTCGTTGAGCGCCAGGAAGCCGAGCAGGCTACGGATCAATGTCGTCTTGCCGCGCCCATTCGGCCCCAGCACCGCCACGCAGCGGCCGGCATCCGGCGCGAAGTCGAGGCGCCGGAAGATCCAGCGCTCGCCGAAGCGCACTCCCGCCGCGCGCAGGCCGATCATCGTCGCGACTCGGTGTAGTACATGCGCCGCAGCAGGATCGCGAAAATGGGCGCGCCGATGGCGGCGGTGAGGACACCGAGCGGTATCTCCGCGGCCGTGGCGTTGCGCGCGACCGTATCGATGGCCACCATATAGGCGCCGCCGAGCAGGCCCGAGGCCGGAACGAGGATGCGGTGATCCGGGCCGACGAGGAGACGCGCCGCATGCGGAATCACGAGGCCTACCCAGCCGACGATGCCCGAGACCGACACAACGCCGCCGGAGATCAGCGCGACGAGCAGGAAGAGGATCCAGCGCTCGCGCTCGACGCGGATGCCGAATGACCTGGCTTCGTCCTCGCCGAGCGACAGGAGGTTGATGCGGAAGCGCAGCAGCATCAGACCCAACGCGCCGATGACGATGGGCAGCGTGGCGATGCCGACCCTGAACCAGGTAATGGACGCGAACGATCCCATCAGCCAGGCGACGATCGCCGGCAAAGTGGAATCGGGATCGGCCACGAACTGCACGAACGACACCAGTGCGGTGAACATCGCCGCCACCACGACACCCGCCAACACGACCGTCATGGTGTCGCTGCGCCCGTCGACGCGCGAGATGAAGCCGACGAGCAGAAGGGCCAGCACCCCGAAAGCGAAAGCCGAGCCGATCAGGACCATGCTGGATTCGCCCAGCAGGATCGCCAGCGCGCCGCCGAAAGCAGCGCCGGCCGTGATGCCCAGTATATCGGGCGACACGAGAGGATTGCGAAACAGGCCCTGGAGTGCCGCTCCCGCCATGGCGAGGCCCATGCCGGCCAGCGCCCCCATCAGGACACGCGGCGCCCTGACCAGGAGCACGATGCGCTCCTCCAGCGTCTCCGCCGACGCGCCGCCCGCCCATCGGGTGATGCTGTCGAACACTTGCGATGGCGCTATCGACAGCCGGCCGAGGCAGATGCCGCCCAGCATCGCCGCGCCGAGAAGCACGGCGAAGACAACGAGCCACAGAAGCTCGCCGTCGTAACGCCGGCCGCCTTTATCGACCGCTATCGAAGCCGGTGCGGACAAGACAGGCTCACTTGCGCGAGAACTTGTCGTAGCCCGCACCCTTGGCATTCATATCGAGCAGCAGCACCTGGTCGAGCTGCTCGGGCGTCGGTTCATGGCCGTAGATCCTGACATACCATTCGGCCGTGGCGGCGCGGACATCGAAGCTGAAGCGATCGGGATGCAGGATCGAGGCGAGCCACATCCACATCAGGGGTGAATCCTGGCTGGGCGGATCCCAGCGATAGCCGCCGACGGGGACCTTGTAGACCCGCTTCGCCTTGGCCGCCCTGGTGGCGCCGAGGATCGGGTCGTCATAGATCTTCGCGACGCTGACCTGCGGCTCGAACGAGCCGAGGAGGATGACATCCGGATCCCAGGCCGCAATCTGCTCGAGCCCGACGGCGCCCCAGCCGTCGATATCCTTCGCCGCATTGACCCCGCCGGCCAGATTGATCTGCCACTCCATATAGGAGCCCTTGCCCTCGGTCTGGAATTCGGGCGTGGTGTAGAAGAAATAGGCGACCTTCGGCCGGTCGGCATCGGCGAGGCCCGCGAGTCCGTCCTTCAGGACCTTCGCCGTATCGTCGCGCCATTTCATCAGCATGCCGAGCTTGTCCGCATTGCCGGTGGCGGTGGCGACCAGCGTCATGATCTGCCGGGCATTCTCTTCGGCGCCATAGACGATCGCGGCGGTGTCGATGCCGGCATTGGCAAGCGGCGTCACGCCATCGTCCTTGCGGTTGCCCCATTGGATGACGAGGTCGGGCTTCAGCGCCGCCACCGCCTCGACATTCGGGATGAAGCCCTTGGAAGCGCCGCCGGCGATGATGTCGCTGCGAATGTCATGCGCGGCCGGGAAGAACTGTCCGAGGATGCCTTCCTCGATCGCCAGCTTCGATTCAGGATGCATGGCGATCAGCCTTTTCGTGCCGCCATCAAGGGCGATCACCGTGGAGGCCCAGGGAACCGGGAAGACGATGACGCGCTCGGCCGGTTTCGCCAGGGTGATCGTGCGGCCGGTCATGTCGGTGATCGTCACGGGGTCGGCGAGAGCCGGCAACGCCGCCAAGGCGGCACATCCCATCAGTCCAAATAGTCCGCTTGCCCACTTCTTAAGGCGCATTTCCACTCTCCCCGCTCAGCTCTGTTTGGCTATTCCCAGCCGGCCGGAGAATTTCCTACTATTTTAGTCGGAAATTAGCAATCCATATGATTCATAACGTCAATCTGTGCAAAACCAAGCGGTGAGGCAGCAGCTGACCGCGCAAGCTGGCAGCCATGGCGAGGTGGAAAATCGGGTCCAATCGGGTATTATTGGGTATGAAATCGGATATGAGAGTGCCGTGGACATGAGGGACCCCAAGCTCATACTCGGTCCCGATCTCGTGAAGCTCATCGCAGAAATCGATGAGTTCAAAGGGAGGTGGGAGGCCCTCAAGACACTTTCGCCGGACCGCCTCAACGCGCTCCGCAAGGTGGCGACCATCGAGAGCATCGGCTCCTCCACGCGCATCGAGGGAGCGAAGCTGTCAGACGCCGAGGTAGAGGACCTGCTCTCGCGGGCAATCTCCATCAAGTCCTTCAAGACCCGTGACGAGCAGGAAGTGGCCGGGTATGCCGAGGCCATGGATCTCGTATTCGAGACCTACGCCGACATGCGTCTCACCGAGAACCATATCCGCCAGTTACACCAGACCTTGCTGCGTCATAGCGATGCGCGCCATCGCGGCTCCTACAAGACGCTCGCCAACAATGTCGTGGCGCTCGATGCGGACGGGCGGGAGATCGGCGTCGTGTTCAAGACAACCTCGCCTTTCGAGACGCCGCACGAGATGGAGGCGCTCGTCGCCTGGACACGGAAAGCGCTGGATGAGGAAGCTTTGCACCCTCTCCTTGTCAACGCCGTCTTCATCGTCACGTTTCTGGCGATCCATCCTTTTCAAGATGGAAATGGACGGGTCTCGCGCGTGCTCACCACGCTCCTCTTGTTGCGAGCCGGCTATGCTTATGTGCCATATGCCTCGCTGGAGCGCGTAATCGAGGAAAACAAGGATCTGTACTACAAGGCACTCCGGCGCACGCAGACGACCCTCAAGAGTGAAACGCCGGATTGGGAGCCATGGGCTGGCTTTTTCCTGCGCTGCCTCAAAAAGCAGAAGGATAGCCTTGCGGCGAGACTGGACCATGAGCGGGTCGCTCGGAGCAACGAGGCCGATTTGCCGGCACTATCGATCCAGATCCTCCGAGCACTGAGGGCGAAGGAACGCTTGACGATCGCGCAACTTGCATCAATCACCGGCGCCAATCGAAACACGCTCAAAGTGCGTCTGCGCGAGCTGGTCGCAGACAAGCGCGTGCTGCAGCACGGCAAAGCGCGCGCCACATGGTATTCACTATGAGCGCCGGGCCGCCGAATATCGACAAACCAACTTACGGGTAACACCGCCGCAGGATTTCGCGCCAGAGGGGCGCGCAACCATGCCCCTCTGTCCATCTTGTCTCGCTGCAACCCCCTACATGTCGATCGCTTCGGCGATCTCGATCGTGCCGCCGGCCTTGAGGATCGGGCAGCCCTTGGCCTTGCGGTGGGCGTCTTCGAGGCTCGAGGCCTCGATCAGGCTGTAGCCGCTCGCCGGGTTGGCGCCGCCATCGGAAGCCAGCGAGCCGTCCGGCTTGACGGTATAGGATTTACCGACCGGATTGCCGCCATCGATCACCGCGGCCCCCATGGAGCCAAACCAGGCACCCCAGGCATCCATGGTCTTCTGGATGTCGGCGGGATCCGCCGGGGCCTTCGCGCCATGAAAAACAAACAGGTATTTCGCCATTGCACTGCTCCTTCATTGTCAGGTTTCACATCCCGGAATGTCGACTATCCCTAATCCATGCCCTTGAACATGGCAGAATTTCCGATAAATTGGGCTATTCTGCTGTGAAGACTTAACAATGACAGTTGATCCCGGGCCGGAGGCCCTTCGGCACGCTTTGGCCCGGTTCGGCGAGACGGGCCTCGTCCCACAAGCCGGCGCCGCCCTCGGGCGCACAATGGACCGCACGCGCAGGCTTCTGCGCGAGGCCGTGCTGGCGCAGGTTCCGGCTTTCTCCAGCTCAGGCAATCCCGATGTGCTGCCGGAGCTCGACCGGCATGGGGCCGAGCATCTCGAGGAAATCCGGCGGCTCACGAGCGGCGGCAAGATCGGCGATTTCGGATTCGTGACGGCGCAAGCCGAGCGCTGGGCGGCGCAGCGCTTTCCGCTCGAAGCGGGCCTCAATGCCCATCGGTGCCTGCAGCGCATCCTGGCGCAGTGGCTGGGCGATGCCGCCTGCGTGTCTGGTCTGGACGCTCTCCCCGCCGTGGTCGACTTCATCGCCGAATATACGAATACCGTGAGCGCCATCGCCACGGCCAACTATGTCGATCGCATCCGCGCGCTGGCAGAAGAAGAAGGCGACCGGCGCAGCGAATTGTTCAACATCCTCCTCAACGGCTATGACGAAGCCGACGGCCGCGTGGCCAGGCTTCTGAAACGCGCCGGCTATCTCGAGCAGCGCCAGGCCTATTGCATCGCCACCGTGCAGCCCATCAATGCGGCGGAGATGGAAAGTGCCGCCCGGGCGCAGCGCATCGTGACTGCGCTGTCGGCGACGCTGCAGGCGGCGTCCATCCGCATGCTGGCCGGCATCCGCAACAATGCCGTGGTCGCCGTCATCTCGGCGCGCCGCCGGCAATCCGGCTGGACGGCGCCGCAAGCCAACCTGGCCGAGCGCATCCACCCGATGCTGCTCATGCTGGGACCGGCCGTCCTGGTCGGCGTCAGCGCCGATCATCCCTCGACCTCGTTCCTGCCGAAGGCGCTGCATGAGGCGACGATCGCGCTCGATTTCGCCAGCGTCGACAACCGCGTGGTGCAATTCGCCAAGCTGCCCATCCGGGGCCTCCTGGTGCATCGCGGCACCGACTATATCAAGTCAGCGCCGCCCAACTGGGTCGCAGCCCTCATCGCCGCGGACACGAAAGCCTCGGGCGCCCTCGTCCAGACATTGCGGGCCGTGGCCGACGCCGACATGAATGTGCAGAAGGCGGCCCGCCTCCTCGGCAAGCACCCGAACACGATCTATATCCGGATCGAGCGGATCCGCGAGCTCACCGGCCTTGACGGCCAGCGCTACCACGACCTGACCGAATTGCTGCTGGGCGCCGATTGCGCCGCAGCCGGGTCACGCCTGATGCGGGCCGAATGAGGCCGACCGGCCGGTGCCGCGCTGCGACGTCTGAACCGATCGCCCCGGCGCTTTGGTGACCGGGACCATACAATATGATGTAATCCATCCACCACAATGCACCATGGCAGCGTTCGAACAGGGCCTGCGGCGGCCGGAAATAGCCGCTCAAGAATGAAAGGGCTGAACCGCGCTTTCACGACAGCATTGCTGCTCTTCTTTTCCACAGAAGCCCTGGCCGAGACCTGCAGCGAGGTCGATGCCGATGCGCAGCGGCTGCTGGCATCGCCTGCCCAGCGATCCGATCTCGCCACGCTGAAGCATATTGCGCGGCGGGCCATGGCGAATTCCGGATGTCGCGGCGAATATGTCTATCGACTGGCGCGGGATCTGACGCTGGCCGCGCTGGGCGATATCGAGAAAAAGGCGGCAGCGGAAAGCCGCCCGCTTGCATCGCGCGAGCTTCAGACGCTGTCCGAAATCTCCCGACCCTGGCAGCTCATGACCGCTCTGGGCGACGCCCATTTTGCCGAAAGGGCCTGGCTCAAAGCGTTCGATGCCTATGACATCGCGCTGGGCAATCTGGATATGGCGAAAGGCGACGAGCGGCGACTCTATGGCGATGTCTATGCAAGAGCCATCGTGGCAAGGGCAATCCTGGAAAACGAGTCGGCGAATGACCGCAGTGACTCGCGTCCGACCGCGCCGCAATTCCGCACATTCCGCGGAGGGCCCGCCGTCGATCGGGCGTTCCTGGACGAAGCGTTGTGGAACAGGGTTGGGCTGTCGGCCGACCGGCGCCTTTTGCAAGCCTATCTGGTGGAGTTTCCGGATGGTGCGCATGCGGCCATGGCGAAGACCAGACTGACGGAGCTGGCGAAGTAAATCGCATGTTGGGTGCAAGCGCGAATGCGACGGCACTCCCCACTCTCCGTCATCCCGGCGAAAGCCGGGATCCATTAGGCTGTCGGAAAATGACGAGCCATTGCCGGTTGGTCTTATTCAGGGGGTCCCGGCTTTCGCCGGGATGACAGATGGGGTTGTGTGTGCAATCTGCTCGCGTCACTTGAAGAATCAAGGAAGCGCCTTGATATGGCGGCAAGCTTCCCCCTATCCACTTGACGAGGTGTTTCTTGCTTCCTTCCATCCAGGCGCGCATTGCGGACGAACTCAAGGTCAAGGGAGAGCAGGTCCAGGCCGCGGTCGATCTCATCGATGGCGGCGCCACCGTGCCCTTCATCGCGCGCTACCGCAAGGAAGCCACGGGATCGCTGGACGACGCGCAATTGCGTATGCTGGAAGAGCGGCTGCGCTATCTGCGCGAGCTGGAGGAACGGCGCAAGGTCATCCTCTCGTCCATCCGTGACCAAGGCAAGCTCGATGCGGCGCTGGAAGCGCAGATCATGGCAGCCGACAGCAAAAGCAGGCTCGAGGACATCTATCTCCCCTATAAGCCGAAGCGCCGCACCAAGGCCGAGATCGCCAAGGAAGCGGGACTCGAGCCGCTGGCCGATCTTCTGCTGGGCGATCCCGGCAAGGATCCCAGGATCGTGGCCGAGCCCTATGTCTCGCCTGAGAAGAATGTCGCCGATGTGACGGCCGCGCTCGACGGTGCCCGCGCCATCCTCATCGAGCGTTTCGCCGAAAATGCCGACCTGATCGGCGCCTTGCGCGAGGAATTGTGGGCCAATGCGCGCCTCAAATCCGAAGTGCGCGAGGGAAGGAAGGAGGCGGGCGCCAAGTTCAGCGATTATTTCGACTTCGCCGAAGCCTTCACCAAGATGCCGTCGCACCGCGTGCTGGCGCTGTTCCGCGGCGAGCGCGAGGAGGTGCTGAGCCTCATGGTGGAGCAGGACGATCCGGCGACGCGGCCTACGGTCAGCGTCTATGAGCAGCGCATCATGCGCATATATGGCATCACCGACCAGGGACGGCCGGGCGACAAATGGCTCGCCGAGACGGTGCGCTGGGCCTGGCGCACCAAGATCTTCATCACGCTGTCGATCGATCTGCGCCTGCGGCTGTGGACCGCGGCCGAGGAGGAAGCGGTGCGCGTCTTCGCCGGCAATCTGCGCGACCTGCTGCTGGCGGCGCCGGCGGGCGCCCGCCCGACGCTCGGCCTCGATCCGGGCTTCCGCACCGGCGTCAAGGTGGCGGTGGTCGATGCCACCGGCAAGGTGGTGGCGACAACGGCGATATTTCCGCATGAGCCGCAGCAGCGCTGGGACGAGGCGATCGCCGTCCTGGGCAAGCTGGTGCTGGAGCACAAGGTGGAGCTGATCGCGATCGGCAACGGCACCGCCTCGCGCGAGACCGACAAGCTGGCCGGCGAGTTGGTCAAGCGGCTCAGCCTTCCCAAGCTCACCAAGGTCGTGGTGTCGGAAGCCGGCGCTTCGGTCTATTCAGCCTCCGCCTATGCCTCGGAAGAACTGCCCGGCCTCGATGTGACCTTGCGCGGCGCCGTGTCGATCGCAAGGCGGCTGCAGGATCCGCTGGCGGAACTCGTCAAGATCGATCCCAAATCGATCGGCGTCGGCCAGTATCAGCATGATCTCAGCGAATACAAACTGTCGCGCTCGCTCGATGCGGTGGTCGAGGATTGCGTGAACGGCGTCGGCGTCGACCTCAACACGGCATCGGCGCCGCTGCTGGCGCGGGTTTCAGGCATCGGCGAATCCCTGGCGCAGGGCATCGTCGCCCATCGCGACGCGCATGGAAAATTCGCCAGCCGGAAGGGTCTCAAGGACGTGCCGCGGCTCGGCCCCAAGGCGTTCGAGCAATGCGCCGGGTTCCTGCGCATCAACGGGGGCGATGACCCGCTCGATGCCTCGGGCGTGCATCCCGAAACCTATCCCGTCGTGCGCCGCATCATCGAGGCGACGAAGAGCGACATCAAGCTCCTGATCGGCAATGCGCCGGTGCTGCGCGGTCTCGCCCCCAGGGCCTTCGTCGATGAGCGCTTCGGCCTGCCGACCGTCACCGACATCCTGCGCGAGCTGGAGAAGCCGGGACGCGATCCCCGGCCCGCCTTCAAGACGGCCGAGTTCAAGGCCGGCGTCGAGACGCTGAACGATCTGGAGCCCGGCATGGTGCTGGAAGGCGTCGTCACCAATGTCGCGGCCTTCGGCGCCTTCGTCGATGTGGGCGTGCATCAGGACGGGCTGGTGCATGTCTCGGCCATGTCGAAGAGCTTCGTGAAGGACCCGCGCCAGGTGGTGAAGCCCGGCGACATCGTCAGGGTGAAGGTGCTGGAGGTGGACAAGCCGCGGAAGCGCATCAGCCTGACGCTAAGGCTCGATGACGAGGTGGGCAGCCAGCCGGCGCGGCCGGCCGGCGGCGGCGACCGCAGTGCGCCGAAGCGCGCCATGGCTGCCAGCCCCAGGCCTGGAAAGGACACTTCGTCCGGCGGCGCCCTGGCCGATGCCCTGCGCAAGGCAGGGCTCGGCACGCCCGACAAAAGGCGTTGATATCCATCGCTTTTTACGGGAATGCCCCCCGCGAAAAGCGTCGCTTGCCTTTGTGGGAAAGCCGTATTAGAGAGTGCGCCCGCGGACGGCCCTGCCGTCGCTTATCCCAATGCGCGCCCGTAGCTCAGCTGGATAGAGCACCAGACTACGAATCTGGGGGTCAGAGGTTCGAATCCTTTCGGGCGCGCCAAATTTTCGCGGTCCATACCGGAGACATGGGTTACGGATTATTCCGGAGACATGGGTTACACTCTTGGCCCGAAAGGGTTCTCAAGTGGTTCCATCCGGCACTGCGGATCATCGGAAGCATTTCCGTTGCGCCCGCTTTGATGGATGGCATCGACCAGAAGATCAGTTGCCCGCAATTCTTCCTTACGGCTCGCGTCCACGCCGGGTTACCTTTCTCAGAACACGTTTAACATGGCCCGCCAACTTCACTGGATGGCTTTTGATGTCATGTTCCCAAAACCGGATGACTGTCCATCCTTCATCTCGCAGCATTGCGGTAACCCGTTCGTCTCTTGTTCTATTTTTTTCAATCTTGGTTTTCCAAAAAGAAGAATTCGTTTTCGGGCTCACACTGTGGACCGGGCAGCCATGCCAGAAGCATCCGTCACAAAACACAGCAACGCGGGACCGGGGGAAAGCAACATCGGGCTTCCCTGTCACTTGGTGATGCAAGCGGTAGCGGAGCCCGGCTGACCAGAGCGCCTTGCGGAGTATTATTTCGGGCTTAGTGTCTCGGCCTCGTATCTGGGACATACAGTGGCTTCTTTGCCGTGGATTCAAAACATCCATAGTCTGGCTCCATTTTGTGCCTGGTCAGACGAAATCCGACCTGGTAGCCTGGCCCGCGTTTTCATCGGTTGGGGCGCGGAATGACCAGGACACTCGACATTTTCAGCGGTGGCGGCGGCGGCAGCTACGGTGCACGCAACGCCGGAGCCAAAATTGTCTGCGGTATTGATCTTTGTGAAGTAGCAACGGCTACTTATGAAGAAAATTTCCCTGAGGCCATTACCATCACAAAGGCGCTGGAACATATCAACCCCCGAAAGCTTCACGACTCCATCGGGGACATTGACCTGCTTCTGGCGTCGCCCGAATGCACCAATCATACCTGCGCCAAAGGTTCGGCTCCGCGGTCGGAAAAGAGCCGTGCCACAGCCATGCAAGCCCTGCGCTTTGCCAGGGAGTTCAGACCGCGTTGGCTAATCCTGGAGAACGTCGTCCATATGCGCCCGTGGTCTCGCTACGGCGAACTTAAGCAGGCGCTTAAGGATATTGGTTATCACCTGACCGAATTTGTCCTGGACGCCTCCCACTTCGGGGTACCCCAGAGACGCCGGCGGCTTTTTCTAGTCTGTGACCTTGAGGGGCCTGTAACTGCAATCAAGCGGCCGCGCCGCAAGCGCAGGATCGTCAGTGATATCCTCGACCCGCCGGGTACCTGGGAGACAACACAGCTTTTCAGCCCGAGGCGGGCAAAGCCAACACTGGAGCGGGCCGAAAGGGCCTTTGCGGAAGTGGGTAAAGGTGTAAGCTTTTTACTAGTCTACTATGGAACGGACGGCGGCGGCGGTTGGCAACGATTGGACTGCCCTCTGCGAACCATAACGACTATCGATCGTTTCGCTCTGGTTGAACCGGGCGATGACGGCCACCAGATGCGCATGCTACAGGTACCGGAACTGAAACGAGCCATGGGGTTCAGAACCGACTTTTTGTTGAACCATGGCACGCGACGGGAGAACATTAAAATCCTCGGCAACGGCGTTTGCCCGCCGGTGATGGAGGCGATTGTCAAGACCATTACTTCAGGGTGACCATGGCCGTTGCGGTCCGAAAAAAAGGTAAGAGCGGGAAGCTGGTTTTCAAGGTGCGGCCGCGCCTTCTGACTCTGCTCGGTGATCAGCTTATCAAGGACGCCAACCTAGCGGTCTTCGAGTTGGTAAAGAACGCATATGATGCCGATGCTACCGTCTGCGCCGTCACACTTGAACACCCGACAGATCCGTCGAAAGCGTCGATCACCGTCGAAGACGACGGCGTGGGGATGGACGAGGAAACACTGCGCAACGTTTGGATGATGATCGCGACCGATTTCCGCGCGCTACAACGGCAGGAAGATAAGCGCACCAAGAAATTTCATCGGTTCCCACTCGGGGAAAAAGGTCTCGGCCGCCTATCTGCTCACAAGCTTGGCCGCTCTATCCGCCTGATCACGCGGAAGCGCGGGGGAGAGGAACTTATTCTGGATTTTGATTGGGACAAGATCGAAAACGCGGACGATCTGGAAAGTGCAGGAATTGAGCTTGAAACGCGCGATCCGGAAACATTCAAAGGCAATCAGCACGGCACTTGCTTCGAAATAACCCGCCTGCGAGAGGCCTGGAACCGTGGTCAGGCCCGACGCCTTCACCGCGCAGTCAATAGCCTCTGCTCACCATTCCGTGGGCCTGAAGACTTTGAAGTGTTGCTGTCGATTCCTCATCATGAGGATTGGCTCAAAAATCTCTTCACCGCCGAAGATGCCAACAAGTGCGCCATCTATCATGTACGGGGATCATTCGAAGCGCAGTCCGGAACGTTTGACTACACTTTCACACCACCACGCGGGTATTCAAAGCAACTCGCGAAAACAACAGAAAAGGGTAGGAAAGTTGCGTTGGAGAAGAAGGTTCAAAACAGCAGAAAGAGTGAACCGCTCGACCTTTCAAAGCATAAGATCGGTAAAGTGAGTTTCGACTTCTGGTTTTTTGACCGCGATCCCGCGGTTCTTCGTGAAGTAACCGACGATGTAAAAGGACTCAAAGACTATCTGGATGAGAACGGAGGCATTCGTATCTATCGCGACGGCATCCGAGTCTACGACTTCGGAGAACCCGGCAACGATTGGCTCAATCTCGACATCCGCCGTGTCAACACGCCGACTGCCCGCACAAGTAACAACCAGATTCTCGGCGCCTTACGGCTCGACGCGACCGAAAGCGGTGACCTACGGGAAAAGACGAACCGCGAAGGGTTCATAGAAAACGAGGCCTTCGAAGATTTCCGCTCCGCGGTGATCAACATGCTCACGCAAATCGAGGCGGAAAAAACTAAGGACCAACGCAGGCTTCGGGAAGTCCTCGGCAAAGGTACCGGCAAGCGGGTTTTTGAAAAGCTTGCTGAGGTACGCGAAGTGCTGGAACGCAAAGGCAAAGATGTCCTCGCAGAAGTCGAGCCGAAGCTGAAGGCCGCTGAAAAGGAAATGGAAATCTATCGCGATCAGCTCTTGCACGCCGCCGTTCCAGGCCTGTCGATTGGAATGATGCTGCATGGGGCAGAGAAAATATTGGATGAGCTGCGCGCCGCAACAAATAAGGGGGCGGATGCTGAAAAAATCAAAGAACTTGTGGATCAACTGTATCGGGCTATGCGCCCGATCACAAACCTTCTTAAGAACCCAACGCCCGGAAAGACCTCGGCCGGCGTCCTTATCAAGGAGGCGCTTTTCAGCGTCGAATTTAGGTTGAAGACACATCGTATCACCCTGCTAAACGGCATGGATGAGGGGTGTCCCGATTTCAAAGTTGAAGGCTCCAAGCAAATGCTGATTGCATCGATCAATAACCTGATTGACAACAGCATCCACTGGCTTGAGATACGAAGCCCGAAGCAAAAGTATGTTTATATAGGCACCACTAGAGAGCTGGAGCACGGCCCGGCCATTGTAGTCGGAGACAACGGGCCAGGCTTCGGCAAAGATGATCCTGAAGACTTGATTGCACCATTTTTCACTCGACGGGCAGGCAGCATGGGCCTTGGCTTGTACATCGTCAGCGAGGTTATGCGCGTAAACAAGGGGCAGATAGTTTTCCCCGGCGCAGGCGATGTCGATCTTCCTGACCAGATTGACGGAGCGGTTGTCGCTCTACAATTCTTGGAAAGACCATGATAAATCAACTCGCTTCGCCCTCGGTCTGCGTCGTTGACGACGACCCGAAGGAATACGGACCGATCCTTGCCGCCTTAAACAATCTCTATGTCAGTTGCATCCATATACTCGGAAACGAAATCTCCGCTCTTCCGGCGCAGCCCTTTAAACGCCTTCAACTGATTTTTCTCGATCTGCATTTGAACAACTCCGTAGGAAAGACGGCGGCCTCCCACACCGCAAATGTCTTTACTAAGCTTGTGTCCACGCAAACAGCGCCGATTGTCGTTGTCATCTGGAGTAAGTACGCCCAAGTGCCGGATGGTGGCGATGAAACTGCGGCCGAACTTTTCAAAAAGACGCTTTTGAGGGCAGAGCCGGGATACAAGGGAAAGCTCATATTCGTGGAAATGCCAAAACCAATGCCGGATGCCCGCCCGGAGGATTGGACGGGTGAATTGCGTACTGAAATCGAAAAAGCGCTCACCGATCAGGCCGCGGTAGAGGTACTTTGGACATGGGATTCCACGGTGCGGGATGCCTGCATGGGAGTCAGCGAAGGACTGACCGCAATAGCGGCAGTATCGGCCGACAAGGCCGGAACAAAATTGACCGAGAGCCTGACCGACGCGATGCAACGTCTCGCGAAGGCACAAGGAGAAGGTGACCTTTCGGCCGCAACGGCCCCAGGTCACTTGATCACCGTCCTTACCCAGTTGCTCATAGATCAATTGGAAAATTCGGATACTAAAGCTCTCGCCGCACACGGAAAGTGGCTCGCAACTGAGCCTCCAAAAGCGGCCCCGGCGGACTTTGCGGCTCAAATGAACGGTCTCTTGTTAACGGCGTCGGCGTCACCGGACACGACCCCGTTCATGCCCGGGACTGTCTATCGTTTGAGCGATGTGAGGAGGTTCGGCGATCTATATGGCGGTGATCTCGTATCGTTCATGGACGTCTGCACGTCTTTGAAATCCACTCAACCAAAATGGCATGACTGGCTTAAAGACGCATGGCCGGTTCTGGTCGAGATTTCGCCAGCGTGTGACGTGGCTCAAAACAATCGCGTGAATACGTTGCTGGTCGGCGGCCTTATCGTTCCCGCGGCTCTGGGTCCGCACAGAAAGCCCAACGGCGATTCATTCGCTTGCCTTCCATTGATCCATCTTCGCTGGCCCGCGCCGGATTTTGCGGCACAGGATGCCGCTTTGATTTTTTGCTATCGATACAAGGTGGCAGGCCCGATTGATGCGATCCCTGATTGGGTCGTACCGTGGTTTCGTTTGCGCGAAATGCCGACTGCTTCACTGCGTGCAGCACATTCTGGCCATGCGGCACGGATCGGTTACGTCTTCATATAGGAATAGATTGAGCAGCCCGACGTCCGCCAGACTCAGACTGTCCCCGCCAGTCAAGCTGGTAGCAGTTCAAAACTCCATTGGATTTTGCCAATGACAGGCGTTGCCGAACCTATCTTGCAGACGAAGTTTGACGAGCTTCGGGCGCAGGCTCGCAAAACGTGGAATGGACTTGAACGCGAAGCCGTCATCGAGATTGTCCGCGCCGCTGATTACGCGGCCTATATTATGCACTGTTCGGGAGAAGGCCCCGATTCTCTGGATGAGGCCTCTCTGGACGAGTTGCAGTTAATTCTAAGCGGTGTTGCGTCTGCTCTAGCTACCTTCTTGCCATTGATGAAGGGCGGCAAAGGATTACCCTTTGGCCCGTCCACGCCTCAAGTTGCCCACTGGATCGATTCGATGCTCTTCGAGTTCGGCACCCTTGCCCGCTTGCGGCGCTTGGCCGCCATGGAACGGTACAGCTTGGCGCGAAGCAAAATGGTCGACGCAACGACGATACGGATAGAGATGCAGGCGGGTGTCGCGGAATTAATGGACGTACATGCTGGGCGTTGGTTGACACTCGAAACCAAGCGCCGCATTGCGCTGATGCAGCATCCACCACCCGATAGGAAGTATATAGAAGGCTTGTTAGATGCCACTTCCAGCGTGCATGACGGATGGTTCATCAGTTACGAAGGCCATCAGGACCTCAGAGAAGTCTACCGTCAACGCGCGATGATCGAAGTTCTTGGTTGCGTCGAGGCCGAAGCACTGCCTCACGAAGCTATGATCGGTGGCAGACCGTTTGCCGAATGGCGCGCGATTTGCGTCGCATCACTCGAGCGCGTATTCAACCACGTCGCTTACGCTTCACGCCTTATGACGCGGTTTCCCGCTCTATCAATTCGCAATTTGCTGACGGTGCCGGTGCTTCAGGAGGATGCCCGTGCAGTGTGGATCGAAGCGGGAGATCGTCCCGGTTATGCGAAGGATACGATCTCACACTTAGCCTTGGATGCGCAGTCAATAGGTCCATGGCAGCACCATCATGAGATTCCAGCTCCTTTTTATATCGATGTTGGCGATGGCTGGTTCCTGCTTCCTCTGTTTGGCGGTCTCCTCAATCCAGTCTGCGGCCTTGTACGGACCTTACGACTGAGACACATGCGCGATTGGGACAAGGCAGTGGATGGGCGCGAAGCGTATTTTCGCAATGACCTGAGAAAGCACTTTGGCGAGCCGCGCTTCCATGTACCTGATCATGGCATGACACTACGACGCAACGACGGCAGCCATATCACGGACGTGGATGCAGCCATTCTCGATCGAGAGACGGGCTCTCTTGCTCTCGTTCAATTGAAATGGCCGGATATATACGGCATGTCTCCGAGAGAGCGCGAAAGCCGCAGGCTCAATCTCCTCAAGGCCAATGACTGGGTGGACCGGGTCGCCGGTTGGATCGCCGGGCGAAACGCCAGACAGGTAGCGAAAACCCTTGGCATGCCCGACAGAGCATCCGAATCGAAGACGCCAGTACTTATGATCATTCCGCGCTATGCGGCGCGGTTCACACTAAATGACCACCTCGATGACCGCGCCTGTTGGGTCGCATGGCCGGAAGTGGCGCGGATGCGGATCGAGCAAAAGCGAATCTCCAATCCTCTGGCGGAACTCGAGCTCAAGTTTAAGGGCGGCGGCTCTCTGGCGCCCTACGATCGCCCCGAGGAAGTCACCTATAAGCTTTATGACCTGGACGTGCACGTTTCGGTGTTATGAAGTAAGGCTTGGGAAGGCTATGGAGTAGACATAGTTCATATTTTCGCCTGAGGTGGTGCGCCATCCTTCTTCGGTCTATTCTTGGGACATGGGTTCCACTTTATTCCGGAGACATAATTCCGGAGACATAGGTTACACTTTTTGCCGTCGCTGCGAAGCAGCGGCTGCAGCAACCCGTTCGTGTTTCAACGGTCGAGACCCCAGACATCCGGATTTCGTGCGAAGTGCTCGATCAGCATCTCGGTGAGGACACGGACTTTGCGCGTGGGGTGCTGACCCGGCGGTCGGACGACATAGGCGCCGGCCGAAGGTGGGGGATAGCGTGTCATCACCGGAACGAGCGCGCCGGAGGCCCTATAGTCGTGCGTGATGCAATCGGGGAGCCAGGCGATGCCGAGTCCCGCCGCTGCAGCAGCGGCAAGCGCCGCAGCGTTGTCGGCCTTGAACCTGCCCTGCGGCTGAACCGTGACGATCTTGTCGCCATCCATGAACTGCCAGGCTTCCGTTCCCTGCATGAGGGCCTGATGGTCGACGAGCTGCTCCACCGTCTCAGGTGAACCATGCGCTTTGATGTAATCCGGGCTGGCGACAAGCTTCCCATAGATCGGCCCGATGCGTTTCGCGATCAGGTTGGAGTCCTGAAGGTAACCAACCCGGATCGCGCAATCGAAACCCTCGGCGATGAGATCGACGAAGCGATCGCTGTAGGAAGTATGGATATGGAGCTGCGGGTGGCGCTGCGCCATTTCGGCAAGCACGGGCGCGAAGTGGGTCGGGCCGAAGGAAAGCGGCATGGCAACCCTCAGGCGACCGCGCAACTCACCGCTGGGCAAGATCGTTTCCCTGGCCGTGTCGATCTCGGCGCTGGCTCGGGCCGCATGGTCCCTGAACGTGATCCCCGCTTCCGTAAGTGCTGCGCCGCGGGTCGTGCGTGCAAGAAGCTGAACGCCGAGTTCCGCTTCGATCCGGAAAAGCCGCCGACTGACGATTGACTTGGAGACGCCGAGCCGGCGCGCGGCGGCCGACACGCCCCCTGCATCGGCCACCGCGACGAATGTCTGTAGATCTTCGATGTCCAATTCGGCGTTCCTTGTTTCGCGACACAGCGTGCCTGATCATGGCACTACCGGATCACCGAAGGGAACAGCAAATTGCGTCCAGGCAACGTCGCCCGCTGGCGCATGTCTCCCATGAACCTATTGCCGTCCATATCGGCAGAGAAGGAAGTCTTGATGACCCCTCGTAACGGCCTCGATTCGCTTCTTCGTCCCGAAGACTCAGTCCTCGTTCTGATCGATCACCAGCCCTATCAACTCGCGAACCTGAACAGCCACGATCCGCAAGCTGTGGTCAACAACACGACCGCGCTGGCGAAGCTGGCAAAAGCCTTCAATGTTCCGACCATTCTCACCAGCGTGATCGCGGCGCGCGGTGGCCTTCTCTTCAAGCAGATCACCGACGTATTTCCGGACCAGGACGTCATCGATCGCACCTGGGTGAACACCTGGCAGGACGAGAATGTGGTGAAGGTCGTCAAGGCGACCGGCCGCAAGCAGCTGATCATCGCCGGCCTGTGGACCGAGGTCTGCGTCGCAATGCCTGTGATCCAGGCCGCCGGCGAAGGCTGGGACGTGACCGTGATCACCGACGCGTCGGGGGGGATTTCGAAGGAGTCTCACGAAGTTGCCATCCAGCGAATGATCGCGGCCGGCGCGAATGTGATGACCGTGATGGCGCTCGCCGGCGAATGGCAACGCGACTGGGCGCGCACCGAGCATGTCGAGGAGCTGACCGAGATTCTCATCCAGCACTTCAGCGGCAGCGGCATCGCGTATCTCTGGGAACAGCAGCTGCTCAACACGCCAGTGCCAAACGCCGCGGGCTAAGCTGAACAGGGATGACGGGCGCCCAGAACGATGCGTCGCAGGGCGCTCATCATCCCACTCTGCTGGTATGCGCATCGGATTATCCGAAAGCGCTTCGCAGCTTTCGGTCCGATGCCCCTAGCCCTTCAGGGCTTCGGCATGTCGCGCGAGCTTGTCGAGGGTCTGATAGCCATATTCGACGGCGCCGAATCCGATCGCGCCCCGGCGGTGCGCCTTGCTCGGATGCAGCTGGCGCAATGTGACGACAGTCTTGCCATTGCTCTGCTCGTCGAAAGTGACGATCGTCCTGAACAGGTTTGGATCATCATCCTTGTCGGCGCCGTGGTTCATTTCGAGCAGGCGCGCCCAGAAATTTCAATCACCGCTGACCGACGAACGCCTCGTTGCATGGCACGCCGCCCTGTTCCCAACCGGCGCAGCGGCATGTCCAAAATCATCGCAAGGTGCCGTGACCACGGTGACCTTCGAGGAAAAGACGGCAGGACGCTGCTGGTCCTCAGCGAACTCTATCCCTCGAAGGAAGCTCTCGACGAAGCCCCGGCCGGGATGGCGGAGGCGATGCCCGAGCAGTTCGCGCAGCTGGACGAGCTTCTCGTCACCCTGGGTGCCAGCCGGACCGATGGATAGTCCGTCAGATCAGCGCTGCGCACATGGCTTCCCGCCGGGACAACAAATCCCGTAATTATTGCTTAATATTGTCTTAACGCGTTTAGGATGTTTCCCGTAAATTCTTGCCTACACATTTCCAGGTGGCTTCACTGCCGGTCGTAACCCGAGCGACATTGATAAACGAGGGACACCGGGATGAAGTCGATCCATGCGCTGATGCCCGCCGCGCTGCTGGCCGTTGCCGTTGTTTCCGGCCCGGCTGAAGCGAAAAGAACGATGGACCCCGGCACACATGCCAGGCGCATGATCTCGAAGATATCGAAGCTGGATTATTTCACGGTCATGAACGCCAAAAGGCTCATCAAAGTCAGGAAGGCGGGAAGCCCGAAAACGAAAAAGAAGGCGGCAGGCAAGGCGACGAAAGAGATCCGCAAGACGGCGAACCGCAAGCTGCGCAAGAAGTCCGCCAAGCCCGCAGTGGCCATCGAGAAGCAGAAAGCTGTTGCTGTTTTAACGCCGGCCGAGATCAAGCCGCGCAGCATTCTCGCCAAACCCGCGGTGATCAGCAAGACGCGGAAGGCCGCTCCTCCTGCAGCTTCGAATCAGGCAGTGATCGCGCCGCGCGAAATGGCACAGCTCGATCCGGCATTGCTGAGCAAGGTGATGCGCAGCGGCCCGCGCGTAAGGAGAAAATCCATGCCCGGACGGGGCTTGCAGGCCGGTGGCCCCACCAGAGCGTGGGTCGCCTCGATCATCCGCGAGATGGCGCCCTCTTATGGCGTGCCGACCTGGTTCGCGCTGCGCATCGCGCATGTCGAATCGGGCTATAATCCCTACGCCCATGGGCGTGCCGGCGAGATCGGCGTCTATCAGCTCAAATGCCAGACGGCGCGCGGCATGGGCTTCGAGGGCAAATGCTTCCAGCTCACCGATGCGCGCACCAATGTGATCTGGGGCCTCAAACATCTGTCGCTCGCCATCGCTTCCTCGGGCGGCAATCTGAAACTCGCCGCCTCCAAGCACAATGCCGGCCTCCGCCGCAAATCTCTGGTGCACAGCTATATCAGCAAGGTATTCTGATCTCGGTCCGGCGAAGGGGCGCTCACTTCTCGCCCCTTGGGCTTGCGCTCGGGAACCGGGGGTACTTACAACATGGCGAAGCTCGTCTTCGGAATGAACCTGTCGCTGGACGGCTATGTCGATCATCAGGAATTTGCACCACCTGGTGCCGAGCTCTTTCGCCACTGGACAGAGTATGTGCGCCGCCTCACCGGCAGCCTGTATGGCCGGCGCCTGTATGAGGCCATGCGCTATTGGGACGAAGACCATCCGGAATGGACCCCGGAGCGGCGCGAATTTGCGACGGCATGGCGGAGCCAACCGAAATGGGTCGTGTCGCGCTCGTTGAAGTCGGTCGGTCCCAATGCCACACTTGTCGCCAATGACGTTGCGGCGGCGATACGTGAACTGAAGGCCGGGCTCACAGGCGAGATTCAAGTCGGCGGACCGGAGCTGGCGCAAAGCCTGACCGACCTTGGCCTTATCGATGAGTATCGCCTCTATTTCCGCCCCTTCGTGCTGGGCCGCGGCAAGCCTTTCTTCGCCGGCCCCCGGCCGCCGCTGCGCCTGGTGGCCAGCGACCTGATCGGTGAGGACGCGATCCGGTTGACCTATGTTCCCGCCTGATCGCGGAGTTCCTGATCCGCGCGCCAACTGATCGCCGACAGCGACGGTGCAGAGCCGTCATTCGATCATGACAATGGCTTCCACCTCGAAGAGCATGGGATCGATGGCAAGCTTGGGGACGGGAACCAGAGTCTGCGCCGGCAAGGTCGCGCCGAACATTTTCCTGACGTTCCGGGTCAGCACCTCGAGCTTCGACATATCGTGGTCGACCACATAGACCGTGAGCTTGGCGACCTGATCGGGCCTGGCGCCGAGACCATCGAGTGCGGCGCGCAGATTGGCGTAGGCCTGCTCGACCTGTACGGCGAAGTCGGGCGACAAGGCGCCGGTGCTGTCCTGGCCGCCCTGTCCGGAAATATAGGCCACGCGTGCCCCGCGGGGCACGATCACCGCCGTGCTGTAGCCATTGGGCGTCGGGTCGTAGAGCTTCTGCGGGTTGACGATGGTGAGCTCGAGCGCCTTCTCCGTCGTCGATGCGGGAATTGCCATGGTCATGATGATGAGCCCTCCGATAAGCAGGTGGTTGATTGCGCGTGGCATGATTTCTCCGGGCACCGAAGCGTGGGCGCGCTCGCGGTCTCAGGGTTGAAATTTCACCGATCGCCGATATGATTGCTCTCGTACGATGTACGACCAATGGCATCGTACGCCGTACGAGTCAAGCGGGGAAGACAGATGGCGGCCAAACGCAGCGGCGTCCGGGGCAAACGGTCCCCACGGAGAAAGGTGTCACGGCCTTCCGCGCCGGAGCCGCGCGGCGAAGCATCGCTCACGCTCGAACGCATCGTGGCGACCGCGGTGACGCTGCTGGACACCGAAGGGATAGACGGGTTGACGATGCGCAGGCTGGCCGACCGCCTCGGCGCAGGCGCGATGAGCCTTTACTGGCATGTCGACAACAAGGAGGCGGTGTTCGACCTGGCGCTCGATACGGTGCTCGCCTATCGCGGAGCGCCGCCGAGGACCGGGTCGCAAGACTGGCGCGGCGACGTCGTCCACATGCTCGAAGACTGGCGCGCCTCCATGCTGCGCCATCCCTGGTCGGCGTCACTGCTGCCGCGCCGGGCGCTTGGCCCGAGCATCCTCGCTCGCCTGGAGCTGCTGAGCAAAACCTTGTCCAGCGCCGGTGTGGCGGAGGCGGATCTCAACGTCGCGATATGGTCGCTGTGGAACTATGTGATGGGCGCCACCATCACCCGGGCGAGCTTCGAAATCTCGGACGAGGACCGGGCCGCGGCGCAGCAGCGCCTGACATGCCTCAGCGAACATTATCCGACCATCGAACGCTCCCGCCTGCTCCTGGATGACGATTGGGACGGTGCCTTCCGGAACGGCCTCGACTTCCTGCTCGATGGCCTCGCCGGCCATACCGGTGGGGCTTTTACATGAAGCGGGAAGCATTGCCAGTCAGTCTGTCAGCATGTGATCGGCCAGGCTGTAGCAGTGGCTTGCCTGATAGGCGTTGCGGCCGCGATTCATGTGGGTCAGGTTGAAGGCCCGGATGGCGCGCAGCGCGCGGGGCGTCTTCAGGAACCTGGCGATCGAGGCGAAGCCTCGGACCTTCACGCCGAAAATATCCTCGCCGCGCGGGAAGAAACAGCCAACATCCTCCGGCGTCCTGACGCAACGCTCCAGAAAAGAGTGATCCACATCCTCGGCCAAAAGCGAATGGCCGGTGGTGAAATCCGACAGATGCACAATGAAGTTGGCACGAATGCCGTTCTCGCCATCCGCATAGAGAGCGAAAAACTCCATCCAGCTGGCATTGACGCGGATCAGCGCCTTGCCCGGCGTCGAGGGCAGGCAGGACACCGACCAGTAATGCCGCTCGGTGCGACGCGGGATCGGGATGCAGTCGTGGCCATAGCGCCCCAGAATCTCCAGGACCTCCTTCGCCTGCGGCCGGCGCATCAGCTTCTCGAACTTCGCGACATATTTGAAGCGCAACTCAGGCGACTCCACGCGCGCATCGGCGTCGCGCAGGATGAGCTTGCCCTGCATCCAACCGCGCTGCTGCTCCAGGTCCAGGAAACGGCGCAGGCCGGTCGTGCTGCGGCGCGGCGGCGCGCTCATATCAGTGCATGCGGCCATAGGGCCGGCAAATGGGCGGGATCCAGCCGTCATAGGTATCGAAGAAGAAAATGCACCGGTCGTCCCATCCCGCATTCGGCTCGCCCCATGGATATTTCTTCAGTCCATGCGGGTAGCGTTGCCGGCGTTCCACCTGCTTCTTCTTTTTCTCTTTCTTTTTGACACCGGCCTGCGCCATCTCGGCCGGAAGCGGGCCGACAGGCAGGCCGGTGAAAACGAAGCCTGCCAGGAACAGGCACAGAATCAGATGGCGCATGCGCATGATCGAGCCTCTCTATGCTCATCCTACCCCGCCCATGGCCAGATACTGGCAGTATCGGGATTTTACGCAAGGATGAGTTGCCAGCGCGGGGGAAATCGCGCCACACTTGTCACTCTCGCGGGCCTGCGGCCGGACCGTAGTGTGAGGGAAACGTCATCGAGGAGTTCCGTATGATGAACCAGGCGTCCCATCACCCCGCGTCCATGATCTCCACCCATTATCGCTGGGTGATCGTCGCGGCGGGCGGCCTTCTCGGCTGCGTCGCCTTCGGCGCCATGTTCTCGCTGCCGGTGTTCCTGCGCTCGATCGCGCAAGACACGGGATGGTCGATTACCGGTGTCTCCAGCGCCATGACCATCGCCTTCCTCGCCATGGCCTTCGGCAGCATCGCCTGGGGCAGTCTGTCGGACCGCCTCGGTCCGCGCCGCGTCGTCCTCGTCGGTTCGGCCCTCCTCGCCGCGAGCCTGGCACTCGCCAGCCAGGCCACGTCGCTCCTGGCATTCCAACTCATCTTCGGCGTCCTTGTCGGCGGCGGCACGGCGGCGATCTTCGCGCCGATGATGGCCTGCGTCACCGGCTGGTTCGATACGAATCGCAGCCTTGCCGTGTCGCTGGTCTCGGCCGGCATGGGCATGGCGCCGATGACCATGTCGCCGCTCGCGGCCTGGCTGGTCTCGGTCCATGACTGGCGCACGGCGCTGCTGATCATCGCCGCCCTGGTCGCCTGCATCATGATCCCGGTGTCATTCCTGGTGCGCCGCCCGCCGGCACTGGCGGGCGATGGCACAGCTCCTGCCTTTGCGGCCGGGCCCGAGCCCACCATGTCGCGCAGCGAGGCACTGCGGTCGCCGCAATTCATCATCCTGCTGCTGACCAACTTCTTCTGCTGCGCCACCCATTCGGGGCCGATCTTCCACACAGTGAGCTATGCGGTCACCTGCGGCATTCCGCTGGTGGCGGCGGTGTCGATCTATAGCCTCGAGGGGCTCGCGGGCATGGGTGGGCGCGTCGCTTTCGGCCTGCTCGGTGACCGGTTCGGCGCCAAGCACATCCTGGTGCTGGGGCTCCTGGCCCAGGCCTTTGGGGCGCTGGCCTATCTCCCGGCCAGCGGGCTTGGCTCCTTCTATGCGGCGGCCGCCGTGTTCGGCTTCATCTATGCCGGCGTCATGCCGCTCTATGCCGTGCTGGCGCGCGAGAATTTTCCGCTTCCGATGATGGGAATGGTGATCGGCGGCACGGCGATGGCGGGCGCCCTCGGCATGGCGACGGGACCTGTGGCGGGCGGGCTGATCTTCGATGCCTTCGCCAGCTATGCGTGGCTCTTCATCGGCTCCTTCGCGGTCGGGATCTGCTCCTTCCTCATTATCCTCACCTTCAAGCCCTTCGCCAGGACCGAGACGGTGCCGGCGGCAGCCTGACAAGTGCCGGGCAACTCCTCGGGACTCAGGAATTCGCGGTCAAGGATCGTCGGCCGCGGCCAAAATTGAACCAGGCGCCGACCAAGAGCTGCGACGCAAGGAAGGCCAGATACAGCGTCGCGGCCGCCGTGCCCCAGGCGAAGTCCGACGGAAAGCGGGCGAGCGCCACGGCCTGCAGCACGGCGAAGACCAGGTAGCTGACCGCGAAGGGACGGATCCGCGCGCGATCATTTTCCCACGCGGCATGCGCCGCCGAAACACCGATGGAAAGAAGCCACGCGCCTATGGCGCGGGCCGTCAGCGGCGTGAGGCTCCAGGGCCAAAGCGACGCGGTGGCCGACGTCGCCAGCAGGAGCCCCAACCCGAACACGGCCATGATCACGCTTTGGATGCCCAGCACGAGGCGCAGGCCGTCGGGAAGCGGCACGGCGCGCGGCGGATCCCCGCCGATGCCGCGGCGCTGGAGGATAAGGATGATCACCATCAGCACCGGCACCACGGCATAGACGATCAGCCAGGACCAGGTGACCAGCAAGGTGACCGGCGCCACGGCGGCAAAGTGAAAGCGGTCGATGTGGATGAGCGTCACCGCAAGCGTCAGGACGGTGAAAAGCAGCACCGCCGGCACCGCGATGCGCGCGTTGCTCCAGCGCTCCTGCCGGGCCGCAAGCAGCTCCAGAATGCCCGCCGCCCAATAGGACGCCCCCAGAAATGCCGCCGTCAGCGGGGTGGCGATCGTCCAGGCGAAATAGGTCTCGGTCGCCGTGGTCAACACAAACAGCGGAACGCCGATAATGAAGACGAGGAGCGCTGCGACGAGCAGCAAGCCCCGCATGGCCCGGGTCGTACCCGTTGCATCCGCCCCGCGACCCGCCGGCGATAGCAATTCCATCGAACTGTCTCCCCCCTCAGAATCTCCCCGCCCCATCCTCCATCAAAACAGGCGACGGGAGAAGAGGCCGGCGGATACGGTCGCCACTTGCGGATTGACCGGAATGCAACCATCTAAGGCGCTCCCTCCAGCAGCGGCCAGATATCCTCATGAAAAAGATCGGTTTCCTGTCATTCGGGCATTGGACGCCCTCGCCCCATTCGCAGACCCGCAGCGCCTCGGACGCACTGCTGCAGTCTATCGATCTCGCGGTCGCCGCCGAAGAGCTGGGTGCCGACGGGGCTTATTTCCGCGTGCATCATTTCGCCCGCCAGCTTGCTTCGCCCTTCCCGCTGCTCGCCGCCATCGGCGCCCGCACGCAGCGCATCGAGATCGGCACGGCGGTGATCGACATGCGCTATGAGAACCCGCTCTACATGGTCGAGGATGCGGGTGCCGCTGACCTGATCGCGGGCGGGCGCCTGCAGCTCGGCATCAGCCGCGGCTCGCCCGAGCAGGTTATCGATGGCTGGCGCTATTTCGGCTATGCGCCGCCTGAGGGCAAGAGCGACGCCGACATGGCGCGCCAGCACACGGAAGCCTTGCTCGAAGTCCTGCGCGGCAAGGGCTTCGCCCAGCCCAATCCGCGGCCGATGTTCCCCAACCCGCCCGGCCTCCTGCGCCTCGAGCCCCATTCGGAAGGCTTGCGCGAGCGCATCTGGTGGGGTGCGGCCACCAACGCCACGGCGGAATGGGCGGCGAGGCTCGGCATGAACCTGCAGAGCTCTACCCTCAAATTCGACGAAAGCGGCAAGCCGTTCCATATCCAGCAGGCCGAGCAGATCCGTCTCTATCGCGCGGCGTGGAAGGCGGCGGGCCATCAGCGCCAGCCGCGCGTCTCGGTCAGCCGCAGCATCTTCGCGCTGATGGACGAGCGCGACCGCGCCTATTTCGGGCAGGACCGGCAGAGCAACGACCAGATCGGGGTGATCGACAACACGCAGGCCATCTTCGGCCGCAGCTACGCCGCCGAGCCCGACATGCTGGTGAAGGAGCTTGCCAAGGACGAAGCCATCGTCGAGGCCGATACGCTATTGCTGACGGTGCCCAACCAGCTCGGCGTCGATTACAACGCACATGTCATCGAGGCGATCGTGAAACATGTCGCGCCGGCGCTTGGCTGGCGGTAGGCCGGCGCGGCAAGATCGCGACAACCCCGTCTTCAGATGATAATGGGTATGGTGCGGCGGAAACGGGCTGTCCTCCCGCCCTATGCGGCGACGGCCGCCGTACGGGCCTGGACGCCAAGCCCGATCAGCAGCGCCGCGGCCAGCAGAACGAAGCCGCCTGTGGCGAAGACACCCGCCGCACCCGTGACATCGAAGATCGCTCCGCCCACTGCCGCCCCCAGGGCGATGGCGAGCTGCACCGCCGCCACGATGAGGCCGCCGCCGGTCTCGGCCTCATCGGGAACGGTGCGGGTGATCCAGGTGGACCACGCCACCGGCACGGCGCCGAAGGCCAGGCCCCACAGCGCCACGAGCACGGCGTCGACGAGCGGCGCCGAGCCCGAAGCAGCGAGGCCGAGGCCCAGGATGCCCATGGCGAGCGGCATGACAGTCATGGTGAAGCGCGCGTTCCAGGACAGCAACAGCCCGCCCAGATAGGTGCCGAGGAAATTGGCAATGCCGAAGCCGAGCAGGATGCCCGACACCAGGCTGATGCCGACGCCGGTCACAGTCTCGAGAAACGGCCGGATATAAGTGAAGAGCGCGAAATGCCCGGTGAAGACGAGCGAGATGGCGATCATGCCGAGGCCGACACCGGGCCGGCGCAGCACGTCGATGAGGGTGCGCAGCCGCGCCGAGCCCGCAGGCGGCAGCGCCGGCAGGGCCGCGAACTGGACGATCAAGGTGAGAACGCCAAGCCCGGCGGCGATGAGGAAGACGCTGCGCCAGCCGACGATGTCGCCCAGATAGCTGCCCACGGGTGCGGCGAGCACGGTCGCTGCGGAAACGCCGCTGAACATGATCGCCAGCGCACGCGGGATAAGCGCCTCCGGAACGAGGCGCATCATGACCGCCGCCGACATGGTCCAGAAGCCGCCGAGAGCG
Organism: Taklimakanibacter lacteus; assembly: GCA_003576695.1. Taxonomy (GTDB): domain Bacteria; phylum Pseudomonadota; class Alphaproteobacteria; order Rhizobiales; family Aestuariivirgaceae; genus Taklimakanibacter; species Taklimakanibacter lacteus. Next base: position 168,431 of record QOZQ01000015.1, read on the forward strand.
GCGCCGAGCAGCACGCGCCCAGCCAGCAGAAGCGGAAGATCGGGCGCGAAAGCGACCAGGAGATTGGAGATGATCAGCAATATGGAGAGCGACAGGAGCACATGGCGCCGGTCGAAGCGCCGTGTCGCCGCCACGACGAGGAGGCTCGTCAGCAACGCCACCACCGCGGTGGCCGTCACGGCCTGGCCCGCCACGCCCTCGCTGATGGCGAGATCCGCCGCCATGGGGGTCAGAAGGCTGGCGGGCAGGAATTCGGCCGTCACCAGCCCGAACACACCGAGCGTCATCGAAATCACGGCGCCCCAGGCGGGCGCTTCCCGCTTTTCGGCCAAAGTCCACTCGCTCATTTTCTGTCCTTTCAGGCATTCTTGTGCGATGCAACAAAGTAGGATGGACGATCCGGACTTTCTATGCTAGAAAATCTCGAATGTTTGATCATAAGTCCGAAAGCCTGTTCGATACCCGGAGCCCGCCCCCAGCCGACCTGGTGAGTGAGCTGCTGCTCGGCATGCGGCTCAATGGGCTCAATTACCGGCGCATCCAGATGACGCCGCCCTTCGGGCTGGGCTTCGGCAAGGGCGAAGGGCGGGCGCAGTTCCACTTCGTGGCCAAGGGTCCGGTCTTCCTCACGCTGGCCCATGGCACAGTGCATGCGCTCGACACACATGATGCCGTCCTGCTGCCCCGGGGCGGCGAGCACGCGCTGCTGTCGGCGCCCGACCTCGCCAGCCGCGACATCATCACCTATGAGGCCAACCCGCTGTGCGCCAGCGTCGGCGCGATCACCGCCTGCAACAACGACACCTGCCGGACGAATGATGCGCTGATCTTCAGCGGCTGCATGGAATTCGACCTCGGCGGCATGCATCCCCTGGTGGCGCTGATGCCCGAAGTGATGCGCGTCGGCACGCTGCTCGGCCGGCAGCCCGAGATCCTGCCGATGCTCGAAGCGATGGAGCGCGAAACACGCCTGGAGCGCGCCGGCTTTGCCGGGATCCTGGCGCGGCTCGCCGATGTCGTGTCGGCCTCGATCGTGCGGGGCTGGGTGGAATGCGGTTGCGGTGACGCAACCGGCTGGGTCGATGCCTTGCGCGATCCGCGGCTGGGACGCGTCATTGCCGCACTGCACCGGGAGCCCGGCCGCGAATGGACGGTGGCCGAGCTTGCCGCCGAGATGGGTAGCTCGCGCTCGGTCTTCGCCGAGCGCTTCCTGGAAGTCACCGGCATGACGCCGGTGCGCTATCTCACCGAGCTGCGCATGCGGCTCGCGGCGCAATGGATCGGGCGTGACCGGATGCCGATCGAAACAGCGGCGCATCGCCTGGGTTATGGATCGCAGGCCGCCTTCAGCCGGGCCTTCAAGCGCGTGGTCGGACGGTCGCCCGGGGCGATCCGCGCGCCGGCCCCCTAGAACGCTCATGCCCGGAAAGCCCCGAACGCCCAGCCTGACCGCAGACCTCGTCGCCAAGGTCCATCGCACCATCGACGACACGGGCCCGGCGCCCGGCGATACGCTGCATAACGACGCCGACTATGAGGAGTGGGTGGCGCGGATGATCGGGATCCATCCGGCGCCCGGATCGCCCACCCGTCTCTTCGCCTATGGCTCGCTGATCTGGAAGCCGGAGACCCGATATGTCGGCGAGCAGCTGGGCACTGCGCGCGGCTGGCATCGCTCTTTCTGCTTCCGCATGACCCGCTTCCGCGCCACGCCCGAGCAGCCCGGCCTCATGATGGCGCTCGATCGCGGCGGCCAGTGCCGGGGCGTACTCTATGAAATGCCGCAGCATGATCTTGCAGGCCAGCTCATGAAGCTGTTCCGGCGCGAATTCACCTACAAGCCTGCCAATACAATGCCGCGCTGGATCACGGTCGAGACCGGCGCCGGCACGGTCCCCGCTTTGGCCTTCGTCATGAACCGCGCGTCCGCATTCTATGCCGGGCAGCTGCCGCTTGAAACTGTCGCCGACATATTGGCGCAGTGCTGCGGCCATGTGGGCTCGGGCGCCGAATATCTGCTCAACACGGTGACGCAGCTCGAGGCCAGGGGCATCCCCGACCGCAATCTGTGGCGGCTGCAGGCGCTGGTCGCCGAACGCATCGCGCGCAACTGCGATAACGAGACTAGAGCATGATGGCTTTTCGTCGAGTCGCCATCACGCTCTAGCTTTTTGGTTTGCGCATGATTTTTCCGGATAACCGGCGTGATGGCCGGGTCAGGCCCGGCCATGGACTTTTCCGGATCTTGCTCTACTAGCCCGGATTTCTCACACGGCCATTGGATATTGCCAAACGGAGTGTCGGTCTGTCTTGGGCTTCTCGCGTTATGAGCATTTCAGCGATTTCAGCCGCCCTGCGGGCGAGCTTGATC
>QOZQ01000016.1:0-100000 GCA_003576695.1 Taklimakanibacter lacteus
CTGTCGTTAGTTCCTCGGAGATCCATCGCAGCCTCCATTCGACAGGAATCCCACAACTAACTGATTCTCTGAGACTTTAGTCCGTGACCTTCTGACTCAGTAATGAAAAACGAGTGGTTTATTGATAGAGGCAGGGAATGTTTCCTCAATGCCCGCCATCTCGTAGACGGTCGGATACAGGGAATTACAGGGAATTACAGGGAATTTTCGCAAAAACGGCAACAGCTCCGAAGAAAATCCAACTCTGTCAAAGTCTTGAGATTTTTGCATCGCCAGGAACAGGGAATTCCGTTTCGCTGCTACAGGGAAATATCCAAGCGGGGCTTGCGGATTTTAGGTTCGTCATAATTTCCTAGACATCTGCTTTAAACTCACAGGCCCGCGCGGGACGAGGCGCTTCGCTCAGTGGCGGCACGCATCAGTCGATCATGGATTTTTCCAAATCGCACGGCCTGGCCCGCAATCGCAAGGGTCTAATGCGCCGCGAAGATCCCGCGCGCGGCGCTGGTGACGTCACTGATGCCGGTGAATTTATCGGCTTCGATAATAAGCCGGTGTGCCAGGGTCAGCGCCTTGATCTCGCATCTGGCGCGCCTTGCCTCGTCCTGAATGCTTTCGAGATCCTCCGTATGGGCGAGGCCTAGTATGCGGCGGATCATCTTGATGCCGGCAAAGGAGACCGAATCGACGAAGAGCGCGCGCATGAAGCGGTCCTTCTCGGCGGCGAAGGCGGCGGCTCCCGGCGCATCGGTGAAGAGCTCGGGCATATAGGCATCGCCCGATTTGCTGGCGTCCCACAGCTCGCGGAAGCGCTTGGCGAAGAGCCGCCAGACCTGCTCGGTCTGGACCAGGATCCAGTGCCGGTAGGAGGTGCGTGATCCCGGTCGTCCCTCATGGCCTTCCTGCGAATAATAGGCGATCAGCAGGTTGCCGAGCACGGCGCCGACATCGAAGCCGATCGGGCCCATGAAGGCGAATTCCGGGTCGATGACGCGCGTATCCTCAGGGGTGAGCATGATCGAGCCGGTATGGAGATCGCCATGGATCATCGCCTCGGGCGAGGTGAGGAACTGCAGCTTGCGCCTCTGGACGGCGACCTTCAGCGCCGCATCGGCGCGGAACCGGGCAGCGATCTCGTCGAGATAGGGCGCCGTCCAGCGGTTGAGCTTCGCCACGCGATAGGGATCGGTGAAGACCAGGTCCTCGGTGATCTTGCACAATTCGATATTGTCGGCGAAGGCCCAGATGCGGCGCTTGTGCTCGGCCGCCGGCACCGCGAGGGCCGATGTCTTGAACAGGGTCTGCGCCATGAATTCGGCGATATGGCCGGCGAAACGCGGATATTCGATGCCGCGGATGAGGCCCTTGCGCATGATGATATGCGGGGTGAGATACTCCATCACGATCAGCGCCAGGTTGCGGTCGTAATGAAAGATCTTCGGCACCAGCTTCGGCACATGCTTGGTCTGCTCGACCAGCGCCAGATGCTCGTAATAGGACCGCGACAGCGGCAGAGGCCAGGAATCGCCGACCAGGCGCACATAGGGCAGAGCCTGCTTGACGATGACGGCACCCCGCGGGCCCCCGACGATGAAGACGAGATTGAGATTGCCGTCGCCGACCTCCTGCACCGACCATTGCGAGAAATCGCCGCCCAGCCGCTCGCTCACTTCTTTCAGCGGCGCCAGCACGCCCGGCAAGGTGCCGTCATTCAGGGGACGATAGGCTGTCGACATGGGCTCTCAGTCAGTTTCTGCTGCTGGGACGGAATGTGCGGCAAGGCCGGGAGATTCGGCAAGAGGTCTGAACCCGCCGGATCCGGCTCGGATTCAGGGCGCGGCCGAGCGCGAGACGCGCAGGCGCTCGGCATAGATGTTGATGATGAGGGCCGCCAGCAGGATGAGACCGCGGATCAGGATCTTGAGGAAGCTGTCGATATTGATGTGATCGAGGCCGTTATTGAGGACGCCGAGCACGAACAGGCCGATGATGGTGTTGCCGATGCCGCCGCGCCCGCCGAACAGGCTGGTGCCGCCGACCACGACGGCGGCGATGGCATCGAGCAGGTAGGTGCCGAACTCGTTCTGCTGGGCGCTGCCGAAATAGGCGACACCCAGCATGCCGGCCAAGCCTGAGCAGAAGGCCGAGATCATCAGGACGGCGGCGATGATGAGCTTGACATTGACGCCCGAATATTCGGCCGCCTCGCGATTGCCGCCCACCATATAGATATAGCGCCCGAAGCGGGTATAGGTGAGCACGACATGGCCGATGAGCAGCGCCAAGGCCGCGACGATGATCAGCCAGGGAATGCCGAAGATCGAGCCTGCACCCAGCTTGCCGATAAGCCAGGGCACGTTATAGGCGATCTGGCCCCTGACCAGCATGGCGCTGATGCCATCGCAGATCTGCATCATGGCGAGCGTCATGATGAAGGAGGGGATGCCGATCCGGGTGACGCCCATGGCGGTGATGCCGCCCAACGCCAGGCAGGTAAAGATCGCCAGGATGATGGCGAAGCCGCCGGCCAGCGGGATATTGGCGATGTTGACGCTCGCATCCTGCAAGGTGAAGAAGGCGACGACGATGCCGGTCGCATTGGCGACGCTCGCCACGCTCAGATCGATCTCGGCGGTGAGGATGACGAAGGTCAGGCCGACGGCGATGATGGCGGTGATCGACACCTGCTGCAGGATGTTCTGCATGTTGCCGAAGGACAGGAAGGACGACGAGGCAAAGCTGAAGAAGACGACGAGGAAGAGCAGCGTCAGGAAAGGCGCGATATTGCCCAGCTGGTTGCGGAACCAGTGGCCGGCCGTCAGCCGGGGCGCCTTTACTTCCGAAGTCGACGTCATGAACTCATCCTTCCAAACTCAGTCATCCCTACTGTGCGCCCAGGCGAGCCTTTTACCCTCGCCCTGCAAGCGAAGCGCAGCGGGGAGAGGGTAGGGGCCCACCGCGTAGCGGTGGGAAGGGTGAGGGGCAATGGGCGGCGCAGAACTGCATTTTCTTCTTGATCGAAGGATCGAGCCCACTTCCCAGCGGGCCCCTCACCTTCCCATTGCTTCGCAATGGGCCCCTTCCTCTCCCCGCTGAAGCGGGGCGAGGGGAGGGCGGCAATCCCGATACGATGTGCAACTTGCATGTAACAGTCTTCAATCATTCCAGATATCAAGCTGCCGCCAGCAGCTTGTCCTTGCTGATCGTCTCGTCGGCGAATTCCTGCGAGACCGTCCCTTTGCGCATCACGATGACCCGGTCGGCGAGGGAGAGCACCGTCTCGGGCTCGGTCGAGATTACTATGATCCCGACGCCCTGGTCGCGCAAATTCTTGACGATCCTGACCACATCCTCCTTGGCGCCGACATCCATGCCGCGGGTCGGCTCGCTGAGGATCAACACCTTGGGCAGGTAGGTCAGCCATTTGGCGACGGCGACCTTCTGCTGGTTGCCGCCCGAGAGATGGCCGAGCAGCGCCTCGGTTCCCGGCGTCTTGATGCTCAGCCGGTCGATATGACCGCGGGCGATCTCACGCTCGGCGTCGGGCTTGAGCCACAGCCTCGACAGGCGGTCGAGAATGGCGATCGAGACGTTCTTGTAGATGGGCTCGTGATGGAACAGCATGCTGCGCCGGCTTTCCGGCACATAGGCGATGCCGGCCTCGGCCGCCTGGGCGGTGTTCCTGAGCTTGCGCGCTTCGCCTGCGATGGTGAGGGAGCCATTGTCGCATTTGAGCTTGCCGAACAGAGCGCGGGCGAGCTCGATCTGGCCACAACCCATGAAGCCATAGATACCGAGAATCTCGCCTGCCTTGACGGTGAGGCTCACATCCTGGAAGCTGCCTTCCTTGCTCAAGCCCTGCGCCTCGAGAACGGTCTTCGCATCCTTGGGACTGGCCAGAGCGACATCGCCCAGATAGCTCGATTCCAGCTCCTCATGGCCCTTGCCGATCATGCGCTGGATGACCCAGGCCTTGTCGATCTCAGGCGTAACCTGCGCGGTGACGACCTTGCGGCCATTGCGGAAGACGGTGACCTGGTCGGCGATGGCGAGCACGTCCTCGAGGAAATGCGAGATGAAGATGATGCTGTTGCCCTCATCGCGCAATTTGCGCAGCGAGCGGAACAGGCGTTCGATCTCGGGCGGCGAGAGGGCCGAGGTCGGCTCGTCCAGGATGATGATGCTGGCGCCGGAGAACAGCACGCGCGAGAGCTCGACGAGCTGCTGGATGCCGATGGGGAGCTCGCCCAAAGTGATCCGGGGATCGAGCTCGAGGCCGAGCTTCTTCAATTGCTCGCGCGCACCCCTGGCCATTGCCGGCCAGTCGACGGCGCCGAGCCTGGTGACGGGCTGGACGCCGAGATAGACATTTTCCGCGACAGTGAGCTGCGGCACGACGCTCAATTCCTGATGCACCATGCCGATGCCGTGCCTGAGCGCATCGCGGGCGGAATGGAAATGGACGGGTGCGCCATCGAGCAGCATTTCGCCCTCGAAGCCCGCATGCACGCCGGCGATGATCTTCATCAGGGTGGACTTGCCGGCGCCGTTCTCGCCGACCAGCGCATGGATCTCGCCACGGCGCAAAGTGAAATCCACACCCCGAAGCGCTTCGACACCGCCGAAGGACTTCGAGATGTGGGACATTTTCAGCCTTATGTCGGCTTCAGTCATTTCCTACCTCCAGCATTCTCCTTCTCCTGCGCGGAGCGTGGGAGAAGGTGGCCGAAGGCCGGATGAGGGCTCTTTCGCGCAAAGTGTACTGATCTCAACGATTATTTCCTGCTGAAACAAAGAGCCCTCACCCACCCTCTCGCCTTCGCGAAGCCCAGGTTTCGACCCGACAGAGCAGATAATTTCTGCTTCGGCGGAGCAAGGTCGGGCACCCTCTCCCATTGCTTCGCAACAGGAGAGGGGGAAAATCGGAGAGGGCTCGCGCAATCCTCAGATCAGGAACTGCTCCTCCATCCAGGCCATGCCGGCGGCATTGTCCTTGGTGACGACCGGGCCGTCGGTGATGATGTGCTTCGGGATGCCTTCGCCGGTCTTGGTGCCATGCACGACGGCGGAGACGCCGGCAATGATGGCGCCGCCATGGATGCGGCAAGACGGGTTGCGCACGGTCGCGTACATGCGGCCGTCGGAAACCGCGGCGATGGCGGGCGGCATGGCATCGACGCCACCGATGAGGATGCCCTCACGGCCCTTGGCCTTCATCACATTGTGGGCGGCGAGCGCCATGTCGTCATTGTGGAAGAAAGCGGCATCGATCTGGGGATGCTTGGTAAGCAATGTCTCCCAGATGCGGGCGACCTTGGTCACGTCCCAATCGGCCGGCTGCTCGTCGAGAACCTCCATGTCGGGGAATTTCTCGATCACCGACTTGAAGCCCTTGGCACGGCCCTGCGCACCCGTATGCCCGAGCGCGCCCTGGGTCATGATGATCTTGCCCTTGCCGCCCAGCTTGTTGACGAGAGCCTGGGTCACCGAAGCGCCCATGAACTCGTTGTCGGGGGCGAGGAAGGTGTGGACATTGATCGTGTCGAGCGGGGCGATCAGCGTATCGAGATCCATGACCGGAATGCCGGCGTCGATCATCTTGTTGACGGGCGCCGTCAGCGTGCCGATGCCGAAAGCCTGGATGGCGACGAAATCCCACTGCTGGGAGGCCATGTTGTCGATGGCGGCGCGCTGCTTCACGGCGTCGAGCTGGCCGTCGAACCAGGTGACTTCGACATTGAAGAGCTTGCCCCAATATTCGGCCGCCTGCTTGCCCTGCGCGCACCAGGTGGCCTGGAGGCCGGCATTGGAGAAAGCCGCCTTCAGCGGCTTCTCGGATTTGCCCGCTTCCTTGGCGAGAGCCGCGAGAGACGGCGAGAACAGCCCGGCAGCACCCGCTACCGTGGCATATTTCAAGAGATCGCGACGGGACTGCACTGTTTTGTCCGACATAGGGGTTCCTCCATTTGGCGTCAGGGACATATTTGTCATACTTATTGTTTTGGTGATTTTATAAAGTGAGATTTCGGCTTTGCCTAGAGCGCGATGAGAAAAAAGAGATTGCCTGTTTTGGCGGCAATTCCGCGTCCTGCGCGATGAGTGCACACAATGCATGCGCGCACAAAGTCGCTCTTGAAAATCCTGACGCATTGGTCTATCTGTTCTGTAACTTTGTTTGTTACAAATTGGAGAGACCAGTGGCTGCGACGGAAAATGCACGCATTGCCGCGGGAACGCGCATCGGCCATGTGCATCTGAAAGTGGCGAATATCGACCGCGCGTTGCAATTCTATTGCGGCGTGCTCGGTTTCGAGCTCATGCAGAAATATGGCAGCCAGGCCGCCTTCATCTCGGCCGGCGGCTATCATCATCATATCGGCCTCAATAGCTGGGAGAGTGCGGGCGGATCGCCGCCGCCCCCCGGCACCACGGGCCTCTATCATCTTGCCATCCTCTATCCGACGCGCGCCGATCTGGCCGATGCGCTGAAGCGGCTCGCCGCTCATGGCATCGCGCTCGACGGGGCTTCCGATCATGGCGTCAGCGAGGCGCTTTATCTGCGCGATCCGGATGAGAACGGTGTCGAGCTCTATGTCGACCGGCCAGCCGACCAGTGGCCGCGCAATCAAGACGGCTCGCTCGCCATGGGAACACGGCGGCTCGACCTCGAAGACCTGCTGCGTTCCGCGAAGAACTGAATTTCAATCCAAAGGGGTTACAATGACCAAAGTCCTGGTGCTCTATTATTCCGCCTATGGCCATATCGAACAGATGGCCTATGCCGCCGCCGAAGGCGCCAAATCGGCCGGTGCAGAAGTCGACGTCAAGCGCGTGCCGGAGCTGGTGCCCGCCGATGTCGCCAAGTCATCCGGCTTCAAGCTCGACCAGAAGGCGCCGATCGCCTCGGTCGACGATCTGCCGAAATACGATGCCATCATCTTCGGCTCGGGAACGCGCTTCGGCAATGTCACCGCGCAACTGCGCAATTTCATGGACCAGACCGGCGGCCTGTGGGCCAAGGGGGCGCTGATCGGCAAGGTCGGCTCGGTCTTCACGTCCTCCGCCACCCAGCATGGCGGGCAGGAATCGACGATCCTCTCCTTCATCCCCACGCTCATGCATCAGGGCATGGTCATTGTCGGCCTGCCTTACTCCTTCGCCGGACAGTCGGGTGTCGATGAGATCAAGGGCGGCTCGCCCTATGGCGCCTCGACCATCACCCATTCGGATGGCAGCCGCCAGCCTTCGGCGGTCGAGCTCGAAGGGGCGCGGTTCCAGGGCCGGCATGTCGCGCAGATCGCGGCCAAGCTCGCGAAGTAAGCAGGCAAATCCTTGGTTGGCGCGTGATCGGACGGAAAACCGGCATCCACTTTTCCTGATCACGCGCTCTATCTCATCTCTTTGTTTGCGCATCGGGTTATCCGAAAACCGCTTCGCACTTTTCGGCCCGATGCTCTAAGGGTTGACCTCGGCGGTCAACCCCATGAAACTCGCCTCTCAAAAAGGGGAGTTTTTTTCATGGCGTCATATCTGCTTGCCGTCGACCAGGGCACCACATCGACGCGCAGCATCCTGTTCCGGCCCGACCTCTCGGTTGCCGCCGTCGGCCAGCAGGAATTCGCCCAGCATTTTCCGACCTCCGGCTGGGTGGAGCATGAGCCCGAAGACCTGTGGCGGACGACGGTCGAGACGATCAAGGCGGCCATCGCCAAGGCTTCGGCGCGGCTGGAAGAGGTGGCCGCCATCGGCATCACCAATCAGCGCGAGACTACGCTCATCTGGGAGCGCAAGACCGGCAAGCCCATCCACAAGGCGATCGTCTGGCAGGACCGGCGCACCGCCGATTTCTGCGCCGGTCTCAAGAGGGAAGGGCATGAATCAAGCTTCACGGCCAAGACGGGACTGCTGCTCGATCCTTATTTCTCCGGCACCAAGATCGCCTGGCTGCTCGATAACGTGCCCGATGCGCGCCGGAAGGCGGAAGCGGGCGAGCTGGCCTTCGGCACCGTCGACTGTTTCCTGCTGTGGCGGCTCACCGGCGGGCGCGTGCATGCGACCGATGCGACCAATGCCTCGCGCACTCTTCTGTTCGATATCCATCGCGGCCAATGGGATGACGAATTGTGCCGCCTGTTGCGGGTGCCCAGGTCGCTGCTGCCGGAGGTGCGCGATTCCTCGGGCGATTTCGGCGCGACCGAGGCTTCGCTCTTCGGGCGCTCCATTCCGATCAAGGGCATTGCCGGCGACCAGCAGGCGGCGACCGTCGGCCAGGCCTGCTTCACGCCCGGCATGCTCAAATCGACCTATGGCACGGGCTGCTTCGCGCTTCTCAATACAGGGGCTTCGCCCGTCGCGTCGCGCAACCGGCTCCTCACCACCATCGCCTATCAGCTCAACGGCAAGCGCAGCTATGCGCTCGAAGGGGCGATCTTCATTGCCGGCGCCGCGGTGCAGTGGCTGCGCGACGGGCTCAAGATCATCGACAGCGCGCAGAAGACCGGCACGCTTGCGGCGCAAGCCGATGACGAGCAGCAGGTCTATCTGGTTCCTGCCTTTGTCGGCCTGGGCGCGCCTTACTGGAAGCCCGAGCTGCGCGGCGCGCTCTTCGGGCTGACGCGCGCCACGGGGCCGGCGGAACTGGCCCGCGCCGCGCTCGAAGCCGTGTGCTACCAGACACGCGACCTCCTCGAAGCGATGCAGGGCGACTGGGGCGGCAAGGCCAGCACGATCCTCAGAGTCGATGGCGGCATGGTCGCTTCCGACTGGACCATGCAGTGCCTGGCCGACATCCTCGATGCGCCGGTCGACCGGCCGCAAGTGCTCGAGACGACGGCGGTGGGGGCGGCCTATCTCGCCGGCCTTGCGCAAGGCCTGTGTCCGGTCCCCGAAGAGTTCGCCAAGGGCTGGAAGCTCGAGAGGCGGTTCACGCCGAAGATGGCGGCAGGACTCAGGGAACAGAAATATGGCGGATGGAAAGAGGCGGTGCGGAAGCTGTTGAGCTAGCGCCGCATCTATCTGCCTCTCCCCCTGAGAGGAAAAATATCATAAGAATCATATAGTTGCGGTGGGATTCGGAGTCCCGCCCCGCGTCTTATACAGGTTGCTTGCAATCTCCTGATTTGAATAATATATTCTCCTAAACAGGAGAATATCAGATGGCTCTCGACTATGACTACCCGGCAACCGGTTACAAACTCTCGCCACTGGTGGACCTTACCGCAAAGTCGGAACGCGAAAGGCTGAGCCCATCGGCGGTGCGGGCCTTCTTCAACATAATGAACCGTTGGGGTGTCCGCGATGAAGACGCCCGGATGCTCCTCGGCGGTATCTCCAATGGGCCGTTTTATGAGATGAAGAAAAAGTCAGAGCGTGTGCTCGACATCGACCGGCTGCAGCGGGTTTCGTATCTCGTCGGCATTTTCAAGGCGCTCAATGTGCTCTATTCGGAGAAGCTGGCCGATGCCTGGATACAGCTTCCGAACAGCAATCGGATCTTCGGGGGCCAGACGCCGCTCGCCTATATGATCAGGGGTGGCCTTCCAGCCATGCAAATCGTGCGCCGCCTGCTCGATGCCCGTCGAGGCGGCATGTGAGCCTGCCTGCGATTTCTCTCCTTCGCCGGTACGACACGCACCGTCTAATCCCCTCCAAATACAGCCAGGGCGGCGACAGCGTACTGGCGCGGATCGCCGACGACGATGCGCATCTGCGCGATATCTTCGATCTCGATCATGCGACCAACGAGCGGCTTCTTGCGGAGAACGATCGTCTTCCCGGCATCGATACGCACGAACTTGTCTTTGGCGTGCCATATTATCGGATCGTCAATGCCGCCTTTTGTCATGCGCATCCTCTCGGCAGCCGGTTCAATGATCCCGATCGCGGTGCCTGGTACGCGGCATTCGAAGTGGAGAGCGCACGGGCGGAAGTGGCCTTTCACAAAGCGGTGGAGCTTGCCGAAGTCGGCTGGTTTCACGAAGAAGCGACATATGACGACTATCTCGCAGACTTCAGCGCTGACTTCCACGACATACGGGATGACAAGGCGTTTGCGGATTGTCTTGCGGCCGACAGCTATGTCGCGTCGCAAGGACTTGCGCGGCAGTTGCTCGCCGCCGGCTCCCTCGGCGTGGTCTATCCAAGCGTTCGAAAGCAAAGTGGAACCTGTCTCGCCTGCTTCCGCCCGGCGCTCGTCATGAATGTACGCAAGGACGCCACTCATGTTTTTCGTTGGGAAGGCAGGGCGGAGCCTGTCATCTCCACTGCGAAAGGGTGACGTAGCTTCTCTGTCATATGCCAGTCATGGAAACGCAGCATAGGCTTTTGCGGATCTGATGCCATGACGGAGAGAATCAGCGATGACTGCCATAACCGCCGACAGTGAGCTTTCCTCTGCCGACGCCCTCAAAGCAGCCGTCCACCAGCACCGGGCCATATCGCTCAATGGCATGCTCGAAAGGCTGTTCACCATGGCCTTTGGCGGGCTCGTCTATCCGCAGATCTGGGAAGACCCGGTCGTTGATCTCGATGCCATGGAGCTTCAGGAGAACCACCGCATCATCACCATCGCGTCGGGCGGCTGCAACGCGCTTTCCTACATGACCGCCAGGCCCGAAAGCCTCATCGCCGTCGATCTCAATCCCGCCCATATCGCGCTGACCCGGCTCAAGCTCGCCGCGGCCCGCCATCTGCCCGTCTATGAGCAGTTCCGCCGCTTCTTCGCCGATGCCGACAGCCATGCCAACACCTCCGCCTATCGCACCTGGCTCAGGCCCCATCTCGATGCCGACACGCAGCGTTATTGGGACAAGAAGCGGGTCAATGGCCGCCCGCGCATCGACATGTTCGCCAAGCGCTTCTACCGCCATGGCCTGCTCGGCCGCTTCATCGGCGTCGCCCATCTGGTGGCGCGCCTGTATGGCGTCCGCCCCGAGACCATCCTCAACATGGCCGATCTGGCCGAGCAGCGCATCTTCTTCGACGATCACATCGCGCCCATCTTCGACAAGCGCCTGGTGCGCTGGCTCACCGGCCGCAAGCTGTCGCTCTATGGCCTCGGCATCCCGCCGGCGCAGTATGAAAAGCTGGCCGGCGGGCGCACGATGTCGGAAGTGCTGATCGAGCGCCTGCGCAAGCTCGCCTGCGATTTTCCGCTGAACGAGAATTATTTCGCCTGGCAGGCCTTTGCCCGGCGCTACGATACGGGTGCGGAGGCGGCGCTGCCGCCCTATCTGCAGCGCGAGCATTTCTCCGCCATCAAGCGCGGCGCCGAGCGGATCACGCCCTTCCTCGGCTCGTTCACGGCCTGCCTTCAGGCCCATCCCGCTGAAAGCCTCGACCGCTATGTGCTGCTCGATGCGCAGGACTGGATGACGGACGAGCAGCTCACCGAGCTCTGGGGTGAGATCACCCGCACGGCGCGTCCCGGCGCCCGGGTCATCTTCCGCACCGCCGGCGAAGCGACGATCCTGCCCGGACGGGTCACGGCGGATATCCTCGACAAATGGACCTACGAGGCCGAGCGCTCGCGCATCCTGGGCTTCATGGACCGTTCCGCCATCTATGGCGGCTTCCATCTCTATCAGCTCAAGGCGCAAGACTGACATGGACGTCCGGCATGGCGACCTGATGGACCGCATCTATCGCCACCAGCGGCATATCTATGACCTGACGCGCAAATACTATCTGCTCGGGCGCGACGAGCTGATCGCGGCCCTGACGCCACCCGGCCAGGGCAGCGTGCTCGAGATCGGCTGCGGCACGGGACGCAATCTTCTGGCCGTGCGCCGGCGCTACCCGAAAGCGCATCTCTATGGCCTCGACATCTCGGAAGAGATGCTGGTCACGGCGCGGCAGAATTCTCTTGGCCGAAACATCGCCTATGCCAAGGCCGACGCGGCCGATTTCGACCCGATGGAGCTCTTCGGCGAGGCGAGCTTCGATCGCATCTTCATTTCCTACGCGCTATCGATGATCCCGTCCTGGCAGGCGGTGCTGGCCTCGGCCGCCAAGATGCTGGCGCCGGGGGGCGAGTTGCATGTGGTGGATTTCGGGCAACAGGAAAAGCTGCCGCGCGCGTTCCGTACCGCCTTGCGCGCATGGCTCGCCAAATTCCACGTGACGCCGAGAGCGCATTTGCGCGAGGTGGTCGAGCAACTGGCGCGGCAAAGCGGGGCCAAGGTCGAGTTCGCAGTCCTCAGGGGCGGCTATGCCTGGCGGCTCGTGCTGAGGCGGGCGACGATCGAAGAGCGTAGCGCGGCCTGAGGGGCACTCTCCTTAATTTCGTCACCCCGGCGAAAGCCGGGGCCCATTAAATGGGTGAAGCGCGGGCAGCGCCGCCCGGCTGATTCCAGTCAATGGGTCCCGGCTTTCGCCGGGATGACGGCACAAGTGCCGTCACTTGTAACTTCTCGCGAATTCATCTCTATTTGCCCCGCATGTGGGTGTTCAGCGGCACGATCGACAGTTTTCTCATCGCCTTTCCGGCGCTGTTCTCGATCGTCAATCCGCTCGGCATCGCGCTGATCTTCCACCAGGTGACGGCGGGCGCGAGCCCGTCCGAGCGGCGGGCGCTGGCCTGGCGGGTGGCGGCCTATTCACTGGGCGTCATGCTGGTCTCGCTGTGGGCGGGAGCGACGCTTATCGGCTTTTTCGGCGTGTCGCTTGCCGCACTCAGGGTCGCGGGCGGCCTCGTCGTGGCGGTGAGGGCCTGGGAGATGCTGTCGGCGCCGGAGCAGAATGAGGGCCGCAAGCAGGAGCAGGCGGCGAGCGCGCGCGGCACCAGCGATGAAGCCTTCTTTCCGCTGACCATGCCGCTCACCACCGGGCCCGGCACCATCTCGGTCGCCATTGCGCTGAGCGCCAACCAGCCCAAATACGCCCACACATTCGATCTCATACCGTTCTTTGCCGGCGTGTCCGGCGGCGCGCTGGCGGTCGCCCTCACTATCGGGCTCGTCTATGCTTCGGCCGACCGGGTCGTGTCACTGCTCGGCCAAGGCGGCTCGCGGGTGGTGACGCGCATGTCGGCCTTCCTGCTTCTGTGCATCGGCGTGCAGATCTGCCTCACCGGCGTGCAGGAGGCGCTGACACCGCTGTTCACCGCGCGCATCATGCCATCCCATGTGTAGGAGAGATGAATGATGTTTCCGGCCGTCACCGATTGGGATGATGCCTACACGAATGGCGCCCATATTGCGGGAGGCGACAGCTATCCGCCGCGCTGGGCGGAAGCGGCCGAAGGCTTCCGCCGGACCATGGCGGCGAGCGGACGGGCGCGGCTTGACCTCGCCTATGGTCCGAAGCCCCGCAACAAGCTCGATCTCTTCCTGCCGGAGGCCGCGCCGCGCGGTCTGTTCGTCTTCGTCCATGGCGGCTACTGGATGCGCTTCGACAAATCCTCCTGGTCGCATCTGGCCAAAGGCGCCGTCGAGCGCGGCTTCGCCGTGGCGATGCCGGCCTATACGCTGTGCCCGGAGATCCGCATCGGCGGCATCGTCCGCGAGATCGGCGATGCGATCGGCTTTGCGGCCAGGGAGATCGCAGGCCCGATCCATCTTGCCGGTCATTCGGCCGGCGGGCATCTCGTCTCGCGCATGCTGGCGGTGCCGAGCCCGCCTGGCGAAGAGGTCAGCTGGCGCATCGCCCATGTCGTGTCGATCTCGGGCGTGCATGATCTGCGACCGATCATGAAGACCCAGATGAACGCGACGCTGAAGATCGATGCGACAGAAGCCAAAGCGGAAAGCCCGTGCCTGCTCGAGCCCCGCCCCGATGCGAAGCTCACCTGCTGGGTAGGGGCGGGCGAGCGCGCCGAATTCATCCGGCAGAATGCGCTGCTGGCCAATGTCTGGCGCGGGCTGGGGGCCCAGACCGCCACCGTGGTCGAGGACAACCGCCACCATTTCAATGTGATCGACGGGCTTGCCGAAGCGGGCTCGCCGCTGACAAGAGCCTTATTCGCAACGTGATTGCCGCTTACACTGGTTTTCAGGAGGCGTTCATGACCAGCAACCCCAAACCGCAGGGCGTGCCGCCCAACGAGCCGCGCCCGATGCCGGCACCTGAGCCGCCGCGTCCTTCGCCCATACCTGGCAGCCAGCCGGAAGAGCCCAAGCCGCGGCCGAATTGAGCTTCGACCATTGCCGGGGAAGGCCCGGCAGGCCATTGCCTTTGCCCATTTCCTTGTTGTACATTCGTTCAACAAGGAAATGGCATGTTCAACCCCCGCTATGCAAGGCTGTTCGATGAGGTGAGGATCGGGCCGAAGACGGCGCCGAACCGCTTTTTCCAGACGCCGCATGCGAGCGGCATGGGCTGGCGGGCGCCCAAGGCCTCAGCCGCTCTGCGCGGCATCAAGGCAGAGGGTGGCTGGGGCGTGGTCTCGACCGAATATTGCTCGATCCACCCGTCGTCCGATGACTTTCCCTTCGGCTATCTCTCGCTGTGGGACGAGGACGATGTGCGGGCCCTGGCCAGGATCGCCGATGCCATCCATGAGCATGGCAGCCTCGCCGCGGTCGAGCTCTGGCATGGCGGCTTCCATGCCAATAACCGGCTGACGCGCGAGCCCTTGCTCTCGCCCTCCGGCCAGCGCGCCCATTTCATCCAGCCGATGGCGGCGCGTGCCATGGACAAGGCCGATATCGCCGAGTTCCGCGCCTGGCAGAGCGAGGCAGCGGCGCGCGCCAGGCGGGCAGGCTTCGATATCGTCTATGTCTATGCCGGCCATGATTATCTGCCGCTGCAGTTCCTGTCGCGGCGCACCAACCGGCGTCTCGACGAATATGGCGGCTCGATCGAGAACCGCACGCGGCTGATCAGCCAGATGATCGAGGATACGCGGGACGCCGTGAAGGGCGATTGCGCGGTGGCGCTTAGGCTCGCGGTCGATGAGCTGCACGGGCCCCGGGGCATCACCCATGACGGGGAAGCGCGCGACATCGTCGCCACGCTCGCCGAGCTTCCCGATCTCTGGGATGTGAATGTGGCGGGGGCACTCGGAAATGATTCCAGGAGCGCCCGCTTCTCGGATGAAGGTTTCCAGGAAAGCTATGTCGCCTTCGTCAAGAAGCTGACCACGAAGCCGGTCGTAGGCGTCGGGCGCTTCACCTCGCCCGACATGATGCTGAGCCAGCTCAGGCGCGGCATCCTCGATTTCATCGGGGCGGCGAGGCCCTCGATTGCCGATCCGTTCCTGCCCCTCAAGATCAGGGAGGGACGCGAGGACGAGATCCGCGAATGCATCGGCTGCAATATCTGCCGGGCGGCGAACAACGAGGCCGTGCCGATCCGCTGCACCCAGAATCCCACCATGGGCGAGGAATGGCGGCGCGGCTGGCATCCCGAGCAGATCGCGCCCGGACGCTCCGACAAGAGCGTGCTGGTGGTGGGCGCAGGTCCAGCCGGGCTTGAATGCGCCCTGGCGCTTGGCCGGCGCGGCCATCAGGTGGCGCTGGCCGAGGCCGGCCGGGAATTGGGCGGCCGCGTCCTGTTCGAGGCGCGCCTGCCGGGCCTCCAGAGCTGGATCCGGGTGCGCGACTGGCGCCAGCACATGATCGGCAAGCTCGCCAATATCTCGGTCTATCGCGAAAGCCCGATGACCGCGGGAGACATCGCGGATTTCGGGGCCGATCATGTCGTCCTCGCCACAGGCGGAAGCTGGCGGCGCGACGGCATTGGCGGAGCCGGCGAGGAACCGCTCGCGCTTGCCGATGATGAGATGATCTTCACCCCCGATGATCTCGACCGGCTGCCGGTGAAGCCTGCATCGATCGTCATTTATGACGATGATCACTATGCGGTGGGCAGCGCTTTGGCCGAGATGCTGCGGGCGAGGGGCCACAGAGTGACCTATGCCACGCCGCTGCCGGTCGTCTCGTCCTGGACGCAAATGACCGATGAGCAGGGATTCATCCAGGCACGGCTGATGACGATGGATGTCGGGCTCGTCCTGTCGCATCGTTTGATGGGTGTCGCCGGCGGAAAGCCGCAATTCGCCTGCATCCACACGGGACGGCCTTTGGAGCTTTCCTGCGATGCGCTGCTGCTGGTGACGGGCAGGGTGCCCCAGGATGCGCTCTATCACGCGCTCGCAGGCTTGATGCCCGACGGCGCGGTGAGCCGCATCGGCGACTGCCTGGCGCCGTCCCATATTGCCGATGCGGTGTTTTCCGGCCATCGCTTCGCGCGCGAATTCGGCGAGGACCGGACAGCCGTCCCCAGACGAGAAAGGCCAGAGCCATGAGCACGCCTGTGTCACGCCGCCGGCCGCGTCCGCAGCGGGTTCCGGGCGCGCTTCACCAGCGGCCCTGGAAGCAATTCACGCTGCCCTACCGGCCGATCGAAGTGCTGAGCGCCGACCAGGTGGAAGCGATCCATGACACGGCGCTCACCATCCTCGAAGAGATCGGCATGCGGGTGCTGGAACCCAAAGCGCGGGCGCTTTACGCCTCCGCCGGGGCGACAGTGGACGAGGCGGAGCTGCGTGTGCGCTTCGATCGCGCCATGATCACGGGGCTCGTCGCCAGGGCGCCGGCCGAATTCTCGCTCAAGGCGCGCAATCCCGCCAAGAATGTCAGGGTCGGCAACCGGCATGCGATCTTCTCCTCGGTCGGGGGACCTGCCTTTGTGAGCGATCTCGAGCGCGGCCGGCGCGCCGGCACCTATGCCGAGATGTGCGATTATCTCAGGCTCATCCAGTCGCTCGACATATTGCATCAGGAGGGCGGCGGTCCGTTCGAGCCGCTCGATCTGCCGGCCGAGACGCGCCATCTCGATCTCTACTATGCCGAGATCACTTTGCTCGACAAGAACTGGCAGCCGCAGGGGCTGGGCGCCGATCGCGCCATCGATGCGCTCGAAATGGCGGCGATCTCGTTCGGCACCACGCGCGAAGGGCTGATCGACGATCCGGTCTTCACCTGCGTGATCAACACCAACTCGCCGCTGCAACTCGACATACCGATGGCGGAAGGTCTCATGACCTTCGCCGAGCATGGGCAGTGCGTGATCGTGACGCCGTTCACGCTGGCGGGCGCCATGTCGCCGGTGACGCTGGCGGGCGCGCTCGCGCAGCAGCATGCCGAGGCGCTGGCCGGCATCGCGCTCACCCAGATCATCCGCCCCGGCGCTCCCGTGATGTATGGCGGCTTCACCTCCAATGTCGACATGAAGTCGGGCGCGCCCGCCTTCGGCACGCCCGAATATGCGCAGGCCGCGCAAGCCTCGGGCCAGCTGGCGCGCTTCATCGGCGTGCCCTTCCGCTCCAGCAATGTGACCGCCGCCAATGACGTCGATGCGCAGGCCGCCTATGAGAGCATGATGGCGCTGTGGGGCTCGATCATGGGCGGCGCCCATCTCGTGCTGCATGCGGCGGGCTGGCTCGGCGGCGGCCTCACCGCCTCCTTCGAGAAGCTGATCCTCGATGCCGACCTCCTGCAGATGATGGCGGCCTATTGCGAGCCTTTCCCGGTGACCGCCGAAACGCTGGCGCTCGATGCGGTGCGCGAGGTCGGCCCCGCCGGCCATTATTTCGGCACCGCCCACACGCTCGCGCGCTACGAGACGGCCTTCTACCAGCCGCTCATCTCGAACTGGGACAATCACGACACCTGGATCGAGCGCGGCCGCGAAACGGCGCCCGCCAAGGCCAACCGGATCTGGAAGCAGATGCTGAAGGAATATCAGCAGCCCGCCATCGACCCCGGAATAGACGAGGCGCTTCGCGAGTATGTAGCTCGACGCAAACGCGGATAGGACGAATTCCCGCCCTGATACCGCCCGCAAGTTCATTCAGATCCGGCCTGAACCCGGCGTGAACACGGCATAAATTCGCTGTTCATCGGGATTGCCGTATTGTCATGTTGTCCATTTGAAACATAGTGGAGAACGGTCGATGATTATCGCCATTTCCGGCGATGCCGACGGCGATGGCAATTCGGATTTCCGTATCGAAGCAGCGGAGTATTCGATCCCCATCGCGACAGATTTCGTCTTGTAACGCCTGTATGAGCGTTGCTCGTCCAGGCCCTCCGACGCGTCACTTTGGCTGCTAGCAACAGGAGGCAGACATGCTCGTGCTTGGAACTCCTACTGAAGGCCATGACTGGCTCATTGGCGATGAGGCGCCTGATTTCATTGGCGGTTGGGGCGGCGATGATCTGATCATGGGCGGTGGCGGCGATGACCTGCTGCTCGGCAATCACGGCAATGACATCATCGTGCCGGGCGCCGGCCTCGACAGCATCTGGGGCGGGTTCCTCACCGTCGATTCCGGCAGCGATACAGTATCCTACGTGTTCTATGGCAGCGGCGTCTTCGCCAGCCTCGAGCTCGGCTATGGCTACGAAATGTCCGCCGGAATGGCCGACAAGGACACCTATCACGGCTTCGAGAATCTCTCGGGATCAAGCCATAGCGATATTCTCGTCGGCGATGGCGGCGCCAACCGGCTCTATGGCAATGGCGGCGATGACTGGATCGTCGGCCGGGCGGGCGCAGATACGATGAGCGGCGGCACCGGCAATGACTTTCTCCATGGCGGCGCCGGCGGCGACAATCTCGATGGCGGCAGCGGCATCGATACCATCACCTATAGCGACTCGGCGTCCCATGTGCTCGTCAACCTGGCCAGCGGGACCGGGCTTTATGGCGATGCGCAAGGCGATGTCATCGAGGAAGTCGAGAATGTCCAGGGATCCGGCTACGATGATACGCTGATCGGCAATTCCGGCGCCAACAGGCTCATGGGCCTCAATGGCAGCGATACCCTGAACGGCTCGGGCGGCGATGACCGGCTCGAAGGCGGAAACGGCGCCGACACGCTCAATGGCGGTGCCAACAATGACACGCTGATCGGTGGCGCCAATCGCGACGTGATGACGGGCGGCAGCGGAGCCGACAAGTTTGCCTATTTCAGCACTAGCGAGACCGGCATCGGGCCCTCGGCGCGCGACCTGATCACCGATTTCAGCCGCGCTCAGGGCGACAAGATCGATCTTTCCGGCATCGATGCCAATGTGAACCTGGCCGGCAACCAGGCCTTCGTGTTCATCGGCGATGACGGTTTCAACGACGTTGCCGGCGAGCTGCATTATGGCCATGACGACGGCAACACCATCATTTCCGGCGACACGGATGGCGACGGCAATTCGGATTTCCGCATCGAAGTGGCGGGGATCTTCGATCCCATCGCATCAGATTTCGTCTTGTAGGTTGGCTGCTAGCAACACAGGAGGCAGATATGCTCGTATTCGGAACTCAAACGGAAGGCGCCGATTGGCTGATCGGCGATGACGCCGATGATTTCATCGGCGGCTGGGGCGGCGATGACCTGATCATGGGCGGCGGCGGCGATGACCTGCTGCTCGGCAATCACGGCAATGACGTGATTGTTCCGGGCGCCGGCCTCGACAGCATCTGGGGCGGATTCCTCAATGGCGATTCCGGCAATGACTCGGTGTCCTATGGCTTCTATGGCAGCGGCGTCTACGCCAATCTCGATCTTGGCTATGGCTACGAAATGTCGGTCGGAATGGCCGACAAGGACACCTATCACGGGATCGAGAATATCACCGGTTCCAACCATAACGACATCCTCGTCGGCGACGGTGGCGCCAACAAGCTGTGGGGCAATGGCGGCGATGACTGGATCGTCGGTCGCGGCGGCGCCGACAATCTGAATGGCCAGGGCGGCAATGACTTCCTCCATGGCGGCGCCGGCGCCGACAATATCAATGGCGGGTCCGGCACCGACACGGCGACGTATAGCGACTCGGCTTCCTATGTGGTCGTCAACCTGGCCAGCGGATCCGGGCTTCATGGCGATGCGCAAGGCGATGTCCTCGCCGAGGTGGAGAATGTGCAAGGGTCGGCCTTTGACGATACCCTGATCGGCAATTCCGGCGCCAACAAGCTCATGGGCCTCAATGGCAGCGATACCTTGATTGGTTCAGGCGGCGACGACCGGCTGGAAGGCGGGAACGGCACGGACACGCTCAATGGCGGCGCCAACAATGACATACTGGTCGGCGGCGCCAATCGCGATGTGATGACGGGTGGCACGGGTGCCGACAAGTTCGTCTATTTCAGCACCAGCGAGACCGGCATCGGGCCCTTGTCGCGCGACCTGATCACCGATTTCAGCCGCGCGCAGGGCGACAAGATCGATCTCTCCGGGATCGATGCCAATGAGAATCTCGCCGGCAACCAGGCCTTCGTCTTCATCGGCGATGACGGCTTCAACGACGTGGCCGGCGAGCTGCATTACGGCCATGACGACGGCAATACGATCATCTCCGGCGACACGGATGGCGACGGCAATTCGGATTTCCGCATCGAGGTGGCGGGGATTTTCGATCCGGTCGCGGCCGATTTCATCCTGTAGGGCCGGCGCCAAGCGAGATCAGGGGCGGGACATGGCCAGGACTTCCAGCAACCAGGATCACGGACGGCACCGCTCCTCTCTTGCGGCGGTGCTGTCCGGCTTCCGCAGCGCTCTTATCGGCATCGGGGCGATGAGCGGGGTGGTGAATATCCTCGCCCTCACCGGCTCGTTCTTCATGCTGCAGGTCTATGACCGGGTGGTGCCGGGGCGCAGCGTGCCGACACTTGTCGGCCTCATCCTCCTCGCAGGCCTGCTCTTCGCCTTTCAGGGACTTCTCGATTTCATCAGGTCACGCCTTCTGGTGCGCATCGGCATGGCCGTCGATGCCCGCATCAGCGCGCCGGTCCATGCCATGCTGATGCAGCTGCCGCTGCGGCAGCGATCGAGCGGCGACGGCCTGCAGCCGCTGCGCGATCTCGACCAGCTGCGCTCCTATCTCTCGGGCGCCGGACTCACGGCGCTGTTCGACCTGCCCTGGATGCCGCTCTATCTCGTCATCTGCTTCCTGTTCCATGTCTGGATCGGCGTCGCGGCGCTCCTCGGCGTGCTCCTCCTTTTCGGCCTTACGCTGCTTGCCGAATTGCGCACGCGGGAGCCGACGAAGATCGCCAATGTCCATTCGGCGGGCCGCAGCGCGCTTGCCGAGGCGAGCCGGCGCAATGCCGAGGCCGCCCGGGCCATGGGCTTTGCCGGCCGGATCGGCGAGCGCTGGGCGGCGATCAATGACGACTATCTCGCGGCCCATGCCCAGGCGAGCGATGTGGCGGGATCGCTCGGGACAGTCTCGAAGACCGTGCGCATCGCGCTGCAATCGGCGATGCTGGCGGTCGGCGCCTATCTCGTCATCCTTGGGGAAGCGAGCGGCGGCATCATGATCGCGAGCTCGATCATGATGAGCCGGGCGCTGGCGCCCATCGAGCTCGCCATCGCGCATTGGAAGAGCTTCATCTCGGCGCGCCAGAGCTGGGGCCGGCTGGCCGGCCTCGTGGCGGCGGCGCCGCAAAGCGAAGCGAGCGTCGCGTTGCCAGCGCCGCAGGCGACCCTCAGCGTCGAAGCTGTCAGCGTCACGCCGCCGGGCGACCGCCGCCTGGTGGTGCAAGAGGTGAGCTTCAGCCTCGCCAAAGGATCGGGACTCGGCGTCATCGGGGCCAGCGCCTCGGGAAAATCCTCGCTCATCCGCGCCATCACCGGCCTGTGGGTGCCGGCCCGTGGCGCCGTCCGGCTCGATGGTGCGGCCCTCGAGCAATGGGATGGCGAAGCGCTCGGCCGTCATGTCGGCTACCTGCCGCAGGACGTGCAGCTCTTCGACGGCACGATCGCCGAGAATATCGCGCGTTTCGAGACCGACGCGCCGGCCGAAAAGGTCCTGAAGGCGGCGCAGATGGCCGGCGTCCATGACCTCGTGGTGCATCTGCCCGAGGGCTATGGCACGCGGATCGGCGAGGCGGGCTCGCTGCTCTCGGCCGGCCAGCGCCAGCGCATCGCTTTGGCGCGCGCCCTTTATGGCGATCCCTTCCTGGTCGTGCTGGATGAGCCCAATTCCAATCTCGACGGCGAGGGCGAGGCGGCGCTGGCGCGCGCCATTGCCAGCGTGCGCGAACGACAGGGTATCGTGATCGTCGTGGCGCACCGGCCAAGCGCGCTGACGAGCCTCGATCAGCTGCTCGTCATGGCGCAGGGCCGCGCCCAGGCCTTTGGCCCAAAGGATGAGGTGTTGAGCCGGATGGCGCGGCCGAGGCCCGCCCCGATGTCACTGGTGGTCAATCCCGAACAGGAGAGGGCTGCGTCATGAAAAGATCCGTGCATCATGCCGAATGGGCGATCAGGCGGTATCTGCTGGCTGGCGTCGCGAGCCTCGGCCTCCTTGTCGGCGGTGTCGGCGGCCTTGCCGCGATGACCGAGCTTTCCGGCGCCGTCATCGCGCCGGGCCTCCTGGTGGTCGACACCAATGTCAAGAAAGTCCAGCATCCGACAGGCGGCGTCGTCGGCGCCATCATGGTGCGTGCCGGCGACCATGTGAAAGCCGGGCAATTGCTGGTCCGGCTCGACGCGACAATTACGCGAGCCAATCTCGCCGTGGTGGCCAAGAGCCTCGATGAGCTCGGCGCCAGGCTGGCGCGGCTCGAGGCCGAAAGGGACGGGGCGGCAGCCGTCATGTTTCCGGCAGCGCTGCTTGCCCGCCAGGATGATGCGAATGTGGCGCGCATCCTCGCCGGCGAACGCTCGCTCTTCGAGCTGAGGCGCAAGGCGCGCGAGGGCCAGCGGGCGCAGCTCAAGGAGCGCATCGCCCAGCTCGATGACGAAGTCGCGGGACTGACCCAGCAGAAGACCGCCAAGGCGCGCGAGATGGCACTGATTGCCGATGAGATCGACGGCATCCGCAAATTATGGAAGCAGAAGCTCGTCTCGATCGGACGGATCACGCTCCTGGAACGCGATGCGGCGCGCCTCGAGGGTGAGCATGGCCGCCTCGTCTCGGCGATCGCCCAGTCGAAAGGCCGCGCCAGCGAGATCGAATTGCAGATCCTGCAGATCGACCAGGATCTGCGCAGCGAGGTGGCGGGCGAGCTGCGCGAAGTCCAGGGCAAGATCTCGGAACTGGTGGAGCGCCAGGTGGCGGCCGAGGACCAGCTCAAGCGGATCGATATCACGAGCCCGCAGGACGGCGTCGTGCACCAGCTCGCCGTGCACACGATCGGCGGCGTGATCCAGGCGGGCGAGCCCATCATGCTGATCGTGCCGGTGAGCGATGATCTCACCGTCGAGGCGCGCGTGGCGCCCCAGGATATCGACCAGATCACCGCCGGGCAGAAGGCGACCCTGCGGCTTTCCGCCTTCAACCAGGCGACGACGCCCGAGCTCAATGGCCTGCTCGCGACCGTGGCGGCCGACCTCACGGTCGACCAGAAGACCGGCATCGGCTTCTACACCGCGCGCGTCACCTTGCCGAAGGCCGAGGTGGCGAGGCTCAAGGGGCTTTCGCTCACGCCCGGCATGCCGGCAGAAGTGTTCTTCCCGACGCATGAGCGCACCATCCTCTCCTATCTCGTCAAGCCATTCAGCGACCAGGTCGAGCGCGCCTTCCGGGAGGACTAAGCCGGCTGGATTGGCACGATGACGATGATGTGCGACGGCTATGCGAGCCCGGGATTGGCTCAGCGCTTGAGCGGCCCCAGTCGTGCTTCCAGCACATCAAAGACGGCGGCGCGCGCGGTGTCGCGGTTGACGACGGAGGAATCGAGGCACCATTCGATCCACAGGCCGTCGATGAGCGCGATGACGGTCATGGCGAGCGCCTCACTGTCGAGCCTGACCTTGCGGGTCTTGGCGATCTCGCTCAGCGCATCGCCGATCGCCTTGCGATAGGCGTCGTAGGATTTGCGGTGCGAAGCCTTGAGCTTAGGATTGGTGGCGACCTCGCCCCACAGCGCCAGCCAGGCCCGCAAGCTTGATTTGGAGAACATCGGCGGGCGGAACATGGTGTCGATGACGGCGGCAAGGCGATCCTCGGCGGTGCCTTCGAAGAACAGGGTCTCGCGGCCCGCCGCCAGCATCGACTGGGTCATCGCCTCATAGACCTCGATCAGGAGGCCTCCGATGCCGTCGAAATGATGGTTGATGAGCCCGCGCGAGACTTTCGCCTCGCGCGAGATGCGATCGACAGTGAAAGCCGCGATCCCGCCTTCGGCCAGGCAGCGGATCGCGGCATCGATGAGCATCTGCCGGCGCAGATCGGCCTCCACGCGCACGAAG
This sequence comes from Taklimakanibacter lacteus, assembly GCA_003576695.1. GTDB lineage: Bacteria > Pseudomonadota > Alphaproteobacteria > Rhizobiales > Aestuariivirgaceae > Taklimakanibacter > Taklimakanibacter lacteus. The sequence continues at coordinate 24,140 of QOZQ01000016.1, forward strand.
CGCGGTTTCCTCCGAGCGGCAGTCGTCATGTCACCTCACAGTTTCTTGAAGCCGACGGGATTGGGATAGCCGTCGGCCAGGATTTCCGGCTCGAAAGTGTTCTTATGGATGGCGACGAAAGGCTCATGGCAGACGAAGATGAAGCCGCCCGATTCCTCCATCAAGTCTTCCATGCGGTTATACATCTCCTTGCGTTTGGCCTGATCGGGCTCCGACAAGGCCTTGTTGTAGAGCTCCTCGAACTCCGGGCTGTCGAAGGCTGACCAGTTATAGACGCCGATCTGATCGGGCCGGAACCAGACGAGATTCTCGGACGGGTCGATGCCGCCGGCAAAGGCCATCAGCACCAGCTCCAGGTTCTTGTAGCCATCGCCCTGGGTCTTGTCGCCCAGGACCCAGTAAGCGCCTTCATCATAGGGCTGGATCTCGATCGTTATTCCCGCCTGCGCCATCGTCGCCTGGATGACCTGGCAAGCGGTCATGTAGCGCGAGTCGTTGAGGGTGGCGAGGTTGAGCTTGAGGTCGCTCGCGCCCGCCTCGGCAAGAAGCGCCTTGGCCTTCTCATAGTCGGGCTTGTCGATGATGTTCTTCGCCCTGGTGAAAGCGGTGCCCGGCTGCACCACGCCGGTCGAGCGCGGCACCAGGCCCTCATAGGTGCCGGCGATGACCTGCTCGCCATCGAAGGCATATTGCAAGGCCTGGCGCACCTTGGGATCCTTGAGCCTGGGATTGTCGATATTGATGGTGAGCCAGACATAGCGGGTCGACTGCGCCTCGATGAGCGTCGTGTCGGGCAGGGGCTTTTCCTTCAGGCCCTTGGCGGCGGCGGCCGAGACGCGGCAATAGTCGAAGGCCTTGGCCTCATAGGCGAGCTGGGCGGCCTGGTCGTCCTCGACGATATTGACCTCGACGCTGCCGAATTCGGGCCTGGGGCCGGGCCAGTCGGGATTGGCCTTGAAGGTCATTTTCTGCTTGGGCTCCCATTTGTCGAGCAGATAGGGCCCGCATTGCGCCGGGATCTCGGTCGTATATTTGCCGCCGGCCTTCTCGACCGCCGCCTTGCACACGACATGGCCGCCATAATAGGGCAGCGACGCCAGCCAGATCGGCTGGAACGGCTCCTTCAGATGGATGATGCCGGTGCGCTCGTCCTTGACCTCGACCGAATCGAGCTTCTCGAACTGGTATTTCCACGGCGATTCATTCTTGGGATCGGCGATGCGCTCGAAGGAATATTTGACGTCTTCCGGCGTCACCGCGCCGAAGCCGCCGGTCCATTTGAGGCCCGGCCTCAGTGTAAAGGTGATGGTCTTCGGATCGGTCTGCTCGATCGTCTCGGCGCCCCAGGGCGAAATCGCATTGCCCTTGCGCATATCGGACAGGCGCACCAGCGAGATCAGCACGCAGCGATTGGTGATGTCCTCGAGATTGCCGATCTCGAAAGCGGGATCGAGCCTGGTGATGTCGCTGTCGCTTCTGATGCGCAGGAGATCGCCCTCCGCCGCGAAACTCAGGCGGGATTGCGGCAGCACCATTCCGGCGCTGAGAAAGGCCGAGAGCTGCAGGAAGCCACGCCGGTCGAAATGTCCTTTGATTTTCATTTTTAGTCCTCCCTTGTTTAGAGTTGGCGCGTTTCCTTGTCGCCAAAGTCGGACAACTTTGGCGGGAAACGCTCGTTGAGTGGAAAATGGCAGCGCACGCTGCGACCGCCTGTAGATTTGGTGAGAGATGGCGCCTCGCTGCGGCAGCGCGCTTGCGCATGCGGGCAGCGGGTGTGGAATTCGCAGCCCGAAGGCCTTCTGAGGATGCTCGGCACCTCGCCGGTGATGGCGAGCGATTGCCGGCGCCGGCGTGGATCGGGAATGGGCTCGGACGCAATGAGGGATGCCGTATAGGGATGGCGGGCGCCGGCGAAGACTTCCGCCGTCGGGCCCTCCTCGACGATGCGGCCCAGATACATGATGGCGATGCGGTCGGAGACGTGGCGGATCATCGCCAGATTGTGGGTAACGATGATGTAGGACAGCGAGAGCTCGGCCTTGAGCCTCGTCATCAGATTGAGAATCTCGCCCTGGATCGACACATCGAGGCCGGCGGTCGGCTCATCGGCGATGACGAGGGCGGGTCGCAGCGCCAAGGCGCGCGCCACGCCGGCGCGGCGCGCCTGGCCGCCCGACAATTCATGCGGATAGCGGCTGGCGAATTCCTTCGGAAGCCCGACCAGCGCCAGCAATTCCTCGGCCGCGGCACGCCGCGACGTCATGGCGACGCCGTGAATGAGGAAAGGCTCGGTGATGGCCGAGCCGATGGCAAGCCGCGGGCTCAGGGAGGCGATCGGATCCTGGAACATCATCGCCGTCTTGCGCCGCAGCCTGCGGAAACTGTCGACCGGCCTGCCCTCGAAGCGGATTTCCCCCCTGGCGCGCGACACGAGGCCGAGAAGGGCGCGCGCCAGGGTCGTCTTGCCCGATCCCGATTCGCCCACCAGGCCGAGCGTCTTGCCCGGGCGCACCGACACCGACACGTCCTCGAGGATGGCAAGACGATGATGGCCAAGGCCGAGGAAGCCGCCGGGGGCGCGGAAATTCACCGCCAGACCTTCGGCTTCGATGAGGGGCGTCATCGGGGCCTCGCCTGCATGAATGTGGCGCGCTCAGCATCGGTGATGACCGGCAAATAGCCGGCTCGCTCATGCAGCCGGGCTGGGTCGCAGGCGAGAAGGGCGCGTGTATAGGGGTGACGAGGCTCGTGGAAGATGTCGTCGACCGCGCCTTCCTCCACCACTTCGCCACGATACATCACATAGACGCGGTCGCAGAGCTCGGCGACGACGCCGAGATGATGGGTGACGATGAGGATGCCGCCGCCATAATCCTGGCGGAGCTCACGGAACAGATGAATGATCTGCGCCTCCATCGTCACATCGAGCGCTGTCGTCGGCTCGTCCGCGATGAGCAGGCTCGGATTGACGAGGAGGGCTGCGGCGATGGCGGCGCGCTGGCGCATGCCGCCCGACATTTCATGCGGGTAAGAGTTCGCCCGCAAGGCCGGATCGGGGATGCCGACGCGGGCCAGCATGGCGACGGCGCGGGCATATTTCTCGCGTGCCTTGCCCGGCATGCGGCTCTGGAAATCGACGAGCTGGTCGCCAATGGTGAGGACCGGATTGAAGGCGGTCATCGGGTCCTGAAACACCATGGCGATCTCATCGCCGCGCAGGATCTGCTGCGCCTGTTTGCGCCCGCTGGTGACGCTTTCATTCTTGAAGGCGATGTCGCCGCCGAGAATGCGGGCACCGATCGGCAGCAGGCCGGTGATGGCCGAGGCGAGGGTCGACTTGCCGCTGCCCGATTCGCCAACAAGGCCCACCGCCTCGCCCAGATGGACATCGAGATTGGCGCCGCGCACCGCCTGGACGTGGCCGGCGTAGTCGATGGTGAGGTCGCGGATGCTGAGGAGGGCCGTCATGAAGCTCTCCGCCCTTTGAGCTTGGGATCGAGCGCGTCGCGCAAGGCTTCACCGAAGAAGGTGAAGCCCAGTGTCGCTATGACAAGCGGAATGCCGGCGGCGATGACCAGCGAGGGATTGGTCCGCAGCGACACATAGCCGTCATTGAGGATGGTGCCCCAGCTCGGCGTCGGCGGCTTGACGCCCAGGCCCAGATAGGAGAGGGCCGCTTCCAGGGCAACCACGGTCGGAATGTCCATGCTGACCAGGATGACCAGCGGACCCAGTACATTGGGCAGAAGATGGATGCCGACGATGCGCGGCAGGCTGGCGCCCATGGACTGCTCGGCCAGGATGAATTCACTGCGCCTGAGAGAAAGTGTCTGAGCGCGCACGAGGCGGCCGTAGACGGGAATGGAGATGAGCGCGATGACGAAGATCAGCGTGCCGGTGCCTGGTCCCAAGATGACGATGACGGTGAGAGCGAACAGAATGAGCGGGATAGCGCTCAAGGAATCGAAGAAGAAGATCAGGACCGCATCGAGCCAGCGCGGCCCGTAGCCCGCCAGGATGCCGAGGATGAGGCCGATGAAGGCGCCGATGCCGATCGAGAACACCGCGATCCCCATGGCGACGCGGGCGCCATGGATGATGCGCGACAGCGTATCGCGGCCAAGCTGGTCGGTGCCGAGCCAGTGGGCGGCGGAGGGGCCCTGCAGCTTGTTGAGCACATCGATCCTGGCCGGATCATAAGGCGAGATCGCATCGGCGAAGAGGGCGGCGCCGATCACGATGACGACCAGCACCAGGCCCAGAAGGCCCAGGGGATCGCGCGTGACGCGCTTCAATATCTCAAGCACCCCGGAAGGCATCCCTGATCCTCGGATCGATCCGCGCGATCAGCAGATCGGCGGCAATGGTGAGCGTGACATAGATACCGGTCATCACCAGCACGGTGCCCATGACGACCGGATAGTTGCGCAAATTGACGGCGGCGGTGACGAGCTTGCCGATGCCGGGCCGGGAGAAGATCACCTCGACGAAGACGGCAGAGGAGATCAACCCGCCGAGGCTCACGGCCAGCAGCGAGAGCGTCGGGATGAGGGCAATGCGCAGGCCATATTTGGTGACGATCTTCCATTCCGGGACGCCGAAGGCGCGCGCGGTGCGGATATGGGGCTCACCCATGACGTCGAGCATGGAGGCGCGGACCAGGCGCGCCAGATACCCCACCCAGGTGAAGCCGATGGCGAAAGCAGGCAGGATCAGCGCACGGATTTGGCTGCCGATATCGCCCGGATCGCCATCGCCAATGGCGGGAAGCCAGTTGAGCTGCACCGCGAAGATCAAAAGCGCATAGATGGCGACGACATAATAGGGAAGCGAGATGACGCTGACCGAGAGCAGGCTTGCGGCGCGATCGACCCAGGTGCCGCGCTTGAGCACGGCGAGACAACCGAGCGGGATGGCAAGCAATGTCGCCCAGCCGAGGCCGACGAGGCACAGGATCAGCGTATTGGGCAGGACTTCCCAGATCTCGGTCGCGACCGGACGGTTGGAGATGACATCGATGCCGAGATTGCCCGACAGCACATTGACGAAGAAGTTATAGACCTGGACCAGATAGGGCTGGTCGAGGCCCATCTCGCGGGTCAGCCGGTCGATCATTTCCTGGGTGGCGCGGGGACCGAGGGCGGCGCGCGCCGGATTGCCCGGCACGATGAAGACCGCCGCATACATCGCGAACATCACACCGATGAGGATCAGAAGACCGAGACCTATGCGTTTGATCGTGTAAGCGAGCATGGCCGGTTCCTGGGCTTCAACAGAAATCGCGTTTTATGACGCGGGTGTCGCCCCTGCTGTGGACGAGGCGGCCCCGCTCGCGCGCCTCGATCAGCCAGGTGAGATAGAAATGGTCCTGATCGGCGGTAAGCTCGGTGCGGCTCTTCGCTTCCACGTCGCAGGGACCGCTTCTGATCGCCCAGGCATATTCGGTGACGATCTTGGCGGTCAGCGGATCATCGGGATGGATGGTGAAAGTGTCGGTGTTCCAGGAGGATGTCGTGATGGCGCGGTCATCGATCGAATGGGTGCCGTTATCGGTCCTGAGCCGGATCGTGCGGATGCCGGTTGCAAGGTCGTCCTCGACGGTTTTGGCCGTGCTGCCGGCAATGACCTCGGTCGATGCCACGGGCATCGAGATCTCCGCCGGCCCGAAGGCAACATGGCGGTCTTCATCGCCTGGCGGGCGGACCGGCAACTTGATTGTACAGACCCCGCTCCGGATCGTCGCGGTGGCGAGCGTCGGCTGCGGCCACAGAATGAACCAGTGCTGGGTGGCGAGCGCCAGCCTGATGCGATGGCCCTTGGGGATCGTCCTGGCGAAATCATTGAGCCTGATCGTTACCTTGAAGGGCTCATTCACCGGGCAAGCGGCCGGGAATTCGTGGCTGTCGCGATGGCTGAGATTGAGCACGCCATAGGTCATGAGCGCCGACGTGCCGTCCGGATAGACATCGCACAGGCGCGCGGCGAGATTGACCTTGGGCACATCGACGCTGAGCTCGAGCGTGATCTCGGGCGCGCCGACAAGCGTCAGGTCCTCGGCCAGCGGCTCGGTGTCGAAGCACAGAGCCTGGCCATCCTCGCGGCGCTGATCGATGGCGAGATCGGGCGAGGTGCCGCCATAGCCGCCCCAGCGGCCGCAATCAGTGCCGGCCGTGGCGGGCGACCGCACCGAGAGGATCGATCCGGTCTCGGGCCTGGCGCCCAGGCTGTTCGGGTTGAGCCAGCGCGTCTGCCACTGGATGCGCGGGCTTGGCCATGAGGCTTCGGCGATCCAGCGTCCTTCATGTGATTTGTACCAGGGACGCGGCCGCTCCTCGCCGATCGCATAGAGGCGGTATTGCGGCTCGTCCATGATGCCCGTCGCTTCACCGGCCAGCCAGTATCTCCACCAGCGCAGCGCCTCCTGCAGATAGCCGATCTGCGGGCCCGGATCGCCGCGGCACGGGAAGGCATGCGTCCATGGACCCATGATGGCAAGCCTGGGCGAGGTCAGTCCTTCGAGAAGGCGCGGCACCGAGTTCGAATAGCTGTCCTCCCAGCCGCATACCGCCAGCACGGCGCATTCGATCGCCGAGAAGTCCTCTGAGACCGAGCCTTGCTTCCAATAAGCATCGCGGCGCTGATGCAAAAGCCAGTGCTCCGACCAGGAGCGGTTGGCGTCAAGGCGCTTCAGCCACATGTCGCGCCAGGCACGCCCTACGATCTGCGGGTCGGGCGGCATGGCGTTCTTCACCAGCATGAAATTCGACCACATCTCATTCTCGGTGATGAGGGCGCCGCCCATATAGTGGACGTCATCGGCATAGCGGTCATCGCTCGAGCACAAAGTGATGATCGCCTTGAGCGCCGGGGGACGGCGTGCCGCCACCTGCAATGAGTTGAAGCCGCCCCAGGAAATGCCGGTCATGCCGACATGGCCGTTGCACCAGTTCTCGGCGGCCAGACGGGCAATGATCTCGCAGGCATCTTCCTGCTCGCGCGGAAGATATTCATCGGCAAGGAGGCCGCCCGAGTCGCCCGAGCCCCTGATATCGACGCGGCAGCAGGCGATGCCATAGCCCGCCCAATAGGGATGCATATCGAGATCGCGGAAGACGGTGCCGTCCCGCCTGCGATAGGGGATCATCTCGACGACGACCGGCACAAGGTCTTTCGTCTTCGGCTTCCACAAGGTAGCGGCGATGCGTGTGCCGTCGGCGAGCGTGATCCAGAAAGGATCGACGACCTCCACCGCGAAGGGGAATTCCTGCCTGATGACCGCCATGGCGTTTCCTTGTTGAACAATCGTACAACAAGGAACAAGATGCTTTCAACGGTTTTTGCGGATTATTTTTCCGTAGAAAAGTCAGTCGTATCGTCGGTGACGGGCTTCGCTGGGTGAGGGGGACGTGTGGATCTGCCCAGATCGATGTCCTTCAGCATGTGGTCATTCAGGCGGTGGAGGCGCGGATGCCGCGCGCGCGGCGGCCTGAGCCAGGTGACAAACGCCCGCAACAACCGCCGGATCGGGGGCTCACCGGAGACTGCCGGGGCGTCTGTCGTCCCCTGCCGGTCATCACTCCGGCAGGGAGACTCGCAAAGATCGCTCACAGGTAGAAATAGGGATCCAGAACGCGCACTTCGCTGATGCGGTCGACCGGCAAGCCGTTCTTCTCGGCAACCTTGCGGATCGCTTCGGGCGACGGCCCGTCATAGACGCAGAAGGTCTTCTTCTTGTCCTGGGTGACATAGGAATGGACCCAGGTGACGCCTTCCTCGGCATTGCGACGGACGACTTTGCGGGTGACTTCCGATCCTGTCGCATTCATCGGGATTGCGAGGCCGTCCGGAAAGGTTCTTTCGATGACATAGCGTGGCATTTGTGTCTCCTATGCAGTGAAGGCGACACCCTAGAAGAGCCGGCGCGACCGCACATCGGAGGCTCTCCCTATTTTGCCATCGGCGCTTCCCTATATTGGCCAGTCTGACCAATGAGGCCCTGCGCCATGGCGCGCGCGGCGGCCTCGCCGCGGGATTTCACGGCAAGCTTCGCCAATATGGCTGAAACGTGATGATCCACGGTCTTGGATGAAATATGAAGCCGCGCGCCGATCTCGCCATTGCTGAGGCCGGAGGCGAGGCAGCCCAGCACACCCATCTCGCGGCTGGTCAGGCCATGCGGGTTGGCCTGCGTCGAGGCGCGCGGGCCGCGCGGAATGCGTCTTGTGCCGGCATCGCGCATCTGCCGGCGCAAATGCGAAGCCGCCGGCGCAGCACCCAGCCGATCGAATATTTCGAGCGCCTTTATCCGTGCCGGCTCATCGCCTTCGGCCAATGCGCGCGCCTCCTCATAAGGACAGTCCAGCGCCCGCCAGGCTTGGGCGGCTCCCTGCCAATCGCCGGCGATCTGCAGGGCGAAAGGCTCGGCGCACCATCCGGGAAGAGTGACATCCTCGCCGGACCGCTTCAGCCAGAAGGAGAATTCCCCGACATGCCAGCGGTGGCGATGATCGACGGCGAGCTGATACGCGGCCCTGGCTTCGGCGACGACGCGCGCCATATCGCCCGCGAACCACGCCGCCTCGGCGCGGGCGGCGCGCACCGGCGCCAGGCGCTGCAAGGTGTTGGTCCTTGTCGCGAGCTCAAGTGCCTCATCGAGCACCGCCATCGTACCCGGATCGCCGCGCCTCGCCCGCAAGCGGCCGAGCGCCACCAGCGCCATGATCTTGCTGACGAGCGAGAAGTTGGGGCAATCGACGACCGCGAGCGCCTGATCGCCGGCTTCCGCCCAGCGGCCCTGATAGAGGAGCGTCAAGGCAAGCCAGGCCGACATGTAGTTGTTGGAATGATCGAGATCGCAGTCTTCGGCATAGGCGATGCCCCGGGTGAGCGCCGCCTCGGCCCTGGCGAATTGGTATTGCTCGCCATGGGAGGAGCCGAGATTGAGGTAAGCGAGCCCGACAAGGTCATCCATGCCATGAGCGCGCGCCAGCTCGAGGCAGCGGTTGAAATGGGCGAGACCCTCCTCATCGCCACTCACCAGCATCGCGGCACCCACCACCATCTCGGCCGAGGCGATGGTTGCCTTGTCGTCGAGGCGGGTGGCGAGCTCGATTGCCTTCGAGCCCCAATGCACGGCGGGGGCACGGTCACGATCGAGCATGCGCAAATGGGCCTGCATGCGATAGGCGGCCGCCAGCGCACGCGAAGGCGGCAAGGCCTCCAGCAATTCGATCGCCCGCCAGCTCGCGGCTTCCGCTTCGGCATTCCGGCCACTCCTGACGAGAGGCCAGGCGAGGCTCGACAGATTCTCCGCTTCCTTCACGCGATCGCCCGTCTCACGCCAGAGATCGATGGCGGCGCGATGGGCTTTGATAGCTTCGGCCTGGTCGTCAATGATGGCGCATTGCTGCGCATAGGCTTCGAGAAGGGCTGCGCGTTCGGCGGGCGATGTCGCGCCGGCGACAGCGAGGCTGCGGCGATATTGCGCCACCGCGGCGCGATGGGCGCCGGCGGCCGCCGCTTCCTCCGCTGCGGCCGGCCCATAGGTGAGGATGGCCTCGGTATCGCCGGCCCCTTCGGCGAAATGCGCCAGTTGCGCCAGGTCCTTCTGGCGCGTGGTGCATGACTTGAGGACGTTCAGCGCCGCGCGGCAGAGCTCACGGCGCCGGCCGGCGTCGATATCGGTCAGGATGGCGTCACGCACCAGCTCATGGCGGAAGGCGATCGTCTTCTCCGTCAGCTCGAGGAGACCGGATTGCAGGCAACCGGCGATGCCCGCTCCCTCGCCGCCGCCGATCATTTCCAAAAGCGCGTGATCCATGCGGCTCGCCAGAACGGCGGCGGTTTCGATCGCCCGGCGTCCTTGCGCGTCAAGACGGGCGACGCGCGCCAGCACGGAATCGCTCACCGTGCGGGGCACGCCGTGGTCCGTGCAGCTCAAGATCTCGGTAATGAAAAAGGGATTGCCCGAGGTCTGGCGATGCAGGGTTTCGGCATCGAAAGCGCGGTTGGCAATGAGCTGGCGCACCGCCGCCAATGTCAGCCGGGGAAGGTCGATGCGGATCGTCGCCGGCGAGGTGGCGAGATCGCCCAGCAGCGGGCGCAGGAGATGCCGGCTGCCGATCTCGTCATCGCGGTAGCTCAAAACGACCAGCGCATGGGTCTGGGCGATACGCCGGCCCAGATATTTGAGGAGATCGATGGTTGCTTCATCAGCCCAATGCATATCCTCGAAGACGATGATCGTTGGGCGCCTTCCGTCGCGCAGAAGATCGAGCATTGTGGAGAAGAGCTGGGCGCGCGGCGCCTCATTCTCGAGCTGCGCCAGGAGACGTCCGCCAAGGCTGCGCGCGATGTCATATAGGGGGCCAAGGGGGGAGGGTGTGAAGAGCGAATCGCAATTGCCGATGAGTACGCGGGCGCTCTTGCCATGAAGGCTGAGGAAGTGGGTGACGAAGCTGGTCTTGCCGATGCCCGCCTCGCCGGCAATGAGCGCAATCCGGCCCTGGCCGGCGGCAACCGCGGCGAGGGCTTCTGTGAGCGTGGCAAGCTCGGAGTCGCGTTCGAGCAGTTCCATCCGTCAGTCCTGATGCAGGCGGGCCAAGTCCATCGGCCCGGCGAGGTGCGGCGTCAATGGGTCAAATACGGAAGGAAACCTGCCGTTATTTCCCGGATCGGGAGCGGAATTTGTGTCTTCGCTCGGCGCCAGGAATGATTGCGCATGAAGCATGGGAGCGTCCATTGGTCATGTCTCGGAAGCAACTGTAACCCATGTCTCCGGAACGAGTTGTAACCTATGTCTTCGGAACAGCCCTCCTTCGCTAGCTTCGGAGGACTCCCTGCTTCGCGTGAAGCAGGATACCAATCCGGCGAGGTGTCTGAGCGATGTGAGCATTCTTTGCCGAGCGAGAACTAACGCCAGTTCCTCCTGATAAGACGTTTGAGGGCGATGGCCTTTCCGGAACCGGATTTGAAATAAATCTCAAGCTCTCGCGCGTGTTCTTCCGTCTCAACGGCGACATAAGATCTCAGCAAGACCGGTAAATGGGCCTTTGTTGAAAGAACGCGTCCTGCCTGGTGCGATGAAAGACGTCGCTTCAGGTCGTTAGTCGAGCCAACGTAGATATCGCGATTGTTCAACTGAAGAAAATAGACGTACCACACCCTGCGCCAGTCTCCCTGCGCTGCTTCGCAGCTCCGGGAGATCACCCTACGCCCCTCCGGCCTTAGGGTGGCAAAGCCACCCGAAGCCCCGGAGGGGCGTAGGGTGGCGACCCCGAGAGGATTCGAACCTCCGACCCCCAGATTAGGAATCTGGTGCTCTATCCTGCTGAGCTACGGGGTCACTTGGGGGCTGCTTATATAGGGTTCGCGCCGGGAACGGAACCCGCAAAAAGGGGTGGGTGCGTTACCTCGCCGGGCGCTGGCCGAAATCGCTGGTGCTTCTCTCGTAACGCTCGGTCCAGCTTTCCAAGGCGCCGCTCTCGACATGTTCCTGGCGATGGACCCATTGGGTGAGGGGGCGGGCAGGCTGGCTCAGGAAGTCCTGCAGGGCCTCGGCACTTCCCGGTACGGACAGGATCTTGAGGGCCTTGAGCTTGGTGATTGCGTCGGCGACGCGGTCATAGCTTTCGCTGGTCTTGGCGATGTGCAGGACCGGCCAGACCATTTCCCGCCGCAAGGTCGCAAGGGCCTGGCGGGCCTGCGGCGTGTCGATATCGGCGAGCTCCCTTTCGGCCGAATCCGGGATCACCTCGAGCTTCAGCCGGTTCAGCGCAGATCGCAGGACGGGCGCGACAGAGGCGGTCCGGAATTCCTCCCACGCATTCCTCGCCTCGGGCGTGCCGATCGTGGTGAGGAGGTTTTCCAGCCAATGGCAATGGCCCGTGGCGCCGAGCTCGCGCAAAGCCGCGGCGACGATCGGCATGAGGGCGATGCCATGCCGGGGATGACTGAGAACCGTGACGAGATAGTGCTGGAGCTCATAGGTCGATTCATGGTCGAGGAATTCCGCAAGTGCCGCCGAAATGCGCGGATCGGCCGATTGCGCCAAGGCTTTCGCGGCCGCGATGGCCATTCCATTGGGCTGCTGGCGGCATTGGCGCACGACACTTGCGAGACAGGCGATGATCTCCTCGCTCATCGCCTGCCGGCCAAGCTCCCGGATCGCTTCCAGCCGCCGCGGATTGCCTGCGTCGGTGGCCGCACGAACCAGACGCTGCGTGGTCGTTGCAGCAAACATGGGAGCGGTTGCCGTCCAAGTGAGTCGGCCGCTATTTTACCTTTAGTCAGGCTCCGGGACTAGAAGCGAAAAAAAGCGGCCCGGCGAACCGGGCCCAAGGTCTCGGGGAAGCGCATCCCGGCGAAGTGGGGTCACTTCGCCGAAATGTTTTGGCGAATTCTACATTTTCGGCAGCCCTCCTTCGCTGAAGCTTCGGAGGGTCAAGCGCCTCGCGTGAAGGAGGATGCTCTACATTTTGGGCAGCAGGACCTTGTCGATCACGTGGATCACGCCGTTCGACTGGTCGACATCCGCGATGGTGACATTGGCGATCGTGCCGTTCTCGTCCTTGAGCATCACCTTGTCGCCCTCATACATGGCCGTCCAGGTGCAGCCCCCCGCCGTCTTGACCGGGTGCATGCCCTTGTCGTCGTCGACCATCTTCCTGACGTCCTTGGCGAAGGCTTCCGCTCCCACCACATGGCAGGTCAGGATCTTGACCAGCATGTCCTTGTTCTCGGGCTTGAGCAGGTTTTCGACCGTGCCGGCGGGGAGTGCCGCGAAGGCTTCGTTGGTGGGCGCGAAGACGGTGAAGGGGCCTTTGCCCTGCAAGGTCTCGACAAGGCCCGCCGCCTTGACGGCCGCGACCAGCGTCGTGTGATCCTTGGAATTGACGGCATTCTCGATGATGTTCTTTTCGGGGAACATCTCGCCGCCGCCGACCATCGGATTGGCCGCAAAGGCCAGACCTGCGGCGCCAATCGACATCGTCATCGCCAGAACCGCGCTGTGGAACTTGTTCATCGGTTTTCCTCGCTCATGGGTTATGCATGTGGATGCACAGGGAGTTACGAGGCTTGGCCGATATCGGACGCACCGGGGAACGTCACAATGAATTGAGGACGCGCGGTGAAACCAAAAAGCGCGTCGGCGAGTACGGCGGAGCGCAAACAAGCCTGCGCGGCCGTCCGCAAAAGCTGCGCTATTCTCCGGCTCGGTCGTAAAGAACAACGGATAGCCCTGGCTCCTGCCGAGTTCGGTCGCCTCCTTCGCCTTGGTGTCGACGACCGGACTGTCTCGCCTTCATTCCATACCGGGTCGATCAACCCCAGTCGGAAAGCTTCCTGGCTACCTTCGGCTGGCCTTCGTGCAGACGGATGAGATGATCGGATTCCGATGCGAACCACACAAATGAACCCCATGCAAGCGAATCAACGGTTTTCTTGAACGCCGCGTCGCTTCGGTCGAGATATGCTGTCGCAAACACAACATGATTGAGTGGGAAGCCTGCGCCTTCCGCGATCTGGGCAAGAGTCTGCTTGCGCTCGCTTGTCATCGGGCCGTCGGTAGCGACAACCTCCACAAAAACCAGGAGTGGATGCTCAGGGCCGAGATCAGCGAGGACAATGTCGGGGAGGCTCTTTTCGGCTTTGATTTGCAGGCCGATCGATTTCGCCAAGTCGTCGTCCCGGCTCACAACCTTGTTCTTGCTTTCACTGAGAAACACCACTCCCGGCAACTGGAGAAATCGAGGGGCAAAGACTTCAATGACCGCTTTTGAGATGATGGAACTTGGCCCGGGAGCCAACCGGCGTGTCTCGCCGCTTGGAAACTTTACCAGTATGTGCTCGCCACCGGCGACGGCGCCCTTGCGGACCATGGTGATGCGAGCGAGTGCGCCCGCGGTCAGATTTTCCCCCTGCCAACGAACGATCGTCTCGTCGAGCAGCTTGCCGGCAAGTTGCGGGTCGAACAACGCGGCGAAGCTCCTCTTGAGCGCGTAGCGCGGCGCAGGCGATGTTGTCGCAAGTCCTTCGCGCTCGACGACGACGCCGTTCGCAACCAGACCGGCGCGGATCGTATCGTCCCGGATAGACTCGCGTGTATTGACCGCATACCAGCGGCTTCGAATTTCACCCTTGCTGCTCGTCAGAGACTTGCCTGTCCAGGCAAGACGTTGACTATCGCTGACCCGTTCGGCCTGTTTGTCGGTCATGCGCGTAACCTGGTCGGGACGTAGCCAAGTTCCGCCACCCTCGACAGCGCCAATATAAAGCATGACAAAGACTGTCCGTGCCGCGATTTCCCATGTGCAGTTCGCACGATTGGGGCTGCCTTCGGGAAAGATCATTTGCAGCCGCTTGTGAAGCTCCGGCAAGGCCGGCAGGGCAGGCAGCGTCATCAGCCAGCCTTCCCGCCATAGAGTCGCCACGCTGCCAGCTCGACCGCCGTCCTGTCTTTCCGCCGTTCGACGAGCGCTTCAATCGCCGCCATATCCTGCGGCGAAGGCAAGGGGAGCGCCTCCAGTTCATAAGCCGAGACAGCGACGCTGCCATTGATGCAACGGAATAACTCGTCGACAACGGCGGTGTTCAGCAGCGCAGAGAGCGCGCGCCGTGACACAAGTGGCGGTGTTTCGTCTATTGGCCGGATCATATTGAGGTGATTCTCGACAACTACGGCACCGTGGCTCGCAACGAACGAAGACGGCATTTCCGCTGCTATGAGCCGTCGCGTCTGTTCCTTCGCCGTGGTGCGCTGCAACAACACGCAAGGGAAGTTGGTCAGGACCCAGGTTTCGGAAGGCAGCGGTTCAAAGTATGGCATGTGGTTTCGCTTGTGGGCGCGAAACTCGAACGTACCGTCGGGGCGCACGGATTCTGCCCAGATCAACGGATAACGTTGCCTTGCCGGCCGGGACTTCAAGCCTGATTTGTGCCGATTCCACACCAGCGGTCCGGTGCTGACCCTATAACCGTAATCCACCAGTCGATGGGGCATACGCTGGGCATTGCGGACCAGTTTGTCATGTGTCCTTGTACGCGGCACCAGCCAAGCCTCTTCCGGCCTTGCCGGCAAGGCGAACGATCCGGCAGAAGTCACAGTGACTCGACCCTTGGCGGGCTGGGAAATGAAGTTGACCTGTCCGATACGGGCTTTGCCGTCCCGGCGGTATACGGCAAGCAGTGTCTCTTGCAGTACGTCGGCAAAAACGCCCTTGCGTTCAGGAATGAAATCGATGCTTGCCGGCGGAGCTTCGCGCCCAAGCAGGCCGCGCAGCGACTTGAAATACTCACCGGAGAGGAAGCTTGTGGGCGTTACATAAGCGATTACACCGCCTGGTCGGGTGAATCTCAATGCAAGGTCGGTGAACAAGCCATACAGGTTCGCATGTCCATATAGGCTGCGGCGGTATTTTTCCCGCTTGTCCGGCGAAAGCGTGGTGCGACCATAGGGCGGATTGCCGATGACCAGATCGAAACCATCATCGTGACAGTTACGTTCAAGGGTGTCGCACACTTCCACGATGTCCGGAAGTTGTGTATCGGCGGCCCGGCAGAAATCATAAAGCGCGTTCTCGAGGAAAACGCGAGACATCCACGCAGCGAAAGGATCAAGCTCAAATCCGCGAAGACGATGGAGGATGTTCTTGAGAGCTATTTTCGGACTGCAGTCGTCAAGGCTGCGCAGCATGCGTAGCGCGACTGGGGTGAGAAATGCTCCTCCGCCGCATGCCGGATCGAGGACACGGGCCGTACGCCAGTCAATGCCGGCGGCGGAAGCCAAATCCAGCAAGCGCTCGCAAAGTACGGGTGGTGTATAATAGGCTCCGAGTCCGGCTCTGTCCTTCTCCGGCATGCTTGTCGTGTACAGTACACCAAGCCAGTAGTTGGCTTCCATCACGTCGAGCGTCGCGGCCGCCGTGCCTATGTTGTCTGCCAGAGCGCTGTCGGCGGGCGACAGTTGCGCCATCGAAATTATCTTCGGCAGATCCGGCACCGTCCATCGTTCCGCACCCGTCTTCGGCGCTGCTTTCAGATAGGCTTTGATGGCGGCGAAAGCCATCGCGCGCGCGAATCCAAGGCGGTCATCCTTGCTCTCCGCCGCGATAGCCAATGAACGCGCGGTCTCCAGTCCTTCGTTCATTGCGATGACTGCCGGCAATGCCGTCATGTCTGTCGCGGCCGGTATGGCCGTGGTCTGCTGCTTTTTCTGGATTGGCTGCGCCATTTTCCGTTCTGCATTCTGCCAAGCTGGTCTGGAACAAATTAGGAACACAATAGGCCAAGTCCTAATCCCTTACTAGCCCAGAGCCGAGGATACTATGCTCGTCCGATTCGGTGGAGATTGGCCATCCTGGCCTTTTTTGTGCATGACGGTGGAGGCCAGCGTCCTGCTCGCGCCAGGCAGGCGTAATAATGAGCTGAGAGCGCGGTGCAACCAAACGGCGCTCTGCGGAGTAGCGGCCTACTCTTCCGGCTCGGTCGTGAAGAACAGCGGATAGCCCTGGCTCCTGCCGAGCTCGGTCGCCTCCTTCGCCTTGGTGTCGGCGACGTCCCTGGTGAACACGGCGATGACGCAGGCGCCCTTCTGATGGGCCGTCATCATCACGCTATAGGCGCGCGCCTGGTTCATGCGGAACACGGCCTTGAGCACCGTCACGACGAAATCGCGCGGCGTGAAATCGTCGTTGAGCAGGATCACTTTCCAAAGCTTCGGACGCTCGACCTTCGCCCTGGTCCTGGTGCGCGGCTTGACGGTGGTTTGCTGGCTCATGATGACCTGCCAGGGTTCGGCGAATTCTACCGCGGATGGGGCGCCGGGACCACCATGCGCAAACAAAAAGCCCGGCACGAGGCCGGGCTTTCACAGGTGCTGCAGAGAAACTTTAAAGTCTTATGCGGCTTCATCCGCCGGCACGGCGTCATCCGCCTTGATGTTGCGGTGCGCGTTCTTGGCGAGGAAGGCTTCGATCTCCTTGATCGCCATGTCGTCGTCGATCTTCTTGACCGCGGCGATCTCGCGCGCCATGCGCTCGAGCGCCTGCTCGAAGAGCTGACGTTCGGAATAGGACTGCTCGGGCTGACGTTCGGAGCGGTAGAGGTCGCGCACGACCTCGGCCACCGCGATCAGGTCGCCGGAATTGATCTTCGCTTCATATTCCTGGGCGCGCCTGGACCACATGGTACGCTTGATGCGGGCGCGGCCCTTCAGCACCTTCATGGCATGATCGATGAGCGGCTTGTCGGCGAGCTTGCGCATGCCCTTCGCTTCCGATTTGGAGGTCGGCACCTTGAGGCGCAGCTTCTCCTTCTCGAAATCGACGATATAGAGCTCAAGCTTGATGCCGGCGATCTCCTGCTCCTCGATCTGGACGACGCGGCCGACGCCATGCGCCGGATAGACGATCAGCTCATTGACCTTGAACAGGAGCTTCTTGGCGGCAGGCGTCGCCACCACCGGCTTGTCGGCCATGTTGGTGATGGGCTGCGGCACGACCGGACGGGCGGCCTGGGGCGCCGGCTGGGCCGGGGCAGGCTTGTGCACCTGATGGGCCTGCGGCTTCACCGGATGAGCCGGCTTGTGGGCCTGGGCCTGATGCGGAGCCGCATGGGGCTTCGCACCCTGGGCGGGCTTGTGGACCGGCTTGGCGGCGGGTTTCGCCGTGGCCTTGGCCGCATGGGCGGCGGGCTTTGCGACTTTCTTGGGGGCGGCAACAGTCTTGGCCTTCACGGCCGGCTTTTTCTTGGCAGTGGTTTTCACGATCTTCTTCTTCGCTGCAGGTTTATGGGACTTGGCTTTGGCCTTGGTCTTCGATTTGGTCATGGCTTTCCTTCGCCTCGCAACCTATCGATGGCGCAAGCGAAATGGCCTGCACCTTTGGCAAACGGCCGATCGTCTGATCTCGCCTCGCAGCCCAGCGGATGAGGATCTCGAGCCTCTTTCCTGCGGTGGACCGGCATTCCTGGCGAAAAAAATCCGAGCTTTGGGGGCCCGGGATCGTTTCCGTAAGTCTTGTTTACATCATGGGAGAATATAGCACGGCTTTAATGAAAATTAAAGTCCGACCTGTCCGTGTACGGTATAATTCTGTGTAACAAGGGATATTTGCGGGGAAAAAGGTTAATGGTCCCGCAATACCATCCCGGCGAAGTGGAACCACTTCGCCGAGAAGGATTCGCGCCAAATCAATATGTTGGAGCAAATCCTTATCGCCAAAGTCTGCAACTTTGGCGGGATTTGCTCTAATCGCCCTCGCCAGGTTCGGGTGAGAAAAATTTCTCAAGCTTGCCCTCGACGCCGTCGAATTCCTTGGCATCGGGCGGCGCATCGCGCTTGACCGTGATATTGGGCCATTTCGGCGCATATTCGGTGTTGAGCTGCAACCATTTATCGAGACCAGGCTCCGTATCGGGCTTGATCGCCTCGGCCGGGCATTCGGGCTCACACACGCCACAGTCGATACATTCGTCCGGATGGATGACGAGCATGTTCTCGCCTTCATAGAAACAGTCGACCGGGCAGACTTCCACACAGTCCATGTACTTGCATTTAATGCAGTTTTCCGTGACGATATAGGTCATTCGCGACAATCCGTTCTTTATTCCGAACGCTCTATAGCAAGGCTTCAGCGGTAGAGCAAATCCCGCCAAAGTTGAAGACTTTGGCGACAAGGATTTGCGTCAACATATTGTTTACGCATCGGATTGTCCGAAAACCGCTGCGCACTTTTCGGTCCGATGCTTTAGCGCAGCAGCTTTTCCGACGCAGCGGGGGGTGCTTCGGACTGGTCTGCTATGTCCTGGTAAAGGGTCTGGGCCTCACTCGCCGGACCCCGCCTCGACCCGATGGCCAAAACCTGGATAACCCGGACCCGGCCATGAAGAGCGAGGGTGAGGACATCGCCGGGCCCCACCTCATGGCTGGGCTTGCCAAGCTTGACTTTGTTCAGCCGGACCTGCCCCCGCGACACTATGGCCGCGGCCAAACTACGCGTCTTCACCAGCCGGGCAAACCACAACCATTTGTCGATCCTTTGCCGCGTCACGACTTATTGGCGAACTGCGCCTTCAGGGCGCCGAGCACGGCAAAGGGCGAATCGGGGTCGATGGGCTTTTCCGGCTTGCGCTCGGGCCGGGGCGGGCGCTGCGGCTTGCCCGCCCTGTGCCGATGCGGGGGCTTGCCGGCTTCGGCGGGCTTGCCCTCCGCCTCCACCGGCCTGGCGCCTGGTTCCCCCACCTTCTGTTCGGGACGTTCGCGGCGCTTGTGGCGGTGGTGCTGGGAACGCGCCTCGGGCTTCGGCTTCTCGCGCCGGAAGGGACCGGTGTCCTTGGGCCACCAGACGTCGATCTCGATCTCGTCCGCGGCAATATCGGCGGCGACCTCGCCAGGAGCTGCGTCGGCGGGCACGCTCTCATCAGATCGTATTTCGGCCGTGGTGGGGGCGGGTTCCGTTTCGCCGTGAAGATCCGCCGGCGCAGCATCGGCGGCGATGACGGGCGTTTCGGCCAGGGGTTGCTCGTCAGCTGCCGGTTCGGGGACCGGGGCCGGAGCCTCGGCAACGGTTTCAGTTTCGGCTTCAGATGGCGCCTCGGCCACCATCACGGCCTCGGCAACAACCGACTCGTCCGGGGTGGCTGAGGTCTCGGCTGCGGCGGGCGGCGGCGCGGCTATCACGGCGCGCTTCACCTTGCGCTTCTGCATGCGGAAATCGAGGCTGCGCAGGATCGCCTGGAACTCCTCGCCCGAGCAGCCGACGAGCGACATCATATCGGGGACGATGGTGAAGCCGCCGCCCTCGACCGAGCCAACCGGGCGCGGCTCTTCCGGGAAGCGCGGGCGCCAGAACACCCGCTCGCGGATCATGTCGGCGAGGCGCTCCAGCATGTCGATGCGCACGACGCGCGGGCCGCAGATGCGATAGCCGCAAATACCATAGAAACCGCGCGGCGTCGTACGATCGAACGGTGCGGAGGTCAGGCCCTGGCCCGGCGACTCCGGCAGTTTCTCGACATCGAACTTGCCGTCCTTGGATTTCTCCAGCGCCCATAGCAGCAGGCGCAATTGCGTGGCGGCGGGCTTGAGAAGCAGCGGCACGAAGATGTTGAAGGCGCCGAAGCGCACGCCGAGCTTGCGCAGGCTGGCGCGTTCTTCCTGCGCCAGGCTCTTCACCTCCTGCACCACCTGGTCGCGCGGCAGGACGCCCAGGGTCTCGACGAGGCGGAAGGCGATGCCGCGGCTCGTGCCGGTCAGGCCTTCGCCTTCCTCGAGCTTGACCAGCGGCTCCGCCACATTGGCGATATGGCGGGAGAGAAATTTCTCGAGCCTCGCCTGCACTGTTTCGCGGTCCGGTCCCGACAGCTGATTGTCGGCAATGATGGTGATGCGCGGCTTGAGCAAGGATGCGCCGGCCTCGAGCTTGGCGATCGTGGCGCTCTGCCAGACGATCTGGCCGAGCCGCGTCAGCGACAGGTCGGGATCGGGACAGGCCGCGACCGTCTGGGCGCGCGCCTGGATCTCGGAGGCCACCGCCTTGAGGGAGGCCGCCTTCAGCGTCTTGCCGGAGGCGCCGTCGGCGCCATCGGGGATGAAGTGGAATCCCTTGATGCGGCCCACATATTCGCCTTCCACATGGAGCGCGCCATCTTCCTCAACCGTCGACATCAACTCTTCCTTTTGGGCCAGGCGCCGCATGAGCACGCTCGTGCGGCGGTCGATAAAACGCTGTGTGAGCCTTTCATGCAAGGCATCTGATAATTTGTCCTCAATTTCGCGGGTGCGCGACTGCCAGAAGAGCGGCGCTTCCAGCCAGTCGGTACGGTTTGCCACAAAAGTCCAGGTCCGGACATGGGCAATGCGGTTGGACAAGGTGTCGATATCGCCGTCGGAGCGGTCGCAGTGGCTGAGCTGGCGGGCGAACCAGTCCTCGGGGATGCGGCCATTGTCGCGGCACAGGAACTCGAAGATTCGCCCGACGAGGCTCGCATGCTCACCCGAGCTGATATTGCGATAGTCGGGAATCTGGCAGACATCCCACAGAAGCGAGACCTGGGCGGGGCCTGAAGCCAGCCGCGCGATCGTCTCGTCGCGCGACAGGGTGTCGAGCGCCACGACATCGGGCCCCGCTTGCGCGCGCGTCAGTCCTTCGCCGCGCGGAAAATGGCCGAGGCTGCGCTTAAGGTCCTCGAGCGAGCGGAAATCGAGGTCGCGATTGCGCCACTGCAGCACATGCACATTGTCGAATTTGTGGGTCTCGAGCCGCTCCACCGTCTCGGCATCGAAGGGATCGGCCTCGCCCGTGGTGCCGAATGTGCCGTCATTGAGATAGCGCCCGGCACGGCCGGCGATCTGGCCGAGCTCCGAGGGCGTCAGGTTGCGATAATGGAAGCCGTCGAATTTGCGCGTCGCGGCGAAGGCGACATGATCGACATCCATATTGAGGCCCATGCCGATCGCGTCCGTCGCCACCAGGTAATCGACATCGCCCGACTGGAAGAGGGCAACCTGCGCATTGCGGGTGCGCGGCGAGAGCGCGCCCAGCACCACCGCCGCACCGCCGCGCTGGCGGCGGATCAATTCGGCGACCGCATAGACGGTCTCGGCCGAGAAGGCGACGACGGCCGAGCGCCGGGGCAGGCGCGACAGTTTCCTGGCGCCGGCATAAGTGAGCTTGGAGAAACGCGGGCGCGCGATGAAGGTGGTGCCGGGCACGAGGCGCTCGATGATCGGGCGCATGGTGCCGGCACCGAGGAGCATCGTCTCCTCGCGGCCGCGCCGGTGCAGCAGGCGGTCGGTGAAGATATGGCCGCGCTCGAAATCGGCGCAGAGCTGGATCTCGTCGATGGCGAGGAAGTTCACATCGACATTGGAGGGCATAGCCTCGACGGTCGCCACCCAGAAGCGGGGCGTCGCCGGGATGATCTTCTCCTCGCCGGTAACGAGCGCCACCGCGTGATCGCCGACCCTGGAGCGCACCCGGTCATAGATCTCACGCGCCAGCAGGCGCAAAGGCAGGCCGATCATGCCGGTCCCATGGGCCAGCATGCGCTCGACGGCGAGATGGGTCTTGCCGGTATTGGTGGGGCCGAGAACGGCCGTGACGCTGCGGGAGGCGGGCATAATCCGATAACTATTGCCCCCTCACTTGATGCCCGCCGGCGGCCCGGTCAAGGGGGCGGAAAATAAGGAAAGCGCCGCCGGTTTTAACCTCCGGATTCAAAGGCGAACAAAGCCTGTCCGAATCACTGACTCGCGGCCGATTCAGGCTTTGTTCCGTAGGCTGATCATTAAGGACGCTGGGTCAATTTCGACAGGTCCGTGACAGGGCCTGGGGACGGTCCGGACAAAGCGGGCCTGGAAATGTTAACGGCACCCATCCGGCGACGGCCTGTGGTTGATAAAGTGTGAGGCCCAGGGAGACAATTTGCGTGCCGGCGTTAAGGATCTGTTCCCCTTCCGGAACAGAGCGTGTCCGAATCGCTGATCTGTCGATTTTCCTCATATGTTCCAAGGTCTTAGCACAATATCTTGTGACTTTCCGAGGTCCCGGCACAAGAGCGCTCCCTTCTGTTAACCCGCGGAACGTAGCGGTGCCGTTTCGGCGTTAACTCATTGCCCCAAAATGGGAATGGTGTATGCGATTGTCGGCCCCCGGAATGATGGGCTCAAGGGGAGCCATAAGCTTGACTGGCAAGGCACTTTCCCCTTATACGACCGGCCTCTTTCCATCGATTTTGAGTTTGGAGCAGTGAAATGGCTCGTCGTTGCGAGTTAACGGGCAAAGGCGCCCAGGTTGGCAATAAAGTCAGCCATGCCAATAACAAGACCAAGACACGGTTCCTGCCGAACCTGTGCAATGTCAACCTGATCAGCGATGCCATGGGGCAGGGCTATAATTTCCGCGTCAGCGCCATCGCGCTGAAGTCGGTCGAGCATGCCGGCGGCCTCGATGCCTTCCTGGTCAAGGCGCATGATGAAAATCTCTCGCTCAAGGCCCGGCGCCTGAAGAAGAGCGTCGAGAAGCGCGTCGCCGCCGAAAAGGCCGCCTGATCGTCAAGACGATCTTTGCGTTCGTGAAAGCCGCTCTGTCCGAGCGGCTTTTGCATTATTGTAAGTGACATGACCAAGGCCGGCCATCCGAAGCGGCATTCGCCGAAAGCCTCGCGCGACGGCGAGCCCGTCATTCATCCTTCCGCGCAATTGCGCAATGCGAAGCTCGGCCGCTTCACCGCCATCGCCGAGCGCGTGTCGTTCAAGGATTCCGAGCTCGGCGACTACTCCTATGTCGAGCGTCATGCCGAGATCATCTATGCGACGATCGGCAAATTCTGCGCCATCGCATCGGATGTGCGCGTCAACGCGCTCAACCATCCGATGGAGCGGGTGAGCCAGCACAAGATCACCTATCGGCCCAATGAATATTTCCTCGACAAGAAGCTCGATGTGGATTTCCGCGAAGAGCGCATGACCGAGAAGGTGACGATCGGCCATGATGTGTGGATCGGCCATGGCGCGATCCTGCTGCCGGGTGTCAGCATCGGTCATGGCGCGGTGATCGCCGCGGGTGCCGTGGTGAGCAGGGATGTCGCCCCCTATATGATCGCCGCCGGCGTCCCGGCGAAGCCCTTGCGGCCGCGCTTCGCTGCCGAGACGGCGGCGCGAATCGCGGCTCTCGCCTGGTGGGACTGGCCGCATGACCGTCTCGCCGATGCGGTCGAGGACATGGCGAAGCTCAGCGCCGAAGCTTTCGTCGAGAAATACGAGACGTGATGCAGATTTACCCTCCCCCTTGCGGGGAGGGTCGACGCGAAGCGTCGGGGTGGGGGGCTGGGTGGTGCTTCAATCAGCTTCCAGCAGTAAAAATGCCACGTGGTGAAACACTGCCCAGACCCCCACCCCTAACCCCTCCCCGCAAGGGGGAGGGGAATGAGATCAAGGCTTCAGCGCGAATTGCAGGAGCAAGGTGCGCTGATACTCCGGCCGGTAATTGTTGTCGGAGATGATCGTCACGCGCGTCTCGCCATTGAGGCGCGACACGGCGATGCCTTCCATATTGTCGATCCGGTAGAAGGGCATGCGGCCCGAGAAGACCAGGCTCGGCGCCACCGAGCCTTTGGCGACGATATCCTCGGTCCTGAGGCGGCGGACCGCCATGCCGGGAAGCGACGCGCCGCCAAAGCTTCGCTCCACCGTCAATATGTCGCCATCGGGCAGAATGGCCAGATCGGTGATCGCATAATCCTCGTACTGCTTGATCGAGAAGTCGAAGGCCTTGCGGCGGCCGCCCCAGACCCAGGCGCGGATATCGCCATTCTCGTCCGTGTTCAGCTCCGAAATGGCGATCATCGAGCCCGCCAACGGACCCGAAGTCAAACGGCCGATCGCTTCGAGCTCCTTGTTGGGCGGTCCCTTGGCCACGTCCTTGGGAAGCTTCAGGTCGCGAAAGCGCGCCTTGAAACCGTTCTTGCCCAGATCGTAGAGGCCGGCGCGGGCGCGGCTCTCGAAGCCGACGATCACCTTGCCGTCGATGCGGCCCGGCTCCCAGCCGGCAAGCGCTTCGGCGTCGTTCCTGACCTTGCCTTTGTAGGGCTTGCCGTCGGGGCCGAGGATCGGCGCCATGACGGCGTTGTGGAGGCCGGAGAGATGGTCATCGGTGTAAGCGACATCGGCCTTGAACCAGAAGCCCTTGTCCGACACCGCGAGAAGCCCGGTGCCGTCCGGGGAAAGCTCGAGCGAGGACAGGCCGCCGAAACGCTCGTCATCGCTCGTAAGCTCGAGGCCGCCGCGCCATTCGAGCCCGCCGAAGGTGACGAGCTGCGAGAACAGGTTGAAGGATTTGACCGGCGTCGTCCTGACGCTCAGGCCTTCTTCCTGGGCATTCGCCGGCAGGACGACGAGAAGGAAGGCGAGAAGGAAGGCGAGAATCCAGCGCCAGCTCATCAATTGAGCCGGCGCTTCGGTGGCGGCTTCACAGCCGGCTTGCGCGTCCGCTTCTCGGCCTTCTCCTCGAAGAGCTCGGCCAGCTTCTCGGTCATGGCGCCGCCCAGCTCCTCGGCATCGACGATGGTGACAGCGCGCTTGTAGTAGCGCGTCACGTCATGGCCGATGCCGATGGCGATGAGCTCGACCGGCGAGCGGTTCTCGATGTCGGTGATGATCTGGCGCAGATGCTTCTCGAGATAATTGCCGGAATTGACCGATAGCGTCGAGTCATCGACGGGCGCACCATCGGAGATCACCATCAGGATGCGGCGTTGCTCACTCCTGGCGAGCAGGCGGTTATGCGCCCAGATCAGCGCCTCGCCGTCGATATTCTCCTTGAGCAGGCCTTCGCGCATCATGAGGCCCAGATTGCGGCGGGCCCGGCGCCATGGGCTGTCGGCGGATTTGTAGATGATGTGGCGGAGATCGTTGAGGCGGCCGGGATTGCCGGGCTTGCCGGCGGCGAGCCATTTCTCGCGCGCCTGGCCGCCTTTCCAGGCCCGGGTCGTGAAGCCGAGGATCTCGACCTTGACGCCGCAGCGCTCGAGCGTGCGGGCGAGGATATCGGCGCAGGTTGCGGCGACGGTGATCGGCCGGCCGCGCATCGAGCCCGAATTGTCGAGGAGCAATGTCACCACCGTGTCGCGGAACTGCATGTCCTGCTCCTGCTTGAAGGAGAGCGCATGCAGGGGATCGATGATGACGCGGGGCAGCCGCGATGCATCGAGAAGGCCTTCCTCGAGATCGAAATCCCAGGAGCGGTTCTGCTGCGCCATGAGCCGGCGCTGCAAGCGGTTGGCGAGGCGCGCCACGACGCCCTGAAGATTGGAAAGCTGCTTGTCGAGATAGTTCCTGAGCCTCGTCAGCTCTTCCGAGTCGCAGAGATCCTCGGCGGCGATCTCCTCGTCAAACTGGTTGGTGTAGACTTTGTAGAAATCCTCGTTCGAGAGCGACGAGAAAGGCAGCTGCGGGCGCCACGGCTCCTCGCCGTCCGGGTTCTCCTCGCTCTCCAGGTCGTCGGGAATGTCGTCGATGTCGAGCTGCTGGGCGTCCATCTCGGACGCATCGGTCTCGCCCTCGGCATCCTGCAGCTCTTCCGAGGCCGATTGCTGGCTTTCCTGCTCCTCGCCCTCGGGCGTCTCCTGCTGGTCGCCGGAATCAGGCTCGGCTTCCTCGCTCTCGTCGCTGTCGTCGGTCTGGTCGGGGTCTTCGCCCAGCTCATCGGCCATGTCGAGGGCCGCGATGATGTCGCGCGACATGCGCGCGAAAGCCGCCTGGTCGGTCAAGGCATTGGTCAGGTGGTCGAGCTGGCTTGCCGCTTTCTCCTCGACCCAGGGGCGCCAGAGCTCGACGAGCGCACGCGCTTCGTCGGGCGGCGCCTCGCCGGTCAGGCGCTCGCGCACCAGGAGCGCCACGGCTTCCTCGAGCGGCGCATCCTTCTTGGTCGCCGGCCGGCCGGCGAATTTCTTCTGATAGCGGTCCTGCAGCATGGCCGCGATATTGCGGGCCATGCCCGGCATGGCCCGCGAGCCGATGCATTCGACGCGCGCCTGCTCCACCGCTTCGAACATCGCGCGGGCGTTCTTACCCTCCGGGCGGTAATGGTTGTGGACGCCATCGTCGTGATTGGCGAGACGCATGGCGAAGGAATCGGAGATGCCGCGGGTGATCGCGACTTCCTGGCGGTTGAGCTCGATCGAGACCTGCGGCAGCTTGACCTTCTTGCCCGCGAGGCTCGGCGCCTCGGCGCCGAAGGTGACCGACAATTCCGGCTCGCCGGAGATCGTCTTCATCGCCAGCGTCAGGACATTACGGAACTCGCCTGCCGGTCCTTCGCGGTCCTGGGCCATGGCCCATCAGCCTCTCATGACAGAGCGACATGCGCCGGCGATTCAGGCAGCTCTTCGCCGAAGCAGCGCTGATAGAATTCAGCCACCAGAGCGCGCTCGAGCTCATCGCATTTGTTGAGGAAGGTGACGCGGAAGGCGAAGCCCAGATCGTCGAAGATCTCGGCATTCTGCGCCCAGGTCATCACCGTGCGCGGGCTCATGACGGTCGAGAGGTCGCCCTGCATGAAGGCGTTGCGGGTCAGATCGGCGACGCGCACCATGTTGGCGATGACCTTGCGGCCCTTCTCGTTGTCATAGCTCTTGGTCTTGGCCAGCACGATGCCGACTTCCTGCGCATGCGGCAGGTAGTTGAGCGCGGTGACGATCGACCAGCGGTCCATCTGCGCCTGGTTGATCTGCTGGGTACCGTGATAAAGGCCGGTCGTGTCGCCGAGCCCGATCGTGTTGGCAGTCGAGAACAGGCGGAAGGCGGGATGAGGGCGGATGACGCGCGACTGGTCGAGCAGCGTCAGCTTGCCGGATGATTCGAGAATGCGCTGGATCACGAACATGACATCGGGGCGGCCGGCATCATATTCGTCGAAGACGAGCGCCACATTGTGCTGATAGGACCAGGGCAGGATGCCTTCGCGGAATTCGGTGATCTGCTTGCCGTCTTTCAGGACGATGGCGTCCTTGCCGATCAGGTCGATGCGGCTGATATGGCTGTCGAGATTGATGCGGATGCACGGCCAGTTGAGGCGCGCGGCGACCTGCTCGATATGGGTCGATTTGCCGGTGCCATGATAGCCGGTGATCATGACGCGACGGTTGTAGGCAAAGCCGGCCAGGATCGCGAGCGTGGTCTCGCGATTGAAGAGATAGTCCTCGTCGAGATCGGGCACGTGCTCGCTGGTGCGCGAATAAGCGGGAACTTCCAGGTTCGAATCGAAGCCAAACAGCTGCCTGACCGACACCTTCATGTCGGGGAGGGGGGCTGCTTCGCCATTAACGGTCGCGGTCATCTGTTTGTAGCCAATATATGGGGTCCGGGAGTGCGGAGGTTCTAGACGGTCAAAGGGGCCTGAGCAAGGCTCGAAAACCTCTGGACAAGCGAGGCTTTAGCAGAAACCGGTCGAGCGCAGATAATCATAGGCCTGGATGACCGCCTTGAGGGTGTCCTCATTGGCCCGGCTGCCATTATTGGCGTCCGGGTGAAGCCGTTTCACCAGGGTCTTGTACTGGGCCCGCACCTT
Organism: Taklimakanibacter lacteus; assembly: GCA_003576695.1. Lineage (GTDB taxonomy): Bacteria > Pseudomonadota > Alphaproteobacteria > Rhizobiales > Aestuariivirgaceae > Taklimakanibacter > Taklimakanibacter lacteus. The sequence goes on from QOZQ01000016.1 coordinate 52,207, forward strand.
TTCCTTGGTCGCCTTCTCATCGAGGCCAAGCGTATGCAGGGCCTTCAACTCTGCATTGCGAACGGGGCGGGCGCTCGTCCCGGCTCGCTTACTCTCTTCACCCTCGCCCAGGAGATTGAACGGGTCGCGGAAGCTTCCGGGCTTCGCACGGCGGCCCGCGCTGTTCATGGTGCTCGAATTCTGGCCGAGCTTCCAGGTGGGGCGGTGGCCGGTCTGGGCTTCCTTCTGATAGTCGCGGACGGCGTCGTCCTTCATGCCGTCAAAATAATTGTAGGTCTTGTTATATTGCTGGACGTGTTCAAGGCAGAAGGCGTGGAACTGGCCTTCCTGGTTGCGGCCCTTGGGCGCCTTGTGGCGCCCAGGCCTGGTGCAGCCCGGCCATTCGCAATTGGGGTGCTTGTCGCGCACCGTGCGCTCCTCGCCGGGCTTCACGCGAATCTTGTCGAAATATTTGGAATCGAGTTTCATCACTACCAATTATGGTCATCAGTTGAGCAAGGAGCAAGCCATGGCGCTCGGACCGACAGGCACAAACATCAAGGACAAGCTTACCCGCGCCTTTCAGCCGCAGCTTCTCGATGTGATCGACGAGTCGCATCTGCATGCGGGCCATGCCGGATCGCATCCCGATGGTGAAAGCCATTTCCGCGTCAAAATTGTGTCTGAGGCCTTTGCCGGCAAGAGCCGGGTCGACATGCACCGCATGGTAAATGCGGCGCTCGCCGACGAACTCAAGTCGCGCGTTCATGCGCTCGCCATCCAGGCCTCAGAGCCAAAGTGATCACACCGAGCTTCTGATGCGTTGCTCGAAAGCCTCAAGGCTGTCGCCGAGCGCGGCGCGGCGGTGGAAATAGACCTTGCGGGCGAACCAGTTCATCACCGGCGTGCCGATGGCGAGATCATAGAGCCAGTTGGGCGGCGGCGCATCAATCACCCGGCGCAGCAGCAGCTTGCGGCGCATGGAGGGGATTTCGCGCTTGAGCACGCTCTCAGGCGGCGGGCCATGACGGGTCAGATGATCGGCGATCAATTGCGCGGCGCGCCGGCCATAGCGGAAGGCGAGCCTGATGCCGCCACCGGTCAAAGGCGACACATGGCCCGCGGCATCGCCGATGAGGAGAACGCGCGGCGCCGCGAAGGGCGAGACCGGGCCGCCGCAGGGTATGCGGCCGCTGCGGCGCTCCTGCACCGCCATCTTCGAGAATCCGAAAAGTCTCTCCGTATGGGCGAGGAAGGCCCTGAGATCGGGCTTCGCACCCTCATTGGCGGCGAGGCCGACCTGGAAGAAGCCGGGCGCCGGCGCCACCCAGGCGAGATAGCCGCGGGCGAGGTTCGAATCGAGGAAGCAATGCAGGAAGTCCGGATTGGCCATCGGCAATTCGGGATATTCGACCTCGAGCCCGGTGAGGAAGCGGCTGTTGCGGCCGAGGCCGAAGAGCTTCGCCACGGTCGAGCGCGCACCGTCGGCCCCGACCAGAAATCGGGTGCGCAGACCGAGCTGCGGCAGGAAGATCATCTCGCCCTGGTGCAGCGCGCGCTGCAGCTTCACCGAGCAGCGTATATGGGCGCCGGCATTCTCGGCCTCGCGCGCCAGCCAGCGCAGCAGATCGGCGGTGCGGCTCGACAGGAAATAATAGCCGGGTGCGAAAAGATCGACGGAGCGCAGCGAAGGCGAGTAGAGCCTCACCCCATGGACGGTGCGGGTAAGATGGGGCGGGATGTCGACTTCCTCCGCCGCCTCCTTGACGAGAATGCCCGTGGTCGAGATGCGGGCGCCTGGATCGCGCTTGGCTTCGAGGACGAGAGTGCGAAGCCCGCGCATGGCGGCGGCCCTGGCGCAGACCAGCCCGGCAAAGCTCGCCCCCACGATCACAAGGTCATATGCCGCGGTGTCCTTCATGATGACGCAAGGAAAGCGAGCAAGGTGGTTATTTGAAGGCAGCGCCTGTGCAGGGATCTACTCGGCCGGCGTGACCCTGAGCGTGGTGATCTGATGGCGGCGCTTGCGCATCACTTCGAAGCGGAAGCCGTGGAAAGTAAACGCCTGGCCGGTATCCGGAATCATACGTGCCTCATGCACGACGAGGCCCGCGACCGTCGTCACTTCCGCATCGGGCAGGCGCCAGTCGAGCGTGCGGTTGAGGTCGCGGATCGGCACGGCGCCATCGATGATCACCGAGCCGTCCTTCTGCTTGCGGATGCGCGGACGCTCGGCATCATGCTCATCGGAAATGTCACCGACGATTTCCTCCAGAACGTCCTCGAGCGTCACGAGGCCCATGACCTCGCCATATTCATCGACCACCAGCGCAAAATGCGTCTTGCGCCGCAGGAAGGCGGCAAGCTGATCGGACACGCGGCGCGTGTCGGGCACGAACCACAGCGGCTTCAGGATCGTCTCGATCATGATCTTCGCGGCATCGCCCTCATTTTCGAGAAAAGCCGCGAACAGATCCTTCACATGCAGGATGCCGATGATGTTGTCGGGCCGTTCCTTCCAGACCGGCACGCGGCTGTGTCCGCTCTTCAGCACTTCCTTGATGATCTGATCGCGCGGCATTGCCGCATCGATGGTCGTCATCTTGGTGCGGTGGACCATGACGTCGAAGACTTCGAGCTCGGAGAGATCGAGGATGCCGCCCAGCATGTCGCGGTCCTTCTTCACGAAGGCGCCTTCCTTGTGGTGCTGGTCTATGGCGCCGCGCAGCTCTTCCTGCGCGGTCTGCGCCTCGAGGAGGCCGAGCCGCTCGAGAAGTCGTCCGAAGCCTCTGGCGAATGCCCTCATTGCTCCTTCTGTTCCCCGGCCAGGAAAGCGAGCACGTCCTTCTCCTCGACATCGCGGGTGATGAAGGCCTCGCCAATGCCGCGCGCCAGGATGAAAGTGAGCTTGCCGGCGACCGCCTTCTTATCCTGGCGCATGATGTCGATGAGCTTTTCAGGTCCTGGCAGCTCGCCTGGAATGTCAGCGAGGCGGGTCGGAAGGCCGACCGATTTGAGATGCGCCTCGACGCGCTCTGCTGTTCCCCCGGCGCACAGGCCTTGCCGTTCCGAGAACCGGAAGGCCTGCGCCATCCCGATCGCGACACCCTCGCCATGCAGCAGGCGCGATGAATAGCCGGTCGCGGCCTCGAGCGCATGGCCGAAAGTGTGGCCGAGATTGAGCAGCGCCCGGACGCCGGTTTCGGTCTCGTCCTCGGCGACGATCCGGGCTTTCATTTCGCAGCTCCTGGTGATCGCCTTGATACGCGCCTGGGCGTCGCCGGCGAACAAAGCCGGCGCATTGGCCTCCAACCAGGTGAAGAACTGCGCATCGCCGAGGAGGCCGTATTTCGCCACCTCGGCATAGCCCGCGGCGAGCTCGCGCAGGGGCAGCGTGTCGAGGAGGGCTATGTCGATGAGGACGCTGCGCGGCTGGTGGAAGGCGCCAATGAGATTCTTGCCATGCGGTGAATTGATGCCGGTCTTGCCGCCGACCGAACTGTCGACCTGGGCGAGGAGCGTCGTCGGGATCTGGATGAAATCGACGCCGCGCCTGAGCACCGATGCGGCGAAGCCGGCGAGATCGCCAATGACGCCGCCGCCCAGAGCGATGACCATGTCACGCCGCTCGACGCCCGCGGCCAGCAGTCCGTCGCAGGTTTCGGCCAGATGCTTGTAGCTCTTGGTCGCCTCGCCCGCCGGCAGAACGAGGGCGGTGGCGGTGATGCCTTCCCTGGCCAGACTGTCCTTGAGCCGATCGAGATGCCGGGCGGCGACATTGCTGTCGGTGACGATGGCGACCTGTGGACGCTTGAGAAACGGCTTGATGCGCTCGCCGGCGCTGGCGATGAGACCCTCGCCAATGGCGATCTCATAGCTGCGCGAGCCCAGATCGACGGCGACGGTGGTGTGCGGTGCTTCAGGCTTGTGCATTGTTCAAACGATCCCAACCCGGCCAGCGCGCCAGGGTCTTGATGATGCTGTTGACGATCGATGTATGAGCCACATCGCGGCTGTCCACCGTGATGTCGGCTTCGGCATAGACGGGATAGCGCTCATCCATCAGCTTGCGCATGACCGCTTCCGGATCGTCATTCCGCAGAAGCGGCCGGTTGGAGCGGCGGCGCACCCGGCGCATCAGCAGATCGAAATCGGCCCTGAGCCAGATCGATATGCCATGGCGCCTGATCGCGGCCCGGGTCTCGGCATTCATATAGGCGCCGCCGCCGGTGGCCAGCACCTGGGCGCCGTTCTCGAGGAGGCGCGCGATCACCTTGCGTTCGCCGTCGCGGAAATAGGCTTCGCCATGCCGGGCGAAGATCTCGGGGATGGTCTGGCCGGCGGCGAGCTCGATCTCATGGTCGGCATCGACGAAAGCGAGGCCCAGTTTCTCGGCCAGGCGCCGGCCGACCGTCGTCTTGCCGGCCCCCATGAGGCCGACCAGCACGATCGGGTGGCCATCGAGACGCTGGCGGACGGCGGTCGTATCCTTGCTGAGCGAGCGACGGGCCATGTTACCGGTAGGTCGATTTCATCAGTTTTCGCGGGTCTCGCATAGCGGGTTATCTGTTCAAGGGGAATTGTTTCGCATTCTGCATCGTAACGACACAGGTTAGCTTATATTTATCCTTATAATGGGAATCTGAGGCGCCTGAAGCACTTGGCGTTGGGCAAGCAATCAGGCAAAAGGACTGCCGGGTGAGGAAGGACGTGTCGTGCCTGATACTGTTCGCTTTCTGTTAATCATCGCGTGCTTGGCTGGGGCCGTCTATGGAGCTGCCTGGGGATTGGCGAACTATCCCCCGGAACAGTCCGAGATCGTCAAGGCGCTGCCCCATGAAAAACTCAGACAGCAATGAGCCCGCCCGCCGCGACAGCCGACTGATCGAGCGGTTCCTGGAAATGATGAGCGCCGAACGGGGCGCGGCGCAGAACACGCTTGCCGCCTATCAGCGTGATCTTTCGGCCTATGCCGACTTCCTCACGGCGGAGGGGGCGGATCTCAGGGGGGCACGTCCGGAACATATAAGGAACTATCTTGCCAGCCTCGATGCCGAAGGCATCAAGGCGTCGAGCGCTGCGCGCAAGCTGTCGGCCATAAGGCAATTCCACAATTTCCTGTATGGCGAGGGTATTCTTCGTGAAAATCCCGCGACCGCGATCGATGCGCCGCGCTTGCGCCGGCCCCTTCCCAAGGTCCTCAACCCCGAAGACGTCACCCGCCTGATGGATGTGGCGACGAGCCGAATCGGCCGGCTCAAAGGCAAGGCCAGGCTCAAGGCGCTGAGACTCCATTGCCTGCTCGAGCTCATCTATGCGACGGGCCTTCGCGTCTCGGAGCTGGTGAGCCTAAGGAAGCAGGCGGTCGCCCGGGGACCGCAATTCATCCTGGTCAAGGGCAAAGGCGGGCGCGAACGCATGGTGCCGGTGTCGAAAACGGCGTTCACCGCCGTCGCGGCCTATCTCGCCGCCCTGCAGGCGGAAAGTGAAGAAGAGACGCCTTGGCTGTTTCCCTCGCATGGCGACCAGGGGCATCTGACGCGCCAGCATTTCGCCCTCGAACTCAAGGCGCTGGCGGTCGAAGCGGGCTTCGATGCCGACCAGGTCTCGCCGCACGTGCTGCGTCATGCCTTTGCCAGCCATCTCCTGGCGGGCGGCGCGGATCTCCGGGCGGTGCAGCAGATGCTGGGCCATGCCGATATCGCGACGACCCAGATCTACACGCATGTGCAGACCGACCGTTTGCGGTCGGCGGTTGAAACACATCATCCCCTGGCGAAGTCTGGTTGACATCCAGGGTCGCAATAGCCACTTTGCGCCGCAATCGGGCCGTTCTGGCCCGAATTGCCCCCCTTTGAGGTTCAATGCACGCCTATCTCGATTTCGAAGCCCCTCTCGCCGAGCTTGAAGGCAAGATCGCGGAGCTCAAGGCTATTGCCAATCCGGACTCCGCCGTCTCCATTGGCGATGAGGTGAAGGCGCTCGAGAAAAAGGCGGCGAAGAGCCTGGCCGATCTCTATCAGAATCTCAGCCCCTGGCAGAAAGCACAGGTCGCGCGCCATCCCGACCGGCCGCACAGCGCCGATTACATCGCGACCCTCATCACCGATTACACGCCGATGGCGGGCGATCGCAAATTCGGCGAAGACAATGCGATCGTCGGCGGGCTGGGCCGGTTCCGCGGCGAAGCGGTGGCGGTGATCGGCCAGGAAAAGGGCCATGACACCCAGACACGCCTCAAGCATAATTTCGGCATGGCGCGGCCGGAAGGTTATCGCAAGGCGGTGCGGCTCATGGAGACCGCCGACCGCTTCGGCATTCCCGTTCTCACCTTCATCGACACGGCCGGCGCCTATCCCGGCATCGATGCCGAAGAGCGCGGCCAGGCCGAAGCGATCGCGCGTTCGACCGATTGCTGCCTCGGCCTCGGCGTACCGCTCGTTTCGGTGATCATCGGCGAGGGCGGATCGGGTGGTGCCATTGCGATCGCCACCGCCAACGCCGTGCTGATGCTCGAACATGCGATCTACAGCGTGATCTCGCCCGAGGGAGCGGCCTCCATCCTGTGGCGCGATGCGACGCGGGCCAAGGACGCGGCCGCCGCCATGCGCATCACCGCACAGGATCTCAAGAAGCTCGGCATCATCGACGACATCATCGGCGAGCCTCTGGGCGGCGCCCATCGCGGCCCGGAACAGGTGATGGCCGCCACCGAGGATGCGATCTCGCGCTCGCTCAGGGCTTTCAGCGCCATGCCGCCCGATGCGCTGAGGGCGCAACGGCGCGACAAATTCCTGGCGATCGGCCGGGATCTCTGATCCGGCAGGCGGCCCGCCCAAAAGCTGCCTTCATCGCTGCTCATTCTTCCCCCATGCGGGTTGTGAAATTGCTATCCGTGCTGGCGGCGCTCCTGGCGGCGGGCGCCATTTTCTATTTGGCCTATGAGCGGTACGAGCGTCATGCGGTGGCCGAGGCGCGAAGGACATTGCCGGGCCGGCTTGCCAATCAGGAACTGCATATCGGCCAGCCGGTCTTCCTGCGCATCTTCAAGCAGGAGGCCGTGCTCGAGCTGTGGATGCGGAACGACAAGGGATGGCGGCTCTTCCAGTCCTACCCGATCTGCCGGTTCTCAGGCGGGCTCGGCCCAAAGCTCAAGACCGGCGACCGGCAGGCGCCGGAAGGCTTCTATCAAGTGGCCGCCGCGCAGCTCAATCCCAACAGCCGTCATCATTTGTCCTTCAATCTCGGCTTTCCCAACGCATTTGATCGCGCCCATGGCCGCACCGGCTCTTATCTCATGGTGCATGGCGGCTGCAGCTCGATCGGCTGCTATGCAATGACCGATCCCGCCGTCGATGACATCTATCGGCTGGTCGCTGCGGCATTGCGCAACGGCCAGACGCGTGTCGATGTGCATGCGTTTCCCTTCCGCATGACACCGGCCAATATGGCAAGCCATGGCCGTTCACGCTGGATTGACTTCTGGAGAGACCTGAAGCCGGCCTATGATTTGTTCGAGAAAGGACGGCGGGTGCCCGCCGTCGAGCTCGTCGACCGGCGCTATGTCGTCAAGGGTTAGCCACCCCGCTGACGCCGGAGACGATGGTCGCATAGAGGTCGGCGACGCCGGTGCCGAGCAGCTGGACGGCGGTTATGATGACGAGGAAGATGCCGGAGGCCAGAAGGGCATATTCAATGGCCGTGGCGCCTTTCCTGTCTTTGAGAAAGCGTACCAGCCTTGTCACGGACACTCCCATTGCTTACTCCGACCCTATGGTCTCGCTGCCGGGAGCGTAGACGAGGCGGCTTCAGTGCAGGTTAACGAAAGCGTTCAAATTCCAAGCAGTTTCCCTTCGGTCAGAGAAAAAATACGTGACTTCCATATTTTCACCCCCAATTAGACCCGTAATGAAGCGGGGCACTTGCCAAGCATTAACCGAGGAACAGGATCGATCATGCCTCTGATTTCGCGACGCCATCTCATTGCCGGCATGGGGTCGGCGGTCTTGCTGACGGCAGGCAGGCAGGCGGCGGCGGCTCCCGGCGTCACCTCGATCGCAGCCGGGACGCGCATCATCGAGGTCAAGGGCAAGGCGGCCAAGGTCTTCGGCCTTGCGAGCGAGCAGGGTAAACAGGGATTTACCTTTGCGGCGGAGCGGCAGATCCGGATTGCGCTCGCCAATGGGCTCGACGAACCCACCCTCATCCATTGGCATGGCCAGACGCCGCCCACCGAGCAGGATGGCGTGCCCGGCCTGTCGCAGCCGGCTCTCAAACCCGGCGAGAGCTATGAATATGATTTCACACCGCGCTCAGGCACGCACTGGATGCATTCGCATGTCGGTCTCCAGGAGCAGAAGCTGCTCGCGGCACCCATGATCGTGCGCGACAAGGCCGATCTCGCCGCCGACGAGCAGGAGCATGTCGTGCTGCTGCATGATTTCACCTTCCGCGAGCCGCAGGAGATCCTGGACGAGCTCAAGTCGGGCGGCGGCGGGCATGCCGCGCATGGCGGCGGCTCGGGCGACATGAGCGGAATGGATCACAGCAAGATGGCCATGGCGCCGGCGATGATCAACGATGTCAGCTTCGATGCCTTCCTCGCCAATGACCGCACGCTCGATGACCCGGAGGTGGTGCGGGCCGAGGTCGGGGGCCGCGTCAGACTCAGGATCATCAATGGCGCCGCCGCGTCCAATATGTGGGTGGATCTGGGCGGGCTTGCGGGCGAGCTCATCGCGGTCGACGGCAATGCTATCGCGCCGGTCAAAGCCAGCCTGTTCCCGCTCGCCATCGCGCAACGCGCCGATATCCGCATCGCGCTGCCCGGCGAGGCCAAAGCATGGCCGATCCTGTTCCGCCCGGAAGGAACGAACCGGCGCACCGGCATCGTGATCGCCGCGGGCAATGGTGAGATCGGGAAGATCGCGGAGGAAGGCGATATGGCGCCGCCGCTCGACCTCGACTTCGAACTGCGGCTGACGGCGCGCAAAGGCCTTGCGCCTGAACCCATTACCCGCACCGAGATGCTCATGCTGACGGGTGGGGACAAGGATTATGTCTGGGGATTTAACGGCAAGGCCTCGATGCATGACACGCTGTTCGGCGTGAGGCTTGGCGAACGCATCGCCATCATGATGCACAATATGACGAGCATGGCGCATCCGATGCATCTGCACGGGCATCATTTCCAGGTCATCGGCATCAACGGGCGCAAGATCGCAGGCGCGATGCGCGACACGATACTGGTGCCGCCCAATGCCGCCGTCACGGTCGCCTTCGATGCCGACAATCCCGGCAACTGGGCCTTCCACTGCCATCACGTCTATCATATGAATGCCGGCATGATGGGCGCGGTCGCTTATGTGAACGCTGCCTGATTTCCTCATAAAGGGGGGCGGGAGTGAAACAGGCGGACATCCTGATCGTCAATGCGCGCGTGCTGACCCTTGACGAGGGCGGGCGCTGCGAGGCCGTCGCCATCGCCGGCAATGAGATCATCTTCGCGGGCGATCGGGAGGGCGCCAGCGGGTTGCGCCACAACGGCACGCGGATGATCGATGCGCAGGGCGGCACGGTGCTGCCCGGCTTCATCGAAGCCCATATGCATATCTTCTCCGGCGCTGCCGAGCTCGACCAGCTTCATCTGACCGGCGTCAAGGGCTTCACCGAGCTCGCCGATAAGGTTGGGGCCTATGCGCGAGGCAAGCCACAGGCGAAGCTCCTGGTGGCGCAGGGAGCGGACTACACGATCCTTGGCACGGAAGAACGCGTCACCCGCCACCATCTCGACCGTATGGTGCCAGACCAGCCCTTCATGATGTTCTCGCCCGACCACCACACCGCCTGGGCCAATACAGCGGCGCTCGAAAAAGCGGGAATCCTCAAGGGGCGGGACATGCCGGTCGGCTGCGAGATCGTCATGGGCGGGGATGGGCTCGCCAATGGCGAATTGCGCGAGGGCGGCGCCATCGACCCGGTCAGGATGCTGGCCGGGGCCGTGCGCGAGCGTCTCGGCCTCGAGACCGGCGGCGAGCCGTCGCCCTTGCCCAGTCCGGAAGAGCGTGCCGACGACCGGGCGATAATGCGGCGCGGACTTGCCCATTGCGCAAGGCACGGCATCACCAGCTTCCACAATATGGACGGCAATTTCTACCAACTCGAGCTCCTCGATGAGATCGATCGGGAGGAGGGGCTGCCGGTCCGCGCCCGCATCCCCTTCCATATGAAGAACTTCATGAAGCTCTCCGAGCTGGAGAAGGCGAGCGAGATGCACCGGCGCTTCCACTCGGATCGCCTGCGCTCGGGCTTCGTCAAGCTGTTCATGGATGGCGTCATCGATTCAGGCACCGCTGTGATGGTTGAGCCTTATGCCGTAGCGTCGGTGAAGAACGGCGATCCTCTGTTCACGGCCGAACATTTCAACGAGATCGCCGTCGAAGCCGACAGGCGCGGCCTGCAGATCGCCGTTCATGCCATCGGCGATGGCGCGGTCAACAGCGTGCTCAACGGCTATGAGGCGGCGGCGAAGGCCAATGGCCGGCGCGACAGCCGCCATCGCATCGAGCATATCGAAGTGGTGCTGCCTTCCGATATTGCGCGCTTCGCCGAGCTCGGCGTCGTAGCCTCGATGCAGCCGCCGCATCCGCCCGGCACGATGGGACTGCCGCTCGAGCCCACACTCGGCCTCATCGGTGATGATCGCCTGCCTTATGCCTACGCCTGGCAGACTTTGCGCAAGGCCGGGACCAGGCTCGCTTTCGCCAGCGACTGGCCGGTTTCCGACATCAATCCGCTGTGCGGCATCCATGCGGCGGTGACACGCAAGGCCTGGAAGAAGGGTCTGCCGGAGCAGAAGCAGTCGCTCGCCGACGCACTCGCGGGCTATGCGGCGGACGGCGCCTGGACGGAATTCATGGAAGACCGCAAGGGTCGCATCGTGCCCGGCATGCTGGCCGATATCGTCGTGCTCTCCGGCGATATCGAGACCGTGGCGCCGGAGGAGATCGACAAGCTCACGCCGGTCGTGACAATCTGCGACGGGCGCATCACCTATGAGGGATGATGCTCATTCGAGCGGCAGGCGCATGCCGCGATGGCTGTCCTTTAAGCCAAGTTGCGAATAGAAGCGCCGCGCCGAACTGCGTGTTTCGTGCACGAATAGCTCGATCAGGCGGCAGTGCCGCCGGCGCGCCTCGCTGATCGCCCACTCCAGCAGCCGGTGACCGATCTTATGGCCCCGGTGCGCCCTGGCGACGCGGACATCCTCAATGAGGGCCCGCTCAGGCGTAAGCGCCGTGGCAGTGCTTGTATTTCTTGCCCGAGCCGCAGGGGCAGGCGTCGTTACGGCCGACCTTGCCCCAGGTCGCGGGATCCTGCGGATCGACCGGCCCCCTGGCCTTGCGCGACGGCTCTTGTCCGAAGATGAGGCCTTCGCCGACATCGTCCTGGCCGGTCGTCGCATCGATATGATGCGCCTGCATCGGCGGCAGATCTTCCTCGTCGGGAAGGAGATCCTCGGCCGGCTGGCTTTGCAGCTCGACCCGCATGATCTGGGCGGTCGTCATCTCGCGCAAATGCGCGATCATCGCCTCGAACAGGGTGAAGCCTTCGGTCTTGTATTCGTTGAGCGGGTCGCGCTGGCCGTAGCCGCGCAGATGGATGACCTGGCGCAGATGCTCGACGGTCACGATATGCTCGCGCCAGAGATGGTCGAGGGTCTGCAGCAGCACGGCCTTCTCGACCTGCACCATGATCTCAGGGCTGTAGGTCTCGCGCTTGCGGCCATAGAACTCGTCCGCCGCCTTGGTCACGCGCTCGCGGATTTCCTCATCCGCGATGCCTTCCTCCTTGGCCCAATCGTCGACGGGCAGGTCGAGTGCTATGGTCTCGCGCAATTTCTCGCGCAGGCCCGCAGCGTCCCACTGCTCGGCATAGGCGTTCTCGGGGATATGTTGGCTCACCTGATCGTCGATCACCTGGTGGCGCATGTCGTCGATCGTTTCCGGCACATCCTCGCCGCGCATGATGCCGATGCGCTGCTCGAAGATGACTTTGCGCTGGTCGTTCATGACGTTGTCGAATTTGAGCAGGTTCTTGCGGATGTCGAAGTTGCGCGCCTCGACCTTCTGCTGCGCCTTTTCCAGCGCCTTGTTGATCCACGGATGGACGATGGCCTCGTCCTCCTTGAGGCCGAGCTTCTGCAGCATCGAATCCATGCGCTCGGAGCCGAAGATGCGCATCAGATCGTCATCGAGGGAAAGATAGAACAGCGAGCGGCCGGGATCGCCCTGGCGGCCGGAGCGGCCGCGCAGCTGGTTGTCGATGCGCCGGCTCTCGTGCCGCTCGGTGCCGATGACGAACAGGCCGCCGGCCTTCAGCACCTCTTCCTTGTTGCGCTCGACCTCGGCACGGATCTCGTCCTCGCGCCGCTGGCGCTCCGGGCCGGGCTGCACTTGCTCCAGCTCGGTGGCGATGCGCATATCGGCATTGCCGCCGAGCTTGATGTCGGTGCCGCGGCCGGCCATGTTGGTGGCGATGGTGACGGCGCCCGGATGGCCCGCCTGGCCGATGATCTGGGCTTCCTGCTCGTGATAGCGGGCATTCAACACGTTGTGCGGAATGTTCATGCTCTTCAGCATGCCGGCCAGAATCTCCGACTTCTCGATCGATGTCGTGCCGACCAGGATCGGCTGCTTGCGTTCGCGCGCGTCCTTGATGACGTTGATGATGGCCTTGTATTTTTCCTTGGCGGTGCGGTAGACCTCGTCGTCCTCGTCCTTGCGGCCGACCGGCACGTTGGTCGGGACCTCGATGACGTCGAGCTTGTAGATGTCCATGAACTCCTCCGCCTCGGTATTGGCGGTGCCGGTCATGCCGGCAAGCTTCTCATAGAGGCGGAAATAGTTCTGGAAGGTGATCGAGGCGAGCGTCTGGTTCTCGGGCTGGATGGCGACATGCTCCTTGGCCTCGAGCGCCTGGTGCAGGCCCTCCGAATAGCGCCGGCCCGGCATCATGCGGCCGGTGAACTCGTCGATGATGATGACCTGGTTGTCCTTGACGATGTAGTCCTTGTCGCGCTGGAACAGCTTGTGGGCGCGCAGGCCCTGCTGGACATGATGCACGATGGTGACGTTCTCGGCATCGTAGAAGTTCTCGCCCTTGAGCAGCCCGGCGGCGGCCAGGATCTTCTCCATATGCTCGTTGCCCTGCTCGGTCAGGGTCACGGCGCGCTGCTTCTCGTCGAGCTCGATATCGGCGGCCTCGAGCTGGGGGATGAACGCATCGACGGCATTGTAGAGATCGGACTTGTCGTCGAGCGGGCCCGAGATGATGAGCGGCGTGCGCGCCTCGTCGATCAGGATCGAGTCGACTTCGTCGACGATCGCGAAATTGTGGCCGCGCTGCACCATCTCCTCGAGATGGAACTTCATGTTGTCGCGCAGATAGTCGAAGCCCAGCTCGTTGTTGGTGGCGTAAGTCACGTCCGCCGCATATTGCTGGCGGCGCTCGGTATCGGAGAGGCCATGCACGATGCAGCCGACATTGAGGCCGAGGAAGTTATAGATCTGGCCCATCCAGCCCGCGTCGCGGCGGGCGAGATAGTCGTTGACCGTCACCACATGCACACCCTTGGAGGTGAGGGCGTTCAGATAAACGGGGAGCGTGGCGACCAGCGTCTTGCCTTCACCGGTCTTCATCTCGGCGATGCGGCCTTCATGCAGCACCATGCCGCCGATGAGCTGAACGTCGAAATGACGCTGGCCCAAAGTGCGCTTGGCGGCCTCCCGGACGGTGGCGAAGGCCGGCGCCAGGAGATCATCAAGCGCCCGGCCATTGGCCAGCTGTTCGCGGAATTCGGCGGTGCGGGCCTTCAGCGCCTCATCGGTCAGGCCGGCGAGGCTTGCTTCGAGCGCGTTTATCTCGGCGACACGGCCGGCATATTTTCCGACCTTGCGGTCATTTGAGGTGCCGAATATCCGCGACGCGATCGAACGCAGTCCTAGCATATTGTCTCATTCCTTCGGGATTGGGCGCTGCCGCCGACGCAAATCTGGGCCGCCTTTTAATGAAATTGGCGCTGGCGGGCAATCGCCGCCAGACGGGAAAATAAGTCAGGTCTCCTGATCAGAGGGTGATCTACCACGTAGGCGGTCTCCCCAAGGACTTCAATGCGTTGCATCGAGGTCACAGGGCCTAAATGTTCCAAATCCCCCCTTGAAGTTGCCCATCTTTGCGACCATTGTCCGGCCGCGTGACAGTAATTTAAGGGAACAAGAGGGGCTGAAGGCGGCTTATTCTTGCCGGATTTGGCCGCCAATGAGCTGTGACCGCGGCATTCCGGCCGCCCGGTACTGAGCCCCCAGATGGGAAATCCGATGCTGATGATTGAGAAATTCACCAAGTTCGCCGCTCTGTCGGCGGTGTCTTTCATGCTCCTGACGCCGGCCATGGCGCAGACGGCCGAGAAGAAGGAAGACAAGACAGTCGCCGTCGTAAATGGCCATGAAATCAAGGTTTCCGAGGTCGAGATGGCCGCCGAGGACATCCTCGGCCAGCTGCCGGATATCCCACCGAAGCTGCGCTATCCCTATATCGTCGAATACCTGGTCGAGCGTCACCTCCTGGCCCAGGCCGCGGTCAAGGAAGGCATTGCCGATTCGGACGAATACAAGCGCCGTCTCGCCCTTTATCAGGCGAAGGCGCTGCGCGATGCCTATTTCGCCCAGACCATCGTGCCGACCGTCACCGAAGAGGAAATGAAGAAGGCCTATGACACCGAGTCCGCCAAGGTGGCGCAGACGGAGCGTGTCAGGGCCCGCCACATCCTGGTCGCCAGCGAGCAGGAAGCCAAGCAGATCAAGGCCCGCATCGACAAGGGCGAGAAATTCGAGGACCTGGCCAAGCAATACAGCCTCGACGGCTCGAAGGAATATGGCGGCGATATCGGCTATTTCACCGCGCCCGAAATGGTGCCGGAATTCTCCAAGGCGGCCTTTGCGCTCAAGCCCAACGAGGTGTCGCAGCCGGTCAAGACCGATTTCGGCTGGCACATCATCAAGCTGGAAGACCGCAAGATGGGCGGTGCCCAGCCGTTTGACCAGGTGAAGACGGCGATCCGCAATATCCTCCTGCGCAAGAAGACCCAGGAGAAGATCATCAATCTCAGGCTCCAGTCCAAGGTCGAGCTCAAGGATCCCGATCTGCAGAAATTCGCCGAGGAGGCGCAGAAGCTGCGTCAGAAGGCGCTGCAGCAGAAGAGCGGCGCCAACTCGCAATCCAATGGCGAGCAGCAGGATGGCACCGACAGCCCCGGCCTGACCGGTGGCGGCGATGAGCAGCCCACGACAGGCGGCGGCAAATCGGATATGCAGGCCCCGCAGCAATAGGGCCGGCAACCCGGATCGGGCGATCCAGGTCATACTGATCGAGCGGGGAGGGGTTAATGGGGACTGTCAACGTCCGGTCGCCTTTGGCGCCGGAGCAATTTCCGGTTCTTCCGCCTCTTGACGGCGTCAGCTTAGCGGTCGCCGAAACCGGCATACGGTACAAGAACCGGCCCGATGTTCTGCTGGCGCTCCTTGCCCCCGGTACGGCGGTGGCCGGTGTGCTCACCTCGTCGAAGTCACGCTCCGCACCCGTAGACTGGTGCGCCGAGAAGCTGAAAGGCGGCAGCGCCCGCGCCCTCATCGTCAATTCCGGCAATGCCAATGCCTTTACCGGCAGTGCCGGCATCAAGACCGTCACGGCGGTCGCCAAGGCGCTCGCCGTCCAGGGGAAATGCAAGCCGCAGGAGATCTTCCAGGCCTCGACCGGCGTGATCGGCGAGCCGCTCAACCCGGCGCCGATCGTGAATGCCCTGCCGCAGCTCTTCGGCGCCTTGCGCGAGGATGCTTGGCCTGAGGCGGCGCGCGCCATCATGACGACCGATACGTTCCCCAAAGCGGCGACCCGCAAGGCCCGCCTCGGCGGCGTCACCGTCACGCTCAACGGCATCGCCAAGGGATCGGGCATGATCGCGCCCGACATGGCGACGATGCTGTCCTTCGTCTTCACCGATGCCGCCGTGCCGCCGCGCCTCCTGCAGAAGCTCTTGAGCCGCAGCGCGGCCAGGACTTTCAACTGCATCACCGTCGATGGCGACACGTCGACATCGGATACGCTGCTCGCTTTCGCCACCGGGACCGCCGGTCCCGTCCTCAAGGGCCTCAAATCCGAGGCCGATCCGCGGCTCAAGGATTTCGCCCGCGCCCTCGATGATCTGTGCAAGGATCTGGCGCTGCAGGTCGTGAAGGATGGAGAAGGCGCCGAGAAGCTGATCGAGATCACGGTCACGGGTGCCGAGAACGACAAGGCGGCGCGCAAGATCGGCATGGCGATCGCCAATTCGCCGCTGGTCAAGACGGCGATCGCGGGCGAGGATGCCAATTGGGGCCGCATCGTCATGGCGATCGGCAAGTCGGGCGAGAAGGCGATCCGCGACAAGCTCAAGATCTGGATCGGCGGTGTGCAGCTGGCCAGGAACGGCATGAAGGCACCCGACTATCGCGAAGAAGAGATCATGCCGCATATGAAGAGCCGCGCGATCGTCATCAAGGCGGATGTCGGCGTCGGAAAAGGCCGGGCGACAGTGTGGACCTGCGATCTCACCCACCGCTATATCGACATCAACGGCTCCTATCGCAGCTAGGCCGATGACGGCGCCATTGCCATTCGATCACGATTGCTTCAGATCGTTTCGATCTGAAGCAATGAACGTGATCGAACTCATTAATTCGACACGCGATTGGTAAGGAAAACCGGTGTCCACTTTTCCTCATCGCGCGTTAGTGCTGGTTGCCGCCGTGGCTCTGGTCGATGCTGACGGGCGGGTGCTCATCGCCAAGCGGCCGGAAGGCAAGGCGATGGCGGGCATGTGGGAGTTTCCCGGCGGCAAGGTCGAAGCGGGCGAGCGGCCGGAGCCGGCGCTCATCCGCGAGCTCAAGGAAGAGCTCGGCATAGATGTCACCGAAGCCTGCCTCGCGCCACTCACCTTCGCCAGCCATTCCTACGAGACATTCCACCTGCTGATGCCGCTCTATGTCTGCCGGCGCTGGAAGGGCATGGTGGCGGCGCTCGAGGGCCAGGAACTCAAATGGGTCAAGCCCAACCGGCTGCGCGACCATCCGATGCCGCCGGCCGACCTGCCGCTGATCCCGCATCTGATCGATCTCCTGTGAAGACGATGAGCGAGAGCGCGGCAGAAATCCTCGCCCGGCAGCGGCTCTCGCTCTCTCCCATAGATCTGGCAACCAATCAGCGGCCAGCAAATGAGGATGCCGCCTATGACCTGCAAGGCAAGGTCAATGCTCTGTTGGCGCAGGACCTTGGCCGGATCCGCGGGCACAAGATCGGCTGCACCACACCGGTGATGCAGGAATTCCTCGGCATCGGCAGTCCTTGCGCCGGGCGTGTCTTCGCCGGGACCGTGCTCGATCAGGAGGGCGAAGTTGCGCGCTCGCGCTACCGCAGGCTGGGTGTTGAATGCGAGATTGCGGTCGAGATCGGCACGGACATCGAGCCGCGACGCAAAGACTATACGCCGGAGGGACTCCTGGCGCATGTGAATGCGGTGATGGCGGGAATCGAGGTCGTCGATGACCGTTATGCGGATTACCGCGCGCTGGGTGTCGGCACGCTGATCGCCGATAATTTCTTCAATGCCGGTTGTGTGCTGGGCGTACCCATCATCCGTTGGCGCTCTTTCGATCTCGCGGGCCTTGTCGGGCATATGCGCATCAACGGCCGCGACGTCGGGCGCGGCACCGGCGCCCTGGTGATGGGGCATCCGTTCAACGCGCTGGCCTGGCTGGCGAACCGGCGGAGCGCCCGCGGTGAAGGGCTGCGGCGCGGCGAGTTCGTGTTCCTCGGCAGCCTCGTCGAGACCAAATGGCTCGCGGCCGGCGATGAAGTGGCGATCGAGATCGAGAGACTCGGCACCGCAAGCCTGTTGGTGGGGGTGTAAGTCCGGCAGGCGCAGGATATAGTCGATCATGCTGAGTCCAATGCTGCTGATCGGGGTAGGGATATTCGGCGCCGGCGTCTTCCTCGTGCTGGCCCTCCTGGTGACCCATGGCGGCGCCAACAAGATGCGCCAGTTTGCCGTCCTCGGGGACCTCCTGTCCGGACGCCACGGCGCCCGCATGCGGCGCCTGCTCATCCTGGCCTTCGCCGGCCTTCTTGTCGGTGCGCTCACTTCATTTGTGGCCGTTGCGTTGAATGACGCGGCGCTGGGCAAGCAATGCCGGAAAATCTGCGTGGAACGCGGTTTCGAGAAAGGCGCGATCGGTCTTTCCTCCCGTCCCGGTGACTCGGGGCGCGCCTACAAGATCTGCCGGTGCAGTGGCGGTGCCGAAGCGGACCAGGAGATCGATCTCGGCGATCTTCCCGACTGATTGCTAATCCCGCTTGAGCTTCACTTCCGCCGTCTTGAGCGCATCGGCGAGGCGCGCTTTGGCGCTGCCGGGACGCAAGGGCTGCTGCTGCGATGCATGCGGCGCCCAGCCGATGAGCCAGGCGGTCTCGACGGTCGCCCGCACCCGGCCATCCTTGTCTTTGAAGCGCTCATCATAGAGCGCCGCCGCGCGGGCGAGGAGCGAAGCGGTCACCGGTTTGCGGGCCCGGGCGGCGAGCGCATGCTGGAGGCCGAGGGCCTTGATCTCGCGCATGAGGGAGAGCGCATCCTTGTATCTCACCGTCGTCATGTCGATGTCGACGGCGGGCAGTGCGAAGCCGGCGCGCTGCATGAGGCTGCCCAGGTCGCGCAGATCAGCGAAGGGCGCGACCCGCAGGCTGGCGCCGCCCGTCACTTCGGCCTCGGCGGCAAGCCAGGCCTCGCGCAGCTCGCTCAGCGTGCGGCCGGCAAAGACAGTGCCGAGGAAAAGCCCGTCAGGCCGCAGGGCGCTGCGGAACTGGGCGAGGCTGCCCGGCACATCATTGATGCTGCTCAGGGTGAGCAGGCTGATGGTGCAGTCGAGGCTTTCGGCCGCGAAGGGCCAGGCCTCGTCCTCGCAGACGAGATCAATGCCGGGCTCCTTGACGGGCGCGGCGGTCACTATGGTGCCCAGCCGCGTGAGGCCGCTCAGATGCTCCCGGATCGCGCCGGCGGCCGGGCCGTAGATCAGCGTCGTCCGGAAGTCGCGCAGGATCAGACCGAGGCGGCTTTCGATCTCGGCGGCAAGCGCCTGGGCGAAGAAGGGCGGCCGGGTCGCGGCCACGCGCGCCAGATAGCGGCGCCGCAAAACCTTGTCGAAGAGCTGGGGAATTCCGGTCGTCATCGGCGGAACCTAGCGCGCTTCCCGGCGAAGTGGAATCACTTCGCCGAAAAGGAAACGCGCCAAATATGTTGGAGCAAATCCTTGTCGCCAAAGTCTTCAACCCCGGATCGGGTCCGGGGCAGGCCTTGGCGGGATTTGCTCTCGAAACGCCATGCGGATTCCATGTTACAATGCGGCATGGCCGCCCTGACGCTCTCGCACATTAAGCATGGCTTCGCGCGCGCCGGCCGATGTGGCCTCGACTGGCTCATCCCGCCGCAGTGCCTTATCTGCCATGGCGAGGTGGGCGAAGCGTCCGGTCTGTGCGTGAGCTGCTGGACGAAGCTCGCTTTCATCGAGGCGCCCTTCTGCGACCGGCTGGCGACGCCCTTTCCCTATGACCCGGGCGAAGGCATGGTCAGCGCTGCCGCTCTCGCCGATCCGCCGCCATGGGACCGCGCCCGTGCCGCGGTGATCTTCGATGACGCGGCGCGCGGGCTCGTTCATGCCCTCAAATACCGCGACCGCCACGAAGCCGGTCTCGTGATGGCGCGGCTGATGCGCCGGGCCGGCGCGGACCTGCTCGGCGATGCCGATGCGGTGGTGCCGGTGCCGCTCTATCGCTGGCGGCAATGGCGCCGGCGCTATAACCAGTCGGCGCTGCTCGCCCAGCTGATCTGCCGCGCCGCCGGCAAGCCTTTCAGTCCCCAGCTCCTGCGCCGGCTGAGGCGGACCCGCTCGCAAACCGGCCTCGATCATGAGGAGCGGCGGCGCAATATGCGCAACGCCTTCATTGTTCCCGAGGACGGCCTGTCCCTCGTCGCGGGAAGGTCCGTGCTCCTTGTCGATGACGTGCGCACGACGGGGGCGACGCTCGAAGCCTGCACCAAGGCCCTCAAGGCGGCCGGGGCCAAGCGTGTTGACGTCCTGACCTTCGCGCTTGTGCCAAAGCCCAAGCAACTCCATATTTAGGGCACCCCTGTTGTCCAATGTGACGGCCATGCCGAAAGTCACCATCTATACGACGGCCTTCTGCCCCTATTGCCACTCGGCCAAGGCGCTGCTCAATCGAAAGAACGTGGAGTTCTCCGAGATCGATGTGTCTTACGACGCCGAGGAGCGGCAGCGCATGATGGCGCGCGCTAATGGCCGGCGCACCGTGCCGCAGATATTCATCGGCGAGGTCCATGTCGGCGGCAGTGACGAGCTGCATGCGCTCGAGCGACAGGGCAAGCTTGATCCGCTGCTGGCCGGCGCGGGCGCTGCGTGAAGGCAGCCCTGATCCAGCTGTGTTCCGGCCGGGACATGGCGCGCAATATCGCCGATGCCGCGGGCCTGATCAGGGAAGCGGCACGCCAGGGGGCGCAGTTCGCCGCGACCCCTGAAATGACCAATATCCTCGAAACCGACCGCGACAGGCTGCGCGGGCTGGTGCGCGCGGAGCACGAAGATCGCTCGGTCCAGGCCTTTGCCGAGCTTGCCCGCGAGCTCCGCCTCTGGCTGCTCGCCGGATCATTCGCCCTCAAGGGGGCGGGCGCCAAGCTCCTCAACCGTTCGCTGCTGTTCTCGCCCGATGGCCAGGTGGCGGCCCGCTATGACAAGGTGCATCTCTTCGATGTCGACCTGCCCGATGGCCAGAAATTGCGGGAATCGGCGGCCTACGCGGCCGGCCATCCGGTCCCGGTCCTGCCGCTACCCTTCGCCACTATTGGCCTCACCATTTGCTACGATGTAAGATTCCCTCATCTTTACAGAGCTTTAGCCCAGGCCGGGGCAGACGTGCTGACGGTACCCTCGGCCTTCACCAGGATCACCGGCGAAGCGCACTGGCATGTGCTGCTGCAGGCGCGCGCCATCGAGACCGGCAGCTTCATCCTGGCGCCGGCGCAAGGGGGGCTGCATGAATGTGGCCGTGAGACCTTTGGCATGAGTCTTGCTGTTTCTCCGTGGGGCGATGTGATTGCGGAAGGCGGAAAGGAGCCCCAGCTTGTCATGGCTGAAATCGACCGGTCCAAAGCCGTGGAAGCGCGGCGGCGCATACCGGTCCTCGAGCCCGGCAAGCCGGTCATCTTGAATGCCCAGGGAGGGGTTGCTACCTAAAGGTCATGATACGTTACGATCTCGTTTGCGCCGACGGCCATGAATTCGACGGCTGGTTCTCCGACAGCGCCGCTTTTGACAAGCAGGCGCGCAAGGGCCTGGTTTCCTGCATCCATTGCGGCTCGACCAGGATCGAGAAGCAATTGATGGCGCCCGGCATTCCGGTGAAGAGCAACCGCAAGGCGGCGCCCGCCGAGCCGGCCAAGCCGATGCTCGCCGGGGCGTTCGACCCGCGCCAGCAGAAGCTCATCCAGATGATGCGTGAAGTGCGCAAGGCGGTCGAGGAGAACGCTGAATATGTCGGCAACCGCTTCGCCGATGAGGCGCGCAAGATCCATTACGAGGAAGCCGAGAAGCGCGGCATCTATGGCGAGACGACCAGCGACGATGCCAAGGCGCTGATCGAGGAGGGGATCGAAATCCATCCCCTGCCGATACTGCCCGAAGAGAGCAACTGATCTTTTCCGGGCCAGCACGCTGGCCGTTTTATTCAATCCATCCGGCCGCCCCTGAGCGAAGATGGCCTGTCGCAATTCAACAGGAGAAGTCCCATGGGCACGCAAGGCCATGACCGCCAGATCGACTATGTCGAGCTCAATGTCAGTGACATAGGCCGTTCCAAGTCATTCTACGGCAATGCCTTCGGCTGGTCGTTCACCGACTATGGACCCGATTACTGCGAGTTCAGTGACGGGCGCTTGAAGGGCGGCTTCACGACCACCGCCCCGGTGCGCGCCAGCGGCGGACCGCTCGTCATCCTCTATGGCGATGATCTCGAGGACATCGAGAAGCGCGTGCGCAAGGCCGGCGGCAGCATCGCCAAGCCGATCTTCAGTTTTCCGGGCGGACGCCGGTTTCATTTCTGCGATCCCGACGGTTACGAGCTGGCAGTGTGGTCGGCGCGCTAGTCGAGCGGAGCCTGCATCCCTCTCGCCCAGGCTCGGGAATTCGGCTAGGCTCGGACGCATGAGGAGAATTTTCGTCCTGGCCTGCAGCGTGTTGCTGGCGGCCGCCATGCATTCGGCGGCAGCAGCCGCCAAGATACAAATCGGCGTAGTTGGGCCGATGAGTGGCCCTTATTCTGCCTTTGGTGCGCAGCTGCGGCGCGGTGCCCAAATGGCTGTCGATGAGATCAACGCGGCAGGCGGCATTGATGGCGAAAAGCTCGCACTCGTCGTCGGCGACGACCGCTGTGAAGCAGACCGGGCAGTCACCGTGGCGGACAACATGGTCGCCAAGAAGGTCGTGCTGGTGGTTGGGCATTTCTGCTCCGGCGCCTCAATCGATGCATCGAAGGTCTATGCGCTCGAGAAGATTGTCCAGATTTCACCAGCCTCGACCAATCCTGTGTTCACTGAGCGGCGTCCGGGGCCGGGTGTCTTTCGCGTTGTTCCTTCCGATCGCAAACAGGCGGAGTTCGCCGGCAACTATATCGCCAAGAAATTCGCGGGGAAAAAAATCGCGATCGTCGGCGACGATAGCAACTATGGGTCTTCTTTGGCGCTTGCCGTCCGCAAGGCCATAGAAGCTTCCGGCCAGGCGCTCGCCGCGAGCGGGAGCTATGCCGGGGGCCAAAAGGACTTCGTCGCGCTGGTGGCGGACCTGAAGGCGGCAAAGGTCGATGTCGTCTATGCCGGCGGCTATCATACGGAGATCGGACTGCTCGTCCGCGAAATGCGCAAACAGGGGATGACCGCTCAGCTTATCGCAAGCGATGCGCTGGTAACGCGGGAATTCTGGGTCATCGCGCGGCGAGCGAGCGAGGGAACGCTCATGAGCTTCATGGCCGATCCGCGTAAGAATGCCGGCGCCGCAGCGATCGTGAAGAAGTTCAAAGCGAGGAAAATAGTGCCCGAGGGCTACACGCTGCATAGTTATGAAGCCGTCAAGCTGTGGGCCGATGCGGCCAAGTCGGCCGCGTCCACCGATTTCGACAGAGTCGTTTCAGGGCTTATGAAGGTTGACGCCGACACACCTATCGGCAGGGTCCGCTTCGACAATCATGGCGACCTGATGGAGCCGCAGCTGGTGTGGTATGTCTGGCGCAAGGGCAAATACGCTCCGCTTAAGAGCGCCGCGTCCGGAAATTGAGTTCTGCCTGCAAGCTTATCGTCAATTCCCCGGCTTCTGCGCGACGAGCATGTAGTTCACATCCATGTCGCGGGCCCGGCGCCATTCGCCTGAGAAGGGATTGTAGGTCACGCCGGTGCGATCGAGCTGCTTCAGGCCGCTCACCGCCAGCCAGGCCTCGAGCTCGTCCGGCGTGATGAATTTCTCCCACTGATGGGTCCCGCGCGGCAGCCAGCCCAGGATGTATTCGGCGCCGACGATCGCAAGGCCGAAGGATTTGAGGGTCCGGTTCAGCGTGGCGATGAAGATCAGGCCGTTGGGTCTGAGAAGACGTGCGCAGGTTTGAACGAAGGCCTTGGGATCCGTAACATGCTCGATCACCTCCATGTTGAGAATCACATCGAAGCTCTCTCCGGCGTCCGCCAGATCCTCGGCGGTGGCGGCGCGGTAGTCGATGGCGAGATCCTGTTCCTCGGCATGGACGCGGGCGGTGGCGATGTTCTTCTCCGACGGATCCACCCCGGTGATGTCGGCACCCAGCCTCGCCATGGGCTCGGTCAGCAGCCCGCCGCCGCAGCCGATATCGAGAAACCGCAAGCCCTCAAAGGGCCGCCGGACAAAGGGATCGCGGGCAAAACGCGCCGTGACCTGCTCCTTGATATAGGCCAGCCTGACGGGATTGAAGACGTGCAGGACGGCGAATTTACCCTTCGGATTCCACCATTCCGCGGCGATTTTCGAGAATTTCTCGATCTCGGCCGGGTCCAGGCTGCGGGCATTAAGGACAGAGGTCATCAGGGCTCCAGATTGTCGTTTCCCATTATTGCATAGGCTGGGGCCGTCATCTATGAGTACGCCGCGCCGCATCCCTCCCCAGTAAAAGGTTCGAGGACAAGGCGTGCCGGGATTCCCCAGGGACTCCTGTGCGCGTGAGGAAAGAGGTTTTGGGCCATGGGCCGCTTGGTGATGAAATTCGGGGGGACTTCGGTTGCGGATGTCGAGCGCATCCGCAATGTGGCGCGTCACGTCGAGCGCGAAGTCAAGGCGGGCCACGAGGTGGCCGTCGTCGTCTCGGCCATGGCGGGAACGACCGACAAGCTGGTCGGCTGGTGCCGGGAAGCGGCCGCCGTCCACGACGCCCGCGAATATGACGCCATCGTCGCCTCGGGCGAGCAGGTCACCGCCGGGCTTCTCGCCATCGTGCTGCAGGACATGGGCATACCGGCAAGGTCCTGGCAGGGCTGGCAGGTTTCGGTGAAGACCGACGGCGTGCATGGCGCGGCGCGCATCGTCTCGATCGATGCGCCGGAACTGCGTAAGCGCATGGAGCAGGGCCAGGTCGCGGTGATGGCGGGCTTCCAGGGTATCGGGCCCGACAAGCGAATCACCACTCTGGGGCGCGGCGGCTCCGACACGTCGGCGGTGGCGCTGGCGGCGGCGCTGGAAGCGCGCTGCGACATCTATACCGATGTCGATGGCGTCTACACGACCGATCCGCGCCTGGTTTCCAAGGCCCGCAAGCTGACGCGGGTCTCCTATGAGGAAATGCTGGAAATGGCGTCGCTCGGCGCCAAGGTGCTGCAAACACGTTCAGTTGAGTTAGCCATGGTTTACAAGGTACCCTTGCAGGTGCGCTCGAGTTTCGAGCCGCCCGATGCCGCCAATCAGAACCTGCCGGACGGCTCGGGGCCTGGAACACTCGTATGCGATGAGGACAGTATCGTGGAACAGCATGTTGTATCGGGCATCGCCTATTCGAAGGACGAAGCCAAGGTCTCGATCCGCAAGGTGAAGGACAAGCCGGGTGTTTCCGCCTCGATCTTCGGGCCCCTCGCCGAGGCCGATATCAGCGTCGACATGATCGTCCAGAACGTGTCGACCGATGGCGAGACGGCGAATATCACCTTCACGGTGGCGCGCAAGGACCTGCGCAAGGCGCTGGAAGTGCTGCAGGGGCTGAAAGACAAGGTCGGCTATCATGAGCTCACCCATTCGCTCGATGTCTCCAAGGTGTCGGTGGTCGGCATCGGCATGAGGAGCCATGCCGGCGTCGCCGCCAGGATGTTCAAGTCGCTGGCCGAGAAGGGCATCAACATCCAGGCGATCACCACATCGGAGATCAAGATCAGCGTGCTCATCGATGAGGCCTATACCGAGCTCGCAGTGCGCTCGCTGCACACGGCCTATGGCCTCGAAGGAGTCAATTGAGCGATGATGGCGGCGTTTCGCCATAAAGCGTTCTGCGCTTTGCAATGGAAACCGGCAACGGTTTCTCGCGAGGACACCGCCTGATGGTCACATCCGCCCTAGGCCCGCGTGTTCTTCTCAGAAGGCTCCGCGAGGTCATGGCGGAGCCGGAGACAGCGCAAAAGCGCCTCGACAAGATCGTCGTGCTCATCGCGGCCAACATGGTCGCGGAAGTGTGCTCCATCTATGTCATGCGGCCGGGCCAGGTGCTCGAGCTTTATTCCACCGAGGGCCTCAAGCGTGAGGCCGTCCATCTCTCGAAACTGAAGGTCGGCGAGGGCCTCGTCGGCATCATCGCCGCGGAGGCGCAGCTTCTCAATCTCGCCGATGCGCAAGCCCATCCGGCGTTCAAGTACCTGCCGGAGACTGGTGAAGAGGCCTATAATTCCTTCCTCGGCGTGCCGGTCCTGCGCAACGGCATCGTCATCGGCGTGCTGGTCGTGCAGAACCGCACGCGCCGCCATTATACCGAAGAGGAAGAGGAAGCGCTGCAGACGACGGCGATGGTGCTCGCCGAGATCATCGCGTCCGGCGAGCTCACCGAAGTGGCGCGTGATGTCGCCGCCGACATCGCCCATGTGCGCAGCCATCATGTGAAGGGCGAGGCGCTGGCCGACGGCATAGCGCTCGGCCATGTCGTGCTGCACGAGCCGCGCGTGGTGGTCGAGAACCTGATCGCCGAGAACATCCCCAGGGAAAAGGCGAGACTCGACGGCGCCATCGAGCAGTTGCGGGCCCATGTCGACGAGCTGGTGGACGGCACCGAGACGCGCGGCGGCGAATATTCGGAAGTGCTCGAGACCTTCCGCATGTTCGCGCATGACCGGGGCTGGGTGAACCGCCTGCGCGAGACGGTCGAGACCGGCCTCACCGCCGAAGCCGCGGTCGAGCGCGTGCAGAGCGACAACCGGGCGCGCATGATGAGGACGCCCGATCCCTATTTGCGCGAGCGCATGCATGATCTCGACGATCTGGCCAACCGGCTCCTGCGCATCCTCACCGGCCAGATCGCCACCGCATCGCGCGGCGATCTTCCGCAGAACGCCATCGTGGTGGCCCGCAATATGGGCCCGGCTGAGCTTCTCGACTATGACCGCACCAAACTGCGCGGCGTCATCCTCGAAGAGGGCGGCAGCACCAGCCATGTCGCCATTGTGGCGCGGGCACTCGGCATTCCCGCCATGGGCCAGAGCGAAGGCATCATCGATGTCGTCGACACCGGCACGCCGATCATCCTCGATGGCACGACGGGCGAGGTCTATGTCCGGCCGTCGCCCGAGATCGAGCGCGCCTATGCCGACAAGGCGCGCTTCAATGCCAGGCGCCAGGCGCAGTTCGCCGCCTTGCGCGACACGCCGTCCGTCACCAAAGACGGTGTCAAGATCGATCTCGGCATCAATGCCGGCCTCCTGGTCGACCTGCCGCATCTGCGCGATTCGGGCGCCGAGAGCATCGGCCTGTTCCGCACCGAATTGCAGTTCATGATGGCGCAGCATTTCCCGCGCCTCGATGCGCAGGTGCGGCACTATCGCAGCATCCTCGCCGCCGCGAATGAGCGTCCGGTGACCTTCCGCACCCTCGATATCGGCGCCGACAAGCTTCTGCCCTATCTGCGCCAGGCCAAGGAGGACAATCCGGCCATGGGCTGGCGCGCCATCCGCATGGCGCTCGACCGGCCGGCCTTGCTGCGTCTCCAGCTCAGGGCTCTGCTGAAGGCCGGCGCCGGGCAGAAGCTGCGCATCATGTTTCCGATGATCGCCGAGGTGCACGAGTTCCTTGCCGCCAAGGCGACGGTCGAGGAAGAGAAGCTCTATCTGAAGAAGCACGGTCACAAGGTCCCGGCGGGAATCGAGCTTGGCGCCATGGTGGAGGTGCCGGCACTCGTATGGCAGCTCGACCAGCTCCTGCCGGAGCTCGATTTCATCTCGATCGGCTCGAACGATCTGGTGCAGTTCCTGTTCGCGTCCGACCGCGGCAATCCGCGCCTGGCGCATCGCTACGATTCCCTGTCGCCGGCGGTCCTCAAGGCCATCCGTGCCATCGTGCTTGCCGGCGAGAAGCATGGCGTGCATGTCAATCTGTGCGGCGAGATGGCGGGCCGGCCGATCGAGGCGATGGCGCTCATCGGTATCGGGCTCAAATCGATATCCATGGCGCCGGCGGCGATCGGTCCGGTCAAGACCATGATCCTCTCGGTCGATCGGGCCAAATTGTGGGCCTTCATGGAACCGCTGCTGGCCAAGCCGGTGCCCTCCCTGCGCGATATGCTGAGCGCTTACGCTAAGTCTGCCGGCATCCGGCTGATTTAAGTTTCGAAATGGGGCGTTGTTAGCCTTCTGCTTACCATTCTGAGGCATGTTCAAGGCGGTATTAGCGTTACCGGCCGGTTAAGGCCGGCTGTCTGGAGAAGTGCTCCATGGATGTCGTATCCGCCGATCACGAGCGCGAAGAGCCTGTGCTCGAAGCAACCCCGTTCTACCGGCCGAAGCCGGATGGCGACCTCAACCCGGCCGGCGAGGCCGGCTGGTATCTGCAGCGCGAGCGCGAGCGGCGCGGCCTCAGCGTCGAGCAGGTGGGCGAGGCGACCGGCATCCATCCCTATCACGTCGAAGCGATCGAAATGGGCGACCTGACAAGGCTGCCCCAGCGCCTTGAAGCGCTCGAAATGGTCGGCATCTATGGCGAGCATATGGGCTTCGAGCCGGAACCCCTGGTCACCCACTATGCCGCTTTCCTGCCGCGCCCGGCCACGGCACAGGCCAAGGCCCATCCGGCCAATCCGGGGCCGCTGTCGAGCGCCAAGATTCTCAGATTCGGCAAGATGCCGCCTTTCCCGCGCTTCAACATCCGGAATTTCCCCGGTGGTGCCGGGGGCGTCATCGGGTCATGCTTTGCCGCCGTCCTGCTGTTCGCCACGGCGAGCTGGGTGATGCAGCCGGTGCCTGACCTGACGGTGAACGGGCAGGTCGCCCAGGATGAAAGCCAGCCGGAAGAAGGCGATCCGATGCCCACCGCCTCGACCGGCGAAAGCGATACGGATGTGGCGGTGAAGGACGAGCCGATGCCGGAAGAGGTGGAGGCCAAGGTCACCGACGAGACAGCGGCCGCGGGCAAGGATCCGTTGGCCGAAGAAGACGGCATCGGCGCCTTCATCGAGGGCAATTTCGAAGATCCGGCGCCGGCCGTGCAGGCGGAAAAGCCGGCGACCGAGGCCAAGAAGCCCGCCCCTGCCAAGGAAGTCGCCAATGCCGCGCCGGCCGAGGACGGATCGCGCCTCATGCTCAAGGCCAAGGCGCCTGTCTGGGTGCGCATCGAGGACTCGCAGGGCAATGTGGTCATGACCCAGATGCTGCGCGGCGGCGACACCTACAGCGTTCCCAACCGCCCGGGCCTGGTGGTCATCGCGCGCGACGGCGGGCTGCTCTCCTACCTCATCGATGGCAGGGAGCGCGGCATACTGGGCGTGCCCGGCCAGATCCTGGTCGGCCAGCCGCTCGACATCCCGGCGCTCGAAAAGCGCGGCTGAGATCAAGCCTCACGCCGAACGCGCTTCGGTTCGCTGTGTGAACCATTCGACAATGGCGGGCATTTTTTGCTCGAAGCCGCCCGGTATGAAGACGTTGAGCAATCCGAGCCTTTTGTCGGTCCGGTTCTCGAAATCGTGCACGACACCGGCCGGAATGCGGATGAACGAACCCTGGGCGGCGTCGATCCACACATCCCCGACCAGGAAGCTGGCCCTGCCCTCGATCACGTAGAAGATTTCGTCGTTACCTTCATGACAGTGCGCGCCCGGACCGCCGCTATGGCTCTCGAGCCACCACTCGGAGACTGCATAGCGGTCGTTCGTCTCGGCGCCATCGGCCTTGAACACCGCGCTCATGCGGCCCAGGGCGTAGGTTCGCCCCTGCCTTGCGGGGAGAAAAATCACTCCCGGCGGCGGTGAAGTGTGCCTTGTCATATCGGTGCAACTCGCCAATCGTTCACTTCGACAGCCTGGCTAGACATTTCGCTGTCCTCTGGATGGAAGGGCAGTGTGGCAGTCTGCCATTCACGAGTATTGAAGAAATGTTACCGAAGGCGCTCTAAATTGCCATTGAATACTGGGCTTGGCGGATGCGCCCGCCAAAGTCTTCAACTTTGGCGGGGTTTGCTCTACAAGCCCGGCATCATGAGCGCCATTCCGCAAGCCAAGCTCGACCGCATCCAGCAGCGTTTCGCCGTCATCGAGGCGGAGCTCGCCCAGGGTGCGTCGGGCGAGACCTTCGTCAGATTGTCGAAGGAATATTCCGAACTCAATCCGGTGGTGACCGCCGCCCGGGCGATGACCAAGATGCGCCTGGATCTCGATGGCCTCGAGGAGATGATCGGATCGGGCGACAAGGACATGGCGCAGATGGCGGAGGCCGAGAAGCCCGAGCTCCAGAAGCGCATCTCGGATATCGAGCAGGAACTCAGGATCCTGCTGCTGCCCAAGGACGCCGCCGACGAACGCAATGTCATCCTGGAAGTCAGGGCCGGCACCGGCGGCGATGAGGCGGCGATCTTCGTCGGCGACCTGTTCCGCATGTATCAGCGCTATGCCTCAATCCGGGGCTGGCGAGTCGAGGTGATCTCGGCCAGCGAGGGCGATCACGGCGGTTACAAGGAAATCATCGCCACCATCACTGGCGCCGGCGCCTATGCGCGGCTCAAATTCGAATCGGGCGTGCACCGGGTGCAGCGGGTGCCGCAGACCGAGGCCCAGGGCCGCATCCATACATCGGCGGCGACGGTGGCGGTGCTGCCCGAGGCGGAGGAGGTCGATATCGAGATCAATGACGCTGATCTGCGCATCGATGTCTATCGCTCCTCCGGACCCGGCGGACAATCGGTCAACACCACCGACAGCGCGGTGCGCATCACCCATCTGCCGAGCGGGCTCGTCGTCGCCCAGCAGGACGAGAAATCGCAGCACAAGAACAAGGCCAAGGCGCTCAAGATCCTGCGCGCCAGGCTCTATGAGCGCGAGCGCCAGCGTCTCGACGCCGAGCGCTCGGCCGCGCGGCGCGGCCAGATCGGCTCGGGCGACCGCTCGGAACGCATCCGCACCTATAATTTCCCGCAAGGCCGCGTCACCGATCACCGCATCAACCTGACGCTCTACAAGCTCGACCAGGTGATCGAGGGGCCGGCCCTCGATGAGCTGGTCAATGCGCTGATGACCGAGCATCAGGCCGAGCTCCTCGCCGCCGAAGCCGATGCGGCGTGACAGAACCCCTCCACTTTCGTCACCCCGGCGAAAGCCGGGGCCTATTAAATCGGTGAAGCGCGGGAAGCGCCGCTCGGCTGACTCTATTCAGGGGCCCCCGGCTTTCGCCGGGGTGACGGAGGGAAGGGTCGCGCAAGGGGGAGAGGAAAAGGCGAAGGACCTTCTGCGGGCGGCGAAGCGCGCGCTGGATGAGTGCGGCAATCCGACGCCGACACTCGATGCGCGGCTGCTGCTGCAGGAAGCCGCTGGCGTCAGCCGCGAAAAGCTGATTGCCGAGCCCGATCTCGATATAGCGGCGGAAGCCGCCGCGCGGTTTCGTAAATTCATGGATCGCCGGCTTCAGGGGGAGCCGGTCTCGCGCATTCTGGGGTATCGCGAATTCTACGGGCGGCGTTTCAGGATCACAACAGATACGCTCGATCCGCGTCCCGATACGGAAACGCTGATCGAGGCGGCGCTCGCCTTCATGCCCGCCGGCGCGGCCTGCCGCATCATCGATCTCGGCACCGGAACCGGCGCCATCGGCGTGACGCTGCTCGCCGAGCGCCCGCTTGCAACGGGCGTCCTCACGGATATCTCTTCCGCGGCGCTGGCGGTGGCGCGTGAAAATGCCAGGCTGCATGGCGTGGAGGCGCGGGTTTCCTTCAGTGAGGGAAGCTGGTTTGCCGGGATCGGTGGCCGCTTCGACCTGATCCTGTCCAATCCGCCCTATATCCCCCGGGCGATTCTCCCGACGCTTGCCGTCGAGGTCAGGAACTTCGATCCAGCGGGAGCCCTGGATGGCGGCCCCGACGGTCTTGAGCCTTATCGCCGGATCGCTGCCGGGGCAGCCCCCTTCCTCGCCCCCGGGGGGCATGTGATCGTCGAGATCGGAGCGGGGCAAGCTATTGAAATAGAACAAATTTTCCTTACTGATGGATTTCGCCTGGCGAACCGGTGGACCGATCTCGCCGGGCATGTCCGCTGCCTCGGTTTTGCACAGGCGTGACCGCGACAAAAAAGGGGTTGGAAAAGGCGGGGGGAAGGGCTACGTTAAATACGGTATTTCGTTCTGCCCGTTGCGATTAGCGCTAGACGGCAGGTGTCGGGACGGTCCACAGGGCAAAAGGTCCCTTCCACGTGAAGATTAGCGCGGTTGAAATGTAACGGGTCCAGGCCAGGATGCGTTCTCAGGCAGGACAAGACCTTACCTAAACCACAGGGACCGATTTGGCAGGGCTCGTTTGAGAGTCGATCGTCGATCAGAATCATGGCCGTCCGGCATGATGTGTGACTCTGCGTGTGGGAAACCGCGGACAGTATGAATTTAAACCAAGGCATGAGCAAAAAATGAGACCAGGTCAGCACAATAAGCGGGGCCGCGGCCGGAATCGTCGTCACAGTGGCGGCGGAGGCGGTGGTGGCGGCGGCGGTGGCAATCCGCTCAATCGTGTCTATGAGAGCAATGGCCCCGATGTGAAAGTGCGTGGCACGGCGCAAACCGTGGCCGACAAATATCTTCAGCTCGGGCGCGACGCCCAGGTCTCCGGCGACACCGTGATGGCCGAGAGCTACTATCAGCATGCCGAGCATTATCTGCGCATCCTTGCCGCGGCTCAGGCCTATCAGCAGCAGATGCAGCAGCAATATCGCCGTCCCGAGGATGAGTTTGGCGACGAGGACGAGATGGAGGCGGGCGGCGAAGGCGATGACAGCCAGCCCGATGTCGGCGAGCGTCCGGCCTTTGCAGGCGAGGCGGGCGAGCAGCCGGAAGGCTTCGATCAGGGGCCGGAGCGGCGCGACCATCAGCAGAACCGCGACAACCGCGATTATCAGAACAACCGCGACCGCGACTACCAGCAGGGCCGTTCGCAGGATCATCAGGGGCGTGACCGCAATGATCGCAACCGCGGCAATTTCCGTCCGCGCTGGGACAGGAACCGCGATCACCAGGGTGGCGGCGAGGGTCGCTACGGCAATCAGCAGAACCAGCAGCCCTACCAGCCGCGGCGCGATGAGCAGCCGGTCGAAGCCGAGCAACCGCAACCGCTTCCGGCCGCGGTGGCCGAGCCTCCGGCTCCGCCCGCGCCACCTGCCGAAGTCAACGGCGCGAGCGAGAAATGGGATGGGCCGCAACCCTCCTTCCTGAAGCGCCCGACAACCGGGCGCGGACGCAGGCCCCGTCGCGAGGCGGCAGCTGCTGGAGAGTCCGCCGCGCCGGCCCCGCAAGAGGACGTCCCTCAGGCCGACTGAGAGAAGCTCCGATCATGCTCGCAGGATGAACGGTACATGTAGTACCGTTCGCTGCGAACAGCCGCCGGCAACGGCAACCGCCAGGCCTCGGGCAGGTTCAAGGGCAGATCCGAAAGGACGATCGCGCCCGGTGCCAGCAGTGCCGGCAGGTTCTGGCTGACCAGCGCCGCGACCTCGGCATTGTAAGCCTCGTCATAAGTGCCGACGTCGGAATTGACGAGAACGACCTGGCCGGCGAAACGGTGGCGCGCCTGAGGCAGGGTGTCGGACAATTTACCGAGAATCAGATGGGTTTCATCCGGGGTGCAGTCGGCAAAGCAGTCGATCTCGCGGTCGAACACGAAGATGTCGCGATCCGGCAGATGGCGGCGCAGATGATCGAAGGTGCGGCCATGGCCGAGCCCCAGCTCGAAGACCGGGCCCGGCCGGTTCCTGATCTGCTCGACGGCCCAGTTGAGGCATATATGCTGGGCTTCCAGGCGGAACAGCAGCCGCTCCAGCCGGGTCGGCTCGAGCGCGTGCGGGTCTTGCGGGGTGCGGCCGTTTTCCATGTTTTTCTCTATAGTAAGGGTCGGCTCATCTTGCGAGACGGGAAATTCATTCCCATATCCGCCTTGCGGGATGACCGGACCGGAACGGAACGCCTCATCGAGGGTTTCGTGACGGCGAGGGGACTTCCCACCCAGCCCATGACGACGTTGGATAGGGTGCCTTTGGGGCCCTTAAAACGTGCCGAGGAGGAGAATATACAATGGATTTCGAGAAATACACCGAGCGGGCCCGCGGTTTCATCCAGTCGGCCCAGGCGCTGGCCCTGCGCGAGGGCCATCAGCGCTTCAGCCCCGAACATCTCCTGAAAGTCCTGCTCGACGACGAGGAAGGCCTGGCCTCGGGCCTCATCGGCGCTGCCGGCGGCAACAGCCGCCAGGCGCTGGCCGAAGTGGAAGCAGCCTTGAAGCGCATGCCGAAGGTGTCGGGCGGCGGCGCCGGCCAGGTGTATCTCGCGCCCGAGACGGCGCGCGTCTTCGAGGCGGCGAACCAACTCGCCCAGAAAGCGGGCGACAGCTTCGTCACCGCCGAACGCCTGTTGCAGGCGCTCACGATCGAAAAGTCGGAAGCCCAGAAGGCCTTGAAGGATGCGGGCGTCACGCCGCAGCGCCTCAATGAGGCGATCAACGACCTGCGCAAGGGGCGCACGGCGGATTCCGCTTCCGCCGAGCAGGCCTATGACGCGCTCAAGAAATATTCGCGCGACCTCACCGAGGCGGCGCGCGCCGGCAAGCTCGATCCCGTCATCGGGCGCGATGACGAGATCCGCCGCACCATCCAGGTGCTGTCGCGGCGCACCAAGAACAATCCCGTCCTCATCGGCGAGCCGGGCGTCGGCAAGACCGCGATCGCGGAAGGCCTCGCTTTGCGCATCGTCAATGGCGATGTGCCGGAAAGCCTCAAGGACAAGAAGCTGCTCGCCCTCGACATGGGCGCTCTCATCGCCGGCGCCAAATATCGCGGCGAGTTCGAGGAGCGGCTGAAAGCCGTGCTGTCGGAAGTGACGGCGTCGGATGGCGGCATCATCCTGTTCATCGACGAAATGCACACCCTCGTCGGCGCCGGCAAGGCCGACGGCGCGATGGATGCGTCCAACCTGCTCAAGCCTGCGCTGGCGCGCGGCGAATTGCATTGCGTCGGCGCCACCACGCTCGATGAGTATCGTAAGCATGTCGAGAAGGACGCCGCCCTGGCGCGGCGCTTCCAGCCGGTCTTCGTCACCGAGCCCTCGGTCGAGGACTCGATCTCGATCCTGCGCGGCATCAAGGAGAAATATGAGGAGCACCACAAGGTGCGGATCACCGATTCCGCCCTTGTCGCGGCGGCCCAGCTCTCCAACCGCTACATCACCGACCGCTTTCTGCCCGACAAGGCGATCGACCTCATGGACGAGGCGGCCTCGCGCCTCAGGATGCAGGTCGATTCGAAGCCGGAAGAGCTCGATGAGGTCGACCGCGACATCATGCAGATGCAGATCGAGCGCGAGGCGCTGAAGAAGGAGACCGACCGCGCCTCCAAGGACCGGCTTGCCAAGCTCGAGAAGGACCTGGCTAATCTGCAGGAGAAATCCGCCACGCTGACGCGCAACTGGCAGGCGGAGAAGCAGAAGCTCGCCTCGGCGGCAACGATCAAGAAGGAACTGGGCGATGCGCGGACTGCGCTCGAGCAGGCGCAGCGCAAGGGCGATTTCGCCAAAGCGGGCGAACTTGCCTATGCGACCATTCCCGGACTCGAGAAGAAGCTCAAGGAGGTCGAGGAAGCGGCCGAAAAGGGCAAGCAGATGGTCGAGGAGGCGGTGACCGAGAACCATGTGGCGCAGGTCGTGTCGCGCTGGACCGGCATTCCGGTCGACAAGATGCTGGAAGGCGAGCGCGACAAGCTGCTCAAGATGGAAGAAGGCCTCGGCAAGCGTGTCGTTGGCCAGTCGGAAGCGGTGAAGGCCGTCTCGACGGCGGTCAGGCGCGCGCGGGCGGGTCTTCAGGATCCCAACCGGCCGATCGGCTCCTTCATGTTCCTGGGGCCGACGGGCGTCGGCAAGACCGAGCTCACCAAGGCGCTCGCTGCCTTCCTGTTCGACGACGAGCACGCGATGGTGCGTATCGACATGTCGGAATATATGGAGAAGCATTCGGTCGCCCGCCTCATCGGCGCGCCTCCGGGCTATGTCGGCTATGACGAGGGCGGTGCGCTCACCGAAGCGGTGCGGCGGCGTCCCTATCAGGTGGTGCTGTTCGACGAGATCGAGAAGGCGCATCCCGATGTGTTCAACGTGCTGCTCCAGGTGCTCGATGACGGACGCCTCACCGACGGCCAGGGCCGCACGGTGGATTTCCGCAACACGCTCATCGTGATGACGTCCAATCTGGGCTCGGAATATCTCGTCAGCCTCGGCGAGGATCAGGATGTCGATCAGGTGCGCG
This sequence comes from Taklimakanibacter lacteus, assembly GCA_003576695.1. Lineage (GTDB taxonomy): Bacteria > Pseudomonadota > Alphaproteobacteria > Rhizobiales > Aestuariivirgaceae > Taklimakanibacter > Taklimakanibacter lacteus. The sequence continues at coordinate 88,350 of QOZQ01000016.1, forward strand.
ACCAGGTGATGAATGTGGTCAGGAGCCACTTCCGCCCGGAATTCCTGAACCGGCTCGACGAGATCATCCTGTTCCATAGGCTGAAGCGCGAGCATATGGGCGCCATCGTCGATATCCAGCTCGAGCGGCTGGCGAAGCTGCTCGGCGATCGCAAGATCACCGTCAGGCTCGACAAGGCGGCGCATGAGTGGCTGGCCGCGAAGGGCTATGATCCGGCCTATGGCGCACGCCCGTTGAAGCGCGTCATCCAGAAGTCGCTGCAGGATCCGCTGGCCGAGGAGATCCTTGCCGGCAATGTCGCCGACGGCGATACGGTCGATGTCGGCGCCGGCAAGGACGGGCTCACGCTCAAGGCCGGGAAGTCGAAGGCCAAGGCGGCCTAAAGGGCGGCCACCCTCGCGACATTACTGCGATTTCACCCGGGCCTATGTTGCAATGCAGCATATGCCCGGTCTACATTCGGCCCATGGCTGCAAAATCATCGGAAAACCATGGCGAGATCGTCCTCGTCCTGCAAGGCGGAGGCGCCCTTGGCGCCTATCAGGCGGGCGCCTTCGAGGCCTTGAGCGAGCATGGCCTGGCGCCCGGCTGGATCGCCGGCATTTCGATCGGCGCCATCAACGGAGCGATCATCGCCGGCAATTCGCCCGAGAATCGCGTCGGGAAGCTGCGCAGCTTCTGGGAGCGCGTGTCGTCGGGCCTCAAAGGCCTGCCGCTGATGGGCGATGGCCATTACCGCACCGCCTTCAATGATGCGAGCGCGCTGTGGGGCCTTTATTTCGGCGTGCCGGGCTTCTTCGAGCCGCGTTTTCCACCGCCGGTGCTGACTTCGGGCGATGGCCCGCAAGGCATCAGCTATTATTCGACCGAGCCCCTGACGCGCAGCCTGAGCGAGCTCGTCGATTTCGATTATCTCAACCGCGATGGCCCCAGACTCAGCGTCGGCGCCGTCAATATCCGCACCGGCAATCTCGCTTTCTTCGACCGGGCCAGGGAAGAGATCAAGCTGCATCATGTGCTCGCTTCCGGCGCCCTGCCGCCTGGCCTGCCGCCGGTGCGCATCGGCGAGGATTATTTCTGGGACGGCGGCATCGTCTCCAACACGCCCCTGCAATATGTGATCGACGAACCGCCGCCAGCTCCGCAAATGTGCATCTTCCAGGTCGACCTGTTCAGCGCACGCGGCACCTTGCCGCGCAATCTTCTCGATGCGGTCGAGCGCGAGAAGGAGATCCGCTATTCGAGCCGCACCAGGCTCAATACCGACATGGCGGCGAAGCGGCACGAATTGCGCTGCGCGCTCAAGCGCCTGCTGCACAAGCTGCCGGAAAAGCTGCGCAACGATCCGGATACTTTGCGCCTGGCGCGGGTAGAGGATGAGCCCGCGGTCACCATCGTTCATCTCATCTATCGCGAGCGCGCCTATGAGACGCATGCGCGCGACTATGAATTCTCGCGCCTGTCGGTCGAGGAGCATTGGGAGCAGGGCCGCAGGGACGTGTTCGCGACCTTGGCGCATGACAGCTGGAAGAACCGGGGAACGCCCGAAGAGGGTGTGACAGTCCTCGATCTCACCCGAAGACCCCAAAAATCGCATGGAGTATCCGCATGAAGCTCGACCAGAAGATCGCCATCGTCACCGGGGCCGCGAGCGGCATCGGCCTCGCCATCGCCCGGCGCTATGTCGCGGAAGGGGCAACCGTCGCCATTGCCGATCTCAAGGAAGAGGCGGCGAAGGCGGCCGCCGCCGATCTGAGCAAGCTTGGGCCCGGCAAGGCCATCGGGATCGCCATGGACGTGACAAGCGAGCGCCAGGTCAATGACGGCGTGGCCATGGTGGTGCGGCAATTCGGCCAGGTCGACATACTGGTGAGCAATGCCGGCATACAGATCGTGCACCGTATCGAGGAGTTTCCCTACGAGGAATGGAAGAAGCTGATCGCCATCCATCTCGATGGCGCCTTCCTCACCGCCAAGGCCTGCCTGCCCCACATGTACAAGCGCAAATCGGGCAGCATCATCTTCATGGGCTCGGTGCACTCGAAAGAGGCTTCGCCGCTCAAATCGGCCTATGTGGCGGCCAAGCACGGCATATTGGGCCTGGCGCGCACCCTCGCCAAGGAAGGCGGGCCCTATAATGTGCGCAGCAATGTCATCTGCCCCGGCTTCGTGCGCACGCCGCTCGTCGAGAAGCAGATTCCCGAGCAGGCGCGCGATCTCAAGATCTCCGAGGAGGAGGTGGTGAAGCGCGTGATGCTCGGCAACACCGTCGACCAGCTCTTCACCACGGTCGAGGACGTCGCCGAAGTCGCCCTGACGCTGGCCGCTTTCGACACGGCCGCGCTTACCGGGCAATCCATCGTGGTGAGCCACGGCTGGAATATGAACTGACGCTTTGCTTGCGCATCGGATTGTCCGAAAACCGCTTCGCACTTTTTGGTCCGATGCTTTTTGTTAGCGCATCGGATTATCCGAAAACCGCTTCGCACTTTTTGGTCCGATGCTTTTTGTTAGCGCATCGGATTATCCGAAAACCGCTTCGCACTTTTCGGTCCGATGCTTTTTGTTAACGCATCGGATTATCCGAAAACCGCTTCGCACTTTTCGGTCCGATGCTTTATTGTCGCGCGATGGCTTATCCCAAGGCATCGCTCAGGATCGAATTCGGGCCCGACCAGCGTATCGGTCCGGGCAAGGTGCATCTGCTCGAGCTCGTGGCGCAAACCGGCTCGATCTCGGCGGCGGCGCGCGAAATGGAGATGTCCTACCGCCGCGCCTGGCTTCTCATCGATGAGATGAACCGCATGTTCAAGGAGCCGGTGATCGCCGCCGTCACCGGCGGCGCCCATGGCGGCGGGGCGCAGCTCACCGAGCTGGGTGAGACCGTCATCGCCACCTATCGCGCCATCGAGGCCGATTCGGCCCAGATCCTGAGCAAGAGGCTGGGCAAGGTGCTGGGCCAGGTGTCCATGGCGCAGCCTGCCGGCGGCCGGCGGTCGAAGCGGGCCTGATCAGCCGACCGCAAGATCGCCCAGCGCGTCCTTGAGCGGGCCCAGATGCTTTTCATAGGCGCGCCAGGCCTTGACCGATGATCTGTAGATCGGCTGGCGCACCTGCCAGCGGCTCGGCGTCGACACAGAGCGGTCGGTATCGTGGAAGGCGAGGCAGGCATCGTCCCATTCCAGTCCCGTGAAGGCGATGAGCGAACGGCTCATGGCCTCCTGCTCGGCGACCATCTCCTCATAGGGAAGCTCGAAGACCTCGAGCGGCAGGACGCTCTTCCAGTGGCGCATGAGGCGATGATACTCGCGATAATAGAGCCCGAGCGTCTCAAGGTCGCGATTGTAGGCATGCGCCTCGTTGAAGGTCTGCATGAAGCAGGACAGGCAATTGTCCATGGGATCGCGTCTGCAGTGGACGATCTTCGCCTTCGGGAAAGTGAGCGCGATGAGGCCCAGATACTCGAAATTATGCGGCAGCTTGTTGACGACACGGCGTGCATCGCGGGCGCCGCGGCTGATGTCGGCGACATAGCGGCTGGCGAGCTCGCGGATGGATTTGGGCGCGACTGCGCGGATCGACTGCGGAAAATTCGGACTGCGCAGCGCATCGAAGCCCAGGTCCTTCAGTATCTCATTGAAATCGCTGCGCTCGCCGGCACCCCAGATCAAAGGATGGCTGGCCAGGATCTGTTCGGTGAGCGTCGTGCCCGAGCGCGGCATGCCGACGACAAAGACGGGAATCTCCGATGAATGGCCGAAGCCCATGCGCGAGGCGAAGAAGGCCTTGTCGAAAGTGGCGATCATGCGGTCGACGAATTCGCGATAGGCCTTGAGGTCGTACTGAACCTGGCTCGCGTCTTTCGAGGCCTTGAATTCGAAGAAAGCCTCGTCGTGCCGCTTGAGGTCGTGGAACATCTTGCCGGCGGCATGATGCAGCGTGACCGGACTGGCCTGCTTTTCCGGAGCTTCGGCGAGGAGCTTCTCGATCGCCGCCACTTCGGGTTCGGAAGCAGTGAATTTGTGGGATACGGCATAGCCCAAGAGGGCCCGGGCATTGCCGGGCTCGCGGCTGAGGAAGGTGCGAAAGCGCGTCTCGGCTTGCGGCAATTCGCCGATCTCGACCAGCGTCTCGGCGAGGCCGAGCTCGGCTTCCACGCTCTGCGGCGAGAGCGCCAGCGCCCGTTCGAAGGTCTGGCGAGCCTCCTCACCTTTGCCGAGCTTGCGGTAGGCTTTGCCGAGCGAGACGAGCGTCGGGATCAGCTTGGGATCGAGGGCGAGCGCCTTGCGAAAGTTGACGGCCGCCTTGTCATACTGGTCATCCAGTAAAAAGACATTGCCGAGATTGTTGCGGATCGTCGCGTCCTTGGGGGCGTGCCTGACAGCGAGGCCCAGGAGCCTGATCGCCTCGTCGAGCCGTTTCGCCTCGACCGCCAGCATGCCCAGGAAATTCAGCGCCTGGGGGTGATTGGGAAACTGCCGCAAGACGAGCTGGTAGCAATATTCCGCTTCCGTGAACCGCTTCTGGCGGTAGAAAGCGAGTCCGCGCGCCAGCGTCTCGGCAATTCCGGCTTTAGTGGGCTTGAGGTCGAGCTTCATGGCCGCAAACAATCACATGTGCCGGGCCCGTTGCAAAGCAAAAGGGCCGGCGCGAGACCGGCCCTCGAGGCAAATTCAAAGAACCGATGTCAGAGGCCGAAACTCACACCGGCAATGACATTGTGGTTCCACATCCAGTCCAGCTCATAGTCGGACTGCTCCTCAAATGAGGTCTCGTTCTTCAAGCTTGGCCCGTCGATGCCACGCAAACGATATCCGACATCCAACGATATGTTGTCCCAAGCCTGCCATCTGAGTCCGGCGCCGAGCTGAAAGGCAAAGGCGACCTCTGAACTGTCGAATATTGGGTCATAGTCATCGAAGTCGTCATAGCCCACATCGCCGTCAACAACGGCCAAGCCCAGACCGCCGCCGAGATAAGGCTTCACCTCTTCGCTTAAAGGAAGATCGTACCAAAAGTTGGCCATGAAGGTGAGGATGCCGAATTTCCCGTGGGCGTCATATGTGTCGGTGCTTCCGTCGCCCCCATCCCGATACCTGATGTCGTCTACGTCGTTCTCGGAGTAGGCCACTTCCAGCTCGACCCGGAGATCATCTGTCAGATGGGTTCCGACCGCACCGCCGATGATAAAGCCCAAATCCGTCGAGACATTGGCCTCATAGCCGGACGTGCCGTCATAGGAATAGTTGGTGTCGACTCTGTCGAGGAAAGACGCGCCGCCGAACAGGCTGACATACCAACCGGCAGGCTCGGCGACCGGCTCGATGTCAGCGGCGCGGGCAGACGACATGCCGAGAACCAAGGCGGTCGCTGCAACGGCGAGCAGATATTCCTTCTTAACCACTGTGAATCCCCCAACAATCCTGATTTGGGCAAGATGAGCCGGGAATCCCTGCAAGTCAATTGAGCGTCGGTCGCTGCAATCCTATCTGCGGCAATTGTGACCAATCCGCCACACCGGGCGGCGCCGATTCAGGGCGCGGCCATCAGCCGGTCGTCGATCGACACGGATTTGATCAGGCAATAGACCTGGTCGCCTTCGCCCAGGCCCAGCTCATCCGCCGCCTTGCGGGTTACCGCCGCGGCCAGGACTTCACCCCCCGCGAGCGCCACCTCGACCATGACCACGGCGCCCAGCGGCTCGGAAATCGCCGAGACTTTTCCGGGCAACGCCGTCCTGATGCTCAATTCGCGCGGCTTCGACAGTGCAAGGGTCACATCGATGGCCCTGATCACGATACGGACCGGATCGGCATCCGGCGCCAGCCGACCCGGCAGGGTGATGCGCCCGGCCGGGTGGCTGACCTGGGTGAGCTGATATTTCTCGTCATAGGTCGGCTTGCCGGCGGTGAGGATCGAGACCCGGGCAAAGCGGTCATCGCCCGATCCCGTCTTCGGGCTCAGCACCTGCTGCGGCGGGCCATCGCTCTTCACCCGGCCTCCCGACATCAGGATCACACGGTCGGCGAGGCGCGCCACTTCCTCGATCGCGTGCGAGACATAGAGGATGGGCAGCTTCAGCTCGTCGCGCAGGCGCTCGATATAGGGAATGATCTCGCGCTTGCGGTCGATGTCGAGGGCGGCCAGAGGCTCGTCCATCAAGAGGATGCGGGGCGAGGCGAGAAGGGCGCGGCCGATGGCGACGCGCTGGCGCTCGCCGCCCGACAGGGTCTGGGGCCTGCGGTCGAGCAGATGGGCGATGCCGAGCAGCGATGTCACCTGGTCGAGGGAGATGCCGTCCGCCGGGCCCCTGGTGAACCAGCTTCCATAGAGAAGATTCTGCCGGACGCTGAGATGCGGGAAGAGCAGCGCGTCCTGGAACACATAGCCGATGCGGCGCCGATGCGGGGCCACGAAGATCCGGGCTTCCGTGTCGGTGAAGACGGTGCCGCTGACGGCGATACGGCCGCGGTCGGGCTTCAAGAGCCCGGCAACGAGATGCAGCACCGTCGACTTGCCGGCGCCCGATTCGCCGAAGAGGGCCGTGATGCCGTTGCCGGCCGTGAAATTGACGGCGAGCGAGAAACCCGCCCGGGCCAGCGCGATGTCGAGCTCGATCATGAGAAGCTCGCCACCTGGCGATTGAGGCGGCGTGCCAGCACTTCCGAGGCGATGAGGGCGAGGAGCGAAATGACGATCGATACCGCGGTGAGACGCAGCGCATTGGCATCGCCCCCCGGTACCTGGGTGAAGGTGTAGATCGCCGAGGGAATGGTCTGCGTCTCGCCCGGAATGTTGGAGACGAAGGTGATGGTGGCGCCGAATTCGCCGAGCGCCTTGGCGAAGCTCAATATGCTGCCCGCCAGTATGCCGGGCAGCGCCAGGGGCAGGGTCACGGTGGCGAAGACGAAAAGGGGCCTGGCTCCCAGCGTGCCGGCGGCCTGCTCGAGCCTGCGATCGAGGCCTTCGATGGTGAGCCTTATGGCGCGCACCATCAAAGGCAGGCCCATCACCGCGGCGGCGAGCGCTGCGCCGGTCCAGCGGAAGGAGAAGACGAGGCCGCAGCATTGGTCGAGAAAGGCGCCAATGGGCCCCTTGCGGCCGAAGGAGAGAAGCAGGAGATAGCCGGTGACGACCGGCGGCATCACCAGCGGCAGATGGATGAGGCCGTCAAGCAAGGTGCGGCCGGGGAAGCGGCAGCGCGCCAGGACATAGGCAAGCGCGATCCCGACCGGCAAAGAGGCGAGCGTCGCGACGCTCGCCACTCTGAGGCTCAGCAGGATGGCGGTCCAATCCTCTTCCGAAAAGCCCATCATCGCAAAGCGGGCTCACTTGAGAATGGTGAAGCCCTGCGCGGTGAAGATCTCCTGCGCCTTGGGAGAGGAGAGATAGGTGACAAAGGCTTCGGCATCCGGATTCTTCGAGGATGAGATCACCGCCGCAGGATAGACGATGGGGGGATGCGAGTCCTCGGGAAAAACGCCGGCAACCTCGACCTTGTCCTCGGCCCGGGCGTCGGTCGCATAGACGATGCCGAGCCTGGCTTCGCCGCGCGCCACGAGGGCAAGGGCGGCGCGGACATTCTCGCTTTGCGCCAGGCTCTTCTCCACCGAAGCCCAGAGCCCCAGCTTCTCGAGCGCCGCCTTGGCATACCTGCCGGCCGGCACCGCTTTCACATCGCCGACCGCGAGCTTGCCGCCTTGCAGCGCGCCGGCGAGATCGACCCCTTGCTTCAGCTCGAGTTCGACGCCTGAGCTCCGGGCCGCGACCAGCACCAGCGCGTTGCCGAGCAGCACTTTCTTCGTATCCGCCCGGATCAGCTTCTTCCCGTCCAGATAGTCCATCCAGTCGAGATCGGCCGAGACGAAGACATCGGCCGGGGCCGCCTGCTCGATCTGCCTGGCCAAGGCGGAGGAGGCGGCATAGGTGGCCCTGGCCTCACTGCCGGCTTCAGCCTTCCAGGCGGCGGAGACGGCATCGAGCGCGTTCTTGAGGCTGGCGGCGGCGAAGACATTCACCGGCTCCGCCGAAGCCTGGGCGGCGGCAAAACCGGCCAGGATAGCGAGGCTGAACAGGACTCTCCTTGGCGCAAGCATGGTTCCCTCGTAGCCTGCCTTCATTATATACAAATGAATATAACGAAGCTCGAAGGCGCGCAAGCATCTTGTTGCCTGGCTGCCGCGACGATTTCGACGACAATCCCGTCAAGGAGATTGCGCGTGATCCATTTCAGTTGCAGAGTCTCGTTCGGCAGTTTGCTGCTGCGCTCTGTCAGCGCGGTGCTGACTGCGCATAAAGGCAATGTTTGGCTAAAGCGTGCTTGACCGAATCGTGCGTTGAAACCCAGATAAACAAACAGCGTTGGGACAGGTGAGCGTGCCCAGCTGATCAGAAGGAAACGTCAAATGGCTAGACGTGTCGTAAAGAAGAAGAAAGCTGCGAAGAAAGCCAAGAAGGCCGCCAGGCGGCCGGCGAAGAAAGCGGCGAAGAAGCGTGTCGTCAAGAAAGCGGTGAAGGCGCGTCCGGCGAAGAAGGCCGCCAAGAAGAAGGCCGCCAAGCGGCCGGCGAAGAAAGCGGCGAGCCGGGTACGCAGGGCCGTCAAGAAGGCTGTGAGCGTCGTCACGGCGCCGATCGCGGCGGTGGCTGCGGCCGTCACGCCGGATCCCAAGCCTGAGGGTGGCGGCGAGCCGGGCTAAAATCAGCCAGAAATGAGCAACACGGCCGGACATCCGTTCCGGCCGTTGTTGTTGGCGCGTGATCAGGAAAAGTGGACTCCGGTTTTCCGTCCGATCACGCGCCATATCAATGTTTCCGATCACGTTATCACTTCAGATCGTCCCGATCTGAAGTGATAACGTGATCTACGGCCGGGCTTGACCCGGCCATCCAGCAAATCAAGCAACAATGTTGACGCTTCCCAGGATGGTCGCCTCAAGGCCTCAAGAGCGACCATGACGGTGTGGAGAAGCGGCTGAAGCTCGCTTCAAGCCTGGACTGCTATGAGGCTGCTTACCGCTGCGCCTGGGCGACGCGGGTGCCCGACGGCGCCACCTTCATCATGGCGACAATACGGGTCTTGAGCGCCTGGAAGGTCTTGAGATCCTTGCCGGCGAGCTGGCGGCCACCCGTTGCCTTCATGCGCATCGGATTGACCGGGCGGTCGTTCATACGCACTTCGTAATGCAGATGCGGGCCGGTCGAGCGGCCGGTCGAGCCGACATAGCCGATCACCTGGCCCTGGCGGACCGAGGCGCCCTGACGAATGCCATCGGCGAGCCGGCTCATATGGGCATAGAGCGTCTCATACTTGCCGCTGTGCTGCAGCTTGACGGCAATGCCGTAAGTGCCGAAGCGGCCGGCAACCTTGATCTTGGCGTTGCCGGCGGCGCGGATCGGCGTGCCGAAGGGAGCGCCGAAATCCACGCCGGTATGCATCTTGTTGTAGCCGAGGAGGGGATGGCGGCGCATGCCGTAGCCCGAAGTCAGCTTGAAGCCGGAAACCGGCGTCTTGAGCAGCGACTTGGTGGCCGAGCGGCCATTCTCGTCGTAGTAGTCGGTCGACCCGTCGGCGGTGGTGAAGCGGTAGTAGGTCTTGGTCTTGCCGCCCAAAGTCAGCTGCGCATAGTGGAGGACCTTGCGCTTTTTGGACGAGCCGGTGAGCGGGTTTCCGTAAAAGACTTCGAACGAGTCGGACGCCTTGACCTGGCGCTGGAAGTCGACGTCATAGGCGAAGACGCGTGTCAGCTCGGCGGTGATGTAGTCGGGAACCTTGTTGTCCTTGGCCGTGGCATAGAGGCTCGAGCCGACCCGGGCCTTGGTGCGGAAGTGGTCGTAATTGGCATAGCGCGACGCGGTGCCTTCCCTCTCGCCCTCGATGCGGGCGGCGAAGTGGCCGTCTTCGTCGGCCTCGACCAGGATGTTCTCGGTCGGGCCCGGCTTGAAGGCGAGGCGCACCGGGAAGATCACATAGCGGCCATAGAAGTCCTGCTGCTGCTCGAGGGTGAGCTCGAACTCCGCGCCCTCCTTGAACTGCTTGGTCGGGAAGACCGGCTCGATCGAGGCGACGAGGGCTTGTGCTGCCTCACGGGCGACACCGCGGCTGACAATCTCATCGATAAGTGTCCGCCCCTTGGCCAGCCTGATCGTTTCGTCGACCGGTTCGGGCGGCGGCGTCTTGGAGATGGTCGTGATGTTCTCGGCATTGACCGAGGCCACGGCAAGCTCGGCGTCGAGCACCACGGTGCGGCCGTCGCCATAAGGAAGCTCGTTGGCCGTTATGCCGGGATAGCTCGCCACGCCCGGCAAGCCGCGCTGCGGAATGATGATCTCACCGCTTACGTCAGGCACATTCTCCTCGAAGACGGAACCGAAAGGCTTGAGCGCCACCGATTCGAGCAGGCCGCCGCTCACCGCATTGCTGCGCATGGTCGTCGTTTCGTGCGAATTGATCGAGGCCAGAGCGTCGTTGGAATAGCCGCTCGAGCCGACGAAGCCCAGGACCGCGGCGCCCACGACCAGCGTACCCGCGACGCCGGCAATGCAAGTGGTCAGCAGCCAGTGCGAGGCGCGTGAAGGTTCGGTTTCAAATGGATTGTCGAAATCGGTGTCGAACTGCTCGACATGGACGGGCTGGCTTGTACCACCCGCGATAACCGGCAGATTACCGGTATTTTTCCCGCCTCGCGCGATCAAACCCGCTTCCCCTAATCGTGCCGTTCGCTAACGCCGGCTGAAGTTGACCTTCTGCACCGAACCCGCCCCGGTGCGTGAAATGTGTTCTCTTACGACTCAGTCGCGCCTTGGTCGCCTCATCGGCTCATCTCGAGGAGGCGACGGGCAGAATTTGCCTTTCACACGTACCCAAGTCAACCGCCATTAACGATGCCGTTTCGAAGACACCAATTACGCCATGGGCTTAGGCACTATTCCAGCAGAGATTGTGACAACAGAGAGTTTCCGAAGTGTTAACCAAAACCCTGGCTGCACCCCCCGATGATGGCGAAACTGGTAACAAAAAATGGCAGGAAAAGGGCGGTCGCCCTGAACGGCGCCGATGAGGTTAAATCCGCTGCGCGGTTTTCCACCCGGCAATGCAGCCGACGAGGGTGAGCGGCAGGAAGGCGACGAAGAGCCATGAGGCGGCGCCGGCCGCCGTCTCAGGCGTGAAACCCTGCGAAAATCCGGCGGAATTGGCGATGATCCCGGCAATGGCGGCACCTACCGCGTAGCCCAGGCGCTGCATGGTCGGCACCGCCGAGGAAGCGATGGTGCGTTCCTCGGGCGCCGCCGCGGCGACGATCATGCGGGTGACGAAGGGCCAGGCGATGCCGAAGCCACCGCCCTGCAGGATGGCGCTGGCGAGAATCAACGGCAGGGTTCCGTGCGGCACCGCATAGGCGAAACCCAGGACCCCGCCGGTGATCATGAAGGCGCCGGCCGTGATGATGAGCCGCTCGCGCTCGGGCTTGGCATTGGCCACCAGGATCGAGAGCACCGACCAGGCAATCGATTCGGAGGCAATGATATAGCCGGTGGTGATGAGCGGCACATTGTGGAGCTTGGTGAGGATGAGCGGGGCGTAGAGGCCGAAGGAGACCGTGGCGATGGAAAAGGCGGCGATCATGGTCATGCCAGTGCCGACGCCCGAGCGC
>QOZQ01000016.1:105000-160142 GCA_003576695.1 Taklimakanibacter lacteus
ATAGGATTACCAAACCTAACCAAACTCCGAATACCTGGAAGTAATGTGCAGCAGTCACACGGTGGGTGCTAACGTCCATCGTGAAGAGGGAAACAACCCTGACCTACAGCTAAGGTCCCCAAATCGTGGCTAAGTTAGGAAGGATGTGAGGATCCCAAAACAACCAGGAGGTTGGCTTAGAAGCAGCCATCCTTTAAAGAAAGCGTAACAGCTCACTGGTCTAAATAAGGGTCTTTGCGCCGAAAATGTATCGGGAATTAAGCCATGTACCGAAGCTTAGGGTGTGTACGCAAGTATACGCGGTAGCGGAACGTTCCGTAAGCCTGTGAAGGAGGACCCGTGAGGGCCTCTGGAGGTATCGGAAGAGCGAATGCTGACATGAGTAACGAGAGGAGTGTGAGAAACACTCCCGCCGAAAGTCCAAGGGTTCCTGCGTAAAGCTAATCTGCGCAGGGTGAGCCGGCTCCTAAGGCGAGGGCGAAAGCCGTAGTCGATGGGAACCACGTTAATATTCGTGGGCCAGCAGGTGGTGACGAATTCAAGAAGCTGTCTGAAGTTATCGGATTCCGAAGGCAGTCAATGAGTTCCAGGAAATAGCCCCTGCATCAGACCGTACCCGAAACCGACACAGGTGGACAGGTAGAGTATACCAAGGCGCTTGAGAGAACGATGCTGAAGGAACTCGGCAAATTACCCTCGTAACTTCGGGATAAGAGGGCCCCGTCGGTGGGCAACCATTGGCGGGGGGCACAGGCTAGGGGGTGGCGACTGTTTAACAAAAACACAGGGCTCTGCGAAATCCTAAGATGACGTATAGGGCCTGACGCCTGCCCGGTGCCGGAAGGTTAAGAGGAGGGGTGCAAGCTCCAAATCGAAGCCCCGGTAAACGGCGGCCGTAACTATAACGGTCCTAAGGTAGCGAAATTCCTTGTCGGGTAAGTTCCGACCTGCACGAATGGCGTAACGACCTCCCCACTGTCTCCAGCATCGGCTCAGTGAAATTGAATTCCCCGTGAAGATGCGGGGTAATTGCGGTCAGACGGAAAGACCCCGTGCACCTTTACTATAGCTTTACACTGGCATTCGTGCTGGCATGTGTAGCATAGGTGGTAGGCTTTGAAGCGGAGGCGCTAGCTTTCGTGGAGCCGAAATGTGAAATACCACCCTTGTTGACATGGATGTCTAACCGCGATCCCTTATCGGGGTCCGGGACAGTGTATGGTGGGTAGTTTGACTGGGGCGGTCGCCTCCCAAAGAGTAACGGAGGCGCGCGATGGTAAGCTCAAGCTGGTCGGAAATCAGCTGTCGAGTGCAATGGCATAAGCTTGCCTGACTGCGAGACTGACAAGTCGAGCAGAGTCGAAAGACGGTCATAGTGATCCGGTGGCCCCATGTGTGGAGGGCCATCGCTCAACGGATAAAAGGTACGCCGGGGATAACAGGCTGATGATTCCCAAGAGTCCATATCGACGGAATCGTTTGGCACCTCGATGTCGGCTCATCACATCCTGGGGCTGGAGCAGGTCCCAAGGGTTCGGCTGTTCGCCGATTAAAGTGGTACGTGAGCTGGGTTCAAAACGTCGTGAGACAGTTTGGTCCCTATCTGCCGTGATTGTAGGAGAATTGAGAGGATTTGTCCTTAGTACGAGAGGACCGGGATGAACGCACCTCCGGTGGACCTGTTATCGCGCCAGCGGTACAGCAGGGTAGCTATGTGCGGACGGAATAACCGCTGAAGGCATCTAAGCGGGAAATCCACCTCGAAACCATTTCTCCCTTGAGAACCGTGGAAGACGACCACGTTGATAGGCCAGGTGTGGAAGCGCTGTAAGGCGTGGAGCTTACTGGTACTAATCGTTCGAACGGCTTGATCGTTCTCATTTTCAATACCCATCGGGTATTGTCGGAAAAACCTAGTTGATTGTCTGTCTTTCGCCGGCCTGGTGGCTATGGCGAGGTGTCTGAACCCGATCCCATCCCGAACTCGGTCGTTAAACGCCTCAGCGCCAATGGTACTTCGTCCTAAGACGCGGAAGAGTAGGTCGCTGCCAGGCCTGCAAAAGACAGACCGAGAATGTGCAAACAACTTCTTCACCATTCCATCAAAACCCGCCGCGCGAGCAATCGCCGGCGGGTTTTTTGTTGTGGCAATAGTGCGCTAGTCTTCTCCCCCATGAGCAAGGAGAAAACCGGGCAGCCTGCCGTGTCGCAGCTCGACATGCGCGCTCACATTTCGCATTTTGGCGGTGCTCTTGGTTACGCCAAATGGTGCCGCAAAAACTCGCTGAAGTTTCTCGCCGGGAAAACGCCGGAGGAAATCGCGGCGGAACAGAAACTGTGGGCGCAGGAGAACACCCGCCGCTCGACCCAGTATGTGCGCTCTCCCGAGAAGCTGATTGAGGATATTTGCTTCGGGCGGATTTCATGGAGGGGTGTCGAGAGCCTTGACTGGCGGAGACTTGCGCGCGCCGTCGCGCTTACCCCGAGCGACACGCCATCGCGCGAATCACTTCTCGAACTTCTGCTCAAAATCAGGAAGGTATCGCCTCGTTTTCTGGTGGAGAGCGCAGTCTTTGGAGTGCGCGAGTTTCCCTGTGCTGTCGCTATTTGCAGCCTGCACGAACGGCGTAATCAATGGCTGAGGAAGCCCGAAGACTGGGTGCCGCCGCCCGACATCTGGGAGGCGAGAGTCTTTTCGCCGGCGGACAAGTGGAGGCGCGAGCTCGGCTCGTTGATTCGCCATCTCATGGTTGATCATCCGGTCCCGCTTTTCATGGATCAGGCGTGGCTCAGGACCGGAAAGAATGCTGAGTCGTTTCGCGAGCTGTATCTGCATGTGGGCAGCGGTAAGGACATCGGATCCGCCAGATTGCCCGTGCAACTCACTCCGGCGATGGCGGATCACATAATGCTGGTGCCCGGCGACTGCATGATCGAAAGCGCGCTGCTCTGGGGACAGATCCATGGTCTGGGTGGCGACAGAGGCCTGGCGGAAGCTGTTATTGGCAGCCGGTCCGGGATGATCTTGTCCCACAATGATTTCTGGCTTTCCGTATATAGCTTCCTCATCGTCCATCCGGACTTCGATCGCCGCAAGATAGGCTCGTTGATGGATTTCCTCTGGGCGCGAAAGTTTGCTCGGAGGAGAGGCTATGACAACGAGGGACGTCGGATCATCATTCCGCCACCACAGCCCGACCTTGCAATGACGGACCTGTCACCGGAAGTGCTTTCACTGCAGATCGACGCGTGGCTCCGCGAGACGGGACCGAAGTGGGACTATTTTTCGCCGGCCCAGCCGAAATCGGGCTTCAGTGGGCTTGAGATTCAGCAAGGCACCAGCACCTGGCGGATCGTCGAGCTACTCTCTCCCGCCGAACTGCGGGATGAAGCGCTGCGCATGAATCATCAACTCATATTCGCGCCTGATATCAGGGCGAAGCGACAATCTTATTCCTTCTGGTCCCTGCGGCGCGAAACGCCGTTCGGAACCCAAAGGCGACAGACAATAATGGTGTCGCAGAGGGGCGAAATCCTGGTGGCGCTCGGCAGGGGTGGCTACCCGCCCAAGGCGAGTGATTTCAGTATCTTGCAGATATGGTCGGAGCGCGCCGGGCTCGATATCGAACCTCTTTACTAGACTAAGCTATCTCTTTCATGCGAAGGGCGCCTCCGCCAAGCACCATTCTGTTCAAATTGCCACTTCGGCTTTACGCAGTATTGACGCCGGCGTGCTGAACTGGGCGCATCAGCACCAACACCGGAACCGTCTCGTGACGCAGGTTAGAGCCGACAAGATTGCGCCGCACCTCTGGACTCGGCTCGCTTTACTCGGCCCCGGCGACCTGTCCGTCAACCAAGCTGCCGTGGTGCAGCCCGAGTCCCTCATGGTTACCGGTCACGGCAGCCCCAACGACGCGCTGTGGTCCGAGATGGTGGAGATCGGTTGGACACGCGAAATCAGGTTGGACCAGCCGGTCCTCACCGCCTCGCGCGCATTCGCTTTCACCGACGCAGGCATCCGCGTCATGACGGAGGCGCTCGCCGAACTGGCCCGCCAGAGGGCGGCGCTGCTCGCAAAGATCGGGGGTTACAGCCCGGGTTCGGCACCCGCTAGCGTGACAGCGGTCTGTGAACGGATCGGCTATCTGTCGACAAAGCTCCTTGCCTTGCTGATCATGGCAAAAGGCCGGGCCTCCGAAACTCACGAAGGCGGCGGCCGTCACGCCGAATACCTGGCAGCCTTGGAGGCGATCGCGCGCGGTGTCGAAGCCGCGGCCCGCGCCGTCGGGGATGCTATCGCAGCCGGACCCGACAGCGACGACGGACGCGATTGGCTCGACCGGACGACCAAGGCGCTCGACTATGCCGACCACATGCTCGGCCTTCGGACGGAACGGTCTTAAGACTGAAGGCATTCGTGTCGCTCGTAACCGTCCGATGAGGGCTGCTGGCTTGCGGGAAGAAAACTACCGTTGAAACGGGAGCAAATCAGAGAATGACGCGTGCGCCTTTTCAAATTCTTCTTTTCCCCTTTCGCGCAGCCCGCTTCTGCGTCAGAGTTTCAGAGCTTTCGTCCGGCCATTAACGCGCCGGAGGAAACGGAGAGGCCGGCGAGCCATGGCCGGAAATGATGGGTGCAGGGGCTTCTTAACAATCTCCTCAACCCGAAGGGCCTGCTCGGCAGCCTTCAACCGGGCCTCAAGCGAATCAGCCGCACTTCCTCTATGATTCGCCTCCGCAATTGCCAGGGGCGGGAACATGCGCGCGGGCATCGAAACCATGGGGAAACGCAATCTGCTGCTCCTGCTGGGGGCGGGAGCCTTGTGCGTGCTGCTGCTGGCGGTGGCCTTCTTTAGGGCCTTGACCGAGGCCGGCGGCACCAATGCCTATGCGCTCGTCGCCGAGGGCCTGCTGTCCGGCAGGTCCGACGTGTCGGCCTGCTTCGGCGCGGATTGCGGCATGCGCGACGGCAAGACCTATATCGTCTTCCCGCCTTTCCCGGCGCTCCTCGCGATGCCGCTGGTCGCGCTGTTCGGCATCTACACCAAGGGCTTCGTCGCCCTCTCGATCGCGCTCTGGGCGGCAGCCCTTGCCTTGTGGAACCGCATCTTCAGGAGCTACGGCCTCTCCGACGACCAGCGGCTGTGGCTGGTGGCCGCGATCGGCTTCGCCAGCCCTCTTTACTATGTGGTGCTGCGCGGCGACGGCGTCTGGTTCTTCGCCCAGTCGGTCGCCTTCTTCTTCATCGCTCTTGCCATCCATGAGGTGGTGGTGGGCCGCCGTCCGGTGACGGCGGGGCTGGCGCTCGGCTGCGCGCTCCTGTCGCGGCAGATGTCGATCTTCTATGCGCCGCTGCTTCTGCTGCTGGCCTTCCGGCCGGACGAGCCGCTCCTGCGCATCACTGCAGCGCGCATCGCCGCCGCTTTCAAGCTCGGCCTGCCGATCCTCGCCGCTCTCGCCGTCTATCTGGCCTATAACTACTGGCGCTTCGGCGATCCTCTCGATTCGGGCTACAATACTATCCAGTTCACCGCCGATGGCAGCGTGCTCGGTGAAAGAGTGGCGGCTTACGGGCTATGGAATATCCACTATGTTCCGTTCAACCTGTTCTACTTCCTGCTCCAGGGTTTCCACGCCGATTTCACCGGCCCGGCGCGCTTGACGCTCGGCAGTCTCGACAATGCCGGCACCGCCATACTGGCGGCCAGCCCTTGGCTGCTGCTGCTGTTCTTCACACGCCTCGGCCGCATCGAGTTCTTCGCTCTTCTGCTGATCGCGGGCTTTTCGGCAGCGCTCCTGTTCTACCACTCCAACGGCTTCAGCCAGTACAATGCGCAGCGCTATGTGCTGGACTGGCTGCCGGCGGCGCTGCTCGTTCTGGTGCCCGCGCTCACCCAGGCGCGGCTCGAGATCTTCCGGCTGCTGGTCACCTGGGGCGTCGTGCTCAATGTGGCGACGGTCGCGGTGCTGGCGCTCACGAAGTCGGGTTAGTCCGCGGCTTCACCCGGAAGGTGATCTCGCGATGGGCGATATAGTTGGCGGCGGCGCCAACCGCGATTGCCGCGCCGTGCGCCAAGGCCTCGATGATCGGTGATCGTCCGGCGATGAACTCGCCCAGGGCCACGAGGCCCAGCGCCGTGACGAGGACGAGGACGGCCACCGCGATGTTGACCGCGATGAAGGCGATGATCTGGCCCATCAGCGAGCGGTCGCTCGCCGTCCACACATAGCGCCGGTAGAGCAGGAAGCCCGCCAGCATGCCGATCGCATAGGCGACCATGACGGCAGTCCCGAAAGGCATCCACAGAGAGAGGATCATGCGGGCGAACCAGCTCACCGCCGCGGCAAGCGTGCCGCAGACCAGGAAGGCGAGCAGCGGCCCCTCGAGCCTCGCGATCAGGCGAGCCATGGCAGTCGGTTCCCGAAAGCCGCGGCGAGGAAAGCGAGACCGAGGGCGGCGCCGAGCACGAGGCTCGGCCGGTCCCGCAGGGCGAAAGCAACCGGATCGTCATCGAGCTCGCCGCGCTGCGACAAAAGCCAGATGCGCGACAGCCACAGAAGGATGATCGCCGGCGCGAACCACAGGAATTCCGGCGCGCCATAGAAGGCGGCACGGAAGGCGTCGGCGGAGAGATAGAGCGACAGCAGCACTACCGACGAGAGCGCCGAGCCGACGCCCAGGGCCAGAAGGAGGGGCTCGTCGCGCGTGTCATAGCCGCGGCCGACGCTCTTCTCCATGGCATAAGCGCGCAGGCGGACCAGCTCGACATGGCGCTTGGCGAGCGAGATCGAGAAGAACAGCGCCATCGAGAAGACGAACAGCCAGGGTGACAGCGCCGCACCGATGGTGACGACGCCGAGCAGCAGCCGCAAGGTGAACAGTGCGGCGAGCGCCATGACATCGACGATCGGCACCCGCTTCAGCTTGAAGGAATAGAGCAGCGTCGTCGCGCCATAGAGGGCCAGGACGGCGGAACCCGCCGGACCCAAGGCAAGGGCGAGCCCCGCCGCGATGGCGAGGAGGCCCGGAACCAGCAGCAGGGCCACCGGAATGGGCATGCGTCCCGAAGCGAGGGGGCGGTTGCGCTTCGACCAGTGCTTGCGGTCATCGGCGAGATCGGACAGGTCATTCACCAGATAGGTGGCGGAAGCCAGGAGGCCGATGGCGAGGAAGGCGAGGCCGGCATCGAGCCAGGCGTCGACATTCCCGAGCTTGCCGGCGAGCGCCACCGGGGCGAGGACGAGCGCGTTCTTGGCCCATTGCTGCAGGCGGATCGATTTGAGCAGGCTCTTTGCGGTGAGGCGGGGGCCGTCGAAATCGACCGTCGGCTTGCCGAGCGCCCGCGCCTTGCGGCGTGTGGCCTGGGAAGCGCCGACGGTCACGACGCCCGCAGCATGTCTCCAGATATGGAGATCGGCCGGTGAATCGCCCGCATAGATGAAGCCTTGTGGATATTCGGCCCGAAGCGTGTCGGCCTTGCGAGCGCCCTTGAGGTTGCGCGCGCCATCAGAAGCGATGACCCGGCTCAGTAAGGCAAAACGGCGCCTGAAGCGGCTGGCGAGCAGCTCGTCCGCGGCGGTCGCCAGCACCACCGGCCGGCCGGCCCGCATCTCATTCTCGGCCAGGGGGACAAGCCCCTCATTGGCAGGGATGAGGTCGGTGTCGAGGGGGGCGATGGCTGCGAGCTTGCGCTTGAGATGCGCGCGCCCGCCGGCCAGCAGCCAATAGAAGCAGGAGAACACCACCAGGATGTTGCCGCGCAGGGCGACGACGAAGCTCTCGAACAGGAGGTCGCCGGCGATCAGGCAGCGGTCGAGGTCGAGGATCAGCGGCACGGTGAGGGGCATTTCGGCGAAATGCGACACCGTCTGGGCCTCCTGGACGCTTTTTTGCGCCCTTCTGCGCCGATTTGACATGGACCTGTGCACTCCCGGATTGGAGCAGGTCACCGAGCACGAACCGTGCCATCGGCCGCGCCGGGATGGCAGAGGCTCGGTTAAGATTAACGGCCGGCGCTGGACAGGCGGCGCCGATCCGGGTTTATGGACCCCGGACAGAAGCCTGCCGGGGGAGGACAGATGACACGCTACAAGCTTTATGGACGCTATGGCTGGGGCTCCGTCCTCACCGAGGCGCAGCTCGACTGGTATGGATTGGCCTTTGACTTCGTCGATGCTGGCGATCTCTTCGAGGACGCGTCGGCGCGCCGGTCGCTCGGCAAGCTCAATCCCCTGGCGCAGGTTCCCGTTCTCATCCTTCCCGACCAGCAGGTGATGACCGAGAGCGCCGCCATCACGTTCCATCTCGCCGATGCGGCGGGCAGCCATGAGCTTGTGCCGCAGTCCGGCGAGCCGGCGCGGCCGCGCTTCCTGCGCTGGCTCATCTTCATCGTCGCCAACATCTATCCGACCTTCACCTATGCCGATGTGCCAACCCGCTTCGTTCCGGACGGGAAGGCGGCGACAGGCTTCCGCGCCAATGTGGATGATTACCAGAAGAAGCTCTGGCGCATGGTCGAGGCGGAGGCGGGAGCCCCCTGGTTTCTCGGCGAACGGTTCTCGGCGCTCGATATCTATATCGCGGTGATGACGCGCTGGCGGCCCAATCGCCCGTGGTTCGAGGCGAACACGCCGAAGCTCGCGGCGCTGGCGGATCGCGGCAGCGACCTTCCCAAGCTCAAGCCGGCGCTCCTGCGCAATTACCCGCCGGAGACGGACTGAGCCTGTCCTTCCGGCGAGAGGCGCGGTATCCTTGCATCGTTCACAAGGGAGGTTCCCGTCATGCTGCGTATCCTGATTCCCTCGGCCAGCCTGCTTGCCCTGATGGCTTTCGCCGCAAGCGCGGAGGAGATAGAGGTCTTGGGCTGCGCCGCGGCGGGCGTTGAGCCCAACTGCATCATCCTCGAGGCGGCGGGCAAGACCTACAATATCACGGCCGCGCAGCCGACGCCGGTACCGGGGACCTATGGCAGGCTCAAAGGCACCATCGCCGACAAGATGTCGACCTGCCAGCAGGGCGTGATCGTCGATCCGGCCACCTGGGAGGTGGAGCCCGGCAAGCAATGTCCGGTCGAGACGTCGCAATAGATTTACCCTCTCCCTTGTGGGGAGGGTCGGCCCAAAGGGCCGGGGTGGGGGTCGGGTGGTCTCTCCGCATTTTGCAAGCGGAAGTACTGCGATACCACCCGACCCCCACCCCTAACCCCTCCCCACAAGGGGGAGGGGAATTTAAGCTAAGCCCCGCGGCGCAGGCCCTCGGCGAGACGGTGCACGTCATGCACCCAGATGCCGCCGCCATCGGGCGGCAGATCGAGCCACTGCTTCTGCTTCAGCGTATTCAGCGTGTCCTCATAGCCCGATTGCCAATGCTCGCGCATCGAGGTGCCGGAAAATTCGTAATCCTTGGCGTGCCCCTCATAGGCCTTCTGCTGATAGATCAGGTGGATGATGGTGAGTTCGGGCAGGTCCGAGAGCTCCTTGATCCAGCGCGCCTCGTCCTCGCTGAGATCCTTCTTGGGGATACGGGCAAGGGCGGCATGGGTGCGCAGCTTCCATTTCTGCAGCTTCCGGTACATGTCGGTGTTGTAGCGGGTGCGCGAGGAATACATGATGTCCTTATGGCGGCCCATGACGTCGGCCATCTCGCGCGGCAATGTGCCCCGGGCGCTGAACAGATCGACCTGGAAGACCAGCGTGTTCAGGCTGTCCTCCTGCTCGAGCAGATGCTGCAGCGGCGTGTTGGAGACGATGCCGCCGTCCCAGAAATAATCGGTGCCGATCTTCACCATCGGCAATGCCGGGGGCAAGGCACCGCTCGCCATCACATGCTCCGGCGTGATCTCCTCGTCGCGATTGTCGAAATAGACGAAATTGCCGGTCAGCACATTGACGGCACCGACCGAGAAGCGCGATCGGTGCTCGTTGATCAGCGAGAAATCGACGAGGTCGAGCAAAGTGTCGCGCAAAGGGGCGCTGTCATAGAAGCTCGTCGCGGTCCTGGCACCTGCCGGGCTGAACCACGGGTTCATCACGTGCGGGCGAAAGAAGCCCGGCTGGCCGTCGTTCAATGTCATGTAGGATGAGATCGAGTTGCGCATGCGGCGGAACATGTCGCCATCCGGCGTGAAGGACCAGATCTTGCGGGCGGTGATGCGTTCCCAGAACTCGCGCAAGCGGGCAAGACGACGCTCGCGCGGATTGCCGGCGATGATCGCGGCGTTGATGCCGCCGATCGAGACGCCGGTCACCCAGTCGGGCTCGATCCCGGCTTCATGAAGCGCCTGATAGACGCCCGCCTGATAGGCGCCAAGCGCGCCGCCGCCCTGGAAGATAAGGGCAACACGTTCGCAGCGTGCCGGCCGCCAGCCAACGCTTTTCTGACCGGCCGCCGGCTGTTCGACTTTCTTGTCCATGATCCGCCCCGAATTTTTCTCGTCCCCGGAAGCAAACCAATGCGGTGTGACACGCGCATGACGCCTTGTTGTCACAAGACTTAAATGAAACCTCCGTTAGCTCAGTTTCATCGTCCAGGGAGCTGAGACATGACGACAGAGAGAAGCGCCATCGTCACCGGATCGACGAGCGGCATCGGGCTTGCGATTGCGACGGCGCTGGCGCAGTCCGGCCACGACGTGATGCTGAACGGCCTCGGCAAGCCCGAAGAGATCGAGGCCACCCGAGCACGCCTCGCCGATCAACATGGCGTCGAGGTGCTCTATAGCGGCGCCGACATGTCGAGCCCGGAAAGCGTAGGCGAAATGGTGGCCAAGGCCGAGCAGGCCTTCGGCAAGGTCGATATCCTTGTCAACAATGCCGGCATCCAGCATGTGGCGCCGATCGAGGAATTCCCGGCCGGAAAATGGGACCAGATCCTCGCCATCAACCTGTCCGCGTCCTTCCATACGATCCGGCATGCGCTGCCGGGGATGAAGAGCCGCAAATTCGGCCGCATCATCCAGCTCGCCTCCGCCCATGCGCTGGTGGCATCGCCCTTCAAGAGCGCCTATGTCGCGGCAAAGCACGGCATCGCCGGCCTCACCAAGACGGTGGCGCTGGAAGGTGCGGAGCATGGCGTCACCGCCAATGCCGTATGCCCGGGCTATGTGCTGACTCCCTTGGTCGAGAAGCAGATCCCCGAACAGGCGAAAGCACGCGGCATCTCGGAAGATGCCGTCATCCGCGATGTGCTGCTGGCGGCGCAGCCAACCAAGCGCTTCGTCACGGTGGAGGAAGTCGCCTCCCTGGTCCTGTTCCTCGCCGGCGATACGGCGGGCTCGATCACCGGTGCCATCATCCCGATCGATGGCGGCTGGACCTGCCACTAACTCATCTGGGGATCGTTCCATGCGCATCGCCGATATCCTCGATCTGCCATCCATGCCGCTGGCGGGACCGAGCTATCCCAAGGGGCCGTATCGTTTCGTCAACCGCGAATACATGATCATCACCTATGAGACCGATGCGGAGCTCGTCCGCGAGCAGCTGCCGGAACCGCTCGAGCCCGTCGAGCGGCCGCTGGTTCATTACGAATGGATCAGGATGCCGGACAGCTCGGGCTTCGGCAGCTACACGGAATCCGGCATGGTCATTCCCTGCCGCCACCAGGGCGCGGAGATGAGTTTCGTGGCCCAGATGTATCTCGATGACGATCCGCCGATCGTCGCCGGGCGCGAGATCTGGGGCTTCCCCAAGAAATATGCGCATCCCAGGCTCGAAGTGGTGAAAGACACCCTGACCGGCACGCTCGACTATGGCGGCCAGCTCGTCGCCATGGGCACCATGGGCTACAAGCATGAGAGCATGGCGGGCAATGGCGAGAAGACCACCGCCATATTGAGCAAGACGCAAGTCAACCTGAAGATCATCCCGGGCGAGGACGGGCGCCACGATATCTGCGAGCTCATCGCCTATAATCTCACCGAGATCACCGTCAAAGGCTCATGGATCGGGCCGGGGCGGCTCCATCTCGTGCCGCATGTCAATGCGCCGGTCGCCGATCTGCCAGTACGCCGGATCGTCGGCGCCCATCATTTCATCGCCGACCTCACACTGCCCTATGGCCGCGTGATCCATGATTATCTCAAGCAGGATTGATTACTCTCAATCGTCATCCCCGCTTTCGCCGGGATGACGGTTTGCGAACTTTTGTTATCGTCCGGCAGTCGCTTCTGCACGCCCTTGCGGGAAGCGGCGATGATGATTGGATGAAGGATCATCGCCCTCATCCGCTTGATCCGCCGAATCAATGTGACGCCTGGCACAGCCGGTGATCGCTCAGGACTTCGATGACGCGGCAATCGCAGACGCGGCCATGGCCGCATTCCGCCACCATGCGCTTCAGCTCCTTCTGCAGCGCTTTCAGGCGGGTGAGGCGCTGCTCCACCTCATCGAGCCTGCGGCGGGCGATGTCGTCGGCCCGCTCGCAACTTGTCTGCGGATTGTCGGACAGGCTCAACAACTCACGGATGGCCTCGATCGGGAAGCCGAGCTCGCGGGCATGGCGGATGAAGGTCAGCCGTTTCTGGTCTTTCCTGTCGTAAAGGCGATGGCCGCCCTCGGTGCGGGTAAAGGGAGTCAGAAGGCCGATCGTCTCGTAATAGCGGATCGTCTGGACTTTGGTGGCGGTCGCTTCCGCCAGCCTGCCAATGGTCAAACCGGACATGCAATTTTCCTCTTGAACCTCTAGTGACTAGAGATTGTAGGGCTGGGTCATGATGTCAAGAGAGCCCCGCCAGCACAAATTCAAGATCACCGGCATGGACTGCGCCAGCTGTGCCCGCAAGATCGAAACCGCCGTCGGCCGCATCGAAGGCGCCAGCGCCGTCAGCGTCGGCCTCGCCAGCGAGACGCTCAGCGTCAGGCTGGCCGGGCCCGAACGGGCCGATGAGATCAGGGCAGCGGTCAAGAGCCTCGGCTATGGGATCGGCGCTGATGCGGCGACCGGCAGGGCGCAGCATGACCACGATCATGCCAAGCCCATCGAAGGCGCCTGGTGGCAGTCGGCCAAGGGCCGGCTCGTCCTCCTTACCGGTGGTCTGATCGCTGCCGCCTATCTGACCATGCTGATCGCGCCCACGGTCTCGGTCTGTGTATTTCTCGCCGCCTGCGTCGTCGGCGCCATCCCGGTCGTCCGGCGCGCCATCGCCGCGGCTCGGCTCGGCTCCCTCTTCATCATCGAGATGCTGATGGCGATCGCGGTCATCGGTGCCGTCATCATCAACGCAACCGAAGAGGCGGCCCTTGTCGTCTTTCTCTTTGCGGCCGGCGAATTGCTGGAAGGCATCGCTGCCGGCCGGGCCCGCTCCGGCATCAGGGCGCTCGCCGACATCGCGCCCAAGACCGCGATGGTCGAAAGCGAAGGCGGCCCGGTCGAGACGCCGATCAGCGCCATCGCGATCGGCCAGGTCATCGTCGTGCGCCCGGGTGACCGGGTGGCGGCGGATGCGACCATCCTGTCGGGCACATCGGCGCTCGATGAATCGGCGCTCACCGGTGAATCCGTGCCGCGCGTGAAGCAGCCGGGCGATCTGGTGCTCGCCGGCTCGATCAACACGGAAGCGATGCTGCGCTGCCGGGTGGAAAAGGCGGCCGAGGACACGCTCATCGCGCGCGTCGTGAAGCTGGTCGAGGAAGCGGCCGATGCGAAAGCGCCGACCGAGCGCTTCATCGACACCTTCTCGCGCTATTACATGCCGGCCATCTGCGCGCTGGCGCTGGCGGTGGCGCTGGTGCCCCCGCTCGCCTTCGCCGGCGACTGGTCGACCTGGATCTATCGCGCTCTGGCGTTGCTCCTCATCGGCTGTCCCTGCGCGCTGGTCATCTCGACGCCGGCGGCCATCGCCTCGGCGCTTGCGGCCGGCGCCAGGCGCGGCCTCCTGGTCAAGGGCGGCGGCGTGCTGGAGGCGATCGGCAAGGTGAAGGCGATCGCCTTCGACAAGACCGGCACGCTCACCGAGGGAAAGCCGAAAGTGACGGATATCGTGGCGCTGGCCGATGTGACGGAAGCCGACCTGCTGCGCATCGCGGCCGCCGCGGAAGCGGCCTCCTCGCATCCTTTGGCGGTCGCGGTCGTCGCCCATGCCAGGGCGTCGAAAATCGTTTTCACGCCGGCCAGCCATTCGCAGGTGCTGCCGGGCAAGGGGCTGAGCGCCAGGGTCGATGGCCGGATCGTCACCATCGGGGCGCCGGCGCGGCTTGGCGTCACCAGCGCCGATGTTCTCGAACGAGCGCGCGCCCTCGAGGCCGAGGGCAAGAGCGTCTCGGCGCTGCAGTCGCAAGGCAAGGTGCTGGGTCTCATCGCGCTGCGCGATGAGCCGCGCGCCGATGCCGTGCAGGGTGTGAAGGAGGTGCTGGGTCTCGGCATCCGGCCGGTGATGCTGACCGGCGACAACCGCGCCAATGCCGAAGCCGTCGGCAGGGCGCTCGGCATGGAGGTGAATGCCGAGCTCCTGCCGGAAGACAAGCTCGCTTTCATCAGAAAGCTCGCGCAAGGCGAGGGCGGGGTCGCCAAGGTCGGCGACGGCATCAATGATGCGCCGGCGCTGGCGGCGGCAACGGTCGGCATCGCCATGGGCTCGGGCGCCGATGTGGCGCTCGAGGCTGCCGATGCGGCGGTGCTCAACAACCGGGTCAGCGATGTGGCGGCGCTTATACGCCTGTCGCGCCGTACCCTCAGGGTGATCGGTGAGAATGTGACCATCGCCCTCGGACTCAAGGCGGTGTTCCTGGTCACGACCCTGCTCGGCATGACCGGTCTGTGGATCGCCATCCTGGCCGATACCGGCGCCACCGTGCTGGTGACGGCCAATGCGTTAAGACTTCTTAAGAGAGCTTCGTGAAACGGAAAAATCCCCTTAGGTAATTCTTAACTGCCGCCGTCCACGGATTTTTAGAACTTTACCTGCAATTTTCTGCATAGTTGAAGGGGCGGCACTATGCTGAAAGTTTTGACCTGTCTGACTGTGGAGCATGACCTGAGGCTCGTGGCGGTTGCAGCCGTGATTTGCGCCTTCGGCAGTCTCGTGGCCATGCGGCTCTTCATGCGGGCGCAGATCTCGGGAGGCCCCATCCGGCGGCAATGGCTGGTCATGGCAGGCGTCGCGGCAGGCAGTGCTACCTGGGCGACACATTTCCTCGCCATGCTCGCTTTCGCGCCAGGGCTGCCCACCGGCTATGATCCGGCGCTTACATCCTTTTCGCTCCTCGTCGCCATCGCGGCCTCGATCACGGCATTCGCTGTGGCCGGCTACCGGCCGTTGGTGGGTGGCGCGCTCGCCGGTCTTGGCATCAGCGCCATGCACTATACCGGCATGGCGGGATTCCGGACCGCCGGCATCGTCCAATGGGACCCGGTGCTCGTCGCCGTCTCGGTCATCGCCAGCGTCGCCTTCGGCATGTTCGCGCTCCATCTCACCCGCCTGGCCGACAACTGGCGCGGCCGTTTTGGCGCGGCGGGGGTTTTCGTCCTCGCCATCTGCAGCCTGCATTTCACCGCCATGGGTGCCGTCACCATCCTGCCCGATCCTCTGGTCGAGGTGCCGGTCGGCGCCGTGCCGAACCATGTGATGGTGTTCTTCATTGCGGCCGTCGCGGCGCTCGTCATCGCCATCGGCGTCTCCGCCTATTTCGCCGACAAGAGCGCCTATGGCGAGGCGCAGACGCGGCTCAGACGGCTCGCCAATGCCGCGATCGAGGGCCTGGTCATCGTCAAGGACAACCGTATCGTCGATGTCAATACGAGCTTCGAGGAGCTCACCGGCTATCGGCGCGACAAGATCACCGATCGCGGCCTCCTCGGCGACATCCTCACCGTCGAAGGCATCGACCCGCAAACGGAGAGTCTCAGGACCGAGGGTGTGCTGCGCAGCCATGACGGGCGGCAGATTCCGGTCGAGCTCCTGTCGAAGCCCGACGATGTCCTGGCCGGCGCCCGGGTCTATTCGGTGCGCGATCTCACCGAGAAGAAATCGGCGGAAGGGCGCATCCACTATCTCGCGCATTTCGATCCGCTCACCGGCCTGCCCAACCGCAATTCCTTCCTCGACCAGCTCGAGGCCGAGATCACCAGGATGCAGGACCAGAACCGGCGCTTCGCGCTGCTCAGCTTCGATCTCGACCGCTTCAAGGAGACCAATGACGTGTTCGGCCATGCGGCGGGTGATATCGTGCTGGCCGAGATATCGAAGCGGCTGAAGGCCGGCCTCAGGGCGTCCGAATATATCGCGCGCTTCGGCGGCGATGAATTCTTCGCCGTCCTCCCGGCCGGCGACGACCCGGAACCGGTCATGGCCTTTGCCGAGCGCATCCTTTCGGCAGTGCGCGAGCCGCTTACCGTCGACGACAACGAGCTGTTCATCGGCGCGAGCGTCGGCATAGCTCTCTTCCCGGATGATGGACGCACGAGCACCGAGCTCATGGCCAATGCCGATCTCGCCATGTACCGCGCCAAGGAAACGGCCGGCAGCAAGGCGTGCTTCTTCGAATCGGGCATGGATCTGCAGGTGCGTGAGCGCCGCAGCCTGGCGCGCGATCTCAGGCAGGCTTTGGCGCAGGACGAGTTCGAGCTCTTCTACCAGCCGCAGTCGCGGCTCACCGACAACCGCACCATCGGCTATGAGGCGCTGATCCGCTGGCAGCATCCGACCCGCGGCCTGATCTCGCCGGCGGAATTCATCCCGATCGCCGAGGAGACCGGGCTCATCGTGCCGATCGGCGAATGGGTGCTGCGCAAGGCCTGCGCCACGGCGGCGTCATGGGCCGAGCCCTACCGGATCGCGGTCAATCTCTCGCCGGTCCAGTTCACCCATGGCAATCTGCCCGAGACGGTGCACGGCATCCTCATCGAGACCGGCCTGTCGCCGAAGCGCCTCGAGCTCGAAGTGACGGAATCGCTCCTGATCACCGATCCCGACATGGCGCTGCACACGCTGAGGCGGCTGAAGATGCTCGGCGTCGCGATCGCCATGGACGATTTCGGCACCGGCTATTCCTCGCTGTCGACGCTGCAGTCCTTCCCCTTCGACAAGATCAAGATCGACCGCTCCTTCATCGACAAGCTCGGCAAGCAGCGCAAATCGGCCTCGATCGTCCGCGCCGTTCTGGCGCTGGGGCGCAGCCTCGAGATTCCCGTCCTCGCCGAGGGCATCGAGACCAAGGCGCATCTCGATTTCCTGCGCAACGAAGGCTGCGACGAGGCGCAAGGCTACTTCCTCGGCCGGCCGATGCCGGTGGGGCTGATGTTCCCGCAAGCGGCGGCGGTGCTGGCCTGATCAGAGGCTGCTGGCCAAAGGCCGGGCTGCCCGCTTCAGCAGCATCTGGAACAGCAGGATGAAGACGAGGGTCGCGGCCATGGCGACGGCGCAAAGCCCGAAGGCGAAGCTCGTCGACTGCTCGGTCGCGATCCAGCCGAAGAACCATGGCGCCAAGACGCGCGGCATGCCGGCGACGAGTGAGACGATGCCTAAGGCCCTGGCGCGGTTCTCCGTCATGTGCCGGGCGGTGATGGCGAAGATCGCCGGAATGACGCAGGCGGTGCCGAAGCCGGTGATGGCGAAAGCCAGCGTGCTCAGAAGGAAATCGCGCGACAGGCCGATCATCAGGAAACCTGCCGTCGCCAGCAGCAGAGAGCCGACGATCAGCGGCACATCGCCGAAGCGGGCGCGGATACCGTCGCCGCCGAAGCGCACGGCCGCATTGCACAGCCCGTAGAAGGCGGCGCCGAGGCCCGCAATTGCCGCGAGCGCCGGCGCCTGCTCGTCGAGAAGCTTCGCCGACCACATGATCGCCGCGGTCTCGCCGGTGATGACGAGGCCGGCGGCGAGACCCAGTATGATGAGCGGCATCATCCTGGGGGCAGGGGCGCCCGGCGTGGCGCGTGCCATGGCCGAGAACCGGCGCGGCAGCCGGCGATGGATAAACAGGATCGCCGCCAGCACGCCAAAGGCCAGGATGGCGGCCGCCCATAAGGGGCTTGCATCCACCATCAGGAGGCTGGCGATGAGCGCCGAAACCGCCATGGTGGCGGAGGCGGCGGCGTGGAAGCGCGTGAAGATGGGGCGCCTGAGATCGCTCTCCACATAGCTCGCTTCGGCATTCATGAAGACATCGAGCACGCCCTGGACCGCGCCGAAGAAGATCAGCGCCAGCAGGAACCAGAGGGGAGTCGCCGCCAGCAGCAGCACTGTCTCGCTCACCGCGATGAAAGGCAGGCTCGTCAGGATGATGGCGCGGTTGGTGGCGAAGCGGGCAAGGGTCCCGGCCCATGACATCGTCATGACATAGGCGATGCCATAGAAGGTGATGCCAAGGCCGAGCGTCAGGCTGTCGACCGAGGCATTGCGCGTGATGGCCGGTATCGAGCCCGCCCACAGGCCGGCGGACAGGCCATAGGCGATGAAGGCCGCGGTCACGGCGGCGCGCGGCGAAACGAAATGCCGGGGTTGGGGGAGCATGGCGGCGCGAACCCTATAATTGTGCGGCACTGATCCGGCAAGCGCGTCCGGCGCAGGGCTCATGCCCCAGCGATGACAAAACTGCATGACGGCACGAGAACACGGCCTCAGGCGTCTTCTGCACACCACTTTCCGTCATCCCGGCGCAAGCCCGGGATCCCCTGAATAAGCGCAGTTCGGGCGGCGCTGCTCGCATGGAGAGAATTCAATGGATCCCGACTTTCGCCGCTATTGGATTCACATATCGTAGAAGGGATTGCGACCTTGCCCTCTCCCCGCTTCAGCGGGGAGAGGGAGGGACCCATTGCGGAAGCAATGGGAGGGTGAGGGGCCTGTATGAAAGTTGCGCGCAGGCCCCTCACCCTTCCCGCCGCTGCGCGGCGGGCCCCTACCCTCTCCCCGCTGAAGCGGGGCGAGGGTGAAAGGCTCGCCCGCGAATTGTGTGCATATGATAGCGGCTTGCGCCGGGATGACGGCTTGCAGGAAAGTGTGGCGCTAACTCCTTTCGATGTCAGCTCGCCATATGCCGCCACAAGGCATCGATACGGGCGGCGAAGTTCTTCGGTTCCTCGGCGAAGAGATGGCCGGTCTCGCTGGCGATGCGGGCGAGGATGGATGTGCGCCGGCTGTCGATCAGCTCGAGCGCCCGGGCCTTGCACTGGATGGCGGCGAACGGGCTGTCGGCCCGGTCGAATTCCGCCGACAGATCGTCGAGGTCGTTGAGGTCGCCCAGATCCTCGCGCAGCTTCTGCAGCTCGGCCTCCCAGACCTTGAACAGCCTGGGCCACAGGGGGCTCAGGAGCTCGATGTGATGCAGGTGATGGATGACGGATTTGCGCGCCTCATGCAGCAGCGGCATCTCCTTGCGCTCGAGGCCCTGGCGCAGCAGCCGGCGGGCCTTCGAGAAGCACGCGCGCATGCCCTCGACGAACAGGCTGATGTCGCGCTTGGGCAAGGTCCATGAGGCGATGCGGCCACGCAGGGCCTCGACCCCGCCGAAGGCCTCCTCGATGCGCCGTCCGGCCTCTTCGGGGCTCACCGCGTCTTCCCTGAGATCGTGCGCCGCGGCCTCCAGCGCCGCATAGACGGCTTCATCGGCCTTCGCATCCGGGGCGTCGGCCCTGAGCTTGGCAATGGCCTCGATCATGGCCTCGGTGCGGCGCAAGCCGGCCAGGGCCTGGGCGGCATCCCTGAGTGTCTGGTTCTCGGCCTGGAAAGCCTGCGCCCCCAGAGCCGGCTTCATCAGGCGCAACAGGCTTCGGGCGAATTTCAGGCGGCGCCGTGCGGGATGGACGGTCTTGCCGGAACGGGCGTTTTCCAGATCCTGGGCCAAAGAGCGCATGGTCTTGCGCATCAGCCGACGCAACGCCTCACCCGCCGGATGATCCTCGGAGATCTTCGGCACCTTCTTCCCCTGCCTTCCCACCGCGCACCCCGGCGAAGTGGCACGCTTCGCCGAAAGGGCTTGCGCCTCAATATTTGGGGCAAATCCTGGTCGCCAAAGTCTTCAACTTTGGCGGGATTTGCCCACGGCACCCTGTCGGGGTTCCTTGTCACAATCAATGTTTTCCCGAGAAATTTCTTGGCAAATGGGGGTTCACAAGCCGTCATCGGATTGCTACATAAGCGCCGCGTTGGCGCATCCCTTGCGGTCGTCGGTTGCAGTTTTTGACGCGGGATGGAGCAGCCCGGTAGCTCGTCAGGCTCATAACCTGAAGGTCACAGGTTCAAATCCTGTTCCCGCAACCATTAGAAAAGCCTGTTATCCCAATGGGATAGCAGGTTTTTTTATTTTGGAGGGGCGCTGCCCCGCAAGCTCTCCACGAGATAATCCACGAAGCAGCGGACCCGGGCGGGCATGTGCGTTCCGCCGACGAACACCGCGTTGATCTCCTCGACGTCGCCCGGATTGAACTCTTCCAGGAGCGGCACAAGCGCCTTTGTCCGCAGGGCGTCCAGCACCGTCACAGTTCCCACGCGCGTGATCCCCACGCCCTGGGCGGCGAGCTGGCCCAGGGTCTCGCCATTATTCGCCTCCACGCCGCCCTTGATCGTCAACGCATAATCGCGGCCATCCTTGCGGAAGGGCCAGGTGGGCGCCATGCGCTTGAAGTTGAAGCCGAGACAATCATGGCCATGCAGGTCCTCAGGCAGCCGAGGCGTGCCGCGCCGTGCCAGGTAATCGGGAGAGGCCACGATCACCTTGCGCGTCTCGCCGAGCTTGCGGGCGATCAGCGGGCCGTCCGGCATGGGGCCGAAGCGTATGCCGATATCGGCCTGTCCGCCGGCGATGTCGACGACGGCATCGGTCAGGCTGATGTCCAGCAGGATATCCGGGTATCGCCGTCTGAATTCGCCGAGAAGCGGCACCAGGAACAATCGGCCATACAGAATGGACGTGCTCACGCGCAGGCGCCCGCGCGGTGAGCCCTGATCCGAGATCGCCTGCTCGGTCTCCCTCAGGTCGCTCAGGATGCGACGGGCAGCGATGAGGTAAGCGCTGCCCTCGGCCGTCAGGGTCAGCGACCGCGTCGTCCGCAGCAGAAGGCGAACGCCGAGACGGGCCTCGATCCGGTCGATGATCCTTCCGACCGAGGACGGCGCCAGATCAAGGCGGCGGCCAGCGGCCGAGAGGCTGCCGGAGTCCATCACGGCGGAAAACACCTCCAGATCGCTGATCCGGTCGGAAGAAACGCTCATCTTTGCATCCCGCGCAAAGGTCATTGGCTTGGGCGTGGGATACACAAAACCCCTGCGGGCGTCCAGTCTGAGAAGGGATGGACGGCGGGCGGCGGCCCGCAAATGGACCGAAGAGCACTGTATGGAGACCAGCCATGGACAGCATTGAATATCTGGGCCTCGTGGCCAGCAGCCTCGCAACGCTCGCTTTCCTGCCGCAGGTCGTGAAGACATGGCGCACCGGCAGCGCCAAGGATTTCAGCCTGACCACGCTCCTCATGATCGAGGCCGGCACAAGCATCTGGATCTTCTACGGCCTGCTGCGGGGCGCCCCGGCCATCTGGCTCGGCAACGGCGTCACCTTTGCGCTCGTCGGCCTGATACTGTCGGTTAAGATAAGAAACCTCCTGCTCGCGCGGACCACAAGGACCACGACAGCATAGGCGAGCTCTTCCGGGATGCTCATTCGAATGCCGATGCTATCGTCATGCCGCAATGCGCGCCAACGGAGAAATCCCGGCATCGTCCGAGGCCGGGCTCCGCAACCGGCCGTGGAAATCCTGGTAACCTCGCCAGGTTGCCGGGGCTTTGCGCCGATGGGGGGAAATCCCGCGAAACGCGATGCAACGCGATACAGGGAACTTACAGGGAGAATCGCCCAAACTTGCCTCCACCGGACCAGGCCGGCTTCCAGAACTTATAATGATTTCAGGTCATTGTACTCGATTGCTCGACATACATGCGGCCGAATTATAGTGCCGAAACAGGGAGCTGACCGAAGCTTCAAAGCTCTTGAACGGGACAGACCGATAACATGTGCGGAGAACCTTGCCGGGGCTGAGCTGCTCCTTCAGCTATTTGACCGGCGGCTTCCCGTTCACATCGACGAGCACGCAGCTGTGCCGGTGGGCGGAATCGGCATAGGGATCGGCGCCGGCTTTCCCGTCGCAGTCGAACAGCGCCATCTCCTCGGCGTCCAATTTGGACTCGGCAGCCTGATACCATGCTGAATTGCCATGCTCGTCGGCCGCCATGGCTTTGGGGCTGGCGGCGGCGCGATATTGCTCGAGGTCGGCTGGCGGCAGAGCGGGAAGCTTCACGCCTTTCGGGTCGCGGCGGGTGATGGCGATGGGGGCGATGCCCAGAAACTTCGCCACGGCTTCGCGCATGCCCAGCTGCCAGAGAGCCGCGAAATGCCCCATATCGGACACCACCACGGTGCGAAGCTTTCCCGCCCCGCGTACTTTCTTGCAGTAGGAGGCGAAGGCCTTGGCATTGCGGGCGCCGGGGACGAGCGGATCCCTGGTGCCGGCGACGACGAGGATCGGCGTGCCTTCGGCGCTCCAATAGGCAGCGGAATAGCCGAAGCCGCAGGCAGCGCCCGTCACGATGATGCCGTCGACCTTCTGGCCCAATGCTTGTGCGATATAACCGCCTTCCGAATGGCCATGCACATAGATGGCTTCGCCCGGATATTGATGGCTGAGCGTGGCGAGGGTGCGCAAGGTCTGGGCGACGCGCAGCTTCAGGATGCGCGTCTGCCGGTCGATGCCGGTCTCGCCCGGGGCGCTGCAGGTCTCAGGATCGCGTGGCTCGGCGAAGCTGTCCGGCATGACGACACGAAAACCTGAAGCGCGGTAGTAATTTACCAGCGAGGTGACCCAGCCGCTCAAGCCCTCCAGCCGGTTGCAGCCATGCAGCAGCAGGAGAATGCCGCGTCGCGTGCTGCCGGTCGGCTCCCAGGTCCTTCCTTTCGCAAAAGGCAGGTCCTCGCCCGGGGCGGCGGTGGCGAAGGGGATGCCGATCGGCGTCGCCTTGCCGGTGCGCCGGCCATCGACATCGAAGAGCACGCAATTGCGCTTGGCCAGGCTCTTGAACGGCGCCCGGCGCAAGGCCGCCACACAGCCGGCCAGCGCATATTTGCTCGCCGCGGCCGCCGACGGCTTGCCGGTGGCCTCGTTCCAATAGCCGCCCGGTCCAATGGCTATGGCCTTGTGCCCCTTCGCATTCGGATAGACCTGCAGCGCGTAGAATTCAGCGATGGCCGAAATATGAATGTCGTCATCGGAGGAGGATTGGGCGAAGGCTGAGTGAGCAAAGATAAGAATAAAGGTGATGGTGCTGAGAAGACACCTAGATTTTAGGCGTAAGAAGACTTGCATGATTGTACCCAAACGAGACCATATAGTGGTTGGTCGACTGAAACGTCGTCGCCGCAGGAAAAGCAAGTGTCAATACGGTCTTGGTTCTGTCAAGGGTTTGGACAAAGTTGCAAGCAAAATGAGTGATCACGACAAGCTTCAATTTGCTATGGCGGTATTTCCGTAGTTGTCCTGCCCAGTCACGGCAGGTCAGCAGCGCTCATGGCCCCGCTGTGTCTCTGCGGACACGGCCTTCTCCAATCGGCACACATTTATTTGTAACTTTGATCCTCCACCCCATTGCCTGCTCATTTCTTTGATGCAAGCATGTAACCGCAGGGTAAGGCAGCCGCGCAAGTGTTATGCTGTCGAAGTCAAACGGGGTAATCGCATAGAAGTTTCTGAGGGGCGGTGCATGAGATGTCGACGTCATCAAGCTGTGAATGCGCTGTTGCTGAATTTCTGGGTAACCTTGCAATGATGCCTCTTCCTGCTGTTATCCGCTTGTAAATAGTGCGCTGTCACCGAAATTCCCGCAATTATCTCTGGCATCACCACGGCGATGCCATCAATGCCGTCCTCGCCGCCGCCGGCTACAACTTCCGCCGCCTGATCCGCTGGCTCAGGCTTTTATGGTGCCTATGCCTCGCCCGGCTGATCGGCTTTGCCCAAGCTGATGGGGAGACTAACACGCTCCACAATCCCCGGCGCCGGCTTATCCCAGCTTGAAATCAGCTTCTTCACGGGCGACCAATCCTCTCCCTCACTTGACCGGCGGCTTCCCGTTCACGTCGACGAGCACGCAGGCATGAAGGTGGGCGGGATCGGCGCCAGCTTTCCCGTCGCATTCGGCCAAGGCCAGTTAACCGGCATCGAGACCCCGGAGTGGTGCCACCCGTTCACTTGATAAGTCTGTTGCCGGTCAAGAAATTTTTCGTGGTGACATCAGTCACTTAACCAGGCTCTTGTGGTCACTTACCAATTCACAGGTATGCTCATGTTCTGGCTCGCGGAAAGCGTCAGCACCTGCGCGTTCGTCACACGCGAACAAAGCGGACTCCTCAGCATCAAACCTAGTCGTTGAGATTCTGCTGGACGCCCATGTCCCCTTGTCATCGGCCGCAATTACAATGGAGCCGCTGGCTGAATGATACCTTTCTAGCTGTTCAGGCGTCAGCTTAGGGAAGCTGACACCTCCTTTTCGGCGTCTTATTACTATCGGCTCGGCATCCAGAAAAGCGCTTACGGCGTTGCGTACTTCCGGCCACCAGATGGCCGCGTAATGACCCATACCGGGAACCAAAACGGCACTGAGTATTCCTTCGCCCTGAACAGCTGAACAGAAATCGTCCCATTCCTGAACGGTCTGTGCGTGGTAAATGGCAGAATCCCCGCTGCCTGCAATAACAAGCACGGGAGTCCCTGGCGCTGTCCAATAAGTCGAAGTTTCGCCAAAACCACATTGACTACCAGTGACGATGATACCAGAGACCTTCTCACCAAGCGCCTGAACGACAGCTCCACCTTCAGAATGGCCGTGCAAGTAAATGGAGTCTTCTGGGTATTTCTTGCGGAGTACTGCGAGTGAGTGCCGCGTTTGAGCGATACGAAGTTTGAGATTGCGAGTTTGAGGATTGGCTCCATGCTCACCCGCTTGACCACAAGTTTCCTTGTCGCGCGGTTCCGCAAAGCTGTTAGGCCAGTAAACTTGGAAACCGAGCGCGCGGTAATAGTTCACCCAAGATATTGCCGATCCGCCTAGGGTATCTGTCTGCTTGCAACCGTGAACGATTATCATGATGCCGCGTCGTCGAGGAGTGCTGGGCTCCCACATTCGACCAGTTTCCAGAGGGACATCCGGTCCGTCTCGTACGACCCCAAATGGGATCCCTATTGGCAAGGCGTTTCCGGTAGGCCGATCATCCGTCGCAAAAAGGATGCAGTGTTGTACTGATAGGCTTTTGTAGGGAGAGTTCGCCAGCCTGGAATTGCAACTGAGGAGAGCTTTTGCTTCCGCGTCTTCGCGTGATGATAGACGGGAGACAGCAGCCCAATAACCACCCGGACCAACAGCTAACGCTCTATGACCCTTCAGCTTTGGATAGGCACGCAGGTAATATAGTTCAGCACTGGCTGTTATGTGAATGCCGTCATCGCTCGCAGGCTGTGCAACGCCTGCCGTGGGGCAATCGAAAAAAGAAATAATCGCGCCAAATAGAAGCCAGAAGTATAGGAGCAGGCGTTCTCTCATACTGCCCTTTCTGTTTTGCTAGTGCAGTTTGCGACAGTCGAACAACAGTCTCTTCGGTCGCCGAGGATGATTCCGGCACGCTCATTGAGCGTCGATGGTCTGATGCTATGTCTTTTTCCTTTCTTCGTGTATTGTCAAGGCCTTGGGCGTGGGAGCGTCTCGAGGGGATTTCGGTGACAGTGCATTTAATCTGAACGCCGATCCATCCGATCCTCCGTCCATGGCCCGCCTTGCCCGCGTCGTCGGGCCATTCATTGCCACTTTTCCAGGTTGCGGATGAGCGACAGTTATGCCCTTGTTCGTGGGTTGCAGTATCGCTATACGATGCCGGCGATGACGATGGCGAATTCTCATGTTTCGGCCTGTGCCTTATGCGGAACTGCGCTTCGATCAGGCGCGGAGGGCTGCCCGAATGCTGACTGTGAAGCCTGGTCGGCGACACCAGACATCGCTTGGGGAGAAACGCTCCTGTCGCCCGCCGATGATCCGGCGCCGAAGCCAGGCGAGATATTTGGAGCGCATATCGACTTTCCCGAGGATTAGCCAGTCAATCCCGCTCACGTCGTCCAACGCATGGAGATTAAGACAGGCGCATAGAGACTGCTCAGCTGGCCAGTTGCCGGGTTTTCTCGATGAGAGCCTTGGCGATCTTCTCCAGGCCATTGAACTGCCTGTAGTAGTCAAGGCCATAAGTGGCCTGCTGCTTCTCGCCGAAGGGGGATGACAGATGCCAGCTCCAGCCGTGCGAATTGATCTCCATGACGAAGAGCTGGCCTGAGTCGCGGTGCCGGACGACATCGATCGGCATGACCGGGATCATGGGCAGCTTCCGCGCCAAGCCTTGCGCGAAAGCGAGGACTTCCTCGTCATAGTTCAACTTCACTTCCCTGTCGCCGGTATTTGCCGCGATCGGCTGGTCCACATCATCGGTGCCGCGTGGGTCGGGAAGCACCAAGGGTGTCCTGAGGCTCGTGTGGATCGAATAGATGACCTCACCCAGCACAGCAAGGACCCGATAGCAGTTAACATTGTCGCCCGAATGCACATACTGTTGGACGATGAGCTGCTTTCCGCGACGATAGTCCTCCTCCGGCCATGACATCGGATCGGCCCAGCGGACATGTCTCGTGCGGCGTAGCCTGACACCTCTTCCGTTGCTGCCGATATTCGGCTTGACCACGGCAAACGGACCCCACCTCTTCTCATCGAGGACAAGGTCGGGCACCAGCCTTGCGGTTTGAGGAACCGGGTAGCCGGCCTTATGCACCATGCGCGCCTCCCTCTCTTTGGTGGTGGGCTGGTTGATCAGCTTGGTACCGCGCATATGATCCGCAAATTGGACGCCGGTCGGAGAAAATATCAGCGTCGGGTGTTCTGCTGCATGCCTCCAGAACAAGTTGGAATTTAGGTTTTGCGGCGTGATGATATGGACTTCGATGTCCGGAGCCTGGGTCGCAATAATGTCCCTGATGGTCTCAAAATCGGAGACCTTCTGGGCCTTCGGCTGGTGGAATATGATGAGGTTGAGGCGCCTGTCCATTCAGCTCACATATCGGCCGCGGCATCAAGCGGGAATCGATCAATCCCTGCCGCGCGTCACTGTAGCCGTCCTGCGGCGAGTCTAGCACTGGAATGCTTCAGGTTGCCATCTCTCTGGTCTTTTCAACAAGCGCCTTGGCGATCCTCTCGAGCCCGTTGAACTGCTTGTAGTAGTCGAGACCATTGGTGGCCTGCTGCTTCTGTCCGAAGGGCGAAGACAGATGCCAGCTCCAGCCATGGGAATTGATCTCCATGACGAAAAGCTGTCCGGACTCCTGGTGACGGATGATGTCGACGGGCATCACCGGGATGGCCGGGTATTTGCGGGACAGCCCTTGTGCCAGGGTGATGATTTCCTCGTCGTAATTGAGCTTCACCTCCCTTTCGCCGGCATTCGGCGCAATCGGCATGTCGACCACATCCATGGCGCGTGGGTCGGGAAGCGAAAGCCGCCACTTGGCGATCGACACGGCGGAATAGACAACCTCGCCCAGTACCATGAGAACCCTGTAGAAGCTGATATAGTCGCCTGTATGCACATATTGCTGGGCAACGAGCTCTTTCCCGTGCCGAATATCGTCCTCGGGCCAGGACTTGGGATCAATCCAGTGGACATGCCTTGTTCGTACCAGCCTGACACCTCGCCCGAGGCTGCCGACATTGGGCTTCAACACGGTGAAGGGCCCCCAAAGCCTCTCGTCGAGCGTGGTTTCGCGGGTCAGCAGCGTCGTTTGCGGCACGGCATAACCAGCCTTGTGAACGAGCTTGATCTCCTGGAGCTTGGCAAGCGGAATGCTGACGAGCCGCGTGCCTCGGATCTCGGGACCAAATTGAACCCTGGTGGGGGAGAAGATCAGCGTGGGACGTTGCGCCGCTCGTGACCAGAAGCTTTGTGGTGTCGGCGTATGAGCCGTAACGATGTGGGCTTCGATGTCTGGAGCCAGGGCCGCCATCATATTCCTGATCGTCTCGAAATCAGAAATCTGCTGGGCTTTCGGGTGATGAAAGATAATGAGATTGTAGCGTTGGTCCATCGAGCGCCTAGCTAACAACATCGGCTGCGGGAATCAATCCGATGCCGGCCGAGTTGCTGCGGGTGCCGGCCGGACGGCCAAGCGCGCTGCTGCCGTGATGACCTTCAGGGGGCCGGGCATTTGCCCGGCCGCCGGCGTCAGATGATGTGAGTTTTCTCACACTCCTTTCCCCCAAGTTCCGATAAGTTGCCGCAAGCAAGCTGACGACTTTCTCACTCGAGGTAGCTCATGGCCCTGGTGATCGCCGGTCGTGTCGTGCCTTGTGACCAAAATGATCCCGACGCCGTCTTTGCCGGGCGCGTCTTCATCGGCGATGACGGCACCATAGAGCATGTGGCCAAGGGCAGCGGGCCGGCGCCGGCAGGGTTCGCCACGGCACCCGTCATCGATGCCGGCAATGATTTCGTCATTCCGGGCCTCATCGATCTGCACAATCACATCGGCTACAACACGCTGCCTCTGTGGGCGGAGCCGACCAGGACCACGCCCTATATGCACCATGACAGCTGGCCGGGAGCGCCCAGCTACCGGGCCTCGATCACCTGGCCGTCCAAGACGCTGGTCGCGGCCGAGCCCGAGGCGCTGCTCGCCTATGTGCAGCTGCGCGCGCTGGTCGGCGGCACCACCGCCATGCAGGGCTGGCCCACCGCCAACCGCGAGCATGTGCAGGTGCTGCGCAATATCGACGACGAAACCGCCGGCGGAACCAGCCGGAACCTGATCTACACATCGACGTTGACGCTCGAGCCCCTGGAACTGGCGAAGAAGGCGCAGGCGCAGAAGGACGGCGCCGGCTTCATCTATCATTGCGGCGAGGGGGCTGCCGGCTCCCTCGTGCAGCGCGAATTCATCGACAGCGCCAATGCCGGCTGCCTCGGCAAGACCTTCATCGGCATCCACTGCAATTCGGTGATGCCGGCGGACTGGCAGAGATGGGCCAAGGACGACGCCGGCGCCGTCGTCTGGTCGCCCTTCTCCAATCTGTGGCTCTATGGCTCGACCACCGACATCGCGGCGGCGCGCCGCCAGAAGGTGGCCATCTGCCTCGGCTCCGACTGGGGGCCATCGGGAACGAAGAATGTCCAGGGCGAGATCAAGGTGGCGAAAATCGCCGGCAAGAAACTCGCTCTCGGCCTCACGGACCGCGACCTCGTCGCCATGATCACCAGCAATCCGGGTGATGTGCTGGCGCGCTGCTGGAAGCGGCAGATCGGCCGGCTGACCAAAGATGCCTTCGGCGATGTCACCATCCTGCGCGCCAAGGGTACGAAGCCGGTCTGGACGCAGATCGTCGAGTCGACCGAGGCGGACATCGTCCTCGTCGTCGTCGGCGGCGTGCCGCGCTATGGCGATCCCCAGCCGATGCAGGCGACGGCCGAGCCGAGCAGCAAATTCAAGCTCGCCGGCAAGGATCGGCGAATCGCCATCCGCAATCCGGACGATCCCGGCAAGCCCTGGAAATTCAGCGAGATCACCGGTCTCCTCAAGGCGGTGATCAAGGATCCGAAGACCGCCATCAACAAGGCGGAGGCCCGGCTTCGGGCCTATGCCGGACCGATGAGCGCGCCCGACGCGCCCTTGCTGCTGGCGCTCGACATGCCCACCGGAACCGCCGCCTTTGCCGGCAGCCTCAAGGACCATGCCGATGAGATCGTCGTTCCGCCGCTCAGCTCCCTCGTCCATGACGCGCAATTCTTCGCCGAGGTGGGCAAGAAGGGGTTCCATGGCGGCCTGCTCGACGGCCTCAAGGAATTCTACCTATGACACGCGCGCGGCAGAGAGGCGGCAGGAGGGGCGGAGAAAATGGCGGCGGTGCGCGGCCGCTCGAATTCTCATGGGCCGATCGGCTCGATATCCTCGACGGCCTGTCCGTTCTCATCGAGCAGATCTATGTGCATCTGCCGCTCAAGCGCTCGCTCTATGGCTTCGACATCATCCGCGCGCTCCAGGCCTTGCGCCTGCAATCGACCACGCTCACCGATCTTCAGTTTCATCGCGAGCTGACCACCCTGGTCAACCGGCTGCGCGACGCGCATACGCAATATCAGGCCCCGTGGACGAAAAAGGGCGTCGTGAAGACGCTTCCTTTCCTGGTCGAAGCCTATGGCCCTCCCGGCGATGTGACCTATATCGTCTCGAAGCTCGCGGTCGGCGCCAAGCTCGGCAAGAGCTTTGCCGAAGGCGTGGTGATCACCCACTGGAACGGCATGGATTTCGAGCGCGCCGTCGACCTGCATGCCGAGGTGGAGACCGGCGGCCGGCCCGATGCGCGGCAGGCGCGGGCGCTCGAATCCATGACCCTCAGGGCGCTGGAATATGCGCCGCCGCCCGATGAGGAATGGGTGGACATCGGCTACAGGGACAATCTGCACAGGAAACGGACGATCCGGCTCGCCTGGGACGATGTCGTGCCGGAATTCGCGCCGAATGCGGCCGGCATGTCGCTGGCCACGCGGTTCAGGCGAAGCATAAATCTCGGCGCGGAAGCGGTCCGGCGGGCCAAGAAATTCCAGTTCAACCGCGGCTATTGGGAGGCGGAACGGCGCGCCGCCGCGATCTCCGACCCGAAGAAGAGGCTGACGGCGGAGTTCCAGGACTTTCTCACCGCCGAGCCGCGCAAGACCCCGAGCGGGGTATTCGGCTATCTGCGGATCTGGAGCTTCGATGTGGATGACGACCGGCGCTTCATCGACGCCGCATCCGCCCTGGTGCAGGATCTGCCCGACCGTGGCCTCATCATCGACATCCGGAACAATCCCGGCGGCCTGATCTGGGCGGCCGAGCGGCTGCTGCAGATATTCACGCCCCATCCGATCGAGCCGACGAGATTTGCGCTGCGCGCCACGCGCTTCACGGCGGAAATGGCGCGCGCGGTGTTCAACCGGGACGAGTTCGGCGCGTGGACGGAATCGCTCAGCAGCGCTGAAAGCACCGGCGAGCCCTATTCGGCTCATATTCCGATAACGCCACCCGAGCAATGCAACGATTTGGGACAGCGCTATGGCGGGCCGGTGGTGGTGGTGGCCGATGCCAATACCTATTCTTCCGGCGATCTCTTCGCCGCCGGCATCGTCGACAACCGCATCGGGCCTTTGATCTGCGTCGGCCAGGCGACCGGCGCCGGCGGCGCCAATGTGTGGTCGGCCCGCGATATCGCCGATGCCCTGCGGCCGGCCAATCTGCCGGTGCCGAAGTTTCCCAAAGGCGTCGATTTCACCATGTCGATCAGGCGGGCCGTGCGCGCCAGCGCCGCCGGCGGGGCTCTCATCGAGGATGGCGGCGTCAGCGGCCAGACCTATGTCATGACGGGCGTGGATGTTTTCAACAAGAACCAGGATCTCATCGATCATTGCGGCAGGATTCTCGCCGCGCAGCCCTGGACGCGGATGAATGTCAAGCGCCGGGGCTCTGAATTCGAGGTCGAGACGGCGGGCCTCGACCGTCTCGATGTCTTCGTTTCCGGCCATCCGGCCCGCTCCTACCGGCTCAAGCGCGATGGGCGGCAGAGATTCAAATTGCGGCCGAAGAAGAACCAGATGGTCGAGATCGTCGGCTTCGACAAGGAGACCGTGCGCCAGAGGCGGCGCATCCCGATCGATTGAGAGGAGGTGGCTATGGCAGCTCCCGCGACAGTAAGTGCCGCAGGTTACTTCAGCGTTTCGCGCGCCGGGACCAGTCTCGGCGAAGGCGTCATCCGCATGCCGACGGCGACCAAGGGATCGCTCGCGCTCGGGGGCCAGACGATCGTGCTCAAGGGCGTTCCCGCGACCAGGACCTTCACGGGCAAGCTCGGCGGAACGCCGTTCACGCTCAAGATCAAGAACCGCAATCTGCTCAGCGGCAAGATCGGCGCGGACAAGCTGGAGCTCAGCCGGC
Source organism: Taklimakanibacter lacteus (assembly GCA_003576695.1). Taxonomy (GTDB): domain Bacteria; phylum Pseudomonadota; class Alphaproteobacteria; order Rhizobiales; family Aestuariivirgaceae; genus Taklimakanibacter; species Taklimakanibacter lacteus. Next base: position 136,973 of record QOZQ01000016.1, read on the forward strand.
TTGTCCTGCGGCCCATTCCCGCGGCCGAAATGGCGCAGTTCGATCCCGCGCCGCCGGCCGCCGTCCAGGCGATATTCACCGCAACGCCCGACTACCTCGCCGCAACCGGCGATCCCACGATCTTCTGGCACAATTTCGGCAACCTGTTCTATCGCGGCAGGCTCGATGGAACGGCGCGCGTCCTGTGCATCGCATCCGATCCTGGGCCGGCGGAGTGCCTGCCTTTCGCCAGGCGCTCGCTCATCGGCGATTCAGGCCAGAAGACGCAAGGATTCCTCGCCAGGCTGGGGCTGACCCGCAGCTATGTGCTGGTCAATGCCTTCTCCGTCGCCATGCGTCCCAGCGCCAGCGCCAAGGGGCTTGCGGTCCTGCAGAACAACCAGCCGATCAAGGACGCCCGCCACGCGCTCTATAACAGGCTGCTGGCGGGCGGCGCGATCGAGGCCATCATCGCCTTCGGCAACGTCGCCCAGCGGGCCTTCGCGATCTGGGCGGACGCCAATCCCGCCGCCAAGGCTGTTCCGCTTTTCAAGCTCGCCCACCCCGCCGCCGTCGATCGCAGCGGCAGCGGCAACGATGCCGCTCTCAAGGGCTGGGCCGCCGCAGTGAAGAAGCTGCGCCTGATCGTCACGCCGGACCCCGATGGCGATGCCGGCGGGCCCAATTTCGGCAAGTTCTTCACCGAGGCGGATTATGTGCGCATTCCGCGCCGGGATTTCCCAAAAGTGACGCCTCTCTATGTCGGGGATGATTCCCTGGGGACGCGCGGCGACGCCCAGGCATAACAACTGCGCCAAGCGGCCCAGGCCGGACGATTTCAAGACCCTCATCCTCACGCGACCCGCAGGTCAGGGCGATGAGCTGCGCTATCTCTATCAGGGCGGAAAGCTGATGGGCGCCAGGAACAAGGCCGGCCAGCCAGTGGCGGTGGATGAGTTCGGGATCGAGATTTGACGGCGGATGCCGTCAGATGGCCATTCGCCGCGTCGTGTCGATGAACGCTTTGGCGATCACCCTCAGGGCATCGAATTGCCCGTAGTAGTCGAGCGCGAATTTGCGCTGATACGCCAGACCGTAGTTTGACGAGAGATGCCAGGTGAAACCGCTGGAGTTCAGTTCCAGGACAAAGAGCTGACCGGTCGCATGATGGCGAATGATGTCGAGCCCCATCGTCGGAATAAGTGGAAACTTGCGATGGATACTCTCCGCCAGGGCTACGATCTCCCTGTCATTGGCGAGCTCGACGGTTCGTTCGACGCCATTTGAGGTTATATCTAGGTCGACAGGCTCACTGCCAGCCGGGTCGGGAATGGGCACGGCTTGTGTCGCAGTCGAGCTTCGCGAATAGACCGCATGCCCCAGCACCGTGAAGACGCGGTAGCTGCGTGTGTAAGGGCCGGTATCTACATATTGCTGGGCCAAGAGGTTCTGGCCGTGACGGGGATCATCCTTCGGCCACGAATTGGGGTCGACCCAGCGGACATCACGCGTGCGCATGAGCCTGATACCTTGACCTTGGCCACCTCGATTGGGTTTCACCACGACAAACGGCCCCCATTGTCCCTCATTCAATCTGGTTTCCGGTACGATTCCGGTTGTCCGCGGAGTTGGAAATCCCGCATCTGCAAATAGCTTTGCTTCTTCCAGTTTTGTCATCTGCGCGCTGATGATACGGGTGCCTCTGACCGTGGCGTCGATGTGAACTGGCAGAGGAGAGAATATCAGCGTCGGCAGCTTTGCGACGCGAACCCAGAAATCAGCCGGGACTGCACTGCCCTCTGATATGACATGGACAGCGATGTCAGGTGCCAATCCTGCCATCATGTTTCGGATGGTCAGGAAATCGGAGATATGCTGCCATCGCGTCTGATGAAAGATGACTAAGTTGTACAACGTCATCAAATCTGCGTCCCAAAGCCGGGACGACAGCTAAGCACATCGCCCGCGAAAAGCAAAAGCCCGGGAACTTGAATGTCGACCTTGAGCCCAAGGCTGCCGTCGAAACCGCTCGAGATGCCGCTTCAGCGCGACGACACAGACAGCGGACCGTCATCGGTGAGGGCGCCGGTCAGCACCTCGGCCAGCCGATCGTCGCGTTTATAGGGATCGCGGCGGAAATTCACCGCGCCATCCTTGTTCACCCAGGCGGTGAGATAGGTGACGTGCACCGGAATCTGCATCTTCAAGTTGATGATGCGCTCCTTACCTTGCGCGACCACGGCATCGATGCGCTCCTTCGTCCAGCCCTGACCGGCGAGGATGAGCTCAGCCAGGTCGAGCGGGTTCTGCACGCGCATGCAGCCATGGCTGAAAACGCGCAGGTCCTTGCTGAAGAGGCTCTTGGACGGCGTGTCGTGCAGATAGACGTTGAACTTGTTGGGGAACATGAACTTCACTTTGCCGAGCGCGTTCTTGGCTCCCGAATCCTGGCGCAGCGAATAGGGCATGCGATTCAAGGCCGACCAGTTCACCGCATAGGGGCTGATCTCCGTGCCGCCGCTGCCGAAGACGCGGATGCGCTCGCGCGCCAGCGCGCCCGGATTGCGCTTGAGCTTGGGCAGGTATTCGCCATTGGCGATACTGGGCGGCACGTTCCAATAGGGGTTGAGGACGACATATTTCATCTTCTCGGAGAAGACCGGCGTCCGCGCATAGGGCTTGCCGACGACGACGCGGGCGGTGTGCACGGTCTTGCCGTCCTTCACCACCTTCAGCTCCTGGTCGGCGACATTGACGAGTATGTAGTAGGGGCCGAGGTCGTCATCCATCCAGCGCCGGCGTTCCATGTTGAGCTCGATCTGGCGGATGCGGCTCGCCACCGGAACGCTCATCGCCTCATAGGTCGTGGCGGCGATGATGCCGTCCTCGGTGAGGCCGTGGCGATACTGGAACCATTTGACCGCCGGCACGAGGTCGACGTCATAGAGATCGCCGCCCTTGTCGGCGTCCGGGTTGAGATCGCCGGTGAGCCTCAGATATTGGCGGATCTGCACGACCCGCTTGTCGCGCATGCCGGGCTTGAGGGCGGAGCCCTTGCCGATCGCCGGAAAGCCGCCTTTGCCGGCGATGGCGCGGTAGCTGGCGAGGGCCTCCTTGAGACGCTGATATTCAGGCGTCTGCGGCTCGAGCGTCTTCACATAATCGGCGATGTTGTCGGCATTCTCCGCACCGTCGATCAAGGTGAGGGCGCCGAGCTCCCTGGCCGTGATGGCGTTCTCGCGGCTTGCTTCCTTGGGCAGCACGACGCCGCGATTGATGTCGCGGCCGAAATCGATGAAGGCACGGGTGAGCTGGAGCTCGAGCTCGGCGAGCTCGCGCGGGCTCGTCACCGACATCAGGCGGTCGAGCTCCGTAACGCGGTAGTTATTCGGGTTGAGGCCCATCCTGCCGGCGTCATGGAAGATGGCGAGGACATCGCGGGCCTTGGACTTGGGTCCGTTGTCGCGGACCCATAGAGGTTTGTAGCTGCGGTCGGCGGCATAGAAGACATAGACCTCGACAATGCGGTCATCCGATTGCTGGTTGCCCATGACCGGCTCGCCGCTGTCGATGATGGCGCGAAGCTCCGCCGCCACCTTCTCATTGTCGGCGGCATGGGCTTGCGGACCCGCCGTCCAAAGAAGGATGACGAGCGGCAAATAGGCAATCAGGCGGACAAAGGACATGCCGTTCCTCCCAGAGCAAATCCCGCCAAAGTTGAAGACTTTGGCGACAAGGATTTGCTCCAACATATTGGCGCGAATCCCTTCCGGCGAAGTGGTTCCACTTCGCCGGGATGCGCGCTACCTTACGCAGCGAATCTTAAGAGGGAAGCGATGCGGGTGCCAGAGGAATTCGGCAGAGCGTGCGAGATTTAAGGTTTCCGCACGGAAGAATAAAAAAGCCCGCGCAAGCGGGCTTTTTCCTGGCGATTTTGTGGCAGGATCATGCCTTGCCGCGGCTGGCATCGACGCTCCAGGGGCCGGGGCCCGCGGCGGCGATATAGAGGAAGACGAAGCAGAACAGGATGGCGCTTTCGCCGCCATTCAGGATCGGATGGAAGTTCTGCGGCGCATGCGCCATGAAATAGGCGACCGCCATCTGGCCGGACAGGATGAAGGCGGCGAGGCGGCTGAACAGGCCGATGACGAGCAGGATGCCGCCGACGATCTCGAGAGTGCCGGCAAGACCCATGAGCGAGAAGAGCTGAAGGCCGGCGAACATCTCGATCTGCGGGAAGCCCAGAAGCTTGGCCGATCCATGCGCGAAGAACAGCAAGGCGGCGATGATGCGCAGGACGCTCAGAAGCTGCGGCGACCAGCGCGAAAGAAACGTGAAGTCCATTTAACACCCTATATGGTTCTGTTTGACGGCCGGCGCTCCCTCCCAGGTCAGCCGGCGGCCCTCGGTAAACGGACCCGCAAGAAATTGCAACTGTGAAAGTTTCACTTTCTCGTCATCTTCTGACCAATCGTAAGATCGTGTCGAGATTGAAGGCATAGCGCTCGGCCAGGCGCTCAGGGGTCATGAAATCGCGCTCGAACAGGATTTCGCCGGTGAAGCGGTTGGTCAGGTAGTAATAGCCGACAGCCGCCATGGTGATGTTGAGCTGCACCGGGTCGATGCCGGGACGGAAGACGCCCATGGCCACGCCGCGGTCGAGAATCGACTTCACCAGTCCGACGAAAGGCGGGCCTGAGGTCCTGAAACGCTGCGAGTCCCTGACATGGCGGGCCTTGTGGAGATTGGCGCTGTTGACGAGGCTGAGGAACTCCGGCCGCGCCAGGTAGTAGTCCCAGGTGAAGCGCAGCAGGGCCGCGAGCGCCTGCTCGGGCTCGAGCTCGGCCAAAGGCAATTTGAGCTCGGCCGAGCGGATATGGCCATAGGCCTCCTCCAGGACCGCGGTGAACAGCTTCTCCTTGCTGCCGAAGTAATGATAGATCATGCGCTTGTTGGCGCGGGCGCGGGCGGCGATCGCATCGACACGGGCGCCGCCCAGGCCCTTGCGCGCGAATTCCGCCGTCGCCGCGGCGAGAATCGCCTGCCGCGTCGCTTCCGCATCCCTCAGCTTCCGTGCCCGCACGCCCGCTCCATCCGTCAATGGCGATTCCCGGATCAGAGTAACCGTCCGGTTACCCGACACAAGGACTATCGGCCGAGACGCCATCACCGGCGACATGGCGCTCGCTTTAAAGTTATCGGTTCAAATCTGACCAACCGGTACTAGAAGGCAAGCATCTTTCTGATAATCTCCGGCTGTTTTCGAGGCGCATCGGAGGGAAGGGGACCATGGACGGCACGAGCATCATCATCGCACTCATCATCGGCCTGATCGCGGGGTGGCTCGCCGGGCAGATCGTCAAAGGGGGCGGTTTCGGATTGATCGGCGACATCATTGTCGGCATCGTCGGATCGGTCATCGCCGGCTATCTGTTTCCGGCGCTTGGCATATCGCTCGGCGGCGGCATTGTCGGGGCGATCATCGCCTCGACGATCGGCGCCATCATCCTCCTGGTCATCATCAAGATGATCCGGCGCGCCTGACCGTCATCTGCACCGCCAAGGTTGCCTAGCTGTTGGGCCAGGTGTCGGCAATCTTGTAGCCCGCCGGCCACGGATCATCCGGATCGAGCAGCAAGGTCGTGTTGCCGGTGATCCAGGCGCGGCCCGAGATCGAAGGGATGATCGCCTTGCGGCCGGCCACCGGCACTTCCTCCTCGATGCGTCCGTAGAAGCGGGATTCGATGATCGAGCGGCCGATGAAGCTCTCGCCCTGCTTCAGCAGGCCCCGGGCATGGAGCACGGCCATCAGGGCCGAGCAGCCGGTACCGGTCGGCGAGCGGTCGAGCTTGCCCGGATTGACGACGCAGGCATTGCGGCTGGACAGGACGCCATCGATCCTTTCGGGCTCGCCGCACATGAAGCAGAAGGAAATGTGATCCCAGCCGGTCAAGACGGGATGCTTGAAGCCCAGTTGCTCATTCGCCGCAGCGACGAGCTTGCGGCCGATCACCGCGATATCGCGCGCCTCGTCGGGCCGCATGGCGAAGCCGAAATCCCTGGCCCTGGCCATGACGAAGCTGTCGCCGCCGAAGGCGATGTCGACCGTGACGGCGCCGATGCCCGGCACCTCGATCACCTGATCGAGCCGGTCGGCAAAGGAGGGGACGTTGCGCAAGGTGATGCGCTCGGCCTTGCCGTTCCGGCAGTCGGCGCGGATGCGGATGAGGCCGGCCGGCGCCTCGAGGGTGAGTTCCGTCACAGGCTCGGTCATCGGCAAAATGCCGGCATCGAGCAGGACGGTCGCGACGCAAATGCAGTTCGAGCCCGACATCGGCGGCGTATCTTCCGGCTCCATGATGATGAAGCCCATCTGGGCGTCCGGATGCCTGGGCGGAACCAGCAAATTGACATGGCGGAAGACGCCGCCCCGCGGCTCGTTGAGTACGAAATTGCGCAAAGTCCCGTCCGTGGCGATGAAGCGCGACTGCTCCCACAGGGTGTCGCCCGGCGGCGGCGCCACGCCGCCCACGATGACATCGCCGACTTCGCCCTCGGCGTGACAGCCGACGATCTGGATGGCCTTGCGGCTGCGCATGATTTCTGCCTCTTGTTTGCCCGAATTGGCAGGTTATGAGAAAGCCCGAATAAACGGAAGGAGCCCCATGAAATCCATCGAACGCCTCGTCGAATCGATCATCCTTGCCTCGCGCTGGCTGCTCGTCGTGTTCTATCTCGGCCTCGCTTTGGCGCTTGCCATCTATGCCTTCTCCTTCGGCAAGAAGCTCCTCGAATTCATCAGCAAGGTCATGGTGCTCGAGGACACCGATACGATCCTCAAGATGCTGGGGCTGATCGATGCGGCCCTGGTGGCGAGCCTCGTCGTCATGGTGATCATCTCGGGCTATGAGAATTTCGTGAGCCGTTTCGACAATGGCGAAGTCCACTGGCTCGGCAAGATCGATGCGGGCTCGCTCAAGGTGAAAGTCGCCTCGACGATCGTCGCCATCTCGTCGATCCACTTGCTGCAGGTCTTCCTCAATTCGGCGCAGTATACGTCCGAGCAGATCATGTGGCTGACGATCATGCATATGGCCTTCGTGGCTTCGGCGATCTTCCTCGCTTTCATCGACAAGGTGATGAAAGGCTCACATGTAGAAGACGAAGGTCAGGATCACGAAGAGCGGAAGCAGGATCGTGCATGACCACAGCATGTAACCGAAGAAGCCCGGCATCCTGACCCTGGCGCGCCGGGCCATCGAATAGATCATGAAGTTGGGCGCATTGCCGATGTAAGTGAGGGCGCCCATGAAGACGGCGCCGGCCGAGATGGCGGTGAGCGTCATGGCCCCTTCATTCATGAGGATCTGGGGATTGCCGCCCGCCAGCTCGAAGAAGACGAGATAGGTGGGCGCATTGTCGAGGAAGGCCGACAGCCCGCCGGTGAGCCAGAAATAAGCAGGATTGCTCGCATCGCCGCTCGCATCGGTCACCAAGGCGACGATCGGCGCGAACAGGCCGGCACCGCCGGCCTTGAGCATGGCCAGCACCGGGATGATGGTGATGAAGATGCCGGCGAAGAGCTTGGCCACCTCCTTGATCGGGTCCCATGAGAAGGTGTTGGCGTGGCGGTCGCCCTTGGGCGTCACCGCCAGCGAGACCAGGGTCACGGCGACCATCACGAGGTCGCGCAGGATATTCTCGATCTCGGCATCGACGCCGAGAATGTGGACGGTGCCGAGCTCGGTCGAGGCGCTGAGCAGGATGGCGCCGATGATCACGCCGAGAAGCACGATGTTGAGCCTGCCGGACAGCTTGAGCGGCAGGCGGTCGGGCGTGGGATCGGGTTTCGAATGGCCGTCCCGGCGATAGATGACGGTGTCGAGGACGAAGAAGAGGCCGAGCAGCACCGCCGACAGGAACAGCGTCTCGGACAGCAGGTGCTCGGTCGTCCAGAAGAAATCGACGCCGCGCAGAAAGCCCAGAAACAGCGGCGGATCGCCGAGGGGGGTGAGCGAGCCGCCGATATTGGCGACCAGGAAGATGAAGAAGATCACCACATGGGCATTGCGCTTGCGGTCGTCATTGGCGCGCAAGAGCGGGCGGATCATCACCATGGCGGCGCCGGTGGTGCCGGTGAAGCTCGCGAGCGCCGTGCCGGTGGCGAGAAGCCCGGTATTGACGGCGGGCGAGCCGTGCAGGTTGCCGCGCAGCACGATGCCGCCCGCCACGGTGTAGAGCGCCAGGAGCAGCAGGATGAAGGGGATATATTCGAGGATCATCGCATGGCCGAGCGCCGCGACGGCCGTGCCTGCGTCATGGAGCGCGAAGAGCGGAATGATGATGAGGGCGGCCCAGAAGGCGGCGATCTTGCCCTGGTGCCGCTCCCAGAAATGATGCGCCAGCAGCGGGAAGAGCGCGATCGACAGGAGAATGCCGAGGAAAGGCAAGGCCCAGGGGAAGGCAAGCCCGGCGCCGTCGAGTTCGGCAGCGTGGGCGGCTTGCGGGCTGAGGATCATGATGAGCGAAAGAACGGAGAGAAGGGCGCGCTTTATGTGCAAAGGCGTCGCTGCGTGTATGCTCATAGTGGAAAGCCCCTCACCCTCCCCATTGCTGCGCAATGGGTCCCCTCCCTCTCCCCGCTGAAGCGGGGCGAGGGTATCTCATCGAAGCCGCTCGAGGATCGAAACGTAATTGGCAACCGCGGCGCCCCCCATATTGAATATCCCGGCCAGCTTCGCATCCTTGACCTGCATGCCCTCCGCTTTTCCCTCGAGCTGGAGGGCGGCCATCACATGCATCGACACACCGGTGGCGCCGATCGGATGGCCCTTCGATTTGAGGCCGCCAGAGGGATTGACCGGCAATTTTCCATCCTTGGCGGTCCAGCCCTCGGCAATGGCGCGCGCGCCTTCGCCCTTGGGCGTCAGGCCCATGGCTTCATATTCAAGAAGCTCGGCGATGGTGAAGCAGTCATGCGTCTCGACAAGTGAGAGGTCGGAGAGCGAGGTGCCGGCTCGTTCATGCGCCTTTTTCCAGGCGACCTCGCAGCCCTCGAAACTGACGATGTCGCGTGCCGACATCGGCAGATAGTCCTGGACATGGGCGAGCGCCCGCAGATGAATCGCTTTCGGAAAGCGCAGCGCGGTCTCCGTATCGCACATCACGACGGCCGCGGCGCCATCCGAAACGAGAGAGCAGTCGGTGCGCCGCAAGGGACCGGCGACGCGTGGATTCTTGTCCGAGATCGTATTACAGAACTCGACCGACAGCTCCTTGCGCAATTGCGCATAAGGATTGGCGACACCGTTCCTGTGGTTCTTGGCGGCGATCATGGCGAGCGCCTCCGAGCGGTCGCCATAGCGCTGGAAATAGAGTTCGGCAATGCGCCCGAAGATGCCGGCGAAGCCACCCGGCGTGTCGCCTTCCTCGGCGCGGTAGGAAGCGTTGAGCAGGATGTCGCCGATCTGGTCGCCGGGCGCCGTCGTCATCTTCTCGGCACCCACCACCAGCACGAAGCGGCCGGTCCTGGCCTTGATGGCCATGTCGGCCGCATGAACCGCGGCGCTGCCGGTGGCGCAGGCATTCTCGACCCGGGTCGCCGGCTTGAAGCGGAGATCGGGCGATGCCTTGAGCGCGAAGGCGGCCGGAAAGGACTGCTTCTCGAAACCGCCGAAATTGCCGACATAGATGGTGTCGATGTCCTTGGGCGACAGGCCCGCATCGGCAATCGCTTCGGCGGCGATGCCGGCGATCAGGCTCTCCAGCGTCTCGGCCTCGAGCTTGCCGAATTTCGAATGCGCCCAGCCGATGATGGCGGTCATGGGTCAGCTCCTTGAGAAATAAACTCACTGACCCATAACATAATCATATGGTCCGCAGATACCACTCGAAATCGCGCGCCGTCGGCTCGGCGTTGAAGCGGTCGGCCTCGACCTCCTTCAGCGTGCAGAAGGTGTCGACGAAGTCCTTGCCGAAATACTCCTTGAGGATCGAGGCGCGCCAGAAGGCGTCGATCGCGTCATACCAGTTGCCGGGAATGTATTTGGCCCGCTTCTCATAGCCATTGCCGCTGACGGGCGCGCCCGGATCGAGCTTTTCGGTGATGCCGTGATGCATGCCGGCGAGAATGGCCGCCATCACCAGATAGGGATTGGCGTCGGCACCCGCGGGGCGATGCTCGATGTGGCAGGTCTCGGGCGCGCCGGCCGGGATGCGCAAGGAGACGGTGCGGTTGTTGACGCCCCAGCTCGCCGAGACCGGCGCATAGGAGTTGCGGCGGAAGCGGCGATAGGAATTGGCGTTGGGCGCGAAGATCAACATGGATTCGGCCATCGCCGCCTTGAGGCCGCCCAGCGCGTTGAGGAGGAGCTGGTTTTCCGCAGGGTCAGTGGCGGCGAAGAGGTTCTTGCCCATGCTGTCGGCCAGGCTGACATGGATATGCATGCCGGAGCCCGTCCATTCGGAATAGGGCTTGGCCATGAAGGTGGCGACGAGGCCGTGCTTCTCGGCCACCGCCTTGATCAGGCGCTTCAGCATGATGCCCTCATCGCAGGCCTTGAGCACGTCGCTCCTGTGGCGCAGCACGATCTCCATCTGGCCCGGCGCATATTCCGAAATCAGCGTCTTGGCCGGCAGGTTCTGGATGCCGGCAAAGCCATAGAGGTCGTCGAAGAAAGGCGCGAAGTCGTCGAGATCCTGCAGATGATAGGCCTGGTAATGCTGAGGCCTGGCGCCATTGGTGAGCGCCTTGGGCGCCCTGGGGGTTCCGGCGAAAGCCGACTCGCGGTCCATGAGGAAGAATTCGAGCTCGACCGCGCCGACCGGCGTCATGTCGAATTCCGTGAAGCGCTGGACGATCTTTTCGAGCGCATTGCGCGGATCGGCATAATGCGGCTTGCCGTCGAGATCGCGGGCCGACGCGATATATTGCGCCGCCGGTGCGCTCGTCCACGGGATGGTCACCATGCTGCCGGGCGCCGGCCACAGCAGGAGATCGCGGTCGCCCTCATCGAAGACGAGGCCGGTCTCGGGCACGTCCTGGCCGGTGGCATCGAGGACGAGGGCCGAGATCGGCAGGAAGCGGCCGTCGCGCCAGGCCGGAACCAGCTCGTCGCGGCGCAGGATCTTGCCGCGCTGGATGCCGCAGAGGTCGGTCCAGATCAGATGGAAGCTTTCGATTCCGGGATGGGCATCGAGGAAGCTTTGCGCTTCCGCCTGACGTCCTGGGGTGATGACGGTCATGATTTCAACTCCATCCCGTCAGACGAGCTCGGCCAGGCAGTGGTCGAGGCCCTGGATCAGGCTCTCGACATGGGCCTTTGTCGTCGCGGGACAAACAAGCATCATATTGTGGAACGGCGTGATGACCACGCCGCGGTTCAGAAGATAGTGATGGATGGCCATGTCGACCGGCTGGTGAATGATGCGCGCCGCCTCGCCGCCATTGCGCGGACGATCGGGGCTGCACATGAACTCCACCCGGGCGCCGACGCGCACGACATGCCACGGCGCCCCATATTTGATGATGACATCCGCGATCCCTTTTTCGAGCCGCTTGGCGAGCTCGATCAAAGGCGCGAAAGCCTCCCGGGTGAAATAGGTCTCGAGCATGGTGCGCATCAGCGCCAGCTGCAATTTCGAGCCTGACAGAGTGGTGCCGATGCCGGAATGTCCGGGTGTGCGGGTTGCGAGATAGGCGCGGATGCGCTGCGCGATCTCGTCGGAAAAGCCATAGACCGCGGCCGGAACGCCGCCGGCGATCGGCTTGCCGAGGACGATGGCGTCGGGCTCGAGGCCGCTGGCGCCTGAATAGCCGCCGGGGCCTGATGACATGCAATGGGTCTCATCCATCACCAGGATGGTGCCGGTGCGCCTGGTGATGGCCCGCAGCGCCGCGAGGAAACCATCATCGGGCAGCACCATGCCGATATTCGTCATCACCGGCTCGGCGAGGACGCAGGCGACGTCGCTGGGGCTAAGGGCTGCTTCGAGGGCGGCGATGTCGTTGAACTCCACCACTTTTGTCAGCTCGTTGAGATCGCGCGGCTCGCCGATCAGCGCCGGATCGGCAATCTGCCGGCCATTGGCGAGGCTGACAAAGGTCTCGTCCACAGCGCCATGATAGCAGCCATTGAAGATGAGGATCTTCTTGCGCCCGGTGATGGCGCGGCACCAGCGCAGCACGGAACGGTTGGCGTCGGAGGCGGTCGCCGTCACCTGCCAGAAAGGCAGGCCGAAACGCTCGGCCAGCAATTCACCGACAACCGGCGCATCGGGCGAGGGCAGCATGGTGGTGAAGCCGTCCTCGGAGGCCCGGCGCAAGGTCTCGGCCAGCGCCCTGGGGCTGTGGCCGAACATGGCGCCGGTGTCGCCCAGGCAGAAATCGACATAGGAATTGCCGTCGGCATCGGTGAGATCGACGCCCGAGGCTTTGGCGATGAACAGGGGAAAAGGTGTGCCCCAATCCACCATCCAGTGCATCGGAACGCCGCGCAGCCAGTGTTTCGAGGATTGATCCGCCAAGGTCCCGGATTTCGGATTGCGCTGGAGAAAAAGGGCCTTTTCACGCGTCAGCATCGCCTCGACCGAGGCATCCGTGATCCGGGAGGGCATGATATCCTTGCAGGTCGTTGATCTGGGGCATCTTCCTAGCCGGGGCAGGGGTGCGGGCACAACCCCCATGGATTTTCCCGCGAAAATCTGGTTTGAGACTGCGTCCACGCCATAAAGGGAATGCCGATGAGCCGCGTCGTCTATGTGAATGGAAGCTATGTGCCCGAAAATGAGGGGAAGGTGTCGATCTTCGATCGCGGCTTCCTGTTCGCCGACGGCGTCTATGAAGTGACGGCGGTGATCAATGGCAGGCTGGTCGATTATGACCCGCATATGGAGCGGCTCGAGCGCTCGCTCAAGGAAATCGAGATGGCCTGGCCGTGCAGCAAGGCCGAACTCAGGCAGATGCATGAGGAGCTCATCAAGCGCAACAAGCTCGATGAAGGCATCATCTATATGCAGGTGACGCGGGGCGCCGCCGACCGCGACTTCAAATTCCCCAAGGAATCGAAATCGACGCTCATCGCCTTCACCCAGGTGCAGAAGCTGCTCGATAACCCGCATGCGGTGACGGGCGTCAAGGTCGTCACCATTCCGGATATCCGCTGGGCGAGGCGCGACATCAAATCGGTGATGCTGCTCGCCCCCGTGCTCGGCAAGCAGCGCGCCTATGAGCAGGGCGCCTTCGAAGGCTGGATGATCGAGGACGGCAAGATCACCGAGGGCACCTCGTCCAATGCCTATATCGTCAAGGACGGCAAGGTCATCACAAGGCCGTTGTCGAACAGCATCCTCGCCGGCTGCACGCGGCGCATGCTGTTCCGCATGGCGAAGGAGCACGGCGTCGCCATCGAGGAGCGATTGTTCACGCCGGACGAAGCCTATGCGGCGGATGAGGCCTTCCTCACCAGCGCGTCGAACTTCGTCCTGCCGATCGTCGAGATCGACGGCAAGCGCGTCGGCGGCGGCCAGCCGGGCCCCGTGGTGCGCAAATTGCGCGAGATCTATCTGGATGAAGCGCGCGCCCAGGCGGGCGTGAAGTAAGCAAACTTCTTGCAAGCATTCCCCCTCGCCCGTTGCGAAGCAATGGGAGAGGGTGCCCGACAGGGCGGGTGAGGGTTCTTCTTCGGATATGATCCTGCCGGCCGTGAAAGAGTCGTGGCGCCTCACAAAATCTAAGAACGAAGAGCCCTCATCCGGCCTCTCGCCTTCGCGAAGCCGGAACTTCGTGTCGGCCGAGCAAGATCGCTTCGCTTCGGCGGAGCAAGGTCGGCCACCTTCTCCCATGCTGCGCACGGGAGAAGGGAAAACCTATTGAGAGCGCAATTATCTACCTCTGGCTTGTCCGCCAGTCCGGATTGATCCACGGCTCCTGATTGGACGGCGGCAGCGGATCGCGGCCGAGGATATGATCGGACGCTTTCTCGCCGATCATGATCGAGGGCCCGTTGAGATTGCCGTTGGTGATGCGCGGCATGATCGATGAATCGGCGACGCGCAAGGCATCGATGCCGATGACGCGGCATTCGGAATCGACCACCGCCATCGGATCCGTGGCCGCCCCCATGCGGCAGGTGCCGCAAGGGTGGAAGGCGCTTTCGCAGTGATCGCGGATGAAGCCGTCGAGCTCGGCATCGCTCCTGAGGTTCTCGCCCGGCTGGATCTCGCGGCCCTTATAGGGCCTGAGCGCCTCCTGCTCGAAAATCTCGCGGGTGAGGCGCATGGCGGCGCGGAATTCGGTCCAGTCGTCCGGATGCGACATGTAATTGAACCTGATGACCGGCGCTTCCCGGGGCTCGCGCGATTTCGCTTTCACGAAGCCGCGCGACTTGGAGCGCATCGGCCCGACATGGACCTGGAAGGAATGGCCCTTGGCCGCGGCCCTGCCGTCATAGCGGATGGCGATCGGCAGGAAATGATATTCGATGTCGGGATATTCGATGCCGGCCGATGAGCGGATGAAGCCACAGCTCTCGAAGTGATTGGTGGCGCCGAGCCCGGTCTTGAACAACAGCCATTCGAGCCCGATGAGGCCCTTGGCGAAGAGATTGAGGGCCGGCAGCAGGGACACGGGCTTCAGGCTCTCCATCTGGAAATAGACTTCGAGATGGTCCTGCAGGTTCTCGCCCACGCCCGGCAGATCCCGGAGGGGCTCGATGCCGAGCGATTTCAGATGCGCCGCATCGCCAATGCCGGAAAGCTGCAGCAGCTTGGGCGAGTTGATGGCGCTCGCCGCCAGGATCACCTCGCGGCGCGCTTGTGCGACCAGCACTTCGCCGCCGCGCTCATATTCGACGCCCGTGGCGCGCCTGTTCTCGATCACGATGCGGCGCACGAAAGCGCGGGTGGTAAGCTTCACATTCGATCGCTTGAGGGCAGGGCGCAAATAGGCATTGGCCGCCGACCAGCGCCTTCCCTGCCAGATGGTCTGCTCCATGGCGCCGAAGCCTTCCTGCCGGCGGCCATTGTAGTCTTCGGTGACGGGATAGCCCGCCTGCCTGCCGGCCTCGACGAAGGCGCGGTAGAGCGGGTTGGCGAGCTTTCCGCGCGTGATATGCAGGGGGCCTTGCGTGCCGCGCCAGTCATCCTCGCCGCCATGCGATGATTCCATGCGCTTGTAGTAAGGCAGCACATGGCGGAAGCCCCAGCCTTTGGCGCCCATCTCCTCCCAGCCATCGAAATCCCTTGCATGGCCCCTGACATAGACCATGCCATTGATCGAGGATGAGCCGCCGATCACCTTGCCGCGCGGTGTGACAAGGCGGCGGCCGCCCAAAGCCGGCTCGGGCTCGGCAATGAAGCCCCAGTCATAGGTGGACATGTTCATCGGATAGGACAAAGCGGAGGGCATCTGGATGAACGGGCCCGCATCGGTGCCGCCATATTCGAGCACGAGCACGCTGTGGCGGCCGTCTTCCGACAGGCGGTGCGCCATGGCGGAGCCCGCCGATCCCGATCCGATGATGATGAAGTCGAACGACTCCATGTCCCCTCCCTTTGAGCAAATCCCGAAGTGCTGCAACTTCGCCGGGATGCGCGCTGAAAGCCCTTATATCCTTGTTTTGATAGTGGATGGCACGGCGCCGGGCCGCGCGCAATGCGTCATGAATTGCGGCGTAAGCGTCCTGACAGGGTGATGCCCGGCAGGGCTGAAGTGAGGCTTTCGAGCTCGCGGATGCGGCTCTCGGTCTCAGGCCAGCGGCGGTCGACGATGTCGGCAATGAGCGCCTCGATCATGAAGAGGGTGGCGACATTGGAGTCCCAACCGGAGGGCGCGTCGATGCGCAGCGGAAATGCGTGGGTGGCCACGCTTGCGATCGGAGACATCCACTGGTCGGTGAACAGGACGATCTTCACCTTGCGGTCATAAGCGAGGCTGGCGAATTCGGCGAGGCGCGGATCGTAGCGGCGCACATCGAAGGCGATGAGGATGTCGCCGCGCTTCATGTTGAGCAGATATTGCGGCCAGGAGGCGGGCTGCGCCGGCATCAGCGTGACCTGGGGCCGGATCATGTGCAGGTGGGTGTGGAGATATTCGGCGAGCGGCCTGGTGATGCGCCCGCCGATGACATGCACGGCCTGATGGTGATCGGCGATGAGATCGGCGATGCGATCGAAGCTCCGGTGATCCACCAGCTTGAGCGAGCCGCGCAGGTTCTCCATCACCGCATCGGCGAAGCGGTTGAGCACATGGGCGTCGGGCGCGTCCTGCGACCAGCGCTGGTGGCGGGCGATCGGGTCCTGCAATTGCGCCTTGACCTCGCCGCGCAGGGCCGCCTGGAAGGACGGAAAGCCGGCAAAGCCCAGCTTCTTGGCGAGACGCAAGGCGGTGGGCGTCGACACGCGGGCGACCTTGGCGAATTCGGTGATGCTCGACAGGCCGGCGACCGGATAGCTGGCGAGGAGCGCATTGGCGAGCTTGTGCTCGGACGGCGTCAGCCGGGTCGAAGCAAGCCTGATGCGCTCGGCGACAGTTTCGGATTTTTTCGGGTTTTCCACCTTCATGCACAGGCTTTGTAACGAATTTGACAGGGGAAGGCGATTCTGAAATGATCCTTCCAGCGGGGTGGGCGCTTTCCGCCAAAGTTGTTCGACTTTGGCGATGAGAAAGCGCCCCAAATTGAGGATCGAGCCTTTGCCCGTCGGATCGAATCTTACGATTCGATCCAACGGGAAGGCTCTATGGGGATGCTTCTCCATGAGTGGGCTGCTTCGCCCGGATGAAGGCGAGCCGGTGATCGTCGTGAATGGAGACGGGAAGTCGCCCGTCGTCCTGGTCTGCGAGCATGCCGGCAAGGTGATCCCCAGGTCGCTGGGATCGCTGGGGCTTTCGGACGAGGAACTGAGCCGCCATATCGCCTGGGATATCGGCGCCGAGGCCGTTTCACGGCTCGTCGCCAAGGCTCTCGATGCGCCGCTCCTTGTGCAGCGCTATTCCCGTCTCGTCTATGACTGCAACCGTCCGCCCGAATCGCCCGACGCCATGCCGGTGATGAGCGAGACGACCCGCATCCCCGGCAACGACAATCTGACGCCCGAGAACCGGCTGGCGCGGATCAGCGAAATCTACCGGCCCTTCCATGACCGGGTGGCAAGGCTTCTCGACCATCGTGCCGCGCGCGGCATCTCTTCGCTGTTCGTCACCATCCACAGTTTCACCCCGGTCTACAAGGGCGCCAGGCGTTTGCTCGATCTCGGCGTCCTGCATGACCGCGATACGCGGCTGGCCGACAAGCTTCTCGCCGCCTTCGGACGGCTGAAGGACGTCGTCGTCAAGCGCAACGAGCCCTACGGGCCTGAGGATGGCGTCTGCCATACGCTCAACCTGCATGCGCAGCCGCGGGGGCTTGCCTATGCGATGCTGGAAATCCGCAATGATCTGATCGCCCAGGATGCGGGACAAAAACTATGGGCGGAACGTCTTGCCGAGGTCCTGGGCGCGCTGTCGCTACCGCAGCCCCGGCGCGCCGCCTCGTGAGGAAACGTGCGTAGACAATAACAGGAGGGAACCTATGTCTCAGTTGGAAAGCGGTGGCGTCAGCTACAAGAAAGCTGAAGCCGATTATTTCGAGAAACGACATCTCCAGCGTTATGCCGGAATCTGGTCGCTATGGGCGCTGGGCGTCGGCGCCGTCATCTCCGGCCATTTCTCCGGCTGGAACTTTGGCTTCGCGACCGGCGGATGGGGCGGCCTTCTGGTTGCCGGCGCCATTATCGCGGTGATGTATCTCGGTCTCGTCTTCTGCATCGCCGAGATGTCGCCGGCGTTGCCGCATACGGGTGCCGCCTATTCCTTCGGGCGCACCGCCATGGGGCCGTGGGGCGGCTTCATCACCGGCCTGTGCGAGAATGTCGAATATGTGGTGACACCGGCGGTGATCGTGACCTTCATCACTGCCTATGTGAACAGCATCTTCGGTTTCGACCCCACCTACTCGCCGATAATATGGGTCGTCACCTATCTGATCTTCCTCTGTCTCAACATCTTCGGCGTGGCGTTGTCGTTCCGGGTGACATTGACCGTCACGCTGCTGTCGCTGGCGGTGCTGATCATCTTCTGGTTCAGCGCCTTTCCGAACATGGATTTCAGCCGCTGGGCCCTCAATATCGGGCCGGACGGCGCCGAGCTTCCGGAAGGCAATGGCCCGCTGTTCCCGACCGGCATCTCGGGCATCCTGGCCTCGCTGCCTTTCGCGGTCTGGCTCTTCCTCGCCATCGAGCAATTGCCGCTGGCGGCGGAAGAATCGGTCGATCCCAAGCGCGACATGCCAAAGGGCATCATCCTCGGCATGGTGACGCTGATCATCTCGGCCTTCATGATCGTGCTGCTCAACCCGTCGGTCGTCGGCGTCGGATCCCATAAGCTCGGCTCCTCGCTGGAGCCGCTGCTCGACGGCTTCCGCGCCATCTATGGCGATATCGGCGTGGTCGTGCTCGGCATCATGGCGCTGACCGGCCTCATCGCGAGCTTCCACACGATCCTGTTCGCGCAAGGGCGGCAGATCTACTCCCTGTCGCGGGCAGGCTATTTCCCCAAGGGACTGTCGATCACTCACTCGACCTATCGGACCCCGCATATCGCGATGATCGTCGGCTCAATCGTCGGCCTCCTGATCATGCTGATCATCTGGTTCTCGCTCGGGGCCGAGAAGGGTGGCTCCATCATCGGCAGCGTGCTGCTCAACATGGCGGTGTTCGGGGCAATGTTCTCCTACATCCTGCAGGCGATCTCCTTCATCCTGCTGAGGAAGAACCAGCCCAATATGGAACGGCCCTATCGCAGCCCGCTGGGCGAATGGGGGGCCTGGGTTACGATCGTCATCGGGCTCGTCACGCTTGTCTACCAGGTCCAGGACCCGAACTTCTTCTATGGCGTGTTCTGGGTCGGCGTGTGGTTCGTGCTGGCGATCATCTATTTCGCGCTGGTCGGCCGCCACAAGCTCATCCTCTCGCCCGAGGAGGAGTTCGCGATGGAGCATCGCGCCAAGTCATAGCAGTCAACAAGGGCGGCGCGGGACAGTCCCGCGCCGCTTTCATTTTGCGTGATCGAGAGGAAGAAAATGGTTCAAGGCATGCTGACGCTCGCCCAGCTCAGACAAGAGGTTGCGGCCGGCACTATCGATACGGTTGTCGCGGCGTTGCCCGACATGCAGGGGCGGCTCATGGGCAAGCGTTTCCATGCGCAGTATTTCGTCGACGGCGCCCATGAGGAGACGCATGCCTGCAACTATCTGCTCACCGTCGATGTCGATATGGAGCCGGTGCCGGGCTACAAGGCGGCAAGCTGGCACCAGGGCTATGGCGATTTCGTCCTCAAGCCCGATCTCTCCACCTTGCGGGCGACCCCCTGGCTCGAGAAGACGGCGCTGGTGCTGTGCGACGTGCTCGACCACCATGATCATTCGCCGGTGCCGCATGCGCCGCGCAACATCCTCAAGAAGCAGATCGAGCGCCTCGCCAGGATGAAGATGAAGGCCTATATGGCCTCGGAGCTCGAATTCTTCCTGTTCGACGAGAGCTATGAGAGCGCCAGGCAGAAGAGCTACGCCAATCTCGCGACCTCGAGCCACTATATCGAGGACTATCACATCCTGCAGACGACCAAGGAAGAAGGGGTCATGCGGGCGATCCGCAACGGCATCGCCGGTGCCGGCATCCCGGTCGAGAATTCCAAGGGCGAAGCGGCGCCGGGGCAGGAAGAGATCAATGTCAAATATGCGGAAGCCCTCGACATGGCGGACCGTCATGTGATCCTCAAGAACGGCTGCAAGGAAATCGCTTGGTCGCTCGGCAAGGCCATCACCTTCATGGCCAAGTGGAATTACGGCCTTGCCGGCAATTCATCGCATATCCATCAGAGCCTGTGGTCGCTCGACGGCAAGACATCGATGTTCCACGACGCCAAGGGCGATCACGGCATGTCGGCGCTGATGAAGCATTATGTGGCGGGACTTCTCGCCCATGCCGGCGAGATCACCTATTTCCTGGCGCCCTACGTCAACTCCTACAAGCGCTTCATCGCCGGCACCTTCGCGCCGACGCGCGCCATATGGAGCTTCGACAACCGCACCGCCGGCTACCGCCTGTGCGGCGCCGACAGCAAGGCGGTGCGCATCGAATGCCGGGTGGGCGGCGCCGATCTCAATCCCTATCTGGCTTTCGCGGCACTGCTTGCCGCCGGTCTCGACGGCATCGAGAAGAAGATGGCGCTCGAGCCTGCTTTTGCGGGCGATGCCTATGACAAGTCGAAGAAGTTGCGCGAGATCCCCAAGACATTGCGCGATGCGACCGAGCTTCTCGACAAGTCGAAGCTGCTGCGCTCCGCCTTCGGCGATGGCGTCATCGACCACTATGTGCACACGGCAAAGTGGGAGCAGTTCGAATATGACCGGCGCGTCACCGACTGGGAAGTGAGGCGCGGCTTCGAGCAGTATTGAGGAGTTGAGAGAGTGGCCGACAGGATAAAGTGCGTTTCGCCGGTCGACGGCTCGGTCTATGCCGTGCGCCCGGTGGCGAAGAAGAAGGACGTGGCGGCGGCATTCTCGGCCGCCCACGCGGCGCAGGAGAAGTGGCGGCGCGTGCCTCTGCGTGAGCGGGCGAAATACTGCTCGGCCGCGGTCGATGCCATGCTCGCCATGAAGGACGAGATCGTGCCGGAGCTCGCCTGGCAAATGGGCCGGCCGGTGCGCTATGGCGCCGGCGAGCTCAGGGGCTTCGAGGAGCGGGCGCGCTACATGATCGCGATTGCCGAGCGGGCGCTCTCGGATATCCGCCCCGAGCCCAAGGAAGGCTTCCTGCGCTATATCAGGCGCGAGCCGCTGGGCGTCGTCTTCACCATAGCGCCCTGGAACTATCCCTATCTCACCGCCGTCAACTCGATCATCCCGGCGCTGATGGCGGGCAATGCGGTCGTCCTCAAGCATGCGGCGCAGACCATCCTGGTGGGCGAACGCTTCGCCAAGGCCTTCAAGGCGGCCGGCCTGCCCAAGGACGTGTTCCAAAATCTCGTCCTCTCGCATGAGCAGACGGCGCAGATCATCTCGGGCGGCCACGCCAATATGGTGTGCTTCACCGGCTCGGTCGCGGGCGGCAAGGCGATGGAGAAGGCGGCCGCCGGCCGCTTCATCAATGTCGGGCTCGAGCTCGGCGGCAAGGACCCGGCCTATGTGCGTCCCGACGCCAATATGGCGCATGCGATCGAGAACCTGGTCGATGGCGCCTTCTTCAATTCGGGCCAGAGCTGCTGCGGCATCGAGCGCATCTATGTGCACAAGAAGGTGTGGGGCGATTTCGTCGACGGCGTCGTCGACCTGACGAAGAAATACGTGCTGGGCTCGCCGCTCGAGGAAGCAACGACGCTGGGACCCCTGGTGAAGCCGGAAGCGGCGGATTTCGTGCGCAAGCAGATCGCCTCGGCGCTCAGGGGCGGCGCCAGGGCCCATATCGATCCCAAGGCCTTCGCGCATGACAAGAAGGGCTCGGCCTATATGGCCCCGCAAGTGCTGACGGGCGTCAACCACCAGATGTCGGTGATGACGGAAGAGAGCTTCGGACCGGTCGCCGGCATCATGAAAGTGAGCGACGACGAGGAAGCGATCCAGCTCATGAACGACTCGCCCTATGGCCTCACCGCCGCGATCTGGACCGAGGATGCGGAAGCGGCGCAGAAGATCGGCAATGAGATCGAGACCGGCACGGTGTTCATGAACCGCTGCGACTATCTCGATCCGGCCTTGACCTGGACCGGGGTCAAGGATACGGGCCGCGGCGCCACCCTTTCCGTCATCGGCTATGAAGCCCTGACGCGCCCCAAGAGCTATCACCTCAGAACCAAGACGAGCTGACGCAAATGACCATACCGAACCGCAACATCAACTTCCCGACGGCCATCAAATTCGGGGCCGGGCGCATCAAGGAGCTGGCCGAATTGTGCAAGGCCAACGGCATCAAGCGGCCGCTCTTCGTGACCGATCCGGGCCTTGCGCAAATGCCGATGGTCAAGGCGATCCTGGACGACCTCAAGGCGGCGGGCCTCGGCGTGGCGCTGTTCTCCGATGTCAGGCCCAACCCGATCGAGGCCAATATCCATGCCGGCATCAAGGCCTATCGCGCCGGCAATCATGACGGGGTCATCGCCTTTGGCGGCGGCTCGGGCCTCGACATCGGCAAGCTCGTGGCGCTGATGCATGGCCAGACGATCTCGGTCTTCGATCTCGAGGACATCGGCGACTGGTGGACCAGGGCCGATGCCAGCAAGATCTCGCCGATCATCGCGGTGCCGACGACGGCGGGCACGGGCTCGGAAGTCGGCCGCGCCGGCGTCGTCACCCATCCCGAGACGCATGAGAAGAAGATCATCTTCCATCCGGCGATCATGCCGAAAGTAGCGCTGCTCGATCCCGAGCTCTCGGTCGGCCTGCCGGCGAAGCTCACCGCGGCGACCGGCATGGATGCGCTGGCCCATTGTCTCGAAGCCTATTGCGCGCCTTTCTATCATCCGCTTGCCAAGGGTGTGGCGCTCGAGGGCATGGCGCTCATCAAGGACAATCTCGCCAAGGCGGTGAAGAAGGGCAAGGATCTCGACGCGCGGGGCAATATGCTTGTGGCCTCCACCATGGGCGCCACGGCGTTCCAGCGCGGCCTCGGCGCCATCCATGCGCTGTCGCATCCTTTCGGCGGCCTCTATGACGCCCATCATGGGCTCCTCAACGGCATCGTGATGCCCTATGTGCTGAAAGCCAACCGCAAGAAGATCGAGAAGGACATCGAGCGCGCCGCGGCCTATCTCGGCATCAAGGGCGGCTTCAACGGCTTCCTCAAATGGATACTGGCGCTGCGCAAGGAGATCGGGATCCCGCACAAGCTCGCCGATATCGGCATCGACACCAAACGGCTCGACGAAGTGGCCAAGATGGCGATCAAGGATCCCTCCGCCGGCGGCAACCCGATCCAGCTCAGCGAGAAGCAGTACAAGGCGCTGGCGAAGAAATGCGTGACGGGGGATCTGTAGACGCCCGTTTCACCGGTGAAAAATCTTACTGTGTCACAAACGCCTCGTTCGTCTTGTTTTGCGGTGCGGTGAGATAGGGGCTGCACAACAAGGGCATCGTGGCAGTGTGCTGACGAGAGAGGCGAT
>QOZQ01000017.1 GCA_003576695.1 Taklimakanibacter lacteus
AGCTGATCAAGCTCGCCCGCAGGGCGGCTGAAATCGCTGAAATGCTCATAACGCGAGAAGCCCAAGACAGACCGACACTCCGTTTGGCAATATCCAATGGCCGTGTGAGAAATCCGGGTTAGCTCTTTATTAACCACACCGGAGCGTAATGGCGAAGCCGGGTCGCGCTGCGAGCGCGCCGTGCTCGAAGGTGAAGGCTATGGGGACGATATTGACATTTCCGCGCGACCGCCTGCGGCAGGGGACAGGGACTGCGCATGAAGGGCCGGCGGAGATCGTGATCTTTCCGGGTGTCCGGATCGAACGCTATGATTTCAGCCTGGCCGACCGTTTGCCGCCGCCGCGCCGCCGCGGCCGCCCGTCGCGCATGCAGGCGCTCGACTTCGAGCGCGGCGACTAGCTCGCCACCTGCCTTCTGCTCTTCAGTATTCCTGCCGTGTCGGGGTGATCGTCAGCTCCTGCAGGATCACGTTCTGCGGCATCTGATAGGCGAAGAGGATCGTGTCGGCGACATCCTTGGCTGCGATGGCGCCAACCGCTTCCTTGCCCTTGCTCCAGAATTCCCGCGCCGCCTCGTTCAGCATGGTCTTGTCGATCTCCGATTCGGTGAGCCCGGGCGACACGACGATCACCCGCACGTCGAAGGGAGCCATGTTGCGGCGCGCGCCCTCGCTCACCGCATGGACGAAATACTTGGTGCCGCAATAGACATCGTGGCTCGGATAGGATTTTCGCCCCGCGATCGAGGAAATATTGATGATGGTGCCGTGCCGGCGCGCCTGCATGGCCGGCATCACCGCATGCATGCAGTTGAGGACGCCGGTGCAGTTGATGTCGATGAGATCGCGCCATTCCTCGGGGTTCTGTTCCTCCAGCCTGGCGAGGCGCGCGATCCCGGCATTGTTGACCAGACAATCCACCGGGCCATGCCGGGCCTCGCCCTCCGCGATGGCCGCGATGACGGCAGCGCGGTCACGCACATCGGCCGAAAGGCAGACGGACTTGCCGAGCCCCAGCTCGTGCAGCGGTTCGATCCGGCGTCCGATCAGGAGGAGCGGATATCCCGCTTGCGCGAAGGCCAGCGCTGTGGCCTTGCCGATACCGGTGCCCGCACCCGTGATCATGACCAGCGGCTTGTCGGCCATCATTGTTCTCCCCCGATAGTTGGACGACTGTCCGCTGATGAGAGCGTGGCTGCGGCGGGCCTGTCAATGGCGACGAATCGCCGAAGCTTCACGGAAGCGCGTTCTGGCTCGCGGTAAAGGTGCAGGCCGAGCGCGACAGGATGTCCGTGAAGAGCTTGCGCTGCTCGGGATAGTCGAGCGCCATCCAGAACACCGCGATGCCGCGCGGCTCGGGCACCTCGACCGACCACCCATCGCTCAGTGCCCGGGCATTTTCCGACTGCTCGCTGCTGAGGATGTCCGAGAGATCGGGGGCGCGTTTCACCGTCAGCTTGAACCTGTCGATGCCGGCCTGGCGGTCGTTGATCGTGTAGAGGTCAGCGCCCTTGTTGGAATAAAGAGTGAGCGACCAGAAAGTATCGGGCATCTCCGCGGCGATCGACAATTCGCCGTCGCCGATATCGAAGACACATTTGGCTGAAACCGCCTCATTCTCCGTCTCGCCGAGCAGGCGCATCTGCGCAGCGGCGTCGAGCAGCACGAAGCGGTTGACCGGGGCATCCTCGCTCTCGCCGACCATGAGGCGCTGCATGGCGAAGGATGGCGCGATGAGAACATAGCTCAGATGCGTCACGGCACCGATGACGAGGGCGACGGCGAGCCAGAACAGCCAGGCTCTCATGTGCAGGCCTCGCGCCGGATATGCGGCAGCGTCACCACGGCGGCGCCGGCATTGAGGCCCGACCCCGGGCGCAGCTTGAGCACCAGTTCGAAGCGCGAGAGGTCACGCGGATTGATCCAGTTGCCGGCCTTGGGCTGGCGCGAGATGGTTATGCGCATGCTCCCGTCAGGTTCGCCGATGAGCTGCGATGAGGTGAGGGAAATGGCGGCCGGCTGGCTGTTGTCCTCGTCGGCCAGCGCCAGATGCCACCAGCGTGCCGTGAGGCGGGGGCCTTCGATGACATAGTCGCAGGACGCATCGAGCGCGGCGCCTTCGTCATCGTAGCGGGCCTCGAACAACAGTTCCTGGCCGAGTGTCGGCGGCAGGCGGCCGAACATTAGATAATGCGCGTTCACATAGGGATTGCGGATCGAGGTGGTGCCCGAGAACCATGACTTCCACGGCCCCCCGCCTGCCGTCATCGCCGTCGCCGTCTTCTCGACCGACCATTGCGCGCTGACAATGCCGATGATACCGCCGAGGAAAAGGACGCCGACGCCCTTGATTAAGGATCCGAGCCTCATATGCGATGCCGTCCGGTGGTCATTTGAGGTCAGCGGTCACGCGGCTTGATCTTCATGAACTTCACGTTGGAGCCGCGCTTCTTCTTGCCGGTATTGGCATCGGGCAGCACCAGCACGGCATCCTTCTTCTTGCGCTTGGCCTTACGGTTGCCGTCATCATCATTGCCGAAGATGCTGAACATGTCCTTCAGCACGTTGACCACAGGGTCGTCCGATTCGCGCGGCCTGACGATGGCGACATCTTCATCGGGCGGCGGAGCGGCCTTCTGGCGCTTGGCCGGCTTGGTCACTTTCACGGCGGGATCGGACTTGGTCTCGGGCGTCACGACCGCCACCTGGTCCGTTCCGTCATCCGGCGGGGTTTCGGTATCGGCGATCGTATCGTCGGCACTCATGTCCGGAACATCGTCGAGTGGCGGCGCCGGATTCTCCAGCGCATATTGGGCATAGCGCGACTCCATCGGGACGCCCGGCAAGGCGGCGCCGACTTGCTGCTGCTCGGCCCTGAGCATGACTTCCTTCCACGCGGCGGCGGGCAGGAGGCCACCGGTCACGTTCTTCATCGGCGTGAAGTCGTCATTGCCGAACCAAACACCCGTCACGTAATGGGCGGTGTAACCGATGAACCATGCATCGCGGTAGCTCTGATTGGTGCCGGTCTTGCCGGCCTGAGGGGTGAAGCCGAGAAGGGCGCGCCGGCCGGTGCCGCTTTCGACGACGGCATTCATCATGTGATTGAGCTCGGCGATCTTCTCTTCCGGCACCGCATGGACGGGCTCTTCCTTCGGCTCCTTGCTGCGGCTGTAGATAACATCGCCATTCGGCCGTCTGATTTCGAGGACCGTATAGGGCTTGGGCACGATACCGCCGGTGGCGAAAGTGCCATAGGCGGTGGTGAGATCGAAAAGCGTCATGGCGCTGGTGCCGAGCACCATGGGCGGCCAGGTCTCGAGCTCGGCCTTGAGGCCGACCTTATGCGCCGTTTCGATGATGGCAGGCCGGCCGAAATCCATCGACAGGCGGACCGGGACTGAATTGTAGGATTTCGCCAGCGCGGTGGTCAGCGAAACACGTCCGCCATACTTGCCTGTATAGTTGCGCGGCGCCCAGCCGCCGACCGAGACCGGGCCGTCGAGCACGACCGTGTCCGGTGTGTAGCCATTGAGCAGGGCGGCCAGATAGACGAAGGGTTTGAAGGACGAGCCTGGCTGGCGCATCGCGTCGGTGGCGCGGTTGAACTGACTGTTCTCGTAGTCGCGTCCGCCGACGATGGCCCTGACCGCGCCGTCGGTCGCCATCGTCACCACCGCCGCCTGGGTCGCGTGATATTGCGGGCCTTCGGTGTCGAGCACCTTGTTGATGATGCGCTGGGAGGTTTCCTGCAGCTTCGCATTGATGGTGGTCTTGACCTCGATCACATAGTCGCCGGTGATGTGCTTGGCATCGATGACGGCAAGCGTGTCCGCATAGGCCTTGTCGAGGAACCAGTCGGGGCTGGCGATCGCCGGCGAATTGACGAGGTCTGCGGGTTCACGCCGCGCCTGCACCAGCTGGCCCTGGGTGATGAAACCCGCATCGAGCATGCGGTAGAGCACGACATTGGCGCGGGCGCGGGCCTGTTCCATGCTGACATGCGGCGCATATTTGGACGGCGCCTTGAACAGACCGGCCAGCATCGCCGCTTCCGCCAGGTTGACGTCGCGGATCGACTTGCCGAAGTAATATTGCGCCGCCGCCTCGACACCGTAATTGCCGCCGCCGAGATAGGAGCGGTCGAGATAGAGCTTGAGGATCTGGTCCTTCGACAGCCTGGCCTCGATCCACATGCTGAGGAACGCTTCGTGGACTTTGCGCTGGATCGTGCGCTCGGGGCTCAGGAACAGGTTCTTGGCCACCTGCTGGGTGATCGACGAGCCACCCTGCACCACGTCATTGGCACGTGCATTCTGGATGATGGCGCGGAAGGTGCCGAGCACGTCGACGCCGAAATGCTGGTAGAAGCGCGCATCCTCGGTGGCGAGCACCGCCTTGATCACATGCGGCGGGATATCCTCGAGCGGGATGGCGTCGTCCTGGCGGATGCCGCGCCGGCCGATGATCTCGCCATTGTCGTCGGTGAAGGTGATGGCGAAGTCGCGCCCCTTGTTCCAGACATCGCCGGTGCCGGAGAAGGGCGGCAGCGCGAAAGCGAGAAGCCCGAAGGCGGCGACGGTGCCGAAAGTCGCCATGTCGTCGGTGAGGTCGATGACGACGCGCTTGATGCCGGAGAGCCGGAAGCGATAGACGAAGGAGGAATAGGCCGACACGCTGCGGCGCAGCCAGTCGAATGTTTCGTAGACGGCCGAACTCACATAGGAGTCTAGCCACATCATCGTCTGGTAGGAACCTTTTTTGGGAGCTTTGGCCAAGATCGACGTCCGTTGTCCTGTGCCAGGCTTTTATCACTGGTCGCCGGGCGGTTTCCACCTACTTCAAAATTATGACGGAATGGGGCCGGAAAGTCTGGTGGTCGCCCCCCGATTTCCATGGCAAAACCGGCCGCCATGAACACAAAGCGGTTACCGGCCGGAGGGCCCGGGCCTCATATCGTCATCCTTGCCGGCGGCACTGCCTCGCGCAATGTCACCATCGCGCTGACCCGCCAGGGGGCGCGAGTGACGCGAATCGTGCCCGCCTGGGATTCGGGCGGCTCCTCCAAGCTCATCCGCGAGCGCCTGGGCATATTGCCGGTCGGCGACATCCGCCAGGCCCTGATGACCATGGCCTATGCCGAAGGCCATTCCGGCGATGTCGTGCGCATATGCAACGCCAGGCTTTCCGAGACGGGATCGCAGGCCGAGCTTGTGCGCGAGCTGGCGTTCTATTCGCAAGGCACCCATCCGGCCCTCAAGGCGATGAAACCGGGCCTTGCCGAGGCCATCCTGCGCTATCTCGGCATCTTCATGGCCGCTGCCGGCAAGGATTTCGACCTGAGGCGCGGCAGCATCGGCAATTTCATCCTGTCGGGGGCGCTGCTTGCTGCGGAGGGTGACATCAATGCCGCCATTCGCGCTTTCCGGTCGCTATGCGGCATCTCGGGTCACGTATGGCCGGTGTCGCGCGACCCTGATCTGCTGCTCGTGGCCGAACTCAAAGACATGCGGCGCATCGAAGGCCAGCACCGGATCACCGGCATGGCGCCGGCCGACGCCGCCGTCGGTATCGCCTCTGTGGCACTCACTGAAGCCCATCCCAATCCCGAGGCGCTCGTGGCGATCCGCGCCGCCGATGGCGTGATTTACGGGCCGGGGAGCTTCTATACCAGCATCCTGCCGCATCTGCTTGTCGGCGACATCGCCACGACGATTGCCAAGGCACAGGTGCCGAAGATACTCATCGGCAACATGCTGGAAGATAGTGAGACCCGTGGGCTTGCGCTCGATGACATGGCGCGCCGCCTGTTCGGCATCGCCGACGGGGCGCCCGTCCTGACCCACATCCTCGCCCATGAAGGGGCGGTGCCGGTCGCCCGGGTCGTTGGGGCCTCGCGCTTCGTGGCGCGTGCGCCTGTGCCCGCGACTGGTGCCGATATCATCGCCCGCGACTTCGAAGACCCCTGGCATCGCGGCCAGCACGATGCCGGGCTCTTGACCGCGACGATTTTGCATCTCCTGCGGAAGGGCTTATGACACAGCCGATGAGCGCGCCCTTCTGGAAGACAAAGACGCTGGCCGAAATGAGCCCCGAGGAGTGGGAAAGCCTGTGCGACGGCTGCGGGCGCTGCTGTCTCGTCAAGCTCGAGGACGAAGATACCGGCAAGATTCACTTCACCAATCTCGCCTGCAAGCTGCTCGACCGGCAGACCTGCCGATGCAGCGACTACGCCAACCGCAGCGCGCGCGTGCCTGACTGCGTGCGCCTGACGCCTGAGAATGTCAGCGAGCTCAACTGGCTGCCCGATAGTTGCGCCTATCGCCGACTGGCGCGGGGCCAGACGCTCGCCTGGTGGCATCCGTTGGTTTCGGGCCGCAAGGCGAGCGTGGCCGAGGCCGGTATTTCAGTCCGGGGCCAGGTTCGCTCCGAGGAAGGCGTCGGCGAGAGCGAGTACGAGGATCATCTGTGGAAATTGCCGCGGGCGCGCAAGCCGGTCTCCTCCTGATCCCATGGCTCGGCGTGGGCGGCGGCGATCAGTTTTTCCGCGCCTGTTGCGCCAAGGTCACAGTGTCCCTTCTTCTGTGATGGTGAGAATCAAGCAAATTCAGTCATTTGCTGAATGTGTGCCGGGATAGTGCAAATACCAGCGCCGCATCAAGCGGCTGGCCCGACCCGGCTTTATGACTTAACCTTCATCCCCGACTCACGTGATTGCGCAATAACAGCAGGGGACTGAAGGCGGCCGGCGGCGGCCGCCTTTTTCTGTCACAGGATCATCTCGTGGGTGACCGTGTCGATGCCCATGACAGGTCTGAAACCCAGATGCTCGTAGAAGCCGAAGGCGTCTGCCGGCGCCCGCACATGCAGGCGCCTGAAATAGGCGCCGGCATCGGCAAGAATGCCGTCCACCAGCAAGCGGCCGATGCCCGCCCTGCGAAACGCTTCCGCTACATAGAGATGACGGACGCGGCCGGTCTCGCGATCGCCTGCGAAAGGATCGATCGTCCGCCCACCGGCGCCGATGAGCCTGGTGCCGGTAAAGGCGCCGAGCAGGATCTCGCCGCGCTGCTCGAAACGGTTGCTGCCGCTTGCCCATCCGTCCCTGAGGCGCTCCAGCATCCGGAACCCGCCGCGCCGGCTTTCCGCGAGCAGATCGCCAAATCCCGGCGCCGCGGGCGTAAGGGGCATCAGGAGGTAGGGCGATGACGGGGGCATGCTCCCTCATAGCACGAACGCAGAGCGGCATTGCGCTCTTCGGATAGCGACCGGACGTCCGGGAAGGAGCTTTTCGCCACGCTGTTTCGCGCTTCGGCAGGTTCAGTCGAATTTGCCTGGATTTACCGCAGCGGATACCGTTTTGCGGTGCCCGGAGCGGCTTATCTGCGGGCTGCGAACTGCTTCACGCAAGCGTGAGAAAATCTCGAAAAACCCCCTATTTTGCGCGGGTTTACGGGCGGCTGACCAGACAGCTCAACTATTCATGCGAGGTTCATGTTGCAGCGCGTAGTTTCGGCGCAGGAAGGATCGAGGATGCGTCGGAAACTCACCATAGTCGCCCTTGCGGTGATGATGCTGGCTGGCGGAGAGCCTGCGTTCGCGCAGTCTCCGAACCTCCAGATTCAGGTGAAGCCGCCGCAGCTCCGCATCCAGCCCAAGGTCAACAAGGCGCCGATCATTCGCCCGACCGTCCCGCCCTCCATCATAACCAGGAATATCATGGCAGTAATGCCGACCGCCAAGGTTCTCAAGCTGGTGACTTTGCCGAGCGGAGACTTCGTTGCCACGATCAGGGTCGAGGACAGGGTCAGGAAGATTCGAGTTGATGGCGAGACGGGCGCGGTGCAGAACTGAGCCCGGATTCGAGCCTGGTGTGAGCAGGGGATAACCATGAGGCTACTCGTCGTTGAAGACGATCCTGATCTGAACCGTCAGCTTGTGACGGCGCTCACCGATGCGGGCTATGTCGTCGATACCGCCAAGGATGGCGAGGAAGGCCATTATCTGGGCGAGACCGAGCCCTATGACGCCGTCATCCTCGACTTGGGCCTCCCCGTCCTCGACGGGGTGAGCGTGCTCGAGAAATGGCGCCGCAACGACAAGAAGATGCCGGTGCTGATCCTGACCGCCCGCGACCGCTGGAGCGACAAGGTGCAGGGCTTCGATGCCGGCGCCGATGATTACGTCGCCAAGCCCTTCCACATGGAAGAAGTGCTGGCGCGGGTGCGTGCTTTGCTGCGCCGCTCTGCCGGCCATGCCTCGAGCGAGATTGCCTGCGGTCCGCTGCTCCTCGACACCAAGAGTGCCCGCGTCACCGTCGACGGCAACGCCATCAAGCTCACCTCGCTTGAATTCCGGCTGCTCGCCTATCTCATGCACCACAAGGGCAAGGTGGTGTCACGCACCGAGCTCGTCGAGCATCTCTATGATCAGGACTTCGATCGTGATTCGAACACCATCGAGGTGTTCGTCGGCCGTCTGCGCAAGAAGCTCGGCGTCGACGTGTTGAGGACCATCCGCGGCATGGGATATTGCGTGTCCGAGCCGGATGATGCGGCGTAACTCACTCGCCTTCCGGCTCGTCGTCTCTTCCGCCATCGTCGCCATCATCCTGCTGGTCAGCGCCGCCGTGCTGCTGGCGAGCCTGTTTCAGGCAGCGCTCGAGCGCAATTTCGACGCAAGGCTGCGCGCCGTGATGGATGGCCTTCTCGCCAATGTCGAGGTCAAGCGCGACGGCTCGCCCGGCATCCAGAGCGAGCTTGCCGACACGCGCTTCACGCTGCCGCTGTCCGGCTGGTACTGGCAGGTGACGCCGCCCAAGCGGGGCATGGCCGATCTGGCCTCGCCTTCGCTTCTGGAGAAGCGTCTGGTGCCGAGCGCTGAAAACCTGGCCATGCGGGACTCCGATGGTATCGCGCATTTCTATCTGGATGACGTGAATGGCACGCGGCTGCGCGTCATGGAGCAGCGCTACAAGCTGTTCGACAAGGCCGATCAATATTCCTTTCTGGTCGCCGGCAATTTCGACGAGCTGAAGGCCGAGGCCACCGCCTTCCGCCAGACGCTGGTCGCCATGCTGACGCTGCTGGGGCTTGGCCTTCTGGTGGCCATCCTTGTCCAGGTCCGTTTCGGCCTGCGGCCGCTGCGCACCCTGCAGGCCAAGCTGACGGCGATTCGCGAGGGCCGGGCGGAAAGGCTGGAAGGCTCCTACCCCGAAGAGATCCAGCCGGTTTCGGACGAGCTCAATCTTCTCATCCAGGCCAATTCCGAGATCGTCGAGCGCGCCCGCACCCAGGTCGGCAATCTGGCCCATGCGCTGAAGACGCCGCTCAGCGTTCTCAACAACGAGGCGAAACTGCAGCCGGGCGCCCTCGCCGACAAGGTGTCGGAGCAGGCCAGTGTGATGCGTGACCAGGTCAGCATGTATCTCGATCGTGCGAGGCGCGCCGCGCGCGCCCAGACGCTCGGATCGATTACCGAGGTGGAGCCGGTGCTGGCCGCACTGGCGCGCACGCTGGAACGCATCCATCTCGACAAGCGCGTCAAGATCACGGTGGAGGTTCCGCGCGGCACCAAATTCCGCGGTGAAAAGCAAGATCTCGAAGAGATGGCGGGCAATCTGCTCGACAATGCCTGCAAATGGGCAATCCGACAGGTGAATGTCGCGGTCGGGCCCAGCATGGATGCGCCACCCGATGGCCGTTTGTGGATCGATGTGGTGGTGGGCGATGACGGTCCGGGCCTGCCGCCGGAGAAGCTGAAAGAGCCGCCGGTGCGGGGCCGGCGCCTTGACGAGACAAAGCCGGGTTCCGGACTGGGGCTCTCCATCGTGGCCGAGACGGCTGCAATGTACGGTGGCGGCATAAGATTAGATAAGTCAAACTTGGGTGGTCTTGCAGTCAAGCTGCGACTTCCGGCTGTGGTTTAGCTTGCGACTAAAGTCTACATTTGCCCCTGCGCAAATTTCTATTGTCATAAGTGCCTGAACTGCGCGCCGAAAACAGGGCAAGGTCAGGCGCTGGAGGGGGAGCCATTGGCGTAAAATGCTGAAAATTATTTGATTTTGGGAATATGTATTATATTTTCGTTGGACCCCTATCCAGAGAGCAGCAGATGCACAAAATTCAGGACAGGGACGGACGTTTCAATTTTTGGTCGCACAGACAAGTTCGGTAGGGTGCTGTCTGCAAATTGCCCCCGGTCGCGGGCGCACCCCTATCGGGGGAGCGGGTTCTAAGGGACCCGCTCCCTTTTGAATTTGGCATGACCGGTCAGCCTAGGCCTTTCCACATTCCGGGCGCGATTCATCCAGCGTGAAGTATTTCTCATTGCTGTTGGTGATTCTGTATTCTGAAATACTTCGGTGAGAGAAGGTTAGATTGCTGTTTCTTGCAGAAATACTTTGATAACAAAGCTGATTCATATTTCGCCCTAAGGAAATCCAATTTCCCGGGAGGGTGTCATGTGGAAAGCATCACGGTGCCTGGCATATCTGGTTTCTCTTGCCGGTTTTGCGACGGCGATTCAGGCCGCTGAAGTGACCAGCAATCTGAGCGTCACGATCACCATCACGAATGAATGCACCGCCGGGGCGACATCGCCGGTCAATTTCGGCAGCCATGGCGTGTTGAACGCCAATTTCGATGCCACCGGCAACATCTCGGTCACCTGCACCACCAGTGCACCCTATACGATAGGCCTGGGCGCTGGCACCGGCTCGGGCGCCACTCTTGCCGCCCGCAAGATGACGGGGCCGGGCAGCGCCACGGTCACCTATCAGCTCTACCGAGATTCCGGTCGATCCTTGAACTGGGGCGACCTCGCCAGCGGCGATACCCTGACCGGCACGGGCACGGGCAGCGCCCAGACCATCGACGTCTATGGCCGCGTCGCCAGCCAGACGACGCCTCCGGCCGGAACCTATGACGATACCGTGCTGGTCACGGTCAGCTATTGATCCTTGCTCATGTTGCGCCATTTCGGGGTATTCGTCCTTTTCGCCACGGCGTGCCTTGCCGGCCGGCCGGATGCAGATGCCGCGTCGATCAGCGTGTCGCCCATCCTGATCGACAGGGCGGCCTCCGGCAACACCGCCGCGGTGACCTTGCAGACGCCGGGCAGCGAGCCGGTGCGGGTCCAGCTGCGGGTTTTCCGCTGGACCCAGGTTGACGGCAAGGATCAGCTGGAGCCGACGCGCGATGTGGTGGCAAGTCCGCCCATGCTCAGAATTGCTCCGGGTACGGATTATACCGTGCGTGTCGTGCGCTTGCTGAAGCGCCCGGCGGCGGGCGAGGAAAGCTACCGGCTCCTGATAGATCAGCTGCCGGAGCCCAGGGCCAGGAAGGCCAACCAGGTCAATCTCGTCATCCGGCATTCGATCCCGGTGTTCTTCCGGATGGGCGATGAACGCCCGCCGGTGATCGGGTGGACGGCGGCGCGAACGAAGCGTGGGCTGGTGATCACCGCCCGCAATGACGGCGACCGCCGCTTCAAGCTGGCCAATCTCGTCGTCAAGACGACATCAGGCAAGGTGCTTCGCCGCATCAACGGCCTGGCCGGTTACGTGCTTGGCCATTCGGCCATGAGCTGGACGATCCCCGGCAACGTGGCGGCGGGCAGCGGACTTGAGATCGCAGGACTGGGAGAGGGTGGACCCTTCCATGGAACGAGCTTGGTCAAGCCGTCTCCATAAAGCTCTTGCCGTCGGACTTGCAGTTCTGGGCCTGTCGACGACCGCCGCTCAATCGAACGAGCTGGCGAAGGCCGATCGATTGGCGCCGGCCGATGTGCAGGAGAGCTCATGGACGAAGGCCGCCGAAATGCAGCCTCTCGCAGCGTCTCCTGTTGTGGAAGGACCTGTCTTGCTGCAGCTTGAAACCTTCATCAATGGTGTCTCGACGGGCCTGATCGGGTCGTTCCGGCGCGCACCGGACGGCGCGCTCAGCGCGACTGCAGACGAGCTGAGCGAGCTGGGACTCGTGCCGGTGGATGCCGCGCGTGCGGCGGATGGCATGATCGAGCTTGGCCGGCTTCCGGGCGTTAGCCATGAATATGACGAGGCCGCCCAGGCGATCAGGTTCACGGCGGGCGACAGGCAGCGCATTCCCCGCCGGCTCGGGGCGGAAAGCCGCGATGAAACACGCCCCGCGGCCGAGCGCGGTTTTGGCGCGCTGGTGAACTATGCGCTGACGGCCAATTTCGACACCACCGACTATACGCATCTGCCGGACTATAGTGGCGCCTTCGGATATTTCGATGGCCGCGTCTTCACGCCCTGGGGAACGCTCGACAGCTCCTTTTCGGCGCGCAGTACCCGCGAGCCCGGTGAATATGTGACCCGGCTGGACACGGCCTGGGTCTATTCCGACCCCGGCAGCCTCAGGACCTATGTCGCGGGCGACTTCATTTCGAGCGGCCTTGCCTGGACGCGGCCGATCCGCATGGGCGGCCTGCAGGTCCGCCGCAATTTCGCCCTGCGGCCCGACCTGGTGACGCTGCCGATACCGGAGCTCTCCGGATCCGCGGCCGTGCCTTCCGCGCTCGAGATCTATGTCAATGGTGTCAGGAGCTATGCAAATGACATACCCGGCGGTCCCTTCGTGGTCGACAATCTTCCCGCCGTCACCGGTCCCGGCCTTGCGCGCGTCGTCGTGCGCGACACAGCCACGGGCCAGGAGACAGAGACCGAGGTTGCATTCTACGCCTCCGCGCGGCTGCTGCGGCCGGGGCTTGCCGACTATGCCGTCGAAGCGGGCTTTGCGCGCACTGACTACGGCATCTCGTCCGACTCCTACGACGGTGATGCGATCGCCAGCGCCAGCTGGCGTTATGGCTTGAGCGACCGTTTGACGCTCGAGGCCCATGGCGAAGGTGGCGCCGGTCTTTTGAACGGCGGCGCTGGCATCGTCCTTGGCCTCGGCGGCTGGGGCGTCGGCAGCATCGCCGGCGCCTGGAGTGGCGTCGATGGCGAGCAGGGCTTCCTCATCGCCGGCTCGCTCGAAACCGCCTTTGGCGATTGGCGGCTCTTCCTGCGCAGCCAGCGCAGCTTCGAGGACTATAATGACCTCGCGTCGGTGACTGCCGACGGCTTCAAGGAGGACCTGCATTTCTTCTCGGCCACCCCGCCCCGCGCGCTCGACCAGATCTCCCTCTCGATCCCGCTTTTTGTCGATGCATCCTCGCTCAATCTGAGCTTTACCCACATCAAGAACGCTGCCGATGAATCCGAGATTGTCGGCCTGTCCTATGATCGGCCGTTCTTCGCCGACTCCACGCTCTTCGCCACCGCCTATGCCGATCTCGGCGACAGTGATGAGGTCGGCGTCTATGCCGGCATCTCGATGCAATTGGGTGGCAATATCAGTGCCGGCGCCGGTCTCGAATATGCAGGTGGCCACACCAATGCTTTTGTCGATGCGGTTAAGCCCGACCAGGATATCGAGGGGAGCGTCGGTTGGCGCATCCACGCGGGCCTTGGCGAGGAAGTGAATTCACGCGCCGCGGCAAGCTATGTGGGCCGCCATGCGCGGCTGGAGGCCGGCGCCCGGCAATATGGCAGGAGCGTGAACCTGGCCGCCCAGCTGCGCGGCTCCGTCATCGCCGCCGGCGGCGACGTCTTCTTCGCGCGCGAGATCGATGATTCTTTTGCCGTTGTCGATGTCGGCGCGCCGGATGTGGAGGTCAGCGCCGCCAATCGGCCCGTCGGCCGGTCGGGCCGTTCGGGCAAGGTGATTGTTCCGCGTCTCAGCGCCTATGAAAGGAACCGGATCGCCATCGATCCCGCGAATCTTCCGGTCGACGCCGACATTCCGGAAACCAGCCGGATCGTCGTGCCGGCCGACAAGACCGGCATCGTCGTGTCCTTCAGGGCCAAGGCGGATGGCCGTGCCGCCCTCGTCCGGTTCATCGATGCCGGCGGTCGTCCTCTCGATGCCGGGCTGGCGGGCCGCAGCGCCGAGGGCGGCGAGGAGTTCATCGTCGGCTATGACGGCGAGGCCTATCTCACCGGCCTCTCACCCTCGAACGCCGTCACCATCGATCTCATGGATGGGAGCACGTGTCATGCGCGCTTCGATTTCTACAAAGCCGCAGGCGAGCAGAAGCTGATATCGGGAGTCCTCTGCCAATGAGGTGCACAGGCATGTGGCTCATACTGCTGGCCCTGATGACGGTTCTCACCGCCGGGCGGGCGGACGCCATGACCTGCACCGCCAGCATCGGTTCGCCGGTGGTATTTTCCGGCATCGACATTCTCTCGGGCGGCCCCGTCGACGCGTCATCGACGCTCGATGTCACTTGTACCGTCAACACGCTCGACGGCGCGGTCGGGGCGCTGCTCAACATCACGGTATGCCCCAATATCGGCGAGGGCAGCGGCGGATCGGTGTCGGGCACCCGCCAGCTTGTGCGCAGCGGTGGCGGTACGCTCAACTACAACATCTATCAGGACGCGGCGCGTACCGTTCCGTGGGGCCATGTGTCCTTCCCGGCACTGGGCACGGTTCCGCCACTGACCATGAGTGTCACGGTCCCGCTGCTTGGCACAGCGTCGACGTCGACATCGCAACCGGTCTATTTCCGTCTCTTCGGATCGCAGCAGGCCTCGCCGCCCGGTACTTACACGTCGAGCTTTGCCGGATCCCATACGCTGATCCGGGCCGGTATCGGCCTGCTCGGCTGTCCGGGACTCTATCTGATCACATCTTCCCCGCAGGCGCCCTTCACCGTCGAGGCGACCTTTGCCAAGAACTGCACGGTGACGACTCAGAGCGTCAATTTCGGCACCGTCGGAGTGCTCGGCGCCAATGTCGATGCAACGGGGCAGGTGAGCGTGACCTGCACCCAGTCGACCGACTACAGCGCCGGCCTTTCGGTAGGAAGCTTCACCCCGACCACCCGGCGCATGGTGAAAAGCGGGGAATTCATCACCTATGGCCTTTATCGCGATGTCGGCAGGACGCAAGGCTGGGGCGACACGGCAGGCACGATGCCGACCGGGACGGGCTCGGGCGTCACACAGAGCTATACCGTCTATGGCCGCGTCGCGCCGCAAGCCACGCCGTCAGCCGGCACCTATAGCGACACGGTTGTCGTCACGATCACCTACTGAGCATCTGCGGTCCGGGCGACATCGCGGTCGCGCACAAGCCGGACGAGTTCGTGACCGAAGAGCAACTGCGCCGCTGCGAGGACCTGCTCAGGCGACTATGCGCTGAGTAACGGCGCGGTCAGCTTCCGGTCGCGACGAGGACCGGCACGCCACGCTCGCGATAGGGTGTGCGGCCATAGAAGGCGCGATAGCATTTGGAGAAATGCGACGGCGAGGAGAAGCCGCAGGCCAGCGCCACGTTGATCACCGACATATCGGTCTGCAGGAGAAGCGAGCGCGCCTTCTTGAGCCGCAATTCCAGATAGTAGCGCTTGGGCGAGCGGTCGAGATAGCGCCGGAACAGGCGCTCGAGCTGGCGTGCCGACAGGCCGGCCTGGCGCGCGAGCACGCTGGGCGACAAGGGCTCTTCGAGATTGCTCTCCATTTCCTCGATGATGCCGACGAGCTTGGGATGGCGCGCCCCGATGCGCGCCGGCAGCGACATGCGCTGATGCTCGCTGTGGTGGCGGATGGGCGAATGCAGCACCAGCTCGGCGACGTTGGCCGCGAGGTCGGGGCCATGCTGGCTCGCGATGAGCGCCAGCATCATGTCGAGCGCCGAGGTGCCGCCCGCACTGGTGAAGCGATCGCGGTCGATCTCGAATAACCCGCCGGTCGCCTCGATCTCCGGGAAGGCTTCCGAGAAGCCGGGGAGGTTCTCCCAGTGGATGGTGCAGCGGTAGCCGTCGAGTATGTGCGCCTCGGCGAGGATATGGGCGCCGGTGCAGACGGCGCCGATGTCCATGCCGCGCCGCGCCG
Source organism: Taklimakanibacter lacteus (assembly GCA_003576695.1). Taxonomy (GTDB): domain Bacteria; phylum Pseudomonadota; class Alphaproteobacteria; order Rhizobiales; family Aestuariivirgaceae; genus Taklimakanibacter; species Taklimakanibacter lacteus. Next base: position 15,907 of record QOZQ01000017.1, read on the forward strand.
CCTTGCGCAGCCAGTTGACGAGGCGCTTGTCGACATGGTGCTGGATGTTGAGCCCGCCGCAGACGATGACTGTGTCATGCTCGTTGATCTGGTCGAGGTCGCCGTCGACCATGGCGAGGATGCCATTGGATGCGGCGACCGGCTTGCCGTCGACCGAATGCATCGCCCATTTGTACAGGGGCTTCTCGGCGCAGCGATTGGCGAGCCGGAGTGGCTCGATGGCCGCGGTCGCCGGCATCATGGTGAACTCCGGCACCATGATGAAGGCAAATTTCTGCGGCCATTCCTGGGGCTTGTCGCCAAACATGGGGATCCGTACCTTGGTTCTGGCCCCATAGTACCAATCTACGCCTTTGTCCATCAGCGTCATCGCGAGGCACGAATACGACAAGGGCGGGGATGGTCGGTCGCAACCGAGATTGCCCGTGTCGCAAATTCTCATGCGCCGGGCCGCAGGGCGGTTAATGCTTGGCCAGTCCCGTTCCCGCCCATCCGGAGTTAAAGCTTTGAACATGTTCTCGAAGCTCAAGGTTGAAGAGAGCAGCATGCCGGCCCTCGTTGCGGCTTTTCTGGCGCGGCTCTCGATCGAGATCACCCCCAAGCAGGTTGAAAGGATTGGCCTGCTTAGGGACAGGCTGCCGCAGGGCACCTGCGTCTATGTGGCTTTGATCGACCCGGCGGACATCGCCTTGCAGATCGACGCGGTGGCCGCCATCCGCGCCGCCGGTCTCGAGCCCGTGCCGCATATCCCCGCCCGCTTCGTGCGTGACCGGGATGATCTCGACAGCCGTCTCGCGGCGCTGGCCGAGCGCGGCCAGGTTCGCCAAGCCCTTGTCCTTGGCGGCGGCGCCCCGCAGCCGCTCGGCATCTATGATGCGGCGATCCAGTTGCTCGAGACCGGCCTCTTCCAGGCACATGGCATCCGCAGGATCGGCATGGCCGGCCATCCGGAAGGCAATCCCGATATCATCAAGGCGAAGGGCGAGGCGACGCTCATCGAGGCGCTCCAGGCGAAGCAGTCCTATCTCGCCGCCCACAATATCGATGGCTATATCGCCACCCAGTTTCTGTTCGAGGCGGGGCCGGTGGCCTATTGGGCCAAGGGCCTGCGTGATGCCGGCATCACCCTGCCGGTCCATGTCGGCGTGCCGGGGCCGGCGACCATCAAGACCCTGGTCAAATATGCCGCCATGTGCGGCGTCGGCAATTCGGCCCGCTTCATCCGCAAGCAGGCGCTGAATGTGACCAAGCTGCTGACGGTTTCAAGCCCGGATACCTTTGTCGAGAATCTGGCGAAGCTCCATTTTGAAAAGCCGGAGCTCGGCATTGCCGCACCCCATCTCTATCCGTTCGGCGGCTTCGACAAGCTTCTCGACTGGGTTTCGTCGCGCTCTGCCTGAAAATGGCTCTCGTGCCGTGACTGTTTAACGCCTCAGTTAAAATTCTCTGCAATCCGGTGTCCCGGAAGTGTTTCGATTCCCGAGGATTTAATTCAATTCCTCCTGTCGGCGTGAACCTATTCGATATGAATCTCTGATTCGCGGGGTCGGTAAGCACCCGGTAATCGGGGGACTCCGGCCATTTCCCTGCCCGCCTAAAATATTTTCCACGTTCCGGCCCTGAATCAGGCCTGGATTTCTTGGACAGTTTTCCGGTCTCCGCAAAGCATTCCTCGTTCTTTCCTGACGAAGAGGCCTTTTGTTGCGATTTCGCGACAATGTTTTCCGCAATAGGGAATGTCATCGCGGTAAGGGAATATTAACTACAATAAAACGCAAATAAAATTCTAATATACTCAAATATAGATTTGTTAATAGTAAGTTAACCTAAGTATAGTTTTCGCCTCAGATGCGCATATAGTCTCGATCACGCGTCTGAAACTGAAGATGAGAGTGGACGTAGCAAAAAGTTAATCTCTCAAAACGGCGAGGTGAAATATGAATACGGCAGGAAGAATTAAGATATTGGCGGCGACTGCTTCAATCATTGTGCTGGCCAGCATGGCTGTCCCGGCTCAGGCCGGCAACAGTGACGGCGGACTTAGTGGCGGCGGCGGGCTCGGCGGGCTCGGTGGCGCGGTCGGCGGCGTGGTCGGCGGCGTTACCGGAGCCGTCGGGGGCGTCGTGGGCGGCGTGACCGGTGCGGTTGGCGGCGTGGTCGGCGGCGTTACCGGCGGCGGCCTGACTGGCGGTCAAACGGCCAGCGGCGGTGGCGGCCTTCTGGGCGGCAGCGGTGGCGGCCTTATCAACAACAACAATGGCAAGGGCATTGGCGTGAATGCCGGTGTCGCCAAAGTGGGCGTCGGCCTCTCCACCAAGAAGGGCCTCAAGATCAAGGTGAAGGCCAATGTGCTCAACGCGGTGAAGGCCAAGGCCGGCGTCGGTTTGCTGAACAAGAATGGCCAGCTCGTCGGCGTGAAGGCCAAGGCGAATGCTCTTGGACTTAACGTCAAGACGAAGGCCAAGGTTGGCACCAGCGGCGTCAATGTCGGCCTGTGCGTCGGTAGCTGCAGCAATGGCGGCAGCAATGGCGGCGGTGGCGGTGGCGGTGGCGGCGGTGGCGGCGGCGGCAATGGCGGCGGCAGCAACGGTGGCATCGGCAACGAGATTGCCAGCCTGTCGTCCTACGAGCGGCGCCAGCTCAAGAAGAAGTGTGGCTCTGTCCTGAGTTCGCCGGCCAGCTACAGCCGTGACGCGGTGCAAGTCTGCCGTGTCCTCGCTCAGCTCGCGGGTCTCTAAGCGCTTTCCGCTCGGGTCTTCGGACCCTGGCGACACGGAAAACGCTCCGATTTGGATCTGAGGTGTGACGCAAGCTGCGCGGTTCTTCGGAACCGTGCAGTTTTTTTTGGCGGTGCCGCCGGCCTTTGTACTCGCGGTCAGCGTGCAATCGTGGCGTGCGCCGTCATAAAGGATACGCGCAGTATTAGACTATGGTTATCTTGACCTCGGTTATTGACCGCGGAATCAATAGCGCTCTTGGAAAGCGGCTGCCTGGGTGTATGCCGGAGCGCAGCCTGTATCACGGGGGAAGCGTGATGCTTACGGTCGAGGTGGTGCTCTACGCCGAAGCGGCGGGGGGCAGGAAGGAGCCGATTACCGATATCGGCTATGGCTGTGGCTGCAAGGTTAAGCCGGACGAAGCGTCTGCCTGCGAATGCCGCATCAATTTCTATAACAAATACCCCGTGCGGGCCGGTGAGACGCGCCGGGCCGATATCTTCTTCCTGACCGGGGAAGACGCCGAAGCCTTCTTCCAGGCCGCCGGCAAGTTCTATTTGTACGAGGCCGGCATTATCGGCGAGGCGACGGCTCTCCCGATGCGTGGGCGAGGGCATTTCGGCAAGATCGAATTGGGAGGCAGGCTCCCACGCGAGGAGGCGCGAGCTTCCCGCAAATGACAGCCCACCGCATCCGTGCGGCGGGCTTAAGGGAGGCGGCTAGACCGCTGGAACCGCTTGCTGCCCGAAAGGCTGGATGGCCGCCACCGCGCGGCCATTGGCGAGGAACCATTCCCACGCATAATCCGCATAGGACCGGAACACATAGAGATCGAGGACGTCCGGCCTCTCGCTGACGATGTGGAGGAGGGCTGCGATCTCGGCGAAGCGCAGCCGGCGCACCGTTCCGGCCGCATAATCCGGCGACAGGAGGTCGAGCGAGCATCCTTTCAGCAGGACCGAGCGGGCTGCATGGCCTTCCAGCCGGATGATCGTGCGCATGTCGGAGACATCGACGGCGAAGGAATGGATTTGGGCCAGGGCCTGGCGTAGCGCCGCCAGGAGTTCCTCCGTCCTGGCCCTGGGGCACAGGATGAGCCACTGGTCGGGCGAGAGCCACAAAGCCTGCACCTCGCCCCAGGCGGCGCTGGTGCGCGGTGCCGTCGGCAGATCGAGGCCTAGCACATCCTTGGCCGCGGCCATGAACTTGCCGTCGCCGGCATCGCCCCTGAGATCGATCATGCCGCGCGTGGTGAGCTCGCGGATCTCGATCGCGAGGTCGCCCGGAGCCTCGCGCCCCGTGAGCGCCGTTTCGAGCTGGGCCTCAGACATTCTGACGGCTCCCTTCCTTGTCATAGAAGACCGGATCGGTGATCTTTGCCTTCACCACCTTGTCATCGAGCGGGAAGGAGAGCGTCTCGCCCATGCGGCTGCGGCCATTCTCGATCAGCGCCATGGCGATCGAGTGGTCGAGGGTGGGAGAGTAGTAGGTCGACGTCACCTGGCCGATCATCTCCATCGGTGGCTTGTCCTTGACGGCCCTCACCGCATAGGCCCCGTCGGGCAGCACGTCCTTCGGATCCTCGGTCAGGAGGCCGACCAGCTGCTTGCGGCCCGCACTTCTCAGGAAAGACTGCTCGAGCGAACGCTTGCCGATGAAATCCGCCTTCTTCTTCGACACCAGCCCGTCGAGCCCGACATCGCCGGGCGTCACCGTGCCGTCGGTCTCATCGCCGATGACGATATAGCCCTTTTCGGCGCGCAGAACGTGCAAGGCTTCGGTGCCATAGGCCTCGATACCGAATTCAGCACCGGCGGAAAGGATCGCATCCCACAGGCCGCGTCCGAGATTGGCCGGCGTCGCCACTTCATAGGAAAGTTCGCCCGAGAAGCTGATGCGGTAGATGCGCACCGGATGGGAGCCGAGCTTGCCTTGCTTCATCGCCATATGCGCGAAGCCCTCGGCCGAGATATCGAAATCGGGGCCGAGCTTGGACAGCACCTCGCGCGCCTTGGGTCCGGCAATGGCGAACTGCGCCCATTGCTCGGTGACCGGCGTCACGAACACTTTGTACTGCGTCCACTCCGTCTGCAGCCATTCTTCGAGCCAGGCCGCGATCCGGTCGGCGCCGCCCGATGTCGTATGCATCAGGAAGTGATCGTCGCCGAGGCGCACGGTGACGCCGTCATCGATGAGGAAGCCGAGCTCGTTCATCATGAGCCCATAGCGGCAGCGTCCGACCTTCAGCGTCGAGAACATGTTGGTATAGACGCGGTCGAGGAACTCCGCCGCATCCGGACCCTTGATCTCGATCTTGCCGAGCGTCGAGGCATCGAGCAGCCCGACCTTGTTGCGCACGGCGAGGATCTCACGGTTGATCGACTGGTGCTTGTCTTCGCCGGCGCGCGGATAAGTGTAAGCGCGCCGCCACTGGCCGACTGGCTCGAAGACGGCGTTCTGCGCCTTGTGCCAGCGGAAGATCGGCGTGCGGCGCACGGGAAGGAACAGGTTCTTGGTGAGCGAGCCCGCGATCGAGCCGAAGGAGAAGGGCGTGTAAGGCGGCCGGAAGGTGGTGATGCCGATTTCGGGGATCGTCTTGCCGGTCGCTTCGGCGAGCACGCCGAGCCCGTTGAGATTGGACGTCTTGCCCTGATCGGTCGCCATGCCGAAGGTCGTATAGCGCTTGGTATGCTCGACCGATTCATAGCCCTCGCGCTGGGCGAGCTCGAGATCTGCAGCCGTCACATCGTTCTGGAAATCGATGAAGTGCTTGTTGCCTTCATTGTATTTGCCGGTGGCGGGCGAGAACCAGATCGGCTCCAGCGGCCTCTGCGGCGCGGACTCGGCCTTGGACCGGCCCGCTTTGGGCTCGCCATCCTTTACCGCCGCTTCGCCCGCGGCATAGCCCTCGGCAAGGGCGGCTGCGAGATCCATCGTGCCATTGGCGGCACCCACCGCCTGGATGCGGTCGTGATGCTTGCCGGGCCGGTAGCTCTGCAGCCCGCTGTCGAAAGTGAGTTTGCCGCCATTGTGGCACCACAGATTGACCACCGGATTGAAGCCGCCCGACATGGCGATGAAATCGCACGCGAGCCGGCTTTCATTGACGACGCGGCCCTGGCCCTTGCGCCAGGGCGCGATCTTGACGCCGCTGAGGCTCAAGCCGCCATAGCCGCTCTCGACACCGGCGATCGCATGGCCCGGAATGATCTCGATGCCGGCATTGCGCGCATCGCGCGCCGCGGCGCTGTCGGTTCCCTGGCGCACATCGATGATGCCGGCGACGGCGACGCCCGCCCGCTTGAGCGAAAGGGCCGTCAGATAGGCATCGTCATTATTGGTGAAAACCACGCCCTTCATGCCGGGCGCCACGCCATGGCGCTCGACGAGGCCGCGCGCCGCCGTGGCGAGCATGATGCCCGGCCGGTCATTATTGGCGAAGGCGATCGGCCGTTCCAGCGCTCCGGTGGCGAGGATGACGTGCTTCGCGCGCACCTTCCACAAGCGATGCCGTGGCGTGCCCCTGGCGAGGCCCTCGGGGTCGTGGTCGCTCACCCGCTCGAACAGCATGAGGTGATTGTGGTGCCAGTGGCCGACGGCCGTGGTGCGCGTCATCACATGGACATTGCCGGCTTCGGCGAGGAGTTTGGCGCGGGTGTGCACCCAGTCGAGCTGCGGCGCGCCATCGATCGTGCCGGCGGAAAGATCGGCGACGCCGCCGAAACGCGGGGTCTCATCGCAGATGATGACGCGGGCGCCGGCGGCCTGCGCCGCTTCGGCGGCGGCGAGCCCGGCAATGCCGGCGCCGATGACCAGCACGTCGCAATGCGCGTGCATATGCTCATAGGTGTCGGGATCGCTTCCGGCGGGCGCCTTGCCGAGACCGGCGGCGCGGCGGATCATCGGCTCATAGACATGCTTCCAGAAGGCCTGCGGCCACATGAAGGTCTTGTAGTAGAAGCCGCCGGGAATGAAGCGCGAGAGCTTGCTGTTGAGCGCGCCGATATCGAAATTGAGCGACGGCCAGCGGTTCTGGCTTTGGGCGATAAGCCCGTCATGCAGCTCGACCTGGGGGGCGCGCAGATTGGGCTCGTGGCGCGGACCTTCGCCGATGCCGACCAGCGCATTCATCTCTTCCGAGCCGAGGCCGACGACGCCGCGCGGGCGATGATACTTGAAGCTGCGGCCGAAGACGCGCTGGCCATTGGCGAGCACGGCCGAGGCGACCGTGTCGCCGGCAAAGCCCGTCATGCTTTGCCCATCGAAGGTAAAGCTCACCTTCTTCGAACGGTCGATCAGGCGGCCACCTTGCGCCAGGCGATAGGGCTTGCCGCTCATGATGACTTTCCTTTGCGCGAGGGCTTCGCCGCGTCGAGCTTGTCCTTGAAGAACGCCGCCCATTCCCCGCTTGCCGCTTCCATCAATTCGCGCGGCGGCAGTTCGGTGATGCCGTAAGTGGCCTTGAAATCCATGGTCACCGTATCACGCACCGCATGGAACCACTTGCCGCAGCCGCGGTCGCAGCGCCAGCGCTCGAAATGCAGCCCCTTGGGATTGCGGCGCATGAAGAGATAGTCGCGCTGCGCCGCATCGCTGACCGTCGTGGGATCCTGCGTGGCCGGGCGCCTGATATGCGCCTCGCCGCCATAATGGAAATCCGTCTCGTCGCCCTCGGCGCCGCAGACCGGGCAGTGAACGATCAGCATGGGCGCTGGCTCCTCAGGGTTGTCGTCATCAATGCGCCACCGCCGCCGCGACGCTTTCGTCGATCAGGCGGCCCTCGATGAAGCGGTTGAGGCCGAAGGGCTCGGCGATCGGATGCGGGCGGTCGTTGGCGATCGTATCGGCGAAGACGAAGCCCGAGCCCGGTATGGACTTGAAGCCGCCGGTGCCCCAGCCGCAATTGACATAAAGGCCTTCCACATCGGTCTTGCCGATGATCGGCGAGCGGTCGCCCGTCATGTCGACGATACCGCCCCACATGCGCAGCATCCGCAAGCGCGAGATGATCGGGAAGGTCTCGACCAGCGCCGTCACGGTGTGCTCGAGCGCCGGGAAAGAGCCGCGCTGCGAATAATTGTTGTAGGGATCGGTGCCGCCGCCCACCACCAGCTCACCCTTGTCGGACTGGCTGAGATAGCCATGGACGGTATTGGCCATCACCACGCAGTCGAGCACCGGCTTGATCGGCTCGGACACCAGCGCCTGCAGGCAGAGACTCTCGATCGGCAGCCGCAAGCCCGCCGTCTGCACGATGGTCGAGACATGGCCCGCGGTCACCACGCCGATCTTCTTCGTCTTGATGAAGCCCTTGGACGTCTCGATGCCGGCCACCTTGCCGCCATCGCGGCGGATGGAGAGGACTTCGCAATTCTGGATGATGTCGACGCCGAGGCTGTCGGCGCCCCTGGCATAGCCCCAGGCAACCGCATCATGCCGGCCGGTGCCGCCCCGCGGCTGATAATAGGCGCCGAGGATCGGGTAGCGGCAATTGGGGTCGTCATTGATGATGGGGGCGATCTTCTTCACTTCTTCGGCTGAGATCATCCGGCAATCGAGCCCGGCCAGCCGGTTGGCATGGGCGGTGCGCTTGAAGGCGCGGAACTCATGCTCGGTCTGGCACAGCATCATCACGCCGCGCGGCGAGAACATCACATTGAAATTGAGGTCGCGCGACAGGTCCTCATAGAGCGAGCGGGCGAGCTCGTAGATGGCGATCGAGGGATCCTGCAGATAGTTCGAGCGGATGATGGTGGTGTTGCGCCCGGTATTGCCGCCGCCGAGCCAGCCCTTCTCGACCACCGCGATATTGGCGAGCTTGTGGTTCTTGGCCAGGTAATAGGCGGTGGCGAGGCCGTGGCCGCCGGCGCCCACGATCACCGCGTCATATTCGGATTTGGGCGCCGGGCTGCGCCAGGCGCGCTCCCAGTCCTTGTGGTAATTCATCGCGTTGCGCGCGAGGGAAAAGATCGAATAGCGGGACTTCATGCCACCCCTCTGAGTGATGCCCGCTCTTTATCAAATGGGACATGGGGGCTCCACCGGTTTCCGACGCCCCATTGCTGCCATGCGACAATGCGACGGACCCTTTTGCGAGCCCGGGATATTAGTATCGAGGCGACCACCGGAACTCCCATTGAGCATGTTGAATTTCCTGATTTTTGCGGTACTTGCGGCGGGCGTCGTGCTGGGCGTCTGCTGGCCCGTGCTGAAGGGCAGCACGGCGGGGCCGCGCCGTGCCGACTATGATGAGGTGGTGTTTCGCGACCAGTTGGCGGAGCTCGAGCGCGACCGCGCCCGCGGCCTGATCGCCGAGGCCGAGGCCAAGGCCGCCCGCAACGAGATCGCCCGCCGGCTCATCGCGGCGGATCGCGACAGTCCGGCGGCCGGGGCGCGGGCCTCCGGCAGATGGGCGGCCGTCGCGGCTGCTGCTTTCATTCCGATCTCTGCGCTGGCGCTTTATCTGGCGCTGGGCGCCCCGGGGCAGCCCGATATGCCGCTCCGGGAGCGGCTTGCCAATGCCGTCGCCAATAATGACGTCCAGGCCCTGATGGCCAGGGCCGAGGCGCATCTGGCCGAGAAGCCCGACGATCTGCGTGGCTGGGAGGTCGTGGCCCCCATTTACCGCAGCGCCGAACGTTACGCCGATGCGGCCAGGGCCTATCAAAATATCCTGCGTCTCAAGGGACCTGATGCCGGCACCTATGCCGACCTTGGCGAGATGCTGGTGATCGCCAATGCGGGCCTCGTCCCCAAGGAGGCGGCCCAGGCCTTCGCCGAGGCGCTGAGGCTCGACGCCCGCTCGCCCAAGGCCCGCTTCTATGCCGGCCTCGCCCTCAAGCAGGACGGCAAGCGGGCCGAGGCGCTGACACTCTGGCAAGGGCTGCTTGCCGATACCGGGCCCGATGATTCCTGGCGCGGCGTGCTCGAAGCGCAGATCGCGTCCTTGTCTCCGGGCGCCCCGGTATTGTCGGACGAGCAGGTCGCGGCGGCCCAGTCGATGACCGGCGAGGATCGCGAAAATATGATCCGCGGCATGGTTGACGGTCTGGAGGAGCGGCTTAAATCGGCCCCGGCCGATCTCGAAGGCTGGCAGCGCCTGATCAAGGCGCGCGCCGTCCTCGGGGAAATCGACAAGGCGCGCGCGGCCTATGGCCGGGCGAGAGAGCAGTTCAAGGCCGACACTGCGGCGATGGCCGCTCTCTCGCAAGCGGCGAAGGAGCTCGGTATCGAATAATGGCGATGATGATGACCTCACGCACGACCCGAAAGCAGAAGCGCGCCGCGCTCATCCTGGCCGGCCTTGCTTTGCTCGGCATTGCCGCGGGGCTCGTGCTTTATGCGCTCAAGGACACGATCGTCTTCTTCTACACGCCGAGCGAACTCGCCGAAAAGAATGTGCAGGCCGGCCAGCGCTTTCGCTTGGGCGGACTGGTCGAGATCGGCAGCATCGTCAAGGGCGGGGGCATGGCCGTGCGTTTCGATGTCACCGATACGATCAAGACGATCACCGTGAGCTACCAGGGCCAGCTTCCCGATCTCTTCCGCGAAGGCCAGGGTGTCGTCGCCGAAGGCAAGCTCGACGCATCGGGCAACTTCATCGCCGATACCGTGCTCGCCAAGCATGACGAGACCTACATGCCGAAGGACGTCGCCGACCGTCTGAAGGAGAAGGGTGTGTGGAAGGAAGGCAAGGAGGCGAGCCCTTGATCGCCGAGACCGGCCATTTCGCGCTGATCCTGGCGCTGGTCACCGCGCTCGTGCAGTTCGCGCTGCCGCTCTATGGCGCGCATCGCGGCGAACGCGCTTTGATGGGCGCCGCAGCGCCTGCGGCACTGGCGCAATTTTCGCTGATCGTCATCGCCTTCCTCGCCTTGATGCATGCCTATGTGACCACCGACTTCTCGCTGGCCAATGTGTGGGAGAACTCCCATTCGGCGAAGCCGCTGCTCTACAAGATCTCGGGCGTGTGGGGGAACCACGAAGGCTCGATGGTTCTGTGGGTGCTGATCCTGGCGCTCTTCGGCTCGGGCGTGGCGCTGTTCGGCGGCAACCTGCCGCTCGAGCTCAAGTCGCGCGTGCTCGCCATCCAGGGTTCGATCGGTGCCGCTTTCCTGCTCTTCATCGTCGCCACCTCCAATCCGTTCCTCAGGCTCAACCCGCCGCCCATCGAGGGCAATGGCCTCAATCCCTTGCTGCAGGACCCGGCGCTGGCCTTCCATCCGCCCTTTCTCTATGCCGGCTATGTCGGCCTTTCGATCTCCTTCTCCTTCGCCATCGCCGCCTTGATCGACGGCAAGGTCGATGCCGCCTGGGCACGCTGGGTGAGGCCGTGGACGCTTGCCGCCTGGATGTTCCTCACCATCGGTATCGCCATGGGCTCCTGGTGGGCCTATTACGAATTGGGCTGGGGCGGCTTCTGGTTCTGGGATCCGGTCGAGAACGCTTCCTTCATGCCCTGGCTCGTCGCCGCGGCACTGCTCCATTCGGCCATCGTCGTCGAGAAGCGCAATGCGCTCAAGATCTGGACCATCCTCCTCGCCATTCTCGCTTTCTCGCTGTCGCTGATCGGCACGTTCCTCGTGCGCTCGGGCGTGCTCACCTCGGTGCACGCTTTTGCCGTCGACCCGGCGCGCGGCGTCTTCATCCTGATGATCCTGTGCGTCTTCATCGGCGGCGCCCTGACGCTCTTCGCCTGGCGGGCACCCATGCTCAAGGCGGGTGGCCTCTTCGCGCCGATGAGCCGTGAGGGCGGGCTTGTCGTCAACAACCTGCTGCTGTGCACTGCCTGTGCGGCCGTCTTCATCGGCACGCTCTATCCGCTGGCGCTCGAGACGATCAATGGCGACAAGATCTCGGTTGGTCCGCCCTATTTCAATTTCACTTTCGGCCTGATCATGCTGCCGCTTCTGCTGCTCGTCCCGGCGGGCCCGCTCCTCACCTGGAAGCGTGCCGAGGCCTGGCCGGTGATCCAGCGCCTGTGGATGGCGGCCCTTGCCACCTTCGCCATCGCCATGGTGATCCTGGTGGCGACGCGGCGCGGGCCATGGCTGGCGCCTTTCGGCATAGCGCTGGGCTTCTGGCTGGTGCTGGGTGCGCTCGCCGAGCTCGCCGAGCGCATCGCCTTGTTCAAATCCTCTTTCCCGGTCTCCTGGTCGCGGTTGAAAGGCCTGCCGCGTTCATCGCTCGGCATGACATTCGCCCATGCGGGGCTGGGCCTTGCGGTCATCGGCATATTCGCGGTGACCACCTGGCGCGAGGAGCACATCGTGGCGATGAAGCCCGGCGACCATTTGAGCGTTGCGGGCTATGACGTGACCTTTCTCGGCGAGGCGCCGATGACGGGTCCCAATTACACCGGCGATGCAGGCCGCTTCCGCGTCATGGCGGGCAATCGGGAAGTCGCAACACTGGCCTCGGAGAAACGCCGCTTCCAGCCGGGCGGCCAGGAGACGACGGAAGTGGGTCTGCTGCAGGCCTGGTCGGGCGATCTCTATGCGGTGATGGGCGATCGCATGAACGACGGGACGCGTGCCATGCGCATCTATTTCAACCCGCTCATCTCGCTCATCTGGCTCGGCACCTTCATCATGTTCATGGGTGGTGTGATCTCGCTCACCGACCGGCGCTTCCGTGTCGGCGCTCCCAAGACCGCACGCCGATTGCAGCCCGCGGCGGCGGAATGAGATGAGAAATCTCTTCACCGCTTTCATCCTGCTCGTGGCGCTGGCATCGCCGCTGCGCGCGGTGCAGCCGGATGAGATCTTGCCTGATCCGGCATTGGAGGAACGCGCCCGCGCTCTGTCGACGAATCTGCGCTGCCTCGTCTGCCAGAACCAGTCGATCGATGACTCGAATGCCCCGCTCGCTCGCGACCTGCGCATCCTCCTGCGTGAAAGGCTCAAGGCCGGCGACAGCGACGACCAGGCGGTCGACTTCATCGTCGCGCGCTATGGCGACTTCGTCCTGCTGCGCCCGCGCTTCACGCCTGAGACCTGGATATTGTGGATCGGACCTTTTGTTTTACTGCTTGGTGCGGGTGCCTTGCTGTATCTGCGGCGAAAGAGACCAGAAGAAACAGCTGAAGGTGAGCTCAGCAATGAAGAGCGGGCAGCTCTGGCTCAGAGGCTTGGGACAGATCAGCCATGAGGAAGCTGACGCCGAAACGTCAGAAGGAAGTCAATGACCTGGTCGATTGGTGCGAGTTTGTCTGTAACACAACGTATGATCTTTACGATGAGACGAGGTCCAACAAATCCCTCCGGCAGTTTCAGGATATGCAGCTGGATGTACTCAGAAAGGCACGAGAGCGTGGTGATCTGAGAGGACTCCGCATGGTCCATCGAGACTATGTTGAAGAAATCAGTGGCCTGGCTCCGCAGCATCTGGCGAGAATGGATCGCCTCTTGAGGGAGAAGTTTGGCCGCGGGCTTGATGCTGCAAAGGGCAAGATTGAGAAGAAGGTTCACAGCATCCTCAAACGTGGCAACATCAAGAAGGCCGACGAGTATCGCATTCTCGAAGCCTGGATCGGAATGATCCTTGATGATCCGGCAAAAGCGAGCGACATCGAACGGATCAATGCGCTCCTCGCAACGGTCACGCAACCGTTACCGGAATAGTCCGCACATTACGAAAGTTTCATCTTGCCGAAAGGTCGCCGTAAGCCGCGGACACCTAGCTTCAGCATCACGTTATTCGCTTTGGGACACATAGGAGTTTTTCATGACAACAAGCACAAAAGTGCGCAACCGCGTGTTGGGTCTGATGGCCTTCGGCCTCCTGGCCACGACCGCGCTCACCGCCAATTTCCTCGTTACCCCGACGCTGCCTGTCCACGCCGAAACCAACCAGCAGGTCGCGCCGCAGGCAGGCTTCGCCGATCTCGCCGCCAGGGTGATGCCGGCAGTGGTCAGCGTCGAGGTGAACTTCGCCAATGTCGCCGACAATTCGGATGACGGCGATGACGACGACATGGGGCAGGGCCAGGCCCAGCCGAACCTCCCGCCGGACAGCCCGTTCCGCGATTTCTTCAACCAGTTCCCGCAGTTCCGCGACCAGTTCCCGCAGTCGCCGCGCCAGCCGCATGGCGGCATTGCGCAAGGCTCGGGCTTCGTGATCTCGCCCGATGGCTATGCCGTGACCAATAATCACGTCGTCGGCAAGGCCGACAAGGTGCAGGTGACCTTCAGCGACGGCCAGCAGTATGGTGCCAAGGTGATCGGCACCGATCCGAAGACCGACCTGGCGCTGATCAAGATCGAAGGCGGCAAGACCTTCAACTATGTGAAATTCTCGGACAAGGAGCCGCGCGTCGGCGACTGGGTGATGGCGGTCGGCAATCCCTTCGGTCTCGGCGGCACGGTGACGAGCGGCATCATTTCGGCGCGCGGCCGCGATATCGGCTCGGGCCCCTATGACGACTTCCTGCAGATCGACGCCTCGATCAACAAGGGCAATTCCGGCGGCCCGGCCTTCAATCTCGACGGCGACGTGGTCGGCATCAACACCGCCATCTACTCGCCCTCGGGCGGCAGTGTCGGCATCGGCTTCGCCATTCCGGCCTCGACCGCCAAGGAGGTGATCACCTCGCTCAAGGACAATGGCGCGGTGACGCGCGGCTGGCTGGGCGTCCAGATCCAGCCGGTGACCGATGACATCGCCGAAGGCCTCAACCTGAAGGACAAGAAAGGCGCCCTCGTAGCCGATGTGACCGAGAAGTCGCCCGCTCTGGCGGCCGGCATCAAGACCGGCGACACGATCACCAAGGTCGGTGACGAGGATGTCAGCGACCCGCGCGATCTCGCCAAGAAGGTCGCACGCTATGCGCCGGGCAAGGCGGTCGATGTGACGCTGGTGCGCGGCGGCAAGACCATGGTCGTGCCCGTGGAGCTCGGCAAGATGCCGGGCGGCACCCAGGCGTCCAACACCAGGGCGACGCAGCCTGAGCGCTCCAGCCTGGCCGGGCTCGGCGTGCGGCTGGCGCCCGCCGAGGACGGCGCCGGCGTCAAGGTCATCGACGTGAAGCCGGGCAGCACCGCCGAAGAGCAGGGCATCCGCCCGGGCGATGTGATCCTCGAGGTCGCCGGCAAGGAAGTTCACGAGCCGAGCGACGTGAAATCCGCCCTGGCCACGGTCAAGGGCGCCGGCAAGCGGATCGTCATGCTGATCCGCTCCGGCGACAGCCAGCGCTTCGTCGCCCTGCCCGGCGGCGAAGGATGAGTTAGCGTCTCGTGCGACGCTTGAGTGTCACACTCTCTCCCCCCGCTCCCGTGTGGCGCTCCAGGTGCGGAGGCAGGGTTACCCCCTGTCTCCGCAACCTGACTTTCGGGCGAATTTTTCAGGGCTTTTCCCGAGAACAGAGTCATGCAACTTATGACGAACGGAACAACTAAGCCGACGGCGCTTGCCAATGACTTGGAACATATGCGCATCCTGGTGATCGAGGATGATAAGGAAGCCGCCACCTGGCTGCTCAAGGGCCTGACCGAAAGCGGTCACGTGGCCGACCACGCCGCCGACGGCGAGGAGGGCCTGACGCTGGCGCGCGAAAAGGTCCATGACGTGCTGATCGTCGACCGCATGCTGCCCAGGCTCGATGGCCTCACCATGATCCAGACGTTGCGCGCCGAGGGCGTGACGGCCCCGGTGCTGATCCTGAGCGCCCTCGGTGATGTCGATGAGCGCGTCAAGGGCCTGCGCGCCGGCGGTGACGACTATCTCGCCAAGCCCTACGCCTTTTCCGAGCTCCTGGCCCGTATCGAAGGCCTGTCGCGCCGCCGCCATCAGGGGCCGCAGCAGACCCGCCTCAAGGCTGTTGATCTTGAGATGGATCTCCTCACCCGCACCGTGACGCGCTCCGGCCGGCCGATCATCCTGCAGCCGCGTGAGTTCAAACTGCTCGAATATCTCATGCGCAATGCCGGCCATGTGGTGACGCGGACCATGCTTCTGGAGAATGTCTGGGACTATCACTTCGATCCGCAAACCAACGTGATCGACGTGCATGTCTCGCGCCTGCGCGCCAAGATCGACAAGGGATTCGACGAGCCGATCCTGCAAACGGTGCGCGGGGCTGGGTACCTGCTCCGTGCGGCATAGCTTCTGGAAGCTCTTCCGCACGTCGACCTTCAGGCTGTCCGCTCTCTATCTGTTTGTCTTCGTCCTGTCGGTAGGCGCCATCCTCGCTTACATCTACTGGAATACCGCCGGTCTGCTCGAACGGCAGACCGACGAGACCATCCGGGCCGAGGTGCAGGGCCTCGCCGACCAGTACCGCATCCGCGGGCTGACCGGCGTCCTCGACACGGTACGCCGCCGTTCCACCGATGATTCGGGCTCCATCTACCTGCTGACGACGCCCGATGGCGTGCGCGCCGCCGGCAACCTGGTGTCGGTGCCGGACGAGATCGCCATCGAGGATTCGGGGTGGACGGAGTTCGCCTTCAACGTAAAGACCTCGACCGGGATGGAGCCGCACCGGGCGCGCGTCTATTACACAGAGCTGCCGGGCGGCAATATCCTGGTCGTCGGCCGCGATATCGAGGATATGCGGCAATTCGCGACCATCATCCGCAATACGCTGATCACCGGCACGCTGATCGCGCTGGCGCTTGGCATCGGCGGCGGGCTCCTCACCAGCCGCAACTTCCTGCGCCGTGTCGATTCCATCACCGATGCCAGTCGCTCGATCATGCAGGGTGATCTGTCGGGACGCATGCCGGTCAAGGGCACCGGCGATGAGCTCGACCGCCTGGCGCAATCGCTGAACCAGATGCTCGACCAGATCGAGCGTTTGATGCGCGGCATGCAGGAAGTGTCGAGCAATGTCGCGCATGATCTGCGCACGCCTTTGACCCGCATCAAGGCACGCGCCGAATCGGCTCTGCGCTCGGGCGCCCAGGGCGACTTCAAGGCCGCCCTCGAGCAGACGATCGATGAATCCGACCGCCTGCTGCAGACTTTCAATGCGCTGCTGTCGATCGCCAAGGCCGAATCCGGCCAGCAGCGCGAAGGCCTGCAGCCGGTCGACGCCGCCGTCATCCTGAATGAGGTTGCCGAGCTCTATGAGCCCTTCGCCGAGGACCAGGGCGGCACCCTCAAGACCGAGATTTTCGGCGAGCTCGATGTTCGCGCCAATCGCCAGCTCCTGGCTCAGGCGATCAGCAATCTCGTCGACAACGCGCTCAAATATGGCGAAACGCCGGTCACCGGCGCGCCCGAGATCGTGGTCACCGGCGGGATCGAGGGTGATGATGTGGTGATCACGGTGAGCGACCGCGGCAGCGGAGTCGCCCCGGAGGATCGCGAGCATGTGCTGGAACGCTTCGTGCGTCTCGATGAAAGCCGCTCGAAGCCCGGCAACGGCCTGGGTCTCAGCCTCGTCGCCGGCGTCATGAAGCTCCATGACGGGCGCGTGGTGCTGGAGGACAATGAGCCGGGCCTCCGGGTTAAGCTGATCCTGCCCAGGCGGCAGGTGAGCGATGACGACCAAGGGGAACTGGCGGTCGCATCGCCGGTCTGACTTCACTCCTTCTCGGTGAAACGCAGTTCGTTGAGGTGCTTCTTCATCATCTCGAAGCGCTGGAAATGCTCATCGGTGCGGCGCAGCGCCACCGCGGTCGACAATATGTCGATGACGACGAGGGCGGCGATGCGCGAGATAGTGGGTGTGTAGATATTCGTGTTGTCGAGCGTTTCGGCGATGATCGCGACATCGCAATGGGCAACGAGGGGTGAATCCGAGCCGGTTATGCCGATGACCTTGGCGCCGCTTTCGCGGGCGGTCTGCGCGACATCGAGAATGGAGCGGGTGCGGCCGGTATTCGAGATGACGACGGCGACATTGCCGGGCCTCAGCATCGAAGCCGCCATGACCTGCTGGTGCGAATCGAGCTGCGCCCCGCAGGGCACGCCGAACAGCGGGAATTTCTGTTGCGCGTCGCGCGCCACGATGCCCGAGGCGCCGAAGCCGAAGAACTCGATGGCCGTCGCGTTCTCGAGCAGAAGGATCGCCTGCCCGAGCGCTTCCTTGTCCATGTGATGCCGGGCCCAGTCGAGGCTGGTGATCGTGTAGTCGAAGATCTTCTCGAGCACGGCCTGCGGCGGATCGGTGGCCAGCAGCACCGAATGCGTGGCCGGGGTGCCGAGCGCCAGGCTGTGCGCCAGCCGCAGCCGGAAATCCTGGAAGCCCTCGCAGCCGACCGCGACGCAGAAGCGGATGACCGTCGGCTGGCTCACCGCCGCGATCTCGGCCGTCTCGGCGATGGTCGCGTTGAGGATGCGGCGCGGATCGGCAAGCACGAGATCGGCCACCTTGCGCTCGGACTTGCGCAGATCGGCGAGCCGGGTGCGCACCATTTCGAGGATGTTCTGCGTCGTCCCGCGGAGCGGACGGGCGGAAGAGGGCGGATCGGCTGCGATATCGGTCAAGGAAGCGGTGACCCTTCGGAGTGGAACGATGTCGCCAGTCTATACCGGGCTGAACGCGTATTCCATCTGGAGCTCGGCGCGCAGCACCTGCAGCGCGGCACGGCTTGCGGCGTGATCGATTTCCCGCGGATCGGCCGTATTGAAGGCGAACATGCCACAGTGATGCGCGATCATGGCCGGTATGGCACAGGCTTGGGCCAGCCCGATCGCCTCCGCGATGGTGAGATTGCCGGCGACCTCCAGCGCGCGCAGCCTCTCGGACCGGCCATTGGCGGGAAGCAGCGCCAGATCGGGAGCGATGGCTGCAACATCATCGGTCTGCCGGGGAAACGGTATAGTGTCGCCCGAATGGAAGATGCACCGGCCCTCCATCTCGATGCCGTAGCCCAGAAAGCGGTGATGCCCTTCGGCATCCTTTTCCAGCGTCTCATGCGCGGCCCGCAACGCCCTAACGACGACACCCGGCAGGGGCTCGACGCGCTCGCCAGCATTCAGGGGCACAAGCCTTTCCACATCGACGCCGATGCGTTCGCGGCTGAGTGCCAACGCGGCGCGGGGAACGACGAAGCGCAGTTGCGGATGGGCTTCGGCCAGGGGCTTCAGCGTTTCGCCATCCATGTGATCGGTGTGATGATGCGTGCACAGGACGAGATCGACCGGCCCAAGCTCCTGCGGGGTCGCCGGCGCTGCCATTATGCGCTCATGCGGTGTAGCGCTGCCGCGATATTTGCGCGCCAGCGAATCCGAAAGATAGGGATCGATGACGAGGCGGTAACGCGGCGTGGTCACGACAAAGCCGGCCTGGCCCAGCCAGTGGAGTATGATCCCGGGGGAGCGCGACGCAGCGAGCCTCTCAGCCAGCGAGTCGATGAAAGGCGTTACCGTGAGCGACGCCCGCGCCATTTCAGGACGCCTTCAGGCTTTCGATGAGATTCTTCACCGCGATCTCGGTCGCCCGGTCGATGCTTTCCTCGGTGAAGCCGCCAATATGGCTGGTGGCGATGACGCGCGGATGCCGGGCAAGCGTCAATTGCTGCGGCGGCTCTTCGCTGAAGACATCGGTCGCATAGGCGGACAGCTCGCCGCTGTCGAGCGCCGCGATGACCGCGGTCTCGTCGATGAGGCTGGCGCGCGCCGTGTTGATGAGGATGGCGCCGTAGCGTCCCGAAGCCAGCACGCCCTGATCGATGAGTGGGCGGCCGTCAGCGGGTGCTGGGCAATGGAGCGTGATGATCTCGCTTTCGCCGAGCACGGTGGCAAGGTCGGCCCGGCGCAAGGCATCTTCAGGCACATCGACTTCGGGGTTCAGCGGATCATGGATGCTGATGTGGGCGCCGAGCGCCGCCGCGAGCCGCGCCACCTGTCGGCCGACCGCGCCGCAGCCGATGATGCCGACCTGCCGGCCCTTGATCTCGCGGCCGCGCCGGCGCGGCCATTCACCGGCCTTGATGCCGGCATCGCAGAACGGCACATGGCGCAGCGCCGTCAGCATCAGGCAGATGGTGAGCTCGGCCACGCCCGATGCATTGGCGCCATCGGCGGTGCACAGGCGGATGCCGCGCTGGCTGAGATCGGCGAGCGGCAGGTTGTCGACGCCGGTGCCGTTGCGGCTGATGACCCGCAAGGCGGGTGCGGCGGCAATCACTTTGGCCGAGACAGGCTCGACGCCGGCAAGCCAGCCGACGACCTCGGGCACCAGACGCAGGAGCTCGGTCTCGTCCGGCAGCTTGCCCGCTGTCGAATAGACGATGTCGAAACCCTGGCGCCGCAACTCTTCCACCGCCGGGTGCGGCGCCTCGGTCAGCGAGCGTGGCGTGACGAGGATGCTGCTCATGCGGGCTTCGCCTTCGCCGCGACGGCCGCAATTGCCGAGATCGCATCGAATTCCGGTCCCTTGACTGGAATGTCGATATGGAAGACCTCGGCGATCACCTGGGTCCAGCCATGGATGAAGTAAGTCCAGCCGTCCTCGATCTGGAGATCGCGCATCCGCTGCTGCGCCCGCGCCTGGTCGAGGAAGATGAGGTCGCCGCGGTAATTGAGGTCCCAGACGATGCCGCGCTGGGGGAACGTCACGCCATCGCTCAAGGGTGAGCCTGGCGCATCCTTGCCGAGGCCGGTGGCATTGATGACGAGCGCGCCGGGCTTGAGCCTGGCGACGACGGCGTCATTGTCGCGCGGATCGGGCGCCAGCACATAGTCCGTCGGGATGCCGCTCGCGAGCTCGGCATGGATGCGCCGGATCTCGTCGAGCCGCACCGGGCTGCGGTTGGAGACGATGATGCGCGACGGGCGGTCGGCGCCGCGTTGCGCCTGCATCATGTGCCAGGTGAGCGCGATGGTCGACCCGCCGGCGCCGATCGAGAACAGTTCGGCTTGCGTCCGGGCGAAATGGCCGGGCGCGATGAAGCCGTCCATCGCCAGGCCGGATGAGATCGGATCCTTGGCATGGCAGATGAGCTGATTGCCGCGCTTCGACAGGCAGCTCGTCTCGCCCATGAACCGCGCATGCGGATCGATCTCGTCGAAGAGATCGCGGCAGGCCCTGTAGAGATCGATCTTATGGGTGGTGACGAGCGCGCCGAGCGACAAGGGGTCGTCCTTGATGAAGCTCACCGCGGCGCGATAGCGCTCAGGGTCGGCATGGAGCGGGAAATCGATGCCCTTGATCCGGGCATCCGTCAGGCCGAGATGCGCCGCCCATGCCGGGAACACATTCATGATCGAGCTTTTGGCCGTCGTTACGCCGATGAAATAGAGGGTAGGCTCGCTCGCCGGCTGGTAGGTCGTCGCCATGGCGCTCACGAAGCCTTGGCGAAGATGCTGTCGACAAGCTCGCGCGAACGGTAGCGATAGCTCGCATTGTCGACCGCGATCCAGCCGCCGGCGCCGTTATCGACGATGCGGCTGCGCATGCCGCCGGCCTTGGCGATGATGTCATAGTCCTGGCCGGAATCGGCCGGATAGGCGAAGGTCATCACCAGCATGTCCGCTCCGGTATTGATCGAGCGGTGGATCCAGTAGGGCGGGACATAGCAGATCGTCCGCGGCGCGATCTCGACGGTGCGGATTTCTCCGGCGGGCGATTCCATGAGCATCAGGCCCCGCCCGCTCTCGCCATAATAGATTTCCGGCCGGTCGGCATTGGCGTGGATATGGCCGCGGGTGAGGAAATATTCGCGGCCGACCTTGCCGGGCAGCATTTTCGTCACTCCGACGATCATGTCCCCGGCATCCTGCGACGGCTTGTAGTCGGTCACTTCATAGACGGCGGTCCCGCCCATTTTCCGCAAGAGCGCCTCGTAGGCGGCCGCGTCCTCATAGAGCCCGGCGAGATCGCCCAGGGTCTTGGTGTAGCGGTTGGTCGCCCCGACAAGTTCGCCTTTGGCGACATCCACGACACAGATTCCGGGTTCCCGCATTCAGGCCTCCAATTCGAGCAACTGTGTAATTATACTACATATCGACTTGTGAAGATGCAAGATGGCAAGGAAGTTGGCTGCGAACAGCCCTGAAAACCCTCAGTTTTTCCGGATTTTACGCAATTATGTACAGTTGCTTCAACTTTGTGCGCTTGACCAAATTCCAAATATGTATCTATGCTACAAAAAGGGCAGACAGATAAAGCGCCCTCGTGAAACGTGATCGCAAAGGAGGAACAGCGATGAAGACGGCCTTACTGGGAAGTGCGGTAGCGGTGACATTGATGCTTGGCGCGGCCGGCGCAGCCCAGGCCGAATGCAAGGTCGGCATTGCCATGTATACGCTGGGAGCGCCTTATTTCGCGGCCCAGGTGGCGGCCGCCGAGGACCAGGCCAAGAAAGCAGGCTGCACCGTCACCACCTCCGACGGGCAGAATGAAATGGGCAAGCAGATCGCCGATGTCGAGGACATGATCGCCAAGGGCGTCAATCTCCTCATCCTCAATCCGCGCGATCCCGAGGGCCTGATCCCGACCGCCAATGCGGCAACCGCCGCCGGCGCCAAGGTCATCGTGATGGATTCGAGCATCAGCACCAAGGCGAATGTCGTCACCCAGGTGCGCTCCTCCAATGATCAGAACGGCTATCTCGTCGGCCAGTGGCTGGCCCAGAAGATGAAGGGCACGCCGATGAAGATCATCCTGCTCTCGGGCGACAAGGGCAACGAAGTCGGCCGTGACCGCCGTCTCGGCGTGTTCCGCGGCCTCGTCGAAGGCCAGCTCGTCAATGAGGGCAAGGCCAGCTTTGAAGTGGTGGGCCAGGGCTGGGGCGGCTGGTCGCATGAAGGCGGCCTGAAGGCGATGGAGGATCTCCTCACCGCGCATCCCGACGCCAATGTCGTGCTGGGCGAGAATGATTCGATGGTGCTCGGCGCCCTCAAGGCGCTCGAAGCCGCCGGCAAGACCGATGTGCTGGCGCTTGCCGCCGCCGATGGCCAGAAGGAGGCCCTGGCGCTCATCAAGGACGGAAAATACGGCGCCACCGGCCTCAATGATCCTGATCTCGTCGCCCGCACCGCGGTCGATATCGGCCTCAAGGCCCTCGATGGCAGCCTGCCGGCTGACTTCCCGAAGCTTGAGCTGACGACGCCCGCGGTGATCACGCAGGAGAATGTCGACAAGTTCTATCGTCCCGACGCTGTATTCTGAGACCGCGTTGGCCTTTAAGGTATAAGCGTGAGCTGACGGCGGGACCTCTCCCGCCGTCGAGCCGTTTTCGCGGGGTCGGACTTCAGTGACAGAACTCGCAAAGCTCGTTGCGATCAGCAAGTCTTTCGGCGGCGTGCGCGCGCTGGTGGAGGCCGATTTCGACGTCAAAGCCGGCGAGGTGCACGCGCTCCTCGGCGAGAACGGCGCCGGCAAGTCGACGCTGATGCGTGTGCTCAGCGGCGAGATGATCCCCAATGACGGCGAGATCCATTTGGGCGGCGAGCGTGTCGAATTGCGCGATCCGCGCGATGCGAGAGCCCGCGGCATTGCGGTCATCCACCAGGAGCTGGCGCTGGCGCCCGATTTGTCGGTGGCCGAGAACATCTTTCTGGGCGAGCTGCCCGGCGTCATAGGCTGGAAGGATCTCAATCGCCGCGCCCGCCAGCTCATCGAGCGCTTGGGCTTCGACATCGATCCGAAGCGCATCGTCGGCTCTCTGGCCGTCGCCCATCAGCAGATCGTCGAGATCGCCAAGGCCCTGTCGCGCGATGTCAGGATCATCGTGTTCGACGAGCCGACGGCGGTTCTCTCCACCCAGGATGCCGAACGGCTGCACGAGATCATCAAGGGCCTGCGCGCCAACGGTGTCGGCGTCGTCTACATATCCCACCGCCTGGAAGAGGTCTTCCGCATCTCCGATCGCGTGACGGTAATGAAGGATGGCCAGGTCGTGGGCACTGTTGCCACGCGCGACGTTACCATCGACAAGGTCATCCGCATGATGGTGGGGCGCTCGCTGGCCGCCATGTTCCCGGACAAGGGTGAGCGCAAGATCGGCGCGGTCAGGCTGGAAGCCAGCAAGCTCAATGCCGGCCGCATGGTGCGCGATGTCAGCTTCTCGTTGCGTGCCGGTGAAGTCGTCGGTCTTGGTGGCCTGGTGGGCTCCGGCCGCACCGAGGTGGCGCGCGCGATCTTCGGCGCCGATCCGCTCGACAGCGGCACCATCCTTCTCGACGGCAAGCCATTGCATGCGCGCTCGCCGCGCGATGCGGTGAAAGCCGGCATCGGTCTCGTTCCCGAGGACCGCAAGCAGCATGGCGTCGTGCTCGACAAGCCGATCCGCATCAACGTGACCATGGCGCGCCTGGCCGAGGTGGTGAACGGCCTGGGCTTCCTCAAATCCGCGAAAGAGAGCGGGCTTGTCGGCGACCTCGCCAGGAGCCTCAAGCTCAAGGCCGAGAGCATCGATGCCCCGGTATCGAGCCTTTCGGGCGGCAACCAGCAGAAGGTGGTTCTCGCCAAATGGTTTCATGCCGGCGGCGATGTGATCATCCTCGATGAGCCGACGCGCGGCGTCGATGTCGGCGCCAAGTCCGAGATCTACGGCCTGGTCAACAAGCTTGCCGAGGCGAACAAGGCGGTGCTGGTGATCTCCTCCGAGCACCAGGAGCTCTTCGGCCTGTGCGATCGCGTCCTGGTCATGGGCGAGGGCGAATTGCGCGGTGAGCTGAGACCTGAGAGCTACAGCGAGGAAAACCTGTTGTCGATGGCAATGACCGGCCGTCTGACCGAAACGCACGAGGGCATGCCGTCATGACATTTCTCACCAGCAAGGCCGAGTCGAATGCGAAACCCGCGTCCGAAACGGCCGGTGGCTTCAGGTTTGCCGACTATCTGCAGCGCTTCGGCACGCTCGGCATTTTCCTCGTCCTGGTCGTCGTCGCCTCGCTGTGGTCCGACGCCTTCCTCACCAAGATCAATATCCTCAATGTGCTGCGCCAGGTCGCTTCCGGCGCCGGCATCATGGCGGTGGGCATGCTGTTCGTGATCCTGACGCGCGGCATCGATCTGTCGGTCGGTTCGATCGCCGCCTTGGGCAGCGTGCTGACCGGCTATTTCTGCACGATTTCCGGCTTCGGCATCGCCATGACGACGTTCCTCGTCATCCTGTCGGGCGCCGCCTGCGGCCTGGTGACCGGCGCCTTCGTCGCCTATCTGCGCCTGCCGTCTTTCGTGATGTCGCTCGCCATGATGGCGGTGGCGCGCGGCCTTTCACTGATCATCTCGGACGGCCGCCCCATCACTCTGGGCGATCAGGGCGCGGCCTTCACCAATTTCGGCTCGGGCCACTGGTTCGGCATGCCGCAGCCGGTGATCCTGATGTTCGCCGTCTTCATCGTCGGCGGCATCGTGCTCAACTTCACCCGCTTCGGCCGTGTCATCACCGCCATCGGCTCCAATGAAGAAGCCGTTCGTCTCTCCGGCATCGCTGTGCCGCGCTATGTGCTGGCGGTCTATGTGATCTCGGGCGCGCTTGCTGCCGTTGCCGGCATCATCTCCTCGAGCCGCACCGGCGTCGGCTCCTCGCAAGTGGGCGTCGCGGCCGAGCTCAATGTCATCGCCGCCGTGGTGATCGGCGGCGCCAGCCTGATGGGCGGGCGTGGCGGCGTCATCAACACGCTGCTCGGCGCTCTGGTCATGGGCATCATTGCCAATATCATGAATCTTGCCGGCGTTCCGGGCTACCACCAGCAGGTCTATATGGGCGCCATCATCGTCGTTGCCATGCTGCTGCAATATGGTTCGGGCTCGCTCAAGACCTGACGCCCACGGGAAGCCTCTCCATGCTCCGCGACCTCTCTCTCTCGATCGATGTCGGCACGGGCAGCGCCCGGGCGGCGCTGGTCGATGGGGCAGGCGCCATCCTGCATATCGCGGCACGCGAATATGACCAGATCGTCCCGGCCTTCGGCTGGGCCGAGCAGCGACCTGGCGACTGGTGGGCGGGTGTCGTCCACGCCGTGCGCGCCGCACTTGCCGCGGTCGAGAACGGGCCTGAGCGCATCGCCGCCATCTGCGCCTGCGGTCAGATGCATGGGACCGTGCTGGTGGACGAGGCGGGCGAGCCGACCCGCGCCACGGTGCCCTTGTGGAACGACAAGCGCACCATCGACCTGGTGGCCGGCTTCGAGCGGGCCAATGCGCCGGAAACTTATCTCCCGCTGAGCGGCAACCCGCCGACGCCGGCTTGGCCCGGCTTCAAGCTCGCCTGGCTGCGCGACAATGATCCGCAAGCCTACCGCAAGGCGCATGCCGTCATCATGCCGAAGGATTACATCAATCTTCGCCTGACCGGCGCCATCGCGATGGATTCAGGCGATGCCTCCTGCAGCTTCCTTATGGATCCCGGGCAGCGCACCTGGTCGCAGCCGATGATCGACCGGCTCGGCCTCGACAAGGCGAAGCTGCCGCCGATACGCGAACCACTCGAGATCCTGGGGCATGTCACGCCGGAAGCGGCGCGCGAGACCGGCTTGCGCGCGGGAACGCCGGTTCTCGTCGGCGGCGCCGACTACCCGGTCGCCGTCTTGGGATCAGGCGCCCTTCGTCCGGGTCTCGCTTCCGATGTCACCGGCACATCCTGCATCCTGACGCTGATCGCCGACAAGCCATTGCTCGATCCCGAGATCTGCAATGTCGCGACTGTCGAAGGCCATTGGGGGCCCTTTGTACTGCTCGAGACCGGCGGCGATGCGATGCGTTGGGCAAGGCGCGCCTTCCACGAGAAGTCGTTGAGCTATCAGGAGATCGCGGCCAAGGCCGGGGAGGCGAGAGCCGGCGCCGATGGCCTGATCTTCATGCCCTATCTCGCCGGCGAGCGCCTCGGTGCCCATCGCAATGCCCGCGCCCAGTTTTTCGGCATCGGCGCCGCCCATGGCCTGGCGGAGTTGCACCGCGCCGTGATGGAGGGCGTGGCTTTCGCGGCCGCGCGTCATCTGAGGATCATGGAGCGGGCCGCGGGCAACCGGCTGGAGCGGGTCATCGCTTCGGGCGGCGGCGCCAAGTCGCCGCTCTGGCTCAAGATCAAGGCCAGCCTCTATGGCATTCCGATCGTCGTGCCGCGCGAGGCCGAATGCGGTGTCATCGGCTGCGCCGCCATGGCCGCCACCGCGACCGGGCGCTACTCGCGGATCGAGGATGCCGTCTCAGCTTACGTGAAATATGCCGATGAGGTTCTCCCCGACCCAGCCTGGCGCGAGACCTATGCGCGCATGCAGCCGCTGTTCGACCGGCTCTATGCGCACAGCCAGGCCCTCTATGATGATCTCGACAAGCTTACCCAGCCATGATGCACGCGAAAGGACCCTGCCGATGGAAGAGATAATCGCAACCTTCAGGCCCGATCTGTTCGCCGGCAAGCGCGTGCTGGTGTCGGGCGCCTCGAGCGGCATTGGCCTCGCCATGGCGCAGGGCTTCGCCAGGCTCGGAGCGGATGTCATCGCGACCGGAACATCCGAGGCGAAGCTTGCGGGAGCGAAGGCCGATCCGGCCAACAAGGGAATCAGGTTTGCCGTGCTCGATGTGCGCGACCGCAAGGCGATCGACACTTTCATCTCAGCCCTTCCCGGGCTCGACGTGCTCGTCAACGCCGCCGGCATCGTGAAGCCGGAAGACGAGTTCGGCGAAGAAGGCTATCTTGATGTCATCGACGTCAATCTCAACAGCGTGATGCGCCTGTCGATGGCGGCCCGGCCGCTGCTCACCCGCTCGAAGGGCGTCATCATCAACACCGCCTCGATGCTGAGCTATGTGGTCGACGATTCGGTCCCGGCCTATTGCGCCAGCAAGACCGGCATTCTCGGACTGACCCGGGCGCTGGCGCACCGCTTCGGCCCTGACGGCATACGCGTCAACGCCATAGCGCCCGGCTATCACAAGACCAATATGACCAAGCCCCTCTGGTCCGATCCCGGGCCGGCGGCGACCATTGCCCGCAAGGCGGCGCTGAAACGCTGGGGAACGGTCGATGACCTCGTCGGCGCTGCGATCTTCTATGCCTCGCCCGCTTCCGCCTTCGTGACCGCGACGACCTTGCCGGTCGATGGCGGCTATGTCGTGAGCGGGTTCTGACCATGCCGGAATCCTCACACGCCCAGCGCTTCCTGTCCGGCCGTTCCTTCGGCGGACCCGGCAAATATATCCAGCGTGCCGGCGAGATGGGCCGTCTCGCGCATCACCTGCAGCCCTTGGGCAAGACCGCCTTCCTGCTCGTCGACGGCTGCGTGATCGAGAAAATGGGGCAGGCGATCGAGCGGTCCTTTGCCGGCTCCGGCATTTCAATCCGCCTGGAGCGTTTCGGCGGCGAGTGTTGCACCGAGGAAATCGAGCGCGTGACGGCTTTGGTCAGGGCGGCCAAGGCCGATATCGTCGTCGGCATCGGCGGCGGCAAGACCGCCGATACCGCGAAGCTCGCGGCAATCGCCAATGACGCACGCATCGTGATCGCGCCGACCATCGCCTCGACCGACGCGCCCTGCAGCGCTGTCGCGGTGCGCTACACGGCGCAGGGCATATGCGAGGAGGCGCTGTTCCTGTCGCGCAATCCCGATCTGGTGATCGTGGACAGCGCGGTGATCGCCAAGGCACCGGTCCGCTTTCTCGTCGCCGGCATCGGCGATGCGCTCTCGACCTGGTATGAGGCGCGCTCCAATCTCGACTCGCGCTCTGCCAATCTGGTGCAGCCGAACCTGCCGGCGCCCGCCGCCGCCATCGCCATCGCCCGCGCCTGTCATGACGTGCTGATGCGCGATGCGCTCGCCGCGAAGATCGCGGTGGAGAAAGGTCTGCTCACACAAGCGGTCGAGAACATCATCGAGGCGAACACGCTGCTGAGCGGTCTTGGCTTCGAGAACTGCGGCGTTTCGGCGGCGCATGGCATTCATGACGGCCTGACCGTGCTGCACGGGACGCACGGCTTCCTGCACGGCGAGAAAGTGGCCTTCGGCGTCCTTTGCCTGCTCATGCTGGAGGGCCGTCCGCTGATCGAGATCGAGGAGACGGCGCGTTTCTGCGCGGCGCTCGGCCTGCCGACGCGGCTCGCCGATCTGGGGCTCGCCGATGCAAGTCCGGCCGATATCGGGCGGGTCGCCGAGGCCTCCCTCAAGCCGGGTTCGTCGATCTACAAGGTCGCCGTGCCGCTTTCGCCCGAGATCGTTCGCGACGCGATCCTGTCGCTCGATGCCTTCACCCGTGAGTTGACCAGCCATGCCCGCGCCTGATCTCGCCATTCGCCCCGCGGCCCACCAAGAGGACAAGAAAATGCAAGCAGCCGTCATGTATTCGCCGGGCGACATCCGCCTCGAGGAGGTCGCCAAGCCCCGCGCCGATGCGGGTGAGGTGCTCCTGCGCGTCGCCGCCGTCGGCGTGTGCGGCTCCGACATACCGCGCATGCTGACCAAGGGCGCCCACAACATGCCGATCATCTGCGGTCATGAATTCTCCGGTCATATCGAGGAGGTCGGCAGGGGGGTCGAGGATTTCAGCGAAGGCGATCTCGTCGGCGTGGCGCCGCTGATACCCTGCCGCGTCTGCGACCAGTGCGTCACCGGCAACTTCTCGCGCTGCCGCGACTATGATTATTTCGGCAGCCGCCGCGACGGCGCCTATGCCGAATATGTCGCCGTGCCCCAGCGCAACCTGCTCAAGGCGCCGAAGGGCACCGATCCGCGCGCCGTCGCCATGACCGATCCGGCCTCGATTGCGCTTCATGCCATCTGGAAGGCAGCGCCGACGATGGGCGATCGCGGCGGCGTCATCGGCTGCGGACCCATCGGCCTGTTCGCCATCCAGTGGATGAAGCTCATGGGCTGCCGCGAAATCGTGGCGGTCGACATTTCCGGGCAGAAGCTCGATCAGGCGCGCGAAGCCGGCGCCACCCATGCCTTCCTGGTGAGCGATGAGATACCCGCAGCTTTGAAATGCGACATCATCGTCGAAGCGGCTGGCCATCCGTCCTCGATCAACCTCGCCGCCCGCCTCGCGGCGCCCGGCGGCCATGTCTCTTTCATCGGCATTCCGGTTGGCGATGTGACGCTTGAGAACAAGACCTTCCATCACTTCCTGCGCCAGGAGATCTCGCTCCATGGCGCGTGGAATTCCTTCGGCGCGCCCTTTCCCGGCAAGCAATGGCAGGTGGCGCTCGAGAACCTGAGCTCCGGCGCCTTGCGCTGGGAGTTCATGATCACCCATGAGCTGGGTCTCGCCGAGCTTCCGGCGATGTTCCAGAAGCTACGCCAGAAGAACGAGTTCTTCGCCAAGATCATGTTCAGGCCCTAGGAAATGTGGAATGATTTCCGCCCGGGGAGCTAGGTGATGGGACTTCTTCTCGGACTCGATTTCGGCACCGGGGGCGTCAGGGTCGGGGTCTTCGACCTCGCGCGCCGCGCCTTGCTGGGCGAGAGCGAGGCGCGCTATCCGACGCATTACCCGCGGCCGGGCTGGGCCGAGCAATCGGCCATCGACTGGTGGGAAGCGCTGGGCGTGGCGACGCGCGATCTGATGGCGAAGCTCGGATCGCCCCGGATCGACGGCATCTGCACGGCGACGACCGCTTCCACCGTCGTCGCCTGCAAGCGCGACGGCACTCCGCTGCGCCCGGCGCTGCTGTGGATGGATTGCCGCGCGGCGGCGGAAGCCGACCGGACCGCCAAATCCAGCCACCCGGTTCTTGCCTTTGCGGGCGGCAGCGATGCCGCCGAATGGCTTGTTCCCAAGGCCATGTGGATGGCCCACAATGAGCCCGATACCTATGCCGAGGCCGATATCATCTGCGAATGCCTCGATTATGTGAATTTCAAGCTGGCCGGCCGATGGGTCGGGTCGCGCATGAACGCCACCTGCAAGTGGAACTATGATTCGGTCGCCGGGAAATTTCATCCCGAGCTCTATGCCGAGCTGGGCGTGCCCGACCTTGCCGGCAAGCTGCCTTCCGAAATCATCGCGGTCGGTGCGCCGATTGGTCCGATCACCGCCGCCGCCGCCAACCATCTCGGCCTCACCGGCCGTCCCATGCTGGCGCAGGGCGGCATCGACGCTCATATCGGCATATTGGGGGCGGGAACGCTGGCACCCGGCGAATTGCTGATGATCGGCGGCACCTCGGTCGTCCATCTGTTCCAGTTGGCGGGCGAAAAGAAGGTCGATGGATTCTGGGGACCTTATCCGCACGCGCTGGTCGATGATTTCTGGCTGGTGGAAGCGGGACAGGTTTCGGCGGGCTCGGTCCTCTCATGGTTCGCCCAGGACATGTTCGCTCTCGATGCCGCCGCGGCGGCGAAGCTGCAGGCAGAGGCCGCATCTCTCCCCGTGGGCGAAACCGGCCTTCTGACCCTCGATTATTTCATGGGCAACCGTACGCCCTATCGCGACCCGTTGCGCCGCGGCGCGGTATTGGGACTGTCGCTGGGCCATGATCGCGCCGCCCTTTACCGCTCGGCGATCGAAAGCGTGGCGCTCGCTTCCGCCAATGTGATCCGGCGCATGGCCGAGCTCGCCATTCCGTGCCGGCGCATCGTGAGCGCCGGCGGCTATGCCAAGAACAGCCTGTGGCTCAAGGCGACGGTCGATGCCATCGGCCTGCCGGTCGAGCTCCAGCCCGATGTCAATCTGTCGATCATCGGCGCTGCGGCCTCGGCGGCGACGGGCGCCGGGCTGGTCCCGGATCTTTTCGCGGCCGCCGCCGCCGTGACGGGGCCTGCCGTCACCATCGAGCCGGATCCCGCGGCGCATGCCAGATACCGCGACCTGCTGGAGGACTATCTGGAAGCGAGCGAGCTTCTGGCGCCGCTGTCGCGCCGTCTCGCCGAGCGCCAGCTGCGGAGCGGCCAACATGCCCACTGACACGCGCGAACGCGACACGCAATTGCGCGGCCTGTCGAGCGAGCAGCGCGAGCAGCTGATGATCCAGGTGGCCAAGCGCTATTACGAGCTCGACATGACGATGGGCGATCTGGCCCAGGAGCTCGGGCTCACCCGCTGGCAGGCCAGCCGCCTGTTGAGCGAAGCGCGCGAAACCGGACTGGTGCGCATCGAGATCGTGCCGCGCGCCCCCCGCCGGCCGGATATCGAAAGCCGCCTGCAGCGCCGCTATGGCTTGCGCGATGCCATCGTCGTTCCCGTCACCGCCGAAGGCGACGGGGAGTTGCTGCTCGACGCAGTGGCCCTGGCTGCCGGGCGCCTCCTTGCCGGGCTCGGCAAGTTTCCGCTGATCGGCGTGTCCTGGGGCCGTACCATGAGCGCCGTTGCGCATCGCCTGCCGCCCTTCTGGAATGACGGCGTCGAGGTCGTGCTGCTGAACGGCGCCATGAATATCCGCTCACCCTCGGTGCGCACCAACAATGTGGCCGAGCTCTTTGCCCGCTCCGCCAATGGCACGGCGACCCTGCTGCCGGTCCCCGCCATATTGGGCCACGCGGCGACGCGCGTCGCGCTCGAGGAGGATCCGACCATTGCCAGCGTGCTGGCATTGGGACGCCGGGCGCCGGTGATCTGCTTCGGCATGGGTTCGCTTGCCGCGGATTCGGTTCTCCTGCAATCGGGCTTCGTCTCCGAGGCCGAGGTCGCCGCCCTGAAGGCAAAGGGCGCGGTCGGCGACATATTGAGCCGCTATGTCGACGCCCATGGCAATATCGTCGATCAAGATCTCGATGCCCGCACCATCGGCCTCGAGCTGCGCTTCTGCCGGCAGCGCGAATTCTCGATCGGCATCGCCGCGGGCGAGGGCAAGCGCGCCATCATCCTGGCCTGCCTCAGGGCAGGCTATATCAATGTGCTTGTGACCGATCAGGACACGGCAGTCTGGCTGCTCAATGACGATCAGCGCGATCCGCCTGAGTGATCCCGCCCGGCAGCCTCAACGCGGCCTGCGCGGCAGGTGCTCGCCGATGAAATCGTCCGAATGCTGGAGGAGCTTGCGCACCGCCTTGCGCGCGCCTTCCACCTTGCGCAGGCGTATGTTGCGCTCGATGTTGTTGTGCAGGTCCTGCGCGAAACGCAGGTCGTTCGCCTCGCGGGTGATGAAGACGAAGAGATTGTCGAGCGCCGAATTGATGATCACGCCCATGGGCACGAGCAGCTCGTTGTTCGACGCCTTGAGGATGGCGAGATGGAAGCGGACATCGGCCTGGGTGCGATCGGATAAAGTCGGCGCCGTCGCCATGCCGTGGCAGGCCGCGGTGATCTCCTCCATCTGCTCTTCGGTACGGTACTCCGCCGCAAGCGCCGCTGCTTCCGGCTCGATGATGTGACGGAACTGCTGCAGCGATTTCAGGAAGCCGGCACGGTCGGGCGCCGTCGCATACCAGGACAGGACGTCATGGTCGAGCAGGCTCCATTTGTCCTTGGCCTCGACGCGGCTGCCGATCTTGGGCCGCGAGACGATAAGGTTCTTCGCCATGAGGATCTTGATCGCCTCGCGCACCGCCGAGCGGCTCACCTTGAACTCGGAAGCCCATCTCGCTTCATTCGGCAGGATCGTGCCGGGCGGGATGTCGCCACGCACGATGCTCCGGCCGATCGCTTCGGCGATATTTGTATGGATATTGCCGCGCCCGCGCGGCAGGACGGGTATGGCCGTATGCCGCCTCGCGGCGGCATTTCCGGAATCGGAGGTCGTCTCTTTCTTCGGTCCGTTCGGCGTCTTGGCGCGCATTTCAGTCTTCCAGTTCGGGGTCTGCGCGCAGCCTGTCGAAGGCGACGGCCAGTATGATGAAGCTCCCCACGAATGCCCCTTGCCAGAAACTGCTGATTCCGAGAAGGGTCAGGCTGTTGCGGATGACCTCGATGAGGGCGGCGCCGATCACCGCCCCGAACACCGTGCCGGCCCCGCCCATGAGATTGGCGCCGCCGATGACGGTGGCGGCGATGACGCTGAGCTCCATCGATTGGCCGAGATTGGTGGTAACGCCCCCGAGCCAGCCGGCTTCGAGGACGCCGGCGATGCCGGCCATCAGCGACGAAAACATATAGACGCTGACTTTCAGGCGGCGCACCGGGATGCCGGTGAGGAGGGCCGCATGCTGGTTGCTGCCGATCGCGAAGACCCAGGTGCCCCAGCGCGTCCACTTGAGGATCAGGCCGGTGATGATCGCCAGGATGACGAGCGCGATGACCGGGTTGGCGATGCCGAGCGTCGAGCCGCCGCCCAGCCAGAACAGCGCTTTCTCGTCCGGCCCGAACTGATAGATCATGCGGTTGTTGGAGAGCACCATCGCGATGCTGCGCGCCAGCGACAGCATGCCCAGCGTCACGACGAAGGCGGGGATCCTTATATAGGCGATGAGAAAGCCGTTGATGGCGCCGACCAGCAGGGAAGCCGCGAGCGCCGCCACGGTTCCCGTGGCGAGGCCGAAGCCGGCATTCATGACGATGGCGAGCACCATGGCGGACAGGCAGAGCGTCGAGCCAACCGAGAGATCGATGCCGCCCGAGATGATGACCACCGTCATGCCGAGCGCGATGATGGCGACGAAGGCAAAATTGCGCGTGACGTTGAACAGGTTCTGCGGCGTCGCGAAGGTGTCGGTGAGGGCGGTCAGCACCAGGCAGGCGATCACCGCGGCAAGGAATACCCAGAAGGCCGGCCGCGACATGATCCAGCTCGAGAGGCTGTGGGTCTCCTGCTTTATGGCGTCATCGAGTGCGGCATTCATGTCGGGGCTTCCATGTCCGGGATGGTCAAAGTGATTCAATGGCGCCGGTGATCAGGCCGGTGATCTCCTCGGGCGACGTGCTCGCCGTCGGCCGGTCGGCGACCTTGCGTCCGCGCCGCAGCACCGCGATGCGGTCGGCGACGGCGAAGACATCGGGCATGCGGTGGCTGATGAGGATGACGGCGAGATTCTGCCGCTTGAGCTCGCGGATGAGGTTCAGCACTTCCGCCACCTGGCGCACCGAGATCGCCGCGGTCGGCTCGTCCATCAGGAGGATCTTGGCTTGCGCCAGCCGGGTCCTGGCGATGGCCACCGCCTGGCGCTGCCCGCCCGACATGGCGCGCACCATATCGCGCGGGCGCGTTTCCGAGCGCAGATCCCTGAACAATTCGCCGGCCCTGGCATTCATGGCGGCATAGTCCATCACCTTGAAGGGGCCGACCCCCTTCGTCAGCTCGCGGCCGAGGAACACATTGACGGCAGCCGAGAGATTGTCGCACAGCGCGAGATCCTGATAGACGATCTCGACGCCCTGGTTGCGCGCATCGACCGGGCGATGGAGTTCCACCTCCTGGCCGTCGATCGTGATCGTGCCCCTGGTCGGCTTGAAATTGCCGGCGATGATCTTCACCAGGGTGGATTTGCCGGCGCCATTGTCGCCCATCAGGCCGAGAACCTCGCCGCTGTTCAGTTCCAGCGACACGCCGTCCAGCGCCTGGATGGCGCCGAAATTCTTGGAAATTCCGCTCAAGCTCAGGATCGCCATGGCAACTCCGTGGGGACGTATCGAGAATTCCACTACCGCCGCCTTTAGGCAATGTCCATCGCTCTTTAATCAGTATTATCATATTTGTCCGACAAATAGATTGACGGCAACCGGACGATGGGCTTAGCTGTGCCGGCTTAAGCGACGGGTGCCAGGCCCTGCGGCGAAGGCCGCGAGGCGCGGCAGGGCGCGAGCGCTGCACCGGCTCCGTCGCCCCGGACACAAGTAAAATCGCAAGGGAGGATGACATGGTGACATTGATGCGCGGACTGCTGGCCGCCGCCGCGATCGGACTGATGAGCGCACCTTCGCTGGCCGCCGACAAGATTCTGGCGATCGTGGTCAAGGGCCTCGACAATCCGTTCTTCGAGCAGATCCATCTGGGCTGCGAGAAATGGAACGCCGAGAATGCCGGCAAGGGCTATAGCTGCTTCTATACGGGACCTGCCTCGAGCGCAGATGAGGCGGGCGAGATTCAGATCGTCGACGATCTTCTGAACAAGCCCGATATCGCGGCGATCGCCATATCGCCGTCCAATGCGCCGCTGATGGCGAAGCTTCTGCGTGAGCGCAAGCCCGCGATCCCGGTCATGACCATCGATGCCGATCTCGGCAAGGACGATGCATCGCTGCGCAAGACCTATCTCGGCACCGACAACTATCTGATGGGCGTCAAATTCGCCGAGCATCTGCAGAAGCTGAAGCCCAAGGGTGGCTCGATCTGCCTGCAGCTCGGCAATGTCGCGGCCGACAACATCAATGCGCGCGCCGCCGGTACCCGCGACACGCTGGCGGGTGCGAAGGGCACCGAGCGCCTTACCGGTCAGAATAGCTGGACCGAGATCAATGGCTGCCCGGTCTTCACCAACGACCAGGCCGATCTCGCCAACCAGCAGATGGCCGACACCTTCACCGCCAATCCCGATCTCGATGCCTTCGTGCTTGAGGGCGGCTGGGCGCAATTCGCGCCGCAGGCCTATGCCCAGGTGACCGGGCAAGTGAAGGATAAGATGGCATCGATGAAGCTCGTCATCGTCGCCGGCGACACGCTGCCGCCGCAGATGGAAGCGCTGAAGGCCGGGCAAAGCCATGTCCAGGTCGGCCAGCGGCCCTTCGAGATGGGATATCGCGCCCCCAGCGTGATGCTCGATCTCATCGCCGGCAAGGCGCTCGATCCCGTGATCTATACTGGCCTCGATGAATGCACCCAGGAGACGGCGGCGACTTGCATCGGCAAGTAGGCTACTCCCGGACTTGAACGCCCGTCACCCGGAGCTGCCGCGTCGCAAGCGCGGCGGCGCTGATCGGGGCGGAGAGAGCCAGTATCTCCTCCAGTTATTTGGCTCTCTCTTTCTTTTTGCGCCCCCTTTACTTCCGCTCGAATCCGCGTAGAAAGCGCGCCCCCAGCCGATGGAGGCGCCGATGAGCCAACGAACCGAGGTCGCCAGGCACTGGGAAGCCAATGCCGAGACCTGGACCAGACATGCCCGCGCCGGTTACGACGTCTATCGCGACGCGCTGAACACGCCGGCTTTTCTCGCGATGCTGCCGCCCATTCGAGGTCTTGTCGGTCTCGATGTCGCCTGCGGCGAGGGATCGAACACGCGCAACCTTGCGAAGCTCGGTGCGAAGATGCAGGCGATCGACATCGCGCCGACCTTCATCCGCCATGCCGAGGCCGAGGAGGCGGCTCGTCCGCTCGGGATCACCTATCGGGTCGGCGACGGCATGGACCTGCCCTATGACGCCTCGTCATTCGATTTCGCCACATCCTTCATGGCCCTTATGGACATGCCGGACCAGGACAAGGCGCTGGGCGAGATCGCCCGGGTGCTGAAGCCCGGCGGCTTCCTGCAGTTTTCGATCCTCCATCCCTGTTTCGTGCCGCCCTACCGCAAGACATTGCGGGAGCCGGATGGAACTGTGCGGGCGATCGAGGTCGGCCGTTATTTCGACGCTGTCGACGGCGAGGTCGAGCGCTGGCGGTTTTCGAACGCCCCGGCCGAAGAGCGCGAAAGCGTCGAGCCCTTCGCGGTGCCGCGCTTCCACCGGACCTTGAGCCAGTGGGTGGCGTTCATCTGCGGCGCGGGCCTCGCGATCGAGGCGCTGGGCGAACCTTGCGCCGATCCGGCCGTCGCCGAGGCCTGGCCCACCGTGGCCGACACCCGCGTCGCGCCGATCTTCCTGCATTTCCGGGTAAGGAAACCAATTCCATAAGGGGCTTCGGCGCTTTAGAACTAGCGCCGCATGACCACGGCCTCCCCGAATCTGCCGCCGCCCGCCGATCCTGAAGCGGCGGCTCGCGCCTGGGTGGAATTGCGCGGCGCCGGCGCGGATCTCGTGGCCTTTGAGGCGAAGCGGCCGCTGGTCGAGGCGGTCTTCGGCGGTTCGCCCTTTCTGCGCGATCTCATGCTGCGCGATTCCGCCTTCGCCGCGCGAATCCTTTCAGCCGATCCGAAGCCATTGCTGGACGAGGTGATTGCCGGTCTTTCAGCGGAGGCGGACGATGAGCAGGAATTGCGCCGCCTGTTGCGGCGCAGCCGCAACCGCGCCGCCCTCATCATAGCGCTTGCCGACATTGGCGGCGCCTGGTCGCTCGATGAGGTGACGGACGCGCTGACGCGCTTTGCTGAGGCCGCCCTCAATGCGGCGCTCAACTGGCTGCTCCGCGATGCGCTACGCACCGGCAAGCTCACCACGCTCGACGAGGCCGATCCGGGCTACACCATCCTCGGCATGGGCAAGTTCGGCGCCCATGAGCTCAATTACTCGAGCGATATCGATCTCATCGTTCTCTATGACCCGCAAACCGCGAGACTGGCGGAGGGCGTCGATCCCTCGACCTTCTTCGTCCGCCTCACCAAGCGGTTGGTGGTCCTTTTGCAGGACGTGACCGAGGACGGCTATGTGTTCCGCGTCGATCTCAGGCTCAGGCCCGATCCGCGCGCCACCCAGATCGCCATCTCGATCGAGGCGGCGGCGATCTATTACGAGAACCAGGGCCAGAACTGGGAGCGCGCCGCCATGATCAAGGCGCGCGCGGTGGCCGGCGACCTGGCGCTGGGGACAGAATTCCTCGATCGTCTCACGCCCTATATCTGGCGCAAATATCTCGACTTCGCGGCCATCGCCGATGTGCAGTCGCTGAAGCGCCAGATCCACGCGGTCAAGGGCCATGGCACGATCGCGATCCTCGGCCACAATATCAAGCTCGGCCGCGGCGGCATCCGCGAGATCGAGTTCTTCGTGCAGACGCAGCAGCTCATTGCCGGCGGCCGCAACCCGAAGCTCAGAGGCAGGCGCACCGTCGACATGCTGGCAGCGCTCGCCGAGGCGAAATGGATAACGCCTGAGGCGTCGGCGGAGCTCACCCAGGCCTATCGCTTCCTGCGCGAGATCGAGCACCGCATCCAGATGGTGGCGGATGAGCAGACCCAGACGCTGCCCGAGGACGAAGCGGCATTCGCCAGCCTGGCGCGCTTCGCGGGCTTCGCCGACGCGGCCTCCTTCGAGCAGCGCCTGCGTGCCACCTTCGAGCTGGTGCAGGGCCATTATGCGGCGCTGTTCAAGGATGCCGAAGAGCTCGGCACCGAATCCGGCAGCCTCGTCTTCACCGGCGGCGAGGACGATCCCGAGACACTCGAAACCCTGACGCGCATGGGCTTCAAGCGGGCGAGCGAGATCGCCGCGATGGTGCGCAGCTGGCATTTCGGCCGCTATGCGGCGACACGCAGCGCCAAGGCGCGCGAGCTCCTGACCGAGATCATGCCGGCGCTCCTGACCTCGCTGGCGCGCAGCGGTGATGCCGACCAGGCCTTCATCGCCTTCGACCGCTTCCTGGCCGGTCTTCCCGCCGGCGTGCAGCTCTTCTCGCTGCTCAAGACCAGATCCGCCTTGCTCGACCTCATCGGCATCATCCTTGGCACCGCACCGCGCCTGGCCCAGGAGTTGAGCCAGCGCCCGAAGGTTCTCGATGCGGTGCTCGATCCGGGCTTCTTCGGATCGCTGCCCAAAGCGGCGGAGATCACCCATCTCGTCAACGCCGCCACCCCGCCCGAGACGATCATCGACGAAGTGGTGGACCGGGTGCGCGTGGTGGCCAAGGAACAGGCCTTCCGCATCGGCGTGCGCATCCTGTCGGCAACGGTGGGGGCGGCCGAAGCGGGCGGGGCCTTCTCCGATCTTGCCGATGTCGTGCTCTCCCGCCTTCATGAGGCGGTGATCCGCGAGATGGTCGAGCGCCATGGCAAGGTCGAAGGCGGGCGCAGCGCCATCGTCGCCATGGGCAAGCTCGGCGGGCGTGAGATGACGGCCGGCTCCGATCTCGATCTGATCCTGATCTTCGATCATGACGAGGATGCCGAGCCCTCCGACGGCAAGCGCCCGCTGGCGGCGGGGCAATATTTCACCCGCCTGACCCAGCGCCTGATCTCGGCCGTGACGGCGCCGACCGCCGAAGGCGTGCTCTATGAAGTCGACATGCGCTTGCGGCCTTCCGGCAACAAGGGACCGGTGGCGACGAGCCTGGTGAGCTTCACCGATTATCACCGCGACCAGGCCTGGACCTGGGAAAGCCTGGCGTTGACCAGGGCGCGTGTCGTCGCCGGCGATCCCGCTCTGGCGGAGAAGATCGGCGGCGTCATCCGCGAAGCTCTGTGCCGGTCCCGCGACACGCCGAAGATCACCGCCGACGTCATCGACATGCGCCGGCTGATGCTCAGGGAGAACGCCCCCTATGGCGTGTGGGACATCAAGCGCGCGCAGGGCGGGCTCGTCGATATCGAGTTCATCGCCCAGTATCTGCAGATCACCCATGCCCAAAGGCTGCCCGACATCCTGAATGTGACGACGTTCCGGGCTCTCGAGCGCCTGCAAGGCGCTGGGCTTTTGCCCGAGGAGGACGGGCGGATCCTGAGGGAGGCCTGTCTTCTCTATCAGCGCCTGACCCAAGTGCTGCGCCTTTGCGTCAGCGGTCCCTATGACCCCCGATCCGTGCCCTCGGGGCTGAACCGCATCGTGGCGAGCGCCTCCGCCATGCCCGATATCGGCTCGGCCGAGGCGCTGCTGGGCGAGACCCAGGGCCGGGTGGCCGGTCTGTTTGCCCGGCTCGTCGGACCGCTCTAACCCTCGCCCTGCAAGCGAAGCACAGCGGGGAGAGGGGAGGGACCCGACGCGAAGCGGCGGGAGGGGTGAGGGGCAACCGGCGGTGAAGTCTGTCGTGATTTCGAAGTCCCTGCGAACTCCCCCGCAAGCCCCTCATCCTCCCATTGCTTCGCAATGGGCCCCTCCTTCTCCCCGCTGAAGCGGGGTGAAGGGATGCCTCTGAATTTTTCGTGAGAATCCCGCGACGGAAACCCCAGTCCGTTCCGTCTTTGTTTCAGGGAGCTGGTTCCCAGGAAAATGGAGACGACCATGAGACGTGACACAATCCGTGTTGCGGCGGCAGCCGCTTTGCTTACGCTCGCGACCACCCATCTCGCTTTCGCCCAGGAGGCGACCCTGCCGAGGAGCGAGCGCTCCTTTGCGCGCCTCGACGCCGACAGCGACGGCAAGGTGACGATCAATGAATGGAAGCCCAAGGCGGTCAAACGGTTCATGCGTCTTGACGATGACCAGAACGGCACCGTCACCACGGCCGAGATCGACACCTGGCTCAAGAAGGGCATCGAGCGGCGCAAGGAGCGCATTCTGAGCCGCCTTGACCAGAACAAGGACGGCGATGTAACCCGCGCCGAGGTTGACGCCTATATCGATGCTCTGTTCAATGGCGCCGATGGCGACAAGGATGGCGGCCTGACGCTGGCGGAAGTGCGCGAAAGCGCGCCGAGACGCGGCAGGCAAGGCGACGCCAAGGCAAATTGACGACGAGCCGGCATGAGCGCGGATGTTCATGCCGGGCGAAAGGAAGCGACCGGGAGACGTGTCGGCACGCAACACTGAGACTGGCCCGTCCAATGACCCGGACAGTGCCCTCCTTGCTGCCGTCGCCGCTGGCGATGAGAAGGCGTTCGCCGGGCTTGTCGAACGGCATTACGACATCGTTTACCGCGTGGTCTGGCGGGTCACGTCAGGCCACGCGGATACCGAGGATATCGTTCAGGAAGCCTTTCTGAAGCTGTGGAACAACCCGTCCCAGCTGCGCCAGGGGGCGGCGTTGAGGGGCTGGCTGATGCGGGTGGCGACCAATCTCGCCATCGACCGGGCCCGGCGCAAGCAGGCCTCCAACCTCGACGACCAGCCGGAAATCGCCGATTCCGGCCCCGATGCGCTCGACCAGGTCCTGGGCGACCGGTCGGCCACAGATATTAATTCCGCTCTGGCACGTTTGCCGGAGCGACAGCGTTTGGCCCTCTCACTCGTCTATTTCGAGAATATGAGCAATATCGAGGCCGCCGCCGCCATGGAGATCAGCGTCGAGGCCATCGAATCGCTCCTGGCGAGGGGCCGCCGGGCGCTCAAGGCCGATCTTAAAGATCGCTGGCGCGACCTCCTTGCCGATATCGGCGGGATGAGCCAATGAGGATGAGGTAATGGACGCGCTGAAGACAAGACTGGCAGAAGTTCTGGCCGCCTATGGGGCGGACCCGGCCCGCTGGCCCGCGGCCGAACGTGCCCGCCTTCAGGCTGCGATCCAGAGCGAGCCGCAACTCCTTGCCGAAGCTCGGGAAATCGACTTGGTGCTGGCCAAGGCCGCAGCCCCTGTGATCCCGGCAGGCGCCGCCAGCCGCCTTCTGGCGCGGGCAGGGCAGGCGCGGCCGGCCCTCAATGTCGTTCCCTTCGACCCCGCCCGCCGGGGCCAAGGCCAGCGCCAGCGCTCGATCTGGTCCTGGGGGGCTGCGGCGGCCCTCGCCGCCTCTTTCGCCTGCGGCATCTTCCTCGGCACCACGAATTTCGCCGCCAGGCTCGGCGACAGCGAGGTGGTCGAGATCGATGACCCGATCGTCCTCACCGGCATCGATGATGCGACCGTTCTCCTGGAGGGCGAAAGCTGATGGCGGATCAGCCTGCGCCTCCGCCGCCTGCCGGCCGCTTCGCCAACTGGCCGCATTGGACCATGTTCCTGCTGGTGGCCTCGCTCGCCGCCAATCTGCTGATCGCGGGCGCCGCCGGCATGCGTTATTTCTACCCCGAGCGGCTCGCGCGCTGGTCAGGCGCGAGCTTCACCCAGCTCCTGCCGCGCCGCTTCCTGTCCGATCTGCCTGAGGAGCGCCGCCGCGAGTTCCTCGATCTGCTGAAGAGCCGGCGCGAGGTCTTCCGTGAATCGCGCGGCCAGATGCGCGCGGCGGCGCTGCGCTTCGCCGAGGCGCTCGAGCGCAATCCCTATGACGAGGCCCTGGCGACGAGCGCCATCGCGGACTTCACCAGGCTCAGCACCGACATGGTCGACAGCGGCACGCTCGTCACCTTGCAGATCGTGCAGAAGCTGAAGCCCGAGGAGCGCCTGCTCCTCGCCCAGCATGTGCGCGAGCGCCTCGAGCGCATGCAGCAGCGCCGCAACCGGAAGAAGGACAACCCGCCGCCTGATGGCGGGTGAGCCGTGTTCGTTAGAGAATCGGACCGACGCTCTGGAATGCTTCCCCTTTCCTCCGCCACCTGCTAATGCGGCCAGCGAAGAGCTTGGCATATCGAGGTTCCGTTTTGCCGACGTAAAGACCGGTCTCGCCTGTATTCACCCGCCCGAGGGAGGGATG
This sequence comes from Taklimakanibacter lacteus, assembly GCA_003576695.1. Lineage (GTDB taxonomy): Bacteria > Pseudomonadota > Alphaproteobacteria > Rhizobiales > Aestuariivirgaceae > Taklimakanibacter > Taklimakanibacter lacteus. The sequence goes on from QOZQ01000017.1 coordinate 58,632, forward strand.
GCTGCGCGCTGTCCCATCTCGGGCATTTGTTCATCGGGTGGTGGTCTGAGACCGGTCCGGCATTGTGACATGCGCCTCAGCTCTTCCATCATCCGAAATCACCGCCTGACCTGCGCCCGCAAAGGGTTTCTCCTGCCGCCGCCTTGTGAACTTCCAGATCGGAAGTCCAAGCCGGCATGTGCGCATTTCTTCGGGTCCGTTGGACCATCACGCCCCTTATTCCCCCGCAGCCCTGGATCGCCTGCAGCAGCTGCGGCGGTCCGAGGCCTTTCCAGTCGAGCGGCCGGATCCGCCTCAACGCCAATGGCAAAAGGCTCGATGCCTGGCTGATCTATAAATGTCTTTCCTGCGACAAGACCTGGAACCGCCCGCTCTTCGAGCGCCGCAATCGCGGCGACATCGATGCCGCCACGCTGGACGCGCTGCATTTCAGCGAGCCCGGTTGGGTCAGAATGCGCGAATTCGATGTCGATGATCTGCGCCGCCGGGCGCAGCGGATCGAGGAATTCGCCGATATGGAAATAAGCAAGGAGGTGCTCGAAAGGGTGGAGGATCGGGCCGCCGGAATGGAGATCGAGCTGCGCGTGGTGTTGCCGGCCAGCTTGCGCTTGGACCGTCTGCTCGCAACCGAGCTCGGCCTGTCACGGTCGCGGCTCGATGTTCTTCAGGCGGCGGGCCGGCTGCGGATCGATCCTGAGCGCAAGGACGGCCTGCGCCGGCGCGTGCGCGACCGGATGCGCATCGCCCTCGACGACCCGCACATCATGGATACTCGACCGTGACATTCGGCCAGCTTTCATGCCATCTCTTATGCTCGATGCGTGCTGTGTAATCCGCCTTGCGCCGGTGCCCGCTGGGCGTCGGCCGGATGGTCATGGCGAAGAGGTCCGCAAGCCCATAGGGTGCGATGACGTCGAGCTGGCCGGCCTGGCCGAGACGCACGGCAATGCAGGTCGGCGTCTCCAGCCAGAACCGCAAGGCATCCGCCGTCGAGCCATAGGGAGGATCGCCGTTGCGGATATGCATGCGCGCCTGGTTGCGCACGCTCCAGGGCAAAGCCGGCGCCAGGTCCCGGAGTTTGCTTTCCTGGGCTTCATCGTCGCGCGCGTCGCAATGCTCCGGGTCGAAATACAGGACGTCGATGTCGTCGACGGGCGAGGCGATCCGGTAGCCGCAAAGCTCGTCCCATACCGCCGCCCTGATGAAACCTGCGCCCACCGCCCAGTCCGGCAGAGCCAGGGATCGCACCATCTCCAGCACCTGCATGCGAAGCGGCGCCCGTCGCAGGATGGCGTCCAGGTGCTGCTCGAGATCGGCATTGCGCATGAGAGGAGATATTAAGCCGCCGCCGAATGCGCGGGCTTTGCCGCGACCGCCGGCAGTCTGACGGTGACGGTGGTGCCCTTGCCGGCCTCGCTGGCGATGGTGAGCTCGCCGCCGTGGAGTTCCACCAGCGATTTCGAGATGGCGAGGCCTAGCCCTGAGCCGCCCTTGGTCTTGGTGAACTGGTTCTCGACCTGCTCGAAGGGCCGGCCCAGCTTCTCGATATCCTTGGGCGGAATGCCGATGCCTGTATCGGCGATGGTGATCAGCGCATTGTCGCCATCGAGCCTGACCGACAGCGTGACGCGCCCGCCTTCCGGCGTGAACTTCACCGCATTGGAGGTGAGATTGATCAGGATCTGCTTGACGGCGCGGGTATCGACATCGGCCTTGAGCTTCTTGGGCGCATGGCAGACAAGCTCGACCTTGCCCTCCTGGGCGCGCGCCTCGACCAGGCGCAGCGTCTCCTTCACGATCTCGGAGAGATCGGCCTTCTGCAATTCGAGCTTGAGGCGGCCGGCCTCGATCTTCGACATGTCGAGGATGTCCGAGATGACATCGAGCAGGAACTGGCCGCTCGAATGGATGTCCCGGGCATATTCGATATATTTGCCCGCACCCACGGGACCGAACATCTGGTTCTCCATCACCTGGCTGAAGCCGATGATGGCGTTGAGCGGGGTTCTGAGCTCATGGCTCATATTGGCGAGGAATTCCGACTTCGACCGGCTCGCGGCCTCGGCCCTGGTCTTCTCGCGCGAATATTTGTCGGCGAGGTCGGCGAGGCGCTGCGACTGCTGCTCGGCGAGGAGGCGCTCTTTCTGCAGGTCGCGCACCGTCATCATCAATTCGCGCTCGGACAACAACAGGCGCTCTTCCTGCTGCTTGAGCGGCGTGATGTCGGTGCCGACCGAGACGAAGCCGCCATCCTTGGTGCGCCGCTCATTGATCTGCAGCCAGCGCCCGTCGCCCAACTGCACCTCGAAAGTGTTGCCTTCGCCGGCGATGCGGCTGTGGATCGGCATGCGCTGGCGCACCGCCGGCTCCTTGGCCGTCTTGGCGACAAGCTCGTAAGGCGTGCCCGGCGTGCACACGCTGGCGGGCAGCGAATGGAACTGCTGGTACTTGGTGTTGCACAGAACGAGGCGGTTCTCGGCATCCCACAGAACGAAGGCTTCCGAGATATTCTCGATCGCATCCTTGAGGCGCAATTCCGCTTCCTGGTTGAGCCGGTCGGCGAGCTTCTGCGCGGTGATGTCGATGACGATGCCGACGAGATGCGGCTCGACCTCTTCCGGCGCGTTGGAGAGCTCGGCGCGCGCCCTGAGCCACACCCAGTTGCCGTCGACATGGCGCATGCGGAATTCGTGGTCGAAGACCGATTTCTGGCCGGTCAGCAGCGCCTCGACCACTTCCTCGAGTTGCGCGTCCTCGGGATGGATGCGATCGGCGACATCGCCGAAATTGAGGAACTCGCCGGTCTCCTCAAGGCCCAAGATGTCATACATGGATTTCGACCAGAAGATCCGGCCGCGCGATATGTCCCAGTCCCACAGGCCGCAATGGCCGCGGTCGAGCGCCTTGTCGAGCCGCTCGGTGGCGACGGTCAGCGTGCGGTCGGCTTCCGACGCTTTGGCGGCCTGCCAGTGGAAAGCGCCGCCCAGCATCATGAGGACGAGGAAGGTGACGCCGAACAGCACGCTCACCTGCATGACGCTGTCCTTCCAGGCGCGCATGACATCGGCGCGCTTCTGGATGACGAGGAGGCTGCCGGGCAGCGGCGAGAGATCGCTCATGCCGACATAGGCTTCCTCGCCGGAGGTCAGCGTGATGCGCGCCATCTCGGTGTCGTTGATGTTGATTTCGGTGATGAAACGATTGCTGAGCACATCGCCGATGGTCTGGCCGGCGATGGAGCCGTCGGCTTTCGAGGCGACCGTGATCACGCCCGAGGCATTGACGAATGCGAAGATGCGGCCTTCACGCTGCGCTTCGGGCAGCAGCGCCGCGTCGAGATCGTCCTGGGTGAAGGGCTTCGGCGTGAAGCCCGACTGGATCTGGGTGCGCGCCGCCTGCTTGATGTGCTGGGCCGCCGCCGTCGCATAGAGCAGCGTCTGGCGGTTCTGTTCGGTCAGATGCGTCATCCGGCTTTGCGCCAGCTGCAGGATGAGCGCCAGAGCAAGAGTCACGAGGAAGAGCGAGACGAGGATGGTGATGAGGATGCGAAGCGAGCGCTCACCTATGGTAATCCGGGCCCAGCCGGGCAAGGGGAGCGGCAAGCGGAGCACCCGCTCCTTGAAGTAAAGTCCGCCCAACTGTGCTTTGCTGCCCAAGTACCGCCCCCTGCGTGGCGCTCATTCAACGGGAATCCGCACCCCCAAACCAACCCACCTCACGAATCACCGCCTATTGATTCGTAAGTGGAATGATTTGTCCAGCCGGAAACAGGTGGCAGCTATTCTATTGAAAGAACGAGCAATTTTAAGGCGGATGGGCGGTGGTTGGGTCAGTCGCCGCAAGGCATATCGAACACCAGCAGTCCAGCTTTTCCGAGTGGGAGCTGAGCCACGACCTGGCCCTGCGGATTGATGACGGCGGTCGGGCCCAAGGCAACGCTTCCATCCCGTTCGCCGGTCACATCGGCGGAGAGGAGCCAGAGTCCAGTTTCCCGGCAGCGTTCGCCCCTGACGAGATTGTGCAGGGTCTTGAAGGCTTCGGCTCTTTGCCGCTGCATCATGTTGTTGGAGGGACAGACGACGAGCGATGCGCCGAGCTCGGCGATCCTGCGCGGCGCCTCGGGGAAGTTCGTGTCGTAGCAGATATTGATGCCGAAACGCAGGCCCTCGACTTCGAAGATGGGGCTTCCGTCTCCGGCGGAGAATGCCCGTTCGCCATCCAAGAGATGCGCTTTCCGGTATCGGCCGACCAGATGGCCGTGCGCGACGACGACGGCGGTGTTGAAGAGGCGTCCACCGTCGCTCTCGATCATGCCGATGACCAGCATCGGTCCGGCTTTCGGCAGCCGGTCGAGAATGCGGTTGAAGTCGGGCGAGCCGAGATCGAGCGCATGCCGCCGCGCCGAAGTCTCATCGGTCAGGTAGCCCTGCAGGAAGCCTTCCGGGAAGCACAGTAAGGCAGCCCCTTCCGCATCGGCACGACGGGCGAGGTCGCTGATGCACCGCAAGGCGGCGTCGACATTCTCGCGATATTCGACGGTCTGCGCCGCAGCGATGCGTATGATGGGCATCATTTTCCCGTCTTCACCTGCAGCCGCTTTAGTCTTGCTCCAGCTTCGGCGCTTGATGCAGCTCGGAGCAGTGATGGCCAATTGTCGGGCGGGTTGCCGCGCTGAAGCATCTTGCGGAAGACGGCATAGGCGTCCGCATCGCTCTCATATGCGCGCAATGAATTGTCGTCATTGACCCATGCGAGGACAATCGTGTTGCTTTCAGCAGAACGCTGGTAGCGGAAGAAGAGGCGGAACTGCTGCAGGAACTTCGCTCGGAACCAATGCTTGTAGTCATTCCCGAGCGTATCGCCTTGACGATAGATGTCGCGTGTTGGATCACTGGGAATGTCTTCGAAGGCAACCTTAATCACAGCCGCGAGCAATTTCGCTGCCCGCTTTTTCCTGTAGCCCCTGGCATCCTTCGCGCGCGCTTTTTCAACTTTCGCAATCAATGTTTCCAGCTGGTCGAGAAACAGTGGATGCGCATAGATGGTCCATCCATTGATCTTGACAGGCGCGTCAGTCACGCCTCGTCGTCCGGCAGCGCCTCGTCGAGATCGACAGTCACACCGCGGACCAGCTTCCTGCCGCGCTCCAGGAGATCGCGCGAAACCGGCTTTATCCGCGCGGGCTCAGCCGCCATGTCCTTGGCCAGAAATGCCAGGAACTTTCCGATTACCGGATCGGGCTTTTCAGCACTCTCCTGTTTGGCGAGGACGACGGTACCATCGGCGAGACCGCGAAACACGACGCGATCGCGCTTGCCGAGCGCCAGCATCTTGCGAATTGCCGCCGGAACGGTCGTTTGGCCGCGATCGGTGATGGTCGCCGGGATTTCGAGAAGCTTCGCGTTCTTGGGCATGAAGCGGAATGTAATGCATTTGCATTGTAAGTCAAGGAAGTCTATCCCAGCGACTTGGAGACGATCTCGAACAGGTCGCGCGACAGGCCGGGGGTGGCGAGAATGCGCTCCAATTGCGCCCGGGCGAGACCGCGCCGCTTCTCCTCGAGCGTGGCCCAGCTGCGGAAGGCGGTGGCCATGCGGGCCGCCACTTGCGGGTTGATCTTGTCGAGGGCCAGGATCGTGTCGGCAAGGATCGCATAGCCTTCGCCATCCGGCGCATGGAAGGCGAAGGGGTTGCCCATGGCGAGCACGCCGATGAGGCTTCGCACCCGGTTGGGCGTCGTCAGCTTGAAGTCCGGGCGCTTCATCAGCTCGCGCACGCGCCGGTTCGTCTGGGCCAGCGGCGCCGAAGCCTGCAGCGCGTACCATTTGTCGACGAGGAGATGATCGTCCCTGTGGCGCTGGTGGAAGGCGCCAAGCGCCTCATCGCGCTCCGGGCGGTCGAGCGTGACCAGGGTCGAGAGGGCGCCGATCTCGTCCGTCATATTGCCGGGCCTGGCGAGCTGTTCCATGGCGAGCTTCGCGCCCAATGCCGGATCGCCGCCCGCGAGCGCATACAGCACCGCATAGCGCAGCGCCCGCCGCCCGGTCTCCGGCGGATCGGGCCGGTAGGCGCCTTTCGCTTCCGTCCTGCGCCACAAATCGAGCAGCACCTTCTTCAGGCTGGTGCCGATCTCGGCGCGCAGACTTTCGCGCATCTCATGGATGGCGCCCGGATCGACATCGCGGCCGATCAGCGTGGCGATTTCCTGCTCGCCGGGAAGGGACAGCATCGATGCCTTGAAGGCATCGTCGAGCTCGTCATCGGCAAGCACCGCGCTGAGCGCCGCGATGAAGGACTTGCCGTCCGAGACGGAGCGTTTGCCGGCGAGACGGGCGCGCATCAGCGCATGGGCCGCCGACTGCGCCGCCTCCCAGCGGTTGAAGGTGTCGCTGTCATGCTTCATCAGGAAGAGCTGATCGGCAAGCTTGGCCCAGCCCTTGATCCTGATGGGTGCCGAGAAGCCGCGATTGAGCGACAGCACCGGCTTTTTGGCGACGTTCCGGAAGCGGAACGTCTTCCTGGCCTCGGTGAGTTCGATCAGGGGCTCATTGAGCAGTCCAGTGCCTTCGAGATCGAGCGGCATGTCCTCACCATCAGGACCGACGAGCCCGATGCCGAGCGGGATCTGCAAGGCGGCCTTGGCCGGCTGGCCGGGCGTCGGCGCCGTCACCTGCTCGAGGGTGAGGTCATAGGTCTTTTTCGCCGCATTGTATTTTTCCGAAACGGTGACCTCCGGCGTGCCGGCCTGCTCATACCAGGTGAAGAATTGGTCGAGATTGCGGCCCGACGCATCGGCCATGCAGCGCACGAAATCCTCGACCGTCGCCGCCTCGCCGTCATGGCGCTCGAAATAGAGATCCATCGCGCGGCGAAAGGCGTCGCGGCCGATGAGGGTGAGCATCATGCGACAGAGCTCGGCACCCTTCTCATAGACGGTCGCCGTATAGAAGTTGTTGATCTCGATATAGGAGCTGGGCCTGACCGGATGGGCCAGCGGCCCGCCATCTTCCGGGAACTGGTCGCCGCGCAATCGTTTCACATCGGCGATGCGCTTCACCGCGCGCGAGCGGATATCGGCGGTGAATTCCTGGTCGCGGAAGACGGTGAGGCCTTCCTTGAGGCAGAGCTGGAACCAGTCGCGGCAGGTGATGCGGTTGCCGGTCCAGTTGTGGAAATATTCATGCGCGATGATCGCTTCGATATTGACATAGTCGACATCGGTCGCGGTCTCGGGCAGGGCCAGTATGTATTTGTCGTTGAAGACATTGAGCCCCTTGTTCTCCATGGCGCCCATATTGAAGTCGGAGACGGCGACGATCATGAAGATGTCGAGGTCATATTCGAGGCCGAAGCGTTCTTCGTCCCAGCGCATAGAGGTCTTGAGCGACTCCATCGCCCAGCCGCAGCGGTCCTCCTTGCCCTTCTCGACATAGATGCGTAAGCCCACCTTGCGGCCCGAGCTCGTCACATAGCTGTCGGCGACATGGGCAAGATCGCCCGCGACGAGGGCGAAGAGGTAGGAAGGCTTCGGATGCGGATCGTCCCATTCGGCAAAATGCCGGTCGGTGCCGGCGATGGCGCCGGCAGCGCCGGGATTGCCGTTGGACAGGAGCACCGGGCAGGTCGCGGTGGGACCCTCGATGCGCACCTTGTAGCGCGCCATCACGTCCGGCCGGTCGTAGAAATAGGTGATGCGCCGAAAGCCCTCCGCCTCGCATTGCGTGCAGAAGATGCCGTTCGAGACATAGAGTCCGGATAGTTCGGTATTGGCCGCAGGCTTGCAGATCGTGACGACCTCGAGTGTGAAGGGCTTTTGCGGCACTTGGGCGATGGTGAGGCTCGTGGCGTTGACGCTGTAGCGTGACGGATCGAGCGGCTTGCCATCTAGGCTGATCGATTTGAGCTCGAGCTTCTCGCCGTCCAGCACCAGGGGTGCATCGGGTGCGCCGGCCGCTTCATTGGGCCTGAAAGTGAGGCGGGAGGCGACCCGGGTCGCTTCGGGGCTCAGGCTGAAATCAAGGTGAACCGCGTCGACCAGATAGGGAACCGGCTTGTAATCCTTCAAATAAACGGTCTGCGGGCTTATATTGTTCATATGCTATAGTGTCTTGGGGGTTGAAAGAGAGTCGTCGATTATGAGCCGGGCTTTCGTCAAAGAGCAAGATGGACAGGATGCCGTTGAGGAACTGCCGGAGCATCCGATCAGCCCCAATCCGAACTTCGTGACCCCGCGCGGTCTTGCGCTCATCGACGAAGAGATCGAGACGGCCCGCAAGCTTCTGGCGCATGCCCAGCATGAAACCGATCGCGCCGGTATCGCGCGCGCCTCGCGCGATCTGCGCTACTGGACGCAGCGCCGCGCCACCGCGCAGCCGGTCGAGCCGCCCAAGGCGCCGCAGAAAGTCGCCTTCGCCACGCGCGTCACCATCAAGCGCGATGACGGCCGCGAGCAGACTTTCTCCATCGTCGGCGAGGACGAGGCTGATCTCGAAAAGGGATTGATCGCCTATACCGTGCCGATGGCGCGGGGCTTGCTCGGCCTCGAAGTCGGCGAGGAAGCGGAATTGCCCGGCGGCAATGGTGAAGTGACCGCGATCACGGCGATCTGACTTACCCTCGCCCCGCTTCAGCGGGGAGAGGGGAGGGGCCCGACGCGAAGCGGCGGGAAGGGTGAGGGGCATGGTTGTTACAGTTTTGCTTCCCGCCCATACACTCCTGATCAAAGTATCGAGTAAACTTCCCAGCAAACCCCTCACCCTCCCATTGCTGCGCAATGGGTCCCTCCCTCTCCCTGCTAAAGCGGGGCGAGGGTAAAAGACCGCAGGTCATGCTGAACACGTCAGAACCGATCGACACGGAAGGTTGAGAGATCCGTATTGCTCTTGGCCCCGCTGAGCATCTCGCTCAACAGGCGGCCGGTGGTCGGGCCCCAGGTCAGGCCCATATGGCTGTGGCCGAAACCGTACCAGACATTTGAAACCTTGCGCGACGGGCCGATGACCGGCAGGCCGTCGGGCGTGCCGGGCCTGCGCCCCATCCAGCGCGACGCATTCTCGTCGATGGCGCGCAATTTGGGCAGGCAGCGCTTGGCGAAGGGCCACAGCACATCGGCGCGCTTCCAGTTCGGCGCCGCATCGAGGCCGGCGAATTCATCGGTGCCGGCGAGTCTGAGCCCCACATCCATGGGCGTCATGGCCATGGGTGATGCCACATAAGTGAGCGAGCGCCCGAGCGTGATGCCGGGATCGGGGATGACGAGATGGTAGCCGCGCTCGGCTTCGAGCAGCACCTTGTCGCCGAACTGCCGGGCGAAGAAATTCGAATAGGCGCCGGCGCAGATCACCAGCCGGTCGAGCTTGCGCTCGCCGCCGGCTTTCAGTGTGAGGGCTGTTGCCCGCGTTCCGTCCTGCGTGACCTGGACCACCTCGTCCTGCAGGATCTCGCCGCCATTGCGGACCAGATGCTCGGCGATCGTGGTGACGACGGTCCTCGGGTTGCGCACATAGTACCAGCCGCCATGAAAGGCGCCGCAGGCGAAGTCGCGCGCCAGATCAGGCTCGATCTCGGCGATCTCGCCGGGCGACAGGCGGGTCATGTCATAGCCATGCTCGCGCTTGACGATGCGCTCGGGTTCTTCCGCCCGGTACTGCGCCTCGGTGTCATAGAGGCGAAGGCTATCCTTCTTGACCAGGAGATCGGTCGCACCCGCCGCATGCAGCAAGGTGTCGAAATCGCTTACCGCCCGCAGACCGAGCGCGGCCCGCCCGGCGGTGATGCGGCGCACCCGGTGGGGCAGCGCATTGCGTCCGGCGGCCAGGAACCAGGGCAGCGCCTTGGGCAGATAGGACCAGCGGATGGTGAGAGGCCCCAGGGGATCGAGCAGCCAGCCCGGGATCTTGAGGAGGACGCGTGGACGGATGGTCGGCACCACCTCGGCGAAGGCGACGCCGCCGGCATTGCCGAAGGAACAGCCCTCGCCCGGCGCCACCCGGTCGATGACGGTGACCTTGTGCCCGGCGCGCTGCAGGAACGCCGCGGTCGATATGCCGATGATGCCGGCGCCGATGATGGTGATATGGGAAGGGGGCATGGAGGAGAGTGATCCGGGAGAGGGGCCCCGTTCTTCGATCCATTTGCCCTTGCCGTCAAGGCTCCCCTCAGAACCCTGTCCTGGTCGTTCAGAGCCCGCAATTGGTGCGAACGAGAAGTGTGAAGGGATCGATGGCGAACTCCTTCTCCAGGCTGTTGCCGAATTTTGCCAGCCAGCGCTCCTGCGCGTCATAGGCCAGCTTCTCTCTGGCCTGCGGGCATTCGGCCTTGTCGCCGGAGAGGTTTTGCGCGTGATGCACGAGCTCATGGACGAGGATCGAGGTTTCCGCTGCCGTATGGCCGGTCCAGCCACGCGGCAGATAAATCGTGCGGGCCTCATCGTCATAGACGGCGAGGACATCATGCCCCTCGTCCATGTGATCGGAAGGCACGCCGCGGAACCGCAGGCCGCCGAGACGCGCCTTGGACGCGAATTCGATGTCAGGCAGCGCATCGACTGAGAGCCCGAACTCGACAATGAGCCAGGACGAAATCTCGCGCAGCATCTGGGCGGACGGCTGGCGGCTCTTGGGCCGTGCCTCGAACGCGATCCTGTAAACGGGGGTAGCTCGGTGTCCGAATTCCTCAGACGTCTCGCTCGCAAGGGCAGGGCCGTTCGCGGACATGGATCCTGTCAGAATGAAAAGGGTCAAGAGCGCCGGGAGTGAAGCTTTCATCATCCTGCTCTCCTCTATCGTGGAGATTGCTCGACGTGCCGGGAACGATATCATCGGCAACAGGGGAAAAGCGGTGAGGAAACTCACATTTTGAACGGAACACCTCCGATTGGGCGCCTTCCGCGTTTCCCGGATTCCGTCTAACCTCCGAGGCGGCAACCTTCTGGAGGCGCGCATGGGGCGATTGACGACGCATATTCTGGATACGGCCCTCGGCCGGCCGGCCAAGGGTCTGAAGATCGAGCTGTGGGCGCTCGATGACGGGCCCTCGCTCATCAAGACCGTGGTCAGCAACCAGGATGGCCGGGTCGATGCGCCACTCCTCGACGGCGAGGACCTCAAGGTCGGCCAGTATGAATTGCGCTTCCATGCCGGCGCCTATCTGAAGGCCAATGGCGTAGCCTTGTCCGAGCCGCCCTTCCTCGATGTCATTCCGCTGCGCTTCGGCATCGCCAGCAAGGCCGAGCACTATCATGTGCCGCTGCTGCTCTCGCCCTATGGCTATTCGACCTATCGCGGCAGCTGATGCCGGGTCCCCAGTCCCTGCTGCCCATCGCCTATCGCTATTTCGCCGCGGTGGCGGAGGCGGGATCGGTGCGCGGCGCCGCCCAGATGCTGAATGTCGCCGCTTCCGCCATCAGCCGCCAGATCATCCTGCTCGAGAAGCAATTCGATCTGCCTCTGTTCGAGCGCCATGGCCGCGGCTTGACGCTGTCGGCCACGGGCGAAGTGCTGCTCGGCGGGCTCAAATCGGCGGTGCAGGTCCATGAAGCGACGCTCGATCACCTCGACGCGCTGCGCGGCCTCAAGCGCGGCCGCATCCGCATCGCGACTGTCGAGAGCATCTCGGTCTCGGCCCTGCCCGATCTCCTCTCCCGTTTTGCCGCCGATTATCCGGGCATCGAGATCGCCGTGACGGTCGCGGGCTCGGATGCGGTGACCGACCTCGTCCGCAGCCACGATGCCGATCTCGGCTTCACCTTCAATCCGGCGACGCTCGAGGGTCTCGATGTCAGGCTGACGAAGGAGATGCCGTTGGGCGCCATCATGCGGCGCGACCACCCGCTGGCGCGCGAGCGCAGACTGCTCTTCTCCCATTGCCTCGCCTATCCCGTCGCCTGGCCGGCGCGGGGTTTGAGTCTGCGGGGCATTCTCGACAAACTGCAGGCCGCGGCCAGGATCGAGCCGCCGCATGCCTTCGAGTGCAATTCGCTGCGCCTGATGGCGGCCCTTGCCCGGCGCGGCCGCTGTATCGCCTTCCAGACGCGCATCGGCATCGAGCAGGAAATCGCCGACGGCAGCCTGGTCTTCGTGCCGCTCGCCAATCGCCGCATCCCGCCCGACCGGCTGACCATCGTACATCGAAGGGGCAGTGCCGCAGGCCTTGCGGCCGGCGCCTTTCTCGATCGCGCGGTGAAGCACTTCCAGGCAAAGGAGAATGTACGAAAATAGCGCACGGACTGTGGCATTTATTCTCCTTCTTCGTACAGGAGCGGCAATGCTAGGCTATTCGACAGCAGTCTGGAGAAAGCCATGACGGCGAGGAACAGCATCAGATTTCTTCGCCGCGGTGAAGTCGTTGAACTCACCGCTGTCGCACCGATTCGCACTGTGCTGGACTATCTGAGGCTGGAAGAGGGCGCCCGCGGCACTAAAGAAGGATGCTGCGAGGGCGATTGTGGCGCCTGCACGGTGGCGCTGGGTTCCCTGAAGGACGGCAGGCTCGTCTATGAGCCGGTCAATGCCTGCATCCTCCTGCTCGGCCAGATTGACGGCAAGGAACTGGTCACCGTCGATGATCTGAGCGTGAGCGGCAAGTTGCACCCGATCCAGCAGGCGCTGGTCGATCATCATGGCTCGCAATGCGGCTTCTGCACGCCGGGCTTCGTGATGAGCCTGTTCCCGCTCTATCAGTCGGGCGCTGTTGCCAACCGTAAGATGGTCGTCGATCAGCTGGCCGGCAATCTCTGCCGCTGCACCGGCTACCGCCCGATCGTCGAGGCGGCCCTTGCCGCCTGCACGGGTAAGCCCGACGATGCCTGGTCGGAAGCGAGGCTTGAGATCGCCCAGACGCTCGCGGGCTTCGATGATGGCACCGATCTCTTCATCGGCGATGACGAGGAGTTCTTCGCAGCACCTGCCTTTGACGAAGCGTTGGCGCGCCTTACCGAAAAGCATCCCGATGCCGTGATCCTGTCCGGCGCTACCGATGTGGGCCTGTGGATCACCAAGCAGCTGCGGCCGATCCGCAAGATCATCTTCCTTGGCCGCATGCGCTCGCTGCGCGAGATCGTCGAGACGATCGACAGCGTGAGGATCGGCGCTGCCGTTACTTATGCCGAGGCCGAGCCGAGCTTTGCCGCAATCGATCCCGATCTTGCCGAGCTCCTGCGCCGCATCGGCTCGAAACAGGTGCGCGCGACCGGCACGGTTGGCGGCAATATCGCCAATGGCTCGCCGATCGGCGACACGCCGCCGGCATTGATTGCGCTCGGCGCCGGACTTGAACTGCGCAAAGGCAGGCAAACACGCGCACTGCCGATCGAGGATTTCTTCATCGCTTACGGCAAGCAGGATCGTTCGCCAGGCGAAGTCGTCGCCGGTGTGAGCATTCCGATGCTGAAACGCGGCGAGGCCTTCCGCTGCTACAAGATCACCAAGCGCTTCGACCAGGATATCTCCTCGGTCTTGGGTGCGTTCAAATTCGGCATCGCGCAGGGCCGGATAACCGAAGCGCGCATCGCCTATGGCGGCATGGCGGCGACGCCCAAGCGTGCGCTCAAGACCGAAACCGCCGTGAAGTCGTTGTCGCTCGATGACCCGGCGGGTTGGGCCGCGGCCGCTGACAGGCTTGCCGAGGATTTCCAGCCCATCGATGATCACCGCGCCAGTGCCGCCTATCGGTCCGAGACGGCGCGCAATCTGCTCATCAAGGCCTTGACCGAGATGGCGGGCGAGGCGACGCGTAACACGCGCATCACCGGCATGAGGGAATTCGCCCATGCCGGCTAAAGTGAAACGGATCGCGACGGATACGGTTGGGCTGGCGCTCGCTCACGACTCCGCCGAGCTGCATGTCCAGGGCAAGGCCGTCTATATCGACGACATGCGCGAACCTGAAGGCACGCTGCATGTGGCGCCGGGTTATGCGGCGCTGGGGGCCAAGGGCCGCATCACTGTATGCGACCTCTCCGCAGTCCGCGCCTTTCCGGGCGTCGTCGCGGTGCTCACCGCCGGCGACATACCGGGTATCAATGATTGCAGCCCTGCCATGGGCGATGATCCGATCCTGGCGGATGGCGAAATCCTGTTCCACGGCCAGGTGGTCTTCGCCGTGATCGCCGAGACGCGCGATGCCGCGCGCCGCGCCGCAAGGCTGGCGAAGATCGAGATCGCCGGGGAACTGGCTGCGATCACGGTCGAAGATGCGCTGGAGCAGGGCACTGAGGATGTCCTGCCGCCTTACGAATTCAGGCGCGGTGATCCGGGCAAGCTGATCGCCGCCTCCAAGTCGACGATTTCCGACTCGTTCCATGTCGGTGGCCAGGAGCATTTCTATCTCGAGGGCCAGGTGGCGCTGGCGGTGCCGGAAGAAGCCGGCGGCATGCTCGTCTATTCCTCGACCCAGCACCCGACCGAAATGCAGCATTGTGTCGCCAAGATGCTGAAAGTGGCGGACGCCTTCGTGACCTGCGAGTGCCGGCGCATGGGCGGCGGCTTCGGCGGCAAGGAAAGCCAGGCGGCGCAATGGGCGGCGCTGGCCGCTTTGGGCGCCCGCATCACCGGGCGCCCGGTCAAATGCCGGCTCGACCGCGACGATGACATGATCATGACCGGCAAGCGCCATGACCTGCGCATCGATTATCGGGCAGCGCATGACAGGACCGGAAGGCTCACCGCCGTCGATGCGGCCCTTCTGGCGCGCTGCGGCTATTCGGCCGATCTGTCGCTCGGCGTCAATGACCGGGCGATGTTTCATGCCGACAACGCCTATTATTATCCGGCCGTTCGGATCAAATCGCGGCGGCTGCGCACCAATACGGTGTCGAACACGGCCTTTCGCGGCTTCGGCGGACCGCAGGGCATGATGCTGGCCGAACGCATGATGGATCAGATCGCCCATCGTCTGGAGCTCGACCCCCTCGATGTGCGCAAGCGCAATTTCTATGCGCCGGGCCGCGACCGCACCCCCTATGGCATGAAGGTCGTGGACAATATCATCCACGACGTGGTGGCCGAGCTCGAAAAGACCAGCGATTACCGCGCGCGGCGTGAGGCCGTCAGGGCCTTCAATGCGAAGAACCAGGTCCTGAAGAAGGGACTGGCGCTGACGCCGGTCAAATTCGGCATCTCCTTCACCCTCATCCATCTCAACCAGGCGGGCGCGCTCGTCCATCTCTATACCGATGGCTCGGTGCATCTCAATCACGGCGGCACCGAGATGGGGCAGGGCCTCTATATCAAGGTGGCGCAAGTGGTGGCCGAGGAGTTCGGCATCGATCCGGAGCGTGTCAAGATCACGGCAACGACGACCGGCAAGGTGCCGAACACCTCGCCGACCGCGGCTTCCTCGGGCTCCGACCTCAACGGCATGGCGGCGCAGGAGGCGGCGGCACGCATCAAGGCGCGGCTCGTCGATTTCGCCGCGCGCGAATGGAAGGTGAAGCCAGCGCAGATCCGCTTCGCCAAGGGACGGGTGATCATCGGCAATCAGAGCGTGACCCTTGCCGAGCTTGCCAGGCGCGCTCATCAGGCCCGTATCCAGCTCTCATCGACGGGCTTCTACGCGACGCCCGGCATCACCTGGGACCGCGACAAGGTGAAGGGCAAGCCGTTTTTCTATTTCGCCTATGGCGCGTCCTGCTCGGAAGTGACGATCGACACGCTGACAGGCGAGATGCGCGTCGATCGCGTCGACATACTTCATGATGTTGGCCGCTCCCTCAATCCGGCGATCGATCTGGGCCAGATCGAAGGCGGCTTCGTCCAGGGCATGGGCTGGCTCACCACCGAAGAGCTGGTCTTCGATACGCAAGGCCGGCTCAGCACCCATGCGCCCTCGACCTACAAGATCCCCTGCGCCTCCGACGTGCCGGAGGATTTCCGGGTCAAGCTCTTCGCCTCGGCCGGCAACCCGGCCAGCACCATCTACCGCTCCAAGGCGGTGGGCGAGCCGCCTTTGATGCTGGCGCTGTCGGTCTTCTCGGCGATCACCGATGCCATTGCCTCGCTGAAGCCGGGCTGCATGCCGCCGCTCGAAGCGCCGGCGACACCGGAAGCGATCATGAAGGCGGTAAAGGCCATGTCGCCATGAAGGTCTGGCCCCATGTCGTTCAGGCGCTTGAGGCAGGCGAGTCCTGCGCCATGATATCGGTCTGGCGCACCGAAGGCTCAGCACCGCGCGAAGCGGGTGCCAGGCTCGTTCTCACCGTGAGAGGGTTCCATGGCACGATCGGAGGCGGCGCGCTTGAATGGCGTGCACTTGCCGAAGCGCAGAAGAAGATGGCGCGGGGCCGCTCGCTCACCCGTACCGCCCATGCGCTGGGGCCAGAGCTTGGCCAGTGCTGCGGCGGGCGGGTCGAGCTCCTGACGGAAGTTTTCGACATGACCGCGCTGGAGGCGGCACGGGAACTGGCAAATGCCGAATCTTTGGGCGCTTTTGCCACCGAGAGTCATTTGCAATCCGATCACGTTCTCCGCATCATCACAGCCGGGCCCCGGCAGGCCGGCAATATCATGGTCGAGCATTTTGGCGAGGAAAGACGGTCGCTTTATCTCTTCGGCGCGGGCCATGTCGGGCGCGCCCTCATCCTGGCGCTCGCCCCTTTGCCCTTCGCCACACGCTGGATTGACACCCGCCCCGATGCGTTCCCCGCCGCCATGCCGGCCCATGTCGTGCCGGTTGCCGTGCTCGATCCCGTCGCCGAGCTTGGCGCGGCGCCATCCGGCACCTTCCTGCTGATCATGACGCACAGCCATGCGCTCGACCTCGCGATCGCCGAGCGGGCCTTGCGTGACGAGCGCTTTCCCTATGTCGGACTGATCGGCAGCGCCAGCAAGCGCGCCCGGTTCCTGAGCCGCCTGCGTCAGGCGGGCATAGAAGATGAGCGCTTCGCCGCCTTCAAATGCCCCATTGGCCTCTCCGGCATCCGCGCGAAGGAACCGGCGATCATTGCCGCCTCTGCCGTGGCGGAGCTTCTGGAGCGGGATGAGATGTTGAGAACCGGCCGGAATCTTCCCGCAGACGCGCAAACGCCCTATAGAATGAACCAAAAAAAGGGCCAGGGTGGGTGACGGACAAGGACGGCAAAGACCATCTTCTTGAAGCGCTTCACATTGTGAAGATCTTCGGCACCTTGCGCGCCAATGACGATGTTTCGCTTTTTGTGCGGCCGGGCGAGATCCATGCGCTGCTCGGCGAGAATGGCGCCGGCAAGTCGACGCTGGTCAAGATCATCTATGGCGCGCTGCAGCCGACCTCGGGCGAATTGCGCTGGCAGGGAGAGCCCGTCACCATCGGATCCCCCGCCCAAGCCCGCAAGCTCGGCATCGGCATGGTGTTCCAGCACTTCTCGCTGTTCGAGGCGCTGACCGTCGCCGAGAATATCGCGCTGGCCTTGCCGGGCGCCTTCGACATCGCGGCACTTTCGCAGCGCATCAGGACGATCTCGAGGGACTATGGCCTGCCGCTCGAGCCGTCGGCCACGGTCGGCGATCTTTCGGTCGGCGAGCGTCAGCGCATCGAGATCATCCGCTGCCTGCTGCAGGAGCCCAAGCTCCTGATCATGGATGAGCCGACCGCCGTGCTCACCCCGCAGGAGGCCGACCAGCTCTTCCTGGTGCTCGAGCGGCTGGCGAAGGAAGGCTGCTCCATTCTTTATATTTCGCATCGCCTCGAAGAGGTGAAGCGGCTCTGCCAGTCGGCGACCATTTTGCGCCAGGGCAAGGTTGTCGCCTGCGTCGATCCGCGCAAGGAGACGGCGGCAAGCCTGGCGCGGCTGATGGTGGGCAGCGATATCCATGTCGTGCACCCCAAGGCGAAACCCAGATCCGGGCCTGCGCGCCTGGTGCTCGACAAGCTCAGCCTGGCGCAGGATGGTCCCTTCGGCGTCGGCTTGCGCGACATCTCGCTGAGTGTCGCCGGCGGCGAGGTCGTCGCCATTGCCGGTGTCGCCGGCAACGGACAGTCGGAATTCTTCGACGCGATCTCCGGCGAAAAGCCGCTCGCCCGCAATGAGGCGCTGCTGATCGACGGCAAGCCCTGCGGCCGTCTGTCGATCACGGCGCGGCGCCGGATGGGTGCGGCCTTCGTGCCGGAGGAGCGCTTGGGCCACGGCGCCGTGCCGGCCTTCCGGCTCTCCGAGAATGTCATCCTGACGCGCTATGCTTCCGACAAGGATCTGACTCGATCCGGCACCATCGGCCGCGACGCGGCCGCCAATGTCGCCGAGCGCGTGATCAAGTCCTATGACGTCCGCAAGGGCAAGCCCGATCCCGAGGCGCGCGCTCTATCGGGCGGCAACTTGCAGAAATTCGTCGTCGGGCGCGAGCTCGACCGCAACCCGGCGGTGCTGGTCGTCAACCAGCCGACCTGGGGCGTCGATGCGGGAGCGGCGGCCACCATTCGCCAGGCCCTGATCGACCTGGCGCGGGCGGGCTCGGCGGTCCTGGTGATCAGCCAGGATCTCGACGAGATATTCGAGATCGCCGACCGCATCGCGGTGATCTCGCGCGGCCAGTTGTCGGAAGCCTATCCGGCCTCCGAACTGACGCGTGAGAAGATTGGCCTCCTGATGGCGGGCGAGCATGAGATGCGGGAGGAGCGCCATGCAGCTCGTGCTTGAGAAGCGGCCTGAGCGTTCCCGGCGGATGGCATTGCTGTCACCGCTTCTCGCCATCCTGCTCACGGTGATCACCGGCGCCGTCATCTTCGCGCTGCGCGGCATCGAGCCGCTGCACGGGCTCAATGTCTATTTCATCGAGCCCTTGACGCAAATATGGTCGCTCGAGCAGCTGGTGGTGAAGGCGACGCCGCTGGTGCTCATCGGTGTCGGTCTTGCGGTCTGCTACACCGCCAATGTCTGGAATATCGGCGCTGAAGGTCAGTTCACTTTCGGCGCCATTCTGGGCGGAATGATCCTCGTCCTGTTCCCCGCCTGGCAATCGCCGCTGACGCTCGTGATGATGCTGCTCTTTGGCATATTGGGCGGCATGATCTACGGCGCGATCCCGGCCTTGCTCAAGATACGCTTCAATGCCAATGAGATCCTCACCTCGCTGATGCTGGTCTATGTCGTGCAATTTCTGCTCGACTGGCTGGTGCGTGGCCCATGGCGCGACCCGCAAGGCTTCAACTTCCCCAAGACGATCACCTTCGAGGGCTTGCAGCTTCTGCCCATGCTGTCGGGATCGATTCATCTGGGCGCCGTCTTCGCCGTGCTCGCAGCGCTGGTCCTCGCTTTCGTGATGGGCCGCATGCTGAAGGGGTTCGAGGTGCGCGTTGTCGGCAATGCGCCGCGCGCCGCCCGCTTTGCCGGCTTCTCGCGCCCCCGCACCATCCTGTTCTGCTTCCTGCTGTCAGGCGGCCTTGCCGGCCTCGCCGGCATCACCGAGGTGGCGAGCGTTGTGGGGCAGCTGCAGCCGCAGATCTCGCCGGGCTATGGCTTCACGGCGATCATCGTCGCCTTTCTCGGCCGCCTCAATCCTTTGGGCGCGCTGGCCGCCGGCCTGATGCTTGCCTTGAGCTATCTGGGTGGCGAGGCGGCGCAAGTGTCGCTCGGCCTCTCCGACCGCATCGCCAAGGTGTTCCAGGGCATATTGCTCTTCTATATATTGGCCTGCGACACGCTCATCCTCTATCGTTTCCGCTGGCTGAAGCCGCAAGCCTTAGCCGCAACGCAACCGGCGGAGTGACCCCATGGATGTCTGGTTCGCCGTCTTTCTCACCATCGTCACCGCCGCGACGCCCTTGCTGCTGGCGGCGACCGGCGAGCTGGTGGTCGAGCGCTCGGGCGTCCTCAATCTGGGCGTCGAGGGCATGATGGTGATGGGCGCGGTCGCGGGCTTTGGCGCCGCCTTCCTCTCGGGCAATCCTTATCTCGGCGTCATCGCGGCGATCTTCGCCGGCATGGCCATGGCGCTGCTCTTCGGTTTTCTCACCCTTTCCTTGGTGACCAACCAGGTTGCGACCGGCCTGTCGTTGACGCTTCTGGGGCTCGGCCTTTCCGGCCTTCTCGGCGAATCCTTCGTCGGTGAGCCGGGCGTCCGGCTGCCCAAATGGCTCGGCATCGACATGCTCATTCCGCTGTCATTCATCCTCACCGCCGTTGTTGCCTTTGTACTGTTCCGCACCAAGGCCGGCCTCATCATCCGCGCCGTCGGCGACAGTCACAGCTCGGCCCATGCGCTGGGCTATCGTGTCATCTGGGTGCGTTATGGCTGCGTGCTGTTCGGCGGCGCCTGCGCCGGTCTTGCCGGCGGCTATCTGTCGCTTGTCTACACGCCGCAATGGGTGGAGAACATGACGGCCGGGCGCGGCTGGATCGCACTGGCGCTGGTCGTCTTCGCTTCCTGGCTGCCCTGGCGCGTCGCCATCGGCGCCTATCTCTTCGGCGCCATATCCATCCTGTCCTTCGTCGTCCAAACGCGCGGCTGGAGCATTCCACCGCAATTCTTGAACAGCTTGCCCTATCTTGGCACCATACTGGCGCTGGTGGTGATTTCGGCGAGCCGGCGGTTGACGCGCGGCAATGCGCCGGCAAGCCTCGGGCAGCCATTCGTGCCTGATCGATGATAATGCAGGGAGTAAGGAGAACCATATGAAGAAACTTCTGTTAAATGCGGCCGCCCTGGCGCTGGCCGTGGGTATTTCCGCGGGCTCGGCTTCGGCCGCGGACAAGGTCAAGGCTTGCTGGATCTATGTCGGCGCGATCGGCGATTTCGGCTGGACCTATCAGCACGATCAGGGTCGCCTCGCCGTCGAGAAGGAACTGGGCGACAAGGTCCAGACTGTCTTTGTCGAGAATGTCGCGGAGGCGGATTCCGAGCGCGCCATCGAGCGCCTGGCGCGCGAAGGCTGCGCCATCATCTTCACCACCTCCTTCGGCTTCATGGAGCCGACATTGAAGGTCGCCAAGAAATTCCCCGATGTGAAATTCGAGCATGCGACCGGCTTCAAGACGGCGCCCAATGTCACGACGTACAATGCCAAGTTCCATGAGGGCCGTTACGTGATCGGCCAGATCGCCGCCAAGATGTCGAAGACGGGCACGGCCGGCTATATCGTATCCTTCCCGATCCCCGAGGTCGTCGCCGGCATCAATGCCTTCATGCTGGGCGCGCAGTCGGTCAATCCCGATTTCAAGGTGAAGATCGTCTGGGCCAACACCTGGTATGATCCGGGCAAGGAAGCCGATGCGGCAAAGGTGCTGTTCAGCCAGGGCGCCGACATCATCGTGCAGCACACCGACTCGACTGCGGCTCTCCAGGTTGCCGAGGAGCAGGGCAAGCATGGCTTCGGCCAGGCGTCCGACATGATCAAGTTCGCGCCCAAGGCGCAATATACGGCGATCGTCGACAACTGGACGCCTTACTATATTCGCCGCATCAACGACGTGCTGAACGGCACCTGGAAGTCGGAATCCTCATGGGACGGCATGGCGGAAGGCACGGTCAATATCGCGCCCTATACCAATTTGCCGGATGACGTGGTGAAGATGGCGACCGAGACCGCGGAAGCGATCAAGACCGGCAAGCTTCATCCCTTCACCGGCCCGATCACCAAGCAGGACGGCACCGTCGTCGGCGAGGCCGGCAAGGGCCTGCCCGACGGCGATATCCTCGGCATGAACTGGTATGTGAAGGGCATTGACGACCAGCTGCCGAAATAAAGAGTGTGGCATGAACGTAAAAGGCCGGATGTCGGACGCAAGGCCGATGTCCGGTCTCCTCTCTAAGTACCCTCATGCTGAGGTGGCCGCGAAGCGGCCCTCGAAGCGGCCCTCGAAGCATCCATCAGGATAAGCGAGCATGCTGCAACACACCCTTCGAGGCTCGCTGCGCTCGCACCTCAGGGTGAGGGTAGTGGGGGCGCGCTAGATGACACTCGATCCATTTATTGCGGACTGGCTCAATCTCCTGCTGCGCTGGGCGCATATGATCGCCGGCATCGCCTGGATCGGCACGTCGTTCTATTTCGTCGCTCTCGACTTCTCGCTGAAGCGCCGCTCAGGCCTTCCGGCCGGCGTCTATGGCGAGGCCTGGGAGGTCCATGGCGGCGGCTTCTATCATGTGCAGAAATATTCGGTGGCGCCCGCCGACCTGCCGCCCGATCTCATCTGGTTCAAATGGGAGGCCTATCTCACCTGGCTGACGGGTTTCCTGCTGCTCATCGTCCAGTTCTATTTCAACGCGACGGCCTATCTGATCGACCCGGCGGTGCTGCCGCTCGGCCCCTGGCAGGCGATCGCGATCTCGCTCACGAGCCTGGCGGCAGGATGGTTCATCTATGATGCGCTCTGTCGCTCGCCTCTCGTCCATCGCCCGGGCTGGCTCGCGCTCGCCGTCTTCTTCCTCATCCTCATCGCTGCCTATGGTTTCACCCATGTCTTTTCCGGCCGGGGCGCGCTCATCCATATCGGCGCCTTCATCGGCACGATGATGGCGGCCAATGTCTTTGCCGTCATCATTCCGAACCAGAAGAAGATCACCGCTTCCCTGATCAGGGGGGAGGCGCCCGATCCAAGCTTCGGCGTCACCGGCAAGCAGCGCTCGCTGCACAATACCTATTTGACCTTGCCGGTATTGCTGATGATGATCAGCAACCACTATCCGATGATCACCAACCATCCGCAGGCCTGGATCCTGGTCGGTCTCATCGTCATCGGCGGCGCTGCCTTGCGCCATTTCCTGGTGCGCCATGAGGTGGGCGACGGCATGGAGGAGATCGCCTGGACCTTGCCGATCATCTTCGGCGCGCTCGCCGCCGCTTTGTGGCTCACTGAGCCGGTTCGGACGATCGGTGAAGGCCTGGTCGTATCGGATTCGGAAGTCCTGGGCGTCACCGCCAGGCACTGCACCATGTGCCATGCGCTTAAGCCGACGCATCAGGGTTTCAAGGAAGCGCCCAAGGGTGTGGCGCTCGAGACCCTCGATGAATTGCGCCGCTACCGCGCGCAGATCGAGGCCCAGGCGGTGCGCAACAAATCCATGCCGCTCGGCAATGAGACCGGCATGACGGACGAGGAGCGCGCCAAGCTGGGCGCTTGGCTCAGCAGCCAATGACATCGCTTGCCGAGCTCAATGCCACGTCCCAGGCGGCTTTCGTCGCCACGCTCGGCGATGTCGCCGAGCATTCGCCCTGGATTGCCGAGGCCGCATGGCACAGGCATCCCTTCGCGACGCGCGAGGATCTCATCTCGGCATTCGAAACGGCGATGCACGAGGCGCCGCGAACGGCGCAGCTTACCCTGATCCGGGCCCATCCCGACCTCGCGACCAGAGCGAAACTCACGCAGGACTCCTCCAGCGAGCAAGCAGGTGCCGGGCTTGACCGGCTGACCCCCGAGGAGTTTGACCGCTTCACCGCCTTGAACGAGGCCTACAAGCAGCGTTTCGGTTTTCCCTTCATCTTCGCGGTCAAGGGCGCGACCAAAGGTCAAATTCTCGGTGCTTTCGCGGCGCGCATCGCCAACAGTCCGGAAGTGGAATTTGCGACCGCTTTGGCGCAGATTGCCCGGATATTCCGTTTCCGCCTGGAAGACAGGATATCGGCATGACCCGCATCGTGACAGGTGAGCTGGTGACCTTCGGCGTGACCGCCGAGGAGTGCCTGCATGTGCCGAACGGCGCCGTCGTCTCGGGCGATGACGGTCGCATCCTGTGGCGCGGCGCGCGCCAGGATCTCCCGGAAGCCTATCGCGCTGTGCCCGTCGATGATTTCGGCGACTGCCTGATCATGCCGGGCTTCATCGACGCCCATATTCATTTTCCGCAATACCGCATGCTGGCGGCGCCGGGGAAGGATCTGCTCGACTGGCTCACCCGCTTCACTTTTCCGGAAGAGGCACGCTACGGCGATGCAGCCTATGCCGCCGCCGCGGCGGAGAAGTTCCTTGATCGCCTGGTCAGCCACGGCACAACCTCGGCCATGGTCTTCTCCTCGGTGCACAAGGAATGCGCGTCTGCCTTGTTTGCCGCAGCGGCCAGGCGGCAAATGACGATCCTTACCGGCAAGACCATGATGGACCGCGACGTGCCGGCTTCCGTGTGCGACAGTGCCGAAGCAGGCGCCAGGGAGAGCGAAGCGCTCTATCGGCAATGGCACGGCAAGGGACGTCTGCGCTATGTCGTATCGCCGCGCTTTGCCGTCACCTCGACGGAAGCGCAGCTCAAAGTCTCAGGCGAGCTCCTGAAGTCACTGCCGGATGCCCTGATGCAGACGCATCTGTCGGAAAGCATAGGCGAGGTCGTGCGCATCCGCTCGCTCTATCCGAATGACACGGATTATACCGATGTCTATGATCGCTTCGGCCTGTTGAGCGAGCGCAGCGTCTTCGCTCATGGTATCCATCTGTCCGAGCGCGAATGCCAGCGCTTGTCGGAAACGAGATCGGTAGTGGCCCATTGCCCGACCTCGAACCTGTTCCTGGGCTCGGGGCTCATGAGCATGGCGCATCTGCGACAAGGTTCACGGCCGGTGCGCCTCGCGATCGGCACCGATGTCGGTGGCGGCTCGAGCTATTCCATGCTCTCGACCTTGCGCGCCGCCTACGAGGTGCAGATGCTCACCGGTTACAAGCCTTCAGCCTTCGAGTTGTTTCACCTGGCGACTCGCGGCAATGCAAGTGTCCTGCGCCTCGATGAGGAGATCGGCGCGCTCGATGCCGGCAAATGGGCGGATATCGCGGTGATCGACCCCAAGGCGACGCCGGTGCTGGCGAGCCGGCAGGAACTGTCCGAGACGCTGGAGGACAGGCTCTTCGCGCTGGCGATCCTGGGCGATGACCGGGCCATTCGCGCGACCTATATTGCCGGCAAGAAAATGCATGAAAGAAAGTTGGCATGAGCAGCTCCTATCCGCGTGACATGAAGGGCTATGGCCGGGCCATTCCCGACCCCAAATGGCCGGGCGGCGCCTATGTGGCGGTGCAGTTCGTGCTCAATTACGAAGAGGGTGGCGAGAACAACATCCTGCATGGCGATGCGGCATCGGAAGCCTTCCTGTCCGAGATCGTCGGCGCGCAAGCCTGGCCCGGCCAGCGCCACTGGAACATGGAATCGATCTATGAATATGGCGCGCGGGCCGGCTTCTGGCGCCTGTGGCGGATATTCACGGGCGCCAGGATCCCGCTCACCATCTATGGCGTGACGACGGCGCTTGAGCGCTCACCAGACCAGGTGAGCGCGATGAAGGAGGCTGGCTGGGAGATCGCAAGCCACGGCCTCAAATGGATAGAATATCGCGACTTCACCGAAGCCGACGAGCGCGTGCATATGAATGAGGCGATCCGCCTGCATGCCAAGCTCACCGGCGAGCGGCCATTCGGCTGGTATACCGGGCGCTGCTCGATGAACACGACCAGGCTCGTGATGGAGGAGGGTGGCTTCCTCTATTCATCCGACTCCTATGCCGATGACCTGCCCTACTGGATCGACCGGCCGCAGGGCGGCAGGCATCTGATCATTCCCTATACGCTCGATGCCAATGACATGCGCTTCGCCACGCCGCAGGGTTTCAACAGCGGCGACCAGTTCTTCGCCTATCTCAAGGACAGTTTCGATTGCCTCTACGAAGAGGGCCGCCGCGGCTCGCCCAAGATGATGTCGGTGGGCCTGCATTGCCGCCTGATCGGCCGTCCCGGCCGGGCATTGGCCCTGCAGCGCTTCATCGAATATGTGCAGCGCCATGAGCACGTGTGGATCCCGCGCCGCATCGACATTGCCCGCCACTGGCACAAGCAGTTTCCGCAAGGCTGAATGGTGCCGTGGCCAGGCTTGCGCGCATTGTCCTTCCCGACATCCCGCATCACATCGTGCAGCGGGCGCGCTCCGGCCTCACGCTTTTCGCCGATGATGCCGACTATGGCGAGTATCGCGACATACTGGCACGCAACCTGCGCGGCGCGAATCTGGTTTCGGCCTGTCTGATGCCGGACCATGTGCATCTCATTGCCATTCCCTCGACCGGCGACGCCTTGGCCCGCATGATGGGCGAGACGCGCCGTCTCTTCGCCCGCTACAAGGGGCTGGGACCCCAGGGCCTGTGGCGCGGCCGCTATCTGTCCTGTCCGCTCGATGCCGCGCATGCGGCGTCGGCCATCGCTTATCTGAGCTTCAACCCGGTGCGTGCCCGTCTGGTCGAAAAACCCTCCGACTGGAAATGGCATATCGGCGAGACGCGCTTCGATTGCCCGGCCGATGACCGTCATGTCGCGATGATCCGCGCCGCGACGCGCACCGGCCGGCCCGCCGGCGATGCCGATTTCTACACGCGCATCGAATATGAGCTCGGTCGCTCGTTGAAGCCGAAAAAGCGCGGCCGCAAGGCGCGCTGGTGATCAGGGCACGAGGCGAGCAGCCTCGGGAAGCTGAGCCTCCTCGAGATTGTTGCCCGGGCCCTTCCGGTCGATGATCAGGAAGTCGCTCTCCTGCCCAAGCACGAGGAGGGGATAGTGCCACACATTGCGAGCATAATTGATGCCCTGCCGGCCGCTGGCGCGGAACGCTCGGAGCGTTTGCAGTCCTTCCTCGGCGACGACGATGAGCCAGTCGTGATCCTGGAGCGGATAGAAGGCCTGGCTGCCGAGCGGATGACGCTCGACGAAGCCGATCTCGATCGGCATGGGCCTCGGGCGGCCGCGAAACAGGCTGATGATCGTCTCGCCGTCCTCTGTGCCCGTATCGATTCGCGCGAGGTCGTGGAAGCGCTCCGCGAAGCCTTGATTGATCGGGTAGTGATTGGCACCTTCCATTTCGATCACATCGCCGAAGCCTGAGAAGGCGGCGCGGGTGAGAGGTTCGATCGCAAGCAGTCGCGTCATGGCGGTGAGTCTCGAAATGGGAATGCGTGCGAAACTACATGCTAACCTTGGGAAAGACCATAAGGCCGCTGTGGCTGACATGTCACGAACACGGAACTGCGCATGCAAAATCGCCAATTGCGCAAATTTACGTCACATTGACTCACTAGAAGCTGCAAGCTGTTGAAATTGCTGACTGTGAATTTTGATCGGGTCGGCTGACGTAACGGGCGAGTGAAAAGAAGGGTGGTCCTCGCTAAATTGTGATGTTATCAAGTTAGTGGGTTGGGGAACCGATGAGCGCTGGGACGGGCGCTGAGTTCCATGGTTCACCAATCGAGGGGAAAGTTAGGTAATGCGTCTAAAAACGTCCGTGGCCTTGTCGGCCATATTCGCTGTTGCGTTGTCCGGCTGTTCGGCGCTTCCGAGTGAAGGGCCGCAAAGCAAGCAAATCGAAAAAGCCTATCTCGAGAAGAACACCGCGGGCTTCGCGCTCGTCAATGTCGATCGCAATGTCGCCAGCTATCTTGCGCGTCACGACGTGCAGAGCTTCGGCGACCGCTTCGGCAAGGGCAAGCCGGCGCGCGGCGAGTTGATCGGGCCGGGCGATATTCTCAGTGTCACGATCTGGGAAGCCGACAATACCGGCGTCTTCGCCAGCACCAGCACCGCCGATCGCGGCAACATTCCCGATATCGAGGTCAGCGGCAAGGGCACCATCACCATCCCCTATGCCGGCTCGATCAGGGCCGCCGGCCGCACGACCCAGTCGCTGGAAGCGGCCATCACCAAGGCGCTCGAGGCCAAGGCGGTCGAGCCGCAGGTGCATGTGGCGCGCAAGGAGAAGGTCGCCTCGATGGTCACGGTGACGGGGAGCGTCGGCAAGGCCGGCCTCTATCCGTTGAGTCTGCGTGGCGATACGGTGGTCGATGTGATCGCGGGCTCGGGCGGCGCGTCGTCTCCACCCTATGAGACGGTCGTCAACATCACGCGGCGCGGCGAGATCGCCTCGTCCTATCTCGATCATGTCCTCGAGACGCCATCCGACAATATTTATTTGCGCCCCGGCGACCAGATCAGCGTCGAAAGACGGCCGAGGACCTATTCGGCCTTTGGCGCGGTCGAGCGCAAGGGCGTCGTGGAATTCGGCGTCAGCGATCTCAATCTGATGGAAGCGGTCGGCAAGACATCAGGCCTGTCGGATATTCGCGCCGATGCCTCGGGCGTGTTCCTGTTCCGCTTCGAGAAGCGCGCCGTGGCGGAACGCTTCGCCTCCGAGCCCGTCAATGTTTCGGGCGACATCGTGCCGGTGATCTACCGGCTGAACCTCAAGGATCCGAACCAGTATTTCTTCGCCCAGTCGATCGCCATGCGCGACCGCGATGTGATCTACGTGGCCGATGCCTCGACGGTGTCGCTGCAGAAGTTCCTGGGGCTTCTGGGTTCTGCGTTGTCGCCGCCAAGTGCCGCCATCAGGACCGTGAATTCGGCGAACGCCTTGTGATGAGAAGGTCTTCGAGGGTCGCATAGAGGCGTGGCGTGCTGGCGAGGACGGCGTTGCCCTTGGCGAGACCATCGCCGCCGAGGAAGTCGTTCACGCGCCCGCCCGCTTCCTTGATGATGCACAGTCCGGCGGCGACGTCCCACACATTGATATGCGCCTCGAAATAGCCGTCGAGGCGGCCATCGGCCGTGAAGGCGAGGCCGAGCGCGCCCGAGCCCAGCCGGCTGTATTCGCAATGCGAGTCGAGCAGCCTGCCGATCGCTTCGGCATGCGCGGCCACCGGCTGGCGATAGCTGAAGCCGATGCCGAGCCTTGCCTCCTCGAGCGCCGCCACATCGCTGACCTTGATCGGCTTGCCATTGAGGGTGGCGCCCCTGTTGCGGCGCGCGGCATAAAGATCTTCGGTGATGGGATTGTAGATGATGCCGATGACGAATTCGCCCTCGGTGAGGAGGCCGAGCGAAACGCACCATAAGGGGATGCCGCGCAGGAAATTGGCGGTGCCGTCGATCGGATCGATGATCCAGGTAGCCCTGGCGCCGTCATTCTGCCGGCCGCGCTCCTCGCCGAGAAACCCGTCATCGGGAAACAGGCCCTTGAGGGCGCCGACGATCAGGTCTTCGCATTGGCGGTCGGCCTCGCTGACCAGGTCCTGGGTGCCCTTGCGCTCGACAGCGAGTTCCTGGCGCCGGTGATAGTGCTCGGCCGCGAGCCGGCCGGCCGAGCGCACGATGCCCTGCGCCGCCCAATAGCGCTTTTCGATCTCATCCACGTCCACGGGAACTCCTAAATTTCGACTAGCCAAGGCATTTCCACTGGTCCAATCTGTCACACAACTGTCATAATTCGCCGAGGACAGCACATCCGGCAACCATAAAGATGGGCCGGAGCGGGCACCAGGGAGGAACCTCATGAAGAAAGCAACCAAGGCCTTTTTCCTATCGCTGGCCATTGCCGGCGCAACGATTCTTTCAGGTCCGGCGCGCGCCGACGGGAATCTTACCGTCTATTGCTCGGTCCAGGAGGAATGGTGCCAGCTCATGGTCAACGAGTTCCAGAAGGCGACCGGCATCACTGTCGCCATGACGCGCAAGAGCTCGGGCGAGACCTATGCCCAGGTGAAGGCCGAAAGCGCCAATCCCAAGGGCGATGTCTGGTGGGGCGGCACCGGCGACCCGCATCTCCAGGCGGCTGAGGAGGGGCTGACCGAAGCCTACGACTCCCCCATGCTGGCGAAGCTTCATCCCTGGGCCGTCAAGCAGCATGAGACGGCCCAGAAGCGCACCGTCGGCATCTATCTGGGCGCGCTCGGCTACGGCTACAACACCGATCTCCTCGAGCAGAAGAAGCTGGAAGCGCCCAAATGCTGGGCCGACCTGATCAAGCCCGAATTCAAGGGCGAGGTGCAGGTCGCCAATCCCAATTCGTCGGGCACCGCCTATACATTCATCGCCACCCTCGTGCAGATCATGGGCGAGGACGAGGCCTTCAAATATCTGAAAGCCCTCGGCGAGAATATCAACCAGTATACGAAGTCGGGCGCCGCCCCGGCGCAGGCCGCGGCGCGCGGCGAGACCCTGGTCGGCATCGCCTTCCAGCATGACATCGTGACGCCGACCATCACCTCGAACGCGCCCATCAAGAACGTATCTCCCTGCGAGGGCACCGGCTTCGAGATCGGCTCGATGAGCATCGTCAAGGGCGCCCCCAATATGGACAGCGCCAGGAAATGGTATGACTGGGCGCTGACGCCGGAGGCGCAGAAGCTCGCGGCGCAGGCCAACTCCTATCAGAACCCCTCCAATATGGAGGCACCTATCCCCGAACAGGCCCCGAAGATGGCCGATATCAAGCTCATCGACTATGACTTCGCGAAATTCGGCTCGTCCGCCGAGCGCAAGCGCCTGCTGGGCCGCTGGGACAAGGAGATCGGCGCGAAGTAGCGAAACCACGTCGGCCATATCGCGATGTCCCGGCAATCGCGCCACATACTCCTGGTGCTGATCATTGCCTGGCTGGGCCTCGTGGCGTTGCCCTGGTATGGCGTGGCGGCGGGCTTCTGGTCCTTCGCGTGGCTCGCCGCCCCGACCGAAAGCGCCAATGCCTCGGGCATGGTGCAGATGATTGCGCATGGCCGGCACTGGCTGTGGCCGGTGCCGGTCCTGCTCGCCCTCGCGCTGACCGAGGTTTTCCGCTCCTCGGGGCCGCGATCCTGGGTCATCACCTGGTGCGGCGGCCTGGCGCTCGCCTATCTGCTGCTGCAGGGCTTCGCCCTCGGCCTCAAAGGCTGGAATTTCTCGAGCCTTGAAACCCTGTTCGGCCCCGCGAGCCCGCAGATCGGCATGGGCAGCGGCGCCTTCGTCGTCGGAACCGCCTGCCTGCTGCTCCTTTCGGCGGGCCTTGCCCTCAAGGGCTATATGAGGGGCGACGTCTTCCTCGTCTCCTCCATTGCCGTGGTTGTCGCCTGCATCGGCCTTTTCGTCTTCTTTCCGGTGGCGCTCATTCTCGTCGAAGCCGCGCTCACGCCCGAAGGCGGCTATTCCCTGGTCGCGCTGGCGGAGCGCCTGTTCTCGGCCGATGTGTGGAGCGTGACCTGGAACAGCCTCATTCTGGCGGTCGCCGTTGGCCTGGCGACGACCTTGCTCGGCCTGGGCTTCGCGCTTCTCCACAAGCGTACCGGGTTCCGCGCCAAGGGCCTGCTGCGCCTCCTGGCCATCCTGCCGATCATCACACCGCCTTTCGTGATCGGCCTCGGCATCATCTTGCTGTTCGGCCGCAACGGCATGGCGACCTGGCTCCTGAACGAGTTCCTTGGCATTCCACCGAGCCGGTGGATCTATGGCTTCTTCGGCCTGCTCCTGGTGCAGACACTGGCCTTCACGCCCATCGCCTATCTGGTGCTCATCGGCGTCGTCGACGGCATCAGCCCCTCGATGGAGGAAGCGGCGCAGACCTTGCGGGCCAATCGCTGGCGCACCTTCAAGACGGTGACCTGGCCCTTGATGCGTCCCGGCCTCGCCAATGCCTTCCTGATCGGCTTCGTGGAGAGCCTCGCTGATTTCGGCAACCCGCTGGTGCTTGGCGGCAATTACGATGTTCTGTCGACCGACATCTTCTTTGCCATTGTCGGCTCGCAGAACGATCCGGGCCGCGCTTCGGCTCTGTCCATTGCGCTGCTGTTCCTCACCTTGTCGGCCTTCGTCCTGCAGCGGCAATGGATCGGCAAGAAGGTCTATACGACGATTTCCGGCAAGGGCGATTCAGGCCTGCCGGCGCCGCTGCCGGTTGGCGTGAAGCGCCTCGTCTACTGGGCGACCATGCCGTGGCTTGCCTTCACCATCCTCCTTTATGGCATCATCCTGATCGGCGGCTTCGTAAAGTCGCTTGGCATAGACAACACGCCGACCCTCCAGCACTATGTCACGGCCTTCGGCATCGACTGGACCGAGCACGGTCTGTTGTGGAGCGGGCGCGCCTGGCCCTCCTTCTTCACCACCGTCGAGCTCGCCGCCATCGCCGCGCCCTTGACCGCGGTGATCGGCCTTCTCACCGCCTATCTACTGAACCGCCAGCGCTTCATCGGCCAGTCGGCCTTCGAATTCATCACCATGCTGAGCTTCGCCATTCCGGGCACCGTGATCGGCGTCAGCTATATCCTCGCCTTCAACGTGCCGCCGATCGAGCTCACCGGAACCGGTCTCATTCTCATCATCTGCTTCGTCTTCCGAAACATGCCGGTCTCGATCAGGGCCGGTCTTGCCACCATGGCGCAGATCGACAAGAGCCTCGATGAATGCTCTTTGATGCTGCGCCATGGCAGCTTCGCCACCATCCGGCGCGTGGTGCTGCCGCTGTTGAGGCCCGCCATCGTCGCCTCGCTGGTCTATGCTTTCGTGCGCGCCATCACTTCGGTCAGCGCCGTCATCTTCCTGGTCAGCGCCCAGTACAATCTCGCCACCGCTTATATTGTCGGGCGGGTGGAAGTGTCGGATTTCGGCGTCGCCATCGCCTATAGCTCGGTGCTGATCCTGTTCATGCTGCTGGCGATCGGGCTGATCCAGCTGGGTGTGGGCGAGCAGCGCCGCGCCGCGCGCCGCACGGCGCCGGCTGCGCTCGGAATAGGAAGGGGTACCACATGAGCATCGAAAGCAGGTCGGCGGCGGTGCGGCTGCAGGCGGTGGCCAAGCGTTTTGGCGCCGTGACGGCGGTCGATGATATCGATCTTCTCATCGAGCCGGGCACCCTGGTGACGCTGCTCGGACCTTCGGGCTGCGGCAAGACCACGACCTTGCGCATGATCGCCGGCCTCGAAATGCCGACATCGGGCAGCGTCTTCATCGGCGGCAAGGACGTCACCTTGCTGCCGCCCAATGAGCGCGATGTCAGCATGGTGTTCCAGTCCTATGCGCTCTTTCCGCATATGACGGTGATGGAGAACGTCTCCTTTGGCCTGCGTGAATCGAACCTGTCGCGCGAGGCGCAGCGCGCCAAGGCGCAGGAAGGGCTGGCTTTGGTGGGCCTCACCGGCTTCGACGACCGCTTGCCCTCGGAGCTCTCCGGCGGCCAGCAGCAGCGCGTCGCGGTCGCCCGCGCGCTCGTGCTCGAGCCGCAGGTCCTCCTCTTCGACGAGCCCCTCTCCAATCTCGACGCCAAATTGCGCCGCAAGATGCGCGAGGATATCCGCGAGATCCAGCTCAAGCTCGGCCTCACCGCCGTCTATGTGACGCATGACCAGGAAGAAGCGCTCGCCGTCTCGGACAAGATCGTCGTCATGAACAAGGGCCGGATCGCGCAGGAAGGAACACCTGCCGACCTCTATCAGCGCCCGGCCGATGCCTTCGTCGCCGATTTCATCGGCAGCGCCAATCTGGTGCCGGGCGAGATCGTCGCGCGCGACCGGAAGAAGAAAAAGGTCACCGTCGGCCTCGGCAAGTCGAAGCTCGTTCTACCCGCCAATGGAATAAGCGGAGATAAAGTCTTCCTGGTCATCCGCCCGAGCGGGGTGCTGCTCGACGGCAAGGCGGCCAAGAGTGACAGCCTTCCGGCGAAAGTGGCGCGCGCCACATATCTGGGCTCGCACTGGGAATATACGCTCGATGCGGCCGGGCAATCGATCTTCGTCATCCAGCCGGTCGGCAAGCGCTTTACCGCCGGCGCACGCGTCTATATGCAACTCGACCCGGCGCAGCTGGCGCTGGTCGAGCGGAGCTGACCTCCTTTTTCGTCATCCCGGCGAAAGCCGGGATCCCCTAAGTTCTTTCCGCGCGCCCAACGCCACCCGCGTGAACTTAGTCAATGGGTCCCGGCTTTCGCCGGGATGACGGACAGAGGGTCGCTAGGCGAACAGCTCCGACTTAGCGAAGCGCGTCACATCGATGAGGCCGATGTCGGAGATGCGCAATTCAGGGATCACCACCAGCGCCAGCAGCGAGTGCTGCATATAGGCGTTGTTGAGGGTGCAGCCGCATTCGGCCATGGCCTCGACCATCCTTTGCGCCTTTTGGGCAACGATCTCGGCCCGCTCGTCCGACATGAGCCCCGCGATCGGAAGCTCGACCAGCGCCAGTATCTTGCCCTGGCTCACCACCACGATCCCGCCGCCCACTTCACCCAGCTTGTTGGCGGCGACCGCCATGTCGTCCTTGCTGGTGCCGACGACGATCATATGGTGGCTGTCATGCGCGACCGTGCTCGCCACGGCGCAATCCTTGTCGTAGCCGAAGCCCGAAACGAAGGCATTCGTCACTTGGCCGGTGGCGCGGTGGCGCTCGACCAGCGCGATCTGGCAGACATCCCGGGCGCGGTCCATTTCAGCCAGGCCCTGGCTCACTTTCAGCTCGCATTCGAGCGCCCTGGTCGGTGCCTGGTTCTCGATGACGCCGATGACGCGGGCCTTCACTTGGTTGGCGCCCTTGGGTGCCGCGATGTCGAAGTCCTCGGCGGTGAGCTTGCGCTTCATTTTCACCGTGTCGCGCGCCGTCCTGGGGTAGGCATAGGCCGGTATGTCGGCGGTGAGCTTGCCGTTCTCCGCCAGTACTTTGCCATGGGCGATGACCATCTCGATGGGAAGCGCGACGAGATCGGAGGTGAGAACGAGATCGGCGCGCCGGCCGGGCGTGATCGAGCCCAGCTCGCGTTCGAGGCCGAAATGCTGGGCGGTGTTCAATGTCGCCATCTGGATGGCGGTGATGGGTTTCAGTCCCTGCGCGATGGCATGGCGCAAGACGCGGTTCATATGGCCGTCATTGACCAGCGTGCCGGAATGGCTGTCATCGGTGCACAGGATGAAATTGCGCGGATCGAGCCCGCACTCGGTCACCGCCTTGATCTGGGCCGCGACATCATACCAGGCCGAGCCCAGGCGCAGCATGGCGCGCATGCCCTGGCGAACGCGCGCAATTGCATCATCGACACGCGTGCCTTCGTGATCATCGGCAGGCCCGCCCGCCACATAGGCATGGAAGGGGAGGCCGAGATCCGGCGAGGCATAATGGCCGCCGACTGTCTTATGCGCCGCCTGGGTGGCGGCGATCTCGCCCAGCATCGTGGCATCCTTGGCGATGACGCCCGGAAAATTCATCATCTCCCCGAGGCCGATGATATTGGGCCAGGCCATCGCTTCCTTCACCTCGGCGACGCCCAGCGTGGCGCCGGGATTTTCGAGGCCTGGCGCGCTCGGCACGCAACTTGGCATCTGGACGAGGACATTGATCGGAAGCCCCGCCGCTTCATCATGCATCAGCCTGACGCCCGGCAGCCCCAGCACATTGGCGATCTCATGCGGGTCGATGAACATCGTCGTGGTGCCATGCGGGATGACGGCGCGGGCAAATTCGGTCACCGTCACCATGCCGCTTTCGACATGCATATGCCCGTCGCACAGGCCCGGCACGAGATAGCGGCCCTGCGCTTCGATGATCTTCGTCTTGGGACCGACCGCGTGGCTCGCATCAGGACCGACATAGGCAAAGCGCCCGCCGATGATGGCAATATCGGTGCCGGGGATGATCTCGCCCGAATGCACATTCACCCAGCGCCCCTTGCGTATGACCATGTCGGCGGGTTTTCGCCCCATGGCGACATCGATGAGCTCGGACGCTGTCTCTGACCAGGCTTTCATGAATTCATTGTCCTTCCAGTGCGTTCGGTATGTCTATATCTCTTGCCTGAGGACCACGGCAGTGGTCGTTTCAGCCACTTCAGGGAAGTTGGAGATTTGATCACGGATCTGATTGAGCCGGGCGAGCGATTCCGCCCTGATATCGATAAGAAGATCGATCTCGCCGGCCAGCGACAGGCAGCGTGTGACCTCCGGCAGACGCTCGAGCCGCTTCACCACTTGCGGGGAGGGCGTCTGCTTGAGCTTCACCAGGAGACAGGCAAAGGCCGCGAGCGAGGCATCGGCGATATCGGCGCGATAGCCGCGGATGATGCCGGCCTTCTCCAGCCGCGCGATCCGGTCCCTGAGGCTTGAGCGGGCAAGCCCCACCTTGGCCGCCAGCGCCTTGGCGCTGATCCGCGCATCGTCGCGCAAAACACTCAGGATTTCGCGGTCTTTTTCGTCAGGCGTCATCGAGCCTTCCCCTTGGGATCGAATCGAGCCGATTCGATCCCAAGGGGTCAAGAAGGCTCGACAAATAACATTGGAGCAAATCCTTATCGCCGAAGTCTGCAACTTCGGCGGGATTTGCTCAAATGGCGGCCGTACCGGTCAAAAGGGCGGATTGGGCAATCGAAGTGACGGTTGAGTTATTCCGATGAATGGCACATCTTCCGCCGCAACGCACCCCTCCCGGAGGACGCCTTGTCGATCATCAACCATCCCGGACCCGAAATCAGCGAAAGCCTGGCGCGCCAGATCGCGGAAGCGCATTTCGGCCTGAGCGGCCCGGTTTCCCGTCTCGCCAGCGAGCGCGACCAGAATTTCCATTTTGCCGGGACGGGCCAGGGCGCGGTGCTCAAGATCGTCAATGCCGCCGAGCCCGAGCAGGCGCTGCGATTCCAGGTCGCAATGATCGGCCATATCAGGAAGGTCGATCCGGGCCTTGCCGTGCCGCCCGTGCGCGTCTCCAAATCGGGCGAGGAACTGCCGGTCATCGACGGGGCCAAAGGCGAGCGCCACCTGATCCGCGCCGTCGATTACCTGGCGGGCACGCCGCTTGCCGAGAAGCCGAAGACACCGGCGCTGCTTGAAAGCTTCGGCAGCTTCCTCGGCCGGCTCGACCGCGCTCTCCAGAGCTTCGGCCATCCGGGCGCCCATCGCGACCTCGACTGGGACCTGCGCAAGGCCGGCCGTTCGCGCGCCCGTATGACGGCGATCGATGATCCCGGGCAGCGCGAGATCTGCGACTATTTCCTCACCCGCTTCGAGACCCTGGTCGAGCCGCGTCTCAATGAGCTGCGCGCCGGCGTCATTCACAATGACGCCAATGACTGGAATGTGCTGGTCTCTGATGACGGGAGCGAGATTTCAGGCCTCATCGATTTCGGCGATGCGCTCCACACCACCCTCATTGCCGAGCTTGGCGTCGCTGCCGCCTATGCCATTCTCGATGCCGATGATCCTCTGGGCGCGGTCGCCCACATGCTGATGGGCTATCACCGGGAGTTGCCGCTGCATGTGGAGGAGATCGATCTCCTCTTCGATCTCATCGCCATGCGGCTCGTCACCTCCGTCACCATCTCGGCCGAGCGCGCGCCGCGCGTCGCCGGCAATCCCTATCTCAATATCAGCGAGAAGCCGGCCTGGGACATGCTGCGCCGCTTCCGCCGCATCGATCCCTTCATCGCCAAGGCGATCCTGCGCCAGGCTTGCGGCTTCGAGGTGGCGCCGGGCGCCGGCAAGGCTGCCGGCTGGCTCGCCCGCAACCGCAAGGCCCTGAGCCCGATCTGGGGCCGGCCGCTCTCCAATCACCGCATCCTCCAGGTGCCGTTTGGCGACGCATCGCATCCGCTGGTGAAGGCGGCCGCGTCGATGGATGTCGGCGCCTGCGAGACTGCCTGGCAGGCCTTGCGCAAGGCCGAGAATGCCGAGCTCGGCATCGGGCCCTGGGGCGAGAGGCGCGCCATCTATGCCGGAAAGATGTTCGAATCGAAGCTCATCCGCGATGTCCGCCGCACCCGCCATCTCGGTCTCGATATCTTTGCCGAGGCCGGGACGCTGGTCATGACGCCGCTCGCCGGGCGCGTCACCGATGTGCGCATCGAGCGCGAGCCCCTGGGCTATGGCTGCGTCAT
This sequence comes from Taklimakanibacter lacteus, assembly GCA_003576695.1. Taxonomy (GTDB): domain Bacteria; phylum Pseudomonadota; class Alphaproteobacteria; order Rhizobiales; family Aestuariivirgaceae; genus Taklimakanibacter; species Taklimakanibacter lacteus. The sequence continues at coordinate 96,158 of QOZQ01000017.1, forward strand.
CCTGATCGAGCATGAGCCTGAGCCGGGCGTGCGCTTTTCGAGCCTGTGGGGCCATCTCTCCCATGAGACGGCAGCGCATCTCAAGGAAGGTCAGCTGCTCCAGGCCGGTGAGCGGATCGGCACTTTGGGCAATGCTGACGAGAATGGTGGCTGGCTGCCGCATCTCCATCTGCAGCTCGTTGCTTATGGCAGCGATGACGCCGAGCCCATTCCGGGCGTCGGCGAGGAAGCCTATCTCGATCTGTGGGCGAAGCTCTATCCGCCGGCCTATGATTTCGCCGGCCTCACGCCCGAGACTTTTCAACGTTCGGGGCGGACCAGCGATGAGATCGTCGCTGCCCGCAAGCGTACCCTCCTGCCCAATTTGAGCATCTCGTTCCGCGAGCCGCTCAAGATGGTGCGTGGCGAAGGCGTGTGGCTCATTGCCGATGACGGCCGGGCCTATCTCGATTGTTTCAACAATGTCGCGCATCTGGGCCATGCCCACCCCGAGATCGTCGAGGTGCTGGCGCGCGAGGCTTCGCGCCTCAACACCAATACCCGCTACCTGCACGATAACATCGTCGACTATGCCGAGGTGCTGGGCTCGACCCTGCCGGGCGATCTCAAGGTGGCGAGCTTTGTCTGCACCGGCAGCGAGGCCAATGATCTGGCGCTGCGCATGATGCGCGCCAAGACCGGCCAGAATGACATCGTCGTCGTCGACTGGGCCTATCATGGCCATGGCGCCGAGCTGATCGACATCAGCCCCTATAAATACAAGCGCGCTGGCGGCGAAGGTCGCAAAGCCCATGTCTGGGAAGCCGAGCTGCCGGACACCTATCGCGCGCCTGCTGACTGGCCGGCCGAAGAGCATGGCAGGCGCTTCGCCGAGAGCATCGCCCGCCAGGTCGCGGCGATCCGCAAGGCCGGCAAGCGGCCCGCCGCCTTCATTGCCGAATCGATTCCGAGCTGCGGCGGCCAGATTTTCTTTCCGCCGCATTATCTCGAAGAGGCCTATCGCATCATTCGCGATGCCGGGGGCTTGTGCATTGCCGATGAGGTGCAGGTGGGCCTAGGCCGCGTCGGCAGCCATATGTGGGCCTTCGAGACGCAAGGCGTCGTCCCCGACATCGTCACCATGGGCAAGCCGATCGGCAATGGCCATCCCCTGGCGGCGCTCGTCACCACGCCTGATGTCGCCAGGGCCTTCAACAACGGCATGGAATATTTCAACACCTTCGGCGGCAATCCGGTGTCCTGCGCCATCGGCCTCAAGGTGCTGGAGATCATCGACCGCGACCGCTTGCGCGACAATGCGGCTGCGATGGGCGATTATCTGCTGTCGCGCTTCCGCAGCCTGCAGCAGCGCCACGAGTCCATTGGCGATGTCCGCGGTATGGGACTGTTTCTGGGGCTCGATCTCGTCACCGACCGCGCCTCCAGGAAACACGCGACAGAATTTGCCAACCGCGTCGTCAACCTGGCGCGCGAGGAAGGCGTGCTGATCGGCACCGACGGGCCTTATGACAATGTCGTCAAGATGCGCCCGGCGATGATCTTCTCAAAGACCGATGCCGATCTTCTCTGCGATGTCCTCGATCACGCCTTTACCAGGGCCGTGGCCTGAAGCCGAGTGCCAGTGCGTCAACGCTGATTGCGCTGCTGCTTAGCGTTTCCAAGCCTCTTGCCAAGCCAAAAATTCGGATGGCCTGATTTGGTAACGCGCGAAGTTTCCCTCATGCAGGCCGACAAGCTCGCTCTCTGCTATCTCTCGAAACTTCTTTTGGTCTCCAGCCTCGATGTGTTCTCGTGTCCAGGTATCAACGTAAGCAGTCGCCTGCTTTTTGCTCATGCAACCGCGAACGACCGAGCTGACAACATTTTTCAGGTCTGCACGGTATCGCAGCCGGTAGGGGTCAGGCTCTCCCAATGACTGCCTGACGGCGGCGTAACGCGCTGCTGAGCGCTGATAGGCCCAGATGAAGACATCGCGCAACATCTCTATCCGATTCATCTCGTACACGCCGAGGATCGCCTGGGTGTAAAGCTCTTTCGGGACGTCCTCAAACGACAGCGGCAGGAGATTTCCCTTGATGAGCGGAATATTCGCGGCGAGACGGGATACGCGCTTGTTCACATCGTCGAAGGGCTGCAAATAGGGAAGCTGCACCATCACGAAGAAGGCTTGCTCGAATGGATCGGTTATAGTCGAAGCAGCTTCGAGGATCTGCTCAAAACACTCTTCAATGAGTTGTGGCGTTTCCAGGGGATGAAAGACGGCCCCCTCGATGGCGACACCAATGTATCTCAGGCGACCCGGCGCATCGGGATCCGAAAGCAGGTTGTTTGCAAGCAAGGCATGCAGGTTGAGAATCGTGTAACGGTTGAAGCCTATTTCTTCCGCATTGCTGACGAGAAACTCGATGGCATCCTTGTGATTGAGGATCATCTGAGCTTCTATCCGCGCTTTGCCCTCTGCCTCCTCGCCGAGGTCGATGAGGCGCTTAGTGTCGAGCAGGGAATAGGTGTTACCTTCCAGTCGACTTGAGTTCCATGACAGGTCGATAAGCAGCCTGTTCAGAATTCGTTTGGCGTAGGTGCCGGCGGGCTGCTCGGTGATCTTGGGTGCACCAATTTCCCGAAGATGCGTTCGCTGCTCTGCCGACAGATAGTAACTTTCATTGGGTCGGTAGGAGTCGAGAAACCCGCGATGATAGCCGACCGGCTTTCGCGCTCCCGCCGGCTGTCGCACATAGTGCTGGATCTCCCGTCCGTTCTCTGAAAGGGGATGCACTGTCCCCTCAGCGTGGACTTCCATGTTTTCAAGGGTTACATCCCAGATCGCTTTTGTGGGGGGAGGACGGTACCGCGCCCACCGTCCCTCGCCCTCTTTAATCAGTCGGCCGTTATCGACAAGCGTCTTGAGACGATGTTGCAAGGTACGTCGCGGCGTCGCGGTCTCAAGCAGGTTCGCAATCTCCCGTGCCGTGATTCCACTGGGATGCTGGCGCACAATGGCTTCAATTGCCCGCAAATCCTCGTTTCTTTTGCGCTTGGCCAAGCCGGCCTCCATTAATGGCGCGTATATATCTATGCGCCAGTTACGTCGACATATGCGCAAATTACTGGTCTATGCGCAATAAAAATTGCGCCTATAAACGAACAAAATAGAAACAGACTATCTACGCACTTCCTGACACGCAGGCCTGAAGTGCCGGCGCCAGCCGCTTCGCCCATTCCGCCTGGCCCTGCGCGTCGCCGATCAGGTCCTGGCGGATCTCGATCAGGACGGCATCGAGGCCGCGGGCCTCGCCATGCACCGGCACGGTGTAGTCGCCGTCATCCTCGATGCGATAGGGCTCGTTGGCGACGACGGTGAGGCCGGGCTCCTGCAGCGCGGCGACCAGCGCGTTGCCGAGGCGCTGCGCCTTGCGGAACAGGATGCCCGCATGCCAGGGCCGCGCGAAGCCTTTGAAGACAGGCGTGAAGCTGTGGACGCCGAAGACGATGGTCGGCATGCCTTGGGCCTGGCGGCGGTCGAGCACTCGGGCCACGTCCTTCTGGAACGGCCAGTAGAATGTCTTCTCGCGAAAAGCGCGCTCCCCGACGCTGAGCGCCACATTGCCGGGAATGCGGGTCGTCTCGCTGATCTCGGGGATGGAGGTCGCGACGCCGACCGGCCGGTTGCAATCGATGAGGAGGCGCGAATGGCCGGACAGGACCAGCGGCGCATCGAGGACGCGCGACAGCTCGCGCGCGATCGGCGCCACGCCGATATCCCAGGCGATATGCCGCCTGAGCTCTTGGGCGTCGAGGCCAAGCCCCTCATAGCGTGCCGGTATGTGGTTCGAGGCATGCTCGCACAGGAGCACATAGGGTGATGCGCCACCTTCATTGACCGTCTCTGAAGCCGGCGGATCGCCGGCGATATCCTGCGCGAGCTGATCGGCCACTAGGCGATATCCTCAAGGCGCTTGAGAACGGTCTCCGTGTCGCTCACCCAGCAATAGCCGCCGAAAGCCTTCAGCGCCGTGTCGTGCCGCGCCTGCGAATAGGTGGCGCAGGCATCTTCGACGAGCGTCACCAGATAGCCGCGATCGGCGGCATCGCGCACCGCCATGTCGACGCACTGGTCGGTGATCACGCCCGAGATGATGAGATAGCGGATGCCGAGGTTCTTCAGCACATAATCTATGTTGGTGGAATTGAAAACGCCCGATGACGACTTGGGGAAGATGATCTCATTGTCGATGGGGGTCAGTTCCTTGATCGGCTGGCCCTCCGGCATGCCCTTCGGCACGAAGATGTTCGACAGGCGATGGTCGAGCGAGATGTCGCGGCCGTCCCTGGTCAGGGCCTCGATGATCGTGTGCGTGACCTGGATGCCCTTTGCGCGCGCCGCCTTGAGCAGCTTCTGCGCATTGGGGATCGTCGTCGCCTTCAGGCGCTTGAAATAATAATGGTTCTCGTCGAGCTCGGGATGCGAGGGATCGAGGCCCGGCGTGCAGTAGATGGTCTGCAGATCGACATAGAGGAGGGCGGTCTCCTCCCGTCTATAGGGTGCATCGCGGGTGATGGTCGCGGGCTTCATGATTTCGGTTTCGCTTTCCTGCTGGCGGAAGATGTGGTCTCGCTCGGCGTATCGAGCACGACGCCGTTGAGGCGCCGGTAATATTCGATCTCCTCGAGCCGGCCGCGGCCCTCCTTGTCGAGCTTGGCGGCGAAGGCGGCGACCAGCGCCTCGAGCTGCACCATGGTCGGCACCATCGTGTCGAAGGGCGAGATCGTGTCGACCGGTCCGGTCAACGTCACTGTGGCGAAGGCGGCGATAGGCGATTTCCAGCGGTCGGTCAGAAGCAGGATGCGGGCGCCGCGCTTGTGCGCCTGCTCGGCGAAATGCACGACATCCTGCTGGTAGCGCCTGAGATCGAAGGCGACGACCACGTCCTGCTTGCCGATATCGGCGACATATTCGGCGAGATCGGCGGGCGAGCCATTGGCCCAGACGGCGCCGGGCCGCATCTGCACCAGATGGCGGTGGAGTATGCCGGCAAGGAATCCGGTGAAGCGGCCGCCGATGCAGAAGACACGCTTCTTGGCCTTGATCAGCAGGTCGGCCGCCTCGTTGAAATCGGCCGGCAACAGGTCGGACTGGCTGGTCTTGAGGGCGGCGATCGTCGCTTCGGCATAGGATTGATAGAGCCCTTCCGCCGGCATGACGGGCTTGCGGCTCTCCAGCATGGTGAGCGCCGAATTCATATGCGCTTCGAGCTCCGCCAGCAGCGCCTGCTGCATCTCGATGAAGCCGGAGAAGCCGAGCTTGGTGGCGAGCCGGATCACGGTCGGGTCGCTGACCTCGGCCTGTTGCGCAAGTCTCGAGGCGGTGGCGAGGCCGGCCACCGGATAATTGGCCAAGAGGACACGGATGACCTTGCGCTCCGCCGGCGTGAAGTCAGACGCGCTGTCGATCAGCTTGCTTTTGAGGGTCATGGGATGGGTTCATGGTTGTTGTATGAAAAAATACAGAATGAATGGAAAATGAGCAATCTGTAAAATTTATTGACGCCTTGCCGGGGTCTGGTAGCTTGGCAGGGACTTTTAGAGGAAGTCCGATGACGATGCACTATTCGGCGCTCGATCTCATCAAGGTCGAGAAGGAGCTGGGCGCCAACAACTACAGGCCCCTGGACGTGGTGCTGGAGCGCGGCGAAGGCATCTGGGTGTGGGACACCGACGGGCGGAAATATCTCGACTGCCTCTCGGCCTATTCGGCGGTCAATCAGGGCCACGGCCATCCGCGCATCCGCCAGGCGCTGATCGAGCAGTCGGGCAGATTGAGTCTGACGTCTCGCGCGTTCCGCAACGACCAGCTGGCCCGCTTCTATGAGGAGATCTGCGCGCTGACCAATTCGCACAAGGTGCTGCCGATGAACAGCGGCGCCGAAGCGGTCGAAACGGTCATCAAGGCGGTGCGCAAATGGGGCTATGAAGAGAAGGGCGTGCCCGAGAACCAGGCCGAGATCATCGTCTGCGCCGATAATTTCCATGGCCGCACCATCACCATCGTCGGTTTCAGCACCGATCCCTCCTCGCGCAACGGCTTCGGTCCCTTCGCGCCGGGCTTCCGCGTCATCCCCTTCGGCGACATGGCGGCGCTCGAGCGCGCGATCACGCCGAACACGGTCGCTTTCCTGGTCGAGCCGATCCAGGGCGAGGCGGGCGTCATCATTCCCCCACCGGATTATTTCCGCCAGGCGCTCGATCTCTGCCGCAGAAATCGCGTGCAGCTCGTCTTTGACGAGATCCAGACCGGGCTTGGCCGCACCGGCAAGCTCCTGGCCGAGGAGCATGAGGGCATCGAGGCCGATATCACCCTGGTCGGCAAGGCCCTGTCCGGCGGCTTCTACCCGATCTCGGCGGTTCTCTCGAATTCCGAGGTGCTGAGCGTGATCAAGCCCGGCGAGCATGGCTCGACCTTCGGCGGCAACCCGCTTGCCTGCGCCGTCGCCCGCATGGCGCTGAAAGTGCTGGTCGAAGAAGGCATGATCGAGAACTCGGCCAATATGGGCCGATATTTCCTCGACGGGCTGAAGAGCCTGCGCAGCAACATCATCGCCGATGTCAGGGGGCGCGGACTGATGCTGGCCGTCGAGCTCGATCCCGATGCCGGCGGCGCGCGGCCTTTCTGCGAGAAGCTGCGCGAGGAGGGGCTCCTGTGCAAGGACACGCATGACCATACGATCCGCATCTCGCCGCCTCTGGTGATCACCAAATCCGATATCGACTGGGCGCTGGAGCGCATCGGTCGCGTGTTGCGCTAGGAGCAGATCGTCAAATCTTCTATGCAAAGCCTCTCTCCTATCCCTCAACCGTCATCCCGGCGAAAGCCGGGACCCAATAAATTCTTTCCATCGGCGCAGCGCCGCCCGGTTGCGTCCATTCAATGGATCCCGGCTTTCGCCGGAATGACGGATGTGGAAAGAGCGGGCGCCAGCTGATGGCCGCGAACGATCTCTATCAGCGCGATGCGGCCGCCATCGGCACGTTGCAGAAGCTGCGCTTCTTCCCTTCGGCTTTGACCGGCGGTGCCGGTGTCCGGGTGACGGACCAATCCGGCCGGTCACTGCTCGATCTCTCGGCCGCCTGGGGGGCCGCGGGCCTGGGCTATGGCCACCCGGCCCTCGTCGAGGCGGTGACCAAAGCGGTGCGCAACCCGGCGGGCGCCAGCGTGCTCTCATCCGCCAATCTGCCGGCGGTAGAGCTTGCCGAAAGGCTGCTGGCGACGGCGCCCGGAATAGCGGACGCCAAGGTCTGGCTCGGCCATTCGGGGTCGGACGCCAATGAAACGATGTTCCGCGCGGTGACGGCGGCGACCGGCCGCGCGCGCATCCTCAGCTTTGCCGGCGCCTATCATGGCGGCACCGCCGCATCGATGGCGATATCGGGCCACAGCGTCCAGGCGCATGCCACGCGCCATGCGGGCCTCACCCTCATTCCCTATCCCGCAGCCTCGCGTCCATTCATGGGTGATGTGACGGGCGAGAAAGTGCTCGAGCTGGTCGATCATCTCCTGAGGACGACATGCCCTGGCGATCAGGTCGCCGCACTCTTCATCGAGCCGATCCAGTCGGATGGCGGCATGATCGTGCCGCCGCCGGGTTTCCTGAAGCGTCTCGTCGAACTGTGCCGCCGGCATGGCATATTGATCGTCAGCGATGAGGTGAAGGTCGGCCTCGCCCGTAGTGGCGAGATGCATGCCTTCAGCCATGAAGGTTTCACGCCCGATATCATCTGCCTCGGCAAGGGTCTCGGCGGCGGCATGCCGCTCGCCGTCGCGGTGGCGCCGGCGCGCATTCTCGATTTCGCCGCTGCCTTCGCGATGCAGACCTTGCATGGCAATCCGGTTTCGGCCGCCGCCGGCATTGCCGTCCTCGATACGATCCGGCGCGATGAGCTCGCCTTGAATGCGGCAATGGTCGGCGATTATTTTTTCGCAAGCCTGCAGAAGCTCCGGCAGCGCCACGACATCATCACGGATGTGCGCGGCCGCGGTCTCGCCATTGGCATCGAGCTCTCGGCCGACCGCGCCAAACGCTATGCCGCCAAGACCGTCTATCGCGCCTTCGAGCTCGGCCTCGTTCTCTACTATGTCGGGCTCGAGTCCAATGTGCTGGAGCTGACGCCGCCGCTCATCCTGACGCGTGAGGATGTCGATGAGGCGGTCGAATTTCTCGATCGCGCGCTCAGTGACGTCGAAGCCGGTGTCGTCAGCGATGCCGATATCGCCCCCTTCGCCGGCTGGTGAATCATTTTCTTAAGAGTCCGATTCAACCTGTTGAAATGAATCAGCTTTTAACCAGCGCCCGAAGCACGTCAGCGGCGATCTCGAAAGAGTGCAGCCGCGCCTGGTGATCATAGATATGGCCGGTAACCATCAGCTCATCGGCCTGCGTCAGCGCCAGGAAATTCTCGAGGCCGGTCTTGACCGTCGCGCGCGCGCCGACAAACGAATAGACGAGCGAATGATCGGCGCCCGCTCTTTCCTGCGGCGCGGCGAAGGCATCGATGTCGTCGATCGGCGGCGGTAATTGTCCCGGTGTGCCACGCCGCAAACGTACGAAGGATTGCTGCAGTGAGGTGAAGAGCCGGCGTCCTTCGGCATCGCTGTCGGCGGCGATGACATTGGCAGCGGCGACGACATATGGCTGGTCGAGCTGCTGCGAGGGCTGGAAGCGCTCGCGATAGATGGCAATCGCCTGGATGAGCGCATCAGGCGCGAAATGCGAGGCGAAGGCGAAAGGCAAGCCCAGATGCGCGGCAAGCTGCGCACCGAACAGGCTTGAGCCCAGGATCCACAAAGGCACTTTGAGTCCGGCGCCCGGCACGGCGCGGATCCTCTGGTTGGGCTCTGGATCGTCGAAATAGATCTGGAGCTCGATGACATCCTGCGGGAACTGGTCGGCGGCGGTGGCGAGGTCGCGCCGCAGGGCGCGGGCGGTCAGCATGTCGGTGCCGGGCGCCCGCCCGAGCCCCAGATCGATGCGGCCGGGATAGAGCGATTCGAGCGTGCCGAACTGCTCGGCGATGACCAGCGGCGAATGATTGGGCAGCATGATGCCGCCGGCGCCGACGCGAATGGTCCTGGTGCCGCCCGCCACATGGCCGATCACCACCGAGGTGGCAGCACTCGCAATGCCGCTCATATTGTGATGCTCGGCCAGCCAATAGCGCTTGTAGCCCCAAGCTTCCGCATGCTGGGCGAGATCGAGCGTATGACGGAACGCATCGGCGGCGCTGGCGCCTTCCGGGATGGGAGAGAGGTCGAGAAGGGAGTAGGCGATCATGCGGGGACCTGGGGCGGCGGCGGGAAAGGCAAAAATGGGGGCTCGGCCTTCGATCTGCAATGCCGCTCCCGCATAGCTGATGCCGCCAGGGGTTTTGCTTTGGCGGCCGACATGGCAAGGTGCCGGCCCCGCATAAGCCCCGAAGAGCCTTCCCGAGTCTATCATGCCCGCGCCGCGCGAGATCATCCTTGGCATCGATCAGGGGACGACCAACACCAAGGTGCTGGCGATCGACAGGCAGGGGCGCGTGCTCGGCGAGGCGAGCCGTCCTATCGCCACCACATCGCCCGCACCCGGTTTTGTCGAGCAGGATGCGGCCCTCATGCTGGCCAATGTGCTGGCGGCGGTCCGCGAGCTGTTCGATCGGCTGGCGCTGAAGCCGGGCGAGATCGTCTCGCTCGGCATTGCCAACCAGACCGAGACCCTGGTGGTGTGGGACCGCGCGACAAACGCGCCGGTCATGCCCGCCATCGTCTGGCAGTGCCGCCGCGGGGCGGAGGAGCTGCAGCCATTGACGAGCGACGATACGCGTCAACTCGTCAGGAAGCGCACCGGACTCGATCTCGACCCCACCTTCACCGCGGCGAAGCTTCTCTGGCTCACCCGTCATCGCCCCGAAATCGCGCAGGGCCTGCGCGACGGGCGGCTGCGCTGGGGCACGGTCGACTCCTGGCTGATCTCGGCGCTGACCGAAGGCCAGACCTATGCGACCGAGCCCGGCAATGCCTCGCGCACCATGCTGTTCGATATCGAACGGTTGAGCTGGGACCAGGAGCTCGGCACCTTGTTCGGGCTCGACCTTGCGGCATTTCCGGAACTGCGCCGCTCCGATGCGAAATTCGGCGCGACCAGCGAGCGGTTGCTCGACGCCCGTATTCCGATCACCGGCGTGCTGGGCGACCAGCAGGCGGCCCTCTTCGGCCATGGCTGCTACAATGAGCGCGAACTCAAGGTCACCTATGGCACCGGCGCCTTCCTGTGGATGAATGCCGGCCACACACCACCGCCGGCAGCGGGTGACGGGATCATCAGGACCATTGCCTGGCAGCTCGACAGGCCGAGCTATGCCTATGAAGGCTTCGTGATGTATGCCGGCAGGATCCTCGATTGGCTGAGCGAACGCCTCGGGCTCGAAGGCCGCGGCGCCGCTGTCGCCGCTCAAGCGGAGAAAGCGGGATCGAATGCCGGCGTGCTGCTGATCCCGGCCTTCCAGGGACTTGCCTCGCCCTGGTGGCAGCCCGATCTGCGCGCCGCACTTCTGGGACTGAGCGAGGCCACCAGCCAGGGCCATATCACCCATGCCGGGCTCGAGGCGATCTGCTACCAGATCCGCGCCGTGCTGGAGGGGATCGCGGGCAGGAGCAAGCTCCCTCTGGTGAAGGTCGATGGCGGCGTGACCCGCTCGCGCTACTTCACCGCGATGCAGGCGAGCGTGCTGGGCGTGCCGCTCGCGGTATCGGCCACGGACGCCATGACGCCTTTCGGTGCCGCCCTGATGGCGGGACTGGGGGCGGGATGCTGGACGTCGCTCGATGAATTGCGCGCTCTGCCGCGCGCAAGCGCGATCGTGGAGCCCGACGCGTCGAAGCCTTATGAGACCTCCTATGGCGAGTGGACGAAGGCGGTCGAATTCCTCATTGCCTCCTATGGCCGAAAGAAAGACTGAAGCCGGACCACATGACGGAAAAAATCTACGATCTCCTGGTGATCGGCGGCGGCATCAACGGTGCGGCGATCGCCTGCGACGCGGCGGGCCGCGGCCTTGCGGTGGCTTTGTGCGAAATGCAGGATTTCGCCGAGGGCACATCGTCGCGGTCATCGAAGCTCATCCATGGTGGCCTGCGCTATCTCGAGACCTATGATTTCAAGCTGGTGCGCGATGCCTTGATCGAGCGCGAGATCCTGATGCGCCGCACGCCGCATCTCGTCTGGCCGCTGCGTCTCGTCCTGCCCTATGTCGCAAGCCAGCGGCCGCGCTGGATGATCCGCCTCGGTCTGTTGTTCTATGACTATCTCGCCAGCCGCAAGGTGCTGCGCCGCTCCGAGGCCATCGACTTGCATCGGCATGCGGCCGGTGAGGCGCTGAAGCCAAGCTATCGCCATGCTTTCGTCTATTCCGATTGCCGCGGCGATGATGCCCGCCTGGTGATCGCCAACCTGCTGGGCGCCGAGCGCAGTGGCGCCGACATACTGGCGCGGCATCGTTTCGTGAAAGCCGAGCGCGCCGGCGATCTGTGGCGTATCACGCTCGAAAAAGACAATAGGGCAGTGGTCGAGGTGAAGGCGCGTGCGCTGGTCAACACTGCAGGCCCCTGGGTCATCGATGTGGCGGAGAAGATGAAGATTGCGGTCGGCCGCAAGCTTCGCCTGGTGCGCGGCAGCCACATCGTGGTGCCGCGCCAATGGGAGGGCGAGCATGGCTATTTCTTGCAGACGGGCGACGGCCGGCTGATGGAGGCCTTTCCCTATGAGCGCGACTTCACCTCGATCGGCACGACCGATGAGCCCTGGGAGGATGCACCGGAAAAAGTCACGATCTCCGACAAGGAGATCGACTACATGCTGGCCGAGGTGAATGCGTTCCTGAAGAAGCCGGTGACGCGCGCCGACATCGTCTGGAGCTATTCGGGCGTGCGCCCGCTGTTCGAGACGGGCGGCGGACGCGACGGCGATCTCAAGACGCTGACGCGCGATTATGCCTTCGAGATCGACCATGCGGCCGGGAAGGCGCCTGTCCTGACCGTGCTCGGAGGCAAGCTCACCACGCATCGCCGACTTGCGGAACATGCAATGCAGAAGCTGTGCGCGATCATGCCCTGGCCGGCCGAGAGCAGCTCACGCGAGGACATATTGCCAGGTGGCGATTTTGGCGCGGGCGGCATCGAAGCCTATCGCCGGACGCTCCGATCGCGCTTCCCTTTTCTGCCGGAAATGCAGGCGGATCGCTATGTCCGGCTCTATGGCACGCGCAGCGATGACCTGCTGGCCGGCGCTCGGAGCCTTGCCGATCTGGGCCGGCATATGGGCGCCGATCTCTATCAGCGGGAAGTCGATTTCCTCATGGACACCGAATGGGCGCGGGGTGTCGAGGACATCATCTGGCGGCGCAGCAAGCTGGGCCTCAGATTGTCGCCGGTTGAGATCGGCGGGCTTGCCTCCTATGTGAAGGTGAAGACCCCGCCTGACATTCCCTCCTGATCCCTCCAACTCTCGGAAGAGCTTGCCATGATCGACCTCTATTACTGGACGACGCCCAACGGCCACAAGATCACGATGTTCCTGGAGGAGGCGGGGCTTGCCTATCGCATCATCCCGATCGATATCGGCAAGGGCGACCAGTTCAAGCGCGATTTCCTTGCCGTGTCGCCCAATAACCGCATTCCTGCGATCGTCGATACGAAGCCGGCCTCCGGATCGAAACCGATCTCGCTGTTCGAGTCGGGCGCCATCCTGCTCTATCTCGCCGAGAAGACCGGCAAGTTCATTCCCGCCGATCTCGCCGGCCGTGCCGAGGTGCTGCAATGGCTGTTCTGGCAGATGGGCGGCATCGGGCCCATGGCCGGCCAGAATCATCACTTCCGCAACTATGCGCCGGAAAAGATCCCTTATGCGATCGAGCGCTATGTGAAGGAGACGAACCGTCTCTATGGCGTGCTGAACAAAAGGCTCGCCGATCGTCCTTTCGTCGCCGGCAAGGATTATTCGATCGCCGACATGGCCATCTATCCCTGGACTGTTTCCTGGGAGCGCCAGGGCCAGAATCTCGACGACTTCCCGCATATGAAGCGCTGGTTCGAGGCCATCCGCGCCCGCCCGGCGACGATTGCCGCCTATGCCCAGGTTCAGAAGATCAATCCGCAATCCGGCCGGCCGATGACGGATGAGGAAAAGAAGGTTCTGTTCGGCCAGACCGCCGCGGTGGTGAGGTAGCTGCTCACCTTATCCCGACGAATGCCGATATCATGTGCACACATCTCGCGGGTGGGCCTTCCACCCTCGCCCCGCTTTAGCGGGGAGAGGGTAGGGGCCCGCCGCGCAGCGGCGGGAAGGGTGAGGGGCCTGCGTGCAATTTTCATACAGGCCCCTCACCCTCCCATTGCTGCGCAATGGGTCCCTCCCTCTCCACGCTGAAGCGGGGCGAGGGTAGGTCGTGTTCATTCCAGTCGGCTGCGGAACAGCCACGCGGCCGCGCTCAGCGTGCCGAGCGCGATGAGAGCCAGCGGCACTGTGTTGTGGACGACTTCGCTCAAGGGTATGTCCTTGAGGAACACGCCCTTCACCACGACCAGGAAATAGCGCAGCGGATTGACGAGCGTCACCGGTTGCAGCCAGGCGGGCATGTTCTCGATCGGTGTGGCGAAGCCCGACAGCAGCACTGCCGGCACCATGAAGACGAAGGCGCCCAGAATGGCCTGCTGCTGCGTCAGCGACAGCGATGAGATGAAAAGGCCGATGCCGACCACGGAAGCCAGGTAGAAGACGGCGCTGCCATAGAGCAGGAAAAGCGAGCCGCGCAGCGGTATGCCGAAAATGAAGACGGCGGCCAGCACGTAAAGCGTGATGTGGAAGAGGCCGATCATCATCGGCGGCGTCAGCTTGCCGATGAGGATCTCATGCGTCCTGAGCGGGGAGACCATCAGCTGGTCGAAAGTGCCGAGCTCGCGCTCGCGCGCCACCGACAGAGCGGTGACGATGAGGCCGATCAGCAGCGCGATAATGGCGACGAGGCTCGGCACGGTGAACCAGATGAAGGTGAGATTGGGATTGAACCAGTAGCGCGGCACCACGCTGACGGCGGCCGCCCGCTCGCGCGCCGTGCTCAGATCGGCGGCGAGCGATGCGATGATCTGGGTCAGGTAGCCGGAGACGATCTGGGCGCCATTCGACCGCCGCCCGTCGAGGATGATCTGCACATCGCCCGAGCGGCGCGCCTCGAGGTCGCGCGAGAATGTGGGGCCGATCTGCACCGCGGCGATGACTTCCTGGCGGTCGATCAGCTCATGCAAGGTCCTTTCGTCATCGGTGCGCACCAGCCGCCGGAAAGTGGGCGCCCCGTCGATGCGCTGGATGAGCTCGTGGCCCCATTTGCCGCTGTCGCGGTTGAGGATCACGATATCGGCATTCTTCACCTCGAGCGTCGCCGCATAGGAGAAGACGAGGAGTTGCAGGATAGGGGGAACGATGATCACGGTGCGCCCGCGCGGATCGCGCAGGATCGCCAGCAGTTCCTTGATGATGAGCGCCGTGAGCCTTTGCCACATGTCAGGCGAGCCTCTTGACGGTGCTGCGCGCCGCAAGCCCGAGGAACACCAGGCCGGCGAGCAGCAATATGGCGATGTTCTTGAGGAAGAGCGGCCAGATGTCGCCGGCAAGGAACACGGTCTGCAGGCTCGGGATCAGATAGCGCGCCGGCACGATCAGGCTGATCCATTGGATGATGACCGGCATCGAGCCGATCTCGAACAGGAAGCCCGAGAGGAGGAAGGCCGGCAGGAAGGCGGACAGGAGGGCAAGCTGCGAGGCCAGGAACTGATTCTTGGTCGCGGCCGAGATCAGGAGCCCCTGGCCCAGCGCCGGCAGCAGGAAGGCGGCCGAGATCGCATAAAGCGCCACAAGCGAGCCACGGAACGGCACGCCGAAGAGAAACACGGCGACGAGCACGCACAAGGTCATCGACGCCATGGCCAGGATAAAATAGGGGATGATCTTGCCGGCCAGCAGCTCGAGCGCGGTGACGGGCGTCGCCATCATCGCCTCCATCGTGCCGCGTTCCCATTCGCGCGCGACCACGAGGGCGGTGAGCAAGGTGCCGATCAGCGTCATCACGATGGCGATCGAGCCCGGCACCAGGAAAAAGCGGCTGGTCAGCTCGGGATTGAACCAGAAGCGCTGCTCCACCGTGATGCCGGCGGTCTCGCGCGGCGTCTCGCTGGCTCGCTGCCGCATCCAGGTCGCGACCACGCCTTGCGCATAGCTCTGCACGAAATTGGCGGTGTTGGGATCGGTGCCGTCGACGATGACCTGCACTTGCGGGTTGTTGTGCGCGGCGAAATCGGTTGCGAAGGTCGCCGGGATGACGACGATGCCGCGCACATCGCCGACGACCAGCGCGTCCTCGAATTCGCGCCGGTCGCGCCCCTGCCTGACCTCGAAATAGCGCGAGCCTGCGAAGCTCGCGGCGAGATCCTGGGTCAGCGGCGTCATCACCTCGACGGCGACGCCGATGCGGGTGCGGTTGGCATCGAGCGAGACGCCGTAGCCGAACAGGAACAGGAGGATGAGCGGCAGGACGAAAGCGATGAGGATGCTGCTCGGGTCGCGGATGACCTGATAGGTCTCCTTGCGCACCAGGGCGGCGAGACGGCGGGCACGGTTGGAGCCTTTGTTTCCTTGATGCGAACTCATCTGCCGCTTTTCCCGACAATCCCCTCTCCCCCCACGGGGGTTAGGGGCATAGGCGCTAGGTTAAGTGACGTGCGCCGATTCTCCCTCCACCGCCGACCTTGCTCCGCCGAAGCGAAGCCTCGGCTTCGCGAAGGCGAGAGGCGGGGAGGGTGGCGCGCGGAACGCGCGACGGGTGGGGTGTCTATGCGAGGAAGATCTATCAAGCAAAATATCTGCGAGTGGTTCAAACCAGGTGTTGGACACTTGTCGACGGAGAGACCCCACCCGTCCGCCCTGCGGGCGGCCACCCTCCCCGCGCTTCGCGCGGCGGAGGGAGATTGTGCGCGTTCTCCCTCGCCCTCCCAATGCTCCGCATTGGGCCCCTCCCTCTCCTCCGATGGGGGCGAGGGTATTGGCGCATGCGTACTAGCTCTCGTTCTCATGCCTGCACCTCCGCTTCGGAGCCCTGGACCAGGGCGATGAACGCGTCTTCCATCGTCGGGTCGGGATTGTCCTGTGTGGCGACCTTGGCTTTCAGCTCATCGGGGGATCCGAGCGCGATCGATTGGCCGTGATAGATGAGCGAGATGCGGTCGCAATATTCGGCTTCATCCATGAAATGGGTGGTGACCAGCACGGTGACGCCCTTTTCCACGAGCCCGTTGATATGGGTCCAGAATTCGCGCCGCGTGATCGGATCGACGCCAGAGGTCGGCTCATCGAGGAAGAGCGCTTCGGGCTCATGCATGACTGCGCAGGCGAGCGCCAGGCGTTGCTTGAGGCCGAGCGGCAGATCCTTGGCCGATTGGTCGGCATGGACCGCGAAATCGAAGATGTCGCTCACCAGCCTGATCCGGGCGCGCTTCGCCTCGCCCTTGAGGCCATAGACGCCGGCGAAGAAGTCGAGATTCTGCCCGATATTGAGATCGCCATAGAGCGAGAATTTCTGCGCCATGTAGCCCAGCCGGTTGCGGGCTTCCGCGCTGTCGCGCCTGAGATCGAAGCCGGCGACCCGGCCTTCGCCCGATGTCGGCTTGAGCAGGCCGCACAGCATCTTGAAGGTCGTCGACTTGCCGGCACCATTGGGGCCGAGCAGGCCGAAAATCTCGCCCCGCCTGATGTCGAAAGTGATGTCCTTGGCTGCCGTGAAATCGCCGAAGCGCTTGGTGAGGCCCTTCGCCTCGATCACATGCGGATTGGCATCCTGATGCGGCTTCATCGCCTCCGCGAGCTTCGACTTTCCGCCGGGACCGCCGCCTAGCATGTCGACAAAGGCATCTTCGAAACGGGGTGGCGTCCTGACGAGCCTGGCGGGGGAAGCGAGAGCGCTCTCGAGGCCTTTGCTGTCGCTCTTCTCCGCCGTGACGAGGCGGATGGCCTCACCCTGGATGACGCCGTCGATGACACCTGGCTGGTCGAGAAGCGAGGCGAGCAGGGGCCGCCTTCGTCCTTCCATGCCGGTGAGCCTGAAGACGCGGCCTTCGACCCGGGCGGTGAGCTCATTCGGCGGCCCGGTGAAGAGGAGCTTGCCCTGGTTGAGCAGCAGCACCCTCGTGCAGGCTTCGGCTTCGTCGAGATAGGCGGTCGACCAGACGACGCCGATGCCTTCTAGGGTCAGATCCTTGACCATCTTCCACAGATCCCGCCTCGAGATCGGATCGACGCCGACGCCCGGCTCATCGAGGAGCAGGAGGCGCGGCTTCTTGAGCAAGGCGCAGGCAAGGCCCAGCTTCTGCTTCATGCCGCCCGATAATTTGCCGGCGAGCCTTTGGGTGAAGCGCTTGAGATCGGTGAAGGTCAGGAGCTCGTCGAAGACGGAAGCGCGCTCGGCTGGCGGCAGCCCGCGCAGATCGGCATAGAGGTCGAGATTCTCCTGGACGCTCAGATCCTCATAGAGGCCGAAGCGCTGCGGCATGTAGCCGATCGCCGCCTGGATGCTCGCCGCATCCTGTTGCGTATCGAAGCCGAGGACGTTGAGCGTGCCGGCATCGGGTTTGAGCAGCCCGGTCATCAGCCGGATGAGCGTCGTCTTGCCGGCTCCGTCAGGCCCGACAAGGCCGGTGATCTCGCCGCCCTTGATCGAAGCGGTGATCTGGTCGAGCGCCGGCGCCTCCCCGCCGAATGTCCTGCTGACCCCTTCGATCCGGACAAAGTCTTCCATGGCGCGTCATGATCCGGAAGGCCCGGGCACATGCACCGTCACCGGCATGCCCTGGCGCAAGCCCTGGTCCGGTTCATCGATGATGATGCGCAGGCGATAGACGAGGTCGGTTCTGAGCTCCGGCGTCTCGACCGATTTCGGCGTGAATTCGGCAACGGGCGATATGAAGCCGATCTTGCCGCGATAGGGTTTGCCGGGCGCGGAGTCGGACGTGACGGTCACTTCGAGACCCGGATGGATGAGGCCCAATTGCGGCTCCGGAATGTAGCTCCTGACCCAGACCGGGCGATCGAGCGAGAGCACGAAGACGATGTCGCTGGTCGCGACGATGGCGCCGGGCTCGCGCAGCCGCGACAGGATCACGCCGGCGGCCGGCGCCCTGAGGCTCGTGTCCTCGAGCGCTGTCCGGGCGGCGGAGAGATTGGCCTCGGCGCCGGCGAAGCTGGCTTTGGCGACGGCGATATCCTCGCTGCGGTTGCCAGCGAGGAGCAGCTGCAATGCCTCGCGTGCCGATGTCACGCGCGCCGCTGTCGAGTCGCGGGCCGCTTGTGCATTGTCGAGCGCTGCCTGCGAGATCGTCTGGCCGGGTCGCAGCTGGACGGACCGGTCATAGGCGAGCTTGGCATTCTCAAAGTCGGCGATGCGTTCCTGAAGTGCGGCGCGCGCCTGGGCGATCTCGGCGGCGCGCGGACCCGCCACCAGCTTCTCATAGGTGGCGCGCTGGGCATCTGCTTGCGCCTTCGCTGCCGCGACGGCGTCCTCATAGGGCTTGGCATCGAGGCGGGCGAGGAGATCGCCGGGCTTGATGGCATCGCCCTCATCGAACTTCATCTCCGCCACACGGCCATTGACCCGAAAGCCAAGCTGCACCTGGCGGATATCGACATTGCCATAGAGCGTCAGTTGGCCATCCCCGCTGTCGCGCCAGCCCAGGCGGGCAGGGAGATCGAACCACCAGGCGGCCAATGCCCCCAGCGCGAGCACGGCCAGCAGCGCAACCAGTCTCCGTCTCATATCCGTTCATCCTCAGGCGGGCTTGACAAAATGCCAACAAGTGTTGGCATATTCTCATTGCCGGCCTCTTGTCAACCTGGGGCGGCCCGGCCGATATCGTGCTGGGCGATCTGCAACGAGGTAAATATCTGAAACGCCTGGAAAAATGAGCGACCCGACCAGACAGAGGAAATCCGACACGACGCGCAGCCGCATCATCGAGGCGGCGCGCGAGCGGTTTCGCAAGGAAGGTTATGAGCGCACCACCATCCGCAAGGTGGCGCGCGATGCGAAGATCGATCCCTCGATGGTGATGCGCTATTTCGAGAGCAAGCGCGGGCTTTTCGACGCCGCGATGGCTATCGAGTTGCGCATCCCGGATCTCAGCGACCACCCGCGGGACAAGCTTGGCGAGGCCCTGATCACCCATTTCCTCAGCCGGTGGGAACAGCCTGATGCGGATTCACTCCAGCTGCTGCTGCGCTCGTCAGCGAGCAACGAGGAAGCGGCGGAGCGGATGCGCGGAATCTTTCGCGGCCAGATCGTCACCATGGTCGCCCGCCTGCGCGGCGACGAGACGGATGCGCCCGAAGTCGCGGCGCTGATCGCAACCCAGACCATCGGCCTCGGCTATGCGCGCTATATCCTCAAGCTGCCGCCATTGGTGGCGATGCCGCGCGAGACGATCATCAAAGTGATCGGCGCAACGATCCAGCGCTACCTGACCGAGCCTTTGCCCCAGATGTTCACCGGTGAAAAAAGGGGTGGTTAATTGACAGGGATAGGCGATGATTCCTCGCCAGGTTCTGTGTCAGTTAGGCAACGGATACAGGGATTTACAGGGAATTACAGGGAAAATTTGCAAACCGCAGGTGGTCGCCAGGAAATGTCCTGACAGATCATTCCCTTGGGGTTTTCGCTTGTTTGGGAGCAGGGAATTCGGCCGGCGCCTAGCAGGGAAATCCCGTCTCGTCCTGCGCGCGTTCTGTCTTGATCGATTTTCCTAGGCAATCAGCCTATGTTCCCAGGACCGGCACACGGAAACAGGACATCGCGCCAGCTCCCGACACAGCTCCAACGATGGAATTTCCCAAATCCCACGGTTCTGTCCGCCATTGCAAGGGCCTGGTTGCGCTTTGCGGCTCAGGCGGCGGCGAGCGCCTGGGTCATGTCGGCGATGAGATCATCGGGATGCTCGACGCCGATCGACAGCCTGATGGTCGAATCAAGGATGCCGATGCGGTCGCGAATGTCCTTCGGCACGCCCGAATGGGTCATCGCCGCCGGGTGGCTGGCGAGCGATTCAGTGCCGCCGAGGCTTACCGCCAGCTTGACGATCTCGAGCGCATTGAGGAAGGCGAAGGCGGCTTTCTGCCCGCCTTTGATGTCGAAGGAGAAGGTCGAGCCGCCACCCAGGCACTGCGCCTTGAACACGCGCTGCGCCGGATCCCTGGCGTCGAGGAACGGAAGATAATGCAGCTTGCTGACCTTGGGATGATCGCGCAGGAACTCGGCCACGGCCGCCGCATTTTCATTGGCTTTTTCCATGCGGATGGCGAGCGTCTCGAGCGACCTGCCGAGCATCCAGCAGGAATGCGGATCGAGCTGCGTGCCGATGGCGCCGCGCAGCGCCCTGACCGGCTTGATGACGGCAAGCGGGCCCAGCGCCGCTCCGGCGATGAGATCGGAATGGCCGCCGACATATTTGGTGAGCGAATAGAGCGAGATATCGGCGCCATGGTCGAGCGGACGCTGGAAGACCGGGCCGAGCAGCGTGTTGTCGCACACGATCACCGGCCGATGGTTCTGCCTCTTGGCGATCTCATCGGCGATGCGCCGCACCAGCGCGATATCGACCAGCGTGTTGAGGGGGTTGGAGGGCGTTTCGATGAGGATGACGGGGACGCGGCCTTTCTTGCACGCTTCTTCCGCCGCGGCGCGCAGGCTGGCTTCGGTCACGCCGTCGGAAAATCCGGCCGAGGCGATGCCGAGATTGAGGAAGGTGCGCGCCAGCAGCGTCTCGGTTCCGCCATAGAGCGGTTGCGAATGCAGGATCGCATCGCCGGGCCTGGTGAAAGCGAGGAGGGTGGTGGCAATGGCCGACATGCCGGAAGAGAACAGCGTGCAGGCTTCCGTCCCTTCGAAGACGGCGAGACGGTCCTCGACGATCTCGCTGTTGGGATGATTGAAGCGCGAATAGACGAGCCCGGCACCCGTGCCCTGTGGCGGCTCGCGCCTTCCGGAGACGAAGTCGAAGAAGTCCTTGCCCTCTTCGGCGGTCTTGAACACGAAGGTCGAGGTGAGAAAGACCGGCGGCTTGACGGCTCCTTCCGAAAGATCGGGATCGAAGCCATAGCCCAGCATCAAAGTCTCGGGATGGAGGCGATGATTGCCGATATGCGTCTTGGACGGTCTCGGTGCGGGCATGGTGTCCTCCACGTCAACTTCCATGGAGGACCAGTCTAGCCCGGATTTCTCACACGGCCATTGGATATTGCCAAACGGAGTGTCGGTCTGTCTTGGGCTTCTCGCGTTATGAGCATTTCAGCGATTTCAGCCGCCCTGCGGGCGAGCTTGATC
>QOZQ01000018.1 GCA_003576695.1 Taklimakanibacter lacteus
GGTGCCTATGCCTCGCCCGGCTGATCGGCTTTGCCCAAGCTGATGGGGAGACTGACACGCTCCACAATCCCCGGCCCCGGCTTATCCCAGCTTGAAATCAGCTTCTTCACGGGCGACTCAGCAGGCCCCGGCTTTCGCCGGGGTGACGGAGCTTAGTTGGCCGCGCAACAGGATCAAATATCCGCCGACAGCTGCCGCCATTTTTCGGCATAGTCGGCAATCGTCGCCTGGGCGACCGGGTTAACCGGGTCGAGAGTCAGCGCCAGCTCGGGGATATTGCCCGTTGCCGTCATCAATGCCAGCACCATGGCGCCTGCCGTCGTGCCGTCGCGCAATTCGGATGCGAGCACCTTCTGGCGCGGCCGCAAGGCGGCAAGGACGCCGAGGAACACAGGATTCTTGGCAAAGGGACCATCGACGATGATGTCGTTCTTCGATTTCACCGCGGCGAGCGAGCGGTCGACCATCAGCGCACAATAAAGGGCCGCGAGGCTGGCGCGCTCTTCCTCGTTGGAAGGTGCCGGACCGGTCACGCGCCCTTTGTTGCCGGTGCCGGGCATCGGCCCGCCTGAATCGGTGAAGGAGGGGAGCGCGAAAGTCTCCCCGGCGATGAGATCGCCCAGCGCCTTGAAGCTCGCCGCTTCCGCCGGGGCGCCGCGCGACAGGACCTCGAATTCGCGCCCGCCCATGAAACGGCAGCAGGCCACCGGCTTGCCGAAGATGTCGGTATTGGTCACCGTGTCGCGCTCGGGATCGAGCTCGGTGATGCCGGTATCGGTGTCGAAGCCGATGATCCAGGTGCCGGTCGAGAGCAAAGTGAAATGCCGCCGCCCGCCGGCGAGATAGCGCAGATAATTACCGCTCGAATCATGGATGCCGGCCAGCACATGACCGCGGCCGCGGAAGCGGTCCTTGCGGAACTGGGGCTTCAGCGGGCTGATCACTTCCCAGGCCTTGGCCCAGGGCGCGAAGAGCTTGTCCCAGCCGCGCAGGCGCGCCAGAGACGAGAAGCTGTTGTCGCGCACATCCATGAGCTGCGACTGGCAGGACATGCTGGCGATCTCGATGACGCGCCTGCCGCTCAGAAGGAAGGCGACATACTGGATCCAGGGCAGGATGGTCGTGACCTTCCCGAATTTTTCGGGAAACTCAGTCTCCTGCCAGAACAGCTGCAGGCCATGGGTCAGCGCCATCGGCAGAAGCGGCCCGAAGACTTCTGAAAAGGGCGGCTCCATCTTGCGATAGGCCTCGACGATCTCGGGCGGCGGTTCCGCCATGTAATCCATGACCGGCAAAGCGAGCGAACCATTGGCGGCGAGGCAGGCAATGGCGGCGCCATGGGCCGAGGGCACCACCGCGTCAATGGGCATGATGCCGTCGAGCTCGGGCAGGTGCTTCGCGCAGAAGGAGACGAGCGGGGCGGGATCGAGATGCGGATAGAGCGGGCCCTTCA
This sequence comes from Taklimakanibacter lacteus, assembly GCA_003576695.1. GTDB lineage: Bacteria > Pseudomonadota > Alphaproteobacteria > Rhizobiales > Aestuariivirgaceae > Taklimakanibacter > Taklimakanibacter lacteus. The sequence goes on from QOZQ01000018.1 coordinate 1,454, forward strand.
CATGACGGCTCGCCATCTTGCGTTCTGCCAGAATCTTGCCGGCTGCATCGAAGAGAACGATCTTGCTGTTGGTCGCGCCCACATCGACCACGGCAATGCCGCGGAGTGTTTCTTCACTCATGATGCCGGTGTTCCTCCCCACACGCTTTGAGGAAGAAAGTGAACCAGAAAACGGCCGAGCGTCAATCCGTGTGTTGCGGCAAATTCTTGTACATGATTGTCGTAGCGTCGAGGCGGTCGCTGAGCGTGTCGCGGCAATAGCCCGGTATGATGCCGGTGGTCGCGTAGCCCAGCGATGCATAAAGCGGCTCGGCGCTGTCACCGGTGCGGGTATCGAGGGTGAGCAGGCTTCGGTGCAAACGCACCGCATGGCTCTCGATCCTGGCCATCAGAAGGCGAGCGATGCCCTGGCGGCGGTGATCGGGATGCACCAGCAATTTGCGGATCTCGGCGCGGTGCGGCTGGTTGGCCGGCGTGTCGTAGTCGAGCTGGACCGAGCCTACGATCGCTTCGCCGCACCTCGCCACCAGCAGCAGGCGGCTTTCGTCCTTCACCGCAGGCAACACCTTGCTGAGCCAGAAGGCCTCGCTCTCGGCGCGGCTATGCGGCATGATGAAGCCGATGCTGGCCCCGGCATGGACGCAGGCATGCAACAGCTCGGCCAGACCGTCGAGGTGAGCGCCGATGTCCTCGTCCGAAAAGAGCGACAAAGTGATCGGCATGTCTACACCATGAAAATGAGATAGCGGGCGGATGATTTCTTCGGTGTCGCGAAGGCGCTAGGGCCGAAGAGCTGGTAACGCAGGCAGTCGCCGGCTTTCAGATCATGGGTCTGGCCGCCGACGGTGATTTCGAGCTGGCCTTCGAGCAGGAGCAGATGATGCTCGAGGCCAGGCTTCGGCGCCTCGTCATAGGCAATGCGGGTGCCGGGACCGAGCTCGCCTTCGATCACCTCGCCGGCAAGCGTCTGCGCCGGCGGCGACACCGCGCGGCGCCGGAAGCCAATAGCCGCATCCGTCCAGATCGCCTGCGCGCCGCGGCGGACCAGCGGCACGAAGCCGCCTTCCGCCATATGCATCAGGCGCGACATGGTGAGCCCATAGGCGGCGCAGAGCTTGCTCAGCATGCTGGTGGTCGGGCTGATGGCGGAATTCTCCAGCCGCGACAGGGTGGCGCGGCTCACACCGCTCAGCGTCGCGAGATCATCCAGCGACCAGCCGCGCTCGAGACGCAAATCCTTCAGGCGCCCGGAAATGCGGGCATCGATGGAGGTTTCGTCCAGGATCATGTTTTCCATATATGAGAAATATTCTCAATAATGGGAGGAAGTCAAGGGGCGCGACCTTCCATTTCTGGACCTTTGGGGACCGGGGATGTAGGGTCCCGCGCGAATTTTCCAATGGAGCGATGAATGGCGAAGACGAAATTTGCCGATCTCAAGAAAAAAATCATCCGGGTCTGCCGCCAGATGAACGAGATGGGCATCAATCAGGGCACGTCGGGCAATGTCAGCGCCCGCACCGATGAAGGCTTCATCATCACCGCCTCCGGCATTCCCTACGACGTCATGGATGTCGAGCATATCGTCGAGATGGACCTCGATGGCGGCTATTACGGCAAGTACCTGCCCTCGACCGAATGGCGCATGCATATGGACATCTTCAAGGCGCGCCCCGAGGCCGGCGCCATCGTCCACACCCATTCGATCTATGCGACGGCGCTGTCGACCTTGCGCAAGGACATCCCGCCCTTCCATTACATGATCGGCGTCACCGGCGGCTCGACCTTGCGGGTCAGCGACTATGCCGAATTCGGCACCCAGGCTCTGTCCGACACCATGCTCACGGCGCTCAAGGAGCGCACCGCCTGCCTTCTGGCCAATCATGGCCAGATCGCCTTCGGTCCCAATCTCGACAAGGCGCTGTGGCTGGCGGGCGAGATCGAGACGCTGTGCCATCAATATTGGGCGGCGACGCTCGCCGGCAAGCCGGTCATTCTCTCGGAAGGCCAGATGAAGACCGTGCTGGCGCGCTTCAAGACCTATGGCAAGCAGGCCGCCGATCTCAAAACCGGCGAGGCGCTGGCGGTGATCGCACCGACGCGGCGCGATGAGCCGAAGTCGGGCAAGAAGAGCAAGTCCAAAGACAAAGCGAAGGACAAGGCGAAGAAGGCCAGGGACAAGTGATCGCCAATATATCGGCGCTGGCGCAGGACTTGCGCCGGCATGCGGAAACGAAGGGACCCGTCACGGTCGGCCTTGCGGGCGCCGGGCAGATGGGGACCGATCTCGTGGTGCAGCTCGCCCGGATGCCGGGCCTCAGGCTGGGTGCGCTGTCCGAAATCAGTATCGAGCGGGCAAAGGCTGCGCTGAGCCTCGCCGGACATGGCGCCGACCATTTTGCCGAGGCGAAAAATGCCAATGATATCGACCGGCTGATCGAGGCCGGCCGCATCGCCATCATCCAGGATATCGACTCCTTGGTGAAGGCCGGACGGATCGATGTGGTGATCGATGCGACCGGCAGTCCCGAAACGGGCGCTCGCTTCGCGCTCGCCGCGATCGGCGCCGGCAAGCCGATCGTCATGCTCAATGTCGAGGCCGATATCACCATCGGGCGCTATCTGCATGAGGAGGCGCGGCGCGCCGGCATCGTCTATACCGGGGCGGCAGGCGATGAGCCGGCGGCAGCGCTCGAGCTCATCGGCTTCGCGCAATCGCTTGGCCTCGACATCGTCTGCGCCGGCAAGGGCAAGAACAACCCGCTCGACTTCAATGCGGTGCCGGCCGATTACGAGGCGGAAGCCAGGCGGCGCAACATGAATGCGCGCATGCTGGTCGAATTCGTCGACGGCTCGAAGACGATGGTGGAGATGGTGGCGATCGCCAATGCCACCGGCCTCGTTCCCGATGTGCCTGGCATGCACGGGCCGGCCGCGTCGCGCGACGAGCTGGCCGATGTTCTGATCCCTGAAACCCGGGGCGGTGTGCTCGGCAAATCCGGCTGCGTCGATTATTCGATCGGCAAGGGCGTAGCGCCGGGCGTGTTCTGCATCGTCGCGACCGATCATCCGCGCGTGCTCGAGCGCATGATCGACCTCAAAGTGGGCAAGGGACCGTATTTCGCGCTGTTCCGCCCCTATCATCTGACCAGCCTCGAAGTGCCGCTGTCGGCGGCGCATGCGGTGCTGCACAAGCGGGCCGACATGGTGCCGCTCGATCATCCGGTGGCGGAGGCCGTTGCGGTCGCCAAACGCGATCTCGCTGTCGGCGAGACATTGGGCAAGATCGGCGAGGCGCAATATCGCGCCTGGGCGATGACCTGGGGCGAGGCGCGGCGCGCCAATGCGCTGCCCGTGGGACTTGCCGAGAAGGCCAAGGTGGTGAAGCCGGTGAAGGCCGGTGCCACGCTCACCTACGACAATTGCGTGCCCGATGACGGGCTCACCATCACGCAGATCCGCCGCCGGCTTGACCAGGCGGACGCGCGGTTCCTGGAGGCGGCGGAGTAGGACTATCTCTCACGGGATCGCGGATTCATGCCCGCCAGCCACGCCGTGAGTCGCGATCCTTCCCGGACGAGGCCGTCCTGATTGAAGTGGTGAACGCAATAATGCGCCCATGAATCTTCCTGCGCCATCGCCACTGCGCCGGTCACCGAGGTCGTGCCCCGTCCGATTTCGGCGTAGGTGAATTCGAAACTGCCGCGCCGGCGTGCCAGGGCAATGTGGAACGGTTCACCGGTGAATTCGTTGATGATCGGCCGGCCCCTGCTTTTCATGACGCCCGGTATGTCGACCTTTGCTGTCCTTTCTTCGAGGTCGGCCTCGAGATCGATCGGCAAATACAGCGTGTCGGACAATGCCGAGCAGGTGGATGCGAAGACGGCAAAGATATTGCTCAACGGAGCACAGGCTTCGCCCGAGATGATTGTCTGAAGCGCGATCCGCTGCGCCTCATCGGCACGCTCGTCGATGACGATCTGGCGCCTGCCGTTTCCATCCTTGATTTCGCCGGGCCATTTGTAGAGCGCCGCCCAATTCAAGCCCGTGAGCGGCGTGCCATTGAAATGACCCGCGACGATGTTGCCGACGAAAGCCGACTGACAATGACCGTGGGTCGAGGGCAAGTTGAACTGGCAGCCGCAATTCACAGCGCAGTTGCAGTTGTCATAGGTTTCACTTTTGAAGAGCCATTGATCGCTCATTTCACCGTGCCTCCCTTGCCGGGACGCCGACTGGTGAACGTCCTTCTCGCACGGCCCCCTTGGACACCAGCACGGCACCTTATGGAGGTCTGCATTATATCCCTTCATGGGGGCAGTGAAAATCAGCTTTGGCCGACAACGGCGTCTCTTGGTGGTCTAACCCACTGAATTAGCTGGTCATTCTTTCCTTCAAAATCGGCGATTGACATCATGGGCGCTGCCGCGTTTACTGCCCATAACATTTGTTCTGGCGAAATTACAAAAGTTCAAAACCGCCAGATGAGCATGGGAGGCGCTACAGCAATGACCGGACGCCCGAGCGGCGCGACGATACCTGCCGGAGTTCGCGTATGAGCGAGGCGGTGCTCGAGCGTCCGTCCGCCGGCTTCCTGCCCAAATGGCGCTGGCTTTCCTCCGAGCATCCCTTGCCCTGGCTGCTGCCGGCCTCGGCGCTGATGATCGTCTTCGGCATCTATCCGCTGCTCTATGCGCTGTGGCTGTCGCTGCATAAGCGCAACCCGGTGACGCGGCTCAATGTCTTCGATCCCGACTACAATTGGATGAAGGCCTTCGGCGACCAGCGCGTCTGGGACGCGATCGCCACCACCTTCCTCTATACCGGCATCGCCCTCGTCATCCAGCTGGTGCTCGGGCTCCTGATCGCGCTGCTGCTCGATTCCGACCGCAAGGGCTATGGCGTGCTGCGCGCCCTGATGACTTTGCCGCTGGTGGTGCCGCCCGCCGTCACCGGCATGATGTTCCTGCTCATGCTCGACGGCTCCTTCGGCGTGCTGTCGCGCTCGCTCTATGCGATCGGCCTCCTGTCGCCGCAATATCCCATTCTCGCCAACAGCTCGACCGCGCTCGCCGGCGTGCTGCTTGCCGATATCTGGCAATGGACGCCCTTCATGGTGCTGATCATGCTGGCGGGCTTGCGGTCGCTGCCCAAGGAACCGTTCGAGGCGGCGGCCATCGACGGAGCCTCCTCGATCCAGGCCTTCTTCAAGCTGACGCTGCCGATGATGTCGAAGGTGATCGGCATCGCCGTCCTCATCCGCGGCATCGATCTCTTTCGCGTCTTCGACTATGTGAAGGTGATGACCGATTCGGGGCCCGGCACCGCCACCGAGACGCTCACCTCCTATTCGGGCCGCATCTATTTCAACGGCGATTTCCCCTATGCTTCGACGCTGTCGCTCATCACCCTCATCCTGGTGATCGTCGCCTCGACGCTGTTCATGAAGATTTTCCGGGTGAAGCTTTGATGGAACAGTCTTTTGCCAGGCGCAGCTTGCGCGACATCGCCGCGGTCCTGACCGTCGCCGTCTTCATGTTCCCGCTGTTCTGGTGGGCCTTGACCTCGATCAAGCCCATGTATGCGATCTTCAACAAGGACGAGGTTGTCGTCTTCGACTTCGTGCCGACGCTCATCAACTATGCCGTCGTGCTCCTGGGCTGGTCGCGCGCCGAGATCGCCATCGAGAGCGGCTCGACCTTCGGCGTCGGCGGCACCAGCTCCTATGATTCGCGCCAGACCATCGTCGATTCGATCGTCATCGCGGTGGGCTCGACCGGCCTCACCATCATCATCGCGGTGCTCGCCGCCTATGCCCTGTCACGCATGCGCTTCCGCGGCCGCAGCGGCTTCCTCAACTGGGTGCTGGGCCAGCGCTTCCTGCCGCCGATCGCCATCATCGTCCCGCTGGTCGGCATGTACAAAGTGGCCGGCATGCGCGACACCGACAATCTCTTCCTCGGCTATGTCGGTCTCATCGTCATCCATGCGCTGATGAACCTGCCGATCGCCGTGCTGCTGCTCAAATCCTTCTTCGACGATGTGCCCAAGGATGTCGACGAGGCGGCGATGATCGACGGCGCTACGCGCTGGCAGACTTTCCGCAAGGTGGTGCTGCCGATGGTCAGGGGCGGCGTCGCGGCGGCGGCCGTGCTGTGCTTCATCTTCTCGTGGACGGAGTTCCTGCTGGCGCTCTTCCTCACCACGATCATCCGCACCGTGCCGGTCAAGATCACCACCTTCGTCACCTCGACCGGCTCCGAATGGGGCTTCATCTCGGCGCTCGGCACGGCGGCGATCCTGCCCGGCTTCATCTTCATTCTACTGGTTCAACGGCATCTGGTCCGCGGCCTTACCCTTGGCTCACTCAAGGAATGACCCGGACGAGCATCACTCAACCAAATGGGAGGACTTTATGAGCTTCAAAGAACACGATAAGAAGACCTTCATCATCGACACGGCGCGCGACTTCGCCGCGCGGCGCATCTCCAAGCGCGACTTCCTGCGCAAGACCGGCATGGCCGGCATCGGCTTCTCGGCCTTCGCCTCGGGTCTCCTCGGCTCGACGCGGCCGTTCCGCGGCAATCTCGGAGGCAACGCCGCCTATGCGCAGACGCCGGAAGAGATGACCAAGTGGCTCAAGGATGTCGGCGGCCAGTTCAAGGGCTCGAAGGTGCGCTACACCTCGGAAGCCACGCCGCCCACCGTCGTCCTCAACCAGATCAAGGGTGAGTTCACCGAGGCGACCGGCATCGAAGTCGAGATCGAGATCGTGCCGCTCGAGCAGGTGCTCGCCAAGGCGACGCAGGACGTCCAGGGCCAGCTCGGCACCTATGACGTCTATTATCTCGACCAGTCCTGGGTCGCGACCTTCTCGCAGGATACGGTCGATCCGGTGCAGTACACCAAGGACAAGCCCGATCTCGCTATGCCGGGCTTCGACTTCGACGACTTCTCCAAGCCGCTGGTCGAGGGCCTCGCCCTCTATGACGGCAAGTGGGTCGGCATTCCCTTCGACATCCCGATCTTCATCACCATGTACCGCAAGGACATCCTCGAGAAGCATGGCATCAAGCCGCCGACCAATTTCGACGAATTCACGGCAGGCGTGAAGGCGATCACCGAAGCCGAGAAGGCCAACGGCATCTTCGGCACCGGCCTCCAGGCCAAGTCGGGCCACTATTCGCTCGAATGCGACTGGACGGCGGCGGTGTGGGGCCATGGCGGCTCGATCTTCGGCAAGGACAAGAAGTTCGCCGGCAATGACGAGCAGGCCATCAAGGGTCTCCAATGGTACCAGGAGATGCTGAAGAACGCCCCGCCGCAGTCGACGGCATCGACCTGGGACGGCCAGTTTCAGATGATGCATGCGGGCCAGGTCGCGCTCGTCAACAGCTGGGACGAGTTCTTCCCCGGACTCGATGCCGATGATTCGAAGGTGAAGGGCCTGTGGGAGCCGCTGCGCCCGATCTCCTCGATGACGGGCGTGCGCGCCGTCGCCGATGCGGGCTTCGGCGAGATCCCGAATGTCGGCCACCAGGGCGGGTCGATCCTCGGCCTGTCGAAATATTCCAAGAATGTCGATGCTGCCTGGATCTTCATGCAGTGGGCCTGCTCGAAAGAGATCATGACCCGCTGCACGCTGCTCGGCGGCTTCGCGCCGATGCGGCTCTCGTCCTTCGAAGATCCGCGCGTCAAGGCCAAGGCCGTCGTCGGCCCCGGCACGACGCGCCATCTCGAGACGGTGAAGTGGACCATCGACAATGTCATGGCGTCGGAGCCCGACATGCCGCTGTGGGCCGGCTTCTCCAATAACGAGATCCCGGTCGAGCTCGGCAAGCTCCTCACCAACCAGGATTATGGCGGCGATGCCAAGAAATGCATGGACAATGTCGCCAGCCTTATCAACAAGGCCGTCGAAGACGCGGGACTTCTCTAGGACTCCCTGAACTGGCGGAGACGGTCGCATCCCGTCTCCGCCGCTTTTTTTCTGATTGAATTCATGACCCGCGATCTCGTCATTGGCCTTGATTCCTCAACGACGGCGACCAAGGCCATCGCCTGGGACCGCCATGGCCATGCCGTGGGCGAAGGCCGCGCGCCGATCGCGCTCGCCAATCCGCAAGCCGGCTGGTTCGAGCAGCAAGCTGATGACTGGCGGGCATCGGCCAGGACCGCGATCCGCGAGCTCATCACCAAGGTCAAGCCCGAGCGCATCGCCGCCATCGCCATTTCCAACCAGCGCGAAAGCTTCGCTCAGTTCGACAAGGACGGCAAGGCGCTCAGGCCCGCCACGCTGTGGCTCGATGAGCGCGGCCGCTCCGAGATCGAGCGGCTTTCGGCCAGGCTCGGCCGTCACGAAATTCATCGCATCTCCGGCAAGCCCGTCGACATGACGCCCTGCCTCTATCGCTGCGCCTGGTTCGACGCGCATATGAAGGAGATGTGGGCGAAGACCAGCAAGACCGCCGAGGTGCATGGCGTGCTGGTGCATCATCTGACCGGCCAGTGGGTGACCTCGACCGCATCCGCCGATCCGATGGGCCTCCTCGACATGCAGGCGCAGGACTGGTCGGACACGCTCATCGAAGCGGTCGGGCTCACGCGCGCGCAATTGCCCAGGCTGGCGCGGCCCGGCCAGCGCATCGCGATGCTGACCAAGGCGGCGGCAGAAGCCACCGGCCTGCCGCAGGATGTATCGGTGGTCGCCGGCGGCGGCGACGGGCAATGCGCCGGCAGCGGCGCCAATGTCTTCGCCGAAGGCCGCGCCTATCTCAATCTCGGCACCGCCGTCGTCTCGGGCAGCTTCGGCAAGACCTATGCGCATGATCCAGCCTTCCGCACCATGAATGCGATGGCCGAGACCGGCTATATCTACGAAAGCTGCCTGCGCACCGGCACGTTCCTGATCAACTGGCTGGTCGAGCAGCTGTTCACTGTCGATCCCGCCAAAAACCCGCAGATCTTCAAGACCCTGGAGGCGGAAGCGGCGCAGTCGCCGATCGGGGCCCATGGCCTCGCCCTCGTTCCCTATTGGTCGGGCTGCATGACGCCCTATTGGGACGCCAATGCCAGGGGTGTCCTTGCCGGCCTCAGCGCATCGCACCGGCGCGGAGATGTCTACCGCGCTATCCTCGAAGGGATCGCGCTCGAACAGGCGATGGTCACCGGGCGCATCGCCCGGGCGACCCGGCCGATCGATCATTATGTCGCCATTGGCGGCGGCGCCGCATCCGATCTCTGGTGCCAGATCATCGCCGATGCGTCGGGGCGCGAGGTGCGGCGCTCGACCACGGTCGAAGCCTCATCGCTGGGCGCGGCAGTCGCCGCGGCGACCGGCGCCGGCTGGTACAAGTCGGTCACCGAAGCCGCCGGCGCCATGGCGGGCGCGCTCACCAGGACCTTCACTCCCGAAGCTAGGGCGCATGCGCGCTACCAAGAGCTTGCTGCCATCTATGCCGATCTCTGGCCGTCACTATCGAAATGGAACGAGCGCATGGCCGCTTTTGCCCAAGGAGGAGCGTAACCATGCGCGACTGGAATGAACTGATCAGCGACGTGGTGGCCGGCCATTGGGCCGATCCCGAGACGGGCAAGCCCGCGAAAGTGCCATTCAAGACCATCCTTCTCGCCGAGACGCTGGAAGGCGGGGCGGCCGACGTCGCAGCTCCGCTCAAGCTCGGCAAGAGGCTGGCGGTGGTTTCCGACAGCAACACCGTCGAGGCCATGGGCCGGCGCGTCGCCCGCGAGATGAAGGCGCTCGGCACGATCGATGAGATCGTCATGCCGGGCAACATGGAATGCGACGAGCCCACCATCGCGGCGCTGCAGGAGAAGACGCGCCATGCTGATGCGCTTGTCGCGGTGGGCTCGGGCGCGCTCAGCGATACCTGCAAATATGCGACCTTCAAGGACGGCCGGCCCTATGCCACTTTCGGCACGGCGGCCTCGATGAACGGCTATGCGGCCTCCACCGCCTCGGTGACGCTGGCCAGCGGCTACAAGACATCGCTGCCCGCGCATGCGCCCAAGGGCATCTTCCTCGACCTCAAGGTCTCGGCCGATGCGCCGACCTGGCTGTCGGCGGCGGGTCTCGGCGACTGCCTCTGCCGCTCGACCGCACAGATCGACTGGTGGGCGTCGCACCGCCTGTTCGGCACATTCTATTCATCCGTTCCCTATATGCTGCAGAAGGAAGACGAAGCGCCCATGCTCGAGGCGGCGTCCGGTCTCGCCAGGCATGATATCGCTGCCAATGGCGTGCTGCACCGCGTGCTGACGCTGTGCGGGCTCGGCGTCTGCTTCACCGGCGTCTCGCATCATGGCTCGATGGGCGAGCACCAGGTCTCGCACTGGATCGACATGTTCGCAGGTCCCGCCCATCCGGGCACCACCCATGGCCAGCAAGTGGGCGTCGCCTCGCTGGCGATCGCCCGGCTGCAGGCCGAGATTCTCGCCCTCGAAAAGGCGCCCAGGATCAAGCCCACCCATATTGACGAGGCGGAGTTCATCGACCGCTATGGCCGCGAGATCGGCATGATGTGCTGTGCCGAAGCGAAGAAGAAGGCCTTCGATCGCAAGGGGGCGGATGAGTTCAATGCCAGGCTCGGCGAGATGTGGCCGCAATTGCGCGAGGAGCTCAAGCCCTTCATGATGGATCCCCGGGAGATGGAGAAGGCATTGAAAGCCGCCGGCGGGCCCCTGACGGCGAGCGACATGAACCTGCCGCGCAAGATCTGGCGGGACGCCATGAAATACGCGCGCGACGTGCGCAACCGCTGGTCCTTCCTCGACCTTGCGGATGACGCCGGTCTGCTCGATGATTTCCTTTCACGTGATGCGCAATAGGGACGGGAACAGCTGATGGCATCGGTTTCAGCCAAGAAAGTCTTCAAGAACTATGGCGAGGTGGCGGTCGTCCACGGCATCGACCTCGATATCGAGGATGGCTCCTTCGTGGTGCTGCTGGGACCGTCCGGTTGCGGCAAGTCAACGCTCCTGCGCATGATCGCAGGGCTCGAGACGGTCACCAAGGGCGATATCGAGATCGCGGGAAAACGCGTCAATGACGTGCACCCGAAGGACCGCAATATCGCGATGGTGTTCCAGAACTATGCGCTCTATGCGCATATGAATGTCGCCGCCAATATGAGCTTCTCGCTGCAGCTCGCCAAACGACCGCAGTCGGAGATCGACGAGAAGGTCTCCTGGGCCGCGAAGATCCTCAATCTCGAGCCCTATCTCAAGCGTTACCCTCGCGAATTGTCCGGCGGCCAGCGCCAGCGCGTCGCCATGGGCCGCGCCATCGTGCGCGATCCGGCGGTCTTCCTGTTCGACGAGCCTCTGTCCAATCTCGACGCCAAATTGCGCGTGCAGATGCGCACCGAGATCAAGGAACTGCATGAAAGGCTCAAGACAACGACCGTCTATGTGACGCATGACCAGATCGAGGCGATGACGATGGCCGACAAGATCGTCATCCTGCGCGATGGGCGCATCGAGCAGATCGGCTCGCCGCTCGAAGTCTACGACCATCCGGTCAATCTCTTCGTCGCCACTTTCATCGGCTCGCCGGCGATGAATCTGCTGAAAGGCGAGATCGTCAAGGACAAGGCCGGGCTTGCGGTGAAATCGGGCGATGTGCTGCTGCCTCTACCCAAGGGCGCCGGGGCGGAGAAGGGGCAGAAGGTCGTCTATGGCATCCGTCCCGAGCATCTCGATCCCGTGGCGGGCAAAGGCGGCATCCCGTCCAGGATCAGCGTCGTCGAGCCGACTGGACCCGAGATCCATATCTATACCGAGCTCGCCGGCGAGGAAGTCTGCGCCATCACCGATGAGCGCCTGGAATTGAAACGCGGCGAAACGCTCGGCCTCGAACCGAAGCTCGACCGCGTCCATCTGTTCGACGAAGAGAGCGGGAAGGCGATTTTGTAATGAGGGAAGCGGATGAGATTCTCTGACCTGCCCAGCCATCGTCATCCCGGCGAAAGCCGGGACCCATTAAATTCTTTCCAGGCGGGCGGCGCTTCCCGGACTGCACTTATTCAGGGGGGCCCGGCTTTCGCCGGGATGACGGTGTAGGACATGGCAGTGATTACCATTCTGGGGGCAGGGGTCATGGGATCGGCCATGGTCCTGCCGGCGCGCGACAAGGGTCATGAGGTGCGGCTGGTCGGCACGCATCTCGACCAGGCGATCATCGACAGTGTCAAGGCGAGCGGCCGGCATCCGCGCCTCAATGTCAAACTGCCGGACGGCGTCAAAGCTTTTTCTCATGCCGAATTCGGCCGGGCGCTCGGCGAGGACACCGATCTCCTGATCCTGGGCGTGAGCTCGGCCGGCATCGGCTGGGCCATCGATCGCCTGTGCGAGACGCTGAACCGGCAAGTCCCGGTGATGATGATCACCAAGGGGCTGATGCCGAAGGATGGCGCCATCCTCACTCTGCCGGACTTCGTGCAGGCGGAAGTGAAGCGCCGCAAGGGCCTGGCGCTGGATCTCGCCGCGGTCGGCGGGCCCTGCATCGCGGGCGAGCTGGCGGTGCGCCGGCAGACCGGTGTCGTCATCACCTCGCGGACGCAGGGTCTTGCGGGCAGGCTCTGCGACATGCTCGCCACCGACTACTATCATCCGCGCGTCTCCGGCGACATGGAAGGGGTCGAGCTGTGCGCCGCCTTCAAGAATTTCTTCGCCATCTCGGTCGGCTGGGCCCAGGGCCAGCATGAGAAGGCCGCGAAGACCGAGAACAACGCCTTCAATTTCAATGCCGCCTCGATCATCTTCGACCAGGCGATCGCCGAGATGATGGTGCTGGCGCGTTTCCTCGGCGGCAAGGATGGAAGCGTATGGGGCATGCCCGGCGCCGGCGATCTCTATGTGACCTGCCAGGCGGGGCGCAATTCGAGGCTCGGCCGGCAGTTGGGCCTCGGCCTCTCTTATGCCGAGGTCAAGGCCGGGCCGATGAAAGATGATACGATCGAGGGGGCCGAGCTCGGCATCGCGCTCGCTGCGACCCTGAAACAGCTCATGGCGTCGGGCAGGCTCGATGCCGCGCAATTGCCGGTGACGGCGGCGCTGCTCCAGGCCCTGACCGGCCATGAGAAGCTCGCCATGCCGTGGGACCAATTGCATCGTTACGCGTGAATTATCGGAGTGTGTCATGACAGAGAAGAAATCCATCGCCATCGGCGCCGATCACCTGGGCCTCGAGCTCAAGAACACCTTGGTCGAGCACCTCAAGTCGAAAGGCTATGAGGTCAAGGACATGGGGGTCGCCGACAACAGTCCGGTTGATTATCCCGATATCGGGATCAAGGTGGCGGAAGCGGTCGGACGCGGCGATTATCCGCGCGGCATATTGGTGTGCGGCACCGGCGCCGGCATGGCGATCACCGCCAACAAGGTGCCGGGCGTGCGCGCCGTGCCGGTGATGGACCCCTATACGGCGGAACGCGCCATGGCATCGAACAATGCCCAGGTCATCACCTTCGGCCAGCTCATTGTCGGGCCGGCGGTGGCGAAGATGCTGACCGATATCTGGCTCAATGCCGAATTCCAGGGCGGCCGCTCGGCACCCAAGGTCGCCAAGATGGATGCGCTGGACGAGAAGTATCGCAAGTCCGTGAAATGAACGATGAGTCCATGCTGGTGCTGAGAGATCACGATCACTTCAGATCGGAACGATCTGAAGTGATGAACGTGATCGTTTTCATTTGGCGCGTGATCGGACGGAAAACCGGTGCCCACTTTTCCTGATCACGCGCTCGATCGCGACGAGCAGCTCGCGACCCGCGCCGCATGGCTTTATTTCGTCGCCGGCCTGACCCAGGCGCAGATCGGCAAGAAGCTCGGCATCAACCGCATCCGCGTCAACCGGCTGCTGGCCCAGGCGCGCGAGCAGGGCATGGTGCAGATCAGGATCACCGGCCGGCTGGCCGATTGCATCGAGCTCGAGAACCGGATCACGGAGCATTTCAAGATCGACCAGGCGATCATCGTGCCGACGCCGCCCGATGCGTCGCTTATCCGTCATGTGATCGGCGCCGCGGCCGGTGGCGCGCTGGCGGAACGCCTCAAGGACGGCATGTCGGTCGGCGTCGGCTGGGGCCGCACCTTGCGGCTCAGCCTGCGCTCGGTGCCGCGGCGGCCCTTGCGGCGCGTCTCGGTCGTCTCGCTGATGGGCGGGCTCACCCGGGGTGCCGCCGTCAATCCGCATGAGACAGCCTCGCATCTCGCCGACCTCATCGATGCGCAATGCTTCTACATCGCGGCACCGGCGCTTGCCGATTCGCAGGCGACGCGCGATCTCCTGGCCCAGCAGCCGATGATCAGGGATGTGTTCGAGCGCCTGCGCAAGGTCGATCTGGTCCTTGTCTCGGTCGGCGGCCTTGCACCCGACAGCACCATCCATCAGGTCGATCTCATCTCCGAGACCGACGCCGGATCGCTCAGGAAAGCGGGAGCGGTCGGCGATCTGTGCGCCCATTGGCTCGATGTCGAGGGCCGGCTGGTCGATCACCCGCTCAACAAGCGGGCGGTGGCGTTGTCGCCCTTCGATCTCAAATCCGTGCCCTGCGTCATCGTGGCGTCAGGCGGCGCTGACAAGGTCGAGGTGCTGCATGGCGCGCTGAAAGGCGGCATGGTCGACATATTGATCACCGATGAGGCCACCGCCTCGGGCGTCCTCGCCATCGCGGAGGAGAGGGATAAATGAGCGAAGCGGCTCTCGGTATCGATGTCGGCACCTCTGGCATCCGCGCTGTGCTCGCCGGGCGCGACGGCGATATCCTCGCCATGAGCCAGACGGCGATGGCGTTGCCGCAGCAAAGCTTCGGGCGGCTGTGGCAGGACGCGCATGTTTGGTCGGCGGCGCTCGATGAAGTGCTGCTCGGGCTCAAGGCGAAACTCAACGGGCACCAGGTGCTGGCGCTCGCCATAGACGGCACGTCGGGAACCATCCTGCCGATCGATGGTGACGGTGCGCCGGTCGGCCTCGCCTCGATGTATAATGACGTGGCCGAGCAGAGATTCCTCGATCCTGTCATGAAGGTGGCGCCGCAGGAGACGGCGGCGCGCGGCGGCTCATCGCCCTTGGCGCGGGCGCTCGAGATGCAGGCCACGATTGCGCCGGCGCGGATCCTGCACCAGGCCGACTGGCTCGCGGGTCGGCTGTCGGGGCGCTTCGATGTCAGCGATGAGAACAACGCGCTCAAGACCGGCTATGATCCGGTGAAGCGGAGATGGCCGTCCTGGATCGGTGAGACCGGCCTCGATATGACGCTTTTGCCCGAGATCGTCGCGGCGGGTGAGCGCACCGGCACGATCCTTCCCAATATTGCCGAGCGCTATGGATTGCCGCGCGATGTGGCCGTCGTGGCCGGCACCACCGATGGCTGTGCCGCCTTTCTTGCCAGCGG
Organism: Taklimakanibacter lacteus; assembly: GCA_003576695.1. Lineage (GTDB taxonomy): Bacteria > Pseudomonadota > Alphaproteobacteria > Rhizobiales > Aestuariivirgaceae > Taklimakanibacter > Taklimakanibacter lacteus. The sequence goes on from QOZQ01000018.1 coordinate 16,870, forward strand.
CGCCTCCACACCCGGAGATGGCGTCACCTCGCTCGGCACGACCTTGACCTTGAAGCTCCTGTCCGACCGCGCGGTCTTCGCGCCGCAATATGGAATCTACAGCCACCGGATCGGCGATCAGTGGCTGGCCGGCGGCGCGTCGAACACGGGAGGCGCCGCGCTCGCCGCCCATTTCAGCCGCGAGGATATTGCGCGGCTCACGCCCTTGATCGATCCCGATCATCCGACCGGGCTCGATTACTATCCGTTGCCCAAGCCGGGCGAGCGTTTCCCGATCAATGATCCGTCGCTCGCGTCGCGCGTGACGCCCCGGCCTGATGACCAGCGCCTGTTCTTCCAGGGCCTGCTCGAAGGCATAGCGGGGGTCGAAGCGCTGGGCTATCGCCGCCTCGCCGAGCTCGGCGCGTCCTCTCTCAAGTCCTTGCGCTCGGTCGGCGGTGGCGCCGGCAATGACCCATGGACGCGCATCCGCGAGCGCCTGCTCAAGGTCCGGAACGTGCCGGCGCTGTCCGAGCATGCGGCCGTCGGCACGGCGCGTCTCGCCTGGCAAGGTATCGGCCATGATCTCCATTGAAGGCCTGAGCCGGATCGCCGATCAGTATGACGGCATGCTGATCGACCAGTTCGGTGTGCTGCATGATGGCGCCAGACTCTATCCCGGCAGCCTCGGTGTGCTTGCCGAACTGCACCGGCTCGGCATTCCCGTCGCGGTGATGACCAATTCCGGCCGGCGCGCGGCGGCCAATGTGGCGCGCCTCACGCAAATGGGAATTCCGCGCGATCATTTCGTCGATGCGGTGAGTTCGGGCGAGGTCGCCCATGATCTCTTGCGCGGCACGGCGGCGAAGCGCGCTTTCATCATCGGCAGGACGGGCGATGAATATGGTTTCGATTATTTCGAGCTCGTCGAGCGGCCGCAGGATGCCGATATCATTCTCATTCTCGGCACGGATGTGCCCAGGATCTCGCTTGCGGACTATGGCCGGCTCCTGAACGGCATCACCGTACCGGCGATCTGCTGCAATCCCGACAAGCTGATGATCACCTCATCCGGCCTGCAGCCGGCGCCCGGCGCCATCGCAGCACTTTATGAGGCGCAGGGCGGCAAGGTGCGCTGGATCGGCAAGCCCTATCGCGACATCTATGATTCTGCGCTGAAGGTAATCGGCAGGCCGAAGCGGGTCCTGTGCATCGGCGACAGCGCCGAGCATGATGTCGGCGGCGGGCGCGGCGCCGGGCTGACCACGCTCCTGGTCAGGACCGGCGTGTCGGAAGGCCTCACGCAATTCGAGCCCGAGCCCGATTACCTGCTGGAGCGCTTCACCTGGCGATGAGCCACTCATGCTCCTTGGCATTGTGGAATTTCCAGGTGCGCTTCGGCCCCGCCATCACATTGAGATAATAGAGATCATAGCCATGCGTGGCGGCGCAGGGATGATAGCCCTTAGGGACGAGGGTCACATCGCCGTCCTCGATCGCCATCGCCTCGTCGAGCGAGCGATCATCGGTATAGACGCGCTGGAAGCCAAAGCCCTGGGGCGGGTTGAAGCGGTGATAATAGGTTTCCTCCAGCAGCGATTCATGCGGGAGATTGTCCTCGTCATGCTTGTGCGGCGGATAGGACGAGGTATGGCCGCCCGGCGTGATGACCTCGACGACGAGCAGGCTTTCCGCCGGCTCGGTCTCGGGCAGGATATTGGTGACATGGCGTATATTGGTGCCCTTGCCGCGCGTCTCCTGGCCGAGATCGTCGGGGCGGATGACGCGTGCCGGCAATTTGCCGGAGCCGGGCGCCGTGCACACGCCGATTTCGAGCGGCGTCTCGGCGGCGACGCTCCAGGCCTTGCCGGCCGGCACATAGACCGACCAGGGTTTTCCCTCGAAAGGCGACATGCGCTCGCCAAGGATGCCGAGGTCCCGGCCATCGACCGTGACCCGGCCCTTGCCGGAGACGAAGACGAGGCAGGTCTCGCGGTCCTTGATCTCAGCCTTCGCGGCCTGGCCCGGCTTCAGCTTCCACAGATCGAAGCCGACATAGGTCCAGCCGGCCGTCTCCGGCGTCACATGGACGATGCGGCCTTCGCCCGTCTTGGCTTTCAGCAGCAGTTTCGCCATCAGGTGAGCCCGCCTTGTTTCAGGAACCGGACGAGATTGTCATAGCCCATTTTGGCATATTTCGCGGGCTCGGCTTTCCTCGGATCCTGCTCGGCCTCGACCACCACCCAGCCGGAATAGCCCGGAAGCTGCTTGAACACCGAGACATAGTCGACCATGCCGTCGCCCGGCACGGTGTAGACGCCGGCGATCACTGAATCGAGGAAGGACCAGTCCCCGGCATCCGATTCCTTCCGCACAGCGGGGCGCACATCCTTGCAGTGAACATGGCTGATGCGTTTCCTGTATTTGCGCGCGAGCTCGGCCGGATCGGCGCCGCCCCAGGTGGCGTGGCCGGTGTCGAGCAGCAGATGCACGGCTTCGCCCGTCTCCTGCATCAGCCGGTCGATCTCTTCCGGAGTCTGGATGACGGTGCCCATGTGATGATGATAGACGAGCTGGAAGCCCTCCTGGCGCAAGAGTTCGGCGAGCTTGGTCAGTCGCTCGGTGAAGCGCTTCCATTCCTCTTCCGTCATCCTGGGTCTCGTCGAGAGCGGCTTCGACTTGTCGCCATGAATGGTGCGGGTGCATTCGGCCACGATGAAGACAGGGGTGCCCATGTCCTTGAGGAGCTTGCGGTGATGCGCGGCTTCGGCGAATTCGGTCTCGGCATCGCGCTCGATCAGGAAGATCGAATGCCAGCCGCCGATCAGCGCATGGCCGTATCTCTCGAGGATCGGGCGCAGTTTCGCCGCTTCGCGCGGGAACTTGTTGCCGAGCTCCATGCCGACGAAGCCCGCCGCCTTCGCCTCGCTCAGGCATTGCTCGAGCGGGATCCAGCCGCCGATCTCCTGCATGTCGTCATTCGACCAGCCGATCGGATTAGCGCCGATGCGGATTGCCATGGGTGATACCTCCTGAACTACTTCGTCATACTGTTAATGAACGTCATCCCGGCGAAAGCCGGGACCCCCTGAATAAAATAAACCGGGCGGCGCTGCCCGCTTTGCGATGATTCAATGGGTCCCGGCTTTCGCCGGGATGACGGTATGGGGTAGCACTGCATCGGATCGTCAATCCCCGATACGCTGCTGCTTCAGCGCCGTCTCGTATTTCTTCCGCGCGGCCTCGACTTCCTTGCGGGCCGAGACTTCCGGCACCGCCACGTCCCACCAATGACCGCCGGCATCGGTTGAGATCCAGGGATCGGTGTCGATGACGATGACGGTGGTGCGCGCATTGCCCTTCGCCTTGACGAGTGCTGCCTCGAGATCGGCGAGCGAGGAGACCTTCTCGGCAATGGCGCCCATGCTCCTGGCATGGGCGGCGAAATCGATCTCGGGGAGAGTCTCATGCACCGAGTCGACGAGGAGATTGTTGAAGCGGGCACCGCCCGTCGCCTTCTGCAGCCTCGTGATGCAGCCATAGCCTCGATTGTCGAGCAGCACGATGGTGAGCTTGACGCCCAGCATCACCGAGGTCGCCACTTCCGAATTGAGCATCAGATAGGAGCCGTCGCCCACCATCACCACGACATCGCGCTCGGGCTGCGCCAGCTTCATGCCGATGCCGCCGGCGATCTCATAGCCCATGCAGGAGAAGCCATATTCGAGATGATAGGAAGAAGGCGTGCTCGCCTGCCACAATTTGTGCATCTCGCCGGGCAAGCCGCCCGCCGCGCACAGGACCGATATGTCGCGGCCCAATGCGCGCTGCACCGCGCCGACCACCTGCGCGTCGGAGGGCAGCGCATTGGAAGCGGCGGTCGCCGCTTCGGCTTCCTTCATCCATGCCTTGAAGCCGTCTTTGGCCGATTTGGTCCATTGGGCATCGGCCTTGTAGCTGCCGAGATCGGCGGAGAGCTCCTCGAGTCCGGTGCGGGCATCGGCGATCAGCGGCAGAGCCTGATGCTTGGTTGCATCGAAGACCTGGGTGTTGAGGCCGATGAGGGTCTTGCCGGGATTCTTGAACAAGGCCCAGGAGCCGGTGGTGAAATCCTGCAAGCGCGTGCCCACCGCCAGGATGACATCGGCTTCCTCGGCCAGGTGATTGGCGGCCGATGTGCCGGTGACGCCGATGGCGCCCATATTGAGCGGGTTGAGGAAGGGCAGCGAAGATTTGCCGCCCTGGGTCTCGGCGACCGGAATGCCGTGGCGCTCGGCGAAGCCCGCCAGAGCGGCGGAGGCTTCCGAATAGAGGACGCCGCCGCCGGCGATGATCACCGGCTTCTTCGCCTCGCGCAATGTCGCCACCGCGCGGGCAAGCTCGTTCTCATCGGGCCTTGCACGGCGCTGCGTCCAGACCTTCTCGGCGAAGAAGCTCGCCGGATAGTCATAGGCCTCGGCCTGCACATCCTGGCAGAGCGCCAGCGTCACCGGGCCGCATTCGGCGGGATCGGTCAGCACTTGCATGGCGCGGAGGAGCGCCGGGATGAGCTGCTCGGGCCGCTGGATGCGGTCGAAATAACGCGACACCGGCTTGAAGCAATCATTGGCTGAAGCGGTGCCGTCGCCGAAATTCTCGATCTGCTGCAGGACGGGATCGGGCTTGCGGTTGGCGAAGATATCTCCGGGGAGGAACAGCACCGGCAGGCGGTCGACATGGGCGACGGCGGCGGCGGTCACCATATTGAGGGCGCCGGGGCCGATGGAGGTGGTGCAAGCCATCATCCGCCGGCGACGCGTCGTCTTGGCGAAGGCGATCGCCGCATGTGCCATGGCCTGCTCATTATGGGCGCGATAGGTCGGCAATTCGTCCTTCACGCCATAAAGCGCCTCGCCCATGCCGGCGACATTGCCATGGCCGAAGATCGCCCAGACTCCGGCGAAAATCGGCTCCTTACGGCCGTCGATCAGCGTCATCTGGCGGGTGAGGAAGCGCGCCAGCGCCTGGGTCATGGTGAGGCGGATGGTCTTGGTCATGGATGCGTCCTCTTCCACAATTCGACAAGCCTGCCGAAACGTTGGGTCATGGCGGCGACCGCCTCTTCATCCGGGCGACGTCCGGCCAGCCAGTCCTTCGCCACATCATTGAAGATCGTGCGGCCAATGGCAAATCCCTTTACCCAGGGCTGGCCCGATGCGATCTCGAAGGCCTTGGCCAGCTCGCTTTCCGGCGCCTCGAGGCCGAGAAGCACGATGCCCCGGCAATGCGGATCATGGCGGGCGATGACGGCGCCGATATTCTGCCAGGCGCGGGCGCTGGCCTGCGGCTCGAGCTTCCACCAGTCGGGCTTGATGCCGCGCTCATAGACGTCTTCCAGCGCCCGGGCGATGGTGTCGTCCGTGAGCGCGCCATGCTTGCCGGCGATGATCTCGACCAGCAATTCGCGGCCCACGCTGCGCGCCGCCTCGAAAAGAGTGCGCAGCTTTCCAAGCTGCTCGTCCTTCAGCGCTTTGTCGTCATCGGGATGATGGAAAGCGAGGCACTTGATCGTGTGGCCGACCGGCCATTCGACCAGGCGGCTGCCTACATCCTGGGTGAACTCGAAACGCAGGGGACGCGAGCCCGGCTCTTCCAGCGGCCGCGCGATCCACAGATTGTGCTTCGCCGCGTCGAACATCGCCTCGCGGCCATAGATATCGTCGAGCAGCATGCCGAAGCCGGGCTCGCCTTTGGCGACATTGGCCGTCGCCTTGACGGCGAGGCGCTTGAAATCGGCGATGCGCGCGCGGGGCACATTCAGCTTGTCGGCCATGTCCTCGAGCTGCATCCGGTGATCGATCGCCAGCGCCAGCAGGCCTTCCGGCTGCGGGCGGCGCGTCGTCGCCCAGTGGATGTGGTTGATCGCCTCGTCGCGGCGCAGCGCCTTGTGCCGGCTGCCCTGCTTCAAGAAGAACTGCAGCTCTTCCCAGGTCGGGATCTCGGGCGAGCAGAGGAGACGCGACACCGCGAAAGCGCCGCAGGCATTGGCCCAGGTGGCCGAGGTCGCATGGTCCTCACCCCTGAGCCAGCCGCGCAGGAAGCCCGACATGAAACTGTCGCCCGCCCCCAGCACATTATAGACCTCGATGGGGAAGCCCTGGCCGACAATGCCGTCCTCGATGCGGGCCGGAATGGCGTCGGGAAAGACGACGCAGCCCATAGGTCCGCGCTTCAGCACGATCGTCGCCTTGGACAAAGAACGGATCTTGCGCAGGGCGGCAAGCGTGTCTTCCGCGCCGCCGGCAATATGCACTTCCTCCTCGGTGCCGACGATCAGGTCGCAATCGGCCAGAATGGTCTGCAGGGCCTCCGATACCTTGTCCGACTTGATATAGCGCTCCTCGCCGGCGCCATGGCCGGCGAGCCCCCAGAGATTGGGCCGGTAGTCGATGTCGAAGATGATCCTGCCGCCATTCGCCTTGGCGATGGCCATCGCCTTTTTCTGGGCGGCGGCGTTGACCGCTCTGGCGAAATGCGTGCCGGTGACGAGGACGGAAGCGCTCGAGCGGATGAAATCGGGATCGATGTCGGCTTCCGACAAAACGCTGTCGGCGCAATTGTCGCGATAGAAGATGAGCGGGAAGGTCTTGTCGTTCTCGACCGAGAGCAGGACGAGGGAGGTGAGGCGGTCCTTGTCGGTGGCGATGCCTTCGAGCGAGACGCCCTCGCGAGCCATCTGCTCCTTGATATAGCGGCCCATCTGCTCGTCGCCGACGCGGGTGATGAGGCCCGATTTCAGGCCGAGCCTGGCCGTGCCGATGGCGATATTGGAAGGGCAGCCGCCGACCGACTTGGCGAAGGAGGCGATATCTTCCAGCCTGGAGCCGATCTGCTGGCCATAGAGATCGACGGAAGACCTGCCAATGGTAATGACATCGAGCGCCGCCATGACCTCCCAGCATCCTTGTAGGCTTGTGTTTGCTTTGGACGATATGAAACAATAATTCTATTAGATAGTCAATTCAGAATATTTGTTCCACCTGTGTCATTTCAAATTCCTCCTTCCTCCGCGAAGCGGGGGAAGGTGGCGCGTAGCGCCGGATGGGGGCGGTGCTGCGCGGGCTGTGTTGAAGGCCTCCACATCTGAGGCCCCCATACCGAGACACAATCTCACAACATTCCAGGGAGTTTTGTCGGTTGCTCCACCCCATCCGGCGCCGCGCGCCACCTTCCCCGCGCTTCGCGCGGAGAAGGAGCAGTGCCTAACTTCCCCGTTTCTCCGCCACTGCCACGGTCAGCGTCATGGCGAGCGCCAGCGAGGCGGCGAGCGAGCGGAAGCCTTCGAAATTCGCTTCCGCCACCTCGAACCAGATCTCGGCGTCGCGGGCGAGCGGCGAGAAGGCGCTGTCGGTGATGGCGATCACCGGCACCTTCATGCGCGCCGCTTGCGTCACCAGGGTCACGGTCTCGCTCGCATAGGGCGTGAAGCTCACCGCCAGCACCGCATCCTTGGGGCTGGCGAAGGTGAGGTCATTCGAAGCGAGACCGCCCAGGCCGTCGATCAGCACATGGCGGATGCCGAGCTTGCCGAAGGCATAGGCCATGTAGGAGGAGATCGGGAAGGAGCGCCTGAGACCGACGAGATAGAGGGTGTGCGCCGCGGCGAGCCGCGCCACCGCTCTGTCGAGCGTCTTGGGCTCGAGCCTGTCCGACAGGTCGGCGATCGATTTCTGCGCCGCTTCCGAGAAGCCCTCGAACAGAATATGCGCCTTGGATGCCGAGCGCGCATGCTCGCGCAATTGCGCCATGCGCTCCTCGTAATTTGGCACCCGGTCGCGCAGGCGGGCACGGAAGATCTCCTGCAATTCGGAAAAGCCCTGATAGCCCAGAGCCTGGGAAAACCGGATCAATGAGGAGGGCTGCACCTCGGCCTGCTCGGCGATCGATGCGACCGTGCCGAAGGCGATGTCGTCGGGATGATCGAGCGCGAAGGCGGCGATCTGGCTCAAGCGCTTGGGCAGCGTCTTGCCGCGTTCGATGATACTCGCCTTCAGCGTCGCAAAATCCCGCGGGGCAGCGTCGGTTGTGGCCATGCGGCCATTGCAACAGAAGGGCTTGACGTCGTCAAGCAAAAATGGAATAAATGTTCCAACAATAAGAATAATCAACAGAATATTCTATTTCGGATCCGGCTGCCCGGGTCCTGAAGAGGGAGGAAGGGCAGGTTGACCACCGAAACCGCGCTGCTCGAAGCCAAGGGCGTCACGAAATATTTCGGCGCCGTCACCGCATTGCGCAATGTGAACTTTCATGTGAATTCCGGCGAAGCGCTGGGCGTCGTCGGCGACAATGGTGCCGGCAAGTCGACGCTGATGAAGATCCTCTCCGGCCTCTATCAGCCGAGCGAGGGACAGCTCGTCTTCGCAGGCCAGCCCGTCCATTTCTCCAGCCCGCGGACCGCGCGCAATATGGGCATCGAGATGGTCTATCAGGATTTCGCCCTGGCCGGAAACCTGCCCATCTATGAGAATATCTATCTCGGCCGGGAGCCCGGCATGAAATTCGGCGGGCTTACCGTCATCGATCGCGCCAAAGCGCGCGAAATGGCGCAGGCCCATCTCGACAAGCTCAAGATCCATGTCCGCAGCGTCGACCAGCCGGTGGAGGAGCTCTCCGGCGGCCAGCGCCAGGCGGTCGCCATCGCACGCGCCACCGCCTTCGATGCCAAGGTCGTCATCATGGACGAGCCGACGGCGGCGCTTGCCATCAAGGAGGTCGGCAAGGTGCTCGACCTCATCAAGACGCTGAAGGAGCATGGTGTCGCTGTGATCATGATCTCGCACCGCATGGACGATATCTTCTATGCCTGCGACCGGGTGATGGCCCTTTTCCACGGCGCCAATTTCGCCGATTCACCGCTCGACAAGACAAGCCGCAACGAGGTCATCGGCTGGATCATGGGCACCAAGGATCATACCGCGCAGCTCGCGCATGACCGGGTGCACTGATGATCAGCAACAATCCCGCTTTGTCGAAATTCCTCGAGAGCTACGGCATCATCGTCGTCATCATACTCATGATGGCGTTCCTCTATGCGACGCAACCGGCCGTCTTCCTCTCGGCCACCAATCTCACCAATATTCTCAAGCAGAATGCTTATCCGGCCATGCTCGCACTTGGCATGTTCGTTGTAATCATCACGGCCGGCATTGATCTGTCGGTCGGATCGATTCTGGTGCTTGCAATGATGTGCCTTGCTATTGCCGACAAGGCGGGTGTCCCTTGGCCTATTGTGCTACTCATTGGCCCCGCAGTCGGCATTGTTTGCGGCCTTTTCAACGGCCTTGGCTATACAATGCTTAAGCTGCCGCACCCCTTCATCATGACGCTCGGCACGCTGTACACCTTTCGCGGCATCAGCAACCGCATAAGCCTGGCACCAATCTCAGGTTTGCAGCCGGAAGTGCGGTATCCGGGACAGGCATTTTACTCGTGGGGAATGTTAGCCCCTCCCGCGGGCATTCCGGTCAGCTTCTTTCTAGTCATTATCTGCGCCGTGGGCCTCTGGTTCTTCCTCAACCGCACCAATATGGGTCGTCATATCTTTGCCATCGGTGGCAATCCGCAGGCAGCGCGCGTGTCTGGCATCGATGTCGACCGCGTGCTGGTCTATGTTTATGCGATCTGCGGCTTCTTCGCCGGTCTTGCAGCGTTGCTGCTCGCCGGCCGAATGGATTCGGGCTTTCCGCTTGCCGGGACCGGCGCCGAACTCGATGCCATCGCTGCAGTCATCATCGGCGGCGCAAGCTTTTTCGGAGGGCGCGGCACGGTGCTTGGCGTGCTGGCCGGCGTCCTCATCATGGGACTGCTGCGCAACGGGCTCAATCTCAACAATATCAATCCGTTCTGGCAGCAGATTCTGATAGGTCTCATCATTATCCTGGCCGTCTATATCGACGTGCTGCGGCGCCGTGCGGCAACACGCAAATAGATTTACGCAGCCGGGGCCTTGTCTCCGTGCCGGCCGCGATCTGAATTGGAGACGTCATGTTCCAAGGGAGGAGTAGATGAAGAAATTTCTGATCGCGGGTGCGGCACTTGCGGCGATGAATTCGATGGCCTTCGCCGATCCGATCGTGCTCGACATGAAAGGCCCGGGGGCGGGCAATCCGTTCTGGGCGGCGGTGCAAGCCGGCGCCGAGGAGAAGGGCAAGGAACTCGGCGTCGAAGTGGTGGTGATGTCTCCGCCGGCCGAATCGGATGTCGCGGCGCAGATCGCGCAGCTCGAGGACATGCTGGCCAAGGGCATTTCCGGCCTCGCTCTGGCGCCGACCGATCCCAACGCACTGGCGCCCGTCGTCGATGCGGCCAAGGCCAAGAACGTGCCGGTCGTCTTCGTCGACACCAAGGGCACCAATGAAGGCGTGACCTTCATCGGCACCAACAACGAGGTCGGCGCCAAGCTTGCGGCCGATTTCATCTGCTCGAAGGTCGAGAAGGGCTCGGAAGTGGCGATCCTGCAGGGCATCATCACCCAATCGACCGGCCAGGCGCGCGCCACCGGCGCCAAGACCGGCCTCGAGGCTTGCGGCCTCAAGGTCGTCGCCGAGCAGCCGGCCGACTGGGACCGCGCCAAGGGCCAGTCGGTGATGGAGAACGTCCTCACCGGCAATCCCAATATCAAGGCGGTCTTTGCCTCCAACGACAATATGGCGCTCGGCGCCGTCGAGGCCCTGAAAGCGGCCGAGAAGCTCAAGGACGTCATGGTGGTCGGCTTCGACGCCAATCCGGATGCCGCGGCCTCGATCCTTGCCGGCGACATGACGGCTTCCGTCGCCCAGGCGCCCAAGAATATGGGGGCCTTCGCGGTCGAGAATCTCGTCAAATTGCAGAAGGGCGAGAAGATCGACGCGGTGATCGATACCGGCACGGTGCTGGTCACCAAGGACAATGCCGACCAGTACAAATAAGACAGGTTTGATCTTGCAGTAAGGACAGGTCCCGGCGAAAGTCGGGACCTGTTGCTTTTGTCAGAGGACGTCATGGCATCTCTCGGTGTGGCACTGATCGGAACCGGCTTCATGGGCAAGTGCCATGCGATGGCGTGGAGCCATGTGCGACCGGTCTTCGGCGACCTGCCCGATATCAGGCTCGAGACCCTGTGCGATGTCGATCCCGAGCTGACGCTGCGGCGCTCGCGCGACTATGGCTTTGCGCGTGCCGAAACCGATTGGCGCAAGCTCATCGAGGATGACCGCATCGATGTCGTATCGATCACCGCGCCCAACAATGTGCATCGTGAGATGGCGGTCGCCTTCCTCGAAGCCGGCAAGCATGTGTGGTGCGAGAAGCCGATGGCGCTCACCCTCGATGAGGCCGAGGCCATGGCGGCGGCGGCCCGCAAGGCCAGAGGCCGCACGCTGCTCGGCTATAACTACATCAAGAATCCGGCCGTGCTGCATGCCCGCCATCTGGTCACCGCGGGCGCCATCGGCGATGTCGTGCATTTCCGCGGGCAAGTGGACGAGGACTACCTCGCCTCGCCCGACGTGCCGTGGAGCAAAAGGGCGCGCATCGATTTGTGGGGCCTGGGCACGCTCGGCGACATCACCTGCCATCTGGTGAGCTTCGCGCATTTCCTCATCGGCGATATCGCCCGCGTCTCGGCCGACATGGAGACGGTGGTGAGGCAGCGCCCGGTGCCGGGCACGGACGAAATGCGCGAGGTCGAGAATGAGGACATCGCCCATGCCATCGTACGCTTCAGGAGCGGCATCTCGGGCACGCTGCTGTCGAGCCGCGCCGCCTGGGGGCGCAAGAGCCTGATCCGTTTCGAGATCCATGGCACAAGAGGCATGCTCACCTTCGACCAGGAGCGGATGAATGAACTGCAGCTCTATGTGAATGAAGGGCCGGAAGCGACGCGCGGCTTCCGCACCATCCTCACCGGCCCGGTCCATTCACCCTATGGCCAATTCACCCCGGCGCCCGGCCATCAGCTGGGCTTCAACGAGCTCAAGGTCATCGAGGCCAAGCATTTCCTCGATTGCATCGCCAGTGGAGCGGAATGCTTCGTCAATTTCGAAGAAGGCCTCAAGATCGAGCGCGTCATCCACGGCATGGCACGCTCGGCCAGGGAGAAGACATGGGTCGAGGTGAGTTGAGTAATTACCCTCCCCGCAAGGGGGAGGGGAACAGGTTCAGCCTTCATCGAATCCCCTGGCGCCGCCGCGGCCTTCATCGCCGTTGCGCCGCCGCTTGTTCGGCGGCGGCATGTTGCCATTGCCGTCCGCGAGAGCGCGCTTGAGCCTCCTGATGATGACGGCCCGCGCCTTCTCGTCGGCGGCTTTGCCGATCTCGTCGTTGATGGCGAGCGTCAGCTCGGCCAGCTCGTTGTGCCAATCGCGGCGCGCCATCTTGTCGGGGCTGATGCGCGGCGTGACCTCGGCGGCGCGGCGCACCGGCGCTTCGCCCGATAGGTCGTAAATGTCATCGAGGATCGGACGCCCGATCCGGTCGGCAGCCATGATGCCCGCTGACGCCATGTCATCGGCCATGGCGAGCTGGGCCTCTTCCTCGCCATGGGTCAGGAACACCATGCGCGCGATGGGCAGGCGCTCGCGCAGCCATTGCAGCAGTTCCGGGCCATCGGCATGACCGGAATAGTCCTCGAAGCGGCGGATCGTGGCGCGTACCTTGATCTCCTCGCCGTGGATCTTGACCGCCTGGGCGCCCTCTTCGAGAAGCCGGCCCAGCGTGCCTGCCGCCTGGAAGCCGACGAGCAGCACCGTGGCGTTGGGCTTGAACAGGTTGTTCTTGAGATGATGGCGGATACGGCCGGCCTCGCACATGCCGCTTGCCGCGACGATGATGTGGAAGCCCGAGAAGCGGGCAATCGCCTTGCTCTCCTCGACGCTTTCCGTCGTCTTCACATAGGGTGACGCCAGCGCCCTCACCAGCGCCTCGCCATTTTCCAATGATTTCGCATGCTGCGAGAAGATTTCGGTCGCCTTGAGCGCCAGAGGCGAGTCGATGAAGACCGGCGCATTGGGGATGACGCCCTTGTCCATCAGCGCGATCAGGTCGACCAGGATCTCCTGGGTGCGCTCGACCGCGAAAGAGGGGATGAGCACCGCGCCCTGGCGACTCGCGGCGGCGCGCAGCTCGGTGCCCAGGTTCTCGCGGCGCTTCTCTTCCGAACGCGCGAAACGGTCCTTGCCGCCATAAGTCGATTCGCAAACGACATAGTCGAAATCGGTCGGTGCTTCGGGATCGGGCTGGAACAATTTCTGGTCGGGGCCGATATCGCCGGAGAAGAGGAGGCGCAGCGGCCCCCGCCCAGGACGCTCGATCTCGACCTCGATCGAGGCCGAGCCCAGCAGATGGCCGGCATTCCAGTAGCGCGCGCGAATGCCGGGCACCGGAGTGATCCACGTCTTGTAGGCGATGCCCTCGAAATGCGTGAGCGCGTCGCGAGCGTCGTCGGCCGTATAGATCGGCTCGACCTCGGGGAGGCCGCGTTTGCGGTTCCGCTCATTGAGCTGCCTGACCTCGGTCTCCTGGATGAAGCCCGAATCCGGCAGCATCACCGCGCAGAGATCACAGGTCGCATGGGTCGCATGAATCTTCCCGGCAAAGCCCGCCTTGACCAGCTTCGGGATGAGGCCGGCATGGTCGATATGCGCATGCGTCAGCAGCATGGTGTCGACCTTGCGGGTATCGAACGGGAAGGCGCGGTAGTTGAGCTCCTTCTCGGTCTTCGATCCCTGGAACATGCCGCAATCGACGAGGAGGCGCGCCCGATCGGTCTCGATCATGTAGCAGGATCCCGTGACGACGCGGGTGGCGCCGTGGAAATGCAGCTTGACGGTCATGCTCTATCCTTTGTGTTCCGGGATCTTGAGGCCGCGGGCGAGAAGGCCTTGCCACGCCTCTTCCGGCGTGTCGGCGAAGGCGAAGAGGTCGAGGTCGGCTTCCCCGCACAGGCCTTCATCGACGAAGCGGCGGAAATTGATCGTCTTGTGCCAGAAGATGCTGTCATAGAGAACGATCGGCACGGCATCGTCCATCTTGTTTGTCTGCCTGAGGGTGAGTATCTCGAACAGCTCATCGAGCGTGCCGAAGCCGCCGGGAAAGACGACAAGCGCATCGGCGCGCATGGCGAAATGCATCTTGCGCATCGCGAAGTAGTGAAAGCGGAAAGTAAGCTCCGGTGTCGAATAGGCGTTGGGCTCCTGCTCATGCGGCAAAGTGATGTTGTAGCCGATCGAGGGCGCGCCCACGTCATGGGCGCCGCGATTGGCCGCCTCCATGATGCCGGGGCCGCCGCCCGTGGCGATGACGTTGCGGCGCGGCGCCGAATGGCTGTGGAGGGCGCCGCCACTTTTGGAGACGATGCGGGCGAAGGCGCGCGCCGCCTCATACCAGCCGCGCTTGTCGCCCTCCCTGACGCGTGCGGAGCCGAAGACCACCACGGTCGAGGCCACGCCCCATTTGCGCAGGTATTCTTCCGCTTTCTGATATTCGAGCTGGAAGCGCACGCCGCGGGTCGTGTCGCCCAGAACGAAGTCCTGGTCGAGGGCGGCGATCCGGTAGGCCGGGGACGCCATCTGGGCTTTGTTGTCGATCATTCAATCAATCCTTTGGCATTAGGGATTAGGGTCTCAAGCCCTTGCAATCAAGGGCTCAATGTCTCAACGTCGGCAGATCAGAAGGGGGTGTGCATGGCCAATCCGTTTGCCGGGAAGTTCAGGGTCGAGGGCAGGAATTTCGCCCTTGCCAAGGTCGATCCGCGCGACGACAGCGCCTTTGCCGGCAAGGAGAAGGCCAAGGCGCAGATCGCGGAGGACGCCGAAGCGATCAACCAGCTGCAGGACCGCCTCTATGCCGAGGGCGACCGCAGCCTTCTGGTCGTCCTGCAGGGGATCGATTGCAGCGGCAAGGACGGAACGGTGCGTGCGGTATTCAACACATGCGGGCCGATCGGCGTCGAGGTCACACCCTTCAAGGTGCCGAGCGAGGAAGAGCGCGACCACGACTATCTCTGGCGCGTCCACAAGGCCTGCCCGCGCAAGGGCATCATCGGCATCTTCAACCGCTCGCATTACGAGGATGTGCTGGTGGTGAAAGTGAAGAAGCTCGCGAGACCGGAAGCCATCGAGCGGCGCTATGAGGAGATCAACCAGTTCGAGAAGATGCTTTCCGACAACGGCACGCGCATCCTCAAATTCATGCTGCATATCTCGAAGGAGGAGCAGGCCGAGCGCCTCAAGGAGCGCGTCACCGACCCGACCAAGCAATGGAAGTTCAATCCAGGCGATCTCGCCGACCGCAAATTGTGGGACGACTATATGGCGGCCTATGAGACGGCGCTCAAGCGCTGCTCGACGGCGCATGCGCCCTGGCATGTCATTCCCGCCGACCGCAACTGGACGCGCAATGCCGCCATCGCGCGCGTCGTGCGCGAGACACTGGAAGACATGGCGCCCAAATATCCGCCGCCCGACGGCTGGGATCCGAAGACGGTGGTGATCGAATAAGCGTCACTCCGCCGGCGACGGCAGCGGCGCGAGCGATGGCGCTGCGGCCTTGCGGCCGAACAGGCTGTAGACGGCGGGCACCACGAAGAGCGTCAGCAGCGTGCCAACGGTCATGCCGCCGACAATGACCCAGCCGATCTGGTGGCGGGCCTCCGAGCCGGCGCCGGTCGCCAGTGCCAGCGGCACGGCGCCCAGAACCATGGCGCATGTGGTCATCAGGATCGGGCGCAGACGCAAGGTGGCCGCCTCGGTGATGGCCTCGGCGCGGTTCTTGCCGTCCTCCTCCTGCAGCCGGTTGGCGAAATCGACGATCAGGATGCCGTGCTTGGTGATGAGGCCGACGAGGGTAACGAGGCCGATCTGCGAATAGATGTTGAGCGTGCCGCCGGTAAGCTTCAGCGTGAGAAGGGCGCCCGCCATCGACAGGGGTACGGTCAGCATGATCATCAGGGGATCGCGGAAGCTCTCGAACTGCGCCGACAGCACGAGATAGATGAAGCACAAGGCCAGCACGAAAATGAACATCACATTGCTGCTTGCGTCGCGGAATTCGCGGCTCTGTCCCGACACATCGGTCAGCACGTTATTGGGCAGGATCTCGGCGGCGGTCCGGTTGACCGCCTGCAGCGCCTGTCCCAGTGTGTAGCCGGGCGCCACATTGGCCTGGATGGTGACCGAGCGCAGCTGGTTGAAGCGGCGCAGATCCTTGGGCGCCACCGTCTCGGTGACCTGGACGACATTGGCGAGCTGGATCATCTCGTCATTGGCGCCCTTCACGAACATGCGGGCGAGATTGTCGGGCGCGGTGCGGGCGCTGGCGTCGAGCTGGACGATGACGTCATACTGCTCGCCGCCGATCTCGAAGCGCGTCACCTGGCGGCCGCCCAGCATGGTCTCCAGCGTGCGCCCGATGACCGAGACATCGAGGCCGAGATCGGCGACCCGGTCGCGGTCGATCTTCACCTCGAGCTGCGGCTTGTTGAGCTCGAGATCCGAATCGAGATCGGCCAGCGCAGGCTCCTGCTTCAGCCGCTCGAACATGGCATCGCGATATTTCTCCAGATCGTCATAGGTGCCCGATGTCTGGATGACGAATTCAACCGGGCGGCCCGCCCCGCGGCGGCCGAAGCCGGCGGGCGAGCGCGCCGAGACCTGAGCGCCGGCGATCTTGCGCAATTGCGGTCCCAGGCGCTGGGCGATCTGCGCCTGGGTCACGTCGCGTTCGGAATAGGCCTTGAGGCGGCCGATGGCGTTGAACTGGTTGACATCCTGCTGGCCGATATTGACGAGATAGGCGCGCATATTGGGCGCTTTGGCAAGGATCGCCTCGACCTCGTTGGCATAGCGGCTGGTGAAAGCGAGCGTCGAGCCTTCCGGCGTATTCCCCGAGAGCTGGAGAACGCCGCGGTCCTCGGTCGGGGTCAGCTCCGAATTGAGCCCGGTGAACAGGAAGCCGCCAAGGCCGGCCACGGCGAGCGCGATCAGGAACACGAAATAGCGCGCCTTGATCGCGAATTTCAGCGCGCCGCGATAGAGCCGCTCGAGGCGGGCAAGGCTTCCCTCGATGAAGCGGGCGATGATGTTGGGCCGGTCATTGTGCTTGAGGAATTTCGAGCACATCATCGGCGTCAAGGTGAGCGCGATGAAGCCCGATATGACCACGGCGCCGGCAAGGGTCAGGGCAAATTCGAGGAACAGGCGGCCGGTCGAGCCCGGCATGAAGGCGACAGGCGCGAAGACGGCCGCCAGGGTGAGCGTCATCGCCACGATGGCAAAGCCGATCTCGCGCATGCCCTTGAGTGCCGCAGCGAAAGGCTTCATGCCTTCCTCGATATGGCGGAAGATGTTCTCCAATACGACGATGGCGTCATCGACGACAAGGCCGATGGCCAGCACCATGGCGAGGAGCGTCAGCGTGTTGATCGACAGCCCGGCGAGCAGCATCAGCGCGAAAGTGGTGACGAGCGAGATCGGAATGGTGACGATCGGGATGACCGAGGCCCTGAGCGAGTGCAGGAAGAACATGATGATCAGGATGACGAGGGCGATCGCTTCAAGGATGGTGCGGAAGACCGAGTCCACCGACTGGGCGATGAACTGCGTCGAATCATAGCCGACCTCGGCGGTGACCCCTTCGGGGAGCGATTCGAGGATCTGCGGCATGACGGCATTCACCGCCTTGGATACGTCGAGCGGATTGGCGACCGCCTGCTTGATGATGCCGGCGGTGATCGATGTCTGGCCCATATAGCGGCTGGAGCGGCGCAGATCGGTGGAGCCGAGCTCGACGCGGGCGACATCGCCGAGCTTGACCTGCAGCCCGCCCGCCGATTTGAGCATGATGTTGCGGAATTCCTCCGGCGTCGAAAGCGAGGTCTTGGACAGGACAGTGAATTCACGCTCGCTGCCCTCGATGCGGCCGGCCGGGATCTCGGCATTCTGCTGGCGCAGCGCGTCCTCGACGTCCTGGGCGGTGAGGCCGTAGCCGGCGAGCCGGTCGCGGTCGATCCAGATGCGCATGGCATAGCGCCGCTCGCCGAAGATGATGACATCGGCGACACCGGTCAGGTTCTTGAACCGGTCGAGAAGATAGCGGTCGACATAGTCGGTCAGGTCTATGGCGTTCATCCGGTCGGACCGGAAGTTCAGGAAGATGATGGGCTGCGCATCGGCTTCGACCTTGGCGATGATCGGGTCGTCGACCTCGTCGGGCAGGCGGCCGCGCACGCGGCTGACGCGGTCGCGCACGTCGCTCGCGGCGGTATCTACATTGACATCCGACTTGAAGCGGATGGTGATGCGGCTCGATTCGGTGCGGCTGGTCGATTCGATGATGTCGATGCCCTCGATGCCGGCAAGCGATCCTTCGAGCACCTGGGTGATCTGCGATTCGATGAGTGCGGCGGAAGCGCCCGGATATCTGGTCGTCACCGAGACGACCGGCTCATCCACCTTGGGATATTCGCGCACCGTGAGCCGGCCATAGGCGACGATGCCGATGAGCAGCAGGATGAGGCTCAGGACGGTGGCGAAGACGGGGCGGCGGATGCAGAGTTCCGAGATCGACATGCGGGCGGCCTCAGCCTTCGACGGCGGCCGAGGTCGTCGGAACGATCTCGACATTGGCGCCGTCGCGCAGGCGCGCTTGCCCCGCGATCACCACCTGCTGGCCGATATCGACGCCCTCGATGATCTCGACAAAGCCGTTCTCGCGACGGCCGGCGAGGACCTTGGTCTCCTTCGCCTTGCCGTTGTCGGCCTTGTAGACGAGGAAATCATTGCCGCGCGGCACCAGCGCGCTTTCCGGGATGGTCACGGCGGTGCGCGGGATGCCCTTGACCGTGATGCGGGCCAGGAGGCCCGGGCGCAATTTGCCGTCCTGGTTGTCGAGCGTCGCCTTCACCCTGATGGCCCGGCCATTGACGTCGATCGCCGGATCGATGGCGTAGATCGTGCCCTCGAAGCGCGTGGCGGGCAAAGCGTCGGCGATGATCTCGATCTTCTGGCCGACGGAGAGCTTCGAGAGATAGACTTCCGGCACGCTGAAATTGACCTTCAGCCGGTCGATCTTCTCGAGATTGACCAGCGGCGTGCCGGCGGTGACATAGGCGCCCGGCGAAATGGTGCGGAAGCCGAGCACGCCGGGGAAGGGCGCCTTGATCGACAGTTTCTCATGCTGGGCCTTCATGAGATCGAAGGCCGCCTGGGCGACCGACAATTCCGACAGGGCCGTGTCGAGGGTCGTCTGCGAGGCGGTGCCCGATTTGCGCAAGGCGACGGCGCGCTCGTAATTGGCCTTGGCCAAGGTGAGGCGCGCCTCGGCATCGGTGAGCTGGGCGGTGATCAGGGCGTCATCGAGGGTGATCAACACGGCGCGGGCGGCGACCACATCGCCCTCGGTGAAGCGGATCTCGGAAACGCGGCCATCGGTCTCGGTGGCGATCTGGACCGACTCGTCGGAAAGCAGCGAGCCCACCGCGGTGATGTCGTCGCTCAGCGTCTTGGCGGCGGCGGCGGCGACCTCGACGGGGGAGGCATTGGGCGGTGCGGCCTGGCGCTTCTTCTGGTCCGGCTTGGCCTGGCTTTCGGCGAGCTTGCTGTTTGCCTCGGTCCACAACGCCGTCACCCAGCCTGTCTGCTGCGCGTAATAGCCGGCAGCTGACAGAACGGCTAGAACAAACAGGGAAACCAGCGTTTTTCTCATCGAGCCCCATAATACCGAAAAAACGATCCGGAGCCTATGGCGCCAGGACAGGTTCCTCCTAGCGCCACAGGCTCCCGCTCACCCCTCGATCATGTTCATGACATTTGACAGTTCGTCAAAAGTCACGTGATCCAAGGATTAAGACGAAGCCACAGGTAAAACCCGTCGGATTAATGGCAGGTAATCCCGAAAGAGGGGATCACGCAGGCGTGATGGGGCCGGAAATGCGGCCCTGCTTGTCGGTCGTGAAAAGCGCCTCTTCGCCCCGGGCCAAGGTGAGCGTGCCCTTCTTGCGCGCGATCGTCACGGCGCCGAGCGGCGTTTCGACCGGGCCGACCGTGAAATCCTTGCCCTCATTGCGCAGCTGCCAGCCCTGCCAGGGTGAGAAGCTCATCACCCGCGCTTGTTGCAGGAAGGGCAGAAGCGCCGACCAGGAATAGAAGGGATCGGTATCCGGCTGATCGAGGCCTTCGCCGGTGCCCGGATGGTAATTCTCCGGCGACAGGCGGCGCTCGTTCCAGCTTTTGGTGAAGAGATGCCAGCTTCTGTCGATGAGCCGGTCGGCGGCCTCATATTCACCCGCCCGCTCGAGCCCGTTCCACACCAGCCAGTTGAGGATCGGCCAGATGCGGCCGCGCCAATAGACATTGTCGGCAAGGGCCGGATCATCGCGCGACACCGAAGGCAGGCCGAACTCGCCGCCGAATTTCGCCGGATCTTCGAGATGCTTCACCAGATGCTTCTGCTGCTGCTTCGAAGCCGCGCCGCACAACAGGGGATAGAAGCTGGTCGGTGCCACGCTTTTCGCGAAACCGCCCGACCACAAGCGGTTGGCGAAGATGTTGCGTTTCTCGTCCCAGAAATGCGTGCCGATCTTCTTGCGCAAGGAAGCGGCGTTGGCGTCGTGCTTCTTCGCTTCCGCCACACGGCCGAGGGCGCGGGCCATATGCGCCAGCATCTCGCAATCGAGGCAGACGAGGCAATTGAGGCCGACATCCTCGACATCGAGGGTGCGGCTCTTCTCGTTCCAGCGCGCCTCGTCATGGATGGGCGAATTGTCCATGAAGGATTCGTCCTTGGCGGCGAGCTTGGTGCCCTTATAGAGGCCCTGACCCACATCGGACGAGCCGAATTCGAGGATGCCATTGCCATTGCCGTCGCGCGCCGACCTGATCCACTCATTGTTGCGTGCCAGAATCTCATAGGCCATGTCGATGAAAAGCCGGCTGCCGGTGCGCAAATAGATCTGCCAGACGATGAAGGAGATGACCGGCGTCTGGGTGCGGTCGACCCAGGCGTCATTGCCGGTCATGATGCAGGGCAGATTGCCTTGCGGCGTCGCGGCCGAGAGCAGCATCGCCAGATTCTCGCGCGCCTGGTCGGGGTCGAACTGCGCCACGAGGAAGGCGTTGATCGCCGTATCGTTGAGCCAGAAGCCGAAGCCGCCGAATTTCTTGAGGTCCCAGTTGCGCGAGCAGGTGATGTAGGGGCGGTGGTTGACGCTGTCCCAGATGGTGTTCCAGCCCATGATGTCGGCCATCGCATCGAGCGCCGCGCCGCGCGAGGTGGCCTTTGCCGGCGAAGGCAGCCTGGCGAGCTGCGCCAGTGCCTGGTCCTTGCGGTCTGCGATGGAAATGGCGAAGTCGTTCTCCGGCGCCTCTTCGAGATTGAAGCGCAAGGCCAGGACCTTGGCCGCGCTGCTGCGTGAAGCGAGATACCAATAGCCATTGGTCTCATATTCGGAACGCAGGGCATCGAGCGTCTCATGCCCCGTGACCAGCAGCGGATCATGCTTCGCCCTGATCGCCACGGTGCGCGGACCGACGGTGCAGAAAGCGGTGCGGCTTTCCTCGTCATAGTGCCACAGCGCGCCGTCATTCTGGCTGAGCGCCAGCACGACCCAGAAGCGCAGGCCCCATTCGCCGAATCTCGCCGCCTTCCATGAACCGGCGACGCCGAAAGTGGATGTCTTGCGCCAGGTCCAGTCGAGATGGGTGCCGCCATGCGAGAAATTGGCCTCTATCAGGCTGCCATCCGGCTCGTGCCGGCCGAGGCGGATGTCGGAACCCGGGCCCATCAGCGTCGTCTTGCCGGTGCTTGCCGCATAGAAGACGGGCGTCACTTTCACGCCGAGCGGCAGATGCGACATTTCGAGATAGCGGTCGGCGGCCCAGCTGTTCCAGGCGCGCGAGGCCGGGATATTGGGGGTGCGCAGATAGTTCGGAACCGTCATGGCGTCCAGGCTTTCAGCAATGTGTCGGTGTCGATGAGCTCGACCTGCTGGTCGAAACGCGGATAGATGCCGTCGAGTGCGGCCTTGTGGCTCGCCGCATTCGAGCTCGCAATGGCGTCCTCGATCAGGATGGTGCGATAGCCGCGATCGACCGCCGTCAGAGCGGTGGCGAGCACGCAGACATCGGTCTCGACGCCGGTGAAGATGATCGTGTCGGCCTCCAGCTCATCGAGCGCCGTCTGAAATTCCAATGCCTCGAAGGCCGAATGCGCATATTTGTCGATCACGCGCGCCGGCGGCACGAAGTGGCGCAAGGGCGGCAGGAGATCGAGCAGATCGGGATCGATATTGCTGGTGAGCACGCTCCGCCAATGGCGGTAATAGATCTGCCATTGGCCCTTGGCTTCCTCGGCATGCTCGGGCGTCAGGAAACGGGTGAACAAGGTGAGATGCGGCGCATGGGCCGAGATGCGCCTCACCTGCGGCTCGATCGCATGGACGACGGGCGAGGCCCATTCGCTGTCTTCCGCGAAGAGAAGCTGCATGTCGATCGCGGCATGGACGGCGCGGGTGCCGATGGCCCCGAAGCGCAATCCCCGGATGCTCATGGCGCCACCGGGATGGTCTGATCCTTGTCCCAGCTCACCGTGACTAAGGTGCCGGTATCGAGCACTTCACCGGTCTGGTTCTGGATGAAGGCGAGAAGCGGCACATCGCCCATGGCCTTGGTGCGGATGCGGTAGGTGACGCTGGCGCCGGAATAGATCGCCTGGGTGATCTCGCCGGCAAGGCTGTTGCCGGCGGCTTTCTTCCTGCCGCTGGCGACGCGCAATTTCTCCGGCCGCACGATGGCGGCACCGGTCGCGGCCTTCAAGGTCTCGATCATCGTGCCGTCGGCCAGCTTGAGCCCGTCCTTCACCGGCGTGCCGCGGAAGACATTGGCATCCCCTAGGAAATTGGCGGCGAAGATATTGGCCGGGCGCTCATAGACGGTCTGCGGCGCATCGACCTGGATGAGCTTGCCCTGGTCGATGATGGCGATGCGGTCAGAGAGAGTGAGCGCCTCTTCCTGGTCGTGGGTCACGAAGATGGCGGTGACGCCGGTCTCGCGCTGGATCTCCTTCAACTCGACCTGCATCTCCTGGCGCAGGCGGCGGTCGAGCGCGCCCAGAGGCTCATCAAGGAGGAGGACCTTGGGCCGGGTGATCAAGGCGCGGGCCAGCGCCACACGCTGCTGCTGGCCGCCCGACAGCTGCTTCGGGTAACGCCCTTCGAGGCCGGACAGGCGCACCAGCCCCAGCATCTCGGTGACGCGCTTCCTGATGTCCTCGCGCGGCGTCGATCGGACATCGAGGCCGAAGCCGACATTGTCGGCAATGGTGAGATGCGGGAAGAGGGCATAGGACTGGAACACCATGCCGATGGCGCGGCGATGCACCGGAACATTCTCCACCTGCTCGCCATCGAAGGAAATCGAACCCTCATCGGGCACGATGAATCCCGCGACGGAGCGCAGCAAGGTGGTCTTGCCCGAGCCCGAGGGTCCGAGCAGGCCGAAGAACTCGCCGTCATTGAAGGTGATGGTGACATTGTCGAGCGCGGCAAAACTGCCATAGCGCTTGCTCACATGCAGGATGTCGACGCGGCTCATCAATTATCTCCGCCGAATTTGTAGTTGCGGGCGACGATCAGCATGAGGCCCATGGAAAAGAGGATGATGATGGAGGAAATGGCGTTGATCTCCGGAGTGAAGCCCTTGCGGATGGAGGTGTAGATCTCGACCGGCAGGGTCGAGGTGCCGGGCGGCGCCAGGAAATAGGAAATGACGAACTGGTCGAAGGACACCGCGAAGGCGAACAGCGCTGCGGCGGTGATGCCGGGCGCCAGCACCGGGATGGTGACGCGCCAGAAGGCCTGCCAGGGCGTGGCGCCGAGGCTCGCGGCGGCCTCCTCGAGCTCAGGGCCGAAATTGGCGAAGCGGGCGCCGACCACGACGATCACATAGGGCAAGGACAGCGCCACATGGCCGAGCAGGATGGCGTGCAGGCCGCGCCCGATGCCGGTCCAGAAGAAGAAGATGAGCATCGAGGTGCCGATGATCAGCCAGGGAATGGTGATCGGCGGGAAGAGCAGGAGCTGCAGCAGGCGCTTGGCGCGGAATTCGTAGCGGGCGAAGGCGTAGGCGGCGAGCGTGCCGAGCGCGGTGGCGATCACTGTGTTGATGCAGGCGATCCACACGCTGTTCCAGCTCGCCTGCAGCAGCCGCTCGTTGGTGCTGAGCGCCTTGAACCAGACGAGATCGAAGGTGAAGGGCATTTCATAGAGCGCCGAGCGGTTGAAGGCCATGGCGATCATCACCACGATCGGCAGATAGAGAAAGACGAGCACGAATGCGAGATAGAGTTTGACGACGCGCTGGGCCATCGCGCTAGCTCCTCGCCATCTGGTGCTTGAGGAACGGCGATGCGGCGAGCAGGATGAGCAGCACCATGCCGAGCATGGTGAAGGAAAGCGCCGCCCCCAGCGGCCAGTTGAAGGCGGTGATGAACTGGCCCTCGATGATCGGGCCCAGCATAATGGCGTCCTTGCCGCCCAATATGCGCGGCTCCATGAAGGAGCCGATCACCGGCACGAAGATGAGGAAGATGGCGGCCATGATGCCCGGCATGCTGAGCGGCAGGGTGATGCGGCGGAAGGCCTGGGCCGGCGTGGCGCCGAGGCTGCGGCCCGCCTCGATCAAGGAGTCATCGATCGCCTGGAGCGAGATGTAGCAGGTGAGGATCGCATAGGGCAGGTAGGCATGGACGAGGCCGACGACGATCGCCGGATAGGAGAACAAGATGTTGAAGGGCTCGCGCAGCACCATGGTCCAGGAGAAGGTGCGCACCAGCGCGTTGGACCAGAAGGGCAGGATGATGAGAAGGAAGATCGCCTCGCGCCAGCGGCCCTTGATGTATTTGGCGAGGCCCAAGGCCGCGGGATAGCCGATGATGAGGCAGAGTGCCGTCACATAGAGGCCGAGCTCGACCGAGCGCCAGGCGTTGTACCAGTAGATCTGCTTGGTGAAGAAATCGGTGTAGTGCTTGAGGGTGAACTGCACCTCCTTGCCGCCCAGCGGCGAAGCAGTGAGGAAGCTGAAATAGAGCATGGTGGCGAGCGGCAGCAGCACCGTCACCGCCAGCCAGAGATAGGCCGGTGCGGTCAAGGCGAAAACGGTGCGGGCCTGGCGCGTCATTACTGTCCGTCACCCCGGCGAAAGCCGGGGCCCATTAAATTCTTTCCGCTTGGCGGGAATCGCATGCATTTCCACGAATTCAAGGGGTCCCGGCTTTCGCCGGGAATGACGGATGTAAGATTGCGAACCTTAAAGCGCGAAGCTCGTCTTCACTTCGTCCCAGAGCTCCTGGTTCTTCTGCTTCTGCTCGTCGGAGACGGGCGCCATCCACTGGACGCGCTTCACCACTTCGGGGTCGCCGAGCACCGTGCGGTTGAGCGCATCGGCCGGCAATTGCGCATTGGCCTTGGCGTTGGCGGATGCGGGCGCGCCGATGTCATTGTCCCATTTCACGTAGAATTCGGGATCGACCATGAAGTTGATGAAGGCCGCCGCCCCTTCGGCATTCGGCGCCTTGTCGGCGATGGTGAGGCCGTCGAACCAGCCGATGGCGCCTTCCTTCGGCACCACGAATTCGACCGGCAGCTTCATCGCCTTCTTGGAGCGCGCCGCCGAGCCCGACCAGTAGACGGCGATGTCATAGTCGCCCGCCGCCATGTATTTGTTCCACTCGTCTTCCGACGACCAGAAGGTCTTGATCTGGCTCTTGAGCGCCTTGAGCTTGTCCTTGACCTTCTCCAGATCGGCCGGCGCGTTCATGTCCTGGCCGGTGGCGAGGGCGGCGATCTGGATCGATTCCAAGGCGTCGTCGCGCCAGCCGACCTTGCCCGCATGGGCCGGATCCCACAGAGCGCCCATCGTGTCGGGCTTGGCCGAAATCTTCTGGGTGTTGTAGGCGAAGGAGGTGAGGCCCCACACCCAGGCGATGGCGAAGTGCTTGCCACCCATGACGAAGCGGTCGCTGTCGCGCAGCGACGGCGCGAGGTCGCCGAAGTTGGAGAATTTCGACGTGTCGAGCGGCTGGATCAGGCCCTCATGGGCGGCTTCCATGACATAGATGTTGTTCATCAGCACGACGTCATAGGTGCCGGGGCTGGTGCGCAATTTGGTCAGCATCTCCTGCTCGGAGTTGAAATAGTCATGCACGACCTTGATGCCGGTCTTCTTCTCGAACATCTCGAGCGCCCATTTCTCGTCGGTGCCATAGCCCTGCCAGTTGAGGACCTTGATCTCGCCGGCGGCATGGGCGATGCGGCCGGTAAGGCCGAAAGTGGCAGCGCCGCCCATCAAGGCGAGAGCGGAGCGGCGGGACAAAACAAAGCGTGACATGGACTATCTCCCTAGGTTTTTATGGACTTTATCGGACGGGCGGCAGGCCAGCAATCGGCGGCTCATCCGGGCAGGTTCGTATCGTTGAATGTTAGTATACACACAAATTTATGACATCCGCAAGAAGGCGTCGATCTCCGGCCGCGTCGGGGCGGCGGCGGATGCGCCTCGCTTGGTCGTGGACAGAGCCCCGCAGGCGGCGGCAAACCGTACCGCCTCGGCAAGCGGTTTTCCGTCATCGAGCGCTGCGGCGAGCCCGCCATTGAAGCTGTCGCCCGCCGCCACCGTATCGATGGCATCGACCTTGAAGGGCGGGATGAAGCCCTCTTCCTTGTCGCCCGAGAAAGCAACGCCTTTGGCGCCGAGCTTGACGAGGGCGATGCGGAAGCCCTTGGCCTTGAGCTCGCGCGCGGCCCGCAGCCCGTCATCGGGTGTCATGGGCTGCCAGCCGAGAAGTCCCGCCGTCTCACTCTCATTGGGCGTGATGATATCGACCGTGGCGGCCACCTCGGGCGGGAAGGGCTGCTTCGGCGCCGGTGCCGGATCGAGAATGACGATGCCGCCCCTGGCGCGCACGATCCGCGCGGCGGCCAGCGAGGCGCCGAGCGGCACTTCGAGCTGGAGCAGCAGCACGCGTGCATTTTCGAGATCGGCGCGGGCGCGCTCGGCGTCGCTCGCATCGATGGCCGCATTGGCGCCGGCGATCACCGAGATCATGTTCTGGCCGCCTTCGCCGACTTTGATGATGGCAATGCCGCTCGGCGAATTCTCATCGCGGCGGATAGAACCAAGATCGACATTATAAGAAGCGAGCTCAGCGCGCGCAGCATCGCCGAAGGAATCAGCGCCGACGCGGCCGACGAAATGAACCTCGCTGCCGAGCTTGCGTGCCGCCACCGCCTGATTGGCGCCCTTGCCGCCGAGGCCCATCTTGTAGCCCATGCCGTGCAGCGTCTCGCCCGGCTTCGGCAGGCGATCGAGATAGGCGATGACATCCATGTTGATGGAGCCGAAAACCGCAACACTCATTATTCACATCTCCCCGCAAAGGCGCCTTTGCATATGCGCGAACAATGCGTCGCGGGCAACCTCGGTCAAAACTTCGTGCGGCCCTTCCGCGTCACCGGCAAAGTGGGTGCGGCCATCTTCCCCGCCTGACGTCGTGACCGTCAGCGTGCCGCGCCGGCGCGCGAACAGATCCGGCCACAGAAGGGCTGCGATCACCGCCGCGTCATGGATGGCGGCCGGATGGGCATTGCTGCCGGCATAGGGCAGGAGCTCGCCGCACAGACGCGCCGGCGCCGCGGCAGATTGGGCCAAGTGCCGGGTCATGTCCGCAGGCACGATCAGCGTGCGGGTGATGTCGAGCGGGATGAGGGTGATGTCGATGCCGGATGCGAAGACGATCTCGGCGGCCTGCGGATCGGCCCAGATATTGAGCTCGGCATGGGGCGTGGCATTGCCGCGGCCAAGCGCCCCGCCCATGATGGCCAGCCGCCTGGGCCTGTGTCCGTTCTTTATCAGCTCCGCAATATTGGTGAGCGAGCCGATGGCGCAGACGACATCTGCATCGACGGCGCGGCGGATGAATTCTTCGCGAGCCATTCGGTGCGCTGGTCTTTGCGGGGCCGCGAGCGGCAATATGCCGTCGCCGCCCCAGACATCGGTCGAATGCCGCACCGTGATGGCGAGGGGCTTGGCGGCGCCCTGGAAAAGTGGAAAGCGGCAGGCGAGCCGGCCCATGACCTTCTCGGCATTGGCCGTCACGGTGTCGATCGGCGCATTGGCGGCAACCGTCGACAAACCGGTCACCTCCAATTCCGGAGATGCCATGGCCAGAGCCAGCGCGATGGCATCGTCGAGGCCCGGATCGCAGTCGAGAAGGAGGCGAATCGCGCTCATCGCACACCCATAAGGGGTCTTTTCAAGTGCGGCCAGAGTGGTGGATCCAGAGGTCAGAATCCCATGTTGCGTTGCGCAATTTCAGGGCATGGGCTGGTCAAGTTTTGGCCAATCAGGGTTTAAGTCTATGAATTTGATCGTGTTTATTGTGTCAAGAAATAGTCACTGCAATTTCAACTAGTTAAGACGTTCGATTGTTAAGGTTTGATGAAATTGACGGTGGGAACAGCCATGCGAATTTCGCATTGCACAAATTGGTGCGATGCACCATATTACTCTCGTCGAAAGCAACCAACCAACCTGTCAATCCATAGGGGAATGACCCATGTTCAACTTCTTCTCTGACGGCCTCAAGCGCTGGAACCGCTACAACATCACCAAGCGTGAGCTCGACCTGCTCACCGACCGTGAGCTTGCCGATCTCGGCATCATGCGCTCCGACATTCCGCGCATCGCGCGCGAGAGCGTTGCCCGCTAAGCTCACCCAAAGAGAAATTCGCGAGCCTCATCCTTCGCCGTCGCGTATTGCGTCCTGGCGAAGTGATCATGGCTCCGCATAAAGAGCCCGCCGGTCCTCCCCTGGCGGGTTCTTCGTTTTATAGGACCGCGGGATTTGTCCCGAAAAGTCTGCAACTTTTCGGGATCCAGCTCTTAAAATGCGCAGACCCCGACAGTGCCGTTTCCGCTTGCGGCAATCCGCCGTGCCTTCCCAGTTGCGAGTCCATTTCCCATGTGATAACCCACGCGCGCGGCTTCAGGCGGGACCCATGCCGCACGTGCTTTATCAAGTGCGATTATCCAATAAATTCATGTGCTTCCGTTCCAGTGGCGATGGTTCGACAAGCGCGGGTTCGGCGGGGAGTTGTCGTGGCTCAAGGTGATCAGACGGTATCAGGCGTCCCCGGACGTTATGCGACCGCCCTTTTTGAACTGGCTCAGGAAGCCAATGCGGTCGACCAGATCGGCGCCGATCTCGCAAATTTCCAGGCCCTTCTCGATGAATCCGACGATCTGAAGCGCCTCGTCCGCTCGCCCGTCTTCTCCGCCGAGGACCAGATTTCCGCCCTCGAGGCACTGTGCGCAGAGGCCGGCATCAAGAGCCTCGCCCTCAATTTCATCAAGCTCGTCGCGCAGAACCGCCGGCTCTTCGTCCTTCCCGACATGATCAAGGCGTATCAGACGCTGGTCGCCCAGTCGAAGGGCGAGATCAGCGCCGAAGTCACTTCGGCCGACGCGCTTTCCGCCAAACACCTCGCCGACCTCAAGGCCGCCATCAAGGCGAGCGTGGGGCGCGATGTGCAACTCTCCACCCGGGTTGATCCCGCCATCCTCGGCGGCCTTATCGTCAAGGTCGGCTCGCGCATGGTGGACAATTCGCTCAAGACCAAACTTCAAAACCTCAAGATCGCGATGAAGGGGACCGGCTGATATGGATATCCGCGCCGCCGAAATTTCCGCAATTCTCAAGAAGCAGATCAAGGACTTCGGCAAGGAAGCCGAAGTGTCCGAGATCGGCCAGGTGCTCTCCGTCGGTGACGGCATTGCCCGCGTCTACGGCCTCGACAATGTGCAGGCCGGCGAAATGGTCGAGTTCCCGAACGGGATCCGCGGCATGGCCCTCAATCTCGAAGTCGACAATGTCGGCATCGTGATCTTCGGCTCCGACCGCGACATCAAGGAAGGCGACACGGTCAAGCGCACCGGCGCCATCGTGGAAGTGCCGGTCGGCCGCGAGCTCCTCGGCCGCGTGGTCGATGCGCTCGGCAATCCGATCGACGGCAAGGGCCCGATCAAGTCGAAAGAGCGCCGCCGCGTCGACGTCAAGGCGCCCGGCATCATCCCGCGCAAATCGGTGCATGAGCCGATGTCGACCGGCCTCAAGGCCGTCGACGCGCTGATCCCGATCGGCCGCGGCCAGCGCGAGCTGATCATCGGCGACCGCCAGACCGGCAAGACCGCCATCGTTCTCGACACCATCCTCAACCAGAAGCCGATCCATATCGCCGGACCCGACAAGGAAAAGCTCTACTGCGTCTATGTGGCCTGCGGCCAGAAGCGCTCGACCGTCGCCCAGTTCGTCAAGATCCTGGAAGACAATGGCGCGCTCGAATATTCGATCATCATCGCCGCCACGGCGTCGGATCCCGCCCCGCTGCAGTATCTGGCGCCGTTCACCGGCTGCACGATGGGCGAATATTTCCGCGACAACGGCGCCCATGCCGTGATCGCCTATGACGACCTTTCCAAGCAGGCCGTCGCCTATCGCCAGATGTCGCTGCTGCTGCGCCGCCCACCGGGCCGCGAAGCCTATCCGGGCGACGTCTTCTATCTCCATTCGCGCCTGCTCGAGCGCGCCGCCAAACTCAATGACAGCCAGGGTGCGGGTTCGCTGACCGCCCTTCCGATCATCGAGACGCAGGCCAATGACGTGTCGGCCTATATCCCGACCAATGTGATCTCGATCACCGACGGCCAGATCTTCCTTGAGACCGATCTCTTCTATCAGGGCATCCGTCCGGCCGTGAACGTCGGTCTGTCGGTGTCGCGCGTCGGCTCATCGGCGCAGATCAAGGCGATGAAGCAGGTTGCCGGCAAGATCAAGGGCGAGCTCGCTCAGTATCGCGAAATGGCGGCCTTCGCCCAGTTCGGCTCGGACCTCGACGCCGCAACCCAGCGTCTCCTCAACCGCGGTGCCCGCCTGACCGAGCTCCTCAAGCAGCCGCAATTCTCGCCGCTGAAGACCGAAGAGCAGGTCGTGGTGATCTATGCCGGCGTGAACGGCTATCTCGACGGGCTGCCGGTCAACAAGGTGCGTGATTTCGAGGATGGGCTGCTGCGCCTCATCCGCGAGAGCCATGCCGACATTCTCGACTCGATCCGGACCGAGAAGCAGATCTCGGACGCGGTCGGCGACAAGCTCAAGAATGTCGTGGCGGGCTTCGCCAAGTCGTTCGCCTGATCATCCTGAACGAGGCTAGGAGCTGAAGGCAGGACGATGCCAAGTCTAAAAGACCTCAGAAATCGCATCACCTCGGTGAAGTCGACCCGCAAGATCACCAAGGCGATGCAAATGGTGGCGGCGGCGAAATTGCGCCGCGCCCAGGAATCGGCGCTTGCCGCGCGTCCCTATTCGGAGCGCATGGCGACGGTGCTGGCCAATCTCTCGTCCTCGATGGAAGGCCGCGATGACGCGCCGCAGCTCCTCGCCGGCAATGGCAAGGACCAGACGCATCTTCTCGTCGTGTGCACCGCCGAGCGCGGTCTGTGCGGCGGCTTCAATTCCTCGATCGCGAGGCTGGCGCGCGAGCATGCCGACAAGCTGCTCGCCCAGGGCAAGACGGTGAAGATCCTCACCGTCGGCAAGAAGGGCAACGACATCCTGAAACGGCTCTATGGCCGCTTCATCATCGACACGGTCGATCTGCGTGCGGCGCGGACACTCGCCTTCAGCCATGCCCAGGGCATCGCGCAGAAGGTGTTGAAGCTGTTCGAGGATGGTCAGTTCGATGTCTGCACGCTGTTCTTCGCCGAATTCAAGTCGGTGATCTCGCAGAAGCCGACGGCGCTGCAGCTCATCCCGGCAGCTGTCTCAGGCGGCAAGACGCCCGATCTCGGCGGCGCCATCTATGATGCCGAACCCGATGAGGGCGAAATCCTCGCCGATCTGCTGCCGCGCAATATCGGGGTGCAGATCTTCCGGGCGCTGCTCGAAAACGCAGCGTCCGAACAGGGCGCCCGCATGAGCGCCATGGACAGTGCGACGCGCAATGCCGGCGACATGATCAACAAATTGTCGATCCGCTACAACCGTCAGCGCCAGGCGCAGATCACCAAGGAACTCATTGAAATCATTTCGGGCGCGGAAGCGCTCTAGACCGACGACAGAAGGAACAGCGAAATGGCGAAGAAACCCGCAAGTGTGAAGGCCGCCAACGGCAAGTCGGTCGGCCGCATCCGTCAGGTGACGGGCGCCGTTGTCGACGTGCAGTTCGACGGGCATCTGCCGGAAATCCTGAACGCGCTCGAGACCCAGAATGGCGATGTCCGCCTGGTGCTCGAAGTCGCCCAGCATCTCGGCGAGAACACGGTGCGCACCATCGCCATGGACTCGACCGAAGGCCTGGTGCGCGGCCAGGAAGTCGTCGACAGCGGCGCCCCGATCACCATCCCGGTGGGCGATGAGACGCTGGGACGGATCATGAATGTCGTTGGCGAGCCGGTCGATGAAGCGGGCCCGATCAAGACCAAGTCGGCTCGCGCCATCCACCAGCCGGCGCCCGAATTCGTCGAGCAGTCGACCGAAGCGCAGATCCTCGTCACCGGCATCAAGGTCGTCGACCTGCTGGCGCCTTACGCCAAGGGCGGCAAGATCGGCCTGTTCGGCGGCGCCGGCGTCGGCAAGACCGTGCTCATCCAGGAGCTGATCAACAACATCGCCAAGACCCATGGCGGCTATTCGGTGTTCGCCGGCGTCGGCGAGCGCACGCGCGAAGGCAACGACCTCTATCACGAGTTCATCGAATCGGGCGTCAACCAGAAGGGCGGCGGCAAGGGCTCCAAATGCGCTCTGGTGTACGGCCAGATGAACGAGCCGCCGGGTGCCCGCGCCCGCGTCGGCCTCACCGGCCTCACCGTCGCCGAGCATTTCCGCGACCAGGGCCAAGACGTGCTGTTCTTCGTCGACAACATCTTCCGCTTCACGCAAGCGGGTTCGGAAGTGTCGGCTCTCCTCGGCCGCATCCCCTCGGCGGTGGGCTATCAGCCCACCCTCGCCACCGACATGGGCGCGCTGCAGGAGCGCATCACCACCACGACCAAGGGTTCGATCACCTCGGTGCAGGCCATCTATGTGCCGGCCGACGACCTGACCGACCCGGCGCCGGCCACCTCCTTCGCCCATCTGGATGCGACCACCGTGCTGTCGCGCGCCATCGCCGAGAAGGGCATCTATCCGGCGGTCGATCCGCTCGACTCGACGTCGCGCATGCTCGACCCGCGCGTCATCGGTGACGAGCACTATCAGACGGCGCGCCGCGTGCAGGTCATCCTCCAGCGCTACAAGGCGCTGCAGGACATCATCGCCATTCTCGGCATGGACGAGCTCTCGGAAGAGGATAAGCTGACTGTCGCCCGCGCGCGCAAGATCGAGCGCTTCCTGTCGCAGCCCTTCGACGTCGCCGCCGTGTTCACCGGCTCGCCCGGCGTCCAGGTCAAGCTCGAAGACACGATCAAGGGCTTCCAGGGCCTGTGCGAAGGCAAGTATGACTATCTGCCCGAACCCGCCTTCTACATGGTGGGCACGATCGAAGAAGCGGTCGAAAAGGGCAAGCGCCTGGCCGAGGCGGCCTGATCGTCATGGCGCTCCATTTCGAACTGGTTTCGCCGGAACGGCTGCTCTTCTCGGGCGATGTCGCGGAAGTCGACATTCCGGGCACTGAGGGCGATATGGGCATCCTTCCCGGTCATGCGCCGGTGCTCTCGACCTTGCGTCCGGGCGTCGTCACGGTGACCAAGGAAGGTGGCCAGAAGGAGCGCATCTTCGTGCGCGGCGGCTTCGCCGAGGTCAATCCGCAGGGGCTCACGGTTCTCGCCGAAGTAGCCGTGCCGGTCGCCGAGCTCCATGCCGATCTTCTGGCGCAGCAGGTCAAGGACGCGCAGGAAGACGTTTCCGATGCGCAGGACGATGAGACGCGCCGGCGTGCCCAGGAAAATCTCGATCACCTGCTGGCGCTGCAGGGCGCTCTTCAGTGAGAGCTTTCACAATCTGATTGAAGGGCCCGCCTCGCGCGGGCCTTTGTTTTTGGGGGGACGTGCCATGGAAGAAGCTCGGGCGAGAAGCAAGCTGTCGATCTGGCTGATCGGACTACTCCTTGGACCGATTATCCTGATGTTGTGGTTAGGCCGCGGCTGGCTCGCCTTCTTCTATCTTCTGGCACAGCTGATCCTGATCGCTCTTGCTCTCCTCGTGGTCGGGACCGGTGTCGTCGCGCCTCCTGCCTTTGCCGATTTCGACGTCATGGTCCTTCTTGTGAACGCCCTGTTCAACATTGTGGGCATCGTACATGGCCTGAGGATCAGAGAGGCTTCGTCAGCACGGCCATGGT
This sequence comes from Taklimakanibacter lacteus, assembly GCA_003576695.1. Lineage (GTDB taxonomy): Bacteria > Pseudomonadota > Alphaproteobacteria > Rhizobiales > Aestuariivirgaceae > Taklimakanibacter > Taklimakanibacter lacteus. The sequence continues at coordinate 51,254 of QOZQ01000018.1, forward strand.
TTTCCCGCTGGTATGTCGCGATCGTGCTCACATTTGCCCTGAGCTGGCTCATTCCATTCGGGATACGTGAACTCCTGTTCCAGCCTTTCAATATACCGTCCGGCAGTATGATCCCGGCCCTGACGCCCGGCGATCATGTCTTTGTATCGAAGACCGCCTATGGCTATAGCCGCTATTCCTTCATCTTGGGACCGAACTTCTCCGGGCGTATCTGGGGCGCCGAACCGCGGCGTGGTGATATCGTCGTCTTCAAATTGCCGCGTGATAATCAGACAGACTATGTCAAGCGCCTCATCGGGTTGCCCGGCGATCGAATCCAGATGCGAGATGGCATCGTCCATCTCAATGGAGAGGAGCTCAAGCTTGCGCCGGTTCAGGGCGTTCCGTGCCTCGGCTATGATCCGTGCAACTATTTCCGCGAGACCCTGCCTGGCGGAAACTCATATGTCGTCAATGATTCCATAGCCAATGGCGCGGCGGACAGTACGCCAGAGTATATTGTTCCCGATGGCCACTACTTCATGTTGGGCGACAATCGCGATAATGCGCTCGACAGCCGCTTTGCAGACAATGCGCCGGGCGGAGGAGTAGGCTTCGTTCCTTATGAAAATCTCGTCGGGCGTGTTGCCGTGATCTATTGGAATTCTTACGGCACCAGGATCGATGACCGGTTGCAAGGCTATCCGGGCAAATGAAAAAGCCCGCTGTGAAGCGGGCTCTTCCTTAGGTTAGCGAGACTGGCCGCCGCCCTGGCGCTGCTGATGCTTCGGGCGCCATTTGCCGTTGCCGCGGTTGCCCTGCGGCCGCTGGCCGGGCTTCTTGCGCCAGGAAGGCTGGTTCTGGTTGGGGTGGTGATGACCCTGGGGGCCGCCTGAGCGCTCATTGCCTTCGGGTGTGGCGAGGCTCATGGCATGCTGGGTGACGGGGATCTTCTGGCGGATGGTGCGCTCGATGTCGCGCAGCAGCGGACGCTCCTCCGGATCACAGAAGGCCACCGCTTCGCCCGAGGCGCCGGCGCGCGCGGTGCGGCCGATGCGATGCACGTAGGAATCGGGCACGAAGGGCAGGTCGTAATTCACCACATGCGACACGCCATCGATGTCGATGCCGCGCGCGGCGATATCGGTCGCCACCAGCACGCGCAGCTTGCTGCTCTTGAAGCCGGCAAGGGCGCGCTCGCGCTGGCCTTGCGACTTGTTGCCGTGGATCGCCGCCGATTCGATGCGCTGCTTGATCAGCCCCTTCACCACCTTGTCGGCGCCGTGCTTGGTGCGGGTGAAGACCAGCGTGCGCGGCATGGCGTTGTTGGCGAGGAGATCGATCAGCAGGTTGAGCTTGTTGCGGGTTTCGACATGGATGATGCTCTGGTTGACGCGCTCGGCGGTCGTCGCCACCGGCGTGATCTCGACGCGCACCGGATCCTTGAGGAGGGCGTCGGCGAGGCCGGCGATCTCCTTCGGCATGGTCGCCGAAAAGAACAGGTTCTGGCGCTTCGCCGGCAGGAGGCCGGTGATCTTGCGGATGGCGTGGATGAAGCCCAGATCGAGCATCTGGTCGACTTCGTCGAGAACGAAGACCTCGAGCTTGGCGAGCGACAGCACGCGACGGTCGATGAGATCGACAAGCCGGCCAGGCGTGGCGATCAGGATGTCGACGCCTTGGCCTACGGTGCGGATCTGGTTGTTGATGGAGACACCGCCGAAGACGGTGGCCTGCGACAGGCGCAGGAACTTGCCATAGGTGCGGAAGCTCTCGCCGATCTGGGCGGCGAGCTCACGCGTCGGCGACAGAATGAGGGCCCGGCAGGTGCCGCGGTCGGGACGGCCCTTGAGCTTGGCCAGCCGGTCGAGGATGGGCAGCGCGAAGGCCGCCGTCTTGCCGGTGCCGGTCTGGGCGATGCCCAGCAGGTCGCGGCCCTTGAGCAGCTCCGGGATGGAAGCCGACTGGATCGGTGTCGGGGTCTTATAGCCTTCGCTGTCCAGCGCCTTGAGGAGGGACGCGTTGAGGCCGAGTTCGTTGAATTGAGTCAAAATAATCACTTTCGTTCGGAACGGATGAGCAGCGCCGTCCGTCCGAAACGGGCATGCGCTGAGAGGCGCAAGCCCTGGGCGGCGCTGAAACCTTCCGCGTGACAGGAATGTTCGGGGATGCCCGCTTGAGCCGGATAGGGCACCCGGTCTTGAACCGGTGCCGCTTCACGCATCCTTTGATGCTCGCGAGCAGGCGCTATATGGGGCCAGAGCCCCGGAAAGTCAAAGGCTTAAAGCGGCAGCAATTGCCGCAGGCAGATCGGCATGCCGGTTAACCACCTTTTGCGCCCCCATTTGCGCCAAGGTCCGGCCCAGCGCGTCGCCGTCATGGGCGAGCCCGGTGAAGCCAATGACATGGCAGCCGGCGGCGACCGCCGAGGTGACGCCGGCTCTGCTGTCCTCGATGACGAGGCAGGCTTGGGGCTTCACCTGCGCGCGCCGCGCCGCCTCGACATAGACATCGGGGGCAGGCTTGCCCAGGGCGACATCCTCATAAGTGGTGATGCGGTCGCCAAAGAATCCGGTCAGGCCGGCAATGCGGAAGGCCGCCTCGACGCGATGGCGCGGGCTGTTGGAGGCGACGCTCATCGGCAGCTTCATCGTGGCCAGAGTGGCATGGATATCGGGGGCGGCCTTGAGCTCGCGCTCATACAGAGCCAGCAGGCGGCGGTTCTTGTCCGCGCTCACATCGTCCGGCAGCTTGATGCGATAGTCGCTTTCGATCCTGTCGATGAAGGCTTCGAAAGTGAGGCCGATGAACTGGGCGCCGACTTCCTCGACCGTCATCGCAATGCCGTTCTCGGCCAGGATGTCGCGGTCGACTTCCATCGACAGAGGCTCGCTGTCGACCAGGACGCCGTCACAATCGAAAATGACGTGCTTGAACATCAGCCGGCAGGGCTCGCAAATCGAGAGGACGGACCGGTTCGGGAAATCGGCGGGCAAATCACAAATCAGGCTCCGAGATGGCGGAAGGCGGCAATGACCTTCTCATAGACTTGGCGCTTGAAGGGGACAATGAGATCGAGCACCTCATTCATCCCGGCCCAGCGCCATTGATCGAATTCCTGCTTGTGGCCGGGCGGCGCCAGATTCACCTCGCTGTCGGGCCCTTCGAAACGAAGCGCAAACCACTTCTGCGTCTGGCCTTTGTACTTGCCGCCCCAGGACCTGCCGATCAGGTGATCGGGCAGATCGTATTTGTACCAGTCGGGCGCCTCAGCGATCACCTTGGCCGAGGTGACGGCGGTCTCTTCGGCAAGCTCGCGGATGGCGGCCTCTTCAGGCGTCTCGCCCTTGTCGATGCCGCCTTGCGGCATCTGCCACCACTGACCGCCACCCTCGTCATTGGGCTTGTCGGCGCGCCGGCCGACCCAGACCAGTCCCTTGGGGTTGATCAGCATGACACCCACGCAGGGGCGGTAGGCCATATCCGAGTTCTTCTTGCTCACGCGGGTCCTTTCGAAGCCGGCATGGTTTTAATGGCTGTTGGCTTGGCGTCAAGCGACGGGGTTCACCCCGTCCGGCCGCGATAGGCCGCGCTGACGGGCACCAGCAATATGCCCTTTTCGGCGAGCGAACGCGACCACTCATCGACGGCATCGATCGTCACATCGAGGCCGGTTCCGGTGCCGATGGCGAGCCCCGAGGCCCGGGCCTCGGCCTCGAGATCGGCGAGCGCCTGCTCGATGCTCGCCTGGGCCGGGTCGGCGTCGATCACCTTGGCGCCGGTCTTGACCGGCAGGCCGATGATCTTGCCGATCTGGGCCGTCATGCTCTGGCTCGCGGTGCCGTCATCGAGGAAGACAAGGCCGCGCTTCTTCATCTCGGCCAGCACCGGGCGCAAGGCGCCGATATCGGCGAGGAACCTGGCGCCCATATAATTGGTGATGCCGGTATAGCCGGCGAAACGGCCCATATGCCAGGCGAGCGCGTCGAGATTGGCGTTGGTGTCGCCAGCCGCCATCAGGGTCTTGGGACCGGGATTGCTGGCAGGGTAGCCAAAGGGCTCGAGCGGCAGCTGCAGCATGATCTCATGCCCCTGGGCGCGGGCGCGGTTCACCTGCGCCTGCAGATCCTCGCCATAGGGCGCGAAGGCGAAACTCACCTCGCCCGGCAGCTTGCCGATGGCCTTCTTGGTCAGTTCCGTATTGAGGCCCATGCCGCCCAGAAGGATCGCCACTTTCGGCATGTCGGAATGGACGATACCGGCCGGAACCGGACGGGCATAGACATTCTGCGGTTTCTTGTTGCCGGTGCCGATGCGCGGCAAGGTGCCATAGGGGCCGGTCTCGCTGACCTCGGCCAAAGGTGCGGGCTTGAGGGTGCGGCGCGGCGAAACGATGATCGCCGCCTCGGTCTCGACCGTTTCCTGCGGGGTCGATTCGAGAATCTCGATCTTGCGATTCTCGCCAGCATTGGGCCTTTCAGCGGTCTCGTCCTGGTCCTCGGGGGCGGTCTCCGGCGCCTTGTCGGTCGCGGCGGTCATGATCTCGAGCGGCGGGATCTTGACCATGACGACGGGCTCGCCGGCATAGGGGTAGGGCGTGCGGATGAGCCACAGCGCGCCAAGGGTCAGCAGGAGAGCGGCCGCCACCGAAGCCGCCAGCAAGGCGGAGGGGCGCTTGGCCCAGAGCTTCTCGAAAGCCCCACGCTTGCGCAAAGGTTGCCGCAGTTCATTTGCCCGCATGAGCGATTCGTCTCCCGTCGGGCATGCTTGCGCGGAAGGGTTAATTTCGCGTTTAACTGTTGAATTACAACGGGATTTTATCCGTCATAGGCCGCCGCGGGACGTGGCGGTCAGTCCTTCTTGCTGTTGAAGTTGTTGTTGACCCGCTTTTTCTGCACCGTCTTTACCTTCTTCACCTTCTTCCGGGCGGGCGCCTTTTCGTAGCCGCGCGCTTTCATGCAGTCCTTGACGTAGTTGCTGCGGCCGATGGCCTGGCCGATCAGGCCGCCCAGCACGGCGCCGACAATGACCTGGCGCGAGCCATTGGACTGCGCTTCGCATTCATCCTCGGCGATCTGGGCCTTCGACCGCTTGTCGGGCCCGACCTTCTTGTAGTCGGCGAGGGCGGGATTGAGCGAGGTCGCGGCCAAAGCCGCCACGCAGCCCAAAACGACCACAGACCGTGAAAATACTGCGCGGCGCAAAGCTGCTTTGGCCGCGGAAATGACTGCCCTGATCGACATTGTCGCCCCCCGAAACAATTATCCAAGGTCTACTTCATAGACGAGTTGCAACTCTGCGACAAGACCCTGTCGATAAGAGAAGCGCGCGACCGGTTGCCCCGATCGCGCGCTCCATGTTCCGCAGCAGCGAATGTCAGTTGGCGTTGGTCTCGTTGTTCGTGCCGTTGATCGGCTGGTTAGGCTTGGCTTCCTTGGGCTTGGCGTTGGTCGCCACCTTGACGCCGTGCAGCACGTCGATCGCCGCCTTGAGCTGCAGATCCTTGGCCCTGTCGTCGGGCACATAGGCCGAGGATCCGCCGCCTTCGTCGCCGCCGCCTTCATTGGTCAGGTGGCCCTTGAGGCTGGCTTCGCCCTTGGTCGAGGTGTCCTTGCCAAGAAGCTCCGGCGGCAGCTCCTGCTCTATGATCGTATCGGGATCGATGCCCTTGGCCTGGATGGAACGGCCGGCGGGCGTGTAATAGCGCGCCGTCGTCAAACGTAATGCGCCCTGGCTGCCGAGCGGGATGATGGTCTGCACCGAGCCCTTGCCGAAGGAGCGCGTGCCGATGAGGGTGGCGCGCTTGTGATCCTGCAGAGCGCCGGCGACGATCTCGGATGCCGAGGCCGAGCCGCCATTGATCAACACGACGACCGGCTTGCCGTCGGAGAGATCGCCCTTCTGGGCGTTGAAGCGCTGGGTCTCGTCGGCATTGCGGCCGCGCGTCGAGACCACCTCACCGCGGTCGAGGAAAGAATCCGATACCGAGATCGCCTGGTCGAGCAGGCCGCCCGGATTGTTGCGCATGTCGATGATATAGCCCTTGAGCTTGTCACCGGCGTCCTTCTTGATCTGGTTGATCGCCGCCTCGAGACCTTCCTGGGTCTGCTCGGTGAAGGAGGAGATGCGGATATAGCCGACATCCTTCTGCGGGCCCTCGATCTCGAATTTCACCGACTTCACCCGGATGACATCACGCACCAGCTTGAATTCGAGCGGCTCCTTGGCGCCCTGGCGGGCCACGGTGAGGGTGATCGGCGTATTGACTTTGCCGCGCATCTTGTCGACCGCCTCATTGAGGGTGAGGCCCTGCACTTCGGCGCCGTCGAGCTTGATGATCAGGTCGTTGGCCATGATGCCGGCCTTGGCGGCGGGCGTGTCGTCGATCGGCGCCACCACCTTGACCAGGCCGTTCTCCATGGTGACCTCGATGCCGAGGCCGCCGAACTCGCCCTTGGTCTGCACCTGCATTTCCTGGAAACGCTTGGCGTTCATGTAGCTCGAATGCGGATCGAGTGACGTGAGCATGCCGTCGATGGCGGCCTCGATCATCTTCTCTTCATCCGGCGGCTCGACATAGTCGGAGCGGACGCGGTCGAACACGTCGCCGAACAGGTTGAGCTGCTTGTAGGTATCGGAATTGGACGCCGCAATGGCGCCGCTCAAGGCCTGCCACGCCACCGTCGCCGACACAGCACCGGCCAGAACCAATCCAATTGAACGCATCTTCATATCAGGCCTCATCCTCGGGCTTGCGCGAAGCCGCCGATCCACCAGGGTGATGAATCGATCGCTTCGCCGTTCTTCCGGAACTCTATATATAATACGGGGCGGCCATCTTGCAGCTGGTCGCCGGTCAGCGTCCCCGGTGCGGCGCTTTTTCCCATTATCCCCACAGGCTCTCCGGCTTGCAGAAACTGTCCCTGCTCGGCCGTTATTTCGCCCAAGCCTGCCAGGAGCACATGATAGCCGCCGCCCGTGTTCAAGATCAAGAGTTGGCCATAGGAGCGGAACGGGCCGGCAAATTCCACATGGCCGTCGACCGGGGTCACCACCTGGGCATCGGCCCTGGTGGCGACGAAAACGCCCCGGGTGGTGCCGCCGAAGCCGTCATTCACGCCATAGGCCTTCAGGATCTGCCCTTGCGCCGGGTATTGCAGGCTGGCCCGGATGTCGGCGAAGGCCATGCGCGGCTGGAGCTTCTTGGCGGCCTCGATCCGCGCCTGTGCCTCGGCCTTGGCCTTGAGCTCGGCGGCGGTCCTGGCTTCCGCCTCGGCGCGGGCCTTCTCGGCGGCCTCGGCCTTGAGGCGCTCCTCCTCCAGCTGGCTAAGGAGCTGCTTCATGTCCTTTGCCTTATCGGCAAGTTCCCGGGCCCGCTGTTTCTCGGCCTTCAGCCTTTCGGTCGTATCGGCGAGCAGCGATTTCTTGCGGGCCTGCAGGTCGGTCATTTCCCGGCGCGAGGCCAGGAGCCGGGCGACATGATCCCTGAGGCGCTCCTGCTCGGCCTTGGTCTGGACTTTCAGCGTCTCGAGCCGGGCGAGCTGGGCCGACAGGGCCGCGGCATCCTGGCGCAGCTCCGGCACGATGGTCCCGAACATCATGGCGCTGCGCAAAGCGGAGAGAACGTCGGTCGGCTCGACCACCAGGGCCGGCGGCGGGTTGCGCTCGATGCGCTGGAGGCCGGCGAGCAGGCGGGATATCTCCTCGCGCCGCGCCGCCAGACTCGAATGGATCCTGAGCTGCTCGGCATCGAGCTCGCCAAGGCGCTCCTCGGCCGACAGGATCGCCGCCTCGCGCGACTGGATCTTCTCGGCGAGCGCGATCAGCTTCTGCGACAGGGCGGCTTGCTCCTCGACGATCGCCTGGCGCTCCGCCGTCATCTGTTCCTGCAGCGACTTCGAGGCATCGATCTGCTGTTCGATGGTCGAAAGGTCATCCGCCGTCTGGGCCCGCGCCTGAGACGTCACGGCGGCAAGAACCGCCATGGCCGCCAGAATGGGGCGCAAATTGGGGAGCGACGACATTGTCGGCAAATTATCCAGCAGCCATGTCCAAAATGGGGCTTGAGTGCGGCGTATTGGTATCAAGAAACGGTTATCGGCCTATCACTTCACGCACGGTGATAGGGATGTTTAACCAAAATGGTGACCGCCCGGTAAATCTGCTCGGACAGCATCACTCGCGCCAGGCGGTGAGGCCAGGTCATGGGGCCAAGCGACAGGAGCAGGCCGGCCTTGCGGCGAAGCTCGCCGCCATGCCCGTCAGGCCCGCCGATCAGGAAAGCCATGGACCCGGTGCCCTGATCGAGATGGCGCCTCAAGAGCCCGGCGAAATCCTCGCTCGATAAGGCCTTGCCCCGCTCGTCGAGCACAACAGTAAAGGAAGGATCGGGACAGGCGCCGGTGAGGAGGTCCGCTTCCGCCGCCATGCGGCCGGCGGCATCGGGCAATCTGGATTCGCCAAAATCGCGCGTCTCGAGGGCGGTGATGCCGCAGGAGCGGCCAAGTCCCCTGGCGCGTTTGGCATAGTCGTCGAACAGCGCAAGCTCGGGCCCGGCCTTGAGCCGGCCAATGGCGAGAACGTGGAGCTTCATCGAACCCCTATTTGCGGCGCTCCCTTATCGCCAAAGCGGTGCCCGTATTGGCGGGAAGCGCTGTCAGGCGACGCGTTCGTCGGGCGCGTGATCTGACCAGAGTTTCTCGAGATTGTAGAAGCTTCTGACTTCCGGCCGGAAGATGTGCACGATCACATCGCCCGCATCGACCAGCACCCAGTCGGCATTCGGCATGCCCTCGATGCGCAGGTCCTTGCGGCCGTCGCCTTTCAGCTTCTCGACCAGCTGGTCGGCGATGGCGCCGACATGCCGGTTAGACCGCCCGGAAGCGACGATCATCCCGTCGGCGATGACGGCCTTGCCGTTGAGATCGATGGTGACGATGTCCTCGGCCTTGGCATCTTCGAGCTGGCTGAGGATGGTGGAGAGGAGAGGGTTCTTCGTCTTGCGCTTCGGCGCAGACTTACCCGCTACGGCGCGCTTAGGCGCGCCGCTTTTCTGTCTTGGCGCTGTCAGTGTGGATATCCTCTTCAAAAAGGCAGTTCATAGAGACTGCGTCAGTTCCCCTTGGGGTTTACTCGACACCCCAGAGAATAGGTGCGCGAACGATTCTATTCAAGCACCCAACTCATGACGCGGTCATGACATTTTGTTTCGGCGGGTGGCGCGCTCGCGGATGGCGGTCGAGCTTTCGGGGCGCAGCGGCATAGGAATAAAACACCAGGCCGGGGGCGGCGTGCCGGGCAGCCGGCGGGCCTGATCGCCGGGAATACGGCGGCCCTCGTAGCGCAGCGCCGCCGGACTCTCGAGTGCCCGCATGGAGAAGCCGGGCCTCGCCAGGATGGCGAGCGGCAGCGTTTCGGGAATATCCGTCCAGTCGTTCCAGTGGTGGAGATGAGCGAAGCTGTCGGCGCCCATGATCCAGACGAAACGACCGCGGCGCAGCACCGGACCCAGCGCCGCCAGCGTGGCGGCGGTGGTGCGGGTGCCTAGTTGCTGCTCGAGATCGGTGACGATGAAGCGCGGATGGCGGGCGACCGCGCGCGCCACCTTGAGGCGCTCGTCATAGTCGCGATAGCCGTCCGCCTCCTTCAGCGGATTCTGCGGCGACACCAGCCACCAGATCCAGTCGAGGCCCAGATGCTTCAGGGCATAGAGAGCGACGGCGCGGTGGCCGCCATGCGCCGGGTTGAATGACCCGCCGAACAGGCCGATGCGCTGGCCGTCGCTGAACGGTGGCGGGATGATCACGGACGGATCTGCCCCGTGCCCATGACCTGGTATTTGAAGGTCGTCAGCTGCTCGAGGCCGACCGGACCCCTGGCATGCAGCCTGCCGGTGGCGATGCCGATCTCGGCGCCGAAACCGAATTCACCGCCATCGGCGAATTGCGTCGAGGCATTGTGCAAGGTGATGGCGCTGTCGACCTCGGCGAGGAAGCGCCGGGCGGCGGTGTCGTCGTCGGTGACGATCGCATCGGTGTGCTGCGATCCATAGCGGGCGATGTGCGCCATTGCCGCATCGAGATCCGAGACCACCTTCATCGAGACGATGGCGTCGAGATATTCGGTGGACCAGTCTTCCTCGGACGCCGGCTTGACGCGCGGATCGGCCATTTGCGTTTCCTGGCAGCCACGCACTTCACAGCCGGCCTCAAGCAGCATCCGGACGAGGGGCTTCAGATGGGTCGCCGCACAGGCCTTGTCGACGAGGATGGTCTCGGCCGATCCGCAAATGCCTGTACGGCGCATTTTGGCATTGAGCACGATCGCCTTGGCCATGGCGAGATCGGCTTCCTTGTCGACATGGACATGGCAGATGCCCTCCAGATGGCTGAACACCGGCACGCGCGCCTCCTGCTGCACGCGGGCGACAAGGCTCTTGCCGCCGCGCGGCACGATGAGATCGATTGTGCCGTCGAGGCCCGACAGCAGCAGGCCGACAGCGTCGCGGTCCTGGGTCGGCACCATCTGGATCGCCTCCTTCGGCAGGCCTGCCGCCGCGAGGCCGCGCTGCAGCGCCGCCACGATGGCGGCCGATGAGCGGAAGCCGTCGGAGCCGCCGCGCAATATGGCGGCGTTGCCGGATTTCATCGCCAAGGCGCCCGCATCGGCCGTCACATTGGGCCGGCTTTCATAGATGATGCCGATGACGCCGATCGGCACGCGCACCCGCGCGATCTCGAGCCCGTTGGGCCGCGCCCAGCGCTCGGTGACGGCGCCGACCGGATCCGGCAGCGCGGCGATCTCATCGAGGCCCCTGGCCATCGCCTCGATGCGCTCGGGCGTCAAGGTGAGACGGTCGAGGAAGGAGGATTTGAGGTCCTTTTTCCGCGCCGCGGCGAGATCGGTCTCGTTCTCGCGCGCGATGATCCGCGCATCGGCCCTGATCGCCGCCGCCATGGCCGTGAGCGCCGCATTCTTGGTCGCGGTCGGCGCCAGTGCCAGAGCGCGGGCCGCCGTCCTGGCGCCCCGCCCCATGGCGATGAGCGCTGCCCGCGTATCGGCCGCCGTTTCAATCTTGTTCATGCCCGCGCTCCCGCCGTCATCACCAGATCGTCCCGATGCACCATCTCGTCGCGCCCCCTGAAGCCCAGGGCCGTCTCGATCTCGCTCGTTTTGCGCCCCGCTATGCGCGCCGCGTCGTCCCGGTCATAGGCGACGAGCCCGCGGGCGATCTCGATGCCGGCCTCGCTCACAATACTCACCGCATCGCCTCTGGCAAAGCTGCCTTCGATGCGCTTGACGCCGGCTGGCAGCAGGCTCTTGCCTCTGCCCAGGGCCGTCACCGCACCCGCATCGATATGGAGGCGCCCCATCGGCACCAGTGTGCCGGCGATCCAGCGCTTGCGCGACTGCAGCGGAGTGGCACCCGACAGGAACCAGCTGCAGGTCTCGCCACTCTCGATGCGGCGAAAGGGATGCAGCGCATGGCCGGAGGCGATGACCATGTTGCAGCCGGCGGCGAGCGCGATCTTGCCCGCCTCGATCTTGGTGATCATGCCGCCCGAGCCCAGGCCTGAGACCGGCTTGCCGGCCATGGCCTCGATCTCGGGCGTGATCTCGCCGACCTCAGGGATGATCCGGGCCCCCGGCGTGCCGGGCGGCGCCGAATAAAGGCCGTCGATGTCGGAGAGCAGCACCAGGCAATCGGCCGACATCATCGAAGCGACGCGTGCCGCGAGCCGGTCATTGTCGCCGTAGCGAATCTCGGATGTCGCCACCGTGTCGTTCTCGTTGATCACCGGCACGGCCCCTTGCGCCAGCAGCATGGACAAAGTGGAGCGGGCATTGAGATAGCGCCGGCGCTCCTCCGTATCGTTGAGCGTCACCAGGATCTGGGCGGCGACGATCGCATGCTTGCGCAAGGCTTCCGACCAGGCATGCGCCAGCGCGATCTGGCCGACGGCGGCGGCGGCCTGGCTTTCCTCCAGCCTGATCGCGCCGGAAGCGAAGCCCAGATTGCGGCGGCCGAGCGCAATGGCGCCCGACGACACGATAATGACGTCCTGGCCGCGGCTGCGGGCCTTGGCCAGATCCTCGACGAGGGAGGCGAGCCATTCGGCCTTGATCGTTCCGGTCTTGCCGTCAACAAGAAGGGCCGAGCCGATCTTCACCACGATGCGGCGGGCTTTGCTCAGTCGGTTTGTCACGGCTGCCAGCTTTCGACCTTGACGTTGCCGCTCGCCTTGCCCTTCTCGCCGCGCCGCGTGTCGGAGATGACATTGAGCAGCTTCTTCATCACCTCTTCGACATTCCGGCCCGTGGCGCCCGACATCAGGATGGGCGTTTTGCGGATACGGCGCTTGAAGTCGGCGAGCTTCGACTCAAGGTCTTCCTGCGAGATCGCATCGACCTTGTTGAAGGCGATCACCTCAGGCTTCTCGGCCAGATGACCGCCGTAGGATTTGAGTTCCCTGCGGATGATGCGATAGGCGGCGGCCGGATCATCGCCCGTCACATCGATGAGGTGGAGCAGCACGGCGCAGCGCTCGACATGGCCAAGGAAGCGGGTGCCGAGACCATGCCCCTCATGGGCGCCCTCGATGAGGCCCGGTATGTCGGCGAGCACGAAGCTCGCGCCGGCAACCCGCACGACGCCGAGCTGCGGGTTCAAGGTGGTGAAGGGATAGTCGGCGATCTTCGGTTTCGCCGCCGACACGGCGGCAAGCAGAGTCGACTTGCCGGCATTGGGAAGACCAAGGAGGCCCGCATCGGCGATGAGCTTCAGCCTCAGCCACAGCCAGCGCTCCTCGCCCACTTCGCCCGGATTGGCGCGGCGCGGCGCCCGGTTGGTCGATGATTTGAAATAGGCATTGCCGAAGCCGCCATTGCCGCCCCTGGCCAGTCGGATGCGGTCGCCGATCCGGGCCAGATCGCCGACCAGCGTCTCATTGTCTTCCTCGAAAACCTGGGTGCCGGCCGGCACCTTGAGGACGATGTCGGGCGAATTGGCGCCGGCACGGTCGCGGCCCATGCCGTGGCCGCCGGTCTTCGCCTTGAAATGCTGCTGATAGCGATAGTCGATCAGCGTATTCAATCCATCGACCGCTTCGATCCAGATATCGCCGCCACGGCCGCCGTCGCCGCCATCGGGGCCGCCCATCTCGATGAACTTCTCACGGCGAAAGGAGACACTGCCCGCACCGCCGTCGCCGGAGCGCACATAGATTTTCGCCTGATCCAGGAATTTCATAATATTTGCCTAATTTTGTAAGCGCCATTTATGGCGAATGCCCTTACGTAATGTGCCCGTAAATTGAACAGAATCGACCTCATTCTGGACACATCCCTCGGGCTTTTAACGATTGTCATTGCTGTGTGCGACAGGGACAACAGTACACCAGCAAGGGGATATGAAAAACAAAGAGGGATTCCTGAATGAGGTCTGTCTATGCGTTGATTCCGGCTGCACTGCTCGCCGGCACCGTCCTTGCCGCGCCGGCCCATGCCAGCAACAAGGAAGACCCGGGCGCGCATGCTGAACGCATCAGCGCCCAGAAGAAGCACTTCAAGAAGACGACCGGGCTGAAGGCGACCGGCAAGACCCGCAAAACGGCCAGCTTGAAGAAGCGCAAGCAGGCGCATGCCAAGACCCGCAAATCTGCTGCCGTCAAGCTGCGCAAGGCAGGCGGAAAGCCGAAATTCGCCGCGACCGGCCTCAAGAAGAAGGTGAAGTCCTCGCAGCAGTTTGCCATGCATCATCTGGCCGGCACCAAGGTGACGTTGTCGGAGCAGGCGCTTGCCATCAATGGCGCCGGCGATGCGCGCGTCGTCTCGATCATCCGCGAGATGGCGCCGGCCTATGGCGTGCCGACCTGGTTCGCGCTGCGCATCGCCAATGTCGAATCCGGCTTCAACCCCCATGCCCGCGGGCGCGCCGGCGAGATCGGCGTCTATCAGCTGAAGTGCCAGACCGCGCGCGGCATGGGCTTCGAGGGCAATTGCTCGGCGCTCACCGACGCACGCACCAATGTGCGCTGGGGCCTCAAGCATCTGTCGCTCGCCATCGCTTCCTCGGGCGGCAATCTGAAGCTCGCGGCCTCCAAGCACAATGGCGGCCTCGGGCGCAAGTCGCTGGTGCACAGCTACATCGCCAAGGTGTTCTGATCGTTCCGATCCTGTCATCATCCCGGCTCGCGCCGGGATGACGGATTTTTTCACGCTCATGCGGCGAGGCCTTCCCAGCGTGCGCGGCTCAGGGTGAAACGGTGGCCCGGCACCCTTGTCTTGAGCAGCAAAGAGTCGATCTCGTAGCGGCCCGCATGCTCGAAGCCCGCCTTCTCGAGGACCCGGCGCGAGGCCAGATTCTGCAGCCGGCAGCCTGAGATCAGGCGATCATGCCCGGCTTCGGTGAAAGCATGGGCGATGATCGCCCGGACCGCCTCGCTCATATAGCCCTTGCCCCAATAAGGCTCGCCCAGCCAGTAGCCGAGCTCGGGCTCATCCGTCTCACGACGCTCGCAGCTCGCCACGCCGATGAAGCTTTCGGTTTCATCCTTCAGACAAATGGCGAAGATGGTCTCATCCGCAGGCTGGTCCACGGCCCAGGCGATGAAGTCGCGCGCATGGGCGAGGCTATAGGGATAGGGCAGGCGCGACAGCATGATGGCGACCTTGTAGTTGTCGGCTAGCGCTGCGATCGCTTCGGCATCGCGAGCCCCGACGGGCCGCAAGATGAGACGGTCGGTGATGATGACGTTCTTGCTCATGAGTCTGTTTCCAAAACAAAACGGGGAGATGGTCTGCCCATCTCCCCGTTTGCTGAAACTTCCTCATTCGCACCGGATCGATGAGACCGGTGGAAGGATGCGATCCACCGCTATTCTGCGGCCTTCGGCGGGTTCACGGATACGATCTGCTTGTTGCCCTTGCTTGCCCGGAAGGTCACCGTGCCGGCGACCGTCGCGTAGATCGTATGGTCGCGGCCGATGCCGACGCCCGTGCCCGGATGCCATTTCGTGCCGCGTTGGCGGATGATGATGTTGCCCGGAATGACGGCCTCGCCACCGAAATGCTTGACGCCGAGACGGCGGCCTGCCGTGTCGCGCCCGTTGCGGGATGAACCGCCTGCTTTTTTGTGAGCCATGGGGTGGTTCTCCTTACCTTATTCCTTGCTCTTCTTAGGCGTCTTGGCCTTCTCGGCCTTGGCTTCCTTGTCGACCTTGGCGCGCGGCGGCTTGCCGGCGGCGAGCTCCGTGGCCTGCTCGGCCCATTCCTCGCGCGCGATGCGGCCCGGCATCTTGATCTCGGCTTCGATCTTCTCGATCTCGGCCGGGCTCAGATTGGCGATCTGCGCATAGGTCGTATAGCCCATGTCGTTCAGGGTTTTCAGAATCTTGGGGCCGACGCCGCCGATCAGAGCGAGATCGTCCGCCTTCTTCTCCGAAGCGATCGGGGCGGCGAGCGGAGCCGCCTCCGCCGTCTTCTCGGCCTTGGCCGGCTTTGCCGCGGCCTTCTTCGAGGGCTTGGCGCCGCCGGTCAGGATCTCGGTGATCTTCACCGAGGTCAGATCCTGGCGATGGCCGTTCTTGCGGCGGAAATGCTTGCGGCGATGCTTCTTGAAGATGATGACCTTGGGGCCGCGCACCTGGCCGATGATCTCGGCGGCGACGGTGGCGCCTGAAACGAAGGGAGCCCCCACATCGACGCTGCCGTCGGAGGCGACCATCAGCACATCGGTGAATTCCACGATGTCGCCGGCTTCGCCCGGGAGCTTCTCGATCTGGATCTTGTCTTCGGCTGCAACGCGATACTGCTTGCCGCCGGTCTTGATGACTGCGTACATATCTGTCCTTTTCCCGCGCCCATCGGCGCCGCCCTTAAGGCGGACTTCGGTCAAATCTGGTTTGAGCCTGAGGCAGCGATATTAATTGAGGGGGCCAAAAGGGCCCCCGCAAGTCGGGGCGGTTCTATCGGGGGCGACATATAATGTCAAGAAATCCGTAAGGGCGGGGTTGCCCGGCGGGGCTCTATTCGCTATCTAGCCCCCGCCGCACATAAGCGCGCCTCGTATCTTTGCGGAGAGGTGGCTGAGCGGTTGAAAGCACCGCACTCGAAATGCGGCATACGGGCAACTGTATCGGGGGTTCGAATCCCTCCCTCTCCGCCACTTAATCAATTGATGTTATTCATAAATCACGGGTGAGAATGTGGCTTTGACGGTCCGTGGCCGACGGGAGCTTGCTGTCGCCAGGTGAGGCCACTAGGTTCCTCCTGCCTGTCGGGCGGGCGTTATGGGAATACAAATGAGCGACATCGTTGTCAGGTTGGGAGAACGCAGCATTGCCGTCGCTCTGCCCCAGTCTCTCCTCGCGGACGGCATTCTTGCCGGTTTGGCGACGGGTTCTGCGGCCGCGGCCGGCGATCGAACGATCATCGTCAGCCAGACCGCCGAGCGAAGCTTTGCCATCGACGTCGACCGTCGGCGCCTGGAGGCCGGGCTGACACGCGGCAGGGTCTGCGCGCGGCTGCTCGATATCCTCGCCACCCAGTTTGCCGAGATCGAGCAGGTGCCGGTGCTCTCTGCCGCCGCCGTCGGCTGGGGCGATGGCTCGGTGCTCATCGCCGGAGCCCCCGGCAGCGGAAAATCCTCGCTCGCCGCCTGGTTCATCGAGAAAGGCTTCTCGCTCATCGGCGATAATCAGATTGCCGTCGTCGATGGCGTCGCGGCGCTGGCCGGCTATCGCGCCCCGCTCACCTTTTCCGCAGCGAGCGCCGGTCACCTGACGGAGCTCGACGATATCGCCTCGGCGCCCATGGTGCGCACGCCCGAGCATATCCATGTCGGCATCAAGGATGCCTGGCATGCGCTCGACGGCTCGCCTCTCTGCGGCATGATGATCTTCCCGCAGCATGTGCCGCGCTCGCCCGGGCGCGTCGAGCGCCTGGAAGCGGCAACAGCGGCGATGCTTCTCAAGGCCCAGCTCATGCCGGGATGCGTACCGCGCGACGGCCATGACCTGTGGCATCTCAGGATGGCGCAGAATATTCCCGCCATTGCCCTGCGCTATTCCAACTATGGGCAGATCGAAGGCCTGCTCGATCGCCTCACCCGGCTCGCCATCGACGATCGCCTGTCACCCAGCCAGTTCGATCACTTCATCTCAGGGATCGGGCAGCCCCCTGCCGCGCTGACCCGCAAATATCCGGTGCCCCAGCGCAGCACACGGAAATTCTCACCCTTCCTGACGATCGGCATGGCGACCTATGACGACTATGACGGTGTCTATTTCAGCCTGCAGGCGATGCGCTTCTATCACCCTGAAATCCTCGACGACGTCGAATTTCTCGTCATCGACAATCGTCCCGATGGGCCCTGCGGCGCGCCGCTCAAGGATCTTGAGAGGCACATCGGCAATCTGCGCTACATTCCGGCCGGCGATGTGACCGGAACCGCGGTGCGCGAGCGCGTCTTCAGCGAGGCGGATGGCGAGTTCGTCCTGTGCATGGACTGCCATGTGCTGTTCGCGCCCGGCAGTCTCAGGAAGCTCATCGACTATTTCCGCTCGGTGCCCGCGACCAATGACCTGGTCCAGGGGCCGATGATGTATGACGATCTCGCCAGGACCAGCACGCATTGGACGGAAGGCTGGCAGGGTGGCATGTTCGGCATGTGGGCCAGCGATCCCCAAGGAGACAGTCCCGACGATCCGCCCTTCGAGATCCCGCTGCAGGGGCTCGGCATTTTTGCCTGCCGCCGCAAGGCCTGGCCCGGCTTCAATGCCGGCTTCCGCGGCTTTGGCGGCGAGGAGGGCTATATCCATGAGAAGTTCCGCCAAAGGGGCGGACGCGTCCTGTGCCTACCGGCGCTGCGCTGGCTGCATCGCTTCGGCCGCCCGATGGGGGCGAGCTATCCCAATCGGTGGGAGGACAGGATCCGCAACTATCTCATCGGATTCGGCGAGATCGGCTGGGATACTGCGGACATGCATGCGCATTTCCGCGAGCAGCTGGGGCGGCAGCAGGCCGACCGGATCTTCACGGCGGTGAGGAATGAGCTCGCGGCCGGGCCTAGCGCCATGGACGGGCAGAGCCTTCCATTCCCGGATATCGAGGTCGACGAGCCCCATGACCTGAATGAAGCGCGGCTGCGCTTCGTGGCGGAGGCCTCTGTCCAGGTCGTGCTCGAGAACTTTGCCGTCGAAAAGGTCGTCTGCCTGGGCCGCGCCGCCGGCCTCTGGGCAGATGAATTCTCGCGGCACGGCATTGTTGCGACGGCGGAACAGGTGACTCCCGCCGTCGCGGCGGCGGACGCTCATGATCATTCGTTGCGACTTGCCTGCTGCTTCGAGATCCCCGGCATCGCTTCCGCCACCGAAGCCGAGAAGATTGTTCAGCACCTTACCGGCATGGCCGCCACGATCGTATTCGCCTTTGCCCGGCCGCAAGCCAATGGCGCCGGCGATGTGAACCGGCAGCGCGCCTCCTGGGCCGCTTTGTTCGCACGCTGCGGCTATCGGCCGGTCGATTGCCTGCGCCCGGCGCTGGGGGGCGACCCGCGCATCGACAGCCATTATCAGCAGAACATCATCGTGTTCAGCCGAGCGACGGCGACCGACGGGAAGCGTCCGATCTCGAAAAGCGCAAGCCGCCCGGCGCCGCGCGGTGCGGAGCTGGGCGTATCGGTCGTCATGCCCGTCTACAATGGCGAGCTTTTCCTGGGCCAGGCGATCGAGAGCATTCTGTTGCAGACCCACCGGCATTTCGAGCTCATCGTGGTGAATGACGGTTCGAGCGATCGAACCGGCGCCATCGCCGAAAGCTATGAGCGGGCCGACAGCCGTGTGCATGTCATCCATCAGGAGAATGGCGGCGAGGCTGCGGCCTTCAATGCCGGATGCGCGCAGGCACGTTTCGCGCTGCTGGCCCGCGTCGATCACGACGATGTCGCGCTGCCGGAGCGGCTGGCGCTGCAGGTCGCTTTCATGGCGAAAAACGAAGACATCGCTGCGGCGGGCGGCGCCATGCGCCATATCGATCGCGAGGGAAAGTCCACCGGCAACATAGCGTCCTATCCTCTCACCCCGGAGGCCTGTCATGCCTGGCTTGTCAACTCGACCGTCGGCCCCATCGCCAATCCCACCGTCATGCTCAGGAAGGCCGCCTTCGATGCCTGCGGCGGCTTGCGAAACCAGTTCAGGGTCGCCAGCGATCTGGATCTTTGGCTGCGCATGGATGAGCAGTACAAGCTGGCCAATCAGCCGGATGTGCTGGTCGACTATCGCACGCATGGCGCCAATGCCACATCCCTGATGGGATTCAGCGTGATGCTGAGCGCCTATATTGCGAAGCATTCGGCACGGATGCGCCGGCAGGGCTTGCCCGACCCCGTTGCTGCCTGGTCACGTCTGGAGCTCGACAAGCTGGCCACATTCGGCCTTCCGGAAGAGGAGAGGTCGGAGGCCTATCGCTCCCTCTTCAACGCGGCCCTGAAAACGTTCACGGCGACGAAAGACGCAAAATATCTGAAACTGGCCGATATCTGCCTGTCCCTGATTCCGGAGAAGAGCATAACCCGCTGAATTTACAAGGTTTCCCGGAAAGTCGGGCGATGTGACAAAAATACAACGCAGGGTAATTTATTTCGGCCTGCGGCTTCCGGCGGGGGACAAGGTTTACCGGTTTCTGTAACGTTGCGCCAAGCTGTAAGTTTCTGGCTGTCAGGGGACCATCCATGTCGTTCAAGACGTCGTTGTTGAGTGCCAGTTCGGCGCTGACCATTGCATTGATGAACCAAATTCCGGCGGCGCAGGCCGCTGATGTCGTGGCCCCCGATCCGCTCTGCGCCGTCTCGGGCGTCAACGGCAAGATCGAGGCGATCGGCGGATACTCCGAAAACGACGATGAGGGTGGCGATGCGCTGATCAGCGGTCTCGGCTCGCTGAGCCTGCCCCTGGGATGCACTTTCGGCCTGCAGGCCGATATCGGCGTGATCGACGAGCTCGACCGCACCACCTATGGCGGGGCCGTGCATCTCTTCGCGCGCGACCCCGAATCCTACCTGCTCGGCGTCACGGGCGGATATTTCGATGCCGGCGGCACGGATATCTGGGCCGTGGGTCCGGAAGCCGAGTTCTATTTCGGTCAGTTCAGCCTGGAAGCCTGGGGCGGCTACGTCGATTTCGATTCAGGCAGCGACGGCTTCGTCTTTGTCGACGCCGCCTTCTATCCGACGGATGATCTGAGACTGTCGGTCGGCGGCACGATCATCGGTGACCAGGAATTCGTCCGTGGCGAACTGGAATATCAGTTCGCCGATCCCATGACATTCTCGCTGGGGGCCAAGGTCGGCGAAGACGACTATGTCTCCGTCACCGGGGGCTTGAGCTTCTATTTCGGTGGCGAGTCGAAGAGCCTGATCCGCCGTCATCGCGAGGATGATCCGCGCAACCGCGTCCTGGATTTCCAGGGCTTCAAGGAAGCCAGCGATTCGAGCAGCGGCACGAGCACGGGCACGGGCACGAGCACTGTCACCAGTACACCCGGCCCAACAGGCGCACCAGGCCCAACGGGCGCACCAGGCTAGCCTGGATAATCCAGCGTCGGCGCTTGCCTCGCTTCAACGCGTGCTCCTTGTCCTTATCCGCTCGATGATGCGCGGGATGGCGATCACGGCGATCAGCAGCGCGCCGATATAGACGCTGACCACCTGGCCCGGGATGTTGTTGAGCGACATGCCGAAGGTCAGGAGGCCCAGCACCAGCACGGCCAGGAACACACCGAGGATCGAGCCGACGCCGCCGGCGATCGACACGCCGCCCAATATGACCATGGTCACGATGTCGAGCTCCCAGCCGATGCCGATATTGGAGCGCACCGAGCCGAGGCGCGCCACCAGAAGGGCGGCGGCGAGGCCAGACAGGATGCCTGACACGGCGAACAGGATGAAACGCAGGCGCGCCACCGGAATGCCGGAGAAGCGCGCCGCCACGGGGTTGGATCCCGCGGCGAAGAGCCGGCGGCCCACCGCCGTCCTGTGCAGCACCAGGCCGAACAGCACGGCGAGACCGAGAAAGATCAGGAAGGACAAGGGCACCGGCGGCAGGAACAGCCAGGAAAGGCCGGTCTCCTTCATCTTGATGAAATAGCTCTGGCCGAGATCGAGGAAGTCGGAAGGGAATTTCGTCTTCGCCTGGTCGCCCAGTATCACCTGGGTGAGGCCGCGAAACAACGACATGGTGCCGATGGTGACGACGATGGACGGCAGGTTGAGATAGGACACCAGCACGCCGTTGAAGATGCCGCAGAGAAGGCCGATGCCGATGGCGACAGCGAAGAGGACCGGGGGGCCAAATCCGGCCTCGGCCGCATAGCCGACCCCCATGGCGGCCAGCGCCACGATGGCGGCGACCGAAAGATCGATCTCGCGCACCAGGATCAACAGCGCCATGGCCAGTGCGATGATCGCCTTTTCCGAAAAGTTGAAGGTCGCATCCGCCAGGTTGAAGACATCGAGGAAATAGGGCGAGGCGATGGTGTTCACGATGATGGTGAGCGCCAGCAGGGCGAGGAGGATCACTTCCCAGCGGAGTGCGATGTCGCGCCAGCGGCGCTGCGGCGCATCGGCGACGGCATAGCGGTCCCCGGATGTGACGGGCGCCGTCATGGCGTCACCCGTCTGAGCCGGCGCGCTTCGGGCAGGATCAATTTGTCCGGCCGGCGTTCGGCGCGCGCATTGATGACGACGGCGGCGAGGATGACGGCGCCCGAGATCGCCATCTGCCAGAAGGGCGAGATCTGCATCACCGGCAGCGCCGTCATGACGATGCCGAGGAAGAGGGCGCCGAGCAACGTGCCGGCAACCGTGCCGATGCCGCCGCCAATCGACACGCCGCCGATCACGCAGGCCGCGATCACGGTCAATTCATAGCCGCTGGCGATCTCGGAATAAGCGACGCCATAGCGCGCCACCCACAAATATCCGCACAGCCCCGAGACGGCGCCCGAGATCGAATAGGCAAGAAGATCCTGCCGGCGCTGGTCGATGCCGCAATAGCGCGCCGCCACCGGATTGCCGCCCACCGCATAGAGGCCGCGGCCGGCACGGGTGAAGCCCAGGAAGATCCAGAACAGCAAGGCCACCGCAATGGCGATCCAGACCGGGCTCGTCAGGCCAAGCCACACCTGCTTCGGGAAGGCCTGGAAGGCGACGCCCATTTCGGATGCGTTCACCTGGTCGCCGCGGGCGATGATGATGATCATGCCGCGGAAGATCGCCAGCGTGCCCAGAGTCATGACGATGGGCGGAATGCCGAGATAAGCGATGAGCGCGCCGTTGAGCATGCCGAGCAGCAAACCCGTCACGATGCCGGTCGCGATCATGAGGATGAGCGGCACGTCCGGGTAATACTGGCTGACCAGCGCCGCCATCATGCCCGACAGCGCCAGATTGGCGGCGACCGACAGGTCGATGCCGCGGGTCAGGATGACCACCATCTGGGCCAGCGCCATCATGAACAGCACCGATGTCTCGGTCAGCATGTCCCTGATATTGCCCCAGGCCAGGAAGGCCGGCTGATAGGCGCCGATCGCGGCAATGCCGATGACAAGGATCAGCGCCAGCACGAGTTCGCGATTACGCAGGAGCGCCTTCATGCCGCTTCCTTGCCGGCGCCGGTCGCCGCCCCCACGATCGCCTCGGCGCTCCATTGGCCACGCTTGAATTCAGCGACGATGCGGCCTTCCTTCATGACGATGACGCGGTCGGCAAGGCCCATCACCTCGGGCAGTTCGGAGGTGATCAGCACCACGGCCAGGCCTTCGCCCGCGAGCTCGCCGATGAAATCATGCACCGCCGCCTTGGAGCCGACATCGATGCCCTTGGTCGGCTCGTCCAGCACGATGACTTTCGGGCGCGTCGCCAGCCATTTGGCAATGACGACCTTCTGCTGGTTGCCGCCCGACAATTCGGCCAGGCGCTGCTCCCAATGGGCCGCCTTGACCGACAGCTTCCGACCGAGGCTTCGCGTCTCGGCCTGCTCGGAGGCGCGGGACAGGAACAGTCCCTTCACATGTTTCGTGAGGCCGGCAAGGGTCACATTCTCGCGGATGCCGAGCGAGAGGATGGCGCCCTGATCCTGCCGGTCCTCCGGCACATAGGCGATGCCGGCGGCGATCGCATCGGAAGGTGCGGCGATCGACAGCTTTTGCCCTTCCAGCGTGACCTCGCCCCTGGTGATGGGGGTGATGCCGAACAGCCCCTGCATGGCTTCGCTGCGCCCGGCGCCGACAAGCCCATAGAGGCCCAGTATCTCGCCCTGGCGCAGCGAGAAGGAGACATCGGCATATTCGGTCGCGTTGGACAGGCCCTCGACCGTGAGCACGGTTTCGCCGATTGCGACGTCGCGCTTGGGAAAGAACTGGTCGACCGGGCGGCCGACCATCATGCGCACCAGCTGGGCCTGAGTCACCGTGGCGATCGATCCCTCGCCGACCTTCTCGCCATCGCGCAGGCAGATGAAATCATCGGCGATGCGGAAGATCTCATCGAATTTGTGGCTGATGAAGACGATGGCGCGGCCTTCCGACTTGAGCTGGGCGACGACGCGAAACAGATCGTCGATCTCGCTCGCCGAAAGGGCGGCTGTCGGCTCGTCCATGATGAGGACCTGCGCTTCATGCGACAGAGCGCGGGCGATCTCGACCAGATGCTTCTGGGCGACGGAGAGGCGCTTGAGCTTGAAGTCGGGCGGGATCACGGCATCGATGCGCTTGAGCAGCGCCTGCGCGCGCTCGCGCATCTCCGGCCAGGCGACAAGCCGGGAGGCGCCGGTCGGCATATGGCCCATGAAAATGTTCTCGGCGACGCTCAATTCGTCGAACATCACCGTCTCCTGCTGGATCGCGGCGATGCCGGCGGCCCAGGCATCGCGCGGCGAGGCAAAGCTCCTGGCTTCGCCGCGCACGCGGATCTCGCCCTCATCCGGCCGGTAGATGCCGGTCAGGATCTTGACGATGGTGGATTTGCCGGCGCCGTTCTCGCCGATGATGGCCGTCACCCGGCCGGGTTTCAGCGCGAGCGAGACGTCGTGCAAGGCCCTGACGCCCGGAAAGCGCTTGGATATGCCAGAAAGGGTGAGGATGGGATCAGACACGATCATCCAACGGCAAGTACGGCACTTGGGAAGGAGAAATCACTCCCTCCAGTTTCCCTTCTCCCGTCCGGAGGATGGGAGAAGGTGCCCGACCTTGCTCCGCCGAAGCGGAAGTTATCTGCTCTGTCGGGGAGAAACCTCGGCTTCGCGAAGGCGAGAGGGTGGATGAGGGCTCTTTCTGGAGGCCCGCAAAATCTTCGAAAGCTGTTCTTGTTGTAGGCAAAGAGCCCTCACCCGCCCTGTCGGGCACCCTCTCCCATTGCTTCGCAACGGGCGAGGGGGAAAATTGGAGACGAGCTGCTATGGCCGAACACGAGTCCGGCCATAGCGCGATATTGCAGTAAGGATAGATCAGAAGATCTTGGCGAATTCCTCGACATTCGTCTTGTTGAATTCGAAGGGCTCGCCCATGATGCATTCGCCGTCCGGGCCGACGGTCGTCTCGCCCTTCTTGCCCATGGAGAGCTTGGCGCCTTCCTTCGTGTCGGCGCCGCCCAGTATCGCGGCCATGATCTGCGTCGAGGAATAGCCATATTCCACCGGATTCCAGATCGCGAAGCTGTCGCAGGCGCCCTGCATCACATAGTCCTTCATCTCGGAGGGAAGTCCCAGACCGGTGATGAAGACCTTGCCGACGAGACCGCCATCGACGATGGCCTTGGCGCCGGAGCGGATGCCGATCGTGGTCGGCGAGATGACGCCCTTGAGATTGGGATGCGCCTTCACCAGGCCCTGCATCTCTCGATAGCTCTTGTCGTCCTGGTCATCGCCATAGACCGTCGCCACCAGCGGCATGTCCTTGTAGTCGGGTTTCTTCCATTCCTCCTGCATGGCGGCGATCCAGGAATTCTGGTTGGTCATGGTGGAAGCCGCCGACAGGATGGCGACCTCGCCCTTGCCGCCCAGCGTCTTGGCGATCATCTGCACCTGCTTGGCGCCGATGAGCGGCGTCGATGAGGCCGATAGATGGACGATGCGGCCGGCGGGCGCGATGGCGCTGTCGAAGCTCATCACCTTGATGCCGCGCTCCATGGCCTTCTTGCCGACCGGCACGAGGGCGTCGGCGTCATTGGCGGAGACGATGATGCCGTCGACCTTCTGGGCGATCTGCGCATCGATCACGGCGATCTGCTCTTCGGCGGTCGGTTTGGCGGAGGCGGTATAGATGATCTCGATGCCGCCCAGCTCCTTGGCGGCTTCGCTGGCGCCATTGGCGCAGGCGTCGAAATAGCTGTTGCCGAGATTCTTGACGATCATGGCGATGCGCTTGTTCGCCTGGGCTCTCAGCGGTGTCGTCAATATTGCCGGGGCCGCGGCGATGAAGGCGGCTCCGCCGGCATATTTCAAGACTGTACGGCGTGTCGTGGTCATCTCAATTTTCCTCCCTGGGCATTTGCCTGCGCTCACATGGTGCCTTCATTGGGCTTCCGGAGCAAGCCGCGCAACGCTCCTTCGCGGCGCCATCATCTTGGCCATTCGTCGTAACCGAGCCGCATATAGATGCTGTCGCACCAAACGCCCGCAACCTCTATCGTGCGTTGCGCGAAGCCGGTCTTGCGGAAGCCGAGCCGGGCCAGCAGGCTGAGGCTCGCATCATTGCGCGGATCGATATCGGCCATGATCTCGGTGAGCGCGCAATTGGCGAAGGCGAAGCCGATCAAAGCCTGCAGGGCAACGCGGCCAATGACATCGCCCTCGCATGTCATGGCATGTTCCATCCTTTCGCCCTGCCGACCTAGTTCCGGGTGACCGTGAAGGGCGTCGGCATCCGAAGGTTGCGGCGGCCGCAAAATCAGCTTTCGGGCGGGAAGGACCGGCGGTTCCGCCATCGGATCAGTTCGCCACGGAAAATGCGCCAATCGGCAAATGGCGCGTTGCAACACCATCTTACATTGCGTAAGTTTATGCAGGCAAGCTGGGTTCTCGTGCCCCCACGGACCCCGTACGCCTTGAAAGCCCGGCCCCGCCGGGCTTTCTTGTTATTTGGGGTTATTTGAGCCCCGGCCCGATTTCCAAGTAATCTTCGGTAAGATTACTTGAAGGAACCAACCGCCTTTCATTTCAGTTCAATCCTCCGAATGGAGGAATTTTCAATGAAACATATTCTGACCACCACCGCCTTGGCCTCGGCCCTCGTGCTGGGAACCTTCGCGAGTGCAACCCTAGTCAAAGCTCAGGGTGCCGGGGCGCAGGAATGCATCGGCGAGCAATGTCCCGGCGCCGGCGGCGGCATGAAAGGCGGCGGCGAAGGCAGAAAGATGAAAGCCCCAGGTGAGGACAATCAGGGCGTATCCGGCAAGCGGCTGAGAGGTTCAGGCCAGGACAACCAGGTCGAGGACCAGTCCGGCGACCAGGTGATCCCGCGCAAGAAGCGCATGCGCGCCCAGCAGGACAACGACAATGTCGATGTGGACGTCGATGTGCGCAGCCGCAGCCGGGTGAGCGAAGGCAAGTGGCGCTATAATCCGGACCGGCATCATCGCCGGCGCAGCAAGGACGCAACCTTCCGCTTCTATTTCGGCGGCTACTGGTATCCTGAGCCCTATTGGGAGGTCTATAGCGTCAGGCCGCGCTATCGCATCAGTTGCGGCGAAGGCCGTCAGATCGTTGCCGAGCGGTTCAACCGGGTGCGGGTCGTCGAATGCAGAGGCCAAACCTATACCTATCTCGGCCGGCGTTCCGGCGATACCTGGCGGATCCTGCTCAACGCACGGACCGGCCGCATCGTCGACCGCGACCTGATCTAGCGCGATGGCGAAGCATGCACAGACTTCCCAGCCGGCAAGCGATGCCGACCGGCCCTTCCTGATCTCGATCTTTATCGGGCTCGCGGCCGCAACCATCGGCACAGGCGCCATTGCGGCGATGTTGGCCTGGACGATGACGCAATAAACAAGGCCCGCAGATCCTTTCAAATCTGCGGGCCTCTTGCTTGTGTCAAAACTTAGCTGTTGCGCTAAGTGTTGTCTCGTGATACTTAGCCTTATGGCTCAGTATAACCAGCTTGATCATGTCTTCCAGGCGCTTGCCGACCCGACCCGCCGGGCGGTGATCGGGCGCCTGGGGCAGGGACCGGCCAGCATCAGCGATCTGGCGAAACCCTTCGCCATGGCGCTGCCGTCCTTCATGAAACACATCCACTATCTCGAGGACAGCGGGCTCATCCGCACCAGCAAGGAAGGCCGGGTTCGGACCTGCATCCTCGAGAAGAAGACTCTTGCCACGGCGGAAAGCTGGCTCGCCCGGCAGCGCGCCCTCTGGGAGGGCCGGACCGACAGGCTCGAGCACTTCGTCATCGCCGAACAGAACAGGAAAAATCCGAAATGAATCGTCCGCTCAATCCCGATCTCGATCTCAGCGTGTCGCGCATCATCAAGGCGCCGCGCCAGGCGGTGTGGCGCGCCTGGACCGATCCCCGCCGCTTCGAGCAATGGTGGATACCGGCGCCGGCCAAATGCAAGGTGGTCGCCATGGAGCTTCGTCCCGGCGGCTCCTTCATCACCCGGATGAGCGAGAATGGCGGCACTTTCGGGCCGCATGTCAGCGGCTGCTTCCTTGCCGTCGACGACCTCGAGCGGATCGTCTTCACCGATGCGCTGCTCGGCGGCTGGCGGCCGTCCGAGCAGTCCTTCATGACCGCGGTCATCACCTTCAAGGATCATCCGCAAGGCACCGACTATATGGCCTATGCGATGCATCGCAATCCGGAGGATCGCAAGACGCATGAGGAAATGGGATTCCATGACGGCTGGGGTACGGTCACCGCGCAGCTCGCCGGGCTTGTCGAATGAGACTGATCCCTCCGCCGCGCGACCTTGCTCCGCCGAAGCGAAGCCTGTTTGCCCCACCGGAGAGAAAACCTGGCTTCGCGAAGGCGAGAGCGCGGGGAGGGTGGACGCCCGCAGGGCGGACGGGTGGGGTCTCTCGCCGAGACAGTGTCTGAATAATTGGTCTGAACGGCTCGCAGATTGCTTTGCCTGCGAGACCTCCTTGCTGAGACACCCCACCCGTCGCGCGTTCCGCGCGCCACCCTCCCCGCCTTCGGCGGCGGAGGGAGATTTATCGTGCTTTAGTTGACCGTCTGGCGCTTGGCGCCGCTATCGGCCTGTTCGTCATTCGAATATTCGCCGGCATTGTCGAACATCCGGCAGGCGAGCTCGGTCTTGATGAAGGAGAAGGCGACGCAGCTGTCGCTGTCGCGGCAGCTCGCCTCGCAATCCTCGAAGCGGTCCTGCGAGCTCTGGCGGAACGGGTCGCCCGGGAACAATTTGTGGCGGAAGCGGATCATGGCGACCGTGGCGTCGGAAATGGGCGGCGGATAGGTATCGTCCTTGAGGCCGCTCATGGTGCTGGGCTCCATCAGGCGCAAGGTCGGATCACCCTTCAGGAAGCACATCGCGTTCCACATATTGAAGGAGTAGGCGCGGCATGAGCCGTTGCCGGCGCAGGCGCTTTCGCACGAAGCGAGATCGCCGATGCTCTGCGCATCGAGCAGCGGCCCCGACAGGTCGGTGTTCGGCATGCGCCGGAACGACATCTCGATCCGGGGCTCGGGCTTGCTCTGCTCCTTCAGCAGCACCTGCGCCACCTTGAGGCCGGCCTCTGCCGTCTCGCTGGGCCTGAGCTCGAGCGAGCGGCGGTAATCGGCAATGGCGCGATCATAAAGACGCAGTTCCTGATAGGCCTTGGCGCGGCTGCGGTAGAAGAGGGCGCTTTTCGGGTTGATCACGATGGCCTGGTCGAAATCGACAAGGGCGCGGTCATACTCGCCCTTCTTGAAGAACACATTGCCGCGATTGCCATAGGCGCCGGCATAGGCCGGATCGAGGGCGATGGCCTGGCTGTAGTCCTCGATCGCCCGGTCGAGATCGCCCTTTCCGGCATAGGCGACGGCGCGGTTGTTGTAGGCAAGCGTCAGACCGGGACTGAGCACGATCGCCTGGTCGAAATCGGCGATGGCGCGGTCATAGTCGCGCTTGGCATGATAGGCGTTGCCGCGGTTGTTGTAGACATTGGCATTCCGGGGATCGAGGGAGATCGACGCCGAATAGTCGCTGATCGCCTGATCGTAATAACCCATGCCGAAATATTCGAGACCGCGGTTGAGATAGGCGATGGCCATGACGGGAGCGGAATTGCTGCCCGCCTCGATCAGGGAGGTGCAGGCCCTGATCGAGGGCTCGCCCTTAAGCTTTTCGCAATCATAACGCTCGTCGGCGCGACCGGTTGCGGCGGGCATCGCCAGGAAGGCGAGCAACGAAATCGTCAGAATATCGAGCCTTCGTCCGCGCATCTGAGCATGATCCGGAGCGAGCAAAGCCGACCGCCGGCCAAGCCGTCCAGTGGCCCCGCGGGTACCGGTCCTGGATAGCAGCTGCGGCTTTCCAGCCTCTTAACGCCTGTGCATGCAGCGGGGCGTCGCCATCGGCAGGCGCATGGCGAGGCTTGCCTGCTCGCGCAGCGTGCCGAGCCTCGTCAGAGCCACCGGCAGGCGGGACGGCGGGTCGCCCCATTCCTCATAGAGGGCATGAGCGTTGCGGATGATCCGCTCAGGCGAATCCCACCGGGCGAAAGCCGTCGCCTGGAAGGAAGGACTCAAGAGCAGATCGGCCGCCGCCCGGGCGGGCGGCATGCCCTGCCGGCGGCGCTTGTGCAATTCGTCCTCGAGGGTCTGCCAATAGGCGATCTGCAATTCGACATCCGGGCGCGTCGCGACCGGCCCGTGGCCGGGCACGATGACCTGCGCATCGAGCGCCAGAATCCGGCGCAAGGCAGCGATGATATTGGCGAGCGGCCCCGCCCACATGACCGGCGTGCCGCCCGTGAACAGAATGTCGCCGGCATAGAGAACTCTTTCGGAGGGGACATGGACCATGGCATCGCCCTCGGTATGCGCCGGTCCCGTTTCGATGAGCGTGAGCTCGACGCCGTTCACGGCGATGGTGGTCTCGCCGGAGAAGCCCTGATTGGGCGTGGTCAGGCGTATGCCGCGGAAGTCGTAGGGCGCCAGCATCGCGCCGGCATAGTGACCGAGCCTGTCGAGGCCCGCGACCGGCAAGGCCTTCATCACGCGGGTAGCCTGCGCCAGAGCGCGCAGCGAACCGGGCGTCACATGATGCATGTGCCTGATGCAGGCATGCGTCGCGATGATGCGGCGGCCGGCGAAGAGCTGGTTGCCCCAGCAATGATCGCCATCGGCATGGGTGTTGATCACGCTGTCGACCGGCGATGGCCCTACGATGTCGGCGGCAAAGCCGAGGAATTCGCGCGCGTAGGTGAGATCCCATCCGGTGTCGATGATGACGCTCTTGCCGCGGCAATCGACGAGCCCGAAATTGGCCTCGCCCCATGACCCGTTCGGCACCATCCAGGCATAGGTCCTGCCGGCCAGGCGATAGAGGCCTTCGCGAAAGCGGGGCGTCTCGCCATAGCGCGTCGTGTTGCGGTCGGGACCTTTGAGGAAGACAGGTGTCACAGGATCCGGTGGGTGATCTCACCCACCCCTTCGATGACGAGCCGCAGCTCGTCGCCTTTGGCGAGCAAGTGGCCGGCCTCCAGGCCGCACCCTCCCGGCAGCGTGCCCGTCGCGATCAGCTCGCCCGGATGAAGCTGCTCGTCCTTCGACAGATGCGCCAGAACCTCGCTTAGGCTCCAGCGCATGCCGGCCGCGCTCGGCCGCGCAACATGCCGGCCATTGATCTCGACCACAGCCCGAAGCGCATCGAGGCGCGGCAGGATTTCATCGGCGGTGACCAGTGTCCCCGACATCGAGCTCATGAAGTGCTTGCTCTTCTGCGGTCCGAAGCCCGAGCGCATCTCGGCGCGCTGGATGTCGCGGGCGGAGAAGTCGTTGACGACGACAAAGCCGCCGATCGCGGCATGGGCCTCTTCCGGCGTGGCGTTGCGCAAGGGCCTGGCCAGGACGAAGCCCAGCTCGAGCTCGTAATCGAGGGCCTGCGTGAAGGTGGGGATGGCGATGGGCGTTCCGCTCGGCACGATGGTGAGATGATTGCCGAAATAATAAACCGGCTGGACATTCGAGAGCTTCGGCGGGCGGAAAGCCGGGAAGGTCGATCCCGTCAGCTTCTCATAGGCCTGTGCGAGGCGCGAAGCGGCCGGCATGAACCGGCGGACATAGCCCCGCGAGGAATTGACCCAATGGTCCTCGTAAAGCAGGACATCGCGGAAGGACCTCGGCTGGAAAGGCAGCACAAGCCCACCCTTGCTCGCAGGCGGGGGAAGCCCTGTGAGCCAGGCGAGCTGCGCGGCCTCGTCCTCGGCAAGGGCCGTCCAGCCACCTGCCGTTTCGACCTCGATGACGCTCGTTCCCGGCCGGCCAGGTATGATGTGGCGACGTATTTTCACGACCACCTCGTTGGGGCTAGCAACAGTCTACGTCCGGTAGCAACTGCTTCATCCCGCTATTCCATCTACAGCCGTGAACGGAAAGCAAGTGATGGACACCGGCAACCTGTTGATTCTAGTGTCGGACGGCAAGAATGGGAGATTCACGTTGAGCGTCAAGAAAGTCGCACTGGTGACCGGTGCCGGGTCGGGCATCGGCCGGGCCGTCGCCAAGGGGCTGGCCAAGGCCGGCTATTCGGTCGTGCTGGCGGGCCGCCGCCAGGATGCGCTCGATGCCACCAAAGCCGAGATCGGCGGCGATTGCCTGGCGGTTGCGACCAATATCGCCGATCCCGCCTCGGTCGCGGCACTGTTCGCGGCCACGAAGAAGACCTTCGGCCGGCTCGATGTGCTGTTCAACAATGCCGGCATCGGCGCGCCCGCCATCCCGCTCGAGAACCTCAGCGTCGAGCAATGGAAATCCGTCGTCGACACCAATCTGTCGGGCGCCTTCTACTGCACCCAGGAAGCGTTCCGGCTGATGAAGTCGCAGTCGCCTTCGGGCGGGCGCATCATCAACAACGGCTCGATCTCGGCGCATGTGCCGCGCCCGCTGTCGGCGCCCTATACCGCGACCAAGCATGCGATCACCGGCCTGACGCGCTCGACCTCGCTCGACGGGCGCAAATACAATATCGCCTGCGGTCAGATCGATATCGGCAATGCCGCGACCGAGATGACGGCCAGGATGGCGAGCGGCGTGCTGCAGGCCGATCTGTCGACCAAGCCCGAGCCCACCATGGATGCGCGCCATGTGGTCGATGCGGTGGTGCATATGGCATCCCTGCCGCTCGATGTGAATGTGCTGTTCATGACGGTGATGGCCAACACCATGCCCTTTGTCGGGCGCGGCTAGGGAGCGATGAGTTCAAGCTGACGCGTCACCCTCACCCTCATCGACGCTAGTTAAGTGATGTGCGCTGATTCTCCCTCCGCCACCCTCCCCGCCTCTCGCCTTCGCGAAGCCGAGGCTTCGCTTCGGCGGAGCAAGGTCGGCGGCGGAGGGAGATTATGATCTGAGGGATGCTTCGAGGCGCTGTTTCACCGGTGAAATTTCTTACTGTGTCACAAACGCCTCGTTCGTCTTGTTTTGCGGTGCGGTGAGATAGGGGCTGCACAACAAGGGCATCGTGGCAGTGTGCTGACGAGAGAGGC
>QOZQ01000019.1 GCA_003576695.1 Taklimakanibacter lacteus
CGACGAAGACGACGGTTACGGGCGTCGAGATGTTCCGCAAGCTGCTTGACCAGGGCGAGGCCGGCGACAATGTCGGCGCTCTGTTGCGCGGTGTCGACCGCACGGGTGTCGAGCGTGGCCAGGTTCTGGCGAAGCCGGGCTCGATCACGCCGCACAAGAAGTTCAAGGCCGAGGCTTATATCCTGACGAAGGAGGAGGGTGGCCGTCACACGCCGTTCTTCACCAACTATCGTCCGCAGTTCTATTTCCGCACGACGGATGTCACCGGTGTTGTGACGCTGCCGGAAGGTACGGAGATGGTCATGCCTGGCGACAATGTGACGGTCGATGTCGAACTGATCACGCCGATCGCGATGGAAGAGAAGCTGCGCTTCGCCATCCGTGAAGGCGGCCGTACCGTCGGCGCCGGCGTCGTCGCCAAAATCGTAGAGTAACGGAGGCAGTTGATAGGGGTGTAGCTCAGTTGGTAGAGCGGCGGTCTCCAAAACCGCAGGCCGGGGGTTCGAGACCCTCCGCCCCTGCCACCCTCTAAAGCAGAAGACAGATGGCCAAGACAAACCCGCTCGAATTCCTCCAGGAAGTCCGTCAGGAAGCCAAGAAGATCACTTGGCCGACCCGGAAGGAGACGATGATCACGACCATCATGGTCCTGATCATGGTGGCCCTGGCTTCCGTCTTTTTTCTGATCGTCGATGCCATCCTGAAATGGGGCGTCGAAAAAATGCTGTTCGGGATGTAAGGGCATGACGAAGCGCTGGTACATCGTTCACGCCTATTCGAACTTCGAGAAGAAGGTCGCCGATTCGATCAAGGAGCAGTCGGTGGCCAAGGGGCTCGGCGATTTGTTCGAGGCGGTGCTGGTGCCGACCGAGGAAGTGGTCGAGATCCGCCGCGGCCGCAAGTTCAAGAGCGAGCGCCGCTTCTTCCCGGGCTATGTGCTGGTGAAGATGGAGCTCACCGATCAGGCCTATCACCTGATCAAGAACACCCCGAAAGTGACGGGGTTCCTGGGATCGGACAACAAGCCGATCCCGATCACCGATGCGGAAGCCGCGCGCATCCTGAACCAGGTTCAGGAAGGCATCGAGCGGCCGAAGACATCGATCAGCTTCGAGGTCGGCGAGCAGGTTCGCGTCGCCGATGGCCCGTTCGCTTCCTTCAACGGTCTCGTCGAGGAAGTGGACGAACAACGGGAACGGCTCAAAGTGGCGGTTTCCATCTTCGGCCGGCCGACGCCGGTCGAGCTCGAATACGGACAGGTCGAGAAGATCCGTTGATCTGTGCACGAGCATAACGCGCCAAGACGCTCGGGTCTTGGCGATAACGTTATGCTCCACTTAGAAGACGATCACGTTCATGACTTTTGACGTAGTCAAAAGTCATCGTGATCTTCCGGTGGGAGGCCTCAACAGCCGGACCACTAACCTCAACTGCCGTCCTCGGACGGCGAGGGAAAGCAAATGGCTAAGAAAGTAGTCGGCTACGTAAAACTGCAAGTGCCGGCGGGACAGGCCAATCCGTCTCCGCCGATCGGTCCCGCGCTCGGTCAGCGCGGCCTCAACATCATGGAATTCTGCAAGGCCTTCAACGCGGCCTCGCAGGGCATGGAGCCGGGCTCGCCGGTGCCGGTGATCATCACCGCGTATCAGGACAAGTCCTTCACCTTCGAGATGAAGGCGCCGCCGGCGTCCTACTTCCTCAAGAAGGCGGCGAAGATCAATGCGGGCTCGAAGGAGCCGGGCAAGGGTGCGCCGGCCGGCCGGGTCACCATGGCCCAGTGCCGCGAGATCGCCGAGAAGAAGATCAAGGGCATGAATGCGCGCGACATCGATGCCGCGGCGCGTGAGATTGCCGGTTCCGCCCGCTCGATGGGCCTCGAAGTGGTGGGGGATTGATATGGCCACGATTGCCAAGCGTATTAAGAAGAACGCCGACGGCCTCAACCGCGAGAAGTTCTACGGCCTCGGCGAGGCGGTGAAGCTGGTCAAGGCGCGCGCCAATGCCAAGTTCGATGAGACGATCGAGGTCGCGATGAATCTCGGCGTCGATCCGCGCCATGCCGACCAGATGGTGCGCGGCGTGTGCAACCTGCCGAACGGATCGGGCCGCAAGGTCCGTGTCGCCGTGTTCGCCAAGGGCGCCAAGGCCGAGGAAGCGAAGAAGGCGGGTGCCGATATCGTCGGCGCCGACGACCTCTTCGAGATCGTCAACAAGGGCACGATCGACTTCGACCGCTGCGTCGCGACGCCCGACATGATGGGCCTCGTCGGCCGTCTGGGCAAGGTGCTGGGTCCGCGCGGCATGATGCCGAACCCCAAGGTCGGCACCGTCACCATGGATGTGACGGCGGCGGTCAAGGCGGCCAAGGGTGGTGCTGTCGAGTTCCGCGTCGAGAAGGCCGGCATCGTCCAGGCCGGCGTCGGCAAGGCGAGCTTCTCGGAAGAGCAGATCGCCGGCAACGTCAAGGCCTTCATCGATGCCGTGCTCAAGTCGAAGCCGCAGGGCGCGAAAGGGACTTTCGTCAAGAAAGTGTCCATTTCTTCGACTATGGGCCCCGGCCTGAAGCTCGATATTGCGAGTCTGACGGCTACGGCCTGACAAAGTTTCCGGCTGGAAAGCGCAAGCTTTTCAGCCGGTTAGTCGGAAATCTTCGGATTTCCGGCGAACCTGTCCGAGATTGCTGGCGTGGGAGAAGTCCCGCTTAAACGTGAAAGCCCGCATGAGATGGGTCAAAGAGATCGAGGTTCCCGCATACGGGAATCATGATCGGTTTGAACCTTATTACCTCCGCCGCCCCGCTCAGGGGCCAGGAGGGGACAGGCATATGAGCGCCGCTTGAGCCTCATCTGCCTCGCGCAGTCGGGTTTGGGCGGTTGGTCCACCGGCGCCGTCATTTTCGGATGCGGCGCCAACTTAGGAGAGAGCAAGTGGAAAGAGCTGAAAAGAAAGAGCTCGTCACAGCGCTCAACAAGGTGTTCCAAACCACCGGTGTTGTCGTTGTGGCCCACAATAAGGGCCTCACTGTCAATCAGGTCAACGACCTGCGCGGCAAGATGGCCCAGGCGGGCGCCACCGTTAAGGTGGCGAAGAACCGTCTCGCAAAGCTTGCTCTGGATGGCACTCCCGCAGCCGGAATCAAGGACCTGTTCACAGGTCCGACCATGGTGGCTTACGCCGCCGATCCGGTTTCGGCGCCCAAGGTCGCTGCCGATTTCGCCAAAGGGAATGAGAAATTCGTCATTCTCGGCGGTGCGCTCGGTCCGACCGTCATGGACGCCGCTGCGGTCAAGGCTCTCGCGGAACTGCCCTCGCTCGACCAGCTCAGGGCAAAGCTCATCGGCATGATCCAGACGCCAGCCACCCGCATCGCGGCCGTGGTCCAAGCGCCTGCCGGTCAGCTGGCGCGGGTGCTGAACGCCTATGCCACCAAAGACAAGGCTGCCTGACGGGCTCGCCTCGGAATACCTGGTTCAAACTGATTGAAAGTGAGAAATTGAAATGGCTGATCTATCGAAAATCGTTGACGATCTGTCGAGCCTGACGGTCCTCGAGGCCGCCGAGCTGTCGAAGCTTCTGGAAGAGAAGTGGGGCGTTTCCGCCGCCGCTCCGGTGGCCGTTGCCGCCGCCGGTGGTGGCGCTGCCGCCGCTCCGGTCGAAGAGAAGACCGAGTTCACGGTCGTTCTCGCCAAGGCCGGCGAGAAGAAGATCGAAGTCATCAAGGAAGTCCGTGCGATCACGGGCCTTGGCCTCAAGGAAGCCAAGGACCTGGTCGAGGGCGCGCCCAAGCCGGTCAAGGAAGGCGTGAACAAGAAGGACGCCGAAGAGATGAAGAAGAAGCTCGAAGCCGTGGGGGCTTCCGTCGAGCTCAAGTAATGACTATATCACGGGGTCCGGTGATGCGGACCCCGTGATCCAAAACTGGTTTGTGCAACAGCTTTCTTGAAACCCTCGGAAAAGGGTTTGAAGTAAGCTGTTGAATTGGCTTGTAAAAGCTCTACTTACGAAGGAAGAAACATGGCTGAAGCGCAGACTGTCGCAAGTCGCAAAAGGGTTCGTAAGTTTTTCGGCAAGATCGCAGAAGTCGCGGAAATGCCGAATCTCATCGAAGTTCAGAAAGAATCCTATGATCAGTTCCTGCAGGTGAAGGAGCCTGCCGGCGGGCGGGCCAGTGAGGGCCTGCAGGCCGTTTTCAAGTCGGTTTTCCCGATCAGCGACTTCACCGGTCAGGCCATGCTGGAATTCGTCCGCTACGAATTCGAACCGCCGAAATATGACGTGGATGAGTGCCAGCAGCGCGGCATGACCTATGCGGCACCGCTCAAGGTGACGCTGCGTCTGATCGTGTTCGAAGTCGACCAGGACACCGGCGCCAAGTCGGTCAAGGACATCAAGGAGCAGGACGTCTATATGGGCGACATGCCCTTCATGACGTCGAACGGCACCTTCGTAGTCAACGGCACCGAGCGCGTGATCGTCTCACAGATGCACCGCTCGCCCGGCGTCTTCTTCGACCACGACAAGGGCAAGACCCATTCCTCGGGCAAGCTGCTCTTCGCGGCGCGCATCATTCCCTATCGCGGCTCCTGGCTCGATTTCGAGTTCGACGCCAAGGACATCATCCATGTGCGCATCGACCGGCGCCGCAAGCTGCCGATCACGACGCTGCTTTACGCGCTCGGCTTCAACAGCGAGCAGATCCTCGACTATTTCTACAAGTCCGTTCCCTATACGCAGACCCAGGAAGGCTGGCGCACGCCGTTCGATCCGGAGCGCTATCGCGGCCAGAAGCCGTCGGTCGACCTGATCGACGCGAAGACCAAGCAGGTGGTCGTCGAGGCCGGCAAGAAGATCACGCCGCGTCTCGCCCGCAAGATCGCCGAGGACGGCGTCAAGGAACTGCTGGTGCGCGACGAGGACCTCTATGGTCATTATCTGTCGGGCGAGCTGGTCGATGAGAGCACGGGTGAGATCTTCGCCGAGGCGGGCGATGAGATCACCGAGAAGCTGCTGAAAGGCCTGACCGAGGCGGGCTACTCCAAGCTCGATATCCTCGACATCGACCACATCAATACCGGCGCCTATATCCGCAACACGCTGAAGGCCGACAAGGTTGAGAGCTATGAGCAGGCGCTCATCGAGATCTACCGCGTCATGCGTCCCGGCGAGCCGCCGACGCGCGAGACGGCGGAAGCGTTGTTCAACGGCCTGTTCTTCGATGCCGAGCGCTATGATCTTTCGGCCGTCGGCCGGGTGAAGATGAATATGCGCCTCGAGCTCGACGCCGCCGACACGGTGCGCGTGCTGCGCCGCGACGACATCCTCGCGGTCATCAAGACGCTGCATGAGCTGCGCGACGGCAAGGGCGAGGTCGACGACATCGACCATCTCGGCAACCGCCGGGTGCGCTCGGTCGGCGAGCTCATGGAGAACCAGTATCGCCTCGGTCTCGTTCGCATGGAGCGCGCGATCAAGGAGCGCATGTCGTCGGTCGATATCGACACCGTCATGCCGCATGACCTGATCAACGCGAAGCCGGCGGCGTCCGCGGTGCGCGAGTTCTTCGGCTCCTCGCAGCTGTCGCAGTTCATGGACCAGACCAATCCGTTGTCCGAAATCACCCACAAGCGCCGCCTGTCGGCGCTGGGCCCTGGCGGTCTGACGCGCGAGCGCGCCGGCTTCGAGGTGCGCGACGTGCACCCGACGCATTACGGCCGCATCTGCCCGATCGAAACGCCGGAAGGGCCGAATATCGGCCTCATCAACTCGCTCGCCACCTATGCGCGGGTCAACAAATACGGCTTCATCGAGACGCCCTACCGCAAGGTGACGGGCGGCAAGGTGACGGACGAGGTGATCTATCTGTCGGCCATCGAGGAGGGCAAGCACCACATCGCCCAGGCCAACGTGCCGCTCACCAAGGAAGGCAAGTTCGAGGAAGAGCTCATCGTCGCGCGCAATCACGGCGACGTGCTCATCGTGCCGCGCGAGAAGGTCGACTTCGTCGACGTGTCGCCGAAGCAGCTCGTCTCGGTCGCCGCCGCCCTCATTCCGTTCCTCGAGAATGACGACGCCAACCGCGCGCTCATGGGCTCGAACATGCAGCGCCAGGCGGTGCCCCTGGTTCGCACCAATGCGCCGCTCGTCGGCACCGGCATGGAAGCCGTCGTGGCGCGCGATTCGGGTGCCGCCATCACGGCGCGCCGCACCGGCGTGGTCGACCAGGTCGATGCCAAGCGCATCGTCATCCGCGCCACGGAAGAGACCGATCCGACCAAGTCGGGCGTCGACATCTATACGCTGGCGAAGTTCCAGCGCTCGAACCAGAACACCTGCATCAACCAGCGTCCGCTGGTGCGCGTGGGTGACCAGGTGAAGGCCGGCGACATCGTCGCCGACGGTCCTTCGACCGATCTCGGCGATCTGGCCCTCGGCCAGAACGTGCTGGTCGCGTTCATGCCGTGGAACGGCTACAACTTCGAGGACTCGATCCTGCTCTCCGAGCGCATCGTGAAGGACGACGTGTTCACCTCCATCCACATCGAGGAATTCGACGTGATGGCGCGCGACACCAAGCTCGGCCCCGAAGAGATCACCCGCGACATCCCGAATGTAGGCGAGGAAGCGCTGAAGAATCTCGACGAAGCCGGCATCGTCTATATTGGTGCCGAGGTGAAGCCGGGCGACATCCTGGTCGGCAAGATCACGCCGAAGGGCGAGAGCCCGATGACGCCGGAAGAGAAGCTGCTGCGCGCCATCTTCGGCGAAAAGGCGTCGGACGTGCGCGACACCTCGCTCAAGCTGCCGCCGGGCGTTTCCGGCACGGTCGTCGAGGTGCGCGTGTTCAACCGCCACGGCGTCGACAAGGACGAGCGCGCGCTCGCCATCGAGCGCGAGGAGATCGAGCGTCTCGCCAAGGACCGCGACGACGAGCTCGCGATCCTCGACCGCAACTCCTATGGCCGCGTGCACGACTTCCTGGTCAACAAGCCGGCTTCGGGCGGGCCCAAGGGCCACAAGCTCGAAGGCAAGATCACGCCGAAGAACCTGGAGGACATTCCGCGTTCGCAATGGTGGAACATCGCACTCTCCAACGAGAAGGCGATCGCCGAGCTCGAAGCGATGAAGCAGCAATACGAAGAGTCGAAGAAGCGCCTGGAAAACCGCTTCCTCGACAAGGTCGAGAAGCTGCAGCGCGGCGACGAGCTGCCGCCGGGCGTCATGAAGATGGTCAAGGTCTTCGTCGCGGTTAAGCGCAAGATCCAGCCGGGCGACAAGATGGCCGGCCGGCACGGCAACAAGGGTGTGGTGTCCAAGATCGTTCCGATCGAGGACATGCCGTTCCTCGAGGACGGCACGCATGTCGATATCGTGCTCAATCCGCTCGGCGTGCCGAGCCGCATGAATGTCGGGCAGATCCTCGAGACGCATCTGGGCTGGGCCTGCGCCGGCCTCGGCAAGCAGGTCGGCCGCATGCTGGAAGCCTATCGCGAGGACGGCAAGACCAGGCCGGTGCGCGAGCAGCTCAACCACATCTACGGCAAGAACGAGGAGATCGACGCGCTTGACGACAATCAGGTGGTCGAGCTCGCCGGCAACCTGACCAAGGGCGTTCCCATCGCCACCCCGGTGTTCGATGGCGCGCGCGAGGAAGACATCGCTTATCTGCTGAAGGAAGCGGGTCTGTCCACCTCCGGACAGGTCCGGCTGTTCGACGGCCGTACCGGCGAGGCCTTCGATCGCCAGGTGACGGTGGGCTATATCTACATGCTCAAGCTGCATCACCTCGTCGACGACAAGATCCACGCCCGCTCGATCGGTCCCTACAGCCTCGTCACCCAGCAGCCGCTGGGCGGCAAGGCGCAGTTCGGCGGTCAGCGCTTCGGCGAAATGGAAGTGTGGGCGCTCGAGGCCTATGGCGCTGCCTATACCTTGCAGGAAATGCTCACCGTCAAGTCGGACGACGTGGCGGGCCGCACCAAGGTCTATGAAGCGATCGTGCGCGGCGATGACGCGTTCGAAGCCGGCATCCCCGAGAGCTTCAACGTGCTGGTCAAGGAAATGCGTTCGCTCAGCCTCAATGTGGAGCTGCAGAACTCGCAGCAGCAATCGTAATCAAAGGGCAGGGCGGCACTGCCGCCCTGTCGGACTATCGTTTCGTCGCGTTCAGACATTCACCCTCGGCGGGGAGGCAAGCCCGCATAAAGGAGAACAGTGTCCATGAACCAAGAGGTCATGAACATCTTCAACCCGGCTTCACCGCCGCAGACTTTCGATCAGATCCGCATCTCGATCGCTTCGCCGGAAAAGATCCTCTCGTGGTCTTTCGGCGAGATCAAGAAGCCGGAGACCATCAATTACCGCACCTTCAAGCCGGAGCGGGACGGGCTGTTCTGCGCCCGCATCTTCGGTCCGATCAAGGACTATGAGTGCTTGTGCGGCAAGTACAAGCGGATGAAGTACAAGGGCATCATCTGCGAAAAGTGCGGCGTCGAAGTCACGCTGTCGAAGGTCCGGCGCGAGCGCATGGGCCATATCGAGCTCGCCGCACCCGTCGCCCATATCTGGTTCCTGAAGTCGCTGCCGTCGCGCATCGGCCTGCTGCTCGACATGATGCTGAAAGACATCGAGCGGGTGCTCTATTTCGAGCAGTATATCGTGCTCGAGCCGGGCCTCACCCCGCTCAAGCCCTACAGCCTCCTGACCGAGAGCGAGTATCTCAAGGCGCAGGAAGACTATGGCGAGGATTCGTTCACCGCCGGCATCGGCGCCGAAGCGGTGCGCGAGATGCTGATGGCGATCAATCTCGAGAAGCTGCGCGACGAGCTGCGCGAGGAGCTCAAGACCGCGACCGGCGACCTCAAGCCGAAGAAGCTGGCCAAGCGCCTCAAGATCGTCGAGTCCTTCATCGAATCCGGCAACCGTCCGGAATGGATGATCCTGACCGTCGTGCCGGTGATCCCCCCCGAGCTGCGTCCGCTCGTCCCGCTCGATGGCGGCCGCTTCGCGACGTCGGATCTCAACGACCTCTATCGCCGCGTCATCAACCGCAACAACCGTCTCAAGCGGCTTATCGAGCTTCGGGCGCCCGACATCATCGTGCGCAACGAGAAGCGCATGCTGCAGGAAGCGGTCGATGCCCTGTTCGACAATGGCCGGCGCGGGCGCGTCATCACCGGCGCCAACAAGCGCCCGTTGAAGTCTCTCGCCGACATGCTGAAGGGCAAGCAGGGCCGGTTCCGCCAGAACCTGCTCGGCAAGCGCGTCGACTATTCGGGCCGCTCGGTCATCGTGGTCGGCCCCGAGCTCAAGCTGCATCAGTGCGGCCTGCCGAAGAAGATGGCGCTCGAGCTGTTCAAGCCGTTCATCTATTCGCGCCTCGACGCCAAGGGCCTGTCGGCCACCGTCAAGCAGGCGAAGAAGCTGGTCGAGAAGGAAAAGCCGGAAGTCTGGGATATCCTCGATGAGGTCATCCGCGAGCATCCGGTGCTGCTCAACCGCGCGCCGACGCTCCACCGCCTCGGCATCCAGGCCTTCGAGCCGGTGCTGATCGAGGGCAAGGCGATCCAGCTGCACCCGCTCGTCTGCGCCGCCTTCAATGCCGACTTCGATGGCGACCAGATGGCCGTGCACGTGCCGCTGTCGCTTGAAGCCCAGCTCGAAGCGCGCGTCCTCATGATGTCGACCAACAACATCCTGCATCCGGCCAATGGTCAGCCGATCATCGTGCCGTCGCAGGACATCGTTCTCGGTCTCTACTATCTGTCGCTGATGCGCCAGAACGAGCCGGGCGAAGGCAAGGCCTTCGGTTCGATGGCGGAGCTCGACCATGCGCTGGCGCAGGGTGTGATCACGCTGCACACCAAGATCAAGGGCCGCGTCAAGGAAATGAACGCCGAGGGCGTGGTCAAGACGCGCATCGTCGAGACGACGCCGGGCCGCATGAAGATCGGCGAGCTCCTGCCGCACAACAAAGGCGTGAGCTTCGACCTGTGCAACCGGCTGATGACCAAGCGCGACATCTCGCGCATGATCGACGCCGTCTATCGCCACTGCGGTCAGAAAGAGACGGTCATCTTCTGCGACCGCGTCATGGGCCTCGGGTTCTTCAACGCCTACAAGGCCGGCATTTCCTTCGGCAAGGACGACATGGTCATCCCGGGCACGAAGGAGAAGTTCGTCAACGAGACGCGCGAGCTCGCGACCGAGTACGAGCAGCAGTATATCGACGGCCTCATCACCCAGGGTGAGAAGTACAACAAGGTCGTCGATGCCTGGGCGAAGTGCACCGATCGCGTCGCCGACGAGATGATGAAGCAGATCTCCTCGGTCCAGGTCGACAAGGAGTCGGGCCGCGAGAAGCCGATCAACTCGATCTACATGATGAGCCATTCGGGTGCGCGCGGTTCGCCGGCGCAGATGAAGCAGCTCGCCGGCATGCGCGGCCTCATGGCCAAGCCGTCGGGCGAGATCATCGAGACGCCGATCATCTCGAACTTCAAGGAAGGCCTCACCGTTCTCGAATACTTCAATTCGACGCACGGCGCCCGCAAGGGCCTGGCCGACACGGCGCTCAAGACGGCTAACTCAGGCTACCTGACCCGCCGCCTCGTCGACGTGGCACAGGACTGCATCATCACGACGGAAGATTGCGGCACCAAGTCCGCCATCACCGCGCGTCCGATCATCGATGCGGGCGAGGTCATCGCCTCGCTCGGCCTGCGTATCCTCGGCCGCACCGCGGCGGACGATATCAAGGATCCGGCGTCGGGCGATGTCATCGTTCCGGCCGGCAGCGAGATCATGGAATCGCATGTCGAGGTGATCGAGAAGGCGGGCATCCAGGAGGCGCGCATCCGTTCGGTGCTGACCTGCGAGACCAAGTTCGGCGTCTGCGGCAAGTGCTATGGGCGCGATCTCGCCCGCGGCACGCCCGTCAATATGGGCGAAGCGGTCGGCGTCATCGCGGCGCAGTCGATCGGCGAGCCGGGCACCCAGCTCACCATGCGCACCTTCCATATCGGCGGCACGGCGCAGGTGCTCGATCAGTCCTTCGTCGAATCGAACCACGAGGGCAAGATCAGGTTCCGCAACAAGAACGTGGTCCGCGACTCCAACGGCAAGCTCATCGTCATGGGCCGCAACGTCGCCATCGTCGTCGAGGACGGCAAGGGCAACGAACGCGCCGTCCACAAGGTGACCTACGGCACGCGGCTGTTCGTCGATGAAGGCGACCAGGTCAAGCGCGGCACCAAGCTCGCCGAGTGGGACCCCTATACGCGTCCGATCATGACCGAGGCCGACGGCACGGTCGAGTTCGAGGACGTGGTCGAGGGTGTTTCGGTGAACGAAATCGCCGACGAAGCGACCGGCATCACCAACCGCGTGATCATCGACTGGCGCAGCAACCAGCGGGGTTCCTCGCTCAAGCCCGCCATCGTGATCAAGGATGCGGACGGCAAGGTGCAGAAGCTCGCCCGCGGCGGCGAAGCGCGCTATCTGCTCTCGGTCGACGCCATTCTGTCGGTCGATCCGGGCGCCAAGATGAAGGCCGGCGACGTGCTGGCGCGCATCCCGCTCGAAAGCGCCAAGACGCGCGACATCACCGGCGGTCTGCCGCGTGTTGCCGAGCTGTTCGAGGCGCGCAAGCCCAAGGACCATGCGATCATCGCCGAGATCTCGGGCCGCGTCGAATTCGGACGCGACTACAAGAACAAGCGGCGGATCCGCATCGTTCCGCAGGACGATTCGATCGAGCCGGTGGAGTACCTGATCCCCAAGGGCAAGCACCTGCCCGTGCAGGA
Source organism: Taklimakanibacter lacteus (assembly GCA_003576695.1). GTDB lineage: Bacteria > Pseudomonadota > Alphaproteobacteria > Rhizobiales > Aestuariivirgaceae > Taklimakanibacter > Taklimakanibacter lacteus. The sequence goes on from QOZQ01000019.1 coordinate 11,802, forward strand.
AGGCGACTTCATCGAGAAGGGCGAATACATCCTCGACGGCAATCCGGCGCCGCATGACATCCTGGCGATCAAGGGCGTGGAGGAGCTCGCCTCCTATCTCGTCAACGAAATCCAGGAAGTCTACCGGCTGCAGGGCGTGAGCATCAACGACAAGCACATCGAGGTGATCGTCCGCCAGATGCTGCAGAAGGTCGAGATCACCAATACCGGTGAATCGACCCTGCTGCCCGGCGAGCAGCTCGACCAGGTCGAGCTCGACGACATCAACGACAAGCTGATCGCGGAAGGGCGCAAGCCCGCCTCCGGCGTCCCGGTGCTGCTCGGCATCACCAAGGCGTCGCTGCAGACGCGCTCCTTCATCTCCGCGGCCTCGTTCCAGGAGACGACGCGCGTGCTCACCGAAGCCTCGGTGGTCGGCAAGATCGATACGCTCGAAGGCCTCAAGGAGAACGTCATCGTCGGCCGTCTCATCCCGGCCGGCACCGGCGGCATGCTCTCGCGCTTCAAGCAGGTCGCCGACCGGCGCGACACGCTCATCCTGGAAGAGCAGGCGAAGGGCAATGAGGTTCTGCCCGCGGCCGAGTAAGCTTCGGCAAGTCCAAAAATAAAAAACCCGGTGGATCGCTCCGCCGGGTTTTTCATTGGTCGGTGTTGCATTGATCAGGCTGTCGCCTTGCGATGCGCTTCAGCCAGCTCGGCCATGCTCTTGAAGTGGAAATCCACTTTCGGCCGGTTCTCGGGGATTATGGTGGCGCCGCCGCCCGATTGACCGAAACGCCGGTCGATCCAGGCGCGGGCTAGCCCTGCGCGCTCGGCCGGCACATGGTCATGATGCAGACTCTGGGCGGTGTGGAGAATCTGCGGCTTGCCGATGCCGAGATCGGTGTCCAGATGCTCGACCAGATGAGCGAAGTTGCGGGCATCGGGCTTGTAGGCGCCGACGTCCTCGGCGGTATAGACGGCGTCGAAAGTCACGCCGAGCTTCTTGTTGCTGGTGGCGAAGCTGGCGCGGTCCACATTCGAAAGGATCACGAGCTTGTAGTGGCGCTTGAGATAGGCGAGCGCCTCGGCCGAGTCCGGAAACGCCGGCCAGTCCGGAATCGAAGCACCGAAACGGTCATGGATGTCGGTGTGGCAGCGCACATCCCAGGATCTGGCGAGGCGCGCATGGACGACGGCGAGCAGGGTGGAGTAGCGCAGCGACGGGGTCTCGCGTTCCTGCTCGGTCTCGAAGCGGGCAAAGAGGTTGAGGGCCTCTTCGCGGCTGAGCTTCAGCTGGCCGGCGCTCAGCAGCGGCTGCAGCGCATTCCATATGCCGGTCTCCCAGTCGATAAGCGTGCCGTAGCAATCGAATGTCAACGCCTTGAAGTCGGTGAGTTTCATCGCACAATCCTCCTGATGCCGAGGGTCTAGCGGACTTCCATCGTCCTGTGATGAGCCAAAGCTCCGATGGGCTTGGCCAAAGCTGCGATTGTCAGTTCGGCCTGTTCCGCCCTGCGGCGCGGAATTCGGTGGGCGTGGCGCCGAAGCGCTTTTTGAACAGGCGGTTGAAGGACGAGACGTTCTGATAGCCGAGGCTGTAGGCGATTTCCGAAACAGGCTCGCTCGTGGTGGTGAGCCGGTCGACGGCGCGGTCGAGGAGCTTGCGCAGGTGGAACTGCTTCGGCGACTGGCCGGTCGTCGCCCGGAAGAGGGCGTGGAACTGGCTCTGGCCAAGACCGGCCTGGCGCGCCATGCCCGCCACCGCGGGCGTCTCGCGGCCACCCGCCAGGATATGCGCGGCCGTGAGGACCCGCTGTTCGGCCGGGCGCTGCGACAGTGCTGTGCTGCCAGGTCTCACGAGCTGAAGCCCGGTCAGCGCCAGGCGCGCAGCATCGGGCGCGCGTCCTGAATCGGCCTCGACTTCGGCGCCGAGCAGGGAGAACAGCCGCCACAGAAAGGGATCGACGCGGGTGACGATCGGGATCTCCTGGCGAAGTATGTCGGGGCGCAGGTCATCGGAAAGCGCGCTCGTCTCAACATCGAGCACCATCAGGCTGCAATCCATGCTCGGCTCGAAATCATGCTCGCAGCGCTCAGGGACGATGGCCACGCAATGGCTGGCCACGGTGCCGCAGCGGCCTTCCATGGCAAGCCGCATCGATCCCTGCATGGGAAACAGGATCTGGCTGTAGTCATGGGAGTGCCGATCGCCACCGCGATAGCGTCGGATTTCTAGCTGCATCGACATGGACGTCTCGCCTCTGTTTGAGCGGCCTTATAGCGCAGGCGGGTCAGTTCTGCCAAAGGGCGAAAATACCCTGTGCGGCCGTCAGGATCGCGAGCCCCGCGAGCAGCACCAGCACCAGCTTGCGGAAAACCAGCGGATCGGCGCGCCTGAAGCTCTTCGATCCGATCCATATGCCGAGAACGAGGGCGGGCAGGAACAGCAGCGCCAGATAGAGGCTGTTCCGGGTGATGAGTTCCTCGCGGCTGAGGAAGGCGAGCCCGATCAGGTCGGTCAGCATGAAATAAGCGATGAGCGAGGCGCGCCCGGCCACATTGCCGGCGGGCGAGGCGAAATAGAACAGGATGACCGGCGGACCGCCAATGCCGAAGGCGCCGTTGAAGAGGCCGGAAGCCGCGCCGACGGTGCCCGAGGCCGCGGTCCCCGGCATGGTCTTGAGGGCGAAGCCCCTCCACAGCAGCCAGGTCGCCGTGAGCACGAAGACAGCAAGCGCGATCTGCATCGGCGGAACCGGCACATTGGCGAGCAGCCATACGCCGAGCGGCGTGCCGATGGCGCAGCCGATGATCAACGGCGCCAGCGAGCGCCAGTGTATGTCGCGCCATATTCCAGGGAGCATGTGAATGCTGGCGGCGATCTCGAGCATGAAGATCGAGGGGATGAAGGTCGACGGCGCCATCAGCAGCGAGAGCGATGTGATGACCAGCAGCGAGAAGCCGAAGCCCGAATAGCCGCGCACAATGGCGGCCAGGAACACGAAGAGCGATCCGAGCCCCAGGGTAACGAGCGACACGGCTCAGTCGCCTTTTCGCTCAGTATCCCGCAAGTGAGCGGTCGAGCGCGTCCTCGACCAGGGCGACGTCTTCCATCTTGATGCACATGGGCGGCACCATCCTGAGGATATTGCGGTTGGCCCCCGATTTGCTCACCACGATGCCGTTCGCGCGGGTCTTTTCGAAGATCTCCGCCGTTTCCTTCGTCGCCGGCGTCTTGCTCTTGCGGTCGGTGACCAGCTCCACCGCCAGCATAAGCCCGTGAGCGCGCACCTCGCCGATGATCTCATATTTCTGATGCAGGCGGTCGAGCACCTCCTTCAAGGCCGCGCCCACCGCGCGCGCGTTCTGCTGAAGCTTCTCATCGTCGATCACCTTGAGGACGGCGCGCCCGGCGGCGCAGGCCATCGGGCTTGCGCCATAGGTGTTGAAGAAGAATTTCTTGGCGAGCGCATCGGCGACGTCGCGGCGGGCCACCACGGCGCCCAGGGGAAAGCCGTTGCCGATACCCTTGGCCATGACGACCACTTCGGGCAGCACGCCGTGATGCTCGAAGCCCCAGAAATTGTCGCCGGTGCGGCCGAAGCCCGATTGCACCTCATCGACGATGAGGATGCCGCCGGCATCGCGCACCTTCCGGGTCGCGGCTTTCAGATATCCTCGCGGCAGTTCGATGATGCCGCCATAGCCCTGGATGGGCTCGACGATGAGGCCGGCGAGGCGGCCCGGCGTGGCAAATTGGATGGTGCGGTCGATCTCGGCGAGATAGGCCTCCGTGTCGTCGCCGAAGATGCCGCGATAGGGGTCGGGATTGGCGATGTGGTGAATGCCGCCGAGGAGGGGGATATTATGGCGGAAGCCCGAGATACCGGTGAGCGACTGGGCCCCGATCGTCGCCCCATGATAGGCGTTGCGCAGCGCCAGCATGTCGATATTGCCGGTGAAGCTCTGGGCCATGATGAGGGCGAGGTCGACCGCCTCGGTACCGCTGTTGGTGAAATGGACGACCCAGTCCTGGCCCTTCGGCATGCGCGCCGCGAGCTCCTCGGCGAAATGGGCCGGAACCGGATGGTAGAACATCGTGGTGCAGTGCTGGAGTTCGCGGATCTGGGCCTCGACCGCCTGGGTTACCGCGGGATGGGCATGGCCGACCGAAATGCAGACATTCATGCCGAGGAGGTCGAGATATTTCCGGTCCTGCTCGTCCCACAGATACTGGCGCTCGCCGCGCTTGAAGATCAGGGGCGTCTTATAGGGCACGAAGGCGCGCTGCGAAGCGGCATAATATGTGTCGCGCCGCGCGATGATGCCATCGGTCGACCAGTCGGTTTCGAGCTTCGCCATGGGAGCGCCTCCTGCGGGCGCGTGATCAGGAAAAGTGGACGCCGGTTTTCCGTCCGATCACGCGCCAACTTAAAGATTCCGATCACGTTCATCACTTCAGGCCGAACCGGCCTGAAGTGATCGTGATCAAGGGTCAGTCTTCCAGATTTGAGGCGCGATTCTAGAACCAGTTCAGAAAGAGAATCGGGGCCATAAGGCCCCGAAGTCTGTCACCATAGGTTTCGCTAGGTAAGAGATTGTGTCAATTCGCCATCGCGGCGACGGAAGCGCGTTCGGCCGAGGCGGTGCGCTCGGCTGCGGCGGCGCGCTCGGGCTCAATGAGGCCGATGAGGGCCCCCGCCGAATCGCTGACAACCGCCAGCTTGCCGACGCCCGGGATATGGGCTGACGGGCGGATGACCTCGCCGCCCTCGCGGACGGTATCCTGCTCGGCCCTTTCCATGTCGGAAACCGTCAGATAGGTCATCCAGTGCGAGGGAATGTCCGAATAATCGGGAGAAGTAAGCTCGAAAATGCCGCCCACCGGCTTGTTGTCCTTGCGGGCGATCCAGTAGCTGCCGCCGTCCGGAAGCGTGGTCGAGTCGAATTTCCACCCAAGGGTGCGGCCATAGAAGGCCAGGGCAATTTCAGGTTCCCATGTATTGAGTTCGTGCCACCATGTGGACTGGGCCAGCATCGATTTTCTCCCTCTCGAAGGTCTGGTTTCGCCGTCCTGGGAGGGGATCATGGTGACCGTCCGGGGCAAGGATATGGCGCGATTGCGGCAATTTGGGCCGCGACAGAAATAGCGTAATTTTCTTGCTTTCAGGGGTTGACGGGGTGGGGGTGTGCCAGTATGTTCCGCGCGTTTTCAGGCGGCAGGCAGTAGGTGCTTCGCGCTCCTAAACGCTGGCCGGAAAACACACTTTGAACATTCAAGGTCAAGACCACAAGGCCCTGCCGGTCGTGGTCCTCTGGTTTTGAGGCGCTGTGCACCTTCATGAGCCGGGTGCGCCAGTGCTTTTTGGTCATGTGCGATGGGAACATCGTTCGGGCTCAGAACAGTTTTGCGAAGGTAGAGACAAGGCCCGATGCCGACGATCAACCAGCTCATCCGCAAGCCGCGCTCCGCGCCGACATTCCGGAGCAAGGTGCCAGCGATGCAGGCATGCCCGCAGAAGCGCGGCGTCTGCACGCGCGTCTACACGACCACGCCGAAGAAGCCGAACTCGGCTCTGCGCAAGGTGGCGCGTGTCCGCCTCACCAATGGCTTCGAGGTCACGAGCTACATTCCCGGTGAAGGCCACAATCTGCAAGAGCACTCGGTGGTCATGATTCGCGGCGGCCGCGTGAAGGACCTGCCGGGCGTTCGCTATCACATCATTCGCGGCGTGCTCGATACCCAAGGTGTCGTGAAGCGCCGTCAACGCCGTTCGAAATACGGCGCCAAGCGTCCTAAGTAAGGGGAGATCCAGAACATGTCGCGCCGTCACCGCGCTGATAAGAGAGAGATCAACCCGGATCCGAAATTCGGCGATCTCATCGTTTCCAAGTTCATGAACAACCTGATGTATGAGGGCAAGAAGTCGGTCGCCGAGTCGATCGTCTATGGCGCCTTCGACAGGATCCAGGGAAAGACCAAGCAGGACCCGCTCGGCGTATTCCACCAGGCGCTCGACAATGTGAGCCCGGCCATCGAAGTGCGTTCGCGTCGCGTCGGCGGCGCCACCTATCAGGTGCCGGTCGAAGTGCGCATCGAGCGCCGCCAGGCCCTCGCCATCCGCTGGATCATCACCGCCGCGCGCGGCCGCAACGAGAACACCATGATCGACCGCCTGTCGGGCGAGCTCATGGATGCCGCCAACAACCGCGGCACCGCGGTCAAGAAGCGCGAAGACACACACCGCATGGCTGAAGCGAACCGCGCCTTTTCGCACTATCGCTGGTAGCCCCGAGGAACAGAGATCATGCCCCGCACGCACGCCATCGAAGACTATCGCAATTTCGGCATCATGGCCCACATCGATGCCGGAAAGACGACGACGTCCGAGCGTATCCTTTACTACTCCGGCAAGAGCCACAAGATCGGCGAAGTCCATGACGGCGCCGCCACTATGGACTTCATGGAGCAGGAGCAGGAGCGCGGCATCACCATCACGTCGGCCGCCACCACCACGTACTGGAACGGCAAGCGCCTCAACATCATCGACACCCCCGGCCATGTCGACTTCACCATCGAGGTCGAGCGTTCGCTGCGCGTCCTCGACGGCGCGGTATGCGTGCTCGATTCGAACCAGGGTGTGGAGCCGCAGACCGAAACGGTGTGGCGCCAGGGCGACAAGTACAACGTGCCGCGCATCGTGTTCTGCAACAAGATGGACAAGACCGGAGCGTCCTTCGAGCAGTGCATCAAGGACATCAAGGAACGTCTCGGCGCCAAGCCGGTTCCGATCCAGCTGCCGATCGGCGCCGAAGCCGATTTCAAGGGTATCATCGACCTCGTCCGCATGAAAGCGGTCATCTGGGAAGAAGAGTCCCTTGGCGCCAAGTATAATGACGCCGAAATCCCCGCGGATCTCAAGGACGCGGCCGAAACGGCGCGTGCCGAGATGATCGAAGCCTGCGCCGAGCTCGACGAGCAGGCGACCGAGGACTTTCTCAACGGCAAAGAGATCTCCAACGAGACGATCAAGAAGCTGCTGCGCAAGGCCGTCGTCACCGGCGCTTTCTTCCCGGTGCTGTGCGGCTCGGCCTTCAAGAACAAGGGCGTGCAGCCGCTGCTCGACGCCGTCGTCGACTATCTGCCGTCGCCGCTCGATCGTCCCTCGATCAAGGGCATCGACGTCAAGACCGGCGAAGAGACGGTCCGCAAGGCTTCCGATTCGGAGCCGCTGTCGCTCCTGGCCTTCAAGCTCATGGACGACCAGTATGGCGTGCTCACCTTCTGCCGGCTCTATTCGGGCTCGCTGACCAAGGGCACCTCGCTGCTCAATTCGACTCGCGAGAAGAACGAGCGCGTCGGCCGCATGGTCCTCATGCATGCCAATACGCGCGAGGAAATCTCGGAAGCCTATGCCGGCGACATCGTCGCCCTGGTTGGCCTCAAGGATACCCGCACCGGCGATACGCTGTGCGACCCGGCGAAGCCCGTCATCCTCGAGAAGATGGATTTCCCGGATCCCGTCATCGATATGTCGATCGAGCCCAAGACCAAGGGCGATCAGGAAAAGATGGCGATCGCGCTGCACAAGCTCGCGGCCGAGGATCCCTCTTTCCGCGTGTCGACCGACAGCGAGTCGGGCCAGACCATCATCAAGGGCATGGGCGAGCTCCATCTCGACATCAAGGTCGACATCCTGAAGCGCACCCACAAGGTCGAAGTCACGGTCGGCGCGCCGCAGGTCGCCTATCGCGAAACGATCACGCGTGCGGCGGAAGTCGACTACACCCACAAGAAGCAGACCGGCGGTACCGGCCAGTTCGCGCGCGTCATCCTCGAGATCGAGCCGAACGAGAAGGGTGCCGGTTACGAGTTCGAATCCAAGATCGTCGGCGGCACGGTGCCGAAGGAATTCATCCCGGGCGTCGAAAAGGGCCTCAACTCGGTCATGTCGTCGGGCGTGGTCGCGGGCTTCCCGGTCCTCGACGTCAAGGTCGCCCTCACCGACGGTGCCTATCACGAAGTCGACTCGTCCGCGATCGCCTTCGAGATCGCGGCGCGTGCGGCTCTGCGCGAAGGCCTGCAGAAGGCGGGCTCGGTGCTGCTCGAGCCCGTCATGAAGGTCGAAGTCACCACCCCTGAGGAATATCTCGGCGGCGTGATCGGCGACCTCAATTCGCGGCGTGGCCAGATCATCGGCACCGGTAATCGCGGCAATGCGCAGATCGTCAATGCGATGGTCCCGCTCGCCAACATGTTCGGCTACGTCAACAACCTGCGCTCGATGAGCCAGGGACGTGCCAGCTACACGATGCAGTTCGATCACTATGAGCAGGTGCCGCAGGCAGTTGCTCAGGAAGTCCAGAAGAAATTCGCTTAATCAAGTTAAGACCAAAGACGGAGTAGTCCGATGGCCAAAGAGAAGTTCAACCGAGACAAGCCGCATTGCAATATTGGGACGATTGGTCATGTTGATCATGGCAAGACGTCGTTGACGGCTGCGATCACCAAGGTTTTGGCTGAGACGGGTGGTGCGACCTATACGGCCTATGACCAGATCGACAAGGCGCCGGAAGAGAAAGCGCGTGGCATTACGATTTCGACGGCGCATGTCGAGTACCAGACGCAGAACCGGCATTATGCGCATGTCGACTGCCCTGGCCATGCCGACTATGTGAAGAACATGATCACTGGTGCTGCCCAGATGGACGGCGCCATCCTGGTGGTTTCGGCTGCCGACGGCCCGATGCCGCAGACGCGCGAGCACATCCTGCTTGCCCGCCAGGTCGGCGTTCCGGCGCTGGTTGTGTTCATGAACAAGGTGGACATGGTCGACGATCCGGAGCTTCTGGAACTGGTCGAGATGGAAGTTCGCGATCTTCTGAAGTCGTACCAGTTCCCGGGCGACGAGATCCCGATCGTGAAGGGCTCGGCGCTGATGGCGCTCGAGGGCAAGAACCCCGAGCTTGGTCATGATGCGATCCTGAAGCTGATGCAGGCGGTTGACAGCTATATCCCGCAGCCTGAGCGTCCGAAGGACCAGCCGTTCCTGATGCCGATCGAGGACGTGTTCTCGATTTCGGGCCGCGGCACGGTGGTTACGGGGCGCATCGAGCGCGGCATCGTGAAGGTCGGCGAGGAAGTGGAGATCATCGGCATCCGTCCGACGACGAAGACGACGGTTACGGGCGTCGAGATGTTCCGCAAGCTGCTTGACCAGGGCGAGGCCGGCGACAATGTCGGCGCTCTGTTGCGCGGTGTCGACCGCACGGGTGTCGAGCGTGG
>QOZQ01000002.1 GCA_003576695.1 Taklimakanibacter lacteus
CCCGGCAGCGCGCTATAATCCGTCGCGCCCACATCCTCCCCCGCTTGCGTGAGGAGCGTGGTGATCTGGCCGCGGTGATGCGTCTGGTGATTGAACATATGCGTCACCAGCGCCCAGTTGAAATTGGTGAACTCGGCATCGCCCTTCACCGTCCTGAAGGTGAAGGACTGCCCGAGCCAGGCTTCGTCCACGGTCGCCGCCCATTCCAGGATTTCGCGATCGAGCTCAGAGCGCGCGGCGCGCAGCATCGCTAGATCCGCCATCGGATCGCTGATCCGCGGCTTGCCTTCCCTGAAGCGCCCCATCCAGATGAGATCGGCATAGCGCAGGTGATTGAGCGTGCCGAGGATCGACTTGAAGAAGGCGCCACGGTCGTGCGCGACCTCTTCCGCCGGCAGTCGCCCCGCCGCGTCATAGACCTTGCCGTTCATCCACTCATTGTAGCGGGCCATGCTGACGACGTAGGGACGCGTGATCATCGAATTCCGCTCCGATCCTTCTTGCATTCGTGGATTCGTTGGCTGTAACTCACCTCAATTGTAGTACAAAGGGAGTGCACATGTCGGCTGCCATCTATCCGAGCCTCAAGGGCAAGACGGTTTTCATCACCGGTGGCGCCATGGGCATCGGCGAATCGATCGTCGAGGAATTCGCCAGGCAGGGCGCCAGGGTCGCCTTTGTCGATATCGCGAAGGAAGCGGGAGAGAAGCTCAAGAACCGGCTCGCGGGCGACATATGGTTCGGCCACTGCGATGTCACCGACATTCCGGCGCTGCAGAAGGCCATTGCCGAAGCCGCGAAAGCGCTCGGCCCCATCACCATCCTCGTCAACAATGCCGCCCATGACGAGCGCCATGCCTGGGACAGGATGACCCCCGACTATTGGGACCAGCGCATCGCCATCAACCTCAAGCACCAGTTCTTCGCCGCGCAAGCCGTCATCCCGATGATGCAGAAGGCGGGCGGCGGCTCGATCATCAATCTGGGCTCCTGCTCATGGAAGATCGGCCAGGGCGGCATGGCCGCCTATACGGCGTCGAAATCGGGCGTCACCGGCCTGACGCGCTCGCTGGCGCGCGATCTCGGCCCCGACAATATCCGCGTCAACACCATCTCGCCCGGCTGGATCATGACCGAGCGACAGCTGAAGCTCTGGGTCACGCCCGAGGGCGAGAAGAAGATCATGGAAAACCAGTGCCTCAAGCGGAAGCTCTTGCCCGTCGACATCGCCCGCGTGGCCCTGTTCCTCGCCTCCGATGAATCGGGCGCCTGCACCAACCAGGATTTCACGGTCGACGGCGGCTGGGTATAGACGCATCATCCCGAAAAGTTGCAGACTTTTCGGATAAGATGATGCGCATAGAAAATCACCTTTGCCTCCAACGAGGGAGAGCGGAGTTGATCTACACCGTATCGCTGTCGGGCCCGAAGCGCCATTCGATGCGGTGGCGATAGGTGTCGCCGGGCCTGAGCACGGCGGAGGGGAAATTCTCGTGGTTGGGCGCATCGGGCCAGTTCTGCGGCTCGAGCGCCAGCGACCCGAAGCGCCGGAGCGTGGCGCCGTTCTTGCCCTTGTAATCGGGCCCGTGATGGTTGCCGGTATAGAATTGCAGGCCGGGCTCGGTGGTGAAGAGATCGAGCTGCCGCCCGCCGGCCGAGACGCTCGCCGCGTGATGCAGCGCGCCGCGCTCGCCCTCCAGGCAGAAATTATTGTCGAAGCCGGTCTCGCCCAGCGCCTCGTCGAGCAGCACCGGCTCGCGGAAATCGTAATTGGTGCCGGATACGAAGCTCACATGCCCGGTCGGGATCAGCGCGCGGTCGGTCGGCGTATAGGTCTGGGCCGAGATCTGCAGCACATGGTCGCCCACCGTCTCGGCGCCGGAGAGATTCCAGTACACGTGATTGGTGAGGTTGACGATGGTCGCCCGCCGTGTCGTCGCTTCGAGTTCGCAGGAAAGCGTGTCCTCGTCGAACCGGTAGGTGCAGCGCGCCTTGAGTTTGCCGGGATAGCCTTCCTCGCGATTGGGCGAGACGAGCGTGAAGACGAGCGCGTCACCGTCGATCTCCGCCTGCCAGATGCGGCGATGGAAGCCCTGCGCGCCGCCATGCAGGTGGTTGGGCGGCTCGTTGACGCCGAGCTGGCGCTCCTTGTCGTTGAGCATGAACCTGCCGTTCTCGATGCGGTTGGCGAAGCGCCCGCATGTGGCGCCGGCATAGATGTCGCTTGCCGGAATTTCCTCCGGCCGCTCGGGTCCCTGGACGATGTCGAAGCCGTCGGGAAAAGCGAGCCCCATCAGCCGTGCCCCCACGGATGTGAAAGTGGCGCGATAGCCCTGATCGGACACGATCTCGAAATTGCGCGCCGCCTCGCCCTCGAATGTACCCGCTTCGAGTTCGGCGAGGCGCGCCGGCATCAATGATTGTCGCGCGGCAGACCCTTGGTCTGCGCGATCTTCTGGTATTTGACCGCGGGCTTCAGCACCATGCCCTGCGCCAGCTGGTCGACATTGGCGCGGAAGATCTCCTGCCACGGCGTCTGCGCCTCGGGGACATGATAGCCGCCATTGGCCTTGAGCGCGGCGCGGCGTTTCTCCAGCTCTTCTTTCGGGATAAGAATATCGGCCGTCCCCTTGTTGAGGTCGATTCGTACTTTATCGCCGTCTTTCAGCAAGGCAAGGCCGCCGCCCGCCGCCGCTTCGGGCGACGCATTGAGGATCGAAGGCGAGCCCGACGTGCCCGATTGCCGCCCGTCGCCGATGCAGGGCAGCGAATGCACCCCCTTCTTCAACAGCGAGCCGGGTGCGCGCATGTTCACCACTTCCGCAGCGCCCGGATAGCCGAGCGGCCCGGTGCCGCGCATGAACAGGATCGTATGCTCGTCGATATTGAGCTTCGGGTCGTCGATGCGCTTGTGATAGTCCTCAGGTCCGTCGAACACGACGGCCTTCGCCTCGAAGGCATTGGGATCCTTGGGGTCGGAGAGATAGCGCTGGCGGAATTCGTCCGAGATCACGCTCGTCTTCATGATCGCCGCGTCGAACAGGTTGCCCTTCAGCATCTTGAAGCCGGCATGCTTCTTGATCGGCTCCTCATAGGCCTTGATGACCTCGCGGTTGGCGGAGAACCTGCCTGTGCAGTTCTCGCCCATCGTCTTGCCGTTGACGGTGATCGCATCCTCATGGATGCGCTTCGCCTTGATGAGCTCGGCCACGACCGCCGGCACGCCGCCGGCGCGATGATAGTCCTCGCCCAGATATTCGCCCGCCGGCTGCAGGTTGACGAGCAGCGGGATGTCATAGCCATGCTTTTCCCAGTCGGCGACCTCGAGCGGCACGCCGATATGGCGGGCGATGGCATTGAGATGGATCGGGCAGTTGGTCGACCCGCCGATCGCCGAATTGACCGCAATGGCGTTCTCGAAGGCCTTGCGGGTGAGGATCTTGTCGGGGGTCATGTCCTCATGCACCATCTCGACGATGCGCATTCCGGTGCGATAGGCGATCTGGCCGCGCTCGCGGTAAGGGGCGGGGATCGCGGCATTGCCGGGCAGCGTCATGCCCAGCGCCTCGGCCAGCGAGTTCATCGAGGTCGCCGTGCCCATGGTGTTGCAGAAGCCGGTCGAGGGAGCGGAGGAGGCGACCAGCTCGACGAAGCCTTCATGATCGATGTCGCCGGTGGCGAGAAGCTCGCGCGCCTTCCACAGGATGGTGCCGGAGCCGGTGCGCTCGCCATTGTGCCAGCCATTGAGCATGGGGCCGGAGGAGAGCGCGATGGCCGGGATATTGACGGTCGCCGCCGCCATCAGCGCGGCGGGCGTGGTCTTGTCGCAGCCGATGGTGAGCACCACGCCGTCGATCGGATAGCCGTAGAGGACCTCGACCAGGCTCAGATAGGTCAGGTTGCGGTCGAGCGAGGCGGTCGGCCTTTTGCCGGTCTCCTGCATCGGATGGGTGGGGAATTCGAGGGGCACGCCGCCCGCCGCGATGATGCCGTCGCGCACCCTTTTGGCGAGCTCGACATGCGCCCGGTTGCACGGCGACAGGTCCGAGCCCGTTTGCGCGATGCCGATGATCGGCTTGCCCGACTGCAGCTCCTCGCGGGTGAAGCCGTAATTGAGATAGCGCTCGAGATAGAGCGCCGTCATGTCGATATTGTCGGGATTGTCGAACCAGGCCTTGGACCTGAGCTTGGGCAGGGATTTTTTCATGTCATACAAATAGCCGACCACCCCCTCGGGGAGCAAGCTTGTAATACCCTCGCCCTGCAAGCATTGGCGCCGCTGCCGGAAGGTTTCCCCCTCGCCCGTTGCGAAGCAACGGGAGAGGGTGGCCGAAGGCCGGGTGAGGGCACTTTGCCCGAAGATAGAGTGCTTTTGAAGGTTTCGCAGGCGTCCAGAAAGAGCCCTCATCCGCCCTTTGGGCACCTTCTCCCACGCTGCGCGCGGGAGAAGGGGAGTCTGTGCGGGGCGAGGGTAAGGTGCGACCCCTTGGCGCGGCAGGCCCCAGCCGCTATGGGGTTTTGTCATGAAAGCCCATGCCGACGACCTCATCTCCATCCGCGATATGCTGCGTTTCGCGGTCAGCCGCTTCACCGAGGCCGGGCTCGCTTTCGGCCAGGGCACGACGGGGGCGGTCGACGAGGCGGCCTTCCTCATTCTCGAAAGCCTTCACCTTCCGGTTGACGACATCAATCCCTGGGCCGATGCGCGGTTGACCAAGGCGGAACGGGAAGCGCTGCTCGCCCGCATCGAGGAGCGCGTCTCCAAGCGCAAGCCCGCCGCCTATCTCACCCGCAAGGCCTATATCCAGGGCATTCCCTTCCATGTCGATGAGCGGGTGATCGTGCCGCGCTCCTTCATCGGCGAGTTGCTGTTCTCCGATCTCTTCGGCGGCGAGGGCTTCACCCTGGTGCCGGATCCCTCATCCATCGGCCGCGTGCTCGATCTGTGCTCGGGCTCCGGCTGCCTGGCCATCCTCGCCGCCCATGTCTTTCCCAATGCGGAAGTGGATGCCGTCGAATTGTCACCCCAGGCGGCCGAGGTGGCGCGCCTCAACATTGCGGAATCGGGCTATGCCGACCGCCTGCGCCTCTACGAGGGCGATCTGTTCCAGCCGGTGGCCAAGGAGCGCTACGACCTCATCCTTACCAACCCGCCCTATGTCGATGCCGAGGCGATGGAGGCGCTGCCGCCGGAATTCCGCCACGAGCCGGCGATGGCGCTCGATGGCGGCGAGGACGGTCTCGACATCGTGCGCCGGATCCTGGCCGAGGTGCCCCGCCATCTCAATCCGGGCGGCGGCCTTCTCTGCGAGATCGGCCGCGGCCGCGAGATCCTGGAAGACGACTATCCCGAGCTCGATTTCTTCTGGCTCGATACCGCCGAGAGCGAAGGCGAGGTCTTCTGGCTCACCGCCGACAAATTCGGCCGTTGAGCCGCCCCGCGCATAACCCGCCGTCATCCCGGCGCCGGGGTGACGAATGTGAGCGAGAGTATCAGACCACGCTGCGCACCCGTCCACTGGGCGACGTCCCATAGCTCTCGCGATAGCGCCTGGCGAAATGCGAGCGCGATGCATAGCCGGCGGCTTCCGCCGCGCTGAGGCTCGACGCGCCTTTGGCGATCGCCGCCTGTCCGGCGCGCAGCCTTTAAATCTCACCGTCATCCCGGCGAAAGCCGGGACCCACTGAATAAGCGCAAGCGGGCGGCGCTGCTCGGCTGAGAGAATTTAGGGGGCCCGGGCTTGCGCCGGGGTGACGAATGTGAGCGAGAGTTTCAGACCACGCTACGCACCCTTCCACTGGGCGACGTCCCATAGCTCTCGCGATAGCGCCTGGCGAAATGCGAGCGCGATGCATAGCCGGCGGCTTCCGCAGCACCTAGGCTCGACGCGCCGCTGGCGATCGCCGCCTGTCCGGCGCGCAGCTTTTCCCGGCGCAAAAGTGCTCGGAACGATGATCCCTCCAGCGCCAGCCGCCGTCTCAAGGTCGAGGCGCCGAGCCCGGTCTCTTTGGCAATGCGCTCCACGGTCCAATCCTCGCTCGGAGCACTTCCGATCAGCCAGGCCACCTCATCGCGCAACGGCATCGTGAACAGCGCCCGTGCCTCGGGCAGCGGTCTGAGCAGGGTCAGCACTTCCGACAGCCGCAGCGCCTGCACCGCCTCGCTCATCGCCTCATCGCGGATCATGGTCGCCGCATGGCAGAGGCCCTCGACCAGATCCTCGCTCAGCGCCACGCTGAAGGCGCGCGAGACCTGCTCGCGCCCGCGCCGCTCGGCGAGGCTCAGGGGCGGCACGGCGTCCGGCAGCATCGGCACTTCCAGGACGAGCGATTCATAGACGCCGGAGTCGCCCGGAATATTCACCACATTCATCGGCACATTGCGCGGCAGCACGATCACCGATCCGGGCCGGAAGGTCCGGGCCACATCGCCGAGCCACACTTCCTTGGCGCCCCGAAGCACGATGCCGATCACAGGATGCGGCAGCTTGATGGCGGCCAGCCGCTCGCGCTTCAGCGCACAATAGGAGAACAGGTTGCGCGCATGGTTGTGCACGCCCTCAGCCGTGGCCGGCGCCCGGAAGCCGCGCAGCCGGGAGACCAGCGCGTGGCGCAGGCGGTCGTTGCTCTGGGGCACATGGATATTCATGGGCCTGACTGTAGCGCGCCGGTGCCTCGCGAAAAACCACCGAAGTGAGCATTTCGGGCTCAAGCCCGGGCGGCTCCGGCCCGTTCCCGGCCCGGCTCCCGGGCAGATTGCGGGGGAAAGGAGTCCCCTCATGAAGTTTCTGAAGTTTCTCGTGGCGGCCGCTTGCGCCGTGCCTTTCGCCGGATCGGCGCAGGCCGCCGATCTCGAGCTCTGGCGTCTCGATTGCGGCAGCGTGGAAGTGCGCGACCTGTCGCTCTTCTCCGATGCGTTCGGCTATGGCGGCACGCACCGGACTTTGACCGACAGCTGCTATCTCATCCGTCATGACAAGCAATATATGCTGTGGGACACGGGCCTGCCGGCGGCGCTGATCGGCTCCAAGCCCGACGCCAAGGCGCCCATTGTGCCGTCGCTTACGATCGATATTCCAAGCCAGCTCGCGAAAATCGGCGTGAAGCCCGAGCAGATCGGCTATATCGGCATCAGCCACTATCATTTCGATCATGTCGGCCAGGCGGCGGCTTTTCCGGATGCCGTGCTGCTGATCGGTAAGCCCGATTTCGACGCGCTGAAACTGCCGCCGCCGCCTTTCGGCGTCGAGCCGAAGCTGCTGCAGCCCTGGCTTTCGGGGAAATCGAAGGTCGAGCCCGTGTCGGGCGATCACGATGTCTTCGGCGATGGCAGCGTCGTCGTCCTGAAGATGCCGGGCCATACGCCGGGCGAGACGAGCCTGCTGCTGCGCTTGGCCGAGAGCGGCCCCGTCCTCTTGTCCGGCGACGTCGTGCATTTCGAGGAGCAGCTTGCCAATCGCGGCGTGCCGCCCTTCAACTGGGATCGCGCCCAAAGCCTGGCCTCGATGGACCGCCTGACATCCATCGCGAAAAATCTCGGCGCCAAGATCATCATCCAGCATGACGAGAACGATATCGCCAAGCTGCCCGCTTTCCCCAAAAGCGCCCGCTGAACAGCACTCCCTCCCCGCGAAGTGGGGAGGGTCCGCCGTGAGGCGGGGGTGGGGTCTATCTCTCCCCCTTGCGATAGGGAATCATCAGCGCGCGCGGATAGGAAGCGCGGCGCGACATGAGGATGAGCGCCAGGATCGAGAGCGCATAGGGCAGCATTAGGAAGATCTGATAGGGCACGAATATGCCGGCAAGCTGCTGCAATCTCAGCTGATAGGCATCGAAGGCGGCGAACAGCAGGGCGCCGAGCAGCGCCTTGCCCGGCCGCCACGAGC
Source organism: Taklimakanibacter lacteus (assembly GCA_003576695.1). Lineage (GTDB taxonomy): Bacteria > Pseudomonadota > Alphaproteobacteria > Rhizobiales > Aestuariivirgaceae > Taklimakanibacter > Taklimakanibacter lacteus. The sequence goes on from QOZQ01000002.1 coordinate 7,887, forward strand.
CGAAGACGACGAGCGCGATGGCGATCCAGCCCCGGCCATTGACCATCTCGAAATAGAAGGAGTTGAAGGCGGACAGCGTCAGGAAGGCGCCGCCGATGCCCATGAGCGCGCTGCCCGCCACCACGGCCATGATGCGCACCCGCGTCACATCGATGCCCTGCGCTTCGACGGCTGCCGGATTCTCGCCCGCGGTGCGCACCGCAAGCCCGGCGGGCGTGCGATAGAGGAACCAGCCGACGAGCCCTGCCGCGATGAAGGCAAGATAGGTCAGCGGCGTCTGGCGGAACAGCGCCTCGCCGAGAAACGGAATGTCGGAGAGGACCGGAACGGGCCACGGTGCGAAAGGCTCGATCTTGGGCGGCGACGTCACTTCCGGGAAAGCGAGCCGGTAGGTGTAGTAAGTGAGGCTCGCCGCGAAGAGCGTGATGCCGATGCCGGTCACATGCTGCGACAGGCCGAGCGGCACCACCAGCATCGCATGCAGGAGGCCGAAGGCAGAGCCCGCCAGCGCCGCCGCCACCACACCGAGCCACAGATCGCCGCCCTGATAGACGGTGAACCAGCCGGCAAAGGCGCCGACCGTCATGATGCCCTCGATGCCGAGATTGAGCACGCCGGCGCGTTCCGAGATGAGCTCGCCCAGGGTCGCGAAGATCAGCGGCGAGGCGATGCGGATGGCGGCAGCCCACAGGCTGGCGGAGAAGAGGATATCGAGCGCGTCCATCTATTTCCACCGGATCCGGTAGCGGGTGAACATCAGCGCCGTGACCATGGCGAGAAGGGCGGCCGCCACCATCACCTGCGCGATATAGCTCGGCACCTGCGCCTGCCGGCTCATCGCATCGGCGCCGACGAAGATGCCGGCGACGAAGATCGCCGCGGCGACGACGCCCAGGGGGTGCAGCAGCGCCAGCATGGCGACGACGATGCCGGCATAGCCGAAGCCCGGCGACAGATCGAGGGTGAGATTGCCCTTGAGGCCCGCCACTTCCGAAAGACCGGCAAGCCCCGCAAGTCCGCCCGACAGCAGCGCCGTCTTCAGCATGATGCGGTCGACCTTCATGCCGGCGAAGCGCGCCGCGCGCGGATTGAAGCCCACCGCCTTCATCTCGTAGCCGAGCGCCATGCGCGCATTGATGATCCACACGGCGAAGGCGGCGATGAGCGCCAGGATGAAGCCCGCATGCAATCGCTTGCCCTGGATGAGCTTCGGCAATTGCGCCTCGGCGATGACTTTCTTGGTCTGCGGCCAGCCCAGTCCCATCGGATCCTTCAGCGGGCCTTCGAGCAGCAGGCTGACGAACAGCACGATGATGAAATTGAGCAGCAGCGTCGTCACCACCTCATCGACGCCGAAGCGCACTTTGAGGAAGGCCGGGCCCAGCAGAGTGAGCGCGCCGGCGATCGCCGCGACGATCATGAGGATGGGGATCAGCAGCGGCGCCGGCAGCGGCAGGAGGCCGGTGCCGAAGACGACGGTTGCCACCGCACCCATATAGAGCTGCGCCTCAGCCCCGATATTCCAGAGCTTGGCGCGGAAGGCGACCGCGGCGGCGAGCCCGGTGAAGATGAGCGGTGTCGCGCGCGTCAGCGTTTCGAACAAGGCGAATTGCGAGCCGGCGGCGCCCTTGAGCACAAGGGTGAAGACCGAGAAGGGATTGGCGCCGCTGAAGCTCACCAGGATTCCGGCGAAGACGAACACCGCGAGGATCGCCAGCGTGGGATAGGCCAATGTCAAGGCGAGCGAGGGCGCTTCGCGGGGCTCAAGCCGCATGGGCCTCTCCCTCGCCGAAGCCATGGCCCGCCATCTTGAGCCCGAGCTCCTTGATCGTCACGGCCTTGCGCGGCTCGGGCGCCGAGATGCGGCCGCGATAGATGACGGCGATCCTGTCCGCCAGCGCCAGGATCTCGTCGAGATCATCGGAGATGAGCAGCACCGAGGCTTGGGCCTTGCGCGCCGCGAGAAGCCGCTGATGCACATAGGTGACGGCGCCGATATCGAGGCCGCGCGCCGGCTGGCAGGCCAGGATGAAACGCGGATCGAGCGACAGAGTGCGCCCGAGGATCAGCTTCTGCATATTGCCGCCCGACAGCAGCCGCACGCGGGCCTGGGGCGACGGGCATTTCACCTCGAACCGCTTGATGATGGCCTTCGCGAATTCATGCGCCTTGCCCCAGTCGAGGAAGCCGTGCCGGTTGAGGCTCGGATCGCGGTAAAGCTCGGCGATCACATTCTCGGTCACCGACATGTCGGCGATGAGGCCTTCGGCATGGCGGTCTTCCGGGATGCGGGCGATGCGCTCAATCGTCATGCGATCGGGCGTCCAGTTGCCTGCATCCTGGCCGAAGATGTGCAAGGACCCGCTCGCCTGCCGGCTGAGGCCGCTGAGCAGATTGGCGAGCGCCGTCTGGCCGTTGCCCGACACGCCGGCCAGCCCCATGATCTCGCCGCCATGGAGCGTGAGGGAGGCCTGGTCGAGACCGTCGGATGTCGTGACGGATCTGATCTCGATATGGACCTCGCCGCAGGGCTGCGGCTCGACCTTGGGTTCGGCGATGGGCCGCCCGACCATCAATTCGGCGAGCTCCTGGCGGTTCGTCTCCCGGGTCTTGCGCTCGGCGACGAGCTTGCCCGCGCGCAGCACCAGGATGCGGTCGCTGACACTCAGCACTTCATTGAGCTTGTGCGAGATGAAGATGATGGAGAGGCCCTGCGCCGTCAGCTTCTTCAGCGTCGCAAACAGGCTCTGGCTTTCCTGCGGCGTCAGCACCGCGGTCGGCTCATCGAGGATGAGGATACGAGCTTCGCGATAGAGCGCTTTCAGGATCTCGACGCGCTGCCTTTCGCCGACTGAAAGCGCGGCCACGGTTCTGTCGGGCTCGATGGCGAGGCCAAAATCCTGCGCCAGCCGGGTGAGGCGCTGGCGGGCTTGCGCCTTTCGCGCGGCGGGCCGCCACAGCTTCTCGGTGCCGAGCATGATATTGTCGAGCACGGTCAGATTGTCGGCGAGGGTGAAATGCTGATGCACCATGCCGACACCGGCCGCGATTGCCGCATGAGGCTGGCCTGCCGGCAAGGGCTTGCCGAACACGCTGATCGATCCGTCATCGGCGACATAGTGGCCGAACAGGATATTCATCAGCGTCGTCTTGCCGGCGCCATTCTCACCGAGCAGCGCCACGATCTCGCCGCGCCCGACCGCGAAGGAGATCGCGTCATTGGCGAGAAGCGCTCCGAAGCGCTTGGAGATGCGATCGAGATGGAGGACGGTGTCGGTCATGACTTACCCTCGCCCCGCTTCAGCGGGGAGAGGGAAGGGGCCCGCTGCGCAGCAGCGGGAAGGGTGAGGGGCATCGTGCATTGAAAGACTCCCTCACCCACATTCCGCTCATCCACCTTGGTCGTGTAATCGAGCGCACTTCCCAATAGGCCCCTCACCCTCCCATTGCTCTCGCAATGGGGCCCTCCCTCTCCCCGCTGAAGCGGGGAGAGGGCAGTTTGGCATCACGATGATTTCGGTTCCGAATCGTCGATCGTGACGGTGAAGGCGCCGGATTTGATCTCGCCCTCGCGCGCCTTCACCTTGGCGGCGACATCGGCCGGCACCTTGCCTTCGAAGGTGCCGAGCGGCGACAGGCTGCAGCCGCCGGCCTTCATGAAGGAATATTGCCCATAGTCGTCGGCCTTGAAGGCCTTTTCGGAGATCGCCTTGATCGCCGCATCGAGGGTCGGCTCGAAATGCCACAGCGCCGAGGCGACGACGGTGTCGGGATAATCCGCCTGCGTGTCGATCACATTGCCGATCGCCAGAACTTTACGCTCCTTGGCCGCGTCCGACACGCCGAAGCGCTCGGCATAGAGAAGGTCGGCGCCGGCATCGATCTGCGCGAAGGCCGTCTCCTTGGCTTTCGGCGGATCGAACCACGAGCCGATGAAGGCGACCTGGAACTTGGCGTCGGGCTTCGTCTCCTTCACCCCGGCCATGAAGGCATGCATCAGCCGGTTGACTTCCGGGATCGGATAGCCGCCCACCATGCCGATATTGCCTTTTTGCGTCATGGCGCCGGCGATCATGCCGGTGAGATAGGACGCGTCCTGGATGTAATTGTCGAACACCGCGAAATTGGGATTGGCGGCGGCATCGGGCTTGAAGCTGGAGCCGATCAGGAAGGCGCGGTCGGGATAATCCTTGGCGACGGCGCGCGCCGCATCTTCGACCGCGAAGGCCTCGCCCACGATCAGCTGGTGGCCCGCCTCGCAATATTCGCGCATCACCCGCTCATAGTCGGTATTGGCGACCTTTTCGGAGAAGGTGTATTCGATGTCGCCGCGCTCCTTGGCGGCAAGGGCCGCCTTGTGGATGCGGCTCACCCATTGCTGCTCGACCGGCACCGTATAGATGGCGGCGGTCTTGATGACGTCCTTGGCGCTGGCGGCGCCGTGAAACGAGCCGATGAGCGGCAACGAAGCTGCCGCTCCGGTGAGCCTCAAGACTTGTCGGCGTGACAGATGCATGATTTCCCTCCTCCGCTATGGTTTTTACCAGTTGATCAAAGCGCTCTGGCGCTGTCAATTGGGCCACTGACATTGTACGCGGCAAATTATCGTTATATGGCTGCGGTTATTGCGGGGATGGAACGGGTGGAATGACGAAGCTCAGCCTGGTGGGCGATATCGGGGGAACCAATTCGCGCTTCGGCCTGGTGGCGGAAGGCGCGATGGCGGTCACCCGCATCGAGAAACTGAAGAATGACGATTATGCCTCGCTCGAAGATGTTGCCGCGGCCTATCTCAGAAGCCAGAGCATTTCAGATCTCGAGGCAGCGGCCATCGATGTCGCGGGCCCCGTCACCGGAGAGGAATTCCCGCTCACCAACCGCGACTGGATCGTGAGCCGCACGAAACTCAAGGCGGCGCTCCACTGCCAGCGGCTTGTCATCCTGAATGATTTCGAAGCGCTGGCCCTGTCGCTGCCGCATCTGGGCAGGGATGATCTCGTCCAGATCGGCGGGACCGAGCCTGCCAAGCCCAGCGTCAAGCTGGTGCTGGGGCCGGGCACCGGGCTTGGCATGGCGGCGCTGGCGCCTTTGCCGAGGGGCGGCTGGCTGGCGCTGCCGGGCGAGCTCGGCCATGTCAATTTGCCGGTGGTCACCCGTGAGGAATTCGACCTCCGGGAAGCGATGACCGCGCCCGGCACCGTCTTCGAATCGGAATTCGCCGTCACCGGCGGCGGGCTTCATCTGATCTACATCACGCTGGCGCGGCTGGCCGGCCGCGCGCCTTTGCTCACGACGCCCGAGGCCATTCTCCAGGCCGCCCTTGCCGGGACCGATGCCGATGCGGTGAAGACGCTCGATCATTTCATCATCTGGCTGGGCCGCCTTGCCGGTGACGCCGCAATGATGATGCAGGCCCATGGCGGGGTCTATCTGGCGGGCGGCATCGCGCCCTCGATCGTGAGCGAGTTGCGCAAAGGTCCGTTCCGCCGTGTCTTCGAGGAGAAAGGCCGCCTCGATCTCAATTCCGTGCCGCTTTATGTGATCGTCGACGACTATCCCGCCTTCAAGGGCTGCGCCGCCGCTCTCCAGCACATCTGATAGGCGTACATCAAAAATTGACAAGATCGCCGCTATCGATCACGATGTCTCTGGATTTGGACAAATCCAGAGGACATGAACGTGATCGATCATATTAAGTGGAGCGGGATTCAGGCGGAAAACCGGCCTCCACTTTTCCGCATCCCGCTCTAGGTCAAGTGCAGGTCGATGGGAAAAATCACGATCCTCGATGTCGCCCACTCGGCGGGCGTCAGCGTCGCCACCGTCGACCGCGTGCTCAACCGCCGCACCGGCGTGCGCAAGGTGACGGTGGAGCGCGTCGAGGCCGCCATCCGCCAGCTCAATTACCAGCCTGACCGGCTCGCCGCCCGCCTCGCCCGCTCGCGCGATTATCATTTCTGCTTCGTGCTGCCGACCGGCAACAACACCTTCATGGTGTCGCTGGGCGAGGAGGTGCAGGCTGCCGCCGAGCGCATGGCGCCGGAGCGCGTGGTGATCGACACGCGCCTCACCGATGTGTTCGACGGCAATGCGCTGGCTCAGACCCTCGACCAGATCGGCGATATCTATGACGGCGTTGCGGTCGTCGCCCTCGATCATCCGAGCGTGCGCGAGGCGATCAGCGGCTTGACCGCGCGCGGCGTCACCGTGGTGACGCTCGTCTCCGACGTGCCGGGCTCGAAGCGCGTGCATTATGCCGGCATCGACAACACCTCCGCCGGACGCACTGCCGCGAGCCTCATGGGCAAGTTCTTAGGGAGCCGCAAGGGCGAGGTCGGCCTGATCGCGGGCTCGCTCGCCTTGCGCGATCACATCGAGCGCCAGTTCGGCTTCGAGCAGATCGTGACCCATGAATATCCGCATCTTGCGATCCTGCCGGTGCGCGAAGGCCGCGACGACTGGCAGCGTGTCGAGGAAGTGACGACCCAGCTCCTGAAGGAGCATCCGCATCTCATCGGCCTCTACAATGCCGGCGGCGGCACCCGCGGCATCATTGCGGCGCTCGAGAAAGCCCGGCGCGACCGCGACATCGTCTTCATCGCCCATGAGCTCACCGATCACGCGCGCAAGGCGTTGATCAGGGGCACGGTCGATGCGATCATCAATCAGGATGCCGGCCACGAGGTGCGCAGCGCAGTGCGCGTCCTCCTCGCCAAGGCCGACAATGCGCCTCTGGTCGAGGCGCAGGAGCGCATCCGCATCGACATCTTCCTGCGCGACAACCTTCCGTGAGCTAGCACCCATGTATCTCGGCCTCGATATCGGCACTTCCGGCGTCAAAGCGATCCTCATCGACGGGCGCCAGCGCATCATTGCCAGCGCCACCTCGCCACTCAAGGTATCGCGCCCCAGGCCAGGCTGGTCGGAACAGGCGCCGGACGACTGGTGGAAGGCCTGCACCGCGGCGGTCAAGGCCATTGCGAAACAGAAGCCCAAGGCGATTGCTGCGGTCGAGGGCATCGGTCTTTCCGGCCAGCAGCACGGCGCCACCTTGCTCGACAAGGCGGACAAGGTGTTGCGCCCGGCAATCCTGTGGAACGATGCGCGTTCCTTCGCCGAATGCCATGACATCGAGGCGCGTGAGCCGCGGGCGCGAAAAATCGCCGGCAATATTCCCTTGGCCGGCTTCACCGCCCCCAAGCTCGTCTGGGTGAAGAAGCACGAGCCGCGCGTCTTCGAGAAAGTGGCGAAGGTGCTGCTGCCCAAGGATTATGTGCGCCTGCGCATGACGGGCGAGCACGCCTCCGACATGTCCGATTCCTCGGGCACCTTCTGGCTCGATATCGCCAGGCGCGCCTGGTCGGATGAGCTTCTCGCCGCCACCGACGTGTCGCGCGACCAGATGCCGAAGCTCTATGAAGGCACCGAGGCGACCGGCCGGTTGACACCGCAAGTGGCGAAAGCCTGGGGCATGCCGAAGCGCCCGGTGGTCGCGGGCGGCGGCGGCGACAATCCGGCATCGGCCTGCGGCATCGGCGCGGTCACACCTGGCCAGGCCTTCGTGTCGCTCGGCACCTCGGGCGTGCTCTTCGTCTCCAATGAGCGCTTCATGCCCAATGCGGCGCGCGCCGTTCACGCCTTCTGTCATGCGGTGCCCGATGCCTGGCACCAGATGGGCGTCATCCTGTCGGCCACCGCGAGCCTCGAATGGCTGGCAGGTTTGCTCAGGACGCCGGCGCCGAAGCTCACCGCCGCCCTCGGCAAGTCGCTTTCAGGTCCCTCGCCCGCTTTGTTCCTGCCCTATCTCTCGGGCGAGCGCACCCCGGTCGCCGACGCCCAGATCCGCGGCCTTGCCATGGGAATCGGCCATGAGACGGATGCGAAGATCCTGACCCACGCGGTGCTCGACGGCGTTGCTTTCGCTTTCCGCGACAGCCTCGAAGCCTTGAAGGCGGCAGGCACCGACATGTCGCGCGTGATGGCGGTCGGCGGCGGCACGCGCTCGGAATTGTGGCTCAAGATCATCGCCACCGCGCTAGGTCTTCCGGTCGATGTGCCGGCCGATGGCGATTTCGGCGGCGCCTTCGGGGCGGCGCGGCTTGGCCTCATTGCGGCGACCGGCGCCGATTTCAGGAAGGTGTGCACGCCCCCGCGCATCGCCAGGACCATCAAGCCCGAAGCCCGCGCGCGTGACGCCTATGAGGCGGCCTATGGCCGCTATGTCAAAATCTATCCATCCATCCGGGAGATCTAGATGCGTTTCTATTCCGTAAGTGAGCCGGTCAGATATGAAGGACCGGAGAGCAGCAACCCGCTGGCCTTCCGCTATTATGATCCCAAGCGCAAGATTCTCGGCAAGACCATGGCCGAGCATCTGCGCTTCGCGGTGTGCTACTGGCACACTTTGTGCTGGCCGGGCCTCGATCCCTTTGGCGGCGAGACCTTCCTCAGGCCCTGGCACCAGGCCGGCGACCAGATGGATCACGCGCGCCAGAAGGCCGATGTGATGTTCGAGACGCTGCGTCTGCTGAATGTTCCTTTCTTCGCCTTCCATGATCTCGACATCGCGCCGGAAGGTTCATCGCTGAAGGAATTCAACCGCAATGTCTCGGCCATTGCGAACCATCTGCTCAAGAAGATGGACCAGACGGGCGTCAAGCTCCTGTGGGGCACCGCCAATATGTTCTCCAACCGCCGCTTCATGGCGGGGGCCGCCACCAATCCCGATCCCGATGTCTTTGCCTATTGCGCCGCCCAGGTTAAGCACTGTCTCGATGTCACGAAAGAACTGGGCGGTGAGAACTATGTCATGTGGGGCGGGCGCGAAGGCTATGAGACGCTGCTCAACACCGACCTGAAGCGCGAGCTTGCCCAGGCCGGGCGCTTCCTCAATCTCGTCGTCGACTACAAGCACAAGATCGGCTTCAAGGGCCCTATCCTGATCGAGCCCAAGCCGCAGGAGCCGACCAAGCATCAGTATGACTACGATGTCGCGACCGTCTACAGCTTCCTCAAGGCCAATGGCCTCGAGAAGGAGGTGAAGGTCAATGTCGAGCAGAACCACGCGATCCTCGCCGGCCACACTTTCGAGCATGAGATCGCGCTCGCTTCGGCGCTCGGCATTTTCGGCTCGATCGACCTCAACCGCGGCGATAACCAGGTTGGCTGGGACACCGATCAGTTCGCCATGAACGTGCCGGAGCTGGCGCTCGCCCTCTATGAGATCATCAAGGCCGGCGGCTTCACCACCGGCGGCATGAATTTCGACGCCAAGATCAGGCGCCAGTCGCTCGATCCCGATGACCTCCTCCATGCCCATGTGGGCTCGATGGATGCCTGCGCCCGCGCTTTGATCATGGCGGCGAAGATGGTCGAGGATGGCCGTCTCAAGGCCGAAGTCGACAAGCGCTATGCCAAATGGAACGAGCCGAAGAACCAGGCGATGCTTGCCGGCAAGGAAAGCCTCGCCGATATTGCCGGCCGCGTGCTGAAGGACGGCATCGAGCCCAAGCCCGTCTCCGGAAGACAGGAATATCTCGAAAATCTGGTGAACTCTTATCTCTAGGGTATGATGCTTACCCAACTCGTCATGGCCGCCCTCGAGGCGGCCATCCAGCCCCTCCATGCAATGGCTGTATGGCGTCGAATCTGGATGGCCGGGTCAAGCCCGGCCATGACGAAAGGGAGAGGGTTTCACTCGCTTGCGGCTCATAAGTAGCGGATCAATTGAACGAATAATCTAGGGAGGAGTTTATGGCGAAGAACATCAAGGGCCCGGCGATCTTCCTGGCCCAGTTCGCGGGCGATGCGAAGCCCTTCAATTCCTGGGACAGCATTTGCAAATGGGCGGCGGGCCTCGGCTATAAGGGCGTGCAGATCCCGAGCTGGGACGGGCGTCTCTTCGACATCAGGAAGGCCGCCGAATCGAAGACCTATTGCGACGAGATCAAGGGCGTCGCCAGGAAGCACGGCATCGAGATCACCGAGCTTTCCACTCATTTGCAGGGCCAGCTCGTTGCCGTGCATCCGGCCTATGACGAGGCCTTCGACAATTTCGCCCCCGCCGCCGTTCATGGCAAGCCGAAGGAACGGCAGAAATGGGCGGTCGAGCAGGTCATGCATGGCGCCAGGGCGTCGCGCAATCTGGGGCTTGACGCGCATGTGACATTCTCGGGCGCGCTCGCCTGGCCCTTCCTCTATCCCTGGCCACAGCGCCCGGCCGGCATGATCGAGATGGCCTTCGCGGAGCTGGCGAAGCGCTGGACGCCCATCCTCGATGAATATGACAAGCACGGTGTCGATGTCTGCTACGAGATCCATCCGGGCGAGGATCTGTTCGACGGCGCCACTTTCGAGATGTTCCTAGGCGCCGTGAAGAACCACAAGCGCTGCTGCATCAATTACGATCCCTCGCATTTCGTCCTGCAGCATCTCGATTATCTGGCCTTCATCGACATCTATCATGAGCGCATCAAGGCGTTTCACGTGAAGGACGCCGAGTTCAATCCGGATGGCCGCCAGGGCGTCTATTCGGGCTTCCAGCCCTGGATCAACCGCGCCGGCCGCTTCCGCTCGCTGGGCGACGGCCAGGTCGATTTCGGCGCGGTCTTCTCCAAGCTCGCCGCTCATGACTATGACTCATGGGCGGTGCTCGAATGGGAATGCTGCCTCAAGGATTCGGGCCAGGGTGCGGCGGAAGGAGCCCCCTTCATCGAAAGCCATATCATCAAGGTGACGGAAAAGTCCTTCGATGATTTCACCGCCCGCGCCATCGACAAGAAGCAGGTCCAGCGCATGCTGGGCATATAGTCAAGCGGCATTCAGGAGGGAGAAGAGACTATGGCCATCGAAGGACGCAGCGACGCCAAAGCGGGCGGGCGCATCAGGCTCGGCATGGTGGGCGGCGGGCAGGGCGCCTTCATTGGCGCGGTTCATCGCCTCGCCGCGCGCATGGATGACAAATATGAGTTCGTTGCCGGCGCCCTGTCCTCGAGCCCGGAGCGTTCTCAAGCTTCGGGTGCCGAGCTGGGCCTCGCCCCTGATCGCATCTATTCCGACTACGCCGAGATGGCGAAGGCGGAATCAAAGCGCAAGGACGGCATCGAGGCGGTCGCCATCGTGACGCCCAACAATATCCACGTGCCGGCGGCGAAAGCCTTCATCGAGGCGGGCATAAATGTGATCTGCGACAAGCCGCTCTCCATTTCGCTGAAAGAGGCGAAGTCGCTCGCGGCCTTGCTGAAGAAGAAGAACGTCGTCTTCGCGCTCACCCATAATTACGCCGGCTACCCGATGATCCGCCAGGCGCGCGAGATGGTGGCGAAGGGTGAGCTGGGCCAGATCCGTCTCGTCCAGGTCGAATATCCGCAAGACTGGCTCACCGAGGACATCGAGAAGTCCGGCCAGAAGCAGGCCGCCTGGCGCACCGATCCCAAGCAGTCGGGTGGCGGCGCCATTGGCGATATCGGGACCCACGCCTATCAGCTCGCAAGCTTCGTCTCGGGCCTCACGCTGGATGAGCTCTCGGCCGACATGACGAGCTTCGTCAAGGGCCGCAAGGTCGACGACAATGTGAATGTGATGCTGCGCTTCAGGAACGGCGCCCGCGGCATGCTGTGGGCGAGCCAGGTAGCGCCTGGAAATGAAAACGGATTGAGATTGCGCGTCTATGGCACCAGGGGCGGGCTCGACTGGACCCAGGTCGATCCGAATTATCTCTGGTTCACCCCCTTCGGCCAGGAGAAACGGCTGATCACAAGGGGTGGCGCCGGCTCAGGCGCCGCGGCAGGCCGCGTCACCCGCGTGCCGCCCGGCCATCCGGAAGGCTATCTCGAAGGCTTCGCCAATATCTATGCCGAGGCGGCGCGCGCCATCATCGCCAGGCGCGCGGGCAAGAAGGCCGACAAGGACGTCACCTTCCCCGGCATCGAGGACGGCGTCGCCGGCATGGCCTTCATCGAAGCCTGCAAGAAGTCCTCGGCCAGGAACGGGAAGTGGACGAAGGTGTAGCAATCACTTCAGTCGTCATCCCGGCGAAAGCCGGGACCCATTAGACTGGTGAAGTGCGAGCAGCGCCGCCCGGCTTTTCTTATTCAGGGGGTTCCGGCTCTCGCCGGGATGACGGAAGAGGGGTTACTTCAATTCCATCAGCTCGATCCGGTTGCCGAACGGGTCATCGACATAGACCCGGTCATACCCCTCGAGCGGCTCGTCGCGCTTCATGGCGACGCCCGCCGCTTCGAGTCGCGCCGCCAGCGCCGCCAGATCGCTGACCAGGAAGGCCGGATGCGCCTTGCGGGCGCGGCGGAAATCCTTCTCGACGCCGAGATGGACCTTGATTCCGCCCTTCTCGAACCAGCAGCCGCCCCGCTTCCTGAGATTCTCCGGCTTCTCCACCTCGGCGAGGCCAAGCAGGCCCTCATAGAAATGCCGGGCGTCGTCTTCCCGGCCTTCCGGCATGGCGAGCTGTATATGGTCGAGTTGAACGAGGCCCATTACCGATCTTTAAGCATTGCGGTTCATTGCAATCTAGCATAACACGCGAAGCCCCTGATCGAGGACTGCTGGCCATGGTGAAGCGCGACGGCGAAGTGCTCCTGGTTATCGACGTGCAGAACGACTTCTGCCCGGGTGGCCGGCTCGCCGTGCCGGGCGGCCACGAAGTGGTGCCGGTGATCAACCGGCTGGCGCGCGATTTCCGCCATGTCGTGCTGACCCAGGACTGGCATCCCGAAGGCCATTCCTCCTTTGCCTCCTCGCATCCGGGCAAAACGCCCTTTTCCACGGTCGCCATGCCCTATGGCCCGCAGACCCTGTGGCCCGATCACTGCACCTGGGACAGCGACGGCGCCCGCTTTCATGCGGAGCTCGACATTCCCCATGCCGGGCTCATCATCCGCAAGGGCTTCCGTCCGGAGATCGACTCCTATTCCGCCTTCTTCGAGAACGATCACAAGACGCCGACCGGCCTCCTCGGCTATTTGCGCGAGCGCCAGCTCACCCGCGTCACTTGCGTCGGCCTCGCCTTCGATTATTGTGTCCGCTATTCGGCGGAAGACGCGCGCTCTCACGGTTTTGACACGATCGTGGTCGAAGAAGCCTCGCGTGCCATCGATTTGAATGGAACCGCTGACGCTACAAGGGCGTCCTTTCGCGACAGAGGGATAAAGCTCACATGAATCTCCGCGAACGCATCATGGACTATGTTGTCGACTTGGCACCCCAGCCTGCCGTGCCGGTGGCCGGTACGCGTCGCAGCTTTCCGGTGCGCCGGCTCTACTGCGTCGGCCGTAACTATGCCGAGCATGCGCGCGAGATGGGCCATGATCCCAGGCGGGAGAAACCGTTCTTCTTCCAGAAGGCGGCGGATTCGATCGTCACCGACGGCGTTTTTCCCTATCCGACCGTGTCGTCCGACGTGCATCACGAGATCGAGCTGGTGGTGGCATTGAAGGCGGGCGGCGGCAATATCCCGGCGGCCAAGGCCCGGGACATCATCTATGGCTTTGCGGTCGGCCTCGATATGACGCGCCGCGACCTCCAGGCCGAGGCGAAGAAGGCGGGCCGCCCCTGGGAGGCCGGCAAGGCTTTCGATCGCGCGGCACCCATCAGCGCCATCACACCCGTCGAGCAGTCGGGTTATCTGGTCAAGGGCGCCATCACGCTCGATGTGAATGGCGAGCGCCGCCAGTCGGCCGATCTTGCCGACATGATCTGGCCGGTCGCCGATATCATCGCCGAGCTCTCGCAGCTCTTCCTCCTGGCGCCCGGCGACCTGATCTTCACCGGCACGCCCGCGGGCGTTGCCGCCGTCAAGCGCGGCGACAAGCTCCATGGTGAGATTGCCAGGCTCTCGGCGCTCGATGTGGTGGTTACCTGAGGACTGTCGCCTCAAGAATATATACTGTCATCCCGGCGAAAGCCGGGACCCATTAAATAAGTGAAGCTGGGGAAGCGCCGCCCGCCTTATTCTATTCAGGGGGTCCCGGCTTTCGCCGGGATGACGAATTGCTTACAGCGCGTTCGTATAGGCCGTCTTGATCGCGGTGTAGAATTCCGCCGCATGCCTTCCCTGCTCGCGCGGGCCATAGCTCGAGCCTTTTCGTCCGCCGAAGGGCACGTGATAGTCGACGCCCGCCGTCGGCAGATTGACCATCACCATGCCGGCCGCCGAGTTCCTGCGGAAATGGGTGGCATGTTTGAGCGACGAGGTGGCGATGCCGGAGGAAAGCCCGAAGGCCGTGTCATTGGCGACCGAGAGCGCCTCCTCATAGCTGTCGACCTTGATCACCGAGGCAACCGGCCCGAAGATCTCCTCGCGGTTGATGCGCATCTTGTTGTCGGTATTCACGAACAGGGCCGGGCTCAGATAATGGCCCTTGGTGTCGCGGTTGAGCAGCTCGCCGCCCCAGGCGAGCTCGGCGCCTTCATGGCGCCCGACATCGATATAGGTGAGATCCTGGGCGAGCTGGTTCTCATCGACGACGGGGCCGACCTGCGTGCCGTCCTTCAGCGCGTGATCGACCTTGAGCGCCTTCAGCGCCTCGACCGTCTTGGTGACGAAGGCGTCGTGGATCTTGCTCTGCACGATGAGGCGCGAGGAGGCGGTGCAGCGCTGGCCGGTCTGGTAGAAGGCGCCATCGACAGCGGCCGCGACCGCGACGTCGAGATTTGCGTCGTCGAGGACGATGAAGGGATTCTTGCCGCCCATTTCAAGCTGGAACTTGGCGCCGCGCATGGCGCAGGCCTGCGCCACCCGGGCGCCGGTCGCGACCGAGCCGGTGAAGGAGATCGCATTGACATCCTTGGAATCGAGCATCGCCTGGCCGACCACCGAGCCCTTGCCCATCACCAGGTTGACGACGCCCTTGGGCAGGCCCGCGCGCGAGAGGATCTCCACCAGCGCCCAGGCCGAGCCCGGCACCAGATCGGCCGGCTTGAACACGACCGTGTTGCCGAAGGCAAGCGCCGGCGCCATTTTCCAGGCCGGGATGGCGATCGGGAAATTCCATGGGCAGATCAGGCCGACCACGCCCAGGGGCTCGCGCGTGACGGTGACATCGACGCCGGGCCGCACCGAGGCGATGGCCACGCCTTCGAGCCGCAAGGCTTCCTGCGCGAAGAACTTGAAGATCTGGGCGGCCCGCATCGTCTCGGCGACGCCATTGCCGAGCGGTTTGCCTTCCTCGCGCGCGAGCAGCTTGCCGATCTCGTCCTTGCGCGCCAGAAGCTCGACGCCCACCGCTTCGAGAATATCGGCGCGCTGCTGCGGCGTCGTCTGCGACCATTGCGGAGCGGCGGCCTTGGCGGCGGCGATGGCGGCCTCTGCGTCACCCTGGCTCGCTTGCGCATAGGAGCCGATGATGTCGGACAGGTCGGACGGATTGATATTGTCCTTGGCGTTCCCGCCCTCGACCCATTCGCCATTGATGAAATTCTTGTGCAGTGTCATTAGGGTAACCTCTCCCGATTTGCGGCGGCGGAAGCTATAGCATCGGACCGGAAGCTGTGCAGCGGTTTTCGGATGATCCGATGCGAATGGGGAACACACGCCCGGACGCGAAAGGACGCGAAATGAAGATTGGATTTGTGGGTCTTGGCCTCATGGGTTCCGGCATGGCCGGACACCTTTTGGCCGCCGGCCATGAATTGTGGCTCATGGCGCATCGCAACCGTGTCTTCATCGATCCCTTGCTGGCCAGGGGTGCGCATGAAGCGAAGGATCTGGCGGGTCTCGCGCAACAGAGCGACGTGATCATCCTCTGCCTCACCACCGCCAGGGTGGTGGAGGAGACGGTGGCCGGCCTGAAGCCCCATTTGCGGCGCGGCCAGATCGTCATCGACACCGGCACGACGAATCCCGAGACGACGCGCCGTCTGGCGCGCGAGCTCGCCCATCTTGGGATAGGCTATGCCGATGCGCCGATGGCGGGCGGGCCCGAGCAGGTGGCGAAGAAGGATGTGGGGGTGCTGGTCGGCGCCGATGCGGGGACCTTGGCTGCGATCACGCCGGTCATTTCCTGCTATGCGAGCCGGCTGCGGCATTTCGGTCCGCCGGGGTCGGGCCATGTGGCGAAGCTCATCTCGAACTATCTGGTGATCGGCATGATCGGGCTCGTGGCGGAATCCTTCAAGGCCGCGCATTTGGCGCAGGTCGACTGGAAGGACCTCTATGAGGTGATGCAGAACGGCTCGGGCAATTCGGGCGTGCTGCGCAAGATGATGGATGCAGCGCTTGCCGGTGATTTCGACGGCTATAAATTCTCGCTCGCCAATGCCGCCAAGGACATCGGCTATTATGCGAGCCTTGCCGAAGAGCTCGGACAGTTGACGCCGCTCACCCAGGCAGTAGAGCAGATATTCGCCAATGCGGTCGCCACGGGTCATGGCGGCCGCAATGTCAGCCATTTGCTTGACCCGGCCATAGACGACGTCACATAAAGCATCACCCCGAAAAGTTGCGAGACATGCTGAACCTCAATCCCAATATCACCGTCATCGAAGAGGAGGGCGCCTTCGCCGTCCTCGATCGCGCGCTGGCGCTGAAGGCCAAGGGTGCGCCTGTCATCAATCTCGGCATCGGCCAGCCGGACTTCTCGCCGCCGCGCCACATATTGGAAGCAGCGGAGAAAGCGGTGCGCGACGGGCCGCATGGCTATACGACGCCGATCGGCATCCTGCCTTTGCGCGAAGCGGTCGCGGCGCATATCGAGGGCCGCTTCAAGGTGCCGGTCACGCCGGATGAAGTCGTTATCGTGCCGGGCGGCAAGGTCACTTTCTACTTCGCCTGTCTTCTCTTTGGCGGGCCGGGGACCGAGATCCTCTATCCCGATCCCGGTTTTCCGCCCTATCGCGAGGCGATCCGCTCGGGCGGTGCGAAGGGCGTGCCTTATCCGATCCGCGAGGACAAGGATTTCGGCTTCGATGCCGAGGAGGTGCTTTCGCTCATCACGCCCCGGACGCGCCTCATCATGGTCAACTCGCCAGCCAATCCGACCGGTGGCGTCGTCGATGCCAGGGAGATCGAGAAGCTGGCGCACGGCCTCGCGAAACACCCCAATGTCGCGATCCTTTCTGACGAGATCTACAGTCACCTCGTCTTCTCCGGCGCCAAATTCACGAGCTTCCTCGCCTTTCCCGAATTGCGCGACCGCACCATCATCCTCGATGGCTGGTCGAAGACCTTCGCCATGACCGGCTGGCGGCTGGGTTTCGGCATCTGGCCGAAAGCGCTTGTCGATCATGTGAGGAAGCTCATCACCGTCGATCATTCCTGCGTCAATGTCGCGGCCCAGATGGCGGGGCTTGCCGCCATGACCGGGCCGATGGACGAGATCGAGGGCTTCCGCAGGAGCTTCGAGAAGCGCCGGCAGATCGTGGTCGACGGATTGAATGCGCTGCCGGGCGTCAGCTGCCGCATGCCGGGCGGCGCCTTCTATGCCTTTCCCAATGTGAAGGGTACGGGCCGGGCGTCACGCGATCTGGCGCGCGATCTCCTCAACGAGGCGCATGTGGCGCTGATCCCGGGCGAGAGCTTCGGCGACAATGGCGCCGGCTATTTGCGCCTCTCTTATGCCGCGAGCGAGGCCGAGCTCAGGGAAGCGCTCGCGCGGATGAAGGGATTTCTCTCAGCTCGTCATGGCCGCCCTTGAGACGGCCATCCAGTCCAACCGTTGGCGGGGCAAGCCCGGCCACGGGAAAAGAGCCATGCCGGGCGCGGACCTTTAAGGGGCTGAGGATGAGAAGGTGGCGCCGGCATGGCGGGCAGTCGGGTGATGCCAGGAAAAGGGAACGCGACTGACGCTTCCTGGTGAGCTTAACGTGGCCTTAATTTATGACACGCGAGTGACGGCCTGACGTCAGTCACGCGAATCATGAGAGCCTGAGCGCCACCGCGCCCAGTACGATCAGTATGGCGCCGATCAGCCGCAGCCCCGTCACCTTCTCCTTGAGGACCAGCGCCGACATCAGCATGACGAACAGGATGCTGGTCTCGCGCAAGGCCGCCACCGCGGCGATGGGCGCCAGGCTCATCGCCCAGATGACGATCCAGTAGGCGCCGGCCGAGAGCACGGCACCGGCGGCCCCGCTTTTCCAGGAGGGGAGGATTTGGACGAAGGCCCTGGGCCCGCGGGTCATGAGCGCCACGGCGACCATGAACAGCCCGTCGAGCAGGAAGAGCAGCCCGGCATAGGCCGAGGCCGATCCCGACAGGCGTCCGCCGAAGCCGTCGACGATCGTATAGGCGGCGATGAAGCCCGATGTGCCGAGCGCGAAGAACAGCGTCATGCCGTCGAGCCGGATCGTCTTGCCGCCGGGCCGGACGGTGAGCCAGATGCCGGCGACGAGGGTGAGGATGCCGAGCGCCCCCACCGGCGTGACGGATTCCCCGGCAAGCCCCCAGGCGCCGATGAAAGTGAGGAGCGGCGCCGTGCCGCGCGCGATCGGATAGACCTGGCTCAGATCGCCGGTGCGATAGCTGCGCGCCAGGAAGATATTGTAGCCGGTATGCAGGAGCCCCGAGGCGAGCACGTAAGGATAGCTTTCAGGCCTGGGCCAGGGAAAGACCATGAGCATCGCAAGGCCCATGACGCCCATCAGGCAGGAGATCAGGAGCAGGGCAAGGAAACGGTCGAGATCGAGCTTGACCAGGAGGTTCCAGCTCGCATGCAGGATGGCCGCGACCAGCACGGCCAGGAAGATGGGAAGATCCACTTTCGCCCGAAATCAAGAAAGTTGCGCGGGCGCTTATAGCCCAGGCCGGGCCGGCCTGCCAGCCGCGATCAGCTGCAGCCGGAGGTGCAGTCGATCGTCTTGCTGAGGCGCGGCCGCATGGCGATCTGGTAGTGCAGGTTGAGCTCGTCGATGCCGATGATTTGCAGCGCGATGGGCGGTACCGAGGTGCAGACTTCCACGACGACGATGTCGTTGGCATCGGTCATTTCGGTGTCCCGCAGGCCCTGGAGGGCGGCTTCGTCACGGGCCGCGCCGCAGTTCGGCGGCGGCGCGTCCGGTTGCGAGCCGACCTGCTGCGTGTACTGCCATTGCTGCTTGGCCGTCGTCCCGTTGACGCGGAAGTCACGCACGGTGAGCGTGATGCTTTCGATCGGATAGGGTTCGGTGATTTTGCCGGTGGCGGTCCAGAACGCGCTGATCTGGGTGCCGGTGATCGAGTTGGCGTTCTGGGTGGTGAGATCGGCGAGCGTGCTGCCCGCGATCACCAGGCGGCGATGCACCATGAACCAGTTGGCGACATCGACGGTGCCGAAATAGAGCAGCAGCAGCAGGGGTGCGATGATTGCCATCTCGATGGCGGCCACGCCCCCGGGATCGCGCAGGAAGCCCACGAGCTTCGCCGGGAAGTTTCGTAAGGAACGGGTCTTGCTCATGGGTTCAACCGCCGAAGGGTTCGTTGCGGAACAGGGCGCCGGCGGTCAGGCGGCGCATTTGCTCGCCCTCGCCATTGCTGTAATTGCTGAGCCGGCTCAGGGCCGGAATGAACAATTTCCAGTCATAGCGGGCCTGGACCAGGACCCAGTCCGACGGGTCGCTCTTCTGCCAGCTCTGCGGGGTGCTGTCGTTGACCGTATCCATATCGACGCCGGCGGGCGGCTGGGTCGCCGACTTGCTGACATCCAGGCGGATCTTGCTGCAGTCGATATAGGAGAAGACATTCTTGCACACCGCCGAGCGGAAGGAATCCAGGCTCATATTCTGCGCCTGGCCGGTGCGGATCAGCCGCGAGGCGGCGGTCACGCCGTTCTGCAGCGAAATATCGGTGAACAGCACGACCGCGGTCTCGAAGATGACAAGGAGGAGCGCGAAGAACGGGCCGGCCACCAGGGCGAACTCAACCGCCGTCGCACCCTCTTCCCGCCGGCCGAAATGCCGGATGAGCCTCGCCAGTCCCCGCGTCTTGCCCCGCTTCATGGAAATCCGTCTCGCCTCTCAGCTGTACCGGTCTCGTCTATCAACTCGCCATTAGAGCGGGTTGAACAAATTCAATAAAATTTTAGACAGCTTGAGCGAGGCGCTTCACTGCGCCTTGGCGTTGCCGCTGGCGATGTCGCTCTTGGTCTGCATCTGCCGGGTCAGCGGGTCGAACACCCTGGTCGAATCATCGCCCACTTGCAGGGTCTGCTCGCACATCGGCGCGCAGGCCAGCGTCATGCGCCCGCCCGCCTTGAACACCTGGACGGCGTTCTTGTCGGTGATCTGCACGGTGACGTCGAGAGCGGCGAGCTGGTTGCCTTCGCGGTCGAGGATGATGAGATTGGTGACGCCGTAATTGCGGCCCATCAGCACGACCCGGTCGTCCTGCACGGTGACATCGGCAATGCTCGGATTGCCGACCACCACGGTGCCGGGCTGGCCGGAGACGGCGATGATCTTCGCCTGGTCGGCCTGGATGACGATGTCGCTGGCACCCAAGGCAGGCGCGGTGAGCGCCAGCAGGGCCGTGGCGACTGCGAGACCGGTTAAGGAATGATTAAGCATCGGGACAGGACCTTCATAGCCGTAGGGCCGGATGCGCGCTCCGGCAGGTCTGATTTGACCCGACAATGGTGAATCTTCCCTTACAGCGGCCTCGTTCTGCGCATTTCAGTTCCCCTCCCCCTTGCGGGGAGGGGTTAGGGGTGGGGGTCGGGCGGTGTCACAGAGACGGCGTCACTCATCGTTTGAAGGATCACGGAAATACCACCGGACCCCCACCCCGACGCTTCGCATCGACCCTCCCCGCAAGGGGGAGGGTTACTTCCCGATCGCCTTGAACTTCCGCGTCTGCTCGATGAGCGCGCGTTCCACCGGCAGGCGCTCCATCGAGGACGCGCCATAGAAACCATGGCAGCCGGGGCAGCTCCTGAGGATGAAACGGGCATCTTCCGGCTCGGCGATCGGCCCGCCATGGCAGAGGATGATGATGTCGTCGCGGATCTTGCGCGCCGCCTTGATCATCTCGTTGATGAGCCGGGCGCTGTCCTCAAGCGTGAAAGCCGTCGAAGCCCCGATGGCGCCGCCCGTGGTCAGGCCCATATGGCAGACCAGGATGTCCGCACCGGCCCTGGTCATCGCTTCCGCTTCCGCCACCGTGAAGGCATAGGGCGTGGTCAGCAGGTTCTTTTGATGCGCCAGCCGGATGAGGTCGACTTCGAGCCCATAGCCCATGCCGGTTTCTTCGAGATTGGCGCGCATCCTTCCATCGAACAGGCCGACGGTCGGGAAATTCTGGATGCCGGCGAAGCCGAGCGCGCTCAACCGGTCGAGGAAATCATCGAAGATGCAGAAGGGATCGGTGCCGTTGACGCCGGCCAGCACCGGGGTCTGCTTCACCACCGGCAGCACCTCCTTCGCCATGTCGAGCACGATGTCATTGGCATTGCCATAGGCCATCATGCCGGCAAGCGAGCCCCGGCCCGCCATGCGGTAGCGTCCGGAATTATAGATGATGATGAGGTCGATGCCGCCCGCCTCCTCGCCCTTGGCCGAAAGGCCGGTGCCGGCGCCACCGCCGATGATCGGCTCTCCACGCTTGATCATGGCGTTGAAACGGGCGACCAGCTCTTCACGCTTGAAACGGCTCATGGGTTCTCCGTGATCTCGCGGAACGCCGTGACCAGCGCTTCGGCGAATTGGGCATCATTGATGTGGAAGGGCAGCTTGCGCAGCTGATGAGATTGCGAGGTCTGGAAATCATTCTCGATCGCCGCGAAGAGCGCCGCATCGGCCGCGGGGTCGAAGAACGGCTTGCCTTCCTGGTCGAGCGCCGAGACGCCTTTCATCGGCAGCAGGAAGCGCACTTGCCCTTTCATGCGGTTGAGCTTCTGCGCGATGAACCGGCCGATCCGCGCATTCTCCTCAGGCGTCGTGCGCATCAGCGTGACATTGGCATTGTGGACATGGAGCTGGCGCTGGCGCAATGGCGCCGGCACCGTATCCATCCCCCAGAAATTCGCCATGTCGAGAGCGCCCGCCGAGCCGACATAGGGAACGGCATGCTCGGCAAAGACATCGAGGCGATGGGGACCGGCGCTCAGCACGCCGCCTGCGATCTCATCCGCGATCTCGGTCGTGGTGATGTCGAGCACGCCCGAGAAGAAGCCCGATCCCGCCAGCGCCTCGAAGGATTGCCCGCCGCTGCCGGTCGCGTGGAAGACGAGGCAGTCATACTGCTCATCGAGCAGCTTCGTCGCCATCTGCACGCATTGCGTGGTGACGCCGAACATGGTGAGGCCGATCGCCGGCTTCTCTTGCCCGCCTGCCGGCGGCTCGGCCCGCATCATGCCGGCGAGCGCGCCCGCCGCATTGGCGAGCACCCGCCTGGAGATGCGGTTGAGGCCCGATATGTCGGTGACTGGGTAGATCATCGCGATATCGGAGGAGCCGACATGCGGCCGGACATCGCCGCTCGCGATGGTGGAGACCATGACCTTCGGCACGCCGACGGGGAGGGCGCGCATTGCCGGCGTCGCCAGTGCCGTGGCGCCCGATCCGCCGGCCGAGATGACGCCGCCGAGATCGTCGCGCGATTTGAGGAAGATGGCGAAGGCTTCCGCCATGCGGGCGACGGCGCTGCCGCGCTCGCCGGTGAACACCGCACTCGCCGCGAGCGGATGGAAGGTCGCCACCGTCTGGGCACTGATATCGGCGCCGGCCATGGATTCTCCCGAGGTCGAGAGATCGACCAGCGTGACGGCAAGACCTTCGGCCTTCAGGCAGTCGCCGATATAGGCAAGCTCGCGCGCCTTGGTGTCGAACGTGCCGGCGACATAGGCGCGTTTCACGGACCTTCGCTCATTGGAT
This sequence comes from Taklimakanibacter lacteus, assembly GCA_003576695.1. GTDB lineage: Bacteria > Pseudomonadota > Alphaproteobacteria > Rhizobiales > Aestuariivirgaceae > Taklimakanibacter > Taklimakanibacter lacteus. The sequence goes on from QOZQ01000002.1 coordinate 30,687, forward strand.
TGGTTCCTCCCTCTCCCGACTGTGCATGAGCCGGAGCCGGCGGGCAATAGCGTAAACCCAGGAACATGAATCGCTGCGACAGGGACCCCGATGTTTGCTATCTGAACCATCGGAACATGAAAGGGCTCGCATCATGATCACCGGCAGCATTGGCAGGCATTTCGTTCTCGGCGCTTTCGCAGGCGTTGCCCTGCTGGGCGGCGGCGCCGTGGCGGCGCCGCAGAAGGAAACCTTCAGGGACTGGACCGCGACCCTCGATGAGATGAATACCGGCGAGGATATGCGCAAGACCTGCATGGCGGCAGTGGCCGGCCAGGGCTGGACGCTCAGCCTCGCGATCTCGAATGGCGATGTGCTGCCGCCCGACGCCTATCCCCAGATCGTCATTGCTTCGGACGGGCTGGCGCAAGGCGAAGGCATTCCGCTGGCCTTCGGCTTCGGCGACAAGCGCATCGATGTGCAAGGATCGGGCGACGGCAAGGAGGTGCTGGCCGGCAATGTGAAGGAGACGAGCCTCGCTTTGTTGCGCGCCATGGCGGCGGGAGACAAGCTCGACCTCGTGATCGCAGGCAAACCGTCGCCCTCGCTGTTCGCTCGCAGGCTTCACCGCCGCCTATCGCAAGCTCGGCGGCTGGTGCGGCTTCAAGACCGACGATGTCGCGAAATAGGAGATGGCCATGCATCGTTTCATCGCGCTCATCGTCATTGCCCTGGTCGGCACGGCGTCGGCGGCGCAGGCGGCGAGCTTTGATTGCGCCAAGGCGGGAACGCCCGACGAGATCGCCATTTGCGCCAATCCCGAGATTTCCGCCCTCGACAGCGAGATGGGCGGCCTGTGGTTCGCCTTCCGCAAGGTGCCGATGCTGATGGGCTCGAACGGCGCCCGCATGGACGCTGCGCAGGCCTTCCTGCAGCAGCGTGCCCGATGCGGCGGCAACCTGGCCTGCCTGCGCCCACTCTATCACGCGCGCATCGAAACATTGCAGCAGGGAATCACCCAGGCGATGGACAATTATTTCCAGCTGCAGAATGCCGATCCGCCGAAGTGTCAGTGACACAGGTTCCCCTCCCCGCAAGGGCTATCATGTGCACACATCGCGGTTGAGCCTTTCACCCTCGCCCCGCTTCAGCGGGGAGAGGGTAGGGGCCCGCCGCGCAGCGGCGGGAAGGGTGAGGGGCCTGCGTGCAACTTTCATACAGGCCCCTCACCCTCCCATTGCTGCGCAATGGGTCCCTCCCTCTCCCCGCTGAAGCGGGGCGAGGGCAAGGCCGCAATCCTTCTACGATGTGTGAATCCGATAGCCGCAAGGGAGAGGGTAACCGGCTACTTCCGTCGCATCTCCACATAGGCGATCGCCGAGTTGAGCGCCTGTTCGCGAGTCATCTGCGAGGTCTCGAGCACATAGGCGTCCCTCGCCGGGACGAGCGGCGCATGGGCGCGGGTCCGGTCGCGCTCGTCGCGGGCATGGATATCGTCGAGCACCGTCTCGAGGGAAGGCGCTTCGCCCCGCTCGGCCAGCTCGGCATGCCGCCGCTCGGCCCGGACTTCCGGGCTCGCGGTCACGAAGATCTTCACTTCCGCATCGGGGCACACGACGGTGCCGATATCGCGCCCGTCGAGCACCGCGCCGGGGGCGCGCTGTGCGAACTGGCGCTGGAAGCCGAGCAGCGCCTCCCTGACTTTCAGATTGGCGGCGACGATCGAGGCCGCCGCGCCCACATCTTCGCTGCGCAGGTCCTGCTCATGCGTAAGATCGGGCTTGAGCCCTTGCGCCGCCTCGAGCGCGGCTGCTTCATCATGGGGATCCCTGCCCGCCTGCAGCACCGCGAGGCCGACCATGCGGTAGAGCGCCCCCGTATCGAGGAAATGGAAATTGTACCGCCGCGCCAGCGCCCGGGCGAGCGTGCCCTTGCCGGCCGCCGCGGGCCCGTCGACGGCGATGATCATGGAGAGGGCTCGATGCGGCAGCCCATGCCGTTCATCAGCGCGGTGAATGTCGGAAAGCTCGTCGCGATCATGGCGCCGTCATCGATGCTGACCGGCTTGCGGGCCGCCAGCCCCATGACCAGGAAGGCCATGGCGATGCGGTGGTCGAGATGAGTCCTGACCTCGCCGCCGCCTGCGACCTCGCCGCCTTCGACCTCGAGCCAGTCGGGTCCGGAGCGCGTCGTGACGCCATTCGCCAGAAGCCCCGCTTCGACGGCGGCAAGCCGGTCGCTTTCCTTCACCCGCAATTCCTCGAGGCCCGCCATATGGGTGGTGCCTTCGGCGTATGCGGCGGCGACTGCAAGTGCGGGATATTCATCGATCATCGAGGGCGCGCGCAGTGCCGGCACCTTGATGCCCTTGAGCCTCGACGAACGCACGCGCAGATCGCCCACTTCCTCGCCGCCGGCGAGGCGGCGGTTCAGGATCGCGATATCGCCGCCCATCTCGATGAGCGTGGCGATGAGCCCGGTGCGCGTCTCGTTCAGCATCACATTGCCGAGGGTGATGTCGGAGCCTTCGGTGATGAGGGCGGCGACGATCGGAAAGGCGGCCGAGCTCGGATCGGCCGGCACGTCGATGGTCTGGGCTTTGAGCTCGCGCTGGCCGGTGATCATGATGTGGCGGCCGTCGGGGCGCGCCTCGGTCACGATCTCGGCGCCGAAGGCTTTCAGCATGCGCTCGGTATGGTCGCGCGTGGCCACGGGCTCGATCACCGTGGTGCGGCCGGGCGTGTTGAGGCCGGCGAGCAGCACCGCAGACTTGACCTGCGCCGAGGCGACGGGAAGCGTGTAGGTGATGGGCACGGCATGCTTCGCGCCATGCAAGGTGAGCGGCAGCCGGTTGCCTTCCGCCGTCTCGAAGCGCGCCCCGATCTCGGCCAGCGGCACGGTGACGCGGCCCATCGGCCGCTTCGACAGCGAGGCATCGCCGATGCAGCGCGCCACCAATGGCGTCGAGGCCATGAGGCCGAGCGCCAGCCTGACTCCGGTGCCGGAATTGCCGAAATCGAGATCGCCCTCGGGGCTTTGCAGGCCGGCGACGCCGACCCCCTGGATGCGCCATATCCCGTCTGGCGTCCGCTCGACCCGGGCGCCCAGCGCCCGCATGGCCTTGGCGGTATTGACCACATCCTCCCCTTCGAGGAGGCCCGACGCCCTTGTCTCGCCCACCGCCACGGCCCCGAACATGAGCGAGCGGTGCGAGATCGATTTGTCGCCCGGCACCCGGATCTGGCCCGTGAGGCCATGCGCGGGTTTTGAGGTCAGGGGAGAGGCGGTGGAACCGTGCACGGCAGCGTCCGGGACAAGGGGTTGCGGGATGGCGCCCGCTCCTAACATGGGGGTTTTTCCCTGTCACCTTTGCTTTTGACAAGCGCTGGCGACCGTGGCATGGAGCCGCTCAATCATTGAAATCCAGCGCATGATCCGGAAAAGTGGATGCCGGTTTTCCGATAAGATCATGCGCCATTAGAGAGGATCAACCGTGGTCAAGGCTGAACTCGGAAGCAAGCGTATATGCCCGTCCTGCGGGTCGAAATTCTATGATCTGCTGAAGTCGCCGATCATCTGTCCCAAATGCGGCACGAGCTTCATTGCCGCCCCCCTGCTGCCCTCCAAGGGTGAGCTGCCGCAGGCCGCGGTGGCCAAGCCCCGCGAGGTGCCGAAGCCCCAGTCGGAGGAGGCCGAGGAAGTGTCCGATGTCGAGCTCGTCAGCCTCGAAGAGGTCGAGGAGGGTGGCGACGCCGAGGACGAGACCGCGGCCATTGCCGATGTCGATCTCGGCGAAGAGGAAGAGGCCGCCGAAAGCGAGGAGGACAACACCTTCCTGGTCGAGGACGAGGAAGAGAATTCCGACGCCGCGGGCTATCTCGATGGCGGCATAGGCGCCGCCAAGGAAGGCGAGGAGGAGCCGTAAGCTCAGGCCCTCCGGCGGGAAATCAGGCCCGCCAAGTTTTGCTTGCTAAATGGCGGGGGCGGCACTAGTTTCCGCCCCGCTTCGCCGGGCCTCAGGGCCGGCACGGCATCCCAGGTCGATAGGGCTGAAAAGCGCCCCTTCGCAAACCCGGTGTGGGGTCATAGCTCAGTTGGGAGAGCGCTTGAATGGCATTCAAGAGGTCGGCGGTTCGATTCCGCCTGGCTCCACCATTTCCTTCTTATCCGTCCGGGACAAAAGCGTGCCGGGATATCCTGGCCGCAATCGTGATATGCTGATCCCGGAGCAATCCCGCCGAAGTTGAAGACTTGGCGATGGATCTGCTCCACCTAGTGACCTGGCGCCGGGATGCGCGCTGGAGAAGCGGAGGCACGATGCTGGCAAGAGATTGGATGGGCAGGACGGCGGTTATTGGCTTTGGCCTTTTGACGGTTGCCGGGACGGCGCTCGCCGAGGAATACGAGGCCTCGAGCGGGCAGGTCCTGGCGCTGGAGATCAGATCGACCACGCCCGAGGTCGACGCGCTCATTGATGCCACCTGTGTCGCCGCCAACACGATCGACATCCGCATTGGCGGCGAGCTCCCCTTCGGCAAGGGTGAGCGCGAGCCGACGCGCCTGACGCTCTCCGATGGCACGATCTCGACGAAGATCGCGGGAATTTCCGTCGTGAGCCCCGATGTCGAGATGACCGGCGGCTCGATGCTGCTGACCTCTGTCGAGCCGGACAGCAAGGTGATGCAGATCCTCGTCTCCGGCAAGCCGATCACCTTCAAGCCGCCGGATGGCTCCTCGCACAAGATCACGCTCGGCAAGAGCGCGACGGACGCGGTGAAGGCCTTCGTGAAGAACTGCGCGGATGGCGATAATAACTAGGCGATGATGACGGTGAGGCCCTGCACCCGCGCCAGCTCCTCGGCGAAGACCTGCGTCGAGCCCGCATCGATGAACAGGCGGTCGCCGGCGGTGAAGAGCGCGGCCGCCCGCCTGGCGATCCGGCACTTCTCTTCGACCAGCGCCTGCCGTTCTGCCAGGCCTGAAGGACACGGGAGGGCCGTTGACTGGCCCCTCAGGCCTGGGATCGAAGCCCGGCATGTGGGCGCCGGAGCCTCAAGTCACGAACGGTAAGGCACGCAACGCTTCTGCGGCGGACAGGCCTTCTTGGGTTGGTGGCCGGCAGGCCCACCGCAATGCAATGAGCCTGCCTGAGCAGACAGAATGCCCAAACAGGCGGTATGTCAACATAAAATTGACTGTTCGGTCATAAATTTTGGCAACAATGGCCATTCGGAAGTCCCATGGCCGGCCATCCAGCCCATCAGCCGCCCGACGGTCGCCATCTCATCAATCGCCTGAGGGCCAGGGCCTGCCGTGGAAAGTCGACCAGTCTGTTTCTTCGACAGGGAGCCCTGGAAACGCGGCACGCAAGGATTCAGCCCAGACACAGCTTTTGCGGACACAGCGATCCGGCAGGCGAAGCCTCTCACCCTCGATCCTGTCGAGATAGACTTCGCAACGGTGATAGGGATCTATGACGATCACCAGTTTTGCGAGGGCGCTGATGTTGACGACCGTCCTCGCCGCGGGAGAGGGACCTTCCCACCAGACGATTTGTTTATTCCGCAGATCGACGAAGCTTCCCCACTCGGTTTTCACGATCTTGGCGACGAAGAGCCAGACGAGCAGGCCGCCGGCCGACAGCGCCATCGCCGCTGCAACAAAAACGAACTTAGGCACTTCGGGATAGCTGACCAGAAGCACCAGGCCCACGGCAAGCGGCAGCAACAAGACCCAGGCCAGCGCCAGATAGTCATTGCCGTAATGCGCCGAATATTCCTCGATTCGATCGCCTTCCGGCAAGGCGGGCCCAGCGGGGGCGGTCTGCTGCGTATCCACGGGTTGCCGACCTCGAACAGATGAAACTGTGTCGAGATTACTCCTTGCCGAAATCCGGGCAATTGGGCCACCGCTCCCTGCGGAAAGCCCTACTCCTCCTCCGCCACGATGATCTCGACGCCTGCGATCTTGAGGATGCTTTCCAGCCCCGCATCGACGGGCTTCTCCGTCACCAGCCGGTCGATCTTCTCCGGCCCGCAGATCTGCAGCAGCGCATTGCGGTTGAGCTTGCTCGAATCCGCCAGCACCGTGACGGTGCGGGCGCTCTCCGCCATCGCGCGCGCCACGAAGGCCTCGTCCACGCTGTAGTCCATGATCTTGGCCGTCGAGCTGATGCTGCCCACCGCCAGCACCGCATGGTCGGCATGGATCTTCTGGATCTGCTCCACCACCTGCGCCCCCAGCGTCTCGAAGGCGTCGCCGAAATAGCTGCCGCCCATCAGGTGGATCGGCCCGCGCTGCGGCGCCTTCCACATCTCGGCCGCCACCAGCGCGGCATTGGTGATGATGGTGAAGGGTCCGTGCTGCGCCAGCTGCTCGGCGAAGAACAGGGTGGTCGTGCCGCAATTGATCAGCAGGCTGTCGCCCGGCTCGAACAGCTTCGCCGCTTTTTTGCCGATGCGGATCTTCTCCAGCCGCTGCCGGCCGCGCCGCTCGTCCAGCGGGCTCTCATGCGCCGACTGCGTCGCCGGCGCCGCCGTCGCCCCGCCATGGAATTTGCGCAGCAACCCTTGCTCCGACAGCAGCGCCAGGTCGCGCCGTACCGTCTCGCGCGACGTCGCAAGGTCTTCCGCCAGCTCCTCCACCGTCACCCGTTCGGAAGTCTGCACCAGCTCGAGGATCTTGCGCCGGCGGTCGGCGGGTCTCATGTGTGGATCTCCCATGGCTTGTGTTCGAACCGCAAGTTAAACCCAATATGCCTATATGGCATATTCTCTCCATGGTAGGATTACTTAGTTTCCAACGTTTTTCATCAAGCCAAATATCGGCCGTCGATAGGTCCTTGGCCCTGTTAGCTCCTCAGAACTGAGATAGTTTCCGTTATCCCCATGACTGAAGAAAGTAAGGCTGTAACAGAAGACTATCGAGTGCAGCGTCAACGCGCGGACGCACCGAAAAGTAGAGTTGACTACACCACGGCGACTTTCGATGACTGGCTCGCACAGAACGTTGCATGTTGTTTCGAAATGAAAGGTCCTCGGACGGCCTACCCGGATGCCTGAACTGTCACACACGCTTCTGGCGCGATGCGTCTCGATCGACATCGAGGTCGATCCTAAGACGGCACGGATTTTCGGGCTGGCAGCTGTTTGGCGCGAGGGGGCCGAGGTAATCGCTTCGCACAAAGGGCAGCTGGATCAGGCGCTCGATCAGATCGAAGTGGCATTGTCGGATACCACTCACCTGATCGGTCACAATATCCTACACCACGATTTGCCGCATCTAGTAGCGGTGAGGCCGCGATTGGCGGCGCTGGTTCTTTCTCCGATCGATACCCTTTGGCTGAATCCCTTGGCCTTTCCGCGCAATCCATACCACCACCTTGTGAAACACTATCAAGACGGGCGTCTGCAGGCGGGTCACATAAACGACCCGGAACTTGACGCCCGGCTGGTGTTCCAGGTTCTGGAGAACCAGCTCAGTGCCTTCCGTCAGTTGAAGGTCGAAGAGCCGGACGCCCTTTCTGCCTATCACTACCTGACGACGCGGGCAGAGCAGGCTGGAGGGTTTGATGCGGTGTTCAGGCACGTTCGAAGCGCAGCCGCACCTTCACACGAGACCGCAGAACGGGTGATCCGGCGTCTGCTTTCGGGCCGGGCCTGCGCGCTCGGTGTCGAGCAAACGTTGGGCCGGCTGTCGAGCCCGCAGCTCGGCTGGCCCATGGCCTATGCCCTGTCCTGGATTTCGGTCGCCGGTGGGGACTCGGTTATGCCGCCCTGGGTGCGGAAGCAGTTCCCTGAGGCCGCACGGATCGTAAGAGATTTGCGGGATAGTGCTTGTGATAGTCCAGATTGCGCTTGGTGCGGGGAAAAGAATGACCCCGCCCGGGCGCTGTTGCGCTGGTTCGGCTTCGACGCCTTCCGACCGCAGCCCGTGGATGAGACGGGTCGTCCGTTGCAGGAGCGGATTGTGAAGGAAACAATGCGAGGGCGGAGCCTGCTTGGCATCCTGCCTACCGGCACGGGAAAGTCTATCTGCTATCAGATCCCAGCGCTGACAAAATTCGACAAGACTGGGGCATTGACGGTGGTGATCTCGCCCCTTGTGGCGTTGATGGCCGATCAGGTGCAGGGGATGGAACGTGTCGGCATCTCCGCGGTTGTCACCGTCAACGGAATGTTGTCGATGCCCGAGCGGCAGGATGCACTGGACAAAGTGCGCATGGGCGACGCGGCGATGCTGCTGATCTCGCCGGAACAGTTGCGAAGCGTTTCGGTCCGATCTGTTTTAAAGCAGCGCGAGGTTGAGCTATGGGTGCTGGACGAGGCGCATTGCGTTTCGAAATGGGGCCACGATTTCCGGCCCGACTATCGCTATATCGGGAGATTCATACGGGAGTTCTCAGGAGATGAGCCGCCCGCTCCAGTGTTGTGCCTGACCGCGACCGCCAAGCCCGATGTGGTGCGCGACATCCGCGAGCATTTCCGGTCGCGGCTGGGCACCGAACTCATACTGCTCGACGGCGGTGCGGTGCGAACCAATCTAAGTTTTGAGGTAAGTTTGACGCAGCGGGGTACCAAGCTCGCAGACATCCTCGATGCGATCAACGCGAAGATGCCGCAGGAGGGAGTATCTGGTGCGGTCGTTTACTGCGCAACCCGTGAAGAAACCGAGCGTGTCTCAGAGTTTCTGAAACTGCAGGGCCTGTCGTCGGAACGCTTCCATGCCGGCCTGTCGCCCGAGGAGAAGCGCGACGTCCAGGAACGCTTCCGCACCGGTGATCTGAGGATCGTTGTTGCCACCAACGCTTTTGGTATGGGCATCGACAAACCCGACATCCGGCTGGTCGTCCACGGCGATATTCCCGGCTCGCTGGAGAACTACCTTCAGGAGGCAGGCCGCGCAGGGCGCGATGGGGCCCATGCCAATTGTGTGCTCCTGTTCGCAGGCGAAGACGTCGAGCGGCAATTCTCACTCTCCGCGCGCTCACGGCTTGCGCAGCACGAGATCGGCGCGATCCTCAAGGCAGTGCGGCGGCTCGACGAGCGGACGAAGAAGTCTGGCGAGGTCGTCGCCACTTCGGGAGAAATCGTGCGGGCAGACCGCGATCAGGAATTCGAGCGTGACAGTGCCACAGACGATACCCGCGTGAAGACGGCCATCTCCTGGCTGGAGGAGGCCATGCTGTTAACGCGCGAAGAGAACCGGGTGCGAGTGTTCCCGTCCTCCCTGCGCGTCCGCAGGCTAGAAGAGGCCAAGGCGATTGTCGACAGGGCTGCCATTACCGGTACGCGACGTACGCAGCTTGTAGACATTGTGCGGCATCTGATGAACGCTCCACCCGATGAGGGCGTCACGACCGACGAGCTTACGGGGGTAAGTGGCCTGACGGGCGGAGCGCTGAACAGAGTCATGACCGACCTCGAGATGCTCGGCATTGCTCGCAACGATCTGGCCGTAACGGTCTTTGTCCATGTCGGGGTCGAAGGATATTCGCAGCAGCGCCGTTCTGCGGCTGCGCAACTCGAGGCCAATCTGATCACTTTGATGCGCGAGTCGGCTCCCGATGCCGAAGGCGCCGGCGGCCAGCCGTTGAATCTAGCTGAGACCTGTCAGATCCTGCGCGACAAGGGGCATACGGCGGTACGCCCGGACATCGTCGAAAAGCTTCTGCGCGGCATGGCGCGCGACGGGCGCGATCAGGATGGTGGCAAGGGCAATGTCTGGCTCCGCAAGGTTTCGCGAAACACACTGATTGTGACACTGCAAAGGTCCTGGAATGCGCTGGAGCAGACAGCGGGATTGCGCCGACAGGGTGCGGAACTACTTCTCATGCATCTGATCGACAAGGTGCCCAAAGGCATCCGAGGCAAAGACGTTCAAGTCGAAACCACGATGGGCGATCTTCTCGCCGCCCTGAACGGGGATGCCCTGTTACGCGACACGGTGAAGGACATGACAAAACTCATGGATCGCGCACTACTATGGCTTCATGAGCAGGAAGTCGTAACGCTGGGAAAAGGGCTTACCGTTTTTCGTCCCGCCATGACGGTACATCTGAAGCCTGGCCGCGACGGCTTTACCCGGAAGGATTTCACCCCGCTTGAGGAGCATTACGCCGAGCAAACACTGCAGACCCACGTGATGGCGGCCTACGCCGAGATGGGTCTTGCCTCGATGGACCGGGCGCTGAAGTTGTCCGAGGATTATTTCGTTATGGATCGTAATGCCTTCATCCGCCGCTGGCTACCTGGGCATGAATCCGAATTCCGGCGACAAACCACCAGCGCCTCATGGAAGGCTATCGTCGAGGCGCTGGACAATCCAGTGCAGCAGAAGATTATTGCCGACGATCGAGAACAGACCAACGTCCTTGTGCTAGCGGGACCGGGATCCGGTAAGACTCGGGTTCTGGTCCACCGGATCGCCTATTTGATTCGCGTGAAGCGGGAGGACCCACGCGACATCCTCGTTCTTAGCTACAACCGCCACGCGTCAGCCGAAATCCGCGCCCGCCTGCGCCATCTGATCGGTGATGAGGCATACAGCGTCACCGTCTCTACCTGCCACTCACTCGCGATGCGTCTGGTCGGGGCGAGTTTTGCCGGCGGAGCGGCTGAAATCCAGGATTTCGATGAGTTCGTTTTGGAAGCGGTTCGGCTCCTGAATGGCGAGGGGCTCACGAGGACCGAGGCTGAGGCGCAACGCGACACGCTGATCCAGGGGTATCGTTGGATCTTGGTGGATGAGTATCAGGACATCGGCCCCGAGGAGTATGCCCTCATAGCCGCCATCGCGGGCAGATCACTGGACGATCCCGAACTGCGCCTTAGCCTTTTTGCAGTCGGTGATGACGATCAGAATATTTACGCCTTCGCGGGCGCGTCAGTCCACTTCATCCGCCAGTTCGAGGCAGACTACAAAGCCCGCCCCGAATTCCTGATCGAAAACTATCGCTCGACCCAGCACATCATTGAAACCGCCAACGCAGTGATCTCCGCGGCTTCTGACAGGATGAAGGCAGGGCATGACATCACTATCAACCGCAGGCGCGTAAAGGCCCCAGCGGGGGGCGCAATGGCGTCGCTCGATCCCGTGGCGCAGGGGCGGGTGCAGCTTCTCCAATGCCCGCCCGGCGATGTTGCACAGGCTGTCACGGCGGTGGACGAACTAGTTCGCCTGTCGCGCCTGGACGCTGACTGGAATTGGTCGCGAACAGCCATTATCGCGCGTGAGTGGCGGCGGCTAAACCCGGCGCGCGCTTATGCCGAAGCGCTTGGTATTCCGGTCCAGATGGCCAATGAGAGCCTGCCGAATATCTGGCGCCTGCGCGAGATGCAAAGCCTGATCGCCGCATTGCGGCGCGAACCTGCGCGGCTGATGGGAATCGCCAACTTGGTCGGGGCTCTCAATCGCCTGCCACCCAATCGCTGGACTGATCTGATTGCCGAAGGGATCGCCGCGCTGGCGCGGGAACTGGCCAACAAAACTATGCCCGTGCCCGATCTTATCGAATGGCTCGCTGAATGGGCTCGCGACACAAGAGGCGAGCAACGGGGGCTGCTCTTGCTGACCGCCCACCGCTCCAAGGGTCTTGAATTCGATGACGTGGTGATACTCGATGGCAACTGGGAGGCTTTCTCGAGCGGGGAGGACGCCGATGCACCCCGCCGCCTGTTCTATGTCGCCATGACCCGTGCACGCCGCAGTCTCGCGGTCATGGCCGCCGGCCGGCATCCTTTTGTACAGCCGGGAGGCAACTCGATCCTGCCGCGGCAGGTGAAGCCAGAGCTGGAAGCGATTGCCGGCGACATGCCCATCTATCAGATGCCAGACCTGAAGCTAGTCGATCTGTCCTGGCCTGGACGCCTTTTCGACGGAAATCCCGCGCTCGCGGCCATCACCGAGGCTCGCGTCGGCGATCCGATCGCGCTCCAGCCTGAGAACGGTGCATGGCTGATCCGGGATGCGAAAGGCCGGAAAATGGGCCGGTTGGCACGTAATTGGACACCGCCGGAGGGGCGCCATCTCAAGCGCGGTGAAGTAGGAGCAGTCGTTTGCTGGCGAAAGGCTGACAACAAGGAAGAATATCGCGATCACCTACGCCGCGACGAATGGGAAGTGGTATTACCAGAATTCGTCTTCGAGTGATCCTGGGTAAAGGCCACTCCGCATCGCTCAGATAGAATCGTGCCATCTCACGCTCCAGCGCACGGAGAATAGTCAGTTGCCCGCGAACTACTCTCAAGGCCTTGTTGGGGTTGAATGATCTGAGGATATTGAGGTTTTGATTTTACCGGAAAGTACGGATTGTGTGGCAGTTTTCTTGCAACATAGATTAGGGATTCTACGACTCGGCGAAGCGTGATTCTGTGGGCTGAGGCGCTTCTCCTGAGCGAGGTTAGCCCTTATTGATGTCACCACTCTCGCGACGACAGGAAGGCAACAGGCGCAACAGCCTCATCCGCGAACACCGCTGCCGTCAGCACCCCGCCATAGACGCAAGCCGTATCGATATTGACACGGTTGGGTCTGATCTCCGGGCGGGCGTGGTCGAGCGGTGTGTGGCCATGCATGATAAGTCTTCCATAATCGGCTTGCGACCGGTGGAAGCGGTCGCGAATCCACAGCAGCGCTTCCTTCGGCTGCCGGTCTAGCGGCAGATCGGGATCGACGCCGGCATGGGCGAAGAACCGTTTGCCGTCGTCGTAGGACAGGCGCAGCGATCTCATCCACGCAACATCGCCAGCGGGCAGCTCCTGAGGATCGCGTACGCCGTAGCTCGCCAGCGTTGCGGCTCCGCCATTGCTGAGCCAGTGAGATGGGTCACCGGTGTCAATGGCGTCAAGCAGCATTTCCTCGTGATTCCCCATCAGGCAGATCACGAAATCGGGATCGTGATGTTCGAGGCTGCGAATGGCCTCAATGACGGACCGGCTGTCCGGACCACGATCGATATAGTCGCCAATGAAGACCAGCCGGTGGCTTTGCCCGTTGGCATAGTCGCGGCACTGTTTGAGGCTCTGGAGCAGCGCCCTGTGGCACCCGTGAATGTCACCGATGGCGAAGGTGAATGCGGGCTCCATGGCGGCCATTCGGTTTGAGCTCCGACGCTTAGGTGAATCTGGTTCCTCTTAGCACATGGCGGAACCTTTATGGGCAAAGTGTTCCCGGGGCGTGATTGAGGCCAGGTTGATCCCATGTGGTGCATAAGTAACCGCCGGGATACCGGGCGTATTTCGCATGGCACGTCTTCGAGACGGGAAAACCTGACGCAACCGCACAATTTGATCCGCTCACGGAGTTTCCTGACAAGACAGTGGAATCGCGAAGCTTTTCCATTTCGCCACCCGGAGTCTGTCAGCATGTCGTTGCCGCCCCACAGCCGGCCCACGCGCGAACCGCACAGCATTTTTTGTTTGCCGCCACGTCCCCCGACACCACATGACGGGAGCAAAGATCAATTTGCATTCCCTTTAGTCAAGAGGAACACCGCCATGCGGAAACTGATCATCACACTCTCGCTTCTCCTGCTCCCGCTGATGGGAGGCGCCGCTCTCGCCGCCAGCGACAGCGGAACCGTGCGTTTCGTCGATACCCGCACCGGCATGCTGCAGCTTGCCGATGGCGCCAGCTACTATGTGCCGAACCGCCTGCCGCTCAGCCGCCTGAAGAAGGGCGACACGGTGCGCATCCAGTTCGAGAACCGCACCGGCGGTCCGGTCGTGAGCAAGATCGTGCGCACCGGCAGCAGCGATCGCGCCGTGCCGGTCATCACGCCGGCGCGCGATGCGCGGCGCGTGAACAAAAACTTCGGTATCGACAACGGCATGTGCAAGGTCACCGCGACCAGCAATCCCTGCTATATCGGCGCGCAGTAAGACGTAGGTAAAGATTATGAGAAGGGCTGAGGCGGCCTGCCGCCTTAGCCTCTGCTAGCCCAAGCCGCGCATCACCTGCGCCAGCTTCTCGATGGCGCGTTGCGTCGCGCGTCTGTCCGATGCGGCGAAGCCGAACAGCAATCCCTTGCGCGAAGGCTCGAAGCGATATTGCAGCGAGAGCGATGAGACATTGATGCCGTGCGTCTTCGCCGCCTCCGCGATCGCCCGGTCATCGCGTTCATCCTTGAACAGGCCGACGAGCTGGATGCCGCTGTCGGTGCGCCGCAGCTCCATCTCATCCTTCAGATGCCGGTCGAATTGCTCCATGAAGAACTGCCGCCTGTCCGCATAGAGCCGGCGCATGCGCCTGAGATGCCGGGTCAGATGTCCCTCGGTGATGAAATCGGCGAGCGCTGCCTGCGTGATGAGCGGCGCGAACTGGCCGGAGCAGCTCATCGCCGCGATCAGGCGGTCGCGCACATCCATCGGCACCACCATGTAGCCAAGCCGCATCGCCGGAAACAGGATCTTGGCGAAAGTGCCGACGAAGATGACGCGCGCATCCCGGGCGATGCCTTGCAGCGCCGGAATGGGCTGGCCCTGGAAGCGGTATTCGCTGTCATAATCGTCCTCGATCACCCAGGCATGCCATTCCGCCGCCATGCGCAGCAGATTGAGGCGCTGCGCCATCGCCATGGTGAGGCCGAGCGGATGATGGCAGGAGGGCGTGGTGAAGATCACCCGCGGTGGCGTCGCAAGCGGGGTGAGGTCCCAGCCGCGATCGTCGACGCGCAGGGGCTCGAGCCTGGCGCCGGCGGCGATGAAGGCGGCGCCCGCGCCATAATAGCCGGGCTCTTCCATCCACACCGTCTCGCCGGGGTCGGTGAGAAGCCGCGCCAGAAGGTCGAAGGCCGCTTGCGCGCCATTGGTGATGACCACCTGCTCAGGCGCGCAGACGACGCCGCGCGATGCGGTCAGATAGCGCGCGATCGCTTCGCACAGCGGCGGATAGCCCATGATGTGATAGGTGCCGAAGAGATCGCCGCGCGCCTGCTTGGCCCGCCGGTTCAGAAGCTTCGACCAGGTGTTGAAGGGGAAATTGTCGGCATCGGGAAGGCCCGGATGGAAGGCGGTGATGCCGGGCGTGCCATGATGGAAGGGCTGCTCGCTCATCACCCGGCCGCGCCGCGACAGCGCGGCATCCCCGGTCGGGCTTTCGGCCGCGGGCCGTGCCTCGGATGCGGGCAGGCCCTTCACCACGGGGGCGGAGCCCCGCTCGATGGCGAGGAAACCTTCCAGCGCCAGCTGCTCATAGGCGGCGATCACGGTGTTGCGGCCAAGGCCCAGGTCGCGCGCCAGAAGGCGGGTCGAGGGCAAGGCGGTGCCGGAAGGCAGCATCCGCCTTTCGATCAGCTGGCGCAGCTGCCGGTAGATCTGCCGGTCGAGATTGATGCCTGAGGAGCGGTCGAGCTGCAGAGTCTCCAGGCGATAGCCGGCCGTCATGCGTGGTTCCCTAAAATCCCCGGCATCTGGTTCTCCGCAGGGAACCACCATAGGGCTAGTCTGGCTTTCAACACAACTGTCATCCCGGCGAAAGCCGGGACCCATTGAATAAGCGCAAGCGGGCGGCGCTGCCCTGTTTGGATCGCATTCAGGGGATCCCGGCTTTCGCCGGGATGACGGAGTGAGGGCAGGGCTCCAACGAACCGGGCAGCAGACAATGCCGGGGTGGTCAGGGATGGGACGCATCAGGGTAGGGGTGATCGGCGCGGGCGGCATCGCCCAGATCGAGCATGTGCCCAACCTCCTGCGCCTCAGGGACCGTTTCGAGCTCTTAGGCGTCTGCGATCCTTCGGCCATTGCCCGGGATTTCATGGCCGACCGCTATGGCATCGCCACTTTCGAAAGCGTCGAGCATCTCCTGCATGTGCCGCTGGACGCCGTCGTCATCGCCTCGCCCGATGCGCTGCACAAGGAGCAGGCGCTTTCTGCCTTGGCAAAGGGGCTTCATGTCTTCTGCGAGAAGCCCCTCTGCTATGGCAGCGCCGACATTGCCGAGCTGATCGCCCAGCGCGACAAGGCCGGGCGCGTCCTCCAGGTCGGCTATATGAAGCGCTTCGATCCGGCCTTCGAGGCAGCGCTCGATCTCCTGCCCGGCGACGCCTCGGCGCTGCGCCACATCTGCGTCGAAGTGACCGATCCCGATGCCTGGCCCTTCATCCGCCATCATGAGTGGCGGCGCGGCGATGACGTGCCGAGGCCGCTCATCGCCGCGGTGGCGCGCAAGCAGAAGGAGCAGGTCGCGCGCGCCGTGGGCCTGAAGCTCGACGATGCCGCCTATCGCGGCTTCTGCGCCGCCTTTGCGTCATCGCTGGTGCATGACGTCAATGCCGTGCATGGCTTGCTCGACCGCCTCGGCATCGAAGATGGCGAGGTCACCGGCGCCGCCCTCTATGCCGGCGGCGATGGCGGCCATGGCAGCGTGAAATTGCGCGGCGGCCAGGCTCTGTGGACGATGACGCATCTGACCGTCCCCCGGCTTCCCGATTATCGCGAGCGCATCAGCCTTTATTTCGACGATGCGACGCTCGAGCTCGAATTCCCCTCGCCCTGGCTCAATCACCAGCCCACCCGCCTCACGCTGAAGCGCGCCCGCGGCCACCAGCTCCATGTCGAGGACATCCGCGTCGGCTATGAGGAAGCCTTCATCGAAGAGCTCAAGGGCTTCGCCGATGCAATTACCGGTGAAGCACCCCAGCGCAACACCGCCGAAGAAGCCGCCCGCGACATGGACCTGCTCTGCGCTCTGGCGCGCGCATCAATACCCTCGCCCCGCTTCAGCGGGGAGAGGGAGGGACCCATTGCGCAGCAATGGGAGGGTGAGGGGCATATGAAACGAGGAGTCCCCGCGTGAAAGTCCGCATCGGCATCAACCCCATCACCTGGACGAATGACGATGTGCCGGAGCTCGGCGGCGACACGCCGCTCGAGACCTGTCTTTCCGAGACGAAGCAGGCGGGCTATGCCGGCACCGAGCTGGGCGGCAAGTTTCCGCGCGACGCCGGCGTGCTGAAGCCCATCATGGCGCGCCATGGGCTCGCTGTGATCTCGGGCTGGTATGATGGGCGCTGCGCCGAGAAGGAGGTCGCGGCCGAGATGGAGGCGATCGGCCCGCATCTGACCCTCCTGAAGGAGATGGGCGCGAAGCATGTGGTCTATGCCGACACATCGCTCGGCCGCCACGGCGCCATCTGGGCCCCGATCTCTCAACGTCCCTCGCTCAAGCCCGATGAATGGCCGGTCTATGGAAGGAAGCTCACGCAGCTCGCCGAGCGCATGGCCGATTTCAGCGTGCGCATGGCCTTCCATCACCATATGGGCACGATCGTCGAGACCGATGCGGAAGTGGGCCTGTTGATGCGCCACACCGGCGAGGCGGTCGGCCTCCTTTATGACACTGGCCATTCTATCTTTTCCGGCGGCGATCCGCTCGCCCTCGTCAAGGCGCAGGTGAAGCGCATCGTCCATGTCCATTGCAAGGATGCGCGCAAGCCCGTGCTTGAACGGGCGCGCCGCGATGATATGAGTTTCATGGGCGCGGTGATGGACGGTATCTTCACCGTGCCGGGCGACGGCTTCATCGATTATGCTGCCATCCTGAAAGTGTTGGCGGCGAATGGTTACGAAGGTTGGCTGGTGGTCGAGGCCGAGCAGGATCCCAGGAAGGCGCATCCGCTCACTTACGCCACCATGGGCTTCCGCAACCTGTCGTGCCTGGCGAAGGAGGCAGGCTTTACCGTGGTGAACTAAATCCCACAATCCGTCATCCCGGCGAAAGTGACGCAACTGCGTCGCTTTCGCCGGGATGACGACAATAAGAAACTAGCCGAAGCATAACAACCAGGAGGAAACGCAAACATGATCTCGAAACTGATGAAACCGCTGCTCGGCCTTGTGGCCGCGCTCACACTGATGTCCGCCGCATCGCTCACCGCCGCGGCGGATGAAACCCGCGTCGTCTTCGTCACCCATGGCCAGTCGGGCGATCCCTATTGGTCGGTGGTCAAGAACGGCATGGACGATGCCGCCAAGACTCTGGGCGTGAAGGCCGAATATCTGGCGCCCGAGACCTTCGACATGGCGAAGATGGCGCAGATGATCGATGCCGCCACCGCATCCAAGCCCGACGGCCTCGTCGTCTCGATCGCCGATCCCGCCGCCTTGAGCGGGCCGGTGAAGAATGCGGTCGCTTCCGGCATTCCGGTCATCGTGATCGATTCGGGCGGCGGCAAGCTCACTAAGGAACTGGGCGGGCTCCTCTATCTCGGCCAGAGCGAATATGAGGCGGGCGTGCTGGCGGGCGAGCGCATCGCCAAGCTCGGCGTCAAGAAGGCGGTCTGCGCCAATCACGAGGTCGGCAATGTCAGCCTCGATGACCGCTGCGCCGGCTTCGCCAAGGGCCTCGGCGCCGATGTGCCGGTGCTCAATGGCGTGATGGACCCGACCGAGATGAAGAACCGCATCATCGGCTATCTCAACGCCAATCCGGGCACCGAGTTCATCCTCACCGTCGGCATCGGCGGCGCCGAGCCCGGTCTCATGGCGCTGGACGAGCTGGGCCTCGCCGGCAAGGTGAAGATCGGCACCTTCGACCTGTCGCCCACGATCCTCAAGGCCACGGCCGACGGCAAGATGGAATGGGGCATCGATGCGCAGCAATATGCCATGGGTTATGTTCCAGTGGTGATGTTCGACCTGTGGAAGAAATACAAGATCGCCCCCATCGCCGACTACCCGACCGGCCCCGGCTTCGTCACCAAGGAGACTGCGGCGTCGGTCATCGAATTGTCGAAACAGGGCAAGCGGTAGAAGCATCACTTCCCCTCCCCCCTGCGGGGAGGGGTTAGGGGTGGGGGTCGGGTGGTGTTGCAGATTGGGTAATATTCACTGCTCAAAGAAATCCCGTGAGACCACCCGACCCCCACCCCGACGCTTCGCGTCGACCCTCCCCGCAAGGGGGAGGGTCATGTTGGAGGAACCAATCCACATGACCACCGATACACGCGACGAAAGGGTGCGCGCCGTTCCGACACTGAGCCGGCTCCTCGCCCGGCCCGAGCTCGGCGCCGTCGCCGGCGCCTTGCTGGTCTTCGCCTTCTTCGCGGTGACGGCCGGCGGCTCGGGCATCTACAGCGCCAAGGGCATCGTCAATTTCCTCGAAATATCGGCCCAGCTCGGCATCCTCGCCGCCCCGGTGGCGCTGCTCATGATCGCCGGTGAGTTCGACCTGTCGGTCGGCTCGATGATCGGCTTTGCCGGCATCGCCATCGCCATACCGACCCTCGCCTGGGGCTGGCCGATCTGGCTCGCCGTGCTGTTCGCCTTCGCCGTCTGCGGCTTCTTCGGCTATCTCAACGGCCTCATCGTGGTGAAGACCGGCCTTCCGTCCTTCATCGTCACACTGGGCAGCCTTTTCATGCTGCGCGGCCTCACCCTCGGCATCATGCGCGGCGTCACCGGCCGCACCCAGGCCTCCGGCCTGCATGAATATTCCAGGGACGACTGGATCACGCCGTTCTTTTCCGGCCAGGTGCTGCGGACGCCGGTCGCCTGGCTCGCCGATCTCGGCATCATCGGCAAGCGCGCCGATGGCCTGCCGATGATCACCGGCATTCCGATGTCGATCATCTGGTGGATCGCGCTCACGCTGTTCTGCACCTGGCTTCTCACCCGCACCCGCTTCGGCAACTGGATCTTCGCCGCGGGCGGCGAGGCCAATGCGGCGCGCAATCTGGGCGTGCCGGTGGCGCGCACCAAGATCACACTGTTCGTCTTCACCGCTCTGGCCGCCACCCTCTTCGCCGCAATCCAGGTGCTGGTCACCGGCTCCGCCGACACGCTGCGCGGCAATCTCAAGGAGTTCGAGGCCATCATCGCGGTGGTGATCGGCGGCACGCTGCTCACCGGCGGCTATGGCTCGGCCATCGGCGCCATGTTCGGCGCCCTCATCTTCGGCGTCGTGCAGATGGGCATCTTCTATACCGGCATCGACACCGACTGGTTCAAGCTCTTCATGGGCGCCATGATGGTGACGGCGGTGTTGTTCAATTCCTATGTGCGCAACCGCGCCATGCGGAACCGCTGATGACGGCGCCCCTGATCGAGCTGCAGCGCGTCAGCAAATATTTCGGCACCGTCATCGCGCTGAAGGAGGTGTCCTTCGATCTCAAGGCCGGCGAGGTCCATTGTCTCCTCGGCGACAATGGCGCCGGCAAGTCGACGCTCATCAAGATATTGTCCGGCGTGCATGTGCCGGACGAGGGCGCCATTTTGGTCGCGGGCGAGCCGGCGCGCTTCGGGTCGCCGCGCGAGACGCTCGATCGCGGCATCGCCACCGTCTATCAGGACCTGGCGCTGGTGCCCCTGATGAGCGTGGCGCGCAATTTCTTCCTGGGCCGCGAGCCGATGCGCCGCCTCGGCCCGATCAGGCAGCTCGATATCGATTATGCCAACCGCACCGCCTGGCGCGAATTGCGCGACATGGGCATCGAATTGCGCGATCCCGAGCAGCCGGTCGGCACGCTGTCGGGCGGCGAGCGCCAGTGCCTCGCCATTGCCCGCGCCATCCATTTCGGCGCCAAGGTGCTGATCCTCGATGAGCCGACCTCGGCGCTGGGCGTCCACCAGGCCTCGATCGTCTTGAAGCTGGTCGTCGAATCGCGGGCGCGCGGCCTCGGCGTCATCTTCATCTCGCACAATGTCCATCACGCCTATGTGGTGGGCGACCGCTTCACCATCCTGAAGCGCGGCCGGAGTGCCGGCACCTATGCGAGAAGCGACATCAGCCGCGACCAGCTCCTCCATCTGATGGCGGGCGGCAAGGAATTGGTCGACCTCGAAGCCGAGATCGCCCGGCTTTCCACCAGCGCGTCATCCCGGCGAAAGCCGGGACCCATTCAATAAGTGCATGTGGGCGGCGTTGCCTGCCTTGAGAGAATTAGGGGATCCCTGCTTTCGCCGGGATGACGGAAGAGAGAAAGAGCATGGATAGAATCGGCGTCGGCCTGATCGGGACGGGGTTCATGGGCAAATGCCATGCCATGGCCTATGGCGCGGTAAAGGCGGTGTTCGGCGACGTGCCGGCGGTCGACCGCATCGCTCTGTGCGATGTCGACAAGGCCCATACGACGAAGCTCGCGCATGAGTTCGGCTTTGCGCGGGCGACCACCGACTGGCGCGATCTCCTCGCCGATCCATCGATCTCGCTCATCTCGGTCACCTCGCCCAACGGGCTTCATCGCGAGATGGCGGTGGCGGCTCTCGCCGCCGGCAAGCATGTCTGGTGCGAGAAGCCGATGGCGCTCACTTTGGCCGATGCCGAGGCGATGACGGCGGCCGCGGCCGAAGCGAAAGGCCAGGCGACGGCATTGGGCTATGGCTATCTGCGCAACCCGGCTTTGCAATATGCAAAATCGCTGATCGCCGAAGGGGCGCTGGGCGATGTCTTCGATTTCCGCGGCAGCGTGGATGAGGACTACATGGCCGATCCCGATCTGCCCTGGTCCTGGCGCCTGCGGGCGAAAGACGCGGGCCTCGGCACGCTGGGCGATCTCACCGTGCATCTGGTGTCGCTCGCCCGGGAACTGATGGGTCCGATAGCGCGCCTCACCGCCATGGTCGATGTGGTGCATGAGGAACGCCCCGTGCCGGGCGGTGCTGCCAAAGCCAGGGTCGAGAATGACGACATCGCCCATGCGCTGGTGCGCTTCGGGTCGGGCGCGCGCGGCGTCCTGACCTCGAGCCGCGTGGCCCATGGCCGCAAGAACGGCCTCAAGCTCGAAGTGCATGGCGCGAAGGGCACGCTGTGGCTCGACAATGAGCGCATGAACGAGCTCAATCTCTATCTGGCCGAAGGTCCGCCGGAACGCCGCGGCTTCCGCCGCATTCTCTCAGGCCCGCATCATGCGGCCTATGGAAAACTATGCCCGGCGCCCGGCCATGGGCTTGGTTTCAACGAGTTGAAGGTGATCGAGCTCGCCGAGCTGCTCTATCAGGTGACGGGCCGGCCGTCGCAATCCGTCACTTTTGCCAAGGGCCTCGAAATCGAGAAGGTGATCCACGCTTTCGCCCGCTCCGCCCAGCATGGCCAATGGGTGGATGTGGCATGAATAAAAACGGAGGCAGCTTGCGCTGCCTCCGTCCCCAATCCTCTCGCCCTATTATTCCATCTCCCGCCTACCAGAATTTCCCCTTCTCCCATCGCTTCGCAATGGGAGAGGGGGAATGTTGGTGAGATCGGGCTAAGCCGCCTTCTTCAAACCCTGCGCCTGCTCCAGCGCCTGGTCGAGATCGGCGATGATGTCGTCGATATGCTCGATGCCGACCGAGAGCCGCACATAGCCGGGCGTGACACCGGTGGCCAGCTGCTCCTCTTCGGTGAGCTGCGAATGCGTCGTCGAGGCCGGGTGGATGGCGAGCGAGCGCGCATCGCCGATATTGGCGACATGGTAGAACATCTTGAGCGCATCGATGAAGCCCCGGCCGGCCTCCACCCCGCCCGCGAGCTCGAAGCCCACCAGCCCGCCGCGTCCGCCTTTCAGATAGGTGGCGGCACGCCGGTCGGTCTCGCGGTCCTTGTGCATGCCGGGGAAGATCACCCTGGTCACCGCGTCATGACGGCTCAAATATTCCGCCACCGCTTCGGCATTGCGGCAATGCTCGCGCATGCGCAGCGGCAGGGTCTCCATGCCCTGGATGAACTGGAAGGCGTTGAACGGGCTCATGCACATGCCGAGATCGCGCTGCAGCGTGGTGCGGGCCTTCACCAGATAGGCGATGGGGCCCAAGGGCTTCACCGCCTCGGTCCAGATGGCGCCGTGATAGCTCGGATCAGGCTCGTTCAGCATCGGGAAGCGCCTGGCATTGGTCTCCCAGTCGAAAGTGCCGCTGTCGATGATCGCGCCGCCGATCGAGGTGCCATGGCCGCCGATATATTTCGTCGTCGAATAGACGACGATCGCCGCGCCATGCTCGAAGGGCTTGCAGATGACGGGGGCTGCCGTGTTGTCCATGACGAGCGGAATGCCGAGGCTCCGGCCGATGCGCGCCACTTCCCCGATCGGAAAGACGGCAAGCTTCGGATTGGGCAGGGTCTCGGCGTAATAGGCGCGCGTGCGGTCATCGCTCGCTCGGCGGAAAGCTTCCGGATCCTTGGGATCGACGAAGCGCACTTCGATGCCCATGGTGGGGAATGTGTGCTTGAACAGGTTCCACGTCCCGCCATAGAGATCGGTCGAAGTCACGATATTGTCGCCGGCGCGGCAGATATTCTGCAGCGCCAGCGCCGAGGCCGCCTGGCCTGAGCTCACCGTCATCGCCGCGGCGCCCCCTTCGAGGGCGGTGAGCTTGAGCTCGAGCGCCTCATTGGTCGGGTTGGTGATGCGGCTGTAGATATGGGCGATCTCCTTGAGGGCAAAGAGATTGCTCGCATGCTCCGTGTCGCGGAACTGATACGAGGTCGTCTGGTAGATCGGCACCGCCACAGCGCCGGTCACGGGCTCGGCGCGCGGTCCCGCATGCAGCACGGTGGTCTCGGCATGCTTGGAAGAAGTCATGGTCGTCTCCATTATTTAAAGGAATCAACGTCGGTCGTCGGTTCATTTCCCCTCGCCCGTTGCGAAGCAATGGGAGAGGGTGCCCGAAGGGCGGGTGAGGGCTCTTTGGCTCCGCCTGTTTGAAGGAAGAGCCCTCATCCGGCCTGTCGGCCACCTTCTCCCATGCTGCGCACGGGAGAAGGGAAAAATGGGTGTCTCTAAGCCGCGCGCGTCGGCAATCGCACCATTTGCCTTTCGGCGGCGCCCAGATGGGCGGTGAGGAATTTCGCCACGGTCGCTGCATGGGTCATCGGCAGGAAATGCCCGGCCCCGCTCACGGGGAGGACTTTCGCATTCGCCATCTGACCGGCAACGAGTCTCGTCAGATGCTGGGCCAGCAACGGCGAGTTCTCGCCATAGAGGCAAAGCACCGGACAGGTCACGCGGGCGCAGTCGCTCAAGCGCCAGCTCTCCGCATCGAGGGCGGCGAAATTGGCGCGGATCAGGCCCAGGCGCTGGACCAGCTTGAGCCGGTTCTCCGCCGGATAGCGCTCGAAGCTGCCCGGCCCGTTCCAGAAATCGATGAACCGCGCCACGCCGCGCTCGGGCTCGCCCTTGGCCTCGGCATCGTCGAGTGCCGTGACGATATCGGCAATGTCGGCATGCATCTGCTGCTCGATGGCATGGCCGTCGCGCAGCAGATGGAAGATCGCCGGCTCGAACAGGGTCAGGCTGGCGATCATGCCGGGCCATTTGACCGCGATGCGCAGCGCCAGTGCCGCCCCATAGGAGTGGCCGATGAGATGCACCGGCCCGTCGAAATCGCACAGCCGGCGCATGATCACCAGGGCTTCATCCGACAGGCTGCGCCTGGCCGCCGGCACTTCCTGCGCGGCATGGCTCGGCAGGTCGAGCGCCACGGTCTCGATGTCCTTCGGCAGCTGATAGACGAGGTCGGCCCATTGCCGCCGGCCTCCCGCCGTACCATGCAGCAATACCGCTGACATGCTACGGCGTCTGGTGGAGCGCCGCATAACGGGAGATCTAGCCATGATTCTTGGTCTTTCCATGGGCGACGAAAAAGATATCGCCGCGGGTCAAGCCTATGTCTTTCAACATGAAATCATCGAGCGCGTGGAGTTGGCGCGCGCCGCGATTGCGCTCCAGGCGCAGTCTCACTGCATCCAGAACCGTAGTTGCGAAGCTGCGCCGTATCCCGCGAGCGCCTGAACGCGCGCGGACAGCCTTGCTTCCCGAGGAAGCTTTGCTCATTGCATTCTCCATAGACAGTGTGTATGTGACGCCGCTCTTGCTAGGAACAACGCGCCCATCGGGCCAGCTCATCGCGGCCGTTTCTCTCGCGGATGTTATCTAGTGAAGCTGGCGGCGGGATTGAATGACCGCGCCGCCGGAAGAGTTGATCGATCCGCCGGGGGCAGAAATGGGTGTTGCGCGTTGAAAGACACGCTTTCCGAGATTCTGCGCGGGCTTAGGCTGAAAGGCGGCATCTTTCTCGATGCCCGCTTCACCGCGCCCTGGTGTGTGATTTCTCACATCACGCCCGAGGACTGCCGCGACCTTCTCAAGGACCCGCATGACTTCGTCTGTCTGCACTATGTCGTTTCCGGCAGGGTTTATGTCGGTGTCGGCGATGGCGAGCGCATGGAAGTGAATGAAGGCGAGCTCGTGCTCGTGCCGCGCAACGACGCGCATGTGATGTCGAGTGACACGGGTGGCCGCCCGATCAATCACCGTCAGCTCGTCGAGACATCGCCGGAGGGCGGCCTGGCGCGCATCGTCTATGGCGGCGAAGGTCCGCTCACTCATCTCATCTGTGGCTTTCTTGCCACTGAGGATCGCCATAATTCTTTGCTGGCCTCGCTGCCGCGGCTGCTCAAAGTGAATATCACCGAAGGCGTGTCGCGCGACTGGGTCGAATCTTCCGTGCGCTTCGTCGCCCAGGAGCTGGGCAGAAGCGAGGAGGCCTCCACATCACCGGCCGTGGGACGCCTCTCGGAGCTGCTCTTCGCCGAAGCCGTGCGCTCCTATGCGGCGGGCCTGCCTGAGGAAGAGAAGGGTTGGCTCAAGGGGCTCGATGACCAGTATGTCGGACGCGCTTTGGCGGCATTGCATGACCGCCTGTGCGAGGACTGGACCGTCGAGGCGCTGGCCGATGAAGCCGGCCTGTCACGCTCGGCCTTTGTCGAGCGCTTCACCGAGGCCATGGGCCTGCCGCCGATGAAATACATCACGCTGTCGCGCCTGCAGCAGTCCAAGCAATTGCTGCTCGACGGCCGCCTGGCCGTGGCGCAAGTGGCGGCGAAGGTCGGCTATGAGGCCGAGGAAGCCTTCGCCCGCGCCTTCAAGCGTGAATTCGGCCTGCCCCCGGCCAGGTGGCGCGACCTGCAGTAGGCCCATCCGTTCTGTGATCGCCTCGCTTGAACCTCGCCAGTGAAGCCTGGCCACGTTATCGTGGCCTGCTCGCAGGAGAGGCGCAATGACCACCGCCAACACCCAAGTCCTCATTGTCGGCGCCGGTCCCACCGGCCTGACGCTCGCTCTGTGGCTGACGCGCCTCGGCGTCGATATCCGCATCATCGACAAGGCCGCAGGTCCGGGCGAGACCTCGCGCGCGCTCGCCGTCCAGGCGCGCACGCTCGAATTCCACCGCCAGCTCGGCATCGTCGAGGATGTGCTTGGCGCAGGCGTCAGGCTCAGGCGGCTCACCATGCGTGTGCCGCCGCATGGCGTTGCGGCCACGCTCGAGCTCGGCAATTTCGGTGAGGGCGTGACGCGCTATTCCTACGCCTTCGCCTTGCCGCAGGATATACATGAACGTGTGCTCGTGGAGCACCTGCAGAAAGCCGGCGTCACCGTCGAGCGCCGGACCGAGCTCGTCGATTTCGCCGATGACGGCAGTGCTGTCACCGCGAATGTGCAAGGTGCGAAAGGCGCCGCTGTCATCCGCGCCGACTACATCGTCGGCTGCGACGGCGCCCACAGCACGATGCGCCATGGTCTCGCGCTCGGCTTCCCGGGCGGTGCCTACGATCAGTCCTTCTATGTCGCCGATGTCGCGGGAAAAGGCCCGGTCACCGAAGAAGGCCTCGACATCGTGCTGGGCGCCTACGGCTTCGCCCTTGTCATGCCGGTGCGCCAGCGTGGCTCCCTGCGCCTCATCGGCATCGTGCCGGAGCGCTTCGAGAAGCAGGAGCATATCACCTTCGAGATGATCCGCGCCGATGTCGAGCGCGAGAGCGGCATCGAGGTGAAGGCGCTGAACTGGTTCTCCACCTACCGCGTGCATCACCGTGTCGCCGATCGCTTCCGTGTCGGCCGCGCGTACCTCGCCGGCGATGCCGGCCATATTCACAGTCCGGCCGGTGGCCAGGGCATGAATACCGGCATCGGCGATGCGGTCAATCTCGCCTGGAAGCTCGCGGATGTCCTGAGGGGCAGGGCGAATCCCGGATTGCTCGACAGCTATGAGTCGGAACGCCTGGCTTTCGCCCATTCGCTCATCAGGGGCACCGACCAGGCCTTCCGCCTGGTGAGCGGCAGGTCGCTTCTGTCGAGGATCTGGCGACGCTTTGTCATGCCGCATGTCGCGGCGCGCATCTTGAAGACAAGGCGTGGCTCGCAGTTCTTCTTCGGGCTGATCTCCCAGACCCGGATTGATTATCGCGCCAGCGCCATCAGCGCAGGCTCGGCCGGCGAGGTCGCGGGTGGCGATCGCCTGCCCTGGGTCGATTTCGGCGGCGACGACAATTTCGCGCCACTGAACGAGCTCGACTGGCAGGTCCATGTCTATGGCGAGGCCGATCCTCTGTTCCGCCAGGCGATCGGCGCGCCGGGAATCGCTCTCCACCGCTTCGACTGGAATGAAGCGGTGGGCAAGGCCGGGCTCATGCGCAATGCCGCCTATCTGCTGCGGCCCGACGGCCATGTGGCGCTGGCATCCGAGACGCAGGATGCGGCTCGCTTCGAGGAATACATCGCCGCTCTCGGCCTCAAGCCACAGGCTGCCTCGCCTTCTTAGGTCGGTTGCCGAACGGGCTCATGCTCGATGGGCGCCAGCTCTTCGCCGCCGATCGCCGCCTCGAAGGCCCTGAGGCGCTTGTAGATCGACTGCAGCTCGACGATCGCCGTCCAGGAATTGACCAGATACTGGAAGGACGAGCTCACCTGGGTGAACGCGTTCTGGATCTGGTTCATCAGCCCGAGCGTGATCTTGCCGGCGACGACGGAAGGAATCAGCAGGAAGAAGCCGAAGATATTGTCGACCTGCAGATAGAGAATCCGTCCGACATTGAAATAGGTGTAATGCAGATAGAGGCGGAAATAATTCTTGCGCACCGCCTCGAACAGGTCGGCCAGGGTCGGTGGCTGGGCGCGCTCGGCATGGTCCTCGCCGAAGACGAGCTCCTTGCGATAGGCGGCCTCGACGCGCTGGTTGCGGAAGTTGAGGCCGGGCAGCTTGATACCCAGCATGGCGAGGAAGCCGGTGCCGAAGGCGGCCCATACGATCGCCGCGACGACCAGCGCATGCGGGATGGTCCCGACGAAGGGCAGTTCCGTGACGTTGTTCGAATAGCGCATGAGCGCCGGGAGGAAGGCGATGAGCGTCATGACGCTGCCGATGAGGCTCACCCCCAGATCCTCCATCGTCGTCGAGAAGCGCATCGTGTCTTCCTGGACACGCTGTGCGGCGCCCTCGATGTGCCGCAGCCTCTGCCAGTTGGCGACATAATAGTCGTTCATCGCGGTGCGCCAGCGGAAGATATAGTGGCTGATGAAGAAGCGGGTGAGAACCCCGATCGCTACCGCAACGAGCGCAAGGCCGAGGAATCCGCCCAGCTCCTGATAGAACTGCGGGGCGGTGACCGGGGCGCTCCTGGCGACCGCCGTCTGGATCAGGTCATAGAACGGGCCGTACCAGTTGTTGATGGCGACATCCACCTCGACGTCGAAATAGGTGATGAAGATGATGAGCGCCGAGCCCAGGATCGACCAGCGGGCCCAGGGATGCGGCGCATGGACCGTCCAGAAGCCGGCGAACAGCGCCACCGTGGTCGCATAATAGATATAGAACCAGATGAATTGCCGCGAGACGAAGACGCTGATGCTCGCACCATCCACGATCTCGCGGCTCGCGGGCAGGATGCCGAATGCAGTGCCGATATCATTGCCGAACCGGTACCAGAAGGCGATGGCGAGCAAGGTCCAGACGATCGCCGACCAGAAGAACAGCTTGGGCCGCGGGAAGAAGGAGACGAACATGGGAGATCCTTTCGGATCTCGAATAAATGTTGGCTGCGGCGGCGAAACAAGGGCCGCGCGGATTACATTATATTAAGATATCAGGACTGGCGGATCCTCGCACCCGTATCGGTATCGAACAGAAAGACGGCAGTGTCGGTGAAGTCGATGCCGATCGGCTCATCCATTTGATAATGCGCGGTCTTGTCGGCTTTCACCGTGACCGTGCGGTCGCCGACCTGGCATGAGATCAGCGTATGGTCGCCGATGAGCTCCAGCGCATAGACGCGCGCCTTGATCCTGCCCTTGCCGGGCGCCGTCACCCGGCAGTCTTCGGGTCTGAGGCCCGCCGTCACCTTGTCCTTGCTCTGCTGGAGGGCGGTTGAGAACGTGCCTTCCGGCCATGTGAAATTGCCCTTGTCGAGGGCACCTTCGAGGAAATTCATCGGCGGCGAGCCGATGAAGCCGGCGACGAACAGGTTGGCCGGATCGTCATAGATGCGCCGGGGCTCGGCGATCTGCTGCACCACGCCCTTGTTCATGATGGCGACGCGATGCGCCAGCGTCATCGCCTCCACCTGGTCGTGGGTGACATAGATGGTGGTGACGCCGAGTTCGGCCTGCAGGCGTTTCAGCTCGGAGCGCATGGCGCCGCGCAGTTTGGCGTCGAGATTGGACAGCGGCTCGTCCATGAGGAATACCGAGGGCCGCCGCACCATGGCGCGCGCCAGCGCCACGCGCTGGCGCTGGCCGCCCGAAAGCTGGCGCGGATAGCGGTCGAGATATTCCTCCAGATGCACCTTGGTGGCGGCGCCGCGCACTGCCGCATCGCGCTCGCCTTGCGGGATTTTGCGCATCTTGAGCGGGTAGCCGATATTGTCGGCGACCGTCATATGCGGATAGAGCGCATAGGACTGGAACACCATCGCCACATCGCGGTATTTCGGCAGCACATTGGTCACGTCGCGCTCGCCGATGAGGATCTTGCCCGATGTCACCGTCTCGAGCCCCGCGACCATGCGCAATGCCGTCGTCTTGCCGCAGCCCGAGGGCCCGAGCAGCACCAGGAACTCGCCATCGGCAATTTCGAGATCGAGGCCCTTGACGACCTCGACCGGCCCGAAGGACTTGTAGATTTGCGAAAGCGTGACCTTCATGCCCTCAGCCTTTCACCGCGCCGACGAGCAGCCCGCGCGCTATGTGTTTCTGCAGCACGCTGGCGATCACGACCACGGGCGCGATCATCACCACGATGAGCACCGACATGTTCCACCATTGCGGGCCCCGCGTGGTGTTCTGCGCCGAGACCAGCACCGGCATGGTCTGCGCATTGGCGTTGGAGAGGAAGAGCGCCAGCAGATATTCGTTCCAGGCGAGGATCAGCACCAGCAGGAAGGTGGCGACGAGCCCTGAGCGCACCAGTGGCAGCGCGATGGTGGCGAAGACGCGCAGTTTCGAGGCGCCGTCGATCTCGGCACTTTCCTCGAGATCCTTCGGTATGGCGGCGAAGAAATCGCGCGTCAGCCACACGACGATGGGCAGGTTGACGGCGGTGTAGGTGGCGATCAGCGCCACTTGCGTATCGAGCAGGCGCAATTGCTGGAACATCACATAGATGGGCAGCACCGCCACGATCGGCGGCATGATGCGGTTGGAGATGATCCAGAATTCGATGTCGCTGTTGCCGACCGCGGCCTGCGTGCGGCTGACGAAAGTGAAGAGCGCGATGACGAAGAGCGCAATCGCGACAATCGAGGCGACCGGCCATGTCACGCCGAGGCCCGCCACCGCGACGATCACCGCGACGAGGAGGAGAATGAAGGTCGCGACCGCGGCGAGCCTGACGTTGAAGCGGATGCGCACCAGCGCATAGGCCGCGAGCGCGCCGATCAGCAGCGCCAGGATGGTGCTGCAGACGGCGACGATCACCGAATTGAGATAGGGCCCGAGCGTATAGTTCTGCAGCAGCATGAAATCCCAGGCGGCGAGCGAGGGCTGGAAATCGACGAAGGGGATATAGAACGGCCCGTTATCGACCTCTCCCGCCCCCTTGAAGGAGGTGATCAGCACCCAATAGAGCGGCACCAGCACGACCAGCGCCCACAAAAAGAGCAGCGCATAGGTGATGACGAAAGCGGCCGGCGACTGCCTGTCGATGGCGGAAGGCTCGAACAGCCTTTGGCCGAGGGTTCTTTTGGAGGCGCTCATGTTTCATGCCTCCGCGCTGGCTGCACCACGAAATTGAAGAAGGACACGCAGACCACGGTCGAGATGAAGAGCAGGAGATAGCCGACCGCCGCCGAGCCGCCGAGATCCTGGGTACGCCAGGCGATGAAGGAATGGAGCGTCATCGATTCCGTGGCGAGACCGGGCCCGCCACCGGTCAGCACATTCGGCAGGTCGATGATCTTGAAGGCCTCGATGAGGCGGATCAGCACGATGGTCGCGGCTACGGGCGCGATGGCGGGCCAGGTGATATCGCGGAAGATCTGGAAGCCATTGGCGCCGTCAAGCGTCGCCGCTTCCACCTGGTCGCGCGGCTGGTTCTCGACCGCGGCGAGCAGCACGATGAACATGAAGGGCGTCCATTGCCAGGTGTCGCCGACCAGCACCATCAGCCGGGCCGACCAGGCTTCCGTCGCCCAGGACCATTCCTGGATGCCGATCGCCTGCACCAGCGGCGCGAAGGGGCCCTTCTGCATGTCGGCCAGCATGCGGAACGTGTAGGCGATGCCGACCGGCGTCACCATCAGCGGGATGAAGAAGAGCACGCGGAAGAAATTGCGCCCGCGGATCGGCCGGCCGCACAGCAAAGCGAGGCCGAGGCCCAGCGCGAACTGGGTGGCGACACCGATCACGACATAGAGCAGCGTGTTGACGATGGTGCCCGGCACGCCGCCCATCGCGGTGGTGGCGATGGCGGTGAGGACCAGGCCCATGGTCACGCCGGCGGAGAGAAGCCGTCCGAGCGCGCCGACGATGGAGACCCGCCCGCTGCGGAAATAACGGGAGAGAAGATAAAGCAGGAGGGCCGCGGTGATGAGGATGAGCAGCCATTGCATGGCGCCGAGCGCCCCGAAATTGCCGAGCAGGTGATATTGCTGCGATCCGGTCAGCAATTTCCTGAAATTGGTCAGGCCGATGAATTTGAGGGTGAAGCCGCCGGGCGCCAGGGCGAAGCGCGACAGCGCCAGATAGGCCGAGATGATGAGCGGGAAGACCGCGAAAGCGAGGATCACCAGCACTGCCGGCAGCACCATGATCGGCCCGCAATGGCGATCGAGCCATTCGGCCCAGCCGCGCGTGCCCCGGATGTCCGGCGAGTATTCAGCGGAAGCGGTCAAAGGCTCTTCCCAAATCCTTCATTCCGTCACCTGGCGAAAGTGACGGATAATCTCAATCCGTCATCCCGGCGAAAGTGACGGATAATTTTAATCCGTCATCCCGGCGAAAGCCGGGACCCCCTGACTGGAATCAACCGGGCGGTGCTGCTTTGGTGGCGCGTTCCGCCCTTATCCCGCCAATAGGTTGGTGAAGCACGACCAGCACCGCCCAGATTGACCTTATTCAATGGGTCCCGGCTTTCGCCGGGATGACGTTGGTTTGCATTGTTGTCCTCTCTCCGGGAGAGGATATAGGGTTCACCCTACTTCGCGCCGATGGTGGCCTTGTAGAACTGAAGCTGCTCGTCCTTGCCGATCTCGTCATTGAGCTCGTTCCAGCCATCCGTGACCGCCTTGACCGTCGCTTCCTTGTCGATCTCGCCGGCGAGGAAGCGCGATACCGCTTCGTC
The DNA here is from genome assembly GCA_003576695.1 of Taklimakanibacter lacteus. GTDB lineage: Bacteria > Pseudomonadota > Alphaproteobacteria > Rhizobiales > Aestuariivirgaceae > Taklimakanibacter > Taklimakanibacter lacteus. The sequence goes on from QOZQ01000002.1 coordinate 63,191, forward strand.
GAGCACCACCTGCTGATATTTCTGGTTCTGCGGGATGCGCAGGTCGAGGATCATGTTCGGGCTGCTCATGCTTTGGTTGATGGCGCCGAGATAGACCTTGGCCTCGTCCTCGCTCATGCCGGCATTCTTCCACAGATCGCTGTAGCTCAATTGCGAGAGGCGATAGGGGTTGAAGCCGGTGCCGCCGATCGTCACGTCGGAATTCGACTGCGCCGGCTGCGTCATAAAGGAGAAATAGGCATAGGCCGCGTCCTTGACCTTGTCCTGGGCCTTGGCATTGATGCCGCCGCCCCAGCCGCCGAAGGCCGCGAAGGGCGCGTGATTGACGCCATCGATGGCATGCGGGCAGGTCTCGGCCGTGCAGGCTTCGAGCTTGCCCGAATCCCAGTTCAGCACTTCCTTCGAGCCCGGCATGATCGCGGCACCCCATTTGCCCATCACCTTGGACTGCTTGGGATCGATCGAGATCGTGCCGACATCGCCCCAGTCGAGATTGAGGGCGCAGCGTCCCGAGGCGAAGAGCGGACGGGTGTCGCTGACATCGAGATTGAGCTCGTCCGGCGGTCCGTATTTGGTCGACTCCTGCAGGAAGTCGAGCGACTTGCGGAACGCCTCGTTGTCGACCAGGGGCGTCATGTCCTTGGTGTTGAAGAACGTGCCCTGGCTGGTGCCCTTGGACTGCGTCATCGAGCCGACCACGTCCGTCACGAACCAGTAGCTCTGCGCATTGCGCTTTTTGGCGATGCAGGAGCCGAAATCGGGCGTGCCGTCGCCATTCATGTCCTTGCCATGGGTGGCCTTGGCGACTTCGAGATATTCATCCCAGGTCGTCGGCACCTTGAGGCCGGCGGCTTCCAGCACGTCCTTGCGGTAGTACATCATGTGGAAGTCGCCATCGAGCGTGATCATATAGGTCTTGCCGTTATACTTCTCGGAGAAGTCACGGAAGAAGGCGCCGACATCGTCCTGCATGATGTCCTTGTCGGCATCGACGCGGGGCGTCAGGTCCTCGAGATAGCCGCCGGCGATATAGTCGACCATCCATTGCGGCGCGAACACCGCGGCATCGACCGAATTGGTGCCGCTCGCCCAGTCGGTGAGGACCTTCTGGTAGAGATCGGAGAAGGGCACCGCGACGACATTGATCTTGGCGCCCGTCAGCGCTTCGAAGTCGGGCGCGCGCCGCTGCAACGGCTCCTGGATGGCGCCCGTCTGGGTGATGACATTGACAGTGACACCGGCAAAGGGCTTGTCCTGCGCCAGGGCAGATCCGCCCGCCAGCAGACACAAGGCCGAAATGCCAGCCAGCAACTTACCAAATCTCATTGAGGTTCCTCCCGTATAGACCGAACTTTATTGCTGCATACCGGATCATCGGCACATGTCGCCCATGCGGGCTGTGACCCGGTCTTTGTCATACATTATCGACATCTGTCTGTGTGTCCAGCGCCTTTGCCGAGCCGCGCCAAGAGCTTAGCCGATGGATTGCCCGAACTTTGGGCAGGGTCTTGCCATAACGCGGCGAAACCCGGAAAACTCATTGCCCATGATCGACAAGCTGTTTTCGCTGGAGGGCAAGCGGGCGCTCGTCACGGGGGCAAGCCGTGGCATAGGCCGCGCTTTGGCCGTCGGCCTTGCCGCGGCCGGCGCCGACATGGCGATTGCCGCAAGACGCCTGGATTCCCTGGAAGAGACGGCCGAGGCCATTCGTGCTCATGGCCGCAAGGTGGTGCCGGTCGCGATGGATGTGACGCAGATCGCCACGATCCGCGCCGCTGTCGCCACCGCCGCCGTGTCGCTGGGCGGGCTCGACATATTGGTGAACAATGCCGGCGTCGAGCAGGTCTCACCCTCGCTCGATGTCGAGGAAGCTCTCTGGGACCGTATCGTCGACACCAATCTGAAGGGCGCCTTCTTCGCGGCCCAGTCCGCCGCCCGCCTCATGAAGCGCACCGGCGGCGTCATCCTCAATATCGCGTCCCTCACTTCCGAGCGCGGCATCCCGACCGCGGTGCCCTATGGCTCGTCCAAGACGGGATTGCTCGGCGCGACCCGGGCTCTGGCGGCCGAATGGGCGCCGCTCGGCATCAGGGTCAATGCGCTGGCGCCCGGCTATTTCCGCACCGATCTCACCGAAGCCTTCTATCAGAACGAGGATTGGCAGAAGGCGATGCTCGGCAAGATCCCGCTCCAGCGCTTCGGCGAGCTGGACGATCTTGTCGGCGCCAGCATCTTCCTTTGCTCCGATGCTTCGCGCTATGTGACGGGCGTGTGCCTGCCGGTCGATGGCGGCACGCTTGCTGCTCTTTAGACCTATAGGACCATCATGACCCGCGCCGTCAATTTCCATGAGCTCGCCTTGCTGTCGCAAGGTGAGCGTCAGCGCCTGCTTCAGCGCACCGAAACCGATCTGTCTTCCTATGAGGAGAAGGTCAGGGCCATCATCGATGCGGTGCGCCGGGAAGGCGACGAAGCGCTTGCCCGCTTCGCGCGCGATTTCGACAAGGCGCCGGTCGAGGCGTCCCAGATCCAGGCGACGGAAGAGGACTTTGCCGCGGCCGGGAAAGCGCTCGATCCGCAGGTGAAATCGGCGATGGACTATGCTGCCGAGGCGATCCGCAAATTCCATGAAGACCAGAAGCCCGAGGAGATGTGGCTGCATGAGATGCGTCCGGGTGCCTTTGCCGGCGATCGGGTGCGGCCCATTCCCTCTGCTGCCTGCTATGTGCCGCGCGGCAAGGGTGCCTTCCCGTCGGTGGCGCTGATGACGTCGATACCCGCCAAGGTGGCGGGCGTGCCCGAGCTCATCATCGTGACACCGCCCGGTCCCAACGGAAAGGTCGATGATGCGACTTTGGTCGCGGCGCGCATGGCGGGGGTCGACAAGGTGTTCAAGGCGGGAGGAGCCCAGGCGATTGCCGCCGTCGCCTATGGCACGAAGACGGTGCCGAAAGTGGCGAAGGTCATCGGCCCCGGCAGCCCCTGGGTGGCGGCCGCCAAGCGCATGGTCAGCCACGTGATCGACACCGGCACGCCGGCGGGACCGAGTGAGCTCATCGTGCTGGCCGATGACACGATCGACGGCCGTCTCGCCGCGCTCGATCTCCTGATCGAATCCGAGCATGGGCCCGACAGCTCGGCCTATCTCGTCACCTGGAGCAGGCGGGTTGCCGAGGAGGCGCGCGCCGCCATCCCGCATTACTGGGCGAAGATGGGCGCGCAACGCGCGGGGTTCTCCGCGACCGTGCTGTCGGGCCCGGTCGGCGGCATCGTGCTGGCGCGCGATGAGGATGAGGCGATCGCCTTCACCAACGACTATGCGCCGGAGCATCTCGAGGTCCTGGCCAGGGAGCCCTTCCGCTATCTGGGCCGGCTCGATCATGCGGGCGAGATCCTGCTCGGCGAGCATACACCGACCACGCTCGGCAATTTCGTGCTCGGTCCCAATCATGTCCTGCCCACCAGTGGCTGGGCCAAGACCGCCTCGCCCGTTTCGGTCTTCGATTTCATGAAGCGCACCTCGATCGCCTATGTGACCGAGAAGGCCTATCCGGAGCTCGCCCTGAATGCCCGCCGCCTCGCGACCTATGAAGGCTTCGAGGGCCATGCCAATGCGGTCTCGGAACTGCGCGATGAGATTTTGAAGGGCTGACACTTGATGACATTCGCCTCGCCCCGCTTTAGCGGGGAGAGGGATTAGCGTTCACCCGCGAGATGTGTGCACATGATAGCGGCTTTCGCGGGGTGACAGTGAAAACACTGAGAAAACATTGACGCCGCACTGTCTTTGTCGTTTGATCCGCCGCCGATAATTCATGAAAAGCAAAGTGAGAGGGTACTCCCATGGTCTGGTCTCCCAACCGTCGTGACATCATTAAGGCGGGCGCCGCCGCCTCCTTCGCGGGGCTTGGCCTTGGCACCGCCCTGGCCCAGGACATTCCGTCCAAGCCCGAGGCCGGTGCCGTGAAAATGGGCATCGAGCCGTGGCTCGGCTACGGCCAGTGGCACATCGCGGCCAGGAAGGATTTGTTCAAGGCGCAGGGGCTCGAAAGCGTCGAGATCATCAACTTCAACACCGATGCCGATATCAATGCGGCCCTTGCCGCCGGCCAGCTGCAATGCGGCAATATCGCCACCCATACGGCGATGAATTTCATCGCCGCCGGCCTGCCGCTCAAGATCGTGGCTTTGCTCGATGTGTCGAAGACGGCCGATGCCATGATCTCCGACGGTTCGGTCACCGACATCAAGGGCCTCAAGGGCAAGCAGGTCGCCTATGAGGAGGGCACCACCAGCGATATCCTGCTGAACTATGCGTTGAGTCAGAACGGCATGACCATTGCCGATATCGAGAAGGTGCCGATGCCGGCGTCGGATGCCGGCTCGGCGATGATCGCCGGCAAGGTGCCGGTCGCCGTCACCTATGAACCCTATCTGACGCTGGCGATGCAGCAGAATCCCAAGGTGAAGATGGTCTATAGCGCCGGCGAGAATCCGGGCCTCATCTCCGATGTCTTCGTGGTGCGCGAGGAATTCCTCAGCGAGAAGCCGGGCCAGATCGTGGCGCTGCTGAAGGCCTGGGACGCCGCCCTTGCCGATTATCGCAAGGACACGGCAGGCGGACGCGCCATCATTTCGGAAGCCGTCGGCGCCAAGCCCGAAGAGCTCGCCACCGCTTTCGACGGCGTCGTCTATTACACGCTGGCCGAGAACAAGACCGAGATGGCCAATTTCACCGGCAAGGTCATTCCGGAAGTGCACAAGGCGGCGCGCACCGCCGGCATCCTGCAGAAGGATGTCGACCTGTCCACCGCCATCGACACCCGGTTCGTGGATGCCGCGACGAAGTAAGACGGACAGCATCGGACCGAAAAGTGCGAAGCGGTTTTCGGAGTAATCCGATGCGCAAACAAAAGGGCCTCGCCCGCCTCTTCGCGCTTGGCGGCCGCATCAGGGCGGTGGAGTTCCTCGGCATTGCTGTCGCGGTCTTCGCCGTCCTCGGGCTTTTGTGGTTTGCAACCACGGCGGCCGGGCTGGTGCGGCCGCTCTTCCTGCCGTCTCCCGGCCAGGTGCTGTCGCGGCTCGGCGAATTATGGGCGTCGGGCCAGCTCCTCGCCGATATGGGCATCAGCATCTATCGCATCACTTTAGGCTTCCTCATCTCGACCGTGATCGCGCTGCCGATCGGCATATTGATCGGCAGCTATCGCGGCTGGGAAGCGGCGATCGAGCCCTTCGTCGATTTCATTCGCTATATGCCGGTCGTCGCCTTCGTGCCGCTCACCATCCTGTGGACCGGCACCGGCGATGCGCAGAAATTCCTCATCATCTTCATCGGCACCTTCTTCCAGCAGGTGTTGCTGGTGATGGACAATGTCAAATCGGTGCCGCGCGATTTCATCAATCTTGGCCGCACGCTGGAAATGCCGGAATGGCGCATCCTCAAGGGCATCGTGCTGCCTTCCGCCCTGCCCGCCATCTGGGATTCGCTGCGCATCAGCCTGGGCTGGGCCTGGACCTGGCTGGTGGTCGCCGAGCTCGTCGCCGCCACATCGGGCCTGGGCTACCGCATCACCACGGCGCAGCGCTTCTTCCAGACCGATCTCATCTTCGGCTATCTGCTGATCCTCGGCATTCTGGGCCTCGCCACCGACCAGGCGATGAAATATTTGGGCCGCCGCCTCTTCCGCTATCTGGAGGTGAGATGATGGCGGAACCCAAATTGTCGGTACGCAATCTCGGCAAGACCTTCATCTCCGACCGCGGGACCACCGTCGCGCTCGAGGGCGTCGATCTCGATATCGGCGACAATGAATTCGTAGGCCTGGTCGGCACGTCGGGCTGCGGCAAGTCCACGCTTCTCTCGATCGCCGCGGGGCTCGAGACGCAAAGCGAAGGAGAGATCCGCATCGATGGCGCGGATATCACAGGCCCCGGCCTCGACCGCGGCGTCGTGTTCCAGAGCTACACTTTGCTGCCCTGGCTCACCGCCGAGCAGAATGTCGAATTCGCGCTTCGGGCATCGGGCAGATCATCGGCCGAGGCCGCTTCGATCGCCCGCGATCATATGCGCCTCGTCGGCCTCACCGGTTTCGAGAAAGCCTATCCGGCCGAGCTCTCGGGCGGCATGAAGCAGCGCGTCGCCATTGCCCGCGCTTTGTCCTACCGGCCCAAGATGCTGCTGATGGACGAGCCCTTCGGCGCGCTCGATGCGCTCACCCGCCATCACATGCAGGAGCTCCTGACCGGCATCTGGGAGCAGCATCGCCTGACCGTGCTGTTCATCACCCATGATGTCGAGGAAGCCGTCTATCTTTCCGATCGCGTTGCGGTGATGACCAACCGCCCCGGCCGCATCAAGAAGATCGTGCCGATCGACCTGCCGCGCCCGCGCCGCTACACCATGGCGGCGAGCCCGGAGTTCCAGGCTCTGCATCGCGAGGTGATGGACGCCATCCGCAGTGAATCGCTGGCGGCAGCGGGATTTGCCGAGGCGCTCGAATAGAATCAAGTTCGTCATCCCGGCGAAAAACCGTTCTGTGAATTCACAAACGAAGTGCAGCACCCAAACACCGTCACCCCGGCGAAAGCCGGGGCCCCCTGAATAAGGGCAATCTGGGTGGTGCTGGTCACGCTTCACCAATATTGGCAATACGCGTCAGCACCACCCGGTTGATTCTAGAGCATGATCCGGAAAAGTGGATACCGGTTTTCCGGAAAAATCATGCGCAAACAAAAAGCTAGAGCGTGATGGCGACTCGACGAAAAGCCATCACGCTCTAGTCAGGGGGTCCCGGCTTTCGCCGGGATGACGGATAAACGGCGGCTATTCCTTCACCGCGCCCGTCATCGACGACACATAGTGCTCGACGAAGAAGGAATAGAGGATGACGACCGGCAGCGATCCCAGAAGCGCGCCGGCCATCAGCGCGCCCCATTCATAGACGTCGCTGCGCACCAGCTCGGTCAGGACGCCGACCGGCACCGTCTTGTTCTCCGACGACTGGATGAAGGTCAGCGCATAGATGAATTCGTTCCACGACAGGGTGAAGGCGAAGATGCCGGCCGAGATCAGGCCCGGCACCGCGAGCGGCAGCACGATGCGGGTGAGGATCTGCCAGCGCGTGGCGCCGTCGATCAGCGCGCATTCCTCGAGCTCATAGGGGATGGAGCGGAAATAGCCCATCAGCAGCCAGGTGCAGAAGGGGATGAGGAAGGTCGGATAGGTGAGGATCAAGGCGAAGCGCGTGTCATAGAGGCCGAGCTTGAACACCATGACGGCGAGCGGGATGAACAGGATCGAGGGCGGCACCAGATAGGCGAGGAAGATGGCAAGCCCGACGCTGCGCGATCCCTTGAAGCGCAGGCGCTCGATCGCATAGGCCGCGAAGACCGAGGCGAGAAGCGACAGGAAGGTCGCCGCGACCGAGATGATGACGGTGTTGAGAAGCCAGCCCGGATAGGACGTGTCGAGCAGCAGATAGCGGATATGGTCGAGGGTCGGGCGCACCACCCAGAACGGACTGTAGTTCTTGTAGTCGGTCAGCTCCTCATTCGGCTTGAAGGCGGTGATCGCCATCCAGTAGAACGGGAACAGCAGCACGAAGACGAAGATGGCGAGCGGCAGATAGACCGTCACCACCCGGCGCGGCAGGCGCTCCAGGTAGTTCATGCCGCCTTCATCGCCGGCGCGGGCGGTGGATGTCGCGGTATCGGCCATCAATCGCTCCCGCCCTGCTGCCAGCGCCGCCGCTGCAATCCGAAATAGCTGAACAGGATGGCGGCGAGGAGGAATGGGATCATGGCGACGGCGATCGCCGCTCCCTCGCCGAGATTGCCGCCCGATATGCCGCGCTGGAAGCTCAGCGTCGCCATCAGATGCGTGGCATTCACCGGTCCGCCGCGGGTCAGCACATAGATGAGCTGGAAGTCGGTGAAGGTGAAGAGCACCGAGAAGGTCATCACGATGGCGATGATGGGGGTGAGCAGCGGGAAGGTCACGAAGCGGAAGCGCTGCCAGGATGTGGCGCCGTCAAGGGTCGCCGCCTCATAGAGCGAGGGCGAGATGGTCTGCAGGCCGGCGAGCAGCGTGATGGCGACGAAGGGAATGCCGCGCCACACATTGGCGGCGATCACCGAGGCGCGGGCGTTGGTGGGATCGCCCAGGAAATTGATCGGCCCGGTGATGAGGCCGAACTTTTGCAGCACATAGGAGAGGATCGAGAACTGCGCGTCATATATCCACCAGAAGGCGATGGCCGAGAGAACCGTCGGCACCACCCAGGGAAGGAGCACGATGGCGCGGAAGAAGGCCTTGAAGGGCAGCTTCTCGTTGAGGAGCAGCGCCAGCCACAGGCCAAGTCCGAATTTCAGCAGCGAGGCGACGGTCGTATAGAGCAGAGTGTTGAAGACCGAGAGCCAGAAGACGCTGTCATTCCAGAGATATTCGTAATTCTCGAGGCCGATGAAGATGCCGGGCCGCCCGGTGCGCTCGTCGGTGAAGCCGAGCCAGACGCCGAGCCCCAGCGGATAGGTGAGGAAGAGCAGCAGCAAAGTCGCCGCCGGCAAAAGGAAGATGAGGCCGAGCGCCATGCGGCTGTTCTCGATCCGCTGCAGCAAAGGCACGCTCTGCCGTGTCGATCCTATGGCTGTCGTATCGGCCATTTTCCTCTCTTTTCGTCATCCCGGCGAAAGCCGGGACCCCCTGACTAGAATCAACCGGGCGGCGCTGCCCGCGCTTCACCAATTTAAGGGGTCCCGGCTTTCGCCGGGATGACGTTCTTTCGCCGGGATGACGGTATTATTTGTCACACCCGATAGTAGCGGTTGGCGCGCTTCTCGGCGCGTTCCATCGCCGCTTGTGGCGTCTGCTGGCCGGTCACGGCTTCCGCGAACATGTCGACCAGGACATAATCCGCCATCACCGCGGCGGACGCATAGCCCAGGGGACCGGCATAGCCGTTGTTGCGCAGCGTCTCCGATGCCTTGGCATAAGGCGCATTGGCGGGGTCCGCCGTCCACATCGGATTGCTGGCGAAGGCTTTGAGCGTCTGGCAGCAATAGCCGCTCGACTTGGTGATCCACTCACTCATCTGCGCTTCCTCGAACATGAATTGCAGATAGGCTTTCGCCGCATTGGGATATTTCGTGTATTTGAAGATGACGGCGGACGTGACCTGGAACAGTTCGGCCGCCTGGCCCACCGGACCGATCGGCAGATTGGTGGTGCGGATGTCCTTGGCGATCTCGGCAAGCTTCGGGTCGTTCTTCGCCGAATAATAGGCCGAGATGCCATTGGCGATGACCGACAGCTCGCCCGCCAGGAAGGCGCGGTTGTTGTTCACATCGAGCCAGCCCTCGGTGCCGGGGATGAAGGTCTTGTAGAGCTCCATCGCATATTCGATGGCCTTCAGCGTCTCCGGGCTGTTGATGGTCACCATGCCCTTCTCGTCCACCATCTTGCCGCCATGGCTCCACAGCAGCCAATGCGCATAGTTGTTGCCGTCGCCCACGCCATGGCCATGGGTGAAGCCGACCGGATGGCCGGTCTTCTGCAGCGCCTGGCACAATTCGAGGAACTTGTCGGTGGTCTTGGGGAATTCGGTGAAGCCAGCTTCCTTCACCCAGCTTTCGCGATAGACGATGGCATTGCCGATGGTGGCGAGCGGCAGGCCGACAAAGGCCCCGTCGCGTGTCGCATAGCTCTTCGGCCCGTCATACCAGCCGCCATATTTGTTGCCGAGATAATTGGCGAGGTCGCTGACATCGAGCAATTTGTCGGGATATTGATGCGGGTCGTCGAACCACACCAGCATCAGGTCGGGGCCTGAGCCGACATTGGCGGCGACCGCCGCCTTGGGGCGGATGTCCTCCCAGCTTTCCTTGTCGACACGCACCTCGACGCCCGTCGCCTCGGTGAATTTCTTGGTGTTGGCGAGCCACTGTTCCTCATCGCCCTTGACGAAGGGCGACCAGCGCAGGAGGCGCAGGCTGGCGCCGTCCTCGGGCTTGAAGGATAGCTCCTGGGCCCGGGCGCCTGAGCCGATGAGCGCCGGCGCCATGAGGCCGGCTGAAACCCCGGCGGTCGTCTTGAGCAAGTCGCGTCGTGTGAATCCCATCTTTTCCTCCTGACTTTGCTTATGAAATCCGCTCACCCGTCGCGCCATCGAAAAGATGGATGGCGCCGGCTTGCGGGGTGAGTGTGATCGTTTCGCCGGGCGTGAAGTCATGCCGCTCGCGGAACACGGCGACGATCTCATCGCCATTGCCGGCTTTCGCATTGACCTGGATCTCGGCGCCGGTCGGTTCGACGACGATGACTTCCGCCGCGATCCCTTTGTCGGCAAGCGCCAGATGCTCAGGCCTCACCCCGATCACCAGGGGATGGCCGGGCGCCAGTTGCGTCTTTGGCGCGATGGCAAGCGTGATGCCGCCTTCCGCCTCGAAGGCCGTTCCGCCATCCGCCAAACGGCCGGAAAGGAAATTCATCGCCGGCGATCCGATGAAGCCCGCGACGAACCGGTTCTGCGGCCGGTCATAGAGATCGAGCGGCCGGCCGATCTGCTCGACCTTGCCTTCATTCATCACCACGATCTTGTCGGCCATGGTCATGGCCTCGATCTGATCATGGGTGACATAGACGGTCGTGGTCTTGAGGCGCTGATGCAGTTGCTTGACTTCCGCCCGCATCGCCACGCGCAATTTGGCGTCGAGATTGGACAAAGGCTCGTCGAACAGGAACACTTTGGGATTGCGCACGATGGCGCGTCCCATGGCGACGCGCTGGCGCTGGCCGCCCGAGAGCTGGCGCGGATAGCGCTCGAGATAGGGGGCGAGGCCCAATATGTCGGCGGCCTGGCGCACCTTCTGCGCCGTCTCGGCGGCGGGCGCATTCTTGAGCTTGAGCGAGAAGCCCATATTGTCGGCGACCGTCATATGCGGATAGAGCGCGTAGTTCTGGAACACCATCGCGATATCGCGCTCCTTCGGCGGCACGTTGTTGACGACGCGCTTGTCGATGGCGATCTCGCCGCCGGTGATGCTTTCGAGTCCGGCGATCATGCGCAGGAGCGTTGACTTGCCACAACCCGAGGGACCGACAAGCACGACGAATTCGCCGTCCTCTATGTCGACGCTCACCCCATGGAGGACCTGCGCGCTGCCATAGGCCTTGCGTGCGTCGCGTATCTGGACTTCGGCCATGCTGCGGCGATCCTCCCATCCCGCACGCCGTTGATTTTTTTGCCTGACGTGCGAACCGCCAACGATACGAATGCCAGCCGATCACTGCAAGCCAAGATAGCCCTATTCGACAAAAGACTAATGGCCGCCGTCGGGTAAGACGAAGGCCCAAAAATCAGGCAACAGCGGCCGGTTGTCCCGGATCGCGACAGCTGGCTTGCTATTTAACCGAATTGTATGACAAAAAGCTGCCGGCCTTGAAATGCGAGGATGAGAGAATGCTGTTGTCCCAGGTGAGACATGAAGGCGCGGTCCGTGTCGTGGCGCGCGAGGCGGGGGCGCCCGGCCGGTTCGTCAAGGGTGCCTCCGGCGTCTATGAATTGGCGCTGGGAGCGGCCGGGAAGGGCATTTCGCTCGCCGAAGCGGTCAGGCAGCATGGTCTCGGCGACACGGTCGATCTCGAGCGCGCTTATGAAGAGGGGCGGCTCCTTGCCCCGATCACCCACCCAAGTCCCGCCAATCTGCATCTGACGGGCACTGGTCTCACCCATCTGGGCTCGGCCGCCACCCGCGACAGCATGCACAAGAATGTGATGGAGAAGGACAAGGAGACACTGACCGATTCCATGAAGATGTTCCGCATGGGGCTCGAGGGCGGCAAGCCCGCTTCAGGCAAGATCGGCGTGCAGCCGGAATGGTTCTACAAGGGCAATGGCGCCACCGCCACCGGGCCCGGCCAGCCGCTTCTCTCCCCGAGTTTCGCGCTTGACGGCGGCGAGGAGCCGGAGGTCGCCGGCATCTATGTCATTGCGAAGAACGGCAAGCCTTTCCGGATCGGCTTTGCGCTGTCGAATGAATTCTCCGACCATGTGACCGAGCGCATCAACTATCTCTTCCTCGCCCATTCGAAGCTGAGGCCCGCAAGCTTCGGCCCCGAGATCAGGGTCGGCGCCCCGCCCGAGGACATACGCGGCATGTCGCGCATCAAGCGGGGAGACCAGGTGATCTGGGAGAAGCCGTTCCTCTCCGGCGAAGCCAACATGTCCCACACTTTCGCCAATCTCGAGCATCATCACTTCAAATACGAGCTGTTCCGCCAGCCGGGCGATGTGCATGTGCATATGTTCGGCACCGCGACGCTGTCCTTCGCCGACGGCATCAAGCCGGAAGCGGGCGATGTCTTCGAGATCGACTGCGCCGATTTCGGCCTGCCTCTGCGCAATCCGCTCAAGATCGCCGCGGAGACGGCGGTGGAGATCGGGCAGCTGTGATCCCAGCCCGTCATGGCCGCCGCCCTTGCGGCGGCCATCCGGCCCTTCCATGCAACAGCTATAGGGTGTTGAGACTGGATGGCCCGGTCGAAGCCGCTCAAATTCCCCCTTGCAATTATGGGCAAGATCGTGAGATTTGGGAAAATCCATCTTGCAGATGCGCCTTGAAATTGGGCGGAAGAGCCACTTCCATCTCATTGGTTTGATGCGTGGTGTGATTTCAGGTGTGGAGCCTAGGAAACTTTCGCAAAGCAGAATGCTCCGCGCCGCTGGCGCGAAAATCCCTGTTATTCCCTATGGTTTTCCCTGTTTCAAATTGCCAACCCATTGATATTGCTCGATCGGGTATTTTTTTCCCCATTTTTCCCTGTAAATCCCTGTAATTCCCTGTATCCGTCTCCGATATGGCGAGACGGAGCCGAGGAATCGCTGCCTATCTTTGTCAATTGACCGCCTGTTTTTTCACCGGTGAACACGCGGAATCCATTACCGGTTCACTTCGGCAGCCGGTTATGCTTGTCGGCGCGGAACTGCAGGATGAAGTAAGGCGGGATGCAGGCACCTTGCGAGATCTTGCCATACCAGCTCGCATCGGGCGCGCCGCAGGAATCGGGCGCCTGCTGGTCTGAGGCATCGGTGAGCGTGATGGCCTGAAGCGCCTTCACCGATTCGCCACGCTCGAGAGGATCGGCCTGCGCCGTCCTGGCCGGCATGACCGTCAGCGCAACAGCACAAAGAACACTCATCCAGCGCATGGAAGCCCGCCATTTCCCGTGGCGGCGATCTTGCCATCTGGCTGCGGCCAGGAAAAGCACACGATCTAGGAGAGTGCCGCCCATTCCTCTCTGAGCGCCGGGGCAGTGAGGAGGCCCACGCCGCAGCGCCGCAGGATGTCGGCCGTCATGCCCACGAGTTCGGCATTGTTTCGTGCCGCCGTTCCATCGGGAAGCTCGAGATTGTTCTCGAAGCCGACGCGCACATGTCCGCCGAGCAAGGCGCCGAGGCTCACCGCTGCCGCTTCATGGCGGCCGAAAGCGCAGGTCGTCCAATGGCTGTAGCGCGGCAGGTCGGGGGCGAGAAAAGGGAGAAGGTCTCGCGGCTGCGACAATTGCCCCGGACTGTAGCGGCCAAGCACATAGAGGACCGGCACGTCCCGCCACGGGATCATCCCGCGCTCGCGCATCGAGGCGAGACGCTTTGCCTCTTCGGGTGAATAGAGAATGATCTGCGGCATGACGCCTTCGCGTCGCAGCCAGAGCAGGAAGTCGGCGAACTCCGCTTCCGCTGCCGCATCAGGACAGAGCTCGCGCAAGGCAAGGGATGCGGCTTCGGGGCGGACGGCCCTGGTGACCGCCATTTGCTCGCCAGGTCGGTAGAGGTCAAGCGCTTCGGTGGTGATCTGGAGGATGAGCCGGTCACCCGTCACCGCTCTGATGGCGCCGAGCGCCTGGCGGTAGGCCTCGGCATCGAGCAGATGGCGCCCGTCTCTGCCGCGAACATGAAGATGCAGCATCGCGGCACCGGCGGCCAGACACTCCTCGGCGCAGCGCGCCAGCTCCGCAACGGTCAGGGGCAGCGCCGGATGATCGGATTTGCCGCGCCGGCCGCCATTGGGGGCATTGGTAATCGAAATGGACGGCAAGGCTTTGGGTTTATCGGCCATCTATCCTCCCGATGATTCATATGTATCATTATATTGTTCAAAGAAACAATCGTTGCAGCCTGTGCCGGCCGGTGCTATCCTGGGTTATGGACCAAGGGCCGCTTTCCGCGCGTGTTGTGGAGCAGTTCGACGGCATGTCCGCCGAGCTTCAGGTGGCGGCGCGCTATGTCCTCGACCATCCGCGCGACGTGGCGTTGCTGTCGATGCGCGAGCAGGCCCGTAAAGCCGGCGTCCGCCCGGCGACGATGACGCGCTTTGCCAAGCGGATCGGTCTTTCCGGCTATGACGCCATTCGCGGCCTCTATGCCGATGCGTTGCGCGGCGGCTCGCTTGATTTCGCCAGCAAGGCCGGCGCGCAAGTGGCGAGCCAGAAGCTGCGCGGCGACAAGGCGCTTGCCGTCGAGATGCTGGGAACGTTGCAGGATCAGCTTGCCCGCCTGGCGAGCCCTGAGGCGCTCGAGCGTCTGATCAAGGCGGCAGACCTTCTGACGGCTTCGCGCCGGATCTACTGCCTCGGCCTGCGCTCGAGCCACCCGGTCGCCTGGCAGGCGCATTATATTCTGTCCTTCTTCGATGATCGCAGCGTGTTCCTGGATGCGCTGGCCGGCGTCGGCGCCGACCAGCTGCGCGGTGCCTGCAGCGAAGATGTCCTGCTGGTGGCAAGCGTTGCCCCCTATACGCGCGCAACTGTCGAAATCGCGCAATATGCGGCATCGCTGGGCGTCACGGTGATCGCCATTACCGACAGTGAAGTGGCGCCGCTGGCACAGCTTGCCGAATGCGCCCTCATCGTCGCGACCGAAAGCCAGTCCTTCTTTCATACGATGTCGCCCGCCTTCGTCATGGCGGAGATTCTCACCGCGCTGGTGGCCGGTCGCGGCGGCAATGCGGCGCTGAACGTGGTTCGCCAGATGGAGCGCCAGCTGATCGCGCTCGACGTTCATGTGAAGCCGCGCATGACGAGATCCGCGACATGACTCATCTGTTGCACCGCCGCATTCACGAGCACTTGCCGGTGGCGGTTTCCGGCAAGGGCATCGAGATCATCGATGCGGATGGCCGGCGCTATATCGACGCGTCGGGTGGTGCCGCGGTGTCCTGTCTCGGCCACGGCGATGAAGATGTCCTCGCCGCAATGCGCGCGCAGATGGATAAGATCGCCTATGCCCATACCGGGTTCTTCACGACCGATGTCGCTGAACGCCTGGCCGATCGTCTGGTCGCCGATGCGCCATCGGGTCTCGATCACGTCTATCTGGTCAGTGGCGGCTCGGAGGCGGTCGAGGCGGCGCTGAAGATGGCGCGACAGTATTTCGTCGAAAAGGGTGAGCCGCAGCGCCGCCACATCATCGCGCGGCGGCAGAGCTATCACGGCAATACGCTGGGAGCGCTGGCCGCCGGCGGCAATGAATGGCGCAGGACCCAGTTCGCGCCGCTCCTGATCGACACCCACCATATCGATCCCTGCTACGCCTATCGTCACCAGGCCCCGGGCGAGAGCGATGCGGACTATGGCCTGCGCGCCGCACAGGCGCTCGAGCGCAAGATCGACGAGCTCGGACCTTCGAATGTGATGGCCTTCATCGCCGAGACGGTGGTCGGCGCCACGGCGGGCGCCGTGCCGCCGGTGGGCGATTACTTCAAGCATATTCGCGCCATCTGCGACCGCCACGGCGTGCTCCTGATCCTCGATGAAGTCATGTGCGGCATGGGCCGTACCGGAACGCTGCATGCCTGCGAGCAGGAAGGCGTCGTGCCGGATCTCCTCACCATGGCGAAAGGCCTGGGTGGCGGCTATCAGCCGATCGGCGCGGTGCTTCTCGGCCGCCATATCTTCGAGAGCTTCGCCAGGGGTTCGGGTCTCTTTCAACATGGCCACACTTATATGGGCCATCCGATGGCCGCTGCCGCCGCGCTCGCCGTGCAGGAGATCATCGGCCGCGATCGGCTGCTCGACAATGTCAAGGTGATGGGGCGTCATCTCGAGCGCCGGCTCGGGGAGCGCTTCGCCAATCACCATCATGTCGGCGACATCAGGGGGCGCGGCCTGTTCCGCGGCATCGAGCTGGTCGCCGATCGTGCCGGCAAGGAGCCTTTCGCGCCAAACCTCAAAGTGAATGCGGCAGTCAAGCGCGAAGCTTTGGCGCGCGGCTTGATCGTCTATCCGATGGGTGGCACGATCGACGGCGCGCGGGGCGACCATGTTCTGGTGGCGCCGCCCTTCATTGTTGACGCAGCGTCGGTCGATGCGATCGTCGAACGTCTGGGAGATGCCGTCGATGCTGCGATCGGCAAGCTCGCAACCCGCAATGTCGCATGAAATAATCCGGCACGAAGCCCGTATCATGCAGGTAGCCCGCGTTGGACAACGACAAGGAGGAAAGCAGATGAGTAAACGATTGGGACTTCTCACCGGTCTTGGAATGATTGCGCTGCTGGCGGCAGGACCGGCATCGGCCCAGGATCAGCGCTTCATCACCATCGGCACCGGTGGCGTGACCGGTGTCTATTATGCTGCCGGCGGCGCCATTTGCCGGCTGCTCAACAAGGACAGGAAGACGCACGGCATCCGCTGCTCGGTCGAATCGACCGGTGGCTCGGCCTTCAACATCAACACGATCAAGGAAGGCGAGCTCGATTTCGGCATGTCGCAATCGGACGTGCAGTTCAATGCCCTGAACGGCAAGGGCGAGTATGACGGCAAGGCCTTCCCCGAATTGCGCGCCGTCTTCGCCATCCATCCGGAGCCCTTCACTGTGCTGGTGCGCGCCGATTCCGGCGTCGCCAAGTTCGAGGATCTCAAGGGCAAGCGGTTCAATGTCGGCAATCCGGGCTCCGGCACGCGCGCCTCGATGGAGCGCTTGCTGGCCGCCATGGGCTGGACGCTCGGCGATTTCTCGCTCGCCTCTGAGCTCAAGGCCGATGAGCATGGCCCGGCTTTGTGCGACGGCAAGATCGACGGCTTCTTCTATGGCGTCGGCCACCCGTCAGCCAACATACAGGACCCGACAACGACCTGCGGTGCCAGGCTCGTTGCGCTCACCGGGCCGGCCGTCGACAAGCTCGTTGCCGACAATGCCTATTACGCCAAGGCGACGATTCCCGGTGGCATGTACAATTCCAATCCGGATGCGACCGAGACTTTTGGCGTGACGGCGACGCTCGTCACGTCGGCCAGCGCGCCGGAGGAGGTCGTCTACCAGCTGGTGAAGTCGACCTTCGAGAATTTCGACGAGTTCAAGAAGCTGCATCCGGCCTTCGCCAATCTTGATCCGCAGAACATGATCAAGAACGGCCTGTCGGCGCCGCTGCATCCGGGGGCTGAGAAGTACTACAAGGAAAAGGGCTGGCTGAAGTAAGAGCAGCCGGCTTGGGTTAGGGGGCCGCGAGGCGAAAATGCTGGCGGCCCCTATGCTGAATCTTGGGGGAGGGAACCATGCAGGCCAGGACCGAAGCAGCGCCGAGCGTCGATCTCGATCAACTGGTGGCGGAAGCTGACACCGGCGGACGCAAGCCGAAAGGCGCGGCCGGCCAGCTCCTGCTGTGGACGGCGATCGCCTGGTCGCTGTTCCAGCTCTGGTATGCCTCGCCCTTGCCGTTCATGCTGGGCTTCGGCATCCTCAACGACACCGAGGCGCGCTCGATCCATCTGGGCTTCGCGCTCTTCCTCGCATTCACCGCTTATCCCGCCTTTGCATCCTCCTCGCGCAGAGAGATTCCGCTTGCCGACTGGATACTGTCGCTGCTCGCGGCCTTTGCCGGCGCCTATCTCTTCCTGTTCTATGATCAGCTGGCGACGCGGCCGGGCCAGCCGACCATGCTCGATCTCGTGACCGCCGGTGTCGGCATCCTCCTGCTGCTCGAGGCGACACGCCGCTCGCTGGGCCTGCCCATGGTGATCGTGGCGGTGTTCTTCATCCTGTTCACTTTCGCCGGCCCCTACATGCCTTCGGTCATCCAGCATAAGGGCGCCTCGGTGAGCCGCTTCCTTACCCACCAGTGGCTCGTCACCGAAGGCGTCTTCGGCATAGCGCTCGGTGTGTCGACCAGCTTCGTCTTCCTTTTCGTGCTTTTCGGCACGCTGCTCGACAAGGCGGGCGCCGGCAACTGGATGATGCAGATTTCCATTGCCCTTCTCGGCCATTTGCGCGGCGGGCCGGCCAAGGTGGCGGTCATCTCTTCCGCCCTCAATGGAGTCGTCTCCGGTTCCTCGGTGTCGAATGTCGTCTCGGGCGGCATCTTTACGATTCCGCTGATGAAGCGCACCGGACTTTCCGGCGTGAAGGCGGGCGCCATCGAGGCCTCGTCCTCGATCAACGGTCAGATCATGCCGCCGGTCATGGGCGCGGCAGCCTTCCTGATGGTCGAATATGTCGGCATTCCCTATTCCGAGATCATCAAGCATGCGCTGCTGCCGGCGGTCCTGTCCTATCTGTCGCTGCTCTATATCGTCCATCTCGAGGCGGTGAAGATCGGTTCGAAGCCGATCCCGCGCGAGAAGGTGGAGCGCAAGACCAGGCTGTTGCGCTCGGGGCTCGGCGTGGCCGGTACCATCGTCGTGCTCTGCCTGATCTACTATGGAATCCAGGCGGCCAAGATGATCTTCGGCGCCAATGCGGCGTGGATTCTGGGGGTAGCCGGCATAGCCCTCTATCTGTGGACGGTATGGTATGCGGCGCACTTTCCCGATCTCGCGCTCGACGACCCCGATGCGCCCATCATCAAATTGCCGCGCGCCTGGGATGTGACCCGCACCGGCCTCGATTTCCTCCTCCCGCTGGTCGTGCTCCTGTGGTGCCTCACGATCGAGCAGATGTCGCCGGGACTTTCCGCCTTCTGGGCCACCGCCGCGATCATCGCCATCGTCGCGACGCGCAAGCCCTTGCTGGCGCTGTTCCGCCGCCAGCCGGTGTCGGGCAACTGGATCGCCGCGCGCGATGATCTGATCGACGGCCTCGCCGGCGGCGCCCGCAACATGATCGGCATCGCGATCGCGACCGCGACCGCCGGCATCATCGTTGGCACCATCACGCTGACCGGCCTTGGCTTCATGATGACCGAATTCGTCGAATTCATCTCCGGCGGCAATGTCATTGCCATGCTGGTGCTGATCGCGCTGGTCTCCCTGGTGCTGGGCATGGGCATACCGACCACCGCCAATTACATACTGGTGGCGACGCTGATGGCGCCGGTCGTGGTCGAGCTCGGCGCCCAGGCGGGGCTCGCCATCCCGCTGATCGCCGTTCATCTTTTCGTTTTCTATTTCGGCATACTGGCCGACATCACTCCGCCGGTCGGCCTCGCCTCCTTTGCAGCTGCCGCGATCTCCAAGGAGGACCCGATTGCCACCGGCCTCCAGGGCGCGCTCTATTCGCTGCGCACCGCGATCCTGCCCTTCGTCTTCATCTTCAATCCCGAGATCCTGCTGATCGACATCGCAAATTGGGCGCATCTGATCTGGGTGGTGCTGATCTCGACCGTGGCGATACTGCTCTTCGCCGCCGCCACCATGAACTGGTTCGTGACCCGGAGCCGTCTGTGGGAATCAGCGGTGCTGCTGCTGTGCTGTTTTGCGATGTTCCGCCCTGGCTGGGTTTTGGATCGCTTCTACCCTGCTGCGGTCGAGGTGCCCGCTGCCACCTTCATGCAGAAGATCGAGCAGGCGCCGGAGGATGAGCGGATTGTCTTCGTGGTCCAGGGCATCAGTATCGAAGGCGAGGATGTGCGCAAGACCATCAGCCTGCCGCTTGGCCATCCCCAGGAGCCACGCTTGCGTCTGCGCGCGGTGGGTCTTGGCGTGTCACCCCTGGGGGAAAGCGTCACGATCTCGGATGTCGCCTTCGGCTCCTATGCCAAGCGCATCGGGCTTGAGGTCGGCTATGAGATCATCTCGGTTCTGGAGCCGGCGGAGCGGCCCTCGCGAGTGATCCCGGCGGCCATTGCCCTGTTGGTCGCCGGCGGCATCGCGGCCCTGCAATATGGGCGCAGCCGCAAGCTCACCGCGGTGCCGGCGGCCTGATCTGGCGGAATGATCTCGCTTCGAAAGCGTCGCGAGCGACCTCGAAGTCGGCGCGGAATTCCCGTGTCCAGTCGACGATCTCGCGGCTGAACCGCAGCAGCCTTTCGCCATGGCGGGTGAGCCTGTATTCCACCTTGGGCGGAACGACGGGATAGACTTTCCGCGTCACCAGCCCGTCGCGCTCCAGCTGCTTCAATGTCCGGGTCAGGACGCGCGCCGAGATCGGATGGATCTGTCCGATGCGGCGCTTCAGCTCGGTGAAGCGGATCGGGCCGTCATCGGTCATATGGAGGGTGAGCACGCTCCATCGGTCGCCGAGCCGCGACAGGACGGCGCGCGTGGCGACCGCGCCATCGCTCTCCATCGCTGGTTCCGCCAGCAGCCGTGAGGTCTCATGCATTGAATATGTCATGTTCATTTTCCTGCTGAATCGGGACGGATGATGGCCGGCCGCACATCGAGCGGCTTCGCCCGGCCCGAGAGGCTGACCGATATTGTTTTCGGGAAGTGATTGAGGATCGCCGTATCGCCGGCGACGCCCGCGATCAGGCGGAAGAGCTCGTCCGATATGACGATGTCGGCGCCGAAGCGGCGCGTCTGGCGCTCGAGCCGGCTGGCGATATTGACGGTGTCGCCGAACACGCTCATGCCGCCGCCATGGCTGGCGAGCGTGCGGCCGAGCATCACCGGGCCGGCATGGATGCCGATCCCCACCTTGACCGGGCTGAGATGGCTCTGCCGGCGCCATTCGTTCCAGCTTTCCACTTCGCCCAGGATCGTGAAGGCGCAGCGCAAAGCCCGGAAGGCCTGGACTTCGAGCGGAATGTTGCCTTTCCATACCGCCAGCAGCTCATCGCCGAAATGATCGACGATGGCGGCATTGTGCATGGTGGTCGCATGGCTGGTGTGGCGGTAGAAGTCGCTCAGCAGCAGATAGGCCTCTTCCGGCCCGAGTGTCTCGCAATGCTCGGTATAGCCGACAATATCGGCGAAGAGCGTTACCGCCGAGGTCATCTGCGGCGGGGCGAAGGGCTGCTGGCTGGCGCCTGGGGCGCCGGCCCATGGGCCCTGCGCAGCGGCGGCGCTGAAACGTTGCTGATACATGGATGATTGCCCGGTCATGTCTGTCACGGGTGCAATATGGGGCCGAGCGGTCGCGGAAGTTGGGCGGAACCGGGCCTTGTTTTCCATGATCTGTCACAGGCCCCGGCCTCGCCATAATTTGATACATTTTTCCCGCGGGCGAAGCTTTACTTACGGTCGCTCGGGTGTAGGTATCGTCTCATGGACTCGACACCACATATCGCTGTTGTCGACGATCACCGCGACATCCGTGATCTGGTGGGAAAATACCTCACCAAGCATGGTTACCGCGTCAGCATCGCGGAGAATGCCCAGGCCCTGCGCCGGCTTCTCGACCGCAGCGCCTTCGATCTCATCGTTCTCGACATCATGATGCCGGGCGAGGATGGGCTGTCCTTGTGCCGCCATGTGCGCAGCACCACCGAGATCCCCGTCATCCTGCTTACCGCCATGACCGAGGAGACCGACCGCATCATCGGCCTCGAGCTCGGTGCCGATGATTATCTCGGCAAGCCGTTCAATCCGCGCGAGCTTCTGGCCCGCATCAAGGCGGTGCTGCGCCGCGTCACCAGCCTGCCGCCCCAGCGCGGCCGCAGCAAGGCCAGGCAATTGCGCTTCGACCGCTGGAGTCTCGATGTCGGCCGGCGCGAGCTCATCGGCGCCGACGGCGTCGCGGTGCCGCTCTCGACCGCCGAATACCGCCTGCTCTGCGCTTTCCTCGATCATGCCGGGATGGTGCTGAGCCGCGACCAGCTCCTCGATCTCACCGTCGGGCGCACCGCCGAGCTCTTCGACCGCAGCATCGACAATCAGGTGTCGCGCCTGCGCAAGAAGATCGAGGTCGATCCCAAGACGCCGGCGCTGATCAAGACCCATTGGGGCGGCGGCTATTGCTTCTCGGCCGAGGTGGCTCAGGCATGATGAAATTCTGGGACCGCAGCATCGCCACGCAGTTCATCGTCCTCATGCTGCTCGCTCTTCTCCTGTCGCAGGCGATCAGCTTCCTCATCTCCATGGATGAGCGCGGCAATGCGCTGCGCGAGGCCTATAAGGGAGAGTTCCTGAGCCGCGCCGAAGCGGTGGCCCGGCTCATCGAGACGACGCCGCCGGCGCTCGAGAGTGACATCACGCGCGCCAACAACACGCTCAACACGCGCTATTGGGTGACGAGCGAAGGGCCGGCCGCCGATCCCGCCGCCTGGCGCCAGGCGGCCTGGTCCCGCCTTACCGAGCCGTTCTCCACCTCCGAATCGGCGGTCTTTATCGCCAAGGCGATCAAGCACGATCTCCAGCACGACAATACCGGCGCCAGGCAAACGACATCGCCCTGGATGGACGTCTCGTCGGCGGAGTGGCACTATCCGCGGCCGGCGAAGTTCATCCGTCTCGACAATTACTATGGCGTCGGTCTCGCCGTGCAGCTCGATCGCGGCGGCTGGCTCAATACGGCATTCGCCAAGCCCGCCATGAGCGGCTTCTGGACATCGCAATCGGTGCTCACCCTCATCGTCACCGCGCTTACCCTGTCGGCCATCATGATCTTCGCGGCGCGCGGCATAACCCGCCCCATGCGCCGCATGGCGGTTGCCGCGGAAGCCTTGGGCCGCGGCGAGGCGACGGCACCCTTGCCGGAGACCGGGCCCGAGGACATCCGCCATACCGCCCAGGCCTTCAACCGGATGCAGGAGCGCCTGCAGCGTTTCGTCGCCGACCGCACCCGCATGCTCGCCGCCATCGGCCATGATCTGCGCACCCCGATCACCTCCCTCAGATTGCGTGCCGAATTCGTCAGTGACAGCGAGGTGCGCGAGAAGATGATGAGCACCATCGACGAGATGCAGAAGATGACCGAGGCGACACTGAGCTTCGCGCGCGAGGAGGCGACCGTCGAGGAGACGCGCTCGATCGACCTGTCGGCGCTCGTCCAGAGCCTGTCCGATGACCTTGCCGATATGGGCCACGACGTCACCTTCTCCAACGGCCTCAAGATCCCCTATCGTTGCCGGGTGGAGGCGCTGAAGCGCGCCATCCGCAACATCATCGAGAACGCGGTACGCTATGGCCAGCGCGCCAGGGTCTCGCTCGCGCGCGGCGACGACAGCATCGAGATCATCATCGAGGATGATGGTCCGGGCATCCCGTCCAATCTCGCCGAGCAGGTCTTCGTTCCGTTCTTCCGGCTCGAGGATTCGCGCAGCCGCGAGACGGGCGGCGTAGGCCTCGGCCTCTCCATTGCCCGCAGCATCGTGCGCAATCATGGCGGCGACATCCGTTTGATCAACGGCGCCCCGGGCCTGCGCGCCATCATCACCCTGCCGGCGATCGACACCAGCAGCCGCCTTCCCGCCGCGGCTTAGTCTCCCTCCGCCGCGCGAAGCGCGGGGAGGGTGGTCGGAGCGAAGCGGAGATCGGGTGGGGTGCCTCAGCCGGCAAGTATTCAACAAGCTAACCTGAGCGTTGCGAGTACTTTGCCTGACAGATCGCCCTCGCGGAGAGACCCCACCCGTCGCGCGTTCCGCGCGCCACCCTCCCCGCCTCCGGCGGTGGAGGGAGATCATGAGGCTGATAGCGATTAAGGCCTGACCCCCGGCGTCTCGATCGGAAGGCCTGTGGCGCGCGACATCAGATAGGCTTCGAGCGCGATCAGTTCGGGCGCACCATGGGCGAAGGGCTCGGCCCGCATGCCGGTCATGCAGTTGCGCAGGCGCCGCTGCAATGAGCCGAGCGTCTGCCATTCAAGCCGATAGAGCGGATAGGCGGTGGGATGCGCCTGCGGGATGATGCTGCCGCCCAGTCTCTGGCCGGCATGCCCCTCATGGCAGGCGGCACAGGAAAGGCCGAGCTGGCCGAGCCGGCGTTCGAACAGATCCCTGCCGCTCTTGCGGTAGGGTGTCAGCCTGTCATCTGCCGGCGGAGCGATCGGCATGCCGCGCGACTGATGCGCGACATAGGCGGTGAGCGCCAGGAGTTCCGGACTTTCAGCCGGAAAAGCTTGCGCCTTCTGCTGCGTCTGCCGGCACAGATTGATCCGCCCGGCAAGATCGATCGGCCGCCTTGTGCTTTCTTCGATCGCCGGATAACGGGTCGCGGTGCCGCGCATGCTCTGTGCCGCCGTGCCGTGGCAGCCGCTGCAGGCGATATTCGCCGCGCCGGCGGGTGCCTGCCACAGGCCTTCGCCCTCGGCAATGAAGAGCATGCCGGGATTGCTCATGTCGTCCTCCTGCATGGCACGCGTCTCGGGCGTCATATAGTCGAGGCCGGAGCGTTTCTCCTGCGCGACAAGCCCGCCGGCGCCGAGCAGAGCCAGCACCGCCGCGGCGAGACCGTGCTTCAGCGCCATCAGACGACCGTGATCTCGGCGGTGGCGCGCTGTATGGTCCCCTGATCGTCGGTCCAGGCGAAGGTCAGGACGCCGCTTGTCGTCGCGACGGTGCTGAAGGCGATGAAGGGATTGGCCGCCATCGCCGGATAGAAGTCGGCCGCGAAGATCTCGACATCATCATAGAGACACTGGAAACGATGGATGATGTTGCGCGGCACGGCAGCGCCCTGCGCGTCTCGCCGGTGCCCCGTCTCCATGACATGGGCGATCATTGCCCTGATCTCGATGACTTCGCCCTGTTGTGCCTGCTTCGGCGTATTGATGAGGGCCCGCGTCACAGCAAGTCCTCGATGCAGGCGGCGAGCGTCACGATCACTTGCGCTTCGCCGAACCAGAGGCTGCCGTCGCTCATTTCGGCGACGGCCATGACGGTCTGCGAGCTGGCGAGGCGGATGCGGGTCGATATCCTGGCCCGCCCGGCGCGCGGCCCGAGATGAAAGACCGCGATATCGGCTTGCGGGTTCTTCTCATTGAAGAGGCCGATGCGCCGGACATGGTCGTTGGCGCTCATCGGGCTTTCGACCGTGACCGTGATGCCGACCGCATTGCCATTCTCTACCAGCGGCGGAACATCGAGCTTGACCCGGCCGGGCCGGACGTCACGATTGCCGGTAAAGCCGCGCACTGCTTCCGCCAGCGTCGGACGTGTTGTCATCTCTCACTCCTTGAGGGTCACGAGGAAAGCAACGATATCCTCGATGTCTTCTGCCCCGAGCACCGGCCTGCCGCGCCAGGCCTCAGCGGTCCGCGGATGATCGCTGATGCGGTAATAGGAGGGCATGATGGTCGAAGGACTGATATGCGCCATGTCGACGATGCGCAGCCGGATCTGTCCTTCCGAAAGCCTGCCGCCCACGCCGCTGAGATCGGGCGCCAGCGTGCCCTGCGCATGGGGCTCGGGCACAGGCGCCTGGTGGCACAGGAGGCACAGGCTGGCTTGGCGGTTGGCCAGCAGTGTCCGCCCGCGTGATGCATCCCCCGGGTGACCGGTGAGCGGCTGGACGATGGCATCGCCGGCGATCGAATAGGAACGCAGCGGCTCGGCGGCGGCCGGCGCCGCCAGGAGGACCACGACGATGAGGGCAAGCCTCATCCGAAGACTTCCCGTGTGATGGTCTGGAACCAGGCTTGCGCATAAGTGGCTTCCGCTTCACGCTGCGCCGCCGGCGCCTCGAGCGGGCTGACGCCGCCCGCTTCCTTGATCTCGGTCAGCAGCCCGTCGCGCGGCGCATAGACGCCGGCGACCGATATGCCGTAATCGGGTGCGACCAGGCTGTAGCAGGTATTGATGAGCTTCACCTCGCGCGGGTCTTCGCCGCGGATGAGGCTCGCGATCATATCGGCGCAGACCTTCGCTTGCGCATTGGCGGCGAAAGCGGATTTCGGCATCGCCCCGGCGATCGCCGCATCGCCGATGACATGGATATTCGGCACAAGCTTCGATTCGAATGTATGGGGATCGATCGGGCACCAGCCCGTCTGGTCGGCGACGCCTGCGGCGATGGCGACGGCGCCGGCCCTTTGCGGCGGGATGACATTGGCGACATCGGCGAGATGGCTGCCGAATTCGGTGACGAGCGTCCGGGTCTTGGCATCGATCTCGATGACGCGTCCGCCTCCCGACAAGGGCACCCATTCGATGAGGCCGGGATAGAGTGTCTTCCAGGCCGCCTCGAACAGGCGTTGCTTGGAGAAGGTATCCTTGGCATCGAGCAGGATCAGCTTCGAGCGTGGCTTTTTCGTCTTGAGATAATATGCGATGAGGCTTGCCCGCTCATAGGGGCCGGGCGGACAGCGGAACGGATTGGCGGGGGCCGACAGCACCACGACGCCGCCATCGGCCATGGCCTCGAGCTGGCGGCGCAGCAGGAGCGTCTGCGCGCCCGCCTTCCAGGCATGCGGCATGATCTCGGCGGCGGTCTGGTCATAGCCGGGCAGCGCATCGAATCTGATGTCGATGCCGGGAGCGAGGACGAGACGCTGGTAGTCGAGGCGCGCGCCGTCGGCGAAATGCACCTGGCGGGCCTCCGCCTCGATCGCCACGACGATCTGCCCGGCGATGTCGACGCCGGCCTGCTTCACGCCGTCATAGCCGAAATATTGCGCTTCGATCGGTCGCAGGCCCGCGATCACCGCATTGCTGAACGGGCAGGCGGTGAAGCGGGCATTGGGCTCGACCAGCGTGACGGCGATGGTGCCGTCCGCGGCCTTGAGGCGGCGCGCGCAGGTGGCGCCGGCAAAGCCGCCGCCGATGACGATGACATGCGCCTTGGCCTGGCCGAGCACGGGCGGCGCGGCAAGGGTCGCTATTCCGGCAAGGGCGCTTTTAAGGATTGCCCGCCGGCTGGCCTTGCGCCGCGTACCACTGCGCGATGGCATTGATCTCTTCATCGGAATAACCCTTTGCGATGCGGTCCATCACGGTCGCCGTGCGCTCGCCGGCACGGAAGGCCGCCATCGCCGTGACGATCTCGCCGGCCGGGCGGCCGATCAGGCCCGGCACCGGCCCGTCGTTGACCGGTGCATGGCAGCCGGAGCAGGCGGCAGCACTTGAGGGCTGCGCTGCCGCCTGGATCGGGACCGCGAGCAGGGCCACGACAATCATGCCGTGGCTGATCCCACGATAGGACCAGGGCCTGGTCATGCCAGGCTGTGGTTCTTGAGCGGCATGGTGCGGATGCGCTTGCCGGTCGCGGCGAAGAGTGCATTGAGCACCGCCGGCGCCGCCACCGCGATGGTCGGCTCGCCGACGCCGCCCCAGAAGCCGCCCGAAGGCAGAACGATCGTTTCGACGGGCGGCATGTCTGCCATGCGCATCACTTCATAGGTGTCGAAATTCTCCTGCTCCATGCGGCCTTGGGCGACGACGCATTCGCCATAGAGGCTGGCGGACAGGCCATAGGCGAAGGAGCCTTCGACCTGCCTTTCGATCTGCGCCGGGTTGACGGCATGGCCCGGATCGGTCGCCGCCACGATGCGATGGATCTTGAGCCGGCCGTCGGTGACCGAGACTTCCGCCGCCGCCGCGACATAGCTGGCGAAGCCCATGATCTGGGCGAGGCCGCGATGCACGCCTTGCGGCGCCGGCTTGTCCCAGCCGATGCGCTCGGCCACCGCATTCAGCACGGCCAGATGCTTGGGATGCTTGGCCATGAGCTTGCGCCGGAAAGCGAGCGGATCCTGGCCCGCCGCATGGGCGAGCTCGTCCATGAAGCATTCGACATAAAGCGCGTTCTGGTTGAGATTGACGCCGCGCCAGAAGCCCGGCGGCACCGGCGGGTTGCGCATCGCATGATCGACCAGGAGATTGTCGATCGAATAGCCGAACTCGTTCTCGGGCCCCGTGGCGAGGAGGCCCTGGAAGACGACGGGATCCTTGCCGTTCTGCATGCCGTCCGGCCTGACCGCGGCGAGGATCGACTGGCCCGATATGCGCATATGGAGCGCCGTCAGGTTGTTCTGCTCGTCGAGCACGCCGGTGAGCTTGCATTGCGTGGTCGGGTGATAGGCGCCATGCAGCATGTCCTCCTCGCGCGACCAGATGAGCTTCACCGGTATGCCCGGCAGCTCCTTGGCGATCAGCACGGCCTGGCGCACATAATCCTGGAAGGCGCCGCGCCGGCCGAAGCCGCCACCGAGATGGATCTTGTGGATGTCGCATTGCTGCGCCGGCAGGCCGGCTGCTTCCGCCGCCGCGGCGAGGCTGCCTTCGCCGTTCTGCGTCGGCACCCACACCTCGCATTTTTCCGCCGTCCAGACCGCTGTCGCGTTCATCGGCTCCATCGTGGCGTGATTCTGATAGGGATAGGCATAGGTCGCGGTCACTTGCCTGCCGGGACCCGCAAGCGCCTTGTGCGCATCGCCATTCTCATTGCCGATGAATGCCTCTTGCGCCTCGAGCCCCTGCGCCAGCATGTCGGCGATCGCGGCGCTGGTGAGGTCCTTGTTGGGACCGTCATCCCAGGTGATCGGCAAGGCATCGAGCGCCGTCTTGGCGCGCCACCATGTATCGGCGACGACCGCAACTGTTGCCTCATCCACTTGCACGACCTTCCTGACGCCCGGCATGGCGGTGATGGCCGACGCGTCGAAGCTCCTGATCTTGCCGCCGAATACCGGGCAGGCCTTGATCGCGGCATTGAGCATGCCGGGCTGTTGCAGGTCGATGCCATAGACCTGCTTGCCGGTGAGCTTGTCGGCGGTGTCAAGTCGCGGCAGCGGCTTGCCGGCGATGGTCCAGTCCTTCGGGTCCTTGAGCGTGACATCGGCGGGCGGCGCCATCTGCGCCGCGGCCGCCGTGACCTTGCCATAGGTCGTGCTGCGCCCGCTGGCGCCGTGGCTGATGACACCCTTGGCGACGGTGCATTCCGCGGGTGCTACCTTCCACTCCGCGGCGGCGGCGGCGACCAGCATGGCGCGCGCGGTGGCGCCGCCCTTGCGCACATATTCATGCGATTCACGGATGCCGCGGCTGCCGCCGGTCGAGAAGCTGCCCCATACGCGGTTGCGCGCCAGATTGGCGGCGGGTGTCGGATATTCGGTGGTGACTCTTGCCCAGTCGCATTCGAGCTCCTCGGCGACGAGCTGGGCGAGGCCGGTCAGCGTGCCCTGGCCCATCTCGGAGCGGGCGATGCGGATGATCACGGTCTCGTCGGGCTTGACGACCACCCAGGCATTGATCTCGGGCGCGGTCTCCTCGGCGGCGGCGCGGCCGGGCAGCGGCACATGGAAGCCGAGCGTCAGTCCGCCCATGGCGGCGAGCGAGCCGGCGATGAAATGGCGGCGTGAAACGGCGGGAACGAATGTCATGGATGCCTCCTCAGCCATTGCTTGCGGGTGTTTCGCCGGATGCGGCGAGCTTGATTGCCGCGCGCACGCGGTTATAGGTGCCGCATCGGCAGATATTGGTCATCTCGGCATCGATATCGGCATCGCTGGGCTTGGGATTCTGGGCGATGAGCGCCGCCGCCGCCATGATCATGCCGGCCTGGCAATAGCCGCATTGCGGAACGTCGAGCGCCAACCAGGCTCTCTGCACCGGATGCGATCCATCGGGCGACAGGCCTTCGATGGTCACGATCTGCTGTTCCGGCGTGAAGGCGCTCACCGGCATGGAGCAGGAGCGTGTCGCGACACCGTCGACATGCACCGTGCAGGATCCGCATTGCGCGATGCCGCAGCCATATTTGGTTCCGGTGAGGCCGGCCTGCTCGCGCAAGGCCCAGAGAAGCGGCGTGTCGGGATCGACATCGATGTCGCGTGTCGTGCCATTGATCGTCAGTCGGGCCATCGGGGTCTCCTGAGATGTTGGATAGGATGGGGTGCAGCGTGCTGCATGGATGCGAGGCTATGAGCCGCCTGTCGCAGAATCTTGGTCGCGACATTGCCAATTTGTAATGGGCTGTCGCTCCTGAGCGGGGCCGACACAGCTTGATACAATTTTCTTGGGCGAGCAGACCGCCATGTCGCTTACCTGTGCATCGGACGGCGCTTCAGACGCGCGTGCCCTCGCGCGCGTGCGGTGGATATTTTTCCGGAGATCACGAGATGAGTTATGTTTCTGCTGCCGCGCTTGCTTTAACGCTGGCCTTCTACGGTGCTTTCGCCACGGCGGCGCAGGCGCAGGAGGCCACAGAGGGCGAGCGCCTGTTCCGTCAGCGCTGCGCCACATGCCATGCGATCGAAGCGGGACAGAGCCGGGCCGGCCCGCATCTCGACGGGCTCATCGGCCGTCGTGCCGGCAGTGTCGAGGGCGCGCGCTATTCCCGCGCTGTGCAGGAATCGGGCATCACCTGGGACGAGGCATCGCTCGACAATTTCCTCGCCAATCCGCGCAAGGCGGTGGCCGGAACCACGATGATGATCGGCGTGCCCAATGCCGACCAGCGCACAGCGATCATCGCTTATCTCAAATCATTGCCGGCTGGCGCGAACTGACCAGCTCGGGCTGCCTGGCGACGCGCTCGATGCGCGCCAGGGCTTGTGTGATTTCGTCATCCGATATCGTCAGCGGCGGCGAGAAGCCGACACTGGCTGGACCCTTTCCCGTCGTCGAGAGTCCTTCCTGCCAGAATGCCCTGACCAGCGCATCGATGAAGTCAACACCCGCCGCCATGCCGCAATGGTCCGGCCGGAAATCAAGCGCCAGCAGCAGGCCCTTGCCGCGCCCCCCAGCCAGGAACGGATGCTCGGCGGCGAGTCGCGCAATCCTGGACATGACATGGGCGCCAAGTTCCTGGGCCCGCGCGGTGAGCCCTTCGCTCTCGATGATCTCGATCGTCGTCAAGGCGGCGCGCGTGGTGAGCGGGTTCTTCTCATGCGTATAGTGGCCGAGATCGAGATCGGGCGCGACATCGAGGCGGGCATCGGCGATGACGGCAGCGATGGGGACGATGCCGCCGCCAAGCGCCTTGCCGAGCACCACCGCGTCGGGAACCACGCCGAAATGCTCGAAGGCGAAGAAACGTCCGGTCTTGCCGAGGCCGGAAGGTATCTCATCGAAGATGAGGAGCACGCCATGCTCGGCGCAGAGAAGCTTGACTTGCCGCCAGAAATCGTCGGGCGGCACATGGCAGTTCGACCGGATCGGCTCGGCGATGAGGGCGTCGATGCGGTCGGGATTTTTGGCCAGCACGGAGCGCAACTCGGCCAGCGTCGCTTGCGCGCCGCCCGCCTGCCAATAGCCTGGAATATGGTGACGGCCCGGCAGGAAAGGACCGAGCCGCTTGTCGGGCATGGCGCGCGATAGTCCAAAGGCGCCGAAGCCATGGCCATGATAGGAGCCTTCGAAGGAGATCGTCTCATGCCGGCCCGTTGCGGTGCGCGCAAGCTTGAGTGCGATCTCGATCGCATCCGATCCGCCCGTGGCGAACAGGACCTTGGCGCGGTTGCCCGGCCATTTGGCGAGGAGCTTTTCCGCCAGCAGCACGGCGGGCGTATTGGTGAACCGGCGCGGCGCGAAAGGCAGCTCGTCGAGCTGCCGCTTCAGGGCCGCGGTGAGCGTCGGATGCCCGTAGCCCAGATGATGCGCGGTATTGCCATGCAGATCGATGAAGCGGCGCCCCTCGACATCCTCGAGCCATGCGCCTTGCGCCGCGACGAGCGCGAAAGGACAGGGCGAGGAACCCTCCTGGTGGAAGAAAGCGGCAGAGTCGCGGGCGATGAGGCTGTGCTTCATGGCAATGTCTTTCCGTTGGCGAGGCCGGTAGCCGCGATCGACGCGCCGCGCGGCCATCTGAGCGTCCAGCGCGCGCCGGCCGGCTGGTCGATCAGCCGGATCAGTCCCATCGCAGTGAGCGCGATGGCGAGCAGGATGACGCTCTTGGCGCCGGCATAGCCGAAGTCGCCCGATGTCGCATGGTTGAAGATGGTGACCGAGGCGAGCTTATGGTCGCCCGACACCAGGAAGATCACCGAGGAGAGCGTGGTGAGGCCGTCGACAAAGACATAGAGCGTTCCGAGCAGCAGGGCCGGGCGCAGCATCGGCAAGGTGACATGGACGAAGCGGCGGGTCAGGCCGGCGCCGAGGCTTTCCGCTGCTTCATCGACCGCCGGATTGAGCCGCTGCAGGGCGGCGCGCGCCGCCAGCACGCCGACGAACAGGTTGGCGAACAGGATATTGATGATGAGGATGGCGGAAGTCCCGGTGAGCGACAGGGATTTGATGCCGAAGGGCACGTTGAAGGCGATGATATAGCCGATGCCGAAGATGATGCCGGGCAGGATCGCCGGGATGAGTGCCAGGAACACGATGAGATTGGCGCCCGGCGGCTTCAGCCGCTCGACCACGAAGGCGATGACGATGCCGAGGAGGCCGCCGATCGGTGCGGCGGTGCCGGCAATGGCGAGACTGCTCCAGATCGTGTCGAGGCCACGGTCGGAACTGCCATAGCCTGAGCCGGCAAGGCCGACATCGACGCCGGCGGAGGTGAAATAGCCGAGCGTGAAGCTCCAGTCGGCACCCCACACCCGGGTGACGGCGCCGAGCGCCATCGTCCCATAGATGATGAGAACGAAGCCACAGGTGGCGGCGGCCAGCGTGCCGAGCGCCAGGCGCCAGGCTTGTGGCATGGCAAGCTCGCTGGCGCTGCCGGCCTCGCCGGTCGCATAGGCCTTGCGCCGGCCGATCCGCTCGAGGCCGAGATAGAGAAGCAGCGGCGGCAGGAGCAGCCAGCAGCACAACGCGGCGGCGAGCGGCGTGTTCTGATAGGCGGTGATCTGGTCGTAGATGACCTCGGCGAGAACCGGGACGTCCTGCCACAGGAGCGATGGATTGGCGAAATCCGTGAGGCTTATGATGAAGACGAGTGCCACGGCGCGCTTCACTCCCGGCCAGGCGAGCGGCAAGGTCACATGTAGGAAGATCGCGGCATGGCTGGCGCCCAGCATCGCGGCGGCCTCATCCACCCGCCCGCTTTGCCGGCGCATCACATTGTCGAGGATGATGAGGCTCGCCGGCAGCGCGGAGAGGGTCTGCGCCAGCACGGTGCCGATGAAGCCATAGGCATTGGTTTGATCGGCATCGATCAGGCCGAGAGTCTGGTCGAGGAAATTGTGGGTGACGAGGCCGCGGCGTCCGAACAGCATGAGGATGGCGGTGGCGATGAGGACGGGCGGGGTGACGAGCGGTGTGAGCAGGATCGCGCGCGTCGCCGCCGGCGCCCGCAGCCCGCCGCAATTGATCGCATAAGCGAGGAGCAGAGCCAGCATGACGGTGAGGGGCGTGGTGGCGGCGGCAAGCGTCAGGCTGTTGAGGCTGGCCCCGATCAGATGGCGGTCGTGGAACACGGCGAGGAAATTGTCGAGCCCGTAGCGGTCGTCGGCGCCGCTGCGCAATTGATCGAAGCGCGCCTGCCCGATCCGGTCCCTGACCTTGAAGGCGAGGGGAATGCGTTTGTGCAGCATGACATGCGCGATCGGGATTTCCGCGGTCACTTTCTCCCGCTCGGGCGCCGGCAGTGCCGCAAGCGCGCGGGCGGTGGCCTCGGCCTGCTCCGAATAGGCGGCCTTGCGGTCCCAGCTGACGGCAAGGTCGGCGAGCGTGAAGGCGGCGGCCGTCGCATCGACGCGCTCCGCCGATGTTGCGGCATCCGTCCATTGGCGCATGATCCTGGCGCTTTCATCGGGCGGGAGTTCGGCCAGCGCTTCCTCGGTGACCGCCTTGAGGCGCGGCAGGGAGAGTGACCCGCGAATGACGAAGCTTTCGACCAGCATGGCGCCGATCGGATAAGCGATGAAGAGGGTGAGCCCCGCCA
Source organism: Taklimakanibacter lacteus (assembly GCA_003576695.1). Taxonomy (GTDB): domain Bacteria; phylum Pseudomonadota; class Alphaproteobacteria; order Rhizobiales; family Aestuariivirgaceae; genus Taklimakanibacter; species Taklimakanibacter lacteus. The sequence continues at coordinate 97,044 of QOZQ01000002.1, forward strand.
GCACCGCAAGCGTGACGATGATCTTCGGCAGATCCCGGAACGCCATTACGCCACTTCGTCACGCACGATCACGGCATGGCGCGGATCGGGCCGCACCGATACGGGCATGCCGATGGCATAGCCATTGCGGCCGGCGAGCGACGGCCGGTCGGCGATGACATGGCGTCCCGACGGCAAGGCGATGTCGAGGCGGACGAAGGAGCCGAGGAAGGTGAGCGCAGTGATCCGCCCGGCCAGTCCGTCCTGCGGGTCGGCGCTGACATCGAGATGCTCGGGCCGGTAGAGGGCGGTGAGCGATCCGCCGGATTTGAGCGCCGGTGTCGGCTGGATCGGCCAGATCTCGCCCGCATCTTCGATGCCGCGGGCATCGGCGCGTCCCTTGATCAGGTTGGAGGCGCCGACGAACTGCGCGACGAAGCGCGTGGCCGGGCGATGATAGATGTCGGCCGGCGTGCCGACCTGCTCGATCCGTCCCTGGCGTATCACCGCCACCCGGTCGGACAGGGCCAGCGCTTCTTCCTGGTCATGCGTCACATAGAGCGTGGTGATGCCAAGCCGCTCCACCAGGCTGCGGATTTCCGCCCTGAGCCGGGTGCGGATCCGGGCATCGAGCGCCGACATCGGTTCATCGAGGAGCAGGACTTCCGGATCGCTCGCCAGCGCCCGCGCCAGGGCCACGCGCTGCTGCTGGCCGCCCGAGAGCTCATGCGGATAACGCGTGAGCAGCGCCTCGATCTCGAAGAGCCGCGCCAGCTCCCCGACCCGATGGTCCGTCGCGGCGCGCGGTTTTCCCGCCATGGCGAGCGCGAAGCCGATATTCTGCGCCACGGTCTTGGTGGGAAAGAGCGCGTAGGACTGGAACACGAAGCCCATGCGTCTTCGCGCCGGTGGGGCTTGCGTCATATCGCTCCCCGCCAGCATCACGCGGCCGCGATCCGGCCGCGCAAAACCCGCCACGATGCGCAACAGCGTGGTCTTGCCGCATCCCGAGTCGCCGAGCAGCGTCACGAATTCGCCGCGCGTCAGCTGCAGCGAGACGTCATTCACCACCATGGGCCCGCCATAGGACTTGGCGACGCCCAGGATCGCGAGATGCGGCTGGGGAGCATGCATGGCCCGCGCCTCGCTCGTCTATTGCTTGAGGATGCGGCTGGCAAATTCCTTGCGGAACTCGTTGATGTCGACCGGCCGGCGCATCTTCCATAGAGTGACTTGCTTGAGGTCGACAAGGCCATGTCCCGGCACCGCGGTGGCGCCGACCACCTTGCCGAGCACCGCGGCGGCGTCATCGCTCGCCATGAAGTCGAGGAAGACCTTGGCTTCGGCGGGATTGGGTCCGCCCGCCACCAGGCCGCCGCCTTCCGACACATTGGGCGTGATGCGGCCATAGACGATGTCGACCGGCTTGCCCGATGATTTGGTCTCGAAGCAGGTTGTGTCGAAGGTGAGGCCGATCGCCACTTCGCCCGCCGCCGCGAGCTGGGCGCCGCCCGAGCCGCCGTCGGAATACTGATAGACATTCTCGTTGAGATTCTCGACGAAGGGCCAGCCGAACGCATCGACGAAGGTGGTGAGGATGGCGCCGCCGGTGCCCGACTTCAGCGGCGAAGGCAGCGAGATCTCCTTGGCATAGGCAGGCTTGATCAGGTCTTCCCAGGTCGCGGGCATCGGCAGGTCCTTCTGCGCCAGCCTGTCCTTGTTCACCACCATGCACATCGTGGTCGCGAAATACTTGTTGTAGAAGCCGTCGGGATCGCGGAAATCCGTGGTGATCTTGGAATCCTTCGGCTCATAGGGCTCGAACACGCCCGCCTGCTTCAGCTGGTCAAGGGCGACATTGTTGACGAGATAGACGATATCGGCTTGCGGCTTGCCCTTCTCGGCAATGGCGCGTTCGGTGATCGGCCCGGTCGAGCCGGAAACGAATTTCACCTTGATGTCGGGATGCTTCTTCTCGAAGGCCGCGACGATCGCCGTATTCACATTGTCCGACGCATTATAGATGGTGATCTCGCCGGCGAGTGCCGCGCCGGCTCCCAGAGCGAGCGCGAGGGCGGCCGTTGCTGAGCGGATAAGGGACTTGGCTGTCGTCATTTTGACTCTCCCGAAATCTGAGTTGTTCTGTAATATTAGTGTTGCTTAAATCTGTGACACTCATATGAAGCATTGCTTATGGTCTAGGGGCCGGATATCACATGAATTTCGCGCAGTTGCGGGCCTTCAACGCGGTCGCCACCCACCGCACCTTCTCGAGCGCCGCCCAGGCTTTGGGCGTCACCCAGTCGGCGATCACCCAGAACATCAAGTCGCTGGAGGAGAGCGTCGGCGCCAGCCTGTTCACCCGCACCGGCGCCGGCATCGAGCTCACCGCGAGCGCCTATGATCTCCTGCCGCGGGTGCGCGAAGTGGTGCTGGCGCTCGAGGATCTGGGTGCGCGCATGAGCAAGACGCGCGACCTGCGCCTCGGCCATTTGTCGATCGGCCTGTGCGCTCCCTATGTCGCTATGCCGATCTTCGAGCGCTTCTCGGCAAGCTATCCGGGTGTCACGCTCAATGTCAGGCTCGGCAATTCATCCAGCCTGCTCGACCTCGTCGCCCAGCATGATGTCGACGTCGCGGTCGTCACATTGCTCGAGCCCAGCGACGACTTCGTGTGCGAGAAGCTCGTCGACCAGCAGGTGATGATCGTCGTGCACCCGTCGCATCCCTGGTGGCGCAGGGATCGCGTCAATGTGGCCGAGCTCGCCGGTCAGCCTTTCATCCTGCGCGAGGTGGGATCGATGACGCGACAGATTTTCGAGCGTGTGATGGCAAGGCACGGCGTTGCGATCACGACGCGCCTCGTCCTCGGCAGCCGCGAGGCGGTGAAGGAAGCGGTGGCGGCAGGTCTCGGCATCGGCATCGTTCTCAGCCAGGAGATCGGCCAGGATCCACGCGTCCGGGGCATGGCGATCGCCGACGACGGTGTGACGGCCGGCGAATATCTCGTCACCCTGGCACGCAACCGCGAGCGCGGTGTCATCCGCGAGTTCTTCGCAATCGCCGGCGGCGTGGAAACCTGACCGGCCTGATCTTACGGGACGATGACGGTCAGATAGGGAGCCGTCGGCTTCTCCGCATCGCCGCTGATCGCCGGCGCCTGGTGACGGATGGGCTTCAGGCTCTGGAGATAGGCCGCCAGCGCATAGGCGTCTTCATCGGTCAGTCGCCCATAATGCTTGTAGGGCATTGCGGGTGCCAGAATGCGGCCATCGGGCCGCTCGCCGGTGCGCACCGCCTTGACGATATCGTCGGCGCTCCATGAGCCGAGCCCGGTTTCGTGATCGGGCGTCAGATTGGGCGGATAGAAGATGCCAAGGCCTGGAATCTGGAATCCGACTTCCGAGCCGGCCAGATAGCGCTCGGGATCGGGCTTGCCGAGGAACACGCCAGTGGTGTGGCATCCGGCGCAATCCATGATCGTGGCGAGATACTCGCCGCGCTTCGCAGGCTCGTCAGCCGCGGCGGGAACCGTTGCGGTCAGGACGAGGCCGGTCAATCCGAGGATCATTGCAATCGCATTGCGCATGATGAAGGTTCTCCGTTGGAGTGTTGGACAATTTTGGGAAGGAAATGGACTCTAGCCTGTGCGCCGGGATGCCCTGGCCGCGTCGACCAGCGCGCGGATCGCCCACTGCTTGACCGCGCGGGCTTCTCTGTCGCTTGCTTGCAACACGTCCTTGAAGACGACGATGGCTTCCGGACCGACGATGAGGGCCAGCGCCTTCTGCAGCAGGTCGAAGGCGGCGGGATCGAAATCATTCTCGCAGGGCTTGAGCGCCGCCTCGATCAGCGGCGTGCGGCGGTTCTGGCGGGGAGGGATGTCGCTCTCGCCGCCGCCTTTGACGGCCCGTTGCAGCGAATGCACCAGCATCATCCGCAACGAGGATTCATTGGAAAGGACGACGTCATGCAGCGCGGTGTCGACCTGCTGCAGGCGCTTGACCGGATCCGCCGATGACGTGCCGTGGAAAAGATCGTCGGCTTCCGGAATGGCGATATCGAAGGAGGCTTCGAGCAGAAGCGCTTCGACGCCGGGAAAATAGCGGTAGGCCGTCGCGCGCGACACCATGGCTTCATCGGCGATCTCTTCGAGACCGGGACTGCGTCCTTTTCTCATGAGGCGTGCCGCGGCTTGCAGCAGGTCCTTGCGGGTGCGTCGCCGCTGGTTGGCGCGGCCTGATCTTTCGCCATCCATCGTTTCATTCCTGGGGCAGCTGGCGCATGATGGCGGCGAGATCGACCCACACATTCTCGCGCTGGATGTCGCCCGAGCTGGTGAACTCGATGATATGGAGGAGCCGGAATTCGAGCGGCCGGTTACGGCCTTCTATTCCGAAGGGCCGGCCGGGAGCGCGGCCTTGCCAGAGCGATTCATCGACCAGGAAGCTTTTGCCGTAGAGCCGCTTGCGGCATGTGACGCGGCTTTCCGCGAGATCGGCGAACATCTGCTCGTAGAATGCGCGTGCATTGGCGCGGCCATGCGACGGCCCTGTGAGCCAGCCGACGACATCATGCTCGGCATCGGGCGCGAGAGTCGCCAGGACGCCGTCTATGTCGTCGCGGGCTTCGAAGCTGAAATGCTCGTCGACTTTCTGGTCCATTTCCAAGGGGGTCAGCATGGCTAATCCTCACTTAAGGTGAGACTGCCTTAATGAGACTCATGTCTTATGTCAATACTGAAATATCATAAAAGGACACGAAGCTCGCGCGTGGCGCGTGTCCGATTGAGATCAACCAGCTGATATTGCTCGGATAAGTCAGGAAAATCGCGCGGCGTCAGAATTCCGGATTGTCCTGCAGATTGGTAACGACCCGCCGGTTCTGCGCCTTGCATTCGATCTCTGGGCAGTCGTCGCCGATCTTCTCGCGGCCATAGCCCTTGGCCAGCATGCGCTCAGGGCCGATACCCATCGAAGCGAGATAGCTCTTCACCGCATCGGCGCGCTTCTGCGAGAGCGCGGTCTGGGCTTGCGTGGAGCCCGGATCATCCGCCGAGCCCTGCAGCTTCACCTTCCAGTTGGGATACTGGTTCAGCCATTGCGCCTGCTTGTCGAGGGTGGCGCGCGCCGTGTCGTCGAGCGCCGCCGAGCCTTGCGTGAAGAAGGTGCGGCGTCCGACATTCACCATGAAGTCTTGCTCGCTGCCCGGCACGGCATTGATCGCGCCGGTCGACGTGCTCGTATCTTCCGTGAGGCCGGGGTTCTTGTTGCCCGAGCTCGTGCAGGCCGCAACGAGCAGAAGCAGAGCGACAGCGGTAATGCGTTTCATCATCGATCAATCCGACGGCAGCGAGTCGACTTCGGCGCTTTCATCGATCACCGGCGCGCCCAGATGCCGCAGCACGAGGACGCGGGTGCCGATCGGGCAACGCTGATAGAGGTCGATGACATCTTCGGGGAACATGCGCACGCAGCCCGATGAGACATTGGAGCCGATCGACCAGGGCTCCATCGTGCCATGCAGGCGATAGCCGAGATCCTTGCCATTGCGATGGAGATACAGGGCACGGGGGCCCAGCGGATTGTCGATCCCGCCATCGACATATTCGGGAAGATCGGGCTGGCGCTTGCGCATCTCGGGCGGCGGCACCCAGCGTGGCCACAGTGCCTTGCGGTCGATGCGGGCGCGGCCATACCAGCGGAAGCCGTCGCGCCCGACCCCCACCCCATAGCGCAGCGCCGTCTGGTTCTCGAAGACGACATAGAGGAAGTGATTGGACGCATCGACGACGACGCTGCCCAGAGGCTCGGTGCTCTGATAGGCGACCAGCTGCCGGCGCCACTTGTCCTTGATCTTCTTCCAGTTGGTCCGGCGATAGGTGTGACCGTTATCCTCCTGGGTGCCGGCGAAATATTTCATCGCCGAGCCGCTGAAGGTCTTGGAATAGGCATGCGCCTCGCCGGCCAGCCCGGCCGTGCCGATCGCCGCGAGCCCACCGATAAAATCCCTTCGGGTCAAAGACATGGCTAGAACCTCTCGAGACCCCTCTCGAATCCTCGGGCCACTCTACATGAACCGCAAATCTTGCCAATACGTTACGTCAGTTCAGGTGGACCGGGACCGGGGCGCCGTCAATAGATCGCCGGTTCCGCGACGGCGGCGCCGAAAGTGGTTTCGAGGAAGTCGAAATCGCAGCCTCTATGCGCTTGCGTCATGTGGCGGGCGGCCAGCCAGCCGAAGCCGCGCTCATAGCGGGGTGGCGGCGCCCGCCATTGCGCCCGCCTGGCCTGCAGCGTGTCTTCCGGCACCTTGAGCTCGATGCTGCGCCGCGCCACGTCGACTTCGATGATGTCGCTGTTCTGGACCAGCGCCAGCGGGCCGCCGACATAGGCTTCGGGCGAGACATGCAGCACGCAGGCGCCATAGCTCGTGCCCGACATGCGGGCATCGGATATGCGCAGCATGTCGCGCAGGCCGGCTTTGACCAGCTTCTTCGGGATGGGCAGCATGCCCCATTCCGGCATGCCGGGCCCGCCCAGGGGCCCGGCATTGCGCAGCACCATCACATGATCGGGCGTGACATCGAGATCGTCGCGCTCCACCTGCGCTTTCATCTCGGCATAGGAGTCGAAGACGATTGCCGGTCCCTGGTGCTTCAGGAAGCGCTGATCCGCGGCCGACGGCTTCATGACGCAGCCATGGGGCGCCAGGTTGCCGCGCAGCACCGCGGTGGCGCCTTCCTTGTAGATGGGCTGGTCGAGCGGCCGGATGACGTCCTCATTATATATGCCGGCATCGCGCGCCGTCTCGATGATCGACTTGCCCGTGACGGTGATCGCATTTTCATGGAAATGCGGGATGAGCCTTTTCAGCACCGCCTTGAGCCCGCCCGCATAGAAGAAGTCCTCCATGAGATAGGTCGTGCCCGACGGCCTGATATTGGCGATCACCGGAATGCGGCGCGACATGGCGTCGAACTCATCGAGCCCATAGGAAATGCCGGCGCGTCCCGCCATGGCGATGGCATGAATGATGGCGTTGGTCGATCCGCCGATCGCCATTTGCACCATGGTGGCGTGATCGAAGGCCTCGCGGGTGAGGATCCTGTCGGGTGTCAGATCCTCCCACACCATCTCGACCGCGCGCCGTCCGGAAGCCGCCGCCATGCGTTGATGCGCCGAATCGGCAGCGGGGATGGAGCTGGCGCCCGGCAAGGTCATGCCGAGCGCTTCGGCAAAGGCGGTCATCGTGCTCGCCGTACCCATGGTCATGCAATGGCCGTAGGAGCGCGCGATCCCGCCTTCCATGTCGCGCCAGTCGTCATCGCTGATCTGCCCGGCGCGCCTTTCGTCCCAGTATTTCCACACATCGGAGCCTGACCCGAGCAGCCCGCCCCGCCAATTGCCGCGCAGCATGGGCCCCGCCGGCACATAGATGGCGGGCAGGCCGGCGGAAGTGGCGCCCATGATGAGGGCCGGCGTGGTCTTGTCGCAGCCCCCCATCAGCACCACGCCGTCGATCGGATGGCTGCGGATCAGTTCCTCGCATTCGAGCGCCAGCAGGTTGCGGTAGAGCATGGTCGTCGGCTTGACGAAGGGTTCGCTCAGGCTGAGCGCCGGCAATTCGATCGGCATGCCGCCCACCTGCAATATGCCGCGTTTGACCCATTGCACCCGGTCGGGGAAATGCGCATGGCACGGATTGATGTCGGACCAGGTGTTGATGATGCCGATGATCGGCCGGTCCCAGTCGACCTTGTCATAGCCCATCTGATTGGCGCGCGAGCGATGGCCGAAGGCGCGGAGATCATCGACGCCGAACCAGCGGCGGCTGCGCAGCTCCGCCAGCGTCTTACGCTTTGCCATATTTATCTATCCCCTTAAAGCATGATACGGAAAAGTGGATACCGGTTTTCCGAAAAGATCATGCGCAAAAAAGCTGGAGCGTGATGACGACTCAAGGTGAAAATCATCACGCTCCGGCGTCATTTCATTTCACCGGCAGCGCATGCGAGCGCTTCACCTCGCCGAGCGCGAAGCTCGATTCGATCGAGGCGACGCCGTCGAGCCGCGTGAGCTTCTCCTTCAGGAACCGCTCATAGGCTTCGAGGTCGCTCACCACGATGCGCATCAGATAGTCGCGCTGTCCGGTCATGAGGAAACAGTCGACCACTTCCGGCCAGCGCCGGATCGCCTGGGCGAAACGGTCGAGTTCCTCCTCGCGCTGACGCTCAAGCTTGATCGAGGCGAAGACGCTGATCGGCAGGCCGACCTTGGATGGATCGATGACGGCGGCATAGCCCTTGATGATGCCCGCTTTTTCCAGGTTGCGCACCCGTCTGGCGCAAGGTGAGGCCGAAAGCCCCACTTTTTCGGCAAGCTCCTGGATGGCCAGGCGGCCATCGGCCTGCAGCGCGCGCAGGATTCTGAGGTCGATCTCGTCCAGTTTCGGCATTGGTGATTTTCACCATTTTCTCTCAATAGACAACAGAATAACGCCAATTCGAGGCGTATGATAAGCGAGAATTGGCAAAAACAGCCAGGCTGGATTTGCTAGGTTTCGGGCTCTCAGGAGCAGAGCAGACCATGGCCGACCCGCGAATTCCCATTCTTTCCGATCTCGAAAGCAAGGTCCTGTGGCTTGCCACCTGGATGATCCACAATGCCAATAATATCAGGCCCAAGACCGACGGGCTGAAGGTCGGCGGCCATCAGGCGTCCTCCGCTTCGCTCGCCACCATCATGACGGCGCTCTATTTCGCCATCCTGAAGCCTGAGGACCGGGTGGCGGTGAAGCCGCATGCGAGCCCCATCTTCCACGCCATCCAGTATCTGTTCGGCAATCAGTCGCGCGACAAGCTCGAAGATTTCCGCGGGTTTCATGGCGCCCAATCCTATCCCTCGCGCACCAAGGACACCGACGATGTCGATTTCTCCACCGGCTCGGTGGGGCTGGGCGTCGCGCAGACGCTGTTCTCGTCCCTGGTGCAGGATTATGTGCGCGCCAAGGGCTGGGGCACGGACCGGCCCGAGGGCCGCATGGTGGCGCTCATTGGCGATGCCGAGATGGATGAGGGCAACATCTTCGAGGCGCTGCTCGAAGGCTGGAAGCACGGCCTGCGCAACACCTGGTGGGTGGTCGACTACAACCGGCAGAGTCTCGATGCGGTGGTGCGCGAAGGCCTGTGGCAGCGTTTCGAATCCATCTTCCGCAATTTCGGCTGGGATGTCGTCATCCTCAAGCATGGCAGGCTTCAGGAAGAAGCCTTTGCCGAGCCGGGTGGCGAAGCCTTGCGGCAATGGATCGACAATTGTCCCAACCAGCTCTATTCGGCGCTGACCTTCCAGGGAGGTGCCGCCTGGCGCAAGCGCCTCATGGACGACATTGGCGATCAGGGCGATGTGTCGAAGCTGATCGAGCGCCGCTCCGATGGCGAGCTGGCGCGGCTCATGTCCAATCTCGGCGGCCATGACCTGCCTTCGCTGCTCGAGGCCTTCGAGGCGGCACAGAAGCATGACCGGCCGGTCTGCTTCATCGCCTATACGATCAAGGGCTTCGGCCTGCCGCTCGCCGGCCACAAGGACAATCACGCCGGCCTGATGACGACGGCGCAGACGGAGGAATTCCGTTCATCGCTCAAGCTGCGGCCGGGCCATGAATGGGATCTTTTCGAGGGATTGAAGACGCCGGTTCCCGTTCTTGCGGATTTCATCAAAGCCGCGCCGTTCAATGCGATGGGCCGGCGCCGCTTCACGGCATCTCGGCTCGACGTGCCGGCGGAAATCACGGCAACGCAGCCATCCACGCAATCGACGCAAGCGGGCTTCGGCCTTCTGATGAACGAGATCGGCAAGAGCGACAGCGCCCTCGCCCGCCGCATCGTCACCACCTCTCCCGATGTGACGGTGTCGACCAATCTCGGCGCCTGGGTCAATCGCCGTGGCCTCTTCGCCAAGACCGAAATGGCCGACACCTTCAAGAAGGAGCGCATCGCCTCGACCTTCGCCTGGGAATTCTCGCCCGAGGGCCAGCATTTCGAGCTCGGCATCGCCGAAATGAATCTCTTCATCATGCTCTCCGCGCTCGGCCTCTCGCATTCGCTCTTCGGCGAAAGATTGATCCCGATCGGCACGCTCTATGATCCCTTCATCGAGCGCGGCCTCGATGCCTTGAACTATGCCTGCTATCAGGATGCACGTTTCATCCTCGCCGCGACCCCGTCCGGCGTGACCCTGGCGCCGGAAGGCGGCGCCCATCAGTCGATCGCCACACCCTTGATCGGCATGGCGCAGGACGGGCTTGCCAGTTTCGAGCCGGCCTTTGTCGATGAGCTCGCCGTCATCTTGCGCTTTGCCTTCGACTACATCCAGCGCTCGGGCGAGGCCGAGGTCGACCAGGCGACATGGCTGCGCGATGCGGTGGGCGGCTCGGTCTATCTGCGCCTCTCGACCCGCCCGGTCGAGCAGCCGACGCGCGCCATGACGCCGGATCTCGCCGAGGCGATCGTCAATGGCGGCTACTGGATGCGAAAGCCCGGCCCCAATGCGCAAGTCATCGTCGCCTATACGGGTTGCCTCGCGCCGGAAGCGATCGAGGCCGTGGGGCTGATGGCGGAGGATCGGCGCGATGTCGGCTTGCTCGCCGTCACTTCGGCCGACCGGCTCAATGCCGGTTGGACCGCGGCGCAGCGCGCCCGCGAGCATGGTCTCGTCCATGCCAAGAGCCATATCGAGCGCCTGCTCGCCGAGGTGCCGTCGCATTGCGCGCTGGTCACGGTCATCGACGGCCATCCGGCGACGCTGGCCTGGCTGGGCTCGGTCCATGGCCATCGCACCCGCTCGCTGGGTGTCGAGCATTTCGGCCAGACCGGCACGATCGCCGACCTCTATCGTCACTATGGCATCGATGCGAATGGCATCGTGCAGGCCGCCCAGGCCATCACGCCCGGCCGGCCGATCCGCCAGCTCAAGCTCATGAGCTGAGAGAAATCCATTTATAATGAGATGGTTAGCTCAGCTACGGTGAGCTTCACCGATTCTTCTTGCCAAGTCATAGGATGATCATATGATCCCTTGCCTACGGGGCAGGTCGCCGTCCCATAGGCCGGAGGATGCATGAAGCCGCGCTCGCCCATCATGGGCTCCCTGGACGCCTTGCCTCTGCGCGTCGCCACCGTGCTGGCGCGCGAGATCGAGCAGGGCGAGCTTCAGCCCGGCAGCCGCCTGCCGACCGAGCCGCAAATGGCCGAGCGTTTCGGCGTCAGCCGCAATGTGGTGCGCGAGGCGATCGCGCAATTGCGCGCCGACGGCATGGTCGAGGCGCGCCAGGGTGTCGGCGCCTTCGTGCTGGCGCCCGAGCAGCGCGCCGCCATCCGCATCGACCGCGAGGCGCTGAAGACCGGCGACAATATGGAACGGCTTTTCGAGCTTCGCCGCATCCTTGAAGTCGAATCGGCGGCGCTCGCGGCCGCGCGGCGCGATGAGACGCATCTTGCGGCGATCAAGGCGGCGCTTGACCGCATGAGTGGCGAGGAGCGCTGGCAGGATGGCAGCATCGAGGCCGATCTCCTCTTCCACCGCGAGATCGCGCGCGCCACCGGCAATGGCTATATCCACACTTTCATTTCCTTCATCTGCGAGCAGATCCGCCAGACGATCCATTATGCCCGCCTTACCAATCCTCTGCATGGCCTGGTCGAGGTCAATGTGGCTGAGCATGTGCGCATCTATGAGATGCTGGTGGCGGGCGATCCCGCGGGTGCCGGCGAAGCGATGCGCCGTCATATCACCGGGGCGGCCGAACGCGTCGGTATCATTCTGCCGGGGGCGAAATAGCCATGTCGCTCGGCCCGATCCATAAGATCAGCGACATCTGCCTGCTCGTCGAGGACATCGAGCGCACGGTCGACTTCTATGTCGGCAAGCTCGGCTTCCGCTTGCGCCGTCGCGCCGAGGGCTTTGCCGATTTCCACAGCGAAGGCGTGACGCTCGCCGCCTGGGAGCTTGACCACATCAACCGGCACACTGGCGTCTCCCATGCGCGCTCGCCCAGGACGGCGCACAAAGCCTGCATCGCCGTGCAGCTGTCTTCGCCGGAAGAGATCGACCGGTTCCATCGCGATCTGTCGGCGAAGGGCGTCACCTTCTATGGCCCGCCGGCCGATTATGTCTGGAATGCGCGCTGCGCCTATTTCACCGATCCCGACGGCACGCTGTGGGAGCTCTATGCCTGGCTCGCCGGCGGTCCTGGTGACTGTCACACCGAAACAACATGAAGGGCGCGAATGCGATGCCCTCAACAGAGGAGGAAGTGCAGATGACGAGGGCCTATGGACTGAACCGGCGAAATTTCATCAAGGCCGGCTTTGCCGCCGCGGCGCCTGGCTTGGGCCTCATGCTCACGCCGGGAGCGCGCGCCGAAGGCAAGGTGGTGATCCAGTATGACTGGCTGATGTCCAACGGCCAGATTGGCGACATCATCGCGGCCGCCAATGGCTATTTCAAGGAAGCGGGCCTCGATGTCACCTTCAGCCCGGGCGGCCCCAATGCCGCGACCGTGCCGCCGGTCATTTCGGGCGCCGCATCGCTCGGCCAGTTCTCCGAGACACCGCAGCTCTATGCCGCGCGCGCCTCGGGCGTGCCGGTCAGGATCATCGCTTGCGGCTTCCGCACCAGCCCCTATGCCTACACGTCGAAACCCTCCAACCCGATCCGTTCGGCCGCCGACCTCAAGGGCAAGAAGATCGGCGTGCAGCCCACCGCGCGCTTCGTCATCGACGAGATACTGGCCAAGAACGCCATCGATCCCTCCGAGGTCACCATCGTCAATGTCGGCTTCGACAAGGCGCCTCTGGTGCGGGGCGATGTCGATGCCATTGGCGGCTGGATCACCAACACGCAGGCTCTGAGCGTGGTCGGCGATGACCGCATCGATCTTCTGGTGCGCGATCTGGGCTTGAGCTCCTATGCCAATGTCTATTTCGCCACCGATGCGGCCATCGAGCAGAATGCCGAAATGCTGACGAAGTTCATCAGCGCCGTCGGCAAGGGCTGGGCCTTCGTCCATGCCAATCCGCAGGACGCAGTGAAGAAGATGGTCGAAACCTACCCCGAGCTCGATCTCGGCTGGGAGCAGAAGACCATCGACCTGATCCTGAAGCTGAGCTTCGATGCGACGACCGCCAAGGATGGCTGGGGCACGTTCGACGCCGCTTCCGTCGAGGAGCAGCTGGCGCTGCTCGACAAGGTCGGCCAGTTCCCCAATGGCAAGCCGGCCGCCGCCGATTGCTATTCGACCAGGATCCTCGAAGCGACCGCGGCCGATCGCCCGAAGCTCTGATCGCTCATGGCGCGGGCCGTCGAAGCGCAGGCGCTGGATGTCGGCTACGCCGCCGGCAGCACGGTCATTGCCGGTCTCGATCTTGCGATCGAGGCCGGGACCTTCCTGTCCATCCTGGGGCCTTCGGGCTGCGGCAAGTCCACTTTCCTGCGCGTCGTCGCCGACCTGCTGGAGCCGCTGCGCGGAACGATCAAGGTCCTGGGTGATGATCCGCATGAAGTGCGCCAGCGCCGCGATGTCGGCTTCGTCTTCCAGGATTCCACCTTGCTGCCCTGGCGCACGGTGCGCGACAATATCCGGCTGCCGCTCGCCATTGGCCAGTCGCGCCTGACCCGCAGGATCGACGACAGGACCGATGAATTGCTCGATATGATGGGGATAGCACCCTTCGCCTTGCGCTATCCGCACCAGCTCTCGGGCGGCCAGCGCCAGCGTGTCGCGATCGCGCGCGCTCTTCTGGGCGAGCCGAAGCTTCTGCTGATGGATGAGCCCTTCGGCGCGCTCGACGAGATCACGCGCGACCGGCTCAATGACGAGCTGCTCAATCTGTGGCGGCGCAGCGGGGCCACCATCCTCTTCGTCACCCATTCGATTGCCGAGGCCGTCTATCTCGGCAGCCGCATCATCGTGCTCACCGCCAATCCCGGCCGCATCCGCAAGGATGTCGATCTGCGGCCGCTCAAAGGGGACGGCAATCGCTGCTCGCGCGAAGATCCGAAGATCGTCGCCATGATGGCCGAGATGCGCAGCGCGCTTGAGGCCGCGTCATGAGCGAGCCGAGGCTCACAGCACTGCTGCAGGCCATTCTCTATCCGCTCTTCGGCGCGGCCTCGCTGATCCTGGCCTGGCAGTTCCTGCTGCCGGCGCTTGGCGTGCCCGCCTATATCGTGCCGACGCCGACCGCCATTCTCGCGATCTTCGCCAAAAGCGGCGCGCTGCTCCTGTCCAATCTCTGGCCCACCGCCATCGAGGCGCTGGCGGGCTTCGTCATCGGCAACCTTGCCGCCGTGATCCTGGCGATCGTTTTCGTCCATAGCCGCTTCCTGCAGGCGGCCTATTTCCCGGTGGTGCTGTTCTTCAACACCATACCGGTCCTGGCATTGGCGCCGATCATCATATTGATCTTCGGCCTCGGCATGACGCCCAAGATCGTCATCGCCGCGGTGATCTGCTTCTTTCCCACCCTCGTCAACATGATCCGGGGCCTGGGCTCGGCGAGCGCCAATGAGCATGAGCTCTTCCGCGTCCTTTCGGCGACGCCCTGGGAAGTGCTCTGGCGGCTGCGCTTTCCGCGTGCTCTGCCGATGCTGTTCTCTTCGCTGAGGATCGCCTCCGCCACCGCGGTCATCGGCGCCATTGTCGGCGAATGGATCGGCTCAGACAAAGGGCTGGGCGCTCTCATCATCCAGGCCACCTTCAACTACCAGTCCGACCGCCTCTATGCCGCGATCGTTCTCTCATCGGTGCTGTCGATCAGCTTGTTCGTGATCGTCGTGGCGCTGGAGCGCCGTTTCGTGCGCTATTGATCCTATCTCACCGCGCCGGCACACCTGTGTTGACGCAGCAGGATTTGCGCACGATCAGATCGGCCTGCAGCACAATGCGGCGGCTGCGATTGCCGGCCTTGCCGGAGATGCGCTCGAACAGCAGCTGCGCGCCGAGGCTGCCGAAAGTCTCGCCCGGCTGATCGACCACGGTGAGAAAGGGCGAGAGCACCGCCAGATGCTCGACATCATCGAAGCAGACGAGGCCGATATCCTCAGGCACCGAGATGCCGCGTTCGCGCAGCGCCTGCATGGCGCCGAGCGCCGTCATATTGTTCACCGTGAAGATCGCTGTCGGCAGTGGATCGAGCTCGAGCATCAATTGTGCCGCGCGATAGCCGCCCATGCGGTCGGTCGTCGTCGGGAAGATCAGGTCGTCGGATGCGGGAATGCCGGAGGTCGCCAGTCCCTGGCGATAGCCTTCGAGACGGTCGCGCCCGGTCGACACATCGTCCGAATCGGTGAAATGCGCGATGCGCCGATGGCCGACCGCGATCAGATGCTCGGTGAGCTTCTTGGCGCCGGCAACATTGTCGCTGATCACGATGTCGCAATCCGTCTCGGGCACCGCGCGGTCGAGAAGGACGAGGGGAAAGCCGCCCTTGAGAAGAGGCAGCAGGGCAAGACGTGAGTGGTCGCCGGCCGGCGCCAGCAGCAGACCCTCGACCCGATGTGACACGAGGTCTTCGATATATTCACGCTCAAGCCGGAGATCGCCCTCGCTGTTGCACAGAAGCACGCGGTAGCCGGCCTTGCGCGCCGTCGTCTCGGCGCCGCGCACCACGGGCGCGAAGAAGGGATTGACGACGTCGGGAACGATGAGGCCGATGGTCTTCGTCTGTTGCGAGACCAGGCTGCGCGCCAGCCGGTTGGGAATGTAGTGGAGCGCCAGGATCGCCTCTTCGACCCGGCGCTGCGTCTCGGCATCGACGCCGCTGCTGCCATTGACCACGCGCGACACGGTCATTGCCGATACGCCGGCTTTCTGGGCCACGTCGCGAAGGGTTACGGGCATGGAAGTCTTTCGATGTTAGCGTACCATGAGTTGATGTTAGAGTAACAAATATGCCAATTGCAGCAAGGGGATAAGCGCAGTTTTCCGTATGATTCAGTGTTGACTCTCATGTTAGTGATTGTTAGCGTTACCATAACGCGAGCCAGTGAAACAAGCGGCCGCTCAATCATGGGAGGATGTCATGACCAGCAAATTCAGGACTCTAATTTTGCCGCTCGCTTGCGCGACGATGGTTGCCGCTTCGGCGCCGGCCCTGGCGGCGGGCGAGTGCAAGCCCGGAAAGACCGGCAAGATCGCCTTCATGCTCAAGCATCAGAAGGCCTTCCGCTATCTCAATGCCGACGTGCCCTTCTTCGTCAAGACGGCCGAGGCGGGCGGCTACAAGGTTCTCGTCCAGTCCGCCGATCATGACGCCGCCAAGCAGGTCGCCCAGGCGGAGAATGTCATCACCCAGGGTGTCGATGCGATCGTCATCCAGCCGGTCGATTTCAAGGTCGCCGCCACGATCGCCGAGAAGGCCAATGAGGCGGGTATTCCGATCGCCTCCTATGACGATCTGATCCTTGGCGCCGAGCAGACTGCCTTCATTGGCCGCGATCCGCGTGAAGGCGGCGCTTCGGCGGCGCGTGCCATCGTCGCATCCGTGCCCAAAGGCAGCTATGCGCTGATCGGCGGCGATCCGGGACAGACCGGCTCGACCCAGATGCAGGAAGGCTATCACATGGTGGTCGATCCGCTCGTCGCCAATGGCGACATCAAGATCGTCCTCGACCAGTTCTCCGCCGGCTGGAAGACGGAAGCCGCGCAAGCCCATGCCGAGAACGCTCTGACCCAGAACAACAATGCCATCGACGCCTTCCTTGTCTCCTATGACGGCATGTCGGTTGGCGTGCTGCAGGCCATTGATGGTGCCGGTCTGAAAGCCGGGGTGATACCTGTCACTGGCCAGGACATGGAGCTCGCTGCGGCCCAGGCCATCGTCGAGGGGCGCATGTTCGGCAGCGTCTGGCCGGCGCCGGATGAGATGGCCGTCGCCGTCGCCGGCGCCAAGGCGGCGATCGCCATGGCGAAATGCGAGGACATCGGCGCCACCGACAAGATCAACAACAAGGCCGCCGACATTCCCTGGGTGAAGACGCCGATCTATCTCGTCAGCCAGAAGGAAATGCCGGAATTCGTCTGCAAGCATCAGCACTGGCTCGACATCAAGGAAGTCTACAAGAACGTTCCCGACCAGATGCCGAAATGCAATTAGGGCGTTGAGAGCGCCGGCTGATGAATGCGACAGATACGCGGGAGGACGAGCGCGCGGCGCGCACCGATCCTCCCGTGCTGGTCGCTGGAAATCTGACCAAGCAGTTTCCCGGCGTCACCGCCGTCGATGATGTCAGCCTCACCATCAAGAGAGGTGAGATCGTCGCCTTGCTGGGACAGAATGGCGCCGGCAAGTCGACACTGATCCAGATCATCGCCGGCCTGCATCCGGCGGGAAGCTTCGCCGGCGAGATTCGTCTTTCCGGCAAGCCTTATCAGGCGGGCAGCGTCGCCGAGGCAGAAGCGGCCGGCGTCGCGCTGGTGCCCCAGGAAATAAATGTCGCGCCGGAAATGACGGTGGCCGAGAATCTCTATCTCAACGCCGAGCCGCAGCTTTGGGGTTTCCTCGACCAGCCCTTGCGGCTGACACGTGCCGGCAAAGCCTTGCGCGACTTCGGGCTTGCCATCGATCCGGCGCTCCCGATGAAGGCGCTCGACCTCGCCACCCAGCAACTCGCCCTGATTGCGCGCGCTTTGTCGAAGAAGGTTGCTCTCCTGATCCTCGATGAGCCGACGGCGGCCCTCACCGAGGGCGAGGCGCAGCGCCTCTTCGATCGCATGCGGTTTCTGGCGGCGCGCGGCATGGCGATCATCTTTGTCACCCATCGCCTGGCCGAGGTATTCGCGGTGTCCACCCGTATCGTGATCATGCGCGACGGCCGCATCTGCGGCACCCATGCAACCAGCGATGTAACGAGATCGCAGGTGGTCACGGAAATGGTGGGTCATGCGGTGGCATCGACGGAGAGAGCCCGGCAGCCAGTGCGCCGCGGGGCGGCGCTGACGGTGGAAGGACTCAAAGTGTTCGATACGGACGATCCGGCGCGTTTGCGCGTGCGCGATTTGTCTCTGTCTTTGGCGCAAGGCGAGATACTTGGCCTTTTCGGCCTGGTGGGCTCGGGCTGTATCGAAGCCGCCGTCGCTCTCTATGGCGCCTGGCCCGGATCGTGGGAAGGCGCAATCACGCTCGACGGATCGCCGGTCAATCTCGACAACCCGACGATTTCCGTCGCGTCGGGCATGGGCTTCATGGCGCAGGACCGGCGTGACTGCCTCATGCCCGATCACGCGGTGCATGACAATATCATCCTGGCCAGCCTCGAGCGTCTTTCGGCGACAGGTTTCAGCGATGATGCGAGAGCGCGGCGGACGACCCTCGATCTGGTGCGCGACCTCGCCGTCAGGACACGCTCGATCGAAAGTCCGGTCGGCACATTGTCGGGCGGCAATCAGCAGAAGGTCCAGGTGGCGCGCTGGTTGTCGGCGCAAGCGCGCATCCTGATCCTGGTCGATCCGACTCGCGGTGTCGATATCGGAGCGCGCGGCGAGATCAAGCGAATATGGGCGCGGCTCAGCGAGGAGGGACGCTCCATTCTCATCGCCTCGACCGATGCCGAAGAGCTTGTCGATATCTGCGACCGGGTGATCGTTCTGCGCGGCGGTGAGCCGGTGGCCGAAATCGGCCGTGACGAATTGACCGAAGAGAGAATTCTGGGGGTTGCCGCCGGTGTCTGATCCAGCCATGACCATGTCAAAATCGGAAGAGCTTCAGGCAGGACAGCGCCGCCTTGGCTCTTTCAGTCTGGCATCTTTGCGCGACTATATGCTGCTGGTCATCCTCGCCGCCATCTGGTGCTTCTTCTATGTGGCGACCGACGGCATCTTCCTGATGCCGCGCAATCTGGTGCTGTTGGCGCTGCAGACCTCGATCGTGAGCCTCGCCGCGATCAGTGCCGTCATGCTGATCGTCACGCGCAATTTCGATCTTTCGGTCGGCTCTGCCGTGGCGCTGGTCGGTGTCGTTGTGGCTCTCCTTTCCGGCCAGTATGATGTTCAGCCGATCATTGCTGTTGCTGCTGCCATCCTGGTCGGGCTCCTGATGGGCGCCTGGCAAGGCTTCTGGGTCACGCGCATCGGGGTTTCATCCTTCATCGTGACATTGGCCGGCATGCTCTACTTCCGCGGCCTGTCAATGATCGTGACCAATGGGGCGACCATTGCTTCCCTGCCGCGGCCGCTGACCCGCTTCGCCACCGCCTTCCTGCCGCCGTTGCCGTCGATCCTGCTGGTGATCGCCACGGCCGGGGGCTTTCTCCTTCTGCGCTGGTGGGAAATCCGCCGCGCCCATCAGCTGGGCGTCGTGGCGAAGCCGCAATCATTGTTTGTGAAGACTTTGATACCGGTCATCGTCGCGACGGGGATCACGCTGTTCATCGTGTCCTGGCAAGGCATGCCCTGGCTCGTCCTACTCGTCGCTTTCTGTGCTCTCGCCGCCGAACTGGTCATGCGCCGCACCCGCTATGGCGCGCAGCTCTACGCAATAGGCGGAAACCCCGAGGCCGCGCGCCTCGCCGGCATCAACATCAAGCGGGTGATCTTCTGGAATTTCGTCATTGCCGGCCTCGCCTATGGCATCACCGGCGTGGCGCTCACCGCGCGCGTCGGCGGCGCGGTGGCGGGAAGCGCCGGTCTGTTTCTGGAGCTCGACGCCATTGCCGCGGCGATCATTGGCGGGACGGCGCTTTCGGGCGGCCGCGGCCGCATTCTGGGTGCGCTGGTCGGCGCGCTGCTCATGGGCAGCCTCAATAATGGCATGAGCCTCATGAATGTCGCGCCCTTCTTCCAGGACACCGTCCGTGGTGCGGTTCTCCTTCTTGCCGTGGCGCTCGATCACTTGAGCCGCAGCCGCGCCCGATCTAAGTAACCCTCTCCATCATACTGAGGTCCAGGAATGACGTACCTGCCGCATCCCGATCGCTATAAAGCCATGCATTACCGCCGCTGCGGGCGAAGCGGCCTCGATTTGCCGGCGCTCTCGCTGGGCCTGTGGCACAATTTCGGCGAGGATGCGTCCTTCGCGAATGCCCGCGCCATCAGCCGGCGCGCTTTCGATCTCGGCATCACGCATTTCGATCTGGCAAACAATTACGGGCCACCGCCCGGTTCGGCAGAGGAGGCCTTCGGCAAGATACTCAAGACCGACTTCGTTCATCACCGCGATGAGCTCATCATCTCGACCAAGGCCGGCTACCGGATGTGGCCGGGGCCTTATGGCGAGTTCGGCAGCCGCAAATATCTGCTGGCGAGTCTCGATCAAAGCCTGAAGCGCATGGGTCTCGATTACGTCGATATTTTCTACTCGCATCGCTTCGATCCCCGCACGCCGCTCGAGGAGACGATGGATGCGCTCTCAACCGCCGTGCGGCAGGGCAAGGCGCTCTATACCGGCATCTCGTCCTACGGCCCGGGGCGCAGCGCCGAGGCGGCCGCCTTGCTGCGGGCTTCAGGCGTGAGGCTCCTCATCCACCAGCCGAGCTATTCCATGCTCAACCGCTGGATCGAGCGTGACGGCCTCCTGGACCGGCTCGAGAAGGATGGTGTCGGCTGCATCGCCTTCACGCCTTTGGCGCAAGGCCTGTTGACCGGAAAATATCTGAACGACGTTCCGGCGGGCAGCCGCGCCACCGCGGGCAAATCATTCTTCCCTGAATTCCTCAATGACAAGGTGCGGGAACGCTTGCGGGCGCTTGCCGCCATCGCCACGCGCCGCGGCCAGTCTTTGGCGCAGATGGCGATTGCCTGGGTGTTGCGCGATCCGCGCATGACCACCGCCTTGATCGGGGCGAGCCGGCCGGAGCAGATCGATGAAAATGTCGGCGCTTTGGCGCGGCTCGATTTCACGGCTGCGGAGCTTGCCGAGATCGATCGTCACGCGGTCGACAGCGATATCAATCTCTGGGCAGAATCGAGTGCTGGATAGAGCACGATCCGGAAACTGGCTCACACATTGAGCCGGTGCTCGAAATAGGCCTGGTGCTCGCGCGACAATCGGCAGGCGAGCTCGACATCTTTTGCCTTGATCGCATCGACGATCGGCTGATGGCTTTCCGCCGCCGCCATGAAATCGATGCCGGGTTCCGACAAGGTCACGCGGGTATGGATTTCGAGATGGAGCGAGTCCCATAATTTGAGCAGCAATTCATTGCCGGCCGCCGCCACGATGGCGCGGTGGAACTGCACGCTATGGGCGATCATCCGCTCGATATCCCGGGCCAGTGCCGCGTCCCGCATGCCGTCGACCTCGCGCTGCAGCACGGTGATGTCGAGTGCCAGACTGCCGGTGGCGAGCCGCGCGGCCGCTTCCTCGAGCGCGCCGCGCACCAGATAGATTTCTCTTTGCGCGCTGGTGGCGAAGGGCTTCACGAAAGAGCCGCGCCGCGGCTTGCTGGTGACGAGCCCGGCCATTTCGAGATCGCGCAGGGCTTCGCGCACCGGCAGCTGGCTGGTGCCGAATTCCTCCGCCAGCTTCAGTTCGATGAGCCGCTCGCCGCTCTTGTAATGGCCGGTCGCGATGCGCTCGACGAGCGTCTTGCGGATGCGCCCGCTGAGCGACGGGGAGGAATCTTTATGGGGGTCGAGCATTTCGAGATTGATTATTGATAATTGATCGCTTAGGCTTTGCGCACAATAAGCGGCTGGAGGCGTGTTGGAAAGCGCTAACTGGCCCAAGGCAGCGGGATCGCACCGATCTCGTGCCCAAAGGGCGCTTTCCGCCAAAGTCGTTCGACTTTGGCGATCAGGGAAGCGCCAGAAAATGGGAGGAATGAATGTCCGTCACGCTTCTGGCGGCCAGGCAGGCACGCGCCGTTCCGGCATTGCAGGCCAAGGGTGGGATTGTGGTCGCCGGCGGCACGCTGGCGGTTGCCGACCTCAATCACGGCCAGGGACCTGGCACACTCATCATTGTGGACGGGCTGGGGCTTGGCCGGATCGAGATCAAGGGGCGCAAAGTGATCCTTGGCGCCATGGTCACCATGGCCCAGATCGCACATGATCGCCGTCTCAAATTCCTTCATCCGGTTAGCCAGTCCATTGGCGGCCCGGCGGTCAGGGCCATGGCCACGATCGGCGGCAATCTCTTCGCACCGGCGCCCTATGGCGATATGGCGGTGGCGCTCCTGGCGCTCGATGCCGAAGTCGCCCTGCATGACGGCAAGGCATTGCGCAAATTGCCGCTCGAAAACTTTCTCAAGCAGCGCGGCAAATACGAAAAGAGTCTCGTCGTTTCGGTCAGCTTCGCCATGCCGGAAGCCAACAGCTTTCGCTATGTGAAGGCGGTGCGCCGCAAGCCGGTGAGCGCGTCCCTCGTCACCATCGCCGCCGTGCTGCCGCGCAAGGCCGGCAAGGTGAAGGATGCCCGCATCGCTTTCGGCGCCATGGGGCCATGCGCTTTGCGCGCCCGCAAGTCGGAACGGGCCCTCGAAGGCAAGGCGCTTGACGCTTCCGCGATCAAGGAAGCAGCCGATCTGGCCGCCGATGGCACGGCGCCCGCCGATGATGCCTATGCGACGGGCTGGTATCGCCGGCAAATCGCCCCCATTCACCTGCAGCGCCTGCTCGGCGCCTGACCGGAGAGAGACATGACCAAGGTCCCCGTCCAGTTCACCCTCAATGGCAGAGAACAGAATGAATTCGTCGATTCGGGCTCGACCCTGCTCGCGGCGCTGCGCGACAAGCTTGGCCTCTATGGCACCAAGGCCGGCTGCCATCAGGGCACTTGCGGCGCCTGCACCGTCATCATCGACGGCTCGCCCCAGCTCTCCTGCCTGACGCTCGCCGAACGCTGCGCCGGCAAGAGCGTGACCACGCTCGAAGGGCTGACCGGCAATGGCGCGCTGCATCCGCTGCAGCAGGCCTTCATGGAAGGCTTCGCCGCCCAATGCGGCTTCTGCACGCCGGGCATGATCCTGGCCGCCAAGAGCCTGCTCGACCGCAATCCTTCTCCCTCGCGCGACGACGTCATCGATGCGATCTCCGGCAATATCTGCCGCTGCACCGGCTACGACCCCATCATCAACGCCATATTGACGGCGGCCGAGCAGTTGCGCGGCGCCAGGAAGAGCGCGTGAGGGCGACATGATCGAATACCGCAAGGATTATTTCAGCGACGCGCGCACCGACGGCCTCACCGAAGTGGGCGTGACGCGCCAGCGCTCCGATGTGTTGGGCCATGTGACCGGCAAGACGCAATATTATGCCGATCGCCATTTCGCCGGCCTTCTGCATCTGAAGATGGTGAGGAGCCCGCATCATCATGCCCGCATCAAGTCGATCGATGTGTCCAGGGCGCTGAAGGTGCCGGGCGTGGTGCGCGTCCTCACCGCCAAGGATGTGCCGCAGAATATCTACACCATCCTCTGCCTGATCCAGGTCGAGCCCAATGACGAGCCGGTGCTGGCTTTCGACAAGGTGCGCTTCAAGGGCGAGCAGATCGTGGCCGTGCTGGCCGAAAGCGAGCAGGCAGCACTCGCAGGCGTCGCCAAGGTGAAGGTTGTCTATGAAGAGCTGCCGGCGGTCTTCGACGTCGAGGAAGCGCTGAAGCCGGGTGCTCCGCTGGTCAATGAATATCACGGCAGGAACTGGTTCACCTATGAGGGCCATCACTGCCGGCGCGTGCGTTTCGGCAATGTCGATGAAGGCTTCGCCGCTGCCGATCATGTCATCGAGGAAATGTACCAGTCCTCGCCCATCGAGCACGCGCCGACCGAGACGACCGGCTGCATCGTCGTGCCCGACCAGAATGAACGCTATACCTGCTATTCCAACACGCAGGCGCTTTACTTCACCCTCGACAATTCGGCGCTGATCCTCAATTCGCCCTTCCACAAATTGCGCCTGGTCGGGGGCACGGTCGGTGGTGGCTTCGGCGGCAAGGTCGATGTCATCACCGAGCCCATTGCCTTCCTCGCCGCCATGCTGACCAGGCGCCCGGTCAAATATGAATATTCGCGCGCGGAGGAGATGCAGGTCTCATCGCCCCGCGCCGCCGAGCGCATCTATATCAAGGATGGCGTCGCGAAGGACGGCCGCATCCTGGCGCGCCAGGTGAGGCTCTATGTCGATGCCGGCGCCTATTCGCGCCATTCGCCCTATGGCACCACCAAGGCGGCGGCCCACATGCCGGGGCCATATACGATCCCCAATGTCTGGGTCGATTGCCACTGCGTCTATACCAACCGCACGCCGTCCAGCGCCATGCGTGGCTTCGGCGTGACCATTGGCGACTTCGCCCTCGAAGTGCAGATGGACAAGCTCGCCCGGCTCATAGGCATGGACCCGATGGAATTCCGCATCCTCAACGCCTATCGCGACGGCGACATGAAGGCGCACCAGAAGGAAGTGGACGGCGCGGCGCTGGTCGAATGCGTGCAGGCGGCCTCCGATCTCGCCAACTGGCCGATCGCCGGGCGCTACAGAGCGATGTCGTCGCAGAAGCGGGAGGGCTGATATGACGAAGAAACGCGGTCGCGGCATGGCGTCGGTCAATTACCCGACCGGCATGAATCTGGGCGGCGATCCCTCGCAGGCCCTCATCCATGCAACGACGACGGGAAGCTTCATCGTCACTTTGTCGAGCGTCGATCTGGGCCAGGGGCTGAAGACGGTGATGGCGCAGATCTGTGCCGAGACCCTGGGCGTTTCGACGGAAAATGTCATCATCGACACGGCCGACACCGATACCGGACCCCATTGCATGGGCACTTTCGCCTCGCGCGGCACGCATCGCATCGGCAATGCCATCATCATGGCGGCGAAGGAGGCGAAATCCGTTCTCCTTGAAGTCGCCGCCGAAGAACTCGAGGTCGATGCGGGCGATCTCGAGACCGATGGCGCCGGCAACATCCGTGTGAAGGGCAGCCCGCAGAAGTCGATCGCCATTCTCAATGTGGCGCTCGCCGCCCATTTCAAACATGGCAGGACGATTTCGGGTCGCGGCATCTTCCTGCAGCCGCGCTCCTATCCTGAGCCCGAGACCGGCAAGATGACGCCCGCCACTTGCTATGCCCATGCCTGCACCGTGGCGGAGGTCGAGGTCG
Organism: Taklimakanibacter lacteus; assembly: GCA_003576695.1. Lineage (GTDB taxonomy): Bacteria > Pseudomonadota > Alphaproteobacteria > Rhizobiales > Aestuariivirgaceae > Taklimakanibacter > Taklimakanibacter lacteus. The sequence goes on from QOZQ01000002.1 coordinate 122,114, forward strand.
ACACCGAGACGGGCGAGGTTCAGGTCCTCTCCCTCAAGAGCGCCTATGAAGTGGGCCGCGCGCTCAATCCGCGTATGGTCGAGCAGCAGATCATTGGCGGCGCCTGGATGGGCCTGTCGCACGCGCTCTATGAAACGACCGAGCCCTATTATCCGAACCGCGCCCATGGGCCCACCGATTTCAACCAGTATCTGATGCCAGGCCCCGGCGATCTGCCGGAATTCAGTAACGTCATCATCGAGCGTCCGGCCGGCGACGGCCCCTTCGGCGCCAAGGGTGTCGGCGAGATGACCGCCAATTCGCCGATCCCCGCCATTGCCAATGCGATCTTCGATGCCGTCGGCGTGCGCGTCGATTCGCTCCCCATCACGCCTGAGAAAGTTCTGCGCGGCATTCAGGCCCTAGCGCATGATCCGGAAAAGTGGACGCCGGTTTTCCGAAAAGATCATGCGCAAACAGAAGATGCCGCCCGCCACTAAGAGGAGAATTCCATGTTCAAAGTCATGTCCCTGATGAAGCGCCGCACCGATATGAGCCTTGCCGATTTCCGCGAATGGGCCCAGTCCGAGCATCCAGTCCTCGCCAAGAAGCTTCCTGGCCTGCGCGGCTATCGCATGAATGTCGCGCGCGAGGAGAATGCCGACAATCCTTACGACGCGGTGAGCGAGATGTGGTTCGACAGCGCCGAGGCACGGCTTGCCGCCATGGCCACCGATGAGGGCAAGGCGGCGGGCGGCGATGCCGCATCGCATTGCGCCAGCCGGTTCCATTTCCTGGTTGAAGAGAAAGTCTTTGTCTGAAAAAGAGATCGCATCACCCGAAGCGCTGGCCAAGCACCTCGAGCATGAGCTTTATCTGCCCGGCGAAGAACTGAGCACGGCGGTCTTCCTGGCGCTCAGACTCGGCAAGCCTTTGCTTCTCGAAGGCATGCCGGGTGTCGGCAAGACCGAGGCCGCCAAGGCGCTCAGTTCCGCCCTCGGGTTAAATCTCATTCGGCTGCAATGCTATGAAGGCATCGATGCCGGCCACGCGCTCTATGAATGGAACTATGCCCGCCAGCTTCTGAGCCTCAGGCGCGATCACGATGCCGATCTCTATTCGGATGAGTTCCTGATCGAGCGCCCCTTGCTCAAGGCGCTGAAGGATCCGGCGGGCACATTGCTGCTGATCGATGAGATCGACCGTGCCGATCATGAATTCGAGGCCTTCCTGCTCGAATTCCTGTCCGACTTCCAGATCTCCATCCCCGAGCGCGGCACGCTGAAGGCGGCCTCGCCGCCCTTCGTCATCCTGACTTCGAACCGCACCCGCGAACTGCATGAGGCCCTGCGCCGGCGCTGCATCTATAGCTGGATCGCCTATCCGGACGCCGAGCGCGAGGAGCAGATCATCATGCTGCGCGCCCCTGATGTGGCGCGCGCAGCCGCCAAGGCCGTGGTCTTGGCCGTCAACGGCCTGCGCCGCCTGCCGCTCGCCAAGGCGCCCGGAATATCGGAGGCGATCGACTGGGCCAATGCCGCAAGCCTGCTCGAAAAAGGCGGCAGAAGCTGGCCGGAGGCCTTCCGCCGCTCGATCGGCGTTGCCATCAAGGATGAGGAGGATCTCGCTCTGGCGCGGCCTGAGCTCGATGCGCTTCTCGACAAGGCCTGCGCCTCATGAAGTTGCCGCATGTCGCCAGGCTGCTCGTCGATTTCACGCATCTGCTGCGCGACCATGGCTTTGCGCTCGCGCATGAGCAGGTCGTGATGTTTCTCGGGGCCGTGCGCCTGCTTGGGCCGAAGAGCATCGACAGCATCAGGCAGGCCGCGCACGCCACTTTGGCACCGCCGCCGGACCGGCGCCCGGAATTCGATGCGCTGTTCCACGCTTTCTTCTACGAGCAGGCTTCGGTAATGGCGGCGGCAAGGAGCCTGCCGGAGGAAGAGGCGGCCGTGAAAGAGACAGGCCGTGGCGACAGCGAGCCGCCGGAGCTGAGAGACCCGGGCCGTTCGGGCAAATTCGCGACCGGACAGGAGATGCTGAGCGTCCGGAAATTCGGCGTGAACCCGGGCGACGAAGCGATAACCCGGCTGAAGAGGAAGGCCCCGCAAGCTTTGCCGCGCCGCTTGGGCTTTCGCAAGGTGTCGGACCGCAAAGGTCAGAGTCTCGATCTGCGGCGCTCGATGCGCCAGGTCGTGGCGCATGATGGCGATATATTGCGCCTGATGCAGGCCCGCCGGCAGAAGCTCGAGCGGCCGATCGTGCTGCTGATCGACATATCGGGCTCGATGAAGGCGCATACCGAGGATTACCTGCGCTATGCCCATGCGCTGACCCAGCTGGCGGACAAGGTGGAGACCTTCACCTTCGGCACCAGGCTGACGCGCATCAGCCGGCCGCTGCGTCAGCGCGACGAGGGGAAGGCGCTGGCCAGTGCTGCCGCTTTGGTCGATGATTGGGATGGCGGCACAAGGATCGGCCCGGCGCTGCAGGCTTTCATCGCCAATCCGCGCTATGCTTCGCTGCTGCGCGGCGCCGTCGTCCTCGTTCTCTCGGATGGGCTGGAGCGTGGCGATCCGGCGCAGATGCGCGAGGCGATCGCGCGCATCACCCGCCGCGCCTGGTATCTCGCCTGGCTGACGCCGCTGGCCGCCGATCCGCGCTTCCGCCCCGAGACGGCCGGGCTGAAGAGCATCCTCTCATTACTCGATCGGCTCGACAATGGCGCCACGCTGGCGAGCCTCGTCGATCACACGCTCGGCATCGGGGCGCCATCATGACCGCCATCATCGACGCCCATCACCATATCTGGCGCCAGCAGGATCTGCCCTGGCTCGCAGGCCCGATGCTGCCGCGCATTTTCGGCCCCTATGAAGCGATCCGCCGTGACTATCCGATCAGCGAATATCTGGCCGATATCGCGAAATCGGGTGTCACCAAATCGGTCTATGTCCAGGCCAACTGGGCCAGGGAGAATTTCGAGCAGGAAGTGGCCTATGTGCAGAAGACCGCCGATGAGACAGGCTGGCCCCATGCCATTGTGGGCTATGCCGATCTGATGGTGGACGATGTGAGGCCTGCGCTTGACCGCCTGAAGCGCTACCCTCTGCTGCGTGGGATAAGGATGCAGCTGCACTGGCATGAGAATCCGCAATATCGCTTCGCGGCCAGGCCCGATCTGATGCGCGACGCGAAATTCCGGCGCAACATGTCGTATCTCGCCGATTACGGCCTGAGCTTCGATCTGCAGGTCTTCGCCGGCCAGATGGCCGATGCGGCCGAGCTCGCGGCGGACTTCCCCTCTGTCACTTTCATTCTCCAGCATGCCGGCATGCTGGAGGACCTGTCCGTCATCGGCCGCGGCGTCTGGCGCTCCGGCATGCTGAAGCTTGCCCGCCAGCCCAATGTCGTCTCGAAGCTCTCAGGCCTCGGCACTTTCATCCACGCGGTCGATGCCCGCCAGATCGGCGCGATAGCGCGCGAGACGATCGGCATGTTCGGGCCTGAGCGCTGCCTGTTCGGCTCCAATTTCCCGATCGAGAAATTATGGGCGAGCTATGATGAGCTCATCGCCGCCTATCGCGCGGCCCTGGCCGACTATCCGGCCGATGCGCAGGAGAAGATGTTCTCCGGCACGGCGAAGCGGGTTTATAGGATTCCCTAACTGCGCGCTGTTCGCCGCGCCAGCTCGACATAATCCACTTTCGAACGGTGCCTTCTGTCGAGCGGTATGGCGTTCACCACCGCGATCTCGATGCCGAAATCATCGCGCGCTTTCTGCTTCCACTGCGCCGCATGGGCCTCATCGCCGGCGAGCGCCAGCGTCTCCGGCACGCGCTCAGGAATCAGCGCCGCTTGCCGCACGCCGGGCCAGAAGCGCGCCGCGGCCTCGACCTCGAAGGGAAAATAGCGCCCGGCGCGGGCTTTCAACCGGCCCTTGAGCCACAGGCGGCCATCCTCATCCATGAGGCCGGCATCGCCGGTGCGGTGCCAGATCTCGCCATCGCGCGTGATCTTGTTCTCGGCGTCGCCCTGGCCGCCGAGATAGCCCTTGTTCACATGGGGGCCGGTGACGGTGATCTCATCATCGAGCAGCACAAGGCGCGTTCCCGCACCTGGCCGCCCGGCCAGCAGGCCCTGGCCGGTCTTCATCTTCTGCCAATCGGAAGCCTGAGTATTCCTGAGCGATTGCGCCGCGATCGGCTCGGCCTCCGTCGATCCATAGATCGAGACGATGTCGAGACGCGGATGCCGATCGGACAGTTTCTGCAGGATATCGGGATAGACCGGCCCGCCGCCGGTGAAGACCTGGCGCAGGCCCGGCATCTCGCCGCCTCTGGCCAGCGTCTCGCACAGGACCGGCGGGATGAGGGCCCGGCTCGCCTGGTGATCGCGGATGAGCGTCGCGACCTGGACCGCGGTGGCCTTGTCGTGCTGTGACAATTTCCAGCTCGGCAGCAGCGAGGTGATGCCTGAGGCGAGATTGGCGATCACCAGCACCGGAAAGCACACGAGATCGGTCTCATGATCGCGCTCAGCTTTAAGCACGGCGCCCATCTCGGCATTTTGCGCGGCAAGGAAGCCATGGCTGCGGATGATCGCCTTGGGCCTGCCGGTCGATCCGCTGGTGAAGGAGATGAGGGCCGGATGATCATGCGTGGCCTCATGCAGGACATCACTGCCGCGCTGCGTCTCGTCATAATGCAGATTGAGGGGCACTTTCCAGAAAGCCGGCACGATATAGCGCAGCAGGCGATAGGGACCTGCCGTCAGCACCGCTTTCGGCTGGGCGATCTCGACCGCGTGGCGCAGCCCGCTGAGCCCGAGCGCCGGCTCGGGAAAGACGATCGTGGCGCCAAGCCGCCACAGCGCGGCAATCGCGATATAAAGATCGATGCCGAAAGGCACCGCGATCAGGACTCGGTCGCCCGCCGCGAGCCCGGCTTTGCGCCAGCTTGCCGCCATATGGTCCGAGCGTGCGGCGAGATCGGCAAAGCTGATTGTCCCGCTTCCGGGATCGATGATCGCCGGCCGGTCGCCCCATGAGGCGGCCTTGCGCAGGAAGGGGTCGAGCAGGTTCATCGCGTCTAGTCCAGCAACCTGCCCATCAGCTGATAGCTGCGGAACACCTTGCCGCCATGCTTGGCGCTGGCATTGCGCGAAATATTGTCATTGTGCATCAGCGCATGGATGGCATGGGTGAAGCCGAGCTCGGCGGCCTTGTGATGGGCGAGGTCGAGCAGCATGCGCCCGCCGCCTCTGACCGTCGTCGCATAGGTCTTGATGATCAGAGTCGTGGGCTTCGGCCCTTCGAGCCAGTTGGGGATGGAGAAGATGAAGCCCACGAGCTTGCCTGAGTCGTCGCGCGCGAACATCACATGGCGCGGATCGATGCGCGGGATCACCGGCTCATAGAGCGCGCGAAAGCCTTCGAGGTCGAGCGGCTTGTAATAGGCGTTTCTGGCGAAGGCGGCGCCCGACAATTCGAAGAGCGGGCCGATCAGCCCTTCGGCATTCTTTCCGTCCCAGGCGGTGACGGTGAGGCCGGGAAGCGCGAAGGGCGCCTGGCAGAGGATCGCCGGGGTAATCGCGGTGCGCGCCGAGACATAGTCGGAAATGGGCATGAAGCCGGCGGAAATGAAGGCTTGCCTGTCCTGCGGGAGGCTTGTGGGCTCAAGCAGGAAAGGCGGCGTGCCGTCGCTCTCCGACACCAGGCGATAGCTGTGCCAGGTATCGCCATCCATCGGTCCGATGACGGCGCCGAAGGCTTCGGCGCGCAGCTGGGCCACGGCCTGGTCGAGCAGATGTTGGCCGGCCTCGGCCGTATCGCAGCTGAATTTGCCGATCGCCGCCGTCTCGCGCCCGTCATGCGCAGGGCCGTCGCGATAGAGCATGGCGCTGGCGCCGGGAACGGTGATGGATTGGGCGGTCGTCATGTCGAAATTTCCCTGATCAGGAATAGAGTAACGGGCGAAACGAGGCTGAGCGCGAATATGCCGATGGCGCGCCGGTGCGCGAAGAGCCGGGGTAACGCAAGCGTGACCGCCATGACGGCGGCAACCGAAATGCCAATGGCCCACCAGCCGATCGGCTCCGGGATTTCCCGGCTGGTCACGCCGTGCACGATGGCGATGAGGGCAGCACCTCCCGGGATCGCGAGCGCGCGCCAGTGGCCCGTGAGCGCCAGGCCGAAGAGGGCGGCGGCGGCAAGACCGAATGTCAGCCCATAGAAGGCGACCGTCGTGCGGCCCGACATTTCACCCGCGAACAGCCAGGCGAGGCTGACCAGCGCCGCGCTGCCGAGGAATTCGAGATCGGGAAATTCGTCTTCGCTCTTGCGCCAGGCCCTTGCCAGGAGATGGGCCGCGACCGCGAGCAAAGGCAGGATCGCCGTCGCCACCGTCGAATAGGTGCAAATGAGGAAGATGAGCGCGATGACGACGCGCGCCGCATGCGGCGTCAATCCGAGATAAGGGACGGCGGTGAGGATGCCGCCTGTCGCCATGATGAACAGCCCGGCCAGCATCAGGAGCGTCATCGGATCGGAGGTGAGATGCGTGGCCAGCAGCAGATGCACGCCGATGGGCACGAAGAGATTGTCGAGCCCGCGCCAGGAATCGGCCTCGATCAGCGTGGCGAAGGCGGCGATGAGAAAGCTGAGCACGATGACATTGAGCTCGGCGATATCGCTCATCAGCATGAGGGCGATCATCGCCACGAGCCAGGTGACGGTGAAGCAGGCGGCCATCCCTTCCAGGCTCTTGACGCCATCGGCGATCAGATAGCGCCTGCTGCCATAGGCGCTGCCGACCAGGGCGGCGGCGGCATCTGAAAGAGTGAGGATCAGGATCGGCAGGACATAGAGCACCGGCGCTCCTTGCGAGCGGAAGAACAGGAGACCGACCGCGAGCGACAGATAGATCTCGCCATAGGATGGCCGCTTCACCGCATGCAGCACGCTGGAAAGCCCATCGGACGAGAAGCGGGCCAGGCGCAGCACCAGCATGGTGGCGACCGAAAGGGCGACGAGCAGGAAGACCGGCCACAGATCGGTGAAGATGAAGGGCAGAGCCAGCGCATAGAGGCCGGTCATCACATGGATAATCTTGCGCTGCATTTCGGGCGCGATCGCAAATCGCCCGGCGATCCGGCGCAGCAGATACATCAGCGCCAAAATGAGGGCGATCGAGCCGACGACCAGCAGAAGATTCTGCGTGACCGTCATGGCAGGACTTCCTCCACGACGAAATCGGAATAGAAGAACGCCTTGTCCTGTGCTTTTCCCGAAATCTCGATATCGCTGAGCGTCCTGACCCGGTCACGAAAGCTGATCGGCACCCGGCGTGGCACCATCATGTTCCAATAGACGAGCCGGGCCTGGGGCTCGGCGGCCGCGAGGATCGATCCATAGACATTCTCGAACACCACCAGGCTCATATATTCGAATATGTCCGACAGGTTGAAGCCGTCGAAGCGCTGCCCGCCGGCGATCACATCCTCGAGCGGTGAATGCCGGACATCCAGTCGGTCGAGGCGGGATCGGATAGTGTCGTAATGTTCCGGTCGCCAGGCGAGCGGCAGCGCCCTGCCATGCCGGCCGGTGAGGATCCAGTGCAGATAGGGATTGTCGGCGGGATCGAGGTCGATGGCCGCATGTTCGATGCGGCGCGCGACATGCTGCGCGGCGCTGCCCTCGACATGGTCGAAGAAAGCAGGATCGCGCCCCAGCCGTCCCATGGTGAAATTGGAGAAGAACACATTGAGCAGCAGGCGCCAGCGCCAGCTGTTCCAGCGCTGGCGCATGAATGTCTCACGCTCAGGTCCAGGGCGCGAACGGAAGACATCGGCGACAGTTTTCTGGCTATGGACGAGCGGCAGGAAGACCTGCCGGAACAGGCGGAAATAGCGTTCGAACTTGCCGATGCCGCCCAGCCCATGCGCCACGATGGCGTCCTTCTGTGACCGCCAGAAGGAACAGTCCCGCTCGGGCAGGTCTGCGCTCGCGCGATCGAGCAGCGATGCCCGCCGCTCCGACGGCCGCGAGCCCATGAGTTCGAGGAACTCGCCGTGATCGAGGCGGCGCAGCATGGCGATGCGCAAATGGAGACAGGCGACCTGCGCCGCCGAGAGGTCGATCGCGATGACGCGCTCGGGATCGAGCAGCAGCATGGCCAGCGCATTGTCGCCGGCCGAGCAGATCGACACCAGCCGGGCGCCGGGACGGTGGCCGAGCGCCCTATTCAGCACATCGGCATCTTCCCAAAGCTGCGCATAGCGGATCTGCTCGAAATCGGCTTTGCCTTCGATCTCACTGCGCATCGGTCTTGCTCACCTGGCCCGTGGCGCCGTCGACGGTCAGTTGCTCGCCGGTCCTGATCCAATGCATCGCGCCCTTGAGGCCGACCACGCAGGGAATGCCGAGCTCGCGCGCCACGATCGCCGAATGCGACAGGAGGCTGCCGCGCTCGACGATGATGGCGGATGCATTGGAGAAAGCGGCGATCCAGCCGGGATCGGTATGGCGCGCCACCAGGATCTCGCCCGGCTTGACGATCTGCTGGCGCGGGTCCTCGACCACGCAAGCGATGGCCGTCACCAGCCCGGCGGAACAGCCGGTCCCCTGGCGCTGCCGGTCGGAAGATGAAGCGGGCCTCACCGCATGGGCCGCGCGCGCAAAACCCGTCGCGGCGCCGGCGATGGTCACCCGTTCCGGCGGATCGGGATGGCGCGCTGCCTCCTGCAATTCCTGCTTGCGCAAGGCAGCGAGCCCCTTGAGATCGGTGCTGACGGCGAAGCCTTCGATGGTGCCGAGGATCTCCTGCACCGTCAGGAACATGATATCGCGCTTCTCCGCCAGCAGGCCCTGGGCTGCGAGCCGCTCGCCGCAGGTGAGAAAGAGCCTGCGTGCCCGCCCGAAGATGCGGGTGCGTTCGAAGCGCAGATTCTCCCGGTCGCGCACCCGGTTCTTGGTCCAGGTCATCAGCCGGCGGGCGAGGAAGGCTTTGACGGGCTTGCCGGCGAAGAGGCTCCTGATCTGCGCGAGCGGGTCTCCGCCGCGCGGCCTCGCCTGTGCCGGGCTCCGCGCCGAAGCGGCGATGGCCTTGAGCAGTGGCGCCGGGTCGTCATTGAGTGACAGGCTTTCGAGCTTGAGCTCCTCGGTGCAGCGGTCGCCGAATTTGTCGATATAGCGCCGGACCTGCGCATCGAGATCGCCGTGGCGCGCGAGCATTGAAGCATCTCCCGCCGCGAGAGCGTCGATGGCGGAGGCATCGTCCTTGATGAGCTGTCCCATCTCGCGGATCAGACGCGCCGGCTCCGCCGAGATGATATCGCCCTGGCCGATCAATATGTCGCTATGGAGTCTGATGCCCGCTTCGCCCGCCCATTTGCCCATGAGCTTGCGCGAGGCGCCGAAGGCCATCATGCACAGGAAGTCGTTGATGAGCGGCGCGTCCCAGCGGTCGAGCAGGCTCAGCTCGATGCGCCGGTATTCCCGGGCGAGCTCCGACAGGGGCATCGCATCGAGCGAGCTGGCCGGCCGGGCGAGCGCCTGGTTCAGCCGCTGATAGAAACCGGCGATCATGCGCTTGAGGCCGAAAGCATGGGCGATGAGCCGGAAGATGCCGCGCGCCATCCGCCCATATTCGCCGAGCCGTCCCGCGACACCTTTTGGCTTGGTGATGAGCATATTGGCGATTTCGTCGGGCAAAGGCTCGCTCACCCCCATCATGGTTTCCATATGGGCCCGGTTGAGCGCGAAGCCCGGCAGCATGGCGAGCACGCGATACCAGTTGAGGAGATTGTAATAGACCCGCCCGTCGAGCCGTCCCAGCATGTTCTCGAACACCGCTGCATTGCCGGCGATGGTCGTCTCGCTCACCCCGATCATGCGCACGAACATGCGGTAGACGCGCGCATAGGCATATTGCGCGAAACTATAGGTCAAGGGTGCCACGACGCCCGGATAGCTTTCGATGATGTTGGAATTGTCGAAGATGATGACATCGTCGCCGGCCGCCGGCTGGTCGATCGCCGTGGTGATCGGGCGTGACTGCAGCACAAAGAGCGCTTCTTCGTCGAAGGCCCATTCCATGTCCTGGGGCTTGCCGAAAACCGCTTCGGCCCTGCATGCCATCTCATGGAGCTTGCGCAGGTCGGTGGCCGAGAGGACGCCCGCTTCGGGGCCCGCAAGCATGCGGCCGTCGCTCTTGGCGACGACATAATCATCGCCATCGGCCTCGCCGCCGACGAGCTTGTCGCCGAGCCCGGCGACGCCTGAGATGACGATACGGTTCGGATCGCGCTTCACCGGGTCGGCGGTGAAGAGGACGCCCGCCGCACGGGCCCTGACCTGCTTCTGGATGATGACGGCCGGCCGCCCCCCGCCCGCCAGGCCGCGGGCGCTGCGATAGGCCTGAACGCTCTCGCGCGCCCCCGACTGCCAGACCTTCTCCACCGCTTCCGGCACATCATCCGGCTCGATGCCGAGCAGCGAGAGGAATTGTCCGGCATGCGAATGGGCGGCTCCATCTTCCTCGACGGCCGATGAGCGCACCGCGAAGGGGCCGGGTCCCAGTTCGGCCAGCCGCCGGGCGATCTCCATCTTCGCGCCCGGAGTCAGATTGTCGCCGGAAAAGGCCTGCGATGTGACCATCAGAAAGGCGGGGACGGGAAAGCCCTGATGGATGAGAAAGGCAAGAGCGGCGGCCTTGCCGCCCACCGCGCTCAAGGGCGGCTGGTCCCTGGGCTCATAGATGAACCTCATCCGATCACCCGCGAGAGAAGCGGCACGAAGCCCGCAAGGCTGTAGCAGGCGAGGACCCAGAGCCCCGAGAGCTGATCGATCCGCTTCTGGCCTTGCGCGGTGGAGTCTTTGGCGAATTTCATGGCGGTATGGACGACGAGCGCCAGAGCAGCGGCGCCGAGAAGCGCAATGATGGCAAGTGCGCCCGCGACATAGCCGACGCCCAGCAGAAGGAGATAGGCGACCGTGGCGAAGCCCGCCCACAGCCAGGCGCTGCGCTCAGGGCCGAGCAGGCTCGAATAGGTCTCGACGCCGGGACGCTCATTCTCCGGCGCCCATATTTTGCGGCCGACCTCGATGACGCAGCCATTGGCGCAGGAAAGCGCGATGAAGAGCCACAAGCCCCGCGGCGGGCCCCGGCCGGCGGGCAGCCATTCGGCCGCGGTGATGAAGAGATCGATCAGCGGCATGATCGCCATATGCGAGGCGAGATAGAGAAAGGGGCGGGCTTTCAGCCAGAGGGGCACGAAGAACTCGACCGTCATCAGCCCGAGCCACAGCCAGACGAGAAGCAGAAAGATCACGAGGGCAGGTGACAGAAAGTAAGTCAGCGTCAGCATCACCGGCGCGCAGATGATGCCCAGCGTCTTGATGAGGCCGAGGCTGATCAGGCCGCGCTGGATCGGCCGCTCCGGCCGGAAGCGCAGATCATCTTCATAATCCTTGACCTCGTCGCAGGCCCGCATCTGGAAGAACAGCAGGAAGACGACCGCCCAGACGATGACGAAGGTCGAAATGGCGGGCAGCGGCCGCGAAGCCAGATGCGCCGAGACGCAGAGGCTCGCGGCCGTGAAGACGGCCAGCAGGAGCCCGGTGCGCAGCAACGGGAAGCGCTCGGCCTGGTAGATCCACAGCCTTCTGATCAACGGCATCTGTGAGACGGCATCGGCGGTCACGGAGACGCCTTGCTGCCGCGCGCCAGCTTGAGATGGGCGCGGCTGAAATGCCCTGCGGCGATGGCGCCGATGATCGAGATCTCGCCCGCGAGGCAAAGGGCGGCGGCGACTTCCGCCAGCGCCGATGCCTTGTTGGCGCCCTGCAGGCCCATGAGCCGAAGTGCCGCACCCTGGCTCGGCAGCTTCGTGCCGCCGCCGACCGAGCCGACCAGGATATTGGGCAAGGTCACCGAGAGAAAGACGCCGTCATCGCGCCGCTCGAGGCGCGTGAAGCCGACCGCCGATTCGGCGACGCAGGCGGCATCCTGCCCGGTGGCGATATAGAAGGCGGCAAGTCCGTTGGCATAATGCGCCTGTGCGCCGATCTGGCCGCTGAGCAGGGCGCCCAGATTGGCGACCTGGCCATAGGCGACGATCGCCGCCACCTCGCAATGCAGATATTTGCGGATGAGCTCTTCCGGCAGGAACACGCTCGCCGTCACCTTGCGGCCGCGCCCCGCCAGTATGCCGAGATGCGAGGCCTTCTTGTCGCCGGAGAAATTCGCCTCGATGAACCAGCGCCGCGGCTTCACCGGCGTATGCTCGATGATGTGCCGGCACAGCGCATCGGTGGCGAAGGTCACCATATTCTGGCCCGACGCATCGCCCGTCGTGTAGCGGCAGATGAGGAAGACGGTGTCGTGATCGATGAAGGGATCGATCGACACAAGGCGGCCATGGCTGGTCGTTGCTTCGGCGGCTTGTCTGAGGTCATCGGCCTGGCCCACCAGCCATTCGACGAACTGCCCGGCGGCGAAGGAATGGTCGAACAGGAAGGCCGGGCTTCGAAGCACGCCCTCGCTGACCAGCACCGAAGTGATGCCGCCCGCCTTGCCGGCAATCTCGGCACCTCTTCCATAGGAGGCGACGAGCGCCGCTTCGGTGGTCGCCAGCGGCACGTAATAATCGCCATTGGCGTGAAGGCCGTTGACGCGGAGCGGACCGATGAGGCCGACGGGGACTTTCACCGTGCCGATGAAATTCTCGATATTCGCTTCATAGAGCGGAGCGGCGGCGAGCGTTGCCGCATCGGCGATAAGTGCCCGGTCGCCTGTCGCCGGCAGCCTTGTGGCGTCGAGCCTTTCCCATAGAAGCTCGACCGACTGCGCCGTCGCCTTGCGGCTGGGGCGCAGGCTCTGCAATTTGGAGAATTTCGGGCTGAGGCGCTGGGCGATCTCCTCGGCGGTGAAGTTCTGCCGCAGCTTTTTGAGATAAGTCACGACATGGGACGGCAGGATGGACATGGGACCGGCAGTCTCGGTTAAAACCTTGAATCTGAAACGAATACCGTATCAGGCGGGACGGCGCTTTGCGCGGTTTGGTTAAGGGGTTATGAGCAGCTAAACGCTAAAATATTTGACGTTTACGTTAAGATAATGCTCGAACTGTCAGACGTCCTCCGGCATGATCCGGTAGCCGATGCCCGGCTCGGTCTGGATAAAGCGCGGATTGGCCTGGTCCTCCTCGAGCTTGCCGCGCAGCTGGCCGATGAGCACGCGCAGATACTGCATGTCCTCGGCATGCGCCGGCCCCCAGATGGCGGTGAGGATCTGGCGGTGCGTCATGACCCGCCCTGAATTGCGCAACAGCAGCAGCAGTAGGTCGAATTCCTTTGGCGTCAGCTTGAGCCCTTCGCCGTTCTTGCTTGCCCGGTGCGCCGCCACGTCGACCGTGATCGGACCATGGCTCAGCACCGGCGTCGTATTGCCGGCGATGTTGTGATGGCGCAACGCCGTGCGGATGCGGGCGAGCAGCTCGCCGATGCCGAAGGGCTTGTTGACATAGTCGTCGGCACCGAGATCGAGCGCCTCGATCTTCTCCGATTCGCGCTCGCGCGCCGAGACGATGATGATCGGCACAGCTGAGAAGGCGCGGGTCTGGCGGATCACCTCCTTGCCGTCGAGATCGGGAAGGCCGAGATCGAGGAGGACGAGATCGGGCGCCGAACTGGCGATCGCCTTGAGGGCTTCCGCCGCGGTCGCGGCCGTCGTGACCGAAAAGCCGCCGGCATTGAGGCCGAGCTTGAGGAAGCGCTGGATCTGCGGCTCGTCATCGACGACGAGGATTCGGATATTGCCGGACATGCCGCGATGATAGCATGGCCGCGGCCGGCACCAAGATGTGGTGACGCATCGGCCCAAAAAGTCCATGGCCGCCCCGAGAGGCGGCCATCCAGTCCAAAAATTTGGTGCGTGATCGGACGGAAAACCGCGCACACTTTTCCTGGTCACGCGCCATGCGGTTTTCGGATAAGCCGATGCGCAAAATGAAGATCAGCTGTCCTGTTGCTGGCTGAGCAGCGTCTGCGCGATGGCGCCGGCGCGCGCCACATGCTCGCGGCAGGCCGTCGCCGCCGCCGCCGGATCATGCCGGCGGATGGCGTCATGGATCTTGCGCATTTGTGCCGGCCCGCTGACATGCCGGCCCGCCGAGGCGATGGTCATGGCGCGCAACCGGCTGATGCGGCCATTGAGGCGCTGCACCATTTCCCAGGCGACCGCCTTGCCGCCGCACAGGAACATGGTCTCGTAGAAGCGCGTGGTGGCGGCGAGCACGGCGCGATGGTTCTGCGCCGCATAGGCGCTTTCGATATCGTTCATGGCGGTGCCCATCTTCTCGATCGCATCGGCGCCGGCATGTTCGGCCGCGGCAAAAGCGGCAGAGGCTTCGAGCAGCCCGCGGATCTCATAGATCTGGGCGGCGGCGTCGCGGTCGAGCTTGGCGACGATCGGCCCGTGATGCGGGATGGTCTGCACCAGCCCTTCGGTTTCCAGATGGCGCAGCACCTCGCGCACCACCGACCGGCTGACGCCGAGCTGCGCGCAGAGATCGCGCTCGGTCAGGCGGGCGCCGGGCTGGAAGCGGAATTCGAGGATGGCCGAGCGCACCCGTTCCAGCGCGATCTCGCGCAGCGTCTTCGGCGCCTGGCTGATCCTCAGATCATCCATGTCGTCGCTCTCCTGGATATGGGTCACGGCCGCGTCTCTCCTTCGATTCCGTCGCTTGACTCAGATTGTATACCATCTTACAGTAGACCAGAAGACAATTTTGAGCGAGTCTATGAGCCTTCATTTGCGCAAGACACATATATTGTCGGAATCGACCCTGATCGAAGGCGGCAAGCCGGCCGAACGCCCCCTCAAGCTCTTTGCCGCCGCCGCCGTCCTCAAAAATCCCTGGGCCGGCCGCGGCTTCGTTGAAGATCTCAAGCCTGAAATTCTGGACATTGCTCCCCGTCTGGGTGAACTCCTCACCGGCATGATGCTCGAACTCGCCGGCTCCGGCGAGGCCATCGAAGGCTATGGCAAGGCCGCCGTCGTCGGCACCGATGGCGAGATCGAGCATGCTTCCGCCCTCATCCACACGCTGCGTTTCGGCAATCACTACCGCAAGGCGGTCGGCGCCAAGAGCTATCTCGCTTTCACCAATATACGCGGGCCCGCCAATGCGCCGGTGATGATCCCCCTGATGCACAAGGCCGATGAGGGCATGCGCTCGCATTACCTCACCATCCATTTCGCCATTCCCGATGCGCCGGCGCATGACGAGATTCTGGTGGCGCTTGGCGGCTCGATCGGCGGGCGCCCGCATCACCGCATCGGCAACCGCTATGAGGATCTGCGTGAGCTCGGCGGCACGAATGTCTGATCCGGCCGCAAAGCGCGGCGGACAGGAGACGATGCTCCCGCGCGAGAAAGCGGGCGGCACCTCCTATGTGCGGCTGGGCCAAGGCGAGCCCATCGTCTTCATCCATGGTGTAGGCCTCAATGCCGATGCCTGGCATCCCCAGATCGAGGCCTTCGCGTCGACCCATCAGGTCATTGCGCTCGATATGGCGGGCCATGGTGGCAGCGCCTTGCCGGCGGAAGATGCGGGCCTTTCCGCCTATGTCGAGCAGCTGCGCCGGCTTCTCGACGATCTTGGGATCCCTGCCGCCACCATTGTCGGCCATTCGATGGGCGGGCTCGTCGCATTGGGCTTTGCCCTCGCGCATCCCGATCGCACTTTGCGTGTCGCGGTCCTCAATTCCGTCTATGAGCGCGATCCCGCCAGCCGGAAAGCTGTCGAGATGCGGGCGCGCGAGATCGCGATGAGCAGTGGCGCGGTCAATGCCGATGGCCCGCTCAAGCGCTGGTTCGGCGATGGCGGTGAGAACGGCGCCACGATCAACCAGGTGCGGCAATGGCTGACCTCGGTCGATCCCAGGGGCTATGCGGCCGCCTACCGGATTTTCGCCACGAGTGATGATGCCTTTTCGGGCCGCCTCGGCGAACTCGCCATGCCGGCGCTCTTCGCCACCGGATCGCTCGATCCCAATTCGACGCCTTCCATGTCGCGCGCCATGGCGAAGGCGGCACCTCGCGGCGAAGCGCTGATCCTCGAGGGCCAGCGCCATATGATGAATCTGGTGGATCCCGACGCGGTCAACCGGGCGCTGCGGGCATTCCTTGCGCAATCCGTCACCCGCATCGACCCGCGCGATCTGCGCACCGCCTTCGGCAGTTTTATGACCGGCGTCACCATCGTGACCACCATCGATGCCGATGGAGCGCCGCGCGGCTTCACCGCCAATTCCTTCACTTCCGTCTCGCTCGATCCGCCATTGCTTCTCGTCTGCATCGCCAGGGCGGCATCGAGCTGCGCCACCTTCACGGCCGCCCGGGGCTTCGCCGTGAATATCCTGGCCGAGAGCCAAAAGGACATATCGGGCGTCTTCGCCTCGAAGCGCGCCGACAAATTCTCCGCCGTTGCCTGGCACGCCGCGACCTCGGGCAATCCGCTGATCGACGGCGCCGTCGCCTGGTTCGATTGCGCGCGCGCCGATGTCATCGATGCCGGCGATCATGTCATCCTCATGGGCGCCATTCGAGGCTTCGCCCATAGCGATGCCAATCCGCTGGGCTATGCGAGAGGGGGCTATGTTGCGCTCGGTCTCGAGCAGGCGGCGGTGAATGCCGCGGCCCATGGCGGGCGCACGGTGGTGGGCGCCATCCTCGAAAGCGAAGGCAGGCTGGTGCTGATGCCAGGTCCCGACGGCAAGAGCCTCATCCTGCCGGAGGCCGGCCGCATTGGTGCCAGCGGCAGCGTCTCGGCGCTCAAATCAGCCCTTCTCGGCAGCGGCATCGAGGCCTCGCTCGGCTTCCTGTTTGCCGTCTTCGAGAATCCCTCGACCCGCATCCAGTCCATCTATTACCGCGGCGATGCCGTGCTCACGCGCGAAGGCCCCGCGGTGCTGGTCGAGTTCGACGCCATTCCCTGGGACCGGCTTCCCGATGAGGCGACGCGCATCATGCTGAAGCGCTTTGTCGAGGAGCGGCGTCAAGGCCGTTTCAAGATCTATTCCGGCGACCATGAGCAGGGTGAAGTGAGGGCGGTGGACTGACGATGAAACTCTCTCTTTTCGTACATATGGAACGGCTCAACGCGGCCCAAAGCCATGAAGAGCTCTATCGCGAATTCATCGAGCTCTGCGAGATGGCCGATGCCGGCGGCCTGCATGCCATCTGGACCGGTGAGCATCATGGCATGGATTTCACCATCGCCCCCAATCCCTTCATCAATATCGCCGATCTGGCGCGGCGCACGAAGACCGTCCGTCTCGGCACCGGCACGGTGGTGGCGCCGTTCTGGCATCCGCTTAAGCTCGCCGGCGAAGCGGCGATGACCGACATCATCTCGGGCGGCCGCCTCGATATCGGCATTGCGCGCGGCGCCTATAGTTTCGAATATCAGCGACTCGCCGGCGGCATGGATGCCATGACGGCGGGCTCGCATCTGCGCGAGATGGTTCCGGCGCTGAAGGGCCTGTGGGCCGGCGACTATGCGCATCAGGGCAAGCACTGGGCCTTCCCCTCGACCACCTCTTCGCCCAAGCCCGTGCAGAAGCCGCATCCGCCGATCTGGGTCGCGGCGCGCGATCCCTCATCGCATGATTTCGCCCTTGCCCATGGCTGCAATGTCCAGGTGACGCCGCTGCATCAGGGCGATGAGGAAGTGAAGACGCTGATCGGGCGCTTCAATGACGCCTGTGCCGCGCATCCGGAAACGCCGCGCCCGAAGATCATGCTGCTGATGCATGGTTTCGTGGGCGCTGATGCAGCCGACTGCCGCAAGGCCGCCGAGGATCTGCGTCGCTTCTACGGCTACTTCATGGCCTGGTTCAAGAATGAGCGCCCCATCCGCCAGGCGCTGATCGAGGAGCTGAGCGAGGCGGATCTCGCGGCGATGCCGCAATATGCGGTCGATAACATGCTCAAAGCTACCGTGACCGGCACGCCCGATCAGGTCGTCGCGCGCCTCAAGGCCTATGAGGCGCTGGGCTATGACGAATTCAGCCTGTGGATCGATTCCGGCATGACGACGGAGCGCAAGAAGCAGTCGCTCAGGCGTTTCATCGATCACGTGCTTCCGGCTTTCGGCTAGAGCGATGCGCAAGTTCCAGCACTATATCGATGGCCGCTTCGAGGAGGGACCTGCGTCTTTCGAAAGCCGCAATCCTGCGACCGGGGAAGTCTGGGCGCTTATGCCCGACGCAGGCCGTGACGGCACCGACCGGGCGGTGAAGGCGGCCCATCGCGCCTTCACCGATCCGGCCTGGGCGGATCTCACCGCGACTCAACGCGGCAAGCTGCTTTATCGTCTCGCCGATCTGATCGCCGCCAACGTGCCGGCGCTCGCCGCCATCGAGACGGCCGACACCGGCAAGATCATCCGCGAGACCTCGTCCCAGATCGCCTATGTCGCCGACTATTACCGCTATTATGCAGGCCTTGCCGACAAGATCCAGGGCGCTTACCTGCCGATCGACAAGCCCGGCATGGAAGCCTGGCTCCGGCGCGAGCCCATCGGCGTCGTCGCCGCCATCGTGCCCTGGAACTCGCAGCTCTTCCTCTCGGCGGTGAAGCTCGGGCCGGCGCTGGCGGCGGGCTGCACCATCGTCCTCAAGGCCTCCGAGGAAGCGCCTGGCCCCATGCTCGATTTCGCCAGGCTCATCCACGAGGCGGGCTTTCCGCCGGGCGTCGTCAATATCATCACCGGTTTCGGCGCCGAATGCGGGGCCACGCTCACATCCCATCCGCTCGTCTCGCGCATCGCCTTCACCGGCGGGCCTGAGACGGCGCGCCATGTGCTGCGCAATTCGGCCGCCAATCTCGCCGTCACCAGCCTCGAGCTCGGCGGCAAGTCGCCGATCGTCGTCTTCAGCGACGCCGATATCGACAGCGCCGCCAATGCCGTGGTGGCCGGCATCTTCGCCGCCACCGGCCAGTCCTGCGTGGCAGGCTCACGGCTTCTGGTGCAACGCGATCTCAAGGACAGGTTCCTGGAGATCCTCGCCCGCAAGGCCGGTCAGATCCGCATCGGCGATCCGCAGCAGAAGGAAACCGAGCTTGGTCCGCTGGCCACCGAACGCCAGCGCGACAGGATCGAAAAGATCGTGGCTGCCAGCGTCACCGCCGGCGCGAGATTGATCACCGGCGGCAAGCGGCCTGACGGTTTTGACCGCGGCTTCTATTATCTCCCGACCATCCTTGACTGCACGGGCGTGAATTCGCCTTCGGTCGATGAGGAACTGTTCGGGCCGGTGCTCTCCGTCCTCGCTTTCGATGATGAAGACGAGGCGCTTCGCCTCGCCAATGCGACGCCTTACGGGCTCGCTTCCGGTGTCTTCACCCGCGACCTGGCACGCGCCCATCGCCTGGTGAGGAAGATCCGCGCCGGCATCGTCTGGGTGAACACCTATCGCGCCATTTCGCCCATCGTGCCCTTCGGCGGCTATGGCCTGTCGGGCTTCGGCCGCGAAGGCGGCCTCGACTCCATCCTCGATTACACCCGCACCAAATCGGTGTGGCTGAAGACGACGGATGATCCCTTCCCCGATCCTTTCGTGATGCGATGAGGATCTGGCGAGCAAGAGAATAAAAACAGCAACATCCAAGGAGGATTACCCGTGTTCAAGAAACTGTCCATTGCCTTAGCCTTCACCATGGCGACGTCTTTCGCCGCTTATGCCGATGATCTCGTCTTCACGAGCTGGGGCGGCACCACCCAGGACGCGCAGAAGGAAGCCTGGGCCGATCCCTATACGAAAGCCTCGGGCATCAATGTGCTGCAGGACGGGCCCACCGACTATGGCAAGCTCAAGGCCATGGTCGACAGCGGCAATGTCTCCTGGGACGTCGTCGATGTCGAATATGATTTCGCCATTGCCGCCGCCAAGGCGGGCCTGCTCGAGCCGATCGATTTCGCCATTGTCGACAAGAAAGAGATCGATCCGCGCTTCGTGACCGACCATGCGGTCGGCAGCTTCTATTATTCCTTCGTGCTCGGCTACAACAAGGATGTTCTGAAGGAGGAGCCCAAATCCTGGGCCGATCTGTTCGACACGGCGAAATTCGCCGGCAAGCGGACATTCTATAAATGGTCGGCGCCGGGCGTGCTCGAGATCGCCCTTCTTGCCGATGGCGTCGCGCCCGACAAGCTCTATCCGCTCGATCTCGACCGCGCTTTCGCCAAGCTCGACACGATCAAGAAGGACATCATCTGGTGGGGCGGCGGCGCTGAATCGCAGCAGTTCCTCGCCTCCGGCGAAGCGCCGCTCGGCATGTTCTGGAACGGCCGCATCTTCGCGATCCAGCAGACCGGCGGCAATGTCGCCGCATCCTGGAACCAGAACCTGACCGCCGCCGATGTTCTCGTCGTGCCGAAGGGTGCCAGGAACAAGGAAGCGGCGATGAAGTTCTTGGCGACCGCGACCAGCGCCGATGGCCAGGCGGTGCTCGCCACCAGGAGCGGCTATGCGCCGATCAATATCAACGCCAAGACCCGGATGGATGCGGCCGTCGTCGCATCGCTGCCCGACGCCCATAGCGAAGGCCAGATCAATCTCGACATGGGCTACTGGGCCCAGCATCGCGATGAGATCGCCAAGCGCTGGTATGACTGGCAGGCCAAGTGACAACGGACGCCGGCGGGCGGTTCTGCCGCCTGCCGGCTTCTTGAGGTGACCTGAGCTATGGTGACCGCGACAGCCGATATCAGGGAGCCATTCCGCTGGACGGGCATGGGTTACGCCGTCCCGGCCCTTTTGCTGCTCGCCTTCTTCTTCGTGTTGCCGGTCCTGGCGCTGCTGTTGCGCAGCATTACCGAGCCCGAGCTTGGTCTGCAGAATTATGCCGAGCTCTTCGCCACCTCGACCTATGCCCGCGTGCTGTTCAACACCTTCCTGGTGGCGGGCGTCGTGACACTGTTCTCGCTGCTGCTCGGCTTTCCGGTCGCCTGGCTCCTCGCCATCATGCCGCAGCGCTGGGCCAGGATCGTCTTCGCCGTCATTCTCCTGTCGATGTGGACCAATCTCCTCGCCCGCACCTATGCCTGGATGGTGCTGCTGCAGCGCACCGGCGTCATCAACAAGATGCTGATGGCGACGGGCCTCGTCTCCGAGCCCTTGCCGCTGGTCAACAACCTGACCGGCGTCACCATCGGCATGGTCTATATCATGCTGCCCTTCATCATCCTGCCTTTGCATGCGACCTTGCGCGCCATCGATCCGGCGATATTGAACGCCGCCGCTCTGTGCGGCGCCGGGCGCTGGCAGATTTTCCGCCGTGTGCTGGTGCCGCTCTCGGCGCCAGGGGCCGCTGCCGGCGCGCTCATGGTCTTCGTGATGTCGCTCGGCTATTTCGTGACGCCGTCGCTCTTGGGCGGCACGGCCAATATGATGCTGGCCGGCATGATCGCGCAGCTCATCCAGTCGCTGCTCAACTGGGGCCTGGGCGGCGCCGCCGCCTTCATCCTGCTCACCGTCACGCTCGCCATCTATGCCCTGCAGCTGCGCTATTTCAGCGGCGCCGCCGGCACGGCCGGAGGACGCTGAGATGCTTCTGTCCTATGACCGACTGGGCGGCCTGCGCTTCGGACTATGGGCGATCACCATCGCCATCTGCCTTTTCCTGCTGCTCCCCGTTCTGTTCATTGCAGCACTCTCCTTCGGCTCCTCGCAATGGCTGGTCTTCCCGCCGCCGGCCTGGACCTGGCGCTGGTACGGCGAGCTCTTCGCCGATCCGCGCTGGCTCGCCGCTGCCTGGACGAGCCTCAAGGTCGGCGCGCTGGTGACGATCTGCTCCGTCGTGCTCGGCCTCCTCGCGAGCTTCGCCCTGGTGCGCGGAAAATTTCCCGGCCGCCTGTGGCTCAAGGCACTGTTCCTGACACCCATGGTCCTCCCCGTCGTCGTCTTCGCGGTGGCGCTCTATGCGCTGTTCCTGCGCATCGGCTTGAGCGGCACGCTCATCGGCTTCGTCATCGCCCATACGATCCTGGCTTTTCCCTTCGCCGTGATCTCGATCACCAACGCGCTCGAGACCTTCGACAAGTCGATCGAGGACGCGGCCATCCTGTGCGGCGCCTCGCCCTGGCTCGCCAAATGGAAGGTGACCTTGCCGGCGATCCGCCTCGGCCTGTTTTCCGCAGCCCTCTTCTCCTTCCTGATTTCCTGGGACGAGGTCGTGGTGGCGATCTTCATGGCGAGCCCGACCTTGCAGACACTGCCGGTGCGCATCTGGGGCGCCCTGCGCCAGGACCTGACGCCGGTGATCGCCGCCGCCTCCACCATCCTCGTCGTGCTCACCCTCATCTTGATGGCCGTTGCCGGCCTTGTCCGGAAGGTCTTTGCCAAATGACCGACAGCTTCCTCACCATCAGCGGCTTCCGCAAGACCTTCGGCAGCATCGTCGCCGTGGAGGACGTGTCGCTCAATATCCCGAAGGGCGAGTTCCTGACCTTTCTCGGGCCTTCGGGCTCGGGCAAGAGCACGACGCTTTATGCCGTGGCCGGCTTCGATGATCCTTCCGCCGGTGACATCTCGATCGATGGCCGCTCGATCCTCGCCACGCCGCCGCATAAGCGCAATATCGGCATGGTCTTCCAGCGCTATACGCTCTTCCCGCATCTGCCGGTTGGCGAGAATATTGCCTTCCCCTTGCGCGTACGCGGGCATTCGGCTGCGGATATTGCAAAGACGGTCAAGGCCATGCTGTCGCTGGTGCGGCTCGAAGGCTTCGAAGACCGCCTGCCGGCGCAGCTTTCGGGCGGTCAGCAGCAGCGCGTGGCGCTGGCGCGCGCGCTTGCCTATGACCCGCCGGTGCTCCTCATGGATGAGCCACTGTCCGCCCTCGACAAGAAATTGCGCGAGGAGATCCAGGTCGAGATCCGCCGCATCCACCAGGAGACCGGCGTCACCATCCTCTATGTGACGCATGACCAGGAAGAAGCCTTGCGCCTGTCGGACCGCATCGCCGTCTTCAATCACGGCCGCATCGAGCAGGTGGGATCAGGCGAGGATCTCTATGCCAGACCGGCGACGCGCTTCGTCGCGGGTTTCATCGGCGATTCGAATTTCCTCAAAGTGCGCGAAGTCGAACGCCGCGGCAGTGCCGCGAGCGCCATTCTGCCGGATGGCACGCGCATCGAGAATATTCCCGCTCATGCCGGCAATGGCCATGCCGCAACGCCTGAGCTGATGGTGCGCCCGCAGTCGCTCAAATTCGTGCAGGGCTCGGGCGCCGGCCTCGCGGTCAAGGTCAAGGACGTGACCTTTCTCGGCGACACATCGAGCGTGCTGCTCGAAACCGGCTGGGGCCAGGAAATCTGGCTGCGCGGCGCCGGATCGGCGGTGAAGACGAACGCGCTTTCCGGCCCCCTCCATGTCGAATGGAACCCGGCCGACAGCCATCTGTTCTGCTGACCACCCATTCCGTCATCCCGGCGAACGCCGGGACTCCCTGAACAAGCGCATGTGGACAGCGGTGCCCGCACGGGTGGAGTTTATTGGATCCCGGCTTGCGCCGGGATGACGTATCAGCCCAGATACTCCTTCAGGATAGAAGCGCCGAGCGTATATTTGGGATCGACCATATTGCCGACCCGCACGCGGCCCGCCTGGGTGAGCAGGAAATAGGCCTCGTCCCGCTCGAAGCCGTAATCGCTCACCAGCCAGGTGATGAGCTCGCGATAGGCGATGCGCGCCGCGTCTTCCATCGGCCGCGTGCTGCCGATGGTCATGATGAATTTCTCGTTCTCGAGCCTTGGCCAGGCGATCTGCCAGTTCTTGATGAGATCGACCTGCACTGTCGTGGTCGAGGGAATCTCGACCGCGACACCGCACAATTCGCCGTCGCCCTGCGTGCCATGGCAGTCGCCGAGATGGAGATAGGCCTCCTTGTGATGCACCGGGAAATAGACGACGGCGCCCGGGCAGACATCGGGCAGGTCCATATTGCCGCCCCAGTAATCGGGCTGCAGCGAGGTGACGGCCTCGATCTCCGGGCTCACGCCCAGCGTGCCGATGAAGGGCTCATAGGGCAGCGTGATCGTCTTGCTGAATTTGATGCCTGATTCCGTCACTTCCATTTTCTTCACCCGCTCCGGCAGGGGTGCGTTGAGGAGCGCCGTATTGCCGGTGGCGACGAGCCCGCCGAATTCCGGGATGAGCGCCGTCGTGCCGACGGGCTGCGGCCCGCGGGGCTTGATCGAATGAATATGGACGCAGAGCACATCGCCCTTCTCGGCGCCTTTGACGGCGATCGGCCCGTTCTGCGGATTGACGAAGGGCAGGTTCAGCACCTTGGTCGGCAGGTCTTTCTCGGTCCTGATGGCGCCCTCGAAAGCATCCTGTGTCTCGGCGACGACAATGTCGCCCGGCTCGATGGTCAGCACCGGCTTGGCATAGGCGCCATAGACATACTGGTACTTGCCCTGCTTCTCGACGGTGAGCTCGTGGGTCTTCCCCGCTTTGCCGCGCGCGACACCTTTGCGCGCCATATAGCTCGTGCCCAGCCAGTCAGCCATGAATTCCTCCTGCGCCTGCTTTGGCAGGAAAGTTAGCGGCTGGAATAGCCGCCGTCGATGGCAATCGCCTGGCCCGTCATGAAGGCCGACAGGTCGGATGCGAGATAGACGGCAAGCTCGCCCATCTCTTCGAGCTTGCCGGCGCGCGGTATGGCATGCATGAGCCTTTTCGCCGCCAGCGCCGCTTCCGGGTCTTTCTCCGCCTGCGCCACTTCGATGGCGAGCGGCGTCTCCACATAGCCCGGACAAATGGCATTCACTCTGATACCGTGGGTTGCGAAATCGAGCGCCATCGCCTTGACCATGCCGATCACACCGGCCTTGGCGCCGCAATAGGCCACGCGCTCGGCATGGCCGACGAGTCCATAGGTCGAGGAGATGATGATGACCGAGGCCGTCTTGGCCGCGAGGAGCTGCGGCGCCGCATAGCGCACCGCGAGGAAGGCGGGCCTCAGCGTATGATCCATGATGCGCTGGAATTCTTGTGGGTCGGCATCGAAGATCGAGGTGCGCCCGCCCGCTCCGGCGCTCACCACCAGCGTATCGATGCCGGTGAGGAAGGTATCTGCCGCGGCCGTGACACGTACGACATCCTCTGGCCTTGTCGCATCGCCGGAGGCTGTGGAGGCGCGGCCGATCTTCGAAAGCCGTGCTGCCGCCTCATCGAGGATATTGGCGCGCCGGCCCGACAGGAACAGGTTCGCCCCTTCGCGCGCCATGGCTTCGGCAATGGCGAAGCCGATGCCGGTGCCGCCGCCATAGATGAGCGCCCGCTTGCCCATGAGACGCCCACCCATGTCAGCGGATCTCGAAATGGAGGATGGATGCCGCTTCGATCGCCTTCCAGTCGATGGCGATGCCGAGGCCCTGTCCGTTCGGCGCATGCACATAGCCTTGCTTGTCGGTGCGGATGACGTCATGCGATCCATATTCGAAAGCGGGATAGGGCACCGGCTGCTCGAAATAGGTGCAGTTGTCGAAGGCCAGCATGACATGGAGATTGGCCGCCTGGGTCAGCGTATAGCCCCAGCACTGGATCTCGACATCCATGCCCAGAGCTTCGGCGAGCCCCATCACCTTGCGGATCGGCGTGATGCCGCCGCAGATCGTGGCATCGACCCGAAGCGCGCTCCAGGCGCCGGCCCTGGCGCCCTGCAGCAGCATTTGCAGGTCGGTCCAGGTATTGCCGGCGGCAATGACGGGCACCGTGCTCTGCCGCCTGATCTCGCGATAACCTTCGATATCTGTGTCGACCAATGGCGCCTCGAACCAGCGGAAGCCGAGATCGCTCAAAGTCCGCGCCGCGCGGGTCGCGCTGTGTAGATCATAGCGCTGCTCGACATCGAGCATCAGAGCGAGATCGCGGCCCTCGAAATGCTTTCTGACCGCCGCGCACATTGGCAGGTCGCGCTCGGGCTGGCACCAGCAATGGAACTTGACCGCCTTGAAGCCCTCTTCGTGCCGTTCGCCGACATAATCGATATAGGCCTGGTTGTCGGCGAGCAAAGGCGTCGAGGCATAGGACAGGATCTTGTCGCGCGCCCCGCCCAGGAGCTGATAGAGCGGCAGATTGGCATGGCGCGCCGCCATGTCCCACAGCGCGATATCGATCAGCGAATGGGCCTGCGGCACCATCGGCGTGCCGAGATTGCGCATCTGCTTCCACAATATCTCGCGCTCCCCCGGATGCCGCCCGATCACGTCGGGCAGCACATGGCGCAGCGTCTCGCCGACGGCGCGGTCGAAACTGTGCGGCGTGATCATCGCCCCACCCGCAATGCCCTGAAGCCCGCTCGCCGCGGTGAGCCTGAGAATGATATTGGCCATATATTGGCCGCTCATGCCCTCCGCCCATGTATAGCGCTCGACATCGGGGCCCACGACGAAGACTTCCGCTCTCTCTATTCTGTGCTCTTTCATGCTTCTTCTCTCTTGCTGACGGATGCTGCCCCCTCGCCATGCCAGCCGAGATGGCTCAGGAAATCGCGCGTCCTGGCGACCCGGGCATTGGTGAAGATCTCCTGGGGCGCGCCTTCCTCGATGACGCGGCCCTTGTCGAAGACGGCGACGCGGTCGGCGACGCGGCGCGCGAAATCCATCTCATGGGTGACGACCAGCATGGTCATGCCTTCATCGGCCAGCGTCTTCATGACGCTTAAGACCTCGCCGATCGTCTCGGGATCGAGCGCCGAGGTCGGCTCGTCGAACAGCATGAGCGCCGGCTCCATGGCGAGCGCGCGGGCAATGGCGACGCGCTGCTGCTGGCCGCCGGACAAGGCGGAAGGATAGGACAGGGCCTTGTCGGAAAGGCCGACCTTGGCGAGGAGCTTTTTCGCCCGCTCATCCGCCGCGGCGTGGCCGAGCTTCAGAACCGTTGTCGGCCCGATGGTGATGTTGCGCAGGACGGTGAGATGCGGGAACAGTTCGAAATTCTGGAACACCATGCCCATGCGCTGGCGCACCAGGCGCACCGAGCTTTCCGTGCTTTTGACCTCATGGCCGTCGAAGCGGATGCGGCCTTCATCCACGGGATCGAGCGCATTGGCGCAGCGCAGAAGCGTCGACTTGCCGGAGCCGGAAGGCCCGATCAGGCAGACGACCTCGCCGCGCCTGAGCGTCAGGCTGACGCCGTCGAGCGCGGTCAGATCGCCATAGCGCTTGACCACGCTCTCGAAGATGAGAATCGGATCGTCGGTCATTCGGCAACCTTGAAACGGTGGTGGATCCAGTCGACGAGCTTGGCCTGCGGATAGCCCATCAGCCAGTAGAGCGCCGCCATGGCGGTGAGCACTTCCAGGATGCGATAGGTCTCGGCGCGGATTTGCAGCGATACGTAGGAGAGCTCGGCGACCGCGATGATCGAGACGAGCGATGTGTCCTTGAACAGCGACACCCAGGTCGAGGCCAGCGCCGGCAGCACCCGCATCAGCGCCTGCGGCGCCACGATGCGCAGGAAGACATTGGCCGGCGTCATGCCGAGCGCATAGGCGGCATTCCATTGTCCCTGCCGGATCGACACGATACCGGACCGGAAGGTCTCCGAGTTGAAGGCCGAGATGTTGCAGACGAGGCCCGTGACCGCGGTGGCGATTTGCGACAGTTGCACGTCGAAATAGGCTGGCAGCACATAATAGACCCAGTAGATCTGCAGGATGAGCGGCGTGGCGCGGAAGAATTCGACGAAGCCGGTGGCGGCCATGGCGAGCGCGCGGATCCTGGAAAGCCGCAGCAGCGCCAGCACCAGCCCGCCCGGAATGGCGAGCAGCATGGTGACGCAGGCAAGCCAGATCGTCATCCAGGCGCCTTCGAGGAGGCGCGGCAGGCTCGACCAGACGATGGACCAGTCGAAGCTCATGACGAGCCCAGATGCGCCAGGCGGCGATAGAGGCGGTCGACGCCGCGCGCCATCGGATAGCACAGGATGAAATAGCATAGCATCGCGGCGGTATAGAGCTCGAAGGGGCGGAAGGTCTTGCCGGCGACGATCTGCGTCTGGCGCAGCAATTCCGGCACCGCGATGACGGAGGCGATGGCGCTGTCCTTGATGGCGATGACGCAGAGCGAGCCGAGCGCCGGCAGCATGCGGATGACCGCTTGCGGCAGGATGATGGTGCGGATCGCCTGGAACGGGCTCATGCCGAGGGCGAGGGCCGCCTGCATCTGGTTGCGGCGCACCGAAGTGAGTCCGGCGCGGATCGTTTCCGAGACATAGGCGCCGAGATGCAGGCCGAGTCCGACAATGCCCGCCGTCACCGCATTGATCGAATGGCCGATGACCAGCGGGAAGGCGAAGAAGGTCCACACCAGGATCACGAGCAGCGGAATGGCGCGCATGCTGTCGACATAGAAGCCGAGCACGATATTGGCGAAGCGCCCGCCATAGGTCCTGAGCGCGCCGACGATCACGCCGATGGCGAAGCCGAGCAGCGTCGAAAGCGCGCTGACCAGGATCGTCATCATCAGCGCCTTGAGCAGGAACGGCCAGCTCTGCAGGATGGGTTGGATATTGATGTCCATGATGGATTACCCTCGCCCTGCAAGCGTAGCGCAGCGGGGAGAGGGAAGGGGCCCGCCGCGCAGCGGCGGGAAGGGTGAGGGGCACTCGTGCAACATCGCACTTCCTCTCATGTCTGGCTTTTCCATACCAAGGCGCAAGACGCCCCTCACCCTCCCATTGCTGCGCAATGGGTCCCTCCCTCTCCCCTCTTCGAGGGGCGAGGGCAGCTACCCCCCGCTCTTGAGCAGCTTGATCTCCTCGGCGGTGACCTGGTCCTTCATCTCGTCATAGACGGCCTGCAGCCAGGCATGGAAGACCGGATCCTTCTTGTCGACCGCGAGGCCGACATCGGTCGCCATTTCCTTGCTCTGCAGGCAGTCATCGCCGGCAGGGAAGGAGACGAGGCCGGGTACCTGCTTGTTCAAAGCGGGCCAGGCGACATTGTCGATGGTGGCGATGTCGGCGCGCTTCGCCAGGATTTCCTCGACCGGCGCATTGGCGCCCGAGCCCGCCACGCCTTTGAGCGTGATCTTGGGGAAGCGGGTCGGCGCCCAGGTCTCGGGCGGCGTGCCGGTGAAATAGACCATGGTCAGGTCATCGCGGTTGAGATCGTCGACCGTCTTCAGGTCCTTGAGCTTGGCATTGTCGGCAAGCCCGAACATGCACAGGCTCGAGCGCGAATAGACGACGAAGTTCACCACTTCCTGGCGCTTCGGCGTCACCGCCAAAGGCGCGATCGAGATGTCGGCCTCGCCGGTGGCGAGGATCGGCACCTTGGTCTCATGGCTGACCGGCACCACTTCGAGCTTGACGCCCAGCCGCTTGGCATATTCCTCGGCGAGCAGCCAGGCGGGGCCGGAGAATTGCGGACCGGAGCCTGATGTGTTTTCCGGCAGCCACGGGAATTCGCCGATGGCGGCGACCTTGAGCACGCCGCGCTGCTTGATCGCGTCGATCTTGGCGCTCTGTCCGGCGGCCGGTATGTCGGCGCCGCCGCTGAAGGCGAGGCCGGTTGATCCCACAAGCAGCGTCATGGCGAGCGCCATCCGCCGCGTCATTCGAGCCAAACTCATTTTCATCTCCCTGCAAAGCCCGGCTTCATAGGTGAGCCAGGTCCATCGGCCCCGAGGACCACATTCATCAAACACAACGGTCGAGGTTGGGCTTGACGGTATAATTGTATACAATTAGTTTGAATGCGCAATAGGCAATTGAGAATCGCCGCGTTAAGACGGAAGACATGCGGGAGAAGCTGGACAACCCATGATGGCTGACGGACCGACCCTTCCCTTTGCGCGCTCGCCGAGCTTGGCCGAGCAGGCGGCCGAGGCCATTGTCGGCGGCATTGCCGCCGGCATCTTCAAGCCGGGCGAAAGGCTGGTCGAAGCCCATCTCGCCGCCACCTTGCAGATGAGCCGCGTTCCCTTGCGCGAGGCGCTGAAGATCCTGGAGGCCCAGGGCATCGTGGCGAGCACGCCCCATCGCGGCACCTTCATCCCGGCTTTCGACGACAGGCGCATCGACCAGATCTGCGAGGCGCGCATCGCGCTGGAGAAGATCGCGCTCCGCGATGCGGTCGCGAACCGCAAGGAGCTGCCGGCGCTGCTCGGCCGGCTCGATGCCATCATCGCGACTATGGAGCAGGCGGCGGCGCGTCTCGCCTGGATGGATGTCAGCAAGGCCGATCTCGCTTTCCACCGCGCCATTTGCGAGGCCTCCGGAAACGCCATCGTTCAGACCCTGTGGGAGTCGCTGGCGCGCCATGTGCTCATCGTCTTCGGCCAGGAGATCCGCGACGAGAAGGATGCGCTGGTGATGGGCCCGCATCACCGCCGCTTGCGCGACCTGATCGCCGCGGGCGACATTGCTGCGCTCACGGCCGAGATACCCGGGCACATATTGCGCCTGCGCGGGCGCTGATCCTCTTCGCCACATTACGAATTGTATGGCGGCGGACATTGTTGGGCGCGCAGCTATCTCGCCATCACGGTGGCCCAGTCGAGATCGAAGCGGGCCAGATATTTGCGCAGGCGGTCGGCGTCGTTGCCGCTCGTCTTCTCCCGGCGCGACGCTGCGAACAGCCGGCGCCCGGCGGCACTGAGCGAGGCGCTGTCGCGGCATATGGCGATGACGGTTGCCAGCTGGCTCTGGTCGAAGAGGTCGATCCGCGCTAGGCGCTCATCGGAGAAGACCCCGTTCAGAATATCCGTCGCCGCATCGCGCCGCCCGCCGGACCACAGGGCCTTGAGCCGCTCGATCTCCTCGCCGACCGTCGCCTCGTCGATGCGGCCCTTGGGCGCCAGTGTCGCCATGCGGGTGATCGAGGCGGACAGGTCGCGGAAATTGGCGCTCCATTTCGCATCGGGCGATGTCGCGAAATGAGTGAAGCGCAGACGCGCCTCCTTGTTGAAGGTGATCTTGGCGCCGTCGTCGCGCGCCTGCCGGTCGAGCTCGAAATCGATATTGGGCTCGATATCTTCCGGCCGGTCGCGCAAAGCGGGCAGTGCGAAGGTCCACAGATTCAGGCGCGCCAGCAGGTCCTCGCGGAAATGCCCTGAGCGCACCGCCTCATTGAGGTCGCGATTGGTTCCGGCGACGAGCTGGAAGTCGCTCGCCGTTTCCTTGTCGGCGCCGACGGCCAGGAAACGCTTCTCCTCGATGGCGCGCAGGATCATCGCCTGCTCGTCGGGGCCGAGCTCGCCGATCTCATCGAGAAACAGGAGCCCGCCATCGGCGGATTTGAGCAGGCCCGACCGTGCCGCCTGGGCGCCGGTGAAGGCGCCTTTGACATGGCCGAAGAGCGAGGACATCGCCGTGTCGCCCCGCAAGGTGGCGCAGTTCACATCGACAAACGGTCCCTCGATCTGGTGGCGTGTCTTCTTGAGCTCATAGATGCGCCGCGCCAGTTGCGATTTGCCCGCACCCGTCGGCCCCATCAGCAGGAAAGGCGCCTTCGAATTGATGGCCACCTGCTCGATGCGGTCGATCATGCGGTTGAAGGCCGGGTTGCGCGTGGCGATGCCCGATTTGAGGAAGGAGGCGGCATCGCGCTGCTCGGCCCTGAAGCGCGTGGCGATGCGGTCATAGCGCGACAGGTCGAGATCGATGATGCGCATCGGGCTGGTCAGGTCGCCGCGCGCCTTCTTGGGCGGCGAGAGCTGCAGCAGCTTGGCCGGCACATGGCGCGTCTCGGCGAGCAGGAACCAGCAGATCTGCGCCACATGCGTGCCGGTGGTGATGTTGACGAAATAGTTCTCGCTCTCGGTGTCGAAGCTGCGCCCGCGCGCAAAGTCATGCAGCGCGCCATAGACTTCCTCGAAATCCCAAGGGTCCTTCAGATTGATGATGACGGAGGCGACCTTCGTCTCGGGCGAGACCTGGTTGATGTCCTGGATCAGCCGCCGCGCCAGGCTGGCCGAGCGGTCGTCATGGATGAGCTCCAGGCGGTCGACGATGAAGTCGTCCTGCTGGCACACGGCAATGGTCGGCCGCCAGCGCTCCCAGCGTGTATCCCATTTCCCGACATCCAGAGTCGTGCCGAGAAAGCCGATGACGACATTCGCTTTGGTCATCAGAGATTTATATTATAAGATAAGATTATATCCAATAGAATTGGAGCGTATGTTCAGCTGGACTGCGCTACAAGCCGCATCTAGAATAAATAACCTATGTAAATCAGTATATTGGGTAAAAATCAGATATCGCGCCGTCATCTGGCACGCGCGCTGCAAAGGAAGTCTTCGTCAACAGAAGGACGAAGAGCAATGGCAAACAAATCCGTGTTTGCATCGACGATCGGAAGGCTGCTTCCGCGTGCGAATGCCTGGAACCATGAGAAGGCTCCGGCCTATGGTCTTGTGCCGCGTGCTGCGCTGGCGCAACTGGCCGCGACCGGGACTTTCAACCGGACCTTCTATGCTGAGCCGCGGGAGCAGCTCGATCTGGTGCTGAAGCTGGCGCTGCAGGTGGATTCCGCCTTCATCGCCAGGACGGCGATCTATGCGCGCGAAAAGGGCCATATGAAGGATATGCCGGCGGCCTTGCTGGCGATCCTTGCCACGCTCGATACCGGTGATTTCGCCAAGGCGTTTCCGCGTGTGATCGTGAATGGCCGCATGCTGCGCAACTTCGTGCAGGTCATCCGCTCGGGCGCCATCGGTCGCAAGTCCTTCGGCTCCCGGCCCAAGCGTATGATTCTCGCCTGGCTGGCTCAGGCCTCGGATGAGGATATCCTGCGCGCGAGCATCGGCAACGATCCCTCGCTCGCCGATATCATCCGCATGGTTCACCCGAAGCCCGCCTCGAAGGCGCGCGAAGCGCTCTATGGCTATGTGATCGGTCGTCCCTATGACGCCGCCGCATTGCCGCAGATCGTGAAGGATCTTGAAGCCTTCAAGCGCGATCCCTCGCTGCCGGTGCCCAACGTGCCGTTCCAGTTTTTGACCGCGCTTCCGCTGACGCAGAAGCAGTGGGCGGAAGTGGCCCGGACGGCGTCCTGGCAGACTTTGCGCCAGGGGCTCAACACCTTCGCGCGCCACGGCGTGTTCGGTATTGCCGGCATGTCGGAGCACGTGGCTGAGCGCCTCGCCGATGCCAAAGCGATCGCCCGCGCCAAGGTCTTCCCCTATCAGCTGCTGGCGGCCTATGCCGCCTCGGCCGGGGAAGTGCCGAAGCCGGTCCGCAACGCCTTGCAGGATGCGATGGAAATCGCCATCGGCAATGTGCCGGAGCTCGATAAGCGGATCGTGATCTGCCCGGACGTTTCGGGCTCGATGACGTCGCCCGCGACGGGATACCGCAAGGGGGCTTCGAGCGTTGTGCGCTGCATCGACGTCGCGGCTTTGGTGGCTGCTTCGTTCCTGCGCCGCAACGCCCGGGTCGAGCTGCTGCCCTTCGAGCAGGATGTGATCGATATCGATCTCAATCCGCGCGATACGGTGCTGACCAATGCCAGGAAGCTGGCCAAGATCGGCGGCGGCGGAACCAACTGCTCGGCGCCGCTGGTGCGGTTGGCGCGCGAGAAGGCGAAGGTCGATCTCGTCATCTTCGTTTCTGATAACGAATCCTGGGTGGATGCATCCGGGGGTGGCGCTACCGGAACGGCGACGATGAAGGCATGGGAGAAGGTGAAGCGGGTGAACCCGCAAGCCAAGCTCGTCTGCATCGACATCCAGCCCAACACGACGACGCAGGCGGTCGAGCGTGAGGACATCCTGAATATCGGAGGTTTCTCCGATACGGTGTTCGAGATGATCGCCGCCTTCGCCGAGAACCGGCTGGGTGCTGATCACTGGATCGGTGAGATCGAGAAGATCGCGCTATAACGACAAGGGACCACGGGGCGGCGCCTCGTGGTCCAGCGAAATGGGTGAATGCGGACAGGAATACAGTGGCACCGGGGGGTCGAATCCCCAGTTCTTGTCCTCTCTTGTCACCGCCGCGGGGCGAATGCCTGCGGGACTACAGGGTAGAGCGCCTGCCGGCAATGGCAGGAGGTCGGAGGTTCGTTTCCTCCCGCCGGTGAAAGCCGGTAGTAGCTCAGGAAACGTCTCGCATAAACTTGCCGCCTGGCGGATATGATTGAAAGGAACAGGCCCTTACGAATGCCGATGGAACTACAGGCTGTAAACCCCGGGTCGCGGGTTCGAATCCCGTCAAGTCCACCATCTATGGGCTTGTAGCTCAGCGGTAGAGCAGGAAATGTTTCATCACCTTCTTGTCGTAAGGACCTTCATTGGTAAGTAAAGAAAATGGAAAAGAACATCACTCGGCTCAGCAAGTTTCTAAGCTACATTCTGCGCCACGCACCGGATGAGATCGGTCTCGTCTTGGGCGAGGGCGGCTGGGTTTCGACCAGTGAGCTCATCGCCAAAGCGGGTGCGCATGGACATCAGCTCACGCCGGAAATCCTCCGCGAAATCGTGGCGAGCAATGACAAAAAGCGCTTCACCTTGTCGCCGGATGGAGAGCGGATCAGGGCGGCGCAGGGCCATTCAGTGGCTGTTAGCCTCGATCTGGCGCCGGTCACGCCGCCCAGCCAACTCTTTCATGGCACGGCGGCGAAGGTGCTGGACAAGATCCTGGCTGAGGGCCTCAAGCCGCAAACGCGCCAGCATGTCCATCTCTCGCTCGATAGGGAGACGGCGCGCAAAGTGGGCATGCGGCATGGCAAGCCGGTCATCCTGCTCGTCGCGGCGGATCGGATGCATCATGATGGACTGCATTTCTACAAAGCCGACAATGGCGTCTGGCTGACCAGCCATGTGGCGCCGCATTATTTGACTGTGAAGGATTGAAGACGATGGCTCATGGCTACGAAGTTCTGACCGAGCCGGCATCGCATGAGCATGCCGCGCCCATCAAGATGTGGACCAAGGGTGTTCCGGTCGATGAGCCGTCGAAGCAGCAGCTTCTCAACACCGCCAGCATGCCCTTCATCTATAAGTGGCTGGCGGTGATGCCGGATGTGCATTTCGGCAAGGGCTCGACCATTGGCTCGGTGATCCCGACGATCGGCGCCATCATCCCGGCGGCCGTCGGCGTCGATATCGGTTGCGGCATGATGGCGGTGCGCACCTCGCTCGTGGCTGCCGATCTCCCGGACACGCTCGCTCCCTTGCGCTCGGCGATCGAGCGCGTGGTGCCGCATGGCCGCACCGTGAGCCGCGGCAGCCGCGACAAGGGTTCGTGGCATGATCTGCCACAAGCGACGTCGGAAGCCTGGGCCGGCCTTGAGACAGGCTTCGCCCAGATCGTCGCCAAGCATCCGAAGCTCGCCAAGGCCAATACGGCGGTGCATCTCGGCACCCTCGGCACCGGCAACCATTTCCTCGAGATCTGCCTCGATCAGGCGGACCGCGTGTGGTTCATGCTGCATTCGGGCTCGCGCGGCGTCGGCAACCAGATCGGCTCCTATTTCATCGAGAAGGCGAA
The DNA here is from genome assembly GCA_003576695.1 of Taklimakanibacter lacteus. Lineage (GTDB taxonomy): Bacteria > Pseudomonadota > Alphaproteobacteria > Rhizobiales > Aestuariivirgaceae > Taklimakanibacter > Taklimakanibacter lacteus. Next base: position 157,605 of record QOZQ01000002.1, read on the forward strand.
GGAGGACATGCGGCGCTGGTACATCAACCTGCCCGATGCCGACCTCGCTTATTTCCCGGAAGGCACCGAGAACTTCGATGACTATGTCGAGGCGGTGGAATGGGCGCAGCATTTCGCCATGACCAACCGTCAGGTGATGATGCAGCATGCCATCGACGCGGCGCGCCAGGTGATCGAGAAGCCTTTCGAGGCGCATCTCGAGGCGGTGAACTGCCACCACAACTATGTGGCGCGCGAGCATCACTTCGGCAAGAACGTGCTCGTCACCCGCAAGGGTGCCGTGCATGCGGGCGAAGGCGTCATGGGCATCATCCCGGGCTCGATGGGGGCCAAGTCCTTCATCGTGCGGGGCCGCGGCAACATCGAAAGCTTCTGCTCCTGCTCGCATGGGGCGGGGCGCGTGATGTCGCGCGCCGAGGCGAAGCGCCGCTTCACCATCGCCGATCATGTCGCCGACACGGCCGGCATCGAATGCCGCAAGGACGAGGATGTGATCGATGAGACGCCCAAGGCCTATAAGGATATCGATGCCGTGATGCTGGCGCAGGCCGATCTTGTCGAGATCGTCCATACGCTGCGCCAGGTCATATGCGTAAAGGGATAGTCAGGATAGTAATATCATGTTGACGATCGATGGCAGCCAGGGCGAGGGCGGCGGGCAGATCCTGCGCTCCGCTCTGACGCTTTCCCTGCTGACCGGCGAGCCGTTCCGGATCGAGAAGATCCGCGCCGGCCGCGCCAAGCCGGGCCTGCTGCGCCAGCATCTGGCGGCGGTGAAGGCGGCGGTGCAGATTTCCGGCGGCAAGGCCCAAGGCGTCGAGCTGGGCTCGACAGCGCTCACTTTCGAGCCGGGCGAAGTGCGCGCCGGCGACTATGGCTTCGCCATTGGCTCGGCGGGCGCGGCTTCTCTGGTGTTCCAGACCGTGTTCCTGCCGTTGGCGCGCCAGACGGCGGCATCACGCCTCACCATCGAAGGCGGCACGCATAATCTCGCGGCCCCACCTTTCGAATTCCTCGAGCGCGCTTTTCTTCCCGCGGTTCGCCGCATGGGCTTCGATGCGACGCTCACCTTGCAGCGCCACGGCTTCTATCCGGCGGGCGGCGGCAAGCTCATGGCCGAGATCGGCCCGGTGCGCACCGGGCCGGAGAAGTTCGTGGCGGAGGATCGCGGCACGCTGCTTTCGCGCAATGGTGAAGCCATGTTCGCCAATCTCGGTGTCGATATTGCCCGGCGCGAGGCAGGCCGGTTGCAGGAGCTTCTGGCGCTGGCCGAAGGCGAGGTGAAGATCAGGGAAGTCGAGGCTTCGGGTCCCGGCAATCTGCTGTGGATCGAGATCCGCCATGAGCACATCACCGACGTCTTCACCGCCCATGGCGAGCTTAACGTCACGGCCGAGCAGGTTGCGGGCAAGGTGGCAAAGCAGGTCGACAAATATATCGAGAGCGAAGCCGCCATCGGCGCTCATCTCGCCGATCAGTTGCTGCTGCCTCTGGCGCTTGCCGGCGGCGGGCGCTTCACCACCACGCGCCCGACGCCGCACACGCACAGCAATATCGCGGTCATCGAGAAGTTCCTGCCCGTCGAGATCACGATCACCGACGCCCGCCGCGGCGCGCGGCTGATCGAGGTGTCGCTATAGATCAGGCCAGCTCGCTGACCTTATACTGCGCCCGATCGAGCCAGGCCGGGTTGATCTCGACACCCCAGCCCGGCCGGTCGGTGATCTCGACATGGCCGTCCGTGACCGCATAGGGGTCCTCGGTGAACAGCCCATATTGCCAGGGATAGTAATCCGCCTCCTCGATCGAGAGCTCGAGATATTTCCCCGCATTCTCGATCGCGGCCAGGAGATGCATGGTGCACATGGTGACCAGCGAGAGATTGGCGCTGTGCGGCGTGCAGGGAAGTCCCGCTCTGGCGCCCATTTGTGCCACATGCAGCGTGCGGGTGATGCCGCCCAGATACATGACATCGGGCTGGATGATGTCGACGGCGCGCATGTCGATCATCTGCTTCCAGGCGGTGAATTCGCAATCCTGCTCGCCGCCGGTGACATCGATAGTGAGCGTGTCGGTCACTTCCTTCGTCTGGGCGAATTCCCAATAGGGGCAGGGCTCCTCGAAATGGCCGATGCCGTCGCTTTCGAGGAGGCGCCCGACCTCGATGGCGCGCTTCGGCGAGAAGCCGGAATTGCCATCGACCAGTTTGTCGATGCCGTCGCCGAGGGCGCGCGACACCAGGGGCACGATGGCCTCGGTGCGGCCCGGCCATTCGTCGCGGTCGCGGCCGCATTCCGCCCCCACCCGCCATTTGAAGGCGGTGAAGCCCTTCTCGTCGCGCAGTTTGAGAAAGCGGCGCGCCTCGTCTTCAGGGCTGATGTCGCGCTTCATCGAGGACGCATAGGCCCGGAGCTTGCCGGGCCTGCCGCCGAGCAGCACGGTCACCGGCTTGCCTTCGAACTTGCCGCGCAGATCCCACAGCGCGGTGTCGAGCCCGGTCGTGGCGCGCCGCAGATAGGAGCCGGGGAATTTATGCTCCCGTTCATTGATACGCTCGAGCAGGTCGGCGAAATCGATGGCGTCCCTGCCCAGCGCATGGCGCGCCACTTGGCGGTGGAAGATCTCGGCCGTGATATCGGCCTGATAGGTCGAGAGCTGCCCCCAGCCCTGATCGCCCGTATCGGCCGTCACGCGGACGAAGCCCACGAACTCATCGGCGAATGTCTCGAGTTTCTGGATTCTCATTCTGGCGCTCTTCCCTCATCCGGCGTCTTGGCATAGTCTCCCGCTCCGTCAAACTCAATCTCCATCGTCATTCATCCATGTGGGACTACATCATCATAGGCGCGGGCTCGGCGGGCTCGGCCGTGGCGGGACGCTTGAGCGAAAGCGGCAGGCATCGGGTTCTGCTCCTCGAAGCGGGTCCCTCCGACCGCAATGTCTGGATCAGGATGCCCATAGGCTATGGCCGCACCTTCTATGATCCGCATGTCAATTGGATGTATCAGACCGAGCCGGTGCCGGGCTTCAACGGCCGTATCAGCTACTGGCCGCGCGGCAAGGTCCTGGGCGGCTCGAGCTCGATCAATGCCATGGTCTATTCCAGGGGCCAGGAAGCGGATTTCGCCGAATGGGAGGCGATGGGCAACAAGGGCTGGGGCTGGCGGGATGTGCTCGCCGCCTATCGCAAGCTCGAGGACCATGATCTGGGCGCCGGCGAGCATCATGGCAGCGGCGGCCCCTTGCATGTGACGACCATCGACCGGCAGGCCCATCCGCTGAGCCGCCTGTTCATCGCCGCGGCACAGGAGGTGGGGATTCCCCCGAGCGCCGATCTCAATGGCGCGACCATCGAAGGTGCCGGCCTCTATCAGATCACCACCCGCAAGGGCTTTCGCGAATCCGCGGCATCCGCCTATTTGCGCAAGCGCCCCAATCTCGACATCGTCACCCGCGCGCAGGCGACGAAGCTCATCTTCGAGGGCAGCCGTGCGGTCGGTGTCGCCTATGCCCAGGGCGATAGGATGCGCGAAGCGCGTGGCAGGGAGATCATCCTCTCCGCAGGGTCGATCGGCTCGCCGCAGCTCCTGCAATTGTCAGGCATCGGCCCGGCATCGGTCCTGAAGGCGGTGGGCATCGATGTGCGTCTCGGCAATGAAGCGGTCGGGCGCAATCTCCAGGATCATCTCTGCTATGATTTCACCTATCGCACCTCGGCGCCGAGCCTCAACACCGTGCTCTATCCCTGGCACGGCAAGTTGCGCGTGGGCCTGCAATATGTCCTGACGCGGCAAGGCCCCTTGTCGCTCAGTCTCAACCAGGCGGGCGGCTATTACCGCTCCGATCCCGCCCGCAAGGCGCCCGATATCCAGCTTTATTTCTCACCCCTCACTTATGAGAAGGCGCCGCCCAAGACGCGGCCCTTGATGAATCCCGACCCGTTCCCGGGCTTTTACACCAGCATCTCGCCCTGCAAGCCGAGGAGCGCCGGCCATCTGGCGATCAAATCGGCGGATTGGCGCGCGCATCCATCTATCCATCCGAATTATCTCTCGGATCCCGGCGATCTCGCTGAAATGGTCACCGCGGCGCATTTCCTGCGCAAGCTCGGCGCGGCGCCGAGCCTCGCTGCGGTCATCGATGAGGAGCTCAAGCCCGGTCCGGCCGTCACCGGCGATGCCGAATTCGCCGAAGATATCCGCAACCGCGCTTATTCTGTCTTTCACCCGGTGGGAAGCTGCCGCATGGGGCCCGACCCCGGCTCTTCGGTCGTCGATCCCAGTCTGCGCGTCCATGGCATCGAAGGCTTGCGCGTCATCGATGCCTCGATCTTCCCGACTATCACCTCCGGCAACACCAACGCCCCCTCGATCATGGTTGGCGAGCGCGGGGCCGGCTTCATTCTCGAGGATGCCTAGCCCGGCAGGACGATAGTGGCGATATCCATGCGAGATTTCCCGTTTGGAACTCACATGTGGGCGAGCGCGATCCTTGTTCCTTCCCGTCTCCTCATGCTGAGCTGCGAGCGCAGCGAGCCTCGAAAGGGTGAGGGGTATGGCTTAATCCAAACTCAACGTGCCTCAGTGATAGGGGAAATGGCAGGCGACGCCGTTGCGGTTCTGCTCGGAGGTTGAGAAGAGGGGCTCGCTGCTGCGGCACAGATCGGCCGCCTTGGGGCAGCGCGTGGCGAAGGAGCAGCCTTTCGGGACATTGATCGGGCTCGGCGGCTCGCCATCGACCAGGCATTCGGCCGGATTGAACGGGCCTTTGTCGAGCACCGGCACCGCCGAGAGCAGAGCGCGCGTATAGGGATTGCCGGGATTGTCGAAGATCCGCGCATTGCCGGCATTCTCGACGATCTTGCCCAGATACATCACCGCCACACGGCTGCAGACTTTGCGCACCAGAGCGAGGTCATGTGAGATCACCAGATAGGTGAGGCCGTGCTTGGCCTGCAGGCGTTCGAACAGGTCGATGAGCCGGCTCTGCTCGGCGGGATCGAGCGAGGACAAGGTCTCATCGAGGATGAGCAATGTCGGTTCGAGCACCAGGGCGCGGGCGATATTGACGCGCTGGCGCTGGCCGGCGCTCATGCCGATCGGCAGGCGCTCGGCATCATCGTCCTTGAGCCCCACCTCATGCATCACCGCGCGCGCCCGCTCGCGCGCTTCGGCGCGCTTCACGCCATGGATGTCGAGCGACGTGCGGATGGTCTTCGCCACCGACAGATGCGGCGGCAGGCAGTTATAGGGATCCTGCAGCAGAAGCTGGAATTTGCGCCGCATGGCGAGCAGCTCCTTGCCCCGGAGCCCCGCCATGTCCTTGCCCTGGAACCTTATATGCCCGCGATCGGGCGTCTCGATCCAGCTGAGCAGCCGCGACAAAGTGGACTTACCGCAGCCCGATTCGCCGACAAGGCCGACATTCTCGCCGGCCCTAATGTCGAGTGTCACGCCGCGCACTGCCTTGACTTCCAGCGTGCCGGAGAATCGCGTCCGGTCCGGCACGCGATAGGTCTTCACCACATCCTCGACCGACAGCAGCACGTCAGAGGGAAGCGCCGCCGCGGTGGTGTTGCGTGGGACGTCGACATCCTTGCCCCAGATGCGCGGCGAGCTGTCGATCAGCCGCCTTGTATGGGCTTCGGCCGGCCTGGCGATCACTCTGTCCTTGGGCCCGCGCTCGATGATGCGACCCTTGTCGAGGATGATCAGGTCATCGATCAGCTCCTTGGCGACCGGGACCGACGAGGTGAAGAACACGATCGCGGTCGCGAGGTCGCGCTCGAGCCCGCGCAGCAGGCGCACGATCTGGGCGGCGATGGTGACATCGAGCGGTTGGGTGATGTTGTCGCAAATCAGGATCTTGGGCTGCGCCACCAGCGCATCGACGATGGCCGCGCGCTGCAGCATGCCGCCCGAGAACTGATAGGGATATTCATCGAAGCGCCGCGCCGCCGAAGGGATGCGCACCTGGTCGAGCAGATCGAGCACGCGCTTCTTGGCCGCCGCCCAGCCTGTATGCGGAACGACGGCGCGCAGTTTCTGCGCGATCTGGACACCGATCGGCAGGGTCGGATCGAAGGAGGTGCCGGGATCGGAGCCGATATAGCCCACGGTGCGGCCGCGCAGCTGGCGCAATTCCTCATTTGTGAGCTGGCTGAGCTTGCGGCCGGCGACCGCGACCGATCCCCTTGTCTGGCGCAGCGGCTCCGGCACCCAGCCGGTCAGCGCCCGGCCCAGTACCGTCTTGCCCGATCCGCTCTCGCCGATGATGCCGATGAGGCCGCGTTCCGGCACGGCGAAGCTGACGCCGTCGAGGATGGCGCGACGCTCCGCCCCGCGCACCAGCTCGATGCCGAGGTCCTCGACCGCGAGGATCGTCTCCCGCTCAGATCTGGCCGGAGAAGAGCTTGTTGCGGGCGCGTTCAAGCGAGGCTCCCATGAGATTGATGGACAACAAAGCGAGCAGCAGGAAGCCGCCCGGCATGGTGGCGATCCACCAGGCATTGATGAGATATTTCCGCCCGTCGGCGATGATATTGCCGAAGGTCGGCGTCGGCGGCTGCACCCCGATGCTCATGAAGCCGAGAATTGCTTCGAAGATCATCATGCGGGCGAGGTCGAGCACCGCGACGAAGGCGATGGGCGGCAGGATATTGGGTGCGATCATCGTCAGGATGATGCGCCAGTGCGAGGCGCCGAGGATCTGCGCGGCCCGCACATATTCCTTGTTGCGCTCGCTGAGCGTGACGCCGCGGGCGACGCGCGCATAGACCGGCCAGCCTGAGACCGCCAGCACGAAGATGATGAGCGGCACGGTCGGGCGCGACACGGTGAGGAGCGTGATGGCGAGGATGATGAGCGGGATGGAAAGCTGCGCGTCGGTGAGGCGCATGAGCAGCGCATCGACCACCTTGCCGAAATAGCCCGAGACCAGCCCCACCATCGAGCCGAACAGGAACATCAGGATGACGGTGGTGAAGGAAATGCCGAGCGCATATTGCAGCCCGATCAGCGAGCGCACGAACAGATCGCGGCCCAGGTGATCGGTGCCGAGAATATGTGCCCATGTGCCGCCCGGCAGGAACACCGGCGGCAGGTACTTGTCCTTGATCTGCATTTTCGCGGGGTCGATCCCGGTGACGAGCGGCACCAGGATCGAGGCGGCGATGAGGGTGAGGATGAGGATGAGGCCGAAGCGGAATTCCCGCTGGCCCCAGGTCTCGCGCCACAGCCTGGCCGCCGGGCTCAGGCCGCGCGTGCTGGCACGTGGCGGCGTCAGGGCGCTGGCGGTCATGTCGGTCACGATTCAGAGCTCCACGCGCGGGTCGATCTTGGCGCTCACCAGGTCGACGAGGATATTGGCGATGACGAAGATCGCCGATGATATGATCGAGATTCCCTGGATCACCGGATAGTCGCGCTGGCTCACTGCCTGCACGGTCAGGAGCCCGAAGCCCGGATAGTCGAAGATATATTCGACGATGAGCACGCCGCCGACCAGAGCGCCGATCTGCACCCCGAACAGATTGAGATTGGGCACCGCGATATTGCGCAGCACATTGCGCAGGAAGATCGTGTGGGACGGGATGCCGCGCACATGCGCCAGCGCGATGAAATTCTGCCGCACCGCGGCGGCGATGGAGACCGACAGCGAGCGGATGAAGAGCGGTGCCATTTCGATGGCGATCACCGTCGCCGGCAGGATCGTATAGGTGAAGCCCCGATAGCCGATCGAGGGCAGCCAGCCGAGCTGGGCGGTCAGCAGGAAGGCGAGCACGATGCCGAGCCAGAAATTGGGCAGCGACACGAAGACCGAGGAGAGATAGACCGCCAGCCGGTCCGGCCAGTGGCCCTGGTTGAGCCCGGCCGCGACGCCGATCGGGACGGCGATCAACATGGCGATGAGGAGCGCCACGGCGGCGAGCTGCAGCGTCATCGGCAGGGCGCCCAGCATCAGCCTCAGCACGCTGGCGCGTTGCGTCTGGATATCGTCCTGGGTGGCGCCGAGCGACATGCCGCTTTCGGCTCTTATATAGGATGTGCCGAGATCGCCCTCGAACACCTTGATGATATAGGCCAGATACTGGGTCGGGATCGGATCGTTGAAGCCGAGCTCCTCGGTCTTTCTGTCGATGGCGTCCTGTGTCGCCATCGGGCCCAGGATCAGCCGCGCCGGCGTGTCCTTCTTGCTGTCGTCCCAGCGCAGGATGGTGAAGATGGCCATCGAGACGATGAGCATGATCACCACGCCTTGCGCCAGCCGTCGCAGCAGGAAGCGGAGTACGAAACCCAATCACCATTCTCCCGCGATCGACATTCGCCCATCCCGCATGTCGATCGCTTCAGGCAGAGATCTTGTATTTATGTAGCGCTATATTGCGCCTTGGTCACATCGAGAGGGCCATTCGGATAGAAATAGGCGCCATCGAGGCTCGCCCTTGTCGCATGCAGGTTGACCGAGGTGAAGAGCGAGAAGGACGGCAGCTTTTCCGCGATCCTGGGCGTCGTCACCGTCTGGATGATCTTCTTGCGCTCTTCCGGATCGGCGGCGGCGCGTTCGAGATCGAGCGCCTCGTCGATTTCCTTGTCCCTGATGCCGTTGATGAGGCCGCCCTGCGGTCCGGCCGAGCCGTAGAACATCGAGCGCAGCACCAGATCGGGCTCGGGCGAGCCGGTCGACCAGCCGACATCGACCATGTTGTCATGCGGCACGCCTTCCTTCGCCTGGTAGATCTTCTCGACCCAGGCCGCCACCTCGAGCACCGTCAGCTTCACCGGAATGCCCTGCTCCTGCAGCATCGCGGTGATCACCTCGCCATATTCCTTGGTCTTGGGATAGAAGCCGGTGCCGACCAGATATTCGAGCTCGGGCAGGCCCTGGCCCTTGGGATAGCCCGCCTGGTTGAGGAGCTCCTGGCACTTGGCCGGGTCGTAGGTCGGATAGTTGGGCAGGTCGGCATAGCCGAATTTGAGCGGCGAGATATAGTTGGACGAGGCATGACCCGCGACGCCCATGACGCCCATGATCTGCTCGCGGTCGATCGCATGCGCCACCGCACGGCGCATCACCGGATTGTCGAAGGGCGGCTTGTTGCAGCGGAAGTGGAGATATTTGTTCTCGGTCGAGATGGTGCGGTGCGTCTTGACGCGGTTGTCGGAGACCAGCGTCTCATACTGCTCGGGCTCCAGCCTTTCGATGATGTCGATCTCGCCGCCGAGCAGGCCCAGCACGCGCGTGGTGGCGTCGCCGATATAGTTGAAGCGCAATTCATCGAGCAGCGGCCGTCCGTTCTGGAAGCCGTCATAGGCCTTGAGCACGGTCGAATTGCCGTCCTGCTTGACGAACTGGAAAGGTCCGGTGCCATTGGGATGCGCCTGCAGGCGCTTGGGATCGGCGACATCGGCTTTCGACATGATCGGCAGGAAGCCCATCAGGAAATAGAGCGCGCTCGCGGGATAGCCGCCGGCCTTGGTCGAGACGCGCGCGGTGAGCCGGTCGACGACCTGGACTTCGACCGGGCCCGGATACCAGGCGGCGGGACGCGTCGCCTGTGAGGCATATTCGAGCGAGGCCTTCACATCCTCGGCCGAGAAATCCGCCCCGTCATGGAATTTGACGCCATCGCGCAGCGAATATTCGATCGTGTGATTGTCGATGATCTTCTGGCCCGTCGCCAGCTCCCACACGATCTCATCCGGCTTCTCCGGCCGCATCGGGGTGCGGAAGAGCTGGCCGAAGATGAAGCCTTCGAGATTGATCTGGGCGAGGGAGGTATGCGAGGTGGGATCGAAGCTGGCCGTTACCGGCTCGCCCGACCCGAAGATCAGCGTCTTGCGCGTATCGGCATAAGCGCGCCGGATGAAAGGAGCGGAAAGCGCCGGGGCGGCAAGGCCTCCAAGAGCGAGGCTGTTGAAGGACCGGCGGCTGAGATGAAGTCCCTTGCGAATGGTCATGCGTTCACTCCCCATGGTTTATAAGTACACATTTTCCAACATGGAGCTGAGGCGCAACGCGACCGCTGCCAGAAGGAATATGCGTTTACCCTTTAATTGGTGGATTTTTTACAAGGCAGTTGCGCTGCAGGTCAAGAGGGATTATGCCTGTTTCAAAGAAATCTCACATTATCGGGCATGACTTCGTGAATATTGCAGCAACCATCGGCCCTCACGCCGCCTTTCATGCGCTGTTGCGCGACTTCTCCCGTTTCGGAGCGACCCCGGAAGGCGGCATTCACCGCCCGGAAGGGAGCGCGGCCAATGGCGAGGCGCGCCGCCATCTCGCCGACTGGTTCGGGCAGCGCGGCCATCGCGTCGTCGTCGACGGCATCGGCAATATGTTCGGCATCATCGAGCTGGCCGGACCTGATGCGCCCCTCGTGATGACGGGATCTCATATCGACAGCCAGCCCAATGGCGGCTGCCTCGATGGCACCTATGGTGTCGTCGCCGGCTGCATCGCCGCCGAAACCCTTGCCCAGGAAGCCGGAGCCGGCCGTCTCAAGCCCAGGGCCAATCTGTGTGTCGCCGCCTGGACGAATGAGGAGGGCGCACGCTGGCAGCCTTCCACCCTGGGCTCCGGCACCTATGTCGGCGACTTCGCGCTCGATTACGCGCTCGCCCGCAAGGATGGCGATGGCGTGAGCGTGGCTGAGGCTCTGTCCGGCATCGGCTGGCTCGGCAGCGATGCAGCGCCGGCAATGCCTCAGGCCTATGTCGAACTGCATGTCGAATGCGGCCCCGTCCTGGAGCGGCGCAATCTGCGCTTCGGCATTTTCAAGCGCTGGTGGGGCTGCCGCAAGATCGAATTGCGCATCGATGGCGCGCCCTCCCATACCGGTCCGACCTTGATGAGCGAGCGCCGCGATGCGCTCCAGGCGGCGGCGCGCATCATCACCGCGGTCCGGCAGTTCGCCGATGAGGCGCCGAAGGATGTCATGCACACTTCCGTCGGGCGCATCGAAGTGTCGCCCAATTCGCCCAATGTCGTGCCGAGCCGTGTGCGCCTCTTCATCGAATTGCGCTCGGCGGAAGAGGCGGTGATCGATGGCGCCTTTGCGCGCCTCGAAGCCACGATCGCCGAGACGGCGAAAGCCACCCAGACCGGCATGGAAATCGAGCGTGATGAATATCGAAAGCCCGGCCAGTTCTCGGACAGGCTTGCGGACCTGGCGGACAGGGCGGCGCGCGACCTTTCCGTCGGCGTGCTGGCCCTCGACACCATCCCCGCCCATGATGCGGTGCGCCTTGCCCCCTTCGCGCCCTCGATCGTCATCGCGGTGCCGAGCATCGGCGGCCTCTGCCACACGCCGCTGGAGCGCACCGAGCCCGCCGATCTCGCTTTGGGGCTTGATGTCCTCACCATAATGCTGAGAAAGCTGGTCGAGAGCGGTGGGAGTTAAGGTAGGGTTATCACATATGGAATTTTGCCGAAGCGCTTGGGAAAGAGAATGCGCTCCCTCTAGTTTCCCTTCTCCCGTCCGGAGGATGGGAGAAGGTGCCCGAAGGGCGGATGAGGGCTCTTTCTTAAACTATGTCGCTTGGGTGCCAAAGAACCCTCACCCGGCCTTCGGCCACCCTCTCCCATTGCTTCGCAACGGGCGAGGGGGAAAATTGGAGACGGCTTGCCGGGACCAGGAATTCTCACGTGCGATTGCTCTAGTGCCTGAGGGGGTGGATGTTCGGATCGGTTGCGCAGGATAGGGAGAGCATCGCCAGGCTCGCGGGGCGTGCCGGAAATGCCTGGCGCGATGCCTGCGCGCCGCATGCCTCGCCGAGCTGGCGCGGCATCGATGCCACTTGCATCATCATTTCAGGCGAGCCGGCGATCTTCGCCAAGGCCTATCATCCGGAAATCGCCCTCTATGCGCATATGCCGTCCATCATGGCGGCGGCCCTTCATGCCGGCAGGATCGGCGTCGGGCCGCGGATCATCGCGCAGGATCCGGCGCATGGCCTTCTGGTGATGGAGGCCCTGACCGAGGGCTGGCGCGCCGCCACGCTCGCCGATCTGGCACCTTCAGGCCGGCATGGCTTCGCGGTGCTCGCTTTGCGCAAGTCGCTGCAGCAGGGGCCGAAGCTGCCGCGCGATCTCACCGTCTTCGATCATATCGATGCGCTCGATGACGCCTTGCTGGCGGGCAAGGCCTATGTCCCTGAGGACTATGATCGGCTCATCGCCAATATCCGCCGCGTCGCTGCGGCGGTGAAGGCGGCGGGTCATGATCTGCGCCCCGCCCATGGCGATGGCAACGCCTCCAATGTGATGGTCCATGAGAGCGGCGCCGTCCGCCTCCTCGATTATGATCTCGCGGCCAATCGCGACCCCTATGAGGATATCGCTTCGCATCTGGTCGAGGCCTTCTGGTTTCCGGCCGAAGCCGCATCCGCCTTCGAGGCCTTCCACGGCTGTCTCGATGAAAAGCTCTTTGCCCGCGTCAGGCTCTATGGCGTCGCCGATGATCTGCGCTGGACGATGATCGGTCTCCTCACCTCGCATCATTCGCCACGCAAGGCGGTGGAGTATCTGAAATTCGCCGAATGGCGCCTGCTGCGCGCCCGCATGGCGATGCGCCATCCGGATTTCGAGACATTGCTGGGGCGTCTATGAGCGGGAAACTCGAGCTTGGCCAGGCGCGCACCGAGGCCGAACGCGAAGCGGAGCGGGCGATCGCCGCGGTGCCGTTGTTCCAGAAGGGCCGCGTCACCTATTCGATGGTCGGCGGCGGGCTCTCCAATTCCAACTGGCGCATCGAGGTCGCCGGCCATCGGCGCCCCTATTTCCTGAAGATACCGGGCAAGGGGAGCGAGCTCTTCATCAACCGCAAGGCCTCCAACCAGGCGGCGCGCCTGGCGCATGAGCGCGGCGTCGGCGCCGAGGTCGTTTATTTCGATCCCGTCTCCGGCCTCGAAGTGACTGAATTCATGGAAGGCTATCGCGCCTCGACCAATGTCGATTTCCTCGATCCCGAGATCTGGGGCCGCGTCACCGATCTCTATCGCGAATTCCACACCTGTCCGCCCCTCATGATCACCCGCACCATCTTCGACATGGTGGAGGAGCATATCGGCCAGGTGCGCGAGCTCAAGGCGACATTGCCCGCCGATTTTGCCGTCCTTCACGAGAAATACCGGGCCGCCAGGGACGCCTTCACCGCCTCCGGCCTCGATATCACCGCCTGCTTCAACGACCCGATGCCCGGCAATTTCCTTCTGTCGTCCGACAACCAGGTCAAGCTCGTCGATTTCGAATGGGCTTCCAACAATGAGCGCTATTACGATCTGGGTGTGTGGATCGGCGAGATGTTCTACAGCGATTGCGTAGTCGAGGCGATCGCCCGGCGCTATTTCAAATCGGACTCGAGGCAGCATCCCGCCCGCCTGACCGTGATGCGCGCGGTGGCCGATTTCAAATGGGCTTTGTGGGCGATGGTCCAGGAGCGCATTTCCTCGCTCGATTTCGACTATCACAAATACGGCGTCTGGAAGTTCATGCGCGCCCGCCTCTATATGGACGATCGGCGTTGGACGAACTGGCTGCATCTCGTATAATCGGGAGCGCAAGGCGAGCTGGAAATGATGGGACATGGATGGATCAGCACCTGCCGGCCCTGAGCGTGATCAGGCACGAATCCATATTGCGTGAGCTCGAGGCCTCGGGCCGCCTGCGGGTCAGGGTGCTGGCGCCGGCTTTCGGGGTGAGCGAGGAAACCATCCGCCGCGATCTGAGCGAGCTCGAGGGGCAGGGCCTGTTGCGCCGCGTCCATGGCGGGGCGGTGCGCCATGAGGTCGATCGCGAGCAGCCCATTCTCGAGCGCTCGCGCGTCAAGGCGCGCGAGAAGATCCATATCGGCCAGATCGCCGCCGATCTCGTCAAGGACGGCATGTCGGTCTTCATGGACACGGGCTCGACGCCGGTCGCGGTGGCCCAGGCGCTCGCCAAGCGCACTGTCGCCAATGTGACGGTGACGACGAACTCGCTCGATATCGGCAAGATCCTCGCCCATACTGCGGGGCTCCGGGTGCGCATGACGCCCGGCATGCTGCGCGAGAACGACAATGCCATTGTCGGCCATGAGACCTGCGACTATGTGCGCCGCTTCGCCTTCGACCTGTCGATCGTCGGCATCGCCGCCTGCGATCTCGAATTCGGCTGGATGGATTACAGCCAGGATGAAAGCGACCTGCGCCGCATCGTGGCGGCCAATGCGCAGCCGGTGGTCATCGTCTGCGATGATTCCAAATTCGGCCGGCGCGCCTCGATCATCACCTATCCCCTCGACCATGCGCTGACCGTTGTCACCAACAAGCCGCCGCCGGCCGAGTTCCTGCAGCGCTTTGACCGGTCCGGCATAGCGATCAGGACCTGACGCTTAAGAATTCCTCGCAATATCAAATAGATGAAGAAATCTGGATGACCATTCGATAGATTGTATAAAATATTCAATAGACAAATTGGGATTTCTGCTGTAGAAGACGCCGATAGTCTCAAGCGAGGATCCCATGACATCGAGCCGCTGTTCCTGGACCGGCGTCTTCCCGGCCGTCACCACCCAGTTCAAGGATGATGGGCATTTCACCCTTGATCTCGCCGCCACGGCGAAAGTCATCGAAGGCCTTGTCCGCGACGGCGTCTCGGGCCTCATCATCTGCGGCACGGTGGGCGAGGGCTGCTCGCTCAGGAGCGACGAGAAGCTCGCCGTCTATGAGATGGCGAAGTCGGTTTCCAGGGGCCGCGTCCCCGTCATTGGCGGCGTGGCGGAATTCACCACCCCTTTCGCCATCGAAACGGCGCGCGCCGCCCAGCGCATCGGTCTCGACGGCGTCATGGTGATGCCGGCCCTCGTCTATTCGGCCAAGCCCTTCGAGACGGTGGCGCATTATCGCGCCGTGGCCCAGGCGATCGACCTGCCGGTCATGGTCTATAACAACCCGCCCATCTACAAGATCGATGTGACGCCCGGGATGCTGGCCGATCTTGCCGATGTCGAGAACATCGTCTGCTTCAAGGAATCATCGGGCGACACGCGCCGCTTCATCGACCTCGCCAATCTCACCGGCGACCGTTTCACCCTCTTTGCCGGCCTCGATGACGTCGTGCTCGAAAGCATCGCCGTCGGCGCGGTGGGCTGGGTGTCGGGCCTCTCCAATGTCTTCCCGCGCGAAGGCGAGACCCTGTTCCGGCTGGCGCGCCAGGGCCGCTATGCCGAGGCCATGGCGATCTATCGCTGGTTCATGCCGCTGCTCCATCTCGATGCCCGCCCCGACCTCGTCCAGTGCATCAAGCTGTGCGAGCACATTGCCGGCCGCGGCTCGCGCCTGACCCGGCCGCCGCGCCTGGCTCTGTCGCAGACGGAAGAGGCCGGGATCGCCGCGATGATGAAGACGGCGCTCGCCACGCGGCCGCATCTGCCGGATGTCGGCCTCGCCATCGCTGCCTGACCGGAGCATGCGCAGACAAAAAGCTGAGCGTGAGGGCGACGGCCATCATGCTCTTGAGAGCGTCCGGCGGCTCGATTGCCCGGATCAGGTCATCGTGTCCGTTTCCTGGGCGCCTTCAAGTGGCTGGTGATGAAGTGGCAGGTCTCGTTGAGGAGCTTCTCCATGTTGCGCCGCGCCGCTTGCGGATTGCGCGTCCGGATGGCGGCCAGCACATCGCCATGCTGGGGCAGGAAGATGGTGAAGGATTCGCGCGCCGCCTGATGGCTGATATGGAGGCCGGCCGCGATCAGATGGCCCATCTGGTGCAGCAACGCGTTCTGGCCTGCGGCCAGGATGGCGCGGTGGAATCTGAGATCGGCGTCCACCTGGGCCGAGCCGTTGCGGCCTGCCCGCGTCATTTCCGCGAAGGCCGCGGTGATCTCATCGACATCGCTGGCATTCGCCCGTTGCGCCGCCAGCGCCGCCGCCGGCGGCTCGATCATCAGTCGGACTTCGAAAAGCTCGTCATAGAACTGTAAGGGCGCCATGGTGCTGTAGCGCCAGCTGAGCACCTCGGGATCGAGCAGGTTCCAGTGGATTGGAGGCATGACCCGGATTCCGGTGCGCGTCCTCGATTCGATGAGCCCACGCGCCGCCAGGGATTTGACCGCCTCGCGGATCACCGACCGGCTGGCGCCGAATTCGCGGCCGAGATCGGCCTCGATTGGGAAGGGCTCGTCGGGCGTGAGATCGCCTTTGATGATCCGGGTGCCGAGATCCTCGACGACATGTGCGAAAAGGTTGCGCTTCTGCGTCCGCCCCAGCGAAAGCCTTGGATGCTTGGACATGATGGGCGCCGATCTTCGGAGATTCGCCGGGGCCTTGGCAAGCGATGTCTAATTATATGATAATTGACAGGGCGTTAACCCGCTTGTGTTCCAAAGTCACAACCGTCAGTTGACTCTGGAAATCCTGCCGTAATGAGATATGATGCAGATCAGGGTTACGGGGATCACAAAATGAAGAAGCTTATC
The DNA here is from genome assembly GCA_003576695.1 of Taklimakanibacter lacteus. Taxonomy (GTDB): domain Bacteria; phylum Pseudomonadota; class Alphaproteobacteria; order Rhizobiales; family Aestuariivirgaceae; genus Taklimakanibacter; species Taklimakanibacter lacteus. The sequence continues at coordinate 174,061 of QOZQ01000002.1, forward strand.
CAACTGTCCGCCACGCCTGCGCTCATGGCCGGGATGACCGCGCTTTCACCGGCCGTGGCGGATGCGCAGTCACTTCTTGATGACATGAATTTCTATATCGGCGCGACCGGGGGGTATCTCTCGGGCGAGGCGGAGCATCGCTATTCTGCCAACGACGTGAATATAGAAACCGATGAGGATATTGGCATTCTGAGTGCCATTGTTGGCATCGACACCCGCAGCGATGGATGGCTCTTCGGCATTGAAGGCGACATCGGCCTTCCGCTCGGCGATTTTGGCGACAATGATCTCCCCCGGGATTTCAGTGGTCGGATATGAACTACAACGCGCATCTGCGCGCCCGCGCCGGAAGAAGCTTTGGTTCTGCCGATGTTTTTATCGCGGCCGGCCTCGCAATCGCTGAGTTCGAGAATGAGAATAACTCCCAGACCGAGAGCGACGATTTCACGCTCACCGGGTTCTCCATCGGCGCCGGTGTGGACTGGCCCGTCACCGAACGCCTGAAGGCGCGCGTTGAAATTCTCCACGACGACTACGGCCGGAAATCCACGGTGCAGGATAACTATTCCGGCGACTGGACCGACACGACGCTGCGTGGCGGCCTGCTTTTTCAGTTCTAGGTCTCGCTGGCCAAGCGCCTTATTTCTCGGATTTCGACATGAACCTGTTTCCTCGGGGCATTGGTGGTCTTCTGTCGGGCCTGGGCGTCGCCTTTCTCCTGGCGCATGCCGCGCTGCCGGCCACTGCTGAGCCTTTGGGCATCGGCGCGACGCCGCCGGGCTCGCCTTCCTATGGCATCGCTCTGGCGATCGCCAAGGCGGTGAAGGAAGGGGCGGGGCTCGATCTGCTGCCCAAGCCGTTCAAGAGCACCGGCCAGGCCGTGCCGCTGGTCGAGCGCGGCGAGCTTCCTTTCGGCCTGTCCAATGGCGCCGAGCTCTCGGCGGCCTGGACCGGCACCAATGTCTTCAAGGATCGCCAGGCAAAGTCGTTGCGCCTGGTGGCGCGCCTGTTCCCGTTCCGCCTCGCACTTGCGGTTCGTGCCGACGATCCCGCCCGGAGCCTCGCCGATCTCAAGGACCGCAACCTGCCGTCGGGGTTTGCCACCACGACCACGGGCGAAAGCCTGGTGGCCGCCATGCTATCGACGGCCAATCTCACTTACGGGGATGTGAAATCGGTCAAGGTCGCCGATTTCCAGGCCATGCGCGAGGCCTTCCTCGCGCGGCGCACCGATGCGACGATCTTCATCATCGGCTCGGGCGCGGACCAGGAGCTCGCCCGCAAGGCGGGCGGCGTCAGGCTGCTGGACTTGCCTGCAGGTGATGATGTCGATGCAAAGATCAAGGCCGTGCTTCCGGTCGCGCGCACCGAACTGCTTGATGCCAAGGATGCAGGCGCCGGTGCCGACAGGCCGGTCCGCATCCTCGCCTATGACTTCTACCTCTATACGCATGACGGCGTGACGCCGGATGTCATGAAGCCGCTGATCGCCGCCATGCTGGAAAAGCACGAAACCCTGGTCGGCGCCTATCCGTCATTCTCCTGGCAGACGCCCCAGACCATTGTTGGCGATATCGGCATTCCCTATCATGCTGGCGCGGAGAAATTCTATCGCGAGAACCAGCTGTGGCCGGCAAGTCCCTGAACGGTGAGATGCGGTTGCCGGTTGTCATATCCGGCAGCTGAATGCCTGTGACGTACAGCATGTCCGGCGCGCGCCTGGCCGGCGCCCTGGCGGCCTGCCTCATCGCCTGGCCGATTCTCTGGGTGCTCGATCCCTTCGGCCTCCTGCAGCCCCATCTGCTGGTCGAGCAATTCGCGATTGCCGAGCTCGGCTTCTGTCTGGCCTGGGCGGCGCTGGCCTATGGGCCGGCGATGCCGGCGGGCCTGCGCCCGTTGCTTGCCGCCGCCATGCTCATTTTGTGCGGATGGCTGTTCATCCGTTTCCCGGCGCTTACTCTGTCGCTCTATGGTGAGGGCCGTGAAGGCCTCATTCTTTCCTGCCTCATGATGGCCACATGCTTCATCGCCGGCTGGTTCCTGGCGGGAAAGGGGCTCACCTGCCTGATCGCGGTTTTCCTCGCCTATGGTCTCGCGGCGATGAATTTTCCCAACACCTTGTCTTCTTTGGGCGGCAGCCCCAAAACCTTTTTCACCTATATGACCTTCGGCAGCGATGCCATCATCGGCCAGACGCTGCTTGTCGTCACTTTGACGGTCTCGACATTCGTTCTGTTCGGCCGTGCTTTCCTCCTCGCCGGCGGCGCCGGCATGATCAACGACCTGGCGCTGTGGCTGGGCGGGCGCAATGCCGGAGCACCCGTCAAGACCGCGGTCGTGGCCTCGGGCCTGTTCGGCACGATCAGCGGCAATGCCACATCCAATGTTCTCACCATCGGCAGCGTCACCATTCCCCTGATGATGCGCTATGGCGTCAGGCCGGCGACCGCCGGTGGCATCGAGGCGGTGGCCTCGACGGGCGGCCAGCTGATGCCGCCGGTCATGGGCACTGCCGCCTTCCTGATGGCGGAATTTACCGGCATTCCCTATGCCGAGATCGCCTTGGCGGCATTGCTGCCGGCGGTCTTGTTCTATTTCGTCCTCCTGCTCGAGGCGCATCGCATCGGCAAGGAGTCCGTCATGCCGCAGGCCACCGCGCCGGAATCGATCGGCCGGACCGCGGCCCTGGCATCGCTCGGCCTCTTCGCGGCGATACTGGCGAGCATCTGTGCCTTGTTGTTCTGGTTTGCCTATGCGCCGGAATGGGCCGCCGTCATCGGCACGCTCCTGTGCGGTGCCGTCGCGCTGCTGCGCCGGCGCGGCGAATGGAGAGCCGAGATGCTGCATCGGGAGTTGACGGAAGTGGCCGCCATTCTCGTGCCGCTGGTGGTGACGGCGGCCATTGTCGGCGTCATGCTGGCGGTCATCAACGCCACTGGCCTCGGTGTCACCCTGGCGCTGATGCTGGAGGAAATCGGCGGCAAGAGCCTGTTCCTTTCCCTCCTGGTGGCGGCCCTGGCGAGCTACCTTCTCGGCCTCACATTATCCACGGCGGCGGTCTACATCATCAGCGCCACCTTGGTGGCGCCGGGCCTGGTGGCGCTGGGGATTCCCGTGCTGGCCGCCCATCTCTTCGTTCTCTATATGGCGATGCTGTCGATGATATCGCCGCCCGTCGCCTTTGCCTGCCTCGCCACTTGCGGGCTCACGGGCGCCGGCTTCTCCGCCACCTGCCGCGAAGCCATGCGCTTCTCGGTCGTCATCTTCTGGATTCCCTTCGTCTTCGTCTATGACCCGGCCTTGCTGCTCATCGGGTCGCCCTGGCAGATCCTGACCGCCTTGATTGCGGCGCTGGCCGCGGCGCTGTCGGCCTGTGCGGCTTTCGCCGGCCTTCGTGCGAAGAACCTGCTGCAAGCTGTCGGCTTTGCGGTGTTGGCGGTTGTTCTTGTTGTGCCGGCCGCCCCCGATGTCATACGGCTCATCCTGGCGGTCATGATCATCGCGTGGTTCGGCCGCGGCCTGGTTCTTGCCCGGCGGTGACTCTCAGCCCGACAATATGCGGGTGCCGTGATCGGCGACGGTGGCGAACAGGGTCTTGAGCTTCTGCCGGTCGACCTTGCCGGAAGGCAGCAACGGGAATTTGTCGAGCACGAGATAGCGGCGCGGCGTGATCTTGCCGATGCGCCGCGACAGCCTCTCATCGAGCAGCGGCAGCGCGAAATTGGGCCGCACGATCAGTGCGACGCAGACCGTATCGAATCCGGCCACGTTCTTGCGGCTCACCACGGCCGCCTGCACCACGCTCGGCGACTTGGCGGTGAATTCCTCCAGCCGGTGCGCCGACAGCTTGTTGCCGCCGACATTGACGAGGTCGGTCGAACGGCCTTCGAGGGCGAGGATGCCGTTCTCGATCCAGCCGAAATCGCCGGGCTCGAACCAGCCCTCCTCGTCATAGGGCGATCCGGTTGCGCCGGCGGTGATGGAGGAGGAGGGCCGGTAGAGATCCGGCACCCTGATCTGGATGCGCCCGGTCTTTCCCTCCGGCAGCACCTTGCCGTCGCGCGCCAGTGCCCGCATCTCGACCCAGTCGGCGATCTTTCCCACAGCGCCCGGCCGGTCGCTGATCACATCGAAGGTGCCGGTTGCGGTCGGGCCGGTCTCGGTCGCGCCATAGGCGCTCACGATCTCCGGGCACAGTCTTAGCCGCGCCCGCTCGATCAGGCTGATGGAAGCGGGGCTGCCGCCGATGATGACCCGCTTGAGCGCCTCGAGCTTGTGGCCGTCGGTGCGCGCATTGATGAGATCGATCAGCAGATTGGGGGTCGTCATGATCTCTGCGATGGCGAGCCGGTCGACTTCGCCGATCGTATGGGCGGCGTTGCGGGACGGGAATATCAGCAGTCCTCCCGAGCGCAACGTCCTGAATCCGTTCTGGAATCCCCACATGGCCGACATGCCGGGGGTGATCAGCCGGCGCGCATGGACAGTGCCATGCATGCGGTCCTGCAAGGTCAGCCTGGCGATCTGCGTGGCGAAATCGAGGGTGAAGAACTTGCGCTCGCCGGTGCTGCCGGAAGAGCCGCAGATGAACGCCAGCTCCGCATGCCGGCGCTCGACCTCGCCGGCGATTTCGATATCTTCACCGGCTTCCGCCGCCCAGCTCTGGTCGAAACGGATCGTCCCAGGCTCCGTGGCATAATCGATGTTGTCGCTGATGGCGCCGTCAAGTTTGACGCCAGCGTCAATCATATTCCGGCCCTTGTCGCCGATGGCGGCCACGGCGCCGATGCGCGACAAAGCGACGATCATGCAGACGACGGCGGCGGGATGTGCGAGATTTACAGCCACGAGCTGTCCCGCGGCAACGCCATGCGCGCGCGCCTGGCGCGCGAAACGCGCAATTGTCTCGCCCAGCCGGCGATAGGTGATTTCCTGGCCGTCCGGGGTCACAATGGCGACATTTCCCGGACTGCCCTCGATGGGGGAGCGCAGGAGATCGAAAAGATTACGGGCCGTCATGGGTGCCGCTGATCTGTAGTCGAGGCGACCATGTCATAGGCGCTCCGTCGTTTGGCGCAATAGGCAAATAGCGACGTTATAGGAGCGTCTGCCGAAATTTCAGGGCTATAAGGGGTGCTTTATTCCTTGTGTTTAGAAAAAGACACAGAATCATCACCGCCAATTGTGCCGTCATATTAGGCACTGGCTCTCGCAGCAGCCGGCAAGGACAGTATTCTCACGCTTTGCCGGCATCGATTCTTAGAAGCATTCTGATCTTGTCTCTTCCACGCGCCAGCCGCGACATGACCGTGCCGATCGGAATGGCGAGCGCATCGGCGGCTTCCTGATAGCTGAGTTCCTGGACGGCGACGAGGACGACAACGTCGCGCTGTTCCTTGGGCAATGTGTTGATGGCGCGAAACACGCGGCCGAGATCGGCGACATGTTCCTGCGTGGCCTCGCGCCCCTCCGAGGATATGGCCATCTGGCTCTTGGCGAAGGCCAGGCGCACGCCCGATTGCCGGCAGTTGCTGACATGGAGATTATGCATCACGGTGAACAGCCATGGCCTGATATTTGCGCCACTGTGAAACAGATGGCGCCGGCTCAGCGCGCGTGCCAGGCAGTCTTGCACCAGGTCCTCGGCCAGATGCGCCGACCTGGTGAGCTTGAGGGCGTATTTCTTGAGTGTCGGGAGCTGCGCCAGGATCGTTTCATCGGCATAGCCGCGATCCTTGGACGCCATGGCGGCAGGAGAAATCTTGGCCGGCGCAACGGGAAATGAAACCGCATTGGTCCATTCGGTCGTCTTGTGGGCGACATGCATTGGTAAACCCATTCATGGTTGGTGACGGCAGCGCTCCCGGCGCAAGCTGGCTGCCCTTCGATAGGTTACTTTTTTGGAAGATCCGGGCCTGGCGGGTTGCCGTCCGGATTGTCAGCAGAGCTGTGCCTCGTCAGTGCATTTTGACGTGTCTCGCGGGGCTGGTAGCCGTCGCTCCCACTATGGTGAAAGCCCGGTTCATTTGCTTGCAGGCTGTCTTGATTTTTTCTTGAGTTATTATTCACCGGCGAAGTCGCCTCCGGCAGGGCCTGCCCGTCTGTGTCTTGCGCGCGCCTCCCGAACCACATCTTGCAGGCGAGATAGGTGAGTAAAATTACACCTAGCCATTTGATGACGATGAAGGCATAGGCAAATTGATGCAGGAAGGCTGCCAGGCCGAGCACGGCGATGGTGAAGAACACCGCTTCGCCGACCCACAGGGCAAGGGTAAAGGGAAGAACGCTCCATCCGTCATGGGTGGTCACGCGGGCCGCCAATTCAGCGGGCGATTTGGCGGTAACGAAGATGGCGCCGGCAAATAGTCCGAGCGCTGATGATGTTATGGTGACATTTCGTTGTGATGTTCGGGGGACTCATCACATACGGCGCGTCACCGTTGCTGTTCCGGCAAAGAATGATTTCGCTGGATGACATGACCGCCTTGCCCATATATCAAAACACGACACCTGCCGGGGAACTTGCAATGACCATGTCAAAGACTTTCGACTGGAAATCCGCACCCGGCGGTGAGGACTGAGCGGGTCCGCCGGGAATGAAAAAAGGACGAGCGGCATATGGAAAATGCTGTGCCGATCCGTCGATCACGCAGACTTACCGCTGACCTGACGCATGGTCATCAGTTTGAACGCTGGGTGCTTTTGGATTATCACGAAGCAGGGCAATTGCGGGGGATCGTTTGATCTATCGGTTTCGCGAGTACCAGATAGATACGGACTTGTTCGAGCTCAGGCGCGCCGGGGAGGCGGTCAAGGTCGAGCCGCAGGTATTCGACCTGCTGGTCTTCCTAATCGCCCACCGCAATCGCGTCGTCAGCCAAAGCGAGCTTCTCGATTCGATCTGGTCAGGCAGGATCGTGTCGCTTTCGACCCTGGCGAGCCGCATCAATGCCGCCCGATCGGCGGTCGGCGACAGCGGGGCTGCGCAGAAGCTCATCCGCACCATCCAGCGCAAGGGCTTTCGCTTTGTCGGCGAAGTGCAGGAAGTCGCAAGCCGGACATCCGCGGCGCGGGCGCATGCGGAAGCGGATGATGCCAATCAGGAAATCCGCTTCTGCACCACGGCCGACAATGTACGGATTGCCTACAGCGTGGCGGGCCGGGGTCCGCCGGTCCTGAAGGCGGGGAACTGGCTCAACCATCTCGAATATGACTGGAAGAGCCCGATCTGGAGCCACTTGCTCCGCTGGATGGCGTCGGAGAACCAGCTCGTCCGCTATGATGCCCGCGGCAACGGCCTGTCTGACTGGGATGTGAGCGAGATTTCCTTTGCCTCCTATCTGCGCGACCTCGAAAGCGTGGCCGATGCCTCGGGCCTCGAGCGCTTCACCTTGTTCGGCATCTCGCAAGGCTGTGCGGTGTCGATCGCCTATGCCGCCAAGCACCCGGAGCGTGTCGGCCGTCTCATCCTCTATGGCGGTTTTGCCCGCGGCCGCCGCATCCGCGGCACGCTCGAGGAGATCGAGCAGGCGGAAGCGATGATCACCTTGATGCGCACCGGCTGGGGCCAGGAGAATCCGGCTTTCCGCCAGGTTTTCACCTCATTGCTGCTGCCCGGCGGGACGCCCGAGCAGATGCAGTGGTTCAACGACCTGCAGAAGACGACGGCGTCGCCCGGCAACGCGGTCAGGATGCGTTTCGTCTCCGACACCCTCGACGTTTCGGACCTGCTTGCCCGGGTGAAGGCGCCGACCCTGGTGCTCCATTGCAAGGACGATGCGGTGCAGCCTTTCGCCGAGGGCATGCAGATCGCCGCCGGCATTCCCGGTGCCCGGTTCGTGGCGTTGGAAGGGCGCAATCACCTGATTCTGGAGAGCGATCCGGGTTGGCCGAAATTCCGCGAGGAAGTCAGCCGCTTCCTGCGCGCGGATACTGCCTGACGCGCATTTCCGGCCGATCAGCGAAGCGCGGCATCCGGGCATGCCGTCGATGAAGTTGATGGCACGCTCCAGGACTTCCTTTCCGAAAGCGGACATGTCCGAGCGCTTGGTTTCGAGCGGATAAAAGGGAGACGACTCGTGGATCATGAAAACTCTGTATGGCGGGGGACAAGGCACGCCGGTGCGTGCCGTTGTCGCTCATCATGCTGGCCATGTCGCCACAAGTCTTGGTTGGGGCGTGGAGTTCCCGTCCAGATTCCCTTGATTTATGCCGGGTTGTGGCAGGAGAAGCGATGGCCCTGTGCCATGGCCTGCTCCCCCGGCATCTCGTTCCGGCAGATCTCATGCTTGAAGGAACAGCGTGGATGGAATTCGCACCCCGATGGCCGCTTGAGAAGGCTCGGCGTCTCGCCTTCGGCTTCGATGATCTGGGTCGATGAATCGGGATCGGCCTTGAGATTGGCCGAGAGCAACGCTGTCGTATAGCGATGGCGCGGCCTCGCGAAGATCGCCGCCGTGTCGCCTTCCTCGACGATGCGCCCCAGATACATGACCGCCATCCGATCGGCGACATGGCGCACCACATGGAGATTATGGGTGATCATCAGGAAGGCGGTGCCGAATTTCTCCTGCAGTGCCCGCATGAGATTGAGCATCTCGCCCTGGATCGAGACATCGAGCCCGGCGGTCGGCTCATCGGCGATGATGAGCTTGGGCCGGAGCGCGATCGCGCGCGCAATGTTGATGCGCCGCGCCTGGCCGCCCGACAATTGATGCGGGTAGCGCTCGGCGAAATGGGCGGGCAGGCCCACATCCGCGAGCAACGACCTGATCTTGCGGTCGAGATCGGCCGTCTCGCCATGGACCTTGAAAGGCTCGGCCAGGATGGACTGCACCTTGAGGCGGGGGCTGAGCGAGCCCATCGGGTCCTGGAACATCATGGCGATCTGGCGCCTGACCGGGCGTAGCGCCGTCTCGCCGAGGCCTGAGATGCGCTGCCCGCCGAATTCGATTTGGCCGCTATGGGTCGGAACCAGGCCGACAATGGCGCGCGCCAGCGTGGTCTTGCCCGATCCGGATTCGCCCACCAGCGCATAGGTCTTGCCGGCTTCGAGCGCGAAGGAGACCTGGGCGACGGCCTCGATGAAAGCGGGCTGCCCGGAGAGCCGGGCGGCGATCCGGCTGGCCGCCGGGAAGCGGATGGTCAGGTCATTGACCGTGAGGAGCGCCGTCATGGCGTGCCGAGCTCACGCGCTTTGTGGCAGGCGGCGCGATGCCCGGGCCCGACCGTCTCGGGAGAGGGCCTCTCGCCGCAGCGCGCGAATTCATCGGGACATCGGCTGCGGAAGATGCAGCCTTCGGGAATATGGACGAGGTCCGGCACTTCGCCCGGAATGGTGGGCAGCGTGTCCTGCATCTCCGTGAGGCGGCCGGGATCGCATTCGAGCAATTTGCGCGTATAGGGATGGCGCGGGTCGCGGAAGATGTCGCGCACCGTGCCCTGCTCGACCACCTCGCCCGCATACATGATGGCGACCCGCTCGCACAGGTCCGCCACCGCGCCCAGGTGATGCGAGACGAACATCACCGAGCAGCCGATATCGCGCTGCAGCTCCCGCAGGAGCCGGATGACCTGCACTTCCAGCGTCGCATCGAGCGCCGTCGTCGGCTCATCGGCGATGAGGAGATCGGGCTCGGTCAGCAGCGCCATGGCGATGCAGATGCGCTGGCGCATGCCGCCGGAGAATTGATGCGGATACTGGTCGAGGCGCCTTGCCGCGTCCGGCATGCGCACCCTTTCCAGAAAGTCGATGGCGCGGCGGCGTTTTACGGCGAGGCTCTCCGGACGCCGATACTGGATGGCGGTCATTTGCGTGCCGATGGAGAGAACCGGGTTCAGCGCCGTCATCGGGTCCTGGAAGATAGTGGTGATGCGCTCGCCGCGCAGGCGCCTGAGCCCCGCTTCCGTCATGCCGACGATATTCTCATCCTCGAAGCGGATACTGCCGCTGACGGCGCTGACATTGGCGGGCAGGAGCCCGATGATCGAATTGATCAGCGTCGACTTTCCGCAGCCCGATTCACCGATGATGCCGATGATCTCGCCTTTTTCGACGCTGAGCGAGACATTGCGCAGCGCCTGGAGCTCGCCCCGCCTTGTGCGGAACGCGACGGAAAGGCCGTCGATATCGAGAAGCGCCATCTTCAGGCGTCCTTGCGCAGGCGCGGATCGAGGTGATCGCGCAAGGTCTCGCCGAGGAAGGTGAAGCCCAGCGTCGCGATGATGATGGGCAGTCCTCCGGCAATGGCCGGCCATGAGCTTTCGCGGATGAAGGCATAGCCGTCATTGAGGATCGATCCCCAGGAAGGCGTCGGAGGCCGCACCCCCAGGCCCAGGAAGCTCATGCCGGCTTCGATGGTGATGACGACCGGGATGTCCATGGAGACCAGGATCACCAGGGGTCCGATGAGATTGGGCAGGATATGGATGGCGAGGATGCGCCAGGGCCGCGCTCCCAGGACCCGCGCCGACAGCACGAATTCCGCCGTTTTGAGCGACATGGTCTGCGCCCGCACCACCCGCGCATAGCCGGGCAAGGTGGCGAGCACCACGACGAGGACGACAGAGGCGAGACTGGGCCCGGTCAGCGTCACCAGCGCCAAAGCCAGCATGACGGTCGGGAAGGAACGCAGTGAATCGAAGAACAGCAGCAGCAGTGAATCGAGCCAGCGCGGCCCATAACCCGCGATCATGCCGAGCACCAGGCCGCCGATGAAGGAAATGCCGGTGGCGACGAAGGCGACGCCGAGCGCGATGCGGGCGCCATAAAGGGCGCGGGTGAAGAGATCGCGGCCCAGATGATCGGTGCCGAGGAGATGGGCGAAGCTCGCATCGAGAAAGCGGTCGCGCATCGCGAGCTTGGCCGGATTATAGCCGGTGAAGCCGGCAAGGAGCGCGCCGAGCAGGATGAGGGCGACGAGGGTGATGCCGAGCAGGCCCATCGGATCGCTGATGATCCGCCCCAGCGTGCTGTGGCGGAAGCCGGAGCCTCGCGCCTCGCGCGCGCTGTCAAAGAGTTGATCGGACACGGGGATCTAAACCTGCCGCGATGAGATCGGCGGCGAGCGTGCACAGGACATAGAAGCCGGTGGTGATCATCACGGCGCCCATCACGACCGGATAGTTGCGGGTGCTGATCGCATCGAAGATGAGCTTGCCGACGCCGGGCCGCGCGAAGACGATCTCGGCGAAGACGGCGCTCGAGATCATGTTGCCCACCCCCATGCCGAGCACGACCACGGTGGGGATGATCGCGATCTTGAGCGCATAGCGATAGGTGATCGTCCGCTCCGGCAGGCCGAAGGCGCGTGCCATCCGGATGTGGTTCTCGGTCAGCACCTCCAGCATCGAGGCGCGCACCATGCGGGCGAGATAGCCGACCCAGCCGAGCCCGACGGCGAGCGAGGGAAGAACGAGATGATGCAGCTGGTCGAGCGGGGCGCCGCTGTCGCCCGCGCCAATGGTCGGGAACCAGCCGAGCCTCACCGAGAACAGCAGGAGCCCGTAGACGGCGACCACGAAGGCGGGCAGTGCGATCGAGCTCACCGACAATATGCCGACGATCCGGTCGGCGAGCGAGCCTCTGTAGATCGCAGCGAAGCAGCCGAGCGGAATGCCGAGCAATGCCGACCAGCCGATGCTGGCGGCGACGAGCGCCAGCGTGAAGGGAAGCTGCTCCATGACGGTCACCAGTACCGACCGGTTGGTCAGTACGTCGGTGCCGAGATCGCCGGTCAGCACCCGGCCGAAGAAGCGCACGATCTGGATGACGGCCGGCTGGTCGAGCCCCATTTGCTGGCGGAACATTTCGCGCATCTCGGGCGATGCGAGCGGCCCCAGGAGCACCGCCGCCGGATCGCCTGGAATGAGCTGGATCATGCTGATGAGAAGCATAAGCGAGATCGCCGTGATGATGACGGCAAGACCGGCGCGCTTCAGGGTATAGGTGAGCATGTCTACTTAGCCTCACCATCTCTAGATATTCCCCCTCTCCCGTGCGCCAGCATGGGAGAGGGTGCCCGAAGGGCGGGTGAGGGCTCTCTGTTTACGTAGCGAGTGCTCTTCAACATCTTTGTTCAGCCGATGAAGAGCCCTCATCCGGCCTTCGGCCACCTTCTCCCACGCTTCGCGCAGGAGAAGGGGAAAATACGGAGAGCGCGCGCCGCGTTTTACGCACTCTTGAATGCATGGAAGATCGGTCCGCCATGGGGCAGGAGCGCCGGCGTGATCGTGTCGCTATAGCCGATGCCGGTCACGCCATGGGTGAGGAAGACATAGGCGCCTCCCTCCTCCATCAGGTCCTGCATGCGGACATACATGTCATTGCGCTTCTTTTCATCCTGCTCGACCTTCGCCTGCTTGTTGAGCTCGCCGAATTCCGGGCTGTTCCAGCGTTCCCAGTTCCACACGCCGATCTGCTCCGGGGTGAACCAGTCGGTGGCGAATGAAGGATCGGGCTGCATCGAGAAGCGGTTGATGATGATCTGGATCTTCTTCCAGGCATCGCCCGATTTCTGATCGCCCAGGCTCCAGAAGGTGCCGGAATCATGCTGCTGGATCGTGGCGGTGATGCCGACCTCGGACAGATTGGCCTGCACCGCCTGGGCGGCGCTGACTTGCTCGGTCTTGTTCAGGATGTCGATGGTGCATTCGAAACCTGAAGCCAGGCCGGCCTTGTTCAGGAGCTCGCGCGCCGCATCCGGATTATAGCCATAGATGTTCTTCTCGCGATGGCCGATGAGGCCTGGCGCAATGATGCCGGTCGCCGGTTCCGCCGCGCCGAAATAGGCGGCATCGAGCACGCTCGGCACATCGATCGCCTGCTGTACGGCGCGCCTCACTTCAAGCTTGTCGAAGGGCGGCGCCTCGACATTCATGCCGAGCCACACATAAGCGAGCGACGGCTTGACCGCGATCTTGCCGCCCTTGGGCGGCGTCTGCTTGAAACGCGGAATGGAGCTTGGCGCGATCCAGGTATAGTCGATGTCGCCGGCCTCGAGCGCCAGCTCCGCCGTCTTCTCGTCTTCGATCGGGATGACATGGATCTCGTCGAATTGCGGCGCTTCGCCCTTCCAGTCGGGATTGCGCGCCAGCACGACGCGCTGCTTGGGCTGCCATTCTTTCAGCAGATAGCGCCCGCATTGCGCCGGAGGCTTGGTGTCGAACTTGCCGCCCACGGCTTCCACCGCCTTGCGCGACACGATGCGGCCGGAACCGAAGACGAGGCCGACATTCCACAAAGGCGGAAAGGGCGCCTTCAGCACGATGGTGCCGGACTTCTCGTCCTTCACCTCGACATGGTCGAGCGCTTCCCAGTCGCCTTTGTAGACCGCATCGAGCTTGGGATCGATCATGCGCTCGAAGGAGAATTTGACGTCATCCGCCGTCACCGCTCCATGCCCGTCGGTCCAGACGAGTCCGTCCATCAGCGTGAATTCGATATGGGTCGGGTCGGTCTGCTCCAGCCGGCTGGCGGCATCGAGCTTCCATTTCCACACATCGCCCGGCGTCATGTCGGCGAGGCCGACGAAGATGTTGCGCATGATGTCGTCTTCCGGCGCTCCCTTGCGGAAGGCCGGATCGAGATTCTGGATGTCGGCATAGGAGCGTACCTTGAGCGTCTTGCCGTCGGCCGACAAGGCAGCTCTGGAATAAAAGGCCGGTGAAAAGCCTGCCGCAGCCATCGCGGCCAGGATCTGGCGTCTGCTTAGCCCACTCATCTTCCGCTCTCCCTGTTTCCTCGCTTATGCGCCGGACAGGATGCGCCAGGAGACGAGAGCTTGGCAACCCTGCACTCTCAAAGGTGATCGCGAGGTATTCGATATGACCATTCGCGCGAGAACGGCACGGCATCGCCTTCGCGGGCGACAAGCTTGCCGGTAAGCACCAGCTCGGTGCGGGTGACGCTCATATTGGTCGTTGCCTCGACCGCGATATGGAAATCGTCGCGCTTATATTCCTTGCGCCATTTTGTTTCGGCGGTGGCTGAAAGCGGGTCATCCGGATGGATCCGATAGGTTCTCTCCGCTTTTACCCCATAGGTCCAGTTATAGGCGTCGATCTGGGTGAGGCCGTCATCCTGCAGGCGATACATCTCGACATCGCCGCTCTTGAGATCACGCGTGATGGTGGAGGCGCTGGCGCCCTGGCGCAGCGCCGTCTTGCGCAGCGCCGGCGCATTCTCGGCCGGCGCGAAGCTCGGAAGCTGCGCATCCTCGGGGCGTTCCGCCCGCACCGGCAGATCGAGATGGCTCACGCCCGCTTTGATGCTGAGGGTCGCCGTCTCGGGCGAGGGCCAGACGATCGGCCAATAGGCCGTCGACAGCGCGAGCCGCAGCCGGTTGCCGGTTCCGATCCGCTGCCCGCAGTCATTCAGGCGGATCGCCACCTTGTAGCGCTTGCCGGGTTCCACCGGCTTCAGATCGACATGCCCGTCGCGATGGGTGAGGTTGAGAAGCCCATAGGTGAGCCGCGTCGCCGATCCATCGGGCAGTACCTCCGACAAGGTTGCGGCGACAAAGGCATTGGGCCGGTCGGCCGCGACATCGAGATGGAGCACCGGCGCGCCGAGGAGATCGAGGGGCTGCATCAGGGGCAGGGTGTCGAAGACAAGCGAGCCGCCGGCCTCCTCGCGCTGGTCGCCCGGCTCGTCTGCCTCGAGCCCATAGGGACACCACTTGCCGGCGGCAAGGCCAATGGTCTGCGGCGAGGAAATGGCGAGCGTGAGATCGCTCGGTTGCGGAGCTTCGGTCAGGACATGGTCGCCGAGCGTGAGGCTGAGCGGCTTCGCCCCCTTGATCGGCCAGCCTGCCTCGCCGACCCAGCGCCCCGGACGCTCCTTATAGTGGCTGCGCGGCGGCACCGGGTCCTGGATCCAGGCGCGCAAAGGCGGCTCGTCCATGATGCCGGTTTCGATGCCTTTCAGCCATTTGTCCCACCAGCGCAAGGCTTCCTGCAGGAAGCCGATGCGCGGCCCGGGCTCGGCGAAATTCGGGTATTTATGCGCCCACGGACCGATGAGCGCCTTCTTCGGGCATGTGAGATGCTCCATCATGCGGAAGATGGCGTTGGAATAGCCATCCATCCAGCCGCCGACCAGATAGACCGGGCACTGTACGGCGCCATAGTCCTCGCAGATCGAGCCGTGCTTGTAGAGCTCATCGCGCCTTTGCCGCCGGTGCCATTCTTCCAGCCAGAAACCCGACTCGTTCAACCGGCCCATCCACAGATCGCGCCATTTGTCACCGACCAGCGCGGGATCGGGCGGGGTCGCGTTGATGCTGAACATCGTCGAGCCCCAGGCGAATTTGTCGACGAGGAGGCAGCCGCCCATGAAATGGATGTCATCGGCATAGCGGTCATCGGTTGAGCACAGCGAGATGACGGCCCTGAGCTCGGGCGGGCGGCGCGCCGCGATCTGCAATCCGTTGAAGCCGCCCCAGGATATGCCGATCATGCCGACCGATCCGGTCGACCAGGATTGCGCGGCGATCCATTTCAGCACCTCGAGCGCGTCATCCTGCTCCTGTTTGAGGTATTCGCCCTTGAGAACACCTTCGGAATCGCCGGCGCCCCGCATGTCGACGCGCAGCGAGGCATAACCGTGGCCGGCGAAATAGGGATGGTTCAGCGCGTCGCGCTCGGTCGTACCGTCGCGCTTGCGATAGGGCAGGTATTCGAGGATGGCGGGAACCGGCCTTTCCTCGGCATCGATCGGCAGCCAGATCATCGCCGACAGCTTGACCCCGTCCGACAGCGGAATCTCGGCATGCTCGATGATGCGGATGGCGCGTGGAAATTCGGTCCGTGTCTTCATCAATCTATTATAGCCTCGGCGTCGATCTCGACATCATAATTCCCGATCAGCGCGCCGGCGGCGAGCAAGGTGTTTGCAGGCCTGATATGCCCGAAGACGCGGCCATGCGCCTTGGAGACCTCTTCCCAGTCATTCTGGTCGCGCAGATAGACGCGGGTGCGCACCACATCCTCCATCTCGCCGCCCAGCGCCTCGATGCTGGCGCGGATCTTGTCGAGGATATAGACGGCCTGGCTCGCCGGGCTGCCTGGGGCGATGACTTCGCCTGCGCCATGTGTCGCGGTCGTGCCCGAGACCAGGATGCGGTTCCCGACCTTGACGGCGCGGCTATAGCCGGCCAGCGGTTCCCAGATGCTGCCCGTGTCGATGCGCAGCCGGTCCGGCCGCTCCGGCATCGGCTCGGCCTGATAGACTTTCGGGAAGGCCGCCAGATGGTGGCTGAGATCGCCGGAGGCGGTGAGGAAAGGCGGCCGCCGGTATTCATCGCCACAATCGCCTTGGATCGGCGTGGTCAGGGCAAGGGCCTGATCGAGCACACGATGGTCATCCGCGTCGAGCGCGAAATCGAAGATCTTGAGATTGTCGGCCCGATGCTCGCGCTCGCCGAGCCTTGCCCCGATGATGATGCCGGCGATGGCCTTCTGCTCGAGCACCCAGCGCGTCGCGACATTGCCGATCGAGACGCCATGCTTTTGCGCTATCTGATGGGCGGCGGAAAGGATCGCCTGCAGCGCGTCCCAGCCGCCGATCTGATCGACGAAGCGCAGATACTTCATCGTGCTCCAGTCGGCGGCCTGAGAGGGCCGCGCCCTTCCATGCCATTTCTCGGTGAGAAGCCCGCCCGCCAGCGTGCCATAGGCGAGAAGCCCGATGCCCGATTTGGCGCAGAACGCACTCATATCTCCCGCAGCGCGCCGGTCGAGCAGCGAGAAGCAGGCCTGGTTGGTGACGAGAGGAATGCCGTGGTCATGCAGCAGGCGCAGATGGCCGGTATCGAAATTGGTGGTGCCGAGATGGCCGATGCGGCCTTCCTGCTTGAGGCGGGTGAGTTCCTTCATCGCATCGATCCAGCCCGGATGCTGGAATGTCCACCAATGGAACTGGAGGAGATCGATCCTGTCCGCGCACAGGCGCCCGCAGGCCCTGTCCACCGCGGCGCGCACCACGTCGGGCGTCATCGGTCCGGGTGTCGGGCACCATTTGGTGGCGAGCACCGGTCGGTCGGCTCTCACCTTGCCGGCGCGATGAAGCTCATTGAAATGGCCGGATATGATTTCGGCGCTGCCATAGTGGTCGGCCATGTCGAATGTGTCGAAACCCGCTTCGGCATAGGCCTTCATGTCGAGGGCGAGGGCGGCGGGATCGAGAGCCCGGCCATCCTTCTCCATATCGGCGATCTGCCAAAGACCACAGAGGATCCGGCTGATTTCGAGATCGGGCGCAAGCGTGATGCGGTCGGGACGGCGGGTCATTACTCTCTCATAGTTTCCCTTCGCCCGTGCGCAGCATGGGAGAAGGTGGCGCGAAGCGCCGGATGAGGGCTCTTTATTGGAAGAAATCCAAGCCGCAAAGGGCGGCATAATTGCACGAAGAGCCCTCACCCGCCCTTCGGGCACCCTCTCCCATTGCTTCGCAACGGGAGAGGGGGAATGTCTTAGAGAGCCCGCTTCAGTTGCCGATCTTGGCCTTGATCGCGTCGACATCGGCAGTCGTCATCTCGCCGACCGTCGTGACCTCGCCTTTCTGGATGCGCCACAGGCGGAACGGCCCGGTGATGTCGCCATATTGATCGAAGGAGACGGGACCGATCACGCCTTCATATTTGATCGGTTTGCCTTCCTTGATCAGAGCGAGCGCCTTGGCGAACTCCTCCTTGCCGGCATGGATGACCGTGCCCCTGGGATCAAGCACCTTGTTGATCGCCTCCTTGATCGCCGCCGAGTCGGGCTTGCCGGCTTGCGCAATGGCGAGCCCGACGATGGCGCCCGCATCATAGGAGCGGTCGGCCGCCGGGTTGGACGGGTCGATGCCGGAGAATTCCTTGTAGTTCTTCATGAAGTAATCGGTCGATGGCGTCGGGCTGGTGCCCGACGAGGTGCCATAGGCGTCTTCGAGATATTTGTCGCCGACATTGGCGATGAAGTCCTTGCTGTTCATGCCGTCATTGAGCAGGAACTTCGCCACCCCGCCTTGCGAGATCCACTGCCTGGCGACGGTGGCGCCATCGACCGGATAGGAGATGAGATAAAGCCCGTCGGGCGAGCCCGCCATGGCTGCGGTGACTTCCGCCTGGTAGCTGGGTTGCTTCTCATTATAGGGCGTGACCGAGGCGATCTCGCCGCCCAGCGCCTTGTAGGCTTTCGAGAACTCGGCCACCATGTTGACGCCGAAGTCGTTGTTCACATGGATGACGGCGAGCTTCTTGAAGCCCTGGTCGAGCGCATATTTGGCGGCAGCGACCCCTTGCAGCGCATCCGACGTGATGGTGCGGAAGAACACGCCATTGGTCTTGCCGTCGCGCCCGAGCGCGCTCAGCGTCGGCGAGGAGGAAGCGGGTGAGACCTGCACCACTTTCGCAGGCCCGGTCACCGAGGTCAGGATCGGGATCGAGACGGACGAGATGATGCCGCCGATGAGCACCGGCACCTTCTTCACCTGCACCAGTTGGGCCGCCACATCGACCGCCACATTGCCTTGGCTCTGGCTGTCGCGCGTGTCGGTCAGAAGCTTGCAGCCATTGATGACGCCACCGGCATCATTGATGTCGCGGAACGCCATCTCGACCGATTTGGCCCCGGCCTGGCCATACTCGCCGGCTGGCCCCGTCAGCTCCATGACGAGACCGACTGTGATATCGCAATCGGCGGCCTTGCCGGGCACCGACATGAGCGCCACGCCCGCCAACGCGGTCATGGCCAAAAATGCATATTTCATGTGTCTTCCTCCTCCGTCCTTGTTGTTGGGCGGGCCTGCCCGCCTCTTGTCAATCTGCGATCCAGGTTTCCTGCAGATAGCGCCAGACGACGCCGCAGGGCGCTCCGGGGGCGGCTTCGAACAGGGCCACCGATACGCGCTTTGACGTCTCGCCGTCACGATACTGTTCCTCGACATATTGGAGCAAGATGTCCTGTGCGGTCTCGTGGAGGGGTCTGATGTCGTGGATGGCGATGCGGAAATCGGCCCGCGCCGTGGCCTTCTTGAGCGCCGTGATGATCTGCGGCCGGTTGACCCGCCGGCCTTCCGGCGTCACCATCGCCATATCCAGCGCCAGGGCCTTCTCGCAGCGGCTGAAATCGCGGTTGCGGCCGGTGAAGACGTCGACGAAATAGGCATGCAGCTCGACCACTTCGCGCGCCGCGGCTTGCCCGAGCGGTGTCATGACGCCTCCTTGTTGAGATTGTATTTCATGATCGACCCATGCCGTCCGTTTCGGTCGCGCTCAAGCGTGAATGTATCGCCCTCAGGTCCCCTGGCTTGCCGCAGCACATGAGCGATCGCGGCATGATCGGCTTGCGTCAGCCGGAGGGCGAAGATGGCCTGGTTGGCGGCGACATGCGAGCGGTTGCGCGCGCCGACAATGACCGCGCCGACCTGCGGGCGATCGAGGATCGCGCGGCTGGCGATGGTGGCGATATCGCTTCGATGAGCATCGGCGATCCGGCGCAATGTGGCGAGCAGCTCCTGGAACAGATCCCAGCCGCCGAAATCATCGATGATGAGCTTGTATTTGGTGAGCGAGCGGTTCTCGAAAGGAGGCTTGGGCTCTCTCTTGCCCAGCCAGCGGTCGCTCAGGAAGCCGCCCGCCACCGAGCCATAGCAGAGGAGATGGACATCATGCGCGCGGCACAGCGCGACGAGGCCGTTTTCCGGGCGCGCATCGAGAAGCGAATATTGCACCTGCATGCTGGCGAGCGGAAAGCCCCGGGCGATCAGCTCGGCCGAATGCGGTGTGTCGAAATTGGTGCCGCCCAGGAGATCGATCTTGCCGTCCTGCTGCATCTCCGTGAGCCAGCGAGCAGCCTCGCCAGCCCCCGGTATTGCATAGTCCCACCAATGGAACTGCACGAGATCGAGCCGCTCCATATTGAGGCGTCCGAGCGACTGATCGATGACGGCTTGCACATGGCGCTTCGAGATCACCGGCAAGATATCGAGATCGGGCACGAATTTGGTGTGGACCTTGATGCGCGCCAAGGCCTCAGGCCCATGGCTGTTGCGATAGGCGGTGCGGAACGCGCCGATGATCTCCTCGACGCCGGTATAGATGTCGGCACAGTCGAAGGTCGTGATGCCGGCTTCGGCGAAGGCGATGAGATCATCGAGCGCCATCTGCCGGTCGACCGCGCCATGGCCGCCGGCGAGCTGCCAGCCGCCGCGAATGACGCGCGAGATCGCATAGCCTGGGCGCAGGTCGAAGAACTCGGTCATGGTTGGTCGAGCTTGACGGCGGTGGTCTCGGAATGCCGGAAGCGCCTTTTGCCGAGCCTTGTGATGCGCAGCCGGCTCGGGCAGTTGGGATCGGGACAGGCGATGTCCGCATCGCTCGTCATCCAGTCGTTTTGATGGGTTTCGCGCTGCTTGGCGGCCAGCAGCGGCAGCACCGAGGCGAGCGAATAGATGGAGATGCCCTGGCCCTCCGGCAGATAGAGCATCTCGCCCTTGAGCTCGAAATAATCACCGACCTTCGCGCCGCAATAGAGCCTGGCCCCTTCCGGCGCCACCACTTCCACGCGCAGGTCGTAAAGCTCGAAACTGTCGTCAGGGACAGCGGCCATGAACAATCCATCCTCTGGTGATGAAGCGGGAGGAATGATAACAGCTACATATATTTAAGGGGAAGGGGTATGCTGGAAGTCCGGTCCGTGTCGAAGCATTTCGGCGGCGCTCATGTCGTATCCGACGTATCGCTGAAGGTCGGCAAGGGCGGCATTGTCGGTCTGATCGGACCCAATGGCGCCGGCAAGACCACGCTGTTCAATCTCATCGCCGGCACCTTGAAGCCCTCGCAAGGCGCGATCCATCTGGAAGGGGCTGAAATCACGCGGGAAGGTGCGCATCGCCGCCTCGCCCGCGGGCTCGGCCGCACTTTCCAGATACCGAGGCCCTTTGCCGAGATGACGCTCATCGAGAACATGCTGGCGGCGGCCCAGGCGCAGACGGGCGAACGCCTCTTCGCCAATTGGGTGATGCCGGGCCGGGTCGCAGGCGAGGAGCGCGCCAATGCCGAGAAGGCGATGGCGCATCTGGAATTCTTAGGGTTAGCGCGGCTGGCGCGCGAGCCGGCACGCGTGCTGTCCGGCGGCCAGCGCAAATTGCTCGAGCTCGGCCGCGTGCTGATGGCCGATCCGCGGATCATCCTGCTCGACGAGCCGGGCGCCGGCGTCAACCCGGCTTTGCTCGACGCCATCATAGAGCGCGTGCTCGAGATCAACCGGCGCGGCGTCACCTTCCTCATCATCGAGCACAATATGGATCTGGTGGCCAGGCTCTGCGGCCATGTCTTCGTCCTGGCCGCGGGCCGCCTGCTGTCGGAGGGAATGCCGGAGGATGTCGTGCGCGATCCCATGGTCATCGACGCTTATCTCGGCACCGGTGCGGCATGAGCGAGCCTCTCCTCGCCATCGAAGGGCTCGCGGCCGGCTATGAGCCGGGCGCCGCCATCGTGCGCGGCGTCAGCCTCGCAGTGAAAGCGGGCGAGATCGTCACCATTCTCGGGCCCAATGGCGCCGGCAAGTCGACCTTCATCAAGGCCATCGCCGGCCTCGTGCCGAAATTCGCCGGGACCGTGAAGCTCGGCGGTTCGGACATCACCCGCATGCCGGCGCATCTACTGGCGCGCCAGGGCCTGGGCTTCGTGCCGCAGACCGAGAATGTCTTCACCCTGATGTCCATTGCCGACAATCTGCGCCTCGCCGCCGATATTTTGCCCAAGCCGGAGCGCGCGGCGAAGATCGAGGAGATGCTGAAGCTTTTTCCCGATCTCGATCGCCAGCGCAGCCTCGCCGCCGGCCGCCTGTCGGGTGGCCAGCGCCAGATGCTGGCGGTGGCGCGCGCCTTGATTGCGGGGCCTCGCATCCTGATGCTGGACGAAGCTTCGGCCGGGCTGTCGCCCAAGCTTGTCGGCCAGGTGTTCGCCAAGCTCGCCGATATCCGCAAGCGCGGCATCACCATCGTGATGGTCGAGCAGAATGCCAAGGCGGCGCTGGCGCTCGCTGATCGCGCCATCATCCTGGCGGAGGGCAGAACAGCGCATGAAGGCAGGTCAGCCGACATCGCCAGTGATCCCCAGATCCGCCAACTCTATCTGGGCCTGGCGCCGGCGCGAGGTGCGGCATGAATCTGCAATTCATTGCCGACGGCCTCATCATGGGGGCGCTCATCGGGCTTGGCGCGATCGGCGTCACGCTCACCTATTCAATCCTGCGCTTCGCCAATTTCGCTCATGGCGAGTTTCTCGCCTGGGGCACCTATTTCACCTTGCTGCTGACCGCGGCGATCGGCGCCCTTGTCGGCGGATCGGGGACGCTGGGCGCCTTGTCCTTCGGCTGGCCGGTGATCCTGGCGGGCGTGATCGCCGCTCTTCTCACCGGCCTCGTGGCTCTCGCGCTTGACCGCATCCTCTTCGCCAGGCTGCGCCAACGTGGCAATGCCATCGTCATGGTGATGGCGAGCTTCGGCGCCTCGATGGCGCTCAGAAGCCTGCTTGAATTCCTCTTCACCTCGGAGCCCAAGTATTTTTCGCGCGATATCCAGATCGCCTTACCTCTGGGTCTGGGCATCAGGCTGACCCCCGACCAGCTCTTCCTCCTGCTTCTCACCGTGATCCTGGTCGTTGCCATGGAGCGCTTCATGACGAAGAGCCCGATCGGCCGCGCCATGCGCGCCGTGTCGGAGAATCCGGTGCTGGCGCGGGTGGCGGGCGTCGATGTCGATCGCGTCATCCGCGCCACCTGGATGATCGGCGCAGCACTCGCCTGCGCCGCGGGCGTAATGCTCGGCATCACGGTGCAGGTCAGGCCCTTCATGGGCTTCGACCTCTTGCTGCCGCTCTTCGCCGCGGCGATTTTGGGCGGCATCGGCAGCGTGCCGGGCGCGGTGCTCGGCGGCCTGATCGTCGGCATCGCGGAAGCCGCCGCCGTCCAGGTCGTGGGTGCCGACTACCGCGCCGCCATCGCCTTCCTCATCCTCATCGCGGTGCTGCTCATCCGCCCGGCCGGCATATTCGGAGTGCGCGAGTGATGCTCGATATCCTCGCTTATGCCGCCTTCTTCCTGGTAACGGCGCTCACCTATGGCATCATCTGCCTCGGCCTCAATGTGCAATGGGGCCAGACCGGGTTGTTCAATGTCGGCGTCGCCGGCTTCGTGGCGATCGGCGCCTATACATCGGCCCTTCTCACCACACCCGATGCAGCCGGCCGTTTCGGCGGCTTCGGCCTGCCGGTGTGGCTGGGCTGGATTGCCGCCCCGCTTGTCGCAGGCGCCGCTGCGGCACTCATTGGCGCCATCACCTTGCGGCTCCGCGCCGACTATCTCGCCATCACCACCTTCGGCATCGCCATTGCCATCCAGCTCGTCGCCCTTAATGCCGAGACGCTGACCGGCGGGCCTTTCGGTATCGGCTTCATTCCGCGCGCCTTTGCCGGCCTCGAGGACCAGCCGGTGATCTTCAACCTGGCAAACCTCTTGCTCGTCGGTCTGGTCACGGCGCTCCTCTATTATGGCCTCGAGCGCCTCACCCGCAGCCCCTGGGGCCGGGTGCTGCGCGCCATCCGCGAGGATGAGACGGCAGCCCAGTCGCTGGGCAAGAACGCCAATCTCTTCCGCATCCAGGCCTTCGCGCTGGGTTCCGCCATCATGGGGCTGGGCGGTGCGATCGGCGCGCATTTCATCGGCTTCATCGCGCCGGAGAATTATGTCTCGGCCATGACCTTCCAGGTCTGGGCGATGCTGATCATCGGCGGCTCCGGCAACAACAAGGGTGCGCTGCTGGGCGCTGTGCTGGTCTGGGGATTGTGGAGCGCGTCCGGTGCGCTGCTCGCCGCTTTCGTGCCGGCGGAATATCAGGCGCGCGCCGCGGCCCTGCAGATCGTGTTCATCGGCGTGGCGCTCGCCGCTTTGCTGGTCTTCCGGCCGCGCGGCCTGTTGGGCGAGGAGAAGATCGTCTCGCGCTTTCTCAAAGATTAGAGGTTTGCCAGAGCGGGCTGAAGCTTGCCCGCATTCACCGCAAGATCGAGGAAGGTGTAGCGATTGCGGATCTCACGCGAGCGCAGCAGCGCATCCTCATAGAAGGGACGTGGAAGATGAATCGCCGACGGCGTCAAGGGCGCACCGGCATTCTTGAGCACGGTAGCCAGATAGTCGGGATCGAGCGATATCGAGGCGATGCGGTCGCGCATCTCCGGCCAGGCACCGGCAAGACGGTCATTGAGCATCCCTGCGGCTTTGGCGTCGAGCCGCTTGCGGGCGAAATCATCCCAGCATGATGGGCCCAGCACATCGCCATAGCGGGCGATGAAGCTTTCCTTGGTCTCGGTGTCGGGTGTCAGCGTCGGCCGGGACTTCAGCATTCCCTGCTGCAGGCGCGCCAGCGACAATGTGGTGACCCCGATCTGCTCGCCATGATAGACGAGCGGCCGCCTGGGATCGCCCAGCATGTCGATATAATGGCTGACCAGGTGCTCGCCCTGGCTCGCCGGCTGGCTCGTGCCGTAAATCGCGGTGCCGAATCCCGACAGGACGAGCGTGCGCACCAGCCGTTCCATGACCGCGATATCGCCGGCCATCAGCGCCTCCGACTGGTCGAAGAGCGGCTTCTCGTCATCGCGGAGAAGCGCGTAGGGCAACTGCCGGTAGGGTTGATCGAGAAGCAGATGGGCGAGCAGCCAGTCCGCCTGCGATGTGGCGCGGCACAGGCTGTCGCCGAGGCCCGAGCGGATCAGGCGAGGCGGTGCTGCCGCGAGGATAGCGAGGTCGAAGAAGGCGCCGCGCGGCGCCTGCGCCGGCAATGATTTCTTGTGGCCATGCTCGGTGATGGCGGCGTTGAGCGACGTATAGCCGTTCATCGACGGCGCCGTGGCGAAGACCGCATAGGGCTTGCTGTCCCGGGCGCTCGCATATTTGCACAGATCGTTGATCGTGCCCGAGCCGATGGCGATCAGCGCGCCGGCACTGCGCGTCACCTGGCGGATTTTCGCGACCGTTTCGTCATCGGGATGCGGCGCATCGGGGAGTACGATGCTCTGCACATGATGGATGCCGAACAAAGCCTGCTCCACCCGCCGGCCGAGGATCGCATGGGTAGTCTTGTCGCTGATAATGGCGATATGCGAATCGAATTCGAGCGCCTTGACGAGATCGCGCTCCATGCCGACGAGGCTCGGCCTGATGACGAGCGATCGCGTCGTCACTCTTTGCCGGCCGAGCCCGTCCGGGTCTTCGTAAGTGCCATTGAGGAGTTGGGTGATCTTGTCTTGTTGCGGCATGGCTTCAGGCTTGCGGGAAGAGGGGTTTGAGAGCTGAGAAAAGGGTCAAATAGCGCTGATAGGATTGGTCGAGCGTCGCGGCCGCCAGCGAGTCGGGCAAAAGCTGCTCTTGTGGCGGCGGCAGAAGTGCTGCGGCTTGCTTGAGATCCGTGAAGCAGCCCGAGGCGACGCCGGCCAGCATGGCGGCCCCGATGACCGAACTATGGGCATGCCGCGGAAGCGTTGCCGGCAGATGGGCGATATCGGCGCGAATCTGCGCCCACAGCCGGCTCTGGGCGCCGCCCGCCAGCAAGGTCAGCGAGTCTGGCCGCGCCCCCAGCGTTGCGAGCCGGGTCAGGACATCGCGCATGGCGAAGCCGCAGCCTTCGAGCATCGCGCGCGCCAGATGCGGGGCGCCATGCGATGGCGTCAGTCCGTAGAAGCAGCCGCGCGCTTCGGCGATCCATTCGGGCGCCATGGCCCCGGTCAGCGCCGGGAGAAAGATAAGGCCGTCCGAGCCCGGCGGCGCTGTCGCGGCAAGCCGGTCGATCTCGGCGAAATCGGCGACGCCGAGAAGGCGCTTGAGCCAGGCGACGGCGCCGCCCGCGAGCCAGCCTGGATTTTCGATGAAATAGCCGCCCGCCGGATAGGCATGGGTCTCGACAAGCCGGCCCATGTCGATGCGGGGCTCGGCAAAGACCGCGCCGACAACTTCGCCGGTTCCAATGGCGACCAAGACATTCCCGGGTTCGACTAGGCCGGCGCCCAGGGCGGTGGAGAAATCATCCCCGGTGCCGACCGCGACCGGAATGCCGGCGGGCAGGCCGGTGAGCGCTGAGCCTTGCGCCGTGAGCTTTCCTGCCGGTTCGCCGGCGGATGCGAGGGCTGGCAGTTCCGTTTCCGCTACATCGAAGGCCGCGAGCAGCGAGGCCTCATAGGCTTTCGTCTTGAGTCCATAGAGCATGCTGGTCGAGGCCAGCGCATGGTCGATGACCGTCGCACCGGTGAGGCGTTCGACCATGTAGGAGACGGGCTGATGATAGCGCGCCGTCCGTGCATCGCCGCCATGGCGCTTGAGCCAGCGGATCTTGGCGGCGAGATGGCTGGCATCGGCGACGATCCCGGTGAGCTCATGCAGGTGATCGGCATCGATGTCGGCAAGCTCCTGCGTGGCGCGCCGGTCCATCCAGGTGAGGCAGGGACCGCGCGGCCCTCCCTTCGTGTCAACGGGAATGCAGCCATCGAGCTGGCCGCAGATGGCCATGGCGCCCACCTTGCCGGCCGGGCAGCCGGCTTTCGCCAGCGCCTCGCCAATGGCGGGACCGAGCGCGTCTTCCCATAGTCGCGGATCCTGCTCGGCCCGGCCAGGGAGAGGGAAAGAGGGCTGATAGGATCGGCTCGCCTCGCCCCTCACGGCAAGCTGGGAATCGGTCACCGCCACTTTCAGGCTTTGTGTCCCGATATCGACGCCGATCAGCACGCGTGGTGCCTTTCCGCACACACCCAAACACCGTCATCCCGGCGAAAGCCGGGATCCACTAAAATCTTTCTACGCGAGCAGCGCTTCCCAGACTGCACTTGTTCAATGGGTCCCGGCTTTCGCCGGGATGACGAAGAGCAAGTGGAGGGGAGATTACACATGCCTTCGGCTCCAAATCCTAACAGCAGCTCGGCGCGCGTTTCTCTTTGACTTGGCCGTAGCTCTTGAATTTCTCCATGACGCGGCCGATCTCGTCATCGGGCAGGATATGCGGCACGCCGATCTGCAAGGCGCGCCAATATTGCGCCGCCAGGGTCTCGATCTCGACCGCGAGCCACGCCGCCTTCTTGAGGGTGGGGCCGATGCACACCATGCCGTGATTGGAGAGCAGGCAGGCATGGCGGTCCTGGAGCGCGCCGACGATATAGTCGGCAAGCTCCTGCGTGCCCCAGGTCACATAGGGGACGCAGGGCACGGTCGGACCGCCGGCAGCAGCGATCATGTAGTGAACGGCGGGAATTTCCCGCCGCAGCATCGACAGCGACGTGCAGAACATGGAGTGAAGATGGATGACGGCGCCCACTTCCTTCTTCTTCTCCATGATGTCGCGATGGAAGCGCCATTCGGTCGAAGGCTTGCGCGGTCCCTGATGCGAGGCGTCGAGCTTCATCGTGACGATGTCGGCCGGCTTCATCTCGTCATAGGGGACGCCTGACGGCGTGATCAGGAAGCCGCCATCGACGCGCACGCTGATATTGCCCGACGTGCCCTGGTTGATGCCGCGCTCGTTCATGAAAATGCAGGTGGCGATCATCTGCTTGCGGATGTCTTCATTCTTCATTGTTGTCTCCTGATGTCATCTGGCGTCGGTGCCGGCGATAAGCACTTCGACACCCAAAGGTGAAAGCGCTTCTGCCATTTCGGCTTCGGGCTCGCGGTCGGTCACCAGATAATGCACACGCTCCAGGCTCTGCACCTGCACCGGCGCATAGCGGCCGAATTTCTGCTGGTCGGCGACGACGATCACCGTCTGCGCCGACTGCAGCATGAGATTGTGGAGTTCGGCCTCCTCGCGGCTGAAATCCATGAGTGTGCCGCGCGGTGAGATGGCGCCGGCGCCGATGATGGCGAAATCGGCGAAGTAGTTGGCCAGCATCTGGGTGGCGTCGCGGCCGAGACAGGCCTGGTTCTGTGCCTGGATCTCGCCGCCGAGCAGATGCACCCGGTTGTTGTTGCGTCCGGAAAGCTTGAGGGCGCTCGCGATGCAGTTGGTGAAGATGGTGAGGCCCTGGCGCGTGACCAGGTGATCGGCGGCGCTCTGCACCGTGGTGCCGCCCGCGAGCAGGATCGAGGCGCCATCGGGGATCATGCTGGCGGCCAGCCGGCCGATGGCGGCCTTGCCCGCCACATTGGTGGTCTGGCGCACCGCCATGTCGGGCTCATGCGATTCGAGCGAAATGGCCCCGCCATGGGTTTTGCGCAGTTTGCGCTGCTCGGCCAGCGTCAGGAGATCGCGCCGGATCGTCTCGCGCGACACATTGAGGGTGCGCTGGATGTCGGTGATCGAGATCGAGCGGTGCGCCTTGACCAGCGAAAGAATGTGGCTTTGCCGCTCCTCGGCGAGCATGGAGGCCTCCCAGTCACTTGAAAACCCTGCGCAATTTTCCTGTTCCGCGCAGATTTGTGGTGTTTATAGCATTTTCTTGCATTAACTAGCAATAATGTTGTAATTTGTGCAGATAAAAATAAGCCACCCTCAGGAGGAGACAACAATGCCGATGATGACGGAAAGGAAATTTTCCCGGCGCTGCCTGTTGAAAGCAGGGACCGTCGGTGCGCTGGGCTCATTGGTGCTCGGCAGGCCGGGGCCCTTCATCAGCAGGGCCGAGGCCGCCACGCCCACTTTGCGGCTTCTGATGTGGCAGCCTTATGCGATCAAGGAGACGATCGCGGCCTTCGAGGAGAAGTTCAAGGCGAAGTTCGCCCCCACTTTCTTCGACGGCAATTCCGAAGCCTTCAACAAGCTCAAGGTCGGCGGCACCAAGGATTTCGACATGGTGATGGCCGATGGCTTCTGGCCCCGGCTGTATTTCCGTCAGGGCCTGACCAAGGCGCTCGACTACGGCAAGCTCACCAATATGAGCGGCGTCTTTGCCGACTTCCATCCCGACAAGTTCAAATTGCTCGCCGATGAGGAAGGCAAGAACAATGTCGCGGCGCCCAATTGCTGGGGCGGCTATGGCATCACCGTCAACACGGCGATGATCGCCAAGGAGGACATCGGCTCGATCGAGCTGTTGCTCAACAGCAAATATGCCGGCCATTTCTCCACCAATTCGCGCTTCGAGGAAAATATCGCCTTGATGGGCATTCTGGCCGCGACCAAGCTCGGCACCAAGGATGGCGCGCGTCCCGACGGCAAGCCCTTCAATCCGTACAATCTCACCGATGACGAGCTGGCCGAGACCAAGCGCCTGCTGATCGAGCAGAAGAAGCTGCTCCTTACCCGCTACCAGGATTATGACGCGCTCGAGCGCCTGATGCGCGCCAAGACGGTGTGGGCGGCGCCCGAATTCGCCGAGAGCTATCGCAAGCTCACGGTCCTGAAGAAGGAGGGCAAGGTCGATTTCGATGTCGAGCATGTGCTGAAGCCCAAGGAAGGCGGTCTCGGCTGGGTCGATACCTGGATGGTGAGCGCGGAAGCCGATTCCGAGCGCACCGAGCTCGCCCATGCCTGGATCAATATGTTCCTCGAAAAGGACAACTATGTCCGCGTCGTGCGCTCGACCGGCTATGGCGGCGTGGTCGATATACGCTCGCTGATGTCGGAAGACGAGATCGCGCTCTATTTCCAGAACCGCAGCGCCGAGGCGAGCCAGCTCCATATGTTCGACCAGCCCTCCTCGCCCGAGAAATGGGAACGCATCTGGTCGGATGTCGAGGCGTCTTAAATCGAATATCCTCTCTCCGTGGGGCGAGGGCGGCAACGCATGACTGGGAGAAGCGATGGCGGGCGCAGACCTTAAGACGGCTTCGTTGTCGCTTCAATCCGTCTCCCGGCATTTCGGTCCGATCAGGGCCGTCGACGGTATCGATCTCGATATCGGCCAGGATGAATTTTTCTCGCTTCTCGGGCCGTCGGGCTCCGGCAAGACGACTTTGCTCAGGATCATCGCCGGGCTCGAGCGCCCGTCGGCGGGCCGCGTCCGGGTCGCGGGCCAGGATGTGACCGAGCTGCCGCCCTATAAGCGGCGCATCGGCATGGTGTTCCAGAATTTCCTGCTCTTCCCGCACAAGACCGTGGCCGAGAACATCGTCTTTCCGCTGCGCATGCAGAATGTGGCGCGGGCTGCGCGCGATGAAAGGCTGCGCTGGGCGATGAAGCTCCTGCGCCTGGAGGGGCTCGCGGCGCGCTATCCCAATGAGCTGTCGGGCGGCCAGCAGCAGCGCGTGTCGCTGGCCCGTGGCCTCATTGCCAGGCCCGCCATGCTGCTGCTCGACGAGCCGCTGGCCAATCTCGACCGCGAATTGCGCGCCGAGATGGAGGTCGAGATCCGCCGGTACCAGAAAGAGCTCAACATCCCCTTCGTCTATGTCACTCACAATCAGGAGGAGGCATTGACGATGAGCGACCGCATCGCGGTGATGCGGGGCGGCGTGTTCGAGCAGGTGGGGCCGCGCGATGATGTCTACCGTCGGCCGAAGACCGAATTCGTCGCCACCTTTGTCGGCCAGTCCAATCGGCTGAGCGGCTTCGTCGAGACCGTGAAGAACGGCGCCGTGGCCTTCGCCTGGCAGGGCCACACGCTGCATGTGCCGCATCAGGGTGACATCGCCGCCGGCGACAAGGCGCAGTTCCTCATCAAATATGAAGATATCGAAGTTGCGGGTGCCGCCGGCAAAGGCCGGAGCGATCATCGCAGCGGCAACAGCCTTGAAGGCAGGCTCCGCGACATCATCTTCAAGGGCCAGACCGCGAATTACATTGTGAGTCTGGCGAATGGCGCCGAGCTCATCGCCAGCGCCTCGTCGCGCGACCACAAGGTCGGCATTGGCGAAGCCGTATCGCTGCGCTGGCCGGAAACCTCCGGCATGTGTTTCAGGTCATGAAGCGCTTCCCGCCTTTGCTGCTGCTCGCCGGACCCGGCATCCTGTTCATCCTGGTGACGCTGATCCTGCCGCTCGCCGCCATCTTCATGTTCAGCTTCTGGCGCACCGAGAGCTACGAGCTCTATGCCGACTGGAATCTCGACAATTACCGCACGCTCATGCGCGAGCCCGCTTACCTGGTCTTTCTCCTGCGCTCAGGCCTGGGCGCTCTCGCCACCTCGCTGATCTGCCTCATCTATGCCTGGCCGGTCGCCTATTTCATCGCCCGCCATGGCGGACGCTATCGCCTGCTGCTCGTTCTCCTGCTGGCGGCGCCCTTCTTCACCGGCGTCATTCTCAGGATCGCGGCGCTCCAGGGCATATTGGGACCGGGCGGCCTCATCAACATGGCGCTCGGCATTTTGGGTTTCCAGCCGATCGCTGCCCTGATGTACACCCAGACGGCCGCCACCATCGGCCATGTCTATCTCTTCATCCCCTTCATGGTGACGGCGATCTATCTGTCGCTGGTCAATTTCAACTTCGATCTGCTCGAAACGGCGAAGGTCAATGGCGCAGGCCCTCTGCGCGCCTTCATCGAGGTGACCTGGCCGCTGAACTGGATCGGCACTGCCATTGGCATCGTGCTGGTCTTCATTCCCTGCCTCGCTTCGGCAGTGACGCCGCGCTTCCTCGGTGGACCGCGGGCCACGTCCTTCGGCATGAGCCTCGGCCAGCAATTCGGCGAGACCGGCACCTGGGCGCTGGGCTCGGCCATGGGTGTCGTGCTGTTCCTGGCCTCGCTCGCCGTCCTGGCGCTGATGGGCCTTACCGTCAATCTCAAGCGCAGCGGCTTCACCGGCATGGGGACGAGATGACGTCGGTCGGCGATCGCGCCGAAGCCTGGCGCCGCAGGGCGATGAGCCTGCTGCTCTGGCTGCTCTATATATTCCTCTATGCGCCGATCCTCTATGTCATCTATGCGTCCTTCTCCGTGGACATCGTCTGGCCCTTCCCGCCGTCCTTCACCACGGACGCCTATGCTGAATTGTTCGACAATGCGCTTTATGCCGATGCACTCGCCAACAGCCTGCTGATCGGATTGGGCAGCGGCGCCGTCTCGACGCTATTGGCGACGGCCGGCGTCATTGGCGTGCTGCGCTATCCATCGCGCCATCGCGGTCTGATCCTGATCGCTTTCCTGGCGCCGCTCTTCGTGGCGGAACTCCTGATCGGCATTTCATCGCTCGCCTTCAATGCGCGGCTTCTGGGCCTGCCCGGCAATCTTTTCTCCGCCATTGCCGCCAATGCGGTCGAAGGCACGGCCTTCGCCTTCCTCATCATCCTGGCGCAGCTGGTTCGCTATGACTGGCAGATGGATGATGCGGCGATGGTGTTCGGCGCCGCGCCGGTGCGCTGCTTCTGGGAAGTCACCTTGCCGACCATCTGGCCGAGCCTCCTGGGCGCCTTCCTGATCAGCTTCATCCTCGCGTTCAACAATCTCGAAATCTCCTTCTACAATCTGGGCGCCATCCCGACCTTGCCCTCGGTGGCCTGGGGATCCTTGCGCTTCGGCCTGGGGCCTGAGCTCTTCGCTCTGGCCGCGCTGACCAATGGCCTCGTCTTTGTCCTTTTCGCCGTCATGTATGTCTTGATGCGCACCGGAATCGTCAGATTCGGCTATCGCGGCGGCTGATTTCAAGCCGCTTGCCGCCCCGGCCGGTTCTTTGTAAGGGGGGCAAACGGTATTCCCGAGAGAGGGGCAGTGTCCTTGAGCAGAGCCATCGGCCTTTGCGCCGCCATCTTGTTGAGCCTGAGCCTTATCGGCCCGGCGCATGCCGAGCCGTCGGACGAGGTATTGGCGGCGATCTCGCAATACTCCGCGGAGTATGGCGTTCCTGAATCCTTGGTGCACCGCGTCGTCAAGCGTGAGAGCAAGTACAATCCGCGGGCCGCTCATCGTGGCAATTTCGGCCTCATGCAGATCAAGCTCGCGACCGCGCGCACCATGGGTTATCGCGGCGGCGCCAAGGGCTTGCTCGATGCCGACACCAATCTGAAATATGGCGTGAAATATCTGGCCGGCGCCTATCTGGTGGCCGGCGGCAATGAGAAGAAGGCGCTGCGCTATTATGTGAGCGGCTATTATTATGCCGCCAAGCGCAAGGGGCTGCTCGAAGAGACGGGCCTGAAGCCGAAGCGCTGAACACGACAACGAGCGACCATCGTAATGTCCGGGAGTCTCTATTCCGTTTTCGCCGCGCAGGCGGCCGCCGATCGTTCGAAGACTTTCATCGAGCGGCCTGACGGCTCGCGCATCACCTATGGCGATGTCGACAAGGACACGGCGCGCATCGCCAACATACTGAGCGGCATGGGCGTGGCGCCCGGTGATCGCATCGCCATCCAGGTCGACAAGAGCGCCGAGGCCCTGCTGCTCTATCTCGCCTGCCTGAGACTGGGTGCCGTCTATATCCCCTTCAACACGGCCTATACGCTGGCCGAGCTGCGCTACCTCGTCGCCGATGCGGAGCCGAGGCTCTTCGTCTGCCGGCCGGATCGCGCCGCCGAAATGGCCGAGTTGGGCATCCAGCATCTGCGCACGCTGGGTGTTGCGGGCGACGGCACGCTGCTCGAAGGGCTTGCGCGGGCGGAGACATCCTTCGCCGATCATCCCTGCGCTAATGACGATCTGGCGGCGATCCTCTATACGTCGGGGACCACCGGGCGGTCCAAGGGCGCCATGCTGAGCCACGGCAATCTCAGGTCCAATGCCGAGGTGCTGAAGGATTTCTGGCGGTTCACCGCCGATGACCGGCTGCTTCATGCGCTGCCGATCTTCCACACCCATGGTCTCTTCGTGGCGACGAATATCGTGGCGGTGGCGGGTGCCTCGATGCTGTTTCTGCCCTCTTTCGACATCGAGGAGATTCTGCGGCTGCTGCCGCATGCCAGCGTGATGATGGGCGTGCCGACCTTCTATACGCGCCTCCTGGCGCAGCCCGGCTTCACCGCCGATGTGGTGAAGAACATCCGGCTCTTCATTTCGGGCTCGGCCCCCCTGGCCGCGACGACGCATCGCGAATTCGAAGCCCGCACCGGCCATGCCATTCTCGAGCGCTATGGCATGACCGAGACCAACATGAACACCTCCAACCCTTATGAGGGCGAACGCCTGCCGGGCAGTGTCGGCCTGCCCTTGCCGGGCACGTCCATCCGCATCGCCGATCCGTCAACGGGCGCGGAAGTTCCGCCAGGCGAGGTCGGCCAGATCGAGATCAAGGGCCCCAATGTGTTCAAGGGCTATTGGCGCGCGCCCGAAAAGACGAAGGCCGAGTTCCGCGCCGATGGCTATTTCATGTCGGGCGATCTCGGCTTCAGGGACGACAGGGGCTATGTCCACATCGTCGGGCGCAACAAGGATCTCATCATCTCGGGCGGCTTCAATGTCTATCCGGCCGAGGTCGAGGCGGTGATCGACGAAATCGAGGGCGTTGCGCAATGCGCCGTCATCGGCGCGCCGCATCCCGATTTCGGCGAGGCTGTCATCGCGGTGGTGGTGGCGAAGCCGGGGACTCAATTGGATGAAGGCGGGATCACCGCAACGGTGGCTGAGCGGCTCGCCAACTACAAGCGGCCGAAACGCATCATCATCGTCCCGGAATTGCCGCTCAACACCATGGGCAAAGTGCAGAAGAACATCCTGCGCGAGCGTCACCGCACGGTCTTTCAGGGTTGATTCTTTCAGCATGGTCGCTCTATCCTGATGGCGATCGCTTCTAAAATCATCACACTCTAATGCAGGCCGCCGATACCGAGATAACGCTCGATGACCTGCGACTCTCGTGCGACTTCATCCGGTGTGCCCATCCAGGCGATACGACCGCGCTCGAGGATGATGACATGGTCGGCGAAGTCGAGTGCGCTCCTGATGCGCTGCTCGACCAGGATGATCGTCATGTCGCCGGACCGCGCCAGCGTGACGAAGGCGGCCATCAGCTCCTCGCAGATGATGGGGGCCAGGCCTTCGAGAGGCTCGTCCAGCAGCAGGACGGTCGGGCGGCCGAGAATGGAGCGGGCGGTCGACAGCATCTGCTGCTCGCCGCCGGAAAGCCGCGCGCCGAGATGCGACCGGCGCTCGCCGAGGCGCGGGAACATCCGGTAAGCCTCCGCAAGGGCGCTTCGCGGCCGCCCCTTGAGGCCGACGAAGAGATTTTCCTCGACCGTGAGCGTCGGAAACACCCAGCGCGCCTGTGGAACATAGCCGAGGCCCTTATGAGCGCGCGCCGCCGTCGCCATGCCGGTAATGTCCTCGCCGTTCAGGTGAATGGCGCCGTCGAGGCGCCGTGTCTGGCCGGCCAGTGACGCGAGCAAGGTCGTCTTGCCCATGCCATTGCGGCCGAGCACGGCTAGCCGGGCGCCGGCGGGAAGTGAGAAGGACACATCCTCCAGTACCCTTGTGGGGCCGTAGCCGGCGCTCAGTTTCCTGACCTCAATGGGCGCGGCGGACATTGGCATAGCTCCCGAGATAGGCCTCGCGCACGCGCTGGTCGCGCGTCACCGCTTGTGGCGGACCGTCGAAAATGATGGCACCGGCCGCCAGGACCACCACGCGGCGCGCGAAGCGGAAGACGAGATCCATATCATGCTCGATCATCAACACCGCAAGGTCAGCCGGCAAGTCGGCAAGGGCGGCTTCGATGCGGCCGGTGTCGCTCTGCGGCACGCCTGCCGCCGGCTCGTCGAGCAGCAGCACCTTGGGTCGAAGCGCCAGTGCCAGCGCGATCTCGAGCAGACGCTGCTGGCCGTAAGCGATCTCGCGCACCTTGCGATGGGCCACGGTGCCGAGGCCAAGCGTTGAAAGCAGAATGCCGATCTCGCGCATCACTTGCGGCATGGCGCGATAGCTGCCGGCGAGGCGATGGGTCTTGCCGTCACGCTCGAGGATCGCCAGCGCCAGATGCTCCTCCGCCGTCATGTCCTGGAAAAGCCTGGTCACCTGGAAGGAGCGCACCAGGCCGCGGTGCGCGCGCTCGGCGGGGCCGCTATGCGTGACGCTCGCCCCGCCAATCAGGACATCGCCCGAATCGGACCTCAGATTGCCGGTAACGAGATTGACGAAGGTCGTCTTGCCGGCGCCGTTCGGCCCGATGAGCGCCACCCGGTCGCCGGGCTCAAGGCGCAAGGAAACATCATCGATCACCTTCAGCCCGCCAAAGGCCTTCTGCAGATTTCTCGCCTCCAGGATGGGGCTCATGCGGTCCCCCGGCGGCGTGCGAGATAGTCGCTGATCGATCCATAGAGACCCTTGGGCGCGAAGAGCACGATCGCGACCAGAAGGGCGCCCACCATGGTCAGCCAGTGGAAGGGACTGGCGGCGGAGACGAAATCGGCGAACAGCATGAAGAGAACGGTGCCGGTCAGCGCGCCGTAAAGTGATCCCGTGCCGCCGAGCACCAGCATGACCAGCGCTTCGGCCGACAAAGTGAAGGACAGGCTGTCGAGACCGACCACCTGGGTCGAGATGGCATTGAGCGCACCCCCGGCGCCCGCCACGGCACCCGAAATGACATACATCTTCGCCAGGGCCCGATAGGGCGATGCGCCCATGGAGCGGATGCGCAAGGGATCTTCCTTTATCCCGCGGCACAGCATGCCGAAGGGTGAGCGCGCCAGGATACGCAGCAGGACGAAGACGACAAGCAGGAGCGCGACGCCGAAACCAAAAGCGGTGCGGCCCCACAGATCGAAGGCGAAGAGGCCGAGCAAGGGGCTTGGCGAAATTCCGGACAGGCCGTCGCTGCCGCCGGTCCAGGAGGAGAGCTTGTTGGCGAGCTCATGGAAGAGATAGACCGTCGCGATCGAAAGCACGAGCTGCGGCAGCCCGGTGGCGCGCAGAATCACGAGCCCGCAGACGAGGCCGGCAGCAGCACCGGCGGTGATGCCGGCCAATGTCATCAGAAGCGGATCGCTGATCGCAAAATGCGCCGCCGCGACGCCGGCCGCGTAGCTCCCCGCACCATAGAGTGCAGCATGACCGAGCGTCGCGATGCCACAATAGCCGGTGACGAGATCGAGCGACAGAACGAGAAGCGCCAGCGCGATGATGCGCGTGAGGAGTGCCAGATTGTCGGGGAACAGCAGAAAGCCAATGCCGGCGGCGGCGAGAATGACCGCAATACCGACAAGATCCGTCGATACCCGCCTTGTCGATTGGCCGGCCCGCATCAGGCCCTTCTCCCCAGGAGCCCGCGCGGAAACAGGCAGATGATCACGATCACCGACAGATAGAAGAAGAACTCGCCGAATTCCGGCAACCAATAGCGTCCGGCGGTGTCGATGCTGCCGAGGAGAAGGCAGGCGACAAGCGCTCCCGGTATCGAGCCGGCGCCGCCGACGGATACGACGACCAGGAAGGTGACCATGTAGCGCAGCGCATAATAAGGCTCGACGGGCAGCAATTCGGCGCCGACCACGCCGCCAAGTGCGGCGAGGCCGACCGCGACGGCGAAGCTTGCCGCATAGATGATCTCGGTTCTGACCCCGAGCGCCGCCGCCATGCTGGCATTGTCGACGGAGGCGCGCAATTTGATCCCGAAGGCCGTCTTCTCGATCAGGAACCACAGCAGCGCCGCCACCGCAAGGCCGCACAGTATGGCGAAGATGCGATGCGTGGCGATCGAGCGGAAGCCGAGATCGAGCGCGCCCCGCAATTCACCTGGCAGGGGAATGGTCTTGAGCGTCGGTCCGAAGACATAGTTGGCGATGCCGATGATCATGAAGGTGATACCGATGGTCATCAGCACCTGCGTCAGTTCCGGCGCGCCATAGATGCGCCGGTAGAGCAGTCTTTCGATCGGGATGGCGATGGCGATCGTGCCGAAGACGGCCAACAAAATGGCGGCGGCATAGCCGATGCCCAGCATCTGCGTCGCATAGGAGGCTATATAGCCGCCGATCATGGCGAAGGCGCCATGCGCGAGATTGACCACGCGCATGAGGCCCATCGTCACCGACAGGCCGATCGAGATGACGAACAGCACCATGCCATAGGCCAGCGCGTCGACGGCGACGCTGAGAGCGCTCTGCATCTCTGTTTTTCTATTTGGCGGCCGCGAGCCCCGGATCGCCCTGCTTCTCGAAAGTGCGCAGCTCCTTGTTGATGTAGCTGCCGTCTTCCGCCTTGCTCACCTCGCGCAGATAGATGTTCTGCGTGATGTGCCGGCTCTCGGCATCGATCGAGACCGGTCCACGCGGGCTTGCCCAGGACAGACCCTTGACCGCGTCGACCGCCTTTTGCGCATCGGCTTCGCCGCCGGTCGCCTCGATCATCTTGTAGATGACATGCATTCCGTCAAAGGCGCCGACGGACGGGAAGGAGAGCTCGGCCGGGTTGCCGATCGCCTTGCGCGCGGCCGCGACGAAAGCCGTGTTCTCGGACGAATCATGGGCGATCGAATAGTGGAAGGTGGTGCGCAAGCCGAGTGCTGCATCGCCGAGCGCCGGGAGATCCGACTCCTGCGTAAGATCGCCCGGCGCATAGAACTTGATACCCGCCTTGTTCAGGCCATTCTCGTTGTAGGCCTTCACGAAGCCGAGCGTCGGTGGACCGGAGGGCAGGAACACGAACAGGCCCTCGGCGCCCGAATCCTTGATCCGCTGCATGATCGGCGAGAAGTCATTCGTCGCCATCGGGAGACGCAGCTGCTCGACGATGGTGCCGCCGGCTTTCTCGAAGCCGGCCTGGAAGGCCTTCTCCGCGTCATGGCCGGGCGCATAGTCGCTGACCACCGTGATGATCTTGCGGGTGCCGTCTTCGAAAGCGACCTGCGCCGTCGGCGTCACGGTCTGCCAGATGGTGAAGGAGGTGCGCACCACCAGCGGGCTCTTGGTCACGATGGCAGAGGTAGCGGCATTCATGATCACCATCGGCACATTGGCCTGCTCGAGCAGCGGCGCTGCCGCCATGGCGTCGGGCGTGAAATAGAAGCCGGCCAGATATTGCACGCCTTCCTTGACCACAAGCTCCTGGGCCAGCGCCTTGGATTGCGCCGGGTCCGCCTTCGGCACGTCGCGATAGATGATCTCGACCGTGTCGTCGCCGATCGCCGTGCCGTGCATCGCCATATAGGCGTCGATGCCGGCCTTGAAATTCTTGCCCTGCAGGGCGAACGGGCCGGAAAACGGTCCGATGACGCCGATCTTGACGGTGTCGGCGAGCGCCGCACCCTGAAAAGCTGCGGCCGCCAGAACGGCCAGAACCAGGCGCTTCATGTCAACCCTCCCATGTGTTTGATCGGCTCTTTGCATGGCCTGAATGATGCCGAATCTGCCATGCCGTTCGATCTTGCAAAAATGAAATCAACAGGGCCTCCCATAATCTGGCGATTATGTTTGCTGGCTGGGTGCGGGCATCACCGCACCCAGCCGCGCGATTGCATCGGTGAGCTCAAGGCCAAGCCGCAATGCGGCTCCCGTGGCGCAGAGCATTTGCGGCAGCAGCATCCATTCGAGCGCCCAGGCGGAACCTGAGCGTTCCTGTTCGTGAACCAGCGCGTTATGCATTCCGCCCAGCAAGGTGGCGTTGAAACGGGCGAGCGTGACCAGGATTTCGGCTGCGACCGGATTGCGCTTATGCGCCATGGTCGAGGAGCGCCCGCCGCCCTTGAGCTCGATCTCAGCTCCCGCTTGCGCCATGAGCGCGACATCCTGGCCAAACTTGCCGAGGCTGCCGGTGATGAGCGACAGGATACTGGCGAGATCGGCCAGCCGGTCGCGCTGGCTGTGCCAAGGCGGCGCGTCGGCGAGTCCGAGCTCGGCCGCCAGAGCGACCCTGACCGGCAGGCTTGCGGCGCCGAGACTGTCGAGCGTGCCCGCTGCCCCACCGAACTGCACGACAAGCCCGTTCTGCCGGAACCCGGCAAGCCGGTCACGGCTGCGTTCGAGGGGACTGAGCCAGGCGGTGATCCGGTCGCCGGCCGAAATCGTGATGGCCGGCTGCATGCGCGTCATCGCGGTGAGTGAGTTGGCGCCATCGCGCCCGCCGAGTGCTGCCATGGCCTTGCCCAGGCTGCCGAGGCGGCTATCGAGAAGAGCAAGCGCCGGCTTGAGGCGCAGCATCAGGCCGGTATCGATGACATCCTGGCTGGTGGCGCCGAAATGGACGCGCTGTGCGGCGGGCTCTCCCACCTTTTCGCGCAACTGCCTGATGAACTCCGGCACCATGATGCCGTCGATCGCGACCGCGCCGCGCAATTTGCCGATATCGGGCGCAAAGCTCGTCGCCGCGCCGGCGATCCGCTCTGCTGCGCCGGCCGGAATCACGCCGGCCCGCGCTTCGGCCCTTGCCAGCGACACCTCGAAGCGGAGCATCGCCGCGATCTCGGACGAGATGGCGAAATGAGCGGTGATCTCGTCATCGCCCAGAAGGCCGCCCAGCACGGGATGATCGAAAACACCAATGGTCATGTCCTAGATATCCAGAAATACAGTTTCCCGGTCGCCCTGCAGATGGATGTCGAACCTATAAGTGTCGCCCTCGCGCGGTGCAATCAGGGTCCGGATGCGATGCCGGGACTCGATGCGCAGAAGCAACGGATCCGCGTCATTCGCCGCCATCTCGTCGGCGAAATACATCCGCGTCTGCAGGCCGATATTGATGCCGCGGGCGACGATCCAGAAGGTGATATGCGGGGCCATCGGGCGGCCGTCGATGAAGGGAACGCGTCCCGGCTTGATCGTCCTGAAAATGAAGGCGCCGGTCTCGGCATGACTCGCACAGCGTCCCCAGCCGGTGAAGTTCGGGTCCGCGGCACCGCGTGTCTCCGCCGGGCTGTTATAGAGGCCTGCGGCGTCGGCCTGCCAGATCTCGATCAGCGCATCCTTGAGTGGTGCGCCGGCCCCGTCGACGATCACGCCCGTCACCGTGATGCGTTCGCCCAGTGTGCGGTCATTGACCATCGCACTGCCGAGATCGGAATCATAGACGCCACCTATGCCGGCGAAGTTCGGCATCAGGCCGATATGGACATATGGCCCGGCGGTCTGCGAAGCGCTTTCCTTCAACCGCCTTGCATCTTCGGCCATCAGTTTCCCTCCAGGCGGTTCTCGAACATGGTCGATCGCCGGCCACGCAGCACGATATCGAATTCATAGGCGCGCGCGTCCATCGGGATGGTGTTCTCCATGTCGAGGAGCGCGATGAGCTGCTCGATGGCGCGCCTGTCGGGAATGCTGCGCACGATCGGGCAGCGCCAGATCAAGGGATCGCCCTCGAAGTACATTTGCGTGATCAGGCGCTGTGCGAAGCCCGTGCCGAAAAGCGAGAAATGGATGTGGGACGGGCGCCAGTCATTGGGTCCGTTCGGCCAGGGATAGGGACCGGGCTTGACGGTCAGGAACCGATAGCGGCCGGCTTCGTCGGTGATGCAGCGTCCGCAGCCGCCGAAATTCGGATCGAGCGATGCCTGATAGCGCTCATTGCGGTGGCGATAGCGCCCACCCGCATTGGCCTGCCAGACTTCGAGCAGCACGCTGGGAACAGGCCGGCCTGCTTCGTCGAGCACCTTTCCATGCACGATGATGCGCTCGCCGATCGCCGCTTCGCCCGCCCTCGCGAAATTGTGGATCAGATCACCATCGAGACGGCCAAGCAGGGAGTGGCCGAAGACCGGACCGGTGATCTCCGACAGCGTGTTGTCGAGGCTAAGCAGCGCCTGTTGCGGCGAGCGCAGGATGGAAGACTTGTACGCCGGCGCCAGTGCCGGGGGCTGCCAGTTGCGGTCGCGCGGAAGGAAGGCGCCGTCTTTCGGCATTTGCTTGGTGTTTCCGGTCATCTCAGGCGGCTTTATCCGCATCGAGCTTGTCGAAGACCTGCTTGGCGATCCTGATCGCGGTGTTGGCGGCGGGCACGCCGGCATAGATCGACACATGCAGAAGCGCTTCCGCCACATCCTCGCGTGTGGCGCCCGTATTGGCGGTCGAGCGCACATGCATGGCGAATTCCTCGTCATGGCCAAGCGCCGCGAGGAGTGCCAGTGTCACGATCGAGCGCTCACGCTTCGTCCAGTTGGGCCGCGACCATACGGCACCCCAGGCGGCCTCGGTGATGAGGTCCTGGAACGGGCGGTCGAACTCGGTCGCCGATGACTGCGCCTGATCGACATGGGCATCGCCCAGCACGGCGCGCCTTGTCGCAAGGCCCTGCCGATAGCGCTCGGTCGTGCGGCTGCTGTCAGCCATGAGATGCTCCTGCCATTGTCTTGGTGAAATCACGGATCAGCATGCTGAGCGCCTTGGGCTGCTCGATGCAAGGAATATGGCCGGCCCCGGCGATGATTTCAAAGCGGGCGCCAGGAATGAGCTTGGCCAGCGACTTCACGAGATCAGGCGGTGTCGAGCCGTCCTGATCGCCGACGACGCAAAGTGTCGGCACGGCGATGCGCCGTGCCGTCTCGGTGAAGTCGGCATCGCGGATGGCGGCGCAGGCGGCGGCATAGCCCTCGGGTGGCTGACGGACGAGAAGCATGCGGCAGCCGGCGAGCTCGTCCGGCCGCTTGCTGTGGAAGTCCGGCGTGAACCACAATTCCATCACGCGATCGGCAAAGCTTGCGATGCCCGCGGTCTCCACCGCAGCAATGCGGGCATTCCAGCTGTCGGCGGTTCCGATGCGATGCGCCGTGTCGCAGAGGATCAGGGCGCTGACGAGATCGGGTCGCAGAGCATAGAGGCATTGCGCGATGAGCCCGCCGATCGACAGGCCGCAGATCACGGCGCGGCTGATCGCCAGATGGTCGAGCAGACCGGCGAGATCGCGTGCATGGGTCTCGATCCGGTGCGGCGCATCGCCGAGCTCCGACAGTCCGTGGCCGCGCTTGTCATAAGTGAGGATCGCGAAATCATCCGCCAGAAACTGCTCGACGGCTCCCCAGATCCGAAAGTCCGTGCCGAGCGAATTGATGAAGACGATCACGGGCTTCGCGGATGACGCGCCGGTCAGCTGGTAGTGGATGACCG
Source organism: Taklimakanibacter lacteus (assembly GCA_003576695.1). Lineage (GTDB taxonomy): Bacteria > Pseudomonadota > Alphaproteobacteria > Rhizobiales > Aestuariivirgaceae > Taklimakanibacter > Taklimakanibacter lacteus. The sequence goes on from QOZQ01000002.1 coordinate 216,925, forward strand.
TGCCGTTGATGCGGGCGAATTTCACGAAAGCCTCCTTGAGGCGACTGTCATACTTTAGTTTGGTTAGGTAAAATGATATTTTAGGCCTTTCCGTTAACATTGGAGTTATGGTTGAGCGATGATCGACCAACGCATCAAGATCCGCCATCTCCAGACTTTCGTGGAAGTCGCCAAGCACAGGAGTGTGATGAGGGCGGCCGATCGCCTGCATGTCAGCCAGCCGGCGGTGACCAAGACCATTCGCGAGCTCGAGGAGGCGCTCGGCGTGCGCGTGCTCGAGCGCGACGGGCGCGGCATGCGGGTGACCCGCCATGGCGAAGTGTTCCTGCGTCATGCCGGCGCCTCCTTGTCGGCGCTTCGGCAAGGGATCGATTCCGTCTCGGCCGAACGCCTTGGCGCCGCACCGCCCCTGCGCGTCGGCGCGCTGCCGACGGTCTCCACCCGCATCATGCCGAAGGCGATGATGATGTTTCTCTCCGAGACGACTGGCAGCCGCGTCAAGGTCGTCACCGGCGAGAATTCCCTGCTGCTCGAGCAATTGCGCGTCGGCGAGCTCGATATCGTCGTGGGCCGGCTCGCCGCGCCCCAGAATATGAGCGGCTTCTCCTTCGAGCATCTCTATTCCGAGGAGGTGCAGTTCGTCGTCAGAGCCGGTCATCCGCTGCTCAGTGAGAAAGCGTCAGGCTTCCCCGAGCTGTCTCACTATGTCGTGCTGATGCCGACGCGCGAATCGATCATCCGACCCTTTGTCGACCGGCTCCTGATCCGCAACGGCATCGCGACCTTGCCGAGCCATATCGAAACGATCTCGCATTCCTTCGGTCGCGAATTCGTGCGCGCCACCGACGCCATCTGGATCATTTCGGCGGGCGTCGTCGCAGCCGATATCGCCGAGGGCGTGCTGGCATCCCTTCCCATCGACACCAGCGAGACCAGGGGCTCCGTCGGCCTGACCATGCGCATCGATGCGACGCCCTCGCCGGCGCTTGATCTCCTGGTGCGCAGCATTCGCGAAGTCGCGGCGGCCTTGCCTCAGTAGGACAGGCCGACATAGTTCTCGGCCAGCATGCTCGCGGCCGCCCTCGAATGGGTGAGATAGTCGAGCTCGGCCAGCTGAATCTTGGTCTCGAAGGCACCCGCTTCCGGAAAGCGGTGCAGCAGCGTCGTCATCCACCAGGAGAAGCGGACCGCCTTCCACACCCTGGACAACGCCCGCGCCGAATAGGCTTCGAGACCGGCCTCGGACCCCTCGCGATAGTGCTCGCACAGGCCCTCGGAAAGATAATGCACATCGCCGACCGCCAGATTGAGTCCCTTGGCGCCGGTCGGCGGCACGATATGCGCCGCATCGCCGACCAGGAAGAGGCGGCCGAAACGCATCGGCTCGGCGACGAAGGAGCGCAGCGGCGCGATCGATTTCTCGAAGGAGGGTCCGGTCGTCACTTTCTCGGCATGGTGGCGGGGAAGCCGTGCCCGCAATTCATCCCAGAAGCGCTGATCGCTCCAGGCCTCGACTTTTTCGCCGGCAGGCACCTGCACATAGTAGCGGCTGCGGCTCAGCGAACGCATCGAGCAAAGCGCGAAGCCGCGGGCATGGTTGGCGTAGATAAGCTCGTGGCTGACCGGCGGCACTTCGGCCAGAAGGCCGAGCCAGCCGAAGGGATAGATGCGCTCGTAGCAGGTCATGGCGGAAGGGGGAACGGCGCGCCGGCTTGCGCCATGGAAGCCGTCGCATCCGGCGATGAAGTCGCAATCGATGCGCAAGGGCTTGCCGTCGTGGATCAGGGTGACATAAGGCCGCTCACCGTCGAAGTCGTGCGGGACGACATCCTCGACATCATAGAGACTGAGCATGCCGTCCGTTTCGCGCGCATCGAGCAGATCGCGGGTGATCTCGGTCTGGCCGTAGACGGTGACATGCTTGCCGCCGGTCAGTCCGGCAAGATCGATACGATGATCGCGTTCGTCGAAGGCGAGCGAGAAGCCGTCATGAATGAGCCCCTCGTTGTGAAGCCGCGCGCCGAGTCCGGCCTGATCGAGGACGCGAACAGTTCCCTGCTCGAGGACGCCGGCCCTGACGCGCGCCAGTATGTGGTCCCTGCGGGTGCGGTCAACGACGACATTGGCGATCCCGGCACCGCTCAGAATTTGGCCAAGCAGGAGCCCCGACGGCCCGGATCCGATAATGGCGACCTGCGTGCGCATGATTTTCGGGCGCAGGTTGGTTGCAAACCGGGGCCAAGTAAAATGATTTCTGGATCACTCTGGTGAACCCGCAGGTTATGCCCGTTTCCGCGGCAGGCGGAAGCGGGCATAAGGCTCAGCGATGCTGATCGGGAATCTGGAAGCTGCGGTCGAAATCGATCTGGGCCCGGTAGGAGGGCGGCAAATTGAGATCGGCGAGATCGTGGTTGCTTAGACGAAGGGCGTCGAGCCGGGGCGTCGCTCGGCCTGCGGCAGAACGGCTCTGGACCATCGAAAACAGCCGGGAAAGGCGGGTTGTGAGTGTCATAGCGGGCCTCATTGTTCCTGTAAGCCATCGAATTGATGGTAAATATGATCTGCTTTTCCTATGGTTTCCAATGCGAAATGTGCTATCAGGCATCAAATAGTTTGATGGCTCCCAATGGCTGAGACACCTCCCCTGCAGGCCGTGAAGGTCTTTGATGCCGTGGCCCGCCACCTGAATTTCACCAGGGCGGCCAATGAGCTGAACATGACCCAGTCGGCCGTGAGCTATCAGGTGAAGCTGCTGGAGAGCTTCATCGGCGCGCCGCTTTTCCTGCGTGAGGCACGCGGCGTCGCCTTGAGCGAGCAGGGCAGGACGGTGGCGCCCATGGTGCGCCGTGCCCTTAATGATCTGACGCAAGCCTTTCAGTCGGCCAGGAGCGAGACCACCAATCTGCTGGTGATCTCCACCATGCAGACCTTCGCCTCGACCTGGCTGGCGCCGCGCATCGGCAGTTTCCAGATGCAGAATCCCGATATCGCGGTGAAGCTCGACGTCTCCAATCATCTGGTCGATTTCCACAATGACAGGGTCGATGCCGCGATTCGTTCCGGCAAGGGAAACTGGCCCGGTCTCAGGAGTCATCTGCTCGGCGGCGGCAATTTCACCGTCGTCTGCAGTCCTCTCTATTATGAGAAGATCGGCAAGCCGAAATCGCCCGCCGATCTTACCGACTGCATCTTCATCGGGCCGCGCGATGATTGGTGGCCGGTCTGGTTCGCCGCCGCAGGGCTCAAGCCGCCCGCCGCTCTGTCGCGGCCAGGTGTCGATGTCGAGACCCAGCAAATGGCAGCCGTCCTTGCCGCCGCCGGCCACGGCCTGGCGGTGGTGCATCTGGGCTTCGTGACCCAGGAGTTCAAAGAAGGCAAACTCATCCAGCCCTTCGATGTGACGGCGACCACGGGCTTCAATTATTATCTTGTCTATCCCGAAGCGGCGCGGGTGCCGCGCAAGACGGTCCTGTTCAGGGAGTGGATCCTGGCCGAAGCTGGCCAGATGGCAAGTTGAGATTCGTTATTCGGTGATCGACCGCAATGCGTCATTGGCAGATGTGCCATCGCATTCGCGCACCGGACCAGGCCCACCACGCTCAGCTGCGGAGGGCAGGCATTGCAGTTTCGTCCAGGAAACGAGGCGCTCGGCCACCGCCTGCTTGAGCTTCGCATCGTATCTCATGAGGTTGAAGCTCTCGGCGAACCACAGGCCGTCATTGGCCATGCGGATGATCGTCGCGAAGATCGGATCCAGCCCGTCGGTCTGGATGGCGGTCTGGTGGCGCTGGCCTTGCTGGCGTACCGGTTCGACGCGCTCGGGAAAATTGGTGAGGGCGGCGGTGATGGCGCCATTGACCTTGTCGAAGGTCTTGCCGGTGATCGCTTCGCCATTGAAGGTCGCCGTCACATAGGCGCGGGTATTGCGCCCGAGCGTTTCCTTGTCCTCGAGAATGGCATCCGCCCAGGCGGTGTCGAAACGGGCGACGAAGCGCTCGATCATCGCGGAGGTGAGCGCTTCCTTGCAGTCGAAATGATAGAGGGTGGTGCCCTTGCTCACCCCGGCTTCGGCCGCGAGCGCGTCGAAGGTGAGGGCGTTCACGCCATCCCGGTCGACGATGATCTCGGCGGCATCGAGAATCAGGTCGCGGGTGTTCCGCTTGGTCTTGCCTTTCCCCATGGTTTTAATATACCGTCCAGTCAGTACAAATCAAGTGTCTTTGTTCCGTCGGGAGACCCATGGCCTATAAGTCCTCGCCCCGCCCCACTTTTTCCGGCGCCACCCACATTCCCTATGCTGGCGTGACTCGGTTTTTGTGGGGCGACGAAACGGCAGGCTTCGTCGATGACTGGATTTACGCCTCGACCGACAAGATCCATCAGCTGGTTTTCGGCCTTCCCCCGCATGGGGCATTCCGGCATTCCACGGATCGCCCGACGGTCTTCGGGGCGGACGAAGTCCTGTATGTGCTGGAAGGCACTTTGGGGTCCGCCAATCCGGAAACCGGTGAAGTTCATGTGGCGCAGACGGGTGAGGCGATCTTCTTCCGAAAGGACACCTGGCATCACGGCTTCAGCCTGTCGGCCGAGCCCTTGCGCGTGCTCGAATATTTCGCGCCCCCGCCCTCGACCGGAACGTCAGGGCCCTATGCCCGCACCAGGCCCTATGTCGAGCAGCCGAAATACCGGCAGGATGGCTTCATCGGTCGCTGGCCGTTGGCGGCCTCGGAGCAGCGCAGCGGCGCGACCATGCGGGTCATGCGCGATGCCGATCTCCTTTGGGAGCTCGACGGCGCCGACCAGGGCGTGCTCACCGGTCTCTATGCCGCGACCGAGCATTTGACCGCCGGGCGCTCGAGCGTGGCGCCGGGCCGCGCCTCATCGCTCCAGGCGCATGGCGGCGATGAATGCCTCTATCTCCTCTCCGGCACGCTCAACATCCTGGTCCCCGAAAAGGACGGCCAGACCTGGTTCGAGATCCATCCCAAAGATGGCTTCTTCATCCCGGCCGGAGAGAAGCATCAATACTGGAACATGGGCAAGGAGCCGGCGACCTTCGTCTTCGGCGTCGCGCCCCACTATCAGGTGAAGCCATGAGCAACGCCATTGGCATCGATATCGGCGGCAGCAAGACCGCGGTCGGTCTGATCAACCTCGACACCGGCAATGTCCTTGCCGAAGAGGTCTTCGACACCCCGGACCTGTCCGAGACGGGCCAGCCCTATGTCGACCGGCTGCAGGCGATCGTCGCGCATATGCGCGAGGAGGCCGAGGTCTCCAAGATCGGCATCGGCCTGTGCGAGCTGGTCGACAATCAGGGCCGCATCGTCAGTGCCCATCGTGTCGATGTGACGGATGCGCAGCTGCGAGATGCTTTCTATGATTTCGAGACGGTGGTGATCGAATCCGACGTCCATGCCGCGGCCCTGGCGGAAGCGAGGTTCGGCGCCGGCCGCGACATGAAGCAATGGGTTTACGTCAATGCCGGCACCGGCATATCGAGCGTGCTGATGAGAGGCTCCGATTGCTATAATGGCGCGCATGGCTGGGCCATCTGTCTCGGCATGTCACCGATCGATCTTGCCAATGGCCGCGACAGCGGCGCGCCCGACATCATCGAGGATCGCGCCGGCGGTGCCGGCCTGGTGCGCGAGGCGCGCGAGGCGGGCCTCGCTTTCGAGACCGCCGCCGATCTCATTGCCGCTGCCGCGCGTGGCGAGACGAAAGCGACACGTGTCCTCGAAAAGGGTGGGCACGTACTGGGCAATGCCATCGGCTTTCTCGTCAACATGCTCGACCCGCAAAGAGTGGTCGTCGGCGGCGGCCTGGTCAGCTTCGATGGGCCTTATTGGCGGGCAATCGGCGAAACGGCGCGCTCGAGTATCTGGCATCGGCCGGCCAAGGATGTGCCGATCCTTCAGTCCCTGCTCAAAGGCCGGGCAGGCATGATCGGCGCGGCCCTCGCCAACGGACGGCTCTAGGTTTATACGCCAGTCACGAACACTATTTGTGTGAGAGCAAGTGATGAAGGCGCGCGTCCAGTGGCTGGAAGGCCGGACTTTCGTAGGTGAATCGGGCAGCGGCCATGCCGTCGTCATGGACGGCGCGCCGGAAGCGGGCGGTCGCAATCTGGGCATAAGGCCGATGGAGATGCTGCTCATTGGGCTTGCCGGCTGCACCGCTTTCGACGTCGTGCACATCCTCGAAAAAGGCCGCGAGGCGGTGACGAGTTGCGATGTCGAGGCGACCGCCGAGCGCGAAAAGACCGATCCAAAGATCTTCACCGCCATCCATCTCACCTACAAGCTGAAGGGCCGCAAGCTCAAGGAAGCGGCGGTCGAGCGCGCCATCAATCTCTCCGCCGAGAAATACTGCTCGGCCTCGATCATGTTGGCCAAGACCGCGAAGATCACCCATTCCTGGACGGTGGAAGAGGAAGCCTGAGCGCTATAAAATTTTCGTCATCCCGGCTTTTCGCCGGAATGACGGGATGAGAGGGATTAGCCTCTTAAGGCGAGTCCGCTGCCGGGATCGAAGAAATGCACCCGCTCCATGTCGACGCCGATCTCCAGCGCGGCACCGCGTTCGGGAAGATGGCGCGGATCGATGCGCGCGGTGATCCGGTTTGACGCGGTGCCCCTCAGCTCGAAGAAGACATAGGCGTCTGCCCCGGTCATTTCGGTGATCAGCACTTCGCTTCGGAGGCCGCCGCTGGTGGGATTGGGATAGAGGAAAGCTTCCGGTCTGACCCCCAGGATGAGATCGCGATCGATCCATTGGTCGAGGAAGGGCCGCGCCGCAGCTTGCTGGGGGGTAAGCGGCAGGGTCATGTCGGTTCCGGCGATGGTGCAGCGCAGTGTCTTGCCCTTGCGCACAGGCCTTACCGTGATGAAATTCATCGCCGGCGAGCCGATGAAGCCGGCGACGAAGAGATTGACCGGCTTCTCATAGAGCTCGCGCGGTGCGGCGCATTGCTGAAGATTGCTCTGGCTCTCGTCGCTGACCGGCCGCAGCACCGCGACGCGGTCGCCCATGGTCATCGCCTCGACCTGGTCATGCGTGACATAGAGCGTGGTGACGCCGAGCCTGGCATTGAGCAGCTTCAGCTCGGCGCGCATCTGCACGCGCAATTTGGCGTCGAGATTGGACAGGGGCTCGTCCATCAGGAAGCATTGCGGATCGCGCACGATGGCGCGCCCCATGGCCACACGCTGGCGCTGGCCGCCCGACAAGGTGCCGGGCTTCTTGTGGATATAGGGCATGAGGTCGAGGGTTCGCGCCGCCTGCTCGACCTTCTGCCTGATGATGTCCTTCGGTATTTTCCGTTGGCCAAGACCGAAGGCCATGTTCTCATACACATCCATATGCGGATAGAGCGCGTAATTCTGGAACACCATGGCGATGTCGCGATCACCGGGGCCGAGATCGGTGACATCCCGCCCGCCGATCGCAATGCGTCCCTCGGTCAGGGTCTCGAGCCCGGCGGCGCTGCGCAGAAGCGTGGACTTGCCGCAGCCCGACGGGCCGACCAGCACCAGGAACTCGCCATCCTTCACATCGAGATCGACGCGCGACAGCGCCAGTGTCCCGTCGCCGAAGCGCTTGCCGACCGACTGGAAGCTCAAAGTCGCCATCAGCGCGCCCGCTCGAGCTTGACGGCACCGCCGGTCCGCGTCGCTTCCTCGATTGCGGTCAGGACACGGGTGACGGCGAGCCCGTCCGCGGCATCGGCGAGCACGGGCAGATCATGCGTCACCGCATCGACGAAGCGCGCGATCGCTTCCATGACGAAGCCGCCGATACGCCCGCCCGCCGCCGGCGTCACGCCCAGCATGTCGCCGCCCCGCAAGCCTGCACCGGTATATTTCTTGAAGGTGCCGTTCTGCGCGGTGTCGATCGCGAGCGATCCTTTCTCGCCGACGATCTCGGCCCTGAAGTCGAAGACCAGCGGCAGGTCGCGCGGCAGCACCCAGCTGTTCTCGAGCGAGGCAATGACGCCATTGTCGAATTCGAGCAGCGCCAGATGCACATCCGCCGTGTCGACGCCTTGGCTCGCAAGAAAGCCATGCCGCTTCATCGCCTGCACCCGCACCACTTCGGCATTGAGCGCGAAGCGCAAGGCATCGACTGCATGGCTGCCGAGGAACCACAGAGCGGAAGATTTGGCCGCCCAGCTCAGGAGCTCGAAGGGGACGAAGAGCGTGTTGGAAAGCCTCGCCGAGGCATGGAGCGGTGCGCCGATCTCGCCCGCTGTGATCGCTTCCTTGACCGCATGGACGGCCGGATTGACCCGGTTGTGGAAGTCGACCATCACCTTGGCTTTGCTCTTGGCGGCAAGCTCGGCGATCTTCTCGGCTTCGGCCAGCGTCGTGGCGAGCGGCTTTTCGCTGAGCACATGCTTGCCGGCCTTGATCGCCGCCAGCACGATGTCGCCATGGGCGAAATCGGGCGTCGCCACCGTCACCGCCTCGACTTGCGGGTCGGCGATGAGCTCGCGATAATCCGTATAGGCCTTGGTTGCGCCGAACTCCTTTTGCATCGCCTGGGCGCGGTTGGGATCGAGATCGCAGACCGCGGCGATCTGGGCCCCGGGCAACGCGTTCAGCGTCTTGCAGTGGAAGGAGCCCCAGAGGCCGGCGCCGACGACGCCGAATTTCGTTTTGCCTGTCTTCGAGATAGTCATGTCAGCCCTTTACTGAACCAAAAGTGAGCCCGCGCACGACATAGCGGTCGAGCGCCAGGAAGATGAGCATGGGAGGGATCATGGCGGCGACCGCGGCCGCGGCGATGAAGCCCCAGGTGACGCCGGCGGTGCCGAAATAGCGCAGCGTGCCGACCGGCAGTGTCGCCGTCTCGCGGTTGCTGAGCACCAGCGGGAAGGCGGCATTGTTCCACGAGAAGACGAAGGCGAACATCGAGGTGACGATGACGCCGGGCAAAATGAGCGGCAGCACGATGCGCCCGATGATGGTGGCGGTCGAGGCGCCGTCGACGCGCGCCGCCTCTTCGATCTCGACCGGCACTTCGTCGATGAAGCTGCGCAACAGCCAGATCGAGAAGGGAATGGTCAGCGTCTGCAGGATGAGGATCATCGAAAAATAGCTGCCCTTGAGCCCGACAGCGCTGGCGAGGATCGAATAGGGGATGAGGAAGGCGACCGGCGGCGCCATCAGGAGGCCCAGATACCACATCATCAGATGCTTGCGGCCCTTGATGCGGAAGCGCGACAGCGCATAGGCGGCGGGCAGCGAGAAGGGCAGGTTGAGCATTACCGCGCCCGCCGCCACGATGAGGCTGTTCAAGAGCTGCGGCAGGTTGTTGCCGGGATCGCCAAAGGCGTAATTGACCGAATCCCAGATGGGCGTGAAGGCGGTGACCGGCGGCATGGTGAAGAAAGTGTCGGCCGGGCGGATGGCCAGCAGCACGAACCAGAAGATCGGCCCGATGAAGACCACGAGCATCAGCAGCATGAGGGCATAGACGGCGGCTTTCGCCGGCACGGACCTCGTCATCAGTCGAACTCCTTGAAGGCGAAGAAGACGAGGAGCGCGATGATGGCGTTGACGACGATGACCATGAGCCAGGTCATGGCGCTGGCCAGGCCGATATTGAAGTCGACCAGGCCATATTGATAGAGGCTGTAGCCGAGCGTGCGCGTCGAGGCGCCGGGGCCGCCCTTGGTCAGCACCAGCACGAGGTCGAAGGTGTTGAACAGCTGCATGAAGCGCAGCATGATCACGATCATCGCCGTCTTCTTGATGAGCGGGATCTTGATCCTCATCAGCATCGCCCAGGGCGAGGCCTTGTCGATGCGCGCCGCCTCGATGATGTCGGGCGGTATCGAGAGCAGTCCGGCATAGAGGACGATGGCGAAGAACGGCGTCCATTGCCAGATATCGGCGAACAGCACGGCCCACAGCGCGGTGGTGCTCGAGCCGAGAATGCCTTGCGGCGGCAGCGGGATGCCGAGAGAGGTCAGAAGCCACGGGATGAGGCCGCCACCCGGGTCATACATGTAGCGGAACAGGAAGCCGACCACGATGGGCGCGATGGTCGTCGGCATGATGAGGAGGGCCCGCGTCATATTCATGCCCGGCACCTTGTGGACCAGCAGCAGCGCTATTGCGAGTCCGAGCGTGAATTCGATCGCCGTTCCGACGACGGTGATGAGCAGCGTGTTGAGAAGCGCGCCGAAGAAGAACCCGCCCGACAGCGCCATCTCGTAATTGCCCCAGCCGATGAAGCCCATGGGCGTCGGGCTCATCTGCAGGTTCCAGAAATAGAAGCTGTTCTTGAGGGCGAAGAGCAGCGGAAAGGCGATCAGCGCCACGAGCAGGATGATCGACGGGCTGATCAGCAGCCAGGGAATGAAGGCTGGCAGGCGCCGCGGTCTATGGGCCAAGGTGCTGTTCATCTACTGCCCTTTTCGTCATCCCGGCGAAAGCCGGGATCCCCTGAATTCGCTCCAGGCGAACAACGCTGCCCGCTTTCACCTGTTCAATGGATATCGGCTTTCGCCGGGATGACGGATTGGTGGAGGACGCGCGAGCCGGGAGGTGTGGCCCGCGCGCCCGTTCTCTCTACGCCAGCGAGGCCATCAAGGCCTTGGTGGCATCGAGCGTGTCGTCATAGGACGCCTGCTGATAGGGGATCAGGAAGTTGCCCTTGAGGATCGTCTGGAAGAACACCGAGGTTTCCTTCAGGCATTGTTCCGGCGTCAATTCTCCCGACAGCACCTTGTTGAGATTGAGGCCATAGATGCCTTCGAGCGTGGTGTAGACCGGGCAGGGCGGCCGCACGATCTTGCCATTGCCCTCCTCGAGATCGGCCAGCTGGCCCGGCAGATGCGGGTAGATCTTGATGAGATCGGGGTCCTTGTAGAGGGACGGTCTCGCGAAGTCGGAGAACTGGTAGCCGAACTTGTTGAAGAGGGCCATTTCCTTCTGCGTCTTGGCGGACGTCGCCCATTTGATGAATTGCCAGGCGGCATCGCGATTTTGGGTGTTGCCGGCGATGCCGAGGCTGTGGCCGCCGATGCTGACGACCTGCTTCTTGCCGGGCGCCGTCGGCAGCCGGGCAATGCCGATCTTGTCGGCGATGACGGAATCCTTGCCCGTCATATAGCCGTCCTTCTTGCACAGATAGGCGTAAGGCGTCCACCAGTAGAAGATGCCGATATCGCCCTTGGCGAAGCGCATGCCGGCATCGAACCAGTTATAGCCGACCGCCTCCGGTGGCGAATTCTTGTAGAGCGCCTGGAAGGTCTTGAGCGCTTCCAGCGTTTCGGGTGAATCGATGGTCGGCTCGAAATCCCATTTCCCGGTCGGGAATTGCTTGAACCAGTGCGTGCCCATGCTGGCGGCAAGCTGCGTGAACATATGCACGACCGGCGCCGGCTGCTGGCCCGAAACGACGGTGCCGGCCATCTTGGCGCCGGAGAAGTCCTTGCCGTTCAGTTTCTCGACGATCGCCAGATAGTCGGCCCAGCTCCAGCTTCCGTCGGTCGGGATCTTGACGCCGGCCTGCTCGACATAATCCTTGTAGTAGAGGACGGTCTGGCCATAGGTGGCCACGGGGAGCGTGCCGACCTGGCCGCGCCAGGTATTCATCGAATAGAGCGCCTGCGGCACATAATCGGCGATGTCGGTGTCCTTGTCCGCCTTGATGAACTCGTTGAGCGGCAGGATCCATTTGCTTTCGAGATACTGGCCGAGCCACATCTGGTCGACCGAGATGACATCGGCATCCGGCTGGTTGCTGATGAAGGACGAGGTGAGGCGCGCCTGCAGCGCCTCGAGCGAGATCGCCTCGATCTGCAATTTGATGCCGGTGGCCTGCTGGAACTGATCGGCAAGGCCTTCGATGGCGTAGTAGAAGGGATCGCCGGCAAGCAGGACGCGCAGCGTCTTGTCCTGCGCCGAAGCCCGCCTGGGCTTCAAGCCGAGGGCGCTGGTGCCGGCAAGGGCGGCGCCACTTTTCAAGACGGTGCGGCGGGAAATCTTAGGCGTCGTCATCATGGTCGTTCCTCCTCCTGTTGTGACGTCAAACGGATGTCTGGGTCATTTCTTTTGATGGGTCGGCTGGTGAGGACCGGCATCCGCCATTGCCTGGGGCAACAGCAGAATGAGCCCGTCGAAAGAGCTGGAGACCCATCGCCTGGGAAACCGGATCTTTTTAACTTGCCACCTTCTTATGTTTGTTTGATGCTTGCACATACTTACGGTATCGTCAAGGCGGCGCGCGAGCCGGAGGGGTGCAGCGCCATGGGATTCGCCGACAAGGCTTCCCGGTGCTAGGCCTCGCGCAGAGCATGTAGGATTCGCCCGGCCATGCCGGGTCGAAAAGGATCGAGAGCGATGGCGTCCGACGGAAGATCGTCGTCCGAAAAAGAAAAAGCCGGTCTGACGGCGATGAGCGAATTGTTCGATGAGGCGCGTCCCCGCCGAAGCCAGGGCCTGATCTCGTCCTCCGCCATCGGCCTCGCCAATCGCGGCCGCGTGCTGCAGGCGCTGTTCGATCTCGGCCCCACCAGCCGTGCCGAGCTCGCCCGCCATGTCGGCGTGAACCGCGCCACCATCACCGGCATCATCCAGCCCCTGATCGATCAGGGCCTGCTCGTCGATGGCGATCCCCTGCCGTCGAAGGGAAGCGGCGGCAAGCCGGCCAAGCCCATGTGGTTCGCCAGAGATGCGGCGCCGATCTGCGCCGTGCTCCTGATGCATGACAGTGTCCATTGCTGCCTGGTTTCGCTGAGCGGCACGATCACGGCGGAAGTCAAGGCGGACTTCCCGCCGGAAGCCGGCGAGGTCGAGATCCTGGCGCGCACGATCTTCGCCTCGATCAGCCAGACCCTGGCACTCGCCCACCGCCCGCCGCTCGGCATCGGCGTGGCGGCCGGCGGCATGATCGATACCGACAGGGGCGCGATCGTCGCCGTGAACCTGGCGCCGCTGCTGGCCCATTTCCCGTTGGGCGAGGAGCTGACGCGCCGTTTCGGTTTGACCACGCGCGTCGACCATCATCCGCGCGCGCTGCTGGTCGGCGACCGCTGGTTCGGCATCGGCCGCGGCAAGCGCAACTTCGCCGTCATCTATACGGGTGAGGTGCTGGGCGGCGCCCTGTTCCTCGATGGTCATCTCTATCGCGGGCGCGCCGGCGCCGGCGGCGAGCTTGGCCATACTTTCGTGGCCGTTGACGGCTCGATCTGCCGCTGCGGCCGCCGGGGCTGCTGGGAGACCATCGCCACGCTGGGCTGGCTGCGCCGCGAGGCCCGGCTCGCCGGCCTCGCTGCCGCGGAAATGATGGATTCGCAGCGTCTCGTTGCGCTGGCCGAGAGCGGTGCCGCGGGCGCCGCGGAACTGCTTGACCGCTATGCCCGCAATGTCGCGATAGGCATTGCTAATCTGCAACAGACCATGGCGCCGAACTTCATCGTCCTGCATGGCGATGTCGTCGGGGGCGGGTCTCGCTTGCTCGATGCCATAACTCAGCATGTTCGCGATCTCGTGCCTTGGCGCCCGGGTGGCGATATCGAACTCGTCATGGGAGATCTCGAGGACCGGGCGGCATTGCGCGGCGCCGCCGGCCTCGTTCTCTCGGAGTTGCTCCATTTCACCTTGTGAGAGTCCGCCGCCCTCACAAGATCAGCCCATGTAAACGCCGCCGGTCACATTGATCCCCTGCCCGGTCATGAAGCGGGCGGCATCGGAACAGAGAAACACGGCGAGACCTGCCACATCTTCCGGCTTTTCGAGCCGGCCGAGCGGCGTCTGGTTCACATAGTCCCTGATCACTTGTTCGGGCGTCAGGCCGCGCAATCTGGCTTCCCACGCCACTTCGCGTTCCTGCATCGAGGTCTTGACGAAACCGGGGCAGACCGCATTGACGCGGATGCCTTGCGCCGCGACCTCGCGCGCCAGCGCCTGCGTCCATCCGAGGACCGCGAACTTGCTGGCGGAATAATGCGCCAGCAAGGGCGCGCCGACCTTGCCGGCGAGAGACGCTGTGTTGACGATCACGCCCTTCTTCTTGGTCCTCTCGAAATAGCGGACCGCCGCCTGGTTGGTCAGGAAGATGCCTTTGATATTGACGGCGAAGTTGAAATCCCATTCCTCGTCGGTGAGGTCGACGGCGCGGTTCATGGTCGACACGCCGGCATTGGCGATCAGTATTTCATAGCCGCCGAGCGCCTGCTCGATCTCGGCGAAGGTTTTCTCGACCGATGCGCGCTGGCTGACATCGATGCCGAAGGCGGCATTCCCTGATCCGAGATCCGCGGCCGCTTTCCGGGCGGCAGCCTGGTCGAGATCGGCAATGACGATGCGCACCCCATGGGCCGCGAGTGCCGTGGCAATGGCCTTGCCGATGCCCGTGGCGCCGCCGGTGACGATGGCCGTCTGGCCTTTCAGGTCGGCCCCTAGCGTCGGAACTTTTTGTGAAGCGTCCGCCATGATTCCCGTTCAGTAATGTTTGAAACCACACATATCGTAACAAATATGAAGTGTAAAACACTTTGTTGTGTTCGATTTTGTTTGAACCACCCTGGAGCTGTGCTATCCCTTGATCGAAACCCATAAGGATTCGTTCATATGGCGACGCCCTCAGATCCGCCTGTTTCCCTGACCGAACCGCGCAGCGAAGTTGTCCGGCGGATGCCGGGAGAGCTGCGCCAGGCCCACATCGTCGAGCAATTGCGCAAATCGGGCTTCGTCTCGGTGGCCGAGGTCGCCGCGGCGCTCGCCGTTTCTGAAATGACGATCCGCCGGGACCTCATCGATCTCGAGGCCGAGGGCCGCCTGATCCGCACCCATGGCGGCGCCATCGCCCCCGAAGGGACGACGATGCCGGCTTTCGACCGTGAGGAGCCGGCTTTCGAGCAGCGCCTGCGCCAGAACAATTTCGCCAAGGAATCGATCGCATCGGAAGCGCTGAGTCTCATCAGCCCGCGCCAGACGGTGGCGCTCGACGTCGGCTCGAGCACATTCGTGCTCGCCGCGCGCCTCGCCAGCTTTCCCTCGATCAAGGTCTTCACCAATTCGCTGCGCATCGCCACCTTGCTGGGCCGCGAAAGGCGTGATGTCTATCTGCCGGGTGGCGAGGTGCGCGGCGACGAGATGTCGATGTGCGGGCCTACCGCCGTCGCCCAGTTCGAGCAGCTGTGGTTCGACATCGCGTTCCTCGGCGCATCCGGCCTCACCAAGGCCGGCTTTTTCGATTATTCGCTCGAAGACAGCGAGCTGAAGCGCGTCTATTTGCGCCGCTCCAGCCGCAAGGTTCTCCTGTGCAACGCCGCCAAGTTCAATCATCTGTCGCTGGTCCAGGTGGCCGGCCTCGAGACGATCGACATGCTGATCACCGACCAGGCGCCGGTCGGCGATCTGGCTGTCGCATTGGCTGAGGCCAATGTCGAGATCCGCATTGCCCGTCCCGCTTCCATTTCTTCGTGATCGATCCTCCAGGAGACTGTCCAGATGCCGTTTGAGTTCTTTGGGCCCAAGAAGAAGCCCGTCATTGCCATGGCCCATATCGGGGCTCTGCCGGGCGCGCCGCTCTACGACGCGAAAGCGGGCGTGGCCAGGCTGATCGAAGACGTGCTGAAGGATGTCGAGAAGCTGCAGGCCGGCGGTGTCGATGCCATCATGTTCGGCAATGAGAATGATCGTCCCTATGTCTTCTCGGCCCCTCTCGAAGGCATTGCGGCGATGACGGCGGTGGTCCAGGCGGTGAAGCCGGCGCTCAAGGTGCCGTTCGGCGTCAATTACCTGTGGGATCCGAAAGCCAGCGTTGCGATCGCGGCGGCGACCGGCGCCAAATTCGTGCGCGAGATATTCACCGGCGTCTTCGCCTCCGACATGGGTATCTGGGAGCCCGATTGCGCCGGCGCGGCGCGGCTTCGGACCAATCTCGGCTGTGCCGGCGTGAAGCTGCTCTTCAACATCAATGCCGAATTTGCCCATTCGCTCGACCAGCGTCCGATCGAATTGCGCGCCAAGAGCGCCGTCTTCTCCTCGCTCGCCGATGCGATCCTGGTTTCGGGCCCGCTCACCGGTGAGCCCGCGGCGCAGTCCGACCTGCGCAAGGTCAAGGATGCGGTGAAGTCGGTGCCGGTCTTCGCCAATACCGGCGTCAATCTCGACAATGTCGCCGATGTTCTCTCCGTCGCCGACGGCATCGTCATCGGCACGCATTTCAAGGTCGACGGCAATACCTGGAACGCCGTCGATGCCGCCCGCGTCAAGCGGTTCATGGACAAGGTCGGGACCTTGCGCTGACGAGCCCGCTCATGAGCTATGTCATCGGTTTCGATATCGGCACGACATCGACGATCGGCATTCTGATCGGCCTGCCTGACCGCATCCTTCACATCGCCACGCGCCCGGTGACGCTGACCGCCAAACATCCGGGCTGGGCCGAGGAGGATCCCGGGCAATGGTGGTCGAATGTCGGCGAGATCGCGCGCGAGCTCTTGGCGGTCGGCGGCATCAAGGCATCCGACGTGAAGGCGGTGGGCGTCACCGGCATGCTGCCGGCTGTGCTGCTGCTCGATGCCGACGGCAAGCTTCTGCGGCCCAGCATCCAGCAGAGCGATGCGCGCTGCGCCGCCGAGGTCGAGGACTTGCGTCGCAAGGTGGATGAGACGGAATTCACGCGCAAGACCGGCAACGGCGTCAACCAGCAGCTCGTCATCGCCAAGCTGCTGTGGATCAGGAAGCATGAGCCGGAAATTTTCGCGAAAATAGCGACCGTCTTCGGCTCCTATGACTATATCAACTGGCGGCTCACCGGCGAACGCGCGGTCGAGCAGAACTGGGCGCTGGAAGGCGGCTTCGTCAATCTCGAGACCCATGCGATCGATGATGAGCTGGTGAAGCTTTCGGACCTTCCCCGCAAGGCGCTGCCGCGCAAGACCGTCTCGCATGAGCTCCTGGGCCACATCACCGAAATCGCGGCCGGGGATACGGGTCTCGCCCAGGGGACGCCGGTCATTGCCGGGGCCGCCGATCATATAGCCTCGGCACTTGCCGCCGGCATCGCGCGCCAGGGCGAAGTGCTGCTCAAATTCGGCGGCTCTGTCGATGTGCTGATCGCCACCGATCGGGTGGCGCCCGATCCCCGCATGTATCTCGACTATCATCTGGTGCCCGGCCTCTATGTGCCCAATGGCTGCATGGCGACCGGAGGCTCCGGTCTCAACTGGTTTGCTGCGAGCTTCGCCGAGGGCGAGCGCGGCAAGGCGGAAGCGGCCGGCATGAGCGTGCATCAATGGCTCGACAGGCTGGCGGCCGGCATCCCGGCGGGTGCCGAAGGCGTGCAGATCCTTCCCTATTTCCTGGGCGAGAAGACACCGGTCCATGATGCCGATGTCAGGGGGGCCATCCTCGGTTTGAGTCTTGCCCATGGCCCCGCCCATCTGTGGCGCGCTCTGCTTGAAGCCTATGCCTATGGCATCGCCCATCATATCGAGGTGCTCAACGACATGGGCCATGCGACGGAGACCTATGTCGCTTCCGATGGCGGATCGAAGAGCGCGGTATGGATGCAGATCGTCGCCGATGTGCTGCAGAAACCGGTGCAGCGCCTCGCGGGCCATCCGGGCTCGTGCCTCGGCGCCGCCTGGACGGCGGCGATGGGCCTGGGGCTGGCCCATGACTGGTCGGCCATCTCGCGCTTCGTCAGCTTCGCCGATCGTCTCGAGCCCAACCCGGCTCACGCAGCCGTCTATGCCAAGGGCTATGCGTCCTTCCGGCGGCTCTATCAGCCGATCGCCGCACTTGAAATCAGGGAAACATCATGACCATTCGCGCCATTGCCTGGGATGTCGATGGCACGCTGGTCGACAGCGAGCCTCTGCATCATGACGCTCTCTTCGCCGCCTGCGGCAAATGGGGCGTAGACATCTCCGACATCTCCGATGATGAGTTTCGCGGCGTCCATATGGGCGATGTGTGGCGGGCGCTCGCCCCGCGCATGCCGGCATCGGCGCGCGAGGCTGACTGGGTGCAGGCCAATGACGACTACTATGTGAAGCATCGCAATCTCCTGGTGCCGATGCCACGCGCGGTCGAGACGGTCAGGCAGCTCGCCCAGGCCGGCATTGCCCAGATCTGCGTCTCCAATGCCAGCCGCCTGATTCTCGATGCCAATATCGATGCGCTGGGCCTGCAGGATGTGATCGAATTCTCGATCAGTATCGATGACGTCGGCCATGGCAAACCGCATCCCGAACCCTATGCCACGGGCTGCACGCGCTTTGGCCTCAAGCCGCATGAGGTCGCCGCCATCGAGGACAGTGCCACCGGCAGGCGCTCGGCCCGGGCCGCCGGCCTCCTGGTGATCGCTTACGATCATCTGAACGAAGGGGTGACCGATGCGGATCACGCGATCCGCGACCTGGCCTTGCTGCCGGGCTTGATCAGGGCGCACCCAGCTGCAAGCATAGGTGTGGAACTCGAGGGAACAGGCGGAGCCTGACGATGGTCTACAAGATCGATGCCGAGCGTGACCGGCAATATATCGAGGAATTCCGGGCGCAGCCCATTGGCGCTCACAGCCCGGGCCTGCAGCGCCTGCTCAACATCATGCGCAACGACACGACGGGCTATCAGATCGTGCTGATCTGCCGCAAGCCTTTCGCCGAATGGGTCCTCGGCACCATGCCGCCCAACCGGCTCGATGGCCCGATCGTCGTCGAGGACGAGCCGGTATTCACCAGCCGCGAGGAGGCGGAGTGGGAAGTCTTCCGCCGCCGCTGGCGCCGCTATACCGGCGAGGACATCAACTTGCCGTATCGCGATTGACGGGGAAACGGGAACGCCATGCTTAAGATCGTCGGATATCCGGACCGCTATAGTGTAGCACCTGGCGAGAAGATCGCTTTCAAGATATCGCTCGAAGAGGGCAGCCATTTCGACGCGCGGTTGGTCCGGGTCGTCCATGGCGATTGCAATCCGGAGGGGCCGGGGCTGAAATTCCGGCATGTGAAGACATCGGCCGATGGCCGCCACAAGGGCCGGCCGCAACGCGTCGATGCCGGCTCCTATATGGTGGTCGAGGACTTCCCGGCGCTGACATCGGGGCCTTTCACCTTCTGCGCGATGATCTGGCCGACATTGCCGACGCGTTCGGATCAGACTTTGCTGGCGCAATGGGATGGCGCGGCGCAAAGCGGTTTCCGCATCGCGATGACCGATGGCGGAGAGCTTTCGGTCACGCTCGCCGATGGATCCGGCGGGACGGCGGAGCTCAAGAGCGGCAGGCCGATGCTCGAGCGGCAATGGTATGCGGTCGCCGTCTCGATCGATCCCGCGACCGGCATGGTGACGCTCGACCAGCGCCCGCTCCAGCCCTATGCGCAGATTGCCGACCGCGCCCATGCGAGCGCCAGGCTTGCGGTCCTGCCGAAGGCCGTGACGGCGCCGCTCTTCATGGCGGGCTGCCCCGAGAAGGACGGCACGGTTGGCCGTCACTTCGACGGCAAGATCGACGATCCGCTGCTCTTGAGAGGCGCGCATGCGGCCGACCGGCACGATCTCTATCTGCGCCCCGTCATCGATCCCGCACTCCTTCCCGACATCATCGCAAGATGGGACTTCTCGCAGGGCATCCGCACCACGCGCACCATCGATATCGGCCCGTCGCAATATCCCGGCCGCATCGTGCATCTGCCGGCGCGCGGCATGAAGGGCTGGAACTGGACCGGCGAGGAAATGAGCTGGATGCGAAAGCCTGAGCACTATGGCGCCATCCATTTCCACAGCGACGATGTCTATGACGCCGGCTGGGAGACATCGGTGGAGCTCACCATACCCGTCGATCTCAAGAGCGGGCCTTACGCGCTGCATGTGAAATGCGGCGAGAATGACCGCGAGGCGACGCGCGAGGAATATATCGCCTTCTTCGTGCGCCCGCCGCGCCGCCACAAGGATCGCCGGGAGCGGCCCAAGGTGCTGGTGCTCGCCTCGACCGCTTCCTATATCGCCTATGCCAATCATGGCGAGCACATCACGGCGAGGGGCGCCGAGCGCCAGATGGGGCGCCTCCTGACATTCGGTCATACCGATCTCTATATGTATGACCATCCCGAGCTCGGCGGCTCGCTCTATGACCGCCACGCCGATGGGTCCGGCGTATGTTACTCCTCCAGGCTCAGGCCCAATCTCAATTTCTCGCCGCAATATCATTCCTGGCTCGGCGGCCATGGCTCGGCGCTCTATCAGTACAATGCCGATACGCATCTCTATGACTGGCTCGATCACAAGGGCGTCGATTACGATCTCATCACCGATGAGGACCTTCACACCGACGGCTATGAGCTTCTGCGCGACTATCGCGTGGTGGTGACCGGCACCCATCCCGAATATCATTCGACGCCGATGTGGGATGCGATGAAGGCGTGGATCGATCGCGGCGGCCGCCTCATGTATATGGGCGGCAATGGCTGGTACTGGCGCATCGCCTATCATGACGAATTGCCGGGTGTCATCGAGGTCAGGCGTGCCGAGGATGGCATCCGCACCTGGGAGGCGGAGCCGGGCGAATATCATCACTCCTTCACCGGTGAGTATGGCGGCTTGTGGCGGCGCGTCGGCCGGGCCCCCAATGTCATCTGCGGCGTCGGCTTCATCGCCCAGGGCTTCGACATCTCCTCCTATTATCGACGTGGCCCCGATGCCGACAATCCGCGCGCCAGCTTCATCTTCAAGGATGTGCCGGATGAGATCATCGGCGATTTCGGCCTGATCGGCGGCGGCGCGTCGGGCATCGAGCTCGACTGCATCACCACCAATCTCGGCTCCCCGCCCAATATGCTGAGACTCGCGTCATCGGAGAACCACAATTCGATGATGATGCTGGTGAATGAGGAATTCACCGTCGTGCCGCCCAATCTGGGCGGCGATCAGAATGAAAGGGTCAGGGCCGATCTTTCCTTCGGGGAGACGCCCTCGGGCGGCGCCCTCTTCGCGACATCCTCGATCGCCTGGTGCGGATCGCTCTCCCACAACAACTATGACAACAATGTCTCGAAGATCTGCTGGAACGTGCTGCAACGCTTCGCCGATCCCGAGCCGTTCAAGGGCGCCTTCTAGAGCATCGGATTA
The DNA here is from genome assembly GCA_003576695.1 of Taklimakanibacter lacteus. Taxonomy (GTDB): domain Bacteria; phylum Pseudomonadota; class Alphaproteobacteria; order Rhizobiales; family Aestuariivirgaceae; genus Taklimakanibacter; species Taklimakanibacter lacteus. The sequence goes on from QOZQ01000002.1 coordinate 238,023, forward strand.
TCCGAAAACCGCATGGCGCGTGATCAGGAAAAGTGTGCGCGGTTTTCCGTCCGATCACGCGCCAAATTTTTGGACTGGATGGCCGCCTCTCGGGGCGGCCATGGACTTTTCGGTCCGATGCTCTAGCGCCGAGCGCCGCTCATGATCGGGCGCGTCGAGCTGGTTCGGCAGCTGCGGTCTCTCGGCGTCGCGGAAGGCGACATTCTGCTGGTTCACACCTCCTTCCGCACCGTAGGTCCCGTCGAAGGCGGGCCGCTCGGCCTGATCTCTGCTTTGCGTGGAGCGCTGGGACCGGCCGGCACATTGGTCATGCCCTCCTGGTCGGGCGAGGACGATGAGCCTTTCGATCCGTTGAATTCACCCTCGGCATCCGATCTCGGCGTCACCGCGCAGATGTTCTGGCGCCAGCCGGGCGTGTTGCGCAGCGATCATTTTCACGCCTTTGCCGCAGCGGGGCCTGCGGCCGAGGCGATCCTTGCCGATCCCTTGCCCTTGCCGCCGCATGGGCCTCTGAGCCCGGTCGGGCGCGTGCATGAGCGCGACGGAAAGATACTGCTTCTGGGCGTCGGCCATGACGGCAATACCACCTTGCATCTGGCCGAGCTGATGGCCGATGTTCCCTACCGGACGCCGGGCTATTGCACCGTGCTGCACGACGGCAGGAAGCAGCGCATCGACTATGGCGAGAACAATCACTGCTGCCGGCGCTTCGCCCTCGCCGATGGTTGGTTGCGCGATGCCGGCCTGCAGGACGAGGGGCCGGTCGGTCAGGCGCCGTCGCGGCTGATGCGGGCGCACGACCTCGTGCGTCTGGCGCTGGCGCAGCTGGCGCGCGACCGCTTGCTGTTCCTGCATGGGCCGGAAGACCATTGCCACGAATGCGACGAGGCGCGCGCGAGCATATCGGAGATCAGCCGCCCGGCCGATTGATCTGCGCGAAGGGCCGCCCCGATTCGCGCGCGATCTCGACCGGCATGTCGACGCCATAGACATCGAGGATCGCGGCGCGATCGAGGATGGTGGATGGCGGGCCTTCGCGGAGGATGCGCCCCTCCGCCATCATGACGAGGCGGTCGGCATAGAGGGCGGCGAGATTGATGTCATGTAGGATCATGAGCGCGCCGCCGCCTTGCGCCACATGCCGGCTCACCGCTTCCAGCGTCTGCAGCTGGTGGTGGATGTCGAGATTGGAGACCGGCTCGTCGAGCAGCAGGAAGGCCGACCCATCGGGCCTGCCGGCCCAGGCCTGGCACAGCACGCGGGCGAGATGCACGCGCTGCTGCTCGCCGCCCGACAGCTCTTGGTGCAGGCGGCCTTCGAAGCCCGAAAGACCGACGGCGTTGAGCGCGCGCGGCAGCAGCCTTGCCGCTTCCGCCCGACCGATGCCGCCCTGCGCCGCGGCGAGACCGAGGCGCACCACTTCGAGCACCGTGAAGGGGAAGCTGAGCCCGGTCGATTGCGACAGCACAGCGCGGTCGCGCGCCAGGTCGCCGATTGCGATCTCGCCCAGGGGCTTGCCGTCGAAGCGGACCTCGCCCTTGTCCGGCGCGAGATCTCCCGTCAGGACCTTGAGCAAGGTGGATTTGCCGGCGCCATTGGGCCCGAGGATCACGACGAGCTCGCCGCGCCTCAGCTCTATGCTCACATCATCGAGCACGAGGCGCGGGCCGAGCCGCAGCGAGATATTGTCGGCAGCGATCATTTGACCGCCGCTCCCTCTCTGTCATCCCGGCGAAAGCCGGGATCCATTGAATAAGTGAAAGCCGGGCAGTCTTGTTCGTTCGGATGGAATTCAGGGGCTCCCGGCTTTCGCCGGGATGACGGAAAATGGATGGGCGGGAGATTTCGCATGACGTCTTTTGAGCCCTAGAGATCGACCAGGTTGCGGTTGCGCAGGAGGATCCACAGAAAGAACGGCGCGCCCAGCATCGCGGTGACGATGCCGATCGGCAGTTCCGCCGGCGCCACGATGGTGCGGCTCACCATATCGGCGCCGGTGAGCAGCACCGCGCCGAGGAAGATCGAGGCCGGCAGGAGATAGCGGTGATCCGGCCCGATGGCGAGGCGCAGGAGATGCGGCACGACGATGCCGATGAAGCCGATCGAGCCTGAGACCGCCACCGCGGTGCCGGTGAGGAGCGCCACGGAAATGATGGCGATGCGCTTCAGGACCTGCACGGGAATGCCGAGATGGCGCGCTTCCGCTTCGCCGAGCGCCAAAGCATTGAAGCCCGAGGCGACGCTTCCGCCGACAAGAAGGGCGAAAAGGATGAAAGGGGTGGTCGCGAATATCTTCGGCCAGCTGGCGCCGCCGAGGCTGCCCAGGCTCCAGAAGGTGAGCTCGCGCAGCTGCTGGTCGTTGCTCTTGAAGATGAGGACGCCGCTTGCCGCCATCATCATGGCGGCGATAGCGATGCCGCCGAGCAGCATGGTGGCGACCGAAGTGCGTCCGCGCCGCGTGGCGATGAGATAGAGGGTGATCGTGGCGAGGAGGCCACCGACAAAGGCGCCGATCGGCAGCACATAGATGAGGGCGGCGGCGCCGAGCAGCGCTTCGCCGAGAACGATGGCCGCGATGGCGGCAAAGGTCGCTCCCGCCGAGACGCCGATGATCCCCGGATCAGCAAGCGGGTTGCGGAACAGGCCCTGCATCATGGCGCCGGCGAAAGCGAGCGCGCCGCCCACCAGTATCGCAAGGATGGTGCGCGGCAGCCTGACGCTCCACACGATGGCCTGGTCGCGCAGATCGGCATTTTCAGGCGCGAAGATCGCATCGAGCACCGTCGCTATGCTGAGCGGCACCGGTCCGGTCATGATCGAGACGAGCGCGGTCGCGGCCAGGAGGACGGCGAGCAGGATGAGCGCCAGTTTCGCCCTGGCGCTGCGGTCGCCCGCAAGGCGTGCCGGCGGGGCCGCATCGGATTCCATCGCCGTCACAAGGAGAGACCGGGATGCAGTGCCTTGGCGAGTTCGCGCGCCGCCGCCGGCGTGCGTGGCCCGAAGCCCAGGAGATAGGAGCCGTCCATCTGGATGAGCTTCTTCGTCCGGGCGGCCGGGGTTCGCGAGAACGGTTCCTGGGCGAAGAGCGCATCGGCGCCGATATCACCATCGCGCCGCATCATGACGATGGCTTCCGGCGCCGCGGCGATGATGGCTTCGGCACTGGCCTGCTTGTAGCCCTCGAAGCCTTCGACCGCATTGGTGCCGCCCGCCAGCGTGATGATTTCATGGGCGGAGGATTTGGCGCCGCCGGCGATGATGCGCCCGCCGGTGAGGCTCAGCACGAACAGAGCGCGTGGCCGGCCGGCGCCGGTGAGGGCCGTTTCGAGCGCCGTGAGCTCGGCCTGGACCGTCCTATTGAGCGCATCGCCCTTCGCTTTGACATCGAGGATGTCGGCGATGAGGGCGACCTTGCCGGCAATGGCCTCGGCGCCTGGCCGATAGTCGACAAGCGCCAGCGGAATTCCACTTTTCTTGAGAGCGGCGATCACTTCCGGCGGCCCAGAGCCCGCGCTGGCAATGATGAGATCGGGCGAGGCCGAAAGCACGCCCTCGGTGGAGAGCGCCCGCATATAGCCGACCTTCGGCAGCTGGAAGGCCTCTCTCGGGAACATGCTGGTCGTGTCGGCGGCGACGACGCGCCGGCCTTCGCCGAGCGCGAAGATGATCTCGGTGACATCGCCGCCGATCGACAATATGCGATCGAGCTTGCCGAGCGCCACGTCATCGCCGGCCACGTCCTTGACGGTGCGGGCAAGAAGCGAAGCGGGAGTGGCCGCCGCGAGGATGGCCACGGCGCCGGCCGTCAGCAGGCGACGGCGGGAGATGATCTGCATGGCAGCGCTATTTGTTGAGCAGGAGCCCGCCGGAGCGGGTGATCCGGAGGCGGTACATTTCGCCCTGATGCTCGATACGGATCTCGGTCTTGTCGCGGAACAGGTCGCGCGAGGAATAAGTAGCTTCTCCGCCGCTCGCGGTCTCGCCTTCATAGGGAGCCGGAGTCTTCTGCGGGGCGAGTTCGTTGTTCGGGGCTTGATTTATCATTTGGCACCACTCCGCATGGAATTTGCGGAACGTGGCGATCAGCTAGTTCCGAGGTCGTTTTCAGAATAGTTGACTAATTAAGTCGGATATTGCTAATCGTCAAGCATCATGTGGGGTTAGGCGCTTCTCTGGAGGATGGAAAAGCGCTAAGCCCTGTCCTGCGCCAGCACGCGAGCAAGCCCGTCCCCTTTTCCTTGAGACGGCGAGCCAGCCAGCCAGAGCGAAAGTTGAGAGGGAAAAGCGTGCCGGATCGTGAAGATCAGGGCGCCTTTCCGGGTTGGTGAACGGAAAAGTCTTAAGGAAACATGCCCATGACATTCATTGCCATGAACCGCTTCAAGGTGCCCAAGGACGCAGGCGCCGAATTCGAGCAAGTCTGGCTCAAGCGCGACAGCTATCTTGACGAGATGCCGGGTTTCGTCGAGTTCCACCTGCTGCGCGGGCCCGAGCAGGAAGATCACATCCTCTATTCATCGCACACCGTGTGGCGCAGCAAGGCCGACTTCGAGGCCTGGACCAAATCGGAGGGCTTCCGCAAGGCGCATGCCCGCGCCGGCGACAGCACCGGCAAGAAGCTGTTTCTCGGCCATCCGCAATTCGAAGGCTTCGAGGCGGTGCAGACCTTGACGGCGACGCCGCGCGGAGAAGCGGCATGAATGTCGCCGTCAAGGAGAAGGCGCCTTCGGTCAGGGAGGCGCTTGCCCTGAAGCCGGACGGCGTACTCGAAATGATCGCCGCGCAATGCGGCGTTCCGCTCGCCCGCGTCTTCGAGGAATTGCCGCAAGGCGCGGCCGTGAAAGTCGAGGGCGCCCGGTTTGCGGAACTGTGGCAGGAGCTCACGCAGTGGGGCGATGTGCTGTTCATCGTGCATACGCGCGACATCGTGCTCGAATGCAAGGGACCACTGCCTCAGGGTTCGAGCGCGCAAGGCTATTTCAACATCCATGGCGACAGTCCGATCGGCGGCCATATCAAGGCCGATCGCTGTGCGGCGATCTATTTCATCGACCGCCTTTTCCACGGAAGGCGTTCCTGCTCGCTGCAATTCATGAATGGCGAAGGCGAGGCGATGTTCAAGGTTTTCGTGCGCCGCGACGACAAGCGTGAGCTCATTGCCGGCCAGCTGGCGCAGTTCGAGGCGCTCAGGGCGAAGATGGCCTGAAAAAAATTACCCCGGCCTCGGCCGGGGTAATGTTCTCCATCCTGATATTTCCCAATCCTGCAATCCGGTCCACGATTGCAAGTGAAATTCAGGCGACCTTGCCGCCGAGCTCCTCCTCGATATGGATGCGGATGATCTCATCGAAGCTCTGCTCCGCCTTGAAGCCGAGCGCCGTGGCGCGTCTCGCGTCGAAATTCTGCGGCCAGCCGGAAACGATGCGGATGATGGTTGGATCGGGCTCGCGCCTGATGCGGCGCACCGCCTTTTCGCCCGCCACCCGGCGCAGCGCCTCGATCTGCTCGGCCACCGTGGCCGAGAGGCCGGGCAAGGTGAGATTGCGCCGCGCCCCCAGCACCGAGAGATCCATCGTCATCGCATGGACGAGGAAGCCGACGGCCGCCCGCGGTGACGCATGCCAGTGGCGCACCGTGTCCTCGACCGGCAGCACCGCTTCCTGGCCCGCCAATGGCTCGCGCAGGATGTTGGAGAAGAAGCCCGAGGCCGCCTTGTTGGGCTTTCCCGGCCTGATGCAGATGGTCGGCAGGCGGATGCCGATGCCGTCGAAGAAGCCGCGACGCGAATAGTCCGACAGCAGCAGCTCGCCGATCGCCTTCTGCGTGCCATAGGAGGTGAGCGGCGTGGTGAAGAACTCATCGCCGATCTTGTCGGGGAAGGGCGCGCCGAAGACGGCGATCGATGAGGTGAAGACGAGGCGCGGCACATAGGGCGATTTGAGGCCTTCCTGGCGCACCGCCTCGAACAGAGCGCGCGTCGCGTCGAGATTGATGCGGTAGCCGCGGTCGAAATCGGCCTCGGCTTCCCCCGACACGATGGCGGCGAGATGCACGATCATGTCGGGCCGGCCGGCAATGAGCGCCTGGGCCACGCCGGCTTCGGCGAGATCGGCGGCGCGGGTCATGACCTTGCCGGCGAAGCCCTTAGGTCTCTCCGGCTCGAAGACATCGACGAGGCTCAGCTGTTCGATGGTTTTATTGCCGATGCGGCCGTCCTGAACCAGCCGGTTGGTAAGCTTGCGGCCGACCATTCCGGCGGCGCCAATAATAAGAATATGCATGTGGTGGTCTCTTGGGGTGGGAGAGGAAAGTCCGGGAACGCAATCTAGAACATCGGACCCGAAACTGCGAAGCGATTAATAAGTCGCGGTGAAGCCGCCATCGACGACGAGCACGGTGCCGGTGACATAGAGGCTGTCGTCGCTGGCGAGGAAGAGGATGGGCCCGGCGATGTCTTCCGGCTTGCCGGCACGCCGCAAGGGCATGCGGCCATATTTGAAGTAGATGTCCTGGAACCAGTCGGTCTTGTGCTCATGCGGCGTGTCCAGCTTCTGCTCGGCCATGCGCGTATCGATATAGCCGGGCGCCACCGCATTGGCCCGGATGCCGAAAGGCCCGAAATCCACCGCCATGCAGCGGGTGAGGTTGATGACCCCGCCCTTGGCCGTCGCATAGGCCATGGCATGGGGCTGGCCCCTGATGCCCTGCACCGAGGCGATATTGACGATGCTGCCGGACGGGCTCTGCTTGAGATGAGGCAGTGCTGCCTTGCTGACATTGAGCACGCTGTCGAGATTGACGGCGAGCACATGGCGCCAGCGCTCGCTATCCAGCTCCTCGACCGGCGTGTCGTCCGAGATTGCGGCATTGTTGACGACGATGTCGATGCGGCCCCAGTCGCGCGCCGCCTTCGCCACCATCGCCTCGATGCTGGCAATTTTGGCGACATCGCAGGGGGTTGCGGCGACGATGAAGCCTTCGCGGGTGAGCGATGCGGCGGCTTCGGACAACACCGTCTCGTCGATGTCGGAGAGAAGGACCCTGGCCCCTTCCTGCACCAGCCGGCGGGCCGCCGTGAAGCCGATGCCGCGGGCCGCTCCGGTAACGAGCGCAACGCGCTCGCTCAAACGTTTGGGCATTCAGTGCCTCCATTCCATTTCTTGTCCCTCCCCCTCGCGGGGAGGGTCCGCCCGACCTTGCTCCGCCGAAGCGAAGCCTCGGCTTCGCGAAGGCGAGAGGGCGGGGGTGGGGGTCGGGTGGTCTTTCCTGCACCACCCCCATCCGGCTCGCTTCGCTCGCCACCTTCCCCGCAAGGGGGGAAGGATGAGTGTGTCACTCCGGCCTGATACGGAAGTCCTTGCCCTCCGGCAAGGTCTGCCCGCCATCGACGATGATCGTCGTGCCGGTGATATAGGCGGCCTCGTCGCTGGCGAGGAACAGTACGGCATTGGCGATATCGGCGGGCGTGCCGAGGCGGCCGAGCGGGATGGTCTCCTCCATGCTGGTGATGAAGGCCTGCGAGCGTTGCTCGACAATGGCCTCGGTGAGGATATTGCCGGGCTCGACGCCATTGACGGTGATGCCGTAGCCGGCAAATTCGAGGGCCGCCGCCTTGATGAAGCCGTTGATGCCGGCCTTGCTCGCCGAATAATGGCCATGGCCAGGGCTGGTCACGCGCGGGCCCGTGATCGATGAGGTGAAGACCATCCGTCCATATTTTTTCTCGCGCATGACGGCAAGGGCGGCGCGCGCCGCGAGGAAGGTGCCCTTGAGATTGACCGCCATCACGCTGTCCCACTCCTCAGACGTGATGTTCTCGATCAGCGTCCACGGATAGATGCCGGCATTCTGCACCAATATGTCGAGCCCGCCGAGACGGTCGACGGTGAGCGCCACCGCCTGGTCGACATCCGGCTTGTGCGCGATATTCGTCTCGACGAAGAGTGCGCCGAGACGCTCCGCCGTTGCCGCACCCGCCACCGGCTCGCTGTCGGCGAGGACGACCTTGGCGCCCTCGGCGATGAAACGCTCGACCACGCCGGCGCCGATGCCGCGCGCAGCACCTATGACCAGCGCATTGCGGCCCCCGAGGCGCCCGCTCATGCGAGCTTCTGCCGGATCTGCAGCTTCACCGTATCGAGGAGGACGGCGGCCAGCACCATGCCGCCCAGGATCATCTGCGTGTAATGCACCGGCAGCGCCATGACATTCATCGCCGTCTGGATGGAGGAGAGCAGCAGCACGCCGGCATAGACGCCGGGCAACTGGCCGATGCCGCCCTTGAGGCTGACGCCGCCGATCACCACCGCGGCGAAGGCGCGGAACAGCATGCCGATGCCGAGATTGGCGGTGGCGCCCGAGGTGCGGATGGCGAGCAGCCAGCCGGCGAGGCCGGCAATGGCGCCGGCGAGGATGAAGGCAATGAGGACCAGACGGTCGACCTTGATGCCGGCCCGGAAGGCGGCGACCGGATTGCCGCCGATCATGGTGACATGCCGGCCGAAGGGCGTCCTGGCCATGATGAAGGTGAAGATGGCGAAGCAGAGTACCGCGATCCAGGCGATGAGCGGAATGCCGGCGAGTGTCTGGATGCCGATGAAGCGCAAGGCCGGCGCCAGGTCCTGCGCCGAGCGGCCGCCCGAGATCGCATCGACCATGCCGCGCACATAGATATAGGAGGCAAGTGTCACGATGAAGGCATTCATCCTGAGGCGCACCACCAGCCAGCCATTGATGCCGCCGATGACCGAGCCGGCCAGCAGCGCGATGATGAGCGAGACGGGGAGCACCAGCCATTCCGGCGTCAGCGTGATGCCCATGCCGATGCCGCGCGCGCAGAACAATATGCCGGTGATCATCGCGGTAAGGCCGGCGACGGATTCGACCGACAGGTCCATATGGCCGGCAATGACGACGATGGCGAGGCCGATGGCCATGACGCCGACAAAGGTCGACTGCTCGATGATGTTCACGAAGATCCCGGTCTGGAAGAAATTGGGGATCGTCGCCGAGAAGATCACCAGCACGATGGCCAGGATGAACCAGACGAGATTGTCGAGCACGAATTCGACAAGCGCCCGCTGCCGGGGTGAGATCATCATTTAGCTCCGAGAAACGGTCCCCTCAGGAATTCCCCCTCTCCCGTCCGGAGGATGGGAGAGGGTGCCCGAAGGGCGGGTGAGGGCTCTTTGCAGACTGCGTTGCGTCGCGAAAGAGCCCTCATCCGGCCTGTCGGCCACCTTCTCCCATGCTGCGCACGGGAGAAGGGGAGTTGTTGTTGCGGACTCGCTTACGTCTATTCGACCGGCTTCACCGGATCGGTCGGGGCCTTCATATTGCCCCAGAAGCGCGGCTCATCGATATTGTCCTTGGTGATCGCCGCACCCGGGATCTTGAGATTGGGACCCCAGCTCTCGATGGTGAGCGTCGAATCGAGGCCAAGCACGCTATACGTGCCCGGCTTCATTTCCTGCTTGTTCACCACCTTGTCGGCGAACATCGCGATCGCCGCGGCCTGCGCATAGAGCGGCTGCTCGACCTCGACATTCTCCCAGCCCTTGCGGATGAGATCGAGGCCGACCGGCGCGCCATTGGACGAGACGAGCATGACATCGCCCGGCTTCTTGCCTTTGGCCTCGAGCGAAGCGACGGCCGCGACGGCCAGATGCGCGGCATGGACGAATATAAGGTCGATGTCGGGATTGGCGACGAGCTGGTCGGCGACGATCGTGCCGGCATTCGACGCTTCCCACTGCATCGCGGGCAGCGAGATGATCTCGACGCCCGAGAATTCCTTCATCTTCTCCTCGAAGCCCTTCTGGATGTCGAGCGTATAGGGATCGGCCGGGTCACCCAGAACCTGCAGGATCTTGCCTTTCACATCGCCCTTCTTCTCTTTCAGGAGGCGCTGGATCTCGCCCGCCGCGACATAGCCGATCTCGACCGTGCCGGCGACCGAGGTGAAGTCTGACGGCGAGGAGGTGATCTGGCGGTCGAAGATCATCACCGGGATGCCGGCGGCGCGCGCTTTCTCCATCGAGGGGACGAGCGCGTTGAAGTCGACGGCGGCGAGGATGATCGCCTTGGGCTTGAGGTTGATGACGTCGTTCATCTGGCTCTGCTGGATGTCGGTCTTGTTGTCGGCATTGAGGGTCACGGCCTCATAGCCGACATCCGCGAGGAATTTCTCGATGGCCTTGACCGATTCGGTCTGGAACTCGTCCAGGAGCGTCGGGACCATGTAGTAGATCTTGCCCTTCGATTCCGCGAAGGCAGGTGACGTGAACGCGATGGCAGCGATCGCCAATGCGCCCAATAAGGCACTCAACAGTCGTTTCATGGGACTTCCTCCTTGGTTTTCTTACTCACATTCTGGGTTGATGCGGCAGCGGCATCTGACAACATCAACCGTCACCCCGGCGAAAGCCGGGGCCCAATAAATTCATTTCCGCGCGATCAGCGCTGCCCGCGCGGCGCTTACCCAATGGGTCCCGGCTTTCGCCGGGATGACGGAATGGTGCGTTCATGCTTGCGCCCTGGCCTCACCGGCGCGGCCGATCGTGGCCTCTCCGGTGATCATGCGGATGACTTCATCGGGTGTCGTCTGGTCGCGCGCCACATCGCCCGCCACCTTGCCCTGGCGGATGACCACCATGCGGTCGGCGACCTGGAAGGCCTGCGCCATGATATGGGTGATGATGACGACGCCGATGCCCTGCCGGGCGACACGCTTGATCATGTCGAGGCCGCGCCGCGTCTGCTCGACGCCGAGTGCCGCGAAAGGCTCGTCGAGCAGCACCAGCTTGCCGCCCCAATGGACGAAGCGGTTGAGCTCGATCGCCTGGCGCTGGCCGCCGGAAAGATGCTCGACATTGGTCCTGAGCGAGGGAATGCGCGTGCCGGCATTGGCGAGCGCCTTCTCGACCGCCGCGTACATGGCGCCCTCCTGCAGCACCGGCACGCCGAAATAGCGCTTCACGATCTCGCGGCCCATGAAGAAATTGGCGACGACATCGACATTGGTGCACAGCGACAGGTCCTGATAGACCGTCTCGATGCCGGCAGCCTTGGCCTCGGCGGGGGAATTGAATTTCTTCTCCTCGCCGTCGAACAGCATGCGCCCCGACGTCGCCTCGAGCCCGCCCGAGATGATCTTGACCAGTGTCGATTTGCCGGCGCCATTGTCGCCGAGCAGCGCCACCACTTCGCCGCGCGCGATATCGAAGCTCACGCCACGCAGCGCTTCGATGGCGCCGAAATTGCGGGTGATGTTCTCGAGCCTGAGGAGGGGGGCTTGCTCGGTCACGCGGCTTTCTCCGCTTTGGATTTCTGCATCAGAGGATCGTTGTCGTCATCGCCCGAGGTGCCGATGCGCGGCGCCAGGACATTGGAAAAAGCGAGCGCCGCGGCGCCGCGCAGCAGCGCCGCCTTGCCGGTGATCGACAGAGTGAAGCGCGGCACCTTGCGGTCGCGCCGCTCGGAGACGGAGGGCAGCAGCGGCTCGGCGGCGCGGGCGAGCTTCTTCATGACGCCTTCCGGCGCCAGGCCGCCGAAGATGATGGTTTCGGGATCGAAGAGATTCTCGATGGCGAGGATCGCTGTGCGCAGCAAGGGTGCCGCCTCCTTGATCCAGCCATCCTCGCCGACGATTTTCGAGCGCCGGTCGAAGGCTTCGACGGAGAGATAGCGCTCGAGGCAGCCGCGATTGCCGCAGGAGGGACAATATTCGCCATCCGGGATGAAGGGCACATGGCCGATCTCGCCGGCATTGCCGCGCGCCCCGCGCAGGACTTGTCCGCCATGCACGAGGCGGCCGCCGGTGCCGACGCCGAGATAGAGATAGTAGAATTCCTGCAGGTTGCGCCCGGCGCCGTAGAGGCGCTCGCTGAGCGCGGCGGAGGCGACGTCGCCGCCGACGAAGGCGGGCAGCCCTGTTGCGGCGGCGAGACGCTCGGCGATCGGCACGTCCTTCCAGCCTTGCAGCGTCGTGGGGCCGACGAAGCTCATGGCCTCGACATCGAAAGGCCCGGGCATCGCCATGCCGAGGCCGAGCATGCGGCCCGCGGGGCGCAAGCGGCGCAGGCCGGCGGCAATCCGCGCGATCTCGGCGAAAGCGCGGTCGGGATCGGGATTGACGATCTCGCGGCCTTCCTGGCCGATGATGTCGCCGGCGAGATTTATGAGCGCCACATCGACGCCGATCGGCGACACATTGGCGCCGATGGCGAAGCCGCCTTCCGGATTGAGGGTGAGGGCGGTGGCCGGATAGCCGCGGCCCTTGGGCTCTTCGCGGGCACCCTTGATGAAGTCCTGGAGCTCGAGCTCGCGGATGATGGTGGAGACGGTCTGCACCGTGAGGCCGACGCGCCGCGCGATCTCGCCGCGCGCGATCGGGCCATGCAGGCGTATCGTTTCGAGCACGATCCTGCGATTGTAAGGCCGTCCCGATTCCTGGTTGGTGCCGCGTAGGCTCATGGACTGGCGTCTCCCCGAGCCAACGCTATCACTGGGTAAAAGAATAAGTCAAATGGTTTTCAAAAAAACTATCGGATACAGGGAATTACAGGGAATTACAGGGAAAATTCGCAAAAAGAATCCGACCCCAGCAGGATCAAGGGGTTAGCCCTGTGAGCAGGGAATTTCGGTTCCTCCGGCGGTTGCTTCTCAAATTGCTTCATGCGGCTCCTGACACAACGCATATTGACTGTTGGAACAAATATAGAACAAACTGCCCGCAGCTGAAAGCGAAATCGGAGAGACCAATGGTTGATGATCGAGCATCGAGGGTGGACCCGGCGGCGACAGGTTATGGCAACCCGCCGAAAGCAACGCGCTTCCGCAAGGGACAATCCGGCAATCCCGCGGGCAAGCCCAAGGGGGCCAGAAACAAGCCGCGCCCCCAAAGCGAGCGGCTGAGATCGCTGATGCTCGAGGAGGCCTATCGTCCCATCAAGGTGAGCGACAATGGCGAGGAAGCAACCATGCCGATGGCGCAGGCCGTCTTCAGGTCGCTCGCCGCGGCAGCGGCCAAGGGCGAGGCGCGGGCGCAGGCCATGTTCCTGAAAATGGTGAGCGCGAGTGAAGCCGAGGCGGCGGCGATCGAGGAGATGATGGAGGAAACGCGCTGGGCGGAGGCCGAATACGAAGAGCCGGTGTTCGAGGTGAGGATCATCGATGCAAAGGATGGCCGCCCGACGGGCAAGGAGGAGATCTATCACCACAGTGATGACGATAGAGATGTATAGGCAAGTCCATCTGTCGGCTGCCCGTAGAAGCGGTGACGAGGCACAGTCTAAGTGCATGATTCGAATCGCTGAAAATCGTTCAGATTCAATAATTTGCCTGGCGCTCATGGAAGTGTTAAGCTGTAGGAAAGGTAACATGGGCAGGTCGACCAAAGGCGCGCAGATGCAATTCGACAAGGCCAAATTGAAGTCGGTCATTCTTTACGCATGCACCAGGTGCGACGGCGGAGAACTGGGTGCTGTCAAGATGCACAAGGTGCTCTACTTCCTCGACATGCTGCATTACGCCGATATGGGCGCGCCGGTCACAGGCTCGACCTATCGGAAGAGGGACATTGGCCCCACCAATGATCAGCTTCTGCCGACGCTTCGCGAAATGAAAGCAGCTGGTGAGATCGACGTGAGAGAGGTCGATTATTTCGGTTACCGCAAGGTGGAATATGTCGCGCGCGCCCAGCCGCGAACCGAGCTTTTCAGCAAGCGCGAGCTGGATCTCCTGGACGAAGTCATCGATTTCGTTTGCGCGCGGAATACCGCGAAGACGATCAGCGAGTTCAGCCATAACCGTGCATGGGAGATGGTCGAATTTGGAGCCGAGATTCCGTACAATAGTGTTTTGCTGATTCTGCCGACTCAAGTATCGCCCGAGGCGATCGAATGGGGCGCGTCCCAGGTAGGTGCGATTGAGGCTGAGAGATCGAAGGGTGACGCCATGGGTGGTACGGACTTCGGAGCTATTCGACGTCGCGTTCTGGAAAGGCATGGCGCAAGATGAGTCGGTCTGGGAAATATTCGACATCTTCGAAACCGCTCTGAAAGCCGATCCCTACAGCCCCGGCGAGCCTCATCCAGCATACAAGACGGGCAAGTTGCTGATTTACGAATCGCCCCCAGTTTCGCGCCTGCCGACGATCATTGTCCTCTATGAGATCTTCGAGGAGGAAGGCGTGATCAAGCTCTGGAATTTCCAGATGAGGCCGCGCCGATAGGATCAGCGATCCTTCCGATGGAAAAATCGACCGGAAGCCGGATGTTGGTGAGCGTAGAGTTGTCGCTCGGCCAAAGTCCATCGCTTCCTGCAGTATTCAGCGATCTTCGTGTTCTCCCCAGAACGGTTGAGGAAATCGTGCAGGAGCTTGCCTTAAGCTGTTCCAATTGGCTCGGTCAGCCTATCGCCCTGAAGCGCTCAAACCGCATCGCCAGTCGGTCGCGGTCCGGATAATCCTGCAGGCGGACAGGATGGCGGATGATTGCCCCCTTCAAGCTCTTCAGGGCGTCGAGCATCGGTCCGTCATTCTGGTCAAGGAGGCGATCGGACACGTGCAGGCGATAGTCCGGATCGATGCCGATCAGATGTGCGTCAAAGGCCGCATGATGGATTTTCGACAATGGAATTCCATTGGGGACGACGGGCTGGCCGAGCAATGCGTCCTGATCGGCAACGATGTGGGCTGCGTCGAGAAGCAGCGGTTCCGCGAGGCCCGAAATCGCGCACCGACTGTCATAGGCCGCAATGACCGCCTCCCGGAATGAAACCTGGTGCAGTCGTTGCTTGACCATGCGCATCGCATATCGCCGGTCGGGACCGCTCTCCGCAAAACCAGTGGCTTCGTGGTGGGGCGTGCCAAAGGCGACTTTTGCCTTCAGGGCGAGAGCATCCCAGTCCGCGATAAACGCCGGGACAATGGCTTGATAGCGGCCCGGCGCAATTCCAAGAAAATAGATAACATGCCTCTGGGCCTCGAAGGCGGCACGCAGCCAGCGATTGTCGGCGGCCTCGGGGTCCCGCCCCATGAAGGCATAATCGATCGTCTCGTCTCCGGCGTAGATCTGGCGATGCACGTCGATCTGGTCATCGTACCAGATCCTGCGGCCTGGTTTCGGAAAGACGGTCCTGATCGACAGAAGAAAACTCATCTGACGCGGCTTGAAGATGCCGCGCTGAGGATTGACAAGGGGGATGCGCTCGCCCTGAAACTCAAAGCCCGCAGTCAGATCAAGAGTGCTAAGATAATTCCGCGCGTCACCCATCCTGCGGACATGATCGAATGCGGCGAGCCGCATCAGTGTGTCGGTGTCGCTGGTCATTCCCGGCACCGGCGCTCAGCCCCTGAACCGATCGTCATGTGACAATCAGATAACCTGAATCAGGCCTCAGGCCAATGTTCGCCGGGGCAGCGTGCCGGCCTGTCCTGGCGCTGGATGAGCCCGGACGCCCTGCCGGCGTCCCGAGGGGCCTTTGTGCCCGGCAGGTCACGATCATGGTTGCCCAATGGAACTTTTTGGTGCAGCCTCTCTCATCCGCTTTTGAGGGGCGGGTATTCCCTAAAGAGCGGTAGGGCTCGCCGTGTGATTTCGCCGTCATCCCGGCGGGCCCGCCTTTCTCCCCAACCGGGCGTCGATCATCAACTGCTTGAAATGACAGCCAATATCGCCGTGCAGTGCGGTTTTCGCGCGCTGTCTAGGTGGCGGCAACCGAATCCCCGAGCGTCCGGCGCGAGCTCTCCTTGATCGAGAGCGCCGCGGCCGCCGAGATGGCGGCGCAGACCATAATATAGATGGCCGGCACGCTGTTATGGCCCGTCGCCTCGATGAGCCAGGTGGCGACGGCGGGCGCCGTGCCGCCGGCGAGGCCAAAGGCGACATTGTAGGCGGCCGAGACCGCCGAGCAGCGCACATGGCGCGGGAAGATCTCGCACATGGCAATCGGATTGACCGACCCATAGGCGCCGATCAGCAGGGCAAAGCCGAACTGGCCCAGGAAGACAAGGGCGATATCGCCCGTCTGCATGAGCCGCATCAACGGCCAGGACAGGATGGTGAGCGCGATCGCGGCGCCGGCCAGGATCGGCTTGCTGCCGATACGGTCGGCGAGCCGCGCCATGAAATAGACGGTGACCAGCAGGATGCCCATGTTGATCGAGTTGATCCACAGCGCCGTCTTCGCCCCGATATCGGCGGCGAGCTTCAGCCAGGCGATGATGTAGACGAACATCAGGTAGAAGGCGACGGCATTGACGAGGCTGATGCACACGGCCTGCAGCATCTCGAGGGGATGTTCGCGCATGGCCTGCAGCAAGGGAAAGCCTTCCGCCGCCGCCGGCTGATCGAAGGGCATGCGCCGCCTCAATATGTAGCCGGCGACGCCGACCAGCACGCCGAACAGGAAAGGTATGCGCCAGCCCCAGGCGACGACCTGATCGAGCGGCAGCAGGTTGAGCACGACCGCGCCGACCGCCGAGCCGAGGAGAATGCCGCCGACGGCGCCGATCGGCGCCCAGGCCGTGGCGGCACCGCGCCTGTCCGGATGCGCGGTCTCGGCCAGGAAGACGGCGGAGCTCGTATATTCACCGCCAACGGCCAGCCCCTGCACCATGCGGCAGATCAGCATCAGCACCGCCGCCCAGATTCCAATTTCGGCATAGGTCGGCAAGAGGCCCATGATCAGTGTCGGGATCGCCATCGCCACCACCGACCACAGCAAGGCCGGCCCGCGTCCGACCCGGTCGCCAATATGGCCGAACAGGATGGCCCCGATCGGCCGCATGAGGAAGCCGACGGCGAAAACGGCATAGGCGGCGAGCAGGGAAGTGGTGGGATCGTCAGCCGGAAAATAGAGGTGGCCGATGGTGCGGGCGAAAAACCCATAAATGGCAAAATCGTACCATTCCATCACATTGCCGACGATGCCGGCCGTGACCACCCGCCTGCGGTTTGCTTCGACGATCGACATTCGTGCGCCGGCCCCGTTCTTCACGCGACGATAACGGGAAGACTATTCGATCACAAGCCGCTTTCCCTTCTCGCGCCGGCGAGAAGACGAAACCTGGAGAAATGGCGCGGGTGGGGAGAGTGCGAGCGGCGCTTCGGTCAGCCTTGCCACAGGGAGCGGGTGCGCGGATCGACATAGACGATGAAGCTGCGGCCCTTCCTGACGACCCAGAACTGATAGATCGGCGTCACGCAGCTCTTGGTCTTGACGACCTTATACCCTCTCTCGCGCACCATGTGCCGGGCCGTGTTGCAGGAAATCCTGTCATTGCCATGGTGGCGATCCTTGAGGCGCAGCTTGTACTTCGCGGCTTCGCCCGTGTCGGGCACCGCAAGGGCGAAAAGCGAGGCGATGGCTGCAAGCGCGAGTAACTTCTTCATGATCGTCAACTCCGGGACGGTGGTCCTGAGGGTGAATACGTCCGAGCCCCCGGTCCGGCATCCACCCCACAGCTCAAATCTTTGCGAGGCCTCTATACGCCGCTGTCGCGGCTCTGCCGAGTTTTGAATTACTAAACAAAGAACTAAACTACTATGTTCAGCATCTTACCGTATTGCAGCGAGATTGCCTTCGCATATGCACTGCTACCCGCTTGAATTGTTTAGTAACAGATAGTTTAATAAACAAAATTACTAAACAACGAGATTCGGCAGTGGCCCTTCGGGCTCATGCCGGAAGCGTATCCGGGGAGCCTCGCGCGGCCGCCGGATGCGGAAATCGAAACGGGAGGAGACCTCATGAAGACTATGCTGAAGACTGCAGCGGCGTTCGGTCTTGCCGCTTTCATCGCCGTTGCCGGCCAATCCAAGGCCGAAGCGTCGGAACTGACCCTGTGCTGGGCGGCCTGGGACCCGGCCAATGCGCTTGTCGAACTGTCCAAGGACTTCGAGAAGCAGTCGGGCATCACCATGAAATTCGAATTCGTGCCCTGGCCGAATTTCGCCGACCGCATGCTCAATGAAATGAATTCGGGCGGCAAGCTGTGCGACCTTCTGATCGGCGACTCGCAATGGATCGGCGGCGCCGCCGAGAACGGCAACTATGTGAAGCTCAATGATTTCTTCGACAAGGAAGGAATCAAGATGTCGGACTTCGCGCCGGCCACCGTCTATGCCTATTCGACCTGGCCCAAGGGCACGCCGAATTACTGGGCGCTGCCGGCGATGGGCGATGCCAATGGCTGGTTCTATCGCAAGGACTGGTTCGCCAAGTCTGAATTGCAGGCCGAGTTCAAGTCGAAATACAACCGCGATCTCGGCGTTCCCAAGACCTGGGACGAGCTCAAGCAGGTGGCGGAGTTCTTCCAGGGCCGCGAGATCGACGGCAAGAAGGTCTATGGCGCGGCGATCTTCACCGAGCGTGCATCCGAAGGCATCACCATGGGTGCCACCTCGGCGCTCTATTCCTTCGGCTTCAAATATGAGACCGAGCCCGGCTCCTACCGGATGGAAGGTGCCGTCAATTCGCCCGATGCCGTCAAGGGCCTCGAATTCTACAAGTCGCTCTACAAATGCTGCACGCCGCCCGGCTATACCGACAGCTATATGGGCGAAGGTCTCGATGCGTTCAAATCGGGCCAGGTCGCCATGATGATGAACTGGTTCGCCTTCATGCCGGGCATGTACAAGGACGAGAAGGTCGGCGGCGAGCATGTCGGCTTCTTCGTCAACCCGGCCCAGAAAGTCGCAGCCTCGACGCTCGGCGGTCAGGGCATCTCGGTCGTCGCCAACACCGACAACATGGACGGCGCGCTCGCCTACATCAAATGGTTTGCGCAAACCGACGTGCAGAAGAAATGGTGGTCGCTCGGCGGCTACTCCTGCCTCAATGCGGTGCTGAACGATCCCTCCTTCAAGGACTCGCAGCCTTTCGCCGCGCAGTTCCTCGATGCGATGGCGGGCGTGCAGGACTTCTGGCAGGAGCCGGCCTATGCCTCGCTCCTCCAGGCCATGCAGAAGCGCCTGCATGACTATGTCGTCGCCGATCAGGGCACGGCCCAGGAAGCGCTCGACAAGCTGATCGTCGACTGGACCGAGGTCTTCAAGGAAGAAGGCAAGATCAACAATTGACCCTTTGCTCTCCCCATCGCGGGGAGGGCAGGGCAACTGAACTCAACCCATTGTCAGGCGCGCCCCCGGGCTTGACATGAAAGGGCGGCCCCGCCTCCATGGAGGCGGGGTGCGCTCCAAGAGCACCCAGAAATGAGCATGGCGACGACCGAAGATGGAACGGCAGGAAGGATCGCTGATCAGGCAGCGCGGGGAACCACGCCCGCAATTGCGCGCCGCATCCGCGGGCTCTCCGACAAGGCGATCGCCTGGCTGTTCATCGCGCCGACCATTCTCCTCCTCCTCGCCATCAACATCTTCCCGCTGATCTGGACGATCTATCTTTCCTTCACCAATTACCAGGCGAACCGGCCCAACCGGCCGATCACCCATGTCGGCACCAAATGGTATCAGGACATATTGAGCTCGCCCGATGTCTGGGCGGCGATGCAGGCGACGGCGCATTTCGTCTTCTGGACGATCCTGCTGCAGACGCTGATCGGCTTCGGCCTTGCCTATCTCATCGACCGCAAATTCCGCGGCCACGCTTTCTGGACGACCATCATCCTGATCCCGATGATGCTGTCGCCGGCAGTGGTCGGCAATTTCTGGAAATTCCTCTACCAGCCGCAGATGGGGCTGTTCAATTACATCGTTTCCTTCTTCACCGGCATTGAGCCCTCGTCCTTCGAGATGCTGGGCTCGGTCTCGCTCTCGCCCTGGTCGATCATCATCGTCGATACCTGGATGTGGACGCCCTATGTGATGCTGATCTGTCTCGCCGGCCTGCGCTCCATTCCCGATTACATCTATGAGGCGGCCGAGGTCGACCGCGCTTCGCCCTTGCGGCAATTCTGGTCGATCACGCTTCCCATGGCGCTGCCCTTCATCATGCTGGCCGTGCTGTTCCGCGGCATCGAGAATTTCAAGATGTTCGACATGGTCAATCTCCTGACCGGCGGCGGTCCGGGCTCGACCACCGAAGTGGCTTCCATCACCTTGAAGCGTGAGGCCTTCGAGAAATGGCGCACCGGCTATTCCTCGGCTTTCGCCATCATCCTGTTCGTCGCCGTCTTCGGTCTCGCCAATATCTATGTGAAGGCCTTGAACCGGGTGAAGCAGAGATGAGCCAGGCCCTGACCACCGCCCATTCCGTCGTGGCGCCGACGCCGCTCGCCAGGCGCATCGCCGCCACCATCGTCATCCTCTATGCGCTGGTGTCGATGATCCCGCTCGCCTGGATCCTGATGACCGGCTTCAAGACGCCGCCCGATTCGATCGCCTATCCGCCGAAGCTGGTGTTCCAGCCCTCGCTCGAGGGCTATTGCAATCTCTTCACCACCCGCACCCGCCAGACCGCCGACTATATCCAGTCGCTGGGTCCGCCGCAGACGATCTGCGATGAGATCACCCGCAAGCGCGACATGGTCATCGCCGGACCGTCCAATTATGCGCCGCGCTTCTGGAACTCGCTCATCATCGCCTTCGGCTCGACCTTCTTCGCCGTCTCGCTCGGCGTGCTCTCGGCCTATGCCTTTTCGCGTTTCCGCATCCCGCTCGCAGACGATCTGCTGTTCTTCATCCTGTCGACGCGCATGATGCCGCCGATCGCCGTCGCCATCCCGATCTATCTCATGTACCGCAAGCTCGGCCTCTCCGACACGGCGCTCGGCATGATCCTGCTCTATACGGCGGTCAATGTGTCGCTCGCGGTGTGGCTGCTCAAGGGCTTCATCGACGAGATCCCCAGGGAATATGAGGAGGCGGCGATGATCGACGGCTATACGCGCCTTCATGCCTTCTTCAAGGTCGTGCTGCCGCAGGCGGCGACCGGCATTGCCGCCACCGCGATCTTCTGCCTGATCTTCGCCTGGAACGAATATGCCTTCGCGGTGCTGCTGACCTCGGGCGAAGCCCAGACGGCGCCGCCTTTCATCCCGACCATCATCGGCGAGGGCGGCATGGATTGGCCGGCCGTCGGCGCCGGCACCACGCTCTTCCTCATTCCACTGCTGGTCTTCACCGTGCTGTTGCGCAAGCATCTGCTGCGCGGCATCACTTTCGGCGCGGTGCGCAAATGAGCGATCTCCTCAACCGGCTTCTCCGCCTGCGCCGCGGCCCGTGGGAAAATCTGGCGACCATCGTCATCGCACTGGGTGTCCTGATGCTGCTCCAGCCTCTGTCGCTGACGCTCTACACCTATTCCTTCGCCACCATGCTGGCGGGGACGCTGATGTTCGTCATCGTGTCGAAGTTTCCGGAATAGGTGATGATGATGTCGGAAAGAATCATCAGCTATACCGTCCACGCCAATTCCTCCCTCCACCGCCGAAGGCGGGGAGGGTGGCGCGCGGAACGCGCGACGGGTGGGGTGTCTATGCGAGGGAGGTCTCGCAAACGTGACAATTTGCGAGCACTTCAGGCCAATCATCGGACATGTCCCGGTGGAGAGACCCCACCCGGCGCTTCGCGCCACCCTCCCCGCGCTGCGCGCGGCGGAGGGAGATCGGGGCCTGGTCATGACGAGCGGGGGATATAAGCGATGGCTGAAATCCGCGTCGAGAACCTGCGCAAGGCCTTTGGCGATTTCATCGCGGTGAAGGATCAGAGCTTCACCATCCCGGACGGCTCTTTCTTCTGCCTGCTCGGGCCCTCGGGCTGCGGCAAGACGACGACCTTGCGCATGATCGCCGGTCTCGAGCTGCCGACCTCGGGGCGCATCCTGCTGGGTGGCGAGGATGTCGCCTTCAAGCGGGCCTCGGAGCGCGACATCGCCTTCGTCTTCCAGCTCTTCGCGCTTTATCCGCATATGAATGTCAGACGCAATATCGGCTTTCCGCTGGTATGCCAAAACGTGCCCTGGGCCGAAATCAAGACGCGCGTCGAGGAGACGGCGAAGCTGCTCCGCATCGATCATCTGCTCGACAAATCCGTGTCGGGCCTCGCCGGCGGCGACCGCCAGCGCGTCGCGCTGGGTCGCGCCATCGTGCGCCGGCCGCTGGCCTTCCTCATGGACGAGCCTCTGGGCACGCTCGACACCGAATTCCGTGATCTCATGTGCGAGGAACTGCGTCATCTCCACGACCGCATCAAGGCGACGACCGTCTATGTGACCCATGATCAGCTCGAGGCCATGTCGATGGCCGACCATATCGCCATCATGAACAGCGGCCGGGTCGAGCAACTGGGCACGCCGCAGGAGATCTATGACCGCCCCGCCACCATGTTCGTCGCCGATTTCGTCGGCTCGCCGTCGATGAATCTCATTCCCGTCGGCGATCGGCTCGCCAAGGGCGCGAAGACGCTCGCGGTCTCGGGCGCCAGCATCGCCATTCCGGAAATGCGCGAGGATGCGCCGGCCGAGGAGATCGTGCTGGGCGCGAGGCCGGAACATATCCGCTTCGATGATGCTTCGGCCTATCGCGGCGAAGTCTTCGGCACCGAATATCTTGGCACCATGCAGATCGTGACCGTGAAAGTGCCTCAAGGGCGGGTGAAGGTGAAAGTGCCGGCGAGCCTCCATGTGAAAAGCGGCGAGCAGGTCGGGCTGACTTTCCTGGGCGACCGCCTGTCGCTCTTCGACAAGGGCTCGGGCCGCGTCATCCGCTCGGCCTTGCATGATGCGCAGGCATCGGGGGGAATGTGATGCGTGCCGAACTGCTTCGATTGAGCCCTGGCGCTCTCTCAGGCTTTCCCTTCTCCCGCTTGCGGGAGAAGGTGGCCGACAGGCCGGATGAGGGTGTTGGTACAGCTTCTTCACAGTCGAAATGCTTGTTCCGAGCGATCTCCTCAGAAACGACGCGCAGTCATCACATTGTAAGAACACCCTCATCCGGCCTTCGGCCACCTTCTCCCGCAAGCGGGAGAAGGGGAAACCCGGCGTTGGCGGGTGGTGGAGGGCCGCATGGCTGACATTTCGCTGCGCAATGTCAGCAAGCGCTTCAAGTCGGTGACGGCGATCGACGGCCTGTCGCTCGAGATCGCAGATGGCCAGTTCACGGTGCTGCTGGGGCCGACGGGCGCCGGCAAGACGACGACCTTGCGCATCGTCGCCGGGCTGGAGAAGCCGGACCAGGGCGAAGTATGGATCGACGGCCGCAATGCGCAAGACCTCGAGCCCGCATCGCGCGACGTCACCTTCGTCTTCCAGCAATATTCGCTCTATCCGCATTTGAGCGTCTTCGACAATCTGGCCTTTCCCTTGCGCAGCCCGGCGCGCCGCGTGGCCGAGCCCGAAATAAGGAAGCGCGTCGAGGACGTGGCCTCGCTGCTGCGCATCGCCCACAAGCTCAAGAACAAGTCGACGCAATTGTCGGGCGGCGAGATGCAGCGCGTCGCCATTGGCCGCGCCCTGGTGAGGAGCCCCGCCATCTATCTGATGGACGAGCCGCTCTCCTCGCTCGACGCCAAATTGCGCGGCGATCTCCGCCTTGAGCTGAAGCGCATCCAGCAGGATCTGGGCGCCACCATTCTTTATGTCACGCATGACCAGATCGAGGCCATGACCATGGCTAACCGGATCGGCGTCATCGACAAGGGGAGCCTCATCCAGGTGGGAAGCCCGCGCGAGATCTATGAAGACCCGGATTCGGTCTATGTCGCCCAGCGTTTCGGCCAGCCGCAGATCAATCTCCTGCCCGCCGGACTGCTGCCCAATGGCGCCTTGCCCCGGAACGCGGTGACGGTGGGCGCCCGCACCGAGCATCTGGGGCTGAAGAAGGACCGGAGCGGCCAGGCTCTCGTCGAATGGGTGGAACATCTGGGCGACCAGAACCATTTGCATTTGCGCCTGGGCGAGCACCAGATCACCACCTTGACGCCGCCCGATACGCCGTTCAAATCCGGTGACCAGGTGGCGGTGGAGCTGATGAAGCCGCTTTATTTCGATGCCCGGGGCGTCAGACTGAGGAGTGCGTGAGAATGCCGGATCTCGGCAAAATGCTGGATGTCGTGGCTGAGCGCCTCATCGCCCATGCGGAGGAATTGACGGCGCTCGATTCGGCCATTGGCGATGCCGATCACGGCCTCAATATGAAGCGCGGCTTTGAGGCTGTGCTGGCCGACAAAGTGAATATCCTGGCGAAGCCGCTGCCCGAGGCGCTGAAGGCCATAGGCATGACGCTGGTGATGAAAGTGGGCGGCGCCTCCGGCCCGCTCTACGGCACTCTCTTTATGACCCTTGGCAAGGAATTGCCGGCCGAGCCTTCGCTCGCCGATGCGGCCAGGGCTCTCACCGCCGCGGTCGAGGCGGTCAAGGCGCGCGGCAAGGCCGATTTCGACAACAAGACCATGCTCGATGTCCTTGGTCCCGTCGCCCGGCATCTGGGCAATGGATCGGCGACCTTTGACAGCGTGCGCAAACTCGCCCATGACCGTGCCGAGGCGACCGTGCCCATGAAGGCGATCAAGGGGCGGGCGTCCTTTCTGGGCGAGCGCTCGATCGGCCATATGGATCCGGGCGCGCGCTCGAGCGAATTGATGATCACCGCGATATGTGATGGGCTGGAAGATAAGGGATGAAAATGCATCTGATCTCGGCCCCACCAACCACCCGTCACCCCGGCGAAAGCCGGGGCCCATTAAATTCTTTCCAGTTGAGCAGCACCTCCCGCGTTGCACTTATTCAGGGGGTCCCGGCTTTCGCCGGGATGGCAATGTATGGAAGAGTGCAATCAATGCAGGCCATGTGGAGTGTGAGAAATGCGGGCTAACGACAAGGTCGGCATCGTCATCGTCTCGCACTCGCCCGATGTGGCGCGGGGCACCGCTGACATGGTTCGCCAGATGGTGGGCGAGGACGTGCCTCTGGGCTATTGCGGCGGCAATCCCGATGGCGGGCTTGGCACCGATGTGGCGAAGATCCTGAAGGCGATCGATGAAGCCTGGTCGGAGAAAGGTGTCGCCATCCTGGTCGATCTGGGTGGTGCTGAGACCAACAGCGAAATGGCGGTCGAGATGCTCGATCCCGAAAGGCAGGGAAAGGTAGTGATCTGCAACGCCCCGATCGTCGAGGGCGCCGTGATGGCGGCGACCGAAGCCTGGGGCGGCGCCTCGCTCGAGGACGTCCGGCGCACTGCCGAGGAGCTGTCGCCGCAATGAATGACTGGAAATCATCTTCGGTCGTGATCAGGCATGAGGTCGGCCTGCATGCAAGGCCCTCGGTGAAGCTCACCAAGCTCGCCAAGACCTTCGCCTCGACGATCCAGATCTCAGGCTCGCCTGAGGGGCCGTGGATCGATGCCAAGAGCATCGTCAAGGTCATGGCCATGAAGGCGAAGCAGGATTCGACGCTTTATCTGCGGGCGAGCGGCGGTGACGCCGCTTCCGCTGTCGACGCGCTCAGAGGCCTGGTCGAACGGGACTTCGATGAGGATGCAGCCCATGCGGCATCCGGTTGAGCTCAAGGGCAAGCCCGCTTCGGACGGGATTTTTACGGGCCCGATCTGCTTCCTGAGTTCGGCTGCGGCCGAGCGCCGGGCCTCGGGCGATCCCGCCATCGAGCGCCGGGCCTTCGATGAAGCAGTTGCGCTGGCGGTTGCCGGATTGGCATCGCTCACCGAGACCGCTGAAGGTGAAGCCGCGGAAATGCTGGCCTTCCAGATCGCACTTCTCGAGGACGATGCGCTACTCGAGCCGGCACGCAGCCTGATCGCACAGGGCAGACCTGCGGATCTCGCCTGGCGCAAGACGGTCGATGCCGAGATCGTCGGCTATGAGATGTCGGATGACGATTATTTCCGGGCCCGCGCCGCCGATCTGAAAGACATGCGCGACCGTGTGCTGCGCCAGTTGAGCGGTCAGGATACGCATCAGGCGCAAGCCGGCGCCATATTGATTGGCGATGATGTTCCGCCCTCCTTGTTTCTCGAAGCCGACTGGTCGCAGGGCGGCGCCATCGCTCTGAGCCAGGGCAGCCCGTCGAGCCATGTCGCCATATTGGCGCGATCGCGAGGCATCCCGATGGTGGTGGGCCTTGGTGACATTGTCAGCAACGGCCATGCCGAAGCGGTGATCGATGGCGCCAGTGGACTGCTGGTACTGAGTCCGGATGGTGCGCAGAAGCGGCTCTGGTCGAAGAAAGCCGGCGAGCTGGCGGCGCAGCGTGAGCGGGACGCGCTTTTCCTCGACAAGCCGGCGCGGCTGAAGGATGGCTCGCGCATCGAGCTTCTCATCAATGTCGCAGGCGCCGACGAGCTCGATCATCTGGACAGCGGCCATTGCGACGGCATCGGCCTGATGCGCTCGGAATTCCTGTTTCGCGACGGCAAGCCCTTGCCGGACGAGGAGATGCAATATCAGGCCTATCGCCGCTTCCTCGAATGGGCGGGTGAGAAACCGGTCACCATCCGCACCCTCGATATTGGCGGCGACAAGCCGATCACCGGCCTGACGCCGGAAGGCGAGCGCAACCCGTTTCTGGGCCTGCGCGGCATACGCCTGACGCTCGAACGCGAAGACGTGTTCATAACGCAGTTGCGCGCTTTGGCGCGCGCGGCGGTGCATGGCAATCTCAAGATCATGGTGCCGATGATCACTGTCGCCAGCGAGCTGGCCCAGACGGCTACGCTGCTCGATCGCGTGATGGCTGATCTTGCGCGCCAGGGCAGCGAAGCGAAACGGCCGCCGCTCGGCATCATGGTGGAAGTGCCGGCGGTGGCGGTGGCGCCAGAGCTCCTGGCCGCGGCGGATTTCTTCTCGATCGGCTCCAACGATCTCACCCAATATGTGATGGCCGCGGCGCGCGATGAAACCTCCGTCGCCTCCCTGAGCGATCCGGCGCATCCGGCGGTGCTGCGCCTCATCGAGAATGTCGCGCGCTATGGACGCGAGCATGATATCCCGGTCAGCCTGTGCGGCGACATGGCGAGCGAGCCGCGTCACCTGAAGGCGCTCATCGCCGCAGGGCTGCGCACCCTCTCCGTGTCGCCCGCTTCCATCGCGCGGGTGAAGGCGGCGCTGGCGGAGATCGGGTGATGGCCGAGCCGCAACTGCAGACCCCGGCCGCGGTTGCCGCCTATAAGAAGCTTCTCAACGATGTGATCGATCGCAGGCCGTCCGGCACGCGCCAGCGCCTGGCCGCGGCGCTCGGCAAGAACCGCAGCTTCGTCTCGCAGATCACCAACCCCTCCTATGCGGTGCCGATCCCGGTCGCCCATCTCGATATCATCTTCGAGGTCTGCCATTTCTCGCTGGAAGAGCGGAAGAATTTTCTGGGGCTTTATCTCGCCGCCCATCCCAACCGGCCGGCGCCGATCCATGCCGCGCACAAGGTGAAGGCGCATACCGTTTATCTGCCCGATCTCGGTGATGACGACAGGAATGCCAGGCTCCATACGCTGATCAGCGATTTCGTCCGCCAGGTGGCGAAGCTGATCGAAGACGAACCGCAAAAGGGGAAACGCCGATGAAGAAGCTCATCAACGCGATCGAGACCGTGCTGCCCGAAAGCCTCGATGGCTTTGCCGCGGCGCATGCCGATCTTGTGATGCTGGGCGATGAGCGCAAATTCATCCGCCGCAAGGCGCTGAAAGCCGGCAAGGTGGCGCTGATCTCTGGCGGCGGCTCGGGCCACGAGCCTTTGCATGGCGGCTTCGTCGGCCATGGCATGCTCGATGCCGCTTGCCCCGGCCAGGTCTTCACCTCGCCGACCCCCGACCAGATGATCGCCGCCGCGGAGGCGGTCGACCAGGGCGCCGGCGTTCTCTTCATCGTCAAGAATTATGAGGGCGACCTCATGAATTTCGAGATGGCGAAGGAAATGGCGGGCCGCGACATCGAGACGGTGATCACGGATGACGATGTGGCGGTGGAGAATTCCTTATATACGACCGGCCGCCGCGGCGTCGCCGGCACGCTGGTGGTCGAGAAGATCGTCGGCCATGCGGCGGAGGAAGGCGCCGATCTCAAGACGCTGAAAGCCCTGGGCGACAAGGTCAACAAGCGCACCCGCTCGATGGGTGTGGCGCTGACCAGCTGCACCGTGCCCGCCGCCGGCAAGCCGACCTTTGCCATTGGCGAGGATGAGATGGAAATGGGCGTCGGCATCCATGGCGAGCCCGGCCGCCGGCGGGTGAAACTGCAATCGGCCGACCAGATCGCCGAGGAGATGATCGGCGCCATGCTGGGCGATCTGGCGGAAGCGAAGAAGACGGGCGTGCTGCTCTTCGTCAATGGCTTCGGCGGCACGCCGGCGATGGAGCTCTATCTCATGTATCACGCCGCCGCGGGCGTGCTCGCGAAACACGGCGTGAAGATCAGCCGCTCGCTGGTCGGCTCCTATGTCACCTCGCTCGACATGGCGGGCTGCTCGCTCACGGTCTCGGCCTTCGACGAGGAGATGACGAAGGGCTGGGACGCGCCGGTCCATACGGCCGGGCTGAGGTGGGGTATGTGAAGCGCCAATGACCACTGAAGATAAGCCGGCAAGCTTTGCTTATCTTGAGGTTGGGTTTGCCATCTTCCTTTGCATCGCTCTTGTCCGACTTCTGTGGAATGCTTTTGTTGATTTGAGATTCTATTGGAGCAGCGGCTGGGATTTTTCAAAGCCTAGCGGTCGTAATTTGCATTACGGATTCGCTGGCGCGGCGACTGGACCCATGCCGAATAAGTTGAGATTGCTCGTGGGATATCCATTTATGATCGCTGTGATTTCCGTTGCTCTGCTTTTTATGGTCCGCGGTTGGACTTAAGCCACTTCGGGATTCAATTTCCACTTGCTGACCGGCGCGCCTTTCCTTGTCCGTCATCCCGGCGAAAGCCGGGATCCCCTGAATAAGTGAAATCTGGGAAGCGCTGCTTGCACCGAAGGAATTTAGTGGATCCCGGCTTTCGCCGGGATGACGAATTGGAGGGCGTGCGGTGGCGAAGCTTCTACTCCCTCCTCACCGATTTCAGATTCGGCTACGCCGGAATGTAGCCGGCTCAAGCCTCAAGACAGTGCGCGTGCTTCTCGATCAGCACCTCATCGCATTGCCCGAGCAACCGGTGTGCGACCCGGGCCGCCGCGCGATTGCCGGCACGGCCGGCTTGACGGGCGAGGAGGGCAATCACCAGGAGCAGGGGTGTTAACCCAAGCATCGCCGCGGACCGCTTCACGCTGTCCCGTTGTGCCATCTCCAGCAGGATCTCCCCGACGGTGGCGGGCAGCTGTGAAAGATCGCCGGCGATCAGCCGGGCAGGATCGGATGCCCAATCGATCTGGCGCGCGGAGTCAATTGCCGGGGGGCGGATCTGCGATGTGAAGTTTTGCACGGCCTTGCGCAGTCTTTTGACCACGGAGCCTTCCGGTTGCAGCGCACCAGACGCTCGCCGCGCGAAACGGCGCGATGAGGGCGCCGCATCAAAGATGTCCATCGGAGCCGGAGAGCATGCGGCGGGAAGCGGCAGGGCGACCGGACGCTGGCCGGGAAGCGTCTCCTGCGTGGCGCCCGCCTCATCCACCAGGACGAGGCTGGTCAGATGCGATACGATGCCTTCGCGCTCGGCAAGCGCCATCGCCACGTCCTTTGTCAAAGTCGGCAGCAGGAAGCTCGCAGCGGCGGCGGCGACGGCGCGCTTTTGCAGCGTCTGTTCGGCGCCTGAAGGTGACGCGCCATGGCTCACCTTCACCATCATGCCGGAACGCCGGAAATCCTTCTCGCTCAAGGCTCCACCGCCGCCCTTCACGGAGCCGAGCGCCGCTTCGAGGAGATCGCCGATATCGGCGCCGCCGCTGACGAAAATGTCGCCGCCGGTGAGCGCGGCAAGATAGCCGACATTCGCTTCAAGACTGTCCTCGCCGACCAGGACGACGCTGATCCTTCGTCCCCTTCGCGCCAGGTCCTGAACATCGAGCGCATGGCTCTTGCCATCGGTGATCAGCAGGATGTCGCCTGCCGATGAACCCGCAATCGAGGTGGCGAGGGCTCTGCCGATTTCCGTTCCGCCTGCCGGCGGCGAAAGACCATCGACAAGCCCGCCGAGCTTGCCGGAACCTAAATGGCGCACATGGTCGTCGAACTCCCACAGGTCGGTGGTGTCTTCGGGCGACAGCCTGGCGGCCAGCCGGCGGAGCGCCGCAAGCACATGTTCGTGCTTGGTCGAGGGCCGCGCCCACGAGCGCACCAGGTCTTTCATCGAGCCGGAATGATCCACCAGGATGGCAAGGTCGAGCGGCGCTTCCCGCTCGGGCGCCGGCTGCAAAGTGAGATGAACAACGCGGCCATCGGCGGCAATTCCCTCCACGACCCCCGGGCGCCAGTTCTCGACCACGAGATCGATCGGCCGGTTAAGGAGGAGCCGCGCTTTTCCAGCTTCGAGTGATCCGCCGACAAGACGAATGCGGGCATCAGCGGACGCATGGATCTCGAGTGTCCCGGACAAGGTCCGGCCGCCGATCTTGATATCGTCCGATTCGGCAAGGGGTGAACTTCCATAGACATCGCCAACGGTGACCGGAATGCGCAAATGGCCTGCCGACGAAATGACGGTGAGGGTCGTCACCCATTGGGTCCGGACCTCGATCTCAGCACCGGCGGGGATATTCGCCACCGAGAGCATATGGATGCCGCGCAGGACTTCTTCATGGAGTACCGTCGATTTGCCGCGATCGATGGCATCTTCATAGACCGCGCGGGCGCGGTCGCGCGCATGGGCCTTGGCGGTGAGCTCACGCTCGCCCACCCTGACCTTGAGATCGAAGAGCGTGGCATGAACGGGCATCGGAAAGGTGAGCGTGGCTTCGATCGGACTTTCCTCTTCATTGCGGAAGACGCGCGTCGTCGTGACGATCGCGAGCCCGCCTTCGATGGTGACAGCGAAATCGGTGCTGACCAAGGGGACGGGACGCTGGGCGGACGGCGTCGCGCGCTTCTCGAGAAAAATCTGCAGAGGATCACGCAGCAGCGCAGGGTTAGCGGTCGGCATCGGGACTCTCCTTGAGGATAGCTTTGAGAAGCGACTGGACCGCGGCCGCGATCGGCTCGGGATCGGCTCCGCTCTTGAGCAGGCCAGGCGCAATGATGAGGGTGACGTCAGGCGTGACCGGGAAGGGAATGCCCTCCTTTGCCTCCAGCATCAGCTTGATGGCGGCGGGCGGAAAGCCAAGGTCACGTAGACGGTTGTAGCGCTGGATGGCGTCCAGGTGATTTTGGCCATAGGAGGCATTCGCCCGCCCGCCTTCGGGCGGCGGCATGAAGCCTTCCGAAATCAGGTAGCGGACCTGGCGTTCGGTGATTTGGGTCGCTGCGATAAGTTCACGGATATTCATGCCGGGCTTCCTTTTGACAAAAATTATGTCGAAAGGAAGCCGGATGCAAGGTCTTTTTACAAAAATCTTGTCGAAAGGAATCGGCAGCGCGCATCCCGGCGAAGTGGGATCACTTCGTCGGGAAGGATTCGCGCCAACTTAGTATTTGGGGGCAAATCCTTATCGCTAGAGTCTTCGGATCATGAAGGATAACGGGCTGTTGTAGCATCAGCCACGCCCGGCCTCATATTCCCCTCCCCGCAAGGGGGAGGGGCATTATGATTACGCCTTCTCCACCTTCTGCTCGATGGCGCCGAAGATCGTGCGGCCCTTGCGATCGAGCATCTCGATCCGGATCTCATCGCCGAAGCGCAGGAACGGCGTCCTGGGCGCGCCATCGCGGATGGTCTCGATCATGCGCAGCTCGGCGATGCAGGAATAGCCGCGCCCGCCGTCGCCGACCGGGCGTCCGGGCCCGCCATCCTGGTCCTTGTTCGACACGGTGCCGGAGCCCACGATCGAGCCTGCGGCAAGGGGCCTCGTCTTCGCCGCATGCGCGATGAGCTGGCCGAAATCGAAGGTCATGTCCTTTCCGGCATCGGCGCGTCCGAAAGCCTTGCCGTTGAGATCGACATGAAGCGGCAGATGGAGCTTCGCCCCATCCCAGGCATCGCCCAGTTCGTCCGGCGTCACGGCGACGGGCGAGAAGGCCGATGAGGGCTTCGACTGGAAGAAGCCGAAGCCCTTGGCGAGCTCGGCCGGGATCAGCCCGCGTAAGGAGACATCATTCACCAGCATCACCAGCCGGATGCGATTGCGGGCCTCCTGCGGCGTGATGCCCATGGGCACATCGCCCGTCACCACCGTGATCTCGCCTTCCATGTCGATGCCCCAAGCCTCGTCCGCCATCCTGATCGGATCGCGCGGGCCTGAGAAGGAATCCGACCCGCCCTGATACATCAGGGGATCGCTCCAGAAGCTTTCGGGCATTTCGGCGCCGCGCGCTTTGCGCACCAGCTCGACATGGTTCACATAGGCCGAGCCGTCCGCCCATTGATAGGCGCGGGGCAGGGGTGAGGCGCAGTCATGCTCATGGAAGCGCATCGACGGCACCGCGCCATGTTCGAGCGCTTCCGCCAGATCCGCGAGCCTGGGCGATATGCGGTCCCAGTCGTCGAGCGCCGATTGCAAGGTGGGCGCGATATTGAAGGCCTGTGTCGCGCGGGTGAGATCGCGCGCAACCACGACCAGGCGGCCATCCCGCGTCCCGTCGCTGATGGTCGCGAGCTTCATGGGGTGCCGGTGAATCTCTTGTCGAGCCCGGTCCAGCAGTCGATATAGTCGGTCTGCAAGGTCTCGACGCTTGCCGCATAGGAAGTGAGATGCTGCGGATAACGCGTCTCGAACATGAAGGCGAGCGTGTTGGTGAGCTTGTGCGGCTTGAGCTCGACGGTGCTCGCCTTCTCGAAGGCCGTTGCATCGGGGCCATGCGGCAGCATGCAGTTGTGCAGGCTGATGCCGCCCGGCACGAAGCCCTCGGGCTTGGCGTCATATTGCCCGTAAATGAGGCCCATGAATTCCGACATGATGTTCATGTGATACCAGGGCGGCCGGAAGGAGTGTTCGGCGACCGACCAGCGCTCGGGGAAGATGACGAAATCGACATTGGCCGTGCCTTCTTCGCCAGAAGGCGCCGTCATCACCGTGAAGATCGAGGGATCGGGATGGTCGAACAGGATGGCGCCCACAGGTGAGAAGGTGCGCAGGTCATATTTGTAAGGCGCGTAATTGCCGTGCCAGGCTACGACATCGAGCGGCGAATGGCCGATCTTCGTCTTGTAGAACTTGCCGCACCATTTGACCGTGAGCTCGGAGGGCGTCTCCTTGTCTTCATAGGCGGCGACCGGTGTCTTGAAGTCGCGCGGATTGGCGAGGCAGTTGGCGCCGATCGGTCCGCGGTCGGGAAGCGTGAACTTGGCGCCGTAATTCTCGCAGAGATAGCCGCGCGCCGGACCGTCGAGCAGCTCGGCGCGGAACTTCATGCCGCGCGGGATGACGCAGATCTCGCCCGGTGTCACCTCGATGCGGCCGAGCTCGGTGAAGAAGCGCAAGCCCCCCGACTGCGGCACCACCAGCATCTCGCCATCGGCATTGAAGAAATACTCATCGATCATCGACTGGTTGACGAGATAGACGGAGGCCGCCATGCCGGTCTGGGTGTTGACATCGCCCGCCGTCGTCATGGTGCGTATGCCGGAAATGAAGTTTGTGCCCTCATTCGGCATGGGCGGCGGTCCCCAGCGCAACTGGCCGATGGGGAGGTCATGGTCATCGAGGCAAGGGGCGGTCTTCCAGAAGGGCAGGCTCGCTTTGCCGAACCGCCCGGTATGCCTGACCGAGGGACGCATGCGGTAGAGCCAGGAGCGCTCATTGATGCCGCGGGGCGCGGTAAAGGGCGAGCCCGACAATTGCTCGGCATAGAGCCCATAGGCGCAAGCCTGCGGCGAATTCTGGCCATGCGGCAGGGCGCCGGGCAGCGCCTCGGTCTCGAAATCATTGCCGAAGCCCGGCATGTAGCCGTGAAGGATCGCGCTTTTCATGGGCGCCTCCCGAATAATGGTTGCGTATGAAACCAGTTAATAGTTGCATCTGAAACTAGTTATGTCAAGATGCCGCCATGCCCGCCTTTGAGCTCGCCCGCTTCCTGCCCTTCCGCCTGAACCGTCTGGCGGCGGAAATATCGGAGCAGTTGTCCGCCCTTTATGCCGAGCGTTTCCAGATCGACATTCCGCAATGGCGGGTGCTCGCCACCTTGTCGGCGGGCGGCGACTGGACCGCACGCGCCATTGTCGCCTCGACCCGCACCCACAAATCGACGATCAGCCGGGCGGTGGAGGCCTTGGAAGACCGCGGCCTGATCGAGAGCGTCCAGTCGAAGGAAGACAAGCGCGAATACCGGCTTCGGTTGACTTCTTCCGGGCGGCGGTTGTTTCGCGAGCTCGAGCCTCTGGTGCTCGACTATGAAAGGAGGCTCCTGAACCAGCTTGGCGACAGCGAGGAGCGGCGCATGGAAAAGGCGATCGGCGCGCTCGAACGGGCGCTGGGCCTCGGCCAGGAGAGTGCGAAATGAAACTCTACGGTTACTTCCGCTCTTCCGCCGCCTATCGGGTGCGCATCGCGCTCAATTTGAAGGGGATCGAGGTCGAGCAGGTCGGCGTGCATCTGCTGAAGGATGGCGGCCAGCAACACCAGCCGTCCTTTCGGGCCCGCAATCCGCAAGGCCTCGTGCCGGCGCTCGAGCTCGATGACGGAACGATCCTGACCCAGTCGCTGGCCATCATCGACTATCTGGATTCCATCCATCCCGAGCCGCGCCTGGTTCCGGCCGAACCTGTTCTCGCCGCAAAAACGCGCGCCGCCGCATTTGCGATCGCCTGCGATATCCATCCACTCAACAATCTGCGCGTTCTCGGTTATCTGAAAGGCCCTCTCGGCCGCAGCCAGGCCGAAGTCGATGAATGGTATCGCCACTGGCTGCTGCAAGGCGGTCTCGAGCCGGTGGAGGCGATGATCGAGGGCGGGCGCTTCTGCTTCGGCGATCAGCCGAGCCTCGCCGATATCTGCCTCATCCCGCAGGTCTTCAATGCACGCCGTTACAAGGTCGACATATCGCATCTGAAGAAGATCGAGGCGGTCGACGCGCATTGCAAGACATTGCCGGCCTTCCTCGCCGCACACCCCCTGCGGCAGCCCGATGCCGAGCCATAGCTTTACCTCTTCCGGTTATTGGTGGAGCATGGGTCCATGCAGGACCTGATCAGCCTTGTCCAACATTACGGGTTGGCCATTGTTTTCGCGAGCGCCTTCATCGAGCAGCTCGGCCTGCCGCTGCCGTCCTATCCGGTGCTCCTGGTTGCCGGCGCCCTCAGCTACGCCGGCGGCGACTCCCTTGTTCCGATCGTGGCCATAGGGGCCCTGGGCGTGGTGATGGGCGATCTCCTGATCTATGCCATCGGCGCCCGGTTCGGCCGCCGGGCCTTGTCCCTTGTCTGCAAGCTCAGCCTGGCGCGCGACAATTGCGTGCGCCAGACGGAAGACAGATTCGCCCATTACGGACCGAGGGCGCTTCTCTTCGTGAAATTCGTGCCGGGATTTGCCCTGGTGCTGATCCTCCTCTGCGGCGTCGCGAGGCTCGCCATTCCGACATTCCTTCTGCTCGACGGGACCGGGGCGCTCGCTTATGTCGCCCTTCCGGTCGTATTGGGCGGCATCTTCCATGACGCCATCGATTCCGCCCTGCAGGCGATCACCCGGTGGGGAGAATTCGGCACGGTGCTCGTCGTCGTCATTCTGGCTCTCTATTTCATCTACCGCCTGGTCGATCGGCAGCTCTTCATCCGGCGGCTGCGGATGGCGCGGATTTCCGCGCCGGAGCTCGCGGGCCTCATCGATGCGGGCGAGCACCCGATCATTTTCGATGTCCGCTCCGCCGAGGCCCGCAGCAAGGAGGGCATCATACCGGGCTCGATCGGCGCGCGTCCCGACGAGATATCGGCGCTTGCCCGGCAATATGAGCGCGATGCGGTGATCATCGTCTATTGCTCCTGCCCGAACGAGGCCTCCGCCGCAGTCGCCGCCTTGCATCTCAAGCGCGCCGGCTTCCGGAATATTCGCCCGCTGCTGGGCGGGATCGAAGCCTGGGGTCAGGCCGGGCGGCCGATTGAGCTTGTTGCCATGGGCGCTTCCGTCACCAGTTGAGGTGTCCGTCTACCCCCCCTGGGGCTATCATATGCACACGATTCATCCTTCCCCCTTGCGGGGAAGGTGGCGCGCAGCGCCGGATGGGGGTCGGGCAACGAGCGAAACTCGGCGAAAGTGGGAGCTGATATCTCAGCGCTGAGAGCATCAGATCGCTTAACTCATCAATACCGTTCTCGCGGCACTACCCCCATCCGTCTACCCGGCCAGGGCCGGGTAGACACCTTCCCCGCAAGGGGGAAGGATGAAAGCCCTTGTGGGGAGGGGAATCCTTCACAGCACCAGCAGCTGATCGTCGCGCAGGATCTCGAGCACGATCTCCGAGCGCACCCGGTCGACCGTCGCATGCATCAGCAGCACGCCATTGACGAGATCGCGCAAGGCATCGAGATCGGCGACGCAGATCTTGAGCAGGTAATCGAAATCGCCGGTCACCGCATGGGCCTCGAGAATGCCGGGGGTGAGGCGCACCAGGTCGCGGAAGCGCCGCGCATTGCCGTCGGAGTGGCCTTTCAGCTTCACATGCACGAAAGCGGTGACGGCCAGGCCGAGCGCCCTGGCATCGAGATCGGCGCGATAGCGCCGGATGGCGCCCGACTGCTCCAGGGCCTGGCGCCGGCGCACGACCTGTGATTCCGACAGGCCGACCTGGCGGGCGAGGTCGGCGCGGCCCGCGGCACTGTCGCGCTGCAGGGCGTTGAGGATCTTCCGGTCAAATTCATCCATGGGATGCGCGTTTCCAGGCAAAGCTGGGTGGGGTGAAGCTCATTATGACCGAAAACGGCAGGCTTGGCGACCTATCATAAGCGAAACCGCTTCGCTGGAGGATCAGCCATGGGACCCTATCCGCACGACGCCCCGCCGCCCGAGATCGGCAAGGACAATCCGGCCGGCACCGACGGCTTCGAATTCGTCGAATTCGCCCATCCCGACCGCGAGACGCTGGCCGAGCTCTTCCGCAAATTCGGCTTCACCCCGGTCGCCCGCCATAAAAGCAAGGACATCACCGTCTGGCGCCAGGGCGACATCAATTACATCCTCAATGCCGAGCCGGGTTCCTTCGGCATGAATTTCGTGACCCGCCATGGTCCCTGCGCGCCCGCCATGGCCTGGCGCGTCGTCGATGCCGGTCATGCCTTCCGCCATGCCGTGTCGCTGGGGGCGGAGCCCTATGAGGGCACCGACAAGACGCTCGACGTGCCCACCATCAAGGGCATCGGCGGCAGCCTCATCTATTTCGTCGATCGCTATGGCGCCAAGGGCTCACCCTATGCGGATGAGTTCGAGTGGCTAAGCGAGATCGATCCGAGACCCAAGGGCATCGGCTTCTATTATCTCGATCACCTCACCCATAATGTCTTCCGCGGCAACATGGACAAGTGGTTCGGCTTCTATGCCAAGCTCTTCAACTTCCGCCAGATCCGCTTCTTCGACATCGAAGGCAAATATACCGGGCTGTTCTCGCGTGCGTTGAATTCGCCCTGCGGCAAGATCCGCATCCCGATCAATGAGAGCGCCGACGACAAGAGCCAGATCGAGGAGTACTTACGCAAATACAAGGGCGAGGGCATCCAGCATATCGCCATCGCCACCGAGGACATCTATGCCGCGACCGATTCTCTCGCCGCCAATGGCGTGAAATTCATGCCGCCGCCGCCCGCGACCTATTACGAGAAATGCTCGGGTCGTGTGAAAGGCCACCAGGAGCCGGTCGAGAAGCTCAGGAAGCATGGCATCCTCATCGACGGTGAAGGTGTCGTCGATGGCGGCGAGACCAGGGTGCTCCTGCAGATTTTCTCGAAGACCGTGATCGGCCCGATCTTCTTCGAATTCATCCAGCGCAAGGGCGATGATGGTTTCGGCGAGGGCAATTTCCGCGCCCTCTTCGAGAGCATCGAGGAAGACCAGGTGCGCCGCGGCGTGCTGGGGCCATCGCGGGCTGCGTAAGCTCGAGCATGATCCGGGAAAGCGGGATTACAAAGGCGGCAGCCGCCGCTTCAGCAGCTGTGCCTTGACGATCGCGGTATTGGTCTCGGCCTTGTCCCCGATGCGGTCGATGATCTCGTCCATTTCCGTGATCGAACGCACGAACAGCCGGGCGATGAAACAATCATCGCCGGTGACCTTGTCGCATTCGGTGAATTGCGGGATCTCCTCGATCAGCTTCTGTACCCGCGACAATTGCCCGGGCAGCGGGCGGATGCGCACGATCGCCTGCAGCGTATAACCGAGAGTCTGCGGCTCCACCTCGACAGTGAAGGCCCGGATCACGCCGCGGTCCTCCAGCCGCCTGAGCCTTTCGGAAGCGCTGGGCGAGGACAGATTCACCCTTGCGGCCAGCTCCT
Source organism: Taklimakanibacter lacteus (assembly GCA_003576695.1). Taxonomy (GTDB): domain Bacteria; phylum Pseudomonadota; class Alphaproteobacteria; order Rhizobiales; family Aestuariivirgaceae; genus Taklimakanibacter; species Taklimakanibacter lacteus. The sequence goes on from QOZQ01000002.1 coordinate 276,416, forward strand.
TGAGCGAGATGCGGGCATTCGCGGCCAACAGATCGACAATGCGCCGGTCCATATCATCCAGCATAACGCAGATATTCCGTTTTGCCTGTGCAAATTAGGATACTGACACGTCTGGCCTAATCAATTCCATATAATAAGAGCTCACGGCCGAATAGTCTCACGGCCCCTTGAATAAAGGAGGCGGGTCTTGCAGAGCGATTGCAACAGTGCGGTTTCCGGTGCCGGGACAATGACGTCGCAGACCAGCCTGGCTGTACTCATGGCCGTCACCTCGATGATCGTGGTGCAACTGGGTGCGGCCTTTGCGCATCCGACCATGGCGGCCTATGGGCCTGTCGCCACCACCTGGGGGCGGCTCACCTGGGCGGCGATCATCCTCGTTCTGGTCGTGCGTCCCGACATTCGCCGCTATGGCAGGAGCGAACTTCTTCCGGCTCTGGCGCTCGGCGTGACGATCGCCATGATGACGCTCTTCTTCTATGTGGCGATTACGCGTGTGCCGCTGGGGCTCGTCGTCGCCATCGAATTCCTGGGTCCGCTCGGCGTGGCGGCCTGGGGTTTTGCCCGGAGCTGGCGCCTCGCCTGGCCGGCTTTGGCTGTCTTCGGCGTGCTCCTGCTGTCGCTGACCAGGGAGGGCTGGGTCGTCGATATCGCCGGTTTCGGCTTCGCGATCCTGGCTGGCATAGGCTGGGGGGCCTATATCATCCTCAGCAAGCGGATCGGAAAATCCTTCCACGGCCTCGATGGCCTGGCAATATCCTTGGTCGCCGCCGCGGTGATCTCGATGCCTTTCGGCCTCTACGAGACCGGCTTCACCTTGCCGACAGGCCTTGTCGCGCAGACGATGGGCCTCGCCATCCTCACACCGCTGCTCCCCTATGCGCTCGAGATGATGGCCCTGCGCCGCCTGCTTTCGGCGACCTTCGGCATATTGATGAGCCTCGAGCCCGGCATGGGTGCGTTGGCCGGATATCTGGTGCTCAACGAACAGCTCAGCCTGCAGCAGATGGGCGGCATTGTTTTCGTCATCTTCGCCGGCGCCGGCGCGGTGGCCAGCACGCGCGAATAATCATGCCGCCTTCTTGAGGAGGCTCTCCATGGTGCGGCCGATCTCCGACGGTGACGGCGAGATCGCCACACCCGCATCGCGCAGCAGCTCGACCTTTTCGCTGGCACTTTCGCCGAAGGCCTGGATGATGGCGCCGGCATGGCCCATGCGCCTTCCCTTGGGCGCCGAGAGCCCCGCCACATAGGCGGCGACCGGCTTCGTCATATGGTCCCTGATGTAATTGGCGGCTTCCGCCTCCTGCGGCCCGCCGATCTCGCCGATCATCATCACCGCATGGGTGTCGGGATCCTTCTCGAACAGCTCGAGCATGTCGCGGAAGGACGAGCCGTTGATCGGATCGCCGCCGATGCCGACGCTGGTCGAGATGCCGATGCCGAACTCCTTCATCTGCGCCGCCGCCTCATAGCCGAGCGTGCCGGAGCGTCCGACGACGCCGATATGGCCGGGGAGATAAATATGGCCCGGCATGATGCCGAGCAGCGACTTGCCGGGCGAGATGATGCCGGCGCAATTGGGCCCGATGAGCTGCATGCGGTTCTCACGGGCATAGCGACGCATATAACGCTTCACCCGGATCATGTCCTTGGCCGGGATGCCGTCGGTGATGGCGACGCAGAGCTTGAGGCCCGCATCGGCGGCTTCCATGATCGAATCGGCGGCGAAGGGCGGCGGCACGAAGACGATGGCCGCCGTGGCTTGGGTCCGGTCGACGGCTTCCTTGATCGTGTCGAAGACCGGCACATTATGGACGCTGCTGCCGCCTTTGCCGGGCGTGACACCGCCCACGACATGGGTGCCATAGGCGATCATCTCCTGCGTATGGAAGCTGCCGATCTTGCCGGTGATGCCGAGGACGAGAACCGGTGTCGCGCGGTCGAGAAGGATTGTCATGAGGCCACCTGTGTGAGTGAGTCGTTGCGCCAGGCGGCAACCGCCCGGCTGGCCGCTTCGGCCAGCGTCGCGGCGCGGATGATGGGAAGGCCGGAGCGCGCCAGGATCTTGCGGCCCTCTTCCACATGCGTGCCGGCAAGCCTGACCACCACCGGCATGTTGACCGGCGACTTCTGCAGCGCCATCACGATGCCTTCCGCCACCCAGTCGCAGCGATTGATGCCGGCGAAGATATTGACCAGGATGGCGCGCACATTCTCATCCGAGGTGACGAGCCGGAATGCCTTGGCGACACGCTCGGGCGTGGCGCCGCCGCCGATATCGAGGAAATTCGCAGGCTCTCCGCCCGCCGCCTTGATCATGTCCATGGTCGCCATCGCAAGGCCTGCGCCATTGACGATGCAGCCGATCTGGCCGTCGAGCCCGACATAGGAAAGGCCGCGATCATTGGCGCGCGTTTCGCGCGCATCCTCCTGCGACTTGTCGCGAAGCTCCGCGATATGCGGCAGGCGAAACAGCGCATTGTCGTCGAAGGTCATCTTGGCATCGAGGGCGATCAGCCGGTTGTCCTCGGTGACGACGAGCGGATTGATCTCGACCATCGTCGCGTCGAGCTCCTCGAAGGCCTTGTAGCAGCCGAGGATGGTGGTGACCGCCTGCTGCGTCAGCGCCGGCTCGAGACCGAGGCCGAAGGCGATCTCGCGCGCCTGGAAGGCCGGCATGCCGACCGCGGGCTCGACCACGCTGCGGATGATGGACGAAGGCTGGCGCTCGGCGATCTCCTCGATCTCCATGCCGCCGGCGCTCGACGCCACCACCATCACGCGCTCCGACTTGCGGTCGAGCACCAGGCCCAGATAGATCTCGCGCTTGATGGCGACGGCGCCCTCGACATAGACGCGATAGACGGTCTTGCCTGAAGGGCCGGTCTGATGGGTGACGAGCCGCTTGCCGAACAAGGCATCGGCCGCTTCCTCGACCTGATGCTCGGACGAGCAGAGCTTGACGCCGCCTGCCTTGCCGCGCCCACCCGAATGGATCTGCGCCTTGACGATCCATTTGGCTCCGCCGATATCGCGGGCGCGATAGGCCGCCTGTTCGGGGCTGTAAGCAAGTCCGCCCGGCGGCACCGCGACGCCGAAACGTGCCAGGATTTCCTTCGCCTGATATTCGTGGATGTCCATGATCAAGCTGCCTTCGCCAATTGAGCGGGTTGGGTGCGGTGGAAATACTCGATCGCGGCGGCGACGCCGCTGCCGGCGGTGAAGGGCACGCCCTGGTCGCGCAAAGTGAGCTCGACGCCCGAGAGGGCGGTCAGCACCATGAGCTCATTCAGATCGCCCAGATGGCCGATGCGGAAGACGCGGCCCGCCACTTTCGCAAGCCCGACGCCGAGCGAGAGCCCATAGGTCTTGTAGGCATGCCGCACAAAGGCGTTGGAATCGAAGCCCTCGGGCAGATAGATCGCGCTCACCGTATCGGACTGCCAGTGCTTCTCTGTCGCGCAAAGCTTGAGGCCCCAGGCTTGGACCGCCTTGCGCACGCCCTCGGCGAGGCGATGATGGCGGGCGAACACGTTGTCGAGACCTTCCGCGAAGAGGAGGTCGAGCGAGGCGCGCAAGGCCCGGAACATATGGGTCGGCGGCGTATAGGGGAAATAGCCGTCCTTGTTGGCGCGCGCCATGTCGGCGAAATCGAAATAGCAGCGCCGGGATGTGGCGGTCTGCGCCGCTTCGAGCGCCTTCTGGCTGACGCACAGAATGGCGAGGCCCGCCGGCAGCATGAAGCCCTTCTGCGAGCCCGACACCGCGACATCGATACGCCAGTCCTCCATGCGGAAATCGATGCTGGCGATCGAGCTGACGCCATCGGCGAAGAGGAGCGCCGGATGATCGGCCTCATCGAGCGCCTTGCGCACGCCCGCCACATCGCTGGTGACGCCGGTCGCCGTCTCATTGTGGGTGACGAGCACCGCCTTGATCTTGTGGTGGCGGTCGGCCCTGAGCTGCGCGGCAAAGACATCGACGGGCACGCCTTCGCCCCAGGGCACGTCGACCACTTCGACCTCGAAGCCGAGGCGGATGCACATGTCGATCCACAGATGCGAGAACTGGCCGAAGCGGGAGGCCAGGATCTTGTCGCCGGGCGACAGCGTGTTGGTGAGCGCCGCCTCCCAGCCGCCGGTGCCGGAAGAGGGGAAGAGGAAGGTCTGGCCGGTCTTCGACTTGAAGACCTTCTTCACATCCTCGAGCAAGGGCAAGGTGAAGTCGGGAAGGTCGGGCGCCCGCTGGTCCTCCATCGGGACATCGAGGGCCCGGCGCACGGCGTCCGGCACATTGGTGGGCCCCGGAATGAATAGGCCGCGGACACCTGGCATGAGATCCTCCCTGGCAGTTATTTGCTTATGCCCATTATCTCTCCGGGTAGGGTACGGCGCGCAACGTCCCTATCACCTGCCTTCGAGTGTCCAGAGGGGTAGGAAATTTACTATCCTTTAGAGTGGCGAAGAGGCATAATACCTCGACAACGCCTATCCATCAGCATGGGATTTGCCGGACATGACCGATCAACCTGTCGATATCGCTCTGGGCGACGGCAACCCGCTGATGCTGGCGGCCCTGTCCGATTTCATCGACCGTGACAAGGGATTCAGTCTGGTGGCGACGGCGGCAAGCGCCGAAGGCTTCCTTGCCGCCGTGACCCGTGTGCCGGTGGCGGTCGGCCTCATCGACTGGAACCTGCCGGTGATGGGTGGTGAGCGCTTGCTCGACACGCTGCGGCTGAGGCCCGCACCGCCGCGCATGATCGTCTATGGCGCGCCCGAGGAGCCCGAGATCCTGAGGCGTGCCATGGCGGCGGGCGCGGCCGGCTTCTCGCCCCGCCATCAGGCGCCTGAGCAGCTTCTGGTGATGGCGCGCGCGGTGGCGGGAGGCCAGATGATGTTTCCCTTCGTCGATGTGCGCGAGCTCGGCCGCGACCCGGCAGCCGCTCTCACCCTGCGCGAGCGCACCTTGCTCGCAGCACTCGCCCGCGGTCTCGACAACAAGTCGCTGGCGCGCGAGCTCGACATCTCGGTCAACACGGTGAAATTCCATCTGCGCAATCTCTATGACAAGCTCAATCTCGCAAGCCGCGCCCAGGCCATCGCCTTCTACTATTCCTCCGGCGCGCATAGGGAGGAGGGCAATCGTTGAACACCCTCGCCCCGCTTTAGCGGGGAGAGGGTAGGGGCCCGCCGCGTAGCGGCGGGAAGGGTGAGGGGCCTTCCAGCAGGACTATCTTCTCCCGATCAGTTCGCCTTGGCTCACATCGAGACCAGTCTCGAAGAGGCCCCTCACCCTCCCGTTGCTTTCGCAACGGGTCCCTCCCTCTCCCCTCTTCGAGGGGCGAGGGTAAAAGTCATCCGTCTACGGATGTTTCACCTCCTGCGACCGAATTGCCGCTTGACGCATGGCCTCATTCTCCTGTTGTCTCGCGGGCCGTCACGTCAGATGAGGAATCCCCCATGAGCTTCCACACCGTCGAACAGGCGCCCGCAAGGCTCAACCGCAGCGAGCTCGCCGTGCCCGGCAGCCAGCCGCAGCTCTTTGAAAAAGCGGCGAAATCGGCCGCCGACGTGATCTTCCTCGATCTCGAGGATGCGGTCGCGCCTGACGACAAGGAGCAGGCGCGCAGGAATATCATAAAGGCGATCAACGATGTCGACTGGGGCGCCAAATCTCTGTCGGTGCGCATCAACGGCCTCGACACTCACTATATGTATCGCGATGTCGTCGACGTGCTGGAGCAGGCGGGCGACCGGCTCGACCTCATCATGATCCCCAAGGTCGGCACTGCCGCCGATGTCTATGCCATCGACATGATGGTGACCCAGATCGAGACGGCGAAGAAGCGCAGGAAGAGGATCGGCTTCGAGCTCATCATCGAGACGGCGCTCGGCATGCAGAATGTCGAGGCGATCGCGGGCGCCAGCCGGCGCAATGAATCATTGCATTTCGGCGTCGCCGACTATGCCGCCTCGACCCGCGCCCGCACCACCAATATCGGCGGCGCCAATCCGGACTATTCGGTCCTGACCGACAAGCTCGAGGACGGCTCGCGCGCCACCCATTGGGGCGATATGTGGCACTATGCGCTCGCCCGCATGGTGGTGGCGGCGCGCGCCAATGGCCTGCGCCCGGTCGACGGGCCGTTCGGTGATTTTTCCGATGCCGATGGCTACAAGGCGGCAGCGGGGCGCGCCGCGGTGCTGGGCTGCGAGGGCAAATGGGCCATCCATCCCTCGCAAGTGGGGCTCGCCAATGAGGCGATGGGCCCGAGTGCGAAGGACGTCGAGCGCGCCAAGCGCATTCTGGTCGCCATGGAGGAAGCAGCCAAAGCCGGCAAGGGCGCCGTTTCGCTCGACGGCCGCCTCATCGACTATGCCTCGATCCGCCAGGCCGAAGTGCTGGTCAAGAAAGCCGAGCAGATCGCAAGGGGATAACACGACACCCATCCGACTATGGGCGTCGTAGCGCCTGCGTTGAACTACAATTTGATCCCATTGAGCGAGCAGGCGAGATTGACCAGGCGCGGCACATATCTCTGGCCGTAGCCCTGGGCCGCGCCCAGCACCAGAGTCTGGTGCACCGCTTCCGCCACCGGCGAGGCGAGCGGCATCGTCTCGGTCATGTTGGTGTAATAGCGCACATCCTTGCGCGCATTGTCGATGGCGAATTTGGCGGCCGAGTCGTCATCGGCGAGCGGCACCTTGATGATGCGCTCGAACATCACCGACCTGGCGCCGCCCGCCATCACGATATCGTTCAGCGCCTTCATGTCGACGCCCGCCTTGAGGCCTGCCGCGATGCCTTCGGCGACCACTGCCGCCGTGCCGATGGCGATGAAATTGTTGATGAGCTTGAGCGTGTGGCCGGCGCCCACCGGTCCCGCATGGATGATCGTGTCGGCGAAGCAGTCGAGGATGGGGCGGATCTCCTTCAGGGTTTTCTCGTCGCCCCCCGTCATCAGCCCGAGCTTGCCTTCCTCCGCTTCCTTGGGGGTGCGCACCATGGGCACATCGACGAAACGGCCGCCTTTGGCATGGACGGCTTCGGCCACCTTCTTCGTCGAGGTAGGCTCCGCCGTCGAGCAGTCGGCGATGATGAGACCGGGCTTCATCCCGTCAAGGAGGCCGTCCTTGCGGTAGATGAGGTCCTCGACCTGGGGCGAGCCGGTGACGCACAGAAACACCACATCGCTCGCTTCCGCGACGGCGCGCGGCGTCTTGCCTTCCTTGGCACCTTTGGCGATCAGGTCATCGATCGGCGCCCGGTTGCGGTGGCCGAGCACGGTGAGCTCATAGCCCTTGGTGACGATATTCTTGCCGATGCCATGGCCCATGAGGCCCGCGCCGATCAATCCGACCTTCTTCATTGCCATGGTCGTCTACTCCTCTGTTACTGCGGTAGGGGAAAAATCCATGTTATCACGAGCGTTGCGCGCGGTCGCCACCGGCAATGGTGATGACAGCTATGATGATGACGCCCGTCATGATGAGGCGGATGCCGGCCGAGGCGCCGAAGACATTGAGCATGGTGTCGAGCAGGTAGATGAAGAGGGCGGCACCCCAGACCCCCGGCACATTGGCGCGCCCGCCCGCCACCGATGTGCCGCCGATGACGACGACGGCGATCGAGGCCAGGAGGAATCCTTCGCCCATATTGAGGGCCGCTCCCCCCGAGAAGCCCGACAGCACGATGCCGCACACACCGGCGAGCAGCGCGCTCAGCACATAGGTGGCGAAGCGCGTCAGATCGACATTGAGCCCGGCGAGCCGTGCGGCGCGCGGATTCTGCCCGATGGCGAGCACGGTGCGGCCATAGCGGGTGCGCTTGAGCACGATGGCGATGGCGAGTGACAGCAGGGCCACGAAGATCGCGGCGACCGGCACGCCCAGCACCTTGGCAGTGGCGAAATCATCGAGCATCGGTGGCGGCTTGATGCGGATGCCGCGGCCATAGGAGATCGCCGTCGACAGGATGAGGAAGCTCGAGGACAGCGTCGCGATGATGGGCGGGATGCGCAACAGCCGGATCAGCCCGTAATTGAACAGGCCGACGAGGAAGCTCACCCCCAATGCCGCCGCGATGCCGATCAGCAGGCGCGCATTGTCGGTGTCCATGATCTTCATCGCGACGACGCCCGAGAGCGTGATGGTCGCCGGGATCGACAGATCGACATTGCCGGGTCCGGTGGTGATCACCATCATCTGGCCGAGGCCGATCACGATGGTGAAGGTGGCGAAGGACAGGGCGGCGGTGAGAATGTCGCCCGCTCCCTGGCCGCGGGTGAAGATGATGGTGGCGAGCCACACCGCGATCATGGCGATGAAGGACCAGATCCAGGGCTGCTGCCTGAGCTTCGACCACATTCCCGTCATCGCCGCGCCTCGCCCGTATTGATGAGCGCGCGCAGCGCAAGGACGATGATCAGGATGGCGCCCTGCGCGCCGATCTGCCAGTCAGGCGAGATGCGCATGAAGATGAGGAAGGAGCCGGCGAGCGCCAGAGTGAGGGCGCCGATCACCGCGCCGAAGGGCGAGACGCGTCCGCCGACGAATTCACCGCCGCCCAGTATCACGCCGGCAATGGCATAGAGCGTGTAGCGGTCGGCGATATGGGCGTCGGCCGAGGTGGTGAGGCCGATGAGGGAGAGGCCCGAAAGGACGCCGAACAGACCGGCCAGCGCATACATCGCCATTTTGGTCCGAAGCTCCGACCAGCCGGCGCGCGCCATGGCGCGCGGATTGCCGCCGGTGCCGCGCATGATGACGCCATAGGAAGAGGTCATGAGCCCGACATGGACGAGGGCCGCGATGGCGAGTGCCGCGACGATCGGAAAGGGCACGACCGGGACCTGCAACGACATGATGGCCTTCAGCCAGTCGGGCGCCTTGCCGCCGGGCGAGGGCAGGATCAGGACGGCGATGCCGAGCCAGACGAAGGAAGCGCCGAGCGTCACCACGATCGAGGGCAGGTTGCGCAGATGAATGAGGGCCGCCATCGCCGCATAGGCGGCAATACATAGAGCGAGCGCCACGATGCCGAGCAGCGGCGTGTCATTGAGATAGGTGGCGCCGATGCAGCCGACCAGGCCGACAAACGGGCCGATCGACAGATCGAGGTCATTGACGGTGATGATGAACATCTGGGCGATGGTCGCCAGCGCGATCGGCACCGCATATTGCAGCATCAGGTTGAGGCCGAAATAGCTCATGGTGCGCGGCTGCGCATAGAAAGTCGCGACGAGCACGATGACGAGCGACAGCAAGGGAAGAAGTGCCCGCAGCGTCTTGCGGTTCAAAGCGAGCGCGGTCATCCGGCTCTCGCAATCGCGATAAGAAAGGAAGGGATGGTTGCGCGATTCCCCATAATTCGTCATCCCGGCGAAAGCCGGGACCCCCTAAATTCTCTCCACGCGATCAGCACCGCCCGCTTGCGCCTGTTCAAGGGGGCCCGGCTTTCGCCGGGATGACGGATGTGGGGGGAGTGCGCCCTCATCACGCACTCTCCGCGAAGGACGCGTGCAGTACCTTGTCCTCGGTGAGCTCATCGGGACCGAGCTCGGCGACGATGGCGCCATTGCGGAAGATATAGGCGCGATCGCAATGGCTGAGCTCGTCGATCTCGGTCGTGTACCAGACGAAGCTGCGCCCGGCCTCGGCTTCCTTGCGGATCATGTCATAGACTTCGAGCTTGGTTGAGACATCGACACCGCGCATCGGATCGTCCATCAGCACGATGTCGGCCTTCGAGCCGAGTGCCCTGGCGAACAGCGCCTTCTGCTGGTTGCCGCCGGAGAGGGTGAGGATATTGTCGTTCATGTCGGGCGTGCGGATCCCGATGCGCTCCTTCCAGTCGCGCGCCATCTCGGCCTCGCGGTCGGCGGCGATCAGCGGCCCGCGCCTGAGGGTCTTGAGCGAGCTCACCGTCGTGTTTTCGCCGATCGACCACAGATTGAAGATGCCGTCCGATTGACGGTCGCCGGCGATGAAGGCGGCCTCGCCCGCAACCTTCGTCGCGCCGCCGGGCTTCCGCGCCCCTTCGAAGATCTGGATCAGCATCCGGGTCTGGCCATGTCCGGCGAGCCCGGCAAGGCCGACGATCTCGCCCTTGTTGACGGTAAGGCTTGCGGTCCGGCCCGCGGTTTCGGGCGTTGCGGCGACGGCGATCTCGGTGGAGATCTTGGCGGCGCGGCTCCTGATCTGGCGGACACTCTTGGTCTCGGCCGCGGCCCCCATCGCCGCCACCAGCGAATTGCGGGTGAAGTCGCGGGCGGCCCGCTCGGCCACCACCTTGCCGTCCTTCATGACGGCGATGCGGTCGCAATGGTCGAGCACATCGCCGAGCAGATGCGAGATGAGGATGGTGCTGACGCCCTTCGCCACTTCGCGGCGCATGAAGGTGAGGAGCTGTTTCGCCGTCACCGCATCGAGCGAGGAGGTCGGCTCATCGAGGATGACGACGCGCAAGGGTTCGTCGGTGACCGTGAAGGCGCGGGCGATTTCCGCCATCTGCCGCTGGCCGATATTGAGATCGCCCGCTTCCGCATCGACATCGATGCCATGATTGGGGAAGATCTCATCGAGCTTGGCGGCGATGAGCTTGCGGGCCCGCGCCTTCCAGCCGAATCCTTTCAGCGCGCGATGGGTGATGCGCGCATTTTCCACCAGCGTGAGATTGGGGCAGAGCGACAATTCCTGGAACACGCAGCGTATGCCATGCGCCGAGGCGGTGGCGGCGCTGAAATGTGCGCTGACATCCTCACCGGCAATGGCCAGGCTTCCGCTGTCGGGCCTGAGCGTTCCGGCCAGCACATGCATGAGCGTCGACTTGCCGGCGCCATTATGGCCCACGAGGCCGAGGCATTCGCCTTCCGCCAGCATGAGATCGACGCCGCCCAGGGCCCGGACGGCGCCGAAACTCTTCGTGATCCGGGTGAGTTCGACGGCGACCTTAGGCACTTAATCGGTCTCCGGACTGAGCTCCAAGCCGGTTCCCCCTCCCCCTCATCAGCGCTAGGTTGAGGCAATCATGCTCCACATGCGCACAATCTCCCTCCGCCGCGCGAAGCGCGGGGAGGGTGGCCGCCCGTAGGGCGGACGGGTGGGGTCTCTCCGTCGACAAGTGTCCAACACCTGGCTTGAACCACTCGCAGATATTTTGCTTGATAGATCTTCCTCGCATAGACACCCCACCCGTCGCGCGTTCCGCGCCACCCTCCCCGCCTCTCGCCTTCGCGAAGCCGAGGCTTCGCTTCGGCGGAGCAAGGTCGGCGGCGGAGGGAGAATCGGCGCACGTCACTTAACCTAGCGCCTATGACCCTCTCCCCAGGAGGGGGAGAGGGGATGTTGCTCGATTACTTTCCGGCGACGACCTTCTCGGCGTCTTCCTTCGAATATTCGACATTGGCGACGCCGCCTTTTTCGGTCGTCTCCAGGCTCTTTTCGAGATCGCCCTGGTTGATCTGCAGGAACGGCACGACGAGATCCTTCGGCACTTCCTTGCCGTCGAGGATCATCTGCGCCACCCAGAAGGCGAGCGTCGAGACGCCGGGCGCGATCGAGACCGACATGGTCTCATAGCCATTGGCGTTCTTCTGCTCCTTCCACCAGGCAAGCTCGTCCTGGCGGTTGCCCATGATGATGAGCGGCGTCGGCCGGCCGGCGGCCTTGAAGGCCTGCGCGGCACCATAGCCGTCACCGCCCTGCGTCACGACGGCCTTCACTTCCGGCAGCGACGGCAGGATGCCGGCAACCGCCTTCTGCGCCACTTCCTGCGCCCAGTCGCCATGCACCGAGCCTACGATCTTGAACTGCGAATGCTTGCCGACACCTTCCTCGATGCCCTTGTGGATTTCGTCATCGACGAACACGCCGGCGAGGCCCCTGATCTCGAGCAGGTTGCCGCCGTCCTTCATCTTCTCGGCGAGATAGTCGACCTGCACCGCGCCCATCTTCTTGAAGTCGACGGCGATGCGCCAGGCGCAGGGCTCGGTCACGATGCCGTCGAAGGAGACGACGGTGATGCCGGCATCGCAGGCCTGCTTGACGACGCCATTGAGCGCATCGGGCGAGGCGGCGTTGATGACGATGGCATCATAGCCCTGCAGGATCAGGTTCTGGATCTGGGCCGCCTGCTCGGTCACCTGGTTCTCGGAGGTGGTGAAGGGATCGGCCGCGGCGACGACGCCGTCGGCCACCGCCTGCTTCGTCACCTTGTCCCAGCTTTTCAGCATCGATTGCCGCCAGCTATTGCCGGCATAGTTGTTGGAGAGCGCGATCTTCTTGTCTTTGGTGTCGGCCGTGGCCGGCATGGCCGCGATCGTCGCGGCGAGCGCCGTGGCAAGCAAAAGAGCGGTCTTCTTCATGTGGACTCCTCCCATAGAGCCTTCGCATTCGGATCCTCGCGATCCGAATGCGATAAAAGGCTCGATTGAATTTTATCTGGAGCGCTTTCTTATCGCCAAAGTCGAGCAACTTTGGCGGAAAGCGCTCTAGGTCTGGATTGGATGGTTGGGCGATCTTCTGGCCAGCCGGCCGGTCGCCTGAGCCGCTAACATGTTACCAAAGGCCCAGCGTCGCGCAACGCCTCCTTTCAGCCTTTGGCTGCAATTTTTGCCCCCTTGCGCTGGCGCGATCTGCTGTCGAGGGCGGCAGCCTTGAGTTTGCCGCCCTGGTCGATGGTCTTCTGCGTGCCGGTGAGCAGCCGGCGGACCGCCATCCGGGCGAGATCGGGTTTCCGCGCGCGGATGGCGGCGAAGATCGCTTCGTGCATCGGCAGCACCTTGAGCCGGTTGCGCAGATGGGCGACGGTCACCGAGAAGAGATTGGCGAGAAGCGATTCGATGACGCGGCCGAAGGGCGGGATGAATCCATTGCCGGAGGCGTTGAGTATGGCCAGATGGAAATTGACGTCGGCGGCGTTCCAGGCCGCCTCATCATCGACCCCTTCCGCCATCGCCTGATAGGCGGCTTCGATCTCGGCGAGGTGCTGCGGCGTGCGGCTGATCGCGGCAAGGGCCGCGGCTTCCGGCTCGATCATGAAGCGGATCTGCTGCACGTCATGGGCGAAGCTGTGGAAATCGACCGTCGCGCAATACCAGCCGATGACATCGCGATCGAGCAGATTCCAGGACGAGCGCGGCTCGACGCGCGAGCCGATCTTGGGGCGCGACTGGATGAGCCCCTTGGCCGACAGCATCTTCACGGCTTCGCGCACCGCGGTGCGGCTCACCTTGTAGATCTGGCCGCATTCGGCCTCGTTGGGCAGGAGCGCTCCCGGCTTGTAGTCGCCCCGGACGATGCGCTGGCCGAGGTCATGCGCCACTTTGTTATAGAGACTTTTGCGAAGCGCGCCTTTATCCGGCTGCTTCCGTTTCGTCCCCGCCATGGTCCCCGTCCTTTCCTGGAAAATCCCCTGCCAGCATAAAGCAGTTCAATCATCAGACAAATGACATTATGCTCAGGCCTGAGGCTTTCGACATGACCGAACCCATAGCGATGATTGCCGTCGATTGGGGCACGACGAACCGTCGCGCCTGGGCGCTCGGCCCTGGCGGAGAGATACGGGATGAACGCGGTGACGGCGAGGGCCTTCTTGCCGTGAAACAAGGTGCTTTTGCCGCGTCTTTCGCCCAATTCGCTGCTCCGTGGCTCACGGCGGGGCGCACATTGCCGGTGCTCATGTGCGGCATGGTGGGCAGCAAGCTGGGCTGGGCCGAGGCGCCCTATATTGCAGCCCCCGCCGATCTCGCCGCGCTGGCGCGCCATCTCCATGACGTGCCTTTCGACGGGCCGGCGCAGGTCAGGATCGTGCCCGGCGTGTCCTGCCTGCATGACGGCGTGCCCGATGTGATGCGCGGCGAAGAATGCCAGGTGCTCGCCGTCCTCGCCCAGCGCAACTTGCGCGAGGCCACCTTGCTGCTCCCCGGCACCCATTCGAAATGGGTGCGGGTAGAGGAGGGCCGGCTATCTTCTTTCCGCACCTACATGACGGGCGAGCTCTACAATGCGCTGACCTCGGCCGGCACGCTGGCGCAGCTCATGGAAAAGAGCGATGGCGACAGCCAGGCATTTGCGGCGGGCGTCGAGCGCGCGCGCAAGGACGGCTCCGGAGCGCTGTCGCATCTCCTGTTCGGCGTGCGCACGGAGGGCCTGTTCGACAAGCTGCCGCGCACCAGTCTTGCCTCTTATCTTTCAGGACTGCTGATCGGCGTCGAGATGAAGGATGCGCTGGCCTGGACGGCGGCAAGGCAGGTGATCGCCGTCGGATCTCCGCGGCTGCTCGACAATTACCGCGCCGCTGCCGGATTGTTCGGATTGGCCTTCGAAGCGCATGACAACAGCGCGCTTTTGCCGCCGGCCCTCCATATGATAGCCCGCGACGCGAGGCTCATGGCATAAGATCACTCATCGCCTCGCGCGCGATGACGGCGCCGGGATATTGGATGACGCGGCTTGCCAAAGCGTGGGCCTTCATGATGCTTTCATTCAACGAGCGCCCGGAAAGCCGCGCGGCGAGGTAGCCGGCGTTGAAACTGTCGCCCGCCCCGGTGGTGTCGCGCGGTTGCGCCACCCGCTCGAGCGCGATCGTGCCCTCGCGCGTATGGACGGGACCGCCGCCGGTCTTCACCACGATTTCGTCAGCGCCCATTGCGGCGAGCGCTGCGACCCATGCATCGCCCGTCATCGACCGAGCGAATATCTGATCGAGATCGTCGGATGAGGGCAGCACATGGCTCGCTGCGGCGATCGCCTGCTCGGTCCAGCGCGCCGCATCAGCGCGGTCCGTCCACAGGCGCGGGCGATAATTGGTGTCGAAGGCGGCCATGCGGCCCTTGTCCTTGAGGCTGCGCATGAGCGCGATGAGGCGCGCGCGGCCTTGCTCGCCCAGGACCGCCAGCGTGATCCCGCTGGTATAGATCGCATCGGTGCCGGCGAGCTTCATCGCAAGCTCGGGGCTTTCGAACAGCTGGCGCACCGGCGCTTCGCCGCGCCAATAGCTGAAGGAGCGCTCGCCGTGCTCGTCCGTGTCGATCATGTAGAGACCGGGCCGCCGGTCCTTGATCCGGGCAATCAGGCTGCAATCGATGCCCTCGGCTGCAAAGCCCTGGATCATCCACGCGCTCAAGGGGTCGTCGCCGAGCCTCGTCACATACTGGATGCGCGCCGTTTCGGGCTTGAGGAGGCGGGCGAGATAGACGGCGGTGTTGAGCGTGTCGCCGCCAAAGCGGCGGTCATAGGCGAGCGCGCCGGCCGGCGAGCGGGCCAGCTCGATCATCGGCTCACCGATCGAAGCGACGGTAAGGGGTCTGCGCATCGTGCGTTCTTAGAACACTTCTAATTTATTGAACAAGCTGGATTTTTTGCCGCAAGCGCGGAAAGGCGATTGACAGGGACGGTCCCGATCGAATAACTGACTAAATCACTCGGATTTTTTGGTTCATAGTGGTCTCAAATGAGCGCGCAAGCCTGTCCCATGAGCTGTCCGTTCAAGCTCCTCGACCGCAAGCCGGAACGGCTGGTGGTGACGGGGCTGCGCTGCTGCGTGGCGGGTTACAATTTCGGCGACATTGATTGCTGGGAAACCGCCTGGCGCAGCTATTCGATGGAGCTCGGCACGGACGATGCGCGCCGCCTGATGGGCGAGCTGCAATACTGGGTGCGCATGCTGCGGGCGGAAACGGCGCGTCCCCTCAATGTCTTCCCGCATGGCTGCGGCCATGTCTGCCGCGATGAATGCATGGCGCTGTCGCTCATCGCCGCGCTCCAGGACAATGATCTGTCGACCGCGATACTCGCCGCGCGCCATCTTGCCGGCGCGATCGAAGGCGAAGCGCCGATTTCGCTGGCCACATCGGGCCAGGGCTATGCCGATGCGCTGATGTCGGCCGGCCAGAGGCTTATGAGCGTTCCCGCATCCGTCGTTCTCTCCATCGCCGCGTTTGGCAGCGGGCCCTGTCCGGCTGAGGAGACACTCCATTGAGCCAACCATGCATCGAACATCCAATCGGGCACTCAGAAGGGGACTTATCATCATGAAACGGCATCTTTTGGCGCTCACCGCCGGAACGGCCCTGACGCTGGCCTCGGTCATTTCCATCGCGCGCGGCGAGGATGTGACGGCCGCCGCCGTCCTCAAGCATTACGGCGATGTGGCGGAGGCCATGTATAGCGACGCCCATGCCGCTTCGCTCGATCTCGGCCGAGCGATCGACGCCTTGATTGCCAATCCGTCCGATGAGACTCTCGCCGCCGCGCGCAAGGCCTGGAAGGAATCGCGCCCCTGGTACCAGCAGAGCGAGGGCTATCGCTTCGGCAATGCCGTCGTCGATGACTGGGAGGGCCGCGTGAATGCCTGGCCGCTCGACGAAGGCCTGATCGACTATACCGACAAGGCCTCCTATGGCGAGACCTCGCCGGAAAACCCGCTCTATACCGCCAATGTGATCGCCAACAAGTCGATCCGCATCGGCAACGACACGGTGGATGCGACGAAGATCGATGCCGAGCTCCTGAAGAAGCTGCAGGAAGCGGGCGGCAATGAAGCCAATGTGGCGATCGGCTATCACGCCATCGAATTCCTGCTCTGGGGCCAGGATCTGAACGGCACCGGGCCCGGCGCCGGCAACCGCCCGGCCACCGATTTCGACACCAGGAACTGCAGCAACGGCAATTGCGACCGCCGCGTCGCCTATCTCAAGGCGGCCAGCGATCTGCTGCAGGCCGATCTCGCCGAAATGGCGGGCAACTGGAAGGCCGAAGGTGCGGCGCGCAAGGAGCTTGCGGCCAAGGGCGAGGAGGGCGGTCTTGCCACCATCCTGACCGGCCTCGGCAGCCTGTCCTATGGCGAGCTTGCCGGCGAGCGCATGAAGCTCGGCGTCATCCTGCATGATCCCGAGGAGGAGCATGACTGCTTCTCCGACAACACGCACAACTCGCACTACTATGACGAGGCGGGCATGCTCTCGATCTATAGCGGCAAGCTGAAGCGCCGCGACGGATCGACGCTCGAAGGCCCGGGCATTGCGGCGCTGGCCGGGATCAAGGCGCCCGCCGAGGCCCAGAAGCTCGATGCGCTCTTCGCCGATGCCGAGAAGAAGTTGGGTGCGATCCGCGACCGGGCGGAAAGCGGCAAGGAAGCCTATGACCAGATGATCGCCCAGGGCAATGAAGAGGGCAATGCGCTGGTCCAGGCGGGCATCGACGCGCTCGTCGCCCAGACCAGGGGCATCGAGGCGGTCGTCACGGCCCTCAATCTCAAGATCACCGTCGAAGGCTCGGACAGCCTCGACAATCCCTCAGCCGTTCAGTGAGGCCCCCATGCTCAGATACAAGCGACATGTCCAATCCTTCACCGAGGCCGAGATCGCCGAGAAGCTCAAGGTGGCTGAGGCGATGCGGGGCGAAGGCAAGCGGGTCTATGAAATCGCCCGTGTTCTGGGCGTCACCGACACCACATATTATAATTGGCTGAAACGGGCGGAGAAGCCCACCCGCTCGGGTGATGCGGAATTGCGCCGCCTGCGCCGCGAGAATGCCCAGCTCAAGCGGGCGGTGAAATCGCTCGCCGGCCTTGCGGGCTCGCCATCGGGAGTTGCCTAGAGTTCCGTCATGATCGTCTGCCAGTGCAATGTCATCACCTCGCGCCACATCAAGGAGGCCGTCGGCCGCCTGATGGAGCTCGACGAGTTTCGCGTGGTGACGCCGGGCGAGGTTTTCCGCTGCTGCGGAGAGCGCCCGCAATGCGGCGGCTGCATGCCGCATCTGGTTAAGCATATGGAGGCGGCCGTCCTCGAAATCCGCGGGTCTTCTTGCCAAGGGGACCAATCTGCACCATTCTCCGCCTCTGAGGTTGAGGAGAAGGCGGATGAAGGGTCACAAGAAGGTCATCGAATATCTGAACAAGGGCTTGCGCAGCGAGCTGACCGCGGTGAGCCAGTATTGGGTGCATTTCCGGCTGCTGGAGGATTGGGGCTTCTCGAAGCTCGCCAAGAAGGAGCGCGAAGAATCGATCGAGGAGATGCATCACGCGGACAAGTTCATCGCCCGCATCGTGTTCCTCGAGGGTCATCCCAATCTTCAGACGCTCGATCCCCTGATGATCGGGCAGAACATCAAGGAAGTCCTGGAATGCGACCTGAAGGCCGAATACGGCGCCCGTGATCTCTATCGCGAAGCCTACAAGGCCTGCCAGGAGCTTGGGGATTTCGTTTCCATGGAGCTCTTCAAGGAGCTTCTGACGGATGAAGAAGGCCATATCGATTTCATCGAGAGCGAGCTCAGCCTGCTCGAGAAGATCGGGCTGGAGAATTACGGCCAGCTGCAAGCCGATTCGAGCGACAAGAAGGAATAGGCCGAACGTTACCCGCCAATCCTCCCTCCGCCGCCGAAGGCGGGGAGGGTGGCGCGCGGAACGCGCGACGGGTGGGGTGTTCCCGCGAGGGGTGTTTCGCAGACCAATCGTTAAACACTTCCGGGTGGAGAGACCCCACCCGTCCGCCCTGCGGGCGTCCACCCTCCCCGCGCTTCGCGCGGTGGAGGGAGGTGCTTCATGCTGACGCGCCGGGCCGCCCTCACCACCCTTGCCGGGGGCCTTGCCGCTCCCGCTTTGCTGTCGCTGTCGCGCGCCGATGCCATCAGGCCGCTGGCGCCAGCGCCGGCTTTCTCCGGCACGCCCGCCATCCATGAGCTGACGCTCGAAGCCAAGCCTCGCAGGGTAAAACTTCTGGGGCCGCAAGGCCCCGAGAGCACGCTATGGACTTATGCCGATGAGCCCTGCCCCACGATCCGCCTGCGCCGCGGCGATCGCCTGCGCGCCACGCTCAGGAACAGCCTGGCCGAGCACACCTCCATCCATTGGCACGGGGTGCGCGTGCCCAACGAAATGGACGGCGTGCAGTTCGTGACCCAGAAGCCGGTCGAGCCCGGTGAAAGCTTCCTCTATGACTTCACGGTTCCGGATACCGGCACTTTTTTCTTCCATCCGCATTGCAACGAATCGGGTCAGGTCGGCCATGGCCTCGTCGGCGTGCTGATCGTCGAGGGCGACGAGAGCCGGCCTTTCGATGACGAGCTGGTGCTGGTGGCCAGGGACTGGCGTCTCGACAGGGACGGATCCTTCCTGCCCTTCGGGACCGACAGCGGTGCGGCGCGCGCCGGCACGTTCGGCACAATTCGCACCGTCAATGGCGTGACGAATTTTGCGCGCAAGGTTCCGGCCTCCGCAGATTTGCGCCTGCGCCTCCTCAATCTCGATGCGACCCGCCACTTGGATGTCGGTGTCGAGGGCGCAGTAGCGTTGGTCATCGCCATCGACGGCAATCCGGTCGAGCCCTTTCGCCTCGATTCCTGGCGCATCGGCGCCGCATCGCGCCTCGACCTCGTGCTGCGCACGCCGAAAGCCGGCGGCAAGGTGTTGGTCCGCGATTATTTCCCCGCCGAGATCCATGACCTGGCCGTGCTGGAGGCCGAGGGGCAGGATCGCCGCGCCACTGATTTCGATCCCGCGCCGCTTTATGCGTCAAGCCTGCCCGAAGCGGATCTGGCCAGGGCCGAGACCCAGGCTTACGTCTTCGGCGCCGCCTCCGACGCGATCGCCAGCTTCATCGACACGCTCGATCCTGATGATCCGCTGTCGAAAGTCATTCTGGATGATTTGTGCACCGCCAGTCGTACATTCTGGGCGATCAACAAACGGTCCTGGCCCAATGACGGACACCGGAACCTGCCGCCGCCGCTGGCCCGGCTCAAGGCGGGGGAGAGCTATCGCTTCGTCCTGCAGAATGCGACGCCCCATCCGCACCCGATCCATCTGCATGGCCATACATTCAAGGTGCTGTCTTCATCCAAGCGCCAGATTCCCGTCCATCATGCCGACACAGTTCTGGTTCTCCCTAAGGAACGTATCGAGATCGCCTTTGTTGCAACGCCGGGGCGCTGGATGTTCCATTGTCACATACTGGAGCATCTGGAGACCGGCATGATGGGATATTTCGCCAATTCATGACGGCGCTGCGTCATCTTCTTCTGCTGGTGTCCTGCCTCGCAGCTCCCGCCACCGCCGTCGCGGACGAGCTCGATTCGGCCGTCGGCAAGGCGCTGTTCGACCGCAAATGGGTGCAGGCGCCGGCCTCGACCAATTCCGCCGACGGCCTCGGGCCTCTGTTCAACGCGCAGGCCTGCGCCTCCTGCCACAAGAACGGAAATGGCGCGCGCTTCTCCGACATCAATGGCGTGCTGGGCGTCGCGGGCTTCGTCGTCAGGCTCGGCGACATGGCGGGCAATCCCGACCCCGTGCTCGGCCGCCAGCTGCAGGAACATGCCATTCCGGGCCTGATGCCCGAGGCGCGGATCGAGCCTTATCTTGAGCCCGGCCCTGATGGCCTCTCGCGCATGCTGGCGAAGATCACGTTCAATGAAAGCGCGTCGTCGCCGGGAATAAAGCAGGAGTTCCGGGTCGCCCCCTCGCTCATCGGCCGCGGACTCATTGCACGCGTAGCGCCTCAGGAGATTCTCAGGAACGCCGATCCCGACGACCGCGACGGTGATGGCATATCGGGCCGTGCCCGCATCATCGCGACGCCGGAAGGCTCACGGCTCGGCCGCTTCGGCCTCAAGGCGACCGCGTCGAGCCTTGCCGAGCAGACCGCCGATGCGGCCATGCTGGATATGGGCCTGTCGTCGCCTTTGCGGCCCTTCCCTTACGGCGATTGCACCGAGGCCGAGACGCAGTGCCGTGGCAACGGCACCGGCCGCAGCCCCGATTTTGACGGGGAGGAAATCTCCCGCCAGATGGTTGACATGGTGGCGGCCTATGTCGCCGCCCTGCAACCGCAGGCGGTTCCGGCCAATCCTGAGGGCGAGCGCCTGCTCGCAGCGACCGGCTGTGCCCAATGCCATGTGCCGGGCCTCAAGGCCGAGACCGGTGAGACACTACGCGTCTTCTCCGATCTCCTGCTGCATGATATGGGCGATGGGCTGGCGGGCAGCTTCCCCGACAGTTTTGCCGCTGCCGCCGAGTGGCGCACGGCGCCGCTGATCGATCTTGCGGCGCGGAGCGGCAAGCGGCGCTTCCTGCATGACGGGCGCGCCGCGACGCTGGACGAGGCCATACGCTGGCATGGCGGCGAGGCGGCGAAGGCCAGGGACCGCTACATGAATCTGCCTGCCGCCGACCGGGCCAGGCTGATCGAGTATCTGGGGTCGTTGTGATGCGCATGCGTTTTCTCCTTCCGGCCTTCGTCATGCTCGTCATGGCGGTGCCGGCGCGTGCCGGCACCGAGACGCTGAGCCAGCTCGTCGAGCGATTCATCGTTCCGCATTACCAGGCGCTGGCCCTCACCGCCGACGCGCAGGAGAAGGCCTGGTCGGAATTCTGCGCCAAGCCCGATCCCTTGGGCTTCAAGGGCCTGCAGCGCGCCTATCTCGCCACCGCCGATTCATGGTCGCAGATCGAGTTCCTGCGCTATGGCCCGATCGGCGAGGAGTTTCGCGCCGAGCGCCTGTCCTATTGGCCCGAGCGCAAGAATGCGACGGCCAAGGGGCTGGCGCAGCTCCTCGCCAAGGACGGTGTCGCCGATCTGGCGCCCGAGCTGTTCTTCAAATACAGCGTCGCCGCTCAAGGACTGCCGGCGCTCGAGCGCTTGTTGTTCGACGAGAATGCGCAAGACCAGATGCTGTCGGGCGCGCGGCGTGAAAGGCGCTGTGCCGTCGGCCAGGCGATCGCCTGGAACATCGTGACCATCGCTCATGACGTGCGGCTCGGCTGGACCAATGACGTCGCCGAAAGCATCGCCAGCCCCGATGCCGCCCAGGAAGCGACGTCGCGCATCGCCACCGACTTCCTCGCCATCTTCGCTTACATGCGCGATTCGAAATTGCGCGCGGTGCTCGGCAAGACTCCGGCGGAAGCGCGTCCGCAGCTCGCCGAAGGCTGGCGCAGCAAGCGCTCGAAGCGCGCCCTGGAGCTCAATCTCGAAACCGCGCTCGACGTGGCCAAGATCATCATGAAGGACAAGGAAGGCAACACGCCCCTGACCATCTCTACCGCGCTCAGTTTTGCCGAGGCCTTGCCCGAGGATTTCGGCGCGGCGGTGGTCGACATCAAGCAGCGCCAGCAATTCTATCTCGTGCTCGATGCGCTGGCGGCGGCGCGCGACAAGGCGCATGACGAGATCCCGGCCGTGCTCGGCGTGACGGTGGGGTTCAACAGCCAGGATGGCGACTAGATGCGGCTGAGCCGCCGCGCGATCGTGCAAGGTCTGGCCACGGCGCTTGCCGCAGGCCTGATGCCTCATCGCGCTTCCGCCGGACGGGCGGCACCGCTTTACGTGTCCTGCCGCATGGATGCCGAAGGCAAGGCATCGGCCGCCATGTTCTCCCTCGATGGCGAGGAGCTGTTCTCGACCATCCTGCCGTCGCGCGGCCATGATGCGACGGTGAGGCCCGCGACGGCCGAGATCGTCGTTTTCGCCCGCCGCCCCGGCAACTGGTTCGCCGTGATCGATGCGGCGAAGGGCAGGCTCCTGCGCACGGTCATCTCGGACAAGGCCCGGCATTTCTACGGCCATGGCGTCTTCACGCCCGATGGCCGGCTGCTCTACGCGACCGAGAACGATACCCAAACGGGCGACGGCATTCTCGGCATCTATGATGCAAGCAATGCCTATGCCCGCATCGGTGAGATCTCCTCGCGCGGCATCGGCCCGCATGACATCGCCTTCCTGCCCGACGGCAAGACGCTGGTCATCGCCAATGGCGGCCTGCGCACGCTGCCGGGGAGCGGCCGCGAAGTGCTCAATCCCGACGACATCAAGCCCAATATCGCTTTGGTCGACGCTGACCATGACCGCACCCTCGCGGCGCTCGAGCTCGATAGGCCCCATCAGGCGCTGTCCATCCGCCACATGGCGGTCGCCCAGGACCGCACGGTGGTCTTTGGCTGCCAGTATCAGGGCAATCCCAATGACCTGCCGCCGCTGGTCGGGACCGTGAGTCCCGACGGCAAGATCCAGCTTCTCGACATGCCGGAAGAGGAGCTGCTCGGCATGGCGAATTATGTCGGCTCGATCTCGCTCGACCGAAACGAGGATGTCATCGCCGCGACGAGCCCGCAGGGCGGCAGTGTGGCGCTGTGGAACCGCAGGACCGGCGCGTTTCTGACGCGCGAGCGGATGAGCGATGTGTGCGGTGTCGCGGCTTTGCCGGCCGCCCATGATTTCCTGCTGACCTCCGGCAATGACGGCGTGCGCAGCCTGCACGAAGGTGCCGAGACGCTGCCGCGCCTCTCAGGCGTGCGTTTGCGAAGCTGGATCTGGGATAATCATCTGCTGGAGGTGGAGCTGTAGTCGGCCGGCGGGGCGCCGATGACACGCTGGATAGCCGCCTCCCTGGAGGATAGGGTGGTGCATAGTCGTCGAAGATAGCGTTTGAGTATGATATCCATGAATATGCGCCCGAGCTTGCTCAAGACCTTCCTTGTAGTCGCGAATAGTCGAAACATCACCCGTGCAGCCTCGCAGCTCCATCTCGCGCAATCGAGCGTAAGCGATCAAGTTCAGGTGCTTGAGACCGAACTGGGCACGAATCTTTTTGCCCGCTCCAGGACGGGCCTGGAGCTGACTCCCGCAGGCGAAGTGTTGAAGCCATATGCGGAGGAGATCCTGGCTCTGCTGGATGAGGCCCGTGCTGCCGTGGGGACGGCGGTTGGACAAGCCGCCGGATCCCTTGCGATCGGCACGCTGGAGACGATCGCTGCGGCCAGGATGCCGCCATGGCTGGCGGCTTTCCGGGGCAGTCATCCAAACATCACCGTGCGGATGAAGATCGCCGGCTCGGGAACCCTCTTGCAGATGCTGGAAAGCGGCGACATCGACATCGCCTTCTGCTTCGACAAGGGCGAGCTCGACGAGCGTTTCTTCAAACGCCCGATATCGACAGAGCCGCTGGTTCTCCTGGCTCCGCCCGACGAGCGGCCGGCGTCGAGCGGAGACGGCTTGCGTGCGCTGGCTGGGAGAAGTTTCGTGGCGACCGAGGTCGGCTGTGTCTATCGATATCTGTTTGACAAGGCTTTTGCCGAAGCAGGCATCGCCGCGCCGCATCTTGCCGCCGAGGTGGACAGCGTCCGCACGATCCTTCGCCTCGTCGCAGCCGGCGCGGGCCTCGCTCTGGTGCCGCGTCTGGCCGTCGTCGAGGCGCTCGACGCTGGCGGTCTCGTCGAATATCCGTGGCCCGGTCCGGTGCAGACAGCATCGCTTGTTGCGATCTGGCGACGTCGCCGCGTGCAGCCTGCGGTGCTGAGGCAATTTCTTGCCATGGTCGACGCCGCTTTCACGCCGCTCAGACCAGGCGATGCCCGCCCTCGACATGCAGTATCGTTCCCGTCGTGAATGTGTTGCCCAACAGGAAACCGATCGCATCTGCGATGTCGTCCGGCTGCCCGACGCGACCGACCGGTAGCCGCTTTGCCATCGCGCTCAGCGTGGCATCCTTGGTGCCGCCAGCAACGAAAGTCCAGATGGGCGTGTCGACCCAGCCGGGCGAGACGGCATTGACGCGGATCGGGGCGAGCTCGACCGCGAGCGCCCGCACCAGCCCTTCCAGCGCGGCGTTGACGGCGGCGACCGCCGAGCCCCGAGCGGCCGGCCGATGGGCCGCTATGCCGGAGACGAAGGCGATGGAGCCTGCCTTTGAAAGTCTCGGCGCGCCGTGTTTTGCAAGCAGCAGGGGACCATAGAGCTTGCTTTCCACGACCCTTTGCACGGCTTTCAGATCGAGCGAAGGCAGCAGCTCATAGGCACCCGTTATATCGGCGGCGGTACTGACGATATGGTCGAGCCGGCCAATCTCGGCGAACAGCCCGGCAACCTGATCCTCCTGAGAGATATCAGCGGTGATCGCCTTCAGTTGGGTCGGCCTCTTCAACTCCTCGCAAGCGCGAGCGAGCTTTTCGTCGTTGCGCCCGGCAATGACGACTTGGGCATGGGCGTCAAGGCATCGCTTGGCCAGCGCCAGGCCCATGCCGGAGCCGCCGCCGGCAATGAGAATCGTTGAGTTCGCGAGTTGCGTGTTCGCCATGTCCTTCGTTCCTTCGGTCGAATTGCTTCGATCGAGATTCCCAGCTTGCCGCGAAGAAAGGAAACGGAAGAAGCCGATGGCGCCATCGGAAGCTCCGATGGGTACCCGGGAACCGCCATCGGACTTCGACATCGGCACTGGCCATCGGACCGAGCATGGGTTTGACGGTAGTGGCGGCGAGATCGACGACGGGATGCGCCATCCTCGTATTGCCGAGGAATTCGAGACAAAGGGATCGGTGGGTTCTCGTGGGTTTCGCTCGGTTTGCCGATCTGCTCGACGCGGTCGGGGATGATGACGAGGATCGATGTCGTGCCGGTCTGCTCGTTGAGGCGCCTCGGGCACGCGCCTTGCGGTGTCAGTGACGACAGCTCCGCATCGAGAACAGCGCGTCACGCTCGGCTACGGGATCGTCCATCAGCCGGTCGAACTGCAGCTCATAGCTGCTGGCCTTGCCGAATTCTTCCGGCTTGGCCTTGCCCTCGCCGCCAGCGACCGGAGGGCGCCAGAAGGAAAGGATCGATTTGAGGGATGCCATCGGATTTCTCCTCAGCGACTGTAAACATGATAATCTCTACGTATATTATAGAGTTAGTCAAGCAATGGATTGTTAATGAATTTTCATAAGTAAAATCATATAGTTATAGAGGAGACCCGCTCAGAAGCAGCAGGGAGTGTTCTTTAAAAAGAACAAACCGGGCGGTTCATGCCATTTGCGTCAATGCATCCAGATCGACCGCGCGCCCGGCGGCGGCATCGGCGATGGTGGTGCGTTCCAGCACCTGGCGGGTCGGTTCGATGACGCGCGCGAAGACCTTGCGGATCTCGCAGGTGTGCTCGTCCTTGCAGTCATCGCAGCGCGCATAGGCGATGATGCTGAGGCAGGGCAGAGGCGCAATCGGCCCATCGATGGTGCGCAGCACCTGGGCGAAAGTGATCTCGGAAGCGGGCTTGAGCAGCGCATAGCCGCCGCGATTGCCGCGCCGGCTCTGCACCATGCCCTGGTTCTTGAGCCTGAGCAGGATCTGCTCCAGGAACTTCTTCGGAATCTTCTCACCCGTGGCGATGTCGGAGGTCTGGGCGGCGCTTCCTGGCTTGATGCGGGCGAGCGCGATGAGCGCGCGCAGCGCATATTTGGCTTGGCGGGAGATCATGCAACAGTCCTAGATCATTTTCTCCGGAAGGGGAATTCCGGCTTCTCCATATAAGTGGCATTCGACCCGGCTGCTGCCAGAACCCTCGACCAGGGGCGGTGGCGCGCCGTGGCAGATATCGAGCACTTTCGGGCAGCGCGGATGGAATCGGCAGCCCGCCGGCACCGCTTCCGGCGACGGCGGATCGCCCTTGAGCACGATGCGGCTTCGGCCTTTGGCCCCCGGCGCGGCCGAAACCAGGGCTTCCGTGTAGGGATGACGCGGCTGGCGCAGCACCTGCGTGGCGCGGCCTTCCTCGACGATGCGCCCCAGATACATCACCGCCACCCGGTCGCTCACATGCTCGACGACCGAGAGATCATGCGAGATGAATATATAGGAGAGATTGAGCCGCGATTTGAGATCGACGAGCAAATTGAGGATCTGCGACTGGATCGAGACATCGAGCGCCGACACCGGCTCATCGAGGATGAGGAGCCTGGGCTCGAGCGCGATGGCGCGCGCAATGCCGATGCGCTGGCGCTGGCCGCCGGAGAATTCATGCGGGTAGCGGTCGAGCGCCGAGCGGTCGAGTCCCACCATCAGGAGCAGGTCCTCCACCTTGCGCCGCCGCTCGGCGGGTGCGCCCAGCCCATGAATGTCGAGCGGCTCGGCGATGATCCCGGCAATGGTCATGCGCGGATCGAGCGAGGCGAAAGGATCCTGGAAAACGATCTGCATGTCGCGCCGCCGCCGGCGCAGCGCCTTGGGCCTGAGCGCCAGCAGGTCGTCACCCTCGAGCCTGATGCGGCCTGCCGTCGGCTCGATGAGCCTGAGGAGGAGGCGCGCCAGGGTGGACTTGCCGCAGCCCGATTCACCGACAATGCCGAGCGTCTCGCCGCGCTGCAGCGTCAGGCTGACGCCATCGACGGCGCGGGCGATGCCCTTGCCGTCGCGCGCTGCATAGTGCTTCACCAGATCATCGGCGACGAGCAGCGGGCCGGTGGGCGTCGTAAATAAAGTGGGCGAGCTGATCATGGCACCGGATTCCAGCAGGCGACGCGATGCTCATCGCCTGGCGCGGGATGCGAAAAAGCGGATACCGGCTTTTCGCGCAAATTCCGCGCTAAATTATTGGAATCGATCGTGCTCGCAAGGTTGGGTCGATCCGACCCGACCTTGTCGTGATCCATGAGCGGCGGCACGTCGCGCCGGCAGCGCTCCAGCGCCCGCGCGCAGCGGTCGGCGAAGCTGCAGCCTTGGCCGCGCTTGCCCGGCGGCGGCACCGTGCCCGGGATGGTGGTGAGCGTCGCTCCACGCCGGGCATTGCGCGGCGATGCCGCGAGCAGCCCCGCCGTATAGGGATGGCGCGGCCTGGCAAAGAGCGTGGCCGCCGGCGCCGCCTCGGCGATGCGCCCGGCATACATGACGACGACATGGTCGCACATCTCCTCGACCACGCCCAGATCATGGGTGATCAGCAGGATGGCGATACCGCTGTCGCGCTGCAGCGCCTTCATCAATTCGAGGATCTGCGCCTGGATGGTGACGTCGAGCGCGGTCGTCGGCTCATCGGCAATGAGGAGCCTCGGGTTGCAGATCAGCGCCATGGCGATCATCACGCGCTGACGCAAGCCTCCCGACAATTCATGCGGATATTGCGCAAAGCGCTTCTCCGGCCGCCCGATGCCCACCTGCGTCAGCATCTCCAGCACCTTCGGCCGTGCCTGGCCGGCGCCGAGACCGCGATGGAGCAGCAGCGCCTCGCCGATCTGCGCGCCGATGGTCATGGTCGGGTTGAGGCTGGTCATCGGCTCCTGGAAGATCATGGCCAGCTCATTGCCCCTGATCTTGCGCATCCGGGCTTCGCCGGCCTGGGCGAGATCGGTCCCTTCAAAGACAATGCGCCCGGCCTCGATGCGCGCCGGCGGCGAGGGCAGCAGCCGCATGAGCGTCTGCGCCGTGACGCTCTTGCCGCAGCCCGATTCCCCGACGAGCCCCAGGGTCTCGCCGCTGGCGACCGCGAAGGAGATATCCTCCACCACCCGGATCGGGCCCTCCTCCGTCGCAAAGCCTATGCTCAGGCCCTCGACGGAAAGGAGCTGCTGCTTTTTATCTTGTCGCATTTTCTTGACGCGAACCGGCATCCACTTCGCTTGAAAATGCTCCCGTCATTCAAACACGACGCGCGGGAAATAGAGCGAGACGACCCAGTTCGGCATGTCGACGATCTCGCTGATGCGCAGATCGGCCGAGACCGAGCACAGCATATAGGCCTCGACGGCACTCATCTTGTGCTGCCTGGTGAGGAGATCGATCATGCCCATCACCGCCTGGCGCGCGGCCTCGAACAGGTCGGGACCGATGCCGGTCGTCACCTCATAGCCCTTGGCGTCGAGATGGCGCGTCACCGGACCCGGCGTGGTGAAGCGCGGGAAGGCGAGATTGGCATTCTTGATCAGCTCGAACTTGGCCGCGACCGAGCACGGGCTTTCGATCGCCGTGCCGCAGACTTCGCCGTCGCCCTGCGTCGCATGGGTGTCGCCGACGCTGAACAGGCCGCCCTTCACCTCGACCGGCAGATAGAGCTCGGTGCCGGCGCTGAGATCGCGGATGTCCATATTCCCGCCCATGCGCCGCGGCGGCACGATCGAATGCGTGCCGGGCTCGGCCGGGGCGAGGCCGATCGTGCCGCAGAAGGGTTTCAGCGGCACGCGCCCGCCGGGGCCATACATCGCGGGCTTGAGCGTCGCGGCATCATATTTCCAGATATGCAGCGCCGGGTCCTTGAACTGGTCGGCGAGCAGGCCGAAGCCCGGAATATTGGCGGTCCAGCCCCAGCCCGAGGGCGCGAAGGAGAGCAGCGTCACCTTGATCGCGTCACCGGGCTCCGCACCGTCGATATGGACAGGCCCCGCCACCGGATTGACCTTGCCGAAATCGAGATGGCCCAGATCGGCAAGCGTCGATTTCGCGGTGATCTGGCCGCCCGAGGAATCCTGCGGATGGAATTCGATCGTCTCGCCCGGCGCGATCCTGACGACCGGCTGGTTGGCGTTCGACCAGCCGAAATGGCTCTGATGCTGATGGATGGTGTGATTGTGCTTCATGCGTAGTGTGTCCTGACGCTTTTCCGCTCTCGCGGCTCATGGCCGCGAGAGCCACCTTCCCCGCAAGGGGAAGGGAACAGAATGCTGCGTTACTGCGCGTCCTTGGCGAAGATGTAGTCGTAGTTCACCGGAATATGGATCGGATCGGTGAACAATGACGGATCGCCGCCGAGCCGTGCCGAATGATAGGTGAAGCGCTTCTCGTTGAAGACCGGGGCCCAGGGGGCATCCTTGGTCACTTCGTCGAACACGCTCTTCCATTCGCCGATGCGCTTCTCGCTCTGGTCGGCCTTCACCATCGCATCGGCGTTCTCGGCGCGCGCATCGAGCTCCTTGTTGCAGTATTTGGCCCAGTTCCACCCGCCTTCGACAGCGCCGGCGCAGCCCAGGATGCCGTAATAGAAATTGGCGGGATCGGGGAAGTCGGCGATCCATGCCATGCCGCCCGACCAGATCATCGGCGCCTTGCCCGCGCCGCCGGCGGCGATGACTTCGGCTTGCGCCAGCGAGCGGATCTCCGCCTTGATGCCGACCGCCGCCAGATCCTGCTGGATCGCCTGGGCGATGCGCGGATTGGGATCGACATTCATGGCATAGAGCTCGGTGGTGATCTCGGGTTGCCCGGCTTCGGCAAGGAGTTTTCTGGCGCCGTCGGGATCGTAAGGATAGCCCTTGTTGTCCGTGTTGTAGCCGGGCATCGCCGGCGGCAGCGGCTGGTTGGCCGGCACGCCGCGGTTGTTGATGAGGCGGGTGATGCGCTCCTTGTTGATCGCCATATTGACGGCCTGGCGGATCTTCAGATTGTCGAAGGGCGGCATGGTGACATTCATGGTCACATAGCCGGTATGGAGCTGGTCGCCTTCGGCGATGAGATCCTTATTGGCGGGATCGGCCATGATCTCGGTGAACTGGGCGGGCGGAATGCCGTCGCCGACGATATCGATCTCGCCGTTCTTCAGCCTGAGTATGGCGACCGTCGGATCCTGGCCGAATTCGAAAGTGAGCTTGTCGAGATAGGGCACGCCCGAACGGTAATAGTCCTTGTGGCGCTCGAGCACGATGCGCTGGCCCGGCACCCATTCGACGAATTTGAAGCCGCCGGTGCCGACCGGCTTCTTGCCCCAGTCGGCGCCCGCTTTCTCGACTTCCTCCTTGGGCACCACATAGGCGAAGTTGATCGCCATCAGATGCAGGAAGGTGGCGTCGGGCCGGGTCAGGGTGAAGGAGATGGTCTTGTCGTCGATGATGCGGATGCCGGAAAGCTCGTTCGCCTTGCCGCCGGCCAGCGCGTCATAGCCTTCGATGGCGCTGAAATAGCCGCCGCCCGGGCTCTGCGTCGCCGGATTGACGGCGCGCTCGACCGAATATTTCACATCCGCCGGCGTCATCGCCCGGCCATTGTGGAATTTGATGCCGTCCCTCAGCTTGAAGGTATAGGTCAGGCCGTCATCGGAGACCGTGTAGCTCTCGGCCAGGTCGGGCTCGAGTTCGGTCGTGCCGGGCTTGTAGTCCATCAGCCCGTCGAAGATCGACTTGATGACCGACCAGTTCTGCCAGTCATAGCCCACTTGCGGGTCGAGCGTGGTGAGGTCGTTGTTGAAGGTGACGACGGCGGCGCCCCCTTGCTTGGGGCTTTGCGCCAGGACGTGCGGGGCGGCGGCGAGGAGGGCGAAGGCGGCGGCGGTCGAAATCAGGAAGGCTCGCATGTCGGTATCTCCCGGTTATTTTATTTATGAACTAATTCAGCCCGCATATCAGCGCAAGCGGATGCGCGGGTCAATGAGGGGGGCGACGAGGTCGGCCAGGAGGTTGCCGGCCACGATGAATAGGGCGGCGACCGTCGTCACCCCCATGATGACCGGTATGTCGAGCGACTGGATGGCCTGCCACATCAACTGGCCGATGCCCGGCCAGCCGAACACATTCTCCACCACCACCACACCCGACATGAAGATTCCGACATCGAGGCCGATCATGGCGACGACCGGCAATATCGCGTTGCGCAGCGCGTGGACGAGCATCACGCGCCTCTCGCTCATGCCCTTGGCGCGGGCGGTGCGGATATAGTCCTGGCGCAGGATCTCGATCATCGATGAGCGCATCATGCGCGAATACCAGCCGCCGCCGGCAAGGCCCAAAGTGACGGCGGGCAGGATGAGATGGCTCAAGCTGCCATAGCCGCTCAAGGGAAACCAGCCGAGCAGATAGGCGAAGAAATAGAGAAGGCTGAGGCCCAGCACGAATTGCGGCGTCGACACGGTGAGGAAGGACAGCGTCATCGCCACCTTGTCGCCGGTCTCACCGCGCCGCGACGCGGCATAGAGCCCGGCCGGTATACCGATCAGGAGCTCTGCGATGATGGCGCCGAGCATCAGGAGCAGCGTGGCCGGAAGCCGCGAGGCGATGAGCGGGCCCACTTCGCTCTTCCTGGCATAGGAAGTTCCGAAATCACCGCGCGCCAGTCTTTGCGCATAGGAGACATATTGCTCGACGAGCGGCTTGTCGAGGCCGAGCTGGATGCGGATCTGCTCGCGCATCTCCGGCGTCGAGTTGCGCCCGGCGATCATGGCGACGGGATCGGCCGGGATGAGGAAGGTGAGGCAGAAGGTGACGATGGTCACCCCCACCAGGATGAGGGCCGAGGCCGAGAGCCGCCTGGCGAGATAGAGCACCATCAGCGCCGTCCTCTCTGGGTGGGATCGAGCGCGTCGCGCAACCCGTCGCCCGCGAGATTGAAGGCGAGCGCCACGATGAGGATCGCCGCGCCCGGTACGAAGACGAGCCACGGCGCGTTGAGGAAATAGGACTGGCTCTCGAAGATCATCATGCCCCAGGCAGGCGTCGGCGGCTGCACGCCGCGGCCGAGGAATGACAGCATGGCCTCGAGCAGCACGGTCGTGGCGATGCCGAGCGTCGCATAGACGATGATGGTGGGCACCAGATGCGGGATGAGATGGCGGAACAATATGCGCGGGCCCGAAGCGCCGAGCGCCCGGGCCGCTTCGATATATTCGCGCTCGGCGAGCGATGTCGTCTCGGTATAGATGACGCGCGCGATCTGCACCCAGTTGACCAGCGCGATGACGACGATGACGATCATCAGCCCGGGCTTCAATATGGCCGCGAGCGCAATGGCGAGCAGCAGTGGCGGGAAGGCCATCATCAGATCGGTGAAGCGCATGATGGCGGCGCCAAGAAACCCGCGCGCATAGCCGGCGACGACGCCGACGAGCGTGCCGATGAGAACCGCGATGCCGTTGGCGACGAGGCCGATCAGAAGCGAGGTGCGGGCGCCATAGAGGAGCCGCGAGAGCTGATCGCGGCCATTGGTGTCGGTGCCGAACCAGAAGCGCTCATTGGGCGGCAAGGGCGAGCCTTCGAGAGTGAGGCCGTCGAAAAATTGCTCGCTCGGATCATAAGGGGCGATGACCGGCGCCAGCAGGGCGGCCAGCACCACGATCGCGATGACGGCAAGGCCGAACAGCGCGACCTTGTCTTTGCTGAATCTCTTCCAGAAGGAGAACATGCCGGCGGTGAGTGAGGGCCAAGAGGGTGAGAGCTGTCAAGAGGCACTCTCTCCCCTCTTCGAGGGGCGAGGGTGAAGCGCCTACCTCAAATTCCGCAAATGGGCGACCAGCCCTTGGGTCGAGGCGTCGCGCAGGCCCGCATCCTCCTTGCCCTCGACGATCGGCAGGAGGCCGGTCGCCAGCTCCTTGCCGAGCTCGACGCCCCACTGGTCGAAGGCATTGATGTTCCAGATCGCCGCCTCGACGAAGACACGGTGCTCATAGAGCGCGATGATCCGGCCGAGCGTATGGGGATCGAGCTTCTTGTAGGCGATGGTGATCGACGGACGGTTGCCGGTGAAGACGCGATGCGGCGCCAGCCTCGTCGCCTCCGCCTCGTCCTTGCCCTGGGCGAGGAGCTGCGCCTTGGCCTCGGCAAGCGTGCGCCCGCGCATCAGGGCTTCCGACTGCGCCAGGACATTGGCCATCAACAGATCGTGATGCAGGGCCATCGCCGGCTCATGCGATTGCGCCGCGATCAGGAATTCGACCGGTATCGTGCTGGTGCCCTGATGGATGAGCTGGAAGAAGGCATGCTGGCCGTTGGTGCCAGGCTCGCCCCACACCACCGGGCCGGTATTGGTCTCGGCCGGCCTTCCGTCATGCTCGACACCCTTGCCGTTCGATTCCATGTCGAGCTGCTGCAGATAGGCGGGCAGCCGCGACAGGCGCTGGTCATAGGGAATGACGGCGCGCGTCGCATAGCTGCAGATATTGCGATGCCAGACGCCGATGAGTCCGAGCGTGATCGGCAGGTTCTCCGCCAGGGGGGCCGAGCGGAAATGCTCGTCCATGGCATGGGCGCCGGCGAGGAACTGGGCGAAATTGTCGGGCCCGATGGCGATCATCAGCGGCAGGCCGATGGCCGACCATACCGAATAGCGCCCGCCCACCCAGTCCCAGAAGCCGAAGGTGCGCTCCTCGCCGATGCCGAAGGCCTTCACCTTGTCGAGCGCGGTCGAGATGGCGGCGAAATGCTTGGGCACCGCCATCTCGCCCAGATGCTTGACGATCCAGTCGCGCGCCGAATGCGCATTGGTCATCGTCTCGATGGTAGTGAAGGTCTTGGACGCGATGAGGAACAGGGTCTTCGCCGGGTCGAGGCCTGTCAGCGTATCGGCGAGATGCGCGCCATCGACATTGGAGACGAAATGCAGGCGCGGCCCGTCGCGATAGGGCGCCAGCGCCAGCGCCGTCATGGCGGGACCGAGATCGGAGCCGCCGATGCCGATATTCACCACATCCGAGATGCGCTTGCCGCCCGCCGTGGCGATGGCGCCGGAGCGCACGCCGGTCGAGAAATCGCGCATCGCGGTGAGGACGCGGTTGACGTCCGGCATCACATCTTTGCCCTCGACCGGGATCGGCCGGCTCGAGCGGTTGCGCAGCGCCACATGCAGGACGGCGCGCTTCTCGGTGGTGTTGATGAGCTCGCCCGCGAACATGCGGTCGCGCTTGCTCTCCACCTCGCTCGCTCGCGCGAGGTCATGCAGCAGCTTCATGGTCTCGGCATTGACCGCGCATTTCGACCAGTCGAGCAGCATGTCGCCGAGCGAGAGCGAGAAGCGCTTGAAACGCAGCGGATCATCGGCGAAGACCTGGCGCATGTCGCTCGGCGCCTTCTTCGCGTGGTGCTGGGTCAGGGCATCGAGAGCGCGCTTCGCAACGGTCATGCTTCATCCTTCGAGTTCATGCGACCATGGCGGATCGGCGCCCGGTCGCGATACGGTGACGGCGGCGGCCTTCACGGCGAACTTCAATGCCGCGATCACGCTCTCCCGGTCAAGTGCCGCAATGGCAGGCTTGCTGAGGCGTTTGGCGCGCGTGAGCCAGGTGAGAAGGCCCGCGGTGAAGGTGTCGCCGGCGCCGATCGTGTCGGCGACCTTCACGTGAGCACCAGGAACTTCACAGTCGAATGTCCTGGTGAAAGCCAGCGCGCCGTCCTTGCCGCGCGTCACGACAACGAGCTTGGCGCCTCGCGAAAGCCAGTCTTGTGCGAAAGATTCGGGGCTCGTGCCCGGTGCCATCCAGGCGAGATCCTCATCGCTCATCTTGATGATGTCGGACATGGAAACGATGCGTTCGACCCTTTGCCGGTGCCGCTCGCGGTCCTTGATCAGATTGGCGCGGATATTGGGATCGAAATGGATGACACGCTTGTGACATTCGCGCCGGC
This sequence comes from Taklimakanibacter lacteus, assembly GCA_003576695.1. Lineage (GTDB taxonomy): Bacteria > Pseudomonadota > Alphaproteobacteria > Rhizobiales > Aestuariivirgaceae > Taklimakanibacter > Taklimakanibacter lacteus. The sequence continues at coordinate 311,480 of QOZQ01000002.1, forward strand.
ACAGTTCCTCATAGGCCGAGCCGCAGGGCTCGATCGCCAGGACGAAGGATCCGAGATGCAGCGCCACGATCTGATCGGGCAGGGAAGGCAGGTCGGCGGGCGCGAGCATGCGGCAGGCCGAGCCTTCATCGATGAAGGAATAGCGCGCATGGCCCTCCTCGAGCTTGACGAAGGCGCAGATCGTGTAGCGGTCCGTCACCGGCGACAGCGAGATGTCGACATGGCTCGCGGCCAGCGCCTTGCGCAATTCGTCGCCGAAGAAGTCGGTGGAGAGTCCGCCGAGGAAAGCGGAGGCGACGTCGAGGCGTCCGAGCGCCACTGCCGTGTTGAACAGCGAGCCGCCGACTTTGGGCTCGAAGGCGGGCGCGCCCTCCCGGGTGAGACGGGGAATGAAATCGGTCAGCGCCTCGCCGCAACAGAGAATGGTGCCGGGCTTCATGTCGTCTCCTTGAACAGCACGTCACGGTCGGCGGCGAAATTGGCGAGCAATGGCAGGCTGGCCGCGCCCATGGCCCGCGCGTCGCTGCCGATCGTGCCGCTGATGATCTCGAAAGGCGCCAATCCCCTGGTGTCGACCGAGCCCATCCTGGCACGAACCGTGCCTACGAGTCTCTCCCGCACCGCGGCGGGAAAGGCGCCGTCGATGATGACGGCGGGAAAGTCGATCACCGAGGCTGCGGCCGTGATCGCATAGCTCAGGCTTTGCGCGCTGCGTGCGATCCAGTCTTCAAGCGGGCGGCCGATATCGCCCCAATCGTCGGGCGATTGCCACAGGACGGAAGGATCGCGGCCGGCCTCGCTCAGCGAGCGCTCAAGCACATAGAGCGAGGCCGAGCGGATCAGCTGCTGCGTGCGGCCCGAGCCGTCGGGCACCGGCAGTGTGCCGACGGCGCCGGCATAACCGCTGCGCCCGGGAAACAGGCTGCCATTCAGGACGACGCCGCCGCCGATGAAGTAGCTCACGAAGAAATAGATGTAGTCGCGGTGCTGGGCGCCTGAGCCGAAGACAAGCTCGCCAGCGCATGCGGCGGTCGCGTCGTTGCAGAAATAGACCGGCCAGGGACACAGCGCTTCGATCTCCTTCTGCACGTCGACGCCGCGCCAGGCATCGAGGATGGCGCGGTCGGCACCCGTCTCTTCCTCCCAGTTCCACAATTCGAAGGGCACGGCGATGCCGAGGCCGGCAATCCGGTTGCGGCCCGTCGCGTCGAGCCCATTGCTCAGGCCGTCGAGGCCGCGCTTGACGAAGGAGGAGATCGTCCCTGGTGTCGGAAAGGCATAGGGCTGGTGGATCTTGGCGCGGATGTGCCCGGCGAGATCGAGCAGGATAAGATCGCCGCTGCGCCGGCCGATCTTGAGGCCGATGAAAAAGGCGCCCTCGGGATTGAGGGAGAAGGGGACCAGCGGCTGGCCGACCTTGCCGCGCTTCGGCGCTTCCTTGGTGAGGAGGCCATCGGCTTCGAGACGGCGCATGATCACCGAGGCGGTCTGCGCCGAAAGGCCGGTCAGGCGCGCAATCTCGGCTTTGGGCAGGCTGCCATGCCGGCGAATGAGCGAGAGCAGCAGCCTTGCGTGATAGGCGCGCAGCGCCGGCTGATGCGTGCCGCGCGCCAGATCGGCACGCCCGGCCGCGGTTGCTCCGCTTACATCCATTGTCACCTGAGCCCTCTCCCGAGAGCGCTTGTACGATGCCATGAGACTGAATTCCAGTCTGATAAATAAATCAGCATGATTTATTTATTGACTTAGGCCGGATTTCTGTGTCAACAGAAACCTGCCGGCTGGTCATTGACCAGCCCCATTGGAACGAAGCGGCTCGATAAGAGCCTGAAATTTGGGAGGTTTTTCGTGAAATCGACACTTAGATCCATGCTGCTTGGCGCAGGCCTTCTGGGGATCGCCTCGGCGGCCCCGGCCCTTGGCGGCGAGGTCGGCGCCTGCCTGATCACCAAGACGGACACCAACCCCTTCTTCGTCAAGATGAAGGAGGGTGCGACGGCCAAGGCGGCCGAGCTCGGCGTCACGCTCAAGGCCTATGCCGGCAAGATCGACGGCGACAATGAAAGCCAGGTGGCGGCGATGGAATCCTGCATCGCCGATGGCGCCAAGGGCATCCTGCTGGTTCCCTCCGATTCCAAGGCCATTGTCGATGCGGTCAAGAAGGCCCGCGACGCCGGCATCCTGGTGATCGCGCTCGACACGCCGCTCGATCCGATCGATGCCGCCGATTCGACCTTCGCCACCGACAATTTCAAGGCCGGCGAGCTGATCGGCGCCTGGGCCAAGGCCCAGCTCGGCGATGCATCTAAGGATGCCAAGATCGCCTATCTCGACCTCAATCCGAGCCAGCCGACCGTCGATGTCCTGCGCGACCAGGGCTTCATGACCGGCTTCGGCATCGATGTGAAGGATGCCAACAAGATCGGCGACGAGGATGACGCGCGCAATGTCTGCCACGACGTGACCAACGGCAATGAGGAAGGCGGACGTGCGGCGATGGAGAACTGCCTGACCAGGGAACCTGCCATCAACGTGGTCTACACGATCAACGAACCGGCCGCGGCCGGCGCCTTCGAGGCGCTCAAGGCGGCGGGCCGCGAGAAGGACGTGCTCGTCGTCTCGGTCGATGGTGGCTGCCCGGGTGTCAAGAACGTCGCCGCCGGCATCATCGGCGCCACCTCGCAGCAATATCCCTTGCTGATGGCCGCCATGGGCATCGAGGCGATCAAGAAATTCGCCGATACCGGCGAGAAGCCAAAGCTCACCGAAGGCAAGAACTTCTTCGACACCGGTGCCGCGCTGGTGACCGACAAGCCTGCCGCGGGCGTCGAGTCGATCGACACCAAGGCCGGCACGGAAAAGTGCTGGGGCTGATCGCCCCGGAAAAAGACCTGACGAGAATGTTCTGACAAGTGGGGAGCGGCCTTAGGGCTGCTCTCCCGCAATGGGAGGCCGCCATGACGGCAGCGCAGGAATTCGAAAAGGTTCTCGACAAGAGCGACGCGACGGTCGCCAGCTTTGACCAGCATCGCACGCCGCTCGAACGGGCCCAGCATTTCCTGCACGGCAATCCCGCCGCGGTTCCCCTCATCGTGCTGGTTCTGTCGGTTTCGGTCTTCGGCGCCATTCTCGGCGCCAAGTTCTTCTTCGCGTTGCCGCTCATCCTGCAGCAGGTGGCGATCTCCGCCATCATCGGCGCCGCCCAGACGCTGGTCATCCTCACCGCCGGCATCGACCTCTCGGTCGGCGCCATCATGGTCCTGTCCTCCGTCGTCATGGGCCAGTTCACCTTCCGCTATGGCCTTCCGGCGCCCGTCTCCATCCTGTGCGGCTTCGGCTGCGGCGCGCTGTGCGGCTGGCTCAATGGCGCGCTCATCGCCCGCATGAAGCTGCCGCCCTTCATCGTGACGCTCGGCACCTGGCAGATCATCCTCGCCGGCAACTTCCTCTATTCGGCCAATGAGACGATCCGCAGCCAGGACATCGCCGAACAGGCGCCGCTGCTTCAGCTGTTCCACGGCAATGCCATCATCGCCGCCATGTTCCTGCTCGTCTTCCTGCTCTGGCATGTGCTGAATCACACGGCCTGGGGGCGCCATGTCTATGCCATCGGCGATGATCCCGATGCGGCCGAGCTGTCGGGCGTGCGCGTGAAACGCGTGCTGGTTCAGGTCTATGTGCTGTCCGGGGTGATCTGCGCGCTGGCCGGCTGGGTTTTGATCGGCCGCCTCGGCTCGGTCTCGCCGACCTCGGGCCAGCTCGCCAATATCGAATCGATCACCGCCGTGGTGATCGGCGGCATCTCGCTCTTCGGCGGCCGCGGCTCGATCCTCGGCATGATCTTCGGCGCCCTCATTGTCGGCGTGTTCCAGCTCGGCCTGCGCATGATCGGCACCGATCCGCAATGGACCTATCTGCTGATCGGCGTGCTCATCATCGCCGCCGTCGCCATCGATCAATGGATCAGAAAGGTAGCCGCCTGATGCAACCCATTCTCACCGCCCGCGGGCTGGTCAAGCGCTATGGCCGCGTCACCGCGCTCGATCATGCCGATTTCGACCTTTATCCCGGCGAGATCCTCGCCGTGATCGGCGACAACGGCGCCGGCAAATCCTCGCTCATCAAGGCCATATGCGGCGCCATCACGCCCGATGAGGGCGAGATCACGCTCGAAGGCAGGGTCTTGAAATTCCGCACGCCCATGGAGGCGCGCATCGCCGGCATCGAAACCGTCTATCAGAACCTGGCGCTGTCGCCGGCGCTCTCGATCACCGACAACATGTTCCTCGGCCGCGAGATCCGCAAAGCCGGGCCGCTCGGCCGCTGGTTGCGCATGCTCGACCGCCCGGCCATGGCCAAGGTGGCACGCGACAAGTTGAGCGAGCTCGGGCTGATGACCATCCAGAATATCGGCCAGGCTGTCGAAACGCTGTCCGGCGGCCAGCGCCAGGGTGTGGCGGTGGCGCGCGCCGCCGCTTTCGGCTCCAAGGTGGTGATCATGGACGAGCCGACCGCCGCACTTGGCGTCAAGGAATCGCGCCGCGTGCTCGAGCTCATACTCGACGTCAAGCGCCGCGGTCTGCCGATCGTGCTGATTTCACACAATATGCCGCATGTGTTCGAGGTAGCGGATCGCGTTCACATCCACCGGCTCGGCCGGCGGCTTGCCGTCATCGATCCGAAGAAGTTTTCCATGTCCGACGCTGTTGCGATGATGACGGGCGCGATGAAGCCGCCGGAGGCAACTGCCCACTGAGTGTCGTCATCGGCGTCGAAGCCGGACCCTTCGCTCTGACCGAGGCCCGGAGGGGCGGCTGGCCAGGTCACGCTGGCCGAGGAAGCCCCCCGAAAGCGTCTGCCTGAAACCCGCCGGCGGCCTTGAAATCACCCCGGACCGGCGCCTCGTTTCCCTATGCCGGGAAGCGCCGGACCTTCCGCCGCCTCCATGCCGCGCTGCGCAATGTGTTCAACACATAGCCCGCCTGCCGTCCAACCCGCAAAATACGCTGGCTCAACGGAAATCGGTTGATTAAGCTTGAGTCCAATCCAGCGGGGGGTTGCGAATGGGAATGACGCCATGAAGACGGCCAATGGCATACCTCTTCTGGGATATGGCACTTACCCTTTGACGGGTGCGGAATGCCGCGATGGCGTCGCCATGGCGCTCGATCTCGGGCTTCGCCATATCGACACGGCCCAGCTCTATGACAATGAGAAGGACGTAGGCCAGGCGATCGCCAAATCCGGCGTGAAGCGGGGGGATATCTATCTCGTCACCAAGGTGGCGCGCGATAATCTCGGCCGCCGGCATTTCAGCCACTCCCTCGAGGACAGCCTCGCGAAGCTCGATGTCGATTATGTCGATCTCCTGCTCATCCACTGGCCGCCGGAAGACGAGGATTTCGATTCCGCCATCGATTCGCTGTGCGCCGCGCAGAGCTCCGGTCTCGCCCGCGCCATCGGCGTCAGCAATTTCACCATTCCGCTGATGAGACGGGCGGCCAAGCGCGCCTCCCTGCCGCTCATCAACAACCAGGTCGAATTCCATCCCCTGCTCGACCAGTCGCGCGTGCGCGAGGAAGCGGAGAAGCTCGGCATCGTGCTTTCGGCCTATAGTCCGCTGGGGCGGGGCGCGGTGCTGAAAGATCCCGCCGTGGTCGAGGTGTCGAAGCGCCTCGGCCGCCCGCCTTCCGAGATTGCCCTGCGCTGGATCGTCCAGCAGGGTGTCGTGGCCTTGCCGATGACGACCAAGACGGAAAACGCCAAGAGCAATATGCGCATCTTCGATTTCGAGCTGTCGCCGGCCGACATGGCGAAGCTCACCCAGGCCTCGAAGCAGAATCGCCGCCTGATCTCGCCCACCGGCTGGGCGCCCAAATGGGACTAGCCTTGGTCAACGCCGATATTGCTCGTCGCTGACTCTCTCCAGCCAGTCGACGGTCTTGTTGTCCTGCGCCTCCTGAATGGCGATATGCGTCATGGCGGTCGTTGGCGTCGCCCCATGCCAGTGCTTCTCGCCGGGCGGAAACCAGACGACATCGCCCGGCGTGATCTCCTCGACCGGACCGCCCCAGACCTGCGCCCAGCCGCGGCCCGATGTGACGATCAGCGTCTGGCCGAGCGGATGGGTGTGCCAGTTGGTGCGGGCTCCCGGTTCGAAGGTCACATGGGCGCCGCGCACGCGCGCCGGGCCGGGCGCCTCGATGAGCGGATCGACCCTGACCGTGCCGGTGAAATAATCCGCCGGGCCCTTGCCGGATGGCCGTGATCCGCTTCTCTTGATGTCCATGGTTCCTGTCCTTGCGTCGGGTTGCGATGGTTTCGCGATCATAGCGTCTTCCGGCGCCATGCTTAAGTGAGCCCGGGCACGGTGTCAGCAACAGCCCGCCAGGCGCTCGCGGCAGACCCTGAGTGTTTCATCGATCGGCCTCGTCCACCAGTCGGCGGCGGAGAAGATCTCCACTTCGACCAGCCCCTGATAGCCCGCGCCCTCGATCATGGCGCGGATCGCCGGGATGTCGATCACGCCATCGCCCATCATGCCGCGGTCGTTGAGCGCGTCCCTGGTCTTGAGAAGCCAGTCGCAGACATGAAAGCCCGTGATGCGGCCCCTGGCGCGCTGGATGGCGCGCGCCAGATAGGGATCCCACCAAATGTGATAGACATCGAGGCACACGCCCAGCGCATCACTTTTGCCGCCATCGAGCCGATCGCACAGATCGAGCGTCTCATCGATCGTGGAGAGGCAGGAGCGGTCCGCCGCATAGACCGGATGCAGGGGCTCGAGCGCGATCTTCACGCCATGCTCGATTCCATGGTCGAGCAATTCGGCCGTCGCCTCCGCGACTTGCGCGCGCGCGGCGATGATGTCCCTCGATCCCGCCGCGAGACCGCCCACCACCATGACGAAGCTTTTGGCCCCCAGCGTCGCCGCATCTTCGATCGCACGCTTGTTGGCCTCGATATTGCTCCGCAGCTCCGCTGTTGTCGCGGCCGGGATGAAGGTGCTGCGGCAATAGCCGGTCACTTCAAGCTTGGCATCGCGGATCCGGCGCGCGATGGCCGCGACATCATGGCCTTCGATCTCGCGCCGCCAGGGCGCGATGCCGCCGAAGCCATGCCGCGCGATGGCGTCGATGACCTGCGCTATGGGCGTGGTGAAGCCAAGCGTCGCCGTATTGATGGCGCAGAGCTCCGGGTGGCCTTTGAGATCACGCATTCTCGATGCCGTTGAGGGCGAGGAGCTGCCGCATGCGACGGACCGCGAGATCGGGATCACGGATGAGGCCCGCCTGGTCGGCCAGCCGCAGTATTTCAGTGAAATAAGCGATGGGCCGCATCGACTGGGCGCCGCCCGCCATGATGAAATGATCCTGGAAGCCGTTGAGCCAGGCCAGGAAGACGACGCCCGTTTTGTAGTATTGCGTCGGCGCCCGGAAGATCAGCCGCGACAGCGGCACGGTCGGCGCCAGGATTTTTTCGAAGGCGGCGCGATCGCCGGCGGCGAGCTTCTCGAGCGCCAATGAAGCGGCAGGCGCGATCGGGTCGAATATGCCGAGCAGCGCATGCGAAAAGCCCTGCGCGTCGCCAGCGATCAGCTCGGGATAGTTGAAATCATCGCCCGTATACATCCTGACCGCCTTGGGCAGGCGGCGGCGCATGACGATCTCCTTCTGGTCGTCGAGCAGCGAGATCTTGATGCCATCGACTTTCTTCTCATTGGCGGCGATGACATTGAGCGCCGTTTCGAGCGCCGGCGGGAAATCGGCAGCACCCCAATAACCTTTCAGCGCCGGATCGAACATGTCGCCCAGCCAATGCAGGATGACCGGATGGTCGGCTTCCTTGAGCACCCTCGAATAGACGGTCTCGTAGTCGCCCGGCGATCTGGCGATGCGGGCGAGCGCCCGGCTTGCCATCAGGATGATGCGCCCGCCGAGCTTCTGGATGGCATGGAGCTGAGTGAGATAGGCGGCGACGACATCATCAAGCGAGCGGGCGGCTTCAGGCGCCAGCTGCTCCGTGCCGCAGCCCGAATAGATCATCGCATCCTTGCGGCCCCTGGCGCTGCCGAGCGACTGGCGGATGAGCTCATGAGCGCCCGGCCAGTCAAGACCCATGCCGCGCTGTGCGGTGTCCATGGCCTCGGCAATGCCGAAGCCGAGATCGAGCAGGTGATGGCGGAAGGCCAGCGTCCTGTCCCAGTCGAGGATCGGCGAGGCGGAAGGATCGCCGTTCTTCAACGGGTCGACGACGATATGGGCGGCGGCGAAAGCGACGCGGTTGAAAGTTTTGGCGCCCTTGTTCACGGCGATGGGCGAGCCGCTGAGCCGGTAGGAGGCGAGTTTTCCCGAGGCGTCGGGAAGCTTGATCTCGGTCATCGTCAATATCTCACGGTAAGGAGGCCGGCATCGGCGGCGATCGCCTGGCCGGACGTATAGGGCAATCCGCCGGTTGCCAGCGTCACGGCGATCCGGGCGACTTCTTCCGGCGTGCCGAAGCGCCTGATGGTGGTGAGCCCGCCTTCGATGAGCTTGTCATAGCGGGCTTTCGACGGCGCCGTCATGTCGGTCTCGATGAAGCCGGGCTGGATCTCATAGACGCCGATCCCGTCATTGGAGAGGCGTGCGGCGAAGAGCTTGGACACCATCGAGGCGGCCGCCTTCGACACGCAATATTCGCCGCGGTTGATCGAGACGCCAATGGCATTGGCCGAGGTGATCGTCACGATGGAATGATGCAGGTCGGCGCTGCGTTGCCGCGCCAGAAGCCTTCTGGCGAAGGCCTGAGTGAGGAAGAACAACCCGCGCGTATTGACCGACTGGCAGCGATCATAGCTTTCAGCTGTGACCTCGAGGAGATCGCCGCGGTTCATGACCGAGACCCCGGCATTGTTGATGAGGGTCGTCAACGGCCCGACCGCCTTTTCGGCGGCGTCGAGAACTCGTTCATGCTGGTCTGTCGCCGACACATCGCCCGCAATGGCCGCAGCCTTGACGCCCAAGGCCCTGGCTTCGGCGACCGCCGCATCGAGTTCGGACGAGATGTCGAGGTCATTGATCGCCACATCGAAGCCGGCTTGCGCCAGGCCGAGCGCGATGGCCTTGCCGATGCCGCGCCGGGCGCCGGTGATGAGTGCGCAGGGACGGGAACTGCTCATCGGTCGTGGCCTGCCTGGAGGGCGGGCTGGCGATTGACCGCCGGCCCGGAATGAAATAACTAAATGGTTACTTGTCGGAATTCTCGCGAAAGATCAAGCCCCCTCATGGCCCGCATCGTCACCGCCGCCGAAGCTGCCCGCCAGATACCGGATGGCGCCGTCATCACGGTCAATTCGAGCTCAGGCCTGTGCTGTCCCGACCATATGCTGAAGGCGATTGGCGAACGTTTCGCCCAGGAGGGTCACCCGAAAGCCGTGACCATGCTGCACCCGATCGCTGCCGGCGACATGTATGGCGTGAAGGGCATCGATCATCTGGCGAAGCCCGGCCTGATCAAGCGCATCATCGCCGGCTCCTATCCTTCCGGCCCCTCATCCTCCGAGCCGCCGCTCATCTGGCAGATGATCGGCAGGAACGAGGTCGAAGCCTATAACATCCCCTCCGGCATCCTCTTCGACATGCATAGAGAAGCCGCCGCCAAGCGCCCGGGCGTCTTGACCAAAGTCGGGCTCGACACCTTTGTCGATCCTGATCGCGAAGGCTGCGCCATGAACGAGGCAGCCAGTGCGCCGGTCGTCAAGAAGGTGACATTCGAGGGCGAGGAGTGGCTTTATTTCCCGGCCATCGTGCCCAGGGTCGCCATCATCCGGGCGACGACGGCCGATGAGCGCGGCAATCTCTCCTGCGAGCAGGAAGGCGCTTTCCTCGGCATCACCGATCTCGCCATGGCGGCGCACAACAATGGCGGCATCGTCATCGCCCAGGTGAAGCGTATCGTCCAGGCGGGCTCGCTCAACTCGCACAGCGTGCGCGTGCCGGGCATTCTCGTCGACTATGTCGTCGAGGCGCCGGAGCAATGGCAGACGACGCAGACGATCTATGATCCGGCCATTTCGGGCGAGGTGAACCGGCCGATGTCGAGCTTCGGGCCCATGGAATTCGGCCTGGGAAAAGTCATCGCCCGGCGCGTCGCGCAGGAGCTGAAGCAGGGCTGGGCCGTCAATCTGGGCTTCGGCGTTTCGGCCAATGTGCCGCGCATCCTGCTTGAGGAAGGCCGCCATGGCGAGGCCACCTGGGTGATCGAGCAGGGCCCGATCGGCGGCGTGCCCTTGCTCGAATTCCAGTTCGGCTGCGCCTCCAATGCCGAGGCCGTGATGCCCTCGCCGCAGCAATTCACCTACTTCCAGGCGGCGGGCTTCGACTGCTCGCTGCTGTCCTTCCTGCAGATCGACCGATCGGGCTCGGTCAATGTCTCGAAGCTGGGGGTCAGGCCGCATGTGACCGCGGGCGCCGGCGGCTTTGTCGACATCACCGCGCGCGCCCGCAAGATCGTGTTCTCCGGCTTCTACAATGCCGGCGCCAGGATGGAGGTGAAGGACGGCAAGCTTGCGATCGAGAAGGAAGGCAAGGTGAAGAAGCTGGTGCCGGAAGTGGAGCAGGTGTCCTTCTCCGGCCGCCGCGCCGTGGCGCAGGGCCAGGACATCACCTATGTCACCGAGCGCTGCGTGCTGAAGCTCGGCAGGGACGGTCTCGTCGTCACCGAGATCGCGCCCGGCATCGACCTCGATCAGCATATCCTCGCGCAGGCCGATATTCCGCTGAAAGTCTCACCCGGCCTCAAGACGATGGATGCTTGCCTGTTCAGACCTGAGCCCATGGGCCTGGAGCTTGCCCATGCCTGACACCGGCGATCCGCGCATCCGGCTTGAGCACAGGGACCATGTCGCCATCCTCACCATCGCGCGCCCCGAAAAGCTTAACGCGCTCGATATGAGCATGATGTCGGCGCTCGAACGCGCCGCCCAGCTGATCGAGGCCGAGCGCGACATCCGCATCGTCCTCCTGACCGGCGAGGGCGAGAAGTCCTTTTGCGCTGGCGGCGATATCGAGGGTTGGGCCGGGTTCTCACCGCTCGACTTCGGCCGCGCCTGGGTCCGTCACGGCCATCGCGCCTTCGATGCCTGGGCGCGCTTGCGCCAACCGGTGATCGCGGTGCTGAACGGCCATGCGCTGGGCGGCGGCCTCGAACTCGCGGCTGTCGCCGATCTCAGGATTGCCGAGGAACATGTCATGATCGGCGCGCCCGAGACCGGGCTTGGCATCATTCCTGGCTGGTCGGGCACGCAGCGCGTCGCGCGTCGGTTCGGCGCGCAACTGACCCGCCGCATGGCACTGTTCGGCGAGGTCTTCGCGGCGCAGGAGGCGCTGGCTCTGGGCCTCGTCGATGCGCTGGCGGCGCGCGGGGCGGGCCTCGCCAAGGCACAGGACTATGTCGAGCGCATACTCGCCCGCGGACCGGTGGCGCTCGAGCTCACCAAGGCGCTCATCAACGCGGCCGAGGGCGAAGAGACCGAGCGGCCGCTCGAAGCGATCGCCGGCGCGCTCGCGGCGACGACCGAGGATCTGAAGGAAGGCGTCGCGGCCTTCCGCGCCAAGCGCAAGCCCAAGTTCAGGAATGAGTAGCTCGTCCTCAGAAGAATGGGTCGGCGAGCGTAGCTTTTAGGATTCTCGCGTTCTCCCTCACATCGTCATCCCGGCGAAAGCCGGGACCCATTAAATTGGTGAAGCATGAACAGTACCGCCCGGTTGATTCTATTCAGGGGGTCCCGGCTTTCGCCGGGATGACAGAATGGTGGGTTAGCCTGCAGCCCGAAACTGGACCTCGCCATTGTTGAGGAAGCAGGTCTTGTTGAACAGGCTCAAATCGAGCGGGTTCGGCAGCCGGACATCGGCGAGATCGGGACAGGGCTTCCTCGCCGGATCATAGGCCCGGTCGATCTGCGAGATGAAGACGATGATCAGGCCGCGATCGCGCGCGAATGCTTTCAGCGCGGGAATCTGGATCATGAGTTCCGGCTTGTCGCGCTTCTGATCGAGGAGCTGCAGATAGTCCACGACCGCGAGCGTGCCGCGCGGCGCGCTGCCGAGCTTCTCCATGATGTAGCCGGCGCTGATGGCGTCGGAACTGTCGAACTCGAACAGTGAGCCGAACTGGGTTCGATCGGCTCCGATGGCCTGGAAGCTGCTCGAGACATGCCTTTCGGCATAGTCGAGCGAGAAGAAAACGCTTCTGTGCCCGGCCTTCATCGCTTCGACGGCAAGCTCGAGGCTGAGCAAGGTCTTGCCATGGCCGGGCCGGGCGCCGACCAGCACCAGGTCGCCGGGCCGCAGTTGCGCGAACAATTTGCCGGCCGGTCGTATCGCCGACATCCGGGTCGCCAGCAGGCTCCAGGCACTGAAGCCCTCTTCGCCGGCGACATGATCGAGTGCCGTATGCAGCGGGATCTTCTTTTGGCGCGCCAGAAGCCTGGCCTTGCGCTTCAAGCTGTAGATGGGTGCAGACAACTTCATATGACCTCCTATTGCGAGCAGATATCGCAACCCCTCCTTATGCGTGATGCCCGAACAGCAGGATCGATGATCAATGCGCCCGGCATGAATGATGCTTTCCGATGGAGGGGGGAGGCGTGGGCCGCGCCAGAATCAGATCATAGCCCAACCCGCCATCAGGAGCGAGTGGCGCTTTCGCTGAAGCTCGTCAGATCGAGTCGCTGCAACTCGCTGACCGGAGCGTCGCCCTCGATGCGTTTCAGCAGGAATTTCGCGCAATCGTGGCCGACACGGATATGGTCCTCGTGGAACTGCAGTGTCGGCAGCTGCACGAGGTCGAGCATGTTCGAGGTCTTCTTGTTGACGATGTCGACATCCTTGCCGATGACGAAGCCCGCCTCCTGAAAGCCCAGGATCATGCCGAGCGCCTGCATCTCCGACCCGCAGATGATGCCATCCGGCGCATCGCTCCCGGTCGCGAGCGCGTTGGCATAGGTTCTGAGGGTGAAGGCGGGCGAGTAGAGATCGACGCCTTCGGCGATGCGCGGCGCGAGCCCCGCTTCGAACAGGGCGCGCCGGTAGCCGCCGAGCTGGTGGCCGCTATAGGTGAACTGCGCCGGTGGCAGCACGATGACGATGCGCTTGCGCCCGCGCTTGATCAGCGCCTGCGTGGCGCGATAGGCGAAATCGAAATTGTCGGTGTCGATATAGGGATGCGGCGTGGCAAGCTCGGTGCGCCCGAAGGTGATGAAGGGGAAGTCGCGCTCGAGCAGCATCTTCACGCGCAGATCCTGCGGCTCCGAATGGGTGAGGATGACGCCGTCCGCCGCCGCCGTGTCGACGATATAGCGCACCGGATCGATCGGATCCTGGTCGATATATTGCGGCAGCACCTGCAGATGATATTGCGTGCCGCTGAGCGCCTGGCTGATGCCCATGATCAGGCGCCTGGCATAGTCGCTCATGTCGTCGGCCTGGTTGAGCACGAAGGAGATGACGAAGGTGCGCCCGGTCTTGAGGCGCACGCCGGCGCGATGCGGCCGGTAGCCGATCTCATCGGCGATGGCGCGCACCCGGGCCTTGGTTTCGATCGCAAGCTCAGGCCCGTCCTTGAGCGCCCGCGAGACAGTGGTGACGCCGAGGCCGGTCAGGTCGGCGATCGTCCTGAGCGTCGGCTGCGGGCGCGGGGCGCGGCTCGCCGGCGGGCGTGTGCGGAGGCGGTCCATGAACCTGTAACGTTTCAGAATCCCAAGGTCGCGACGATATGTGGACCCTGGCAGACATGTCAACAGTCCAACAAATGCAATTGTATTACATAAGGGTGATGCAACGTCCTGTTGACAAGTAAAATCTGTAACGTTACAGGTCTGGTCCGAAAAGGGTCCCGGAACAAGAACAATAACGATCCGGCCGAGAGAGGGAGACGTTCATTTTGCCGAGTTCGTCGCTGCGCGCAAAGCTTGCGGGGATATCGATCCCCGATCACGGCACATCGACCATCGAGAGATAAGCCGGCGCTTCGTGAGCGCGGGAATTTTCAATCGCAACCCAAGGGAGGATTTCATGTTGCGTAGATTGTTGCTGACCAGTGTTTTTGCTTCGGGCTTTGCGCTCGCAGCCCATGCGGCCGACCAGGTGGAAGTCCTCCACTGGTGGACCTCGGGCGGCGAGGCGGCCGCGCTTGACGTGCTGAAGAAGGACCTCGAGGCCAAAGGCGTCGCCTGGCAGGACATGCCGGTGGCCGGTGGCGGCGGCGAGCAGGCGATGACCGCCCTGCGCGCCCGCGTCGCCCAGCAGAATCCGCCGACCGCCGTGCAGGCTTTGGGCTTCGACATCACCGACTGGGCCAAGCAGGGCGTGGTGGGTGATCTGGGGCCGATCGCCGACAAGGAAGGCTGGGACAAGGTCATCCCGGCGGCGCTGCAGGGCTTCGCCAAATATGACGGCAAGTGGATTGCCGCTCCCGTGAACGTCCACTCCACCAACTGGGTGTGGATCAACAAGAAGGCGCTCGATGCCGCCGGCGGCAAGGCGCCGGAAAGCTGGGACGAGCTCGTGGCTCTCCTCGACAAGTTCAAGGCTGCGGGATTGACCGCCGTCGCCCATGGCGGCCAGCCCTGGCAGGACGCGACGATCTTCGATGCCGTCGTCCTCTCCCTCGGCAATGACTTCTACAAGAAGGCGATGATCGATCTCGATCCCGACACACTCGCTTCGCCCAAGATGAAGGAAGCCTTCGATCGCATGGCGAAGTTGCGCTCCTATGTCGATGACAACTTCTCCGGCCGCGACTGGAACCTCGCTTCCGCCATGGTCATCGAAGGCAAGGCCGGCCTGCAATTCATGGGCGACTGGGCCAAGGGTGAGTTCCTCAAAGCCGGCCAGAAGCCGGGCCAGGACTTCGTCTGCATCCGCTTCCCCGGCACGCAGGGCGCCGTCACCTTCAACTCCGACATGTTCATGATGTTCAAGGTCGGCGAGGACAAGCAGAAGGCGCAGCTCGAAATGGCTTCGGCTATCGAGAATCCGACCTTCCAGTCTTCCTTCAACGTGGTCAAGGGCTCGGTCCCGGCGCGCACCGACGTGCCGGACTCTGCATTCGACGATTGCGGCAAGAAGGGCATGAAGGATCTGGCGGAAGCTGCGGCCTCGGGCTCCCTCATGGGCTCCATGGCGCACGGCCATGCCGCACCGGCTGCGATCAAGAACGCGCTCTATGACGTCGTGACCCGCCACTTCAATGGCGAGCTCGACTCGGAAGCCGCTGCGCAGGAGCTCGCAGCCGCGATCGCCGCGGCGAAGTGAACGATCGCATGTGATCGCAGGCCCCGGAGCAATGCCGGGGCCTTTTCTCGCGCTGGAGTCCGTCCACAAAAGCGGGCAGACTTCATCACCCAAGGCCGGCGGGCGCTCCGCCCAGTTCGTCATCCCGGCGAAAGCCGGGATCCATTGAAGTGGTGCAAGCCGGGAAGTGCCGCTCGTTCGGAAAGAATTCAGGGGGTCCCGGCTTTCGCCGGGATGACGGAAAATGGATAGGGCTGAGGAAAGTTGAGAGATGGCTGAAGCCACAGTTCAAACCGCCGGGGCGCCGTCAGCGCGGAACTATCTGCAGGAGCTCCTGCCGCGCATCGTGCTGGCGCCGAGCTTCGCCGCCATCCTGCTGTTCGTCTATGGCTTCATCCTGTTCACCGGCTATCTCTCCTTCACCGATTCGAAGATGCTTCCCTCCTATGGCTGGGTCGGCCTCGAGAATTATTCCAAGCTCTGGGCCCTGCCGCATTGGTGGCGCGCCATTTCCAACCTCGCCATCTTCGGCTCGCTCTATATCATCGTCTGTTCGGTGCTGGGCCTGGGATTGGCCATCCTGCTCGACCAGAAGATCCGTGCCGAGGGCGTGCTGCGCCCGATCTATCTCTATCCCATGGCGCTGTCCTTCATCGTCACCGGCACCGCCTGGAAATGGTTCCTCGATCCCGGCATCGGCCTCGAGCACACGATGCACCAGTGGGGCTGGGAGAGCTTCTCCTTCACCTGGATCAAGGACCGCAACATGGCGATCTACACGCTGGTGATCGCCGCGGTCTGGCAGTCGTCCGGCTTCGTGATGGCCATGTTCCTCGCAGGCCTGCGCGGCGTCGACAATGAGATCATCAAGGCGGCCCAGATCGACGGCGCCTCCAATGTCACCATCTATCGCCGCATCATCATCCCGCTGATGCGCCCGGTCTTCCTCTCGGCCTTCGTCGTGCTCGCCCATCTCGCCATCAAGGCCTATGACCTCGTGATCGCGCTCACCGGCGGCGGACCCGGCCAGGCGACGGAGCTGCCCGCCACCTTCATGTATTCCTACACCTTCACCCGCAATTCCATGGGCATAGGCGCTGCCTCCGCCACCATCATGCTGATCATGATCGCCTCGATCATCGTGCCCTATCTCTATTCCGAGCTGCGCACGGGACGCCGGTCATGAGCGCGCCCTCGCCCGAGATCGCCGTGAAGACCACCTCGTGGACGCGCATCCTGATCTATGCCGTGCTCATCCTCTTTGCCTTCTACTATCTGCTGCCGCTCTATGTGATGCTGGTGAATTCGGTGAAGCCGCTGGATGAGATCCGCGAGGGCGACATGCTCGCCTTGCCGCGGCAATTCACCATCGAGCCGTGGCTGAGCGCCTGGTCGACGGCCCAGATCGGCGTCCAGCCGACGGGCCTCAGGCCCTATTTCATCAACTCGATCATGATGGTCGTGCCGGCGGTGGCGCTGTCGACATTGCTCGGCGCGCTCAACGGCTATGTGCTGACCAAATGGCGCTTTCCCGGCGACAACCTGGTCTTCACGCTGATGCTGCTCTCCTGCTTCATCCCGTTCCAGATCGTGCTCATCCCGATGGCGACGGTTCTCGGCATCATCGGCATCGGCGGCACCATCTGGGCGCTCATCCTGGTTCATGCCGTCTATGGCATCGGCTTCACCACCTTGTTCTTCCGCAACTATTATGAGGCCTTCCCGACCGAACTGGTGCGCGCCGCGATGATCGACGGCGCCAGCTTCTTCCAGATCTTCCGCCGCATATTGCTGCCGAGCTCGGGACCGATCATCGTCGTCACCGTCATCTGGCAGTTCACCAATATCTGGAACGACTTCCTGTTCGGCGTGTCCTATTCGGATGCCAATTCGCTGCCCATGACGGTAGCGCTCAACAATCTGGTGAGCTCATCGACGGGTGTGAAGGAATATAACGTGCATTTCGCCGGTGCCATTCTCGCCGCCCTGCCGACGCTGATCGTCTATATCGTGTCGGGCAGGTATTTCGTGCGCGGCCTGATGGCGGGCGCAGTCAAGGGGTGAACCATGCCGTTTCTTGAAATCAGGAATCTCGAAAAGCGCTTCGGCAATGTCGAGGTGCTGAAGGGCATCAACCTCGCCATCGACGAAGGCGGCTTCCTCGTCCTGGTCGGACCATCGGGCTGCGGCAAGTCGACCTTGCTCAACACCATTGCCGGGCTCGAGGCGATCACCGGCGGTGAGATCCACATCAATGGCCGCAAGGTCAATGACCTGCATCCTTCCGAGCGCGACATCGCCATGGTGTTCCAGTCCTATGCGCTCTATCCCAATATGACGGTGGCGCAGAACATCGCCTTCGGCATGGAGATCAGGGGCGTGCCGAAGGAGCAGCGCGACAAGGCGGTGTCCGAGGTCTCCGAGACCCTGCAGATCAGGCATCTGCTCGACCGCAAGCCGAGCCAGCTGTCGGGCGGCCAGCGCCAGCGCGTCGCCATGGGCCGCGCTCTGGTGCGCCGGCCGCAGGTCTTCCTGTTCGACGAGCCTCTGTCCAATCTCGACGCCAAGCTGCGCGTCGACATGCGCACCGAGATCAAGCGCCTGCACCAGTCGATGAAGACCACTATCGTCTATGTGACGCATGACCAGATCGAGGCGATGACGCTGGCCACCCGCATCGCCGTGCTGAAGGACGGCATCCTGCAGCAATTCGGCACGCCGGCCGAGATCTACAACCATCCGGCCAATATGTTCGTCGCCGATTTCATGGGCTCGCCGGCGATGAATCTCATTCCGGCGAATGTCGAAAAGTCGGGTTCGAGCCTGCGCCTCTCCATGCCGCAGCGCTCGGGCAATCCGCTCACCCTGGCGCTGCCCGATGGCGCCCAGAGGATCGCCAAGCATGCCGGCGGCAATGTGATCTTCGGCATCAGGCCGGAAGCCCTGACCGATCCTGACGGCGCCGACCGCACATCGTCGGGCGTCGTCACCTCCGAATGCCAGATCGAGGTGGTGGAGCCGGCGGGCTCCGACACCTTCGCCATCACCCATCTGGGCGGCAAGCAGGTGGTGGCACGGCTCAGGGCCGACGCGAAAGTGTCGGCCGGCAAGATGGCGAAGCTCGCCTTCAATCTCGACAAGGCGGTATTCTTCGATCCGGGCACCCAGCAGCGTATCGCGTAGGAAATGCGGACCAGCTTTGACTACATCATCGCGGGCGGCGGCTCGGCCGGCTGCGTGCTGGCGGCGCGGCTTTCGGAAGACCGCGATGTGAGCGTCCTTCTGGTCGAGGCGGGTGGCAGCGACCGTCATCCGCTGTTCCATATTCCGGCGGGCTTTGCCCGCATGACCAAGGGCATCGCCAGCTGGGGCTGGTCCACCGTGCCGCAGAAGCACATGCAGGACCGTGTCTTCTGGTACACCCAGGCCAAGGTGATCGGCGGCGGCTCGTCCATCAATGCGCAGATCTATATCCGCGGCAATCACCGGGACTATGACTTGTGGGCGCAGGCCGGCTGCGCCGGCTGGAGCTATCGCGACGTGCTGCCCTATTTCAGGCGTGCCGAGGGCAACAGCAGGCTCAGCGATGAGTATCACGGCACTGACGGCCCCTTGGGCGTGAGCGACCCCTGGGCCACCTTGCCGATCGCCGAGGCCTTCCTCGAAGCGGCCGGTGAAGCGGGCCTCGCGCGCAATCCCGATTTCAATGGCGCCCGCCAGGACGGCATGGGCTTCTATCAGGTGACGCAGAAGCACGGCCGGCGCTCATCGGCGGCGACGGCCTATCTGAAGCCGGCGCGCGGCCGGCGCAATCTGACGATCATGCGCGACGCCCAGGTGTTGCGCATTCTCGTCGAAAGAGGCCGGGCCGTGGGCATCGAGCTTGCCGCTGCGTCGAACCGGCGGGAAATCCTGCGCGCCAAGCGCGAGGTGATCCTGTCCTGCGGCGCCATCGGCTCGCCGCGGCTTCTGATGCTGTCGGGGATCGGGCCTGCCGATCATCTCAAGCCGCTTGGCATCGCGCCGGTATTCGACGCGCCCTCCGTCGGATCGAATCTCCAGGACCATCTCGATCTCTGCACCGTCAGCGAATGCACGGGCGATCACACTTACGACAAATATGGCAAGCCGCACTGGGCAGCGCTCGCCGGCGTCCTGTACGTCCTGTTCCGCGGTGGCCCGGCGGCATCGAGCCTTTTCGTGACCGGCGGTTTCGCCAAGGTCGACGAGAATGCCGACATGCCCGACATGCAGTTCCATCTGGGCTTCGGCTCCGGCATCGAGGCGGGTATCGCCAGGCTCAAGCATGCCGGCGTCACCTTGAACAGCGCCTATATGAAGCCGCGCTCGCGCGGCACCGTGCGCCTCGCTTCCGCCGATCCGCAGGCGGCGCCCCTGATCGATCCCAATTACTGGTCCGATCCGCATGACCGCGAGATGTCGCTGCGCGGGCTGGAGCTGGCGCGCGACATCATGGCGAAGCCGGCGCTCAAGCCTTTCGTGCTGGCAGAGCGCGTGCCGGGCCTTGAGGTTGCGAGCCGGGAGGCGCTGGCGGACTATGCCTGTGCCGCGGCCAAGACCGATCACCATCCCGCCGGCACCTGCCGCATGGGCATCGATGCCGAAGCGGTGGTCAATCCCGATCTCACTTTCAGGGGCATAAGGGGCTTGCGCATCGCCGATGCTTCGATCATGCCCAATGTGATAACTGGCAACACCAATGCGGCGGTGATCATGATCGCCGAGAAGGCGGCGGACATGATCCGCGGCCGCCCACCCCTTTCGATGGATTAGGAGGCAAGGATGTATAGCGAGACACGCCCCTGGGGCTCGTTCCATGTGCTCGACGAGGGCAAGGGCTTCAAGGTGAAGCGCATCGTGGTGACGCCGGGCGGCAGGCTTTCGCTGCAGAGTCACAAGCACCGGGGCGAGCACTGGACCGTGGTCAACGGCACCGCGACGGTGACCGTCAATGACACGGTATCGACCCTCACCCGTTCGCAGTCGGTCGACATTCCGCAAGGCGCCAGGCACCGGCTGGAAAACCACCATGACGGCCTGGTCGAGATCATCGAGGTGCAGTTCGGCGATTATCTCGGCGAAGACGATATCGTGCGCTATGATGACGCGTATAACCGCAGCTGACCGCATCGGCATCGATCTCGGCGGCACCAAGATCGATGCCGCCGTGCTCGCCGGCGATGGCGCAGTGCGGTTCGAGAAACGCGTGCCGACGCCCCGCAGCTATGACGCCATCCTGGCCGCGATCGCCATATTGGTGCGCGAGGCGCGCCTGCAGGCGGCGCAGGATGCGACGATCGGCATCGGAGCCCCCGGTTCGGCATCGCCCGGCACCGGCCTGTGGCGCAACGCCAATATCCTCGCCTGCAACGGCAGGCCGATGCAGGCCGATATCGAGCGCCTCATCGGCCATCCCGTGCGCATGGAGAATGACGCCAATTGCTTCGCCCTGTCGGAGGCCTTCGATGGCGCGGGCTCCGGCCACGCGGTTGTCGCCTGCTTCACCATCGGCACGGCTTTGGGCGGTGGCCTCGTCATCGACGGGAAGGTCAGGCGCGGGCCCAACAATGAAGCGGCGGAATTCGGCCACACGCCGATGCCCTGGCCCAATGAAAGCGAATGGCCGCTCATTCCCTGCTTCTGCGGCAAGAAAGGCTGCGTCGAGCAATATGTGTCGGGCACCGGCCTCGCGCGCGATTATGCGAAAGCGACGGGACAGGAGCTCAAAGGTCCGGACATCGTCGCTTTGGCGCGCCAGGGCGATATGCAGGCCAAGGCGGCGCTCGATCGCCTTGCCGACCGCTTCGCCAGGCTCACCGCGGCGATCGTCAATGTGATCGACCCCGATATCTTCGTGATCGGCGGCGGCCTGTCCGGCCTGCCTGAGCTCGTTGAGGAGCTGGGCCCGCGCGCCAGCCGCCATACCTTCTCGAGCGTCGCCACCGTCAAGGTCGCGCGCGCCGCGCACGGCGAGAAGAGTGGGGTCAGGGGAGCGGCGAGGCTGTGGTAAAATTCCCCTCCCCCTTGCGGGGAGGGGTTAGGGGTGGGGGTCTGGGCAGTGCAGCCGGATTTTCATTTGGGCGTTTCTCAAGGCAGATAGAGAATCGTCAACACCACCCAGACCCCCACCCCGGCCCTGCGGGCCGACCCTCCCCGCAAGGGGGAGGGTAAAATTCCCTCACACCTTCTCCCACTTCCGGCTCTTCTCCGAGCGGAAGAAGGCATCGATGATCTTCATGTTCTGGATCGCGTCCTTCACGCCGTAATGCGCCTTGTCCGTCTTGCGGATGACGCGGCCGAAGGCTTCCGCCTGCAGCTGGTACTGGTCGCTCACCGGCAATTCATAGGTCTTGCCCTCATTCATGGTCATGCCCTGGACGAAATAGCGGTTCGGCTTGTCGGGCGGCGCGTTGAACGGGATCTCGATCTCGATGCGCCCCTTGGTGCCGGCGATCTGCACGCGCTGGAAGGGGGCCGTCTGCGTCGAGATGGCGAAGGAGAGCTGGCGGCCCTTGCCGAAATCGGCAAGCCCGCTCGCGGTGCGGTCGGTCTTGAATTTGGGGTCGCGGTCGAACACCGCGGTCACCGCCTTCGGCTCGGCATCGAAGATATAGCGCGCCACGGTGATCGGATAGCAGCCGATGTCGAGCAGGCCGCCGCCGCCGATCTTGGCCATGTTGCGGACATTCTTCGGGTCGTCGAGATAATAGGTGAACAGCACCTGGATGAGGCGCACCGTGCCGATCTCTCCCTTCGCCACCCTTTCGCGCACCGCCTGCCATTGCAGCGCATGGCGCACCATGAAGGCTTCCGCCACATAGATGCCCTTCTTCACGTCCTTGAGCTTTTTCGCTTCCTTGGCGGTGATGGCGATCGGCTTCTCGCACAGGACATGCTTGCCGGCCTTGGCGGCGGCGAGGGTGAGGGGCACATGCAGGTGATTGGGGAGGGGATTGTAGACCGCCTCGATCTCGGGATCCGCCAGCATCGCCTCATAGGAGCCGTAGCTGCGCGCAATGCCGAGCTTCTTCGCCGCCTGGTCGGCCGTCTTCCGGTCGCGCGACGAGATCGCCACGACCTCGAGCTCCTTGCTCTTCAGCATGCCGGGAATGACCTTGCCTACGCCGATATTGGCGGTCGAGATGATGCCCCATTTGACCGGTTTCATTTGTTAGCTCCCTCTAAGCATGATCCCGAAAAGTTGCAGACTTTTCGGATAAGGTCATGCAAAAAATAAACTCAAGACTTCCCTGCGATCATCGCATCGGCATAGGCGCGCGTCATCGCCCGTGGCGTTTCGGCGTCATCGGGGCGACCGGTCAGCGCATAGCGCAGCCACAGGCCGTCGATCAAGGCGCCGATGCCGAGAGCTGCTTCCTGCGCGCGCTCGCGCCCGATGAGCGGGACAAGCTCGTGCAGAAGATTGCTGTGCAGCCTGCGGTGATAGATGAAGAGGATGCGCTGCAGCTTTTGTGAATCGCGCGCATTGCCATAGAGCGCCAGCCAGGCCGAGAACACTTCCTCGCCGAACTGCGCATCGCCGTAAGAGGCGTGGATGATCGCATAGAGGCGCTCGAGCGGGCTCCTGGCCACGCGCATGCGCTCCACCGCCTCGCGCCGCAGGATGTCGAGCATGGCCCGCATGGTGGCGGCGAGCAGGTCGTTCTTGTCGGCGAAATAATGATGCACGATGCCGGTCGACACGCCGGCCTTGCGCGCGATGCGGGCCACCGTCGCGCTCGAAAACCCGTGCTCATGAATGGAAGCGATCGCCGCATCAATGAGCTGCTGGCGGCGGATCGGCTTCATTCCCCTCTTGGGCATTGACCCCTCTTTATATTGGACCGTCCGGCTCCCCGAATGAGCCTAGTTTTACATTGGACGTCCGTCCAATAAAAAACTTGACGATCCCCCTCCAAATGAGAGTAGTCTTTCCGCAAAAGATATCCATAGGGAGGATCGAATGAGCATGAAATTGAAGGCCTTGCTGGGCGTCCTGGCGCTGGGCGCCTCGCTGACCGCCATGGCCGGAGCCGCAGCGGCCGGCGATGCCGAAAGTTGCAAGAAGGTACGCTTCTCGGACGTGGGCTGGACCGACATCCAGGCGACGACCGGCGTTGCCAATGTGCTGCTGCAGGCGCTGGGCTATGAGCCCGAGGTGCAGGTGCTTTCGGTCCCGGTCACCTACCAGTCGCTCAAGAACAAGGACATCGACGTGTTTCTCGGCAACTGGATGCCGAGCATGGCGGCCGATGTGAAGCCCTTCACCGATGACGGATCGGTCGAGACCATCTCGCAGAATCTCGAAGGTGCGGGCTACGGCCTCGTGGTGCCGGCCTATGTCGCCGATGCCGGCGTCAAGAGTCTCAAGGACATCGGCCCGAACAAGGACAAGTTCTCCTCCAAGATCTATGGCATCGAGCCCGGCAATGACGGCAACCGCATCGTGCTCGGCATGATCGACAACAAGGACAATGGCCTTGGCGGCTTCGAGCTGGTCGAATCCTCCGAAGCCGGCATGCTGTCCCAGGCCGAGAAATCCATGAAGAACAATGAGTGGATCGTCTTCCTCGGCTGGACGCCGCATCCCATCATGGGCGAGATGAAGATCACCTATCTCGACGGCATGGGTGATTCCGGTTTCGGCGCCGCCACCGTGCACACCAATGTGCGCAAAGGCTATACGACGGAATGCCCGAATGTCGGCAAGTTCATCTCGAACCTGAAATTCAGCCTGTCTGCGGAAAACCAGATGATGGACGCGATCCTGAAGGGCGCCGAGGCCAATGCCGCGGCGACCGACTGGCTCAAGGCCAATCCCGATGCGGTGAAGCCGTGGCTCGAAGGCGTGACCACTTTCGACGGCGGCGACGCCGCGGCAGCCGTCAAGGAGAAGCTCGGCGGCTGAGCCATTGCACAGTTGAAAGACCAAGGCGGCTCGTGACATGAGCAAATCCCGCCAAAGTTGAAGACTTTGGCGATAAGGATTTGCTCCCTCCCTTAATTGACGATCACGTTCATGACTTTTGACGGGACCCGTCAAAAGTCATCGTGATCTTTTGCCGCCTTTTTGTTAGGGTCAAAGAAAAAATACATCAGGGGAGGGGCTGAGATGGATCCGGTTACGCAACTCATCACCGCCTGGAAGATTCCGATCGGCGCCTGGGGCAAGGCGTTCTTCAGCTTCCTGACGACGAATTTCGAGTGGTTCTTCGATGGCATCGCACGCGGCTTCACCGTCGTGCTCGAGGGCCTGATCGGCCTCGTGCTGATGGTGCCGCCCATCATCGTCGTCGTGCTTGTCGCCCTTCTCGCCTGGTATCTGCAGCGCTCGGTAAAGCTCGCCATTGCGACGGCGGTGGGTCTTCTCTTCATCATCAATCTCGGCTTCTGGAAGGAGACGATCGAGACGCTGGCACTGGTCATCGCGGCCGCCGGCGTGTCCATGGCGATCGGCGTGCCGGTCGGCATCGCCGCGGCCCACCGTCCCTGGCTGTTCCGCATCTTGAGGCCCATCCTCGACCTGATGCAGACCATGCCGACCTTCGTCTATCTGATCCCGGTGCTGGTCCTGTTCGGCCTGGGCCTGGCTCCGGGGCTCATCGCCACCGTGATCTTCGCCATTCCCGCCCCCGTGCGCCTAACCCATCTCGGCATCACCTCGGTGCCGAAGCAGCTGATCGAGGCGGGCGAGGCCTTCGGCGCCACCAGGCGGCAATTGCTGTGGAAGGTAGAATTGCCGGCGGCGCTGCCCACCATCATGGCGGGCCTCACCCAATGCATCATGCTGTCGCTGTCCATGGTGGTCATCGCGGCACTGGTCGGCGCCAATGGCCTCGGCAAGCCGGTGGTGCGGGCGCTCAACTCGGTCAACATCCCGCTCGGTCTCGAGGCCGGCATCGCCATCGTGGTGCTCGCCATCATTCTCGACCGCGTCTGCCGCGTCGGCGAAAGGAAAGCGTCATGACCGCCGTCGAATTCAAGAATGTCGACATCGTCTTCGGCGAGCGCGCGGCCGAGGGCATCAGAATGCTCGACCAGGGCGCCTCGCGCGCGGAAATTCTCGAGAAGACAGGCGCGGTCCTTGGCTGCGCCGGCGCCAATCTCGCCATCAAGGAAGGCGAGATCAGCGTGCTCATGGGCCTTTCGGGCTCGGGCAAGTCCACCTTGCTGCGCGCCGTCAACGGCCTCAACAAGGTCTCGCGCGGCGAGGTCCTGGTCAATGAGGACGGCAAGCTCATCGATGTGGTGACATGCCCGCCCGAGACCTTGCGCCGGCTGCGCCAGCACCGCGTCGCCATGGTGTTCCAGCAATTTGCGCTTCTGCCCTGGCGCACCGTGGCGGAGAATGTCGGTCTCGGCCTCGAGCTCGCCGGCATGCCCGACGCCGAGCGGGAAGAGCGTGTCGGCAGGCAGCTCAAGCTTGTCGGCCTCGATCAATGGTCGAAGAAATACGGCCACGAATTGTCGGGCGGCATGCAGCAGCGTGTCGGGCTTGCCCGCGCCTTCGCCACCGAGGCGCCGATCCTGCTGATGGACGAGCCCTTCTCGGCGCTCGATCCGCTGATCCGCACGAAGCTGCAGGACGAATTGCTGTCGCTGCAGAAGACGCTGAAGAAGACGATCATCTTCGTCAGCCACGATCTCGAGGAGGCGCTGAAGCTCGGCAACCGCATCTCGATCCTCGAAGGCGGCCGCATCGTGCAGACGGGGCGTCCTGAGGACATCGTGCTGCGGCCCGCCAACGACTATGTGCGCGAGTTCATCGCCAATGTGAATCCCTTGAGTGTGCTCACCGCCTATAATGTCATGCGTGACGCGCGCGATCTCGAGGATGCGGGCGAGGGCTGGGTGTGGCTCGACCGAAGACGCACCACCCGCTTCAAGATCGGCCCCGACCGCAAGGTGGTGGCGGCCGAACGCGACAAGCAGCAGGCGACCTGGGTCGCCTGTTCGCAGGCCGAAAAGCCGGTAGAGCCGGGGACGAGGCCCGTTTATTGGGCGAGCCCCGGCACGCCGTTGCGCACCGTGATGCTCGCCATGCACCGCGCCGAGACGGCGCCGGTGGCGCTGTTCGACGAAGGCGAGCGCTTCGTCGGCGCGATCGGCGTGCGCGATGTGCTGCAGGCGGTTTTGCGCCGGCAGCCGGATTGAGCGCATCGGCCCGAAAAGTGTGAGCGGTTTTCGGAGAAGCCGATGCGCAAAGAAAAAGAGCGACCATTCAGGATGCTCCGCTGCCATATGGCAGGGGTCTCGGCAGTTGCGGCCGAGACCCGCCATGTGTTTCCACGCCATACGCATGATCAGTTCGGTATCGGCGTCATTCACCAGGGCGCCCAGAAATCCTTGAGCGGCCGCGGCATGGTGGAAGCGGGGCCGGGCGATGCGATCACCGTCAATCCGGGCGAGGTGCATGACGGAGCGCCGATCGGCGATCTCGGGCGCTCATGGCGCATCCTTTATTTCGACCCCGAGGTGATCAGCGCCGCGATCGATGACATGAGCGAGGGAAAGACGGGCAGCTTCGAATTCGCGAATCCCGTCATGGGCGACAAGCGGATTGCCGGCCGTTGCCGCGCTTTATTTGACGCCATGACGAAGGGTGATGAAGCGACCACCTCGGTGCAGCGTGAGGAACTGATGCTCATCCTGCTTGCGACCTTGCGGCCGAAAGCCATCGACACGAGCCGGGCGGTTCCCGATGCCATCCTTGCGGCGAAGAGCATGATCGATGACGATCCGGCGCGTCCGGTGACCCTGGCAGAGCTGGCGCGGGCGGCGGGCTTGAGCAAGTTCCAGCTTCTGCGCGGCTTCTTCCGCAATACCGGCTTCACCCCGCATGCCTATCTGATGCAGCGCCGCATCGACCGCGCCCGCCGGCTGATCACCGGGCAACTAACCCTCGCCGAGGCCGCATTGGCGAGCGGTTTTGCCGATCAAAGCCACATGACCCGCATCTTCGTGCGCAAATACGGCCTGTCGCCGGGGCTTTATGCCCAGGCCATGACCGGGCCAAAGCGGGTTCCACTCGGAAGACAAGTCGGTTGATAAGAATTTTATCTTACAAATAATCTTGTGAGATCTCTCATCCGAGAGGTCCATACAGCTTGCATATGCTGATTTACGCTTCCTTAGAGTCTGCCGGGCGAAATGAGACCTGACAGAACGGCAAGTCTTGCTTGGCCGGTGGGACGCGACATGACAAAGCTCATTATCCAGATTCCCTGCCTCAATGAGGCGCAAGATCTGCCCCGCACGCTGGCGGCGCTTCCCCGCAAGATAGCGGGTGTCGACAAGATCGAGATCCTCGTGATCGACGACGGCAGCACCGACAACACCGCGCAGGTCGCGCGGATGTGGGGCGTTCAGCATGTCGTGCGTCACCGCACCAATCGCGGGCTCGCCGCGGCATTCCAGTCGGGCCTCGATGAGGCCTTGAGGGCGGGTGCGGATATTATCGTCAACACCGACGCCGACGGCCAATATGCCGGAGAGGACATCGAAAAGATCGTCGCCCCGATTGTGGAGGGCCGGGCGGACATCGTGGTCGGCGACCGGGGCGTCGCCGACAATGCGCATTTCGGTCCGGTGAAGCGCCGGCTGCAGAGACTGGGCAGCGCGGTCGTCCAGCGACTTTCCAACCTGCGCGTGACCGACGCCGTCAGCGGCTTTCGCGCCATCAGCCGCGAGGCGGCCCAGCGCATCAACATCACGACCGAATTCAGCTACACCACCGACATGCTAATCCAGGCCGGCCGCAAGCGTCTCGCCGTCATCAGCGTGCCGATCAGGACCAATGAGACCAACCGGCCCTCGCGCCTGTTCAAGTCGATACCGCGCTTCATCATGAACACCGGCATTACGATGGCGCGCGCCTACGCAACCTACAATCCGCTGCGCACCTTCGTCACCCTGGGCGTTGCCATCACCCTTCTCGGCCTCTTGCCGATCCTCCGCTTCCTGCTGTTTTACGTGCAGGGTCATGGCGACGGGCATATCCAGTCGCTGGTGATTGGCGGCGCGCTCCTGGTTCTGGGCACGATCGTCGCCGTGATGGGAGTGCTCGCGGACCTCATCTCGTCGAACCGCAAGCTGATCGAGGCGAGTCTCGCCCGTCTCCGCCGGATCGAGGACCGGCTGGAAGCGATGGATCACCCGGGGCAGGCGCAGTTCTCCGAAGAAAAGAAGCCGGCGCCGAGGCGCGCCGTTTGAGCCAGGCCGCGACGATCTCCGTTCCGAAGCTGGAGCGGCTGAGCTGGCTGGCGGCCGCCTTTGCTTTCGCGGTCCTGCTCCAGCTCGAGCTGGTCATCAACCGGCCGATCAACTGGGATGAATTCTTCCACCTCAGCGAGGCGCATGCCTTCCATGAGGGACGCCTTGCCGAAGTGCTGCAGGTATTCTACGCCCGCGCCTTCTTCTGGCTGCCGATGCTTCCGGTCGACGCGGTCGACCAGATTCGCATCGCCCGCCTCTTCATGTTCGGCTGCGAGCTGTTCACGACCTATGCCATCTATGCGATGGCCGGCCGCTTTGTCGGAAGAATGCCCGCCGCTCTGGCCGCACTCGCTTATCTCACCGGCGGCTATGTCTTCCAGCACGGCTTCTCCTACCGTGCCGATCCGATGGCCGCGGCCTTCCTGATGGGCGCGCTGTGGATAATCCTGGCGAGCCGGCTCGACACCAGGGCCATTCTGCTCGCCGCGATACTTGCGGGACTTGCCGTGCTGACCACGATCAAGGTCGTGTTCTATGCCCCGGCCTTCGCCGGGATCGCCTGGCTGCGCTGGAGCGAGGCAGCGGACCGTAAAGGAATGTTGCTGCGCCTCGCCGCCTTCGCCGGCGCGGCGGTGGCATTCGCGTTGCTGCTGATCGGCGCCACGATCCTGACCCTGCCGGATGCAAATGGCGGCAGTGCGGCTAGGACCGTATCGACGTCAGTCACGATGATGTTCGACCAGGGCCTGTTCCCGACCGGCATCTACGCGCTCAGGGGCATGCTGTTTGCGCCGTTCATGGCGTTGCTGGTGCTGGCCACGCCTTTCGTGCTGGCCCGGGCGCAGCTGTCACGACCGCAATGCGTTGCGCTCATTGCGCTCCTGATGCCGCTGGTGAGCATCGTTTTCTATCGCAACAGCTATCCCTATTTCTACGCCTATATCCTGCCTCCGGTGATGGTCGGCGCGGCCATCGCGGTGAAAGCGGTGCAGGCTCACATCTCGGCCGGCATCCTCTCCCTGGCGCTTCTTGCCAATGCCGCGACCATCAGCCTGACCACGTCGCGCCCGGTGCTCCCGGCGCAGAAGCAGGTGCTCGCCGCCGCAGGCGAGATCTTCCCCGAGCCGGTTGCCTATTTCGACTATCCGGGGATGCTTGCGGACTTCCCCAAGGCGAATTTCTTCATGACCAACTGGGGCATGCGGAAGTACCGCATCGGGCAGGAGGCGTCTTTCGTCGATGCCATGTCGCGCGAGACGGTGCCGTTGCTTGTGGTCAACCACGTCATACTCGCAAGCAACCAGACCGGCCCCGCGCCGTCCGAGGCTTTGTTGCCGGAAGACGGCAGGGCGCTGCGGGAGGCCTTCATCCCGCATTGGGGCCCGCTCTGGGTCGCGGGACGGCGCTTCTCCGCCGCGACGAAGGAGCAGACTTTCTTCATTCATGCGCCTGGCATCTATACGCTCGAGAAGACGTCCGCCCGCATCGATGGCCATGTCTATGCGCCCGGCCAGACGCTCACGCTGGCGCGGGGCGCGCATCGCTTCGAGCAGAACAGTGCGGGTGAGGCCGTCTTGCGTTGGGGAAGCCACCTCACGAGGCCGTCCTGGAGCTTTGCGGACGGACCGATCTTCGAAGGCTTCTGACAGAGCGCCGATCAGGCCGATCGGGACATGAGCGCGACAAGACCGTAAGCCAGATCTCCGGCGATGGAGGCGACCCGCAAAGCGAGCGTCGCCGCCAGGATGCTTGCGGCAGGCAGGCCGGCGCCGGCCAGCGCCAGCAGTGCTGCCTCGCGCACACCAAGGCCGCCCGGAGCCACCGGGACGACGAATCCGGCGAGCCAGGCCAGCAGGAACAGGGCTGAGAAGTGGGCGAGGTTGCTGTCGGCGGGCAGGATCGCCGCGCCGATCAAGGCCGCGGCCAACGCAAAGGCGCCAAAGGCGACGATCTGGAGCGCGAGCGAGATCGACACGGGACGGCGAGCCATCAGGCATCCGCCGATCAGCACGGCCGCGGCGAGCGCCGCGGCGGAGGGCGAGCGCTCGAAAAGCAGGCAGAGGCCCGCGACAGCCAGGCTGCTGACGAGGTGCAGGCCGACCTCGACCATGCTCGAACGAGCGAGGCGCATATGCGCGAGGCCCGCTTTCCTTCCCCCGATATGACGGCTGACATACTGGAATACCGACCCCGGCAGGTACTTCGTCAGGACGCCGCGGCCGTAGATGTGCAACACCTCGGATTTGGAAAGTCTGCCTTCGGGATCGACCGTCGCGGCCCAGGCCCTTGCGAGCGCATGGTCGGCGGCGGCGAACAATGCCAGAGCGGCAATCAGCGCGCCGGACAGGCTCCAGGAGGCATGCGGCTGGAGCGCCGACCAGTCCAGGCGCCAGAGCCGCTCGCCGATGAAAGCGAGGCTGCCGGCCAGCACCACGAACCCGCCCCATTGGCCCAATCTGCGAAGGAATAGCTGACGCGGCGCAGTGACCGGATCAGCCATGGAGGATGCTGCTGAAGTCGGGATAGGGCACGCAATAGGAACGGCCGAAGAAGCGACGCTCTTTCAGGCCGCAGCCTTTGATCCCGGAGCGATAGCGGCGGCGGCCGGAATCGTCGAACAGGATGATGCCGCCCGCCGCGAGATGCGGGATGGCCCGCTCCAGGCAGTCTATCCGTCGGCGCCCGTCGATCACGATCAGGTCGAACTTGCCGCCGGCTTCATCGATCGCGCCCACATAGTTTTCGCCGGCCAGGTCCCGCTGCCAGAGGCTTGCATTGGCGAAGCCCCGCACCATGGGCGAGATCCGCTCGTGCCAGTCGGGATGATGCTCGACCGAGACGACCGTGCCCGCGCGCCTGGCAAGCCATGCCGTGCTGGCCCCCGCGCCATACTCGAACACCCGCGGGCTGCGGCGCGACGCGAGGTGCTTTTCGACCTCGCGCGTGGCCGACACGTTCCACCAGGGCAGCCCGAGCGCGATCATCCGCTCGACATCATGGATCGCCAGAAGCGACGCGCCCCAGCGCCGCCAGCCATAGGGCTCGCTCGCCCGCGCGTCCTCGGTCAGCCTTTGCAGCGGGCCGAATTCGGCAATGACATGCATACACCCGGCATAGAATCGCTTGACCAACTGCATGCTCCCTCCCGCATTGGAACGGACGATGGGATTTACTAGCCGAAGGATACCTGTCGAAAGGTTAATTCCGCCGGCGCGGCAGGCTCGGAGACAGCCGGCGGAACGGGTTGCGAAGGATTCAGGGCTGTCCAGGCCTGCTCCGGCAGGACTCCCGCAATTCCGTTCAAGACGCCCCTGCCGCGATCAGCTGTCCTGCGGCCATGTCACGCAAGCTTCAGGGCTATGTTCTGCTCGCCGCCGCCATGGTCCTTGTCGGCAGCACCGTCATCGCGAGCAAGATCATCGGCGGCGGGTTGCCGCCATTCACCGCCGCGGCCTTGCGCTTCGCCATGGCGCTGCCGCTCTTCATCATCCTCATGCGGATGAGCGCCGTGCCCTGGCCGCGCCCGGGGCGGCGCGATTGGCTCCTGCTCGTCATTCAGTCGGCGGCCGGCAGCGTGGGCTACACGACCTTGCTCATCTCAGGACTGCGCTTCACATCGGCTGCCGATGCCGGCGTCATCATCGGCACCTTGCCGGTGGTCTCGGCGGCGATCGCCATCCTCATCCTGGGCGAGCGGCCGCGTCCTTCGGTGCTCTTGGCGATCGCGCTCGCGGCCATGGGCGTCGTCATCATCGCCTTCCAACCCGATGCGGCGGCAGCCGGGTCCCTGCTCGGCAATGCGCTGATCTTCGCCGCCGTCCTGTGCGAAGGCCTCTTCATCCTTCTCAACAAGAGGCTCGCCGTGCCGATCGCGCCCCTGGCGCAATCGGCGCTGATGACCGCCATTGGCCTTGCTGTCGCGGCAATACCGGCGGTCTTCGAATGGCCGTGGACCGGCGGCATCGCGTTCAATTCGCTTTTAGCCGTGCTCTACTATGCGCTGGTTCCGACGGTGGGCGGCTATCTTCTGTGGTATGGCGGGCTGGCGCGGGTCTCGGGCTCAGAGGCTGCCCCCTTCACCGCCATGGCGCCGGTCTCGGCGGTCCTGCTCGCCTTCCTCTTTCTCGGCGAGGCGGTGAGCCTTCATCAGATGGCCGGCATCGGCTGCGTGCTGGTCGCCGTGCTGAGCCTTGGCGTCACGCGCCGGTGACTTATTTCAACAGCCCCTTCTGTTTCAAGACTGCCCGCGAAACGCAGCCGCCGAAATTGCGGCCCGGCTGGACGACTCGGGCGAAGCACTTGCCGCCGCCGAGCCTGACCCGGATGCGGCCCTTGACGCGGATCGACCCACCACCCTCATTGAAGCCGAAGGTCGGCTTGGGCACATCGCCCGTGACCGGGAAGCCCACGCTCGCCAGATGGTTGCGCACCCTCTTGCAATAGTTGACGGATTTGACCGAGAAGCGCGTCTCGCCATGGCCGGCGCGATACTTCATCACCGTGGTGCAGATGTCCTGGCCCGACAGCCGCCAGGCTTCCGCCAGATATTGCGTGCCAAAGGCGATATTGGTCTCCGGCTGCGAAAGAGCCGAGGCCGGTCCCTTGAAGCCCATCATGTCGGCGGTTGAGGGCAGGATCTGCATCAGTCCCACTTCGCCGACATCGCCCCGCGCCTGCGGGTTGTAGCCGCTCTCGACCCGCATCACCGCATCGACGATCGCGAAAGGGATGTTGTTGCGCTGCGCCTCGGCCTTGCCGATGCGCTGATAGAGCGCCTTGCCGTTCTCGAGCTCGTCCAGCGGCGGGCGCGCCCGCGCGGCATCGGCGCAGGCGAGTGCGATGGCAACTGTCATGATTCTGAAAGCCCAGTTCCGCATCATGGCATGTTCCGGCCTCGGTCCGGCTCTGTCATCGTCTTTCGGGGAGACCTGCTTATGCCTGGTCTGTTGAAAATCAAGGGGTTTATCGATCTCGAGCAATTCTGGCCGGCCGGCAGCTCGGATGCCGATACGTCCAAGGTCAAGGTCACCGTCGCACCCGATTCGTTCGAATTTGCGGCCGATCGCAAGACCTTCAAGCGCACCAGGGTTTTTAATGAAGCCTATGTGAGGGGCGCCAGCCACAGGAAGTTGATCGACGCGCAAAGCCGCATCACCGTGCGCCTGCAGGGCATCGATGCGCCCGAGCTGCATTACCGCGCCAGTCCGCTCGATCGCAACCGCCCGGAAGTCACCGAGGCCAGGCGGCAGAAATACAACGAGCTCAATCGCACCGAGCGTCGGCAGTATCTGGCCGAATCCGCCACTATCGCCT
This sequence comes from Taklimakanibacter lacteus, assembly GCA_003576695.1. Lineage (GTDB taxonomy): Bacteria > Pseudomonadota > Alphaproteobacteria > Rhizobiales > Aestuariivirgaceae > Taklimakanibacter > Taklimakanibacter lacteus. The sequence continues at coordinate 345,304 of QOZQ01000002.1, forward strand.
TGTCCAAAAAGCTCAAATCCATCCACAAGAAAACGGTCGAATGCCGCGTCTATTCGCTGGTCGATCGCCCCTATGAGGTGGTCGACACCTATGGCCGCTTCGTCGCCAATATCATGGTCGGCAAGGGCTTCAGGCTCGACGTCAATATCTGGCTCACGGAGGCGGGCTGGGTCTATCCGACTTTCTATTCCTCGATGGAAAAGGAAGAGATCGAGGCGCTGCTGACGGCGATGAAGGAGGGCCAGAAGGCCAAGCGGGTATGGAAATATTATTCGCTCGATACCGGCAAGTTCGAGGCGAGGCTCATCTATCGCGGCGAAGGCGCCGAGCCGGATCCAGCTGCCGACAAGGGGCCGGTCCTGATGCCGAAATTATTCCGCCGCCAGGTCGGCTTCCAGATGGAGAAGAGGGCCCAGGTCTCATCTGGCGCCTTTGTCGACTTCCTCAGGCGATCACCGGATGACTGCTACACGCTGGCGGATTTTCTCAAGGCCGGGCCGAATTCCGCCGCGACGCGCAAATTGCATGAGTTCATGAAGGGCACGAAATTCACCCTCAAGCCGCATGAGCTGGTGTTCCGCGAGAAATTCTCGACCGTCGTGACCGAGACCGGCAAGGTGATCGAGGCGTTCTGACGGTTTGATTCAGGCTGGCCGTCAGTTCTCGTCCATCTTGAGGGCGGCAATGAAGGCCTCCTGCGGGATCTCGACCTTGCCGAACTGGCGCATCTTCTTCTTGCCTTCCTTCTGCTTGTCGAGCAGCTTGCGCTTGCGCGTGATGTCGCCGCCATAGCATTTGGCGGTGACGTCCTTGCGCAGCGCCGACAATGTCTCGCGCGCCACGATCTTGCCGCCGATCGCCGCCTGGATCGGGATCTGGAACATGTGGCGCGGGATGAGCTCCTTGAGCTTCTCGCACATCACCCGTCCGCGCTGCTCGGCGCGGCCCCGGTGCACGATCATCGCCAATGCGTCGACCGCCTCGGCATTGACCAATATGCCCATGCGGACGAGGTCGCCCTCCTCATAGCCGACCATCTTGTAGTCGAAGCTCGCATAGCCGCGGCTCACCGATTTGAGCCGGTCATAGAAGTCGAACACCACCTCGTTGAGCGGCAGGTCATAGACGACCATGGCGCGCGTGCCGGCATAGGTGAGCTGCTTCTGCCGCCCGCGCCGGTCCTCGCACAGTTTCAGGATCGAGCCCAGATATTCGTCCGGCACCAGGATGGTCGCCTCGATCCACGGTTCCTCGATCGAGGTGATGTGGTTGGCGTCCGGCAGATCGACCGGATTGTGCAATTCGATCTGGCTGCCGTCATTGAGATTGACCTTGTAGATCACCGATGGCGCCGTGGTGATCACGTCGACATTGAATTCGCGCTCGATGCGCTCGCGGATGATCTCGAGATGGAGGAGGCCCAGAAAGCCGCAGCGGAAGCCGAAGCCGAGCGCTGCCGAGGTTTCCATCTCGAAGGAGAAGCTCGCATCGTTGAGCCTGAGCTTGCCCATCGCATCGCGCAAATCCTCGAAACGCGCCGCATCGACCGGGAAGAAGCCGGCGAAGACGACGGGCTGCGCCGGCTTGAAGCCGGGAAGCGGCGTGGTGGCTGGATTGCGCTCATCCGTCACCGTGTCGCCGACGCGCGTGTCGGCCACCTGCTTGATCGCGGCGGTGAAGAAGCCGATCTCGCCGGGACCGAGCTTGTCGACCATCTCGCGCTTGGGCCTCGATATGCCGACGCGCTCCACCTGGTAGGAGGCGCCCGTCGACATCAGCTTGATCTTCTGGCCCTTGCGGATCTCGCCGTCGACGATGCGCAGCAGCACGACGACGCCCAGATAGGGGTCATACCAGCTGTCGACGAGGAGGGCCTTGAGCGGCGCCGAACGGTCGCCCTTGGGCGCGGGCAGGCGATTGACGATCGCCTCCAGCACATCCGGCACGCCGAGCCCGGTCTTGGCCGAGATCTCGACCGCGTCCGAGGCATCGAGGCCGATCACATCCTCGATCTGCTGGCGGATGCGCGCCGGTTCCGCAGCGGGAAGATCGACCTTGTTGAGGACGGGGATGATCTCGTGGTTGTTGTTGATCGCCTGATAGACATTGGCGAGCGTCTGGGCTTCCACCCCCTGGCTCGCATCGACGACGAGGAGCGAGCCCTCGCAGGCGGCGAGCGAGCGCGACACCTCATAGGCGAAGTCGACATGGCCCGGCGTGTCGATGAGGTTCAACACGTATTTCTCGCCCGATTTCGCGGTGTAATCGAGGCGCACGGTATTGGCCTTGATGGTGATGCCGCGCTCGCGCTCGAGATCCATGGAATCGAGGATCTGGTCGACCATTTCGCGGTCGGAAACGGCGCCGCAGAGCTGGATCAGCCGGTCGGCGAGGGTGGACTTGCCATGGTCGATATGGGCGATGATGGAGAAATTGCGGATATGGCGGAGATCGGTCATTTGGGGCGCTTGATGGCAGGCGCACCCCGCCCCGTCAAGCGTCCGCGATGCCCTGTCTGGCGCGGTCCCAGCGGACGAGCCAGCCCGCCACATACCAGCCGACGAGCGCCACCGCGGCCCCGGCATAGCCGTCTATGGCATAGTGCCAGGCGAGGTGGATGGACCCCAGGAAGATGACGGCCGTGAATGCCGAAAGACACCAGCCCAGCCGGCGCTTGCCGGCGGCGAAGGCGATGATGACGAGCAGCACCGAGCTCCCTACATGCATGGACGGCATCGCCGAAATGCCGGCGACCAGGCCTTGCCCGGCGATATAGCTTTCCCACAGCGCGTCCTGGGTATCGACCGCCCACAGGGGGAAGAGCTGCGCCGTCTCGCGCAGATAGGTCATCAGCGGCAGAAAGGGATCGGGCTCGCCCAGCAGGCGGCCGTAGAAGGTCGGGCCGACGGAAGAGAAGATGGTGCCGAGCACATTGGTGCCCAGGAACCAGGTGATGATGAAGGCGACGAGGAAACGCTGCCTGAGCGCGCTGTCCTCTTTGGCGAAGCACTGCCACATCCACACCGACAGCATCACGAAATACCAGAGATTATAGACGAAATTGACGCCGAAGGTGATCTGCGGGTGGCCGAGAAGCGGCTGCAGGATATCGTAGGGATGGACGCCGAAATGGACCAGCCGGTCCCATTCCATGAAGGTCGGGTCCCACTGGAAGGGGTTGAGTATCGGGATGAGGACTTTGAGCGTGTTGAACGCCGACATGAAGATGCTGAGCAGCATGGCGGCGTGGAATATGTTGGCGAGGCGTTGCGGCGCCACAAGATCGCTGGCGATCCGCCGCCCGAGCTCCCGGGTGGGACTGCCCTGATAGCCTGTCCACCACAGCAGGAACAATTCGCGGATGACGAACCAGAAGGCGCCCACCCCCATCAGGAAGATGACCGGAAGGGTGAACAAGAGCATCCACTTGGTGTCGAACAGCCGCCCGACGAGTGCTGCCGCGGCGACCGCAATGATGAGGGCGCCGGTCGCCAGCGCGTAAGCGAGCGCATGCAGCCGGAAGCCGGCCGTCACCGCGCGGCCAATGCCTGCCAGGTAACCCGAAAGCGGGCCGCGGCCGAGGCGCAGGGCAGTTGTATTCATGACGCTCTCCGGAGCCCGGATACGAGATTGGCTTTATAGGGTCCCGCTCCCTGGGAGGTCGCAATCTAGGCGGCAAGCCTTAATGAAGGGTTCTGTAAAATTGTAGGGATTTCGGGGTGGAAATCAGTTTAGAATTATTCTAAACGAGATTCCATGAAAGCATTCGCGGATCTCACGGAACAGGAAATCCTCGCCCTTGCCATTTCGAGCGAGGAGGATGATTCCAGAACTTATCTCACCTTCGCCCACCAGCTCATGGACAAGTTCCCGGCCTCGGCCAGGGTCTTTGTCGAGATGGCCGAGGAGGAGCAGTCGCATCGCCGCGCGCTCACCGATGCCTATCAGAAGAAATTCGGCGATTTCATTCCCCTGATCAGGCGCAGCGACATCAGGGGCTTCGTGCGCCACCCGCCGGTCTGGCTCATGAAACAGATGACGCTCGAAACCATGCGCCAGCGCGCCGAGGTGCTCGAGCTCGAGAATATGCGCTTCTATTCCAGGGCGGCCGAACAGGCGGGCGATCCCGCCATTCAGAAGCTATTGCGCGATCTGGCCGAGGCGGAGAAGGACCACACTTCGCTCGCCGATCGGCTCGGCCTCAAGCATCTGACCCCTGATGCGAAAGCCGAGGAAGCCGACGCCAGGCAGAAGCTGTTTCTGCTCCAGGTGATCCAGCCGGGCCTCGTCGGCCTGATGGATGGATCTGTCTCGACGCTGGCGCCGCTCTTTGCCGCGGCCTTCGCCACCCATGACACCTGGCAGACTTTCCTCGTCGGCCTCGCCGCCTCGCTCGGCGCCGGCATCTCGATGGGGCTTGCCGAAGCGCTCTCCGACGACGGCAAGCTCACCGGGCGTGGGCGGCCGCTCATCCGCGGCATCGCCTCCGGCCTCATGACGATGCTGGGCGGCCTCGGCCATGCGCTGCCTTATCTGATCCCCGATTTCTGGACCGCCACCTTCATCGCCATGATCGTGGTGTTCTTCGAATTATGGGCGATCTCCTGGATCCGCTGGAAATACATGGACACGCCCTTCCTGCGCGCCGCCTTCCAGGTGGCGGTCGGGGGCGCCCTGGTGTTCCTGACCGGCATCTTCATAGGAAGTGCATAGGCTTAGACCGAGCGCATTGATATAGTACGCTTCATCTTGATCCGGCTGCTCTCACTTTGTTGCTGAAATGATCACGCGGCTTGCCATATCCGGCTACCGGTCGCTGCGCGACGTCACGCTGGCCCTCGGCCGGGTGAATATCGTCACGGGCGCCAATGGCAGCGGCAAGTCGAGCCTCTATCGGGCGTTGCGCCTCCTGTCGGATGTGGCGCAAGGGCGCGTGGTCGCCTCGCTCGCCGCCGAGGGCGGCCTATCATCGACGCTCTGGGCCGGACCTGAGAAATTCAGCCGCGAGATGAAAAGCGGCCAGCATCCGGTTCAGGGAACGCGCCGCTCTGGCCCCGTCAGTCTCAAGCTCGGCTTCTCCGCGGAAGACTACGGCTATGCCATCGACCTCGGTCTGCCCCCGCCGTCGTCCTCGCGTTTCGCGCTCGATCCCGTGATCAAGGTCGAAGCAGTATGGACCGGTGAACTTCTCGGCCGCGCCAATGTCATCGCCGAGCGCCACGGCGCTCACAGCCGCTTGCGAGAGGGAAAATCCGGCGCCTGGCGCGACTGCACCGAACATTTGTCGCATTTCGACAGCATGATGACTCACCGCGCCGATCCTCTCGACGGCTGGGAGCTTCTTCTGCTGCGCGAGCGGATGCGCCGGTGGCGCTTCTACGATCATCTGCGCACCGACCGTGACGCGCCGGCGCGCCGGCCGCAGATAGGAACCTTCACGCCGATACTTGCCGCAGACGGCAGTGATATCGGCGCCGCCCTGCAGACGATCATCGAGATGGGTGACCGGGCCGCCCTCGACGCGGCGGTCGCCGACGCCTTCGACGGCGCCACGCTCGGCGTGAACGACCGTTTCGAGGTCGAGATGAAGCAGCACGGGCTCCTGCGCGAATTGAATGTCGCCGAGCTCTCCGAGGGGACGCTCAGATATATCCTGCTGATCGCGGCCCTTCTGTCGCCGCGCCCGCCCGAGCTCATGATCCTCAATGAGCCCGAAGCGAGCCTGCATCCGGATCTCCTGGGTCCGCTCGCCCGCCTGGTGACCAAGGCGGCCGAGCACTGCCAGATCGTCATCGTCTCGCATTCTTCCGAGCTCGTCGCCGCGCTCGACCGTCACCCGGAGAGTTTGCTGGTCCGCCTCGAAAAGGAGCTGGGCGAGACGATCCTGCCGGACCGCTCGGCGTCACCCTGGAAGTGGCCCACGCGATGAGGAATGTCCTGTTCGTCTGCAGCCAGAATCGCCTGCGCAGCCCGACGGCCGAGCAGGTCTTCGCGAAGCGTCCGGATATCGAAGTGGATTCGGCCGGCACCAACAACGGTGCCGACAACCCGCTCACCGCCGAGCTGGTCGAATGGGCCGACATCATCTTCGTGATGGAGAAGACGCATCGCAACAAGCTGCAGCAGCGCTTCCGCTCGTCACTGAAGCGGGCGCGCGTCATCTGCCTCGACATACCGGACGAGTATGGGTTCATGGACCCGATGCTCATCCGTCTGCTCGAGACGAAGGTGTCGCGCTTTTTGCCGTAACTCCGCCCACTCAATTTATCGTCATCCCGGCGAAAGCCGGGACCCAATGAATAAGCGAAATCTGGGCGGCGCTGCTCGCGTGGAAAGAATTTAATGGGTCCCGGCTTTCGCCGGGATGACCAATTGAGAATGTAGAGTCTCAGCTCCGCAGCACCCCACCGGTCGCCTTGTGGACCTGGGCCACGACCTTCTTGGAGAGTTCCTCGATCTCCTCCTCGGTCAGCGTCTTTTCGCGCGGCTGGATCGTGACCTCGATGGCGAGCGATGCCTTGCCGGCCTCGAGCGTCCCGCCGGCGAAACGGTCGAACACGATCACCTCCGAGATGAGCTGCTTGTCGGCGCCCCTGGCCGCCTTGACGATCTTTTCGGCCTCGATGCCGTCATCGACGACGAAGGCGAAATCGCGCTTCACCGTCATGAGATCGGAGGCCTTGAGCGCGGCGCGCGTCGATATCTTGCCGCGGCTCGTCGGAACCGCGGTCAGATTGACTTCGAAGGCGACCAGCGGGCCTTTCACATCCATCTGGGCCAGGATGCGCGGATGGATCTCGCCGAAGGTGGCGAGCTTGTTCTGCGGCCCCATCTGGATCGTGCCCGAGCGGCCGGGATGATACCAGGAAGGCGCTTCCGCCACGACCTGCATGGTCGCGACCGGCGCGCCCGCCGCCTCGAGCACCGCCAGCGCATCGGCCTTGGCGCTGAAGGCATCGACGGCGCGCTTGCCGCCCTGCCAGTTGCGCGGCACGTCGTCGCCGCGCCTGACGCCCGCGGCGCGCAAGGTCTCGTCCTCCGGCTTGTCGCCGGCATAGGCCTGCCCGACTTCGAACAGCGCGATATCCTGGAAGCCGCGCGCCATGTTGCGCCCGGTTGCCGCGATGAGATTGGGCAGCAGCGACGGCCGCATATCCGAAAGTTCCGACGAGATCGGATTGGCGAGCACCAGGTCGCGATTGCGCTGGCCGTCATTGAAGAGCCTCGCATGCGCTTCCGGCAGGAACGACCATGTCACCGCCTCATCGAGGCCGCGCGCCGCAAGCGTTCGCCGCGCCTGGATCATGCGCCGCTGCAGCGGGCTCAAGACCGGCTTGGCGATGGCCGACAGCCGCGGCATCTCGGCGAAGGGAATATTGTCGAGCCCGTAGATGCGGCAGACTTCCTCCACGAGATCGGCTTCGCCATGGACGTCGGGCCGCCAGGGCGGCACGGCGCAGAGCAGTCCATCCACTTTCTCGATGACCCCGAAACCGAGCGCGGTCAGGATCTCGGCCTGCCGCGCCTGCGAGACCTCGACGCCGCCGAGGCTCGCCACCCGGCCGCGGCGCAGCAGATAGCTGCGCGCCGTATCGGGCGCGCGCCCGGCGATGACGAGCTCGGAAGGCTCGCCGCCGCACAGATCGAGGATCATCCTTGTGCCGAGTTCGGCGCCCGTCTGGGTGAAGGAAGGATCGACGCCGCGCTCGAAGCGATAGCGCGCATCGGACTGGACGCCGAGCTTGCGTCCGGTCGCCGCGGTGCGCAGCGCATCGAAATAGGCCGATTCGAGGAAGACATTGACGGTCCTGTCCGAGCAGCCGGAATCTTCGCCGCCCATGATGCCGCCGAGCGCCAGCGGATGGCGCTCATCGGCGATGACAGTCATCGCGGCATCGAGCCAGTAGGTCTTCCCGTCGAGCGCCCGCAGATATTCGCCGCGCCGGGCGAGGCGCGCATGGATCGAGCCCTTGACCTTGTCGGCATCGAAGACATGCAGCGGGCGGCCATAGGCGAAGGTGATGTAGTTGGTGATGTCGACCAAGGCCGAGATGGGGCGCAGGCCGATCGCCTTAAGCCGCGCCTGCAGCCATTTGGGCGAGGGGCCGTTCTTGACGCTCTTGATATAGCGTCCGACGAAGAGCGGGCAGGGCGTCTCATCGCCGCCCTCGAAGATGAGCGAGACGCCGATCGGCGAGCGGAAGCTGCCCTGGATGCCCGGCGGCTTGATCGGCTTCAGCGTACCGAGACCCTTGGCGGCGAGATCGCGGGCGATGCCGTGGATGCCGAGCGCATCCGGGCGATTCGGCGTCACCTTGATATAGATCATCGGGTCATTGAGGCCGAGCGCCTCGGCCGCCGTCATGCCGATCTGCGCCGACTTGTCGAGCTCGATGATGCCATCATGCTCGTCGGAGAGCATGAGCTCGCGCTCGGAGACCAGCATGCCGTTCGATTCGACGCCGCGGATGACGCCTTTCTCGAGGAACAGCTTGGTGCCTGGAATATAGGAGCCGGGGGCCGCGAAGATCGCCTTCATGCCGGTCTTGGCATTGGGGGCGCCGCACACGACCTGCACGATGCCGGAGCGGGTGAGGACGTCGCAGACGCGCAGGCGGTCGGCATTGGGATGCGGCCGCGCCTCCTTCACATAGGCGACGGTGAAAGGCTTGAGCGCCTTCGATTTGTCCTCGACGGCCTCGACCTCGAGGCCGATGCCGATCAGGCCCTCGACGATCTGGTCGAGCGTGGCTTCGGTGTCGAGATGGTCCTTGAGCCAGGAAAGCGTGAATTTCATCAGGAAAGCCCTCCGGCCAGTGTCGGTACCTGTAAGGACCGGAAACCATAATGCCTGAGCCAGCGCAGATCCGCCTCGAAGAAGGCGCGCAGATCCGGGATGCCGTATTTCAGCATGGCGATGCGATCGAGCCCCATGCCGAAGGCCCAGCCCTGATAGCGCTCAGGATCGAGCCCACCCGCCTTGATGACTGAAGGGTGCACCATGCCGCTGCCCAGGATCTCGAGCCATGACGTGCCCTCACCGATCTTCACCTGCCCGCCATCCCATGAGCAGTTGATGTCGATTTCCATCGACGGCTCGGTGAAGGGGAAATGCGAGGCGCGGAAGCGCATCTTCACATCGTCGATCTCGAAGAAGGCCTTGCAGAATTCGGCGAGCGCCCATTTGAGATGGCCGAGATGGGTTTCCTGGTCGATGACGAGGCCCTCGATCTGGTGGAACATCGGCGTGTGGGTCTGGTCCGAATCCGAGCGGAAGGTACGCCCGGGCGCGATGATCCGGATCGGCGGCTTCCCTTCCAGCATGGTGCGGATCTGCACCGGCGATGTGTGGGTGCGCAGCAGCATGCGCGAGCCGTCGAGCTTCGGCTGGAAATAGAAGGTGTCGTGCTCCTGGCGCGCCGGGTGCTCGGGCGGGATGTTGAGCGCGGTGAAATTGTAGAAGTCGTTCTCGATATGGGGACCCTCGGCGACCGCGAAGCCGAGATCGGCCCAGATCTGCACCACTTCTTCCCACACCTGGCTAACCGGATGGATCGAGCCTTGCGCCTCGGGGCGCGCCGGCAGCGTGACGTCGATCTTCTCGGTGGCGAGCCGGGCCTCCAGCGCTTTCGCCTGCAGCGCGGCCTTGCGGGCCTCTAGCGCCTGGCCGATCTTCTCCTTCAGCGCATTGAGCTCTTGGCCGGCGGTCTTGCGCTCGTCCGGCGCCATGGCGCCGAGCGTCTTCATGCGCTCCGAGATCGAGCCCTTCTTGCCGAGCGCCGTGACGCGCAGCGCCTCGAGCTCGGTTTCATCGGCGGCGCTCGATATGCCGTCGAGCAGCGATTGTTCCAGGATTTGCAAACTCATTGCGGTCTGTCTTTCAACGAGAAAGGCCGGGCCGTTGACGCTTCGGGGAAGCGCCAGCGAAAGCCCGGCCTGAACCGATAGATACGCTACGAGGCTCAGAGAGCCGCTTTCGCCTTTTCGACGAGGGCGGCAAAAGCCTGAGGCTCGCGCACGGCGAGATCGGCCAGAACCTTGCGGTCGATCTCGATACCGGCCTTGCCGAGCCCGTTGATAAATCGGCCATAGGTGAGGCCGAGCTCGCGGCTCGCCGCATTGATGCGCTGGATCCACAAAGCGCGGAAATTGCGCTTCTTGGTGCGCCGGTCGCGATACTGGTATTGCTGCGCCTTCTCCACCGCCTGCACGGCGACGCGGAAGATGTTCTTGCGGCGGTTGAAATAACCGGCAGCGCTCTTGATGACTTTCTTGTGGGCGGCTCTGGCCGTCACACCACGCTTGACGCGGGACATGTTCTAAACTCCTTGCGGCGGCTTAGCGGGCATAAGGCATATGGATCTTGACCAGGCGCTCGTCGCCCTCGGCCAGGATCATGGTGCCCCGCTGGTTGCGGATCTGCTTGTTGCTGCGCTTGATCATGCCGTGGCGCTTGCCGGCCTGGCCGGACTTGATCCGGCCGGACGCCGTGACCTTGAATCGCTTCTTGGCCGACGACTTCGTCTTCATCTTGGGCATTTCGCTATCCTTTCGGTGCACAATAAAAGACCGCCCTGGCATGCCCTTTACAGGCCAGGCGGCTTGAACGGGCCGGGTTATGGCGGAAACCTTGCGAAAATGCAAGCGGGACGCTCAGCCTCGGCCTCCGGTAGGACTTAATCCCTCTTAACAAAGCGCCATGCGTGTTTTAAGAGCCTGCGGGCAGGGGGGCAAAATGACCATCGGATACAGGCCGGAGATCGACGGGCTGAGAGCTGTGGCCGTGTCGTCGGTCATCCTATTTCATGCCGGCATGCCCCGCGTCACCGGCGGCTTTGTCGGCGTCGATGTCTTTTTCGTCATCAGCGGCTATCTCATCACTTCCCTGATCCTGGCGGAGCTCGGGGGTGGGCGCTTTTCGCTCCTCGCCTTCTATGAGCGCCGCGCCCGGCGCATCCTGCCGGCGCTTTTCTGTGTCGTTCTCGTCTCAACTCTCCTAGCCTGCCTGTGGCTGACGCCGTCGGACCTGGTCAGTTTCTCCAAGAGCGTCGTCGCCGTTTCGGGCTTCGTCTCGAATCTGTATTTCCTCGAGGAGAGAGGATATTTCGACCCTGTCGCGGAATTGAAACCGTTGCTCCACACATGGAGCCTCGCGGTGGAGGAGCAGTTCTATCTGCTTTTCCCGCCGCTGGTGACGGTTCTTTGGCGCTTCGCGCGGCATCGGCTGGTCTGGATATTCTCGGCTTTGGCGCTGGCGAGCCTCGGCTTCGCGCAATGGGCCGCGGCCAGCGAGCCGAACCTCGCCTTCTTCATCCTGCCGACAAGGGCCTGGGAGCTTTTGATCGGCGCGATCCTGGCCGCCCATCTCGCCGGCCGCGAGATGTCGCCGGCCACGACGCGGCTCGATCAGGCGCTGAGCGGCCTTGGTCTCGTCCTCATCGTCTATGCGGTGCTCGCCCTCGACAGCGATACGCCGGTGCCCGGTGTCCAGTTTCTCGTGCCGACACTGGGAACCGCGCTCGTCATCGCCTTTGCACGGCCGGGCACGGTCGCCGGCGCCATCCTGGGCAGCAGGCCCTTCGTGGGCATCGGCCTCATCAGCTACAGCGCCTATTTGTGGCACTGGCCGCTATTCACCTTTGCCCGCTATCTCAGCCCGACCGAGCCGACGACCGCCCTTTTCATCCTTCTCATTGCGGCGACCTTCCTCCTGGCTTATGTGAGCTGGCGCTTCGTCGAGCAGCCCTTCCGGAACCGGACCCGCTTCAGCCGCCTCCAGATATTCAAGCTTGCCGGCGCCGGCACAGCGGTCACGCTGGCGATGGGACTGGTGGGCAACCTCTCTGACGGGCTTCCCGAGCGCTTCCCGTCCAGCATCGTCGCCAACAAGCACTATTCGATCTGTCGGGTCAGCAAGCACTTGCCTGAAAATCCCGAAATCAAATATTGCGAGTTCGGCGATGTGAATGCCACCCGCACGCTGGCTCTTTATGGCGACTCCCACGCCCGCGCTCTCAGCCGGGAGATCGACAGGCACCTCAAGGCACAGAAGATTCGCGGCATGCTGTTCGATCTCGACGATGATTGCCAGATCATTCCGCAATTCTATCTCAAGGACAGTCTGGGGGAGCAGGCCAAGTGCCGCAAGGTGTTCCAGGACCTGCTGGGCTATATGAAGGAGAAATCCTTCGGCATCATCGTCGCCATGCGCTGGACCATGCGTCTCTATCCGACCCAGGGCGAAATCGATGACCTGGCCTTCACCGCCGACGACGGTGCGGTGGGCCGGCTGCCTTATCGGAAATATCTTGCGCTGACGCCGGATGGCAAGGAGAGCATCGCAGCCAGCGACAAACGCGCAGGGTTACGGCAATTCGTCGACGGGTTCCTGTCAACTGGCGACAAGGTCTATATGGTCTATCCGATCCCTGAAATAGGCCGGGACCTGGAGCGGGTTAATCTGTGGCACTATGTGAGCACGGGTGAGATCCTCGATCAGCTGTCGATCGACACGAGCGACTATGACAGGCGGAACAAGTTCGTCATCTCGGTCCTGTCGGAATTCGAGCAGCGTCCGAATTTTGTCGCCGTCAAGCCGCGGTCCACCTTCTGCGACACCTTCATCAAGGGCCGCTGCGCCGCGCAATTTGCCGGTGTGCCTTACTATACCGATGACAATCATTTGTCGGACGCGGGCTCGCGATATCTGGTAGATAGTATTTTCTCCAACCTGCAATAGCGGCGGTGAGACTGTCGATGACCAAACCCCGTTTCGCCTCGGCCCTCATCATTGGCGCCGGTTCCGGCCTCAGCGCCTCGCTCGCCCGGCGCTTCGCCGATCAAGGCCTAAAGATCGGCCTTGCCGCCCGCAATCCGCAGAAGCTGGCGAGCCTGGCCGCCGAGACGAGGGCCCGGACTTTCGCCTGCGACGCTTCCTATCCGGACCAGGTCGAAGCTTTGTTCGCCGAGGCCGACCGGGCGATCGGTGAGCCCGATGTCGTCATCTACAACGCTTCTGGCCGCCTCCGCGGCGCGATCACCGATCTCGATCCCGTAGCCGTCGCCCAGGCCATCGGGGTCTCGGCCTTTGGCGGCTTCCTGGTCGCGCAACAGGCGGCGCGGCGCATGCTGAAGCGCCGTCATGGTGCCATCCTGTTCACCGGCGCCACCGCCAGCGTGAAGGGCTATGCGCTCTCCTCGCCCTTCGCGATGGGCAAGTTCGCTCTGCGCGGCCTCGCCCAGAGCCTGGCGCGCGAGCTTGGCCCGCAAGGCATCCATGTCGCCCATTTCGTCATCGATGGCGGCATCCGCAATCCCGGCCGCGACGAGCCGCCGGACCGTCCCGACAGCATGCTCGACCCCGATGCGATCGCCCAGACCTATCTCGACATATTGATGCAGGAGCGTAGCGCCTGGACGTGGGAAGTCGAGCTCCGTCCCTGGGTGGAGAAGTTCTGAGTTGATCCCCTCTCCCCCGATGGAGCGAGGGTATTACGCCGCGGGCCGCGTCTTCCAGCCCGAGATCCACAATTCCCGGAGCGCGTCGCCTTCATTGCGGAAATAGAGGCCCGTCGGCGCGCAGCTCTGCGTGCGGTCGGCGCGGAAATTGCGGATCGCCTGGCGCAATTCGCACCAGGCGACGATGACGGCCGCATCGAGATAATAGATCAGCGCCAGTGGTCTGATGATGCGCTCGGTGATGCGCCCCTCTTCGTCGCAATAGGCGATGGCGAGCTTCTCCTCATCGCGGATGGCGCGGCGGATCAGGGTGAAATCGGCGTTGCGGGGCTCGGGCGCGATTGGACCCCAGGCATGGAGCGAGCGCGCCGAGACGAGCTGACGCAACGGTTCAGGCACGGCGGCGGCGATCTTCTGCGCCACCTTCTTGGCGGCTTGCGTCAGCTCCTTGTCGCCGGTGCGCTCGATCAGCGCCAACCCCAGGACGACGGCTTCGGTCTCCTCGATCGAGAACATCAAGGGCGGCAGGTCGAAGCCGGGCCGCAATATATAGCCGATGCCGCGCTCGCCATCGATCGGCACGCGCATCGCCTGCAACGCCGCGATATCGCGATAGACCGAGCGCACGGCGACTTCCAGGCGCTCGGCGATCACCGCCGCGGTCACCGGCCGGCGCGCGCCCCGCAATATCTGGATGATCTCGAAGAGCCGCGATGCCTTGCGCATGATTCAACCGTCACAACTGACACAGCCTTGGCAGTTGGCACGCACTATAGCCCGACAAAGTCACATTTAAAAAGCGGCGGCAGCGGTCCGCCGGCGAGGATGCTGACATGACTTACCCTGAGGCGCTGTGGATATTCTTCGTTCTGCTGGCCGGCATCATCATCGTGCCCGGCATGGACATGATCTTCGTCATCGCCAATGCGCTTGCCGGCGGAAGGCGCGCCGGAATGACCGCGACCTTCGGCATCGTGACCGGAGGTGCCTGCCACACCGCCTTCGGCGCCTTCGCGGTCGTCGGCGCGAGCCGCCTGGTGCCGCAGCTCTATGCGCCGATGCTGCTGGCGGGAGCTGCCTATATGATCTGGATCGGCGTCACGCTCATCAGGAGCTCGATCACGGTAGCCCCGATCGAAGCCGGGAAGCTGCGATCACTGGCGGCGATCTTCGCCCAGGCGATCGTCACCTGCATCCTCAATCCCAAGGCATGGCTGTTCGTGCTCGCCGTCTATCCGCAATTCATCAAGCCGGCTTTCGGGCCTCTATGGGCTCAGGCCCTGGTGATCGGCATCATGGTGGCGGCCATGCAGTTCGCCGTCTATGGCGGTCTGGGCCTGCTCGCGGCACGAGGGCGCGATGCGATGGTGGGCAATCCGGCCTTCACCATCTGGAGCGGGCGCATCGCCGGTCTTTTGCTGCTATTGGCTGCCGCCTTCACTCTATGGCGAGGCTGGCAGGGAGTTTAGCCTAGTGCATCGGCCCGAAAACTGTTCGCGGTTTTCGGATAAGCCGATGCGCAAACAAGTCATGTCTCGTTCCCGCGCAAGGGCGTCCGCCTCGGCCGCTGGCGCACGGCGATCACGACGCCTGCGGCGACCACGAGCGCCACGCCGGCAAGTGTCGAGAAGCCCGGCAACTGGCTGAAGAACAGGAACCCCCACAGGATCGCCCAGGGCAGTGCGGTATATTCGAAGATGGCGGCGAGATTGGCTTCCGCGAGCCGATAGCCCTGGCCCAGGCAATAGATGCCGATGGTGGCCGCCACCCCGCAGCCCAGCATGAGGAGAAGGTCGTGGCCGGAAGGCCAGCTCCATGCTCGCAGCAGGAAGGCGAGGCTCGGATGGCTCCATTCCGCGAAAGCGCCGCTGCCGATGACGAGCCCCGCGAGCGCCGACAGGGCGAAGAACATGACATTCACATAGACGGACATCACCGAGGCTGATTCGGTTGCCCCGATATGCCGTCCGTGCAATTGCCCCAACGCGTAGAAGAGTGCGGATGCCGCGGGCAGCAGCACCGCCCATTCGAGCATGCCGAGGCCATCCTTCATCACGATGACGACGCCGAGGAAGCCGAGCAGCACCGCGAGCCAGCGGATGCGGCCGACTTTCTCACCGAGCAGGGGGCCCGCGAGGGCAGTGATGAAGAGGGGGGCTGCGAAGGAGATGGCGACCGCCATGGCGAGCGGCAGCGCCGCAATGCCGAGATAGTAGCTCGTGTAAGCGAGGAAGAAGACCGTGCCGCGCAGCAGATGGGCGCCGATACGCGGCGTCCTGAGCCGCGCGAGACCATTTTCGAAGTGAGCGATCAGCAAGGTGAAAGGCAGAGCGAGGAAGCTGCGGATGAAGACGATCTCATGCGCCGGATAGGTCCCGGAAATGCCCTTGATGATCAGATCCTGGAAGGTGAAGGCGAACACCCCGAAGCACATAAAGGCAACGCCCCACAGCTGGCGGCGGCGCGCGTCCAGTGCATCGAACATCGGAAGGGTGCTCCAAAATGAAGACCGCCCCATCGTGACGATGGAGCGGTCCACGTCTCCCCTTGCAATAACAGACGGGCTATTTCGGCGCCAGCACCATGACGATCTGGCGGCCTTCGAAGCGCGGCTCCGATTCGACCTTGGCGATTTCCGTGGTGTCGCCCTTGACCCGGTCGAGCAGCTGCCGGCCGAGTTCCTGATGCGCCATTTCACGGCCGCGGAACCGCAACGTGACCTTGACCTTGTCGCCTTCCTCGAAGAAGCGCTTCACCGCTTTCATCTTCACGTCATAGTCATGGTCGTCGATCATCGGGCGCATCTTGATCTCCTTGATCTCGATGACCTTCTGCTTCTTGCGGGCCTCGTTGGCCTTTTTCTGTTCCTGGTATTTGAACTTGCCGTAATCGAGGATCTTGGCGACCGGCGGCTTCGCATCGGGCGACACTTCGACCAGATCGAGACCGGCTTCTTCGGCCATCATGATCGCCTGGCGGGTGGGGACGACGCCGCGATTCTCGCCCTGGGCGTCGATGAGGCGGACTTCGCGCGCCTCGATGCGGTTGTTGATCTTGTGACCCTCTTCTTTGTTCGGCTGGGGCTGAGCCGAGCGGCTAGTGGCTGGCCGGCGGGGTGGTATGCTCAAGTGGTCGCGATCTCCTTTTAATGGCGCCGGGTTATCCCAAATTGTCCCCCGCGCGCCGTTGCGAACCCCGTATAGACCGTGAAGATGGCCTCCAAGTCAAGGCATAGGGAAAAGAATGCCACAATTCGAAATGGTGGAAGCCCGTCCGGGTGTGCGCATCGCGCTCGACATCCGCCGGCCGCGCAATATGAAGTTCCCGCATCCGGGATTCCTGTGGCTTGGCGGCTTCAAATCCGAGATGAGCGGGGCCAAGGCGTCCTATCTCGCGGATAGGGCAGGATGGGGCGGGCGGCCCTTCATCCGCTTCGACTATTCGGGGCATGGCGTTTCCGAGGGCCGGTTCGAGGACGGGACGATCTCGCTCTGGCTCGAAGAGGCTCACCTCGCGCTCGCTTTCGCGCAAGACTGGCCGATGATCGTCATCGGCTCCAGCATGGGTGCCAATCTGGCGCTGCTGCTGGCGAAGCGACGGATCGGCTCCATCAAGGGCCTGGTTCTGGTGGCGCCGGCCGTCGACATGACCGAGGCCTTGATGGCGCCGCAGATCGCCGCCGATGAGGAAGCGCGCCGCGCCATCGCGCGCGATGGCGTATGGATGCGGCCAAGCCGCTATGGCGATCCCTATCCGATCACAGCGAAGTTGATCGAGGACGGACGCAAGCATCTCATCCTGCCCCAGGGCCTCGATGTCGATTGTCCCGTGCGCATCCTGCATGGCGATGAAGACCGGGATGTCCCCTGGGAGCATGGTCTCGCTGCCTATCGCGCCATCCGCTCAGCCGATATCCAGTTCACGCTGATCAAAGGCGCGGATCATCGCCTGTCCCGGGACAGCGACATGCTGGCGATCTACAATGCGGCAGAGCGCCTGGCCCTGTAGGCGGCCATCAATGACGAGCCTCCGGAATTTGCAGCTGATCAGCCAGAGCCGTGAGCCCCTCGCGGTAAGTGGGATAGATCAAACGGTACCCCAGTTCGTCCTTGATGCGCTTGTTGGCGACCCGCTTCGATTCGGCATAGAAGCTTCGCGCCATGGGCGAAAGCTCGGCATCGTCGAATGCGATCTCGGGCGGCGCTGGGCGCTTGAGCAGGTCCGCGGCAAAGGCGACGACATCTTGCGGCGGACAGGGCTCGTCATCGCAGACATTATAGGCGCGCCCCGGATCGGGCCTGGTGATCGAGGCTTCGAGCACACCGGCAATGTCGGCGACATGGATGCGGCTGAAGATCTGCCCCGGCTTCACGATGCGCTTCGCCGTGCCGTCGAGAATCGAAACGAGCTGGTTGCGGCCCGGGCCGTAGATGCCGGCGAGCCGGAAGATGTGCAGCGGCAGGCCGAGCCGGCCCCAGGCCGTTTCGGCATCGAGACGGCGTTCGCCGCGCACCGTCGTGGGCGCAAGCGGCGAGGTCTCATCCACCCAATCGCCATGACGGTCGCCATAGACGCCGGTGGTCGACAGATAGCCGGCCCAGCGCAACTGCGGGGCGATCCGCCGCAGGTCGTCGGCATGGCATTTGAGCGCCGAATCGCCGGTCTCGCCGGGCGGTATCGAGATCAGGAGATGGGTCACGCCGTCGAAAGTGCCGTGTGGAAGGGGCGTGCTGCCGTCGAAGGCGATCGTGCCGTCGCCGCCCGCGCGGCTGGTGCCGGAGATGGTCCAGCCTTGCGGCATGAGGCGCCGGACCAATGTTCTGGCCGAGAATCCGAGACCGAAGCAGAAGAGATGCATGTCAGGCGTTTTGCCATTCCGTCAGGACGGCGTCATCTGTTTCCTGCGCCGCATGCCGCTCGCGCAGCCGCGCGAAGTCGCGCTCCGGCAAGAGCCGGCTGAGCGCCCACACCGCCATGGCGCGCACCAGCGCCGATTGATCGGCGAGCCGGCTTTCGGCTTCCGCGGCAAGTTCTGCATCGCCCGAATTGCCGATCGCGATCAGCACATTGCGGATGAAGCGATCTCGTCCCGAGCGCTTCACGGGAGAAGCGGAGAACAGCTTGCGGAAGGCCTGATCGTCGAGCCGGGCCAGCTCGGCAAGCTTGGGCGCGATGAGATCGGCACGCGCCTTGAGCTTCGCCTCATGCGCGACGCTTGCGAATTTGTTCCACGGGCACACCGCCAGGCAATCGTCGCAACCATAGATGCGGTTGCCGATGGCCGCGCGGAACTCTCGCGCGATATGCCCTTTATGCTCGATGGTGAGATAGGAGATGCAACGCCGCGCATCGAGCTGGTGCGGCGCCGGGAAGGCCCTGGTCGGGCAGATGTCGAGGCATGCCCGGCAGGTGCCGCAATGATCGCTTTCGGGCTCGTCGCGCCTGAGATGGGCCGCGCTCAGTATGGCGCCGAGGAAGAACCATGAGCCCAGCGTGCGCGAGACGAGATTGGTGTGCTTGCCCTGCCAGCCGAGGCCCGCCGCCTCGCTGAGCGGCTTTTCCATGAGGGGTGCAGTATCGACGAAGACCTTCACTTCCTGGCCGGATTCCTTCGCCAGCCACTGCGCCAGATGCTTGAGCTTGCCCTTGATGACATCGTGATAGTCGCGCCCCAGCGCGTAGGTGGAAATGACGCCGGTGTCCTTTGCCTCGAGCCGGGCGAGGGGATCGATCTCGGGCGCATAGCTCATGGCGAGCAGGATGGCGGAGCGGGCGTCGGGCCACAGGACGCGCGGATCGGCGCGCCGCGCCGCCGTTTCCCTGAGCCATGTCATGTCGCCTTCGTGTCCCAAGGCAAGAAACTCCCGGAGCCTGTCGCCGGCCTTCGCCGCCGCGCCGGGATCGGCGATGCGCAGACCGGCGAAACCCAGCTCGCGGGCCTTGTCGCGTAGTTTTTCCTCGAGCGCGGTCATGCGCGCATTATAACCTTTTTCCGTCATCCCGGCGAAAGCCGGGATGACGAATTGAAATAAGCACCTTTCGGGATTCTAAAAATCGAGGTCGGTATAGGATTGCGACGCCGGCATGCCGCGCACGCTGTCGGTGAGCAGCGGACGGTAGCAGGGGCGCGATTTGAGCCGCTGGAACCATGCCTTGGCGGAAGGAAAATCCGCCCACGGAACATCGCCGATATAGTCGATCGCCGAGAGATGCGCGGCGCCGGCGAGATCGGCGAGCGAGAGATGATCGCCGGCCAGCCAGTTGCGCCCGTCGGCAAGGCGCCCGACATAATCGAGATGCGCCTTGAGCAGATCGAGGCCCTTGCGCACCCGCGTCATCTCGGGCGATCCGCCGCCGAGTTCCTTCGGCATGAAGCGGCGCACGACCTTTTCGGTGAGCACGGGCTCGGCGACCTCGGCATAGAATTTGGTGTCGAACCAGCCGACGAGGCGGCGCACTTCGGCTCGGTCCCTGGCATTGCCCTGGATGAGGGAGCCCGTGCCATTGCGCGTCTCTTCCAGATATTCGCTGAGCGCCTCGACGCCGCTGACGGCGCCGCCGTCATCTTCGACGAAGACCGGAAGCGTGCCCGCCGGATTGAGCTGGAAGAGATCGGCCGACGGCGCCCAGGGCTCCTCGTCGCGCAATTCGGCCTCGGCGCCATATTCGTTCAGGGCGAGGCGCATGCGGCGTGAATAGGGATCGAGGGTAAAATGGTGGAGACGGGGCATCTTCTACCTTTGGCTAGAGAAATCCGCCCAAAGTTTGACCACCTGTGATCTTGGACGCTTCCATCTTAAATCATCGTAATAGAGCGGCGAAAGAGCGCGCCGCCATTGCCGGGCCGTCACGGCGCATATAGAACCCGTTCGGTGCGGGCGGCAAGCAATTCCGGGGAAGAACACTCACCATGCCGATTGAACAGATTCTCGTTCTCGCCCTGATCCAGGGCATCACCGAATTCCTGCCCATCTCCTCTTCCGGGCATCTGCTGCTGGTGCCGCTGATCACCGGCTGGCCGGATCAGGGGCTGATGACCGATGTCATGGTGCATATGGGCTCGTTCCTGGCGGTCGTCGCCTATTTCTGGCGCGACATCCTCAAGCTCATCGGCGGGACGCTCGACCTCCTGCGCGGTCGCATGACGCTGTGGGGCAAGCTCGCTCTGTTCATCGTCGTCGCCACCATACCGGCCGTCATACTCGGGCCGATACTCGACAAGATCGGCTTCATGGACGCGGCCCGCGGCATGCCGCAGCTCGTCGCCTGGAATGCGATCATCTTCGGCATATTGCTCTATCTCTGCGATCGCTATGGCCTGTGGGTGAAGCGCATGGAGGACATGACCCTGCCCCAGTCGCTGATCATCGGCACGGCCCAGGCGCTCGCCATCATTCCGGGCACCAGCCGCTCCGGCATCACCATGACGGCGGGGCGCGCCCTTGGCTTCGAGCGGCCGGAAGCGGCGCGCTTCTCCTTCCTTCTCGGCATCCCCGCCATTGCCGGCGCCGGCATCCTCAAGCTCGGCACGGCCGTCGCCGAAGGCCACATGATCTCGGGCGCCCAGCTCCTCACCGCCTTCTTTACCTTCATCGTGGCGTTGGTGACGATCGCCGTGCTCATGCGCCTGGTGAAGACGACGGGCTTCCTGCCCTTCACCATCTATCGCGTGGCGCTGGGCGTCATCCTTCTGGCCATGATCTATTCCGGCTACCAGTTCGGAGCCGTGCACTGATCCGTCAGCTCAGATCGGTGATCTCTTTCGGCTTCTCGCCGGTGCCGGAGAACTGGCCGGCCTTGCGGTAGCGATAGAGATAGGCGGGCACGATCGCTTCGATGCCGCGCGGCGTGATGCCGAGGCCCTGCAGCGTGCGCCGTTCATGGGTGGCCTCGGCGCTCACCACATTGTCGCTCTTCAGCAATTCGACCTGATCGCTGGTGAGCGGCGGCTTGGGCAGGAGGCCGAGGATCATGCCCTTGACCCGCGCCACCGGCCACGGCACCGGCACGAGCAGGCGCTTGCGCCCGATGGTCTGGAGCGTGAATTCGAAGATTTCGCGAAGGGTCATCACCTCGGGCCCGCCGAGCTCATAGGTGCGCCCCGAGGCGAGGCCGGCCTCGATGAGGCGGGTGGCGGCCTGGGCGATATCGCCGACAAAGACCGGCTGGAATTTCGTAGTCCCGCCGCCGATGAGCGGCAAAACCGGAGAGAAGCGGGCCATGGCGGCGAAACGGTTGAAGAGACCGTCTTCCGGTCCGAAGACGACGGACGGCCTGAGCACGATGGTGCCGGGAAAAGCCGCCTTGGCCCGCGCCTCGCCTTCCGCCTTGGATTTCGCATAGGCACTGGCCGAGTGGGCATCGGCGCCGATCGCCGAGAGCTGGATGAACACCCGGGCCTTGGCCGCCTTGGCTGCCTTGGCGGACGCCTCGGCGCCAAAAACATGAACGCCATCAAAGCTTTGAGCGCCGGCGCTAGAGAGGATGCCGGTCAGGTTGACGACCGCATGAGCGCCGTCGCACACCGCCATCAGCGATGCGGGATAGCGCACATTGGCCTGCACCGGCATGATCTGGCCCGGCACGCCCAAGGGCTGGACATGGCCCGCGAGATCGGGCCGGCGACAGGCCACCCTGATGCGATAGCCGCGCTTGGCCAGGCTGCGCACGATATGCCGGCCGAGGAAGCCTGAGCCGCCGATGAGGGTGATGATTGTGTCGGAAGGGGCGCTTGTCACGCTGGTCTTGCCCACCAAGTTGCCGGGATTTGGCCTTTTACCGGGGGGATACCGCCTTTGCAAAGCCCAAATCACCAGGCAGAGAGCGACGGTTGACACTCATGCACAGGGTCATTTATGAACCCCCGCAATGCCCAGATGGCGGAATTGGTA
Source organism: Taklimakanibacter lacteus (assembly GCA_003576695.1). Lineage (GTDB taxonomy): Bacteria > Pseudomonadota > Alphaproteobacteria > Rhizobiales > Aestuariivirgaceae > Taklimakanibacter > Taklimakanibacter lacteus. Next base: position 367,653 of record QOZQ01000002.1, read on the forward strand.
GACGCACTAGTTTCAGGTACTAGCGCTGAGAGGCGTGGAGGTTCGAGTCCTCTTCTGGGCACCAATTTGCACTCCCCGAGCTTCGGCTCGGCGAGCCCTCGATCTGACCGAAACAACTTGAACATTGGGCGGCCGCGGTCCCCAAGCATCGGACCGAAAAGTGCGAAGCGGTTTTCGGAGCGATCCGATGCGAAAGCGAAGACGGAGCCATTCGGCGATTTCGCCGGAAAGCTCACGGGCAAGCTTCAATGGCGACACGCGGCGATCGATTGACGGATGGCGATAAAGATCTACAAGGGCGATTTGCCGGCCGGGCTCGATCTCGGCGCTGAGATCGCCGTCGATACCGAGACGCTCGGGCTCAACCCGTTGCGCGACAAATTGTGCGTGGTGCAATTGTCGTCGGGCGACGGCAATGCGCATCTGGTCCAGCTCGACCGCACGACTTATGAGGCGCCCCGCCTCAAGGCGGTGCTCGAGAACCGGGGTGTTCTCAAGATCTTCCATTTTGCCCGCTTCGATGTCGCGACCCTGAAACATTATCTTGGCGTCGAAACGGGGCCCATCTACTGCACCAAGATCGCCTCCAAGCTCACCCGCACCTATACCGACCGGCATGGGCTGAAGGATCTCGTCAAGGAACTGCTCGGCATCGAGCTCAACAAGCAGCAGCAGAGCTCCGACTGGGGCGCTCATGTGCTGAGCGATTCGCAGAAGCAATATGCCGCCCAGGACGTGCTCTACCTGCATGAGCTGAAAGCGCGCCTCGACCAGATGCTGGAGCGCGAGGGCCGTAAGGGCATTGCCCGCTCCTGCTTCGATTTCGTGCCGGTCAGGGCGCAGCTCGATCTGCTGGGCTGGACCGAAGACGATGTCTTCGCGCACTGACGCCATTCACCGGGTGCCGCCGCGCCGCGCCGCGCGGATCGTGGCCCGCTCACGGCTGGCGCCTTATATTTCGGGCGCCTTCGCGCTCATCGTGCTCGCTCTCATCGGCATCTTCCTCTATCAGACCGGCACTTTCACCGGCCAGCCCAAGCCGGTGCTCGATGCCGATGTGCCGGCCGATCACGTGACGGTGACGGATTCGACCATCACCGGCCTCGACAGCCAGAAGCAGCCTTACGCGATATCCGCCACGACCGCGATCCAGGACAAGGATAAGCCGAATCTCATCAACCTGGACCATGTGTCGGGCTCGACGAACCGGACCAATGGCGAGAAGATCACCTTCCAGTCGCAGAAGGGCCTGTACAATTCCGACGGCAAGACCCTCGATCTCGACAAGGATGTGGTGATCATCTCCGCCGGCCGCTTCACGGCGCGCATGGAAAAGGCGCATGTGATCGTGGAGGAGAAGCGCCTCACCAGCGACGTGCCGGTGGCGGTCGACCTGTCGAACGGCACGATCAACGCCAACGGCGTGGAAATAAGCAATGACGGCAACAATGTTCTGTTCTTGAATGGGGTCAAGGCCCATTTCAGGAGCGCGAAATCCAAAGGAGACAGCACCCCATGATGTTCCGTGCCAGCCTCGCCGTACTGACCGTGCTTGCCGGCCTGGGCTTGAGCGGAATGCCGGCGCCGGCCCAGACCGTCGATGCCACCGCCGCCAGCAAGGAGGCGAAGACGCCGCAGAATGTCGATATCGAATCCGACACGATGGAGATTTTCGACAAGGACAAGAAGGCGATCTTCAAGGGCAAGGTGAAGGCGGTGCGCGGCAAGGTGACGCTCACCTGCGACACGCTCGAGGTTTCCTATACCGAAACGCCTGACGCGGCCGGCGAGAAGAAGACCGAGGTCACTTTCCTCGATGCCTCCGGCAATGTGGTGATCGTCAATGGCAGCCAGACGGTCACCGGCAAGACCGCCCATATGGACGTCAAGGCGAACAAGCTGTGGGTGAAGGGCTCAGCCAAGGTGGTGCAAGGCCAGACAGTGATGAACGGCGAGCAGCTTTTCGTCGATCTCAACAGCAACAAGAGCGAGATGACAGGCGGGCGCGTCAAGGGCAGTTTCGTCCCTGGTAAATGACGGGTTTCACCCAATATTAATCTAAATGGGCGGTAATCAGGTGACGCAGAACGGTGAGGCAATGACGGTCGCGCGGCCCCGCAAGTCGGACAAGGCTTCAGGTCGCGGACGGCGGACGACGGAGCAGGCTTCAGAGCCGCGCACCGTTGAGTCCGCGCCTGACGACGGTCTGGTCGCCATCGGGCTCCGCAAGAGCTTCGGGCGCCGGCCGGTGGTCAGGGGGGTCAACCTGTCCGTGAAGCGTGGCGAGGCCGTGGGGCTGCTTGGACCCAATGGCGCCGGCAAGACGACGGTGTTCTACATGATCACCGGTCTGATCGCGGCGGACCAGGGCACGATCAGCCTCGATGGGATGGATATCACCACTTTGCCCATGTATCAGCGGGCGAGACTCGGTATCGGATATCTGCCCCAGGAAAGCTCGATCTTTCGCGGTCTCACGGTTGAGGACAATATTCGTGCCGTGCTGGAGCTCATCGAGCCCAACCGCAAGCGGCGCGAAAGTGAGTTGCGTGAGTTGCTCGATGAGTTTTCCGTCTCGCATCTACGACATTCGCCAGCTGTGGCGCTATCTGGCGGCGAGCGTCGCCGCGTGGAAATCGCCCGCGCCCTCGCTTCCCGTCCGCAATTCATGCTCCTCGACGAGCCCTTCGCCGGAATTGATCCGATTGCGATCGGTGATATACGCCAGCTGGTGCGACAGCTTACCGCTCGGGGAATCGGGGTGCTTATTACGGATCACAACGTCCGTGAGACCCTCGAGCTCATCGATCGCGCGCTCATCATCCATGAGGGCGAGGTCCTGACCGAGGGCACGCCCACCGAAATCGTCAACAATGCCGATGTGCGCCGCTTCTATCTCGGCGAAGGTTTCAGCCTGTAACTTTTTGTTGTCTACGGGAGGTCCTCCAAGAGGAAGCTATTCCGCAGGCGCGTAGCCGGGCTTTAGTGCATTTTAAAACGAGCTATGCTACGCCCACCGCCATAAGGGCCTGTTTTCCGATGACGCGGAAGGGCCCGGACAGGAAGGCAGTGAAGGTGCGCTGAATGGCGCTGACTCCGAGGTTGGAACTCAGGCAGGGCCAGTCCCTGGTCATGACACCGCAACTGCAGCAGGCAATCAAGCTGCTGCAGATGTCCAACCTTGAGCTGCAGGCCTTCGTCGAAAGCGAGCTCGAGAAGAACCCGCTGCTGGAGCGCGACGAGAAGCGCGAGGTCCAGGCCGCGAGTGAGGTGTCCGAGGAGCGCGATGTCGCCAGCGCCCTGAAGGATGGGGCGAGCGCCGAAGAACGGCTCGCCACCCTCGATACCGATCTCGACAATGTCTATCAGGGCGAAAGCCGCGCCGACGCCGCCAATCGGGCCCCGGCGGGACCGGCGGATTCGGGCTGGTCGTCGCTCAAGCCGTCGCGCTCGGTGTCGCTCGATCAGGACGATCTCGATATCGGCGCGACCCTCACCCGTGAGGAAACTCTCGCCGAGCATCTGACCGAGCAGATGACGCTCGCTTTGGCCGATCCTGCCGATCGGCTGATCGGCCAGAATCTGATCGGCATGGTGAATGAGGCGGGCTACCTGACGAGCGATCCCTCCCAGGTGGCCGAGATGCTGGGCACCGGCACCGGCCATGTCGAGCGCGTGCTTGGCATTCTCCAGGGTTTCGATCCGCCGGGCGTTTTCGCCCGCGATCTCAAGGAATGTCTCGAGCTGCAGCTCAAGGAGCTTGACCGCCTCGACCCCGCAATGATGATCCTCCTCGATCATCTCGATCTCGTCGCCAAACGCGATTTCGCCGCACTCCGGACTTTGTGCAAGGTCGATGCCGACGATATCCGCGACATGATCGCCGAATTGCGCCGGCTCAATCCCAAGCCCGGCCACGTCTTCGGCTCGGAACCGGTGCAGCCGGTGGTGCCGGACGTGTCGGTGAGGCCAGCACCCGACGGCACCTGGCTGGTCGAGCTCAACAATGACACGTTGCCGCGCGTTCTCGTCAACAACCGCTATATGGCGCAGGTCTCGCGCGGCGCCGTGCGCTCGGAAGACAAGACCTATCTCTCCGAATGCCACGCCAACGCCACCTGGCTGGTGCGCAGCCTCGATCAGCGCGCCAAGACGATCCTCAAGGTGGCGCGCGAGATCGTGCGCCAGCAGGACGCCTTCCTCGTGCATGGTGTGCAGCAACTGCGCCCGCTCAATCTCAAGACCGTGGCGGAAGCGATCGAGATGCATGAATCTACGGTGAGCCGCGTCACCTCGAACAAATACATGGCGACACCGCGCGGCATCTACGAGCTCAAGTACTTCTTTACGACCGCGATCAGCTCGGCCGAAGGTGGCGAGGCGCATTCGGCCGAATCCGTCCGCCACCGCCTGCGCGAGCTCATCGAGCGCGAGACCAGGGGCAACATCCTCTCCGACGATACGCTGGTCGACATGCTGAAGGCGGAAGGCGTCGATATCGCCCGACGGACTGTCGCTAAATACCGGGAAACGCTTGGAATTCCGTCATCGGTGCAACGCCGGCGCGAGAAGAATGCCTTTGGCGCGTGAGGCCCTTCCGGAGCTGCCGAATAAGGTTGACTTCGCATGAGCCCGCGACTAGTTTCCGCGCCGTTTTGAGGGGGCTGGTCCTCTCTGTGACATAGCGGAAGCCGAAAGCCGGTATAAGGACCTTTCGGCAGTTGACGTCGGACGCCGCACCGCCCACATTGGATGGGCCAAGTCGATAAGCACTGTCAGGTAACATGCAGGTCAAGATCACTGGCAAAAATCTGGACATTGGCGCAGCATTACGGGCGCATATCGAGAATCGGATTTTCGATATCGCCGAGAAGTATTTCAACGGCACCGTCTCCGCCCATGTCACGCTTGAGAAACAGCGTTCGCAGTTCACCGCCGACTGCACCTTGCATCTGGCCACGGGACTGGTGCTGCAGGCGCATGGCCATGGTCCTGAAGCCATGCCGTCCTATGACAAGGCGGCGAGCCATCTCGAGAAGCAGCTCAGGCGCTACAAGCGCCGGCTCAAGGATCACAATGACAGCCGCGTCGAGCCTGTGCGCCGGCGCGCTGCCGCGGACTATGTCATTGCCAGCGCGGGAGAGCACGATGCCGAGGAGCCGAGCGATCTCAACCCGGTCATCATCGCGGAGAGCTCCGCCGATGTGCCGGAACTTTCGGTGGGTGAGGCCGTGATGCAGCTCGATATCTCCACCGGGCAGTTTCTGCTGTTCCGCAATGCGCGCGACGGCGGTCTCAATGTCGTCTATCGCCGTCCCGACGGCAATATCGGCTGGATCGATCCCCATCTCGGCGCGGCCTGAGCGGCCGCCGCTTGCCCCAGAGCGCAACAAGGAACAATGCGAAAATGAATTTAGCCGAGATCGTCGATTCCCAATCGGTCCTGCCGAGCCTCAAGGTGCAGAACAAGAAGCAGCTTCTGCAGGAAGTGGCGCACGCGGCGGGCAAACTCACCGCCATCGATCACCGGGTGATCTTCGAGACACTGCTGCAGCGCGAGAAGCTGGGTTCCACCGGTCTCGGCCACGGCATCGCCATCCCGCATGGCAAGATCCCGACGCTGACGCGCGTCTACGGCCTGTTTGCCAGGCTCGCTGCGCCGGTTGAATTCGACGCTGTCGACAACGAGCCGGTCGATCTGGTCTTCCTGCTGCTGGCGCCCGAGCATGCCGGCGCCGATCACCTGAAGGCGCTCGCCCGCATTTCACGCCTTTTGCGCGATCACGATGTCGTGGCCAAACTGCGCGGCACCGACACGGCCGAAGGCCTCTACGCCATCCTCACCGAGCCCGCCGCGACCCCGCACGCGGCGTGATTCCCGCGTCCGTCATCCCGGCGCAAGCCGGGACCCCCTGAATAAGATCAACCGGGCGGCGCTGCCCGCGCTTCAACGATTTAATGGGTCCCGGCTTTCGCCGGGATGACGGATTGGGGTGGGACGCCGCCCACAAACGAAAACGCCCTTCCGATTTCCCGAAAGGGCGTTCCGGTCTTCTTTGACAAACTGCTCAATGCACCGTGACGGGCGTCAGCTCATGCTCGCGCGCCGCCGCGAAAGCGGCCTCGAAGCTCGCCGAAATCGACATCGGCGTGCCGTCGGCGCCATAGAGGCAGTAGAGCCTGATATCGCCTGGCACGTTGATCTTCTGCGGACCGAGCAGCTTGGCGGCATTGCCCGGCTCGATTTCGCGGATATAGCCGAGCGCGCCATTGCCCAGCACCGCCAGCTCTTCGGTGGCGATCTCGAATTTCTTCTCGGTTTCGGGTCCGGTCATGGCTCAGACTCCTTTGATGTCGATCTTACGCACGATCCTCTGCGGTTCCGGCCGCTCGAGATCGATGGCGAGCAGACCGTTCTCCAGTTGGGCGCTTTTCACTTCGACACCCTCCGCCAGGACGAAAGCCCGTTGGAACTGGCGGGCGGCAATGCCGCGGTGGAGGTAGGCCCGGGAGCCGTCATCCACTTGCCGGCCCCTTATAATGAGTTGGTTCTCTTCGATCGTGATTTCAAGCTCGTCACGCGAAAAGCCGGCGACCGCCAGCGTGATGCGGAATTTCTCAGGCGCGTTGTCGGCCCTGGCGACGCGTTCGATGTTATAGGGCGGATAGCCGTCATTCGCCGATTTGGCCGCGCGGTCCACGATGCGTTCGAAATCGTCGAATCCGAGCAGATACGGGCTGGAGAACAGCGACAGGCGAGTCATGACGGGCCCTTCAAAAAGCAGCTCACTTGCCCGGCCCCCGTGAGGCACCGGACGGTTATGGCTAATATGTTGCGGGAGGCGCCTTATTTCAAGGCATTGCAGCCGTGGGTTATTCTTCAGGCTCCTTGCAAATGACGCGAGTCTGGCGTCAAACTGGGGCAATCCTGGTGCCGGGTGGCCCGGGTCGAAGGCTTGAACGCCGGGCCGGAGGGGCAGGTTCCTCGATCGCCGGTTCCGCGCTCAAGCTGGAGCAAAGATAAAACCCTCAGGGAGGTTCTAAATGATCAGGAAGCTGTTTGCGGCCGTTGCCATGACGGCATTGATGGCGGGCGCGAGCTTGGCGGCCGAGGTGAAGCCGGCGGTCGTCTACGATCTCGGCGGCCGCAACGACAAATCCTTCAACGAAAGCGCTTATGTGGGGGCCGAGAAGTTCAAGGCCGACACTGGCATCGCTTTCCAGGATTTCGAGATCCAGAATGACAGCCAGCGCGAGCAGGCCCTGCGCAAATTCGCCGAGCGCGGATTTTCGCCGGTCGTCGCCATCGGCTTCAGCCATGCCGAGGCGGTGAAGAAGGTCGCGGCCGAGTTCCCCGATACGCATTTCGCCATCATCGACATGGTGGTCGATGCGCCGAATGTCGCCTCCATCGTGTTCAAGGAGCATGAAGGCAGCTACCTGGTCGGCGTGCTGGCGGCACTTGCGTCGAAGACGGGCAAGGTCGGTTTTGTCGGCGGCATGGACATCCCGCTCATCCGCCGCTTCGCCTGCGGCTATGTCGGCGGCGTCAAGGCCACCGCCAAGGATGACGAGGTCTTCCAGAACATGACCGGGACCACGGGTGCTGCCTGGACGGATCCGGTGAAGGGCGGTGAGCTCGCCAAGTCGCAATTCGACCGTGGCGCCGATGTCGTCTACCACGCGGCCGGCGGCACCGGCATCGGCGTGCTGCAGGCGGCGGCGGATGCCGGCAAGCTCGGCATCGGCGTCGATTCGAACCAGAACGGCCTGCATCCGGGCAAGGTGCTGACCTCGATGCTGAAACGCGTCGACGTAGCGACCTACAATGTCTTCAAGGCCGGCCAGGACGGTACCTTCAAGGCTGGCGTCACGGTGCTCGGCCTCGCCGAAGGCGGCGTCGGCTGGGCGCTCGACGACAACAACAAGCCGCTGATCACCCCCGAAATGAAGGCGGCGGTGGACAAGGCCGAGGCCGACATCAAGGCCGGCACGGTCCAGGTCCACGATTACATGTCGGATTCGGCCTGCCCCTATTGACCGGGTCCGGATAATGGCATCCACCAAGGCGATGGCGGCACCTCCCGCCATCGCGCTTGCCCATATCGACAAGCGCTTCGGGCCTGTCCACGCCAACAGGGACATCTCGCTCGAAATCGGGAAGGGCACCATTCACGGCATTGTCGGCGAGAATGGCGCCGGCAAGTCGACCTTGATGTCGATCCTGTTCGGCTTCTACCAGGCCGATTCCGGCGAGATCAGTGTCGACGGCGAGGTGACGCGCATCATGAGCCCCACCGATGCCATAAAGGCCGGTATCGGCATGGTGCATCAGCATTTCATGCTGGTCGGCAAGTTCACGGTGCTCGAGAATGTCGTTCTCGGCGCCGAGGGCGGCTTCGTCCTCAATAGCGGGCTCGCCAAGGCGCGCCGCGAGCTGGAGCGTCTCGAGAAGGACTATGGTCTGCAGGTCGACCCCGATGCGGTCATCGATGATCTTCCCGTCGGGTTGCAGCAGCGTGTCGAGATTCTGAAGGCGCTTTATCGCGGCGCCGACGTGCTCATCCTCGACGAGCCGACCGGCGTGCTCACCCCCAGTGAGGCCGATCATCTCTTCCGCATCCTCAGGCAGCTCAAGGCGCAGGGCAAGACCATCGTCCTCATCACCCACAAGCTCAAGGAGATCATGGCGGTCACCGACCGTGTCTCGGTCATGCGCCGCGGCGAGATGATCTCGACGGTCGCGACCGCGGACACATCGCCCGAGCAGCTCGCCGAGCTCATGGTCGGAAGACGCGTGCTGCTGCGGGTCGTCAAATCCGAGCGCGAACCCGGCCGCACGGTGCTTGAAGTGAAGAATCTCGTGGTGAAGGATGCCTCCGGCACGACCAAGGTCAACGGCGTGTCTTTCGTGGTGCGCGCCGGCGAGATCGTCGGCATTGCCGGTGTGGCGGGCAACGGCCAGAGTGAATTGCTGGAAGCGATCACCGGCATCAGGCCGCCTTCCTCAGGCGAGATACGGCTCAATGGCAAGCCTCTGCCCTGCGATGCGGCGGAAGCCCGCGCCCAGAAGCTCGCCCATGTGCCGGAGGACCGCCACCGCCTCGGTATCGTGACATCCTTCGATGCCTGCGAGAATGTGATCCTGGGCTATCACGGTGATGAGCTCTACCAGAAGGGCATCTTCCAGGATCGCCGCGCCATCAGATCCGATACCGAGAAGAAGATGCAGGATTTCGACGTCAGGCCGCAGGACCCCAATCTGCGTCTCGGCCTGTTTTCCGGCGGCAATCAGCAGAAGATCGTGCTGGCACGCGAGATCGAGCAGGACCCCGATCTCCTGATCGTCGGCCAGCCGACGCGCGGCGTCGATATCGGCGCCATCGAATTCATCCACAAGCGCCTCATCGCCATGCGTGACCGCGGCAAGGCGGTGCTGCTGGTTTCCGTCGAGCTCGACGAGATCAGGGGGCTTGCCGACCGCGTGCTGGTCATGTGCGGCGGCGACATCACCGGCGAATGCGCGCCCGAGACGCCGGAGAAGCAGATCGGCCTGATGATGGCAGGGGCGGCGGCATGAGCGGGCCGTCGCGAGAATTGCCGCGCTGGGTCGATCTCGGCCTCATTCCGCTGATCAACCTCATCGCCGCCTTCCTCGTCACCAGCCTTGTCTTCCTCGCCATTGGCGAATCGCCGATCGAAAGCGTCGGCATCATGCTGAACGGCGCCTTCGGCTACGGTTCGGGACTGGGCTACACGCTGTTCTACACGACGAACTTCATCTTCACCGGGCTTGCCTTCGCCGTCGCCTTCCATGCCGGCCTGTTCAATATCGGCGCCGAAGGCCAGGCCTATCTGGGGGGCTTGGGCGTGGCGCTGGTCTGCTTGCCGCTCGGCTTCCTGCCGATGGTGATCGTCATCCCGCTCGCCATCATAGGGGCGGCGCTGTTCGGCGCCGCCTGGGCCTTCATCCCGGCCTATCTGCAGGCGAAGCGCGGCAGCCATGTGGTGATCACCACCATCATGTTCAATTTCATCGCCTCCGCCTTGATGATCTATCTGCTCGTCAATGTGATGTCACCCAAGGGATCGATGAATCCCGAGACCCGCACTTTCGATCCCAATGCCCATTTGCCGCTCATCCACGATGTCTTCGCCGGCCTCGGCATCGAGATCGCCCGCTCGCCGCTCAACCTGTCCTTCCTCTGGGCGCTGATCTGCGCCGTCGTCATCTGGCTGATGCTCTGGCACACGACGCTCGGCTATCAATTGCGCGTGCTCGGCGCCAATCCGGCCGCCGCCACCTATGCCGGCATGAAGCCGCCGCGTCTCATCATCATCGCCATGCTGATCTCGGGCGCGCTGTCGGGCTTCCTGGCGCTCAACGAGATCATGGGATCGCAGAACCGATTGCTGCTCGAATTCACCGCCGGCTATGGCTTCGTCGGCATCGCGGTGGCGCTGATGGGCCGCTCGCATCCTTTCGGCATCGTGCTCGCCGCCATTCTGTTCGGCGCGCTCTATCAGGGCGGCGCCGATCTTTCCTTCGACAAGCCGACTGTCACCCGCGACATGATCGTGGTCATACAGGGCCTCGTCATCCTCTTCGCCGGCGCGCTCGAGCACATGTTCCGCCCGCAGATCGCGCGGCTCTTCCAGGGCTCACGCTTCAAGGCGAGGGAGGCTTAGTGATGCGATGGAAAGATTGTGGATACCCCACTCTACCGTCATCCCGGCGAAAGCCGGGATCCATTGATTGGGTAATTGAACGGGTTTGGGAGCTGAAACAGTAACGCCATGGAATGGCTCGATCTCATAGCCCAGGTGTCAGGCTCGGCGATCCGCTTCTCGGTGCCGCTGCTCTTCGCTTGTCTTGCCGGTCTCTATTCCGAACGTGCCGGGGTGTTCGATATCGGCCTCGAAGGCAAGATGCTGGTTGGCGCCTTCACCGCCGGCACCATTGCCGCCCTCACCGGCTCCGCCTGGCTGGGTCTTCTCGCCGCCATCCTGGCTTCGGTATTGTTCGCGCTGATCCACGGCTTCGCTTCGATCACCCATCGCGGCAACCAGATCGTGTCCGGCGTGGCGATCAATTTCATCGCCGCCGGCCTTACTGCGCAATTGGGCGAGACCTGGTTCAAACTCGGCGGCCAGACGCCGCAGCTCACCAATGACGCGCGCTTCATGGGCTATGCCTGGCCTTTCGCCGACGCCTTGCGCGGCGTGCCGGTGCTCGGACAGATCTATTCGCAGATCCTCTCCGGCCAGAACATCCTCGTCTATCTGGCCTTCCTCGCCGTGCCGATCACCTGGTGGCTGCTCTACCGCACCCGCTTCGGCCTCAGGCTCCGGGCGGTGGGCGAGAATCCCGCCGCCGTCGACACCGCCGGGATCTCGGTGCCGTCCATGCGCTATGCCGCTGTCGCCTGTTGCGGCATTCTCTGCGGCTTCGCCGGCGCTTATCTCTCGATCGCGCAGAGCGCCGGCTTCATCGAGCATATGACGGCGGGCAAGGGCTTCATCGCGCTGGCGGCACTCATCTTCGCCAAATGGCGCCCCGTTCCGGCCATGTGGGCCTGTCTCCTGTTTGGTGTGCTGGATGCCATCTCCATCAGATTGCAGGGCGTGCCGATTGCCGGCATCGGCACCGTGCCGGTGCAGCTCATGCAGGCAGTGCCCTATATTCTGACCGTCGTCTTGCTGGCGGGCTTCATCGGCCATGCTGTCGCTCCCAAGGCCGGCGGCGTGCCCTATGTGAAGGAAAAATAATGGCGGACAAACCCCTCATTGCCGCGGCCGTCGCAGCGCGGTCAAAGGCTTACGCGCCCTATTCGCGCTTCCTCGTAGGTGCGGCGGTGAAGGATGAGACGGGTGCCATCCATGCCGGCTGCAATGTCGAGAACGCCGCCTATCCGCAAGGCACCTGCGCCGAAGCCGGCGCCGTCGCGGCGATGGTCCTGGCCGGTGGTCGCAAGATCGTCGAGGCGGCCGTGGTCGGCGCAGGCGAGGGGCTGGTGACGCCCTGCGGCGGCTGCCGGCAGAAATTGCGCGAATTCGGAAGCCCCGGTCTCGCCATCCATGTCTGCGACGAGACGGGCATGGTGAAGAAGAGCTTCACGCTCGAGGAATTGCTGCCATCCTCCTTCGGGCCGGAGAATCTCGCATGATCAGGGCCGTCGACATATTGCGGCAAAGGCTGGGAACGCTGCGTCCAGAGACTGCGATCGTCCTGGGGTCGAGCCTGGGGCCGGTGGCCGACGCGGTGACGGCACCACTGCGCATTCCCTATCGCGACCTGCCGGAATTCCCGCAGCCGAAAATCTCCGGACATTCGGGCGAAGTCTTCGCCGGTCTGCTCGCCGGCAAGCCGGTGCTCGTGCTGCGCGGGCGCGGCCATCCCTATGAGAAGGGGGACGCCGCGGTGATGCGCCCGGCGATCGAGTCGCTGCAGTTGCTGGGCGTCACCCAAATCATCCTCACCAATGCCGCGGGCTCGCTTCAGCCCAAGATGCGGCCGGGCAGCATCATGCTGATCACCGATCACATCAATTTCTCCGGCATGAATCCGTTGATCGGCGAAGAGGGCGACAAGGGCTTCGTGCCGATGACCGCGGCCTATGACGTGAAGCTCGCCGATGCCTTGCGCGCCGCCGCCAGGGCCGAAGCCATCGAGCTTCACGAGGGGGTCTATGTCTGGTTCTCGGGCCCGAGCTTCGAGACGCCGGCCGAGATCCGCATGGCGCAATCCTGGGGCGCCCATGCGGTGGGCATGTCGACGGTGCCGGAAGTCATCCTGGCGCGCCGTTTCGGCCTCAAGGTTGCGGGCCTCTCGGTCATCACCAATCTCGGCGCGGGGATCGAGGGCGCCAGCCCCAGTCACGAGGAAACCAAGAGCGAAGGCGTCAAGGCGGTGGATGACATGGTGAAGCTGCTGACACGCTTCTGTGCTGCAGGAGAGGGTTCGTGACGACTTCGCTCAATACCCTCGCCCCGCGAAGCGGGGAGAGGGAAGGGGCCAGCCGCAAAGCGGCGGGAAGGGTGAGGGGCCTGTGCGAAGTCTCATGCTGTTCTCTCATCCTACGCGACACAATTCCAACGAAGCCCCTCACCCTCCCATTGCTGCGCAATGGGTCCCTCCCTCTCCCCTCTTCGAGGGGCGAGGGTAAGGATCCCATCTGATGCTTGCCCAGGAATTCATCCGCCAGAAGCGCGACGGCAGGGAGCTTGCTTCTGCCGATATCGCCGAATTCATTTCCGGCCTGACCCGCAATGAAGTCTCGGAAGGCCAGGCCGCCGCCTTCGCCATGGCGGTGTTCCTGCGCGGCATGACGCGCGCCGAAGCGGTGGCGCTCACCCGCGCGATGCGCGATTCTGGCACCGTTCTGTCGTGGAAAGACATCGGCCGGCCCATCGTCGACAAACATTCGACCGGCGGCGTTGGCGACAATGTCTCGCTCATGCTGGCGCCGATGCTGGCGGCGGCGGGTGCGGCGGTGCCGATGATCTCCGGCCGTGGCCTCGGCCATACCGGCGGCACGCTCGACAAGCTCGATTCCATTCCGGGCTATGTCTCGCAGCCCGATATCGATCTGTTCCGCAAGGTGGTGAAGGAAGTGGGCTGCGCCATCATCGGCCAGACCGCCGATCTGGCGCCCGCCGACAAGCGCCTCTATGCTATTCGCGACGTCACCGGCACGGTGGAATCGGTGCCGCTCATCACTGCCTCCATCCTGTCGAAGAAACTGGCGGCAGGACTGGAAGAGCTCGTCCTCGATGTGAAGACCGGCACCGGCGCCTTCATGGCGACGGCCGAAGCGGCGCGCGAGCTGACCGAGAGTCTGGTCAGCGTCGCCAATGGCGCCGGCCTCAGGACCTCCGCCCTCATCACCGACATGAACGAGCCTCTGGCAAGTGCTGCCGGCAATGCCGTCGAGGTCGCCAATGCGCTTGATTATCTGACCGGCGAGAAGCGCGATGCGCGCCTCCATGCCGTGACCGTGGCGCTCGGCGCCGAGCTTCTGGTCCTGGCCGGCCTGGCGAAAAATGCCGCTGAGGGTTCGGTTTCTCTGGAGAAAACGCTGACCTCAGGCGCTGCCGCGGAGCGTTTCGCCGCCATGACCCGCGCTCTGAGGGGGCCTAAGGATATTCTCGAGAAGCACAAATCGCTGCTGCCCAAGGCACCCATCATCCGGCCGGTGATGGCGGAGGCCGAAGGCATCGTCAGCCATATCGATACGCGCGCGCTTGGCATTGCGGTGATCGAGCTCGGTGGCGGCCGCCGCGTGGCGAGCGACAGGATCGATCACGCCGTCGGCCTGACCGGCCTTGCCGGCCTTGCGGCACCTGCTGGCCGCGATCATCCATTGGGTCTCGTCCATGCCCGCGACGAGGCTTCATTTGCGCGCGCCGCCGATATGGTCCGCAAGGCCTATCGCTTTGGCAAGGCGCCGGCCGTATCATCGCCGGTATTGACCCGCATCGGGCCTGAGACCCTATGAGCCGCGCTTTTCTTTTCATCCTCGATTCCGTCGGCATAGGCGGCGCGCCCGATGCCGAGCGCTTCGGCGACAAGGGATCGAACACGCTGGGCCATATCGCGGCGCAAGTCGGGCTTTCTTTGCCGAACCTCGCATCCCTGGGCCTTGCTCACGCCGCCCAAGCGGCCAGCGGTCATATGCTGAAAGGTTTCGATGCCGGAACGCCGCTCAAGGGCCAATGGGGTTTTGGCGTCGAGAAATCCAACGGCAAGGACACGCCGTCCGGCCACTGGGAGATTGCCGGTGTGCCGGTGACCTTCGACTGGGGCTATTTCCCGAAAACCGTGCCGTGCTTCCCCAGGACGCTCACCGATGCGATCATCGCGCGCGCCGAATTGCCGGGACTTCTCGGCAACACACATGCATCGGGCACCGATATCATCGCCGAATTCGGCGAGGAGCATATGGAGACATCGAAGCCGATCATCTACACCTCGGCCGATTCGGTGATCCAGATCGCAGCACATGAGGAGACCTTCGGCCTCGAGCGTCTTTATGAAGTCTGCGAGATCGCGCGCGAGCTCTCATATGAACTGAATATCGGCCGCGTGATCGCCAGACCCTTCGTCGGCGCCGATGCGCGCGATTTCACCCGCACCGGCAACCGCAAGGATTATTCGATCCCGCCGCCCTCGCCGACCTTGCTCGATTGCTTGAGCGCGGCCGGGCGCGAAGTAATCTCGATCGGCAAGATCGGCGACATCTATGCCCATTCCGGCACCGGCACCGAGATCAAGGCGGTGGGCAATGACGCGCTGTTCGAGGCGACGCTTGCCGCCATGCCCGATCTCAAGGAAGGCGGCCTCGTCATCACCAACTTCGTCGATTTCGACATGCTCTATGGCCATCGCCGCGACGCACGCGGTTATGGCGCGGCGCTCGAGGCCTTCGATGCCGAGCTGCCGCAGGCGCTGGCGCGGCTGAAGCCGGGCGATCTCCTTATCATCACCGCCGATCATGGCTGCGATCCGACCTGGCGCGGCACCGACCACACCCGCGAATGCGTGCCCATCCTCACTTTCGCGCCGGGCGCAGCACCGGGAAGCTTCGGCCGCCGCGATGGCTTTAGCGATATCGGCCAGACGATTGCGAAGCATCTAGGGATCGCGCCGCTGGAGCACGGCAAATCCTGGCTCTGACAACAACCAAGATCGTCACCCCGGCTTTCGCCGGGATGACGAAATTGGAGTGAGCGGATCGCTGGCCTAATTCTTCAGCCGGTATCCCGTCCTGAAGATCCAGGTGACGATGGCGAGGCAGGCCACCAGGAACAGCAGTGTGATGGCGAGGCTGATCTGGATCCCGACATCGGCGGTGCCGAAGAAGCTCCAGCGGAAGCCGCTGACCAGATAGACGACCGGATTGGCGAGCGAGATCGTGCGCCAGAGAGGCGGCAGCATGTCGATCGAGTAGAAGCTGCCGCCCAGAAAGGCGAGTGGGGTCACAATGAGGAGCGGGATGAGCTGCAACTGCTCGAAATTCCTGGCCCAGATGCCGATGATGAAGCCGAACAGGCTGAAGGTGATGCAGGTCAGGAACAGGAAGGCCAGCATCCACACCGGATGCTCGATATGGAGCGGCACGAAGAAGGCGGCGGTGGCGAGCGTGATGAGGCCGAGCATGGCGGATTTGGTCGCCGCCGCCCCCACATAGCCGATCACGATCTCGAGCGAGGAGACCGGCGCCGAGAGCAGTTCATAGATCGTGCCGATGAATTTCGGGAAATAGATGCCGAAGGAGGCGTTCGAGATGCTCTGCGTCAGGAGCGACAGCATGATGAGGCCTGGCACGATGAAGGCGCCATAGGTGACGCCGTCGATCTCGGCGATGCGCGAACCGATGGCGCCGCCGAAGACGACGAAATAGAGCGAGGTCGACAGCACCGGCGAGACGACGCTCTGCAGCAGCGTGCGGAAGGTGCGGGCCATCTCGAATTTGTAGATGGCGCGGACGGCGTGGAGATTCATGACCGTTCCCTCACCAGATTGACGAAGATCTCTTCGAGCGAACTCTGTTTCGTGTTGAGGTCGCGGAAGCGGATGCCGGCCTCGGCCAGGTCATGCAACAGTGTCGTGATACCGGTGCGCTCGCCCTGCGTGTCATAGCTGTAAGTGAGCTCATGGCCGTCGGCGGAGAGATCGAGCTTGTGATGGGCGAGTGCATCGGGGATCCTGTCGAGCGCCTTCGCCAGCTCGAGCGTGATCTCCTTCTTGCCGAGCTTGCGCATCAGCGCCTTCTTTTCCTCGACCAGGATGATCTCGCCTTTGTTGATGACGCCGACACGGTCGGCCATCTCTTCCGCCTCGTCGATATAATGCGTGGTGAGGATGATGGTGACGCCGCTCTCGCGCAGCGAGCGCACCAGATTCCACATGTCGCGCCGGAGCTCGACATCGACGCCGGCGGTCGGCTCGTCGAGGAACAGGATGGTCGGCTCGTGGCTCAGCGCCTTGGCGATCATCACCCGCCGCTTCATGCCGCCCGACAGCGTCATGATCTTGCTGTCTTTCTTGTCCCACAGCGACAGGTCCTTCAGCACCTTCTCGATGTAAGCGGGATTGCTGCTGCGCCCGAACAGGCCGCGGCTATGCGTTACCGTCGCCCACACCGTCTCGAAGGCATCCGTCGTCAGCTCCTGCGGCACCAGGCCGATCTTGAAGCGCGCCTGGCGGTATTCGCCGATGATGTCATGTCCATCGGCGATCACGCGCCCGGTCGAGGCGCGCACGATGCCGCAGATGATGCTGATCAGCGTCGTCTTGCCGGCGCCATTGGGGCCGAGCAACGCGAAGATCTCGCCTTTATGGATGTCGAGGGTGACGTGCTTGAGCGCTTCGAAGCCCGTGGCATAGGTCTTCGAGACGTCGGATATGGAGACGATCGGTTGCATGGGAAATTCGCAGCTGGTGGAGCGGTCGGGCCTATATGGGGATGGGAGCCGTGACCTTTTATAGGGTCAGGCGCCATTTGGCGAATTTTCCTTTGTGGGGCCTTCAGCCCGCCGCGCCTATGGCCCGGCCGTAACGGAAGGTGATGGCGAGGATCTGCACGGTTTCGGGAAGCTCGATCAGGAATTCGGGATCACGCGGCAGGTGATGGATCTTGCGCGGGTCCTTGCCGGCAAAACGCGACATCGCCTCGATATTTTCCCAATAGGAGATGGTGATGAATTCGCTCTCTGTGGCGCGATCCTCGCGCAGCTGCTCGACGCCGAGGGCTTTCTCCTCCAGCGGCCTGATGCCGGCTTCATAGAGATAGCGTGCATATTCGTCGGCTCTCGCGGCTGCGACGCGACCGCGCCAGATACGGGCGATGGTTGGAGATTTTTCCGCCATGTGAGTCTCCTCTGGCGGGCATTATGCCGGATAACAGAACCATAAACTGTCAGCAGGTGCCGAGGGTTCCGGCAGTCAGTCGAGGAGACGTCTCGCACCCATCCACAATCCGTCATCCCGACGCAAGTCGGGATCCATTGAATTGGCGAAGCGCGGGCAGCACCGCCCGGTTGATTCTATTCAGGGGGTCCCGGCTTTCGCCGGGATGACAAAATGATGGGGCTAATTCACCTGCTATCGTACTCGGTTGGGCTTCACCGCCGGCGTGTTGAGCGGGTCTTCCGGCCAGGGATGCTTGGGATAGCGCCCGCGCATCTCCGATCGCACCTGCGGATAGGCATTGGCCCAGAAGCTTTTCAGGTCCTGCGTCACCGCCAGCGGTCGCCTGGCCGGCGAGAGGAGCTCGATGCGCAAGGCGGCCCGGCCATCGGCGATGCGCGGCGTGTCGGCGAGACCGAACATTTCCTGCAGCCGTGCCCGCAGGACAGGATCGCCGTCACTTTCATAGTCGATCGTGATTTCGGCGCCTGAGGGAATGGCGACATGCCGGGGCGCCAGCCTGTCGATCCGCCGTTTCAGCTCATGCGGGATGAGGCCCTGGATGATGGCGAACATGTCGAGCCGTTCGAGATGCGCTCGCCGCGTCATGCCAGCGAGATAGGGGGCAAGCCATTCATCGAGCGTTGCGAGCAGGGCGTCGTCGCCGAGATCGGGCCAGCCATCCTCCGGAAAGATCCGCCGCAGGAACCTTGCCCGCGCCCGGAGCGTCTGGGCGGCATCGCTCCAGGGTAGCGACGGCAGGCCCATCTCTTCGACACCCTTGGTCATGGCGGCGGCGATCGCGTCCGGATCGGGCGAGGCGAGCGCCCGGTCGTCGAGGACAAGCGCGCCAAGCTTGCGCTGGCGGTTGGCGACGACGACGCCTTGCCGTCCGTCCCAGCGCACGATGTCGCTGGTGGCGATGTGACCGGCAAAGAGGCTCTCGATCTCATCGCGCGAAAGCGCCGCGGCGAGGAAGATCTTCTGATCGCCCGTCATGCCATCGGTCGTCGCCACGGCAAGGAAATCCTCGCGCGCCAGGGGATCATGCTCCGCCAGGATGGCGCCGCCGCCGCCCGACAGGCGGAAGCGGCCCCGCGCGCCTCGTGCTTGCGCGACGCGGTCAGGCCAAGCGAGTGCGACGAGCGCGCCGGGCGACAGATCGGGCTGACCGCCCTCGGCGATGCCGGCAATACCGCGGATCTGCCGCGCCGCCGCCCTGATGCGCTCGCGCAGAGCTTTGTTGATCGTGCCGCGACGGAGCGCATTGAGCCGCTCGCCGATATCGGCGCCGGCATCGCGGCCGAGAAGATCGCGTTCCGACAGCAAGGCAGCGAGATCGGCGGCGAGCGCGCCTGAATTGAGCTCCCTGGCACGCGCGATCATATGGGCAAGGCGCGGATGCAGGGGCAGTTTCGCCATCAGCCGGCCCATCGGCGTGATGGCGCCTTTGGCATCGAGGGCATCGAGGGCGATGAGCAGGTCGCGCGCCTGCGCCACGGCGGCCGGAGGCGGCGGATCGAGGAAGCGCAAGGCGGAGGCGTCGCTGACCCCCCAGTTGGCGAGCTCGAGCATCAGGGGCGAGAGATCGGCAATCAGGATTTCCGGCTCGTCATGTGCCTTGAGCGCCCGCATCTCCTGCTCGGGCCACAGCCTGATGCAGATGCCGGGGCCTTGCCGCCCGGCGCGCCCGCGCCGCTGATCGGCGGAGGCTTGCGAAACGCGCACCGTGGCGAGTGCCGTCATGCCCGTGGCGGGATCGAAACGTGGCGCCCGCTTGAGGCCTGAATCGATCACCATGTCGATGCCGTCAATGGTGAGGCTCGTTTCGGCGATTGTCGTCGCCAGCACCACCTTGCGCGTGCCATCGCTTGAGGGCTTGAGCACGGCGTCCTGGTCGGCGAGAGCCATCGCGCCATAGAGCGGCATGACCTTGGCCGGGAGCGGCGTCTCGTTCAGCGCATCCTCGGTGCGCCTGATCTCCGCCTCGCCGGGCAGGAAGGCGAGCACGCCGCCCTTGGCTTCGCTGAGATTGCTGCGGATGGCGCGCGCCACCTCACGCGACAGTGCTGCTCGTTCGGAGCGCTCGCCATAGCGCGTCTCGACCGGAAAATGCCGTCCGGGCGCCGAGACAACCGGCGCATGGCCCAGATGTTTCGACAGCCGCGCCTCATCGAGGGTTGCCGACATGACCAGGATCCTCAGATCCTCGCGCAACGCCGCTTGCGCATCGAGGGCCAGTGCGAGGCCCAGATCGCCATCGAGGCTCCTTTCATGGAACTCATCGAAGATCAGGAGGCCGACATCGCTGAGCGCGGGATCGGCCTGTAGCCGTCGTGTCAGGATGCCCTCGGTGACCACTTCGATGCGGGTCTGGGCTGAAACCTTGCGGTCGAGCCGCACCGCATAGCCGACCGTGGCGCCGACCTGCTCGCCCAGCGTCTGCGCCATGCGGGAGGCGGCGGCGCGCGCCGCCAGCCGCCGCGGTTCCAGCATCACGATCTTTGCGGTGCCGAGCCAGGGCTCGGCCAGGAGGGCCAGGGGGACGCGCGTCGTTTTACCGGCCCCTGGTTCGGCCGCCAGGACGACATTCGCATGTCCGGCTAAGGCTTGGGCCAGGCTTGGCAAAATGGCTTCGATGGGCAGGTCGGGCACGGTCACGGGTCAAACAGGCTTAAGGCTGTAACGTCAAGGGTAGATCACCGATCACTTCAGCTCATTTAGACCTGATGCGATCAGCGTGATCGGATTCTTTCATTTAGCGCGTGCTCGGACGGAAAACCGGCCTCCACGCCCCTTTATTGTTGTCTGTGGCGGTTCCAGAGACTAATACAGTCAGCTCGCTTTATATTGCACTGCACAAAAAATGACCACGCGTATCATTCCTGTCGATATTTTCGATTTGGCAGTCTTCGGCGCGACGGGCGACCTGGCCCAGCGCAAGATTCTGCCCGCCCTTTATCACCGCGACCAGGCCGGTCAGATCCCGCCGGGCGCCCGCATCCTCGCCGTATCGCGCCGCGCCATGAGCGATGACGACTACCGGGCCTTCGCCCGCAAGGCGCTCGAAGCTCATATAACGGAGAAGGAACGCAGCGCGGCCGAGATCGACACATTCCTCAAGCGCGTCTCCTATGTCACGCTCGATGCCACCCAGGACAAGGGATGGGAAGGGCTCGCCAAGGCGCTGAAATCCGGTGAAGACCGTATTCGGGTCTTCTATCTCGCGACCTCGCCCGATCTTTTCGGGCCGATCTGCGAGCGGATCGGCAAGAACAATCTGGTGACGCCGAAGAGCCGCGTGGTGATCGAGAAGCCGATCGGCAAGGATCTCGAATCGGCGCGCGCCGTCAATGATGCGATCGGCAAGGTGTTCCCGGAGAGTCGCGTCTATCGCATCGATCATTATCTCGGCAAGGAGACCGTCCAGAATCTGATGGCGTTGCGTTTCGCCAATGCGCTGTTCGAGCCCTTGTGGAACGCCGATCACATCGATCACGTGCAGATCACGGTCGCCGAGACGCTGGGTGTCGAGGGCCGCGCCGGCTACTACGACACGGCAGGCGCCTTGCGCGACATGGTGCAGAACCACATGCTGCAGCTGCTCTGCCTCGTGGCCATGGAGCCGCCGCGCTCGATCGACGCCGATGCGGTGCGCGACGAGAAGCTGAAGGTGCTGAAATCCCTGCGCCCGATCGTCGCCCATAATGGCGCCAACATGACGGTGCGCGGCCAGTATCGCGCCGGCGCCTCTGCCGGCGGCGCCGTTCCGGGCTATCTCGATGAGTTGGGCTCGCCGGCGAGCAAGACCGAGACATTCGTGGCGCTCAAGGCCGAGATCGGCAGCTGGCGCTGGAACAGCGTGCCCTTCTATTTGCGCACCGGCAAGCGCCTTCCGTCGCGCGTCTCCGAGATCGCCGTCACCTTCAAGCCCATCCCGCATTCGGTCTTCGACGACAGCGCCGGGCCGATCGAGACCAACCGGCTGGTGATCCGTCTGCAGCCCGATGAGGGTGTGAAGCTCTGGCTCATGATCAAGGATCCGGGCCCGGGCGGCATGCGTTTGCAGCACGTACCGCTCGATATGAGTTTTGCCGAAGCCTTTGGCGTGCGGAACCCGGACGCCTATGAACGTCTTATCCTCGATGTGGTGCGCGGCAACCAGACTTTGTTCATGCGCCGCGACGAGGTCGAGGCGGCGTGGAACTGGATCGATCCCATTCTCGACGAATGGGCGGAATCGGCGGATCTGCCGAAACCCTACACGGCGGGCACCTGGGGTCCCGCGGCGGCGGTGGCGTTGATCGAACGTGACGGCCGCACCTGGCATGAGGATGATGCGCGTTGATATCCGAACGTAAGCTGTTCGCGACCAGGAAGGAACTTGCCGCCGCTTTGGCCTCCGATGTGGCGGCCTATCTCTCGGGCGTCATCACCGATCGCGGTTCGGCGCAGCTTGCCGTTTCCGGTGGCACGACGCCCAAGCTCTTCTTTCACTTCCTGGCGCGCAGCAGGATCGACTGGGCGCGCGTCACCATCACGCTGGTCGACGAGCGTTGCGTGCGCTCGACCGATGAGCGCTCCAACGCCAAGCTCGTGCGCGATTATCTCATGCAGGCCAAGGCTGCTTCGGCGCGTTTCGTGCCGCTCTATGAGAATGTCGATACGAGCGGTCTCGGGCCGTTCGATGTGGTCGTCCTGGGCATGGGCACAGACGGCCATACGGCGTCGTTCCTGCCCGGCGGTGATCACCTGACCCAGGCGCTCGATATTGTCGGCAAGGAGCGCCTCGTCACCATGACGGCGCCGGGCTATCCGGAAAAGCGGATCACCTTCACTTTGCCGATCCTGCTCGACAGCAATTTCGTGGCGCTCCACATCGAGGGTGACGAGAAGCTCAAGGTGCTCGAAGCGGCGGAGAAGCCCGGCCCGGTGAAGGACATGCCGATCCGCGCCTTCCTGAAATCGCGCGAGCCCGTCATTCTCTACTGGAGCCCCTGATAGGAGGCCATCATGCCGGTCACCGAAAAAATCGCGGCAATCACAGACAAGATCGTTAAGCGCAGCAGCGCCTCGCGCCGGCGCTATCTCGACCGTATCGAAAAGGCGCGGGAGAACACGCCACGCCGGGCGCGCCTTGGCTGCGCCAATCTCGCCCATGGCTTCGCTGCTTGCGGTCCCTCGGACAAGGCGATGCTGCGCGAAGGCGCTGCCGCCAATCTCGCAATCGTCACCGCTTACAATGACATGCTTTCGGCGCACCAGCCTTTCGAGCGCTTCCCCGAGATCATCCGCGCGGCCGCGCGTGAAGCCGGCGCCACGGCCCAGGTCGCGGGCGGCGTTCCCGCCATGTGCGACGGCGTCACCCAGGGCGAGGCCGGCATGGAGCTCTCCATGTTCTCGCGCGACGTGATAGCGCTGTCAGCGGCGGTGGCGCTCTCGCATCAGATGTTCGATGCGGCCGTCTATCTGGGCGTATGCGACAAGATCGTGCCCGGTCTTATCATCGGCGCCCTGAGCTTCGGCCATCTGCCGGCGGTCTTCATTCCGGCAGGGCCGATGACATCGGGTCTTGCCAATGACGAGAAGTCGAAGATCCGCCAGCTCCACGCCGAGGGCAAGGTCGGCCGCGCCGCGCTCCTCGAAGCTGAGGCGCAATCCTATCATGGGCCCGGCACCTGCACCTTCTACGGCACCGCCAATTCGAACCAGATGCTCATGGAGATCATGGGCCTGCATCTGCCGGGATCGACCTTCGTCAATCCCAATACGGCGCTCAGGGACGAGATCACCCGCGCCGCCACGAAGCGCGCGCTCGCCATCGCGGCGACCGGCAATGAATACACGCCGATCGGCCAGGTCGTCGATGAGAAGACGGTGGTGAACGGCGTCGTCGGCCTCCTTGCCACCGGCGGCTCGACCAACCATACGATCCATCTGATCGCCATGGCGGCGGCGGCGGGCATCCATCTCACCTGGGAAGACATGGCGGAGCTCTCCGCCATCATTCCCTTGCTCACCCGCATCTATCCCAATGGCAAGGCCGATGTGAACCACTTCCATGCGGCGGGCGGCATGGGCCTGCTCATCCGCGAGCTCCTGGGCGCCGGCCTTTTGCATCAGGATGTGAAGACGGTATGGGGAACGGGCCTCGACGGCTATCTCGTCGAGCCGCAGCTCAGGGAGGAGGGGCTCGCCTGGAACGCGGCGGTGAAGGTGAGCGGCGACAGAGCGATCCTGCGCGGCTGCGATGAGCCTTTCGATCGGACCGGTGGCATCGCGGTGCTCGATGGCGATATCGGCCGCGCCGTCATCAAGAGCTCGGCGGTGCCGAAGGACCGTCATGTGATCGAGGCGCCGGCGCGCGTCTTCCATTCGCAGGAGGAGTTGCAGAAGGCCTTCAAGGCGGGAGAGCTTGCGGGCGATGTCGTGGCGGTGGTGCGCTTCCAGGGACCCAAGGCCAATGGCATGCCCGAGCTTCACAAGCTGATGCCGCCGCTCGGTGTCCTGCAGGATCGCGGTCACCGCGTCGCACTCGTCACTGATGGGCGCATGTCGGGCGCCTCCGGCAAGGTGCCGGCCGCCATCCATGTGACGCCGGAAGCCGCTGATGGCGGCGCCATCGCCAAGATCTGCAATGGCGACACGATCAGGCTCGATGCGGTGGCGGGTCGCCTCGAAGTGCTGGTCGATGCGGCCGAATGGGCATCGCGCTCGGCTGCCACTGCCGATCTCTCCGGCAATGATCACGGCGTGGGACGTGAGCTCTTCATGCCCTTCCGCTCACAGGTCAACCGCGCCGATGAAGGCGCCACTATCTTCAGGGTGAATTGATGCAGGAACGTCAGAAGGGCCTTGCGGCCGTGCTTCAGCAGGCGCCGGTGGTGCCGGTGCTGGTGATCGAGAATGTCGCCGATGCGGTGCCCTTGGCAAAGGCCCTGGTCGAAGGCGGCCTGCCGGTGCTCGAGATCACCTTGCGCACCAGGGCGGCGCCCGACTGCATCCGCGCCATCAAGGCGGAGGTGAAGAATGCGATCGTGGGATCGGGCACCGTGCTCGATGCCGCCTCGCTGAAGCTCAGCGCGGAACTGGGCTGCGCCTTTGCCGTGTCGCCTGGTGCGACGCCCGCCCTTCTTGCCGCGGCCCAGTCCATCGCTACGCCGCTCCTGCCCGCTTCACGCTCGCCGAGCGAGACGATGATGCTGCTCGAGCAGGGTTACGCTTTGCAGAAGTTCTTTCCCGCCGAGCAGTCGGGAGGTGCTCCCTATTTGGCGGCGCTGATCTCGCCCTTGCCGCAGGTCAGGTTCTGCCCGACCGGCGGCATCACAGCGGACAATGCAGCGAGCTATCTCAAGCTCACAAATGTGATCACTGTCGGCGGGTCGTGGATGGCGCCGAAGACCATGATCGCCGGCCAAGACTGGGCTGGCATCACCAGGCTTGCGGCGAGCGCATCACATTTGGAGCAAGCCGCATGACAGCGGCATAAGCGGGTTGCGCCAGCACGCCGGGCCAACTACCATCCTTGCCAGTTAGGGAGTGATGATGTCTGGTGTCGCAATCTTGCCGTTGAACAAGCCGGGGCATAATGGCCTGCCCCGCAATGCGGGCATGCCGCTCGCTCTCGATCTCATCGATGATATCCGTCTGAACTTTCCCGCCGCCGAGCGGCGCATCGCCGCTCTTCCCGGGCGCCGTACGGTGAAGAAGGATGCGCAGGCAGCCTGGCTGCTCAAGGCCATCACCTGCATCGATCTGACGACGCTCGCGGGCGACGACACGCCCGAGCGTGTGCGCCGGCTCTGCGCCAAGGCGATTAACCCGGTGCGTCCCGATCTCCTCGAAGCGCTCGGCATGGCGGACCGCCACATCACCACCGGCGCCGTCTGCGTCTATCACCGCTTTGTCGCGACCGCGGTCGAAGCCCTGAGAGGTTCCGGCATTCCGGTCGCCGCCGTCTCGACCGGCTTTCCGGCCGGCCTCGTTCCGCATGACGTGAAGCTGAGAGAGATCGAGGCTTCCGTCGCCGATGGCGCCAAGGAGATCGACATCGTCATCACGCGCGAATATGCGCTGACCCAGAACTGGCAGGCGCTCTATGACGAGATGCGCGATTTCCGCGCCGCCTGCGGCGACGCGCATGTGAAGGCGATCCTCGCCACCGGCGATCTCAAGACCTTGCGCAATGTCGCCAAGGCCGCGATGGTGTGCATGATGGCGGGCGCCGATTTCATCAAGACCTCGACCGGCAAGGAAGCGGTGAATGCGACGCTGCTCGTCACGCTCGCCATGCTGCGCATGATCCGGAGCTATCAGGACCAGACCGGCTTCAAGGTCGGCTTCAAGCCGGCGGGCGGCATCTCGGCGGCGAAGGACATTCTCAACTATCAGATCCTCATGAAGGAGGAGCTGGGCCGCGAATGGCTCGAGCCCGATCTCTTCCGCATCGGCGCCTCTTCGCTGCTCGCCGATATCGAGCGTCAGCTCGAGCATCACGTCACCGGCCGATACTCGGCCTTCAACCGCCACGCGGCCGGATAAAGCTGGATCAAGAATGAGCGTTGCACATTATTTCGATACGATGGATTACGGCCCGGCGCCGGAGAGCGATGCGGAGGCGCGCGCCTGGCTTGCCAGACACGACAAGGGCTTTCGCCATTTCATTGGCGGCGAATGGGTCAATGGCCGGAGTCACTTCGACACGCTGGAGCCCGCGACCGGCAAGGTCCTGGCGAAGCTCTCGCAAGGATCGGGCGGCGACATCGACGCGGCGGTGAAGGCCGCGCGCAAGGCGCAAGCCGGCTGGGCCAGGCTCGGCGGTCATGGCCGGGCGCGTTACCTCTATGCGCTCGCCCGCCTGATCCAGCGCCATGCGCGGCTCTTCGCGGTGATCGAGAGCCTCGACAATGGCAAGACGGTGCGCGAGACGCGCGATCTCGACGTGCCTTTGGCGGCGCGCCATTTCTATCATCACGCCGGCTGGGCGCAGCTGCAGGAGTCTGAGTTTGCGGGCTATCAGCCGGTCGGCGTCGTCGGCCAGGTCATTCCCTGGAACTTCCCCTTCCTGATGCTGGCCTGGAAAGTGGCGCCGGCTCTGGCCTTCGGCAATACGGTGGTGCTGAAGCCCGCCGAATTCACCTCCCTCTCGGCGCTGCTCTTCGCCGAGCTCGCCGGGCAGGCTGGACTGCCGCCCGGTGTTCTCAACATCGTGACCGGCGATGGCGAGACGGGTGCCGCCCTCGTCAAGCACAAGGATGTCGACAAGATCGCCTTTACCGGCTCGACCGAGGTCGGCCGCATCATCCGCCGCGAAACCGCGGGCACCGGCAAGTCGCTCACTTTGGAGCTCGGCGGCAAATCGCCCTATATCGTCTTTGACGATGCCGATATCGATGGCGCCATCGAGGGCCTCGTCGATGCCATCTGGTTCAATCAGGGCCAGGTCTGCTGCGCGGGCTCGCGCCTCCTCGTCCAGGAAGGCATTGCCGAGAGCTTCTTCGCCCGCCTCAAGGCGCGCATGAGCAAATTGCGCGTCGGCCATCCGCTCGACAAGGCGATGGATATGGGCGCCATCGTCGACAAGGTGCAGCTCGAGCGTATCGAGAGCCTGGTGAAGCAAGGTATCGCCGAAGGCGCCATCTGCCATCAGTCGCCGGGTGCCGCGGGCGACAAGGGCTTCTTCTATCCGCCGACCTTGCTTACCAATGTGCATCCGGCCTCGACGGTCGCGCGCGAGGAGATCTTCGGTCCCGTGCTGGTGGCGATGACCTTCCGCACCCCCGATGAAGCCGTCATGCTCGCCAACAACACACGCTATGGGCTGGCGGCCAGCGTGTGGAGCGAGACCATCGGTCTTGCCCTCGACATCGCGCCCAAATTGCAGGCGGGCGTCGTCTGGGTGAATTCCACTAATCTCTTCGATGCCAGCGCCGGCTTCGGCGGCTACCGCGAATCGGGCTTCGGCCGCGAAGGCGGCCGCGAGGGCGCCTGTGAATATCTGAAGCCCGTTGCCTGGGCGAAGCGCAAGCCGCGTGGCGCCGCAAAACCCCTGCCGGCACTTAAAGCGAAACCCGGTGCGGGAGTGCCGCTGATCGACCGGACGGCGAAGCTCTTCATCGGCGGCAAGCAGGCGCGGCCGGACGGCAATTATTCGAGGCCCGTTCTGTCGCCCAAGGGCGAGCTTCTGGGCGAGGTCGGCGAGGGCAACCGCAAGGACATCCGCAACGCGGTCGCCGCCGCACGCGGTGCCGAGGCCTGGTCGAAGGCGACGGCCCATAATCGCGCGCAGATCCTCTATTACATTGCCGAGAATCTGAGCGGCAGGCGTGATGAATTCGCCACGCGCATCGCCGCGATGACCGGCGCCAGACGTACAGCGGCGCTTGCCGAGGTCGATGCCGCGATCAAGCGGCTCTTCACCTATGGCGCCTGGGCCGACAAGTTCGAAGGCGACATTCATACCCCGCCCTTGCGTGGCCTGGCGCTGGCGTTGAAAGAGCCGATCGGCGTCGTTGGCGTCATCTGTCCCGACGAAGCGCCATTGCTCGGTTTCATCAGCCTGGTGGCGCCGCTCATCGCCATGGGCAATCGCGTCATCGCCGTGCCGAGCGAG
The DNA here is from genome assembly GCA_003576695.1 of Taklimakanibacter lacteus. Taxonomy (GTDB): domain Bacteria; phylum Pseudomonadota; class Alphaproteobacteria; order Rhizobiales; family Aestuariivirgaceae; genus Taklimakanibacter; species Taklimakanibacter lacteus. Next base: position 396,176 of record QOZQ01000002.1, read on the forward strand.
CGCCATCCGCTTGCCGCCACCGATTTCTATACGGTGCTCGAGACCTCGGATGTGCCGGCCGGTGTGGTCAATATCGTGACCGGCGACCGCCAGAGCCTGGTCAAGACGCTGGCCGAGCATGATGATGTCGATGCGCTCTGGGTCTTCGGATCCGACAAGGCCTCCGCCGATGCCGAGCGCCTGTCGGCTTCCAATCTCAAGCGCACGCTGGTCGATCATGGTCTCGCCACCGACTGGTTCGATGCGAGCCAGGCCGAGGGTCCTGTCTATCTGCGCCATGCGACGCAAGTGAAGAATGTCTGGATACCTTACGGCGAATGAACCACGGGAATTCTCATGCTGAAATCGATTGATGCGGCCCTCAATGCCGACGTGCTTCATGCCTTGCGCGCCATGGGCCATGGCGATGACGTCATCCTTTGCGACACGAATTTCCCGGCCGACTCGGTGGCGCGCCAGACGGTGCTCGGCAAATTGCTGCGCATCGACAATGTGACGGCCGCGCGGGCTGCGCGAGCGGTTCTCTCCGTCATGCCGCTCGACAGCTTCGTCGAGCATCCGGCCCTTCGGATGGAGATTGTCGGCAAGCCGAAGGAGATTCCGCCGGTCCAGGCCGAGGTGCAGGCCGAGATCGACAAAGCGGAAGGCAAATCCTGGCCCATGGGCTCAATCGAGCGCTTCGCCTTCTACGACATGGCTCGCAAGGCCTATTGCGTGATCCAGACCGGCGAGCGCCGCTTCTATGGCTGCTTTGCCTTCAAGAAGGGTGTCATTCCGCCCGAGGCGTGATAGACGCTCAAGCGCATGCCGTCGCGCCAGAAACTGGTCTTTGCTCTTGTCGTGCTCCTGATCGCCGCGGTCACGGGGCTTGGCGCCCTGTGGCTCACGCGCGGGCCCGGCAGTCCCATCGGTTCGGGCACGGCGCTGGTGGGCGGGCCTTTCACCTTGACCAACCAGGACGGCAAGCGGGTCACCGATCAGGATTTCCGCGGGCGATACATGCTGATCTTCTTCGGCTTCACCTATTGCCCCGATGTCTGTCCGGGCGAGTTGCAGGTGATGTCGGCGGCCATCGACCAGCTGGGCGCCGACGGCGACAGGATCCAGCCCATTTTCGTCACCATCGATCCCGCCCGCGACACGCCGGAAGCGATGAAGCTCTATGTGTCGAACTTCCATCCCCGCATGGCAGGCCTCACCGGCTCCGAGGCCGATATTGCGGCGGTGGCCAAGGCCTATCGCGTCTATTACGCCAAGGCCAAGGGCTCGGAGAACTCACCCGATTATCTGATGGATCATTCGACCATCCTTTACCTGATGGGCCCCGACGGCAAGTTCGTGAGGCATTTCACCTACAGCACCGACGTCAAGGCGCTCGCCGACGGTCTGCGTGAGGTAATAAGTAAGTAATTTCAATTGGTTACAAAGAGGTCTTGCGCGAATCGGGTGTCAGGCTTTTGCATGGCTCTAGGCTGATGGTCGGGTTGTCCGGGGAGCAAGGCCTTGTTACATAAGTAACATGTTGCGGCATGCCCTCACCCACAAGGAATCTGGGAATTGCTCTATTATCTTTATGAGATGAATCACGCTGCCGTGGCGCCCTGGCGCGCGGCGGCCGATGCGGCCCAGGTCTTCTGGAAGAATCCGGTCAATCCCATCGCCCAGACCTATATGGGCCGGTCGGTCGCGGCCTCGCTCGAGATGTTCGAGCGCGTCACCCGGCGCTATGGCAAGCCCGCTTTCGGCATCGGCCACACCGTCGTCGCGGGCACCGAGGTGTCGGTCGCCGAAGAGTGCGTGCTGGACAGGACTTTCTGCTCGCTCCTGCATTTTCCCAAGGCCTGGCCCGCTGGCAGGAAGCCGGTCAAGCAGCCGAAGCTTCTCGTCGTGGCGCCGATGTCGGGTCATTATGCGACGCTGCTGCGCGGCACGGTCGAGGCGCTGCTGCCCCATGCCGATGTCTACATCACCGACTGGGTCGACGCCCGCCAGGTGCCGCAGCATCTGGGCAGCTTCGATCTCGACGACTATATCGACTATGTCATAGAGATGCTCGAGCATCTGGGACCGGATGTCCATGTGATGGCGGTGTGCCAGCCTTCGGTGCCGGTGCTCGCCGCGGTCTCGCTGATGGCGAAGCGCAAGAATGCCAAGCCGCCGAGATCGATGATCCTGATGGGCGGCCCGATCGACACGCGGCGCAACCCCACCGTCGTCAACCGTCTCGCGGTGGCGAAGGGCGTCGACTGGTTCCGCAAGAACGCCATCGTGCAGGTGCCGTTCCCGCATCCGGGTTGCCTGCGCAACGTCTATCCGGGCTTCCTGCAGCTCACCGGCTTCATGACCATGAATCTCGACCGCCACATGGACGCGCATCGCGAATTGTTCTGGCATCTGGTCGAGGGCGATGGCGACGCGGCGGAGAAGCACACCGGCTTCTATGATGAATATATGTCGGTGATGGACTTGACCGCCGAATTCTACCTGCAGACGGTCGAGAAAGTATTCGTCAATCACGAGCTGCCGCGCGGCGTGTTCCGCCATCGCGGCGAGACGATCGATCCGGGCAGCATTACGAAGACGGCGCTGATGACGATCGAAGGTGAGCGCGACGATATTTCAGGTGTCGGCCAGACGGAAGCCGCGCACAGCCTGTGCTCGGCCCTGGCGCCCGACAAGAAGCTGCATCTCCTGCAGAAGGGCGTCGGCCATTACGGCGTCTTCAACGGCTCGCGCTTCCGCGCCGATGCGGTGCCGCGCATCGTGGATTTCATGAAGCAGCAGGGATGAGGTTGCCTTGAGCCGGCTGCCAGATCACGATCACTTCAGGCCGTTTCGGCCTGAAGTGATAAACGTGATCGGAATCTTAATTTTGGCGCGTGATCGGACAGAAAACCGGTGCCCACTTTTCTTGATCACGCGCTAAAAAGGCTCAAGCTCGTCAACCCTCCGAGAATCATGGAGCCTGCCGAACTTGCAGTCGCGGGCCGGCCGATATCCGTCACCTTCCGGCGCAACGCGAAAGCACGGCGCCTTATCCTGCGCCTGTCGCGCGACCGTGCCGGTGTCGTCGTGACATTGCCGCCGCGGATCGGCCGCGCCGAGGCGCTCGATTTCGTGAAGAAATCGGCGAAATGGATCGCCGAGCGCCTGTCGCGCGAGCCGGTGATGAAGCCCATTGTCGCCGGCGGCCAAATCCTCATCCGCGGCGAGTCGCTCGGGATCATGTCGGCGGGAACACGCCGCGGCGCCATCACGATTGCCAACGGCTCCATCATCGTCACGGGCGATCCTGTGCATCTGCAGCGCCGCCTCGTCGACTGGCTGAAGGCGCAAGCCAGGCACGATCTCGTGCAGGCGAGCGAATTCTATGCGCAGGCGATGGAGGTGAAGTTCATCCGGCTTTCGGTGCGCGACCAGAAGAGCCGCTGGGGCTCATGCTCGTCCGACGGCACCTTGTCCTATTCCTGGCGGCTCATCCTGGCGCCGCCCTTCGTGCTCGACTATGTCGCCGCCCATGAGGTGGCGCATCTCAGGCACATGAATCACGGCCGCGGCTTCTGGCGCTTGGTGCTGGCCCATTGCCCCAATGCGTCGCGCGCCAAGGCCTGGCTCAAGCAGCATGGGGCCGAGCTGCACAGCTACGCCAGCGCGTGATCAGAAAAAGTGGACGCCGGTTTTTCGTCCGATCACGCGCCAGACAGAGACTCTTGATTATTTGCTGTTGCCGCGTTCCCTGAGGCGGCTGGCCGACGACCCGTCGCCGCCGCTCTTGCGCCGCCGCGGCACATAGTCCTGGTCGTCCTCGTCGTCGGAGGACGAGCCGAACAGACTTTCGAAGAAGCCGCGGCGCCTGCGCTCGCGCGGCAGATATTCCTCGCCATAGGCATCGTCGGAATAGTCTTCCGAATAGGACGCGACCGCCGCACCCGAGCCGTCATCATAGGGATTGTCGTCGCCGGGCAGAGGCAGGTTGGAGAGCCCGGCATGCGCCGGCTCCATGACATCCTTCCAGATCGCCGCGGGGATCGATCCGCCGGTCATCTTCTTGGTCGGCGAATTGTCGTCATTGCCGGCCCAGACGCCGGCGATGTAGTGCGCCGTATAGCCGATGAACCAGGCGTCGCGATAATCCTGGCTGGTGCCGGTCTTGCCGCCGATATCATAGCCGCCGAACTGGGCGCTGCGGCCGGTTCCTTCCGTCACCACCGCGCGCATCATGTGGTTCATGGCGCCGATGTCGTAGTTCGACACGACCTGGCCCAGCCCGTCGCCGCCGCGCTCATAGAGGACGGCGCCGTCGCGCGTCGTGATGCGCGAGACGATGAAGGGCTGCACCGGAGCGCCGCCATTGGCGAAGGGCGTGAATGCCGAGACCAGCTCGAGCAGCGTCACTTCCGATGTGCCGAGCGCGATCGAGGCGTTGTCGGCGAGATCGGAGGCGATGCCCATGCGATGCGCGGTCGCGATGACGGCGGCCGGCGATACGTTGAAGGTAAGCTTGGCGGCGATCGTGTTGAGCGACAGCGCCAGCGCCTTGGTCAGGGTGACCGGCCCCGCATACTTGTGCCCGTAGTTTTCGGGCTCCCAGTTGCCGAAGCGCACCGGCTCGTCGACCTCGACGGAATTGGGACCATAGCCCTGCTCGACCGCGGCCAGATAGACGAAGGGCTTGAAAGCCGAGCCCGGTTGGCGCTTTGCCTTGGTCGCGCGGTTGAACTGGCTCTTCACATAGGACTTGCCGCCCACCATCGAGATGACGGCGCCGGCGGGGTCCAGCATGACGAAGGAGGCCTGCGAGACATTGAATTTGGGGCCGTCCTGGTTGAGCCGCTTGCGCAGCGAGCGCTCGGCCAGTTGCTGGATCTCGGGGTTGATCGTGGTCTCGACGACGATCGACTGATCGTAATTGCGGATGAGCTGCGGCAGCACCTCGCCGACATAGTCGACGATATATTGCGTCGACGGCACATAGTCGGAAGCCCTGACCGTCGACGGCGCGATCAGCGCCTGCTGCGCTTCGCCCGTGTCGATGAAGCCGGCATCGACCATGTCGTTGAGCACCTCGCGCGCCCGCTTGTTGGCGGCATCGGGATTGTTGATCGGGTTGTAGGTGGTGGGCGCCTTCAGCACGGCGGCGAGAATGGCGGCCTCCGCCAGGGTCACGTCGCGCGCCGATTTCCCGAAATATTTCTGCGCCGCCTTCTCGATGCCGGTTGCGCCGGCGCCGAAATAGACGCGGTTCATATAGAGCTGCAGAATCTCGTCCTTGGTGAATTTCGTCTCGAGCCATATGGCAAGCACCGCCTCCTGCGCCTTGCGGCCCATTGTCCGGTCGGGCTTCAGGAAGAGGTTCTTGGCGAGCTGCTGGGTCAGCGTCGAGCCGCCCTGCACCACGCGACCGGCGCGCAGATTTTCCACCATGGCGCGGATGAGCCCGAAGGGATCGACGCCGAAATGCGAGCGGAAGCGGCGGTCCTCGATGGCGATGATCGCTTGCGGCACATAGGCTGGCAGGTCGGCGATGCGCACATCATCGCCGAAGAAGGCGCCGCGTTCGGCGAGCACGGTTCCGTCGGCGGCGAGCACCATGATGCCGGGCTCGCGCGCCGGCACCTGGAACAGGCCCTTCTGGTCGAGTGTCAGCCACAGATAGCCGAAGCCGAGGCCGCCGGCGAAGATGCCCCAGAAACAGAGCGTGAGGAAAAGTGTTACGAAACGGAAGCCGGAACGGCGCCGGCGGCGTGGCGGGCGTCCGGGCGGGACGCTCCGGTGGCCGCCATTGCTGCGGCCGCCGAAAAGCGAGGGTTCACGGCGCTCCTGCCGTCGGCCGCGTTGGCTTTGACCCCTGCCGGAAAGTCCCATAGTCGAATCGTTGCCTTAAATGGTCCGGGCGACAGGATCAGCCAGGGGAATTAACCCTGTCTAAACACACGCCTCCCGAACCGGATCTGCGTCAGCTCAAGCCGTCTGGACACAGGTGCCGCTCCAAACTGCCGATAGCTTTGACGTTTAATCATGTCGTCATAATGGCCTGATTTTGCTTAACCTATGGGGCGTGTTGCCGGGTTTCGGCGCGCATGTCAGAGTTACGTCGGGCGAGCGGGATCGGGGCAAGGTCATGACGAAGACCGAGGCGGATAGCAGGGCGATCGTTCATGCGCTGGAACGTCTGTCGCGGCTGATGCGCGGGGCGGAATTCGGCGAGGGGATCAATCCGGCGCAGTGGGAAGCCTTGCGCTTTCTGGCGCGCGCCAACCGCTTCTCCAATTCACCCGGTGCCCTCACCCGCTATCTCGGCGCCACCAAGGGCACCATCTCGCAGACGGTGAAGGCGCTCGAGCGCAAGAAGTTCATCGAGAAGACGGAGCGGCCGGGCGAGAAACGCTCCATCGTGCTGACCCTGACGCAGGCCGGGCGCGACGTGATGGCCAGGGATCCATGGAACGCGCTCGCGGCGAGCTGCGACGCGCTTGGCGGCAAGACGCGCCGCCGCATGGACAAGGGCCTGGCCGAGCTTCTCGCCCAGGAGATCGCCCGCCGCAACGACCCGTCCTTCAGCGCATGCCTCACCTGCCGCTTCTGGCGCGCCGAAGGCAGGAGCGAGGATGCCTCAGGTCCGCATCTGTGCATGCTCTTCGATGCGCCACTGTCGGCGCATGAGACGACGCAGATCTGCATCGCCCATGAGCCCAGAGCTTGAGAGAGATTGCGCGTCGCTACGCCGCCGCGCTCATTGCCGGGGCGCAGGCGCGCACCTCATCGCCGACGAAGGTCTCGAATCTGGCGAAGTTCTGGATGAACATCTGCACCAGCTTTTGCGCCTGCGCGTCATAGGCTTTGGCGTCGTCCCAGGTGTCGCGCGGCGTGAGCAGCCTGGCATCGATGCCAGGCACCGCGAGCGGCACGTCGAAGCCGAAATTTTCATCCTTGCGCATCGGCTGCCGGTCGAGCGCGCCCGACAGCGCCGCATCGAGAAGCGCGCGGGTGACGTCGATGGGCATGCGATGGCCGGTGCCATGCGGGCCGCCGGTCCAGCCGGTATTGACCAGCCAGCATGCGCTTGAGTGCTGCGCGATGAGATCGCGCAAAAGCACGCCATAGACGCTCGGATGGCGCGGAATGAAGGGCGCTCCGAAGCAGGCGGAGAAGGTGGCTTGCGGCTCGGTCACGCCGCGCTCGGTGCCGGCGACCTTCGCCGTATAGCCCGAGAGGAAGTGGTAGACCGCCTGCGCCGGGGTCAGGCGCGCGACCGGCGGCATGACGCCGAAGGCGTCCGCCGTCAGCATCACGATGGTCTTCGGGATTGCCGCCCGACCGGTGGCGCTGGCATTGGGAATGTAGTTGAGCGGATAGGCGGCGCGCGTATTCTCGGTGAGCGAGCCGTCGTCGAGATCGAGCTTGCGGCTCTCGGGATCCATCACGACATTCTCGAGGATCGTGCCCCAGCGCTCCGTCGTGGCATGGATATAAGGCTCGGCCTTCCTGGACAGCCTGATCACCTTGGCATAGCAGCCGCCTTCGAAATTGAAGATGCCGTCACTCGACCAGCCATGCTCGTCATCACCGATGAGTGTGCGCGAGGGAACGGCCGACAAGGTCGTCTTGCCGGTGCCGGACAGGCCGAAATACACGGCACTGCGGCCCTCGGCATCGACATTGGCCGAGCAATGCATCGGCATGACGTTCTTGTCGGGCAGCATGTAGTTGAGCGCGGTGAAGACGGATTTCTTCATCTCGCCTGCATACTGGGTGCCGCCGATGAGGACGAGACCGTGGCTGAGATCGCAGGCGATGACCGTCTCGGAACGCACGCCATGACGTTTGGGATCCGCCTTGAAGCTCGGCAGGTCGATGATGGTGAGCTGCGGCACGAAGCCCGCGAGCTCTTCCGCGCCCGGCCTGATCAGGAGATGGCGGATGAACAAGGCATGCCAGGCATATTCGCAGATGACGCGTACCGAAAGCCGATGCGCCGGATCGGCGCCGGCATGGAGGTCCTGCACATAGAGATGCTTGTCCCTGGCCGCGGCCAGGAGATCCTGCTTGAGCACGGCGAAATGCTCAGGCGCGATTGCCTTGTTGTTGTCCCACCAGATGGTCTGCTCGGTCGCCTGGTCGCGCAGGATGAATTTGTCATTGGGCGAGCGGCCGGTATGGCTGCCGGTCGAGACCACGAGCGCACCACCTTCCGAGACGCGACCTTCTCCGCGCCTGAGAGCATCCTCATAGAGCTGGGCCGGGCCTGAATTATAGGCGACCGAGCGCGGCTCTTTCACGATCAGGGGGATTCTCGCGTTGAAACGGCCTGTCTGGTGCACCCGAAACCTCCACTGATTGTGCCAGAAGCTGGCAGGGTAGGAGGTGGGATAGCAACAAACAAGCCAGAAAGATGGTTTCAAATCAGATTCAAGCGGTATCGAGCGTCATTTTTTTGATTTCTTTACATCAATTTCGCGGGCTTTCCGGGCCAAGGCGACAAAGGCCTGGCGCAGCTCGTCGGCGCTCTCGACCGGCCGGTCGAAAGCGAGCCGGAGCGCCTTGCCGTCGAGCTCGAGATGCGCCCCATCGGGATCGATGGCGGTGATCTGCCACTTTCCAGGCCCGGCCCCGAGGAGGCGCTCGGCACAGAGCTCGACCGCGTCGGCATGGTCTGCGTTCATATGGGCGATGGCGCCGGCGGCCCTTCCGGTGACCGACGCCGCTGCGCTTTCTGGCAGGAACACCTCATCGGGCTCCATGGTTTCGATCCGCCCGAAACCCGCCACGGCGTGGATTTTCTGCGGGACCAGGCGCCAGAAGGAGAAATCCGGGAAATCGAGATAACCGCGCGCCGCGGGATGATGATGGGCATAGCGCTCCGCGATGTCGGCCGCCGCCAATGTCTCGAAACGCCCCATGATGGTGATGCGCGGGCCCGTCAGGGCATCGCCTTCTTGGGGGATCTCGCTCACCATCAGGCTGCCTTCTGCATGGGCCAGTATGTTGCGCGTGTGCCAGGCGAGTTTCGAGATGAAGATGACGGGCCAGCCCCGGGCGTCGGTGGCGATATTGGCGAGCGACACATAGGGTCCCCGAGGGTCGGGATTGAGGGTGCCGAGGGCGGCGGTTCTGGCCCGGCGCAGGAGCATGCGGGCTTCGATGCCGGTGAAGCTCCGGCTGCGAGGAGTTGTCATGGAGAGGCTATTTCCCTAAAGAGAGAAGCTCGGGGCTAGGAACCGGCATGCCACATTTTGCGCCAGTTCCACGGCTAGAGCCCCAGTATTGTTAACCAGGACGAATAGGGCCACATGCCGACGATCGCTCTTGTCGATGACGACCGCAACATTCTGACTTCCGTCGGAATCACTCTGGAGGCCGAGGGCTACCAGGTCCAGAAATATTCGGATGGGGCCGCCGCTTTGCAGGGCCTGCAGGACCAGCCGCCCGATATGGCCATCTTCGATATCAAGATGCCGCGCATGGACGGCATGGAGCTGCTGCGCCGCATCCGCCAGAAATCCGATCTGCCGATCATCTTCCTCACCTCCAAGGACGACGAGATCGACGAGCTCTTCGGTCTCAAGATGGGCGCCGACGACTTCATCAAGAAGCCTTTCTCGCAGCGTCTTCTGGTCGAGCGCGTCAAGGCGGTGCTGCGCCGTGCCACGCCGCGCGACGGCTCGGCGCCGGCGCAGGAAGCTGCCAAGACGATCGATCGCGGCAAGCTGTCGATGGATCCGGACCGCCATTCCTGCACCTGGGATGCGAAGCCGGTCACCCTGACGGTCACCGAGTTCCTCATCCTGCAGTCGCTCGCCCAGCGCCCCGGCATCGTCAAGAGCCGCGATGCCCTGATGGATGCCGCTTACGACGATCAGGTCTATGTCGATGACCGCACCATCGACAGCCACATCAAGCGGCTGCGCAAGAAGTTCAAACTCGTCGACGATGATTTCGATGGCATCGAGACGCTCTATGGCGTCGGCTATCGATTCAAGGAGGCGTGACCTTTAGGCTGGGTACGATATGGTGACGGGCGTCGAAACACCCGACCGGGTCGAGATCGAGGACGCAACCGCATCGGATACGGTCGTCGAGCGCGAGCGCAGTCTTGCCTGGTGGGTTCATCGCCTGGCGCCGGCGAGCCTGACCAGCCGCATCGTCCTGCTCAATATCGCAGGTCTGATCGTCCTCGTCCTCGGCATCCTCTATTTCAATCAGTTCCGCCAAGGCCTGATCGACGCGCGCGTGCAGAGCCTGATGCCACAGGCCAATATCATCGCCGCCGCGGTGGCGGGTTCGGCCACGGTCGATACCGGCTCGATCGTCATCGATCCCGACGCGCTGATCAATTCGCAGGACGACACCACCGCCGATGCCGAGCAGCTGCGCGATCTCGATTTCCCGATCAATCCCGAGAATGCCGGCCCGATCCTGCGCCGTCTTCTCGCCTCGACCTCGATCCGCGCCCGCATCATCGATCCCGACGGCAATCTGGTGGTCGACAGCCGTTATCTCTATGGCAGGGGCGAGATCACCCAGCGCGAATTGCCGCCTTTCGACTTGAAGCCGGACAGTTTCTGGATGCGCTGGTGGAAGCAGGTCAATGACTGGCTGTTCACCAATGATTATCCGCATCAGAAGGACTATGGCGTCGACAACGGCAAGGAGTTTCCGGAAGTGCTCGCCGCGCTGAACGGCGCCTCGGTTTCGATCGTGCGCGTCAACGACCAGAACGAGATCATCGTCTCGGTCGCGGTGCCCATCCAGCGTTTCCGCGCCGTGCTGGGCGTGCTGGTGCTCTCGACCTCGGGTGGCGAGATCGACAATGTGCTCCTGGCCGAGCGCAAGATCGTGCTGTTCACTTTCGGCTTCGTCGCGCTCGTCACCATCCTGCTCTCGGTGTTCCTCGCCGGCACCATTGCCGAACCGATACGCAGGCTGGCCGGGGCTGCCGAGCGGGTCAGGCGCGGCGTCCACAAGCGCGTCGAGATTCCGGATTTCACGCAGAGGCGCGACGAGATCGGCCATCTCTCGGGCGCTTTGCGCGACATGACGACGGCGCTCTACAACCGCATCGACACGATCGAGGCCTTTGCCGCCGACGTCTCGCATGAGCTCAAGAACCCGCTCACCTCCCTGCGCAGCGCCGTCGAGACGCTGCCCTTCGCCAAGACCGACGATCAGAGGAACCGTCTCGTCGAGGTGGTGAAGGACGATGTCCGCCGTCTCGATCGCCTGATCACCGATATTGCCGGGGCGTCCAGGCTCGATGCGGAATTGGCGCGCTCGGAAGCCAACCCCATCGATGTCGCCGAGGTGCTCGACACGCTGGTCTCCTTCGCCAATGAGACTCGCAAGGACAACCAGGCCGCCATCACGCTCGATGTGCAGTCGCCGCCCTTGTCCATCGAGCGCGACAAGGCCTTCGTCATTTTGGGGCATGATACGCGGCTCGGCCAGGTGGTGCGCAATCTCATCGACAATGCGCGTTCCTTCACGCCCGCCGAGTCGGCGATCCGCGTCAGGGTGCGGCGCGTGCCCGACTATGTCGAGTTCCGGGTGGAAGACGAAGGGCCGGGCATTCCGCCCGAAAACCTCGAACGCATCTTCGAGCGTTTCTATACCGACCGCCCGGAAGGCTCCTTCGGCAAGAATTCGGGTCTGGGCCTCTCGATCTCGCGCCAGATCGTCGAGGCCCATAAGGGCCGCATCTGGGCCGAGAACCGCTATGGCAAGGCACCGGCGGGCGGCGAGCGTCCGATCCTGGGTGCGCGCTTCATCGTCCGCATTCCGGCGCTGCCGGCGGATTGGGAGGCGAGCCGCGATGGCTGAGCCCGTTCCCCTCAAGCTCACGCTGCATGCGAGCTGCGTGGCGCTGGGCGACGAGGGGGTGCTGATCCTGGGCGCCTCGGGATCGGGCAAATCCGATCTGGTGCTCGCCCTCATCGACCAGCCGGGCTATGGCACCGGCGATCAGTTGATCCGCGGCAGGCTCGTCGCCGACGACCAGACTTTGATCGAGCGGCGCGGTGATGCGCTCTTTGCCACCAGCCCCATACCGATTGCCGGCCTCATGGAAATCCGGGGTCAGGGGGTCGTCGCGATCGGCCATGTCGCCGAGGCGCGCCTCTCGCTGGTCGTCCGGCTCATGCCAGCAGCCGGGATCGAGCGCATGCCCGAGGAAAAGGACAGGTTCACCTCGATCGCGGGCGTGAGCCTCAACCAGATCCATGTCGATCCAGGCCAGGCGACGGCGCCGGCCCGCATCCGCGCTGCCCTGACCGCGCCGCTTCACCAGGAAGTGCGGCATATTAAGCCGGCCCGATCACGATCACCTCAGAACGGTTCGTTCTGAGGTGATAAACGTGATCGGATTCAAAAATTTAGCGCGTGATCGGACGGAAAACCGGTGCCCACTTTTCCTGATCACGCGCTTAGGCTTGATATTGCATATGCGAGCACTTCCCGGCACATTCGCGCCCCTGAAAGAACGAGACATAGGTTTGTTCCGGTGGAGCATTTGATTTCATGATCGGACTTGTTCTGGTCACCCATGGGCGGCTGGCGGAGGAATTCCGGTCTGCGTTGGAGCATGTCGTAGGTCCGCAGGAGCACCTGGTCACGGTGTCGATCGGACCCGATGACGAGCTGGAGAAGCGCCGTGCCGATATCATGGCGGCCATCCAGGCGGCAGATGCCGGGCAGGGCGTCATCGTGCTCACCGACATGTTCGGCGGCACGCCCTGCAATCTTGCGATCTCGCTCCTCGAGAACGGTCGCGTCGAGGTGCTGGCCGGCGTCAATTTGCCGATGCTGGTGAAGCTCGCCCGCATCCGGGCCGATTCCACTCTCGAAACGGCCGTCGTCAAGGCGCAGGAGGCCGGGCGCAAATACATCAATATCGCGAGTCAGATCTTGAGCGGATAGATGGCCGAACCTCATACGCGTCATTTCATGATCATCAACAGCCGCGGTCTGCATGCGAGGGCCTCGGCCAAATTCGTGAAATGCGCCGAGCAGTTCGATGCCGATATCCAGGTCAGCCGCGACAGTCAGACGGTTCCCGGAACCTCCATCATGGGTCTCATGATGCTGGCCGCCACCCCAGGCTCCTCGATCCAGGTGACCGCCATGGGCCCCCAGGCGCTCGCCGCCCTGGAAGCCCTGGAGACCCTGATCGCCGGCAAATTCGGCGAAGAGTAAAGATATAAAGGTATCTTTATATCCTTATGGACAGGCCTCGGCTTGCCTGCTATAGGGCGCACGTCCTCCGAAGCTTCAGCGTAGGAGGACCATCCAATTTCAAACAGAGCAGGGATTTGTCATGGCGAGCTCCAAGGATTTTCACGTTGCCGATATCGGCCTGGCCGACTGGGGCCGCAAAGAGATCGAGATGGCTGAGGTCGAGATGCCGGGCCTCATGGCGACCCGCGCCGAACTGGGGCCCAAGAAGCCCCTGAAGGGCGCCCGCATCTCGGGGTCCCTCCACATGACCATCCAGACGGCGGTCCTCATCGAGACGCTGGTCGCTCTTGGCGCCGAAGTGCGCTGGGCCTCCTGCAACATCTACTCCACCCAGGACCATGCCGCCGCCGCCATCGCCAAGGCCGGCGTGCCGGTCTTCGCCTTCAAGGGCGAGAGCCTCAAGGAATATTGGGAATTCACCGGCCGCATCTTCGACTGGCCGGGCGAGCCCGCCAATATGATCCTCGATGACGGCGGCGACGCCACCTTGTTCATCCTTCTGGGCTCGAAGGCGGAGAAGGATCCCTCCCTCATCGCAAATCCCAAGAACGAGGAAGAGGAATGCCTCTTCGCCGAGATCAAGAAGCGCCTCGCTTCGAGCCCCGGCTGGTTCTCCAAGATCAGGGCCTCGATCAAGGGTGTCTCGGAAGAAACGACGACGGGTGTGCATCGCCTCTACGATCTGCAGAAGAAGGGCGAGCTTCCCTTCCCGGCGATCAATGTCAATGACAGCGTCACCAAGTCGAAATTCGACAACAAATATGGCTGCCGTGAATCGCTGGTCGACGCGATCCGCCGCGGCACCGACGTCATGATGGCGGGCAAAGTCGCCGTCGTCTGCGGCTATGGCGATGTCGGCAAGGGCTCGGCCCAGTCGCTGAAAGGTGCCGGCGCCCGCGTCATCGTCACCGAGATCGATCCGATCTGCGCGCTGCAGGCCGCCATGGATGGCTTCGCCGTCGCCACCATCGAGGATGCGCTGCCGACCGCCGATATCTTCGTCACCGCCACCGGCAACAAGGACGTCATCACCGTCGATCACATGCGCCAGATGAAGGACATGGCGATCGTCTGCAATATCGGCCATTTCGACAACGAGATTCAGGTCTCCGATCTCAAGAACTACCAGTGGACGAACATCAAGCCGCAGGTCGACATGGTCCATTTCCCCAAAGGGAACCGTATCATCCTTCTGTCGCAGGGGCGCCTCGTCAATCTCGGCAACGCCACCGGCCATCCGAGCTTCGTGATGTCGGCCTCCTTCACCAATCAGACGCTGGCGCAGGTCGAGCTCTTCGCCAACGCCGGCAATGGCAAATACAAGAACGAGGTCTATGTCCTGCCCAAGTCGCTCGACGAGAAGGTGGCGCGCCTCCATCTCGCCAAGCTCGGCGTCAAGCTCACCGAGCTCAAGGACGAGCAGGCCGCTTATATCGGCGTGACCCGCCAGGGACCCTACAAGCCGGACTATTATCGCTACTGATGAGCACCTTCGCCGGGATCCGGTGCTGCTAAAAAAGCGGCTCAGGATTCCGGTGCCCCGATTTTGCTTGTATATCTTCTGTCGGACGGATGGCCGGTGATTCGGTATCCGGCGTGTGTGGGCATGCGTCACAGGCGGGGTTGAACGCGGGACGCGCTGTCCCCGGAAGGATATTCAGGATCGCGATGCGCAGAGAGGGTGCCTTTATATGCAGGGCCGTCCGATCATGGACGAAGAGGCTCGGCGTATCCTCCTTGCTCATCGCCGCCTGGGCCTTGCCGGCCCGGGCGCAGGAATTTCTCAGCGGCAGCGTCATGGGCAAATTCGCCGATGACCCGCTGATCTTCTCGGCCCTGTTCGCGGCCGGCGTCGTGTTCTTCTGGGCCTATTTCGTCATCCGCAATCTGACCCGCCAGGAGCAGGCGGCCGAGCGCCATGCGCGCGAGCTGGAAACGGCGCTCAATGAGAGCGAGGCGATACTGACCGCCGAGCCGACCATCCTCGTCATCTGGCATGGACGGGAGGGGCAGCCCAATCGCGTCACCGGCGACATGAAGGGTGTCGTCAGGATTCCCGCCGACCAGGAAACGCTTCTCGACTTTTCCACCTGGCTCGATCCCGAATCGGCGGACGCGCTCAGCTCGGCGGTCGCCCATATGCGCGATCAGGGAACCCCATTCAATATCGGCATCCGCACCCTGGGCGATGAGCTGCTCGAGGCGGATGGGCGCACCGCCGGCGGCTTCACCACCTTGCGCCTGCGCCCGCTCGCTGGCGAGCGCCGGCAGGTCACCGAATTCGCCTATGATGCGCGTCGTCTTGGCAAGCAGGTCGAGCGCCTGAGCGCGGTGCTCGATGCGGCGCCTTTCCCGATCTGGCTCAAGGATGCGGGCGGCGAGACGATCTGGGTCAATGACCGCTATATCAAGGCGGTCGAGGCCCGGGATGTCGATGCCGTCATCGCCGGCCGGATCGAGATCGTCGATGACGCCCGCATCGAGCCGCCGCAGGGCGAGAAGGCGGCAAGCCTCAAGGGCCGCGCTCATGCCGTGATCGGCGGGCGCAAATGCGCGCTCGACGTGCATGAGATTCCGCTCACCGACGGCTCCGCCCGTTTCGCCATCGATGTCAGCGAGATCGAGGATGCGCGCAAGGAGCTGAAGCGCCACATCCAGGGCCACGCCAACACGCTCGACAAGCTCGACACCGCCATCGCCATTTTCGGCCCCGATCAGCGGCTGCGCTTCCACAATTCGGCCTATGCCGAGTTGTGGGGCCTCGATCCCGACTGGTTGCTGCTGGCGCCGACCGACGGCGAGATACTCGATCGCCTGCGCGAGCTGCGCCGCCTGCCGGAGCAGGCCAATTACCGCGACTGGAAGGCCAAGCAATTGCAGGCCTATACCACGCTCGAGACGCGCGAGAACTGGTGGTATTTGCCCGACGGGCGGTCGCTGCGCGTCATCTGCGAGCAGCATCCCTTCGGCGGCACCACCTATCTCTATGAGAATGTGACCAAGGAGATCCAGCTCGAGAGCCGCTACAACGAGTTGATCGGCGTGCAGCGCGAGACCCTCGACAACCTGCATGAAGGGGTGGCGCTGTTCGGCACCGACGGGCGCCTCAAGCTGCACAACCCGGCTTTCGCCCGCTTCTGGTCGCTCGATCCCGCCTTCCTCGACAGCCAGCCGCATATCGACACCGTCGTCGATCAATGCCGCAAGCTGTTCGCCGACGACATCGTCTGGGACGAGCTCAAATATGGCATGACCAGCCTCGATACCGGCCGCAAGCCGCAAAAGGGCCGGCTCAACCGGCCCGACGGTCTGGCGCTCGAATATGCCTTCGTGCCGTTGCCCGACGGCAACACGCTGCTCACCTATGTCGACGTCACCGATTCATCGCGCATCGAGAATGCGTTGCGCGAGCGCGCCGAGGCGCTGGAGGCCGCCGACCGGCTGAAGACGGGCTTCATGTCGAATGTCTCCTATGAGTTGCGCACGCCGCTCACCAACATACTGGGCTTCGCCGAGAGCCTGTCGCTGGGCATAGCCGGCGAGCTCAAGCCCAAGCAGCAGGAATATCTGGGCGACATCCAGGAATCGTCGCAGGACCTCCTCGTCATCATCGACGCCATTCTCGATCTGACCACGATCGATGCCGGCGCCATGGAGCTGAAGCTCGCCGAGATCGATGTCGTCGCCATCATGCAGGAAGCGGGCGAGGGGCTCGGCCAGTGGATGACCAAGCGCGACCTCACCCTCAACATCGAGGTGGCCGACGACGCCCAGCGCTTTGTCGGCGATCCCAAGCGGGTCCAGCAGATCCTGCACAATCTCCTCGCCAATGCCATCGGCTTCTCCGCCGAGGGCGGCGTCATCCGCATGGGCGCGGCGCATGACGGCGACGACATCCTGCTCTGGGTGGCCGATACCGGGCGCGGCATCGACCCCGAGTTCCAGAAGCGGGTCTTCGACCGCTTCCAGTCGAAACCCATGCCGGGCGGCCATCGGGGCCCCGGTCTCGGCCTCGCCATCGTCAAGAGCTTCGTCGAATTGCACGGTGGCAGAGTCTCCTTGCGTTCCCAGGTCAATAAGGGCACGACGGTCATATGCCGCTTCCCGATGCGTGGCCCCCATGCCCAGGACCGCGGCTCGCTTCAGGACCACCGGCGCGGCTCGGTTGCCGCGTGATAGATCTGGATTAGCCCGCACAGAATGACGTCCCTGCAAAGACAGTTGAAAGACACGGAGGCGACCCAGGCCCTGGGCGCCGAGCTCGCGCTGATGGCGAAGGCCGGCAGCATCATTTGCCTGAAGGGTGACCTGGGGGCCGGCAAGACGACGCTGGCCCGCAGCTTCATTCAGGCGCTGGCGGGGGACGAGATCGAGGTGCCGTCGCCCACCTTCACTCTGGTTCAGACCTATGACACGACCCGCGTGCCCGTCGCCCATGTCGATCTCTATCGCCTGACCTCGCCGGCCGAGCTCGATGAGCTGGGGCTCGATGATCTCCTGGCCACCCATCAGGTCATTGTCGAATGGCCGGAGCGGCTGGGCCGCGACTTGCCCGCCGACAGGCTCGACATCAAGCTCGTGGCCAATGGCAAGGGGCGGGTGGCCGATCTCGGCGGCCAGGGTTCCTGGTCCCTCGCCTTGAAGCGGCTTTCGGTCATTGCCGATTTCCTCGCCCGCACCGATTGGGCCAAGGCGACCCGCGTGTTCCTCGAGGGCGACGCCTCTTTCCGCCGCTATGAGCGCCTGGTGATGGGCGGGAAGACCGCCGTCCTCATGGACATGGCGGAGCGTCCGGACGGACCGATCGTCAAGCACGGCAAGCCCTACAGCGCCATCGCGCATCTGGCCGAGAACATCAATGCCGTGCTCGCCGTGAACAAATGCCTGGTCGAGCGCGGCTATAGCGCCCCCGGCATCCTGGCGAGTCATGCCAAGGACGGCCTCGCCGTCATCGAGGACCTGGGGTCCGACGTCTATGGCAAGAAGATGCTGCGCGGCGACGACATGTCGGAACCGTTGGAAGAGGCGGTGCGCCTCCTGGTCGACATGGCGCGCCAGTCCTGGCCGTCCAGGGCCGAGATCCCCGGCAATGGCTGGCACCATGTCTCGGTCTATGATCGCGAGGCGATGACCATCGAGGTCGAGCTGGTGCTGGACTGGTTCTGGCCTTTCGCCAAGGCCTCGGTGCCTTCCGACAAGGAGAGAGCTGAGTTCCTCGACATCTGGCAGGATCTCTTCCCGCTTGCCGATCACGCTGAGCCCGTCTGGATCATGCGCGACTATCATTCGCCCAACCTGATGTGGCTGCCCGAGCGTGCGGGCTTCAAGCGCGTCGGCCTCATCGACACGCAGGACTGTGTCCTCGGCCACCCGGCCTTCGACATGGCATCGCTGCTCCAGGATGCCCGCGTCGATGTCGACTTCGCGCTCGCCGATCGTTTGCTCGATCTCTATTGCACGCTGCGCAAGAACGACAAGGGCTTCGACGAGGTGGACTTCCGCTCCGCCTTCGCTTTTTTCGGCGCCCAGCGCGCCTCGAAGATACTTGGCATCTTCGCGCGCCTCGCCAAGCGCGACGGCAAGCGCGGCTATTTGCGCCACATGCCGCGCGTGTCGCGCTATCTCGAGCGCAACCTCAATCATCCGAGGCTGGCGCAACTGCGCCAGTGGTATGACCGTCATCTGCCGCAGAGCTTGCGGGAATCGCTGCCGCAATGACGGGACTGGGGAAATGCGCCATGGTGCTCGCGGCCGGCCTCGGCCAGCGCATGCGGCCCCTGACCAATGTCACGCCAAAGCCGCTCGTGCCGGTCTTGGGCAAGCCGCTCATCGATTACGGTTTTGAACGCCTCAGCGAAGCGGGCTGCACCACCATCGTGGTCAATGTCCATTATCTGGCGAATCAGGTCGAAGCCTGGGCCAGGCGGCATGCCTCGCCCCGCATCGTCATATCCGATGAGCGTGCGGAATTGCTCGATACCGGTGGCGGCCTCGTCAAGGCCTTGCCGTTGTTGGGCAGCGATCCCTTCTTCGTCGTCAACAGCGATTCGATCTGGATCGACAGGGGCCGCCCCGCTTTGCAGCGGCTCCTCGCCGCCTGGGACGAAGCCCGCATGGATTGCCTGCTTTTGCTCTGTCCACCTGAGCGCACTGTCGGCTATGATGGCCCAGGTGACTTTCTCAAGGATGCGCAGGGCCGGATCACTGGCAGACTCAAGGGTGGCGGGAAAGGTTTCGCCTATATTGGCGCCTATCTCGTCCATCCCAGGCTCCTCGCCCAAGAGCGCGCGTCGAAATTCTCCATGAACCTCCTGTGGGACAGGGCCATTGCGCAAGGACGTCTATTCGGGATCGAGCATGAGGGGCAGTGGCTGCATGTCGGCACGCCCGAAGCGATCCCCTTGGCGGAGCGGGCGCTTCAGGAAGCACTTGCGCTTTCGAGGTGAGGCGTGAGCCTCCGGCTGTTCAATATCCCGTCCGATGTCGCCTTTCTGCCGGCTCTGACGCGCGCGATTCTGTCACAAGGTTTTCCAGGCACGGCCCCGCCGGCGCTCGATGAGCTGCCGCGCTGGACCATCCTCCTGCCCACCCGCCGCGCCGTCAGGAGCCTGCAGCGGAGCTTTCTGGCCAGTGCCGGGCGTGATGCGATGCTGCTGCCGCGTATCCGGCCGATCGGCGACGTCGAGGAGGATCTGCTGGCGCCCGAGACAGGCATGGGCACGCCGGAAGACGATCTCCTGCCGTCGGCGATTTCGAGCCTCGAGCGCGAAGCCTTGCTGATCCGGCTGATCGATGAATGGACGCAGGCACACCCGGAGGAGAGCCTGGCCTATGAGATTTCGGGCTCGCCCTCGCAGGCGATCCTGCTGGCCCGCAGCCTCGCCGAGCTGATCGACACATTCGAGACCGAAGAAGTCGATCTCGCGCGGCTGCCCGATCTCTTCGATGCCGACCTGGCCGAACACCGCAATTCGATCCTGGGCTTCCTCGCCATCATCCGCGAGAAGCTCCCGGTCGAGCTTTTCCAGCTCGGCCTCCTCGGACCGATGGAAAGGCGCAGCCGCCTCTTGCGCCTGGAAGCCCGCCGTCTTCTCGAGACGGAGCCTCAGGGGCCGATCATCGCCGCGGGCTCCACCGGCTCGATCCCGGCGGCGGCCGAGCTTCTGAAGGCGATCGCATCCCTTCCCCGTGGCGCTGTCGTGCTGCCCGGCCTCGACCAGGTGATGGACGCGGAAAGCTGGCAGCATGTCTCGCCCCAGCATCCGCAATTCGGCCTGAAGCGCCTCCTCGACTCCTGGCATCAGGACCGCAAGGATGTTGCCCTGCTGCCCGGGATCGAGGACAGCCGCCGCAATCCTTCCCGCGCCTGGCTTGCGTCCGAGATCATGCGGCCGACGCCTGCGGCCGGCAGCTGGCGCGCGGCGCTCATGGCAGGGCGCCGGAAGATCGCCGGCGGCATGGACAAGGTGGCGCTGGTCGAGACGCGCGATCATCACCAGGAAGCTCAGGTCATCGCTCTCAAATTGCGCGAGACGCTGGCGACGCCCGGCAGGACCGCGGCCCTGGTGACGCCCGATCGCGATCTGGCGCGCCGCGTCATCAGCGCGCTCAAGCGTTGGGACGTCGCGATCGATGATTCCGCCGGCGAGCCGTTGATCCGCCGGCCGCTCGGATCGCTGCTCGCCTCCCTCATCGATTATCGCCTGTCGGGCTTCGCCATCCATGAGTTTGCCAAGCTCCTGCATCACCCGCTCGCTTGTTTCGGGGCGGAGCCGCAAGCGGCGCTCAAGGCCGCCGGCATCCTCGATCTGGCGCTGCTGCGCGATGGCCGCGACCGGCTCGAGCCGCAGATGATCTCCGAGGTGTTGCTCAAGGCGCGCGCCGAAGCGGCGGCGAATGTCCATGCCCATCTGGCGCTGAAGCGTCTCGCTGAAGCGGATTGGGACGCAGCGCGCCTCCATGGCGAAAGAGTGAGCGCCGTCTTGTCGCCGCTCGGGGAGGAGCCGGGCGGCGAGACGCTGACCCGGCATGTCGATCGCCTGATCGGCTGTCTTGCCGGCATTGTCGATGCGGATGCCGATCCCGCCGCTTCTGAAGCGCTCGATCAACTCGTCCAGTCGATGGCGATGACGGAACGATTCCTGCCGCGCTGCGATCTCGAACGGTCACTGCTGTTTCTGTCCGGCTGGTTGCGCCGCCTGCCGGTGCGCCTGGCGCTGCACCATCCGCGCCTTGCCATATTGGGTCTTCTCGAGGCGCGCCTCATCAGCCCCGATGTCGTCATCATGGGAGGCCTGACGGAGGGAAGCTGGCCGGCGCAGCCCGATCCCGGCCCGTGGATCAACCGGCCGATGCGCGAAACGCTGGGCCTCACCCCGCCCGAGCGCAGCATTGGCCTCACCGCCCATGATTTTGCGCAAGGATTTGGCGCGCCAGAGCTCATGCTCACCTTTTCGAAGCGGGTGAAGGACCAGCCCGCGGTCGCCTCGCGCTGGATATTGCGGCTCAGGATGATCCTCGAAGCGACCAGGACCTCCCATGATGAGGGCGCGCAATGGCGCCAATGGGCCGCGGCCTTCGATGCGGCGCAGGGCGACCGCCGGGTCGCGATGCCCAGGCCGAAGCCGCCGGCTGCCGCACGCCCGAAGACCCTCTCGATCACGCAGGTCGAGAAGCTGATGCGTGATCCCTATCGCATCTATGCCGAGAAGGTCCTGCGCCTGTCGCCCTTGCCGCCCATCGGTGCGGCCGCCGATCTGGGACTGAGGGGCAATCTCGTGCATGACGCGCTCAACCGTTTCTCGCAAGCCTATCCGCTTGCTTTGCCGGAAGATGCCGAAGGCGAGCTGCGCCGCATCGGCCAGGGCGTCTTTGCGCCGCATATGGCGGATGCCGACGTGTCGGGCTTCTGGTGGCCGCGCTTCCTGCGCATCGTGCCTTGGTTCATCGAAGAGGAACGCGCGCTGCGCAAAGGCCTTCTTCACATTCATGCCGAGGTCGCCGCCGCTTATTCCTTCGACGGCTTCACCCTGACCGGCCGGGCCGACCGCATCGACATACTGGCATCCGGCAAGGCGCGGCTCATCGACTACAAGACGGGACGCATCCCGACCAGCCCCCAGGTCAAGAGCGGCCTCGCGCCGCAACTGACTCTTGAAGCCGCACTTCTGGCTTTGGGCGGGTTTGCGGATGTCGACCCCATAGAAACGGATGAGCTTCTCTATATCAAGCTCTCGGGCGGCGCCCCGCCCGGCCTGATGCAGCCCGTCACCGACATCGAGGTGATGGACAAGGCGCGCGAGCATCTGGAGAAGTTCAAGGCGCTGATCAAGGCCTATGACGACGTCACTCATGGCTATTTGCCGCGCGCCGCGATGGAGAAGGAGCAGGACACCTCGCCCTTCGATCATCTCTCGCGCTGGCGCGAATGGTCGCTTGCCGAGGACGGCCGATGAAACTGCCGCAGGCAAGCTATGACCAGCGCCTTGCTTCCGACCCGCATCAATCGGTCTGGGTGGCGGCCAATGCCGGATCCGGCAAGACGCATGTCCTGGTCGATCGTGTCATCAGGCTGATGCTCTCGGGCACGCCGCCCGACAAGATCCTGTGCATCACCTTCACCAAGGCGGCCGCCGCCGAAATGGCGAGCCGCCTGCATGGCCGGCTCGGCAAATGGGTGGTGCTCGAGGATGCCGACCTCGTCCAGCATATCCGCGCCATGGGTCACCAGGATGTGACCGCCGACACGCTGAAGCGCGCGCGCGAGCTCTTCACTTTGGCGCTCGAGACGCCGGGCGGCCTCAAGATCCAGACCATCCATGCCTTCTGCGAAAGGCTGTTGCAGCTCTTTCCGGTGGAAGCGGGGGTAGTGCCGGGCTTCGAGGTGATGGATGAGCGAAGCTCGGCCGAGCTTCTCGACCAGGCGCGCCGGCGCATCATCGCCGATGCCGAAAGGGCGGACGATCCGGCGCTGAAGCGCGTCGTGGCGCGCGCCCAGGCCGAGGCCTTCGACGAGCTGCTGCGCACCATCCTCATCAAGCGCTCCGATCTGTCGGTCGATCTCGATTATCTGCGCGCCGAGCTGGGGCTCGGACCCAAGGACACCGCGGACAGCATCACCGGGCGGCTGCTCGCCATCGATGTTGCGCTCTATGACCGGATGATCGCTTCTCTCGCGCGCTTGCCCGGCAGCACCGATCAGAAGTCGGCCCGCGCGCTCGCGCGCATCAGGGCGGGCGATGGTGAGACCTTCAAGGAATTGTTCCTCAAGAAGGACCTCAAGCCTAGGGCGCTCTCTTCCGTCGTCAGCAAGAAGGCGCAGGCGGCCGAACCCTGGCTCGCCGAGGTCATGGAAGGAGAGATGGCGCGCTGCCTTGCACTCCTCGGCAAGGCGCACACTGTCGAGATGATGGACGCGACCGAGGCGCTCGTCACACTGGCGGCCCGCATCATCGCCGATTATGAGCGGCTGAAGCGCCTCTATGGCCGGTATGATTTCGAGGATCTCATCCTGCGCACCAGGCGGCTTCTGGTCGAGCAGGTATCGTCCGCCTGGGTGCTGTTCAAGCTCGATGGCGGCATCGACCACATATTGGTCGACGAGGCGCAGGATACGAGCCCGGCGCAATGGCAGATCGTCAAGGCGCTGGCCGAGGAGTTTTTCGCCGGCACAGGTGCGCGCGGCGGCATCACCCGCACGCTCTTCGTCGTCGGCGATCGCAAGCAGTCGATCTTCTCCTTCCAGGGCGCCGATCCTTTGGCCTTCGAGGAGACGCGGCATTATTTCGCGACCCGCCTCAGCGAGGCCGCGGGCCTTGCCAATGTGTCGCTCAGCATCTCCTATCGCTCGACCGCGACCGTGCTCGATGCGGTGGACAAGGTTTTCGCCAATGCGCAGGCCAGGCGCGGCGTCAATGCCGGCGATCATGACGACATCGTCCACGAGGCGGTGCGCAAGGGCCAGGCCGGGCTCATCGAATTGTGGCCGGTCACGCTCAAGGACGACAAGCCCGACTACGATCCCTGGCTCGTCCCGGTCGACCGCATCGACCGCAACCATCCCGCCCGCAAGCTGGCGCAGCAGATCGCCCAGACCATTGCGGGTTGGCTCGCTGCGAAACGCTGGATCGCCTCGCTTGGCCGGCCGGTGGAGCCGGGCGATATCCTGATCCTGGTCAGGAGCCGCAATGATTTCTTCTCCAGCATGCTGCGCGAGCTCAACCGCCACAGCGTGCCGGTGGCGGGCGCCGACCGCGTGACGCTCAATGATCACATTGCCGTCCAGGATCTTCTGGCGCTCGGCCAGTTCATCGTGCTGCCCGAGGATGATCACGCGCTTGCCTGCCTGCTCAAATCGCCGCTCGTCTCGCATCCGCAAAAGCGTGCCTTCAATGACGATGATCTTTTCGCGCTGGCGCAGGCGAGGGGCCGGGCCGGCTTGTGGCAGCGTCTTCAGGCGAGCGACACGTTAACGCCCATTGCCGCGAAGCTGCGCCGGTGGATGACGATCGCCGCCCAGGAGTCGCCCTTCGGTTTCTATAGCCGCGTGCTGGGCGAGGACATGCCGAGCGTTCGGCAGAACATATTGTCGAGGCTCGGCCCGGAGGCGGTCGACCTCATCGATGCCTTCCTCAATCTGGCGCTCGATTACGAGCAGCGCGAGACGCCGAGCCTGCAGGGCTTCCTGCACTGGTTCACCTCGGCCGATACGGAAATCCGCCGCGACATGGATCAGAGCGGCGATGTAGTGCGCATCATGACGGTGCATGGCGCCAAGGGGCTCGAGGCCAACATCGTCTTCCTGCCGGATACCTGCCAGCCGCCGGACGACCGCAATGAAGTGCAGCCGCTTCTGCTGCCCGCACCCGAAGGCAAGCTCGTGCCGCTGTGGCGCTTCGGGGGCGGTGTCGAGGCGCCGGAAGTGGCGCGCAAGCGCGATCTCCTGCGCGACCAGCGCATGGATGAATATCGCCGCCAGCTCTATGTGGCGCTGACCCGGGCGCGTGATGAGCTCTATATTTGCGGCTATACCAGCGACGACGCGCCCAAGGCCTCGAGCTGGTATGCACTGATCGAGGCGAGCCTGGAGGAATACCGCCGCGGCGATGGCGTGATCCGCAATGAGGGCTTCCAGACCGCCGAATTGCCGCCATCCGCGAAACCGGAGCAGCGAGCCGAGGCGCCTCCTTCAGTCCCGCCCTGGGTCGCCGCAAAGCCCCCGCGCGAGGTCACGGGCGGCGACTGGATCAACCCGTCGCGGCTGGTGCGCAAGAAGGCGGCCCACTCCTCGCCTGCCGCCCTGGAGCAGGGCCGGGCTTTGCACCGGCTGTTCCAGCTCCTGCCCGATCTGCCGTCGGCCAGGCGGGTCGAGGCCGCCCGCCAGCTTCTCGAAAGGCGCGGCATCACCGGCGACAAGGCGCGAAAGCTTTGGGAGCAGGTGATCGCCATTATCGAGCATCCCGATTTTGCCCCCTGGTTCGAGGGGCAGGGACTGGCTGAAACCGCTCTGATGGCTGAACTGGGCGACCGGGGCCTGCTGGCCGGCCAAGTCGACCGGATCGTGGTCAGGGAGGAGGACGTCCTGATCCTCGATTACAAGAGCGACCGCTCTCCCCCGCGCGAGCCTGGCGCCGTGCCCGTGGCCTATAGTGCCCAGCTCGCCGCCTATCGCGCCGCCCTCGTCCGGATGTTCCCTCACAAGGCGGTGACGGCGGCCCTTCTGTGGACCGAAACCCCGCATCTGATGGTTCTTCCCCCGGAGCTGCTGGACAAGGCATGATCCGGAAAATGCGGCTCCTCGACTTCCCAAAAGATCACACGCAAACAAAGGGATAGAATGTGAGGGCGGGATCCATGCGCTTCGGCGTCATGCCAGCCATGTAAAGGAACCGGCCTTGACCCTGAGGGCCCCGGTCCCTACCTTTCCATCAACCGATTCCTATCTTTCCCCCACGAGGTTCCCATGACAACGAAACCGGTCTCCGACTCCTCCTTTGACGCCGATGTCCTGAAAGCGGACGGCCCGGTGGTCGTCGATTTCTGGGCCGAATGGTGCGGTCCCTGCAAGATGATCGCCCCGGCGCTCGAAGAGATCGCCAAGGAGCTCGGGACCAAGGTCAAGGTCGTGAAGATCAATATCGACGACAATCCGAAGACGCCGTCGCAATATGGCGTGCGCGGCATCCCGACCCTCATGCTGTTCAAGGGCGGCAAGGTCGCCTCGACCAAGGTCGGTGCCGCCCCCAAGGGCCAGCTCCAGTCCTGGATCGAACAGTCGATCGCCTGATCTCTGATCAATCTGAATATCAAAGCGCGGTCCGATGATCCGGGCCGCGCTTTAATTTTGTCGCTGCTAATCGCAGGATCCCTGGATTGCCGTGGGGGGCTGGGCCTTACCACCCTCGCAGCCGGCCCCTTGGGGGAGTGGCGTCATTCGCAACCTTGCAGCTCTACGCTCGCTTGCGGCCTTGCTGGGCGCCGCGGCTGCCCATGGCGATAAATTCGCCAGTATCAGATTTGCGCCCCAAGAGCCGTGCGCCTCGGCTTTTGAGGCCCTTGGATTTCGCCGGCGAGCTCTCTTGCCGCGCGGCCTTGGGCCGGAGCTCGACGCCAACGGCACGCATTACCTTGAGGACTGTGTCAAAGCTCGGATTGCCCTTGCCGGAAAACGCCTGGTATAGGCCCTCCCGGTTGAGGCCGGTCTCGCGGGCGATTTTCTGCATGCCCTGGGCCCGAGCAACATCGCCCAAAGCCTTGGCGACCACCCGCGCATTATCCCCATAGTCTTCAAAGATTGCCTCCAGATAGGCGGCAATCTCTTCAGGGGTGCGGAGAAACTCTGCCGCATCATAGGGAGCGGCGACCTTGCCGGGATCGATGCCGGCTTTGCTGGGTACCCTGCTCATAGGTTTTGTCCTTTCCAATACTCAGCGTATTGCTTGGCCTTGCGGATATCCCGACTCTGGCTCGACTTATCACCGCCAAGCAGTACGACCGTCTTGGCGAGCATAGTATAATAGACGCGATAGCCTGGGCCGAAAGCGAACCGCATTTCCATCACGCCGCCGCTCACTGACTTGACGTCGCCCGCATGGCCGGTCACCTCGAAAGCCGACATGCGCGCAGTGATCCGGGCGCGAGCCTTCTCGTCCAAGCTGTTCAGCCAGTCTGCATAGGCTTGCGTCCTGATGAAATCAGCCATCGTGGACAATGTAGGTTATTTCTGACAGTTGTCAAGTTTAACCGACATATGCATTTCTGCTGAAGTGGCAAACCATCGCTGTGCGACACACTTCGGTCACCTCGGTGCTCACTCCCGCTTGGCAACCGGCGCCAGTGACAGGGACTGCCCGCTGGCGACCAGCATGTCGCGCAAGCTGGCGATCCGTTCGGGCGGCGTGTTGACCAGCACGACGAAGCACAGGGTCGCGGTCACCCGGCCGGCCTGGTCCCTGATCGGGGCGGCGATGCAATGGGTGTAGGGGTCGATCAATCCAGAGGTGATGCAGGAGCCTTCCTGGCGCGCGGCCGCAACAGCCGCCAGGAACTCCTCGATCGTCATGGCGGCGCTGCGCGGCGGATGCAGGTCGCCCGGCGCGATCATCGCGCGGATCTCCGCATCCGGGAAATCGGCGAGCAGCAGCCGGCCTGAGGCCGTCCAGGGGAGCGGGATGCCCACGCCGACCTCGGAGCTCACGCGGAAGGGCCGCTGGCCTGAGCTCATATGGGCGACGGTATATTTGCCTTCATGCAGCACGCAGAACTGCGTCGTCTCGCCGGTCTCGCGCGCCAGCCTGTCGACCTCGGCGCGGGCGCGCTCGAACAAATCATGGGCGCGCAGATAATCCATCCCGTAGAAATACATGCTCTTGCCGAAGAAGACCTCGCCATTGGGGCCGACGGTTTCGAGCAGCGATGCATCGGTGAGGCTCTTGACCAGCGAATAGACGGTCGAGCGCGGCGCCGAGAGGGCGCGCGCCAGGTCGCCGACGCGCACTGGCCGGCCGACCCGATGCAGATGCGCCAGCAGCGCAATCACCCGGTCGAGGCCGCGTTCCCGGCTCGAGCCGGTCTGTTGTGCCGCCGGGCGGTCACTGGACGGGGGAGTCTGGTCCAAAGCGCGTTCCCTTTCGAAACTTGGCCTTGTCTGAGGCAGGTTCTGTGATAGTATGTACAGAATACAAGATAGATGTCCAGTATATTGGACAAAAGGGGCCGCTCAGCCATCCCGGCATCGGGTTCAGCGGCCGAAAAACAAAGGTGCCAAGGAGGGAAGCGATGGACCAGGATCTCGAACGTCGTCATTTTCTGAGGCTGGGCTCGGCCGGTGCGGCCTTGGCGGGGGCGGCCGTGCTCGCGAGCACGGCGCTCAAGCCCGAGCAGGCCTATGCGCAGGCGGCGGCAACCAGCCAGCTGCGCACCATACTCGATCGCGGCAAGCTCATCGTCGGCACCGGCAGCACCAATGCCCCGTGGCATTTCGAGAATGACAAGGGCGAGCTTGTCGGCATGGACATCACCATGGGCAAGCTCCTCGCCAAGGGTTTGTTCGACGACGAGACCAAGGTCGAGTTCGTGGATGAGGCGCCGGACCAGCGCATCCCCAACATCACCACTGGCAAGGTCGACATCGTCATCCAGTTCATGACGATCTCGGCGGCGCGCGCCCAGCTCATCAATTTCTCGCGCCCCTATTATGTCGAGGGCATAGCGCTCCTCACCCGTCCCGACGCGACCAACAAGGATTTCGATTCGCTGCTCAAGGGCGGCAAGGACACCAAGGTGTCGGTGCTGCAGAATGTCGATGCCGAAGGCACGGTGCATCAGGTGCTGCCCGAAGCTCAGGTCCTGCAGGTAGACACGCAGGCCAATGTCGTCCAGGCGCTCGATTCGAAGCGCGTCGATGCCGCGGCGGTCGATCTCTCGACGGTGCGCTGGATGGTGGCGCGCACGCCCGACCGCTATGCCGATAGCGGCAAGGCCTGGCAGAACCAGCTCTATGGCGCGGGCGTGAAGCAGGGCGATCTCGACTGGCTGACCTTCGTCAACACCTGCTTCGATGTGGCGATGCATGGCAACAACTCGGCCATCTATGACCAGGCCTTCAAGGAATATTTCGGCGTCGACCTGCCGGCGCGCGCGACGGGCTTCCCGTCCATCTGAGTGTGAAGGTGAGAGGCTACTCCCCTTCTCCCGTCCGAAGGATGGGAGAAGGTGCCCGACCTTGCTTCGCCGAAGAGGAAGTTATCTGCTCTGTCAGAGCGAAACCTCGGCTTCGCGAAGGCAAGAGGGCGGATGAGGGCTCTTCCTCGTAGCGTGCAAGGATTTAGAAGGCACTGCGTGTTGAGGGCGAAGAGCCCTCACCCGGCCTTCGGCCACCCTCTCCCATTGCTTCGCAACGGGCGAGGGGGAAAATAGAGAGATGGCTCGCCTGCTTCGGGAAATCCCATGTGCGATTGCTTTATGGGTGCTTCTTGAGTGGATGCGACCTTCGAATTCGAGACACTAGATGGGCTATGATCTCAACTTCACGCTGATCTGGCGGCATTTCGACAAGCTGTGGTCGGGGCTGATCCTCAGCCTCGAGCTTGCCATCCTGTCGATCGGCATCGGCATCGTCATCGGGCTCATCCTTGCCGTCATCTATGTATCGGGAGGACGCATCGCGCGCGCGCTGATCGCGGCCTATGTCGAATTGATCCGCAACGTCCCCCTCATTCTCCTCGTCTATCTCGTCTTCTACGGCATCCCGACCGTCTTCGATTTCGCCTACGACAACACGACCTCCTTCGTCATGACCTTGTCGGTCTATGCCGGCGCCTATCTGGTCGAGGTCTTTCGCGCCGGCCTCGATGCCGTGCCAAAGGGCCTCATCGATGCCGGCAAGGCGATCGGCCTCACGCCCTGGCAGCGCTTGGTTCATGTCCGCCTGCCGACGATGCTGCGCATGACGCTTCCCGCGCTCTCGAACACTTTCGTGTCGCTGTTCAAGGATACCTCCGTCGCCTCGGTGATAGCTGTTCCTGAGCTTACCTATGGCGCGCAGTGGATCAACTTCAACACCTTCCGCATCATGGAAGTCTATCTGGTGGTGACGGGCCTCTATCTCGTCACCGGCTACGCCATCCTCCTCGGCCTGCGCGCGCTCGAGCGCCGCTATTCCATCGGCCGCTGATCATGCTCGACCAGGTCCTCTATGCCATTCCCTTCCTCCTGCCGGGCCTCCTGGTGACCATCGAAGTGTCGCTGATCACCGTCGCGATCTCGACGGTGATCGGCGTCGCGCTGGGCGTCGGCCTCGTCTACGGGCAATGGCCGCTGCGCTGGGCGATCCGCGGCTTCAGCGACATCATTCGCGGCATTCCCATCCTGGTGCTGCTGTTCTTCGTCTATTACGGCCTGCCGCTGACCGGGATCAATCTCAACAACTTCGCCGCCGCCGTGCTCGGTCTCACCATCTTCAAGATCGCCCAGGTGATCGAATATGTGCGCGGCGCCATCGAATCCGTGCCGCGCGGCCAGATGGATGCGGCCAAGTCGATCGGCCTGCCGTTTCACGAGAGGCTTGCCTATGTGATCGCTCCGCAGGCTTTGCGCCGCTTCCTGCCGCCCTGGCTCAATGGCGTCACCGATGCGGTCAAGGGCTCGGCCTTGATCTCGCTCCTGGGCGTCGGCGATCTCCTGTTCGGTATCCAGAAGGTGGTCGGAAGGACCTACGAGCCGCTGGCGCTCTATTGCTTCGGGGCTCTTGTATATTTTGCGCTGAACTATGCGTTGTCGCTCGCCAGCCGCGCGCTCGAGCGCCGCTTCAGCTATATCCGGGAGTGAGGTGTTGATGTCGGGAAAACCAACTGGCGCCACGCCGCTGCTGCGCATCAAGGGCGTGCAGAAATCCTTCGGATCGACCCATGTCCTGCGCGGCATCGATCTCGACGTCGCCCGCGGCGAAGTGGTGACCATCATCGGTCCCTCGGGCGGCGGCAAGACGACATTGCTGCGCTGTGTCAATTTCCTCGAAACCTATGATCGGGGATCGATCACTATCGACGGTGCCGAGGTTGGCTACCGCGATGGCGAAGCGCGCAAGCGCCGGACCGAAACCGACCTGGCCCGCATGCGCGCCGAGACCGGCATGGTGTTCCAGCTCTTCAATCTCTTTCCACATCTGACTGCCGCGCAGAACATCACTTTGGGGCTGACGCGGGTGAGGGGCCTTGGCCGCGCCGAGGCCGGGGACAAGGCTATGCATTGGCTGAAGCGCGTCGGGCTTGCCGACAAGGCCGGGCACCTGCCCTCCGAGCTCTCCGGCGGGCAGCAGCAGCGTGTCGGCATTGCGCGCGCGGTCGCGATGGAGCCCAAGATCCTTCTCCTCGACGAGATCACCTCGGCGCTCGATCCCGAGCTCATCGGCGAGGTGCTCGATGTCGTCCTGTCGCTGGCGGCCGACGGCATGACGATGCTGATCGTGACGCACGAGATCGGCTTCGCCCGCGATGCGTCGCATCGCATCGTCTTCATGGCCGAGGGCACCGTCGGCGCCGAGGCGCCGCCCGCCGAGATCTTCTCGCCCAACCAGCCGAATGAGCGGTTGCGCAGCTTCCTGGGCCGGTTCAGCGCCGCGCACCGCCTGTGAGATGCCGATGACGAAATCTCCTTACGAGCGGCTGCGGGCTCTGGGCCTGCCCCTGCTGGAGCCGGCAGCGCCGGTCGGAACCTATGTCCCCTTCAAGCTGTCCGGCAACATGCTCTATCTTTCCGGTCAGGGACCCAGGCAGGCCGATGGCCGGCTCATGACCGGCAAGGTCGGACGCGACCTCGATGTCGCGCAAGCCTATGAACATGCGCGTCTCACCGGCCTCAATCTTCTGGGTGTAGCCCACAAGGCCCTGGGCGATCTCGGCCGCGTGGTGCAGGTCGTCAAGCTGTTCGGCATGGTCAATGCCACGGCCGACTTCCGCGATCATCCCGCCGTGATCAATGGCTGCTCCGATTTGCTGGCGACGATATTCGGCGAGACCGGCCAGCATGCCCGCTCGGCCGTCGGCATGGGGTCCTTGCCCGGCAATATCTCGGTCGAGATCGAGGCCATATTCGAAATCACAAAGGCAGGCACATGAGCAACAAGAGCCACGATATCCGTCCAAGCCTGGGCCTCAGGCCCGTCATCAATGTCTCGGGGACCATGACGGCGCTCGGCGCCTCGATCATCGTGCCGGAAGCGATCGCTGCCATGACGGCGATCGCGCCGCAATTCGTCGAGATCGATCAGCTGCACCGAAAGGCCAGCGCCATTATTGCGCGATTGACAGGCGGCGAGGCAGGGTTCGTCACCGCGAGCTGCGCCAGCGGCATTTCGCTGGCCATTGCCGGCGCCATGACGCGCAACGATCTGCTGGCGATCGAGCGCCTGCCGGACGACACAACAGGCCTCAGGAACGAGGTGCCGATCCAGATCGGCCATATCGTCAATTACGGCGCACCGGTCGATCAGTCGATCCGTCTGGCCGGGGCGAAGGTGGTGCCGGTTGGGACCGTCAGCAGCGCCTATGGCTATCAGCTCGAGAATGCGATCAACGAGCGCACCGCGGCCGCCCTCTATGTCGTGTCGCACCACACCGTGCAGTATGGCATGATCCCCCTGAAGCAGTTCGCGGCCATCTGCCGGGCGAAGAACGTCCCCGTCATTGTCGATGCCGCGTCCGAATATGATCTCAAAGGCTTCCTGGCTCAGGGTGCCGATGTCGTCATCTATTCAGGCCACAAATTCCTGGGGGGCCCGACGACCGGCATCGTCGCCGGACGGAAAGACCTGGTGCGCGCCGCCTATTTGCAGAATCGCGGCATCGGCCGCGGCATGAAAGTGGGCAAGGAGAGCATTGCCGGCGTGATGGCGGCGCTCGAAGCCTGGGAGAAGCGCGACCATGCGGGCATCCGCAAGCGCGAGCGCCAGGCGCTTGATCTGTGGCTCGCCACTTTGCAGGCCATCCCCGGCATCGCCGCCGAGATCGAGCCCGATCCGACCAATAACCCGCTCGACCGGCTCAAGGTGTCGGTCCTTCCCGACAGCGGCTTCTCGGCCGCGAGCCTCGCCGCGGCGCTGGCGGCCGGCGATCCGCCCGTCATCGTCCGCGACCATGAGACGGAGCGCGGCCATTTCTATCTCGACCCGTGCAACCTGCATCCGGGCGAGGCCGAGATCGTCGCCGGGAAGCTTGCGAGCACGCTGCGCTCGTCGAACGCCGCGCGCTTCGCCGAGGCCGGCAAGGAGAAGAGCTTCAGATCGCTGCTCTCCTGGCCCGATTAGGGCGGAATTCAGCTCGACGCCTCCAGCACGACTTTGATGCTTTGGCTGCGGTCGAGTGCCAGGCGCATCGCCGCAGGCGTATCGGCCAGTGGCCGACGCGCCGTGATGAGTTGCTGCACATCGATCCCGCCCTGGACGATCAGATCCACCGCCCGCGCGAACTCCTTGTCGAAGCGGAAAGAACCCCGGAAATCTATCTCCTTGGCCATGATCGCATTGGCCGGCACGGGGATTTCGCCGCCCGGCAGATTTCCGATCTGCACCAGGACGCCGCCGCGGCACACCGTGCGGATAGCCATCGCGAGCGCTGACGGCGCGCCTGTCACCTCGAAAACGACGTCGAATGGCTGCTCCTGTGCCGCTGCAACGAGCTTGTCGTTGCCTTCGGAAATGTCGAAGGTTGCATTCGCACCGAGCTTCCTGGCGAAGGCAAGCGGCTGTCCCGCGATGTCGATCATCGTGAGATCCCCGGCGCCGGCGAGTTTGGCGGAAAGCATGGTCAGCAGCCCAATCGGTCCGGCGCCGAACAGCGCGACACGCCTGCCCTTGAGGTCGCCCGCGCGCGAGGCGGCGTGCAGGCAGACCGCCAACGGCTCGGCCAGCGCGACTGAGGCAAACGGCAAGTCTTTCGGCACGACGATGCACTGCGCCGGAACGACATCGAAGAAGGTCGCGAAGCCGCCCTGCATGTGCGGCGTCTTGGAGGCCGAGCCCATGAAATAGATGTTCTCGCACAGATTTGCGCGGCCTTCGCGGCAGCGCGCGCAGTGCCCGCACCAGCGCGATGGATTGATCGCCACATGGTCGCCGACCTTGAGGTGGGTGCCCTGTAGGCCGACCTCCGCCACAGTGCCGGCGATCTCATGGCCAAGTACCAGCGGCGAGGTGACGACGAAATTGCCGGTGCGGGCATGGCGGAAATAGTGCATGTCGGAGCCGCAGATGCCGGCGGCGCCGAACTTGATGCGCACCATACCCTTAGCCAGGGGGTCGAGCGGCTGCGCCACCATGCGCAGGTCCTCGGGCCCGAACAGCGTGGCCGCCAGTGCAACTTCACTCATGTCTGTCTCCCGCGCATGAAGCCTACTGTATCAATCCGGCCTGCCGGGGAAGCCACAGCGTGATCGCCGGCACGAAGGTGATGATCAGCAAGGCCACCAGGAGCGGCACCAGCCAGGGAAGAATGGCCATGGTGGTGCGCTCGACCGAGAGCTTTGCCACACGCGACAGGACGAAAAGCACCATGCCCAGCGGTGGATGAAGGAGGCCGATCATCAGGTTGAGCGTCATGACGAGGCCGAAATGCACGGGATCCACGCCATATCTCGCCGCGACGGGAAGCAAGATCGGCACCAGGATGGTGATCGCCGCGATCGTGTCGAGGAAACAGCCGACCACCAGCATCAGGATATTGACCAGGATGAGGAACGCCCATTTGTTGTCGGTCAGCGCGAAGATCGCATCGGAGAAGACGGTGGCCGCCTGGCTCACCGTCAGCAGCCAGGCGAAGATCGACGCCGCGGTGACGATGAACAGGACTGAAGCCGTCGTCTCGATCGTGTCGAAGCTCGCTTTGACGAGCGTCGGAATGGTCATGGTGCGATAGCGCACGAGGCCCAGGAACAATGACCAGATGACGGCGGCCATCGCCGCTTCCGTCGGCGTGAACCAACCCATGGTCATGCCGCCGATCAGGATGATGGGAGTCATCAGCGCCATCACGGCGGAGAAGTCGAAATACCAGTCGAGCACCACCAGCACGACGAGTGAGGCCAGAACCGCGACATTGATCGACAAGCCAGCCAGCACCAGCAGATAGACGGCAAGCGGAAACAGTGCGACCACGAGTATTTCGAGACTCGCCTCGCCGAGCTTGGCAAGAGAGAACGGCGTATCGGAGCCCCAGCCACGCCTGTAGGCGAAGACGGCCACGGTGACCATCATCAGCAGCGTCATCACGACGCCCGGCACGATACCCGCCATGAACAGCGCGCCGATCGAGACATTGGCCATCATGCCGTAGATGACGAAGGGCAATGAGGGCGGGAAGATCGGCCCGAGTGTCGCCGAAGCGGCGGTCACGCCCACGGCGGCATCTACCGGATAGCCGTGGTCCTTCATGGCCTTGATCTCGATCGTGCCGATGCCGGCGGCATCAGCCAGCGCCGTCCCGGACATGCCGGAAAAGATGACCGAACCGATGATGTTGACCTGCGCCAGGCCGCCTTTCATCCAGCCGACCAGCGCCAGCGCGAAGGTATAGATGCGGCCGGTGACTCCGGCGATATTCATCAGATTGCCGGCGAGGATGAAGAACGGCACAGCCAGCAGCGGAAAGCTTTCGACGCCGGCGATCATGCGCTGGGCGGCGATGAGGTCGGGCGCCACGTTATAGATCAGGAGGTAGGCGACCGACGCGACCGCCATGGACACGGCGACCGGCACGCCAAGCAGCATCAGAATGAGAAAACCACCAACGAGCAGCAGCATGGACTCAGGCTCCCGGAGTGTCGAATTTTTCAGGGTGTTCGAGGACGGAATAGCCACGGCGATAGTTCTGGACAAGCACCTGCGCGGAACGCACGAGCATCAGGACGAAGCCGACAAAGACGAGATAGAAGAACCAGCTGCGCGGCAGATTGACGGTCGTCATGCGTTCATCCGCGACGATCGCCACGTAGCGCCACATGAGCCACGACGCATAGGCGAAGAACAGGACACGGATGGTGTCGACCGCGAGCGAGAGATACCTGCCCGCGCCGGCCGGCAGATAATGGTAGAGCACGTCGACATGGATGTGCCGCGATGTGCGCACGCACATGGCGGCCCCGAGAAAGACGACGACCACCAGCGTGTTGATGGCGATCTCCTCGGTCCAGGCCAGGCTGTTGTTCAACGCGTAGCGGGTGAAAAATTGCAGGAAGACGCAGGTGACCATCACCCAGAACAAGGCAAGGGTCAGCCAGTCTTCCCAGCCGTGATGCGACAGATGGACGGGGGCAGCCTCCTCTTCGAAAGCATGCGCCAGTTCTTCGGCGGTCACCTGCGTGTGATGCTCGTGCTGAGCCATGGACGGCCCTCCCCGCTATCCAGTGGTTATCCCTTGGGATCCCTCTCCCATGTTTCGCACGGGAGAGGGAGAATGTCGGCGCGGATACGCTGTCGCGTCTCGGCTATTGGATCGCCTTGATCGCTTCCCAGTCGGCCTTGTCGTAGCCGAAGTCCTCGAACTTCGTTTTCTCCAGCACGGTCTTCTCGAAGTCGGACTTGTCGATGTCGGTGACGGTGAGGCCCTTGTCCTTGAACACCTGCACCAGTTCCTTCTCGCGGGCGACGATCTTCTGGGTGGCGCGGGCAGCCGCCTCCTGCATCACTTCGGTGAAGATCTTCTTGTCCTCATCCGAGAGGCTGGCCCAGCGGGTCTTGGAGACGATCGTGTTGAGATGGTCGACGATATGGCCGGTGAGCACGATGTTCTTCTGCACTTCGAAGAACTTCTTGGCTTCGATCGTCGTCAGTGGGTTTTCCTGCGCCTCGACGGTGCCGTTCTGCAAGGCGAGATAGACCTCGGCAAAGGCGATGGGCGTTGTGTTGGCCCCGCAGGCGCGCGGCATGGCGAGATAGGCCGGCACGTCAGGCACGCGGATCTTAAGCCCTTGCATGTCGGCGCACTTGGCGATCGCCCGATTCGAGGTCGTCTGGCGCGTTCCGTAGTAGGTGGTCGCGACAATCTGATTTCCGGTCTTGTCGGCATAACCGGCCGTCAGCTTCCTGTAGGTGTCGGTCTTGGCGTATTTCAGCAGATGATCGGCGTCGCGGAAGATATAGGGGAAGTACGTCACGCCAATGGGCGCATATTCCTTGGCCGCGAAGCTTGAGCCTGAGATGATGATATCGACGGTGCCGAGCTTCAGGCCCTGATTGATGTCGGCCTCCTTGCCGAGCTGCGAGGCCGGGAAGACTTCGACTTTGTAGCGGCCATTGGTACGCTTGGCGATCTCCTCGCCCGCCCATACCGATTCAGTATGGAAAGGCTCGGTCACCTCATAGACATGCGCCCATTTGAGCACCTCCTGGGCGTGTGCCGTGCCTGCCATGAGAAAGCCGGCGGCGGCTGCCAGAAGGGTCGTTCCGATCGTGCGGCGTGAAATCATGTTTTCCTCCCATTGTTCACGTTGCGTTGGATTGGAAGTCGAGGCTATCGAAGTAGTTCGGCCGGAGCTCGGCCATCACCGGCAGATCTGACAGGATCTGGCGCAGATGCGCGCGCATCGCTGCATCGGCGCCCTGCGCGTCGCCTTTGGCGATCGCCTCGACGATGGCGTGATGCTGGTCGACGGCGCGCTCGGCGGCTGAGCTCATGATGAAGCTCAGCTGGCGCAGGCGGTCCATTTGGGCCTTCACATTGTTGACGATGCTCCACACATGCGCTTTGTCGGCGGCAGCCGCGAGTGTGCGGTGGAAGGTCTCGTCGAGCTGCAGGAAGTCGCCGGCTTTCTGGTGCGCGACATTGCGCTGCGCCTCGATTTGTGCGTTCAGGCTGGCAACGACGTGCGGGTCGCGTCTTTCGGCGACAATCCTGACGATATCGGCTTCGACCGCCTCGCGCACGAAGCGGGCATCCATGACGGAAGCGATATTGATCTTGCGCACCAGCGTGCCGCGCTGCGGGCGGATCTCGACCAAGCCCTCCTCGGCCAGCTTGATGAAAGCTTCGCGAACCGGCTGACGGCTGATGGAGAAGGCACGCGCGATCTCGGCCTCGGAGATCAGTCCGCCGGGCTCGAGGTCCCCACGAATGATCCGCTCGCGCAGCGACCGGTAGACCTGAGGTCCGACGGGCTCGCTTTGCTCGACGGCCCAGCTGATACCAGTGTGAACTCCCAACCGTTCCTCCTCCGGTTGAAGCCAGGTTATATCAACTACCATACTAGTCAACAGGCAAATGTGGGGCTACACATCAAGGAGCACATGACGACGAAAAGCCCGGTGGGGAGGAGCATGCACCAGAGACTTTGCGAGAAGACACTGAGCTCCCTTCCGGCGTTCGTCGCCGTCCCTACCTATCAGCGGGACGCCATTCGCAACGGCATTGTGCATTTGGGTGTCGGCGCCTTCCACCGTTGTCACCAGGCGGCCTATGTCGATGACTGCCTGAATGCGGGGGCCAGGGACTGGGGGATCATCGGCGCTTCCCTGCGCCGAAGCGATACCCGCGATGCGCTCGAAAGTCAGGACGGCCTCTACACGCTGGCCGTGCGCGAAGGCGGCGGCGAGGCCTTGCGGGTGATCGGGTCGCTCACATCCGTGCTGGTGGCGCCCGAGAATCCAGGGGCCTTGCTCGGCGCACTCAGCGATCCCGCGACACGCATCGTCACCTTGACCGTGACCGAAAAGGCCTATTTGCGTGGCCCCGACGGCCGGCTGGATGCCGAGGATCCCGACATCGTGCATGATCTCGCACATCCTGACACGCCGAAGACGGTGCATGGCTTCATCGCCGCGGCTCTCGAACGGCGACGAACCAATGGCAGCAGGCCTTTCACCGTCCTTTGCTGTGACAATCTTCCGGCCAATGGGGCGACGGTGCGCAATGTGATGCTCGATTTCGCTTCCCTGCGCAGCGCCGCGCTGGCGGAGCATATCGCCCGCGATGTGGCTTTTCCATCAAGCATGGTCGATCGGATCGTGCCCGCCACGAGGCCTGAGGATCGCCGGCGGATCCGCGAAACCCTGGGCGTCGATGACGCCTGGCCGGTCATGACTGAGCCCTTCTCGCAGTGGGTGGTGGAGGAAAATTTTTCGACCGGACGCCCCGACTGGGAACAGTTCGGCGTCACGATGGTCAATGACGTCACGCCGTTCGAAGAAATGAAGCTCAGGCTTCTCAACGGCTCGCACTCAGCCCTGGCTTATCTGGGTCTGCTTTCAGGCCATGTCACCGTCGATCAGGCTTTTGCCGCCCCGCGCCTTCGCCGCTTCATCGATCGATTATGGGCCGAAGCGGCCGCAACCCTGCCGGCGGATGTCAGCCGCATGTCCGAGGATTATACAAGGCAGCTGTCCCAGCGCTTTGCCAACGATGCTCTTGCTCATCAGCTCAAGCAGATCGCGATGGATGGAAGCCAGAAACTGCCGCAACGGATCATAGGCACGGCGATCGCTCGTCTGAAGGTTGGCCTCGATGCCGATCATCCGGCCATGGTGGTGGCCGCGTGGATTGTGGCCTGCGGTGCCCGCGGCACGGCGCTGCCGCTTCAGCATTTCTCCGATCCGCTTGATGTGCCGATCCAGACTCTCCTGGCGCGCAGACTGTCGCCTGAGCAAACCGTGAGTGGGATATTCGACCTCACCGGCTTCGCCCATGGCGAAGCGCTGCGCAACAAGCTCATCCAGCTCGTCGCAACGCACGTGACGCGACTGTGGGAGAACGGTGTCGTTCAGGCCCTCGACCATCTGCAGGGAGCTTCCTCATGAAACAGACCTGGCGCTGGTTCGGCCCCGACGATCCCGTGACCCTCGCCCATGCACGTCAGGCCGGCGCCACGGGCATTGTCACGGCGCTTCATCATCTCAATGACGGCCGGGCCTGGCCGCTGGACGAAGTGATGCGGCGCAAAAGCGAGATCGAGGCTGCCGGCCTTACCTGGGATGTCGTCGAAAGCATCATCGTCCATGAAGACATCAAGACGCGCAGCGGCCGTTGGCGCGAGCTTGTCGCCAACTATAAATCGTCGATCCGGGCCGTCGCCGCCGCAGGGGTGAAGACCATCTGCTACAATTTCATGGCGATCACCGACTGGACGCGTACCGATCTCGACTATCCGATGGCGCATGGCGGAACGGCGCTGCGTTTCGATGTCGTGGAATTCTGCGCCTATGATGTCCTTGTCCTGAAGCGGCAAGGCGCCGAAAAGGACCATCCGCCGTCCCGCCTTGCCGCGGCGCGAGAACGACTGGCCGCGATGAGCGAAACCGGGCTCGCGCGTCTGGAAGCAAACCTGATCGGCTGGGTGCCGGCGCGGGAGTTCATCTTTGATCGCGAGAGTTTTCGCCGAGCGCTGGACCGCTATCGCGATCTCACCACAGGCGGTCTGCGCGAGAATCTCCTCGACTTTCTGCGTGACATCGTTCCCGTGGCGGAAGAGGCCGGGGTGGGGATGGCCATCCATCCGGACGATCCTTCCTTTCCGATCTTCGGCCTGCCGCGCGTCGTCTCGACTGCCGCAGATGCGCGCGCCATCATTGCCGGCTGCCATTCGCCCGCCAATGGCCTGACATTATGCTCGGGCTCCTACGGCGCCAATGGCGCCAATGACCTCGTCGCCATGGCAAGGGAATTCGGACCGGACATCCATTTCGCGCATCTGCGCAATGTCACCAGGGAACCCGATGGTTCATTCCACGAAGCCGAACATCTCGAAGGCGACACCGATATGGTTTCCCTCGTTCGCGCCCTGATGCAGGAGGAAGCCCGGCGGCGTGATGCCGGGCGATCGGACCATGAAATTCCTATGCGGCCCGATCATGGCCATGCCATTGTCGACGACATCGGCAAGAAGGTGAATCCGGGCTATTCCTGCATAGGCCGCCTCAAGGGGCTGGCGGAATTGCGCGGGATCATGCGGACGCTGTCTGCGCTGGAGAAGGCCGGTTCGTGACGGAAGTCAACCTTGCTGCGCATGGTGCGATTTCGAGCTTTTCGCGTAAGGCCCGGCCTGTCGCTCGTCAGCGCCGCCCCGCGCCCGTCACTTGCGACATGGCCTCGCCCGAATGCTGGGCGAGCACGCGGCCGGCGAGATAGAGCGATCCGGCGATCAGGATGCGTGGCGCCGGAGTGATCTGCGCCGCCTGCCGCAAGGCGTCTTCGAGACTGTCGGCCGTCTCGGCGCTCATGCCATGGCGGCGCGCCGCTTCCGCCAGCTCGCGCGCCGGCAGGGCATTCTCTTCTTCGGGAATGGTCAGCGTGACGACGCGATGGGTGAGGCCGGCGAAAGGTGCGATGAAATCATCGGTCGCCTTGGTGTTGAGCATGCCCCAGATGAGGACGAGAGGCCGCGACACTCGGTCATTGAGCTCGCTGAAGGCCCGGGCCAGCGCGCGTCCGGCGGAAGGATTATGCCCGCCATCGAGCCACAATTCCGCATCCTTGGGGACGAAGGACCACAGATTGCCGGGACCGAGCCGCTGCATCCGCGCCGGCCATGTGGCGATCTTGAGTCCTTGCGCGATCTGGGCCTCGCCGATGCGCTTATCATTGAGCTGACGCAAGGCGGCGATGGCGGTGCCGGCATTGTCGATCTGGTGGCGTCCCGGCAGTTGTGGCAGCGGCAGGTCGAGGAGGCCGCTCTCATCCTGGTAGACGAGCCTGCCATGCTGCTCATAGGCCTGCCAGTCCTGGTTGGCGATGAGGAGCGGCGCGCGCTCGGCCTCGGCGCAACGCTCGATCTCGGCGCGCGCCTCGTCGGGCTGCGGCGCGATGACGGCCGGCACCATGGGCTTCAATATGCCGGCCTTCTCGCGTGCGATCTCGGTGAGCGTCGTGCCCAGATATTGCTGATGGTCGTAATCGATGGTGGTGATGATGCTGAGCCTGGGCCTGGCCACAACATTGGTGGCGTCGAGCCTGCCGCCGAGGCCCACTTCCAGCACCAGATAATCGGCCGGATGGCGCGTGAAAGCGAGGAAGGCCGCCGCCGTGGTGATCTCGAAGAAGGTGATGGGCTCGCCACCATTCACCGCCGCGCATTCCGCGAGCAGGTCTGAAAGCTCGGCTTCGCTGATGAGCTCGCCGCCGCCCTCTCTGCCGAGCCTGATGCGCTCGTGGAACTTCACCAGATGCGGCGAGGTATAGCAGTGGACGGAAAGCCCTGCTGCTTCCATGGCCGAGCGCAGATAGGCGACGGTCGAGCCCTTGCCATTGGTGCCCGCGACATGCAGCACCGGCGGCAGCTCGCTTTGCGGATTGCCGAGGCGCTCGAGGATCCGCCACATGCGGTCGAGCTTGAGGTCGATGATCTTGGGATGAAGCGACAGCAGCCGCTTCAGGATGGCATCGCTGACGGCCATATCAGCTTTCGGCCGGGACGAGGGCCGTGCCGTTGCCGTTACCGTTGATGCTGTTCTTGAGGATGGGTGGCGCCTTGGTCAGGATGCGCACCACGCGGCTCACCGTGTCGCGCATCTGGTGGCGGTGCACCACCATGTCGACCATGCCGTGCTCCTGCAGATATTCGGCGCGCTGGAAGCCTTCCGGCAGCTTCTCGCGGATTGTCTGCTCGATGACGCGCGGCCCCGCGAAGCCCACGAGAGCGCCCGGCTCGGCAATATGCACATCGCCCAGCATGGCATAGGAGGCTGTGACCCCGCCAGTCGTCGGGTTGGTCAGCACCACGACATAAGGGAGCTTCGCCTCGCGCAATTCGCGCACCGCGACCGTCGTGCGCGGCAATTGCATGAGCGAAAGGATGCCTTCCTGCATGCGCGCGCCGCCCGACGAGGCGAAGAGCACATAAGGCGCTTTCTTGTCGACCGCCGCGCGCATCGAGGTGATAAGGCCTTCGCCCGCCGCCATGCCCAGAGATCCGC
This sequence comes from Taklimakanibacter lacteus, assembly GCA_003576695.1. Lineage (GTDB taxonomy): Bacteria > Pseudomonadota > Alphaproteobacteria > Rhizobiales > Aestuariivirgaceae > Taklimakanibacter > Taklimakanibacter lacteus. The sequence continues at coordinate 439,296 of QOZQ01000002.1, forward strand.
CCATGAAGGAGAAATCCTGGACGGTGATGACGATCGGAAGTCCGTCGAGCGTGCCGGACCCGGCGAGGATCGCGTCTTCGGCGCCGGTCTTCTGCTTCGCCTCCTTGAGGCGGTCGGTATAGCGCCGCTCATCGCGGAATTTGAGCGGATCGAGCGTCGCCTGCGGCAAGGCGATCGTCTCGTAGCTCGCATCGTCGAACATCGACTTGAGCCGCACATCGGGCGCCATGCGCATGTGGTAGCCCGAGCCCGGAATGACGAACTGGTTGTTTTCCAGATCGCGGTAGAACACCATTTGTCCCGTCTCGGGACATTTGACCCACATATTCTCGGGCGTCTCGCGCTTGGCGCCGAGCAGGCCGCGGATCTTCGGGCGAACGAAATTCTTGATCCAGTTCATCTACTAACTCCGCACGCCCTGGGCGATCTCGCTCACCAGCGCATGCACGGCTTTCACGGTCTCGGGCGTCGGCTTGCCCGCGGGCGTGAGGTTGTTCTTGACGGCATTGACCAGCGCCGTTCCCACCACCACGCCATCGGCGCTCTTGGCGATGATGCGCGCCTGCTCCGCGGTCTTGACGCCGAAGCCGACGGCGATCGGCAGCTTGGTGTGGCCCTTCAGGCGAATGACATTCTGCTCGACGCTTTTGAGGTCGGGCGTCTTGGTGCCGGTGATGCCGAGCACCGAGACATAGTAGACGAAGCCCGATGTGTTGCGCAGCACCGTGGGGGCGCGCTTGTCGTCGGTGGTGGGCGTGGCGAGGCGGATGAAATTGAGGCCTGCCTTGATGGTCGGCAGGCACAGTTCCTCATCCTCTTCCGGCGGCAGGTCGACGATGATGAGGCCGTCCACGCCGGCCGCCTTGGCGTCCGCGAGGAACCGTTCCACGCCATAGAGATAGATCGGATTGTAATAGCCCATGAGGACGACGGGTGTAGCCTGGTCGCTTTCACGGAAGCTCTTCACCATGGCGAGCGTCTTGACCAGCGTCTGGCCGGCTTTGAGCGCGCGCAGGCCCGCTTCCTGGATCGCCGGGCCATCGGCCATCGGGTCGGTGAAGGGCATGCCGAATTCGATGATGTCGGCGCCGGCCTTGGGCAGGCCCTTGATGATCTCGAGCGAGGTGGCGTAATCGGGATCGCCAGCGGTCACGAAAGTGACGAGGGCGGCGCGGCCTTCCTTCTTCAGGTCGGCGAAGCGTTTGTCGATGCGGGTCGTCACAGTTTCACCCCGAGATGATCGGCGACGGTGAAGATGTCCTTGTCGCCGCGGCCCGACATGCAGATGACCATCAGATGGTCCTTGGGCTTTTTCGGTGCCACCTTCATCGCATGGGCGAGCGCATGCGAGGGCTCGAGCGCCGGGATGATGCCTTCGAGCTGGCAGCACAGCTGGAAGGCTTCGAGCGCCTCCTTGTCGGTCGCCGACACATAGGTGACGCGCTTGGTGTCGTTGAGCCAGGCATGTTCGGGCCCGATGCCCGGATAATCGAGGCCGGCCGAGATCGAATGCGCTTCGGTGATCTGCCCGTCATCGTCCATGAGGATATAGGTGCGGTTGCCATGCAGCACGCCCGGCTTGCCGCCGGTGATCGAGGCTGCATGCTTGCCGCTGTCGAGGCCGCTGCCCGCCGCCTCGACGCCGATGATCTCGACGTCCTTGTCGTCGAGGAAGGGATGGAACAGGCCCATGGCATTGGAGCCGCCGCCGATCGCGGCGATGAGGGATGAGGGCAGGCGGCCTTCACGCTGAAGCATCTGCTTCTTCGTCTCATTGCCGATGACGCATTGGAAGTCGCGGACCATTTCCGGATAGGGATGTGGGCCCGCCACCGTGCCGATGCAATAGAAGGTGTCCTCGACATTGGCGACCCAGTCGCGCAAGGCTTCGTTGAGCGCGTCCTTCAGCGTGCGCGAGCCCGAAAGGGCCGGCACCACTTCGGCGCCCAGCAGCTTCATGCGGAACACATTGGGCTTCTGCCGCTCGATATCGACCTCGCCCATATAGACGATGCATTTGAGCCCGAAGCGGGCGCAGGCGGTAGCGGTGGCGACGCCATGCTGGCCAGCCCCCGTCTCGGCGATGATGCGCGTCTTGCCCATGCGCCGCGCCAGCAGGATCTGGCCCATCACATTGTTGATCTTGTGTGCGCCGGTATGGTTGAGCTCTTCGCGCTTGAAATAGATCTTGGCGCCGCCGAGATGCTCGGTCAGCCGCTCGGCATAGTAGAGCGGGCTCGGCCGCCCGACATAATGCTCGAGGAACCCATCGAGCTCGGCCTGGAAGGAGGGGTCGGCTTTGGCATCCTCATAGGCCTTTTCGAGGTCGAGGATGAGCGGCATCAGGGTCTCGGCGACGAAGCGGCCGCCATAGATGCCGAACAGGCCCTTTTCATCGGGGCCGGTGCGGTAGGAATTGGGCTCGATCATGTTCATAATGATACTTATCTAGCGACCCCCCTTGGCCGCCGCAATGAATTCCCGGATCAAGGTTATATCTTTGATTCCAGGGGATATTTCGACACCGGAGGAAACATCCACAATGGGTGCGCCAGTGACCCTTATCGCTTCCGCCACATTGCCGGGATTGAGGCCGCCCGCCAGAAGGAAGCTTCGGGCGGCATTGCCTTGCCCCAAGAGTTTCCAGTCGAAGGCAATGCCGTTGCCGCCGGGAAGCGCCCCTTTCAGGGTTTCCGGCGCTTTGGCGTCATAGAGGATGAGGGCGGCTATCCCGTCATAGGCGCGGGTCTGCGCCACATCGTCCAGGCTCCTGACCTTGATCACTTTGATCACCGGCTTGCCCGTCCGCTTGCCGATCTCGGCGATGCGCTCAGGGCCCTCGCTGCCTTGCGCCTGGAAAAAATCGGGATCGACAATGCGCGCGATTTCGTCGATCACGCTGTCCTCGGCATCGACGATGAGCGCCACGATGCGGGCACGGCCCCGGGCGAGCTTTGCCAGCTCCCCGGCCTTCGGCGCAGACACATAGCGCGGGCTTGGGGGATAGAAGTTGAAGCCGACGAGATCGGCGCCGGCCTCGAGCGCCGCCGTCACCGTCTCGGGCGTCGAGAGCCCGCAGATTTTGACGTCAGCTGGCATGGCTCAATTCGAGTGACGCCGCGATGGCGCGCGCGGCTTCTGCCGGATCGGCGGCGCCGGTGATCGGGCGCCCGATCACCAGCATGTCGGCGCCCTCATCGAGGGCGGCGCGGGGTGTGGCGATCCGTTTCTGGTCCTGGGTCGCGGCATCGGCAGGGCGGATGCCGGGCACCACGGTGAGGAAGTCGCGGGCTGTCGCCGATTTGACGGCCCGCACATCGGGCGCGCTGCAGACGACCCCGTCGAGGCCGCAATCGCGCGCCAGTGCCGCCAAAGCGGATGCATGCTCTCTGCCGCTCAGGTTCTCGGCAAAACCCGCCTGGTGGATATCGGCATCGGCAAGGCTGGTCAGGATGGTCACGCCGATCAGCAGCGCCCGGCCGTCGATCGCTTCCGCGGCGGCGCGCATCATGTCGGCGCCGCCGGTCGCATGGATATTGATGATCGCCGGCCGGGGCTCGAGCCGCATCAGCGAGCGCAAGCCGAAGGCGACGGTATTGGGAATGTCATGCAGCTTGAGATCGAGGAAGATCGGCAAGCCTTCCCTGGCGACGGCCTCGTAGCCTTGCGGGCCTGCCGCATAGAAGAATTCCATGCCGAGCTTGCCATAGCCCACATGGGGCCTGAGGCTGCGGGCGAGCGCTGTGGCCCGCGCCACATCGGGCGTGTCGAGAGCGACGCAAATGGGGTTCTTGATCATGGCGCGGCCCCCTTACTCCGAAACAGCAAAGGGTGCAAATCCGCTCTGTCGGTTTACTCCGCGGCCTGGCGCAGGCGCAGGAGATGGGCCTCGACGGAATGAAGATGCCGGTCCATGGCGGTGGCCGCCGCATCTAGGTCGCGCTCGGTTATCGCGTCCACCAGCACCTCGTGCTCGCCGAAACTGTGGTGATCGGGCGGTGGACGCAGGCTGTTGCTGCGCAGCCTGCCCCAGACGACCGTGCGCCGCACCGCGTTCAGCGTGTCGAAAAGCGCCACGAGGACGGTGTTGTGCGATGCCTCGGCCACCAGCCGGTGCAGGCGGTTGTCGCAATTCTCGTACTGACGCCAGGTTGCGGCGAGGCGGGAAGCTTTAAGGCACTGGCCCATCTCGGCGATGTCGGCGGCCGTGGCATGGAGGGCGGCTTCGCGGGCCAGAATGGGCTCGATCGCCCGCCTGGCCTGCATGACCTCGCGGGGATTGCTGCCGGCCGCTATGTCGGCGACGGTCCTGAACTCCTCGACCGGGCGCGAGCCGATGAAGGTGCCTTTGCCGACATGACGCCAGAGTTCGCCATTTCCCTCGAGCACTGCCAGGGCTTTGCGCAATTCGCCGCGCGAAACGCCGAGAAGATCACAAAGCTCACGCTCCGGTGGCAGTTGAGAGTTGGCCGGCAGGTCATGCTGGGCGAGCCAGGCCCGCAATTGCGTCAAAGCGCCCCCAACCTCATCGCTCATGTCTCAAGGGTCCCAACCATTCGCCATATGAAGGAAGCCGCTTTAGAGGCTTGACCTTTTGCCGTCAATAAACTCAACCAATTTACATAACTTGTCAAACCAATCAAGAATTGGTTAAGGTGGGCCGGGAGCCGGAAGACGCGGAATGCGCAAGCGGCCGTCCTGCAATTGGTTGAGAAGCACATGGGAGGTCTTCAGATGAAACCAATACCGAAATTGCTGTCCGGCCTCGCCGCGGCAGGCCTCATGCTCACCGTGGCCTTCACTGCGCAAGCCGCCGAGAAGGTGCGCGTAGCGCTGGGCGATGTCGTCTCGGTAGAGACGCTCGCCTTCGTCGTGGCGATGGAGCGCGCCAAGGACCGTGGCGTCGACTACGAACTCACGTCCTTCGCCAAGGAGGAGCTTGCCATCCAGTCGATGATCAACGGCCAGTCGGACCTCGGCGTCGGCACGCCCTACGCGGTCGTCCAGAAGTCGAAGCTGCCGCTCAAGAACATCTATCAGATGTCACGGCTCATCTTCTTTCCTGTCGCCTCCAAGGAATACAAGACATGGAAGGACATGAACGGCCAACCGATCACTTTCCATGCCCGTGGTACCGGCACGGAGGCGATCGGCAACATCATCGCCAAGCGCGAAGGCATCCAGTTCGGCGATCGCAGCTACGTCCCGGGCTCGGAGAACCGCATCATTGCGATGATGAACGGGCAGATCAAGGCGACGATCGTCGATCTCGCCAACAAGAATACGCTCATGGCGAAAGCCGGCGACCGCTTCCACGTGCTGCCCGGCCTCGATGAGCCGGCGAGCGACGAACTCGTCTTCGCCAGCGACGCCTGGCTTAAGGACAATCGCGAGACGGCGAATATCATCGTCGAGGAACTGCACAAACTGTGGCGCGAGATGAAATCCAATCCGGGCATCATCGAAACCGAGCGGGCCAAGCGCAATCTGATCGCCGACCAGCCCAAGGAAGTGCTGGCCGAAGTCGTTCCCTTCTACATCGAGGCGACCAAGGAGGGCGTCTATGCGCCGCTCGAGGATGCGGTCGAGGCTGCCAGGATCGATTTCCTCTTCTACACCGAAGCGGGAATGATGGAGGGCGCAGCCGACACGCTGAAGGTCGAGGATTATTGGGATCTGGGCCCGCTCGACGCTGCCAAGAAGGCGCTCGGGGGCTGACTGTTCGATGTTGGACACGGCTGGATTTTTCCCCTTCTCCCTTGCGAGAGAGAAGGGGAGATCTGGCGGAGCAGCGCAAGACGAAGGAGCCGCATGACTCTCATCGCCGAGACAAAGGCCTATGCGCATAGGGGCTCCGCCTGGGGGGATATCCTTCGCCATCCGGCGACCCTGTGGCTCATCTCGGCGGTGATCGTCGCCGGCGCCTGGGAGATCGCCGGGCGCTGGCCGATCAGCCCCGCCTTTCCGCCATTTTCCGACACCATGTCGGCGCTTGCCGGCCTCATCGCCGACGGCACGCTCGGCAAGGCGCTGATCATCACGCTCAAGCCTCTCGCCATCGGCCTTATCGCCTCGGTCGTCATGGGCGTGGGCCTCGGCGTGCTCATGGGCCTCAACCGCTTCGCCGAGTGGCTGGGCTCGCCGATCTTTGTCATCGCGCAATCGGCGCCGCTCGCCGCGCTCATCCCCATTCTCACTTTCGCCTATGGCATCGGCCTCACCGCGAAAATCCTGACCGTCTGCATCATGGCGATGCCGGTCATCGTGCTCAACTCGCTCAATGCGGTGCGCCACACACCGGCGACATTGCTCGACATGGGGCATTCCTTTCTCGCCACGCGCCGGCAGATCATCTTCAAGATCATCCTGCCGGCCGCGAGCCCGGTGATTTTCGCCGGCCTCAGGCTCGGTTGTGCCGCGGGCTTCATCGGCGTCATCCTCGCCGAGCTCCTCATCACGCCCACCGGCATCGGCGACATCATCACCTACAACCAGTCGGTTGCCGAGTATGAGAAGATGTATGCGGCGATCTTCGCCATCATGGCTCTCTCCGTGCTGCTCATTTCCTTGCTCGAGATGATCGAGACCGCCCTGTTCCACCCCGAAAAGCGAGCCCAATCATGAGCCCAGCCGCCGCCCGCAAGATCGAAGCCCGACACCGCCCGATGGTCGAGGTGCGCCACCTGTCCAAGATCTATGCGGGAGGTGTGGAGGCGCTGAACGCCATCTCGGTTGATTTCCCCGAAGGCCAGCTCACCTCGCTGCTTGGTCCTTCGGGCTGCGGCAAGACCACGCTCCTCAAGATCATTGCCGGCCTCATTCCCGCGACGTCGGGCGAGGTCATGGTCGACGGCCGGCCGGTGACGGGGCCCGGGCCCGAACGCGCCTTCGTCTTCCAGGATTTCGCTCTGATGCCCTGGGCCAATGTGCTGCGCAATGTCGCTTTCGGTCTCGAGCTCAAGGGTGTCGCCCAGAGCGAGCGGGAGGCGGTGGCGGAGAAACATATCGCCAGCGTCGGCCTCGGGGGCTTCGAGCACGCCTTCCCGCATGAGCTTTCAGGCGGCATGCGCCAGCGCGTCGGCCTCGCCCGCGCCCTTGCCGTCAATGCCAAGGTGCTGCTGATGGACGAGCCTTTCTCGGCCGTCGATGAGCAGACGCGGCGCAAATTCCAGGAAGACCTGCTCGAGCTCATCGCGCGCGAGCACAAGACCTTCCTTTTCGTGACCCACTCGATCGAGGAGGCGGTCTATGTGTCCGACCGCATCGTCATCCTGTCCAAGCGGCCGAGCCAGGTTTCCGCCATCGTCGAGCCGGAGATCGGGCGCGGCCGCGATCCCGACCAGATTCGCCGCGATTCCGCCTATCTCGATACCGTCGAGACGATCTGGCAAAGCCTCAAGCGCTACCTCGATTGAAGGAGAGGCTCATGACCATAGGCAATATCCGTCTTCCGATCATGACCTCGCTCATCATCTGGGCCATCCTGTGGGAAATCGTCGGGCGCTCGGGCGCGAGCTTCGTCATTCCGCCGCTTTCCGGCATCTTCGCCCGCATAGTCGAGATCGTGCCCACACCCTCTTTCGGCGAAGCTCTGTGGATCACCGGCAAGGCCTTCGTCATCGGCAATGTCATCGCGGTCCTGTTCGGCATACCGCTCGGCGTGCTGATGGGGCGATCGCACATCGCCGACCGCATCTTCCTTCCCTGGGTGAACCTGTTCCTGTCGGCGCCGCTTTCGGCTCTGGTGCCCATCATCATGGTGATCTTCGGCGCCGGACAGACCACCATCATCTTCACCGTCGTCCTCTTCGCCATCTGGATCATCGTGCTCGATGCCCGCGCCGGCGTGCGCAGCATCACGCCCTCGCTCGTCGAAATGGCGCTGAGCTTCGGTGCGACGCCCTGGCAGGCCTTTTCCAGGATCTATGTGTGGGCGGCGCTGCCTGAGATCCTCTCAGGCATCAGGCTCGGCCTCATCCGCGCCGTCAAGGGTGTCGTCATCGGCCAGATGCTGGTGTCGATCATCGGCTTCGGCCGCCTTTTCGAGCTCTATTCCTCCCGGTTTCTGATGGAGCATTTCTGGGCGTTGCTCTTCGTGCTCTTCGCTTTCGCCTTCGCGATCAACGAAGCGCTGACCTGGCTCGAACGGCGTTTCGAGTATTTCGCTTCCTCACGCAATTGAACTTCCACCCCAGCAAGGAGCAGACGTCCCATGGATTTCGTGATTGCCCAACCGAAACAGGCAAGCCTCAAGGTGAGAGGCTCCAAGGCCTCCTTTCCGGTGCATCGCATCTATTGCGTGGGACGCAACTATGCCGCCCATGCGATCGAGATGGGCGGCGATCCCAATCGCGAGCCGCCCTTCTTCTTCCAGAAGAATCCCGACAATCTGGTGCAGGACGGCATCTTCCCCTATCCGCCGGCCTCGAACGACGTGCATCACGAAATCGAGCTCGTGGTGGCGCTGAAGGAGGGCGGCAAGGACATCTCGCTCGCCCATGCGATGGACTGTGTCTATGGCTATGGCGTCGGGCTCGATATGACGCGCCGGGATCTGCAGGGCAAGGCCAAGGATGCGGGCCGGCCGTGGGAAGTCGGCAAGGCCTTCGAATCATCGGCGCCGGCATCGGCCCTGGTGCAGGCGAGCGAGATCGGTCATCCGTCTGCGGGGGCGATCTGGCTCGATGTCAATGATGAGCGCCGCCAGACCGGTGATCTCAATCAGATGATCTGGAAAGTGCCGGAAATGATCAGCTACCTGTCCGGCCTGTTCGTGCTTCAGCCCGGCGACGTCATTTTCTCGGGAACACCGTCGGGGGTAGGTCCGGTGCGGCGGGGCGACCGGCTTCTCGGCCATATTGATGGCGTCGGCGATCTCGCGGTCAGCGTCGCATGATCCGACCCATATCCACGTAACCTCGTCTTTTGACAGCCGCATTGCCATTGGCCGGTCTGGCGCTGTCTTCGCTGCGCAGGGCTTGGCGGGCCGGTTCAGGGCCAGCACGCGCGGCTTCCGGCTGATGCAAGCATATGGGGTGCAAATCCCGCCGGGGCGCGCCATATGCTATGGTCATGACCACGGCGGACGAGTTCCTGAGCCAGAAGGAAAGGTTCCAGCTCGGCGACTTGCCGACCGAATGTCCGCACCCCAAGACCTCGGGCCTCTGCGATTGGGCCAAACGGGATGTGGCGTTCGGCCTTGACGTCTTGCGCGAGGTCGATCTCGATGCTCTGCGCCGCGTCCTCGGGTTCCGCCAGAGCTTGTATGGTTTCTTCCATGCCGTGGCCTCGGCGCTCGAGCGCGGTGACCGGATATTTCTGGTCGGCTGCGGCGCCACCGGCCGGCTTTCCTTGTCGCTTGAATATCTGTGGCGAAGAAAATTTCCGGCCTCGCTGCAGGTTGCCTCGCTCATGGCCGGAGGCGACGTCGCCTTGGTCCATTCGCTGGAAGGTTTCGAGGACTTCCCCGAATACGGCGCCCGTCATCTGCGCCAGCTCGGCTTCGGCGCCAATGACCTGCTGATCGCTTCGACGGAAGGCGGCGAAACACCCTATGTGATCGGCGCCGTCGAAGCGGCGGCGGAGATGTCCCGGGCCTCGCCGCAGTTCCTCTATTGCAACCCGCGGCAGATCTTGCTGGATCGGGTAGAACGCTCGCGGCGCATCCTGACCGATCCGCGCATCCGGTCCTATTGTCTCGATACCGGCCCCATGGCCTTGACGGGCAGCACCCGCATGCAGGCGTCGACCGTGCTGATGCTGGTGATCGGGCTTGCCCTGGAGTTCGGTCGTGATGTGGAGGGCGCCTTCACGGCGCTTGAACGGTGGATCGAATACCTGGCCGCGCAGGATGTGGCGCCCTTGGCGCCCTTTGTCGTCAGCGAGGCCGGCGCCTATCTCGAGAATCGACACACGATCTATTCCAGCGACGACTATGCGATCACGGTATTCACCGACACGACCGAGCGGGCGCCGACCTTCAACCTGGCCCCGTTCGACAACCCGGAGCATCCGACAGGCCGCCATTCTCTGACCTATCTGACGATCCCTGGGGCGGCGACGGCGAGCGAAAGCTGGCGCCATCTGTTGGCCCGCGACCCGCGGCCGCTCGAATGGCCCGCGATCCATCCCAAGACGACGAAAGACTATCTGCTGAGCTTCGATTTCAGCCGCCGGGCGTTGGATTTCCGCTGCCGGATACTGGGCCCCCCTCAGGTCTTCCATATCGGCACGGCCGGGGGCCAGCTGTGGTTGAGTTTCAGGGGCGTCGAGCAGCATTTTGGCCTGCCGGGTTCTCCGCTTCTCGATCATCTCACGCTGAAGCTGCTGCTCAACATGCATTCGACATTGCTGATGGGCCGGCTCGGACGGTTCGAGGGCAATCTGATGACCTGGGTCTATCCCTCCAACGGCAAGCTGGTTGACCGCGCGGCACGCTACACGCAGATGCTTCTGCACCAGCGCGGCCAGGATGATTTCACCTATGACGAGATCGTCCGCGCCCAGTTCCTGTGCAAGGCGGAACTCAGCCCGCAGGACTCGATTGTCCACAAGACCATCGAGAAACTGACCGGCGGCCTAGCTTCTTGAGTAAACCAACGCTGCGGCGGCAAGGTCTTCGATGGCGGTGCCGCAGGACTTGAAGAGCGTGATCTCTTCCCGGTTGCGCCGTCCGCCGGTCTTGCCGCGGCAGAGATCGAAGAGATCGCCCTGGATGGCCTCCATGCGGAACTTGCCTTCCTTCTCCGCCTGCAGGAGATCGCCGGCTTCCGTCTCGGCCCCCTCGCGCGTATCGACATAGACCCGCGCCCGGGCGACCGCTTCGCCATCCGTCTCGCGCATCTGCGGCTTGAAGGCGCCGGCGAGGTCGACATGGGTGCCGGGCTTCAGCCACGCGCCCCGCACGATGGGCTCGTTCGATGTGGTGGCGCAGGAGATGATATCGGCCGCGCCAACCGCCTTTTCGAGGTCGCGCACCACGCTCGTCTCGAAGCCGTCCCGCGCAAGCTCGGCGGCGAGGTCCCGGGCCTTGTCGGGTGAGCGATTGTAAAGGAGCACGTGCTTGATCGGGCGCGTGGCGGCATGGGCGCGCACGAAATGCGCCCCCAGCGCCCCGGTGCCGACCATCATCAGGGTGGACGCATCCTGGCGCGCCAGATAGTCCGCGGCGAGCGCGCTCGCCGCGGCCGTGCGCCGGCGGGTCAGCTCGGTGCCGTCCATCATGGCGACCGTCGCCCCGGTGCGGTTGTCGATGAGAAGGTAGTTCGCGGTTATCGTGGGCAGGCCTTGCGCCGGATTGTCGCTCTTGAACACCACGGTCTTGAGCCCGGTGAAGGCCTTCGACCAGGCCGGCATCAGAAGCAGGATCGCCGCATCGGATGTCTGATGCTGGTGGCGCACCGGCGTGGTGATGTCCTCGCGAAAGCCCTGGCGCAGGGCCTCGACGATGTCGCGATAGGGGGCTGCTTTCGCCACCTGGTCGGCGGAAATGATCTTCATGATGTCTGGATCGGGAGATTGCTTCGATCTTGCTGCTCGCGCCGCAGGCGTTGGGCTTCATCCTGGACGCGCTGCAGGTCGCTGCGCGCCTCCCTTGTGGCCCTGCGCCATTTTCCCTGGGCAAACCAGCAGGCGATCCAGCCGGCGATCATGCCGAAGAAGATGCCGACGAAGACCAGGGCCCATAGCGGCATGTACATGGTGGCGAAGGGGGCCTGGCTCGAAAACGGATCGAAGGAGACTTCGATCCATTGCCGGTTGGCCACGCAGAAGGCGATGACGATCACGGCGATCGGCAGGCCGACCGCCCAATTGATGATTCGGCGAAAGGTCACGGCTCAGTTCGGTTGAGCTGCTCGCGCAATTCCTTGCCGGTCTTGAAAAAGGGCACGTGCTTGGCTTCCACCGTCACGGGCTCGCCCGTGCGCGGGTTGCGACCCTGGCGGCCCTGGCGCGATTTGACCGAAAACGCCCCGAAACCCCGCAATTCGACCCGGTCGCCGCCACGCATGGCATTGATGATCTGGTCGAATATCGTGTTGATGATGCGCTCCACATCCCGGTGATAGAGATGAGGGTTCTTTTCGGCGATCTTCTGGATCAGTTCCGATTTTATCATGTGAGGCCCCGCTCGCCTTCCTGTTACTGGAGCGAAGGGTGCCAAACCGAGACGAGACCGTCAAGTTTCTGCAATTGCGCCTGTTGGGCGAGGTCCGGCAGGCCCATGGCCTTGAGCGCGCCCGAGGTGATTTTGAGGCCAAGGCCGAGGAGGCCTGAGTCTTCCGGCGGCACCGCCCAGTCCTTGACCGCAATGTCGGCCGGAAGCTTCTTTTCCTTTTTGATCCAGTCCACCGCCTTGTCCTCGCCGCCCAATTCGTCGATGAGCTTTTCGGCGACCGCCTGCCGGCCGGTATAGACGCGCCCGTCCGACAGCACCTTGACCTTGTCGATCGGCAGCTTGCGGCGCTCGGCGACGAGCCCGGTGAACCAGGCGAAGCTGTCCTGCACCATCTGGTTGGATACTTCCCGGGCCTTGTCGGAGAGGGGCTTGAAGGGCGACGGCTCGGCCTTGAGGTCGCCCGACTTGATTTCCTGCATCTGGACGCCGATCGTCTCGAGCAGCTTCGACACTTCGGCCCACTGGAAGATGACGCCGATCGAGCCGGTGATGGTGTTGCCGCGGGCGACGATATGGTCGGCGGCGATGGCGGTGATATAGCCGCCCGACGCCGCGACGGTGTCCATGACGGCGGCCACCGGCTTGTCCTTGGCGATCTTGCGGATCGCCTCATAGATCGCCTCGGAGCCCGCGGTGGTGCCGCCGGGGCTGTCGATGCGCACGATCAGGCCCTTCACATGGCCGGCCTTGGCGATGTCGTCGAGGAGATCGAGGGTCGGCTGGTCACCGGTGATGAGGCCGGTGATCCGGATCCTGGCGATATGGTCCTGGCGCTTCGAAAGGTCGAAGCCGCCGAAGCTCGCGGCCAGCGCCAGGAGCCCGCCGATGAAGAGAAGGATGGCCGCCACGCGCCAGAAGGTCAGGCGGCGCTTCAGCCGCCTCCGGTCGATGATGAGTTCAGCTTCGGTCGCCATCGCGCGAGGGTCCTCGTGAATATCGGTCAGAACCGGTTTTCGGACAGCCCGATGCGCAAATTAAGGCATGAAACGGAAGGGGCCGGGCGTTGCCGCCCGGCCCCTTTGTTGGGATCAGTTCTTGGACTCGGCGTCCTTCTTGGCCTTGTTGAGCGCGGCGCCGAGAATATCGCCCAGCGAGGCGCCCGAATCGGACGAGCCATACTGCGCCACCGCCGCCTTCTCATCGGCGATTTCCAGCGCCTTGATCGAGACGGTGATGCGGCGGGTCTTCGAGTCGATCTGGGTGACCTTGGCATCGACCTTCTCGCCGACCGCGAAGCGCTCGGGGCGCTGCTCGGACCGGTCGCGCGCCAGATCGGCGCGCTTGATATAGGCGGTCATCTCGGAGCCGGCGATCTTCACATTGAGGCCGTTCTCCTCGACGCCGACGACTTCGCAGGTGACCGTATCGCCCTTCTTGACGCCGGCCAGGCTCTCCATCGGATCGCCCGAGACCTGCTTGATGCCGAGCGAGATGCGCTCCTTCTCGATGTCGACATCGAGAACCTGGGCGCGCACGTGATCGCCCTTCTTGTAGTCCTTGATCGCGTCCTCGCCGGAGCGCTTCCAGTCGAGATCGGAGAGATGCACCATGCCGTCGACATCGCCGTCGAGGCCGACGAACAGGCCGAATTCGGTGATGTTCTTGATCTCGCCTTCGACGAGCGAGCCCGAGGGATGCTTCTCGGAGAAGCTCTCCCACGGATTCTGCTGCACCTGCTTGAGGCCGAGCGAAATGCGCCGCTTGGCCGGATCGACTTCGAGGACCTGCACCTGGATCTCTTCCGAGGTGGAGAGGATCTTGCCCGGATGCACGTTCTTCTTGGTCCAGCTCATTTCCGAGACATGGACGAGGCCTTCGATGCCGTCTTCCAGCTCGACGAACGCGCCGTAGTCGGTGATGTTGGTGACGCGGCCCTTGACCTTGGCGCCGATCGGGTATTTGGCGGCGACACCATCCCACGGATCCTTGTCGAGCTGCTTCATGCCGAGCGAGATGCGCTGCGTCTCGGGATTGATGCGGATGATCTGCACCTTGACCGTCTGGCCGACCGACAGCACGTCGGAGGGATGATTGACGCGCTTCCAGGCGATGTCGGTGACATGCAGCAGGCCGTCAATGCCGCCCAGATCGACGAACGCACCGTAGTCGGTGATGTTCTTGACCACGCCGTCGACCACCTGGCCTTCGGTGAGGTTCTGGACCAGCTCGGAGCGCTGCTCGGCGCGGGTCTCTTCCATGATGGCGCGGCGCGACACGACGATATTGCCGCGGCGGCGGTCCATCTTGAGGATCTGGAAGGGTTGCGTGACATTCATCAGCGCGCCCACATCGCGGATCGGACGGATATCGACCTGGCTGCCGGGCAGGAAGGCCACGGCGCCGCCGAGATCGACGGTGAAGCCGCCCTTGACGCGGCCGAAGATGACGCCGTCGACGCGCTCATTGTTGGTGGAGGACTGCTCGAGGCGGGTCCAGGCTTCCTCGCGGCGCGCCTTGTCGCGCGACAGCACGGCTTCGCCGAGCGCGTTCTCGATGCGCTCGAGATAGACTTCGACCTCGTCGCCGGTCTTGAGCGCCACATCCTTGCCGGGCTGCGAGAATTCCTTGAGGGCGATGCGGCCTTCGGTCTTGAGGCCCACATCGATGATCGCGAAGTCGTTTTCGACGGCGACGACGCGGCCCTTGACGACCGAGCCTTCGGCGGAGGTGCCGGTGCCGAAGCTTTCGGCAAGCAGGGCTTCGAAGTCGGCGCGGGTCGGATTGAGGGTATCGGCAGTTTTTGCCATGTGATCAGGTTTCCTGAGTAATCGAGGCTGGCCCACGGCTATGTCCGCAGGACCTCCCGCAAGGCGCCGTCACCAAAATAGGTGCCAGGCGGGCAAACCACGTCATTTCCGGCATACGGGGCCAACCAGGCTTTGGGCGCGAGTATGGTCCGGAAACAGTTAGGGGCGCTGCCGGTTCGACCGATGGCGCCCCGTGAGCGCGCCCGTCTAAGCGGGCGGCCTGGAACGGGGGGTCTATAGCGAAAGAGGGCCCCGGGGGCAAGCTTTCCCGGCATCTTTCTGGCCCGGCGGAATGCCCTATTTGGGGACATTCCGGCACTTCGTCGTCGTCTCGAAGAAGGGCGGATAGGCCAGCACGGTTTCGGTCGTGGTGCAGACGCGCTTCATGCATTGCGTCTTGAGGGCGGCCTGCCGGGCCTCTGTCTGCTGCCCGCTCTTCTTCAGCTGGCCGCCCATGCACCATTTGAAATGGGCGTTCCAGTCCTTGCTCCAGGCGCCGCCGGCAAAGTTGCATTTGCGGGCAAGATTCTCATTCTGCTGGGCGACGGCGGTGGCGGCATATTTGGCGCACTCATCCTTCATCTTCTGCTCACCGGCGGTCTTCTGTGCGGTGAAGCAGCCGGCCAGCTGCTGGTTGCGGCTGTTGTTCTCGGCAACGCGTTTTGCCGGTCCGGCCTTGAGGCACCAGCCGAAATGAGCGGCGAAATCCTCGGACCACGCGCCCCCCTTGAGGCCGCAGGCTTTCGCCTTGTTGGCTTTCTGCTGCTTGACGGCCTCGGCCGCATAGGCCTGGCAGGCCTCTTGGCTTTCCTGCGGTTTCTTCGCGCATTTGGCGAGCGCGGCCTTGCGGGCCTTGTCCTCGGCCGTGAGCTTCGCCATGGTCGCCGTCTGGCACCAGGCGAAATGCCCGTTGAGATTGGCAGACCACTGGCCGCCGGTGAAGCCGCACTTCATCTGGATATTCTGTTCCTGCTGGGCGACCGCCAGGGCGGCATAGGCCCCGCAATTGAGGTGCTGGGTGGCCTGGGCGTCTTGCGGAAGGGCGGCAAGCAACAGGATGCCCGCGCCGCCGAGCGAGCGCATATCCGGCCGATTCATGAATCATCCTAGCCCTGACCCGATGCGGTCTCGGCGAGGTGGAATGCCGGTGCGCCGGCTCAGTCAGGGTTCCGGCGGACTGCGGTGAGGAAGTTCACCTGAAGACGGCACCAGAAGCAGGCATCTTATACCAGAATTGCCGTCAGGTCATGATCCATCGGGCGGGGCCTTAAACGTCCAGATTGGCCACAGAGAGCGCATTCTCGCGGATGAAATCGCGCCGCGGCTCCACCACATCGCCCATCAGCTTGGTGAAGATGTCGTCCGCCTCATCGAGCTCGCTCACCTTGACCCTGAGCAGCGAGCGTACATTGGCGTCGAGCGTCGTCTCCCACAGCTGCTCGGGATTCATCTCGCCCAGCCCCTTGTAGCGCTGCATGCTGATGCCCTTGCGCCCGGCCGCGAACACCGCTTCCAGGAGGTCGATCGGCCCATGGATGGTCTTCTCGCCGTCCTTGCGGCGCAATTTGGCGGGCCTCGCATAGATGTCCTGCAGATGCGCCGCCTTCTTGTCGAGACGGATGGCATCGGCCGAGCCGATGAGCTTGGCATCGACCGACCAGCTTTCCTTGACGCCCCTGACCTCGCGGGCGAAGACGAGGCCGCCATCGGAGGTCGTGGCCCCCGTCCAGCCGCGCTCGGTCTCCTCGGCGATGGCATCGAGCCTTTTCGCGATATAGCTCGCCGCCGTCGTCGCATTGTCGACATGGGAGAGCACTTCCGGATTGAGGACGCCCGCGATCGCCGCCTGCTCGATCACGCTGCGCGAATAGCGCGAATGGAGCGCATCGAGGGCCGCCCTGACCGACAGCGCCTCTTCGACGATCTGGCGCAGGTCGGCGCCGCCGCGTTCGGCACCCGAGGCGAGCACGAGGCTCGAGCCTTCGAGCCCGGTATCGATGAGATAGTTCTCCAGCGCCTTGCCGTCCTTCAGATACTGCTCGGAGGAGCCGCGCTTCACCTTGTAGAGCGGCGGCTGCGCGATGAAGAGATGGCCGCGCTCGATGATCTCCGGCATCTGCCGGTAGAAGAAGGTGAGCAGCAGCGTGCGGATATGGGCGCCGTCGACATCGGCGTCCGTCATGATGATGATCTTGTGGTAGCGCAGCTTGTCGGGCGAGAATTCCTCGCGCCCGATGCCGGTGCCGAGCGCCGTGATGAGCGTGCCGATCTCGGCCGAGGACAGCATCTTGTCGAAGCGGGCGCGCTCGACATTGAGGATCTTGCCGCGCAGGGGCAGCACCGCCTGGTTCTCGCGGTTGCGCGCCTGCTTGGCGGAGCCGCCGGCCGAGTCGCCCTCGACGATGAAGAGTTCCGATTTGGCGGGATCGCGCTCCTGGCAGTCGGCGAGCTTGCCGGGAAGGGACGAGATATCGAGAGCGCCCTTGCGCCTCGTCAGCTCGCGCGCCTTGCGGGCTGCTTCGCGCGCGGCAGCCGCCTCCACCACCTTGCCGACGATCTGCCGGGCATCGCCCGGATGTTCCTCGAACCAGGAGGAGAGTTCTTCGCCGATCAGGCCTTCCACCACCGGGCGCACTTCCGAGGAGACGAGCTTGTCCTTTGTCTGCGAGGAGAATTTGGGATCGGGCACCTTGACCGAGAGCACGCAGGTGAGCCCTTCGCGCGCATCATCGCCGGTCAACGCCACCTTCTCCTTCTTGGCGATGCCGCTCGAGGTCGCATAGCCATTGATGACGCGGGTGAGGGCGCCGCGGAAGCCGGCCAGATGGGTACCGCCGTCGCGCTGCGGGATGTTGTTGGTGAAGCACAGCACATTCTCATGATAGCTGTCGTTCCACCACAAGGCGCATTCGACGGTGATGCCGTCCTTCTCGCCGCGCATCATGATCGGATCGGTGACGAGGGCCTGCTTGGTGCGGTCGAGATAGCGCACGAAGGCCTGGATACCGCCTTCATAGAAGAGCTCGACCTCCTTGGGCTCGACGCCGCGCCGGTCGGACAGCACGATGCGCACGCCCGAATTGAGGAAAGCGAGCTCGCGCAGGCGATGCTCGATGGTCGCATAGTCGAATTCGGTCTTGGTGAAGATCTCGGGCGAGGGCAGGAAGGTGACTTCGGTGCCGCGCTTGTCATGGCTGTCGCGCACCACCGCCAGCGGCGCATCGGCGACGCCGTTGGTGAAGCTCATCGCGTGCTCCTTGCCGGAGCGCCAGACGCGCAATTTGAGCCAGATCGAGAGCGCATTGACGACCGATACGCCGACGCCATGCAGGCCGCCCGACACCTTGTAGGAATTCTGGTCGAATTTGCCGCCGGCATGCAACTGGGTCATGATGACCTCGGCCGCCGAGACGCCTTCGCTCGGATGGATGTCGGTGGGTACGCCGCGGCCGTTGTCGGAAACGGTGCAGGAGCCATCGGCATTGAGCGCCACGATGACGCGGTCGCAGAAGCCGGCGAGCGCCTCGTCGACGGCATTGTCCACCACCTCATAGATCATGTGATGAAGGCCCGACCCGTCATCGGTATCGCCAATATACATGCCCGGGCGCTTGCGCACCGCATCAAGGCCTTTCAGCACCTTGATGGCGTCGGCGCCGTAATCCTCGGCCTGTTTCTTGATCGGATCAGCCATCATCGGATCAGCCATCACTGCCTCGTCACTATCCCTGCCTCCACATGGAGGAAATCTGCATCTTTGCCAAGCCCGTTGAAGAGGGCTTCATCCGTGCCCGTCATGAAGCTCTGGGCCCCCAGACTCTTGAGCGTTTCGAACAATCCCGCCCGCCTTTTCCGGTCAAGATGAGCCGCAACTTCGTCAAGAAGAAGGACGGGGGCGGCCCCGCTTTCCTCCTTGACGGAGGAGGCCTGGGCCAGGATCAGGCCGATCAGCAGGGCCTTCTGCTCGCCCGTCGAGCAGAGCGCCGCCGCCATGGATTTGGGCTCATGCGTCACCAGAAGATCGCTCCTGTGCGGACCCGAAAGCGTGCGTCCCGCCGCTTTGTCCAGGCCCCGCGATTCGAGGAGAAGTCTACGATATTCATCCTCCGCCTGCACAGCCGGCATGGCCTTGAGGCGGTCTTCGAGATCGCCCTGCAGGCTCAGGATACTGGCGGGAAAAGCACTCCCCTTAAGTAGGAATTTAATGTGGTTTTGCAAGGCCTGGACGGCGTGAAGGCGGGCCGCCGCTATGGCCGCCGCGGCCTCCGCCATCTGCGCCTCGAGGCCCGAAAGCCACACCCCGTCGGGGCGCATGTCCTCGAGCAGAAGATTGCGCTCGCGCATCAGCTTCTCGAAGACGAGCACGCGCGCGCCATGCTCGGCGTCATTGGCCGTGACGAGGCGGTCGAGGAAGCGGCGCCGGTCGGAAGCCGGTCCGGCGAACAGCCGGTCCATGGCGGGCGTCAGCCAGATGACCTTCATGTGATGGCTGAGGATTCCGGGGCTCTTCTGGGGCATGCCGTCAACCACCACTTGCCGGGTCTGGCTCGAGCCGTCGCCTTCCGGCATCCACTGCGTGCCGAGCCGCGTCTCGCCCTCGGGCGAGGCCACCTCTGCGGCGATGGCCCAGCCGCGAGTGGCGCCCTGGCGGGCCAGGTCCTCGAACAGGGCGCCGCGCAGCCCCCGCCCGGCGGCGAGCAGCGAGACGGCCTCGATGAGATTGGTCTTGCCGGCGCCATTGGCGCCGGTCAGCGCGACGAGACCCGGTCCCGGATCAAGCCTCAGCGCAGCGTAGTTGCGGAAATCGGTGAGCGTCAGGCGGGTGACGACGAAAGAGGACGAAGCCATTCACGCTTCTTATACTCTCTCCGGCCGCGCCGGGCGAGCGGGATCGCTCACACCCGCATCGGCATCAGCACATAGAGAGCCTGGTCGTCGGAGGGGTCGAGCACGATGGTGGGCGAGCCCGCATCGGCCAGCTGGAACCGCGCCGTATCGCTCTTGATCTGCGATGCGATGTCGAGGAGGTAGCGCGAATTGAAGCCGATATCGATCGGATCCGACTCGTAGCTGGCGGCGATCTCTTCCTCGGCCGAGCCTGAATCGGGATTATTGACGGTGAGCACCACGCGACCATCGCCGACATTGAGTTTAACCGCACGTCCCTTTTCGAAGGAAATGGTCGAGACCCGGTCGACGGCGCTGGAGAACAGCTTGGTGTCGACATCGAGCGTCTTGTCGTTGTTGCGC
The DNA here is from genome assembly GCA_003576695.1 of Taklimakanibacter lacteus. Classification (GTDB taxonomy): domain Bacteria; phylum Pseudomonadota; class Alphaproteobacteria; order Rhizobiales; family Aestuariivirgaceae; genus Taklimakanibacter; species Taklimakanibacter lacteus. The sequence continues at coordinate 459,471 of QOZQ01000002.1, forward strand.
GGGATGACCCGCTCATAGTCCGGGAAGGTGCCGTCGATCAGCTTGGAGGTGAGGGTGAGCCCATTGAAGGAGAAGCGGATCTTGGAGGAGGACAGCGCGATCTCGATCTCGCCCTCATCGCTCTCGATCAGCTTGACGAGCTCCAGCACCGTCTTGCGCGGCACGATGATGCCCGGCATGCCCGTAGCGCCGGCGGGCAAGTCCACTTGCGCCCTGGCCAGGCGGTGACCGTCGGTCGCCACCGCTCTCAGCGTCTTGTTGGCGGCAACCTCATGCAGATAGATGCCGTTCAGGTAATAGCGGGTCTCTTCGGTCGAGATGGCGAAACGGGTCTTCTCGACGAGGCCCTTGAGCTCGGCCGCCGACAAGGTGAAGCGGTTGGCAAGCTCGCCGGCATTGAGATCGGGAAAGTCCTCCGGCGGCAGCGACTGCAGCGCGAAGCGCGAGCGTCCCGCCTTGATCGAGACGCGCCCCGTATCGGGGCCCTGGTCGAGCTCGAGCTGCGCGCCGTCGGGCAATTTGCGCACGATGTCGTAGAGCATGTGGGCGGCGACCGTCACCGCGCCCTCCTGAGCCACCTCGGCAGGAACCGTCTCGATGATCTCGATATCGAGGTCGGTGGCGGTAAGCTTGATCGCCTCGCCCTTGGCCTGGACCAGCACATTGGACAGGATCGGGATGGTATTGCGTCTTTCGACCACGCTTTGCACATGGTTGAGGGCCTTGAGAAAGGCCGATCGCTCGATAGTCACCCGCATAGTATCTTTGTCCTGTCTTCATCCAAGCGCGCGATCTGACGGAAAACCGGTACCCACTTTTCCTGATCGCGCGCTACCGCCCGGGCCGCAGACATTGACGCCTTTGCGGCCCGCGCGCAAGACCGTTACTGTTGTTCGATAAGCCTGATCAGGAGAGCGACTTCGCGGGCGAGCCGGTCGTCGCTTTTCATCAGTTCCTCGATCTTGCGCACCGCATGGAGCACGGTCGAATGGTCGCGGCCGCCGAAGCGCCGGCCGATTTCGGGCAGGGAGCGGGGGGTAAGCTTCTTCGCCAGATACATGCCGACCTGACGCGGCACCACCACCGAGCGGGCGCGGCGCGGCGACAGCAGATCGGCGCGCGCCACATTGTAGTGGCGCCCGATCACTTTCAGGATGTCGTCGATGCGCACCCGGCACTGGTCCGGATTGGCCGACATGTCGCGCAAGACCATGGCCGCGAGATCGACCGACAAGGGCGCATGCGAGAATTGCTGATGCGCGATGACGCGGTTGAGCGCCCCTTCGAGCTCGCGCCCGCCGCCCTGCACCTTGTTGGCGATGAATTCGACCACATCGGGATCGACGCGGATGAGGGGGTCGCGCTGGGCCACTTCGGTGAGGCGTCGCGCCAGGATCTCGCGCCTCAGATCGAGTTCCGGCAGCTCGATATCGACGACCAGGCCGCCCATCAGCCTGGAGCGCATGCGCTGGTCGATGGCGTCGAGCTGGGCCGGCGGCGCATCGGCGGCGATGACGATCTGGCGCTTGGCGTCCACCAGCGAGTTGAAGGTGTGGTAGAATTCCTGCGTCATCGACTTGCCCTGCAGGAACTGGAAGTCGTCGATGAGCAGCACGTCGATCGACTGGAAGAAATCCTTGAAGCCGATCGTGTCACGCGACCTGAGCGCGCCGATGAAATGATACATGAAGCGTTCGGCGGTGATGAACAGCACTTTGCGCTCGGGATGGCGCTCGCGCACCCGCCAGGCGATCGCGTTGAGGAGATGCGTCTTGCCGAGGCCTGCCGCCGAATGGATGAACAGCGGATTGAAGCTGACCGGCAGGCCTGGCTGCGATTCCGAAATGCGCTGGGCCGCCGCATGGGCCAGGCGGTTCGAGCCGCCGGTGATGAAGCTGTGGAAGGTCTGGTTGGGATCGAGCGGCGAGCCGCGCTCGCTGGTCGATTGATGCAGGACCTGGCTGGGTGGCGCCATATTGCCGCGATTGGCGGGTTCCGGCTGCTCGTCCTGCGGAATACGCCGGTCGGCGACGTCCTGTGGCCGCTGCGGCACGCCGCGCGTGCGTACTTTGACATGCACATTGTCGAGATGACCGAGCTCGGCTTCGCTCGCCTTCAGCAGCTTCTGGGCGTAGTGCGTCTCGATCCAGTTGCGCAGGAAGCGGGTAGGCACCGAAACCGCGAGGCGGCCATCGGTGCATTCCTCGGGCTCCATGCGGGCAAACCAGCTCGTATACAGGTCATCGCCCAGTTCCGCTTTGAGCCTTTGCGCAATTTTGTCCCAGCTCTGCTTGAGCCCGGTTGCCGCCGCATCTGTCATCACACCTAAACCCCTTCTTTTCTTGTACTCGAGCGATTAGCCGCGCTTTCGGCACGCAAACTCCCATCTTGCGGATCGACTGATCCGCAAGTTATGCTCCTTTCCGGCTCGAACGAACCTAAGGTGAACTAAAGCTAGAGAACTCGGTCACTCTTTGAGCCCCGCATGTGACCTTCACTGACTTACCCATCTACTTTGTGCCGCAGCCCCTCGGCAGCGCCCAAAGACCATACCCACAAGCCCTCGCGCGTGACAACTGAACTTGCTTGGCGTTCCGTATACGGATTTTTCTTTTGGTGCCGTGCGAGTTGTCGTTCGCGTCATGATGAGGGACGACAAGTAGTTGACTCGCATGCAGGATTCATTCGTCCGGCCGGTACAGATGCGAAAAAACCACAGTTGCCACAAAAATTCGATTCCGCCATTTTGGCCAAGGCGGTTTTGCCGGCCTCCATCTTCTTGCTCCCGCTCACTCCGCTAACGCCATGAAAGATAACGGAAATTATTGCGCCAACTTATCAGCTGACTGAACAAGAAAAACGGCGCGTCCGGGGATGTCCGGCGCGCCGCCTGTGGATGGCCGGGAAACCGGCCATATATCAGAACGTTACTTGATCGCTTTGACGCGCTTGGCGAGCCGCGACACTTTGCGTGCAGCCGCGTTCTTATGCAGCACGCCTTTTTGTGCACCGCGCATGAGCTGCGGCTCGGCCGCCTTCAGCGCTGCTTCCGCCGCGGCCTTGTCGCCGGACTTGAGTGCTTCCTCGACTTTACGCACGGACGAGCGCACCTGGCTGGTGCGGTTCTTGTTGATGACGGCACGGCGAGCTGCAACGCGTGTCGCCTTTTTCGCCGAACTGGTGTTCGCCATGAAATCACTTCCTGAAAGTTGAAACCGGTCGATATTGGTTCAATGCAAAATGCCGCTGGCTGCTGGAAAGCCCGCGGCTGCCTATCCCCTTCATCGGATGGGCGGCTTATAGTCGCCCGCAGCAGGCCCGTCAATTGCCGCTTCGCGCCGCCGCGAGGGCTGCGGCGAAGGCGGTTTTGAGGCCGGGATCGCTTTCAGCGCGCGTCATCCGCTCCAGCCGCCCCCTGATCGCCATATGGTCTTCAGCGCTGAGATGCGTCCGGATCATCGGATAATGCCGGGCCAGGGCCTGGGCGAGGGCAATGAGTTGATCGCTGGTGAAGGCGGGCGCTTCGGCGAGGGTATCGAGCGTGCCCTGGAGCGTGGTGGCGATGGCGCTGCTGCAGCATTTGCCGGCGCTCGCGTCCGAGAGGTCGAGAGCGGCCAGCCGGTCGATCAGATAGAGCCGGAAGATCTGGATCTGGGTGAGCTCGTTCTGGACATCATCGCCGAGCGCCACGGCATAGCCATAGCGGCCGCGGAACTCGCCGGTCGCCGACAGGATGGTCAGGATCTGCCGGCGCTTTTCGGCTTGCGCGAGCGGGCTTGCCATCAGGCTTTCGATATTGCGGCGATCGATCAGCCGGTCGAAATAGGCTTGCGTCTTGGGATTGCCGAGCCGCGGCAAGGTGATGGCGCCATTGTGGACGGCGAAGATCGCCTCGACATATTCCCCCGATGTCCACTGTCCATCCGCGGATAGACTTGGCGCGCCTTGCGGATTGGCGGCCGCGGGAAGGGGGCTCAGGGCAACCGCCACGCTCGTCGCCATCACGGCGGCAGCTCGTCTGACTCCTGCCGATCGAAGGGGGCCCATGTCCGCTCTCCAGCTCACCACCGGCAATTTAGCTCATTTCCGGGTGTGCCGCATCTCCCGCATTGCTCTCCCCGCTTTGTGTGCTATCTACGCGCCAATCCCAGTGCTCATCCCTGTCCCGCGCCGAGGCGAAGCTCAAACTTCGTTTCGCGACCGGGCCGCTGCCGCCCCTTAACGAGACTGTCATGCCAACTGCCCTTGATGACATTTCGATCGGCATAGATTTCGGCACGACCAATACGGTGGTGGCGCTGGCCGGGCCCGATGGCGAGGCCTCAGCCCTCCAGTTCGATCATGCCGGCATCGTGCACCGCACCTACAACACGGCCTTGTGCTTCTGGGAGGACCATGAGGGTGGGGGCTCGAGGCTCTCGGTCGCCGGTGGCCCCTGGGCCATCGAGCAGTTCCTGCAGGGTCTCGCCGCCCATCGTTTCATCCAGTCCTTCAAGACCTTCGCCGCCAGCTCGCTCTTCACGCAGACGCGCATCTTCCGGCAGACGTTCCGCTTCGAGGATCTCCTCGCCACGTTCCTGCGCGTGCTTTCGCGCAATGCCGGCCCGTCCTTCTCGCTTGCCGCCAGGACCGTCGTCATCGGCAGGCCGGTGCGCTTCGCCGGCGCCAGTCCCGATGACGATCTGGCGATGCGGCGCTATCGCTCGGGCTTCGGCGGGCTCGGCATCGCCAAGGGTCATTATGTCTATGAGCCGGTAGGGGCGGCTTTTTCCTTTGCCCGGCAATTGCGGCAGGACGCGACCGTGCTGGTCGCCGATTTCGGCGGCGGCACCAGCGACTTCTCGGTCCTGCGCTTCGAGAAGCGCGACGGGCATTTTCGCGCCCGGCCCCTCGGCCATGCCGGCATCGGCATTGCCGGTGATGCCTTCGACTACCGCATCATCGATCATGTCGTGTCGCCGCGCCTCGGCAAGGGGGCATCCTATCGCTCCTTCGGCAAGACCCTGACGATGCCGAACGGCTATTACGCGAATTTCGCCCGCTGGAATCAGCTTGCGGTGATGAAGACGTCGGGCGAGCTCAAGGAGCTCAGGCAACTGGCACGCCAGGCGGTCGATCCGGCGCCGCTGCTCGATCTCATCGATATCGTCGAAAACGACCTGGGATTTGCCCTCTATCGCGCGGTCACCGCGACCAAGATCGCGCTCTCCTCCGCCGAGCGGGCGCCATTCGATTTCCGCCACGGCGATCTCGTCATCGGTGAAACGATCACCCGGGGTGATTTCGAAACCTGGATCGCCGAGGATGTCGAGGCGATCGCGGCGACCGTCGACAAGGCGCTGGCCGATGCCGGGCTTGCCGCAAGTGAGATCGACAAGGTTTTCCTCACAGGGGGATCGTCTTTCATCCCGGCGATCTGGAAGGTGTTCGGCGCCCGCTTCGGCGAGGCGCGCCTGACCACGGGCGATCAGTTCGAATCCATTGCCTATGGGCTTGCCTTGATCGGGCGTTCGCCCGGTCTGGCCGACTGGACCGTGGGAGGCCAATGATGCTCGCCGGCGACGTGACCCTCGCGCACTATCTCCTGGTTGCGGCGGTTGCGTTCCTGGCTGCGATCATTGGCGGTGTGGCAGGTTATGGCACCGGTCTGCTGCTGCCGCCCATTTTGGTGCCGATCATCGGGCCGCAAGTGGTGGTTCCGGTGATCGCCGTCTCGGCGCTGATGACCAATGGCAGCCGGCTTCTTGCTTTCCACGCCTCCTTCGACAAGATACGCGCCATCACCATCACGCTGGCGGCTCTGCCCTTCTGCGCGCTGGGCGCCTGGCTCTATACGATGCTTTCGAGCGGCCATGTCGCCGTGCTGATTGGTGCGGTGCTTATTCTGCTCGTGCCGGTGCGCCGCATCCTGACCGGCCTTCATGGCCATCTGCCGCCCAAGGGTGTCGCCGCGGCGGGTGCCGCCTACGGGCTCCTCGTCGGCGGCACCACGGGATCGGGTGTCGTGCTGCTGTCGATCCTGCTCGCCGCCGGGCTTCAGGGTTCAGCCGTCATCGCCACCGATGCCGGCATCTCGCTCGTCCTTGGCGCCATCAAGACACTGGTCTTCCAGACGGCGGGCGTCCTGCCGCTTTCCTCATGGATCATGGCCGTGGTGATCGGCATCGCGGCACTGCCCGGCGCCTTCATCGCCAAGCGCCTGGCGCGGCATCTCTCGCTCAAGGCGCACACCAACATCCTCGATGCGGTGGTGATCCTGGGCGGCACGCTCCTCATCATTCAGGGGATGCGGCTCTGAAGCATCGGACCGAAAAGTGCGCAGCGGTTTTCGGATCACCCGATGCGCAAGAGAAAAAGCCTCACTTATGCCTGAAGGCGGGTTTGCGCTTCTCGATGAAGGCCGCCATGCCTTCCTTCTGATCCTCGGTGGCGAACATCGAATGGAACAGGCGGCGCTCGAAGCGCACGCCCTCGGCAAGCGTCGTCTCGAAGGCGCGATTGACCGCTTCCTTCGCCATCATGGCGATGGGCTGCGAGAAGGAGGCGATCTTCCTGGCAGCGGCGAGGGCTTCCTCGACGAGCTTGTCGGCCGGCACCACGCGTGAGGCGAGGCCGCAGCGTTCGGCTTCCGCCGCATCCATCATGCGGGCGGTGAGGATCATGTCCATCGCTTTCGCCTTGCCGACATAGCGGGCGAGGCGCTGGGTGCCGCCGGCACCCGGCATGACGCCGAGCTGGATTTCCGGCTGGCCGAATTTCGCCGTGTCGGCGGCGATGATGAAGTCGCACATCAGCGCAATCTCGCAGCCGCCGCCCAGCGCGAAGCCAGCCACCGCGGCGATGACCGGCTTCCTCTGCTGCGCCACGCGGTCCCAGCTCGCGAGGAAATCACCGAGATAGGCCTCCATATAGGATTTGGACGCCATCTCCTTGATATCGGCGCCGGCGGCAAAGGCTTTCTCGCTGCCGGTGATGACGATGGCGCCGATCTTCGGATCGCCATCGAATGCCGTGAGCGCCTCGCCGAGTTCACGGATAAGGGCCGCGTTCAGCGCATTGAGCGCTTGCGGCCGGTTGAGCCTGATGAGGCCCACCGCATCATGGGTTTCGACGATGATGTTCTCATAGGTCATGGCGTCTCTCGCTCGCAGCCGGACAGGGAAGCGAGAGATAGGCTATTTCTGGCACCGGGGACAATAGAAGGTCGAGCGGCCCGACTGCACGATGCGCCTGACGGTGCCGCCGCAGCGCTTCTTGCGGCATTTCTCGCCTTCCCGGTCGTAAACGGCGAAGACCTGCTGGAAGGAGCCTTTCTCGCCCTGTGGCTGGATGAAGTCCCGCAAGGTCGACCCGCCGGCAGCGATCGCCTCCTTAAGGATGGCGCGGATGTGACGCACCAGATCCTCGAGCCGCGGATCATAGCCCTTCTTCTTCACCAGGCTTCCGGCGCGCCTTTTGGGCGAAAGCCCTGCGCGGTGCAGCGCCTCGCAGACATAGATATTGCCGAGGCCGGCAATGAGCGTCTGGTCGAGGAGGGCTGCCTTGAGCGGCGCCTTCTTGCCCCTGAAGGCTTCCGCCAGATAGGGAGCATCGAATTCGTTGCCGAGAGGCTCGACGCCGATCCCGGCAAGGAGCTTGTGGCCCGCAAGACCCGTCTCGTCGATGAGATCCATGAGGCCGAAGCGCCGGGGATCGGTATAGACGATGCGCAAGCCATCCTCGCGCGTGAAGACGACATGGTCATGCGGGCCTTGGCCGCCATCAGGCGGCGTACTCTCGTCATAGAACTCACCGAGCGCCTGCATGCGGCCTTTGCCATCGATGATGGTGAAGCGACCTGACATGCCGAGATGCAGGATCAAAACGTCGCCGCCTTCCAGGTAAGCCAGGATATATTTGGCCCGCCGCATCAGGCGCAGCACCTGGCGTCCTTCGATGCGCCTGGCGAAATCGGCGGGGAAGGGAAAGCGCAAATTGGCGCGGGCGAGCCGCACCTGCGCGATGCGCTGCCCGGTGAGCACGGTTTCGAGGCCCCGCATCACGGTTTCGACTTCAGGAAGTTCTGGCATGGGCTGCTGCCGGGTCTGTTGGACGTTAACTCATGGCTTAAATAGGCTTTGTGCCGGATCATGTCAGTAGAGCTGTCGCCATGGCATTCGGAACCATCCTGTTCTATGGTCCGCCGCCATGACAGACACCCCCAAGGAAACCGCCCCTTTCGGCTTTCGCGATGTCGCGGAAGCGGAGAAACAGGGCCTTGTGAACGAGGTCTTCTCCAAGGTCGCGGAGCGCTATGATCAGATGAACGACCTCATGTCGGCGGGTCTCCACCGGCTGTGGAAGGACGATTTCGTCACGCTGCTGTCGCCGCCTAAGGGCCCTCGGGAGTTCAGCGTCATCGATGTCGCGGGCGGCACCGGCGACATCGCATTCCGCATCGCCCGGGCCGGAGGCTCCGGCACCCGCATCACCATTGCCGACATCTCGCCGGAAATGGTGGCGGAAGGCGCCAAGCGCGCCGATCAGGAGGGTTTTTCCGATCAATGCCGCTTTACCGTCGGCAATGCCGAGGCGCTGGCCTTCCCCGACAAGAGCTTCGATGCCTATACGATCGCTTTCGGCATCAGGAACGTCACCCATATCGACAAGGCGTTGAAGGAGGCGCACCGGGTGCTGAAGCCGGGCGGCAAGTTCCAGTGCCTCGAATTCTCCCATGTCGATGTGCCGGGCCTTGCTTCCGTCTATGACGCCTATTCCTTCACCGCCATTCCGGCCATCGGCAAGGTGGTAACGGGCGACGGCGCTCCCTATCGCTATCTGGTCGAGAGCATCCGCACTTTCCCGGATCAGGAGAAGTTCGAGACGATGATCCGGGAGGCGGGCTTCAGTCATGAAGGCCACCGGAATCTCTCGGGCGGCATTGTCGCCATCCATTGGGGTTGGCGCATCTGATGGGGTTTTTCGGTCACGTCTTCCGCCTTGCCCGTGCCGGTTGGGTGCTGGCGCGCCATGACGCCTTTCCTCCGCCCGAGGACGCAGCTTTGCTGCCCTTGGCCGCGCGTGTGGGCTTGCGCCTGGCGCGGCTTGTCGCCTCGAAATCACATGGTAACGGCAAGTTGAGCGGGGCGCTTGCCGAACTGGGGCCGAGCTATGTGAAGCTCGGCCAGTTCCTGGCGACGCGGCCCGATATGGTGGGCAGGGCGCGCGCCGCCGAACTGCGCTCGCTGCAGGATCGCTTGCCGCCCTTCGACATGGAAACGGCGCGCCGGACGATCAGGGCCAATCTCGGCCGCGGCGCGGATGAGATCTTCAGCGAGTTTGGTCCGCCGGTCGCCGCCGCCTCGATCGCGCAGGTCCACCGCGCCAAAACGCGCGAGGGCCGCGATGTGGCGGTGAAGATCCTGCGCCCCGGCATCGAGCAGCGCTTTGCCCGCGATCTGTCGGATTTCTTCTTCGCCGCGCGGATGATCGAAAGGATGAGCGCGCCGGCCCGCCGCCTGCGCCCGGTCGATGCCACCGAGACATTGGCGCAGTCGGTCAGGCTCGAGATGGATCTGCGCATGGAAGCCTCGGCCATGAAGGAGATGGCCGCCAATGTCGAGAATGACCCGGGGTTTCGCGTGCCCAAGGTCGAGTGGCCCTTGACCGCGAGACAGGTTCTCACCACCGACTGGATCGATGCGACGCCGCTCTCCGACATGGCGGCGCTGAAGGAACGCGGCCTCGATCTCGACCGTCTCGCCGACACGGTGATCCAGAGCTTCCTGAGACATGCCATTCGCGACGGCTTCTTTCATGCCGACATGCATCAGGGCAATCTCTTCGCCGATGCGCAAGGCAATCTCATCGCGGTCGATTTCGGTATCATGGGGAGACTTAACCCGAAGGAGCGCCTGTTCCTCGCCGAGATCCTCCATGGCTTCATCATCCGCGACTATGCCCGCGTCGCCCAGGTGCATTTCGATGCGGGCTATGTGCCGGCGCATCAGGACCCTGCCGTCTTCGCGCAGGCGCTGCGCGCCATCGGCGAGCCGATCATGGACCGTCCCGCCCAAGAGATCTCGATGGCGCGGCTCCTCACCCAGCTCTTCGAGGTGACCGGCCAGTTCGACATGGCGACCCAGCCGCAATTGCTGCTGCTGCAGAAGACCATGGTGGTGGTCGAAGGTGTGGCCCGCATGCTCAACCCGCATTTCAATATGTGGGTTGCGGCCGAGCCCGTGGTGCGCGACTGGATCGAGAAGAAGCTCGGGCCCCTGGGGCAGATCGAAGGGGCGGCGGAAGGTGCAGCCTCGCTCGGCCGCCTCTTTACCACCTTGCCCGAAATGCTGGGCCAGGCGCAGGCCGCCACCCATATGCTGGCCGACATGGCGAATGCCGGCGGCATCCGCCTCGACAAGGAGACGACCGAGGCGCTCGCCGCCGCCCAGGCCCGCCATTCGCGCGCGGGCCGCTATGCGCTCATCGCAGGGGCGCTCGCCTTGATTGCCATCGCCTTGAGCCTGATCTTTTGACAAATCCGTTCCGCGCGCTGATTGGGGTATAGTGACATGATGACAACACTGTCCGGCAGAAGCGTTCTTCTCATCATCGGGGGCGGCATCGCCGCCTATAAGAGCCTCGAGCTGATCAGGCTCTTGAAGCAGCGTCAGGCCAAGGTCACGGCGATCATGACCAAGGCCGCCGAGCAGTTCGTCACCCAGCTGTCGGTGGCGAGCCTGACGGCCGAGAAGGTCTATACCGATCTCTTCAGCCTGACCGATGAGGTCGAGATGGGCCATATCGAATTGTCGCGCTCGGCCGATCTTCTGGTCGTGGCGCCGGCGAGTGCCGATCTCATGGCCAAGATGGCGCAGGGCCTCGCCAATGACCTCGCCTCCACCACCTTGCTCGCGACCGACAAGAAGATCCTCATCGCGCCTGCCATGAATGTGCGCATGTGGCAGCATAAGGCGACCATGCGCAATCTCAGCGTCCTCAAGGCCGATGGCGTGCGCGTGATCGGTCCCAATGACGGCGAGATGGCCTGCGGCGAATATGGCCCGGGCCGCATGGCCGAGCCGGTCGAGATCCTGGCGGCGATCGAGGCGCATTTTGCCGGCAGCGCGCTGCCTCTGGCAGGTGGCGCCGCCACCACCCGTGCGCTCACCGGCCGCAAGGTGCTGATCACCGCCGGGCCGACCCATGAGCCGATCGATCCGGTGCGCTATATCGCCAACCGCTCTTCCGGCAAGCAGGGCTATGCGCTGGCTGAGGCCGCCGTGGCCTTGGGGGCCGAGACGGTCCTGGTTTCGGGTCCGGTCAATTTGCCCATTCCGCCCGGCGCTCAGATGATGCCGGTCGAGACGGCGGCCGAGATGCTTAAAGTCGTCGAGGCCGAGCTTCCCGCCGATATCGCGATCTTCGCTGCGGCCGTGGCCGACTGGCGCGTGGCGTCCACTGCCGATCAAAAGATCAAGAAGGGCTCGGGCGGCCTGCCCGACCTCAAGCTCGCCGAGAATCCCGATATCCTGAAGACCGTGGCGGGAGCCGCCAAGGCGAAGCGGCCGAAGCTGGTGGTGGGCTTTGCGGCCGAAACCGAGAATGTCATCGCCAATGCCAAGGCGAAGCTCGCCAAGAAAGGCTGCGACCTCATCGTCGCCAATGATGTGAGCGCCGAGAAGGGCGTCATGGGCGGCGACAGGAATACCGTCCATCTCGTCTCCGCATCGGGTGTCGAGAGCTGGCCCGAGCTCGACAAGAGCGAAGTGGCGCGCCGCCTGATGGAAGACTTCGCCCGCCGGCTCGGAGCAAAATCATGACCGACGTCGCCATTCTGCGCCTGCCGCATGCGGAAGGCCTGGCGCTTCCCGCCTATGAGAGCGAGCATGCCGCCGGCATGGATCTGCGCGCCGCCGAGGACGCGATCCTGCCGCCGGGCGGGCGCGCTTTGGTGGCGACCGGCTTTGCCATTGCGCTGCCGCACGGTTTCGAGGCGCAGGTGCGCCCGCGCTCAGGGTTAGCCGCCAAGCATGGCGTCACCGTGCTCAATGCGCCGGGAACGATCGATGCGGATTACCGTGGCGAGATCAAAGTCATTCTGGTCAATCACGGTGAAGCGGCCTTCGCCATCAAGCGCGGCGACCGCATCGCCCAGATGATCGTGGCGCCGGTGACGCGGATCAGGCTCAGCGAGCAGGCGAGCCTGTCGGACACCGCGCGGGGCGCAGGCGGCTTCGGCTCGACGGGTCGAACCTGATGAAGCTCTCGAGCGAGGAGCTGGAGCGCTATGCCCGGCATATCGTGCTGCAGGATGTGGGCGGACCCGGCCAGCAGAAGCTGAAACAGGCCAGGGTCCTGGTCATTGGCGCGGGCGGCCTGGGTGCTCCGGTGCTGCTCTACCTCGCCGCCGCCGGCATCGGCACGCTGGGCGTCGTCGACGATGATGACGTGTCGCTCTCCAATCTGCAGCGCCAGGTCATTCACGCCTCATCACGCATCGGCAGGCCCAAGACCGACAGCGCCGCCCAGACCCTCAACGATCTCAACCCGCATGTGAATGTGGTGGGCCACAGGACGCGCATCGACGCATCGAATGCCATCGACCTCATCGGCCAGTATGACATCGTCGCCGACGGCTCGGACAATTTCGCCACCCGCTTCCTGGTGAGCGATGCCTGCTATCTGGCGAGGAAGACGCTGGTCGCCGCCGCCGTCGGCCAGTTCGACGGCCAGCTCTCGACCTTCAAGCCGCATCTGAAGGACGCGGACGGCGTGCCTTGGCCCACCTATCGCTGCCTGCATCCCGAAGCGCCGCCGCCGGGCCTGGTGCCTGCCTGCGAGGAGGCGGGCGTCATGGGCGCGCTCACCGGCATCATCGGCTCCATCCAGGCGATGGAGGTGATGAAGGAGATTTTGGGCATCGGCGACAGCCTGGCCGGCAAGCTCTTCATGTATGACGCGCTTTCGGTGCGCGCCTATGTGACGGCGCTGCCGTGGAACCCCGACAATCCGCTCAACGGCCGCAACGCGACGATCAGGGATCTGTCGTCGCACCGATAGGGTGGACAAGTGGCCCCACCCCAAACCGTCATCCCGGCGAAAGCCGGGATCCATTGAAGCCTCTGCGGCGAGCAGAGCTCATCGCATTGCACGAATTTAGGAGATCCCGGCTTTCGCCGGGATGACGATACTGGGGATTGAAAGCGCGGTGACTTACCCCGTGGCTTGCCGCGTTTCCCGGCAAAGTGGAATCACTTTGCCGACAAGGAAACGCGCAAAATCTTTGCGAGAGCAAATCCTTATCGCCTAAGTCTTCAACTTAGGCGGGATTTGCTTTCGCGACGCCCACCAGCGCCGGGCGCAGTACCCGCTCGCCGATCTTGAAGCCGGCCTGCATCACCTGCACCACGGTGCCCGGCGGCTGCTCATTGGTCGGCACCTCGAACATCGCCTGGTGGAAATGCGGGTCGAATTTCTCGCCCATCGGGTCGACGCGCTTGATGTTATGGCGCTCGAACACATTGAGCAATTCGCGCTGGGTCATCTCGACGCCGGCGATCAGGTTCTTGACCGGCTCGGTCGCCTCTTTCAGATGGTCGGCCTCGGCGGTGGCGAGGGCGCGATCCATATTGTCGCTGACGCTCATGATGTCGCGGGCGAAATTGCTGGCGGCATAAAGCGTCGCCTCAGCCTTCTCGCGCTCGGTGCGCTTGCGCAGATTGTCCATCTCGGCGAGCGTGCGCAGAAGCTGATCCTTGAGCTTGCCCGCCTCTTCCTTCAGGCTCACGATTTCCGCATCGCGCGGATCGGTTTCGGCAAGGGTAACGGGATCGGCTTCCGGAACTTCCGGCGCCGCCGTCTCTTCAGCCATGGTTTCTTTACTCGCGTTCTGGGCCATAACGATACTGAACTCTCGGTCGGTGCAATGGGGTTTCGGGCCCGGATATCAGGGTTCGGGGCGGAAAAATCAAGTCTTTCCCGGAAGCGTCAAGGTCAACTGACAGGATCGGACATTTGGCTTCGCGATAGAGGGCAGAATGTCATTTGGGAGGAAGAAAATGCCCGCCAAACCCCCGCAGATGCGGCTTTATTCGGGACCTTTGAGCATGTTCGGCGCCAAGGCCCAGATCGCCGCCCTGGAGAAGGGCCTCGCCGTCGAGCTCGTCATGGTGCCCTTCGACATGGCGCGGCTCTATGAGCCGAAGCACCCCGACGTGCTGCGCATCAACCCCAAGAAGCAGGTTCCGGTCCTTATTCATGGTGAGGTCGAGATCTTCGATTCGAGCCAGATCTTCGAATATTTCGAGGATGTGCAGCCTGAGCCGGCGCTGTGGCCGGGGACGCCCGGGGCGCGCGCCAAAGCGCGTCTCCTCGAGCTCAAATCGGACGAGGTCTTCTTCCCGCCGGTGATCCGGCTCATGGGCCTCCAGGACAGGCCGGACGATCCTGCGGCGGTTGCCGCGCGCGAAGCCTGCGCTCTTTACTATGCCGGGATGGAACGCCATCTCGGCGATGTCGATCATCTGGCGGGCCCATATTCCTTCGCCGATATCGCCTTCTACATGGCGCAGCTTTTCGCCGCCCGCATGGGCGCGCCGATGACGCAGGCGACACCGAGGCTCATCGAATGGCGGTCGCGTATGACGGCGAGGCCGGCCGTGCGCGAGGTGGCGGGCGCGATGGCGCGCTTCCTCCTCTCGCATCAGCGGCCCTTGCCGGATTTCATGAAGCCGCTTGCCATGGCGGATGCGCGAATTCCGCGATGAGGAAATCGACGAAGGCGCGCACGCAGGGCGACAGAAGTCGCCGGCTCGGATAGACGATGGTGATCGGCGCGCCTTCCGGATGATTGTGCTCATCGAGCAGCATCCGCAGTCGCCCCGACCTTATATCCGGTCCGACCAGCAGCTCCGAGATGCGGATGATGCCCATGCCGGCAAGCGCCAGCCGGCGCAGCGCTTCGGTGCTGTCGGCGCGCACCGGGCTCTTGATGCGCAAGGTGCGGACGCCTTCGGGGCCTTCGAACTTCCACGTGTTCAGTTCGCCCCGCGTGGTGATGCCGAGGCAGATATGGCGCTCGAGATCGTCGGGCGATTGCGGCACGCCATGTCTTTCCAGATAGACGGGTGCCGCGCAGACCACCCGGCGGTTGGGCGCCAGCCGGCGCATGATGAGCCTCGAGTCCGCGCGCATGGTGACGCCGACCGCGACATCGACGCCTTCCGCGATGAGATCAATGATGGCATCGGTGAAGCTGAGCTCCATTTCGATCTGCGGATAGCCTTCGCGGAAGCGCGCCAGCAGGGGCACGAGGATTCGGTGGCCGAAGGCGCTGGGCAGGTTGATGCGCAGAAGGCCACGCGGCTCGGCGCCGGGCCGGATCGCCAGTTCCGCCTCCTCGATATCGGCAAGGATGCGGCGCGCCGCCTCGGCATAGGCGATGCCTTCCGCCGTGAGGCCGATGCGCCGCGTCGAGCGCTGCACCAGGCGGATGCCGAGCCGCTCCTCAAGACGCGCGATGATCTTGCTGACGGCGGAAGGGGCGAGGCCGAGCTTGCGGGCGGCGGCGGAGAAATCGCCTTCATCCACGACGGTGAGGAAGATTTCCATGCTTTCCGGTCGTTCCATGATCTGTTCCATTTCGTCACAAATAAATGGAACTAATAGCATATTATCATCTGTTCGGGAGAGAATAGGTTTTCTGGAGGTCAATCTCCGGAACTTGCACATGCAGGACCTGCGGCACTTCCCTTATCGAGACAGTCTGGAGCTCCATTTCTGGGCGCGAAGGGAGCGCAGCGCCGCGATGGCGGCCTGCTGCGGGCAGATCCTGGCCTGGCTCCTTAAGCTCAGTCGAGATGCTCGAGATCCGGCAGCCCGCCGAGATCGACCCAGCGATGCCGCCTGATGCCATAGACCGAGACGCGCGGTGCCGGAAACTTCGGATCGGCAAAGGCGCCGACCGCGACGGCGAAAACGCCCGGCACGCCGCTCAGCTCCCAATAGATGGTCGAGCCGCAATGCGGGCAGAAATTGAAGGTGACGGTGCCGCCGCTGTCGCCCTGGCGGGTGAAGGACCGGCTTACGCCCTCGATGCGCGTCACCGCCTCCCTGGCGAAACGCGCATTCATGCTGAAGGGCGCGCCGGTTCGCCTCTGGCAGTCGAGGCAATGGCAGATCGAGACGCGCAACGGCTCGCCCTCGCAGGTGACGCGCAATTGCCCGCAGGCGCAGGAGGCTTGCCGGCCTGTCACGTGATCAGCCGTCCGATGATGCGCGCCGTATAGTCGACCATCGGGATGATGCGGGCATAGTTCATCCGCGTCGGCCCGATGATGCCGAGCGCGCCCACGATCTTCTCCTCGCTGTTACGATAGGGCGCGACGATCAGGGATGAGCCCGACATCGAGAAGAGCTTGTTCTCGGCGCCGATGAAGATGCGCACCCCTTCGCCGGTCTCGGCTGAGCCCAGAAGCTGGATCAGGCCCTTCTTGTTCTCGAGATCGTCGAACAATTTCCGGATGCGCTCGAGGTCGTCGAAGGCGGTGAGGTTCTCGATGAGATTGCCCTGGCCCTTGACGATGAGCGTGCGGTCGTCGTCCTCGGTATTGCCCGACCAGGTGGCGACGCCATCGGCGATCACTCTTGCCGTGAGCTCGTCGAGCTCGGTCCGCAGCGTCGCGATCTCCTCCTGCATCAGGCGCTGCACTTCGGCGATCGTCTTGCCCTGCATGCGGGCCGAGAGATAGTTGGAGGCCCTGGTGAGCGAGGAGGGCGGCAGGCCCGCCGGCAGGTCGATGGCGCGGTTCTCGACGGTGCCGTCCTCGGCGACCAGGATGACGAGGCCGCGGCCGGGAGCGAGGCTCACAAATTCGATATGCTTGAGCCGCGCATTGCTCTTGGGCGCCACCACGAGGCCGGCGCAATGCGACAGGCCCGAGAGCAGCGTGGTCGCCTCGCCCAGCACCTCCTCGACCCGGCGCGAGCGGTTGGCCCCGGTCATCTGCGCATCGATGCGGGCGCGCTCTTCGGGCGAGATCGAGCCCACTTCGAGCAGCGCATCGACGAAGAAGCGCAGGCCCGCATTGGTGGGCATGCGCCCGGCGCTGGTATGGGGTGAATAGATGAGGCCCGAATCTTCGAGATCCATCATCACATTGCGCACCGAGGCCGGCGACAGGCTGGAGGGCAGGATGCGCGAGATGGTGCGCGAGCCCACGGGCTCGCCGGTGTCGAGATAGGTTTCGACAAGCCTGCGGAAGATATCGCGCGAGCGCTGGTCGAGTTGGGCCAACCCCTGGACGCGTTCGTCGATGAGGGGCTTCTGCGGATGGATGCTCATAGGTGGAATCTAGAAATCGTGAGGGGGGCGGTCAACTCAAGGGTCTTGCGCATCCAGGATAATCCAGTATTGTTATGTTATAACATTGCATAATTGAGAAGGAAGTGACCCGATGAAGCTGTCCCTGACGCGCCAACTCCTCGCCTGTGCCGGACTTCTGGCGTCTGCCGCAGCGCCTGGGCTTGCCGCCGAGCAGGACCATTGGCGGGTTTTCGTCGCCGATCACAGCGCCGCCACGGTGCGCGCCATCGACGTCGGGACCGGGGCTGTGCTCGCCACCATCAGCACGCTGGGACCGGCCGCCTTGCAGGCGAGCAAGAGCGGCAGGACGGTTTTCGCGGTCCAGTCGGATGCCGACCGCGTCTCCGCCATGGCGAGCGGTGTCGCCCTCGATGACCATGGCGACCACGGCGATCTCAAAGTGTCGCAGCCCTATCTGCTCAACGCCACCTCGAGGGGCGCGCGCCCCGTCCATTTCATCGAGCATGACGGCCAGATCGCCATTTTCCATGACGGCGACGGATCGGCCGCCATTGTCAGCGAGGCGCAATTCATCAAGGGCAAGCTGGCGCCGAGAGACGTGAAGACGGCAAGTCCGCATCACGGGCTCGCTGTGCCGCTGGGCGACAAAACACTGATCTCCATCCCGGATCCGCAAGACCCCGATGCGCTGCCCATCGGCATGCGCCTCCTCGACAAGGATGGCAAAATGCTTGCCGACCATGCCTGCCCGAGCCTTCATGGCGAGGCATCCTCGGGCCATCTCCTGGCGATCGCCTGCGCCAAGGGCCTGATTCTCGTCGACACGCAGAAGCAGGAGCCGCAGATCAGCTTCCTGCCCTATCCGCCGTCTCTGCCCGAAGGCAAGGCGACGACGCTCAGGGGCGCCGAGTCGCTGCGCTATTTCATCGGCAATTATGGGCCCGACGCGATCATCCTCATCGATGTCTCGGCCAGGGAACCGTTTCGTCTGATCAAGCTGCCATCGCGCCGCGTCGACTTCGCCATCGATCCGCGGAATTCCGAGCGCGTCTATGTCTTCACCGAGGACGGCTTCCTGCACCGCATCGACGCGATAAAGGGAGAGATCACGAGAAGCGCCAGGCTCACCGAGCCCTACAGCATGGATGGCCACTGGCGCGATCCGCGGCCGCGTCTCGCGGTGGCGGGCGAGGAGATCGTGGTGAGCGATCCGCTCGCCGGCGCCTTGCTCGTGGCCAATCCCGAGACGCTGGCCGAAAGCCGCCGCATCGAGACCGGCGGCATGCCCTATGGCCTCATCGCCATTGGCGGCGCCGGCGAAGTCCATTGACGGTGCTCATGATGCAGGACAAGCGCCTTCCCGTCACCGTGCTCTCGGGCTTCCTGGGCGCCGGCAAGACGACGCTCCTCAATCACATCCTCAACAATCGCGAAGGCCGGCGCGTCGCGGTGATCGTCAATGACATGGGCGAGGTCAATATCGATGCCGATCTCATCCGCGCCGGCGGCGGCGATCTCGCGCGCCGCGAGGAGAGGCTCGTCGAGATGACCAATGGCTGCATCTGCTGCACCTTGCGCGAGGATCTTCTGTCGGAGGTGCGCCGCCTGTGCGCGGAAGGGCGCTTCGACTATCTCCTCATCGAAGGAACCGGCATCGCCGAGCCGCTGCCCATTGCCGCCACCTTCGCCTTCCGCGACGAGGCGGGCTGCTCGCTCGCCGACGTGGCGCGCCTCGACACGATGGTGACGGTCGTCGATGCCGTCAATCTTCTTGGCCATTATTCAAGCCGCGATTTTCTGCGCGAGCGGGGGCAGGCGGCCGACGAGGGTGACATGCGCACCCTCGTCGATCTGCTTGTCGACCAGATCGAATTCGCCGATGTCGTGGTGATCAACAAGATCGCGGATGTGACGGCGGAGCAGCGCGATCACGTGCGCAAGATCGTGCGCGCCCTGAATGCCGATGCGCGCCTGATCGAGACGAGCTTCGCGCAGGTGGCGCTGGACGATGTCCTCGCCACGCATCGCTTCGATCATGACCGGGCCGAAGAGCATCCGCTCTGGTTCAAGGAGCTGCACGGGCATGCGGGCCATGTGCCGGAAAGCGAGGAATATGGCATTGCGAGCTTCGTCTATCGGGCGCGCCGCCCCTTCCATCCGGCGCGGTTCAATGGTTTCCTGGCGCGGACATGGCCAGGTCTCATCCGCGCCAAGGGTTTCTTTTGGCTGGCGACGCGCCCCGATTGGGTGGGCGAGATGAGCCTGGCCGGCTCGATCTGCCGGACCGAAGGGATGGGCTTCTGGTGGGCTGGGGTGCCTCAGGACCGTTGGCCCGATCATCCCGAATGGCGCGGGCAATTGCAGGCGCGCTGGGCGGAAGGCTGGGGCGACCGGCGCCAGGAGCTGGTCTTCATCGGCTCAGGCCTCGATGAAGGGGCGATGCGGACGGCGCTCGATGAATGCCTGATCGGGCCGCAGCAGCCTATGCGTTTTCGCCCCGCGGATTATCGCGATCTCAGGGATCCGTTCCCGAAATGGCGGCGTAGCGCGGCGTGAAACGGCATCTGTTCATCCGTCAAGGGAGCCGCTAGAACCTCCCCCATTCAATCGAATGAGGAGTGACTATGCGGCCGTCCGGGCGGAAGCCCCAAGAATTGCGTAAAGTGAGTTTCGAGCGCGGCTTTTCCAAGCATGCGGAAGGTTCCTGCCTCGTGCGCTTCGGCGACACCCATGTGATGTGCCTGGCGACCGTCGAGGAGAAGGTGCCGCCCTGGCTGAAAGGCGCCGGCAAGGGCTGGGTCACGGCCGAATATGGCATGCTGCCGCGCGCCACCGGCGAGCGCATGCGCCGCGAGGCCACGCAGGGCAAGCAGTCGGGCCGCACCCAGGAGATCCAGCGCCTGATCGGCCGCTCGCTGCGCGCCGTGGTCGATCTCGTCGGCCTCGGCGAAAAGCAGATCACGCTCGATTGCGATGTCATCCAGGCCGATGGCGGCACCCGCACCGCCGCCATCACCGGCAGCTGGATCGCGCTCCACGACGCGCTCAGATGGATGGAAGCGCGCGAGATGTTCAAGGCCAACCCGTTGCGCGACCATGTCGCTGCCATCTCCTGCGGCATCCACAATGGCGCGGTGGTGCTAGATCTCGATTATGACGAGGACTCGACCGCCGAGACCGACGCCAATTTCGTCATGACCGGTCAAGGCGGTATCGTCGAGGTGCAGGGCACGGCGGAAGGCGAGCCCTTCTCGCAGGAGCGCTTCCTCGAGCTCATGGCGCTGGCGAAGGCCGGCATCGGCGAATTGGTGGCGCTGCAGAAGCAGGCGGTCGCATGAAGGCGAAAGCCATCCTCGAGACCATCCTCTATGGCGAGGACATTGCTGCCTTGCGCCGGTTCTATGAAGGACTGCTCGGGCTCAAGGTGCGCCGCGAGCTCGAAGGCCAGTTCGTCTTCTTCCATTGCGGCGAGAGCATGCTGCTCGTCTTCAATCCGGCCGTCTCGGCGGTGAAGCCAAAATCCTTCATCTCGGCGCCGCCGCATGGCGCCAAGGGCGCGGGCCATGTCTGTTTCTCCGCTACGGCTGAGGAGCTCGATCGATGGCGCGACCATCTCGCCGGCCACGGCATCGGACTTGAAGCCGATTTCGAATGGCCGGGCGGCGGGCGCTCGATCTATTGCCGCGACCCCGCCGGCAATTCGGTCGAATTCGCCGAGCCCCGCATCTGGGGCCTGGAGCGCCGGAGTTTGCGCAATCAGAAGCTCGTCGTTGCCTCGCATAATCCCGGCAAGATCAGGGAGATCGGCGAGCTTCTGGGACCCTATGGCGTCGAGGCTGTTTCGGCCGGAAGCCTGGGCCTGTCCGAGCCCGAGGAGACCGGCACCACTTTCGAGGCCAATGCGCAGCTCAAATCCGAAGCGTCGGCGCGAGGCTCGGGTCTCGTGGCACTGGCCGATGATTCAGGCCTCTGTGTCGATGCCCTGAATGGCGATCCCGGCCTCCATTCGGCGCGCTGGGCCGGCCCCTCCAGGGACTTCGCCCTCGCCATGCGCAATGTCGAGGAGAAGCTGCAGGCCCAAGGCGCCACATCACCTTCCCTGCGCAGGGCGCATTTCGTCAGCGTGCTCTCCGTCGCCTGGCCCGATGGCCATGTCGAGAATTTCCGCGGCGAGGTGTATGGCACGCTGGTCTGGCCGCCGCGCGGCAGCTACGGCTTCGGTTATGATCCGATGTTCCTGCCCGACGGCCATGAGCAGACCTTCGGTGAAATGGATCCCGACGCCAAGCATGCGATCTCGCACCGCGCCGTGGCGTTCCGGAAGCTTGTCGATGCGCTCTTCTGAACCAGGCTTCGGCGTCTATGTGCACTGGCCCTTCTGCAAGGCCAAATGCCCCTATTGCGATTTCAACTCGCATGTGCGCCATGCGCCGGTCGATGCGATGTCCTTCGCCGAAGGACTGGTGCGCGAGCTTTCCTGGTTCGGCGAGCGAACGCAGAAGCGCGAGGTGGCGAGCATCTTCTTCGGCGGCGGCACACCCTCCTTGATGCCGCCCGCGGCAGTGGCCCATGTGCTGGATGCAATAGCGAAACTGTGGCCGCTGTCGCCCGAGGCCGAGGTGACGCTCGAAGCCAACCCGACCAGCGTCGAGGCCGGAAATTTCGCTGGCTATCGTTCGGCCGGCGTCAACCGCGTCTCGGTTGGCGTCCAGGCGCTCGATGCGGAGGACCTCAAGGCGCTGGGCCGCCAGCATTCGGTCGAGGAAGCGCTCGCCGCTTTCCGCCTGGCGGCCAGGATCTTTCCGCGCGTCTCCTTCGATCTCATCTATGCGCGCCCCGGCCAGACGCGCGAGGCCTGGACGGCCGAGCTTGCCCGCGCGCTCGCCGAGCAGCAGGGGCATATGTCGCTCTACCAGCTCACCATCGAGGAGGGCACCCGCTATGCCGATCTTTACGCGGCGGGGAAGCTCATCGTGCCCGACGAGGAGACGGGCGCCGATCTTTACGACATCACCCAGGAGCTCACCGCGCAAGCGGGATTGAACGCCTATGAAGTGTCGAACCATGCCTTGCCCGGCCATGAATCGCGCCACAACCTGATCTACTGGCGCTATGGCGACTATGCGGGCGTCGGCCCCGGTGCCCATAGCCGCATCGGCCAGGGCTCGGACCGTTTCGCCTTGTCGACCGAGCGGCATCCCGAAACCTGGCGCGCCCGGGTCGCAGCCGACGGTCATGCTGTTGTCGAGGAGACACGCATCGAGACCGCCGACCAGGCTGCCGAATATCTGCTGATGGGCCTGCGCATCGCCGACGGCATCGACCTTGCGCGCTATCGCCAGTTGTCGGGGCGCAGCCCCGCGCATCTGGCCGAGCTCACCGAGATGGGCCTCGTCAGCTTGCGCGGCGACCGCCTGATCGCGACCCATGCCGGACGCCGCGTGCTCAATGCGGTGATCTCGCAGCTGGCGGCGTGATTGGCCGTCGGTTTCAGGGAAAGAACAGGGATTGCAGGGCAGAAAATGCCCACCCCGGCGTTATCAAAGGGTCGGCGTTTGGGAGCAGGGAATTCGAAGGGAGTTCGCCTGTCCAGCCCGCAACGCGATGCGCCGCTAGTACCCCGCCCCGAATCGGCTGGGAGCTTGCGCCACCACTTCCGGTCCGCTGGGCGTCATCTGCAGGATCGACAGGCCGCGTTCGATGAGGCCGTTCGAGCGGAAGCGGAAGAGGCCGTTCTGGCCCTGGAAGCCGCCGCTGCTGGTGATCGCCGCCGAGGAGAAGTCGCCGCTGCGGGCAAGCCCTGCGGCGAGGCTCACCGCATCATAGGCGAGGCTCGCGATGCGCGGCGGCCTCGAGCCATAGACACCGGAATATTTGCTGTTGAAGCGCTCGACCATGTCGGGCGCAACACCCGCATACCAGCCGCCCTGCGCGATCGGTGTGGCGCGCGTGACACTATCGTCCCACAGGCCGGTGCCGAGGATCGTCACCCTTTGCGGCGTGATGCCGTTCTGCTCGAGAGCGCCGCTCAGCGCGCGCAAGGCCTCGCCGCCTTCCGGGATGAGGAGCGCATCGATGCCGCGTGACGTGTCGTTCACATCCTGGGCGATGCGCTGTGCTGCGGCGGTGCTTGACTGGCCGCGCGCATAGGGCTGGCTCGCCGCGATCTGGACGCCGCTCGAGCCCGCCGAGCGGTTGAGGGCGGCCTGGACATTGCTGCCATATTGCGTCTGCGGATAGAGCAGCGCCACGCTGCGCTTGCCCTGAGAAGCCGCATAGCGCACCACATTCGCCACTTCCTCTTCCGGCAGGAAGCTCATGAGATAGGTGCCCTGGCCCGCGACGCTGCTGGCCGAGGAGAAGGCGATGATATTGGCGCGGCCCTGGACGGCGGTCTTGACCGCCTGGACCTCGGGCGCCAGCAGCGGACCCAATATGAGCTCGGCCCCCTCATTGAGGGCGGCCTGGGCGGCCGCCTGCGCGGTGCCGGCGGAGCCGCCCGAATCCTTGGTGATGAGCGTGACGCCGGACCCGCCCATGTCGGTCAGGGCCAGCTCGGCCGCCTGCTTCATCGCCTGGGCGATGCGCTTGGTCTCGCCCGAGGCCGAGAGCGGCAGCAGCAGCGCGATCTTGCGCCCGCTCGCCGCCTGCCGGGTGAGCTGCTCGCCCTTGACGCCGGCGTCGTTGAACATGTCGCCCATCTTGGAGGAGGTGCAGGCGGCCAGCATCAGGGCGAGGAAACCCATGAGCAGCATTCGCCACTGCCACAAGCCGCGCTGAGGCGCTATTGTCGCCGCCATAGAGTCACTCAGTCCCGTCAATGTCCCCAACTCCACCCATGTCCACAAAGCCGCCGGCCGGCCGCCGATATACCATAAAAGGGGTCGTCTTCGAGGCCGAAAGCCTGGCGCCCGGCCTCCATGTGACGGCGACGCCGATTGGTCATCTTGCCGACATTTCGTTAAGGGCGGTTAACGCGCTGGCCGCGGCGGACGAGATCCTATGCGAAGACACGCGCGTCACCGGGAAACTGCTCCATCGCTATGGCATTACAACCAGGCTTGTTCCCTATCATGATCATAATGCGGCGAAACTGCGGCCCCGCATTCTGGCGGCGCTGGCCGACGGCAAGGCACTGGTCCTGGTGAGCGATGCCGGGACCCCGCTCATCTCCGATCCCGGCTTCAAGCTCGCCCGCGCCGTCATCGCCGAAGGCCTGTCGCTGCATGTCATTCCGGGGGCTTCCGCTCCCCTGGCAGCGCTCACGCTCTCGGGCCTTCCCTCCGACCGCTTCATGTTCGCGGGCTTCCTGCCGGAAAAGCAGGGTGAGCGGCGGCGCCTGCTTGAAGCGCTCAAGGCCGTGCCCTCGACGCTCATCTTCTTCGAGAGTCCGCATCGCATCGTCGCGTCGCTTTGCGATATCGCCGATCTGTTGGTCGGGCGCGACGTGGCGGTGACGCGCGAATTGACCAAGCTGCATGAGGAGGCGCTGCGCGGACCGGCGGCGGAGATTGCCGCGGTGCTCGAGG
This sequence comes from Taklimakanibacter lacteus, assembly GCA_003576695.1. Lineage (GTDB taxonomy): Bacteria > Pseudomonadota > Alphaproteobacteria > Rhizobiales > Aestuariivirgaceae > Taklimakanibacter > Taklimakanibacter lacteus. Next base: position 484,305 of record QOZQ01000002.1, read on the forward strand.
CGCGCGAGGCGATCAAGGGCGAGATCACGCTGGTCGTGGCGCCGCCGGGCGAGGCGGCCCCACCCGCGGCCGAGGACATCGACAAGGCGCTGCTCGATGCTTCCACGCATTTGCCGGCAGGCCAGGCCGCCGCCGAGATCGCCCATCGCTTCGGCCTCGCCAAGAGGGATCTCTATGCCCGCCTCCTCGCGCTCAAAGACAAGACGGCGCAATGAGCGGCGCGGCCGCTGGGCCGAGCGCCTGGCGGAAGCGAGCTTGCGCCTCAAGGGCTATCGCCTGCTGGCGCGCCGCTTCAAATCGGGCCCGGGCGAGGTCGACCTCATCATGCGCAGGGGCGAGGTCACCGCCTTCATCGAGGTGAAGGTGAGGGCCAATGCCGACCTCGCCATCGCGGCGGTGAGCGATTTCCAGATCCGCCGCATCGCCGCGGCGGCGCGCATCTGGATGGCGAAGGACCCCAGGGCCGCCTTGGGCATCTGCCGCTTTGACATCGTCGCGGTCTCCCCCTACCAGTGGCCGCGCCATATCCCCAATGCCTTCACCGTGGAAGACTGAAATGAAGCTTCGTGTTGCCGTGCAGATGGATCCGATCGAGAGCATCGATATTGCGGGCGATTCGTCCTTCGCCATCATGCTCGAGGCGCAACAGCGCGGATATGAGCTCTTCTATTACCAACCCAGGGGACTGGCGCTGAAAGGCAGGACGCTGTTCGCCACCGGCCATCCCATCGCCTTGCGCGACGAGAAGGGCAACCATGTCACGCTGGGCAAGGAGGAGCGCGTCGATCTCGGCGCCTTCGATGTGGTGCATATGCGCCAGGATCCGCCCTTCGACATGAACTACATCACCATCACCCATATGCTGGAGCATATCCATCCGAAGACCCTGGTGGTGAACGACCCGAAGGAGGTGCGCAACGCGCCGGAAAAGCTCTATGTGGTGGAATTCGCCGATCTGATGCCCCCGACGCTGATCACCCGCGATCCGCGCGAGCTTGCGGATTTCCGCAAGGAGCATGGTGAGATCATCCTCAAGCCCCTTTACGGCAATGGCGGCGCCGGCGTCTTCCGGCTCGCCGGCGAGGACCAGAATTTCGGCTCGCTGGTCGAGCTGTTCACCCAGAACTTCCGCGAGCCCTTCATCGCGCAGCGTTATCTTCCCGAAGTGCGCAAGGGCGACAAGCGCATCATCCTGGTCGATGGCGAGATTGCCGGCGCCATCAACCGCGTGCCGGCGGCGAATGAGAACCGCTCCAACATGCATGTGGGCGGCAAGGCCGAGCCCACCGAGCTGACCAGGCGCGAGCGCGAGATGTGCGAGCGTCTGGGCCCCGACTTCAAGAAGCGCGGCCTCATCTTCGTCGGCATCGACGTGATCGGCGACTATCTGACCGAGATCAATGTCACCTCGCCGACCGGCATCCGGCAGGTGAAGCGCTTCGGCGGGCCGGATATCGCCGCGCTGATATGGGATGCGATCGAGGCGAAGCGGTGATCACCTAGTCAGGGTGTCTTTCGCGAGCTTTTTCAGACGCGAAGCTGGCACGCGCCTTGGCGTCGGTTCTCAGGCCTCTCAACGCGCACCATTGCACAAAGCTTTCGGGCTCGAGGTCAATTCTCTCGATCAGATGTCCTTCCTCCCGCATGCGATGCTCGACCTTTCGAACTGAGCTTCGCCATTCTTCGTAGGTGTCGTGAAGGGCATGCGCATCAGCAAATATGGCTTTGAGCGCCACCCAATCTTTGCGTTTGAACCAGGGAATGCCGATGATCAACCCGACCGCCATTCTGTGTAATTAATTTCCGGAGAGATTGCCCAGCCGCGACTGAATAGGCCAGAGGCATTTGGTTGATGTTCCCGAAACGTTCTTGACGATTGACCTGACCTCGGGATAGACTTCTTGCAGCTCAACGGGGGCTCCCATGACGGCGCATGCAACGACGGTCGCCTTCCAGGGCATCGAGGCTGTGCCGGTCGATGTCCAGGCCCAGTTTTTGTCGGGCCAGGTGCAGTTCAACATCGTTGGGCTCGCCGACAAGGCGGTGGTGGAAAGCCGCGAGCGGGTGCGTGCGGCGCTCTTTGCGGTCGGCCTGGCGCTCCCCGGCAAGCGGCTTGCCGTCAATCTGTCGCCTGCTGACCTGCCCAAGGAAGGCAGCCATTACGACCTCCCCATCGCGCTGGCCGTTCTCGCGGCACTGGGCGTGCTGCCGCAGGATTTCCTCAACCGCTATGTCGTGATCGGCGAGATGGGCCTCGATGGCGCATTGGGCGCCGTCACCGGGGCGCTGCCGGCGGCGATCGCCGCCCATTCCCGCGGCCTCGGCCTCATCTGCCCGAAAGCCTGCGGGCCGGAAGCCGCCTGGGCCGGCGATGAGCTCGATCTCCTGGCGCCCCACACCATCATCCAGATCCTCAATCATGTGAAGGGCGCCCAGATCCTGGCGCGCCCGAAGCCCGGCATCGCCGAGGACGGGGTGAAGCTTCCCGATCTCAAGGACATCAAGGGCCAGGAAGCGGCCAAGCGGGCGCTCGAAGTGGCGGCGGCCGGCGGCCATCACATGCTGATGGTGGGTCCTCCCGGCGCCGGCAAATCCATGCTGGCGCAGCGCCTGCCCTCGATCCTGCCGCCCATGGATGCGCGCGAGATGCTGGAAGCGAGCATGATCGCCTCGCTCGCGGGCGAGCTTGCCGAAGGCAAGGTGACGAGGAAGCGGCCTTTCCGCTCGCCGCATCATTCGGCCAGCATGCCCGCACTTGTCGGCGGCGGCCTCAAGGCGAAGCCGGGCGAGATTTCGCTGAGCCATCACGGCGTCCTCTTTCTCGATGAGCTGCCTGAATTCCAGCCGCGCGTGCTCGACGCCTTGCGCCAGCCCCTGGAGACGGGCGACACGCAGGTGGCGCGGGCCAATTATCACGTCACCTATCCGGCGCGCTTCCAGCTCGTCGCCGCGATGAACCCCTGCAAATGCGGCATGGCGGGCGAGCCCGGCCATGTCTGCCGCAAGGGGCCGCGCTGCGCCGGCGATTATCAGGGCCGCCTGTCGGGCCCGCTCATCGACCGTCTCGATATCCAGATCGAATTGGGCGCGGTGCGCGCCGCCGATCTGGCGCGCCCGCCGCCGCAGGAAGGCAGCGCCGAAGTGGCGGAACGCGTGGCCAAGGCCCGCGATCGCCAGCGGGCACGCTTCGCAAAACTGGGCCATGCGCGGATCGCGACCAATTCGCAAGCCGACGGTGCACTTCTCGAAGAGATCGCGCGGCCCGACGATCAGGGTCTACGCATCCTGCAGGAGGCGTCGGAAGCGATGATGCTGTCGGCGCGCGGCTATCACCGCGTGCTGCGCGTGGCGCGCACCCTCGCCGATCTCGACGGCGAAGAGCGCATCGGCCGTCTCCATATCGTCGAGGCGCTGAGCTACCGCCAGAAGCTGGCGGCGTTCCGACAGGCGGCGTGATTCGCGGCGTGATTCATGGTGAAGTCAGATCAATATTCCACCTGCCGCCGGAAGTCGATTCCACCGTGGACAATACGGGATCCAGCACATGGCGGATCCTCGAGGTCGAACTTCCACCGCCCGACGAGATCCCGGCTCATTCCGCCTCGGCCCGCGTGCGCTCGACGAGAAGGCGGGCGCAGAGGCGGAAGGCATCGAAATAGGCCGACAGATCGTCGGTGCCGAGCCGGTCCTTGTACATCTGCGCGTTCTTGCTGGAGAACATCCAGGTGCCGCCGCCCGGATTGATTTCGAGAAGATGAAGCCCGCCCTCCTTGTCGCGCAGAATATCACAGGCCTGCAGCGCCACCTCCGGCATGGCTTCATAGGCCTTGGCCGCAAAGGCCAGCATGTCGGGCTCCTCGGTGACATGGGCCGTCATGTCGGGCGGCGCCGGCAGGAAATCAGGCACTGCGAACGGCCCGATCCTCCCGGCGAGCGCCAGAGGCTTCGTCGCGCGGCGCAGATAGCTGAAGATCGGCGCGCCGAAGAGCGTGAGCACGCGGCAGCTCATCGCATGGCCGCAATCGATATAGGCCTGCGCCACCATCGGCGCACGGCGGCCGGGATGGTCTTTCGGATAGTCTTCCGGCGGCCGGTAACGCACACTCTCCGTCAGGTGCAATTCGATTCCCTGGCCCCAGGCGGCATAGGCGTAGGATGCCTTCACGATCGTATGAGGCCCGTAGTCTTCCGGCGACAATGTCGTGCCGGGGCGGATCTCCTCGAAGCGCGGCACGCGCATGCCGCCGGCGGCGAGCTTCTGCATCTCGACGAGCTTGGACATCGGTTGCCCGGCATAGACCTTGCCGCGCGCCGGCGCGAAGGCGAGCAGCCTGATCGGCGAGAAGACGAGGCTCGGCCGCGCCGCCGCTTTCTTGCGCGTATAAGATGAGGGCATCTCGTTCGAGACGATGAACACTTCGATATCGGGCGCCAGTTCTTCGACATGGCGCTTGATCGTCTCGAAGTCGGCGATCGCCTGCCATCCCGCGCTATGGACAAGGACGAGATGGAAATTGGCCGTCATGGAACAGCGCTCGCGGCGAGCGCCTTGGCCCTTATGCGGTAAGAGAGATTATCGGGCGCGAAGCGCGCGGCCTTCTCGAACCAGGCTGCGGCCTCGGCATGCCGGCCGAGGCGCAGCGCCGCAACCGCCGCCAGCTCGCAGGCCTGCTCTTCGAAGATACGGCGATCGAAGGCCAGCATCCGATCGGTGAGCGCGTCGGGATCGATGGCGGCAAGGCGCCGCGCGATGGCGAACGCTTCTTCCGGCCGGCCGGTGGCAAGAAGCGCGCGGCCGTGCACGAAAACGAGGGCGTGGTCCTCCGGCACGCGCGCCAGCCCGTCCGTGATAAGCGCCAGCGGATCTTCGCCTTCCTCGATCGCGCGACGCGCCAGGAACTGTATGATCAGGCTGGCGGCGGCATGCTGCTTGTCGGAAGGCCGGCGTTGGGCGGCGGCGAGGCCGGCGAGCGCCGCGGTTTTGGCTTCTTCCGGGCGGCCCATCGCCGCCTGCGTCTCGGCGAGATGCTGCCACAGATAGGCGCGGTCGGGATCGGCGCGCACCGCCTCTTCGAGGAGTACCCGGTTACGTGCATGCTTATGCGCCTGCGCGCCATCATATCCCAGATGATCCAGCTCGACCTCGGTCTGCTGGATGGCAGGGCCCTCGCGGGCGCTGATCGCGCGGATGATGGGCTCGACCGTCTCGTGGATGCGGCCTTCGAAGCGCAGGCGCGGATCGCTGCGGAACAGCCGCCATTCGCGATAGCGCGTATAGCCTGTCTTTGGCCTGAAACGCACGAGGCCGGCAAGCGCGCCGGCGTCGATGTAATCGCCGAGCGCGCCGCCGGACGGCAAATTCAGGCGCTCATCGGCATCGATATAGAGCACCCATTGGGTGCGCACCGCATCGAGGCCCTTGTTGCGCGCGGCGGCGAAGTCGCCCGTCCATGGATGATGCAGCAGCCGGACACCGGCGGTGCTGTTGGCGATATCGATCGTTGCATCGCGCGAGCCGGTGTCGACGATGACGATCTCATCGACGCGCCCCGCGAGCGAGGCCAAGCAACCCGGCAGGAAATGCTGCTCGTCACGCACGATCATGGCGGCGCAGACGCTCACCCGGGTCATGGCGCGCCCCGCCGCATCATGGGGCGGTCGCTGTGCTCGGAAATCTTCAGCCGTTGCCGGTCGAGGCCATCTGATCGATCGGCTTCACATCGTCGAGCGCGTAGGAGAGGATCTTCGGCGCTTCATACCTGGCGCCGGCAAGTGCCGCCACTTTCTTCAGCGCATCCGGCATCGCGTTGGTGGAAATGACAGCCATGTCACAGCCCTTCTCTGCCTCGGGTCCATCCCTGCGACGCTACTTGTAATTACGGCGCCGTGGACTGTCAACGCACGGCCTCGATGAGTCCCTCGGCGCGGAGGGAGGCGAGACAGGCTTCGACATCGGTCTTGGGAGGAGTCGCGAGGCCGAAGGCGGTGGCAAGTACCGAGGCGATGGCGTCGGCGTCATGCGCGCCATCGCAGAGTTCGAAGACCGCCGCAGCGGTAGGGTTCAGAAAGTGGACCTTTCCGCGTGCGCCGTCGCTGACGAAATAGCCGTCTTCGATCTCATCGCGGATAAGCCCGCCGATACGGCGGTAGAACGGTTCAGCTTTCGTCATACGGCGAAATTCTTATCGCCTTGCCCGTGATTGAGCAATTGCGCGCCGCTCGCTAGGTTCTCACGATGCTGATCCTGATCCACGATTCGATGGGCGGGAACCTGCCCAAGGCGCCATACCCGCCGGAAGTGGAGATCACCATCGACCGGGCGCGCCTCGCCGAGGCGGATGTCGTGATCTTTCATCTTCCCGACTGGAGGCAGGGCCAGATGATCGTCAGGTCCGAATGGGACTGGCGGTTCCCTTTCGAGAAACGGCCGGGGCAGCGGTGGGTCGGCTGGTCGATGGAATGCGATGAACATTACCCTTGGTCGCGCAATATCAGGTTCATGCGCCATTTCGATTTGACAATGACCTACCGGCTCACCTCGGACGCGCCGGTGACCTATGTGATCCCGAGTATGATGGTCGAGGCCTTCCGCCGCCCGCCACTTGAGAAGTACCAGCCGGTCCTGGCCGCGTCTTTCGTGTCGAGCCGGTTCGACCATAGTGGACGCCAGGCCTATTTGCGGGAACTGGGACGGCATATGACGATCGATTCCTATGGCACTTTCATGCGCAACCGCGTCCTGCCCGATGATCGCGGCATCCCGTCCAAGCTCGCCGCCATTGCACATTACCGCTTCACCATCGCTTTCGAGAACGCCTGCAGCCGGGACTATGTCACTGAGAAGTTCTTCGAGCCCCTGCAGGCCGGTTCCGTGCCGGTCTATCTCGGGGCGCCGAATATCGAGGATTTCGCCCCTGGCGAAAATTGCTTCATTAGTGCGGCCGACTTTCCGGACCCGGGGAAATTGGCCGCATTTCTCAAGGAGCTGGCAGCGGATGAAGCCGCCTATTCGGCCTATTTCGCTTGGCGACAAGAACCCTTTCGCCAGAGCTTCAAGAGGCTCCTGGACCTGGAGGCCGAGCCCTGGCTGTACCGGATGTGCCGGGCGCTTCGGACGCTCCGATGAGGATGCGAACAGTGCCTTTAATGTTACACCGTCGATACAATCGCCCCGATCCATCCCCCGGCACTTGACGGTTCCCGACCGTATCGTCAGAGTGCCTGCGAGGAATCGGGGGCCTCCAGGGGACTTTTCATGGTCAATAAGTTTATTTTGACAGGCGCCGGTGTCCTTCTGGTGAGCGCCAGCATGAACGCCGCTCGAGCCGCCGATATCTCCGAGCCCGGAGTCTATGACTGGACCGGGCCGTTCATCGGTTTGCAGGGCGGCTACGCCTGGGGCAACAACGATACATCGACCGAGAACTCGGAGAATGGTCCGCCACCCTTCGAGTTTGAAGAGGACAGCGGTTCCTTGGATCTCGATGGCTTCGTCGGCGGGCTTCATGCCGGATACAATTGGCAGTCGGATAGCCTGATCCTCGGCGTCGTGGGCGATATCGAATACGCCGACATGAAGGGCGATACCGAAGTCTCGATCAACGACTTCGCACTTTCGGATCTCGATGGTGAGATCGACTGGCTGGGCTCACTCAGGCTGCGCGTCGGCTTCGCGGCTGATCGTGCGCTCTTATATGCAACGGGCGGCCTTGCGGTTGGCGGCGCCGAGCTCTCGATCGACAACAATATCTCGGACACGAACGCCGACAACCAGGAAACCAAATGGGGCTGGACGATCGGCGGCGGTGTTGAATATGCCGTCACCGACGCGCTGAGCGCGTTCCTCGAATATCGCTATACCGATCTCGGCAAGATCGAAGTCGAGCTCGACCTTCCCGAAGGCCAGAGGGAAAGCGAGGCCGACCTGGAATTTCATGCCGTTCGCGCCGGTCTGAGCTGGCATTTCGGCAATTCGATGTAAAAGCGGCGAGTGCCATGCGCGGACATGGCCTCCATAAAGTGTGACCAGCCTTTTCGGTTCAGCAACAAAGGCTGGAGCATTTCCCATTCAAACTCGGTCAGACCATATCGTCGGTGCGGTATGGCACCCCCCTTCGGAGCTTGGACCATCTCTCGGTCATTTGCCTGCCGTTTGCGAGTATACGACCCAGGTCAGGCTAGAAATGGAAATTGATGCCCGCCTTCACGACATTCAGGCTGTTGCTGAAGCGTACATTATTCCCGTCCAGGTTCGTCACCGAGGTGTTCTCGAAGTCGCTATAATTATACTCGACGAAAGTCGACAGGGAATCGCTGAAGGCAAATTCGATGCCGCCTCCCACCACATAGCCCAGCAGCGTCTTCGAAAATGATGCAAGGTCCGAGGGATCCACCACGCCGCCAAAATCCAGATCACCCGCGGATTGTTCGATCTCGGCTATGGCCAAGCCGCCCTTCGCATAGAGCAAGACCCGGTCAGCCGCAAATCCGAGGCGACCGGCAAGTGCGCCCTGGAAGCCATATTCGACGCTGGCATGATCGTCATCAACGATGCCGTTCGAGTTCTCACCCACAAACACGACAGATGACTCATCCGTGAAATTATAGGCAATTTCCGCCTCGACGCCAAAGACGAGAGCATTCACCTGCCAATTGTAGCCAACGTCGAGGCCTCCCACAAAACCATCGGGGTCGAGGTCAAACGTCAAGCCTTCCGCTCCTTCGTCAAAGAAGCCACTTCCGCGATCAGAAGCATCTGAATCACCAAACGCGTAGCCGCCAAAAGCGCCGATATACGGCCCAGACCAGTCATGAGGTGAAGAAGCAACAGGGTCCGCAGCGAGCCCAGCACCCGACAAAGCCACCAAAACAATCGTTGATGATGCCGCCAGCAGGAATACTCTCATTGCCCGACTTCTCCCGTTGCTCGGCCAAAGCTTACCTGAAACAAAATCTGCCGGTAGGGCAAATAGCCGGTGAGGCGCGGTTTCGTCCGTCCTGTTGCCGAAATATCACTTAGCGTAAGGTATGAGCTGCCCCGGAAGCTGGCGGCCTTCCGCCGGGCAGCGTCAGGTCATTTCTCCGGCAGCGATTTTCCCAGAAATGCAGTGATCATCCGGACAGTCTCCTCATGGATCGCCTGCCGCCCGCGCGTCCCACCGTCCCTGCAGACGAACTCTTCGCCGGGAGCTTCTTCCCGGATGATCTCGACGGCGCCAGGCTTGCAGATCTGCATGAAGCTGAAATGCAGCGAGTCGGCGATCTCTTCATAGGGCGATGTCGCCTTCGGAAGATGTTGCGCGATATAGCGGGAATCCTCGTTGGTCGCGGCGATCTGGCCTTGGGTAGCGGTGGCCTTGTCGACATCGGCGCCGGCGGCGATCACCAGGAAGGGAACGCGCATACGGGCGAGGCTTTCGAGTGTGAAGCCGCGCGCGGGTCCCAGATCGAGCGTCACCGCCGCGCCGATCCTCTGGTCGCTCAGATCGCCGCGCAGCGTCTCGGTGGCGCCGGCGCTTTGCCCGAGGCCGAGCTCGGCGAAGACCTTGCAGGCGACGGCCCCGAAGCGCTTGTCGCAATCGGGCATGATGAGATCGGCATCGAAACGGGCGCCCGCGATCTCGGCGGCGGTCCAGCCGCCGAGCGAATGGCCGATCGCGGCGATGCGGTCGCGGGCGATGCCGCCGGCAAGCTGCGGATCGGCGATGAGCGCGTCGATGCTGCGGCTGAGGTCGCGCGGCCTTTCCCACAGCCGCGCCGCCTTGGCGGGATCGCGGTCGCGGAATGTGGTGCCGGGATGATCGGGTACGGCGACGACATAGCCTTTCTGCGCCAGGGCACCCGCGAGCCAGCTCAGATTGCGCCAGCTCCCGCCATAGCCATGCGACAGGACGATGAGAGGATGCGCATCCTGTTGGGGAACCGCGTCCTTGATGGCGGCGACACCATAGAAGACGCCATTCTCGGCGACATTGACCAGGGGCCCTGCAGCATCGGTCGGGTACCACAGCGCCACATGCAAAGGCCGGCTGGCATCGGCGACGGTGATTTCCTTGAATCCGATCTGGTCGCCAGCCAGGACGGCGGTGGCCGAAAGGACCGTGGTGAGGAGGGTGGCAGCAAATTTCAGCATGAGGGTCTCCGGTGGATGGGATGACCTGTCCTGCCCGAGAGTCTGGTGCTTGCGAGACCTCGAACGCGATCGAGGACCTGTGGCGCCGCCTCTTACAATGCTAGTTTGCCGCGATGGGCCGGATGCGAGACAGTCACAGCTCCTTCGACGAGATTCCCGGCACGCCGCTCAGCGATGTCAAAGCGGTGCGGGCCCTCCTGATCGCGGCCGCGCGCGAGCACCGCGAGATGAGCTATTCGGAGCTGCTGATGGAGCTCGGCCATCGCTTCACCCGCCCCAAGATGCGGGCTCTGTGCCGTGCTCTCGATACGATCGATGAGACCGGCCGCGATGCGGGTGAGCCCGAGCTCGCGGCCCTGGTGGTGCGTGAATCGGACCGTTTGCCGGGTCAGGGCTGGTGGGTCGGGAAGGTCAATCGCCTGGGCTATGAAGGCCCCTGGACCGGCAAGGAGGCGCTCGCTTTCGTGAGGAGCCGGCAGCAGCTCGCTTTCGATCACTGGAGCAAATGAGCAAGAGATCGCTCAAGCCTCGACCTCCGCCGGCCGGTGCAGGCCGACGCCCAGGATGACGAGGATGATGCCGGCCATATCAAGCGGACCTGGAATCTGCCGCAGCACGAGGGCGCCCGTCACCGCGGCAATGGCCGGCAGCAAGGTCAGCATCAATGCGAAGCTGGCGCGCGGCAGCCGCGCCATGGCGAGCTGATCGCAAATATAGGGAATGACGGAAGAGGAAATGCCGACCCCGATGCCGGCCAGGATGAGGAGTGGATGGGCGAGGAGCCGCGTCGCCTCGCCGAGGCCGAAGGGTAGTGCTGCGATGAAGGCGATGGCCATGGCAGCCCCCAGCCGCTCTATGCCGGAAGCGCCGCCCTGCCGCGCCAGCCTGTGTCCGACGATCACATAGAGCGCGAAGAGAAGCGCATTGGCGAAAGCGAGGCCAAGCCCGATCAGGTCGCTCGAATACTGAAAGCCGATCAGCAGCAGGACGCCCGTGACGGCAAGGCCAAGGGCGAGAAGGTTGCGCGCCGAGCGCAGGCCCAGAAGCGCCACCGCGATGGTGGCGGCGAATTCGATCGCGGCGACAGTGGCGAGCGGCAGCTGGTCGATCGCCAGATAGAAGCAGCCATTCATCGCGGCGAGGATGAGGCCCATCAGCAGGATCAGCCGGCGCGCCCCGGGCTCCGCTTCGGCGAGTGTCCGCCATGGTCTGATCCACAGGCTGAAAATGAGGGCGGCCGAGGCGATGCGCAGCCATGCGACGCCCAAGGGTGACATCTGGGCGAAAAGCAGCACGGCGAAGGAGGGGCCCAGATAATGGAACAGGGCGCTCACCAGGAAATAGGCATGGGGCGGCGGGGTGGCGGCTTTCATGTCCGGAGAATGCCCGGATATCCGGCGAAAACGACTGATATATCCAGGTATCTATGATAGTATGTCAGGCAATTGAGGTTTGAAAATGAAGAATAGCCGAAGAATCGCAAGTGCTGCTCTTGACGCCGCCGACCGCCGGATCCTCGGCGCTCTTGCCGACAATGCCCGCATCTCGCAGGCCGATCTCGGCCGCCTGCTCGGCATGTCGGCGCAAAGTGCGGCCGATCGCCTGCGCCGGCTCGAGGATCTGGGCGTGATTGCGGGCTTCACCGCGACGCTCGATCCCGCGGCCCTGGGCCTTGCCGTCGGCGCCTATATCCGCATCCGCCCCGCCATGGGCGAATTGCCACGCGTCGCCGGCCTTCTCGCCGATATGCCGGAGATCGTCGAATGCGACCGCATCACCGGCGATGACTGCTTCATCGCCAAGGTCTTCGTGGCCGGGATCGAGGATCTCGAGCGTGTCATCGACCGGCTCATTCCCTATGCGCAGACCAATACCTCGATCATCCAGTCCTCACCGGTGCGCCGCCGCGCGCCCGGATTTTCCTGATCGGCGCGCGCCCCGGCTGGCGCGCTTGTTGCAAATTTACCCTTTATTGACTCTCATTTGAGCCGGTAGGCATTTCCTAATGCGCCTATGCGATCTAAATGATTAACAGGCGTCAGAACGATAAAGCGGCAGGCCCTTCATGGAGTCTACCCGAGGACAGGATCGACCACCCGAGCACGGCGCGGCCCCCACCGCGGCGCTCGCCGCCTTGGCCGAACCGGGCATCCGCTTCAGTCCGCTGCAATTCGCGCTCGGCACGCTCATGGCGGCGGCGGGCCTCGTCTTCTGCGTCCATCTGATCTTCGGTCCGGCCGGACTGGCCAAAGCCTGGTGGCCGCTCGGCCTGTTCTTCACTCTGGTGATCGCCATCGCCGTCTATTTCGGCAAGCGCGCCTCCGACCGGCGGCGCGAGAATGTCGAGGCGGTGCTCAACGGCCTGCAGCAGGCGCGTGCCGAGGCCGAGGCCGCCAACCAGGCCAAGAGCCGCTTCCTGGCCGCCACCAGCCATGAGATCCGCACGCCGATGAACGGCATCATCGGCATGAACAGCCTTTTGCTCGACACCGATCTCAATCCCGAGCAGCGCAACTATGCGGGCGCCGTCGATGCTTCGGCGCGCTCGCTGCTGTCGATCATCGACGAGATACTCGATATCTCCAAGATCGAATCGGGCCGCGTCGCGCTGACGCCGGACTGGATCGATCCCCTGGTTCTCGCCGAAAGCGTGACGGAGCTTCTGGCTCCCCGCGCCCATGCCAAGGGCATCGAGATCACCTGCTCGGCGGCACCCGGCCTGCCGCCGCGCATCCTGGTGGATGAGTTGCGCTTCCGCCAGATCCTGCTCAATCTCGCCGGCAACGCCATCAAGTTCACCGAAGCCGGCGGCGTCGCGATCACGCTTTCCACAGGCCCCTGCGACGGCGATTCGGAGCAGATCAATTTCATCGCCGAGATCGCCGACAGCGGCATCGGCATGACGGCCGAGGAGCAATCGCGCATCTTCGAGGAATTCACGCAGGCCCGCCAGGACACGGCGCGCCGTTTCGGCGGCACCGGCCTGGGCCTCTCGATCTCGCGCAATCTCGCCCTTGGCATGGGCGGCGCGATCACGGTGACGAGCGAGCGCGGCAAGGGATCGCTGTTCCGCGTCACCTTGCCTTGCGTCGGCGTGCGCAATGAGGGACCGTCCGATCCGCTGAAAGGCCGCATCTATGAGCTCGCTCTGCCGCCCGGGCCGACGCTCGTCAGCCTCGAGACGACGCTCGCCGGGCTTGGCGCCACGACCCGCCAGGTCGCGACCGAGGCCGCCTTGCGCCAGGCCTTGCGCAAGCCGCACTCCGCCAGTGGCCTCATTTGCGATTCTTCCCATTCGGCGACGCTCGCCGTGTGGCGCGCCGCCCATGAGCGCAAACGCCCGACCGGCAAGCCCGTCTTCATCCTCCTCCAGGCGGAAGAGCGCCGCGCCTTGCGCGATTTCCTCGAGCCGCCATTCGCGGGCTACCTGCTCAAGCCGCTCCGGCGTTCGACCTTGCTGCGCCAGCTCGTCCAGAGCGACGACCAGACGATCGCCTCGGCCGTCAGCGATCTGCGCCGCATGGCATCGACCAAGAAGGAGATGCCGCATCTCACGGTCCTGCTGGCCGAGGACAATCCGGTCAATGCGCTGCTGACCCGCACCTTGCTCGAAAAGTCGAGCCACTCCGTCCATCACGTGACCAACGGGAAGGGCGTGCTCGATTATATTGCCGCGGGCGGCCGTCCCGACCTCATCATCATGGACGTGCGGATGCCGGAGCTTGACGGGCTCGCCACGGCGCGCCTGCTCAGGGCGGGCCCCGCGCCCGACATTCCGATTCTCGCTCTGACCGCCAATGCCAGCGCCGCCGACCAGGCCGAATGCCTCGCGGCCGGCATGAACGGCCATATGGCGAAGCCTTTCGACCGCCAGGATCTCGACGAAGCCATCGCCCTGCTGACGGCGCGCCGTCCCGCCGCTTGACCGAGCGGGAAGCGCATTTTTCTCAACAACTTGTAATGTTTGTGCGCCATGACCTTATGGCGATAAGGTGAATGGGACGAACTTTCCTTGTCCGCCGGTCTGTGGCACTGTGGCCCTCGCCGGCGACGGGCCGGTTTGCGGAGGCAGGGCTTGATGTCCGTATCTTCTCTAGCGCCTCGCCCCCGCGGTGGGGCGCCAAGGCGCGAGGAAATCGTCCCGGGATTCGTCCTCGGCAGCAAGGCTGACCTGACCGTCAGACTGGCCGATGGCGCGGTCGATATCGATGCCGCCCAGCATCTGCGCTATCGCGTCTTCTACGAGGAGCTGGAAGCGAGGCCCGATGCCCAGGCCCAGGCGACGCGGCGCGATGCGGACCGCTATGATGCGATCTGCGATCATCTGCTCGTGGTGCGCAAGGGCCTGGCTGTCGGGCCCGATGAGATACGCGTCGCCGATGGCGAGGTGGTCGGCACCTATCGCCTGCTGCGGCAATCGGTGGCCGAGCGCACCGGCGGCTTCTATACCCAGGACGAGTTCGACATCGCTCCTTTGATCGCCCGCCATAGCGGGCTCAAATTTCTCGAGCTGGGCCGCTCCTGCGTCCTCAAGCCCTATCGCACCAAGCCGGTGGTCGAGCTTCTGTGGCAGGGCATCTGGAATTATGTCCGCCTCTATGATCTCGACGTGATGCTGGGCTGCGCCAGCCTGGAAGGCACCGATCCCGCCCATCACGCCATGGCCTTGAGCTTCATGGCGCAGAACTCCGCCGCCCCCGCCGAATGGCAGGTGAGCGCGCTGCCGGAGCGCCGGATCGAGATGAATCTGATGCCGCCGGCCAAGGTCGATGCCAAGCGCGCGCTGCGCATGCTGCCGCCGCTCATCAAGGGCTATTTGCGGATCGGCTGCTATGTCGGCGAAGGCGCGGTGATCGACCGCCAGTTCAACACCATCGACGTGCTGATCATCCTGCCCGTCTCGCAGATCAACCCGCGCTACTTCTCCTATTTCGGGCAGCCGGGCGACGATCCCCTGGCGCAGTTGTAATACGAGCACTGGCCCGAATGTATCAAACTTATTTCGTCATCCCGGCGAAAGCCGGGACCCAATCAATAAGACAAGCCGGGCGGCGCTTCGGATGCGTCACCAATTAACTGGGTCCCGGCTTTCGCCGGGATGACGGAGATTGGCGGCCTATCGGTTGATATCGTAAGCGGCGATCGCCGCCAGATTGACGATGTCGGTCGCGGTCGCCGACATGGAGGCGATCTGCACCGGCTTGTCGAGGCCGGTGAGCAGGGGACCTACGACGGTGACGCCGCCCAGCTGCTGCAGCATCTTGGTTGAGATCGACGCCGAATGCGCCGCCGGCATGACCAGCACATTGGCGGGGCCGGTGAGACGGCAGAACGGGTAGAGCGCCATCGCCTCGCGCGACAGCGCGACGTCGGCGCCCATCTCGCCATCATACTCGAAATCGACATTGCGCTTGTCGAGGATGGTCACCGCCTTGCGCACATATTCCGAGCGCTCGCCCCTGGGATAGCCAAAGGTCGAATAGGAAAGCAAGGCGACCTTGGGCTCATAGCCGAAACGGCGCGCGACGCCGGCGGCTTCCTGCGCGATATCGGCCAGTTCCTCCGCCGAGGGCAATTCATGGATGGATGTGTCGGCGATGAACACGGTGCGCCCGCGCACCAGCGCCATGGAGACGCCGATCGGCTTGTGTCCCGGGCGGTTGTCGATGGCGCGCCTGACATTGTCGATGGCGACGGAGAAGTTGCGTGTCAGGCCGGTCACCACCGCGTCGGCGTCGTTCAGCGCCAGCATGCAGGCGGCGAACACATTGCGGTCGTTGTTGACGAGGCGCTGGCAGTCGCGGAACAGGAAGCCGTTGCGCTGCAGGCGTTCATAGAGATAGTTCGCATAATCGACATTGCGCTCGGAGAGCCTGGCATTGGTGATCTGCACACTCTCATGCAGCTCGACCGCATTGGCCTTGAGCGCCTCTTCGATGTGGGCCTCGCGGCCGATGAGGATGGGCGTGCCGAGGCCGTTATTGGCGAAGCTGTTGGCGGCGCGGATCATGCGGTCTTCCTCGCCTTCAGCGAAGACCACGCGCTTCGGATTGGAGCGCACATGCTCGAAGATGTTCTGCAGCGTGCCGGCAATCGGATTGAGGCGGGCCGAGAGCTCGTCGGCATAGGCGTCGAGATCGGCGATGTGCTTGCGCGCCACGCCCGAATCCATCGCCGCACGCGCCACCGCGACCGGAATGCGCGAGATGAGGCGCGGATCGAACGGCACCGGGATCAGGTAGCCCGGGCCGAATTGCAGGCGCGAGCCATGATAGGCGGCCGCCACCTCGTCCGGCACTTCCTCGCGCGCCAGCGCCGCCAGCGCTTCCGCCGCCGCGATCTTCATCTCGTCGTTGATGGTGCGGGCCCGCACATCGAGGGCGCCGCGGAAGATATAGGGGAAGCCCAGCACATTGTTGACCTGGTTCGGATAGTCGGAGCGCCCGGTCGCCATGATGGCATCGCTCCTCACCGTGGCCACGTCCTCGGGCGCGATCTCGGGATCGGGATTGGCCATGGCGAAGATGATCGGGTTCTTCGCCATGCTCTGCACCATCTTCGGCGTCAGCGCCCCGGCGGCGGAAAGGCCCAGGAACACATCGGCACCCTCCATGGCCTCGGCGAGCGTGCGTGCCTTGGTCTCGATCGCATGCGCCGATTTCCACTGGTTCATGCCCTCGCTGCGGCCCTTGTAGACGACGCCTTTCGAATCCGCGAGTATGACGTTCTGCGGCGGCACGCCCATCGACTTGATGAGCTCGATGCAGGCGATGGCGGCAGCGCCCGCGCCATTGCAGACGAGCTTGACGTTCTTGATGTCGCGCTTGGTGATGGCGAGCGCGTTGATGAGGGCGGCGGCCGAGATGATCGCGGTGCCGTGCTGGTCGTCATGGAACACCGGTATGTCCATGAGCTCGCGCAATTTCTGCTCGATGATGAAGCATTCCGGCGCCTTGATGTCCTCCAGATTGATGCCGCCGAAGGACGGTCCCAGATAGCGCACCGCGCCGATGAACTCGTTGACGTCCTTGGTGTCGACCTCGAGGTCGATCGAGTCCACATCGGCGAAGCGCTTGAACAGCACAGCCTTGCCTTCCATCACCGGCTTGGAGGCGAGGGGGCCGAGATCGCCCAGGCCCAGAATGGCGGTGCCGTTGGTAATGACCGCGACGAGATTGCCCTTGGCCGTATAGTCATAGGCGGTGTCGGGATCCTCGGCGATCTTGCGCACCGGCACGGCCACACCCGGGCTGTAGGCTAGCGAGAGATCGCGCTGGGTCGCCATCGGCTTGGTCGGGTTGATTTCCAGTTTCCCCGGCTTGCCGCGCTGATGGAAAAGCAGTGCTTCCTGTTCGGTGAAGCTCGGCCGGGCGGCCCGTTTCTCAGTGCTCATGTAATCCCCATTTTTAGGCGGCTGACACTAGAGGCTGCTACCGCCGATCTCAAGGTCATTGATTCCGCCGCAACTTGTCGTAACTAGTGTGCGAACGCGAAGTTCCTGCTATTCAGGCCGCATGTATTTCAGGAACTTCGCGTTCAAAAGCACACTAGAATCATTAGATTCGCTGGTGTCCCTTTGGTTCGCAAGTTCGCTCAGAGGGGCCGCCACGAGCAGGCGAACTTGCGAACCGGGACACCAGCCCCGATGAACGACATGAATGCCCCCCGGGATGCTGTCGCGGCGACACCGATGATGGCCCAGTATCTCGAGATCAAGGCGGCCCATCCGGGCTGCCTGCTGTTCTACCGCATGGGGGATTTCTACGAATTGTTCTTCGCCGACGCGGAAGCCGCTTCCCGTACGCTCGGCATCGCGCTCACCAAGCGCGGCCGGCACCAGGGCGAGGATATCCCGATGTGCGGCGTGCCGGTG
This sequence comes from Taklimakanibacter lacteus, assembly GCA_003576695.1. Classification (GTDB taxonomy): domain Bacteria; phylum Pseudomonadota; class Alphaproteobacteria; order Rhizobiales; family Aestuariivirgaceae; genus Taklimakanibacter; species Taklimakanibacter lacteus. Next base: position 502,310 of record QOZQ01000002.1, read on the forward strand.
CATTCCTCCGACCAGTATCTCGAAAGGCTGATCCGCGCCGGCCATCGCGTCGCCATTTGCGAGCAGATGGAAGATCCGGCCGAGGCCAAGAAGCGCGGCTCCAAATCCGTGGTCCGCCGCGACGTCATCCGCCTCATCACGCCGGGCACGCTCACCGAGGACACGCTCCTCAAGGGGGCCAGGAACAATTTCATCGCAAGCCTCGCACGGGTCAAGGCGGATTCGAGCCTGGCGCTCGCCTTCGCCGATATCTCCTCGGGCGAGCTCGTCGTCATGCCGGTCGCGGCGGAGCGGCTTTCCGCCGATCTCGCGGGACTCGAGCCCGGCGAGATCATCTATCCGGACGGCCTGGCGGAAGCGGGCATGGCGGCGCTCGAAGCGAGTGGTGCCGCGCTCACGCCCTTGCCGGCGAGCCGCTTCGACAGCGCCGAGGCCGAGCGGCGTCTCAGGAGTCATTTCGGCGTGTCGGCGCTGGAGGGCTTTGGCGCCTTCACGCGCGCCGAAGTCTCCGCCCTGGGGACGCTGCTCGATTACGTGCTTCTGACCCAGGTGGGGCGCGTGCCGGTGCTCAGAGCCCCCAGGCGCGACGAGCCTGCCGATCAGATGATCATCGATCAGGCCACCCGGCTCAATCTCGAGCTGACCCGCAGCCTCGCCGGCGACAGCGGCACGAGTCTCCTGGCGACGCTCGATCGCACCGTCACCGCGGTGGGCGCCAGGCTCCTGGCGCGAAGGCTCGCGGCACCCCTCACCGATCCGCAGGCGATCGCCGCGCGGCTCGATTCGGTCGGCTATTTCGCCGAGACGCGCGACCTGCGCGAGGAATTGCGCAAGAGCCTGCGCCAGTTTCCCGATATCGAGCGCGCTCTGTCGCGCCTGGCGCTGGCTCGTGGCGGTCCGCGCGATCTGGCCGCCATCCGCGACGGGCTCGCGGCGGCGCAAAGGCTCGATGAGCGTCTGCGCGATCCGCAAGGGCTTGCAGCACTCCCGGCCGAATTGGCGGCGGCGCAGTCGGTCCTGGCGGATGGGCCGCAGGAGCTCTTCGCCGATCTCGCCGCGGTGCTGGGCGATGAGCTGCCGCTCAATGCGCGCGATGGCGGCTTCGTCAGGGCAGGCTTCGCATCCGAGCTCGACGGCAATCGGCAATTGCGCGACGAAACGAAGAAGGTCATCGCGCAATTGCAGGCGGACTACGCTTCCGAGACCGGCATCAGGTCGCTCAAGATCAGGCACAACAACGTTCTGGGTTATTTCATCGAGGTGACGGCGCAGAATGCGGGGCCGCTTCAGGCGCCACCCCACAACGCGAAGTTCTTCCACCGCCAGACGATCGCCAGCGCCGTGCGCTTCGTCACCCAGGAACTGTCCAGCCTCGAGGAGCGCATCGCATCGGCCGCCAATCGCGCTCTGGCGCTCGAGCTCGAGATTTTCGAGCGGCTGTGCGCCGCGGTCAAGGATCAGTCGCAGCGCCTATCGGCGATCGCCGAGGCGATCGCGCGCGTCGATGTCGCGACCGCGCTGGCCGAATTGAGCGCCAGGCGCAATTATGTGCGCCCCGTTGTCGATCGCTCCTTGCGCGTCGATATCGAGCAGGGCCGCCATCCGGTGGTCGAAGCCATGCTGGCGCAATCGGGCGGAGCGCCCTTCGTCGCCAATGATCTCACCTTGGCCGGCGACGACAAGCGCATCTGGCTCCTCACCGGGCCGAACATGGCCGGCAAATCGACCTTCCTGCGCCAGAACGCGCTCATCGTCATCATGGCGCAGATGGGGTCCTTCGTGCCGGCCAAATCGGCGCATCTCGGCATAGTCGACCGCCTGTTCAGCCGCGTCGGCGCCGCCGATGACCTGGCGCGCGGGCGCTCGACCTTCATGGTCGAGATGGTCGAGACGGCCGCCATCCTCAACCAGGCGACCGAGCGCTCCTTCGTCATTCTCGATGAGATCGGGCGCGGCACCGCCACCTTCGACGGGCTCTCGATCGCCTGGGCGGCGGTCGAGCATCTGCATGAGATCAACCGTGCCCGCGCCCTCTTCGCCACCCACTATCACGAGCTCACCGCGCTGGCCGGCAGGCTTGCCGGCGTCGCCAATGCCACCGTCAAGGTGCGCGAATGGCAGGGCGATGTGGTGTTCCTGCATGAGGTGGCGCCGGGCGTCGCCGACCGTTCCTATGGCATCCAGGTGGCAAAGCTCGCCGGCCTTCCCGCGCCCGTGATCGCGCGCGCTTCCGAGGTCTTGAGCATTCTCGAAAAGAAGGACGAGCCGGGGACGGGGGCGGATTCGCTGTTCGCCGACCTGCCGCTGTTCTCGGTGGCGCGCCCGCGCGCGGCAGCGCCGCCCGCCGCGGCAGGGCCGAGCGATGTCGAGAAGCGCCTTGCCGGGATATCACCCGATGAATTGTCGCCGCGCGATGCCCTGGCCCTGCTCTATGAGCTGCGCGCTATGCTGGCGCAGCAGCGGCAGCCGCAATGACGCAAGCCGCAAAGCCCGGGGCTCTGGTGGATGGCGCGGCGCTGCGCGCCCGCCTCGCAACGCTTGCGCCCGGCACCGACCTGCGCAAGCGCGTCGTCGATATCCTGAAAGAGACGATCGCCGCAGCGCGCACCGAGGCCGAGCGCCGCCTGATGGCCGACGGCCGGGGCACGCAATGCGCCATGCTGCTGTCCGCGGCCCAGGACGAGGTCATCCATTCGCTCTTCGACTTCGCCGTGAGAAAGCTCTACCGCGCCTCCAACCCCTCCGAGGCCGAACGCATCACCGTCGTCGCGGTCGGCGGCTATGGCCGCGGCACCCTGGCGCCCGGCTCCGACATCGATCTGCTCTTCCTCCTGCCCTACAAGCAGACCGGCTGGAGCGAGAGCGTCATCGAGTTCATCCTCTATGCGCTGTGGGATGCGCGCCTCAAGGTCGGCCATGCCACCAGGAGCGTCGATGACTGCATCAGGCTGGCGCAATCGGATTCGACCATCCTCACCTCCATCCTCGAGGCGCGCTTCATTTGCGGCGAGCCGTCGCTGTTCGAGACGCTGACCAAGCGCTTCCGCAAGGAGATCGTCGCCAAGAGCGCCAAGACTTTCGTGGCGAGTAAGCTCTCGGAGCGCGACGAGCGGCATTTCAAGGCGGGCGAGAGCCGCTATCTCGTCGAGCCCGATGTGAAGAACGGCAAGGGGGGCTTGCGCGACCTTCACACGCTGTTCTGGATCGCCAAGTTCCTGTCCGGCGCCAATTCGACCAGGGAGCTCGCCGAGAAGGGCGTATTTACCCGCGAGGAGCTGGCCCTTTTCGAGAAGAGCGAGGATTTCCTCTGGGCGGTGCGCTGCCATCTGCATTTTGTCGCCAAGCGCGCCGAGGACCGGTTGAGCTTCGACCGCCAGCCCGATCTCGCCGAGCGTCTGGGCTACAAGGCGCATGGCGGCTTGAAGCATGTCGAGCGCTTCATGAAGCACTATTTCCTCGTCGCCAAGGATGTCGGCGACCTGACCCGCATCTTCTCGGCGTCCCTCGAAACCCGCCAGATGAAGGCGACGCCGGTCTTCGGCCGGGTGCTGGGCCGCTTTTCCACGCGGCGCTCGGGGTTGATCGAGGGGGCGCATGATTTCCGCATCGAGGCCAATCGGCTGACCATCGCCGATGAGGGCGTGCTGGTCGCCAAGCCGGTGAACATGATCCGGCTCTTCGCCCTTGCCGCCGAGCGCGACCTCGAGATCCATCCCGATGCGCTCAAGGCGGTCAGGCGCAATCTGGCGCGCATCGACAAGCAGGTGCGCGCCGACCCCGCGGCCAATGCGCTGTTCCTCGGCATGCTGACCGAAGCGCGCGATCCCGAGACGGCGCTGCGAAGGATGAACGAGGCGGGCGTGCTCGGCCGCTTCATCCCGGAATTCGGCAAGATCGTCGCGATGATGCAGTTCAACATGTATCATCACTACACGGTCGACGAGCACCTGATCCGCGCCGTCGGCATCCTGGCGGCGCTCGAGCGCGGCCGCTTCTCCAACGACCATCCGCTGTCGACCGAGATCTTCCCCACCGTGTCGAGCCGGCGTGTGCTCTATGTCGCGGTGCTGCTGCACGACATCGCCAAGGGCCGCAAGGAGAGCCATTCGATCGCCGGCGAGCGGGTGGCGAAGACCCTGTGCCCGCGCCTCGGCCTCACCGCGCCCGAGACCGAGACCGTAGCCTGGCTGATCCGCTACCATCTCCTGATGAGCGAGACCGCCCAGATGCGCGATCTCAACGACTTCAAGACCATTCTCGATTTCGCCAATGTCGTGCAATCGCCCGAGCGCCTGAAGCTTCTGCTCATCCTCACCGTCGCCGACATCCGCGCCGTCGGCCCTTCCGCCTGGAACGGCTGGAAGGGCCAGCTGCTGCGCACGCTGTATTTCGAGACCGAGCCCGTTTTGTCGGGCGGCCACACCAGCATCTCGCGCAAGGAACGCGTCGCCGAGGCGCAGGCGAAATTCTTCGCCCATTATCCCGACTGGACGGCGGAGCAGAAGACGGCCTATGCGGCGCGCCACTATGATCCCTACTGGCTCAATGTCGACACCGACCGGCAGGTGGCGCATGAGAAGCTGATGGCGCGCGCCAGGGCGCAGGGCGAGCCGGTGGCGACCGAGGTCAGGACGGACGAGTTCACCGCCATCACCGAGCTGACCATCCATGCGCCCGATCATCCGCGCTTCCTGGCGCTGATCACCGGCGCCTGCGCCGCCGCCAATGCCAATATCGCCGGCGCCCAGATCTTCACCACCGCCGATGGTCTGGCGCTCGACACCATTCTCATCCAGCGCCAGTTCGCCAACAGCGAGGATGAGCGCCGCCGCGCCGAGCGGGTGGCGGCGCTGGTCCGCCAGGTGCTGAAAGGCGAGGTCAGGATCAAGGACCTGATCGCCAAGGTGCAGCACCCGGAAGCCCGCCTGCAGGCCTTCACCATCGCGCCGCGCGTCATCATCGATAACGACTCGTCCAACCTGTTTACCGTCATCGAGGTCAACGGCCTCGATCGCGTCGGCTTCCTCTACGACCTGACCGAGGCGCTCTATCACCTCAATCTCAATATCGGCTCGGCCCATATCACCACCTATGGCGAGCGCGTCATCGACGTCTTCTATGTGACCGACCTGACCGGCGCCAAGATCGTGAGCGCCGCCCGCAGTGCCCAGATCGAGCGCCAGCTTTTGGCCGTACTTGCCGAGCAGAAGGTCAGCGCATGACCGGGAAAGGCGGATGCCGGCTTTCCGTCAAGATCTTGCGGAAGATGAGAGCCTTGCCGGAATCCGAACAGCAAAATAGAACCTCTGCATGACCCTCCTCAAATCGGCCGCGACCGTGGGCGGGCTCACTTTGGTGAGCCGGGTGGCGGGCTTCATCCGCGACATTCTCACCGCTTCCGTCCTCGGCACCGGCCCCGTGGCGCAGGCCTTCGTCGTCGCCTTCCGCTTCCCCAACCTGTTCCGCTCGCTCTTCGCCGAGGGCGCCTTCAATTCGGCCTTCGTGCCGATGTTCGCCAAGAAGCTGGAAGGCGGCGGCGAGGCCGAGGCGCGCAGCTTTGCCGAGGACATCTTCGCGGTGATGTTCGCCTGGCTCCTGTTCTTTACCGCCGTCGCCCAGATCGCCATGCCGCTCCTCATGTATGTGATCGCCCCCGGCTTCGCCGGCGATGCGGACAAGTTCGATCTGTCGGTGGCGCTTACCCGTATCGCCTTTCCCTATCTCCTGTTCATGTCGCTGACCGCGCTGCAGTCGGGCGTGCTCAACAGCCTGCGCCGTTTCGTGGCGGCGGCCTGCGCGCCGATCCTGCTCAATCTGGTGATGATCGCGACCTTGCTTCTCGTGCGCTATATGGGCTGGGGTGAGAGTGCCGCGACCGGCTATGCGCTGGTCTGGGGCGTGTGCGTGGCGGGGATTGTCCAGTTCCTTCTGCTCTATATCGCCTGCAGCCGCGCCAATATGCGCATGCGGCTCAAATGGCCCAAGTTGACGCCGGACGCCAGGCGGCTCATTCGGCTCGGCATACCGGGCGTCGTTGCCGGCGGCATCACGCAGGTGAATATCCTCATCGCCACCATGATCGCGACGACCATCGATCGCGCCGTTTCCTATCTCTACTACGCCGACCGCGTCTACCAGCTGCCGCTCGGCGTCGTCGGCGTCGCCATCGGCGTGGTGCTGCTGCCCGAGATGTCGCGCAAATTGCGCGCCGGCGACGAAGCGGGGGCGCTGCTGAGCCAGAACCGGTCGCTCGAATTCGCGCTGTTCCTGACGCTGCCGGCGACCATCGCCCTGATCGCCATTCCCTTCGCCATCGTCAATGTGTGCTTCGAGCATGGCGTGTTCACCAGGAGCGATTCGATCGCCACGTCCTATGCGCTCGCCGCCTTCGCCGCGGGCCTGCCGGCCTTCGTCATCAACAAGGTCTTCTCGCCCGGCTTCTTCGCCCGCGAGGACACGAAGCGGCCGATGATGTTCGCCATCACCTCGGTCGTGATCAATGTCGTCTCGAGCCTCATCCTGTCGCGTTTCATCGGTCATGTCGGCATCGCCGTGTCGACGGCGCTTGCCGCCTGGGTCAATGCGACATTGCTCGGCGTGACGCTGGCCCGCCGCGGCCATTTCACCGCCGACGAGCGCTTGCGCCGTCGTCTGCCGCGCATCATCGCGGCGAGCCTCGTGATGGGCGCCATGCTCCTCGGCGCGTTCTACTATTCGGCTCCGATCTTCACCGACAGTCATCCGCTGTGGCTGCGCGCCCTGGTGCTGCTCGGCCTCGTCGCCCTGGGAAGTCTCGGTTATTTCCTTCTTGCCCATCTCTTCGGCGCGATGAAGCTCAGCGAGATCAGGAAGATGATGCGCCGCGGGCCGGCGCCAAATGGCGCTGCATGAGCACGGTGTCTACCCACTGATCGTGCTTGAAGCCGACGTCGCGCAGCGTTCCCACCAGTTGGAAGCCGAGCTTCTCATGCAACGCGATCGAGGCGCGGTTGCCGCTGTTGCCGATGATGGCGATCATTTGCCGCCAGGGGCCCTTCTCGCATTCGGCGATGAGGGCGGAAAGAAGCGCCCGCCCGATGCCCTGGCCTGAGCAGTCCTTCGCCACATAGACCGAATTCTCGATGGTGAAGCGATAGGCCGAGCGGGTGCGGTAGGGCCCGGCATAGCTGTAGCCGACGATCCCGTCGGGGCGTTCGGCGACGAGATAGGGGAAGGACTGGCTCTTGAGGGTGCGAAACCGGCTGCGCATCTCATCGACACTGGGCGGGGCCTCCTCGAAGGAGGCAAGTCCGTGGCTGACGTGATCGCCATAGATGCGCTGCACGCCCTCCATGTCGGTTTCCTGGGCGGGCCGCAGGGTGAATGTCGGGATGGAACGCTCCATGGTGAAAGGGTCGATACCGATATCGATGAGATGATGGGGCTCGAGTTCGCGCAAGAGTGCATTTTGCCGCCAGCGCGAACGGGCCGAGCCCGAGACATAGTGCCAGGCTTCGGTGCGGAATTCTCTCATATGGCGGCGAATGTCCATGGGCGGGAAAATCGCGCAGCATTTGCCCAAAGTAAAATTTATAGTAATAATGCGAAGAATAAGGAAAACTTTGATGCAAAGACCGAGCCTCGCCCAGCTGCAGACGCTCGCGGAAGTCGCAGGCAGCGGCAGCTTTCTCGCCGCCGCCGGCAGGCTCGGCCTCACCCAGCCGGCGGTCAGCTTGCGTATCCGCGAGCTGGAGCAGGCATTGGGCGTGAGACTCATCGAGCGGGTCGGCCGCAAGGCCACGCCGACCACCGCGGGCAGGATCCTGGTGGGCTATGTGAAACAGATCGACGCGACCCTTGACGAGGCACTGCGCTCGCTCGCCGAGCAGAGCGGCAGCGTGTCAGGCCAGGTGCGTCTCGGCACCGGCGCCACTGCCTGCATTTATTTGCTGCCCCCCGTCCTCAGGGCGGTGAAAAGCCGATACCCCCTGATCGACATCGCGGTGCATACCGGCAACTCCGGCGAGACCCTCAAGGCTCTGCAGGCCAACGAGCTCGATGTCGCGGTCGTCACTTTGCCCGCACCGGGCCGCGGCTTCTCCGTCAAAGTCCTGATCGAGGAGGAGATGGTGGCGGCCTTTGCCGCCGACGCGTTGCCGGCGGAGAAGGTCACGCCCGATTTCCTCGCCCGCCAGTCCATGATCCTGCTCTATGAGCCGGCCGGCAATTCCCGCCGCGTCATCGACGAGTGGTTCCGGGCGGGAGGCGAGCTGGCGAGGCCCGGCATGGAGCTCGGCAATATCGAGGCGATCAAGAAGATGGTCGGTGCCGGCCTCGGCTTGAGCATCATCCCCAGGATGGCGGCGGATGATGACGGGCTTGCGGTCAAGAGTCTCACGCCCCGCCTTCATCGCCGCATAGGCATGGTGCTGCGCCGCGACAAGGTTCCCGATGCGGCACTCAGAGCCGTCATCAAGGCGCTCGCCGGGCTTGCCGCAAGCTGACCGGCGGGGCCTTCACTTGCCGTGGTTTTACGGGCATAAGCAGCCCGGCTTTGAGGGAACAGAGAATGACCGCTTCGACACTTCGCGTCTTTTCAGGCATGCAGCCGACGCAGAATCTGCATCTCGGCAACTATCTGGGCGCCATGGTCAACTGGATCCGGATGCAGGAGACGCATGAATGCATCTATTGCGTGGTCGACCTGCATGCGATCACCCTGTGGCAGGAGCCGAAGGACCTCAGGAAGCATATCCGCGACGTGACGGCGTCCTATCTCGCTTGCGGCCTCGATCCCAGGCGCTCGATCATCTTCAACCAGAGCCAGGTCGCTGAGCATGCGGAGCTCGCCTGGGTGCTGAACTGCGTGGCCAGGCTCGGCTGGCTCAACCGCATGACCCAGTTCAAGGAGAAAGCGGGCAAGGACAAGGAAGCGGCCTCGGTCGGCCTCTATGACTATCCCGTGCTGATGGCGGCCGACATCCTGCTCTATCACGCCACCCATGTGCCGGTGGGCGATGACCAGAAGCAGCATCTCGAGCTTGCCCGCGACATCGCCCAGAAGTTCAATATCGACTTTGCCGATGAGATATCGGCGGCGGGCTACAATGACGGCTTCTTCCCCTTGCCCGAGCCCTTCATCACAGGTCCCGCGACCCGCGTCATGAGCCTGCGCGACGGCACCAAGAAGATGTCGAAATCCGATCCTTCCGATCTCTCGCGCATCAACCTCATCGATGATGCCGACACCATCGCCAGGAAGTTCAAGAAGGCCAAGACCGATCCCGATCCGCTGCCGGGCGAGGTCCAGGGCCTCAAGGGCAGGCCCGAGGCCGAGAATCTCGTCGGCATCTATGCCGCCCTGTCGGGCAAGACGGCGGCCGACGTGCTCACGGAATATGGCGGATCGCAATTCTCCGCCTTCAAGCCGGCGCTGATCGACCTGGCGGTGGCGAAATTGAGCCCGATCGCCGCCGAAAAGCGTAGGCTGGAGGAAGATCCTTCCTATATTGATGGCGTGCTTGCCGATGGCGCAGCCAGGGCCCGGGTGCTGGCCCAGCCGATCTATCGCAAGGTGAAGGAGATTGTGGGCTTCGTGTCGGCCTCCTGATCGCACCTTGGGGATTTGACACAGCTTAAAATCATTCTAAATTAAGGCGGTGAGCGGCTCCTCAGCCCTCGAAAGGATTTACCCCATGTTCATCCAGACCGAAGCCACCCCGAACCCGGCCACGCTGAAATTCATTCCAGGCAAGCCCGTCTTGCCGGGATCGACCCGCGACTACCGCTCCGCCGATGAAGCGGCCGAATCGCCTTTGGCCGAACGCCTGTTCTCGATCAAGGGCGTGTCGGGCGTGTTCCTGGGCCAGGATTTCGTCACCGTCACCAAGAAGGACGGCGAATGGCAGCATCTGAAGCCTGCCATTCTGGGCCTCATCATGGAGCACTATCTGGCCGACGCGCCGGTGCTCGCCAGGCCCGCCGCGGGCGACCTCCCGGTGAGCGAGGATTTCGACGAGGCCGACAAGGAGATCGTCGTCACCATCAAGGAATTGCTGGATACGCGCGTGCGCCCGGCGGTGGCCCAGGACGGCGGCGATATCACCTTCCACGGCTATCACGACGGCGTCGTCTTCCTGAATATGAAGGGCTCCTGCTCGGGCTGCCCGAGCTCGACCGCGACGCTCAAGCACGGCATCGAGAATCTGCTGCGCCATTTCATCCCGGAAGTGACCGAGGTCCGCCCGGTCTGATTCAGTTGGATTCAATCTCGTCCGGCCATATCTGCGCGCCATGGACAACGCGCAGAATGCGGACCGTATCTCCAATCGCGACATAGGCGGCAATAAAGGGCGTTCGTGGAATGACCAACTCCCGTGTGCCGGAGATGCGCCCCGGCCGGCCGCTATCCGGGAATTCCAGCAGACGCCGCGCTGCGAGAACGATCCGCTCATCGATATGAGCCGCAGCGGCGGGATTGTCGGCTTCGATATAGGCGAAAATGCTCTCACGGTCGGCAAGCGAAAGTCGCGACCAGACCAGTCTCACTGCTTGTTGCTCTCTGCCCTGCGCAGAGCCGCTGCTCGCCTTGCCGCAAAAAGCTCTTCGGCTTCGGCATCGGAAATGTCCGGACCCGTATCTTCCAGGGCCTGCATGACCTTGGCCCGGAACCACGCATCATGAGCTTCACTTGTGCTGATCAGTTCGAGCGGAAGAGCACCTTCATTCGCGGTTCTGGTCAAAAGAATGCGGACGGCGTCGGAAACCGTGAGGCCCATATTCTCGAGCACGACCGTTGCGCGCTCTTTCACGTCTGCATCGATCCGGGTCTGCACCAGGGCATTGGCGGTCATGGGCATGTCTCCAACTTGCATTCCTGGAATGTAATGCAATTGAATGACAAAATCCAGTTCCCCTTTCCCGAATGATGCTCTAAACGGCGCCGCATGCTTCTGGCTTTCGACACGTCCATGGCGGCCTGCTCGGTGGCGGTTTATGACCCTGCCTCGGGCCGCCTTGTAGCCGGCCGCTTCGCTGTGATGGAGCGCGGCCATGCCGATGCGCTGGCGCCGATGATCAGGGAAGTGATGGCGGAGGCGGGCGTCGCCTTTGCCGATCTCAAGCGGATCGGTGTCACCCGAGGCCCCGGCACCTTCACCGGCGTTCGGACCGGCATCGCCATGGCGCGCGGATTGGCGCTCGCCCTTGAGGTGAAGATCGCCGCCATCGATACGCTCACCGCCATTGCGGCCAATGCGCCGGACGCGGCACCTCTGGTCATCGCCGCCGATGCGCGCCGCGATGAGGTCTATTTTCTTAGGAGTCCCGATGCCGCGCCCGTCGTCTTGCCGGTGGCGGAAGCCGTCCATCGCCTGCCGCCGGAACGCGGCTTCGTGCTGGGCAGCGGAGCCGAGGCTTTGATGGCCATGGCACCGCCGGACCGGCTGGTTCGCCTCACAGTGGGCGACATGCCCGATGCCCGCAATTTCGCCAGGCTGTGCGCCGCGCATCCGCCGGCGAGCGCGCCACCGGAGCCCCTCTATTTGCGCCCTCCCGATGCCAGGCCGCAGCATCAAGGCGTGACGCCGCCCTCCGCGCTCGCCATCCGCGCCGCAACGGTCGGCGAGGCGCCGGTGCTGAGCGCGCTCCATGCGGAGTGCTTCGACAATGCGTGGAGTGCCACCGAACTGGCCAAGCTCATGGCCATGCCGGGAGCGGCCGCCTATCTGGCGATCGACGGCGATGAGCCGGTGGCCTTCCTGCTGGCGCGCCAGGCGGCGGGCGAGGCCGAGATCCTCACCATCGGGACGCGCCCTTTCGCCCGCCGTCGTGGTATAGCCAGAAAACTCATGTCTCATCTCGCCGATGATTTGCGCGCCGCCGGCTCATCGCGGCTCTTCATCGAAGTGGCCGCCGGCAACGCGGCGGCGCGCGCGCTCTATCAGACGGAGGGTTTCGCCGTGACGGGTGCGCGCAAGGCCTATTACGAAAGACCGGGCGGGCGGCGCGAGGATGCCGTGGTGATGATGAAGGCGATCGCATGACGGCACTGCGCGCAGGCATCAAGCTCCTCGGCTTCATCGCCATGACGCTGCCCGGCCTGCCGGTGCAGCGCGCGCTGATTGCCTTTTCCGAAAAGGGCGCCCGGCGTTTTCCCCATCTCTATCATCGCGCCGTCACGCGCTGGCTCGATATCAGGCTCAATATCGTTGGCGAGCCGGTGGCGGGCCGCGCCTGCCTCATCGCGTCGAATCATGTTTCCTGGATCGACATCACGGTCTTGAGCGCGCTGACGCCGCTCTCCTTCATCGCCAAGAAGGAGGTCAACTCCTGGCCGGGCTTCGGCACACTCGCGAGATTGCAGCGCACCGTCTTCATCGACCGCGACCGGCGCCAGGGCACCGGCGCGTCGCGCGATGAGATGCAGGAGCGGCTGAAGGCCGGCGAGACCCTGGTGCTCTTCGCCGAAGGCACATCGAGTGACGGCTTTCGCGTGCTGCCCTTCAAGAGCGCCTATTTTGCCGCCGCCGAAAGCGCCGATGTCGTGGTGCAGCCGGTGACATTGGCCTATCGCGGTCATTGGGGCGTGCCGATGATGCGCCGCCGCCGTCCCTTCTATGCCTGGTATGGCGATATGGATATGGGCCCGCATCTCTGGCAGGCGCTGGCGCAGGGGCCGATCGAGGTCGATGTCATCTGCCACGAGCCTTTGACGCTGGCCGAGGCCGGCAACCGCAAGCTGCTGGCCAAACAGGCGGAAGACGCGGTGCGCAAGGGGCTGGTCGAGGCTCTATCCGGCGCGCGCGCCTGATTTCCACTTCCTTCTGTCGGCGTTCCTGATCAGGAGCGCCGCCGCCTCGGCGGCCGATGCGGCATAGCCGGGGTCCCGGTGAATGAGGATCTGGGCGACGGCGCCATCGAAGAGAATCATGATCTGCCGGGCAAGCTCCGCCGCATCGGCAATTGCGTCCGCCCTCAGGATATCCGCGAGCCAGCCTTCGAAGCTCTTCTTGTGCCTGGCCGCAATGAGGCGGGTCGGATGGCCCGGCAGATTGGCGAATTCGGCCGCGGCGCGCAGGAAGCTGCATCCGCGCCATTGCCGGTCCTGGCAGCTCTTTGCGAGATGCTCGAAGACGCGCCGCACCCGCAGCGCGGCGGGCTCTCCGGCCTTGGGCAGCAAGGCTTGATAGCGGCCGAGAGTGGGCTGGTCGCGTCCGTCCAGATAGGCGGCGATCAGGTCGTCCTTGGTCTTGAAGTGATAGTAGAGCGTGCGCTTCGTCACGCCGGCAGCGAGCGCGATGGCATCGACGCCGACGGCGCGGATGCCCTGATTGTAGAACAGCGCATCCGCCGCCGCGATGAGCTTCTGGCGGGTTTTGGTCGAGTCCTTGGGCATTCCGCATGTATACCGACTAGTAAGTATACATTCCAGAATATCCGGCGAAACTGGATCCGATCGGGCCGGCGACATTAGCCGGCGGAATCGGGAGTGCCCGTGAATAGCGAAGCAAATGGCCGGCGGGACAATGTTCCTCTCGGCATCGTTGTCATCGTCCTGACGGTCTTCGCCATGGCGAGCGCCGATGCGGTGATCAAATATGTGAGCGCCACCTTCACCTTGTGGCAGATCTATGTCGTGCGCTCGCTCATCGTCATGCCGATGATCATGGCCCTCATGACCTTGGGGCCGCGGCAGGCCTTTGCGGCCAGAGCCATATTCGGCTGGCCGTTTCTGCGCGGCCTGATGCTCGCTTTCATGTATGTCGCGATCTATGCGGCGATGCCGGTGCTGAGCCTCGCCACCATCGCCGCGTCGCTCTATACGGCGCCGCTGTTCATCGCCGTCCTGTCGCCGCTCCTGATGGGCGAGAAGGTCGGCCTGTGGCGCTGGGCTGCGGTGGTGCTGGGTTTTCTCGGCGTGCTGACCATCTTGAGGCCCGGGGCCGACAGTTTCTCGCTTCTGGCGTTGATCCCCGTTGTGGCCGCCGTGCTTTACGCCCTCGCGGCGATTGTGACGCGCACCAAATGCGCCACGGCGCCGCCAGCCGTGCTGGCGCTCGCCCTCAACCTCGCCCTTCTGCTGGTAGGCGTCCTGGCGACGGCGTTCCTTGCCATATGGCATCCAGGCGGGAGCCGGACATCTCACTACCCGTTTCTCTTCGGCCATTGGACAGCGATGGGACTGCGCGAATATGGGATCATCGCCATCCTCGCATGCCTGATGGTGGCCATCAGCCTGGGCCTCGCCAAGGCCTATCAATCGGCGCCGCCATCGGTCATAGCCACCTTCGACTACAGCTATCTGCTGTTCTCGGTGTTCTGGGGCTTTATCCTGTTTGGCGATGTTCCCGATGTCCCGGCCGTCGCCGGCATGCTGATGATCGCCGCGGCCGGACTTGTGGTCATCCGGCAGCAAGGCCAGCCGCGGGGCCGGTCTTTCCAGCCCGGTTCACAGGTCCCTTGAAATGGTCTAGATCACGGCCCGCTTGTCCTGCAGGAAAGAGGCGCGTGAAGAAGGTCCACATCAAGTCCTATGGTTGTCAGATGAATGTCTATGACAGCCAGCGCATGGGCGATCTCCTGGTGCCGCTGGGCTATGAGGCCGCGAGCGGGCCGGAGGATGCCGACCTGATCATCCTCAATACCTGCCATATCCGCGAGAAGGCGGCCGAGAAGGTCTATTCCGAGCTCGGCAAGTTGCGCCATCTGAAAGAGAGCCGCAGCCGCGCCGGCGAAGCACCGGTGATCGCGGTCGCAGGCTGCGTGGCGCAGGCCGAGGGCGAGGAGATCGTGCGCCGCGCCAAGGGGGTCGATCTCGTCTTCGGCCCGCAGACCTATCACCGCCTGCCTGAGCTTCTCAAATCTCGTGCCGAAACCGGCCGGCCCGTCATCGAGACCGAGTTCCCGGCCGAGGACAAGTTCGATCACCTGGCGCGGACGAAAGTGAAGCGCGGCGTCACCGCCTTCCTCACTGTCCAGGAGGGCTGCGACAAGTTCTGCACCTTCTGCGTCGTGCCTTACACGCGCGGCAGTGAATTCTCGCGGCCCGTGGCGCAGATCGAGGCCGAGGCGCGCGCCCTTGTCGAGGCGGGCGTGCGCGAGATCACACTTCTCGGCCAGAATGTGAATGCCTATCATGGCGCCGGATTGGACGGCGAGACCTGGTCGCTGGCGCGTCTCATCACACATCTGTCACGCATCGATGGTATCGAGCGTTTGCGTTTCACCACTTCGCACCCGCGTGACATGTCGGATGATCTGATCGCCGCCCATGCCGAGAACCCCAAACTGATGCCTTATCTGCATCTGCCCATCCAGGCGGGAAGCGACCGCATCCTCAAGGAAATGAACCGGGGCCATCGCTCGGAAGATTATCTGAAGTTGATAGCCCGCATCCGCCAAGCCAGGCCCGATATCGCTTTGTCGGGGGATTTCATTGTCGGCTTTCCGGGCGAGACCGAGGCCGATTTCGCAGCGACGCTCGCGATCGTTCGCGAGGTCTTCTATGCCGGCGCTTTTTCCTTCAAATATTCCCCGCGCCCCGGGACGCCCGCTGCCGCGATGGCGGGTCAGGTTCCCGAGGAGGTCAAATCCGATCGCCTGGCGCGCCTGCAACACCTTCTGGGGACGCAGCAGAAAGCGTTCAATGAGGCCTGCAAGGGCCGCAATATGCCCATTCTGCTGGAGAAACCGGGCCGCCATGACGGCCAGCTGATCGGCCGTTCACCCTATCTGCAAAGCGTATATATTGACGCTGGGACACATGCTATTGGGGACATGGTGAACGTGACCATTGATGCAGTTGGATCGAACAGCCTTTCGGCCCATATTCATCCCTAGATGCCAGTGATTCTCCCATCCCGAACCCAGACCGAAGGAGCTGCCTCTCTTTGAGTTCGCGCGCCAATGCCCGTGACGCAGCCGGTTCCAGATCCGGCGCCATGGCGGAAGATCGAGACATCACCACCCTGGTTTTCGACGACAATCGTTTGCTGGCGCCTCTGTTCGGCGAGCATGACGAGCATCTGGCGCTGATCGAGCATCGTCTCGGCGTCGACATCACGCCGCGCGGCAACCGCATTTCGGTCAAGGGGCCGCAGGTCGCGCGCGACAACGCCCAGATGGTCCTGACGACGCTCTATGAGCGCGTGCGCCGCGGCCTCGAGGTCACGCGCGGCGATGTCGAGGGCGCCATCCGGATGAATCTGTCATCGAGCGGCGATGCCGCCGCCGATGAATCCTCCGTCCGCACCAGGCGCAAGCTGGTGACGCCGAGGACGCCGATGCAGAAGGCCTATGTCACGGCCATCCGCAAGAACGAGCTCGTCTTCGGCACCGGACCCGCCGGCACCGGCAAGACCTATCTCGCTGTCGCCTGCGCCGCCGCCGCGCTCATGAATGGCGAGGTCGACCGCATCGTCCTGTCGCGCCCCGCGGTGGAAGCGGGCGAACGCCTGGGCTTCCTGCCGGGCGACATGAAGGAGAAGGTCGATCCCTATCTGCGCCCGCTCTATGATGCGCTTTATGACGTGATGCCGGCACCCCTGGTGCAGAAGGGTCTCGCCGAGAATACGATCGAGATCGCGCCGCTCGCTTTCATGCGCGGCCGCACGCTGGCTTCGGCCTTCATCATCCTGGATGAGGCGCAGAACACCACGCCGCAGCAGATGAAGATGTTCCTGACCCGGCTCGGCGAAGGCAGCCGCATGGTGGTGACGGGAGATCCTTCGCAGATCGACCTGCCGTCGGGCGTGAGCTCGGGTCTCGATGACGCGCTCGCCATCCTCAAATCGGTCGAAGGCATTTCCCATATCGCCTTCACCGCCGCCGACATCGTGCGCCACGCGCTCGTCGGCCGCATCGTCTCGGCCTATGACAAGCACAGCCAGAAGGCGTCCCGCAATCGCGGCGCAAAATGATTGCCGTCATCGACATCGCCGATGACGCGTGGAAGCGCGTCGCGGATCTGGAAGCGCTGACCGACCGCGCCATCCGCGCCACTTTGAGACAGGTGGGGGCTGAGGAGAATGTCGAGATCGACCTGCTCTTTGCCAGCGACGCCGAGGCCGCTAAACTGAACAGTGAATGGCGCCGCAAGGACTATGCTCCCAATATATTGTCCTTTCCGGCGCCCCGGGGGCATGATCTGCCCCCCGGAGAACCAAAGCCGCTTGGCGATCTCGTCCTGGCATCGGGGACGGTGGCTCGCGAAGCGTTAGAACAAGGAAAGCCTTTGACGTCGCATCTGACCCATCTCATCGTCCATGGAACCCTGCACCTCCTGGGCTTCGACCATATTGCCCAGGCGGAGGCCGAGCGCATGGAGGCCGCCGAGATCGCTATTTTGGCCGGGCTCGGCCTGCCGGACCCCTATCTGATATGAGCGACCCTGCTCCCTCTCCCAAGCCCGACAGCCTGCTCGCCAGGCTGAAGGGCCTGTTCTCCAGCGAACGTGACGCGACATTGCGGCAGAGCCTCGAGGGCGTCATCGCCAGCCACGATGCGCAGAACCCGGCCGCTATGCTGGGCGCCGAAGCGAAGTCGATGATGCTCAATCTCATCAAATTCGCCGATCTGCGCGTCGATGACGTGATGGTGCCGCGCGCCGACATCGTGGCGATCGAGGCGTCGCTCTCGACGCGCGAGCTGCTCGCGCGCTTCATCGACGCCAACCATTCGCGCATGCCGGTCTATCGCGAAAGCCTCGATGATCTCTCCGGCATGATCCACATCAAGGATCTGGTGCGCTGGCTGGCCCAGAAGGGCGCCAAGGCGCGGCGCAAGAAGGGTGCCAGGGAGGCAGCTTTTGCCGGCCTGTCGCTGACCGAGACCGATCTCGCCACCGAGGTCCATGCGCTCGGCATCACGCGCGAGGTCCTGTTCGTGCCGCCCTCGATGCCGGCCGGCGATCTCCTCATCAAGATGCAGTCGACCCACATCCACATGGCGATCGTGGTCGACGAGTATGGCGGCACCGACGGGCTCGTCTCGATCGAGGATCTGGTCGAGCAGATCGTCGGCGATATATCGGACGAGCATGATTCCGACGAGCAGCTGATCGTCAGCAATGCCGACGGCTCCTTCACCGCCTCCGCCCGCGCCGATCTCGAGGAGCTCGAGAAGCTCCTGAATGTCGATTTCCTGCCCGAGGAGCGCGATGAGGAAACCGACACGCTGGGCGGTCTGATCTTCTCGATGTTCGGTCGTGTGCCGGTGCGTGGCGAGTTGCTGCGCCACGATAGCGGGATCGAGTTCGAGGTTCTTGAAGCCGATCCGCGCCGCGTCAAGCGCGTGAAGATCCGGGCACCGCTGCCTCAGGCGCCGGCCGGACCCGAAGCAGCGTTATCGGAAGACAAGTCCGGTTGACAGAAGCTGCCGGCGACAGCACCGCCACAACCGGATTGTGGCGAAGGGGATGAGGTTTTCCAGACCGGGCGTCACAGCATGGAGGGCAGCACGCGGTCGGGCGGCTTGTGTCCGTCGACCCAGGTCTTGATGTTGATGATGACCTTCTCACCCATGTCGATGCGGCCTTCGATGGTGGCCGAGCCCATATGCGGCAGGAGCACGGCGCGCTTGGCCTTGAGGAGGCGCGGATTGACGGCGGGCTCATGCTCGAACACATCGAGACCGGCACCGCCGAGCTCGCCCGCTTCCAGCATGCGCGCCAGCGCATTCTCGTCGATCACTTCGCCCCGCGCCGTGTTGACGATGATCGCATCCTTGCGCATGAGCTTGAGGCGGCGCGCCGACAGGAGGTGATAGGTGGCGGGCGTGTGCGGGCAGTTGACCGAGACGATGTCCATGCGTGCCAGCATCTGGTCGAGGCTTTCCCAATAGGTCGCGTCGAGCTCCTCGGCGATCTTGGCGTGAACGGGCTTGCGGTTGTGATAGTGGATCTGGAGCCCGAAGGCCTTGGCGCGCCGCGCCACCGCCTGGCCGATGCGGCCCATGCCGATGATGCCGAGCCGCTTGCCCCAGATGCGGTGGCCGAGCATCCAGGTCGGCGACCAGCCTTGCCAGCTGTTGTCCGGGCCGATGACGGCCGCCCCTTCGGTAAGGCGCCGGGCCACGGCCATGATGAGGGCCATCGTCATGTCGGCGGTGTCCTCGGTGAGGACACCCGGCGTGTTGGTCACGGTGATGCCGCGCGCCACTGCCGTCTCGACATCGATATTGTCGACGCCGGTGCCGAAATTGGCGATGAGCTTGAGCTGATCGCCCGCCTGGCCGATCACCGCCTTGTCGATGCGGTCGGTGACGGTGGGCACCAGCACTTCGGCCTGCTTGACCGCTTCGATGAGTTCCGCCCGGCTGAAGGCATGATCGTCTGAATTGAGCCGGGCGTTGAACAGTTCCATCATCCGGGTCTCGACCACGTCGGGAAGCTTGCGGGTGACGATGACCAGGGGTTTGCGCTTGGACATAAAATGTA
Source organism: Taklimakanibacter lacteus (assembly GCA_003576695.1). Classification (GTDB taxonomy): domain Bacteria; phylum Pseudomonadota; class Alphaproteobacteria; order Rhizobiales; family Aestuariivirgaceae; genus Taklimakanibacter; species Taklimakanibacter lacteus. Next base: position 521,724 of record QOZQ01000002.1, read on the forward strand.
ACTCCGCGAGGCCGGCCATTGAGATAATCTTAACCTTGCATAGCCAAGGCTAGCCAAAGGGTTTATATTACCGTTATCCGGCTCGTGTAGACGACCCTGTGGTGTCTAGCAAAGGGCATGGCAAAGACAAGGCCTGGAGCCGGGGACGGCCATGCATCGACCGAGGGGAATGCATATGGTCCAATCAGCCGCGACGCGGCGCAGAATCGGGTCGGCGATTCTGGGGTTTGCCTGTATCGCCATCGCCGTGGCCACGGCATGGTCGCTGATGGCTGGGCAATCGACAGGCTCTGGGGCGATCGCCAAGGCGGCGGCCGACATCACTGGCTCGACCGGGTCGGTCGACCGGGCCGTCGGGCCTTCCGGCCTGCCCTTGCCGCGATTCGTTTCCCTGAAGGCCGACAAGATCAATGTGCGGCGCGGCCCCTCGAGCGAGCACCAGGTCGCCTGGGTCTTCCAGCGTAAGGGTCTACCGGTCGAGATCACCGCCGAATTCGAGAACTGGCGGCGCATCCGTGACAGCGACGGCGATGAGGGCTGGGTCTATCAGAGCATGCTGTCGGGCAAGCGCATGGCGCTGGTGGCGCCCTGGCGCAAGCAGGAAGCGGTGCCCCTCTACAGTTCGCCGAGCGCGACTTCGAGCCTGGTCGCCATGGTCAAGGCCGGGGTCGTCGCGGCCCTGGAAGACTGCACCGGCGACTGGTGCAGCGTGAATGCCTCGGGCTACGAGGGCTGGATGGCCCAGCCGATGATCTGGGGCGCCTATCCGGGCGAGCAGCTCGATAAATAAACTAGCTTTGCCGCGCCTTGAGCCGGACGATGATGTCGATCCGGCCCACTTCCATGCCGGGTGGCGGCTCGGGCAGGCCCTTGATGGTGAGGTTGTCGGAGGCGATGTCGAACAACCGTCCCTCGCGCTCGACATAATAGTGATAGTGATTGGACGTATTGGTGTCGAAATAGGTGCGATCGCCCTCGATGGCCACTTCCCTGAGGAGGCCCGCGCCAGTGAACTGGTTGAGGGTATTGTAGACGGTCGCCAGCGAAACGGGCACGCGCGCGGCCACCGCCTCGGCATGCAGCTGCTCGGCCGTGACATGCCGGTCGCCTGCGCCGAACAGGATCTCGGCCAGCGCCAGGCGTTGCCGTGTCGGGCGCAAGCCCGCCCCGCGCAACCGGGTAGCAACAGTCTCGGAATTCATCAACGTTCCTTCAAAATCACCTGCCGGAAGTATAGCGAATTTCGGCCGGGGCCTGCAATGGTGCCGAAAATGGGTATTTTGGTGGCCGAACCCTTCGCCTTTAAAGCTGGGGATCGGTATGTTAGGAAGCTGTTCGCGGATGTCACATGACGGGGAGCGGAATAGCGGAACAGATGGCCGAACGGAAATCGCGTTTTCTTTACGATGAGTTGATCGCCTGCGCCCGCGGCGACCTGTTTGGCCCGGGCAATGCCCAGTTGCCGTTGCCGCCGATGCTCATGTTCGACCGCATCACCCATATTTCCGATGCGGGCGGGGAATTCGGCAAAGGCCAGATTGTCGCAGAGCTGGACGTCAAGCCCGATCTCTGGTTCTTCCCGCCGCATTTCCCGGGCGATCCCGTCATGCCCGGCTGCCTGGGCCTCGACGCCCTGTGGCAGATGCTGGGCTTCTTCATGGGCTGGCTGGGAGCACCCGGCAAGGGCCGGGCCTTGGGTGTCGGCGAGGTGAAGTTCACCGGCATGGTCGTCCCCACCGTCAAGAAGGTCGAGTATGTGGTCAATCTGAAGCGCGTCATTCTGCGCAAGCTCAATCTCGGCATTGCCGATGGACTTCTCAAGGCGGATGGAGAGACTATCTATACAGCGGCCGATCTGCGCGTCGGTCTGTTCAAGCCCGTTCAGGCCTGAAGGAGGCACAAGACCATTATGCGCCGTGTCGTCGTCACCGGTATTGGTATCGTTTCGAGCATTGGCAACAATGCCCAGGAAGTCGTGGCTTCGCTGAGGGAAGCCAAATCCGGCATCGTCACGGCGGCAGACTATGTGAAGCTCGGCTTTCGCTGCCAGGTCCATGGCGCCCCCACGCTCGATCTCGAAAGCTCGGTCGACCGCCGCGTGCGCCGCTTCATGGGCGATGGTGCGGCCTGGAACTGGGTGGCGATGCGCCAGGCCATCACCGATTCGGGTCTTGAGGAAAGTGACGTCAAGAACGAGCGCACCGGCATCATCATGGGCTCGGGCGGCCCATCGACGCGCACCATCGTGACGGCCGCCGACACGGCGCGCGAAAAGGGCCCGAAGCGGGTCGGTCCCTTTGCGGTGCCGGCCGCCATGTCGAGCACCAACTCGGCGACGCTCGCCACCCCCTTCGGCATCAAGGGCGTCAATTATTCCATCTCCTCCGCCTGCGCCACCTCGGCCCATTGCATCGGCAACTCCGCCGAGCTCATCCAGTGGGGCAAGCAGGACATCATGTTCGCCGGCGGCGGCGAGGAGCTCGACTGGACCTTGTCGGTGCTTTTCGACGCCATGGGCGCCATGTCGACGAAATTCAACGCGACGCCCGGCAAGGCGTCCCGCGCCTATGACAAGAACCGCGACGGCTTCGTCATTGCCGGCGGCGCCGGCACGGTGGTGCTGGAAGAGCTCGAGCATGCCAAGGCGCGCGGCGCCAAGATCTATGGCGAGATCGTCGGCTATGGCGCCACGTCCGACGGCTATGACATGGTCCAGCCCTCGGGCGAGGGCGCGGCGCGCTGCATGCGCCTGGCGCTCGCCACCGTGAAGGAGAAGGTCGACTATATCAATCCGCATGCCACCTCGACGCCGATCGGCGACAAGAAGGAGATCGAGGCCATTCGCGAGGTCTTCGGCAAGAACATCCCGGCGATCTCCGGCACCAAGTCGCTGACCGGCCATTCGCTGGGGGCGACGGGCGTGCAGGAGGCCATCTATTGCCTCCTGATGATGAAGAACGGCTTCATCTGCGAGAGCGCCAATATCGAGGAGCTCGACCCGGAATTCGCCGACATCCCCATCATGCGCAAGCGCCGGGACGATGTGGAGATCAATGTGGCGATTTCGAACAGCTTCGGCTTCGGGGGCACCAACGCGACGCTGGCCTTGCAGCGCTACAACGGATAGCGCGCGACGACAGAATAAGATCAGGCGGACAATCTAGGGCCTCGGCCGGGCAGCCGGAGCGATCGGGAGCAAAAGGGGAGTGATGACAAACGGGTTGATGAAGGGCCGGCGCGGCCTCATCATGGGGGTGGCGAATGATCATTCGATCGCCTGGGGGATCGCCAAGGCGCTGCATGCGCAAGGGGCCGAGCTCGCCTTCACCTATCAGGGCGAGGCCTTCGGCCGGCGCGTGAAGCCGCTGGCCGAGACGGTCGGCTCGAAGCTGGTATTGCCTTGCGATGTCGAGAACAGCGCCACGGTGGACGAGGCGCTCGCCGCCATCGCCAAGGCATGGCGGTCGATCGATTTCGTCGTGCATGCCATCGCCTTTTCCGACAAGGCCGAGCTCAAGGGCAAATATGCCGATACGAGCCGCGAGAATTTCGTGCGCACGATGATCATCTCGTGCTTTTCCTTCACCGAGATCACCCGCAAGGCGGCCGCCCTTATGCCGAATGGTGGTTCGCTGGTGACGCTCACTTATGGCGGCTCGGTCCGGGTGATGCCGAACTACAATGTGATGGGCGTGGCCAAGGCGGCGCTCGAATCCTCGGTGCGCTATCTTGCCGCCGATTACGGCCCGCAAGGCATCAGGGTGAATGCGATCTCGGCCGGCCCGATGCGCACGCTGGCCGGCGCCGGCATCGGTGATGCGCGCGCCATGTTCAGCTTCCAGAAGCGGCACTCGCCCTTGCGCCGCACCGTGACGCTCGAAGAAGTGGGGGGTGCCGCCCTCTATCTGCTCTCGCCTCTGTCGGGCGGCGTCACCGGCGAGATCCATTATGTGGATTCAGGCTACAACATCATCTCGACCCCGCGTCCGGAAGACCTGAAGCGCGCTTTCGAGGAAGGCGACGACTGATCAGGTCCGTTATCCGCCCTAATCCCTGCGAATGAAAACAATAAGCTCGCATCTCGCCGGAACTGGCATAAATCCAGGCCAGCCAACCGGAAGAGGCCAGCGAGCATGCGTGATCCGCGCTACGATATCTTGTTCGAGCCCCAGCGCATCGGGCCGGTGACCGCCAGGAACCGTTTCTACCAGGTGCCGCACTGCAATGGCGGCGGCTATCGCGATCCCTCGGCCGCGGCGGAGATGCGCCGCACCAAGTCGGAAGGCGGCTGGGGCGTGATCTTCACCGAGCAGACCGAGCTCCACCACACCTCCGAGATCACGCCTTTCATCGAGCTCAGGCTCTGGGACGACGCCGATATGCCGATGCTCCACCGGATGGCGGATGCCATGCACCATCATGGCGCGCTGGCCGGCATCCAGCTCGCTTATTCCGGCATCAACGGCCCCAATCTCTACACCAAGGAAGTGCCGCGCGGTCCCTCCGCGCTGCCGATCCGCACCTTCACCAATGATCCGGTTCAGGCGCGCGCCATGGATCTCGAGGATATCCGCGACCTGCGCCGCTGGCACCGTATCGCCTTCAGGCGCGCGAAAGCGGCGGGCTTCGACTTGGTCTGCCTCTATGGCGCGCATGGCTTCGGCATCATCCAGCATTTCCTGTCGCGGGCCACCAATCAGCGAGGCGATGAATATGGCGGCTCGCTCGCCAACCGGGCGCGGCTGATGCGCGAGCTGGTGGCGGAGGCCAAGGATGCGATCGGTGACAGCTGCGCCGTCACCTTGCGGCTGTCGCTCGACGAGATGATCGGCGAGCTGGGCTTCGCCAATGCGGAGCTGCGCGATCTGATCGAGATGCATGCGGAGCTTCCCGATCTGTGGGACCTGGCCCATGGCGCCTGGGAGGACTGTTCCGGCCCGTCGCGCTTCAAGGACGAGGCGGCGCAGGAAGACCTCGTCCACGGCATCAGGAGGCTCACCTCGAAACCCATTGTCGGCGTCGGCCGCTTCACCTCGCCCGACGTGATGGTGCGGATGATCAAATCGGGCACGCTCGATTTCATCGGCTGCGCCAGGCCTTCGATCGCCGATCCCTTCCTGCCGAAGAAGATCGAGGAAGGGCGCATCGACGACATCCGCGAATGCATCGGCTGCAACATCTGCATCACCGGCGACATGACCATGTCGATCTCGCGCTGCACGCAGAACCCGACCTTCATGGAGGAGTGGCGCAAGGGCTGGCACCCGGAACGCATCGCGGCAAAGGGTGTCAGTGAGAGCGTCCTCATCGTGGGGGCGGGGCCGGCCGGCCTCGAGGCGGCCCGCGCTCTGGGCGAGCGCGGCTACAAGGTGGCGCTCGCGGAAGCGGGCACCGAACTCGGCGGGCGGGTTGCCAGGGAATGCAAGCTGCCCGGCCTTTCGGCCTGGGGACGGGTGCGCGACTACCGGGCCTACCAGCTGTCGCGGATGGCGAATGTCGAGACCTATTTCGACAGCCGTCTCACCGCCGATGACGTCCTGTCCTTCGGCTTCGAGAATATCGCCGTGGCGACAGGAGCGGCCTGGCGCCGCGACGGCGTGGCGCGCGCCCATGTGGTGGCAATGCCGATCGATCCCGTGATGCCGCTCTTCACGCCCGATGATCTGATGGCGGGCCGGTTGCCGAAGGGCCGGGTCGTTCTCTTCGATGACGATCACTATTACATGGGCGGCGTCCTTGCCGAGCTTCTGGCGGCGACGGGCGCCAGGGTTACACTGGTGACGTCCTCCGCCTATGTGTCCGACTGGGCGCGCAACACGCTCGAGCAGGGCGCCATTCATCGAAGGCTTGCAGGCCTCGGCGTCGAGATCGTGCTCAACCGGACCGTGACCCGGGTCGTGGCGGGCGGCGTTGCCACTGCCTGCGCCTATACGGGCCGTGAGCTCGATCTCGTCGCTGATGCGGTGGTGCTGGTGACCTCGCGGCTGGCCGAGGACAGCCTGTGGCAAGCGCTCAGAGCGCGGCAGGAGGAATGGGCCGGGAATGGTATCCGCAGCATCAAGGTCATTGGCGATGCCGAGGCGCCGGGACCCATCGCCTGGGCAACCTATGCCGGCCATCGTTTCGCGCGGGAGCTCGATATGCCCGATATCGGCGATGCGCTGCCTTTCCGCCGCGAAGTGGCGGCGCTCGCAGCGGATTGATCAGGGCCTCTTCACACGGCGCAAAGTGAGGTTGATGCGTCCGCCCTCCCTGAGCAGCGTCGATGTGCCGGTGAGCACGCGGTCGATGCCGTGATAGCGCAGCCGCGATGCGCCCCCCATCACCAGCACATCGCCCGAGGCGAGCTTGAGCGTCTCGGTCTTGCCCGAGCGCTCGGTTCCGCCGATCCGGAAGATGGCCGTGTCGCCGAGCGAGATCGAGACGACCGGGGCTGAGAAATCCTCTTCGTCCTCGTCGCGATGGAGGCCCATTTTGGCCCCCTCGCGGTAGTGATTGACCAGGCAGGCCTCGGGCTCATGCGGATAGCCTGAGACCTTGCTCCAGACCTCCATGACCACGGCAGGGATCGCCGGCCAGGGCTCGCCCGTCTCGGGATGCCGGGCCTGATAGCGATAGCCAGCCCGATCCGACACCCAGCCCAGCTGGCCCAGATTGCTCATCCGGACCGTGAAAGGCCGGCCGCTTCGCGGCATCACCGGCGTGTAGAAGGGCGCCTTGGCCAGGCATTCTCCCAGGACAGCGACCAATGTCTCTTGCGCCGCCCTGTCGAAATAGGACGGCAGGTATTTGAGTCCGTTGCTCATGCAGCCGGAGATCCTGATCTTTGCCAAGCCTGGCGGCCACCCGGAAGCCGCTCTGGAACCGGCATTTTTCCCTTCACTGAAACTTGATAGGGCCGATTTCCAACCTTATATAGCCCCCGAACGCCGGATTCACCCCGCCCGACAGGGAGGTCCGGTCAAACGTAAATTGGGGACCCGCACCCCCACTGAGTCCGGGGCGGAAGTGCCGGATAGGGCTTCCACCAGGGTCTGCCACCAGGAGGTTTTGTAAATGGGAAAAGTCATCGGGATCGACCTTGGAACGACCAATTCCTGCGTCGCCGTGATCGAGGGCAAGAACCCCAAGGTCATCGAGAACGCGGAAGGCTCGCGCACCACCCCCTCGATCGTCGCCTTCAATGCCGACAATGAGCAGCTCGTCGGCCAGCCGGCCAAGCGCCAGGCCGTCACCAACCCGGAGAACACCTTCTTCGCCATCAAGCGCCTGATCGGCCGGCGCTGGAACGACCCGATGGTCGAGAAGGACAAGAAGCTCGTCCCCTATTCGATCGTGAAGGCGGACAATGGCGATGCGTGGGTCGAAGCCCGCGGCCAGAAATACGCGCCCTCGCAGATCTCGGCCTATATCCTCCAGAAGATGAAGGAGACGGCCGAGCGCTATCTGGGCGAGCCCGTCACCCAGGCGGTCATCACCGTTCCCGCTTATTTCAACGACAGCCAGCGCCAGGCGACCAAGGACGCCGGCAAGATCGCCGGCCTCGAAGTTCTGCGCATCATCAATGAGCCGACCGCGGCGGCCCTCGCCTATGGCCTCGACAAGAAGGAAGCCGGCACCATCGCGGTCTATGACCTGGGCGGCGGCACCTTCGACATCTCGGTGCTCGAGATCGGCGATGGCGTCTTCGAGGTGAAGTCGACCAATGGCGACACGTTCCTCGGCGGCGAGGACTTCGACATGCGCATCGTCGATTATCTCGCGGAAGAGTTCAAGAAGGAGCAGGGCATCGACCTGCGCAAGGACAAGCTCGCCTTGCAGCGCCTGAAGGAAGCCGCCGAGAAGGCCAAGATCGAGCTCTCGTCCTCGACCCAGACCGAGATCAACCTGCCCTTCATCACCGCCGACCAGACCGGGCCGAAGCATCTCACCTTGAAGCTGACGCGCGCCAAGCTCGAAGCGCTTGTGGATGACCTCATCCAGAAGACGGTCGAGCCCTGCCGCCAGGCCTTGAAGGATGCCGGCATCACCGCCGGCAATATCGACGAGGTCGTCCTCGTCGGCGGCATGACCCGCATGCCGAAGGTCATCGAGACGGTGAAGCAGTTCTTCGGCAAGGAGCCGCATAAGGGCGTCAATCCGGATGAGGTCGTGGCCATGGGTGCCGCGATCCAGGCCGGTGTCCTCAAGGGCGAAGTGAAGGACGTTCTCCTTCTCGACGTGACGCCTCTGTCGCTCGGCATCGAGACCTTGGGCGGCGTGTTCACCCGCCTCATCGAGCGCAACACCACGATCCCGACCAAGAAGAGCCAGGTCTTCTCGACGGCTGACGACAATCAGACCGCCGTGACGATCCGCGTCTTCCAGGGCGAGCGTGAGATGGCGGCCGATAACAAGCTCCTGGGCCAGTTCGACCTCATGGGCCTGCCGCCGGCGCCGCGCGGCATGCCGCAGATCGAGGTCACTTTCGACATCGACGCCAATGGCATCGTCAATGTGTCGGCCAAGGACAAGGCGACCAACAAGGAGCAGCAGATCCGCATCCAGGCCTCCGGCGGTCTTTCCGACGCGGAAGTCGAGAAGATGGTCAAGGACGCCGAGGCCAATGCCGCCGAGGACAAGAAGCGCAAGGATCTGGTCGAGGCCAAGAACCATGGCGAGAGCCTGATCCATTCGACGCAGAAGTCGCTCGCCGAGCATGGTGACAAGGTCTCCGCCGCCGACAAGTCGACGATCGAGGCCGCCATTGCCGATCTCAAATCGGCGATGGAAGGCGAGGACGCCGAGGCGATCAAGGAAAAGACCAACGCCTTGGCGCAGTCCGCCATGAAGCTCGGCGAGGCGATCTACAAGGCGCAGAGCGCGCAGCAGCCGGGCGGCGACGCCGGCGCTGATGCGGGCGCTGCCGGCAAGGATGGCGCTGACGATGTCGTCGATGCCGACTTCACCGAGGTCAAGGACGACGACGACAAGAAGTCGGCCTGATAGAGATGGCCTGTAACGGTCCAGGCATCCTTCTCCCCGCTTGCGCGGGGAGAAGGTGCTTTTTTAGGGCCGGGTGAGGGACGGACGGGTCAGCATGGCCAAGCGCGATTATTATGAAGTCCTGGGGGTCCAGAAAGGCGCCGACGACAAGGAGCTGAAGAGCGCCTATCGCAAGCTCGCCAAGCAGCTCCACCCCGATGCCAATCCGGGCGACAAGACGGCCGAGCACAAATTCAAGGAGATCACCGAAGCCTATGACGTCCTGAAGGACCCGCAGAAGAAGGCGGCCTATGACCGCTTCGGCCATGCGGCCTTCGAAGGCGGCATGGGCGGGCGCCCGGGCGGCGGTCCGGGCTTCGGTCCCGAATTCACCTCCTCGATGTCGGATATTTTCGAGGACCTGTTCGGCGAGTTCATGGGCGGTGGCCGTGGCCGGGGCGCCGGGCGCGGCAGGGGCTCGGCGGCGGCGCGGGGCTCGGATCTGCGCTACAATATGGAAATCAGCCTCACCGAGGCCTTCACCGGCAAGACCGCGCAGATCAGGGTGCCGACGGCGACCCAATGCGAGGTCTGCAAGGGCTCGGGCGCCAAGCCCGGCTCCCATCCCAAGACCTGCGGCACCTGCGGCGGCCAGGGCGCGGTCAGGGCCTCCCAGGGCTTCTTCACCGTCGAGCGCACCTGCCCCACCTGCCATGGCAGCGGCCAGGTGATTTCCGACCCTTGCGGCAATTGCGCCGGCCAGGGCCGCATCACCCGCGAGCGCACCTTGTCGGTGAATATCCCGGCCGGCGTCGAGGACGGCACCCGCATCAGGCTTGCCGGCGAGGGCGAGGCGGGGTTGCGCGGCGGCTCGGCGGGCGATCTCTATATCTTCCTCTCCGTGCGTCCGCATGAATTCTTCCAGCGCGACGGCGCCGATCTATTCTGCAAGGTGCCGGTGTCGATGATCGCGGCCTCGCTCGGCGGCGATATCGAAGTGCCGACCATCGACGGCAAGAAGGCGCGCGTGTCGATCCCGGAAGGGGCGCAGACCGGCAAGCAGTTCCGCCTCAAGGGCAAGGGCATGCCGATCCTGAGATCCAACCAGATGGGCGACATGTATATCCAGGTGACGGTCGAGACGCCGGTCAACCTGTCGCGCCGGCAGCGCGAGCTCCTGAAGGAATTCGAGAATGAAGCGCGCAACAACTCGCCCGAGTCCGAGGGCTTCTTCGCCAAGGCGCGTGCCTTCTGGGAAGGCTTCGGATCTTAAGCCTTCTCCATCCGTCATCCCGGCGAAAGCCGCGGCTTGCGCCGGGATGACGGAGTGTGGGGTTGTCGGCGATGAATGACTGCTAAACAGCACCTTCATCCTCGATATGAAGGACGCGCCCGCAATGCTTGCAATGGACGGCATCGGCGTCGTGGCGCAGCAAGCCGCAATCGGGGCATTTGTGCTCGACCTTGTGCGGCCGGATCAGGATCTGGATAAGGCGCAGGAACAATGACACGCCGAAGATCATGATGAGGACCGCGAGCATGCGGCCCCAATGGCCCTGCAAGGTGATGTCGCCGAAGCCGGTGGTGGTCAGCGTCGAGACGGTGAAATAGAGCGCATCGGCATAGTTGGTGATGTGCTCGTTGATGCCCCGCTGGCTCTCATAGACGATCCCCGTGGTGACGAAGATGAACAGGCCCAGATTGAGGGCGGCCATCACCGTCTGCTCGTTCTGGCGGAACAGCGTGGAATCGCGCCGCATGCGGCTCAGCACCATAGGCGAGCGCATGACGCGCAGGACCCTGACCACGCGCAGGAAGGCGAGGCCCTCGCCGGCGAACGGTGCCAGTAGCGAGGCGATGACCACGATATCGGCGAGATTGGCCGGGTTCATGAGATCGCCGAGGCGGTTGCGGCTGATCCAGAAGCGGGCGATGAAATCGGCGAGGATGAGGAGCCCGATGACGATGTCGATCACCCCGATGACGGGCGAGCGCTGAAGGAAGGACGAGACGATCAGGAACACGATGGTCGCGATATCGAAGGAGATGAGGCCGTAGCGGAAGCGATGCGCCCCGGCACTTCCGCCTTCATAGAGCTCCCTGACGATATTTTTCAGTGCCATTGACCGTTCCGGTCCTTTCACTTAACGAGGCTTCTCCAAGCCCATGCCAGGAGAGGCAGAATGCCCAAGGCCTATTGGATTGCGCAAGTCACCGTGTCCAATCCCGACCAGTACAAGTTCTACGCCGAGGCGGCCCCGCTCGCCTTCGCCAAATATGGCGCCCGGATCCTGGCGCGCGGCGGGCGCTCCGGCCAGATGGAAGGCGAAGGCCGTCCGCGCAATGTGGTGATCGAGTTCCCGTCCTATGACGATGCGATCGCCTGCTACAATTCGCCCGAATATCAGTCTGCCAAGGCCAGGCGCAAAGGCGCGGGCGAGGCGAATATCGTCATTGTCGAGGGTGTCTGAGCATGGCCAAGGGCTATTGGATGGTGCGCGTCACGGTGAATGACCCTGAGCGCTACAAGGACTATGTCGCCGCCAACAAGGCGGCGCTCGAGAAATATGGCGCGAAGTTCATCGTGCGCGGCGGCAATTATGAGGTGGTGAAGGGCAATTCGCGCGAACGCCACGTGATCCTCGAATTCGAGTCTTTCGCCACCGCCAGAGCGTGCTTCTTCTCACCCGAATATCAGGCGGCGCTCGCCATCTTCAAGACCTGCGCGGAGAGCGATGTGATCATTGTCGAGGGCGTGTCATGAAGATCGCCATAGCCGGCGCCTCGGGCCGCATGGGCCGGGTCCTGACCCGCATTGTGCATGAGACGCAAGGTCTCGAGATCGCGGGCGGCCTTGAGCCCAAGGGCTCGCCCGCTGTCGGCGCCGATATGGGCGAGCTTGGCGGCATTGGGGCCTTGGGCGTCAGGATTACGGATGACCCGCTGCCGCTTTTCACCAAGATCGAGGGTCTGATCGACTTCACCGTGCCCAAGGCGACGCTGGCGCTGGCCGAGCTGTCGGCGCAGGCCCGCATCGTCCATGTGATCGGCACGACCGGCATCGACAAGGATGGCGATGAGAAGATCAGGGCCGCGGCGCGCCATGCCCGCATCGTGAAATCGGGCAATATGAGCCTGGGCGTGAACCTGCTGGCCGCGCTGGTGAAGAAGGTTGCGGCAAGCCTGGGCGAGGATTTCGACATCGAGATCCTCGAAATGCATCACAAGCACAAGATCGATGCGCCCTCCGGCACGGCATTGCTGCTGGGCCAGGCGGCCGCCGAGGGCCGCAAGATCGAGCTGGCGAAATCCTCCGTGCGCTCGCGCGACGGCCATACCGGTGCGCGCCCGCAGGGCCATATCGGCTTCGCCACTTTGCGCGGCGGCAGCGTGGTGGGCGAGCATACGGTGATGTTTTCAGGGCCCGATGAGCGCATCGAGCTCACCCACAAGGCCGCGAGCCGCGAGATCTTTGCGCGGGGCGCGGTGCGCGCCGCTCTGTGGGCCAAGGACAAGAAACCCGGCCTCTATTCGATGGCCGATGTATTGGAGCTGGAGTAGTCGATGGATCGCATACTGGTGCTTGTCCGCCACGGGCAGAGCGAGTGGAATCTGAAGAACCTGTTCACCGGCTGGAAGGACGTGGACCTGACCGAGAAGGGCATTGCCGAGGCGAAATCGGCGGGCGGGCGGCTGAAGAAGAAGGGGCTCAAATTCGACGTCGCCTATACCAGCGTGTTGAAGCGCGCCCAGCGCACCCTCGATCTGATGCTCGACGAGCTGGGTCAGAAGGGGCTTGAGACCCACAGGGACCAGGCTCTCAATGAGCGCGACTATGGCGACCTCACCGGCCTCAACAAGGACGATGCGCGCAAGAAATGGGGCGAGGAGCAGGTCCATATCTGGCGCCGCTCCTATGATGTGCAGCCGCCCGGCGGCGAAAGTCTGCGCGACACGCTGGCGCGCGCGCTGCCCTATTACATGAAGCACATCCAGCCGGACGTCCTGTCGGGCAGGAGCGTGCTGGTCTCGGCCCACGGCAATTCGCTGCGCGCCCTCATCATGGCGATCGAGGGGCTGACACCGGAGCAGATCCTGAAGCGCGAGCTCGATACCGGCGTGCCGGTCTTCTACCGGCTCAAGGCCGACTCGCGTCCCGAGACCATCGAAATCCTCAAAGACTGATTACGCCGCCAGGGCAAATCCCGCCAAAGTTGAAGACTTTGGTGAGTCGTCCGTGAAGAACTTCCAAGCCATTGATTGGGATTCGATTTTCGGAAGAAGGCCGGCATTGAGTTTGCATGCTTTGGGGGGTTGAGGCCTCAAAAGCTTGCAATTTCGTTTTTG
>QOZQ01000020.1 GCA_003576695.1 Taklimakanibacter lacteus
ATATCAAGACCAATGGTGGTAATCTTCGTCATGGTGGATGGCTCCTCAGATGGATCTTACAACGGACCCATCTTGGCACATCAGATGCCGCTGGCGGGCGCCGTCCACCACATCACCGTAATAAGCCGTAATAAGAACGATGATGTCGATAATGCCATGGAAGGTGTGTTGCGAACGATCCAAATGGCGTTGGAAGCATCGCAAGATGACGGAGAGGCCCTCACCCTCCCGGCGCTAAGCGCCGGGTCCCTCCCTCTCCCCGCTGAAGCGGGGAGAGGGTAACTCCAGCGCCTCGATCAGTGCTGCCAGATCGTCCGGCGGCTTGCTTTCGAAATGCAACGCCTCGCCCGTCACCGGATGCTCGAAGCCCAGCATGGCGGCGTGGAGTGCCTGGCGGCCCAGCGCCTGAAGCGCCAGCTGCGCCTCTTCCGGCAATTTGCGGATCGAGGATTTGAAGCCCTTGCCGTAGGTCTCATCGCCGAGCAGCGGGTGGCCGATATGGGCCATATGCACGCGGATCTGATGGGTGCGGCCGGTCTCGAGCCGGCAGCGCAGGAGGCTCGCACAGGGTGGCGCGCCGAAGCTGCGCTCCACATCATAATGCGTGATCGCCGCGCGCGCGCCCGGCCGGCGCGCCACGCTCATCTTCTCGCGCGTGGTGCCGTGCCGGCCGATCGGCGCATCGACCGTGCCGTGCTTGCGCTCGGGCGCTCCCCACACGACCGCCAGATAGGCGCGCTCGAGGCGGCCGTCGCGGCCATGGGCGGCGAACTGCTCGGAGAGACCCTTATGGGCCTGGTCGGTCTTGGCCACCACGAGAAGGCCCGACGTGTCCTTGTCGAGCCGGTGGACTATCCCTGGCCGCCTGACCCCGCCAATGCCGGAGAGGCTCTCGCCGCAATGGGCGATGAGGGCGTTGACCAGCGTGCCGGTCTCATGGCCGGCAGCCGGGTGGACGACGAGGCCGGGCGGCTTGTCGATGACGATCAGGGCGTCGTCTTCGTATATAATGTCGAGATCCATGGCCTCGGGCAGGGGCTCGGCCGCGACCGCCGGGGGCAGGCGCACCGTGACCTGATCGCCCGCCTTCATCTTGCGGCGCGCCTCGGTGACGGGCGCCCCCTCGACATCGACACACCCATTGGCAATAAGGGTCTGGAACCGGGCCCGGCTCGTTTGCGGGAACCGGCGGGGCAGGAAGCGGTCGAGCCGGTCGCCCGCTTCGTCGGGGGCCACGGCGACATGCAGGATTTCAGGCGATGGAGAGGTCATGACGGACAATCAGCAACCGGTGGAGACGGGCGAAACCCCGCCGCAGCCGGGCTTACGATTCCTCGAAATGACCGTCTATATCATGGGCGGGCTGCTCGTCATCATGCTGGTGGTGCTTTTGGGCGGCATCGCCTGGAAGGCGACGCGCGGCAAGGCGCCGGAAGAGCCGCCGAAAGCCAGCCTGGTCGAGATCGCGACGCCGGCCGGGGCGACGGTTTCGGGCGTAACGCTGGACGGGAACCTGATGGCCGTCCATGTGGTCTCGGGGGCCAGTCATGAGGTGGTGGTGGTGGATACGAAGAAGGGCGCCGTCATCAGCCGGGTCAGGCTCAAGCCCGAGGGGCAGTAATCCCGCGGCAAATCGGCATTTCCGGACATCTTGCGCTTTCGGGGACGGGCTCGTATATCGGGGCCGCGCCGTCCGCCGGCGCCCAAAGCGGGGTTCGTCTATCGGTTAGGACGGCAGCCTCTCACGTTGCAAAGACGGGTTCGATTCCCGTACTCCGCGCCAATCCTTTCCCTCACTTGACCGGCGGCTTTCCGTTCACGTCGACGAGCACGCAGAGGTGTGCAGGTCAGCATGTCGCTGCGTTCGACAATGCCAAGGCCGACAGCTTCATGAAGACGCTCAAGACCTAGGAGATCAACGCGCGATCCTTCACGTCGATCGGCGAGGCTCGCTCGCGCATCGACGACTTCATCGCCAATATCTACAACTGAGAGCGGCTGCACTCGGCGCTCGGCTACCGATCGCCGCTTGAGTTCGAGACCTACTTCGCGCAAAACAAAGCTATCTGAACCCGAAATGAAAACCACTGTAACCGAAATTACCGTGTCTCACTCAAGGGGTGCAGTCCAGCACTGTCACCGAAATCCCGAAATCCATGTCACCGAAATCCAAGACTTCGGAAGCTGCCGAAGTGAGGTCTTCGGACCAGTACGCCGGCGCTCAAGATCTGAGGTCCTCGTGTGAGCGCACCCTGGCTAGGTAATCTGAAGTTGTATCGTTATTCGGTTACGGTCTACTTCTTTCTGACGTCCAGTCTTCTTTTGGACTTCAATTGGAAGCTCGTGTTGCCGTTTTCGGCTCTGGGAGCGTTTATCGATATACTCGTAAAGATCAACAACAGAGTTTCGCTGCTTCTTAGTGCAATTTGCTCGGTAGGTCTTGCCATCATTTTCTATTTTATAGTTCGGTATCATCTAATACCCGACGATGTGAGTTGCCTGCCGCTCAATATTTGTGTTCGAACAGGATATTTTGATAATCTGATCAATAACGGAATTTCGGAAATCAACCTGCTGAAAGCTGGAATTGTCGATGTGCTGCGATTGTTGTCGCTTGGAGTGCTTTGCTGTCTTGTAATAACAGCCATGGCCAGAGCGAATGTGGCTTCCCTTCCTCCAATGTCTGATAGGCAGCGTTATCTAAGCTTTCTGTTTTGCAACATGATGAATGTTCTTGCCATTGACATGATGATGAATCTTCCGAACAGATTGAAGCACTCGACTGAGATACAGGGAATTTCGGATGTATATTTTTCGTATTTTGTTTGGCCAGGCGGCCTCGGCTATATCGGCTCGCTGATTTTTTGCCTGTTGCTGACGTTGATTTCGCTCGATGATGAGCGCTTTTACAACAAAGGTTCGGGAGTAACTCGTTCTCAGCCGTTAGGGGGCAATAGATGACCGATTTGGGGAATTTCGGTGACAGGGAATTTCGGTGACAGGAATTTCGGTGACAGTGCATTTAATTTGACTGAAGAGCCGCTCCATGTGATCCTCCGTCCATGGCCCGCCTTGCCCGTATCGTTATCCCCGGCCTGCCGCATCATGTCACCCAGCGTGGCAATGGCCGTCAGCGCACGTTCTTCGACGATGCCGACTACGCGCTCTATCGCGATCTCCTGGCCGAAAGCCTGAAAGCCGCGGGCGTCGCCTGCTGGGCCTGGGTGTTGATGCCCAACCATGTTCACCTGATCCTGGAGCCCTCGGACGAGGACGGCCTGCGGCGTGCGCTGGCGCCGGTGCATCGCCGCTATGCCGGCATCATCCATGCGCGGCGCAAGCGCAGCGGCCATTTCTGGCAGGGCCGCTTCGGCTGCGCCGTCATGGACGAAGATCATCTCGCCGCCGCCCTCGTCTATGTGATGCTCAATCCGGTGCGGGCCCGGCTCGTGGGGCGGGCGCAGGATTGGCGATGGTCGAGTGCGCGCGCCTATCAGAGAGGCATTGCGGACGGGCTCACCCGGACGCAGCCGGTGCTGGACCGGTTTCCCGATATGAGCGAGATGCTGAAGCGCGAAGCGGATGCGGATCTATTGCGTAGGCTCAGGGCAGCGGAGACCATCGGGCGGCCATTGGGAGAGCCGGGCTTCCTCCGGCGGATCGAGCGCAAGACCGGGCGAGATCTGATGCCTGGCAAGCGCGGGCCCAAGCCAAAGCGGGGCAAGAGCAATTAAATGCACTGTCATGTCTGGACGGCGCCCTGTTGGCAAGAGGTTTGCGAAGCGATTTTTGTGGGCAGTGCGCAGGATGCAGTCATGTCTACGGCCTGTGGTGCAGTCTTGACCT
>QOZQ01000021.1 GCA_003576695.1 Taklimakanibacter lacteus
CGGAAGGAAAAGCATGATCCCGAAAAGTTGCTCGACTTTTCGGATCAGATCATGCGGAAGGAAAAGCATGATCCCGAAAAGTTGCTCGACTTTTCGGATCAGATCATGCGGAAGGAAATGAACTGATTATGCTGAACATCAGGCTCTGGCCGATCCTGGCCACCTCATTGCTTCTGACCGGTTGCGGCTCGGCATCGAAGCTCCTGGAAAACGTCACCGGCGAGAAGGACACGGTGCTGCCCGGCAAGCGCGAAAGCGTGCTGTCGCCCGGCGATACCTCGCTTCCGCAGGAGACCTCGAGCGAACCCATCATCATCCCGACGGCCGAGACCAATGCAAGCTGGGCCCAGCCTGGCGGCCAGGCCACCAATTCCTTCGGCAATCTCTCGGCCGGCGCCACGCTGACTCGTGCCTGGTCGGCCAGCGCCGGTGAAGGCTCATCGAGCGAAGGCCGCATCGTCGCCAGTCCGATCATTGTCGGCGGCGTCGCCTATGTGCTCGACTCGCGCAACAATGTGACGGCGATCCGTACCTCGGGCGGCGGCCGGGCCTGGCGCGTCTCGCTCATCCCGGAAGGCAAGAGCACCCGCGCTTTTGGCGGCGGCCTCGCTTCCGATGGCCAGCGCATCTATGCCACATCCGTTTTCGGCGAGGCTTTGGCGCTCGATGCGTCGACCGGCGCCGTACTGTGGCGCAAGAAGCTCGGTGCTCCGGTGCGCGCAGCACCTACTGTCGCCAATGGCGCCATCTATTTCACCGGATCGAGCAACGAGGTATTTGCGTTGCGCGCCACTGATGGTGGCGAGCTGTGGAAATATCAGGGCACTGGCGGGCGGGCGACCGTCGCCTCGAGCCCGAGCCCGGCCGTGGCCCAGGGCTTTGTCGTGATCCCGACAACGGTGGGCGAGATCATTTCCTTCAATGCGAGCGATGGTCTCGAGGCCTGGAGCGACGCGCTCACCTCGAGCGATCCGACCGCGACCGCCACCAATATCGGCAGCGTCGCCGGCCGGCCAGTGATCGAGAGCGGCCAGGTCTTTGCGATCTCCAATGCCGGGCGCATGGCCGCCTTTTCGCTCAGCAACGGCGAGCGTCAATGGACGCGCGACATTTCCGGCTCGCAGACGCCCTGGGTCGCGGGAGACCATGTCTTCGTCATCGTCAATGGCAAGAACTTGATGGCGCTGTCGCGCCGCACCGGTGCGGTACGATGGAGCAAGGAACTGCCGGCCAAGGTCTGGGCCGGTCCCGTCCTGGGCGGCGGCCGTCTGCTCGCGGTAAGCTCCGATGGCCAGCTGGCCAGCATCTCGGCGCAGACCGGCGAGATCCTCAACACGACAAAGGTCGGCGAGGCCTTCTATATCGCGCCCGTCATCGCCAATGGCACGGTCTATCTTCTCTCGGACGATGCCGAGCTGATCGCTTTGCGCTAACGCGGCGCATCGGTTACAAGATGCCCCGTTCTTTTCTTCCGCCACCCCGGCGCAAGCCGGGGCCCACTAAATTCTATCCGCGCTGGCAGTGTTTCCCAGATTGCTCTTATTCTGGGGATCCCGGCTTTCGCCGGGATGACGAACCGGGATTTGCGAGCCGAACATGACCGCCAAAGTCGCCATTCTCGGCCGGCCCAATGTCGGCAAGTCGACGCTGTTCAACCGGCTGGTCGGCCGCAAGCTGGCGCTGGTCGATGACCAGCCCGGCGTCACCCGCGACCGGCGCGAGGGCGATGGCCGGCTCGCCGACCTGACGTTCCGGATATTCGACACGGCCGGCCTCGATGATGCGCCGCGCGGCAGCCTCGAGGACCGCATGAGCGCCCAGTCGGAAACGGCGATCGCCGATGCCGATGTCTGCCTGTTCGTCATCGATGCGCGCGCCGGCGTGACCCCGGTCGACCGGGAATTTGCTTCGAGGTTGCGGCGCCACGGCAAGCCGGTCATCGTGCTCGCCAACAAGTCGGAAGGCAAAGCGGGCGAGGCGGGGGCGCTCGAGGCCTTCTCGCTGGGGCTGGGCGATCCCATCGCCATTTCTGCCGAGCATGGCGAGGGCATGGACGGCCTCTATGACGCGCTTCTGCCCTTTGTGAAGGGCGAGGACAAGCCGGAAGGCGATGAAGAAGACGAAGAAGAGATTGCGAACCGGCCGCTGAAGCTCGCCATCATCGGCCAGCCCAATGCCGGCAAATCGACCCTCATCAATGCGCTTCTGGGGACGGATCGGGTGTTGACGGGGCCTGAGGCGGGCATCACCCGCGATGCCATAGCCATCGACTGGTCGTGGCGCGGCAAGCCCGTCACCTTGTGGGATACGGCCGGGATCAGGCGCAAATCACGCGTCACCGGCAAGGTGGAGAAGCTCGCCGTCGCCGACGGCCTGCGCGCCATCCGTTTCGCCGACGCGGTGGTGGTGCTGATCGACGCCGGAATTGAGATCGAGCGCCAGGACCTCACCCTTGCCGATCTGGCTGCCCAGGAGGGCAGGGCCGTCGTCATTGCGCTGTCGAAATGGGACCTGGTCGAGGACAAGCAGAAGCGCCTCAAGGATATCAAGGATGATATGGCCGATATCCTGCCCGAGATCCGCGGCGTCACCATCGTTCCGATCTCGGCGCATCACGAGAAGGGGCTCGATCGCCTCATGGAAGCGGTCTTCGTGGCGGTCGAGAAATGGAACAGCCGCATCTCGACCGGCCAGCTCAACCGCTGGCTCGAGACCATGCTGGAGCGCAATCCGCCGCCCGCTCCCTCGGGCCGCCGCATCAAGATCAGATATGTGACGCAGGTCAATGCCCGCCCGCCCACCTTTTCGCTGTTCGGCAACCAGCTCGAACATCTGCCGGAAAGCTATGTGCGCTATCTGATGAACGGGATAAGAGAGACCTTCGAGCTCTGGGGCACGCCCCTGCGTTTCAACCGGCGCGGCGGCCGCAATCCTTTCGACAAGGGCAGGAAATGACAAAGAACCCGACCACCGTCGTCTTCGATATCGGCAATGTCCTCGTCGCCTGGGATCCGCGCAATCTCTATCGCCGCTTCTTCGAAGGCGAGGAAGAGCGCATGGAGTGGTTCCTCACCAATATCTGCACGCCGGCCTGGAATATCGAGCAGGACAGGGGACGCAGCTTCGCCGATGCGGTCGAGATCCTGGTCAGGGAGCATCCCCCCGAATGGCATCCGATGATCCGCGCCTTCGACGAGCACTGGCATGAGACGATCTCAGGTCCTATCGCGGGCAGCGTCGATATCCTGAAGGCCCTCAAGCACAACAGGGTCCCGGTCTATGCCATCACCAACTGGAACCAGGACAAGTTCCGCGAGGCGCTGCAACGCTTCGACTTCCTGAACATATTCGAGGGCATCGTCGTCTCGGGCGACGAGCGCCTGCTGAAGCCCGGCCGCGAGATATTCGATCTCTTCTTCACGCGTTATGGCGTGACCCCCGAGACGGCGGTATTCATCGACGACAGCCTCCGCAATGTCGAAGGCGCCCGCGCCGCCGGCATGCAGGCGATCCATTTTACGTCCCCTGAGGCACTGGGCCGCGATCTGCGGGCGATGGGATTTTCAGTCTGAGGCGCCATATCGCCAAGGGTTAATGCAGGCGACGCCGAGCGGCTCGAAATGGGCGACATTTCGTGTGACCACATGCAGATTTCTATCGATTGCTGTTGCCGCGATCATCGCATCTAGTCGTCCGTGAAGAACTTCCAAGCCATTGATTGGGATTCGATTTTCGGAAGAAGGCCGGCATTGAGTTTGCATGCTTTGGGGGGTTGAGGCCTCAAAAGCTTGCAATTTCGTTTTTG
>QOZQ01000022.1 GCA_003576695.1 Taklimakanibacter lacteus
TAGCCCGGATTTCTCAAACTAAGGAGCGCATCGGAGCGCCGAATCAGCGAAAGTTGTTGTGCTGCAATAACTTCGATGGATTCGAGGAGCGCTCCGATGCCGACAGATTGTATAACGGATTTGTTTGGATTTGCACGTGTTGAAAACCGTGAAGTAGTTGCTTCGTTTGACGGCGGGACGATCACTTCTGATGCCGGGGCGCTGTTGCTGGGCTCGACGGATCGGGCGATCAGGCTGATCGATAGGTTTGCGGCTTGCTTTCGGGACCAGCGCTGCCCTGAGCTGATCGAGCATGAGGTTGTGACGCTGGTCGGCCAGCGGGTGTTCGGGATTGCGCTGGGCTATGAGGATCTCAACGATCATGACGAGTTGCGCCACGATCCGGTGATGGCGTTACTGGCAGGCAAGCTTCAGGCGCGGCGCCGGGACTGCGCGCCGGTGGCGGGCAAGAGTACGCTCAACCGGCTGGAACTGAGCCGGTCTGTGGCGACGCGCTATCACAAGATCAGCCATGACGGTGCGGCGGTCGAGAAGCTTCTGGTCGATGTGTTCCTCAACGCCCATGCTCGGGCGCCGAAGCAGATCATTCTCGATCTCGATGCCACTGACGATCCGCTGCATGGTCATCAGGAAGGCCGCTTCTTCCATGGTTATTACGACTGCTACTGCTATCTGCCGCTCTATGTGTTCTGCGGCCATCATCTGCTGGCGGCCAAGCTCAGGCGCTCCAACATAGACGCCTCGGCCGGCGCGGTCGAGGAGATCGCCCGTCTTGTCGGGCAAATCCGCGCCCACTGGCCGCGGACCCGCATTCTGCTGCGGGCCGATTCGGGCTTTGCCCGCGAGGAGCTGATGGCGTGGTGCGAGGCCAATAAGGTCGATTATCTGTTCGGCCTGGCCCGCAACGCGCGGCTGGTCGGCGAGATTGCCGCCGAACTCGAGGAGGCAGCCGCGCACAGTCGCAAGAGCGGCAAGCCTCAACGCCGGTTCAAGGACTTTCTATGGACGACACGCGACAGCTGGAGCGCCAGACGCCGGGTGGTGGGCAAGGCCGAACACACTGGAGGAGAAGCCAATCCCCGCTTCGTGGTGACCTCGCTCACCTCGGATGAACATGCCGCACGCCGCCTCTACGAGAACATCTATTGCGCCCGCGGCGACATGGAGAACCGCATCAAGGAATGCCAGGGCGATCTGTTTGCCGATCGCACCTCGGCGGCGAGCATGCAAGCCAACCAGTTGCGCCTGTGGTTCGCATCCATGGCCTATGTGCTGCTCTGCGCCTTGCGCCGCATCGCGCTCAAGCACACCCAGTTCGCCAAGGCGGCATGCGGCACCATCCGTCTCAAGCTTCTCAAGATCGGCGCGCTGGTGCGGATCAGCGTCCGGCGCATCAAGATCGCCATGGCGTCGGGCTGTCCCTATCAGCGCGAGTTCGCCGCCGCACATGCCTTGCTCGCCCAACGGGCGCCCTGACGAACCAGAGGCCCCGTCCACATAATCCTGACAGCTAACGCCGGCGCGCCGAGCTGATCAAGCTCGCCCGCAGGGCGGCTGAAATCGCTGAAATGCTCATAACGCGAGAAGCCCAAGACAGACCGACACTCCGTTTGGCAATATCCAATGGCCGTGTGAGAAATCCGGG
>QOZQ01000023.1 GCA_003576695.1 Taklimakanibacter lacteus
AGTCGTCCGTGAAGAACTTCCAAGCCATTGATTGGGATTCGATTTTCGGAAGAAGGCCGGCATTGAGTTTGCATGCTTTGGGGGGTTGAGGCCTCAAAAGCTTGCAATTTCGTTTTTGGGATTCCGTCGAATCGCCGGTCGTGATTCTGTTGTCACATCGGAGGCGACGATGCGACCAAACGAACGACGCGACACCGGGCAGGCCGATCTCTTGCGCTCGCGGCTGGATGCCATCATCGACATGAGCCATCCGCTGGTGAAGCTGGCGATGACGGTCGACTGGTCGTTTCTCGAGCAGCGCTTCGGTGAGGTTTACGAGGACAAGCCGGGCCGGCCGCCTTTGCCGACGCGACTGATGGCGGGACTGGCGATCCTGAAGCACACCTACGACCTCTCCGATGAGGTGTTGTGCGAGCGCTGGGTGGAGAACCCCTATTACCAGTTCTTCTGCGGCGAGGAGTTCTTCCAGCACCGCCTGGTGTTCGATCGCTCCTCGCTGACGCGCTGGCGCCAGCGGATGGGTGAGGAGAAGCTGCAGGCTTTGCTCCAGGAGAGCCTATCGGTTGCCACCAGGACCGAGGCGATCAAGCCCACCGATCTCAACCGCATCATTGTCGACACCACGGTGCAGCCCAAGAACATCATGTTCCCGACCGACGCGCGGCTTGTGAACCGGGCCCGCGAGATCCTGGTGCGGCTCGCCGCCAGGCACGGCATCAAGCTGCGCCAATCCTATGTGCGGGTGGGCAAGTTCGCTCTCATCCAGCACCAGCGCTATGCTCACGCCAAGCAGTTCAAGCGCGCCAACCGAGCCTTGCGCAAGCTCAAAACCTATCTCGGCCGCGTCATCCGCGACATTGCCCGCAAGATCGAAGGCAATGTCGATTTGCTCGGCAAAATTGCCCTCGCCCGCATGTTGGCCCTGGCCCGACGGGTGCTCGATCAGAAGCAGCGCCAGCGTGGACCAAAGGTTTATTCGTTGCACGCACCCGAGGTCGAGTGCATCGGCAAGGGCAAGGCGCACAGGCCTTACGAATTCGGCGTCAAGGTCTCGGTCGCGACAACCTTGGCACATGCCAAGGGCGGTCAGTTCGTCACCCATGTGAAGGCGCTGCCCGGCAACCCCTATGACGGCCACACCCTCAGGACCGTCATCCCGGAAATGCAGGCGCTCGTCGGCAACACCATCGAGCGCATCCTCGCCGACAAGGGCTATCGCGGCCACAATGCGCCGCCCGATTACAAGTTCAGGGTCTTCACGTCAGGCCAGAAGCGGCGGATGACGCCGAAGATCAAACGCGAGCTGCGACGGAGATCCGCCGTCGAGCCGGTCATCGGCCACCTCAAATCCGAACATCGAATGGGCCGCAATTATCTCTGGCATCACCACGGCGATGCCATCAATGCCGTCCTCGCCGCCGCCGGCTACAACTTCCGCCGCCTGATCCGCTGGCTCAGGCTTTTATGGTGCCTATGCCTCGCCCGGCTGATCGGCTTTGCCCAAGCTGATGGGGAGACTGACACGCTCCACAATCCCCGGCCCCGGCTTATCCCAGCTTGAAATCAGCTTCTTCACGGGCGAC
>QOZQ01000024.1 GCA_003576695.1 Taklimakanibacter lacteus
CAAGACCAATGGTGGTAATCTTCGTCATGGTGGATGGCTCCTCAGATGGATCTTACAACGGACCCATCTTGGCACATCAGATGCCGCTGGCGGGCGCCGTCCACCACATCACCGAAATCCCCGAAATCCCGAAATCCGCACCATCCGGCGTAACGATGGTGACCTCGACCGCACGGTCATGGGGGCGATCTGAGATCATCACCGTGTCCCTATAAGTCGGTATTTATTGCTTCACTTGCTTGCAACGAGCCATAATGCTGTCGCCAGCACCTTGCGAGAAAGTTTTGCGGTGGGCTTCGAGCAACTTTTCTCGCTCGGCCATACATTCTTTCCTGGTCGCGAAAGACTGCTCGACTTGTCCTTCGATGGTGCTGCCACCGCTGGTAATCGAGAACACAAGGATGAAGATTGCTTTTGTCATCGCGTTGCTTTGTTCTCAGCCAATTTCACATTAACTTAGGGAAAAGTGCGCCAACTGCAAAGAACAAGATCAGGAAAGAGTAGCGATAGACGAGATAGCGACCCCATTGTGACATTAAGAACTGTTCAAGTCCTGATGGCCACATGCCTCGCTGGCGCAGGTATAACTCAGCCTCACTGTCTATGAATCTAGCGACGGAGGTGCGGTCATGCTCCCTTGTTCGAACTTCGTCGACAATGGCCTCTATTCGATGACGGGGGGTGGATGTGAATAGCGTTGAACCCTCGCCACCACTGAAGAACCTGAGGGCTCTTACTATCCCACCCTGTGACTTCTTCGAAGCCCTGATGAGAGCTGCTTCGTCATCATCGTCGAATCGCCTTGGCTGATACTTAAGTTTCATGATGTATCGAACGACATTGCCGCCGACTAACACGGCCTCCGCCTCTATCTTGTTGCGTCCTTCGGCTGGTTCAACGTCCACTACGAAAAAGAATATCTTCCGGACTGCCCACGACAGGATCGCGAAGAGGATTTGCAGCGCTATCATTCCGAGTTCGAAGAGAGCCACAGCAATTCCGAACTGAACTATTGTTGGGTAACTGAACGTGCGGGCATAAACGAAAACTGCGAACAGCAGTAAGAAGGAAAGCGCAATCGCAGCTAGAGCAAGAGGGACAAGTAGCAGCCAATAGAGCTTGTGGGCTCTGTAGTCCAGCATACCGAACAATGCATCGTCCCCTTGCTTGTCGCTATGGAGGGGCAGTCTGCCATGTCCCTGGGGAAAGAAAAGCCCCGTCCTTTCATACGTATTACAGTGGGTAAACGGGAGCGCCTTCTAGACTAGGGGTTTCGGTGACAGTGCACAAAACTATCGGACTTTGGTGATGTGGTGGACGGCGCCCGCCAGCGGCATCTGATGTGCCAAGATGGGTCCGTTGTAAGATCCATCTGAGGAGCCATCCACCATGACGAAGATTACCACCATTGGTCTTGATATT
>QOZQ01000003.1 GCA_003576695.1 Taklimakanibacter lacteus
CTCACTGTCGTTAGTTCCTCGGAGATCCATCGCAGCCTCCATTCGACAGGAATCCCACAACTAACTGATTCTCTGAGACTTTAGTCCGTGACCTTCTGACTCAGTAATGAAAAACGAGCGGTTTATGGACAGGCATAGGTGTCGCTTCCTCGGTCTCCTTTCGCTTCACCACGGGCCGGATACAGGGAATTACAGGGAATTACAGGGAATATTTGCAATACGAGTCGTCGGTCCAGCAATATCAATGGGTTGGCATTTTGAAACAGGGAATTCCCGTTGGAAAATAACAGGGATTCCGCCTCGGTATCGACAGGCTTTTTATTTTGCAAAAGTTCCTAGGCCCTGACCTTAAAAGCACAATGTCAGTCTCGGCGCGCACCGAACCAAGACGCACTTGCACATTAATCCGGCGCATGTCCTTCAGGATGGAATTTTCCAAATCTCACGCTTCAGCCCACGATTGCAAGAGGCGATTTACGGGCAGAGCATAAGACCTCGAACGTCTACTGGTTGATGGCGGTGACCTGGACCGTCTGCTTTGCACAGGCGTTGTCGCTGCAGACGCCGCTGAACCAGACCTCTCCGTCCCCGATCATGACGCCCTCGGCATTGGCGAAGAGCTTGGCATAGGTCTGGCCTTTGACCGCGGCAGCGACCTTGGGCGTCACCAGCGCATCGTAATGCGCGGCGAATTCCTTCGCATTGTGCAGCGTCGTGGCCTTGCCGGCGATTTTCGTCTTGAGCGGATAGCTGATCATGCCGGCGACCGCGGTCTTGTCCGCCGCCGCCACCGCCTTCTGCAGCCCGGCCAGGAAGTCCTGATAGGGCTTGTGGCTGCCGAAGAGCGTGTCGAGCGTCTTGCTGATCTCGGCGTCCGATTGCGCCAGCACGGAGATGGCTGGCGTGAACGCGAGGAGCGAAGCGACGAGAAGGGTTTGGGCAATACGGATCATGATCGAGCCTCCACGCACTGATTATAGCGGGGAGATTCAAACGAAATAAAGACGCAAGACATGGATGGTAAATGCGGAGAGTATTGCTTCTTTCAATGTCGTTTCCGCATCCGGCGCAGCCGCTTCCCCATGGGGAACCCTCAAAGCGATGCGAATTTCGCCTTGTACTGTTCCCGCAACTGGGCCTCCGTGTGACCGAGGTCATAGGCAGGGGAAAGAATGAGGCTCGCTGTTTCGATGTCGACACGCACCACGGCTTTCATCACCTCGGTATAGCCTTTCCAGCCCGCGAGCGCGGCGAAGAGGCCGGCGAATTCAGGCGCGCTCCTGGCGAACATATAGGCGCGGCCGCGCACCCGCACCGCCTTGCGCGCCAGGACATCGAGGAAATTGATCTCGATGACGGGGCGCTTGGCGATATTGCCCATGGTGCCGGGCGAGCGGATATGGCCGAAGACGAGCTGCCGGTCGTTCAGCACGACGAATGTGCCCTTGGGCGAAAGATTGGGCGTCCCGTCCGCATTGACGCTGGCGACGAAGCCCAGCGGATAGGCGCCGATGATGGTTTTCATGTCTTCGCTAAGCATGGCGCGTGGTCCCGGCTCCGGCCTCTGTTCAAGGTCCGATCCTTGTGGCAGAAGTGGACTGATGAAAATGGCCACATCGCGAAGAGAGGGACAGTCCACTTTCGGGGAAGCCGCGCTTGCCGGCATCAGCCTCGACCGCGCCGACCGCGAACCCTTGCATCGCCAGCTCGCTTCCGAGCTCAAGCGCCTCATCCTGGCGCAGGCGATCGCCCCCGGCGCGCGCCTGCCTTCGAGCCGGGTCTATGCCGAGGAGCTCGGCGTGTCGCGCGCCACCGTCGTCGCGGCGGTGGATGAGCTCATTGCCGAAGGCTATGCCGAAGGCCGCCACGGCTCCGGTGTCTTCGTCGCCCCCGATCTTCCCGACCATGTGCTGCGCTCCGCCGTGCAGGCGGCGCCGCTGGCCGGGAATGTGCTGCCGCGTCCCGACGAGGTGAGGCCGTTCCAGCCGGCGGCACCGGAGCTGGCGCTCTTCCCGCATGAGATCTGGGCCAAGCTCATGCTTAAGACCTGGCGCAACCCGATCCGCGAGCTTCTGGCCTCGCCCGATCCCCTGGGCTGGGCGCCCCTGCGTCTGGCCATTGCGGACCATCTGCGCGCCTTTCGCGGCATGCGCTGCGCGCCCGAGCAGGTGGTGATCACCAGCGGCGCCGGCGAAGCGCTCGAGCTCCTGGCGCAAAGCATCCTCAAGCGCGGCGACAAGGTCGTCATCGAGGAGCCGGGCTATGTCCTGATCCGCAAGACCTTCTCGGAGCTGGGGCTCAGGACCGTGTCCATCCCTGTCGATGAAGACGGTCTCGATATCGCCAAAGGGCCGCGCGATGCCCGCGCCGCCGTGGTGACGCCGGCGCGCCATTATCCGCTCGGCATGACCATGCCGCTTGGCCGCCGCCTGGCGCTTCTCGAATGGGCGAGGCTGCGCAAGACCTGGATCATCGAGGACGACTATGACAGCGAATACCGCTATCACGGCAAGCCGCTGCCGGCGCTGATGGGCGTCGACGAGGCGGGTGTCGTCATCTCGCTGGGATCGTTCTCCAAGACCATGCTGCCGGGCCTCCGCATCGGCTATCTCGTGGTGCCGCGCAACCTGATCAACGACATCTCCGCCGTCATGCGCGAGCGGGGCGCCCGTGTGTCGCTCTTCTTGCAGCCGGTGCTCGCCGATTTCATGCGCCTCGGCCACTACGCCATCCATATCAGGCGCATGCGCCGTCTCTATACGAAGCGCCAGCAAGCCCTGCGCGACGCGATCGCGCGTCATGCGGGCGATGTCCTGGCGACGGCGCCCGAACCCGCCGGCATGCATCTGATCTGCACCCTCAGCCGCGGGATGAGTGACCGCGAGGCCTCGAAGCGTGCCGCCGAGACGGGGCTGCTGGCACCCGCTCTCTCCGACTATTTTGCCGGCGAGCCGTTCCGGCAGGGGCTGGTTCTGGGCTATGCGGGCTTCGATGAGGCGGTGATCGACGCCTCGATCCGCAAGCTCGCCCAGGCATTGCGTTGAACGGGATATTTCATGACCGAAACTGCATATGAGACGGCCTCTGCCTTTGTCGACCAGCGGCAGGGTGACTGGTCGCAATGGAACGCGCATATCTGGAACCTCGCCGAGACCGCCTGGCGCGAATACCGCTCGGCCGAATGGTATGTGGCCCGTCTCAAGGCCGAGGGCTTCAGCGTCGAGACGGGCTCGGGCGGCATGCCGACCGCCTTCTCAGGCACCTGGTCGAATGGCAAGGGCCCTGCCGTCATGGCCTATGCCGAATATGACGCGGTGCCGGGCAACTGCCAGATCGCCGACACCTATCGCAGTCCCCGTAAGGGGTTGTCGCGCTTCGCCGGCGGACATACCGATCCGCACTCGGCCTTGGGGATGGGCGCGCTGGTCGGCGCGCTCGCCGCGAAAGCCGCGATGCAGAAGCACGGCATCCAGGGCACCATCCGCTTCATGGGCGAGCCCGCCGAGAAGGTGAGGGGATCGAAGCCCATCCATGCCGCGCGCGGTTATTATGACGGGCTCGATGCGATCATCTCCTTCCACCCCTTCTACATGCTGCCCTATTGCAACACCTGCCGGTGGGACACGCATTGCGGGCCTTATTATGCGGCGATCTATGAATTCCTGTGCGAGGCGCCGGAAACCTGGCTCAGGGACGCGGCGAAGGGACCCATACCGGCGGCGCATACTTCGGCGCGCGCACCCGGCGCCAATGATGCGGTCGTCGCCATGTATACGCTCTCCAAGATGATGCGCGACCACATGCTGCCGCATACCGGCACCTGGACGCTCAATGAGACGATCCTGGCCAGCGGCCAGGCCACGGCCGACAATCTCGCGGCGCAAATGGCGCAGATCCTGTTCGCGGCGCGCACACCCGATCGCGCCATGCTCGAGAATATCTTCGCGGTGCTCGACCGCAATGCCGAGAGCGCCGCCCTTGCCGCCCATTGCAGCTGGCGCCGGCATTGGGTGTCGAAATCGCGCCCCGGCCTTGCCAATCATGCCATGGCCGAGATCACCTATCGCAATCTGGAGCGCGCCGGCCCGCCGCGTTTCGGCGCCGATGCCGTCACGGTGGCGCAGGCCATTCAGCGCGAACTCGGGCTGTCACCCATGGCGCGGCCCTTCATCGACGAGATCGAGCAGCTGATCACGCCACAGGAGGCCGAGCGGAAGATCCGCGCCACGATACCGGCCTGGCAGACGCATTATACGTCGGATGACTATACCGACATGACATGGCATGCGCCGACGGTGCGTTTCTATATCGGCCGCGCCACGCTGAAGGCGCCGCAGGGCTTCGCCTATCCCGACTGGGTGATGAATGCGCTGGGCGGCATTCCGGCGACCATCGACCCGACCGTCGCCACTGCGGCGAGGACCATCGCCGGCACGATGCTCGATCTGCTGACCGACAAGGAGATGCTGCGGCGCACAAGGACGGAATATGAAGAGCGTCTGGCGTGTGACGGCGAGACGAAGCCTTGGTGCGACTATGCGCCGCCGCTCGATTTCCCATGGCCCGACTATGTGGAGACGCCGCGCGGGCGCGAATGGTGGATACCGGCGACGGCCGATGATCGCGCCCTGCATCGCCCGGCGTGACTTCCGCGACGCTTAGCCGCTGGCGTCTTTTCACAATCGTGCCCATATCGAAGGGCACGAGATATCCATGCGCCGACTCATCCTTGAACTCTCCGCTGCCATTGGCCTGACGGTTGCCGCCGCGATCTCGGTCGTGCAAGCGGCGCATGCCGGCGACGTGATGGTGAGCGATGCATTCGCGCGAGCGTCGGCGACGCCGGTCGCCAAGACCGGTGCCGTTTATTTCACCATCCGCAATGACGGGGCGACGCCCGATCAGCTCACCGCGATCCAGACCGATGCCGCCAATATGGCGATGCTGCACGAGACCGTCGAGGAGAACGGCGTGGCCAGCATGCGCCACCTCGGGACGCTGGCGATCGGCCCCAAGGAAACCGTGGCGCTTGCGCCGAAGAAAATGCATGTGATGCTGATGGGACTGAAGGCGCCGCTCAAGAAGGGCGACCATCTTGAAGTCACGCTCACCTTCGAGAAAGCCGGCCATGTGAAGGTTGATGTGCCGGTGGGCGATGTCGCGGCGAGCGGTCCACAGTAAGCACTCCCTCCGCCGCGCGCAGCGCGGGGAGGGTGGACGCCCGAAGGGCGGACGGGTGGGGTCTCTCCGCCGTGATGTATTCAGTAATTACGCGAAGCGCTTGCAAAGTTCTTTGCTTGGGAGACTTCCCCGCGTGGACACCCCACCCGTCGCGCGTTCCGCGCGCCACCCTCCCCGCGCTTCGCGCGGCGGAGGGAGAGGCATGCTACCCCACCACCGTCCCTTTCGGCGCCGAGAAGCCGCGCAGGAATTCCTCGAGGCCCATGGCGCTCTTGCCTTCGCGCTGCAGGCTGAGCAGGCGGATGGCGCCTTCGCCGCAGGCGATGGTGAGCTTGTCGTCGATGACTTCGCCGGGCTTGCCCTTGCCGTCGGCGATCTCGCACAGATGGACCTTGATGCGGAATGTGCGGCCTTCCTGGTCGAGCCGGAACCAGGCGCCGGGAAAAGGCGACAGGCCGTGTATATGGTTGCGCACCTCGGTCGCGGTCCCGGTGAAGTCGATCCCGGTTTCGCCCTTGTCGATCTTCTTCGCATAGGTGACGCCGGCTTCCGGCTGCGGCGTGCAGGCGAGCGCGCCGCGCCTGAGCTGCTTCAGCGCCTCGACCATGAGGCGGGCGCCCAGATGCATGAGATTGTCATGCAGCAGGCCCGCCGTGGTGGTGGCCTGGATGGGACCGCGGCCCTGAAGGCACATGGGGCCAGTGTCGAGGCCCTCCGCCATGCGCATGATGGTGACGCCGGTTTCGGCATCGCCCGCCATGATGGCGCGCTGGATAGGGGCGGCGCCCCGCCAGCGCGGCAGGAGCGAGGCATGCACATTGAAGCAGCCCTTGCGCGGCGCATCGAGGATGGCCTTCGGCAACAGCAGCCCATAGGCGACGACCACGGCGGCATCCGCCTTGTGGGCCGTGAAGGCCTTCTGTTCTTCCGCCCCTTTGAGCGACAAGGGCGTGTGGACCTCGAGATTGTGGGTCAAAGCGAAATGATGCACGGGCGACAGCCGCTCCGACATGCCGCGGCCGGCCGGGCGCGGCGGCTGCGAATAGACGGCGGCGACGTCATGGCCGGCATCGAGAAGGGCGGCCAGCGTGGGCACGGCGAAATCCGGCGTGCCCATGAAGACGAGGCGCAAGCGTCAGGCTCCGCTCTTGGCGAGCTTCTGCGCCTTGGTGAATTTCTTGACCACCCGGTCGCGCTTCAGCTTGGTGATGTAGTCGATGAACAGCACGCCGTTGAGATGGTCGATCTCATGCTGCACGCAGGTGGCGAGGACGCCCGAGCAGTGCATTTCCTTGGCCTCGCCCTGGCGGTCGAGATAGCGGACCTTGACCTCCCTGGGCCGCGTCACCATGTCGAAGAATTCGGGGATCGACAGGCAGCCTTCCTCGTAGTCCGACTCTTCCTCGCTCGACCAGGTGATCTCGGGATTGACGAGGAACAAGGGCTTCTTCTCTTCGTCTTCCTTGCTGGTGTCGATCACCACCAGGCGCTGGGGAACGCCGATCTGGACGGCGGCGAGCCCGATGCCCGGCGCCTCATACATGGTCTCCAGCATGTCATCCATGAGCTTGCGGGTGGCCGCATCGACCGTCCGGATCGGCTTCGAGACGGTCCTGAGCAAGGGATCGGGCAAGATGATGATATCGCGCTTCGTCATGACGCTTGAGATAGGCGATGGCCGGGGAGGGGTCAATGCGCGGGCTATATCGCCGTATTTTCAGGGTTTGCGGACCAGCTCAAGCAATGCGCGGGCCAGCACAAGTCCGCGTTCCGCCGATTTGGCATCCGAAGTGGCGCCTGCCTGCCCGAACCCTTGAATAGCAGCCTCGTAGCTGCGGATCGCCTCCTCCAGGTCGGTTGCGCTCTTCTTTCTCTGGCCGAGTGCTTGCAGGGTTTGGCCAAGGGCGGCCATCGTCTTGGCCCATTCGAATGGGGTGGAGTCGCGGGTCTGCTCGCGCAGGGCTTCCCGGTAGGCGCTGGCCGACTCCTCCAGGCGAACTGTCCCGCTCTCGCGCCGGCCGAGCTTATGTAGAGCAAAGCCGAGGTTGTATTGAGTATCAGCCCAGATGAGCCGGTCACGGTCACGCGAATGGACCTCAAGGGCAGCGCGAAAAACCTGGACAGCGTTCTCGAGCCTGTTTGTCGTTGGATCGCGGCCGGCAAGCAAGAGGAGAATCGCTCCAAGATTGTACTGAACTCTCGCCCAGGCCTGCGGATCGCGCAGTCGTGCATCACTGTCGAGCGCCCGGCGGTATGACGAGATCACTTCTTCCTGTTCGTCCTCGCTCAGGAGCAGAAGAGTTTCATAAAGAGTGCCGTGAATCTTGGTCCAGTTGAGCGGAAAACGCGCCCTGGGCGTTTCTTCGAGCGCCAGGTGGAAAGCATTGGCAGCCTCACGAATGAGATCCTTATCCGGCTTGGCTTGGCCAAGTGCCCGTAGCGCCAAGCCGAGATTGTATTGGGTCAAGGCCCAGTCGACGGGCGTGCTGTCACGCGTGCGCACTTCGAGCGAAGCCCGCAGGGCAGTGACGGCCTCTTCGAGCGTCGTGACGTCGTTCTCTCGCCCACCGATGAATTGCAGTGTATTGCCGAGATTGTTCATTGCCCTGGCCCAGGCATGGATATCGCTTTCCCGCGGTCGTGCCGCCAGCGCAGCGCGAAAAGCCGCTGCCGACTGACGCAGCTTTGCGGTCCCTTTTTCCCGCAAACCCTGCTCCTGGAGCAGGATGCCGAGATTGTTCTGTATCGCAGCCCATGTTTGCGGATCGATAGCGCGGCTATGGAGGGGGTTTTCTTCCACTACGCGATAGGCCGCCGCCGCCTCATCGAACATGGCTGCGTTGTTCTCGCGTAAGGCAAGTTCCATAAGCGCAGTGCCGAGTTGACCCTGGGTGTACGCAAATTTGACGCGCGTCTCATCGTTGCTCAATGCAAAGGCAACAGCTTCGCGGTAGACCTCGATGGACTGCCTGAGAGTGGGCAGATCGCCTTTGTTGAAGCCATGTTGCTGGAGCAGCGAAGCGACGCTCACCTTGTACCACCATGCCTTCCTGGCATCCCACTTTTCAGCCAGCTCGAAGGCGCTTTGGTAGTCCCTGGCTGCGGCGAGATAGTCGAAGGCGAGGAAGGTAATCTGTCCACGCCGCTCATAGACGGCGGCATCGGCCAGGCGCTTGGCCTTGAGTTTCTCTTCCGCCTGATCGACAGCTCCCCGGGTGGCATCGACGCGCGCCACCGCCTGGTCGAGGAACCGTCGGGCCGTGGCGATGGCGCCTTCGGCGATGGCTCGGTCGGCGGCGCTCGCCAGACGCACGATCTCGGGATCATCCGCTTCCAGCGCCTGCCGCTCGGCCATCATCGTCTTGAGCTTCTCGGCTTGGCTTCTGAGCAGTTTGTCGAGCGCTTCGGAATCTGCCGGCACCTGCTGCTCGCCGAGCGCCCTGAGCACTCCATAGAGAGCATCGAGCGGCACGCCGCCATCCGCTGCAATCCCTTCGATCTGGCGCCTTTCCGCATCTGGAAGGGCAGCGATGGTAAGCAGGAGCTGGCGGCGCTCGCCGGTGATGAGCGCCTGCTCGCCTTGCGGCTCTTCCGGCGCGGCCCCGAAATAGAGGAAGCGCCGCAGGCTTTCATTCACCCAGGGCCGCTGGCGGCCTTGGGTCTTGAGATAGACTTCTTCCGTCACCATGCGCATGACGGCGCCGAACTCGGAGCCTTTCATCGCCGAGAGATGCCGGATGAGCGCGGACGCATAAGGGCTGGTCCCGCCCTTTTCGCCATCCAGCGCCGCCCGCCCGGGCTCCGCCGCATAGCCGATGACGATACCGAGCGTGTCTGTCTGTGGTGCATCCTCGATCGGCATCGCGCCTTTGGGGGCGCCTAGCCCGTTGGCGCCAATCGATGCTCCGGGCAGCGATGCTTGCACCTTCACCAGCGCATTCGGCGGGAACGGATTGGTCCGGCAGGCATCGATAAGAAGAATGCTGACAGGCACGCTCTGCCGGATCCGCTCGATCATCGTGGACAACGGTGTGAGGCGATTGCCGGCATCATCGAGTGCCGCCAGATCGGCATCGACCGGCAGGAGGTAATTTTCACCGCCGGCCTCGATGCCGTGGCCGGAATAATAGAGGATGGCCACATCGGCCCCCTCGGCGAAGCGCTCGAGATCACGACGAAGCTTGGCCGCGTCACGGTCGGCGACGCTGCGCGCCTCGAAACCGAGTCCGGTCAGAAGCTGCGTGATGGCGCGTGCATCATTGCCGGTATTGGCGAGCGTGGGCAGATGGCGATAGCCCGATTGCCCGATCACCAGGGCGACGCCCTTCAGCGGCCGGGCTTCCTCTGCAAGGGCCAGGGACGGCGCCAGGACAGTCAGCCATAGCAGCAAAAGCAGGCGCAGCAGGGTCGCTGTGCCCCCTTGGTCGCAACTGTACGATGCTGGCCCGTATGTCATGCACCGATCTGCCGTCAGGATCGGTCATTAGCCGTCCTTGCCGTGGCGTCATCATGACAGCTCAAAGGCTGCGGCAAGGCAAGCTCGAAAGAGAGACAGGCCTTTCCCGAGGTCATAGGGTGCAGCACGATACCAGGCCCGGATGACGGTGAGTCAACGACCTTTCCGGCCCATTTCGGCGAGACTTGCCTTTTGCCCGACGAGGCCCGATATAGGCGGCGGGAGGTTGGCGGCGGACGTGTCGCTCGCCAACCGGGTCAGGTCCGGAAGGAAGCAGCCCTAACGAGTTTGGTACGGGTTGCCCGTCCAGCCTCCCGCCTAAGCCCTTGGATATATAACCGGCAGGCTCGCCAGTGACCGAAGAAGCAAGCGGCGCGAGCGCCCACGGTTATCGCGTTCTCGCCCGCAAATACCGCCCGCAGAACTTTGCCGATCTCATCGGCCAGGAAGCGGTCGTGCGAACCCTCTCCAACGCCTTCGCCACCGGCCGCATCGCCCAGGCCTATATGCTGACCGGGGTCAGGGGCGTCGGCAAGACCACCACCGCCAGGCTCATCGCCCGTGCCCTCAATTATCCGGGCGGGCCTTCGATCGACATGCCGGAAGTGACGGCCGATTGCGAGGCCATCCTCGAATCGCGCCATATCGACGTGATCGAGATGGACGCCGCCTCCAATACCGGCGTCGACGATGTGCGCGAGATCATCGAGGGCGTGCGCTATGCCCCGATCCAGGCGCGCTACAAGGTCTATATCATCGACGAAGTGCATATGCTGTCCAAGAACGCCTTCAACGCGCTGTTGAAGACGCTGGAAGAGCCGCCGCCGCATGTGAAATTCATCTTCGCCACGACCGAGATCCGTAAAGTTCCGGTCACCATCCTGTCGCGCTGCCAGCGCTTCGACTTGCGCCGCATGGATGCCGACGTGCTGATGCAGCTCTTCGCCAAGGTGGCCAGGGCCGAGAAGGTGGCGATCGAGGACGAGGCTTTGCGCATGATCGCCAGGGCCGCCGAAGGCTCGGCGCGCGACGGCCTGTCGCTGCTTGACCAGGCGATCGCCTATGGCAGCGAGACGGTGAAGGCGGCCGAGGTCGGCGCCATGCTGGGCCTGATGGACCGGGCCCGCGTCATCGATCTGTTCGACGCCGTCATGGCGGGCGATGCCGCCGCCGCCATCAAGGAGATCGAGGCCCAGCACCAGGCGGGCGGTGATCCGCACACCATATTGAGCGATCTCGCCGATTTCGTGCATTGGGTGACGCGCCTCAAGGTGGCGCCCAATGCGGCAAGCGATGCCTCGCGCAGCGAAGCCGAGCGGGTGCGCGGGAAGGAGCATGCCGGCAAGATCTCCATGGCGCATCTGACGCGCGCCTGGCAGATGCTGCTGAAGGGCCTCAAGGAGATCGAGCTCCATTCCGATCAGCTGATGGCGGCCGAGATGGTGCTGATCCGGCTCGCCTATGCGGCGAGCCTGCCCTCGGGCGAGGACCTTGTGAAGCTGGCGCGCCAGGGAACGCCGGAACCGCGCGAGGCGAGGCCCGCGCCGAGGTTGGAGCGCGAGGCGGATGGCCCGCCCATCGAGAACGGCCAGCTCGCGGTCGCCGCCGACCCGGTCGAGCGCAAGCCGGCGGAACCGCCGCGCGAGACGCGGCCCTTCGCCCATTTGCGCGACATCGCCAATTATGTCGGCGAGAAGCGCGACATCAGGCTCAAGAACCAGATCGAGACGCTGATGCGGCCGATCCGGGTGAGCCCCGGCCAGATCGAGATCGCGCTCGAAGCCAATGCTCCGCCTGGCCTTGCCAATGAGCTCGGCCGCAAGCTCAATGAATGGACCGGCATGCGCTGGATGGTGCTGGTGTCGCGCGATGGCGGCGAGAAGCCGCTGGCGCAGCAGAGCAAGGACCAGAAGGACACGATCTTCCGCGAGACGCGCGAGCATCCCGATGTGCAGGCCATCCTGAAGCGCTTTCCCGGCGCCGAGATCGTCGATGTGCGCGACTATGATACGGCCGCTCCGGTGGCGGATGACATTCAAACGGAAAAGGACCTGGACGAGCGATGAAGAATCTTGGCGCCATGATGAAGCAGGTGCAGGAGATGCAGACCCGCATGCAGGACATGCAGACGAAGCTCGGCCAGATGAGCGTCGTCGGCCAGTCGGGCGGCGGGTTGGTGAAGGTGACGCTCAACGGCAAGGGCGTGCTCACCGGCACCGACATCGATGCGAGCCTGCTCAAGGCGGAAGAGAAGGAGATCCTCGAGGACCTGATCGTCGCCGCCCATGCGGATGCCAAGGGCAGGCTGGAGCAGATGGTCGCCGAGGAGATGAAGTCGATCACCGGCGGCCTGCCGCTGCCGCCCGGATTCCAGCTGCCGTTTTAGCATATGCGGAAAGCTCTCCATTCTCCGTCATCCCGGCGAAAGCCGGGATCCACCGCTATTGCATGCGGGCTATTTTACCCTCGCCCTGCAAGCGTAGCGCAGCGGGTAGAGGGTAGGGGCCCACCGCGAAGCGGTGGGAAGGGTGAGGGGCAATGGGTGTCGCAATGCTGCATTGTCCGCCTGATGGAAGAATTGAGTCCAACTCCCCGCAAGCCCCTCACCCTCCCATTGCTACGCAATGGGTCCCTCCCTCTCCCCGCTGAAGCGGGGAGAGGGGTAAACAGCGCTCGCCTACGATGTATGAATCCGATAGCGGCTTTCGCCGGGATGACGGTTGTGGGAGAGTACTGACACATGCGGCGCACCACGGGTCCCGAGATCGAGCGGCTGATCCAGGTCCTGGCCAAGCTGCCGGGGCTGGGGCCGCGCTCGGCGCGGCGCGCCGCTTTGCATCTCATCAAGAACCGCGAAAAGCTCCTGGTGCCGCTCACCACCGCGATGGAAGACGCGCGCGACAAGGTGACGATCTGTTCCGATTGCGGCAATGTCGACACCAGCGATCCCTGCACCTTGTGCCGCGACCCGCGCCGCGACAGGAGCATCATCTGCGTCGTTGAGGAAGTGGGCGACCTGTGGGCGCTGGAGCGGGCAGGAGCGTGGAACGGGCTCTATCATGTGCTGGGCGGCACCTTGTCGGCCGTCGAGGGCATAAGGCCGGAAGACCTTTCGATCGCGCGCCTCGTCGAGCGTGCCGGTCACGAAGGCGTCAAGGAAGTGGTGCTCGCGGTCAACGCCACGGTCGAGGGCCAGACGACGGCGCATTACATCATCGACCGGCTGAAGGATCTGAATGTCGCAACCTCGAAGCTCGCCCATGGCGTGCCGGTGGGCGGCGAGCTCGATTATCTCGATGAAGGCACGCTCACCCAGGCGATGCGGGCGAGAAGGCCGTTCTAATCAGATAGCCCTCTCCAACATTTCCCCTTCTCCCGTCCGGAGGATGGGAGAAGGTGCCCGACCTTGCTTCGCCGAAGCGGAAGTTATCTGCTCTGTCAGAGCGAAACCGCGGCTTCGCGAAGGCAAGAG
Organism: Taklimakanibacter lacteus; assembly: GCA_003576695.1. Taxonomy (GTDB): domain Bacteria; phylum Pseudomonadota; class Alphaproteobacteria; order Rhizobiales; family Aestuariivirgaceae; genus Taklimakanibacter; species Taklimakanibacter lacteus. The sequence goes on from QOZQ01000003.1 coordinate 13,110, forward strand.
GGCGGATGAGGGCTCTTCCTGACATCTGCACTTTGCAGTCAAAGAGCCCTCACCCGGCCTTCGGCCACCCTCTCCCATTGCTTCGCAACGGGCGAGGGGGAAGCGCTGGAGAGTGGAATTGCGATCAGCTCTCCGGCGGCTGCACGTTCGGCGATGCTTCCTTGAAGGTCTCTTCCTCCACCCTTATGCGCCAGTAGAGAATGGCCGCATTGGCGATCGAGAATCCAATCGCATACCAGAACATGCCGAACACCATCGGCAGCACGAAAATCTCGAGCGCCACGACGAGATAGTTCGGATGACGCAGATAGCGGTAGGGGCCTCTCTCGACCAATGGCTCGCCCGGCATGACGATGATGCGGGTCGTCCAGCGGTCGCCGAGCGCCGCCACCACCCAGCCGCGCAGGGCCTCGATCGCCAGATAGACGAAGAGCCATGTCCAATTCACTGGATTATCCCGCGCGTAGACCCACAGGCCGATGAGCCAGGCGGCATGGAGGACGACGATCAGCCAGTAATGGCCGCTGCCCGCCTCATGGGCGCCGCGCGCCAGGAGCCGTCGGGTGTTGCGTTGCGCAATGTAGAGCTCGACCAGGCGCTGCAACGTGACGAGCGACAGGATAGCGATATTCAACCACATCTCTTAACGCCCCTCATGCTGAGGTGGCCGCGAAGCGGCCCTCGAAGCATCTATCAGGACAGAGCGAGTGCGTTGAAGCAGACCCTTCGAGGCTCGCTGCGCTCGCACCTCAGGGTGAGGGTAGTGGGATACACGTGAACTCACCATGCCTCAGCTCACCATGGTGGCGAAGCTTGAGGTGAAGCCCGGTCCGAGCGCGCTGAGGAAGCGCCTGCCGGTGAAGGGCTTCTTCAGCGCCTCTTTGAGCACGAAGAGCATGGTCGGCGCCGACATGTTGCCGTGATCGGCAAGCACCTGGCGCTCGATCTCCAGCGTTCCCTGGTCGAGATGGAAGGCCTGCTCGAGGGCGGTAATCACCTTGGCGCCGCCCGGATGGAACACGAACTGGCCGATGTCGTCGACGCTGAGGCCATTGCGGGAGAGGAAGCCGTCGGCGGCGGCGCGCAGTTCCTGGGTGACGAAATCGGGGATGCGCTGCGAGAAGATGGCGCCGAAGCCCTGCGGATCCATGCGCCAGCCCATGATGTCGAGCGTGTCCGGCCAGCTGTGCTCGCCGGTGAATTCGATGGCGCCGAACCCATCCTTCTTCCTGCCCGAGAGGACGCAGGCCGCAGCACCATCGCCGAAAAGTGCTGTGGCGATGATGTTGGATTTCGTCATCTCGTCCGGGCGGAAGGCAAGCGTGCAGAGCTCGACGACGACGAGCAGGACATTCGAGGCGGGCGCCCGGGCGAGACGCGCGGCAAGCGACAGGCCGGTGGCGCCGCCGGCGCAGCCCAGCCCGAAGACCGGTATGCGGCTCACATTCTTGTGGAAGCCGAGCTCATGCATCACGCGCGCCTCGATCGAGGGCGTGGCGACGCCGGTCGAGCTCACGGTCACGATCGTGTCGATCTCGCCGGCTTCGAGGCCTGATTTCTCGAGCGCCTCACTGGCCGCCTTGCGGAACAGATCGGTGGCGCCGTCGATATAGGCCTCGGTCCGCTCGGGCCAGCCCTGATCCTGGCGGAACCAGCTATAGGGCCTGACCGACTGGCGGGTCCTGATCCCGGTATTGGCGAAAACCGGCATCATGCGCTCGAAATCCTTGTGCCGGCCGGCGAAAATCCGGGTCGCCTCCCCGATCACGTCTTCCGTTCGCAATTCAAAGGGGGGACTGGCGGTCGCAATGGCCATGAGCTGGCTGCGCATAGGTACCTCTTTCTTTAGGCGGATTCGGGCCGGCGATTCCCCCTTACTCTAGCGGAAAGTCTCGCGGACGCCACATTCCTAATACGCCTAGCGCGCATGGCTTGTTTCCTCAATTTTTAAACTTTGAGCTGGACACAAAACCCCTGAAAAATCAGGGTAAAGCCGATGGGCTGGCTGGAAATGGCATTGTTGTTCGCGGGCGGCATTCTGGCCGGCTGCATCAATGTCCTGGCCGGCGGGGCGGGCTTCATGACCTTCCCCCTCCTGGTCGCGACCGGCATGTCCGAGATCGAGGCCAATGCCTCGAATTTCGTGGCGCTGCTGCCCGCCAATATCGCGAGCCTTTACGGCTATCGCCATGAGCTGCGCCGCCCCAATCTGCATCTGAGGCCGCGGCTGCTGCTGGCCGTCATTGGCGGCGCCTGCGGGTCCTTCGCTCTCCTCTGGCTCGGCGAAGCGTCGTTCAAGACGGCGATACCCTGGCTGCTCACCTTCTCGACGGTCGCCTTCGCGCTGGCGCCCACCATCAAGCGCTGGCTCGAGCAGCGCCATAATTTCGATGGCAGGCGCTGGATCTGGCTGTCCTTCATCCTCGAATTCATCGTCTATGCCTATGGCGGCTATTTCGGCCTCGGCATGGGCGTCGTCCTGCTGGCGCTCTATGCGATGTTCGGCCATGACGACATCCATGAGGCGAATTCCATCCGCAACGCCACCATCACGCTCATCACCTTGATCGCCATCGCGCTTTTCGCCCATGCCGGCATCATCCGCTGGCTGCCGTCGCTCGTCATGATGATGGGCGCCTTTATCGGCGGCTATGTGATGGTGAAGGTCTCGCGCAGCGTGCCGCAGCTCTGGGTCAGATACGGCATCCTCGCCTGGAGCGTGACGCTCACCGCCATCAGCTTCTGGCGCTATGGCTGATCTCTGGCCATCTTTCTTTCGCGCAGCATGGCATAGATGCCCGACGCGACGATGAGGGCGATGCCGATGAGCGCCCACCGGTCCGGGAACTCATGGAAGACGAAGGCGCCCGACAGCAGCGCGAAGAGCACCACCGAATAGCGGTAGATGGCGGTCTGGGCGATATCGCCCATGCGTATGGTGAGCACCATGCAGACATAGCCGAGCGTGAGGAACAGCCCGCCGCACAGGAGGAGGAGCAGATGCCGCGGGCTCGGCGTGATCCAGGTCTCGAAGGGATACAAAGCGAGGCCGCTCAACGTCACGATCACCGCATTGCCGAGGACGACGATCATCGTCGGCACATCGATGGTGAGCCTTCGGGTGATGATGTCGCGCATCGCCACCGCGACGATGAGACCGAGCGACAGGCCGTCATAGAAGGTGAAGCTCTGAGGCGAGGGCTTGACGATCAGGAGCACGCCCAGGAGCCCGACAACGATGGCGAGCGTGCGCCGCAAGCCCACTGTCTCGCCCAGGAAAACTGCCGCAAAGGCGATGACCAGCAACGGCACCGCCTGCATCACGGCGGTGAGATTGGCGATCGGCATATGCATCAAGGCGGTGATGAAGAAGATCGTGCCCAGCATGTCGCTGAGGCTGCGCCCGAGGATGGTGCGCCTGACCAGATGAGGCGCATAGGCGATGACGCCCTGCTGGGCACAGATCAAGGTGATGATCGTGGTCGCGACGAGGCCGCGGATGAGGATGATCTGGCCGACCGGCACTTCGCCCGCCATGAGCTTCGTCATGGTGTCGCCGGCGGTGAAGCTCCCCATCGCCAGGATCATGTAGAATCCCGGATGGACGGCGGAGGGGGTGAAAGGAAGGCGCATGGGAGGGCGGGCCCCTGCCTAGACCAGAATCACCCTGCCGCAAAGCTACCTTCAGGGCAGGGGACATATGCATTTCTTACCTGCGGGCGGGGACCAGCTCGATGACCATTTCCGTGGCCGCCTCGATTGCGCCCGAGCTGAACAGCAACGGCACATAGTCGCCTTTGGCCCAGACCGGCGCCAAGTCGGCATAATGCGGCGAGGCCGGATCTCCCGACTGGCCAGGCGCGTTGATCCACAGGCTCTTGTCCCAGTCGCCCACATCCAGCACCAGGCGCACCGAGGCGCCATGGGTGACCCGTCCATCCGCCAGCCGCGAGCTGGCATGCATCGGGGTCGAGGCGTCGCCGCCCAGTGGGAAGGGACCGACATTGAAGCCGTGGGAAGTCGGGAAGACCGCATGCTGGAACAGCATCTGGTGGATATCGCCCCAGCGCCACGCGGCGGGCTCGCGGCCCAGCCGGTCGCGCGCGTCGCGCAAAGCCGCAGCGAGGGTGTTTTCGAACAGGGGGAAGAATTTTGAGGGCTGGGCTTCGAGCATGACGAGGACCGCATCGCCATGCCCATTGGCGATGAGGCCGGCATGGCTGGAGGTGAGGCCGGCGACGAGGGCCGGCCGCAGATGCGCCGACCACCACAGGCCGAACAAGGCGGCGCCGGCACTGTCGGGGCTCATCTTCTTGTCCCAGACGAGGAGCATGCTGCGCGCCTCCTTCGCATCGAGGTGCTCGGGATGGAACTCCATCAGCAGGCGATGCAATCGGTCTCCGGGAACCGAGAAGATATCGGTCTGGAGGGCTTGCGAATCTTTCAGCTCATGCGCCGGTATCTTTTCCAGCACATCCTTGATCCGCACCGCCCTGGCACTTTCCGTCCATTCGAAGCCGACAGGCTTCGCCGCGTGATCCCAGTCCGCGGGCAGATTGAATTCATTGGCGGTCGCAACGAAGCCCTGGTCCGGATCGACGATCCTGGGCAGCTCGGCGCGGTCGAGCTGGCCGTCCCATTCGAACCGGCCGGCGCCCGGGACGGGCAGCATGCCGTTCCAGCCGCTGCGGCGCGGCACATAGCCGGCGGGCGTCCAGGCGATATGTCCGTCGACATCGGCAAAGGTCTTGTTGACCGACGGGGTCTTCCAGCGCGCCAGGCCTTCGTCGAACTCGGTGAAATTGCGTGCCCGCATGGTGGTGAGGCTGGCGAGATAGGGGGCCGATCCCGGCTCTGCCCATACCGAGCGCACCGCGATCGCGATCTTCTTCACAGGATCGGCAAAGACAACCGGCCCATGCCGGGTGAAGAGCAGCGTGTGCTCCTGCGCCACCGCGCCCTTGACGTCGAAGCGCTCCACGACGCGCGTCATCGCCTCCCAGCCATCGCCATAGCGATAGGCGGCAGGGTTGAGCGGATCGGTCTCATAGACATAGACGTCTTCCTGGTCGGCATCGAAGATGGTGAGGCCGAAGGCGATCCTGTCATTGTGGCCGATGGAAATGCCGGGAAGGCAGGGCTCGCCTGCCCCGATCACATCGATGCCGGGCGCCGACAGATGGGCGAGGTAGCGCAGCGACGGCAAAGCGAGGGAACGGTGCGGGTCGCTGGCGAGGATCGGCCGTCCGCTCTTCGTGCGCGTGCCATGCACGACCCAGCTGTTGGAGCCCTGCGGCGCTTCATTCCGCGTGATGCCGGAATCATCGAAGGTCGACCAGCGCCAGGCATCGTCCAGCGATGCGGCGAGCCGCTCCTTTGAAAAGGAGACGGGCGCGCTGGCCAGTTTCAGGAGGTCGATGATCTGTTCGGGGATGGAGCCGAGATCGATCCTGCCGGGATTGCCGATCGGCAGATCGGGCTCGCGATGCTGGCGCAGCCGGTCGGCATCGTCTTCGCCGGCGGCAAGCAGGACGGCGCGCGCGATCTCGGACTGGGCATTGGCGGTGAGCCCATGGCTGCGGATGCGCACGACATCTTCAGGCGTCCAGCGCTCAGGCCTGGTGCCCATCTCGGTGAATTCGGGCGGCAGCTGCGCTTCCTTCCTGTCGATGGCATCGATGAAGGCGTTGATGCCGGCGGTGAAGGATGTGCAGATCGCTTTCGCGTCCTCGGCATAGGAGCGCCATTCGGCGTCCATGTCGCCGCGATAGAGGAAAAGCCGCGCCGCCTTGTCCTGCGCCAGATAGCCGGGCCCGAAATCGGCGCTGAGGCGGCCGAGGCCGCGCTTGCGCCACAGGTCAATCTGCCACAGCCGGTCGCGCGCCGCGTTGAAGCCCTGCGCGAGGAAGAGGTCGGACGCGGTCTCGGCCCTGATATGAGGAATGCCCCAGCGATCGATGAGGATGCGGGCTTTCTGCTGCAGCCCCTTGAGATGAAACGTCGTGGTCATTTTCGCTCTTTTCCGGATACAGGGAGAATACGGGGAGAATCTGCAAATTCGCCCTCCGGCTATGGTTGAAGGTTGTCCGCTGATTCCAAACGGTATTTGCCGGAAATTCCCGGCCGCGGAAACAGGCCATGCGCTGGTCGAGGCTATTTGACCCTGCTGAGGCTGTCACGGGTCAAGGCTTCGGACCGCTGCCCGGCAGGGGCATCTGACACGCGTTAACCTTTGTGCTAGGCTCCGCGCTGCCGGGGTGGGGAGGTGTCGCATGTTCCACATGCTCGTCTGCTTCAACCTCAAGCCCGGGAACACAATAGACCAGTTCAGGACAGCGGTCGTCGGTCTCGCCGATCACCTTCGGGCGCAGGGCCTCGCCGAAGCGGTCAGCCGGGTCGGACGGCGCGAGAGCAATACGCCGCTGGACACTGACCGGGAGCGCGCCCATCAGTACTTCGTCACCATGAGCTTTCGGGACCGGGCGCAATCGGATGCCGCATATTCGTATCTCAAGCAGCATGTGGATCCGAGCGAGTCGATTCATCACGCCGTCTATTCGCGCGCGGCCGATCCCATATTCATCTGCTGGCGCGATATTGACTGACAGAGCAGGAACCTATGGGGGCATGGGAGGTGAGCATGCCTTATTCCTACAGTTGCAAAGACTTTCCGGGCATGGAGAAATGTCGCGGATCGTTCGCGGCCGAGACTGAGGTTGAGCTTTGGAAGCACATCGAGCTGCACGCTCGCGAGGCCCACGAGGAAGATCCGGCAAAGTGGTCACCCGATGACAGGAATGGCGTGAAAGGGATTATCCGCTACACCCGATAGGAACCATTTCGCGAGCAGGCAGCTTCGGCGGACACGGCCTCCCGTCTTGCGCGGCAGGATGACGTCTCTCCCGCATCTCTTGCCATTTGGACAGGCGGGCAGGGCATGTCCCCATAGGAGCAGAACACGCAGCATTCGCCGGCCTTCGGCTTGAGAACGGCATGGCAGCCGTCACAGTCATAGAAAAACCGGCAGGCATCCGTCGGCATGGTCTCCGTCTTCCGATGCCCACACAACGGACAGGTGATCGTCGAGTGCAAGATCGTCATGGCGATTGGATCTCGGTGGCGGGATAGCCCGCATTCGTCGAGGCGGCGGCGATGTCAGCGGCGGTTGCCTGCGCATCGTCATAGCGCACGGTGGCCTGCCTGAGATCGGCATCGACCTCGACCGCGATCACGCCCGGTACCGGGGAAATCGCCGATTTGACCGTGATCGGACACAGGACGCAGGTCATATTGGCGATGGAAAACCTGGCGCTTCTCTCCACGGCGACGACCGGCTCGGCGAAGAGGGCAAGCAGCAGGATGATCCGGATGAGTTGCATGGATGCCTATAAAATCAGAAGACCGAGGATGTCGATGCTCGAGGCGGCGAGGGCGGCGGTGGCACCGAGCCACAGGAAGAGCCGCGCGATGCGCACCCTTCCGGGGTTGGCGCATAATTCCCCGGAGGCGCAGTCCCGGCGGTAGGAACGCCAGAAGCCCCAGCCCAGGGTGGCGGCCGCCACGCCGAGGAAGAGCGGCTGATAGGGAGAGAGCGCCGTCAGCCGTGACATCCATGCACCGCCGATCCCCGCCGATACGAGAAGGAGCGGCACCAGGCAGCATGAGGAGGCCAGAAGGCCGGCGGCGAGGCCGGCAGCGGCGACTCCTTGCGTGGTTTTCTCGCGGATCCCGCTGATTTTGGTTTCCGTCCTGCTCATCTCGAATGATATCATGCGTCCTGTAGCGACTACTGATTCAAGGGGCTGCCATGAGTCGGAACATCACAAGATCGCGAGGCGAGGCTCACACGATCGGCGAGCTTGCCGCACTCTCCGGCGTTCGTGTCGAGACGATCAGGTATTTCGAGCGTATCGGGCTCATGACCGAGCCCGAACGGACCATCGGCGGACATCGGCTCTTTTCATCCGCCGATCTCGCCCGCCTGAACTTCATTCGCCGGGCACGGGAAATGGGCTTCTCGCAAGGGGAAGTCCGCACGCTCCTGTCGCTCTCCAGCGGCGAGCTGACATCATGCGGCGAAGTGAAGGCCCTTGCGGAAAATCACCTCGCCGTGATCCGCGAGAAGATCGGCGATCTCAGGCGGCTTGAGCAGCTGCTGGCCTCGACGGTCACGGCGTGCACCGGCGGCAGGGTGCCGACATGCCCCGTCATAGAAGCCATCGCCCACGAATAGGAGGCTTCCGCGATGGGCAGAAGCCTCGTCCGGTCATTCACCCCACTGAGAATTCCTGGGACTTGAAGGTGAGCGCCTTCACCCCTTCGGGGGCATCGGCGATCTTGCGGATATCCGCCCAGGTCTGCTTGTAGTTCGGGATTATGAACTCATTCACGCCGTCATTGATGACATTGCCCATGACGCCTGACGGATAGGCGAAGAGCATGAAGGTCTCGCCCTTCCTGGCGGATGGCGTCGGATAGACCATGGCCTGTGTCGATCCGTCATCATTGAAGACCTCGACGAGATCGCCTTCCCTGACGCCGAGCTCCTTCATGTCATCCGGGTTCATGTCGATGAACGGATAGGGCCAGCGATCCATGACGAAGTCATTCTGCTGATCGAGATAGGCGTTCTGCCAGACATGGTTGGTGCGTCCGTTATTGATCAGATATTTGAACTTCGCCTTCTGCTCGTCCTTGCCGGGCGCCTGGAGGCCGCGCCAGGCGGTGGCCATGAAATGCGCCTTGCCGTCCTTGGCTCCGAACTTCCCGTCCGTATAGAGCCGCTTGGTGCCGACGATCTTGCCGTCCTTGAAGGCGACAGCGGGCTCCTGGAAACCATTCGTTCCCATCGCCCGCAGGCGCTCATACGTGACATGCTCGCCGCCGCCGGCATTCTTGTTGTAGCCGTCCATGAACGCGTCTTCATCGGTCTTCCAATCGAAGCCCTTGAAGTTGGCGGCATAGGTTGCATCGCCCATTTCCGTGAAGACGCGCTCCAGGTGATTGGCGATGCGCGCCGCGATCAGGCAGTCGGGCATCGATTGTCCCGGCGGGTCCATATAGCGCTCGGTCAGCCGCATGCGCCGCTCGCCATTCATCGAGGTGAGGTTCATCTCGCCTGACGTCGCCGCCGGCAGCCAGACATGGCAGGCCTGGCCGATTTGCGTCGGTACGATATCGACATCGACCGCGAACAGGCCACCTTTGCGGATCGCGTCCATGATCGCATTGACCATCGCGGCGCGGTCGCCATAGGGCACCGACGACATCGCATCCTTCACCATGTCGGTGCGCTTCTTGTAGGTCTGCTTGAAGCGCAGCGCATTGAGCGTGGTCTTGTAGTGATCGCAGGCCCAAATGTGATGGACGCCGCCCTTGCCCTCGATCAGCAGCCGATCGACATAGGCGGCAGGACGGCCGACGTGAGAATCGCCCGGCCGCACATAGCCTTCCTGATGCCCGCCCATGCGTACGCAGCCACCGCCTTCGCGGCCGATATTGCCGGTGGCGAGGGCCACATTCACCAGGGCGCCATTGGTGCGATAGTTGTCGTTCCCCCAGATGAGGCCCTTCTCATAGGAGAACATCGTGCGCCGGCGCTTGCCATCCTTCGGCTCGGCAATCCAGGCGGCCGACTGCCTGATCTGGTCGACGGTCAGGCCGGTGATCCTGGCGGCATCCTCGAGGCTGGTCTTGTTGGCCGCGATCGCCGCGTCATAGTCGGCGCCCGACTTGGCGATGAAGTCCTTGTCGGTCCAGCCCTGCTCGTCGATGTAGGTGAACCACGCATTGAACAGAGCGAGATCGGTGCCGGAATTGATCGCAAGATGCATCACCTTGTCCTTGCCGGCTTCCGCCTCGCAGGCATTGACCGTCACGGTGCGGCGTGGATCGACAATCACGATCCGCCCGGCCGCGTGCGGCTCGTCCGGAAGCTGGGATTTTTTCTTGTCGAGCGACGTGCCGCGCAGATTGGGCACCCAGTGATTGAGGAAGTAATTGGTCTGGGTTTCGAGTGCGTTGGTGCCGACCGCCACGATCGTGTCGGCAAGCTCTGCATCTTCATAGCAATTGTTCAGCTCGCCCACGCCCATGTCGCGTGTGGCATGGACCTCGGAATTATAGGCAGGCCGGTTGTGGATGCGGATGTTCCTGATCTTCATGGCGCCGAAATAGAGCTTGCCGGTGCCCCATGTGTTCTCGTAGCCGCCGCCCGCGCCGCCGTGATCGAAGGCGGAAACGAACAAGCCGTCCTCGCCCTGTTCCTTGATGACCTGTGCGGTCACGCGGGCGACGAGATCCAGCGCGTCATCCCATGAGGTGGGCTGCCACTGGCCGTAGCGCCACACCATCGGGCTTGTCAGCCTCTGCTGCTGTGTGTTGCGCGCCGTCGAATAGCTCATCTCGGCCATGCGGGCGCCGCGAATGGAGCCGAGGCCAGAATTCACCTCGCATTCCTTGTCCGGCTTGATGACGATATGAACATCCCGCCCGTCCTGCTGCACGATGTTGTACATCGAAGGCGCATACCAGGCGACGGTTTCCGCCGGCTGCTGCTTGGACAGATCCTCGCCGAAGATGTTCCTGGACGGCTCGGTGCCGCCCTGCTTGTTCACCGGCCATGTATAGGCATGATAGCCGCAGCCGACGATGCAATAGTGGCAGGTGACATTGTGCTTCCTGGCATCCGCGGGGATGATCGGCAGACGGTCGATATTGCGCTTGTAAGCCATGATCAGCCTCCCTCAGAGAACGTTGCTCAGACGGCCATAGAGCAGTTCATCGACGCCCTCGGCATAGATGTCGCCCTTGTCGTCGACGCGCAGGGTGTATTGCGGCAGGTTCTGGGTGGCCTGGCCCCACACTTGCTGTCCGCCCGCCTCGCAGTCGAACCGTGAATAGTGACCGGGGCAGTTCAGGGTCTTGTCCGCGCTGTTGTAGCTGAGCGGAAAACCCTTATGCGGGCAGATGGTGGAAAAGCCCACAATGTCGCCGTCCGGCCCAGCGCCGCCCGGCACGCGTTTCCCGAGCTTGAGGAGAACGCCGGGTGCATCATCATCGGGATAGGCGACCTCAAGGGTTTCGTTGGGCTTCAGCTCGGAAACATTGGCAAGTCGGTTGGAAGGATAGTCGACGCGCGCGCCGCCCGTCGCAGCCCTGGCCCTTTCCGTGAGCAATGTCGCGGCCGGCACGGAAGCAGCGGCAGCAAATGCTCCCGACAGGAACCGACGGCGTCCGACTTCAGCAAGCTTGTCACACCGCTTCATGATGACGATCTCCCATTGCGCGCTTCATGCGCGGTCGGGGAGATACTATTCGCGGCCGGCCAGCCGGTCTTATTGCGATGCAAAATGAGCGATGAGCACTAAAATCAAGCTTTTGCCGAAAGTCATGTTCGGAAATCCGAACATGACGCATTGCCGAAGGTCAGGATTCCCGAACAGGTATCAGGGATCGCTGTAGCCGGAGATATAGAGCCGCCGCATCTTCTCCCACAGCGTCGTGCGCGAGATGTCGAGAAGTTTCGCGGCCTCGATGATCTGGCCATCGGTCTGCTTCAAGGCACGCTCGATCTGCCGTCGCTCGGCGGATTCGCGGGCTTCGGCGAGCGTCGAGAAGGCGGCCAGCATCGGGTGCAGGCCGGATTCGAGATCGGGAAACATGTCGGCCGGCATGATCCAGTCGCTCATCGCCATGGCGACGGCGCGTTCCATCCGGTTGCGCAGCTCGCGCACATTGCCTGGCCAGGGATGTTCGTGCGCCGTCTCGTAGACGAGCGTGCTGATGCCGCGAAGATTGGCCTTTCCATCCCCTCTGAAGCGTTCGAAGAAGAGATCGATGAGCCAGGGTATGTCCTCGGTGCGCTTGCGGAGCGGCGGCACCTCGATGCGGAATCCGTTGATCCGATAAAAAAGGTCACTTCGGAATCTGCCTTGCTCGACTGCCTGGGCAAGGTCGGCATTGGTGGCGCAGACGATCCGGCCGTGGAATTGGACGAGTTGCTCGCCCCCCATGCGATGGAACTCGCGCGCCTCGACCAGGCGCAGGAGCTTGGCCTGCAAGCCTGCCGGAAGTTCGCAGAGTTCGTCGAGAAACAGGATCCCACCGCGCGCCCGCTCGGCGAAGCCTCTGTGGAAGCCCTGGCTGCCCGAGCCCTTGCTGCCGAACAGCTCTATTTCCATGCGGTCGGCGGGGATGGCAGCACAGTTCACGGCGATGAACGGCTCCTTCGACCGGGCCGACACATTGTGCAGGAAGCGCGCGCAGACTTCCTTGCCGCTTCCCGTTTCTCCGGTGATGAGCAGGGGGCTCGTGAGATCGGCGATCCGTTCGAGCGATGCCTCGACCTCGCCCATGGCCGGCGAGATGCCGAGCGTATGGTCCTTTCTCGCAACGGGATGGCGCTGGATGAGCGACAGCGCCCGGTCAAGGAAGGCGTCCATCTGGAAGGGCTTGGTCACATAGTCTCCGGCGCCGGCCCGCATCAGGGAAACGGCCTGGTCGATGTTTCCATAGGCGGTCACGAACAGAAACGGGGGAACCGCGGATGTCTCGGCGAGTTGCTGGTAAACGCTTTCGCCGCTGGCATCGGGCAACCTGATGTCACAGATCACCAGGTCGGGGCTGCTGGCGCGCAAGCCAAGCAATGCCTCGCTCCCCGTCTTCCACCAATCCACATGGCATCCTTCCAAGGTCAGGCTCTGGACCAGCGATTCGCCCATGATGGGGTCGTCTTCCACGAGGCCGACAATGCGCCCTTCAAGCAACATGCTTCAGTTCCCGGCTTTCGAAAGGTATGACGAGCCGGATGAGCGTGCCGCCATCGCCCTTCTCCGGCACATGAATGCTTCCGCCCAGTTCCTGGCACAAGCGCTTCACCATCCACAGGCCGAGGCCGGAGCGGCGGCCGAATGGAGCCACAGCGGTGTCGGGCTGCTCCAGATACTCTTTGAGATGCGGTGGCAGTCCGGAGCCGCTGTCGGCTATTTCGAATGTCGCGGCCTGAGCATCCGCAACGGCGCGCAACGAGATCGCCGTGTCTTCCGGGCTGGCTTCGCAAGCATTCAGGAGCACGTTGAGGACGGCGTCGCGCATGCGCGCTGCCGGCAATTCCAATGCCCCCGACAGATCGTTGGTCCAGTGCAGCGTCAGGCGCTTGCGCTTTATTTCGGGCTCGATGAGCAGCCTCAGGTCGTCTATGTCGCTCGGGATCAGCCTGCGACGGCCGCTGTCGTCGCGATAGACGGCCAATGTCGAGCGCACCAGATCCCGGATGCCCGCCAGCCCCTGTTCGAGGAGCCGCCCCGAGGTGGTCCTCACGGTCTCGCGGTCGCCGTGCCGTCGCAGCGAATCGAGCGCATTGAACATGCCTCCGAGCGGGTTGTTGATCTCATGGGCAAGGCCCGACGCAAGCCTTCCAAGGCTTGCCAGTTTTTCTTCCTCCGCAAGCTTGGCCGCCAGCTCCTCCCGTTCGTTCACCGCCCTGGCCAGCCCATTGTAGCGGGTGAACAGCCGGCGGAACTCGCCGCCATGAGAGCCAACCACCTCTTCCGCAATGGGCTCGATCGGACCCTGCGTGCTGCGGTCGAGATGAAGCGTGAGGATGCGGATCGGCTGAACCATTCGCCGAACGGCACAGTAGCCGATGACCGCGAGGATCAGTGTGAGGATCGCGTTCGTGAGAGCCAGGGTAGCGAAAACCTCCGACCTTTCCTGCAGAAGGGGACGGATGTCGGCGGCCGCATAGATGTGGCCGATTTCGCGATCCTGATAGGTCAAGGGGCGCGCCGCATAGGCGGTCGTCAGCTGCTCCACGAGTTCGACACCGGCGCCGGGGAATTGCGCGACGATCCCGGGCGCCAGCGTCCTGTCGGATGGAAAGCGGGTAGGATCGGTTGCCGCCAGAACACGATTGTTGCCGTCTGTCACCACGGCCCAATCCACATTGAGGCCACGATAGCGTTCGCGCGACCGGTCAAGCGTATCGAAGACCTCCCAGATATCCTCGCGCAAGACGGAAGGCGTGAGAGAGGTCGAGAGGCCATCGAGATAGGCCGCGGCGAGTTGTTCGAGATGCCGCTCCTGGGTATCGGCCAGGCGCGCCAGCACGCGATTGGTGATCACGGCGCTGACGATGACCATGAGGAGCACGACGAGCATCGGGACCTTGACGGTTATCGGCCAGGAGAGTGGTTTCGTGGCGGCTGTGAACATGCGCCCAGTCATCCCAGTCATGCCGGAAGGCTCATCACGAGAGTCATTTCCTCGGCGATGGTGTCGAACAGGCGGGCATCCTCGCTGCTGAAGCCGTCGAGCCGGAGAAGGTCCAGGATCTGAAGGCCTTCCGGATCATGCCTCATATCCAGCAGGGCCCGCTTGAGGAGCGGGACGGAGTCCCGCTCCCATTCGGTGTTGGCGCAGGCGATGGGCGGGAAGCCAAGCAACTCCGACTTCCTGAGGACTTTGGTCCTGCCGGTGAGCTCGGGCTCGATCTCCGACATCACTTCCCAGACATAGCCATCCACGCTGCCGCTTTGCGCGAGACCCGAGGCAACCGCCCGCACCACATTGCGGTGTCCATAAGTGAAGAAGGTCTGCCGGAAGAATTGCTCCGGCCGCAATTTCTGCCGTGCCAGGAGTGCCGCGGTCACCAGATAGCCCGAATTGCTGTTCGGATCCGAGAAAGCGTGCAGGTCGCCCTTCAACTCCTCGACGCCCGTCATCTCTCGATCCCGCGGAATGATCAGATAGGATCGATAGAGCGGCTTTCCGTTCCACACGGGCACCGCGACGAGCGACAGCCGGTCGCGGTATTGCACGAACGGGTAGCCGCATATCCACGCTGCCTGCAATTGACCCGAGACGAGCAGCGCGGTGATCTCTTCATAGGTGCGCCTCTGCACGAGCTGGACCGTGCGGCCGGTAGCGCGCTCCAGATAGGATTTGAGCTTGGTGAGGAGCTCGAGATCGTTGGTGAGGAAGACCGGCGTCAAGCCAAAGCTGATGGTCTTCTCGCTCGCTTCAGCCTTCGCCACCAAGGGGCTCGCGAGAGTTGCGGCAGCACCGGCGACCACGCTGCGGCGCGAAAGTGCCGGGACGAGTGCCCTTCGTCTGGCAATTGGGCTGGACGGTGCGTGCATGGCGGAATGATAGGCCGGGAAGGGCCTGGTTCCAACTCCACTGGCGTCCTGCCGCCAGCCTGCTGTCGGACTCCCTATCTTGCGCTGCACAATGGCGTTCAGGCCAATTGTCACAGAGCTGTAACACTGTGTCGGCATATCCGGACATATGGACAAGACAGGGGTTGTCGATACGTTGAGTTGCCTGGCACAGGCGACGCGGCTCGAGGTATTCCGCATGCTCGTGGCGGCGGAACCGCAGGGGCTCGCGGCGGGAGAAATCGCCCAGACCCTGGGCATCCCCCACAACACCTTGTCCAATCATCTCGCCATCCTGACCAGGGCGGAGCTTGTCTGGGGCGAGCGGCGAAGCCGCAGCATCATCTACCGGGTAAGCCTGGCGACGCTCAGCCAGACCCTGATGTATCTCGTCAGGGACTGCTGTGGCGGGCGCCCCGAGATCTGCACGCCCCTCAGCACGGTTCTCAGCCCATGCTGCCCACCACGGGAGAAGCTTCATGCCTGACCGCATATTCAACGTGCTGTTTCTTTGCACCGGCAATTCGGCCCGCTCGATCATGGGCGAGGTGATCCTCAACCGGGAAGGCATCGGCAAGTTCAAGGGCTACAGCGCCGGAAGCACACCCAAGGGCTGGGTCCACCCCTATACGCTCGATCTCATCCGGAAGCTCAATCACCCGATAAAGGATTTGCGTTCGAAGGATTGGGATGAGTTCGCGGAAGAGGGGGCGCCCAAGCTCGACTTTGTCTTCACCTTGTGCGACGAAGCCGCCAATGAAGTCTGCCCGATCTGGCCGGGCCAGCCGATGACGGCACATTGGGGCATGCCGGATCCGGCGGCAGTCGAGGGCACTGAAGCGGAGAAGCGGCTGGCCTTTGCCGAGACATACCGCATGCTGCGCAATCGCATCAGTGCCTTCGTCAATCTGCCGATGTCGTCTCTCGACCGGTTGAGCCTGCAGAAGCATCTGGTAGATATCGGCAGAAGCTGAGATCTGGCTTTCATTCGGAAATCATCAAATGAATGGATTTGACCTCCCTCGCCGCCTGACGGCCGAAGCGCTGGGCACCGGCCTTCTGGTCGCGACCGTCGTCGGCTCCGGCATCATGGCCGACAGGCTGACCGACGACACCGCACTCGCTCTCCTGGGCAACACGCTGCCCACCGGCGCGATCCTGGTCGTGCTGATCACCATCCTGGGACCGATCTCGGGCGCCCATTTCAATCCGGCCGTCTCGCTCGTCTTCGCCATGAAGCGCGACATCGACTGGAATGCGGCACTGCTCTACATCATCGCCCAGATCGTGGGCGGCGTTGCCGGCACCGTTGCCGCGCATCTGATGTTCGGCCTTCCGCTCATCGAAGCATCGCTCACGGCGCGCACCGGAGCGGCGCAATGGTTCGCCGAAGCCGTCGCCGCTTTCGGTCTCGTCGCCACGATCCTCGCCGGTATCCGTTTCTCCAGCTCTTCGGTGCCTTGGCTCGTCGGCCTCTACATCACGGCGGCCTACTGGTTCACCGCCTCGACCTCCTTCGCCAATCCGGCGGTGGCGATCGCGCGCTCGCTCACCAACACCTTCTCAGGCATCCGTCCCATCGACCTGCCGGGCTTCATCGTGGCCGAGATTCTCGGCGCCATCGTCGGCTGTCTGCTGATGACATGGCTGCTGCGCAAGCAACCCGAAGCGGAAGCCCGCAGGAGCGGCAAGGTTCGCGCATGACCGTCACCATCTATCACAACCCCGCCTGCGGCACCTCGCGCAACACATTGGCGATGATCCGGCAGAGCGGCGAGGAGCCGGTCGTCATCGAATATCTGAAAGATCCCCCGCGCCGCGAGAAGCTCATCGAGCTCATCCAGGCGATGAATATTCCCGTGCGCGACCTTCTGCGCCGGAAGGGAACGCCCTATGACGAGCTGGGACTCGATGATCCGAAGTGGAGCGATGACGAGCTGATCGATTTCATGATGCAGCACCCGATCCTGATCAACCGGCCGATCGTCGTCACCGGCAAGGGCGTGAGGCTCTGCCGCCCGTCGGAGGCCGTGCTCGATCTCCTGCCCAATCCCGATATCGGCCGCTTCGTCAAGGAAGACGGCGAGATCGTGACGCCACGCCGATGACCGAGAGCGAGGCCGCCATTCGCCGGGGGCCTGCCGGGTCTGCCGCCGAGGTCTTTGTCACGTTCCTCAAGCTTGGACTGACTTCATTTGGCGGGCCGATCGCGCATCTCGGCTATTTCCGCGACGAGGTGGTCGTGCGCCGGCGTTGGATCGACGAGGCGGGCTATGCCGATCTTGTCGCGCTCTGCCAATTCCTGCCGGGACCGGCCTCGAGCCAGGTCGGCTTTGCGCTGGGCCTGTTGCGCGGCGGGCCGCTCGGGGCGCTCGCCGCCTGGGCCGCCTTCACGCTGCCCTCGGCACTGGTCCTTCTCGCCTTCGCCTATGGCGCAGCGCTGTTTCAGGGGCCTGTCGGGTCCGGCGTGATCCATGGGCTCAAGGTGGTCGCCGTCGCCGTCGTGGCCCAGGCCGTCTGGGGCATGGCCCGGACGCTTGCGCCGGACCGCGAGCGGGCGGGCATCGCGGTCGCTGCCGTCCTCGCCGTCGTCTTCGTCGGAGGCTCGGCCGGGCAGATAGGGGCGATCGTCCTCGGCGGGCTGGCCGGCCTGTGGGTGTGCCGCGGGACACCGTTCACGACCGTGGGGCATCTGGCCTTTCCTGTCAGCCGTGGGACGGCCGCCATCTGCCTCCTTGCCTATGGCGTGCTGCTTGCCGGCCTCCCGATCCTCGCCACAGCGCTCGATGCGCAGGGCCTGAAACTGTTCGACGCTTTCTATCGGGCCGGCTCGCTCGTCTTTGGCGGCGGGCATGTCGTCCTGCCCTTGCTGCAGACGGAGGTCGTGGATCCCGGCTGGGTCACGAATGACGCCTTCCTCGCCGGCTATGGCGCGGCACAGGCCGTGCCGGGTCCGCTGTTCACTTTCGCGGCCTATCTGGGCGCGGTGATGCAGCCCGCGCCGAACGGCGTGCCGGGAGCATCCATCGCCCTTGCCGCCGTGTTCCTGCCCGGGTTTCTGCTCGTCGTCGGCGCGCTGCCCTTCTGGGATACGTTCCGCGCGCACCCTCGGGGGCAAGCGGCAATGCGCGGCGCCAACGCGGCCGTCGTGGGCATTCTCGGCGCCGCACTTTATGACCCGGTGTGGACGAGCGCGGTGCGCGGTCCTCGTGACTTTGCGCTGGCATTGACGGCTTTCCTCCTGCTTGTGGCCTGGAAGGCGCCGCCGTGGCTGGTCGTGGCCTTTGCGGCCGCCGGAGGCGTCGCGCTGGCGCTCATCGGCTGAAAGTCGGTGCCATGCCGGTCCGAGGGCGCGGGATGAGACGCAGCACGACCAAAGAGAGGATGGCGAGGCCCGCCGAAACCGCGAAAGCGACTGTCGGCCCGGCGCTTCCCATGAACAGCGCGAAGACGAAGGGCGCGCAGGATTTGACCGCGACGCTGATGGCCGAGATCCGGCCGAGCCTCGCGCCATAGCCGCTGCGGCCGAAGAGCGCGAGCGGGATGGTGCCCCTGACGATCGAGGAGAGGCCCTGGCTGAGGCCGAACAGGATGGCGAAGACGACCGCGGCAGCGACGCCGGCGCCCGCCAGCATCAGCGCGGCCAGCGCAACGATCAGGAACAGGGAGGAGATCGCGCCGGTCGCAAGCGGATGCAGCGTCTTGCCGAACAGCATGTCGAGGAAGCGGATGGCGACCTGCGAGGGGCCCATCAGCACGCCGACACCGACCGCCACCGCCGGCGTGAAGCCGGCATTCTGCAGGGCGGACACCCATTGGATGTTGAAGGAGGAATAGACGAAGCCGGTGAGGCAGAAATAGGCGATGAGCCACAGCATCGCCCGTACCCTTTGCCCGGGCGGCAGCGTCGGCAATTCATCGCCGTCTTCGCCGGACAGTGTCAGGCCGTTTGCCGTCGGTGACGCCGTTCGCCGGAGCACCCAGAGGTGAAGGGGAAGGCAGAGGACGAGGTTGACGACGGCGAAGACGAGATAGACCGAGCGCCAGTCCATGGTCTCGACCAGCAAATGCGTGATCGGCCAGAAGACGGTCGAGGCGAAGCCGCCGAGCAGGGTCATCTGCGTGATGGCGCGCCGCGCCGCCTGGCGGCCGGTAATCTGCGAGATCGCCGCGAAAGCGGCGTCATAGAGAACGAGGACCGACGTCACTTCGACGATGATGAGGGCCAGCGCGAAGGTGACCAGGTTTTGCGATGCCGCCAGCGCGACAAGCGCGATGGAAGAGGCGATGGATCCCCAGGACATGATGAGCCGGGCGCCGCGCTCGTCGATAAGCCGCCCGGCGAGAGGTCCGGCGAGGCCGCCGATCAGCAAAGCAAGCGACAGGCATCCGAAGGACCATGATGACGGCCAGCCGAATTCGCGCGAGATATAGGGCTCGAGCACGGCAAAGGCGTAATAGAGCGTGCCATAGCCCACGATCTGCGTAACGCCGAGGCCGATGATCGGGATGGCGATGGAGCGGCTGCCGCGGGACACCCCATTCGCCTGCTGCTGTGATCGAGCTTTCCGCCATTCGAGATGCTGTTTCAGCAGCAGCCCGCTTTTTCAAGGACGGGTTTCCGCGAGGCAGGCTTGGCCGGGCCGCAGCAGGTCGTCGCCTTCTGTGCCGCCGGCCGCTCGCAGCAGGGGTCTTGCGCATCGGCTTCCGCCCCCGCGCAGCAGGCCCCGCCGCCCGGCGCCACCTGATCGAGCGTGGCGTTGCACACGCCCGTTTCCGGCAGAACCAGCCGGACATCATTGGCGGCGGCATGATCGCCGGCCAGATGCGCCGCGATCGATCGGACCTGCTCATAGCCGGTCAGCAGCAGGAAAGTCGGCGCGCGGCCATAGCTCTTGATACCGGCGACAAAATAGTCGGGCTCGGCATGGGCAAGCTCGCGCCAGCCATGCGGGGGAACCGTTCCGCAGGAATGCTCATTGGGATCGATGAGCGGACCGAGGGCGCGCGTGCTCTCGACGATAGGATGGAGATCGAGCTGCAATTCGCGCGCGAAAGCGAAGTCCGGGCGCTGGCCGGTTGCGGCGATGATGCGGTCGAAGGGACCGATGGTGCGCGGGCCCTGAGGTGTCGTTCCTTCCACCAGCACGCCATTGCCGTTCATCCTGAGCCGCTGCGCGGCGAAAGACATTTCGACGGAAAGGCGTCCCTGATCGACAAGGCCGCGCAGTCTTTCGCCGAGACGGCCGCGCGCCGGCAACTGGTCGGCCGTGCCGCCGCCGAATACCTTGGCGAGCGAATTGCCGCGGATCGCCCAGGTGAGGGCGGTGTCCGGTTCTTGCTCGGCGACGAGAGCAAGATCGAGCAGGGCGTTGGCGGCGGAATGCCCGCCGCCCATGACCAGTATGCGCATGCCGCTGTAGCTGTCGCGCTGCGCGCCGGAAATATCGGGGATGCCATAGGCGATGCGGTCCGAGAACGCCTCCTCGCCGTCGGCCGGCAAGCCATTGGCGCCCAGCGGATTGGGATTCTGCCAGGTTCCCGACGTGTCGATGACGGCGCGCGCCAGCACCTCGCGCGTGTCGCCGTCGCGGTCGCGGATGGTGACGATGAAGGGAGCCGCCGCGCGGCCGTTCGTTTTCATGCGGTCGAGGCCGAGCCGTGCAATCCTCACCACCTCGGCGCCGGTCTCGATGACGGGTGCGAGTTCGGGCGTCGCGGCCAGGGGCTCGAGATAGCGCTCGACGAGATCCTGGCCGGTCGGCAGATCGCCGGCCGGTGGGCTCGCCCATCCGTTCTTTTTCAGAAGCGCCGCGGCAGCCTCATCGACGCATTGGTCCCAGACCGAGAACAGGCGGACATGGCCCCAGTCGCGCAGATTGGGCGCGATCATGGGCGCCGCTTCGAACAGGCGAACACGCTGGGCGCGCAAAGTGAGATGCGCCGCGGCGGCGAGCCCGATCGGACCGGCGCCAATGACGACAATGGGAAGGCTCTCTTTCATGCTCGCTATCTCCAAATTTCTAGAATCTTCGAATTAAAAGTCAAAAAATTTATGCGGCACTGGGCCGGCAGGACTTCTCCCTTTCCTCGACGCAGCATTCTTCGGTGAGGAAGCCGACCAGCGCCGTCATCACGGGATAATTGGCCCGGCAGATGAGCGTCGTGCCTTGCCGCTCCTGGGTGACGAGATCGACCTGGATCAGCTTCTGCAGATGATGCGACAAGGTCGAGGCCGCGGCACCGAGGCGGGACTGGAGCTGGCCCACGGGCAGGCCGGCTTCGCCCACCCGCACCAGGGTGCGATAGATGGTGAGGCGGGTGGGATTGCCCAGAGCCTCGAGCTGGGCGGCGGCATCAACGAGTTTCATGGGAGACCGTATATCATCCAGGAGCCGGCAGGTCAACTATATTTCTAGTATGATCGAAATATAAATCTGCGGACCTTAAAGGGAGAAAAATGCCTGAGTTTGTTGATGCAACGTTAGACGAGGTTGCGCTTGTGATATTGCGCTTCGGGAGATGCCCCTTGGCAGATCTTGCAGGAGAAGCTCCGCCATCGGCGCATCAGGGCGCGGCGGCTAAGA
The DNA here is from genome assembly GCA_003576695.1 of Taklimakanibacter lacteus. GTDB lineage: Bacteria > Pseudomonadota > Alphaproteobacteria > Rhizobiales > Aestuariivirgaceae > Taklimakanibacter > Taklimakanibacter lacteus. The sequence continues at coordinate 34,855 of QOZQ01000003.1, forward strand.
GTCTATCCAGCTCCGTTCGATCTGGATCGGGAAAAAGTCAGCTCTCCCGCCGGCAGACCTGATCACCTGGTCTTCGCCGGACTTGACCTGAGTCAATGCAGCTGCCTCGCAACTCGCTCAAGGGTAGCCAACTTCCAAAAGCGGGAAATCCAATGAGCAATGTCATAAGAAGGTTATCCGTTTTGGGCTTCATCTTCATGGCAGTGTTTGCGGGCGGTTGCTCGGATACGAATTCCGCTCTCGCCGCAGCCACGACGGCAGTTTCCCATCCGTTGGAAGCACAGGTCCCAGAAACCCTCGATGCCGGCATCTTCCTCGTCGCCCACAAGATGCGACGCCTCAAGTTCAGCTATGGCTCGCACCATCAGAGATTTCATAAGCGCTACCATCCCAAGCAAAAGCGCTATCGTTCGGCGCACCGTCGCTTTCACAGGCACCATCGCCACCGGCACAACGGGCCAGATGTCTATTGGGGTTGGAGATCCCCCCTCTACTATGACCCCTTCTACTACGACCCCTATCTGTACGACCCGTATTACTACGACAGCTTGAGCATCAGTTGCGCCGACGCGCGCAGGCTTCTGCGTCGACAGGGCTATCGCAATGTGCGCGCTTATGATTGCAGCGGCAGCAGCTACGGACTGCATGCCACAAAAGGCGGGATCCGCTACAGAATCACGGTGAGTGCATCAAATGGGCAGATCCTGAGGCGGAGAGCTTTATAACGAGCTTCGTAGCCTCTACCTCACGATCAGCGCACAAGAAGTTTCTTCAGTTGCTCATAGGGTCTCGTATTGAGCACGTCGCCAGCTTCGAGCCATCCGCGGCGCGCCTATCTGGTTGAGCCCTGCGTTGCTGTCTCGCCATCAGGCGCTCTGTCCTTTTCTTGCCGTCCGGCAGGCGAAGCCTGGCGGTATCCGAGGCCCAGCAGCGCGAAAGCGGCAGATGCGAGCCACGGCAGCAGCAGCGTGTTCAGCGTCTGCCACCCGAATGTTTGCAGGAGCGCGCCCGCGCTGAATGAGCACGCAAGGCCGACGACGAAGATCGTCATGTCGTTGGTAGCCTGGGCGCGGCTCTTTTCTTCTGCCGTGTAGGTTGTCGTGAGCAGGGTGGTGCCCCCGACATAAAGAAAATTCCAACCCAGTCCCAGCAGGACAAGGGCGCCGGCAAAGGAACCAAAGCCCACTCCCGTCAAGGTCACGAGCACGTGGCCGGCGAGGAGCGCGACTCCGGCGAGCATTATCCGCAGCACACCGAAGCGGGCGACAAGTGAGCCGGTAAAGAAGGACGGCAGGAACATGCCGAGCACATGAAGCTGGATGACAGTTGCGGCGGCGGGCAGATCATGATGGTGATGCGCCATCGCAAGCGGTGTCGCGGTCATTGCGAGTATCATGACACCATAACCGGTCGCGGCGCCGAACAGGGCGACGAGATATGCCGGCTGGAACACTATTGCCCGCCACGGCCTGCCTTGAAGCGCCTCGCCGCGCGCCGCCGGGGGTGTGGGAACGCGCAAGCCCAGGAGGATGCCGGCGCCGATGGCGGAGACGAGGGCGAGGAGCAGGAATGACCCGACATAGAGCGGCTCCAGCAGCGGGCCGCCCAGGCGTCCGAGAAGGGGGCCGGCCAGCGCCGCCACGATTCCGCCGCCCAGCACGAACGATATGGCGCGCGACCGGAAAGCCTCGTCGGCGACCTCGCTGGCCGCGAAGCGGTAGAATTGCGCGAATGCCTGGTAGGCACCGATCAGGAATGTGCCGAAAGCGAGCACGGCCAGGAGACCCAGGTAAATGCCGGCGGCGGCGATCAATCCTCCCGCAACGCCAAGAAGCGCGCCGAGGATGAAGCCCAATCGTCGTCCGACCCGAGACATCCACATCGATGCCGGAAAGGTTGCGAGAGCGGTTCCGAGAAACATGGCCGCGATGGGCATGGTGGCGAGCTCTGGCCGGGAAGCTATCTGACCGCCGGCAAGTCCGCCAACCGTCATGACCAGGACAGAGGCCGTCTGGAACAGCGCCTGCGCCGCGGCAAGGAGAAATACCTGACGATGCATGGGCCGGCCGATCATTCCGAGATCTGCAATCTTCCGTTCTGTTTCATTGCCCGGCCGTTTCGACCGGAAGGCCCGCCGCCTTCCATTCGGGGTAGCCGTCTTCCAATCGGTGGATCCTGTAGCCCTTGGCCCGCAGGGCCGCGACGGCGTCAAAGGAGAGAACGCAATAGGGGCCTCGGCAGTAGGCGACGATCTCACGCTCGATGGGAAGCTCGGCGAGTCTCTTCTCGAGTTGCGCCATGGGAATATTGAGCGCGCCTGGCACATGGCCCAGAGAGAATTCGTCCTGCGGCCTGACATCGAGCACGGTAACGAGCCCGTCTTCAAGCCGCGTGAGCAGATCCCTGCGCGAGACAGGCTCGAGCGCGTCGCGGGCGCGGAAATAATCAGCCATCACGCGTGAGATCTCGGCCACGTTGCGCTCACCCACGCGGCCGAGCGCCTGCAGAAGCATGACCACCTCGGTGTCGCCAGCGAGGTGGTAGTACACGTGCTTGCCGCGGCGGTGGGGCTCCACCAGACATGCTCGCCTCAGAATCTGCAGATGGCGGGAGGTATTGGCGAAAGTGAGTTTCGCCCGTGCCGACAGCTCCTCTACGCTGCGCTCGCCCTGGCCAAGATGTTCCAGGAGTTCGAGACGATGCGGATGGCCAAGCGCCTGAGCGACTTCAGCAAGACTTGCATAGATGGCCTGTTTGGGTCCGGTGCTTGACATCCGAGATCAATATCATATTCTGCAGAACAATTGAATGAATATAGGCTTTTTGCGTGAGAAAGGCAAGCTAATGATTCTCCGTCAATTTCTGCATCAGGATCCAATAGGCATCTCCTATCTCTTTGGTTGCGGCGTTTGGGCTGCGGGGGCGGTGGTCGATCCGGTGGGAGAGATCGAGCCCTATCTGAAAGCTGCCGAATCTGCCGGGATCAAGATCCAGACGGTCATCGATACCCATATCCATGCGGATCACATTTCCTCAGGGCGCCACCTGGCGAGAGCCGCGGGCGCGGACTATGTGCTTCCTTCGGACGCGGTCGCGTCGTTCTCGTTCAAGCCGGCGAAGGATGGCGATATGCTCAAGCTCGGCAATGTTGTTGCCAAGGTCATCCATACGCCGGGCCACACCCCCGAGCACGTCTGTCTCCTGGTAAGCGATCTGGCTCGCGCAGAAGAACCCTGGTTCCTGTTGACGGGTCACACGTTGATGGTGGGAGATCTGGGCCGCACGGAACTCACCGCCGATCCCGTGCAGGGAGCGCGGGATCTGTTCAAAAGCGTGCAGCGGTTGAAGGCGCTGCCCGATCATATCGAGGTCCTGCCCGGCGCCTATGCCGGCTCCGTCTGCGGCCGTCGGCTCAGCGGCAAGCCATGGTCGACAATCGGCTTCGAGCGGCGCAACAACCAGGGGCTCGCAATCGAAGACGAGAAGGAATTCGTCCGTTTCATGCTGGTCGAGGTGCCGCTGACATTGCGCGACGCGGGCGCCCTGCGGGCCATCAATTCCGGCAACGAAGCCGCGGCCGCCTGATCGTGGCGGGGGCAGACCGCAACCCGAATGTCGCGCCGGTCGTCCTCGGACTGCGCGAGAACTGGCGGCAATTCGCGCTTCTCGCTCTGATCAATGCCTTTGTCGGCGGCATGGTCGGGATCGAGAGGACCGTCGTGCCGCTGATCGGGTCGGAAGAATTCGGCATCGCCTCGACGACGCTCGTCGCCTCCTTCATCGTCAGCTTCGGCGTCGTCAAGGCCTTCGCCAATCTCGTCTCGGGCCAGCTCGCCGACAAATGGGGCCGCAAACATGTGCTGATCCTGGGCTGGCTGTTCGGCCTGCCGGTGCCCTTCATGATCGCCTGGGCGCCGGACTGGGAGTGGGTTGTCGCCGCCAATGCGCTTCTCGGCATCAATCAGGGCCTCGCCTGGTCGATGACGGTCATCATGAAGGTCGACCTCGTGGGGCCGAAGTCGCGCGGTCTCGCAGTCGGCCTCAACGAGTTTGCAGGCTATCTCGCCGTCGGCGTGACCGCGTTTCTCACCGGCTATCTGGCCTCCCGATACGGGTTGCGTCCCGTGCCGATCTATCTCGGCATCTTCTACGCCGCGGCCGGCACGATCCTGTCCGTTCTGCTGGTGCGCGACACGCGCGAGCATGTCCGCCTCGAGGCCGCGCGCCACCCGCGGCAGGCGGCGGCGATCGGCTTCCGCGAGATATTCATGCTCACGACCTGGCGCGACCGCAATCTCTTTGCCGCATCGCAGGCGGGGCTCGTCAACAATCTCAATGACGGCATGAGCTGGGGAATCTTCCCCTTGTTCTTCGCATCCTTCGGTCTGGGGGTCGAGCGCATCGGTATCCTGAAAGCAGTCTATCCCGCGGCCTGGGGCATATTGCAGGTCGCGACCGGCCCGTTGAGCGACCGCTGGGGCCGCAAAGGACTGATCGTCGCCGGCATGTGGGTGCAGGCAACTGGCCTGCTCATGACGGCCGCCATGAGCGGCTTCGGCTGGTGGCTGGTGGCCAGCCTGCTTCTGGGCCTCGGCACGGCGATGGTCTATCCAAGCCTCATTGCCGCCGTATCCGACGCCTCGCATCCGACCTGGCGGGCGCGGTCGCTCAGCGTCTATCGCTTCTGGCGCGATCTCGGCTATGCCATCGGCGCGCTCTCGGCCGGCCTCATCGCCGATGCTTTCGGCCTGTCCTGGGCGATCGCGTCGATCGCGGCGCTGACCTTCCTGTCGGGTGTGATCGTCGCCATCGCCATGCGCGAGCGGTGACCATCGCGCCCGGTCGATGTCAGCGCGCGCCGTTGTCCAGATCCAGATTGAAATTCCGGCGAACGGCAGGCGTTCGATGTTTCTTGTGTTCGGTCACCGGATTTTTCGCGGGCTTTGGCTTTTCCACTTCCGCAGACCGGAGGTTGTTGAAGCCTGATTGCCGGACGACGACCTGCGCTCCGGGCTTCACCCGCTCATAGAGATCGGCGACATCGATATTGAGCAGACGTATGCAGCCCGAAGACACGGCCTTGCCGATCGACTGCGGGTCGAATGTGCCGTGGATCCGGTAGAGCGTGTCGACCTTGCCCTGGAACAGATAGAGCGCCCGCGCGCCCAGCGGGTTGCGCGGCCCGCCGGGCATTCCGTTCGCCCATTTGGCCGCCAGCGGGTCGCGGGCAACCATTTCGGCGGGTGGCGTCCAGCGCGGCCATTTTGCCTTCCACCTCACCTCGGCGCGGCCCGACCAGGAGAAACCCTGTCTTCCGACACCGATGCCGTAACGCAAGGCCTTGCCGCCCGGCTGAACCAGGTAGAGGAACTTGCCGGCGGTATCGACGACGATCGTGCCGGGCCTCTCGCCGCCATCATAGGCAACGCTCTGGCGCCGGTATTTGGCCGGCACGAGATCCGCATCGGCTTCAGCGATCGGAAACTCGTCATGGCCAGGTGCTGCATGTCCCTGAGGAATGCCAAGCGAAACTGCGCCGGTGAATGTCGCGAGGGTCAGGAATGTTCGACGGTTCATGATGACAGGGATAGAATCTTCAACAGCTGGAGGTTCAAGGCCTAATACAGATCGCCGCGGCCGCGACATTCAATAAAGCGTGATCGGCTGTATTGCCCGCACCGATCGTCGCGATCTGCCTGCTGAGACATCGCGGCTCTGTTGCAGCCATGGCGGCCGATATAGTCTGCGCGAACCGAGGTCATCGGAGGCCCTGACGTGAATCACCAGCATACGAATCCACTCCTGCCGGGTGTGCCCCTGGCGCTCGGATCCGCGGTCTTGTTCGGAGCGACGCCGCTGCTCTCCAAGCTGCTCTTGCGGGAGGTCCATCCCTTGGTTCTCGCGGGCCTCCTCTATCTGGGCGCCGGCCTCGGTCTTGCCGTCTATCGCGGCCTGCGGCGCGCAACCGACAAGGAGGCTCCGATCGGCGCGCCGGATCTGCCCTGGCTTGCGCTGGCGATCGGCGCCGGGGGCGTCATCGCGCCGCTTCTGCTCATGCTGGGGCTCACGGCCACGACCGCTTCGAGTGCCGCCCTTCTCCTCAATCTCGAAGGTGTGGCGACGATGGTGATCGCCTGGGTGGTCTACAAGGAGAATGTCGACCGCCGCCTGCTCGTCGGAGCCTTCGCCATACTGGCCGGCGCTTGCCTGCTGTCGTGGACGGGGAGCGGGATCGAGATCGACGGCGGCGCGCTGCTTATCGCCGGAGCCTGTCTCGCCTGGGGGCTCGACAACAATTTCACCCGCCGGATCTCGGGCGGAGATCCGGTGGTCATCGCGATGGCCAAGGGCCTGGTCGCCGGAACCGTGAACCTGGCGCTCGGGCTCCTCGCCGGCGCATCCTTGCCGGGAGCGCTCACCATGCTCGCTGCCGCCCTGACCGGCTTCTTCGTGATCGGTGTAAGCCTGGTCGCCTTTATCCTGGCGCTTCGCCATCTCGGCACTGCGCGCACCGGCGCCTATTATTCGCTCGCTCCCTTCCTGGGCGCGGCGCTCTCCGTCGCCGTTCTGGACGATCCGCTGACGATCAAGCTGCTTTTCGCCGGCGCGCTGATGGCGATTGGCCTGTGGCTGCACCTGACCGAGCAGCATGATCATGAGCATCATCATGACGCCATCGAGCATGAGCACAGCCATGTGCACGACCCTCATCACCGGCACGCGCATGACGGAGAGGTATCAGAGCCGCATTCGCACTGGCACCAGCACGCGCCGATGACCCACAAGCATCCGCACTATCCGGACCTGCATCACCGCCACGGTCACTGATGGATCGAGGAGGGGAGAGCTGTCCTAAAGCACCAATATGGTCGCAAGCAGCAGCATCAGCCCCATGCCGGCGATATCGGTGCCGGTGGTGAGGAAGATGCTGGACGCGGTGGCCGGGTCCGCACCGAACCGCCTGAGCGTCAGCGGCACCAGCACGCCGAAGAGCCCCGAGGCCATGCAGGCGCCGGTCATGGCGAGAAGGATGACGAGGCCAAGCATCACCGCCTGGCCTGGGCTGTCGCCGCCCGAGGTCCAGTACATCGCCAGGCCCGCGACGATGCCCGTGAACAGGCCGTTCATCGCCCCCAGGATCAGTTCCTTGCTGAGCAGCTTGCGCACCGGATAGCCGTCCATGTCGCCCAAAGTCATGCCGCGCAAGGTGATGGCCAGCGCCTGGCATCCGGTATTGCCGCTTTGCCCGGCCAGGATGGGCAGGAAGGCCGCCAGCGCCACGATCTGGGTGATGGTGCCCTCGAACAGGCTCACCACGAAACCCGCCAGGAAGGCGGTCAGCAGATTCACCTGCAGCCAGTGATGGCGCATCTTGAAGGACTGCCAGATGCTCGTATAGAGGCGCTCCTCCTTGTCGACACCGACCATCTGGCCCGATTGCGCGCTGATCTCGATCGCCTGGCGCTCGAACAGGCGCCAGCCGCGCACCACCCCGATCACATGACGGTCGGCATCGACGACGGGGTAGACCGGATAGTGCCGATGGATGGCCGCCTTGACGGCCGAGGCGAGATCCATATCCGTGGTCAGCGCGAAGGGCTCGGGCAGCATCACATCGCGCAGCGTCTGGCTCGGCTCTGCCAGGATCAGATCGCGGATGACGGTCAGGCCGATGAGCTTGTCATTCGCATCCGTGACATAGAGATAGGTGATCTGCTGCGGCGTTGCGTGATTGCGCAGGAAGGCGATCGCTTGCTCCACGGTCGTCGACTGCGGCAGCACCGCGAGCGCCGGATCGATCATCTCGCCGACCGTGTTCTCGACGACCTCCGCCTGGGATTCGGATGCCTGCAGTTGAATGTCCGGCGGCAGATAGGCCTTGACCCGGTCGGCGACGATGGGCGGCAGCTCGGCCAGCACCGCGCCGATGCGCTCGGGCGTTTCCCTGGCCAGCATCTGGGCTGCGTCCATGGGCACGCGCCCGCGCACCGCTCGCACCAGGAAGGCAATGTCGTCTCGCTCGCTCATGAACTTCTCCCGAATTCCCGGCTTCCGCCATGCCGGGCAAAAGACAATCGCCCAACTCATTCCGGACCTTAACCATAGCCGCGGGCTTCGAAATGTTACAATCTCTTTAGTCGGACCGAGGGGTGGGAATTGATCGTTCCCAATATTCTGCCTTCCTTCGGAGTTGCCAAATCCCGGGTGAACCGGGATAATCCGCCAATGAGCAGCCTGCGGTCCTTCCGGGTCTTTGCGGTCGTCGCGATCATCGCCATGATCCTGGCGGTTTTTGCCCCCTTTGCCGCTGCCCCGCAGGCAGGAGGCTCCGAAAATCAGAGCCGCCAGATCGCCGCTCAGCCGCGCATGATGGATTGCGAGATGTGTCCCAAGGCCGATATGGCGCTGACGGGATGCCCTCAGATGACCTGCCAGATGGCCACCGCCGAGATGAGCATTGCTCACATCGTCATGTCCGAAAAGGTCCGCTATGCGACCGTCGCCGCGACGCGTCCGAGCGAATGGCTGACGGTGCCGCCGGTTTCACCCGGATAAGGCCTGTCGAGCCCATGTCCGTCTCTGGCGGACAACGGAAATGGGCTGCGAGCCGTTCGCCATCAGCCAAATCATCCGGAGACCGTCAGCATGACTGACTTTGCTCTCACCATCGCGACGCGGCGCGGGGCGATCTGTCTCGGCCTCGCCGCCACCCTCAATCTCGCCTTGCCCGGCGCCGCAAGCGCCGCCGCGGACGAGATTTCGAAACGTTTCAGGTTTCTCGCCGGGAACGGGAATTCAAACTGCTCGCAGAGCTTTCTCGACTCCATTGCGTCGATGCCGGATACGGCGCGGCTGCAAGGCTCATGCTGCGGGCCGATGGACCTCCATCGCTATCGCGAGCAGATCGCGGGCCTGCAGGCTCATATGGCCATCGCGGAGATACCACCGGACCCTTACGATATCGAGGCCGGACACGCGAAACGGCTTTTGGCCGCCTACGGGATTCAGCTCGGGCCGGAGCAGCAGAAGGCCTATGACCAGGCGATGGACCTGTCCTCCGAGAAGGGCCCCTGCTGCTGCCGGTGCTGGCGCTGGCATGTCTATGGCGGTCTCGGAAAATTGCTCGTCCGCGATCGGGGATTCGGTGGCCCGGAACTCGCCCATGTCTGGGACCTGTCCGACGGATGCGGCGGCGCAGACCATGTTCACTGATCTCCTGCAACAGATTTCCACGGAGTCCTCCTCATGAAACTGGTATTCCCGGTCGACAGGCTCGCGGTCTCAGCGCTCGCGAGCTTCTTCGCTGTTGCCGCCGTCGCGCCGGCGACCGCCGAGTCGCTCGCCGAGCTGGCGCAGCACACGCACTATCATGGCATTGCCTTCGCCCGGTCGGGGTCGGCTGTCCTGCTGCTCGCATCGCATCACGGCATGTTCGCGCTTGCCGCCGACGGGAGCGCGACACGCGTCTCGCCGGTTCAGGATTTCATGGGCTTCTCGCCTGATCCGGCAGACGCGCTGAGCTATTATGCCAGCGGCCATCCGGCGGGCGGTGGCAATTCAGGCTTCCTGCATTCCTCCGATGGCGGGGCCACATGGAAGCAGCTGTCGCCTGGTGTCGATGGACCGGTCGACTTCCACCAGATGGATGTAAGCTCCCGCGATCCGAAGACCATCTATGGCAGCTATGGCCAGATCCAGGTCAGCCGCGATGGCGGATCGACATGGGCCATCACCGGCAATCCTCCCGACAAGCTCATCGCCATCGCCGCCTCGTCGCTCAAAAGCCAACGTCTCTATGCGGCGACGCAGGACGGGCTTCATGTATCGGAAGATGCGGGCGCCTCATGGACGGCGCTGGCCTTCGAGGGCGAGGTGGTGAGCACGGTGAAGGTCGGCTCCGGCAATGTCCTCTATGTCTTTGTCCTGGGGCGCGGGCTGATGCGGACAGTCGAGGACGGCGGCGGCGAATGGACTCCGCTTTCGAATGATTTCGGCGACGCCATCCCCCTGCATCTGGCGATCGACGGCAGGAATGACCAGCATCTCGCGCTGACGACTCACGCCAATGACGTCCTGGAAAGTCTGGACGGCGGAGCCTCATGGCGCTCGTTCGGCAAGAGAACCGATTGATGCGGCGCCCCGCGCTCCGGGGACTGGCTCTTCTGGCGGCCGTGGCGGCGCTCGTCGCCTTTCGCATCTCTGCGAAGGGGGATGGTCTCGATGACAAGCGGATCGCTCTTGGCCGGGCCCTCTATGACGCGCAGTGCGCGCGCTGCCACGGCAAGAGTCTCGAAGGGCAGGCCGATTGGCAGACCCGCTTGCCCAATGGGCGCCTGCCGGCGCCGCCGCATGATGCGTCCGGCCACACCTGGCATCATCCGGACAAGGTATTGGCCGGCATCACCAAGCATGGGCTGAAGCCCTATGCGGGGGAGGACTATGAGAGCGACATGCCGGCCTTCGCCGGCGTGCTTGGCGATGAGGAGATCGCGGCGGTCATCGCCTTCATCAAGAGCACGTGGCCGGAAAGAGAGAGACAGTATCAGGAACGTCTGAATGGGAGGACCGGCGGGCAATGACAGCCTTGGCCGCAAATCCGCAAGTCCAAGCTCGCAACAGGAGAACAACATGCGAAAATTCGTAAAACTTCTCATCGTGGCCGCTCTGCCGCCTCTGGCCACCCTGATCGCGCCGTTGCCGGGCGTTGCGCAGGAACAGAAGCCTTACTCGGGTCTTGAGACGCGCGGGATCAAGGCGCTCTCAGACCAGCAAGTCGCCGATCTGAGCGCCGGACGTGGAGCAGGCTTTGCGCTCTCGGCTGAACTCAACGGCTATCCGGGCCCGGCCCATGTTCTTGAAAATGCCGATGCCCTGATGCTCACGCCAAGCCAGAGAGAGCTCACCCGATCGCTATTCGCTTCCATGAAGCGTGAGGCGATTCCGCTTGGAAGGCGCCTGATCGAGCAGGAGGCGGAGCTCGACCGGCTGTTTGCCACCCTGGCGATCACGCCTGCCAGTCTTGAAGCGGCGACACAGGCCATTGGACAGACTGAGGCGGATCTCCGCCAGACGCATCTCAAATATCATCTATCGATGATAGGGGTGCTTTCCAAAGAGCAGGTGTCCCGCTACGGCGAGCTGAGAGGCTATGCCTCGCGCGAAGGCTCGAACCCGCATCATCAGCATGCGCCCAAGGCAAATGAATGAGGCGATTGCCGGGATCGAACTCGGCGTTGGACTGAAGCGAGGAGCCGGCGTCCGCGGCCCTATTTGCCGAGAATAGGATCGATGATGCTTTTGATGGTGGCGATATCGCGCTCGCCGGTGAGGCGCTCGCCATTGATGAACAAGGTGGGGGTGCTGGTCACGCCGAACTCCTTGGCGGCCTTGTTCCTGATGGCCAGGATCCCTTCGGCCAGTTCGCGACTGTCGAGGCAGTCATCGAAAGAAACGGGGATGAATCCCGAGAACCGCGCCACTTTGCGCAGGCCGGTGGCGGGCTTCTTCGTCCATGCGTCCTGCGTCTCGAACAGGGCGTCGATGATTGCGAAGAACTTCTCCTTCGGCGCGCAGCGCGCCAGCATGGAGGCGGCCAGAGACGCCTTGTCGAGCGGATACTCCCGCAATACGAAACGGATCCTGCCGTGATCGATGTAATCGCGCCTGAGGACGGAGAAGGTCTCCTTGTGGAAGGTCGCGCAGTGCGAGCAGGACGCGCTGTAATATTCGATGATCGTGACCTTGGCATCTTCGGGGCCGAGCGCCATTTCCCCGATACCCGGCGGGTCATTCAGGCTCTTGAGATCGAGCGCCAGGCTCGCCCCGCTGAGACCCACGATCAGCAGGAATGCCGCGACGACGGAGAGGAGGCGGTATCTCACCCGCCGGTGACGCTCATATGGCGCGACAGCGCCGGTTTGTTGTGGCGCCGGTCGATGATGAAATCATGCCCTTTGGGCTTGCGCGAGATCGCTTCATCGATCGCCTGATTGATGAGGTCATTGCCTTCCGACGCGCGCAAGGGCGCGCGCAGATCGGCGGCATCCTCCTGGCCCAGGCACATATAGAGCGTGCCGGTGCAGGTGAGGCGCACGCGGTTGCAGCTCTCGCAGAAATTATGGGTGAGCGGCGTGATGAAGCCGAGCCGCCCGCCGGTCTCCTTCACTTCCACATAGCGCGCCGGGCCGCCGGTCTTGTAGGGAATGTCCTCGAGCGTGAACTGGTCGAGGAGCTCAGCGCGCAGCACTGACAAGGGCAGATACTGGTCGGTGCGGTCGCCATCGATATCGCCGAGCGGCATCGTCTCGATCAGGGTGAGGTCCATGCCCTCGCCATGCGCCCAGCGGATCATCTCGGGGATCTCGTCGTCATTGACACCCTTGAGCGCCACCGCATTGATCTTGATCGCAAGTCCCGCTTTCTGCGCCGCGGCGATGCCGTCCTTCACCTTCCTGAGATCGCCCCAGCGCGTGATGGTGCGGAACTTCCGCTCGTCCAGCGTGTCGACCGACACATTGATGCGCCGCACCCCATGCGCATGGAGCTCGCCGGCATAGCGGGCGAGCTGGCTGCCATTGGTGGTGAGGGTGAGCTCTTCCAGGGCCTTCGACTGCACATGCCGGCCCAAAGCTTCGATGAGCGACATCACATTGCGCCGCACCAGCGGCTCGCCGCCGGTGAGCCTGATCTTGCGCACGCCGCGCCCGATGAAGGCGGTGCAGACCCGCTCCAGCTCCTCGAGCGTCAGCAGGTCCTTCTTGGGGAGAAACGTCATGTCCTCCGCCATGCAATAGACGCAGCGGAAGTCGCAGCGGTCCGTCACCGACACACGCAGATAGGTGACGTGCCGGCCAAAGGGGTCAACCAGGGCTGGTCCGGCAACGCCGGGGCGCGATATTGGAGTATTCATAACGCCCCGAATGTCGGGCTTTGCCCGGCCAACGTCAAGGGCGGGCGTGAGATGGCCTCGGCCATGATGCCGGTCGGGGGCGGGCGGCAAGCCGGCTGGCGGCGCCCGAGGCGCCAGCCGGGCGGTCGGCACCCGGGCAGGCCATGCGCATGGCCATGGAAAAATGGCGGAAAAGCCCGCAATGGCGACGGGGATCGGAATCCCCCAATGCCGTTTTGGCAGCAGTCGCAGCCGCGAGTCGGCTTTGCGCCTTTACCTGACCGTCATGGAGGCCATATGATCGAACCGACAAGGCATCGGCCGCGATTCGAGGTTCCATGCCCAAGCGAGGTGTACTGGCGCTTTTTTGCCTGTTGTTCGGCCTCACACTGGTGAATGTTCCGGGCCGTGCCCCGCTTTTTGCGCAAGCGCCCGAAGTGGATATGGCCCTCGTCCTCGCCATCGACTGCTCCTTCAGCGTCGATGCCAACGAGTTCCGCTTGCAGATGCGGGGCCTGGGCCAGGCCTTCATGCGCCCGGAGGTGAAGGAGGCGATAGCCAAGGGCCCGAATGGCCGGATCGCCGTCATTGCCATGCAGTGGTCGGACGAGGCCAATCAGATGGTGATCATCCCCTGGACCATCCTCGCCACCGACAAGGATGCCGATCGTCTCGGCGCGGCACTCACCGAGATTCCGCGCCGCCTCGCCGAAGGCGGGACCTCGATCTCGATGGCGCTCGAATATGGGGCCGCCCTCCTGGCATCGGCCCCGCCGACCCAGCGCCAGGTGATCGATATCTCCTCCGATGGGCGCAACAATATCGGCCCGCCGGTGGCGCTGTCGCGCAATAAGGTGGTCAAGATGGGGATCACCATCAATGCGCTCACCATCCTCAATGAGTGGCCGACGCTCGATAAATATTTCGAGGAGAATGTCGTGGGCGGGCAGGGCAATTTCGTCATTCCGGCGGATGACTATGCGGCCTATTCGGAAGCGATCTATAAGAAGCTCCTGCGTGAAATAACGGGGCCCGGTATCTCCTGATGCGGTTTGTCACTTCCGAAGAGGTCCACCGCCTGTGCGTGTGGACGAAGCTCTGCGATGCCCTGCACGAAGCCCACAAGGGGCCTGAGCCCAAGGTCGACCGTTCCCAGCTCTATGCAGAGCGGGGGGCTTTCCGCGAGACCTATTTCAACCTGCCGGCCTGGCAGCCGGGTGTCGCCATGGGCACCAAGGTCGTCACCGTCTTTCCGGGCAACAGGGACCTGCCGGCCATCCAGGCGCTTTATCCGCTGTTCGATGGCAAGACCGGCGAACCGCTGGCCGTCCTCGACGGCACGGCTCTGACTTATCGCAAGACGGCGGCCGATTCAGCGCTCGGCGCCCGGCTTCTCGCCAGTCCTGAGCCCCGCATCCTGGTGATGGTGGGAGCAGGCGGCCTGTCGCCCTATCTCATCGACGCACACCGCGCCATCCACCCGTCGATCGAGAAGGTCTTCATCTGGAACCGCGACCGCGGCAAGGCGGTGAAGCTTGCCGAGGCGGTCGGGGCCGAGATGACGGATGATCTCGAGACAGTCGTGCGCCAGGCGGATATCGTGAGCTGCGCCACCGCCGCGACGACGCCGCTGGTCAAAGGCGAATGGCTGAAACCGGGCTCTCATCTCGACCTCGTTGGCAGCTTCACGCCCGAGATGCGCGAATGCGATGACGCGGCGGTCAGCCGCGCCCGCCTCTTCGTCGACAGCCGCTGGTTCGCCATCGACCAGCCTGGTGATCTGGCTGATCCCTTGCGGCGCGGCGTCATTCGACGCCAAGATATCGAAGCTGATCTGTTTGAGCTCTGCCGCGATGGCTACGCGGTGAACCGCAGACCGGGCGACATCACGCTGTTCAAGAATGGCGGCGGCGCCCATCTCGATCTGTTCACCGCCTTGTTCATCTGGCGCAACCTTGGGACGACGTAGCCATGGACGTGAAAGTCTTCAGCGACCCGCGCAAGCCCGCCTATCTCAATTTCGATGCCGGCAGCAGGCCGCTGAAGGATCCGATCCGGCCTGAGACGTTGGCGCGGGTCAGGGCCTACCGCCATGGCCGCATCAAGCGGAAGCTCATCGAGCATGATGTCGCAGGCCTCCTGGTCTATGACCCGCTCAATATCCGCTATGCGACCGACTGCTCGGACATGCAGATCTGGACGATGCACAATCCCTCGCGCTACGCCTTCATCGCGACGGACGGCCCGACCATCTGCTTCGAATATGCGCAGGCCCAGCATCTGGCGGAGGGCCTGCCGATGGTGGACGAGGTCCGCCCCTGCATCAGCTGGTTCTATTTCGCCAGTGGCCCCAATCTCGAGGCGAGCGCCAGGAAATGGGCGGATGAGATCGCCGGCCTGGTGCGCCAGCATGGCGGCGGCAATATGCGCCTCGCGGTCGACAAGATGGAGCCCCTGGGCGTCGATCTCCTGCGCGAGCGCGGCATCACCATCGTCGAGGGCCAGGAGATCACCGAGACGGCGCGGATGATCAAATCGGCGGACGAGCTCGAGATGATGGACTGGACCATCAAGGTGACCGAAGCCGGCATGTGGCGCATGCGCGAGAATTCGCTGCCCGGCAAGTCCGAGAACGAGATCTGGGCCGAGCTCCACTATGAGAATATCCGCAATGGCGGCGAATGGATCGAGACGCGGCTCCTCGCCATCGGCGAGCGCACCTATCCCTGGTTCAAGGAATGCTCGCCCCATGTCGGCAAGGAGGGCGACATGCTCTCCTTCGATACCGATCTCATCGGGCCTTATGGCTATTGTGCCGATCTCTCGCGCTCATGGACGGTCGGCCTCGTCAAGCCGAAGCCGTCACAGAAGGAACTCTATGCTTACGCGCATGAGCAGATCATGCACAACTGGTCGATCATCAGGCCCGGCATGAGCTTCCGCGAATTCAACGACAGGTCGCTGCGCATGCCCGAGGAATATCACGAGAACCGCTATGGCGTGGCGCTGCATGGCGTTGGGCTGTGCGATGAGTATCCCTCGGTGCCGACGCATGTCGATATGGACATGGGCAAGGGCTATGACGGCGTGTTCGAGCCCGGCATGTGCATCTGCGTCGAAAGCTGCACCGGCTCCGTGCGCGCCGGCGAGACGGTCAAGCTCGAGATCCAGGTGGTCGTCACCGATACCGGCACGAAACGGCTGGACAGTTTTCCGTTCGAGGATTGGGTGTGACGATCTCACCCTTGCCCTGCTAAGCTCCTTCTCCGCGCGAAGCGCGGGGAAGGTGGCGCGTAGCGCCGGATGGGGTGGAGCAACCGACGAAATTTCCGGAAAGCTGCGTGAGTGTGTTTCGGCGCGGAGGCCTCAGGTGCAAAGGCCTGCAACACGATTTCGCGCGGCACCACCCCCATCCGGCGCTGCGCGCCACCTTCCCCCGCTTTGCGGAGGAAGGAGGAAATGTATGAATCGGCGGGCGAGGGGCAAAACAGGTGAGCCGGTTTGACGCTTGATCGCCCGCTTCCGGCTATCTAGAGCCGGTCCGGTCTCAACTGTCGATCGGCGCCCCATGCAGTCCTTCTCGCTCGCCCCCATCCCTGAAATCGCTTTCGGCAACGGCCTTCTATCCGATCTGCCGAAGCGCGTGACGGCGCTGGCCGGCAGGGGCGCCGCCGTGATGCTGGTGGCCGATCCCGCTTTGACGGCGGCGGGCACCGTGGCCAAGGTGACGAAGCTTCTGGCCGAGGCCGGCCACGAGGTGAGCCTCTATGATGCCTTCAAGGGCGAGCCCAAGGCCGGCGATATCGACAAGGCCGCGGCACTGGCCCGCGACGCCCGCGCCAAGGCGGTGATCGGCCTTGGTGGCGGCACGGCGCTGGACACGGCGAAGCTCGTTGCAGCCTGCGCCGTTTCGGGCAAGCCGGTCGCGGCCTATCAGTTCTGCGCGACAGCCCTGCCGGCCGAGCCTTTGCCGCTCATCGCGGTGCCGACCACCGCCGGCACCGGCGCCGAAGTGACCCGCACCTGCATTTTCACCAATGCCGCGCAGGAAAAGGTCTGGGCCTGGGGCAATGAGCTGAAGCCCGTCCTCGCACTGCTCGACCCCGAGCTGACGGTGGGCGTGCCCCAATCCGTCACCGCCGCGACCGGGCTCGACGCCCTGGTGCATGCGATCGAGGCCTGCACCAACCGAAATGCGCAACAGGCGAATGACCTCTATTGCCACCGCGCCATCACGCTCATCGCCGGCGCCCTCGAGCGCGCGGTGAAGACAACCCGGGATCTCGACGCGCGCGGCGAATTGCTGCTCGGCAGCTGCTATGCCGGCATCGGCATCGACAATTGCGGCACGGCACTGGCGCATAATATCTCGCATGCCATGGCCGAGCTTGCCCCGGTGCCGCATGGGCGCGCGACCGGTCTTGCCATGCTCGCCACCATCGATTGGGTGAAGGACGGCAATCCCGCCGCTTTCGCGAAAGTGGCGGAAGCCATGGGCAGGGAAGGAAACGTGGCGGCCGCCTTCGAAGACCTGGTGCGCCGCTCCGGCATCAAGGTGAGCCTTGCCGGCGATGGTCTCGATCTGGCCCGGCCCGAGCTCCTGGCCGAGCGCATGGCATCCGCCGCCCATGCGCCGATGCGCAGGAACACGGTGCGCGACATCACCGATGATGACCTTCTCAAGCTGGCCAAATCCGTCTATGCGCTGGCCTGAAGAGAGGAAACATGTGCCATCCGGAGGCGGTCACCAGGCTGATCGCTGAAATCGACACCTATCTCGCGCGGCGTGACGGTCCCGGCATCAAGGATGTCAGGGACGGCATTGCCCGTTCCGCCGGTGAGGCGGCGCGCAGGACGGCAAAGGCGGCGCCGCCCTCATGCGGCCATCTCGATGAAGCACTGCTGGCCATGGCCGGTGCCGATGCGCTCCGCGGGGCGATCGAGGATATCCGTCCGCAGCTCGGCTGGGTCACTTACGACGCCTATCCGCGCGCGAAGATCGGCGAGCGCTTTCCCCGTGCCCATGCCTTCGTGACCCTGATCGGCGGCGCCGGTTTCATTCCGGCCGAGGATTTCGCGCTCGGCCTCTTCCTCATTGCCCCCGGCACGCTCTATCGCGATCATTTTCACCCGGCGCCCGAGCTCTATGTGCCGTTGACCGGTCCGCATGAATGGCGCTTCGGAGCAGGCGAAAGCTGGCGAGAATACCCGGCCCACGCCGCCATCTGGAACGAGCCGATGCAGGTTCATGCGACTTTGGTTCGCCGTCAGCCCTTCCTTGCACTATATGCCTGGACGAAGGATGTCGAGGGCGTGTCGGTCGTGGCGGCGGCGCCGGACTGGGCAGAAATAGAGGCCAGGCTTTGAACGACGAGATCTACGGTTCGGCGATCTGGATGATCGATGCCATCCGCCGCGCGCTCAAAGGCGAGGGGAGCGCCGATGTGAAGGCGCGCCTGGCCGTCCAGGACCTTTCGCCCGCCTCGGTCAGGATACCGGTGCCGCACCGGCTGCCCGCCTGCCGCCATCTGCCGGAATGCGTCGCGGCCTCCATGTTCCTCGCCCCCGATGTCGCCGCCGCTCTCGCCGAGATCGACGAGTTCCTGCACTGGAAGCAGAATCCGAACTATTCGGATGAGCTGATGGGCGAGGGTTACATGGACAATTACGCCTATGCCGAACTCATCGGTCCCGGCGGCTTCTTCTTGGGCGAGGATTTCCTCATGGGCCTCATGCTGCTCGGGCCGTACCGACACTATCCCGATCACCACCATCCGGCGCCCGAGCTCTATTGGCTCCTGACCGGACCCAGCAAGTGGCGCTGCGACAACAGCGCGTTTACCGAGCGTAAGGCCGGAGAGACGATCTGGCATATGCCGATGATGAGCCATGCGACCAAGACGCTGGATGGCCCGCTCCTGGCCATTTGGGCCTGGACGCGCGATGTCGGCGTGCCTGCGAAGCTTCTGGAGCGGGCATGAGCCTGGATCTGTTCTGGCTGTTGCGCGCCGTTTGCGTCCTCGCGCTGGCATCCTATCTGCTGGCGGCCGGCTACATGTATGTGACCCAGCGCGACCATCAGTATTTTCCCGATCACCAGGGGCTCTCGGCCAGTGCGGTGGGGCTCGCGGGTGTCGCGGATCTGAAGCTTGCGACGAGCGATGGCGAGACGCTGCAGGCCTGGTATGCCAAGGCGCCGCCGGAACGGCCGACCATCCTGTTCCTGCATGGCAATGGTGGCGAGATCGCCGGCCGGGGCGAGCGCTTCGCGGCCTACCAGGCCGGAGGCTTCGGCGTCTTCTTCCTGTCCTATCGCGGCTATGGGGCGAGCAGCGGAAACATCAGCGAAGCGGGATTGGTGCGCGATGCGCTTGCCGCCTATGACTGGCTGACCGCGCAGGGGATCAAGCCCGCGGAGATCATGCTGGTGGGCGAATCCCTGGGCGGCGGCGTGGCGGTGCAGCTTGCCGCAGAGAAGCCCGTCGCGGCGCTGGCGCTCGAGGCGACCTTCGCCTCGGCCGCCAGTGTCGCAGGCCAGCGCTATTGGTGGCTGCCCGTTCGCCTGCTCATGAAGGACAAGTTCGACTCGCTCGACTACATCGGCAAGGTGCATGCGCCTCTCCTCATCACCCATGGCGATCAGGATGGCGCCATTCCGCTGAGCGAAGGGGAGAAGCTCTTCGCGCTGGCCAATGAGCCGAAGCAGCTCACCGTCGTGCCGGGTGGCACCCACAGCACGATCTTCTCGCCCGAGACCTGGACGAGCGAGATGATGTTCTTCGACCGGCATGCGGGGCAGTGAAATCAAAATTTTCGTCATCCCGGCGAAGGTCGCTGTCGGTGCACACATTCCTCCTTCCCCCCGCGAAGCGCGGGGAAGGTGGCGCGCAGCGCCGGATGGGGGTCGAGCAGCAAGCGAAACTCAGCGAAATTGGGAGATGATGCCTCAGCGCTGAAGGCATCAGATTGCTTAATTCCATCAATACTGTTCTCGCGGCGCTACCCCCATCCGTCTACCCGGCCAAGGCCGGGTAGACACCTTCCCCGCAAGGGGGAAGGATGAATTGGGTGAATCCGATAGCGGCTTTCGCCGGGATGACGGTCGCCAGAAACAAAAAGCCCGCGAGCATCGCTCGCGGGCCCTGTCTTGTCAGACGGCAGAGAGCCTATGCCGGCGAAATGGCCAGCGTCTCGCCGAAGATATAGAGCGTCGGATGGATCTCGAAGCCCTTCACCCGCTTGTCATAGGCGGCATAGACCGACCGCCACAGGGGCTGGGTGATCGGCCCATCTTCCTGCATGATCGTTTCGAGCTCGCCAAGGATTTCGCGGCGCTTGTCGACATCAAGCGTGCCTTCCGCCTTGCCGAGCAGCTCGTCGAACTTGGCGTTCGAATAGCGCGACTCGTTCCACGGCACGCCGGTGCGATAGGCGAGCGCCAGCACCATGAAGCCGAGCGGCCGGTGGGTCCATTCGGTGAAGCCGAAGGGCACTTCCGTCCACAGCTCCCAGAACTTCGCCGAGGGCAGCACATTGATCTTGGCGCGGACATTGCCGGCCTTCCACTGCTCCGCCATCGCTTCGACCGCCGCCTGCTCCCATGACGGATCCGGCTTGCAGTTGATCTCGATCTCGATGCCGTCCGGGAATCCTGCTTCGGCCAGAAGCTTCTTCGCCTCTTCCGGCTGATAGCCCATCGGATTGAGCTTCTTGTAGTCGGGATGCACCGTGCAGACATGGTGATGCTCGGCCGCCTGGCCGACACCCTTATGCGCGATCTGCAGGCACTTCTCAGGGTCGGTGGCGAGGCGGATCGCCTTGCGCACTTTCGGATTGTCGAAAGGCTTCTGGGTCATCTGCATGCGCGCGACCGCGGTCTGTGCCGTCACCACCTGGTGGATTTCGACATGCGGCATGCCCTTGTAGAGGTCGAACTGCTCGATATTGCCCTGATAGATGCCGTCGACCTGCTTGGAGGCAAGGGCGCCCGCGACCGCTGCCGGATTGTCGCCGAGATCGATGAAATGCAGTTCATCGACGAAGCCCGGCGAGTCGGGGCGACGCTTGAGGACGGCCTTGCGGTTCACTTCCAGTTCGACGAGGTCGAAGGATTCGGTGCCGTTCGAACCCACGGCGAAGGCGCCGTTCTCGGCCGGATCGAGCATCAGGAACGGATAGTGGAAGAGATGCTCCGGCACCGCGACCTGGGCTTGCGCCAGGTTGAGGACCAGTGTCTTCGCGTCCTTGATCTCGATCGCATTGGCATCCCACAATTCGGTGGTCATCACCGCATTGCCCTTGTCGTCCTTGGTGCCGGTATCGACATCCTTCAGCATATAGCCCTTCATCAGGCCGACGACGGATGAGCCGACTTTCGGGTCGAGGCAGTGCTTGATGTTCCAGGCCGCATGCTCGGCGGTGAAGTCGTCGCCCTTGCGCCACTTGGCGTCCTTCCTGATGTGAAGGGTCCAGGTCTTGAGGTCTTCGGAGGCTTCCCACTTCTCGCACAGATGCGGACGGGTGACATTGTCGACGCCGGTGCGGGTGAGATAGCCGCAGACCTGACGCGCGACATTCGAGTCATAGACCCACGAGAAGGTGTGCGGGTTGTCGACCTTGGGAATGCGCTGGGCGATCTTGAGAATGCCGCCCTTGGGCATGTCCTGCGCCATGGCCGGCGGCGCCAAAGGCTCGCCGGTGATCTTGCCGGCCCACATATAGGCGACACCGGACGACATGCCGAGCAGGCTGGCATAGCGGACGAATTCGCGCCGATCGATCTTCTTGTCCGCGAGCTGCTGTTTCAGCTTCGGAATCCAGATGTGTTCTTTGTCTGACATTTGTCCTCTTCCTCCCTCCCATTATGGGGGTTCCTGTAAAAGATGAACGCGGGCGTCCTGTTGGGTCGGACGTCGTTTTTCGAGCCGTTTGCGCCCTTTGGAAGATGCTATCACCGTCAAAGGAATACGCAAATGGTGAATGGAATTTACGCATCGCAGTGACAGTCAGTTGCATATTTCCGCCTAGTGATGGTCCGGCGGCGGCACGAAATCATAATATTCCCGTTCCAGGAGTTCGGCGAAGCGCAGGCTGACCAGGTCGCCATATTGCCGGGTGATGATCTGGACGCCGGCGGGCAGGCCCTGCTGGGTCAGCCCCATGGGCGCCACCGTCGAGGGCAGGTAGAAGCCGCCGGAATAGCCCGCCCAGAACAGCTGGTCGGTGGTCGGCACCTTCCGCCCGTTCACCAGGATCGTCCGCTCATGCCTTTCGCCCTTCTGGTCATGCGGGAAGGCGGCGGAGGCGGCCGCCGGGCAGATCATGACATCCCAGTCCTGGAAGAACCGGTCCCATAGCAGGCGCATCTGGTGGCGTCGCTCATTGGCCATAAGCCAGGAGCGGTGCGGGAGGACATAGGCACGGGTCATATGGGCGAAATAGCTGTCATCACCTGGTCGGAAGCCCTCCACCCGTTTCTGGTTCTGGGCGAATTCGGCATCACTCTGCCGCCGGCTGGTGGCCGAGCGCAGGAGCGTTATGTAATTGTCCATCGCCTCGCGGGTGGAAAAGGAAGGCCGCGCCGTCAGCGACAGACGCTTCACGCGCCGGGACAGGAACTTGACCAATTGGCCCAGCAGATCCTGCACCGGCTGGTCCACCTCGCTCACCGGGTCGCTCAGCATGACGGCGACGCGGAAGTCCTTGAAGGATTTCTGCGGAGGCGCCGGCAGCTCAAGCCGCGATGCCCGCGCCTCGACCCCGTCGGGACCGGCCAGAAGCTTGAGCATCAAGGTGAGGTCGCGGGCGCTCCTCGCCATGGGGCCGGCGACGGAAATATCGCTCGGGCTCACGATACCGGGCAGGAACTGGCCGCGCATCGGCACGATGCCATAGGTCGGCTTGTGGCCGTAGACGCCGCAATAATGCGCCGGGTTGCGGATCGAGGCGCCGATATCGGAGCCGATCTCGAGCGCGCTCATGCCGGTGGCCAGCGCCACCGCCGACCCGCCGGACGAGCCACCCGGCGAGCGCGTCACGTCCCAGGGATTGTTCGTCGTACCGTAGACGGCATTGAAGCTTTGCCAGTCGGCAAGCATCAACGGCACATTGGTCTTGCCGAACATGACGGCCCCCTGATCAGTGAGGCGGGTAAGCGCCACGGCATCCGACCTGGCGATGTTTCGGGCAAAGCGCGGATCGCCCCAGCTGGTCGGGGTTCCCGTCCAGTCGAAGCTTTCCTTGATCGTCATCGGCACGCCGTCGAAGACGCCTTTGGGCTTGCCCGCCTTGAGGCGCCGGTCGGCGGCGGTGGCCAGCTTGCGGGCCCGCGCGATGTCGCTGACGATCACCGCATTGAGGGCGGGGTTGTGTTTCCCGACCTGCGTCCAGCAGAGATCGAGCAATTCGCGCGCGCTGATCTTGCGCGAGCGCAGGAGGCGCGCCTGGGTGAGGGCTGGTTGCAGATGGATGGGAAGTTTGGTGGTCATGGATGTCGGCAGGCAACTAGAAATCGGAAGAATTCAG
The DNA here is from genome assembly GCA_003576695.1 of Taklimakanibacter lacteus. Classification (GTDB taxonomy): domain Bacteria; phylum Pseudomonadota; class Alphaproteobacteria; order Rhizobiales; family Aestuariivirgaceae; genus Taklimakanibacter; species Taklimakanibacter lacteus. The sequence continues at coordinate 58,268 of QOZQ01000003.1, forward strand.
GGAAGCGACGCTCACTCTACACCGTCATCCCGGCGAAAGCCGGGATCCCCTGAATAAGTGCAACCTGGGAAGCATTGCTCGTACGGATAGAGTTTAGTGAATCCCGGCTTTCGCCGGGATGACGGATTGGCGGGAGGCTTCATGCCTGCATTCGTCACAGTCATATGTCTCTGCAGTAGCTAATGCTTCGCCGACGTCTCCACTGCCGGCGTCGTGTCGTCCGGATCGTGGCGCCCCACCTTGATGACCGGCTCCATCGATTTCAGCACATCGTCCGGCAGGTGGCACATGATCATATGGCCATTGCCCATGTCCTTGTTGGGCGGCATCTCCGTCTCGCAGATGGCGCCGATCTTGCGCGGGCAGCGGGTCTGGAACGGGCAGCCCGGGGGCGGGTTCATGGGCGAAGGCAACTCGCCCTTGAGCACGATATGCTTCTTGGTGACGGAGGTGTCGGCGATCGGCACGGCCGAGAGCAGCGCCTCGGTATAGGGATGATAGGGCGGCGAGAAGACTTCCTCGGTCGTTCCCTGTTCCATGATGTGACCGAGATACATGACGACGATGCGGTCGGCGAGATAGCGCACCACCGAAAGATCGTGGCTGATGAAGACGAGGGTCGTGCGCTTCTTGCGCTGGATATCGGTGAGGAGGCCCGTTACCGCCGCCTGCACCGACACATCGAGGGCGGAGACCGGCTCATCGGCAATGACGACCGCCGCCTCGCCGCCAAAGGCGCGCGCGATGCCGATGCGCTGCTTCTGGCCGCCTGAGAGCTGGCGCGGCTTGCGCTGGGCGAATTCGCGCGGCAGCTTGACCATGTCGAGCAGCTCATAGGTCTTGCGCTCCGCCTCGTCGCGGTTCTTGGCAACGCCGAACTTGCGCAACACGCGGGCGATCTGGGCGCCAACCGAATGGCTCGGATTAAGGGTCTCGAAGGGATTCTGGAACACGATCTGCAGGCTGGATATCAGCCCCGCCGGACGCTTGCGCACCGGCATGTGGCCGACTTCGAGCCCGTTGACGAGCACTTCGCCGCCGGTCGATTCCTCGAGTCCCATGAGAACCTTGGCGAGCGTGCTCTTGCCGCAGCCGGATTCACCCACGATGGCGACGGTCTCGCCCTCGCGCGCCTCGAAATCGAGTTTTTCATTGGCCTTCACGAAGCGCGACTTCTGGCCGGAGATCATCGCGGCGATCGAGTTGTCGCGGATCTCGTAGTATTTCTTCATGTTCTTGATCTGCAGCACCGGCGGTCCCGGTACGATCGGCTCGGCCTCGAGGCCTTTGGGCCTATATTTCTTCCAGTCGATCTCAGCGTAGCGGATGCAGCGCGCTTCGTGGCCGGGATCGCCCTTGATGTCGAGCATCGCAATCGGCTTGTCGCAGCGCCCAGCTTCGAAGAAATCGCAGCGCGGCCCGAAAGTGCAGCCCTTCGGCCGGTCGCGCGGCAGCGGCAATTGCCCGCGGATCGGCACGAGCGGGTGCGCATAGCGGTCCGCCCCCGGCAGCGGGATCGAGGAGAACAGGCCGCGCGTATAGGGATGGCGCATATGGTCGAAGACCTGCTTCACCTTGCCGACTTCGACCGCCTGGCCCGAATACATGACGCAGATGCGGTCGCAGGTCTCGAGGATGAGGCCGAGATTATGCGAGATATAGATCATCGACGTGCCGAAGCGCTTCGAGATGTCCTTGATCAATTCGACCACGCCGGCTTCAACCGTGACGTCGAGCGCGGTGGTCGGCTCATCGAGCAGCAGGAGCTTCGGGTTGGAGAGCAGCGCCATGGCGATGACGACGCGCTGCTGCTGGCCGCCCGACAATTGATGCGGATAGGAATTCATGATCCGGTTCGGATCGGGCAGCCGCACCGCTTCCAGCACCTCGACGGCGCGCTTATAGGCGGCATCCTCGCTGATCCCTTCGTGGATCACCAGCACTTCGGTAAGCTGGGTGCGGATGAGGAGCGACGGGTTCAGCGAAGCCATCGGCTCCTGATAGACCATCGAGATCTGCGAGCCGCGGATCTTGCGCAGCTCCTCTTGCGACATGGTGCGCATGTCGCGTCCCATGAACTTGATCTCGCCGCCCGTGATGGCGCCGTTCCTGCCCATATATTGCATGATGGCGAGCGCCACGGTGGACTTGCCACAGCCGGACTCGCCGACGATACCGACTGCCTCGCCCGGATTTACGGTGAGGTTGAAGTCATAGACCGCCGGCACAGCCCCGGCGCGGGTGTAGTAGGAGATCGAGACGTTCTTGCATTCGAGAACCGGTGTCTGAGCTGCACACATCGTTCCGTTGCTCCCTCAGTCATGCAGTGAGATTTCGCGAAGCGCATCGGCGAGGAGATTGAGGCCGAGCACCAGCGATGAGATCGCCAGGGCCGGCCAGATCATCGCATTGCTGGCCATGGCGCCGAAGCCGCGCACCTCGGCGATCATCTTGCCCCAGTCGGGATCGGGCGGCGGCAGGCCGAGGCTCAGGAAGCCGAGCACCGCGATGGCGATGATGACATAGCCAAGCCGGAGACACGCATCGACGATGAGGGGCCCGCGGGCGTTGGGCAGCAATTCGACCAGCATGATGTAGAAGGGCGACTCGCCCCTGACTTCGGCGGCGGCGATATAGTCGCGCGTCTTGAGATCGAGGACCAGGCCGCGCACGATGCGCGCCACTTGCGGCGCCGTGCCGAAAGTAATCGCGACGATGATGATGACGCCCGAGACCACGGTGCTGTCGACGCCAAGGCTGGCGATAACATGGCCCAAACGCGAATTCGGGCCGAAATTGGTGAGAATGACAAGGAACAGCACCATCGGCGGGAAGGACAGCAATACATTGCCGAGAAAGGAGATGACCTCGTCCCACCAGCCGCCGCGATAGCCGGCCATGACGCCGAGCAGCATGCCGACCGCATAGGCGACGAAGGTCGCGAGGATCGACCAGAACAGCACGAGCCGCGAGCCGTAGATGAGGCGCGAAAGGAGGTCCCGGCCTTTGTCATCGGTGCCGAGCCAATAGGTTGAGCCGTCGGGCGCCAGCGACAGGGCCGGCTTGAGAAGATCGGGGGCCGACTGCGCCAGGGGATCGCGCAGCGGCATGAGGTCGGCGCCAAGCGCCATGATGATCCAGAACAGCACCAGGAACGCGCCGAACATGCCGACATAGGATTCGCGCAGGAGAGCGATCGACCTGAGCATGCGAACAATGAATGGCGGCCGCTTCGGCATCTCGGTCGCTGGCGCAGACGTTACGGTCATGAGCTCGGTTCCTTATGCGAAACGGATGCGCGGATTGAGATAGGTGTAGCCGATATCGGAGATGAACTGCGACAGCACCGCCACGAAGACGGCGACCATGGCGCAGGCCGAGACGACATAGGTATCGCCGAAAAGCGCCGCGTCATACATGGCCTTGGCGAAGCCGTCATAGGCGAAGAACACTTCGGTCACCACGATGCCGGACAGGAGGTAGTTGAGCTGCAGGATCATGACCGTGAAGGGGGCGATCAGCGCGTTGCGCAATGCATGCCTTACCACCACGCGCTGCGGCGGAAGTCCCTTGAGCACCGCGGTTCGCACATATTGCGAGGTCATGACCTCGGCCATGGAGGCGCGCGTCATGCGGGTATAGTAGCCGAAATTGAAGATCACGAGGACGGCGACCGGCAGTACGAGCTCGCGCCAGCTGAAGCCATTGGTGAAGGAAGATGAGCCCGGCAGCCAATCGAGCCAGAAGACGAAAATGGCGACGAGGAACGTGCCGGAGGCAAATTCCGGAAAGGATGTGGTGATGACCGAGATCACCGAGATGACGCGGTCGCGCAGGCCGCCCTCATTGATGCCGGAGAGCACGCCGAGGATCAGTGAGATGACCGCCGTGATCACGAAGACGCACAGTCCGAGGATCGCGGTATTGCCGAGGCGAGGTGCCAGGAATTCCAGCACCGGACGATTGACCTGTGCCGAGATCTTCCAGTCGCCGGTGAAGAATCCGAACAGCCAGCTCAGATAGCGGACAACGAGCGGGCGATTATAGCCATTATCCTCGAGCCATTGGAGACGGCCCTCCATCGGCGAATACTGGCCGAGCACCCGCGCCGCGAGCGCCAGCTTGTCGCCTTCGAAAGCCAGGAACAACAGCATCGAGATCACGATCATCATCAGGATCATCGACGCGAGGCGTCGGCCGGCCAGCAACAGCATCCCCTCACCCTCGATTTTTGTTCTTGTTGGGAGGGGATCATAGAATCATTCAAATAAGCGAAGCAAGCATTAGCGACGCTCGACACGCCAAAAGCGAAACGGCCCCGCAATCAGCGAGGCCGTCTTGACGTCAGAGCTTGCAGAAGCGTCAGATCGCTTCCTTGAGTTCCTTGGCGGCGCGGAAGGCAACCTTCTTCGACGCCTTGATCTTGATGGCTTCGCCGGTGGCGGGATTGCGTCCCATGCGCGCCGGGCGCTTGCGGACCTGCAGGATGCCGAGGCCGGTCACGCGCACCTTGTTGCCCTTCTTGAGGTGCTTGACGACGAGATCGACGAAAGCGCCGAGGAATTCCGTCGAGGCCTTCTTCGACATTTCGTTCTTCTCGGCGAGCTCCGCTGCCACTTTCGACAGAGGAATCGTCACCACCTTCACCTTATCATCAGCCATATATTTGCTCCTTGCTTGCTGAATTCGGTAAGCGAGCCCTAGCGCATGGTTTGATTCGTGAAAACCCTTATTTTCAAGGGTTTTTACGCTGCACATGCGAGAAAACGCCCATTTGGCGGGCCTCAACCGCTCCTTCCTCCTCAACAATCCGGTTACCCGCCGGTTTGCGCTTCTGGACCCCGAACGCTGAAAAGCAGGGAATTCGGGCAAAAAAACAGCAGGGTGGCGATTCTACCACCCTCCCGGCACACTTTAATGTGTCAGGCGGACGCCCTGTTACACCCAGGGACAATTGGAATTGCGGTCGCCGAAGGTCTTGCCCTGCGCGAAGCGGGTGAAGGCGAAGGGCGCCAGTTCCGGCACCGGCTCGCCCGACACCAGATGGCGCGCGACGAGCTTGCCGACGCCGATCATCTTGTAGCCGTGGTTGGAGTCGGCGATCATATAGCCATTGTCTGCGACCCAGTCGAAGATCGGCACCGAATCCGGCGTGAAGGCGCCAATGCCGCCGTTGCGCCGCTGCTTGAACTGGCTGCCATAGTTCTTGAACTGGTCGAAGAGGTAGGCGAGCGTCGCCATGTAATAGTCCTTGAACCACGGATCGGCCTGATAGAGGTCGTTGGCGTGGCCGTAAGGATCGAGCACCGCCTTGGGGCCCATCTTGATCGGGATGGTGCCGCCCTGGACGCCGGGCGCCCCGGCGCGCTCGGCCGCGTAGCGCACATACATATAGAAGTGCTGGTCGGGGAATTTGTGCCCGTCCTCGGTGATGACCGGCGTGTTCATGAGCTCGACATGGAGGACGGGGGGATCCTTGTCGTCGCCGGTGCGATACTTGTGGCCGTCCTTGAGCAGCACCTCACCTTCGAGCAGGCGCCAGTAGGTCCACATGTCGGCATCCTTGACGACGCCGCCATCGGGATAGCGCATGTCGAGCTTGTCGGGGAGGCCCAGCCAGTCCCAGTGCCTGGTGATCCAGGCGCCGGCGCAGATGACGACCGCGTCCGCCTTGATGGTGCCCTCAGACGTGATGACGCCGGTGATGCGGCCGTTCTGCATGTCATAGCCTTCGACCGAGATGCCGGTGAAGGAGCGCACGCCCCACTGATCGCATTTCTCCTTGAGCGCGCGCACCGCCGTGTGGGTGCCGGCATAGCCCGACGGGATCTCATGCAGCACGACATCGGCACGCTCGACATTGAAGTCCGGCCAGATCTTCTTGAGGAAGCTCTTGGCCTCCTTGCCGACATACATGTCCGACTTGTAGCCGGCGGCGTTCTGGCTCTTGTGCATCTTCTCGTAGTCGGCCTGCTGGTTGCCTTCGCCGACCGAGACATAGCCCACTTGCTGGAAGCCGAAATTGACCGGGTCCGATTCCCACACATCGACCGAATGGCGCAGGATGTTGTGGATGGGCGACGTCATATAGAGATTGCGCACGCAACCGCAGGCGATGCCGGTGGCGCCGGCGCCCGGCCCGTTCTTGTCGATGAGGATGACATCCGAGCCCTTGCCCTTGCCGGAGCGCTCGAGCTCCATGGCGAGATGCCAGGCCGTCGACATGCCATGCATGCCCATGCCGACGACGACATAGGCGGCCGATTTCGGTAGATGTGCGGTGGTCATGGGCGATTTTCTCCGTAGACTGATGATATTGTCTGGTTACTTGATGAAGGGATGGGCAACCGGCTCCTTCGGCCTGAAGAAGTAGCGCCGGAAGATCTCGCCATAGCCGTTCATGCGATAGCCGTTGTTCTTGGCGATGAGCGCATCGCGCTCGGCCCGGTAGTAGGCGGGAAGCTCGTACCAGGCGAGCCGCGGCCGCGTGTGGTGGGCGACATGCAGGTTGTTGTTGAGGAACAGCAGCGACCAGAACGGCGATGCCTCGACGATGATGGTGCGCTCGCCCTCGTTCTCCGCCGCCTGGTGCTCGCAGAAGGAGCGCACCAGCATGAGGCCGATGCCGGGATAGGCGAAGAGCAATACATATTGCCAGAAGGGGATGCCGCAGATCCACAGGGCATAGATGAGCGTGACCGCGCAGGCGGTGATGTGCAGCAGCCATGCCTGCGCGATCTCGCGATCGCCCTTGACGATCGCCAGCGCTTCCGATGACCAGAAGCGGATCGAGGCGATGATGGGCCCCAGGATCATGCGGCCTGAGAGCGTGTTGTTGATCGTGTAGAGCTGCTTCAGCGGCGTGGGCAATGAGGCCCAGTGCTCGGGCAGCAGGTAATAGGATTCGGGATCGAGATGCGGATCGGTCAGATGCTCGTCATTGTGGTGGGTGAGATGCAGCTTGCGGTAGCGCCGATAGGGGAACCAGAGGCTCGGATTGATCGCGACCGCGAGCTCGTTGACGAGGCGGTTGCGGGTCGGGTGGCCATGCAGCGCCTCATGCTGGAGCGAGCCATGCAGCGCCACGAGATAGGCCGCGATGGGGACGACCACCCACCAGGGCAATGCATGGAAGAACCACATCAGGAGAGCGAGCGCCCCGTATGTGGAGGCGATAAGGGCGACGGTCGGCCACTCGATGCGCAGCGGCCTGGCGGTCTCGATTTCGCGGGGCAGGGCCATGTCGCTTTATATGCGCATCGGGCTTTACCCGCCATGCGATTATGCGCATAATCTGTTTATCGTGCTACGCATGCGCGCCCTTTGGTGACAATTGTAAACATGCAGAAGCGAGATACATCGGACATCTTCCGCCAGCGGCTTCTGGCCCTGATCGAGCGCTCCGGCCTGTCGCGGGCGCAATTTGCGGCCCGTGCCGGGCTGGACCGGTCAACGCTCTCACAGCTTCTGTCTGACGTAAACGTAAGATTGCCGCGAACCGAGACGATCGCCCGGATCGCTGCCCGCCATACGGTCTCGATCGACTGGCTTCTGGGCCTGTCCCAGCAGGACCAGGTGGCGGCCGACATCGTCTCGCAAATGGCGATCGAGCCCGATGCCGGCAGCCCGGCCGATGAGCGGCTGTTGAGCTGGCATGAGGAAGCACGCGGCTTCAAGGTGCGCTATGTGCCGGCGACCTTGCCCGACCAGGTGAAGACGGAGGCTGTGATCGCCCATGAGACGGGACGCCTCGACGAGACGGCCGCCAAGGCCTGGGCCGGCATCGCCAGGGCCCGCATCATCCATGCCAAGCGCACCGAGCACGAGATCGAGGTCTGCTCGCCCTTGCAGGGGCTCGAAGGCTTTGCCCGGGGCGAGGGCATCTGGCGCGGCCTCGCCGCGGCCGAGCGCCTGGCCCAGCTCGACCAGGCGGCGAAGCTGGTGGAGGACCTCTATCCCGCCTATCGTTGGTTCCTGTTCGACAATCGCGAGCGCTTTTCCGTGCCCTATACGGTCTTCGGGCCGATGCGCGCGGCGCTCTATGTCGGCGACATGTATTTCGTCTTCACCTCGACCGAGCATATCCGCGAGCTGTCGCGCCATTTCGACAATCTCATCCGCAATGCCCGCATCCAGCCCAATGAGACGGCAGGGTTCATTCGCTCTCTGATCAGGGACGTCCGATGACCATTTCGCTTCCCATGTATGACTGGCCGGAAGTGCGCGAAGCGACCGACGCCTGGGCGCAAGGGGTAATGCGGCATATGGGACAGGCAGACAAGGTGCTCGATCGCACGCCTGATCATTTCTCCGGCTGGCGGCGCGGCGATCTCCTTTTCAGCCAGACCTGCGGCTATCCCTTCACGCATGAATTCAGGGGCAGGCTCGCTTATGTGGCGACCCCGCATTATGCCGTGCCGGGATGCGACGGGCCCGCTTACTGCAGCTTCGTCCTGGCGCGCGAGAAACGTCCGCTTGCCGATTTCAAGGGCAGCCGTGCGGCGGTGAACAATCCCGATTCCATGTCGGGCATGCTGGCGCTGAAGCTGGTCTTCGCGCCCCATGCCGAGGGCGGTCGTTTCTTTGCGGACGTGCTGAGGTCCGGCGGGCATGTCAATTCGATGATCGCGGTGCGCGATGGTGCGGCGGATGTCTGCACGATCGATTCGGTCTGCGTCGCGCTGGCGCGGCGCTACCGGCCGGATTACCTGGACGGCCTCGTCGAGATCGCCCGCTCGCCCATGGTGCCGGGACTTCCCTATGTGTCGGCACTCAGCGGCGATGTGCAGCCCTTGCGCTTGGCGCTGGAGAAGGCTTTCGCCGATCCGGCGCTCGCCGACATCCGCGAAGCTTTGTTCCTCAGCCATCATTCGGTCCTTGCCCCGGAAGCCTATGACCTTATTCTGCGGCTCGAAGAGAAAATGCAACAAGGCGGCGGACTGGAGCTCTGATGATCGATCTCTACACCTGGAGCACGCCCAATGGGCGCAAGGTCTCCATAGCGCTCGAGGAGATGGGTCTCGCTTACGAGGCGCATCCGATCAATATCGGCAAGGGTGAGCAGTTCGGTGCCGACTTCCTCAAGATCTCGCCCAACAACAAGATCCCCGCCATCATTGACCGCGACGACGGCCAGAGCATCTTCGAGTCGGGCGCCATCCTGATGTATCTCGGCGACAAGACCGGCAAGCTTTATCCGAGCGAGGCCAAGGCGCGCATCCGCATCCATGAATGGCTGATGTGGCAGATGTCGGCCATCGGCCCGTTTCTCGGCCGCGCGCACTATTTCCTGCATTACAATGAGGGCAAGGCGCCCTTCGCCGATGCCTGGTTCGAAGCCGAGGCGAAGCGCCTTTATGGCGTGCTGGACCGGCTGCTGAAGGACCAGGACTTCATGTGTGGCGATTATTCGATCGTCGACATCGCGACCTTCCCCTGGATCGCCCGCTTCGAATGGCAGAAGATCGATCTCGGCAATTTCCCCAATGTCGCGCGCTGGTACCGTACGATGGCGGCGCGCCCGGCGGTGATCAAGGGCTACAAGGTGCCCGATGCAAAGGCCGAGATTCCCTTACCGGCTTGATCACGTTTTGGCCGGCATCAGCTCGTCGGGCGAGGGCTTGGCCCTGATGAAGGCGTCGAGCGCTTCGCAGCGCTCGCTCAGGCGTTCGAGACGGGGATAGCGGCCCAGGGGAAAGGCTTCCGGCAAGCGCAGCTTCAGATAGCCAATGAGGCAGCCGAGCGTGACGTCGGCCTGGGTGAGCTTCCTGCCGAAATACCAGGGCTCCTGCGCATGCGCGTCGAGATAGACGAGGGCGCCGGAAAGCTGCGCCATGCAGCGGACCGTCCATTCATGCGCGATGCCCTGGGCCGTGTGGAAGTGGCGCTCATAGACCACGGCCAGAGTCTTGTCGATGGCGCCTGTCGCCATCGACACGATCTGCAGCACGCGGCGGCGCTCGTCGCCGCTGCGCGGGATCAGGGCCTTCTGCGGCCCCACCAGCTCGTCCAGATAGTCGATGATGGCGCCGCTGTCATAGAGCGTCTCGTCGCCGTCGATGATGAGCGAGGGGATGCGCATCAGGGGATTGATCTCGACCATGGCGGGATGGAAGACCGACAGCCGGTTGCGCTCGAAGCGCAGATGATAGTGGTGAAGCGTGACCGCCACCCGGCGCACGTAAGGAGAGTCGAACTGGCCGACGAGGATCATTGAAGGCCCCAATCTCGAACCCCGCATCTTTTAAGGCTTTTGCGGCGGCAATCAATGCTTGGCGAAGGTTAACTCCTGAGCCTGCCCTTGCGGCGGGTCTGGACCCGTCAGGACCGGCGCCCGTCAGGCAGCCTTGTCATCTGCGTCCTGGACATCGACCAGGAGCTTCTTGCCGAGGACCTCGAAAGCGTGCTCGATCTTGGTGAGATTGGTCGCATGATTGAGGTCGAGGATGCGGTCGACTTCCTGCTTGTGAATGGACATGCGCCGCGCCAGATCCGACTTGCGGATGCCGTCTTTCCACATGGACTGATAGAGCAGGACCTTGACCGATGCCTGCACGGGCAAGGTCACACGGATATCGCGCGGCTTGGTCTTGGAGGGGACCGGAATTTCCCGGCGGTCAGAAATACGCGCTTCGATGGCTTCCTCGAAAGCACCGAGCGCATAGCGCAAAGCCTCTTCCCGAGTCTCGCCGAAAGTCGTGAGCTCGGGAAAGTCCGGCGATGTCACGAGGAACGTGCCATTGTCGTCGGGCCTGAGCTGAACACGATACGAAATCATTTCAATCCGAGGTGATCTTGTGAACGAGGTCCGTGCGCACGGATGGGCACACAGTCAGCACGCTTTGATAAGCGTGCCCATGGCGTGAAATATGGAGAGCATAAACAGAAGTCAACAAAAACGTTGACTATGGGTTTGCGGTGAGCCGTGCCGCGGCCCTGTCATGCCCGATGAGCGGCAGGAGAAGCGCCAGCTCGGGCCCGTGATCGAGGCCGGTCAGGGCCAGCCGCAGAGGCATGAACAGGGCCTTGCCCTTGCGGCCGGTCTTCGCCTTCACGGCTTCCGTCCAGGTCTTCCAGGTCTCGCTGCTCCAGGGCGAAGGCGGCAGCAGTTGCGCAGCGGTGGCGATGAAATCGCGGTCTTCGCCGGCGATCACCGGGGTGATGTCTCCCGCGACGATGGTCCACCACGCGCCGACATCGGCAAAAAGGGTGAGGTTGCCGCGCACCGCCAGCCAGAAGGCCTCATCACCCCGGGTGAGCCTGGTTTTGACGGCCTCATAGGGCAGCATATGGAGAAGCCTGGCATTGAGCCCGCGCAGCTCATTGTCGTCGAAACGGGCCGGCGCGCGCGACAGCTTGCCGAGATCGCAGCCGTCGATGAGCTCGCGATAGTCGATGCAGGGATGGATGGAATCCGACGTGCCGAGCAGGGCGGCATGGCTCACCACCGCCATTGCCTCGAGCCCTTCATCGCGCAGGGCGGCGATCGCCAGTGAGCCCAGGCGCTTCGACAGGCCCTGGCCGTCGGCGCCGGTCAGGAGGCTGTGATGGGCGAAGCTCGGCACCGTTCCCGCAAGGGCTTCGAAGATCTCGATCTGCACCGCCGTGTTGACGACATGGTCCTCGCCGCGGATCACATGGGTGATGCCGAAATCGATGTCATCGACGACCGACGGCAAGGTGTAGAGATAGGTGCCGTCCTCGCGCACCAATACGGGATCGGAAAGATTGGTCGTGTCGATATGCTGGGGCCCGCGGATGAGGTCGGTCCATTCGACGATGCGGTGCTCGAGCTTGAAGCGCCAATGCGGCTTGCGGCCCTCCGCCTCGAGCGCCTTGCGCTCTGCGTCGCTGAGCTTGAGCGCGGCGCGGTCATAGACCGGCGGCTGGTGGCGGGCGAGTTGGCGCTTGCGCCGCCTTTCGAGCTCGTCCGCCGTCTCATAGCAAGGATAGAGCCGTCCCGTGGCCTTGAGCCGCTCGGCGGCCGCGTCATAGGCAGCGAAACGTTTCGACTGATATTCGACGCGGTCGGGCGTGATGCCGAGCCAGTCGAGATCGACCGCGATGCCTTCGGCGAACTCCACCTTCGAGCGCTCGACATCGGTGTCGTCATAGCGCAGCACGAATTTGCCGCCGTTCTTCCGGGCGTAGAGCCAGTTGAGGATGGCGGTGCGGCCATTGCCGATATGGATGCGGCCCGTGGGCGAGGGCGCGAAACGCAGGACTGGCGCCATGTCAGCGGTTGTCCCGGAAGCCGTTGACGATCGGATAGCGTCGGTCGCGGCCGAAATTGCGCCTGGTGATCTTGACGCCCGGCGCTGCCTGGCGCCGCTTGTATTCGGCGATATAGAGCATGTGCTGCACGCGCTTCACCAGCGCTTCCGCATGGCCGCGCCTGACGATCTCGGCGACCGGCATCTCGTTCTCGACCAGGCAGGAGAGGATGTCGTCGAGCGCGTCATAGGGCGGCAGCGTATCCTGGTCGGTCTGGTTCTCGCGCAACTCGGCGGTCGGCGCCTTCGAGATGATGCGCTCGGGGATGAGATCGCGCTCAGGCCCGCGAAGTCCCTTGGGACGGTTCGCATTGCGCCAGCTTGCCAGGCGGTAGACTTCCGTCTTGTAGACGTCCTTGATCGGATTGAAGCCGCCATTCATGTCGCCATAGAGCGTCGCATAGCCGACCGACATTTCCGACTTGTTGCCGGTGGTCAGCACCATCGAGCCGAATTTGTTGGAGATCGCCATCAGGATCACGCCGCGGCTGCGCGACTGGATATTCTCTTCGGTGATGTCGCGGTTATGGCCGTTGAACATCGGCTTGAGGGCCGAGAGGAAGCCTTCGACCGGCTCCTTGATCGGCACCACGTCATAGCGCACGGAGAGCGCCCTGGCGCAGGCTTCCGCATCGACGAGGCTGTCCTTGCTCGTATAGGCATAGGGCAGCATCACGCAATGGACGCGCTCCGGCCCCAGCGCGTCGACCGCCATGGCGGCGACCACGGCCGAATCGATGCCGCCCGAAAGTCCCAGCACCACGCCGGGGAAGCGGCATTTCTCGACATAATCCTTGAGGCCGAGGACGCAGGCGAGCCACGTCTCTTCTTCCTTCTCGGGCAGGCGCGCAATCTCTCCCATTTCCATGCGCCAGCCTGTGTCGCCGCGCATCCAGGTCGTGATGGCGACGGCTTCCTCGAACATCGGCATCTGCAGCGCCAGGCTGTGATCGGCATTGATGACGAAGGAGGCGCCGTCGAAGACGAGCTCGTCCTGGCCGCCGATCTGGTTGAGATAAGCGAGCGGCAGGCCGGTCTCGGTGACGCGCGCCACCACCAGATTGAGCCTGGTATCGTCCTTGTTCTGCTCGAAGGGCGAGCCATTGGGCACCAGCAGCAATTCGGCGCCGGTCTCGGCCAGCGTCTCGCAGGTCTCTTCCGTCCAGATGTCCTCGCAGATCGGCACGCCGATCCTCACCCCCTTGAAGCTGATGGGGCCGGGCGCGGGGCCGGCATTGAAGACGCGCTTCTCGTCGAAGACGCCGTAATTGGGGAGATCATATTTGAAGCGCAGCGTCTCGATCTTGCCGTTGTTGAGGAGCGCCACCGCATTGTGCAGCGATGTGCCTTCGCGCCAGGGCAGCCCGATCAGGATGGCGGGGCCGTCGGCCGTGTCCCTGGCCAGATCCTCGACCGCCAGCTTGCAGGCGGCGACGAAGGAGGGCCGCAGCACCAGATCCTCGGGCGGATAGCCGGAGATAAAAAGCTCAGGATAGAGGATGAGATCGGCTTGCGCCGCCTTGGCCCTGGCATAGGCCTCGCGGGCCTTGGCGAGATTGCCGGTGACAGCGCCGACGGTCGGATTAAGCTGGGCCAGGGCAATGACGAGACGGTCGGTCATGGCCCGCTATTAGCGCAGCCGGGCTATTCCTTCAATTGATCTTGCGTCGTTTCAGCCATGCCGGATTTGACAGGCTTTCGAGATACTTGAAGCCTGGTCCGGCGCTTCCGGAGGTTGACGGACAGGACAAAACTCAGCAAGAACCCGCTATGACAGTTTATCATCTCGTGACCCGCGCAAATGCCGCTTCGCCCGCTTTCAGCGCGCCGGAGCGTTCACCCCTTTCCTATGGCGATCTGAAGAGCCTCATCGACCGCACCGTGGCCGCGCTCAACGCCATGGGGCTGGGGCGAGGCGACAAGGTCGCCATCGTGCTTCCCAATGGTCCTGAAATGGCGGCGGCCTTTGTCGCCATGGCCTGCGCCGTGACGACGGCGCCGCTCAACCCTGCCTATCGCGAGGATGAGTTCGCCTTCTACATGGATGATCTCAAGGCCAGGGCGCTGGTGGTCGAGACGGGCAGCACGTCACCGGCCGTGGCGGCGGCCAAAAGGCTTGGCCTTCCCGTCATCGCGATCAGCCCCGGCCAATTGGCGGGAGAGTTCACGCTCGCTTCGGCCGGCGCCGGCAAGCCGGCAGTTCCCGGTCTCGCCGGTCCACAGGACGTAGCGCTGGTTCTTCACACGTCAGGCACCACGTCGCGTCCCAAGATCGTGCCCTTGAGCCACGCCAACCTCACGGCCTCGGCCGGAAATATCGTCCGTACACTGAATTTGACGGCGGCCGACCGCTGCCTCAACATCATGCCGCTGTTCCATATCCATGGGCTGGTGGCGGCGATCCTGGCGAGCCTCGCCGCCGGCGGCAGCATCTGCTGCACGCCGGGCTTCAACGCGCTCAAGTTCTTTGCCTGGATGGATGAGGCCGCCCCCAGCTGGTATTCGGCGGTGCCCACCATGCACCAGGCGATCCTGGTGCGCGCCGAGCGCAACCGCGCGGTGATCGACCGGCATCCCTTGCGCTTCATCCGCTCGAGCTCGGCGTCGCTGCCGGCGCCGGTGCTCGCCGATCTCGAAAAGGCCTTCTCCTGCCCGGTGATCGAAGCCTATTCGATGACCGAGAATGCCCATCAGATGACGTCGAACCAGCTGCCCCCGGGCAAGCGCAAGCCGGGCTTCGTCGGCGCCGCCGCCGGTCCCGAAGTGGCGGTGATGGCGCCCGATGGCCGCCTGCTCGGCGCCGATGAGGAGGGCGAGGTGGTGACGCGCGGGCCCAATGTCACCGAGGGCTATGAGAACAACCCCGCCGCCAACGCGACGGCTTTCGCGCATGGCTGGTTCCATACCGGTGATCAGGGTTTCATGGACGAGGACGGCTTCCTCAAGATCACCGGCCGCCTGAAGGAGATCATCAATCGCGGCGGCGAGAAGATCGCCCCCGTCGAAGTGGACGAGGTGCTGATGGATCATCCGGCGGTGCATCAGGCGGTGACCTTCGCCATGCCGCATGACAAGCTCGGCGAGGATGTCGCCGCCGCCATCGTGCTGAAAGAGGGCATGAGCGCCGACGAGCGCGCCTTGCGCGATTTCGCCGCCAGGCGCCTCGCCGATTTCAAGGTGCCGCGCAAGATCATCATCGTGTCCGAGATTCCAAAGGGCGCCACCGGCAAGATGCAGCGCATCGGCCTGGCCCAGAAGCTGGGTCTCGCATGACCAGGGTCTGCATCTTCGGCGCCGGCGCCATTGGCGGCTATGTCGGTGCCAGGCTCGCCAAGGCGGGCGAAGCGGATATATCGCTGGTGGCGCGCGGCGCCCATCTCGATGCCATGAAGGCCAAGGGCCTGACTCTCACCCAGGCGGGCGAGACCTGGACGGTCAATCCCAGGGTGACAGCCGATCCAGCTGAATTGGGGCCGCAGGATTTCATCCTCCTGACCCTCAAGAGCCATGCGCTGCCGGGTATCGTCGATGCGCTGCAGCCCTTGATCGGACCGCAGACGACCTTGTTGTTCGGCCAGAACGGCGTGCCCTGGTGGTATTTCTACAAGCATGGCGGGCGCTTCGACGGCCGGCAGCTCGAAAGCGTCGATCCGGGCGGTGTCCTGTGGAAGAAGATCGGCCCGGAGCGGGCGCTGGGCTGCGTGATCTGGCAGGCGGCCGAGATCGAGAGCCCCGGTCATATCGTCCATGGTTATGGTGAGCGCATGCCGCTCGGCGAGCCCTCCGGCGAGATCAGCGAGCGGGCCAGGACCTTGAGCCGGCTTCTCATCAATGCCGGCATCAAGAGCCCCGTCAGGCTCGGCCTGCGCAATGAAATATGGCTCAAATTATGGGGCAATCTGAGCTTCAACCCAGTGAGCGTCCTGACGCGGGGCACGCTCGAGGCGCTGGCCCGGGACCAGGGCACGCGCAACGTGCTGCGCGCCATGATGGTGGAGGCGCAGGCCGTCGGTGAGGCCTTGGGTGTGACCTTCTCGGTGGGGGTCGAGGAGCGCATGGACATGGCCGCCAAGGTGGGGGCGCACCGCACCTCCATGCTGCAGGATGTCGAGGCCGGACGGCCGACCGAGCTGGACGCGCTGCTCGGCGCCGTCATCGAATTGGCGCAAATGACAGGCATCGCGACTCCGGCGCTGAAACTGGTATATGATCTGACGAGGTTCAGCGCCCGCGTGGCGTAGGATTCAGGGTATCGACAGGGAGGCACTGACGACATGAAACTCGACAATGAACGGCCCAGCGACAATATCGAGGATCGCCGCGGCCAGGGCGGAGGCTTCGGCTTTCCGCGCGGCGGGAGGGGTGGCGGCTTCCAGATCCCGATGGGCGGCGGCGGGCGTGGCTTCAGCCTGCAGACGATCATTCTCCTGGTGGCCGTCTATCTGATCGCCAAATTTGTCTTCGGCGTGGACCTCATACAGGTCATCACCGGCGGCGGCGGGCTGCAGCCCCCGGGCCAGCAGCAGAGCGAAACCCAACTGCCCTCCCCCGGAGGGCAGTCCACCACCCAGAACAACCAGACCCAGCCTGGTCAGCAGACCGGCCAGCAGCAGACGACCGATGTCACCGGCGATGCCGGCAAGGACTTCGTGGCGCGCGTGCTGGGCTCGACCGAGCGCGTCTGGACCCAGAAATTTCAGGCCATGGGCCGTCAGTATCAAAAGCCCACTCTCGTCCTGTTCAGCGGTTTCGTGCAGTCGGCCTGCGGCATGGCGCAATCGGCGATGGGGCCGTTCTATTGCCCGGGCGACAACAAGGTCTATATCGACCTTTCCTTCTATCAGGACATGAAGAACAAGCTCGGCGCGCCGGGCGATTTCGCCCAGGCCTATGTGATCGCGCATGAGGTCGGCCACCATATCCAGAACCAGCTCGGCATCGCCGCCAAGGTGACCCAGGCCCGCATGCAGGTCTCAAAGGAGGAGGGCAATCTGCTTTCGGTGCGCATGGAGCTGCAGGCCGACTGCCTGGCCGGCGTATGGGCGAGGTCTGCCGACGACTCGAAAAATATTCTCGAGCAGGGCGATGTCGAGGAAGGTCTCAATGCCGCCGCCGCCATCGGCGATGACCGTCTGCAGCGCCGCTCGCAAGGTTATGTGGTGCCGGAATCCTTCACCCACGGCTCCTCCGAGCAGCGTGTGCGCTGGTTCAAGCGCGGCATGGAAACCGCCGACATGAATTCCTGCGATACGTTCGGAACCGACCAGCTGTAAGCATCGGACCGAAAAGTGCGCAGCGGTTTTCGGATAATCCGATGCGCAAAAACATCGAGTCTAGGGTTCCTGCATCCTTGAAACAAAACGGGCGCCGATCAGCGCCCGTTTGCGTTTCTGATGTGGAACCGATCAGGCCTTGTTCATCGAGTTCTTGATGAGGCCGGCGATGATCTGGAGGATGGCGCCACCGCCCGCACCGCCGATCACGTTTGTGATGATGTCGCCCATGCCATTGGTCGCGGCTGCTGTTGCGGCCGGATCCGGGGGAGGAGCGCCTGTAAGCTGAGAGATGATCTGGCCGAGGATGACGCCGCCAATGGCACCAACGATCGAGTTGCCCGTCGTGCCCAGGCTGGAATTCTTGACCACGGCGCCGCCGGCATTGCCGCCCACCGCGCCAAGGACCAGCTGAATGATCACACTGACGATATCCATGCTTAAACCCCTCTAATGGTTGCCCAGAGCTGCCTTTTCGCAGCTCATGGGAGTCTATACCTCTCCTGCCGGGGGTAAAGGGCGAATATCGGCCTGTGCATGACCGCAGGATTGGTCAATAGGCGTTCTGGGTCTTGAGCAGCGCCAGCGGGGTCTTGAGCAGGATGTAGAGATCGAAGCCGAGCGACCAGTGATCGATGTAATCGAGATCATGCAGGACGCGCTGCTCGATCTTTTCCCTGGTGTCGGTCTCGCCGCGCCAGCCATTGATCTGCGCCCAGCCGGTGATGCCGGGCTTCACCCGATGGCGGGCGAAATAGCCATCGACGACCTGCTCATAGAGAGCTTCCTGCGCCTTGGCCTGGGTGGCGTGCGGGCGCGGTCCGACAAGCGAAAGTTGTCCAGATAAGACATTGAAAAGTTGAGGTAATTCGTCAAGTGAGGTCTTGCGGATAATGCGCCCCACCGAGGTCACGCGCGGGTCTCCCTTGCTGACCAGGCGGGCCGCGTCGGCGTCGCTCAGATCGACATACATCGAGCGGAATTTGTAGATCTCGATGAGCTCGTTGTTGAAGCCGTAGCGACGCTGCTTGAACAGGATCGGGCCCTTGCTGTCGAGGCGCACCGCAAGCGCGGTCACGGCGAGCACCGGCGCCAGAAGCACGATCAGGAGCGCCGCCAGGCTGCGGTCCAGGGCCGATTTGAGAAAGGAGGACCAGCCGGTCAGCGGGCGGTCGAAGACCGAAAGCAGAGGCAGGTTTCCGAGGTGCGTATAGGCGCGCGGGCTCAATTTGAGCCGCGACGCCTGGCCACTGATTCGGATGTCGATGGGCAGCTCCCACAGCCGTTTCAGGATCTGCAGGAGCCGGGCTTCGGCGGACAGCGGTATGGCGACGATGATGAGATCGATCCTGTTCTGGCGCGCGAACTGGGCCAGCTCGCCGATCTTGCCGAGCTTGCGATGCACCCGGATCGATTGTGGGCTTCTGTCGTCGAACCGGTCGTCGAACAGACCGACGATGTCGATATCGAGGCCGGGAGAGGATTCAAGCGCATGGATGGCGTCTTCCGCCGCCTTGCCGCCACCGACGATGGCGATGCGCTTGCGGAAGCGTCCCTCGCGCTCGAGCGGCTTCGCCCACAGAGCGACGGCACCGCGCGTTGTGATGAGATGAACGGCTGAAAGTCCGATCCAGGCGGTGAGCCATGCGAGCGGCAGGTCGATGAGACCGAGGCGCGCCAGCAGGTAATTGAGCACACCGCCGGCGCCGCATGTCGCGAGCGACAGGAGGATGGAGCGCAAGCCGTGGCGCAGCGCGGCGATGTCATAAAGACCGAGACTGCGCATGGCGAGCATGCACAGGAAGGTGAGCTCGAGCGTGAAGAAGCCGATGAGCGCATCATTGCCGGGCGTTCTCGGTGCCAGGCCGAATGTGATGGCAAGACCGCCCAGGGCCAGAACGATGAAGTCCAGGCCCTTGAGCAGGCGCTGCAGCACCTCGACATCGATATAGGACCTGCGTGTCTCGCCTGGCCGCTCGATCATTCCCGCGTCTCCCTCTCAAGCGGGCCTAACATGATGATTTGTAAGCGAAGGTAAAAACCGACCCCGGCATGGCTGGACATTGGTTTCTATGGTTCAAGTCCCTTTAATCGGCGTCTGGTCCTGCCAAAAGAAAGCCCCGCAGCTGGTGCGGGGCATGAAAGGGGTTGAGTGCTGTCAGGAGACGGAGAGCAAATCGGGGTCGGACGCCGTCCCATCTCTAGTGGGCAATGTATCATTTCATGTCGTCTCATTCAGGTTAATCAGCTGTTATCCTTGATGAGTTGTTAAGGCATTGCATGCGATTTTAGCGGTTGACCGTTTTGGGCAGGACTTGCTCGACACGGACGGCGTGGTGTTGCAGGAATCGCAGGTGCCGCAGTCTTGCCACGCGCGCATGCAGGGATTGGACGAAGGTGGTTGAGGAGGAAGGCCGTGCCTGGACCAAATTTGACGCGTCGTTACTTTGTCACGGGGGCTTTGGCGAGCTGCGCATCGCTCGCTCCGGGCCTCATGACCATGCCGGCCCTGGCCGACCAGGATCCAGATGATCCTTTCCAGATACCGCATTTCGACGAGAAGAAGCTGCCCAAGGAGTTCCGCCGGGCAGTCGTGCACTACCCGAGTCGTCATTGGCCGGGCACCATCATCGTTAACACCGGGTCCCGCCAGCTCTTTGTGATCCTGGAGGGCCAGCAGGCCCTGCGTTTCGGCTGCGCAGTGGGCCGCGACGGCTTCCGCTGGGCCGGCCTGGCCGATGTGGGCCGCAAGGTCATGTGGCCGCGCTGGACGCCGCCCAAGGACATGATCGACCGCAGCCCGGAAAAGGCGAAATGGAAGAACGGCATGCCGGGCGGCCCGGACAACCCGCTGGGGGCGCGCGCGCTTTATCTTTTCCAGAATGGCGGCGACACGCTCTACCGCATCCACGGCACCACCGAGCCGATGTCGATCGGCAAGAATGCATCGTCGGGCTGCATCCGCATGCTGAACCAGGATGTCATCGAGCTCTATCGCCGCGCCCCGGTCGGCACGCGGGTCATCGTCATGGCGGAGGGATTGTGATGCGCAGACGAGGTTTCCTGGGCGCCCCGGCCTATGCCGGGATGGCGCTTGCCGCTCTGATGCTGGGCGCCTGCAGCAGCTCCGGCACGCCGGATGTCGATGATCCGGGCGTCACCACCGATCCCGGCCCCACCGTTCCGACCGGCCCCCTGAAAGCCGGCGATATCATGCGCATCCTGTCGGGCAACAGCTTCCGCTATACGCGCGCCGGCAGCCGCACCGGCACGACCACCTTCCACAGCGACGGAACATTCTCCTACCAGGAGGACGGCAAGGGAGACGGCACCGGCATCTGGCAGGCGAGCGACGGCTCGCTATGCGAGGCCTTCAACCCGACAAGCTTCCTGCCCCGCGGCACGCGCACCGAATGCACGCCCTTCAAGCAGACGGCGCAAGGCTCCTATTCAGCCGGTTCGGCCGTGTTCCAGGCGATGTGAGGCAAAACACCCGGAGCGCCGAGCGTTCAATTGGAACCGCCTCGGCGCTCTGTGCTTTTGTTTGCGCATCGGCTTATCCGAAAACCGCGGCGCATTCTCGGTCCGATGCTTACGGGAAGCGAAGCCAGGTGCCGAAGAACACCTGGAGGCTGTCATTGTCCTCTTCGGAGAAGACGATCGTATCAGCCACGTCATCCGCATTCGTGTCGGTCGCGGTAAAGCTGCCGACATCGTCGCGCTCGACATAGGTCGCGCCCACACCGACCGTGACCTGGCTGACCGGATCCCAGTAGACGCCGCCGCCGAAGCCGAGGGCTTCGCCGCCGAGATCATAGTCCTCATAGCCGGCACCGAGCTCCAGACGGGTGTCTTCCGAGAGGTTGGCGATGATGCCGACCGAGGCGGCCCAGAACTCGTCGTCAACCGTCAGGGGCCCGACATTGTTGGCATAGGACGAGGTGCCTTCACCGACCACGGCGCCCGCCGTGATCTGGAAGCCGTCGCTGATGCCGATCGTGCCGCCACCGCCGACCGCCCAGTCCGTGTCGCCGAAGTCGTCGTCCTGCACAAGGCCGACGAGCTGAGCCGTGAAGCTGTCCGACGAATACATCAGATAGGCCTGAAGATTCGGAATGTCGGACGTATCGGCGGAAGCCGCAACCGGCAGAATATCTGCGCCGTCCGCGATATCGCCGTCCTTGTCGACGTCGATACCGGCGGAGCCACCGAACGAATCGGTATCCTCAACCGAGATCGCGAAGGACAGCGGGCCTGAGCCATAGGTCAGGCGGAACTGCTCGTTATTGATGTTCGACGGGCCGAAGGAAGCAACCGGGCCGGTCGCCGCGAGCCAGTCCCAACCCACCTGCAGAGCGCCGGTGTTGTCATTGTAACCGGCCATCAGCTCCCATGACGGGGCGAACCTCCACCAGCCATAGGCCTTGTTCATCGAGGCGCTCTCGGAATAATCCGAGAAATTGCCGCCGCCCGACGCCTGCAGACGGAAATAGCCGCCCACTTCGCCGACCGCGGTGTCAACCTTGCCCTTGATGAAGATACGGCCGCGGACCGCGACGTCGACATTGTCACCCCGTTCGGTGGCGTCGAAGTCGCTATAGATCAAAGCCGTGCGGATTTCACCCGACACCGACACTTCCGCCGCCGGAGCAGCGTCAGCCGTCGGAACGACCGAAAGCGTGAAGCCCGAAGTCTCACGCACCTTGTCGGCATTGCGCTCGGCAAGGACGCCCTCATAGGTGCCCTGGCCGTCGCGGATCGACAGGAGGCTGTAGCCCGACGGCATCGATGCCTGCGGCTGGGCCTCGAGCTGCGACACGCGGCTCTGCAGCGCCTCGATCTGGGCCTTGAGGGCCGACAGATCGTCAGCGCGGGCAGCCGTAGCCGTCACAGCCATCGCCGCGCCGGCCAGAAGGATCCACTTCGTCATCTTCACTATTGGTTCTCCCCACATTTCGGAGCAGCGCCCCCGATCCCCTGCGAAACTGGCCTCGGAAGGCTGCACGACTTGAATCGATGCATGGCTGAACATGCATTCCGCCTGACTGTGGGGTCAAGTAACCTTGATGACCCCGTGATGGAATCCTGGCAAGTGTTGCCGGTTTGTCACATCAGCCCCCGAGCAAAGGAGCCGAAAGGGCGCTGTTCCTTATTGGGGCGGCCCCTGGAAACGGCCCAAGAAACACAATTGATTTCAGGGGGTTGTCGAATCACCGATTTCACGAAGGGGGATTGGAACCATCGAGCCGGCCTCCATCGAGTTTGCACGCCTCTATTGCCCCACTTGGCGACCCTTCGGAAATGCGGCAAAGCGTATGGCCAGGAGCCTTATTCTGGATGGGCGGTGCAGATTGAAGACGATGACGAAACTAACTCTTGGACAGGACGCAGTGCCAGCGCGGGTGCGCCAGATCGGGTCGCTCATTCAGGGCGGCGAGATGGACAAGGCTGAAACGGCCGCGCTCGAGCTGCTCAATAGTCACCCCAAGCGGCCCGAGGTTCATACCATTCTTGGCATGATCTATCTCCAGCAGTTGAAGCGCAGTCGCGCTCTTCCTTATCTGGAGTTCGCGGCCAAGGCGGAGCCTCGGAACCCGGCCTATCTCAACAATCTGGGGCGTCTCTATCTCGATCTCCGGGCGATCGAGCTGGCTTTGCCATTCCTTCATAACGCGCTCACCATCGATCCGAAACTGACACCCACCCTGATCTCGATCGGCGAATATTACCTGTCGGTCGGAAAGGCGGCCCTGGGCCTGCCTTATCTGGAACGTGCCCTGCGCAATGAGCCGAAGAACGCGAAGGCGAAATGGCATCTTGGCGAAGCCCTCGATGCGCTGGGCAAAAGCGATGAAGCCAATCGCCATTACCAAGAGCTGCACCAAGATGGCAAAATGCTTGCCGACAGCTTGTATGCCATGTCACGAAACAACCAGCCGGGGCAGAATGCCCCGCTGATGGCTGAGGCCGAGCGTCTGCTGGGCGAAGACAATCTGCCCGGCCCAATTGCCGGCAAGCTCCACACCTCGTTGGGCTTCATGCTTGAGAAGGAGGGCAAGTATCCACAGGCATTCGATCATTTCGATCAGGCAAACCGGGTGAATCCGGCAAATTTCGACATCGAGAAATTTCGTCAGTGGGTGGATGCGGCGATCGAAAAGTTCACTCCGGAGGTGTTTCGCGAATATGCCGGTCTTGGACACGAAAGTGAGCTTCCCGTGCTGGTTGTCGGAATGCCCAGGTCCGGCACGACCTTGACCGAGCAGGTGATCGCGAGTCACGGCCAGGCCGCCGGGGCCGGAGAACTGACGCGCATAGGCCAGTTCGCGGCAGCCTATGGCTACCAAAGGGATGTGAACAAATTCATTGAGGGCTGGGGCGGACTTGGAGCTCATGGCATTCGCGAGATCGCGGACAACTATGTCAATCTCCTGCGCTTTCACGCGCGAGGCGAAGTGCGGGTCGTCGACAAGCTGCCCCACAATTTTGTCAATCTGGGATTTGCAGCGCTTCTGCTGCCGAAAGCCCGCATTGTGCACTGCTCACGCAATCCGGCCGATACATGTCTGTCCTGCTTCCAGAATCCGCTGAACGACGCGCATCCCTACAGCCGGGATCTTACGCATCTCGGTCTCTACTATCGCGAATACCGGCGCCTCATGGAGCATTGGAAAAAGGTCCTTCCCTTGGAGATTTATGAGCTCAGCTATGAGCGGCTCACGGCGGATTTCGAAGGCGAATCGCGCAAGCTCATCGATTTCATTGGCTTGCCATGGGACCCGGCCTGCCTCCAGTTTCATGAGGCAGAGTCGACCGTTCGTACATTCAGCAAGCAACAGGTCAGAAACCCGATCTATAAAAGTTCGGTCGAGCGCTGGCGTCGCTATGAATCTGAACTGCAACCGTTACTCACAGCTCTGGGCGATCTGATGCAGCCGGCGGACGTTGATCGGTGAGTGGCAGGTGAATGAGGCTCGCGGCATTGAGAATCTGGCGGGGCGGGATCGGGCGCTCGCCTTGCACAAGGCCGGCAGGATCGTCGAGGCGATCGACGCCTATGAGACGATTCTGCGGGCGGAACCGGCCAATGCCGACATTCTGGGGTTGCTCTCGGTTGCGCAACTGAGGCTTGGCCAGGAGAAGAAAGGACTGGCCAGCTGGCGCAAGAGCCTCGCGCTCGAGAAGACGGTGCCGGGCAGGCTGCGCAACATCGCGAATTTCCTGCTGGCCATGCAGCAGATGGACGAGGTCCGCTCCTTGCAGCCTGGATATGAGGGGCTCACCACCGATTTCCTCGATGGCCTGGAAATTCCGGATTGGCCCCAGGACCTCCCGCTCGACAAGGCCGGTCGCTCGGTGATCGTGGCGCTGGCGCAATGTCTTGTCGACTTCAATCACAGGAAAGAGGCATTGCGGCTGCTGGACAGCGCGCTTGCAGGTCTTTCCGGCGATCCTGACTTCCTCGCTGTGGCCATTCCCGTGATGCTCGAAGCCGGCGACGCCGAAAAGGCACTCGCGCTCCTTCAACCGCTTACGGCAGAATCACAACGTGACAATGGAGCGCTTCTGATCGCCCATGCCGCGGCCGCCGCGGCAATGGAACGAGCGGAGGAAGCGCAGGCCCTGAGCCGCAGGGCAAGGGAGGCCGTTCCGGTTTATCTGTCACGCAAAATGCCGAACCAGCGCATGCTCATCGGCGTGCTGAGCCCAGAACCCAAGATCATCACCCGGGCGTTTACCCCGTTCGTCTTCCATTTCAACGCGGCTACGCCCGCGACTCTGGTTTCGAAGATGAATGACGAGTTTCGTTTTCTCTCGATATTTCCACAGTCGCAGTCTACGGCCGGGGCCCTCGCGGCCCTTCCGAGGCCGCAGATCATCATCAACAACTGGGTCAATGCCGAGGTCCTCACCAAGCCCGACACGCTCGATTTCATCTCCGCTTACGCCGACAGCTTTGGTGTTCCGGTAATCAACCACCCGCGCCGCGCCGCGGTCACCACGCGCCAGCACAATGCCGAGCGTTTGGCCGGAATCCCGAATGTCATCGTGCCGCGCGTCCTCAGAATCATCAATGAGCCCGAGAAGCGCGGCCTCGTGGTCCGGGTGGTCGAGGAGAAAGTCGGCTTCCCTGTGATCATCCGCAACACATTCGGGCAGAAGGGATGGGAGACGGCGAAGATCGAGACCGCTGCCGAACTCAGCGCCTATCTTGCCAATGCGCAAGATCCGCAGCTCTATGCGATCGAATATTTCCACAACACCATAGCCGAGGGGGCTCACCGGAAGATCAGGGCAGCGGTGATCGGCGGCGAGCTGTTCGTGCTGCATGTGCATTTCGGGGCGCAGTGGAATGTCCACCGGGCCGAGGATCGCAGAGGCCTCACGGCTTTCGATACCGGGGGCACCGCCACGGCTTTCGCCCAGGAGATTCTGAAGCGCCCGGAAGCGGCGCTCGGCAAGCCGGCGATGGAGGCTTTGCGGGAAATCCGCAACCGCACGCCTCTCGACATTTACGGCATCGATTTCAATCTGATGCCGGACGGGCGCATCCTGTTCTTTGAAGCCAATGCCGCCATGCATATCAGCATGCGCGAAAGAGAGGATTTGCCGGAAACGCGGCTGGCCATGCGCAAGGCCTATCGCCGCCTCTTCGAGAACCCGCCGCCCGGCCCGTCAGCTGCGGCCAACGCCCCCGAGGTGAGCTGAATATTCCGGATCGAGAGGCGCGCGAGAGCCTGCGGGGCAGGCAATCTCGCACAAGTCGCCTATGGCCGCAATCAGCAAAAGCAAAGACCCCCGCTGCGGCTTGCAACGGGGGCCCTTGTAGGGGACCAGCCTGGCATCCAGAAGCGGGAGCAACCGATGCCAGGTATTTGTCCTCAATTCGCTTACGGGAAGCGCAGCCAAGTGCCGAAGAAGATCTGCAGGCTGTCATTGTCGTCTTCATCGACAATTTCAACATGCTCTTCGGTTTCAGAGATCGGAGCGATGCCGAAGCCCTGCGTGTCGTCACGATCGATATAGGTCGCGCCGATGCCCAGCGTGACCTGGCTGACCGGATCCCAGTAGATGCCGCCGCCGAAGCCCAGCGCCGTACCAGATACATCGTAGTCCTCATAGCCGGCACCCAGTTCCAACCGGGTGTCTTCCGAGAGGCCGGCGATGATGCCGACCGAGGCACCCCAGAACTCTTCGTCATTCGTCAGAGGCCCGACATTGTTGGCATAGGAGGTCGTGCCTTCGCCGAACACGGCGGCCGCCGTGATCTGGAAGCCGTCGCTGATGCCGATCGTGCCGCCACCGCCGACCGCCCAGTCCGTGTCGCCGAAGTCATCATCCTGCACCAGACCCACCAGCTGAGCCGTGAAGCTGTCCGACGAGTACATGATGTAGGCCTGGAGATTCGGAAGGTCCGAACGATCCACCGTAGAACCTGTGACGACCGCAAGAGTCGCTGCAGTAATTAGCCCCGTATCCGAGACGTTGACCGCTGTTAACGCTCCATCCGGATCTTCAACCGAGATCGCGAAGGACAGCGGGCCGGACGCATAGGTCAGGCGGAACTGCTCGTTGTTGATGTTCGACGGACCGAAGGAGTTGACCGGGCCGGTCGCCGCCATCCAGTCCCAACCGGCCTGAAGAGCGGCCGTGTGGTCGTTGTAACCAGCCATCAGCTCCCATGACGGGGCGAACTTCCACCAGCCATAGGCCTTGTTCATCACAGCGCTCTCGGAATAATCCGAGAAGTTGCTGCCGCCCGCCGCCTGCAGACGGAAATAGCCGCCCACTTCGCCGACCGCGGTGTCAACCTTGCCCTTGATGAAGATACGGCCACGGACCGCGACGTCGACATTGTCACCCCGTTCGGTGGCGTCGAAGTCGCTGTAGATCAACGCCGTGCGGATTTCGCCCGACACCGACACTTCCGCCACCGGAGCAACGTCAGCCGTCGGAACGACCGAAAGCGTGAAGCCCGAAGACTCACGCACCTTGTCGGCATTGCGCTCGGCAAGGACGCCCTCGAAGGTGCCCTGGCCGTCGCGGATCGACAGGAGGCTGTAGCCCGACGGCATCGACGCCTGCGGCTGAGCCTCGAGCTGCGACACGCGGCTCTGCAGCGCCTCGATCTGGGCCTTGAGGGCACCGAGATCGTCAGCGCGGGCAGCCGTAGCCGTCACAGCGATCGCCGCCCCGGCCAGAAGTGCCCACTTTGTCATTTTCATTATGGTTCTCCCACATTCTGGGTTTTAAAAACTGCCCCCCGATCCCCTACGAAACTGGCGTTGGAAGGCTGCACGACCTGAATCGTGCATAGCGAAACAATCATCCTGCGTGACTGTGGGGTCAAGTAACCTTGGCGACTCTGTGACGGAATCCTGGCGAGTGTTGCCGGTTTGCCACATCTGGGCCGGGCAAATACCTGGGAAAAACACGGATTCTTAACTTAGGCAGGCGGGTATGCAACCTAAGATTTCAGTATATTGTTGAAAATTACCTAGGGATAGGCGCCATCTTGGAGAATCGCGGACGCAAATCGGCGAGACGATCAACCGGCGGTCGGGTCGCCTCTAAGTCTAGCTGTCATAAGCGTTTTTTTGAAAAGGCTCGGCCGGATGGGGATTTGAGGTACTTTTCGAATGCGAAGGCCTTTTCTTTGTCCGAAAAGGCCATGTAAGTCTTGATAGCCCAGGGAGCGTATTTAGCCGTATGCGGCACCTGACCCGAATTATGCCGCTCCAAGCGTGACCGCAGGTCTGAAGTTACCCCCACATAGTATCGCTGCGGGTGGTCTATGCTTTGCAAAATGTAGACATAGACCATTGGAGTTTAGCGCTGATTTGCCCGAAAAACCGGCCCGCCTGCGGCCTGCTTCGCGCGCTTCGCGAGCGAATTAATGCAGGATATACAGGGCTGATCTACGCACGCAAACGGGTGGCACAGAGGCTTGCCGAGCCGTAGCTCGCGGAAACCGGCCCGCCTTCGCCCTGCGGGCTCCGGCGCGGCAGCCTTCGCACGCTTCGCGAGCGAAGGCTGGTGGGCGATACTGGACTCGAACCAGTGACCCCTGCGATGTGAACACAGTGCTCTACCAACTGAGCTAATCGCCCTCTGAGGGTGCCGCGATATAGGGTCGAGCCCTCGCCAAAGTCAAGAATTGAGCGCGGCCATGATCGGCTCATAGGCCTCGGCGAAATGGCCGACCAGGGCATCGGGCCCATAGGTTTCGATGGGGTGGGCCGTATAGCCGAAAGTCACCCCGATGATGGGGACCCCGGCGGCGCGGGCCGTCAGCACGTCCGTCTCGCTGTCGCCGACCAGCAGCGAGCGGCCTTGCTCGCCCCTCATCCTTTTCAGCGCCTCGCGATAGGGAGCGGGATCGGGCTTGGCGACCCCGATCGTGTCCGGCCCGATGATGGCGCCGAAATAGGCGCCCATGCCCAGCGCCTCGATCAGTTTTACCGAAAGCCCTTCGAGCTTGTTGGTGCAGATGCCGAGGCTCACACCTTCGGCGGCCAGCCGGTCGAGCAAAGTGAGGCATCCCGGAAAGGGGGCGCTGCCTATGGCGATATTGTCGCCGTAATAGGCGACGAACTCGCCATAGAGCGCTTCAATGTCATCGCTGCCCAGGGGCTCTCCGGTGGCGGCAAGCCCGCGTGCGATGAGCTTGCGCGCGCCGTGCCCGACAAAGGCGCGTACTTCATCGAGCGTGACTTCCCGGCGTCCGCGCAACGCCAGGCAGTGATTGGTGGCGCGCCACAGATCGGGCGCGGTGTCGACGAGGGTCCCGTCGAGATCGAAAATGACGGCTTTGCTGCTCATGATGACGATGATGTGAAAGGTGGACCTGCGATCTAGAATGCGCCGCACCAATTTGCAAGCTGCCGCCGGAGCGCTACGATCGGATGGCGACAGGCTTGGCAACGGCGCGGGTGATGCCAAATTCGGACGGTATCCAGTCGATAACGCGTGAGCGCGCCATTGCCCTGCACCAGGCAGGGAAAATCGGCGAAGCAGCGGCCATGTATGCCCACCTTTTGCGGGCAGAGCCCGCCAATGCGGACATTTGGGGGCTGTTGAGCATCGCGCAGCTCCGGCTCGACAAGAACGAGGAGGCCCTGGCGAGTTGGCGCACCTGCCTCTCCATCGAAGCGACGGTTCCGCTCAGACTGCGCAACATCGCCAATTTTGTCGTCGCCATGCAGCTGAAAGACAAAATCACAGCCCAACCCACGACGTTCCTCGACGGTCTCGATATCCCGGATTGGCCAAAGGAACTTCCGCTCGACAGGGATATCCGGTCGATAATCGTTACGCTCGCCCGCAGCCTCATCCATTTCGAGCGAAAGGATCTGGCTCTGCGGCTCCTTGACGGCATCCTCGCCGCCTTCGCCGGCGATGCGGATTTCCTTGCGGCCGTTGCTCCAGTCATGGTGGCGGCCGGGGCTCCTGAGAAGATCCGCGAGCTTCTGAGCGTCCACACCTCTAAAGAACAGAGGAGCAATGGCGCGCTCCTCATCGCCCATGCCGCTGCTGCAAAAGCAGCGGGTCGCCACCAAGAGGCCGAAGTGCTGAGCCGCCGGGCTCGTGAGGTTATTCCGACGTTTCTATCCGCCAAGATGCCGAATCAACGGCTGCTGATCGGCGTCCTCAACGTGGCGCCCCTATTCATCATGGAAGCCTGCTCATCGGCAAGGCTGCACTTTTCGGAGAATGTACCGGCGACCTTGCTCAGGAAGATGAATGATGAATATCGCTTCCTGTCAATTTTTCCAGAGGCGAATTCAGCGAAGGCCGCTCTGAGCGGATTGCCGCGGCCGCAAATCATCATCAACAACTGGACGAATTCCGAGGTTCTCTCCAGGAGCAACGAGCTTGAATTCATCGCCGACTATGCCGACAGCTTCGGCCTGCCGGTGATCAATCATCCGCGCCGCGCCTGTCTCACAACGCGCCAGCGCAATGCTGAGCGCCTCACGGGCATCCCCGGTCTCGTCGTGCCTCAGATCATGCGCATAGCAAATGAACCTCAGAAGCGCCCCTTGCTGGTCCGCGTGATCGGCGAAGAGCTTGGCTTCCCGGTCATCATCCGCAGCCCGTTCACTCAAGAGGGCGCGGAAACAGTGAAGATCGAAACGCCGGGCGAGCTTGCCTATTATCTCTCTACCTCGAAGAGTCCGCAGCTTTACGCCATCGAATACATTCACAACCCGGTGCCCGAGGGCGCCTATCGCAAGATCCGGGCGGTGGTGATCGGCGGCGAGTTGCTCATGCTCCACGTGCGTTTCGGCCCATTGTGGAATGTCCACCGCGCCAAGGACAAGCGCAATCTGATGGCCTTCGATACCAGGGGCACGGCCTTCGCCCTGGCGCTGAACATCCTGCGCCGCCCGGAAGAGACGCTCGGCAAGCCGGCGATGACGGCGCTGCGCGAAATTAGCGCCAGAACCCCGCTCGACTATTTCGGCATCGATTTCGACCTGTTGCCGGATGGACGCATTCTGTTCTTCGAGACCAATGCCGCCATGAATTTCGCCCTTGAGGACGGTGACGACCTTCCCGAGATAATCGAGGCCGTGAAGAATGCCTTTCGAAGGCTGTTTGACAACGTGGCCGCGATCCAAAAGCCGCAGGTGTGATTTGCAAGCCGCCGCCGGAAGGCTACGATCCGGCCCGGTCGCAAACAGGGAAGGGAGACGATGATGGACGGCAAGGCACGGTATGCAGTTCTATTGGCATTGCTGGGGGCGGCTGCGGCCTATTCGCCCGCGGCCAGGGCGGCCGATGCGCTCTACGAGTTCGAAATCCCCAATAGCCCCGAAATCAACGCCATCTATCGGCTCAACACCGCGACCGGCGAGATCAATTTCTGCTATTGGGCCAAGGTCGAAGGGACGACCATTGGCAAGACCGTCTGCGATCCGGCGGGCGAGAATGCCGGGCCGCAGAAACCCGGCGTTTATGGGGTGAAGCGCTCGCCCTTCAAGACCGAGACGGGCGTCTACCGGGTCGACAAGATCGCCGGCAAGGTCTGGCTCTGTTTTCAGGATACCAGCTCCGGCTCCAACAAGACTGTCTGCGCCGCGCAGCAGCCATGAGAGGGCAGGTTTTGCGGTTTTCTGCCGCTCTGTGCTAAGAGGCCGCCGGCGAGAGGCGCCTCCCGGCGCCCCCATCATTTTGCCAAGCCCGTCGGGGCCCGCACGGATCCGGACGGCAAAGGCTTGAGGAACAAGGAGACCTGATCATGGATATTCGCAAGACCCAGGCGCTGCGCGACATTCTGAAGGACAAGTCGCTGCTCAAGGATAAATGCTACATCGACGGCAAATGGGTGGGCGGTGAGGACGTGATCGACGTCACCAACCCGGTGAACGAGGACGTCATCGCCTCGGTGCCCAATCTGGGCCAGGCCGAGACCCGGACCGCTATCGAAGCCGCCGCCAAGGCCCAGAAGGCCTGGGGCGCCAGGCCCGCCAAGGAGCGCGCCGCAATCCTGCGCAAGTGGTTCAACCTGATGCTGGAGAACCAGGAGGACCTGGCCCAGATCATGACCGCCGAGCAGGGCAAGCCGCTCGCCGAATCGCGCGGCGAGATCGCCTATGGCGCGTCCTTCGTCGAGTTCTTCGCCGAGGAGGCCAAGCGCATCTATGGCGAGACCATTCCCTCGCCCTGGCCGACATCGCGCATCGTCACCATCCGCCAGCCGATCGGCGTCGTCGCCGCCATCACGCCGTGGAATTTCCCCAATGCCATGATCACCCGCAAGGCGGGCCCGGCTCTGGCCGCGGGCTGCAGCTTCGTCTGCAAGCCGGCGAGCGAGACGCCGCTTTCGGCGCTGGCGCTGTGCGAACTGGCCGAGCGCGCCGGCATTCCGGCCGGCGTCTTCAATATCCTGACCGGCAAGGCGAAGCCGATCGGCGGCGAGATGACCTCGAACCCGCTGGTGCGCATCCTGACCTTCACCGGCTCGACCGAGATCGGCAAGCTGCTGATGCAGCAATGCGCCTCGACCGTGAAGAAGGTCGGTCTCGAGCTCGGCGGCAACGCCCCCTTCATCGTCTTCGACGATGCCGATCTGGACGCCGCGGTCGTGGGCGCCATGGCCTCCAAATACCGCAATGCCGGCCAGACCTGCGTCTGCGCCAACCGCATCCTGGTGCAGGACAAGGTCTATGACGCCTTCGCCGAGAAATTCGCCGAAGCGGTGAAGAAGCTCAAGGTCGGCAACGGCGTCGAGCAGGGCATCACCACCGGCCCGCTGATCAATCTGGCCGCCGTCAAGAAGGTGCGCGAGCATATCGATGACGCCGTCAAGAAGGGCGCCAAGGTCGTGACCGGCGGCAAGGAGCTGGGCGGCAATTTCTTCGAGCCCACCATCCTGCGCGATGTCACCTCGCAGATGGCGGTGGCGCGCGAGGAGACCTTCGGACCCGTGGCGCCGCTCTTCCGCTTCAAGACCGAAGAGGAAGCGATCCGCATGGCCAACGACACCGAATTCGGCCTCGCCTGCTATTTCTATTCGCGCGACATCGGCCGCGTCTGGCGCGTCGCCGAGGGCCTCGAATATGGCATGGTCGGCATCAATGAAGGCATCATCTCGACCGAGGTGGCGCCCTTCGGCGGTGTCAAGGAATCCGGCATCGGCCGCGAAGGCTCGCGCCATGGCGTCGAGGAATTCACCGAGATCAAATACATGCTGATGGGCGGTCTCGGTTCGTAGATCAGGTTGACCATATGGAGCTCTTTGATTTCGTGGTGCGGGGGACTCCCCGCACCCCACAGACAAAGAGTCCCAAAGCCCGGGCTGATTGGAAAGAAAGAGTGAAGATCGCCGCCGCATCCGCTTGGCCAGCGGCGGCCTTGCCAATGCGAGGTGAACTGTCAGCTCGGATAGCTTACTTCTTCACCGGAAGTACCGATCTTGATGTGGACAATATAATCAAGCCCATACTTGATTCACTCGAGGGTTTGGCTTTCGATGACGATAATCTTATCTTTGAGGTGACTGCCAGGAAGACGCAAAAAGTTGCCAACCTGACAGTCAGAGAAGCCCCGCCGTGCTTGGTGGATGCTTTAAGCTCGCTGCCTGAATTTGTGTTTGTACGAATAGGCTATGGGCCGGATCATACGGAGCTGCCAAAATGAGCGCCGAGCGCAACATGGAAACCAAGCTTCTGAAGTCGCTGCAGCCCCGTTATGAGGGAGAGGGTTTCAGATTCATTATCGAACCCGATGCCAATGACCTGCCGCCTTTTTTGAGAAGCTATCGTCCCGACGCGATTGCCCGTCCGGCTGCGGGAGAGGGCGGGGTGGTCATTGGGATCAGTGAGATCAAAGGACCGGCCCAGAAAGCGAAGAATCTGGAGCAGTTGGCGCGCGAGGTGGCGAAGCACAAGGAGTGGAGGTTAGATATTGTTCTGGCCGACAGAGCCCTCCAAGAGAGCTGGCTGCTGGTTCCTTCGCTCGCAGAGTTGGAATCGGACTTTCGTGCTCTGAAACGAGATTTCGTAGAGTTGACGGCCGACGAAGAGTCGATTGGCGATCTGAAGGTTCAGCTCCTATTCGGCTGGCCGCTCTTCGAAGCCGCAGGGCGCAGGGTACTGTTGGAACATGATATCGACTTGCCCAGGGACGCGCTGAATTCAAAGGGCGTGATCGATAATTTAGTTACGGAGGGTCTGATCTCGGATGACGACGCCGCAAGTGCGATAGACCTCCTTCGTTTGCGGAATCTGATCGCGCATGGATACCTGAAACAAGAGGTCAACGCCGAAGATATCAAGGGACTGTTCCAATTGATCGAAAAGCTTCTGCGCGTGGGCGCCCCGGGGTTTCATGAGTCTTGATGACTTGAAAAAGGCGGCGGCGCTGGCCGCTATCGCCCATATTTCCTCCGGCATGAAGCTCGGCCTCGGCACCGGCTCGACGGCGAAGCATTTCGTCGATGCGGTGGGCGAGAAGGTGAAAGAGGGCTGGGATCTCGTCTGCGTGCCGACCTCGGAGGCCACCCGCAAGCAGGCGGAAGGCCTGGGGATCAGGCTCACCACGCTCGACGAGACGCCGGTGCTCGATGTCACCGTCGATGGCGCCGATGAGCTCGACAGCGACCTGCGCCTCATCAAGGGCGGGGGCGGCGCGCTTTTGCGCGAGAAGATCGTCGCCTCGTCCTCGCGCAAGATGATCGTCATCGCCGATGACAGCAAGAAGGTGGCGACCCTTGGCAAATTTCCCTTGCCCGTCGAGGTCGTGCCCTTCGGCCTGAAAGCCACGGGCGTCAAGATCGAGCAGGCTTTCGCCTGGTCCGGCAACAAGGGGCCGATCACCTTGCGCATGCGTGACGGCAAGCCCTACGTCACCGACAACGGCAATGTCATCCTCGATTGCGCGCTCGGCCGTATCGAGAATGTGGAAAAGCTTGCCGCCGCTCTCTCCTCCATCCCGGGCGTCGTCGACCATGGCCTGTTCATCGGCATGGCGTCGCTCGCCCTCATCGCCACGGCGCATGGGATCCAGGAGCTGAGGCGCCAAGCTTCATAATTCAGGAACGAAAAGAATGAACGGCCTGAAATCTGCTGCCTTCGCCGTCCTCTTCTTCTGCTGCGGCTTCTTGGCAAATCAGACTCTCGACATCGCGAGCTTGGCGGACGAGGGCGATGCGCAAAGACTCGCTCTGGCGAAAGAAGTTATGACTGTCGCGGGATTTGATAGTGCGGCGAAAGTGTATATGGCGGCCTACGCCCGCCAAGCGGTTTCCTCCTGGAAGAGTACGCTTCCATCCTTGAAAGAGGGCGCAGAGAAAGCGCTTGAAGAGGAACTCACCACTCGTCTGGTTCAGGAATATCTGGATCTAGGACCGGAGATAACAAGAGTCTTTGCAAAGCATTTCTCGTCTTCCGAGATGCAAGGACTGCTTGATTTTTATAGATCACCTCTGGGACAAACCTTCCTTGCCAAGGTGGGTGCCTATGACGAGGAGGTATATTCCACAATTTATCCAAAGATTGCGTCTTCAACAGAGCGTCATTGGTTTTTGGCAATCGACGTCCTGCGCGCCCAAGGCAAGCTCTGACGATGACCCAATACGACTACGATCTCTTTGTCATCGGCGCGGGCTCGGGCGGGGTGCGGGCGGCGCGCATCGCAGCACAGCACGGCGCCAAGGTCGCGGTCGCCGAGGAATACCGCGTCGGCGGCACCTGCGTCATCCGCGGCTGCGTGCCGAAGAAGCTCTTCGTCTATGCGAGCCACTATGCCGAGGCCTTCGAGGATGCGGTGGGCTTCGGCTGGACGACCGAGAAGGTGTCCTTCGACTGGCAGACGCTCGTCGCCAACAAGGACAAGGAGATCGACCGGCTCAACAAGGCCTATATCCGCAATCTCGAAGGCGCGGGCGCCGAGCTGATCATGGCGCGCGCCAGCTTCGTCGATCGCCACCGACTGGCATTGTCGACGGGCCGCGAAGTCACCGCCAAACATGTGCTCATCGCCACGGGTGCGCAGCCCTTCGTGCCGCTGCATCTGCCGGGACGCGAGCTTGCCATCACCTCGAACGAGGCCTTCCATCTCGAACGCCTGCCGGCGCGCATCTGCATCGTCGGCGGCGGCTATATCGCGGTCGAGTTCGCCGGCATCTTCAACAATCTCGGTGTCGAGACCGTCCTGATTTACCGCGGCGAGAAGATCCTGCGCGGCTTCGATGAGGATCTGCGCGACCATCTCACCGCCGAGATGAGGAAGAAGGGCATCGAATTCCGCCTGGGCTGCGATGTCGCCAGGATCGAGCGCTCGGGCGATGGCGTGCGCGTCACCTGCAATGACGACACCGTCTTCGGCGCCGGCCAGATCATGTATGCGACCGGGCGCATCCCCAATGTCATGGACCTCGATCTGGAGAAGGTCGGCGTCGAGCTGACCCCGCATTATGCCGTGAAGGTCGATGATTATTCGCGCACGAGTGTCGAGAACATCTACGCCGTCGGTGACGTCACCAACCGGCTGAACCTGACGCCGGTCGCCATTCGCGAAGGCCACGCTTTCGCCGATACGGTGTTCGGCGGCCGCCATATCGCCGTCGATCATACCAACGTGCCGACGGCCGTCTTCTCGCAGCCCGAGATCGGCACCGTCGGCTTGAGCGAAGAGAAGGCGCGCGAGCTGCATCCGAGCATCGACATCTACAAGACGTCCTTCCGCCCGATGCGCGGCACCATGTCCGGGCGCGACGAGCGCATGCTGATGAAGCTGGTGGTCGATGCTGCGAGCGACAAGGTGCTGGGCTGCCACATCATGGGGCCCGATGCCGGCGAGATGGCGCAGCTTCTGGGCATTGCCGTCAAGATGGGGGCGACCAAGGCCGATTTCGACGCGACCATGGCGCTGCACCCGACCGCCGCCGAGGAACTGGTCACCATGCGCCAGAAATGGACGGATTGATCAAATATCCAATCTAGCGCGCAGGACGTTCTGATGGAATCGTCGCGGCGCTCTATCTTTTTGTTTGCGCATCGGATTATCCGAAAGCCGCCGCGCACTTTTCGGTCCGATGCTCTGGATGCGACCCGGCGACACATGCCGTGGCGCCATCATCGCACTATGATTCGATCTTTCGGATCTGCTGAAGGTAAGCGATGACCCTCGAGCCGCATCCCTTGCGTGGCGCCGTGCTTGGCGAGGTTCATGCCAGGCCCTTTGCGGCCGTTTCACCGCCTTTGCGCCTGCTGCATTTCGCCTTCATGACCGATGCGGAGCTTGCCGCGCAGGATCGCGCCGCCTTTGGCGAATTCGTCGCGGCGCGCGGCCATCGCGGGCCCGATGCTGCCTCGAAGCATTATCGCGTCGGTTTCGCCGACTCGGCGCTGCGTTGGGAACAGCATGCCGAATTCACGACCTATACCTGGGAACTGGCGAGCCCCGACCGGACACCCTTCGCCCGCCCGGGTGGCGAATTGCAGAAGGCGATGCTGCAATTGCCGCAGCCGGGCCCGTTGATGGTGGCGGTCGACCTTCATTTCCTGTCCGAGGCCGATGGCGAGGGCTGGCAGAAGGTCTTCGATCAGGCGAGTCTCGTGGCTTTCGAGACGGAAGCCGGCGATGCGCTGGTGGCGACCGATTTCCTGGCCGCCAATGACGGCTTCGTGCGCATCCTTGTCCTCGACCGCGGCATGTCGGCGCCCAGGGCCGGCATCTTCATCCAGCAGCTCCTCGAACTCGAGACCTACCGCACCTTCTGCCTGCTCGGCCTGCCTGAGGCGCAAAGGCTGCAGCCGGTCGTGCGCCGCATCGAGCAGTCGCTGGGCGACATCACGGCCGAGATGACGAGGAGCGAGGGGCTCGCCGCCAACAAGGCCCTGCTGCACCGTCTGATGGCGGTGGCGGGCGAGCTCGAGGCGGGCGCCACCCAGTCGCAATTCCGTTTCGGGGCCACGCGGGCCTATTCGGAGATCGTGCGTGCCCGTCTCGGCGCCCTGCGCGAGCGCCCGATCGATGGCTTGCAGACCGTGACCGCCTTCATGGACCGGCGCCTGATGCCCGCCATGCGCACCTGCTTCAGCATGCAGGACCGCCAGATGGACCTTTCCTACAAGCTCATGCATGCCGCCAATCTGCTGCGCACCCGCGTCGATATCGATGTCGAGGAGCAGAACGGCAATCTGCTGAAGGCGATGAGCGAGCGCACCAGGCTGCAGCTCAGATTGCAGCAGACGGTCGAGGGCCTGTCCATCGCCGCCATCAGCTATTACGTGGCGAGCCTCCTGGGCTATGTGCTCGACATCCTTCCCGATGCGGCGCTCGGCATCGATGTCAAATACATCAAGGCAGGACTGACGGTTGCGACCGTCGTCACCATTGCGCTGATCGTGCTTGGCATAAGGCGCCGCCATTCGGAGCGTGCTCCCGCCCATCCGATGGAATAAGGTGCCTTTGGGCGCTGTATCAGGAATAAAGGTCGGAGATGACTTTCCGCGCTGATCTCACTGCCGAGATACCCTATCTGCGCCGCTTCGCCCGGGCTTTGACCGGCGATCCGGCGCTGGCGGACGATCTTGTCCAGGATTGCGTCGAGCGGGCCCTGGTGAAGAGCCATCTCTACGACCCGACGCGACCGCTGAGAGCCTGGCTCTATGCCGTGCTGCGCAACATCCATGTGAGCGGGCTGAGGCGGGAAAGGCGGGCCGGGATCGTCAAGACGGTGGATGACCTCTCCGATCCCGAGGTCATGCAAAGGCCCTCGCAGGAAGGCGAGACATTGTTCCTGCAGGTGACGGCGGCCCTCGACCGGCTGCCCGACCAGCAGCGCGAGGTGGTGGTGCTCGTGGCGCTGGAGGAGATGAGCTACCGCGACGTGGCCGAGATCACCGGCGTGCCGGTGGGCACCGTCATGTCGCGGCTGTCGCGGGCGCGCAGCGCCTTGCGCGAACTGATAGGCGAGGGGGCGAAACCCTCCTTGAGACGAGTGAAATGACGGAACCGGCCAACAACAGCGAAGACTGGTCACTGCATGCCTATGCCGATGGCGAGATTGCCGGGCAGGAATGCCGGGCGCTGGACGAGCGCCTGGCCACCGATCCGGAAGCGCGCGCCAAGGTCGAGGCCTGGCGGCGCCAGAAATCATGGCTGAAGGAAGCCTTCGACCCCGCGCTCGACGAAACAGTGCCGCCCCAGATCAAGGCGGCGCTGCGCCATCGCCGCGGTTTCTCGTTCTCGCCCGCCGCCATTGCCGCCGCCCTCGCTCTGCTGCTGATCGGCGGCGCCGCGGGCTGGTTCGGAAGCCAGCAGATGAACCCGCCCAAGGCGATGGAATTCGCCGATCTGGCCATCGAGGCGCATGAGATCTATTCGCGCGAGAGCCGCCATGCGGTCGAGGTTGCCGCCAATGACAGCGAGCACCTGACGACCTGGCTGTCGAAGCGCGTCGGCCAGAAGCTGGTCATTCCCGATCTCTCGGCGCGCGGCTACAGCTTCATGGGCGGGCGCCTGCTGGCGGCGGGCGACCAGCCGGCGGCGCAGTTCATGTATGAGGACCAGGCCAAGCGGCGCATCACCATCTTCCTCACCGCCAATGCGGGCGGCCGGGAGAGCAAGTTCCTCGTCGTCGAGAAGCAGGGCGTCACCGCCTGCTACTGGCTCGACGGGCCCTTAGGGTTCGTCATCGCCGGCGAGACCAGCCGCGACGACATCGTCTCGCTGGCCCATCTCGTCTATCAGTCCTTCGAGAGCTGAGCGCAGAGGCTCTCGAAAAAATCATCGTCACCCCGACGAAAGTCGGGGCCTACTAAATTCATTCAACATGGGCAGCGCCGCCCGGTTGGCCCTATTGAATGGGTCCCGGCTTTCGCCGGGATGACGGTTTGAGAGGCAACTATTATTTCACCCGCGCCACCGGGAAATCCGGCACCGTGTCGGGCTTGAGCATCACCGCGTTCTGACGATTTCCAGTGAGTTTCTTCACTTGCGTCGTCAGCCACAGATTGAGCTCGGCGGTCGAGATGCTGCCGTCCTTCTCGTAGTCGGCGGCCCCGGCAAGCCCGGCGAGCAGCGTTTCGGTGAAGGCGCCGTTATTCCAGTCGGCGCGCTCGAGCGACAATTCGTTGCCGCCGGAAGAGGCGAACATGATGACGCCCGCATCGGCGCGTGCCATGCGGTTGACGACCGCCGTCACATCGGCCTGGGCGACATCGCCCTTGAGGCTGTCGGCCGAATGACAGGCATCGATGAAGAACAGCACCTTGCCGGCGAGCGAGGAGATGGCCTCGCGGATCTCGCTTTCGCCGATCGCGGTCGAGCGCAGGTCTTCGGGATCGCCGCCCACGGGGAGGAAATAGAAGCGCTGCTTGGCGTCGGTGACGCCATGGCCCGCCAGGAACAGCATGCCCACATCCTCAGGGCCGACCTTGTCCTCGAGCCAGCCCAGCGCCGAGCGGATATTGTCGGCGCTCGCCTCCTTGTCGGTGAGGAGCTTCACCTCGACCGCCTCATAGAGGCTGCCCTGCTGTGCCGCCTCGCTGGCCGAAAAGTCACGCGCATCGTCATCGGCGAAATTGAGCTTGAGGCCGGCCTTGTCATAGTCGCTCACCCCCACGAAGACGGCATAGAGCTTGCGCTTGATCTGGTCCTCGGAAGGCGGTCCCGCCCATTTGAGCGTCACCCGCGCCGGCACGCTCACCGCGTCGCCCTGCCTGGCGATGAGCGCCACCTCGACATCGCGCGCCGGGATCGTCACATCGAGGCTCAGGCTGTCATCCTCATTGACCACCGCCGCGCCGCGCTGGCCTTGCGGGCGGCCGTCGATCAGCACCTCGATCTCATCCGCGGGCTCGCCGTCCGGCGTGCGCACGCGATAGGAGAGCGTCACTACCGCCTCGGTGACGGACGTGCCCTCCGCCGGTTTCACGATCTCGATCACCGGCGGCAGGATATCGGTGATCTCTTCCTTGCGCGGCGGGCGCTTCGCTTTGGCATTGGCGTTCTTGATCGCCTGGTCCTCGTCATAGGTGTTGAACACCTCGCGCACGATATCGGGCCGGTAGAACTGGTCGTGGAACTGGCTGGCCGGGAAGAAATCGGGCGCCTGGTCGAAGCCGCGATTGACATGCCAGCCGATCAGATCTTCACCGCCGGGCGAGGCCGCGTAATATCCCGTGGGCGTCCAGGCGATCCAGCGCTTGTCGGTCGCATCGACGAAGAGGGCGAGGAGCTCGGCGCCGTCGGCAAGGCGATACCAGCGGATCGTGCCGTCAGTATGGGCGGCAATCAGCAACTGGTCCCTGGCGGTGATGTTGAGCCCCCAGGGAATGGAAGGCACCGCAAGCGACCAGAGCGGCGTGCTCTTCTTCGTGTAGCGGCGCAATGACCAGTTGGTGCCGAGCACCAGGGTCTCGCCATCTTCCTCGATCGCGAGCGAACGGCTCCTTTCATTGCGGTCGAGCTGAAGCGGAGCCCCGCTGACGGTAGGTTCAAACTCGTCCTGCCAGTTCCTGACGTCGAGCTTCGTGACATTGGCGGGCTTGAGATCGCCGGGCGGCTGCGGCGCTTCGGTGAAGCGCAAGGTCGCCATATCGAAGAGCCAGGGGTCCTGGCCCTCGATGCCGAGACCGAAGCGCACGCGCATGCCGTCTTCGCTGACGGTGAAATTCTCGCCGAGCTCGCCGCGCAGATCGGCGGCAATGCTCGTCTTGCGCAGAACGATGTCGCCCTTCGCGTCATAGACGGTGAACCCGCCATTGGCATCCGCAATGGCGGCGCCGCCGCCTGGCAGGGCCTTGAGATCCATGACCGTGTTGCCAGCGGCATCGTGGGCACGGCGTTTGCCTTGCCCCTCTTTGTCCCAGGCAAACATCTGCATGCGTTCGACGCCGCCCTGTGTGTAGTAATCACCGGCGGCAAAGATCGTCTGTCCGTCATCAGACCAGCCCACCGCAGCCAGATCGCCGATGGCGAGCCCGCTGGTGTCGGCCTGATAAAGACGCTGAAGACTCCTGGCATCGAGAATATCGACCGCCATGGTGCCGACATAGCCCACCAGCAGCTTGCTGCCGTCCGGCGAGAAGGCAACGCCCT
The DNA here is from genome assembly GCA_003576695.1 of Taklimakanibacter lacteus. GTDB lineage: Bacteria > Pseudomonadota > Alphaproteobacteria > Rhizobiales > Aestuariivirgaceae > Taklimakanibacter > Taklimakanibacter lacteus. The sequence continues at coordinate 100,371 of QOZQ01000003.1, forward strand.
CCGTCCTGTCATTGCTCGGTGCATGGATCGATCCCTTGAGATTGAGATCGGCGCCATAAAGCCTGAGGCCGCGGTCATGCGAGGTGACGGCCATCTCGCCGGCCGAGCTGAAGGCGATGCCGTTCACCTGGTCGCCATATTCGCCGTCGGTGAGTATCCGGTTCCATTGCGCCGTGTCCCAGACCGCAATGCCGGCGCTGCCGCCCATGCCGACGGCGAGGCGTTTGCCGTCCGGCGAGAAGGTGAGCTCGTCGATGACCTGCGGATGCGGTCCGAGCCGGCCCAGAATATGGCCGGTGACCCGGTCGAAGATGTAGACGTAGTAATCGAGCGCGGTGTTGTCGACGTCATCCCAGCCGCCCGCCGCCACCAGCTTCCCATCCGGGCTGATTGCCGTCGCAAAGACCTTGCCAATATCGCCCGGCGCCGCCGGCAGCCGCAAGGTCTTGAGCAGCCGGCCCTCGGGCAGCGACCAGACGCGCACCGTCTTGTCTTCGGACCCGGTGACCAGGATCTTCCCGTCAGCGCTCACATCGAGACGCCGGATGGAGGCGGTATGCATGCCGCCATCGATGCGCAGCATCGGCTCCTTGGGGAGTTCCTGGGCCGAGGTGGCCAGCGCCATGAAGCCAAGGGAGAAAAAGCCCAGCAGTCTCGTTAACCACGTCATCTTGCCGTCCCGGATCGCGGTGAAGGGGCGCAGGGAAAATCATGCCCGCACGGCAAGATTATGATTGATGGGTTTGTTCATCATCAACATGTATCAATATAATCCTCTTTTTGATACAATAGCTGTTGCGCTGACGTATCAATAAATGATACAAGGTTGGTCTTGATCAAGAGCTTCAAAAACAAGGTGACCGAAGCGGCGTTCAACGGACAGGCGGCGAAAGGTTTCCCCGCGAATATCCTGGAGGTTGCCCGCCGCAAGCTGAGGATGGTTCACCGTGCCGCCCGGCTCGAAGATCTGAAAGTGCCGCCCAATAATCGGCTCGAACGATTGCGGGGAGACAGAGACGGCCAGTATTCAATCCGTGTCAACGATCAATACCGGATTTGCTTCAGGTGGGTCGATAACAATGCGGAAGAAGTTGAATTTGTTGACTATCATTGAGGTCTCGAGGATTCCGATGTCCAAGAAACTGCCCCCGCTTCACCCCGGTGAAGTCCTGCGCGAAGAATTCCTGATCCCGTTCCAGATGACCGCATATGCCTTGGCGAAGGCCTTGAATGTGCCCCGGACCAGGATCGAGCGAATTGTCCGCGAGGAGATTGGCATCACCGCGGACACGGCGCTCAGGCTTGCCCGCTATTTCGGGACAAGTGCCGATTTCTGGCTCCATCTTCAGAGCGACTATGACAAGGAGACTGCTGAGCTGGGGCTCGCCAAGGAGATCAAGGCCATTGAGCCTATGAAGGCCGCCTGAAGGACAGCCAGCCCTTTTCCCTTCGGGTTTTCGCTGTTACAAGCGCGCCCGAACACCCCAATTTGACAGAAGACAATGAACGACAAGACCGACAATCCGGTACGCGATTACCGCGAGACCCTGTTCCTGCCCAGGACCGACTTTCCGATGAAAGCCGGCCTGCCGCAAAAGGAGCCGGACATCCTCAAGCGCTGGCAGGCGATGGACATGTTCGCCCGCCTCAGAGAGGACGCCAAGGGCCGCGAGCTCTTCATCCTCCATGACGGCCCGCCCTATGCCAATGGCAATATCCATATCGGCACCGCGCTCAACAAGATCCTGAAGGACCTGATCGTCCGCTCGCAGCAGATGTCGGGCAGGGACGCCAATTACGTTCCCGGCTGGGACTGCCACGGCCTGCCGATCGAATGGAAGATCGAGGAGCAGTACCGTGCCAAGGGCAAGAACAAGGATGCGATCCCGATCAACGAGTTCCGCCAGGAATGCCGCGCCTTCGCCGAGCACTGGAAAAACGTGCAGTCGGAGGAATTCCAGCGCCTCGGCGTCATCGGCAACTGGAAGGACCCCTATACTACCATGAGCTTCGCGGCCGAGGCGCAGATCGCCCGCGAGCTGATGAAATTCTCCGTGAGCGGACAATTGTACCGGGGCTCCAAGCCGGTGATGTGGTCGGTGGTGGAGAAGACGGCGCTGGCCGATGCCGAAGTCGAGTACCAGGACTACACCAGCGATACGATCCATGTGAAATTCCCGGTCACCTTCATGGCCGACGGCACCGCGCCCAAGGGCGATCTCGCCAAGGCGAGCGTCGTGATCTGGACGACCACGCCCTGGACCATCCCCGGCAACCGCGCCATCAGCTATTCACCCAGGATCGCCTATGGCCTCTATGAGATCGTGCAGGCGCCAGCCGACAATTGGGCGAAGACCGGCGAGCGCCTCATCCTTGCCGACAATCTCGCGAGCGAGACCTTCAAGGCCTGCCGCGTCGAGGAGTTCAAGCGGCTCGCCGATGTCGATATCGCCGGGATCGCGACCTGCGCGCATCCGCTGGTGGCACTCGGCTATGATTTCCGCGTGCCGCTGCTCGCCGGCGACCATGTCACCGACGATGCCGGCACCGGCTTCGTGCATACCGCACCCAGCCACGGCGCCGACGACTTCGATGTCTGGGAGGCCAATCTGGGCAAGCTCAAGACGATGGGCATCAGGACCGAGATCCCCTTCACCGTCGACGCCGACGGCACCTTCACCGCCGAGGCGCCGGCCTTCACCGGCAAGCGTGTGCTCACCGACAAGGGCGAGAAGGGCGATGCCAATGAGGCCGTCATCCAGGCGTTGATCGCCGCCAATGCGCTGATCGCGAGGGGCCGCCTCAAGCACCAGTATCCGCATAGCTGGCGCTCCAAGAAGCCGATCATCTTCCGCAATACGCCGCAATGGTTCATCTCCATGGGAGATGGCGAGAATGACGGCCTGCGCGCCAAGGCGCTGAAGGCGATCGATGACACCCAGTTCGTGCCGCCCGCCGGGCAGAACCGCCTGCGCGGCATGATCGAGGCGCGTCCCGACTGGGTGATCTCGCGCCAGCGCGCCTGGGGCGTGCCGATCTGCGTCTTCGTCGACAAGGCGACCGGCGTCGTTCTCAACGATCCGGAAGTGAATGAGCGCATCGCCAACGCCTTCGAGGCGGAAGGTGCGGATGCCTGGTTCGCCGACGGCGCCCATGAGCGTTTCCTGAAGGACCGCGTCACCGATCCCAATGAATGGGAGAAGGTGAACGACATCCTCGATGTGTGGTTCGATTCGGGATCGACCCATGCCTTCGTGCTCGAGCAGCGCCCCGATCTGCGCTGGCCGGCCGATGTCTATCTCGAAGGCTCGGACCAGCATCGCGGCTGGTTCCATTCCTCGCTGCTCGAGAGCTGCGGCACCAGGGGCAGGGCGCCCTACGACACCGTCATCACCCATGGCTTCACAATGGCCGAGGACGGCCGCAAGATGTCGAAGTCGCTCGGCAACCAGGTCTTCCCGCAGGACGTCATCAAGCAGTCGGGCGCCGACATATTGCGGCTGTGGGTTGCCTCGACCGACTATGCCGACGACCAGCGCATCGGGCCTGAGATCCTCAAGAGCAATGTCGAGGCCTATCGCAAGCTGCGCAATACCTTGCGCTACATACTGGGCACGCTCGACGGCTGGGAGGAGTCCGAGCGCCTCCATCCCAAGGACATGCCGGAGCTCGAGCGCTACATCCTGAACAAGCTCGCCGACATCCATGCGAGCGTCGTTGCGGGCTATCGCGCCTATGACTTCAAGCAGGTCGTGGCCACCCTCATCAATTTCATGAATGTCGATCTCTCGGCCTTCTATCTCGATATCCGCAAGGATGCGCTTTATTGCGATGCGCCGTCGTCGCTGCGCCGGCGCGCCTGCCGCACCGTGATGGACCAGCTCTTCCATTGCCTGTCGACCTGGCTCGCCCCCATCCTCTGCTTCACCGCCGAGGAAGCGTGGCTGTCGCGCTTCGCCGGCGAAAAGAGCTCCGTCCATCTCATGCAGTTCGCCTCGCCGCCGGCCGAATGGATCGATGCCGATCTGGCCGGCAAGTGGGACAGGATCCGCGATGTGCGCCGGGTGATCACCGGCGCGCTCGAGATCGAGCGCCAGGTGAAGAAGACGATCGGCTCATCGCTGGAAGCGGCGCCCGAGATCCATGTCGCGGACAAGGATGTGCTGGCGCTGCTTGAAGGCATCGACATCGCCGAGATGGCGATCACCTCCGAGGCGAAGCTCGTCGCAGGCGAGGGGCCGGCCGACGCCTTCCGTCTCGATGACGTGAAGGGCGTGGCGGTCGTGTTCAAGCCGGCCGAGGGGCGCAAATGCGCCAGATCCTGGAAGATCACGCCGGCCGTCGGCAGCGACAGGGAATTCCCCGATATCACGCCGCGCGATGCGGATGCGGTGCGCGAATGGCAGAAGCGTCACAAGAAAAAGCTCTTCGCGTGAGGCTGTGGGGCAGCCTGTCGGTTCTGGGGCTGGTCTTCGCCGCGCTCAGCTTCGGCATCGACCAGACCTTCAAATGGTGGATGCTGCATGTCGTCGATATCGCGAGCCGTGAGCCGATCGCGCTGCTTCCCGTTTTCGACATCGTGCTCGCCTGGAACCGCGGCATTTCCTATGGCTGGCTGTCGGGGGGAACCTCGCAGGGGCTCCTGATCGCCGTGGCGCTTTCTATCAGCGCCGGGCTGTGGGTATGGCTCGCCAAGGTGACGCGGCCGGTGACCGCCGCCGCCATCGGGCTCATCCTCGGGGGAGCGCTTGCCAATGCCTTCGACCGCGCCGTCCATGGCGCTGTGGCCGACTTCTTTTCCTTCCATGTCGGCAGCTTCGACTGGTACATTTTTAACCTCGCCGATGTAGCCATCGTTGCCGGGGTGGCCCTCTTGGTTTATGAATCCCTAAGAGAGGGCAGAACGAGGTAGCGGTCACGGAATTGCCCGATTGCCGGGGCAGTTTTGCGGCATTCCGCACATCCGGGGACTAGCGAAGGGAACTGCAATATCATGAAAATGGCCTATGGCCTCGTCCTCAGCCTTGTGGCGGCTTTTGCCGTTGCCGGCTGTTCCGAGACCAAAATGCAGGATTTGCTGGGTTCGGGAAAGAATGCGACGCCGGACGAGACGCAGGTGCGCGTCAACCGCAACCTTTCCATGCCGCCTGATCTCAATTTGCGTCCGCCCTCGGGCGAGACCAGTGAAGACGGCCAGCCCCAGCAGATCGCCAGCGCCCCGCCCCCGGCCGAGCCCGCGATGGACCAGGCGCAGCCGCAGCCCGCACCGATGACGACGGCTGCCGCCAATCCCCCGCCCGCGCAAGGCCAGCAGCCGCCGCAGCAGGACGTCTACGAGAAATACGGGATCTCGAAGGTGGGGCCGGACGGCAAGCCGAAGACCGAGAACCAGCTGTTCAAGGAATTGAAGGCGGCGCAGCTTGCCGAGAAGCGCAAGACCAATCCGAATTACGGGACGATCTGGAACATGGGCAACGTGTTCAAGGATGAATAGGCGCGGGCCATGGTCCCGCATCGCCAGCCTCTTCAGCCCGCCCGCCGCATCACGCCAATTTTACCACACAGGTGATCTCATGAGCTTCAAGCGCCGCGGGCTTTATGCCGCTTTCGCGGGCGTGTTTCTGCTGGCGGTGTTTGTCCGCCCGCTGCCCGCCGCCCAGCCTCTGGCCGAGACCTTCACCCTCAATAACGGCATGCAGGTGGTGGTCATTCCCGATCACCGCGCTCCCGTCGTGACCCACATGGTGTGGTACCGCGTGGGTTCGGCCGATGAGCCGCAGGGCAAGGCCGGCATCGCGCATTTCCTCGAGCATCTGATGTTCAAGGGCACCACCAAATATCCGCCCGGCGCCTTCAACCGCATCATCCGCCAGAATGGCGGCGAGGATAACGCCTTCACGTCGAAGGACTACACGGCCTATTTCCAGCGCATCGCCAAGGAACGGCTGGGCCTGGTGATGGATCTCGAAGCCGACCGCATGCAGAACCTGGTGCTTAAGGACGAGAATGTGCTGCCCGAGCTCAAGGTGGTGGAGGAGGAACGGCGCGAACGCATCGACAATGATCCCTCGAGCCTGCTCAGCGAGCAGATCGACGCCATGCTCTATCTGGCGCATCCCTATCGCAAGCCGGTGATCGGCTGGATGCCGGAAGTCAACAGGCTGACGCGCGACGATGCGATCGCTTTCTACAAGGCGCATTACACGCCCGCCAACGCCATCCTCGTCGTCGCCGGCGATGTGACGCCGGACGAGGTGAGGAAACTGGCCGAGGAGCATTACGGCAAGCTCGCGAACACTTTCGATGTGACGGCGCGGATGCGCACCGAGGAGCCCGAGCCGATCGCGCCGCGCCGCGTCACGCTGACCGATGCGCGCGCCGCTTCGCCGGTCGTCCAGCGTGCCTATCTGAGTGTTTCCTACGCCACCGCTGCGAAAGGCGAGGCCGAGGCGCTCGACGTGCTGGCCGAGCTCCTGGGCGGCGGCGCCACCAGCCGTCTCTACAGGAAGCTGGTGGTCGAGAAGCGCCTCGCCTCCTATGCCGGCGCCTGGTATTCGGGCGACGGGTTGAATTCAGGCATCTTCGGCGTCTATGGCTCACCCGTCCCCGGCGGCGCGGTCGAGCCGGTGGAAGCCGAGATCGATGCCATCCTCGAGGACATCAAGGCCAATGGCATCACCGAAGATGAGCTTGCCCGCACCAAGGCGACGCTGATCGCCGACACCGTCTATGCCCGCGACAACCAGGGCACCCTCGCCCGCGCCTTCGGCTCGGCGCTGACCACCGGCATGACCGTCGCCGATGTGCTCGCATGGCCGGACCGCATCCAGGCGGTGACGCTCGAAGACGTGAAGGCCGCCGCAGCGAAGACCTTCGATGACAGGCGCTCGGTGACCGGCGTCCTCCTGCCGGCCGCCGGCGCTCCGGCCGGCGGCGGTGAGCCCACCGATCCGACGCCGTCCAACTCCACCCAACAGTAACGCATGAGGCCCGTGATGCGCCCGCTTCGCCCGTTCTTTGCGGCACTCGCCATCGTCGCCATCCATGTCCTGCCGGCGCAGGCCATCGAGATCAAGGAAGTGAAGAGCAAGGGCGGCATCACCGCCTGGCTGGTCGAGGACCACACCAACCCGCTCATCGCCATGCAGTTCTCCTTTTCGGGCGGCGCCGTCAATGACGCCGCCGGCAAGGAGGGCACCGCCAACTTCATCACCGCGATGATGGATGAAGGGGCGGGCGATCTCGATTCGGCCGCCTTCCAGGCGAAGCGCGACGAGCTGGCGATGAAGATGTCCTTCGACGCCAGCTTCGACCGGTTCCAGGGCTCGTTCCAGACTTTGGCCAACCGGCGTGACGCCTCCTTCGCGCTGCTCAAGCTGGCGCTCGCCAAGCCGCATTTCGCGCAAGAGCCGCTCGATCGGGTGCGCGACCAGCTCCTCGTCGGCGCGCGCCGCAAGGAAGAGGAGCCCGACACCATCTCGTCGCGCGCCTGGATGGCGAAGGCTTTCGCCGATCATCCCTATGCGCGCGAGACGGACGGCACGGTGAAGTCCATCGCCACGATCACCGCCGAGGACCTCAAGGCGATGCACAAGCAGCTTTTCTCACGCAAGGGCCTGAAAGTGGCCGTTGTCGGCGACATCGACGAGGCGACGCTGGCGCGCCTGCTCGACGAGACCTTCGGCGATCTCCCCGACACCGATCCGCCGAAAGCGGCGCCGATGTTCCATGTCGACGGCAAGCCCATGACCGAGGTGATCGACCGCGACATCCCGCAGAGCATCATCACCTTCGGCACCGATGGCATGCTACGGGCCGATCCCGATTTCATCCCGGCCTATGTCGCAAGCTTCGTCCTCGGCGGCGGCGGCTTCGGCTCGCGTCTCACCGAGGAAGTGCGCGAGAAGCGCGGCCTCACCTATGGCGTCTCGATCGGCCTCTATTCGTTCGATCATGCGGGCCTCGTCTTCGGGCAATTGGGCACGCGCAACGAGAAGGCGGGCGAAGCGCTCGGCGTCGTCAAGGACACGATGAGGAAATTCGCCGAGGAGGGGCCGACCGCCGCCGAGCTCGCCGAGACCAAGACCTATCTCACCGGCTCCTATGCGCTGCGCTTCGATTCCAATTCCAAGATCGCCAGGCAGCTGCTTGCCATCCAGGAGGACAATCTCGGCATCGACTATATCAACCGCCGCAACGACATGATCGATGCGGTGACGCTCGATCAGGCCAAGGTCCAGGCCAGGCGCATCTCCGAGCCCGACAAGCTCATCGTGACGGTGGTCGGCAAGCCGGAAGGGATCAAGTCCGACGGGCAATAGCGCGGCGCTTATTCTTCCTTTTCGACGCGCCTCAAAATAGCCCGGTAGCGGCTGAAGATTGCCGCATCCTCGAAGAAGTTCACTTCGATATCGGCGATTTCGTCGATGGTCAGGCCGGGCCAGTGTGCCTTCAGCTTTGCCAGGGTGTCCTGCGCCTGCCTGATTTCTCCCAATTCGAAATGGCAGACGGTGAGATGAGTGAGCGACCACGATGTCACGGTTTCCATTTTCGCGTAACAGGCCGTTGCCTCGCGATATCGTCCGGCGGTCGTCAGCAGGATGCCACGAAAGTCCTCGTACCAGCCCACGGCGAATGGGTCACGGCGCTGGGCTTCGGATATGTCGCGAAGTCCCTCTTCCGGCCTGCTCGTGTAATTGAACAGCAGAGCGCGGATGCTCAGAATGAACGGGTCATTCGGGTTCAGGGCAACCGCACGGTCGAGGCTGATTTCAGCCTGCTTGAAGCGACATAGATACAGGAGAGCGAAGCCGGCGGCGAGATGCCCATAGGCCTCGTCCGGGTCAAGCTGCAATGCGGCCTGTGCGATCTCCAATCCGGCATGAAGATGGTCACGAAGGTGATCGCGAAGATGATCCGGATTGTGGTAGATCCAGTAGCATTTGATGGCCTCGACAAAGCCGAGCATGGCGTGGGCGGCGGCAAACCGCGGATCGAGCGCTACCGCCTGGCGCAGCAAGGGCTCCGCTTTGCGCACCGTGTCATAGGTGGCCGTCAGTTGCAGCGCCCGCAGGTAAAATTCATAAGCCGACATGTTGTCGGTCGGTCGAGCCCTGGCGTGCGATGCAATCGCGGTTCTGGCCTGCCGGGCCAGGCGGGCCGCGATCATCTGGGTGATTTCGTCCTGGATGGCGAATATGTCGGTGAGCTCGCGGTCGTAATGCTCTCCCCAGACATGGGCCGTCGAGGATGAGTCGATCAGCTGCACGGTGACCCGGACCCGGTTGCCGAACTTGCGCACGCTGCCTTCGACGACATACTGGACACCGAGCTTCTTCGCTACGTCGGCCAGGTCATTCGTCTTGCCGCGGAACTGGAAGGACGAGTTTCGTGCAATGACCAGAAATTCTCTGAACCTTCCGAGCTCGGCGATGATGTCTTCGGTGATCCCGTCGCTGAAATAATCCTGCTCCGGATCGCCGCTCATATTGTCGAAGGGCAGCACCGCTATGGAGGTTTTGGAGGGTGCGGGCTTCTCGCCGGCCGCCTGGCCGGCCGGTTCGCCCGCACCGTTTACGGCCAGTGTCGAGGCTGGTCTCGGGCCAGCATACTTGTAGCCGCGGCCATGCACCGTCATGATCATGCCGGTGTCCAGCGCCTTGCGCAGCGCCGAAATATGCACTTGCAGTGTGTTTTCTTCCACCACCAGGCCGGGCCAGACCGCATCGAAGAGCTCGGTTTTGCCGACAACCTCTTCCGGCCTCTCCAGCAGCATGGCAAGGATGTCGAAGGATCGCGCCGAGAGCTCCACCGGCCCCTTGGGACCCAGCAGAAGCCGTTCGGCGCGCTTCAGGCGATAGCTCCCAAACTCCAAGTCCATATGCCGAGAACTCCGCTCCTTGGCGGGACGGAGGATAACTCAACTTGGTCGTGAAGGCGAACTTCAGGGCTTTCCAGGAGGAGTTTAAGGCGTCGGGGCGACGAAGGGGTTGGTCTCGCCGGCATCCTTGTTCGTCTCATAGCAGCGATCGAGCCGCGCCAGAGCGGCGGCGCTCTTGTCGAGCGGGATCTTCAGCGTGGCGCCGGCGCCGCGCACATCGAGATGATTGGCATTGCGCAATGCCTTGTTGAAGCGGGCGTCGGTCAGGGCCAGGCGCACCGTGTCGCTGGTCGCCGTGACATCGGCCTTCCAGGCCACCGAGCCCGCCGCGAAGTCGACCGCATAGCTCTTTCCGTTGTCGAGCTTCCAACGCTCTGAGGTCAGCGTCAGCGATGTTCCGGCCTCGTCGCGTGCGAAACTGGCCTTGAGCCCGGCATCGGTCATGCGGCTCATGATGCAGCGATCGAATTTCTGTTCCTTGGTGAAGCTCGCCTCGATCTGCCACGGCCCGATGAGGACGGCCATCTGATCATTGGCAGCTTGCGCCTGTGCGGCGCCGGACAGCACAATCACGGCGAGAAAGATGACGCGACCTTTCATGCAAACCTCCTCATGCTGCGAACAGGGAAATCCCGCTAGTGCGCATCCCGGCGAAGTGGAATCACTTCGCCGAAAAGGATTCGCGCCAAATCAATATGTTGGAGCAAATCCTTGTCGCCAAAGTCTTCAACTTTGGCGGGATTTGCTCAGATAAGAACGTTTCCGACAAAAAGTTCCCTCAGGAATGGCGGGCCCGCAACGCCATGTTTTCCTCTTCGAGGGCCGCGATCCGGGCCTGAAGCTCAGCCAGCACGCGCTCGACATCCTCGGCGTCGATCTTCTGCGGGATGTGCTGTGGGCAGTTGATGTCCCAGGCTTCGACATCGAACAGGATCACCTGCTCGGGCTTTGCTTCATAGTCTCGCGGCATCAGTTGCGCGAGCACCTCTGCATCATGGCTGATGCGCGCCCGGCCCCACAATTTCACGCGCCGGCGATGGGCGTAATCCATGAGGAAGAGAAAGGCCTTGTCGTTCTCGGCAAGATTGCCGGTCGTCACATATTGCCGGTTGCCCTTGTAGTCGGCGAAAGCGAGCGTCTTCGGGCCCACGATCCGGATGAAGCCCTTGGGCCCGCCGCGATGCTGGGCATAGGGCTGGCCCGCCGCATTGGCGGTGGCGAGATAGGCCGTGTCGACGCTGCTCAGGAACTGGGCGAGGTCTTCGGTGAGCCCGGTGCGGAAGCCGCCGCGCTCCTCCATCCGTGCATAGTTCTGCCGCGACCCACGCTCGGCCTGGATGGCCTTGATGGTGGGGGTGAAGGCGATATCGCTGGAAGGGGTGCTCATGCCCCGGAATATATTTATTTCCTGAAGAACGATAATATCTGTAATTGGCACAACATTATTGCTATTCCTGCACGAATGGACCGGATCGACACGATGGCCGCTTTCGTGGCCGCCTGCGAGGCCGAGAGCCTCACGGCCGCCGCCCGCCGCCTTGGCCTGTCGCCCTCGGTCATCTCGCGCCAGATCGCCAGCCTCGAGACCCGCCTGGGCGCCCGGCTTTTCCACCGCACCACGCGCTCGCTGAGCCTCACCGATGCCGGGAGCCGCTATCTCGAGCGTGCCCGCCGCATCCTGGCGGATATCGAGGAGGCCGAGCAGGCGGCGCAGAGCGAGAGGACAGAGCCGAAAGGCAGGCTCTCCATCACCGCGCCCCTGATCTTCGGCCGGCTGCATGTGGCGCCTCTGCTCGCCCGCTTTGTTGCGCGCCACAAGCAGGTCTCGGCGGAGCTCAATCTGTCCGACCGCTTCGTCAACCTGGTCGAGGAGGGCCATGACCTGGCGATCAGGATCGGTCATCTGCCGGACTCGCAACTGATCGCCAGGCGCTTCGGCGAGACACGGCGCGCCGTGGTCGGAAGTCCCACCTATCTGGCGGGCGCCGGCACGCCGCTGCATCCGCGCGACCTTGCGGGTTTCGACCTCATCGCCTTCACGCCGCTGTCGCCGCCCCATGACTGGCACTTTGTCGAAGCGGGCGCCGACTTCCGCATCAGCCTCGCGCCGCGCTTCGTGACCAATAGCGGCGATACGGCGATCTCGCTGGCGCTCGCCGGCTCAGGCCTCGTCCGGGTACTCTACTACCAGGTGCGGGATGCGATCCGGGAGGGAAGCCTGGTCGAGGTCCTGGCGCCTTTCGCGCCCGAGTCCCTGCCGATCCATGCCGTCTATCCTTCCGCCAGATTGCTGCCGGGCAAGGTGCGCGCCTTCATCGAGCTGGTTGCCGAGACGGCAGATTGGCGCTTGAGCTAGCGCCGCACTAGATTACCCGCATGAGGATTCGCAGACTTCCGGAAGGCATCGCCAACCGCATCGCCGCGGGCGAGGTGATCGAGCGCCCGGCCAGCGTCGTCAAGGAACTGGCCGAGAATGCCATCGATGCCGGGGCGCGGCAGATCGATGTCGCCTTCCGCGATGGCGGGCGCAGCCTGATCCGCGTCAGCGACGACGGCGAGGGCATGGATCGCGACGAGCTCGACCTCGCAGTCGAGCGCCATGCGACCTCGAAGCTCGCCGATGACGATCTTGTCGAGATCCGGACGCTGGGCTTTCGCGGCGAGGCGCTACCCTCGATCGGCGCGGTGAGCCGGCTTTCTCTCGCGTCCCATGCACGCGCGGCACGGGACACCTGGCGCATCGAGGTGGCGGGCGGCCGGAAGTCCGCGCCCGCGCCCGCGCCCCGCATCGAGGGGACGACGGTCGAGGTGCGCGATCTCTTCTATGCCGTGCCGGCCCGGCTCAAATTCCTGCGCTCGCCGCGCGCCGAGACGGCGGAAGCCGCCGATGTGGTGCGCCGCCTGGCGCTCGCGGCCCCCCATGTCGGCTTCAGCTTCACCTCCGAGGAACGCGTGCTCATCGACCTGCCGCCGGAAGCGGAAGATGACACTGGCCGCAGGCGCCGCATCGCGCGGGTCATGGGCGAGGAGGTCTTCGCCAATATGGTCGATTTCGACGGCGGCAAGGACAGCTTCAGACTATGGGGCCTGGCAAGCCTGCCCACCTATCATCGCGCGCAAGCGGGCCTGCAGTTCTTCTTCGTCAATGGCCGGCCGGTGCGCGACAAGCTGCTGGCCGGCGCCATCCGCGGCGCCTATGCCGATCTCCTGACGCGCGGGCGCTTCCCGGCCGTGTGCCTGTTCATCGAATGCCCCAGCGCCTTCGTCGATGTGAATGTGCATCCGGCCAAGGCCGAGGTGCGCTTCCGCGATTCAGCCTTGGTGCGGGGCGCCATCGTCTCGAGCATCCGCGAGGCCTTGGGCGGCGGCAGCCGCAGGACCTCGGCCGGATTATCCGCCGCGACGCTGAGCGCGCTCCGCCCGGTGATGCCGCAGCGCCGCCCGGCTTTTGTCGAAACCGCCTTTGCCGGCTTCGCGCCGCAAGGCATGGAAGAGGAGCAGGCGCATTTCGCCATGGACAATGTCGCCTCGGCCCGCATCGAGGAGGCGCTGCCGCTGACCGAAGAGGTACCGCATCCCTTGGGCGCGGCGCGGGCGCAGTTCCATGAGAACTATATATTGGCGCAGACCGAGGACGGCATCGTCATCGTCGACCAGCATGCCGCGCATGAGCGCCTGGTCTATGAAGAGCTGAAGGCAGAGCGCGCGGGAAAGAAGATCGCGACCCAGCCTCTGCTCATTCCCGATGTGATCGATCTCGATGCCGGCGCCGTCGAGCGCCTTGCTTTGGCGGCACCGCTTTTGGCCGAGCTCGGCCTCGTGCTCGAGCCCTTCGGCGAAGGCTCCGTCGTGGTGCGCGAAGTGCCGGCAGCGCTGTCCGGCGGCCGGATCGCGCATCTGGTGCGCGATCTCGCCGATGATCTCGCCCAGGACCAGAGCACGACGGTCGAGGAGCGCGTCAATCATCTCCTCGCCACCATGGCCTGCCATCATTCGGTGCGCTCGGGCCGGCAATTGCGCGCCGACGAGATGAACGCGCTGCTGCGCAAGATGGAAGTGACGCCCAATTCCGGCCAGTGCAATCATGGCCGCCCGACATTCATCGAGCTGAAGCTCAGCGACATCGAGCGGCTGTTCGGCAGGAGCTGAGTCAGGTCGCCCGCGCGATCAGGATCTGCGTCTCGCCATAGATGCGCCGGTCGAGCTCGCTGAGCTCGGGCGGGCAGGCGAGGGTGGCACGATCGGCTTCCTCGACAACGACGATGGCCCCGGGCGTGAACCAGCCGCCTTCGACCAGGGATTTGAGCGCCTTGCTGCCGAGGTCCTTGTTGTAGGGCGGATCGGCGAAGACGAGATCGAAGCCGGGTTGCGGCGCCGCGGGTCCGAGCCGCGTGGCATCGCGCCGCCAGATCTTGCATTGGCCGATGACGCCCAGGGCGTCGGCATTGCGCCGGATCACGCCGCGCGCCTCGGCTGAATCATCGACGAACTGGCAGAAGCGGGCGCCGCGCGACAGGGCTTCGAGCCCCATGGCGCCGGTGCCGGCGAAGAGGTCGAGGACGCGGGCATCCGCGATGGAAAAGTCCTCGATCCCATGCGCCAGGATGTTGAAGATCGCCTCCCGCACCCGGTCGGAAGTCGGCCGCGTGGCCTGTCCCTTGGGACCGGCGAGCCCGTGGCCTTTGAATTTTCCCCCGACGATGCGCATGAACATTCCCACTAGGACCAACAGACTGCCGGCTCGATTGCAGATTCGATGCGGTCTTGTCGAGCAGTTATGACGCCAAGCTTGATTTGCCACCATTATGGTGGCATTTCCCGTTTAGGAGAAATGATCATGGCGACGTCGAACAAGACCTTGCCCGATACGATGGTATCGCCGGAGACGGGAGAGATTCTGCGCCGCGGTGTCCGGCCGTTTGTCGTTACCTACAAGGGCGAGAGCGTTACCGTTGATCTGCCGGGCTATTATCCAGAGGGTGGAAATGACGGCGCCCATCTCGGCGATGACATGGCTGCCGCCGATCAGGCTTTGCGTGCTCTCAAGGAGAAGCTCGAAGGGATACCGTCGCCATCAACGATCCGCCGGGTGCGCACTCGCTTGAATTTGTCGCAGCGAGAGGCGGGCACACTTCTCCGAGTGGGGGAAAATGCTTTCGACAAATATGAAAGAGGACTGGTCGAACCCAGCGGCCCGACCAGTCAGTTGCTGCGTCTACTCGATCGTCATCCCGAATTGATCGAGGATTTGCGGTAACACTGCTCATAGGTGTTCACAGGCTGCGGCGGATTTCGGCCACACCGAAAAGCATGAGGAAGCTGCCGGCGAGGCGGTCGATCCACAGCCTCACGCGCGCCCCCAGCGCATGGCGGAAGAGTGTCACGCCGCCGACGATGCCGCACCACCACAGGAGCGATCCCACGGTCACGCCGCCCACGGTGGCCGCAGCACTGGCCGGATCGAAGCCGGCCTTGGGCGCCAGTGCCGCGAAGATCGCCGCGAACATGATGATGGTGGGCGGGTTGGTGAGGGTGAGGAGCAGCGAGCCCCAGAAGGCGGTGAAGGTCGAGGCCGTGACGGCGCCAGACGCTGCCGCGCCACCATCCTGCTTGCGCCAGAAGGTCGTGATTCCGAGATAGAGCAGGAACAGGCCGGCGGCGAGATGCAGCGGGCGGTCATAGGCCAGCATGAATTCCGAGATGCCGGTGAGGCCGAGTGCCGCCACCGCGGCATAGAGGCCGTCGCCCGCGGCAATGCCGAGGCCGGTGGCAAGGCCAGGACGCCAGCCATGGGTCAGACTGCGACGCATGCACAGGATCGACATCGGGCCGACGGGGGCTGCGACCGCGAGGCCGAAGCCCATGGATGTGATGAAGACGGGCAGAAGGCTTGAGGTAAAGGTCATCGAATTCTCCTGAAAGATGAGGCAGGGAATTCGGTAAGCCCCGCCGGATTGAAGGGGCGGGCTGGAGCGGGATGGAAGGGGATCTAGCTGGACCTCGTCATCACGCGCAGGAAAGCGCACGCCGGTTTTGCCGCGTGTCTTGTTGCGGGATGGTGGGTTTCAATGTCATGGCGGGCGCGTTTAGCACAATCTTGCGTAGCGTCAAGCCCGTCGCGCTGTCTTGGCCTTGCGGTGATCGGGCCTCCGGTCGGGCACCGTGACCTTTCGTCCGAGCTGCTCGGCCAGCACTTTCGCCGGCACTTCCGCGATGCCGCCGCGCTCCAGATCGCCGAGCTGGAACGGGCCGAAAGCGATGCGGATCAGGCGGTTGACCGTCAGGCCCAGATGCTCGCAGATCTTCTTCACCTCGCGGTTCTTGCCCTCGCGGATGGCGATATTGAGCCAGGCATTGTCGCCCTGCGCCTTGTCGATCGAGGCTTCGATGGGGCCGTAATGGATGCCCTCGATGGTGAGGCCGCCTTTGAGCCTTTCCAGCGCCGCGGGGTCGGGATGGCCATAGGCACGCACCCGGTAACGCCTGACCCAGCCGGTCGCCGGCAGTTCGAGCAACCGCGCCAGCTCGCCGTCATTGGTGAGGAGCAGCAGACCTTCGGTGTTGATATCGAGCCGTCCGATCGAGATGACACGGGGCAATTGCTCGCGCAGCGCGTCGAAGACGGTGCGCCGCCCCTCCGGGTCCTTGTGGCTGGTGACGAGGCCGGCGGGCTTGTGATAGCGCCACAGGCGGCTCTCCTCCTTCTGCGGCAGGGGCCGGCCATCGACCAAAACCTGGTCGGAAGGCCTCACATTGATCGCCGGGCTGTTGAGGACCTTGCCGTTGAGCTTGACGCGGCCTTCCGTAATGAGACGTTCCGCGTCCCGCCTCGAGCACAGGCCGGCCCTGGCGATCGCCTTGGCGATGCGTTCACCTTCAAATGTGCTTTCCTTCGGGCTTTCCTTGACCATCACACCCCTTTCGCGTTCATGTGAGGGAAGCATGAAGCACCCGCCCCCGCCAGAGCCGATGTCGCTGGCCTTTGCCGAAGCCGAATCAGCCGGCCGGCGCGGCGAGGTCCCCATTGGCTGTGTCATTGTCGATCAGTCGGGCAATGTGATGGCAAAGGCCGGAAACCGCACCCTCGAATTGAAGGACCCGACCGCCCATGCCGAGCTTCTCGCCATCCGGGAAGCGGCGGCGCGCCTCGGCAGCGAGCGCCTCGTGGCTTGCGACCTCTATGTCACGCTCGAGCCCTGCGCCATGTGCGCGGCGGCGATTTCCTTCGCTAGGCTCAGGCGCCTCTATTTCGCGCTGGGCGATGAGAAGATGGGGGCTGTCGAGCACGGCCCGCGCTTCTTCAACCAGGCCACCTGCCATCATGCGCCCGAGGTCTATGGCGGCCTGAGCGAGGCGAGGGGTCGCAAGCTCCTGAAGGAATTCTTCCGCGACCGGCGCTGAATCATTTTCTCAAGAAATCCGCCTAAGCGATTCTTTCGATTCGCATTTCCAGTGCCCGCTTGAGCTCGTCCTTGGCCCGTGACGCCTGTTCGATCATCTCGGTGATGCGGAAGAAGTCATTGGCCATGAAGCCTTCGATCGGCGGGTTGATATAGACATCGGGCGGATTCTGCTGCCGGCGCAGCACCGCGATCTGGTGGAACATGATGAGCATCGAGCCGATGGCGAGCTCCATGTTGCTGTGATGGGCGCGCCTGGGCTCGCGCAGGCGCCCCGTTACATCGATGGCGACCACGAGATCGCTGCCGGGGCGGACATGGTCGAAGGGCACCGGATTGGTGATGCCGCCATCGACATAGAGCCGCCCGTCGATAGCGGGGGCGGAGATGAGTCCCGGAATGGCGATCGAGGCGGCGACCGCCCGGCACATCGGCCCCGAGGAAATGACATGCTCGCGCCGCTCGAGGAAATCGGTGGTGACGATCTTGAGCGGGATCTGCGTGTCTTCGACATGGGCCGCCACACCATCCGGGAAGATGAAGCTGGTGAGCTGCTCGCCGTCGATCTGCAGCGAGGTGAAGCTCTTGCGCTTGAGCAGGTCGCCGAGCCGCGCGCCCTTCACGCCGAACAGGTATTTCGCCGCCTGGACGCGGTTGGCGAGGATGTGGCGGGCATGATCGCCGATCTCCCTGGCCGGGACACCCGAGGCATAGGCGGCACCCACCAGGGCGCCGAAGCTGCAGCCGGCAATGACCGAAGGGCGCAGCCCCAATTCGTCGAAGACTTCGAGCATGGGAATATGGGCGAGGCCACGCGCCGCGCCGCCGCCGAGCGCCAGGCCTATTCTAGGCCCGCTCATGCGCCGGCCCTTTCGGCGAAGCGCCAGGCGGTCCGGGCCAGGGGGCGCACCTCGCTTGCCATCCGGGCGGCATTCTGGTTGACGGCGGTGCCGTCACGCACCCGCCCGATGATCCCTTGCAGGATGGCGGCGATGCGGAAGAAATTATAGGCGAGATAGACATTGAGCTCGCTGATGCCGGCACGCCCGGTCCTGGTGCAGTAGTCCTCGATATAGGTCTCGATTGCGGGAATTCCAGGGTCCCGTTCATGGCCGAGAAGCGACCCGACGCCGGCGCCGCGCTCGGACCTCGGCATGAACCACATCATGAGATGATAGGTAAAATCGGCGAGCGGATCGCCGAGTGTCGCCAATTCCCAGTCGAGAACCGCCAGCACCTTGGGCTCGGCCGGATCGATGATGCAATTGTCGAGGCGGAAATCGCCATGGACGATGGCGCTGCCCGATTGCGCCGGGAGCGCCTGCGGCAGCCAGGCGATGAGGCGGTCCATTTCCGGGATCTCCTCGCTGGCCGAGGCGCGATACTGCTCGGACCAGCGCTTGACCTGGCGCGCCACATAGCCTTCGGGCTTCCCGAAATCACCAAGCCCCGCGGCACTTGCGTCGATCTCGTGGAGCCGCGCGATCGTCTCGTTGAGGGATGCGAAAAGCCCTGCGCGATCTTCAGGATTGAGACCCGGCGCCCAGGGTTCCCAGAACACCCGGCCTGCCACATGGGCCATCACATAGAATTCTGTCCCGATGATGCTCTCATCGGCGCAGTAATGGAGCGGGTGCGCCACCGGGAAATCCAGTTTCGCCAGCGCCGCCGTCACCCGGTATTCGCGCTCGATCGCATGCGCCGAGGGCAGGAGCTTGCCTGAGGGCTTGCGCCGCAGCACATAGTTGCCGGAACGGGCGGTGAGGAGATAGGTCGGGTTCGACTGGCCGCCCTTGAACTGCGCCACCGCGAGCGGGCCGCGGAAACCGGCGACATTGAGCTCCAGATAGCGTGTCAGGGTCTCGCGGTCGCGGTCCGAAAGGCCGCTCGCCGCGCGCGTGCCGGAGAAGGCCGATTGGCGGTCGAGCAATTCGGAGGTCATGCTTTCACGTGCCGGGCGAGGAAGGGCAGCAGGTGATCCAGCGTCGCTTGCGGGTTCTCCTCCGGCAGGAAATGCCCGGCGGCGATCTCGGCCGTCTCGATCTTCCTGGCCCAGCGCCGCCAGAGTGCGACGATATCGGGGACCTGGTTCGGTATCCCGGCATCGCCCCACAAGACGAGGACCGGGCAGGCGATCTTGCGGCCCTTGCTCTCGTCGGCCTCATCGTCGGCGAGATCGCAGGTCTGGCTGGCGCGATAGTCGTTGCAGGTGGCATGGATGTGCTCGGGCGTCGCGAAATGCAGGCGATATTCGGCGAGCGCCCGGGGATCGAAGGCGGAGAGATCCCTCGACTTCGTCCAGCGCGCCATCGTGTAGTCGAGGAAGCCGACGGGCGCGGATTCGATCAGCATCTCGGGCAAAGGATGCGGCTGCGCCAGAAACAGCCAGTGATAGGCCATCATGGCGAAGGGCACCGAGAAATTATGCCACATGTCGAAGGTCGTGATGATGTCGAGCAAAGCGGCGCAAGTGACCGCCTTCTTGTGGTCCAGCGCCAGGCGATAGGCGACGCGGGCGCCGCGGTCGTGGCCGATGACCGCGAAACGCTCATGTCCAAGGTCCCGCATGAGCGCCACCATGTCCTGGGCCATCACCCGCTTGGAATAGGGACGGTTGTCGGCGTCGTTGTCGGGGCAGGAGGAGAAACCATAGCCCCGGAGATCGGCGAGGACGCAGGTGAAGTGCTCCATGAGCCGGGGCGCCACCGCGTGCCACATCGCGTGAGTCTGCGGATAGCCATGCAGCAGGAGCAGCGGCGGTCCTTCGCCACCGATGCGGGCGAAGATCTCGACGCCATCCGTGGTGACACGATGCTCGCGCGTATGAGGAAAGAGATCCGGCATGCCTGGCGCTCCGCTTGTCGACCGCAGCCATTGTCGCGCGAATTGCCGACGGGGCTCAAGCCTCTTCGGCGATATAGAAAACCTGCTGCTCGCCGGCGACGTCGCGCAAGGAGTGATAGCCGAGATTGGGGAATTCCGATCCCGCCGCGCGCACGAAGCTTTCCGAGACGACAATATCGCGGTTACGCCTTTTGGCAACTTCGAGCAGCCGGCTCGTATGGTTGATGGCGGGGCCGATGGCGGTGAAGTCGAGCCGCGTCCGGCTGCCGATATTGCCATAGGCGATCTCGCCGACATTGAGGGCGAGGCCGAATCTGAGCAGCGTTCGCCCGGCCTTGGCCCGCTCCTCGTTCAGCTTCGCGATCTTCCTGCGCGTGTCGAGGGCGGCGGCGATGGCCGGCCCGCAGGGGAGCTGCTGCTTGTCGCCGGCCGGGAAGATCGCCAGCACCGCATCGCCGATGAATTTGAGCACCTCGCCGCCATGCGGCTCGATCGCCTCGACCAGCGCGTCGAAGAAATCATTCAGGGTCGAGAGCACATTGTCGATCTGATGCGTGTCGGAATAGCGCGTGAAGCCCCGGAGATCGGCGATCAGGATGGTGGCGGTGATGATCTCGGCCTTGCCGCGGTCGATCGCCCCGTCATAGACCTTGGCGGCGCTGCGCCGGCCGACATAGGTGGTGAGAAGGTCGAAGGTGATCTTCTTGAGCACGCGCCGCTCGGCATAGGGGCTGAACAGCAGCGATGCCCGGGTCAGGTCGGCGATCTCGTCTTCGGAAAAGCCGCCCTGTTTCTGCGTGGCGAAGGAAATATGGGCCGTCCGCTGCTGGTCGATGAAGGGAAACGGCGTGATGAAATAATCGGTGGCGCCCGATTGCCGGAGCTCCTCGAGCAGCGGCATGTCGTCTGCCGGCTTATCGAGCTTGCGGCGATAGGATTTGCGCGTGTCGTCGACGATCTTGGCCGGGCTGTTGGTGTATTCTCCGGTGTCGTAGCCGCGCGGCATGACGAGGGTCTTGACCTCATACGCGACCCAGCGGAATTGCGATCCTTCTATCTCGGGGTTGAGCAATTCGAGCCCGAGCGAGGAACGCCACAGCGGGATCCCGAGATCCACGAGCTTCTCGCACAGCTCGCGATGCAAGTCGGGCAGCGTCTTGTCGCCGACCGCCGTCGCGACCAGCCAATCGACGAATTTGTCGGACAGCGCCAACAGAGCCTCCGTTGCGTCAGGGCTGCACGGCCCGCCAGCCGATGTCGCGGCGACAGAAACCTTCCGGCCAGTCGATGCGATCGACAGACCTGTAGGCACGTTTTTGCGCTTCCCCGACATCTTTGCCAAGGGCCGAGACATTGAGGACGCGACCGCCCGCGGCGACGAGCTTGCCATCCTTCAGTTGAGTGCCGGCCTGGAAGATCTCGACATCATCGCCTTCGCTTGCCTCGGCGATGTTGCGGATCTCGCTGCCCTTCGCATAAGGTCCGGGATAGCCCCTGGCGGCCATCACGACGGTGAGCGCCGCCGCGTCGCGCCAGCGCACCGATACCTTGTCGAGCGTGCCGTCGGCCGCGGCGACGAGCAGCGTCAGGAGATCGTCCTTGAGCCGCATCATCAGCACCTGGCATTCGGGATCGCCGAAGCGGACATTGTATTCGATGAGCCTGGGTCCGGTCTTGCCGATCATCAGTCCGGCGAACAGCACGCCCTGGAAGGGAAGCCCGCGCTTCGCCATGCCGGCAACCGTCGGCCGGATGATCTCGGCCATGATCCGCTCGGCCATCGCGTCGCTGACGATGGGGGCGGGCGAATAGGCGCCCATGCCGCCGGTATTGGGGCCGGTATCGCCGTCGCCGACCCGCTTGTGGTCCTGCGCCGCGCCGAAGGCCACCGCGTTCCTGCCGTCGCACAGGGCAAAGAAGCTCGCTTCCTCGCCGTCGAGGAATTCCTCGATCACGCATTCGGCAGCGCCGAACTGGCCGGCGAAGATATCCTCGATGGCGGCCTGCGCCTCGGCCAGCGTCATCGCCACCGTCACCCCCTTGCCGGCGGCGAGCCCATCCGCCTTGATGACGATGGGCGCACCCTTGGCGGTCGCATAGGCGATGGCCTTGTCGCGTTCGGTGAAGCGGCCATAGGCGCCGGTCGGGATATCGAACTCGGCGCAGAAATCCTTGGTGAAGCCTTTCGAGCCTTCAAGCTGTGCCGCGCCCTTCGACGGGCCGAACACCTTGAAGCCCGAGGCTCTGAGATCATCGCCGATGCCGGCGACGAGCGGCGCTTCCGGCCCGACCACAACGAAGCCGATCTTCTTCTCGCGGCAGAAATTTATCACTGCCCCATGGTCAGTCACATCGAGCGCCACACATGTGGCATGCCGGGCGATGCCGGGATTGCCGGGCGCGCAGTAGAAATCGCCCAGAAGCGGGCTTGCCGAAATAGCCCAGGCGAGCGCGTGTTCGCGCCCGCCGGAGCCTATGAGAAGAACATTGAGTGGCGTCATTGCGGCTTCCTTGTGAGGCTCCTATGGCGAGATTCAGCGTTCGGGAAAAGCCTATTTTTATCGGAACTGCACCGGGAACGAGCCGTTAGCCGACAGGGCGGCATTTCGCAGAATACTGGAGGAACCCATGTTCAAGCGACCCTTGGTCAAGCCTCTGCTCGGCGCGGCGGCGCTCATCGCGTCGACCGCTCTCTTCACAAGTCTTCCCGCCAATGCAGGCCCCGAGTCCTGCGCGGCCTATGCGCGCGACATCGCGGCCAGCGAAGCGCCGCGCCGCGGCATCGTCGACGGTGTCGTCATCGGCACACTCGACACGGTCATCACCGGCGGCGCTGGCGCCGATGAACGCTATCGCGACGCCTATGATGAAGCCTATGCCGACTGCATGGATCGCGACCGCGTCGCCTATGTGCCCCGTGAGCGCGCGGTCGTGCGGCACTATCGCACCACCGAGCGGATCGTCACGGTGCGCCCCGAGGAGGGCAGCGATGAATGGGTGGCCTACTGCTCAGCCAAATACCGCTCATTCGATCCCGACACCGGCACCTATGTCACCTATGAAGGCGACCGCCTGCCTTGCAGGTAAATCTGCCGATTGACAGCGCGCCGTGACATGGCAAGTGTCGGGGCATGATCGACCACGACCCCGAAACCGGCGAGCTGCGTGAGGCCTCGAAGGCCAATGTGACGGAATTCACCGTCTCCGAGATTTCCTTCGCGCTCAAGCGCACGCTCGAGGATTCATTCGGGCATGTGCGGGTGCGGGGTGAAATCTCGGGCTTCCGCGGACCGCACTCGTCGGGCCATTGCTATTTCAGCCTGAAGGACCAGGGCGCGCGCATCGACGCGGTGCTCTGGCGCAGCAGCTACAACCGGCTCCGGGCCAAGCTCCAGGAGGGGCTCGAGGTGATCGCCACCGGCAAGATCACCTCCTATCCCGGCAAGTCGTCCTATCAGATCATCGTCGAGAATCTCGAGCCCGCGGGCGCCGGCGCGCTGATGGCGCTGCTCGAGGAACGCCGCCGCAAGCTCGCCGCCGAAGGCCTGTTCGACCAGGCGCGCAAGAAAGCCCTGCCGTTCCTGCCACACGTCATCGGCGTCGTCACCTCGCCGACGGGTGCTGTCATCCGCGACATCCTGCATCGCCTCAATGACCGCTTTCCGCGCCATGTGATGGTCTGGCCGGTGCGCGTCCAGGGCGAGACCTCGGCCGCCGAAGTGGCGGCGGCGATCAGGGGCTTCAACGCCATGGCCAGGAAGCCCGATCTTCTGATCGTGGCACGCGGCGGCGGCAGCCTCGAGGACCTGTGGAGCTTCAACGAGGAGATCGTGGTGCGCGCGGCGGCGGAAAGCACGATCCCGCTCATCGCGGCGGTGGGGCATGAGACCGACTGGACGCTGATCGACCATGTCGCCGACATGCGGGCGCCGACGCCGACCGCCGCCGCCGAGCGCGCCGTGCCGGTGCGCGCCGATCTCCTGAGCCAGGTCGCTTCGCTCTCGGCCCGCCATGATCGCGGCCTCAAGCGGCTGATGACGGAGCGCCGCACCCGGGTGCGCGCCGCGGCCCGCGCTTTGCCGCGCCCCGACGACATCCTGGCGCTCGCCCGCCAGCGCTTCGACAGCATATCGGGAAGGCTGCGCTCGGGGCTCGTCAAGAACACGCTGCTGCATCGCCGCGATTTGGAGAAAGCCTCGGCGAGCCTGACGCCCACGCCGTTGCGCCGCAATCTGGCCGAGCAGTCGCGCCTCCTTACCCGTCACGGCGCGCAATTGCGCCGCGATATGCGCCGCCTGATCGAGCAGCGCCGCGTGACGCTCGCAGCGAGCGGCAAATTGCTGGCCTCGCTGTCCTACAAATCCGTCCTGCAGCGCGGCTACGCTCTGGTGCGCAATGAGGTGGGCGCCCCCTTGCGCGCCGCTTTCGAGATCAAATCCGGCCAGGACTTGCGCATCGAGTTCCATGACGGCGAGATCGCCGCCCAGGCGGCAGGCCCCGCCACGGCGCCGCCGGCGCGGCCCAAGCCCGCAAAGCCGCGCGAGGGTGGGCAAGGGTCATTGTTTTGAGCGGCATGCCACGCTATCTAGGGCACTGCGCGAAAAGGTGGCTACCGGCTTTTCGCAACAAGCAATGCGGAATAAAGAATCGCCATGAACAGGCATGAACCTTTCCTGCCGCGCGGCCGCGAGGCCAAGCTCCGCTATCTCGATGCCGATTTCCAGGTGCTGAGCGAGGGCGATCACGTCATTTGCGCGGTGACCGGCATGCCGATCAAGATCGAGCACCTGACCTATTGGAGCGTGGCGCGCCAGGAGGCCTATGCCTCGGCCGAGGCGGCATTCCGCCGGCTGCTCGAGACCGGCCTCACATGAGGTGGTCGAGGAACGGCATGTAATTCACCGACGAGCGCAGGATGCGGATCGTTTCCTCGCGGTAGATGGCGGCGATGTTCAAGAGGAGAAAGAGCGCCCTGAGAATGCCGATGCTGGCCGGCCGCAGCGGGCGGTCCTTGGCCAGTTTCACATAGATCCAGAGGAGCAGGAAGCCGCCATTGATGACGGCGAGCAGAACCCACAAAGCCGGGCGGCCTTGCTGAAGGAAAGTCCAGAGTGTATCCCATTGGGATGAAACGAAAATATCCTTCATGTCCGGTCCTCGCCCCAGATCACGATCACTTCAGGTCGGTTCGACCTGAAGCGATAAACGTGATCGGGATCTTATACTTAGCGCGTGATCGGACGGAAAACCGGTGTCCACTTTTCCTGATCACGCGCTAGGCTCGGCGGCGAGTATGGCAAAGAGGGCTTAATGATCCTTTGGCATGACAGGCAAAACTGGCGCCCGTGGCCCAAGCTGTGTATAAGCCGCGGGCTTCCGGCGGTCATGTCCGGAACCAAGTGGAGTTGACGAAATGGCTAAGGCCTGGACACCGAGCTCGTGGCGCAATCTTCCGGTCATGCAGCTGCCCGTCTACGACGATCTCGCGAAGCTCGCGGATGTCGAGAAGCAGCTTGCCGGCTATCCGCCGCTGGTTTTTGCAGGCGAGGCCAGGAAGCTCAAGCGCAAGCTTGCCAAGGTCGCCGAGGGCAAGGGTTTCCTGCTCCAGGGCGGCGACTGCGCCGAAAGCTTCGCCGAGCATTCAGCCGACAATATCCGCGATTTCTTCCGCGTCTTCCTGCAGATGGCGGTGATCCTCACTTTCGCCGGCAGCCAGCCGGTGGTGAAAGTCGGCCGCATCGCCGGCCAGTTCGCCAAGCCGCGCTCGGCGCCGACCGAAACGGTGAACGGCAAGGAGCTGCCGATCTATCGCGGCGACATCGTCAATGATTTCGCCGGCACGCCCGAGGCGCGCCGTCCCGATCCCGAGCGCCAGATCATGGCCTACCGGCAGTCGGCGGCGACGCTCAACCTGCTGCGGGCTTTCGCGCAGGGCGGCTACGCCAATCTCGAGCATGTGCACAAATGGACGCTTGGTTTCCTGAAGGACGGTCCGGCCTGGGAGCGCTATCAGGCGCTGGCTGACCGCATCACCGAGGCCATGGGCTTCATGCGCGCCTGCGGCATCAACCCCGACACCGCGCCGCAACTGCGCTCGACCGAATTCTTCACCAGCCACGAGGCGTTGCTGCTCGGCTACGAGCAGGCGCTGACCCGTGTCGATTCGACCAGCGGCGACTGGTACGCGACCTCCGGCCACATGCTGTGGATCGGCGACCGCACCCGCCAACCCGATCATGCCCATGTCGAGTTCGCCAGGGGCGTCAAGAACCCGATCGGCCTCAAATGCGGCCCCTCGCTCAACCCGGATGAGCTGATCCGGCTGATCGATGTGCTCAACCCGGACAATGAATCGGGCCGGCTGACGCTCATCACCCGTTATGGCGCCGACAAGGTCGACAAGCACCTGCCCGAGCTCATCCGCGCCGTGAAGCGCGAGGGCCGCATCGTGGTGTGGTCCTGCGACCCGATGCATGGCAACACCATCAAATCGCGGTCGGGCTACAAGACCAGGCCCTTCGACCAGGTGCTGGCCGAATTGCGCCGCTTCATGGCGGTCCACCAGGCGGAAGGCACCCATGCCGGCGGCATCCATGTCGAGATGACCGGCAAGGACGTCACCGAATGCACCGGCGGCGTCAGGGCGCTGTCGGATGAGGACCTCAACGACCGCTACCACACCTTCTGCGATCCGCGCCTCAACGCGGCGCAGGCGCTCGAGCTGTCTTTCCTGGTGGCCGAGGAGCTGAAGAAGGAGCAGTCGCTTAGGCCGCGCGCCGATGATGACGAGGCGGCCGAAGCCGCCGAGTAACACCCTTCACCTGTCACGGTCATCTGATTGCCAGGTGACCGTGCCTGTGTGCCGCTGTTGCTTCCGGAGCGAAGGCCGGGTCAGCGGAATTTGAAGATCTTCTCGAACTCATTGGCGTCGCCGAAGAGCAGGCTGGCCCGCTGCGGGAGATCTTCTTTCGAAATCCGTTCGTAGCCCCGGAAGACAGCGAGCACGTTCTGATCCGGCACCATGATATAGACGGTTGTGGGCCATCTCGGGTTTGACTGATCCTGGACGGAGACCATGAGGAATTCGCGCCAGCGGCCGTCAGCCAGGCACATCTGGTCGATCTTTTCCTGATCGCGCGCCCAATCGACTAAACCAAACAGTTTGCGACCCCAAACGGGCATTTGCTCATCTCCAATTGCTGGCGCTGGAACTCGGCCCCAGGCTGGTCCCCTGGTCATCCCCTCGTCTCCGGACACAGAGAACACTCGCTGACCGGGCGGGGACGGCCTGATCTTGCCCCCATTGCAATGAAGTTATAAGATAATTATAAGCTGATGTTAATAGAGAGAATGTCGACTTGGCACCTGCACGACTGTTGGCGCGCGCAAGGCAACCGGATGAGGGGCGTGTGAGAGACCAGGAAGTCATGCTGGAAAATCGGACGGCACGTCTGACGATCCTGATTGATCCCGACAAGAAGAAGGCGTTTGAGGACCTGTGCATGCGGCTTGATACCAATCCCTCGCAGGCGCTGCGCCAGATGATCCGCGAGTTCCTCGCCAAGCATCATGTGAAATGGTCGCCGCAAGGCATGAAGGCTGGAGATGAGTGATCGTTCGCAGCCGCTCTCGCAGGCAATGATTCGCGGATTCGTGGGCCGCTGCCCGCAATGCGGGCGGGGCAAGCTGTTTGCAGGCTATCTGAAGCCGGTCGGGGAATGCGCAGCTTGCGGGGAGGGCCTGGGGCATATTCGCGCAGATGATGGACCCGCATGGGCGACCATCCTTCTCGTCGGGCATATTCTTGCGCCGTTCCTGCTCGGCGTTCTGCCCAACAATCCCTGGCCGGACTGGGTTCTGGCCGCCGTGATCGTGCCGGCCACCCTGACCCTTACCCTTATTCTGCTGCCGCGAATGAAAGGCGTGTTCATCGGGATAATCTGGAGGTCCGGTTGTGTCGGCTCGGAAAAGTGAAAGCCGAGTAGAGCCAGGCCTTTGTCTCTCTATGCAACTTGTACCGAAGCAACCCGGAAGCGTGTTTCGCGCCCGGAGGGGAGCGATCCGGCCCTGACATGAAGAAGCACGGCTGCAGTCCCGAGCAGATCTTGACCGAGCGCAACAAGCGATTGCTGGCATGGATGGCCGACGTAATGAATCTGGAGGCCGCTGAAAGACCTCCGTTCTACGCCGAGATGTCGAAGCTCATCGCAAACATCACAGATGGCGAGCTGGCGGAAATTCTCCATCAGCGACTCGCCCCCCTGAAATTGCTTCACGATGTCGAAGACGCGCGCAAGCTGATCGGACATTTTCACGACATTGCGGCGAGTTGGCTTTCCAAGGACGCATGAGGACAGGACGCTGGAGCAAATTCCCGATCGCAACAGGTCTTCCCTCCCGGATCGGGTCCCTGGGACAAACTATTGAGAGCTACCGCTTGCGGACGAATTCGGCGCGCAGCACCAGGCCTTTGATGCCCTCGTAGCGGCAATCGATCTCCTGCGGGTCCCCCGTCAGGCGGATGGATTTGATGACCGTGCCCCGCCGCAGCGTCTGGCCTGCGCCCTTGACCTTCAGGTCCTTGGTCAGGACGACGCTGTCACCATCGGCAAGCAGGTTGCCGACGGCGTCGCGGACTTCGACGACGGTGTCCGTGGCACGCTTCGCCGCCGCTGCGCTGGCGGTGATCCACTCGCCGGTCTCCTCGTCATAGACATAGTCGTCATCCGTGCCGGTCATCTTCCGTTCTTCCTCTGCTTTGATCGGACGCGTATAGCCGATGATCGACGGTCGGCGGAGGAAAAAAGCGGTCGTCGGAGTTTATGCCGCGGTCGGACCCAGGCTCAGGGTGAGGACACCGCGAGCGCCGCGGGCTTGCGCAGCTCATACGCCATGTGGCCGGCGACCGCGGCGAGCACGATGACGCCGCCCGCCAGCGTAGGAAAGCCCGGCATTTCGCCGAAGGCGAGCCACACCCATAGGGGCGCCAAGGGGATATCGATCGCGGTGAGCAGCGTCGCCTCGGCGGCCGGGACCATGCGCGAGCCGAGTCCGAACAGCAAAAGCCCGAGCGCGCTCTGCGTCACGCCGAACAGCGCCAGCATGGCGAGATCGAAGGTCGAGACATTGAAGGGCTGGCAGAACCAGAAGGCGACGAAGGCGGCGATCCAGGCCGACAGCCCGAGTGCCGGCATGACCGGAATGTCGCGCTTCCAGCGCAGGATGACGGCCATGAGCGCCATGGTGAGGGTCATCAGGAAGGCGATGAACTGGCCGATGAGGCTGCCGCCATAGGCCGCACCGGTGAGTGTGACCACGACGCCGATAAGGGCGAGCGCGCTGGCGGCAAGCACGCTCCACGAGGCGCGCTCCCCGAGGATGAGCCAGGCGACGCCCGCGGTGATGAACGGCACCGTCGCATAGATCACATAGACATCGGCGACCGTCGTCAGCATCAGCGATGAGATGAAGGCGATCATGCCGAGGCCGGAGGTGACGGCGAGAAGCAGGCCGCCGCCGCCAAGCCCCGCATAGGCCTGGAGAACCTTGCCGCGATGGGTCACCGCCACCATGACCAGGAAAGCGAGCCCGCCGAAGACGCCGCGCCAGAACAGCATCGTCCACACATCTTCCGTGATGAGGCGGGTGAAGAAGCCGGCGGTCGACCAGGCGACGGCCGACAGGCCGACCAGGATCCAGCCCAGATAACGCTGATTGTCACCGCCCATTCGTGATCCCCTTGCTCGCCCCGCATTATCATCGACAGGCTTGCCGGCATCTGTCAGCAGCATCACACCGGCGGCGGCAGAGCCCTTCGCGGCCTGATTTCGGTGAGGATATGCCCGAACAAAGCGGCCATCACGACAGCGCCGCCGATCAGCACGGCGCCGGCCGGCACCTCGCCAAGGAACAGCCAGACCCAGAGCGGCGTGAAGGGCACTTCGAGGGCGGCGATCAGCGTCGCCTCGGCGGCCGGGATCTTGCGCGACCAGATGGCATAGAGGACGAGGCCGGTCGCATTCTGCACGATGCCGAAAAGGGCGCAGAGCAGGAGATCCTGCGCCCCGACGGACAAAGGCGCGGCGAACCAGAAGGTGACGAAGGAGCACAGCCAGGCCGAGATCCCCATGGCCGGCAGCATCGGCACGGTCTGATGGCGCCGCATGATGGTGGTCATGCCGGCCATGCCGAGCGTCATCAGCACCGCAAGGCCCTTGCCGAACAGGCTGCCGTCCCAGGAGGCGTCCTTCAGCATGATCGCGACACCGCTGAGCGCGATGGCGCTGGCGATGAGCGTGCGGGCGGTGGGGCGTTCGCCGATGAAGATCCAGGCGAAGGCGGCGGTCATGAAGGGAACCGTCGCATAGATGATGAGCGCCTCGGCCACCGTCGTGTAGCGCAGCGACCCGATGCCGGAAATCATGCTCATGGCGGAGCAGGCGGCGACGGCAAAGACGGGTGCCGACAGGCTCCTGAGCGCGCGCAACCCGCTTTTGCCTTCGATGAGGAGATAGACCAGCATCACGGCCGAGCCGGAGAACAGGCCGCGCAGGAACAGCATGGTCATCAGGTCGGCTGAGATCAGGCGCACGAAGATGCCGGATGTCGACCAGAACAGGGCGGCGAGCGCCACCAGCATGAGGCCGACACCATGGCGCGACGAGGCTGAGGCGTTCATGCGGGCTGTTTCGCCTTGAGGAGATTGAGCATGTTGGCGCCGAGAATGAGCAAGGTGCCGATGACCGAGTAGAGATCGAAGCCCTCGCTATAGACCCAGTAGCCGACCAGCACGGTGAGCGGCACGCGCAGGAAGTCCATCGGCGTGACGATGGTGATGTCGGCAAGCGAGATCGCCTTGGACAGGCAGTAATGCGAGAAGGTGCCGGCAAGGCCGACGACCGCGACCCAGACCCAGTTTTCGGGCGCCGGCCATTTCCAGGTGAGCCAGGCCGGCACCGCGCCGATCACCGTCTGGATGGCGAACATCAGGAAGATGACGGTAAGGGCCGTGTCCTTGCGGGTGATGACCTTGGTAAGCGCGACCGAGACGGCGAAGCCGACGGCCGCCAGCAGCGCCACCACATGGCCAAAGTCGATGAACGACGTGCCGGGCTTCACGATCATCAGTATGCCGATGAATCCGAGGGCGATGGCGGCAAGCTTGAAGCGGGTGAGCTTCTCGCTGAGGAACAGGGCGGCGATGACGGCCCCCCAGATCGGCATGGTGAATTCGATCGACACGACCTGGGCCAGCGGGATGAGGATGAGCGCCGAGAACCAGGCATATTGCGCGCCGTAATGGACGATGTTGCGGATGATGTTGAGGCGCAGATTGGCGAAGCGCTGCCCGACATTGCCTTCATAGAGGATGAGCGGGGTCAGGATGATCATGGCAATCACGCTGCGCAGGATCATGATGACGAAGACCGGGATGTCATGGCCGAGCTCGCGGCCGGCAACGGTCAGCGCCAGGGTATTGAGAAGCCAGCCCGCCATCCAGATGGCGGCCATTCCGGTCGACTGTTGCGGCAAGCCCGATTCTCCCTGATGGGGAGGGACCTTAAGGGGGACGCCAGGGGCGGGCTAGGCCGGAAAGGTCATATCAACCCTGCGGAACGGGCCGGGCTTGACGCAGGCGGGCAGTTCCGCCATTTTGCCGCCCCATGACCACCGCCCGGAAATATGCCGTTCACATGTGCGGCATTATTATTTGCATCTAGCGCACAAACGCTGGCTGGCGGCCGCTTTTCCTCAATTCCAAGTCGAAGCGATCCTCCGGGCCGGCAAGCCTGGAGCGTTTCCCGCCAAAGTCTCCCGACATTGGCAATAAGGAAACGCTCAAGAATAAAGGAAACGAGCCTTTTATCCCGATCGGATTGCTCCAATCCGATCGGGAAGGCTCTTAGGAACCCTATGACGTTAAGACTTTATAACACCCTGACCCGTTCCAAGGACGTCTTCACGCCCATCGACCCCAAGGCGGTGCGCCTCTATGTCTGCGGCCCGACGGTCTATGACTATGCCCATATCGGCAATGCCCGCCCGGTCATCGTGTTCGATGTCCTCTACCGCCTGCTGCGCCATCTCTACGGGCCTGGGCACGTCACCTATGTGCGCAACATCACCGACATAGACGACAAGATCAATGCGCGGGCGAAAGAGGAGGGCGTCCCGATCGGCGACCTGACCAGCCGCACGACGAAGCAGTTCCACGCGGACATCGCGGCGCTGAATGTGCTTGAGCCGACGCATGAGCCGCGCGCCACCGAGACCATCCCCGAGATCATCACACTC
Organism: Taklimakanibacter lacteus; assembly: GCA_003576695.1. Classification (GTDB taxonomy): domain Bacteria; phylum Pseudomonadota; class Alphaproteobacteria; order Rhizobiales; family Aestuariivirgaceae; genus Taklimakanibacter; species Taklimakanibacter lacteus. The sequence continues at coordinate 132,789 of QOZQ01000003.1, forward strand.
ATCAAGAAGCTGATCGCCAACGGCCATGCCTATGAAGCTGAGGGCCATGTGCTGTTCGACGTGCCCTCGATGAAGGACTATGGCCGCCTGTCGCGCCGCCCGCTCGACGACATGATCGCCGGCGCCCGCGTCGATGTGGCGCCCTATAAGAGGGGCGAGATGGATTTCGTCCTGTGGAAGCCCTCAGGCCCCGATCTGCCGGGCTGGGACAGCCCGTGGGGCAGAGGCAGGCCCGGCTGGCACATCGAATGCTCGGCCATGTCGTGGAAGCATCTGGGCGAGCGCTTCGATATCCATGGCGGCGGCATCGATCTCATCTTCCCGCATCATGAGAATGAGGTGGCGCAGACGCGCTGCGCCTTCGGCTCGCAGGTCATGGCCAATGTGTGGATGCATAATGGCTTCCTGCAGATCGACGGGCAGAAGATGTCGAAGAGCCTCGGCAACTTCCTGACCATCAACGAGGTCCTCAAGGACTGGCCGGGCGAGGTGCTGCGCTTCAACATGCTGCGCACCCATTACCGCCAGCCGATCGACTGGACGGTGAAGGGGCTGGAGGAAAGCCGGCGCATCCTCGACGGCTTCTACAATTCGGCCACCGCGCGCCTCACCGAGGAGGCTCGCTTCGCCGAGCCGGTGCTCGAGGCCTTGTGCGATGACCTCAACACGCCGCGCGCCATTGCCGAGCTTCACGCGCTCGACCGGCCGAATTTCCAGATGCAGCTCGGCGCCACCCTCAATGCGCTGGGCTTCACCGGCAAGCATGTCGAGGACAAGGCGGCCAGGATCGACGAGCACAAGGTCAATGCCCTGATCCAGGCGCGCCTTGCTGCGCGCGCCGCCAAGAACTGGGCGGAAAGCGATCGGCTGCGGGCCGAGATCGACGCCCTGGGCGTCGTCCTCATGGACAACAAGGACGGGACGACGAGCTGGGAGGTGAAGCGATGACGCGCGAACGCCTCTATCTGTTCGACACCACCTTGCGCGACGGCCAGCAGACGCCGGGAGTCGACTTCTCGCTCGAGGACAAGCTGGTCGTCATGGGGCTGCTGGACCAGCTCGGCCTCGACTATATCGAGGGCGGCTATCCCGGCGCCAACCCGACCGATACGGCGCTGTTCGCCGAGGAGCGGAAGAGCCGCGCCACCTTCACGGCCTTCGGCATGGTGCGGCGGCCGGGGCGTTCGGCCTCCAATGATCCGGGTCTCCAGGATCTGCTGCGCGCCAAGGCGAAAGCCATTTGCTTTGTCGCCAAGGCGTGGGATTACCATGTCCGCGTTGCGCTTCAGACGACGAATGAGGAGAGTCTTCTAACCATCAGGGAATCCATAGAAAATGCCAAGGCGCTCGGCCGCGAAGTGCTGCTCGATTGCGAGCATTTCTTCGATGGCTACAAGGCCAATCCGGACTATGCGCTGAAAGTGGCGAAGACCGCCTACGAGGCGGGTGCCCGCTGGGTGGTGCTGTGCGACACCAATGGCGGGACGCTGCCGCAGGAAGTCTCCGAGATCGTCCGCGCGGTGGCGAAGACGGTGCCCGGCAGCCATCTCGGCATCCATGCCCATAACGACACCGAGCAGGCGGTTGCCAATTCACTCGCCGCCGTGCTGGCGGGCGCGCGCCAGATCCAGGGCTCGCTCAACGGCATCGGCGAGCGCTGCGGCAATGCCAATCTGGTCTCGATCATCCCGACGCTGGTGCTCAAGAAGGAATTCGCCGAGCGCTTCGAGACTGGCGTGACGGAGGAGAAGCTCGCGAGCCTCACCCATGTGTCGCGGGCCTTCGACGAGCTCCTGAACCGCAGCCCCAACGGGCAGGCGCCCTATGTCGGCCGCAGCGCCTTCGCGACAAAGGCCGGCATCCATGCCTCGGCCATCGTGAAGGAGCCCGAGACCTACGAGCATGTGCCGCCGGAGACTGTCGGCAACCGCCGCCGCATGCTGGTCTCGGACCAGGCCGGCAAGTCCAATCTCCTGGCCGAGTTGGCGCGCATCGGGCTTAACGTCGAGAAATCCGATCCGCGCCTCGACGCGCTGCTGCGCGAGGTGAAGGAGCGTGAAGCGCAGGGCTATGCCTATGACGGCGCGGACGCCTCCTTCGAATTGCTGGCCCGCCGCATGCTGGGCTCGGTGCCGCATTATTTCGATGTGCTCTCCTTCCGGGTCATCGTCGAGCATCGCCACAATGCGCTGGGCGAGCTCGTCACCGTGTCGGAGGCCGTTGTCAAGGTGAAGGTCGATGACGAGGTGTTCATCAATGCCGGCGAGGGCAACGGCCCGGTGAACGCGCTCGACGTCGCCTTGCGCAAGGATCTCGGCAAGTTCCAGCGCTTCATCGACGATCTCGAGCTCGCCGACTTCAAGGTGCGTATCCTCAACAGCGGCACGGGAGCGACGACCCGGGTTCTGATCGAAAGCCGCGACGGCAAGGGCAATCGCTGGTTCACCGTCGGCGTATCGCCCAATATCGTCGATGCCTCCTTCCAGGCCCTGTCGGATTCGATCGTCTTCAAGCTCCTGCGCGAAGAGGTCTCCCGGGCGGCGTAGGCATGCAGACCTCGCTTGCGCCTCGGGCATGCGACCCATGCCGTGTCCCGGGTGGTGCGAGGCGCAAGGGAGCGCTAAACCCGCGGGCCTGATGTCCGCCATCGATCCTCCGGTTTCCGCCGTCCACCTGTCCGAGGCCAAGAAAGGCCTCGTTTATGGCGTTGCCGCCCATCTCGTCTGGGGCGTGATGGCCTATTATTTCAAGCTCATCCAGGATGTGTCGCCGCTCGAGGTCGCCGTCCATCGGGGCCTGTGGTCGCTTGCCGTCGCCGTTGTCGTGATCTGGGTTCTCGGCCAGTTCGACGATGTGCGCAAGGCGCTGGCCAGCCCGCGCATCTTCCTCACCCTGCTGTTTACGAGCCTGCTGATCGTCTTCAACTGGGGCTTCTATGTCTGGTCGATCCAGAACGGCCGCACCATCGAGGCGAGCCTCGGCTACTACATCAACCCGCTGCTCAATGTGGTGGCGGGCGCCGTTTTCCTCGGCGAGCGCTTCACCCGCATGCAGCTGGTGGCGCTCGCCGTCGCGGTCGTCGCCGTCCTCATCCAGACCATTGCGGCGGGCGTCGTGCCGTGGCTCGGCCTGATGCTGGGCTCGACCTTCTGTCTCTATGGCCTCATCCGCAAGACGGTGAATGTCGGCGCCACGCAGGGCTTCTTCATCGAGGTCCTGATCATCTTCCTGCCGGCGCTCGCCATCGCCGCCTGGATGGGCGGCACCGGTGAGGCGGCCTTCCTGACCACGCCCTTCTACACCCTGATGCTGATAGGCTGCGGCATTCTCACGGCCGCAGCACTCCTGTTCTTTGCCGCCGCGATCAAGCGCATCCGCTATTCGACCGCCGGCCTCATGCAATATATCTCGCCCTCGCTCGTCTTCCTGACCGCCGTCTTCATCTTCGGCGAGCCGATGAATGCCTGGCGCTGGCTGTCCTTCGCGCTGCTCTGGGTGGCGCTCGCCATCTATTCATATGCCGCCATAAAGGAAGGGCGGCGAATGCAGGAAGCCCAGGAGCCAGCCCAGGCCTGACCAGCAGGACCGCGAGGATTGCAGCGCCTTGCGCAAGGAGGCGAAGCGCTTGCGATATTGCGCCGGTGTTACGCCGATGCGGCGCCGGAACAGGCGGCTGAAGAAGCTCGTATCCTCGTAGCCCAGTTCCTGAGCCACAGCTTCGATTGAAAGCGCCGTCGTCTCGAGGATCTGCTTGGCCTCTTCGAGTCTCAGCGATTGCACATAGTCCATGGGCGACTGGCCGGTCGTCTGGAAGAAGCGCCGGTTGAAGGATCGTTCGGCAAGTCCGCTCATCTCGACCATCAGGGCGACGGGTGAGCTCCGCTTGTAGTTGTCGGCCAGCCACTCCTGGCATTTGGCGATCTGCGCATCGGACGACTTTCTGGTCGAGACCATCGCGGCATAGGGAAGCCCGCCTGAATCATGCCAGTCGAGCAGATAGACCTTGGCGACCTGCACGGCCTCCTCGACACCGATGAAACGGGCTATCAAAAATAAAGCGAGGTCCTGGAAGCTGGTGCCGCCGCCGCTCATGATGATGCGCTGCTCCTCGCCGCTTGTCACCAGCGTGCGGCCGCACTGCACGCGCACCTTGGGATACATTTCGGCGAGCGCCTCGCAATAGCCCCAATGCGTTGTCGCCTGATGGCCGTCGAGGAGGCCGGCTTCCGCGAGGAGCAGGGTGCCCGAGCAGGCCGCGGCGATGACGGTACCGGCGCGATAGTGCTGCCTGAGCCACTCCAACTCGGGGCCAAAGCGCCCGGCGCAGCTTTCACGCGGCGCGATGAAGAAATCTGAGACGCAGATGAGGTCAGGCGACGGGCAATCGCGGAGCGCGTGATGCGGCGTGATCGTAACGCCATTGAAAGCCGCGATCGGGGCGTTCTCGCGCGCCACGATATACGGTTTCGCAGCGCCTTGCCTGATCCGTCCCTCGGTCAGGAAAGTCCAATCCCGTCCGGCGGATGCGAAAAGGTCGAACATGCCGTGCAAGGTCGAGCCGCTCACCTCTGGTAGGGCCAGAATAGCGACGTTCAGGGGGCGTTTTTCGGCTGTCATGGCTGGATCGACCGGTTTCTTGCTGGAATGACCTTAGTGGCTCCGCCTGTCTTTCGCTAGGTCGATGCGCCTTCGCCGGCCACCGCCGGCGCTTTGATGGAGAAGACACATGACCAGATACAGAAATGCGCTGCCGCAGATGACGGGTGGTGTATTCCTGACCGATGGCGGACTGGAAACAACACTCGTCTTTCATGAGGGCATCGAATTGCCCTGCTTCGCCTCCTTCCCGCTGATCACCGATGAGTTGGGACGCCTGAAGCTGCGCAAATATTTCCGGCCCTATCTCGAGCTGGCGCGGCTCCGGAAGGTGGGCTTCATCCTGGATACGCCGACCTGGCGCGCGAGCTTCGACTGGGGAACAAAGCTCGGCTTCTCGCGCGACAAGCTCATCGAGGCCAATCGCCAGTCGGTCGAATTTCTAGGCGAGCTTCGCGAGGAATATGAAGGACAGGTTTCCCCGCTCATCATCAACGGCGTGATCGGGCCACGTGGTGATGGCTACAAGGTCGAAAGCCGGATGAGCACCGATGAGGCGCAGCGCTTTCACATGCTGCAGATGGACGTGTTCGCCGCCAGCGAAGCCGACATGGTCTCGGCGGTGACGATGAACTATGTCGATGAGGCGCTGGGCATCGTGCGCGCCGCGCAAGCGCGCAAGATGCCGGTGGTCGTCTCCTTCACCGTCGAAACCGACGGCAGGCTGCCTTCGGGCGAAGGCCTGCGTGAGGCCATCGAGACGGTCGATAGGGTCTCAGGAGCCTATCCGCTCTATTACATGGTCAACTGTGCCCATCCCGAGCACTTCGACGATGTGCTGAGCGGTGGCGCCTGGCTTGACCGCATCTGGGGATTGCGGGCCAATTCCTCGACCAAGAGCCATGCCGAGCTTGATGCAGCGACCGAGATCGACATCGGCGACCCTGAGGATCTCGGTGCGCGCTACAACGCCTTGCGCGCCAAGCTGCCCAATCTCGTGATCCTGGGCGGATGCTGCGGCACCGATCACCGTCACCTGACGGCGATTTCCGATGCCTGCATGGTCGCCTGAGACATCGAAAGGGGAGAGCGCGAGCCGCGCGCTCTCCCGACTCTCACAATGTCTTGCGGATCGGCTCCTGCGGGACCTTCGAGGTCGATTGCCGGATCCTGTCGTCGAACACCGAAACGACCTGCTCGGCCGACTTCACCACATCGAATTTGAGCTCGAGGCCTTCGCGGATGAACTTTTCCTGGCGCATGTGGCTGATGAGGGTGAGGAGCGGCGCCCAGTAGTCATCGATGTCGCAGATGATGATCGGCTTGGCATGACGGTCGAGCTGCGCCCAGGTCGAGATCTCGACCAGTTCTTCCAGCGTGCCGAGCCCGCCGGGCAAAGCGACGAAGCCGTCGGAGCGCTCGAACATCGTCATCTTGCGCTCATGCATGCTGGCGGTGACGATGAGCTCGTTCACATCCGTCAGCATGCGCTCCTTGCTGACGAGGAACTCCGGGATGATGCCGACGACATGGCCGCCGCCGGCGATGACCGAGCGCGCCACCTCGCCCATGAGGCCGAGGCTGCCGCCGCCATAGACGAGGCCGATGCCCTGATTGGCCATGTGGATGCCAAGGGCCCGCGCCGCCGCCATGTAGGCGGGATTCCGTCCCGGTCCCGATCCGCAATAAACACAAAGATGCCGCATGATTCTCCTATGGTCATTTGGTCGTACGATGGCCGCCCGTCAAGCTGACCCCGATACTGCATAGTCTTTGCAGATTCGATGACTATTCATTATTTACAGGCGGGAATATGGAACCGCGACAATGAAAAACCCGCTTGCAGTGTTTACTGGCGCCGCGCTGGCGACCTTGGCCGCCCTGGCCGGGCTCAATATGACGAGCTGGAAGCCTGTTCCCGCCCCGGACCAGAACGTGCCGGAAGCGGCGGCAACCCCCGCCCCGGAGACCAGCCAGGAAACCGCCAAGACGCCCGAAAAAGGGGCTGAAACCGCTGCCGTCCAGCCGACCGAGCCGCCCCAGGCGGAAACCCCTGAAACCAAGCCCGCCGAGCCGCCCAAGGTCGAAGCCGAGGTCAAGCCGAGCCTCGATACGGTGAGGGTGGAGAGCGACGGGCAGGCGGTCGTCGCCGGGCGCGCCGAGCCCGGTGCCGCGATCGCCTTGAAGCTGGGCGAGCAGGTGATCGGCAAGGGCATAGCCAATAGCGACGGGTCCTGGGTCGTGGTTCCCGACAATCCGCTGCCCAAGGGAGCCCATGAGATCACCGTCGAGCAGAAATCCGCCGATTCCGAGCCCGTGATGCTCGAGCAATCCATTGCCGTCGCCATACCGGAAAAGACCGGCCAGCAGGCCATGGTGGCCCTGACCGAGCCCGGCGCCGCGACGAAGGTGCTGCAGGCCGGTGACAGCCAGCAGCAGGCCTCTGCCGGGACCACGGAACCTGCCACCCCGGAGCAGCCGGCGGCCGCCGAAACCACCACACAGCCGGCCGTCACGTCACCTGAGACCCAGCAGACGGCCGCGGCCGAGCCGCCGGCCGGCGAGACCATCGCCAAGACGAAGGCGCCTGCCGGCGAGACGGTGGTCAAGACGGAAGAGCCGGCGACGGCGGAAAAGTCGGCCGAAACCACCGAGCCCACGGCCAAGCCCGCCAAGGTGGCGGAGAATGTACCGTTGCGCCTCGATGCGGTCGATTACAACGACAGGGGCGACATCATCTTTTCCGGCCGTGCGAAGCCCGGCACCGCCATCAGGCTCTATGTCGACAATGGCGATGTAGGCGATGCCATCGTGGACTCGGGCGGCAACTGGTCCTTTGCGGGCACCGACATCATCAAGCCCGGAACCCATACTTTGCGCGCCGACCAGATCGACCAGACCGGCAAGGTCATGGCCCGCATCGAATTGCCGTTCCAGCGCGAGGATGCAGCCGCTGTGGCGGCACTGAACACACCACCCGCGACGGAGGCGACCCAAGCCACGCCGCCGCAACCGGGTGAGGCCAAGCCTGTCGCCGAGGTCGAAAGCCAGGCGGCAAAGCCGGCGGAACCCCAGCAGCCCGAAACCCAGCAGCCCGAAACCCAGCAGCCTGAGACCCAGGCGGCCGAAAGCCAGCCGTCGCAGACCCGGCAGCCAGAGACCCAGGCGCAGTCGCAGCAGCCGGAAGCCCAGGCGCCGGCGGCGGAGACCCAGCCACAGACCGTTACAGAGGTCGCCAAGGCGGAACCCGAGGCTTCGGGCCCGGCACCCGACCAGCCGGTGAGCGCGGACAAGAAGGAAGAAGTCACGACGGCCGCCGCCGCCGCGGCCGAGCAGACGGCGAAGACCACCGACCCCGACCAGCCGCGCACCGGCAAGGTCGTCATCCAGCCGGGCAACAATCTGTGGAAGCTGTCGCGCGTCATCTATGGCCGCGGCAAGAGCTTCACCGTGATCTACCAGGCCAACAAGGATCAGATCCGCAACCCGAACCGCATCTATCCGGGGCAGATTTTCGCGATCCCCAATGCCAACCCGCCTGAGCAGATCGATCCCAAGCGCAAGGACCCGCTGACCAGCGCCGAGGGCGGCGCGCCGCAATGAAACGCGGACTGACGCCGCATCAGGCGGCGCTGCGCCGGGGTGACGGCAGCCATTGGCTGACGCTCAGGGACATCATGCCGCTGCTGTGGCCGGAAGGCCGCATGGACCTGAAGATTCGCGTGGTTCTGGCGATCATCGCCCTGGTGCTGGCCAAGATCGTCACCGTCCTCACCCCCTTTGCCTACAAATATGCCGTCGACGCGCTGACCCTCAGGAACGGCATGCCGGCGCTTGTCGTCGTCCCCGTCTTCATGGTGCTGGCCTATGGCCTGGGCCGGGTGATGATGGTCGCCTTTGCACAGTTGCGCGATGCGATCTTCGCCAAGGTCGGCCAGCGCGCGGTGCGCGAGCTCGCCATGCGCACTTTCCGCCATCTCCATGCGCTGTCGCTCAGGTTCCACCTCGAGCGGCGCACCGGCGGCCTGTCGCGCGTCATCTCGCGCGGCACCAACGGCATCGACACGATCCTGCGCTATTCGCTGTTCAACACGCTGCCGACGGCGCTCGAGCTCGCTTTCATTTGCGGCATCCTGGCGCGTTCCTATGGCTGGCTCTATGCGCTGGTGGTCGCCCTGACCGTTGCCGCCTATATCGCCTTCACTTATCTGGCCACCGAATGGCGTATCAATATCCGCCGTGTCGCCAACGATGCCGACACCGACGCCTCGACCAAGGCGATCGACTCGCTGCTCAATTTCGAGACGGTGAAGTATTTCGGCAATGAGGAGCATGAGGCGCGCCGCTACGATCTGTCGATGGCCCGCTATGAGAAGGCCTCGATCAAGACCTGGATATCGCTCGCCATATTGAATGCCGGCCAGGCCTTCATCTTCGCCGTGGGGCTTACCATCGCCATGCTGATGAGCGGCTATGCCGTCCATGCCGGGCAGATGACGCTCGGCGATTTCGTGATGATCAACGCCTTGATGATCCAGCTCTATATGCCGCTCAATTTCATCGGCTCGGTCTATCGTGAAATCAAGCAGGGGCTCATCGATGTCGAGGAGATGTTCTCGCTGCTCGAGGTCGAGGCCGACATCACCGATCGTCCGGGTGCGGTGCCCCTGCGCACCGGAAAAGGCGAGATCGTCTTCGACCGCGTGAATTTCGCCTATGACCCGGAGCGACCGATCCTGCGCGACCTGTCCTTCCGCGTGCCGAGCGGCCACACCGTGGCGATCGTCGGTCCCTCGGGCGCCGGCAAGTCGACCATCTCGCGGCTTCTGTTCCGCTTCTATGACGTGGGCTCGGGCCGCATTCTCATCGACGGACAGGATATAGCAGGCGTCACCCAGAAAACGCTGCGCGCCGCCATCGGCATGGTGCCGCAGGACACGGTGCTGTTCAACGACACGGTGCGCTACAATATCCGCTATGGCCGGCCCGATGCGAGCGATGCCGAGGTCGAGGACGCCGCCCGTCTCGCCCAGGTTCACGCCTTCGTCATGACGCTGCCAAAGACCTATGAGACGATGGTCGGCGAACGCGGCCTGAAGCTGTCGGGCGGCGAGAAGCAGCGTGTGTCGATTGCCCGCACCATCCTGAAATCGCCGCCGATCCTCATCCTGGACGAGGCGACCTCGGCGCTTGATTCCATGACCGAGCGCGAGATCCAGACCGCCTTGCGCCAGGTCTCGCGCAACCGCACGACGCTGGTCATCGCCCATCGCCTGACGACGGTGGTGGACGCGGACGAGATCATCGTGCTCGAGCACGGCGCGATCGCCGAGCGCGGGACGCATGCCGATCTCCTGAAGAAACGCGGCCTCTATGCCTCGATGTGGAATCGCCAGCGCGAGGCCGACGAGGCCCGCCGCCGTCTTGCCGATATCGAGCATGAGGAGGCCGAGGCCACGGACGACGAAGACGATGCCAGGCCCGGCATCGTCACCGGCGCCGTTAACTGACCGCTCCTGTATTTGGTGACAATCCTCGGCTAAACTGGTTTCGCTCAAACATGTCGCTCGTCAACACCATCACCTCGACACTTGTGCCCATCCATCGCGAGGGCTGGCGCTTCGTCGCCATCGCCGCTGTGGTCACACTGATACTTTACTGGCTCGACCTCGATATCCTGGCGCTGCTGGCGCTGGTGGTGACCTTGTGGTGCGCCTATTTCTTCCGTGATCCCGAGCGCGTCACGCCGCTGAAGGCAGGGCTCGTCATCTCGCCCGCCGACGGCCGCATCAGCGCCATCGAAACCGTGATCCCGCCGCCCGAGCTCGACTTGCCGCGTGAGCCGGTGACCCGCATCTCGGTATTCATGAATGTCTTCGACGTGCATATCAACCGCTCGCCCGTCGATGCGCGCATCGCCCATATCGCCTACGTGCCGGGCAAGTTCCTGAGCGCCGATCTCGACAAGGCGAGCGCCGACAATGAGCGCCAGGCGCTTACCCTTGAGCTCGATGACGGCCGCCGGCTGGGCGTCGTGCAGATCGCGGGCCTCGTGGCGCGCCGGATCGTGAAATTCGTGAATGATGGCGATGTGCTGAAGGCCGGCGAGCGTTTCGGCCTCATCCGCTTCGGCAGCCGCGTCGATGTCTATCTGCCGCAAGGCGTGGGCGCTCTTGTCATTGTCGGTCAGCGATCGGTGGCCGGCGAGACCGTGTTTGCCGATCTCGCTTCCACCGAGAGCGAGCGCACCGGCAGGCGCAATTAGGGAGACAAAAGGTGACGAATTTCCCAGGGCTCGAGGACGAAAATATCGACAGGAGCCGGCGCGAGCAGCGGCTGCGCCGCTTCAAGCAGGTGCCGATCCGCATATTGGTGCCCAATCTCATCACGCTGCTGGCCTTGTGCAGCGGTGTCACCGCCATCCGCCTCGGCATGGAGGGGCGTTATGAGCTGGCTGTTGGCGCGGTGATCCTCGCCATCGTGCTCGATGCGATCGACGGCCGCCTGGCGCGTTTCCTGAAAGGAACCTCGCGTTTCGGGGCCGAGCTCGATTCGCTTGCCGATTTCGTCAATTTCGGCGTCGCGCCGGCCATTCTCATCTATCTGTGGTCGCTCAATTCGCTGAAGAGCCTGGGCTGGCTCGTGGCTCTGTGCCTGGCGATCTGCTGCGCCCTGCGGCTCGCACGCTTCAACGTGGCGATCGATGATCCCGACAAGCCCGCCTGGATGATGAACTTCTTCACCGGCGCGCCGGCGCCGGCGGGCGCCGGCCTTGCCATGGCGCCCATGTATCTGGGCTTCCTCGGCCTTGTTCCCGATGGCCATGAGGTGGCCTGGCTGGTGCTGCCCTATATCGCCGCCGTGGCGCTGCTGATGGTGAGCCGGGTGCCGACCTTCTCGGCCAAGACGCTCGGCTCGCGCATCAGTCGTGACCTCGTGCTGCCGCTTTTGGGCGTCGCCGCTTTGGCGATCGTCAGCCTGATCGCCTTCACCTGGGAAATGCTGACTGCGATGTCGCTCCTTTATATAGCACTTCTGCCGGTCGGCATCCGCTCCTATCGCCGCCACAAGGCGGAGTATGAGAAGCGCCAGACGGAAGCACCCGACGAACAGGTGCCTGCTTCATGACGAGGGCTCTTTCGGCTTGGCCAGCAAAAGCGCAGCGCCGCTGAAAGCAGCATGTTGCGACGTTGCACCAGCGCAATATTCGCGTCGGGACGACCATCGGCGATCATTGGCTGTTCGAGCGATGTCGTCAACGGTCGATGCCGGCAGGAATCGGCAGCATGGGGATGCGAGTCCATACCCTCACACTAGCCTGGGGAGGCGGATCGCACATCAGTGATCAATCGGGCGCAGGATCATCAATTTCGGGAGCGCCCTCCGCGAGAGGCTTCATCGTTCTGAGCAAGGCAAGAAGCCCCTGTTTCCGCACCGGCTCGAGTACAAGTCGATCGCCATCCCGGTGAATAATTGCCTCATCGCCTGGCAACTCAAATTCCTCGGGAATGCCGACCGCCTGACTGCGGCCATTTCGGAACAACCTCACGCGCTTCTGCTCTGACATCGCTATCTCCGGCATGTGCCCTATTTGCGCGTCTCGAAGGCCACCCGGCGCGCCAGCCAGGAGCCGACGGTGACGCCCGATATCTTGCCCGCCGCATCACGGTGGAAATGCACCGTCCAGTCGCCGGGCGCGGGCGCATCCATCGAACGCCGGCAGGGCAGGCGCCAGATGTCGCCGGCGATCGGATAGAGCGGCTGCATCGCGCCCTTGCCGAGAAAGCCCTCGAAGGAGGCATAGGTCGCGTTCCCCGTTGCCGTCACCTGGAACAGCGAGTCGAGCTCGCCGCATTGGAAGCTGCCGGTAACGTCAGCGGGCGAGGGGCCCGAGAGGCGCGTCAGTTCGGCATCGAGATTGTCGACCGGACGGAGCATTCGGATGGTATCGCCGTCGCGCCGCAAGGTCATGGAGGGCGACGCCGCTTCATTTTCGCTTTTGAGGGCCAGCATCTCGGCATCCGTCGTGAAGCGTGCCGACAACTGCCCCTTCGTTCCGTTGGCCGGCGCGATATCGAGCACGAGACCGCTCCTGGGCTCATGCCAGGCGCCGGTCCATTGGGGATCATAGGCGGTTTCAGGCCTGGGTGGCGTCGCCTGGCCAAGCGCTGCGCGCAGCACGGCAAAGGCCGCCTCGCGCGCGCTCGATTCATGATTGAAAAGGACGACCACCGAAAGGCGTTCCTGCGCGACATGCAGGCGCTGGCTGCGCCAGCCGCGCAACGCCCCGCCATGACCGGTCACGACAATGCCCTGGCTCTCCATATGGGCGAGACCAAAGCCGTAGCTCGCCGGACGGCCATCGGCGAAATGCGGCCGCACCGACAGGCGACGATAGAGGCTGCTTTCATCACCATAGGTCGCATCGATGAAACGCTCCCAGGCGATCATGTCGTCAAGGGTCGCGACCATGCCCGCATCGCCGGTCCAGTGAATATGATTGACGGCGGGAATGAAGCCGAAGGCGTCATCGCCTTCATAGCCGACGGCGCCTCCGGGCAGGTTGCCGGTCTCGGGATTGAGCCGCGCCGTCGCCATTCCGGCGGGCGTCAGGATCCTCGCTTTCAGCATCTCGTCGAAAGGCTTTCCAAGATGGTCTTCGAGGACGTCGGACAGCAGCCGGAAATTGCCGTTCGAATAGGAATACTGCGTGCCGGGTGGAAAATGCAGCGTCCGGGTGCGCCCCATCAGGCTCGTCGCATCGGCCGGGCGGAAGGCGCCCTCGGGCGCGGCGCCGCACAGTACGGTGAGCGCCCAGTAGTCGCGCAGGCCCGACTGGTTGTGGCAGAGATGGAGGACGCGGGGCGCCGGCTCTGCGAGCGCCGGTAGCCTGGCCTTGAGGGCCGCATCGAGCCGCGCCGGATCGCCAAGCTGGTCGAGCAGCAGGGCGCAGGTGAATTGCTTGCTGATGGAGCAGATCGGAAACAGCGTCGCGGGCGTGAAGGGCCGATAGCGTGCCAGGTCGGCATAACCCCAGGCTTCGCGCGCGATGACAGCGCCATCCTTGATGACGGCGACGGCACCGCCCGGTCCCTTGAAGCGCAGAGGGAGTTCTGCAATGGCGCGGGTGATTTCAGACATGTAGTTCCTTCTAGCGCATCCCGGCGAAGTGGAATCACTTCGCCGAAAAGGATTCGCGCCAAATCAATATTGGAGCAAATCCTTATCGCCAAAGTCTTCAACTTTGGCGGGATTTGCTCTGGGAGACGGTTTCACAGGACCTGGTCGAGATCGGCGCAGATATCTTCCGCATCCTCGAGCCCGACCGAGAAGCGGAACACGCCGTCGCCGGCGAAATCGCGGTAGCGTTTCAGAAGCTCGCCCTCATGGCGGAAGGTCGAGCGCATCAGGTCGGCCGTCGGAATCCAGTAGATCAGGCTGCGGTGGTGGCCGAGCGATACGGCGTAGTGCACGACGTCGAGCTTCTCGACCATCCGCCTCGCCACAGCGAGACCATCCGCGACCTGGAAGGTCAGCATGCCGGAGAAATTTCTCATCTGGCGGCGCGCCAGATCATGCTGCGGATGGGAGGCGAGCCCTGGATAGAACACCCGCTTTACATATTTGTGGCCTTCGAGGAACCGCGCCACCGCCAGCGCCGTCTCCTCATGGGCGCGCATGCGGATCGGCAAGGTGGCGGCCCCGCGCAGGATCAGCCAGGCATTGAAGGGCGAGAGCACGCCGCCGAAATGCACGGTCGCCTCGAGATTGAGGGCATCGAGGTCGCTCTTGCGGCCGAGGACGGCGCCGCCCATCGCATCGCCATGGCCGCCGATATATTTGGTGAGCGAATGGATGACGAAATCGGCGCCGAGCTCGAGCGGGCGGGTGGCGATGGGCGAGGCGAAGGTCGAATCGACCGCCACATCGCGCACGTTCCGGGCGCGCGCGAGCGCGCTCAGGGCGCCGATATCGGCGAGCCGCATGATCGGGTTGGCGGGCGTCTCGACCCACAGCATGCGGGTGCGGGGCGTGATGGCTTGAGCCACCAAGTCGAGATCGGACATGTCGACCGGCGTGACCTCGATGCCGAAGCGGGGCAGGCTGTCGCGCACCAGCTCGGCCGTGCCGACATAATTCGTGTCCGAGATGACGAGATGGTCGCCCTGGCTGAGGCGGCCGAGCATGAGGGCGCTGGAGGCCGCCATGCCGGAAGCATAGCACTGGCAGGATTCGGCCCCTTCCAGGGCGGCGAGCTTGTCTTCGAGCTGCTTGACGGTCGGGTTGGAGAGTCTCGCATAGACGAAGCCCTCATAGCCATCGCGGTTGCGGGCCGAGAAGCCTGTCGCCTCGGTGGGGGCGAAAGTGGCGGACATTACGAGATTGGGCGAGGAGGCCCGGGTCACCGGATCGATGCCCTCCCCGGCATGGATGGCGGTCGTCCTGACGCCCCGCTGCCGATTGGTAATGTTCATGGAATTGCCCTCAATTTGCACAAGCTGTAACAGGACGGGACCGGGGCAGTCTTTTTAATCCCATTCCTGTTGATTTCAATCCGACTGGAAAGGCTTTATGTCAGGCTGATGGGGATTCGCCGATCTTGCCCGCCGAGGCGCAGCACTACATGACCTGGGAAGACCGCTACGCGCCGCCGCCCGAAAGGCAGAAGCGGCGGATGAGGCCGAATGTCTTTGCCAGGATGGCGCGCTTCGCCTTCCGTCATCCGCTGACCGTCATCGGCCTGTGGATCGCGCTGGCGATACCGGCTCTCGTCTTCACCATCATCGCCATGAAGGTGCAGCTGCAGGATGGCGTCCTGGTGCGTGTTGATTCGGCGCTGGCCGATGAGCAGGCCCGGCTCAATGCCGAATTTTCCGAGCCGAGCGAGAGCATCGTCGCCGTTATCGACAGCCGGGATCCGCAGATCGCGCGCGCCGGCGCCGAGCGCATGGCGGCCCGCATGTCCGAGCAGGCGACGGTGTTCCGCAACGTGTTCGCGCCGGGAACAGGGCGGTTTTTCGACGACAATGGCGTTCTTTATCTGAGCGACGAGGAGGTCGCCGCCATGGTGGGCCGGATCGAGCGCTCCGCGCCCTTGTTCCAGGCACTGTCCGTCTCGCCCAATATGACCGGTCTTGCCGTGCTGGCCGACCAGGTGGCGAAAGTCGCGGCGGAAGGCCGTTCGCCCGAAGTGGTGACCGGCCTGTTCCTCGATGCCGCCAGAAGCGTGCAGGCGCAGATCGCCGGCAAGCGGCGCGATCTCGACTGGCTGTCGCTCATCGAGCACGGCGTCTCGATCGAAAGCCCGCGCTGGTATGTGCTCGCTTTTCCGCTCGCCGACGCCGATGCCGATCCGACGCGCCATGCGGTGGAAGAAGCGCGCCGCCTGGCGGATCTGGTCGCCAACGAGTTCGACGGCCGCGTCGCGATCGCGCTCACCGGGCGGCCGGTCCTGCGCGCCATGGCGCCGCCCCTGAATATCCGCGCCCTGCTGCTGCCCGCCTTGCTGTCGAGCGTCGTGCTCCTGGTCATCCTGGGCTTCGGCCTGTCGCGCTTCGCCACGGTGATGATCGTCCTGTTCACGGCGGCGATCACCTTCATCCTCACGACCGCGCTGTCGCTCGGCGCGATCGGCTCCTTCGACCGCGTGAGCCTGACTTACCCTGTGCTTTTCTCGGGGCTCTTGAGCCTGACCGCCATCGGCCTGATCCTGCGCGCGGAGGAGGCGGAGTATTCGGGAGTTTCCCGGCTCGCCTCGGTGATGCTGCCGGCGCAATTGCTCGGCCTGCCGCTGCTGGTCTGGCTCATTGGCCTGTCGGCGACCGGCCTCGCCCTCGCCGGTGGCCAGTTCCTGTCCTTGCAGAGGCTCGCCGTCATCATCGCCATCATGAGCGCGGTCATCTTCATGGCCGCCACGACGTTGCTGCCCGCCTTGCTGGCGCTGCTGCGGCCGCGATCGTTCGATCCCGACGACGATGCGGGGGAAGGGGATCAGGGGCACTGGCTTGACACCGTCATGGCGCGGCCCGCCGGCTATTCCTGGTGGTCGCTGCGCCGCGGCCTGGCGGCGACCCTCATCGCGGCCGCCGTGCTCTGCGCCTTGCTGGTGCCGGCGGCCCATTTCGAGAGTCCTTCGGGGGTGACGCAGACCGGCACGTCGGCGCCTGAGCGTCTGTTCCGCGAGCTTTCGGCGCGCGAGCCTTCGCTCCTGGCATCGGGCCAGATCCTGGCGGAGCCCGGCGATCCGGCGCGCCTGCTGGTGCGCCGCCTGGCGGCCCTTCCGGAGGTCGAGGGCGTGCGCTGGGTGGAGGCGTTCCTGCCCTCGGGCGAGGCCGACAAGCGGGCCATATTGGCGAAGCTGCAAGGGGTGTTCCCGCGCAACACCGCCGCGGTCGAGGATTTGCCGGATGACCTCCTGCGCGCCGAATTCGCGAAGCTTGCGGATGGCCTGCAACGCATCGCCGCGGAGCCGCAGGTGACGCCGGAACTCGCCAAGGCCGCCAACGAGCTGCGCCGCAGCCTGCTGCTCCTCGAGGCCAACGGCGCCGCTCCGCCGGCCGTCCTGCGCCAGATCGAGCGGACATTCTTTGTCAGATTGCAGCTGCTGCTCGATCGCATCGACCGCTTGTCGCGTCTCGATCCGCTGACCGCCGAACGGCTGGATCCGGCGATCTATCGCCAATATGTTTCCCGCAGCGGCCTGTGGCGCATCGAGGTGCAGCCGCGCCATCCCGACAATATCGAACCTTTCGCCGCCGCCTTGCGCCGGGTGGCGCCGCAGGCCGCCGGCGCCGCGCTGACCGAAGCCGACCGGCTGGCGGTGATGCGGGCCGCCATGCCGGCCTATCTGGCCGGCTGGCTCCTGGTCGCGCTGGCCATGCCGCTCATCCTCTATCGCAGCCTGCGCCGCACCTTGCGTATCCTCTTGCCGGCAGCGACCGCCTCGCTCCTGGGCTTCGGCATCACGGGCGTGATGGGGATGCATCTCTATCCCGAGAGCATTGCGGTCTTCATCCTGCTCCTGGGCTTCACGCTCGGCGCGGCGATCCTGGCCGAGAACTGGTATGGCGCCAAGCCCGAAGGCGAGACGCCGGCAGCCTCGGCGCGCCCGCGTGCTTTGCTGCTCGCCGCGCTTCTGGTGATCGCCGCTTTCGCGCCGCTCGTTCTCTCGCCGCTGCGCGCCGTGCAGCAATTCGGCGACCTGCTCCTGATCGCCATAGGCCTGAGCCTGCTGGCGCTGTTCATCCTCCTGCCGCAGCTCAGGGCCTGGACGGCGCCGAGGCGCCGGCGGCGGCAGGCAGAGGAAGAGGAGCAAGAGGAAGCGGATTAGGCCAGGGTCTTCAGGTCGAGCCGGTGCGCCGGGTCGTCCAGCGCGCCCATGACCTCGGCGACGATTGCCTTTTCGTTGAGGCCGGCATCCTCATACTGCTCCCTGGGCGTTCCATGCGCGACGAAACGGTCCGGCAAATGCATGGTCTTGATGCGGCAGAAGCTGCCCAGCAGATTGGCGCGCGCCAGATAATGCAGCACCTGGGTGCCGAAGCCGCCAATGGCGCCTTCCTCGACGGTCACCAGCACCTCATGGCCCTGCACGAGTCGGCGGACGAGATCCTCGTCCAACGGCTTGGCGAAGCGCGCATCGGCAACCGTCGTCGGGAGTCCGAGGCTCTTGAGCTGCTCGGCCGCCTTGAGGCATTCCTGCAAACGGGCGCCGAAGGAGAGAAGCGCCACTCGTGATCCTTCGCGCAGGATGCGGCCGCGGCCGATCTCGAGCGCAATACCCCGCTCGGGGAGGTCGATGCCGACGCCTTCGCCGCGCGGATAGCGGAAGGCCGACGGCCGGTCGTCGATCTGGGCGGCGGTCGCCACCATATGGACGAGCTCAGCTTCATCGGCCGCCGCCATGACGACAAAGTCGGGCAGGCAGGCGAGATAGCCGGTGTCGAAGCTGCCGGCATGGGTCGGGCCATCCTGGCCGACGAGCCCGGCGCGATCGATGGCGAAGCGAACTGGCAGTCTCTGCAGCGCCACGTCATGCACGATCTGGTCATAGGCGCGCTGCAGGAAGGTCGAATAGATGGCACAGAAGGGCTTGAAGCCTTCGACCGCGAGGCCGGCGGCAAAGGTCACGGCATGCTGCTCGGCGATGCCGACATCGAACATCCGCTTGGGGAATCGGCCGGCGAACTTGTCGAGCCCGGTTCCCGACGGCATGGCGGCCGTGATGCCGACGATCTTGTCGTCCTTCTCGGCCTCGGCGATCAGGGCCTTGGCGAAGATCGACGTGTAGCTCGGCGCGTTGGACGCGCTCGCAGCCATTTCGAGCGTCTCGGGGTCGAATTTGGAGACGGCATGGTATTTCTCGCGGTCGGGCCTGGCAAAGGGGTGGCCCTTGCCCTTCTCCGTCACCACATGGACGAGGACCGGGCCCAGCTGCTTCGCGTCGCGCACATTCTGCAGGATTGGAACCAGCGTATCGATATCGTGTCCGTCGATCGGGCCGACATAATAGAAGCCGAGTTCCTCGAACAGGGTGCCGCCGGTCAGCATGCCGCGCGCATATTCGTCCGCCCGCTCCGCCGCGGTGCGCAAGGTGCGCGGGAATTTGAGGGCGAGCTGCTTTGCGATGTCGCGCAATGACAGGAAAGGGCGGGAGGAAACGAGCCAGGACAGATAATTGGTGAGTGCCCCGACCGCGGGCGCGATCGACATGCCGTTGTCGTTGAGAACGACGATGAGGCGGGTGTCGAGCGCACCGGCGTTGTTCATGGCCTCATAGGCCATGCCGGCGCTCATGGCGCCGTCGCCGATGACGCAGACCACATTGTTGGTCTCTTGCTTGAGATCGCGCGCCACGGCCATGCCGAGACCGGCGGAGATCGAGGTCGAGCTGTGCGCCGCGCCGAAAGGATCATAAGCGCTTTCCGAGCGCTTGGTGAAGCCATAGATCCCGTCACGCTGGCGGATCTGGCGGATCTGCCCACGCCGGCCGGTCAGGATCTTGTGCGGATAGCACTGGTGGCTGACGTCCCAGATCAGCCGGTCGGCGGGTGTTTCGAACACGTAATGGAGGGCAACTGTCAGCTCCACGACACCGAGGCCGGCCCCGAAATGGCCGCCGGTCTTGGCCGCCGCCGCGATGGTTTCGGCCCTGAGCTCGTCGGCGACCTGACGCAGCTGCCGGGGGCTGAGCCGGCGCAGGCCCGCCGGATCGTTAACGGTATCGAGCAGGGGTGTCTGATCGCTTCTGGTCATCCGCCGATTACATAGGCGGAGGCCCCAAAGGGCGCAATTCCCTTGTTTGACGCGGGGATATTGCACTTTTGACGAAGCGTACTTGCCATGGGACAAATCTAAAGGCGATGGTATAGTGCGCCGGTCTAGACCGACGGCTCGTGGCAATTCTGCCCTTAACGGAGCCGTCAACACGGGAGGAACTATATGAAAAAAAGTCTTCGTTCATTGCTTCTCGCCACGGCGCTCGTGACGGTAAGCTATTCGGCGGCCTTCGCCGAAATGATCTATAACCGAGGAAATTCGGCTGACCCGGAAAGCCTCGATCCGCACAAGACCTCGACTGTCTATGAAGCGCATATCCTGCGCGACCTGTTCTCCGGCCTCGTGATGCAGGACGCCAAGGCCGACGTCATTCCCGGCGCCGCCGAGAGCTGGAAGATGTCCGATGACGGCACCGTCTATACGTTCAGCCTGCGCAAGGGGGCGACTTGGTCGAACGGCGATCCCGTCACGGCCGATGATTTCGTCTACTCCTTCCGCCGCCTGGAAGACCCGGCGACCGCCGCCGAATATGCCTCCATGCTCTATGTTGTGAAGAACGCACAGGAGATCAATGAAGGCAAGGCGAAGCTTGAGGAGCTCGGGGTCAAGGCGGTGGACGCCAATACGCTGGAGATCACGCTCAAGTCGCCGACGCCCTATTTCCTCGAAATGCTGACGCATCAGGCCAACTATCCGGTGCACAAGGCCTCGATCGAGAAACTCGGCGCCGACTGGATCAAGCCGGGCAATCTCGTATCGAACGGCGCCTATACGCTGGCCGAATTCGTGCCGAATGACCATATCAAGCTGGTCAAGAATCCCAAGTACTACGAAGCCGACCAGGTGAAGGTCGACGTCGTCAATTATTTCCCGACCGAAGACCGCTCGACCGCCATCAAGCGCTTCGAAGCGGGTGAGCTCGACTCGAATGACGATATGCCGCTCGAGCAGCTTGCCGATCTCAAGGCCAAGTTCGGCGATCAGGTCCGTATCGGCCCCTATCTCGGCACTTATTACTATGCCGTGAAGCTCGACAAGGAGCCGTGGTCCAATCCGAAGCTGCGCCGCGCCATCTCCATGGCGATCGACCGCGATTTCCTCGCCGAGAAGGTGTGGGGCAACAGCATGCTACCCGGCTATTCCATGGTGCCTCCGGGCATCGCGGGCTATGAGCCGGCGATCGCCGACTATGCCGAGATGTCTCAGATCGACCGCGAGGATGAAGCCAAGAAAATCCTCACCGAGCTGGGCTATGGACCCGACAAGCCGCTCAAGCTGGAGATCCGCTACAACACGTCTGAGAACCACAAGAACACGGCGGTCGCCATCCAGGAGCAGCTGAAGCCGCTCGGCGTCGAGGTGACGATGGTCAACACCGACACCAAGACGCATTACGGCCATCTCGAGCAGAAGGGCGATTTCGACTATGCCCGTGCCGGCTGGATCGCCGACTACAAGGATCCGGAAACCTTCCTCGGCATCTCGCGCAAGGCCTCCGGCAACAACTATTCGGACTTCAACAACCCGAAATATGAAGAGCTGATGGACAAGGCGGCCGCCGCCGGCGGCGACCCGGCCGAGCGCTCGAAGATCCTCTCGGAAGCCGAGCGGGTGCTGGTCGACGATCTCGGCAACATGCCGCTGCTCTATTACAGCTACCACAATCTCGTTTCCCCGAAGCTTAAGGGCTACGAGGACAACGTCATGGACGTGCATCCGACGCGCTTTATCAGCAAGGAATAATCGGGGTGAAGCAGCCGCCGTTTCTCATCGGGAACGGCGGCTGCGCCTTGCCAGGATAGGGGGGCGCGCATGCTGCGCTATGTCTTCCGGCGGTTGTTGACTGCCATTCCGACGCTCTTCGTGATCGTCACGATCTCGTTTTTCCTGATCCGCGTCGCACCGGGTGGCCCGTTCAACCAGGAGAAGGGGCTCAATCCGGTCATCAAGGCCAATCTGGATCGCCAGTTCGGTCTCGATGAGCCCTTGTGGATGCAGTATCTGAACTATCTGAACAATCTTCTGCACGGTGACTTCGGCCCGAGCTACAACCTGCCCGATTTCACCGTGAAGGAATTGTTCGAGGTGGGGTTGCCGGTGTCGATACAGATCGGCGCCTCGGCACTGATTCTGGCGCTCGTCATCGGCAGTGCGCTCGGCATCATCGCGGCACTCCGGCAGAACAAGGGGGCCGACTATGCCGTGATCGCCACCGCGACGGCGGGCAGCACGGTGCCGACCTTCGTGATCGCGCCGGTCTATCAGCTCATCTTCGCCACCACTTTGGCCCTCGTGCCGGTGGCGGGCTGGGCCGGCGGCGCTTTCGCCAACAAGATCGGACCCATCGTCACGCTGGCCTTGCCGCAGATCGCCATCGTCGCCCGCCTGATGCGCGGCTCGATGATCGAGGCGCTACGCTCGCACCATATCCGCACCGCCCGCGCGCTCGGGCTTTCCGACTGGAGCATCATCATCAAGCACGCTTTGCGGGGAGCCTTGCTGCCCATTGTCTCCTATTCGGGACCCGCGGCGGCGGCCTTGCTCACCGGCTCGATCATCGTCGAATCGATCTTCGCGATACCGGGCGTCGGGCGCTATTTCGTCGAGGCGGCGCTCAACCGCGATTATACTCTGGTGATGGGCACTGTGGTGGTGATCGCGATCTTCACCATCGTCTTCAACCTCATCGTCGACATCCTCTATGCTGTGGTCGATCCGAGGGTGCGCTATGACTGACATCACCGCGTCCCATGCGCCGGTTGTCGGGCGCTCCTTGTGGGCCGACGCGCTGGCGAGGCTCAAGGCCAACAAGGCGGCGATGTTCAGCCTGATCTATCTGGCCCTGATGGCGATCGTCTGTGTTTTCGGGCCCTATCTCCTGCCGCATCCCTATACGACGATCTATCAGGACTATGTGCGTACCCCGCCGAGCCTCTCTGCCTATCCTCGTCCCGACATGATCGAGACGGCGCTGCAGGACGTGGTGCGCCGCATGCGGGCCGATCTCGAAGAGTGGCACGAGCAGGACGAGCGGGTCTTCGTGACGGTCTCATCCGCCAAGGCCATCGATGATCGCGTCGTGCGTTATCTCGACCGGTCCAACACCTTCAACGACGCACGCGTCGAGAGCAAGTCGCCGGACGGCCTGAAACTGACCATGAGCGCCTCGATCAAGAAGGAATATTTCCTCTTCGGCACCGACAATACCGGCCGCGACCTCCTGGCGCGGACTCTCATGGGCGGGCGCATCTCGCTCGCCATCGGCCTGCTCGCCGGCTTCGTAGCCGTCGTCATCGGCGTCCTCTATGGCGCCACCGCCGGCTTCGCCGGCGGCAAGACCGACGAGATCATGATGCGCGTCGTCGATATTCTCTACTCGCTGCCCTTCATCTTCTTCGTCATCATGCTTGTGGTGTTCTTCGGCCGTAATTTCGTGCTGATGTTCCTGGCCGTCGGCGCCGTCCTGTGGCTCGACATGGCGCGCATCGTGCGCGGCCAGGCCTTGTCGATAAGGCGCCAGGAATATGTCCAGGCGGCGGAAGCCTTGGGGGTGGGATCGTGGGGCATATTGCTGCGCCATATCGTTCCCAACCTGCTGGGGCCTGTCGTCATCTACATGACCTTGCTGGTGCCGCAGGTGATCATTCTCGAAAGCTTTCTCTCCTTCCTGGGACTGGGCGTCCAGGAGCCGATGACCAGCTGGGGCGTGCTCATCTCGCAAGGGGCCAAGAATATCGGCTCGGCCAACTGGCTCCTGCTGTTCCCGGCCTTCTTCCTCGTCTCCACCCTGTTCGCGCTGAACTTCGTCGGCGACGGCCTGCGCGATGCGCTCGACCCCAAGGACCGGTGACGCGATGGCGGGCAATGAAACCATTCTCTCCGTCGAGAACCTGAAGATACGCTTCCGCACCCTCGACGGCATCGTCGATGCGGTCAAGGGCATCAATATGCATGTCAAGGCCGGCGAGACGGTGGCGGTCGTGGGCGAGTCCGGGTCGGGCAAGAGCCAGACGATGATGGCGGCGATGCGGCTTCTCGCTTCGAACGGCGAGGCTGCCGGCACCATCGATTATCGCGGCGCCAATCTTCTCAACCTGTCGAAGTCCGAGCTCAACGAGATCCGCGGCCGCAAGGTCACCATGATCTTCCAGGAGCCGATGACCTCGCTCGACCCGCTCTACACCATCGGCAACCAGCTGATGGAGCCGATCATGCGCCACCGCAGGATCGGCAGGGAGGCGGCGCGCCAGGAAGCGATCAAGATGCTGAAGCTGGTGCGCATTCCCGAGCCCGAGCGGCGCATGAAGTCCTATCCTTATGAGATGTCGGGCGGTCAGCGCCAGCGCGTCATGATCGCCATGGCGATCGCCAACGACCCCGATCTGCTCATCGCCGATGAGCCGACGACCGCGCTCGACGTCACCATCCAGGCCGAGATCCTCAATCTTATGGCCGATCTGCGCAAGCGGCTCGGCATGAGCATGATCTTCATCACCCATGACCTCAATATCGTGCGGCGCATCGCCGACCGCGTCTATGTGATGAGGCTCGGCGAGGTGGTCGAGGAGGGCGATACCCGCACCATCTTCTCGCAGCCGCAGCATCCCTACACCAAGGCGCTGCTCGCGGCCGAGCCGTCCGGTCACAAGGAGCCGGTGCCGAAATCGGCGCCGACCGTGCTCGCCGGCACCGATATGCGCGTGACCTTCAAGATCGGTGGTGGCTTCCTGGCGGGCGACCCCGTCTATCTGAAGGCCGTCGATCGCGTGTCGGTGACCCTCAAGCGCGGCCAGACCATCGGCATCGTGGGTGAATCGGGGTCCGGCAAGTCGACCCTGGCGCGCGCGCTTCTCAAGTTGCTGCCGAGCGAGGGCGCCATCCAGTTCGACGGACGCAGCATCGAGAAATTCGATCCCGCTCAGATGCGCCCCTTGCGCAAGCAGCTGCAGATCGTGTTCCAGGACCCTTTCGGCTCGCTGAGCCCGCGCCTGACCGCCGGGCAGATCGTGACCGAAGGGCTGCTCGTCCATGATCCCTCGATATCGGGAAAGGAGCGTGACCGGCGCGCCGCCCTGGCCTTTTCGGAAGTGGGGCTCGATCCCGCCAACCGCAACCGCTATCCGCATGAATTCTCGGGCGGCCAGCGCCAGCGCATCGCCATTGCCCGTGCCATCATCCTGAAGCCCAAGGTGGTGGTGCTGGACGAGCCGACCTCGGCGCTCGACCGCCAGGTGCAGAAGCAGATCGTGGAATTGCTGCGCGACCTGCAGAAGGCGAACAACCTGTCCTATCTGTTCATCAGCCATGACCTCGCCGTGGTGCGCGCCATGGCCGATCACATCATGGTCATGAAGGATGGCCGCATGGTGGAGCAGGGAAGCCCCGAGCAGATCTTCGATCATCCGCATGAGGATTATACCAAGCGGCTGATGGCCGCCGCCTTCGTCGATCACGCCGAAGCGAAGGTGTGAAGTGAATCTCCCTCCGCCGCGCGAAGCGCGGGGAGGGTGGACGCCCGCAGGGCGGACGGGTGGGGTCTCAACGCGAGAAATATGCCGATGAGTGGCATGAATTGCTTGCAAGGCCTCCCTGCGTAGAGACCCCACCCGTCGCGCGTTCCGCGCGCCACCCTCCCCGCCTTCGGCGGCGGAGGGAGACATCTGTTCAGCTCTGCTCGTTCACCGGCGGATGGTACTGGTAGAGCCAGGTTTCGGTCAAGATCTCCGCACCGTTCCGGAGGAAGAGACGCAGCTCGACCGGCGCAATGCCAACGGTGGTGAGATCGAACTGAGCGCGCCAGTGGCCCGCTATGCCGTCCGGCACGGCCTCGCTGAAGACATAGGAGAACGAGCCGCGCGATGACCACAGGACCACTTCCGGCTTGACGCCGAAGGGCAGCTTGGTGAGCGGGCCGCCGAGGAATTCGACCATGAACTTGCGGACCCCGCGCGGGCGCGGGTGGCCGGGCTGGCCGCCATTACCGAGGCGCGTCGCCACGCAGCGCGCCATGTTCGTCGGATGCGGCTCATCGGCCAGCCAGTGCAGGCGGTAGCGGAACCGGTAGCTCGATCCCGCTCTGGCCGGCTCCGCCGGCACCCAGGCGGCGACGATATTGTCGTTGATCTCGTCATTGGTCGGAATCTCGACCAGCTGGATCGCGCCCGGGCCCCAGCTGTCCATGGGCTCGACCCACAGGCTGGGCCGGCGGTCATAGAGGACGCCATCCTGATAGTGATCGAAGTTGCGATCGCGCTGCAGCAGGCCGAAGCCGCGCGGATTCATGTCCTGGAAGGAGGAGTCGATGATGCCGGGCGGGTTGTTGAGCGGTCGCCAGATGCGCTCGCCCGTTCCGGTCCACAGCGCGAGGCCGTCGGAGTCATGCACCTCGGGCCGCCAATCGGCCGCTTCGGGCTTGCGCGTCTCGGAGAACCAGAACATCGAGGTCATCGGCGCGATGCCGAGCCGGGCGATGTCCTGGCGCAGGAACAAAGCCTTCTCGATCTCCATGACCACGCCCTTCTGGCGCGTCATGGCAAAGCGATAGGCGCCCGCAAGGCTCGGGCCTTCGAGGAGAGCATAGACGATGACCGTGCTGCTCTCGTCGTTTGGCGTCTCGAAGTAGAAATGGGTGAAGCCCGGAAATTCCTCCGGCCGGTCGGGCAAGGTGACATTGACGGCGATACCGCGGGCCGACAGGCCATACTGGTACAGGTCGCCGATGGCGCGAAAATAGGAGGCACCGAGGAAGGCGACCCAGTCGTTCTTGCGCCAGTCGGGCTTGTCCTGGTCGCCGAGACGGCTCTCCTGGAAGCGGAAGCCGGCGAAGCCCGAATTGCTGGGGAGCTGCTTGGCTGGGCTGTCGGCCGGCATGTAGAAATAGGAAGCGTCATAGGCGATCTCGCGCTCGACCTGGTCGCCGGCGCTGCCGGTCACGACATGCATCTGCACCGGCAGCTGGAAATACTTGCCGAGATGGAAGAAGGTGGCCGGGAACTGTCCCGGTCCGTCGGCGAACAGCGCCCGGCTGATGTCGAACCTGATCTGGCCATGCGCCTGGTAGTCGATGCGCTCGAGGAGATCGCGCGGCGGCGCCGGCGGCGGCTCGTAGGGCCTGCCCGCCAAAGCGCGCGCCTGTTCGACCAGGGCGTCGAAGGAAAAGCGCTTTTCCGGGCCGAGCTTCACGGCGTTCGCGGCAAGGGCGCTTTCGGGAAGGCGCAGGGCGGCGAGAATGGCAGCGGCGCTGCCGGTGGCGAGGAAATCGCGGCGGCCTATCATCAATGAGATTGTCCCTCTTTGTCATTTGCCGCCGCAACAAAAATAGCGTCTGGTGCCGAGCGCGCAAGTTGACAAGGCGTAATGTGGAACTCTGTCTTCCCTTAGGGAGGAATTGCTCAGATATCGAATTCCTCGATATCGGCAAAGGCGCGGCGTAACGCCTTGCCCCATTCGCTCGACAGCTTCTGGAAATAGGGATTGTCGCGCTCGATGCGGCGCACCCGCTCGAGCTTGAGCGTGTCGCGCTGATAGACCAGGAGGTCGATCGGCATGCCGACGCTCAGATTGGACCGGATGGTCGAATCGAAGGAGAGCAGGACGAGCTTGGCGGCCTCGCCGAGGCGCATATCGGGATCGCTGACCCGGTCGAGAATGGGCTTGCCGTATTTATGCTCGCCGATCTGCAGGAAGGACGTATCGGCGGTCGCCTCGATGAAATTGCCGGCCGAATAGATCTGGAACAGCCGCGGCCGCTCCTCGCCGATCTGCCCGGCGAACAGGAAGTTCGCCGAGAATGTGTCCTCCGACTGGAACAGCTGGCCCTCATCGCCGCGCTGCACGTCGCGCACCGAGCGCCCGACGATCTGCGCGGCCTGGAACATCGTCTTGGCGGTGAACAGGTTGTCGGCGGCACCGCGCTTGCGCAGCGACTGCGTGCCCTCGGTGAGGAGGCTCACCACCCCTTGCGTGGTGGCGAGATTGCCGGACGTCGCCAGCGCGAAGACGCGCTTGCCCGGCTGCGACCAGCTATGCAGCTTCTTAAAGGTGGCGATATTGTCGAGCCCGGCATTGGTGCGCGTATCGGCCGCCAGGACGAAGCCGTCCTTCATCAGCAATCCCACGCAGTAGGTCATTCAAGGCTCCAGGCGCTCTTCATTGCTCGGCGGGCTGGACCGTTACGGAAACCGTCATGTTCTCGGTCTCGCCGCCACGTCGGCTGCCGCGTACAGGCACCACCCCTTGCGCGTCAAGACCCGTCGCTACCCGCACATAATCGGCGGTCGGGCACTTGCCGTTCGCCGCGTCGAAGCCGACCCAGCCGAGGTCGGGCACCAACGCCTCCGCCCAGGCATGGCTGGCGGTGGCGGGAACCTCGCCATCGGTGACCAGATAGCCTGTGACATAGCGCGCCGGTATCCCGAGCAGCCGGGCCACCGAGAGAACGGCATGGGCATGGTCCTGGCAAACACCCTTGCCGTCGGCGAGCGCCTCGGCAGCCGTCGTGTGGGCATGGGTGGCGCCGATCTGATAGTCGATGCGGGCCCTGACCTGGCCCATGATCTCATGCAGCATGTCGAGCGGCCTGGGGCACTTTGCCGCCGCCGCCTGCGCCAGCTCGGTGAGCGCCGGGCTCGGCTCGGTTGCCGTCGTCTGCCGCAGGAACACGTTGTCGGGCGCGGGGCAGCGCAGTCCCTTCACGACCCCCGCCGCGTCCTTCGTTTCGACAACGCCATGGGCAAGAACGCTCACATGGTCGTGCGCCCCTTGCGAGGTGATGACATGCGCCTGGTTGCCGAAGCCGTCGACATAGGCGAGCGCCTTGTCGATGCCCGGCGCCTCGATTTTCCACGATATGACCTTCTGGGTCGCGAAATTGGCCGGCGTCAGATAGAGCCGTTGGATCGACGAGCGCACGCTCGTCTCATAGTCATAACGGGTCTCGTGGCGAATCTGGAGATTCATGGGAAGTTGTAGGTCTGGCCGACATCCGCGGCGAGCTGATTGTTGGACAACATGAAGTCCTGCAGGAACTCGTGCAGGCCGCTCTGGAAGATGTCCTCCATATTGCCGAGCTTGAGACGGCCATAGATGTCGACCGCCTCGTCCTGGCAGGCGTAGCGCTGCTTGTAGACCTCGCCCAGGCCGTCGAGCGCGCGGGTAATCCACTGATAGCAGAAGGTGAGCGAGCGCGGCATCTCCTCGCGCAGGATGAGGAACTCGGCGACCAGCCACGGCCTGTAGGTGCTGTCGCGGTAGAACCAGCGATAGGCGCGATGCGCCGAGACCGAGCGCAGCACCGTCGCCCATTGCTGGATGTCGACATCCGAGCCGACATCGCTCGGCTTGGGCAGGAGAATGTAGTATTTGACGTCAAGGATGCGCGCGGTGTTGTCGGCGCGCTCGATGAACGTGCCGAGCTGGCTAAAAAAATAAGTATCGTGCCTGAGCATGGTGCCGAGGAGCGCGCCGCGGAACAGCATGGCGCGCTGCTCGATCCAGTCGAGGAAGCCGGGCAGCCGCTCGCTGGTGATCGATTCGGGCCTGACCAGGACGAATTCGTTCCACGTCCCGTTGAGGACCTCCCACACATCGCGGGTGAGTGCCGTGCGCACGGCACGGCCGTTGTTGCGCGCGGTCTTGAGGCAGGAGCGCACGCTCGAGGGATTGTCGTCGTCGAACAGGAGATGATGGATGATCTCCGTCGTCGTGATGTCCTTGTGCTTGGCGAAATAACTCGCCTCGCAGGCGGCGGTGGTGAGGGTCGAGCGCCACTCGTCGCGATGGCCCTCGATGGCGCGCGGCATCAGCGAGATGCGGTAGCCGACCTCGAGCAGGCGCGCCATGTTCTCGGCCCGCTCGACATAGCGCGACATCCAGAACAACGATGAGGCGGTACGGCCGAGCATCAGTCCTCCAGCACCCAGGTGTCCTTCGTGCCGCCGCCCTGGCTCGAATTGACGACGAGCGAGCCGTTCTTGAGTGCGACACGGGTCAATCCACCGGGCGTGATGCGCACACGGTCGCCGGTCAGCACGAAGGGCCTCAGATCTATATGACGCGGCGCCACGCCGGCTTCGGTGAAGGTCGGCGAAGCCGACAGGGCCAGCGTGGGCTGCGCGATATAGTTCTTGGGATTGGCCTTGAGCCGCGCGCGAAAATCTTCGATTTCCTTCTTCGTCGATGTCGGCCCGACCAGCATGCCATAGCCGCCCGAGCCATGGACCTCCTTGACCACCAGCTCGGCGAGATGCGCGAGCACATAGGCGAGGTCCTTGGGATCGTTGCACCGCCAGGTCGGCACATTGCGGAGCAGGGGCTTCTCACCCGTATAGAATTCGACGACATCGGGAATGTAGGTGTAGATCGCCTTGTCGTCGGCGATGCCGGTGCCCGGCGCATTGACCAGCGTGACGCGCCCGGCGCGATAGAGATCGAAAAGGCCCGGCACGCCGAGCGCGGATTCGGGCCGGAAGGTGAGGGGGTCAAGAAAATCGTCGTCGATGCGGCGATAGACGACATCGACGCGTTTCGGCTCCTGCGTCGTGCGCATGTAGAGATAGCCGTTGTCGACGAAGAGGTCGGAGCCTTCGCAGAGCTCGACACCCATCTCGTCGGCGAGGAAGGCGTGCTCGAAGAACGCCGAATTGTGGATGCCGGGCGTCAAGAGCACGATGGTCGGCTCGCTGCCGGCACCTTGCGGAGCGACGCTTTCCAGCGTCTGACGCAGCATCGCCGGGTAGTTCTCGACCGGCGCCACGCGATGCTGCTTGAACAGGTCGGGGAACAGAAACATCATCGCTTCCCGGTCCTCGAGCATATAGGAGACGCCGGAGGGCGTGCGGCAATTGTCCTCGAGCACATAGAACTCCGTCTCGCTCACCCTGACGATGTCGACGCCGATGATATGGGCATAGACCCCGCGCGGCGGGTTGAGCCCCACCATTTGCGGCACGAAGGCGGAATTCTGCAGAATGAGGTCCTTGGGGATGCGCCCGGCGCGCAGGATCTCCTGGCGATGATAGATATCATGCAGGAAGGCATTGAGCGCCCGGACCCGCTGCTCGATGCCGATGGTGAGCCGCCGCCACTCCGAGGCCGCGAAGACGCGCGGGATGATGTCGAAGGGGATCAGCCTTTCGGAGGCTTCCTCGGCGCCATAGACGGCGAAAGTGATGCCGAGCCGGCGGAAGATGCTTTCCGCCTCCTTCAGCGCGCGCTCGACATTGTCCTTGCCGAGCGAGCCCACCCAGCCATGGATCTGCGCATAGGGGCCGCGGACGGAACCGTCCGGATTCAACATTTCGTTGAAAATGCTCCCCATATGTCTCCTTATTGTTGCGCTGCAATATTGGGGTGAAATCTCGCTCCATGCAAACAGATTCATGGGGATTTGCTCTTGCCGCGACCTTTATGGCATAGTCGGGTCATGTGTTTTCGCATCACAGCCTCCGGTGGTTGCCTCAGGGCGGGGTCGCGCACCCTCAAGCAGGAGGTCATGCTGCATTGCGCCCGCATCGGGTATAAGCCGTAAGACCCGTCATTTCCGTCGCTATTGCTTCCGGCCTCTTGGCCGCTTTCCCGCAATCTGGAGATGACTGATGACCGTCCACAGCAAGAACCTGAATATCGCCGAGCTCGTAGCCCGGGACACCGCGCACCACTTCCATCCCTTCACCGACCACAAGGCCTTCCATGCCGAAGGCGGCGCCAGGGTGATGACCCAGGCCGATGGCGTGTGGATCTGGGATGCCAAGGGCAACAAGCTGCTCGACGGCATGGCGGGCCTGTGGTGCGTGAATGTCGGTTACGGCCGCAAGGAGCTGGCCGAGGCCGCCTATCGCCAGATGCTCGATCTTCCCTATTACAACACTTTCTTCAAGACGACGACGGTGCCGACCACCGAGCTCGCCGCCAAGATCTCGAGCCACATGCCCGAGCGCTTCAAGCATATCTTCTTCGTGAATTCGGGCTCGGAGGCGAACGACACGATCGTGCGCTTCGTGCGCCACTACTGGAAGCTGATGGGCAAGCCTTATCGTACCCAGTTCATCGGCAGGCGGCGCGGCTATCACGGCTCCACCATGATCGCTGCGAGCCTCGGTGGCATGGAGGGCATGCACGGGCAGGGCGGCCTGCCGCTGCCGGGCTTCCACCATGTCCAGCAGCCTTACTGGTATGATTTCGGCCGCGATCTGACGCCTGAGCAATTCGGCCTCGAGGCCGCCGCCGATCTCGAGAAGAAAATCCTGGAGCTCGGGCCTGAGAATGTCGCAGCCTTCATCGGCGAGCCGATCCAGGGTGCCGCCGGCGTCCTGATCCCGCCCAAGACCTACTGGCCGGAAGTGCAGAAGATCTGCCGCAAATATGGCGTTCTCCTCATCGCCGACGAGGTCATTTGCGGCTTTGGCCGCACCGGCCACTGGTGGGGCTTCGAGGCCATGGGTTTCGAGCCCGATATCGTGCCGATGGCCAAGGGATTGTCCTCCGGCTATCTGCCGATCGGCGCCGTGGCTTTCTCCGACCGCCTGATGAAGGATTTCTTCGAGAAGGGCGAGGAATTCTACCACGGCATGACCTATGCCGGCCATCCCGCCGCCTGTGCCGTGGCGCTGCGCAATATCGAGATCATCGAGCAGGAGAAGCTGGTCGAGCGCGCCCGCGAGCTGGGCGGCTACTTCGCTCAAGGCCTGGCTAGCCTGCGCGACCATCCCATTGTCGGCGAGACCCGCTCGCTCGGCCTGATCGGCGCCATCGAGATCGCGCGCGACAAGAAGACCAGGCAGCGCTTCGAGAAGCCCGGCCGGGTAGGCACCCTGTGCCGCGACCACTCCTTCACGGGCGGGCTGATCATGCGCGCCTGCTGGGATACGATGGTTCTGTCGCCGCCTCTGGTGATCTCGAAGAAGGAGATCGACGAGATGATCCGCCTCGCCAGGGCCGCTCTCGACAAGACCTATGCCGATGTCAAATCGGAAATGGTCTAGAATTAATGTTGAACGGCGCTGGCCCGAGGCATAGGCTTGGGCCAGCTGATCATCCAACCGGCCAGGAAGGCCGGAACCACAACAAGGGAGCTATAAGGGAGCTATCATGACAGGCTATACACCGAAATTCTCGCGAAAGCGCCGTTCGATACTGCAGGGGCTGGGTGCTCTTGGCTTGGGGCTGACATTCCTGCCGCGTAACTCGCTGTCGGAAGAAGAGAAGAAGCTCAATTTCTACAACTGGGACACCTATATCGGCGAGACGACTCTCGCCGACTTCGAGAAGGCGACCGGCATCGAGGTGAAGATGGATCTCTTCGCCGATAATGACGAGCTGTTCGCCAAGCTTAAGGCCGGCAATCCGGGCTATGACGTCATCTGTCCGACCAACGACAATCTCGAGCGCATGATCAAGGCCAATATGGTGACGCCGCTTGACCATGCAAAGCTTCCCAACTTCAAGAATCTCGATCCGGTCTTCCAGGACGCCGCTTTCGATCCGGGCCGCAAGCACTCCGTTCCTTATCTGTGGGGCACAGTCGGCGTCGGCTTCCGCAAGAGCAAGGTCGAGGGCACGGTGGACAGCTGGAAGGTGTTGTTCGAGGACGACAAATATGCCGGCCGCATCGCGCTTCTCGGCGACGCGAAGGTCGTCATCGGCTCGGCGCTCAAATATCTCGGCCAGTCGCTCAACTCGACCGACCCGGCAATGCTCAAGAAAGTGGAGGAGCTGCTGATCGCCGGCAAGAAGAACGTGAAGGTCTATGCCGACGACAACGGGCAGGACCTGCTCGCGTCGGGCGACGTCGATCTCACCATGGAGTATAATGGCGACATCCTTCAGGTCATGGCGGAGGATGACGACATTTCCTATGTCGTCCCGACCGAAGGGGCGGAGATGTGGCAGGACTGCCTGGCCATTCCGACCGGCGCGCCGCGACCCGAGAACGCCCATGCCTTCATCAACTTCATCATGGATCCTGAGGTCGAGGCGGGGATTGCCAAGACGGTGCAATATGGCACCCCCAATGCCGAGGCCAAGAAGCTGATGGACAAGGCCTATCTCGAGAATCCGGCGATCTTCCCGCCGGCCGAGGTGGTGGCCAAATGCGAGCCCGCCCTCTATCTGGGCGAGGACGTCACGAAAATGCGCGACGAAACCTGGACCCGCGTCCAGGCCGCGTGATCGGCACTGTTCCAACGGGACCGGAGATGGCAGGTTGCCGTCTCCGGTTCTTTTGTTCTAGCATTGGCGTAACGACAACAGGGGTGGAGTCGCTCAATCGTGGACAGTTGGAGGGGTAATCTCCGGGTTTTCTGGACTCTCTTCACGCCCGGCACCTTCTGGCTCCTGGTGTTCTTCCTCATCCCGCTCGCCGGGCTGTTCCAGGATTCCTTCAGCGACAAGATCTCGATCACCGAGACGGCGTTCACCGGCACATTCGCCAACTACGTCCGGGCCTTCGATACCGTCTATCTGACCATCATCTGGAAGTCGATCTGGATCAGCGCGGTGGCGACCGCCTTCTGCCTGCTGCTCGCCTATCCGATCGCCTTCGGCATCTGCTTCGCGCCCGCCCGCTGGAAGCCTTTGCTGCTGTTGCTGGTGATCCTGCCTTTCTGGATCAATCTCCTCATCCGCACCTATGCGTTGATCGCGGTTTTCCGCAGCCAGGGCTATCTCAATCTCGTGCTGGGCTGGATCGGTCTGGGGCCCTTCGAGATGCTCTATAACAACGGCGCGGTCATCATGGGGCTGGTCTATGTCTATATGCCCTTCATGGTCCTGCCGCTCTATGCCACGATCGAGCGGCTCGACCGCTCCTTCCTCGAGGCCAGTCTCGATCTCGGCGGCTCGCAGGTCCAGACCTTCTTCAAGGTGACGCTGCCCCTGACCATGCCCGGCATCATCACCGGCATCATCCTCGTCTTCATTCCCTGCCTCGGCTCCTTCCTCACCCCCGACATGCTGGGGGGCGCCAATGCCATCATGATCGGCAATGTCATCGAGCGGCAGTTCAAGGCGGCGAATGACTATCCCTTCGGATCGGCACTCTCCTTCCTCCTGATGTATGTGACTTTCGGCGCGCTGGCTCTCAGGGCCTACTTCGCGTCGCGCAGCAAGGGAGTGGATGTCTGATGGCTCAGACCCTCAAGCCCGGCTCGGGTCCTCTCGACTACGGCAGCCGGACGTGGCTCAAGCTCCTGTTTGCGGCGATCTTTGTCGCTCTCTATGCGCCGATCTTCACGCTGATCGCCTTTTCCTTCAACACCGACAAGCGCGGCGTCATCTGGCGCGGCTTCACCCTGGACAACTATGTGAAGGCCTGGAACAACGATGCCCTCCAGGAGGCCTTGCTCAACTCGCTCGCCATCGCCTTCATCGCCACCATCATCGCGACCATCATCGGCGCCATGGTGGCGCTGCTCCTGTGGCGCTTCCGCTTCCCCATGAAGGCCGCCTATGAGGGCGTGATGGCGCTGCCCATCGTGATCCCCGAGATCTGCATGGGCGTGTCGCTGCTCCTGTTCTTCATCAACACCGGCATGATGGAATGGTCGGTCGGGATGCCCTGGCCGCTGAACCTTTCCAACATCGTCATCGCCCATGTTGCCTTCTGCTTTCCCTTCGTCGCGGTGGTGGTGCGCTCGCGGCTTATCGGCTTCAACCGGCAGCTCGAAGAGGCTTCCAAGGATCTGGGCGCCAGCGAGTGGCAGACTTTCTGGAATGTCATCGTGCCGTTCATGATGCCGGGGCTTGTCGCCGGGGCGCTGCTTGCTTTCACCCTGTCGCTCGATGACTTCGTCATCACCTTTTTCACGTCAGGCCCCGAGACCGTGACCTTCCCGGTCAAGGTCTATTCGCTGGTGCGGCGCGGCGTGTCTCCGGAAATCAACGCGGCCTCCACCGTGCTCATCGTCATCACGGTCGTCGCCACCGTCATCGCAATGAAACTTCAGGCGCCCACCAAGACGGGCGAGGGTTAGGACCATGGCCGAAGCAATCGTATCCCTGCGCAACGTGACCAAGACATTTCCGGGCGGCGTCAAGGCCGTGGACGATGTCTCCTTCGACATCGCCCAGAACGAGTTCTTCGCGCTGCTGGGGCCCTCGGGCTGCGGCAAGACCACGCTCCTGCGCATGATCTCCGGCCTGGAGACGCCGACTTCGGGCCAGATCGTCATTGGCGGCGAGGACATGGCGCTCACCCCGCCCAACAAGCGCCCGACCAACATGGTGTTCCAGTCCTATGCCGTCTTCCCGCATATGACGGTCGCCGACAATGTCGCTTATGGTCTGAAGGTGACGGGCGTTCCGGCCGAAGAGACCAAGCGCCGCGTCGGCGAGGCCCTCGAGATGGTCAAGCTCACGCATCTTGCCGCGCGCAAGCCCGACCAGATGTCGGGCGGCCAGCGCCAGCGCGTGGCGCTCGCCCGCGCTCTGGTGAAGCGTCCGAAGGTGCTGCTGCTCGACGAGCCGCTCTCGGCACTCGATGCCAAATTGCGCGACGAAATGCGCCTCGAGCTGACGCGGCTGCAGGAGAATGTCGGCATCACCTTCATCATCGTGACGCATGACCAGGATGAAGCGCTGTCGATGGCGAGCCGCATCGCGGTCATGGACAAGGGGGCGGTGCAGCAGATCGCCACCCCCTCGGAGCTCTATGAGCAGCCGACCAGCCGCTTCATTGCCGATTTCATCGGCAAGGTGAACCTGATCAATGCCAAGGTCGTCTCGTCGACGGCGAAGAAGATCGTCTGCGATGCCAAGGGCCTGGGCAAGATCGAGCTGCCGCATACGGGTAGTCCAACAGGCGACATCGCCATCGCAATCAGGCCCGAAAAGCTCAAGATAGCCGGCAGCCCGCCTAAGGCAGCCAAGACGATTGCGGCCGAGGGCAAGGTGCGCGACGTTGCCTATTACGGCGACACCAGCCATGTCGTGGTGCGCTGCAAGGACGATCTCGAGCTCGCGGTCAATGTGCAGAACGACAAGCGCGCCGGCGGATCGGGCGTCGAGCGTGGCCAGAAGGTATGGATCCACTGGGCACCCGAAGACACGCTGGTTTTGACGGAGTAGACCTTGACCCTGGAAATCGCCAAGCTGACCTCGACACCGGGGGACAGCGCCTTTCGCCGGAAAAATCTCAAGGGCACCGAACTCGAGGCGACCTATGCCGGCGCCTTGTCCTATATGCGCCGCAAATACACGCGCGACCTTGCCGGCGTCGACATCGCCGTCACCGGCATCCCCTTCGACCAGGCGGTGAGCAACCGGCCCGGCACCCGCTTCGGCCCCGAGGCGATCCGCAAGGCCTCCGTCGAGCACGCCTGGGGGCCGTACTGGCCGTGGATGTTCGATCCTTTCGACACGCTGGCCGTCGTCGACTATGGCGACTGCTTCTTCGACTGGGGCCGCAAGGACCTGGCGCCCGAGGCGATCACCAATCACGCGCTGTCGGTGCTCGAGAAGGGCGCCGAGCTCGTTTCACTGGGCGGCGACCATTTCGTCTCCTACCCCTTGCTCAGGGCGCATGCCAAGCTGCATGGCCCGCTGGCGCTCGTCCATTTCGATGCCCATCGCGATGTCGAGCCCGATGACGGCGACCGTGTCGATCACGGCACCATGTTCAACTATGCGGTGCGCGACGGGCTCATCGACCCGAAGCATTCGATCCAGGTCGGCATCCGCACCACCTTCCATGGCGAGCGGACCTTCGGCTTCAAGATCCTCTATTCCGACCAGGTGCATGAGATGACGCCGGCCGAGGTGGCGAAGGAGATCGCGGGCACGGTCGGCGGCAGAAAAGCCTATCTCACCTTCGATATCGACTGCCTGGATCCGGCTTTCGCGCCGGGCACCGGCACGCCGGTTCCGGGTGGTCTCTCCTCGCATCAGGCCCTGTCGATCATCCGCAAGCTCACCGACGTGAAGTTTGTCGGCATGGACCTGGTCGAGGTCTCGCCGCCCTATGATCATGCCGAGATCACGGCACTCGCCGGCGCAACGATCGTTCTCGACTATCTGTGCCTCAGGGCCTGGCAGAAGGGCGCCCGCGGCGCACCGCTACCGGATTAGTCATTCTCCCATCTTTCATCTTGCGAGGAAGGCAGTGGATATAGGCATAACGGATCGGAAGAGCGCTTCCATCCAGCCTGCACCTCCGCTTTCGGTCCCAACCTGGGCCATGTGGAAGATCATCGCGATATCGAGCTTCTCTCCCTTGCTGCTGGTGCAACTTGTCATGATAGCTCTGGCGGCGGTCAGGCGACGGTCCCGCTCATGACGCCCATCCTCATCCCGTGGCTCGAGCTTGCCCTCTGTGCCGGACTGATCGGACTTGCCGGCCCCTTGTTGGTCCGTTACGGCGACGTGATCGCCCGCCTGACCGGTCTCACCCGCTCCTGGATTGGACTCGTCCTGTTGGCCACCGCGACCTCTCTGCCCGAACTGTTCACCGGCATCAGTTCGGTTGCCGTTGCCGCCGTGCCGAATATTGCCGTAGGTGATGCGTTGGGCAGTTGCGTGTTCAATCTTGCAATGATCGTGTTACTGGACGAGATGAGTCGCGATGAGCCGATGTACCGGCGGATCGACCAGGGCCACATCCTGACCGCGGGCTTCGGCATCGTTCTGATTGGTGCAGTCGGTGCAATGATCCTATTGAGCCGCGACGGACTGAACGTCCAGATCCTGCACATCAGCATCTACACCCCTTTGATCGTCGTATTGTACTTCGTCGCCATGCGTGCCGCCTTCACGTATGAAAGGCGTGCAGTGGCGCCGCCGCCGAAGATTGAGAGGGACGATGTGTCCCTTCGCAGGGCGGTATGGTGCTACACTGCCGCGGCGATGGTTGTGGTTGCCGCCGGCACATGGTTGCCCTTCATTGGCAGCGACATCGCTGCGATCATGGGCTGGAGGACGACCTTCGTCGGTACGCTGCTGATAGCCGCAGCCACTTCCATTCCCGAGCTCGTGGTTACGATCAGTGCATTGCGGCTAAAGGCTGCCGACATGGCGATCGCCAATCTGTTGGGCAGCAACCTGTTCGATATGCTCGTGCTGGCTGTGGACGATGTCGCCTACATCAAAGGCCCGCTCCTATCGAGCGTGTCCCCCGCGCATGCGATCACGGCATTCGCGGCAGTGATCATGTCCGGCATCTTCATTGTGGCGATGCTTTACAAGCCGGAAACCCGAATCCGTGGTACGATCGGTTGGGTGAGCCTCGGCATTCTGATGGTCTATTTCTTTAGCGCCTATGCCGTCTATCTGATGGGCAGCTGACGTCCAAAGCTCAGCAGGCGGCTCGCGCCCTCTTGACCGGTCTCTTGAAACTGGGCGTGGGTGCCGCGACAAAGGTCAGTGGTAGAAAAACAGCACGCAGGGAGGGGTGTTGACCAGGGAGCTCGTGGTCGATCCGAAGAAGATTTCATGCAGTCCCCTATGGCCGTAAGCGCCCATGACCAAG
The DNA here is from genome assembly GCA_003576695.1 of Taklimakanibacter lacteus. Taxonomy (GTDB): domain Bacteria; phylum Pseudomonadota; class Alphaproteobacteria; order Rhizobiales; family Aestuariivirgaceae; genus Taklimakanibacter; species Taklimakanibacter lacteus. Next base: position 172,120 of record QOZQ01000003.1, read on the forward strand.
AGTCCGACCTTCCGGTCGGCGACTTCTATTCTCAGCACCTCCGCTGGGTGGACTCGCGAGGTAATCGGATTTTCCGTGACCTTGTACCCGTGGCCGCGCAGATAGGCCGCCGCACCGACAGTGCGACGTGTGGCGGTTTCCTGGTCCGCATCGATCGACGTCACGCATATGGGCCCGTCCTGTCCGATGCCGCCCAATGCGAACATCTGCACAGCCCTCATTGCCGATGGACTGCCGTCATACGCAATGAGGATTTCGTTGCCTGCTGGCATTTCATCAGGGCAGACGATGACCGGCCTTGGACATGCAATCAACAGCTTGCCGAGTAATTGGGCCACCGGCTGGCGTGCTTCGCCACAGAAGCCGGTGTCGTGACCGGCAACGATCAGATCGCGCGTCTCTGCTGCAAGCTGCACAGTATCGACGGGATCACCTTCGAATGAAAGCCAGTTGAAGAGGATGTGGTTCTCGCGACATTCGGCTTGGAATACGTCGTGCATCCGTTGGCGGATACCCGCGGCCTGTTTCCTCAATGTGTTTCCGAGGTCTATCCTATATGCCGACGTTCCAGCCCTGCCGAGCATTCGGTCTTCAATATGAGAAAAGTCAATCCCTGCCAGGCCGGCGATGTCGGCCTCAGCCTTCTTTGCATGGGAAATTGCGTATCTTCGCGCGACGGCGGAGGAGGCCGTATCGGCAACGAGCACGAGAGCATTTTTCAGCATGCTTCAACTCTTGGTCATTTTTCAACGGGCGCAGAATCGCAAGAAAATGGGCAGTCAATGTTGATATAGATCAAGCCTGACCTGAGGATTACGCTGGAGAACTCAAGCCCGTGGACGGAGCGCCACCTTCGCTTTTCCTTTCGCTTCCTGAGCAATGCGGGCTTTGTGCTTTCCGGCCCTTTGCTCAATCCGGAAAGCCGGGACTGGGAGTGCTGTCGCGACGATAGCCCGCGCCGACGGTCAGGTTAGGGATGCCGCCGCGATCTTGCGAAACCGTATAAGCGACAAGAGGAAGAAGAGCGCCCCGGCGACAGCGACGGCCAGGAACTGCGGCCAGACCACGTCGATCCCGGCCCCCCGATACAGGATCGCCTGGGCGAAGCTCACGAAGTGGGTTGAGGGGGAGAGGCGCATCACGGCCTCCAGAAGAGGTGGCATGCTGTCGAGCGGCGTGTTGCCGCCCGAGAGAATGTTCATCGGGAGAGCGACGAGCAGGAAGAGGAGCCCGAGCTGCGGCATCGATCGAGCGACCGTACCCAGGAAGATTCCGATTGCGGTTCCGAAGAACAGATACAGCATGACGCCTGCCATGAAGAGCGCGGAACCGGTTGCGCCCCGAGGGCGTTGACGCGAAGATAGTGGATTGATGCGAGGAACCAATATGCCTGCCAAATCGAAAGCCCAGCAAAAGGCGGCCGGCGCCGCCCTGGCAGCCAAGCGCGGCGAGCAGAAGAAGAGCAAGCTCAAGGGGGCGTCTCGCGAAATGTACGAATCCATGAGCGAGAAGCAGCTCGAGGAGTTCGCCGAGACCAGGCGCAAGGGCTTGCCGGAACATAAGCACTGACTATTCCGGCTGCGGAATCACGGGATAGGCGGCAGAGAAGATTTCAGACACGGTCGGATGACCGAAGGTCCGGTCGGGATAGCGACTGACGAGGCCTTCGAACTGCTTTTGCGCGCGCCGGGCCTCGGCGGCGAAATCCATCCCCGGCAGTTCCCGTTCTTCCATCACGAAGCGGCCATCGATGACAACGCTGCGGACATCCCGTCCCGTCGCGCTGATCATCAGGGTCTGGATCGGATCAATGACTTGGCCGATATCCGGGCCGGCGAGGTCCCAGACGACGATGTCGGCGCGGCAGCCGGGAGCCAGCCGCCCCAGATCCGATCGTCCGAGCGCATCGGCGCCGCCCAGTGTCGCCGCATCGAAATAATGCTCGGCCCGGCAGCTCGTGACATCTCTGTCGGCGAGCCGGCAGACGAGGAGGCCTATCTGCAAATTGAGGAGCATGTCGGGGGGTGACGTATCGGTGCCAAGCCCCAGCCTGAGGCCCAGCTCACGATAGCGCGTGAAGCTTTCAAGCCCGTCGCCGAAGCGCGCCGATACCAGCGGGCAATGGACGATGGCGGCACCGGCGTCGCGGATCATCTCCAGGTCGCGGCCTGGCCCCGGAATGTGGCGTGACGGACTGACGAAGATGCCATGCGGAAGCAAGGTGCGCTCCGACATGAAATCCAGGCTGGCAAGCCATTCGATGGAGGTCATGTCATGCAGGCGGCGCACGGTGTCGCGCTCGAACTCGCCTTGCGCGCAGTGCAGGCGGACCGGAACGTCGAGATCGGCGCCGGCTGCAGCTGTACGTCTGAGGAGCTGCGCCGTGCATGTCTCGATCCGGTCGGGCGCCAGCATGGTGCGGACCAGGCCCTGCGCCTTGCCTTCGAAGGACTTGCAGAAGCTGATCGCATCCGCGAGGCCCTTGAAGCCGCGCTCCTCATCAAAATGAAGCTCGATATGGTCGGGCGCCACGACGAACGGATTGCCGGTGCGATAGGCAGGGCCCAGATAGACCCTGAGGCCAAGCTCCTCGGCCGCCTGCGCGGCGCCGGTAAACTCATCATAGGTCTCACCCCAGGCGCGATAATAGAGGGAGGCGATCGGCAAAGCGGTGGTGATGCCGTTGCGGATCAGCCGGGCAAAGGCGTGCCGCTTCTGGAAGACGAGCTCGTCCAGCGAGTACATCTCATAGGGGCCTGCCTCCATATAGGATTTGGGCCAGGCACGTCCTTTCCGCCATGAGGGGTGATTGTCGAAGGAGAGGATCGTCGTGTCGAGATCGGACAGGGCATCGAGATCGATGAAGCCGGGCGCCAGCAGGGCGAGGTCATAGTCGCGCCGCCTGGCCACTTCACCGGCAAAGCCATGGCCCACGAAGATGATCTCGCCATTTTCGAAGACGACTTCGCCTTGCCGATAGAGAACATGGTGGCCATCGACATGCCCGACGACCCAGTCGGCAGTCATGAGGGTTCTTCCGGCGTCGCGCATGCTGACTACCTTGCTCTCTTTTCGATTCAGGCCGATTTCCTGCGCCCCGCGGCCGCGCTACGCTTGTCGTCCTCCCATTCGGAAACCGTCATCGTCGGCAGGTCGAAATAGTCGCGCGTGCGTGCATAGCCATGCCCGCCCATTCGGCCGATCGCATCGAGGCCATAGGGGTCGACATGAAACCGGTCATTGACGATGGTCGCACTGATATGGGCGGCCAGCACTTCGCCCAGAATGATCTGACGCGAGGCGCCGATCTCCAACGTCACATGCTGGCGGCATTCGAATGACGCAGGCGATTCAGCGATGCGTGGACAGGCAATCTTGGCGCCGGCGACTGCCGTGAGGCCGGCTTCCTGCAGCTCATCGATACCTGGGCCGAAAGGAACGGCGCAGACATTCATGGCCTCCAGAATGGCATCCGAAACAATATTGACGGTGAAGACGCCGGTGCTGCGGATATTGCGCGCGGTGTCCTTGAGCCCGAGATTGCGATGGTTCTCGACGCCAAGAGCCAGAATTGCCGGTTCGGCCGAGAGGCAGTTGAAGAAGCTGAAAGGCGCAGCATTGGCCCGGCCCTCGGTGTCGACGGTCGTCACCAGCGCGATAGGGCGCGGCACGACGGCTCCGATCAGGAGCTTGTATTTCTCGCGTTCCGACAGCGTGCTGAAGTCAAAGCTGGTTTTCCCGCTCATGGAGTGGTTGTCCTGGTTTTGGGAAGATGATGGAGGAGGGGGATCGCGGACGCAGACGGCCGCGGCGACCCGGTATTCAGCCCTCGCCGGCGGGTCGATAGGCGGAGAGGATATCCTGCAAGCTGCGCTCGCGCTTGACATCGGTGTCGAGAAGGCCGCGGGTAGCCACGGCGACGAGGTGCTCGTCCATGAGACGGACAGCTTCCGCCAGATCGCCTTTCTCCATCGCATCGATCAGCGTCAGATGCTCGTTGACGGCGCATTCCGAAGAATGGGGGCGGCCATATAGGGCGAGGATCAGCGAGCCGCGCGACACCACTTCGCTGACATAGCGGATGAGCAATTCGTTGCCGGTGAACTGCGCCAGCAGCAGATGGAATTCTCCCGAGAGCCGGATTGTTTCGGGTTCGGAGTGACGCTTCGCCTGCTCTTCGCTCGCCACATGGGCGCGCAGCCTTGTTAGATGCGACCTTTCGAGCCGCGGCATGAGCTCTTCCAGGACCATGCGCTCGAGCCCACGCCGGACTCGGAAGATGGCCCGCGCTTCCTCCAGGCTGGGAGAGGCCACAGTGGCGCGCATATTGGGCTGCTGCACCATCAGGCCTTCGGCCACGAGGCGGACAATGGCGCTGCGCACGACGGTGCGGCTGACGCCAAAGCTCGTTCCTACGGAATCTTCGGGAAGTTTCGTTCCGGGTGCCAACGCCTGCTCGATGATCGCACGCCTTAGCGAAGTGTACACATGATCGGCGAGATTGCCCGCGCGATTGGCGCGTTTTGCCTTCAGCCCCTGCTGGCTGGCGGTCTCCGAGCGATCTGTCTTTCCGCGAATCATGCCTGCCGATCACGATACTGCCTCACCCTCTCGCTGGCTATTGTCTACACTATCTGAAAATAAATGTATACAGTTTTCGTGTTATAGTGTATGCGATGCCTCCAGCCTCATAGAGGCATCAAGCGGCGCACAGAACGCCGCGACGGGCAGGGCAGGCTTGGCCGTTCAACGAGGCCAGTCACGGGCGCTGCCGATGGAAATGATCCGGAGAGGAGGATTTCAATGAACTCACTGACTAAGCTGTCATTGCCCGGCCTGGGCATCATGGCGGCGCTGATGCTGCCTTTGGCGGCTTCGGCGACCGCGGACGAGCTGCGCTGGGGCGCCTCGCGCGACATCGACTCGCTCGATCCCTATTCCTATGGCAGCACCTTCACGATCTCGACGCTGAACCATGTCTATGAAGGGCTGGTGCGTTACGACGACCAGCTGAAGATCGAGCCGGCGCTGGCGACGTCGTGGGATGACATTTCGCCCGGTGTCCGGCGCTTTCATCTGCGCCAAGGCGTGAAGTTCCATGATGGCGCGCCGTTCACCGCCGATGACGTCATCGCCTCGCTGACCCGCGTGAGCGATCCGAAGTCGCCCTTGCGCGGCAACCTGCCGGCCTATCAAGGTGCCGAAAAGATCGACGACTACACCGTCGACATCAAGGTCACCGAGAATTACCCGCTCATCCTGAACGACCTGACCAATATCCTCATCTTCGACAAGGAATGGCTCGTCGCCAATAATGCCACGGCCCCGACCGATGTCGGCGCCGGCATCGAGGGATATGCCACCACCCATGCCAATGGCACCGGCCCGTTCAAGGTCGTATCGCGCAAGCCCGACGCCGAAACGGTGTTCGAGGCCAACAAGGAGTGGTGGGACAAGCCGCGTCACAATATCGACCGCATCGTCTTCACTCCGATCTCATCGCCCGCGACCGCCGTCGCGGCGCTGCTGTCGGGCCAGATCGACTATATGGAGAGGGCGCCGCTGCAGGATATTCCGCGCCTCAAGCAGTCGCCCGGCATCCAGGTGCTGGCCGGCAACGAGCTGCGCACCGTCTTCTTCCTTTTCAACCGTGCCGACAAGCTCGTTGCGTCGGATACGGGCGACAAGAATCCGTTCAACGATGCCAAGGTGCGTGAGGCACTGTACCGCGCCATCGACATCGATCTTCTGCAGAAGAAGGTCATGCGTGGCCTGTCGCGCAACACCGGCTCCATGGTGGCGCCGGCGATCCCGGGCTATGTCCCCGAGCTCGACGAACGCATCGGCCATGATCCCGAGAAAGCCAAGGCGCTGCTCGCCGAAGCCGGCTACAAGGAGGGCTTCAGCTTCACTTTCGTCTGCGACAACAATGTCTATGTGAATGAAGAGGAGATCTGCCAGGCGGTTTCTTCCATGTGGTCGCGCATCGGGCTCAAGCCCAATCTCGACACCGCGCCGACCAGCATCCAGACGGTCAAGTTCGAGAGCGGCAAGTTCGATGTCGGCATTCTCGGCTGGGCCAATGAGCCGATGATCGACAGCTATTCGATCCTGGTGCAGGTCGCCCATTCCAAGACTGGCACATCCGGCGTGTTCAACTGGGGCGGCTGGAAGGACGCCGAGGTGGACCAGCTGATCGATTCCGCCAGCAAGGAGCTTGACCGCGAGAAGCGGTTGGCCCTCCAGTCCAAGGCGCTTATGAAGCTCAAGCAGAATGTCGACTTCCTGCCGCTTCACCAGCAGCCGATGGCCTGGGCGCTCGGCCCCAACGTGAAGAGCGTGGTGCAGCTCTCCGACAACAAGTCGCGCCACTGGCTGACCGTCCTCAATAAGTGAAATCGGATGGCCGGGTACCGCAGAGCGCGGTTCCCGGCCTCCCAAAAGGACAAGGTCCATGATCTCGATGGTGCTCAGGCGCATCGGCAATGCGGTGGCGGTGATGGTCGCCGTGGCCTTCGTCGCCTTCATGATCTTCCAGTTCCTTGGCGACCCCGTCCAGCTCATGCTGAACGAGCAGGCAAGCCAGGCCGAGCGCGATGCGCTCAGGATCCGCCTCGGCCTTGATCAGAATTTCGTGATGCAATTCATGCTCTTCATCACGCGCGCCCTGCACGGCGATTTCGGCATATCGTACCGCAATCAGCAGGATGTCATGTCGCTGATCGCCGAACGCTTCCCCGCTACCCTCGAACTTGTCCTCGTCTCCACCATCATCGCGCTCAGCATCGGCATTCCGCTCGGCGTCTATGCCGCGATCCGCAAAGGCAGCCCGATCGCCCGTTTGCTCACCATGTTCTCGATGATTGGCGTGTCCATTCCGTCCTTCGTCATCGGCATCCTCCTGATCCTCATCTTCGCGGTCCAGCTCAACTGGCTGCCGGCCTTCGGGCGCGGCGATGTTGTGCATTTCGGCAGCTGGACGACGGGGCTCCTGACGCCTTCGGGCCGCAGCGCGCTCGTCATGCCGGCATTGTCGCTCGCTCTGTTCCAGATTTCCTTCATCATGCGCCTGGTTACGGCCGAGATGCTCGAGGTGCTGCGCACCGACTACGTCAAATTTGCGCGCGCCCGCGGCCTGCCCAACCGGTTGGTGCATTTCCGCCATGCGCTCAGGAACTGCCTGATGCCGGTCGTCACCATGACCGGCATGATGATCGGCGACCTGATCGCCTTCGCGCTCGTTACCGAGACGGTGTTCCAGTGGCCGGGCATGGGGCAGCTCTTCGTGCAGGCCGTCATGTTCATCGATATGCCGGTGATGGCGGCCTATCTGATGATCGTGTCGGCGATGTTCGTGACCATCAACACGATCGTCGACCTGATCTATCTTTGGGTCGATCCAAGATTGCGGCAGGCCGGCGCGGCGCGAGGCTACCATGCACATTGATGAAGCAGGCCAGATGGGGCGCATGGCACTGTGGCGCCAGCGCCTGAGCGAAGCCTGGGACAGCGATCTGGCCTATAGCTTCCGCGGTTCGCCGACGGCCCTGATCTCGGCCCTGATCCTCCTCATCGTGGCCCTCACGGCCCTGCTTGCGCCCGTGATCGCGGTGCAAAATCCCTATGACCTGACCCAGCTCTTTCTCGACAAGGCGGAGCTGCCGCCGATCTGGAGCGACGGCGGGGAGTCGCCCTATCTGCTCGGCACCGATGTGCAGGGCAGGGACGTGCTGTCGGCAATCCTCTATGGCTCGCGCATCTCTCTGCTGATCGGCTTTGCCAGCGTGCTTGCCTCCATGGCGATCGGCATTGCGGTCGGCCTTATCTGCGGCTTCGCCGGGGGTCATGTCGACAATCTCCTGATGCGGGTCGGCGATTTCGTGCTGTCGATCCCGACCTTGCTGGTGGCGATCCTGGTCAGCGCCCTGTTCCGCGAGCTGCTGCCGGTCAATCTGCGCGATGCCTGCGCCCCCCTCATCCTGATGGCTTCGATCGCCATCACGTCCTGGGTGCAATATGCGCGCATCGTCAGGGCCTCCGCCATGGTCGAGGCGCGCAAGGAATATGTGCTGGCCGCGAAGATTCTCGAGGTCAGGACTTCGCGCATCCTCCTGACCCACATATTGCCGAATGTGATGACGCCGGTCCTGGTGACGGCGACCCTCAATCTTGGTCTCGCCATCCTGGCCGAGGCGACATTGTCCTTCCTCGGCGTCGGCATGCCGGTAACCCAGCCCTCGCTGGGGACACTGATCCGGATCGGCAACCAGTATTTCTTCTCGGGCAGCTGGTGGGTGGTTCTGTTCCCGGCCTTCCAGCTCGGCCTAATCATCCTGGTCGTCAATCTGCTCGGCGACTGGCTGCGCGACGCGCTCAACCCCAAGCTTCAATGATCTGGCGAAAGGAGTTTCCGTGACCGACAAGACCGTCATCATCAAGAATGTCCGTCCATGGGCGGAAGTCCAGACCGACATCACCATCAGCGGCGGCCGCATCGCTGCGATCGGTCCTGCCGGTGCCGCGGGCGGCGCCGAGGTGGTCGATGGCGCCGGCGCCATCCTGCTGCCGGGCCTGATCGAGGCGCACACCCATCTCGACAAGACGCTCTTCGGCATGAAGTGGAACGTCAATGACGTCGGCTATGCGCTCATCGACAAGATCACCAATGAGCGCGAGATGAAGACCAGGCTCGGTCTCGACCCGGCCCGCCAGTCGGCCCGCCAGGTGGCCATTTCGGTGGCACGCGGCACGACCCATATACGCAGCCATGTCGATATCGATACCGTGCACGGACTCAAAGGTGTCGAGGGCGTGATGGCGACGCGTGAGAAATACAAGGACTTCATCGACATCGAGATCGTCGCGTTTCCGCAGTCGGGCCTGATGATAAGGCCGGGCACGATAGAGCTGATGGACGAAGCGCTGGCGATGGGTGCCGAGGTTGTCGGGGGCCTGGACCCGTCATCGATGGACAAGGATCCCAAGGGGCATCTCGACACGATCTTCGACCTGGCCGTCAAGCATGGCAAACCGCTCGACATCCACTTGCATGAGCCGGGCGAACTCGGCCTCTTCACCATGGGTATGATCGTCGAGCGCACCAAAGCGCAGGGCCTCGCCGGCAAGGTCACCATCAGCCACGCCTTCTGCCTCGGCCATAACGACTATCTGGTGGTGGGCCGCATGCTGGAGGATCTTGCCAGAAGCGAGATCGCCGTCATGACGACCGGTCCATCGGGCTGGGCATGCCCGCCACTGATCCGCACACTCGATGCCGGGATTACCGTCTGCTCGGGTTCGGATGGCATCCGCGACTGCTGGCATCCCTGGGGCACCGGTGACATGCTGGAGCGCGTGATGTATCTGGGCGAGCGAAACTATCTGAGCCGCGACCGCGATATAAGGCGAATCTTCGATGTCGTGACCCATGGTGGAGCCAAGGTGATGGGCCTCAGGGATTATGGCCTGGCCGCCGGCAGGATTGCCGATCTCATGCTGGTCGATGGCGAGGCTTTGGCCGAGGCGGTGGCCTCCTGCCGGCCGCGCCGTCTTGTGATGAAGCGCGGCCGGGTGGTCTCCCGCGATGGCGCGGCTCCCTTCGAAGTGGCCTGAACGGTGAGCGCCGCCCCCATACATATCTCACCGCATGCATCGGTGGCCGCCGAGGCAGTTCTCGACATTCGCAATCTCGTCGTCGAGTTTCCGACGCGGCGCGGCGTGCTGACGGCGATCAGGGGCATCGATCTCACTATCGGGCGGGGTGAGATTTTGGGTGTCGTCGGCGAATCGGGGGCGGGTAAATCGCTCACCGGAGCGGCCGTCATCGGCCTGCTCGAATCCGGAGGGCGCATCGCTGAAGGCGAAATCCATGTCTGCGGCCGGCGCATCGACCAGCTCCCCTTGCGCGAGATGCAGAAACTGCGCGGTCGTACCATAGGCGCCATCTTCCAGGATCCGCTCACCTCGCTCAATCCGTTGCTGACGGTGGGCGATCAGCTCATCGAGACCATGCGGGTGCATATGCCGCTATCGCGCGCCGGTGCGATGGCGCGTGCGGTCAGGCTGCTTCAGGAGGTCGGCATTCCGTCACCCGAGCTCCGGATCGCCCAGTATCCGCATCAGTTCTCGGGTGGTATGCGCCAGCGGGTGGTCATCGCGCTGGCCCTGTGCGCCGAGCCCGAACTTGTCATCGCCGACGAGCCGACAACCGCGCTCGATGTCTCGATCCAGGCGCAGATCACCGCCTTGCTGAAGCGCGTCTGCCGCGATCGTGGCACGGCGATGATGCTGATCACCCACGATATGGGCGTCATTGCCGAGACCGCCGATCGGGTCGCCGTCATGTATGCTGGTCGCATTGTCGAGATCGGGCCGGTCGCCTCCATCATACGCGCGCCACGCCATCCTTATACGAAGGGCCTTATCGGTTCGATCCCCAGTCTGACACAGCGCAGCGAACGCCTGGTGCAGATCGACGGCTCCATGCCGCGCCTCAATGCCATGCCGGAAGGCTGCGCCTTCCATCCGCGCTGCCGCTTTGCCATGGCACAATGTCGCCGCGAAAGGCCGCCTCTGATGCCTGCCGGCACGAGCGAAGCCGCCTGCTGGCACCTGAACGGTGAGGTGAGCCATGTCGCTTGACGAACAACCCGCTCTCGCCGCCTCCGACATCGCCTGCTGGTTTCCCCTTCCACAGTCCTGGCTCGACCGCGCCGTATTCGGCAAGCCGTCGCGGATGGTGAAGGCCGTGGACGGCATATCCTTCGCGATCCCGCGCGGCACGACCTTTGCGATCGTAGGGGAGTCGGGCTGCGGCAAATCGACGGTCGCGCGCATGGTGGTCGGCCTTCAGGACCCGACGCGCGGCACGTTCGATTTTGCCGCCGGGCGCGGCCGCAAGGGCCGTCTGCGCACGCAGATGATTTTCCAGGATCCCTTTGCCAGCCTCAATCCGCGCTGGCGGGTGGGCGACATCATCGCCGAGCCGATCCGCGAGCTGGGGCTATGTGAAGATACCAGGGAAACCGTGCGCCGCATGCACGGGCTGCTTGACACGGTCGGGCTCGGCAGCCGTGATGCCGGGCGCTATCCGCATGAGTTTTCGGGTGGCCAGCGCCAGCGCATCTCCATCGCGCGCGCTCTCGCCGCCGAGCCGGAGTTCCTCGTCTGCGATGAGCCGACTTCAGCGCTCGACGTGTCGGTGCAGGCGCAGATCCTCAATCTGCTCGCCGACCTGCAGAGCGATCTCGGCCTGACCTATCTCTTCATCAGCCACAATCTGTCGGCGGTGCGCCATGTGTCGGATCGGGTGGCGGTGATGTATCTCGGCCGCATCGTCGAAGAGGCGCCGGCCGACGAGATATTTGATCGCCCCAGACATCCCTATACGAAGTTCCTGCTGGGCTCGGTCCCCAATCTGCTCCATCCCGACCGCGAGCGGATTCCCGTGGCGGTCGACCTGCCCAGTCCCATCAGCCCGCCACCCGGTTGTACCTATCATCCCCGCTGCCCGCTGGCGTCCGATCTGTGCCGGGCAGGGGCGCCTGAAGCCTCCCGCCTCGGCGCCACGACGATCCGGTGCCATCACGCCCGCGAAATCCACCTTTCCTGACCGGCAAGAGCGCTCTCCAGCATGCGCATACGTCTCATCAATCCGAATACGACCGAAAGCATGACGGCGACGATCGCCGCCGCGGCGCGCCTCGTCGCGGCGCCGACGACCGAGATCGCCGCTTCGACATCGAGGTCGGGCGCCGCCTCGATCGAAGGACATTATGACGAGGCGATGAGCGTCATCGGCCTGATCGAGGCGATCAAGGCGGATCCCGGCGCCGATGCCTATGTGATCGCCTGTTTCGGCGATCCGGGTCTCCTGGCGGCGCGCGAATTCACGTCAGCCCCGGTACTCGGCATCGCCGAGGCGGCCATGCATGCCGCGAGCTTCGTCGCCACCGGCTTTTCGATCGTTACGACGCTGGAGCGCACTCGCATCATCGCCGAGCATCTGGTGCGCAGCTATGGGATGACACAGCATTGCCGCCGCGTGCGCGCCGTCGGTATTCCGGTGCTTGATCTTGAAGATCCAAATTCGGCGGCGAGCGCGCGCATCCTGGCCGAATGCGAGGCCGCCATCGCCGAAGACAATTCGGGGGCGATCGTGCTCGGCTGTGCCGGCATGGCCGATCTCACCAAGCATATCGAGGATCGCTTGCAGATACCTGTCATTGACGGTGTTGCCGCAGCGGTAAAGTTTGCCGAGGCCCTGGTGGGCCTGGGGCTGAAGACGAGCAAGCATGGTGATCTCGCTTTCCCGCTGCCCAAGATCTATCGGGGCATCACAGCGGCCTATGCGCCCAGGCAGTGACGGGCGGCTTCACTTCAGCGCGTCGCGGATCCGGTAGAACAGCATTGCGGCGACGAGCAGCGGCGTGCGGATCGGGCCGCCCGGGAAGGGCAGGTGCCTGACGCGCGTCAGGAGATCGAAGCGTTCCGACTGGCCCTTCACGCATTCCGCCATCAGCTTGCCATACATGCCGGCAAGCGCAACGCCTTGCCCCGAATAGCCGTGCGCATAATAGATATTGGTGCCGAGACGTCCGCAATCGGGGATTCGGTTCGAGGTGATGGCGATGTAACCACCCCAGGCATGGTCGATCTTCACGTCCTTGAGATCTGGAAATACCGACAGCATTCGCGGGCGCATATACGCACCGAGATTGGGCGGCTCCAATGTCGAATAGCTGGCGCGGCCGCCGAAGAGCAGGCGCGTGTCCTGCGTCACCCGGAAATAGTCGACGATGAAGTTGGTGTTGGCCACCGCGTCATTGTTGCGGATGAGCGATCTGGCGCGGTTCTCGCCGAGCGGTTCGGTTGCGATGATGTAGCTGGTGACCGGCATGATGCGGCCATAGAGTTCGGGCATCAGGCGGCCGATATAGGCATTGCAGCCGATGATCAGGAATTTGGCGCGGACACTGCCCTGGGCGGTGCGTGCGGTGACCATTGGCCCCTGATCGACATCGAGCACGGCCGAGTTCTCGAAGATCCGCACACCCGCCGCAATGGCTGCCCTGGCAAGGCCCAGGCAGTAGTTGAGCGGATGGAAATGACCCGCGCCGCCTTCACGCAATGCGCCGTGATAGATCCTGGTGCCGAGCCGCTCCTCGAGCTGGGACTTGCTCAGGACCTGCGTGTCGGTGTAGCCGAGTGCATCCCACTCGTCCTTCCATTCCCTGAGGTCGTCGAATTGCGACGGCTTGGGTATCGCATGCAGATATCCCCACTGAAGATCGCAATCGATCTTGTACTTGTCGATGCGGTCGGTGATGAGCTTCTTGGCTTCCTCGGCGATGGCGAAGCATTTGACGGCATCTTCCTTGCCGAGTTGCGCCTCGATGCGCTGCTGGCCGGGTGAGAAGCCGGTGCAGATCTGTCCGCCATTGCGCCCTGATGCCCCGTAGCCGACCTCGCGGGCTTCGAGGACGACGACCTTGTAACCCGCTTCCGCCAGCTCCAAAGCGGCGGAAAGCCCGGTGAACCCGGCGCCGATGACACAGACATCGGCGGTCAGGTCGCCCTTGAGGCTGGGTTGCGGGGGAAAGGGGTGGGCGGAGGCCTGGTAATAAGATTTCGCGTCTATTGAAGCCGGCATGATCATTGACCAATGCCAAGCCTGCTCTGCCCCGTCAAGCAGAGCAAAAGCCGCAAAAGTTGAAGATTTGCTCCAGCCTATTGATTTTACGTGATTATTTTTCGGCGAAGTGATTCCACTTCGCCGGGAACCACGCTAGAGTGGGGTGTCGCAACACTTTTACAGGGTATCATGTCGCAAACGAAATTTGAGGAATGGATTGCCGAGCGCCGGATCAGTGAAGTCGAATGTTTGGTCGCCGACATGTCGGGGACGGCCCGGGGCAAGATCCTGCCTCCGTCGAAGTTTTTGAAGGGCAACAAATCGCGCGGCCTGCGCGTGCCCGAAGAGGTTTTCACCCTTACCATCAATGGCCGCTATGTGTGGGAGACCGCCGCCGTCAGCGATGCGGCGATCGACATTTATCTGCAGCCGGATTTCGACACGATGAGGCTGGTGCCCTGGTACAAGGAGCCGACCGCGCAGGTCATCTGCGATGCCTTCCATCTCAATGACGACCCTGTCGATATATCGCCGCGCCACGTCCTGCGCCGCGTGCTCGACCTCTATAAGGAGAAGGGCTGGCGCCCGGTCATAGCACCCGAGCTCGAATTCTACCTGGTCAAGCGCAACACCGACCCCGATTATCCGCTGGAAGCGGCGGTTGGCCGTTCCGGCCGCAAGGAGGCCGGCGGCCAGGCCTATGGCATCGATGCCGCCAACGATTTCGATCCGATCGTCGAGGACATCTATGATTTCTGCGAGGCGCAGGAGCTCGATGTCGACACGCTAAGCCATGAAAGCGGCCCGGCGCAGCTCGAGATCAATTTCAACCATGGCGATCCGCTCGAGCTTGCCGACCAGGTGTTCCTGTTCAAGCGCACCGTGCGCCAGGCGGCGCTCAAGCACGACATGTATGCGACCTTCATGGCCAAGCCGCATGAGAACGAGCCCGGCTCGTCGATGCACATCCATCAGTCGGTAATGGACATCAAGACCGGCAAGAATGTCTTTGCCGGCCGCGACGGCAAGCCCTCGAAACTGTTCCTTTCCCATATTGCCGGGTTGCAGCGCTATCTGGCGGCCGCCCTTCCGCTCGCCGCACCCAATGTGAACTCCTATCGCCGCCTGGTGCCGGAATCGGATGCGCCCACCAATGTCCACTGGGCCATCGACAACCGCACCGTGTCGCTGCGCGTGCCGTCCTCCGATCCCTCGAACTTGCGGGTGGAGAACCGCGTGCCGGGCGCCGACGCCAATCCTTATCTTGCCTTTGCGGCATCGCTGGCCTGCGGCTATCTCGGCATGGTGGAGCGGTTGAAGCCGTCCGATCCGGTGGAGGGCTCGGCCTATCGCTATGCCCATACCCTGCCGATCAGCCTGGATGAGGCGCTCGACAAGCTGAACTACACCAAGTCGTTCAAGCAGGTGCTGGGCGAGAAATTCGTCGAGGCCTTCCAGGACGTCAAGCATGAGGAGATGCAGCATTATCGCCGCGTCATCAGCTCCTGGGAGCGGGAATATCTGCTCTTGAATGTGTGATTGCCTGAATCAGCCGGATTGCCGATGATGGAACGGTGCGGATAGGGATAGTCGGAGGCCGGGTGATGAGCTTGTTGCGCCGTCGCATCGACATTGCGGTCATGCTGTCAGTGGCTTTCCTGCTGCTGGTCACCGCATCGCCATCCATCGCCGGCAAGGGCGACCGCGCCAGCGGGCCGTCTTATGGCGACATGACATCCTCGATCGCGGTGCTGCTCGCGACACCTGAGCGCCTCGAGCTGCCGCTCGAGCGCATCAGGGCGGCACTCAAGGCGCATTATGTCGACAATGCCGGCACGGTCTATTGGGTCGGCACCGGCCGGATGACGCCTTTCATCCAGCGTCTCCTCGATGCCGAGGATGACGGGCTCAATCCCGCGGACTATCCGGTCGATACGCTGATCGACCTGCGCGACACGCTCGCCCCCGATGATCCGATGAGCGCTGCCCGTACCGAGCTCTATTTTTCGTCGTTCTTCGTCGCCTATGCGTCCGATCTGAAGACCGGCCGTGTTATTCCGCAGAAGGTCGACCCGCGGCTGTTCCGCAACCGCAAGACGGTGGATGTGCTGCGCATCCTGACCGACCTGAACAAATACCGCGAGCCGACGAGATATCTCAACGAGTTCGAGCCCAGGAACCCGCAATACCAGGCGCTCAAGAAGCTCCTGGTGCATTATCGCGACCTTGCGGCGCAAGGCGGCTGGGGCACGGTGGAGCCCGGCGCCAATCTTAAGCCCGGCATGACCGATCCGCGCGTGGCGGAGGTGCGCAGGCTGGTCGGCGCGACCGGCGACTATGAGTGGCAGACGCCTGGCGATCCCGATTTCTATGACGAGCAGCTCGCCATCGGAGTGAGGCGCTTCCAGGCCCGCCACGGGCTCGAGGCCAAGGGACTCGTCGGCAAGCAGACCATCATTGCCATGAATGTGCCGGTCGAGGAGCGAGTGCGCCAGATCATGCTCAATATGGAGCGCTGGCGCTGGATGCCGGAAAACCTCGGCGACTATCATTTCCTCGTCAACATCGCCGCGTTCGAACTGCAGCGCATCCAGGCCAATACCATCATCGACCGCATGGACACGGTGGTGGGGGCGCCGGCGACACAGACACCCGAATTCTCCGACGAGCTCGAATATGTCGAGTTCAATCCGACCTGGACCGTACCCTATAGCATCGCCACCAAGGAGATGCTGCCGCGGCTGCGCGGCAATCCTTACGCCTATGCCGGCGACTTCGAGGTCTTCAGCGGCGGCAAGCTCGCCTCATGGGGCAGCATCGACTGGTTCGCCTATGGGCCGGGCAATTTTCCCTTCACCTTCCGCCAGAAGCCGGGGCCGAAGAATGCGCTGGGCAAGGTCAAGTTCATGATGCCCAACAAGCACAATATCTATCTCCATGACACGCCGTCGAAGGACAAGTTCCTGCAGACCGCGAGGGCCTTCAGCCATGGCTGCATCCGCCTGTCGCGACCGGTCGATCTGGCTTACGCGCTGGCGCCCGATCTCGGCGGCTGGTCGAAGGAGCGCATGAATGCCACCTGGGCGAACGGCAAGACCACGCGCGCGTCCTTCACCGATCACATCCCGGTCCATCTCATCTATGGCACCGCCTTCAAGGGCGATGCCGGCATGATCGAGTTCCGCCCCGATGTTTATGGCCGCGACCGCAAGCTCTATAACGCGTTGTTCGGCCGCCCGACGTCGTAAACTGCCGTTTCCTTCGCCGTCATGGCGGCCCTGAGGCGGCTGTCAGCGCGGCTGCCTATTGTTTCAGCCAGGTCTCGAGACCAGTGATCGCGCTATTGGCATCCTCGATGCCGGCGGTGCGCGCTTCGAGGTAGTATTTGAGCGCCATTGTCGGGTCAGGCTTGAGGCCCTGCACATTCTTGTCGCGGAACACGACCGGATCATAGGTCTGGCCGAGACGCAAAGAGGCTTCCCGGTTGCCGAGATCACGGGCCTTGCTGAAGAAGGCCCTGGCCGCGCTGATATCGCCGAGGTCCAGGAGCTTGGTGCCGTTGCGCATCAGAGAATCGCTGTCGGAGGTCGCGGTCTCGCTGTCTTTCTCCAGCGGGGCAGGGATCGGCTGCGCCGCAGCGGTCTCGTGCTGGGTGACAGGTGGCAAGTTGAAATTTCGCTTCACATCGGTGGGCGGCGCCGAAGCCGGCTCGACCTGTGGCGGCGCCACCGTGGTATCGGTGCCGGTATTGCCCAGCGCCACTTTGATCTCTTCGGTCGGCGCGGCGAGATCGCCGGTGCGCGGCTCGATCGCATCGACCGCGATCAGGAGCGGTGAGGGCGGTGGGCTCGGCACCATCAGCTTCAGATCCATCTCCTCGCCAGGCTTCAGGATCCAGGCATTGTCGGCGCCCTTGGTGCCGGCGGTCAGATAGGCATCGGCCGGCAGGCCGGTGAGCCGCAAATTGATGTCCTGGTTCGGCAAGGCCGGCTCGGCGCTGATC
Source organism: Taklimakanibacter lacteus (assembly GCA_003576695.1). Lineage (GTDB taxonomy): Bacteria > Pseudomonadota > Alphaproteobacteria > Rhizobiales > Aestuariivirgaceae > Taklimakanibacter > Taklimakanibacter lacteus. Next base: position 189,756 of record QOZQ01000003.1, read on the forward strand.
TTGAGCGGGATGAGGGTGTTCAAGGTGCCGGTCGCGTCCGTGACGTCCAGTCTTGCCGTGCTGATCGGCTTCTTGATGGCAGCGGCGGCTTCTTGCTCGTCCTGCGTGTTGCTGCCCATCGGCCGTGTATCGGCCGTTCTGGCGTCCGGCGTATTGAGGCCGGTCAGGAAGTTGCCGAGGGAATCGAAGGCGGCCGTGCTCAGCGCGCCATCATTGGCGCGGTCATAGACGACTGCGCCACCCAGCGCGCCGACGGCGACCGAGGCGACGCCGGCCAGCACCGCGTCACGCAGTCTCAAGCCATATTGCGTCCTGCGGCGCAGACGCCGCCTTGGTGGCGCATCATCCGCCCAGCCGGGTTCGTTCTCATTGCCGGCGATGGTGTCGCCAGGGGAGAACCGCCGGGCCCTGACGGGCGCCAGCATTTCATCGTCATCATTGCGCGGCTCGCGCATCTTGGCATAGCGCATATAGGCTTCGAGCTGGCTCGGCCCGCGTTTCGGCTCATCGCCCGGCGCTTCCGGCTTTTCCGCCGCCGTCGCCTTGTTTTCGCCCGCAGGCTCGGTGGGCTTGTCCTCGGCGGATGCGCTCTTGATCTCGCGCCCCAGGAACCAGACCGGCTGCTCGGCTTCAGGTTTACTCCCCTCGGCTTCCACCTCGGCGGTCTTGCGCCGCTCGCTCGACTTCATCACTAACTCCCTCACATCCCCGGCACTACCGCAATGCGCTTGGCGCTATTGCAACGCGCTCGACTTCAGTCTCACAAAGCCTTCGAGACCGGTGCTCTTCGTCCTTTCGACATAGGACTGGAACGCGGCCTTCATAGCCGCTTCTTCCTTGCTTTCGCTGTCGGCCTGGGCGCGCTTGTGGTTGTCCAGCCACTCGTCGGCGGTGACATAGCGGGTCCATCCCGGCAGGTCGGCGGAAAGATTAACATCATTCCATGCCGCATGCCACTTTCCGGTCTGCAGATCGCCGATGCCCGAATAAAGCACATCGGCGAATTTTCGCAGCTTGTAGTAGCGGTCGGTGCCCTTCTTCCAGTTATACACAGCGACCGCATAGCTGACGCTCAGCGTCTCGGTCATGCCGCTCTCCTGCGCGAGGCCGTCATAGGTCTTGGCCGTCAGGATCGCCGGTGTGTAGATCTCGTTGAGCTCATCATTGCCGGTGACATTGAGGAGCTTGTACTTGCCCGTGCGCGCGAGCTCTTCAGCGATGGCCGAGGGTTGCGGTGCCAGGATGACGATCGCATCGGCCTTGCCGCTCTTGAGCAGCGCGGCCGCATCGCCTTCGCGCCCGTCGACCGGTTTGACGGCGATGCCGAGCGAGTCGAACAGCATGGTCGAGGTGACGAAGCGCGGCTCGCTCGCGGCACCTATATTGACGTTCTTGCCGGCGAGATCGGCGAGGCTCGCAATGTCCTTGCGCGCGATGACATGGACCTGCGCCGAGCCGAGGCGCGCGACATAGGTGATTTTCTTGTCGATGTCCTCGACCAGGCCCTGCTTGCGCATATAGGCGATGGTATCGGAGGGCACGATGCTGGCGTCGATGCCCTTGAGGAACAGGAGATCGCGGACGGCTTCGACGGAGCCATGTCCCATCACGGGCAGGATGCGCAGGTCGCGCTCGGCTTCCATCAGGACCGCGAGGTCAGTCGCATAGCGTGTGGCCTGGCCGCTGCCGCCATCGGTGATCAGCGTAATGGCGCCCGCATTCATGCGGGCGATATCCTTGGTGTCTTCCCCCTGAACCGACCCGGCGCCTGTGAGCAAGGTCGCTGCGAGTACGCATACCATTCTCAAGGCTCTACTCATGCCTTGTCTCCCAGCTTGTATGCCGTCCCCTGTGTCGGACAGAACTGCACCCCGGCCTGTCCGAACTTATCTAATCAAGCCCGAGATTGTGGCGGGCGTCCGGCATTATTAAGGATTCTTAACGCGCTTGGTTAGGTAAGTAGTCCTGTCGTATGTCGGGCTATGATTAGTTCCTCATTGGCTAGCACGATATGCACGGAAAAGCCATTTATCCAAGCGAGATGGTGAATGATGCGGCCACGGACGAATTCGGCGTTCTCGCCGATCCCGCCGGTGAACACCATGGCATCGATCCCGCCCATGGCGGCGATCAGGGAAGCGGCTTGCCGGGCGGCCCAGTAGCAATAGGCCTCGACGGCGTCCTGGGCCTGGCGCTCCGGACTTTCGAGCAGGCGCCGCATGTCGCTGGTGAGGCCGCTCAAGCCCAGGAGACCGCTCTTGCGATAGAGAATTTCCTCCATTTGCTCGAGACTTAGCCGGTCGTCCTTCATGATCGAAAGCACCACGCCCGGATCGATGGCGCCAGGCCTTGTGCCCATCACCAGCCCGTCGAGGGTCGAATAGCCCATGGTGGTGGCGACGCATTTTCCCTCCCGCACCGCAGCAAGGCTGGCGCCGTTGCCGAGATGGGCAATGAGAAGCCGGGCGGGCAGGGGCTTGCCTGTGGCCGCGGGCAGCGCGTGGACAACATGTTCATAACTTAGCCCATGGAAGCCGTAGCGCCGGTAGCCGCGCTCGAAATAGGCGCGGGGCAGGGCAAAGCGGGCGGCGATCTCGGGCTGGCTCGCATGGAATGCGGTATCGAAACAGGCGACTTGCGGCACATGCGGGGCGGCTTCCCGCATCGCCCGGAGCGCATCGAGCCCATAGGGCTGATGCAAGGGGGCCAGCGCCCGCAAGGCGTTGAGCCGGGCCTCGATATCGTCATCGACGACCACCGGGCGGGAGAATTCGGTGCCGCCATGCACGATGCGGTGACCGACGCCCCTCAGTTGCGCCACCGCGATGTTTTCCCTGGCGAGGCGCGCGAAGACGGCGTTGAGCGCTTCGGCTCCTGCGCCTGCGACCTGGTCCTTGAAGCGCAAGACGGGATCATTGCGCGTCTCGAACACCGCGAATTTGAGCGTCGATGATCCGGCATTGAGGACGAGGATGGTCAATGGCTGTCTCACTCCGTTGTTGGGGCCGCTGGCCGGACATTGACGCGCAGTGGCTTCTCCTCGATCAGATGGAGGCTCGCGAGCGACAGCAATACGCCGCCGGTCGCGGCAATGAAGACCCAGCGGAACACCGAGGCGATGTCGGTGCCCGCCGCCGCGAAGCTATGCGCCAGGCTTTCCATGGTGACATGGGCGGCGATATCCGCCGGCAGGCTGCCGATCACGATCGCCCCGAAGACCGCCACGACGAGGGCGCCGCCGAGCGAGCGGAAGAAGTTCAAGGTGCCGGTGGCGGTGCCCATCTGATGCGGCGACACGGCGTTCTGGATCGCCAGCAAGGTGAGGGGAAATATCGTGCCGAGGCCGATCGATGCCGCTGTCAGGATCAGCGCGAATGTCCACAGCGGCAAATTCTGCGGGTCCACCGCAACCACCGCGAGGCCGAGGGCGGCAATGACGAGGCCGATCATCGTCGGACGCTTGTAATGCTTGAAATGGACCATCATACGGGCGCTGGAGGCGGCGCCGACGACAGTGCCGACCATCAGCGGGATGAGCGTGAAGCCCGATTGGCTGGCCGTAAGCCCATATTTGCCTTCCAGAAAAATGGGCATGTAGATGGCGAGCCCGATGAATACACCCATGCCGGCACAGGCTGCGATGACGCTCATCGTCACCACCCTGTTGGCGAGGATCTCGATGGGGATGAGGGGCTCGGGCGCGGTCCTGAGGCGCGCCACGAAGAGGACCGCGAACAGGACAAAGGCGCCGATGAGGCCAAGAATGGTGCCCGATGTCCACGCATAGCGCGGACCGGCGAGGCTCAGCGCCAGCAGCAAGGCGGTCGTGGCGATGATCATCATGGCAGCGCCGAGCAGGTCGAGCTTGTGCGGCTTTTCGTGGCGCGGCAGTTTCTTGAGCAGCGAGTTCGTCATCCACAGAGAGACGAGGCCGATCGGCAGGTTGATCCAGAAGATCGCCGACCAGTGGAGCTTTTCCGCCATGAAGCCGCCGAGCGCCGGCCCGGCGATGCTCGACGCCGCGAAGACGCCGGCAATATAGCCCTGGTAGCGCATTCTTTCCTTGGGTGATACGATATCGGCGATGATCGTCTGCGCCAGCGAGATCAGCCCGCCGCCACCCATGCCCTGAAGCGAGCGCGCCAGGATCAAGGCGAGCATGGTTGGGGCCAGCGCGCACAGGATGGAGCCCAGGATGAAGATGCCGATCGCCACCAGGAGCGTCACCCGCCGGCCGGCGATGTCGGATATCTTGCCATAGAGCGGCGTGACTGCCGTCGAGGTGAGAAGATAGGCCGTGACAACCCAGGGGAGATGCTCGAAATCACCCAGGAGGCGCCCGATCGTCGGCATTGCCGTTGCGACAATGGTCTGATCGAGCGACGCCAGGAACATCGCCGTTATTACGCCGATGATGATCGAGCGCACCTCGGACGGGCTTAGCGCAGGACTCGCGGTTTCAGGTTTTTCCATTCCTCTTTCTGGGCGCGGAATGGTCCAATCTCAAGCGGGAGCCTTCACATTCGTATGCTTGTACTTGTCGAGCACGCGCTGCGGATATTTGAGCGCGTCGCGGCGGAACGGATCGCCGAGTTCCTGCGTGACCATGACTTCGATGACGGTCGTCTTGCCCTTCTTCTGGGCATCGCAGGCCTTGTCCAGCGCCTCGCCGACATCGCCGAGCTTGTCGATGGTGACCCCTTCGGCACCGAGCGAGCGGGCGACCTCGGCCCAGCTCGGATTCTTGAGGTTAACGCCGAGGAAGCGGGTATCGTAGAAGTCGACCTGATTCTTCTTCTCGGCCCCCCACTGCTTGTTGTGGAAGACCACCGCCGTCACCGGAATGTCCTCGCGCACGCAGGTCAGGATCTCGGCGAAGCTCATGCCCCAGGCGCCGTCGCCGACATAGGCGATCGCCGGGCGGTCGGGCGCCGCCACCTTGGCGCCGATGATGGCGGGCAGCGCATAGCCGCAATTGCCGAAGCTCATCGCCGCGAACATCGAATTGGGCTGGTTGAAGCGCAGATAGGAATTGGACACCGAGCAGATATTGCCGATGTCGGTCGACACCATCGCATTGCCGGGCATCGCCTTCTCGAGCTCGCGCAGCATCTGGCGCGGATGCATATAGGGCGAGCCTTTGGCGATCTTGAGCGACCAGTCGTCCTTCTCATGCGCCCAGCCGTCGAGCTCCTTCTCCCAGGCGTCCTTCTCGGCCTTGATCTTCTTCTTGCGCTCATCGGCATTTGCTGAAGCCGCGAGCTTGCGGTTGGCGAGCCGGTAGGAAAGCGCCTTCGCCGCTTCCTTCGCATCGCCGACAATGCCGACCGAGATCTGCTTCACCAGGCCTAGCATGCGATGGTCGCTGTCGACCTGGATGATCTTGGCGTTCTTCGGCCAGTAATCGAGGCCATGCTGCGGCAGCGTGCCGAAGGGGCCGAGACGGGTGCCGAGCGCCAGCACCACATCGGCCTCGGCGATGAGTTTCATGCCGGCCTTCGAGCCCTGATAGCCGAGCGGCCCGCACCACAAGGGATGCTTGGCCGGGAAGCTGTCATTGTGGAGATAGGAATTGACGACGGGAGCCGAGAGCTGCTCGGCCAGCGCCACGCATTCCGCAACACCGTCAGAGAAGATGACGCCGCCGCCCGAGACGATCACCGGGAATTTCGCCTTGGCGAGAAGATCGGCGGCCTCGTCGAGATCGGCATCGGCGCCGGGACCGCGGGCGATCTTGCGCGGCTTGGCGATCTCGTACTCCGCTTCGCCGTAGAAATTGTCGCGCGGGATGTTGAGCTGGGTCGGGCCGCGCTCCGACATCGCCATGTCGAAGCAGCGCGCGGTGAGCTCGGCCATGCGCGGATGCTTGGAGACATGCGCCTGGTATTTGGTGATCTTGGAGAAGATCGGCAGCTGCTCGGTCTCCTGGAAGCCGCCGAGGCCGATGGTGGCCGAGCCGGTTTCGGGCGTGATCACCACCACCGGTGAATGGGCCCAATAGGCAGCCGCCGTCGAGGTGACGAAATTGGTGATGCCGGGGCCGTTCTGCGCGACGCAGACGCCGTGGCGGCCCGAGACGCGCGAATAGCCGTCCGCCATATGGCCCGCACCTTGCTCATGCGCGGTCGGGATGAAGCGGATGCCGGCGGTCGGAAACAGGTCGAGCGCGTCCATATAGGCGGAGCCGACGATTCCGAACACATCCTTGACGCCATAGGCGACAAGCGTTTCGACAAAGGCTTCGGAAGCGGACATTTTAGGCATGGCGGGCTCCTGGACGGGAAGAGGGGGTGAGTTTCCCTATTCTGGCATCTGGCACCATGAAAGCGCCAGTTCCGGCAAGCGATCAGGTCCAGAGCGCCCTCAACCCGAAGAAGGCCGTGTCCTTGATCCGTCGCGCCACGCCCTGGAACGCCGAGTTCCGGGGATCGGTGCAGTAGGTCATGCTCCAGACTACCCGCTTTTCGCCCTCCGCTATGGGGGTAACCTTATGGCGCACTTCGGCACCTTCGAAGACGATCATCGTATTGGGCGGCGTGGCGATCACCCGGTCGCGACGGCTCTGCCGCACCATGAGACGGGCCTGCGAAAGCCCGCTCGGCTCGCGCCCACGGTTGATCATCGGGATCAGGACGGTGAAATGGCGGCCCCTGTAGAAATTATGATCATAGTGCCAGCCGATATGATCGCCGGGCTTGTCATAGAAGAGCACCGAGCAGGAGCTTTGGTCATGCAAAGGTGTCGGCTCGACTCGCAGGCGGACGATATTGGAGACGAGGCTGCGCAAGGCTTGCGAGCGATAGAGCGCCACCAGGCGGGGCGCCCGGCGTTCCAGTGTTTCATAAGCGACGGTGCCGCCTTTCTTGTGTGCCGGCAGATAACTGCGCTCGGTCTCGACCAGCTTCTCGACCTCCTCGACCAGCCGGGCGAAGTCGTCCTCGGGCAATATGCCGTCGAGCGCCACCAGATGCTGCGCGAAGGAGGGCAGGGGCTGTTCGGGCGTGAAATGCGGGTCCATCTTCAGGGCCCGCACTCTAGTCGCGGAGTTTACAGTTTTATGACGCCGCTTTGAGGTCCGACCGATAGCGCCGCATCCAGTCGAGGCTTGTCTCATCGGCAAGCTTGGCGACGCCGGGCCTGACATCTGCGGCATTCGGCGCCGGAACGCCGAGGGCCTCGCAGATGCGGATCAATGTTGCGGCGGGCTCGGCGGAAAGCCGCTCATAGAAGAGGCGCAGCGGGATTATGCCTTGCTCCTCGAACCACGAATTCCAGGCCGCGTCGTAGCTCTCGAGCTCGGCGACCTCCTGCCTGATCCGCGCGAAGTCATATTGAGGGGCTTGCGGCGGCGCCACCCTCTCGATCTCGGTTCCGTCGGGAGCGATATGCCAAAGCCCGGTTTGCTCCGCCTTGACCAGCGAAATGGCCTGCGCCAGCTTGTCCTCGCGCGAGAGATGCAAATAGAGAAGCTTGCCGAAGGCCTTCTCGAAGCGCGCTCTGTCCGAGGGAAGCCCCGGATATATCCGGTCCAGGATCGCCGAGAGCTCGTCCAGATTTTCCCGCATCAGCCGGAGGCCGAAGATGCCGGTTTCGCCTTTTCCGGCCCTGATGGCCGCCTCGAGAAACAATATGTTGAACTCATCACTACTCATCGTGTCGGGGCTCGGCAAATTCCATTCACCGGCCCACCAGGATATGGATTGCCGGCGATAGAAGGAATCGGGATTGCCGGCCACCTTCGTGGATGCCAGGAGATCGCACAGCAGCGTGCTGCCGGTGCGCGGCGTGCCGCAGATGATATATCCGTCAAACATGCTGCGGTTCTATTTGATCTCGATCTCGATGAAGGCATATTCGCCGTCATTGGCATTGATGACGTCATGCTCGACGCCCTCGTTGCGGAAATAGGGCACGCCCTTCTTCATCTCGGCGAAGTTCTCGCCCTGCGCGGTGAGGAGCTTCACCTTGCCGTCCATCAGCGGCACCACGACATAATCGTGGCCGTGCCGGTGCCAGCCGGTATTGGCGCCGGGCGCGAAGCGGTATTCGGTGACGATCACTTTGTCGTTCTCGATATGCTTGATGGCTTTCGCGGTGCCGGACATCGGCTTCTCCTTCATGCGTGTGATCTGCAAAAATGGGCGCCGGTTTTACGTCCAGCGGCAGGCTGATTTCAAGATTCCAATCGCGCTCATCACGTCATGCCAGAAAGGATCATGCGAGGAACCAATAGAGGATGAGGGGCAGGATGAGAGCGGTCACCACCGCATTGAGCGCCATGGCGATGCCGGCGAAGGTGCCGGCCACCTCATCGACCACGAAAGCGCGCGCCGTGCCGATGCCATGCGCGGCAAGGCCCGCCGCGAAGCCGCGCGCGGCATAGTCCCTGAGGCCGAGGGCGTTCATGAGCGGCGTCACGATGATGGCGCCGACAAGGCCGGTAGTGACGACGAGGACGGCGGTGAGCGCGGCCTCGCCGCCAAATCTCTCGGCAATGCCCATGGCGACGCCGGCCGTCACCGATTTGGGTGCGAGCGATGCGAGCACCGGATCGGGCACGCCGAAGAGCGCGGCGATGCCGAGCGCCGAGACGGCTGCCGTCACCGATCCGGCGATGAGAGCTGCCGCCATCGGCAGCAGGTTTTCCTTCACCTTGTCGAAGTTGCGGTAGAGCGGCACGGCGATCGCCACGATGGCGGGGCCGAGCAGGAAATGCACGAACTGCGCGCCCTGGAAATAGGTGGCGAAGGAGGTGCCGGTGAGGATCAGGACGGCGCCCAGCACGATGATCGCGATCAGCACGGGATTGACCGCCGGATGCCGTCCCGAAGCGAGGGCGATGCGGTCGGCCACGATCCAGACGATGAGCGTCACCGTCAGCCACAGAAGCGGCGTGGAGGAAAGATAGACCCAGAGCTCGAAGGCGGGCGTCATGACGATCTCCCGCCGGACTGCCAGCGCTTGACGCCGGTAAAGACGAGCGCGGTCACGGCAAGAGCGAGCGCCGTGGAGACGAGAAGCGCCAGGAAGAGAACCGGCCCATAGCTGTTGACCAGGCTCAGATGGTCGATGACACCGACGCCTGCGGGCACGAAGAGAAGCGAGAGATGCTGCAGCAATCCGCCGGTCGCCCGGCCAAGCAAGGTGTCATTGATCGACTGCGGCGTGACGGAAACGAATTTCTGCGCCGCGAACAGGCCGGCGAACAGCAGCAGCAATCCGACGACCGGGCCCGGCATCGGCAAGTTGAAGCCATGCGACAGGACTTCGCCGGCAAGCTGGCATAAGAGCAGAAGTGCGAAAGCCTCGATCATCGAGCCCCGAAGCTAGCGAAGCGCAGCAAGGGGTCAATCTTATTTTGGTCGCGGATCCTTGATTCCGGCGTCGGGTTGCGTGAGCTTGCCCCGGCGCTGCAGCCTGACCGCCGCGACGAGGACACGCGCCGCATTGCGCACTTCTTCCTGCAGGTCCCTGTCGGCATCGAGATCGTCATGGCTCGTCGCATAGTCCCGATAATAGCCGATATAGCGATCGAGGATGGCTTTGGGCCCCGCCGCGACCAGTCCCATATCGGTGAGCCAGTCGGTCAGGATGCGGCGCAGATTCTCGGTGCCCGAGGCATCGCCATGCACGACGATCGAGAACAGGCGGCCGGCGAGGTGGCGCGGATAGGGCCACCCCTTGAGCTCGAGCGCCTTTGCGGCGGCCGGGTCCTTGCCATGCGTCGAGGTCGGATCGGGATTGCCGCCATCGGCGCAGACGAGCCGGTCGATCATCGCCTTGAGCCCGGCCGGCGCCTGGTACCAGTTGACCGGTGTGACGATCATGATCCCCTGCGCCCTGACCCACAGGGGATAGATCTCGTTCATCCAGTCATTCACCTGGCCGATGGCATGATTGGGATAGCAGGAGCAGGGCCAGTGACAGAGCGGCATGGCGGTCGAGACGCAGGCCTTGCACGGATAGATCACGCGGCCATATTCGGAAGTGAGACGGCTGAGATCGAGGACGTCCGCTTCGAAACCGCGTTCGGCCTCGACAACCTTGCGCGCCATTGTCGTGAGCCGCCAGCTTTTCGACATTTCGCCCGGGCATGACTGGTCACTGCGCATCGATCCATTGATGATCAGGATGCGGGCGCGCGATTTCGGATTGCGATGCTCGCGCTCTGCCTTCGCAATGGCCTGATGTGTCGCGTACCATTCGACCGGGAGGTCGTATGAGGGATCGGCGAAGCCTTTTCCCGCTTTCCGCGTGCGTGGGCTTTTGTGGTAGTCATGATAGGAGGTCCAGGCCCTGGGCAGCAGGGACCCGATGTCTTCCGCATTTGCGGCGAAGATCGGATCATGGAAGCGCGCCCTGAAGCGCTCGGCGAATTCCGCCTTGCTCAAGGCGACGCTCGGCATTCCCTTGCGGACTTTGACCTTGCTCATGGCGCCGCTCCGTCCGGAAGCAGCCCGCCGGAATGCGGGCTGTTCCGGGGACCGTCCTACGCCGGAAAGCGCCTGTCAAATCTGCTCAGGCCGCGAGCGCCTTCTCGGCCGGCACATATTCATAGCCGAGATCGTCGGCGACCGCCTTGTAGGTCACTTTGCCCATGCAGACATTGAGCCCGGCCCTGAGGTGATGATCCTCGAGCAGCGCCTGCTTGTAACCCTTGTCGGCAATCCTGAGACCGAAAGGCAGCGTCACATTGTTGAGCGCATAGGTCGAGGTGCGCGCCACACCGCCCGGCATATTGGCGACGCAGTAATGGATGACGCCGTCGACCACATAGGTCGGATCGGCATGCGTCGTCGCTTTCGATGTCTCGGCGCAGCCGCCCTGGTCGATCGCGACATCGACGAGCACCGAACCGTTCTTCCAGTCCTTGAGCATCTTGCGGGTCACGAGCTTGGGCGCCGCGGCCCCCGGGATCAGCACGCCGCCGACGACGAGATCGGCCTTGGCGCATTCATCCTCGACAGCGCCTTGCGTCGAATAAAGCGTCTTGAGCTGCGTGCCGAAACGGGCGACGAGCTCTTCCATCCGGTCGGTGCTCTTTTCCAGGATGGTGACATCGGCGCCAAGGCCCATGGCCATCGCTGCCGCATTGGTGCCGACGACGCCGCCGCCGAGAATGACGACCTTGGCCGGCGACACGCCCGGCACGCCGCCGAGCAGGATGCCCGAGCCGCCTTGCGCCTTCTCCAGGCAATGGGCGCCCGACTGGATCGACATGCGCCCCGCCACTTGCGACATGGGGGCGAGCAGCGGCAGGCCGCCGCGCGAATTGGTGACGGTCTCATAGGCGATGCAGATGGCTCCCGACATCACCAGGTCCTTGGTCTGTTCCGGATCTGGCGCCAGATGCAGGTAAGTGTAGAGGATCTGGCCCTCGCGCAGCATCTTGCGCTCGACCGCCTGCGGCTCCTTCACCTTCACGATCATGTCGGCCTTGGCGAAGATCTCTTCGGGCGTCGGGATGAGCTGGGCGCCCGCGGTCTTGTAGTCTTCATCGGAGGCGCCAATGCCGAGTCCGGCGCCTGCCTGGACCCATACCTTGTGGCCGTGGCGCACGGCTTCACGAACCGCGAGCGGCGTCATGCCCACCCGGTATTCGTGATTCTTGATCTCTTTCGGAACGCCAATCAGCATGATGGAAGAACTCCCAAAGGACGCGGGGCTCTGAACGCGCCGCGATCCGGATTGATGGTTGTCGGAATTATGCTAGTCGCCGGTTGCCCTCTAGAACCAGTTCACCTGGCTGCGTCGGGCCAGTTCTGGCCGGCCCTTTATGCGCGCCGGGCTTATACTCCCGGGGGCGATGTGCCGACAACCCCCGCCGATTTGAGGGAAATTCTGTCGATTCGCCGGTCCGCCCACAGCATGAACAGGCCGGCCGCCAGCACGATGGCGCCGCCCCACAGGGTCCTGGGGCCGGGGACATCGCCGAAAATCAGGAAGCCAAAGGCCATGGCCCAGAACATGGCGGTATATTCGAAGGGCGCGACGAAGCTCGACTCCGCGCTTTTATAGGCCATGCCGAACAGCACCATGGCGACCGCCACCGTCGAGCCGAGAAGCAGCATGGCCGAGAGCTCGAGGGCCGACGGCCAATGCCAGGGCCGGGTCAGGAAGGCGAGGCTCTTGTTCTCCACGACGCCCATGTCGATGACGCCGAACAGGATGGCGAGCGTGATCGCGACAGCGAGATACATGGCATTGGTATGGAAGCCCATGGCGGAGGGGCTGACATTACGCACCACCCGCCTCGCCAGCGTCTGGCAGAACGCGTAACCCGCTGCCGAATAAAGGGCGAGGAAGGCCGCAGGCTCGAGCACGCCGCCGCCCGGATTGATCATGATCATCACGCCGATGAAACCGCCGATGATGGCAATCCAGCGATGCAGCTTCACCTGCTCGCCCAGCATGGGTCCGGCCAAGAGCGCCACGATCAGCGGCATGGCGAAATAGATGGCGACGGAATCGGCCATCGGCATGGCCGCGATCGACAGGATGAAAGCGAGATAGGCGGAACTCATGATCAGCCCGCGCGTTAGGCTCAAGGCCGTACCAGGTCCCATCAGGCTGGCAAGGGAGGCATTCTTGTGAACGATGAAGGCAAGGATGGGAATCCCGATCAGGCAGCGGATGAACAGGATCTGGTGAACCGGAAAAGTTTCGCTCAGATATTTGACGACCGTATCGCCGGAAGAGGCGATACCGACGGCGCCGCAGGCGCAGAGCATGGCAAGAAGCTTGTTGTCCTGGGGCGCGAGAGAGGTCATGCTGCAGCCCATATCTCAGTTCAAGGCCTTGGGGAACTTGACGGCGGAAATGGGGGCTTCGCATGAAATGCATAGCACTGCGCGGGTTCGTGCTGGCCTGTTGTCTTATCCTTGCGCATTCACCTGTCGATGCGGCCGAAAGAGTGAGGCCGCCTTTGCCGAAGCCCAAGCCGGTTCTGGACGCAGCGCCCGCACCCGGATTTGTCGAGCCCGAGGCGGCTCAGCTGGAGGAGCCGAAGGCCGAGCCCGAGACCGCATCGGTGATCGTCCTTCCCCGCCCCAAGCCTGAGCGGGGACAGACGCCTGATCCCGTACCGGAAGCGAAGCCGGCGCAGCCACAGGCTGAAGCGCCGGAAGAGGACAAGCCGGCCCCCGGTGATGATTTCGCAAGCTGCCGCACCGAGCTCGGTGCCCTTGGCGCGCGCTTCACCATTGCCGAGATTCCGGCGGCCGATCGGAAATGCACCGTGGTCAATCCGGTGCGGATCACCGCCATCGAGACGCCGGCCGGCAAGGTCGATTTCCCGGGCGCGCCGGTCCTGAACTGCATCTTCGCCAAGCGCTTCACCTCGTGGGTGGCCGATGTCGCAGCCCCCGTGGTCAAGGCTCATACGGGTGAGGCGCTGGCGGCGATTGCCACCGGACCCGGCTATGAATGCCGTGCCCGCAATGGCGACACGACCACGAAGATCAGCGAGCATGCCGCCGGCAATGCCGTCGACATTGCGGCGTTCAAGCTCGAGGACAGACTAAGCCTGCCTGTCGCCAATGTCGCCAGGACGGACAATGTCGAAAGCCGCTGGCTGATGGCCTTGCGCGTCTCGGCCTGTGGTTATTTCACCACAGTGTTGGGGCCTGGCGCCAATGCCGCCCATGCCGAGCACTATCACTTCGATCTCGGCCTCCACGGCAAGTCCGGCAACTATCGGATTTGCGAGTAGCTTCGTTTATTCGGCGGCCTTCCTCGACGCTTCGGCGATCGTCTCGGCAAGCAGGTTGATGCCGGGCTCGATCTTCTTCTCATCGATCGAGGAGAAGGCGAGGCGGAAGAAATTGTTGGGCGCGGACTCGGCCCCGAAATGGATGCGCCCGGGCTCGATGACGATGCCGCGCGTCGCCGCATGCTTGCCGAGCGCTTCGCTGTCGAGCATCCTGGGGCCTTCGACCCAGAAGCTGGTGCCGCCGAAGGAGGGAATGCGGGCCGCATCCGGCATATGCGTCTGGAGCGCCGCGCCCATGATTTCCCAGCGGCTGCGATAGGCCTTGTGCAGGCGGCGGATCAGCGTGTCATGGTGGCCAAGCGACAGGAACAGGGCGGCCGTGCGCTGGTTGTTGTTGGGCGCATGGCGCACCATGAGCCGGCGCAGCGCGCGCGCTTCTTCGACAAAGGCCTTCGGCCCGACGAGGAAGCCGAGTCTCAGGCCCGGAAACAAGGTCTTGGACAACGAGCCGACATAGATGACGCGCCCCTCGTCATCGAGGGATTTGAGCGCCGGGCAGGGCTCGTTCACATAGTTCGTCTCGAACTCGTAGTCATCCTCGATGATGACGAAATTCCGCTGCGAGGCGAGCTTGAGAAGGTCGAGGCGGCGCGCCAGGGGCATGGTGGCGGTGGTCGGAAACTGGTGGCTCGGCGTCACGAAGACGAGATCGGCCGATGCCACGTCGTCATTGAGCGTGAGGCCGCCCTCATCGACCGGCACCAGCGCGACCTTTTGGGTCTTGAGCCGGAAGATGTTGCGCATGTCGGGGAAGCCCGGCTCCTCCATGGCGACGCGGCTCTTCTCGTCGACGAGCAGGCTCACGATGAGATAGAGGGCATTCTGGGCGCCGAGCGTGATCAGGATCTCGTCATCGCTCGCCATGATGCCGCGGCGCGGCAGGATGCGGCGGCGGATCTGCTCGACCAGCAGGGGGTCATCGAACGCCCAGGTGTCATTGGTCCAGGTGCCCAGCCACTTCTTGCCGAGCGCCTGGCGGGCGCAGTCGCGCCATTCGGCCAGCGGGAAGAGATTGTGGTCCACTTGCCCATAGATGAAGGGATAGGTGTAGCTCTGCCAGTCGAGCGGCTTGAAGATATTGGCCTGGGCGGCGGGATGCTTGAGGAGGCGCGCCTTCCAGTGCGGATCGGTGCCGGGCTGAGCCGGTGCGGCGCCCGGAGCTGCCCTGGCCGGTTTGATCGCGGTCTCGAGCGCCTTGTCGGCGACGAAATAGCCGGAGCGCTCGCGCGCCGCCAGATAGCCGTCATCGAGAAGCCCCTGATAGGCAAGCACCACCGTGTTGCGCGACACGCCGAGGCTCTTCGCCATCTTGCGGGTCGAGGGGATGGGCTCGTCGCGGGCAAGCTGCCCGTCGAGGATGGCAGCCACCAGGGCTTCGCGAATCTGCGTCTGCAGGCTCGAATGATTGTGGCGTCGTATATGAACCAGCCAGTCGCGCAAGGGGCACCTCTGGACCCATCATAGGGCCAAAACTGCCGGCAACAATATGGAAACTGGTGAATTGATCTCAACCTGGCCGGCCCGACGCCTGTGGCCAAGCTCTTAACATTTCAGCGGATAGACGCTTCTGGCGCCTGCTATCCGCGGTCTTTGGCCCTATGGTTCAGTCTGGTCCCATCCTTTAGTTTGGCCAGCCAGTCCCCGAGTCCCATGACGTTGATGACCCAGCCCAAGATCGATACCTCGCTCAAGACCTGGGACGAGATCAAGACGACCACATGCTATATGTGCGCCTGCCGCTGCGGGATCAAAGTCTATCTGAAGGACGGCACGGTCAAATATATCGAGGGCAATCGCGACCATCCGGTAAACAAGGGCGTGATCTGCGGCAAGGGTGCCTCCGGCATCATGCAGCATTATTCGCCCGCCCGATTGTCGAAGCCGATGCTGCGCGTGGGCGAGCGGGGCTCGGGTGAGTTTCGCGAGATCGAATGGGAGGAGGCGCTCACGCTTGCGACGTCCTGGCTCGCGAAAGTGCGCAGCGAAGACCCCAAGCGCCTCGCCTTCTTCACCGGTCGCGATCAGTCGCAAGGTCTCACCGGCTGGTGGGCGACGCAATTCGGCACCCCCAATTATGCCGCCCATGGCGGCTTCTGCTCGGTGAACATGGCGGCCGCCGGCCTCTATACATTCGGCGGCTCCTTCTGGGAGTTCGGCGAGCCTGACTGGAAGCACACAAAATATTTCCTCCTGTTCGGCGTCGCCGAGGATCATGCCTCCAACCCGATCAAGATCGGCCTCGGCAAGCTGAAAGCGCGGGGCGTGAAGATCGTCTCCATCAATCCGGTGCGCACCGGCTATTCGGCGATCGCCGATGAGTGGATCGGCATCCGACCCGGCACGGATGGGTTGTTTGCCGGCGCCCTCATCCATGAGTTGCTGCGCAACCGGAAGGTCGATCTCGATTATCTCGCCCGCTACACCAATGCCGCCTGGCTGGTGATCCGCAATCCGGGCCAGGCCGATGACGGGACTTTCGCGCGCAACGCCAATGGCGAGCCTTTGATCTATGACGCGGTGATCGGCCGGCCGCTCTCGGCCCATCGCGCCGACACATCGCCCAAGCTCATCGGCGAGGTCACGCTGGTCGATGGCCGCCGCGCGGTGCCTTCCTTCATGCTGCTGGCGGAACGCTTCCTGTCCGACGATTATTCGCCGGCGAAAGTCGCCGAGACCTGCGGCATCCCGGCCGACACCATCCGCCGCATCGCTGCCGAGCTTGCGAAGACGGCCTTCGAGGAAGAGCTCTGCCTCAATATCGGCTGGCGCGACTGGGCCGGGCGCATCCATGACAAGATGATCGGCCGTCCGGTCTCGATGTATGCGATGCGCGGGATCTCGGCGCATTCGAACGGCTTCCAGACCTGCCGCACCTTGCATCTGCTGCAGATCATCCTCGGCACCATCGATGTGCCGGGTGGCTTCCGCTATCGCCCGCCATTCCCGAAGCCCGCACCGCCCGGCATCAAGCCCGCCGGCAAGCCGGGGCAGGTCAAGCCCAATACTGCATTGCCCGGCCCACCTCTGGGCTTTGTCACTGCGCCCGAAGACCTGCTGATCGACAAGGACGGCAAGCCGCAGCGCATCGACAAGGCCTATTCCTGGGAAGCGCCTTTCGCCGCGCACGGCATGATGCATACCGTGATCGCCAATGCCGCCAAGCGCGATCCTTACGGCATCGATGTGCTCTTTCTCTATATGGCGAATATGAGCTGGAACTCGGCGATGAATGTCGCCGAGACGACGGGCCATCTCACCGCGAAGGATGAAGCAACAGGCGACTATGTCATCCCGCATATCATCTATTCCGACGCCTATGCTTCGGAAATGGTGCACTATGCCGATCTGATCCTGCCCGACACGACCTATCTCGAGCGCTGGGACTGTATCTCGCTGCTCGACCGGCCGATCTCGGAAGCGGATGGCCCGGCCGATGCCATTCGCCAGCCGGTCGTCGAGCCCGATCGCGATGTGCGCCCGTTCCAGACGGTGCTGCTCGATCTGGGTGCCAGGCTCGGCCTCACCGGCATGACGAATGAGGATGGCACGCCGCGCTATCCCGGCGGCTATGCCGATTACATGGTCAATCATGAGCGCAGCCCCGGCATCGGACCGCTGGCCGGCTGGCGCGGCAAGGAAGGCGTCTTCCACGGACGCGGCGACGTGAACCCGAAGCAGCTCGAGCGCTATATCGAGAATGGCTGCCACTGGTTCTACGAGCTGCCCGATCATGTGAAATACTATCGCCATGCCAACCGCGATTATCTCGAATGGGCGACCTCCTTCGGCTTCATCGGCAGGCCCGATCCGATCGTGTTCCAGCTCTATCTCGAGCCCTTGCAGAAATTCCGCCTGGCGGCGGAAGGCCATGGCGCGATCACGCCGCCCGAAGAGTATCGCAAGCGTCTCATCACCTATTTCGATCCTTTGCCCGGCTGGTATGAGCCGCTCGAAGAGAGCCTGCGCGATCACAAGGAGTTTCCGCTCCATGCGATCACCCAGCGGCCGATGGCGATGTATCACTCCTGGGGTTCGCAAAATGCCTGGCTCCGGCAGATTCTCGGCCGCAACTGGCTCTATCTGGCGCGCTCGCGCGGCGAGGCGATGGGCCTGAGCGACGGTGACTGGGTGAATGTCATCTCGGCGACGGGCCGCATCAAGGTGCAGGTGAAGCTCATGGATGGCGTCAATCCGCACACGGTGTGGACATGGAATGCGATCGGCAAGCGCTCGGGCGCCTGGGCGCTCGCCCCCGATGCGCCGGAAGCGAAGAAGGGTTTTCTGCTCAACCACCTGATCGCCGAGTTGTTGCCGGAGCGCGACGGCGGCTATCGTTATTCCAATTCCGATCCGGTCACGGGCCAGGCCGCCTGGTATGATCTGCGCGTCAGGATCGAAAAGGCGGAAGACGGGAGCGGGATCAGCGCGCCGCAATTCCCGACATTGAAGAGTTTCGGCTGGATCGCCGGCAGGAGACGCGCATGACATCGCTTCCAACGCCGTCATCCAACCAGAAGAAGCTCGGCCTCGTCATCGATCTCGACACTTGCGTCGGCTGCCAGGCTTGCGCCACGTCCTGCAAGGAGTGGAACACGCAAGGCTATTCGGCGCCACTCAACGACAGACAGGCCTACAGCGCTTCGCCGGAAGGCACCTGGCTCAACCGCATCCACGGCTATGAGGTGAAGGCGCCGGAGGACGAGCAATCGCGCATCGTGCATTTCCCGCGCTCGTGCCTGCATTGCGAGGAGCCTGCCTGCGTGACCGTCTGTCCGACCGGGGCGTCCTACAAGCGCGCCGAGGACGGCATCGTCCTGGTGAATCCGGAAACCTGCATCGGCTGCAAGCTCTGCTCCTGGGCCTGTCCCTATGGCGCGCGCGAATATGACTATGACCATGGCGTGATGAAGAAATGCACGCTCTGCGTCGACCGCATCTACAACGACAATTTCGCCGTGGAGGATCGCGTCCCGGCCTGCGTAAAGGCTTGCCCCACGGGGGCGCGCCATTTCGGCGATCTGGGGGATGCCGAGAGCAAAGTGTCGCGTCTCGTGGCCGAGCGTGGCGGCTATGATCTCTTGCCGGAGATGGGCTACAAGCCGGTGAACAAATATCTCCCGCCCCGCAAGCGCAGCAGTGAGAAGATGAAAGCGACACCGAGCGAGCCTGAAACGATGAGCGAGGGGAAGTCGCGCGTCGATGATTTCTTCCGCTGGGCCGATCGCCTGCTGAGCCGATAGTCAGATGCATCCGGCCTATTCCGTCATCCTGTTCACCACCGCATCGGGGGCCGGCTATGGCCTGCTGGCGCTGTTGGGATTGGTTGGATTCAATCACGGCCGGGCGTCGAGCCTGTGGTTTGGCGGGACGGCGCTGGTGATTGCCCTGGGCCTGATCACGCTCGGCCTTCTGTCGTCGACCTTCCATCTGGGCCGTCCCGAACGCGCCTGGCGGGCTTTTTCGCAATGGCGATCGTCCTGGCTGTCGCGCGAGGGTGTGGCCTCCGTCATCACCTTCGCACCGGCCCTTGTCTTCGGCGCGCTCTGGCTGGGCTTCCTCGACGAGCCGCGATGGCTTGGCCTTGCCGGTCTGGCCACCGTGCTGATGTGCGCCGTCACCGTCTTCTGCACCGCCAAGATCTATTCGACCCTCACCACCATAAGGCAATGGCATCAGCCGCTGACCGTCCCGGTCTATCTTGCTTTCGCGCTTGCGACCGGCGCCGTCCTCCTGATGGCCATCGCATCGGTCTTCGGGCTCTATCAGATCTTCCAGGCCGGTCTCGCGGTCGTCGCCCTGGTCCTGACGCTGGTGCTGAAGATCCTCTATTGGCGCGGGATCGACAGCGATCCCAAGACTCGCACCATCGAGGCGGCGACCGGACTTGCGCGACAGGGCGAGAAGGTCCGGCAATGGGAAGTGCCGCATACGGCCGAGAACTTCATCATGAAGGAGATGGGTTTTGTCGTGGCCCGCAAGCATGCCGAGAAGCTTCGCCGCACGGTGATGATCCTGCTGGTGCTCGCCATTCTCGCAACCGTTCTGACGATCCCGTCAGCGACGCTGGCAATCCCGTTTTCCGTGCTTGCCTTCCTGCTCGCCGCCGCCGCCGCCGCGGTCGAACGGTGGTTGTTCTTCGCCGAAGCCCAGCATGTCGTCTCGCTCTA
This sequence comes from Taklimakanibacter lacteus, assembly GCA_003576695.1. Taxonomy (GTDB): domain Bacteria; phylum Pseudomonadota; class Alphaproteobacteria; order Rhizobiales; family Aestuariivirgaceae; genus Taklimakanibacter; species Taklimakanibacter lacteus. The sequence goes on from QOZQ01000003.1 coordinate 209,694, forward strand.
TTACGGCACCGAACGGGCGTAATCTGGGCATTGAGCGAGCTTGATTTTTACCTGAATTGCCCTTATTTTGAGCGGGTATGTATCAATCTGAGCGAGATTCACGATGAATACCGCTGGTCTGGAAGTCGCTGCCGGTCATTTCAGCGAGGAGCAGTCGCCCTTTTTATCTGCACCGCGTGTCTGCGAAGTGTTGGGGATCAATCAATCGGAACTGGCCAAGCTCATAGGGGTGGCGCGAAATACGCTGACCGCCAAGTCGGGAGCCCGCAAGGTCGATCAGGCGCTAAGCCCCGTGGTGCGGATTCTTTCCATGGCGATTGAGATGACGGGCGATGAGAGCCGTGCCGTGATCTGGTTCAAGCATCAGCCGATTCCGGGCTGGGCAGGCAAGACGGCCTATGACCTCGTGAGCGAGGGAGAGGCGGGCAAGGTCTTGGCTTATCTCGAAGCAGTGCGCTCCGGCGTCTATGCGTGAGGCAGACGCCGCCTCCATTCAACTGCTGTGGAGAGCTTATGTACCGCGCTGGGCTCATGCGCCGCTTTCGGGAGAGGGCGCAAGGCGTTTTGGCGGTCGCTGGAATCCCGTCGGTTCGCCTGCAATCTATGCGGCACGCGAGCTCTCGACTGCATGGGCAGAGTACAATCAGGGATTCGTCCAACATCCCGCGCTCATCATACAGATCGAGCTCGGGGGTGCGTCTCTGGCCGATCTCACTGCTGCAGATGTAATGAGCCAGTGGAAGATCGCGCCGGACATTCACAGATGCAACTGGCGCGACGACCTCGGTAAGGGCCGCAATCCGAAAACATACGACATTCGCGAGCGGCTTCTTGCCCAAGGTTTTGACGGCGTGATCTATCCCTCCACGATGTCGCCTGGGGGGAGCTGCGTGGTTCTTTGGCGATGGAACGAGCCGGATGCGCCGTCCCTCAGGGCGATCGATCCAGAAGGGCTGTTGCCGCGCAATCAACAATCCTGGATGTGAAGGCCCATGATGTCCAAGCCCAAGCTGCACTGGTTTGACGACTGGTATCTGATCGAGGCCTTCGGCTCCGGCCTCTACGGCATCGGTGAGCCGAAATATCATCAGATCAACTGGAATTATCTGGTCGTTGGCAGCGAGCGGGCGCTGTTGTTCGATACGGGACCGGGCCTGCGCGACATCGCTCCCGTCGTCGCGAGCCTCACGGATCGGCCAGTGACTGTGCTGCTTTCTCATCTTCACTACGACCACACCGGCAATTTTCATCGCTTCCCCGAGACGGCGCTTGTCGATCTGCCGATGCTGCGCGCCTGCGAGAAGGACGGCCTGCTGCATGCGCCCGAGGAAATGTTCCTGGGCTCATATGAAGACATGACCTGGGTGCCACATATCATCAAACGCTGGTGGCCGATCGGTCATCGCATCGATCTGGGCGGAAGAGGGCTCGAGATCATCGCCACACCCGGCCATTCGCCTGAATCGATTTCGCTCTTCGACAGGGAGCGTCGCGTCCTGCTGGCTGCCGATTTTCTCTATCTCGGCAATCTCTACGCCCAGACACCGGGCGCATCGCTGCCGGACTATCTGGCGAGCGCCGAGACGCTGACCGGCCAGTTGCCGGCCGACATGCTCATCCTTGGCGCCCATGGCGAGGAGGGGACGGATGAGTCCCCGAAACTAACCCGGCATGATCTTGTGGATCTCAAGGCGGCATTGACGGCCATTCGCGACCATGACATGCCGCCGGCGAGCCAGAATCCGGACCGTTATGTGATTAATGATCGACTGGCCCTTCTGGCCGGACCGCAATCTTATGGCCCCTGGCGGGCATATAAGGGCGGTTGAAATTCATATAAAGATATGTTTATATGATGATATATCCTTTAGGAAATGTCCGATGACCCGCCCGTCCTTTGTTGAAGCCCTGAATTCGCGCCCCTGGCTGCTCGCCGATGGGGCGACCGGCACCAATTATTTCCAGATGGGCCTTACCTCGGGCGATGCCCCGGAGATCTGGAATTTCGAGTTTCCCGATCGCGTCCGCTCACTGCATCGCCGCTTCATCGAGGCCGGCGCCGACATCATCCTGACCAACACCTTCGGCGGCAACCGCCACCGCCTGAAGCTGCACAATGCGCAAGACCAGGTGCGCGAGATCAATATCGCCGCCGCCCGCAATGCCCGCGCCGAGGCCGATGCCTCGGCAAGGCCCGTCTATGTCGGCGGCTCCATCGGTCCGACCGGTGAGATCTTCGAGCCGATCGGATCGCTGTCCCACGCGGAAGGGGTTGCCGCTTTTGCCGAGCAGGCGAAGGCGCTCAAGGAAGGCGGCGTCGACGTTCTGTGGATCGAGACCATGTCTTCTGAAGAGGAGCTGCGCGCTGCGGTGGAGGGCGCGGCCCAGGCCGGGCTTCCCATCGTCACCACCATGAGCTTCGACACCAACGGCCGCACCATGATGGGCATCACGCCGCAGGCTTTCGGCCAGCTGGCATCGACGCTCAGCGTCCAGCCGGTGGCGATCGGCGCCAATTGCGGCGTCGGCGCGTCCGAGCTCGTCGCCACGGTGCTCGGCATCACCGCGGCGCGTCCCGATGCGCATGTCGTCGCCAAGGGCAATTGCGGCATCCCGCAATATGTCGACGGCCATATCCATTATACCGGCACGCCCGAATTGATGGCGGACTATGCCCGCATCGCGCTCGATGCCGGCGCCCGCATCATCGGCGGCTGCTGCGGCACCAGTCCCGATCATCTGGCGGCCATGCGCAAGTCGCTTGAGACCTATAGCAAGGGCGCGCGTCCCTCGATCGAAACGATCGAGACGCGGCTGGGCGCGGTCTCCGAGCTCGCCAAGGGCGTCGACACGGCTGCCGCCGGTGCGGCCCGTCGCGAGCGCCGCCGCGCCCGCGACTAGGACCGGTGCCGACTGCCATTTGCCTGACACCTGATCGCCGGTTCTTCGGGCCGGCGCTCAGCGTTGCCTCCGACATCCTCAATTGTGGATTGCCGCCGGATGCCGATCTCTTCCTGGTCTGCGAGGAGATGGATGTCTGGCCGCGCTTCGCCGATCTCGACGAGAGCTTGCGCGGCAGGCTCAAGCTGATCGTCACATCCTTCGATGATGTGACGCGCAACCTTCCGACCAACAACAATGGCGAGCATGCCATTACCCGCAGGCTCTTCCTCGATCGGGTGCTGCCCGCCCGGTATGACCGCATCATTCCGGTCGATTCCGACATGACGATCGTGAATGAGGGGCTGGCGCCGCTGATTTCGCTCGACCTTGGCGGCGCGGTCATGGCGGCGGCGACCGACATGATCTCCTACATGGATTTCGGCGGCCATCTGGCGGCGGAGTTCCAGGCCTATCGCTCGAGCCTCGGCATGAGGCCGGACATGCTCTATTTCAACAACGGCCTCACCGTCATCGATCGCCAGGCATGGACGAAAGCCGATCTCGGCAACCGCACCTTGCGCTTCATCGAGAAGAACCCGCAACTATGCCTGCGCTTCGAGCAGAGCGCGCTCAACGCGCTTCTGAAAGGGGACATTGCCAGGCTGTCGCCGCGCTTCAATTTCATGGGCGACTTCATGCTGCTCGATCTCGAGAACGAGATCCGCCCCAATGTCTATCATTTCGTCAACCGGCCCAAGCCCTGGCAGAAGGGCTGGGCCGGCGAGCCGCGCTTTGCTCAGGCCTTCAAGCGCTGGTTCGCGCAATCGCCTTGGCCTGATTTTCCCGATGATCCGCCGGCAGAGGCTCCGGAAAGGCCGGTCAACCATGATTTTCGCGAACGCCTTGTGGCCTTTCTCAAGACCCAGCGCTTTGCCGATGGCTGGTCGGCATAAGGGCTCACGCGTCCTGCAGGGCTGGCGCGATCCTCTCACGCCATCCGTCCTTCACTGGCTACACTCATTGTCCTGCCCATTATCGTTTCTCGGATACGGGAAGACGGGCAAGCGGCAGTAATCCGTCGTTTCACACGTAAGGATTGAGTTCGCGATAGAGTGGATTGAGGGTCGCCAGCAAGGGAAGTACGGCGGCACCTCGTGCCACCGCATCGACCCCGAGCTCGCTCTTCATGATACGCGGCAGCGTCCGCTCGATCCGACCGACCGAGGGGAGGAGCGGCTCGGCCCGCGCCATGAAGGCATCGATCAGCCAGCCTGGTGCATTGCCGCCCAGCATGATCACCTGCGGATCGAACAGGTTCTCGATCGCATTGAGGCCGTTGCGCAAGGGTTCGACCGCTTCCGCGATCCAGGCGGCGAGGGCAGGATCGTCGGGACCGAAGCGTTCGGCGAATTCCGCCAGGCCGGCGACCTCGATGCCGCGGGCCGAGAGAAAGCGCATGGCGCTGTCGACCGACACATAGGTTTCAAGACAGCCACGCTTGCCGCAGATGCAGTCATGGCCGCCCGGCACCGCGGTGATATGGCCGATCTCGCCGGCATTGCCGCTGGCGCCGCCGAAAGCCGCGCTATGGATCATGACGCCGCTGCCGAGACCGATGCCGAAATAGACATAGACGAAATTCGTGAGCCGCCTTGCGGCTTCGCCGAACCGCCATTCGGCGACGATGGCGCATTGGCCGTCATTGGCAAGCGATACGGGAAAGCCTGTTGCCTTGCTGAGAAGGCCGCGCAGTGCGAGACCATCCCAGCCCGGCAGGCGCGGTGGGCTCAGGCCCGGCACGGCGAAGGGGCCTGGTGTCGCAAGGCCGATGCCGAGGAACTGCGCTTCGGGAATCTGTGTCGCCTGCATCAGCCGATGCGTCGCCAGTTCGAGCTGAACCACCGCATGCTCGGGTTCGAGATCGTTGAGCGCATGATCTTCCCGGTGCAGCACTTCGCCCGCGAGATTGACGGCGATCGCCGACATCTGCCCGACATCGACATGGAAGCCGAGCGAGAAGGCGCCGGAAGGATTGATGGCGAGCGGAGTGGGGGGTTTGCCGACGCGTCTTTCGGCCGTCTTCGTTTCCTGCACGAACCGCATGGCGATGAGCTCATCCACGAGATCCGAGCTTGCCTGTTTGGAAAGGCCAGTCGCGTCCGCAATGCCGGAGCGGGAGATGCCGTTGTTCATGCGGATCGTATCGAACACCACCCACAGATTGATGAGCTTGGCTTTCACGACATTGGTGGCGCTGAGCAGCATGGAAAATTCCCGAAAAAGGCAAAGGTTTATAGTTAGTAAGTCAGAATGACTGAATAATTATTGACATCACCCCGATCTGGGGTCAATCTCTGCCGCCATGCTCCTCAGAGAGCAAAGAAAACAGGGAGGTTTTGGTAATGGTCCACAATTTTAACCGCAGACAATTCCTCGGGACGGGCGCGCTGGCGGGCGCCATGACCACCATGCCCGGCTGGTTCGAGGGGGGCGCCAAAGCCCAGTCGGCAGCCCTCAATGTCTTTTCGCCGCTGCCGCCCGATCCGGCGCCGCCCGGGGCCGCCAAATTCTCCGAAGAAGCCTTTGCCAAATGGCAGGCCGACAATGGCGCCACCGTCGCCTATGAGACGCTGGCCTGGCCGCAGCTGCATGACCGGATGGCAACGGCCTTCGCCTCGGGGGCAGCACCCTGGGACATCACCTATAATTGCGGCTGGGTGCCGGAATTCGAATCCTTCCTCACCCCTTATGCCGACAACCTGCCCAAGGCCCTGGTCGATGACCTGCCGGCCACCAGCTTCGCCACCACCACGGTGGGGGGCAAGCGCTATGGCGCCGTTTTCACCCTCTCGCTCTTGACCCTCTTCTACAACAAGGAGCTGATGGAACAGGCAGGCTTCAAGGAAGCGCCCAAGACCTGGGACGAATTCAAGGCCTGCGCCAAGGAGATGACCCGCGACGGGCGCTTCGGCTTCGTCTTGAACTATGGCGATCCGGCCGGCATCGGCGGCACCGCGAGCTATTGGATGGTGTTCCTGCAGCAGGCCGGCGGCAAGGTCTATGGCGAGGACGGAATGCCGGCATTCAAGAGCGATGAAGGCGTGGCCGCGCTGCAGATGATGGTCGACCTCATGCCCTCGACCGATCCCGGCTCCATCTCCTATGCCGGCATCAATGATGCGACCAATGTGCTGCTCGCCGGCCGTGCCGGCATGATGATGAACTGGCCCTTCATGTGGAATGCCGGCAATGATCCCAAGCAGTCGCAGATCGTCGGCAAGATGACGAGCGCCGTGCTCCCGGCGGGACTCAAGGGCAGCGCCTCGATCGACGGCACCGATGCTTGGACCATCACCAAGGCGAGCAAGAACCAGGACAAGGCACAGAAGCTCATCGAGTTCTATCTCGATGCCGAGGTGCAGAAGCGCCAGGTGCTCGACACCGGCTGGCTGCCGATCAGGCTCTCGGTGCTCGCCGATCCCGAGGTCCAGGCCAAGGCGCCCAATGCCGCGGTCGTGCTCGAGCAGGCCAAGCATCCCTATGACAGCTTCGTCACCGCCGACTACAACCAGGTGACGGTCGCCATCGGCACCGAGGTGCAGAAGGCGCTGCAGGGCAGCAAGACCGCGGCGCAGGCGATTGCCGATGCCCAGGATGCCGTGACCGCGATCGTCAAGCGGCGCGGCTGAGCACAGGCATCGACAGGCGGCGGGGGCCGGCATGACGACGACAGTTGAGCACAGGCGGCGAAGAACGGGGATGTTCTTCGTCGCACCGGCGCTCATCGTCCTCGCCGCCATATTGTTCTATCCGATCGTCGATTCGGTCCTCTTGGCCCTGCAGCGGGTGCAACTCGCCGGCGGTGCCGTCACCCAGGAATGGATCGGCCTTGGCAATTTCACCCGGCTGTTCTCGGATCCCGTCTTCTGGCGGGCGGCGCTCAACACGGCCTATTTCTCGGTCATGGAGGTAATCCTGGTGACGCTGATCAGTCTCGGCGTCGCCTTGCTGCTCAATCATCCCTTTGGACGATCGGGTTTCTTCCGCATCCTTCTCATCATCCCCTGGGCGATCGCACCGGTCGCCAATGCGGTATTGTGGAAATGGATCCTCAACGCCAATTACGGCGTCCTCAATGCGCTTCTGAAATCGCTCGGCGTCATCGACTACAACCAGGTCTGGCTCGGCACGCCGTTCTCGGCGCTGAATTTCCTGCTCATCGTCGATGTGTGGAAATCGGTGCCTTTCGTGGCGTTGCTGATGCTGGCGGGACTGCAGCGCGTGCCGCAGTCGCTCTATCGCGCCGCCTATATGGATGGCGCCGGGCCCTGGCAGAGCTTCCTCAATGTGACCTTGCCGACCATGCGCGGCGTCATCGCCATCGCCATCGTGCTGCAGACCATCTGGTCCTTGCGTGTCTTCGATCTCGTCTTCGTGCTGACCCGCGGCGGGCCGGCGGATGCGACGGCGCTGCTCAATTTCCTTGCCTATCGCGTGACCTTCAACTTCCTCGATCTGGGCTATGGCTCGGCCATCGCCAATGTGATCTTCGCGCTGACCTTCGTGCTGGCCGCCCTCTATGTCTGGTTGCTGTGGCCGCGCGAAATCAAAGGTGCGCGATGACCTTCGCCAGGCTCCAGCAGGGCGGACCGCTGCGCCAGGTCATGGTGATAGCCGGGCTCATCCTCTTCACCTGCTGGTCGGCGGGACCGGTTCTCTGGCTCATCCTGTCGAGCGTGCTGGAGCAGAAGGCGCTGATCGCCCAGCCGCCCGATCTCAGTCCGCGGAATTTCACGCTGGAGAACTTCTCGACCGTCATCGGTGCTGCCGCCTCACTCGGGCGGGGTATCGTGAACTCCCTCATCGTCGCGGTCTTCTCGACGGCGCTGGCTCTGGCGCTGGGCGCACCGGCCGCCTATGCGCTGGCCCGCCTGCCGGTGCCGCGCGCCAACAACATCTCCTTCCTGATCCTCGCCACCCAGATGCTGCCCGGCATCGCCATCGCCATCCCGCTCTTCATCGTCATCAGCCGGCTCGGCCTCATCGACAATGTGCTCTCGCTCGGCGTCGTCTACCTGTCCTTCAACCTGCCGATCGTGATCTGGATCCTGCGCGGCTTCTTCCTCGGCATCCCGGCCGGCATCGAGAAAGCGGCGGCCATAGATGGCGCCGGCATCTTCGCCACCTTCTGGCACATCATCCTGCCGATCTCGCTGCCGCCCTTGAGCGCCGCCGCCGTCTTCGCCTTTGTCGAAGCCTGGAACGAGTTCTTCTTCGCCCTCATCCTGACCCGCCAGCAGGCGCAGACCACGCCGCTGGTGATCGCCAATTTCGCCGGCCAGTACCAGACCGTCTTCGGCCAGATGATGGCCGCCGCCGTCATCAGCGTGGCGCCGGTCATCCTGCTCGCCATCCTGTTCCGCAACCAGATCATCCGCGGCTTCGCGGACGGCATGATGAAAGGCTGAAGATCGCCGTGCCCGCCATAGAACTGAAGCATGTCTCGAAATCCTTCGGCCCCTATCAGGCCTGCAGCGATGTCAATCTCATCATCAGCGAAGGCGAGTTCGTGACTTTGCTGGGCGCCTCGGGCTGCGGCAAGACGACGACTCTCAACATGGTTGCCGGCCTGGAGGACGTGACATCGGGCGACATCCTGATGAACGACAGGCGCGTCAACGATCTCTCGCCGGTCGAGCGCGATGTCGCGATGGTGTTCCAGAACTATGCGCTCTATCCGCATATGACGGTTGCCCGCAATATCGGCTTCACCTTGAAGATGCGGGGGCTCGATGCGGTCGAGGTCGCGCGCCGCGTCGAGAAAGTTGCAGCCTCGCTCGAGCTTTCCGCCATGCTCGATCGCCTGCCGTCGCAATTATCGGGCGGCCAGCAGCAGCGTGTTGCCATTGGCCGCGCTCTGGTGCGAGAGCCCAAATTCTTCCTGTTCGACGAGCCCTTCTCCAATCTCGATGCCGGCCTGCGCTTGCGCATGCGTGCCGAGGTCAAGGAACTGCATCAGCGTCTCGGCGTCACCTCGATCTTCGTCACCCACGACCAGGAGGAGGCGATGTCGATCTCGGACCGGATCGCGGTCATGAACAAAGGCCGCATCGAGCAGCTCGGCACGCCGGAAGAGATCTATGCCCGCCCGGCGACGCGCTATGTGGCGACCTTCATCGGCAGCCCGCGCATCGAGCTGGCGGCGGGCGAGACCGTCGCTTTTGGCAACATGTCCGCCTGCCGGATCGGATCCGTCACCTTGCCGCTCGTGCGAAGTCTCCGGCCCGGACGGCAGGTCGAGATCGGCGTGAGGCCCGAACATGTAAGGCTCGGGCACTCCGGCATCCCCGCAACCGTGCGGCTCGTGCAACCGGTAGGCCCCGCCACCCATGTGACGCTCGGCTGGGAAGGCGGCACACTGGTGGCGAGCCTGCCGGGCTTCGCGCGGCTGAGCCCCGGCGCCGCCGTTTTTGCCGAGATCGATTCAGCCCAACTCCTCGTCTTCGACCGCGAAAGCGGCGAGCTTCTGTCATGATCATCAAGGAAAGACTGCCATGAACCAGCATTTCAAGCCGAACTCGATCGCCGGCCGCGACGTCAAGGCGCATCTTCATTCGCAGACCAATCCCAGGCGCTTCGAAGAGCAGGGGCCGCTGATCGTGACGCGCGGCGAAGGCATCCGCGTCTTCGACGATGCCGGCAAGCCCTATATCGATGCCATGGCGGGCCTGTGGTGCGCTTCGCTCGGCTTCAACAATGCCAGGCTCGCCGCCGCCGCCACGAAGCAGTATGGCGAGCTCGGCTTCTACCACACCTTCTTCAACCGCACCCATGAGCCGGCGACCGATCTTGCCGAGACGCTGCTCGAGCTCACCGGCATGAAGGGCGGCAAGGCCTATTTCGCCACCTCGGGCTCGGAAGCGAACGAAACGATGGTGAAGCTCGCCTGGGTCTATCACACGGTGCGCGGCAAGCCGACCAAACGCAAGGTGATCGCGCGCGACCGCGCCTTCCACGGCTCGACCATTGCCGCCGCCTCCATGTGCGGCCTCACCTTCATGCATCGCGAATTCGGCCTGCCGATTGCGGGCTTCCTGCACACGCTGTGCCCCGATCCCTATCGCGGCACGCTCGCCGGCGAGAGCGAGGATCAGTTCATCGGCCGGCTGGTGGGCGAGCTCGAGAAGCTCATCCTGCGCGAAGGGCCTGATACGATCGCCGCCTTCATCGCCGAGCCGATCAATGCCGGTGGCGGCATCATCGTCCCGCCCAGGGCTTATTTCGCCAGGCTGCAGGCGGTGCTCGCCAAATATGACATTCTCTGTCTCGGCGACGAGATCGTCTGCGGCTTCGGCCGCACCGGCAACTGGTTCGGCAAGGAGACGGTCGGCATGAAGCCCGACATGATGTCGCTCGCCAAGGGCCTGTCCTCGTCCTACTTCCCGATTTCCGCCGTCGTGCTCAGATCTGAGATCTATGAGGCGGTGAATGAATTCAACAAGGCCGGCGGCTCCTTCGGCCATGGCTTCACCAATTCGGGCCATCCGGTCGGCGTCGCGGTGGCCCTCGAGACCATCGCCATCTACAATGAGATGAATGTCGTCGAGCATGTGCGCAGGATGGGTGCCAGACTGCGCGGCCATTTCGAAGCGATGGCCGACCGCTTCCCGATCATTGGCGATGTGCGGGGCGCTGGGCTCATGCTGGGCATCGAGCTCGTGGCCGACCGGGAAAGCCGCACGCCCTTCGATCCGGCCTTGCAGGCGGGGCTCACCTTCGACCAGATCGCCTATGACAACGGGCTGATCGGCCGCTGCATGGGCGACACGCTCGGCTTCTCGCCGCCCCTCATCGTCACCGAGAAGGATGTCGATGAGATCGCCGAGCGCTGTGAGAAGAGCCTGAAGGAGCTTCACTCGCGGCTGCGGAAGTAAACTATCGGTGAGTTGGGAACTTAAGCTGGGATTATTATCTTTCCTATCGATTCGCGAATTTCGGGAGAGATAGATGCGGCTTGTCCTGGTGCTTTCGCTGGCTCTTCTTGGCGCTATCCCCGCTGTCGCTGCGGAAAATTTCGACACCGAGAAGGGCAAGATCGCCGTCGACACGATTGCCGATGGGCTGCCGCATCCCTGGGCGATCGATTTCCTGCCCGATGGGCGCATGATTGTTACCGAACGCGGCGGCAGGATGCGCATTGTCACCCAGGCGGGCAGCATCGGCGAGGCGATCCAGGGCGTTCCCAAGGTCGATGCCGGCGGGCAGGGCGGCCTGCTCGATGTCGCCGTGCATCCGAACTTTACCGAGAACCGCCTCATCTATTGGAGCTTCTCGGAAGCGGGACAGGGCGGCAACTCGACGGCGGTGGCGCGCGGCCGGCTGGGCGAGGATGCCACCACGCTCAACGAAGTCCGGGTGATTTTCTCCCAGAAGCCGAAGCTGCGCAGCAACATGCATTTCGGCAGCCGCCTGGTTTTCGATGGCAGTGGCCATCTCTTCGTCACGCTCGGCGAACGCTCGGCGGCGAAATTCCGCGTCCAGGCGCAGCAGCTCGACTCGCATCTGGGCAAGGTCGTCCGCCTGATGGAGGATGGCACGGTGCCGGGCGACAACCCCTTCGTGAACAAGCCCGATGCCCTGCCGGAAATCTGGTCCTATGGCCACCGCAACCCGCAGGCCGCGGCGATCAATCCGGCGACGGGAGAGCTATGGGAGATCGAGCACGGGCCGAGGGGCGGCGATGAGATCAACATCCCGCAGGCCGGCAAGAACTATGGCTGGCCGGTCATCTCCTATGGCGTGAACTATAACGGCACGCCGGTGGGCAGCGGCAGGAGCGAGATGCCCGGCATGGAGCAGCCTATCTATCAATGGACGCCGGTGATCGCCCCTTCCGGCATGGCCTTCTATACGGGCGCGCTCTTCCCGCAATGGAAGAACAATCTCTTTGTCGGCGGTCTCAGGGCAGAGGCGCTGGTGCGCCTCGAGCTCGACGGCAACAAGGTGATCCATGAGGAGCGCTTGCTGCGCGAGCTGGGTCTTCGCATCCGTGACGTGGCGCAGAGCGCCGACGGCAGTCTCTATGTCATCACCGATGAGGATGACGGCATGATCCTCAAGCTGTCGCCCGCGAAGCCCGGACCATCATAAGCCCCAGCCCGCTGATGGCGGCGAAGATGACGAGCCACAGCCAGGTGCCGGGGCTCGCGAAGTTGGCACGCCCGGTCTGCAGATGGGCGAGCAGCAGGGAGATGATGGCGAGAAAGCCCAGGCTGCCATTGAAGACGCCGCCGACGAAGCATTCCTCGCGCGCCGCCGAGCGCGCCAGCAGCAAGGCTCCGAGGCCGGGCGCCAGGAACACCGCGCTGTAGATCCGCCCATGCATCGCATCGATGCCCCAGGGCCAGAAGCCCGCGGCAATGCCGGGGGCCACGAACAGGAAAGCGCCATAGAGCGTCATCACGGCGCCGGCGATCAGCAGCAATCGCCGGAAGCCGTCATCGACGGGCAGCATCGGCACGGCCGGCAGGCGGCGATAGAGCAGAAGGGCACCGCCGGTGAGCGCGGCGTAGCCGACATAGAGGATGAACCAAAGGGTCACCCGGCGGGTGCCGACGAAGGACTCGAGATGGATGAGCGAGGCGACCGACACGACGAAGGTGAAGATGAAAGCCACCACGAAGCTCGCGCGCGCCGGCGACCAGCGGTTCTGCAGGAACAGCACGGCAAGGCTCAGCATCTCCGCGACATAGACGGCGCCGAGGAAGCGCGCATTGAAGGGCGCGATCGCCCAGGGCCAGCGCGGCGCGATCACCTGCGGGGCGAAGAGCAGCAACGGCCCCGCGATCAGCACGATGAGGGCGGCGCCCGTGAAGATGCGCACCCAGGGTGACAGGTCCGGATTGCGTGAAGTGTCGCTCATCTGATGTCTCCCGGCGCCGGCAAGCTTACGCCTATGAACGCTTGGGAACGAGCGTTAATTCCGTCTGTGACAACGTTCCGTTCGCAATATCCCTATCGGGCGATCTCAGCGAGCCCGGCGATGAAGGCATCGACCTCGGCCTCGGTGTTGTAATGGGCGAGGCCCACGCGAAGCACCCCGCCCTTGTCCATGAGACCCATGCGGGTGACGGGCTCGACCGCGTAATTGTGGCCGGACCAGACGAACATGTTCCTGGCGGCAAAGGCCTTGGCCAGCACTTCCGGACTATGCCCATCGAGGGTGAAGGAAACCGTCGGCACGCGCCGATGCACGGCATTGGCCGAGGTGATGCCGCGGATCTTCAGGCCCTTGAACGGCGTCAGGTCATCGATCAGGCGCTTGCACAGATGATGCTCCCAGTCGGTGAAGACATCGAAGGCGCGATGGATGCGTGCGCCGCGCGCCGACATATGGTCATAGGTCTTCGCCGACGATCCGGGTGTGTCGCCATGGCTTGCCAGATAGTCGATGGCGCCCAGCGTCCCCGCCATGCCTTCGTGGCTCAGCGTGCCGGTCTCGAACTTATGCGGCAGGTCGTTGCCGGCCGGGCGCACCTTGTAGCTGAAGGTCTCTTCGAGCAGCGCCTCGCGGCCCCAGAGAATGCCCTGATGCGGACCGAAGAACTTGTAGGCCGAGGAGACGAGGAAATCGCAGCCGAGCTCCTGGACATCGATGCCGCAATGGGGCGCGAGCTGCACCGCATCGACATAGAAGAGGGCGCCTGCCTGATGCGCGTCCGCGGCGAAACGCTTCACGTCATTGATCGTGCCGGTGCAGTTGGAGGCAAAGCCCATGGCGACGAGCTTCGTCTTGGGGCTGAGTACGCTTGTGAGAGCGTCCTCGGCAAACTCGTAAGTCTCCGGATCGAAATCCATCCAGCGCACGGTGAGTCCGCGGTCCTCGGCGAGTAGCAGCCAGGGCGCCACATTGGCGTCATGGTCCATGCGCGACAGCACGATCTCATCGCCGGGGCTCAATCTCCGACCGAGGCAGCGCGACATATGGAGCGTCAGCGTCGTCATGTTCTGGCCGAAGACGATCTCGCGCGGCGAGCGGGCATGGTAAAAATCCGCCATCGCCTGATGAGCTTCGTTCACCAGCTCATCGGCCGCGACCGTGGTCGAGAAATAACCGCCGAGATTGGCGTTTTTCGCGACCATCGCTTCGAGCGTGCGGTCGATCACCTGCCGCGGCACCTGGGTGCCGGCCGGGTTGTCGAAATAGATCCGGGCAAGATTGCCGTCCTTTTGGGCAAGGGCGGGAAACTCGGCGCGAATGGCATCGATCGGGAAGGCAGGTAGGGGCATGGGGGAACTCTGGCTGGCGGGGCCTCCGCATAGCACCCTCGTCAGGTCCGTTCCAGAGCTGGTCGGTTTCTGCCCTATCCCTGTCGCAGGTGATGGGGAATAACCCTTGCCTTGCGCTAATTTAGCCTTCAGAAGAACGGCGAGAGCGCTTCCCGCTAAAGTTGCTCGACTTTGGCGAAAAGGAAACGCCTACGCCCTTGCCGGGAGACCAGTAAATGAGCGACGAAGGCGAACTTGATCTCAGGTCCTTGAACGACGAGGAACTGACCCAGCAGGTCCATGACGACCTCTATGACGGCCTCAAGGAAGAGGTCGAAGAGGCCGTGCATATCCTTCTGGAGCGTGGCTGGACCCCCTACAAGGTCCTGACCGAGGCGCTGGTCGAGGGCATGCGCATCGTCGGCATCGACTTCCGCGACGGCATCCTGTTCGTGCCGGAAGTGCTCCTCGCCGCCAATTCGATGAAGGCTGGCATGGCCATCCTGCGCCCGCTGCTCGCCGAGACCGGGGCGCCGCGCCTCGGCAAGATGGTGATCGGCACCGTCAAGGGCGACATCCACGACATCGGCAAGAACCTGGTCGCCATGATGATGGAAGGTGCCGGCTTCGAGGTCATCAATATCGGCATCAACAACCCGGTCGAGAAATATCTCGATGCGATCGCCGAGCATCAGCCCGACATCCTCGGCATGTCGGCGCTGCTCACCACCACCATGCCCTATATGAAGGTGGTCATCGACACGCTGAAGGAAAAAGGCATGCGCGATGACTATATAGTGCTGGTTGGCGGGGCTCCTCTCAATGAGGAATTCGCCAAGGCTGTCGGCGCTGACGCCTATTGCCGTGACGCCGCGGTCGCGGTCGAGACGGCGAAGGACTTCATGAAGCGCAAGCACAATCTATTGGCGGCGTCTGCGTGATCCCGGGCGCCGAAATGAGGTTCGGCGCATGACCTTCGTCAATGTCAAACCTTCCGAGGAATTCGAATTCCTCAACGGCCAGGGCCATGTGCTCCTGATCGCCTGCGGGGCGTTGGCGCGCGAGATCGTCGACCTGATCGAGACCAACCGCTGGACGGCCTTCGACGTCGCCTGCCTGCCGGCCAAATGGCACAACACGCCGCAATTCATCGTGCCCGCCATCCGCGACAAGATCCGCGAGGCCAAGGGCAAGTACAAGTCGATCTTCGTGCTCTATGGCGATTGCGGCACCGGCGGCCTGCTCGACAAGCTGCTCGAGGAGGAGGGCGTCGAGCGTATTCCAGGCCCCCATTGCTATGCCTTCTTCTCCGGCAATGACGCTTTCAAGCGCCGGGAAGACGAGGACATGACGTCCTTCTTCCTCACCGACTACCTGGCCCGCCATTTCGACAAGCTGATCTGGGCCGGCATGGGCCTCGACCGCCATCCCGAGCTGCTGCCCATGTATTTCGGCAATTACAGGAAGATCGTCTATATCGCCCAGACCCGCGATGAAGAGCTCGCCAAGCGCGCCATGGCCGCCGCCAGGCGCCTGGGCCTCGACTATGAATATCGTTTTGTCGGCTATGGCGAGCTGGCGGACGAGATGAAAAGCCGCGCCTAGCTCATTTCGCTGAGGTACCTGGCGTTGAACCGGACATAGCCCTTTTCCACCTGCTTGAGATGTGTCTCGATCAAAGCGTGGAATTCCGGCAGCCGATGGAACGGCACGCCCGGATAGGAATGGTGCTCGGCATGATAGGGCATGTTCCAGGCGAGCTTGCGGATAAGGATGTTGGTCAGCGTCGTCCGGCTGTTCTCCAGCATATTGGCGACATAGGGACAGCGTCCATGCTCGGCGAGAAGATAAAGCCTGAGGAAAGGCTGGCCGATCAAGGCTGGAATGATCCAGACAAACAGCAGGACCGGTGTCTTGAGATAGACCGATAGCCCGATCACCAGCGCGTAGGCGGCGATCATCGCGCGGGCCTCCATGCGTACCTTGCCGTGCCCCTTGGCCGGCACGAAGCTGTCGCGGCAGCGTCCCGATGCGTTGTTGGCAAGCGTCTTCAGATGGCCCCACCAGACGGGCAGGCCGGACACATGCACCATATATTGCCTGGGCGTTTCCGGCTTCGCGAAAGCGAGCTCCGGATCCTTCTCGGGATCCTGGGTGTAGCGGTGATGGGCGAAGTGGAAATAGCGGAACCAGTCCGCCGGCAGCGCAATCAGGAAGCTCGCCACGCGCGCGATCGCCTCATTGAGCCACGCGCTGCGAAAGGCGGTCTGGTGAATGGTCTCATGCAGAAGGGTGAAGACGAAGACGATCAATATGCCTTGCGGGATCATGAGCAGGGGCCAGAACGGCACCTTCATCGCGATCAGCATGCCCAGAACGATGATGCCGCCCCAATGCAGAAGCAGGCCGGTCAGTCCCGGCCGATCCGATTTTTCGGTCAGCTGGTCGCGCTGGGCCTGCGACAGGGAGGTGATGATCTCGCGGTGGTCCATGGCCGGAAATCTATTCGACAAACCATCTTTCGTAAAATGACTATTCCTGTCATTATGGTAAGATAAACTTATGAATGCGCTCCCGTCGCTCAGGACATTGCAGGCCTTCGAAGCCGCCGCCCGCACCGGCAGTTTTGCCGCGGCCGCCCGGGAGCTTTCGATATCTCCCGCCGCGGTTAGCCAGCTCATCGCCACGCTCGAGGATCATGTCGGGCGCAAGCTGTTCCATCGGATCAACCGCCGCTCCGTCCTGACCGAAGCGGGCCGCGAGGTCCTGCCCCGCCTGACGCTGGCTTTCGAGGAAGTGAACGGCGTCGCCCGCAGCCTCATGGGTGGCGCGCAGCGCGCGCGCCTTGTCGTGTCGGTCCCGTCATCGGTGGCCACGAGCTGGCTTCCCCAACGTCTGCCAGATTTCATCGGCCTTCATGGTGAGGCGGACATCTTCGTCAGGGGCGAGGAGGAGCCGATCGCGTTCGAACGCGACCTCATCGATATAAGGCTTTCCTACGGGCGCTTCGATCAGCGCGACCATGACGCCGAGCCGATCGTCACCGATGCTGTCCATCCTGTCTGCACGCCGGCTTTGCTGAAGAAGCATGGTCCGCTGCGCGATGCGCGTGATCTGCTCGCCATGCCCTTGATCCACACCGACTGGGGGCCGGCGGCTGCCGCTTTCCCTTCCTGGCGTGGCTGGTTCGAGGCGATGTCAATCGCACCCGGGAGGGAAATCCAGCGCGGCTTGACGGTCAACTCATCCGCGGCAGCCCTCGATCTTGCTCTGGCAGGCCTCGGAATAGCGCTTTGCCAGGGGCTTTTTGCTGCCGAAGCGGTCGAGCAGGGCAGGCTCGTCAGGCCGATCGGTCGCGCCCTGGAACTGAACCAGCCTTATTGCCTGACCGTCCCGCTCAGAAGTGCCAGGCGCGCCGTTGTCATGGCTTTCCGGGGCTGGTTCGCTGTCGAATGTGTGAAATCCGTGAATTCGCCGGCTCTCGCTTAGCTGTCATATTGCTAGATTGTCGACAATGTGATTGATTCGCCGTTCCAGACTCCTTCCGGGGCGGCCATGGCCAAGCTTGAATTCGAGCCGATTGTCGATACGACCCGCCGCGCCGAGATCGTGGCGAGGCTCAGGCGCGCCATCCTCACCGGCCAGCTCGAGCCCGGCCAGAAGGTCAATGAGCTGCGCATTTCCGAGCAAATGGGCGTGAGCCGCGCCCCCCTGCGCGAGGCGATCCGCGAGCTGGTGCAGGAGGGGCTCCTCACCAATATCCCCTATGCCGGGGCCTATGTGATCAATGTCACGGCCAAGGACATCGCGGATGCCTATGGGCTGCATCACGCGCTCGAGGATTTCGCCATCGAGCGCGTCTGGCCGCTGCGCAATGAGACCTTCGCTGTCGAGCTCAACCGCCGCCATGCGCAAGTGAAGCAGGCGACCTTGGCGCTCGACACCACCCGCCAGATCGAGACGGCGCTCAGCCTGCACAGTCTCATCTACGAATGGGCCGACAATGCGCTCCTCCTTGACACCTGGCAGCGCCTGGCGCGCCGGCTGCAGATGTATTTCGCGCTGCATCAGCAGGCCCGCAACGAGCCGGTGCCGGCGGTCGACATGCATGAGGACTATGTCCGCCTGCTGAAGGGCGCCGACATGGCTGCCGCCAAGCGCCATGCGCGCGAGCATATCGATTGGGATTTTGAAGAATTGCTGAGCTATGCGCACAGCCTCGAAACGAACCGGAAGTGAAGAATGCGCATTGAGACGATCAAGGCCTATCGCGTGCTGCAGCCCTTTGTGGATGGGCCTTACAAGATGTCGAAAGGCCGGCATGCCGATGCTTTCGATGCGGTGATCGTCTCCCTCGGAGCCGATAATGGCCTCGTCGGCTGGGGCGAGATGGCCCCGCTCGGCACTTTCTATTCGGACGCCTTCGCGGCTGGCGCGCAAGCGGGCGTCGCCGAGTTGGCGCCGCATCTCCTCGGCCGCGATCCCCGTGCTCTGGCGCAGGTCAACCGGCTGATGGATGTCGTCTTCAAGGGCCATCCCTATGTGAAGTCGGCGCTCGACATGGCCTGCTGCGATCTCGCCGCCCGCGCTGCCGATGCGCCGCTCGTTACTTTGCTGGGCGGACGCGAGAGCGAGACGGCGGAGCTCTATCGCGTCGTCACCCATGGATCGGTCGATACGATGGCAAAGCTGGCCCAGCGCATTGTGGGCGATGGTTTCAGGCGCCTGCAGGTCAAGGTCGGCGGTGACGTCAAGGGCGACATCGAGCGTGTGACGGCGGTGGCGGCTGCGGTGCCGAAAGGCACGGTGATCTTCTGCGATGCCAATGCCGGCTGGACGCCCTTCCAGGCGAGGCAATTCGCCGATGCGACGCGCGAGATCGATTATGTGTTCGAGCAGCCTTGCGTCTCGATCGATGAATGCCTGTCGGTCAGGCGTTCGCTCGGCAAGCCGATGGTGCTCGATGAATCGGTCGTCACGCTGGAAAACCTGCTGGAGATCCATCGCAAGGGAGTGGCCGACGGCCTGACCCTCAAGATCTCACGTATCGGCGGCGTCTCGAAGACAAGGGCTTTGCGCGATCTCGCCGTCGAGCTGGGCTTCATGGTGACGGTCGAGGATACGGGTGGTGCGGAGATCGACACCGCCGCCATGGCGCATCTGTCGCTGTCGACGCCGGAAGAACGTCGCCTCCATGCCATCGCCTTCCATGACTGGGTGACGGTGAAGACGGCGGTGGCGCCGCCGCCGGTCAACGGAAGCCGCATGGGCATTCCTGACGGCCCCGGCCTCGGCATCGACGTGCTGGCCGAGCGGCTCGGCAACCCCTTCCTCGAACTGGGCCAAGGCAAATGAAGATCCGCAGGATCACGGCGACGCCGATCAATCTCAGGCTCGATGCGCCTTACGCTTGGGTGTTCGGCGAGCTCGACGGCTTCTCGCCGACCATCGTCGAGGTCGAGACGGAGGAGGGGCTGACAGGACTGGGTGAGGCGCCGACACCGGCCGCGGCCCGGATCATCACGGAAAGTCTGGCGCCCAATCTCATCGGCCGCGATGCCTTCGATATCGCCGGCGCCGAGCATGTGTCGCTGCCTTACTGGACCGGCGTTCAGAGCATCAATGACCGCAGCCGCATCATGGCCTTTGGCGCGATTGAGATGGCCTTGTGGGATCTGCGCGGCAAGGCGTGGAACCAGCCGCTCTATCAGCTTCTGGGCGGCGCCGTGCGCAAGGACATTCCCTTCACCGACTATTTCTCGCTGCGGGGCGATGGCGCCGTCAAGGGCGAGAAGACGCCGGAAGCGGTGGCCGATTATTGCCAGTCGCTGCATGAGCGGCATGGCACGACCTTCTTCGAAGGCAAGTTCTCGACCGCGGACCCGAAGATTTCGCTCAAGGTGGTTGAGCTGATCCGCAAGCGGCTTGGCGATGGCGTGATGATCCGCATCGATTCCAACCAGGCCTATTCGCTGGCGACGGCGCGTCAGCTGGCGCGGCCTCTGGAGGAGCTCGGCATCCGCAACTGGGAAGACCCGGTCGCGACCATCGAGGACATGCGCGAATTGCGCCGCCATTGCTCCATTCCTTTTTCCACCCACAATGTGGACATCGCGCGCGCCGGTGAATTGCGCGTGCCGGATGCCATTGTCAGCAACCCGACGGTGCTGGGTGGCATCGGCCGGCTTGTCCGCTTCATCGGCGCCTGCGAGCATTCGGGCATCGACTACTGGTGCTACAGCGGCGACAGCGGCATCGGCAGCGCCGCCTATTTGCATCTCTGCGCAGCACTTGGCTGGATCCGCGAGCCCAACCAGTCGCTGTTCCGCATGCAGATGACGGATGTGATCGAGGAGGGGCCATTCGCGCTGAAGAACAATCTCGTGCGCGTGCCGGAGGGGCCGGGCCTCGGCGTCACGCTGTCCGCTGAAAAACTTTCCGCCTGCCATCAAGATTTTCTCAAACGCGGACCCTGCAACAAATATCACGACCCGGATAAACCGGGCACATACCGGCGCCTGCCGCTGAGCTGAGAAAAGGGAGACTCGCTTCGCATTTCGCAAAGCCAAACAGGGAAAGGGACAGACCATGAAAGACTATCGTTTGCTCGACCTCATCCGGCGCAGCCGGTCGCCGATCGAGAACCATTTGATCGACGGGCTTGTCGCCGGTCGCGTCAGCCGCCGCGAATTCCTGCGCCATGGCAGTCTGCTCGGCCTGTCGCTGCCGCTGATCGGCCGGATCGGCGCGGCTGCCGGCTTCGGCGTGATCGCCGCTCCGGCACGCGCCGAAGGTGCCGCCGGCGCCACCATCCGCGTCGCCTGCAGCGCGCCCAATGGCGCCATCGATCCCGTCAAGGTGCCCGATGTCGGCGGCCTCGTGATGCTGCAGCAGACGGGCGAGTTCCTGTGCATGGACGGGCCCGATCTCGTCCTGAAGCCGATGCTGGCCGAAAGCTGGGCGCCCAATGACAAGGGGACAGTCTGGACCTTCAAATTGCGCAAGGGCGTGAAATTCCACTCAGGCAGCGAGATGAAGGCGGACGACGTCGTCGCGACCATCAACCGTCTCGCCGATCCGGCCAATTCCTCGAACGCGCTCTCGGTGTTCTCGGGCGTCCTCTCCAAGGGCGCTGCCCGCAAGGTCGACGATTATACGGTCGAGTTCCATCTCGATGCCGCCAACGGCAATTTCCCGTATCTCCTGTCCTCCGACAACTACAACGCCATCATCCTGCCGGCCAGTTACGCCGATGACTTCGAGAAGAACTTCGTCGGCACCGGGCCCTTCAAGCTCGAGAAATACACGCCCAAGATCGGCGCGTCCTTCGTGCGCAATGAGGATTACTGGGGCGAGAAGGCGCTGCCGGCCAGGGTCGAGTTCGTCTTCTTCGCCGACATCCAGCCGCAGATCCTGGCGCTGCAGGGCGGCCAGGTCGATGTCATCAACCAGTTGCCGGTTCTGGCAGGCGCCGGGCTTCTCAATGATCCCGCCTATTCGATCATCAGCCAGAGCTCGGCCACCCACCATGAAGTCCATATGCGCAACGACATGGATCCCTTCAAGGATCCGCGCGTGCGCCGTGCCATCGCGCTCAGCCTCGATCGCGACAAGCTGGTCAAGGGCCTGATGCGCGGCCGGGCGCAACCCGGCAATGACAGTCCCTTCGCGCCGGTCTATCCCTCGACCGATGCATCGGTGCCGCAGCGCCAGAAGGATATTGCAGAGGCGAAGCAGCTCCTCGAGGCAGCGGGCATCAAGCCCGAAACGAAGATCACGCTGACCACCCAGCGCTATCAGGAGATTCCGGAATATGCCCAGCTCATCCAGAATGCCGTGAAGGAAATCGGCATCGACATCGAGCTGAATGTCATGGATTCGGGCACCTACTATGGCGACGCCGTCTTCGGCAAATCGAACTGGCTCGATTCGACCATGGGCATCACCGATTACGGCCATCGCGGCGTGCCCAATGTCTATCTCTCGGCACCCTTGCGCAGCGAGGGCACCTGGAATGCCGCCCATTTCAAGAACAAGGATTTTGATACGCTGGCGGCGAGCTATATCGCCGCCCTCGATCTCGAGGCGCAGAAGGTCGATGCGGGCAAGATCCAGAAGCTGCTGCTCGAGGAGACGCCGGTGATCTACGGCTATTTCTTCGATTACCTGTCGGCAAGCGTCAAAGGTGTCACGGGCGTCAATCCGACGGCGATGTCGCAAATCTTCCTCGACCGCGCCGCCAAGACCTGATCGAATGGGGCTGTCACCGCAGGCGCTCCCCGCCAAAGTTGCTCGACTTTGGCGATAAGGGAGCGCTCTGGAATAGGCCTGCCGGCCGGAGCTTCGACTTCGGCTGGCAGGTCTTTCGAACAGGGGAGTCGTCCATAGCCGCATTCATCCTTCGCCGCGTTGCCTTGTCGCTGGTGACGCTCGTCCTCTTGAGCCTCATGGTGTTCTTCGGCGGCCAGGTGCTGCCGGGCAATGTCGGGCGCGCTATATTGGGTCCCTTTGCCGAGGAATCGGCCGTGCAGGCGCTCAACCACTCGCTTGGCCTCGACCGGCCCTATCTCGTCCAATACTGGGACTGGATCTCGAATTTCGTCCAGGGCGACATGGGGACGTCCTATGTCTTCCGCTCGCCCGTGGCGCCTTTCGTGCTCGACGCGCTGGTCAATTCCTTGAAGCTCGCCGCCGTCGCCTTCATCATCGTGGTGCCCATCGGCATATTGGGCGGCGTCGTCGCGGCCCTCAATGTCAATCGCCCGCTCGACCGCATCATCAGCCTGAGCGGTCTCACCGCGACTGTGCTGCCTGAATTCGTCACCGGCATCGTGCTCATTCTCATCTTCGGCATCTGGCTCAAATGGCTGCCGATCGCCGCGGCCTGGCCGGAAGGGGCGGGCTTCTGGGTCCAGCTCTATCATCTGATCCTGCCCTCGATGCCGCTGTTCCTGGTGCTCTTCGGCTATATCGCCCGCATGGCGCGCGCCGGCATGATCGAGGCGCTGGAGTCGGACTATACGCGCACCGCCGTGCTGAAGGGCCTGCCCTGGCACACCGTCATCCGCCGCCATGTGCTGCGCAATGCGCTCACCCCCACCATCACCGTCATCGCCACCCAGGCCGGCTATCTGATCGGCGGCCTGGTCGTGGTCGAGACCTTGTTCCGCTATCAGGGCATCGGCTCGCTGATCTTCACGGCGGCGCGCGGCAAGGATTTCCCGGTGCTGGAAGCGGGCATCCTGATCATCGGCATCGTCTTCGCGACGGCCACCCTCATTGCCGATATCACCTATTCGCTGCTCAACCCGCGCATCAGGCTGGGAGCCGAAAGATGAGTGCCGCCGACATCACGCCCGGCCGGGAACGCGGCCGGCTTGCCGAATTGCTGGCGGCCCTCGGCCGCTCGCGCACTTTCCTGGCCGGCGCGGTGATCCTGCTGTTCTGGATCTTCTGCGCGCTGTTCGGCGAGTTCTTCACACCCTATGACCCGCTGGCCGACGACATCATCAATTCCCTGATGCCGCCCTCGGCCGAGCACTGGTTCGGCACCGACCAGCTCGGTCGCGACGTGTTCTCGCGCGTCATTGTCGGCGCTCGCGACATCCTCACCGTGGCGCCGCTCGCGACGCTCATCGCCACCATCTTCGGCACGGCGCTCGGCCTCGTCACCGGCTATTTCCGCGGGATCGTCGATGACGTCGTGAGCCGTGTGCTCGAAGCCTTCATGGCGATGCCGGTGGTGATCATAGCGCTTCTTGCCATCGTGGCGCTCGGCACCTCGACCTTCACCGTCGTCTCGGTCATCGGCCTTTCCTTCTCGCCGATCATCGCCCGTACCGTGCGCTCGGCCGTGCTGTCCGAGCGCGAGCTCGATTATGTCGCCGCCGCCAGGCTCAGGCGCGAGAATGCGCTCCACATCATGTTCGTCGAGATCCTGCCCAATGTTCTGCCCCCCATCCTGGTCGAGGCGACGGTGCGGCTCGGCTACGCCATCTTCGCGGTCGCCACATTGAGCTTCATGGGGTTCGGCATCCAGCCGCCATCGCCCGACTGGGGCCTCAGCGTCTCGGCCAATTACGGCATGATCGGCGGCGGCTTCTGGTGGACGGTGCTGTTCGATGCGCTCGCCATCGCCTCGCTCGTCATCGGCGTCAACCTGGTGGCCGATGGCGTCCAGGGAGCGCTCGATGACTGACGCGCTGGTGCTCGATCATCTCGATGTCGCCTATCACGCCAGGGGCCGCGACCGGGCGGTGCTGCGCGATGTCAGCTTCCGCATCGGCGAAGGCGAGGCCTATGGGCTGGTGGGCGAGTCGGGTTGCGGCAAGTCGACCGCCGCTTTGGCGGCCGTGCGCTATCTGCCGCGCAATGGCAGCGTCACCGGCGGGCGCATCGCCATTGCCGGGGAGGATGTCACGACGCTCGGCCGCGACGCGCTGCGCCGGCTGCGTGCCAGGACCGTGTCGATGGTCTATCAGGATCCCGGCAAGGCCCTGAACCCGACCTTGCGCGTCGGCCGCCAGATCGCCGAGATTTTCGAGCTGGCCGGCGCCTCGGCCGGCGACGCGCGGGCGCGCGCGTCCGGGATGCTGAAGCGCGTGCGCATTTCCGATCCGGCCCGCGTCATGCAGCGTTATGCGCATGAACTGTCGGGCGGCATGCAGCAGCGCGTCGCCATCGCCATGGCACTCGCCAAGGATCCGGCACTTCTCATTCTCGATGAGCCGACGACCGGCCTCGATGCCACCGTCGAGGCCGAGGTGCTCGACCTGATCGCCGAGCTCCGGCGCGAATTCAGGACCTCGATCCTGTTCATCAGCCACAATCTCGCGGTGGTGGCCAAGATGTGCGACCGGGTCGGCGTGCTCTATGCCGGCATGCTGGTGGAGGAGGGCCCGACGCAGGCTCTGTTCCGTGACCCGCGCCATCCTTACACGGTGGCGCTGCTCAGATGCCTGCCGCGCGCCGGTGAGCACAAGGGCCAGAACCGCCTGGATACGATCCCGGGATCCTTGCCGCTGCCGGGCGCCATCATCACCGGCTGTCCCTTCGCCGAACGCTGCGCGCTGGCCGATGACTGCTGCCGGCGTGAGCTGCCGGCGCTCATCGATCTGGCCGGGCGCTTCTCGCGCTGCCACTATCACACACGCGCCGGTGAGCTGCCGCGCC
This sequence comes from Taklimakanibacter lacteus, assembly GCA_003576695.1. Classification (GTDB taxonomy): domain Bacteria; phylum Pseudomonadota; class Alphaproteobacteria; order Rhizobiales; family Aestuariivirgaceae; genus Taklimakanibacter; species Taklimakanibacter lacteus. Next base: position 235,017 of record QOZQ01000003.1, read on the forward strand.
AGACGCCGGCCGAAGTGAGGTCTCTGGCGCACCGGACGGCGCCGGAACCGGTCCTCAGGATCGACAATCTCAACAAGACCTTTCGCTCGCGCGACCACAATCTGCGCGCGGTCGCCGATCTGTCGCTGACCATCGAGGTGGGCGAGACCTTGGGCCTTGTCGGTGAATCGGGTAGCGGCAAGACCACTTTCGCCAAGCTTCTGCTGGGCTTGCTGCCGCCCGATGCCGGCGGATCGATTTCCTTCGATGCCAGGACGCTGCCGCCTTTGCTCGATGAGCGCACCGATGAAGAGGTCAAGGCGATGCAGATCGTCTTCCAGAACCCCGATTCGGCGCTGAACCGTGCCCATTCGATCCGCCATGTCATCGGCCGGGCGCTGAAACAGCTCGCCGGACTGAGTGGGGAAGCATTGAAGGCGCGTCTCCGCGACCTCATCCGCTCGGTGAAATTGTCGGAGCGCCATCTGAGCGCCAAACCGCGCCAGCTTTCCGGCGGCCTCAAGCAGCGCGTGGCGATCGCGCGCGCTTTCGCCGGCGAGCCGCGCCTCGTCGTCTGCGACGAGCCGACCTCGGCGCTCGATGTCTCGGTGCAGGCGGCGATCCTCAATCTGCTGGCCGATCTCCAGGCCGAGAAGCAGGTGAGCTATGTCTTCATCTCGCATGATCTGGGCGTGGTGCGCTATCTCGCCGACAAGATCGCCGTCCTCTATCTCGGCCGCATCATGGAGCTGGGCTCATCCGGGCGCGTCTTCTCCGGCCCCCATCATCCCTATACCGAGGCGCTGCTGTCGGCGGTGCCGAAGCTCGACGGCGCGTCGCGGGCGCGCATCAAGCTCGAGGGAGAGATCCCGAGCGCCAGCAACCCGCCCTCGGGCTGCGTCTTCCACACTCGTTGCCCGCGCAAGCTGGGGCCTATTTGCGAGACACAGGAGCCGCCGCTCGCGGAAGCCGAGCCAGGGCACGCGCTGCGCTGCCATATTCCGCTGGCGAACCTGGCTAAGCTACAAGGGATTTCAATGCATCAGCATTCTGAGACGGTCGTCCTCCCAACTCGTCATGGCCGCCCTTGAGGCGGCCATCCAGTCGTTACGGCGCGCAGCTGTTTGGCGGATGGGCTGGATGGCCGGGTCGAAGCCCGGCCATGACGAATGGGGAGGAATCTCACCTCTTGAGCGTCGGGCCGGGAGGTGCGAAGCGGCTTTCGGATAACCCGATGCGCAAACAAAGAGATAAAGCGCGGGGCCGATTCTATGAGAACGCCCGACACTCTAGGAATCCACGCTGCGTTTGAGCGTCGCTATGTCGTTGAGGCAATAATAGCCTGACGATCGTGAGATCGTCTTGCGCCGTGTCCAGTCGCTGAAAACCCGGCTCACATTCTCGCGCGCCACTCCGGCCATCGCCGCAAGGTCGCTCTGGTGGATCTTGTGACGGACCACGACGCGCCCTGTGTCCTCCTCTTCGCCGAGCAGTTCGCCGAGCTCGAGCAGGGTGCGCGCCAGGCGCGCCTTGACGGTCATGAAACTGGCGGCCGCCACCGCATTGTCGGTTTCACGCAACCGGGCCGCCAGCACATTGACCAGATAGCGATAGATTTCCGGATGCTGTCGCGTGTATTTCTCGAAAACGGCACGGCTGATGAAGCTCAGCTCGCACGCCCTGACGGCTACGACCGATGCCGACCGTGGCTGCCCGTCGATGACGGCAAGTTCGCCGGCGAGTGCTCCTGGCCTGAGCAGGGCCAATATCCGTTCGTCACCTTTGGGCGAGCTTATGACCACCTTGAGGAGGCCGTGCTCAAGCCGGTAGCAGCCGTCACCGGCGTCCCCGGCAGCAAAGAGCACCTCGCCGGCATCGAGGTGACGCCGTTCCGTGCTCGAGAACAGCAGCGCTGACAGGTGTTCGGGCAGGGCCGGCAGGATGCCGGGCATGCGCGGAGATCTTGTCGTCATTGCCCCTCACATATTGATCCGGCCGGTAAAACCGCCGGTTTCGCCAGAATATTTGCACGCTAACCATGTTAGCACGCAAAAAAGTGACGGCCATCACTGCAATTGCCGCCGAATTTGGGTAGGAATCGCGCCATCAGGACGGCGACTGATGCACACCGACGGAGGCCTACGATGGGTGTGCGGGTATTGGAGCCTATAAATCGAATTGGCTAATCTGAAACTGACGGCGGGCCTGGGTCGCACATGACGGCGTGTGCGGCTCCGGCCGTTTCTTTTTTGGAGCATCGGACCGAAAAGCTTGTGGCCGGGTTTAACCCGGCCATCCCGGTTTTCGGATAATCCGATGCGCAAATCAAAGAGATGGAGCGCAGGTCGGCGCCCCAGCGGAGCATTCAATCGCCTGACGGCACCGCGACATCCTTCGCCCATTGCCCAAGCTGATAGTCGCCGCCGGTGATCTCATAATAATCCCCGGCATCGTCGCAGAAGATGTGGCCGGCAAGCTTGAGGCCGGTGGCACCGTCGATGGCGCCCGCGGCGATCGCGGTATAATCCCGCCCATCGCCCTTCCAGAACAGGGTCGAACCGCATTCGCCACAGAAGCCGCGCTTCGCCGTGTCGCTCGAGCGGTACCATTTGAGGCCGCGCGTCTCGGTAAGCTTCAGATATTCATCTCTGGCGCCGGTCGCCGACATATAGTTGCCGGTCTGCTTGCGGCATTGTCGGCAGTGGCAGGCGATGACCGCGCGCAGCGGACCGGTCACCGTGAACTTCACCGCGCCGCACAGGCAGGAGCCGGTTCTGGCCTCGCTCATGCCGCTCTCCGCAATGCCGTGCTGAGCGCCTTGATATGCTGCGGATTGGTGCCGCAGCAGCCGCCGAAGATGCTGGCGCCCATCTTCCGCCAGTCCTGCGCATAGGTGACGAGGGCGGTGGGCTCGATGATGTCGACGAACTGCCAGTCCGGCATCTTGAAGAAGCCGCTCTCGGGATAGGCGCCGAGCGGGCCCTGCCAGGTCTCGCGCACGACCTTGAGCGCATCACCCGTGTGATTGGGCAGCGTGTGCATGATGGAGATCACATCCGCGCCCGTTCCGGCAAGCGCCTTGACGATATCGCCGAGCGGCCAGTCGGGCCGCGCGAAGCCGGTGAGCTTGCCGTCTTCTCCGGGCTCGGTCGAGATGCCGGCCCAGACCGGCAGGCCGGTTTCGACCGCCGCTTCCGTTGCCCACAGCGAATAATCGGCATCGCGCATCATCTCCATCATGATGAGATCGACGCCGGCATCGGCCATGCTCTGCGCCTTGCGCCGCATCAGGGCGCGGGCATCCTTCTCGCTCCATTCGCGGTATTTTTTCACCCGGTCGACGCCCTGGTCCATCGGCCGCATGACCGAGAAGGAGCCGGCGACCGCGGCGCGGCCTTGGGCCGCCTCGCGCGCGATCCTCACCGCTTCCCTGTCGATCCTGATCAAATCCTCGTCGCGCCCCAGAGCATTGAACAGGAGCGGGCTCGTCGCATAGGTATTGGCGGTGACGATCTCGGCCCCCGCCTCGATATAGTCCTCATGCACGCAGCGCACGACGGCGGGATGGGTGAGATTGGCCTCGGCGCACCAGGTCTCGCCGGCCATCGGCACGCCGCGGCTCTGGATGTCGGTGCCGGTGCCGCCATCGAGGATGATGATGTCGCCCCTGGTGAGTTTGCGGGCGATGGGAGCGTAGGTCATGCGGATATTCCAGTCGGAGAGGGGTGATGGGCATTGCGGAAGGCGCGCATATGGAACTGCATCTGCGCGCGCCCGTAAGTGAAGGGACGCCCGACCGGACAGGCGCGCCGGGCAAGGCATCCGCCCTCCATGCAGTCAGTGCCTTCAGACGAGGCGATATGACCGATGCAGCGCGGCACGTCATAGCCTGAACCGGAGAAGGCGCCAACCGGGCAGGCGCTGAGGCAGGGTTGTCCGGCGCAGCTTTCGCATGGATGGGGACCCGCCGATGCCGCCGGCAGGTCGAACTCGACCGGGAAGAGCAAAGCGGCGCGGAAGGCATGCCACAGGCCATAGGTTGCATGGACATTCATGCCGAGCGGCGAGACATGGCCGGCCTTGGCGCGCCTGGCCCAGGTGAGGAAGGGCAGGGGCGGCTTGTCGAAAGGATAGACGGCCCTGGCATCGAGATCGCGGGCGAGCCTGCCGATGACCTCGCGGCACCAGTCGTCCATCAGGTCATGCCTTGGGTCACGCTCGCGCGCGAAGCGCCGGAACATCTCCGGCCCCGCATTGCCGACCATGATGACGAAGCGCGTGCCCTCCGGCGTGCGGTCGTCCGGGCGGGGCGAGAACCAGCCGAGGGGGGTGAAGCTCTCGCGCCTGATCGCGGTGAGGACGGGGTGTTCCATGGCGAGGAGTCTAGCCCCTGCCGCCAGCCAGGCAAATCGATGCTTGCGGCCGGTTGCGAGCCGCAAGCGACAGCCGCACCTTGCTGGCGCTGCGGCGGCCGAGGCGGCCCGTCTGACGAGGTCGCGGCGCCTTTCCAGGATTTGCAACTGCGAGTCATTTGCGATAAAGCGCGGGCAGACACACGCGTCAGCAGGAGAAGAATCGCGTTGCCGAATTCCGCCGTGAAACCGGATTTGCCGTCACTGTGCCGCGAGCAGGGGCTGCGGCTCACCGGGCCGCGCCGGGTCATCATGCAGGTGCTTTCCGACATGACGGATCATCCGGATGTCGAGGAACTGCACCGGCGCGTCACCGCCATTGATCCCTCGATCGCCATTGCCACGGTCTACCGGACGGTCAACCTGCTCAAGCAGAAGGGCATATTGGAGCGCCACACCTTCGCCGACGGGCGCTCGCGCTATGAAACGGCCGGTGGCAAGCATCACGACCATCTCATCGATGTCGAGACCGGCGATGTCATCGAGTTCGCCTCGCCCGAGATCGAGAGGCTGCAGGAGGAGATCGCCCGCCGCCACGGCTTCCGGATCGTCAGCCACAGGCTCGAGATCTATGCCGAGAAGCTCGGCCGCAGGCGCGGAAGATAGAGCATGATCCGGAAAAGTGGATACCGGTTTTCCGGAAAAATCATGCGCAAACAGGAAGCTAGAGCGTGATGGTGACTCGACGAAAAGCCATCGCGCTCTAGCTATACCGCCCCGCCGGAGCTCTCCGCGTCGGTGTCCGGCGTGGGCGCCTGGCGCGTCCACAGGAAGGCGGCGATGAACAGAATGCTGAGCAGCAGCACGATGGTGGGGGCGGGCGCGCTGTCGATGAAGAACGACAGATAGACGCCGGCCAGCGATGCCGCGACCGCGATGATGACGGCGGCGGCCAGCATGGCGCTGAACCGGCGCGTCAGCAGGAAGGCGATGGCGCCGGGCGCGATCAGCATGGCGATGGCGAGGATGAGGCCCACCGCCTTGAGCGCGCCGACGATGGTGAGCGAGATGAGGCACAGAAGGCCGTAATGCAGGACGCCGACGCGCAGGCCGACCGCTCTCGCCTGCGCCGGATCGAAGGCGTGCAGCAGCAGATCGCGCCACTTGACCAGGATTATGCCCGCCGTGACCGCCGCGATGACGGCGCTTTCGGCGATGTCGGCGAGGCCGATGCCGAGCATGTCGCCGAACAATATGTGATCGAGATGGACCTCGGACTGGATCTTCACATAGAGGACGAGGCCGAGGCCGAACATGCCCGAGAACACCACGCCCATTACCGTATCCTGCTTGATGCGGCTGTTGTCCTTGAGATAGCCGGTGGCGAGGGCGCAGGCCATGCCGGCGGCAAACGCCCCGATGGCGAGCGGAATTCCGGCGATATAGGCGAGCACGACCCCCGGAAAGACCGCATGGCTGATGGCGTCGCCCATCAGCGACCAGCCCTTGAGCACCAGGAAGCAGGACAGCAATGCCGTCGGGATGGCGATCAGCACCGAGATGACGAGCGCATGGGTCATGAACGCGAACTGGAAGGGCTCGAGCAGGAGGGAGACGAGGCTCATTGGTCGCTCTCCAGCGCCCGGGCGGCACGCCGGCGCGCCGCGATCATGCCGTGCTTGGGCGCCAGGAAGAACGCCGCCAGGAAGACGAGAGTCTGCAGCACGACGATGATGCCGCCGGTGGCGCCGTCGAGGAAATAGCTCGCATAGGCGCCGAGGAAGCTCGTCGCGGCGCCGATCGCGACGGCGATCGCGATCAGGCGCGGAAACCGGTCGGTCAGCAGATAGGCCGTGGCGCCGGGCGTCACCACCATGCAGATGACGAGAAAGGCGCCGACCGTCTGCAAAGCCGCGACGGTCGAGGCGGAGAGCAGCGTGAAGAACATGATCTTGAGCAGGGCGGGATCGAGGCCGATCGAGCGGGCGTGGCTTTCATCGAAGAACACCACCATCAGGTCCTTCCATTTGACCAGCAGGACGGCCAGCGACACGAGGCCGATGATGGCCAGCTGCAGCGTGTCTTCCGGCGTGATCGCCAGGATGTTGCCGAGCACGATGGTCTGGACATTCACCGAGGTGGGCGACAGCGACACCATGAACAGCCCGAGCCCGAAGAAGGAGGTGAAGATGAGCCCGATGATGGCGTCTTCCTTGAGCCTGGTGCGCTGGTTGAGGAACAGCATGGCGCCGGCCGCCAGCGCGCCGGCGAAGAACGCGCCGAGCGAGAAGGGCAGTCCCAGCATATAGGCGCCGGCGACGCCCGGCACGATCGAATGCGAAAGCGCATCGCCGATCAGCGACCAGCCCTTGAGCATCAGATAGGCGGAGAGGAAGGCGCACACGCCGCCGACCAGCGCCGAGACCCACATGGCGTTGAGCATGTATTGGTAGGTGAAGGGCTCGAGGAGCGCCGCCATTCAGGCCTGCTCCTTGTCCCGGCGCGGCGCCGGCTGCCGGGCCGGCTTCGCATCATAGAGCACCAGCGGCCGCTCGTCGTCGCTGAACACCGTGACGCCGCGCGGATCGGCGCGGGTGCCGGCGAGAACGAAATGCCGCAGCACGCCGCCGAAGGCCTTTTCCAGATTGGCCTGGGTGAAGGTCTCGGCCGTCGGCCCGTGCGCCAGCACGGTGTTCTTCACCAGCACGGTGCGGTCGCAGAATTCCGGCACGCTGCCGAGATTGTGGGTCGAGACCAGCATCACCCTGCCTTCATCGCGCAGCGACTTGAGCAGCGCGATGATGGCTTCCTCGGTCTTGACGTCGACGCCGGTGAAAGGTTCATCGAGCAGGATCACCCGCCCGTCCTGGGCGAGTGCGCGGGCCAGGAAGACGCGCTTCTTCTGGCCGCCCGACAATTCGCCGATCTGGCGCTTGCGATAGTCGCTCATGCCGACGCGCGCTAGCGCGCTTTCGACCGCCGCGTGATCGCCGGGGCGCGCCCGGCGCATCATGCCCATATGGCCGTAGCGGCCCATCATGACCACATCCTCGACCAGCACCGGAAAATTCCAGTCGACCTCTTCCGCCTGCGGCACATAGGCGACGAGATTGCGCTTCAGCGCCTGGCTGACCGGCTGGCCGAGCACGGCGATCTCGCCGCGCGCCAGGCCGACGAAGCCCATGATCGCCTTGAACAGCGTCGACTTGCCGGAACCGTTGACGCCGACCAGCGCGGTGATCGTGCCGGTCGGGATTGCGAAGCTGGCGTCGCGCAGCGCCGTGAAGCCGTTGCGATAGGTGACAGTGGCGCGGCTGACGCTGAGACCCGCCCCCGCATCCGGGGACGCGGAGGCCCTGGGCGAAGCCGGTGGCTTCATTGCGACAGGCCCTTGGCCAGCCCTTTCTCGATCGTATCGGAGGTGACGCTGAGCAGATCGATATAGGTCGGCACGGGGCCATCCGCCTCGCTCAGCGAATCGACATAGAGCACCCCGCCATAGAGCGCGCCGGTCTCGCGCGCCACTTGCCGCGCCGGCTTGTCCGACACGGTGCTTTCGGAGAAGACGGCGGCGATCTTGTTGGCCTTGACCGCGTCGATCACCTTGCGCACCTGCTGCGGCGTGCCTTGCTGGTCGGCATTGATCGGCCACAGATAGAGTTCTTTCATGCCGAAATCGCGGGCGAGGTAGCTAAAGGCGCCCTCGCTCGAGACGAGCCAGCGCCTGTCGGCGGGAATGCTGTCGAGCTTCTGCTGGATCGGCGCGACGGCGCCTTCGATCTTCTTCTTGTAGGCCTCCGCATTGGCCTTGTAGGTTTCGGCATTCGCAGGATCGTATTTGACGAAGGCGTCGCGGATATTGTCGACATAGATGAGGGCGCTCTTCGGCGACATCCAGGCATGCGGATTGGGCTTGCCCGTATAGGGTCCCTCGGCGATGCTCATCGGCTCGACGCCCTGCGAGACGACCACGCCCGGCACGTCGGTCAGGTTCTGGAAGAATTTCTCGAACCACAGTTCCAGATTGAGGCCGTTCCACAGGATGAGCTGCGCGCCCTGCGCCCGCTTTATGTCGCCGGGTGTCGGCGCATAGTTGTGGATCTCGGCGCCGGGCTTGGTGATCGATTCGACGACCGCCGCGTCTCCGGCGACGTTGCGCGCCATGTCGGCGATGACCGTGAAGGTGGTGACCGCCTTGAACTTCTCGGCTGCGGCGCTGCCGCCGGCCATGCCGCCAAGGACTGCGGCGGCGATGAGCGCCAGGAGGCTCCTGCGCCCGACGAGATGGAACATGGTGTCTGCCTCTCTTACAGTTGCGAATGACTCGCAATAGATGGCACGAATATCCTGCAATTGCAACTCATTTGCAGATTGAAGGTGACATCAGGCCACCCTGGCGATCACGGTCGGGTTGCTTGAGGGGAGTGAACCCAGTGATGGAGGGGGGCGGCAAGCCAATAGAATCAATTAGTTGAATGGCTCCGTGTGTGCAGAATCCGTGTGTGCAGAAAGAGCCAGCGCTTGCGTGAAGCGCAGTGAATAGAGAATTTGGGCTGAGAACATTAACCGGCTTGTTGGGTGAGATGGCGATCTGCTCCATCCCATACCGACGCGTCTCATCAGATCGAGCTGATGCGACGACAAACGCGCAAACTCGTCGCGAGAAATCTTGTTCGCGGAACGAACGGGCGACCTGCTCGCTTCCGGCACCTTGTCGGTGGAGCTTTCTGCACCGTCTCCATACTGCCCCCTTATACGGCTCATCGGAAAAATGTATTACCCGCCGTAGATTCCTTGTCCGATAGTTCCGGCTGAACTCGTTATGAGTTCACGAGTCACGGCCAATGTGCCGGGGCATGAGGGAGGAAAAATTGGCAAATCCTTACGCAAAATGGTTGCGGGCGGCCGTGCTCGGCATGGCAGTTGTCGCCGGCGTTCCGGCGCTCGCTGGCGGCGTCGATGAACTGCCGCAGCAAATCCGCGATGAGCTTTACAATCCCAACATGATCGATCCGATGCAGCCGATAGGCGAAAGCGCCTATCGCGACTGGAAGGCGAAAAACCCGCCGCCCTGGACGATCGGCTACGCGAGTTCCTATGCCGGCAATACCTGGCGCGCCGACGTCATGAAGCGGCTGCAGGATGAAATCATCCCAAAGTGGAAGAAGCTCGGGCTGATCAAGGACGTCATCATCACGCAGTCCAACCTGAACGACTCGACGCAGATCCAGCAGATGCGTCAGCTGGTCGACCAGGGTGTGGATGCGATCATCGTCTGCTGCTCCAATCCGACCGCCCTCAATCAGACCGTTCAATATGCGCATGAGCGCGGTGTTCCGGTGTTCTCCGGCATCGGATACCTGACGTCGCCTTACGCCGTGAACTCCTCTGCGAATTTCGTCGCCGGCGGAGTCCAGATGGGCGAATGGATGGCCAAGGAGATCGGCGGCAAGGGCAACATACTGGTCGTCGAAGGTATTCCGGGCGCCTCGGCGTCCGATTCGCAGAATGTCGGTATCCTCAAGGCGCTGGAGAAATATCCGGACATCAAGGTCGCCGGCCAGGTCGCCGGCATGTGGACGGACCAGATCGCACAGGCCGAGATCCAGAAGTGGCTCGCGACCAATCCAGGCGAGCTGAACGGCATTATTATCCAGTCGGCATCGGAGCTGGGCGGCCTCAGGGCCCTCAAGCAGAGCGGACGGGATATGGTGCCGCTCACCATCGGCGGCGAGCTTGGCGCGCTGTGCTACTGGCGCAAGAATCCCGAATATGTCAGCGCCGCCATTCAGGCCTGGCCGCCCGGTGACGACTTCGAATTCTCCTGGAATATCATGATGCGCACGCTCCAGGGGCAGGGACCCAAGGTGCAGTCGATCCTGACCAAGCCGCAACTGCTTACTTTCGAGCAATTGTCGAAGGTCCTCGACGAGAACTGCAATGAGGATTCCGACGGCTGGTACAATGTCGGCATCGAGAGCTGGGCCGGAAAGGACTATCTCGACCAGTTCTTCCTCCACCCGGCCGACCCAGAGAAATACGACCCCGCCAGCCACGGGAAATGAGAAGCTGTTCCCTGTCGCCGTCCGATCCGCTGAAGGATCGGGCGGCGCGGCGCGGCCAAACCGCTTGACTGCCGGCCCGGGGCATGGGGAACTAGCTTGGCAATGGCCTATCCTACCGTCGAAATTTCCTCCGTCGTCAAAACCTTTGGACCGACTGTGGCCTTGGGAGGGTGCAACCTGCGCGCCCACGCCGGAGAAGTTCATGCCATCATTGGCGGCAACGGGTCGGGCAAGAGCACCCTTGCCAAGGTGATCTCGGGCGTCCTCATCCCCGACAGCGGGCAGGTTTCAATTCTCGGAAAATCGGCCACCTCGCCCTATGAAGCGCGCCTTCTCGGCATATCGAACGTCTTCCAGGAAGTGCTGGTCGCCGATGAATGCTCGGTGCTCGACAATCTCTATCTGGGTGCCGACGGCCTGATCGGCGCCGCGATGAACCAGGAAGAAAAGCGCGACAAGGCAGCCGCCCTCATGCGCGAGCTGCTCGGCTTTGATCTCGATCTGTCGGCGCTGGTGGGCGAACTGCCGTTGAGCCTAAAGCAATGGATTACCATCGCCAGGGCGCTGCTTACCGAACCCAAGGTGCTGATTCTCGATGAATCATCGGCTGCCCTCGATTTCGATGCGACCGAGCGGCTGTTCCGCAAGATGCGGCAGCTCAAGAAGACCGGCACCAGCATCCTGATCGTCACGCATCGCATTGCGGAGTTGGTGCGGATCGCCGACCGTGCGACGGTGCTGCGCGATGGCGTCGATGTGGGTTGCCTGGAAAAGACGGAAATCACCGAAGCAAGGATTCTGGAGCTGATCGCCGGTCCGCAGCGCGAGCGAGCAGAAACAGCGCAGATCATCCCGCAAAGACAAGGCGACAGCCCGCTGCTGCGGGTTACCGACGGTCGCATCTGGGACGACGCCGCTTCGATCGATCTCGCACTCTATCCGGGCGAAATCATCGGCGTAACCGGGCTCGATGGTCAGGGACAGGCCGACTTCGTGCGCTGCCTCGCCGGCATCCAGCCGCTGGTCAGGGGGCGCATTTCCGTGGTGCGCGACAAGGCAGCTAACGACATCGTCGATCTGCATTCGGCGCGCGCCAATGATGTCAGCTATGTGAGCGGCGACAGGAAGAAAGAGGGCATCTTCGCCAATCTCAGCATCTTCGAGAATCTTGTTTTGCCGGTGTTCTCCGAATATCGGCTGGGTTCGGTTCTCAATCTCATCAACCGCACCAAGCTCAATCCGGTATTCGAATGGGAGGCGAGCAAGCTGGCGGTGAAGATGGGGGATCGCGGCAACCTGATCACCTCGCTGTCGGGCGGCAACCAGCAGAAGGTGCTGATCGCACGCTCCTTTGCCGAGAAGCCCGCCGTGCTGGTGCTCAATGACCCGGCGCGCGGCATCGATGTCGGCGCCAAGCTCGATCTCTATCGCAATCTCAGGGAATTCGCCTCGCGCGGCAATGCCGTCGTGTTCCTGTCGAGCGAGATCGAAGAGTTTCTCAATCTGTGCACGCGGGTGAACGTTTTCCACAACGGGTCGATTTCGTCGGAATTCGAGCCGCCCTATGACAGCCACGTCATTCTTAATGCTATGTTCGGCCGCAAGGCGACGGCGCGGCTTCCGGGCGAGGCGGCGAACCAGAATGATGCGGTCGCGGACGTGGTGGTCGGCCAGAGGGTGGCGGTTGGCGACGGCGGATATGATAGCGCGCGGCCGATGCCGCCACCCGTCACGCCGGAGCCGCGACGCCCGAATGGCACTCTCCAGGAAGGGACCGCGTTCGAGTTGAAATGCCCCGATATCGCTCCTGGCCAGGTGATTCCACGCAAATTCACGGAGGCGAACCGGCTTTCGCCGCGCCTCGTTTGGTCGGGGATCCCGAGCGGCACCAAAAGCTTTGCTGTCGCGATCACCGATCCTGACCTGCCCGAGGAGTTCAAATTTCCCCGCGCCTTCGCGCACTGGCTCGTCCATGACATTCCAGTGGGCATTCGCGAATTGCCGGAGGGCGCCAGTGGCAGCGCGCTTTTGCCCGATGGCGCCAGAGAGCTGAACAGCGACTTCGTCACCTTCAAGATACCGGGTTTCGGGCGCGGCTATGGCGGGCCGTGGCCGCCAGACCGGCAGCATCGCTATGTATTCACCATCTACGCTCTGAAAGCGGAGAGGCTCGACATAGCGACCGATGCCGATCTGACAGTCTTCGCTGCGGCGGTCCTGCCGGTAACGATCGCTCAGGCGTCATTCGTAGCCGTCTATGGGCCGGCAGAGAAGCCGCTGCCCGGCTGATGCACGAAATTGTCTTTCAGGATTGGAGGGAGGATCAGATGAACAAGTATGGCGGAAGGAAGAGCTTCGATCTGGAATGGATCGAGCGCTGGGCGCGCTGCGTCAACGACGACCGGATATTGCCGGTGATCGGGCGCTTCTTCACCAGCCGGTTTGTGCTCGGTGTCGATGACACGGAATATCTGATCGATGTCCGCAGCGGCAAGATCCAGCGCATCTCCGAAGGACTGGCGCCCAACGACATGGGTTATGATTTTGGCCTCAAGGCGCCAAGCAGCGCCTGGTCCAAATTCAGCCAGAAGATCCCGCCGCCCATGTTCAACGACATATGGGCGATGGCGCATCCGCTGCACAAGCAACTGGTCATCGACGGCAACACGCTGCCCTTCTGGCAGAATCTGCGCGCGTTGTCGCGCATGCTCTCGCTGATGAGACAGGTCTAGGAGATTTACGCTCATGAACACCCACGATCCGATTGTCGGCCGGTATGTCTATGTCCAGTGCGAAGGCAAGACCTACCGCACTTACTATGAAGAGCATGGCGATGGCATTCCGCTGGTCTGCCTGCATACCGCGGGCACCGACGGGCGCCAGTACCGCCACCAGCTATGCGATCCCGATATCAGCCAGAACTATCGCGTCATCGCCTTCGACATGCCGTGGCACGGCAAGTCTATCCCGCCCTCCGACTTTTACCTGATGGAGGACGAGTACAAGCTGACGACCCGATTCTATTGCGAGTTCATCGTCGCCTTCTGCCGGGCGCTCGATCTCAAGAAGCCGGTGATCATGGGGCAGTCGATGGGCGGCAATGTCTGCCTGGCGCTGGCGCTGAAATACGAGAACGAATTTTCCGCCCTGATCGCGCTCGAGGCCTGCGATTATTCCCCGGGCTGGTGGATCGACCCGCTGCATCATCCGCATATCCATGGGGGCGAAGTGGTGGCGACTTCGGTTTTCGGCCTGATGTCGCCGGAATCGCCGGACGAATACCGTTGGGAGACCTGGTGGTATTATGCGCAGGGCGGCCCCGGCATCTTCAAGGGCGACCTTTATTTCTACAGCGTCGATTCCGATCTGCGCGACCAGGTGCACAAGATTTCCGGCAAGGTGCCGATCTTCTTCCTGACCGGCGAATATGATTTTGCCTGCACGCCGGAGATGACGGAACGGACCGCCGAGAAGGTGAAGAACTCCGAATGTATCATTTTCAGCGGCGGCCATTTCCCGACCTCGGAGGACCCGGTCAAGTTCAAGGGTGTCATTGCGCCGGTGCTGAAGAAGATCCTCGGGCTCGATCCGGAGCGCCGCGGCCAGGCTCCTGGCCTCGGCGCCCGGGCGGGCATCACGGATTCGCGCGCCATCGGCCGGAACGAGCGTCCGGGCGATGGCCGGCGGGTCATCGACCTTTGATGGGCTGGGCGGGCGGCAGCGCCCGTCCGCCTGCTTGCAAGGGAAGCCGTAGGGCCACCTGATGTCGCAGTCGCGGGGTTCACAGAACACCTACCTGCTGGTACCGATCCTGCTGATCGCCGTGCTGCTGAGCACCGCGGTGATCCGCGGGCCGAATCTCGTTTCGCTGTCGGGCTTCGGCAGCGCGATCATCGTTTCGGCGCCGCTCATCCTCGCGACCTACGCACTAATGGCACTGGCAGTCGCGGGACGTGGGACGGTCGATCTCGCCGTCGGTCCGCTGCTCGCCTTCATCAATGTTTCGGTGGTGAAACTGAACGGGCTCGGCGTCGTGACCTCACCGCTCGGCGTCTTCATCGTCGCCCTCGGCATCGGGGTTCTTTACCAGCTGCTGTTCGCGCTCATCATCATCGTCGTGAGAGTCCAGCCGATCATCGTCGCGCTGAGCGGTTTCCTGGCGCTGACCGGCATCAATCTGGTGATCCTTCCCCGGCCTGGTGGTGTGGCGCCGGACTGGATGTCATCCTGGGGACTCGGCAACACCATCTTCTCGCCGGTCCTATTGATGCTGGTCATCGCAACCGGCGGCTGGCTGCTGTTCACGCTCACATCCTTCTACGGCAATCTCAGGATGATGGGCTATGACGAGCGGGCGGCCTATACCAGCGGCGTCAGGATCAATATCGTGCGTATCGGCGCGCATGTGATTGCCGGATTGTTCGTAGGCCTCGCGGCGATCTGCTACACCGGGCTCATCGCATCGGGCGACCCGACGCAAGGCACGACGATGACGCTGACCGCCGTCACCGCTTTGGTGCTCGGCGGCATCAGCCTGTCGGGCGGACGCGGCGGCGTGACCGGCGCGCTTCTCGGTGCGCTCAACCTCTTCCTCATCGGCTATGTGCTTGCCACGTTCAATTTCGGTGCCGTCCAGGCCTTCGTCACGCAGCTCTTCTATGGGCTGATCCTGGTCCTGTCGCTGCTTCTCACACTGCTCGTGCCGATCATCGGGCGCTATGTCTATTTCATCTCGCCTTTCGCCGCATTCATGGTCCTTGGCTCGATTGTCGCCGGCATCATGCTGCAGGTCAGCACCCAGACCACCTATGTTGCGACGAGCACGGCCCCGGTTGCAGTTCCCGCGGCCGATGTCCTGGGCCGCTACCTGCTACTGTTGCCGGGCGATCCGACCGGTGCCGGCCTGCCGTCGTTCAGTCCGCTGCTGCAAGTGCTGTTCGTGCTGGCTGCGGTTCTCCTGGCGATCACCTTCACGATCCGGGTAACTGTCGCGGAGGCTCTGTCGCTTCGTCTCGGGGCTTTCCTCTATGCATTCGTCTCGGCTCTGATCCTGCTTCTCTTCTTCGTTGTGGCGGGCCAGAGTCAGCCGCTTCCGGGGGATCAGCCCGCTTCTCTGGGTGAGCAACGATGAGCGATCTCTCCCCCAGGACCGATCGTCCGGCCATGGCCTTCATTCCAAGGTCGTCCTTCCTGGTCTGGCTCAACCTGGCCATCACGCTTCTGATCGGCGGCGCGGGCTTCGGCCTCGGCTTCGCCCAGGGCCTGAGCGCCCAGCTCGTCATTCTTTATACGGTGATCTCCAGCGCGGTGCTGTTCTGGCTCATCAACTATGTCGCGGTCGTATTCGAATCCCGCCGCGCCGCGGTGCAGGAGAGCGAGACTGGAGAGGGGGCGAGATCCGCTTCGGGTGCCAAAGGCGTCTGGCAGGGCAATCGCGCCCTGATCATCGCCATGGGCCTGCTCCTCATCGCCTATCTGATCGTCACCGCGACCGTCCCGGCATTCCGCACGGTGCCGAACCTTCTCGGCTTTCTGCTGCTTGAGGCCATTCTGGTCTTTGCCTTCAAGGTCAGCGGCGTCTTCGTCCATGGCCGTAGCGCCTTCATCGGTCTCATCGTCCTCCTGGCGCTGATCGTGATCAGCTCATTCACGATCCCCGGCTTCCTGTCGGGTCCCAACATCAAGGCAATCCTGCTGTTCGCCGCCTTCCTCGGCATCGCCTGCGTCGGACAGACATTGGTGGCGCTGCTCGGCGGTCTCGATCTGTCGATCCCCTTCGTCATCGGCGCCTCCAATATCGGGCTGCTCTATCTGATCGGTCTCGGCGTTCCGTCCTGGCTTGCCTTCGCCATTGTGCTGACGGTCGGCGGCATCATCGGCCTCATCAACGGCGTGCTGTCCTACCGATTGCAGGGCCAGGCTTTGATCCTCACGCTCGGCATGGGTTTCGCGGTCGCAGGATTCGTGCAGATTCTCACCAGCATCGGCTCGTCCTTCAGCGGCAATGTCTATGGCACGGTTCCCGGCTGGCTGCAGAACCTCGCCGCGATGAACGGCGTCACCTTCGGGCTCGCGGTGCCGCCGACGATCCTGCTGTGGATCGTGCTCGCCGTCATCGTCATCATCGCGCTGCGCTATTCTGCCTATGGCCGTTATATCTATGCGCTCGGCGGCAATCGCCGCTCGGCCAAGCTCGTCGGCGTATCGGAGTTCAAATACTGGACTCTGGCCTATACGATCAGCGGCTGCTTCGCGGCTTTGACCGGGTCACTGCTGCTCGGCTGGAGCGGCGGCGGCTTCATCGGCGTCGGCGATCAATATCTCTTCACTACGCTTGCCGCAGTCGTCATCGGGGGAACATCCCTCATGGGCGGCTATGGCGGTTACGGTTTCACGGTGATCGGTGTCCTGGTCCTGCAGGTGCTCAGCGCCTTCCTGATCGGCATCGGTCTCAAATACGAGTGGCAGCAATTCATCTTCGGGCTCCTGATACTGCCGATGGTCGCGCTCTATGGGCGCATGCCTCACATCAGGTCGCAAGTCTAGGGGAAGCACATGTTAGGCACACTGTTCCAATCCAGCGATCTGGTCAGCACATCCTTCGGGGTCGCGACGATCGCGACGCTCGCTTGCGCGGCGCTGATGCTGCTCGGCATGAGCTGGAGCGCCGAGCGGTGGCGGGTGCCGGTCGCGCTCGCCGGCGTGGCGCTGCTCGCTTCCGGCTTCCACTATCTCGAAACCACCCAGATCTGGTTGAGTTCGCAGCAGATGACGGCGGCACCGCGCTATATCGGCTGGTTCGTCGTGCATCCGCTGCAGGTGGCGTCGGTCTATTTTTTCGCCCGCATCGTCGGTCCGGTGCCGGTCGGCGTGTTCTGGCGCATCACGGCGGCGGCGATCCTCATGGTGCTGAGCCGGTTTCTCGGTGATGCCCAGATCTTCAACCCGACGCTCGGCGTCTTGTTGTCGATAGCCTTCTGGCTCTACATTCTGGGCGAAATGTATTTCGGTGCGATGAGCGATGCCGTGCGCAAATCGTCTCGCCACATCCGTCTCGGCTATTTCTGGATCCGCCTGATCCTTACCATAGGCTGGGCGGTCTATCCGATACTGCACTTCGTCGATGTGGTGATCGGAACCGGCCATGTGCGCAGCATCATCGTACTCTACACGGTCGCCGATCTCGTCAATCTCATAACCGTCTCGCTGATCATCCTGGCCGTTGCCGGCAAGGAACGATTCTGAGGCGGAAAGAAACTCCATGCCGCCGGTGGCGGTCTCGAAGGAAAGCGGAGGACTTCCAAAATGACAGGCGCAAACGCAATCGCAGTAGTCATCCTGCTGATCATACTCATCGCGATCGGCGTCTATCTGCTGCACTGGCTTTACCGGCACTCGTCGAAGGACCAGTCCTTCGTGCGCACCGGTTTGCGCGGCGAACGCGTGGTCATGGGCGGTGGCGCGTTGGTGGTGCCGATCGTCCATAACATCACGCGCGTGAACATGAACGCCATTCCGCTCGAAATCCGGCGGCTCGGCGAGCAATCTTTGATCACCAGGAACAAGATGCGTGTCGATATCGTCTGCGAATTCTTCGTACGGGTCATGCCGACCAGGGAAGGCGTTTCGACCGCCGCCCGCACGCTCGGCGAGAGGACGCAAAGTGCTGCCGACCTCAAGGAGATCGTGCAGGGGCGCTTCATCGACGCCATGGCCGCTGTGGCGGCCACGATGACCATGGACGAGATCCATACCGGCCGTGGCCGCTATATGAGCGAAGTTGCCGCACTTGCCACCAAGACGCTGGGTGCCAACGGGCTCGAGCTTGAGAACGCCTCGCTGACCAGCCTCAACCAGACCGACATTTCGATATTCAATCCGGCCAATGCCTTTGACGCCGAAGGCCTGACCCGGCTTACCGAGGAAATCGAGGAGCGCCGCAAGCTGCGCAACCAGATCGAGAATGCGGCACGCATCGAGATCAAGCTCAAGGATTACGAGACCGAGCAGCGCGCCATCGAGATCGATCGCGACCTCGAATATGCCCGCATTGGGCAGGCCCGCGATATCGAAACGAGGCGGGCGGCGCAGCTCGCCCAGATCGAGGAGGAGCGCTCGACCTCGGCAATCAGCATCCAGAATGCCAAGGTCCGGGCCGAGCAGGAAGCCGAGCGCATCCGTATTGCCAAGGACCGCCTGGTCGAGGCGGAACGGATCAATACGGCCAACGAGATCCGGGCGCTCGAGATCGAAAGGCAGAAGGAGACCGATCTCGTCGAGATCAATTCGCGCAGGGAGGTCCGGATAAACAGCGAGAATGCGGATGCCGAGGAAGAAAAGGCGCGCATCGCCAAGCGCTACAATGTCGACCTCGAGCGTCTGAAGAAGGACGAGGAGATCGTCCATCTCGAGATCGTCAAGAACCAGAAGATCAAGCTGGCGGAAACTTCGTCTTATCGCAAGACCGAGGATGCCCACATACTGGCGAACCGCGAGCTCGATGAGCTGCGCATCGCGGCGCGCAAATATGTCGACAAGTACGAGATCGAGCAGCAGAAGGAAGTCGAGATCATCGACAAGGAGCGATTGATCGCTGTCATCAATAAGTCGATCGAGGAAGCCTATGCCAAGACCGACGCGGCGGAGGCCTGGAAGGTCCAGGCCAAGCTCGAGGAAGAAATCGTCAGCGCCAGGGAAGAAGAAGTCGCCGACCGGCTGAAGCGGGTCGAGCTGATCGCCGCATCCGCCAGGCACGAGCGCGAGGCGCAGCGGCTTGTTTCCGCCGCCAAGGCGGAGAAGGAGGCGACCGAGATGCGGGCGCTGGCCGAGATCGCCGAAGCCAATGCGGCGGAAGTGCGTTACGCCAAGGATGCGGAAGGACAGCGCCTGCTCAACGAATCGGAGAATTTGCGCTCCGATGCCAGCCGGCGCAGCGCCATCTATGAGAATCTGGTGCGCAACCTGCCCAATATCATCCGCGAGACCGTCAAGCCGATGGAGAACATCGACTCGATCAAGATCCTGCAGGTGGACGGCCTGCCCGGCCTCAACAGCCCCTCGGAAATGGCGGGAAGCGAAGGCGGTGGCGGGGGAGGCGGCAGCGGTAACATGACCGACCGGGTGGTCAATTCGGCAATGAAATACCGCACACAGGTCGCCTTCGTGGATGGGCTCATGAAGGATCTGGGATTGCCGATCGAGAATCTCGGGAGTGCCGGCGGCATGTCGTTCCGCAACTTCCAGGGGCCCGATAAGCCGGCCAAGGACAGTGACGATTGATTTGCGCCGCCGCGTCAAGTGAGGCAATCGCACCATGCAGCCCCTGAACGAGACCGAGGCCCTGGACCGGCACGCGCTGGTCATGGCCATCTGGCTGGCGCTCGGCTTTATCGCCGTCATATTGTTCGACTATGGCTTCGGAGCGGGAGGCATCGCGGCCATCGCCGCAGGCTTCATTGCGGTGCTCGCGGCCTTCGCCGGCCACGTGATCACCAACGCCGTCTATGCCAGCGATTTCACAACGCGCGAAGTAGCGCTCGGCCTGGTGCTCTATGCGGCATCCCTTGTGACCCTGGCGCTCGCTGCCTTGCTGGCGCCGGATTTTGCTTCACGCAATTTCCTGCCGCTCAGCCTGGGCTTCGTTGCGATCGCTGCTGCCGTCATCATCTATATGATCATCCGCTTCGGACTGCGTCGTTCATTCGATGCGTTCGACGTCATCAGCGACTTCCGGTCGCGGCGGACGCGGAATGATACGCCGGACGGAGGCATCAGGTGACGACGCTTCTTTCGACCGCTCTCGCCTTTCTCATCGCTTACGCGATCTATGTCGCCGCTCTGTCCCGCCATGTGGAAGGCCGGCCAGAAGACTTCCTCGATGCCGGGCGGTCCTTGCCGTCCTGGGCCTATATCTTCGCCGGCGCCGGCGTCGTTGCCGCCTCTCTCGGTCTTCACGATCATCTGCTGCTGACGGCGCGCTACGGCCTGCAAAGCAGTCATGTGGCCGTCGGCCTGATCGTTGTCGCATTGGCGAGCGTCCTGATCCAGAAGCGTCTGTGGCTGGCGGCGCGCATCACCGGCAGCCGCACCGCCGGTGATCTCATGGGAATTTATTTCGACAGCATCGCCATTCGCCTCTGGCTGCTGGGCGTTCTCTTTCTCTTTTCCGTACCGGTCATCGCCTATCTGCTGGCCGAGACCGGCGGTCTCATGGCGACGGCAAGCGCCGAGGCGATGCCGGCCAGGCTGGTGATCTGGGTAGCGGCCTTCTTCCTCTTTCTCTTTTCGGCGGTCGGCGGTTGGCGCGCCGTGATCTATGTCACGGCGACCCTGTCGCTGTTGCTGCTCATCCTCATCGCATTTACCGGTACCTTTGCCGGCGTCACCTTCGAGAGCCTGGCCTTCGTGGCGCGCGGCATCGACGTCGGCGACGGCATTCTGGCCGACCAGATCCCCGGCGTGATCCAGTTCAGCCAGGGCATCGGCAAGGGATCGGCACATGGTGGCATTTGGACGACAATCGCCATCCTGTCTTTTTCGCTGTCGATGATCGGCGTGGTGCTCAGCCCCGGATTTGGTCTTCTCGGCATCACGACATCGACGCGCAAGGCTTTCGCCTTCAACCAGGTCTGGGTCCTGGGCGGACTCCTGGCGGGCCTGCTGCTCATCGTCGTGCCAATCATCGCCG
Source organism: Taklimakanibacter lacteus (assembly GCA_003576695.1). Lineage (GTDB taxonomy): Bacteria > Pseudomonadota > Alphaproteobacteria > Rhizobiales > Aestuariivirgaceae > Taklimakanibacter > Taklimakanibacter lacteus. The sequence continues at coordinate 256,100 of QOZQ01000003.1, forward strand.
CCGAAATGAAGTCCGCTGCCGGGGCGGATTTTGCCGGAATCGTATCGCGGCTCGCCTCGTTGGATCAGTTCGCCGCCATCGGCTTCCTGCTTCTCGTGTTGTCGGCCTCGCTGATCGGCATCGCCTTCTTTGCCGCTTCCGGTGCCAGCATCGTCACCATCGAGGTGATGAAGCGCTTCATTTTGCCCGAGCTGACCGGCCGGGGCCAGAAGCTCGCCGCGCGCATTGCTCTCGCCGTCATCTATCTGGCGGCCGCGACAATAGCCAGCGTCACACCGCAAGGTGCCGCGATATTCTCTTCTCTGGCCCTCAGTTTGTCGGCGCAGCTGCTGCCGGCCTTTCTCGGCCTGTGCTGGCTGCCCTGGATCAGCCGCAGTGCTGTTCTGACGGGGTTGATCTTGGGCTCGATCGCCGTGCTGTTCACCGAACCTCTGGGCCTCATTTTTTTCGAAGGCCTGTTCGTCGACCTGCCCTGGGGACGCTGGCCGTTGACGATCCACTCGGCCGCCTGGGGCCTCGCCTTGAATCTCGGCGCCTGTTTCCTTGTCTCGATCTTCACCTATGGCGGTGCCGAGCGCGATCATCGGCAGCGGCTGCATGACGTCCTTTCCCGGGACCATCGCATCGATTTCGGCGGTCCGGCGGCGCGCGGTGCGAAGTGGTCACTGACCCTGATCTGGGCGTTTCTCGCTTTGGGTCCCGGCGCCATATTGGGCAACGATTTCTTCAGCCAGCCGATGTTTACCGGCGGAAATGTGGCGCTCGGCGTTCCCTCCCTCCTGGTCTGGCAGATCATCTTCTGGTCACTGGGCGTCCTGATCGTCTGGTGGTTTGCCTATCAGAGCCGCATGTCCGTCATCGTGTCCGAGCCGCGCCACAGCCTGACATTGGAACCGGCTCTCAACAGGCTTGAGCGGCCGGCGACGCCACCCTGGATCGCCCGACTGCTCGGCCGGGTGGCGGGGCAATCGACCCAGATTGTCCGCCGCGATTGAACCGGCATGGCCTTAGCTAGACAGAAGCCCCCATCCGCACCTAAGCTCTATAACGGAGCGATATGGGTTATCGCGTCGCATCCCAAGCGCGAGGGCAGCCGGTTGGATCTTCGGCAACTGAAATATTTCGCCAAGGTGGTGGAGAGCGGATCGTTTTCCAAGGCGGCCAACCAGCTGCATGTCGCCCAGCCGGCGCTCAGCCAGCATGTGCGGCATATGGAGGAAGAGCTTGGAGTCGCGCTGCTGCATCGGGGAGCCCAGGGCGTCAGCCCGACGGAAGCGGGCGAGCGGCTGATGCGGCACGCCAAGCGAATCCTGGCCGAGTTTTCCGAGATCCATGACAGTGTCCGCGGCGAGGCCATTGCGCCCCGCGGCGAGGTCCGCTTCGGACTGCCCGCCACGGTCGGTGAATTGCTGGCGGTGCCGCTGATAGAGGCGGCCAAAAAGCGTTATCCCGATGTGCGCATCAGGGTCGTCGAGGCGATGAGCGGCTATGTCCTGGAATGGCTCAGGCAAGGCAAGATCGATCTCGCCATGCTCTATGCGACGGCGGATCCGCGCGGGCTCGCGGTGCATCATGGGCTTTCGGAAGAAATCTGCCTGTTCTCGAACGCGACCATGGAAGGGCTGGCGGATCTCCCCAAGTCCAAGGTAAAATTGAGCGCCGCCGCCAAGTTGCCATTGGTCGTTCCGGGACCGGGCCACGGTCTGCGCGAATTGATTGAAGACGCTGCAGTGGTGGCGCGGGTCTCGATCAATCCAGCGATTGAGATCGATTCCTATAGCCAGATCAAGAAGCTGGTGCAGCGCGGGCTGGGCTTCGGAATCCTGCCGCGCATGGCGGTGAACAAAGAGGCCGAAGCGGGCCGGTTCCGGATCTGGCGTTTCGAGGCGCCGGTGCTGACGCGCAAGGTCTATCTGGCCTATTCCACCGAGCGACCGCTCTTGACCGCGCCCAGGGCCGTAGGCCAGCTCTCCTGGGAGATTCTGCGCCAACTCGTCAAGGAACGCGTGTGGATCGCCGAACTGTCGGAGGAGAGTCAGCGGCCGGCGCTCTATGGTTAGCGCGGATGCCCCTATGTAGTATTTCGCTATACCCCTCATTGCGAAATCCTATTTGACTTCAAGGGCATGTCGTCGTGTCCTCGGGGCGATGAAAATGGACAGGGATGCCTCATGGCCGGCACGCTGGAGGGAATAACCGTTGTTGCGCTGGAACAGGCGGTTGCCGCCCCCCTGGCGACGTCCAGGCTTGCCGATGCCGGCGCGCGCGTCGTCAAGCTCGAGCGGCCGGAAGGCGATTTCGCCCGCGGCTACGACGATTACGTGCGCGGCCTGTCGAGCTATTTCATCTGGAACAATCGCGGCAAGGAATCCTGTGTCGTCGACCTGAAGACGCCGGAAGATCTGGAACTGGTCGAAAACATGCTGGCCGGTGCCGATGTCTTTGTCCAGAATCTCGCGCCCGGCGCCACGGATCGCCTCGGCATCGGCAGCAAAGAGCTGCGCCAGCGTCATCCGAGGCTGGTCGTCTGTGACATTGGCGGTTTTGCCGACGGCACGCCGGACCACGGTCGCAAGGCCTATGATTTGCTGATCCAGGCCGAAGCGGGTCTTGCCAGTGTGACCGGTTCTGCGACTTCGGGTCCAAGCCGCGTCGGCATCTCCATTTGCGATATCGCGACCGGCCAGGCGGCCTATGCCGCCATCCTCGAGGCGTTGCTGGCGCGGACGCGCACAGGCAAAGGCGCCCATCTCCAGCTGTCGCTGTTCGACACAATGGCCGAATATATGAATGTGCCCTATCTGACGCGACGCTATGGTGAGAAAGAACCGAAGCGGCTTGGCTTGGCGCATCCCTCGATCGCACCCTATGGCGTCTTCCGCACGAAGGATGGTGAAGTCGTCATCTCAATCCAGAACGACCGCGAATGGGCGGTCTTCTGCGCACGCGTCCTGCAGGATAACACGCTTGCCGACGATGCGCGGTTCAGCCGGAATACATCACGCGTCAGCAACCGCGACGTGCTCGACGGTCTCATCCAGAATGTGCTGGGAAAATTCTCGTTGCATCAGGTCTCGGCATTGCTCGACGAGGTGAAGATCGCCTATGGCCGCATCTCGACAATGGCCGACCTGATCGATCATCAGGGCGCGACCACAATGTCGGTGGAAACGGTGCAAGGCCCGGTGGAGGTTCTGGCGCCGCCGGTTATCGTCGATGGCAGGAGGGCGGCGCTCGGCCGGGTGCCGGAGCTTGGTGAACACAGCGCCAGGCTGCGCCAGGAATATGGTGCGCCGGCCAGAGCATACAGAGGAACATCGGCATGAGCCTGACACGCGATCTCGTTCGTCTCATCCGCGCCAAACCCGTCACCGATGGTGACTTGCAATGGGCCGCCTTCTTCGTCCTCGATACGCTCGCTTGCGCGCTTGGCGCGCTGAAGAGCGAGCCGGCACGCATGCTGAAGGCGGTCGCGCCGCCCGACGCGAGCGATGTAGCGCGCCGCGCCTTCTATCTCGGCGGCCTTGCCCATATACTCGAGATGGATGATCTCCACCGCGACTCCGTCGTGCATCCGGGCAGTATCGTCATTCCGGCTGCCTGGGCCATGGCCGACGAGCGCGATCTCGGCGGTGTCGCCTTCCTGAAGGCGATTCTGGCTGGCTATGAGGCCTGCTGCCGGGTCGGCATGGCGGTCGGCAAGACGCATTATCGCATCTGGCACAATACCTCGACCTGCGGTCCATTCGGATCTGCCATGGCTGCAGCCGAGCTCATCGGTCTCTCCGAAGACCAATGCGTGTGGGCTCTGGGCAATGCGGGCACACAATCTTCAGGCCTTTGGGAATTCCTGGCTTCGGGCGCGATGAGCAAGCATCTGCATACTGCGCGTGGAGCGGAATCAGGCGTGCTGGCGGCGCTCCTGGCGGCGCAAGGCTTCACTGGCCCCGATCGCATCCTCGAGGGCGACAAGGGCTTCTTTGCTGGCCTGTGCGCCGATCCAATCCCTGAGGCGATCCTGGCAGACCCTGCGCGACCTTGGGAGCTGACGCGAACGTCGATCAAGCCGTGGCCATGCTGCCGTCACACGCATCCGGCGATCGATGCCGCCATTGAACTGCATGGCAAGCTCGCGGGCGCTGCGGTCAAGTCGGTCCATATCGGTGCCTATCGCGCTGCGCTCGACGTGTGCGATCGTCCGCGGCCCAATGATCCCTATAGTGCCAAGTTCTCGCTCCAGCATTGCGTCGCCATCGCTTTGTGGGATGGTCTGGTCGTGCAGGACAGCTTCAACGCCGACGGGCGCCAGCGTGCCGCGGCGGGGCGCGATAAAGTCGCGCTCGCTTTGTCGCCTGCTATCGATGAGGCCTATCCGGCAGCCTGGGGCGTCGAACTCGCCGTCGAGACCACGGATGGACGCAAGCTCACCGCTGCCCGCCGCGAGGCCAAGGGTGATCCCGAGAACCAGTTGTCAGCTGGCGAACTTTCGGCCAAAGCGCGTCAGCTGCTCGCTGACGGCGGCATGGCCGAGGCGGCTCTGGAAAGGCTTGTGTCGGACATCGGCGCGCTGGTTCACGACAGGCCGGTACGCTCTCTCGGTCTGTTCCGAAGCGAGCGCGAGACCGCCGGACTGGCGCGGAGGGCCTGAATGTTCGACTCGGAAGATCACCGGGACATACGCGAGGCTGTCCGCAAGCTGTGCGAGCGCTTTCCGGGCGAGTATTGGCGCAAGCTCGATGCCGAGCGCGCCTATCCTGCCGACTTCGTCAATGCCCTGACCGCAGCCGGCTATCTCGCCACGCTGATCCCCGAGGAATATGGCGGCGCGGGTCTGACTTTATCGGCAGCGGCAGCGGTGCTCGAGGAAATTCAGCGGGCCGGCTGCAACGGGGCGGCGTGCCACGCGCAGATGTATGTCATGGGTACGGTGCTCAGGCACGGCAACGCCGATCAGAAAGCGCGCTATCTGCCGAAGATCGCGTCGGGTGAATTGCGGCTGCAGGCCTTCGGCGTGACCGAGCCTTCGAGCGGAACGGACACGACATCACTGCGCACCTTTGCGCGCCGGGACGGCGACCATTATGTGGTGAACGGCCAGAAGATCTGGACCAGCCGGGCGGAATATTCCGACCTCATGCTGCTCTTGGCCCGCACCACGCCGCGCGATGAGGTGACGAAGCGCACGGAAGGCCTGTCGGTCTTCATTCTCGACATGCGTGAAGCGCTCAAGAAGGGGCTCACCATCCGCCCGATCCGCACCATGATGAACCATTCCACCACGGAGGTGTTCTTCGACAATGTGCGCGTGCCGGCCGCGAATCTCATTGGCGAGGAGGGGCGGGGATTCCGCTATATCCTGTCAGGGATGAATGCCGAACGCATCCTGATTGCCGCCGAATGCGTCGGCGACGCCAAATGGCTGATCGAGAAGGCCGCGCGCTATGCGGGCGAACGCCATGTCTTCGGCCGGCCGATCGGAGCCAATCAGGGCATCCAGTTCCCGATTGCCCGCGCCTACGCCAATATGCGGGCTGCCGAACTGATGGTAAAGGAGGCTGCACGCCTCTATGAGGCGGGACGCGATTGCGGTGCCGAGGCCAACATGGCCAAGATGCTGGCGGCGGACGCCTCCAACGAAGCGGCCAATGCCTGCATCCAGACCCATGGCGGGTTTGGCTTCGCCGAGGAGTACGACGTGGAGCGCAAGTTCCGCGAGACGCGGCTTTATCAGGTCGCTCCCATTTCGACCAATCTGATCCTGGCCTATCTGTCCGAGCATGTGCTCGGCATGCCGCGGTCCTACTGATAGTCGCCGCGCGGTAATGGAAGAGGCACCGAAACCCTTCTCCGAATGGATCGGCCGCAGAACCGAAAGCGTGGACCTGATCACCGACCGGCTGGCGCAGAGCTTTCGTGCCATCTTCGAACCCCATCTGGCGCCGCTTGCCGAGGGTGACGCTCCCCTCGGCATCCATTGGTGCCTGTCGCCCGCGATCGCGCCCATGGCGGCACTGGGCGAGGACGGGCATCCGGCCAAGAACCTGCATCTGCCACCGGTGCCGTCGCCGCGGCGCATGTGGGCGGGCGGGGCGATCGAGCATCATGATGCGCTCCGTGTCGGCGACCAGACGCGCCGCGTTTCGACGATCGGCGATATCAACCGCAAGATCGGCAGGAGTGGCGAATTATGGTTCGTGACCGTCAATCACGACTATGAAACCCGTCGCGGCCTCGCCATTCGCGAGCGCCATGAGATCGTCTATCGGGAAGCGGCAAGACCGTCGTCGACGCCAGTTGTTGCGCACGACGCCCCGACCGATGCGCGGCCACGCGACAGGAGCTGGACGATCGCCATGCCGCCGACGCTGCTCTTCCGCTATTCCGCCGTCAGCTTCAACGGCCACCGAATTCATTACGATCACCCCTATGCAACAGGCGTCGAATTCTATGACGGTCTGGTCGTTCACGGGCCGCTGCAGGCGACGCTGCTGCTCAACCTGGCTTCCATCCAGCTCGGGGCTCCGCCGCGCCGCTTCAGCTGTCGCGGCCTTGTCGCCGCGATCGCGGGCAAAGCGCTCGAAGTCTGCGCCGCGGCGACCGGTGATGACATTTCGCTATGGACGCAAGGGCCAGGCGGAACGATCCATATGGAAGCAAAGGCATCCGGCGCATGATGATCGCCCCGCTTTTCGTTCCCGCGGACCGGCCGGATCGCTTCGCCAAAGCGGCAGAATCGGGGGCTGATGCCATCATCGTCGATCTCGAGGATGCGGTGCCGCCTGCCCGCAAGGATGAGGCGCGCGGAAATCTGGGCATCCTGCAGTCCCTGCCGGTACCGGCATTCGTGCGCGTCAACGCCGAAGGCACGCTCTGGCATGAAGATGATCTCGCCGCGCTCGTGCGCTTGAATATCGGCATGGTCTGCGTCCCCAAGGTTGAATCTGCCGGCCATCTTGATGCCCTCTTGTCGCGATTGGGCGCGGGAGCCCGGCTTCTGGCGCAAATCGAAACGGCCGCCGGAGTGAGCCAAGTGCAAGCCATCGCCGGCCATCGCGCCGTCACCCAACTGGCTTTCGGCCCGGCCGACTTCTTTCTCGACCTGGGAATTGGCGCTTCCGCTGAAATGGCGAGCCATGTGCTGTGTATCCTGGCGCTGGCCAGCCGGACGGCTGGCATAGCCGCGCCGCTCGATGGCCCCTGCTTTTCGGTCAGCGACCAGGACCTGCTCGCCCGTGAATGCGCGAATGCCGCGTCCGCGGGCGCGAAGGGAAAATTATGTATCCATCCCGCGCAGATTTCGGGCGTCTTCAGCCATTTCCTGCCGTCCGATGAAGAACTCGATTGGGCACGCCGTGTCAGCGAGGCCGACCGCGACGGCGGTGTGTGTCTCATCGACGGGCGCATGATCGATGCGCCGATCGTCGCGCGCGCCAAAGCGATGCTGGAGACAAAAGCACGGCGACGCGGCGTCATGCCACTTCGCCAGGCGCCATAGGAGACCGATATGCAAAACACGACCGCTGACCAGGCTTCCCTTCAAATCGCACCGGCCAAGGGCATTTTCATCGACAATGAGTGGCGTCCCGCCTCCTCAGGAGCGGCAATCGATGTCTATGCTCCGGCTGAGGGAACCGTCTTCGCCCGGATCGCCGCCGGAAATGTCGCCGATATCGATCGGGCGGTGGCTGCCGCGAGACAAGCCTTCGAGAGCGGCAACTGGGGCCGTCTGACGGGCGTCGAGCGTGGCCGGCTTCTGGCCAGGCTTGGCCAGCTTGTCCTCGACCATATCGACGAACTCACCCTGATCGAAGCGCGTGACACCAGCAAGCCGATGAAGCAGGCGCGCGCCGACATCCTCGCCTGTGCGCGCTACTTCGAATTCTATGGTGGTGCGGCCGATAAGTTTCACGGCGAGACCATCCCCTTCCTCAACGGCTATTTTGTCGCCACCGAGCGTGAGCCGCATGGCGTGACCGGCCACATCATACCCTGGAACTACCCGGCACAGATGTTCGGGCGCTCACTGGCGCCGGCGCTGGCGATGGGAAATGCAACCGTCATGAAGCCTGCCGAAGATGCCTGCCTGACGCCGCTTCGCCTCTGCGAGCTGGCGGCGGAGGCGGGCTTTCCGGAAGGCGCCATCAATGTCGTGCCGGGGCTGGGCACGGAGGCCGGTGCCGCCCTTATCGCGCATAAGGGCGTGGATTTCCTGTCCTTCACCGGGAGTCCGGAAGTCGGCGTCCTCGTCCAGAGCGAAGCGGCGAGGAACCATATCGGTTGCACGCTCGAGCTCGGCGGCAAATCTCCGCAGATTGTCTTCGCCGATGTCGATCTCGACGCCGCCCTCCCGAGCCTCGTCAATGCGATCGTCCAGAATGCCGGCCAGACCTGCTCGGCGGGCGCGCGCTTACTGGTGGAGAAGGGCGGCTATGATCGCATCGTCACGGCGGTGGTCGAACGCTTCGCCAGGCTGAGGGCCGGCACACCCGAGATGGATCTCGATCTCGGCGCCCTCATCAGTCGACGGCAGCATGAGCGGGTCGAGAGATTCACCACCCGTGCCGCGGCTGACGCGATTCCACTGCTGGCGGAAGGCGGCATCGCAGAAGGTGTGCCCAGTGCCGGCTATTTTGTCACGCCCAAGCTGTTCGGCCCGGTGCCGCGATCGAATATCCTGGCGCGCGAGGAGGTGTTTGGCCCGGTTCTGTCGGTCATTCCCTTCGCGGATGAGGCTGATGCGATCGTCGCCGCGAATGGCACGGATTTCGGCCTAATTGCCGGTGTGTGGAGCCAGGATGGCAAGCGTGCCTTGCGTGTCGCCCGCAAGATCAAGGGCGGCCAAGTCTATATCAATGCCTATGGCGCCGGCGGCGGCATTGAATTGCCGTTTGGCGGTGTCAAAAAGTCTGGTCACGGCCGCGAAAAGGGCATGGCGGCACTGCATGATTTCACCACGCTGAAGACACTGGTTGTCAAACACGACTGAAGGGTTAGCGGTAGGCTAACCTCCATCTGGCAAGGATTTTAGCCGGCAAGGCTAATGACTCCAGTTGTCGAGGGGCACGACAAGTCAAAGACATCAGCTACTTAAGACCTATCGTGTGCCCAAAATGGGCAGCAGGAGAGTGTGCTTTTCGTGAAGAGGAGTGAACTCGTACTTCGAGAGCCGCTAGTGTCCTGAACCAGAAATTTCGCAAAATTATAGTGATTTCGCTTGGGTGTTATAGCGGCAGAGACTTCGCCCCAGAAAGATCCGTACCTGGGAGCACCAATCAAGCCAAACTTCAGATAAGATTTTCTCTTGCAATTGCGTACGTGTTCTGTATATGTTCTAGGTCAGGTCTGACTTAAGAGGAACACCATTTTCAACCACCGAATTTGAAATAACGAAACATCAACGAAGCGCTTCCCCTCGTTCTTTGACATCGTGAAACCTGCAAGTCCCGGAGAAATCACCCGAATTCCCCGCGACACGGCATGCCTGGAGCGTCCGGCCTTGCGGCTTACTTGAACCACCTCGGATCGCCCGGCCGCATCACCTCGCGCGGCAGCTTGATGTCGTGCCTGGCGCGGATGAGGTCGTCGATCGACTCCGGCATGTAGTCCGGATAATAGGTGGTGAGGATCTCCATCTTGCGCGCCGTGGCGCGCTCGACGATGTCGGGCCGGCCCGCCTCGTTCCATTCCTTGGGGCTCATGCGGTTGCCGAGCTGCGGATAGATATATTCCTTCTGCATGAGCGACAGCGTCTGGTCATGGCCCAGATAATGCCCCGGCCCCTCGATACAGACATTGGCGATGACATCGAGCGACAGCGTCTCGTCATTCACCTCGATGCCGCGCACATTGCGGTTGATCGAGCCCAGCATGTCATTGTCGATGAGCAGGCTTTCCAGGCAGAAGCCGAGCAGCGAGGCATGCATGCCGGCACTTTCATAGAGAAGGTTGATGCCGGTCATGGCCGACAGCGAGGCGGTGACGCCTTTCTCATAGCCCGCCTGCACGTCGGGCAGCTTCGAATCGCACATGCCGGCGGCCGAGCCGACGGTGAGGCGGTAGAAATGCCCCATTTGCGCGCAGGCCGCGGTGATCAAGGCCTGCTCCCCCGATCCGCCCGACATGGCGCCGGTGCGAAGGTCGGAGACGAAGGGCCATGGCCCCCAGATGGCGATGGCGCCCGGCTTGATGGCATTCACATAGGCAAGGCCCGCGAGGCATTCGGCGACCGCCTGCGCGACCGTTCCGGCAAGGGCTGCCGGCGCGGTGGCGCCCGCCTGGCCGGCCGAGAGCAGGAGCACCGGCATGCCGCCCCTGACCGCCACTTCGAGGCAGCGGCAGGCATCCTCGGCGAATTTCATCGGCGGCACGACGAAGCAGTTCGATTGCGAGATGAAGGGACGCGCCCGCCATTTCTCCTCGCCGCCCGCCACATAATGGAGAATCTCGAGGCATTCGGCGACATGCTCCGGCGCCACCATGCTGGTGCCGACATGCTTGGTCGTGCCCGCCATGCAGGCATACATGGTGTTGATGTCGAGATCATGCCCGGTAAGCATGTCGCGCGCCGTGATCGGGCGCTGGTAGAAATGGATATGCTCGCACTGGTCGACGATGCGGGCGCAGTCATAGAGATCGACGAGAACGGAATCGCGATAGGTCCGGGTCCCGACATCGACGACATGGACGGCGGCCCCCGCGGTGCCGAAATAGACCTTGTTGCCCCAGGGCTCCATGTCGTGCTTCGGGTCGCGGCCATGGAGCACGAAGTCGCGGGCACAGTTGGCCAGTGTGTCCTCGATGAGCGCCTTGGGCAGGCACAGCCTGCCATGCTCGTTCATGAAGGCGCCCTTGGCGGTCAGGACCTCGATGCAGGAGGGAATGGCCTGGCCGAGGCCGACCTTTTCGAGCAGCGTCAGTGCCGTCTCATGGATGCGCTCCATGTCGCGCTCGCGCAAAGGCCGGTACTGGCCGCCTTCCATGCCGGGGCGGACGGCCGCTTCCTCGCGCGGAATGGGGCGGGCTCTCAGCGCCTTGCGGGCCTCGCGTCCGCCGCGCCGCCGTGAAATGTCCTCGACTGCCGTCATCTGAAGCTCCTCGCGCCTGTCCCGGAAAACTGGATCACGCGCCAATTTCATTTCGGCGGAATGTGCTCCGTTCGCCCGGGAATCGTAAGCCTCAATCTTATCGGGCCACAGGTGAAAACAATTCACCACAATTCCGGCTTTGTTTCCGTTTGATCCACTTAACACCCATATTTTCAAGGTGTTATAGGAGCGGTCGCTGGATTTTCTGGTGAACTGACTTGCCCCGTCGCGACCTTCCCCCTTTACGCGCCCTCACCGCCTTCGAGGCCGCCGCCAGGCTCGGCTCCTTCCGGCTGGCCGCCGCCGAGCTCGGCATCACCCGTTCCGCCGTCAGCCACCAGGTCAAGGCGCTGGAGCAGCAGCTGGGCCTGCAGCTCTTCAAGCGCGATGCCAGGCGCGCCGAGCTCACCCAGGCCGGCCATGCCTATTTTCCCCCGGTGCGCGACGCCTTCGACCAGATCGAGGCGCAGACGCGCAATTTGCGTCCGATCGTCGCCGACAATGAGCTCACCATCCAGGTCTATGTGACGGTGGCGCTCAAATGGCTGATCCCGCGTTTGCATGATTTCGAGCGCCGCTATCCCGACATGAAAGTCAAATTGTCGACCGCCTATTTCGACTGGGATTTCGACGAGACCAATGTCGATTGCGGCATCGTGCTGGCGCGCAACCGGTCGCCCGGCCACAATTACCGCCCGCTCTTCCGCTCGCTCCTGACGCCGGTCTGCGCGCCCGATCTCATGAAGGGCGCCAATGCGCTGAAGACGCCGGCCGATCTCAAGAAGCACAAGCTGCTTTATGTCTATACCGCCGAGGAGGACTGGCGCCTGTGGCTCGAAGGGGCAGGGGTGAAGAATATCGAGCTCTCCGACCGGCTGGCTTTCGACAGCTATATCCTGGCCCAGGAAGCCGCGATCGACGGCAGGGGGCTCGCCATGACCATCGGCCCCTTCGCCACCGATGAGATCCGCATGGGCCGGCTCGTCCAGCCCTTCCCGTTGCTGGTGCCGCACCGGCACCGCTGGCAATTCGCCTGCAAGGCCGAGGACAAGCTCAAGCCCAAGATCAAGCGGTTCGAGGACTGGCTGGTCAAGCAGGTGGCGGCCGACCCCAATCTCGCGGCCTATCGCTGACATCACGACGGATCATCCGACCATGGAAAGCTCGCTCGAAACCTCAAGCTCCCCGCAGCGCCGCCGCCGGGAAGGCCGCCGTGGTGGAGACTCCGCCGCCCATGCCAGGGGCATCGCGCAATTGCCGCGCCGCAAGAGCCGGCGCCGCTTTCCCGCCATGGAGATCATCTCGGCCGATGAGGTTGAGGCCATCCACAATGCCTCGCTCACCGTGCTCGAAGATATCGGCATGGACTTCACGCTGCCCGAGGCGCGCGACCTCCTCGCCAGGGCCGGCGCCAGGATCGAGGGCGAGCGCGTGCGCTTCGACCGTCATATGGTCGAGGAGCTGATCGCCTCGGCGCCGCAGGACTTTATGTTCCACGCCCGCAACCCCGAGAACAGCTTCAAGGTGGGCGGGCGGGCCATGACCTTCGGCACCGTCGGCAGCCCGCCCAACAGCGCCGATCTCGACAATGGCAGGCGGGCCGGCAATCATGCCGACTATCGCAATTTCCTGAAGCTCGCCCAGTATTTCAACTGCATCGGCTTCATCTCGGGCTATCCGGTCGAGCCGATCGACCTGCATGCGTCGATCCGCCATCTCGAAGCCCTGCGCGACATGGCGGTACTGACCGACAAGCCCTTCCATGCCTATTCGCTGGGCAAGGAGCGCATCTGCGACGGCATCGAGATCGCCCGCATCGCGCGCGGCATCTCGCAGGAGCAGCTCGAGAAAGAGCCCTCGCTCTTCACCATCGTCAACACCAATTCGCCGCTCAAGCTCGATTCACCGATGTTGCGCGGCATCATGGAAATGTCGTCACGTAACCAGATCGTCTGCGTGACGCCCTTCACCCTCGCCGGCGCCATGGCGCCGGTCACCGTCGCGGGCGCGGTGGTCGAGCAGAATGCCGAGGCGCTGGCCGGAATGGCCTTCACCCAGCTGGTGCGCAAGGGCTCGCCTTTCATCTATGGCGGCTTCACCTCCAATGTCGACATGAAGTCGGGGGCGCCCGCTTTCGGCACGCCCGAATATATGAAAGCCTGCATTGTCGGCGGCCAGATGGCGCGCCGCTATAATGTGCCTTACCGCACCTCCAATACCTGTGCCGCCAATGCCGTCGACGCCCAGGCCGCCTATGAGAGCGTCTTCTCGCTCTGGGGCGTCACCATGGGCGGCGGCAATTTCATCATGCATGGCGCGGGGTGGCTGGAAGGCGGACTTGTCGCCAGCTTCGAGAAATTCGTCCTCGACTGCGACCTCATCCAGATGGTCATGGAGTTCCTCGAGCCGCTGGCGACGGACGAGGACGCGCTCGGCATCGAGGCCATTCGCGAAGTGGGGCCGGGCGGCCATTTCTTCGGCGCCGCCCATACGCTGGCGCGTTATGAGACGGCCTTCTATGCGCCGATGATCTCCGACTGGCGCAACAACCAGCAATGGCTCGCCGCCGGCAAGCCCGAGGCCTGGCAGAAGGCGAACCAGCTCTACAAGCAGGCGCTCGCCGATTATCGCGAGCCCGCCATGGACCAGGCGATCCGTGCCGAGCTCGACGAATTCGTCGAGCGCCGCAAGCGCGAAGGCGGCGCGCCGACCGATTTTTAGTCCGTCATTCCGGCGAAAGTGACGACCATTGACCGTCATTCCGGCGGAAGCCGGGACCCAATGACTAGAATCAGCCGGGCGGTGGTCCCGGCTTTCGCCGGGATGACAGAGTGGAGTGTGGGGCTCTACGCGGCGGCCCGTGCGTCCTCGCTGCGCGCGGCCTTGGTGGCCCTGGCCCACCAGGCAAGCTCGTCCAGCATCGCCTTGGCCGAGGGGAGGATGGCCTCTTCGACGGCCGAAATGGGCTGGTTGCCCATCATCGGATGGATCTTGGCGAATTCCGAGCCGCCGATATGGACGCCCGAGCGCGTCGGCACCATCTGCAATTCGACATTGATGAGGCGCAGATGCTCGACCGCGCGGGCCGCCCCGACGCTGCCATAGCCGATATAGCCGGCGGGCTTGCGCATCCATTCCTTGTAGGCCTGGTCGAGGGCGTTCTTGAGCGCGCCGGTGATCGAGCGGTTATATTCGGCGACAACGAAGATATAGCCGTCGAAAGTGCCGATCTTGTTCTGCCAGGCGACCGCCCTCGGGTCCTTGCTCGGCATCCACAGATTTGACGCCGGCTCGTTGAAGAAGGGGAGATCGAAGCTCTTGAGATCGACAAGCTCGACATCGAGATCAGGATGCCCCTTGGCCAGATCGAATATCCATTCGGCGGGTTTGGGCCCCAGACGGGTGTCGCGCGTCGAGCCGATAATGACGGCAATCTTGGCCTTGGACATAGACAGTCATCTCCATTTGTAATGATCTTGCGGTGCGGGAGCATGGACAATTGTGCTCTTGCAGCTATCTTTCAAGTAGGAAGGATTTTCTTGTATAGTATGGAAAACATGACTGACGAGCTCTGCAAGACGCATGCGAAGCTGCCCGAGCCGCCACCCGAGATCGAGGCGACGCTCGCGGTGCTGAGCGGCAAGTGGAAGATACTCATCCTGTGGCAGCTCATGCGCCGCGAATGCCGGTTCAACGAACTGCGCCGGGCGATCAGGGGCGTCAGCCAGCATATGCTGACCACGCAGTTGCGCGACCTTGAGCAGCACGGGATCATCAGCCGCACCGTCTTTCCGGAAGTGCCCCCCAGGGTCGAATATGCGCTGACCGAGCATGGCGAAAGCCTGAAGAGCGTCATCCGCGTCCTTGCCGGCTGGGGCCATGAGCATCTCAAGCGGCAAGGCACATCGCGACCTCTCCGCCGGCCGAAAACCGGGCAGCTGACAAAGCTGTGAAAGGCGGTCCTGAGTTGAATTGCCGTCACCCTTTTAGTTCAGGCCTGGGCATGATCTGCTCGGACAATGGCATTGAGGTCGCATGACTCAATTTCTCAACATCGCCCCCGAAGTTGTTGCAGCGATTCAAGAAAGACGGCCAGTGGTCGCGCTTGAATCGACCATCATCGCGCATGGCATGGCGTTTCCCCAGAATGCCGAAACGGCCTTCGCGGTGGAGAGCATCATCCGCGAGGAGGGGGCAGTGCCGGCGACGATCGCCGTCCGGGCCGGCAAGCTGAAGGTCGGCCTGTCGCAGACCGAGATCGAGACGCTTGCCCGCAACGGTGCCTCGATCACCAAGCTCTCGACCAGGGACCTGCCGCATGCGGTGGCCATGGGTCGCGACGGCGCCACGACGGTCGCCTCGACCATGCGGATCGCGGCACTGGCCGGGATCCGGATATTCGCCACCGGCGGCATTGGCGGCGTCCATCGCGGCGCCGCCACGAGCTTCGACATCTCGGCCGATCTCGGCGAGATGGCGCTCAGCAATGTCGCCGTCGTGACCGCCGGCGCCAAGGCCATCCTCGATCTTGGGCTCACCATCGAACGGCTGGAGACGCTGGGCGTTCCGGTCGTGGGCTATGGCACCGATGAATTCCCGGCCTTCTATTCGCGCTCGAGCGGCCTCAAATGCCCGATGCGGGTGGACCGGCCGGAAGAGATGGCGGCCCTGATGCAGGCCAAGTGGGAAATGGGCCTCAGGGGCGGCATCGTTGTCGCCAATCCGATCCCGGCCGATTTCGAGATCCCGGCAAGCGAGATCACGCCCCTCATCGAGAAGGCGGTCGAGGAGGCGCAGGCCGAGAAGATCGAGGGCAAGGATGTGACGCCGTTCCTCCTCGCCAGGCTTGCCCGCGCCACGGCCGGACGCTCGCTCGCCGCCAATATCGAGCTCGTCAAGAACAACGCATCTGTCGCCGCCCGGATCGCCCGGGCCTATTGGGAGACGGTATGACCCTCATCGACAACGAAGCCCGCCATCATTCGCGCGGTCGCGGCCGCAGGCCCGATGCCAAGCACGCGAAGATCCCGCAACTGCCCTTCGCCCAGCCGAAGCTGACGCTCGAGCCGTCGCGCATCCTCTCCGACGACCAGATCGAGACCATCCACAACCGCTCCCTCGATGTGCTCGAGGAAATCGGCATGGATGTGCTCAACAAGGAAGCGCGGGAGATCTATGGCAGGGCAGGGGCCAGGGTCGAGGGCGAGCGGGTGCGGATCGGGCGCGACATCGTCGAAGAAGCGCTGAAGACGCCGCCTGCCGAATTCACCTTCTATGCACGCAATCCGGCGCACAATATCCAGATCGGCGGCAAATGGATCGCTTTTGCCCCCGTCGGCGGCCCGCCCAACTGCTCCGATATGGACCGCGGCAGGAGGCCTGGCACGCTCGAGGACAATGCCAATTTCATCCGCCTGTCGCAGTTCTTCAATTGCATCCACACGGCGGGCGGCGGCTCGGTCGATGCGCTCGATGTCCACGCCTCGGTGCGCCATCTCCATATCATGCGCAACAAGGTCAGGCTTTCGGACAAGATCCTCTATACGATCTCGACCGGCCGCGCCCGGCTGTTCGACGGCATGGAGATCGCCCGTATCGCGCGCGGGCTGACCCGCGAGCAGTTCCTGAAGGAACCGTCCTGCTACACGGTCATCAACACCAATTCGCCGCTCAAGCTCGACGACCCGATGGGCATGGGCATCATCGAGATGGCGCGCCACAACCAGATGGTCGTCTGCACGCCCTTCACGCTCGCGGGCGCCATGGCGCCGGTGACGATTGCCGGCGCCATTGTCGAGCAGAATGCCGAAGCTCTGGCCGGTCTGGCGCTCTCCCAGCTCGCCAATCCGGGAGCGCCCTTCGTCTATGGCGGCTTCACCTCCAATGTCGACATGAAGTCGGGAGCGCCGGCCTTCGGCACGCCTGAATACATGAAGGCCTGCATCATGGGCGGGCAACTGGCGCGCCGCTACAGACTGCCCTATCGGACCTCCAACACCAATGCGGCCAACATGGTCGATGCCCAGGCCGCCTATGAGAGCGTCTTCTCTTTGTGGGGCGCCATCATGGGCGGCGGCAATATCATCCAGCATGCGGCCGGCTGGATGGAAGGCGGTCTCGTCGCCTCCTACGAGAAATTCGCCCTCGATGCCGACCTCCTGCAGATGGTGATGGAATTCCTGAAGCCCCTCGATTTCTCCGAGGATGCGCTGGGTCTCGATGCCATGCGTGAAGTGGGGCCGGGCGGCCATTTCTTCGGCGCCCAGCACACGCTGGCCCGCTATTCGTCGGCCTTCTATTCGCCGATCATTTCCGACTGGCGCAATTACAGCCAGTGGCAGGCTTCCGGCAGCCCGCAGGCCTGGCAGAGGGCCAATGAAGTGTGGAAGCGCGCGCTCGCCGAATATCAGCAGCCGCCGCTCGATCCCGCCATCGCCGAGGAGATCGACGCCTTCGTCGCCAAGCGCGAGCAGGAAGGCGGCGAGAAGACGGATTTCTAGGAATTGTCAAATAACTCAAGTGTTTGACGTGTGAAACCGCGACCGAAGCAGTGCCCGATGTCATTGTTGCAGTAATTATCTGATTGCGCTCACCCCAAGTATTGTGCTTACCTAAGGGAAGGTCTGGGGAGGCCTCCAATGAAACAAGTTTCTATTCTGCTGATTATTGCAGCGTTTCTCGCTGCCTGTTCGTCATCTCCGACTCTCGAGCAGTCGGCCGAGTTCGGAAAATCAGCCAGCACGGTGGCGAACGCGTATGCCAGCGCGCAGCAGACTGAAGTCGATCTGATAAAAGTTGCAAACGTCGAGTCCGGAGCATGCGATTATCTCAGGGATGCTCGGCTGATGTTTCCGGTTCGCCAGCCGGATAAGTCATCCGCGGCGATCAAGGAGCAGGTTCTCTTTCTCAAAGCGGTTGAGGAGTATGCAACGGCCCTTTCGCAGGCGGTGGATCCAGCGGGCGTGAAAAAGCTCGAGGCAGCAGGCGATGGCTTCGCGGTATCGGCGGCGGGCTTTGTTGAGAAGAGTGCAGCCTCGCAAGGGGGAGCAGTCTCGCCCGTTGTTGCGCCGGCGATCAAGACAACCACCTCCATTGGTATCAGGTTGTTTGACTATGGATTGCGCCGTCGGGTGCGCGAAGTGGTCGAGAAAACAGACAACGTGCTCAAAGCCGGGGCGATCAAACTGATACAGGACGTAGAGAAGAATAAGAGCGCGCTGAACACGCGGTATGCCGCCTGGCTGGAGCGCAAGCAATGCACGCTGAACCGGCTGCGCGAGATGCCGACGACTGGTGCAGAGCTTTATCACGAATATGTGGATGCGAATGGAGCCGCGGAGCAATTTCAAAGCCGGATAAAGGTACTTGACCGGACAGGAGAGATCCTGGGTAAGCTGCTCGACGCTCACTACGCCCTTCTCTCTGACGATATCGATCTGAAAGCCACTCTTGCGGAATTTCGCAAGCTAGCCGGCGAACTCGATCTACTTCGCACCGCTATTGCCAAAGCATGAGCAATTTGGAGGAAGACCATGGCCACTCGCAGTGAGGCCGCCAACAAAATACATAAAGCCATCGTCAAGCTTCTGCTTGCCTACGACAAGGCAAAAAGCAGTGACAAAACCAACATTTCGAAGAGTCTAACGGGACTCTATGCTGAGCACGCGAAAATTACCGGACAGCCGAATTTGCTGGGGGAGTCCTATGCTGCATTGACGGCTCAATTCAAGGCATCTGCAGGTGCGCTCAACCGCGTCAAGGAACGGAGAGAGCAAATTGCAAATGCTCTCGTGACGGCAGATGAGATCTTTAAGGCTCTCTCGGCGGTCTTGGTTTTTCTCTGAACTGAAACTCGCCTCGATCTCTGGGTATGGGAGATAGACGGCCCGATCCGCCTCCGTTTGTTACTCGACTGCTCGGGATCTAGGGCGTCCGGCCGTCTGTGCCAATGACGCACGGAAGCGGACTTAGGCCCAATATCGGGGGTCCCATCGCTGCTCTTGACGATGGAATGTGGCATTTCGCACAGAATGCCGGACCTCGCATCGGTTATGAATCCAATGACTGCTGAAAGTTACGAGTCCCCACCAAGCGGATGTGTCTCAAAAAGACACAGATGAGTGTGGGCGCTTTGCAACAATTGGCATATTCAAACCGCGTGAGCGCCTCAGGATGATGGCCTGCGATTGCAAGTTTCCGCGTCTCGGTTATAGTTCGTGACGAGGGCCAAGAAACTATCCTGAGGAAGACCGAGAGCGTTCATCGGTTCAACCCGTTGGAGCGTTTCGTGCCTCGTTCGTCTGTCAATCGCCGCTATCGGCTGCAAGGATTTATCGGCCCCATACTCGCCAGCATGGCGGTGTGGATCGCCTGCCTGCTGCTGATGACGCTCGCCGCCCATGCGCAATCTTCCTTGAGCGAAGGCTACGCCAAGGAAGTGGCGCCCCTGTCATCCTCAGAGCGTGCCGGCAGCGAGATCTGGTTCAACGCCACGGCCTTCAACGACCGCTTCTTCACCTATGGCTTCCAGCAGCGCCTCGGCGGCGCCATCGACTGGTACGGTATTCTGGCGGCTGAGAAGAAGCGCGATATCTTCCAGGCCTGGGGCGGCATTCCCGATCCCGATTGCTGCATTCCGGGCGATGCCAATTGCCCGGCCAAGTCACTCGCCGAAACTTATGGCTTCCAATATTGCCCGGGCGATGCGGCACTCCTGTCCTTCATCGGCAAGACCGGCTATCGCGACCCCGCCTGCGACCTGAAGGACGCCCCCGTCGCCGACAAGGACCAGCGCCAGAATGCGTGCGACCTGCATTTCGGCACCTCGACCGGCATATTAGGCCTGCGCAAATTTCCCAATCCGCGCTTCAAGAAGGAAGCATGGCTCAAGCTCAATGGCAGTCTCGAATCCTGGGAGGGTTATCGCGCCGCCCTCGATATCTATCCCGGTGACAAGCAAACGAAACCGAACCGGCTGCTCGACGGCTCGGTCGAGCCGCCCTTCCGCATTGGCATGGCCTGCGGTGGCTGTCATATCGGCTACAAGCCGGGCAAGCCGCCGCTCGACGCGAACAAGCCCGCCTGGGAGAATATCGACGGCCTGGTCGGCAACCAGTACAGCCGGGTGTCCAATCTCTTGGGCTCCGGCTTCGGCAAGCATGCGCTCGAATGGCAATTGATCGCGCGGGCGCGGCCCGGCATCGTCGATACCTCGGCGCTGCCGATGGACTATGTCTCCAATCCCGGCACCATGAATGCGATCATCAATTTCGCCCGCCGCCCGCTGCATGAGCATGACATATTGAAGTGGCGCAAGGCGGATGCATGCGCCGCCGGCACATCGGTCGATGACTGCTGGTGCGAGCCGGGCAAGCCCGGAAAATGCTGGCAGCGCTCGCGCAAGAAGGAGCTGGTGCCCAACATCCTCAAAGGCGGCGAGGATTCGATCGGTACCGAGGAGGCGATCCAGCGCGTCTATTTCAACATCGGCTCATGCTCTGAGCAATGCTGGCTCAACCACATACCTGACCTGCGCGCCGCCGATCCGAAGCAGCGCAATTACGGCCAGACGCCCTTCGACATCGGTCAATGCCGGCGCGACTGCGCCAGCTTCCGCGCCATCGAGGACCGCCTGCCGGACCTGAAGGCGTTCTTCCTGTCGGCGCGCCCGAGCGATCTGTGGCAGGCGCGGGGCCTTGCCTCGCCCGCGGCCCTCGAGGCCGAGCTCGATGGAACGTTCTTCCCCGGCGCCGTGAAGCGCGGGCGCGATATCTATGCGCAGCAATGCGCGAGCTGCCATTCGAGCGGCAAGCCGCCCTTCGACAACACCGATTTCCTGGCGACCGTGCCGGGCGATCCGACCTTGCGTGCCGACTGGCTGGGCAATGATGCAGTGGAGCCGGCGAGCGAGGTCGGTACCTATGCCGGCCGCGCGATGCATTCGAACCACATGCCGTCGCGCGTCTGGGAGCAATATGCCGCGATCGACCTGCGCGAGCGGCCGCGCGATCCGGCGCGCCCGGAAGTCATGGCCGGTTCCGGCCGCGGCTATGACCGCAATGTCTCGCTGCTCTCCGCCTGGGCGCATGCGCCTTTCATGCACAATAATGCCATCGGGCCTGAAATCTGCGGCAAGCCCGCGGACAAGGCGGTCGATTTCTACGATCAGCCCTATGTGGACGCGGCCGGTAAGCCACTCGCCAACCCACCGGCCTGCACGCCCTATGATACGAGCGTCGCCGGACGCTTCGCGCTCTATGTCGCCTCGATGCGCGACATGCTCAATCCGCAAAGCCGCATCGACAAGATGCATCTGCTCTCCGATGACATCATCATCCCGATCGCGCCCAAATTGCAGAATCCGGAGCTGAACGAGCGTCTCGGCATCGAGATCAGCCTGCGCGTCCCCAAGGGCTATCCGGCCCTTGCCATCAACAGCCTGCGCTTCAAGGACCTCATCCAGGATGCGGTGCTCCAGCGCACCAATGAGAAGAAGCTGGATGAAAAATATGCCGGCATCCTCGACGCTGCGCGGCTCGCCGAGCTCAAGAGCGGATTGCGGCGTTTCATTCTCGACGCGATTGTCGAAGACCGGCCGACCGTCCTCGATCTGGTCGCCGATCGCGACAAATTCGTGCAAAGCTTCTATTCCAACATCCTCGACCGCGTCGAGAACCGCGGGCATCGCTTCGGTGAAACCCTGTCTGATCAGGACAAGGATGCCCTCATCGCTTTCGTGGCCACGCTATGAGGCTCATCTCCACCATGCGCAAGATCCTGCTCGGCGGTGGCGTGCTGCTCATCGCCGCCGCTGCCGCTTTCTATTATTTCGGCTTGCGCAAGGAGCCGCTGCCTCCGCGACCGGATATTCCCTTTGCGGCGCTGGAAGATACGTCCCTGAAGGATCCCGACAACCCGTCACGGGTTTTCCGCGTCGACTTCGCCCGGGTCGAGCATGACGTGCCGCTGAGCCACGCCGATCTGGCCAAGCTCACGCCTGCCAATCTCAAGGCTATGAGCCAGGAAGAGATCGACCAGATTTATGCGCGGCTGAAAGCCGGGCCCATTCCGGATGGCGTGCTTCGCGGCGATCTGTTCTTCGAGCGGGGCGAAGACGGCTTGCGCACGCGTCTGGCCGAGATTCTGGGCGGCGGGCTTGGGAAGGGCGCCGATGCCAAGATTGCCGGTCTCGAAAAGCTCGGCAAGGGGCTGTGGAAGGGCAAGCGCTTCTATCGCGACGAGCGCGTGCTGCGCAATGTCATCGAGGACTTTGCGCCATTGAAGGCGCTGATCGACGATGAGAGCAGGATCGAGAAGATAGAGATCGCGCGCACGGGCCTCCTGTCGTGGATCAGCCCGCGCACCACCGCATGGCTCCTGTTCCCCGCCAAGCTCTATTGCGGCCAGAGCCTGCTCGATGGAAGGCGTGAATCGATCATCATCGACTATGCCTATTCGCATGATCTTCCGGGCTACATGGACAGGCCCGATGCGCTGGCGGGGCGCGGCGGCCTCGCCATCCGCGATGAGATCCGCATGGTGCGTCCCGGCTTCTATCTGGGCCGCGCCTATGCCAACCGAATTTTCCTGCTGAATTTCACGGTCTACGATCCGGAGAAAATGAGCGATGGCCTGCAGGCTTTCTTGGACGGCAGGGCCGTTGAAGAAGATTGCTGGGCTGGCGAACCGAGCGAAGTTGCGGCTCAGTAGGGCGCCGGGCCTTGCAGCATTGACGCTGGCCTTGGCGGTCAACCCGGCCATCGCGGCGACGGTCTTCGACCAGCTTTATCCGGCCGGGAATGGCGAGCCGTCTCTGCCTTACCCGATCTCGGCGTTGGTCGATGACCTTGCCTCGCGCACCGGCGCCCGGCTGCAGACGGGCTTCATACCGCTCGGCCGGTCATTGCAGCGCTTCGCGGCCGATCCCGATTATTTCACATCGCCGCGCATCGTCCTGGCGGTTAGCCGGGACGGCAAGGCCGGGATCAGGCTGCGCGACCGTCTATTCATCGGCTATCAGCCTGCCGTGGCCGCGCTGGAGATTATCGCCTTCGATGAAGCAGCGGGAGAATTCCGCTTCCTCCAGGTCGAGAACTATCGCGACGGAGGGCAACAGAGCTTCACCGCGATCGATGAGGCCACCTGTCACGCCTGCCACCAGTCGCGCGGGCCGATCTTCTCGGCCGCCCCCTGGGATGAGAGCAACGCCAATCCGCGCGTCGCGGCCAGGCTTCCAGGTAAGGTGGAGGGTCTGGTCATACGCCAGGATTTCGACGGCATCGACCAGTTTGCCCGCTCGGTGCAGCGCGCCAACCGGATCGCCGCCGCAAGCCGGCTGAAACATGTGGCAGCGAGCAAGCCGTCATCGCAGCCGATGATCGACGCCCTGACGGCGGCCTTTCCTGACGGGCTGTCGATCACCGATCCGAAGATCCCCAACCGCGATCCGGCTTCATTGGTGGAAGCTGGCATGGCGCCGATGGATGCCATGGAGACCAAGGGTGCTTTCGATCCGGAAACGCCGCGCCGGTCCATTCCGGTGTGGAAGTCGGGTCTGACCGCCGAAGCGGATGCCATGCAGTTGATCGAGGAGGCAGACAGCCCATGAACCTGGCAGTGCTTCCCTGGCGGCGAATCATCAAGGTCCTGTTGGCGTTTCTCATCATCACCGGACTCTATTTCGGCTGGCGCCTCAGCCGCGACGAACCGGAAATCTTCGCGGATAATCCCGCGCTGCAGTTCAAATATGGCTCGACGGGTGGCGACAAGAATTTCGGCATTCCCTTTGCCGTCTGGCAGGTCTTACCCGTGCTCTTCAGAGACAAGCTCCCCAGGGGCCGCGAGGCGGAAGGCTGGGGCGCCTTCGGCTTCATCACCGAAGAATTCGCCGATGGCGCGCCACGCCCGCGCCACCAGCGCCCGGTCGGCACGACCATGCGCAATTTCATGGGGCTCGAGCGCATCTTCCTCAATTGCGCGGTCTGCCATGCGGGCGTGATCCGGAAATCGGACAAGGACAAGCCTGAGATCGTGCTCGGCATGCCGGCCAACACGGTCGATCTCGAAGGTTTCCAGAACTTCCTGACGACGATCGCTCAGGACCCGCGTTTCACGGCGGATGATATTCTGAAGGCGATCGACGATCAGAAGGTGGATCTCGATTTCATCAACCGCATGGCGTTGCGCTTCATCGGCGTCAAGCAGATGAAGCAGCTCATCGAGAATATCAGCGAGCGCTTCGAGTTCACGCTCGACGAGCCGGCCTTCGGTCCCGGCCGCTTCGACACATTCTCGCCCGCCAAGGCCCTGATGAACTGGCCGCGCCAGAACATCCCGCCGCAAGAGCGTATCGGCGTCGTCGACTTCCCCTCCATCTGGCTGCAGGAACAGAAGCGCCATATGTGGCTGCATTGGGACGGCAACAACAACAAGCTCGAGGAACGGAACCGTTCGGCAGCCTTCGGCACCGGCGCCAATTTTCCCATTCTCGACCGCGAATCCGTTGGCCTGATGGAGAAATGGGTACTGACCGCCAAGCCGCCGAGCTTCGCTTCCTACTTCCCGGTCGACAAGGGGCTCGCAGCCCAGGGCCAGCCGGTCTACCAGGCGCGTTGCGCCAAATGCCATGGCGTCTCAGGCACCGATTTCAGCGGCGAATGGGTGGGGCAGACGACGAAGATCGCGGAGATCGGCACCGACCGCTACCGCTTCGACAATTACAGCTACGATCTGATGCTGAATCAGAGCGCGCTCTATGTCGGTGATGCCGAGGAGCGCTTTCAGAATTTTCGAAAGAGTGACGGCTACGCCAATATGCCGCTCGACGGGCTGTGGCTGAGAGCGCCCTATCTTCACAATGGGTCGGTGCCGTCGCTGCGCGACCTCCTCAAGCCGCCGGGCGAGCGTCCAGCCGCCTTCTATCGCGGCTTCACCGTCTATGATCCGGACGACATGGGTTTCGTCTCGCGGCCCGGCCAGATCTCCGAAGGAACGAAGCCCTATCTCTTCTGCTACGCCACCAAGGCTGAAGGCCTGGCGCAATGCGGCGCCACCGCGCCCGACAACCGTGGCACCTGTGACGCCGAGATCTGCAAGGGCAATGGCAGTTTCGGCCATGATTATGGAACTGACCTTGCCGATGCCGAAAAGAATGCGCTGATCGAATATCTCAAGACCTTCTGAGAGGCCGAACATGCCGATTTACGAGACCATACGCAGAAGCGTCATCAGGTTCCTGAGCGGCCCGTTGCTGTTGCTTCTTCTCGGCGTCTGCGTCGTTTTCTATTCCAACTACAAGTTCTTCTATGTCGAGCCGCAGGATGTCTGCGCCGATGTCGAGAAGGCGCATCAGGAGGGCTGCCGCGCGAATATCGCCGAAGAGCAGTTCAAATACGGCTCGATGAATGCCGAGAACGATCGTGGCATTCCCTATCCGATCTTCTATGTCCTGCCGCGCGTCTTTCCCCATTGCCTGCCCGGCAACAAGCTTGGTGGCTATCGCGCCTTCGGCCTGCCCTGGGAGGAGGGGCGCGAGCTGCCGGTGGGCTTCTCCAAGCGCCGACTGGGCTTCGACCGCATCACCCAGACCTGCGCCATCTGCCACACGGCGAGCTACCGCATGAGCGTGGCCGACAAGCCGATCATCGTGCCGACAGGGCCATCGCATACGACGCAATCACAGGAATTCCTGCGCTTCCTGCGCTGCGCCGCCAATGACGAGAAGTTCAGCTTCAAGGGAATGTGGGAGGAGATCAAGCGCAACTTCAAGATGGGGCTGGATGACTGGGCGATCTATCACGCCCTGATCCCGGTCGTGCGCGCGAGGATACTCGAGCAGGTCGATGGCTTCGCCTGGATGGACCAGGATGATTTCCGCCCCGGCATGAAGCGGCCCGACTGGGGCCCCGGCCGGGACGACCCGATGAATCTCACCAAGTTCTTCCTGCTCGATGCCGACCGCCACACCGACCAGACGACCGGCAATGCCGATTTCCCGGCAATCTGGAATCTCTCGGCGCGCGAGGGCCAGTCGATGAATTGGGCCGGCGAGACGTTGGATCCCCTTGCGGTGATCATGGATTCCGCCCTGGGTCTTGGCGCACCACCCGGTCCCCATTTCGAGAAACAGATGCGCGACATCCGCGCCTATCTGCAGCGCGTGAAACCGCCGAAATATCCGCTTGCGCCGCCTGTGGACGACCCGGCGGTTCGGGCGGGCAGGGTGCTCTACCAGGCGAACTGCGCCGACTGCCATGAGACCGGTGGCAAATATTTCGGCAAGGTGGTTCCGATCGAGGATATCGGCACCGACCGCGAACGCTATGACACCTGGCGGCAGGAAGATGCCGACGGCGCCAACAAGGTGGCGTTGGAGATGGGCGTGCGGCGCGCCAATATGGTCAAGAGCAAGGGCTATATGGCGGGACCGATATCGGGCCTCTGGTTGACTGCACCCTATCTGCACAATGGCGCCGTGGCCAATCTCAAGGAGTTGTTGACGCGGCCGCAGCAGCGCCGCCTCACCTTCTATCGCGGCTGCGATGTCTATGATCCGGTGAATATGGGCTTCGTTTCCGATCGCGAGGAGCCATCCTGCCCGAGCAATTTTCTGTTCGACACGGAGCTGCCGGGCAATGGCCGGCTCGGCCATGCCTATGGCACCGAGCTGACGGACGTCGAGAAACAGCAGCTCATCGAATATCTGAAAACCCTGTAAGCGGAGAAGCGGGATAATGGGCAACTCGGACAAGCAAATGCTGCTGGAAGAGCTTGCGACCGTGGGCGAGCGGCGCGATGCGCCAAGGAAGCTCTTGCAGAACCTGCAGCGCGCGGCACCGCGCGAGGGGCCTTACACGATTGGCCTCGCCTTTTCCGGTGGCGGCATAAGATCCGCCACCGTCTCGCTCGGCATCATGCAGAAGCTCGCCGGCGCTGGCCTTTTGAAGCATGTGGACTATCTCTCGACCGTGTCGGGCGGCGGTTATATAGGCTCGGCGCTCACCTGGTGGCTGCGCGGCAACGCGCCCGGCGAACCCGATTATGAAAGCCGCTACGACACGGGAGGTAACCTTCCTTTCGGCATACGCGATCCACGCCTGCCGGAGCCCGAGCCGGCGCCGGATCCGGTTGACGGCAAAAAGCGGCTTACGCCGCTGCAATATCTGCGCGTCCAGGGAAATTATCTGGCGCCGGGCAATGGTCTCACCCTTTGGTCCGGCCTTGCCGTGGTGGCGCGCGCCATCCTGCTCAATCTGGTGATCTGGGTACCGGTTACGGCGCTGGTGATGGGGCTGATCTATGCGGCAGGACGGTTGCCTTTCCTCAAGGGCCTGCCTTTCGCCGTGCGCATGGTGGCTCCGGGCACGCTCGAAACGGCTGCCGAGGCGGTGGGGTCGAACGGCCAACTGGAATTGAACCAGACGATTCCGCCGGCCTTTCTCCTGATGCTCATCCTGGCGCTGGCGCTCTTGGGGCTGTTCATTCTCGGCAGTCTCAATCACTCTCTGCTGTCATGGACGAGCCTGACAGAGGCGGATGAGGACCAGAAATCGGCCGATGCGGCGGTGCCGGCCGAAGCGAGAACGAAGTGGTACAGCTGGCTGCTGGTCGCGCTCGCGATCCTGTCCGGCTTCATGCTGCTTGCGGTCATGGCCTTCTGGATGCTCCCTGCGATCAAGGCGCTCTTCGCGCCTGGCGGATCAGAGGCCATTGCGGCGTTGCCGCCGCCGACGACCGCCGTCATCCTCTGGCTCATCGTCCTCGTCGTCTCGGTATTGGCAGTCGCCTACATCACCCGGCAAAGTCCTCTGCAGGGACTGAAAGGCGTGGAACAGAAAACGAGCGGCATGGCCTTGCTCGGCCTGCTGCTGATCCTGGGCTCGTGCTACCTTGCCGATTACCTCATTCCGGACAAAGGCTGGTCGATTCTCGGGAGGCTTCCGGAAGCCCTCCTCTTCGTCTATGGCATCGCCTTCATCGGCTTCGCCGGCTTTGTCGTCGCCTTGCTCACGCGGCACATGCTCCGCGGGCAGGCGGTCGGGGACTCAAATGCGGAGATTCAAAGCCCGACGCCGGCGCTCATCCAATACAGCTCCCGGCGCGTCTTCGAATGGTTCTTCGGCCATGTCTTCGTCTACATCATTGCCTTTCTCGTCATCGGCAGCCTGCCGCTGGTGAGCCACTATATCAACTATGGCCTGGGCGGCGTCTGGGCGGCTTTGGGGCTCGGCATCACCTTCGCCGGCAATATGCTGAACCGGGTGCGCGGCAATACGAGGCTCACCCAGATCACCATCATCGTCGGCGCGGCACTGTTCGCCTATGGCATCCTGCTGCTGGGCCATCGGCTGGCTCTGACCTTCATGGAAGGCGAGTTGCTGCCCCGCGCCTTGATCGGCGCCGCCGTCATCGCAGCACTTCTGGGCGGCTGGTTCGTCAACACCAACCATATCGGCTTGCACCGCTTCTATCGTGACCGCCTGATGGAAGCCTTCCTGCCGGACGCCTTGACCCTGAAGGGCGACAGCAACGCCGCGGCAACCGCCGCCAATGAGTGGCGTCTGGCCAATTGCTGGAGCAAGGTCTGGTCCAAGGGCCCGTATCAGATCATCAACGCCAATGTGGTGTTGACCAATTCGAGCGAACGGAAATATCGCCAGCGCGGCGGCGACAATTTCATCCTGACGCCGGAATTCATCGGATCATCCGCCACCGGCTGGCACAAGACCGGGAAATCCTCGACCAAGGACATGACGCTGGCCTCGGCGATGGCCATCTCGGGTGCTGCCGCCAATCCGCGCGGCGCCGCCGGCGGTCGCGGCCTTACCCGCAGTACTTTTGTGTCCCTGGCCATGAGCCTGCTCAATGTCAGGCTGGGCTATTGGATTCCCAATCCGCGGCTTGGCGTACCGAGATTTCTGCCGCTGCGCCCCAATCATTTCTGGCCCGGCGGCTTCTATGCGCTGGTGCGCCGCGGTTACCGGGAAGACTCGAAATGGCTGGAGATCGCCGATGGCGGCCATTTCGAGAATCTCGCGGTTTACGAACTGGTGCGCCGGCGCTGCGGCCTGATGATTGTCTGCGACGGCGGGCAGGACAATGCTTCCTCCTACAGCGATCTGGTCACGGCGGTGCAGCGGGTGGCTCAGGATTTCGGCGCAACGGTGCATTTCGACATGCAGGTCAAGAAGACGGGCGAACGCGGATTCGAAGACTCGAGCCCGGCGCGGATGATCGCCAGCGCCCAGTTGACCGACTATCCGAAAGGCGCCGAATTCGCCGAGAAGGGCTATTGCGTCGGCCGGATCGACTATGGCGAGCGCGGCGGCAAGGGCTGGCCCAGGATGGGCATCATCATCTATTTGAAGTCGGCCCTGATCATGAGGCTGGCGATCGGCGCCAAGGGCTATCGCGGCGCGCATCATGATTTCCCCAATGAGTCGACCGGCGATCAGTTCTTCGATGAGGAGCAGTTCGAAGCCTATCGCGAAGTGGGCTATCGGATCTGCGAGCAGATGATCGATGAGCTCGATCTCGCCGCCCTGTTTGCCGGCGGGCGGCCCTCCTTGGCGAATCTGCGCAGCAACCGGCGCTTCAGGATGAAAACTTAGGCGGGGTTACTCGAAGTTCGCGAGAAACGCTTCGGTCGCCTTCCAGTATTCGTCCGACTTGCCTTGCGGCTGGAGCAGCGCGCTCGATCCATGCACGCCGGTGCTGTCGGGGATGAACTGCGTCTTGTCCTTGGAGGCGAGCGCCTCGAGGATCAGCCTGGCGATGACCTTCTCCTTGTCGCCACGCGAAGTGATGAAGACCGGTACCGTGACCTCTTTCGCCGCCGCCCGCACTGACGGCTTGCCGTCGAAATACTCGCCGGGCGAGAAGGCGAGCACGCCCGCGACATCCTTGTGCTTCGAGGCCAGGATGATGGCGAGCGAGGCCGAATAGCTTGAGCCCCAGGCGATGATCCTGCTCTTGGGGTGTTTCTCGCGCGCCCGGTTGAGTGCCGCCTCGAGATCGGGCAGGGCATCGGTAAAGACCCAGAAGCCTTTCGCTTCCTTCGCGGTGCGGTTCTCCACCTCGCCATAGTTGCCGCCCGAGCGCTGGTCGATGGCGAGGACCGAAAAGCCATCTTTCACGAGGCGCGGCGCGATCTCGCGATATTCGAGACGGTTGAAGCCGGCCTGGTGGAAGGCGAGGATCACCGGTCCCTCAGCCCTGGGGCCGGCATAGTAGTCGCCATAGACGGTGATGCCGTCGGATGTGGTGAAGGAGACAGGCTCCTGCGCCTTGGCCGGAACTGCGCCAATGGCAAGCAGGACGAGCAGAGCGAGCAATCTCATGGTGGCCCCCGGAGCGGAAGAGGCTCCAGTAGAGGCGCCCTTTCCGCCCACTTTATGGCAGGAGCCGGAGCATCGAAGCGGTTTCGGCTGATCCGATGCGCAAATCAAAGAGATAGGGCGTCGGGAGATTCAATTGGAACGTCCGGCGCTCTATTGCCGCCAGATCACCGGAAACCAGTCTTCGCGCAGCCGCTGGCCGTCCTTCATGTCATGGCCGGGATAGGGCGGCGAGGTGCGGCCGGGCCGCGTGACATAATGCGCGTCATCGCCCACCCAGCGCATCGAGAAAGCACGCCGACGCCGGTCCGAATTGTTGCCGCGAGCGCCATGCACGGTCTTGTAGTGGAAGGCCACGGCATCGCCGGGCTCCATCTGCCACTCGACCACCTTGTGCTTGCCGGGCTCGGCATCGGGATCGGGCACCGGGAGATAGTCGTGCTCGCCGGCATAGAAATTCTGCTCCGACAGCCAGCGCACCGGCAGCACCATCTTGGGCCATTTATGCGAACCCGCGATGCAGCGCAAAGTCGCCTCCTTCACCGGCTCGACCGGCACCCAGAAGCTCACCGTCTGCGCGCCATCGACGAAATAATAGGGCGCGTCCTGATGCCAGGGCGTGGGCTTCGAGGTGCCCGGCTCCTTGACCAGCACATGGTCATGGAAGATCTGAGCCGATGTCGACTGCATGAGCTCGGCCGCGGCCTGGGCGGCTGGCGACTTGCGGATGAGCTCAGTGAACTCCGGAATACGCTCCCAGTTGCAGTAATCGTCGAAGAAGCGCCCGCCTTCGCCGGCCTTCAGATTCTCGGCCGCATACTGGCTGGGCTCGCGCATATTGCGCTCGATCCCCTCGCTGATCTGGGGCACCCAGTCCTTGAACAGCCCCTTGATGCAGACGACGCCGTCGCGCTCATAATCCGCGATCTCTTCGGCGCTCACATATTTGCCCATGCATGCCCTCCTGTGCTGTCCAGCACTGTTGCATGGCGCCAAACATCAAGTAAAATAATGTTTGATAATATGAAACATCAAGATTTCCTATCACTGACCCTCAAGCAGCTGCGCTATGCGGTGGCGGCGGCCGATACCGGCAATGTGACCAAGGCGGCGGAGGGGCTTCATGTGTCGCAGCCCTCCATCTCGGTCGCCATCGCCCAGATCGAAGCGCATTACGGCCGCAAGCTGTTCGTGCGCCGCAAGGGCGAAGGCGTCTCGCCGACCGCTTTCGGCAACAGTTTCATTCGCGCGGCGCGCAAGCTTCTCGAAGATGCGGGCCAGCTCAATGCGCTGGCCCATGCAGGTGGAGTCTTGGGTGAGGTGACGCTCGGCTGCTTCACCGATCTCGCCCCTTATCTGGGGCCGCGTCTTCTCGGCGCCTTCCGCAAGGCGGAGCCTGAGGTCACGGTCGACTTCCGCGATGCCGGCTTCGATGAGTTGGCCAGGGGGCTCGGCAAGGGATCGATCGACCTGGCGCTGACCTATGATCTGGGCCTCGGGCCCGACATTGCGCGCCACACGCTGGTTGAGCTTGCGCCCTATGCCATGCTGCCCGCCCGTCATGCCCTGGCGCGCCGGTCATCGGTGGCGCTTGCCGATCTGGCGAGGCACCCGCTGATCCTCACCGACCAGGCGCTGAGCTGGCAGCATGTGGTGGGGCTGTTCAACGGCCAGGGCCTCGAGGTCGATGTGGCGGCGCGCGCGTCCTCTTTCGAGCTCCAGCGCAGCATGGTGGCGAACGGGCTCGGCATCGCTGTCGCCTA
Source organism: Taklimakanibacter lacteus (assembly GCA_003576695.1). Lineage (GTDB taxonomy): Bacteria > Pseudomonadota > Alphaproteobacteria > Rhizobiales > Aestuariivirgaceae > Taklimakanibacter > Taklimakanibacter lacteus. The sequence goes on from QOZQ01000003.1 coordinate 288,281, forward strand.
TACGCGGCCCAAGGGTGACCAGAGCTATGACGGCGCCAGGCTCGCGATCCGGCCGATCTCCGACCGATTGCCGGCCCAGCGCATCCTGCTCGCCTGGGCGAAAGCTGAGGCGCCGACACCGGCGGCGCTTGCCTTGCGCGCGTTCATCAAGAGCCGCTTTGCGGCGTGAGCTTGGCGTGCAGCAAGGAGACACCGTGACCGCCGCAGGCAAGAGGTCGGCACATGATGTGACGATGTCAGACCGGCAGCCCGTTCTGCTTTCGCAGGCTCTTGTCAAAAGCGGATTCCGGGACGAAGCGGCGCAGGAAGCTGACCTGGCGCGCCATTTTCCCCGCCGCATAACGCCTCCGGGGAACGGAAGCGGTCGCTGCCTTCAAGACCGTCTCTGCGACAACCTCGGGAGCATCGCCTGTCTCCATCGCTTTCCGAAGGATCATATTCATGCCGGCACGGGCGCGGCCATAGATATCAAGCAACTGATCAGGTCTGGCGAGATTTTCTTCAAAGGAGGTCCGGGTATAGGCCGGCTCGACCAACACAACGCGAATTCCGAATGGGCGCAGTTCGTGGTCGAGCGATTCGGAATAGCCTTCGATGGCATGCTTGGTCGACGCATAGAGCGCGGAATAGGGAGCTGGAATCAGGCCCAGCACCGAACTCAAATTGACGATTCTGCCCTTCGCCTGATGCCGCATCGTCGGCAACACCGCATTGGTGATGCGAAGGACGCCGAAGACGTTTACGTCGAACAGCGCCTGCGCCTGGGCAACCGAGGATTCCTCCGCGCCGCCCAGCAGGCCAATGCCGGCATTGTTGACAAGCAGGTCAATGCGGCCGGCCTTGGCCAGCACCTCATCGACCAGCTTGGCCACGGATGTATCATCCGTCACGTCGCAGGACAGCATGGTTACGCCATCGGATCGTTCGGCGGCCGCGCGACGGCTGGTCCCGAATACACGAAAGCCCGCATTCTGCAGGGTTTTGGCCGTGGCGTGCCCGATGCCGGTGGATGCCCCCGTCACCAGGGCGACGCCGTGATTGGTCTTGCTCATGAAATTCACTTCTTCTTTATTTAGATTGGGGGGTGAGAGAAGCACCAAGAAGCGCGGACATCCTCATCGGCGTGTCGCCGGCTGGGCGTCGCCTTTGGACAACGCCGCCCGCACGCCCAGGGCGCCTGCTTGCAGGAATTGCTTTGACAATTGCTCGTCATTGACAGCGCGCGAGAGGAGCACCGCGCCGACCATTGTCGAGAGGACGGCCATGGCCTTGGCGCGCGATCTCCTGCTTTTGGCCGGGTCGATCCATGGGCCAAGCATCTCGAGATATTGCCTGGTCCCCGTTTCGAACGAAGCCTTCACATTGGCGCTCTGCCTGGCGGCATCCGAGCCGAGCGCCACGACCGGGCAGCCGTCCCTCCTTTCCTCGCGATGCTCCATGCTGAGATAGAAAGCGATCACCGCGCCGAGCGGGTCTTCAGGATTGGCTGCAGCCGCGGCTGACCACCGGCGGGAAGCGCTCTCCAGCGCCCGCTCGGCAGCCTGCGCCGCCAGGTCGTCCTTTGACTCGAACTGCTTGTAAAACGCGCCCTGGGTCAGCCCGGCATTTTCCATCAGGTCCTTAAGGCCGATGCCGTCAAAACCGTGTTCCCGGAAAAGGCGGCTAGCCACATCGATAACCCTCTGGCGGTTTTCCTCAGCCTGGATGCGGCTCGTGCGCATGGTTGACCTCTTTTTTAGATTGCGTTCGACATCTATATAGGATATAGAGTGTGAATGCAATCTATTTTTATGAGGCGAATGTCATGAAAAAAAGACCGGTCATCGTCCTGGGGGGCATCCTGATCGCAGTGTCAGGGGCGGTCGCATTCGCCACATTATCCATTCGCCCGCAGGAGGCATCTGCCGTCGGCGACCCGAGGCAGGAACCACCGATCGTCAGATTGGTGACGGCAGCGTCGGTGACCGGATCCGAGCGCGGCTTCACGGGCCTCATAGCGGCGAAAGTGCAGAGCAATCTTGGTTTTCGCGTCGCCGGCAAGATCGTGGAACGGCTTGTGGATACGGGTGAGCAGGTCAAGGCCGGTCAACCGCTGATGCGGATCGACGAGACCGACCTCAGCCTAGCGCTCACCGCGAAGAACAACGCCGTTGCCGCAGCGCGCGCATCTGTCGTTCAGACGACGGCCGATGAACGGCGATATGCCAGCCTGGCCAGGAAAGGGTGGGTCTCCCAGCAGCGCTACGAGCAGGCGAAGGCAGCGTCGGATACGGCGGAGGCGCAACTCGCCGCCGCCGAAGCCGAAGCGCGAGTCGCCCGGAATGAGGCGGCTTACTCAGTGCTGGTGGCGGACGCCGATGGAACAGTGGTCGAAACGCTGGGCGAGCCGGGGCAGGTCGTCTCTGCAGGCCAGACCGTGGTCCGGATCGCAAAAGCCGGTCCCCGCGAAGCGGTGGTGGCGCTCCCCGAAACGCTCCGGCCGGCAATCGGCTCTTTGGCCGAGGCCAGCATATATGGAGGCGATGGACACCGTTACAAGGCGCATCTGCGCCAGCTATCGGACTCCGCCGATCCCCAGACCCGTACCTATGAGGCTCGTTATGTGCTCGACGGCGAGGCTGCGACAGCCCCGCTTGGTGCGACGGTCACCCTTCGGCTGGCCAGCCAGGCGAGTGAGTCTGAAATCGAGGTGCCGCTGGGAGCCGTGCTCGATGACGGCCAGAAGACCGGCGTTTGGGCTCTGGACAGGAGCACCTCGACGGTGCGTTTTCGGCCCGTCAAGCTTGTTCGGGTGAGCGGCGAAGCCGCTGTGATCTCCGGACTGAGCTCTGATGATCCGATTGTTTCGCTCGGCGCTCATCTTCTGCGGGAAGGCGCTCGTGTCAGGACTGAGTCCGAAGGCGGAGGCAGCTGATGAGCCTCAACCTTTCCGCGATCGCGGTCCGCGAACGGGCCGTCACCCTGTTCTTCATCCTCCTGCTGGCGGCCGCGGGCGCCTACGCCTTCTTCATGCTCGGCCGGGCGGAGGACCCCAACTTCACCATCAAGACTCTGACGGTGACGACGGCATGGCCGGGCGCTACCGCGCGCGAGATGCAGGATCTCGTCGCAGAACCGTTGGAGAAACGGATCCAGGAGCTGACCTGGTACGATCGGGTGGAGACGACCACACGGCCAGGTTATGCATATATGACGGTTACGCTGAAGGACAGCACGCCGCCATCTGTCGTGCAGGAAGAGTTCTACCAGGCGCGCAAGAAGCTTGGCGATGAAGCCCGCAACCTGCCGTCCGGCGTCTACGGGCCCTTCGTCAACGATGAATATTCCGATGTCAGCTTCGCCCTGTACGCCCTCAAGGCGAAGGGCATGCCGATGCGGGATCTCGCAAGGCAAGCCGAGACCATTCGCCAGGACTTGCTGCATGTGCCCGGCGTCAAGAAGATCAACATCCTCGGTGAACGTCCCGAGCAGATATTCGTCGAGTTTTCCTATGCCAAACTGGCAACCCTCGGTGTATCGGCACAGGATATCGTTGCCGCCTTGCAGCGACAGAACACCGTCACACCCGCAGGCTCGATCGACACCAAAGGGCCGCAGGTCTTCATACGGATCGACGGCGCTTATGACAGTACCCAGGCGATCGCCGACACGCCGATCGTCGCCGGGGGGCGGACACTGAAGCTTTCCGACATTGCCGAGGTTCGCCGCGGCTATGAGGATCCTCCGACCTATATCATCCGACATCAGGGGGAGCCGACCATCGAACTCGCGGTGGTCATGCAAGAAGGCTGGGATGGTCTGGCGCTTGGCAAGGCGCTGGAGGACAGGACGGCGGCCATTGCACAGACGCTGCCGCTCGGGATGACGCTCGACAAGGTGACAGACCAGGCCGTCAACATCACTTCGGCGGTCGATGAATTCATGATGAAGTTCGCGATGGCGCTCGGCGTGGTGCTGTTGGTGAGCCTCCTTAGCCTCGGCTGGCGTGTCGGCATCGTCGTGGCAGCTGCCGTCCCCCTGACGCTTGCCGTCGTGTTCCTCATCATGCTGGAGACCGGCCGGTTCTTCGACCGCATCACGCTCGGCGCTCTCATCCTGGCGCTCGGTCTTCTCGTGGACGACGCCATCATCGCCATCGAGGTGATGGTGGTGAAAATGGAGGAAGGCATGGACCGCATCAAGGCTGCGGCCTATGCATGGAGCCACACTGCGGCGCCGATGCTGTCCGGAACGCTCGTGACGGTCGCCGGATTCCTTCCCGTAGGCTTCGCGCCTTCGACGGCCGGCGAATATGCCGGCAACATCTTCTGGATCGTGGGCTTCGCGCTGATCGTCTCCTGGATCGTCGCAGTGGCCTTCACGCCCTATCTGGGCGTGAAGATGCTGCCCGCGATCAAACCGGTCGAAGGCGGTCATCACGCGATCTACGACACCCCGAACTATCGCCGCCTGCGGCGGCTCATCACTTTTGCGGTCCGCCACAAATTCCTGACCAGCGGCATCGTAGCCATCGCCTTCGCTCTTTCGGTCGTCGGCATGGGCGCGGTCAAGCAGCAATTCTTCCCGACATCCGATCGCCCCGAAGTGCTGGTGGAGGTTCGCCTGCCGGAAGGCACCAGCATCGAGACGACGACAGAAGCGGTCGAGAAGCTCGAGCACTGGCTCGCCAAGCAGCCCGAGGCCAAGATCGTCACGAGCTATGTCGGCCAGGGCGCGCCGAGATTCTTCCTGGCGCTGTCGCCGGAGCTGCCTGATCCTGCCTTCGCCAAGATCGTCGTGCTGACACCGGACGCAGAAACGCGCGAGGTCCTGAAGCATAGGCTCCGTGAGGCGGTGGTCCAGGGGTTGGCACCTGAGGCTTATGTGCGCGTCACACAGTTCGTCTTCGGTCCCCCCTCAGTCTTCCCGGTCGAGTTCCGGATCATGGGACCCGATCCCACGCAACTCTACGCCATTTCCGAAAAGGCGCTCGACATCATGCGGGGCGTCCCTGATGTGCGGGAGGCCAACCGCGACTGGGGCAACCGTACGCCTGTGCTGCGCTTCGTGCCCGATCAGGATCGGCTGAATCTCATTGGCCTGTCACCGGCGGAGGTGGGCCAGCAGCTGCAGTTCCTCCTCACCGGAATTCCCGTCACGCAAGTCCGTGAGGACATCCGCAACGTCCCCATCGTGGCACGCAGTGCCGGGGCTGGGAGGCTGGACCCGGCGCGCCTGGCGGATTTCTCGCTGATGAGCCGGGATGGCCGGCAGATACCACTCGACCAGATCGGCCATTCGGAAGTCCGTCTGGAGGAGCCGATCCTGAAGCGCCGCGACCGCACGCCCGTCATCACGGTCCGCTCGGACATCAATGAGGCTACGCAGCCTCCGGAGGTTTCCAAGCAGGTCATGACCGCGCTTCAGCCGCTGATCGCATCCCTTCCGGCCGGCTACCGCATCGAAATGGGCGGATCGATCGAGGAGGCCACCAAGGCCAACGACGCGTTGGGCAAGATCTTCCCGGCCATGATCGCGGCCACGCTCATCATCATCATGCTGCAGGTGCGGTCCTTCTCGATGATGGCCATGGTGCTGCTGACGGCGCCGCTCGGCCTTGTCGGCGTCGTGCCTGCGCTGCTCATCTTCAACCAGCCCTTCGGGTTCAATGCCATTCTCGGGCTCATCGGACTGGCTGGCATCCTGATGCGCAACACGCTGATCCTGACCGAGCAGATCAAGGAGAATCGTGCTGGCGGCCTTGACGATTATCACGCCGTCATCGAGGCCACGGTGCAACGAACGAGGCCCGTGATCCTGACCGCTCTTGCTGCCGTGCTCGCCTTCATCCCGCTCACGCATTCCGTCTTCTGGGGATCGATGGCCTATACGCTGATCGGCGGGACGGCGGTCGGGACGGTGTTGATCCTGCTCTTCCTTCCCGCGCTTTATGCCGCGTGGTTCCGGATCAAGCCGATTGCAGACGAGATACATGAGGAATCGTTGGAGGAGCCGGAACTGCGTACGGCAATGGCCGCCGAGTAGGGCTCTGTTGCGGGAGCAGGGCAGGCGGCAGCGGCCCTGAAGCGCCGACATCGGCCGCCCTGAATTAGGGTTCGCCGAGCAGCGAGAAGGGCGCCCAGTAGGAAGGCCGCGCGGCCTCGGGGCTCGTCTGCATGACATCGAGCAGCGCCTGGCGGAAGGCTAGCGCGAAATCCCGTCCGGGGCGGCGGCTGGTCCAGTGCCGCATGGTGGCCGTCGTGATCGCGACGGCCGCGTCCGAGTTCACCGGCCAGTGCGAGACAAGGACCGATCGCGCCCCGGCGCTCAGGAAGGCCGAGGCGAGACCCGAATAGGCTTCCGAATCGATCGGGCTGTCGGCGCCGGTGTTGCAGGCGGACAGAACGACGATGCTGGCCTTGAGCCTGAGCTGTGGGATCTCGGACGTGGTCAGTAACCCGTCGGCGACGACCATGAGGCCCGTGGCCGAGGGAACGAGCGACTGGCGCGACTCCTTTTCCGACGGCGTCAGAGCGAGAGCCGCCTCGAAGAGGCCATCGATCTCGCCTGGCAGCAGGCCGTGGGTGGCGAACATCAGCACGCTGTAGCGCGCCAGTGCACCACTCTCCGACAAGGCGAGAAGGTTCTTCTCGGACGCATTTTGGCCGAACAGCATGTCTTGTGCCGTCGCCCCGAGCCCCGCGGCGATCCGGCGGATCTCGCCCTCGGACTCAGGCAAGGGCTTGAGCCTTGCCATGGCCTCGACGGCGCGGATGACGCCGGGCTTGCCGGCCATCAGGGCATAATCGGGATTGCCGATGCCCAGGAATCCTTGCGTCGCATCGGCGCCCGCCGGCGCCGGCTGCTCGCGCGCGGTGAGGGTGGAAAGCAAGGGAAGCACGGTCACGGCATGTTCGCGCACCAGCCACGGCAGTTTGCGGAAATCAGCCGCGCCTTGCGGGGGCGCCTGCGTCAGCAGGGCTTCAAAGGGCAGTTTCGCCAGCGTGCCGTCGGCGACGACCATGAGATGGCTCTTGCCGGCAAGCTCTCGACTGAACGGGCCGAGCAGGTCGCGATAGAGCTGCCATGCCGGCATCAGGGCATTGCTATCATCGGCAAGCTGGTCGGCCGTGGCGAGGACGCTGGCACTGCGGCCGAGCGGGGCGCCGATGGCGCCGCGGAACCGCGCCGCCAGCGCGTCGATATCGAGGATCCTGACCGGAACCTCGCTCCAGCGGACGGCGTCGTGCGTGACGACGAAGGCATGGACCTCGGCCATGTTGCCTTCGACGAAAAGGACAAGCGCCTCGTCCGGCGCCAGCAGGCGGGCGACCTCATCCACGCCGAGCGGACGCGGCAGCAGAATGCCGGCAATGTCGATCTTCTCCTTGGCGATGAGGGCGACCGCATCCCGCAGCAGCTTCCCCTGGTTCGCCTGCAAAGCTTCCTTCTGCAGGCGATAGGGACTGCCAGGCTCGCCATGCAGCCCCGCGGCAATCTCGCGTTCGGTCTGCGCATAAGGCCCGAGCGCATCGGCCATCATATGGACGAACTTCACTTCATCGCTCTGCCGCCCCTCGCTGGCGGCGCGCCTTGCCTGGTGACGCAAGACCGCGAAGCCGGCCCGTGTCATATGCGCAAGTTGCGCGGCCCGGAAGGCTTCGTCCGTCACCTGCCGGGACAGCGCCGCATCGGCGCCTTCCATGAGCGTGCTCGCCGTCGAGAGGAAGTCGCGGAAGGGCTCGGTCTGCTCGAAGACCGGCATGGCGATGGCCGTGTCGCGATAGAACAGGTAGCTTGCCGCGAGATTGCGCCCCAGCGCGATGGCCCGCCGCCCATGCGCCAGAGCCGCCTCGCTGTTGCCGGCAATGGCATAATCGGACGCCGCTTCCTGATGCAGCGCGGTCATGTGGCGGCCGGACGCGCCCTTCTGCTTGTCGATGAGCGCCGCCGCCTCGCCGATGGCCTTCCCGATGGCGGCATTGTCGCCCTCTGCTGCCGCTTCGAGCGCCGCATCGAGCAGCGCCTTGACGGCGGGATCGCTGCGGACCAAGACGCTGCCCTCGGGCTTGAGGAGGATGGCGGGGGTTTCTTCTGCCGGCGCCGGCTCGATCAGAGCGATGGCGATCATGACTATCGCGAGCAGACGCGAGCAGACAAAGATCATGGCGGGGGACGGACCTTCGCGGGCGTTTTCCAGTTCCGAGCGGAACCTAGCCAATTCGTCGCCGGGAATCGAGGCGGATTCATGTTTGGCCGGACAGCCACCGGCCGTGACCACGCAGATCAGCCTCGCCGGCGCCTTCGCCGCTCGCCGCCATCCGAATCGGGCGGGGACATGGTCTTGGGCTCGGGGAATTTCACTTCCCTGGCCAGATTGGCGAATACCGCCGTCTTGTGCGGGATGGCCATCGCTTCGACGAAATGCTGCTGGAACAGGGGTTCGACCGCGGTCTCGATCTTCTCGATGCGGCGCACGACATGCTCGATCTCATCGCGCGCCTTCGCATTGAGGAGCGCGATGCGGGCACCCGTGCCGGCCGCATTGCCGGCCGACTGCACCTTGTCGAGCGGGCAATCGGGGATGAGGCCCAGGATCATCGCGAATTTCACATCGATATGGCTGCCGAAGGCGCCGGCGAGACGGATACGGTCGACGCGGTCGATGCCGAGCTTGTCCATGAGAAGACGTGTGCCGGCATAGAGCGCCGCCTTGGCAAGCTGGATGGCGCGCACATCATTCTGGGTGATGGCGATGAAGGGCTCACCCTCGCGCACGACATAGTTGAAGGTGCGCTTGTGCGCACGGATGCGGGGGGACTTCTCCGCCATCGCGCCATCGACGAGGCCATCCTGGTTGATGATGCCGGCGAGATACATTTCGGCGATCACCTCGATGATGCCGGAGCCGCAAATGCCGGTGACGCCGGTCGAGGCGACCGCCTCTTCGAAGCCCGGCTCGTCCGACCACAGATCGGAGCCGATCACGCGGTAGCGCGGCTCGAGTGTCTCAGGGTCGATGCGGATGCGCTCGATGGCGCCCGGCGCGGCGCGCTGGCCGCAGGTGATCTGGGCGCCCTCGAAGGCAGGACCCGTCGGCGAGGAGCAGGCCAGCAGCCGGCTCTTCGAGCCAAGCACGATCTCGGCATTGGTGCCGACATCGACGATGAGCATGTTGTCTTCGGAATATTGCGGCGATTCGGACAGCACCACGCCCGCCGTGTCGGCACCGACATGGCCCGCGATGCAGGGCAGCACATAGACTTGCGAGCCGGGATTGAGGTCGAGATCGAGCTCGTGCGCCGGCCGCGTCACCGCCAGCCCGGTAGCGAGCGCGAAGGGGGCGCCACCGAGCTCGGTCGGGTCGATCCCGAGGAAGAGATGGTGCATGACCGGATTGCCGACCAGCACGGCTTCCAGGATATCGGTCTTGTCGATCTGGGCCTCTTGCGCGACCTGCGTTGCGAGCGTGTTCAAGGCCTCGCGCACGGCCGCCGTCATTTCCTTCTCTCCACCCGGATTCATCATCACATAGGAGACGCGGCTCATCAGATCCTCGCCGAAGCGGATCTGCGGGTTCATCAGACCGGAGGAGGCGACGACATCGCCGGTCGAGAGATTGCACAGATGTGCCGCAATGGTGGTCGAGCCGACATCGATTGCCAAGCCGAAGGCCCTGTCATGGAAGCCGGGCCACATTGCGGTGAGGACGTTGCCGCCGCCGGCAGGCCTGGAGAACACGGCGACTGTGATCTTCCACTCGCCCTGGCGCAGCACCTTCTGCAGGTTCTGCATGATGGCGAGATTGCACGACACATGCTTCACGTCCCACTGCTCCTCGAGAGCGCGATAGACGCGCTCGAGGTCGGAGGAGGGCTTATGCATGTCTGGCTCCTCCACCTCGATGAAAAAGAGGCGGGTCGCCGGGTTCATTTCAATGTCGCGCGCTTCGGCGCGCTTGCGCACCACTTGCTTGTGCACCTGGCTCTCGGGTGGCACGTCGATGACGGCATCGCCCAAGAGCTTGGTCTGGCAGGAGAGCCGGCGCCCTGAGAGAAGCCCGCGCTTGTCGTCATAGCGCTTCTCGACGGCGGAGTACTCCGAGAGATGGGCGGCGGTCGAACGGATACCGTGCTTGGCGAATTCGCCCTCGCCGATGGTGATCTGGCAGCGCCCGCATATTGCGCGCCCGCCGCAGACCGAATCGATATCGACGCCGAGCGAACGGGCCGCCTGCAGCACGGGCGTGCCGATCGGGAACCGCCCGCGCTTGCCGGAGGGCGTGAAGACGATGAGAGCGTCGCTAGGCGTCTCGGCCATATTCAATTATCCGCGCCGGCGCCGGCGCTCCTCGCGCGCCCGGCGGCGGGCTTCGACATCTTCACCGGAAGCACCGGGCAGTCCAGCGCCGACGGCTTGCGATACCGCGGCCGGCGCCGACATCTCGCGGAACTTATTGGTCCACACCTTGCAGTTCCGGTCGGTGCCGTTGAGCACATTGGCGGCAAGAATAGCATGCATGTCCTCGTCATGGAGCGGATTCATGATCGCCGACGTCATGCCATGCGAAGCCGCCATGGCAAGGAAATAGCCGGTCAGCACGCGCCGGTTAGGCATGCCGAAGGAGATGTTGGAGGCGCCGCAGGTCGTGTTCACCTTGAGCTCCTCGCGCAGGCGCCGCACCAGGCGGAACACCTGCTGTCCGGCCGTGCCCATGGCGCCGATCGGCATGACGAGAGGATCGACGACGACGTCTTCGGGCTTGATGCCGAAATCGGCGGCGCGCTGGACGATCTTCTTGGCCACTTCGAAGCGCACATCGGGATCTTCCGAGATGCCGGTCTCGTCATTGGAGATGGCGACCACCGGCACATTATATTTGGCGACGAGGGGCAGGATGGCCTCGAGCTTCTCTTCCTCGCCCGTCACCGAATTGACCAGCGGGCGGCCCTTGGCAGTCTCGAGGCCGACCTTGAGCGCCGCCGTCACCGAGGAGTCGATGCAGAGCGGCAGGTCGGTGACCGACTGCACGATCTCGATCGTCTGCTTGAGGAGCGGCGGCTCGGTCTCATTAGGGTTGACGGCGGTGACACCGGCGTTGACGTCAAGGACATTGGCCCCGGCCTCGGTCTGGGCCAGCGCGTCCTTGATCACCGTCTCGAAATTGCCGGCCTGCATCTCGGCCGCCAGCTTCTTGCGGCCGGTGGGATTGATACGCTCGCCGATGACGCAGAAGGGCCGGTCGAAGCCGATCAGGAACTGCTTTTTCTCTGAAGCGATAAGGGTCTGGGTCATCTTCGTCCTCGAAAGGTGGAAATTCAGGATTTTGCCGCGCCGCCATTGGCGATCAGCGTCTTGAGCCGGTCCTTGTCAAAAGCAGCCTCCAGGTCGGACTTTGCCTTGTCCGCCTCGGCGGCGAGATCATCGCCGACCGCAATCGGTTCGGCGCGCCGCCAGTCGGCCAGATAGGCGTCGGTATCGGAGGCGCCGCCCCGCATGGCGGCCATGTCGATGGCCTCCTGGAAGCGCTCGGAAAGCATGCGCTTCTCCTCCTTGCGCCCGGCCTTGACCGAGACGACTGAGGGGATGTCGCGCCAATAGGTGATCACGAGATTTGCCATGGGGAGTTCTATGACCTGTCCTTGCTGTCCGAGTCCGTCCGAAAGCGACATTTACCCGATGGAGGCCGAATCCCGAAGCCTGGCAACCTCTTCCGACGTAAGTCCGAGCACGCGGCGGAGCACCTCTTCGGTGGCGTTGCCGAGCGCCGGCGGCGCCTTGGAATAGGCGACGGGCGTCGCCGAGAAGCGTACCGGATTGGCGACGCCCGGCGTCACCGTCCCGTCCTCCCGCTGGAGCGCGAGCCTGAGCCCGCGGGCCGCGACCTGAGGATCGGCGAAAACCTGGTCGATCATGTTGATCGGCCCGCAGGGGACAGCGACAGCCTCCAGGACCTCGACCCATTGGGCGGTCGTGCGCTGCTGCATGGGGCCCTTGAGCAGGGGAATGAGAATCTCGCGGTTCTCGACGCGGCCGCGATTGGTCTGGAAGCGCGGATCGTCCGCGAATTCCGGAACCCCGGCGATCCTGGTGAATTCGCGGAACTGCCGGTCATTGCCGACTGCGATGATGATGAAGCCGTCGGCAGTGGCGAAGGTCTGGTAGGGCACGATGTTGTTGTGGGCGTTGCCGACCCGCTTCGGCGGAACGCCGCTGACGAGATAATAGAGCGCCTGGTTGGCCAAGACCGAGACCTGCGTGTCGAGAAGCGCCAGGTCGAGATACTGGCCTTCGCCGCTGCGCTCGCGGTGATAGAGGGCGCCCAGCACGCCGATCGTTGCATAAAGCCCGGTGAATACATCGGCATAGGCGACCCCGGCCTTGATCGGCTCCGCACCCGGCGCGCCGTCGGGCTGGCCGGTGACCGACATTATGCCGCCCATGCCCTGGATCATGAAGTCATAGCCGGCGCGCTGCGCATAGGGGCCGGTCTGGCCGAAGCCGGTGATCGAGCAGTAGATGAGCCTGGGATTGATCGCCTTCAGGCTTTCATAGTCGAGCCCGTATTTCTTCAGGCCGCCGACCTTGAAATTCTCGATGAGAACATCGGATTGCCTGGCAAGCTCGCGCAGGAGCCTCTGGCCCTCGGGTTTGGCCATGTCGATGGCGACCGATTTCTTGCCGCGGTTGGCGGAGAGGTAATAGGCAGCATCGCCGCGCGTGCCGTCCGGATTGGTGAGGAAGGGCGGCCCCCAGCCGCGCGTATCGTCACCCTCGCCGGGCTTCTCGACCTTGATCACCTCGGCACCGAAATCGGCGAGAATCTGGGTCGCCCACGGGCCGGCCAGAACCCGGGTGAGGTCGAGGACGCGGATATTCTGCAAGGGGCCGGGCATGAGTCTCTCCAAAGGGGGGAGCATGCTTCTAGCCTCACTCCTGACGGCCTGCAAATTTTGTGGGGCGCGCCGCTCCGGGTCAGCGGTTTGCCCAGCTTGCCGGTGAGAGCGTGATGATTTTCCCGGAAACGCCATATCCACTTTTCCGGATCATGCTTTATCGCACCAGAGGCCAAGGCTTGATGTCGAGCCCGTAGGTTCCGATACGCGGCGAATAGAAGGTTTTCAGATGGGACCGGCTGACGGGGCGTAGATCGTGGTTGCTGTTGAGGAGGAAATCCAGCTGGTCCGGACGTGCGTCCCATTTCTGCAGCGCGGTCCGGTAGAAGCGGTAGCGGGGGTCATCCACCGGCAGCAGGTCCATGTCGGGTATGGCGGTTTGATGGAAGAGACCGGCCACCGGGAAGTAAATTGTCCGGGCTGTCTCCGAGAGCCAGGTGGCGAGCCATGAGAAGGTTCCGATCGCCGGAACGACATGGGTCGCGCTCCTGACGAAATGAAAATCGCGCATGCGGTCCTGCGTCAGGAACCGCGCCGTCGGGAATCGGCGTTGGAGCGTTTCGCTGTAGATGTCGGTACCGATCTCGCCCACGAAGACCGGCTCGAGGCCGGTTCGCTGGATGAGCTCGTCATACCAGGAGATGGGAAGCGGCATGTAGGATCTGTTGCTTCCGGTGAGGGCGTCGCCGAGGCGGATATGGATGACAAGATTGTCGGGCTTTGGGGCCTCGGTATATTCCGGGACCTTGGGATCGCGGAACAGCGCGCGGAAGTGGTCGAGCAGCGTGCGGAAATAGGCATAGCGCAGCGTCACTGACATGATCTTGATATCGATATAGTCCACCGCGTTGGCGAACTCGATCACCTGCTCGATGGGCACGACCGAGGCGCGCACCGTGACGCTCAGCGCATTCTCCATGGGCGGCTTTTCACCGACCAGGTTCCATTCGGGCAGCGAGTGCCCGACTATTTTCGCGCCCTTGATCGACCGGCGAAGCCTTTCAGCCATCATCAGCTGAAACATCTGATTGGCCAATCGGCCGTAAGGGACAATGCGGATGATACGCTCGGCCATGCGGGCTCAGGCAACCCGTGCCCGGCGCCAAAGCGACTCGGCGACGGCAACGCCATCCCGCCGCGCCAAGGCGAGCTTTTCCTCAAAGGGATTCCTCGTCCGCTCGCCACCCAGCGCGAAGGCCGGATCGACCGGGCAGCCGATACCGATATTGGCGGTGACCGAGAAGGGGACGAGATAGAGCCCGTGCCGGACATTGCGCAGGAAGAGCCGGCCCTGCTGCTCCACCAGGCGCATGATGCGCGGCGCCAGGAACACGCAGGAGGCATTGCCGAGATCGAGGCCGAGTGAATCGGGCACGAGGTCGGGGTGACGCGCGTCCGGCGGGGTCGTGTCGAGGGCTTCGAACAACAGCGCAAGACCCGGATAGGAACAGGCCTCGAGGAAGGCGCAGGCCTTGCCGCACGCCTCGGCCAAGCTCGAAAGGCCGTCAGCCGTCAGCAGCCGGTCGGCTGCGGCGGCGAGATCATCATAGGACACCGTCACTGTCGGGCCGGTGGCAGGAGGCGAGGATGCGAAGGCATTCTGCATGGTGCAATCGATTGTACCTGTCCGGAGGCTGAGGTCCAGCCGGCCGGCTGACATGGAGCCAGGACGCCATACCCCATTGCCCGGCGTTCATCTGCCCGTCATACTACACTGAAATCAAGGAAGAAGCCGGGCTTGCCGGCCAATGGATTATGGGCGTTTACTGGTGCCGGTGGAATGGTCCGGTGGCACCTCGGAGGAGACAGATGACGAAATACGATCCCAAAAAGGCGACTTTGGATCTGGTGCGTGCCGCCCAGATGAGCCGCCGCAGCCTGCTCAAGGCGAGCATCGCCGCAGGCGCCGTGGGCTTCACGAGCCCGCTCTACCTCAAGCGCGCCTGGTCTTCGTCGGGCGAGCTCTCGATCCTCAACTGGTCGGATGAATTCCCCGATCCGGTGATTCCGGATTTCGAGAAGGTAACCGGCATCAAGGTCTCGACCACGCCGTTCTCGCAGAATGAGGAGCAGATCAACAAGCTCCAGGCGACCGGCGGCGAGGGCTTCGACCTGTGCTCACCCACGATGAACCGGGCGCCGCAATACAAGGACCTTGCCGTTCTCGCGCCCTATGACACCAACAAGCTGAAGAACATCGGCAATATCATTCCCTCGATGCTGGGCAGCGCCAAGGAGCTATGGGAATGGGACAGCGGTCTCAACTGGCTTCCGCATGTCTGGGGATCGGAAGCGATCTCCTACCGCACCGATCTCTACAAGGGCGATCCGGCGCAGCTGTCCTTTGGCTCGCTGTGGGACGAAGGCGTCAAGGGCCATGTGCAGGGCCGTCCGCATTCCTATCTCCTGAGCATCGGCCTGTGGTGGGATGCGAGCGGCAAGATGCCGTCCAACCGCATGAAGGATGGCTACAAGGACGAGGAATCCTTCAAGAAGCTGTGGGATCCGATCCTGGCCTTCGCCATCGAGCACAAGGCCTGGGTCAAGCAGTTCTGGGATTCGGCCGACAACACCAAATCGGGCCTGATGGAGAACGACGTGTGGATCGGCCTGACCTGGGACGGACCGCCGATCTCCCTCAAGAAGGAGGGCAAGCCCGTCAACTACACGGCGCCGAAGGAAGGCGCCATTGCCTGGGTCGACGGTCTGTCGCTGATGAAGTCGGCCAAGAATATCGATCAGGCCTATGAGTTCCTGAACTTCCTGGCAACTCCTGAATCGTCCGCCCATCTGGCCGAAGGCTCGGGCTACAACCCGGTGGTGACCGGCGCCGACGCCCTGCTGTCGGATCAGGCCAAGAAGATCTTCCAGGAAGCGTTCCCGGGTGATGCGTTGAAGAATCTCTGGCCCTGGCCGGTCGAGCCGACCTGGTATGCCGAGATCCGCAGCCAGTATGCGGACAAGTTCAAGGCCGCCTGATCGGCCTGACGCGAATGATGCACAAGCCGGTCCCGGCGCTATCGTCGGGGCCGGTTCTGTTTCCATCGATCCGCTGGTCCAGATTACGAATTGTTCTGGACCGTTGCGCCGGAACAGTTTTTACTGATGCCCAACAAGACTTCGAATGAAGCTGCGGGTAGGGCTTGCAGGGATAGGGCAGGGGATGAGCGCCGACGTCGAACTGGATCGCGTTACCGTCAGATTTGGTCAATTCACCGCCGTGAAGGAGGCTTCGCTCAAGATCGCGGGCGGGGAGTTCTTCTCGTTTCTGGGGCCGTCGGGCTGCGGCAAGACGACCATCCTCCGCACCGTCTCGGGTTTCCTCGATCCGTCCGAGGGTGTGGTGCGCATCGCCGGCCAGGACATGATCGGGATCGGCGCCAACAAGCGCCCGACCGCCCTCATCTTCCAGAACCTGGCGCTGTTCCCGCTGATGACAGTGGCCGAGAACATCACCTACGGCCTGCGTGTGCGCGGCGTCTCCAGGTCTGAGCGCATGAAGAAGGCCGACGAGCTCCTCAGCCTGATTGCCTTGCCGGGTCAGGGCAACAAGCTGGTCAGCGAGCTCTCGGGTGGGCAGAAGCAGCGTGTCGCCATTGCGCGCGCGCTCGCCGTCGAGCCCAAGGTGCTGCTGCTCGATGAGCCACTGTCGGCGCTCGACCTCAAATTGCGCCAGCACATGCGCAACGAGCTCAGGGCAATCCAGCAGCGCGTAGGCATCACCTTCATCTATATCACCCATGACCAGGGCGAAGCGCTCACCATGTCGGACCGCATCGCGGTCATGAACAATGGTGTGATCGAGCAGGTGGGCGACGGCAAGGCCGTCTATGACATGCCAACGACCTCATTCGTCGCCTCCTTCGTGGGCGAGAACAATCCCTTTGCCGGGCGCGTTGCCAAGGCGGACAAATCCGGCGCCGTCGTCGAAACACCTTTCGGCGCCTTGCGCGGGCGCAATCCATTGGGAGTCAAGAAAGGCGATAAGGCCATTCTGTTCGTCAGGCCCGAGGCGCTGCGTCTCGGCAAGGGCGAGAAGGACGCGACCATCACTTCGACGGTTCTCAATGTCGCCTTCGAAGGCAATGCCACGCATATCTTCCTGAAGGGTGCCGAAAAGAAGGACATCACCTTGACGGTCGGGCGCCTCGAGAGCGTGAAGATCCCCGAGCAAGGGGTAGAGGCATCCGTCGCCTATGATCCCGACCTGGGATTGGTGCTTCCGGAAGGAAGGTTGGCCAGTGAGTAGGCTGCTCGTCTATCTGATCCCGTTTCTCGTCATTGCCGTCTTCGTGGCGATGGCGCGCTACGAGCGGCGCTTCGCCCATGATCCGACCCACAAGGGCTTCTTCGAGCGCAATGGCACGACGCTCGGCATCGTCTTCATCGCGCTCGTCGCCTTCTGGACGCTCTTCCTGGTCGTGCTGCCCTATCTCTACATGGTGCAGGAGAGCTTTCATCCGAAGCTCGTCGCCGCCGATCGTGGCGGACCCAAGGATATCCTGACGACCGAGCAGTATCGCTCCTTCTTCGTCCAGCCGACCGATGGCGAGATCAACACCACCCATATGGGGGCGTTCATCTTCACCCTCGTTATCTCGGCCATCGTGACGGTGCTCAATTTCGCGATCTGCTATCCTCTCGCCTATTACATGGCGCAGGCCGGCAGCGTTCAGAAGGTACGCCTCCTGATGCTGGCGCTGATCGTGCCCTATTGGGTGAACGAGATCCTGCGTGCCTTCTCGCTGCGCCTGCTGCTGGCCAGCAAGGGGCTGATCAACCAGGCTTTGATGGGGCTGGGCCTCACCGACGCGCCGATCGATTTCCTCGGCAGCAATGTCGGCCTCTATGTCGGCCTCTCCTACGCCTATCTGCTGGTGATGATGTTCCCGCTCTACAATGCGGTGGAAAGCCTCGACAAAAACCAGATCGAAGCTGCGCGTGATCTCGGTGCCCCGTGGTGGCGTATCCACAAGGACGTGGTCATTCCCTATGCCAAGCCTGGCATCGCGTCCGGCTGCACCATGGTCTTCATGCTGTCGGCGGGCTCGCTCGCAGCGCCCCAGTTCCTCGGCGGACCAAAGACCCTGTGGTTCACCTCGATCGTCTATGATTTCTTCTTCCAGGCCTTCAACTGGCCGCGAGGCGCGGCTTACGCCTTCCTGCTGCTGGCCGGCTGTATCGCTCTGGTGATGCTGATGCTGCGCCTCTTCAAGGTCAGCCTCGGGGAGACGATAAAATGAGCTCGCAGACAATCATCAAGGTGATGATCGGCTTCTATGTCGCTCTGTTCTTCGCCTATCTCTTCGGGCCGCTTGCGGTCATGAGCGTCACCGCCTTCAACACGCCGAGTTATCCGAGCGCCTACCCGCTGGAGGGCTTCACCCTCGACTGGTTCGTCAAATTGTGGAACCACCGCGCCATGATGGAGGGGCTCAGGAACTCGATCATCATTGGCATCGGCGTCATCTGCGTGTCGGTGCCGGTCGGACTCGCCGCCGCCGTCGTGATGAACCAGATCTATCACCGCGCCCGCTCCCTCTATTATCTGGTGACGGTCTCGCCGGTGCTGACGCCCGGCGTCATCATCGGCATCTCGACCGTGATCTTCTGGCGCGATTTCTCCGAGATGACTGGAACCCGCGGATTCTTCTACAAAGGCATCATGCTGTCGATATTCGGCCAGTCGAGCTTCATCGCCGCCTATTGCCTGCTGATCATCATGGCGCGCCTGCAGCGCTTCGACCGCGCCCAGGAGGAGGCCGCTCTCGACCTCGGCGCCAGCTATCCGCAGGTCTTCTGGCACATCCTGCTGCCGTTTCTCAGGCCGGCGCTGGTTTCCGCCTCCGTCATCGCCTTCCTGTCCTCCTTCGAGAACTACAATACGACGACCTTCGCCATCCTCGCCGACAAGACGCTGGTGACCGTTCTCGCGGGCGAGGTCCGGCAAGGCACGACGCCTGCTCTATCGGCGCTCGCCGTCATCATCATCGCGCTCTCGCTTCTCGGCGCCATCGCCTATGAAGTCGTGAAGCGGCGGGAGGAACGCCGGAGCGCCAGGATCGCCGAGCGTGCCAAGCTTGCCGAGCGTGGCGATCTCGCGGCGGCTGTAGCCTGACCTCAGGCGTCGCCCGGTCTTAACGATATTCGTAAATATCCCGTCGCGTAAACAGGTCTGCAGCCGCTATTCGCTAAGATTGTAGAGGTTCGTGCAACACCGGCTTCAACAATCCCTGTCAGGGTTCGGAAACTATTCATGCAGAAAAGTCTCTGACGGCGACAAAATGATAAGATTTTCCGGCTGGCTGAAGGACCTTCTACGGGACGAACGGGGAAGTACGGCGGTTGCCTTTGCGGCGTCCATGCCTTTGGTGGTGGCTGGCGCCGCTTTCGGCGTCGAGACCTCTTACTGGTACTACAAGGACTTGCAACTGCAGGCTGCCGCCGATGCGGCAGCCTATGCGGGTGCCCTGGAAAAGCGCGCCGGCTCCAAATACGACGACGTCCTGACCGCCGCGAAGGCGGTCGCCGTGACCAATGGATTCGACTCATCGATCGGCTCGGCGGAGCTCAATTCGCCGCCGCATTCGGGAACCCATATCAACTCCAAGGCGGTCGAGGTCGTGCTCGAGGAAGGTGCCGAGCGGTTTTTCTCGTCGCTCTTCACCCAGGCCCCGGTCACCGTCAGGGCGCGCGCCGTCGCAACCTATGAGGATGCCGGCAGCGCCTGCGTCCTGGCGCTCGACAAGTCCGCCTCCAAGGCGGCGCTGTTTTCCGGCAGCTCGATCAGCAAGTTCAAGAAGTGCAGCGTCATGGCCAATTCTCTGGCCAGTGACGCGGTGACGGTACAGGGGTCGGGCAAGCTCCAGACCAGCTGCATCTATTCGGTCGGCGGCGCCAGCCTGCTGGCCACCACGATTCTGGACGATTGCAAATCCGCCCAAGTCGGCGTTTCGCCGGTCGCCGATCCCTATGGCGAAGTGGCGGCGCCGGCCGTCGACGGCACCTGCGCGGATGCCAGTGGCCCGACGCTGAGCGCCGGCACCTATTGCGGCGGTCTGACGCTGAAAGATACGATGACGCTGAATCCGGGCGTCTATGTCGTGTCGGGCGGCGACCTGAAGGTCAATGCCAATGCCGATATATCCGGCTCGGGCGTCATGTTCTATCTGACCAATGGCGCGCGCGTCAGCATGAACGGCACGGCCACCGTGAATCTGAGCGCGGCGACCACGGGCACCTATGCGGGGATACTGTTCTTCGGCGACCGCGCCGATACCGGCGCGACCAAGAACAGCTTCAACGGCACTGCCGATTCGCAGTTGACCGGCGCCATCTATTTCGCCAGCCAGGCCATTCAGTTCCTCGGTGATTTTTCCGGCGCCGACGGCTGCACCCAGGTGGTGGGGTTGACGGTCGAATGGTCGGGCAATGCCGAGATCAGCAAGGACTGCAGCGCTCACGGCATGACCGCCATCCCGGCGGCGGAACTGGTGAAGCTCGTCGAGTAACGCATCATGACAGCTTTTCGCCGGTTCATGTATCACAGCGGAGGGGTTTCCGCCGTAGAGTTCGCCATAGCGGCCCCGGTCCTCATCATGATGCTGGCCGGCATAGTAACCGGATGGACTTACGCGACGCAGAGCCTGCAGATGCGCAGCGCGGTGAAGACCGGCGCCAACTATATCCTGCAAGGCGGTGCCGATATCGCTGCCGCGAAGAACGCCGTGCTGCTGTCGTGGACGAACAAGCCCGGGGACGCGGATGTTCAGGTCGTGCGGCAATGCTCATGCGCCGGCACGACGAGCGCATGCACGTCCGTCTGCACGGGAACCGGCGCCATCCCCAACATGTCGGTGATCATTACCGCGAGCGGATCGATCGATACGCCTCTCCATAACCTGTTCGCGACGGCCAAGATGCAGACGAGCCGCGAGGAAGTCATTCGTGTGCGCTGAGACGGCCTCGCCCCGGCCGGCACGTCGTTTCAGGGACCTGTTGCGCTGCAGCTCCGGGACGGCCGCCGTCGAATTCGCCTTTGTATTCCCGCTGTTGACTCTTCTGGTGCTCGGCATCTTCGCCGTCGGCGCCGTCATGCATTCCGTCTCGAATGTCCACTTCGCGCTCGCCGAGACGGCGAGAAAGCTGCAGATGAATCCAACCCTGACGCAAAGCGAGCTGCAAGCGGATCTCGACAAGAAGCTCATGGTCTATGGCGAGGAAGCGGTCACCCTGACGATGACGGTCGAGACCGACAGCTACGGCTCGAGCATTGCCCGTCTCACGGCGCGCTACCCCTATACGATCGCCGTTCCCTTCATTCCCAAATACGAGGGAGCCTATCAGCAGACCGCCGAAGTGTTCCTGGTGATCAATCCCTAGCGTGCCTCCCGGCGAAGCGGAATCGCGCCAGATCAATATGTTGAAGCAAATCCCTGTCGCCTGAACCCCGGATCGGGTTCGGGCAGGCCCTTGGCGGGGCTAATACCAGTCTCCGCGCTCGGCCTCCGGATCCATGTCCGCCGGCGCCCTGTTGAGATAGGCGTCCATATGGACGAGCACCTTGTCGGGGGTGGCATGGACGACGGCATACATCGCCGGCTCGTCGCTGTAGACCGTCGCCACCGAACCCGAGACCAGCGGCAGTTGGTGAACGAGGCTGGGCGGCGCCGAGAAGCTCAAGCCGCGGAACTGGCCGCTGATCGGGCGATGCGCATGGCCGAAGAAGATGTGCCTGATCGCATGGCCGTGCAGCAGGTCGAGAAACTCATCTGCATCGTCGAGCATGATCAGGTCCATGAGGTCATGCGCGATGGAAAAGGGCGGATGGTGCATGAAGAGATAGACGGGACGCTTGCCCGCCTTGGCGAGCTCCGCCTTGAGCCAGGCCTTGCGCTGGGGGCAATAGAGCCCGGCCGAGGAGGGCGGACCTTTCAGCGTGTCGAGCAGCAGGAAGACGGCGTCGTCGCGCACGAAGGCATGTTGAACGAAGCTCGCCTCATCGCGCGGCGCGTTCGGAAAGGCCGACAGGAAATGTCCGCGATCGTCGTGATTGCCGAGCATCAGATGCGTCTCGATCGGGAAATCGGCGAGCCGCGCGCCGAGCTGCCGATAGGCCAGCACCTCGCCCTTCTCGGTGAGGTCGCCGCTGACCACCACGAAGGCGGCATCGCCGTGGAACTTGACGATGTCGTCGAGGCAGGCCTCGAAGCGGGCGAACGGATCGAGCCCCCATAATTTGTCTCCTTTGGGAACCAGATGCAGGTCGCTGACATGGATGAACTTCATTTCGTCTTCTTCTCCGGCCGGATGCGGGAATCGCGCAGGAGTCCGGCGGCCTCGATGATCGGGTAGCCGGCCGACACGATATGCGAGTTGACCCTGTGCAGGTCACGGATCATGTCGACATAAAGCGCGCTCTTGCGCAAAGAGGCGCCACGCGCCTTGCCGCTCTCACGGAAGTGCTCGTCGATGATCTTGTTCTCGAGCGCGCGGAAAGTGTTCTTCTGGGCGATCAGCCGCTTGGCACCCTCTATGTCGTTGGAGGTGAGGACGCCGGTGGCGAGCCTGAGCGAATGGCTGATGATGAGGCAGAGGTCGTCGAGCGAGGCGTGCTGCTCGACCGAGAAGCTGATGCTCTGCTTCGCCTTGGCCTTGATCCGGTCGGCCAGGTTGAGATGGATGACATCGCCCGCATGCTCGAGATTGCTGGCATAGAGCATGATTTCGAGCGCCCGCTTGGTGTCGCTCTTCTCGAGCTCCGACTGGGTGAGGTCCGAGAGATAGCCATGCACCGAGGTCTGGTAGCGGTTGAGCCGCTCATCGAGGGTCTTGAGTTCCTTCAGCTTCTCGAGGCTGCCGCTCCGCAAGGCGACGATGGCGGTATCGAACATGCGGTCAAGCAGCTCGCTCATGCGCACCGTCTCGAGCGCCGCATTGGAGAGCGCGACGCTTGGGGTGGCCAGCGCCATCTGGTCGAGATAGCGCGGCTGGCTCAGATTGTCGGGTGCTGCCTGGAGATCAGGCACGATCCGCCGCATGAGCCGCGACACCTGCCGGGTGAGAGGAAGATAGGCCAGGGCGGCGAGCAGGTTGAAGCCGGCATGGAAGACGACCGCCTGCTCGATCGGACCGACGGGCAGCGCCGTCACATAGGGCGCAATCCAGCCGACGAAAAAGAGAAGGGCGATCGACACCGTGCCGCGGCAGAACAGATTGGCAAGCGGCAGGCGGCGCGCTTCCGGCGACAGGTTGAAGGTTGCCGTGACCGAGGGCAGGCCGCCGCCGCAATTGATGCCGAGGATGAAGCTCAATGCGCCGGGAACATCGAGGCTGCCATTGGCGAGGAAGGAAGCGATGAGCAGGATGACGGCGAGCGTTGAGTGGCAGAGCCAGGCGAGCACCGCACCGGTCAGGAAGGCCAGGACCGGTTCGCGCCCGATGGCCGAGAGCGCCTCGTGGAAGAGGCTCGCCTCGCGCAAGGGGGCGGTGGCACCGACGATAAGCCTGAGCGACAGCAGCATCAGCCCGAAGCCGATGAGGATGCGCCCGAAATTATGCGGCCGGAACTCGTTCGAAGTCGAGAAAGTCACATAGCCCGCAAACAGCAGGAGCGGCGACAGCCAGAGCGCGTATGAGCTCGACGAGGCGAAAAGCGCCGAGACGAGGGCCGAGCCCACATCGGCGCCGAGCAGCACGGCAAGGCCGACCGAGGTGCCGATGGCGCCGCTGGCCGCGAGCCCGGCGACGATGAGCGCCATGGCGGTGGCGCTGCCGAGTGCTGCCGTCGCCATGCCGCCGGCGGCAAAGGCCGAGACATTGTTGCCGAGGCGCTGCTGGATGAACTGCTTCAGTCGATCGCCCCAGCCGCGCATGATGCCGGTACGCACCATGCGCACGCCCCACAGCAGCATGGCGACGCCGCCCAGGAGCTCGATGATGACGATGGTGCCGGCGGTCACGGCCGGTCCCCGGCGAAAGCAGTGTCGCGGCGATGTGTGGATCCGCCAGCGTCGGGCGCCGTCAGTTGGGCCAGGGCAGGGACCAGGTTTTCACATTGGTGTAGAATTTCATCGCCTCCAGGACGCCCTCTTTGATGCCGTTGCCGGAATCCTTGATACCGCCGAAAGGCGACATTTCGATCCGGTAGCCCGGCACTTCCCAGATATTCACCGTGCCGACATTCAGTCCTTCGATGAATCGCGTGATCCGGTCAAGCCGGTTGGTGCACACGCCTGAGGACAGGCCGAAGGGGGTGGAATTGGAGATCCGGATCACCGCCTCATCGTCATCGGGCACCCTGACGATCGGGATGATCGGGCCAAAGGTCTCCTCGAAGACGAGCTCGGATTCATGCGGCACATGGTCGAGCGTGATCGGCGGCAGGAGGGCGCCCTTGCGGCCCGGATTATAGAGCACCTTGGCGCCCTGCGCCTCGGCCAGGTGGACGCGGCGCTCGAACAGGGCCGCCGCCTGCTCATGCACCACGGTGCCGAGATCGGTCTCGGGCGCCATTGGGTCGCCGAACTTGATCTTCTTCGCCTTTTCGAGGACGAGCGCGACGAATTTGTCGGCCACCCGCTCCTGCACCAGGATACGCTTCACCGCCGTGCAGCGCTGGCCCGAATTGCGGGTGGCGCCCTGGACGGCAAGCTCGGCCGCCTTGCCGAGATCGGCATCGGAGAGATCGTCGAGCACGATCAGCGGGTCGTTGCCGCCGAGCTCGAGCGCGGCGCGCCGGTAGCCGGCCTTGCCGGCGATGATCTTGCCCACCTTGACGCCGCCGGTGAAGGTGATGACGTCGATGTCGGGGTTCATCACCATCTCATCGCCGACGTCCCGGGGCCAGCCGGTCACCACCTGGAACATTTCCGGCGGCAGGCCAGCCTCATAGAGGATGTCGGCGAGCGCAATGGCGGTGAGCGGCGTAAGCTCGGTCGGCTTGCACACCACGCAGTTGTTGGTGGCGATGGCCGGCGCCACCTTGTGCGAGACCATGTTGAGCGGGTGGTTGAAGGGCGTGATGGCCGAAATGACGCCCACCGGCTCGCGCTTGGTGAAGATCTTGCGGGGCTTGCCTTGCGGTGTCAGGTCACAGGAGAAGATCTGGCCGTCATCGAGAATGGCCAGCTGTCCCGCCAGCGAATAGACGTCATAGGCCCGACCGCATTCATAGAGCGAGTCTTTCTTCGACAGGCCGAGCTCGAGGGTGATGAGATCGGAGAGCTGGTCCTTGCGGTCGCGGATGAGCTCGGCGGTGCGGAACAGGATCTGCTGGCGCTCATAGCGGGTGAGCTTCGGCTTGAAGGCTTTAGCGACGGCGAAGGCCTTGGCCGCATGTTCCGCGCGCCCCGCCGGCACCGTGCCGATGACCTCGTTCGTATAGGGATAATGGACCGGAACGACATCGTCGGCCGCGACCGGCTTGCCGCCGATCCGCATCGCTTCCTTGATGATCTTGCGCGTGGGGGTGATCTTGTTCATGGCGTCGGGGTTTCCTATGCCGCCTGTTCGCGGTGCGCCGCGATATGGTTGCAGCCGATGGCGAAGGCATCGAAATTGCGCAAGCTGGCGGGAAGGCCTTCGGTTTTGCGGTTGACGATGATGGGGATCTCCTGCTCGGACAGCCCGCCATGCGAGCGCAAGGGCTCGCTGAGGCCTGACAGGTCGTGCTTGTCGCGGCTGGTGCCGATGACCTTGCTGTGTGTCGGACCGCCTGAAACGACGACGAGATCGCCCATCCGGTCCTCCGGCAGCTCGAAGCGGACGCAAGCTTCCTTGCGGGCAAGCACCACATCGATGCCGGGCTGGCCGGCAATGAAGCTGGTAACGTCTTCGGGTTTCGGGCCATAGAGATAGACGGTGGCGAAGGAGCCGAGCGCGCCGTGATGGACGACATAAGGGTCGGTGATCGGCAGGATCACCTTGGTCTGGCCAGCACGGAACTTCCGGTCGAGTGCGTCCTGGAGGAAGAGCACATCGGGCTCGCCATTGCTGAGATGCTTGTCCTTCATGCCGTGGTCGGCCACGATCACCACCGTGGCGCCCTGCGCATCGAGTTCGCCCAGATAGCGGTCCATCATGGCGTAGAAGTCATTCGCCTTGGGCGTGCCCGGCGCATATTTGTGCTGGATATAGTCGGTCGTCGACAGATACATGAGGTCGGGCCGCATGCTCTTGAGGAGGGCGACGCCCGAAGCGAAGACGAATTCGGAAAGCTCGGCCGAATAGACATCGGGCACTTTCATATGGGTGAGCTGGCGCGCATCCTCGATGCCGTTTTCGGCGAGCGTCGCCTTGTCGGCCTTCTCGGACGAGAAGCAGATGGCGCTGCCGTCGAAGACGAGGCCCTTGCCGAGGAGGAGTCTGAGCTTGTCCTTGGCCGTCACCACCGCCACCTTGGCGCCGGCTTTCTGGAACGCGGCGAAGATGGTCGGCGCCCTGAGCCATTTGGGGTCGTTCATCATCACTTCGCGCCCGGTCTCGGGATCGATGAGATAGTTGCCGCAGATGCCGTGGACGGCGGGCGGCCGGCCGGTGACGATCGACAGATTGTTGGGATTGGTGAAGCTCGGCATGGCGCAGAGCCCGAGGCGGTTTTCGCCTTTGCCGATCATGCGGTCGAGATAGGGCATGAGTCCTTGGCTGCGCGCGGTGTCCATATAAGCGGGCTCGCTGCCGTCGCAGCAGACGACCACCAGCGGCGCTTGCGGCCAGGCATAGGTCCGGCCGTTCACCGACACGGTTTTCCGATTCTGGATCATGGGTTTGGCTCTTTTCCTTGAATCTCTTTCTCAGGCCAGGGGATGCCGGTCGGCGACATTCATGTCGCGCAGCACCTCGCGGATGGCGACGAGCGCGTTGCGGATCACGGTCTCGTCGAGCTGCCCGATCGTGCCGATGCGGAAGCTCGGCCGCTTGGTGAGCTTGCCGGGATAGATGGCATAGCCCTTCTGGCGCAGTTTTTCGTAGAAGGTGTCGAACTGGAAATTGGGATCGCGCGGCATGAGGAAGGTCTGGATGATGGGCCCGGCCTCATCGTCGCTGAGCAGCGTCTGGATGCCCATCTCGCGCATGCCGCGCACCAGCACGTCGGCATTGCGCTGGTAGCGGGCGGCGCGCGCCGCAATGCCGCCTTCGCGGGCAAATTCCTCGAGCGCCTTCTGGAAGGCGACCAGCGCATGGGTGGGGGGCGTGAAGCGGAACTGGCCGGTGCGCTCGAGCACCGTCCATTGCTCATGCAGGTCGAGCACGACCGAATGGCACTGGCCTTCGCTCTCATCGAGTATCGGACGCCGCACCAGCACATAGGAGAAGCCCGGCACGCCTTCGATGCATTTGTTCGAGGATGACACCATCACATCGATATTCCAGCCGCTCATGTCGATCGGTATGGCGCCGAAGGAGGACATGGCATCGACCATGATGGTGAGTGCCCGGCCCTGGACCGCCTTGCTGATCGCCTGGATGGGATTGACGATGCCCGATGTGGTCTCGCAATGGACGAGCCACAGATGGCTGATGGTGCGGTCGGCATTGAGGGCGCTGACGATCTCGTCGGGCGTCGGCGCCTCGCTGTCGCCCTTGTCGAGCGTGACCACCGGCCGGCCGAGACGGTTGAGGATCTTGGCGGCGCGCTCGCCATAGGCGCCGTTGCAGACGACCAGCGTCTTGTAGCGCTTGGACGGGCAGAAGCTGCCCAGCGCCGCTTCGATGGCGAAGGTGCCCGAGCCCTGCATGATCACGCATTCGTAGTTCGAGTTGCAATGGGCGAGGTCGAGCAGGCTCGCGCGGATCTGCTTGACGATCTGGCGGAACTCGATGTCGCGCGAGCCATAATCGGCCAGCATCGCGAGCTTCACCCCGCGCGAGGTGGTGAGGGGGCCGGGTGTCAGCAGATAGGGCATGTCCTCCTGGCCTTCGGGACCATTGAAGGTGGGGGAGAAGGAAGCGGCAAGGGCGGTGGTGCTCATGGGGGCCTCGAATGAGGCCCTCCCCATGATCGGGGAGGGCCTAAGGAGAAGGGATCGGGCGTTGATTGATCCCACATACGCATTTCGCTCCCGTCCCGAATATAAGTCAAATCGTAAGATCATATATTGAATATAAGTTTGACTGATGTATTACAGGGCCATGCGCTATGCCCAGCTCAAGGCCTTTCACGCTGTTGCGGTGAATGGCGGCTTTTCCAAAGCCGCGCAAAGGCTCTCGCTTACCCAGCCGGCGATCTCCGATCATATCCGCAAGCTCGAGGATGCCTATGGCTCGGAGCTGTTCCTGCGCCGGCGCGGCGGGGTGGAGCTCACCGCCTTTGCCCGCAAGCTCCTGGCCGTCACCGAGCGGATGTTCGAGGCCGAGGCGCAAGCGCTCGAGCTCCTGGCAAAAGCGAAGGGCCTGGAGGAAGGCAGCCTCGTCATCGGCGCCGATGCCGCCACCCATGTCCTGCCGCTCATCCGCCGCTTCCGCGAGCGCTATCCCAAGGTCGCGGTGCGCCTCGTCGCCGGCAACTCGGCCCAGCTGCTCGACCGGCTCGATCGCTTCGAGATCGATTTCGCCGTGATCGCCGAGACGCCGCCACAGCAGGCCTATCAGGCGCGACTGCTGCGCGACGATGCGGTCACCGCCTTCACCGCGGCGTCGCATCCCTTCGCCCGGCGCGCCGAAATCTCCTTTGCCGAATTCCTGAGCCAGCCGGTGGTCCTGCGCGAGGAGGGTTCGGTGACCCGCACCTTGCTGGTCGAGGAGGCGGCGCGTCGGTCATTGCCGATCGCCAATGTCATCGAGATCGAGAGCCGCGAGGCCGCGCGCGAGGCGGTGGCGGGCGGCATGGGCATCGGCATCATCTCGACCGCCGAGATCGTGCCGGATGCGAGATTGCATGTCTTGCGCTTCAGCGATTGGTCGGCGAGCATGAGCGAATGGCTGGTTTGCCTTGCCGCGCGCAGCGATCTCCACATCATCCGCGCCGTGCTGGGCCTGCTGCGGCGCTAACCTTGCCGCTTGGTCAAGCTCTCAAAGTTGAGAAGTGACATCGCGCAGCATTGGTATAGACTGCTGTTCCATGGTTCAGAAATTCATCGCGGCCTGCGTCCAGAACTGCGCGACGCCGGATGTCGAGGCCGATATCGCCATCCTGTCGAAGCTGGTCGACAGGGCCGCCGCGAAGGGCGCCAAGCTCGTGGCGTTGCCCGAATATTGTGCCGGACTCGATACCAAGGACGGCATGCTGCATCCTTTCGCCGTGCCCGAGAGTGACCATCCGGTGCTGCCCGCCATGGCGGCGCTCGCCCGCGCCCACAAGGCCTGGATTCTCATCGGTTCGATCGGCGTGAAATCGGCCGACGGCCGCATTTTCAATCGCGGCTACATGCTGTCGCCCGATGGTGCCGTCGCGGCGCGCTATGACAAGATCCATATGTTCGACGTCGATCTGGGCGACGGCCACTCCTATCGTGAATCGGCCACCATCATGGCGGGCGCCGAAGCGGTGCTCTCGCCCTGCATCGGCGGGCCGATCGGGCTGTCCATTTGCTACGACCTGCGCTTTGCCGCGCTCTACCGCACGCTCGCCAAGGCCGGGGCCCAGATGCTGGCGGTGCCGGCAGCCTTCACCCGCATCACCGGCAAGGCGCATTGGCATGTGCTCAACCGGGCGCGCGCGATCGAGAATGGTGCCTATGTGATCGCCCCCTGCCAGTATGGCACGCTGGCCGGCGGCTCGGAATGCTATGGCCATTCCCTCATCATCGATCCCTGGGGACGGGTGCTGGCCGATGGCGGCGAGGCCGAGAACGTCATCGTTGCCGAGATCGATCTCGCCGAAGTGGCGAAGACCAGGGCGCGCATTCCCTCGCTCACCCATGACCGGCCCTTCGCGGTCGAGAGCATCATGCCGGCGGTCGCCGCCGAATAGGCGCATCGGCCCGAAAAATTGCAGACCTTTGGATAGGCTGATGCGGAAAAATCGAAGGCCTCAGCTCGACTGCGCCGCGACGACCTTCGCGACATTGCTCCGATGGACCGCCTCATAGGGCGCGAAGTAGTTCACCCATTTGGCCTGCAGCGGCCCGGCGATGAGCGTCGCCAGGTCCTCGGAGCGCAGCTCCGGCTGGTTAACGCAGCGCTTCAGGGTGCGGATATATTGCTGGGTGGCCCTGATGAGGGTCTTCTCATAGCCACCGGCCGAAATCACCAGCGGGTCGCCGTGATTGGGCAGGATGCGTGAGATGGGCCAGCTCCACAGCCGGTCGAGCTCGCTCAGATGCGTGTCGAGCGCATGCGGTTCGGCCACATAGGTCACGGTGTCTTCCAGCGTGTCGCCGGCGAACAGCAGGGACAGATCGTCGATATAAAGAAGCGTCGCATCGTCGCTGTGGATATTGGCGTGCCTGAGATGCACGCGCAGCCGCCCGACATCGAGCTTGAGTTGGTCTTCATAAGTGACGGTCGGCATGATGAGCGGCGAGATGGCGGGGAGGCCGTGATAGCTGCCGTCCTCGATGCCGGCCTGGTTGGCTTTCATATGCGCGAGCGTGCGCTCATGCGCGATGATCTCGCAATCGGCGAAGGCCTCATTGCCGGCAATATGATCGAGATGATGGTGGCTGAGCACGACACGGATGCGCTTGAGGCCGAGGCGGTCGAGGAACATGCGGATCTTGCGCGCATGCGCGAGCGACATGTGCGTGTCATAGACGAGCGCGTCGTCTTCGTCGACCAGCACATAGCTGGCGGTGCCGAGCGAGAAGCCGCCATCATCGAGCCAGTTCTCGTCTTCCGAATGCAGCCGCACACCGGGAATGCGCCCGTCATAGAAGGCATAGGCGAAAGGCAACGGCTTCAGGATGCGCAAGTGCGCGACGGGATTGGTTTCGATCGTCATTCGGTTGCTGGAAGGTCAGGTCGGGATCTTGGTCGTGTCCAGCTCGTCATAGGCCTTTTGAATGCGGATGAACATGGCGTTCATATAGTCGCCGACCTCGCGCGGCACATCCTTGCTGGCGAGCTTGTCGGGATGATAGAGCCTGGCCTTGGCGAGATAGGCGGCGCGCACCTCGCCCGGATTGGCGCCCGGATCGACGCCCAGCGTGTGATAGGGATCGAAGGTGGCGGCACTGTTCGCGCGCCTGGTGAGATGATCGGTGCGCGGCAGGTCGATCGCGGCGATCGCCGTGATGGCGCGCTTGGCGATCATCGTCACCGTGCTGTCGCGCTTTTCGAAATCGATGAAGCTGTCGGGGTTGTTGAGCAGGTCGCGCAGCTTCTGCGCCCGTCCGAGAAACACATGTCCGTTCAGCATGTCGCCGGAGGCGAGCGTCAGCGTGACCGCGACACGTTGCCGTTCTGATTCACTCGATCCAAACATGGGACAGCACTTCCGGTACCGAAACTAGGACCGGAGATTGCCCGATAGGCGGCTAGAGAACTATTATAATTGTCCTTAAAATTTAATCGGTTTGGTTTACGCAGCCGCGGCCCGGCCCTTCGCCATATAGCCGTCGAGCCAGGAAGTCCGGTAGCCATCCTGTTGCCAGAGCACGGGAAAATAGCTCTCGTCCATCTCCGTCGAGCCCGCCTTCTTGTAGCGCGAGTAAATGTAGCTGATGTCGTGCGGGTGAAATTTTGCTGTGGACGAAATGCAATGGGCGATGACCGAGCGGCGCGGATTGGTGCCCTTGTTGTCGCGTGACCCATGCCAGGTGCGGCCGTGATGGAACACCGCCGTGCCCGCCGGCACCTCGATCGGCACGATCTCATAATCGGAGATGCCCGCCGCTTGCGCCGCGGGCTTGAGGTCGGCCAGCGCGTCGTCGGGCGCGTGGAATTGCTTGATGGGCGGCGAGATGGGCCAGCGATGCGAGCCCCTCACATGCTCGATCGTGCCCTGGAACGCCTTGGTGTCGTCGAGCGTGATCCAGCACGTCATCATTTCGCCGGGCACGATCCAGCCATTGTAGGAATCGTCCTGATGGAAGCCGAGCGGCTTGCCGCCGGGCGGCTTCCAGATGACATTGTCCTGGCCGATGCGGGCGCCGGGCCAGCCGCGCAATCTGGCGCATGCCTCGCCGACATCGCTTCTCAGCACGATCGAGGCGATGGTGAGATCGGATTTCCAGC
The DNA here is from genome assembly GCA_003576695.1 of Taklimakanibacter lacteus. Lineage (GTDB taxonomy): Bacteria > Pseudomonadota > Alphaproteobacteria > Rhizobiales > Aestuariivirgaceae > Taklimakanibacter > Taklimakanibacter lacteus. The sequence continues at coordinate 320,272 of QOZQ01000003.1, forward strand.
CATTGCAGATCTGGCGCGTCAGGTCCTCGCGGTCGCGGCCGAGCCGCCAGTTCCATTCATCGGGATAAAGCCCGGTCTCGAACTTGCCGGAGAACATCGGCTTGAAGCGCGATCGGGCGCTTGCGATCTCATCCGGTGACAGCGCACCTTCGACGGCGACGAAACCATCGCGGGCGAAATCATCAAGATGCTTCTGGGTGATGACGATCATGAAACCCTCGCTGGAATGGCGTCGGCGAGGATAGTCGATATTTCGCAACAGGCAAATCCGCCCCTGTCAGGCGGCGAGCTGCCGGATGATCCGGCCGGTTTCGGCATCGGCTGGGAAGAAGGCCTCGACCGCTATTTCGGAAAGGGTGATGTCGCGCGGGGTGCCGAATATGGTGGTGGTGGACAGAAACGACAGAAGGCCGTGACCGGTCACCAGCTTGAGAGGCACGAAGACGCCGCCGTGATCTTCCGGTGCCGGGGAATGCAGGCTGGTGAGCGTGCCATTGACGGGATAGGCCGAAAGCTCCTGCAAGAGCCCGGCCAGCACATCATCGCCCGTGACTGCGGCCTGGCGGCGCAGACGGTCGAGGAGATGCGCCCGCCATTCGCTGAGATTGGCGATACGTGGCGCGAGACCCCGCGGGTGGAGTGCCAGCCGCATGACATTGACAGGTGCTTCGAGAAGCATTTTGTCGTCAATGCCGGCGAGCAGGGGGGCAAGCGCCGCATTGGCGGCGACCAGGATCCAATGCCGGTCGACGGCCAGCGCCGGGAAGGGTTCATGTCCTTTCAGCACCATCTCGATCGCGCCGCGCGCCGCTTCCATGGCCGGATCCTCCAGGTTGCGCTCGGCATAGACGGGTGCGAAGCCGGCGGCGAGCAGCATGGCATTGCGCTCGCGCAGTGGCACGTCGAGCCGTTCCGCCAGATGGAGCAGCATCTCGCGGCTGGGCATTGCGCGGCCGCTTTCGAGGAAGCTCAGATGCCGCTGTGAAATTTCGGCCTCGAGCGCGAAATCGAGTTGACTCAGGCGCCGGCGGCGGCGCCAGCTGCGCAAATAATCGCCGGCCTTCAGGGCGGTGGCAGTCTTCATCCTCGGATCTCCAGACGCGGCGCGGACCACAGGATAGAGTGTCCGCGCCGGCTTCAGGATAGTCTAGGCCGCCCCTGCCGGCACCTTGTCGAGGAAGCCGGTGACGGATTTCAGGCGCCCGTCCTCGGTGGTGGCGAAGTCGGTGCCCTTGATCATTTCAGGGGCGCTTTCTGGGCCAAGCGACCAGGAAAAGCGGAGCTTGTCGCCATGGCTGTCGACGCGGCCGTCGAGCGTGAAGCGGAAGCCCGGGAAGCGCGCCTGCACGGCGCCGATGAGCTTGCCGATTTCCTCATGGCCTTCGCCCTTCATCAGGGGATCGGCATAGGTCGCATCTGCGCTCCAGCCTTTGGCCAGCAGGGCGCTGCGGCGGGCGGGATCGGTCTCGTTCCATACGGCGATATAGCGGTCGGCTATATGGGCGGCATCGGTCATGGTTGTCTCCTTCGTTCTGACCGGCACAGCATGACGAAGGCGCGACGGGCACTCAATTACGTGGCAGGTAATGAGAAGAGCGCATTCACTTGAACGCCGAAAGTACCGCGACGCCGGAGAAGGTCGCGGCGACCCCGAGCCAGCGCATCGGGGCAATTTTCTCTCTGAGGAATATCCAGGCGAGGATGACAGTGATGGCGCCCGAGGCGGAGCCGCAGACCGTCGCGAGCTCGGGCTGCGCCGTCCTGCCGGCGGCAAAGAGGAGCGAGACCGCCAGCGCGTCGAGAAAGGCCATCATGGTGAGGAGGGGCAGATGCGGTATCTGGTTGCGCAGTCTCTCCCTGGAGAGGAAAAGCAGAGGCAGCATGACGGCGGTGCCGGCGAGGCGCGAGATCCAGGCGGATTCGATCTCGCCGAATTGGGCTGCCGACTTCTGCCCGACGAAGACCGCGAAGACGAAAGTCAGATGAGCAAGCGTGGCGAGGATGAGGGTACGGCGGCGCTGACCGGCGGCCTGGGCTTCGCCGTCCTCATATTCGCCCAGGGCGACCAGCAGGACGCCCGCCAGAATGAGGGCGACGAAGAAGAGCTGGACCGCGCTGGGCGCGTTGCCGAGTGCTGTGGCGACAACGACACTCGTCGCCGGATAGGACATGGTCACCGGCACGGCGAGCGATATCGGCCCCGAGGCAATGGCGGCGAAGAGGCAGAGGGTGGCGAGGGCATAGCCAGCCCCGGCGAGGAGCGGCCACCAGATTCCGTCCTGCACCAGCGATGGAAAGGCGCCGAAGGCCCAGAGCCACAGCGTGATCAGGACAAGGCCGATAGCCGTTACGGTGACGGTGACATGGATCGGCCCGATGGCGCGGCTCACCTTGCCGGCCAGGAAATCGAGCGTGCCCCAGCACAGCGCCGCCAGCGATCCGAGCAGAACGGGGTTCATGCGCAGGCAATCATATTTGCGGCTGCAACATGCACGACAGAGCGAGCGCCCTTGCAAAGTTTCCCCTTCTCCCGTCCGGAGGATGGACGGGAGAGGGAGAATGATCTGTGAAATCTCGCACAATTTGCCAAGCTTGTGTGCTCAGATGCTGTCGGCACCTACCAAATCCTGGCGCGCGGTTTCGAGATGCTTCGAGATGAGATCGGCGGCCGTCGCCGGATCACGCATCTTGAGAGCCTCGAAAATGGCACGGTGCTGCTGGTTGTAGATGTCGATCTTCTCCTTCACCAGGATGATCTGCTTCATCTGCTCCCACTGCGCGTGATTGCGCACCGTGTTGATGTGCTGATAGAGCCGATAGAGCAGGGGATTGCGCGAGCAGCGCGCCAGCGCCAGGTGGAACTCCGAATCGAGCTTGGTGAACAGGTCCTGGTCGTCGGTCGCGGCCTCGATCCTGAGCAGGATGCTTTCGATGGCGTCGAGATCGCGCGCCGAGGCGTGCAGCGCCGCAAGCCGCGACATCGAGGGCTCGATGGCAATGCGCGCCTCGATCAGCTGCAGGGGCGAGATGAGGTCGGTGACATCCGACATCGCGTCCTGCACCGGGCCCTGATAGCTGATGAAAGTGCCGGAGCCGACCCGGCGCACCACAAGATTCCTCTGCTCGAGTTGGTCCAGTGCCTTGCGGATGGTGGAGCGCGCCGTGCCGAAAGCCACCGCAAGCTGGCGTTCGGGCGGCAGCTGGTCGCCATCACTGTAAACGCCGCTTTCGATCGCCCGCTTGAGCCGCGAGGTGATGGAATTGGCGCCTCTCGTAGCGACAAGCTGGGGATCCTCCCCTTCAGTTTCGAGACCGCTGCGCGGCTTGATCAGGTCGTCTTGCAGGTCTGGGGTCATGGTCGCAATTGGTTGTAATTGGCAAAAATTGGTTTGCAATCGGTCTGAATTTGTGGATCATTATGCCAGAACCGCGGGTTTTGTCCCGAAAAAAGCATTCAAACCGGTTCAGCCCAATCTGCTCCGGCTTGGGTTCCAAGGAGGAAGGCGAGGCTCATGGCAGTTCCGTCCGGCGTGAAATACGCGATCATCGGGGCCGGCATTCACGGCCTCTCGACGGCCTATCATCTGGCGCTCAAGCTCAGGGAAACAGGCAAGGGGTCGGGCAAGGACATCCTCGTCATCGACAAGACCTCAATCGCCGCCGGCGCCTCGGGTATCGCCTGCGGCGTCGTGCGCAACAATTACTACCAGCCGGCGATGCGCGAATTGATGGCGCATTCGGTATCGGTGTGGGAGAGTGACCCCAAGGCCTATTCCTACCATCCCGTCGGCTATATGCAGATCTCGCCCGAAGTCATGCACCAGCAGGTCGGCACCATCTACGAGCAGCAGAAGGCCATCGGCTATTCCTCGACCTTCATCGAAGGCGAGAAGGATTCGATGACCTATATGAAAGGCCTGTTCGACGACTGGCAGGCCAAGGGCATCACCTCGGTGCTGCACGAGAAGAAGGGTGGCTACGCCAACAACACCGCCTCGATCTACGGCCTCGCCTCCAAGGCCGAAGCCGAGGGTGTGCGCATCATGACCGGCGTCACCGTCAACGGCTTCGAGTTCGGCAGCAATTCGCAGGCCGTCACCGCGCTCAATACCAGCAAGGGCCGCATCGCCTGTGATTATGTGGTGGTCGGCGTCGGGCCCTGGGTCAACCAGGTCTGGAACATGCTCGATCTGCCGCGCACCGTCTCTATCAAGGGGCGCGACGGCAAGATGCATGACGGGGTGCGCATGTGGAAATACTGGTGCCTCGAGGAAGGCACCCTCGGCGTCGATCCCAACATGCACAAGACCAATGACGGCAAGATGCCGCCGGTCATCCATGTCGACACCGATGCGCCGCTTTATTCCGATGTCGATGGAAGGCTTCTGACCGACAAATTGTGGGGCCTTTATTACAAGCCCGATTTCAATTTCGGCGGCGTGCAGGGCGGCGCGTCGCCCTACAAGGTAGAGGGTGAGCCCGACAATGTCGCGATCGACCCTTACGGCCCCGATTCGCCTGATTTCATCGTCGGCGATGAGTTCATCGAGACTTGGTGCTCGATGCTGGCGCATTGCCAGAAACGTTTCGAAGGCAAGATCGGCATCTACAAGAAGGACGAGAAATCGGGCGGGCTCGGCTGCTTCACACCCGACAATTTCCCGGTCTTCGACGTCTTCCGCGATAATGTCTTCATCATCGCGGATTCCAACCACGGCTACAAGATGATCGGCGTCGGCAAGCTCGCCGCCCAGGAGATCGTCGGCGAGAAATCGCGCCTGCTCGAGCCTTTCCGCTTCTCGCGCTATGCCGAAGGCAAGCTGCATCCCGTTTCCAACAGCCCGTTCCCGTGGAGCTGAATGCCGCCCGCCATTTCTGAATTTACCAAACCGGTTCGATCACGTTAGGCTTCCCTACGCAACCAGGAACCGGAAAACGACAAAGAGGAAAACGCCACATGAGCGACTATGAGAAATTCATCAAGACCGACGGCCGCGATGAGCTGATCAAGCAGGTGCGCAAGAAGATCGATCAGCTCGGCATCGAATATCTCTATCTGCAGTTCGTCTCGGTCACCGGCCGCATCATGGGCAAGGGCATTCCGGCCGATCACTGGGAGAACATCGCCAATGGCGGCTTCCAGCTCGTCTATGGCGCCACCGTCAACCTGTTCATGAACCGGCGCGGCGAATATCTGGGCTACGGTCCGGAAGCGGCCGAGCTGGTCGGCGTTCCCGAGCCTGAGACCTTCATGCAGCTGCCGTGGGACAAGCGCGTGGCGCGCATGTTCTGCACGCTGTTCCGCAATCGCGAGGAGAAGGAAAATCCCGGCGCCTATCTGACCTCCGACTGCCGCGGCAATCTCAGGCGCATCCATGACCAGTTCGAGAAGGACCATGGCCTGCGCATGCGCCACGGCACCGAGCCCGAGATGATGTGGCTCAGGAAGGACGACAACGGCAACCCGAATGGCGGCTATTCTAATCCCTACTGCTACCACATCGACCAGTTCGAGAGCCTGCGCCCCGTCTATATGCGGGTGATCGAATATGGCCGGAAAATGGGCCTCGACATGATCCAGGGCGACCACGAGGACGCGCCGGGCCAGCTCGAGCTCAATTTCAACTATGACGATGCGCTGAGAACCGCCGACCGCCTCACCACCTACCGCCAGATCTGCGCCCAGGTGGCGCGCGAGTTCAACATCATCGCCTGCTTCATGTGCAAGCCCTTCATGGGCGTGTCGGCCAATGGCTGCCACCACAATGTCTCCTTGTGGAAGGGCGGCAAGGACGAGTTCAAGGCGCTGGGCAACGATCCCAAGAACCTGCCCGGCTTCGAGAACAATTACATGTACCGCCGCGGCGGTGAGAACACCTTCATGCCCGACACGAAGGACAAGCAAATGCCGGGCAAGATCGGCCTCTATACGATCGGTGGCATCGTCAAGCATCTCGGTGCCCTGACGGCGATCGGCTGCTCGACGGTGAATTCCTATCGCCGGCTGTGGGACACGGGCTTCTGGGCGCCGGTCTTCGCCGACTGGGGCTTCCAGAACCGCACAACGGGCCTGCGCATCTCGGCCCCCGGCCGCTTCGAATACCGCGCGGTCGACTCGATGGTGAACCCCTACATCATGGCGGGCGCCATCCTCAGGGCCGCCGATGACGGCATCAGCAACAAGATCGATCCGGGCAAGCCCGAGGAGCGCAACATCTATGCCGCCATGGAGGCCGGCAAGCAGGTGAAGCGCCTGCCGATGACCCTGGGCGATGCGCTGGAGGCGCTCAAGAAGGACGACGTCATCAAGTCGGCGATGCCGGGCGAGATGCATCGCCTCTATGACGAATACAAGCGCGATGAGTGGGAGCGTTTCCTCCACACATCGACGCAGTGGGATCTCGATACCTATCTGAACTGTCTGCCCTAGTTTCCGTAACGACGGGCATGAGAAAGGAAGGCTAATCATGTGCGGGATAGCAGGGCTCATCCACCGCAACGGATCGGGGAACATCGGTCAGGAAATGACCCAGATGCTCCAGTCGCTCAAGCATAGGGGCCCCGATTCGACCGGCTATGCGATCTACGGCACGCCGGGGCGCAATGAATATGTGATGCGCTTCAAGGTGGCCGAGCAGGAAGACATGGCGAAGGGCTTCGACATTGTCGACGAGGTGAAGCGCCGGCGTGCCAAGGTCGAGGAGCGCCTGGCCACGCTGGGCGTCCAGATCATCGACAAGGAAGACGTCACCGACTACGCCTTTCGCTATCGCATCCAGTATGACGGCGACATGAAGAAGCTCGCCGATTATGTCGAGGATGTCGAAGGCACCGAGATACTGTCGATGGGCAATGCCCTCGAGCTCATCAAGGATCTGGGCGATGCGGCGCGCGTCGCCCAGCAGTACGACCTGCGCAAGTTCAAGGGCACGCATGGCATCGGTCACACCCGCATGGCGACCGAGTCCGATGTCGATATCCGCTCGGCGCATCCCTACTGGGCCTATCCCTATAACGACATCGCCGTCGTCCATAACGGGCAGCTCACCAACTACTGGATGATGCGGCGTGAATTCGAGCGCCGCGGCCATCGCTTCATGTCGAACTGCGATTCGGAACTGCTCGCGGTCTACACCGCCTATAATCTCGAACATGGCGCGACGCTCGAAGAGTCGCTGCGCCAGTCGATCCAGGACATCGACGGCGTCTTCACCTATCTCGTCTCGACCAAGGACGCGCTTGGCATGGCCAAGGACACCATGGCCGCCAAGCCCATGGTGCTCTACGAAAGCGACGACCTCGTCGCTTTGGCTTCGGAAGAAGTGGCGATCCGCGCCGTCATTCCGCACGAGATCGACACCTGGGATCCCTATGATGAGGAGGTTCGCGTATGGCGGGCTTGACGACGACGAAGCAGGCCCATGTCTCGCATGACCTGGGCATGCACACCGAGGCCTTGCGCGGCAAGACGCAACAGCGCTTCTTCGATGTGACCGAGGAGGGCGGCGGCTACGGCTACCCGGATGCGCCGGATGTCGACTTCAACAAGCGCGCCGAGCTGGATTGCGAGAAGCTCGACACCAAACAGATCAATGCCCAGCTGCGCGACCTGATGAACCGCGGCTATGGCACGATCGTGCTCAAGAATCCGGGCTCCAAGCACTCGCTGGCCGTCGGCATCCTGAACCGGCTCAATCTCTATATCGAGGGGTCCTGCGGATATTTTGCGCTCGGCCTGCTCGATGGGCCGAATGTGAAGGTCAAGGGCCGAGTCGGCTGGGCCTGCGGCGAGAACATGCTGTCGGGAACCATTCTCATCGAGAAGAATGCCGGCTCCCAGTTCGGCGCTGCGCTGCGCGGTGGCGATATCGTCTGCAAGGGGTCCGTCGGTGCGCGCACCGGCATCGACCAGAAGGGCGGCAACATCATCGTCGGCGGCGATACGGGCTCGTTCACCGGCTTCATGATGCAGCGCGGCCGCATGGTGATCTGCGGCAATGCCGGCAAGAACCTGGGCGATTCCATGTATGACGGCACCATCTATCTGGGCGGCGAGGCGAGGAGCCTCGGCGTCGATGCGGTGCCGGGCGAGATGACCGATCTCGATCGCGAATGGCTGACCCGCAAGCTCAAGATGTACGGGCTCTTGCCCTCCAAGGGCATCGGCCATTTCAAGAAGATCGTCGCCGGCAAGCAATTGTGGAACTACGACAATCTCGAGCCCGGCGAAAAGAAGCTGGTGCTCTGAGTTTGGTCCAGGATTCGTGGGATGAGTTTGGTGGGTCCCGGCTTTCGCCGGGATGACGAAATAAGGTGAGGACCTGCAATGGCTAAGAAACCAGCCAAGAAAACCAAAGCGAAATCGGCACCCGTGAAAGCCAGGACGAAGGCAAGGCCGCGCGTGACAGCGCTTGCCAAGACCAATGGCAAGGGCGCGGTGAAGCGCACCGCGACCGGACTTGCAGCCCTTTCGCGCGCGCCGGCCGAGAGCAAGAAATATCTTTTGGGCTCGTCCAAGATCTTCACGCCCGAAGTGATGAACGATATCCACATCAAGTCGGAGCTCGGCCGCTATCGCATGCGCGGTTTCTCGCTGTTCAAGAAGATCCCGCATTGGGACGATCTCACCTTCCTGCCCGGCACGCTGACGCGCTTCGTCATCGAAGGCTATCGCGAGAAATGCGACACCAAGACCGTCATTGGCCCGCGCGCCAAGCGCCCGATGGTGCTCGACATTCCGGTCTACGTGACCGGCATGTCCTTCGGCGCGCTGTCCTATGAAGCCAAGATCGCGCTTGCCCGCGGCTCGACCATGGCAGGCTCCGCTACCTGCTCGGGGGAGGGCGGCATGATCCCCGACGAGCGCCGCTACTCGATGAAATGGTTCTACCAGTGCATCCAGTCGCGCTATGGCTTCAACCCGCATCATCTCAGGCTCGCCGACGCCTGCGAATTCTTCATCGGCCAGGGCTGCAAGGTCGGTCTCGGCGGCCATCTGATGGGCCAGAAGGTGACCGACCAGGTCGCCGAGATGCGCTCGCTCCCCGCCGGCATCGACCAGCGCTCGCCCGCCCGCCATCCGGACTGGCTGGGGCCCGACGATCTCGCCCTCAAGATCCAGGAGATCCGCGAGGCGACGAACTGGGAGATCCCGATCCAGCTCAAGCTCGGTGCCGCGCGTGTCTATGACGATGTGCGCATGGCGGTGAAGTGCGATCCGGATTCGATCTATATCGACGCGATGGAGGGCGGCACCGGCGCCGGTCCCCATATTGCGACCGAGGACACCGGCGTCCCCGGCATCGCAGCCATACGCGAGGCGCGCCGCGCCATCGATGAGCTCGGCAAGAAGGGCGAGATTTCGCTCGTCTATGCCGGCGGCATCAGGAATGGCGGCGACGTCGCCAAGGCCCTGGCCTTGGGCGCCGACGCGATCGCGATCGGCCACTCGGTGCTGATGGCCCTCAACTGCAACAAGCATATCGAGGGCGTCACCGACTATCCGTCCGAGATCGGCGTCGATGCCGGCTTCTGCTATCACTGCCACACCGGCCGTTGCCCGGTCGGCGTCGCCACCCAGGATCCGGTGCTGCGCCAGCGCCTCGACCCCGACAAGGCGGCCGAGCGCGTCTACAACTTCCTCCACACGCTCACCATGGAAGCCCAGTTGCTGGCCCGTGCCTGCGGCAAGACGAATATCCATTCGCTCGAGCCTGAGGATCTCGCCGCCCTCACCATGGAAGCTTCCGCCATGTGCAAGGTGCCGCTCGCCGGCACCAACTACACGGTCGGCATGGAAGGCGGGAATTACCACAAATACTGAGAAGCTTTGCCCCGTTCCCCTCCCCCTTGCGGCGAGGGGCAGGGGGTGGGGAGTTTCTCCGAAGGAGCAGAACAATGGCAGGCACAAGCTACAAAGGCTCGGACATCAAGTCGGTCGACCAGTTCATCAAGGACAAGGCCGGCCTTTCCTCCTCGCGCGAGAAGGAGATCGGGCAGCATATCGGTTACCGCTATGACGTGAACCTGATACCCGACTACACGCGGATCACGCCCTTCCTCAAGGGCTATATGGAATTCATGGGCTGGGACGACCTCAACTGGCTCGAGGACGTGCATATGGGTTACGAAGAGGGCGAGCCCGCCATCTTCGATCGCAACTGCAATGGCTGGGTGCGCATTCCGAAGAATGTGAAACTGCCCGACAACCAGCAGGATCGCGATATGATGGCGCGCGAATTGCTGATCAAGTTCCAGATGTCGCCCAACCACCCGATGGTGCAGCTCAACAAGGCCTATCGCAAGGTCGGTTGATCGCCTCCCGCCTCTGTCATAGACAGGGGCCATGACACGAACCGGCGGATGCCAGTGCGGTGCCGTGCGCTATGAATGCGCCGGCGAGCCCTTTGCGCTCTTCATCTGCCATTGCACCGAATGCCGCAAGCAATCGGCTTCCGCCTTCGGCATGTCGCTCCCGGCGCCGCGTGAGGGCTTCAGGATCACGAAAGGCGAGCCGAAATTCTGGTCGCGTCGGGGCGACAGCGGGCTCCAGATAAACGGTGCCTTCTGTCCGCATTGTGGGAGCCGTTTGTGGGACGAGCCTCAGGATGCGCCCGACATCGTCGTCCTCAAGGGTGGATCGCTCGACCAGCCGATCGACATGGCGAAGGCCATCCATATCTGGACGTCGCGCAAGCTGCCGGGGATGATTATTCCCCCTGACGCCGCGCAGTTTCCGGAAGAGCCGGGCTAAGGTTTCAAGATCTCGATCAGTGCCGCCACGAGATTGCGTGCAGCACTGCGCTGCGGATCGAGATTGGGATTATAGATGGTGAGCGTCATGCCCTTCACCTTGGCCGTAGCGAAAGCGGCGCCGAGCAGGCGCTTCAGCTCGGCATGGGACAAGCCGTCCTCCATCCGGTAGTCGACCGCCGGCATGATCTCGTCGTCCAGCACATCGACATCGAAATGGATCCAGAAGCCATCGAGACGGTTATTCGTCAATCGCGCCAGGGCCTGGTCCACGCCGGCCTGGCCCAGCGCATGCGCTTCCTTCACATCGATGCGCATGAGAGTCGAAGGATAGGGCGTCTCGATGAAATCGGAACTGTAGAGATGGTCGCGCGTGCCATAGGCGACACAATCCTCGGGGCGGAAATAGGGGGATAGCCCATCGATATTGGAGAGTGCTGCGGCTCCATGTCCCGTCACCAAAGCGAGATCCATCGAGGCAGCCTCGCCGGTCGGCTCGATCCTGGCATCCCAGTAATCCATATGGCCGTCGACGAAGAGAAGTCCGTGCCGGCCACGTTCACGTAGCGCCAGAGCGGGGCCGAGCAGGATGCTGCAGTCACCACCAAGCACGATGGGTACGGCCCCATCCTCTACCGCGTCCCACACGTCTGTCGCGAGGAGATGCGTATAGGTGACAAGGCCCGCGGGATTGAGCATGTGGGTGCTGGCATCGCGGCGGGGGTCATAGGCCGGTGGCTCGATGCGTTTTGTCTCCGCGATGCCAAGTCCGACGCCCAGTCCCATTTCCATGAGCACCTGCGGCGCGTGCTGGACGCCCGAGGGCCAGAGGCCGAGGACGGATGGAGCTTCTATGATCCGATAAATCGGCATGGCCGGAAACTTTGCCACTTTCTGGATGGCCGCTCCAGCGCTAGAAATATCTCCCTTTCAACCGCGGGAACCCAGTCATGAGCACAGCTGAAGCATTCGCATCGTCCTCTCTTGAGGGGAAAGTCGCCATCATCACAGGCGGCACGCAGGGCCTGGGCGAAGCGACGGCGCATCTCTTTGCCGATCGGGGTGCCAAGGGTGTGGTGATCTGCGGCCGCAACGAGAAGAATGGCGAGAAGGTCAAGGCGGCACTCGCCAAGAAGGGCGTCGAGACGGTCTTCATCAAGGCTGATCTTGGCAAGGTGGACGACAGCCGCGCCGTCGTTGCTGCCGCCGACAAGGCTTTCGGCCGCGCCGATATTCTCGTCAATGTCGCCGGCATCACCGATCGCGGCACCATCTGGGACACGAGCCCTGAACTCTTCGACCAGATGTTCGCGGTTAATGTCAGGGCGCCGTTCTTCCTCATGCAAGACACCGCCAAGCTGATGAAGCGCGAGAAATCGGGCGGCACCATCGTCAACATCATCTCGATGTCGGGCCATGGCGGGCAGACCTTCATCACGGCCTATTGCGCCTCCAAGGGGGCGCTCATCACCCTCACCAAGAATGTCGCCTTCAGCCTCATGCGCCATCGCATCAGGGTCAATGGCCTGTGCATCGGCTGGATGGATACGCCGGGCGAGGACCGGATCATGAAGACCTATCACGATGCGAAGGACGGCTGGCTGGTGGAGGCCGAGACGAAGCTGCCTTTCGGCCGCTTGCTCAAGACCGACGAGGTGTCACGCGCCATCGCCTATCTCGCCAGCGATGAATCCGGAATGATGACGGGATCGATCATCGATTTCGATCAGCAGGTCGCGGGCTGCGCCGACTCGGCGCCGCAGCCGCCGCCGCTTTAACCCAAGTTCATCATGGCCGCCCTTGAGGCGGCCATCCAGTCTCTACTATGTACAACTGATTTGACGGACGGGCTGGATGGCCGAGTCGAAGCCCGGCCATGACGAAATGGGGGAGAGGTGATCGCTTACGATGAGGAGTTAGAGTTGTTCCGCACCTTGATCAGGTGATCCAGCGACCAGGCGCCCGCACCTCTGGCGATGAGAATGAGAAAGCATGCGGCCCAGGTGCCATGCGTCGGCCAGGCATCCGGATAGACGAAGATCTCGATGACGAGCGTCATGACAAGGAGCGCCAGCGCGGCGAAGCGTGTCGCAAGCCCCAGCACCAGCAGGATGGGGAAAAAATGCTCGGCGAAAGCGGCGAGATGCGCTGCGATCGCGGGATCGACAAGCGGCAGCCGATATTCCTCCCGGAACAGATAGACGGCATTGTCGGAGACCTGCCAGCCGTCGAGCTTGGTCTGGCCCGATTGCCAGAAGACGGCGGCCGGGAAGACACGCGCGGCAAGCGCGATGAGCGAATAGGGAATCTGCTCGCACAGGCCGATGGCCTTCCTGATCAGGGCCGCTGCCGGAATATTTGCGATCGCCTTGTCCATTCACGCCTCCAACGGGGGTTCGGAGAGGATGTCGATGACGGCGCCCGAGCGCAGGAGATCGGCGAGATTGCCGCCGAGATCGAAGGTCTCGTCCACCGTGAGGGCTTTCCCGAAAGCGCCGGCCAGCCCGTCGCCCGCCATCAGCGCGAGGAGAAAGGCGGTGCTGCCGGGGGCGATACGACGGGTGAGGACGGCAAGCTCCGGCCGCGTGACGAGCGCGTCTTCCGCCTGCCAGTCGGCAATTGGTGTCAGAGGCTGCTCGCCCGAATTCATCGACCAGATGGTGACGACGGGATAGGCCGACCGTAGCACCGAAGCGGCCGGGTGGAAGATGAATGTGAGTCCCGCCATCCGTTCAGGCGCGATCCGGGTGAGGACTTGCGGGTCGACCGAGGCGATGTCCGCTGCGTGATAGGCGCGCACCTGCGCGTCCTCCAGCCGCACGATATCCGCGAGATATGGCACGCTTGCCGCCGGCGCAAAGCCCGCGACGAAATCGGCGAAGCTATTGCCATAATGTAGAAGCACCGGCGAGGACGGCGGATGCTCGAGCACATAGTCGCGCGCCATCGCGGTGAAGAAGTCTTCCCCCACGATCTTCTCCGTCACGGGGAAGCGTGCCGCGAGCGCGCGGGCAAGTCCCGTGGCCACATTGTTGCGATAGACGCCATAGCGCCGCACCGGCTCCGCACCCGTCCAGGATCTGAGACCGGACGGCGGCGGCTTCGAACGATCGAGCAGGGGGGCCGCGAAACTGGCTTGCGTGACCTGGGTCATGGCGCCCTCACGCGGCGGCCGGGCGACGGGCCCGATCGAGGATGGCTTGTGCCGCCTGCGCCTCGGCCCGCAATACGGGCCAAGCCGGAATATTGTCGTCCCACTCGACGAGACTCGCCACGGGGCCTGAGCGCGCGATCACACTTTCATAGAGTGCCCAGACCGGATCGGCGACTTGTTTGTCATGCGTGTCGATGAGGAGAGGTGCGCCCGCTTCATCGATCGTCTCGGCATGGCCGCTGAGATGGATCTCGCCGACATGCTGGAGCGGGAAGGAGGCGAGATAGGCTTCCGCGTCGAGCTTGTGATTGGTCGCCGACACGAACACATTGTTGACGTCGAGCAGCAGGCCGCAACCGGTGCGGCGTGCGATCTCGGCAAGGAATTCGGTTTCCGGGATCGTGCTTTCGGCGAAGAGCAGATAGGTGGCTGGGTTCTCGAGCAGCATCTGCCGGTTGAGGGTCGACTGCACCTGGTCGACATGCTCGACGATGTGGTCGAGTGTTTCATGCGTATAGGGCAACGGCAGGAGATCGTTCAGGAACACCGTATCATGGCTCGACCAGGCGAGATGCTCGGAGAAGCTCTCAGGCTCGTAGCGATCGCACAGGCTCTTGAGTCTCGCGAGGTGGTCGCGGTCGAGCGGTTGCATCGAGCCGATCGACAGACCGACGCCATGCAGCGAGAGCGCATAGTTCTCTCTGATGTATCTGAGATGTGCATGCGGCGGGCCGCCATCGCCCATGTAGTTCTCGGCATGGACTTCGAAGAAGCCGATCGGTTGCCGGCCTTCCCTGATGGCGGAGAAATGCTCGGGCTTGAAGCCGACCCCCGACTGGCGAGGCAAGTGGCTGAGTTGCATGGCTTCCCTCCGGTTACTGGGTTGGCGGCGAAGCCCGAACAACGAGCTTCGCCGCGATTTCGTGTCAGGAAGGCCGGGTAATGGGGGCAAGCGAGCCTGGCCCAAGGGGCGTCTGCATCGTGACGCAGGTGCCCTTGGGAACGAGCTTCCAGGCATTGCCCTGGTAGTCGACCTTCGAGGTCCCGGCGCATGTGGTGCCGGGCCCGGCGGCGCAGTCATTCTGGCCCTTGAGCGCCACCCCGTAGCACTTCTCCTTCTCGTCGGCGGCCGACGCCTGAGGAAGGCTCAGGAGAGAAACGGCGGTGGCGAGCGAAGCGGCCAGGATGGCTTTTGAGGCGATGCCGGCCATTACCCCTTCATCGGCTCCAATGTGCCCTTGCCCTTAGGCGTCTCCATCGAGGTGCAGGTGCCTTTCGGCACCAGCTTGAAGGATTCGCCGTCATAGTCGACAGTCGAATGGCCCTTGCAGTCATGCATGCCGGCCTTGCAGTCATTCTGGCCCTTCATGGCGACGCCATAGCATTTCTCGGTTTCCTGGGCCTGGGCCGGAATGGCGAGCAGGGCCACGGCCGAGGCGAGCGATCCCGCCAAAGCGAGATGGAGCGAGCGGCGATTCATGTCTTTCCTCCATATGAATATGAGCCCCTGTTGGCTCATATGGGGCTCTTCGCGGAATGGGCTGGCGGCATTACAGTGAGTGCGAATTTTTCTGCCGCCTGACACGCCAACGTGATAGTTCGGGACGGTTGTAACGATTTGGCCCCGGTGAGCGAAGAAGGGAAGACGCGGAATATATGGGTGCCGTTGAAGAGGAATGGGCCGTGCTGATGCGTGCCGCCATGGCTGGGGATGAGGCTGCCTACAGGGCTTTCCTGACGGCGGTGACCCCTTCCATTCGCGCTACGGCACGGCGCAATCTGGGCCGCTTCGGGCTGGGCGCGAGCGAGGCCGAGGATGTCGTCCAGGATACGCTTCTCGCCATCCATCTGAAGCGCCAGACCTGGGACCAGGACCGCCCCATCGGTCCCTGGATTTCGGCCATCGCGCGCAACAAGTTCATCGATCTGATGCGCCGCCGCGGCCGCAATGCCCAGGTGCCGATTGAAGACGTGGCCGAAAGCCTGGCCGCCGAGGACAGCGACGTGACGCTCGATAACTATGACGTCCATCGCATGCTGGACAATCTCAACGAGAAACAGCGCAATGTCGTGCGCTCTCTCGCCATCGAGGGCGTCTCGGTGCGCCAGACGGCGGAACGCCTGAACATGACGGAAGGGGCCATTCGCGTGACCTTGCATCGTGCGGTCAAGGCGCTGGCCATGATCTACCGGGAGCAGAAGAAGTGAAGACCGATGATCTCATTACGGCACTCGTAGCCGACCGCGCCGCGAAGCCGCCGAAGCCCAAGGCGGCGATCATGGCGGCAGCGGCCGGAGGCGCCGTCATCGCTGCGGTCCTGTTCCTGTCCATAATTGGTTTCAGGAACGACATCGCCGCGGCGGTCGAGACCTATCGCTTCCTGTTCAAATTCGTCGTGACCCTGACGCTGGCCGCAAGTGCGATCGCCTTGGCGCTGCAGGTCCTGCGCCCCGAAGCATCGCCCGGACGCTGGCTTTGGGGCATTGCGATCGCGCCCGGCCTGCTGCTCCTCGCCGTTGTGGCCGAGCTTGTCGTCATGCCGTCCGCGACCTGGATGCCGCGCCTCATTGGTACCAATGCGCGCGTCTGCTTGACGGTCATCCCGTTGCTGTCGATTGTGCCGCTGACGGCTTTCCTGTGGGCTCTGCGCCAGGGCGCGCCGGCCCGGCCCGGCCTCGCCGGCGCCCTGGCGGGCTTGGGCGCAGGCGGCATCGCCGCCACGCTCTATGCCAGCCATTGCACCGATGACAGCCCGCTCTTCGTCATGACCTGGTATTCGCTCGCCATTGGCCTGGTGACGCTGGTCGGCTACCTTGCCGGTAAGCGCTGGCTCGCCTGGTAGGCGGGTGGACCTAAATGCGATCGATGCGAGCGGAGGCTTGCCCGATGAACGGGCGCACCGCGGCGGCGATCTTGGCGAGGAAGGACGAGCTGAAGCGTCCGAGAATCTCAGTATTCGGATCGAAGTAGTGGGAAGTCTCCGCCACATCGTAATTGTATTCCGAGACCGTGATCCATGCCTCTTTCCACTCGCGCAAGCCCGCACGGCGTCGTTCGAGAGCAGGAATGAGCAGGGCGGCCTGATCGGAGCGCGGCGGGGTGCCTGAGATGGCCAGCAAGACGAGATGCGTCACGTCGGATTTCAAGATCGCAAGCAACAAACAGACCGGGCGATCCTTTCGCCCTTCGGTTTCTCCGTTCTCCGACTGCCAGCGCCAAAGATAGGGATAGGTCAAAACAGAACCTTTTGGCGGCAGGGCCGCAGTCATCTGCCTTTCTTTCCTTCCTCAATCAGCTTGTCGAGTTCGGGAAGAATGATCTCTGCGAGTTCGGCCGGCGTTTCGCCCGGACCATACACTCGCCGCGGGTCGGCCTTGCGGATGTTCTGGAAGTCCTCGAAGGTCATGAGGACATAGCGCGGCTTACGGTGATGAGTGATTGCAACGGGTTGCCGATCAGCCGCCATAGTCACGGCTTTCAGATCGCGCACGAGTTCGACCGTCGTAAACAGCTTCATTAGAGCCTCTCAAATGATAATGCGAATTATACGTATTATTTGCTTTTTTGTCAAGTGAATGAAACAGAAGCATCCGGCTCCGCGTTGCGACCGGAGACGGAGGAACCGGCATGGAAACCCAGGAACTGCATCGCGGACGGCTGATCGATCACATCCAGCTTGTGGTGAGGGATCTCGGCGCCAGCCGCCGCTTCTATGAAGCGATTTTCAAAGTGCTCAATATTCCGATAGGCGGCAGTGCCAAGGATTATTTCTGGGCGGACGAGCTGTTTGTCTCGACCGCCGACAGCCAGGCAGCACAGGGCAAACTGACCGGCCGCCATCATCTCGCCTTCCAGGCCAAGGATCGGGCGATGGTCGAGGCCTTCCACAAGGCCGGAGCTGAGAATGGCGGCTGGGACAATGGTGCTCCGGGCGAACGTCCCTATCATCCGGGTTATTACGCGGCGTTCCTGCTCGATCCTGATGGCAATAATATCGAGGCCGTCTATCACGGCGAAGCCAGGCGCAGCGCAGCTTCGGTTGAGATCAGGTTCTAGCCCGGCCAGGGCTCCGCCATCGCATTCTTCCAGTTGGGCCGGAAGCTCAGCACCTCGACGTCATTGCCGAGGCCAGGATTGAACAGCCGGTTGTGCCAGAGACTTGCCTCGCGCGAGATATCGCGCGCCGCCAGCCGCTTGACCGCGCAGGCCAGGCGGAAGCGCTGCGCATATTGCTCGAAGTCGAGGAGCACGGTCTTGAGCTTGACGAGCCGATCGGCCATCGCCGAACCCTTGGCGAAGACGGCGGTGAGTTCGTCCGAGAAGAGTTCCGGCAACTGATAGTAATCCGCCGCCAGATAT
This sequence comes from Taklimakanibacter lacteus, assembly GCA_003576695.1. Taxonomy (GTDB): domain Bacteria; phylum Pseudomonadota; class Alphaproteobacteria; order Rhizobiales; family Aestuariivirgaceae; genus Taklimakanibacter; species Taklimakanibacter lacteus. The sequence continues at coordinate 338,538 of QOZQ01000003.1, forward strand.
TTGATCCCGGCCTCGAAGGCCAGACGGTGGTCATGGGTCTTCTGCAGTTGGAACCTGAAGAAAGCGGTACTCTCCTCCGGCTGCTCGGGAACCAGGAGGACGGTCATCTCGGGCATGACGATCTCGCCCCTGAGGCTCGAAACCTGTGGCCGGAAGCCCGGCATGGGCACCCCGCCATGGTCGCGCATGGCCATCTGCCTGAGCCGGCATTGCCAGGCGATAAAGCTGGTCTTGAGTTCGCTGTTGGAGAGTCGTTTCATGGCCTTCTTTCTAGACCAATGTCGCACCGCAGCATGCGTCTTTACGGTTGCAAAATTGGTTCAGAATTGGCCTAATAGTGGTCAGAATTGGTCATAGAGTCAAAATAAACACGCTCCGCCGGTGTGGCAGGGGCGGTGAATGGAGGAGAGCTTCGGCAATGGCAAGAGTAGCAGTGATTGGCGCGGGTCCGTCCGGCCTGGCGCAGTTGCGGGCCTTTCAGTCGGCCAGGAAGAAGGGCGCCAAGATCCCCGAAGTGGTCTGCTTCGAGAAGCAGGCCGACTGGGGCGGCCTGTGGAACTACACCTGGCGCACTGGCCTCGATGAATATGGCGAGCCCGTCCATGGCAGCATGTACCGCTATCTGTGGTCGAACGGCCCCAAGGAATGTCTCGAATTCGCCGACTACACTTTCGAGGAGCATTTCGGCAAGCCGATCGGCTCCTACCCGCCGCGCGCCGTGCTGTGGGACTATATCAAGGGCCGCGTCGAGAAAGCGGGCGTGCGCAAATGGGTGCGCTTCTCGACGCCCGCCCGCATGGTGACCTACAGCAAGAAGACGAAGAAATTCACCGTCACCGTGCATGACCGCAAGAAGGACAGGATGTATTCGGAGGAGTTCGATTACGTCGTCGTCGCTTCCGGCCACTTCTCGACCCCCAATGTTCCCTATTTCGAAGGGTTGAAGACCTTCAACGGCCGCGTGATGCATTCCCATGATTTCCGCGACGCGCTCGAATTCAAGGGCAAGGATATCCTCGTGGTCGGGCGCAGCTATTCGGCCGAGGATATCGGCTCGCAATGCTGGAAATATGGGGCGAAGTCGGTCACCGCGAGCTATCGCTCGAAGCCCATGGGCTTCAACTGGCCGAAGAATTTCGAGGAACGTCCGCTGCTGCAGCGGCTCGAGAACAAGACCGCTTATTTCAAGGACGGCTCATCGAAAGAGGTCGATGCGATCATCCTATGCACCGGCTATCTGCACCACTTCCCGTTCCTGCCCGACGATCTGCGCCTCAAGACGGCGAACCGGATGTGGCCATTGGGCCTCTATAAGGGCGTCGTGTGGGAGGAAAACCCGAAGCTCTTCTATATCGGCATGCAGGACCAGTTCTACACCTTCAACATGTTCGACGCCCAGGCCTGGTATGCGCGCGATGTCATCATGGGACGCATCAAACTGCCGTCCAAGGACAAGATGATCAAGCACAGCAAGGCCTGGCGCAAGCGCGAGGAGAAGCTCGAGAATGCCGAGCAGATGATCTGGTTCCAGGGCGACTATGTGAAGGAGCTCCTGGCCGAGATCGACTATCCGAAGTTCGACATCGAGGCGACGAACAAGACCTTCATGGAGTGGGAGCACCACAAGGTCGAGAACATCATGGGCTTCCGCAACAATGCCTATCGCTCCCTGATGACCGGCAACATGTCGCCCAAGCATCATACGACCTGGGTTGACGCCATGGATGATTCCATGGAGACCTATCTGGGCGATGGCAAATCGGGAGCCCACAGGAAGGCCGCCGAGTAAGTCGGCCGCATCTGACGGAGAAGAGCGGGTCCGCCAGGCCTTCCGCTTGCAGGCGGGCTGGTGCCGCGATCTGGGATCGCCCTTCACCTCGCTCCTCTGTGCGCTCGCCGGCGAGCGGCTCGACCGCTCGACCGCCATTGGCGAGACGATCCTCGATTGGCAGGGCGATCCCGATTCGAAGGCGGATTCGGTGCCCTTGCGCTTCGCCGGCGCTCTGAACGGGCTGGTGCGCAAGGGGCTCTTGCCCGAGCTCAAGCGTCTCTATCCGCCCAATCCCGTGCCGGACGGTGACGTGCTCTGGTCCAAGGTGCGGGAGGCGCTGGCGGCGGCCGAGGCCAATATCGCGCCCTGGCTCGCTCTACCGCCGCAGACCAACGAGGTCGGGCGCTCCGCTATCCTCTATGCCGGCCTGTGCTGGCTTGCCGCGCGCTATCCCTTGCCGATGCGGCTTTACGAAGTGGGCGCCAGCGCCGGCCTCAATCTAAATCTCGACCGCTATGCCTATCGCTTCGGTGAAGATGTCTTTGGCGCCGCCGGCGCTGCGCTTTTCCTGACGCCGGAATGGGATGGGCCACCGCCGCCCAACCTGTCGCCCCGTATCGTGAGCCGCGAGGGCTGCGATCTCTCGCCCCTCGATGCGACCGCGGCCAAGGATCGCGAGCGGCTTCTGGCCTATGTCTGGCCCGATCAGGCGCAGCGCGTGAAGCGTCTCACCTCAGCACTCGCGATCGCCCAGCATCATCCGGTGAAGATCGAGCGCGTCGATGCCGCAGCCTGGGTCGAGCGCAAGCTTGCGGCGACGACGGCCTGGGGCGAGCAGCAGGTGCTCTTCCACTCGATCGCCTTCCAGTATTTCCCGAAAGCGAGCCAGGAGCGCATCGCCGGCCATATGGAGCGGGCAGGGGCCTCGGCGACACGCGACGCACCGCTTTCCTGGCTGCGCTTCGAGGTCGATCCGGAGCTGGACAAGGCTTTTTCGCTCAGGTTGCGCGTGTGGCCATCAGGTGAGGATCACCTCCTGGCCACCGGCGATCCGCATGGAAGCTGGGTGAAATGGCTGGCGCCTCGCTCCTGAAAGTCATCTAGTCGGTGGGCAGACCGCCAGCGGCCTGGCGTACCCCGCGCCAGAGATCATCCTTCAGCTCGATGATCGGCGGATTGGGCAGGTCGGCGGGCGGCTGCGGATTGATGGCGCCGCGCTCAGTCAGGACCATGACGCGGATCTCCCCGTCGGTATAGTAGCTGTCGCCGCCGCCATTGCGCCCGAACAGCGTCGGCCCGACGCCGGAAACCTGATAGGTGGTGACCACCATGCGTGCCCCGGTGAGGCTGGCGCTCAGATAATCGCGCTCGGCATCGACATCTGCAGCGATATGATGCGTGACCTGTCCTGTATAATGGCTGAGGCCCACGCCCTTGTCGAAAGTGGCGGAGCCGAGCCAGACCGGCCGTCCTTCAGCGCCTTTCGCCAGGACCTGCCACAGCCGCACATGGTGCCGCCGGTCGGCGCTGGCTCCGTCCTCTTTCTCGAAAGCAAGCTCCTCGCGGTGCCCGCCGAGAAAGAGGGGGCTGACCGGCGCATCCTTGTAGGAGCGGTCGAGGATCACGCTGCCGACGATGGCGATGCTCGAGCGCAGCGTCAGCGGATCGGCCGGCGACCAGCCGATGGCCTGCATGGCGAAAGCGATATCCTCATGGCTGCCGACCAGCCCGATATTGATCGGACCACCTGGAATGCCTTGTGCGGTGCGGGTCACCATCGGCAGGTCTTCCAGGCCCTTCTGATGCTCATAGTGAGACCAGGCGAAGGGCAGGATGACATAGGTGGCGAGCACATAGGCAGCGACCAGCGCCACAAGGAAGATGAGCGCACGCCGGCCGCGCTGGGAAAGAGAAGTAGGGTACGATCGAGACGGTTGACGGTTTGAGACCATGCTACGTTTTCTCAACAACCCTCACCCTGAGGTGCCCGGCAAAGCCGGGCCTCGAAGGGTCCATCAGGATAGATAGAACACATATGCCTTGGGTGTACATTCTGCACTGTGCCGACGGTACCTACTATACAGGCATGACGCGCGCTGAAGAGCCAGACCAACGCCTATCTGAACATCAAATGAAACTCTCTCCGAGCGCATTCACGGCGTCGCGGCTTCCGGTTCGCTTGGTTTACTCCGAACATTTTGTCTTGATCGCGGACGCAATCTTCGCGGAGCGGAAAATCAAGGGCTGGTCGCGCGCCAAGAAAGAGGCGCTGATCAGAGGCGATTGGGACTTGATCCAGGTGCTGTCGAAACGAAGTGGCGGGAAGGCTAGAGCCCCATCCTGAAGGACCCTTCGAGGGCCGCTACGCGGCCACCTCAGGGTGAGGGGTGTGGAGAGAAGCGTGTGTGGGACCGTCTCTAGCTCCGCGGCCTTGTCTTTTCCGGATCGAAATGCGGGAAGCGCGCGATGCGGGCCGGCAGGCGCTTCTGATGGCCGTCGAGCTTGCCGATCTCGACCTCGGTGCCGATCTCGGCATGGGTGACATCGACGCGCGCCAGCGCGATGTTCTTCTTGAGCAGCGGCGAGCGCGTTCCGCTGGTCACGACGCCGATCTGGGCGCGGCCGATATGGATGCAATCGCCATGGCCGACCGCCTCATTGGCGTCGATATCGAGGCCGACGAGCTTGTGGCGCGGATGCTCCTTGCGCTCGACGAGTGCTGCCTTGCCGATGAAGTCGTCGGTCTTGCTCTTGAGCGGCACGGTGAAACCGATGCCAGCCTCGAAGGGATCGATCTGGTCGGAGAACTCGTAATTGAAGAAGATGAGCCCGGCCTCGATGCGCAACATGTCGAGGGCCTCGAGACCCAGCGGCGACAGGCCATGCTTCTGCCCCGCCTCCCACACCGCGTCGAAGACGGCCGTCGCGTCCTTGGGATGGCAGAAGACTTCATAACCGAGCTCGCCCGTATAGCCGGTGCGCGACACGACGATGGGGACACCCTCGAAGCCACCGATGCGCCCGACGGTGAAGCGGAACCAGTCGAGCTCGCCGATGGCGGTCTGAGCCGGAGCCGTCCACACGATCTCCTTGAGAAGCTCACGCGATTTCGGGCCCTGCACGGCGATATTGTGCAACTGATCGGTCGATGAGCGCACCCAGGCCTTGAGGCCCATCTTCTCCGCCTGCTGGCGCAGCCAGATGCCGCTATACTCATCGCCGCCGATCCAGCGGAAATTGTTCTGGGCGATGCGGAACACGGTTCCGTCATCGATCATGCCGCCATGCTCGTAGCACATCGCGGTATAGACGACCTGGCCCGGCGACAATTTGCGGATATCGCGCGTCAGGCAATATTGCAGCAGCGCCTCGGCATCGGGGCCGGTCACCTCGAATTTGCGCAACGGCGACAGGTCCATTACCGCGACGCGCTCGCGGCAGGCCCAGTATTCCTCGACCGGTCCGTCATTGTTGAAGCGCTGCGGCAGCCAGAAGCCGCGATATTCGGTATAGTTGCGGGTGAGCGCAGAAAAGCGCGGATGGAACGCGGTCTCGCGCGTGAGCTGGGGATCGGCGTCTGGGGTCATGCGATAGGCCACCGCTCTCGAGAATTTTTCTTTGTCGGAATAAGTGCGCACATGGATGTCGCTCGGATCCCAGCCATTGCCCACATTGATGTCATCGGGACAGGCCGATGACACGCAGACGAGATCGGTCAAAGCGCGCATCAGCACATAGTCGCCGGGTCTCGACCAGGCTTCATCGAAGGTGATCTGGTTATGGTCGTCGATCCGGGTGTTGTAGAAATAGTTGATCGCTTCCCAGCCTTTGCGCGCGGCGACACCATGGGGAGCGAGCGCGCGGTTGAAATTCTCCGTGCAGTTCACATGCCCAGGATAGCCGACATCGTCATAGTAGCGGCTGTTGCAGGCGGTGGCGAAGAAGTCATGCCGCCCGACCGTGTCCTGCACGACTTCCACCAGGGGTTCGAAGTCGAAGCCGAACATCTTCGAGAGCAGCCCCGGTGTCGGATAGGCGCGTCCGGTCAGCGTGCGCGTCACCGTGCCATCGAGGGCATTCTCCAGGCCCTTATCCAGCTTGCGCTGCGAGAAGCATTGGAAGTCCGTCATTTGCCGGCCGGAGACATCGATGATCTGGATGTATTCGCCGGCGCGCACGAGATAGGCCTTCGCCGTTCTTGCCCCGACGCGGATTTCCTGCAGGGGATCGGCGAGCGGCTCGGGCAGCACATCGAGGGTCTTGCCTGGCGCGGGCTTCGCCCGCTCGATCCTGACCTCGATGGGGGTCGCCGTGTCCTGCAGTTCGGCATCCATCTTGGCCCCGGGCGCGCCGATGACGAGAGTGCCATCGCGCCCCGCCGTGAAGTTTTGGCGGCTGCCGGCGGGCGACATCGTGCCGAACAGGCGAATCGCCCTGGCTTGCCCCAGATCGATGTGACGCCGCGCCAATGCCTTGCGGGCCCGCAGCGCTGAGTCATTGTCTTCGGCAAGCATTGCCTTGAGGCCGGTCGGATCGCCGGCGCCTTTAGCGCCCAGGATGGCGGGGTCGCTTTGACCGTCGGGACCTGCGGCGATGATCTCGCAAGGCTGCCCGCCTTCGATATCTGTCACAGTGATGCGGTCGCCGGCTTTGATCTCCAGGGAAAGAGACCCGCCACCCGGAATCCTGTAGCGTTCCGTGCCCGGGGGCAGGGCCGGCATGCCGGGCCTGAGGATGATGCTGGGCCGCGGTGCGATGCTGGCGATGGGATGGTTCTGAAAGCTCTTTTCGAACCTGTTCATATGGGAAGGCTAACGCTAACAGCTACGGAAAGCAAATGGTATGAAATTGGGCGTGATTGGTTTTGCGGTAAAGCTACGCGCGAAAACCTATCCATTTATTGCCATCCGGCGCTAAAAGCGCAGATGTTTCTCGGAGAAGCCGAATGACTGCGCCCATCGACGTCCGCGCCTTCCGCACTGCCCTTGGCGGCTTCGCGACCGGTGTCACCATCGTCACGACCCGTGGTCCCAAGGGCGAGCTTGTCGGCAACACGGTCAACTCTTTCAGCGCGGTTTCCCTCGACCCGCCGCTCGTCCTGTGGAGCCTCGGCAAGCGCGCTTACAGCTTTAAATCATACCTTTCGGCAGATCATTTCGCGGTCAATGTGCTGCGTGAGGGCCAGGATGACATATCGCGCCGCTTTGCCCGCTCGCTCGACGACAAATGGGCTGGCATCGACTACGAGACCTGGGAGACCGGCTGTCCGATCCTGCCCAATGCGCTCGCCGTCTTCGAATGCCGTATGGCCTATACCTATCAGGGCGGCGACCATGTGATTTTTGTCGGCGAGGTCACCAATTTCGATCACGATCCCCATGGCCGCCCCTTGATCTTCTGGCATGGCGATTATCGGTTGGTAACCAAATAGAGCCCAATTATTACCACTTGAAACCAAATTCATACCATTTTAGCATCCCTACAGCCGCTCGTGCGGCTGGCCCGCAAGGGCGATTAGTGGGGAACGCTCATGCTGATAGCCGGGCGAAAAAGATCCGGGCTAGCGTGGTCATCAGGGAAGGAAGGCGCAGCCGCGCCTCACCGACCTCTCTCCCATTGTACTGATCACAGCCGGCCTGATGGGGCGCTTCGGGCGCTGGCCGGCAGGTGTCACTTCAACATATGGAGATGTCGCTCATGACGACGAAACAGGGCGCTGGCGGAGCAGCCAGCGCGACGGTTTCGCCGGGTTTGGTCACAACCGAATCCGGCGAGCTGCACCGCGCCATCGACTGGCGCGGCGCATTCTGGGTGGCGGCGGGTGTGCCGCCGCTGGTGCTCTTCTCGATCGGTGGCATCGCCACGACGACGGGCAAGTTCGCTTTCCTGGTCTGGATCATCTCCATGATCATGGGCTTCCTGCAGTCCTTCACCTATGCCGAGATCGCCGGCATGTTCGGCAACAAGTCGGGCGGCGCCTCGGTCTATGGCGCCACCGCCTGGCTGCGCTATTCAAAATTCATCGCGCCGCTCTCGGTGTGGTGCAACTGGTTCGCCTGGTCGCCGGTGCTGTCGCTCGGCTGCGCCATCGCGGCGGGCTACATCTTGAACGCGCTCTGTCCGATCCCCGCGGCGGATTCGCAAATGGTGCTCGACTGGGTGACGGCCAAGGCCTCGACGCTCACGGCCGAGTCGCCGCGCGTCGTCGAATGGCTGGCCGCCAATGCCGGCAGGACGGCGCAGGATGCGATGACGGCACTCCTGACCCAGGATGCGGTTGCCGCACTCACGCCGACGGTCCGTACCTGGTCGCTTCTGTCATTCAATATCCCCTACCTGGCCCAGGCGCATCTCAATGCCACCTTTTTCATCGGTGCGATCCTGATGCTGATCATCTTCGCCATCCAGCATCGCGGTATCGCTTCGACCGCCGGCGCGCAGAAATGGCTGGCGATCATCGTGCTTGTGCCGCTTGTCGTCATCGGTGTGCTGCCCATTCTCCTGGGCAAGGTCGACACGATGAATGTGACGGCCCTGGTGCCGCCTGCGGCAACTGACACCGGCGCCTGGACGATTGGCAGCTGGACCTTGATCCTCGGCGGCCTCTATATCGCCGCCTGGTCGACCTACGGCTTCGAGACGGCGGTCTGTTATACGCGTGAATTGAAGAACCCGAAGACCGACACCTTCAAGGCCATCTTCTATTCGGGCCTTCTCTGCATCCTGTTCTTCTTCCTCATCCCCTTCACCTTCCAGGGTGTCCTGGGGGCTTCAGGAATGCAGGCGCCCGGCATTGTTGACGGCACCGGTATCGGTGAAGCGCTTGCCGGCCTGGTCGGTGGCGGCAAGGTGGTGACGCAGATCCTGGTGATTCTGATGATCCTGGCGCTGTTTCTCGCCATCATGACGGCGATGGCCGGCTCCTCGCGCACGCTTTATCAGGGGTCGAAGGATGGCTGGCTGCCGCGCTATCTGAGCCATGTCAACTCGCATGGCGCGCCGACGCGGGCAATGTGGACGGATTTCGCCTTCAATCTGTTCCTGCTCGCCATCGCGTCCGACGTTGCCGGTTATTTCTTCGTGCTCGCCGTGTCGAATGTCGGCTACATTATCTTCAACTTCCTCAACCTCAACGCCGGCTGGATCCATCGCATCGACTCGGCACACATCACGCGTCCCTGGAAAGCGCCGACATGGCTGATCGGGCTCAACACGGTTCTGGCCTTCGTGAATGCCTTGTTCCTCGGCGCCGGCGCCAAAGTGTGGGGCTATGGCGGAAGCATTCTGCTGGTCGGAGCGGTCTTTGCCGCTCTCATCCTGCCGATCTTCGCCTTCCGCCATTATGTGCAGGATGGCGGTCGCTTCCCGGCCGGAGCATTGGCCGATCTCGGTCTCAGGGAAGGCGATATGGGCGAGCGCAAGGCCGGCATGCTGCCCTATCTCGCTCTGGCGGCCGGGCTGATCGTGGTCCTGGTGGCCAACTGGTTCTTTGTCATGCCGGGATAGGCGAATAAAACCTGTGAGGGCGCGAATGGCGGTTCGAAAGGACCGCCATTTTATTTGCCTTGATCGGATTCCATCACCCGCCGATACTCCCCCGCCATAACAGGGGAGGAATCAATGTCGCTGAGCCTCATCATTCTGGCTATCATCGTCGTTGTCGGCGGCTACCTGATCTATGCCTACAACGCCTTGGTGAAGAACAAGAATCTTGTCGCTGAGGGGTGGAGCGGCATCGATGTGCAGCTGCGCCGGAGGGCCGACCTTATCCCCAACCTCGTCGAAACCGTGAAGGGCTATGCTTCGCATGAGGACAAGCTGTTCCGCGACCTCGCCGAATTGCGCGCCAAGAGCATTTCGGGCGGCTCCGTCACTGAGCAGTCGCAGGTGAGCCAGGCGATGACCGGCATGCTGGGCCGGCTCTTCGCCATTGCCGAAGCCTACCCTGAGCTCAAGGCGGACGCCAATTTCCGCGACCTGCAGGACAAGCTTTCCGGCGTCGAGGACGAGATCCAGCTGTCGCGGCGCTATTACAATGGCGCGGTGCGCAATTTCAACACGATGATCGAATCCTTCCCGACCAATATTATTTCGAGCTTCTTCCAGTTCACCAAGGCCGAATTCTTCGAGATCGGCGACCAGGCGGCACGCCAGGTGCCGAAGGTGGAATTCAACAAGGCTTCATAGGCAAATAGCCATGCGCGCATTGCTGTTTTCTCTGGCGCTGCTGCTGGCGGCCACCGGCAACGTGGCTGCGGCCGAGCGCATCACCTCGTTCTTGAGCGAGGTGACGATCGGTGCCGATTCCGCCTTGACGGTCAAGGAGACGATCGCCGTCGTCTCGGAAGGAGCCGAGATCAAGCGCGGCATCCAGCGCGATTTCCCGACCCGGTACAAGGACAGCAAGGGTCTCAATTATGTCGTCGGCTTCGAGGTCCTCGATGTGAAGCGCGACGGCCGCGATGAGCCCTTCACCGTCCTGTCGATCGACAATGGCAAGCGTATCCGCATCGGCAGCGCCGATGTCTTCCTCGACAATGGCCCGCATGTTTACGAGATCACCTACAAGACGACGCGCCAGCTCGGCTATTTCACCGACTATGACGAGCTCTACTGGAATGTGACCGGCAGCTCCTGGACCTTCCCGATCGAGAAGGCCGAGACCGTCATCCAGCTGCCGCCCGGCGCCACCATCAGGCAGCATGCCGAATATACCGGTCCGCAAGGCGCAAGCGGCAGCGACGCCGAGGTCATCCAGGGCACGGGCGATCGCTATCAGGCGCGCACCACCCGTGGGCTCAATCCCTATGAGGGCTTCACCGTCGCGGTCGGCTGGCCGAAAGGCTTCGTGACGGCGCCGACCGAGATCGAGAAGACCGGGGAGGCGGTCAAGGACAATCTCGGCTTCTTCGCCATACTGGCGGGCGTCGTAGTATCGTTCCTCTATTATCTCTTCGCCTGGATGCGGGTCGGACGTGACCCGCCGGCCGGCACGATCATTCCGCTATTCACGCCGCCCGCGGGCCTTGGCCCCGCCGGCATGCGCTATATCTGGAAGCAGGGTTTCGACGACAAGTCTTTCGCTGCATCACTGGTCGGCCTCGCCGTCAAGGGTCGCCTCAAGATCATCGAGGACGACGGCGACTTCTCTATCCAGCGCAAGGATGACGGCACCCAGCCGCTGACCCAGGCAGAAGCCGCTCTCTATAAAGCCATACCGCGCGGCACGACCGAGCTCGAGAAGTCCAATCACGCGACCGTGCGCGCCATGAAGGGCGCGATCGAGGACATGCTCGAGAAGGAGAATGAAGGCGTCACCTTCATGCGCAACCTCAAATGGCTGTGGGGCGGCGTCGCGCTTTCGATTCTGGTCTTGCTGGCCGGCGCAGCGTTGCTGCCGGGCGAAGATGCCTTTGTCGGCCTGTTCCTGTCGGTCTGGGGCGGCGGTTGGTGGGGCATATTGCTGGTCATCAGCTGGACCCTCGTCAGGGGGTTCTGGCAACGGCGTGGCATCCTCGCCAAGGTTGGCTCGATCTTCTCGCTGGGCTTCCTCCTGCCGTTCTTCCTCGTCGGCGGCGCGGCCCCCGCCATGATCTTCTTCAACGCCGCATCGCCGGGACTCTATGCGCTGGCCGGCGGCGCCATCCTCCTCGTCATCATGGCCTTCGTCTTCCACAAATTGCTGCGCGCCCCCACCATCACCGGGCGCCGGCGGCTCGACCAGATCGAAGGCTTCCGCATGTATATGCAGACGGCGGAGGAAGAGCGCCTGAAGGTGCTGCATCCGCCGGAAAAGACGCCGGAGCTTTTCGAGCGCTACCTGCCTTTCGCCCTGGCGCTCGATTGCGAGAATGAGTGGAACGCGAAATTCGCCACCGTTCTCGCCGCCGCGGCGGCAGCAGGTGCCGCGGCCTCACCTGTCTGGTATTCCGGTAGCCACTGGAACCCCGGCAATGTTGGAAGCTTCACCGACAGCGTCGGCTCAAGCCTCAGCAGTGCCACGTCATCGGCATCCGTGCCGCCGGGCTCCGCCTCGAGTTCCGGCGGCGGTTTCTCGGGTGGTGGAGGCTCATCCGGCGGCGGCGGCGGTGGTGGCGGCGGTTCGGGCTGGTAGTGCAAGCGAGCGCATCTCACTACCCGATATAGCTCTCGAGCTCGGGCAGGTCGCGGCGCTGCAGCAATTGCCTGGTCGGCTCGAAAGCGAGGATGCGGCCATTGTCGAGGAAGGCCGTGCGCGTCGCCGCGTATAGCGCATCCTCGGGATTATGCGACACCAGCATGACGGTATAGGTCTTCTCGGCCTGCAGCTCTTTCACCAGATCGAGCATTTCGCGCCGCAGCGCCGGCCCCAGCGCCGCGAAGGGCTCATCGAGAAGCAGGATCGGCTCATCGCGCAGCAATGCCCGGGCGATGGCGACGCGCTGGCGCTCGCCGCCCGAGACCTCGCCGGGCTTGCGCCGGGCCAGTGCCGCAAGCCCGGTGCGCGCCAAAGCTTCATCGACATCCTGCTTCTCTGTCGCGGTGAGCTTGAGTGAGGGGGAGATGCCGAGCGCCACATTCGTCCACAGATCGAGATGAGCGAATGTATTATGGTCCTGGAACACCATGGTCACCGGCCGCGCCGAGGGTGGCGCCCGGGTCATATCCTTGCCGTCGAGCAGGATGCGGCCGGATTGCGGCGCATCGAAGCCGGCGATGAGCGACAGCAGCGTCGACTTGCCCGAGCCCGACGGGCCGATGACCGCGACGAATTCACCCTTCGCGATCTCGAAATCGAAATCGGCGGTGTAGTCGTCATAGCGGAAATGGATGTTGTCGAGCCTGATCATGCTTTGGCCGCCCACTTGTCCAGAAGCGTGATGATTACCATCGAGAACAGCGCCAAAGCGAGAGCCGAGCCCGCTGCCGCGTCGATGCGATAGCTTCCCATTTGCGCATAGATGAGCGCCGGCAGCGTCACCAGCGATTGCGACCCGAACAGGGTGATGGCGGTGAGATCGCCGAGCGAGAGCATGAAGGCCATGGCGGCCGCGAGGCCGAGCGGGCGGCGCAGCACCGGCAGGTCGATGAGGATGAGGCGGCGCAAGCCGCCGATGCCAAGGCTGGCGCACAGCCGGTCATGCTGCGCCATGGCCTGCTGCACCGAAGTGCTGAGCGTGCCGAGCGCGAAGGGTAGCGCCATCAGCGCATTCATGGCGATGACCAGGAAGGGGGCGGCGCTGAGGGCGAGGCCCGACCGGCTCGCCAGGATGAACCAGCCGGTCGCCAGCACGGCCGGCGGCACGATGAGGGTCAGAAGGGCCGAGAGATTGAGGAGCGAGCGCCATGAAGGGCTTGCGGCCCGGGCGCTGGCTTGCGCCAGGGGCCAGGCCAGAGCGAGGCTCAGGGCCGCGGCGGGCAGCGCGATGGCGAGGCTGGTGAGCGTGGCATGGAGGAGGCCGGACCAGGTGAAGGTGGCGAGCGCGCCTGCGATCACGATCGCGGCGATCGGCACACCGACAAAGAGCGCCGCAGCTGCGATGATGACGGACAATATCAGCGAGCGGAGCGGCGATTGTGCATCATGCCGGTCGGGCTTCCGGCGCAGCGACGGCCAGCTCTGCACCGCATTGGCATATTGCCCGGCGAGCAGCACGAGGAGGGCGCAGAGCGCCAGCTGGAGCAGCGACAGCACTGTCGCCCGCGCCGGATCATAATCGAAGCGCAAGGCCTGATAGATGCCGACTTCGAGCGTCGTGGCCGACGGCCCGCCGCCCAGCGTCAGCACCACGGCGAAACTCGCGGCACAGAGCAGGAAGACGAGGCTCGCAATGCCGGGCAGGCTTCCTCGCATCTGCGGCCATTCGATCAGCCGGAAGCGGGCGCGCTCGGTGAAATCGAGCTGGGCCGCCAGGCGCCAGCTCTCGGGCGGGATGCCGTCGAGCTGCTGCAGCAGCAGGCGCGTCGCCAGCGGCAGGTTGAAGAACACATGGGCGAGAAGGATGCCGGCGAGGCCATAGACATTGAGCGGACTGCCGATGAGGGAGCTGAGCCAGCCGGTACGGCCATAGACGGTGACGATGCCGAGGATCACGACGATGGCAGGCAGCGCCAGCGGCAGGGCGAAGAGGCGCAGCAGGAGACGGCGGCCGATGAAATCGACCCGCGCCAGAGCGAGCGCCACCGGAATGGCGAGCGCCACCGAAAGGATGGTCGAAAGTCCCGCCTGCAGCAAGGTGAACCACAGGATGCGCAGCACATAGGCATCGATGATATGGCCGGTGATGATGCCCTCATCGATGCCTATGAGGGCGACGGGAACGATGCCGGCCAGCACCGCCAAGACTATGGCCGCCAGCGGCAGGCTGGCGGCCAGTCTTGAGCGGCTGAAGCTCGATCCTGTCATCTGCTCATCGCATTGAGCCATTCATCGATCCAGGCGCGGCGATTGTCGGCCACTTCCTCAGGCGTGAACAGGAAAGTCTTGTCGGGCTTGACCATGCGGTCGAAGGCCGGCGACAGCGGCGCCGTTGTCTGGCCCGCCGGGAACATCCAGTTGTTCTCGGGGATGGCATCCTGGAAGCCCGGGCCTTCCATGAAGGCGAGGAATTTCTGTGCCAGGGCTTTCTCCGGCGAGTTGGCGATGAGGCCCGCGACCTCGACCTGGAGATAGTGGCCCTCGGCGAATTTCATCGCCTGGTAGCGCTCGGTCTTCTCGGCGATGATGTGATAGGCGGGCGATGTCGTATAGGAGAGCACCATTGGCGCCTCGCCCTTGGTAAAGAGCCCATAGGCCTCCGACCAGCCCGGCGTCGTGGTGAGGATGCGCGGCTTGAGCTTCGCCCACGCCTCCGCCGACTTGTCGCCATAGACGGACTTGACCCACAGGAGGAAGCCGAGGCCCGGCGTCGAGGTGCGCGGATCCTCGAGGATGATCTTCTCCTCGGGCGAGCCCTCGACCAGATCCTTGAGGCTCGCATAGGCCCTGTCCTTCGGCAGTTTCTCGGTGTCATAGACCACCGCGAAATGCGCATAGTCATAGGGAAGGAAGGTGTCGTCGGTCCAGGCGATGGGGAGCGTGAGCTTGCTTGCATCCTGGCCATGCGGCCCGAACAGGCCGGTCGCCTTGGCTTCGGCCGTCAGGTTGGTATCGAGGCCGAGCACGACATCGGCTTGCGTGCCTGAGCCTTCGAGCTTGAGGCGGTTCAGCATGGCGACGCCATCGGTCACCGCCACCCAGTTCAGCGTGCAGTTGCATTCTTTCTCGAAGGCGTCTTTCACCTTGGGGCCGGGGCCCCAGTCGGCGACGAAGCTTTCATAGGTATAGACGGTCAGTGTCTCGGCCCGCGCCACGTTCGACAGAACGCAGAAGGCCAATAAGGTGAAGAGAAGTTTCTTCATTGTTATCCTCCACAGAGCCTTCCCCGTTCGGATTGCTTCAATCCGAACGGGACAAGAAGGCTCGAAAACTTAAATGTGGAGCGCTTCCTTATCGCCAAAGTCGAGCAACTTTGGCGGGAAGCGCTCTACACCGGATGAAGGAGGAAGGGGTTCGAAGACCCGCTCGCAATCCCTCCGCCGGCATGATCCGGATCAGGTTCAGCGGGTTGGCCTGCAAAGGCCTCTCAGCTCAAGACTTTGAGCACCCCGTTGAGAGCGGGGGCGAAGATAGGCATTGAGGGGTGCGCTGGCAAGCTTCATCTGTTATTCCTAGAGAATGACCCGTTTCGTTGTGCTTCTCGGCGGCGATTTGACGGCGACAAGACGCCTCAAGTCCCAGATACAGAAGGCGCGCATCATCGCGGCCGATGGCGGCATGGCGCATGCCGAAACTTTGGGGCTGACACCCGAATTGTGGGTCGGCGATTTCGATTCGACCCCGGATGACCTGGCCGAGAGGCACAAGGATGTCGTCCGCCATGCTTTCCCGCCCGAGAAGGACAAGACCGATGGCGAGATCGCGGTCGATGAGGCGATGCGGCTGGGCGCGCGCGAGATCATCATGGTGGGCGGGCTTGGCGGCCAGGCCGATCATGCGCTCGCCCATCTGGGCCTGATCCTGAAACTGGGGCGGAGGCGGGTGGCGTCCTTCATCACCTCGGGCCATGAGGAGGCCTATCCGATCCTCAACGGCACGCATCATTTCGATGTGCCGCGCGGCGCCCGCATCAGCGTCATTCCTTTCACCGACCTGGCCGGGCTAGACCTCGAAGGGGTGAAATGGCCGCTCACCAACCGCTCCGTGCCCTTAGGATCGAGCCTCACCGTGTCGAACATCGCCATGGGGCCGGTCACGGTCAGGCTCAGCCAGGGCTATGCGGTGGCGCTCACCTATCCCGAGAGCAAGATGTGACCAAGCTCGAGCTTGCCGAAATGGGCCGTCATGGCGAGGCCGTCGGCCAGGTGGGCGGGCGACCGGTCTATGTGCCTTATGCTTTGCCAGGCGAAACCGTCGAGGCCGAGATTTCCGGAACGCATGCGCGCCTCACGGAAATCCTCTCACCCAGTCCTGAGCGCATCGAGCCTTTCTGCCCGCATTTCGGCGAATGCGGCGGCTGCCAGATCCAGCACTGGCAGGCCGATGCCTATCGCCAGTGGAAGCGCAGTCTCGTCGCCACCGCGCTGAAGAACCAGGGCGTCGCCGCGGTGGTCGAGCCGCTGATCGATGCTGAGGGCGAGGGGCGACGGCGCGCCACCTTGCATGTCGCGAAGACACCGGCGGGCGTGGTTGCGGGCTTCAATGCCGTGCGCAGCCACGCCGTCCACCCGCTCGATTATTGTCCCATCCTTGTGCCCGCTCTGGCGCCGGCGCCCAGGATCGCCCGCCGCATCGGCGAGCTCATCGGCGATTGCGATGTGGCCTTCACGGCAAGCGACATGGGCCTCGATGTCGACATCACGACAAGGCGTAAGGCGCCGCCTGAGCTTGCCGCTCTTGTCCACAGCGAGGACCTGGCGCGGATCTCTCTCAACCGCGAGCCCCTGGTGACGCGTCTTCTGCCGGATATCGCCATTGGCGCGATCCGCTTGCGCCTGCCTGCCGGGAGCTTTCTGCAGGCGACGCAGAAAGGCGAGGAGGTCCTGGCCACGCTGGTCATCGACAATGTGAAGAAGGCGAAGAAAGTTGCCGATCTCTTCTCAGGCGTAGGCGTCTTTGCGCTCCGCCTTGCAGCCTCCTCGCAGGTCTTCGCCGCCGACAGCGACAAGCCCTCGATCGAGGCCATGACCGACGCCGCCCGCCGCGCATCCGGCCTCAAGCCCGTCGACGCCAAGGTCCGCGATCTTTTCCGCGAGCCGCTGATGGCGCGCGAGCTCAACGAGTTCGATGCCGTCGTCTTCGACCCGCCGCGCGCCGGCGCCGAGGCGCAGGCGCGGCAACTGGCGAAATCGACCGTGAAGACCGTCGTCGCCGTCTCCTGCGATCCGGCGAGCTTCGCCCGTGACACGCGCATCCTGGTCGAAGGCGGCTACCGGCTGATGCGCGTGACCCCTGTCGATCAGTTTGCTTTCACGGCGCATGTGGAGATAGTGGCGCTGCTTTTGCGCGGATAGAAGGCGATCGGGGAAGATGACCGACCGGATTGGCAAAGCGCTCATGGAAAATTGGGCGGATTACCTGAAGTACAGCTCAGCCCATGTCAGCGACTATCAGGCGATCTGCAGGCTCGGCGAGTTTGTCAATCTGCTTCATCATGACAAGATTCCTCAGCCTCTTGCCGACAAATGGCGTCTTGCGCTTGATAGCCAGAAGATATCCGCAGGGAGTCTCTCGAAAGCCATTGCCGGAATGCAAAAAGATGTGGCCCGCTTGCGGCACGTGATGAGCATTGGGGATGAGTTCATCTTTGAGGAGACGATGCTGCTGATCACTTTGCGCGTAAACGTTCAGCTCGCCATGGAGTTCTTTGAGAGCCGGGGCGTCTCTGTAACTGTCGATCTTCAGGATGTCGATGACAGCCTTCGGTCCATTGCCCGGTCTGGCCAGAATTTCTCTGCCTATGAAAGTGCCAGGAGAATGGCGAGGAAGAACTGGGGACTTCCAATCGTATCGAGGTGGCTTGATAGCTGATAGATGGAAATCACCCCGCCATCGGCCCGAGCGCGCCGCGCCGCCAATAGGCGGCCGCCAAAGTCTCGTCTCTGCCAAGCCCCAGCTTCCCCCGCCAGTGCTCGCGCACTTGCTTGGCCGCCTCCGCCTCGGCGGCGAACCAGCTGAAGCATTTGGTGCCGGCAGGACGGCTCACCGCGCAAATGGTCTCGGCGAGGCGTGCATCCTCGCCCGGCGCCTTTCCGTTGCGGTGGATCCAGTGCAATTCGAAACCCGGTGGATGCGCAATGATCTGCTCTTCGCCCTTATCGGCGACCTCGACAAAGGCGAACCCCCTGGTGGCGGCGGGCAGTTTCTCGAGGATGCGTCCCAGCGCCGGGAGGCCGGTTTCGTCGGCGCCAAGCACATACCACTGCGCGGAGCGCACCGGTCGTCCGAGCGGTCCCATGATGCCGACGATGCTGCCGGGCCTGGCCGAAGCCGCCCAGCCCGAGCCGATGCTCTCATCGCCATGCATCACGAAATCGATCTCCATGAAGCCCCTGGCGACATCGAGCTTGCGGATCGTATAGACACGCGCCGGCGCGCGGCGGTCCTCCGCCGGCCAGACAGGCAGGCCATTCGGCCCGGCCTCGGGCCATCCGGGCTCAGGTACCTGCGGCGTCGGGAACAGCACGCGCACATGCATGCCGTCGAATTCGGCAAAGCGGGTGAGATTCTCGCCCTTGAGCCTTATGCGCCGCATATGGGGCGTCAGATCCTCGATGCCGGCGACCCGCATCTCGCGGAACTGGGCCAGCCGCCTGTCGCCGGCGAGATCGCCCTGCCAGACGATGCGTGGCTGGGCGCGCCTGGCATGGACCTCGATGGCGGTCGCGAGAATATCCTTGAGCCGCGCCAGCCTGGCGGCATCGCCGGCGCGGATGCGCACGGTGAGCGCGTCCGGCGACAGACCGAGGGACGCCTGGCCGAAGGGGAAGCGGAAATCCATCCCGCTTCCCTCATTCGTCACCACGGCATCGAAGCTGAACAGCCGGTCGGCGATCCGCTCGACATAGTCGGCGGGCGAGGGGATCGCGATATGGGCTTCGGCCTTCAGTTCAGTCATCATTCTGGCTCCCGTCATCCGCCGAACCGCGTCGTGACGCCGATCTTGAAGGTGCGGCCCTTGCCCTGTTCGACATCGGACGTGTAGCTCCACGCACTTTGCGGATCAGTATAGGCGACATCGAACAGGTTCTCGACGGCGAGATCGATCTTGAGATTCTCCGACACGATCCAGTTGGCGAACAGGTTCACCAGCTCGAAGGCATCGCTATATTGCGCCGGGCCGTCGACCTGGCCGGGATTGGTGCCCGAAGAGCGCTGGGTGCGCTTGACTTCGCCCACCGCCAGATACTGGCCGCCGAAGATGAGTTGGTCCTCGAAGGCGCGGAAGCCCACCGTTGCCGAGAACTTGTCGAGCGGCGCATTCTCCAGCGGCTGGCCCTTGTATTTCGGATTGTCGGTGTCGATCAGCTCGGCATCGATGAGGGCGCCCGTCAGGTTGATGAAGCCCCAGCCGAGATCATAGATGAGCTCGGCCTCCACGCCTTGCAGCCGGGCCGTGCCGATATTGTCGGTCATGCGCGGCGTGATGGTGAAGTCGGTTTCGATATAGTCATAGACCTTGGTGTAGAAGCCGGTGAATTTGCCGCGCAGGATATCGCTCTCGGTGAGGATGCCGTCATATTTGAGATTGACGCCGCCTTCCCAGCTCTTGGCCACTTCGGGCTTCAGCCCGAAATTCGGAATATAGCCATCGGCCGTGTCGTGGGCGCCGGAGCCGCGGAAGACATCCTGAAGCCCGGGGGCGCGATAGCCTTCCGAATAGCCGCCGAAGAGCTGGAAGCCGGTGAAGGGCGTCACACCGACCGTGAAGCGGGGCGACACCTGGTCGCCATCCAGCGACTCGTCCTCGGGCGGCGTCGTCGTCGTGCCCTTGGTCTCACCGTCGAGATGATAGCCGTCATAGCGGATGGCGGCGATGAGCTCGAGCCAGCTGCTGTAGTGACCCATCCATTGCAGGAAGCCGCCATAGGCCTGGGCTTCACCCTGGCCGAAATGCGAGGCGGAGGATTCCCCTTCGAGATAGTAATAATCGCCGCCATAGGTCAGCGTGTGGGCGAGGCCCATCCAATCGAAGCGCGAGGAGTTGTGTCCCGATATGCCTGTGGTGCGCACGTCATAGTAGCGGAAATTGCCGATTGAACTTGTCGGCCACACCTGCGTCTGCTCGGCCTTCGTCTTGTTGTGATAGGCGGTGAAAGCATAATCGAGCAGGCGGTCGTCGGGATCGAAATAGGTGTATTTCGCGGTATAGGTGTTGTTGATCGTATCGGCATCATAGCGGCTCAAGGTTGCGGAGGTCGATCCGCTGGAGCCGGTGACATAGTCCTCGTAGCGCTGGATGATGGCGCCGAGCTTGATCTCATGGCCTTGCGCCGGGCGGAAGGTCGCCTTGCCATAGCCGCTCGTCACTTCCTCGCCGGTCCAGCGCACCTCATCGCCATGGCCGTCCTCATAGGCATCGCGGTCGCGCCAGTTTACATTGCCGATGATGTCGAAGGCCTGATGCGGCCGGATCGCCGCCGTGGTGCTGGTGGTGAAGCCCTCGCCATTGCTCTCATAGGCGATCTTCTCGCTGATCGCATATTGCTCGTCGGCATTGAGGAAGTCGCCCGCATCCTTGGTCTCGAAGGCGACGAGGCCGCCAATGCCGCCCGAGCCATAGGCATTGGAGACGGGGCCCCTGATCACGGTCACGGCCTTGAGCAAATCGGGCTCGATATAGAAGGAGCCCGAGCCATGGCCGACGCGCCAGTAATCCTGGCGCGCGCCATCGAGGGTGACGACGACGCGGCCATATTGCTGGAGCCCTCGGATATTGATGGCGGTCGCCGGGTCATCGCCATTCATCGAGGCGCCGACGCCGGGCGTGGTCTTGAAGATGTCGGCCGGCGTATTGGCCTGGATGCGCTCGAGGTCCTTGTCTCCCACATAGGAGGTTGCCGAAAGCGAATCGAACACCGCCTCGTTGATCATCGTCGCCGAGATGGTGATGGTGTCGAGCAGGGTCTCGCGGTCGGCCTTGGCGGTGGAGGTCTCCGCCTCCTGCTGCTCTTCGGCCTTGGGCTTCGTCGTGCTCTGAGCGGCAGCCGGGGAGGGGGTGAGGACAAGGACGGACGCCAAAGCGGTTCCCGCCATGAGTATGGTCTTGATGCGTGGCACAGCCACATCTCCTTCTGATGAGGATCAATGGCTGGCTGAAACCAGGGATGGTTTCCGGCGGGCTCGGGATTGCACCCCTTGCTTATTTAATCCTGACTAATATAGTCAAGTATTATGTGACCGTTGAATCACATTCTCATAAAAATTCTACAGAAGGTTGAATCTCTTGGCGAATTCACTTGTCGGCCGGCGCCTGTGGGTGCTTTGCAGCATGCTTCTCCTGGTTGCTTTGATGCCGCAGGCGGGAGCCCAGACGGTCATCGACGCAGCCGGGCGCGAGGTCGAAATCGGGCCGGCGCAGCGCATCATGACGCTGGGCTCCGATGTCACCGAGATCGTCCATGCGCTGGGCGCGGGCAAGCGGGTCGTGGCGGTCGACCGCGGCAGCCGCTACCCGGCCGAGACCCTCGCCAAGCCCAATGTCGGCTATCGACGCGCGCTTTCCTCGGAAGGCGTGCTGGCGCTGGCGCCTGACCTCATCATCGCGTCCGAGGATATCGGACCGCCGCCGGTGGTCGAGGTCCTGAAGACGACCGCCATTCCGCTGCTGCTGGTGCCTGAGGACAACACACTCGAAGGCATCGAAAGGAAGATCGCGCTGGTCGCCGGTGCCCTGAAGCTGGAAGAAGAGGGCAAGCGCCTCACCCAGTCGGTACGAGACGATTTCGCCGCAGCGACCCGCCTGACCGCGGCGATCCCGCCCGTGAAGCGCAAGAAGGTCGTCTTTTTCCATGGCCTCACCCGCCTGAGCGCCGCCGGCGCCGGCACGGCCGCCAATGCCATCATCACCTATGCCGGTGGCATCAATCCGATGAGCGCGATGCAGGGCTATAAGGCGGCATCGGAGGAGTATCTGCTCGAGGCGGCGCCCGACGCCATCCTCCTGATGAGCGACGGCAAGGGTGGGCCAACCGCCGATCATGTCTTCGCGATCCCGGCGCTCAAGCCGACGCCCGCTGCGAAGAACGGCGCGCTGATCGTGCTCGATGGCCCCTATATGATCGGTTTCGGCCCCCGCACCGCCCAGGCCGTGCGCGACCTCGCAACGGCGCTCTATCCGGAAGTTGGCGATTGAAGCCAAAATTGCCACAGTTTGCCCCGAGCCTTGCTGGCACCTGGGTGGTGAGGGATGCGGGAAAGACAATGAAATGGCGTGACGCGCTCGCCACAATCGGAATTGCCGTTGCGCTGACATGGTCGGCCGCCGCCGGATCTACGCAACGTTGTCTGTCGGAGGATGAGGGAGAGGCTATTGGCCAGCTTCTCAAGTCCGGAGATTACAAAGGCGTATATGACGCCTTGGCTCCAGGTGCCGGATCAGGATGCCCAGAAGAGCAATTCGCGCTGGGTACCCTGATGTATCATGGCAAGCTGGATATGAACGAGAAAGACAAGAAGGGCGAACAGGAGGAAGGCTACTCATTGCTGCTGGGCGCAGCCTCTTTGGGGACTGACCGCGCTGTCAGGTATTTGGGTGCCATAAGAAAAAATGGTTGGGGAGGTTTTGCGAGAAGCAGTGCATTGAGTGACTGTTGGCAGCGCGCTTATCGTGAAGGCGGCGATATTGATGGAGCGATCGTCAATCAGTGCTTGAGTTTGGAAGGAGAGACCGCTCTTTGGCCATCGCCGTGACCGAGATCGAGGCGTGATGCCAAGGCTCGTAATTCCAGCGTCAATAGCCCTGATAGTGAGCGCCTGTCTGCCATTGGCTGCTGATGGCAGGCTGGAGATAACAGGACGCGTATCGGACGGTAATCGCAAGCTCTTTGAAAAGTGCCGTTTGGAGCTGTTTTCTACAGCGGGCGGCCCCCGTGTTGTTTATCGTGAGATCGCTGGCGAATTCACTTTTTCTTCGACCGGACCTCCCGGTCGCAGCTCATATGTCGTGGAGATTTCTTGCGAAGGCGCAAGGACGCGCTATCGCAGTGATCCAGTTGAAATAGGGGGCAAAATGCCGACCGATCTCGGGCAGATTGTTCTCGAGCGGAGATAAATATCCGGCTACCCCTGTGCATGACCGCCACGCGGTCGTGCTGGACAGGCATCCCATATGATCGGCTCCGGCCCATGCGCCGCCCGGGCTTCGCGCGATCCTGCAACGACACTTTTTCCGGAAGTTGGTGATTGAAGCCTACGCTTCGGTCACATCTGTCGGGTGAGGCTTTTACCCTCGCCCTGCAAGCGAAGCGCAGCGGGGAGAGGGAAGGGGCCCACCGCGCAGCGGTGGGAAGGGTGAGGGGCAATGGGCTTGCGTTACCGTGTTGATCGAAGACTCAAGGCCAAATCCCCGCGGGCCCCTCACCCTCCCATTGCTCTCGCCTTCGCGAAGCCGAGATTTTCCTTCGACAGAGCAGAATCTTACTGCTTCAGCGGAGCAAGGTCGCAATGGGTCCCTCCCTCTCCCCGCTGAAGCGGGGCGAGGGTAAGTGGCTATCCTTCTGCGATGTGTGAATCCGATAGCGGCTTTCGCCGGGATGACAGATTCGGTGACGAGGCGAAGGATCAGTCCTTCGCGCGCTCAACGTAAGAGCCGTCTTCCGTCGCGATGACGACGCGGGTGCCGGTGGCGATATGGGGCGGCACCGCGGTGCGCACGCCATTCGACAGCACCGCCGGCTTGAAGGAGGAGGCCGCCGTCTGGTTCTTGATGACAGGCTCGGTCTCGACGATCTCGAGCGTCACGCGCTGCGGCAATTCGATGGTGATCGGCACGCTGTTGAACAGCGCGATCATGCATTCCATGTTTTCCTGGAGATAGGCCGCACTGTCGCCGATGAGGTCGGCGGGCAGGTGGATCTGCTCGAAATTATCCGGGTTCATGAACACATACTGGTCGCCGTCCTGATAGAGATAGTTGAACGGCAGCGTCTCCACGAAAGCGCGCTCGACCTGGTCGGTCGTCTTGTAGCGCACCACCGTCTTCACGCCGTCCGAGATGCGGCGCATGTCGATCGAGGTGGTGGGCGTGCCCTTGCCCGGGTGGAAGCTTTCAGCCTTCAGGACGACATAGAGCTTGCCATCCTCATGCTCGATGACATTGCCTTTACGCACGGCGCTTGCGATGATCTTGGCCACGAAATCTCTCTATAAATAAAGCATTTGCTGAATTGGGTTGGGCGGGTATTAGCAGCCGCCATGCCATAAGCCAAGCCCTGCCGGAGTTCTTTGTTTTGACACCTGTTTCGCCCTGGTGGCGCCCCGATATCCATGCCGACCGTCGGCCTTTCCTGATGATGCGGGGCCGCATCGTGGGAGCGATCCGCGACTGGTTCCGGGCCAAGGATTTCCTCGAGGTCGATTGCGGGGCGCTCCAGGTCTCGCCCGGCAACGAGACCCATCTCCATGCCTTCAAGGCGCCGCTCGTCAATCCCGACGGCTCGAGCGAAGACCGCTACCTGCACACCTCGCCCGAATTTGCCTGCAAGAAGCTGCTGGCCGCCGGCGAGAAGCGCATTTTCAGCATGGTCCATTGCTTCCGCAACCGCGAGCGCACCCCGCTCCACGCGCCCGAATTCACCATGCTCGAATGGTATCGGGCAAATGAGCCCTATGAGCAGATCATCGCCGACACGGTGGGCATGCTGAAGCTGGCGTCCCGCGTGAGCGGCAATGCGCTCACCTGGCGCGGCAAGACCTGCGATCCCTCCGGCGAAGCGGAGTATCTGAGCGTGGCGGAGGCCTTTTCGCGCCATGCCGGGATCGACCTTCTGGCGACCCTGAGCGCGGAAGGCGCCGACCGGAAAGCGCTGGCGGCGCAGGCCGAGGCGCAAGATATTGCCTTTGCCAAGGATGATTCCTGGTCCGACATCTTCAGCCGCATCCTGGTCGAGAAGGTCGAGCCGCAACTGGGACAAAGCCGGCCGACCGTGCTTTTCGAATATCCGGCCGTCGAGGCGGCCCTCGCGCGCGTCAGCCCGAAGGACCCGCGCATCGCCGAGCGCTTCGAGCTCTATGCCTGCGGTGTCGAGCTTGCCAATGGCTTCGGCGAGCTCACCGATCCGGTCGAGCAGCGCCGCCGCTTCGAG
This sequence comes from Taklimakanibacter lacteus, assembly GCA_003576695.1. Classification (GTDB taxonomy): domain Bacteria; phylum Pseudomonadota; class Alphaproteobacteria; order Rhizobiales; family Aestuariivirgaceae; genus Taklimakanibacter; species Taklimakanibacter lacteus. The sequence goes on from QOZQ01000003.1 coordinate 363,631, forward strand.
GCCGATATGGCCCTGAAGCAGAAGCTCTATGGCGAGCGCTATCCGATCGATGAGACTTTTCTTGAGGCGCTGGAGACGATGCCGGAAGCTTCCGGTGTAGCGCTTGGCCTCGACCGGCTGGTGATGCTGGCGACCGGCGCCGGCCGTATCGACCAGGTGATCTGGACCCCCTTCAACTAGGAAATGCCCATGCGCCCTGTCTATGTCCTGCTTCTGGTTCTGGTGGCGAATGGCATTGCATGGGCCGCGGGTGCGGAGAGTGATCTCTACCGTGGCCGCACCCTGGTCACCGGCATACGCGATGAAATCCGGATTCCCGCTGTGCCCGGCTTGCTGCTCGACGTGTTGGCCAAGGTGTCGGGCGATGCCCGGCTGCTGCGCGATCCGCGCGCCGCGGAACTCGCCGCCGGGGGAACATTGCTCGTCACGGAATACAGCTTTCGCGATCGTCTCGCAGGCAGACAGATCCATGACGAGCAGGGCACGCGCGACCGGCCCTATTACCTGACGATCACTTTCGATCCGCATATGGTGGATGCCGCCCTTGAGCGGCTGGGAAGCAAGCCATGGGCCGGCAAGCGTCCGCGGCTTGCCTTGTTCCTCGTCGTCGACAACGCTTCCAACGTCTATGCGCTGGCAAGCGACGGCACCTTTGGCCGCGATCAGCGGGATTCGCTCGTTGCGGCGTCCTGGCAGACCGGCATGCCCGTGATGCTGCCGAGCGAAGCCGACTTCGCCAGGGAAGGGCTCATCGCCAACACCTTGTCTTCAGCCGGGCCCGAGAAGCTCGGCCGCTTGGCCAAGACTGTGGGGGCTGATCTCGCTCTCACCGGAAAGCTTGTCTGGAACAAGGGCACGCTGGGCTGGGCGGCGGAATGGCGGCTCTTCGACGGCAAGGCTGCCCATGGCTGGACGATCAAGGATGTGAATTTCGACGATGCCTTCCGCGACGCACTCAGGGGGAGTGCGTTGATCTTGTCAGGAAATGGGAAGTCGTAAAGGTTTATCCTCCCCACAAGGGGGAGGGCAATCGCATTTGAAATTTCCGAAGTAGGCGAGCCACCTCCAATTTCCCCCTCGCCCGTTGCGAAGCAATGGGAGAGGGTGCCCGAAGGGCGGGTGAGGGCTCTTAGTCCCGATACTCAATGCTTTCAGAATCTCGCATACTTCGAGGAAGAGCCCTCATCCGCCCTTTCGGGCACCTTCTCCCATCCTCCGGACGGGAGAAGGGGAAATGAAGAAGAGTAAAGCTCCCCTTCAACAGCCCTTTCAAATTCCTCCCCACAAGGGGGAGGGGAATTGAATGTGGAACGCGCTACCTCACGCTCGCCAGCACCTGGCGGATCGACTTCGCCATCTTGTCGACGATCTCGCCGAGCTCATTCGGGCTCGCATTATAGGGCGGCGCCAGGATCACGCAGTCGCCGGCGACGCCATCGACATTGCCGCCCACGGGATAGCAAATGAGTCCGTTTTCAAGGGCTTGCTGGCGAATGCGCATATAAAGCTTGAGCTCGGCCGGGAAGGGCGCCCTGGTCTTGCGGTCCTTCACCAGCTCGAGCGCCTGGAAGAAGCCGCGGCCGCGAATGTCGCCCACCGCCTCGATGTCGGAGGTTGCCTCGCGCATCATGTCGACAAGCTTCGGCCCCCATTCCATCACCCGCTCGACCAGCTTCTCGCGCGTGACGATCTTCTGCACCGCGACGCCCGCGGCACAGCAGGCGGTGTGGCCGGTGAATGTGTGTCCGGTGAGGGCACCGCCATGGACGGGGACGATCGCGTCGGCAACCTTCTGTGAATAGACGGCCGCGCCCAGCGGCAAATAGCCCGCCGCCAGGCCCTTGGCGACCGACATGATGTCGGGCTCGACCCCGTCATGCGCCAAAGCCCGCCAGGGGCCGCAGCGCCCGGCGCCCGACATGACCTCGTCCGCGATCAGCAATATGCCGTGCCGGTCGCAGATCTCGCGCACGCGCCTGGAATAGCCCGGAGGGGCTGGGACACAGCCGCCGGCGGCACCGACCACCGGCTCGAAGATGAAGGCGGCGACATTCTTCGCGCCGAGCCGCAGGATCTCGTCCTCGAGCTCTTTGGCACAGGCTTCGCCCGTGGTTTCGGCTGTGGCGCCCGCGGGCGGGCGATAGACATTGGCAGGCGAGAGATGGGAGGCGGGGACGAGCGCCCCTTCGAAAGCCGCGCGCCTTTCGAGGAAACCCGACACCGACAGCGCGCCCAGCGTATTGCCATGCCAGGAGCGTTCGCGCGCGATGAAACGACGGCGGCTCATCTCGCCCTTCGCGGCATGATATTGCAGCGCGAGCTTCAGGCAGCTCTCCACCGCTTCCGACCCGCCGGTGACGAACACCATGTGCTTGAGGCTGCCGCCGCATTTTTGGGCCACGATCTGGGTCAGCTCTTCCAAGGCATCGGTGGTGAAGTTGTAGCGATAGCCATGCGCGATGCGTGAAAGCTGGTCGGCGATGGCGGCGTTCACCTCTTCATTGCCGTGACCAATGCAATAGACGGCGGGGCCGCTCGATCCGTCGATATACTGCTTGCCATTGGCATCATGAATGTAGCTGCCCTTGGCCCATTTGGCCTTGGGAAGATTGGCGCCGGCTGTCGTGATGCTGGCGGGAAGCGGCTGCTTGGTCATGCGGAGTATCTCATGGAATGAAAGTGAGTAATGCGCAGGTTAGAGTTTTGACAATCTTTGCCAATTTGTGTCATGCTCGCGTTATGGAGGCCGACATGGCGACTATGAATGTATCCCTGCCTGATCTTATGAAAGACTGGGTCGAAGCACAAATGAAAACAGGGCGTTACGCCAATGCCAGCGACTACGTGCGCGATCTCATTCGCAAGGATCAGGAACGCAGCGGCAAGATTGCCGCCATGCAGCGTTTCGTCGATGAAGGATCGAAAAGTGGTGCCGGCAATCGTTCAAAAGATGAGCTTTTTTCGTCGGCGGTGACGCGGACCAAGGCGCGGCAATAACTCATGGGTTTTCTTCTGTCTCGTGCAGCGGAAGAAGACATTATCGCAATTGCTGAGGCTGGTATCCGCCTGTTCGGGACTTCACAAGCCAGGCAGTATCATGATGAACTGTTCGCGATCCTCGATCTGATCGCCGCCAATCCTCGCATGGCGCGCGAGCGCCTCGAAATATCACCACCCGTGCGCATCCATCCCTTCAAAGCTCATCTTGTCGTCTATCGGATCGAAGTAGGCGACGATATTCTCATTATCCGCGTGCGGCACGGGCATGAGGATTGGGCCGACGATGCTTCTTAGGTAAATCATGTTCACCGTCTTCGCCGACATGCAACGTCTGCACAATCCGCCGAGCTTCATGGTCGCCGGCAAGCCGAAACCCATGCCGGAACGGCCCGAGCGCATCGACATGCTGCTCGAGGGCGTAAAGCGTGCCGGCGGCAGGCTGGTTGCGCCGGCGCCGATCGGCAACGAGACCCTGGCTCTGGTGCATGCGCCACGCTACCTCGCCTTCATGGACACGCTGTGGGAGCGCTGGCACCGCCAGCCCGAGGCGGCGGATACTCCAGCCCCCAATATCCATGCGCTGGGACGCGCCAGCCTGGCGCCGGTCGGCTATCCGGATTCGGTCGTGGGGCAAGTGGGCTATCATCTGGGCGACGGCTCCTGTCCGATCATGGACAGGACCTGGGACGCGGCGAAAGCCAGCGCCGCGACGGCCGCTCATGCAGCTGGCCTGATGCTCGAGGGCGAGACGCTTGCCTATGCGCTGTGCCGGCCGCCCGGACATCATGCGGCCTCCGATGTCGCGGCGGGCTTCTGCTACATCAACAATTCGGCACTGGCGGCGGAAATACTCACCCGCGCCGGGCGGCGCGTGGCGATCCTCGATATCGACGTGCATCACGGCAATGGCACGGAAGCGATCTTCTATGACCGTGCCGATATCCTCACGGTTTCCCTCCATGCCGATCCGAAGCGCTTCTATCCCTTCTTCTGGGGCTATGCGGAAGAGACCGGGAGGGGCGCGGGCGAAGGCTTCAACCTCAATCTGCCGCTGCCGCGCGGCACAAGGATCGATGACTATCGCGCGGCGCTGGCGAAAGCCTTCCGCCGCATCGCAGACTTTGCGCCCGATATGCTCGTCATCGCGGCGGGGCTCGATATCGCGATCGATGATCCCTTCCAGGGCTTCGCCATCGAGACGGCCGATTTCGCCACGATCGGCCGCGACCTTGCCGGGCTGAAGCTGCCGATGCTGGCGGTGCAGGAAGGCGGCTATCCCTCGGCAAGCCTGGGCGCCAATCTGGCGTCATTGCTCGAAGGACTTGGATCATGACGCTGACCATCAGGCCCATGCGCGGGGAAGATGCGCCGCAGGTCGTGGCGATGGTCCAGGGTCTGGCGCGCGATACGGGCGTGGATGTCATCCCCAAGCTCACTGCCGAAAGTCTCATTGCCCATGGCGACCTCATCGATGTGACCCTGGCCGAGGATGCGGGCGGCATTCTCGGCGCCTGCCTGACGCTCCTCACCTATTCGACCTGGCGCGATGCCAAGGGGCTCTATGTCGTCGACCTTTTCATCGACGGGAAAGCGCGCAACCAGGGTCTCGGTGTGAAGCTCCTGCGCGAAGCGGCGCGCCGCGGGAGGCAAAAGGGTGCCCGCTTCATCAAGCTCGAAGTCTATGACACGAATGAGGGCGCGGCGCGCTTTTATGAGCGTCTGGGCTTCGTGCGCAACGACAAGGACCGGTTGTTCGTCCTCGAAGAGGACAAGGTCACTGAGTTTCTCACCGGATGATCTGGTGGGTCTCGGGGTGTTTCACCGGTGAAAAACGAGTGGTCTACCGGTAAGCAAGTCCCCGGCTTCGGCGGCCTGGCCGGGGTTCGGATACAGGGAATTACAGGGAATTACAGGGAATTTTAGCGAAAAACTTCCACCCTGAACGATATCAATGACTTGGAAAGTCGAGCAGGGAATTTTCATTCTCAGCGGGGCTGTTTGCGGGCGCGGCCGCGGCGCAAGCTTCCGGCGCGCTTCATACCATTCTGACATTTCCCGAATCTCGCACGCGTCCGTCCGCAAAGGCAAGATGGCAGCCCCATTTATCGTCATCCCGGCGAAAGCCGGGACCCATTGAATAAGCGCAACCGGGCGGCGCTCGCCGCGCTTCACCAATTTAGTGGGCCCCCGACTTTCGTCGGGGTGACGGATGGAGGGAAGTAAACCCTCGCCCCACTGACGCGAGTGATCGGGGAGCGCGCTTACGCCGTCTGGCGCACCGCCGTGTCGTCATTGACCGGGATCATCCGCCCGCTGGCCGAGATCATGCCCTCGGCGCCAGCAAGCGAGTCCGCCGCAAGCTCGAGCCCGAGGAAGCGCTCGAGCGCCACCGGTCCCGGCAGGCTCAAGGCTTCGACGCTCGAGCGCGAGAAGCCGAAGCGGCCGTAATAGGGCTCATCGCCCACCAGCAGCACGGCCTTGTGGCCGAGCTTGCGGGCCTCCTCGATCGCATGGCGCATCAGGCGGCCGCCGATGCCGCGCTTCTGATAGGCGCAGTCGACGGCAAGCGGCCCGAGCAGCAGCGCCGGACCGGCCGATCCTGCAGTGATGTCCCACAGGCGCAGCGTGCCGATGACCCGGCCGCGGCGGTTGCGCGCGGTGAAGGCAAGGCCTTCCGCCGGCAGGCGGTTCTCGCGCAGCCGTTCGGATGTCTTGCGCCGGCGCTCGGCCTTGCCGAAAGCGCGGTCGAGAAGGGCTTCGCGGGCCGGAAGATCGGTCGCAGTTTCAGGCGTGATGGTGACCATTCTGGCCTCTATAGAGCCCTTCCCACTCGGGGGACCCGAGTGGGAAAAAGGGCTCGATTAATTTACTTTTGCGCGCTTCCTTGTCGCCAAAGTCGAGCAACTTTGGCGGGAAGCGCGCCCGCCTCTGATGCCGCCCCAAACCTGAAGCTCAGGGCAGGCATCTCGGGATCGCTGAAGTTAGATGATGTAGGTCTGCAGCGGCGGGAAGCCGTTGAAGGCGATCGACGAATAGGTCGTCGTGTAGGCGCCCGTATTGTCGATCAGCACCTCGTCACCGACGGTGAGCGAAAGCGGCAGGTCGTAGGGCGTCTTCTCATAGAGCACATCGGCGCTGTCGCAGGTGGGACCTGCAATGATGCAGGGGCCCCTGGCATCGCCGTCACGCTCAGAGAGGATCGGATAGCGGATCGCTTCCTCCATCGTCTCGGCCAGGCCGCCGAACTTGCCGATGTCGAGATAGACCCAGCGCGCCTTGTCGTCGGCATGCTTCTTCGACACGAGCACGACTTCCGCCTTGATCACGCCGGCATTGCCGACCATCCCGCGGCCCGGCTCGATGATCGTTTCCGGGATGGCATTGCCGAAATGCCTGGCGAGCGACTGCTCGATGCCCTGGGCATAGGCGCCGACGCCCGGAACCTGCTTGAGGTAACGGGTCGGGAAGCCGCCGCCGAGATTGACCATCGACAAGGTGATGCCGCGCTCCGCCATCGTGCGGAAGATCTGAGCCGACTGGGCCAGGGCCGAATCCCAGCCATCGGTCTTGGTCTGCTGCGAGCCGACATGGAAGGAGATGCCATAGGCCTGGAGGCCGAGCTTATGGGCGCGGTCCAGCACGTCGATCGCCATCTCGGTGGCGCAGCCGAATTTGCGCGACAGCGGCCATTCGGCGCCGGCGCCATCGGTCAGGATGCGGCAGAAGATGCGGGCGCCGGGAGCGGCGCGGGCGACCTTCTCGACTTCCTCGATGGAATCGACGGCATAGAGCGACACGCCGAGCTGGTGGGCGCGCGCGACATCGCGCTCCTTCTTGATCGTGTTGCCGAAGGAGATGCGGTCGGGCGTGGCGCCGGCGGCGAGCGCCATTTCGATTTCGGGCACCGAAGCCGTGTCGAAGGACGAGCCGAGGCCGGCGAGCAGCGAAAGCACTTCGGGCGCCGGATTGGCCTTCACCGCATAGAAGATGCGGGTGGCCGGCATGGCGCGGGCGAAGCGGAGATAATTGTCGCGGATGATCTCGAGGTCGACGACGAGGCAGGGGCCCTCGGGTCGTCGGTCGGCGAGGAAGTCGATCATGCGTTGCGTGGCCATAGGCGTATCTCCCCCATCAGGGTCAGCAGTGGATGGCCTTGGAGGTGCGATGGCACGCCCCCGCGATGGAGACGGGAACGGGCCGGCCGCCTTTCGGGCCGTCGAGTGCGATGATTGTCCGGGCGCTTGCGCGCCTCGCATTCACCGCGGTTTGTCTGCCTTTGATTGGAGGGAAATCCCATCCGCACTTCGGGCAAGGAAAGTGGTGCCTCTTCAGTAACGCTGACTGTTGGACCAGCCAGTCCGAGACCAAAAAAGCCCGCACCGTCGTTGCTTCAAGGCGTCCGCGGTCTTGACCGACCGCTAGGGATCATGTCCCTAGTACCGTCCCGGAGACCTTCTTGAGGATCCGGGGGACGCCCACAGGCACGTGCGACTTTGGGCGACCGTGATATGATGGATTCTCACGTCGCATTCAAGAAAAATTTTGCCCGGAACCCGAAAAATCGCGTGGGGCTTCAAAGGGTTCTTTATAGAACCTTAATCGCAAGCGTTTGGACGGAGGTGACCGCCGATGGCGCCGAGAAGTTTTGCCAGCTGCTCGAGGTCCTTCTCCGGAAGATCGGGTCCCAGAGTCTCTTCGACGGCATCGCGATAGGCCGGCCAGACTCGCTTCTGCATGGCGCGGCCTTCCGCCGTCAGCTGGATCATCTGGCCGCGCCCGTCGCCGGGGCAGGCGATGCGCTCGATGAGTCCCGCCGCCTCCATTCGGTCGAGGAGGCGGGAGAGATTGTACTGGGCGACCAGCAGTTCCTTCTCGAGTTCCAGCGGCCGCATCCGGCGCCCGCCTTCGCGCGAGAGCTCGAGCAGCACGTCATACCAGGCGATGGGCGGCAACCCTTTGGCCTTCACCGCAGCCTCGACCTTGCGCACGACCTTGTCATGGGCGCGGATGAGCCGCACCCAGACATGCAAAACCTTGTCGATCCGCTTTTCCTCGGCCATCGCCGCTATCCTAGAGATTCATGCATCTGCATCAAGCTTGACATATAGATGCAACTGCATTAATGTCAATGCACTTGCATCAAACTGAGTCCCAAAGGAGACTAACATGAAGCTCTATTATTCGCCCGGTGCCTGCTCGCTGGCTCCCCATATCGTGGCCAAGGAAGCCGGCATCGCACTCGATCTCGAGAAGGTCGACCTTGCCGCCCACAAGCTCACCGACGGCACCGACTATTATGATGTCAATCCGCGCGGCTATGTGCCGGCGATCCGCGTCAAGGCGGATGAGCCGGTGCTGACGGAGGCCAATGTGCTGGTGCAGTTCCTCGCCGACCAGAAGCCGGAAGCGGGCCTGATGCCGAAGGCGGGAACGCCCGAGCGCTACCGCGCCCAGCAGTGGCTGGCTTTCGTCGCCACGGAGCTGCACAAGAACTTCTCCTGGCTCTGGTACAAGGACACCCCGGCCGAGACCAAGACGGCGGTCAAGGACAAGCTCAACAAGCGTTTCGCCGAGCTCGACGCCCATCTGAAGAGCAACGACTTCATCCTCGGCAAGACTTTCTCCGCCGCCGATGCCTATGCCTTCACCATCATCAACTGGGTGAATTTCCTCGGCATGAACCTGAAGAGCTTCCCCAATCTGCAGGCCTTCATGGACCGGGTCGCCGCCCGTCCCAAGGTGCAGGAAGCGCTCAAGGCCGAAGGCCTGATCGCCGCTTAGTCTTGTCCCTTCTCCTTGCGGGGAAGATGGCTCACCCGGCTTCGGCCGGGTGAGAAGAACATTTCATGCAGACAATGTGAGGCCCCATGACGAAACTCACTCTCATCAGCCACGCTCTATGCCCCTATGTGCAAAGGGCGGTGATCGCGCTCAAGGAGAAGGGTGTCGATTTCGAAAGGATCGATATCGATCTCAGCCAGAAGCCGGACTGGTTCCTGGAAATCTCGCCGCTCGGCAAGGTGCCGGTGCTGAAGGTGGAGGACGACGTGATCTTCGAATCGACGGTGATCGCCGAATTCCTCGAAGATACGGTCGCGCCGCCTCTGCATCCCTCCGACGCCGTCAGGCGCGCCGATCATCGCGCCTGGATCGAATTCGCAAGCGTCGTGCTCTCCGACATCTGGGGGTTCTATACCGCGACGAATGCCGAGACTTTCGAACAGAAGCGCCGTGACCTCATCCAGCGCTTCGAGCGCCTCGAGGCCCGCGTCAAGGCGGAACCCTGGTTCGACGGCGGAACCTTCCATCTGGTCGATGCCGCTTTCGGCCCGGTCTTCCGCTATTTCGACGTCTTCGACACCATCGAGGATTTCGGCATCCTGGCCGGCAAGCCGAAGCTCGCGCGCTGGCGCAAGGCCCTGAAGGCGCGTGCCTCGGTGGCCTCGGCCGTGGCGCAGGATTATCCGGCAAGGCTGCATGATTTCATCCTTGAGCGCCACTCGCATATGTCGGGACTGCTGCTGGAGGCTGCGTAGCCATTTACCCTCCCCCTTGTGGGAAGGGCAATCGCATATGAAAATTCTTGAGCCAGGTAGGCTGTCTCCATTTTTCCCCCTCGCCCGTTGCGAAGCAATGGGAGAGGGTGCCCGATAGGGCGGGTGAGGGCTCTTTGCCTACAACAAGAACAGCTTTTGAAGGCTTCGCGTGCTTCGAGAAAGAGCCCTCATCCGGCCTGTCGGCCACCTTGTATGGGGCTTTTTTTGTCAAGATCGCTTTCACACATTTTTACTCCTTCAGTTTGGCAAGACGGGTGCACAGGTGATGGATCGAGGCGAACGACCTGAGGGGAACTTGCATGATGTGGCGAAGACTTCCGCCACAGCCTTGTATACGGTGGCCCTGAGGACCGAACCATGATGCAGTCATGCGCATCTGCGGCAAGTTCCGTGATGCTGGCTCCAATCTTCTCCGCGGCATCAAAGCCATGGTGGTGTAACGGTCAGCCATCACCCCGGGTCGTGAATGGCACTGAGTGCCAAAACCTCTCTTCAAATGAACGCTGTCCAGCCTCCTCCTTTGCTTTCTTCCTCTTAAACTGCCTGGCACAACCTGATGCCTTCGGGGATCACACCCTGAGTAATCATGCGCCACAAGGCGATGAGCAGCTTGCGGGCAAGCGCCACGATCATCAGCTTGCGCACATCCTTGCGCGCACTTTGTGTCTTGCGCTCGTACCATTGCGCCAGTGGACTGTCCTTCTGGAATCTGAGGAAGCGCCAGGCGAACTGGATCATGCCACGTCTGACCCGACCATTGCCGGCGCGCGCCAGGCCTTGCTCGCGCCGCCTTTGCCCGCTCTCATCGGGCGAGCCAGTGAGCCCGCCATAACGGGCGACCGCCCAGCGGTCACGCAACGGCCGACAGAACATCTCGCTGTCCAGCATGTCGGCGGTCTCGACCCCCAGACCTACCACGCGGGTCAATTGGTCTACCGCGGTGGCGTGCCTGTGTTTTGGCTCCGCAGCCAGTTGTTTGGCCCGGCGGCTTTCGATCTCCTTGAGCTGCGTCTTGATCAGATGCAGCCTGGCCAGGTCGTGGCCGAGCTCGGTGAGGGTATTGACGGGCAGAGGCATACCTTCCGGAGTGAGCAGTCCTGCAAGCCGTTCGCTGGCGGTCTTGAGCTTGGGATTGAAGTTGCGGATGCCGAAGCGGATCAGGCAGGCCTTCAGACGGTTGATCAGCGAGGTCCGCTCATTGACCAGCCGCTGATGCTCGCGATTGGGGCGCTTCAGATCTTCCTCTTCGATGGAGGGGATCTGCGCCATATGACAGTGCTTCGGCTCACCGCGCAGCCAGCCCAGAAAAGCCCGCAGCAGGAGCTCGGTATCGAGCCGGTCGCTCTTGGCGCGACGATGCTCGCGCGGCACTGGGATGCTGTTCGGGTGGATCACATGGGCTTCGATGCCACGCGACCTGAGCCAGCGAGCCAGCCAGAAGCCGTCACGGCCGGCTTCATAGGCCACTGCGATGCGCTCGATCGCTTGGCCTACCTTCACCGCCTCATCCCGCCAGCGCTGCAGCAAGGCCAACAGCGCTTCGGGGTCGGCGCCGAGCTTCTTGCGCGGCTGGCGATCCAATCGCGGCACAAGACCAGCAACCAGCCAGTTCGACAGACTCAACTCGATAACCGCAATCAACGTGCTATCCTGCTTGAGGGCGACGAGGGATTTGCTCAGATCACTTGGCATGGCTCACTCCATCCATGGTGTAACGACACTGGGCATCTTACCCTCGTCGTCCGCCCCATAGAATCTTCTCCCATCCTCCGGACGGGAGAAGGGGAACTGGAGGGAGTAATTTCTCCTTTCCAAGAGCCTCGCAAAATTCCATATGCGATAGCCCTCCCACAAGGGGGAGGGGAATTGGTTGACTCGTCGCCGATGCTCGCGCAGGTTCGCGCCCTCGAACGAGGAGCGGCAATGAAAGTCGACGGCAAGCCTTACCGAACGATATGGCTCAACCAGGATGGCTGGTCGGTGGAGATCATCGACCAGACCAAGTTCCCGCATCGCTTCGAGACGGTGACGCTGCGGTCGCTCGAAGACGCCGCACTCGCCATCAAGGACATGCTGGTCAGGGGCGCGCCGCTGATCGGCGCCACCGCCGCCTATGGGATGGCGCTGCAGGCCCGGGTCGATGCGTCGGACGAGGCGCTGTCGAAGGCCTATGAGCGCCTGCATGCGACGCGCCCCACGGCCATCAATCTCAAATGGGCGCTCGATGAGATGATGAAGGCCTTGCGGAACTTCCCGCCCGCGCAGAGAGCCGGGCGCGCCTATGGACGCGCCGCCGAGATTTGCGAGGAGGATGTCGCGATCAACCAGTCGATCGGCCGGCATGGTCTCGCGCTCATCAAGGCGATTGCCGCGAAGAAGAAGCCGAGCGAGACGGTGAATGTCCTCACCCATTGCAATGCCGGCTGGCTCGCGACCGTCGACTGGGGCACCGCGACGGCGCCCATCTATATGGCGCATGAGGGCGGCATCCCGATCCATGTCTGGGTCGATGAGACGCGCCCGCGCAACCAGGGCGCTTCGCTCACCGCCTGGGAGCTCGGCCATCACGGCGTCAGGCACACTGTCATTCCCGACAATACCGGCGGCCATCTGATGCAGCACGGGCTTGTCGATCTGTGCATCGTCGGCACCGACCGCACTACCGCCTCGGGCGATGTGTGCAACAAGATCGGCACTTATCTCAAGGCGCTTGCCGCCCATGACAATGCCGTGCCCTTCTATGTGGCGCTGCCGTCGCCGACCATCGATTTCACCGTCAATGACGGGGTGAAGGAAATCCCCATCGAGCAGCGCTCCGGCGATGAGGTGACCAAGCTCACCGGCATCACCAGGGACGGACGCATCGAGACGGTGGATGTCGTGGCGCCGGGATCGCCGGTCGCCAATTACGCCTTCGACGTGACGCCGGCGAAATATGTGACCGGCCTCATCACCGAGCGCGGCGTGGTCAAGGCGGAGAAGGGCGCAATCGCCAAGGCCTTTCCCGAGCGCGCTCAATAGGTTCCGACTGTGCCAGTAAGAGACAGGTCCGGATTCGGCGAACCCGCGATGGGTTGTTCGACGAACGGCTAACCCATTTCCGATTGCCAAGTGTGGAAAAGCGGGCTCATATTTCGGCTCGCTACGATGAAATACTCCGGTGTCATCGGGCTGCAAAAATGACCAAACAATAAGAAACTGACTCAACAGTGAATTGGGAGCGAAATCCATGAAACGACGTTCAATGCTTGCCGCCGCATTCCTGGCCATGGCCGTAACGGCAGCGGGTCCCGCTTTTGCCAAGACCCAGATCTCCTGGTGGCATGCCATGACCGGCGCCAATAACGAGGTCGTCGACAAGATCGCCAAGGACTTCAATGCGAGCCAGCAGGATTTTGAACTCGTTCCCGTCTTCAAGGGCACTTACCCGGAGACCCTCAATGCCGGCATTGCCGCGTTCCGCGCCGGCCAGCCGCCCGACATCATCCAGGTCTTCGATGTCGGCACCGGCGTGATGATGAATGCCGAAGGCGCCATCAAGCCCGCCGCCGAGGTTCTGACCGATGCCGGCATGACCTTCGACAAGAGTCAGTATCTGCCGGGCATCGTCGCTTATTATTCGCGCCCCGACGGCACCATGCTGTCCTTCCCCTATAATTCCTCATCCCCCATTCTCTATTTCAACAAGGACATCTTCGCGAAAGCGGGGCTCGATGCCGACAATCCGCCCAAGACCTGGAACGAGGTCTGGGATGCCGCCAAGAAGATCAAGGCGAGCGGGGCCGCACCTTGCGGCTACACCTCGACCTGGCTCACCTGGATCCACACCGAGAATTTCGCCGCCTGGAACGACACGCCTTTCGCCACCAAGGAGAACGGCCTTGCCGGCCAGGATGCCGAGCTCGAGATCAACAAGCCGCTTTTCGTGAACCACTTCCAGGCGCTGGCCGATCTCGCCAAGGACGGCACCTTCAAATATGGCGGCCGCACCTCCGAGGCGAAGCAGATCTTCCTCGCCGGCGAATGCGGCATCTTCACGGAATCATCGGGCGGTCTCGGCGACATCGTCAAATCGGGCATGAAATACGGCATCGGCCAGTTGCCCTATGACAGCGACGCGCCGGGGGCGCCGCAGAACACCATACCGGGCGGCGCCAGCCTCTGGGTCTTCGCCGGCAAGTCGGCGGATCAGTACAAGGGTGTGGCGGCGTTCTTCGCCTATCTGTCGAAGACCGAGGTTCAGACCTATCTGCACCAGAAGTCGGGCTACCTGCCGGTGACGCTCAAGGCCTATGAGGAGACGAAGAAGTCGGGCTTCTATGAGCAGAATCCCGGCCGCGAGACGCCGATCACCCAGATGATGGGCAAGGAGCCCACCGCCAATTCGAAGGGTGTGCGCCTCGTCAACCTGCCGCAAGTGCGCGATATCGAGAATGAGGAGTTCGAGAAGATGCTGGCGGGCGAGCAGACCGCCCAGCAGGCGCTCGACAGCGCCGTCAAGCGCGGCAATGAGGCGATCAAGCAGGCGCTCGGCAACTAGATCCAGGGCAGGGGCCGCCCGTTCGGGCGGGCGGCTTCCTGCGCACCGATGAACCGGGCGACCTTTCCCCACAAATTCCTGCCTTACCTGCTGCTCCTGCCGCAGCTCGCCATCACGGTTGTCTTCTTCTACTGGCCGGCGGGCCAGGCGCTAAGGCAATCGCTGCTGCGCGAGGACGCTTTCGGGCTGAAGACCCAATTTGTCGGCCTGTCCAACTTCAAGCGCGTCCTTGCCGATCCCGCCTATGTGAACTCGATCACCGTCACGGTCGTGTTCTCCATCGCCACCGCCTTCATCTCGATGGCGGTGGCGCTCCTCCTCGCCGTCCAGGCCGAGAAGGTCATCCGCGGCAAGACCTTCTACCGCACCCTTCTGATCTGGCCCTATGCGGTGGCGCCCGCCATTGCCGGCATGCTGTGGCTGTTCCTGTTCAATCCGTCCTTCGGCACGCTGGCCTATCCGCTGCGGCTCATGGGGCTCAACTGGGACCCGCTGCTCAATGGCCCGCAGGCCATGACCATGATCATCATGGCGGCGTCGTGGAAGCAGATCAGCTACAATTTCATCTTCTTCGTCGCCGGCCTCCAGGCGATCCCGAGGACATTGATCGAGGCCGCGGCGATCGATGGCGCAACCGCCCGGAAGCGCTTCTGGACGATCGTCTTTCCGCTGCTGGCGCCGACGAGCTTCTTCCTGCTCGTCGTCAACACCGTGTATGCGCTGTTCGACACGTTCGGCATCATCCATGCGGTGACCGGGGGCGGCCCCGGCAAGACCACCGAGACCTTGGTCTACAAGGTCTATAATGACGGCTTCGTCAATCTGATCCTGGGCGACTCGGCGGCGCAATCGGTGATCCTGATGGTGATCGTCATCGCGCTCACCGCCATCCAGTTCCGCTATATCGAAAGGCGGGTGCATTATGGGTAGGGTTGCACGGCACTCTAACCAGTTTTCCCCCTCGCCCGTCCGAAGGATGGGAGAGGGTGCCCGGAGGGCGGGTGAGGGCTCTTTCTTCCGGTCGTCTAAACCAAAGAGCCCTCATCCGGCCTGTCGGCCACCTTCTCCCATGCTGCGCACGGGAGAAGGGGAATATGGACAGAAAGGGGATGGTGCGAGGCCCTCGCCATGATCGCACGCGCCCGCAGCCGTTTATTCGCCCATCTGTGGTTGATCCTCGGCCTGATCGTGGTCGCCTTCCCGATCTATTACGTCTTCGTCGCCTCGACCCATTCGCTCCAGACGATCCTGCGCCCGCCTCTGCCGCTTTTGCCGGGCGACCAGTTCCTCGCCAATTACAGTGAGGCTCTGTTCGGCGGCGTCGGGCGCATCGGTGGCGTCGGCGTCGGCACGCTTCTCCTCAATTCGACCATCGTGGCGCTCGGTATCGCCATCGGCAAGATCATCATCTCGCTGATGTCGGCCTATGCCATCGTGTTCTTCCGCTTTCCCTTGCGCATGGTGTTCTTCTGGATCATCTTCATCACACTTATGCTGCCCGTCGAGGTGCGCATCCTGCCGACCTACAAGGTGATGGTCGATCTCAACCTCATCGACACCTATGCCGGCCTGATCGTGCCGCTCATCGCGTCGGCGACCGCGACCTTGCTGTTCCGCCAGTTCTTCATGACCATTCCCAACGAGCTGCTCGAAGCGGCGCGCATCGACGGCGCCGGGCCCTGGCGCTTCTTCAAGGACATCCTGCTGCCGCTGTCGGCCACCAATATCGCGGCGCTTTTCGTCATCCTCTTCATCTATGGCTGGACGCAATATCTCTGGCCGCTGCTGATGACCAATTCCAACTCGATGAACACCATCGTCATCGCCTTGCGCAAGATGATCTCCTTCGCCGATGCCGATACCGAATGGCACCTCGTCATGGTGACCTGCATCCTGGCGATAGCACCACCCATCCTGGTCGTCGTCCTGATGCAGCGCTGGTTCGTCAAGGGCCTTGTCGAAAGCGAGAAGTGAAACATGGCTACGATCTCACTGAAGGATGTCCGCAAGGATTACGGCCGCAACCCGGTCATCCACGGCATTTCGCTCGATGTCGCCAACCGCGAATTCATCGTGATCGTGGGTCCGTCGGGCTGCGGGAAGTCCACGCTGCTGCGCATGGTGGCGGGTCTCGAGGAGATCACCTCGGGCACGATCGAGATCGACGAGCGCGTCGTCAACCAGCTCGAGCCGCGCGAGCGCGACATCGCCATGGTGTTCCAGAACTATGCGCTCTATCCGCATATGACCGTCTTCGAGAACATGGCCTATGGCCTCAAGATCGCCGGCAAGAACAGGACCGAGATCGCCGAGCGCGTCAGCAGCGCCGCCAATATGCTGGAGCTCGGCCCCTATCTCACCCGCAAGCCCCGCGCATTGTCGGGCGGCCAGCGCCAGCGCGTCGCCATGGGCCGCGCTTTGGTGCGCGATCCGGCCGCCTTCCTGTTCGACGAGCCTCTGTCCAATCTCGATGCCAAGTTGCGCGTCCAGATGCGCCTCGAGATCAAGGCGCTGCAGCGCGAGGTCGGCACCACGTCGCTTTATGTGACGCATGACCAGGTCGAGGCGATGACGCTCGCCGACCGGCTCGTCGTCATGAATGGCGGCCGGGCCGAGCAGATCGACACGCCGATGAATGTCTATCTGAAGCCGGCCAGCGTCTTCGTCGCGAGCTTCATCGGCTCGCCCGCCATGAATATCATCGAGGCGAGGGTCGCGGCCGAGAGCCGCGGTGTCGTGGTGGCGGGCAGGACGATCGATCTCGACCATCTGCGCCTGCATTTGCCGGCGGTCGGCGCACCGGTCCTCTTCGGCATCAGGCCGGAACATATCGCGGTGAGCGAGACGGAGAAGGTCGACTTGCTCCTGACCGTTTCCGCCGTCGAGACGCTGGGCGCCGACGCGCTCGCCCATTGCTATTTCGAAGGCGGCAAGAAGGGGCGGGACTTCGTCGTCCGGCTTCCCGGCACGAGGACCGTCCGCGTCGGCGAGCACCTGCCCGTGGTCCTCGACCGCGCCGCGACGCATCTCTTCGATCCCGAAAGCAAGAAGAGGCTGAACTAACCCGCCAGCTCCACCGCGACGTCCTTGCGCCCGCGCGAGAACTCCGACAGCACCACCGCCCCGATGACCAGCGCGCTGCCGAGGAGGCGCGGCAGGGTTAGCGCCTCGCCGAGAAAGAGGGCGGCGAGGCCTATGGCGAAGACCGGCTCGAGATTGAGCACCATGGCGGTGGGCGCGCCGCCCGCCAGCTCCACCGCCTTGAACATGCCGATATAGGAGATGGCGAAGAAGAAGCAGGTGACGGCGAGCGGCAGCCAGCCGGTGAAGCCTGCTCCGGTCAGGGCCAGGCCTTGCGTCAGGCTGAGATAGAGCACCGCCGTCGCCACGCCCGCGATCGCCATATAGAAGGTGACGATCGTGCCGTCGGCGGTCCTGAGCTTGATGCTGTTCCAGAAGATCGAGATGGCGAAGCCCACCGCCGACAGGCCGGCAAGCGCGATTCCTCTGGGATCGAGGCTCATGTCATTGAGGCCGATGGCGATGCCGACGCCGATCAATGCCGCGATGAGGCAGGCGAGCTCGATTGCGCCCGGAAACCGGCGGGCCTGGGCGCATTCGAGGAGGGTGGTGATGATCGGGAAGGTGTAGAGGATGACGACGCCGAGGCTCACCGGGATATAGGCGAAGGAGCCAAGGAGGCCGAGCGCCCCGATGGCGGCGGTGATGCCGGAACCCAGCGCATGGAATGCGTGGTTGCGCGCCAGCCTGAAGCCGAGGCCCAGCAGCGGCAGGGCAAGGACGAGGCCTCCCAGCAGAAAGATGTAGCGCGCCAGCACCACGGTCGGCGGGTTGAAGCCTTGCGCATAAGCGAACGGCACCGAGACGTCGTTGATCGCAAGCGTCAACGCCGCCACGCCCGCAAGGATGATGCCGATGCGCGCTTTCCGCGCCGGATGGCCGCTTGTCATGTGGTGAGATCCTGAGGGACGGGAAGGGCGCCGGCCGGGATTCTACCGCCTGCGCCACGCGACTGCCAGTGCGAAACATTGGGGTGTCCATGAGTTTCATGCACCGGATCGTGATGAGGCGGCCCATTGACCCCGATGCCGCCGCGCCTAGTCTCTTCACAGGACGGCGGCAAAGGAGGCTTTGCGTGCGGCGCGGAACATTCAGGCTCCTCGCGGCTTTTCTCGCCGCCATCTTTCCGGTCTCGATCCTGTCCGCCGCCGATATGCCGGTCGATCTCGAGCTTATCCTGGCGGTCGACGTCTCGCGCTCGATGGACATGGACGAGCAGGCCTTGCAGCGCAACGGCTATGTCGCCGCCTTCCGCCATAAGGATGTGATCGACGCCATTGCTTCCGGCCCCCATGGCCGCATCGCGGTGAGCTATGTCGAATGGGCCGGCCCCGCCTATCAGAGGCCCCTGGTGGCGTGGACGATCATTGACGGTGCGGCGGCGGCCAATAAATTCGCCGACCAGCTGGCCGCCGCCCCCATCTCGCGCGAGCATGGCACGTCGATCGCCAACGGCCTGCTCTTCGTGGGCCCGAGCTTCGCGGGCAATGGCATCAGGGGCGACCGCCAGGTCATCGATGTCTCGGGCGATGGTCCCAACAATATGGGCGTGCCGGTAACGGTCGCCCGCGATCCCCTGATCGCCGCCGGCGTCACCATCAACGGCCTGCCGATCATGATCAAGCGGCCGGGCGGTTTTGCCTCGATCGAGAATCTCGATATCTATTATGAGGATTGCGTCATCGGCGGCACCGGGGCCTTCCTGGTGCCGGTGACCGATATCCAGAAGCTGGCCACGGCCATCCGCCGCAAGCTGGTGCTGGAGATCGCGTCGCGCCCGCTACGGATCGTCAAGGTGGTCGAGACGCAGCAGGCCAGGCCGCGCATCGATTGCATGATCGGGGAGAGGCTGCGCGAGCAGTGGATGCGGGAATAGACGCGAGGCGGTGTCTCTAATAAAGCTATCCGTACAAGTACCCTCACGCTGAGGTGCCCGCCACAGGCGGGCCTCGAAGCGCCTGTCAGGATGGAGCGAGAGTGCTGCAGCACACCCTTCGAGGCTCGCTGCGCTCGCACCTCTGGGTGAGGGTTGTGGCTTTGATGCACGCTAACTGCTCAGGGGGGAGTGCTTGGGACATCTGCTGCGCGCGCGCAAAGGGCATGAGCATGCCCGCGTCACCTTCGTCGAATTGTTCTTCGATCTCGTCTTCGTCTTTGCGATAACCCAGCTCTCCCACGCGCTGCTGGCGCATTTTACGCCTATGGGAGCTGTCGAGACGCTGCTCCTGATGATGGCCGTCTGGTGGGTGTGGATCTACACCTCCTGGGTCACCAACTGGCTCGACCCCGAGCGCCTGCCGGTCAGGCTGATGCTCTTCGCCATCATGCTCCTGGGGCTCATCATGTCCTCCGCCATCCCCAAGGCCTTCGCCGAGCTGGGGCTCGTCTTCGCCCTTATGCATGTGGCGATGCAGGTGGGGCGCACGCTGTTCACGCTGTGGGGCATCAGGGGGCATGCCTCGCTTACCTTGAACTTCCTCCGCATCCTGGCCTGGCTCTGCGTCTCGGGCGTGTTCTGGATCGCGGGCGGCTTCGCCGAGGGCGAGTTGCGGCTCATCCTCTGGCTGCTGGCGCTCGTCATCGAATATGCCGGGCCCTCCACCGGCTTCTGGACGCCGGGCCTTGGCCGCTCGGTCACGACCGACTGGAATGTCGAGGGTGGCCATCTCGCCGAGCGCTGCGGTCTCTTCGTCATCATTGCGCTGGGTGAATCCGTCCTGGTGACGGGCGCCACCTTTGCGGACCTCGCCTGGGACTGGCCGGTCGTGCTGGCCTTCCTGTCGGCCTTCGTGGCGAGCGTCGCCATGTGGTGGATCTACTTCAATACCGGCGCCGAACGGGGCACGGTGACCATGACGTCGTCGGGCGATCCCGGTCGCCTCGCCCGCATTGCCTATACCTATATCCACCTCTTCATCATCGCCGGGATCATCGTGACGGCGGTGGGCGATGAATTCGCCCTGGCGCATCCCGAAGGCCATGCCGATCTGAAGATGGCGGCAGCCCTTGTCGGCGGCCCGGCGCTTTATCTCATCGGCACGCTCCTGTTCCGCCGGGCGATCACCGGGCGCCTGCCGAAGGTCCAGCTCCTCGCGGTCGTGGCGCTTGTGGCGCTGTTTGCCTTGTCGGGCGTCTTCTCGCCCGTGCTATTGAGCCTTGCAACCACGGCCGTGCTCTGCATTGTCGCTGCCGCGGAAAAAGGGACGGCCAGGGAAGTGAGAGAGACCATCGCGCATGATCACAATTGAGCCCATCGGTCCGGGCGACCAGGCAAAGGTGCTGGCGCTCAACAATCAGTTTGCCGTCGAGACCTCGTTTCTGGACGCGGCGAAGCTCGCCGCCATGGTGGAGGAGGCCTTTCTTGCCACCCGCATTGGCGGCGTCGATGCCTTTCTCATCGTCTTCGACCAGCGCGCCCGCTATGACAGTTCCAATTTCCTGTGGTTCCGCGACCGCTTCCCGGATTTCGCCTATGTCGACCGGATCATCACCGGGCCCGGGGCTCGCGGCAAAGGTTACGCAAGGGCGCTTTACCAGGATCTTTTCGTTAGGGCAGCTGCCGCCGGCCATAAAAGGGTGGTCTGCGAGGTCAATTCCGACCCGCCCAACCCGGTGTCCGATGCCTTCCACGCCACCTTGGGTTTTGCTCCAATCGGTAGCCAGACGTTGCGCGGTTCCAGCAAGACCGTCCGTTATCTGAGTAAAAATATTCCTAGCTGATTTTCGGGTCGCCGCAACAGGTGCGGCTGCGCCTTGGCTTGCCGTTGTCAAGCCCGGTTTTCATGCCAAAAGCCATGCGCTTTTTCCTATGGAAATGCAGGAAATTCGCAGGTTTTTGGGCCCATTTTGTCGCGATTTTCGGGGCTGGTTTTAAGCCGTCCAGATGCTACCGTTTTGGCTGTTGCGTCGGTGTTTTCAGTCAAGTGAGTTTGTCATGCCTGTCTTCGAGGAGTGGTTCGAATACGATTACGAGGAAGTCCTTCTGGGTGCGGTCAAGGCCGAGTCCAAGCGCAAGCATCATGGGAAGCTTGCCCAGCGCTTGCGCCACAGGAGGCAACCCGCGCCGCAGAAGTAACTTCCCCCGCTTCCACTGCGCGACAGGTCGATCAGGGAGCGCGCAGTCACGGCTTTACAAACACGAAATGGTGCCGCCCGGATCTTTAGATTCCGGGCGGCACTGTTCTAAAGTCTAGACAGCGAAAGCTTGACGCCCGGAGAAAAACAAGGTCGATTGCCTTTCAGTGTTTGTGCCGGTCTCGGCGGGACCGGCGTGAAGAGGAGTGAAAGAGCGTCCATCAGAAGGCGCTTAGAACTCCATCGGGCGGGTGAGCCCGATCGAACCGGGAGGAAGGCTTGTCTGAGCTCGATCAGGCAACTGAAAACACATTCCCCAAACTCATTCTTCACAATGCGCTGACGCGTGGCCGGCGCCCGGCGATGCGCCACAAGGACTTCGGCATCTGGCAATCGTGGAACTGGGCCGAGGCGGCCGATTTCATCAAGGCTCTTGCCGCGGGCCTGGCCGGCCTCGGCGCCCGGCGTGACGACAAGATCGCCATCATCGGCTCCAACCGGCCTTATCTCTACTGGTCGATCGCCGCCGCCCAATCGCTGGGCGCGGTGCCGGTGCCGATCTATTCGGATTCGGTCGCCGAGGAGATGGCCTTCGTCCTCGAACATGCGGAAGTTCGCTTCGCCATCGTCGAGGACCAGGAGCAGGTCGACAAGATCCTGTCGGTCGAGGCAAGGCTGCCGGCGCTCGCTGCCGTCCTCTATGAAGAGAAGAGGGGGCTGCGGGACTACGACCACAAAAGGCTGCATGCGCTTGGCCATATCGTCGAAGCAGGCCGCACGGCGCTGCAGGACAAGGCCGCGAAAGCGGCGCTCGATCGCGCGATCGCCCAGGGCACAGGGCAGGACATAGCGGTCATTCTCTATACGTCGGGCACCACCGGCCGGCCCAAGGGCGTGATGCTCACTTATGACAATCTCATCGCCAGCGCCCGCATCGGCATCGCCTTTGACGGCCTGAGCGAGACGGACGAGATCATCGCTTATCTGCCCATGGCCTGGGTGGGCGATCACGTCTTCTCCTATGCCCAGGCGATCCTTGCCGGCTACTGCGTCAGCTGCCCGGAAAAAGCCGAGACCATCATCCACGACCGCCGCGAGATCGGGCCGACCTATGTCTTCGCGCCACCGCGCGTCTTCGAGAACCTGCTGACCCTCACCATGGTGCGCATGGAGGATGCGGGCCGGCTCAAGCGCTGGATCTTCGCGCATTTCCTGAAAGTGGCGCGCCGGTGGGGCGAGCGGATACTCAGCGGCGAGAAGGTGCCGCTCACAGCAAGGCTGCATTACGCGCTGGGCGATGTGCTCGTCTACGCGCCCCTGCGCAACCGCTATGGCCTCTCCAACATCAAGGTCGGCTATACGGCGGGCGAGGCGATCGGGGCCGAGATCTTCAGCTATTACCGCTCGATCGGCGTCAACCTCAAGCAGCTCTATGGCCAGACCGAGGCTTCCGTCTACATCACCTTGCAGCCCGACGGCGAGATCAAGCCCGATACGGTGGGCAGGCCCGCACCTTCCGTCGATATCCGCCTCGCCCCTTCGGGCGAGGTCGAGTTCAACGGCCCGGGCGTGTTCCAGGGCTATTTCAAGGATCCCGAGAAGACGGCGGAGGTGAAGACCAGGGACGGCTATGTCCGCACCGGCGATGTCGGCTTCTTCGACGCCTCAGGCCATCTCAAGATCATCGATCGCGCCAAGGATGTCGGCCGGCTCTCGCAGGGCGGCCTGTTCCCGCCGAAATATATCGAGAACAAGCTCAAATTCTATCCCAACATCAAGGAAGCCGTCGCCTTCGGCGATGCCCGCGACCATGTGGCCTGCTTCATCAATATCGATCAGGTGGCGGTCGGCAACTGGGCCGAGCGCAACAATGTCGCGCATGCCTCCTATCAGGAGCTTGCCGCCGATCCCCGCGTCTATGACATGATCGCGAAGCATGTCGAGGAGGTCAACCAGGCGCTGGCAGCCGAGCCGCAAATGGCCGGCGCCCAGATCGCCCGCTTCCTCATTCTGCCCAAGGAGCTCGATGCCGATGACGGCGAACTGACCCGCACCCAGAAGGTAAGGCGCAGCTTCATCACCGAGCGCTATGCGTCCCTGGTGAAGGCGCTCTATGACGGCTCGGAGAAAGGCACGATCCGCACCGAAGTCACTTTCGAGGACGGCCGCAAGGGACTGCTCGAGGGCGAAGTGGTGATCCGCGACGTGGCCGTGACACCCGTTCCCAGGCTGGAGGCGGCGGCATGACGCGGGCGACGGGCGAGATCATGCTCGATGTCCACAATGTCTCGCTGCGCTTCGGCGGCGTGAAGGCGGTCACCGACATCTCCTTCGACATCCGCAAGGGTGAGATCCGCGCCATCATCGGACCCAATGGCGCCGGCAAGACTTCGATGCTCAATGTCATCAACGGCGTCTATCACCCGCAGCAGGGCACCATCACCTTCAAGGGCCGGGTGCGCAAGGCGATGCAGCCGCACCAGGCGGCGAAATCGGGCATCGCCCGCACCTTCCAGAATGTGGCGCTGTTCAAGGGCATGTCGACGCTCGACAACATCATGTCGGGCCGCTTCCTCAAGATGCACCGCAACTTCTTCTGGCAGCTGATCCATCTGGGACCGGCGCGCCAGGAGGAGATCGCCCACCGCCGCAAGGTCGAGGAAATCATCGACTTCCTCGAGATCCAGCATGTGCGCAAAGTCCCGGTCGGCAAATTGCCCTATGGACTGCAGAAGCGGGTCGAGCTTGGCCGGGCGCTCGCCATGGAGCCCGAGCTGCTCCTCCTCGATGAGCCGATGGCCGGCATGAATCTCGAGGAGAAGGAGGATATGAGCCGCTTCATCCTCGATGTGAACCATGAATTCGGCACCACCATCGCCTTGATCGAACATGACATGGGCGTGGTGATGGATCTCTCCGACCGCGTCGTGGTGCTCGATTACGGCCGCAAGATCGCCGACGGCACGCCCGATGAGGTGAAGTCGAACCAGAATGTCATCGATGCCTATCTGGGTGTCGCGCATCAGGAGAAGTCGCGATGAGCCTCCTGTATGACATTCTCGTTGCGCCCTTCGTCCAGATGGCAGATGCGCCGGATTTCCTGGCCCAGGTCCTGTGGGAAGGCTTCGTCTCCGGCATCCTCTATGCCCTGATAGCACTTGGCTTCGTGCTGATCTTCAAGGCCTCGGGCGTGTTCAATTTCGCGCAAGGGATCATGGTCGTCTTCGCCGCCTTGACCCTGGTGGGGCTCTATCAGAAGGGCGTTCCGGCCCTCCTGGCCCTTGTGCTGACGATTGCCGTCATGGGCCTCCTGGCTTTGGCGGTCGAGCGCTTCATCATGCGCCCACTGGTCAACCAGCCGCATGTCATCCTGCTGATGGCGACGATCGGGCTGACCTATTTCCTCGTCGGCCTGGGCGAGCTCGTCTTCGGCGGCGAACCCAAGCAGATGATCACCACCGAGCTCGGCCTTCCCACCGGCTCGACCGAGATTCCCTTCGGCGAGCGGGGTGTGGTGATCCTCCAGCATATCGACATTGCGGCCGCGGTGATCGCCATCCTCATGGTGGCGGGGCTCGGCCTGTTCTTCAACCGCACCCGGATCGGGCGCGCCTTGCGCGCCGTGGCCGATGACCACCAGGCGGCCCTTTCGGTCGGCATCTCGCTCAATCAGATCTGGGCCATCGTGTGGTTCGCCGCAGGGATCGTGGCGCTGGCCACCGGCATCATGTGGGGGGCGAGATCGGATGTGTCCTTCGCGCTCGAGATCATTGCGCTCAGGGCCCTGCCTGTCCTCATCCTGGGCGGCTTCACCTCGGTGCCGGGCGCCATTGTCGGCGGCCTCATTGTCGGCATCGGCGAGAAGCTGGGCGAGATCTATTGGGGCCCGCTCCTGGGCGGCGGCATCGAATCCTGGCTCGCCTACATGATTGCTCTGGTCTTCCTGCTGTTCCGGCCGCAAGGTCTGTTCGGCGAACGCATCATCGAGCGGGTGTAGCATGCTCTATCGCGAGGCCGGCCAGTTCAAATCGACCTATGCGGCGGACCAGGCCATCTTCCCGCTGCGCCAGGATCGCATCGGGCTCTTCGCCATCCTGGGGCTTGCCTTCATCGCCGTGCCGCTGCTGGCCGATGACTTCATCCTCGACGCCATCGCCATTCCCTTCCTCATCCTCGCTCTGGCGACGATCGGCCTCAACATCCTCACCGGCTATGCCGGGCAATTGTCTCTGGGGACCGGCGGCTTCATGGGGGCAGGGGCCTATGCCTGCTACAAGCTCACCACCTCGTTCCCGGAAGCGAATATCATCCTGCTGATCCTGCTCTCCGGCGTCTTCTCGGCCGCGATCGGCATCGTCTTCGGCCTGCCGTCCTTGCGCATCAAGGGCCTCTATCTCGCGGTGACGACGCTTGCCGCCCAGTTCTTTCTCGAATGGTGCTTCATCCGCATCGGCTGGCTCTACAACTACAATGTCTCGGGCGCCATCGATTCGCCTGAGCGCAACACGATCGGCGGCCTCGTTCTCACCGGTCCCAATGCCAGTTCCGTGACGCGCTATATCGTCGTGCTCGCCATCGTGGCGCTCATCACATTGCTCGCCAAGAATCTCGTCCGCGGCCGCATCGGACGCTCCTGGATGATGATCCGCGACATGGATATCGCCGCCGAGCTCATGGGCGTGCGCCCGCTCATCGCCAAGCTCTCGGCCTTTGCCGTCTCGTCCTATATTTGCGGCGTGGCCGGCGCCATGTTCGTCTTCTTCTACCTGGGCTCGGTCGAGCCCGCCGCCTTCTCGATCACTCTGTCCTTCCAGATTCTCTTCATGGTGATCGTCGGCGGGCTCGGCAGCCTGATCGGCTGCTATTTCGGCGCCGCCTTCATCTGGATCCTGCCCATTTTCCTGCGCAACGGTCTGCCCATGATCGGGATCGACATAGGTGCCGAGAATGTCGTGCATCTGACCTCGATGATCGTCGGCGTGCTCATCATCCTGTTCCTGATCTGGGAGCCGCATGGCCTGGCGCGGCTCTGGCAGATCGGGAAGGAGAAGCTGCGTGTCTGGCCGTTTCCTTATGCGTGAGGGATGGTCGGGGTAAGTTTTCATCAAGAGGCCACTGGGCCATGTTTGGGAGGAAGACATGAAACTCAAAGCTTTGATTGCAGGAACCATGCTGGCCGGCATCCTCGCCGGCGCGGCACCCGCTTTGGCCGAGGATACGGTCTATGTGCAGCTCTCGACATACCGCACCGGGCCCTATGCGGGTTCGGGGATCCCGATCGCCAATGGCATGGCGGACTATCTCACCATGCTCAATGAGCGCGACGGCGGCATCAACGGCGTCCGGATCGCCTTTGACGAATGCGAGACGGGCTACGACACGCAGAAGGGCGTCGAATGCTACGAGCAGGCGAAGGCGAAGAAATCCCTCGTCTTCAATCCCTATTCGACCGGCATCACGCTGGCGGTGATCCCCAGGGCCTCGGTCGACAAGGTACCGATCCTGTCCATGGCCTATGGCCTTTCGGCGGCGGCCGACGGCAAGACCTTTCCCTGGATATTCAATCCGCCGCTGACCTATTGGGACGGCGCCTCGGGCGTCATCGAATATATCGCCGGGCAGGAAGGCGGCCTGGAGAAGCTCAAGGACAGGAAGATCGGCTTCATCTATCTCGATGCCGGCTATGGCAAGGAGCCGATACCGCTCTTCGAGCAGTTCGCCGCCAAATACGGCTACACGCTGCTCAAATATCCCGTGCCCGGCAAGGAGATGCAGAACCAGTCGTCGCAATGGCTGAACATCCGCCGCGACAAGCCCGACTATATGGTGATGTGGGGCTGGGGCGCGATGAACCCGACCGCCGTCAAGGAGGCGACCAAGATCCGTTTCCCGATGGACAAGTTCATCGGCATCTGGTGGTCGGGCGGCGAGGACGACGCGCGCGGCGGCGGCGCCCAGGCCAAGGGATACACCGCGCTCAATTTCCACGCGGTGGGCACCGACTTCCCGGTGATGCAGGATATCAAGAAGTTCGTCGTCGATGCCGGCAAGAGCAAGGTGGATCCCGCCAAATTCGGTGAGAACCTCTATAATCGCGGTGTCGTCAACTCGCTCTATATCGCCGAGGCGATCCGGATTGCGCAGGAGAAGACCGGCAAGAAGGTCATCACGTCGGAAGACATGCGCGTCGGTATCGAGAACCTGAATATCGACGCGGCGCGCATCGACGCCGCCGGCCTCAAGGGCTTCATCGCGCCGGTCAAGGTCACCTGCGACAATCACTCGGGCAATCACAAGATGTACGCGCAGCGCTGGACCGGCGAGAAATGGGAAAAAGCCTCCGACTGGTTCGATCCGATGTCGGATGTGGTCAATCCGATGCTGATGGACGCGGCCAAGACCTATGCCGAGGCGAACAAGCCGTGGCCTCAGCGCACCGAGCCTTGCGCGAATTGAGCAGAGGTCGGCGAAATCCCAACCATCATTTCCCCTCCCCCTTGCGGGGAGGGGTTAGGGGTGGGGGGGTGCCGGCAGAACTGGTGTCGCGAGCATGACAGCTGCCACCCCCATCCTCGCCGTGAACAATATCGAGGTGATCTACGATCACGTGATCCTCGTGCTGAAGGGCGTGTCGCTCAACGTCGAGGCGGGCGGCATCGTTGCTCTGCTCGGCGCCAATGGCGCCGGCAAGACCACGACGCTCAAGGCGATCTCCAACCTGCTCCATGCCGAGCGGGGCGAGGTGACCAAGGGCAGCATCCTGTTCCGCGGCGAACAGGTGCATGCGCTGTCGCCCAATGACCTCGTGCGCCGCGGCTGCATCCAGGTGATGGAAGGGCGCCACTGTTTCGGCCATCTCACCGTCGAGGAGAATCTCCTGACCGGCGCCTTCACCCGCAAGGACGGCGCCGCCGGCATCCGCCGCGATCTCGAACTCGTCTATTCCTATTTCCCGCGTCTCAAGGTGAGGCGCCTGTCGCAGGCCGGCTATATTTCAGGTGGCGAGCAGCAGATGACGGCGATCGGCCGTGCCCTGATGTCGAAGCCGAAGATGATCCTGCTCGATGAGCCTTCGATGGGGCTGGCCCCGCAACTGGTCGAGGAGATCTTCGAGATCGTCCGCCGGCTCAACCAGGCCGAAGGCGTCTCCTTCCTGCTTGCCGAGCAGAACACCCATATCGCCCTCAACTATGCGACCCATGGCTATATTCTCGAATCCGGGCGCATCGTCCTCGACGGCAAGGCTTCCGAGCTGAAGGAGAACGAGGATGTGCGGGAGTTCTATCTGGGGGTGGGCGGCGAGGGCCGGCGCTCGTTCCGCGCCGTGAAGAGCTATAAGAGGCGCAAGAGATGGCTGGCATGAGCGATCACTATGACGCGCGCGAGACCATCGACACCGCCGAGCGCGAACGGGCGCATTTCAGCGCGCTGCCGCGCATCATCGCGGCCGCCAGGCTGGCCCCGGCCTGGCAGGCACATCTGCGCGCGATCGATCCCGAGTCAGTCACCACGCGCGCGGCGCTCGCGCAACTGCCGGTCATGCGCAAATCGGCATTGCCCGACATGCAGAAGTCGGCACCGCCTTTTGGCGGGATGTCGGCTCTTCCCCTGTCACGGCTGGGCCGGCTCTTTGTATCGCCGGGACCGATCTATGAAGCCGAGACGAAGGCCGGCGATGAATGGCGCTATGCCCGTATCCTCTTCGCCGCCGGCGTCCGCCCGGGCGACATTGTCCTCAACTGTTTCAGCTATCATCTGACCCCGGGCGGTTTCATCCTCGATTCGGGGGCGCGGGCGCTGGGCTGTCCCGTCATCCCGGCAGGCCCCGGCAACAGCGAGCAGATCATCGACATCATCGGCCATTTCAGGCCGGTCGCCTATTGCGGCACGCCCGACTTCCTCAAGATCATCCTCGACAAGGCCGAGGAGCTCGGGCGCGATGTCTCATCTCTGCGCAAGGCGTCGGTCTCGGGTGCGGCCTTTCCGCCCTCACTGCAGGCCGAGATCAAGGCGCGCGGCATCGACGCCTATCAGGCCTATGCGACGGCGGATCTGGGCG
Source organism: Taklimakanibacter lacteus (assembly GCA_003576695.1). Classification (GTDB taxonomy): domain Bacteria; phylum Pseudomonadota; class Alphaproteobacteria; order Rhizobiales; family Aestuariivirgaceae; genus Taklimakanibacter; species Taklimakanibacter lacteus. The sequence continues at coordinate 392,942 of QOZQ01000003.1, forward strand.
GCATCGCCTATGAGACGAGCGCGCGCGACGGGCTGGTGCTCAATGAAGACATCATCCTCGAGATCCTGCGTCCCGGCACCGGCGACCCGGTGGGCGAGGGTGAAGTTGGCGAGATCGCGGTGACTTTGCTCGATCCCGACAGGCCGCTGATCCGTTTCGCGCTGGGCGATATGACGGCTTTGCTGCCGGGGAGGAGCTCCTGCGGACGCAGCAATCAGCGCATCAAGGGCTGGATGGGACGCGCCGATCAGACGGCCAAGCTGCGCGGCATGTTCGTGCGCCCGGAGCAGATCGCCGCCATTGCCAGCCGTCATCCCGGGATCAGGCGTCTGCGCCTGGTGATCAGCCGCGCCCATGAGCAGGACAATGCGGTGCTGATGGCGGAAACGGCCGAGCCCTCCGACGCCTTGGCCGCGGCGCTGAAGGAGACGGCCGCCTCCGCCACCAACTTGCGCTGCGACATCGCCCTTGCCGCCCCAGGCAGCCTGCCCAATGACGGCAAGGTGATTGCCGATGAGCGGCATTGAGAAGAGGTTGCGTTTTCAGCTAGAATTTCAAGAGATCACCAGAAACTCCAGGGAGTGAGGAATGAAGAGAATACTGGCTGCGGCTTTGATGATGGGATGCGCCTTGATCGCGGCGAACGCTGCCACCGCGGAACCCGTCAAGATCGGCATGATCACCACTTTGTCGGGCGGCGGCGCCGGGCTCGGCGTCGATGTGCGCGACGGCTTCATGCTGGCCCTCAAGCAATCCGGCAACAAGGATGTCACGGTTCTTGTCGAGGACGATGCGCAGAAGCCCGAGCTTGCGGTGCAGATCGCCGACAAGATGATCCAGAGCGACAAGGTGCAGATCCTGACCGGCATCATCTGGTCGAACCTGGCGATGGCGGTGGTGCCCAATGCGGTCGGACAGGACATCTTCTATCTCTCGCCCAATGCCGGACCTTCGGCGCTGGCCGGCGCCAAATGCAACAAGAACTATTTCAACGTCGCCTGGCAGAACGACAATCTGCATGAGGCGATGGGCAATTACGCCACCGAGGCGGGCTACAAGAAGACCTTCATCCTGGCGCCCAATTATCCGGCGGGCACCGATGCGCTCACCGGCTTCAAGCGTTTCTACAAGGGCGAGCTTGGGGGCGAGCTCTTCACCAAGCTCGGCCAGACCGATTATGCCGCCGAGATCGCCCAGATCCGCGCCTCGGGGGCGGATTCGGTCTTCTTCTTCCTGCCGGGCGGCATGGGCATCGCCTTCATGAAGCAATATGCCCAGTCGGGCATCAAGATCCCCGTCATGGGTCCGGGCTTCTCCTTCGACCAGGATGTGCTGGGCGCGATCGGCGATGCGGCCCTGGGCGTCAAGAATTCCTCGCAATGGTCGAAGGATCTGGATAACGAGGCCAACAAGAAATTCGTCGAGACCTTCAAGGCGGAATATAAGAGGCTGCCGTCGCTCTATGCGAGCCAGGGCTATGACACCGCCAATCTCGTCCTTGCGGCGCTCGGCAAGGCGAGCGTGATGGATGCCGATGCCTTCCGCGCTGCCCTCAAGGCCGCCGACTTCCAGTCTGTCAGGGGCAAGTTCAAATTCGGCCCGAACAACCACCCGATCCAGGACATCTATGTGCGCGAAGTGGTGAAGGAAGAGGGCACCCTCACCAACAAGATCATCGGCGTGAGCTTCAAGGACCACCAGGACGCCTATGCGGCAGAGTGCAAGATGTAGGGCAGGGATGGTGATCGCAAGTCGCCCCAAATTCTCCCTCCACCGCCGGAGGCGGGGAGGGTGGCGCGCGGCACGCGCGACGGGTGGGGTGTCTCCGCGAGGGATATTTCGCCAGAGGGGTGCTCCCAGCGTGCTTGGCGCAATCGTCCAATGCTTTCCGGCTGAGAAACCCCACCCGTCCGCCCTGCGGGCGGCCACCCTCCCCGCGCTTCGCGCGGCGGAGGGAGATTTCGTACCCTAAGTGTCGCTCGCCCTTTTCGTCGAGCAGGTGCTGAACGGCGTCCAGTTCGGCGTCACCTTGTTCCTGATGGCGGCAGGCCTGACGCTGGTCTTCGGAGTCATGGGCCTCATCAACCTGGCCCATGGCTCTCTCTATATGGTCGGCGCCTTCGCCTGCGCGGCGGTCGCCGCCTGGAGCGGATCCTTCTGGCTGGGGCTTGCCGCCAGCATCGCCGCGGCTGCGGCGGCGGGCGCCGTCGTCGAATGGGTCGTCATCCGCAGGCTCTATGATCGCGATCACCTCGATCAGGTGCTGGCGACCTTCGCGCTCATCCTGATCTTCTCGGAGGCCATGCGCTGGCTGTTCGGGCCGTTCCCGCTCTATCTCGATATGCCGGGCTTGCTGTCGGGCTCGGTCACCTTGCCGGGCGGCATCGAATATCCGCTCTATCGTCTCACCATCATCCTGGTCGGGATCGCCGTGGCGGCGGGGCTCCATCTCCTCATCGCCAGGACCCGGATCGGCATGCGCATCCGCGCCGGCGCCAGCGACCGCGAGATGGTGGCGGCGCTGGGCGTCGATATCGCGACGCTCTATACGATCATCTTCGCCCTGGGCGCGGCACTTGCGGGCTTTGCCGGGGCCCTGGTCGGCGTCAACCAGTCGGTGCAGGTGGGCATGGGCGAGCCCGTCCTGATCCTCGCTTTCGTCGTCATCGTCATTGGCGGCATCGGCTCGCTCAAGGGCGCCCTGGTCGGCTCTCTCCTGGTCGGCGTGACCGACACGATGGGCCGTTTCCTGCTGCCGCAGATCTTCTCCCTCGTCATGGACCCGTCGCAGGCAACCACGGTCGGGGCGGCGCTGGCGTCCATGCTGATCTATATCGTCATGGCGCTCATCCTGGCCTTCAGGCCGCGCGGCCTGTTTGCCGTGACATCTTAGGCAGGCGCCCATGGAACGCGAGCGCTGGATCAATATCGCTTTGGCCCTCCTGCTGCTGGCAGCACCTTTGCTGGCGCTTGCCGCTGGCGAAGCCTTCTATGTCACGCTGGCGACGCGGGTCGCGGTCCTGGCGCTCGCCGCCGTCGGCCTCAATCTGGCGCTTGGCCTCGGCGGCCTCGTCTCCTTCGGTCACGCGGCCTTCTTCGGCATTGGCGGCTATGCCGCGGGCATTCTCGCCGCGCAGGAGATGACGGCGATGCCGCCCATCTGGATCGTTGCCGCTCTCGTGGCCGGGATCATGGCGGCCTTCATCGGCGCCGTCAGCCTCAGGACATCCGGCGTCTATTTCATCATGATCACCCTGGCCTTCGCCCAGATGATCTATTATTTCGTGATCTCCTGGCCGGCCTATGGCGGCGAGGACGGGCTTCCGCTCGCGGTGCGAAACCAGTTTCCCTTCGTGAACACGCTCAAGCCATTGCCCTTCTTTCTGATCTGCTATGTGCTGCTGCTGGCGGGCCTGCTGCTCTTTGCCTGGCTGCGCGATGGCCGTTTCGGCGCGGCGCTGCAGGCGGCGCGGCAGAACGAGACGCGTCTCGCGGCCCTTGGCGTCTCGCCCTTTCCCATTCGCCTCACGGCCTTCGTGCTGAGCGCGATGATCACCGCGGTCGCCGGCGCGCTCTATGCCGATCTCACCCGCTTCGTGAGCCCGTCCATGCTGTCCTGGCATCTGTCGGGCGAGCTCATCGTCATCATCATATTGGGCGGCACGGGACGGCTCTTCGGCCCCCTCGCCGGCGCTGCACTGTTCGTGCTCATGGAATTCCTGCTCGGATCGCTGACCGAGCGCTGGCAGTTCTTCCTGGGGCTCGTTCTCCTGGGCACGGTGCTCTTCGCCAAAGGCGGCCTCATCGGGCTCATTGCCGGAAAGGCCCGCAATGGCTGAGGCTGTTCTGGCCCTTTCCCGTCTCGTCAAGTCCTTCGGCGCGCTCAAGGTCACCGATGATGTGACGCTCGATCTGCGCGAAGGCGAGGTCCATGCCTTGATCGGTCCCAATGGCGCCGGCAAATCGACGCTCATCCATGAGATCGCAGGCGGCGTCCGCCCCGACAGCGGCACTATCCATTTCTGCGGTCGCGATATCGGCGCGCTGGATACGGCCGCCCGCGCCAAGCTGGGGCTGGCCCGCAGCTTCCAGGTGTCTTCGCTTCTTCCCGAATTCTCCGCCTTGCGCAATGTGATGCTGGCGGTGCAGGCGCGCCAGGGATCGAGCTTCCGCTTCGGGCGTCCGGTGATGCGCGATGCCTCGCTGATCGAGCCCGCAATGGCGATGCTGGAGAAAGTGGGGCTTGAGGACCGTGCCGTGATCCCGGCGGCAGAGCTCTCACATGGCGAAAGGCGCAAGCTCGAGATCGCGATGGCGATGGGGCTCCATCCCCGCGCCTTCCTGCTCGACGAGCCGATGGCCGGCATGGGACCGGAAGGCTCGAAGAGCCTCACCCATTTCCTCGATGGTTTGCGCGAAGAGGCGCCGATCCTGCTGGTCGAACATGACATGGACGCCGTTTTCGCGCTCGCCGACCGCATTTCGGTGCTGTTCTATGGCCGCATCATCGCCAGCGGCCCGCCGCACGAGATCCGCAAGGATCCGGAGGTGCAGCGCGCCTATCTGGGGGAGCGTGCATGAATCTTCTCGCGCTCTCAGGCGTTGAAGCCTTTTACGGCGCCTCGCAAGTGCTGTTCGGCGTCGATCTCGAAGTCGGGCAGGGAGAGGCCGTGGCGCTTCTCGGGCGCAATGGCATGGGCAAGACGACCACCATGCGCGCCATACTGGGGCTCGCCGGGAGAAGTGGCGGCGACATTCGCTTCGCCGGCAGGGGATTGTCGGGTCTGCGCCCGCATGAGCGGGCGAGGCTCGGCATCGGCCTTGTGCCGGAAGGCCGCCGCTGCTTCCCGACCCTGACAGTGGCTGAGAACCTGCTCATTGCCGCGCGGCCCGGGCCATGGACGCTGGCGCGTCTTTATGAGCTGTTTCCGCGCCTCGCCGAGCGCCGCGGCCAGCCGGCACGCACTCTGTCGGGCGGCGAGCAGCAGATGCTGGCCATAGGCCGCGCCCTGATGACCAATCCGACGCTCCTCATGCTCGATGAGGCGACCGAAGGTCTCGCCCCCTTGCTGCGCCAGGAAATCTGGGCGGTGATCCGGAAGCTCAAAGGCGAGGGGCAGTCGATCCTCATCGTCGACAAGACCCTGGCCGAGCTCTTCCCGGTAGCCGACCGCTGCTTCATCCTGGAAAGGGGCCGGACCGTGTGGAGCGGGCAGGCGGAGGAGCTCACGGCGGAGCTTCAGCAGCGCCATTTGGGCGTATGATTGACCGGGCGGACAAAATCCCTCGCGCTGGATTTCAGGCTGGATTAGGCTAACCTTTGGGCGGCAAATAATCATGTGAGTCTGAATGGCGGCCGCTCAACAATCCCCGTCAACCGGTACGCTATCGGGCGAGCGCAGGCAGGTAACTGCGCTTTTTTACGATATTGTCGGCTCGACCGAGCTTCTGCACAAGCTTGACCCGGAAGATTTCGGTGCCATGCAGCGACTGCTGCATCAGGATGCGATCGCGGCGATCAAGCGCCACAGCGGTTATCTGGAGCGGGTCCAGGGCGATGGTGGCGTCGCCTATTTCGGCTTGCCTGATCCCTTCGAGGATGCGGCCGAAAGCGGCGTGGCGTGCGCGCTTGAAATGGTGGAGGGCTGCAGCAAGCCGGGACGGCCTTATGTTTCCTTCCTCAAGCTGCGGGTTGGTGTGGCGACGGGGCTGGTCGTGGTCGCCGACACGCGCGACAGCAATCTGCCGAACCCGACCGAGATCGTCGGCATCACCCCGGCGCTTGCCTCCCGCATCCAGTCGGAGGCGCAGCCGAATACCGTTGTCGTCGCCGACACCACATACCGGCTGACGCGCGGAGCATTCGCCTTCGAGCCCATGGGCGATCGCCATCTCAAGGGTTTTGCCGAGCCCATCCGCCTGTGGCAGCCGACGGCCCGGCTGGCCCATGTCGATCGCTTCTCGGCGCATCGGCGCGTCGCCGCGCCCCTGATCGGGCGCGAGGAAGAGCTCGATCTCTGCCGCAGGCGATGGCAGGACGCCCTCAAGGGAACGGGACAGCTCGTGGCCCTGCAAGGTGAAGCGGGGCTGGGCAAGTCGCGGCTGGTCGCCGAGATCCGTCGCGAGCTCGCGGAAGCCGACGGCGATACGCTCGTCTTTCAATGTCAGCCGCGCGGCAACCGGCGACCGCTGCACCCCTTCCTCGATCAGTTGCGCCAGGCGGTTGTCGCGCATGACAAGACGCTGCAGGCGATCAATCCCGATGCTATCCGCCGGTATTTCGAGGCCCGCGGCTTTGCCGTGTCCGCCGCGAGCGCGCAGCTTCTGGATTTCCTGCTGGGCAGCGGCAGCGGCGATCAGGGGGCTGCCGCGCCCTGGTCCGTCGGGGCCTCCGCGGAAGAGGTTCGCGGCCAGGCGCTCAATGTTGTGCTCGATCTCATCGTTGACTGGTCGCGCCGCGGTTCACGGCTCGTCGTGATTGAGGACCTGCACTGGGCCGATACGCTGACCCAGGCCACCATCGCGCGCCTGTGCGAAAGGATCGAGACGCGGCCGATCCTTGTTCTCGTGACATCGCGCGAAAGTTTTGCCACCGACCTCCTGCGCCACACCAATGTGATGCCGATCGTGCTGCCGCGCCTCGATGAGGTCGCGATCTCGCAGCTGCTCGCGTCGATCTGGCAGGTGCCGCCGCCACGGGAGCTTGCCTCCTTCATCCATGCCAAGAGCGATGGCGTGCCCCTCTTTGCGGAAGAGCTTTCCCACTTGCTGAAAGAACGCATGCCGGAGGGCTCCGGACCGAAGGAGTGGGAAGCGCTGCTGCGCGAAGGCAATATCGTGAGCCTGCAGGACCTGGCCGCGGCACGTCTGGCAAGCCTCGGCGCCTTGCGCCGCGTGGCCCAGATGGCGAGCGTCATCGGGCGTGAGTTCGGGCTGGATCTCCTCGCCCAGATGGTCGAGACGGAAAGCTTGCCTGTCTCGCTCGACGTGGCGATCCATGAGCTGGTGCGGGCGGGAATTGTGCGGCCCGCCGCAGTGGGGCCCACCTACCGCTTCAGCCACGTGCTCATCCAGGAGGCCGCCTACGACAACCTTCTCAAATCCGACCGGCGCGAGCTTCAGGCCAAGATCGTTCGCCTGGTTGTGGCCGGCGCGGTCGCGCGAATGCCCGATGAACTGCTCGCCTGGCATTGCAGCGAGGCGGGGCAGCCAGTTGAGGCGGCACGTTATTCGATCCTGGCCGCCGAATCCTGCGTGGTGCGATCGGCGGTTCAGGAGGCCGATCACCTGCTCGATTTCGCCGAGGAGCAGTTCGCCAAGTCGCAGGCCGAAGCGGATAATCTGGCCGAGCTCAGATTACGCTTGCTCACCGTGCGCGGGCCGGTTTCCGCGGCCCTGCATGGCAGAGGCTCGGAGCGGGCGCGCGCCGTCTATGAGCAAGGGGTCAGCCTGAGCGCCAGTCGTATCGAGGGTGACCGGTCGCAATGGTTTCCACTTTATTGGGGCTGGTGGTTCACGGCGCCCGACTACGCAACCCAGCGCCAGCGCTCGGATGTGATCCTGCATGACCTGGAGGGGGCTGCCGATCCGGAAGTCCGTCTCCAGTCCCTGCATTGCGCCTGGGCGACCAATATCGACGCGGGGCTGCATAAGAGCTGCCTGCACTGTGTCGAGGAGGGGCTCGCACTTTATGATGAGGAGCGCGCGCGCCGCAGCCGCATACGCTATGGTGGGCATGACGCCAAGGTCTGCGCGCTGGGCGAGCGCGCTTTCTCGCAGTGGTTCATCGGCGATGACGAGGCATCCGCGCAAAGCCTGGCCGAAATGATGGAGTGGGCGGCGCATATCGATCATCTCGAGAGCACGGTGCATGCGCTCGACTATGCCGTCGGCGTCCAGCACTATCGCAAGGATTATGAGCGGGTCATCGCCGTCGCCAACCGCCTGGCCGAGCTCGGCGCCAAGCATGGCCTGCCCGGCGCCACCGCCAAGGCCGCACTGTTTCGCGGCTGGGCGCGCGCCATGAGCGGCGATCTCGATATGGGGCCGACCGAGTTCGACGAAGGCTATGCGCTGCAGCGCAAGATCGGAACGGAGGAGAATGTCTCCATGCATGGCGGCATGCGCGCCGAGATCCTCGAGCGCCTCGGCCGGTATGCGGAAGCGATCGCCGTTCTCGATTCCACCATCGAGCAGTCACGCCAGAGCGGTCAGGTATTCTGGCTGGCTGAGCTCTATCGGACGCGGGCCAGGCTGCGCCAGGCGCTTGGCCAGCCCAGGTCGGAAGCGGAAGCGGATTTGAATCTTGCGCTCGCCATCGCGATTGAGCAGGACGCGGCGACGCTTGCCGCACGCGCGCGCGCCGACCTGCAGCGCCTTGCGCGGTTCCGGCCCGGGATGGCGACGTGACGGCTGGACTTGTGCCGTCTCTGGACTTGCTGCCGGATCATCTCGACCGGGACTGTGCCGGGGCATCCGATCTTGGCGAAGAGGAGCAGGAGCGCCGGACCCAAAGCCTGGTCGAGACCGTCTTCGCCGCCCGCCGTCAATTCGGCATCACCCGTCTCGGCTCCCTTACGCGCCTCGATCAGGGCGGCATTGCCGTAGCCCAGGCGGTGCGGCCGCTTTCGCTGTCCAACGCCGTGTCGCAGGGCAAGGGACGGCGGCTGATCGATGCGGCCGCATCCGCGCTGATGGAGTCGCTCGAGACCTGGGCGGCCGAGCGTATCGACCCCGGGCGCATCACCACGGCCCGCGCGTGTGATCTGGGTGATGAGATTCGCAGTCTCTATGCGGATGCGATCGTGCATGGCTTCGATGTCGGCTGGGATCGGCTGCCTTTGACCTGGATCGACGGCTATGATCTTTTCACCCGTACGATCCGGCCGGTGCCGCTGGCGCTGGTCGACACGGTCTATACCTATCCCTCGCCGCATCCGGTTGCCTTTCCGCGAACAACCACCGGCCTTGCCGCGGCACAGAATCTCCCGGCAGCCATTCTTCACGCCGCTTTCGAGATCATTGAGCGGGCCAGCGTCGCCGCAGCCGAGCGCAACCCGCAGAGACATCGCGAATGGCGGATCGATGCCGCAAGTGTCGCTGGTCCGCGCGCCAGCGCGATCCTCGCTTCCCTGGCGCAAGCAGATCTCATCACCGGCATCTGGCAGGTGACCGCCGGTCATGGCTTGCCGGTCTATCGCTGCCAGGTCATCGAAGGGGAGAGGCATCGCGAGATTGCGCCCTTGCCGGGCGTTGGCTTCGGTTGCGACTTCACGCCGGATCGCGCTTTGGCCAAGGCGCTGGCGGAGGCGGCGCAGGCCCGTCTTACCGCTGTTGCAGGGGCCCGCGAGGACCTGACCCGAAGCGCCTATCCGCGCGAGCCCGACCGCGCGCAGCTGGCACAGTGGCGCGATGAGCTTCGTTCACCCGCAGCCACGCTACCGATGCCGGCCGGCAGAGAGGCGCCGGCTTCCGGCGCCCCGGCGCTCGCCGCCGTCGCGGCCACGCTGAAGGACGCCGGCGCAGCGGCCGCGCTGGTCGTTCCCCTGTTCAGCACCGACATCCCCAAGCTCGAGGTCGTGCGCCTGGTGGCGCCGCCTCTGCGCCACTTCAACTGAGCGTGTCCATGGTCGAGGCACAGGACATCGTCGTCTTTCTAGGACCGACACTCAAACGCGCCGAAGCTTCCGCCATTCTGCCGGCCACCTATCTGCCGCCTGCCGAACAGGGGTCCATCGTCCGGGCCTGCCAGGCCCATCGGCCGAAAGCGTTGGTGCTGATCGATGGTGTGTTCGGCAGCGTGCCGGCAGTGCGCCACAAGGAGATCCTTTGGGCATGCTCGAATGGCGTTGCCGTCTTTGGGGCGGCAAGCATCGGCGCCATCCGTGCCGCCGAGCTGACGGCGATTGGCATGCAGGGCCATGGCTTCATCTACCGCTGGTATGCCCAGACGCCGCTGGCGGATGATGACGAGGTGGCGGTCGCGATGACGCCGTCGGAGCTCGGCGCCGAGCCCTTGAGCGAAGCCCTGATCAGCATGCGCCTCACCTTGCGCCGCGCCTGCCGGGAGCATGTGCTTTCGTGCGAGCAGGGAAAGGCGCTCGAAGAGCGGGCGCGCGCCACGCCTTTTGTCGAGCGCAGCTATGGACGCCTCATCGGGGACGCCCGCCAGGCATTTCCACATTGGGCTGAAGCCCTTGGGCGGCTGGAACGCTGGCTGCCGGGCAGGGCGATCGATCAGAAGCGGGCTGATGCAATCAGTCTCCTGACAAGGCTCGCACAAGCGCCGGATATCCCGGCGCCACGGCACACGCCGCCCGCTTTCCGCATGACCGAGGCATGGGCGCATGATCTGGCGGCGGACGGGCTGTGGGACCGGAAGACCGGCGGGCCGTGCTCATGACCGCAGCGGGTGGTTTCGATTCTGACATAGTAAACGCGATAGGCATCGGAGGCCGGGTCTCTGGATGACTCCACCGGCCTTCCGTGATACGTCTCCGGCGGGGCTTCAAGAATGCGGGCTGCATGGACGCTATTGGTCAATGGCAGGCGGAGACGCGTGGCGCCAGCGCGCGATTGGGCACGCGGTTCAGGATCTTTCCGCAGCCTTCCTTCATACCGGGCTATGAGCAGCCGGAGACGGTCTGGATATCGACGCCGCCCGATCGGATCGGGCCGGGTCCCGCTGACCGACGCATGTATGTCATCGATCCGGTCCTCGCCAAGGCGCCTTATGAGTTTCCCTATCTGCCGCCCTATGCGGGCGCCTGCAATCCGCCCGCTATAGCCGGCCCCGACGGTCACTTCGACCATCTTGACCCGGCGAGCCGCGAGTTCCAGGCAGCGCATGTCTTCGCCTGCTCGAGGCGGGTGCTGGACATATGCGAGAGCTATCTCGGGCGGGAGATTCCCTGGTTCTTCCAGCCGACCTATGAGCGCCTCGAGATCGTGCCGCGGCTTCCCTGGGGCAACGCGCAGTCGGGTTTCGGCTTTCTCGAGATGGGCGAGGATGAGGCGCGCGGAACGACCCAGCCCTTCGCCCTCAATTTCGATGCCGTCGCCCACGAGATGGGCCATCTCGTCATCTTCGGCGTCATGGGCCTGCCGCGCCGTGAGCCGCCGCATGAATACTACGCCTATCACGAGGCTGTCGCGGACTTCATCGCGCTGATCAGCCTTCTGCATTTTGACACCGCGCTCGACCTGCTCCTGCGGCGCACGCGCGGCAATCTCCTGGTGGTCAATGAGCTTGACCGTTTCGCCGAGCTTTCCGACGAGAAGCAGGTGCGCCTGTTCAGCCATTCGCTCAAGATGGGCGAGGTGAGCAGCGAAGTGCATGATCTCTCGAAGCCCTTTGGCGCTGCGTTGTTCGACATGCTGATCGAGATCTATCAGGCGCTGCTGTTCGAGCGCGGCCTGAGCGACCTGCATCCAAGCGATTTCTGGAATCTGCGCACCGATTATTCCGGCGGAGAGCTCGAGGACCAGCTTTCCCTTTCGCTCGGCTCCTATCAGTCGCGCCATTTCGCCTTCAAATCGGCACTCGCCGATGCGCGCGACATCGTGGGCGAGATATTGGTGCGCTCATGGAGCGGGCTCGAGCCCGATCGGCTCGACTACCAGGCCGCGGCTGCGGCGATGGTCGCTGCCGCGGGCGAGGGACGTGGCGGCATGTTCACCGACCGCATCGAGGACAATTTCGCATGGCGCGAGATCATTTAGGCAAGGAGGATTTTTGATGGCCAAGTCGACTTCTTCAACCGGATCGAGCAGCGGCGGTTCCCCTGCGCCATTGGCGGATGACATTCCGGCGCCACCCAACCCGCATGACTATTATCCCGACCAGCTCACCCTCTATGGCATCAAGCTCAATCCCGATGAGAGCGCGGCCACGCTGCCCTTCGGCGACAAGGTGCTGAAACTGCAGGTCAATTCGAAGGCCGGCAACAAGCCCCTGGAGCCCAAGGATGTCTCGATCGCCGCCGTCTATGGCTATTCCTATGAAGGCCATTGCTATCGGCTCGAAAAACCCAAGCTGTTCATCGTCGAGAATTCGGGAGCGCCGGCCAATGGTTGCGGCTTCAGCGCGCCCTATTTCATGTGGGCGGTGCGCGCCCGCACCAATCTCATGGAGCTCACGCTGAATTTCGACCTGGCCGAGACGCTCATCCTCGAAGCCAATCTTCCGGGCAATCGGTCGCCCAACACCTATGGCAATCACATGCAGCTCGCGCATCGCAATGGCAAGCTCAACAGGCCGGGAGGCGCCTAGGATAAATAGAACGCCGGGGCGATTCCATCAGAACGCCCGGCGTTCCGGATTTTCGTTTCAGGCGCGGCAGCCACGAACCGGGAGACGAGGAATGAGTATAAGATTCACTGTCAAAGTCTCGGGCAAGAAGGACAAGCACGTCAGATATGAAGACCTGATCGATCCGGACTGTTCCGGCAAGGCTGATATCAGGGCCGGCGATAAATATGTGTTCGAGGCCGCCAGCTCAACCAGCGATACGGCGTTCGGCCATGTGAGATTCGAAGCCGCTGTGAATACCGGCACCGCGCCTAAGTATAAGAGACTGCCGCAGTATGATTTTCCGATGGATGGCGCGACCTACACTATCGCGGACGACGACCTCGCTTAGTTCGGCGGCAGGGCACTGGTCTCCGCCTTCGGACAGCCTGTACGACGTGAGGCAACCACGCCGGGAACTCGCGCCAAGTAAGGATTAACCCTGTTATCGGCCTCTGAGTCTTGCCGTTCTCCCGAATCGTTCGGCGATGTAGGCTGGTGGACCATCCCAGTCGGGAGTGTGACGCGGTTTTCATGGGCGGTGCGATGAAAGGGTGCCGGACGGGCGTTGTTGCGGTGTTGCTTTGGCTGCTGGCGACGGCAGCGGGCGCGCAAACGCCTGGCGTCACGCCCGGACGCGTCCTGTTCGGCCAGTCGGCGGCGCTCGGCGGGCCAACCGCCGATCTGGGCACCGAGATGCGCCGCGGCATCCTCGCCGCCTTCGAGGAGGTGAACCGGGGCGGAGGCGTCGACGGACGCCGCCTGGAATTGCGCAGCTATGACGACCGCTACGAGCCGGAGCTCGCCATCGCCAATACGATGAAGCTCATCAAGGATGATGACGTTTTTGCCCTGATCGGGGCGGTCGGCACGCCGACATCGGCGGCGAGCGAGCCCATTGCGCGCGCCGCCGGCGTTCCCTTCATCGCCCCCTTCACCGGCGCTGAATTCCTGCGCGATCCGGCCCTCGCCAATGTCGTGAATGTCCGCGCCTCCTATTTCCAGGAGACCGAGGCGATCATCGATCGGCTGATCTCCGATCGCGGCATCTCGCGCATCGGGGTCCTCTATCAGGATGATTCCTACGGCCGGGGCGGCCTCGCCGGCGTCCGCCAAGCGCTCGACAAGCGGCATCTCGAGCTCGTCGGCACCGGCACCTATATGCGCAACACCACTGCTGTGAAGACGGCGCTTCTCAGCCTCAACCGGCTCAAGCCCGAGGCGATCATCGTCATCGGCGCCTACCAGCCGAGCGCCACCTTCACTCAATGGGCCCGCAAGCTTGGCGTCGATGCGCTGATCTTCAATCTCTCTTTCGTCGGCAGCGACGCGCTCGCCTCCGTCTTGGGAGAGGCGGGGGACGGCGTCTACATCACGCAGGTGGTGCCGTTTCCCGAAGCTGACGCGCTGCCGCTGCTCGCCCAATACCGCAAGGCCCTTGTCGCCAATGATGCGGCGGCGCGGTCGTCCTTCGGCTCGCTCGAGGGCTATATCGCCGGCCGGCTGGCGGCCGATGTGCTCGCCAGGGCCGGCGCACAGCCTACGCGCGAGAGCTTCCTCAAGGCGCTGGTCGATACGGGCACATTCGACATCGGCGGCTTCATGCTGCGCTATGGGGCGGGAGACAATCAGGGTTCCGACCAGGTATTCCTGACCGTGATCCGCAAAGGCGAAGTCGTCCCGGCCGAGCGGCTGACGCCATGAGCGCCGACACGGTCAGCCCGAGCCCACGCCGGCGGCCGCGTATCGGCCTTTCGGTCAAGCTCTATGTGGCGATTGCAGGTGCCGTGGCGCTCATCCTGGCGGCGAGCCTCGTCGCCTGGATATCCTTTGTCGAGCTGGGACAGCTGCAGCGGCGCATCACGCGCGAGCATATTCCCTCGATGACCGACTCGCTCAGGCTCGCCCAGCAGAGCGCGCTGATCGCCGCCACCGCGCCGGCGCTTGTCTCGGCTGCCGACGAGGTTGAGCGCGAACGCCTCATGAATGCGGTGCGCGGCCATCAGCAGGTGATGATCGAGCTGATCGATGATCTCGAAAGACAGACCGCCAGCGCCACCGATCCCGGCAATCCGCAAGCGCTCATCACCGGCATCAGGAAGGCGACCAGCGAGGTCTCCCTCGTCCTCGACCGGCTTGACCAGTCGGTTGGCCGCCAGCTCGTGCTGAGAGCGCAGCTGGCCGACCGCCGCGACCGCGCCGTCGAACTGCATCGCCGCCTGATCGAGAGGCTCACCCCGCTTCTCGATGATGCAACCTTGTTCCTGGTGACCGGATACCGCACCCTTGGCGATGTGGCGCCCGTTCCGGCGGAGCTGCGCTATTCGCAGGAGGCGCTGCTCGAATATGCCGCCATCGCGCAACTCGGCATCGAGGGCAACCTGCTGGGCGGCCTTCTGGCGGAAGCCACGAACCTGCCCGACGCCAATCTGCTCATTCCCTTGCGCGAGCGTTTCGAGGCGGCGGCGGCCCGGTTCCGCACGGCGCACGGATCCGTCAGCGGGGACGAGGCGGACGTGCTGCGCGTTCTCGTCGACGGCCTCATCAATCTCGGCGAAGGGACCGAAGGCATCTTCGCGCCGCGCCATGATCTCCTGGTCGAAACGCAGAGTGCCGAGGCCCTGGCCGGCGAGGCAAGGGCAATCGCGGCGCGACTGACGGGCGATGTCGACCGGCTCGTTGCCGATGTCGAGGGCAGGACCGGGGATGCGGTCGCCGCCTCGAACCGCGCCATCGATGTCGGCAGCAAGCTGCTGCTGACGCTCAACGCCGTCAGCATATTGGGCGCGTTCCTGATCGGCTGGTGGTATGTGGCGCGCCAGATCACCGCCCCCGTGGTGCGCATCACCAATGCGGCCGCGGCCTTCGAGGAGCGGCGCTTCGAGCCCGCGAGCCTGGCCTCCGTGCGCACGCGCACCGATGAGCTCGGCGAGCTTGCCCGCACCTTCACGCGCATGGCGGGCGAGGTGCAGACCCGCACCGACACGCTCGACCGGCTGGTGGCCGAGCGCACCTCGAAGCTCGAGAGCGTCGCCAAGCGCCTCGCGAAATATCTGTCGCCGCAGATCTATAATTCGATCTTCAAGGCCAAGGGGGATGTCCAGGCGGCGCTGGCGCGCAGGAACCTCACCATCTTCTTCTCCGACATAGCGGGCTTCACCGATATCAGCGACAGCATGGAGCCCGAGCGCCTGTCCTTCCTCGTCAACACCTATCTCAGCGAGATGTCGAAGATCGCCATCGAGCATGGCGGCACCCTCGACAAGTTCATCGGCGATGCGATGATGGTTTTCTTCGGCGATCCGGAGACCGAGGGTGACCGCAACGACGCGCTGCGCTGCGCGCGCATGGCGCTGCGCATGAGCGAGAGGGTGCGGGAACTCGACAGGACCTGGCAGGAGAAGGGCATATCGAAGACCTTGCGCGTGCGCATGGGAATCACCACGGGCTATTGCACCGTGGGCAATTTCGGCTCCGAGCATCGCCTTGATTACACCGCTCTCGGCGGTCCGGTGAACCTTGCCGCGAGACTCCAGGCGTCGACCGAGGCGGGCACCATCATGATCGCGGAGTCCACCTGGCTTCTCATCCGCGATGCCGTCGATGCAACGCCCATGGGCGAGTTCACCATGAAGGGCTTCGCCCGGCCGGTCGGATGCTACCGCCTGAACGGGCTCAGCGCGGCCGATGCGGGAGATGCGGTGACCTTGGCCGGCCGGCATGTGTCGGTCAACATCCCGAGCCGCCAGCAGATCGGCGACGCGATGGAGGAACTGCGGCGCATGCAGGAGGACCTCGCGAGGCGGCTGCCGCAGGAATGACGATCGTCATTCAACGCAAGCTTCGGCGCTCGCTTGTGGACAAACACGATCCGAAATGGCCGCGGCAGGGCAAAAGGCGCGTTCGTTAATCTTCCATTAACCATAAGAGTGGAGGTTAATGAACTCTTAAACGTCGCGGGAACCGGGTCAGTCATGTCGATCGCCAGCCAACAACGCACCATGCGCTTTCTTGGGCGATCCTACATGGCCTTCGTCTTCACGCCGGAAGGGCCGATCATCGAATGGCTGGCGCAACTGGACAGCTGGCTGGCGCGTTCGCCGGGCTTCTTCGCAGGCCGGCCAGTCGTGCTCGACCTGGCGAATGTGAAGCTGCACAGACCTGGCATTTCTCATCTGGTCGGCTGCCTGCTCGAGCGCGATATCCGCGTGATCGGCCTCGAAGGCGCCGATCCGGCGCAGCTTGGGCCTGATCTGCCGCCGTTGCTTTCCGGGCGCCCGGTCAATTCCACAGAGATCGTCGCGCTGACGCGGCCGGAACAGCCGCCCGCTCCCGCTCCGGCGCCGAAACAAGCCGCATCGCTCCTGATCGATCGCCCGGTGCGCTCCGGCCAGTCGATCATCCATCCGGACGGCGATGTGAGCGTGCTGGGCTCGGTCGGATCGGGCGCCGAGATCGTGGCCGGGGGCTCGATCCACATCTATGGGACGCTGCGCGGCCGCGCCATGGCCGGCCATATGGGCAATTCGCAGGCGCGCATTTTCTGCCAGAAAATCGAAGCCGAGCTCCTGGCGATCAATGGCTATTACCGGACAGCCGAGGAGCTCGACGCTTCGTATCGCAGCCGGCCGATGCAGGCCTGGCTGAACGACAATGTGATGATGATCACGGCGCTGAATTGAATTGTGAAAGGAGGGTGTGAGAATGGGTAAAGTCCTGGTCGTGACATCTGGCAAGGGGGGCGTCGGCAAGACCACGACGACGGCGGCACTTGGTGCAGCGCTTGCGCAGACGGGTGAGACGGTTGTCGTCGTCGATTTCGACGTCGGCTTGCGCAACCTCGATCTGGTCATGGGCGCCGAGCGCCGTGTCGTCTTCGACCTGATCAACGTCATCCAGGGCGTGGCCAAGCTTTCCCAGGCGCTCATCCGCGACAAACGGCTCGAGACGCTCTGGCTGCTGCCCGCCTCGCAGACACGCGACAAGGACGCGCTGACCGAGGAGGGCGTCGGGCGGGTCATCACCGAGCTGCGCGAGAAATTCGATTGGGTGATCTGCGACAGTCCGGCCGGCATCGAGCGTGGCGCCATCCTCGCCATGCGCTATGCCGACGCCGCCATCATCGTCACCAATCCCGAAGTGTCGTCGGTGCGCGATTCCGACCGGATCATCGGCATGCTCGATTCGAAGACCAAGCTGGCGGAGAATGGCGGCCGCATCGACAAGCACCTGCTCATCACGCGCTATGACTCGGCACGCGCCCATCGCGGCGAGATGCTCTCGATCGACGATGTGCTCGAGATCCTCTCCACCCCGCTGCTCGGCATCATCCCGGAAAGCGAGGATGTGCTGCGCGCATCGAATGTCGGCGCGCCGGTCACGCTCGGCAACCGGCTGAGCGGCCCTGGCCGCGCCTATATGGAGGCGGCGCGGCGGCTGCAGGGCGAAAGCGTCTCGATGACCATCCCGATGCAGAAGAGGGGACTGTTCGACAAGCTCTTCGGACGGAGGGCGGCATGAGCGTGTTCAGGTTCTTCCGCAGAGGGGGCTCGGCGCCGGTGGCGCGCGAGCGCCTGCAGATCCTGCTTGCCCATGAACGCAAGGCGTCGAGCCAGCCCGACCTGCTCAACGTGCTCCGCGAGGAGATCCTCGCCGTGGTCGCCAAGCACATATCGCTCGATCCGGACCGGGTGCGCATCAGCATGGATCGCGGCGATCCGGTCTCGGTGCTCGAAGTGGATATCGAGATCCCCAACAAGTTCGACATGCCGAAGTCCGGGGCGGCTTGAGGGATTTAGCTGGCTTGCCGAGCCGTAGCTCGCGGCAGGCGGCCCGCCTTCGCCTTTCAGGCTACGGCGCGGCAGCCTTCTCTCGCTTCGCGAGCGAAGGCTGGCTGGGGAACTAGGATTCGAACCTAGACTGGCGGAGTCAGAGTCCGCTGTCCTACCGTTAGACGATTCCCCAAGCGCTCGTGGCGCGAAGGCCAGCGCCTAGATAGACGCACCGACGGGCTTGTGCAAGTCCGAGGCTGCCTGACCTGATCTGCAGGGATGCGCCCTGTATACTGCAGTTCCCGTTCCTGTTCGCCTACGGCGGCAATTTTCGCGCAAGGCATTGCAGTCATTGAGTAATCGGCGAATTAGCCGCGGCTGGAGGCGCGAATTTGCACAAAACTCCCTGTATTTTCCCTGTATCCAAAAAATGAGGGTCGTCGGCACCCGCGCGATTTACGCCCTGAACTGCTTCATCAGGCTCGACAGGCTGGGCTGTGCGCCGGCCGCGTCGGGCTTGGCGGGCGCAGGCGCCAGCGGCGCTTCGCCGGGCGCAAGCGGCGGCAGGGTGCGGCGCAGGCGCGACCCGATGCCCTGGAAGTCGCCGGCCTGGCCCTGGCCGGGCAATGGCCCCGAGGCCGCATAGGTCGAGGCCGCCGCGGGCTGGCGCTGCGGGGCAGTGGGCCGCTGCACGGGTTCAGGCTGCGGCGGCGTGGCGGCGGCTTCGCCAGTCTCGGCGCTGACCGAGCCGAAGGACTGCTGGCGCCAGCGGGCCACGACGTCCTGCAGGAATGTCTCGCTCGGCGCGCCGCGCGCCCAGCCCTCGGTGAAGGAGGCGGTGTTGCTTTTCGGCCAGGCATGGCTCGGCAGCATGTCGAACTTGACCCGGGTCGGCAGCGCCACACCTTCGCCGAAGGTGATCGCATCGCCGGCACCCATGGTCGACATGAATTCGAGCAGGCTCCTTGCCGCGTCCGAGATGCCGGCTTTCAGGATCTCCTGGTCGCGCTCGTTGCTGAGGCGGAAGGAGAAGATGGTGCTGCACTGGGACAGGATGGTGGGATCGAGCTCGGCCGGGCGCTGGCTGACCAGGCAGAGCGACACGCCGTATTTGCGCCCTTCCTTGGCGATGCGCGAGATTGCCCGCTTGGTCGGCTCGAAGCCGAGCGTGCGGTCGATCGGCACATAGCGGTGCGCTTCCTCGCACACGAAGGTGATCGGGATCTGGCCGCCGCTCCACAGGCCGAAATCGAAGGCGAGCCGCGCCAGCACCGAGACGACCACATTGATGATCTCGGACGGAAGGCCGCCGAGCTCCAGGATCGAGATCGGCTTGCCGGCCACCGGAATGCGGAAGATGCGCGACAGCGTGGCCGCCATCGTGTCCTGGACGGTGAGGTTGCCGAACATGAAGGAATAGCGCGGATCGCGCGAGATCGTCTCGACGCGCGCCTTCAGCCGCTTGTAGGGCGAGAGCTCACCCCTGAGATCGAGCTTGCCGATATTTTCGTCGAGCAACGCCACCAGATCGGAAGCGCGATAGGGGACAGGCGTGTCGATGCCGACATTGGTGCCATCGCCCTGGTCGCGCGTGCGCAGCACATGCGCCTTGTCCTTGCGCTGGTTGTTCATATAGCGCTGCTTGGCGATGGGGATGAGTTCGCGCAGGATCTCGATGTCGGCCTCGCGGTTCGGCTGGTTGCCGATCAGGATCTCGACGATCTCCTCGAAATTGAGCAGCCAGAAAGGCAGCGTCATGTTCTCGGGGCTGATCACCTCCGACCATTCGTTGAACGACTGCTCGTATTCGCGGTGCACGTCGAGCAGGACGACATGGGCTTGCGGATTCTTCTCGAGGATGCGCCTGAGGATCAGCGCCACCGAGCAGGATTTGCCGGTGCCGGTGGTGCCCAGCACGGCGAAGTGCTTGCCGAGCAGCTCGTCGATCTTGACCATGGCCGGGATCGAGGCGTCCTGCTGGATATGGCCGATGCGGATGGCGGTGTCGGTATCGCAGGCATAGGCCTTGGACAGCTCGCTCTTGCTGGCCCGGAAAACGACATTGCCGAGTGAGGGATAGGTCGAGATGCCGCGCCGGAACGACTTCGGCCGGCCCTGCTCGTCCTTCGGCAGCTCGCCGATGAACTCGACCTCGATGATGCGCAGTTCCTGGTCGCTCTGGGCATGCGACGGCATCGGCGAGCTCAGCGCCGAGACGAGGGCGAGCGTCACCGAGTTGACCGTGTCGACCTTGAGCAAGGTGCCGATTTCCGGGCAATGGCTGGTGGAGCGCTGATCCTTGCCGTCGGCCGCATCGAGCAGGATGATGGCATGGCCGCCGGTCACCGCGACGATGCGCCCGATGCGCTCGATGCTTTCCACCGTGCCGGATATTACCGGGGCCGTCGTCGTGGCCTGAGCCGTTTGCATCATGGTTTTCTCGCCGGTCAATGACGCCTCTGGGCGTTTTCGGGGTGATGGTTTCTGTCATAGACAGGCAGGAACACGGTAACCCGCGTGCCCTTGCCCTTCTCTGAATTGAGGGTGAGGCTGCCGCCATGGAGCTTGGCGAGCGCTGCCGAGATCGGCAGGCCGAGGCCGGTGCCCTCATGCTTCTTGTTGAAACCGGAATCGACCTGTCCGAAAGGGCGCATGGCGGTCTCGATGTCGCCTACCGTCATGCCGGTGCCGTTGTCGGAGATGGTGAGGCTGACGAAGCCCTCGCTTGCCGGGCTCGCCAGGAACCCGACGCGCCCTTTGCTGGGCGTGAACTTGACCGCATTGCCCAGGAGGTTGATCAGGATCTGCTTAATCCTCAGCGGGTCGGCATAGAGCTGCGGCAGCTCGACATCGATCTCGCTCGCCACCATGATGTCCTTTTCCTTGGCCTTCGCCTCGATGATGAGGAGGCAGGATTCGACGATGGGCGCGATATCGATGGCCTGGCGCTCGATCACCATGCTGCCCGCCTGGATCTTGGTGACATCGAGGATGCCGTTGATGAGGGCAAGGAGATGGTCGGCGGCCTGCTTGATATAGCCGGAATACTGGCTGACGCGGGCCGGCTCGGAGATCTTGAGGGTGCTCAGCATGTCGGAGAAGCCGATGATGGCATTGAGCGGGGTCCGGAGCTCATGGCTCATATTGGCGATGAATTCGGACTTGGCCTTGGAGGCGAGTTCCGCCTCGACCTTGGCGGCATTGAGGGCGAGCGACTGCTTCTGCCGGGTGATCGCCTGGCCGAAATGGTCGGAATATTCGGCAATAAGCGAGTCTGTCTTGAACCACCTGGGCCCGAAAGTACGCATGAACTGGGTCGCCTCTAAAGAGGAAAAAATAGCGGGCAAACGGATAATTTGGCGTTAACAAACAGTTGCGGTTTGTCGCTTTGTGGGCCGATCTTTGACTAGCCTGCCCAAGCTGTTAATCTGCCTCCAACAGTAGGATTGCCGGCGACGGCGTTTGCGGGCCTGGTTAATGGCCAGGCCGAGCCCCGGGTGCCAGGCCGAAAGGTTTGCAAAAGTGGACGCCAGAAGCGGTGCGGGGAACCCCCGCGCCCGGCGGCACGAAGGCCCGTCCGGGAGCTTGAGCTCCCTCAAGGGGGAGGCTCGTGCATCGCCAAAACAGAGGCCCGAGCGGGGCGATGCCTATTATGGCGCCCTCGATCTTGGCACGAATAATTGCCGCCTGCTGATCGCGTCGCCGGAGCCTTCGGGCTTTGCCGTCGTCGATGCCTTCTCCCGCATCGTGCGCCTGGGTGAGGGTCTGACCGGGCGCGGCGCCTTGAGCGAGCCCGCCATGAAGCGCACCATCGATGCCTTGCGCATCTGCGCCAACAAGCTCACCTGGCACCGGGTCGGGCGCCGGCGACTGGTCGCGACCGAGGCCTGCCGGATGGCCGCCAATGGCGAGGAATTCATTGCCCGGGTGCGTGAGGAAGTGGGGCTCGAGCTCGAGATCATCGGGCGCGAGATGGAGGCGAGGCTCGCCGCTGTCGGCGCCGAACCCTTGCTGGCCGAGGACGCCGAGACGGCGCTCATCTTCGATATCGGCGGCGGATCCACCGAGCTGATGTGGCTTGCCAGGCAGGACGAGCGCCATGAGATCCTGACCTGGACATCGCTGGCCGCGGGTGTTGTGACCGTGTCGGAGCGCTTCGGCGGCGTCGATGTCGATGGCGCCAAATACGACTCCATGCGGATGTTCCTGCGGCCGATGATCGCCAGTTTCGCCGACCGGGTCCGCAGCCGCACGGGCGGTGCGGCTGAGCCCGCGCATCTTCTCGGCACGTCGGGAACGGTGACGACGATCGCCGGCGTGCAGCTGGGCCTCAGGCGCTATGACCGCGCCCGCGTCGATGGCTGCTGGCTCAAGCGTGACGACATCGCCAGGGTCTGCGCCGAGCTCCTCGCCATGAGCTATGACGAGCGCATGGACAATGCCTGCATCGGCCGCGACCGCGCCGATCTGGTACTTGCCGGATGCGCCATATTGGAGGAGATCTGCCGGGCCTTCCCGGCGTCGCGCATCCGCGTCGCCGACCGGGGCCTGCGCGAAGGGATATTGACGCTGATGATGAAGACCGACGGCACTTACGGGACTGAGATCGCATGAGCCGCCCGGGTGGATCCTCGATCAAGAACACGCGCCGCCTGAAGGTCCGGGTGAAGACCGGCAAGGGCCGCACCGTCTCGCAGAAGGTCTGGCTCGAGCGCCAGCTCAACGATCCCTATGTCGCGGAAGCCCGCAAGCTCGGTTACCGCTCGCGCGCCGCCTTCAAGCTGAGCGAGATCGACGACAAGTTCCGTTTCCTCAAATCGGGCGGCCGCATCGTCGATCTGGGGGCGGCACCCGGCGGCTGGTCGCAAGTGGCGGTCGAGCGGGTCAAGGCGCGCGAAGGCAAGGGTCGCGTCATCGCCATCGACATGCATGGCATGGACCCGATCCCGGGCGTCACCATCTTTCACAAGGACTTCCTCGACGACGATGCGCCGCAACTCCTGATCGAGGCCCTGGGCGGCGAGAAGGCCGATGTCGTGATGTCCGACATGGCGGCGCATGCGACCGGCCATCGCCAGACCGATCATCTCAAGATCATGGCGCTCGCCGAAGCCGGCTTCGAGTTTGCGAAGGATGTGCTGAAGCCCGGCGGCACTTTCCTCGCCAAGGTGCTGCGCGGCGGCACCGAGGGCGAGATGCTGAAGATGATGAAGCAGCATTTCCAGACGGTACGCCACGTGAAGCCCTCCGCCTCACGCGAGGATTCCGCCGAGCTCTTCGTGCTGGCGCTGGGATATAGAGATCCGACTGGAAATACCGTCATCCCGGCGAAAGCCGGGACCCCCTGAATAAGTGCCGACGGGTGGTGCCAGCAGTGCTCACCCGCACACCGCATGCATCCTCATACAAGGTTCCAAGCAACTCGAACCAGACAAGAGTGCCGTGCCGTCTGATGGCTCTCGGAACCGCCCGCTTGGGCTTATTCAATGGGTCCCGGCTTTCGCCGGGATGACGGAGTATGAGAAAAATGGAAGCGGGGCCATCACGGCCCCGCTTTCACAAAACCGCCAACTAGCCGTCAGTAGCGGTACGGGCTTCTGCACCGATGGAGATAGCCATCGTATCCACGGAATTTGTTGGTGCGCACATTGTATGTGCGGTAGCGATCGAGGCAGTAGCGCACATGCCGGCTGCCGCCGGTGGGTTCGATGTAATAGGGCTCGGCATAGTAGGGCTCGGCGTAATAGGGCGAGTAACCGCCATAGAACGGCGCCAGGCCGAAGCCGAGAAACACACCGCTGCCGCCGAAACCATGCCGGCGATGCCGCCGCCAGTTTCCACCGCGGCGCCATTTGCGCCACTTCTTATGCGACTTATGCGACGCGTTCTGCACATTCGTGTTCTGCGTCTTTTCGACGGCGGGAAGCGTGCTGGCGCCCGACATCACATTCGCAGCCTGGGCGCTGCCGAAGCCGAGAAAGCCGGCCATCACGGCGGCCGCTGCCAGAGCAAGGGTTTTGCTTTTCATCGAGGCACTCCTTCGAGGCCGGGCGCGTTGATGGTCAAATGCCTGACGCCGGGCTTCGTTCCTTCACATGGTCTGCGGTGGATCACCGCGGGACCGGCCATTCGTCCAGGTCGGGTTGCCCCCGGATCGCGGACAAAGGCAAGACGGCTATGCATGGCCAAATCCGTCGCCGGGTAATTGTGACGGATTGTTGCGGATTGGACAGCGCCGGGGGCCTCGGAATACTACGCCCGAACAAAGACATAGCCATAATGCCGGGCAGGGGCGCTTTGCCGCTTGCCGGGGAACTCACCTGAGTGTTATGAGCCAGCGCCAACCCAGATTGAGTCTCTTTGCACGATGAGTGCTTTTACGGAGGTTGGCCAATGGCCAGGCGCCAGATCCCGGAATATTTGACCTTTGACGATGTGCTGATGAAACCCGGCGCCTCCGCCGTGCTGCCGGCCGAGGTTTCGACCAGGACCCGCATCACCCGCGACATCCAGCTCTCGATCCCGATCATCTCGGCCGCCATGGACACGGTGACCGAGGCCCGCCTTGCCATCGCCATGGCGCAGGCCGGCGGCCTTGGGGTCATCCACAAGAATCTCGACGCCGAGCAGCAGGCCGAGCAGGTGCGCCAGGTGAAGCGCTTCGAGTCGGGCATGGTGATCAACCCGATCACCATCGGTCCCGATGCGACCTTGGGCGACCTCATGCGCCTCAAGGAGCAGCACCACATCTCCGGCATTCCGGTGGTCTCAGGCTCGGGCACGCTGGTCGGTATCGTCACCAACCGCGATGTGCGCTTCGCCACCGATTCCAAGATGAGGGTCGCCGAGCTGATGACCAGGGACAATCTCGTCACCGTGCGCGAGGGCGTAGACCGCGACGAGGCGACGAGGCTCCTCAACCAATACAAGATCGAGAAGCTGATCGTCGTCGATGAGAGTTACAAATGCGTCGGCCTCATCACCGTCACCGACATGGAGAAGGCGGCGCATCATCCCCATGCCGCGAAGGACGAGCAGGGCCGCCTGCGCGTTGCCGCGGCCACCGGCACCGGCGACAAGGGCTTCGCCCGCGCCGAGCTTCTGATCGATGCGGGCGTCGATCTCGTGGTGGTCGACACCGCGCATGGCCATTCGGTCCATGTCATCGACCAGGTGAAGCGCATCAAGAAGCTCTCCAACAAGGTGCAGATCATCGCCGGCAATGTGGCCACCGCTGAAGCGACGGAAGCGCTCATCGATGCGGGCGCCGATGCGGTCAAGATCGGCATCGGGCCGGGCTCGATCTGCACCACGCGCGTGGTGGCGGGCGTCGGCGTGCCGCAGCTCTCGGCCATCATGGACTGCGCCGATGCCGCAGCCAAAGCGGGCGTGCCGGTGATCGCTGATGGCGGCATCAAATATTCGGGCGATCTCGCCAAGGCGCTGGCCGCCGGCGCCGGCGTGGCGATGATCGGCTCGCTCCTGGCGGGCACGGATGAGAGCCCGGGCGAGGTGTTCCTCTATCAGGGCCGCAGCTACAAATCCTATCGCGGCATGGGCTCGGTCGGCGCCATGGCGCGGGGCTCGGCGGACCGCTACTTCCAGCAGGAGGTGAAGGACCAGCTCAAGCTCGTGCCGGAAGGCATCGAGGGCCAAGTGCCGCATAAGGGCGCGGTCGGGGCGGTGCTGCACCAGCTCGTCGGCGGGCTTCGCGCCGCCATGGGCTATGTGGGAGCCGCGACCATTGCCGATCTGCAGACCAAGGCGCAGTTCATCCGCATCACCAATGCGGGCCTGCGCGAAAGCCATCCGCATGACGTGATGGTGACGCGCGAGGCGCCGAACTATCAGAGGCAGGGGTGAGGTTGGGCCGCCCCACCACCCTCGCGCCGAGGTGCGAGGGCTCTTGCCATGCGTGAAGGCGGGCGCGGTGCGGCGGCGATCGAGGTGCTGGCGGAAATCTTTGGCCGCCATCGTCCGGCATCGGAAGCCCTGAAGGACTGGGGCAGGGCGCATCGCTTTGCCGGCGCCGGCGATCGCCATGCGATCGGCACGCTGGTCTATGACGTGCTGCGCCGGAAGAGCTCGCTGGCGCATCGCATGGGAGCCGACGCGCCGCGTGCGCTGGTATTGGCGGCGCTCGGCGAGATCTGGAAGCGGTCGCCCGAAGAGATCGCACATGCCTTCGCCGAGGAGCATGGGCCGGGCGCCCTCACCGGCGATGAGACGCAGGCGCTGACGCGCGAGACGTCGGCCGATGCGCCAGCTCATATCGCGGGAGATTATCCCGACTGGCTCTCTTCCTCCTTCGCGCGCGCTTTCGGCGAAATGGCGGCACAACAGGGGCGCGCGCTGGCCGAGCGGGCGCCCATCGATCTCAGGGCCAACATTCTCAAGGCCGATCGCCCCAAGGTGCTCAAGGCGCTGGAGAAGTTCAACGCGGTTGCGGGGCCGCTGTCGCCCTGGTGCGTGAGGCTCGCCGCCCCCGGTCCCGACAAGCGCAACCCGCATGTCGAGGCCGAGCCCGCCCATGGCAAGGGCTGGTATGAGGTGCAGGATGCGGCCTCCCAGGTGGCCGCACTTCTGTCGGGCGCCAGGCCCGGCGAGCAGGTGGCCGATATCTGCGCCGGTGCCGGCGGCAAGACCCTGGCGCTCGCCGCTCTCATGGGCAACAAGGGCCAGATCCATGCCTATGACCAGGACAAGCACCGCCTGCGCCCGATCTTCGAGCGCCTGACGCGGGCGGGTGCGCGCAATGTTCAAGTGATAGGTTCGGATGAAGGGGCAAGACTCGACACCATCAGGGGAAAAGTCGATTGCGTCGTCATCGATGCGCCCTGCTCGGGATCGGGCGCCTGGCGCCGCAACCCCGATTCCAAATGGCGCCTCACCGAAAAGCAGCTCGGCACACGAATGGCCGACCAGCGAGCGGTGCTCGCGCGCGGCGCCGCCCTGGTGAAGCCGGGCGGACGGCTCATCTACATCACCTGCTCGGTGCTGCCGCAGGAGAATGACGACCAGATCGAAGCCTTCCTGTCGGCCCATTCCGGTTTCGAGTCGATTCCCTTGTCCGGCCAGTGGCGGAGCGCCATTGGCACCGAGCCGCCCGCTTCGGCGGGGGCAGGCAGGGACACGTTGCTGCTGACGCCGCTCAGCCATCAGACGGACGGCTTCTTCATAGCCCCCCTGCGAAAGCAGGGATAAACAGGCAAGATGCAGGGATTTGCAGGGAGGACTTCAACGTCGCCTCAATCGGGCGGGCATTGAATTCCCCTTCCCGCAAGGGGAAGGGGAATCAGAGCGTGAGGGAATCCCGGATCAATTCGCCTGCGACACCGAGAGCTCGGCGAGGACACGGCAGAGGAGCGTGGCATCGCGGCTGTAGCTTTCGGGCGCCGCCAGCACCGCGCCGCATTTCTTCTTGAGCTTGATACGCTCGGAATTCGACAGCGAGGCGATCTGGCTCGCAATCGCGTCGCGATCGCCGGAGGTGGTGCCCTTGCCGCCGCCACCCGTGCCCTTGCCGCCGCCGCCGAGCGAGACATTCACATTGGCGCCGATACCGTCGGTGCCGACCGTGGCACCCACGCCGGCTTTGATACTTTGCCCGACAGCCAGCTTGGCCTTGGCGCCGACTAGCGTGCCATCGCCCGCCAGCGCCTTGGCGCCGGCCTTCGCATTGACGAGATTGCCGACCCCGACCTTGGCCTTGGCGTTGACGAGGCTCTTCTTGTTGAGGACGCCGACATTGAAATTGGTCTTCACCAGCGTCTTCTGACCGAGCTTGAGCTTGAGCTTCGCCTTGGCGGCGAGGCCCTTCTTCTTGCTGTTGCCGGCCGTGCCCGCAGCGTCGCTGGAACTGGCGCTCGACCCGGCGGTGTCGCCACCGCCCAAAGCGCCGCCGACACCATCGGTGACACCGCCAACCACGCCGCCGACCGCGCCGACCGCGCCGCCCACGACGCCGCCAACAGCTCCGACCGCGCCGCCAACCGCGCCACCAATGGCACCACCGAGGCCACCGCCGCCAGCCTCGGCCAAAGTGAGTGAGGTTGAGAAGGCAAGACAGGCGGCCAGCGAAGCTGCGCCCATTGCCATTTTAAGAGTCCGCCGTGAAACCCGCATTGATGAAACACTCCCGTACAGAAATCCAAGTTTCTTCTTGGAGGTTTCGATATGCCGCAAATCTCTGAAGTATTCGGTCCGTTAATCTCTAAGTTGAAGCGCTATATTATGGTGAATTGGCTCAGTAATTCCGCAATGGAGCACGACGAGTGACAATGATGAATGTCGCCCGCTTCACGATTAAAACTTGGAGCCGCTTGTTAATCTCGCAAATTCTTGTCGCCAAGATCTTCAACCTTGGCGGGATATTCTCTAAGGCGCCGTGCTGGGCAGGACCACGCCCAGATACTGGCGGATCTGCTCGAGATAGATGATCGTGGCGCAGATGGCGGCGGTGAAGATGAGGAGGGCCGAGAACATCCAGCCCTTGCCGGGCAGGCGGCCAATATGGTTGTCGAGCTCCCGGACCTCGCCGCTGAGGGAAGCCACGGATTTCGCAATTTCCCGCAGATCGAGGCGGGTGTCGCCGATATCGTCGCGCATGTGATCGACATGGGCTTCGATGCTGGCGATGCGCGCTTCCATATAGTCGACTTTGCCTTGCGTCCCGCCATAGGGCAACGGGCCCGGCTGGGCATTGGCGGGCGGTTTCGGCGGTTCCATCGGCTCGGAAACGCGCAGGTCATGGGTGGGGCTTATCGGCTCGGTCTCGCTCATGGTTAAGGGAACCTCTTGAAACCAACGATGCCCCGATGTGCCAGTTGATCATGTCTTCTTTGGGATGGGCATGAAAATTCCCCTCACCGCAAGAGGGAGTGGAACTATCAACGCGACGCCCCGACGAAGCGCGCCCTACATAGGATATAGAGTTAGTCCATTGTCAGAGACATAGCACATGCTATATCATGGGCGAGTGATCAGCCGCCGTAATCGACCGCATGGCGCCGCGACCGGGGCGATGCCTCACTGTCGTGTCGGCGATCATCGCCGCCATCATCATAGCACTCAACGTGAAGATGCTGTGGGACCTTGCTGTGGACGGGTAGGGCTTTTCACTCTCACTTCTGCGTCGTTGACTGCCAGATGCCGAGGTTCCTGCTTCGCGGCAGTCTCTCCAGATCGACATACTCGCTCGATTGCCTGATGAAGGCTCGAGCCAGGCCAGCCGAAACCAGCCAGGCGCCGATGTCGGGTACGCTTTCGGTCGAGCAGTGCCCGATCAATCGGCCATGCCCGTCCCGCTCGCTCCCTTCGCAGCGAACTGTCCGGCCCGCGATCAGTTTCGCCATGGCAACGATGGTCGCTCGCGAACAGTCCCAGACTCCTTGCGGGCGCCGGCATGCCTGCCCGGCATCAGGGGCTTCAATTCCCCGGATCCGGATTTCCTGCCGACCGATCCGCAGCGTATCGCCATCGACAATGCTGGCCGGCCCTGAAACCATTGCACCCGGCCCGCCATGGGCATGAATGAGGATCAGGAACAGAAGCGCCACGACCGCGAGGCCATAGGCGAACCATTGGTCGTCGCCCGCCAGTGCTGCGCTCTTCGAGCTGCGGGCATCCGGCGAATGCTGCCGACGAATTCGCGGCACCAGCGACGGGGCTTTTTCTCGGGCGGTGTTCCGGTATGGTCCAGTCATCCAGGCTCGCATGCAGGCGGTTTCCACGGACGTCGATATGTCCGCGAGCGCAGGATGAAAATGGGTGGAACTGCCCAGTTTTCTGCGGCGCAGCTGGGAGCAGATAGGTAGTCCCACCTATTTCAAATTGAGCGCCTGTGACCCCAAGATGGGATCGTCTAGCCACTTAACTGGGGCCGCACTGTTCTCTCCCTCGATCTCTCCACATCGCAGTGCGGCCCAACTCTAGACACGCCGCGATGTGTGCCGGCCCGGAAGTGGGCAATCCTGCCTATCCAACTTGCCGGCGCCATGTGCCAATAAATCAAGCCACAAAATACAGGGATCAACATGATCGGCCAGATGGATTCGCATGCCGACACCAAGACACAGGCCGGAAGGCGATTTCATAAGCCGGATCGGTCATCCAGTCTGGCGCAACCGGTGTTCGTCGGAACGTTTGTGTTCATAGCGCTCTCGGTGGCGGTCGAATACGCGCTGGGTGACTTTGCCGGCCTCAATGCCGGCGAGGATTTCGGCCTGGTGATCGGCGGCACGATGCTGTCGGGAATTTGCGTGGGCGTGATCGCCGGCGCGATCCACGACTGGATCAGGCATGCGAAGAATGACTAGACGTCCAGGAAGGGTTATTTCCCATGCGTGTCCGAGCGAGCATAGCCGGCGTGAGGACTGAACGGAGCTGCCGCCTCGCTCCCTTCTGGCGGCTCTCCAGGAAGGGGCCCGCCGGCGCTCGACGCCTTCGCTGGCGGGCCTCGACTTCGCTGCGCGCGCGAGGGCTTCGAAGAGGGGCCTCCATCGTGTTCTGGTGGACAGTCCTTGGCGCCGCGCTCGGGATCGTATCGGGGATCTGAAGCATTCTAGGCAGTGCCGCCTATTCCGGAAGGACGGCTCCATGAGCTACCCTCGGCATCGCCTCGATCATGGAGGCGGGCTGCGCTGTCCGAACTCGATCCCGTGACAGTGCGGCCATTTTTTTGTCGGCGATGTTCGATGGAAATGGTGGGCGTGACCAGCCGCCGCATGGAATTTTGGAGATCCCATTGGCCACGCCCATTGACGCAAGTTGCGCCAACCTCCCTTCGGATCACTGTGCCTCGCCGACAGGAACGCACCAATAGGTAATAACGCCTATACCGAACTCGCGCGCCGGTGGCTGATACTCGAAGGGCAGAGAAGCAACCGCAAACCGAGCGCGCCGCCGGGCACGCCTGAGTTTGGCTGGAGGAAGCCATGGAAGACCGGACCTTCGCAGAGCGTTGGGAAGATTGTCAGGAGGGATGGGACCGATTTCGCCCATCGAAGCCGCTGTGGTTCTGGTCATGCATTGGCGTCGTGGCCGCGACCGTCGCCATCGGATTCACGGCCGGCGGCTGGACGACTCGCGACGCGGCGGAAAGGCTGGCGCGCCAGGCGGCCGCAGATGCCCGCGCCGAGCTGGTGGCGGCTGCCTGTGTGCGGAAATTCAGGGAGAACCCGGGCTTTGAATCCGAGCTTTCGGTGCTCAAGGACACCCCGGCCTCGGACCGGCCCGGCATTCTCGAGAAAGGCGGCTGGGTGTCGCTCGCCGGCATGGACGAGCCGCTCGCGGCGGCAGGCGTTCTCTGCGCCGCTGAGCTCACGAAGGCGCCTGATTTGGCGGCCCCCATTGCGGGATCGCCGGGCGAGCCAAGTACGTGAACGATCCGGCGGCTGCGACTGGCTTTCTCAGGAATCCTTCTCGATCTCCAGCGCCAGCTTGATCAGCTGGGAAAGGCTCGCGGCCTCCATCTTGGCGTGAATGCTGGCCCGGTGGTGGTCGACGGTCCTGATGCTGATGGAGAGCAGCGAGGCGATGGCGAAGCTTGAATAGCCCTGGGCGACGAGCTTGAGCACGTCGCGCTCGCGTTTCGTCAGGCGGCGGTATCTTTCAAGGATCTCGGCGCGTTTCGCTTCCGCCGCATGCCGGTGCGCCGCTTTCTCCACCGCTCCGGCCACTGAAGCGACGAGCTTCTGGTCATCGATCGGCTTTTCGATGAAGTCGAAGGCGCCTTCCTTCATGGCCTGTACCGCCATGTCGATGTCGCCATGGCCGGTGATGATGATCGCCGGCACGCCGGGCATCTTCGTCGTCAGCAGGCGCTGCGCCGTCAGTCCATCCATGTCGGGCATGCGCACATCGAGCAGGACGCAGCTCGGAGGGGAATCCGCCATGGCGCTGAAGAAGCTCTCCGCGCGCTCATAGGTCATCACCTCGTAGCCGTATGTCGCAAGCAGGGCCTTGAGCGAATTGCGCACCGCCGCCACATCGTCGACGACGGCTATGCGGGCCTGTTTGCTCGCCACCACAGATTCAGACGGTTCGCAAGGTAAAGGCGAAGCAGGTCGCATTGGGGATGTCCTGATCGAGCCAGATATCGCCGCCATGGGTGGTGACGATGCTGCGGCACAGCGCGAGGCCAAGGCCAAGCCCGTCCTTCTTGGAGGTGGCAAAGGGCTGGAACAGCTGGCTGCGCAGTTCTTCGGGCACGCCGACGCCCGTATCGGTAATCGCAATCCTGACGAGGCCGGGCTGCGGCATCTGCCCCACCGACAGGGTGATGCTGCGCTCGCCGCCTTTCTTTGCCGCGACCGCATCCTTGGCGTTGCGCAGCAGGTTTATGATGACCTGCTGGATCTCGATCTCGCTCGCCCATACGGGCGGCATCGCCTTGGGCAGCTGCAGCACCGTCTCTATATGGGCCAGCCTGAGCTCGGCCTCCATCAGCGCCAGGCTCGTCGAGATGATGTGGCGGAGATTGGATTTCCTGACCGGCGTGGCGCCGCGTTTGAGGAACTTCCGGGTCTTGCTGATCAGGCCGCCGGCATGGTCGACCTGCGCGACCGTTTCATCGAGAAGATGCTGGATTTCGGCCGGGTCCGAGCCGGTGCGCCCCTGAACCCTTTGAATGGCGCGCAAATAGGTCTTGATGGCCGAGAGCGGCTGGTTGAGCTCATGCGCGAGAGCGGTGGTCATCTCGCTCACGACCGACACGCGCGATGAATGAAGCAGCAGCGACTGGCTCTCGCTGAGCCGCTCCTGGCTCAGGATCAGCGCCTGCTTGAAGATGCCTCTCTCATGCACGATGGTTCCGAGCACGAGGCCGGTGACCGACAGCGAGATCATCAGCAGTTGCAGCTCGGTCGCCGTCGAGGGCGAGATCTCGCGCCAGTAGATGATCGCCATCATGCTGGTGTCGGTGATCAGGACGGCGGCGATCGCGCCACTCAGCCCCAGGACGACCGCCAGCGCGACGACGGGCACGAACAGGAGATAGAAGAACTTGAAATCGTCGGTGCTGTCGAGGCCGAAGACGAACAGGGATATCAGGACGATCGCCAGGACGCAGAGCAGCAGGGCGACGACATGCTGGCGCATATAGCCGAGGATATTTTCGTCGCGTAGCGCCAGCAGGAAGACGGGCGACACCGTCAGTATGCCGATGATGTCGCCGACCGCCAGGGTAAAGGCCGGCGAAACGAGTTCTTCGACAGGGACATTCCTGATCAGGACCGCGAGCCCCGCCTGGCTGGCGGCGAAGGTGAAGGCGGCAATGAGAGTGAGGGTGATGAACCGCATGAGGAAGCGTATGGACTCATGCCCGAATTCCTGAAGCCATTTGCGCACGATGAGCCCCGGTCCGGCATAGGCAAGCGCATAGAGGAGGCTGGCGGGAAATTCGACGGTGAGGAACGGCGCGCCTCTGGTCATCGAGTCGGCGATGATGTGGCACAGCATCGCAAGCGGTATGACCAGCCAGCCCAGCAGAACGCCGGCTGCGACTGTAAGGCCGGTCTCCGGGCTCCACGGCGATGCGGCGAGGCGCGCGAGCGGAAAGAAGTTCGTGGCTTCCTGAAGGATGATGAAGAACACGCAGTAGAGCGCCAGGCTCACGATCTTGTGAACGGAGAGCGACCGCATCGAGTCGCGCAGACGCATCCCGACATGACTGACGGCATCTGCCATTCTTGCCGGATATGGCGGGCGAATGGGTGGGAACTTGTATTGCGGCGATGATTGCACCGGACGCATTCCTTGCTTCCTGTCAATGACCGCAATGATACAGCTCCCGGCGCGCGGTCACGAGCCGAAAATGCCGCATGCCGGCATGCGGACCCTATGGGTAGTGCCACCTATTCCGCCGTCTTTTCCCGGAAGCTAGCCTTCGCTGCGTGGATTCGACAATCTCATTCCCGATGGCCCGATTGGAAAGCAACAGCCCATCCAGCAGTGAGCACGCTCCGCGGCCGGCAGCTGGCCTGATCGAGAAACTGTGCGAGCAGGCCGGATTCTTTGCCAGCAATCTGGCTCTCGCGCTGCCGGCCGTCATGGCGGAGAGAGAGCGCCTGGAGGAGCAGCCCGAGCAGGCAAGAGGCCGGCTCAGACTGGCGCATCTGAAGGAGGAGCAGGAGGCGGGGCTGCTGGCGCGCGTGCGCTTCGACATCTACAGTCTCGAGCTGCACCGCCATCCTCCGTACTGTCCCTATTGCTGGATGCTGCGCGGACGGCGCACGCTCCTGAAACCGATGCTGGAAGATGCGGGCGCGCTGAGCTGTGAAATCTGCGGCAGCGCGTACTGATCATCCCGCGATTGCCGTTGATGTGCCGTTCGGCTCCCGCGGGGCGGCGCATGGAGACGCCTCCCGATCCCACCCCGGATCCCCCGAGGGAGGCGTCTCCAATTTTTGTGACACCCGTCTTCAGCTGCCGTGTTGGCAGTGATCGCCGCCATCATCATCGCGCTTAATGCGGAGATGCTGTGCGATTCTGCCGTCGGCGGGCAGGCGCGCGTTTGCGATGATTTCGTCAATTTGCCCTCCCCCTCGCGGCGAGGGCAATCGCATATGAATTTCTAAACCAGGCAAGTCCTCTCCAAACTTTCCCCCTCGCCCGTTGCGAAGCAATGGGAGAGGGTGGCCGAAGGCCGGGTGAGGGCCCTTACTTTTCTTCTGGAAGATCCCCAGCCAGCACCAGCAGGATCATGTCCATCACATCGTTGAAGCGATGATAGACATCGTCATTCAGGATACGAAGAACTCTATATCCTTGTGAACGTAGATACGCCGTCCGCTTGGTATCATAGGCGATCTCATGGTCCTCCGAATGTGTTGCGCCATCCAACTCGACCACAAGGCGGGCATCACGGCACAGAAAATCGACCGTGAACGGTCCGATCGGGTATTGGCGGTGGAATTTGCGGTTCTGGAGACGGCGACCACGCAAGCCTGACCAGAGGCGCGCCTCTGCTGGCGTCTGGCTGCGGCGCAATCGGCGTGCCTGTTCAAGGCGCTTTTCCTCGGTGAGAGCCATGACAAAAGGTATCGCAACGATCTCCAGCACGCCAGCTTAAGAGCCCTCACCCGGCCTTCGGCCACCCTCTCCCATTGCTTCGCAACGGGCGAGGGGGAAAGTTTGGAGAGGACTTGCCTGGTTTAGAAATTCATAGGTACTCGCCCTCCCCACAAGGGGAGGAAAAAATATACGCGAACCGGCGCTGGTCTAATTTTTCCGCAGTCCGTCGGCGATCTTTTCCGCCATCATGATCGTCGGCAGGTTGGTGTTGGCGCAAGGGATCGTCGGCATGATCGAGGCGTCGCTGACATAGAGGCCGTCGAGCACGCGCACCTTGCCGCGGGCGTCGGTCACCGCCAGTCGGTCGCTCTCAGGTCCCATGCGGCAGGTGCAGGAGGGATGCCACACACCGCCCACCGTCTCGGAAACATAGGCCTCGAGCTCAGGCCTGTTGCCGGCGAGCCGCCGCGGATCGTCGAAATTCGACAAAAGATGCGGGAAGATCTTCTCGCGATGCCTGCCCATCATGTCGAGGCCCAATGCGCCGATCCCGGTGACGAGCGCACCCGTCCGCGTCTGCTTCGAGAAGCGCTTGCCGAATTCCGACATGCCACCGGCATAAAGCCCCGAGACGACGGATGACAGGCTCGGATCGGTGGCGAGGCCGACCGCGCGCTCGAAGGCATCCGCCAGCCGCGTGAGATCGCGCCGGTCCGAGAGCATGCGGAAATCGATGCGCGGCGGTCCCTCCGGTGCCGAGGGATTGAGCAGCAGCTGGCCGCGCGAATAGGATTTGTTGACCCAGAAGAAAACCGAGCCCAAGAGCCCGCCGACCGGATGCCAGGCGGCGCGGGTCACGAAATTCATGTGCATGTCGCCGGGCGGGCAGCCCTCGACGCCCGATGAGAACCGGTAGCCGATCGGGATGTGATAATCGAGCGGCCCTTTCTGCCGCGCCGGGTTCTTGAGATAGGGCACGATCCCCGAAGAGGGATGCTCCATCAGATTCTGTCCCACCCCTGGCAGGTTCACCGCCGTCTCGATGCCGCAATCGCCCAGATGCGGTGCGGGCCCGATGCCGGAGCGCATCAGGATCGCGGGACTGGCCAGCGCCCCGGCGCAGACCACGACGCGATGCGCCTTGATCTCCTCCTGCGCATTGTCGCGTCGCGCCAGCACGCCTTTGGCCCGACCCTCGGCGATGAGGAGGCGCTCTACCGTCGTCTCGGTGCGGATGTCCAGATTGGGCCGCCGCCGTACCTCGGGCGTCAGATAGGCCCAAGCCGTGCTGACGCGGCGCTTCTGCTCGTCCATATTGACGGCCATCTCGAAGGTGCCGTCTTCCCATGCGCCGTTCTGGTCGGGAAGGAAGGGAATGCCGCGTTTGGCGCAGACGGCGAGCATCGCATGGGTGAAGGGTGTCCAGATTTCCGGACCCCGGCGCCTGATCGGGAAGGGGCCGGTCTTGCCATGCAACTCGTTGTCGATATCGAGATCGCGTTCGAGCTTCCTGAAATAGGGGAGGCACTCCGCGAAGGACCAGCCTTCGACGCCGAGCGAAGCCCATTCGTCATAGTCGCCCGGAGCCCCGCGATTGGCGCCGATGCCGTTGATCGCCGAGCCGCCGCCCAGCACGCGCGCCTGCTCATAGCGCGTGGCCCGGCCTTCCGGCCGGTTCGAGCCGCGATAGGGCAGCGAGGCAGTGAGGCCCTTCCATGTGTAGCGCGGATTGGAATAGGCGATGCCCGGATAGGGGCTGGCGAGGTCCGGAAAATCCTCCGGCCGCGCCGCATCGATGCCGGCTTCCAGGAGGATGACCTTGACGGCGGGGTTCTCGCTGAGCCGTGCCGCCAGCACGCAGCCCGACGAGCCGCCGCCCACGATGACGTAGTCAGCCTCGTTGGCGCTCATCCGGCGGTTCCCCGATTTTCGAGTGCGGCATCATCGGCGCCGCAGATGAGCGTGCTGATGCGCTCAGAGGGCTTGAGCCTGATCTTGCCGAGGCTGAGGGCCGCGATCGCCGCCGCCGCCGACAGGTCGGCGCGGATCGCGAGCTCGGCCAGGATCCAGCGCGCCGCGGCGATGAGATGCTCGTCCTCGACGAGGACGATCTCCTCCACGTGCTTCGCGACGATGTCGTAGATGATGGGCGCCGTCATGCCGCAGGACATGGTGGCGACACGGGTCCATTGGCGTTCGAGCCGGACCGGGCCGCCGGCCTCGAGGGCCGCGTGCAATGTCGGGCTGCCCACCGGTTCGATACCGATGATGCGCGCTTTCGGATTGCGCGCATGAACCACGGTGGAAAGGCCGGCGATCAGCCCGCCGCCGCCGATGGCGACGAGATAGACATCCGCCTCGGGGACAGCGTCGAGCATTTCGAGGGCGACAGTGCCCTGGCCGATGACGATGTCGGGATCCTTGAAGGGATGGAAATAGACAGCACCATGGCGCCCGGCGTGCTCGCGGGCGGCCGCATCCGCATCGTCCCATTTCTCGCCCACGACATGGACGCTCGCATTCCACTCGGCGAGCGCCCTGACCTTGGCCGGCGAGGCATTGGGCGGCAGATAGATCGTGGTGGGGATGCCCGCCATGAGGCCGGCTCGCGCCACCGCCATTCCGTGATTGCCGCCCGAGGCGGTGACGATGCCGTTCTTCAGCACATCAGGCGGCGTGGTGAGAAGCCGGTTGACGGCGCCGCGCGCCTTGAACGATCCCGTCACCTGCAGGCATTCGAGCTTGAGGAACAGGGGATTGGCGACGGGGCGCTGCCGCACCTGCGCGACCTCGATCATCGGCGTCGGGCGTATATGGCCGGCGATGCGCCTCTGCGCGGCTTCGATGGCTGCAAGGGTGATGGCGGGCGTGGTCATGGCAGGGATGTGTCGGGCGCCACCGGCCGGCCGGTTCGCGCCGCCTCGTCGCAGGCGAACAGCACGCGGTGCATCTCGAAGGCCTCGTCGAGACCGGAATAGGGCATGGGCTCGTCGTGCCGCAGATTGGCGAGGATGCGCTCGAACATCGGCCTGAACATGTCGGGCGTGACGTCGCCTCCATCATTGATCGAGCGGGTCGCCAAATGCTGCCAGCCCTTGGGATCGAGGCCGGGCAGCATCACGCGGCTCATGATCCTCGTATCGATGAGGCTGCCTTCCGACCCGATCAGCGTGTTGCGCCAATAATAGGGATGGAGGCTGTCGAGGCAGGACGTGACCTTGCCGAGCCGGCCGTCCGCGAAACGGATGAGATTGACCTGGGTCGTCGCATATTCGAATCCTGCGAAATCGGGCGCGCCGGATTTCGTCGCGAAGGCTTCGACCTCGGCCACTTTCACGCCTTTCATGACCAGCATCAGCATCATCAGCGGATGGCAGCCGCAGAACAGCATCGACGAACGGCCGATCTTATGGGTGCGGGCCCACCAATGCTGCGGCACCCAGGGGCCGATGCCGTTGAAATACTCGATCTCGGCCAGATGCACGCGGCCGAGCCAGCCTTTGTGAACCGCCTCGATCGTCGCCTGGAGCTGGCCGTAATGGAATTCCTGGAAGCCGACAAAGGCCCTGATACCGGCGCTGTCGACCGCGCGGCGCACCGCGAGGAGATCCTCTAGCGTGAGGCAGACCGGCTTCTCGACGATGAAATGCTTGCCGTGCCGCGCCGCCGCGATCGCCTGCGCCGCATGCGTGTCGTGCAGCGTGCAGATCGAGACGAAGTCGCAGCCGCTCTCTGCCAGCATGCGTTCATAGTCGGAATAGACCTGCACCTCCGGACCGCAAATACGGGCGATGGCGGGCGCTTCGATATCGGGGCGTTGCGAATAGACGCCTGCGATGACGGCGTCCGGCATCATCGCCCAGGTCTCGGCATGGCAGCGCCCGGCCTGGCCGAAGCCCGCAATGGCGACCCGGAGCGGGCGGCTCACATCGATAGGGGGCATCAGGCTTTGCCGCTCGTGGCGAGGACACGTTCGCTGGCGGGATCATAGAGGCGGGCCGCGGCACTGTCGAAAGTGGCATTGAGCCTCGCGCCGATCGCGGCGCTGAAGCCCGCAGACGCGACGACGCGGATTTTCCCGCCGCCGGGCTCGTCGCAGATGACGATCGCTTCATTGCCGAGCTGCTCGATGGCATAGACGGTGAGGGGCAAGGCGGCGGCGCCCGCTTCGGTGAGGCGCATCAGATGCGGCCTTATCCCGAGAATGACTTCCTTCTGCGGCGCGGCCTGGGCGAACTCGCCGGTGATCTCCATCCGGAGCGACGGATTGACCAGCCAGAGCCTGCCATCGGCCTTCTCGAGGGCGCCCTTGAGGAAATTCATCGGCGGAACCCCGACAAAGCCCGCGACGAACAGGGTCTCGGGCCGGTTATAGATGTCGGTCGGCGTGCCGATCTGCTCCAGCCGGCCCTTGCGCATCACGCCGATGCGGTCGCCCATCGTCATCGCCTCGATCTGGTCGTGGGTGACGAAGATCATCGTGGTGCGGATGCGTTTCTGCAAGTTGACGAGCTCGGCGCGCAGCGACAGCCTGAGCGCCGCATCGAGCGCCGACAAAGGCTCATCGAGCAGGAAGCCCGCGGGCTCGCGCACGATCGCCTTGGCGGTGGCGACACGCTGGCGCTCGCCGCCCGACAGCTGTCCCGGCCGTTTGTCGAGGAGATGCATCACATCCACCGTCTGGGCGGCATGGGCGATACGCGCCTCGATCTCCGGCTTCGACAGGCCGGAACGCTTCAGGCTCATATAGATATTGTCGCGCGCCGAGAGATGCGGATAGAGCAGCGAGGACTGGAAGACCATCGCGATATTGCGCTGATGCGGCGAGTGGCCGGTGACGTCGGCACCGTCGAACAGGATTTGGCCGGAGGTCGGCTCGTCCAGCCCGGCAATGATGTTCATCGTCGTCGACTTGCCACAGCCCGAGGGACCGAGAAGCACCAGGAGCTCGCCATCCTCGATCTCGAGGTCGAGATTATGCACGGCATGGTGGCTGCCATAGGTCTTGACGATGTTGCGCAGCTCGATGCGGGCCATGGGCGGGAAGGCTCCTTGTGGTCTCAGGCGATATGCATTTCGGCGATGTGCTTTTGCAGGAAGAAGGCGATGCAGAAGGGCGGCAGCAGGCTGAGCAGGAGGCTCGCCGCGAGCTGTGCCGGTTCCGGCACCTGGAAGAGGAAGCCGGACATCGCCGCGGGCAGCGTCACCGCATTCGATCCGGTCACCAGGATCTGCGCATAGACATATTCGTTCCATGAGAACAGGAAGGCGATGACCGCGGCCACCAGGATGCCGCTCTTCGCCATGGGAACGATGATGCGGGCCAGAGTATAGAGCCGGCTGAAGCCGTCGACGCGGGCGAGAAGCTCGACCGGCGGCAGGTTGCGGAAGAATCCGATGAGCATCCAGGCGACGATCGGAATGGTGATGGTCAGCGTCACGATGATGAGCCCGGTGAGCGTGCCGGTGAGACCGAGCTGCACATAAAGCGTGTAGAAGGGAATGAGCGTCGACACCGGCGGCAGCGACACCGAGAGCAGGATCGCGGCCAGGAGCTTGCCCTTGAACGGGAAATGCAGCCTGGCGAAGACATAGGAGAGCGGCACCACGACGAGGGTGGTGATGATCGTGACGACGAGGGCGACGATGAGGCTGTTGCGCACGCCCAGCATGATCTGCCGTGCCTGGCCCGAGGCCTTGAACACCGTGCCGTCGCTGAGCGTGTAGTCATAGCCGAAGATGTTGAAGAACGAGGCGAGGTTCGGCTGATGCGGATAGAGCATCGGCGGGAAGCGGGCGATCTCGGTCTTGGTCATGAAGGCATATTTCACCACCCAGTACATGGGGAGGAACGTCCATAGCAGTGCCACCGCGACGGCGAGGACGAGCCACAGGGTGCGGGCGTTGCGGGAGGTCATTGGCGTTCCTCCCGGCGGCCCCAGAGGAGATAGAGGAGGCCTGTCGCGCCGAGGATCACGGCGAGCAGGAAGAACGACATGGCCGCGCCATAGCCGAGGTCGAGATTGACGAAGCTGATCTTGTAGAGCGTGTAGGTGAGGACGGCCGAGGCGCTGCCGGGCCCCCCTTGCGTGGCCGTGAAGATATAGTCGAAGGTCTTCATCGCCAGCACGGTGGTGATGCAGCTGAAGACGAAGAGGGTGAAGCGCAGGGGCGGCAGCGTCACATGCCGGAAAGTCTCGAGGGGCGACATCTGGTCGATCTTGGCGAGGTCATAGAGCCTGGCCGGCGTCGTCAGCATATTGGCAAGGAGGAAGAAGGCGACGAGCGGCGCCATGTTCCAGGCCGCACCCACCGCCAGATATTCGATGACGAAGCTGGCCGAGATCAGGGCGACCGTGTGCTCGGAGCCGAGCCAGTTGGCGAGCGCCGTGCCGATGCCGGTCTGGCCGCGCCCGAGATAAGTGAAGAGGATGCCGGCGCCATAGGGCGACACCGCCCAGGGCAGGATGATGAGCGCGCGCAGCCAGCGCCATTTGCCGGGCAGATGCTTCAGGATCAAGGCGAGGCCGAGGCCGACGGCGAGGGTGAGGATCACGGTCACGACGGTGAAGCGCAAGCTGCGCCCGAGCGAGCTCCAGAAGCTCTGGTCGGTCAGGACCTTGCTGTAATTGGCAATGCCGTTCCACGTCGCCGAATAGCCGCCGAAGAAGCGGATCTCATGGAAGCTCAGGTAAAGCGCATAAGCGAGCGGATAGGCGACGACGACGAGAAGGAAGATGAGGACCGGAACCGAGACGACGAGCGCGAATGAGAGCGTGCTGATCTCGGCCGTGCGGGGAGGGGCGGGAGTCTGGGAGCGGACGGTATCAGCCATGGGCGATAGCCTGCCTCATCATAAGATCCCCTCTCGCCTGGATTCCCCCTCGCCCGTTGCGAAGCAATGGGAGAGGGTGGCCAACGGCCGGGTGAGGGCTCTTTGCCTGCAATGTAAGATGCCATCGAAAGCATTCTTTGTTTCGAGAAAGAGCCCTCATCCGCCCTTTGGGCAACTTCTCCCATCCTGCGGACGGGAGAAGGGAAACTGGATGCAGCGCATTCTCTTGTCTCGTCATCAACGCATCAGATCTTGTACTTCTCGTTGAGCTCGGTGATCTTCGCATTGGCCTCGTTGATCACGCTTTCGGCGTCGAGATCCTGCTGCAGGAAGGCGAAGAGCTTTTCGCGGAGCCAGAAGTTGAATTCTTCCGACCACACGACATTCCAGATGCCGTTCGGATAGGGCGTCTTGGAATAGACGCCGAGCACCCGGTCATAGTCTTCCGGGCGCATCAGCGAGGAGGACACGGCGGCGCGCGCTTCCTCACTTTCCATGACATCCTTGTAGGCCGAGAACAGCATGTTCTCCTTGAGCCAGCGGCTGGCCACGGCATATTTGCCGTTCTCGTCCTTGTAGCCATACCAGCTGACGAATTTCTTGACGTCGTCGGTCGCGGCGTCGGAGCGGCCCTTGCGCGCCGTCATGACATAAAGGGCGGAGTCGATCAGGCCCCAGGACTGCTCCTTGCTGGGCAGGATGGTCACATGGCCCGCGACATCGCCCGACTGGGCCTTGTCGTTGAAGGTCTTGAGATCATAGAGCTGCTGCGGCGAGAAGATGTAGCGCCCGGAGCGGAAGGCATCGATATAGGCCGCTTCGTTGTAGGAGAAGATCTCTTCCGGAACGAGGCCGGACTTCCACAGCTTCTTCCACGCTTCGAGCGTCTTGCCGGCGGGGCCGTCGAGGGTCATGGCCGGCTTGTGGGTCTGGGGGTCGGCGACCTGGCCGCCCCTGTTCATCACCTCGAGCACGAAGCCCCAGGAGATGCCGAAATATTCGGCGAACCAGTGCGGCAGGATCGGAGTCGCCACACCTTTCTCCTTGAGCGCATAGGCCATGTCGTAGAGCGCGTCCCAGCTGGCCGGCAGCTGGTCTTCGGTGAAGCCCGCGGCGAGATAGGGCTTGGTGAAGACATGCACGGCGCCCCGCGTCGTGACGAAATAGGAGAGGCCGAGGAGCTTGCCGTCGACCGACCAGGCCTCGCGGATATTGGGATACATGCCGTCGGCGATTTCCTTTCCGTCGGGAAGCTCGGACGCCGGCAGCACCCAGCCGCCGCCATTATAGCGAACGGCGCTCGAGGGATTGGCATAGATCATGTCGAGCTGCTCATTGGCGATGAGCGCCTTTTCCATGATCGCCGGATAGTCGCCGGTCACCGTGGCGTAGTCGACCTTGCCCTCGAAGGCCTTGTTGTAGGTGTCGACATTGTTCTGGACGACATCGGTGCGGAATTGCCAGCCGCGGAAATAGACCGGTTCACCCGACGCCGGCTTGAACTCCGTCGCCACTGCGAAGGGGATGTGGATGAGGCTCGAGCCGAGCGCCGTGGCGCCGAGAAGTGCTGCGCTGCGCAGGAGGGCACGTCTGTTCATAGTCGGAAAATCACTGCTCATGATTCACTCCCCGTGTTTGTTTTGGGTCTGACGTTCTGTCGGCTTGGAAGATGCTCCCCGGATCCCAGAGAATGATCTGGAATGTTCAAGTTCTAGTGATTGTGTTCGATGGTGTCAGATTGAGTGTTCGGGTCAAGGAGATTTTGTCACCTGTGCAGAAGAAAATCATGACGGCAACGTCAAATTTCGCAGTCCGGCCCGTTGGAAATCCGAATGTTCGATTATGAGCGATTGTGTTTTCAATTCCATGTTCGAGCTGCCATGAAATGGGGCATATGCTCCATCATCGCTGTCATGCAGGCGAAAGTGACGGCGCCCCTGGCCTTGGCCGTCATCCCGGCGAAAGTGACGGCACCCTGGCCGTCACTTTCGCCGGGATGACGGTGATGGGGAGAGGAGAAAGCCCGATTGGGTGAAGCGCGGGCAGCGCCGCCCGCTTCTGCTTATTCAAGGGGTCCCGGCTTTTGCCGGGATGACGGTGTTTATGAGAAGGGAAAGCCCACCGAAATCAGAGCATTGCGGACTGGCTTGCGGACTCATGCCTTCTCCTTTATGCGCTCGCCATGACAGACCGCATTCTCATCATCGATTTCGGCTCGCAGGTTACCCAGCTCATCGCCAGACGGGTGCGCGAGGCCGGTGTCTACTCGGAAATCGTTCCCTTCCAGTCGGCCGAAAAGGCGCTTAGCTGGCCCGATCTCAAAGGCATCATCCTCTCCGGCGGCCCCGCCAGCGTGACTGAGGGCGAAAGCCCGAGGGCGCCCGAGAAAGTGTTCAAGCTGGGCCTGCCGGTGCTCGGCATCTGCTATGGCGAGCAGACCATGTGTGCCCAGCTCGGCGGCAAGGTCGAGCTCTCCGACCACCGCGAATTCGGCCGCGCCTTCCTGAAGATCACGAGCGACAATGCGCTGTTCGAGGGCGTGTGGGAGGAGGGCGAGAGCCACCAGGTGTGGATGAGCCATGGCGACCGCGTCTCCGCCATTCCGCCGGGCTTCCGGGTCATCGGCACGTCCGACGGCGCACCCCATGCGGCGATCGCCGATGAGAAGCGCCAGTTCTATGCGGTGCAGTTCCACCCCGAAGTGGTGCACACGCCCGATGGCGGAAGGCTCTACCGCAATTTCGTCATCGACATCTGCGGCTGCCGCGGCGACTGGTCGATGGCCTCCTTCAAGGACGACGCCATCCATCGCATCAAGAAGAAGGTGGGCTTCGACCGCGTGATCTGCGGGCTTTCGGGCGGCGTCGATTCGGCCGTGACCGCCGTCCTCATCCA
Organism: Taklimakanibacter lacteus; assembly: GCA_003576695.1. Lineage (GTDB taxonomy): Bacteria > Pseudomonadota > Alphaproteobacteria > Rhizobiales > Aestuariivirgaceae > Taklimakanibacter > Taklimakanibacter lacteus. The sequence continues at coordinate 437,745 of QOZQ01000003.1, forward strand.
TGAGGCGATCGGCGAGCAGCTCACCTGCATCTTCGTCGATCACGGGCTGATGCGGGCGGGCGAGGCGGATGAGGTGGTGAATCTGTTCCGCAAGGCCTACAACATCCCGCTCGTCCATGTCGATGCCTCGAAGCTGTTCCTGTCGAACCTCGAAGGCGTGACCGACCCCGAAGTGAAGCGCAAGACCATCGGCAAGCTGTTCATCGACGTGTTCGAGGCGGAAGCGAAGAAAGTGGGCGGCGCCCAGTACCTGGCGCAGGGCACGCTCTATCCCGATGTGATCGAAAGCGTGTCCTTCACCGGGGGCCCATCGGTCACGATCAAGTCGCATCACAATGTCGGCGGCCTGCCCGAGCGCATGAACATGAAGCTCATCGAGCCCTTGCGCGAATTGTTCAAGGACGAGGTCAGGGCGCTGGGCCGCGAGCTGGGACTGCCGGAGCATTTCGTCGGCCGCCATCCTTTCCCGGGGCCTGGTCTTGCCATCCGCGTGCCGGGCGCCATCTCGCGCGACAAGCTCGACATTTTGCGGAAGGCCGATGTCGTCTATCTCGACGAGATCCGCAAAGCCGGCCTCTATGACGCGATCTGGCAGGCGTTCGCGGTTCTCCTGCCGGTGCAGACCGTGGGCGTCATGGGCGACGGCCGCACCTATGATTATGTCTGCGCGCTGCGCGCCGTCACCTCGACCGACGGCATGACCGCCGATTACTACCATTTCGACCACGACTTCCTGTCGCGCACCGCGACCCGCATCATCAACGAGGTCAAGGGCATCAACCGCGTGGTCTATGACATCACGTCGAAGCCGCCGGGGACGATCGAGTGGGAGTAGAAGAGGTGAGCAATCTGGAAATCATCACCGACGGCTTGCGTTTCCCCGAAGGGCCGGTGGCGATGCCGGACGGCAGCGTGGCACTTGTCGAGATTGCGGCGCAGCGCATCACGCGCGTGGCGGCGGATGGCTCGAAGTCGCTGATTGCGGACGTTCCTGGCGGACCCAACGGGCTTGCCGTCGGGCCGGATGGCGTCTTCTATATATGCAACAATGGCGGGTTCACCTTCACGGACGCAGGCGGCTTCCTGCGCCCGACGGGCCAGGCTGCGGATTATGAAACGGGCAGAATTGAAACATTCGACCCGAAGACCGGCAGGCTGAAGCGGCTCTATGACCGCGCCGGCGACCATCGCCTGCGCGGGCCCAATGATCTCATGTTCGATCAGGCCGAAGGCTTCTGGTTCAGCGATCTCGGAAAATCGCGCCCCCGCGACCGCGATCATGGCGGTCTTTACTGGGCGGCCGCCGATGGCTCGCGCATTGTCGAGGCCGCTCATCCGGTTCCGGGCGGCGGCAATGGCGTGGGAATTTCGCCTGACGGCAAGGTCGTCTATCTCGCCGAAACGGAAACCGGACGGCTTTGGGCGTGGGACATTACGGGTTCCGGCTCCCTCAGCAAGCGGCCATGGCCAAGCCCGCATGGCGGCCGGCTTGTCTGTCAGTTGCCCGGCTACCGCCGGCTCGACAGCCTGGCGATTGCGGCTTCCGGCAATATCGTGATCGCGACGCTGATGGAGGGGGAGATCACGACGGTGTCTCCGGAAGGCCAGATTGTCGACATCGTGAAGATGCCGGACATCATGCCGACCAACATATGCTTTGGCGGGCCGGATATGCGCACCGCCTGGATCACGCTCTCGACGACGGGGCGCCTTGCCCGGATGCGCTGGCGCGAGCCGGGGCTACGCTTGCCTTTCGAATAGTTTGGTCTATGGCATCGCGTCGAACCGCCGGGCACTATCGACAATGTGCCCCCAGCCCTGAAATCAGCCGCTCGATAGCGGCAAGGTCACCCTGAAGCAGCTTGGTTCGCCGGGCCGTGGGGCGACGATGGCATCGCCGCCATGCAGCCGCGCGATCTGGCGCACCAGCGACAGCCCGAGGCCCGAGCCCTGGGCGTCCGCCTTCAGCCGATGGAAGGGCGTGAAGATGTGTTCGCGCTCGGCCGCGGCGATGCCCTGGCCGTGATCCACCACCTCCACTATGGCGCTGGCGCCTTGCCGCCTGACCTCCACCCGGATCGGCGGCTTGCCGTGACGGCTGGCGTTCTCGAGCAGGTTGCGGATCAGGCGGCGCAGCAGATTGGCCTCGCCGCGGATGATGACCGGCTCCCCCTCGGCCGCACAGTCATCGAAGCGCGCGGCCTCCTCGGCGGAAAGCGCCAGCAGGTCGACCTCTTCGGTGCGCTGCAGCGTGCCCACGGCGTCGAGGCGGCTGGCGAGCAGGATCTCATCGATCAGAAGGTCGAGCTCGGCAATGTCACGCTCGAGATCGGCCTTGTGCCGGGGCGCGCCCGTTTCGCGGTAGAGCTCGATCCCCAGGCGAATGCGCGACAAGGGTGTGCGCAGCTCATGCGAGGCATTGGCGAGGAGCAGGCGATGGGCGCTCACCAGCTCTTCGATGCGCGAGGCCGCCCGGTTGAAGCTGGCCGCGAGCCCTGCCACCTCGTCGCGGCCTTCGACCTTCACGCGCGCGGCGAGATTGCCGGCGCCCAGCGTTTCGACGCCCGCCTGCAGCCGTTCCAGCCTTCGGGTCAGGCCGCGCACGAAGGGATAGGCACAAAGCGCCACCAGCAGCGCGATGCTCCCCAGGAACAGGATGAGGCCGAAGGCCGATGGCCGGTGATGCGCCTGCGGGCGCACGACCAGCCAGCGCCGGTCAGGCAGGGAGAGTGACCAGGCGGGACCGCCAGCACCGCGGACCCAGCCGCCCTTTGCGTGACCTGGCCTGGCGCCGGGCGGGGGAAGCGGGTCTCCGGCGGAAGCGATCAGCCGCTCTGCCGCATCGAAGAGAGCGAGATCGGCATCGAGCTGATCGGTGAGCTGTGTGAGCGCGTCCTGTTGTGCATTTGGCGCAGCCTCGGCCGGCGGCAAGGCGGCGGCCGCGAGCTTGCCCGCGAGCTCGAAGGCCTGGTTGGCGGGCGACCCGTTCGGTCCCAGATGCCAGCCGGCGCCCGCGACGATGGCCACCATGAAGAGGCTCGCGATGATGGTGAGATAGATCTTGTGGAACAGCCGGCGCATGCGGACTAATCCTGCGCCTTGGCGAAGACATAGCCCGCCCCGCGCACGGTGATCACCCGGCGCGGTTTCTTCGGGTCGTCCTCGATCGCGGCGCGAATGCGCGAGATATGCACATCGATCGAGCGGTCGAACGCCTCCAGCCGCTGGTTCTTCAGGAGATCCATGATCGCGTCGCGCGACAGGACCCTGCCGGCATGCCGGGCCAGCGCCAGCAGCAGCTCGAATTGATGGCTGGTCAGGGCACAGGCCTCGCCGTCGAGACGGATCTCGCGCGCCGCGACATCGATCTCGAGCCGGCCGTAATGCAGGATCTCCGATTTCCGGCCGCCTTTGGCCCGCCGCAATATGGATTTGAGCCGCGCCAGGAGCTCGCGCGGTTCGAAGGGCTTGGGCAGATAATCATCCGCGCCGAGCTCGAGCCCCACCACTCGGTCCATGGCCTCGCCGCGCGCCGTCAGCATCAGGATCGGCGTATCGGCCTCGGCCCGGATGCGGCGGCAGACTTCGAGCCCATCCATGTCGGGAAGCATCAGATCGAGGATCAGGGCGTCGAAGGCCCCGTGCGCCTGGGCGGCGATGCCGGCGGCACCCCTGGCGGCGACCGTCACGCTGAAGCCCGCCCCGCCGAGATAGTCTTTCACCATCTCGGCAAGGCGAGGGTCGTCCTCGATCAGGAGAATTCGCTCGCTCACGCGGCTATTCTATATGTTGCGCATCGGCTTGCACACTTTTCGGGCCGATGCTTCAACCTCGATGCCACCGGTGCCAGAAGCCTCTCCGTTCGGCCAGGAAATCGGCGATCTTCTGGCGCTGCTGGGCGGTGAGGACGTCGGCCGCATCGCCGAGGGCCTGCGCGATCCGCTTGCTCGCCGCATCCCACGCCGCCATCTTGTCGGCACGGAATTTTTCGAGCTCGGCGCGGTCTATGGTGGGCCGGGTGAGGAGGTCGCGCACCCGCTCATGGGCCGCATGCTTCTGATCGATGAGCGGCAGAAGGTCCTTGAGGGCGCCCTTCACGATGACCCTGAGCTTGTCCTGCTGTTCCGTCGTGGCGTCGATCTCGATGGCGAGATGGCGGATCGCGCGGTCGACATGACCCTCGATCTGCGCCGGATCAGGCCGGCCACCCATCCATCCCCCGTGCCATCCGCCAAAGCCATGGCCCCAGCCGGACTCCTCGCTCATGGCCTGGCCGACAAACACGCCGGTCAGGCCGGCGGCGAGCACGAAAACGAGGGTGAACAGCAGCCCGCGCATGCGGCGGGGAGGGGATTGCCCGGCGCCTTCGCGCCCCTGGGTGAGATTGGTCTGGTCGGTCATGATCGGTCTCCGTCATTCACTATGGATGACGGCAATATGCGCGGCCTTCGTTTCGCGGGCTTCTCTCCATTGTAAAGTTTTGTAAGGATCGGGGAGACGGCCTCAGCACGGCGCTCTGGAATACTTCTCCCTCCCCACGCTCTCGCCTTCGCGGAGAGGGAGATTTCGGCAACGTCCGACCCTCAGGCACCAGCGCCCAGCGTGACAAGCAACTCGTCCAGCTGCGCGAACTGCTCGGACATGTCCATCCCTTCCGCGGCGTCGAGGGCTTCCTTCGTGGGATAGAGCTCGCTGAGGGTCAGCAGCGTCTTGCCGTCTTTTTCCTCGAAGGTCACTGTGGTCACCGCACCGTCAGCACTTTCCTCATTGGTCCAGACGAGGCGCGCATTGGGGATCACTTCGAGATACCGGCCAACGAAGGCCGCGGACTCCGCTTCATTGTGGCCGAACACGACGCGGTAGGTGCCGCCGGCACGCACATCCATCTCGACCGAGAGGAGGGGCACGCCCATCGATTTCGGCGCCCACCAGCGCTTGAACAGTTCAGGCCGGGTCCACGCCTCGAACACGATGCGCGCCGGGCCGTTGAAGATCCGCGTGATGATGAGCTCGCGCTCGGATTTCCGTTCGACCGTCATGCGGTCATCGCTTCTTTCGCCCATCGGCTTTCTCCTTCAGCTTCAGTTCCTCGATAATCATGTCCAGCTCATCGAAGCGGGCACTCCACAGCTGGCGATAGCCATCGATCCATGCCGCCTCTTCCGCGAGCCGCCTGCGGCCCAGCCTGCAGGTCCGCACCCGCCCGATCTTTTGGGTGGTGACGAGCCCCGCTTTCTCCAGCACGCCGACATGCTTCTTCATGCCCGTGAGGGTCATGTGGAATTTTTGCGCAAGCTCGGTGATCGACGCGTCCGCACGGCCGAGCTGCTGCAGCACGCCGCGCCGTGTCGCGTCCGCGAGGGCGGCGAAGGAGGCATCGAGGCGGGTGGTCATATACTGAACCATATGGTTCAGTAATTAGCCTGTGCCTCGGCTTCCTGCAAGGGGCGGGAATGGATTTTCTTTCCATCCGCCAGTTCATCATTGAGCGCCGCCGCAAGCTCGAAAAATCTCCGGCGGACGCCCGGCGAATAGGGGTTGGCGCTCTCGATGGCCGCAAAAACCTCAGGCGCGTCGTGGCGCACCATGTTCACGGCCTCCATCAGGAGATCGAAGCTCTTCGTGGTCATGCGCCTGGGCAAGGGCTCCATCCGCACCAGGACCTTGGCGATGAGATGGGTCAGCCCCTGGACCGTCGCCGCTTCGCGATCATGGTCCTCGGGCGTGGTCATGATGACGTTCAGACGCAGTCGATGCCTGAGGAACGCGGCCAGGCGAAGTGCGCTTCGACCGCGGATCGGACAGACGGCGATCTTCAGCCCCGCGATCCCGTCCCGCGCACTTTGCGGGCCGAACAGCGGATGCGTCGCCACGATCTCGGCATGCGCCGGCAGCCCACGCTTCATGATATCGGCCGGTCCCAGTTTCACCGATCCCACATCGAGGACGAGCGCGCCCGGCCGGATATGGGGCGCGATGGCTTCGACGATCTCCTTCAGGCGCCCGACCGGTGCCGCAAGCACGACCACCGGGCAACGCGCCGCCGTCTCGAGGCTGGTGAGCGCGACCCCCAGACCTTCGGCGATATGCTCGCGGCTGGGCGCGGGGTCATGGGCGCACAGTTGGAAATGCGGCCGGATGTGGCGCGCGATCAGCTGCCCGAAAGCGCCGAAGCCTATGATGCCGACAGTCAAGCTTGATGTGGTATTGCTACTTTTTGACATGGACGATCCTCTGATGGGCCGCGAAGCCAGAGGCGTCCTGTTTGAAATCAACCGCTGGCCAGGCAGCGGTTGAACAACGAAAGCACACCCGCCGCTATGAAAGCGGGGCGTAATAAAGCGTGGCGGCGATGAGTGCTTTGATCATGCCGGTGACCTAGCGGCGCGCGGATGGAATGTCAATCAAGACTGCCCGGGGCACGGTGTGTATCTCCGCATGAAATCTCCACTTTTCCTGATCACGCGCTTTGCGGCTTTCGGATAATCCGATGCGCAAACAAAAAGATAGAGCGCCGGGACGATCTCAACTGAGCGTCCGGTCTGGCGCAGCCTCCAAAATCCCCTTGTCCAATCACTTCAGCATGCTATGTCCCCGCACCTTCGTTCGCGACGGTCACCTTGTGACGGCGGGCGGTTCACCCGAACAGCACTCCAGCCTCTTCCACACAGCATAAACCTATGATTCGCCTCGACAATATCAGCAAGCAGCACGGCCACCAGATCCTGTTCATCGATGCCTCGATGGGCATCCAGAAGGGGGAGAAGGTGGGGCTGGTGGGGCCCAATGGCGCCGGCAAGACGACTTTGTTCCGGATGATCACCGGTGAGGACAAGCCCGATGACGGGCTGGTCACGATCGATCCCGGCATGACCATCGGCTATTTCAGCCAGGATGTAGGCGAGATGTCGGGCCAGAGTGCCGTCAGGGCGGTGATGGATGGCGTGGGGCCGGTGAGCGCGCTCATCAGTGAGATGGCGAGCCTCGAGGCGGCGATGGTCGATCCCGACCAGGTCGATCAGATGGATGCGCTGGTCGAGCGCTATGGCGAGGTGCAGCACCGCTTCGAGGAGCTGGATGGCTATGCGCTGGACGCCCGCGCGCGCGAGGTGCTGGCGGGCCTGAGCTTCAGCCAGGAGCGGATGGATGGTGATGTGGGCCAGCTCTCCGGCGGCTGGAAGATGCGCGTGGCGCTGGCCCGCATCCTCTTGATGCGGCCCGACGGCATGCTGCTGGACGAGCCCTCGAACCATCTCGACCTCGAAAGCCTGATCTGGCTGGAGGCCTTCCTGAAAGATTATGAAGGCGCGCTGCTGATGACCTCGCATGACCGCGCCTTCATGAACCGCATCATCGGCAAGGTGGTGGAGATCGACGGCGGATCGCTCACGACATATTCGGGCGATCTCGATTTCTATGACCAGCAGCGGGCTTTGAGCGAGAAGCAGCGCCAGGCGCAGTTCGAGCGCCAGCAGGCGATGCTGGCCAAGGAGATCAAGTTCATCGAGCGCTTCAAGGCGCGGGCCTCGCATGCGGCCCAGGTGCAGAGCCGGGTGAAGAAGCTGGACAAGATCGAGCGCGTGGAGCCGCCGCGGCGCCGCCAGTCGGTGCAGTTCGAATTCCGCTCACCGCCGCGCTCGGGCGATGACGTGGCGAGTCTCAAGAATGTTCACAAGGGCTATGGCCAGCAGCCGATCTATGCCGGGCTCGATTTCCAGCTGCGCCGCAAGGAGCGCTGGTGCGTGCTGGGCGCCAATGGTGCCGGAAAATCGACGCTGCTGAAGCTGGTGGCGGGCGCGACCGGGCCGGATGAGGGAACGGTCAATGTGGGCGCCAATGTGCGGCTCGGCTATTTCGCGCAGCACGCGATGGATCTGCTCGACGGCGACAACACGGTGTTCGAGACGCTGGACGCCGAGTTCCCGCATGCGGGGCAAGGGGCGCTGCGCACGCTCGCCGGCTGCTTCGGTTTCTCGGGCGATGATGTCGAAAAGCCCTGCCGGGTTCTGTCGGGCGGCGAGAAAGCGCGCCTCGTGATGGCCATCATGCTGTTCGATCCGCCGAACTTCCTGGTCCTCGACGAGCCGACGAACCATCTCGACATGGCGACGAAGGAGATGCTGGTGGAGGCCCTCAGGGAATTCGAAGGCACCATGCTGTTCGTGTCGCATGACCGCCACTTTCTGGCCGCGCTCTCCAACCGGGTGCTGGAACTGACCCCCGAGGGCGTGCATGTGTATGGCGGGGGGTATACGGAATATGTGGCAAGGACGGGCCAGGAGGCGCCGGGGCTGCATCCGGGGGGTTAGGGGGCCCGTCTTCGCGCTGAGAGCCATCGCCTTGAAGCCGTCCGAGGACGATTGAGTGGGGATTGGGAGAAACCTCTCCAACGACCTGGCTAACATCATCGATGCCGGGTCATTGATAGTTGAGGCGGTCCACAAATTTGCTACTATGGTCGTCGGGAGTGACCCAACGTGCCGCTCGTTCGGGATGCCAAGACATTGTCGCACAAGGCTGTTTGCTCTATGCGGATGGCAATGGGCACGTTCAATAGTTATGATGATGATGGTCGTATTTGTTCGGTGTTGCTGCACCTTCAACACGCTTGCGAGATGTTGCTTAAGGCCGTACTCGTCCAAAACAAAGTAAAGGTCTTTGACGACAAAAGCGGTAAGAGTATCGGGTTCGGCCGATGTCTCGATCTATGCAGACAACATCATGGACTTACCGAGATCGAGGCCGGAACGATGCGTATGATCGATGCGCTACGTGATGCCGAGCAGCATTGGTTCACGATCGTTGAAGAGGACCTTCTTTACCTGCATACGCGGGCACTAATCACGGTATTCGACGCTTACATGAAGCGGGCGCTCGCCCTCGACTTGTCGTCTCGGATACCCGCCCGCATATTGCCCGTGTCGACCAAACCTCCGGGTGGTTTCGACTTTCTAATAGACCGTGAGTACAAGCTGATCACCGATCTTCTTAAGCCAGGCAAAAGAAAGCGAGACGAGGCTCGGGCGCGCATACGTGGGCTTCTTGCCATGGAAGGCCTTGTTGTCGACGAAGTTCAGATTTCGGAGAAGGATATCAACCGGATCGAAAAAGCAGCAAAGGCGAGGAAAAAACTTGGCGAAGTCTTTCCGAGGCTCAACACCATTGTGAGTGGCATGGAAGGTGATGGACCTGCAGTGGTGGTGCGGTTCTCAAAGAAGGAAGGCGCTCCTGTCAGGTTCGTCGCTGGTGACGATCCGCAAGCGGCTGCAGCGCTGCGCGAGGTAGATCTACAAAAAAAATTCTATCTGGGAGCGTCTGAACTGGCGAAGGTACTGAAGCTCACCGGTCCCCGAGCAGTGGCGCTCAGACGCAGCTTGAAGATCGATGAAGATGCGACGTGCCGCCACACATTTGAATTTGGGAAGGCAAAGCACGACCGCTTTTCAGATAACGCACGGAAGAAGATGAAAGCTGCGCTGGAAGAGGGCATCGATATGGATTTAGTCTGGCAGGAACACGGACCCGGACGGCGGCGGAAGCAACGACCTCATGCGAATGATGGCGTTAAACCAAAAGTGGCTTAGGCTCATACGATCGAGATTCAGGCACATAAAGGATACTGCGACCAGTTGTATCTGCGGGCCTCACATCTACCCGATAGCCGGAACACCTTCCAACGCATTCGCATGATCGCTCTTCTTCCAAAGCCTCGGCATGCTCAGCTGAGCCTCCAACAGCCGACTGAAGGCGCCAAACACGGCAGATGGACTGAACCTCTTTTAGTTGTTCACATTTTGTTCTGGATGTGGTAAATTTCATTTCGGAAACAACAGAGACGTGAATCGGGATTTCGGCAAGGGCAGAACTCCGGTAGCTTGAGACCGGACTACAAAACAGTGCGAGTATTGTTGATGGCCGAAACACAAATCGAATGGACCGATGCCACCTGGAATCCTGTTGCAGGCTGTTCGATCGTCAGTGCAGGCTGCACTAACTGCTACGCGATGGAGATGGCCAAGCGTCTGGAAGCGATGGGTATCGGAAAGTATCAAGGCCTAACACGTCGGAGTGGAAAACGTACCATCTGGAATGGAATTGTTCGTGAAGATCATCAGGCCCTTTCTATGCCGCGTGGCTGGAAGAAGCCAAAGAAGATCTTTGTCAACTCGATGAGTGATCTCTTTCATGAGGGTGTGAGCGATGGCTTCATTGCCAAGGTGTGGCAGGTCATGAAGGACACGCCACGGCATCACTACCAGATTCTCACCAAGCGCCCAGAGCGGATGGCCGAGATTGTGCAGAATGTTATAAAGGATGTGCTACCCAACGTTTGGCTGGGAACGAGCGTGGAGAACGCCGAAGCTACACCACGTATTGATGCATTGCGCGTGGTGCCAGCCCACATTCGATTTATCTCCTTTGAGCCACTAATTGGACCAGTTGGGCCGGTGAATTTGGCCGGCGTCCATTGGGCAATAGTTGGTGGAGAGAGCGGTAGGGCCGCTCGTCCAATCCGTGAAGAGTGGATTGACGAGATATATGATCAATGCTCCGTTTATGACACCAAGTTCTTCTTCAAGCAGTGGGGCACGTGGGGAAAAGACAACAAGCGCCGCTCGAAGAAAGCTAATGGGCGCGAGTATCGCGGGAAAGTTTGGGACAATATGCCGACGTCGCCGAACACCGAATTTTAGTTGGCATACATTGAGAATCCCTGCGGGGGCTGATGGTCGAAAAACCGTACTTATGGCATGAAGGTGCCGTTCTCGAAGAACATACCAAGCGCAAACACAAAATTCTTCGAGAGTACATTGGCCGGTACTTGGCCGTACGCTGCGCCTTCCCGCAGCAAAGCAAATTTCGCCTCGCCATTGTTGATGGATTTGCTGGCGGCGGGCGATATGCCGGCGGGGAGCCGGGTTCGCCTCTGATTTTTGTCGAGGAACTCCGCACGGCAACAGAGTTATTTAACGTTCGTCGAAATGCGGAAGGAATGTCTCCGTTGGATATCGAGTGTTTTCTCGTTCTAAATGACGGCGACCCGGAGACCGTAGAACTGCTCAAGACGCGCGTTGCACCGATGCTGGCCGCCATAAAGGAGGAGGTGCCTCGTTTGCACCTCGAGGTCGAATATCGAAATGATCCCTTCGAGATGGTATTCCCCGAAGTTAAGGAACTGTTGAGTAGGGGGCGCTATCAGAACGTTCTTTTTAATCTTGATCAATGTGGCAACAGTCACGTGGATCGCGGAACATTAACTGATATCCTCTCATCATTCACTTCTGCCGAAATTTTTTACACTTTCGCGATTTCTTCCCTATTGGCATTCCTCAATAGAACCAATCCAACTCTTCTGAGTTCGCAGCTTGGCTTCCTCGGGATTTCTCCAGGGGATTTGTCACCACTCGAGGAGCGCATGAGTAACACACGGTGGTTGGGTGGGGCAGAGCGTTTGGTGTTTAACGCATTTCGCAGTTGCGCCTCATATGTCAGCCCCTTCTCCATCAACAACCCAGAAGGATGGAGATACTGGCTCATACACTTCGCCAACAGCTATCGAGCGCGTCAGGAATATAACAACATCCTGCATCGGAACAGCTCTATGCAGGCACATTTCGGCCGTTCTGGCCTGCACATGCTGTCCTATGATCCACGTGACGATGCCAATGCGCTTTACTTGTTCGATGTTTCAGGTCGCGACGCCGCTAAACAACAGCTGTACGATGACGTGCCGCGCCTCGTGACTGATTTTGGCGACGTTGTCAGCATGAGCCAGTTTTACGGAAGTATCTACAACATGACTCCTGCCCACATGGATGAAATCCACGCGGTGATGATTGAAAATCCGGATCTCGAAGTCATTACGGAGCAAGGCGGCGAGCGTCGAAAGGCATCCAGCATCATTGCGAGTGATACACTTAAGATGAAACGGCAGCGCAGCTTCTTCCCCATGTTCTTGAACGATTCCGATAAGAAAAAGGTGTAGTATCGACGCTGCCCGAGAATCGCATCAATGAAGAAACAAAAGCCGATGAGAAATCCTTGGTGCCAATACTACTACCCCGTCGACGGACGGAGGGCCACGGTGGCGGCTACTTAAGCTGATTCAACTTGCTATGCGCTCATTGCCTCGAACGCTGGCAAACTGGCTTCGATCATCTCGGCACTGCCGGTCAGGCTGATGCGGAATTCACCCGGGCGCTCGAACAGCGTTCCGGGCATCACATAGACGCCGTGCTCGGCCAGCCGGCGGGTGAAGAGGTGAGCATCGCCGCCCGGGGCCTTGCCCCAGATGTAGAATGTGCCTTGCGGCTTGGTCAGCGTGTAGCCCCACTGGGTCAGGGCACCGAGCACGCGGTCGCGCTTCTTCCGGAAGGCTTCGATATCGATCGAGACGGTCTCGAGGTCGGCCACGGCATATTGGGCGAGCGCGTCGGGAAAGGCCCAGCCGAGCGAGATCTGAACGCTCATCGCCAGCTGGCGCAATTCATCACGCGCCTCCTGAGGCATATCGGGGCAGATTGCGAGGTAGCCGAGGCGCAGACCGGGGGCGAGCAGGATCTTGGCATAGCTGTAGTCGATCAGCGTCCAGGGATAGACCTGCGCCGGACTGGTGTAGTGAACGCCGTCGAACCGGATCCTGCGATAGGGCTCGTCCGACAGGATGAAGATGGGCCGGCCCATGTCGGCCGACTTGCGCTGCAGCATCTGGGCAAGCTCGCTCAGCCTCTCGCGCGAATAGACGACCCCCGTGGGATTATGCGGCGTGTTGATGATGACGATGCGGGTGCGCGGCGTGATCGCCCGCTCTATGCCTGAGACATCGAGATCCCAGGTGCGATCGTCGAGCGGAACCTTCACCGGCACGGTGTTGCGGGCCCTGAGCATGGTCGTATAGGCGAACCAGCCGGGCATCGGGATGATGCATTCATCGCCCGGATCCATCAGCATGGAGAAGGCGACGCCGATGGCCGCGAATGCGCCCGGCGTCATGGCGATATCCTCCGGCTCGAAAGCGAGGCCAAGCTCTGCCATTAGCGCCCGGGCGACGACGTCGCGCGCTTCCTCCTCGCTCGTCTTGTAGGCGAACCAGTCCACCCGCCGGGGCTCGATGCGCCGCTTCAGGCTCTCCACCAGCCTGGGCAGCGCCATCTCATGCGGATTGCCGAAGGTCAGATCGGCCCGGACCTGCTCGTCGGGCACGCCCATCCGGTAGGTCCGGAAGAAGTCGCTTACGGTATCGAGCTCGGCAGCGGCCGCAACGGCCCGGTCCGACACAAGCTTCATGGAATTCCCCTTTGCGCATCTCAGCTTCTGTGTAGCCGAGCTTTGACGCCAATGGCAGCACGATGTGGCGTCACCAGAGGAGTGCAAGCTTGATGCGGGGCAGGCGGGCGGGCAAATGGCTGACGATACCCTGTGAAATCCGTCAGGTCCCCTCCCGGTCGGCGGCAGGGGTATCGCATATGAGAATTTCTCTGCTTGCCGTTAGCCGTTCCCCTTCTCCCGCAAGCGGTCGCAAGCGGGAGAAGGGGAAATAATGGAGAGCGCGGAGGCGCGTTAGGCGTCTACCAACCCATATGCGATTGCCCTGCGGTCGGCGGGGACGCCTTGCTCCGGCTTCAAACCGGGTTTGCTTGTCGTGGATATGGCCGGCCGAACCGTCGCCAGCAGCTCACCAGGTGGGATCGCGACCTTCGAGATCATCCTCCGCGGCGGTCCGCTTCGGGCGATGGGGGCCGGCATAGGGTGTCACATAGGCCAGCCTGAATGCATCGCCCATCAGCCTAAGCAGGCCCGTCAGCGATGCGCCGATTGCGAGCCCCGGAAGACCCGGCCGCTTCAGGCCGGGACGGCGGATCCTGATCGGTGCGGCAGTGGAAAGATCGGTCATGGCGTCCTCCTGCGACTTTCAGAGCATGACACCGCTGCCCGCTCAGGTCCCTGGCGCCGACCTGAAGAGTCCTGAAGAATGCTGAAATTCGCTTCCAGGACCGGCTTCGATTATCGTATCGTCGATCAAGGGAGGCTCGGAATGGACCTGCAGTTCGGGCATTACCGGTTGAAGCCCACCGAAAGGCTGCTGCTCGGGCCTGAGGGACCGGTGGAGCTTTCGGCGCGGTCCTTCGACATCCTCAGCCTCCTGCTGGCGAAGCCGGACGAGGTGATCGGCAAGGCGCAGCTCTTCGCCACGGTCTGGCCGGGCCTCGTCGTGGAGGAGAACACGCTGCAGGTCCATGTATCGGCGCTGCGCAAGGCGCTCGCGGCCGGCATGATCACGACGGTGCACGGAAGGGGCTACAAATATGCCGGCCCCCGGCCGGAAGCGGCGTCATCGGCGGCACCCGCCGCGGATGAGGCGATGCCGGCGAGCAAGCCATCCATCGCCGTGCTTCCCTTCGCCAATCTCAGCGGCGATGCGGCGCAGGATATCTTCTGCGACGGACTGGCGCTCAACATCGTCGCCAATCTCGGCCGCTATCACGAATTGTTCGTCATCGACCGGTATTCGACGCTGGCCTACCGCAACCGGACGGTGACAGCGGCCGAGGCGGCGCGCGAGCTTTCGGTTCGCTACATTCTGGAGGGCAGCGTCCAGCAGGCGGGCGAGCGCATCCGCGTCTCGGTGCAGCTTGTCGACGGCGCCGAGAGCCGGCAGCTGTGGACCGAGACCTATGACCGGCAGCTGACGGACATATTCGCGGTCCAGGACGAGATCACCGGCACGATTATCGGCACGCTGGCCTCGGGCTATGGCGGCAGGCTGGGCAAGGCCTGGCGTGAGCGCGGCAAGTCCGCAGGCCTCGCGAGTTTCGTCGCGCTCGATCATCTGCAGCGCGCCTACGACACCTGCCGTTTCACCAAGGAAGGCGAGGCCCGCGCCAGGGAGGAACTCGCCATGGCCATCGAATGCGATCCGCGACTTGCCAAGGCCTATAGCAAGATGTCGTTGAGCCACACGGTCGACGCCTATTGCGGCTGGGCCGACGACTACGCCGCCTCGATGGAGCTGGCCCGCCAATGGGCCATGAAGGCGATTGCCTGCGACGACGGCGAGGCCTGGTCGCACTGGGCCTTCGCCAGCTTCAATCTCTATTCATTGAATCACGGCGTGGCGCTCGAGGCCTTCCGCAAGGGCCTCGACTGCAATCCCAACGACGCCGAGGTGATGACCGATTTTGGGCTTTGCCTGAGCTATGCCGGCAGGGCGGAAGAGGGCGTCGAATATGCGCTGAAGGCCATGCGCCTCAATCCGTTTCACTATGAATGGTACACGGCCCAGCTGGGCCAGATCTATTTCGATGCCGGCCAGTATGACAAGGCCATCGCCACCTTCGCGGCCTTGCGCTCGCTCGACAGCGCCGTCCTGCGCCTCTATCAGGCCGCGAGTTTCGCCGCCGCCGGAAACCGGCAACAGGCGCGGACATCGGTTCAGCGCGCGCGTGAGCTCGATCGCGGTGCGACGGTCGGGAAATGGACGGACCCGAAGCTCGCACCCTATGCCGATGCGATTGCCCGGGAACATCTGCGGCAGAATCTCAGAAAGGCGGGCCTGCCGGAGCGGGCTGCTTCCCGATCCTGATCGGGCCTGTGCCCGCATCGGCTTGAATCTCGCCAGATTTGTCACTCCCACCGTCCCGACCTCAGCGCTTAAGTGTTCGCAGGTGAGAACACCAACAGCGCAAGAGCCGAATGGAAGGAAGCAATCCCATGAACACACATGTGACCAATGCCATGTCGCAGACAGGCGCCGGAAGCCATCGCATCGTATCCCGGGAGCAATGGGTCGCCGAACGCAAGAAGCTGCTGGCGCGCGAGAAGGAACTGACGAGGTTCCGCGACGAGGTCGCGCGCGAGCGCCGCCAGCTGCCCTGGATGCGCATCGACAAGGACTATGTCTTCGAGGCGCCCACGGGAAGGCTGCGGCTCGGCCAGCTGTTCGACGGCCGCCGCCAGCTGCTGGTGCAGCATTTCATGCTGGGCCCCGGCTGGGAGGAAGGCTGCCCGAGCTGCTCCTACATGGCCGACCACAGCGACGGCATGAATGTCCATCTGGCGCATCGCGATGTCACTTTCATCGCCGTGTCGCGCGCCCCTTTCGCCGAGATCGAGCGTTTCCGCCGGCGCATGGGCTGGAAGTTCACCTGGGTGTCGTCCTTCGGCAGCGACTTCAACTATGATTTCGGCGTCAGCTTCACGCCGGACGAGGTGGCGGGCGATGCCTGCCGCTATAATTACGGCACGTCGTCTCATTGCTACGAGGAACTGCCGGGCATCAGCGTGTTCATCAAGGATGAGGCGGACACGATCTTCCACGCCTATTCGACCTATGCGAGGGGCGTCGAGGTGATGATGGGCACCTACAGCATGCTCGATCTGACTCCTGAGGGCAGGGGCGAGCGCGACGTCGATCACAAGATGGAATGGGTGCGCCACCACGACCGCTATGAGCCGGCGCCGCGCGGGAAGGACAAGGCCGGTTCGTGCTGCAGCTAAGCGAAGGCTGGCTGCTCTCCAGGCCCCGGATCAGCGGATATTGCGGTATGATTCCAGGGGCGGCCCGTGGTAGGAGAAACACGACATGCTGTGAGGGGGCAGGCGATGCAGCGGCGACAGATGTTGACGGGGTTCCTGACCGGATCGATCGCCGCGGCAATTCCAGGGAGGTCGGGGGCCATGACGACGGAGGAGATGAAACGGCGGGCGCAGGAATATGAACGGAAGGCGCTGGAGAAGTTCCCGCTCAAGCTGATCGAGGTGCCGGGCGAACAGGCGCTGGCGAAATGGCAGGAACTGAAATCGGCCGGTCAGGGAACGCCCGTCATCCTGGGGGGCGACGAGACGGATCGCCTGGGCAATCTGCTCACGCCCTTCGGCCCCGATATTCCGGGCACGCCTCCGCTTCAGGCCGTTGAAGACATCGTCAGGCTCGCTGACGGCATCAGTTTTCCGAACGATCTCGCCAAGCGGAAGAAAGAGGACGAAGAATTCTTTCTCCAGCAATTCAAGGCTCAATTCGGCGCAAACCCAAATATGACGCTTCCCAAAGTCGTCGAGATGAATGAAGGAGGCACACGGACCTTATCGAAAGAAGAGATATTGGCGGCGATGGAAAACCAGCCCGACGAGCCGCCGCTGGGCGACTGGCCCGCCACGCCTGAGCCCTCCGCGGGGCTCACGGTCGTCAGAGATATCCTGACCGGCAAGCCGTTCTCGAAAGTCCATATCGGTATCGCGCCGACCGATGACTGGACCACCATTCCGGCCTATCTGCGCTGGGGCGGGTGGAACGAGTGCCCGGCGCCCGAATATCATGTCGCGGCGCTCCGGAGCTGGCGCGACCGCTACGGCGCCGAGCTCATCGGCATGAGCTTCGACACGATCAATTTGCGCGTGGCCGGCAGGCCCCGGACTCGGGAGGAGGCGCTGGCGCTGGCGCGTGATCAATATGTCTATTGCGCCGACATCATCGATCAGGGCTTCCAGAGCTACAGCGCGCTCGCCGCCGACCTGATGGCCAATGACTGGTGGTACTTCTGGTGGGATTGAGCGCAAAGCCGGGCAGGTCCCGGGCGTCGTTCTCATCCGCATCTGACGCAGGCATATTGATCTGAGGGCGGCGTGATATTAGGAATCACCTCACCACAGGGGAACAGCCATGGGAATCTCACGCCGCGCGCTGATGGCGTCCGCACTCGCCTCGGGGCTTTTTACCGGGCGCCGTGAAGCCTTCGCGCTGGCCGGGGAGCCGTTCCCGGTCTTCGAATCCGATGCAAAGGAAATTCCCTTCAAGTTCAGGCGGCGCAGCGTCGACTATGCGACGAACGAGCCGCCGGGAACCATCGTCGTCAATACCGGGGACAAGTTCCTCTATCACGTCGAGGGCAACGGCCGGGCGACGCGCTATGGCGTAGGCGTCGGCAAGGCCGGCCGGTCCTGGTATGGCGAGGCCACGATCGGGCGCAAGGAGAAGTGGCCCATCTGGGTGCCGACGCCCGAGCACCTGGCTGAGTTCCCCGACATGATCAAGCACATCCATGGCATGCCGGGCGGCAAGGACAATCCGATGGGGGCAAGAGCGCTCTATCTCTATCAGGGCGATGTCGACACGGTGATCCGCATCCATGGCGCGGTCAAACCCTCGCTCATCGGCAGGAAGACGACCGCCGGCTGCATCAGCCTGATCAATATCGACATCATCCATCTCTATGAGCGCGTCCAGCTCGGCGCGCGCGTGGTGATCCTGCCGCCCGACGCCTGATCGGCCTTTCACGGCCATGCCGGCGATTTAGGACAGGCGGAACTCCGTCAGTCTGTGGCGGAGTTCCAGCAGCTTTGCACATTTTCGTCGCATCGCCGACGAAAAGAAGATCCACATTCACCAGCCTCATGCGGAAAGGAGGAAAGAATGGATGCAAAGACAACCGCAAGGACATCATTCATGCGCGCGCCCGGCGCCGGCGCGACGCTGAAAGTTCTCACCGCCACCCATATCTACAAGGCGACGGCCGAGGAGACGGGAGGATCATTCTCGCTCTGGGAGGCCGTGTTCCCACCGGGCTCGGGCGCGCCGCCGCACACCCACACGCACGAGGACGAGGCCTTCTATGGCCTGAGCGGCGAGCTCCAGATCGCGTTCGAAGGCGCGCCGGAACCGCATCTGCTGAAAGCCGGTGGCTTCTTCTTCGGCGCCCGCGGCCGGCGTCATGCGTTGCGCAATGTCGGCGCCGAGACGGCGCGCGTCCTGATCCTCTCGGCGCCCAGCGTCGGCCTCGACAGGATGTTCGTCGAGCTGGATGCGGCCACCGCCGAGGGCCATCCGGGAATGGACAAGATCGCCGCCATCACCGCGCGCTACGGCGTCGTCATCGAAGAGCCCTCCGGGGAAAGCCAGGGCGATCGCATATAAGGATTTCTCTGCTTGCCGTTCGTCGTTCCCCTTCTCCCGCCTGCGCAGGGCTGTCCGGGGAAAATGAATTCGGTGTCGAACTCGTCCAATCATTTCCCCCTCTCCCGTCCGAAGGATGGGAGAGGGTGCCCGACCTTGCTCCGCCGAAGCGGAAGTTATCTGCTCTGTCGGGACGAAACCTCGGCTTCGCGAAGGCGAGAGGGCGGGTGAGGGCTCTTGTCACGTGCCCCAAAAGCACCGAGGTTCCGCGATAACGTTGGCATACACCTGAGCAGGTCGGACCGAAGAGCCCTCATCCGGCCTTCGGCCACCTTCTCCCATGCTGCGCACGGGCGAAGGGAAACCGAGGTGAGTTCTGAGTCTCGGTTGTCAAAGATAAGGTTATATCCCTGCTCTTGCGGGCATTCTACGAATGCCTCGCACTTTTTCCCCGGACAGCCCTGCCCCTTGCGGGGAAGGTGGCGCAAAGCGCCGGATGAGGGTGTCCTTCGTGCTGACACTGCGAAGCATTCCGCGAGCTCAAGCCTGCTGTTTGCCCAACATCGAAGGCCACTGCATGCTGAACCAACACCCTCATCCGCCCTATTGGGCACCTTCTCCCGCAAGCGGGAGAAGGGGAAATGATGGAGAGCGCGGAGGCGCGTCAGGCGCCCTGCCAACCCGCATTCGATAGCCCTCCGGGGAAAGCCCGCCCCCCTTGTGACGCTCGCCGCATTGTCCGAGGCAATTGTCGGGCAGGGCCGCACTGTCTATAGGATCAATCCTGAAGGCGCTGGGTCGTCAGGGAGAATGAGATGCCGGGTAAATTCGTCATGGCCAGGGAGGTCGCGGCGCAGACCGAGGACTGGGGTACGCTGCGCTGGCTGAGCCATCCGCCGAGCACCGGCGCCGGCCAGCTCACCGTGATCGATGTCGGCCTCGAGCCCGGCAAGGGGCATGATTTCCACAAGCATCCCGACCAGGAAGAGGTGATCCTCGTCGTCTCGGGCAAGGTCGAGCAGTGGGTCGACCGCGACAAGCGCCTGTTGGGGCCGGGCGATTCCGCTTTCATTCCGGCCGATGTCGTGCATGCCTCGTTCAATGTCGCAGACACCCCGGCCAGGATCGTCGCCATTCTCGGTCCCTGCGTCGGGCCGATGGGCTATGAGCTGGTCGATGTCGCCAAGGACGCGTCGTGGAAGACGTTGCGGGCTCAGGGCTGACGACCGGAATGTGCCAATTCGCGGCCGGCGGAACCGGGCAGCCGGATCGCCTTGCGCGTTACTCCGTCATGGCCTGGGCAAAACACCTTGCCAGATTCCGCGGGACGCCGAGCTTGCGCGCCCAGGACACCAGCTCGGGCTTTTCCGAGGCTTCGGCATAGCCGCCCCATACGTCACGAAGCCGCTTCTTTCCGCCGACCCTCTGGAAGAACATCACGCCATCGTCGCTCACCGGCGTGGAGACATAGGCCGCGCTCCAGTCGCCGCTCTCCAGGATCGCGTTGAACGTCACCTGCGCGGGCTTGATCCTGTTCCCGATCGCCGAGGCGACGAGAGGGGCGTATTCGCCCTTGCGCGCCTGCGTCACCTCGACCTTCACGCCGGCGCAGGCGCCGCCCGCGGCCAGAGCCGGCGCCGCTCCCAGCCCGGCGAGGCCGATCGCGACAATTGCGGCATGCCGCCATATGATGTTGCTGAATTCAAACATTGAGGGCATCCTCCTTCTTCACCGCGGGGGCGGTCGATGGGAGCCGTCACATCCGATTCATTGCCGGTCCGGCGTGCCGGTACCTGTCAACGCCCGGACTTCCGCCATTTTCGCGCCGTGCGATCCCTCGATGCAAGGCGCAATTTCGACATGCTTAACTGCCGTTGCGTAATTAACACATTTAATTCACGCCGAAGCGCGCGCAGGGTTGACATCGTGCCGGGGAAGACCGAGGATGAGCGGGACAGTCGGCGGCGGCTCTCGCAGGACTTTTCAGACGGAGGTCAAGTGATGAACCTGATGTCACCCATGAAACTGACCGCCTTGACCGCGGCCGCCTGCCTGATGATCGCAGCCGGCACGCCGGCCCGGGCGCATCACGGCGGCGCATTGGTCGGCGGCCTGGTCGCCGGCGCCATTGTGGGCTCCGCCATTGCGTCCAGCGGGCACAGGCATCACAAACACTATTACTATGGCGGACCTCCGCCGGTCTATTACCCGCCGCCGCGGGTCTATGGTCCGGCCTATTGCGGCTATCCGCCCTATCCGCCCTGCTACTAGAGCCGGATTGTTAATCTGAAACAACGAGTCCGCACGGGCGCGGTCCCGACCGGCCCAAACACAATGGAGCATGCCCATGGACAGATTTACAATCGCGGTGCTCGCGCTCGCTTGCATGACCGGCGCTGCCTTTGCCCAGGAAGCCACGACGGACAAGGCCACGCCCCAGGTGGAAGCCTTGCCGACGCCGGCCGATTGCACGCTGACGAAGGCGCAGCTTTGCAAGGCGGATGGCGGCTGCGCCGAGAGCAAGTCGCTTGGCGAGCTTGCATTGCCGGCGAAGCTCCTGATCCACTACACCGACAAAGTGATCGCGAGCGTAAGCGCCGGCGGGCTTCCGCATGTCTCCACCATCGATACGCTGTCGAGCACGGGCGAGAACCTGACCTTGCAAGGTGTGGACGGGGCCACGGGATGGGTCATCCAGACCTCCCGGGCGGAGGACGGCGTCTCCTTCACCGTGGTGTCTCATGAGGTGGTGCTGACGGCGTTCGGGACCTGCAAGGCGACCCACTGAACCGCCGCCGGCGCGATCACAGGGCCGCCGCCAAGCAGGATGGCGGCAGATATCAGCCGAGGGCGCCGCCGGCTTTCTTCCAGGCGGCGATACCGCCCTCGATATGGCGCGCCGAGGCGATGCCGGCATCCTGCGCCGCCTGCACCGCCATGGCGGAACGCTCGCCAAAGGCGCAGTAGAACAGAAGCTGCTTGTGGCCTTCGGTCTCCGCGAGCTTGCGCAGCATGCCGCCCACGCCGATATTCTCCGGCAGCTCGGGGTAGGGTGCATGCAACGCGCCCGGAATGCTGCCATGGCGCTTGCGCTCGTCCTTCTCGCGCAGGTCGATCAGCACCACGCCGGGCTGGCCGACGATATCCCTGGCCTCTTTCGCCCGATAGGCCCAGCCGCGCCGCGCCACTTCTTCCTGGTGCAGGCCCTGGCGCATATTGGCGGGGACCGCGACATCCATCATCTTGGGGTTCCCGAGCTTGAGGCTGTTCATCAGCGCCGCATATTCCTCGACCGATTTCACCTGCAGCCTCGGATTGAAGGCCTTCTCCTCGCCGATCGTCGACACCGTGTCGCCCTTATAGTCATGGGCCGGGAACACCATCGTCTCGTCCGGCAGGCGCAGCAGGCGGCCGAACAGCGATTCATATTGCGCGCGCGGATCGCCATTCTGGAAATCGGTGCGCCCGGTGCCGCGGATCATCAGCGTGTCGCCGGTGAAGACGCGGTCCTGCATGTGGAAGCTGTAGCTGTCATCCGTGTGGCCGGGCGTATAGATCACATCCATGCTGACGCCCTCGATGGTCAGCCTGTCGCCGTCGGCGATGCGCATCGACACCACATCGACGCTGCTCTGCTCGCCCATCACGGTGATGCAGTGGGTGCGGTCGCGCAGGGCGCCGAGGCCGGTGATGTGATCGGCATGGAGATGCGTGTCCACCGCCTTGACGAGGTGCACATCGAGCTCCTTCATCAGTTGCAGATAGCGGTCGACCTTCTCCAGCACCGGATCGATGATGAGCGCCTCGCCGCCGCGCCGGCTGGCGATCAGATAGGAATAGGTGCAGGACACCGGTTCGAAAAGCTGACGGAAGATCATCGCATGCCTCTATCAGGACGAAGAGCCTGTGATGACATATATAGTGTCATAGCGGCGAGCGGATTTCGATAACCGTTTGGACTGCGGGGGATCATTCGGTCCGCCGCACGAACCGCGCCTTGTTCCTCTCATGTAGTGCCAGAAAGCGGTCACGTATGAGGGTGAACAGCCCGGCGGGAAGATAGCCTAAAGCGACGCTGGCCGGGCCGCCATTTCGCGCAAAACGAAGGTCCGGTCCCGGCCAGGTGAAGATATTGCCTTCGCTCAGGACAATCCATGACTGGTCATCGTCAAGGCCGAGGCGCCGTTTGGTTGGCGGCGGAATCTCGACAGCGCTTCCGGGATCACGAGGTGGAACATGCGTGATCGGCAGGACGATGACACGCAGATCGCCGGCTTCCGTCCTGGTCGCGAGCAGCACGGCGCAAGGGCGATCCTTGACGCCTTCTTCGCGCCCCAAAGCGTGTTCATGACTCCACAGATAGGAGTAGCGGATTACGAGGCCGGGTTTTGGCTCGGGAAGGCTCACGCCTTCTTCGTCTCAAGCTCGTGATCGAAGAGGGCTGCCTCTGCCGGCGGCTCGGCGGCGGTGATGGCCGTCATGTCCGCGTCCGAAAGCTCGCCGGTGTGAAACACCTGGCGGTCACGCCGTCTAAGCCGATGGTATTCCTCAGCGGAAAGAAGGACTGTATGTTCGCGATTGTGCTTGAGAATCACGATGGGCTCGCGCTGAGCCCGGTCCTGGAAGACGCCAGGCGTTTTGATGAATTCGGTTGAACTGATCTTGACCATGACCGGCACTCGGATTATTCGAATAATTCGAAATATACGGATATTCCAAGGGATTTTCAAGGATCTCCCACTCGCCGCCTGTGTTGCCTTCGCATGCCTTTTCGCGACGCCCGCAAGCGCGGTTCCCTTCGAGGCCTGCGTGAAGGGCATTCGCGGCGACGCGCTCAAGGCCGGCGTCAGGGCCGATATTGTCACGGCCGCGCTCGGCGACATCAGGTTCGATGAAAAGGTGGTGCGCTTCTCGCGCAACCAGCCGGAATACAAGCTCGCCATCTGGGACTATATGGCCTTCCTGGTCGATGAGGCGCGCATTGCCGACGGCCGGACGATGATGCGCATCGAGGCCAAGACCCTGGCCGCCATCGAAAAGACCTATGGCGTCGACCGTTTCGTGCTCACCGCTTTGTGGGGTGTCGAGAGCGATTACGGGAAGATCGAAGGCGATTTCTTCCTGCCCCGGGCGCTGGCGAGCCTGGCTTGCTCGGGGCGCCGGGCGCGGATGTTCAGGGGCGAGCTGATCCAGGCGCTGAAGATCGCGGCTGCGGGCGATGTGAAGCTCAAGGACCTGCACGGATCCTGGGCCGGCGCCTTCGGCCACACCCAGTTCATGCCCTCGACCTGGCGAAGGCTGGCGGTCGATTTCGACCGCGACGGCAGGCGCGACATCGTCAACTCGGTCGCCGATGCGCTCGCCTCCAGCGCCAACTTCCTCAGGAAATCCGGCTGGCGCTCGGGCCTGCCCTGGGGCTTCGAGGTGAAACTGCCCGCCAAATACAAAGGCCCGGTGGGCCGCGGAAAGAAAGCCTCACCGGCAACCTGGGCGAAGAGGGGCGTCACGCGCGCCGATGGCTCAGCCCTGCCCAGGTCCGGCTCCTACGGTTTGCTGCGCCCGGCGGGGCGCAACGGACCGGCCTTCCTGGTGTCGCGCAATTTCGATGCGCTTTATTCGTACAACGCGGCCGAATCCTATGCGCTGGCGATCTCGCATCTCTCCGATCGCCTGAAAGGGAAGGGCGCGTTCACGAAGGCCTGGCCGACCAATGATCCGGGCCTGTCGCGCGCCCAGCGCAAGCGCCTGCAGGAACTGCTGATCGCGCAGGGTCTCTACAAGGGTGAAGCCGACGGGCGCATGGGCCCGCTGACCGCCGCCGCGATCCGGCTCGCCGAGAGAAAGGCCGGCCTGAAGGAGACAGGCCGGCCCGGTGCGCGCATTCTGGAGGTGTTGACGGGAAATAATTAGGCAATGACCGCCGCATCGACCGCGTCGAGAACATTGGTCTCGAGGTCGGATAATTGCCATGCACCGCCCTCGAACAGGGGCAGATGTCATGCGCCTCATCGCCTTAGCTGCCATTGATGATCTCGAGGAACGCCTCCCCATATCTGGCGAGCTTCGTCTCGCCGACACCGGGGATCCCTGCCAGCTCCGCGATGCTGCGTGGCGCCCGGGCGGCCATTTCGGCCAGCGTCTTGTCGTGGAAGATGACATAGGGCGGGACATTCTGCGCCTTGGCGAGTTCCAGGCGCTTGGCGCGCAATCTCCCGAACAGGGCCTCGTCGGCCGCAGGAAGCGTGTCGACCGTTGCCCGGCGGGCTTTGCGGTCACGCTTCGTCTTTTTTAAGATCCGCAGGCTGAGCGCCGGTCTGTCGCGCAGGAACTGGCGGCCCTCTTGCGAGATGGAGAGGCCGCCATGGCCCGTCACATCGACCGTGATCAGGCCATGGGCGATGAGCTGGCGCAGGATCGAGCGCCAGGCATTGCGGTCATGCTCCTGGCCGATGCCGAAAGTCGAAAGCTTGTCATGACCGAGGCGGTCGATGCGCTCGTCATGCTCGCCGAGCAGCACCGAGACGACATGCGCCTGGCCGAAGCGCTCGCCGGTGCGATAGATGCAGGACAACAGCTTCTGGGCGGCGATGGCGCCATCGAAGGTCTCAGGCGGATCGAGGCACACATCGCAATTGCCGCACGGCCTGCCGTCATCGCCGAAATAGCGCAGCAGCACCTGGCGCCGGCATTGCGAGGATTCGGCGAAGCCCAGAAGCGCGTCGAGCTTGCGGCGTTCCACCTGCTTGCGCGCATCGGGCGCATCGCCTTCCTCGATGAAGCGGCGGCGCAGCACCATGTCCGCCGCCCCATAGAGCATCAGCGCCTCGGCGGGCAGGCCGTCGCGGCCGGCGCGCCCGGTCTCCTGGTAATAGGCTTCGATGCTGGCCGGCAGATCGGCATGCACGACGAAGCGCACATCGGGCTTGTCGATGCCCATGCCGAAGGCGATGGTGGCAACCATGATGAGGCCCTGCTCATGCTGGAAGCGGCGCTGGTTCGCCTCGCGCGCCTTCATCTCCATGCCGGCGTGATAGGGCAGCGCCGTGAAGCCGTGGTCGTTCAGAGCCTCTGCCATGTCTTCCGTCTTGCGCTTGGAGAGGCAGTAGACGATGCCGCTTTCGCCCTTGCGGGCCTTGAGGAAATGCAGCACCTGCTGGGTCGTGTTCACCTTCTCGGCGGCGCCATAGCGGATATTGGGCCGGTCGAAGCCCGAGACGAATCTGTTGCCGTCGCCGATGTCGAGATGCTGGACGATCTCGGCTTGCGTCGGCGTGTCGGCCGTGGCGGTAAGCGCCAGACGCGGCACGCCGGGAAAGAGCCCGGCGAGGCAATCGAGTGCCCGGTATTCGGGCCTGAAATCATGGCCCCATTGCGAGACGCAATGTGCTTCGTCGATGGCGATGAGCGACAAGGGCTGCGCCTTCAGCCGCGCGATGTTCTCGGGCTTCAAGAGCGTTTCCGGCGCCATATAGAGAAGGTCGAGCTCGCCTTCCTCGGCCTCGCGCCACAGGAGCTCTTTCTCGGGCCCCCAGAGCCTCGAATTGAGCGCCGCCGCCTTCACGCCGGCCTGCCGCAAGGCGGCCACCTGGTCTTCCATCAGCGCGATGAGCGGCGAGACGACGAGGCCGAGGCCGGGGCGGATGAGGGCGGGGATCTGGTAGCACAGCGACTTGCCGCCGCCGGTCGGCATCAGCACGAAAGCGTGGTTGCCCGCCAGCACATGATCGATGATGTCGCGCTGCCGGCCGCGAAAACTGTCATAGCCATAGACGCTGGTGAGGATGGAGAGGGGATCGGCCGGCATGCTAGAATCGATCATGGAAGAGGTTTTCGACACTATCCCATTTCCCGGGGGACGCGCTCGCAATTCGACAGCACCAGGCCGGCCTGCCCGGGCAGACGACCTTACTCAGGGGAGCCGATCCTTGCCATCAAGCTGCCGGATTGTGGCGGCAACGATCTATGCGCCTCGGGTCCAATAGGCGTATCGTTTGACGACTCCGCCGGGCCTTCCAGAAGGGCAGGTAAAACGGAAGGTAGCGGCAGTCGGCAGCATGACGTCACCCTCAAGCGAACAGATATCGAGCCGCGATCATCGCGTCGATTTCCTGCGCGGCCTGGCGCTGGCGATGATCTTCATCAATCATGTGCCGGACAATTTCTACGCGGGCTTCACCACCATCAATTTCGGCCTCTCCGACGCAGCGGAAATCTTCGTCCTGCTGGCGGGCTTTGCCTCGGCCAATGCCTATTTCCCGCGCTTTGCGCAAGGGCAGGCAGTGAGCGCCTCGCTCGGCGCGCTGAAACGCTCGGCCATGCTTTATGCGAGCCACATCGTGACGACGATGATGGCCCTGGCGCTGTTCTGCGCCGCCGCCATGGTCTTCGCGCGGCCGGGCTATGTCCATGACATGATCTATAATGTCGGCCTGAAGACGTTCTTCGAGAACACGGCCGCGGCCTTTGTCGGCATGGTGCTGCTCGGCCACCAGCTCGGCTATTTCAACATCCTGCCCATGTATATGGTCTTCCTGGCGCTGCTGCCCGTCATGATGTGGTTGGCGCGGATGAGCCGCGCGCTGCTCTTCGCCGCGTCGCTGGTACTGTGGCTCGCCGCCGGCTGGTACGGGCTCAACATACCGAACTACCCGATACCGGGCGGCTGGTTCTTCAATCCCTTTGCCTGGCAGCTTCTGTTCGTGATCGGCTTCATCTCGGGGCTGTGGTCGCGCGAGGGGCGCATGCCTGAATTCAACCCGCTTCTGTTCTGGCTGTGCATCGCCTGGCTTGTCTTCGCCTGTGCCTGGGTGAGGCTGGGCTATTCGGCCTGGAAGCCTGCCGACACGTTGATCCCGCAGCGCCTGTGGAATTTCGACAAGACCTATTTCGCCCTGCCGCGCCTGCTGCACATACTGGCGCTCGCTTATGTGGTGATGATCTCGCCCTTTGGCGAATGGCTGCGCCGCATTCCGCCGTCGAACCCGCTCACCGTCATGGGGCGCCATTCGCTGCCCGTCTTCTGCCTGGGCTCGCTTCTCGCCATGGCGGGCGCCATCCTGCGCTATGAATGGGGCGGCGGCGTCCTCCATGACACGGTCCTCATCCTGAGCGTGTTCACCCTTCCCATGCTCCTCGCTTATGCGCTGGATGCCGGCCGTCCCGCGCCCCGCAGCCGCGCCGCGCAAGCGGCATAGACAGACCCGCCGCTCCATCCTTGCAGAATGATGCCCCGGTTGTCATAGTGGGATTGCGTCTGCGGAGGACAGCATGAGCAGCGACCCGGCTCACGACCATATGGCCGACACCGCAACCGCGGGCGTCATCGCGCGGCCGCCCTTCATCTTTCTTGCCAGCCTTCTGCTCGGCTATCTGCTCCACTACCTGTTGCCCTTGCCGTTCTCGCCGCCATGGCCGGACCTTCTCACCTGGATCGTTGCCGGCGTTCTGATCCTCGTCGGGCTCACCGTCTTTGCCGCAGGGATTCGAAACTTCTCGACCGCCGGGACGCCGGTGCCCACAAACGAGCCGACGCGCGCGCTGGTGACGACCGGCATTCATGGCAGAACCCGCAATCCCATCTATGTGGGCATGTTCCTCGTCTATGCCGGCATCGGCATCGGCGTGCAAAGCCTGTGGATCCTGATCCTGCTGTTGCCGCTTGCCGTGGTCATCAATTATGGCGTCGTGGCCCGCGAGGAGGCCTATCTGGAGAAGCTGTTCGGCGAGGAGTATCGCACCTACAAGGCCCGCGTGCGCCGCTGGATTTAGCCGGTTTCAACATCCCGGAACTCATTTGACCTTTTTTGACTCCTTTTTCGCTCCTCGATCGTCTTGGCGACATGGGATCACGATCAAGGAGCAGAGAAATGAGCCTCAAGGATAAGACTGCCGTCGTTACCGGCGGAAGCCGTGGCCTCGGTCGCGGGCTGGTGGAAGCGCTCGTCGCCGGGGGCGCCCATGTGACGGTCGTCGCCCGCGATGCCGATGCGCTCGCCGCCGTCCGCGCCGAACTTGGGGTCACCACGGTCGCCGCCGATATTGTGGATGAGACCGCGGCACAGCGCATCCTGGCCGAGATCCGGCCGGATATCCTGGCGCTGAACGCAGGCACCAAGCCGCGCATGGGCAGCCTCGACCAGATGGAATGGGCGGATTTCACCGCCCCCTGGGAGACCGACGTCAAGGCGGGGCTCTATTGGATGAAGGCGGCGCTCAATCTGCCGCTGAAGCCCGGAAGCCGTGTGCTCGTGGGCTCGAGTGGTGCGGCCAATAACGGATCGCCGCTTTCCGGCGGCTATGCCGGCGCCAAGCGCATGCTGTGGCTCATGGCCAAATATGCCAACAATATTGTGGCGCAGAAGAAGCTCGGCATCCGCTTCCAGGTGATCGTGCCCTTGCAGATGGTGGGCGGCACCGGCGTCGGCGACACCGGCGCCGATGCCTATGCCAAGGCCGAGGGCATCAGCGCGCAAGAGGTCCTGCAGCGCTTCGGCGTTCCGATGCCGCCCCGCGCGTTCGGCGAGAAGGTTGTTTCGGTGCTGGATGATCCGAAATATGCTGATGGCTTCGCCTTCGGTCTGAAGGGCGACACGGGAGTGACAATTATCGAGGGAGTCGCGTGAGCCGGGAAGGGAGCGTCCAGCATACCGAACGCCTGATCGGCCTCCTCGCCGCGGCGAGCGAGCTGCGCCCTGAGCTGCATCGATATTGCGCACGTCTCATGGGCTCGGTCATCGACGGCGAGGACATCGTGCAGGACACGCTGGTGCGCGCCTTCGTCGGCCTGGAAGACCTGGAGGAGACGCCGCCGCTACGCCCCTGGCTGTTCAAGATCGCCCACAATCGTGCGCTCGATGTGTTGCGCGGCCGTGCTGTGCGCAAGGTAGAGCCCATCGAGGCTGCCCTCGATGTCGCCGATACGGAAAGCCCTGATCCGGTGGAGACTCTGATGCGCCAGGAAGCGGTCAAGACGGCGGTGTCGCGTTTTGCGGAGCTCCCCATCCCGCAGCGCAGCGTCGTCATCTTGAAGGATGTGCTGGGCGAATCGCTGGCCGAGATCGGAAGTCTTCTCGACCTCTCGATCGATGCCGTGAAAGGCCATCTGGCGCGCGGGCGGGCGCGTCTGCGCGACATCAATGGGCGCGCCGCATCGCTCGCCGAAATGCCGCCGGTGTCGCCGCAAGTGACACGCTATGTGACGCTGTTCAACCAGCAGAACTGGGACGCCTTGCGGGCGCTGCTCGCCGACGATGTGAGGCTCGTCCAATCTGCCCATCCTCAGCGTTTGGGCAAGACGGATGTCGGCAAATTCTTCACTGTCTATGCCGGACATGATGGCCTGAGGCTCGCTCCGGCCTGGCTCGAGGGCAAAGAAGTGATCGCGGTTTTCGACGGTCGCGATGGTCGCAAGCCCAGCTATGTAATGTGGCTCGAATGGCAGGACGGCCGGATAAGCTTCATCCGCGACTACCGCTATGTCCGTTATGCCATCGCCGACGCGGAACTGGTGCTGGCCAGCTCCTCATAGAGCGTCTTCCTGTTCAGGCATGCGCGATTTCCCCGCTGTGCAGTGCGGCGCAATTCCGATAAGCTGCTGATATCGCGGTACTTGCTTCCAAAAGCGAAGATGGAGCGGACCGCAAAATTCTCGGATTCTCCCTGTATTTTCCCTGTATCCGTGTGGGACGTACGATGACCTATGACAAATTCAACATCTTCTGCGGCTCGCTCCCGGCCACGACCTATGTGATGCAATGGGGCGGCTCGCATGTGTGGAAAGTGGGCGGCAAGGTCTTCGCCGTCGGTGGCTGGGACGAGGGTGAGCATCCGCATATCACCTTCAAGGTTTCCCCCATCGCCTATGAAGTGCTGAAAGACCAGCCGGGTCTCAGGCCGGCACCCTATCTCGCGTCGCGTGGCATGAAATGGATCCAGCATTATGCCAGACCCGGCCTCAGGGATGCGGAGCTCAGGGAATATCTCAAGGCCTCGCACCGGATCGTGGTGCAGGGCCTGTCGAAGAAGAAGCAGAAGGAGCTCGGACTGTCATTCGGGTGATCGACTGAACCCGCGTTTTTGATTGAACACTTGCGCTGCGGCAGATTTTGTGCCAATTGCGCAGCCCGCGCCATGAGCGCGTTTGCTGGAGCAGGACCGATGATGGAAGATCGCACCATACTGTGCGCAGGTCTTCCGGGCGCCCGAAACGCCCGGCCGCTCCTTATTGCGCCGGCAAGCTAGCCGGCAAAGCTCTGCGACCAGCCACATCCTGAAAATCTGAACCTCTGATGGCGTGACCACGCGCGCTTGCGCGCCTGTCGTGCCGTCACGCCGCACCCTCCGTCCATCCATGGCCGCGGGGCGGCCGAGCCATTGGACAACGATCAATGATCGACCGCGATTTCCTCATTCCGGCGCAAGCGGATGCCGACACGAAACAGGGGCGTCTGCTTTTTCGCTACTACAAGGATCGTTATGCCGTGATGCTGCTGGAGACTATTCTGCGGCCGCGCCTGCCCATCCGGACTCTGCGAGCAGGCCGCTATGGACGCTTGCTCGATCGCCCCGCCATCAAAGCGCTTGCCGCCTCGAGGAGCGATGGCTGGCTCGATCGTGACGATCTCCTGATGCTTTGGCCGCAGGAGTTCGAGACTTACGTATTGAGCTTCGCCACCTGGGGCTCGCGGAAGACTTGCGACCGGCAGTGGAACCAGACATCGCGGTCACGCCGCCAGCTCGTGCTGCAGCTCAACTTCTCGCGCCGCCATGATGCGGAATACCGGCGATTGGTTTGCGGTGCTGAAAACCTGCCTTTCGTCTGCGGGTACCATCCGGTGAATTTGAATGGGCGCAACACGATGGGCTGGGCTCGCATCGATATCGATGCGGCTTCGGGCGAAGCGCTGATCGAGGAAGTGCAGAATGATTGGATCAGGCATGCCGGCGAGGATCTTGCCGACGCCATTCAAGGCTGGGGAGGGTTCAAGGAGCCAGCCGCGCGCGACCGGCTCAGGATCTATGTGGAGAGCATTCTGGCGCCGCATGCGGCCATGTGGAGCGAGGCCGTACTGGCGGCCGCTCTCCACGTCCTGATCGGCTTGTGCGGCATTTCCCGCGTCTGGTTCCACGATTTCGATACCGGCTGCAAAATCAAACGGATAAAAGGAGGGAAGCCGCCGCGCTCTCTCTATACCGACCTGCCTAAGCGCTTCTGCTTCGAGAAGACCGACGAGCCGCCGCACTTCCTGCTGCCGGCGCAGCCGCGCTGGCTCAGGCAAAAGCTCAAGCGTCGTGAGGGGCGCTTCTGGCGCTTCGATGCCTAGGTCCTTTTCGGCCGCTTTATGGCGCGCACCTTCCCGCTCTCGCCGCCGCCGCAATAGAACCTGTCGGCGCCGTCGGATTCGAGGCCCGATACGCCGGCGCCGGCCGGCATCTGCAGGCTCTCCAATACTTCGCCGGTGCCGGGATCGATGCGCCGCACCTCGCTCTCATCGCCTTCCCAGGTGGCGTGCCACAGCTCGCCTTCGACCCAGGAGACGCCGGTGACGAAGCGGTTGCAGTCGATGCTGCGCAGGATCTTGCCGGTCTCGGGATCGATCTGGTGGATCTTGCGGGCGCGATACTCTCCGACCCACAGCGAGCCCTCGGCCCAGGCCATGCCGGAATCGCCGCCATTGCCGGGAGCGGGAATCGTCTTCAGCACGCGGCCGGTTTTGGGATCGATCTTCTGGATGCGCTCTTCGGCGATCTGATAGATGTGCTCGCCGTCGAAAGCAGTGCCCGCATGCGCGGCGACATCGAAGGCGCGAACCGTCTTGCCCGTGTCGGGGTCGAACGCGTTGAGCTTCTCTCCCGAGGCGAACCAGACCTTGCTGCCATCGAAGGTGACGCCGGCCACATTGTCGGCGCCGGGGAAGGGGCCATATTCGCGAATGATCTGGGCGGCGGATTGCTTCATGGGTCTGTCCTCTTTGCTGCCCTTAAACTAGCCGCTCGGCAGCGGCGCCGGGAGTAACAATGTCGTCGTGAAACCGGGCACCGGCGGGGTCATCCAGCGCCGCGCCCGGCCGCGCCCGAAATACTGCACTTTGCCCGTCGCCGCGAGATCATCGAGCGCCCGCTGCACGCTGCGCTGGCTGGAGCCGAGCGCCAGCGCCAGGGCCGAGCTTGACCAGGATTCGCCATCGGCGAGGAAGGCGAGCACCGCCGCATGCTTCTCCTCGACGGGGCGCGCCAGCACGGCAATGTCGCGGCCGCGCGCCGGCTCGATGCGGAAGCCCCGCTGGGTGGCGCTGATGCCGGCGAGCCTTTTCAGCATGCGCCGCAGCCGCCCGATCTCGACCCTGAGGCGCGCCCGGTGCGATTCATCGGCATGTTTCGCCCCGAAAGCACGCGCCAGCAGCGCATCGCGCGTCACATCGTCAGGCCAGACTTCGGCGAGCGCCCGGGCGAGCGCGAAGAGCACCGGACGGCTGGCCAGCGAAACCACCACGCTTCCGGCGCGCACGGCATGGCGGCAGGCATCGATGACCAGCGTCTTCGAGGCGAGCAGCGCCTCGACCTCGGCGAGGAGCAGTGGCTGCTCATGCTGGCGCGCGATGAGGCGCGCCGCCGGCAGCGCGAGCAGGCGGTTGGCGCTCTCGACCTCGGCAGTCAGTGCGGGAATGGCGGCAAGGCGCGCCGCCCGTCTGGCGCGGATCAGCGCGTCGCGCGCCTCGTGGCTGCGGATGCGCCGCATCGCGACGCCCGCCACGACCAGCTCATGCGCCGCGCGCAGTGCCGGGGGCAAAGGCGACGGATCGAGCCGGGCCAGCTCTGTTTCCGCGGCATCGAGCTTGCCCAGGAGAAGCAGGCGGCGGATCTCCAGATAGCGCGCATGGGCGGCATTCACCTTGTCGCCATGGTCTTCGAGCGTGGCGCGCGCTTGCGCCAGCGCCGTGGCGGACCAGCCGAGATCGCGCGAGACCAGCGCAATCTCGGCCTCGGCGAGGATGCAGCGCGCCCGCGCCACGATTTCCTTCGCGCCGAAGCCGCGGGCCGCCCGTTTGAGCAGCGCCCGCGCCCGCTCGAGATCGCCGAGCTGCGCCATCGCGATGCCGCGCAGCGCCAGCGCCGCCGCATCCTCGCGCAGCGCCACCCGCTTGAGCGCACCAAGCGGGTCACCCTGGGCCAGCGCCTGCGCCGCGGCCGTGATCAGCGAGTCCATCTGCCGTCCTTGATCCGAAATCCCGCCACACTTGTCACTCCCACCCTTTCGATAGCCGTCACTACTCTGTCTGACAACAACCTCGTGAAAG
This sequence comes from Taklimakanibacter lacteus, assembly GCA_003576695.1. Taxonomy (GTDB): domain Bacteria; phylum Pseudomonadota; class Alphaproteobacteria; order Rhizobiales; family Aestuariivirgaceae; genus Taklimakanibacter; species Taklimakanibacter lacteus. The sequence continues at coordinate 471,930 of QOZQ01000003.1, forward strand.
GAGACGACCGATGAACGACCTCACCACGCTCAGCCCCTATGGCGTGTTGTCAGCATCTGAGACCTTGACCATCCAGCGCCTGTTGCCGGGGCCTGTGGAACTTGTCTGGGCCGCCCTCACCGAGAACGACTTGCGCCGCCAATGGCTGGCCGCGGGCGAGATGGAGCTGAAGCTGGGCGCCCCGTTCGAGTTCGTCTGGCGCAATAACGAGCTGTCCGATCCGCCGGCCAGGCAGCCGGAAGGGTTCAAGGAAGAATACCGGATGGAGAGCCGGATCACCGAGCTCGATGCGCCGCGCCGGCTCTCGATCGGCTGGGATGACACGGGTGAAGTGACCTTTGCGCTCGAGCCCCAGGGCAAGAAGGTGCTGTTGACCGTTACGCATCGCGGATTGAGCGATCGCGGCACGCTGCTCGCCATCGCGGCCGGATGGCATATGCATCTCGACATTCTTGTCATCCGCTCGCGCGGACTTGAGCCCGAACCCTTCTGGGAAGGCTGGACAAGGCTGCGCCAGGACTATGACCGCCGCTTCATGGCGTGATCTTCAGGGAGACCATCATGAACCTCGGATTTGCCTTCGCCGCCGCCGCGATGATCGCTGCAGCGCCAGCCTATGCCGCCGGCACCACGCTCGACCAGATGCCGCCCCGGCTCGAGACCCGCTTCGCGCTGAGCGCGCTGCCGCCGGCCATGCGCGACAAGGCCACTGTCTATCTCCTCGATCCCAAGACAGGGTATCGGCTCTCGCGTGAGGGGACGAGCGGCGTCGCCTGTCTTGTCCAGCGCACCCAGTGGGAACTGGCCGATTTCCGCAATGATATCTATTACGCGGTCTGCTACGACGCGGCGGGCGCCGAAACCTATCTGAAATATGTGAGAGATGCCGCAGCATTGCGGGCGCAGGGGCTGGGCCCTGAAGCGCTCAAGGCCGAGATCGAGAAGCGCTACCGCGACAGGACCTACAAGGTTCCCGAGAAGCCGGGGCTTTCCTACATGATCGGCCCCGTGATGCGCACCATCGGACCGCCCGATCTCGAGGTCCACACCATGGCCATGCCGCATCTCATGTTCTATGCGCCCTTCCTCACCAATGCGGATATCGGGGCACTTCCCGATCTCGCCAATCCGGCGAGCCTGCAGTCGCCCTTCATCGACCGGCAGGGCAATGGCGAGCAGAGCTACATGATCCAGATGGTGGGTGCCGCGGAGAAGGCGAGGATCCTGGCCGACGAGAAGGAACTCGTCGATGAGCTGTGCGCTTATCGCAATGTGCTGTGCCTCGATCATACGCAGCACTAAGCCCCCCGGATCGAGGCGAAAGGAGACGACGATGGCCAATCATCTGACAGCGACGCGCGGGGAATGGCTCAAGGCGCGGCTCGATCTCCTGAAGGCGGAGAAGGAGCATACCAGGCAGGGCGATGAGCTGGCGCGCCGCCGCCAGGAGCTGCCCTGGGTCAGGATCGACAAGCCCTATATGTTCGAGACCGACAAGGGCGTGGTGGCGCTTCAGGATCTGTTCCAGGGCCGCTCGCAGCTCCTCGTCTATCACTTCATGTTCGGTCCCGATTACAAGGCAGGCTGCCCGTCCTGCTCGGCGATCGCCGATGGCTTCAACGGCTTTGCCGTGCATCTGGCGCAGCATGACGTCATGCTCTGGGCGGTGTCGCGCGCATCCTTCGCCAGGCTCAAGGCCTACAGGCAGCGGCTGGGATGGACCTTCCCCTGGGCGTCCTCGCTGGGCGGCGACTTCAATTTCGATTTCAATGTCTCCTTCACCGAAGCGCAGCAGCGCGATGGCATCGAGTACAATTATGTGCGCGAGCCCGGATGGAAAAAGACGGACGGTGCAGGGGAGGTTTCCAGGCACGCGGCGATGGCGGGAACCGATGCCGCGGCGTTTACACGCGAAAGGCCGGGCATGAGCAGCTTTATCCGCGCGGACGACGTCATCTATCACACCTATTCCGCCTTTGCGCGCGGGCTGGATGGTCTGTGGGGCATGTATCAGTGGCTCGACCGCGCGCCTCTCGGGCGCAACGAGGAGGGCGGCCTGTGGTGGCGCCGCCACGATGAATATGGAAAGGCTTGAAGGGAGATAGATATATGAGCAAGTCCTATACTGGCGGCTGCGCCTGTGGCGCCATCCGCTATGAGATCTCAAGCGAGCCCCTGGCGATGGTCGATTGCCAGTGCCGCCACTGCCAGCAAAGGAGCGGCACGGGGCATGGATCATACCTGACCTTCCCGAGCGTGAAGGATGTGAAGGTCTCGGGCGCGGCAGCGCAATGGGACATTGCCGGCGACAGCGGCAATGTGAAGACGCATTGCTTCTGCCCCACTTGCGGAACCCCCGTCTATCTGAGTTTTTCGGCGATGCCCGACTTCTTCACCATCCATGCGGGAAGCCTCGATGATCCTGCCCGCTACAAGCCGCAAGTGATAACCTATACAGTGAGCAGCCAGGTTTGGGATCACGTCGATCCGGCTTTGCCCAAATTCGACAGGATGCCGCCGATATAGGCGAGGAATGCCGGGATGTCATCCCGGCATCTTCACGACGATCTTGCCGAACGGGCCGCGCGCCAGGTGATCGAGGGCCTGGGGGAAGTCGGCCAGTTCATATTCGGCATCGATCACCGGCTTGAGGCCGGTGCGGTCGACGGCGCGCACCAGCCCCTCAAGCCCGCTGCGATGGCCGACCTGGATACCGTCCACCGTCAGGCGCTTGAGCGCCAAGGGCAGGAAATGGCCCGAGATGTCGAAGCCTTCCAGCACACCGATGAGCGAAATGCGCCCGGACACCGCCGCTGCCTTGAGCGACTGGCCGAGATGCGCGCCGCCGACGATTTCAAGGATCTGATCGACACCGCGATCGCCCGTCAGGTGATACACCGCCTCCACCCAGTCTTCCTTCTTGCGGTTGATGCCATAGGTGGCGCCGAGCGCCTTGGCGCGCGCGAGCTTGTCGTCATCGCCCGAGACCACGAAGACCTCGGCGCCATGGGCGCGCGCGAGCTGCAGACCGAAGAGCGCCACGCCGCCCGTGCCCTGCACCAGCACGGTCTGGCCGGCATGGATATGTCCGCGCTCGACCAGCGCCGTCCAGGCGGTGAGGCCGGCGCAAGGCAGCGTGCTCGCTTCGGCATCATTCAGGCTCTCCGGCGCCTTCACCGCCCAATCCTCATCGAGCAGGACATATTTCGAAAGAACGCCTTGCATGGCGCCGCCGAGCGCCAGGGAGTTCGGCTCGCGCGCGGTGCCAAATCCGGACCCATCGATCCAGCCCGGAATGAAGGTCGAGATCACCCGGTCGCCCGCCTTGAAGCGGCTGACATCGCCACCGGTTGCAACCACCATGCCCGCAGCATCGGAAGCCGGCACGAAAGGCTCGCTGCCGGGTGAAAAGCCGAGGCCCTCATCGATGACAAGCAGGTCGCGATAATTGAGCGAGACGGCGGAGACTTTCACCAGGATCTCAGCCGGCCCGGGAGCAGGGACGGCGGCAGAGCGCAAATCGAGATTGTCCCGCCCGATTGCCTTGAGCGTCCAGCGCTTCATCGTGCTCGCCTTCACATGCTGATTCATGGTTTTCGCCTCCGTTGGATGAGAGGTCGGCAGCATATTCGCGCTTGTGGAGTTGCAGTGCGGGAAGTTTTTCCGCTAAATGTATCCTTCAAATCTACAATGATAGAGTCATGACCGACACGCTGAGCGGCATTCGCGAATTCGTCACTGTGGTGGAAGCGGGCAGTTTCGCCGCGGCAGCCCAGCGTCTCAATGTGTCGCGCTCGGCCGTCGGCAAGGCGGTGGCGCGGCTCGAGGCGCGGCTTGGCGTGCGGCTGTGCCACCGCACGACGCGGGTCTTGAGCCTGACCGAGGATGGGCTTGCCTATCATGAGCGTTGCCTGCGCGCCCTCAAGGAGCTGGAAGCGGCTGAGCTGGCGCTCGAATCCGGCCGCCTGGAACCGGCGGGCAAGGTGCGCGTCACGCTGCCGGTCGCCTTCGGCCGCCACTGCGCGGCGCCGGTTCTTTTCGATGTGGCGCGCCGGCATCCGGCGCTGGTGCTGGAGATCGCCTTCACCGACCGGCCGATCGATCTCATCGAGGAGGGTTATGATCTTGCTGTGCGCAACGGTGAGCTGCCCGATGATCCCGCCTTGATGACGCGTGCGCTGGCGCGGCAGCGCATGACGGTCTGCGCATCGCCCGCTTATCTCGAAAGACATGGCCGTCCCGCCACCCTCAACGACCTCGCCGTGCATCAGGCGATCGACTATGCCAATCCGCGCCATACCAGAAGCTGGCTGTTTCCCGGCGAGCAGGGGAGGCTGGACGAGATCGCCATGAAGGGGCGTATCAGGCTCGATGACCTCGAAGCCATCAGCGATGCCGCCGTTGCCGGGCTTGGTCTCGCCTGGCTGCCCTGCTGGCTGATCCGCGCGCGTGTTGCGCAGGGCGAGCTTGTCCGGCTGTTCGACGAACCCGGAAGCGAGTTCACCAGCTCGGCCTTGTGGCCGCGCGCACCGTTCCTGCCGTTGCGCGTGCGGGTCCTCATCGATGCCTTGGCGGCGCGCCTGCCGGCGATGATGGACTGATGCCGCGGACGATCGACGTCAGTCACCTGGCGAATATCCCATGCCGGACTTTTAGAGCAGGTTGAAATCTTCCCGCCTTGACGGCTGGACTTGACGGCTCGTTATCTTGAGATGGTGCGCAATATTCATATAGACTTTTCCTGGAGACATTCCGGTCAGGGAGAGACGATGAAGCTTCTGATCATCGGCGGCGGGATTGGCGGCCTGGTGACGGCGCTGGCGCTCAACCGGGCAGGCGTCGATGTCGAGGTCTTCGAGCAGTCGCAGGAGCTGCGCGAGTTGGGCGTCGGCATCAATCTCCTGCCGCATGCGGTCAAGGAGCTGGCGGAGCACGGTTTGCTGCCGGCGCTCGATGCTGCCGGGATCCGCACCCGCGAGCTGATCTACACCAACCGGCTGGGCCAGGTGGTATGGCGCGAATTGCGCGGCCTCGATGCGGGCTATGAGGTGCCGCAATTCAGCATCCACCGCGGCAAGCTGCATGGCGTCCTGCTGGGCGCCGTTCTCGAGCGCCTGGGCGCCGGGCGGCTGCACACGGATCGCCGGCTGGTCGATCTCGCCGAAGGCGACGGGCGCGTGACGGCACGGTTCGAAAGCCGCTCGCAAGGCGGACGTGTCGAAGCGGCGGGCGACGGTCTGATCGGCGCCGATGGCATCCACTCGCGCGTGCGCAGCATCTTCTACCCGCAAGAGGGGCCATTGCTGTGGAGCGGCATCATGCTGTGGCGCGGCGCCACCGAATGGCCGGTCCATGGCGATGGCCGCACCATGATGATCGCCGGCGGCAATGCGGCGAAATTCGTCTTCTATCCGATCCATTCCGATCCGGCGCGCCCCGCGACGCGCCTGACCAACTGGGCCATCATGGCGCGCATCGCCGATGGTTCGGGCCCGCCGCCGCGCCGCGAGGACTGGAATGCCACCGCGCGGCCGCAGGAGGTGCAGGCCTTCGTCGCCGACAGCTTCCGCCTGGGCTTTGTCGAGCCGGCCAGGATCATCGAGGCCACCGGCACTTTCTATGAATATCCCAATTGCGACCGCGATCCGGTGGCATGCTGGTCCTTCGGCCGCACGACCCTGCTGGGCGATGCGGCACATCCGATGTATCCGGTCGGCAGCAATGGCGCCAGCCAGGCGATCCTCGACGCCGCGGCTCTGGCGCGCCACCTGACGGCGATGCCGGATGTGGCGGAAGCCTTCGCCGCCTATGACGCCGAACGCCGGCCAATGACGGCGGAGATCGTGCGCAACAACCGGCGCGGCGGACCGGAAGGCGTCATCGACCTGGTCGAGGCCCGCGCGCCCGAAGGCTTCGATGATATCGAGGATGTCGCAAGCTTTGCCGAGCGCGAGGCGATCGTGCGCGGCTATGCATCGCTCGCGGGCTATAGCCGCGAGCAGGTCAATCTCGGGCGGCGCTGAATCAGCAACGCCGCCTCTGACCGCAAAGGTCCCCGCTCGCTTAGTCGATGATTACCGACGCCTTGACCTGCCACTTGCGCGAGGGATGGCTGTCGCAAGTGAACTGCAGCGCCGTCACATTGTTGGCGGTGCTGACGCCGCCGGCGATGGTCAGGCACTTGCCGGTCTGCACATTCTGGATCTGGAAGCCGCTGCCCACCCGGTTGATGCGCCAGCGGCGCGACGGATGGCTGTCGCAATTGAACTGCAGCGCCGTCACATTGTTCTCGGTGCTGACGCCGCCGGCGATGGTCAGGCATTTGCCGGTCTGCAGATTCTTGATCTGGAAGGCGCTGCCCATGCGCACCAGCCGCCAGCGCCGCGAGGGATGGCTGTCGCAGGTGAATTGCAGCGCCTCGACATTGTTGTCGGTGCTCATCCCACCGGCAATCGTCAGGCATTTGCTGGTCTGCATGTTGATCAGCATCACCTGATCGGTCGCGGCAAGCGAGCGATCAGGGACGCCGTTGGCGAGCAGCAAGGCCGATCCCAACAGGCCGGCCGTGAAGAAAAGACGAGCACGCACATGATTGGTCATGATCTTTCTCCTACCGACGCTGTTGAAGTTTGAGATGAAGGCCGCTATTCGAGCGGCTCAGGAGCGCTGAAGTCCTTGATGAAGGCCTTGTGCTGGTCCGGCACCTTCTAGAACTGGACGAGCTTTATCGACTTGGTCGGCGGCTAAAGCCGGGCTCAAGGCGATCAGCAAAGCAAGCACGAGAGCACATTTCCGCATGGTGTCCTCCTCGGGATTTCCGGGCGTGCTTGAAACACTGGGCGGATCCTATGTACGAAGCCGGGAGGCGTCGGTGCGAATAGTCACATCGGCAGTCTTATTTTGGGTCTCCCGCCGGGCTAATTGAAGCCAAATTCTCGTGGTGATGATTCGGGATGGCTCATATGACTCGCAGTTTTCGTCTTCAGATAGGCCTTGGGGCTCTGGCCCTCGCGGCCTTTCCGCTCGCCACGCCCGCTTTCGCTTCCTTCGAAAGCTGTGCCAAAAGCGTGCGCGCCCAGGTGCTGAAAGCCGGCATCCGTGCCGATATCGTCAACGCTGCTTTCAAGGGCATCACCTTCGATGAGAAAGCGGTGCGCTTCTCGCGCACCCAGCCCGAATACCGCCTGGCGATCTGGGACTACATGGCTTTTCTGGTCGACGATGCGCGCCTCGCCGATGGGGCGAAGATGCTGCGCGTGCATGACAAGACCTTGCGCGCGGTCGAGCGGGCCTATGGCGTCGATCACTTCATTCTGGCGTCCCTCTGGGGCGTGGAAAGCGACTACGGCCAGGAAAAGGGCATCTTCTTCCTGCCGCATGCGCTGTCCAATGTCGCTTGCGCCGGCAAGAAGCCGGCCATGTTCACGGCCGAGCTGATCCAGGCTTTGCGCATCGTCCAGGCGGGCGACGTAAAGCTCTCCGACCTCAACGGCTCCTGGGCCGGCGCCTTCGGCCAGACGCAGTTCATGCCCTCGACCTATCGCAGGCTCGCCGTCGATTTCGATGGCGACGGAAGGCGCGACACGATCCGCTCGGTGCCCGATGCGCTCGCTTCCGCCGCCAATTTCCTGAAAAAGGCCGGCTGGCAGTCGGGCCTGCCCTGGGGTTTCGAGGTGAAAGTTCCCGGCTCCTATTCAGGCTCGGTCGGCCGCTCGCGCAAGGCACCCATTGCCGCCTGGGCCAGGCAGGGCATCCTTCGCGCCGACGGCAAGGCGCTGCCGAGGAGCGGTTCCTACGGATTGATCAGGCCGGCCGGGCCCACGGGCCCTGCATTCCTCGTCTCGCGCAATTTCGATGTGCTCTTCTCCTATAATGCGGCGGAAGCCTATGCGCTGGCGATCGGCCATCTGGCGGACCGGCTGAGGGGCGGCGGCGCGTTCAAGACCGCCTGGCCGACCGATGATCCGGGCCTCGACCGCGCGGATCGCAAGCGCCTGCAGGAGCTCCTCATCGCCAAGGGCTATTACCGGGGCGAAGCTGATGGCCGCATCGGCCCGCTGACTATCGTGGCGATCAAGGCAGCACAGAAGAAGGCAGGCCTCAAGCCAACCGGCCGGCCCGGCACGCGCATCCTGAAAGTTCTGGCGGGGAACTGACCGGCCGCGAAGACGGATCACGCCTTGGGAGCGACCCGCACCAGGCTGGCGCAGCATATTTCCCCGCCATGTGCAGAAGCCTGCGGCGGTCTTGAACTCGCGGATTCTGGCAGGATCGACGGTGACGGGCAGCATCGGCTGGCATTATGGCTTGTTTCTCCTGATCGGGAACAGGGCACGCAACTGCGGATCACGCAGCCACAGGCCGCCCCACATGAAGAGGCCGAGATAGACGCCGAACAGGAGGTGGCTGAAGAGGGGATTGTCGACGCGCAGCTGCGTGGCGATCGCGCCGCCAAGCAGGCCGGTCATCCATACCGCACCCAGCAGGCTGGTGCGCGGGATCACATAGAGCACCACGCCGATGATCTCGATGGCGGCGATGAGCGGCATATATTGCTTGGCCCAGCCGAGCTGCGCCAGATAAGCGTCGTTGGCATCGGGGAAGAACAGCTTGGGCGTGACCGAGGCAATGAGGATGAAGAGCACGAAGAGAATGCTGAGCACGCGACCGGTCAACACCATGGGCGTGGCCTTCATCTGGCGGCGCCAGCCGCCTGTCGCATTTGCCGAAGTTGCCTGTTGCATGGGGAAAGCTCCTGTTGTCATATATCTTGTTGGCAAGATAACTGGCATGAGAGATATCTTGCTGTCAAGATATATGAGGTGGCCATGACTGTGGATGAAAAAGTTCCCGGCGACGATGTGGACCGCTTTCGCCGGCAATGGGCGCGCGAGCTGCCGGATGTGGACACGTCGCCAATGTCGGTGTTCGGCCGGATAAACCGGCTGGCACAGCGTCTCCATCCCAAGATCAGCGCCGTCTTTGCCGCGCACGGCATAGATCGCGGCGAGTTCGATGTTATCGGCACCTTGCGCCGGTCTGGCCCGCCCTATCGGCTGACGCCGACGGAACTCTACACCTCCCTGATGCTCACCTCCGGAGGATTGACGAGCCGGCTCGTGAAGCTCGAGGAAGTTGGCCTGATCGTCCGCGAGCAATCGAGCGAGGACCGGCGCAGCTTTTCCGCGCGCCTGACCCGGAAAGGCATACGCCTTGCCGAAGCGGCTTTCCGCGCCGACATGGCGAATGAGCTTGCCATGCTGGCGGCTCTCCCTGAGAGCGAGCGAGAAGCCCTGGCGGAGCTGTTGTGCAAACTCCTTGCCGCCCTGGAGCAGCGAAAGGCGGATTAATCTCCCTTGGCGGCTGGATTGACGTCCACGATCTTGAAATAGCTCGAGTCTCCCACAAGCTCACCGGCGACGTCGTCGATGGAGTCGATCAATTCCTTGCATCTGTATTGCAGGGCCGAGTCACGATGTTCGCCCTGTCCACAAGTGATTGCCAGATTGCGGCAGACCGCAAGCGTCTGAATGAAATGCTGCCGGTCGGAAAAGCTCATTGGCCGCGTCATGATAATTTCAACCGACGCAAAGTGTATCGCATGGAAGTCTGCCTTAGTTGACAAGCCGCTCGCCTCGAACTAGAACATATAAGGAACAAAAAGTCATTATGAGAAAGCAGGAACGCTCCAATTGTGCGGCCGCGTCTTCGATCCTGAGGAAGTTTCCGAGATCAAATTGAACCCGCTGAAGAAAAGGCGTGGCGACCGCTGGCTGTGGACACTGCCGCGCCGATACAATGTGCCGCCGACAATGCCGCTACCGGTAATGACATCGACCGATGGAGTGCGCACGATCGAGCCGATGCGATGGGGGCTCATTCCGCCTTGGGCGAAAGATCCGAAGAAGCTCGGCAACACGTTCAATGCGCGTGCCGACACGATCGACCAGAAGCCAGCCTTCAAAGGTGCATGGAAGGCTCAACGCCGCTGCCTTGTGCTTGTCGGAGGCTTCTATGAATGGCGCCGTTCAGGTGTGGCCGACAAGCAGCCCTTCGCCTTCGCCATGGGAAACCATGATATCATGACCTTGGGTGGCCTGTGGGAACCGTGGAAGAATCCGGAAACCAGTGAATGGACAAGGTCATGCACAATCATCACAACCGAGGCCAATGATCTGCTGGCACCGGTTCACGACCGCATGCCGGTCATCATCGGTTCTGAGAACTGGGACAAGTGGCTGGGTGAAGATGCCGTGAACGACAATGAACTCAAGGCCATGCTCGCCCCGTTTCCTGCCCCGAGGCTTGCGGCATGGCCGGTCGATCAGAGAGTCGGCAGTGTCAGGAACGACACGGCCGACTTGATCGAGCGAGCTGCCGTGCAAGCTGCGCTGCTTTAGTCGGGCTGCTCCGTCTTCACCATCATCCCGGCGATCTCTTTCAGAAGCTTCGCCGCAACATTCTCCGTCATGTTGGACATATCGCAGCGCGGATTGAATTCGACGATATCGGCGGCGACGATCGGCTGGCCGATTGCGTGGACCCAGTCGATCACCTGGCGGGTGGTGAGGCCGCCCGGTTCCCGGAAGGTGACGCCGGCGCATGGGCCGGATCGAGCGCATCGAGATCCATTGAAATATAGACCGGCGTCTCGAGATCGAGCTTCAGCGGTCCGTTGCAGCGATGCGCCTCGATGACCTCGACGCCGAAGCGTTCGAACTGCTGGCGATGATGGCCGTTGATAGTGCGCAGGCCGACCTGGATCAGGCGATCGACCAGCTTTTCTTCCATGATCCGGGCGTGAGCCTTGCCGACCAGCCGTGACGAAGGCTATGACACGGCGTCCATCCTTGCGAGGAGATGGCGCGCGGTGAAGAGATCGAGATGCCCGCCGCCGACATTCTTGTACATGGTGATCTCGTCTTGCGATGCCCGCCCCGAATGCCGGCCGGTGCTGAGATCGAAGAGATCGGCGATGATGTTTTCCTGCGTGATGAGGCCGCGGGCAAGCGGTGTGGCGATCTCGCCTGAGCCTTCACAGCCGGCTCGGGTATCGACGAAGATATGGCCGGCACGCCGGACGACATCATCATCAGCCTCGCGCATCTCGGGCAGATAGGCGCCGATCAGGTCGACATGCGCGCCAGGCTTGAGCAGCCGCCCCAGGACGAGGGGCTCCGTCGCCATGGTGACGCAGGAGACGATGTCGGCTTCGGGCAATGTGGCGCCGAGATCCGTGGCCGGCGCGATCGAAACCGGCAGATGCCGGAGCCTGTCGGCCAATGAAGCGGCCCTCTCCGCCGTGCGGTTCCAGATGAGGACGCGCGCCAGCGAGGGCCTGACCGCCAGATGCGCCGCGATGACATGCGGCGCCAGCCCGCCGGCGCCGATGACGAGCAAGGTTCGCGCATCAGGGCGTGCCAGGTAGTCGGCGCCGAGCGCCGAGTCGGCTGCGGTCTTGCGGAAGGTGAGCGCCGCGCCGTCGGCGGTGACGAGCGGCGCGCCCGTCACACCGCTCATCAGGGCGACAAGGCCCTGCACCGAGGGCTGCGGCGGTTGAAGTGCGGTATTGCCCGGAAACACTCCGACGAGCTTGACCGCAATAAGATCGCCGCTGGCCCAGGCGATGAGCGAAACGAACTTGTTGGCATCATCGCCTTGATCGCTCATCACATCGACGCGCCGCTGCGGCATCCGATCGGCGCGATGAGCAGCGCGCAAAGCTTCGATCAGGCCCGGATAGTCGAGCAGGCTTTCGACGGTTTCGGCATCGGCATGTCGCATCGCTACAAGTCCGGTTCAGATGACACGGGCGAGGAAGGCCTTGGTGCGGGCGTGCCGTGGATGGCTGAGCACGTCCTTCGGTTTTCCTGCTTCGACGATGACTCCCTCATCCATGAATACCAGGTGATCGGCGACATCGCGGGCAAAGCTCATCTCATGGGTGACCACCACCATGGTCATGCCGTCCTCGGCGAGCTGGCGCATCACCGCCAGAACCTCGCCGACGAGCTCGGGATCGAGCGCCGAGGTCGGCTCATCGAAGAGCATGAGCGCCGGCTGCATGGCGAGTGAGCGTGCAATGGCGACGCGCTGTTGCTGGCCGCCCGAGAGCTGTTTGGGATAATAATGCGCGCGCTCCGCCAGCCCCACCTTCTTGAGGAGAGCTGTAGCCTCGGCGATCGCGTCGGGTTTCTTCTTGCGCTTCACGACGATCGGCGCTTCGATGACGTTCTCGAGTGCGGTCTTGTGCGGGAACAGGTTGAAGCTCTGGAAAACCATGCCCATGCGCTGGCGCTGCACCGCAAGCTCGTTGAAGGACATCTCATAGAGCGTATTGCCGCGCCATTTGACGCCGATCGGCTCCCCGCTGAGAAAGACGGCGCCCGCATCGGGCGTCTCGAGATAGTTGAGGCAGCGCAGCAGGGTGCTTTTGCCCGAGCCCGACGGGCCGACGATGCACATAACATCGCCGGCCTCGACGGCAAGATCGATATTGCGCAGCACCTGGTGTGTGCCGAAGCTCTTCGACAGCCGCTCGACCTTGAGCAGGGGCTGAGCCTCGGTCATGAGCGGGCCTCCTGGCGCCTGAGCGACCAGAACCTGCTCTTGAAGAGCGAGTTGAACACGGCGCCCAGCGCCAGGGGCCGGCCATTGAGGCGATGCTCGATATAGTGCTCGGCGAAAGTCAAAACCGTCGAAAGGATGAGATACCAGATGGTGGCAACGATAAGCAGTGGGATCGTCTGATAGGTGCGCGAATAGATCATCTGCGCCGAATAGAGGAGATCGGGCAACGCCAGCACGCTGACGAGCGAGGTGAATTTCAGCATCGAGATCGTATCATTGCCGATTGGGGGAATGAGGATCCGGAGCGCCTGCGGCAGGATGATGCGCCTGAGGATCTGGGCCCGTGTCATCCCGAGCGTCGCCGCGGCTTCCGTCTGGCCGATATTGATCGCCTGGATGCCGGCCCGGATCATCTCCGCCGCATAGGCGCTTTCAGTGAGGGAGAGGCCGAGGATCGCGGCGGTGAAGGGCGTGATCAGGAGATTGGTGCTGCCTTCCCATAGTTGCGGGCCGAAGGGGATGCCGATGGAAACGTTCGGTATGAGCAAAGCGAGATTGTACCAGAAGACGAGTTGTACGAGGGGCGGCACGCCACGGAAGAACCAGATCCACAACCAGCTCGCCGCCTGGAAGACAGGGTTGCTCGACAGCCGCATGATCGCCAGCACGATGCCGATGGCGAGGCCGAAGATCATGGCGAGGAAGGTGAGCAGCAAGGTGCGCCCCAGTCCTTTGAGGATCTCGGGGCTCAGCATGTAATGCGCCACCACCGGCCATTGCAGGTTCTCGTTGGTGACGAGCAGGCGGATGAAGAAGAAGACGAAGAGAAAGAGGGCCGCCCCGCCGATCCAGCGCGCCGGATGCCGGACCGGAACCGGCTTGGTGGCGTGGATATCGGGACGGGACGGCGTTGGCGATTGGCCCATGCGGCACTCCGGGCTGGATGGGCCTTCGGTAATGGCGTTACTTCGGATCGGGATGGGCCTGGTCGACCAGGACCGCCTTGTCCAGCATCCCGCTGCCGTCGACGCCCCACTTGGCCATCAGCTGCTTGTAGCTTCCGTCATCGATCATAGACTGAAGCGCGTCCCGCAGAACAGGCCCGAGCGCATCGCCGCGGCGGATGCCGATGCCGTTATAGACGGCATTGCTGACGAAGGTGGAGACCTCGAAGGTCCCGGTCTGCTTGGCCATATATTGCAGTTTGGCGGAGCCCGCCGCGACCAGCTCGACGCGGCCGGACGACACGGCGAGCTCGGCCGCGTTCTGGGTGGTGAATTGCTGCAGGTCGATCGGCTTCACGCCCTGGCAGGTTTCGGCGCTCACTTTGGTCAGATACTGGAAGTCCCAGGCACCGGTGAGGACGGCGACGCTGTGGCCACACAGGTCTTTTTCGCTCTGGATGTTGAAATTCTTGCCCTTGAGCGAGGCATAGGCGGTGCCTTCGCGGCGCTGCGGCACAAAATCGAGCGCCTGCAGGCGTTCCTCCGTGACACCGAAGGAAGAGAAGCCGGCATCGAAGCGCTTGCTGACGAGGCCTGGAATGATGACCTCGAAGCTGGTCGCCTCGAATTTGAACTCGACGCCGAGCTTCTCCGACATCGCCTTGGCCATGTCGACGCTCCAGCCTTTCAGCTCGCTGTTCTCGACGAATTCATCCGGCGGCCAGTCATTGAACACCGCGACATTGACGCCATTGGTCTTGTACTGGTCGGGCAGGGCGTCGTGCAGTTTCTGGTCGATGCCGCCGGCCACCGCCTGGACGGTCGCGAAGGTGAGAAGGGCGGCGGCGGTGAGCAAGGCGCCGCCGCAGTTCCGTAAAGTCTGCATGCCATAGGTCATGACGTTTTCCCTGTGCTTTGTGCCTGTTCTTGCGCTCCGGATAACGTGCCCGAACGCGATGGTTGATCACGGCCGCATATTGTGCGAACGTTCTCACAATACAAACATGAGGTCTGCTGGGTCGTCAAGCATGAAATGGAGAATGTTCTCACACCTCTGGACAGGCTGCTTCCGGCAGTTTGCAGCCGCCTCCGGGCACGCTAGAGGGAAAGGCTTGGTGATTCCGAAGATGCACTTGAGTCATGGCTGAGAAACGCATCGACAAAGCGACCATCACTGAGGTTGCCCGGCTTGCGGGCGTCTCGACGGCGACGGCCGGGCGGGTGCTGGGCGGATACGGCTATGCGAGCGATGAGATCAAGAAGAAGGTCAAGGCATCGGCCGAGCGACTCGGCTATCGCCCCAATCTCCTGGCGCGCGGCCTCATCACCGGCAAGACCAAGACCATCGGCGTCGTCGCTGGCGACATCCAGAGCCCATTTTATTCGAGCATCCTGCGCGGCGTCGCGGATGTGGCGCGCGCCGAAGGCTTTGGCGTGCTCATCACCAACAGCGACGAGCTTCTGGCGCGCGAGCTGGAAGCCGTGCAGCTGCTGCTCGAGAAGCAGGTCGATGGCCTGATCGTGGCGCCCTGCGATACGGAGCGTTCCGATCATCTGAGGAAAGCGCTGAAGGAGGGCTGCCCGATCGTGCAGTTCGACCGCATGGTCAATGGGCTCCGTGCCGATGCGGTCACCGTCGACAACCGCAGGGCCTCGCGCGAGGCGATAGCAAGCCTGATCGAGGCCGGTCATCGGCGCATCGCCATTCTGGCGGAGCTCGAGCGCTGGGATTCGGGTGACATTGCCTCCTTCGTTGCGCGGGTGACCTCGCGCAGCATCGAGCCCGCCAATCTTTTTCCGAGCTGGCAGCGTCTCTTCGGCTATGTCGAGGCGCATCTCGCCGCCGGAATAGAGATCGACCGGGCGCTCATTGGCCGCGTCGGCGCTTACTCGCTGGAGGCGGCGCGGCTGCAGGCCTTGCAGCTGCTGCGCCTGCCGGGCCGGCCGACGGCGCTCTTCACCGCTGACGGTCTGATGACGGCGGGGGCCATCGACGCCATCACTTCGTTGGGCCTCGCAATCCCGGACGAGCTTTCACTGATTGGCTTCGATGATCTCGACTGGATGAGTTTTCTCAAGCCTGCCATCACGGCGGTGGTGCAGCCTTTGACCGCGATGGGCGAGACGGCGGCGCGCTTGATGCTCGATCGCCTGTCGGGCAGCGAGAGTCCGCCCCGCCACGTAACTCTCGAATTGTCGCTCACCCGGCGCGGCTCGGTGGCGCGCGCCCGGCTCTCATGAAGTCTTGAGCTTCAGGGCATCGACATCGGCGGCGATGGCGATCGGCGCGCCATGCCCGACCGCACCGAAATAGCGACAGGTATCGGCGGCTGCCAGGGCAGCGGCGGAGAGGATCTGATCGGGTTTTTCTTCGGCAAGAAGACCATAGAGCGTGCGCGCGATGAAAGTGTCGCCCGCCCCCAGCGTATCGACGGCCTCGACCGGATGTGCAGCGACCGACCAGCGCGCGTCTCCATGGGCCAGCACCGCGCCCTGCTTGCCGCGTGTCACCAGTACCCATTTGGCTCCACAAGAGAGGAGTTCACCGCTGACCGCCGCAACCTCCTCCTCTGAGAGATCGCCGCCCGACAGCGCGGCCAGGAAGCAGAGCGGGGCGATGGTGCGGCGATGCCTAGGCTCGCGCCGCGTGGAGAAATCATAGGAAAGGGGAGCGCGCTTCGCGATTGCCGCGACATGCGCATCGAGTCCGCTTGATTGCCCGACATGTACCGCCGAAAAAGACTCGAGGAACGCCAGATCATCCGCGTCGGGCGTGAATATCGACACGCCGAGATCGAAGCTCAGGAACAGGCGCTCGGCATTGCGATGGCCGATAATGCAGTAAGCGGTAGGCCCGGCGAGCCGGTGCAAATGGCTGACATCGACGCCTTCGGCCTTGAGCGCGGCATGAATGACATCGCCGGCCTCGTCGCGCCCGATGGCGCCGACATAGGCCGAGCGCGCGCCGAAGCGGCGGGTGAACACCGAGACATTGAGGCAATTGCCACCGGGGAACATCTCGTTCCGCGACAGGTAGCAGTCGACGACATTGTCGCCTATCGCGGCGATACTGACCATGTTGGCTTTTTCATTGACAATATGTGAGAACGTTCGCACATTGATTTCAGCCTGTCAATCGAGAGAGAAGATGAAGACTGAATTGAACCGGGATATCGAAGCCGCATTGCAACCGCTGTCCGCCCGACCCATCTCGCATGTCTTCCTTGTCGCCTGCGGCGGTTCGCTGTCGATCATGCAGGGCGGGAAATATTTCATCGACAGGCATTCGACGAAATTGTCCTCCGACATCTTCAATGCGGATGATTTCGTGTGCCGCGCCCCGCAGAGGCTTGGCCGCAATGCCCTGGTGATATTGTGCTCGCAGACCGGGACGACGCGCGAGACGGCGCGCGCTGCGCAGCACGCGCGCGAGAAGGGGGCGCTCACCGTCGCCATGACCCTCGACCCGGCCTCGCCGCTGGCCAAAGCCTCGGACTTCACTGTAGCCTATCAGGCTTCCTACACGACCGGCATTGCGATCGACGCTGCCGACAGCAACTATGCGGTCCTTTACATGCTGCTGACCGGTGTGCTGCGCGCCACTGACGGGATTGATCTGGTGGCGCCGGTGCTCACAAGCCTTTCGGCCCTTCAGCCGGCGATCGACAGGGCGCATCAGGTTTTCGCCGACCGCTTTGCCGATTTTGCACCACACTTCAAGGACAAGTCCGCCATCTACACACTGGCGAGCGGCCCCTCTTATGGCGCCGCCTATTCCTTCTCGACCTGTGTGCTCATGGAAATGCAGTGGTATGATTCACAAGCCGTGCATGCAAATGAGTTCTTCCATGGCCCCTTCGAAGTGGTCGACAAAAATGCCGCTTTCATTGTGCTGATCGGCTCTGACGAGACGCGCCGCCTGGCCGAGCGGGCCCGGGATTTCCTTCTGCGCTATGGGGCGGAGAGCAACATCCTCATTCTCGACAGCGCAGAACTCGATCTTTCCGCCATCGATGCCCGCTTCAGAGGATATGTCGAGCCGCTCGTCTTCTTCGATACTCTGTGGAAATTCGCCTACCGGCTGGCGGATCTGCGCAGGCAGCCTATGCTCGAAGGCCGCCGCTACATGAAGAAGATCAGCAACTACTAAGCTTTCTGCCTCGCTGAAGGGGAGGACTCGACCCTCTTTTTAAGCCGGCTCAGCATGTGGGCGGCATAGGCGGCGTAGGGGCCGATCCAGCGCTCGTGAATGCCATGGATCGGCAGCGCATCCAGATGGTTCCAGCGCTCGCGGCCGCGCTTTTCGGCGATGATGAGTCCGGCCTCTTCCAGCACATTAAGATGCTGCATGACCGTGCAGCGGTCGAGCCGGGGCAGGAGATCGCACAGCGCGCCGGTGGTGAGCGGGCCTTCCCTTAAGGCATCGAGCATGGTCCGCCGGGTCCGATGCCCCAAGGCCTTGAACAGAAGGTCGTCTCGATCTTCAATTGACATGTTATAAATATATAACATATTAGTGGAAAGAAGAGAAGCGAAAGGAACCAGCCATGGAACTTAAATTCTCGGTGGGCGGCAGGATCGCCAAGCCGGTGAGCGAGGTGTTCGAGGCGGTCGTCGATCCCAGGCAGCTCTCGCAATATTTTACGACCGGCGGCGCCAAGGGCAGGCTTGCCCCGGGCGCCGTCGTGACCTGGGACTTTCACGATTTTCCCGGCGCCTTTCCGGTCCATGTCATCGAGGTCGAGAAGGACAAGCGCATCGTGCTCGAATGGGATGCGGCCGAAGGTTCGGCAACGGTCAAGCGCACAACGGTCACCATGACCTTCGAGCCGCTCGATGATGGCCGCACGCTGGTGCGTATTGCAGAGCATGGCTGGTCCGACACGGAGAAGGGCCGTAGCGCCTCCTACGGCAATTGCGAGGGCTGGACCGGCATGCTGTGCGCTCTCAAAATGTGGATCGAGCACGGCATAAATCTGCGCCAGGGCTTCTACAAATAGCATTCCTGAGCAAATCCCTGTCGCCAAAGTCGGGTAACTTTGGCGGGATTTGCCTTATGCCGCCGGCCTCACCGCGAAGCGCTTGCGGTAGTCCGCGGGTCTCAGTCCCACCACCTTCTGGAACACCTTGCGGAAGGAGCTTGCATCCTCATAGCCGACATCGAAGGCCACCTGGTCGACGGTGCGGTTGGTGAGCTCCAGCATCTCGCGCGCCTTGCCGACGCGCAGGCGCTGGCAATATTCGGTGGGATTGAAGTCGGTTGCCTTGCGGAAGCGGCGGATGAAGGTACGCTCCTCGAGCCCGGCATGTGCCGCCATATCGGCCAGCGTCGCTTGCCGAAGACCGTCCTTCTGCAGCCAGTGCTGCACTTTCAGCACCGCCTCATCGCCATGATGAAGCTTGGGCGTGAAGGTGCTGTAGAAGCGCTGCTCGCGCCCGGCCGTGTCGATGAGGAAGAAACGCGCCGTCGCCAGCATGACCGTCGGGCCGAGGAAGCGGCCGACCAGCTTGAGGCCGAGATCGGTCCACGACATGATCCCGCCCGTCGTGATGATATCGCCATCATCGATCATCAGCTTGTCGCCATCGACATGGATCTCGGGATGAAGTTTCTTGAGCACGGGAGCATAGCCCCAATGCGTCGTGGCTTTACGGTCACGCAACAACCCGGTCTCGGCAAGAAGGAAAGTGCCGCCGCAGACCGAGCAGAGCGTGACACCTTCATTGTGCCTTTCAGCGAGCCAGGCCGCGAAGGACCGGCTCGTCTCCAGCGCCGGCGGTCCGGCAAGGGTCGGCGGCGCGATGACGACGCTGGGCCGCGATGGGACGCCTTCATGCGTGTCGAAGCTCACTTCCACCGTCTGGGCTTCGGGCCCCGCCCTCCAATGGGTGACGCGCAAGGTGGCGGCATCTTTGCCGCCAAGCTCGCGCGAGAGGCGGCTGGCCTCGCAGAAGAGATCGGTCAGGCCGTGGAGTGCCGCGCGCTGGCAGTGGCGGTAGTCGAGAATGGCGATTTCGGCGATGGGCGCTTTGGACATTGTTTGTCAGTTTTGCCTTGCAGAATGTCAGTTTTGCCAATCCGCATCATGGGCCAAATGCCCTATCTTTTCCATGTCAAAGACGGTCAATGTCGCTTTTAGCAAAAGGAATCAAAAACATGCCTATGATCAAGACCAAGGATGGCGTCGACATCTTCTATAAGGACTGGGGCCAGGGCCAGCCCATCGTCTTCAGCCATGGCTGGCCGCTTTCCGCCGATGACTGGGACGCCCAGATGCTCTTCTTCCTGCACAAGGGTTTCCGCGTCATCGCCCATGACCGCCGCGGCCATGGGCGCTCGACCCAGGTCGGCAGCGGCCATGACATGGATCACTATGCCGACGACCTTGCTGCGCTGACGGCGCATCTCGATCTGAAGGATGCGGTGCATGTCGGCCATTCGACCGGCGGCGGCGAAGTGGTGCATTACATCGCCCGTCACGGCGAGGCGCGTGTGTCGAAGGCGGCGATCATTGCCGCGGTGCCGCCCTTGATGGTGAAGACGCCGGCCAATCCGGGCGGGCTGCCCAAGGACGTGTTCGATGGTCTCCAGGAGCAGGTCGCAACCAACCGCGCGCAATTCTACTATGATCTGCCGGCGGGCCCGTTCTACGGCTACAACCGGCCGGGCGCCAAGCCGCAGCAGGCGGTCATCTGGAACTGGTGGCGCCAGGGCATGATGGGCGGCGCCAAAGCGCATTATGATGGCATCGTTGCTTTCTCGCAGACCGATTTCACCGAGGACCTGAAGAAGATCAAGGTGCCGGTGCTGGTGATGCATGGCGATGACGATCAGATCGTGCCCTATGCCGATTCAGCGCCGCTCTCCGCCAAGCTCCTGCAGAACGGCGTGCTCAAGACCTATAAGGGCTTCGCGCATGGCATGCCGACGACCGAGGCCGCGACGATCAACGCGGATCTGTTGGCGTTCATCAAAGGGTAATCTCCCTCCACATTTTCCCCTTCTCCCATGCTGCGCACGGGAGAAGGGGATTTATTTGTAAGAGAGATAAGATAAGGCTACGCCGCCTTGTCCTTCTGCTGCCTGAGGAAGGCCTCGACGCGCTTCTTCAGCTCCGGCACCGAGATGTCTTCCTTATGCGTTGCCACCATCCAGCTGTTGCCGGAGAAATCCTTCACGCCACCGCAGCGGTCGCCATAGAACATGTCCATCGGTTCCATGACGCTCTTGCCGCCTGCCTTGACGGCGCGCTGGTAGGCCGCATCCGCATCATTGACATAGAGATAGAAAGTCGCCGCCGACGCGGGTGCCTGCTCGCTTTCATCGGCCAGCATGACGCGTGAATCGCCGATCTTCACTTCCGCATGCATGATCGATCCATCCGGGCGTTTCATCGGCTCATGCGTCATTTCCGCATCGAATGCTTGGCCCAGAAATTCGATGACCTTGTCGGCGCCGCGAACCGTCACATAGGGCGTTACCGCGTGATAGCCGTCAGGAATAGGTTTCACTGCCATGGAGCTCTCCTTGTGTTTCGGGAACAGGACGAGCAGCCGCGGAGGCGCGGTTGTTCAAGGGCTTTAACGGTCGGGGCACGGCAGGGTTCCGACAGTTTTGCAGAATCTGCGAAGCCTGCCTTATGAGGAAGGGGCAATGCCAGGAGGCAGACATGAAGCACGGCAAGACCGGGCCGGAACTCGATCAGTTCGACATCACGCTCCTGAATATCGTCCAGGAGAATAATCTCCTGACGACGGAGCAACTGGCTGGCAAAGTGGGGCTATCGGCGACCGCCTGCCAGCGCCGGCTGAAGCGACTGCGCGCCGAGGGCGCCATTTCGGCCGATGTGTCGCTGATCTCGGGCGATGCGGCGGGAACGCCGGTGACCCTCGTCGTGCTGGTCTCGCTCGAGCGCGAGCAGCGCGACCTGCTCGATGGATTCAAGCGCCGCATCGCGAGCTACCCTGAAGTGACCCAGTGCTATTATGTTACCGGCAATGCCGATTTCATCCTGGTGGTGCGCGTCGCGTCCATGGAGGATTATGGCGCATTCACCGAACACGCCTTCTTCGGCGACAAGAACGTCAAGGCCTTCCAGACCTATGCCGCGATGCAGACGGTCAAGTTCACGACCAAATACCATCTCACCGAGTGACCTGTGGCTTATCGGCGCCTGGCGCCGCTCCACATGCTGCGATCGGTCGGGCCTTCGGTGACGATCACCAGGACCTTCGCATGGCGATCGAGCTTCAACTCGGCGGCAAGGCGCTCATCGCTCAGCAGCCGCTCGAGCCCGGCAAGCCCCGCCGCACCCGATTCACCCGCTTCGATCACAGCATCTGCGCCTTCGGGCCAGGCGAGATGCCTGACCGCCTTGCGCGCGTCGTCTTCCGAGACCGTGACATAAGCATCGGCCAGCGCATGGACGACCGGCCAGGCGAGCGGCGAGGGCCGCTGGCATTCGAGCATCGCCATGATGGTGGCCGGTCCATGCGGCAGCATGACGAGGCGGCCGGCGCGGGCGCTTTCGGTGAGGCATGCCGCGCGTTCGGGCTCGACGATGATGAAGCGCGGGCGCTTTTCGCCTTGTGTCATCGCTGTCCAGTGTCCGAAGATGCTGGCGGCAATGCCGCCGACGCCCGCTTGCACGAAGACATGGGTGAAGCTCAAGCTCCGCCTTTGCGCCTCGGCAAGGATCTCATCGACCAGGATCGAATAGCCTTCCATCACATGGCCGCAGATCTGCGCCGCGTCCGGATCATCCGCCGCGACGATATCGGGAACCAGCACCCAGCCATGGCGGTCGACCGAGCGCGCCGCCTCGGCGACGGAATCATCATAGGAGCCGGCGATGCGGACGATCTCGGCGCCGAGCCGCTCTATATGGGCGACGCGCTCTTCGCTCACCCCGGCATGGAGAAAGATCTTGCAGCGGGCGCCGACGAGACGGGCGCCGGCGGCGACGGAGCGGCCGTGATTGCCGTCGGAGGCACAGCATACGGTGAGTTCGGCGCAGAGTTCGCGCAGCTGGGGAGAGGTGATCTCAGCCGGCAATATCTTGCGGCCAAGCGCCTTCTCGGCCCGCTTCTGCGCGACGCGCAGCACCGCATAGGCGCCGCCCAGACCCTTGAAGCTCAAAAGGCCGAGGCGGAAGGATTCATCCTTGGCGTGAAGACTGGCAATGCCGAGCTTGCTCGCCAGCGCCCTGAGGGGGAGCAGGGGAGTCGGTGGATGATGCGGGAAGGCTTGCAGATATTGCTGCGGCTCGGCCGAGGCGCCGGCGGCGCACCACCAGGGCAGGGCGTCAAGCCTGGGACGCGTGCCGGCGGAGGGCACAAAGGCGGTGGCGGTCTCGATGATCATAGAGGCATTCCCATCTGTCGGTTCTTCTTGATTGTCTGTTCAGGCCGGCAATTTGCGATGCACGATCGACGACCAGTAGGCGATGCCGGGGCCAAGGGCCGCGTCATTGAAGTCGTAATGCGGGTTGTGCAGCGGCTGGCCGTTGGCACCATCCACGCCATTGCCGAGAAAGGCGAAATTGCCGGGCTTGTGGTTGAGGAAGAGGCCGAAATCCTCAGAGCCCATCAGCGGCTCAGGCTCGGCATCGACGCGGTCGATGCCGGGCGTCGCCCTGGCGGCAGCAAGCGCATGCTGGCTGGCGCTATCGTGATTGACGGTCGAGGCGAATTCCTGCGTGTAAGTCACATCCACTTCGGCGCCGAAGCTCTGGGCAATGCCGGCTGCAATGCGGCGCATCTCGGCTTCGATGATCTTCTGGATTTCGGGGCGGTAGCTGCGCGTATCGCCCTTGAGGATCACAGTCTCGGGCAGCACATTGCGCGTGCCGTCGGTCAGCACTTCCGTCACCGAGACGACGGCGGTATCGAGCGCTGAGACGCGGCGCGACACGATCGTCTGCAGCGCCAGGATCGCATGCGCTGCAATGACGATCGGATCATTGGCCACTTGCGGGCGCGCCGCATGGCCGCCCTTGCCGCGGAAGCGGATCTCGAAATTGTCTTCCGAAGCCATCAGCGGGCCGGCGCGCGTCGCGAAGGCGCCGACCGGCATGCCGGGCATGTTGTGGATGCCGTAGATCTCGGCGAAGGCGAAACGCTCGAACAGGCCATCGGCGATCATCGCCTTGGCGCCGCGGCCATGCTCCTCATTGGGCTGGAAGATGAAATGGACGGTGCCGGAGAACTGCCCATGCCGGCTCAGATGATGGGCGGCCCCCAGCAGCATGGCCATATGGCCGTCATGGCCGCAGGCAGGCATCTGGCCCTGATGCGTCGAGGCATAGGGCAGGTTGGTCTGCTCCGTGATCTTGAGCGCATCCATGTCGGCGCGCAGCGCAATCGCCTGGCTGCCGGACCCTTTGCGCAAGATGCCGACCACCCCGGTCTGGCCGATGCCCTGATGCACCTCAAGCCCGAAGGAGCGAAGTTTCTCGGCGACGAAGGCGGAAGTCTTATGCTCGCCGAAGCCCAACTCCGGGATGGAATGGAGATGGCGCCGCCATTCCCTGGCGGCGTCGATCTGGCTTGCTTCCGGCGTCGTCGGCATGGAGGGCTCCCTGGGTATTGGCCTGATGGCGCAGTCCACATTTGCCCGATTAAGGCCTGTTAAGTTCGGCGAAAACTATGCCGAAACGC
Organism: Taklimakanibacter lacteus; assembly: GCA_003576695.1. Lineage (GTDB taxonomy): Bacteria > Pseudomonadota > Alphaproteobacteria > Rhizobiales > Aestuariivirgaceae > Taklimakanibacter > Taklimakanibacter lacteus. The sequence goes on from QOZQ01000003.1 coordinate 496,103, forward strand.
AGAAAAGCTGCGAAATGAACGTCACGACTTGGAGTTCACTGCGCCAAACCTTAGCCCATCCATCAACAACGCGACCAATCGCTTCGACCGCTCCCGCCAGTCAGCCGTCTTGGGGGCGCCATAGATGCCGGAGAGTGCATGCATGACATCCGAGCTTTCGATATCGGCGCGGATCGTGCCGGAGGCGATGGCGGCATCGATAAGTTTCTGCAGCGCGGCCGGGATCCGGCCTGAGGATTCGGCGAAGAATTCGGAATTGCTGGCAACGAGCAGCTTGAGGCTGTCGGCCATGCCGCGCTTGGCGGCGATGTAATCGACGAAGCGCTGCATCCATTCGGCCAGCGCCACATCGGGTGGATACTTGCGGGCGAGGGCTTCGGCTGCCTGGCAAAGCTCCTCGACCTCGCGCCGGTAGATGACCTCGACCAGATGCTCGCGGGTGGGAAAATGCCGGTAGAGCGTGCCGATGCCGACGCCGGCGCGCTCGGCGATCTCTTCGAGCGATGTGTCGATGCCATGCTGGAAGAAAGCGAGCCCGGCCGCCTTGATGAGCTTGTCGCGATTCTTCTGGGCATCGGCGCGCAGCGCCTTTTCCGCCGGGGCAGGGACAGCTTGGCGAGATTTGGCGGGACGCTTTGCCATTATTTCACACGCGCGTCCCAATTGGGGTCTTGAATCGCCATCCCTGATCTCTTAGCTTGATAAACGGAGGCGCCTCCGATTATATCCGGGACGCCTTCGAATTGTTACCCCATCCGGAACCGAAATGTCAGCCCTTTGCAGGGCGGCAGAGTGAGGCCCGCATCCATGAGCAAACCCCTGAAAATCAAGCTTCACGTCAATGGCGTCGCGCGCGAGCTCGTGATCGAGCCGCGCGTCACCTTGCTCGATGCCCTGCGCGAGCACCTGAACCTCACGGGCTCCAAGAAGGGCTGCGACCAGGGCCAGTGCGGCGCCTGCACCGTCCATGTCGATGGCGAGCGCGTGCTCGCATGTCTGACACTCGCCGCCCAGGTCGAGGGCAGGGAGATCACCACCGTCGAGGGCCTGACGCCCGACGGCGCCGAGCTTCATCCCGTCCAGGCCGCCTTCCTCAAGCATGATGCCTTCCAGTGCGGCTATTGCACGCCGGGCCAGATCATGTCGGCGGTCGCCTGCATCAGGGAAGGCCATGCCTCGTCCGATGCCGAGATCCGCGAATATATGTCGGGCAATCTGTGCCGCTGCGGCGCCTATCCGCATATCGTCGCCGCCGTGCGCGAAGCCAGGGAGGCGCTGTCATGAGGGACTTCACCTATGCCCGCGCCGCTTCCGTTGAAGATGCGCGCCGTCTCGCGCAGCAATCCGGCGCCATGCTGCTGGCGGGCGGGACGACCTTGCTCGATCTCGCCAAATGCGGCGTCGCCAGGCCCGACCATGTGGTCGACATCACCCATCTGAAGGGCCTCGATGCGATCGAGGTGACCAGGGAGGGCGCTCATCTGGGGGCACTCGCCAAGATGAGCCATGTGGCCGACGACAAGGCGATCCGCGCCGAATTCCCGGCCGTGTCGGAGGCGCTGTGGCAGGCGGCCTCGGCGCAATTGCGCAATATGGCGACCATTGGCGGCAATCTCATGCAGCGTACGCGCTGCGCCTATTTCCGCGATCCCAATTCCTTTGCCGCCTGCAACAAGCGCCAGCCGGGATCGGGCTGTGCGGCGCGGGGCGGCATCACCCGCAATCACGCGGTGCTCGGCACGAGCTCTTCCTGCATCGCCACCAATCCGGGCGATCTCGCCGTGGCGCTCGTCGCCTTCGATGCCATCGTGCATCTGGGCGACAGGAAGGTGCCGGTCGATGACTTCTTCCTTCTGCCCGGAGCAACGCCCGATCGCGAACAGGCGATCGAGCCGGGTGAGGTGATCACGGCGGTCAGCATTCCCGCATCGGCAGCGGCCAGACGCTCCACCTATCTCAAGGTGCGCGACCGCCAGTCTTACGAATTCGCGGCCGCCAGCGCCGCGGTCGGACTCGATCTCGAAGCCGATGGCAGGACCATTCGCGACATCCGCGTGGCATTGGGCGGCGTCGCCACGAAGCCCTGGCGTGCTCATGCGGTGGAGAAGGCGCTGAAAGGCAAAACGCTGGAGCCGGAAACGGTAATGCGCGCCAGCCTGCTCGCCATGGAAGGCGCCATCGCGCAGGGTGACAATCACTACAAGATCGATCTGGCGCCGCGTGTCATCGCCCGCGCCATCCTCAAAGTCGGAGGCCTCGCATGACCCCAGTTGCAGCGAAAATGAAGCGCGGCGATTCCACCGACGGCGGTGCTGCGTCGGCGCTCGGCAGCCGCCTGTCGCGCATCGATGGACCGGCCAAGATCAAGGGCCAGGCCCGCTATGGGCTGGAGCACCATCCCGCCAACATGGCTTATGCGGTGATCGTGCAGAGCACGATCCCATCCGGACATATTCGCGCGATCGACAGCAAGCCGGCGGAAGCAGCGCCGGGCGTGCTGCTGGTGATCACGCCGGACAATGTCATGCCGCTGAAGCCCATAACTACCTGGACGGGGGCGCCCTCATCGGACAAGCCCTATCTGGCGTTGACGCGCGAGATCAATTTCACCGGCCAGCATGTAGCGGCGGTGATCGCGGAGACCTTCGAGCAGGCAAGCGAGGCGGCGGGCCTCCTCAGGATCGACTATGAGGAGAAGGAGTCCATCCCCAGCTACGACGACCCGAAATCGGGCGCGGGCAATCCGCTCGACGCCATGGCGGTTGCCTGGGGCGATGCCGGAAGGGCCTTCGCCGAGGCGCCCGTGCGCATTGAGCAGACCTACAGGACGCCGCGTGAATATAATGTGCCGATCGAGCCGCATGGCCTCGTGGCGGAGTGGCAGGGCGACATGCTCACGGTATGGGAGCCGAGCCAGTGGGTCAACTTCATGATCCATAACTATGCCGAATGGTATGGCCTGCCTGACGAAAAGGTACGGCTAATATCGCCCTATGTCGGCGGCGGCTTTGGCTCGAAGGCTTTCGCACTTGGCCATGGCGCGATTGCCACCATGGCGGCGAAGATGCTGAACCGTCCGGTGAAGCTCGCGGTCACGCGGCCGCAGACCTTCACTGCTTTCGGCGGCAGGCCGGCGACGCGCCAGACCTTGTCGCTTGGCGCCACCAAAGAAGGCAATCTGCTCTCGATCGTCCAGAAGGGCGCCAATGAGACCTCGGTCGATGGCGTGTGGGTCGAGCCTTTGGCCTCGGTCACAGCACTCATGTATGCGACGCCCAATCTGTCGGCACGCCAGAATATCGTGCCGGTCAATACGGTGACGCCTTGCGCGCTCCGGGCGCCGGGCGAGAATCCGAGCGCCTGGGGCATCGAATGCGCCATCGATGAGCTCAGCTATGAGGTCGGCATCGATCCGGTGGCGATCCGGCTCCTGAATTATGCCGAAGAGGATCCGCATGCGAAGAAGCCCTGGTCGACGCGCCGGTTGCGCGAGGCCTATGAGGAGGGTGCGAAGGCCTTCGGCTGGGCGAAGCGCAACCCGAAGCCGCGCTCGATGCGCGACGGCCATCATCTGATCGGCTGGGGTGTTGCGGCCGGCACCTATCCGGTGCGCCGCACCGCAGGCGAAGCGCTGGTGCGCATCTTCGCCGACGGCCGTGCCGAGGTGGCGAGCAGCGGCATCGATATGGGGCAGGGCACTTACACGATCCTGGCCCAGACCGCGGCCGAGGCGATCGGCATGCCGGTCGAGCAAATCGAGGTGAAGCTCGGCGACTCCGCCTTGCCGGGCGCACCCGTCGCCGGCGGCTCGCAGCTTGCCAATCTCATGACGGGCGCCGTGCACAAAGCCGCCACCGCGGCGCGCGATGAATTGATCGGCCTTGCCATCAATGATCCGAAGTCGCCCTTCAGGGAACTGCAGGCGAATACGCTGTCGATTGCCGACGGCGTGATCTCGCCGCCGCGCGGCGGCGAGAGCATGTCCATTGCGGAACTGCTGCGCCGTCTCGGACGTGACAAGATCGAAGTCCAGCGCGATACCTTGCCGGAAAACGCCAACAGCGCCGCCGACAAGCTTGCGACCTACAACACCATCACCCGCATGCGCTCGCCGACCGATGGTGATTATTCGCTCCATGCATGGTGTGTGCATTTCATCGAGGTCAGGGTGGATGAGGATTTCGGCACGGTGCGCGTGTCGCGCGTCGTTTCCGCCCTCGATTCAGGCAGGCTGTACAACCCCAAGCTCGCCGAGAGCCAGTGGAAAGGCGGCATCATCATGGGCATCGGCCAGGCCCTGCTCGAGGAGGGCCTCGTCGATCCGCGCCAGGGCCGCGTGATCAACAACAATCTCGGCGACTATCTCATCGCCACCAATGCCGACATTCCCGATATCGAGGTGATCTCGGTCGGCGTACCGGACTTCCATGCCTCAGCCTTGGGCGGTAAGGCTGTGGGCGAGCTCGGTATTGTCGGCGTGGCGCCCGCCATTGCCAATGCGGTCTATCACGCGACCGGCAAACGCATTCGTGAGCTGCCGATCACGCTGGAGAAGCTGCTGGGCGACTGAGCAAGTCCGGCTTCACGGATGCAGCAGGCGCACCTCGGTGCCGTGAACGGCGGTGCTTTCGGCCATGTCGCTCTTGCGCCCTGAGACCAGCGCATTGACATTGGCATCGCCCAGCGATGAGCCGGGCCAGCGGCCCTTATGAACGATGCCCATGCCGGGCTGCGCCGTATCCGATATGGCGATGGCGAGGGTGAGCTCACCCGTTTCATTGGCGATGCGGACGGGATCGCCCGCGGCGAAGCCCGCTTGCGCCGCATCATCGGGATGGAGCGTGAGGGTCGGCGGGCCGAGCCGGCGGCGGATGACCTTGTCATTGCCATAGCTCGAATTCATCAGCCACAAGGAAGCGGGCGAGAGGATGCGCAAACGCCCATGCTCGGGCGGTGCATCGGCATGGGGCAGAGGCAGGCGCGGCAGACCTTGCTGCTCGGCGCGGGCACTCGCCAGCTCGATGCGCCCGGACGGTGTCGCGAAGGCAAGATCGGCGAACTGAATGCGCGGTTCAGGAAACACGGTCACCGTGCCGAGCTTCGCGAGATCGGCGAAGTTGCCGCGATAGGGCGTCTGCGCCAGGAGCCGGGCGATGAGATCATCATCCCGTTCGAACAGGAGGGGATCGTCACAGCCCATGGCGCGGGCAAGCTGGCGGAAGATCTCCTGATTGGGCAGCGCCTCGCCGGGCGGGTCGGCCGCCTTCACCTGCGCCGACACCGTGAGGTCGAAATAGGACAAAACGAGATCGTCGAATTCGAGGAAACTCGCCGCCGGCAGCACGATATCGGCATAGTTGGTCGTGTCGGTGTGGAAGAGATCGATGGCGACATGGAAGAGATCGTCACGGGTGAGCGCCCGGCGCAGCCGCTTCTGCTCGGGCGACGAGGCGGCGGGGTTATTGTTCCAGTTGATGAAGGCGAGAGACTTGTCCGGGTCTTCCAGCGCCGCGGCGAGGTCCATATGGCTGATGGATCCCGTGCCGTCACGGGCGAGCTCGGGCGCCGTCAGGCTCGCCGGGTCGATGCCGCGCAGTTGCGCGCCATTCAGGTAGCAGAAGCCTGCCCCCTTCTTGCCGAGATTGCCGGTAAAGGCGATGAGGGCGGCGATGGCGCGGAACACATTGCCGCCCTGCGGCTGGCGCTGCACGCCCTGGCCGAGCCACAGAAGCGAGGGACCCGCCGCATAGGCCATGGCGGCCTCTTCGATGAGCGTCGCGGGCACGCCGCACAGTTCCGCCGCGCGCGCCGGCGTCATCGCCTCGATCGCCGGGATCAGCTCCTCGGAACCGAGCACATGACGGGTGAGGAAAGCCTCATCGGCAAGCCCTCTGGCGCGCACGACATGAAGCAGCGCGAAGGCGAGTGCGGCATCGCTGCCGGGCCTGAGCTTCAGATGGATATCGGCCGCTTTCGCCGTGTCATGCGCGATGGGATCGACGACGATGATTTTGGCCCCGGCTGCGCGTGCGTCCTTCAGCCAGTGCTTGTCCTGGTGCGGGGCGGAATGGGACGGGTTGGCGCCCCAGACGATGATGCAGTTTGCATCCTTCGCCGAGCGCGGGTCGAAGCCTTCCGCGGAACTGCCGAAGACGAGCTCGAGCGCCGCATGGCCGGCCTTGTTGCACACCGTGTCGGGATCGACCTCGGTGGCGCCGATGCGGTTGAACAAGCGAATGGGAAAAGTGCCGCCGATGAGGCTGACGGTCCCGGTATAATGCGTGTGCAGGATGCTGCGGCTCTTGCCGGTCCCGATGAGGCGCCCGAGCTTCGCCGCGATCTCGCCCAGGGCTTCGTCCCAGGTGACGGCTGTGAACTCGCCTTTGCCTTTGGCACCGACGCGTTTCAGCGGCGTGGTCAGACGCAGAGCCGGATCGCGCCAGGCGCCATTATAGGCGATCGCACATTTCCCGCACAGGGCGCCCCGCGTGATCGCATGATCCGGGTCGCCCAGCACATTGGCGATGACGCCGTTCCGCTTCGTGACGGTGATGCCGCAGGCATCATAGCAATCCCGCGGGCAGGTGGTCTTGATGATCTGGGACTGTGCCATGCCGCCTTATAGCATGAGGCGATGGCGCGCGGCCTGTCCACTTGGCGGATGTCGGCTCAGGCCAATCAGCCGGAGCGCCGCATCCTGGCGAGCGCCAAAGGTGTCCGGCCGGTCAGACGGCGGCTCTCGCGCACCAGATGGGCCTGATCGGCATAGCCTGCTTCAGCTGCCAGCAGCGCGGTCGATGTTCGGGGCGCCTTGTGGCTGAGCTTGCGGAAGCGCTGATAGCGCAGGATACGGTCGAGTGTCTTGGGGCCATAGCCGAAGGCTTCGTCGAACCGGCGCCGCAAGGTCCGCTCGCTCAGGGCCAATGCGCGGCCGAGCCAGGGGATGAGAGACACGCCGGGCGGCGGGCCTCTCTCGATCAAGGTGAAGGCGGCGATCATGACCTTGTCTGCCGCAATGCGCGCCGGCATCGCACCCGCCAAGGCGCCTTCGAGCGAAGCGATAAGCGCGGTGACGTCCTCATCGCCGCCCACATGGTCCGCCAGCCTCCTTGCCTTTGCACCCCACAGATCATCCAGCATCACGCGTTGGTCGCGCAGCTCATGCGCCGCCGTGCCCAGCCATTGCGCGGCTGCACCGGGGCGGAACCGGAAACCGATGACGGTCGTACCCGGCTTGAGGACTTCCGTCTGTGGCGACTTGTCGGGCCCGGCGACGCGGAGCTTTCCTTCGATCCACTGCACATCGATCGTCGCATCGGGCGTCACGATGACGGGCGGCGCACCGACCTCGGGCATCCGGTGCGTCCACACATGGCTGAAGCTCTCGCTGAGCGCTGGTGCTACGGGACGCTCCGTGAACCACCCGGTAGTCAAGGCCGGTACTGCGGTTCCATCTTTCATGACCGACAGGGTAGCATCTTTTCGGGACAGGCGATTGGCCGAATTGTTCAAGAAACAGGGGCGCTGCACGGCCAGATTATGGGCATCGGATGAAGGAGAGACATGATGAAACCGAGAATTGCCGTATTGACCATTGGTGTCGATGACCTCGAAACATCCTTGCGCTTCTATCGCGACGGCCTCGGCCTTCCGACCGAAGGTATCATTGGGACCGAGTTCGAGCATGGCGCAGTCGTGTTCATCGATCTGCAGAGTGGTCTGAAGCTGGCGCTCTTCGAACGCGACAATCTCGCTCACGATGCCGGCGTCGCCAAGATCGGCCGTAGCCCGTCGGAATTCACCATTGGCCACAATGTGAGGAGCGAGAGGGAGGTCGATGAGGTGATGCGCCAAGCGATCGCCGCCGGCGCGCGCGAGATCAAGCCGGCGCAGAAGACCTTCTGGGGCGGCTATGCCGGCTATTTCCAGGACCCCGACGATCACCTTTGGGAGATCATCTACAATCCGGCTTTCCTGCCGGAAGATTAAGGCCGCAAATACCGGTCGAGCACATTGCGGGTCACCTGCATGACCATCTCGTCCCGGCGCAGGAGGCCCGCAACCCACTCGCAGGTTCCGGCGTGAAAGACTTCGCCTTTGCCCCGCCGGAAATTCACGATCATGCCGCAGCCGCGCTTGGTGGCCTCGATTGCCGGCACATCGGATGAGCCCTTGAGGACGGAAGCGACATATTCGGCGTCCTCGCTGCCGAGGAAGACCTTGCCCGGCACGATGGTCGGACCTTCCTCGATGGTCGAGGAGAGGCCGAGCGCCAGGATCTCGAGTCCCTCGGGCGCCAGCTCGCCGGGTGCGACATGGGGCAGGCCGCCTCTGATCTCATAGTCGAGCCCGTCGACCTCATAACCGAAAATGACCGACTGCGCGCCCAGCACATCGCCATAATAAAGGCCGGTATCCTTGAAGGCCCAATGCTCCGGACGATAGACCGGGAAGCCCTTGGCGCCGCGCGGCGAGCAGCCGGACCAGCCGGCATAGAGGCCGCGCGTCGCGTTCAAACCGAAAGTGAGCGCGCCTGGTCGGCCGATCTCGCGGGCTTCCCAGGATTCGGTCACCAGATGGCGCGGCCCGCTCGTCATATAGGGATCGTTCCTGGTCGCGAGATACTTGTGGCAGATCTGGATCCGGTCTTCCTGCTCGAGCCTGATCTGCCACATGAAATTGCCGGCGAAGCGCGCCACATGCCCGCCCCGATCGACATAGGCATCGATCGCATCGCGCATCTGCCATGACCAGTATTCATCGTGGCCGACCATCGCCAGACACGAATAGGCCGGCAGGATTTCCGGCCGGGAATGGAGATCGCTCTGCGCGATGATGTCGAGCTGATAACCTTGCGCCTCGGCCCAGCGCGCGAAATGCCGTTCATAGCTGGCCCAGCCGGCCGAGGCATATTTCTTGCTGAAGCCGTTGGCGTAAGCCCATTCCATATGCGGATAGCACGGCAGCGCCATCCTGCCGGGCGGCTCCATCAGCGTCGGCCGTGGCACGTCAGCGGGCAGGCTGATGAAACCCCTGGCGAAAGGCCGGAGGATGCTGAGCTGGGCAGAAAAGAGATTGCCCTCGGGACCGGTGAAGCCCTGATAGTGGTTCGATCCGCCCCAGTCATTATAGGCGGTCCAGGTCGAGGTCGCGGCGATCAGGAGCAGGCGGCCCGGCAGTGTCTTGGCAGACTTCGGCCGCACGATGAAAAGATGATCATGCGTGTCGGCGACCTTGGTGCCATCGAGGCATTTCGTGCGCACGATATAGGCGCCTGAGCGCCAGTCATCGTCGATCTCGAATTCGAAGGCAACCGGCCAGGAGCAGCCATTCACCGAGCAGTCTTCCGGAATGTGATGAAGCTTGCCGGGCAATCCCTTCCGCTCGAGCACCATTTCCTGCGCGAGGCCATCGCGAATGACGTGAAGACTGTAAGTGCGGGCGTTTGTGCAGGTGTGAATCCTGACCGTCTCGCCCGGCGCATAGGACTGGGCATCGCAATAGGACCATATGCGCAGGCGCTCGAGATTTTCGGCGCGCGGACGTTCGGCGTAGTTACCGAGCACCGCTTGCGCGAGCCATTCATCGGAGGGCTGCCGAACGTCGACCATCTGCAGCGCAGTAGCAAATATTCTTCTATTTCAAAAGCCTGCTTGGGTTCAGAGGCGATAGCGCGATGCCGCTTGAACTGGGGTAGGTTGCGGCTTATGTTAGACAAAGCAGGAAATTGTCCAACGAAGGGTTTCCGATGTCCAAGATCGCCAAGCGCCATGTCGGCCGCCGTGGGCAGTCGCCCAGGCCGGCAAAGACCATCGTCGGCCTCTACCTTGAATTACGTGCCGCCCGCGTTGAACCCGTCATCAAGGCTGCCGAGCGGTCTGGATTGTTGAACGAGAAGGACAGTCGAATTGGCGGCAGAGTCAGCCGGAAGCTGATAGATCAGGCCAAGAGGCGGACGGGCATCGAAACGGACACGGACTTGATAGAGTTCGCCTTGGCGAATATTGCGCTGGAGGACAGGTTCGCCGAGGTCTTCAAGGAGTCGCGGGGCAAAGTGGATTCCGACATCAAGCTCGGCTTCTGAGGTGGCTGCATTCGACTCTGACGCCGCGCGACGCTGGGCGCGTTTCGATCCGCAGAGGACACTTGCTCGGCGACCGGATCGGGATTTGTCCTTCATTGCCGAGGATCAGCTGGCCGGGCAGGAACTGTTGCTCGATACATGTGTCTATATTGATCAGATGCAGAACAGATCGCCTGCTATTCTCGATGAACTGATCCGACGGCGGCAAATCAACCACTCGACCATCGCGATACAAGAGTTGATGCACAGCGTCGGTGTGTTGAGGCCCGACGATCCCCGCACGCCGGGAGTCATCAACGAGATACGCAAACAGATTCAAGCCATGCCGGCGCATCGGATCAACACGCCGGATTCCGACGTGCTCGGGAGAGCAGCGCTGTTGTCGGGCGTCCTTTGTCGCCTTCAAGGGTATGCGGTCGATCGGAAATTGAGGGCGCTCAATGATTGTGTGCTGTTTCTGCAAGCGCTGAAGCTGGGGTTCGTCGTTCTGACTGCCAATGTGGCTGACTACGATATACTGCTGCAGCTGGTTCCCGATGGGCGGGCGCTCTTTTACCGGCAAGAGCGGCAACAAGTGATGAGATCAAAATGATTTATGAAATCTGCGTGGATTCAATCGCGGGCGTGCGCGCCGCCAGGGAAGCGGGAGCGCATCGCGCCGAATTATGCGCCAATCTGCTGGAGGGCGGCACGACGCCGAGCCGCGGCATGATCCGCGAAGCCCGCAAGGTCGAGGGGATAGGCCTCCAGGTCATCATCAGGCCGCGCGGTGGTGATTTCCTGTTCGATGACGATGAACTCGCCGTCATGCAGGCCGATATCGACACCGCCAGGGCGGAGGGGGCCGATGGCGTCGTCATCGGTATCCTCACGGCAGACGGCATTGTCGATGCCGACCGCACGCGTGAACTGATCGCCCGGGCGCGGCCGCTGTCGGTGACCTTCCACCGCGCATTCGACATGACGCGCGATCCTTTCGAAGCCCTGGAGACGCTGATCGGCCTGGGCGTCGACCGGGTCCTGACCTCGGGCCAGGAGCCGAGCGTGCTGGAAGGCTTGCCGCTCATCATCGAGCTCATCCGCCGCGCCGGCGAGCGGATCATCATCATGCCGGGCGGCGGCATAAATGCGCGCAATGCAGTGCGGATCATTGCCGAGGCGAAGCCGCGCGAGATCCATTTCGCCGGCCGCGAGGCCGTCGCCGGCGGCATGAAGTTCCGCCGCCACCATGTCTATATGGGCGGCGAGTTGCGCGCCCCCGAATATGATCGCTTCGTCACGTCGGCGGCGATCATTCGCGCGGTGATGGGGAAAGAGCCGGGGTAGCGATTTTCGCATAGCCGTGCCGCTTCGCGCCAAGGTTGCTCGACATCTCCGTGCATGTCAGTTTGATATGTGCATTCGAGATCACGGGGAAATGAAGATGTCGGCAACGGAAGAGCTGGCTAAAGCGGACTCGGCGACGACACTGGCGGCACGCATTCGCCGCAAGGAGGTCTCGCCCGTCGAGGTGGTGGACAGCGCCATTGCACGTATCGAGAAACATAACTCGAAGATCAACGCGCTTATCATTTTCGGCTATGACGACGCCCGCAAGGCGGCAAAGCAGGCGGAAGCGGCCATCATGCGCGGCGACGCCGTCGGGCCGTTCCACGGCGTGCCGATCGCGATGAAGGATTGCTTCGACTTCAAGCCGGGCTGGGTCACGACCTTCGGCGGCATCCGCGCGCTCAAGGATTATGTCGCCGACAGCTATTGCATTTTTGCCGAGCGCATGGAGAGGGCAGGCGCCGTCATGGTCGGCAAGACCAACAGCCCGGTCTTCGGCTTCCGGGGCACTTGCGACAATTACCTGTTCGGCCCTTCGCGCAATCCCTTCGACCTGACCAAGAATACCGGCGGCTCCTCCGGCGGCAGCGCCGGCGCCGTGGCGGCGGGCCTCCTGCCACTGTGCGAGGGCACTGATGGCGGCGGCTCGATCCGCATCCCGTCCTCCTGGTGCGGCGTCTTCGGCTACAAGCCCGCTTTCGGCCGCGTGCCCCTGGTGACCAGGCCCGATGCCTTCAGCGGCAACATCCCTTTCATCTTCGAAGGCCCGATCACCCGCACCGTCGAGGATTCGGCGCTCGCCATGTCGGTGCTGCAGGGCTACGATTCGCGTGATCCCTACGCCATCGAAGGTAGCGTCGACTTCATGGGCGCGCTCAGGAAATCGATCGCCGGCAAGAAGATCGCCTATACGCGCGACTATGGCGTCTTCCCGGTCGACAAGCGGGTCATCGCGGTCGTCGACAAGGCACTGAAGGCTTTCGAAGAAGCGGGCGCCCATGTCGAGGAGGTCAAGATCAATATCCCGCGCTCGCATATGGAGCTCTCCGACATGTGGTGCCGGCTCATCGCGCCCAAGCAGGTGGCGGCGCTGGAAGGCTTCAAGCGCCAGGGCATCGACCTCATGCGCGACCATCATGATGATTTCCCGCCCGAATTCTGGCATTGGGACGAGATCGGCCGGCGCATGAGTGCTGCGCAATATCTTGCCGATGAGGCCATGCGCACGGAAGTCTTCGACGCGCTGCGCCCGGTGCTCGACACTTATGACTATATGGTGTCGCCGACGCTCGCCTGCCTGGCGGTCGATAATGCGACCGACGGCAACACGGTGGGGCCGAGGGAGATCGAAGGCCAGCCGATCAACCGCCTGATCGGCTGGTGCATGACCTATCTCATCAATTTCATCGGCTATCCGGCAGCGACGGTGCCGGCCGGCCTCGCCGACAACGGCCTTCCCGTGGGCCTGCAGATCGTCGGCAAGCGCTATGCCGATGAGGATGTGTTCGCGGCCAGCGCCGAATTCGAGCGCCGGCGTCCGTGGATGGATAGCTACAAGAAGTGCAAGCTCTAGAAACCCTGCGTCACCACAGCGTATAGCCGCCGTCGATCACGAAGGCGGCGCCCGTGACATAGCTCGAGGCCGGCGAGGCGAGATAGAGGGCGAGCGGCCCGATCTCATGCGGCTCGCCGGTACGCCCCATCGGCACCTGGCGCACGAAGGTCTCGATCACTTCCGGATGCTTCTCGGCCCAGGCGACATTGGGCTCGGTCATGAACAGGCCCGGACAGATGGCATTCACGGTGACGCCGCGCGGCGCCCAGTCGGCCGCGGTGGCGCGGGTGAAATGGATGAGCGCCGCCTTGGTCGTCTCGTAGTGGCGCCCGCCAATGCCGCGATTGGCGATCATGCCGCTGATCGAGGCGATGTTGATGACGCGGCCCGAGCCGCGCTTGAGCATGGCGCCGCCGATGATCTTGGTGGCGAGAAAGCAATGGGTCAGATTGAGGTCGACGAATTTCCGCCAGGTGGCAAGGTCGGTGTCCTCGACGGCGATATCGAGATTGCGGCCACCGACATTGTTGACGAGGATGTCGATCGGGCCGGCTTCGGCGAGCACGCGCTGGCACAACGCCTCGCAGATCTCGGGCACGGCGATATCGGCCGGATAAGTCCATGCCTGGCGGCCGCGCTCGCGTACCTCCGCGGCGGTCTTCTCGAGGGCCGCGGACTCGCGTCCATTAAGGATGATATCGGCGCCGGCCTCCGCGGCCGCCAGCGCAATTACCCGGCCAAATCCCCGGCTGCCGCCGGTGACGAAGAGACGCTTTCCATCCAGACGGAAACGATCGAGCACATTCACGGGCTTCTCCTCGCAAGGCATCTTGGCACGATGCGTTTATCTGATAATCTAGCCGCTCCGCCCTGTCGAGACTTTGAGAGGGGAGGGCACGAAGAGCGTTGAGCCGGTGAGCCAGGCCGGCAGTCAAGTCCGGCGGCAACCCTTGCAGGGTTGGAAGTTGCGAAGGCGAATTCATTCGCCTGCAGATGAAGTCCATAGAAGACTGATCAAATTCCGGGAGTAGACAATGACAATACGCAAGGATGAGGAATACAGACTGCAGCAGACTCTCGCCCGTTTGTTGCAGCAGGGAAGCATCGACAGGCGTGAATTCCTGACGCGCAGCCTGGTGGCCGGTCTCGGCCTCGCCGGCGTGGGAACCGCGGCGAAGAACGGTATCGGCTCGGCCAGAGCGCAGGACCGCCCGTTGACGCCGACCTTCTATCAGTGGATTGAGGATCTTCACCCCGGCATCCCGAAGGTGAACGAGAAGTTCCCCGGCCTCAATTACCAGATCGCGCCCGTCGAAGGCTTCGGCATCGAGCGTTTCGTAGCGGAAGCCAAGAAGAAGGAGAGCACCTGGGACGTCTATGTCGGCCAGACGCCGTTCGTCGAGATGTCGGCGATGAAGGCGGCCGACGTCATCGAGCCGTGGGACGACTACATCCCGAAGGAAGTTATCGACGACATGATCCCCTCGATCCGCGAGGAGAACACGATCGACGGCAAGCTCTATGGCTGGCCGTTCTTCCTCGACGTCATCGGCAATTCCTGGCATTCGGGCGTGACGACCAAGGCCGGCCTGAAGGATGAAGCGCCGATGACATGGGACGATCATCTCGCCAACGCCAAGAAGATCGTCGAATCGCAGGCGGCACCCTTCGGCGCCACCTTCGATTCGCATGGTTGGCGGTCGCTGGCGCCCTTCACCCACAGCATGAGCAGCAACGTCTACACCTCCGAAGGCCTGTTCGACTTCACCAGCGACGCGGCCGTCGAAGCGCTGAAGCTGATGAAGAGCATCATGGGCGTGTCGCACCCCGACATCCTGCTCGAAGGCGCTTCCGACGGCGGCGTCAACGGCACGCCGGACGAAGTGGCTTTTGCCGCCGAGCGCGTCGGTTATTTCAGCAAGTACTTCAATGCGCCTTTGCGCATGGCGTCGAACTGGGACGATCCCAAGCAGCTGCGTATGGGGCCCTTGCCGAAATTCGCCAATGGCGAAGGCTCGACCGTGTTCTGGACGACGGGTTGCGCCTTGTTCAAATACGGCAAGAACAAGGAGAAGGCGGCGGAGTACATCAAGGCGCTGACCTATGATGCGCAGATCTGGCAGGATTCGATTGCCGGCACGTCGGCTGCGCATCCCGGCCAGCTGCCGCCCTACAAGTCGATCTATGCCGGCTGGGAAGCCAACAAGCCGGACTGGATGCTCGACTTCGTGCCGTTGGTGCGCGGCCAGCTCGACAAGGCGAAGGCGATCACCAACCATATCTTCGGCCTGCAGCAATTCGTCATCGGCAAGCCCATCTGGGAAACCTATCTCAAGGGCGAGGAAGCCGATCCGAAGGCGGCGCTGAAGAAGGTCGTGGACGCGGTCCAGGCCGAAATCGCGCGCGGCAAGCAGTAGGAGAGGGCGCGGGAACCGGGGCCGGCTTGCCGCCCCGGTTCTCCCTCGTCATTCCCCGATGTGCTTGGCCTGTCTGTTCCGTTAGCATAGCGCATGGCAGAAACGACCTTGTCCGACCAGATGACCGCTCGGCATGCCGAAAGTTTCGGCGCGCGCCTGACGGCGCTTCGCCATGGCATGACACCCTGGTGGTTTCTGCTGCCGGCCATATTGTTCTTCGCCGGCTATCAGGCCTATCCGATCTTCCGGGTCCTGTGGATCAGTTTCACCGACTACCAGTATCTCTCGAGCGAGCCGGCGAAGTTCGTCGGACTCGCCAACTATATCACCGCGTTCAACGACCCATTGATGTGGGCGAGCCTGTGGCGGGCGGCGCTGTTCACGATCATGTTCCTGCCGGGAACCATCATCCTGCCCTTGCTGCTCGCCATCCTGGTCGACAGGGTGTCCAACCAGCGCGTCGCCACCGTCTATCGCGTCGTGCTGCTGATCCCGGCGGTCATCCCGAGCACGCTCGTCTTCGTGCTGTGGAAATGGATGTACAATTACCAGGTCGGCCCGATCAACCACCTGCTGGTCGACATCTTCGGCCTGTTCACCTTGCAGAACGCGCCGCAATGGCTCGGCGGCACGCCGCTGACGCTGCCCGCCATCGCCATCATGGAAGTGTGGTGGGGGCTCGGCTATCACACCATCTTCTTCCTCGCCGGCCTCGCCGCCATCCCCAGGGACCTGCCGGAAGCGGCGCGCATCGACGGCGCCAGCGAATGGTCGATCTTCTGGCACATTACGCGCCCCGCGCTGGCCCCCATCATGATGATCCTGGTGGTGCTGCGCTTCGGAACGGCGATGGCGGTGATCGACGAGTATCTCATCTTCGGCGGCTTCAACCGCGACTCGCCGACCTATACCTGGACCATCTTCATGTATGACCAGGCCTTCAAGCTCGGCCTGTGGCGCCAGGGTTTCGCCGCCGCGATCGGCATGATCGGTGCGGTCGGCATGATGATTGTCATGATCTTCCTCATCCGCATCTTCCGACCCAGGGGTTAGCCCAATGACCATGGTCCTCGCTTCGACAGAACGCAGTGCCGCCCGGGTGACGCCGGAGCCGGGCTGGTTCCGCGAGAACCGCCACGCCATCATCCGCCACGCCATCATCAACTTCTTCATGATCGTCATCCTGGCGCCGCTCGCCTGGGTGCTGATGATGTCGATCAAGTCGCGCTCCGATGCCATGCGCCCCGATTTCTGGCCGCGGCGCTTCGACTTCGGCCACTACGCCTATGTGTTCGACAAGATCGACACTTTCCCGATCAACCTTCTCAACAGCATCTATGTCACGACCGGCACGGTGATCATCACCACGGTCTGCGCGGTGCTGGCGGGCTATGCGCTCGTGCACATGAAGCCCAAGGGCGGCGGGCTCATCGTGGCGGCGCTCTTGATCTCGCTCTATTTCCCGACCCGCGTCGTGTCGATCATCTCGATCTATGAGATCCAGGACTTTCTCAATCTCATCAACAGCACGTCCGGCCTCATCCTGCCTTATGTGACGCTCAATCTGGCGATCAGCGTGCTCATCATGAGAAGCGTGTTCCAGCTGGTGCCGCATGAGGTGGTGGAGGCCGCGGAGGTTGATGGCGCCGGGCCGTTCCGGACCCTGTGGGAAATCGTGCTGCCAATGGCGCGCAACGGCCTTGTCGTCATCTTCATCGTCAACTTCGTCACCGCCTGGGGTGAGTTCCTGCTGTGCTCGACGCTGACCAACGACCAGATCGCGCGCACCATGCCGGTCGTCCTCGCCGGCGCCCAGGGCGGTCTCGGCCAGTGGTCATGGCCGGCACTCGCCGCCGTCTATGTGCTGGTTGTGACGCCCGGCATAGTCGCCTTCACCTTCGCCCAGAAGCTCTTCTTCAAGGGGCTGATGGAAGGCGTCGTGAAGGGTTAGTTGGTTCGCTTGCATTTCCAGCTCGTGCGGCCTAACCATCGACTGAGTGCGCAATTAAGGCGAGGACGAGGCTATGCAGACCTCCCCAACCGACAAGCGCGTCGATCTTTACGGTGCGAGTTATCGCAATTTCGCGACCGATCTCTATGGCGACATAAGGCGTGAGGCCTTTGGCGAGGATATCGGCCAGACAGGCTGGCTGACGGCCGAGGAGCAGGACCTTTTCATTTCATGGCTGGGCCTCACCAGATCGAGCCAGTTATTGGACATCGCTTGCGGCTCGGGCAAGCCGACCTTGCGCATCGCCCAGAAGACCGGATGCCATGTCTCGGGGCTTGATCTGCACAGCGAAGCCATCGCCAGCGCCAAGGCCAATGCCCGCGAGCTCGGCTATGAGGGCCGCACCAAATTCTATGAGGGCAATGCCGGCGAGCGTCTGTCCTTCGCCGCGCAAAGCTTCGATGCCGTCACCTGCATCGATGCGATCAATCACCTGCCCAACCGGCCGCATGTGCTGGAAGAATGGCGGCGCGTGCTGAAGCCGGGCGGGCGGTTGCTGTTCACCGACCCGATCGTGCTGACGGGGCCGATCACCAATACCGAGATCGCCATCCGCGCCTCGATCGGTCTTTTCATGTTCGTGCCCGAGGGGCTCGATGAGATGTTGCTGAGAGAAGCGGGCTTCGAGGTCGAGCGCGTCGAGGACCGCACCCGCAACATGGCCATGAACGCCGCGGGCTGGCTCGCGGCCCGGGCGCGGCGGGAAGCCGATCTGCGCAAGATCGAAGGCGATGAGGCGTATTTCGGCCAGCAGCGCTTCCTCGAAACTGCGGCCGCGCTGGCGAGCGAAAAGCGGCTCTCGCGCTTTGCGATACTGGCGCGCCGAAGCGATTGATCGCGGCCAACTCACAGCCGGGGATCGATCGGCTCACTTTCCAGCGCCAGCACGGCGAAGACGCATTCATGGATGCGGCGCAGCGGCTCGCGCGCGACAAAGCGCTTCAACGCCTCATGGCCAAGGGCGAATTCCCGCAAGGCAAGCGCCCGCTTGCCGCCAAGGCCGCGCTGGCGCAGCCGGACGAGATTGTCCGGCGCATCATATTCGGGACCATAGATGATGCGCAGATATTCGCGGCCGCGCACCTTGAGGGCGGGCTGGATCAGGCCCTTCGTTCCGCGGCTGACGAAGTTGCGCGGTTTGACGACCATGCCTTCGCCGCCCGCGCCGGTGAGGCTTTCCCACCAGCTGACGGCATCGGCGCAAGCATTTTCATCGGCGAGCGCCACGACACGCCACTGCGTTCGGGTGACGATGCCGGCATCCGCATCGGCGAGACGGTCGGCGAGCGTCATATGCCAGACGTGATCCTCGTCGAACCACACGCGCCCTTCGCTCGCCAGAAGATGGAAGGGCGCGATCTTGAGATCGCCGATGCCCGTGACCGGCCAGACATAGGGCGCCCAGGCCTTGCCATAGAGGGCGGCGCGCTCCGCACGCCCGGCGAAGCGCTCGCGCAATACGGCAAAATCGCCGGAGCGGGCGCTGGCCCGGTCCAGGGCCTCGTTCACCGCGGCGAAGCCTTCGGCGGATGAGGTGGCGACCGGCGCATACTGGCTTTCGATGAGGCTGTTCGCCTTGGCCGACCAGGGCATGATCTCGGCGTCGAGCAGCAGCCAGTCGCTGCCCAGTTCCTCCCACAGGCTCAAGGTATCGGCCGCCCCGCGCAGGCGGGCGAGGACGCCTTCGGTCATCTGGCCGTCGCTGAAGAAGGCGCGGCCGGTGCGCGTCCAGATCGCGCCGGTTTCATTCCCCGTTACACCAAAGCGTGCCCGGGCAGTTTCGGCAGATCTGCACAAAGCGATGATGGCGCGCGAGCCCATATGCTTTTCCTCGCACACGACCTCGACCACGCCGCGCTCGCGGAAATGGGCGAAGGCCTCTTCCGGGCGTTCGAGCCAGCCTTCGGCGAGGCTGGTCTCCGACGGCGACATGGTCGGCGGCAGGTAAGCGAGCCATTGCGGGGCGAGCGTGAAGCGGCTCATGACCTCGAGCGCCGCGGCGGCATTCTCTTCCGCCACCACGATGCGGCCCCTGAGCTCGGTATCGATCCAGCGCCGGCCGGTCACATCCATGATATCGAGAAGCTGGTCGGCAGCGGCCTGCGCCGAGGCATCCGCTGTCTTCGCAGCGAGCGGACGCACGGGCTCGCACCAGACCTTTCCGGCCGCGACCTCGACCAGCTCCTTCTCCGGCCAGCGCAGCGCCGTGAGCTTGCCGCCGAAGACGCAGCCCGTGTCGATGCAGATCGTATTGTTTACCCATTCGGCTGCGAGAACCGGCGTGTGCCCATAGACGACCGTGGTGTCGCCGCGATAGTGGGCGGCCCAGTCGGCCCGCACCGGAAGGCCGAACTCGTCGATCTCGCCGGTGGTTTCGCCGAACAGCGCGAATTCGCGCACGGCGCCGGACCCGCGCCCGATCATCTCGGCCTTGATCCCGGCATGCGCGACGGCAAGCCGGCCCTGGTCCAGCCAGACATGGCTGCGCAACTGGTTGAGGAATTTGGGCAGGGCTGCGCGGAAGCTCTCGCTCTCGCTTTGCAATTGGTCGATCGTCTGCTGCAGGCCATGCGCGATCGCGACCTCGCGGCCGGCCAGCCAGCGCTCGAGCTTGCGGTCGTGATTGCCCTGCACGACATGGGCGATGCCCGCCGCCACCATGCTCGTGGCGATGCGCAGGACATCGGGCGAGTTTGGGCCGCGGTCGGTGAGATCGCCGACAAAGACCACCTTGCGCCCTTGCGGATGCGTGACGGCAACCTGTCGTTCTCCAGCGCTGCCGGTCCAGGCGACCTCATAACCGAGCTTGGCAAGAAGCGCCTGCAACTCATCGGCGCAACCATGGACATCTCCGATGACGTCGAAGGGACCATGCTCCGTGCGCTTGTCGGTCCACAGCGGCACGCGCGCCAGCGTGGCAGCTTCCACGGCTTCGGCGCTTGAGAGTTTCCACACCTGCCGGAAGCCTTCGCGCTCGAGGCCGCGCAGGCCGCGGCGTATTTCCGAGACCATCCGGCGCACCACTTCGCCGCCGAACGGCCGGTCCGGCCGCGTCCGGTTGCGCTCGATGCAGATGTCGATGCCGGGATCGATCACGATGGCGACCGGCAGGGCATGCCATCGGCGCGCCAGCTCGATCCAGCCCTTGCGGTCGGCGGCGCGCACATTGGTGGCGTCGATGACCGCCAGCCGGCGGTTCTTCAGCCGCTTGCCGGCGATCTCGCGCACCAGGTCGAAGGCATCGCCGCTGATGCTCTGATCATTCTCATCGTCACTGACCAGGCCACGGCAATGATCGGACGAGATCACCTCGGTCGGCCGGAAATGCTTGCTTGCAAAGGTCGATTTGCCCGATCCCGACGAGCCGATGAGCACGATCAGGGAGAAATCGGGAATCTCGATATGATGGTCGCTGTTCCTCATCGGCTGAACACCGCCATCTGCGAGGGCGCGCCCAATTGCGCATCTTCCGGGCCGATGAAGCTGAGCGCCGGCTGATAGCCGTAAGCCGAAGCGATCCGGTCCGCCCAGGCCCCGAATTCGGCGCGCGTCCATTCAAAGCGATGGTCAGGATGGCGGAAGGCGCCGGCAGCGAGCGTCGGGAAGAGCGCATTATAGTCGGCATTGGGTGTCGTCACGATCACCGTCCTCGGCCGCGCTTCGCCGAACACGATGCGCTCCATCAACGGCAGGCGGTCGGGATCGAGATGCTCGATGACTTCCACCAGGGCTGCCGCGTCGGCGCCCGCCCAGCGCTCGTCGCGATAGGTGAGAGAACCATGGATGAGCGCGATGCGGCCTTCCGGCGGTCCGCCTGGCTGCTGGAGCTTGAGCCGCCGTGAAGCACGTTCGAGCGCATGGATGGCCGGATCGAGGCCGATCAACTGGCGCGCCCAGCTTTCGCGCACCAGACGC
Organism: Taklimakanibacter lacteus; assembly: GCA_003576695.1. Lineage (GTDB taxonomy): Bacteria > Pseudomonadota > Alphaproteobacteria > Rhizobiales > Aestuariivirgaceae > Taklimakanibacter > Taklimakanibacter lacteus. The sequence goes on from QOZQ01000003.1 coordinate 517,414, forward strand.
TGCAGCAATTTGCCTTCGCCGCAGCCCAGATCGACCACGCTCTTGGGACCTATGGCCCGCAATGCCGCGGTGACCGCTTCGAGGCGCGCGTCATGCAGCCGGATCGGGGCTTCGAGCGTCTCCTCGGGCGCCGTCTTGACCTCGGGCTCGACCGCCTCGTCCTGCGTCTGCGGCGCCAGCCTTTCGAGCGCCGCACGCGCCAGGATGCCGCGATGGCGCAGATACCGCCTGACGATCAGGTCCTTGGCCGGGTGGCTGTCGAGCCAGCCTTCGCCGCGCTTCAGCAATTTGTCGATCTCATCCTCGCCGACCCAGTAATGCTTGGTGTCGTCGAGAACGGGGATCAGGACATAGAGATGGGTCAGCAAGGTGCTGAGCCGCGCTGAGCCTGCAAGTTTCAGCCGGGCATAGAGTTTCTGCGCAGGCCCGAGGGTTTCGACGACGATGTTCCAGCCCAGGGGCTCGAAGAGCTGGCGCACCAGGGCCTCGCCGCCCCGCATCGGCACAGGCGTGATCACCGCCTCGAGCGGGATGGCGCTGTCGGCAAGATCCTGCCGCACGGCGCAGGTGCCGGCCATGGCGGTACGGAAGGCCTTGTTGAAGGCTACCGAGAGGAAGGAGGACGCCGCATAGGGCCGGTCATTCACATAGTGATCGAGGAGGCCGTCGCCCTGGCCCTTGCCGCGCACCAGCCCGATGGGATCGATGTCGAGAACGAGGGCCGCTTCGCAACGCTCCTCACGGGCCTCGGGATAGAATATCCAGGCCTTGCCGAAGGTGAGCTCGACTTCATGCAGCCGGTCGGGATGCTTGTGGAGCAGAAAGCCCAGATCGGTGGCCGGCCGGTGCGTGGTGGCGATCGACAGAAACATGCCGTCAGATAGCCGAGCACCGGAAGTTTATCCAGCGTGAAGTCCGCAGTCTTTGCCGCTATACCGGACCAGGGTAAGTTCAGGGACGAAAGACGATGACACTTCCATCCACGGCACAGTTCCTCGCGGCGTTGTCGGCCGAAAACGCGCATCCCGACATACCGGCCGGACAGCGCATCTTCTCGCCCTTCATCGGCGATTGGGATCTCGTGGTCTCCTGGTTCGACGAGGCGGGCAGGCTCAGCCGCGAGGAGCGCGGCGAATGGCACTTCTCATGGATACTCGAGGGCAGGGGCATCCAGGATATCTGGATCGTGCCGCCGCGGGCGGAGCGTGGCGGGAGCGCAGATCTCTATGAATATGGCACCAGCCTCAGATTCTATGATCCGGCGATCGAGGCGTGGCAATCGACCTGGATCGGGCCGATGCATCATGTGGTGCGGACTTTCATCGCGCGCCGGATCGGCGATGAGGTGGTGCTCGAGACGACGCAAGGCGAGGTGCCGCGCATGCGCTGGTCCTTCGCCGATATCGGGGCGGAGTCCTTCGCCTGGCGCAATGAGCTGTGGACGGGAAATGGCTGGCGCGTGCAGCAGACCTTCGCCGCGAAACGGGCCCGATAGCGTCGTCTCGCAATTATAGGCATCCTTTCATTTTTGCCGCGCATGAAACGGGCTGCGTTGCGCCGGCTGAGGGATCAGGAAGGAGCATCATTCAATGAAGGACTCCTCTCATGCCATCTCTCGCCGACAAGATCGCTATCATCACAGGTGCAAGTTCGGGAATAGGCCGTGCTGCTGCCAGGCTCTTTGCCGCGGAAGGAGCACGGCTTGTTCTCTGTGCGCGGGGTAAAGCGGAGCTCGCAGCAACCGCCGATGAGATCACGCGCGCCGGTGGCGTGGCCGTCCCGGTCGCCGGCGATGTAAAGAGCGAAGAGGTTGCCCGCAAGCTGGTCGACAAGGCCTGCGAAGAATTTGGCGGCCTCGACATCGCCTTCAACAATGCCGGCACGATGGGAGAGATGGTGCCGGTCCCGGAAATAAGTGTCGCCGGCTGGCGCGAGACGATCGACACCAACCTAACCAGCGCCTTCCTGGCGGCGAAATATCAGGTTCCGGCGATGCTCGAGCGGGGCGGCGGCTCGCTCATCTTCACCTCGACCTTTGTCGGCCACACGGTGGGCTTTCCCAATCTTGGCGCCTATGCGGCGGGCAAGGCCGGCCTGGTTGGACTGATGCAGGTCATCGCCGCGGAGTTCGGCGCCCAAGGGATCAGGGCCAATGCGCTGCTGCCCGGCGGCACCGATACGCCGATGGGCCGCAGCGTCATCAACACGCCCGAGATCAGGAGCTTCGTCGAGGGACTGCATGCGCTGAAGCGCCTCGCCGAGCCTGAGGAAATTGCCCGCTCGGCGCTGTTTCTCGCCTCCGATGCATCGAGCTTCATGACGGGCTCGGCGCTCATGGTCGATGGCGGCGTGTCGATCAACCGGACATAGCTGGAATAACGATCGCCTTCACATCCTGTTCTCTCATTGCGCCACCGCATCGCATCACGGCAAGGTCGTCTTCACCGCCCAGGCGCGCCCGACAAGATTGATGGGACCATCGCCACCGACGATCTCGGCGAGCTTGGCCTTGAGGCGGTTGCGCTCCTCCTCCGGCAGCTTCGCGCAATAGCCGGGTGCCGGCCCCGCACCCAGGGTGAAGGGCCGCCAGAAGGATTCGAAATCCGGAAAGGCGGTTTCGATCTCGAGCGCATCGATGACCGGCGCCGGCAGGCCGGCATCGGCGCAGAGCTGGGCCAGTCCGGGGCGCGTGCAGAACGGAAAGCGCGTGCCTTCATCGAGCGCCCGGGCCCCGGGATCGATCGCGGCGGCAGCCTTCCAGAAGGCATCGATGAACCCCATGCCGCCCCCCGGATAATCCCAGACATAGAAGGAGAGGAGACCTTTCGGCCTGAGCACGCGTTTCATCTCGGAAAGCGCCCTGGCCTTGTCGGGAATGAAATTGAGAACGAGAGCGGAGGCGACCACATCGAAATCGGCATTGGATGCCGGCAATTGCTGGCCGTCCGCCACTTCGAAGCGCACCCGTTTGTCGTTCGCCTGCGCATGTGCATAGGCGATAAAGTCTTTGGAGGGATCCGTGGCCAGGATCGATTTCGGATTGCAGCCGGCGAGGACAGTTGCCGTGAGTGCGCCGGTGCCGCAGCCGACCTCGAGCCAGCTGGCGCGGCGCGGCGGCACAAGCCAGGCAACGAACTTCGCCGCCATCTGGCGGCTCCAGCGTCCCATGAAATGTTCGTAATTCTGGCCGGCGCTCCAGGCGTCGAATTGGGCAGTCTGAGTCATCTTCCACCTTGTGAGTTTGAAAGAGAATTGGGCGCCCAATGCGGCGCAACCTATACGATATTGATGGGCGAGGGGAACTCTTTCTTTTGGCGGCGCGCATTATTGAGAAATCCGTCTTTGCCTGGGAATGCAATGACGCAGGTGCGAGCATAAGACATTGATATTGTTTCGGTTTATTTTCTCGTCGCCGCGTTAACCTTTTCTCTTGCGGCAGCTTTCCGACCCGCTACTGTGGCGTTGGTAAACTACAACCGGGGGATTTCATGTCATCGCTCTGGACGGCGGGCATCCGGCTCGGCGCCTGTCTTTTTCTCTTGCTCTTCGTTGCCGGCGATATCCAGGCGCCCGCCGAGGCGGCGAAGCCCACGCACCAGCAGGCTATGGCCGCCTGCCGCGCCAAATACGGCAAGAAGGTTACGAATGTGATTGTCAACAAGAACGGGACGCTCACCTGCCAGTGGCAAGTGAGGCGCGAGATGACGCGCGCCGAGGCCTATGAGAGTTGCCGGAAGAAATTTGGTCCGACAACCATCATGCTTCAAAAGAAGAAGAGTGGCTGGGTTTGCCGCTATAAGCCGCGCACCAGCTTCTAGGTCACTGACCAACTTTTCCCATGGTAGAGATTCCCATGACCGTAACCAGAGCAGCAGTGCTTGTTTCGACATTTGCCGGCATGCTTTCCTTGCTGGCACTGATCCACATGCCGGCACCTGCCGAGGCGGCGCGGCCATCGCACAAACAGGCCATGGCCATTTGCCGGTCGCATTACGGCAAGGACATTACCGGTGTCGTCATCAAGAAGAACGGGCAGATCGTGTGCCAGGAAGGGCCGGGCGCAGAGGCAAGCCGCAAGGAAGTCTTCGAGTGGTGCAAGAGGAAATTCAGCGCCACGACCGTCGTCGTCCAGAAGAAGGGCAAGCGCTGGCATTGCCTCTATTACGGGCGCTACTGAGACGTCCGGCGGCGCTACTTCACCCCGGGGGCGTTTGGTGGCACACTTGCCGGACCATGACACGGCAAGAGAATCACCGCCGCGTAGCGGCGTTCATGGCAGCCATGGCGTTCTGCGCCGGACTGTCCTTCGCGACGCGCGAGGCAGAGGCGCGCGACTGGGATCCCAAGTTGAACGATCAGGCCTGGGCCTGCTCGACCCTTTACAGCCGCTCGCCCATCAAGGTGATCAATAGCGCGGACAGTGCCACGGCAATATGCCTGGGTGAGGGCAAGAAGGGCCGCAAGGCGATGTCGCGCAGCGAGGCCTATGAATTGTGCCGCGAGCAGTTCGACGCCACGACCTTGATGCTCAGTTGGACCAGCAAAGGCTGGCGTTGCCGTTATTACGGCCGCTGATCCGCCGGCGCAGACCAGGAAGACATACCAGGCCACATTACCCAGCATTCGCGAGGAACCATCATGAGCCTGCTCATCATCGGCATCGTCATATTCATCGGCACCCATCTGTTGGCCATGCTGTTGCGCGGGCCGCGCGATCGGCTGCTCGCGCGCCTGGGCGAAGGGCCTTATAAAGGCCTGTTCTCGCTCGTCTCCGTCATCGGCCTCGGCCTCATGATCTATGGCTTCTATACGACGCGCGGCATGCTCGAGCCCGACGACTATCTCTACACACCTGCTCCCTGGACGCGCCATGCCGCGATGGGGCTGGTGCTCCTGGCCTTCATCTTCATCGGCGCTTCGCATGGCAAGGGTTATCTGAAACTGTGGCTGAAGCAGCCGATGTCAATCGGTTTCGGCCTGTGGGCTCTTGCCCATCTTCTTGCCAATGGCGAGCGGCCGGATGTGTATCTCTTCGGCTCGATCCTGGTGCTCGCCGTGCTCGACATCATCCTGTCGACGGCGAGAGGCCTGGTTCCGCAGCATGAGCCGCAGGTGAAGTCGGATATCAGAGCCGTGATCATCGGCGTGATCCTCTATCTCGTCTTCCTTTTCGTCATCCATCCTTACGTGTTCAAAGTTCCCGTCCTCACATGATCCTGCTTGCCTTGGGCGTAGTCCTCTTTGCCGCCAGCCACCTGACCCTCGCTGTCCCGCACCTGCGCGAAGCAGGGCGTCAGCGGTTCGGCAAATTCTATGGGCCGGGCTTCGGCCTGCTCTCGCTCTTGCCGCTGGTTCTCATCATCATGGGCTGGCGGACGGCGCCCTTCAGTCCCGTCTATGACGCGCCATCCTGGGGCAGGATCGCCACCTTCGTCCTGGTCCTTCCGGCATTTCTCTGTTTCGGGATTTTTCTGTTTCGCGGCTCATGGCGCCAGAAGCTGCGTTTTCCCCTGGCTCTGGCCGTCGCCTTCTGGGCGGTCGGCCATTTGCTCGCCAATGGCGATGGCGCAAGCCTCATCCTCTTCGGCGGCATGCTCGTCTATGCGCTTGCGCATATGGCGCTCGGCGTCGTCAATGACGTGCGCCCGTCGCCGATCGTGCGCGAGGGCCATGACGTGATCTCGCTGGTCATCGGCGTCGCTCTCTATGGCGTCGTGGCGCAACTCCACCCGCTGTTCACGGGCGTGCCGGTGGTGACCTTGTCGCTGTGATCGACATCCAGGTGCCCGATGCGGGCACCTGGTTCAGTTGCTCAAGCCGCGTTCCGCTTCGGCAGTTTCCAGTTCGGGCGGACGAAATGGCAGGTATAGCCATTCGGATAGCGCTCCAGATAATCCTGGTGCATGGCTTCCGCCTCCCAGAAATCGCCGACAGGGGCGAGCTCGGTGACGACCTTGCCTGGCCACAGGCCCGATGCATTCACATCGGCGATCGTGTCTTCCGCCACTTTGCGCTGCTCCTCGGACGTGTAGAAGATTGCCGAGCGATAGCTGGCACCCATGTCATTGCCCTGCCGGTTCCATGTCGACGGGTCATGGATCTGGAAGAAGAATTCCAGAAGCGCGCGGAAGCTGATCTTGGCGGGATCGAAGATGATCTCGATCGCCTCGGCGTGGCTGCCGTGATTGCGATAGGTGGCGTTCTTTACGTCACCTCCCGAATAGCCGACGCGCGTGGAGAGAACACCCGGATAGCGGCGCAGGAGATCCTGCATGCCCCAGAAGCAGCCGCCCGCCAGGATGGCACGTTCAGTCGTGGCACTCATGCGCGGGCTCCTTCCTTTGAAAACAGCTTGGCATAGTCGCCATAGCCCTCGGCTTCCAGCTCATCCACCCGGATGAAGCGCAGCGCCGCCGAGTTTATGCAGTAGCGCAGGCCTCCGGCGTCGCGCGGGCCATCGGGAAAGACATGGCCCAGATGGCTGTCGCCATGCGCCGAGCGAACCTCGGTCCTGATCATGCCGTGGCTCAGGTCCCGGTTCTCGACCACATTGCCGGCATCGACCGGCGTCGTAAAGCTCGGCCAGCCGCAGCCGCTGTCGAACTTGTCGAGCGAGGTGAAGAGCGGCTCGCCAGAGACGATATCCACATAGAGGCCGGGCTCCTTGTGATCCCAGAATTCATTGGCGAAGGGGCGTTCGGTGCCGCTGTTCTGGGTGACCCGAAACTGCTCGGGCGTCAGGCTGGAAAGGGCTTCCTTGGTCTTCTTATAGGTTTTCAAGATTGTCCTCCATGTCCGAAGTTCGGGCCTTAATATGGGGTTCGACGGCTCTTTCGTCGATCCCCGGCACTTCGTTACAGCATATGCACCATGCGCGCCCTGCCGGCCAGAAAGCGGCTTTACCATGGACCAGATGTGCAAAATCAACAGGTTGCCCAAGGCAGCCGAGCGGGATAGGTTCCCCGCTATGTCACTGCATAGCGACCAGAAACGCCTCACCGCGCCCGACATCACCGCCCGCAAGGGCAGGGAGCCGATCGTCGCGCTCACCTCCTATCATGCCCATACCGCGGCCATCGCCGATAAATACTGCGACTTCCTGCTGGTTGGCGACACGCTGGGCATGGTGATGCACGGCTTTGAATCGACCCTGCCGGTGCCTCTCGAGCTGATGATCATGCATGGCCGCGCCGTGATGCGGGGCGCCAAGCGGGCGCTCGTCGTCGTTGACATGCCCTTCGGATCCTATGAGGAGAGCCCGGCGCAGGCCTTCCAGAACGCGGCGCGCATCATCAAGGAAACCCAATGCGGCGGCATCAAGCTCGAAGGGGGCCGGCGCATGGGCGAAACCATCCGCTTCCTCACCGAGCGCGGCATTCCGGTGATGGCGCATATCGGGCTGACACCGCAATCGATCAATGTGCTGGGCGGCTTCAAGACGCAAGGTCGCAAGCGTGACCAGTGGGCCGAGATCGAGGAGGATGCGCGGGTGGTGGCCGAAGCCGGCGCCTTCGCCGTCGTCCTCGAGGCGCTGGTCGAGCCCTTGGCGGCGAAGCTCACCAAGGCCATACCGATCCCGACCATCGGCATTGGCGCCTCGGCCCAATGCGACGGTCAAATCCTCGTGATGGAAGACATGCTGGGCCTGTCGCCGCGCGTTCCGAAGTTCGTGCGCGAATTCGGTGAAGTCGGCAAGGCCATTGAAAAGGCGATCAGCTCCTATGCGACGGAAGTCCGTGCACGGAGCTTCCCGGCGCCGGCGAATACCTACGAGATCAAGGACTGAACCTGCTATAAGGAGTGCCGAATCGTAAAGGGGGAGATCGATGATCCTCTCACGGCGCTCCTTTGTCGCAAGCGGTGCTGCCTTTGCCGCGCTCCCTGGTCGGCTTTTCGCCCAGACGGCGGAAGACGGCTTCACCGTCCTGACGATGCGTCCGGTTGCAGCGAAGCTCATGGAGGGCGACCGTCCGGCGGCGCGGCTCGAAAGCCTGTCCGGTGAATGGCCGCCCCCGGTGCTGCGCGCCCGCCAGGGTGAGGAACTCAAGCTGCGTTTCCTCAATGAGCTCGACAGGCCGGTCGCATTGCATTGGTACGGCATCCGCGGCCCCTCCGGCATGATGAGCATCAGCGTGGCGCCGGGCGTGGACAATGCCTTCGACTGCGTCTTCGCTGCCCCCGATGCCGGAACCTTCTGGCTGTCGCCGGTCGCCGATGTGTCGCGGCAACGCGAGATGGGACTCTATGCGATGGTGGTGGTCGAGGAAAAGGAGCCGTTCACCAGACTCGCCGACACGACGCTGGTCTTCGACGACTGGCGGCTCACCGATGACGGCCAGATCGAGGCCGACACATTCGGCAACCTCGAAGACGCCATTGCGCAAGGACGCCTCGGCAACTGGTTCACGGTCAATGGCAGCTACCGCCCGAAGATCGACATGCCCGCAGGGCTCGTGCGCCTGCGTGTCCTCAACGCCGCCAATGTCCGCACCATGTCCCTGCTGGTCAAGGGCGCCGATCCGCTGGTGATCGCCGAGGATGGCCAGCCGGTGCCACCCCGCCAGCTGGGTGCTTCGGGCCTTGTCCTGGCGCCGGGGCAGAGAAGCGATCTCCTGGTGGAGGAGGGCGAAGAAAGCATCACGCTTGCCGTCAACTTGTTCGAAGACATCATCGAAGCGGCCTATCTCGAGCGCAAAGGTCCCGCCGTCAAAACGGAACTTCCCGATAATTTCGCCCTGCCGCCCAATCCGGTTTCCGCCAGTCTCGACATGGCTGCGGCGAAGACCGTTCCCTTCCTTCTCGAAGGTGGCGAGAAGGGCGGCATGACGGGGGCGGTCTTCGATGGCGAGAGGCTCGACCTCAGGTCCCTTCTCGAAAGAGGCATGGCCTGGGCCATCAATGGGACGGCGGGCCTGGGAGCCGACCCCTGGGCCACCTTCGCGCGGGGCGAGACGGTGATCCTCGCGGTCGACAACCGGACCAAATTCGACCAGCCGCTCCATATCCATGGCCATGTCTGGCAGGTCATCGACGAGCAGCCGCAGCCTTTCCGCGACACGATGGTGATCCCGGCCGAAAAGCAGGTTAAGCTGGGCTTCGTGGCCGATAATCCCGGCAAATGGGGCATCCAGAGCACCATTGCGGAACGGGTCGATTCCGGCCTCATCACCTCCTTCGAGGTTACCGGCTGATCTCGCCGGGAATGCCGGCCAGGGCCGGCGAGGTCGATTTGCCTTGATTTGGCCGTTTGGCTAAATTAGCAGCTTCATCAAAGCCTTAAAGCCGTCATTCGGGAGCCCCCAAAAGTGAGCGATGAATCGCTGTTCAGAGAAGTGGACGAGGAAGTCCGCCAAGACCAGGCCAAGAAGCTCTGGGCTCAATATGGCAATTATTTCACGGCCTTGGCAGTGGCCATCGTGCTCGGCGTCGGGGGTTTCAAGGGCTGGCAGTATTGGCAGCTGAGCCAGTCTGAAACGGCCGCCCGCGTCTTCACCGAGGGGGTCAAGCTCCAGGGTGAGGGCAAGACGGCGGATGCCGATGCCGCCTTTGCCGCGATCGAGCACAAGGGCTACGCCAAGCTTGCGAGCCTGCGCCAGGCGGCGGCGCTCACGGCAGCCGGCAAGACCGATGAAGGTGTTGCCCTCTATGACGCCATCGCCAACGACCAGAACAACGAGCAATCGATCCGCGACCTGGCCAGGCTGCGGGCGGGCTATGCGCTCGTCGATAAGCTGGCCCCGGCCGAACTCATCACCAGGCTCGGCTCGTTCGACAACGAGCAGAGCCCCTGGCGCGGGCTTGCGCGCGAGATCTTCGCGCTGTCGGCCTACCGCACCGGCGACTACACCATGGCGAACCGCTATCTTAACGCAATCATTGCCGATCAAGGCGTAGCCTTGGAACTGCGCCAGCGCGCCCAGACGCTGCTGGAAGTGCTGACACCGCTCTTGAGCGCGAAAAAATAGAGAATGATCCCGAAAAGTTGCTCGACTTTTCGGATCAGATCATGCGGAAGGAAAAGCATGATCCCGAAAAGTTGCTCGACTTTTCGGATCAGATCATGCGGAAGGAAAAGCATGATCCCGA
>QOZQ01000004.1 GCA_003576695.1 Taklimakanibacter lacteus
CAAGACCAATGGTGGTAATCTTCGTCATGGTGGATGGCTCCTCAGATGGATCTTACAACGGACCCATCTTGGCACATCAGATGCCGCTGGCGGGCGCCGTCCACCACATCACCGAAATGTTTGTTCTCGGGGATATTTTCGAGAGTTCTTCGTTGGATTTGTCCTCAGCCTACTGATTTTGATAGCAGGCGTGAATGTCGTGCACGCGAAGGAATTCGACCAGAAAGCTCTCGACATCTATCTGAGGGCGGCCTTTGCACAGACACAACAACTCGTGAAATTTGCTCGCCCTCCCAGGATATCAATATACTGCGGGAGTGACGATTGTGGCTTGGCCGCTCAAGAGCTTAGCGACATTTTAATGGCAAGAATCGTTGACAGTGTATCGGCAGGCAGTGATGCAGAAATAGAAGTTCTGCTGCTTTCAAATGCGGACGAACAAAAGCAGCCGCGTCAGTACTTTGCAAAAGAAGGCGAAAAGCTTAGCACGGTAGCTCATCCAGATTGTTACCTCTTGCAATCGAGACGCGGATTTGAGGTCGTCAAGGTAATAATAGGCGTCGCGGTCAATGCCGGTGTCAACGAAAACGTCTTATGTGTTTTAAATGAAATTCTAAGGGGATCTGGCGTTACCATGCAAGGTAGCTATCCCGAGTACCTTAAATGGTATTTGAACTTAGATGCGGACAAACTTGCAATTGCCCGCAATGGATTCTCGCTGCTTATCGCAATTCATTTTTTGGAAGTGACCAGTCCGGGACAGGACAAGGCAACTGTTGAGAAGGTCCTAAAGGACAAGCTTAAGATCAATCACTGAGGGAGCAATCATCACGAGTTTCGGTGACAGTGCATTTAATTGGCAACGGCCGCTCCGTCGCGGTGCTGCTTGACCTTGCGGGCCAAGGCGTGAGATTTGGGAAATATCACGATCGCACCCATGCGCCGGGAAGAATGAGCCGGCAGAAAACCATGGCTGGTTAAAATCCGGTTAATCCGCGATCAGGGCGAGCCGCATATCCACAAGTTTAGCCAAAGCGTTGATATGGCCTGACGAAAGGTCGCTTTGCCGCTTCGGGCATGGCATCGTCCGGCAGGGAACTTTTGGGCGTGGAAAATGACGGACGAGGAAATCGGTCAGATTGCCGAGCGTTTTGTCCGTTCGGAATGGGAGCGTCTCGGGATCACCGGCCTGGACGGAACGGGGGCCTCCTTCGTGGACGAAGTGCGCCGCGAGGCCGACCGCCTCAAGCGCTCCATCGCCATCCTCACCTCTCTCGGATTCGAGATCCGCCTCAGGCCTTAGGTCTTCCTACAATTTTATCCGTTACCTTAAGGCAACCGATAGCAGGTCCGGATAAGTCTTCACCTCCGGGCAAACGCCGTCCGGGCGAGGGAGAAGATACCGAATGCCTGCCACGAGCACGATCTCACCAACCGGCAATGCCTATGTCGACGGCGTGCTGTCCGGCGACAAATGGGCCGTCAGCAGCTTCACCTACAGTTTCCCGACGAGCGCCTCCTTCTATGGCTCGGGCTATGGTTCGGGCGAACCCTCCTCCAATTTCGAGGGGCTGAACGCCACGCAGCAGGAGGCGGTGCGCGACATCCTCGCCGGCTATTCGGCGGTCGCCAACATCACCTTCACGGAAATCACCGAAACCTCGAGCCAGCATGCCGATATAAGGCTCGCCATGTCGGACAAGCCCGGCACCGCCTGGGCCTATTATCCCACCACGCTCGCCGAGGGCGGCGATGCCTGGTTCAACAATTCGAAGGGCTATTACGACAATCCGGTCCTCGGCAACTATGCCTATGCCTCGTTCATGCACGAGCTCGGTCATGGCATGGGCTTGAAGCATCCGCACACGGTTGACGGCTCGTTCGGCGCGATGCCGCTCGATCGCGATTCACTCGAATATTCGGTGATGAGCTATCGCTCCTATATCGGCCAGTCGACCAGCGGCGGCTATACCAATGCCTATGGCAGCTATCCGCAGTCGCTGATGATGTACGACATCGCCGGCCTGCAGAAGATGTATGGCGCCAATTTCAGTACGAACAGCGGCAACACGACCTATACATGGAGCACCACGACCGGCGAGATGTTCATCAATGGCGTCGGCCAGGGCACGCCGGCCGCCAACAAGATCTTCCTCACCATCTGGGACGGCGGCGGCAACGACACTTATGACTTCTCGAATTACAGCACGGGCGTCACCGTCGATCTGCGGCCCGGAAACTGGTCGACCGCGTCCAGCGCGCAGCTGGCGGTGCTCCACTATGACGGCTCGAAGGTCGCCGCCGGCAATATCGCCAACGCATTGCTCTATAATGGCGACCTGCGCTCGCTGATCGAGAACGCCATCGGCACCTCGGCCGCCGACGTGCTCATCGGCAATGCCGCCAACAACATGCTCGATGGCGGCGCCGGCAATGACCGGCTCACCGGCGATGCCGGCAACGACACGCTGCAGGGCGGCGAGGGCAGCGACACGGCCGTGTTCAGCGGCCTGCGCTCGCAGTATCAGGTGACACAGCTTTCCGACGGCTCGCTCAGCGTGGTCGACCTGCGCAGCGGCGGGCCCGACGGCTCGGACATCGTCTGGAACGTCGAGCAGTTCCAGTTCAGCGACAAGACCTATACGCTGGCGGAAGTGCTGGCCGACCCGCCGCCGCCACCGCCCGAGCCACCGCCGCCCAGCGGCCTTACGCTGACCGGCACCTCCGCCAACAACACGCTGAAGGGCTCCGCACTCGATGACATCATCTCCGGCCTCGGTGGCGCCGATGTGCTCTATGGCTATGCCGGAGCCGACACGCTCGACGGCGGCACCGGCAACGACAAGCTCTATGGCGGCGACGGCAACGACCTGCTGATCGGCGGCGCCGGCCGCGATACGCTCAGCGGCGGGGCCGGAATCGACACGGCCTCCTACGCCAATGCGACGGCCGGGGTGGTCGCCAGCATGACGACCACCTCAGGCAGCAAGGGCGATGCCTATCGCGACACCTTCTCCAGCGTCGAGAACATCATCGGCAGCGACTTCGCCGACACGCTCAGCGGCAACAGCTATGCCAACACGCTGACGGGCGGCCTGGGCAACGACAAGCTGAACGGGGCGGGCGGCAACGACACGCTGATCGGCGGCGCGGGCGCCGACACCCTCAATGGCGGCTCCGGCACGGACACCGCGGTGTTCTCGGGCGCCTCGACCGACTACAGCTGGGTGAAGAATTCCGACGGCTCGTGGACGGTGACGGATCTGCGTGCCGAGTCTCCCGATGGAACGGACAGGCTCGTCAGCATCGAGCTGGCCCAGTTCAGCAATGGCCAGTTCACCTCCAGCGTGGCGGCCACGCAAACCGCGACCGCCACGGCCCATGGCGAGGGGTTCGACCTGGATCAGCTGCCGCTGCCGGTCGATACCGATCACCGCTGGGACTGGCAGAGCTTCCATGACAACTGGCTGGCCAGTTTGGACCGAGGGTTCCTGCTCGGCTAGATGGTCATGAGTTCAGTTCGTGCCATCCACCCTCACCCTGAGGTGGCCGCGGAGCGGCCCTCGAAGGGTCTTGTGCAGCAGGCTCGGCTCTATCCTGAGGGATGCTTCGAGGCTCGCTTCGCTCGCACCTCAGCATGAGGGTATTTGAAGAAGGCGATTTCGATGGTTGACTGGATTTCGATCGAGCAGTGGGCGCAATGCGAAAGCATGGCGCGGTCCGGAATCGTCTTCGAGATCCGCAACGCCCATGGGCAGACCATGATGACGGCCTGCGTGCCTGAAGTGCCCAGGGCGCCCTTCGACTGGACGGGACCGCCCATCGAGTTTCGCCCGGTGGCGCAGCCTCCCGCCAGGCACTCAGAGCCGCTTCCGAGCCCTTCGTGACCCGATGGCCGGGATGCTCAGGGCGGCGCCGGGGGGCGGCACGGGACTGTTAACGGATCATGTATCGTTGCGGCCTATAATCGCCGGCCGATTGCGATCCCGGCGACCATCGACGGCACAAAGTCTGATACATCCATGCCCCCATTGACGGCCCATCCCGCTTCCGAGCTGCGCCAGGCCCTTGCGCACTTCAAGGGCACGTTCCTGTGGGTCGCGTTCTTCAGCGGCATCATCAATGTCCTGATGCTGACCGGTGCCATCTTCATGCTCGAGGTCTATGACCGCGTCCTGCCGAGCGGCAGCGTGCCGACCCTGGTGGCGCTCGCCATTCTCGCCGCCTTGCTGTTCGGCGCCCAGGCGCTGCTCGATGTCATCCGCTCCCGCATCCTGGTGCGTGTCGGCAATTCCTTCAACCGCTCGCTCGGCACGCGCCTGTTCGATGCCGTGCTGCATCTTCCCCTTGCCCAGCGCAGAAGCGCCGACGGGCCGTCGGCGCTGCGCGATCTCGACCAGATGCGGTCCTTCATCTCGGGCGGCGGGCTTCTGGCGCTGTTCGACCTGCCCTGGATACCGGCCTATCTGGCCTTCTGCTTCGCCCTGCATTTCTGGATCGGCATCACCGTCACCATCGGGGCCCTCATCCTGCTTTCCCTCACCCTCACCACCGAATTCCTGACCCGCAAGCCCGCGGCGGAAGCGAGCCTCAGCGCCAACCAGCGCGACGGCTGGACGCAGGCCTGCACGCGCAATGCGGAGGCCGCCACGGCCATGGCGATGAAGGGGCGGCTCATGGCGAAGTGGGAGAAATTCAATGCGCGCTTCCTCGCCGCCCAGGAACGGGCGCATGACATTAGCGGCGGACTGGGCGCCGTGTCGAAGGCGCTGCGCATGGTGCTGCAATCGGCCGTGCTCGCGGTCGGCGCCTATCTCGTCATCCATGGCGAGGCGACGGCCGGCATCATCATCGCGGGCTCGATCCTGAGCGCCCGGGCGCTGGCGCCGGTGGAGCAAGCGATCGCGAACTGGCGCGGCTTCCAGGCGGCGCGCCAGGGGGCAAGACGCCTCAACCGGGTAATCGACGACCTGCCGACGCAATCCCTGCAGCTGTCCCTGCCGAGACCCAAGTCAAGCCTTTCCGTCGAGAATGCCGGCATCTCGCCGCCAGGCGCATCGATGCTTGCGATCAGCGATGCCAGCTTCAGCGTTGAGGCCGGCACGGCGCTCGGCATCATCGGGCCGAGCGCTTCCGGCAAGTCATCCCTGGCGCGGGCACTGGTCGGCGTCTGGCCCGTGGGACAGGGCAAAATCTGCCTCGATGGGGCGGCTCTCAAGCTCTGGCCGCAGAAGACGCTGGGCGACAGCATCGGCTACCTGCCGCAGGAGGTGCAGCTCTTCGACGGCTCGATCTCGGAGAATATCGCGCGCTTCGCGCCCGAGGCCATGCCTGAGGACATCATCGCCGCGGCGCAGGCGGCGGGCGTGCATGAGATGATATTGCGGTTTCCGTCCGGCTATGAGACGCGCATCGGTGAGGGCGGCGCCTTGCTGTCGGCCGGCCAGAGGCAGCGCATCGCCCTGGCGCGCGCCCTCTATCAGGACCCCTTCCTCGTCGTCCTCGACGAACCGAATTCGAATCTCGATTCGGAGGGAGAGGAAGCGCTCACCCGCGCCATCCTCGGTGTGCGCGAGCGGTCGGGCGTCGTCATCGTCATCGCGCACCGGCCCAATGTGCTCGCGGCGGTCGACATGCTGCTGGTGCTGGCGGAGGGCCGGGTCCAGGCCTTCGGCAGCAAGGCCGATGTGCTGCAGCGGGTTCGCCGGCCCCCGGCCGTCGCGGTGGTGGGAGGCAGGTCGTGACCGTCGCGGGTGAAGGGGAGAAGTCGATCGGACGCCACGTAAAGCTCGGCCTCGCGGTCGTGGTCCTGCTTCTCGGCGGCATGACGAGCTGGGCCGTGGCGACCAAGCTGGCGGGCGCCGTCATTGCGCCCGGAATCCTCGTCGTCGAAAACAATGTGAAGAAGGTGCAGCACCCGACCGGTGGGGTGGTGAAGGAGCTCAGGGTCAAGGATGGCGACAAGGTCGCGGCGGGCGATCTCCTGATCCTGCTCGACGGCACGCAGGCCAGCGCCAGTCTCGCCATCATCCTGGGCGGCCTCGATGAGCTGGCGGCGCGGAAGGCGCGGCTCGAGGCGGAGAGCGAAGGAACCGATGAGGTCGCCTTCCCGGCGGAGCTTGCTGCGCGGGCAGGCGAGGCCGGTCTCAAGAAGATCCTCTCCGGCGAGCAGACCCTGTTCGCGCTCAGGAAGACCGAGAGGGCGGGCCAGAAGCGGCTCTTGCGCGAGCGGATCGCGCAACTGGGGCAGGAGGTCGACGGCTTCACCGGACAGGCGCAGGCCAAGAAACGTGAGATCGTGCTCGTCGCCAAGGAGCTCGAGGGCACGCGGCAACTCTACCAGCAGGGCCTGATGACGCTGGCGCGCCTGACCGATCTCGAACGCAGCGCCGCGCGGCTCGATGGCGAAAAGGCGCAGCTCGTCGCCAGCATCGCCCAGGCCAGGGGCAGGATCGCCGAGATGGAGCTCGAGATCATCCAGATCGATCAGAAGCTGCGCTCGGAAGTCGGCGAGCAACTCGCCGATCTCAGGACCAAGCTCGCCGAGCTCGAGGAACGCCGGACCGCGGCGCGCGACCAGCTGGACAGGCTCACCATCACGGCGCCGCAATCGGGCACCGTGCATGAGCTTGCCGTGCATACGATCGGCGGCGTCGTGCGGGCGGCCGAATCGCTGATGCTGATCATTCCGTCCGCGACCGCACTGGCCGTCGATGCGCGCATCATGCCGGCCGAAGTCGATCGGGTTCATCCCGGACAGAAAGTGGCCTTGCGCTTTTCGACCTTCAACCAGCAGATGACGCCCGAGATCGACGGCATACTGATGCGCGTCTCGGCCGATGTCACGCAAGACGAGCGGACCGGGCACAGCTTCTATACGGCCCGGATCGACATCCCGGCCGACCAGCTCGACAGGCTGGGCATGGTCAAGCTGCTGCCCGGCATGCCGGTCGAAACCTTCATCGCGACGGAAGAGCGCACCGTGCTCTCCTATCTGCTGAAGCCGCTGTCGGACCAGGTGATGCACACTTTCCGCCAGGAATAAAGCAGGGCATTCTCAGCTCGTCAAAGCCTTGGCCATCGCTTCCAGGATGGTGACCGCCGAAGCGGCGCCGGGGTCGATATGGCCAAGCGCGCGCTCGCCCAGGCGTGACGACCGGCCTTTGCCGGCGATCATGGACTTCGTCGCTTCCGCGCCATCGCGCGCGGCAGACAAGGCTGCGGACAGGATCGCGGTGGCGTCCTTGCCGGCCGCTTTCGCTTCGGCGGCTGCCGCGGCGGCCGGCGCCCAGGCATCGACCATGGTCTTTTCACCTATTTCCGCCTTGCCGCGGTCCTGGATTCCCCTGGCCATGGCTTCGATCATGCCGGCAATATCGGCGGCCGCGAGCGTCGATTTCTCCTTCATGGCGGCGCCGGCGCGCATCATCGCGGTCGCGTAAAGGGGACCGCTGGAGGCGCCGACCGCATTCAGGAAGGATTTCGCGGCGGTGTTGAAGATCTGCGTGGGTGATGTCGCCGCCACATCGAGAGAGGCGAGCGCGTCGCGCGCCGCCGCGAAGCCCAGCGCCATGGCTATGCCGTGGTCGGCATCGCCGATCACGCCATCAAGCGCGCAGAGCCGCTCCTTGTCGGCCTCGAGCGCCTCGGCGATGCCATTGAACATCTTCACCAAAGCGGAACTGTCGATCGGCATGTCCGTCATCCCCGGAACATCGCGCAATCGCAAGGGTGATCCAGCATCGTCTGCAATTCACCATCGAGGTGATGCAGCGTGAGCGAGGCCCCTGCCATTTCGAGCGACGTGCAGTAATTGCCGACCCAGGTGGCATGGATGGCCACACCCAGATCGGACAGGCGCTGCGCCAGCCTGCGGTTCATGATGTAGAGCTCCATCAGCGGCGTCGCGCCCAGCGAATTGACCAGCACGGCGACCTTGTCGCCGCGCGACAGGCTCATCTCGGCGAGCATCCGGTTGAGCATGGCATCGGTGACCTGATCGGCGCTCTGGAGCGGTCCGCGCGCGACGCCGGGCTCGCCATGAATGCCCATGCCGATCTCCATCTCGTCGGGCCCGATGTCGAAATTGGGCTTCCGCGTCTGCGGCAGCGAGCAGGGGGCGAGCGCCACGCCCATCGTGAAAGTGTGGTCATTGGCCTTGCGCGCGATGCGCTCGCATTCGTCGAAGGAGAGCATGCGGTCGCAAGCGGCACCCGCCGCCTTGAAGATGAAGAAATTGCCGGCGACGCCGCGGCGCTTGGCGCGTTCATGGCGCGGGGCGGAGGCGACGTCATCTGTCGACAGCACAGTGCGGACCTCGATATCCTCCATCTGCGCGAGCTCGGCCGCCATGTCGAAATTCATGACATCGCCGGCATAATTTCCGTACATGAAGAGAACGCCCGCGCCGCCATTCACCGCCTTGGCGCATTCGAGGATCGGGTCGGGCGGCGGCGAGGCGAAGACATTGCCGACGGCCGCGGCATCGGCGAGGCCCTTGCCGACGAAGCCCAGGAAGGTCGGCTCGTGGCCGGATCCGCCGCCAATGACGAGGCCGACCTTGCCGGGACGCGGGCCCTCTTTCGCGACGATGGACCGGGGGCTGCCGGCGACGGCGCGCAAATGCCTCGGATGCGCGGCCAACATGCCGTCCAGCATCTCATCGACCGCTTTCGCCCCGTCATTGACGATCTTCTTGGTGCGCAAGGCAAATCCTCCCTTTGTGAGGGCGGAACACTAGCAAGGCACCGGAAGTCCGCAAGATGCATATTCATTCAAGGACGATGGACAAAGTCGGGCCAAAGCACGAAGCTGCGGCCCATGAGATGCCTCGTCGTCGCCGATCTGCATTACTCGCTGCCGCAATTCGACTGGGTGGTGAACGAGGCCGATCGCTTCGATCTGGTCATCCTGGCAGGGGATCATCTCGATCTGAGCTCGCTGGTGGAAGGCTGGGCGCAGACCGTCGTGGTGCGGAAATATATGGAGCTCCTGCGCAGCAAGACGCATGTCCTCATCTGCTCCGGCAATCACGATCTCGATTCGCGCGATGCCTCGGGCGAAAAGGTCGCCAAGTGGATTTCGGAGTGCCGGCATGCGCGGGTTTCCTCGGATGGCGAGTCCTTCGAGATCGAGAACACGCTGATCTCCGTATGCGCCTGGTGGGATGGCCCGCTGATGCGCGACAGGATAGAAGCCCAGCTCGCGGCAGATGCGAAGCGGCGGACGGGCCCATGGATCTGGGTGCATCACGCGCCGCCCGATCATTCGCCCGTCAGCTGGACCGGCAGCCGGGATTCGGGCGATGCCGTGCTCGGCGCGTGGATCGCGAAATACCGGCCGGATATCGTGCTCTCGGGCCATGTTCATCAATCGCCTTTCGTCAAGGGCGGCTCCTGGGTCGACCGCATCGGATCGACCTTTGTCTTCAATACGGGCTGTCATTCAGGGGCGCCGCCGGCACATATCATGTTCGATACGCAGTCGCGGGAGGCCGTCTGGATGTCGTCGGCGGGGATTCAATCGTTCCGCTTCGACGAGCCCTTCGCGCTGCCGCTGCCGCACCTGCAGCGGCCGCCGGAATGGGTCATGTCTTAGGCGTATCGAGCCGCTCCGAGCCAGGGAGAAATTCCGGCGGCTGCTGATGGACGAGGCTCGCCAGCACCTCGCTCACCATCGCGAGATGGGTGCCGTGTCCGGCATATTGGCGCTTCAGATCGACGAGATAGGTCGTGGCCGAATGGAGGCGCCTGGCCAGCAGGCGCGCGACGAGCAATGTCGTGGCGGGATCCGATTTGAGGAAATCCGCGCCATCGGTGAATTCGTGAACGACCGCCGGCGTCAGGGCGCGAACCGTCGCCGTATGCGGCGTCTCGAGAAGCAGCGACATCTCGCCGAAGATCGCCCCTTTCTCGCTGATCAGGGCCACCTGCGTTTCTCCGCGCGCAACCTCGAGCGTGCCATCGTCCAGGACATAGATGCGGCCCGATGTGGTTCCTTCCGCCAGCAAGACGGTTCCCGCCGCAACGGCGATCTTCCTGGTATCGTCGACAGGGTAGGACCCTCGCTTCATGAAATGGATGTCTCCGACGGCACAGTCTGCCCAAATGTACCGGGATCAGGGTCCATGGACGAGAGTGAAATTCGATCATTGCCATGCCGACGGGTGATTAAAATTTCATCACGCGATTGACAGGCCCCCCTGGCGGCGGCAAGAACCCTGCCGGTGCTTCGGTAATAGCCGCCCGCCATCCATGGCCGATCGCCTCAACGTCAATCGAGAGGTCCGCTATGCGCCAGATGAGCGCCGAAACCCATATCCATGATGATGCGATCCGGCCGGTGATAGAGAAGCTCCGCATCGAGCATCGCGACTACGAGATCGATACCGGTGTGACGGATAAATGGGAATTCCGTACCCATTATGGCTCACTCACCGCTGAGCTGGCCCCGGGCTGCGCGCATATCAAGGTGTTCGCAGCCGACGAGACCTGCCTTTCCTATATGAAGATGGCGGTGGCCGCCCATCTCGCGGAGCATTTCGGCGATACGCGCGGCCTGAGATGGCAGGGCGACGGGCAGGATGCCGGCCGGCCGGTGTTCTTCCGTGAGCTCCGCGTGGTGGCGGCAAGAAACCTCTCGCCGCATCTGCGCCGGCTGCGCTTTCAAGGCGCCGACCTGCAGCGCTTCAGCCATGGCGGGCTGCATGTGCGCCTGCTGTTGCCGCCTAAGGATCGCGCGCCCGTCTGGCCGACTGTCGGTCAGGATGGGCTCATCCTGTGGCCCAAAGGTAACGACGCGCTGACCATCCGCGTCTATACGATCAGGGCCATCGATCCTGCGGCCGGCTGGGTCGATATCGATTTCGTCATCCATGCGGGCAGCCATTCGCCGGGCTCTGCCTTCGCCGAAATGGCTGTCCCCGGCGATGTGATCGGCATGATCGGACCGGGCGGCGGCGATGTGCCCGATGCCGGCAATCTCCTGCTCCTCGGTGACGACACGGCGCTGCCGGCCATATCGCGGATTCTCGAGCAGCTGCCGCCGGCGACGCGGGCAGAGGCGATCATCGAGGTCGATTCACCTGCCGATGCCATCGCACCTCAACGTGAGGGAACCCGGATCACCTGGCTCTATCGCGAAGGACGCGCCGCCGGCACTACCGGCCTCTTGGTCGAGGCCTTGCGCGCCTTAGGGCCTCATGCGCCGGAGCCCGATCTTTATGTCTGGGCGGCTTCAGAGTTCCAGGATTTTCGCGCCATCCGCAGCATCTTCCGCAAGGCGTGGGGCCTGAAGCGCGACCGGCATCTCGCCGTCGCCTATTGGCGGCGCGGCGTTGCGGGCGAGAGCGATGATGAAAGCGAGGAAGGGTAAGAGACCACGAACGCCATGGCCGGAATGGCGATCAGCGCGAGGGCGCCCGCCATGCCGAAGAGCGCGCCATAGCCGAACCACTCGGCGCCATAGCCCGCCGCCACGCCGCTTGCCATGCTGATGAGCGCGTCCATGCATTGGAACAGCGTGAAATCGACACCCGCCTGGTGCGGGTCCGACCAATGCATGAACTGGGCATAGAGCGCCACGAAGCCCAGCGCCATGACGCCGGACGAGCTCACGATGGCGACAGCCATCAGCAAGGGCTTCGAGCCCTGGGTCAGGTCGAATGTGGCGAAGAAGAACAGAGCGGCGGCCTGGAGTGCGAGTGCCAGAATGAGCACCGGCCGGGTGCCCCAGAGCCGGACCAGCGCGCCGCCGAGCAAAGCCGCGGCGAGGCCGACGAACATGCTGCCGGCGCCATTGACGATGCCGACGCCGGCGAGGTCGAGCCCGGCATCGATCATGAAGGGCCCTAGCATGGAAAGAGCAGCCTTGTGGGCGATGATATAGATGGCGGCGGCCAGAAGTCCGCGGCGGATCTCGGGCCGGCGCAAGGCGGCGATGAGTGAAGGCTTGTGCGTATGCGCGGCACCCGCCACAAGCCGCGCCGGGCCCAGCAGGAAAGGCAAACCGATGAGGGCGATGAGAGCAGCCATGGCGGTGACGGCCGACGCCCATCCCCAACCGGCGACCAGAACGAGAAACAGACCGGCGCCAATGGCCGAGCCCAGATAGGCGCCGCCGACCTGCGCGGCATTGCCCCAGCCGTGATGGGCGGTCGCCAGATTCTGCACGGCAAAGCCGTCGCAGGCGATGTCGACGGTCGAGGCGGCGAAGGCGATGAGCATCAGGCAGAGGAGAACGGGAAGCGATAGCTGGGGACCGAGCCCGGCGAGCGCCGCAAGCCCCGAAAGGGAGAGAAGCCCGCCTGCCGCGATGATGGCGCCGCTGCGGTCTCCGCCCACGGCCGGACGGCGATAGCGTTCGATGGCGGGCGACCACAGGAACTTCAGGGCCCAGGGCAGGATGACCAGCGAGAGCAGGCCAATGCGGTCGAGCGCCATGCCCTGGTCGCGCATGACCGCCGGCAGGCTGGTCCAGGTGATGCCGCCGATGATGCTCTGGGCCACATAGAGGCCGCCAATGCCGAGGACGATGGCGGGGGGCGATGAGGTTGCTTTCGGCGCGCCGACCATGACGATCAGAACCGGTAGCGCAGGCTGGCGGTCAAAGCGCGACCTTCGTCGCGGTAGCAATAGCCGGCCGAGCAGATCGCATCCTGGCTGTCGAGAAGATTGCGGGCGTTGATCTGCAGTTTGACGCCTTCGAGGCGCGGGTCGCGATAGCCGAAATCATAGGAGAGGGCGGCGTCGAGGAAGGTCCGCGCATCGTTCTTGAAGCTGTTGAGATCATCGCCGAAGCTTTCGCCGGCGAAGCGCAGGCCGGCGCCGACGCCCACGCCGCGCAATTCGCTCTCATGGAACTGGTAGTTGCCCCATAGCGCGAAAATATGGTTCGGCGTGGCGGAAAGCTCGTTGCCCTCGGTTCCTTCCGCGCCCTTTTCGATCTTCATGCGCAGATAAGTGTAGGAGGCGATGAGATCGAAGCCTTCGGCCAGCGAGGCCTGAGCCTCGATCTCGAAGCCTTGCGAATTGAGATCGAGCTGGCGCTGCTTGTTGATGCCGGTCGAAGCATCGAAGACGACACCGTCCTCCTGGTCGATGTCGAAGAGGGCCGCACTCACCACGGCATTGGCGCCGGGGATCTCGTATTTGACGCCGATCTCCTTCTGGGTGGCGATGGTCGGGCGCGCCACATGGGTGACATCGCTCGTCACATCGTCATAGACGAAGCCGATATTGGGAGAGAACGAGGTCGAATAATTGGCATAGGGCACGATGCCCCAGGGCGTCTGATAGGAGAGGCCGATCCGGCCTGAAAAGGCATCGTCCTTCTGCTTCGTCTCGCTGCGGTCGGCGGCGGTCGAAGTCGTGTCCACCCAGTCATAGCGGCCGCTGGTGAAGAGCGTGAAGTTGTTCCATTCCATCTGATTGTGCAGATAGAGTCCGAGCTGGTCCATGTCCTGGCCGCCGAAATAGGGGACGGGGGCGTTCCTGATGTCGTCCACCGACACATAGGACAAGCCGCTATGGGCGTCGTAGCGCGACCACGAATATTCGATGCCGGCGATCGCGGTGTTGCCGACCTCGCCGACATTGAATTCGACCTGCATCATATTGTCGGCGATGAAGTTCTCCATGTCCTCGGTGTAATGGCCCCAATAACGTTCCAGCGGCTGGTCGGCGCCCACCGAATAATGGCCGCTATATTCGAGATCGGCATCGACGGCGCTGTAGCGGAGATTCTGGCGGAGGGTGAGGACGCTGTTGAAGCGGTGCTCGAACTCATAGCCGATGCGGCCCTGCTCCTGGTCGAAATCATTCCAGGCCGGATCGCCTTCATAGAGGTCCGACACCTGGCCATAGGCCGGGTTGTAGAAGGCGGCGGTGCCGCCGGTGAAGCTCTCGGAATATTCGCCGAGAATGGTGAGCCTGGTGTCCTTGCTTGGCTTGAAGGTCACAGCCGGCGCCACATAGCGCTTGTCGTCCGGATAACCTTTGAGGTCGGTATCGCTGTCCCGTCCGAGCGCGGTGAAGCGATAGAGAATACGGCCGTCATCGGTCACCGGGCCTGAGGCATCGAAGGCCGCCTGATAGCGGTCATGCTCGCCCATGAGGATCTCGACCTCGCGATAAGGCGTGTCCTTGGGCCGCTTGGTGATGACATTGACGATGCCGCCCGGGCCGCTCACGCCATAGAGCGATGAGGCGGGGCCTTTCAGGATGGTGACGCCTTCGATACCATAGGGCTCGGTCTTGAACCAGGCCGACGGACCGTTGTATTGACGCAACGCGTCGCGGAACATGCCGTTGTAGTAGGCCTGGAAGCCGCGCAGAAAGAAGGCGTCATAACGGGTGTCGAAGCCGTAGGAATAGGGATTGGCGCTCGCCGTATAGCCCAGCGCGTCATTGAGGGTGCGCGGTTTCTGGTCCTCGATCTGGTCCTGGGGGACGATCGAGACAGCCTGCGGGATCTTGACGATCGGCGTGTCGATCTTGGTGCCGTCGCGGTCGCGCTTGGCCACGTAGCCATCCTGCACCAGCGTGTCGTCGCTCTCGGCTTCGAGAACGATGGGATCGAGCAAGGTTTCCTCGGCATGGAGAAGCTGAAGCCCATGGAGAAAAGCAGCGCCACTCAGCAGAAACACGCCCGGCCGCAGCGTGGTCGATCTCATCGTCATTCGGATCCCCTCTCCGTCAGTAGTCCGGAAGGGCGATCTCAAATCCGAGTAATTTAGTCAAGTAATTTTGTGCGCCGCAGCGTAAACCTGGCGCAGGCCCGGGTAGCATTGGCGAACATAGGTTTGAATCTGCAGGCATTCGTCACTTCGACGAGCGCTTGCCTTTTCGAGCTGCAGCCTTTGCCGGCTTCTTCGCTGCCGCCGCCTTGGTTGGCGTGGCTTCGCTCTCCTGAACCTTGGCGGCGCCCGGCTCACCGAAGAGGACGGTCACCTGCAGCGAATCCTCATCGCGGGTGGTGGTGGCCTCTCCCGTCGCGCTGGCCGCCAGCCGCACCATGCGCTCATTGCCGGGCAGGATCTCGGCGATGAAACCGCGCACGCCGCGCGCCGCGGCATATTCCTGCAAGCGCACCTGGAGGGCCGTGCCCACGCCCTTGCCCTGCCATTCCGGCGCCACCATGAAAGCGACCTCGGCGAGATTGGTGGCCGGGTTGAGGAAATAACAGCCGCTGCCGATCACCGCCTCATTCTCGCGGGGGCCCGTCACGGCGAGGAAGGCAACCTGGCTTTCATGGTTCACATTGCACAAAGTCTGCAGGTCCTGATAGGGTAGGGTGCGCACGCGCCGGAAGAAGCGCGTATAGACATCATCCGGCGAGAGGTCATGGAAGAGAGCACGCAGCGCATCGACATCGGCGGCGTGGGCGGGACGGATGAGCACTTCACCGCCGGCGATCGCGACCCGGCGTTCTTCCTGCACCGGATAGGCCTCGCGAGAGGCCAGATACTGCTCGCGCGGCACATAGCCCAGTTGCCGCGCGGCCTCCACCAGCGCTTCGCGGTGGTCGGGATGCGCCACCTCGATCATGGCCAGGGCGCGCTCGCGGATGGACTTGCCGAACAGATAGGCGATACCATATTCGGTGACGACATAGTGGACATCGGAGCGGGCGATGCCGACACCGTCGCCTGCGCCGAGCAGCGGCTTGATCCGCGAAGCGCCACTTTCCGTAGTGGAGGCAAGGCAAACGATAGGCTTGCCGCCCGGCGAGCGCGCCGCGCCGCGGATGAAGGCCGCTTGCGTCGAAAGCCCGCCATAGAACTGTCCCTCGAACTGGTCGACGCAGACCTGGCCGGTCAGATCCATGGCGAAGGCCTGGGTGATCGACACCATGCGGTGATGAGCCGCCACCGTGCGGGGGTCGCAGACCTCCTCAATCGGCTGGAAGGAGACCAGCGGATTATTGTCCACGAAGTCATAGAGCCGCCGTGTGCCCAAGCAATAGCTGGTGACGATCCGGTCGGGATCAAGCGTCTTGCGCCGTCCGGTCACGACGCCCGCTTCCACCAGATCGACAACGCCATCGGTGATGACGTCGCTGTGGATGCCGAGATCGCGGCGGTCCTTGATATATCGCAAAGCCTCGTTGGGCACGCGGCCCAGGCCGATCTGCAGCGTCGATCCGTCCTCGATGATGGCGGCGATATAGCGCGCGACCCGGTCCGCCGTCTCGCCGGCCGGCGGGTGGCGATATTCCGTCACCGGCCCGTCGACGCCGACAAAGGCGGCGAACCGGTCGATGTGCACGAAGCTTGCCCCATGGGTGCGCGGCATCGCCGGATTGACCTCGGCGATGACGTGACGCGCGACGGCAAGCACCGCGGGCGCCAGGTCTACCGAGATGCCGAGGCTGACAAAGCCGCGCTCGTCGGGCGGCGAGACCTGGAGGATCGCCACATCGATGGGAAGCCTGCCATTGGCGAGCAAAGCAGGGACCTCGTCGATGGCGATCGGCACGTAGTCGAGATGGCCCGACGCCATGAGATCGCGAATGTCGCTGCCGACGAAGAATGAGCGATGGCGATAGCGGCCGGGGGCGGAAGCCTCGACATTGCCGCCCGACCGCAACGTCGTGAGGAAGCTGACGAACTCGAGGTCGGCCGGTCCGCCTTCCATGGTCTCGAGCGCCGTGATCAAGCTGCGGGGCGCGGCACAGCCGGTGCCGAGATAGATGCGGCTGCCGGGCTTTATGCCTGCGAGCGCCTGGCGCGCATCGACGAGCTTGGCCGCAAGTCCGGCAAAAATCGGGTTATCCGAGCCGCTCATCTCGCCTCCGCGCCGTCAATTGCGCAGTGTATTCGCATGAGCGGCAGGAAAACAAGGAACAAAACAGCGAGCCCGGCCTGGTCACGATCAGGTCAGATCGGATCAGTCCGACCTGATCAACCCGATCGGTGGAAAGCCGGACCCCGCATTTCCCAATCATGCGCTGGCCTCGGCAGCAGGCCGATATGGTAAATGGCGCCATGGCGGCTGCGTATTTCAAGCGCAACAGGTCTGTGATGGCGGGCAGAGGGCCAATGAAGAATGACGCCACTGCTCAATGGAATGGTCGGCGCAAAAAAAGCGCGCCCTGAAGGCGCGCCAGGCGGGAGGTTCGAAGTATCGGTACCGACAATATTGCCGGCGCGTGGCCTTACTGTCCTGGGATCGGGAAGCGGTAGTTCCCCTCAATGCCACCGCCGGAGAAGTTTCCGCCGATCGAGTGACTGGGATCGAGCTGAAGCCGCGTCTCACCGCGGTCGGAACCCAGGCGTGGATAGGAAGGGGCCGGGTCTGGCGGAACGGTGAATGTTTCCAGCCGCTGTTCGTCTGTCTGAGGCTGGGGCTGCCAGCCCGTCGACAGATCGATGCCCTGTGCATTCGCCGGGATCAGGCCCGTCGCCAGAAATATGACCGAAAGCGCCTGGTATCTTGCCGCAATATGCATGGATTCCTCCATATTGATGTTGCACCGACGCGGTCTAGCAAGGGGGGCGTGAAACCAGCGTGACTTGCCCTGGATCTAGCCCCCGCCGCAAAGGGACATTACCAGATGGACAAGCTCAGCCTGGCGATGGCAATGCGTCTTCGCCAGAATGCGCTTCATGCGCTGGCGCGCCGTTGAAAGGGTGATGTCCTGGATATCGGCGATCCGGTCCAGGCAGAGGCCGCGGGACAGGCATTCGAGCATCCTGGATTCCGCGCCGGTCAGGCCGCAGGCGTCGGCAAAGGCGGCGAGCAGGAGGGTGTCCGGTGAAGCGCCGTGCCGGGCAATCTCGACAAGCATCATCTGCGATCCGGCGTCGCCGTCATCCAGGTTCCGCTGGAGAGCGTCGCGGAAGAAACCCTGCGTGTTGCGAATAGTGACCGCGATCCAGCTGTCCTCGAGGGTGCTCCGCCCGATGGCGACCGCCGTCTCGGCGCCGGTCGCGCTTGCCTCGCCAAGTTTTGCATAGAAGAGGCGGTTGAGCTCGGGCGGGGTGAACAACAGCCGTCCGCCAATCAATTGCGCGGGTTCGCGGCGCGCGAACATCTCCAGGCAATGAAAATTGGCGTAAGCCACATGCCCGCTTGGACCTTCCACCACAAGCGCAATCGACCGCCAGTCCGGACAGATGAGGGCCAGCACGTCCTTGCTCATGGGGTCAAGTCCATCGGAGTTGCGGAGATCGGTGATTGTCGCAGGGCCAGCGAAGCGCCGATGCAGCCAGGTGGCTCTCTTCGATGCGGTTGCCGCCAGGCCGATCATCGCTGCCTCTCCCCATGTTGTCGGGGCCCAGTATCGAAATCACCCGTGACGCCGGCGTGATATGAGGCTGGGCCCCCCAACTGGTAGTCGCGGCACGGCGGGAAGTGGCGGATCGTCCGGGGATGCTCGGACAGCTGGCTCCCGCAGATGTGGCATTCGCGAAACCGCTCAATTCTGACCTTGCGTCATGTTGGGTTTTAAGCCAATGTCCGAGTGACAATCCCGAGCACTGGGCGCCAAGCCGGATGGTTGCGGAGAATGAGATTGCCTTCCGCGTTCTAGGCAGCCCGCAGGTTTCCAACCTGCCGGGCGACATTGTCTTTCCGACCAAGGGGTTTCAATTGATCGCCCTTCTCGCCCTGGCGCCGTCGGGGCGGTTGACCCGCAAGGAGGCCGCCTCTCTGCTGTGGGACAGCGAGAGCGATGCCGCCGCTCTTACCAACCTGCGCCAGCTTCTTGCAAGAATGCGGAAGAGCCTGCCGGACGCGGATGACCTGCTGAGCGCGGATGCGCAGACCATCGCCATCGGCAGGCTCAGGCCGGCCATAGATCTCTGCCGTTTCGAGATGGAAACCCGGTCCGAGCATTTGCCATCGGCGATGACGGTGTTCGATTTCTTCCGCGGCGACCTGCTCGAGGGGATCGACGATGCGACGGATGCGTTCTCGCACTGGCTTACGCGCGAACGCGCCGCCCTGCGGGAGCGCTTCTTTGCCTTCGCATCGATGACGCTGATCGAGCTGACGCGATATGGCCGGGCATCGAAGCGCGATCTGACCCTGATCGCCACGCGGCTCCTGGCGCTGGAGCCCGAGCGCGAGGCCAGCTACCGGGCGATCATAGAAGCCTATGGCCGCAACGGCATGCATGAGGATGCCGCACAAACCTATCAGTCTCTCGCGCAGATGCTGGAACGCGAGCACGGTGCGCACCCGTCGCCGGAGACGGTCGCCGTCGTGCGGCGGATTTTCGCCGGGCATTCCAGGCCGGAGCCAGACCGCTCACATCCCGCCGTGTCGATGGACCGGCATCCGCGCGTCGCCTTCCTGGCCCCGACATGGACTTTCGCGAAGGAGCGGGGAGCACTGCTCAGCGTCTTCATCGAGGATGTCGCCAACGAACTGAGCCGCTATCGCAGCTTTGCCGCGCTCGCTCCGCACAGTTCGCTCCGGGTCGGGCATGATTCGGGCATTCCCCTCGACAACGCCATTCTGCGGGCGGACTACACGATCAGCGGCTTTGTGAAGCCGGATCATGGCGGAGAGGTTCTGGCGCTGCGCATGGTCAATTGCGCAACCGGGGAAATCGTCTGGTCGGGAGAGTTCGGGGTCGGACAGGCCGACCTTCTCAAGTCGTTCAGCGTCCTTTCGCATCGCGTGGCGTCCAGTCTCGGCTCCGCCCTGGAGCGCGACAGGCTGGCTGCGCTGCGCCGGAGCTCCAGCAGCAATGCCTATCTGCACTATCTGGAGGGGCAGGGCCTGTTGGCCAATTGCGACCTGATCGGGCTGCGCCGGGCCCGCAAATCCTTCCGGCGGGCGCTTGAGATCGACCAGGGCGCGGCCCCGGCGCGCGCCCGCGTCGCGCAAACGCTCTATCTCGAATGGATCCAGCTGGGGGGGAATGACCCGCAGCTGCTGCTCGAGGCGCGCCAGCAGGCGGAAGTCGCCATCGGGCTCGACCCCAATGACGCCATCGGCCACTGGGTGGACGGCACGATCGCGCTCTATCAGCAGGATTTCGACCATTGCGAGAAGAAGCTCGCGGAAGCCGATGCCCTGTGCCCCAATTCGGCGGATCTCCTCATTCAGTATGCCGATGCGCTCGCCCATCTCGGCGATCCCGATGCGGGATGGACCAAATTCGAGCGCGCCCTCGATCTCAATCCCAGCCCTCCCGATCTCTATTGGTGGGCCGGCGCCAGCATCGCCTTTCGCCGGCAGGCCTATGACAAGGCAATAGATCTCTGTGGAAGACTGGCAAGCGACGAATCGGTGCTGGGCATTCTCGCCGCCAGCCATGCCTTCCTTGGTGACCTCAAGACCGCGCGCGGCTATGGCGCGCGCATCAAGGAAGCCTTTCCGGGAAAGGCCGCCGTCGACAGGAGCAAGGTCGTTCCCGACCGCGATCCAAAATACAGGCAAATTCGACTCGAGGGTCTCCGATTGGCGGGGGCGATTTAAGCAGGAGAAGGGAAATGGCGAAGACGAAGATCTATGTCGTGGGGGACAAGGAATCGGGGATACTGTTCGTGACAATCGAGCCGCTGCGGGTAGCGGTCGTGTCCTTGGATGAGGTCAATGATTACGCGGCGAAGCACAAGAAGACAGCTGATGCCGTTTTCGGAGAAGTCGCCGCGGCGGCGCAAAAGATGATCATTCGAACCGACACGGGCAACATGCCGGCCAATGTGCAAGAAGTCTTCGACGCGTTCGGTGGATTGATAAGCAGGGGATCGGTCATCTCCGATGCGGAATTCTGCTTCATAGCCGATGTAGACTCGCACGAATGGGGCACATACAGAGATAATTTCATACCGCTCGAACCCATCGTCACGGCGCTGATATCGGCCGACGGCGGCGAGGCCAAGGAAGGCAAGCTGAAGGGGCCGTGAGCACGGTAAATGGCTACGGATGCAGCCCATGCGGTCGTGCTTGCTGAAGCGCGTGCGCTGAGGACATCGCTTGCCTGCGACGATCCGGCGAGTGGCAGCGGTCACCACACCGCGCGCTCGCCGACGGATCTCGTAGCTGAGCTTGAACCTCATCTTAGCTCATTCGGCGTCACGCGAGTCGGGGATATAACGGGACTCGACGTCATCGGCATTCCGGTTTTCTTCGCGTGCCGTCCCAATTCCTGGTCGCTCTCGGTGTGTCAAGGCAAGTCCATGCACGCAGATCAGGCACGGCTTGGCGCAATCATGGAATGCATGGAGCAGGCCCTGGCGGAACGAAGCGTTGACATGGTCGTCCGCCGAGCGAGCCGAGAGGACATGAGCCGCCAGGGGCTGCGATGTCTCGGTGAAAGCGCCATGCTCCGCTCGACACCCAAAGGGTTCGACAAGTCACGCGACTATTACTGGATGCAAGGCATCTCGCTCAAGGATGGTTGCGACGTCTATGCGCCTTATGAGCTTGTCGGCCTTGATCTGCGGATCGACAGCACATGGGACCACGCGGCATTCAGGATGTCCTCCGTCGGCCTGGCGGCAGGAGCCTCGCTGTGCGACGCGGTGCTGCACGCCACGCTCGAACTGGTCGAGCACGACGCAACTGCGCTGATCGATCTATTCGGCTTGGCCGCCGGCATCGGACGGCCCCTCGTTCATCGCCATGGGTCGTACGACGAACTCGATCGTGCGGTGGCGATGGTCGAGAAGGCCGGACTGACCTGCTCATTCGCGGAGATTGCGGGCAAGGTCGGCATGCCGACCATTGCCGCCTTCATCGCCCCCGGGAATCACGAAAGCACAGGGCGCATCTTTGCGGGCTTTGCCTGCCGCTGCAGCCCGGAGGAATCGGCGCTCGCGGCCCTGCTCGAAGCGGCTCAGTCGCGGGTCACGCAAATCTCCGGCGCGCGCGACGATCTCTCGCCGGATGATTATGCCCGCAAAAGCCAACGCCTGAAATTCCGGCCGGGCAATGAAGCCTTCCTAGACAGCCTCGCGACATCTTGCGTGATCGACAAGACAGCCTCGCCCCTGTGGAAGCTCCGTCATGTGGTCGGCAAGATATTTCAGGCGGGTGTCGAGGACATATTCGTCTTTCCTCTCGGTGGAGGGGGAGCGGGAGTACGTGCTGCTCGCGTGCTGATGCCCAGCATGCAAGCCGCTGCCGGCAAGGGG
Source organism: Taklimakanibacter lacteus (assembly GCA_003576695.1). GTDB lineage: Bacteria > Pseudomonadota > Alphaproteobacteria > Rhizobiales > Aestuariivirgaceae > Taklimakanibacter > Taklimakanibacter lacteus. The sequence continues at coordinate 22,091 of QOZQ01000004.1, forward strand.
GTCGTCCAAGTCGGAGTTCACCTGTTGACATCGTTGCTGCGGAATGCCGAGGAGCGCGTATGACAGCGGTCATATTCGCCGGGCCCAGTATCCATGGGATTGACATGGGCAGATTTCCCACCCTGGAACTACGACCGCCTGCCGCTTGTGGCGACGTGCTACGGGCAATGCGCCAGGGCATCGCGCGCATCGGGCTGATTGACGGTCTTTTTGAGTCCGCTCCAGCCGTCTGGCACAAAGAGATATTGAGCGCTCTTGCCGCCGGCGCCGCCATATGGGGTGCAGCAAGCATGGGAGCGCTCCGGGCGGCCGAGTTGCATTGCTTCGGAATGACAGGGATTGGAAAGATCTTCGAGCAATATGTTTCGGGCGAAAGATATGCCGATGCGGATGTCGCGGTTGTGCATGCGCCGGCCGAGCTTGGTCATCTGCCGCTGACGGTGGCGCTGGTGGATGTCGAGGCAAGCCTTGCTCGGTTGTCGGACCGCGGCGTTCTCGATCGGCGAGACATCGCCGCGCTCGCGGCGGCGGCATGCCGGCTACACTTCAAGGATCGAACCTGGTCGAGAGTCGTCCACGAGGCGGAGCGCAATGCCGGCGATACCGACAGGCTGCTTGCGCGCGTTTCGCAACATGCTTTCAGCCAGAAGACTCTCGATGCCGAGGCTCTTCTCGCGGAATTGGCGAAACCAGCCACGGAGACCGGATCGGCAGATCGCGCGGAAAAATTCAGGTTGAACAGGACGTACTTTCTCAACGCGCTGGAACGACGGACATGACATCAAACGCCAGCTACGTGCTGTTCAGCGACCTGGGTGGGGCCGTGAAGCGGATCGCCATGCAATTCGCGCCATTTCTCTTTCAGGATGCCGACCGACGCGCAGTATATGCAAGCCTGCTGGGTGAATTCGGTTGCACGACGCATGTCTCCGTCCTGATCGATGCGACGCAAGCCGACCTGTTCGATGACTGGGTATCGGGTCTTGCGCTCAAGTGCACCGTCGTGCCCGTCCCCGTGCCGGGCGATGAATTGGGAAAGATCCGTGTGTGGATACGTGATAGTTTCCTATGCGCAATGGAAGGCAGTACGCGCAGATATCTTAGACCGAGTTCGAGCAAGGATGAAGACGGGAGCCAGGCCCAATGGCTGGGGCAATTCGATGGAACGACGGTAGAGCCCGTGAATGTCCATCTCGACGGCGGTGATTGCCTGGTCGGCCTTGGCATCTGGTTCGTAGGTGCCCAGGCCGTATGGCATACTGCGGATATGGAAGGGCAAACCTGCACCTATCCCGAGGCACTGGCGCGGATCGGCGCGATCCAAGGCCAGCTTCCGTTCGTTGTCGGATACAAGGTTGCAAATATCCGGAACAAGTTTCAGTGGCTGCTGTCCGAGCTGAGATACAAGGCAAGGGAGGCCGCTGCCGAGCGCAGTGAGGTGCGACCGTTGAGCGGTCTCTTTCCCGGCCTCGTGATCACCCTGACCATCCTTCGCCAAGTCCTGTTCTTCCTGATGAATCAGGACGAGCTGACGCAGACCTGGGCGCATGTCGACCTGATTTTCTGTCCGACCGGCCGGAAGAAGGGCGACAAGCACACTATCCTCGTCGCCCAGGCACAAGATGGCAACGAGGCAGACGGACAGAACGATCGGCTCAATGCGGTGGCCGACCATTTGACCTCGCAGGGATTTGACGTCCAGCGCAACCCCACTTTCTTCGTGGTCTCCGACGAGTACATCCTGGGGTACAACAATGTCATCATGCAGACTAACCCGGATATCGTCTGGTTGCCGCAATTCGGTGGGAAGTATGCGGTCGAGGATGAAAGGAATGTAGAAATTTGGGAGGGCCTTGGTTACGAGGTCAGAAAAATCCCCGGATGCCTAGCTTTCGCCAAGAGCCAGGGTGCGATACGCTGCCTGACCAATGTCGTGGAAAGATACTGATCCAGTCCTGATCCACATGACCCGGCGAATCTTGCCGGCAGGTCGAGACTCCTGTTGAATTTGAATCAGGACCCGATCCAGTCCGCCATTCTTCGGAATGCGATCTGTTTCGACCGGCGGGCGCAGGAGGACTGCAGGAAGCTGTGTCCTTCGAAGGGATGGGGATCGATGGTGACAGGATGCGCCTTGGCGCGCAAAGCCCGCGCCAGGGCAAGTGAATCATTGCGCAGCGGGTCGCGTCCGGCAATGAGCAGATAGACCGGCGCGTCCAGGCCGCGGGCGAGGGCAGGGAGAGAGCAGATGCCTTCGCCGGCGCTGGCATTGGCGGCCAGCCAGTAACGTCTCATGCTTCCGGCATCGAGGCCGTCACGCGCCGCAGCTGCACCATGGAGGCGCGGATTGGCGGTAAGACCGAAGCCGCCATAGAAGCTCATGGCGCCGGCGATCTGCAATCCCATGCGCCGGGCCCGGCTTGCCGTCGCCAAGGCAAGGGCGCCCCCGGCTGAATCGCCAGCCAGGATGCCCGAAGCGAATGCCCCCTCGATCCCCAGATAATGGCCGATCACCGCGAGGCCGTCGGCGAGCGCGGCCTCCGCCTTGTGCTCGGGCGCCAGGCGGTAATCGATCGAGATGACCGGAAGGCCGCTGGCCGCGGCAAGCGCCTCGGAAATATCGGCATGGGTCGAAGGCGAGCCGACGATCCAGCCGCCGCCATGGAAGTAGAAGATTGCGCGATCGCGGTGGATTCCCGGATTGTGGACCAGGAGGCGGATGAGCCGGTCGCCGGCATCGATCATTTGCCATTCATGCGGACCCTCCGGTGTCACATGGCGGGCGCGCTCATAGGCAGCGCGCAGATTCCTCACATTGCCGCGCTGCCAGTCGAGTCGAAGCCGTTGGCGCGCACTCATTCAGGACTCGAACCACCAGCGTTCGGCGCCGCGGGCACCATCGAGCGGCCAGCTCGAGGTGAGCACACCCGAATGCTGGACATTGGCGCGGCGTGCATAGATCCAGTTGCGGAAGAAGGGGATGATGACGGAGCCTTTGTCGTGCAGGATGCGCTGCATCTCGCCATACATCTGGGTCCGTTTCGGCTTGTCGAGCTCGGCGCGGGCCGCCAATAGGAGCTGGTTGAAGCGGTCATCCTCGAAATGCGAGTCGTTCCAGTCGGCGCCCGCCGCATAGCCCAAGGTGAAGATGATGTCGGGAGTCGGGCGCTGGCCCCAGCCGGCAAGACAGAAGGGCTTCTTGAGCCAGATATTCGACCAGTAGCTGTCATTGGGCTCGCGCATGACATTGACCTCGATGCCGGCCGCCTTGGCGGTCTCACTGAACAGCAGCGCCATGTCGACGCCCGAGGTGATGACGACATCGGCCGCGGATAGGTCGATCTTGAGATTTTCAAGCCCCGCCTTCTTCAGATGGAATTTCGCCTTGTCGGGATCATAGGCGCGCTGCTCGATCGAGCCATCGTAATAAGGCATGATCGGGCTGATCGGATGGTCATTGCCGATCGAGCCATGGCCGTTCAGCACCATCTTGACGGTAGCTTCACGGTCTACCGCATATTTGAGCGCCAGCCTGACATCGGGATTGTCGAAAGGTGCTGCGTCCTGAAACATGGGCATGGACACATGAGTGCCGGTCGGCACCTCGTCAACCTTGAGATTGGGGTCGCGCTCCAGCATCTGCACGGTCTTGAAGTCGCATTCGATCATGGCATCGAGCGAGCTGGTGAGAAGGGCGGTCTGGCGGGCATTCACATCCGGGATCGCCGTATATTCGACCGCGTCGAAATGAGCGCGGTCGGCCTTCCAGTAGTTCCTGAAGCGCTCGAGCGAGGCCTGGACGCCCGGATTGAAGGCCTTGACCACATAGCCGCCGGTGCCGGCGTCATTGGCGAAGCTCACCTTGCCTTCACCATCGGCCGGCAGCATGACCAGATGATAGTCGGTCAGCATGAAGGGCAGGTCGGCATTGCCGCTGGCAAGCTTGATCACCAGGGTGTTCTTGTCGTCGGCCTTGATGTCCTCGACCGAGGCGAGCAGCGCCTTGGCGCCCGAGGTCGACTTCTCACCGCGATGGTGATTGAGGGAGGCGACCGCATCCATCGCATCGAAGGTCTTGCCATTGTGGAATTCGACCCCCTTGCGCAGTTTCAACACCCAGGTCCTGGCGTCGGGCGATGTCTCCCAGGATTCGGCCAGCTCGCCCGCCACATCGTTTTCGGGCGTGATCTCGGTCAGGAAATTGCGGTGGGTGTGCGCCATGGTGATCATGAAGCGCGAATTGGTGGTGGCGGGATCCATGCTGTCGGTGGTGTTGCCGTCATCGAGACCGGCGCGGAACTGGCCGCCCTTGACCGGCGCGGCTTTGGCCGTCTTCGACCACAGGCTCGTGGCAAGCGGCAGCGTCACGCCGAGCGCCAGGGCGCCTGACAGGAAGGAGCGCCGGCTTACTTTTCCGATGCGCGCGGCGAGCAGAAGATTGTGGAGTTCAGGCGAAGTCTTGCGCAGGCCCATGACAGTCTCCTCCGATATGTGTTCTGGTTGGAGAGAAGACTAAGCGCGGGGCCTGGGCCCAAATGTTCAAGTCTCCGGGAAATATGTGCAGGTTTAGAGCCCGTCATAGAGCTCGGCAGCGTCGGTGAAGTTGAACAGGATCGGTACCGGCCGTTCGGCGACCCAGGCTTGCGCCTCGTCGTCCTGCAGCAAGGCAAGCGCGCGCTCCGTATCGGCGACGGCGCCGCCATAGAGCCGGTTGGCGAGATTGAGCGTGGCGGTCCTGTGCATGGCCTCGGTGCCGCTGCCGCACGCGTCCTTTACCAGCAGGACGCGGAAGCCTTGGGCCATCGCATCGCGGATGGTGGCGGCGATGCAGGCCTCGGTCCATACGCCCGAAACGATCAGCCACTCTATGCCCTTCTCCCGGAGAAGCGGCGCCAGATCGCCCTCGCAAAAGGCGCTGGCATCGTTCTTGACGATAACCGGCTCGCCGTGGCGCGGCGCCACTTCATGGCAGATCGCAGTCATCGGGCTCTTCGCGTCACTGAAGGTCGGTCGCCCGTCCGATGAGGTCGGCTCGAAGGGGCGCGGCGGTCTCTTGCTGAAGTCGCGTATATAGGCGGCATGGACGACCACGCGGCCGGTGGCGCGCGCCGCCTCCAGGAGCCGCGCGGCATTGCCGAGGATCCGATCCATACCGAAAGCCTTGTATTGCGGATCGTGGCGCTGCTCCTCCTGCAGGTCGACCAGCAGGAGCGCCACGGTCCGGCCCTTGAGCGACAGCGTCGTTCTCATTCAGATCTCTTTGGCGAGCAGCTCATCTTCGAAGGGGAATCGGGAAATCAGCCTGGGCCCCGCATCCGTTATAAGCACTTCTTCCTCGAGCTTCACCCCCTCAGCGCCGCCCTTCTCGCCGATATAGCTCTCCACGCTCACCACCATGCCGGGCTCGATCACGCCTTCCCGCCCATAGGTCTGGAAGTCCATGGCATGGGCGATGAAGGGCGTCTCGCCATGCATGCCGACGCCATGCATCACCGACGTATAGCGCTGGTCGACGAAGCGCTCGGGGATCTTCCAGGCCTTGTCGGCGATCTCGCGGAAGCTCATGCCCGCTGCGATGATGCCGATATTGTGCTGCACCTGGTCATAGGACATGCGGTAGAGCGATTTCTGATAGGACGTCGGCTTGCCGGGACCGCAGCGGAAAGTGCGCGAGAAATCGGAATAATAGCCGTAACAGCCGATCGTGTCGGTATCGAGCGCCACCAGCTCACCGGGCCTCACCCGCCTGCCGCTTGCTTCGCTGAACCACGGATTGGTGCGCTGGCCCGAGGTGAGGAGGCGGGTCTCGATGAACTCGCCGCCCTGGCGGATGACCTCATGATACATCACGGCGAAGAGCTCGTTCTCGGTGACGCCCGGCCTGATGGCGTCGCGCACCGCCGCCACCGCGGCCTCGGCGCCCGCCATGCTGATCTGCAGGCATTTGACCTCTTCCGGCGTCTTCACGGCGCGCACCGCCAGAATCTCACCCTGGCAATCGCGCACATCGAGCCCCTGCGCCTCCAGCGCCAGAGCGTGCAGATGGCTGCAGCGGTCGAGCCCGATCTTCTTCGATCCGGGCGCATATTGACGCATCAGATCGGCGATCTCGGCGGCGAATGGCCCCGCCGTCTCGCCGTCCTTGCCGGAGACGGACGACCAGACGAGCTTGCTCGGCCGTGCCTCATCCACCGTGTCGAGCTGCAAGCTCACATGGTAGCTCTGCGGGTATTCGAAGAGGATGATCGGGCCTTCCGCCGGCACGAAGAAATAGCGCGTCGAATTGCGCAGGAAATAGCCGAACATGTTGCGCGAGCCCGTGGCGTAGCGCTGGTTGTAGGGATCGAAGAGCAGGATGGCGCCATAATTCGCCTTCGCCATCCATTGACGAAGCCTGGCAAGGCGCTCACGGCGCAAAGCCACGGCATCGATGCCGGCGGGCTCGGTGTCGGACAGCCACATATTATTGGCCGGATCCTCGGACAAAGGGTGGCGCATCCTGGTGGCGAAATCGACATCATCGACATTGTCGGGATTGAAGACGACGATACTCATGGGAAGCCTTTCGCTGCGGGGAGAAGCGAAAGATGGCCTGCTTCATTCCCGGCAAATGTGCAGATTTGCACTGAGAATGTGCGGCTAGGATTTCCTCGCCCTGCCGGGCGTCGCGCCGAATACCGCCTTGTAGGCACGCACGAAGGAGGAGAAGCTGGCATAGCCGCAGGCCAGACCGACCTCGCGCACCGACATCTTGGAATGGCCGAGAAGATCGCGGGCGCGTTCCATTTTCAGGCGGCGGTAGTGCTCGGCGGGGCCAATGCCGAACTCGGCCTTGAACAGCCTTTCGAGCTGGCCCAGCGAGACGCCGAGCCGTCCGGCGATGGCGGAGACGTCGTCGGCACGGTCGGGCGTCTTTTCCATCTCGGCCACGGCCTTCAGCACGAGATCGTCACGAATGCCGGTGCGCAAACGCAATTGCAGGCGCTCGCGGTCGGCCGTCGCCTTGATGCGGTCATGCACGAACCATTCAGCCACCTGGCGGGCAAGCTCGCGGCCATGATGGGTGCCGATCAGCTCGATCATCATGTCGAGCGCGCCAATGCCGCCGGCCGAAGTAAAGCGGGTGCGGTCGATCACGAAGATCTCGCGCGCCAGCCTGACATGCGGAAAAGCCTCGAGGAAGGCGGGCTGGCTCTGCCAATGCAGCGTGCAGGTGTAATCGTCGAGGAGACCGGCGCGCGCCAGGTAAAAGGCGCCGTCGGCCACGCTGCCGAGATGAGCGCCAAGACGCAGATTCCTGCGGATCCAGGACAGTGGCTTGCTGGCGATCAGCCGGTCGGCATCGCCGCCGGAGCAGACGACAATGTAGTCGGCCGTCGGCGCCCGGGCGGCGGCATGATGCGGGGTCACGTCGATGCCGCTCGAGGCAGTGACGGTGGCCTCGTCCGGCCCGACAATGATCCATTCATAGAGCCTGGCGCCGGAAATCGTGTTGGCGGCGCGCAGGGGCTCGATCACCGCGCTGAAGGCCATCAGCGGAAAGCCCGGAAAGATCAGGACGGCAAATCTGATGAAGGGTCGGCTCGCCATGGCGAGGCGAAGCTATGTCAAGACCACCCGGGGAAGCAAGACGATGGTGCCGCCGGTGCGAGACTGGGCGGTGACTTCAAGCTGCAGGCTGGGCAGGTGGCGCAGGATACCTTCGCCGCCGCGAACGATGGATCATCAGCGCGAGGCGACCGCAATCGTGCTGAAGGCGCGGCCCATGCGCTCATCGCGGCCATAGATGTCGTCGTAGAACAGGATGCGCCCGTCGGCAGCCGGCCACGCCGTGAAATAGGCCAGGTGCACATAGGTCTCATTGGTGACCGGCGTGTCCTGGCTGACGCCGGCATCGATCCGCGCAGCAATGTCGGCAGAATCGACGCCGAGCAGGATTTCGGCGAAACGGCGCGGATTCTCCACGCGCACGCAGCCATGGCTCAGCGCCCGCACCGACTTCTTGAACAGCTCGCGCGTCGGCGTGTCATGCATGTAGATGCTGTGCGCGTTGGGGAAGAGGAACTTCACCTCGCCCAGGGCATTGTCGTCGCCGGGCGGCTGCAGGATGAGGTACGGCACTTTACCGTCCTTGTATTTCCACCAGTTGATCGAGCGCGAATGGACGATCTTGCCGCTTCCGGTCACGACCCGGTAGCCGATACGGTCGAGATAGCCGGGGTCACGCCGGAGCTTCGGCAGCATCTCGTTCTTCATGATGGAGGGTGGCACACCCCAGGAGGGGTTGAAGACGATGGTCTCCATCTTGTCGCTGAAGGCGACGGTCTGGCTGTTCGTCTTGCCCACGATGACATTGGAGCGCCAGATTTCCCGGCCGGCATCGACGACCTGCAGCGAATAGGATGCCTGATTCACGAAGACATAGCGTTGACCGAGATTCTTGGGCAGCCAGCGCAGGCGCTCCATATTGTAGGTTATGCGCGCAATGCCGGGAGCGCCGGTACGGCTGTTGAGGGCCAGGATCGTCGCGGCATCGAGAGTTCCCGTCGGCTTGATCCGGGCATCCGTCTGGAATGTCTTGAGCCGCTCGGACAAAATGTCGTCGAGAACCGTCTCTTCGCCCGGCAGCACATCAGCTTCACCATAGCCAAGCAGCGCCAGATGTCGCCGCATCAGCGCGATGCGCGGATCATCCTGTCCCGCGGCAACACGCTTGCCGGGGGCGATCATGCCAGAGCGCTCTTCGTTTTTCAGTTCCTTGAGCTCGGCAAGAGTTCGCTTCAAGGCGGCATAGGTGGGATGATCGGGCTGCAGCGATCTCAGGTAACCGGCGGGATCAGGGCTGCGGAGCAGGGCGGTCATGGCGGTCGCCAGGTCAACCGTCTCCGGCACGATGTCGTAATATTTGGTGAGCCGGTTGGGCAGCAGGCGGCCCCCCGAGGCATGGCGTGCATAGCGCAGGGCCAGCGCCGACAGCTCCAGATCGAGGCGGGCCAGCAGGTTCACCGGCTTGTCGCCAGAAGTAAGTTCATCGTCGAACAGCGTCAGGCTCGGCGGGATGTAGTCCTCAGGCACCATGCCATCGTCGGCGGCGGACTCGAACAGCCGCAGCAGTGAGCGGCCGCGCTCGCCCAGGCCCTGATGCGAAACCCACAGCGGCCGGAAGCCATTTTCGCGATAGAAGCCGATGAGCGCCTTGCCCTCGTCCGCCGTCACACGGATGGCCGACTTCTTGCTTTTGATTTCGGTATGGATAGAAGCCGGCAGATCTCCCGATGGCTGGGCCTCGGTCAGATTGGCAGCTTTCAGGATCTCGAGCTTCTCCGGCAGGTAGACGAGCGGCGGCTCGGGCTTCTCCTCGATGGTCCGAACCGGCGCTGCAAGGCGCTTGCGCTTGGCCTTCTTCCGGCCGTTCCGGTTGAAATATTCATCCACCGTCTCGTAGTTGCGCTTCCTGTTCCAATAGTCGTAGGAAGGCCGCTTCTTCGGGCGATCGAATATGTCAAACAGGGAGAAGTGTGGTCGTTCCCGGTTCCGCTCAGCGGATCCGGGGGTGCTGCCCAATGACAGCCCTGAAACGATAGACGCTACCACCAGTATGCTTCGTGCCGTATTCATTCGCATCCGGCCCCCGCCAGTATGATGCCAAGAGTAAAGCCAATGATATCAAACCATCATTGCATATTGTCCCACCGGCCGTCTCGTTTTTTATTAACGCCTGGGTTGCGGCGCCGTTCCCGCTCGTGAGAAGCAAAAGTATGAGGTCTCGCGGATGCAACCCAGATGGGGCGCCTCGGTCGTTAATTGCACTGCCGGTCAGTTTGCAAGGGAGGTCGGAGCCGGCAACAAGGAGTGTGCAACTGCGAATATGAAGATCCAATGACGGACTTAGCCGAAATCAGGCCGCGCCGGCGCGCTGACGCAAGGTATATTTCTGGATCTTTCCCGTGGCGGTCTTGGGCAGCGGCCCGAAGACCACCGTGCGGGGCGCCTTGAAATGTGCCATGTTGCTGCGGCAGAACGCGATGATCTCGGCAGCGCTCGTCGTCATGCCGGGTTTCAGGTCGATGAAGGCGCAAGGGTGCTCGCCCCATTTCTCGTCAGGGGCCGCGACGACGGCAGCCTCGAAGATGGCCGGATGGCGATAGAGAACCTCCTCGATCTCGAGCGAGGAGATATTCTCTCCGCCGGAGATGATGATGTCCTTCGAGCGGTCCTTGACCTCGATATAGCCGTCGGGATGGCGGACGCCGAGATCGCCCGTGTGGAACCAGCCCTGCGCGAACGCCCTGGCACTGGCTTCGGCATTCTTGAGATAGCCCATCATGATGGTATTACCGCGCAGGAAGATTTCGCCCATCGTGGCGCCATCGGCCGGACATTCCGTCCCGGTCGCGGGATCGGCGACCTTCACTGCCTCGAGCGTCACGAAATTAACGCCCTGGCGCGCCGCCAGGCGCGAGCGCTCGGCCAGCGGCAGAGGTGTCCATTCCTCGTGCCAGGCGCAGACCAAAGCCGGTCCGAAGCTTTCGGTCAGGCCATAGAGATGCTTGATGCGGAATCCCGATTCCTCCATGGCCGAGATAATCGCGCTCGGTGGCGCGGCACCTCCAGTGAGCACATCCACCGGCCGGTCCAGCCGCCATCCGTGCGGCTTTTCGGCGCGCGCGATCATGTTGAGCACGACAGGCGCGCCGCAGAAATGAGTGACGTCATGCTCCCGGATCAGCCGGAAAATGGCGGCTGTTTCGACCGTCCGCAGGCAGACATGGGTGCCGCCAACTGCAGTCACGGCCCAGATATAGCACCAGCCATTGCAGTGGAACATCGGCAGTGTCCACAAATAGACGCTTGCCGCGTCGAGGCGCGCCTCGAGCGCATTGCCGAGGGCATTCAGATAGGCGCCGCGATGATGGCAGACGACGCCCTTGGGATCGCCGGTGGTGCCCGATGTGTAGCCCAGGCTGATGGGCGCCCATTCGTCTTCAAGCGCCGGCAACTCAACACTTGCATCGCCGGCGGCAAGGAGGGCTTCGTAGTCATCGTGCCGTGAGACCGGAGAGGGGCCCGGAATGACGGCCACCGGCACCGGCCGATCAAGCAAAGCCAGGGCCGCCTCGATCACGGGGAGAAACTGATGATCGGCCAGGACCAGCTTCGCCTCGCCATGCGCGAGGCAAACGGCAATCGTCGGCGCATCGAGCCTGATATTCAGGCAATTGAGCACCGCGCCCGACATCGGGACGCCGAAGTGAGCCTCGATCATCGCCGGGACATTGGGGGCCATGATGGCGACGGTGTCGCCCTTGCCAATGCCGCGCCGGAGCAATGCCGATGCCAGGCGATGCGACCGTTCGGACAGCTCGCGATAGGTGTAGCGCCGGTCCTCATCGATCACCGCAACCTTGTCGGGATAGGCGAGAGCGGACCGGCGCAGGAAGGAGAGGGGCGACAAGGGAGCATAGTTCGCCGGATTGGGGTCCAGGCCTTGCTCATAGATATTGCTCACGGCTGCATCTCCTTGGGCGGGAGGCGCAGCATAGATCAGCCCGGCACGCCGGCAAACCGTGCAGAAAGAAAGCCCGACTGGTTTAGCAGTCGGACTTTCTCTCGACGATTTCATCGCTTTCGCAATAACCTCGTCTGAGGCAATAACTCGCGCACCCGGCCCAGGTTCCGGCCAGCCGGAAATTCTCGGCGAGCAAGATTTCAGTAACCGCAATCGTGCCTTGGGCGCGATGTCGGGAACGTTTCATCGCGGCAAGCATTTCACTGGTATGAGCCAGATGACCATAGATTTGAGAGCTGCGGCCGCCTGCGCCAGGGCCTTTGCCGATGGCGCCGGTTCGGCGGAACTCAGGCAGAGCTTCCATGCCATGGCGCGGCGCTGGGAGGCGGAGGCCGACCGGCGCGACCGGGAACTGGCGAAAGATCGGGAACCTCACGGCGCCGGGCGGCTTCAGCTTGCAGGGCACCGGTCGAGGAGCTGACAGCTCCAGCCGGAACCGCAACCACCCCCAAAAGAGCAATGGAGGGCCTCATGGCCAATGTCGGGAATATCATGGAGCATATGGAAGTCCTGTCGTCGGATGGAAAGCATGTCGGCACGGTCGATCACATGGAAGGTGCGGGCATGATCAAGCTGACGCGCTCGGATATCGAGGCGCATGACGGGCATCACCACCTCATCCCGGTCGGATGGGTCAGCGACGTCGGTGAGACAGTACGCCTCGCCAAGACGCAAGATGAGGTGTTCTCGCAATGGGAACATGAAACCTGACGCAGCGACCACATGAAGTTGGAATCGGTGGTGGAAGTGAGCGACGGAATTGCGCCGCCGATCCGTCCTATCTCTCGAGAGTGGGCGATCGCCCGTTGCGGCGTCGATCATCACGAAGAGAGGAACGATAATGAAGAAATTCTGGATAGCCCTTGCCGTCGCCGCCCCCATGGCCCTCGGCCTTGGCGGCATGAGCGGTGCTGAAGCCAAGACGAAGGTGAATATCTATCTTGGCATCCCGCATTACGGCTATCAGGTCGGACCCGATTATGTATACCGCAAGGGACATGGCTGGTATCGGCCGGGCCGCAACATCAACCGGCTGAGCTGCGGTGAAGCCCGCCGCATCGTGAACAGGAGGGGCTACCGAAAGGTCGTCGCCCGCAACTGCAACGGTCAGACCTATGTGTTCCGCGCGCTGCGGAACAACCGCGTGTTCATCGTCTATGTGAATGCGCGCACCGGCGCCGTCTGGCGCGGCTGACGCGGAAATGAGTTGAGCCCGCCGATTCCGGCGGGCTCAATTCGCCTGAGGCATCCGTCAAAATCCGTAGCGAATATGCTCGGCCCAGTAATGCTCGAGCCGCTTGAGGGCCGAGACCAGACGCTCGAGATCCGCGGCGGTGACGCCTTTCTCCTCGAGCACGGGAACATGTCCTTCATAGACCGAAGCGACCATGTTCCGGATCTCATGGCCCTTGTCGGTGAGGCTGAGGCGAACGACCCGCTTGTCCTGCGGTGCGCGCTCATAATTGAGATAGCCGCTCTCGACCAGCTTGGCGATGGTGTAGCTCAGATTGGATCCGGTGTAGTAGCCCCGGATCCTCAGCTCGGTCGCCGACAATTTTCCATCACCGATATTGTAGAGAAAGACGGCCTGTGCGCTGGTCACGTCCAAGGTGCTGATCTGGCGCTCGAGCTCGAGCTTGATGAGCTCCAGAAGACAGCGATGCAGCCGCTCCAGCTGCCCGAGCGCGCGCACGAAGTGGTTCTTCAGGAGGGTCTGCTCGACCTTTGAATCGTCCTGGGAGCCTTCTGGTTTCTGGGTTTCAGGAATCGGTTTTGCTGCCATAGCGACCGGCTGTAGCGGCGGCTAGGTTAAGCCGATCTGAACGGAATTTCTAAAATTTGCTTTATCCCCAAGGAGATAACAGCGATTGTGGACATTCGCCGCCAGATTCCGGAATAATGCTTAAAGTCTCCGATTATTGACAAATCGGGGCTAAAACCCCATTTAGTCCGCGTTCGATCTATGGCCTTGCTTGGCGTTTGACCCTTTCGGGCTCTTCTCAAGACATTGCGGTTCGAATACGGGGACAAGAGACGGTCCACCGGTTTGTGCACAACTCGAAAGGTTACCGATATGCCGACAGGCAAAGTTAAGTGGTTCAACCCCCAAAAGGGCTTCGGCTTCATCCAACCGGATGATGGCTCGAAGGATGTGTTCGTTCATATCAGCGCGGTCGAACGTGCTGGTCTGTCGACCCTCAATGAAGCGCAGAAGGTCAGCTACGAGCTCGTCACCGAGCGCGGCAAGACCAGCGCCGGCCATCTGAAGATGGTCTAAGAGCTCCAACGAGCTCGATGTGATCGGGGCCGGAGCGAAAGCTCCGGCCCTTTGCTTTTTTGCGCGCGCAAATCGCGCATGATTTCAAAATGATCGGCATGTCGCGTGCGAGGTTATCCACAGACCGCATTCTCTCTGTGGACGGAGAAAATCCCGATATCGACTTTGCGGCCGTTCGGCGTGACACTCTTCCTCACACGACGCCGATATGTGGTCCGGCTCGCTGCCAGACCCTCCAAAGTATAGGCGCCGTCTCATGCCGGGCTTGCCGTCAAAGGTGAGATCGGACGCGACATGAGGCCGATGCAGTCATAAACGGCGGCTTATCCGTTTGATGGCCGGACTTGTGGCCCGCAAGGGACATGATGTTCGCCGATCGGCAGGCTTCGGTTGAAAAACGCGAAGCCGGTCAGATCGCTTCAAAGGAGCCCGCCGGATTTGGTCATCCTTGCGGTGGCCGAGACCAGGAGAGGCGCTGGCTTTGAACAGGGAGGCGTGGGCACTTCGGTGTACCGCGCCTTCTTGTTATTGGCTGAGCCGTTGCCAATATAAGGAATGCACAAGCAATGGATCCGTCATGGCGCGTGCGCCGAAACCCATACGAGAGATCGACCGCAAGCTCGATGAAGCCCTGGACCAGACCTTCCCGGCGAGCGATCCCGTTGCGATAGGCCGCAATGACCATCCGGGAAAACCGGATGACGCGTCCAAAGACGATGCATGGTGCCGCATCCAAACCGGTCAGGCCCGCAGCGGAGGGAGCGCGCTGCGGGCCATCGACAGGGGTGCCCAATTTGCTTGGGCAGGGGAGCTGGCCTCGGGGATGGCCAGCATGGATATAACGCAGGAACGCCGGAAAGGTTTCGGGCCAGGCTAGTTTCCAACGGCGAAGTTCTTGCCGTCATCCCAGTTGTGGGCCGACTGGCTCTGGTCATCGAGGCCATAAATATGCACGCAGCGGCGGCCGGAACTTTTAGCGGAGTAACATGCCAGATCGGCCCGGTGCAGGATGACCGCTCCGTCCGATTGCCGGTCGCTGATCTCGGCGATGCCGATGCTTGCGCCGACCCGGAAGATCATCGATTCCCAGCGGAACTCCATCTTGCAGACGGCATCCACGATCCGCTCCGCCACGGCGCGCGCCTCTTCCGGGCTGGTGTTGCGCAGGATCAGGCCGAATTCGTCGCCGCCGAGACGGGCAGGCACATCCTTCTTGCTGCAGCTCAGCGCAATGATCTTGGCGATCTCCTTCAACAGGGCATCGCCGGCGGCATGGCCGCCCGTATCATTGACCGTCTTGAAGCGATCGAGGTCGATGTAGCACAAGGCATGATGATCAGGCCCGGAACCGGTCTCTTCGATGACCTGGGAGAGCCTAGCGAGGAACGTGGCCCGGTTCGGCAGGCCGGTCAACCCGTCATGCTGGGCATTGTGGGTGATCTTCTTCTGCGCGGCGCGATGAGTGGTCACGTCCTGCAGCACCACGACGCAACCGATCATCTCGCCATCGGCGCGCCGCACCGGCGCCGCCGACAGCTGGATGTCGAAGACGCCGCCGCCCAGGCTCAGCATGAAGATGCCGCTGGCCCGGTAATGGGACACGTCCTGGCTGAAGCATTGGCCGACCGGATTGGGTGCGGGATCGCCAGTCGCCTCATCGATGATGCGCAGCACATCGGCAAGCGGCTTGCCAACGGCATCGCGGGCGCTCCAGCCGGTGAAGCTTTCGGCGATGGCATTCAGGAAGGTGACATTGGCCATCGCGTCCGTGCAGATCACCGCCTCGCCGATCGAGGCGAGGGTGATCCTGAGGCGGTCCTTCTCCTCGAAGATCTCCTCGTTCAGTCGTTTATAGTCGGTGACATCCCAGCTGGTGCCGACCGCGCGCAGCGCCTTTCCGTCCCTGTCACGCACGATCTGTGCCAGAGCCTTGATGTGGCGGACTTCGCCCGATGGCCGGCAGATGCGATACTCGCAGGCGAAGTGGCAGGAAGAATCCATGGTGCGGCGCCACTCGTTGCGAACGCCTGCCACATCGGCCGGATGCATCAAGCCTTCCCAATCGGCGAGACGGCCGCTGAACGTTCCGTCCTTGAGCCCGTAGAGTTCATGCAGGCGTGAATCCCATCGGTATATCTCGTCCGAGAAATCGACGTCCCAGACACCGGCGCCGCTGGTCTCGACCGCAAGCTTGAGGCGCTCATGGAGGGCGGCGTTCCTGGCTTCCGCATGCTTCTCGGACGTGATGTCGGTAAGCTGGAGGATGACGACATCGGGATGTCCCGCGGTTCCGGCGCGATGAACCGACACGGCGCCCAGCGCATGGAGGATGCTGCCGTCCTTGCGGAAGTAGCGGCGTACGAGCTGGTAGCTCTGCGCCTGGCCGCTACGGATGACGTCGAAGGTCGACAAAGTGGCGTGGCGATCGTCGGGATGGATCAAGTGATCGATGCCGTCGGCGAGCAGCTCGGTTTCGCTGAAGCCGATCATCGCGCAGAAGGCCCGGTTGGCATAGAGCACCTGACCTTCGAATGTCATCATGACGAAGCCGATCGCGGCATTCTCCATGATGTTGGTCAGGAGAGAAGCGGGGTCCAGAGCGGACAAGCAGGCGTTCCGGCGGTCGACGATGTCGCGCATGGCTCATCGTCCCACAGGGAGATTAAAGCCGGCTGGAAATACTTACTCAATTTTTCCTTAATGGAGAAAACATGGAAGAGTGACGAAATGCGTTCGATCAAAGATCGAATGCATGATCCGCGCGTCAGCGCGTGATCGTCTTCTGCAAGGCTTTGAAGCGCTGTGCGAGCGAGACGACATTACCGGCAAAGCGCGACTGCGGTGGCGGCGATGGAGGAACTGGTTCCTGCGCCTCGGCGCCATTCACCGGCTCTGCCTGCTCGACCGGCCGGTCCGATTCCATCGCGTCATCGCGGTTGGCGAAACCGAGCTCGCTGAGTTTCGAGGGCCATGCCTGATCGAGAGCGCGAATCTCGGCCGCGAGCTTCTCGCTTTCGGCGCTGGCCTCGACGAGCCTTTCCTCGATCGGCTCGCTCCTGGTCTGCAGTTTCCAGATCCTGCTCTTGAGGGCGGCGATCTCATCAGCCTGACGGCTGATCTCATCGTCCTTGCTGCGCAGCCTCTCGCTGGCGAGATGAACCGATTCGGCGCGCTGGGTCATGTCGCCCTCGAAGGAAGATATCTGATCGCGCAACTGGGTGATCTCGCTGCGGCTGACATCGTCCAGCTTCTCGCGCCGCGCGAGATCGGTGGCCAAGGTCTCGATGCGGTTGCGGTGACGCGAGACTTCCGCCGCCTGCTCGGCGAGCCTGGCCTTCATCTCACCCATGCGGACCTCGAGCTTGCGCGCCATCATGGCGTTCTCGGCGCGCATGCTGTCCCGCTCGGTCTGCAATTCGGAAACCGTGCCCGGCACCTTGCGGGCCATGCGGCGCGCACCAACCCTGACACCCGACCGCCAGGCAGCCCGGCCAAGGAACAGGGCGATGAGACTCGCCACCGCAAAACCCAGACCGAACCACAATATGATCTCAAGCTGAGACATCTGTTCTCTGCACCGCGCCGTTCTCGGTCCGACTATGCAGACCGCTCCGGAAACTACAATAGCGTGCCGATTGTGGCGGAGCGACGGCTAAAAGCGCGGGGCAATGCGGATCAGAACGGGTTCCAGGTCGGCTTTCTCGTATATTTGAGATAGCCGACATTGGCCCCGAGCCTGGCGCCGACACCGGTTCGAATCGGGGCTAGAATAATATCCCTATTTTTCTGGAAATTCACACCAAGCCCGCCAACCAGATAGGCCGACCCGTCCACTCCGCCAAAACGCTCGCCATAGATCTCACGCGCATTGGTGGAATTATAGACCAGCACGAGGGCGCGCGAGCCATTGCCGCCGAAGTCAAATCCGATGGAGGGGCCCTGCCAGTAGATCTTCTGGCGCCCGCCACCCTTGTAGTAGATCACGCCTTCGCCAAAGCGCAGGCCGCCGACAATGGCGCCCGATCCTTCCTCGCCGACGATATAGGCCGTTGGCTCACCCTGGCTCGAGAAGACATATTCGACCGCTTCGGCGAGGCCGCGCGTGGTCTTGCCGAAAAACTTCTGGCCAGCCATGACGATCTCGTCGGACGAATAGGTCTGCTGCTTGCGCCCGGTGGCGGCGTCCGCCGGAACAATCCCTGCGACGCCTGCGGCAAGGCCCAATCCCAGAAGCGCCAAGGCCTGGCGCCGGTCAATAGACTTGGTCATCACAAAACTCCTTCAGCACTTCGCCTTCCGAAAGCGGCTGCCTTCACGGGTCCGAACTGCCTGAATCCCACCTGTATGGCGCGCTACTCTAAGGGCCGCTTGTGGCAGCTTTGAGTCGCGGATTCCGGCCCCTCAAAGTGGCGTTTTTTTGGTTAACAGGCCGCTAATAACGGGTTGGAAAGTGGCCGGCCGGTCAGGCGCCACGGGCGATGAAAGCGGGATTGTCATAGCCCCGGCCGGCCTTGCCATAAGTCAGCGGTTCCCCGGTCTCAAGCCCGACCGAGCCTCCCGCCGCCGCGAGAACCGCATGGCCCGCGGCCGTATCCCATTCCATGGTGCGGCCGAAGCGCGGATAGAGATCGGCTTCGCCGGCCGCGAGGAGGCAGAATTTGAGCGAAGAGCCGGCCGAGACGATCTTCTTCACCTTCAGGCATTTGAGATAGGCTTCGGTGCGCTCGTCACGGTGCGAGCGGCTGGCCACGACGACCGGACCATCGGCCGCGGCGGTGCGGGCCCTGAGCGGATGCCAGGCGAGGACGGCGGCATCGGCATCGGCGTCCGCTTCTGCCTCGAAGGCGCCACTGCCGGCCTCGCCGCAGAAAATGCGCCCCAATGCGGGCGCCAGCACGATGCCGGCTATGGGCAAGCCCTTATCGATGAGCGCGATATTGACGGTGAACTCGCCATTGCGGCTCAGGAACTCCTTGGTTCCATCGAGGGGATCGACGAGATAGAAGCGCTCGCCCGTCTTGGGGATGATCCCCGCCGCGGCCGCTTCCTCGGAAATCACCGGTGTCGCCGGGTCCTGCTTGTGCAGGCCGGCAAGAATGATCCGTTCCGCCGCTTCATCGGCTTCGGTGACGGGCGTCAGATCGGCCTTTTCCCGCGCGGCAAGCGGCTTCGCATAGATGGCCATGATCTCGCGGCCCGCCGTCAAAGCGAGGGCGGCGAGCTTGATGAGGCGGGAAGATGGGGCGGCGGTGCTGGTGGTCATGGCAGGCGGGGCTATGCCCGCCATGGCAAGAATGGTCAATGCGGAATTGTTCGGCCCGATCTGGTAAAACAGAAGGGACGAATCACCTTCAGGAAAAGCCATAGCCGATGCAGCAGCCCAGCCTCTTGAGCGACCTCGACCTCGCCGCCCTTCTGTGCAGCCGCGTCTGCCATGATGTGATCTCGCCGGTCGGCGCCATCACCAATGGGCTCGAGCTGCTCGAGGTCGAAGACGACGAGGCGATGCGCACGATGGCGATGGATCTTGTGCGCAAATCGGCGAAGCAGGCTTCGGCGAAGCTCAAATTCTGCCGCATCGCCTTCGGTGCCGCGGGCTCGGCCGGCGCCATCATCGACATGGGCGAAGCGGGCGATGTCGCCAAGGCCTTTGTCGGCGAGGAGAAGATCAAGCTCGACTGGCAGGTGCCGCGCGAGAACCGGCCGAAGCAGCAGGTGAAGCTCCTGCTCAATATGATGCTGATCGCGATGGGCTGCATCCCGCGCGGCGGCGTCGTCAAGGCGGAAGCGGTGGAAGGCGGTTTCGCGGTGCGCGCGACCGGCGAGGGCGCCAAGATCTTCGAGAAGACCGAGCAAGTGCTCAAAGGTTCGGTGCAGCTGGAAGAGATCGATGCGCGCCTGATCCAGCCTTACTATACCAAGCGGCTGGCGGAAGCCGCGGGCCTGCCGCTCTCCATGGCGGTCGAAGGTGCCGATGTGGTGGTGCGGGCGGTTGCGGCCGCCGAGACGGCGGCCCCTATCGCGCAAGCCGGATAAGCGAAATATCCGGGCCTGCAAGAAAAATCCCGGCACCTTGCGGCACCGGGATCTCTCAACCCCTTCTGCACACTCAAGTCGGGCTCAGGCGCTCTCGCGCATGTCGTCTTCCTGCGGCGCGCCTTCGCGCAGCACATAGCCCCGGCCCCATACCGTCTCGATGAAATTCTTGCCGCCCGCGGCGGTGGCGAGCTTCTTGCGCAATTTGCAGATGAACACGTCGATGATCTTGAGCTCGGGCTCGTCCATGCCGCCATAGAGATGGTTGAGGAACATCTCCTTGGTGAGGGTGGTGCCCTTGCGCAGCGACAGCAGCTCCAGCATCTGATATTCCTTGCCGGTGAGATGCACGCGCTGGCCGCCGACTTCGACGGTCTTGGTGTCGAGATTGACCAGGAGGTCGCCGGTGGTGATGACCGACTGGGCGTGGCCCTTCGAGCGGCGCACCACCGCATGGATGCGGGCGACCAGCTCATCCTTATGGAAGGGCTTTGTCATATAGTCGTCGGCGCCGAAGCCGAGGCCGCGAACCTTGTCCTCGATGCCGGCGAGGCCGGAAAGGATCAGGATGGGCGTATTGACCTTGCTGACGCGCAACGTCTTGAGAACCTCGTAGCCCGACATGTCGGGCAGGTTCAGGTCGAGGAGAATGATATCATAGTCATAGAGCTTGCCGAGATCGACGCCCTCTTCGCCGAGATCGGTGGTATAGACATTGAACCCTTCCGACTTGAGCATCAGCTCGATGCTCTGGGCCGTCGCTGTATCGTCCTCGATCAGCAGAACTCTCATGCGTATCCCCTTCATCCGCCCCGGATGCGGCGTTTCCGGCGCAAGCCCAACAGACCTTTGCCGTGAAACGGTCAGTTAACAATGATCGTTAACATACGCCCGGAAAGGTTAACAAAATCTAATAGACATGACTCAAGATCACTGACACCCACCGTCCAAAGGCCCGGATTTACCCGGTCTTAAGGTTACGCGCCCAAGATGGCTCCTTAAGGGTCGAATCTTCAAGTTAGTTGATTCGCACCTCCATGCCTAGGGAAAGCCGGAATATCGCCCGCGCTTCGCCGGGCGCCGTGTGTTGAGTACAAAGAGGGTTATATGCGTTCGTCACGAGAGACGCTTCTCAGGCTGCACCGCTTCCGCACAGAAGAAAAACGCCGGCAGGTCGCCGATATCGAAGCGATGATCGCCGATCTCATGCGCAAATATGACGATCTCGATGCCCAGATGAAAATCGAGGAGCAGCGAACCGGCGTCAACGACCCCGCCCATTTCAATTATTCGATGGCGGCAAAATCGACGCGCGGCCGGCGCGACAACATCCTCAAGACGGTCGGCGACCTCAAGGACCAGCAAGCGGCGGCGCAGACCCTGCTGCAGGAAGAAGAGACCGAACTGCGCAAGCTTGAGCTCCTGGCCGAGAAAGAACTCGACCATCGCCCGGCCACGCGCGGCGCCCCCACCGGATTTGCCCCGCGCCAGGCGGTCAGCTGAGGCCTTATGGCCTCGCCGGCGCAGACCGTCATCCGCTTCGCCGACCAAGCCGATATCATTGCCACGGCCAAGCTGCTGGCGGCGATGGATGCGCATTATCGCCCCGGCGTCCATCTGCCGGGCGATGATGAATATGCCGGAATGGTCACCCGCACGATGAAGACGCAGGAAGGCACGCGCTTCGTGCTGTGCCTGGCGGAAAACATGCCCGCCGGCCTTGCCTGCTGCGCGATCCTGAGACCCGGGCGCGACCGCAAGGGGCTGCTCTTCGTCAAGGATCTGTTCGTGCGCGGCGAGTGGCGCGGCAGGGGACTTGGCCATGCCATGATGCGCTTCCTCGCCGCCTTCACGCTCGAACAGGGCATCGGCCGCATCGATCTTGCCACCGATATCAGTAATGATGGAGCGCAGCGGCTCTATGACGAGATCGGCGGTATCCGCCGGCCGGCCGTCTATTTCACTTTCCCGGACAACGTGCTGCGCAAGCTCGCGGAAGGCTAGAGTTTGTACTGGCGCAGCCGCTCGTAATAGGGCTGTGCCGCCTCGGCGATCTTAGCGAGAGCGCCATCGAGCGCGAGGCGCCGATCTTTCGGCGGCGCGAAGCCGGTCGATTCCCACACCGCATTGTACCAATGCGGCGCCCACACGCCGTCGAAGGGCTTGGGGCCCTTTGGCCAGGCCAGCATGTGATCGTCGAAGGAGATGCCACAGGCCGCGCATAGCTGCTCGAGCGTTCGGCGGGGATCAGCCAGCACATCATCGGCATCGATGACGGCGGGCGCCTGTCCCAGATGATCAGCTACCCTGTCGAAGATCTCGGCCTGCTCGACGAAGCCGATGTCGCGCAGCGAAACCTCCGCCCATTTCTGCGCATAGCTCGCCAGCACCCGCTCCGGCCGGCGGATCAGAAAAGCGTTGGTGAGCCCCAATATCCACCCGCGATCAAAGCCCTTCAGCATGTGGTGGGTCATGTGCTTCTGGTAGAAGACCTGCTTGCCGTCGGGTGCCGGGCCCAGGCAACGGGCGACGAGCCTGTCCCAGTCGCTTTCATTGGCGGCGATGATCTCGTCGCGCATCGGGTGATCATTGCCGTGGACCTTCAGGGAGAAGGCGTAGAAGGGCTCGTCCCAGGCAAAGCAGTCAGGCCGGTTGCCGAAGGAATACATCATGGCGGTCGAGATGTTGCGCGGCCCCGACCACATGGCGATGTTGACGGTCACAGGGTTCGCTTCGCCTCGCGCTGCGCCAGGGCTTTGTAAAGTTCGGTGAGGCGTTTCGTCATGGGGCCGATGCCGGCCCAGTCGCCCTTTTGCGCCAGGGGATGCGCCACAAGGCGGCCATCGATCTCGCGCACCGGCACCAGCCCGGCAAAGGTGCCGGTGACGAAGGCCTCGTCGGCGCCGTAGACATCGTAGAGCGAGAACTGCTTCTCGAAGACGGGGATGCCGTTTTCCCGGCAGGCACGGATGACGGCGGCGCGGGTGATGCCGGGAATGCAGTACTGTCCGGTGGAGGTCCACACTTCGCCGCGCCTGACGATGAAGAAATGCGTCGAATTGCAGGTGGCGACGAAGCCCAGGGGATCGAGCATCAAGGCCTCGTCGGCCCCGGCATTCATGGCCTGCACGCAAGCGGTGATGCAATTGAGCTTGGAATGCGAGTTGAGCTTCTGGTCCTGCACATCAGGGGCGCCGCGCCGCACATTGACGGTATGGAGCTTCAGGCCCTTGGCGACCACGTCGGGCTTGGGCGCCTTCCATTCCGGGATGATCACAATGGTCGCGGTCGAGATGGTGGCGCGCGGGTCCTGATAGGGTGTCGCCTTGACGCCCCGCGTCACCATCAGGCGGACATGCACGCCATCCGTCGTCATCCTGTTGGCGTCGAGACAGGCGAAAAGCCGCTTGACCAGTTCCTCGGGCGTCACGCCGATATCCATGAAGATCGCCTTGGCGCCCTCATAGAGGCGCTCGATATGCTCGCTGAGGAAGGCGATGCCGCCATTATAGAGGCGCAGGCCTTCCCATACGCCATCGCCCAGCACGAAGCCCGAATCGAACACCGAGACGACGGCCTTGTCGCGCCGCACCAGCTCGCCGTTGATCGAGATCAGGATATTCGCGTTCTTCGGGTCGATTTCGAATTGCTGCGTCACGATGCGGCCTTCTCCTCATTCTCGCTCATGCTGCGTGGATCCTGCGCGACTTCCGCCAACGCGCCCCAGCCGCGGTCGGGTGAGTAGTCCGGGCGTGGCTGCTGGTCGCCAGAGAGCACGCGCTCGATCTCGGCCTGGGCGGCGCGCGAAATGTCGACGATCGTGTCGATGTCGCCGGCATGGCGCGCGGTGCGGCGGATCAGCGTCTCATCGTGGCGGCGGAACAGGCGCAGCGCGCGCGCCGCCTCATAGGGATGGGTGCCGAGCGCCACCAGCGCATCCTCGGCCAGAGCGAGGGATGAATCGAACACCTCGCGATAGACATGCTCGACCCCGGCATTGAGGAGCTCATAAGCATGGGTGCGATCGAAGGCGCGGGCGAATATCTCGAGATGCGGGAAGTTGCGGCGCGCCATCTGGACGATTTCGTTGATCTTCTCGCGGTTGTCGATGGCGACGACGAGAATCTTCGCGTCGGCGGCGCCGGCCGCTTGCATGAGATCCTCGCGGGTGGCGTCGCCATAGAAGACCTTGAAGCCGAATTTTCGCAAGGCATCGATCTGTTCGACATCGTGATCGAGCACCGTCGCACGCGAGCCGTTGGCCGCGAGCACGCGGCCCACCGTCATGCCGAAACGGCCATGGCCCAGTATGATCGCCTGCGATCCGGTCTGATCGATCTTGTCGGCTTCGCGCCGGAAGCCCTGGCTTTCGAAGCGCGGCTGGATGATCTTGGCGTCGAGCATCATCAGCAAGGGTGCCGCGGCCATCGACAGCGCCACGATGGCGACCAGCATGTTGGCCTCGGCCAGAGCGAGAAGGCCAAGGCCCCCGGCGAAGGAAATGAGCACGAAAGCGAATTCCCCGCCTTGCGCGAGCGAGAAGGAGAACAGCGAGGCGCGCGGCGGCTTCATGCGCGCGAAACGGGCGATGGCATAGAGCACGACGAGCTTGACGAGGATGAAAGCGAGGACGCCGCCAAAGATCAGGACCGGCTCCGTGGCGATGAGCTTGAAGTCGATGCCGGCTCCCACCGCGATGAAGAACACCGCGAGCAGGATGCCCTTGAAGGGCTCAAGGTCCATTTCGAGCTCGTGGCGGTATTCGCTTTCGGCGAGCAGGACGCCGGCGAGGAACGTGCCGAGGGCGGGCGACAGGCCGACCGTCTCCATGAGGAGCGTGATGCCGACGACGAGGGCGAGCGCCAGAGCGACGAAGATCTCGCGCAAACCCGTCATGGCTATGAGGCGGAAGAGCGGTCGCATCAGATAGCGCCCGGCCAGCACGATGAGGGCCACGGCGGCGAAGACGACGAGCGCCTGCTGCCAGGCCGGCAGGCTGCCCAGATAGCCATGCGTTTCGGGGGCCGGCGCGCCGCCGCCTGCCGCCAGCAAGGGCAGCAGCGCCAGGATCGGGATGACGGCAATGTCCTGGAACAGCAGGACCGAGAACACCGCCTGGCCGCCCGAGGTCTTGAGCTGCCCGCGCTCGGCGAGGCTCTGCAGCACGATGGCGGTCGAGGACATGGCCAGGATCAGGCCGATGGTGATCGAGGTCTGCCAGCCAAGCCCAAAGAGGATGAGCGCCAAGGCAAGTGCCGCAGCGGTACCGATGACCTGCATGCCGCCGAGGCCGAGGATCGGCTTGCGCAAGGTCCACAGTTTCGAAGGCTGCAATTCGAGGCCGATCAGGAACAGCATGACGATGACGCCGAATTCGGCAAAATGCAGCACATCCTGACCTTCGCTGCCGACGAAGCCCAGCACCGAAGGCCCGATCAGCATGCCGGCGATGAGATAACCCAGCACAGAGCCGAGGCCAAGGCGCGTCGCAATGGGCACCGAAATGACGGCGGCGGTCAGATAGACGAAGGCGCCGAGCAGAAACGTGTCGAGGCTAAGTTGCATGGCGCTTTTTCTGGAGCCGTTGCGCCTCGAAGGCAAGCGGCAGGGCATAGGCCTTGGCGAGCCGCGTCATCGGGTCGATATGGCCGTCGCGCAGGCCCTCGATCAGCCCCTGATAGTCGCTGGCCTTGAGGGCGAGGTCCTCCGCCGTCAGCCAGCGTCCGGCAAAGACGACAAAGGGCTCGAGATAGGCCATGCCGCACAGATGGGCCGACTGGTTGAAGGGGCTGAGCAGGTCGGTGATCTCGAAGCGGTTGCGGCCGTGCCGGCGATAGGCGGCATCGGCACCCCCGGTCGAGATGGCATTCATGAGGAATTTGCGATGCAGCTTGTCACCGCCCGGCCCGTAGGCCCAGCCGAGCTCGAGCACGAGATCGAGCCATTCCTTGATGATCGCCGGCGCCGAATACCAGTAGAAAGGATGCTGCAGCACGATGACGTCATGCTCGGCGAGCAGCGCCTGCTCGCGGGCGACATCGATGGTGAAATCGGGATAGGCGGCATAGAGATCGTGGAACGTGACGCCGGACAGGCTGCTCACCGCGTCACTGAGCGTGCGCTGGACATGCGAACCGGACAGGCGCGGATGGGCAAAGAGGATGAGGATCTTCATGAAGCTGGCAAGATAGAGGATGCCCACGGAAGCGGGCAAGGGAGGGGGCGCAATCGTATGGGTTGGCCGAACCTGGTGGTGCCGGGCCGACCAACCCGGTGGCCTAGCCCGGCTGGTTGCGCTCCCGCTTCGCCTTCATGACGCCCTTCGCCATCTTGCCGAAAGCCCGGGCGCGGGCGCGCCGCTCGGCCAGGCTCTCGGTGTTGTAGGCCTCCTCGGCGGCAAGCTTGCGCCAGCGTTTGACCCGTTCGGGATCAAGCCTGCCTTGCGCGACCGCCAGCTCAATGGCGCAGCCGGGCTCGCTCAGATGCCGGCAATCGTTGAAGCGGCATTGGCGCGCCAGAGCGAGGATGTCGGCGAAGACGCCGGCGATCCCTTCCTCTGCATCGGTGACCTGCAACTCGCGCATGCCCGGCGTGTCGAGCAGCCAGCCGTCCATGGGCAGCCGGTGGAGCGCCCGCCCGGTGGTGGTATGGCGGCCCTTGTCGTCATCGGCGCGGATGGCCTGGGTGGCGATGCCGCCGGCGCCGGTGAGCGTGTTGATGAGCGTCGATTTGCCGACGCCCGAGGAGCCGACAAATGCCACCGTCTGGCCGCGCTTGCACCAAGGCGAGAGGCAGGCGGTGCTTTGAGGGTCGAGCGCATTCACCGCCTCGACCAGGAGGCCGGGCAGCAGCTTGGCCGCGGCATACACGAAGTCCTCCGGTGCAGCGCTCAGATCGGCCTTGGTCAGGACGATGACCGGTGTCACTTCCGCTTCCTCGGCGAGGACCAGATAGCGCTCGATCCTGGCCTGGTTGAAGTCCTGGTTGCAGGACGAGACGATGAACAGCGTATCGACATTGGCGGCGATGAGCTGCAGCTTGCGTCCGGTGCCGGCGGCGCGGCGCTTGAACAGGCTGCGCCGCTGCAACAGGTGGCGGGCGCGCTGCTTTGCCGTGTCGAGAAGCAGCCAGTCGCCGACCGTGGCGATGGCTTCTCCATCGTCCGGATCCGCGCCAAAGGGCGGGATCGCCATGTCGAGATCTGCGCCCTGCACCACAAGGCGGTCGCGGTGAACCGCCATCACCCGGACGGGCAAGAGCGTGTCGTCAGGATCGCATTGGGCGGCAAAGAAATTTGACCAGCCGAGATCGGCCAGATCGAGGATTGGGGATGTCATCGGTGTCCACCAGCTTAAGCGCCGATTGCCGGCGCGCATAGGAACGATCCGCTGCCGGGGCAGGGATCATGAATTCGGGCTGGGTGGAGGCGGAAGGAAGCGGCTAGGCTTCGGTCCGGCTTTCTCCAGCCTTATGGGACACAACGACAATCACCAAATGCCTCCTTTCCGGAAAATGGACGCTTGCAAGTATAGTGGGCCGACAACGGCCGGAAAAGTGGGAGTAGCATGAGCCAACAGCGCAGTCCAAGCGAAGTCTTCCTGGCCCTGGTCAACGGCCTTTGCGAAGGGCGGATCGAGGAGGTGATCGATCTCTATGCCGAGCAGACGGATGTCTCGCATCCCTTCGACCCGTTGCGCGGCCCAGGCTTCACAAGCCGGGAGGAATTGCGCGCGCATTTCGCGCGAAGGCCGGCCCGGCAGACCCTGAAAGCAAGGGCCACGAATATCAGGATCCATGAGACAAGCGATCCGGAAGTGATCGTCGCGGAATTCCGCTATGAAATCGAGAATCTCGAGACCGGCGCCAGTTCTTCCTACCCTTGCGTCTTCGTCATGCAGGTGCGCGACGGCCAGATCGTCTCATCGCGCGACTATGTCGACCATTTGGGATCGGCCGAAGCCAGAGGCAGCCTGGGGACACTACTGAGCGAGATCGGCAAAAGCCGGTCGGTTGCAGGAGGGTGACTCCCCGCGATCCCGAACAGTCAATTTTAGGATTTATTGCCTGTATTGCTGGATCCGCGTGGTCCGGAGACCCGCCAGGCCGTGCTTGTCGATCGAGCGCTGCCAGCTCAGATATTCCTCGACGGTGAGGGTATAGCGCTCGCAGGCCTCTTCGAGGCTCAAAAGCCCGCCCCGGACAGCCGCCACGACTTCCGCCTTGCGGCGGATGACCCAGCGCTGGTTTCCGGGGGGCGGTAAATCCGCAATGGTCAGCGGACTGCCATCGGGCCCAATGACGTAATTCACGCGGGGACGCAACTGACCGTTCATCACCTTACTCGACTGGGTACTCACTACTTACTGCCGCCAAGACTAGGTGCGTTCGCTTAAAATTGGGCTAAGCAGTTCCGAACAATTTGCAAATCTTGGCCGCCGACTGCGCCAAATCAGGACAGAACGGGCAAAATTGCCGTTTACAACCAGGGTACGAGCCGCCATCTATCCGCCCATGACCGTAACCGACCCCCTTATCGACGAAGTGCGCCGCTCGATCGGCCTGCCGGGCGATCCCGCCCGGATACGGGTGGTTTGCGCCATGTCGGGAGGGGTCGATTCTTCCGTTGCGGCTGCCCTTCTCAAGCGCGCCGGCTATGACGTCGTCGGCATCACGCTGCAGCTCTATGACCATGGCGAGGCGGTGCGGCGGAAGGGGGCCTGCTGTGCCGGCCAGGATATCCATGACGCCCGCCGGGTCGCGGCCCAGCTCTCGATCCCGCATTATGTGCTCGATTTCGAGAGCCGCTTCCGGGAAGCGGTGATCGACGATTTCGTCGACAGCTATGTGGCGGGCTATACGCCGGTGCCCTGCATCCGCTGCAACCAGACGGTCAAGTTCGCCGATCTCCTGGCACGGGCCCGCGATCTCGATGCCGCCGCCCTTGTCACCGGCCACTATATTGAGAGCCGGCCGCGCCTCGACGGCTCCGGCCGGCGCGATCTCTTCACGCCCGCCGATATTGCGCGCGACCAGAGCTATTTCCTCTTCGCCACGACGCAGGAACAGATCGATTATCTGCGGTTTCCGCTTGGCACGATCCCTAAGAGCGAGACGCGCCGCATCGCCGCGGAGATCGGGCTTGCGGTCGCCGACAAGCCCGACAGCCAGGACATCTGCTTCGTGCCGGATGGACGCTATGGCGATCTCATCACCAGGCTCAGGCCCGATGCGGCCGAGCCGGGCGATATCGTGCATCAGGATGGACGGGTGCTCGGCCGTCACAAGGGCACGGTGCATTTCACTGTGGGTCAGCGGCGGGGGCTTGGCATCGCCGAGGGCGATCCGCTCTATGTGTTGAAGATCGAGCCCAAAGAGCGGCGCGTCATCGTCGGCCCGCGCGAAGCGCTGCTCCGGCACGAAATTGCCATCGACCAGGTCAACTGGCTTGGCGAGGAGCCGCTCGACTCGCGGATGCGGCCGATTTTTGCTAAGATTCGCTCGACCCGGCCGCCGGTCGAAGCCGATATCAGCGGTTCGGCCGAGGGAGCCAGGGTCACGATCGCGGCCGGCGAATATGGCGTATCGCCGGGGCAGGCTTGTGTGTTCTATGAAAGACCGGGCGCGGGAGCCCGGGTCCTCGGGGGCGGCTTCATCGCGCGGGGGTTTTCAACCGGAGGAAATCGGCGCTTGCCAGAAGCGCTGTCGATGGTCACATAATCGGGGAAATGGGAGCAGGAGAGATCCATGCAGGGCAGTGCCCGCCGCGCGCTCGCTGAAATTGACAATCACGATGTCATGCGTGCCTATCGCCGCTGGGCGCCGGTCTATGACGCCACTTTCGGCAAGGTGATCGAGGCGGGCGTCAAGCAGGCGGCCTTCCTGATCAACAAGTATCACGGCAGAGTGCTGGAAATCGGCGTCGGCACCGGACTCTCGCTGCCGCACTACAAGCATAGCCTCAAGGTCACGGGCATCGACCTGTCGCCCGACATGCTGCACAGGGCGCGCGAGCGCGTGCACAAGCGCAATCTGCGCCATGTCGAGGCGCTGCTCGAAATGGATGCGACCGAGCTCAAATTTGCCGACAAAAGCTTCGATGTCACATCGGCGATGTTCGTGATGACGGTGGTCCCTGATCCCGTCCAGGTGATGAACGAGCTCATCCGGGTCACCAAGCCGGGCGGGCATATCCTCATCGTCAACCATTTCAGCATCGACAAGGGACTGCGCGCGGTGGTCGAGAAGCGCCTTGCCCGGTTTTCCGACATTCTCGGCTGGCGTCCCGACTTCCCGGTCGAGACGCTGATGGTGAGCGGCAATCTCAAGCTCGAGGAGCGCCGGCCGCTCAAGCCCTTCGGCTTCTTCACCTTGCTCAGGTTCCAGCGGCTCAATTAATGAAGAACTCCGGATTGCTGTTCTGGCGGCGCTATCTGCATCGCCCGCTGGGCGTCGGCGCCGTGGCGCCGAGCGGTGCGAGCCTGGCCAAAGCGATGGTGCAGACTTTGGCGCCCGGAGCCGGCGACGTCATCGTCGAGATCGGTCCGGGAACGGGACCGTTCACGCGGGCGCTGCTCGCGTCTGGTGTTGCGCCGGCGAAACTCATCCTGGTCGAGTTCGATCCGGAGTTCGTGCGCCATCTGCGCCGTAAATTCCCGGGCGTCACGGTGCTGCAGGGCGATGCGCAGGAACTGCCGCGGCTGCTCAAGGAGCAGGGGCATGGCAAGGTACCGCGCATTCTCTCCGGCCTGCCGCTCAGAAGCATGCCGGAAGCGGTGCGCACCGGCATCTCGCGCGCCATGGCAACCTCGCTCAGCGACGACGGCATGCTGGTGCAGTTCAGCTATTTCCTGGCGCCGCCGCTGGCGGAAGCCGAAGTCGCGGCTTGCGGGCTGAAAGCGCGCCGGGCACGCGCGGTGATGGCCAACATCCCGCCCGCTTTCGTGTGGCGCTACAGCAGAAACGCGTAACTTCCCGATACAATTGCGCTCTGGACAGAAGCCTGCCGCCCATGCGAGTTTCCGGGCCGCGCGAAGCTCCCTGGCCGCAACCATACCGGCCGGGCCGCTTGCCAGATTTCGCCATATCAGGAATCACGAGCTCGTCATGAATGACGCAGTGCATATGACTAATTTGCAGTCCCGCGACGAGCGAACCCTTCCTGCCGTTTCGGCGCGCGGGCTGGTCAAGCGTTTCGGCGAGCTCCGCGCCGTCGATGGGATCGATCTCGACGTGCCGCGCGGCATGATCTTCGCCATCCTCGGCCCCAATGGCGCCGGCAAGACGACCTTGATGCGCATGCTGGCCACGCTGCTGACGCCCGATGACGGGTCGGCCAGCGTCATGGGGCATGATGTCATCGCGGCGCCACATGATGTGCGCGCCAGCATCGCCATGACCGGCCAGTTCGCTTCGCTCGATGAGGATCTCACGGGGCGCGAGAATCTGCTGCTGCTGGCCCGGCTGTGGGGTTTCCGAGGCCGCAGCGCGAAGGACCGCGCCGACAACCTGCTGGCGGCTTTCGAACTCTCCGATGCGGCAGGGCGCCAGGTGAAGACCTATTCGGGCGGCATGCGCAGAAGGCTCGACATCGCCGCTTCGCTCATCGTGACGCCGGGCGTGCTGTTCCTCGATGAGCCGACGACCGGGCTCGACCCAAATGCGCGCCAGAGCGTGTGGCGGATGATCCGGGCGCTCGCGGATTCGGGTGTCACGATCCTGCTCACCACGCAGTATCTCGACGAAGCGGACCAACTCGCGGCGCGCATCGCCGTCATCGACAAGGGCCGCAAGATCGCCGAAGGCACGAGCCGTGAGCTCAAGGCGGCGACAGGCTCGGGCTTCCTGCATGTGGCGCTGGCCGATCCGGCGCGGCTGGCGGAGGCCGAGGCGATCCTCGCCTGCCATCTCACCGGTACCATCCAGCGCAGCCCCGAGGGGGCGCAGTTGTCGGTCATGGCGGGCTCGACGGATGCCGCAAGCCAGGCCATCGCGGCGCTCATCGCGGCCAGGATAGAGCTTGCCGATTTCTCGATGGGCTCGCCCAGCCTCGAAGAAGTCTTCTTCGCGCTGACGGGCGGCAGCGGCAGGCTTGGAAAAAGGGAGAAGGGCGATTGATGACCGATCTGAGTTCCGCTGCCTTGAGTGCCAGGCTCGAGATGGTGGCGCCGCCCAAGGCGCCGTCGGCCTTCTCCAATGCGCTGGTCTTCGGCTGGCGCGCCATCCTCAAATTCAAGCACGTTCCCGAGCAGCTGTTCGATCTGGTGATGACGCCGATCATGTTCACGCTGCTGTTCACCTTCGTTTTCGGCGGAGCGCTGGCGGGCTCGACCAGCGCCTATCTGCAATTCTTCCTGCCGGGCATCCTGGTCCAGACCGTCGTGTTCAATGCCGTCTATTCCGGCATGGGGCTCTCGACCGATCTCGGCAAGGGCCTGTTCGACCGCTTCCGTTCGCTGCCGATCTGGTCGCTCGCACCCTTTGCCGGACTGATGGTGGGCGATGTGCTGCGCCATCTGATCGCCGGCGCCATCATCCTGACGATCGGCCTCACTCTGGGCTATCGCCCGGAAGCGGGAATCCCGGGCGTGATCGCGGCCTTCGCGCTTCTCCTCGCCGTCGGCTTCGGCATGGGATGGATATTCATCGTGCTGGGCCTGCTGATCCGCACGCCGACGACCGTGATGACCGCGGGCTTCACCTTCCTGTTTCCGCTGGTCTTCGCCTCCAACATCATGGTCGAGCCCCAGACGATGCCCGGCTGGCTCAGGGCCTTCGTGGATGTCAATCCGGTGTCGCTGATGACCAGCGCCATTCGCGGCCTGATGGCGGGGCAGGCGAGCCTCAATGATGTCCTCATGGCCCTGCTGGCGCCCGCCTTGCTCACCTTGCTGCTGGCGCCGGTGACGCTGTGGCTCTATCGGCGGAGCGATCGCTAGGTCGCCGCATTTCCCTGCCGTGCCCGGCTTATGGGAGTAAATGCGTAATCCGGTCTCGCGACTTGACTTGCCATGCAGGCAAACCCTATATCGCCGTCACGATCTTGGGGCGGAGTAGCTCAGTTGGTTAGAGCACGGGAATCATAATCCTGGGGTCGGGGGTTCAACTCCCTCCTCCGCTACCACTTTCAATAGTTTTGGAACGTTCATAGTCTTGATTTGAACCGTGCCAGGTTCTTCGATCGGCCATGAGAGATACTTGGCACGGGCCATATGCTCGATCCTGGACCTATTTCTCAGAACGCTCTCAACTCGTTTCTTCCGATCCCTCTGAGCGTCGAAATGGTCATCCAGTGCCTCGCCGCTGATCACGCAGGAGACTGCGCTGCCAAGCGCGCTGCCCTCAAAAGTTGCAACATCTCGACTGGAATCGTAGCGAACCTGGGGATTGGCAAAGGTCAAATCGAGACCGGGAACCTTTGAGCGGCTGACGCCGATGGTCTTGAGTGTCAAATCTCGTGCGCTGCCGCTGACAGCACCCAGTCCGTGAAGGAGCAGTTTGCGCCAGGCGGGCCCGCGTCGATAAGCTTCTTCCCAGGCAAGCTTGAGCTCGTGAGGCCTTTTCTCGGCGAGAATATCGAGCAGCACACTGGCCTGTCGAATATCCTTGTCTCGCTTGGCGAGACCTTCACGACGCCGGTGCGATACGATCAGCTTGTGAACGGCGAAGCGCGCGGGCGCGGGTACGTGAACGAAGATTCCGGCGTTATGCAGGATCACCGCTGGCTCAGGCTCATGAATAAGGAAGTCGAGGAAGCGTAGCGGCTGAGCATCCGTTTGCAGCGCCGGCAAAGATTGAGGCTGCCCAGTTTCTTCTCCTTCATTGGGCGTGAGAAAATCGACGCGCAAGCCGCCCTTGGCCGCGTAACTTGTAACCCGCCGGCCGTCGACCACGTGCGGCACCGCCCGAAAGGTCTTGTCGACCTCCCTTAGGACTTCGAGCAGGGATGGAATGCTATCCTCGACAGCCACCGACACGTTCTTGAACTGGGCGATATCGACATCGCCGGTCTCCAGGAGAGCGGCGGCGAGCCTGACGCCTAGCATGGCCGAGTATGTCTGGTAGGCAACGGTTCCAACCAGCACACCGCGGAGACGGAATATGCCTGCCTTAGCCAGGGCCGCAATGACATCGCCGATCTCTGGAATGGGACGAGGCAGATTGAAGGATCTCACGAGCGTTGACACGAGCGCGCGGCGTTCACGCTCGTCATTGCGGGCCTGACGGTGATGGGCGATGCGTTCCAAGAGTTCGGGTGTCTCGGCGCCCGCATATCGTTGCCTGCGGGCAGCGCCGGCTCCGGCTTGAAAGTACCAATAGCGACGTCCCTTGATGATTTTGGCGACAAAGGCGCCCTCTTCGCCGAAAGCCTCGTCGAACGCAGCATTCGCACAGCGTTCCAGAAGTTCGGCGTAGGTTGTCTGCGCGACGAGCGGGGGAACTGCCATCGCGGCCTCCCATCTATTATACTCAGTTTGCAAAAGTGAGTATAACCGCTTTCGAACGGGAAATCTATCTAATTATACTCAATTCACAAAATGAGTATAATTCTGCTGACAAGAGACAGGCCCTGGTTAACCTCCGCTACCATCCACCAAATCGCCGATCTCCACGCCGAGGGCTTCGGCGATCTTCTTCATCGCCGACACGCTTCCATCTTTCTTGCCGGTCTCGATCTCCGAAATATAGGCGGTGCTGAGTTCCGTCCTTTCCGCCAGATCGCGCGCCGACAGGCCGCGATGCCGGCGCCAGACCCGCACGGGATTTTCCCCGGCCAGGATGCGCTTGACGGTCTCGGAAGGGATCATCTCGTCACGTCCGGACGCAATATCGGCCCTGACCCGGTCCGCCGCAGCGATTTCTGCCGCATCGATCAAACGCTCATATTCCGCCAATGGCAGAAGAACGAGAGTTTCACCCCCGGGCGTGACGATCTTTTGCATCATGGCCACCTAATCATAAATTCCACCGCGCGGGCCGATCTTGAGGATACCGAGAACCTGCCCCTGATCATCCATGATCACCCGCCAATCGCCGACCCTCAGCCTTAAATAGCTCGAGCCCGTCAGCGCCTTGACATTGTTCGCCTGGCTCCCGGGATCGCTCGCATATTGCTCGATCTTATCGACGATCCGCCGGGCTTCGTTTGCTGGAATACGGCGGAGGGTCCTCAACGCCGATTTGCTGTAGGCGATCGACTCCATCACAAATCTATAGCTTATAGCGAATTGTTGTCAAGTCGATATTCGCTATTAGTGAATTATAAGAGGCGGTCAATCCGGCAAAGCGAATATCGTGCAGGGTGTGGCGATGCCGCGCAGCATGTGCTCGCCCAGCGGGATCAGCTCCGTCGCCGTCGCCTCGGCCACCGCGCCTGAGACGAGCACGCTCCTGCCCATGAGCTTGCACAGGCCTTCGAGCCGGCCCACCAGATTGACGGCCGGGCCGATGGCGGTGAAATCGAGCCGGTCGGCGGTGCCGATATTGCCCCACAGCATGTCGCCCAGATGCAGCGCCATGCCGAAGGGGAGAGGCGGCAGGCCCTGGCGCCGGCGCGCCTCATCGAGGCTCGCCATGCCGGCCCGCGCCGCAGCGGCAGCGCGCAGTGCCGCGTCGCAGGCAACGGACGGGGAATTGTCGCCAACGGGGAAAATCGCCAGCACGCCGTCGCCCACGAATTTCAACACCTCGCCGCCAAAGGCATGCACCGCGCCGGCAATGCGGTCGAACCAGGCATCCAGGGTCGCGACCACGAGATCGGGAGGCATCGTCTCCGACATTGCGGTGAAGCCGCGCAGGTCGCCGAACAGCAGGACCGCGCGAATGGTTTCGCCCGGCTCGCGGCGGGAGCGCCCGTGCAATACCTGCGCGGCGCTGCGCCGGCCGAGATAGGCTTCGAGCAAGGCGGCGAGCGTCGATCGGGTAACGAGCGCGGCAAGTGGCGCCGCGGCGAAGCGCGCCGCCTGATGCAACAGGTCAGCCTCGGCCACGGCGAGGGGACGCGACAGCGCCCATCCCAGGCGAGGTCCATCCTGTTGTGCTCCGACAACATCTTCCCGCGCGATCCCGGCGCCGAGGCCCGAGAGCCAGTTGCGTCCAACGGCGCCGGGCTCGTTCGTTTCATTGCCCAGGGTGCTGAAATCCAAGGCCTCGATCACCGTTCCGGTCTCCGCCGTCCACAGCCAGGTGCGATGCCGGATGATCGGATGCGGCGCGGAAAGGGTGAGCGCGCCGCCGGCGAGCGGCATGCCATCGGCCATCAGCCGGGTGCCGAGTGTCATCAGAAAGCGGTCGCCGCCGGGCGTGGCACTGGCCTCGTCGATCAGCCAGGTGAGTGCGGAAGGCAAGTTCATGCGAGGATCATGCGGCGATAGGGGAACATCTGTCATCGCGTAACTGTCACAAAAGCAATTTGTGTGAAAGAAAAATTGCCATGGCCGGCTTAAGGTGAAACTCTGTTGCGCTCACGCTTGTCGAAGGAGATTCCGTGATGGCTGAAACCCTGGTCGTCCGTCGTGAGGTACAGGTCGCGGCGCCGCCCGCAACCGTCTTCGCCTTCCTCACCGATCCGGACAAGATACTGCGCTGGCTGGGCACGGAGGTGACGGCCGAGCCGCAGCCGGGCGGAATCTACCTCGTCAATGTGCAGGGCAAGCACAGAGCGCGTGGTCAGTTCACCGAGGTCGTTCCCGTCCATCGCCTGGCCTACAGTTTCGGCTGGGAGGGAAGCGGCAAGACGCCGCCCGGATCAAGCCTGGTCGAGATCGATCTCGTCGATGAGGCCGGCGGTACACTGGTGCGCTTCACCCATAGCGGCTTGCCCGATCTGGAAGAGTGCGAGAGTCACGACAAGGGTTGGGCCTATTATCTCGGAAGGCTTACTGTGGCCGTCGCCGGTGGCGATCCGGGCCCAGATATTCCGCGCGACATGTGAGCCATTGCGGCATCGATGAAAATTCGTGTCGAAAAGGACGCCAGCGCCGTCGGCGTGGCGGGCGCCGATCTGGTCAGCGCTGCCACCGGCGGAATTCTTCCGCACCGATCCGGGTTCCTGAGTGCATGTGTCGCATTCATGCTCACAGGAGCGTACGATCAAAGCTCCTTCTCCGCGAGCTCGCGGAAGGCATCGGGAACCGAGCGCGTCAATCCCAGCGCGACCGAGGCATAGCCGACGGCTTCCCAGCCGAAGCGCCGGCGCAGCTTGTCGATGGCGCGGTCCGCGTGGAAGCGCGCCATGCCCAGCGCGGCGCCCGGCCGGCGATTCTCATCTGCGAGCCCCAGCGGCAGCTCGAGCTGCAGAAGCGGCCGTTCGTCGAGATGCGACACCGAAATGGCGAGCAGCGAGATGAAGCGCTCCCCCGGATGATCGGCGAGCGCCGAGCGCACCAGATCCTCGGCGATTTCGGCCAGGATCGCCGTCGCCGAGATCGGCGCATCGAGGGTGATCGAGCGCGTGACCGAACGGAGATCGGCAAAGCGGACGCGCACCGTCACGGTGCGGCCGGGGCGGGCCTTGGCACGCAGCCTTGTGGCCACCCGGTCGGCAAGGTGGCGCAGCGCAGGGCGGTAGACGTGCTCTTCCGCAGGCCTTCTTCCGAGCGCCGATTGCGCGCCGGCCGAATGGGCGCGCTGGCGGGTCCTGATCTCGCGCGGGTCGCGATTCCAGGCCAATGACGAGAGCTTCTCGCCGGCGGCCGGCCCCAGCAGCCGGGTCAAAGCCATGCGGTGCGTCCGGGCCAGCTCGCCGATCCTGGTGATGCCGGCCGCGGCGAGCCGCGCCTCGGTCACAGGTCCCACGCCCCACATGAGCCCGACGGGGAGATCATGCAGGAAGGCGAGCTCGTTGCCGGGCTCGACGGCCACGAGTCCGTCGGGCTTCGCCACTTGCGAGGCGATCTTGGCCAGATGCTTGGTGCGCGCCACGCCGATGGAGATGGGAAGACCAAGCTCGGCGCGCACGCGGTTGCGGACCGCCTGGGCTATCTCGGTAGGCGACCCAAAGAGATGCGTGCAGCCTTTGACATCGGCGAAAGCCTCATCGATGGAAATGCGCTCGACGAGCGGTGTGAAATCGCCGAGCACGCGGATCGCGGCATCGCCCAGCCTTTGATATTCCGAGAAGTGGCCGCCGACAAAAATGAGATCGGGACACAGCTCGCGCGCGGCGCGCCCCGGCATGCCGCCGCGCACGCCATAGGCCTTCGCTTCATAGGAGGCGGCCAGCACGACGCCGCCACCGACGGCGATCGGCTTGCCGCGCAATGACGGGTCGAGCAGCTGCTCGACCGAGGCATAGAAGGCGTCGAGATCGGCATGGAGGATGGTGGCGGTCGATTCCATTCCAGCAGCCTTGCACCCTATTGAGTATGGAACATAATGAGAACATTGTGACTCCGTGTCAATCCGGCTCGATCTCCGCGGCAGAAGCGGTAGGATGCTGACATTGTTCGAAAATATTCAAGGATTGCGCGTGACCCAGCCCTGCATCATCACCGTCGCCATCACCGGATCGGTGCCGCGCAAGGAAGACAATCCGGCCGTGCCGATCACGGTTTCGGAGCAGATCGAATCGACCCAGGAAGCCTTCGAGGCGGGCGCCACCATCGCCCATGTCCATGTGCGCAAGGACGACCAGACGCCGACATCCGATCCGGAACGGTTCGCGCGGCTGGGCGAGGGGTTGCGCAAGCACTGTCCCGGCATGATCATCCAGTTCTCGACCGGCGGGCGCTCCGGCAAGGGCTCGGAACGCGGCGGCATGCTTCACCTCAAGCCCGACATGGCCTCGCTGTCGACGGGCTCGTGCAACTTCCCGACCATCATCTATGAGAACCATCCGACTCTGATCCGCGAGCTTGCCGCCAAGATGCTGGAGCATGGCATCAAGCCCGAGATCGAAGTGTTCGATCTCTCGATGCTCTATCAGGCCCTGGCGCTGGCCGAGGAAGGCGTGCTGCGCAAGCCGTTGCATGTGCAGTTCGTCTTCGGGGTGAAGAACGCCATGCCGGCGATCCGCGACGTGCTCGAATTCCAGGTGAGCCAGCTCAGGAAACTGATGCCTGAGGCGACCTGGACGGCGGCCGGCATCGGGCGCCACCAGCTCGAGGTCAATCGCTGGTCGCTGGAGCTCGGCGGCCATTGCCGCACCGGTCTCGAAGACAATGTGCGCATGGATCGTGATCGGCTGGCGAAGTCCAATGCCGAGCTCGTCAAGCGCGTCGTATCATTGTGCGGCGATTATGGCCGCAAAGTCGCGACTGCCGCCGAGGCGCGGAAGATGCTGACGCTTGATTGAGCGCCGGAGCTACTTCACTCTCTCGATCAGCGCCATCGCGGCAGCAGGCGCCTTGGGCTTGAAGCCGTTGATCATGTAGATGAAGACATCGCGCGCTTTGGGTGGCTTGCTTTCGGGCTTGCCGATGGGGTTGAGATCGTCCGGGGCCTTGCCCTCGGCCCATAATTTGGCGCGCCTGGCCCATTCATCGAGTGCCTTCGGTTTGTAACCGGTCGCCACCGTTTCGTCGGCCCGCTGGAGTCTCGCATAGACGAAGGGTGCCGTCACATCGGCGATCTCGGGGAATTTCTCCTTGTCGGTATAGACGGTCGCCACCTTGTAGGCGCGCAGGAGGTCGATGAATTCCGGCACGAGGAAGCTGTCATGCCGGACCTCGACGACGTGGCGCAGGGAATGGCCTTCGTGGGAAGAGGGCAGGAGCTTGAGGAAGGCTTCGAAATCCTTGAGGTCGAATTGCTTGGTCGGCAGGAACTGCCAGTTGATGGGGCCGAGCTTCTCCTTCAGCTCGGTGACGCCGCTCGATATGAAGCGCTCGACCGACTGGCCGGCCTCGGCCAGCACGCGGCGATTGGTGCTGAAGCGCGTGCCCTTGACCGAGAAGACGAAGCCTGGCGGCGTCTCCTCGCGCCAGCGCGCGAAGCTTTCCGGCTTCTGGCTGCCATAATAGGTGCCGTTGATCTCGATCGAGGTCAGATGCTGGCCGGCATATTCAAGCTCGCGCTTCTGCGCCAGGCCCTTGGGATAGAAGGTGCCGCGCCAGGGCTCGAAGGTCCAGCCTCCGATGCCGACACGGATATTGCCGTTCTGAGTCTTGGCCATGACATGCTCCCGGAAAATTCGCCAGCTTCGGGAGAGGATACTTAAGTGCCCCTGCTGTCAATGTTTGGCAGCAGTCGCGCCATAGGCCTTGAGGAAGGTCTTCACCGCCACGGCGGCGGACTTCCGGACTTGCGCTTCCGACGGCTTGTCGCCGAGAAGCGTGCCGATATAGAGATCGGAATTGACCAGCGCCTGGAACTGGCGCGCGGCGATGTCGGGATCATCGATCTCGAGATAGCCCGCATGGTGGAGCCTGGCGAAACGCGCGCCGATCGCGGTCCAGGCGCGCTCGGGCCCAAGCTCGCGCCAGGGGGCGAAGAGCTCGGGATAGCGCCGGCCCTCGGCCTGGATCAGCTTACGCAACGCGATGCAGTCATTGTTGCACATGCAGTTGCAGGCGAGGCGCATGGCGAAATCGACAAGCTCGGCCTCGAGATCGGCCGGGTTGTCGGGAAAGCTCGATATCGCCGCGAACAGGCCGGCATTGGCGCGCTCGGTCAGATCCTTGACGACCGCGATAAAGAGTTTCTCCTTGTCGCCATAATGATTGTAGATAGTCTGGCGCGAGACGCCCGCTTCCGCGGCAATAAGCTCGAGGCTGGCGCTCGCAAATCCATCCCGGCAGAAAACGATGGAAGCCGCTTCGAGGACCGAAAGCCGCTTGGCGATATGGCTCCGCGGATGTGGGGTCGCCTGGCTGATGCTGCCCGTATCTGTCATTTCGTCTCTGTATGTTGCACGGATGATAAAAGAGCTTGACTGTTTTGACAACTATGTCCAATAATTTGGGCTAAGTTGTCCAGCGGTTTGCGAGCCAGGCCCGCCGGCACCGATTTCAGATGGGAATTCAAGTGTTTCGACGACGCGAGAGGGAACGATCGCGTCTCAGGATATGGGAAGTGTCTGCCATGCAAACGAGATTCGTCCGCAATGCCGTCATTCTGGGGCTGCTCTCGGCGATCGGTCCTTTCGCCATCGACATGTATCTGCCGGCGCTGCCCACGATCGGCCAGAACCTCAATGCCGATATCCGCTCGGTGCAGCTCAGCCTGATGCTGTTCTTCGTCTCCTTCGGCGCCTTCCAGCTCATCTTCGGGCCGATCTCCGACATGTTCGGGCGCAAGCTGCCGCTCTATATCGGCCTCATCCTGTTCGCCATCGGCGGCATAGGCTGCGCGCTGGCACCCGATATCACCACGCTCAATTTCTTCCGCTTCATCCAGGGCATCGGCGCCTGCGCCGGCATGGTCATCCCGCGCGCGGTGGTGCGTGACCTCCATACCGGCATCGATGCGGCGCGCATGATGTCGCTGCTCATGCTGGTGTTCAGCATCTCGCCGATCCTGGCCCCGGTCACCGGCAGCCTGGTCATCAGCCTCGCCGACTGGCGTGCCGTGTTCTGGGTGGTGACGGTCGCGGCCGTGCTCGGCTTCATCATGATCGCCACCATGCTGCCTGAGACGCGGCCCAAGGAATTGCGCGTCGCCAGCGGCGTCGGCACGGCGCTCTCCGGCTACCGGCTGCTGCTCGGCGACTGGAATTTCCTGGCGCTCTCCTTCATCGGCGGCTTCGGCATAGCGAGCTTCTTCTCCTATCTCGCCAATTCGCCCTTCGTGCTCATCGGCCATTTCGGCCTGTCGCCGACGCTCTACAGCGTGTTCTTCTCGATCAACGCGGTGTCGTTCTTCACCGTCGCGCAGTTCACCGGCAAGCTCGCCGACCGCTTCGGCCTGCGCAAGGTGGTGCGCATCGCCGTGGTCGGCTATTTCGCCGCCATGGCCCTCCTGTTCGCACTCACCGCGTCGGGGGTCGACCGGCTCGACGTGCTCGCCGCCTGCCTGTTCGTGGGCTACGGCTTCCTCGGCCTCGTGATCCCGACCACCGCGGTGCTGGCCATGGAAGAGCATGGCGAGATCGCCGGCACGGCCTCGGCGCTGATGGGAACCCTGCATTTCGTCACCGGGGCGGTGGCGGTCGCCGTCATCGGCCTCTTTGCCGATGGGACGGTGCTGCCCATGGTCACCGGCATTGCCGCCTGCGCGCTGATCACTTTCATCCTGTCGCAGGTGGCGTTGCGTCAAAGGCGTGTGGCGGAAGTTCCGGCCGAATAATTCGCGGGAGACACGGAACCACATTTGAGGCTTCGCGTTTTCAGGAAGTCTCAGCGGAAGGAGCCGTCCCGCAGCTGAGGCAGGGCTCGCTCCAGAGATCAGATCTGTGGAGCGGGCCTTTCATTTGGACTGGCTTTTGACAAACCTCCGGAATTCGACGAGCTTGGCGCGCCACCGAGCAAGGGAGCTGTCATGCGGGCCAAGTCGAAAGCCATCATCACCTGTGCGATAACGGGATCCATCCACACGCCGTCCATGTCGCCGCATCTGCCGGTGACGCCGAGCGACATCGCCGAGCAGGCGGTCGATGCCGGCAAGGCGGGGGCCGCGATCCTGCATCTGCATGCGCGTGACCCCAAGGACGGGCGGCCCTCGCCCTCGCCCGAGCTGTTTCTCGACTTCCTGCCGCGGATCAAGCAGGGGACGGACGCCATCATCAACATCACCACCGGCGGTGGGCAGGGCATGTCGCTCGACGAGCGGCTGGCGGCGGCGGAGCGTGCCTCGCCTGAAATGACCTCGCTCAATATGGGCACGATGAATTTCGGCCTGTTCCCGATGCTCAACCGCTACAAGGATTTCGCCCATGAATGGGAGCGCCAGCATCTCGACCGCTCGCGCGACTTCATCTTCCGCAACACTTTCGGCGATATCGAGCAGGTGCTGCAGCGGCTGGGCGAGGGGCACGGCGTCAAGTTCGAATTCGAATGCTATGATGTCGGCCATCTCTACACGCTCGCCCATTTCCTCGACCGCAAGCTGGTCAAGCCGCCGCTCTTCGTGCAGACGATCTTCGGCATTCTGGGCGGCATCGGTCCCGATCCGCAGAATGTGCTCGTCATGCGCGACACGGCCGAACGCCTGTTCGGCGATCAGTATCACTGGTCGGTGCTGGCGGCCGGGCGCTTCCAATTGCCCTTCTGCACCATGGCGGCGACCATGGGTGCCAATGTGCGCGTCGGGCTCGAGGACAATCTCTTCATCGGCAAGGGCAAGCTCGCCAAATCGAATGCCGAGCTCGTCGCCAAGATGCGGCACATATTGGAGGAGCTGTCGATCGACGTCGCTTCAGCCGACGAGGCGCGCCAGATGCTCGACCTCAAGGGCCCGCAGAATGTGAAGTTCTGATGCTGACGATCACTTCTCCCATTCCGTCATCCCGGCGAAAGCCGGGATCCATTAAACTCGCGAAATAGAGCAGCGCCGCCCGGACGGCTCCTATTCAGTGGATCCCGGCTTTCGCCGGGATGACGGAAAAGAGGGAAGGCTGATCATTTCTCGATGATCGCCACATGCGGGGCGGCTTCGCGGGGCATATGGCCGGTGAGGCGCGGATCGGGATGGACCTCGACCTGCACGTCATAAGGCGTGAAGCCCGAGCGCCTGTAGAAGCCGATAGCCGCCGGGTGATCGAACGTGCAGGTATGCACCCAGAAGCGCTTGATCGGCCGCGCCCAGGCGCGGCGAATGGCTTG
The DNA here is from genome assembly GCA_003576695.1 of Taklimakanibacter lacteus. Classification (GTDB taxonomy): domain Bacteria; phylum Pseudomonadota; class Alphaproteobacteria; order Rhizobiales; family Aestuariivirgaceae; genus Taklimakanibacter; species Taklimakanibacter lacteus. Next base: position 65,670 of record QOZQ01000004.1, read on the forward strand.
CGTCATCAGGAAACGGCCGGCGCCCTTGCCGATCTCCTGCGGCACGAGACCGAAGAAGGAGAGCTCGCATTCGCCAGGGCTGGTGAAATCGAGCTCGAGCAGGCCGGCGACGGCCTCGGCGCGGAACAGGCGATAGATCTCGACATCGGGATTGCGGAAGATGCCCTGAAGCCTCTCATCCGCCATGAACAGGCGCGACTGCCATAGCCAGGCCTCGCCGACCGTCCTGAAGAGCGCGCGATAGGCGGCGGGATCGGGATCCTGCCATTGGCGGATCGACAGATCGTCTGCCTGAATTTGCGGCAGCATACCGGGTCTGGATTTCATCTCCAGGAAGGTCGCGACATTGGCGACATGGCCAGGGGGAAGGGGTGAATAGCCCGGGGGCAGCGGCGGATTGGCAGGCGTCATGGGCGTGTAACCAGCTGTTGCGCGCCGGCTTGTCAAGCCAAGGGATGCCGCATCACAGGCTGACCGACAATCCGCCATCGACGGCGAGCACATGGCCGTTGACATAGGAGGCGGCATCGGAGGCGAGGAACACCACAGCACCGCCAAGCTCGGACGGCCTGGCCCAGCGTCCCGCCGGGGTGCGGCTTTCAACCCAGGCCGTGAAGGCCTTGTCCTCAAGCAAGGCGGTGTTGAGCTCGGTGGCGAAATAGCCGGGCGCCAGAGCATTCACCGTGACGCCGTGGCGTCCGATCTCGGCGGCCATGGAGCGGGTGAGTCCGTGAAGGCCGGCCTTCGCCGCCACATAGGCGTGAATCGTCGGGCGACCGAGGATCGCCGCCACCGATCCGGTATTGATGATGCGGCCGAATTTGTTGGGCAGCATCAGCTTCGCCGCATCACGCGCAAGGCGGAAGCAGGCGGAGAGATTGACGGCGATGACGCGGTCGAAATCCGCATCCTCCCACTCGGTGAGAGGCTTGCGGTGCTGGATGCCGGCATTGTTGACGAGGATGTCGAGCTTGCCATGTTTCGCGACGAGCTTCGCCAGGCCATCGCGGCATTGCGCCGCGTCGGTCACATCGAAAGCCGAATGATCGGCGCCGAGCTTCTTCGCGGCATCGGCCAGCGATTTCGCATCGCGCGCATTGAGCACGACGGTGGCGCCATGCTCGGCCAGGGCTTCCGCCATGGCGAAGCCAAGCCCACGCGAGGCGCCGGTGACCAGGGCGACGCGTCCGGCGAGAGAGAAACGATCGGTCATTTGCGGGATTTCGAAATGAGGGACATGAGAAAGCAGGCGGGATCACCCCGCCTGCTTCAGTTCATCGCGCTTATTTGCCGATACAGGTGTCGGCGGTCTCCGGCGTGCAGACATCGAGGCCGGTATAGGTCGGATCGGCGACCGACTTGCCGTCCTTGAGGTCCTTCAGGAAGAACATCGACTTGTAGCCCATCTCGAAGGGACGCTGGCCGACCTGGCCCTTGGAGAGGCCGTCCTTCATCAGCTCCATCTGCACGGGCAGCGTGTCGGCGACGACAAGGGCGAGAGCGCCGGAGGCGATCTTGTCCTTGTAGGGCTCGACCGCCTTGCGATAGGCCTCGGGCACGAATTGCGGGAAGCCGCCGGTCGGCACGAAGGCGTCGAGATCGGGATATTTCGCCAGCGTATCTTCGAGTTGCGCCACCGAGCGCGGGAAGTCGTCATCGGTGTAGAGCGGGCAGCCCTCCGCTTCCTTCCAGCCATTCTCGCCATTGAGCCGGTCGCCAGGAGAGGCGGCACTCTGCTTGCCGGACAGCGTGTCGCGAATGCCCTGCATGCGCTCATTGTGGTTGGCGGCCGCCGCACCACCCGACTGGATGCAGATCGTGCCGCCCTTCGGCTTGATCTGCATCACGATCTTGGCGAGGTTGACGCCGATGTCATAGTTCTTCGTGCCGACATAGGCGACGCGCAGATCCTTGCTCTCGGGCAGGAGATCGGAGTCCCAGGTGAGGACCGGGATGCCGGCCGCCTTGGCCTGCTGCAGAGCGCCCGCCATGGCCGCCGCGTTGGACGGCGACACGGCGATGCCGGCGACGCCCTTGGCGATCAGGTCGTTGACGATCTGCACCTGCTCTTCGCCGCCGCCATGCTCGCCGGGGCCGATATACATGCATTCGAAGGCGCCGTTCGATTCAGCTTCCGCCTTCTTGCAGCCATCGCGCGCCTGGTCGAAGAACGGGTTGTTCATGTTCTTCGGCACAAGCGCCAAAGTCAGCTTGTCCGCGGCGGCGCCGGTGGCGCCGAGCGCCATGAGGCCGGCCACGATCGCGGTTCCCATCAGGTATTTCATCATGCTCATTCCTCCAATGTTCATTCTGGTCAGGCTAGGCACGTGAGCGTCCGCGGATCCGTTCCAGATAGACCGCGAGGACGATAAACAGGCCGACAAAGGCGCCCTGCCAATTGGCATCGACGCCCGCCATCAAGAGGCCGTTGCGGATGACTTCGATCAAGGCGGCGCCGATGAAGGCGCCATAGGCGGTGCCGGCGCCGCCCATGAGATCGGCGCCGCCAATGACGGTCGAGGCGATGACGCGCAGCTCATAGCCGATGCCGAGCGCATTGATGGCCGAGCCCTGCCAGCCGAGGATCAGGATGGAAGACAGCGCCGCCATGCAGGCCGAGAGCACATAGACCTGGAACTTCATGCGCTTGACCGGCACGCCGGTGAGCTGGGCTGCCTGCTCATTGCCGCCGATGGCGAAGAGCCGGCGCCCCCAGGATGTGTAATTGAACACGAAGCCGAAGATGAAGGTGAGAAGGATCAGCACCCAGACCGGATTGGCGATGCCGAGGATCTGACCGCCGCCGATCTCCAGCACCACCGCCTTGTCGGGGCCGAAATCGGTGATCATGCGGTTGCCGGAGAGGATCTGGGCGAAGGACCGCCCGGCGGCCAGCATGCCCAGAGTGACGACGAAAGGCGGCAGGCCGATATAGGCGATGATATAGCCGTTGATGGCGCCCAGCGCGGCGCCGGCCAGCATTCCGGCGGGGAGCGCGACCCACCAGGGATAATGCGCTTCCAGGATGACGCCGGCGACGATGCTGACGAAGCCCATGATCGAGCCGACCGAGAGATCGATGCCGCCGGTGATGATGACGGCCAGCATGCCCATCGCCATGATGCCGATGAAGGCGAAATTGCGCGTGATGTTGTAGAAATTGCGCTCCGTCGCATAGGCTGGCTCATAGAAGCTCATGAAGGCGATGATGGCGAACAGCGCCATGGTGATCCAGAAGGGCTGGCTGGCGAACAGCCGCTGAATGAAGGTCGTCTGCTGGATGCCGACGACATCCTGGATCGAGACATTGGCGGCTTCGGCTTTTTCAGGCGGCACGGATCGCTCCTGTGATGAGGCCGGTCACCTCTTCGGGGGTTGTGTGCTTGATCTCCTTGTCGGCCACCTTGGCGCCGCGGCGCATGACGATGACGCGGTCGGAGACGGCGAACACGTCGGGCATGCGGTGGCTGATGAGGACCACCGATATGCCCTGCTGCTTGAGGCGGCGGATGAGCGCCAAAACCTGCTCGACCTGGCGCACGCTGATGGCGGCGGTCGGCTCATCCATGAGGACGAGCTTCGCCCTGGACAGGCGGGTGCGCGCGATGGCGACGGCCTGGCGCTGGCCGCCCGACATGCGGCGCACGATATCGCGCGGCCGGGTCTCCGACTGCAGCTCCTCGAAAAGCTCGCCCGCCTTCTTGAACATCGCGTCGTAGTTCATGACGCGGAAGGGCCAGATGCCCTTGCGGATCTCACGCCCGAGGAAGAGGTTCTCGGCCGCCGTGAGATTGTCGCACAGAGCGAGATCCTGATAGACGATCTCGATACCCTTGGCGCGGGCGTCGAGCGGCTGGTTGAAATGCACCGTCTCGTCGCTGAGCACGATCTCGCCCGTGGTGGGCGGAAAATTGCCGGCGATGATCTTGACCAGGGTCGACTTGCCGGCGCCATTGTCGCCCATGAGGCCGACGATCTCGCCCGGATGGATCTCGATATCCACCCCGTTCAGCGCATGGATCGCGCCGAAGGATTTGGTGATGCCCTTGAGCCTGAGCAGTGCCATTCCGGAGGGTCCTCCCATCACGCAGCGCTCTGCCGGCCTGCTTTACGAAAAACTACCCGGCCGGAATTTTGCATGGCTTATGCGGACTTGTCGAGCGCCTTTGCGGCGGGTCCGGCATATTTGTCATACTAAAGACAACTCCCTCTCGTCATGGCCGGGCTTGACGAGTTGGGGCAGAGCGCGCAACCCGGTTGTTGGATGGCCGGGGCCGTGACGAATGGGTAGGGCGGCGTCCGTCTAGTCGTCCGTATCCGACAGTTTTTCCAGATTCTGGTCGGCGCGGCGCGTGGCCGCCTCGAAGCGCTCTTCCATCGACTGCATGTTCTTCTTCGGCTCCTGATAGTAAGCCGTCATCTTGATCAAAGACACGAAGGTCCTGTTGAGCACGCGTCCCCAGAATTTCATCGGACGGTCGAAGTCGAACAGCAGGATGACGCGTTCCTCATCCGTGTCGTTCCACACTTCATGCTCATAGGTGTCGTCGAAGACGAAGATCTCGCCCGGGCGCCAGACCTGGACCTTGTCGGCGACGCGGATGCGGCACTTCTCCGCATCCTTCGGGATGATCAAGCCGAGATGCGAGCGCAGGATGCCCTTGGATACGCCGCGATGGGCGGGAATGTGATAGCCCGGCCCCAGGATCGAGAACCAGGCGGTCTGCAGGTTGGGAATGCTCTCGAGGATCCGGGTGGAGAGCGGCGCCTGCTTGCAGTTCTTCTCGAGCTTGGTGCCGAAGCCGTAGAGAATGAAGGTGCGCCAGTTGTTGCCCTTGGCGATGCGCATCTGGTCGGGGGACACGTCCTGGAACAGCGGCACGGCTTCGCGGTGCTTCAGAATTTCCACGACCTCGGCGCGAATGCCTTCCCAATTGTCGACAAAGGGCTTGAGGAAGGGAAAATCCTTGTTGTCATGGATCGGCATGTCGCCGACCAGCGACTGACGGCCAAGGAAGTCGGCCAGCCCACGGATCATGTTCTTGCCGAATTTCTTGATCTTCCTGCGGCGCTGCTTCTTAAGCTTCTGGCCCAGCGTCAAGTCGGTATTGGCCATTCTGTCCTCTTAAACCATTGAAGGCATCCTTGCGGATGCCCCTCCATATAACATTCCAACCCGGTCATTCACCTTAAACTGTGTAACGGAAGTTGGCACACGGGCTGGCTTCGAGCTGGCTCTGGCGCTATGGGATGTCCGTCGAAAGGTATTTAGGCAAATGTGGGTCAGAACGCAACTCAAGATCGGCTGGATGGACCTTCTCGCCGGAGCCTGGAATTGTATTAATTCCAAGGACCGCGAGGCGCTCAAGCGCTCGGTCGAGAGCTTCTTCTCGGACAATGATGACACGATTGTAACCTATTCGGTGCGCTCGGGCTTCGACCTCCTGATCCAGGCGCTCGATCTCAAGCCCGGCGATGAGGTGATCTTCTCGGCCCTCAATGTGAAGGGCATGGTGCGCGTGGTGCGCGATGCGGGCCTGGTGCCGGTGCCGGTCGATCTCGACCCCGGCTCCATGGGGCCAAGCCTCGAGAAGCTCGAAAAGGCCATCACGCCCCGATCGCGCATTTTCGTCGCCGCCCATCTTTTCGGCACCAGGCTCGATCTCGATCCCTTGTTCGATCTCTGCCGGGACCGGGGGATCGTCACGGTCGAGGATTGCGCCCAGGCCTTCAATGGCCGGGCCTATCCGGGCAGCACCAAGGCCGACCTCAACATGTTCTCCTTCGGGCCGATCAAGACCTCGACGGCGCTGGGCGGCGCCCTGATCCGGGTGCGCGACGGCACGCTGCGCGGGCGCATGCGCGCCATCCAGGCCAACTATCCGGTGCAGCCCGACAGCAAGCAGCTGAAGCGCGTCCTGCAGTTCATGGGGCTCAAGCTCATCACGTCGCGCTTCGTGCTCGGCGCCATCTATCGCTACTATCATTCGCGCGGCCAGGACTACGAGGACTCGCTCGCCGACCGGGTGCGCGACGTGGCGCCGCTCAAGACGGCGAAGAACCTGCGCTTCCAGCCCTCGACCGCGATGCTGGCGCTGCTCAACCGCCGGCTCGAGGAATTCGACATCCAGGCGATCCGTGTGCGGACGAACAAGGGCGAGACCTTGCGCGACCTGATCGGGGCGACGGTGACGATGCCGGCGCAGACCAACAGCCATCATGACTACTGGGTGTTCCCGCTCATCGTCGATGAGCCGCGCAAGTTCATCGATGGCCTGCGGGCGGAGGGCTTCGATGCCGCCGACCTGCCGCGCTCGCAGCATATCGCAGCGCCCAAGGACCGCCCCGAGCTCGAGCCCGAAATTGCGGCCCATGTCATGCGCGATCTGGTCGTCATTCCCTGCTACGACACGATGCCTGATGCCGAGCTCAGGCGGCAGGCGGAGGTGATCAAGCGGCTCGCCGGCGCCACGCCGGCAATCGCAAAAGCCTGAATCAAATCAGTATTTTGCGAGAAATCGCTGAGAAAACGATTCAAATACGATCGGTTCCGAGCCTGTCAAATCCCGCCGCTCTTCTGTCAAGCCGCCGGGCCGCCGCCCGGCTAGTGTGAGATCACCGCAGAATTTGCCTTTGGGGTCTCGCCGATGAGCAAGAAAAAAGACGATTTCATCGCCAGGTCGAAGGAATACTGGAATCCCGGCAAGACATCCGACTGGCAGCGCATGGGCGTCGATCTCGTCATCGACCGGCGCGAGGCCTATTATCTCTGGGACGTCGATGGACGGCGCCTCATCGATGTGCATCTCAATGGCGGCACGTATTCGCTGGGCCACCGCAATCCGGAAGTGGTCGAGGCGGTGCGCGAGGGCATGGCCTATTTCGATATCGGCAATCATCACTTCCCATCGATCATGCGCACCCATGTCGCCGAGATGCTGGAGCGGCTGACGCCCCAAGGCCTCAAGCGCACGATATTCGCCTCGGGCGGAGCCGAGGCGATCGACATCGCGCTCAAGAGTGCGCGCAATGCCACCAAGCGGCGCAAGATCATCTGCATCGAGCGCTGCTATCACGGCCATACGGGCCTTGCGGTGCAGGTCGGCGATGACCGCTTCTCCAAGCTCTTCCTGTCGGATGCCCCGACCCAGGAGGTGGTCAAGGTGCCGTTCAACGATCTCGACCGGATGCTGTCGGCCATTGCGGTCGGCGATGCGGCCTGCGTGATCATGGAGACGATCCCGGCGACCTATGGCTTCCCGATGCCGAAGCCGGGCTACCTCAAGGCCATCAAGCAGGCCTGCGAGAAAGTGGGCACGCTCTATATCGCGGATGAGGTGCAGACCGGTCTCATGCGCACCGGCGAGATGTGGGGCATCGAGACCTATGGCGTCAGTCCGGACATGCTGGTCACCGGCAAGGGCCTGTCGGGCGGCATCTATCCGATCGCCGCAGTGGTGGTGAGCGAGACGGCGGGCAAGTGGCTGAGCGAGGATGGCTTCGGCCACATGTCGAGCTTCGGCGGCGCCGAGCTTGGATGCCTCGCGGCCGCCAAGGTGCTGGAAATCTGCTCGCGCCCCGAGACCCGCTCGCAGGTCCACTATATTTCGGCCTATCTCGCCAATGGCCTGCGCCAGGTCCAGGCCAATTACCCCGATTTCTTCACCGGCATCCGCCAGCGCGGCATCGTCATGGGGCTCGAATTCAACCATGACCAGGGTGCCGTCCATGTGATGAAGCATCTCTACCAGAACGGCATCTGGGCGATCTTCTCGACCCTCGACAAAAGGGTGTTGCAGTTCAAGCCGGGCCTGCTTATCGATCGCGAGATGTGCGATGAGATCCTGACCCGGCTCGATACCTCGGTCGCCCAGGCTCAGGCGGAAGTCATGGGCGGGCGGGCGAAGAGCTATATGACGACGTCCAGGCCAGCCCATTCGCGCCAGTCGGCGGCCTGATGCATGTCGTCGCCTGATGCCGCCCACCAGCAGAAGCTGAAGGAACTGCAGCAGATCGCCGAGTCAGCCCTTGCCCGCTACGACCTGCCGGCGGGCGCCACGGCGACGATGATCAACCTGTCGGAGAACGCCACCTACCGCATCGATGGCGGCGGGCAAAAATGGGCGCTGCGCGTCCATCGCGAATTCTATCATTCGAAGACAGCCATCGGGTCCGAGCTCGCCTGGCTGCAGGCGCTGCGCCGGGACGATGCGGTCATCACGCCGGTGCCGCGCAAGGGCAGGGATGGCGATCTCATCCAGAGCATCCAACCTAAAAGCGGCGCGCTGCGACATGTGGTGCTGTTCGACTGGGAAACGGGCGCGGAACCGTCGGAAGCCGAACTGCTCGGCCCCTTCGAGGTGCTGGGGGCGGCGACGGCGCGCATGCACCTGCATGCGCGGGCGTGGAAGCGGCCACAGAATTTCGAGCGCTTGACCTGGGATTTCGATGGCGCCTTCGGCAAGGTGCAGCATTGGGGCTCCTGGCGGCAGGGCATGGGGCTCGATGCCGACAAGACCAGGCTGTTCCAGCGCACGGTCGACCTCATCGAAAGGCGCCTGGCCGCCTTCGGCAAGGGACCTGAACGCTATGGCCTCATCCATTGCGACATGCGGCTCGCCAATCTCCTGATCGACGGGGATGAGACCAAGGTCATCGATTTCGACGATTGTGGCTTCAGCTGGTATCTCTATGACGGGGCGACGGCGCTGTCCTTCATCGAGCATCGCCCCGACGTGCCGGCGCTCATCGAGGCCTGGGTGAAAGGCTACCGCACGGTGGCGCCGCTCCCGGCCGAGGATGAGCATGAGATCCCAACCTTCGTGATGTTCCGAAGGCTCCTGCTCGTCGCCTGGATCGGCTCGCATGCGGAGACCGATCTCGCCAAGTCGATGGGTGTTCCCTATACGCGGGATACCGTTGCGCTGTGCGAGAATTACCTGCGCAAATTCGGCTAGTGAATGAAGCTGCGATCGAGTCCCATCTGATCGGCAAAAGGCGCTTCTTCCGCCAGCGCGGCACGCAAAGCGGGTGTGTCGATATGGCGCCGGAAATAGCGATCGAGCCTGGGAAACTGCGGCGCGATCCGATAGCCGAGATAGTGGAACAGGATCAGATTCGAAATCACCGCGAGATCGGCGATGGTCAGCCTGTCGCCAACAAGGAAATCCCGGAGGTCGAGATTTTCGAGGTAGCCGAATGCCTCAGGCGCAGCCTTGTCCCTTGCCGCTTCAATGACGGCCGAATCGCCCGGGACGTTGCGGATTTTCGGCCCCACGATCTGATTGTGGAAAATGGGGTGGATCACACTGCGAAACAGCGCCGAGCCCGCCCAGGCATCAAGTGCCAGTGCTGCGGCATACTCCCTGTCGTCGGCGGGAAGAAGCGCCGGCGTCGGCTGCTTGCGCTCGAGATAGCAGATGATCGCCGTCGAATCGGCAAGGCGGAAGCCATTGTCCTCGATTGCCGGGATGAGGCCGGTCGGGCTTATGTCGCGCCAGTTCGATGGCGGATTGCCCGGGACGACCGGGATGACGATCTCGGACTCGAGGGGAATTCCCTTGAGCCTGGCAGCGAGGATCACCTTTCTCGTATGGACCGATAGCGGCACGCCATAGACTTTCATTTTCCACTCCTGTGATCGAGTTCGGACGACAAATTCCGGGATGGTGGGTTCAGGCTGCGCGGCGCACCGGAAACTGGATTTCCACCAGCGCCTTCTCGAATCCGGACTGGCCGGTAAAGGATTCGAGAAAGACTTCGCGGCAGGGGCCGGCGATCTCGTATCTGTTGGCGTCTATCCAGCTTCCGATGGCGGCGAAGGACGAGTGGCTCGCCGCATTGGTCCCCGGTCTGACGATGGTCGCCATTGTCGGCACGGCGGGAAGCTCGCCTGCCAGCAACAGGCCGCCGCCCGAAAGACTGAGGCTTGCATTCGAGGGGCGCGTCAAGGTGAAGCCTATTTCGAGATCGAGCTTTTCGTCCTCCGTGTCGTTGCGGGCGACGACGATGAGCTTGTCGCGCAGGCCGGCGCGGATCTGCTTCGCTCCTTCCTCGGCTATGGAGCAGAGCACGCCGGGCACGTCTTCGATGCCGTCGAAGGATTGGCGCAGGGCGAGAAAGGGAGCCGCCGCCACGGACTTCACCACCACATCATAGCCCTCGATGCGACCCTGGCGATCGATCTCGGCAATGCGCGATTCGATGTGACGCAGACGCGCCTCCTCCGCCTGCAGCGTCTGCTCGACCTGCGCCCGCCTCATGGTCAGCATGCCGCGCAGCTCCGCTGCAGGTATGTCGCCATCGAGGAGAGGTCTTATCTGGTCCAGTGAGAGGCCGAGCTCCTTCAGGGCCAGGATGCGGTTGAGGGTCTGGAGCTGCCGAATGTTGTAATAGCGGTAGCCGCTGCGCTGGTCCGTATGGTCCGGCTGCAGCAATCCCAGCTGGTCGTAGTGGCGCAGCTGCCTTGTCGACACCTGGGCGATCTGAGCGAATTCACCAATCCTGAACATCTGCACTTCCTTTGTGCCAAGGTTGTGCGGGCTTGACACAGTGTTAAAGTCAAGCGGAAAAATTCACCGGGCGCCGTTCTGGCATCCTGGCGCGGATTATTCAGCGTGCAGAGATGACCCCGGCTACGACGATCATGATTCCGCCGGCCAGCAGCCCCCGTGTCGGGCTGGCGAAGCCCGCGGCGATCAGGATCAGGGCGCTCACCAAGGGCGTGGCATAGGCCAAGACGGAGAGCAAGACACGGTCGCCGCGGCGAATGCCGTAATCCCAGGCGAGGTTGCCGAGCGCCAGGGGAATGATCCCGACCAGCACGGAGCAGATCAAGGTGCCGGCGGGCGGGATCATCGTCGTTTCGAAGAGGAGATGCAGGCCTAAGGCAATGATGGCGGACAGGGCAAATCCCCGCATCAGGGCATCGGGCGCGTTCTCACCCTGCCACAGGCGGAAGACGACGAAGATGGCCCAAGCCAGGCCACCGGCAGCCGCCAGAGCGACTCCGAGCCAGTCGATCGTGGTCACCTCGGCGCCAATGACCAGCGCAGCCCCGGCAAGGCCGATCGCGACGCTCATCAGATGATTTGCCTTGAGCGCGAAGAGGCCGAGCATGACGCCGAGCAGGACCACCATCAGCGGCCAGAGATAGAGGATGAGATTGGCTTGCGCCGGCGGGATGTAGCCAAGCGCCCAGATGAAGAAGACATCCGATACGAGAAGGCCCAAAGCGACCATGAAAGCCGGCAACCACGCTGTGAGCCAGCTCCGGTTGTCGCTCGTCTCGGTGGCTTGCGGAGAAGCCTTGGGCAGACAGAAGAGAAAGACTGCGCCGACGGCGAATATAATGGCCAGGAACTGAAAGAGGGGAACCGAGGTCGAGAGGACGGCGAGCAGCGGCCAGGTTGCCCAGAGCGGGATGGCCGTCACCCCGACAATGGTCCAGAGCGTGCGCGGCTTCAGCGGGAGCCCGAGGACCCTTGGCGCCGGAAGCGAAAACACCGTGGTCGTGCCGTTCATGTCTTTCCCTATGATTTCAGGCCGTTGCCTTTGCCCGGTAGCTGCGCGGCGAGGTGCCGGTCCAGCGATGGAAGGCGCGCGAAAAGGCCGACAGCTCCGAATAGCCGAGCAGGAAGGCGATCTCCGAGAAGGGCAGTTCGCGCTGGCGGACATAGACGAAAGCGAGATCGCGGCGCGTCTCCTCGACCAGATCCTTGTAATTGAGATTGTCGCGCGCCAGCTCGCGCTGGATGGCGGCCGGCGATGACTTGATCGCCTCCGCCACATGCTCGAGCGCCGGATAGCCCTCGGCAAGACGGGCGCGCACCGCCGACCTGATCTGATCCTTGAGAGTCTGGCGCGGCACGGGGCGGGTCGCGACGCTCATCAGGCACATGCGGGTGATGGACAGCAGCTTCAGATCGGGCGCCGGCATCGGGCGCTGGAACAGATCGCGGCGGAAGACCAGCGCGTTGGTCGACTGCGAGAAGAAGACCGGCGCATCGAAAGCGCTCTCATGCTCGCGCCAGGCCTCGGGCTTGGGATGCTCGAAATGGACTTCTTCCGGCGCCCATGAGCTTCCCAGGCCTTCGCGCATGATGTTGAGGAACATGCCGAGGGAGAGCTCGGCGTCCTGGCGGCGCGCCAGGATATCGGGCATGCGGATCTGGTATTCGAGACGGACCAGGCCGCGGCCGGCATCGGCGATCGCCATATGGGTCGATTGCTGGTGCAGGCCGAACAGCCCGACGAAGTTCTCGAGCGCCGCACCCAGGGTCGGCGACGAGATGGCGGTATAGCCAATGAGTCCCAGGTCGCGCGGCTTGAAGCTGTTGCCGAACCACAGGCCGAAATTGGGATTGCGGGTGTTGCGCGCGGCTTCCTCGAAAAGCGAGCAGAAGGCCGAGAGCTCGAGGCTCAGGGTAGGCTGGCCGACCGAAGCCGGGTCGACGCCGGCTTCGCCACAGACGCGGTCGATGTCGCCGCCCCAGCGGGCAACGTGATCGGCCAGGCCGGTCGCGGCTGAGGCCAGGATCCCGGGATTGGCGCTGTCTTCCCCAGGCTGCATGCGAAGCCCCTGTTAGAGAATGCAGCCTTGCACGGAAAGCCAGGCGACGCAACTTTCCGGCTGTAGAAAGAGTTAAATAGGAGACATCTTAAATAATTCTTCTCAGTAGCGGTCGGATAGTTATGATGTCCCTATTTTATATGAACAAGGTGATGTCAAGCGCATCCCATGTGGTGTCAAGCGCCGGCTGGCGCCAAGGCCTAGTTTCAGCCCATGGCCATACATCCTCTTCTCGAAGACAGGGGCTTCACCGGTTTTCACGCCAAGCAAATGGTGGAGAAAGCGCGCTGGGCGGCGGAAGCCTTCTCGACCTATGGCCGGCCTGAGGTCCTGAGAATTGCCAAGGCGGTCGCGGAAGCCGGATACGCCAAGGCCCAGAATTATGCCCAATGGGCGGTCGAGGAAACGGGCTTCGGCGTCGTCGAGCACAAGGCGATCAAGAACCAGGCCTGCTCGCGCGGCCTCTACGAGCTCTATCAGGACGAGGACTTCACCGGTACCAGGCTCGATGCGGAGCGCAAGATCCTGGAGATCGCGCGGCCGGCCGGCGTCGTCTTCGCGCTGACGCCCTCGACCAATCCGGTCGCCACCGTCTTCTACAAGATCATGCTGTGCCTGCTGACCCGCAATGCCATCATCATCTCGCCCCATCCGATGGCCAAGGCCTGCTGCGCCGATGCGGCGAAGCATCTCGCCCAGGCGGCCGAGGATGCGGGCGCCCCCGATGGTGTCATCCAGGTCATCAAGGAGCCCTCGCTCGCCATCGTCGAGACGGTGATGAAGTCCGACCGCATCGATGTGATCCTCGCCACCGGCGGCACGCCGGTGGTGCGCGCGGCCTATAGTTCCGGCAATCCGGCCATCGGCGTCGGGCCCGGCAATGTGCCGGCCTATGTCGATGAAACCGCCGATGTCGCGCAGGCGGCCAAAGCGATCGCCGACTCGAAGTCCTTCGACAACGGCATATTGTGCACCAATGAGAGCGCCATCATTGCCCATGGCGCCATTGCAGCCGCGCTCGAGCAGGAGCTCAAGCGCAATGGCTGCCATGTGTGCAGCACGGAGGAACGCGACCTCCTCGAAAAGACCCTGTTTCCGGGGGCTAAGTTCGACATCGCATTGATCGGCAAGAATGCCGAGATCATCGCGCAGCAGGCCGGGTTCCGGGTGGCGCCGCGCACCAGGGTCCTGGTGGCGCCGCTCGAGCGCATCGGCGACGACTATCCTCTGAGCCGCGAAAAGCTCTGCCCGGTCATCGGCCTTTATGTGGCGGCGACGCGCGAAGCGGCGATGATCGCCTGCCGGGCGATGACGCGGCGCTCGGGCGGCGGGCATTCGGCGGCGATCCATGCGAAGGACGCCAGCATCATCCGGCGCTTCGGCGAAGAGATGAATGTGCTGCGCATCAGCGTCAATGTCGGCAACAGCCTGGGCGCTTCCGGCTTCGAGACGCATCTGGCGCCGACCATGACGATCGGCACCGGCTATTTCGGCCGAAGCTCGGTGGCCGAGAATGTCGGGCCGCAGCATCTGGTGCAATGGGTGAAGATGGCGTGGAACAAGGACGAGCGCGTCGCGATGCCGTCCTTCGCTGACGTCCATCCAAACGAGAAGCCGCATATCGGCACGCCGCCCAAGGGCGATATCGACTATGATTTCGGCAATCACCCGCCGGGTGTCGCCTCGCCAACCGTCGCGAGAGCGTCGGGAGAGGGCGATGACATCAGAGCCGAGATCCGCCGCATCATCCTCGAAGAGCTCAAGGAGCTGACGAGGCGCTGATGGCCAAGCTCCGTTCCTATATCTTCATCGATCAATTGCAGTCCGGCACCATGTGCTATCTGGGCTCGTTCTGCCGGGGGTTCCTGCCGCGCGCCAATATGGCGGCGATCGTCATCGAAGTGGCGCCAGGCCTCGATATCGAGCCTTTGACCGATATCGCGGTCAAGACCGTCGATGTGAAGCCCGGCATCCTGGTGGTCGAAAGGCAGTTCGGCTATCTCGAATTCCATTCGCATTCGACCGCTTCGGTCAGGGCGGCCGGCGATGCCATACTGGCGGAGCTCGGCTCGAACGAGAAGGATGCGCTGAAGCCGGAGATCCTGGCATCCAAGATCGTCAAGCGCGTCGACAATTATCATGCGCTCCTCATCAACCGGAACAAGTCGGGCTCGATGATCCTGCCGAGCGAATCGCTCTTCGTCCTTGAGATGCAGCCGGCAGCCTATGCCATCCTCGCCGCCAACGAGGCGGAGAAGGCGGCCAATGTCAAAGTCGTCGACTACCGGATGATGGGCGCCACCGGGCGGGTCTATCTCTCGGGCGAGGAAAGCAATATCAGAGCCGCCGCGCACGCGGCCGAGCAGGCCCTTGAGCTCCGGAGGGCAGCATGAGCGGCATTTCCTCGGACGAGATCCGCCAGCTGGTGCGCGATGCCTTGCGCGAGCTGCTGCCGGGGGTGGGCAAGGCGAGGCCCGAAACCGGGGGCGGCGGCACGCTGCTCGCCCGTCTCAGATCGGCCCTGCTCGATCCCAAATCGGCGCGCGTCGACGTCAAGCTCGACACCGCGGCGGATCTCAGGAGCTTCGCGCGCGATCTTCTGCAGGCGCCGGAAGACATCAAGACCGGCATACTGTCGGGCCGGATCGAGCTCGGCATCGCCTCCCAAGGCGCCGTGAGTGCTGCCGTACCAGTGGCGGCGCGCCGGAGCCAGCATCAGATTTCGAAAGGGGTGGTGACGGAGATCATGGTGGCCGAGATCGGCAAGAGCCATGACCGCCTCGTCATCGGCAAGGGCGTCGTCGTGACGCCGCTCGCGCGCGACAGAGCGCGCGAGGTGAAGCTTGAAATCGTGAGGGACCGCTCATGAAGACAGGAATAGTCGTTGGAAAAGTCTGGGCCACGAAGCGCCTGGCCGAACTGCCGGGGGGCGCGCTGCTCGAAGTCGCCGGCGAGGAAGAGGGCGGCGCGGGCGAGCGTATGATCGCGTTCGATCCGCTGGGCGCCGGCGTGGGGGAGCGCGTGCTGGTCACGCAGGGCTCCGTCGCCAAAGCATGGTTCAGGGACGGCAACAATGTCGTCGATGCGCTGGTCATCGGCATTCTCGATGAGCAGGCTTCGTCAAAGCCATCCCGGAAAACTTGATTTAGTCAGATTGCGAAAAGGAGGACAACATGTCTAACGCAATTGGTTTTGTCGAAACGCGTGGCTTCGTCGCGGCCTTTGCCGCCGGCGATGCGATGGTGAAGGCCGCGAATGTCACGATCATCGGACGCGAGCAGGTCGGCGCCGGCCTCGTCTCGGTGCAGGTGCAAGGCGATGTCGGCGCCGTGAAGGCGGCGACGGAAGCCGGCGCCGAAGCCGCGCGCAATGTCGGCGAAGTGGTGTCGGTGCATGTCATTCCGCGTCCGCATCCCGATGTCATCAAGCATTTCGGCACCGCGAAGTAATCTTTCGCCGTGGCGGAGCTGCGCGTCTATCTCAAGCTTGTTGCCCTCAAGCGGCAGTTCGCCGCCTATATGGGATCGCCGACCCGCGCGCGGGGCTATGTGCCGCTCGAGGGCATGCATTCGCTGATCATCGAGATAGCCCCGGCGCTCGCCATCCATCATGTGAGCGATGTGGCGCTGAAGTCGGTGCCGGAGGCGGAGCCCGGCATTCTCTATACCGAGCGGCAGTTCGGCATCCTCGAGCTGCATTCCTTCGACATGGACCATGTCGACAAAGCGGGTGCTGCGGTGCTGAAGGCGATCGGCCGGAAGCCTGAGGACCAGCTCAAGCCGCAGCTGCTGTTCGCCGAGATCGTGCCGGAAGTGACCGACAGCCACGCCGTCATCCTCAACCGCAACCGCGAAGCCTCGATGATCCTGCCGGGCCAGTCGCTGCTCCTGGTCGAGATGATGCCGGCACTCTTCGCCGCCTATGCGGCGAACGAGGCCGAGAAGGTGGCGCCCGACGCTACGCTGGTCGATTGCCAGATGATCGGCGCCTCGGGGCGGCTGTTCATGGCGGGCGAGAAGGCTGAGCTCGAAAAGGCACGCGAGCATATCGTCGGCATGCTGGGGACGATCAAGGGACGCGGTTGACCCAACAACAATAGGAAAGTCCGACGAACTCATGCTATTCATCCGGCTGATCGCGACGATCGGATTTCGGGAGTTGATGAGCATGCGGCTGAATTCGAAGATCCTCTGGCTTTTCTGTTTCCTGATCGCCGTGCCGAGCCTGCTGACCGCGGCAAGCGCGCGCGCCGAGGTTGCCCTCGATGGTTCCTTTGTCGCGGGCGCGAATTGCAGCGCCTTCCAGTCGATCAAGAAGCAGGCAAATCCGGTGGCGCTCGAGGCCGGGCGTTCCTATCAGATCGTCGCCGGCAACAAGGACGCCGCCACCCACTTCCTCATCATCGTGCCCGGCGCCTCGCCGGAACGGCGCTGGGCGCCGGTCGGCTGTGGCACACGTCAGGGCGGTGAGCCCATGGATCAGGCGACGGCGCCTGAGCCCAAGCCGGATGACGGCCAGGTATCCGGCAAGAAACAGGGCGATCTGCGCACGCAATATGTGCTGGCGGCGAGTTGGCAGCCGGCTTTCTGCGAGACCAAGCCCGACAAGGTGGAATGCCGGACGCAGACGGCGGAACGCTTCGATGCCAGCCATTTCGCGCTGCATGGCCTGTGGCCGCAACCGCGCAACCAGGCTTATTGCAATGTCGATCGCGCGGATATCGAGGACGACAAGTCCGGCCGCTGGGCCGATCTGCCGGAAGTGACATTGTCTGCGCCGGTGAGCGATGAGCTCAAATCCGTGATGCCGGGCACCCAGTCGCATCTCGAGCGGCATGAATGGATCAAGCACGGCACCTGCTATGGCGCGCCCATGGAAGAATATTTCGCCGATGCGCTTGGGGTCATGCGGGCGCTCAACGGGTCCGCCGTGCAGGAGTTGTTCGCCAGCCGCATCGGCCAGTTCCTGTCCTTCGACGATATCCGCAAGGCCTTCGACCAGAGCTTCGGCGAGGGCGCCGGCAGGCGTGTGCGCATGCAATGCGCACGCGACAAGGGCCGGCTTGTCATCTCCGAGCTCACCATCGGCCTCACCGGCAACATCACGCCCGACTCGCCGCTGAAGGACCTGATCGCCGCCGCCGCGCCGACCAAATCGGAATGCCCGGGCGGCATCGTCGACGTGGCGGGGCAGCAATAGGAAGACGAGAGCTTTATTAATCCTCGTGAAAGCCTGAATGCTTCGATGTATCTGCCGAGGATGTATTTCCCGACAGCTCGGCAAAGTTGGTGATCTTGACGGTATGATTGCGGAAGCGTGCAACGATCTCCAACTCGCCACCCATGGCCTCGATGAACCGACGAAGCGTGCTGACATACATATCAGCGCGTTTCTCAATTTTGGCGACCGATCCTTGCCCTATCTGAAGCGTCTGTCCGATTTCCTCCTGTGACAGCTTGAGGGCGCGGCGGATTTCGGCAAGGTCCATTTCCTCATCGAGACGCAATGCCTCTGCTTCGGCCTTGGCCTTTGCCTCAGGCGACATGCGGGCGCGCAATTCCGCGAATGAATGTCTACCTGCCATCGTCTTTCTCCTTTTCCAATTCCACCAGATGTATGTCGTAGAGAGCGTCAGCTATTGGAATCATCCGGTGATAGAAACGTTTGTCGCCGGTCTTATCGCCACCAATGAGCAATATCGCCATGCGACGCGGATCGAAGGCGTAAAACACCCGCAAGGGTCTGCCGCCGCTCTGCACACGCAATTCCCGCATATGGGCGTGGCGTGATCCGGTGACGCCGCTCGAATAGGGAAAAGGCAGGTTGGGGCCACGCTGCTCCAGTTTGCGGACATGGGCGGCGATGCTGATCTGCTCGGCTTCGGTCAGGGTTTCCCCACCACTCGCCGAACTCATCGGTGTATTCGACCGGCCATTCCATTAAAGGAATAGTATTCCTTTAATGGAATAAGTCAAGGATTATCCTCGAGGTGTCACGCCTGGTTTATGGCGTCCATAGACTCAGGGAGGATCTGCCCGCCATCGACGATGATCGTCTGGCCGGTCACATAGCCCGCTTCCCGGGTCGCGAAATAAAGCGCGGCATAGCCGATGTCCTCCACGACGCCGAGGCGCTTCAAGGGGATCGACGCCGCCATGGACTTCTCATAGTCGGGACCGAGATCGGTGAGGCCCTCGGTCTTGATATTGCCCGGCAGGACGGCATTGACGGTGATGCCGTATTTGGCGAGCTCGATGCAGGCGGTGCGCATGAAGCCGAGCTGGCCGGCTTTGGTGGCGCCATAATGCGTCCAGCCGGGAAAGCCCGTCACCGGGCCGGTGATCGAGGAGGTGAGGATGATGCGGCCCTCGCCGCTTTTCTTGAGCGCCGGGAGGCAGGCTTTCACCGACAGGAAGGTGCCCTTGAGATTGGTGTCGACGGTGATGTCCCAGGTCTCGTCCGACATGTCCTCGATCTTCACCTGCGGGAAGATGCCGGCATTGGCGCACAGCACGTCGAGGCCGCCATGCACCTTGACCGCGTAGTCGGCCGCCTTCTGCATGCTCCTGAAGTCGGTGACGTCGGCGGCGAAGGCGGCAGCCTTGCCGCCGGCCTTCACCAGCTCATCGGCGCAGGCCCTGGCGCCATCCTCGTGGCGTGCGGTGATCAGCACCTTGCAGCCCGACTTGGCGAAGACGCGCGCAATGCCCTTGCCGATGCCCTTGCTGCCGCCGGTGACGAGTACCGATTTGTCCTTCAGTGACGAAAACATGAATGAGCCCTCTCTATTACGTTCATTTTACGCGCTTCCTTGTCGCGAAAGTCGAGCAACTTTCGCGGGAAGCTAAGACTGCGCCCGCCGGCGCAAGGTGATCAGCCAGTAGCCGCCGAGCAGGAGCAAGGCGGCCCCGAAGGTCGACACGGTGCCGAGCACCGGCACGCCCGGCGTGTAGCCCGCCACCATCTTGGCATAGAGATATTCGGGGATCGTCGTGTCGGCGCCGTCGGTGTAGAGCGAGAGCGGGAAGTTGCCCCAGGAGAGCAGGAAGGCGAAGAGCGAGCCCGACACGATGCCGGGGAGCAGCACGGGCAAGGTCACTTCGCGGAAGACCTGGAAACGCGAGGCGCCCAGATCGAAGGCCGCTTCCTCGAGCGCCGGATCGAAGCTGTAGACCTGGATCGAGATGACGAGCGTCACCACCGGAATGATCCAGACGAGATGGGCGAAGACCGCCGTCATCCATGACATCTGGAGCCCGATGGCGTTGAACCACAGGAGAAGCGCCAGGCCCAGCACCGATTGCGGGAAGAAGATCGGCAGCAGCACGATCTTCTGGAACAGCGTGCGGCCCTTCCAGTTGTAGCGCGCAAAAGCCAGCGCGCCGAAGAAGGCGATGGCGACGGCAATCACCGTGACGCAGAGCGCAATGGTGATCGAGGTCTTGAACAATTGGTGGATCTCGATCGAATCGAAGGTCTTGCGCCACCAGTCGAGACCCCATTTCTGGATCGGGAACAGGAAATAGCGGCTCGAAGTCAGCGAGGCGAGCAGAATGCACATAGCCGGGAGATAGATGAAAACCAGGACCGCCAGGGTCCAGGCCCAGATCAAGGCATGGCGTGAACGTTCGCTCATGGCCTCACCTTCTCCCCAATATCGCATCGAGATCGAAGCGCTTGAGCACGAGCAGGACCAGCGTGCCGACGACGATCATCAGGAGCACGGCCAAGGCGGCGCCGAGCGGCCAGTTCTGCGCATAGGTGAAGGCGATCTCTATGTCATGGGTGATGGGGATGATGGTCTGGCCGCCCAGCACCTTCGCTTCGGCAATGGCGCCGACGGCGAGCACGAAGGTCAGCAGCAGGCCGATCATGATGCCGGGCATGGAGAGGGGCAATTCGACCTCACGGAACACCTGGAAGCGCGAGGCGCCGAGATCGCGGGCGGCTTCACGCGTCTCGTTGGGCACCATGGAGACGCCGAGCGTCATCGGGAACAGCATGAAGGGCAAATAGACATAGACCATGCCGAGCAGCACCATGCCGCGCGTGAACAGCCAGCTTTCAAGCTCGACGCCGAACCAGCTCTTCAGCGTGCCGAGCAGCACGCCGTTCTTGATGAAGAACAGGATCCAGCCATAGAGCCTGACATTCTCGGAGACGAAGAGCGGGATGGTGAAGAGCAGCGTCAGGAGCGGTGCCCAGCGGCCGAAGACGCGCGACAGGCCATAGGCGATCGGGTAGCAGACCACCGCCAATATGCAGACGGTGAAGGCGGCGAAGGACAGCGACCACCCGAAGGAAATGTAGCTGTTGCCGGTGAATATCCCGGCATAGTTGATAAGGGTGGGCGAATGAACCAGGCCGAAGGAGCGTTCCGGCATGAAGCTGTAGGCAATGACCGCGAGGAGCGGCGCGGCGAAGCCGACCAGCAGGAAGATGAGGAGCGGCAGCGCGTTGCGCGCACCTTGCGACAGGCCCTTGCCCGTTTCATGGAGCGCCGCCATCAGCCGGTCACCAGAATGCCGTCCTTCGCGTCCCAGCCGATCAGCACGGTCTGGTCGCGGCGGAGCGTGGAAGATTGCTGGCGCAGCTTCTCGACAATGAACACATTCTCGCCGACGCGCACCTGGTACTGGATGCGCGAGCCCAGCGCATATTCATTGTAGAGCTTGCCCTCCAGCACATTGTCGGCGTCCTTCGCCTTGTCGACGAAGCGGATGAATTCCGGCCGGATCACTAGGTGGCCGGCGCTGAAGGCCTCCGGGATGGCGGCGACGGCGAACTCCTTGTCGAAGCTGTCGGCGGTGACCTTGCGGCTGCCATTCATGCTGACCGGGATGACATTGACGTCGCCCATGAATTCGGAAACGAATTTGTCCCGGGGCGCCGAATAGATCTCGTTCGGCGTGCCGACCTGCACCAGCTTGCCGGCGCGCATGACGCCGATGCGGTCCGACATCACCATGGCTTCCTCGAGGGAGTGGGTGATGTAGACAAAGGTCTTGCCGGTCTCGCGGTGAATGTCCTTGAGCTCCTTCTCCAGGGTCTTGCGCAATTTGTAGTCGATGGCCGACAGCGGCTCGTCGAAGAACAGGATCTGCGGATCGAAAGCGAGCGCCCGGGCGAGCGCCACACGCTGGCGCTCACCGCCCGAGCAGCGCAGCACCGACTTGCCATAGTAATTCTGCGGCAGGCGCAGCTGGTCGAGCAAAGCGAGCGCCCTTGTCCTGCGCTTGGCCGGGTCGACGCCCTTGATCTTGAGGGGAAACTCGATGTTCTCGCCAACGGTCCGGTGGGGAAACAGAGCCAGCGACTGGAAGACCATGCAGGTCGGACGCTTGTTGGCGGGCATGTCGTTGATGCGCGTGCCGGACAGGATGATGTCGCCGCTTGATGCCTGTTCCATGCCGGCGAGCATGCGGATGAGGGTGGTCTTGCCCGAGCCCGAAGGGCCGACGATGGTGAAGAACTCGCCTTCGGCGATGTCGAGATCGATGCCGTCCACGGCGTTGAAGGTGCCGAAGGACTTGGTGAGGGATTTCAGCTGCAGAATAGGCGGGCGCTTTGACATGCGATCCTTGTGAATGGTCAGGGAATCTCCCCAATCCGTCATCCCGGCGAAAGCCGGGATCCCCTGAATAGAACCAGACTGGGCAGCAGTTCCTGCGCCTCACCAATTCAATGGACCCCGGCTTTCGCCGGGGTGACGGTATTTGGGTGATCCCTCCGGTTCAGGGGAGGGATCCGGTCGTCATTTATGTTCTTCGACTCTATCCCGCCGAGGCTTCTTTCTTGGCCGCGGTCATGATGTCGAGCAGCTTGTCATAATCCGGAACGATATCGTACTCGACCGAGCGCGCCATTTCCTCCTCGAGCGAATCCCATTGGATCGCGTCGAGCTCATCGGCCGTGAAGAGGTCGAAGCATTCCTTGTTGCCCATCTGGGCCACGGGATTGAAGGTACCCTCGGCGAAGGCGACGACATGCGCAGTCTTGGGATCCTGCACATAATGCAGGAATTCGGTGGCGAGCGGCGACAATTCGGGATTGTTCACCGTCGAGGTGATCTCGATCCAGGAGATGCCACCCTTGCCACCCTCCATCGGCCCGGATTTGGGCGTGATGGCGCGGATGTTCTTGGCGCCATCGGCGCGGGCCGGCGAGGCGGAATAGGTGCCGCCGGTCATGTGGAAGTCGATCTCGCCCGAGACCAGCGACTGGTTCATGGTCGCGATGTCGCCGACGAGCTTGGCGCCCTTGAAGACCTGCTTCGCCGTCTCGGTGAATTTCTCGACCTCGTCGTCGGAATGCACCTTGAAGGGATCGAAACCGGCGATGCAGCAGATATTGAAGACATTCCAGTCGTCCGATTCGAGAATGCCGTATTTCTTGGCATTGGCCGGATCGGCAAAGAGGCTCCAGCCCTGATCCTCGGCGGCCTCGCGGCTGATCTTGTCGGTGTTGACGACATAGGAGTAAGGCCCAAAGCGCTGCGCCATGCCGATGAGCTGCTCGCCCTTGTCGTCCATCGCCCATTTATAGGGCGCCTTGAAGGCCGGCATCATCTTCTCGAAATAGGGTTCGAAAGCGGCTCGGTCGAGCGGCTTGATCAGGCCTTCGGGCAGCATGATCTTGCGCGCCCAGGGATTGTTCACATTGATGAGATCCCACACTTTCGTCTCGCCGGCGCGCAACCGGTTGATCATGGTGGGATCGTTGGTCAGCGACTCGGCCTTGACGGTGGCGCCCTTCGACTGGCGGAAGGGATCGAGCACCTGGGCGGAATTATATCCCTCCCAGCACAGGATGTTCAGCTCCTTCTCGCGGGCGGCCTCAGCCTCTCCGATGGTGAATTTGCCGCCGGCCGCGAACGCTGCCGCAAGGGCGGTCGAGCGCTGCATGAAGTTGCGGCGGGACAAGGGTGATTTCAGCATGCGACTTCCTCCGTGTTCAGTGCCCATCATTCGTGTGGTGTAGGGGCTTTTCTGGCGTTTCCCATTTGTAAGTCTAAAGCACGTTCATTGTAATGGCTTGACTTTTGACGATCCCGACTTGACACCCTCCTTCCCGGCGCGATGGCTTCACATCCACATTGCCTTAGCGCTTAGCTTTTTGTTTGCGCATGATCTTTTCGGAAAACCGGCGTCCACTTCTCCGGATCATGCGTGAGGCCCATCATCGCCACAAGCTCGGCGCTCGAGACGACGTGGCAGTAGATCATGTTGATGATCTCGAGCTCCTTGCGGTGAAGCTCGTCCGAGCCCGCGGCACAGCAATCCTCGACAACGACGACATTGTAGCTCTCATCCGCCAGGCTGCGCACCGTGGACGACACGCACTGGTCGGTGAAGATGCCGGTGCAGACGACATTCCTGACCCCCAGATTATGCAGGATCAGTCGCAGGTTAGTGCCGGTGAGCGCCGAATCCGTGGTCTTGGTGACGACGATCTCGTCACCCACCGGTGCCAATTCAGGGACAAGTTGGGAGGAGGCCTCATCCTTTGGCAAAAGCAGGTTGTTCCAGCCGGGCATCTTCTGGCTGAGGGAGCGGTCGCGGCCATCTTTGGTGTGGCAGGCGATGCGGGCGAAGAGCCGCTCTATGCCCCGGCGGCGAAAGAGATCGAGCAGATGGCGGGTGCGCGGGATGACCGTGTCGCGCATGCGGGTATGGAAGGGCGTCCAGGCATCGTAGCGGCGCTGCTCCCCGGGTGCGAGCGACGCCCGGTCCGGCCGGGCCAGATAGGTGTTCTGAACATCGATGACGAGGAGGGCGGTCTCGGCCCAGGCAAGATCGAGGTCCGCCGGTTCCGGCGCTCCGTCATAATAGATCGAGCGGAAAGATTTCTTCCAATTCATCGCCAACTCTATGCACTTCCCAGCGAGTGCTTCGCCGGGAGGACGCGCGTCGAATCCAGTTGGGGCAAATCCTCATCGCCAAAGTCTCCAACTTTGGCGGGATGTGCCCTAGAAATAGCTTGCGCCAGATATGTCAGCTATGCAACATGTTTGTTGTAAGTCCAACATTGAGGCGGGAACATGGATTTCATCTTTATGCTGACCCATCACGACAGGACGGTCCAGAACTGTCTCGACGTGTATGATTCACTTTCCGGTGTCGGCCTGAAGCATGTGGGGTTCAAGGATGTGGGGGTCGACAAGGCGACGCTGAAGGAGCTGACCCGGCGCATCAAGGCCGACGGCTCGATCGCCTATGTCGAGGTCGTCAGCCAAACCCCCGATACCATCCGCCAGTCGATCAAGGCCTCGGCCGAGCTCGGTGTCGACCGGGTCCTGGGCGGGCAGGACATCAAGCTCGCCATGGAGACCTTCAAGGGCGGCGCGCCGACCTACTATCCCTTTCCGGGCCGCCCCGTCGGCCATCCGACCAAGCTCGGCGGCACGGCCGCTGATGTCGAGACCGATTGCCGCAACGCGGTGGCTTCCGGCTGCCCGGGCGTGGATCTCCTGGCTTATCGGGCAACCGATGCCGATCCGTTGGACCTGATCCGCGCGGCGCGGCGCGGGGTGGGTGAGAAGGGCTATCTCATCGTGGCGGGCAGCATCGATTCGCCCGAGCGCATCAAGGCGGTGGCGGCCGCAGGCGCCAATGCCTTCACCATTGGCTCGGCGGTGTTCGAGGACGCCTTTGCCCAGGGTGTGCAAGGCGTGCGCGAGCAATGCAAGGCGGTGCTGCGCGCGGTCGGAATGTGAGATGGGTCGTCTGCGCCAGATGGAAAATCTGAGAAAACTGCTGGCCGGCACCTATCGCGATCCCGATACGGGTGAATTCCTGCATGTACCGATGAGGATGCTCAAGATCGAGCCGTCGCTCGCCGGATGCGAGGGCGATCTCATCAAGGCGCTCGACCTGCCGGGGCCTTTCGCTGTCCTCTCCGACGACAACACCCATGAGGCGCTGGGCCACCGGATCGAAGCCGCGCTCAAGCCCCTGGGCGAGGTCGTGGCAATCAGGCTGGGCAAGCGTCCGCATCCCGACGACAAGACAGCCGCGCGGGTGATGCGCGAGGGGGAGAAAGCGGGGTCCTATATCGCGGTCGGATCGGGCAGCATCACCGATCTCGCCAAATATTCCGCCGCCCGGCAGGGCAAGAGATGCGCCGTGTTCGCCACGGCGCCGTCGATGAACGGCTATACGTCGGTCAATGCCGCCATCACCGTCAACGGCCACAAGAAATCCCTGGCGGCGGTCTCGCCCGATGGCGTGTTCATCGATCTCGATGTGCTCGCCAAGGCGCCGAAGCGGCTCATCCAGGCGGGTTTCGGCGATGCGATCTGCCGATCGACAGCGCAGGCCGACTGGCTGCTGGCCAGCCGGCTTCTCGGCCAGACCTATCGCCTGGCGCCTTTCGCCTTCATCGCCGATCTCGAAAACGAGCTCATCGCCGATCCGGCGGCACTGCTCAAGGGCGACCGCGCGGCGCTGAGCTGCCTCATCCAGATCCTGCTGCTCTCGGGCTTCGGCATGACGATCTGCGGCGGATCCTACCCGGCGAGCCAGGGCGAGCACCTGATCAGCCATCATGTCGAGATGATGCCGCCTGAAGGCTGGGAGCCGGCTTTGCATGGCGAGCAGATCGCCGTCACCACGCTGGTCATGGCCAAGCTTCAGGACGACATCCTCGAGCGCGATGTTCCGCCCGAGCTCGGCGCCAGCAGGCTCAGCGTCCATAGGCTGCGCTCGCATTTCGGCGAGGATGTAGGCCTCGCCTGCTGGAAGGACATCCAGCCGAAGCTTGCCGACGACACGAGTGCCGCACGGCTCAACGAGCGCCTGCAGGCGCTCTGGCCGCGGCTCAGATCCGAGATCAACCTGGTGCGACGCCCGGCGGCCCAGATCGACAAGGCGCTCCGCGATATCGAGGCTCCGCGCCGCTATGGCGACATCGGTCTCACCCGCACGGCCTTCACCGATGCGATCCTGCATGCGCGCGAAATCCGCAACCGCTATACCTTCCTCGACCTCGCGGCCGATTCAGGCCTCCTGGAACCGGAAAGACTGATCGATTGACGCAAACCCTGCTGCCGCTCGCTTCCTTCGCCCGTCCCGACATGCGGGGCGTGAAAGTGATACTCACCGACATCGACGACACGCTCACTTTGCACGGCCGGCTGCCGGCCAGCGCCTACAAGGCGCTGGAAGACCTGCGCAAGGCGGGCTTCATCGTCATCCCGATCACCGGCCGGCCGGCCGGATGGTGCGATCACATTGCGCGCATGTGGCCGGTCGACGGGATCGTCGGCGAGAACGGCGCGTTCTACTTCCGCTACGATGACGAGCATCGCCGGATGCTGCGCGTCTATGGCCAGCCGTCGGAAGAACGGCGCATCAACAGCGGCAAGCTCGAAAGCATCGCCGCGCGCGTCCTGAAGGAATTCCCGGGCACGGCCATCGCCTCCGACCAGGCCTATCGCGAGATCGATATCGCCATCGACTTCTGCGAGGACGTGCCGGCCCTGCCGCTCGCCACCGCCGAAAGCATCCGGCAATTCTTCGAAAAGGAAGGAGCGGTCGCCAAGGTCAGCTCCATCCATGTGAATGCCTGGTTCGGCCGGCATGACAAGCTCACCATGACCCGGCGGATGCTGGCTGAATGCTTCCGCATCGATGTGGATCAGGCGCGCCAGCATGTTGTCTATGCGGGCGATTCCCCCAATGATGCGCCGATGTTCGCTTTCTTCCCGAATTCGGTCGGTGTCGCCAATGTGGTTCCCTACAAGGAGATCATGGCGCATCTGCCGCGCTATGTGACCCAGACCGAGGGCGGCGATGGATTCGCCGAGCTCGCCAAAGCCCTGCTGGAGGCCCGCCATGGATAAGCTGTCGAAGCGCGAGAGGCAGGACCGCATCGTCAACCGCCTCAACACCACGGTCGCGGTGCGCATTTCCGATCTCGCCGAGGAATTCGACGTCACGACCGAAACGATCCGGCGCGACCTCGATGCGCTCGCCGTGCGCGGCCTCCTGGCGCGGACCTATGGCGGTGCGGCGATGCGGGCGCTGACGGACGAGCCCGGCATTGCGGCGCGAGCCCAGACCTATGTCGCCGAGCGCGAGCGCATCGGCCTCAAGGCGGCAACCCTGGTCAAGTCGGGCGATGTCCTCATCATCGATGCGGGATCGACGACGGCGCATCTCGCCAAGGTGCTGGCGCAGCTGCCGCTCGAATTCAAGGTGATCACCAATTCGATCGGCGTGGCGCGCGTGCTCGGCCAGTCCGATACCGCCTCGGTCCTGCTCTGCCCCGGCGATGTCAGGCTCACCGAGGAAGGCGTGTTCGGCGCCGAGACGCTCGATTTCCTCGACCGCTACCATGCCAACATGGCCTTCATCGGGGCCGGCGGCTTCACCGCCAAGGAGATCAGCGACGCCGACGCGGCAGGCGTCGCCATCAAGCGCAAGATCATCACGCGCTCCGAGCGGGTCTATCTGCTGGCCGATCACACCAAGGCCGGCATCACGCAATTCGCGACGATCTGTCCGTTGAGCGCCATGGACGGCCTGATCACCGATGCGATGGCGGATGACGGAATGCGGCAGGCGCTGGCGGAAGCGCAGGTCGAGCTCATGATCGCCGAACAGGGAAAAGCCGGCCTCGCCGCATGATCGTCGGCGTCGATATCGGCACGCAGAGCCTGAAGGCTGTGGTGCTGGCGCCGGAGATGAAGATTCTCGGCGAGCATGCGGTGCCTTATGCCCCAAGCTTTCCCCAGCCCGGATGGGCGGAACAGGACCCGCTCCTGTGGGAGAAGGCGCTCGGGCCCGCCATCGCCGGGGCGCTTGGCAAGGCTGGCGCCGGAGCTGCCGATGTGAGGGCGTTGGCCTTTGCCGGCCAGCTCGACGGCTGCATCGCCATCGACCGGGAAAGCCGGCCGCTTCATCCCTGTCTCATCTGGATGGACCGGCGCGCCGATATTGCCGGCATCGATGCCGACCTGGTGCATGAAACCTGCGGCGTGGTGCTCGATGCGACGCATCCCGCGGCCAAGATCCGCTGGCTCAAGACCCATGTGCCGGCCGTGACGCAAGCGGTGAAATTCCATGTGCCGGTGTCATACCTGGTGGCGCGCGTCACCGGCGCCCATGTCATCGATCACGCCACGGCCTCGACCAGCATGGTCTATGGGTTGAAGGCGCAGTCCTATGACGATGCGCTGCTCGAGGCTTTCAACATCAGCCGGGACGAGCTGCCGCAGGCGATGGATGCGGACGCGGTGGCCGGACTTCTCTCGAAAGCCGGAGGCGCCTTGACCGGGCTCAGCCCCGGCATCCCGGTAGCGGTCGGCACCGGAGATGATTTTTCATCCGCTCTTGGCGCCGGCCTCGTCGATACCAGCCGTTTCCTCAATGTGCTGGGCACGGCGGAAGTCACCGGCGCGCTCCACGACAAGCCCGTCATCGATCCGGACCGGCTGGTGGAGACCCATGCCTTTCCGGGCGGGCACTATTATATCGAGAATCCGGGCTGGCTCTCGGGTGGCGCGCTGGTGTGGTTCCGCGACACATTCAGGCTCGAGAGCTTCGAGCATCTGACCGCGCTCGCCGACCAGGCGCCGCCCGGGGCAGGCGGCGTCATCTTCATCCCGGCCCTGTCGGGCGCCATGGCCCCCGAATGGATCGCCTCGGCGCGCGGCGCCTTCTATGGCCTCACCCCTTCGCACGGCACGCCACATCTGGCGCGGGCGCTGCTCGAGGGGCTCGCTTTCGCAATGCGCGATGTGTTTGAGCGAACACAGGCGCTGGGCGTCCGGACGCAGGCCCTGCGGATCGCCGGCGGCGGGGCGCGCAGCGCCTTGTGGACGCAGATCCGGGCCGATCTCGTGGGCCTTCCGGCCGAAACGCCACTTCACATCGATACCTCGGCCATTGGGGCGGCGCTGCTTGCCGCTAAGGCAGCCGGGCATATTGGCGATATAGCCTCGGCGGCCATTACCCTCAATCCGCCGGCCAATGTGACCTCACCGCTTGCCGGGCACCGCGAAGCCTATGACAATGCGTATCGGCGCTATCGCCAGGTTTTCTCGTCGTTGAGGCCATTGTTCTGATCCGCATCCTGTTTACGCTTGCATTGGGCGCTGCCGGTGGTGCCCTGTTCGCCGTGATCCATTTCCCGGCTCCGTGGCTTGCCGGCAGCATGATCGCTGCAATTCTTGCCGTGCTTGCCGGGCTGAAGCTGTCGGTGCCGACCTATTTGCGGACCGCGGCCTTCATCGTGCTCGGCGTGCAGATCGGCAGCAGCGTCACGATGGAGACGCTCATGGGCGCTGTGCGCTGGCCGCTCAGCCTCGCCATGCTGGCGGCGACCGTGACCGTGGTGACGGTCGCCTGCTATCTCTTCTACAGCCGGGTGCGCGGCTGGCCCACGGTCGATGCGTTGTTCTCGAGCCTGCCGGGCGCGCTCGGCCTGGTCGTGGCGCTCGCCGATGATGCGAAGGCCGACATGCGCCGGGTGATCATCGCGCAAAGCATCAGGTTGTTCTTCCTCGTCGCCGCCTTGCCGATCGTGATCAACAGCCTCTCGGCGTCGCCCGCCGGCACCGCTGCCACGCCGACAGGGGTATGGTGGGAGATCGCCCTCGTGCTTGCGGCGGGTGCCGGCGCTGCCCTGCTGCTCGAACGGCTCAAGGTGCCGGCCGGGCTGTTCATCGGCGCGATCTTCGTCAGCGCCGCCTTCTATGTCGGCGGCATCGCCCATGGCGCGCTGCCGCAACCCTTCCTCATCCTGGCGAATGTGATTCTGGGGACGGCGCTGGCAAGCCGCTTCCAGGACTTCACCCTGGGCGAGCTGATGCATGCGCTCGGCGACGGCGTCGCCGGCTTCGCCATCGCGCTGGCGCTTTCCGTCATCGGAGCGGCGCTGGCCAGCTGGCTCGCCGGCTTGCCGTTCACCCTGACGCTGCTCGCTTTCGCGCCCGGCGGTCTCGATGTGATGACCATCATCGCGCTGGCGCTGCATCTCGATCCCGCCTATGTCGGCGCCCATCAGCTGGCGCGCTATCTCGCCATGTGCGTCGTCATTCCCCCGCTCACCGCCTGGCTGATGCGCCGCCGGCCGCTGCCGCCTGAAAAGAGCGATTCCAGCGAGTTTTAGCGGTCCGATGCTTGGCCACCGTTCCGCCGCAATGCGGTGGTGGAAGGCACGCGTTTCCATCGGAGCCCATCAATGTCCACGGCACGACCCATGCGCGATCTCCTGGTCCAGGTCGCGGCGACCGTCATGATCCCGCTGACGGTGGCCGGAACCGGCCTCTACTATACGAGCTGGCAGCAGAATGTGAGCGATCTGAAGACCATGATCGATCTGGTCAGCGACGAGAACAGCGAGAAGCGCAAATTCGGCATCGCCATGCTCGAATATCTGCTCAAGAACAACAAGGTGCCGGTCGAGTTCGTCGCCGCCCAGCTTGAATATGCCAATTCGTCCTCCGACAAGCAGATGCTGCCGATGATGGAGAACGCGTTGATGAAGGCGGCGGATGAGAATGCCTCTGTCGCCGAGACGTTCCGCAAAGCGCTCGAGCGCCTGCCAAGCCGGCTCTTCGTCCATGCGATGACCGATCAGCAGCGCGCCTGCATTGCCACCATGCTGCTGTCGCTGAAAGACGGCGATCGCGCCCAGCTCTCGGTACCGCTCATCGCCCAGGTGAACTGGGACGGCAAGCAGCATGAATTGCGCGTGCTCAAGGACAGCGACATGGAGCGCGGGCAGGCGATCGCCAATATATTCGGCAGCCTCGGCCTCGAACTCAAGGTCATCAACCTGACGACCATCTGGGAAGGCGCAAAGAAGGTCCGGCCGAACACATTCGAATTGTGGTTCGGCAATGCCCCGCTGCCGACGGTCTGCGGCGGCACTGCCGTGCCGAAAACTCATTAGACGCTGATCTGTATCGCGCCTGTCTTCGCCTGCAGATCCCGTGACGCAAGCTGCATCACGCAGTTCGGTGTTCCCGCCGCGGCCCACACATCGGCATAATCGAGAAGATCGGCGTCCATGAAAGTCTTGAGCGGCTGATCATGGCCGAAGGGCGGTATGCCGCCGATCGCGAAGCCGGTGGCGGCGCGCACGTAAGCCGCGTCCGGTCGCAGCAGGGCTTCGCCGATCGCCTGGGCGGCTTTCTGCTCGTCGACCCTATTCTTGCCGGAAACCAGAAGCAGATAGGGCATGCCGGAACTGGCCCCCCGGAAGACAAGCGACTTGACGATCTGGCCCACTTCGCAGCGGCAGGCCGCGGCGGCTTCCTCGGCGGTACGTGTGCTCGACGCCATGGTGACGATATGGGGCGAAAGACCCAGCTTGCGCGCCGCTGCGGCGACACGCCCGGCACTCGAAGGCAGTGGATTGTCCAAATCGGTCATGGCGTGGCTGGTGCGGGAGTTGCAAGATGAGGGAAAAGCCGGAGTATTAGAGTCTAATTCCGGCCTATTTTGGCACAGATTGTTCATTTTTCAGGAGTCTTTTTGAGTGGTTTCCCCTCTGTCGACGAGATTGCCGGGAGATCAGGGCTTCAGCGGGGCGCTGCGCCAAGCGCGCCTGGCCGAGGCGGCGCATTTCGAGGCCGTTCTCGACATCAGGGACGCGCAGACGCTCAGACTCCAGGTGCTCAAGGACGAGCTCGCGCCTGATCTGCTGGCCAATGTGGACGCGGCGGCATTTGTCGATCTGGCGCTGGTGCCGGGTGACCCGCCGCGGCTGTGGATCGATCTCATCACCTCCGTCGTCATGGCGCCCGATCCGCGCACCTACCGGCTGGTTCAGGATGGACCGGCAGGGCGCCAGACGTTGCTCGAAACGCCCAACAGGGCCGAGATGATCGGCACCATCAAGCAGCATATCGCGCATCGCCTCATCAGCCGCGAGCGTGAGAAGACCGCTGCTGCCCCGCCCAAGCCCGTCGTCATGGGCTATTCCACCGGCGCCTTGATCCTTGCCTGGCTGTCGGGCTTTTCGATCGGCGCGCTCGCGCTCTTCGTTGCCGGCATCCTGATCAGCAGGCTCACGGGCTGATCCCTTTACAAATCGGGGGCGTTTGCCCCGTTATATTCTGAAATACCTTTTGATTTTAAGCTTGCGGGTTGCGCTGTTAGCTAAGGACTCGGAAATACAGCGAGTCCGGGCGGGTGCGGGCGCGCATTACAAAAGCTTATATAAAACAAGAGGTTAGTTTTGCACGGCACGGTGGCAAAGGGGAACATCAGACAGGATGACGGAGAATTCGTCCTGAGGCCTACCCCGCATCAGAATCCGGTGCTGGCGAAAGTGCTTGGTGGCTTTGCCACTTTGACCGCCGGTCTTGACTACGCGGCCCGCGGTGTGACCGGGTTCAATTTCTATTCCTCGCGCGGCCAGCTCGAGCATGTCCTGCCCTATCGGGAGCTCAGGACGCGCGCGATCGCGACGGCGCGCAAGCTGCTGACGACCGGCCTCAAGCGCGGCGAGCGCGTCGCCATCGTGGCCGAGACCAGCCCGGATTTCATGGCCGTCTTCTTCGGCTGCCAATATGCCGGCCTGGTGCCGTGCCCGATGCCCTATTCGATGTATATCGGTGGCAAGGACGCCTATGTGTCGCGCATCGCCGGAATGCTGAAGACGGCGCGCGCCCGCGCGGTCATCCTGTCGAGCGACCTCGCCTCGCATATCGGTGAAGCGGCCAGGATCGCCGAGACGACCATCGTCAAGACATTCGGCGAGCTGCAGGCGCAGCCCGAAAGCATCGAGAAGCTCAGGCCCTTCGACGTCGACGATGTCGCCTATATCCAGTATTCCTCCGGCTCGACCTCGAGCCCGAAGGGCGTGCTGATCACCCAGAAGGCCATCGTCGCCAATACGCGGGGTATTCTGCGCGACGGCCTCAAGATCACCAATGACGATCGCGCCTTTTCGTGGCTGCCGCTCTATCACGACATGGGGCTCGTCGGCTTCTGCCTGTCGCCGATGATGGGTCAGGTGACAGTCGACTACCTGTCGACGACGTCCTTCGCCCGCCGCCCGGCGCTGTGGCTCAAGCTGATGTCGGAGAACCGCAATACCATCGCCTATTCGCCGTCCTTCGGCTTCGACCTCGCGGCGCGGCGCATCAATGGCGAGGCGGCGACGCTCGACCTGACGGCCTGGCGGGTTGCCGGCATCGGCGGCGACATGGTGCGTGCCGACGTGCTCAACCTGTTCAGCGAGAAGATGTCGGTCGCGCGCTTCGATTCGAAGGCCTTCACGCCGAGCTACGGCATGGCCGAATCGACGCTGGCGATCA
This sequence comes from Taklimakanibacter lacteus, assembly GCA_003576695.1. Taxonomy (GTDB): domain Bacteria; phylum Pseudomonadota; class Alphaproteobacteria; order Rhizobiales; family Aestuariivirgaceae; genus Taklimakanibacter; species Taklimakanibacter lacteus. Next base: position 99,515 of record QOZQ01000004.1, read on the forward strand.
CCTTCGCCGACCTCAGCAAGCCGGTTAAGATCGACGTCGTTGATCGCCTCCACTACAAGCTGGCCCAGAAAGCGGTGCCGGCCAGCGAAGAGCTCAGGCAATCGCCGGAAAAAGTGCGCAGCTTCGTCGTGTGCGGCAGGCCGATCGCCGGCCACGAGATCGTCGTGCGCGACGACAATGGCAAGGATCTCGGCGAACGCGACATCGGCCATATCCTGTTCAAGGGCCCGAGCCTCATGGCGGGCTATTTCGAGAATGTCGAGGCGACCCAGGCGATCATGACCGCCGATGGTTATATGGATACCGGCGACATGGGCTATTGGCTCGACGGCGAGATCGTCATCACCGGCCGCGCAAAGGATCTCATTTTGCACAACGGCCGCAACATCTGGCCGCAGGATATCGAATGGGCGGCGGAGCGGATCGAGCCGTTGCGCAGCGGCGATGCCGCGGCCTTCGCGGTCGAGGGCCCGGATGGCGATGATGATGTCGTCGTGCTGATCCAGTGCCGCGTCATGGAAGGCGCCGAAATGGAAGAGCTTCGGCGCAAAGTCGCCGCAGTCGTCCATCAGACAGCCGGTGTCGAATGCGAAGTCGTGCTGGTGGCGCCCAAGAGCCTGCCCTTCACCTCGTCCGGCAAGCTTTCCCGGGCGGGCGCCAAGGATGGCTATCTGACGGGCGAGATCGCCGAGATTTCGCCGGTTGCGCGCGTGCCGCATCGTCCTTCGGGTGAAGCGCGGCTTCACGCGGCCGAGTAAGCCTTGAAGCGGCCCGGCCCATGAAGGGGCCAATAGCAGTCACCGGCAGCACCGGCTTCGTCGGCCGGCATATCGTCAAGGCGCTCGATGAAGCGGGCTTTGCGCTGCGTCTCCTGGTGCGCGCCGGACCCCGCGATTGCGGTTTCGGCTCGGCCGAGACCATCATTGGCGGACTTGATGACGAGGCGGCCCTCAAGCAGCTGGTCGAAGGCGCTTCGGCGGTCATCCATCTCGCCGGCGCCATTGCCGCGCCCGACCGTGCCACCTTCTTCGCCGTCAATGCGCAAGGCAGCGAGAATGTCGCGAAGGCGGCGCTGACGGCGGGGGTGGAGCGCTTCATCCATGTGTCGAGTCTCGCGGCGCGCGAGCCGCAGCTTTCCGATTATGGCGCCAGCAAGCGGGCGGCCGAGGATGCGCTCGCCGCGCTCGGCCCCAAGGGACTCATCACGGTGCGGCCGCCTGTCATCTATGGGCCGGGCGACCGCGCCACGCTGCCGCTGCTGGGCCAGCTCACTCGGCGGATGGCCGTCATTCCGGGCTCGCGCCGGGCGCGCTTCTCGCTTCTCTATGTCGAGGATCTCGCCAAATTCATCCTGGCGCGGCTCGCCGATGACGCGCAAGGAGTGTGCGAGATCGATGACGGCCGGCCGCGCGGCTATGGCTGGCCCGATCTTCTCGACCTCGCCGCGACGGTCGAGGGGCGCAGGGCGCGACCGGTCTTTCTGCCGCAATGGCTGCTCGAAGGCCTGGCCTGGCCAGCATCGCTGCTGGGATCGGCATTGAATCTGCGCGTACCGCTGACGCCGGGAAAGGTGCGCGAGCTCTATCATCCTGACTGGGTCGTCTCCGGCAGGGCCCCGAGCCATCCCCATTGCCTTCCATTCGCCGAAGGTTTTCGCCTCACGATCGCCTGGTATCGCGAGCAAGGGTGGTTGCCCGCCAGGGACGGTGCCGATACAAGGCGGCAGTCTACCAAGCTTTATGGAGAAAACAGCAAATGAGCGCCGGCGAAGACACATTCACTGTCCTGTGTCAGCTGCTTGAGCCGTTCAACACGGCCAAGATCGCCCTCAAGCCGGGGACCGACATCTCGGCCGACCTCAATATTGATTCCGTTTCGGTGATGGATTTCGTCATGGAAGTGGAGGATCATTTCAACATCGATATCCCGCTCAATGTCCTTTCCGAAACACGCTCCATCGCCGACCTCGTTAAAGTCGTCGATGGCCGGTTGGTAAAGGGATGACGCCATGACCGATCTCTTCGACAAGCACCGCCACACCGCCGAACGCCATGAGCGGATGTTGTCGCTCGGCGCCAATGCCGTCGGCCTTACCAATGACCGCATCCTGTCGCCGACGCGCGCCATCATCGATGGCCGCGAGACGGTGCTGGCCGGCACCAACAACTATATGGGCATCACTTTCGAGGCCGATTGCATCGCCGCCGGGCAGGAGGCGCTCGCCCTCTATGGCACGGGCACGACGGGATCGCGCATCGCCAACGGCTCCTATGCCATGCATCGCGAGCTCGAGCGCGAGCTGGCGGGCTTCCTCAACCGCCGGCATTGCATCATGTTCACCACCGGTTATCAGGCCAATCTCGGCATGCTGGCGGGACTGGCAGGACCCAAGGACACGATCTATCTCGACGCCGACTCGCATTCCTCGATCTATGACGGCTGCACGCTGTCCGGCGCCAAGCTGGTACGCTTCCGTCACAATGACGCAAGCGATCTCGACAAGCGGCTGACGCGCTCGGAGGACGAGGGCGGCGGCAGGCTTGTCGTCGTGGAGGGCATCTATTCGATGCTGGGCGACCGCGCACCGCTCGCCGATTTCGTCGCGGTCAAGAAGAAGCACGGCTTCCAGCTTCTGGTCGATGAGGCGCATTCCTTCGGCGTCCTCGGCAAGAACGGCCGCGGCCTCGCGGACGAAGCCGGGCTCGAGGATGATGTCGATTTCGTCGTCGGCACCTTTTCAAAGAGCATCGGCGCCATTGGCGGTTTTGGCGCCGGCAATCACCCCCTCTTCAACATGCTGCGCTACGCCTCGCGGCCCTATATGTTCACCGCCTCGCCGTCGCCCGCGACCGTCGCGACATCGCTGGCGGCGGTCCGCAAGCTCAAGGCCGAGCCTGAGCGACGCGAAAAGCTCGCGGTCAATTCCGCCCGGCTGTTCAACGGGTTCAAGGCGCTGGGCCTGGCGCTCGGCTGCGACGCCGTCAGCCCGATCGTGGCCGTGAACTGCCCGGATGAAGTGTCCACCATCGCCATGTGGAACGCGCTGCTGAAGGCCGGGGTCTATGTCAATATCGCGCTGCCGCCCGGCACGCCCGGCAAGCAATGCCTGCTGCGCTGCTCAGTGTCGGCGGCGCATTCATTCGAGGACATCGACCGCATCATCACGCTGTTTGGCGAGGTCGTCGCCCAGGGCCATTACAAGAAGGCCGGGTAGGCTTCAGCTCAGCCGACCTCGCGGATCGTCGAGGCCTGGCGCGCCGCGAGCGGGCTCCATCTCTCGATCATGGCGAGGCAGGCGAGCCGGCTGACCGGCCTGCTATAGAGATAGCCTTGCCCGTAAGCGCAGCCGAGCCGATGAAGCTCCGCGGCCTGCTCTTCCTGCTCGATCCCCTCGGCGGTGGTTTTCATGCCGAGGCTCGCGGCAAGGCCCAGCATCGAGCGGACGATCTTTGCGTTCTGTTGCGGATCGACCGACGGGCGAATGAAGGACTTGTCGATCTTGATCTTGTTGATCAGGAGTTCGGAAAGATGCTGCATGCTCGAATAGCCAGTGCCGAAATCATCGAGCGCTATCGAAATGCCGAGCTTGCGCAGATCGGTCAGAGGCTGGCGAACCGAGGTGAAGTTCGCGGCAAGCGCATTCTCGGTGATCTCGATCTCTAGCCGGCCGGGCGAAATGCCGGCTTCCTCCACGATAGCGCGAATGCGGGACGAGATGTTCGGGTTGGCGAGCTGGGTGGGTGAGAGGTTAACCGAGACCGATAGGTGCTGCGGCCACATGCGGGCATTGGCGCATGCCTGCTGCAGGATGGCGAAGAACAGGTCATCGATGAGTCCGGCTTCCTCGGCGACGGAAATGAAGGCGTCCGGCGCGATCAGGCCTTGGTCGGGATGCTCCCAGCGCGCCAGCGCCTCGAAGCCGACAAGGCGACCGGTCGAAAGCTCGACCACCGGCTGGAAATAGGGAACGATGAAGCCACGCTCGATGGCGCCGGGCAACTCCGTCTCGATGCGGGCGCGCGACCGGATGCGGTCGTCCATCGACGTGTTGTAGTGGACGGCACCCTCGGCCTGCTCGCTGCGCGCCTGCTGCAGCGCGATGTCGGCCTTGCGATAGAGGGACTGCGGATCGGTCGCGTCCTGCGGCGCCTTGGCGATCCCAAGCCTGGCATTGAGGGAAATGGTGCCGGACGCCGCGGCAATAGGCTTCTCGAGATGCCGGATGAGCGTATTGCACTGATCCTCGAGCTCTGCGTCATTGGCGAATTCGCTGAGGACGACGAATTCGTCGCCACCGACGCGGAACGCGCTCGTCCCGCTGTCCTCATCCGCCCGCAGCCGCTTGGCCAGCGCCACGAGGATAGTGTCGCCGGCGACATGGCCATAGAGACTGTTCACCTTCCTGAAGCCGGCCATGTCGATCGCGATCAAGGCCAGTTTCCTGCCGGCGATGGAAATGTCATGCAGCTTGTCGTTCAGCACCTCGACGCAACTGCGGCGATTGCCGAGCCCGGTCAGCTCGTCATGCATCGCCAGGTAGCGGATATCGTCCTCTGCCTCGGCGAAGACATCCTCCGAGCGGCGCAAGTTGCGATAGAGCGCGGCCCACAAGATGCCGATGCCGATCAGTACCAGACAGAATTTCGACAGTTGGGAAAACCTGACGACCGAGAAGAAGTCGGATTGCAGGCTCTGGCGCGTCGCCTCGACGAGCCGCCCCGTCTCGCTGGCGAGCGTCGCCTTTTCGGTCGCGTAGGTGCGGGAATTGAGAATGGCCTCGGCTTCCGACTTCTGGCCTTTCTGCACCAGGCCCATGGCCTGACGCTCCATGTTCATCGTCGCATCATTGGCGATCTTGCCATAGGTGGCGAAGCGCCCGGCAGCGGCATCCGGCGCCATCGCGGTGGCGTCGGCAATCGCGCGGCCGAGCAGGGGGGCCGCATTCTCATAGCGGATCACCCAGCGCCAGTCGCTGCTGGCGACGGCCATATTGGCGAACATGGAGAGGCGCTCGTCGAAGAGCGAAATCTGGTTGGCGATGTGGCTCGCCCGCTGCAGCCGGGCGTCGATCTGGCGCGACCAGCTCTCGAATATGGAACGCTCGATCATGCCGGCGACCGCGAGGAGGAAAGCACCGAACAATGCTATCACGACACTGCGGTGCGCGACCGAGATAGCCCGCTTGACGATCGAGTGTTTCATTTCCCCACTGGAGCCTGAAACGCCGATAATGCTTACGACAGAACGCCGTAAGAAGTGCCTAATCCCGAATATCTGGTGGCGGCGTGGTTAACAAAGGGTTAAGCGATTCACTCAAATGCCGTGCAACTCACTTGAGGGCGCCGCGGCGCAACAGGCGCGGCAGCAGCATGAGGCCGGCAAGAACCGGATGGCGTTGCTGCCAAGGGGTGAGGGTGATCTTCTCGCCGCTGTGACGCTCGATCTTCCAGGCGGCATAGGAGGCGCCGCCTTCGAAAGTGAAGCCTGCCTTGATCAGTCGGGCCAGCGACAGAAACTTGCCGGCCAGTCGCCGTTGCGACCAGGACACGGGCCGGACATGCGCGCGGCCGATGAGGCGGGCAGCCTCTTCATAGAAGGAGGCGTTGGCGGCAGCGATCTCGCCCGCCCGTTGATCGGCCTCCGGCCTGAGCTCGGTGCGGTAGGTTTCCTCGAAGCCGCGGCGCCAGATATCCACAGGCGCCGCGTCCTCGGGCGCGGTGGCCAGGGCAACGCCATACATGGTGGCGACGGCATCGGCGACCGCCGCGACGACGCGTTTGCGGCTCGCCTCATCCGAGGCATGGACAAGGATGGCCGGCTGGGAGAAACGTGCCCAGAAATAAGGGTTGGTCGTCCCGGGCTTCATCCGCTCGGCAAAGGCGCCGAGCGTCATCACTGCATATTTGCAGCGCAATGTCCGGCCGGAGTGGCTCATCTCGGCATAATAGACATTGGGCGGCAGCAGGCGGGCGGCGATGCGGCTGAGCGGGCTGGCGCTGATGCCCTCGTCACGCTCCACCAGCAGATAGAGGTCGATCAAGCTGTCCTGCGTGCTGACGCCCCTGAGGCAGGAGCCATAGGCGAGGATGGCCGCGGTGCCCGCATGGCGCCCGCGCACGTGATCGGCGATAGCCTGGACGTCGGCTGGCGTCCGGCGATCGAGATTCCTGGCGACGAGGGCGGCGAGATCCATCAGCCGCAAATATAAGTGAATTCGGGGCCGGTTTCGAGCCGAAGCGGCTCGGCTTCCGGCGCCTCGAAGAATTCTCCGTCGATGACGAAGGGTGTCGCCGTGTCGATATGGAAGGTGCTTCCCGAGACGCTGTACGAGCCGGCCGGAACCTTGCGGTCCTCGTCGCCATACATCAGCGGCAACAGCCAGCGCATGATACTGGGAACCGGATAGGGAATGGTGGTGATGCGTATAGGCCCGTTCTTGCCGTTCCAGAACGGGCGGGTGCCGAGAATGAGCTTGTCGAGGGTGGTGGCCATCAGGAGAAGTTGCTGTCCATCAACGATGTGGCCGCCGCTTCCTGACAGCCCGATCCGATAGGGCCGGTCGATGCGCGTCTGATCGTCCGGGTTGGCCGGCGTGAACAGCGATTTACCGATCGCCGATGCCAGCGTCGCAAAAGTAGCAAGATCGCCTTTCAGGCCGACACCATGAATGGCGTCCTGACAATAGAGCGTCGCCTGCCAGACCGCGCCGGTACCGAGAAACATGCCGTGACGCACCTTGCCGTCCCGGGGATTGGCTACCCGCAAGGTGGGCCGCACGAGCAGAAAACGCGCCTCGCGATGGGCGATGAAATCAGCCTGAACCTTCACATTGCGGTTGCGGAAGCCGAGGTCGGCCGCCGTCATGTTGGTGGTCCCATGCGGCAGGAGGGCCAGGCGCGGAAAGAAAGAGGGGCTGAGGCGCTCGGCGATCTCGGTCTGAACGGCCTGGACCGTGCCATCGCCCGAGCTGATGAACAGCTCGCTGACCCGGGCCTCGGCCATCTCGTCGAGAAAGCCGTCGAGCTGGCCAAAATTATCCAGCACGCGCACCAGGACCTGCTTGTGCGGCGCAAGCTGCGAAGCAAGCGCCAATCCCTTTCCGCTTGTCTTGCCGGACTTCGGGTTGACGATGAGGCCGCGCATCATCAGCTTTTCGCCATCCAGGATTCGAGGGGCGCGCTGCGCCTGGCGATCAACGCGTGGGCGAGTTGCAGCCCATGCAGAACGAGACAGATGACCGTCCACCAGGCCACCGCGATAAGCCCCCAATCCGGACGTCCGATAAAGGTAAAGGCGGTGAGGATGACCAGGTTGGGATTGCGCCGTGCCGTGATCTGGCGGAAGAACGTGTCGACCTTGCGCCAGATATGGATCTCAAGGCCCAGCCATTTGATGGCGATGCCTTCCATGATGCGCTGGAGGATGTAACCGCCAAGGATCGCGGCGATCATGATCCAGAAGGTGCGGGCGTCGAGCGCGTAGGCGGTCTTGCCCAAGCCCAGCCCCCAGGCGACATACCAGAAGGGCGGGTGCACCAGATCGAGACCATGGTCGAAGATGTCGCCCCATTTGCTGGAGGTGAGCGTGGTGCGGGCGAGCTTGCCGTCGACCGTATCAAGGAACGTCATCAACCAGGCGGCGGCGAGGCCCAGCGCGAACTGGCCCTGCAGGAAGAACCAGAAAGCCAGGAACACCATGACCGCGCCGACCATGGTCACCATGTTGGGCGTGATGCCGCGCGGCGCCAGCCATCTGGTCACCAGGAAAGCGGGGCGGGGCCAGACATGCTTGGTGACCAGGTCGGTGGCGCCTTTATAGGTGCCCATGAACATGCGCCATTCGACATCGGGCCGGTTGTCCGCGGTCAGGCGGATGGCATAGGGCGTCTCGCGCTTGCGCAGCGCCTTCCAGAATTTGGCGTCGAGCTGATCGGGCGTGCGCGCCAGCAATTGCAGGTCGGACGGCGGCTCGCCGCCCTTGTCGAGCAGCTCGGCGATAGCATCGGCATGGCGTCCCAGAGCCTGCACGGCAAGGCCTTGGCCGGGGGCGCCCATCATCAGCAGGTTCGGCCGCTTCACCAGGATCGGAATAAGCGGCTGGTCGATGACTGCGTCCGCCCGGATGAAGATCACCGGCCCATTATGGCTTCTTGCCTCTTCGAGGGAGAGCTCTCGCGTGATCGCTTCGCGGGCAAACTGACGGCGCAGCCGCTCAACCGGCGTCAACGACCACAAGCGGATGTCGCCCGAACCGATGAAGCAAAGGACGGGCGTGAAGGTGCGATCGGCGATCGGCTCGGCCGCCGTCTTTTCGGCAACGGGCTCTTCCGGCCGAGGCTGGGCCGCGCTCCGTTTGATCGCCATCTTTCGTGCAGCGGGCTTCTTCACAGCGGCCTCTTTCGCGGCAGGCTTGTCAAGCGCCTTGCTTGCGCCGGCCTTCGGCGAGGCCGTCTTCCTCTTGCGTGGCTTGGTTGTCATATGTGCTCGGTGCGGAATGAGACGACGCCGGCGATGGCGGCAAGGCCGAGGACCGGCGCCCAGGCGGCGAACCACGGGGTGACAAAACCGAGCTCGCCCATGGTCAGCGAAATGCCATCGACGATGAAGAAGAGGAAGCCCAGCGAGATTCCGACCGCGAACATCACCCCGATGCCGCCGCCGCGGCGGAAGCGCACGGCGAGCGGTATGCATAAGGCGACCATCGCCAGTGCCGTCACGAAGAGCGTCAGGCGCTTGTGCCACCAGGTCTGGTAGACCCAGGTCGGGCGGATGCCGAAACCTGAATTCTCGATGAAGTAACCGAGGTCGTTCATGCTCATTTCCTCGGGATCGCCGGAACGCGCGCCGGCCGCGGCGGGACGGAAGGAGCCGGAATAGATCATCTGGTCGAGCCGGTTGGGCGGAAGGTTGTCGCGGTAGTAGACGAGCACGTTCGACAGATGCCAGCGGTCCTGGTTGAGCACCGCGTGTTTCGCCATGATCTGCTCGCGCAGGAGGCCGGATTCGTCGCGGCGGAATATGATCACGTCTTCGAGTTCGGTGGCCTGCGCATTGGCGTTCCCGGCGCGCAGGATGTCGCGCCCGGCGCGCATCCAAATCGGGTCTCGCTCGCCGCCCACCTTGAGTTTCTTCTCGCCATAGTCGCCGATGCCCCATTCGCGCAAGGTCGGCGCCGCGTCCGGCACCGCCCGGTCGTTGAGGAGGAAGTTGAGGCCGCCTGCGAGAAGGGCAAAGGGCAGGAGCATGAGCACGATGCGGAAAGGCGACAGGCCGGCCGACCAGAGGGCCGGCATCTCATTGCGGTAACTCAGTTCCATCAGGACGAGAAGCAAAGCGAGCAGCACGCTGATGGGCAGGAAGGTCGACAAGGTGCCGGGTGCGCGCATCAGGAAATAGGTGAACACCACTGCGGGGCTGCCGTTATCCAGCGCCAGGATTTCCTTGGCGTAGGTCACGACGTCCAGTGTGATGACGAAAATGGATATGCCGAGGAGAATGAAGATGAAGCGTATGAGGAGCATACGCGTGAGCATCCAGCCGATGATCTTCATACCGGATCTCCGTGCAGAATGCGTCGCATGATGCCCCTGAAGAACCGGCGTAGCGTAACCGCGATACGGTCGATGATGATGTCGAGCCCACCGGCCTTGAGCGTAAAGCTCGCTGACCAGAACCGCCAGGCGGCAAAGGCCGTGACGGACAGGAAGGGCAGCCACATTGTGAGCAAGGGCGATGCGCCATTGGCGGCGGTGGCGATGGCGCCTTGCTCGATGATTTCATGCAGTGCGACCAGCAGGATGAGGGCCACGCCGAAGCGGTAGTTGCGCTGGTTGCGACGCCGGCCGAGCGCGAAGGGAACGGCAAGGAAGGGCAGCATCGGCAAAGTGAGCATGGCGATCAGCCGCTTGTGCAGCTCCGAGCGCATCTGGTCCTTCGTCGTGCCCTTGGGCGGGGTATCCTGTCGGGCGATGAGCTCGGGCAGCGTCAACTCGCGCTCATCGTCGCCGCGCGGCCGGAAAGTCTTGTCGGTCACCTGGCCGAGTGGCGTATCGGCAACCTCGAAATTGCTGACGGTCGATTTGGGCGGCTCCTGGCCGGCATCGAGGCTCGGCATGCGCTCGAGCTGCAGGCGGTGCCCGTTCTGCAGGCGCAGCACCGGCAAGGGCGTGTTGGGATTCTCGATCAGCTTGCCGGATGACGCGGTCACGGTCTCTATGCCGCCGGCGCCGCGGTTGTCGAAGAGGAATATGCGCTCGAACGAGCCGGCCGAGCGGTCAAGCTTGTCGAGGATGAAGGTGCGCGTGCCGGCTTGCATGAAAATGCCTTCCTCGGCCAGATAAAACACATCGACATTCTGCACATCGAAAACGACGGCACGATAGGCATAGCGCGTGTGCGGCTGCAGCCAGCCGACGATCAGCACCGAGAAGGCGGCCAGGATGAGCGAGAGGATGGCGACCGGCTGGGCGATGCGATGCAGGCCGATGCCGGAAGCGAGAAAGGCGTCGATCTCGCTGTCGCGCGACATCTTGTTGAAGCTGAACAGCAGGCCGAGGAACAGGGCGGCGGGGAGCGCCACACCCAGGTAATGCGGCACCAGATAGGCCAGCATCTCGAAGACGACCCCGAAGGAGTTCTTCTTGCCAAGGGTCGTGTCGAGCAGACGAACCATGCGTTCGGCCAGCAGCACGAGCAGGCCGATGGCGATCGAGGTCACCAAAGGTTTGGCGAGCTGACGCAGGACGTAGCGATCGACGATGCGGAACACCGGCGCCTCAGTTCGTCGGCCAGTGGCGGCGCAATTCGTCGCGCAAGCGGGCCTGGATCTCGGGGGAAGTCGCGGTGGCGGCAGCCAGATTGGGCTGACCGGGCCAGCCGGCATCGGCGAACTCCACGCCGGCGAAACGCTGCGGCTTCGCATAACGCGGAATGACGTGGAAATGAACGTGCGGATCGACCATCATGAGCATCAGATAATTGATCTTGTCATAGGCACTGAAATTCCTGAGGCCGGTCTCGATAGAATGGGTTATGTCGGCCAATTCCGCAAAAGCCTGGGGTGGAATTTGGGAGAATGCCACCCAGTCTCCTTTGGCCCCCAGGATCAATGATCCCAAGGTGGCCTGCGCCGGGCGCAGCAAAACAACCCAGTGCTTGTAGTCTGCGATCAAGGTGGCGGGAAGGCCAAATTTGACGAGGGTCGCGTTCGACATAATTTGTAACATGCCCTAGCGTGAGAGTGTAAGCGATTTCTCGCTTCTTTACAGGGTAAAGGCTGTTTGGGCCACAAAAGCCCCCTTTACACCATCCCAGTTGCGGATCGTGACCTGGGTGGTCCAGGCACCGTCGAGACGGCGGATTTTATATAGGTACCAGGCTGCGGGATCGTAATGGCTCCCGGCTGGTGAAGTGGCAGACGGCACACCGATGATATGGGCAGGGCCGGAGCGGGTCGGCAGAGCCATCCGCCCGTGGCGATGATTGTGCCCATAGAGCACGAGGTCGGCGCCGTTTGCCTCAAGGACCTGCTTCAGTTTCGCATCGTCATCCAAAGCGCGCCGCCGCGATGTGAGGCCTGGGATCGGCGGGTGATGGATGAGCACGATCCTGTAAAAGCCGCGCTGGTGCAGGTCGTGGAGGAGGCCCCCCAATCTGTCGAGTTGATCGGCGCCGAGCCGTCCGCCGGCCCTGAACAGCGAAGTGGGGACAGCAGTGGACAGGCCGATCAGCGCGATATTGCGGCGCTGGCGGACGAAGGGAAATGCAGGTTCGGCCGCCTCGCCAGAGCGCGCCAGCCTGATGTCGCCCTTCATATAGTCGGCCCACAGGCCGGCGCCCTGATCCCAGGGGAAGGGGCGGTAGGCGTCATGGTTACCCGGCACCAGCGTGATCCAGTCCGGCGGCCCGAAGGCCTTGAGCCAGTGCGCCGCTTCGACGAATTCCTGCCTGAGAGCGATGTTGATCAGATCGCCAGTTACCGCCACGTGATCGGGGGAATGGGCCTTGATGTCGGCGACCATCGCCATGGCGATCGCCGGGTCATGCAGGAAGCGGCGGCGGCGATGCCAGTTGATCTTGCCGAGGGCCCGCTTGCCCCAATAGTCGCGCCATGATTCCGCCCTGGGCAAAGGCCCGATATGGACATCGGAAAGATGGGCAAGGGTGAACATAGGGCTTGTGGACAGTTTCGTTGACTTCCGACGAATCGGATGCAATTGAGGTTCGCCGTTAATAGGCGTGTGTGATCAGCGAGTTCAAGCATCGTGAAAGTCATCATTCTTGGAGCCGGGCAGGGCAAGCGCCTGCTGCCTTTGACCGCCGAAGTCCCCAAAGCGCTGCTCGATATCGGCGGGCGCCCATTGATCGGCCGGCAGATCGATGCCTTTGCCGCTTGCGGCATCAGCGAGTTCGTCGTGGTGACCGGCTATGCGGCGGCGCGCGTCGAAGAGGCGCTGGCCAAGATCGCGCGCGAAAAGCACATCACCATCCGGACCATCTTCAACCCGTTCTTCAGCGTCGCCGACAATCTCGCCAGCTGCTGGATGGCACGCCACGAAATGAAGGGCGAGTTCATCCAGGTCAATGGCGACAACCTGTTCCAGGCCGATCTGGTGAAGGTGCTGCTCGCCGCGCCGGAAGCGCCGGTCACCGTCGCCATCAACCATAAGCCGGCCTATGACGCCGACGACATGAAGGTGATGATGGATGGCGAACGCCTGACCGAGATCGGCAAGACACTGCCCACCGAAACCGTCAATGCCGAAGCGATCGGCTTCTATGTGTTTCGCAGCGACGGCGGCAAGGTCTATGTCGAGACGCTCGACCGGGCGATGCGCGAGCCGTCCGGACTCAAGCAATGGTTCCCGGCCGCCATCGGCATGCTGGCGAAGCGCATCGCGATCAAGACGGTGGCGCTTGACGGCGTGCAGTGGTGCGAGGTCGATTTCCCCGTCGATCTGCAGCAGGCGCGCCAGCTGGTTTCAAGCTGGTAGGGCTCTTTCCGCCAATATCCTCTCGGCCAGCTCCTTGTCCGCCGGCTTGTCGACATCGACGGCGGCTTCGGCGAAAGGCATGAGCACGGGCCGCGCGGTGAGACCGAGCCGGCGCGAGGCGAGCGCGAAGGCGCTGTCCAGCGTCAGCATGCCTGTGGCGAAGCGCACAAGCGCCACCGGCCCGAAGGCACCGATGAGCCGCCAGGGCTTCTTGCGCACAGTTTCCAGATGATGCCAGAAGTCGAGCGCCACAAGCGCGCGCGGCGACATCAAGGCGAAGAGATTGCAACCCGAGGCGCGGTCGCGCCCGAAGGTCAGGAATGTCCGTTGCGCTTCGGGAAAGCGCGCCAGGATCGTCTCGGCCGTCGCCAGCCCGGCGCAGAGATCTGCGCCCGAGGCCTCAGCCAGGGTGAGGAAATGCTGCAGCATCTCCCGGGTAAGGAGCGGATGATCGCCCGTGGTGATGAGCCAGGGATAATCCTCGCGACCCTTGAGAGCGGCGAGAGCCGAGCGGGCAGCACTTTCCTGCGTCGGCTGGAAACTCACCCTGGCGGCCAACGGACCAAGGGCATCGTCCAGAAGCTCACGCCTTTCGATGCAGACGCTGATCGACCCGATGTCAGGATGGCCGGCGAGGGTACGGATGACGCGTCTCAGCATCGGCTCGCCGCCCACCGCGACGAGGCACTTATGGGTGACATGATAAGCCTTAGCCATGGGATCGTCGGGACCGCGGCCGGCGGCCAGCACGAGCACATTCCAGGCGGAAGGCGTCACGTCAGGCTCTTCTCATAGATGCGATAGGTCTTGTAGGTCACGCCGCCCATGGCCTCGATCATGCGGCGCATCGGCATGTTGTCTTCGAGGATCCAGGACAGCTCGGCGTGGCGGGTGCCGCGGCCGACATGATAGGAGCGGACCGCATCGATGACGGCCAAGGCCAGTGCCGAGCCGACAGCGGTGCCGTGATAGCTCCGCTTGACGCCCATCAGCGGCATGCGCACCGACTGTGGCGGCCTGGCCAGGAGACGCCAGGCAAGCTTGGCCCAGCCGAGCGGCAGGAGCTTGCCGTCCAGATCCCTGATCCACTCGTTGAGATTGGGGAGCGATACCGCCATCGCCGCGGGCTCGCCCTTGTAGGTGGCGATCGAGATGTAGTCCTCCGCCACCAGCATCTTGAGATTCTTGCCGAGGGCGGTGATCTCTTCGCGGGTCATCGGCACGAAGCCCCAATTGCCGGACCAGGCGTCGTTGAAGATGTCGATGATGATGGCCAGATCGCGGTCGAGGTTCTTCTTGCTGAGCGGCCTGATCTCCAGATCGCCCGCCGCCTTGACCTTGTCGATCATGGCCTGCATCGGGCGGGGCAGCGGCTTGAGCCCGTTGTAGTCGTAAGCGAACACATCCTTCGCCTTGCCATAGCCCTGCGCTTCGAGATGGCGGGCGAAATAGGGCAAGGCGTGGCCCATCATCATCGAGGGCGGTGTTTCGAAGCCCGAAACCAGAAGGCCCATCTCGTCATTGATGGAAAAATTGAACGGGCCATGTGCCTTCTTCATGCCCCTGTCGCGCAGCCAGCCTTCCACTTTTGCCAGGAGCGCTGCAAACACCAGGGGGTCGTCGACAGCATCGAGAAAGCCGAACTGCCCGTTGGCGTCGGGATGGTGCTCGAGCCGCAGGCGGTCCAGCTGCGCGGAAATCCTGCCGACCGGGCGATCGTCCTCATAAGCGACGAAGAGAGCGACATCGGCATGCCGGAAGTAGGGATTCTTCCTGGGATCGAGATGCTCGGTCCGCTCGAGGTCGAGGGGCGCCACCCAGTTCGGGTCGTTGGCGAAGACGAGATGCGGAACGCGCAGGAAAGCCTGCTTGTCCCGCTTGCTGGTGGCCTCGACGACATTGAGGCTCATGCCCGGACCTTTTTCCTGGATTGGTTGGTCACTTTGCTGACATGGCCCTTTTCGACCTTGTAGAGATGGGTCGCAATCTCGGTCCAGGCCGGGCGGTGGGTGATGGCGACGGTCGTGTACTGGCCGCGCAACGTGGCGATGTTCTGGCAGATTCCGGCCTCGGTCTCGGGATCGAGCGCGCTCGTCACCTCATCGAGAATGAGCAACTTCGGCTTCACCACCAGAGCCCGCGCGAGGGCGATACGCTGGCGCTGGCCGCCCGAGAGCTTCGAGCCCATGGCGCCGACTTCGGTATCGAGTCCCTTCTCCATCGCCAGGATGAAATCGCGGGCGCCCGCCTGGTCGAGGGCCGATTCAATGTCGGCATCGCTGATCCCGTCATCGCCCAAGGTGAGATTTTCCCTGATCGTCGCATGCAGCAGGCTCAGCTCCTGGGGGACATAGCCGATCGACCGGCGCCACTGCCGGATGTCAATTTCGGTGAGCGGCACGCCGTCCAGCGTGATCGAGCCCTTATCCGGTTTGTGCAGGCCGATGAGCAGATCTATCAGGGTCGTCTTGCCGGCGCCCGAAGGGCCTTGCAGCACGGTGATGGAGCCCGCCTCGATGGCAAGGCTGGCGTTCTTGACGATCGGCGTCTTGCCATGGGCAAAGCTGACATTGTCGAAACGGCATTCCTTGCCGAGGGTGGCGGGGCGGGTTCCGGTGTGGACCTCACGCTGCGCCCGGGCGCTGAGAATCAGTTCTTCGGTGCGGATATAGGCGCTTTCCAGCTCGGCGGCCTGCTGGAGGAACTTCTGCAGCTTGTTGACGATCGACACGACCTGGAAGAACACGATGCCGAGCACGACGAGCTCGCCGAGCGACACCTTGGCATAGATGACGGCCAGATAGACGCCAAGGCCAAGGGCCACGGTGATGAGGAGCTCGCCGCCCTGAACCAGCCCGTTGCGCGCGATCTCGCGGGTGATGAGCGCCTTGCGCAGGCGCTTCAGGATCACCCGCATCTGACCGACGAGCTTGCCATAGCGGTCCATCGTCTTCAGCGGCTTGATGTTGTTCATCATGTCGGTGATGAAACGGGTGAGGTCGGAGGTCCGGTCGGACCGCTTGTAGCCGGCGCGTTTGGATATCTTCACCAGCCAGTTGAGCGCGCCGGCGATGCCGAGCCCGGTGGCGATGCCGACGAGCGCCAGCCGCCAGTCGACCAGGAAGGCGATGAGGCAATAGACGAGGCCCTGCACCGAATATGCCACAACCTGGGCGGCGAGGTTATAGGCCGCACCGGCATAGGACGCATCGCCGCTCATGACGTTCGCGACACGGCCGGCATGCAATTGCGTGTAGAAGCTCCAGCGCGCATCGAACAATGCGGTGATCAGCTGGCGACGCAGATTGGCGGAGACCCGCGCCACCGCGATGCTGGCATAGGAGAGCGCCACGAAGGAGAGCATGGCCTTCAGTGAGAAGAAGAACACCACGATCAGGATCAGGTTCGGCAGGGTCGGCGGGATGCCGAAAAACGCGATGGCCTGGTGGAAGATCTGCATCGCCGGCGAGGACTGGTTCGCCGTCTGCGCGTCACCTGCGGCGATGGACTGGATGGTCGGCAGCAAAGCCGTAATGCTCACCGCTTCCGCAAAGCCGGCGAGAAGGAGGCAAAGAAGAACCGACCAGGGCCTGGTATCCTCGGCCGTAAAAAAGATGCGGAAGACCTGTCTCATTTGTGGTTGGCTTTACTGTGATTGCCCGCCCGACTCAAGGATAGCCCATGACAAGCCGCCTTCTCCTGCTCTTGATGCAGCCCTGGTTCAGGTTCCGCCGCGGCATGACGCTGGGGGTGCGGGCCGTCATCCTCAACGGGCAAAATGAGGTCTTTTTGGTGCGGCACAGCTACGCACCGGGCTGGCTCCTGCCCGGCGGAGGGGTCGAGCGCGGCGAGACCATCCACGACGCGCTGGCCCGCGAGCTCCAGGAAGAAGGGGGGATCGTCGCAACCGGCCGGCCCGAGCTGCATGGCTTCTTCTCGAACGAGGCCAAATTCCGCGGCGACCATGTCGCCTGTTTCGTCGTGCGAAGCTTCAGCCGGGAGGCCTGGAAGCCGACCATCGAGATCAAGGAAGCCCGGTTTTTCCCCGTCGATGCGCTGCCGGAAGGGACGACAGGCGGGACGCGGCGGCGGATCGCGGAGATCGTTAACGGCATGGAGGCGCCGGCAGACTGGTAGAGATAGGTGTTTACGCGCGGCCGCCTTCATGATAGAGCGCGGCGATGAAGTGGACCCTGCACAAGCCCTGCCGCTTGCGACGACGAGACCGATCGGCGCTTCCGCGCGTCTGAATCGCTCCGCTGCGGGCTGTTTCCGCTGCCGGGGCCCGTGCAGTCTCAAATCCCGGATCCATCATGTTCACCATTGACGTTCAAGCGGCGCAGGCCGCCGATCATCCCGCCATCGAACAGTTGCTCGACCAGGCCTTCGGCCTGAGCCGCTGGACCAAGACATCCTATCGGCTGCGCGAGGGCAACACCGCCATCGAGGGCCTTTCGCTCGTCACCCGCGAAGCGGGTTTCGGGCTGACCGGGGCCATCAGCTTCTGGCCGCTCAAGATCGGCGATGCGGGCACCGACGCGCTACTGCTGGGGCCGCTCGCGGTTCACCCCGACCGGCAGAATATCGGCATCGGGCGCGCCCTGATGCATGCGGGCCTCGACCGTGCGAAAGCCCTCGGCCACCGCCTCGTCATCCTCGTCGGCGATGCGCCTTATTATGCCAGGGTCGGCTTCAAGAAGGCGCCTTACGGCCAGATCGAGCTGCCCGGCCCCGTCGATCCTGATCGCCTGCTTTACCTGGAACTGGCTCCGGGATCGCTGACGCTGGCGAAGGGTCTTGCGCTGGCGCCTCACCGCTTCGCTGAGATATCAGGGCGCTTCCTGCCAAAGTTGCGCGACTTTGGCGATAAGGAAGCGCTCAACAGATATATGTAGCTGAGCCTTTTTATCCCGATTGGCCTGAAGGCCAATCGCGAAAGGCTCAGCGGCCTTCGCGGTACCACATGGCGGCGAAACCCATCAGCAGCAAAGCCAGGCTGCCCAGGGTTGAGAACAGCGGGAGCTCGTGCACGGCGCGCACACGATGCGCTTTGTTGGCCTTGAGAGCGAGCCAGCCCGAGCCCGCCATCTGCCGGCCGGCATCGGCCTTGCTGATACGGGGCAGGCCTGAATAGTCCTCGAGCCAGTAGAGGCCGCCCCCTGTGGCTCTCGCCACAGGGGCGAGCTTGGCGTCGGTCGCCACCGGGTCGGCCGTCTCCTTGGGATCGGCGCTGCCGATCGCCACGGCGGCGGTGAGCTTGCCGTCGGCAAGGCGGTGGATGCCGGGTTCGGTCACCGGCAGGCCGGCGCGCCAGACACCCGGGGTCACCTGCCTGAGCTCGACTTCCTTCGTGCCGCCCGAGGGCAAGGTGACCATCACCGGATTGGCGGTGTCGGCCATGGTGCGCCGCTCGATCACGATATTGTCGTTGTCCTGCTTGCCGCTCAGATATTCCTCCTCGAGATCGGGTTCCTTCATCAGCCAATGCGCGAGGCGGCGCAGCAATTCGGTCTGCGGGCCGCCCCCCTCATAGCCGCGCGCCCACAGCCAGCCGTGATCGGACAGCAACAGAGCCAGGCGGCCTTGCTCCTCGCGCGACAGAACGAGGAGCGGCTTGTTGTCGAGACCGGACATCACGACTTCGCCCGCCTGGGCCTCGGCATCGACGAGGCGGAACCAGCGGCCCCAATTGGGCGTGGTGCCCTCAGCACCCGGCAGCCCGCGTGTCACCGGATGGCGCTGGCCGCGATCGGTGACCTGCGGCTTGAAACCGCCTTCGAGGATCTGCCCAGAGGGCGCGACCTGCAGGACGGCATTGAGCGGGGTGTTGTAGAGACCGTCCTCGGCTGCGAAATCGGGGCCGGCGGCGACCAGCACGGCGCCGCCGCGCTTCACATAGTCGGCGATGTTGGCGAGATACATCATCGGCAGGATGCCGCGCCGCTGATAACGGTCGAAGATGATGAGATCGAACTCGTCGAGCTTTTCCACGAACAGCTCGCGGGTCGGAAACGCAATCAGCGACAGCTCCTTGATCGGCGTGCCGTCCTGCTTCTCGGGCGGGCGCAGGATGGTGAAGTGGACGAGGTCGACGGAAGCGTCCGCCTTCAGCAGATTGCGCCAGGTGCGCTCGCCCGGATGCGGCTCACCGGAGACCAGCAGCACGCGCAAGCGGTCGCGAATGCCTTCGATGATCGAGATCGCCCGGTTGTTCTGCTCGGTGATCTCGCCCGGCAATGCATCGGCGATGATCTCGGTGATGTTCTGGCCGCCATGGTCGACCAATACCGGCAGCGAGACGCTCTGGCCGGGCGTCACGTCGATCGTCTGCTCCTCGCCATTGTTGAGGCGGATAGTGACACCGATGGGGCTCGCCTGACTGCCGGTCTGCTCGACCCGGAAGCGGACGGTCTGCTCCTTGCCGACGATGCCGAAGCGCGGCGACTGCTCGAGGATGATGCGCCGGTCGATCTCCTTGCGGCTGCCGGTGATGAGACCGTGGATGGGCGCGTTCAGTCCGAGCTTGCCGGGCTCGGCCGGCACGTCGTGGACCTCGCCGTCGGTGATGAAGACGGCGCCGGCAAAACGCTCGGGCGGCACTTCCGAAAGGGCTTCGTTGAGGGCGCCGAACAGGCGGGTGCCGTCATTCTCGGCCGATACATTCGAGGTCACGGTGACGACGCGCAGCTCGGTGTTACCGAGGCGCGCCACCGCCTGCTTGAGATCGTTGAGGGCACGCTCGGTGCGCTGCGTGCGGTCGCCAAAGCCCTGGCTGCGGCTGTGGTCGACGACGGCGATGGCGATGTCGGAGAGATTCTCGCGGTCTTCGTTGCGCAGGCTCGGATTGACGAGGGCGGCGAGCAGGAGGGCCAAGGCAAGGCCGCGCAGAATCCAGCCGCGGCCGCGCGTCATCACGGTGATGGCGATGAAAGCGAGCCCGACCACGGCAAGGGCGACGAGGACCGGCCAGGGCACGATGGGGGCGAAGGTGATGTCCCAGTTCATGCTACTGCCCCAGTCTTTCGAGCAAAGCGGGGACATGCACCTGGTCAGCCTTGTAGTTGCCGGTCAGCGCATACATGACGATGTTGACGCCGGTGCGATAGGCGAATTCGCGCTGCCGGTCGCCGCCCGGCATCGTCGCATAGAGCGGCTGGCCGCGGGTATCCTGCGCCCAGGCCGCGGCATAGTCATTGGCCCCGATGATGACCGAGGTCACGCCGTCGGCGTTGCCGGAACCGGTTCCGCCTTCACCCGATTCGACCCAGAGCTGGCCCCGCTCATAGCGGCCGGGGAAGGCCTGCAGGAGATAGAAGGCCTTGGTCAGCACGTGATCGGGCGGCACCGGCTCGAGCGGCGGGATGTCGAGCTTCTCGACCACGCGGCGCAGCGCCAGCGTGGCGCCCGAGACCTCGCCCATGAGGCTGTTCAGGTCAGCACCGTCCTCGCGCGTGTCGAAGAAGATGGTGCCGCCATTCTTGATATAGGTGTTGAGCTTGGCGAGGGCGGCGGGCGAGGGTGCCTGCGCATCGGGCAGGATCGGCCAGTAGATCAGCGGGAAGAACACGATCTCGTCGCGCTCGAGATTGACGGCCACAGGCTCGCCCGGCTCGACGGAGGTGCGCTCGACCAGGATATTGCCGAGGCCGGCGAGGCCCTGGCGGCTGGTCTCGTCGACCTGCGCGTCGCCCGTCTCGACGTAAGCGAGCCTGGTCTGCAACGTGTTGCTCAGGGCAAACTGGTCGGAAGCGGCGTCCTGGGCGCGAGCCATGTCCGGCGCTGCAGCGGCGCCGAGCACCAGCAGGATGACGATGGCGGCTCCGGCGCGGCGTGTCTTCAGCCTTTGCCAGCTGCCGGCAAGCCACAGAGCGGCGATGCAGTCGAGGAGGAAGAGGGCGGCGGCAAGGCCGAAGAGATAGGGAGCCAGGGGTATGGCGGGCGCACGCTCCATGCCGCGCAGTTGCGCGCCGCCTGGCAGGGCACCCATGGGCTTCAGGTCGTCCTGGGCGAGTGTCAGATTGATGGCGCGCTCGAGGCCGCCACGATTATAGAGGCCGGCCGGATGTGTCGGTGAGGGTTTGGCCGTGTCGATATCGGCGGCGGCGATGGGCTCGGCATCGGGCGAAGGATCGGCAAAATCACCCGTACCGGTCAGCACGCGACGGGGCGTGAAGGCCGCCTGGCTTGTCGCCACCTGAGTACCCGCATTGGCGCCGCTGCCGGCGCTCGGGGCGAGGTCGAGTATGCGCCGCAACATCTCGACAAACATGCCAGATAACGGAAGATTCGACCAATCGGCATTTGCGGTGACGTGGAAGAGGACGATGAGGCCCTTGCCGCGCTGCTCGGCGGTCACCAGGGGCGTGCCGTCGGCGAGGCTCGCCCATACTTTGGGCGTGAGATCGGCGGCGGGCTCGGCCAGCACCTGGCGATTGACGACGACGGCGGTATCGAGAGTGAGGCCCGCAAAGGGGCTGGTCTCGGCGAAAGGCTGCAATGCCTGGGGCGTCTCCCAGGACAGCGCCGAGCCCAGAGCGCGGCCGCCTTCGCGCAAGGTGACGGGGATCAGCGGATCCTGGGCCGCCGCCATGCGGGGACCTGCGAAACGCAGGAGCAGGCCGCCGCGTTCGACCCAGCCCTGGATCATGTCCTGCTCGTCCTGCGGCAGCACGCCGATATCGGCCAGAGCGAGGACGGACAATCCGGCATCGAGCTCGTTCTTGAGATCGGAAGCCTGCTTGGGCTCCGAGATCTCGGTGTATGGCTCGAGAGCGCGCGAGACATAATAAAGCGGCGAGAGCAAGGGTTGTGCCGATTCGAGCGTGCTGCCCGCCATCAGGCTCACCGTCTTGCGGCGCCAGCGGTCATCGAGAAGATAGATGGCGGCGGCGCTGCGCTCATTCGTCAGTTCGACGCGCTCGACCTCGTTGCGCAATTCGAGGGGCAGGTCGATGAAGCCTTCGGCGCGCTGCGAACCGGGACGCAGCGCGAGCGTCGTCTCGGCCAGGCTGCGGCCATTGCCGGCAAGGGCCCGGGCGACGACCTTGGTGTCTTCGGACGAGGGCGTCCGCAGGGCCGCGATCTTCATGCGGCCGCCTTCGATTTCAGGTGCGGCGAGGGCCAAGGGAATCGCGGTCGACGGGCCTGAGATCACCTCAAGATCAGCCTGTCCGCCATTGAGTGCCAGCAGTCCCCGCGCGAAGGCCGCAGCCGAACCGTGATCGAGGCCGTCGGAGAGCCAGACCACCGTGAGACCGCTATTGTCGGTGAAGGTCGTTTTCAGACGCTCAAGCAGGCCGAGGCGGTCGGGCTGCAGTGCCCTGGGGGTCAGCGCGGTGAGACGGCTCAGTGCATCATGAGCGGCCTGCGGGGCGAGATCGCCCGGGCGGGCCGAGGGTGAGGTTGCGGCCACCGCCACGGGCACGCCCGCCTGCTGCGCCGAGGCGGCGAGGTCCTGCAGCACGGCAAGGCGCGTGTCCCAGTCCTTGGCGGCGGCCCAGCTGTCATCGACGACGATGAGCAGCGGATTGCCGGCAAGCCTGGCCGCGTCACGCGGCGACAGCAGCGGATGGGCGACGGCGAGGATGAGAAGGGCTGCGAGCGCAAGCCGCAGAAGCAGGAGCCACCAGGGTGTCTTGTCCGGCTGTTCCTCGCGCGGCACCAGCTCGAGCAGCAGGCGCAATGGCGGGAAGCGCACATGCTGGGGCTTGGGCGGCGTGAAGCGCAGCAGCCACCAGATGACGGGCAAGGCGGCAAGGCCGGCCAGCGCCCAGGGGGTGAGGAAGGAAAGGCCCTGCAGCATCAGAAGGCCCTTGCCTGATTGGCGCGGCTCTTCTCGCCACCGATGAGCCCGTGCAGCGCATGCAGGATGCGCAAGGGCGCCTCATCGGTGCGATGGACGGCGAAGCTCCAGCCGATGCGCCGCGTGATGTCGCGGACCCGCGCGCGCTGCTCCGCGAACTTCGCCTGATAGGCCTCGCGCAGGCTTTCGGTCTTGCCCGCCACATAAGTGAGCGGCCCCGCCATTTCCTCGAACTGGACGCGGCCCTGATAGGGCAAGGTCTCTTCGGCCGGATCGCAGACCTGGACGATGTGCCCGGCAACGCCATTGGCGGCGATCGATCCGAGCGACCGGGCGATGCGCTCGGGCGGCTCGAGGAAGTCGCCGAACATCAGCACGGTCGAGAATTTCGGCAGCCGGATAGCGCGTGGCAAGGTATCCGAGGCAGGTGCGGTGATGAGCGTCTGCGCCAGGCGCAACAGCGCCGGGCGCGAATGGGCCGGGGCCAGATCGCTGCCCAGAAGCGAGACGCGCTCATTGGCGCGCACCGCAAGGCTCGCCACCGCCAAAGCGAGGAGCCTGGCGCGTTCGCCCTTGGAGACCGTCGCCAGATGCGACTGGAAAGTCATGGCGACCGCCGGGGATACCCACAGCCACAGTGTGTTGGCCGCCTCCCATTCATTCTCGCGGATGAAGACGCGATCGGAGCGCGCCGAGCGGTGCCAGTCGATCTGCTGGACATTGTCGCCGAAGGAATAGGGCCGGTATTGCCAGAAGGTCTCGCCGGGGCCCGAGCGCTTACGGCCATGCACGCCGATGATCACCGTGGCCGCGATCCGGTGCGCCTCGACAAGCAAGGCCGGAAGCGCGCCCGACAGGTTCCCGGCGCGGTCATTGAGGGCAAGGGCAGCCCGTTCCTGCATAAGGCTTCAGCTCAATCGCGTTTTTAAACGGTCGATCACACTGTCGATCGTCTCGCCATCGGCGCGCGCACTGAAAGTCAGCGCCATGCGGTGGCGGAAGACGGGTCCGACAAGGGCCAGCACATCATCGATCGAGGGCGACAGCCGGCCACCGAGCAAAGCGCGGGCGCGGGCGCCCAGCATCAAGGCCTGGCTGGCGCGGGGCGATGGACCCCAGCCGATCGTCTTGTTGACGAAATCATCCGCATCAGGTCCCGGCCGCGCCGTGCGCACGATGCTCAGGATCGCATCGGCAACCTGCTCGCCGACCGGCATCAGGCGGACGAGATGCTGGATCTTCATCAACTCGCCGGAGGTGAGAACGGCCGGCACCTCCTCTTCATCGGTGCCGGTCGTGGCGAAGAGCATGCGCCGCTCGGCATCGAGCGCCGGATAAGGGATATCGATCTCGACCAGGAAACGGTCAAGCTGCGCTTCCGGCAGCGGATAAGTGCCTTCCTGCTCGATCGGGTTCTGGGTGGCGAGCACGTGGAAAGGCCGCGGCAGATCGTGACGCACGCCGGCAATGGTGATGTGATGTTCCTGCATCGCCTGCAGCAGCGCCGATTGCGTGCGCGGGCTGGCGCGGTTGATCTCGTCGGCCATCAGGAGCTGGCAGAAGACCGGACCCGGCACGAAGCGGAACTGTCGGCGCCCGCTGTCGCTCTCATCCAGCACTTCGGAGCCCAGGATGTCGGCCGGCATCAGATCGGGGGTGAACTGGATGCGCTTCTCCTCAAGCCCCAGCACACGGCCGAGCGTGGTTGCGAGCTTGGTCTTGGCAAGGCCGGGGGCGCCGACCAGAAGACCATGGCCGCCGGCCAGGATGGCGGTGAGGGAGAGATCGATGACCTCGGATTGGCCGAAAATCACCTTGCCGATGGCTTCGCGCACCTTCTCGAGGCGGCCGGCCATCTGGTCGAGTTCGGAGACGATATGCTTGTCAGCTTCATTGATGCTTGCCATGGGGCTCACTATAGTTTGGGCCGAACCGGTTACGAAACCAAATCTGGTGGGCCAAAGGCCGATTCCGTTAATGAAATCCTTGTGAACAAGCATGGCCTTATCATGACCAAGCCGGAGCGCGATCCGGGCAATCCCCTGGCCGGGCTCAAGGAGGCGGAGAAAGCCTCGGGCAGGAAGGGCATGCCGCCGGTTCATCTGTGGAACCCGCCCTTCTGCGGCGACATCGACATGCGCATCGCACAGGACGGCCTGTGGTACTATCTGAACTCCCCGATCGGCCGCAAACCCTTGATGAAGCTCTTCGCTTCGGTGCTGCGCCATGACGAGGACGGTAAATATTACCTGGTCACGCCGGTCGAGAAATGCGGCATCAGGGTCGATGACGCGCCTTTCGTCGCCATCCGGATGGCTGTCTCGGGCAAGGGACGCGACCAGGCGATCACCTTCGAGACCAATACGGACGACATTGTCGCAATTGACGCGGCGCATCCCTTGCGCGTGGCGGTGGAGGAAGGAACCGACGGGTTGAAACCCTATGTGCTGGTGCGCGGCAGGCTCGAGGCTCTCGTGGCGCGGGCGCTCTTCTATGATCTGGTGGCGCTGGGCGTGGTCGAGGGCGAATGGTTCGGCGTCTGGTCAGGGGGGCAATTCTGGCCGATGCAGCGCGCCGCCGAGATCGGCGCCCTCCCCACATGAACGGGTTCCGGTTCGACGAGGCCGAATTCCGGGCGCGCGCCGCGACGCGGCTGCTCAAAAGCGCCACGGAAGCCGTGGGGCGCAGCGATGACGATCTCAATCCCGATCTCAGGGCGATCGACCATTCGGCCCCCATCCGGGCAGCGGCGGTGCTCGTCCCCATCGTGCTGCATGAGCCGGAACTCACCGTGCTCCTCACCCAGCGAACCGACCACCTCAAGAGCCATGCCGGTCAAGTAGCCTTTCCGGGCGGCAAGATCGACCACGGCGATGCCGACGCGCTGGCTGCTGCCTTGCGGGAGACGCGGGAAGAGACCGGGCTCGACCAGACCTATATCGAGCCGATCGGCTTTCTCGACGCCTATCTGACCCGCACTTCGTTCCGCATCGTGCCGGTGGTGGCGCTGGTGCGCCCGGGCTTCGTGCTGGCCCCGCATGAAGATGAGGTCGCCGCCGTCTTCGAGGTGCCGCTGCGCTTTTTGATGAGCGGGGAGAATCATCTCCGGCACAGCCGCGAGTGGCAGGGCAGGGAAAGATATTTTTATGCCATGCCCTATGGCGACAGGTATATCTGGGGCGCCACTGCCGGCATGATCATGAATCTCTATGACCGCCTCTATCACTCATGAAGACACCGCCTTCGCTTGCCCATGAAGCCTGGCTGATCGATCCGGCACTGCGCCGCGTCTTCGCCGCGATCGCGGCGGCGGGTGGCGAGGCGCGCGTCGCCGGTGGCGCAGTGCGGAATTCGCTGCTCGGCGAGCCGGTGAACGACATCGACATCGCGACGACGCTGACTCCCGATCGCATCATGGCGGCGGGCGAGAAGGCGCGGCTTGGCGTGCATCCGACCGGCCTCGATCACGGCACCGTCACGCTGGTCGCCGCCGGCAAGCCGTTCGAAGTGACGTCGCTGCGCGTCGATGTCGAGACCTTCGGGCGCAAAGCGCGCGTCGCCTTCACCGACGACTGGGAGGCCGATGCCCGCCGGCGCGACTTCACCATGAACGCGCTCTATTGTTCTGGTGATGGAAAAATATATGATCCTACAAAGGGTTATCGAGATATCCTAAGAAAGAGAGTCAAGTTCGTCGGGTCACCTGCCGAACGGATCGAGGAAGATGCGCTGCGCATCCTGCGCTTCTTCCGCTTCCATGCGCGCTATGGCGAAGGCGGTCCCGATCGCACCGGGCTTGCCGCTTGCATCCGTCACAAAAGCAAGCTCAAGACGCTCTCCAGCGAGCGCATCCGGCAGGAGTTGTTCAAGCTGCTCGAGGCGAAACGGGCGAGCGAGACCATCAAGCTGATGGCCCTGCGCAATGTGCTCAAGGTGCTGGTGCCGCATCCGCGTGATCTCAAGTCTCTCAGCCGCATGGCGAAGATCGATCGGGCGCATGGGCTGAAGCCCGATGCCCTGTTGCGCCTCTCGCTCATCGCCAGGGATGCGCTTTCCTTGCGCGAGCGCCTGCGCCTCACCAATGCCGAGATGCGGCGGCTCGAGGCGATCGCCGGTTATGCGGCGCCGACGCCGAAGCTCAGGGAGCGCGAAAGGCGCGCAGTGCTCTATCAACTGGGAGCCGAAGCCTGGCGCGATCTGGTGCGGCTCGCCTGGGCCCGTTCGAAGGATACGGTTGCAAGCAAATCCTGGTCGGCGCTTCTCGGCTTCGTCGATCAATGGCCGGTCCCGCGCTTTCCGCTCGGCGGACAGGATCTCCTGAGCCTTGGATTCAAGGCAGGGCCGACGATCGGCCGGGAGCTTGCGCGGCTCGAAGACTGGTGGATCGCGTCAGACTTCTCGGCGACGAAGGCCGATCTCCTGAAAAAACTGGACATGGAGAAGCCGGAATGATGTTGCGCGCATTCCTATTGGTCATGGGGCTGGTGGGTCTGCCCGCTTTGGCGCCGGCGGAAGTCAAGACCGTGCGAGACTGGACGGCGGACTGCGATGACGACCTTTACTGCACGGCGACCGCTTCCGGTGCCGGCGGCATGGTCATGGGCGGTACCGGCTATCAGTTGAGATTCACCCGGGCGAGCGGCGATATGTCGTGGTGGTCGATGCGCTTCCACCTCAAGCACGTGCCGCAGCCCAGGACGGAAGGTGAAATGCAGGTCTCCGTCGATGGCGGCGAAGCGGTCAGCTTCTATGAGGAATATGGCTATCTGCGCGATGCCGACGGCGTCACTTTCGGCATTGCCGGCGGCTCCGATCTCGACAAGCTCTTCGCCTCCCTCAGGAAGGGCCGGAAGCTCAGCCTTTCCTATGAGACGGCGGACGGAAAGACGCGGACGGAGGACTTCTCGCTGTCAGGTCTTGCGGCAGTCCTTTTGTGGGTCGATGACAAGCAGAACCGGGTCGGGAAATCAGCCGAGATATCTTCTCCGACCGGCGTCGAGGGCGAAGCCGGCTTCACCGCATCGAAGGAAGTTGCGGACAAGATCGCGGCGCGGGTGAAGTTCGATTGCGACCCGCCGCCCGAGAATCAGGAGATCGAGAGCCATCATCTGCCGGGCGGCTTCGCGCTCCATATCGCGCAATGCTTCGCCGGTCCCTACAACGTCACCCAGCTCTTTTTCTTCGAACGGCGCGACGACCTGCAGCTTCTCTATTTTGCCGATTATGGCGACAGCTGGACCGGCACCAACCAACTGTTCAATTCGGATTTCGATCCCAAATCCGGAAGCCTCAATTCCTTCTACAAGAGGCGCGGTATCGGCGATTGCGGCTCAGCCGGGCAGTGGGTGTGGTCGGGTTATTCCTTCCAGCTCGTCGCATTCAGAGCGTGGCCGGATTGCGACAATGGCAAAGACAGTGAAGAGTGGCCGATCATCTACAAACATCAAGCAAAATAACGGGAGCACAGAATGGCCGATATCATCGTGATGAAGACCACGGGCAAATCCGCGCCCAAGGTCGACAAGGGGCAGGCGAGCCCGGGCACGCTGTTGAAGGGGCAATACAAGACCAAGACCTGGAACCACTTCACCGGCGAAGACGGCCGGCTGTTTTCAGGCATCTGGGAATCGACGCCCGGTAAGGTGAAGGTCGACTACAAGGAGTGGGAATTCTGCCACTTCATCGAAGGCAAGGCCGTGCTCACTAACCATAAGGGCAAGAAGTGGACGCTGAAGGCCGGCGATGGCTTCCTGATCCCGGCCGGCTTCAAGGGAACCTGGGAAACGGTCGAGAAGGTGCGCAAGCACTATGTGATCCTGATGCCGAAGGACTGAGGCGCGCGGAACAACAACATCTGTGGTGCGGTTCCCGTCCCTGCAAGGGGCGGGCCGGCACAAATTTCTGTGCGTCGAGCGCTGGACGACCCGCGGGTTCCACCCTATATGTGCCCCTGCGATAACTTCTGCAGGAGAGACCACTTCCATGGCCGACGCTCCCAAGCCGAAACTTCAGCAGAAAACCGACGTTTCCGACGTCCTGACCGAGGCGGTCCGCCACCGCGCCGCCGAGGCGACCGCCGCCAAGAAAGAGGTCAGCGCCGATCCGCGCTTCGCCAATATCTCCGCCAACAGCTTCTTCAAGGTGATGTTCGCCGAGAACACCAGGCCCGAGGCGAAGCGGGAGGAAGTTGCAAAGCTGCTGACCTTCGAAGGCACAAAGGAGCAGAACCGCGAGCGCATCAAGGAATTCGAGCTGTTCAAGGAATATCTGCAGAGCCAGCGCGAGGAGATGGCGCAGGAGATCATCCGGCTCACCGATACCGGCACCTTTTCCGAGCTCAAGCAGGTCTATGACGAGCTCAACACCTCGCTGGTCGAATTCGACAACAAGATGCAGCCGCTGACCGACATCATCGATGCGGTCTATACGCTGCGGACAAATGGCCTGACGCTTGAGGCCTTCCAGGAAATCCTGCGCGACCGCAAGCGCGAGGAGGAGCTGCTGCGCCTCAAGGAAAGCAAGCGGATGGAATTCAACAACCTCAAATCATCGGTCGAGGGCATCCATTCCGACATTGCCGCCTTGGGCGAGCAGCGCAGCTTCTTCGGTCTGGGCGGCGTCAAGGAAGAGGCCCGCACCCAGATCGCGCGCAAGAATGAGGAGCTGAGACGGGTGGTCGATTCGCTGGACGGTCTTTCGGATGAGATCGCCCAGCTCGACAAGCAGACGCCGACCGAAAGCGAACTCGGCGAATATGTCGAGCAGAAGAAGAAGCTGCGCGAGCTTCTCGACATCAGCGCCGACGACCACAAGCAGCGCCAGAAGGCCTTGGTCGATGCAGCGGTCAATTTCGTCGTTACCGCCAAGACGCGGGTCGGCTCGGTGCGTGAGCATCTGGCCCAGATGAACGGCCAGGTGGAGAATCTGTTCGATGCCAACAATATGATGGGGACCGTCTACGCCATCATGAACGAGGGCATAAAGCAGGCCTCGGACGGCAACCAGAATATCCGCGACGAGCTGCAGCCGCCGGCGCAGGGTGCTGAGGACATGATCGCGCAGATGGCGCGCGAACAGAAGAAAATGGCGGTCGAGCAGCATATCACCATGTTGGATGCCTCGGCCGCCGACACGATGGCGACCTATGCCGATCTCACCTCCGGCGCCATCCGCATCAAGACCATGAAGGATGCCGTCGACCAGCAGGCGATCCGGGCGCGCACCATGCACAGCCAGGGCATATCGGGTGTCGCCGACCGCCTGAGCGTCGTCTTGCAGGCGGTTTCTTCCGCCGCCCTTGGTGAAGCCTCGGCGATGGCGAAGGATACACTGCAGCAGATGGCCCAGAACACCAACAAGGTGGCGCAGAAGGAAAGCATCCGCATCGCCATGGGCATCGAGGAGCAGAACAGCGACCTGTCCAAGGCGATCGATGACCTCGGCGCCTATGGCGAGGTGGTGCGCGCGGCGACCAACATCACGCGCGAGGGCCTCTCCGACATGCGCAGCAAACTCGATGAGCTCAAGAAGCTCGCCGAAGATGTGCAGGGCGACGTGCAGGACGCCATCGCGGTCAATGCCGACGTGGCGCGGCCGCAGCGCAATGCCGGCCCCGAGCCTGCTGCGGCAGGAGGGCCGACGCCGTCGCCCTTCAAGCTCGGCCAGCGCTAGTGCGCGCCGGATAGGGGGAGCGCCATGAGTTTCCTCACCCGCGGCGAAGACTACCTCGCCAAGGCGCCGAAATTCCGCCTGGTCGGGCGTGACGCCGAGCTCAAGAAGCTGTCGTCGATCCTGGTCCGCAACATGGCCAATTCCGTTCTGCTGGTCGGACCGGGCGGGGTCGGCTGCACTGCCCTCTGCATGGGGCTGCAGGCGAGCAAGAAGGACCCGGATGCGCCCTTCGACATCGTCAACAAGCGCTTGTTCTGGCTCGACACCGATGCGCTGTTCTCCTCGGGCGATCCGGTCAGCATCCGGGAATCGTTCCAGAGGATGATGGGTACCCTCGACCGCACGCCCGATTCAGTTCTGATCATCGAGGACACGCGCGACTTCATCGAGGCGGCGCGCAATGTGGGCACGCTGCATTTCATCAATGCGCTCTGCCTTGCGATCAAGTCGAAGAAGACGCAAGTCATCCTCGAAGCGCGCGATGAGGATCTCGATGTCATCCTCAAGAGCCATTCGGATTTGCGTGAGTTGTTCACCTTGGT
Organism: Taklimakanibacter lacteus; assembly: GCA_003576695.1. Taxonomy (GTDB): domain Bacteria; phylum Pseudomonadota; class Alphaproteobacteria; order Rhizobiales; family Aestuariivirgaceae; genus Taklimakanibacter; species Taklimakanibacter lacteus. The sequence continues at coordinate 130,521 of QOZQ01000004.1, forward strand.
CGACCTGGCGGAGCCGGAAGGCGAGGCCCTGTTCCAGATCGTCGCCGAGCGGGCGGAGCATCTGCAGGAATTCCATCGCATCCGTATCGCCGAAAGCGCCTTGCGCACGGCGATCGATCTCACCTCGAAATACCGTTCGCGCGATGCCGGCATGAGCCGGGCCCAGCCCGAGCGCAGCGTCTCGCTGCTCGACCGGGCGCTCTCGACTTACCGGCTCGGCGCCCACCGCAGGCCACCAGGGCTCGAAGAGGCGGAAGCCACCAGGAAAGCGGCGAAGACCGACAAGCAGCTCGCTGAAGCCGAGACAGCGCTGGCGCAAGTCCATGAGCGGTGGGGCAAGAGCCAGGAAAGGATCAAGGCGCTCTACAAGCGCCAGCGTGATGGCGAGGTCGCGGTGCTCGAGCTCGAGGAGGAGCTCGACAAGCAGCTGGAGGCGGAAACGGCGGCGCGGCAGTCGCCGGCCGAGAGTCCGGTCGGCGAGATCACCGGACGCATCGCCAAGTTCGCGCGCCTGGCCACGGGGGCAGGGATCGAATCCGATGCGGTGCGCGATCTCAAGCAGCGCATCGGCAAGTTCCAGGAGGAGATCACCACCAACCGCGCCGCGTTCGATGCGCTGACCAAGGAGCTCAACGATCATCTCGAATTGTCGCGTGATATCGTGCTGCGCGAGTTCAGCCAGATCTCCGGCATCTCGGTGAGCAAGCTCAACGAGAACGAGCGGGAGAAACTGCGCAATCTCGAGACCGAGCTCAAGTCCCGCATCTTCGGCCAGGACCATGTGGTGCGCGCGCTCTCCAATGCGGTCAAGACGGCGCGGGTCGGTCGGCGCAACCAGGACCGTCCGCAGGCCTCCTTCATGTTCCTGGGCCCCTCCGGCGTCGGCAAGACCGAGATGGCGAAGGCGCTGGCGGCGAGCCTGCTCGATGACGAGAAGGCGCTGACCCGCTTCGACATGTCGGAATACATGGAGAAGCATGCCGTCTCGCGCCTCATCGGCGCGCCGCCCGGCTATGAGGGCTTCGAGGCGGGCGGCATCCTCACCAATGCGATGCGCAAGAACCCGCTCCGCGTGCTGCTGTTCGACGAGATCGAGAAGGCGCATCCCGACGTGTTCAATGTCTTCCTGCAGATCCTTTCCGACGGGCGGCTCACCGACAATGTCGGACGTACCGTGTCGTTCTCCGAATCGATCATCATCATGACGACGAATATCGGCCAGCCGCATTTCCTCAATCCGAAGTTCAGCCTCGAGGAAGCGAATGCCGAGGCGATCAGGGAGATCGAGAAGACCTACCGCTCGGAGTTCCTCAACCGCTTCGCGGGCCGGCAGAACATCATCTGCTTCAACAAGCTCGACCTGCCCTCGATCGAGAAGATCGTGCGGCGCGAATTCGACGGCATGGACAGGACCTACGGCCAGGAGGGCATCAAGATCACGGTCGCGGAGGCCGATCTCAAGGCCTTCTGCAAGGGCCATTACGACCCGGCGATCGGCGCGCGGGGTCTGCCGGGCTTCATCCAGGCCAATATTGAGCCCATCATCGTCAATATGATCCTGGAGAGCGACAAGCGCGGCCCGCTCGATCTCGCCTATAATCCGAAACGGGCCGCTTTCGAGATCAGGCCGTCATGAGCAACCTGCGCGACGATGTGGAGGCGCTCAAGAAGAAAGTCGAGGAGCGGGCTCATGAGCGGGACAAGGTCCATGCGCGTTCATGGACCGGGCGCACCCAGCATGACCTGACGGCGCTGCACAAATTCCTGTTTCAGCTGATGCAGGCCCTGACCTGGATCTATCTGCGCATCCTGCGTCCGGTCGCGCGCTTCCTGTTCACGCCCATCAGGTGGATCTGGCACCTGTTCCGGCTCCTGTGGGACAAGGCGGTCTATTACGAGGACGCCTATGAGAACCGGATGTTCTCCAAGACACGCGCCGGCATATTCCTGTTCGTCTCGGCGGTCTTTGCCTGGTTCGTCTTCATCCCGGCTGTCGTCTTCATCTTCCACGCCATCCTCTATCTCACGACGGTGAAGCGCGACGAGATCGTCTATCTGACCAACTCGCAGGAAATCCTGCCGCATGAGAACGAGCATTCCGTGCAAGGTTGCCACGCGCTGCCCTGCACCGACCAGAACAGCATCTATTTCCGCATCCGCGCCACGAATTTCAACGAAGTCTGGTCGATCCTGCACGGACACGGCCTGTTCTTCCCCGATTATGTCGCGGCATCGGTGCCGGTGGCGGTGAGCCGTTGCAAGATCACGTCCTATGGTCTCAGGATAAAGCTCCTGATGCGCGGCTTCGACATGTATCCCGACCTCCTGCAGACCGAATGCACGCCGCTCGGCGAACAGCCTTGATCGTGTTCGCCAAGCTGATAACAAGGCTGTCGCATGAGCAGCATGACGGGTACCGTTCTGATCACCGGGGCAGCGCGCCGCATCGGGCGGCGCATCGCGCTCGATCTCGCGCGTGATGGCTGGGCGGTCGCCATCCATTGCAATCAGTCGCGCGCCGATGCCGAGACGCTGAAGCAGGAGATCGCCGCCGCGGGCGGGCACAGCGCCATCGTCCAGGGTGATCTCGCCCAGGCCGATGTGCCGGAACGGCTGATCACCGAGGCGGTGAGTGCGCTGGGGCCACTCACCTGCCTCATCAACAATGCGTCCCGTTTCGAGCCGGACGAGGCGGGATCCGTCACGCTCGACAGTTGGGCCCAGCATCTCGACACCAATCTGCGGGCGCCAGTCTTCCTGTCGCAGCATTTCGCCGCCCAGCTGCCGGGCGAAATGTCCGGCAATATCATCAACATCATCGACCAGAGGGTATGGAAGCTCACGCCCAAATTCTTCTCCTATACGGCGAGCAAGTCGGCCTTGTGGACGGTGACCCGCACCCTGGCGCAGGCGCTCGCCCCGCGAATCCGCGTCAATGCCATCGGTCCAGGTCCGGCGCTTGCCAATGTGCGCATGGACGAGGAAGATTTCGCCCGCCAGGCACGGCTGACGCTCCTGAAGCGCGGCACGTCGCCTGAGGAAATCTCGGCGGCGATAAAGTACATATTGTCGGCGCGAGCGATGACCGGACAGATGATCGTGCTCGATGGCGGCCAGCATCTCCTGTGGCAGACACGGGATGTCATGGATGTGAAAGAGTAGGGCGATGAGCAACGAAGCCAAGATCACCCACCATGTGGCAAGCGGCAAGGCGCGGCTGCGCCATGTCTTCGTCAAGGACCTCAAGATCGAGGCGCTGCTCGGCATCTATCCCGAGGAGAAGACGACACCGCAGAAGATCATCGTCAATATCGATCTCTCGGTGAAGGAGGGCAAGGATCCCCTGAGCGACGACATCAAGAATGTCGTGAGCTATGAGATCGTGGTGAAGAAAGTCGAGGAGATCGTGGCGGCGGGTCATGTGGGCTTGGCCGAGACGCTGGCCGAACTCATCGCCGCCGCCTGCCTGCGCGACAAGCGGGTGATGGCGGCCCGCGTCAGGATCGAGAAGCCCGACGTCATCCCCAATGCGCGCAGCGTCGGCGTCGAGATCGAAAGGCTGCGGGACTGATCCTCACATCACCGGCAAGACCGGTCTGTCCGTTGAGGCCTTGCCGATATTGAGCTTTGCCCCGATCGCCGCTATTTCCCGCGCGGTCCGTTCGGCAGACCAGTTGCGTCTCCGGGCAAGATGGGAGGCGATCGCCTGCACGCTCTCACTCGAGAGACGGCCCGTGAGCCCAAGTGTGGTGCGGCGGAATATGACGTCGCCCAGCGTCTCCACCTGCTCGTGCTGCAGAATGTAGTCGATCTCGGCATAGCTGTAATCCGGGAGCCCGGGCAGAGACCTGTCCGGAGAGTTGTCGGCGATGAATTCCGCGACCGTATGGGCGCGGGTGCCGAAGCGCGCAAAGAGATCGGCGATTCTCCCCGGCTCCTGGCGTGTGGCGCGTGCGACACGATCGATCCAGCTTTCGATAGCCGCCGGCCCTTGCGGGAAATCCCGCCCGCCGCCAATCGGCAGATCCTGCGTCGAGACTTTGCGTGCCTGGGCCAGCCGCGCCAGAATGTCGTCAGCCACATCGGCGGCGAAACCGCGGAAAGTCGTCCACTTGCCGCCGACCAGCGAGATGATGGGGAAGGGCCGTCCTCCTTGCGCTTCCATGACGGGCGCGGAGTGATCGCGGCTGATCAATCCCGGTGCCGTTCCCTTCGAATTGGGCAGCGGCCTGATCCCGCTATACGCATAGACGATCTCGCTTCTGTCGAGCGAGGTGCCCGGCAACAGCGCCCGCACACTGGCCAGCAGATAGTCGATCTCTTCGGAAGTGCAGGAAACATTGTCCGGATCGGCCGCTTCAATGTCCGTCGAGCCGATCAGGATCCGGCCGAGATAGGGATAGATGAGGCAGATACGGCCATCGTCCGCCTCGAAATAGATCATGCGGCCGTCGAGCAGCGCGACCAGATGGTCATCGCGGATGATGACATGCGATCCCTTGGTGCCGCCGATCAGCTCTGAAGGCGCGCCAAGCACGGCATTGACCTGATCTATCCATGGCCCGGCCGCATTGATCACGATCCTGGGACGCACCGTCACCTTGCCGTCCATATGCGCGAAGGAGATGGTGGCGGCGCCGCCCTGCGTAGCCGCTACCTGCGCGTAGTTCGAGGCGGCCGAGCGCGGAGAGGCCGACAATCCGTCAAGAACAAGCTCGAGGACGAGGCGCTCGGGATGCGAGATGGCCGCGTCATAGTAGGTGCCCGTGGCGACGATCCTGGGCGTCAGCTGCGGAAGCTCGGCCAGCGAGCGGCGGCGGCCGGCGAAGCTGTGCCTCGGCATGCTGCGATGGTGCGAGCCATAGAAATCGTAGATCATCAGGCCGAGCTTGATGAGCAGCGCGCCGCGGCTGCGCGGGGCGCTGAGCGATCCGAAAAAGGTCCTGAGCGCCGCCCACCAGCCCTTCGTCCAGGAGAAGATCGGTATGACCGTGCGCAGCGGCTTGACATAATGCGGCGCGTTGCGGAGCAGGAGGTTACGTTCGAGCACCGACTGCGCGACGAGGCCGAACTCGCCGGTCTCGAGATATTTCAGGCCGCCATGGATGAGGCGCGATGGAGCGGCGCTGGTTCCCGAGCCGTAGTCGGCCTTGTCGATGATGAGGCAGGTCAATCCCTGCTCGCACAGGTCGCGGAACAGTCCAGCACCGTTCACGCCCGCCCCGACGATCAGGACGTCGATGTCGCCGAAAGAATCCAGGGCGCGCAGCCGGTAGCGCCGTTCGGCGGCTGAAGGGGAGATGGTCATGATTTGCCGCTGGTCCTCACGACATGCAGCTTGACGCCGGCCTCTTCGAGGCGGCGCAACTCATCTGCGGGGAGACCTTCCGAGACAAGCACCTTGTCGAAGACGGTGAGGTCGGCCATCAGATGCAGGGCGACCTTGTTGAACTTGGTGTGGTCGACCAGGAGAATGCGCTGGCTCGAGGCCAGCATCATCGCCTGCTTGACCTTGACGACCTGCGCGTCCTGGACGAAGGCCGACGTCCCCATGACGGCCGAGGCGGAGCAGAACAGAACATTGGCCCTGACCGAGGCGATCGCCTTTTCGCACAGCATGCCGATATAGGCGTTGTAGCTGCGATGGAACTGGCCCCCGAGATTGATCAGGTCGATTTCATCGGCCTCGGTGAAATGCGAGGCGGAGAAAACGCTGTTGGTCAGGATGGTCAGCGGCTTGACGTCGACGAGCAGCGGCGCCAGGGCCGCCGCGGTGCTGGAATCGTCCAGCATCACCGCTTGACCCGGCTCGACATAGGCGAGCGCGGCGCGCGCCAGCGCGAGCTTTTCCTTCTTGCCGACGGTCTCGCGATACCGGAAGGCGCTTTCATAGAGACCGGAAGGCTGCACCGTGACGGCGCCGCGCAGCTTGCGGATCATGCCCTGATGGGCCAGCTCTTCGATGTGACGGTGGATCGTCATGCGTGAGACGCCGAAATGCGTCACCAGGTCATCGATGCGGACTTGGCCATGCTGCATGATGTAGTCGGCGATGGCGTTACGCCTTGTGCTCGCATTGCTCATGACCGGAGTTCCGCCGTTGGTTCCATGGCCGGCCAGAGCGGCCGCATCGCCCCGGCAAGCCGGCAATAGAGATCGTATTTGCGTTCGAGATCGGCTTTCCGGCTGCCGTCCGGGAGATAGCGCTTGTGCGTCCGCACCACGCGGCGGGCGGCGCTGATCGGATTGTCATAAAGTCCGATGCCCGTGCCGGCGCAGAGGGCAGCGCCCAGCGCGCCGGCTTCGTCCGACAGGGTGGTCAGCATGGGCAGATCGAGCGCATCGGCGAAGAGCTGCGCAATGGCGGGATTGCGCGAGACGCCGCCGGCAATGCGGGCTTCGCTGGCGCCGAATTTCGATCGCAAGGCATCGATATGAGCGCGATGGTTGAACACGACGCCTTCGAGAAGGCCTTTGAGAATGTCGCCGCGGTCGTGCCATCCGCGCAGTCCGAAGAGCGAGGCGCTGGCGGCACTGCCATAGGGAGAGCCGAACAGGAAGGGGTGGAAGGTGATTGCCGAGGGGCGCGTGAATGCGGCATCGATTTCCGCGGCGAGCACGTGATGGATCGAAGTTCCCTCGCGATCGGCCTTTTCCTGGTCGGCCCGGCATAGGGTTTCGAGGAACCATTCGTAATTGGCGCTCGAGGCTGGCGAGATCGCCATATTGTTCCAGGTGCCGGGCAGGACACCGCTCCGGCAGTACCAGCGTGCATCGACCGCTGGTTCGGTCGAGATGATCTCATTGATGCTGTAGGTGCCGGCGATGATCGCCAGCAGGCCCGGCTCATGACCGCCTACTCCCAGCGCGGATGCGGTCACGTCGTGAAGGCCGGCGGCAACCGGCGTGCCGGCAATCAGTCCCGTCTGCGCTGCGGCCTCACGCGTGACGCCCCCGATGACCTCGTGCGAAAGCGAAACCTGCGGCAGGCTTTCCGACAGTTCATCGAGCCCGAATATCGCGAGAGCCTTGGCCGAGAAGGCCTGGCTGCGGTAGTCGGTGAAAGACGTGCTTGCCTCGGTGTGATCGGTGCCGACGGTGCCGGTCAGGCAGAAGCGCAGCCAGTCCTTGCAGGCGAGAATGCTTGCGGTCCGCCGGTAGCTTGCGGGCTCATGGCGCTTGATCCAGGCCAGAAGCGCCGATGGCGCTGAGGCATGGGGCTCCTGGCCGGTGACGCGCAGGGCCTCCGCGGCGACGCCCTCAGGCCCCCAGCGCTCGATGATATCGCCGGCACGGCTGTCGAGCGACAATATGCCGGGACGCACCGGCCGGTTCTCCTGATCGAGGAGGTAAAGACCATCACCATGGGCGGTGACGGCGAGCGCGGCAATATCGGCCGGATCGCGGCCGCAGGCCGAAACTGCCGCGTGGATGGAGGCCGCTGCGAGCTGCCAGAGCTCGCCCATGTCGCGCTCCACCCAGCGCGGCCGCGGCTGCGACTGGGGAACCTTCATGCGCGCCACCGCAAGCTGCGTGCCGCCGACATCGAAGACGACGGTCTTCGCATAGGTCAGGCCGATATCGATGCCGATCAGGCTGGGCATGCGGGTCTCATGATTTGTCGATCCGCATGGCAAACCGGTCCTGCAGGCTCGCGAGATAGATGGCGATGAGCAGGACACCGCCGAACACCATCTGGCGAATCGAGGGCTCGATGCCGATCAAGTTCATGATATTTTCAATAATGGCAATGACGATGACCGCGCCGAAGACACCGGAAAGACGGCCGATGCCGCCGCTGAGGCTGGTGCCGCCGAGGATCGTGCCGGCGAACACCATCAGGATGGATCCTTCGCCGAGATCGGCGACGACGGATTGCAGGCGCCCGACCTCGAGCAGGCCGCCGACCGCAGCGGCAAATCCGGCGATGGCGAAGCAGAGGATCTTGGTGCGCTGGACCTTGACGCCGGCGAGGAGGGCGGCCTCCTCATTGTTGCCGATGGCGTAGATTTCCTTGCCTATGCGGTGGCGCTCCATGATCACCCAGGCGATGAGGTAGAGCAGCAGCCAGACGAAGATCGCGATCGGGATGCCGAGCCAGCGCTGCTCGCCGAGATAGGTATATTCCGGCGGCAGGTAGTAGACACCTTCGGGAATCAGATAGACGACCGCGCCGCGCATGAGGAGGAGGGTGGCGAGCGTCACCAGGAAGGCATTGACCCTGAGCTTGACGGCGAAGGCGCCGGCAGCGGCGCCGACGGCGAAGCCGATCAGCGGGGTCAGGATCACGGCCAGGATCGGGGGGATGACTTCGGGCAGCCAATTGAGCATGGCGACGATGGCGATCGTCGGGCTGAAGGCAAAGGTGGATTCGAGCGACAGATCCACCTCCTTGATCAGGAGCACGAGAAACAGGCCAAGAACCATGCAGCCGAGCGGGGCCGCGGCCCACATCACATTGAGAAGGTTCTGTGCCGTGGCAAAGCCGCGGATGTTGATGCCGAAGAGGACCAGGACGAGCAGGAGCAGCCAGATCAGGTGCCGTTCGAAGAGGAGTCTGGAGAGGCGATGGAATTGCGCGGGCACCGGTCAGACTCCCTGTATGGTCTTGTAGAGCGTTGCGACGTTGAAAGCCTGCGTGCCGCGGTTCAGCACGCTGACGATGCGCCCACGGAAGAACACCAATATGCGGTCGCAGACGGCGATGAGCTCGTCCTCGCTTTCGGACAGCATGATGACGCCGCTCGCCAACGCGAGCTCTTCGCGAATGGCGCGCAGGATCTCGGGCTTGGTGGCGAGATCGACGCCGCGTGTGGGCTCGTTCAGGATGAACAGGCGAGGGCTCGACAGGGTCAGCCGGCCGATCAGCACCTTCTGCTTGTTGCCGCCCGACAGCTCAGTCATGGCGGTGAAGGGGCCCGCCGCCTTCACCTTGAATTCCGTCATCTTCGCGCGCGTCATCGCTTCGGCGCGCGTCTCGTCGATCAGGCCAAGGGCATTGCTGAACGAGCGGTAGCTCGAGATCAGCGTGTTTTCGACGATGGAGCGCCCCGGTATGACGGCCTGCCGCTCGCGGTGCTTGGGCAGGAACCCGATCCCGTGGCGGATGGCGATGGCGGGCGAAGCGATGCCGACGGGGCGACCTTCGATGGCGATGGCGCCGGCATCGGGCCGCTTCATGCCGAATAACGCCTCCACGGCCTCTTCCTTGCCCGATCCGTCGAGGCCCGCGAGGCCGATCACCTCGCCAATAGCGACCTCGAATGACGCACTGGTGAGGTTCGGCGGCAGGGACAGATCCTTGACCGAGACGAAAGGCGCCGACGGCTTGCTCGGCGTGGCGTTGTAGTCATCGAGCCTGGTGACCGGAATGTCGCCGACGATCCAGTTGGCAAGCTCGGCGGCAGTGGTATGCGCCACGTCGAGGGTGGCGACCGCTTTCGAATCGCGCATGACCGTGACCCGATCGCAGAACTCCATGATCTCGCTCACATGATGGGAGATCAGCGTGTAGGAGCGTTCCGGGGCCGCCCTTACGAGCCGGCGCAGCAGCGCCAGCAGCATCTGCTTGCGCTCGCGCGACAGCGACGCCGTTATCTCGTCGAGCAGGATAATCTGAGCCTCCTCGATGAACTGCGCCTTGCCGAAAGCCAGCAGTTGCTGGCTCTCGATGGGAAGCCGTGCCATCGGCTCATCGGGATCAAGAGAGAGGCCGACTTCGGCGGCGACCGCCTTCGCCTTCTTACGCATCGCCGCGGAATTGATGAAGCCGAGGCTGCGATCGATCGGCCGTCCCATGAACAGGTTGTCGGCGATCGACAATCGGGCGGCGAATTTGGGCTCCTGCGGAACCAGCGAGACCCCGAGCGCATGCGCCTTGATCGGATTGTAGCTCGCAATGTCGACGGAATGGCCGTTGATCGCGATGCCCCCGCTGGTGGCACGGGCGAGACCCGAGATCAAGCTCATCAGGACCGATTTGCCGGCGCCGTTGCGGCCGATGATGCCATGGACCTCGCCGCGACGGACGGTGAGATTGACACCTGATACAGCAACGACCCCGGGAAACCGCTTGGTCAGTTCGGTGAGGCGATAAGAGTCGCCCCCGCCTGTCGGTTCGGCAGGATGCTGCATTCTGGGTGTCTCAACGCTCACGTGACCGGGTCATCGTCCAGCCCCGGCCGCTCGCGGCCGGGGCCAGGATGTTAGCTCAATTGCCCTTGGCATCCATCTGGTTCGCCCAGTTCGCCGGATCGTCCGGCTTGACCTCTTCCGGGATGGAGTAGGTCTGGGTCTTGTACCAGGCGCCGTCGAACTTGTCGGACGGAATGATCTCGACCGGCGCCCAAAGCTCATTGCCTTCGATCGGATAGGTCCCGGCCGCGGCGGGCTTGTCGATCAGCTTGCCGGTTTTCATCATGTCGTAGAGAAGGCGCATCGAGATGATGCCTTCGCCGGTTGCCGGCTGCACCGAGACATGCGTCAGGTCGCCCTTGGCCACGGCCTCGAGCTCGGGCTTGGTCCCGTCGACGGTGGCCACCGGAATATGAGCCGGATCATCCGACTTCTTCAGCATGCCTTGCGCGGCGAAAGCCGGAATGGCGCCGCCGATCCCCATCGTGCCGTCGATGCTGGCAACGCCCAGGATCTTGTCCTTGCCATAGCGCGAGATGATGTCGTCCACGGCCTTGCGCGCCTTGCTGCCGTCGCAGCCGGCTTCGCGGGTTTCGATCTTGAGATTGGGATTCTCCTTGACCAGCGGATCGAGGACCGAGTGATAGCCGGTGCTGCGGCCGATATCGAACGAGGCGGTGATGATGCAGCGCAATTCGATGAACACGCCTTCGCTCTTGCGCCAGTCCGTGCCGCGGTGCTTGTCGAGCCAGCCTACGATGGCTTCGCCGCCCTTGCGGCCTGCCGCTTCATTGTCGAAGGCGACAAAGGTCTCCTTGGCCTTCGGCACATAGGCGTTGCTGACGACGACGGGCATGCCCTTGGCGGCGAGCCCATCGAGCACCTTGATCATCGATTCTCCGCGCCACGGCACCAGAAGCACGCCGTCGACGCCGGCGGCGAGCTGGGCATCGAGCGCGTTGCGCTGCTGGGTGGCGTCATTGGCGCCGAATACGGTGAACTCGATCTTGACCTTGTCGGCGGCCTCGATGCGGGCCTTCTCCTGCTCCTGGCCGAGCTGGACACCGTTGAAATAGATGTCATTCGGCTCCCAGCGGATGACGGCGACACGATAGCTGTCCTTGGCGGTTGCCATGGTGACCGACGCGACCAGCGCGGTCGCTGCCATGCAGGCTGCCCAGAATTTTCTCTTCATCTGACTCCTCCCAATTGGCGCTCTGTTCTTTATGCGCAAACGTAACATATAATTTTGATATTATATCGTCAATTGCTGATACATACTGATGCGACTTTAATACGATTGGATCGCCATACTTCCTGTAAACCATTGAAATAGTGTCAGTTAACTTGGAACTTCGCAGGCGGGTGATGGGAATGACTATGTTGAAAAATGTTACATCGGGCCCTGGTCGCCATCAGGCTGAGAGTGCCGTCCGCGCCCGGAGCTGCTGGGTCGGGACCAGTTGGAAGATGAACAAGACACTGGCTGAGGCCCGCGCCTTTGCCGAGATGCTGGGGGCTGTCGCACCGGAGGTCGATGCGCGCATCGAGACCTTCATCATCCCGCCCTTCACATCCATCCGCGAGGTGAAGCAGATGCTCGCCACGACGCGCGTCAAGGTCGGGGCGCAGAACATGCATTGGGAAGATGCCGGCGCCTGGACCGGTGAAATATCGCCCGTTATGTTGCAGGACTGCGGCGCAGATCTTGTCGAGCTGGGGCACAGCGAAAGGCGGGAGCATTTCGGCGAGACGGATCGCACGGTCGGCCTCAAGACGGCCGCCGCCCTGCGGCACGGCCTGATGCCGCTGATCTGCGTTGGCGAGACGCTTGCCGAGCGCGATGGCGGGCGGACGCAAGAGATCCTGACCGTCCAGGTCGAGGGTGCGCTGGCGTTTCTCGACGAGGCGGATCGCGCGGCGCCCATTCTCTTCGCCTATGAGCCGGTCTGGGCAATCGGCGCTGGAGGCATTCCAGCCACTGCCGATTATGCCGACGCGCAGCAGGCACAGATCGCGGCCCTGGCCGGCAGGATCCTGGGCCGAACTCCCCCGGTTCTCTATGGCGGCAGTGTCAGCTCAGCCAATGCCGCCGAGCTTGTCGCGAAGCCCCATATCGACGGGCTGTTCATCGGCCGTTCGGCATGGCGGCCGGAAGGGTTTGTCGAAATCCTCGAAATCGTGGCGGAAGCGCAGCGCAGCGAGCGTTGAAATGGCTTGGCCCCGCGCCTACCCTCATAGGCCGAGACTTGTGCTGAAGGATCGTGTCCGTGGAGCTTCATTATATCGATGGCTCTCCTTTCGCGCGGATCGTGCGCGTGCTGGCATGCGAGCATGCGGTCGCGCTGCGTGAGGTCGAGATCGGCAGTTTTCCGCCTCCCGAACGCCTGCTCGATATCAACCCGTTGGGGCAGGTCCCTGTTCTCGTGGCCGATGGCGTGGCTTATTTTCCGACCCGGATCGCCATCGAAGCGCTTTTGGCCCGGGTGATTGAACCTGGCAAAGGCGTCGCGACGACCATCGCCAGGCGGCGCGCTCCGGCCAGGGATGACCAGGATATGGCCGTCATCCTGGCAATGGGAGATGCGCTGGCGGCCCACCACTATGCGCGATGGGCGGGAGTCGGTCCGGTTGCCGAAAATCAGCTCGGATTCGACCCGGCGCAACGGAACATGACGCGTGCCTTGCGGACGCTCGACTGGCTGGAAAAGCGCATGGAGGAAGGCTGCTTTCAGCCGGGCATCCTCTCGGTTCAGGATATTGCGCTGGCCTGTTTCATCCTGTGGACTGAATCGCGCGGGCCTATTGCCTGGCGGGAACGCCCGCAGATCGAGCGTCTGATCGGAAATCTCGAGAGCAGAGCGAGCTTCATTGCGACCAGGCCGCGGCCTCTCAAGCTGAGGCCTGCCGTCGGTTAAAGTCCACGGATGCGCGGGCGCCAGCGCTTCACGATATCGCCTGCGTCATTGCCGCCGCCCGAATTGGCGCTGCGATAGATATCGACGGGGATGCCGCGGCGGGTGAGATTGGCGACAGCCTCGGCCATCACTGCATTGATGATGAAGGTGCCGGAGATCGTCGAGGTCGAGCCCATGCGCTTGTCCGAATTGGGGATCGCGAGACACGCGTCGCCATAAGGCGCCTGGTTGTCGATGACGAGATCGGCGACATCAGAAAGCATCTTGCCGCTTTTGTGGCGCGATGTGACATGGGCCGCATGATCGCTCGAGGTGATGGCGATCACCTTGGCGCCCCGCTCATGGGCGAAAAGGGCGGCCTCGATCGGGAAGGCATTGCGGCCGGAATTGGAGGCGACGAAGAGCACGTCCCTGGGGCCGATCGGGTACTCTTCCAGGATGATCTCGGCATAGCCTTCGAGCCGTTCGAGGACCGTGGAGCGCTGGGCTCCCTGATGCAGCATGAGGGCGGGATCGAGAATCGCCTGCACCGCGGCGGCGCCGCCGGCGCGATAGAACACCTCCTCGGCGATGATGTGGGAATGGCCGCTGCCGGTGACATAGACGAGGCCGCCCTCCGCCAGCGCATCCGCCACCCAGCTCTGCGCGGTCGCGAGCCTGTCGCGCTGCGTCGCCACGAGCTTCTTCAGCATGTCGGTGATGCTGTCGCAATATTGATCGATCAGCGTCATGTGGTCCTGCGCCGCTGCCCGCATGCCGCTCACCCTGTGATTTCCGCGATATATTCGTAGCGATCGCCGCGATACCAGCTCAGTGCGTCCTCGAGCGCGTTGCCTTGCGCGCCATAGCCGATGCGATGGATGGCGAGCACCGCCGCGCCCGGCCGGATACCGAGCAGGGGGGCGACCTCTTCCGGCACCTCGACCGCCTTGAGGCTCTGCATGATGCGGCGCGGGCGTCCGCCTTGCGCATCCATGCGCGCATAAAGCGAACCTCCGCCGTCGTAATCGCTGCCGACCGCATGGACCGGGAAGATGGAGCGATCATACCCATGACGTCGTCGCCGATCTGGCGCAGGCGCGCCAGCAGCATCACCTCGGTGCCGAGCGGCAGGCCGGTGCGGAAGGAGACATCGGGCGGCACGGGCATCTTGCGGCATTCGAGAATGCGTGAGCTGGGCTTGAGGCCGCGGCTCAGCATGTCGTCGGTGAAGCCGGTGAGCCGCGTGACCGGCTTCAGGATGCGATGGGCAATGAAGGTCCCGGCACCCGGACGGGTGGCGACATAGCCATCCTTGGCGAGCTGCTCGAGGCTCTGGCGCAAGGTGGAGCGCGAAATGCCGAGACCGGCGGCGAATTCCCGTTCCGGCGGCAAAGGCACGCCCGGACTCAGGGTGCGATCCTCGATCGCGGAAGTCATCGCCATGACAAGCCGTATGCCCAGGGGGCCCGACAAATTGTCCATGCGGCGGCGGATTTCCTGCGTCTCGGTCATTGGCACCTTTGGGATCGGCGATCACCTTAGGGTGATCGAGGATGTCTGACAAGATCGGTATGTTATTGGACTGTACATTCCTGGATCCTATTGGCAGTGCATGTGAATCGCATTTCCACAATTAGTATACTAAAAACAGTAATTTACGTAGAGTTCATTCGCATCAGAATAGGCTTGCTGAAACAATTTGCAAAGAACTGGACGGCCGTCCAACAGTCCGATATCATGCCAATATCATACCAAGTGGGGATTCGATGTTGTCCAGAACGAAGGTGCTCAGCTGATGGGCCTTTCGCTCGTGGCGCCCGAATCCGGCGGCGCGGCCGAGCCGTGGCGATTGGCGTCCACAACTGCAATTCACGAACTCCTAAAGTGCGACAGGAGCGACAGGGCCGGTGCGATGGGACTGACTTTTATCGCACCGGCGCCTGTCTATTGAGGATACTGGCACCATGAAGCTCGATGCCTACAGGCTGCGCCGCGCCACGATCGATGATCTGCCGGCGCTCTATCGCGTCTGCCTCAGGACGGGTGCGGCAGGGGATGACGCAACCGATGTCGAGGATGATCCCGAACTGCTCGGCCGGGTCTATGTCGGTCCCTATGTGACGTTCGAACCCAAGCTTGCCTTTGCCCTTGTCGGGCCAGAGGGGGTTGTCGGCTATGTCCTGGGCGTGCTCGATACGCGTCGCTTCAACCGCAAGCTCAAGGATGAGTGGTTGCCGAAGCTGCAGCGGGCGGAGCGCGATCCCGGTGACGACCCGACGCGGTGGCGAGGCAGCGACTGGGTGCGCCATGCCGTGCACCACCCCTTTCTCGAACTTCCGCCGGTGCTCGCAAGCTATCCCTCGCATGCTCATATCGATCTTCTCGAAGACGCGCGGGGTCACGGCATCGGCCGCCACATGATGCAGACGATGATGGAATGCCTCGCGGGTCTCGGCTCTCCTGGTGTGCATCTGCAGGTGAATCCCAGGAATGCCGGCGCTCAGGCCTTCTATCGCAGCCTCGGTTTCGTGCCGATCTCCTCAACCGACCTGCCGGAAGATACGCTGTTCATGGCGCGTCGCATCGCGGACGATGACGAAATGGCCGGCGGCCCGCCGGGAGGACTGGTTTCCTGAGTCGGATCGGTCGGTTAGGGGCGGAGCTCATAGACCGCTTCACCATGACCGGAAATAATCTGCATACTGATCAGAAATAGGCGATCGAGCGTCCGGCGATGACGGCGAGAATCCAGGCCGAGGCCGAGACGCCGGCATGGAGGCGGGCATTTGCCGGGATGGGCGGCGCGAGCATGGTGCGCCGCTTCGCCCAATGATAGAGGCTGAGATTGGCCAGCCCGCAAATGATGAGAAGCATCTTGCCGAGGAAGACCGGATTGCGCCCGAAGGCGGTCGCCTCGGCGCTGAACATGATTGGGCCGCTGATGAGGAGGAGGGCGAGGCCGGTTGCCGCGACGCCGAGAGCGGTGCGCGAAACGGCGCTCGCCATGTCGTAGCGCCGGCGCAGGAGCAGGAGGTCGAAGACGAGAATGGCGCCGACCAGGAACGTGGCGCCCACGACATGGGCGAGATTGGCGAGCGGATAGAGCCAGACCGAGCCGCGGGCGGCTAAGCCCAGGGATGAGAATTCGAGACTCTCGAGAAATGCGCTCCACATCGCCGGTCAGCGCATCTCATAGACCTTGCCGTCGACGGTGATCCGCTCGGCCCGCATCTCATGCTCGCGCCGTGTCGAGGGATAGCCCTCCGCCTTGATCATGGTGCCGGTCTTGAGCATCGCCTCGCTCAGGCCCCTGTTGCTCATGCGCGAGATCGGGGCGAGGGTGATTTCCCAGGTGGCATTCTCATATTTCAGCATCACATGGGCATGCGGGTTCTGCCAGGCGATCATGTCGATCGGGGCTTCGATGGTGAATTTCCCGGCTGAGTCATAGCTGCCCCAGCCATGATGGGCCGATGCCGCGGTGGCGGCACTCAAAGTGAAGAGGAGAGCGGCGGTCAGTTGCCGGTGCATAGCGATCCTCCTTCATGAGGCGAGAGCCGTCATTGCCAATCTAGCGGCTGAGGCCACGACGACAATGAAGAAGGCCCCGGTCTCCCGGGAATGTGAAGAGGCTTGCTTTTTGTATAAGTATATACTTATATATTGATCATGGTTGAGACCGAGATTTTCCGTGCCCTGGCCGACCCGACGCGGCGCGCCGTATTCGAGCGGGTGGCGGCGCGCGAAATGAGCGTCAGCGAGCTGAAGAGCCATTTCGCGGTCTCACAACCCGCCATCTCGCAGCATCTGGCGATGCTCAAGGGGGCTGGGCTCGTCAGTGAGCGGCGCCAGGGACGCTTCGCCTATTACCGCGCGGATCCGAAGGGCATTGCGCCCCTCGCCAGCTGGGTGGAGCGCTATCGTGTCTTCTGGCCCGAACGCATCGAGAAGCTGAGGGATGTTCTCAAAGGAATGGATGAATGAGCGACGAAAGCATGGCCGACGACAGGATCATCACCGAATGCGATCTCGATGCGGCACCCGGCAAGGTCTGGCGGGCGCTGACCGAACCTCATCTCGTCAAGGCCTGGCTGGTGCCGGATGACGTCGATTGCCGGGTGATGGAAGCGCAGCCCGGGCAACTGCTGCGCTGCTCCTGGCGCAGCCGCCGTGACGAGCGCGATGACGAGGGCAACAGCCTCGATACCGTCGTCACCTTCGAATTGAGCGAGACGCAAGCGGGCGGCACGCACCTGCGCATCGTGCATGAAGGCTTCGCGATGGTGGCGCCCGCCGCCAATGACAATGGCGAGATCATGATGATGAGGGCGGCATGAGCAATTTCGTTCCGGTCGTCATCGAGCAGTCGAGCCGCGGCGAGCGTTCCTTCGATATCTTCTCGCGTCTGCTGCGCGAGCGCATCGTTTTCCTCAACGGCCAGATCGACGACAACATGTCGGCGATCATCTGCGCCCAGCTCCTGTTCCTCGAGGCGGAAGGGGCGGGCAAGGAAATCGCCATGTATATCAACTCGCCGGGCGGCGTGGTGACCAGCGGTTTCGCCATTTACGACACGATGCAATATATCAAATGCCCGATCTCGACCGTGTGCATGGGCTTCGCCGCGTCGATGGCGTCGTTTCTCCTGATGGCCGGTACGCCGGGCCGGCGCATCTCGCTGCCCAATGCCCGCATCCTGCTGCATCAGCCTTCCGGCGGGTTCCAGGGCCAGGCCTCCGATATCGAGCGCCACGCCCAGGACATCATCAAGATGAAGAAGCGCATGATCGGGCTCTATGCCAGGCACTGCAAGCGCAGCACCGAAGAGGTCGAGCGCACCCTCGACCGTGATTTCTTCATGACGGCGGAAGAGGCGCGTGACTGGGGCCTCGTCGATCATGTCTATGAGGTCAGGGCCGGCAAAGCCGCCTGAATAGGCGTCATTTTCGGGAATTCCTGCAGGAAACCTTATCTCCGTGGCCTTAGGCTGGCGGGACCGGCGGAGAGGCTTCCGCGGGCACCTGCTGTCATTTTCGGGCGGTTCCCATGCTATTTGCGCTATCAGGCTGGAATCACGATATTGGGCCCATGGACGAACCGGAAGACATCATTGCGGATGAAGAGGCCGTGGGCGATGGCCCTGGTCCGCATGTCATCCGCGCCCATCTGAAGACGCTGCCCAACAGGCCCGGCGTCTACCGGATGTTCGATGCCAAGGGCGATGTTCTCTATGTCGGCAAGGCGAGGAGCCTGAAGAACCGGGTGGCGAGCTATATCAGGCTCGGCGGCCACACCAACCGCATCGCGGCGATGATCTCGCTCACCGCCAATATGGAGTTCGTGACCACCGAGACGGAGGCCGAGGCGCTTCTCCTCGAAGCCAATCTGATCAAGAAGCTCCGGCCCCGCTTCAACGTCTCTTTGCGCGACGACAAGTCCTTTCCCTATATCCTGATCCGCAAGGACCATGAGGTCGCCCAGATCGTCAAGCATCGCGGTGCGCGCTCGCACAAGGGCAGCTATTTCGGGCCCTTCGCCTCGGCCGGTGCCGTCAACCGCACGATCAACGCCTTGCAGAAGGCCTTTCTTCTGCGCTCCTGCACCGACAGCGTTTACGAGAACCGCACCAGGCCGTGCTTGCTCTATCAGATCAAGCGCTGCTCGGCGCCCTGTGTAGGCGAGATCGCGGCCGACAAATACAATGAGCTGGTGGACGAGGCGGAAGCCTTCCTCAACGGAAAGAGCAAGGCGGTGAAGGCCGATCTGGCGCGGCTGATGGAAGAGGCGTCCGAGAAGCTCGATTTCGAAAGTGCTGCCCGCTACCGCGACCGTATCCAGGCGATGAGCTTCGTCACCTCCGAGCAGGGCATCAACCCGCAAGGCGTGGAAGAAGCCGATGTCTTCGGCTTGGCACAGGAGGGCGGGCAGACCTGCATCCAGGTTTTCTTCTTCCGCGCCGGGCAGAACTGGGGCAACCGGCCCTATTTCCCGCGCGCCGACAAGTCCCTGGCCGCGGCGGAGGTGCTGGGCTCGTTCCTGGCGCAGTTCTATGACGACAAGCCCATTCCGCCCCTGATCCTCCTGTCGCATGAGATCGAGGAGACGGCGCTGCTCGAGGAGGCGCTTGCCACCCATGCCGGCCGCAAGGTCGAGATCGCGGTGCCGCAGCGCGGCGAGAAGAAGGCGCTGGTCGAGCATGCGGTCACCAATGCGCGCGAGGCCATGGGCCGCAAGCTCGCCGAATCCTCCTCCCAGGCCAAGCTCCTGGCCGGGGTCGCCCGCGTCTTCGGCCTGGCGGAAGCGCCGCGCCGCATCGAGGTCTATGACAACTCCCATATCCAGGGCGCCCAGGCGGTGGGCGGCATGATCGTCGCGGGGCCCGAAGGCTTCCTCAAATCGCAATATCGCAAGTTCAATATCCGCGCCGAGGACCTGACGCCGGGAGATGATTTCGGCATGATGCGCGAGGTGCTGACGCGGCGGTTCTCGCGCTTGCTTAAGGAACATGGTGAACGGGAGCCCGCCAATGAGACGAGCCCCGACCAGCCGCAGGCCTGGCCGGATCTTGTGCTGATCGACGGCGGCCAGGGCCAGCTCAATGCGGCGCGCGCCGTGCTGGCCGATCTCGGCATTGCCGATCTCTGCATCGCGGGCGTCGCAAAAGGACCAGACCGGGATGCCGGCCGGGAGCATTTCTATGTGCCTGACAAGCCGTCTTTCATGATCGAGGGGCGCGACCCGGTGCTTTACTATATCCAGCGCCTCAGGGACGAGGCGCACCGCTTCGCCATCGGCAGCCATCGGGCGAAGCGCGCCAGGGCCATTGCCCTCAACCCGCTGGACGAGATCGCGGGTATTGGCCCGACTCGCAAAAAAGCCTTATTACAGGCCTTTGGATCGGCCAAGGCGGTGGCGCGGGCCAGCCTTGCCGATCTGGCAAAGGTCGAAGGGGTGAATAACGCTCTGGCCCAGGCTATCTATGACCACTTCCACGAGGGCGCTCCATGAGCGATGCCGTAACGAAATTGGCCCAGAAGGAAAGCCAGCGCCATGCGCTGAGCCTGCCCAATCTGCTCACCTATGGGCGGCTGGTCGCGGTGCCGTTGGTGGCGGGGCTCATCCTGTGGGGCGGTGATGCGGCGCGCTGGACGGCGCTCGCTTTCTTCATCGCGGCGGCCATCACCGATTTCTTCGACGGTTATCTGGCCAGGCGCTGGAGCCAGCAATCGGCCCTGGGGCGCATGCTCGACCCGATTGCCGACAAGGTGCTGGTCGCCGTCGTGCTTCTGGTGCTCGCGGCCGATCGCACCATCGATGATGCGCATCTGTGGGCGGCGGTCATCATCCTCACCCGCGAGGTGCTGGTGTCGGGCCTGCGCGAATTCCTGGCGGAACTGCGCGTCTCGGTGCCGGTGACCAAGGTGGCCAAATGGAAGACGACGGTGCAGCTGATCGCCATCGGCTTCCTCATCGCCGGGCCCGCCGGCGACAAGATCCTTCCCTATGTCAGCGAATTCGGCCTGTTCTGCCTGTGGATCGCCGCGGCGCTCACGCTTTATACAGGCTATGATTATTTCCGGGCCGGCATCGGCCATGTGATGGAAGACAAGTGACGAAGATTCTCTATTTCGCCCGCATGCGTCAGATCATCGGCAAGGGGGAGGAGGACATCGCGATCCCAGGCGAGGTCAAGACCGTCAGCATGCTGATCGATTTCCTCAAAGGCCGCGATGAATCCTATGCCGCGGCCTTCGCCGATCCGCGCATCATCCGCGCTGCCATCGACCAGGCACATGCGCCGCTCGACACGCCGATCGCCGGCGCGCGCGAGATCGCCTTCTTCCCGCCGGTCACCGGGGGATAGGGATTCCACCGTTTTCGGGCTTTCTTCTTTTTGTTCTTCTTGAGCAACGATTAAAATTTGAACTGTCCGGTTAGCAGGAAGTTCAACCCCGGATGTGACTATCGACTGCGATGTTATCCGGGGGCGAATCGATGTTTCATTTGAAATGGTTGCCTATTGCCGCGTGCCTGGTGCTGACAGCTTCTGGTCAATCTGCGGCTTCGCCTTACGATGATTGTCGCGACGGCAATGCGTTCACGGACTCCGAGAACCAGTTCATTGCCTGCGACCATGCTCTGCAAGCGGCATTGGACACGAAGCAGAAGTCCTTTCTCTATTTCAAGCGGGCAGAAGCGCTCTATTGGATGGACAAGTTCGGTCCGGCACTGGCCGATGTCGATCTTGCCATCCAGGGTAACCGGCAACTCGTCCCGGCCTACGTCCGGCGCGCTTGGATTTATCTCACATTCGGGCAATGGGAGGAGGCTAGCCGCGATATCGAAGAAGTACTCGCTCAGGAGCCTCACAATGCCGAGGGACTGTTTGCGCTGAGTTATTTATTTACAAGCATCGAGCCGAATTCGGCCAGGGCGCTCGAAGCCTTGCGGCAATCCCTCGAAATCAAGCCCGATTTTCACCTCGCGCGGCTCAACCTTGCCTACAAGAACTACATGCGTGGTGATCTTGAAGGTATGTTGAAGGAGTTCGACACCATACTGGCGCATGATGCGGGCGAACTTGACAAGGTTTCTTTCCGTTCTGGCGGTCCGAGGCGTGGAACATATCCGTTCAGCGGCTACGTTCGATATGAGCGATCGAAATACCTGATTTTCGCCAGGCGGAACGAGGAGGCGCTTGAGGGCGTCAACTGGCTGATCGCGCATTACCCCAATGTCGCCTCGGCCTTCGTGCTTCGCGGTCAAATTCTAAGAGGCCAAAACAAGGAGAGTGACGCGCTCAAGGAATACAGCCATGCCGTCGAGCTTGATCCTGCCGATGTGGATGCGCGGCGGGGAAAGGCCTGGACGCTTTTCTCCCTTGAGAAAATGGGCGAGGCCATGGCCGAGGCCGACTGGCTGGCCCAGCGAACCTCACCGGTCCGTGGAGAGGGATTCCAGTTGCGCGCTTATATAAACAAAAAGCTTGGCCTTGGTGACCAGGCCCTGCTCGACTATGAAGAGGCGTTCCGAAACGATCGGGAGATATTGCGCCGGACGCAGCGGTTGGTGGTCGAGCTCGGTTATGCCTCCGCCGACAGCTCCGGCGAAGAGTTTCGCAACGGGATGAGAGCCTGCATCGCAGATCCGGAGTGCTACTGAGATGTTTGCGCGGACTTCGGTCTTCGGCCTCGCCCTGACAGCGGGGCTCACCGTTCTCAGCGATTACTCTCTAGCATCCGACCTGGAACAGTGCGAGGCCGCGACTGCGGGCGAGCAGCAGCGGCAAGATGCTTGTGACAGGGTCATGCACGCTTCATCTGCCTCGCCGCGCGATCGTGCGCGAGCGCTGGTTCAATTGGGTCGCCTCGTGCGAATGAAACCGGATGGCTTCAGTCAGTGGCCCGGTATGCTGGACGCAGCCGTAGCCGCCGATCCGACCTATGTGCCGGCAATCCTCAATAGGGCGGAATGGTTTATCTTCGAAACCAAAGGGCATGATGCGGTCAGGCTCCTTGAGCCGGCGCTCGCGAGCAACCCTCGCAACGTCGAGCTTCTGGTCATGCTCGGACGCGCCAATGCCGCCCTCCAGCTGCCCGACCGCGCCTTGCAGTTCTTCAGCGAAGCTCTCGATGAAGATCCTCACCATATGAGAGCCAGCTACGAGGCCGGGCAAGCTTATGAAATGGTGAACGAATATAAGCATGCCGCCGAGGCCTATAGGAAAGCGGGAGAAAGTTACGATCCTTCCTATGTTTCCCAGGGCTGGCTCGGCATCGAGGACCCCAATATTCCGGCCGCGCGCATCTACAATCGCCTGGGTGAAGTCGACAAGGCAGCGGCTCTCCTGACCACCGCCATCGATCGCTCACCTGTGGGACTGGTCCAGGCCAATGTTTTCGAGGCGCGGGCTTCCTACTATCAGGCACTGGGGCGCGATGAGGAGGCGATAGCGGATCTTACATCGGCTCTGCGCAAGGCAAATCCGGATGAGCACATGCCTTTGCTGTTTAAACGCTCGATCCTTTATCAAAGAACGGGCAAAAGCCGGGAAGCAGAAGAGGATATCGGCCGGGCGCTGCGTAGCGGCGACCGCAGGACCGTGCTGCGCATGCAGGTCTATCTGCGTAACCAAGGATATACTGAAGTCACGATCAACGGCGTTGCCGATCCGGGTCTGATGAAGCTGATCTCTGCCTGCTTCGCCACGCCGAAATGCAGCGATGGCCTGGGAAGCCCGATATAGCGGCAAATGCAAGAAACTCGATCGCGGACTCTCAGGAACCATTCTCCTTCCCTGGGGTTGTGCGTCGAGTGAGAGGCATGGATGAGCACCGCTCCCCAGAAACGCTGGTCGCAGGACGTCACGGAGAAGAGCGATGCGCTCGATCTCGACAAAGGCGTCTTCACCTGGAAGAGCCCCAAGCGCATCGCAGCATCGCTGAAACGCTCGGCGGAGCACAGCAGGCGGCGAAAATCCGGCGCCTTCCGCTCCGCCATGTCGATGCTGACCTTCTATGTCAATCGCGGCGGCAAGGATCTGCCCAAGGCCCAGAAAAACGTGCTGGAGCGCGCCAAGGACGAATTGCGCGCCCAGTTCGGCCGGGCGCGCAAGGAGGATTGAGGATCAGGCCGCCTTCTTCTTCGGCTGCACTTCGTTCAGATAATCCGAACGCAGCGCGCGGGTGAGATCGCCGACGGTGAACTTGTAGGGACCGATCTCGCCGACCGGCGTCACCTCGGCGGCCGTGCCGACGATGAAGCACTGCTCGAAGCCCTTCAGCTCTTCCGGCATGATGGCGCGCTCGATGACCTTGATCTGGCGCTTCTGGGCGAGGCCGATGACGGTGCGCCGGGTGATGCCGTCGAGGAAGCAGTCGGGTGTCGGCGTGTGGATCTCGCCATCCTTCACGAAGAAGATATTGGCGCCGGTGCATTCGGCAACGCGGCCGCGCCAGTCGAGCATCATGGCGTCGGCATAGCCCTTGCGCTCGGCCTTGTGCTTGGAAATGGTGCAGATCATGTAGAGGCCGACGGCCTTCGCCTTTGAGGGGGCGGTCATCGGATCGGGCCGGCGATATTCGGCAATGTCGAGCCCGATGCCCTTTTCGAGCTGGGCCGGATCGAAATAGGCCGGCCACTGCCAGATGGCGATGGCGAGATTGATTTTGGTGTTCTGCGCGGCGACGCCCATCATTTCCGACCCGCGCCAGGCGATCGGGCGGACATAGGCGTCGGCAAAACCCTGCCGTTTCAGGGTCTCGCGGCAGGCGGCGTCGATCTCGGCCACCGTATAGGGGATCTTCATGTCGAGGATCTCGGCCGAGTCGATCAGGCGCTGACTGTGCTCGGTCAGCTTGAAGATTTCGCCGCCATAGGCGCGCTCGCCCTCGAAAACGCCGCTGCCATAATGCAGGCCGTGGGTCAGCACATGGACCTTGGCATCCTTCCACGGCACGAATTCGCCGTTCATCCAGATGACGCCTTCGCGCTGGTCAAAAGGAACGATCGCCATGGCACTTCTCCCAATTTTTCCGGCTGCTTGGCATTTTTGCACGCAGCGGCGGTTCGGCCTATATGTCACTACGGCTGTCCGAATATTCGGCCGACATGACGCAATAAGGTTTCTTGCGATTGTGACCTCTTATAACAAACTTCGGAAAATACGTCAATATGGCTGACATAATTTCTGGCCGCGATGTGGGTGATGAGGAAATCGTCAGCCTCATCGAGCTCCTGTTCTTCGCCTATCGCGATTTCACCTCCGATCCCGACGCAATCCTGGCGGAATGGGGCTTCGGGCGCGCCCATCATCGGGTCGTGCATTTTGTCGGCCGCAATCCCGGCATGACGGTGGCGCAGCTCCTCGGCATACTGGGCATCACCAAGCAGAGCCTCGGCCGCGTGCTGCGCGACCTGATCGAGAAGGACCTTGTCTATCAGCGCCCGGGCGATCTCGACCGAAGACAGAGACTCCTGTTCCTCACCAGGGAAGGCGAGGCACTCAGGCTCAAGCTGATGGCGCCGCAGGGCGAGCGCATCATCCGCGCGCTCAGCGAGGCGGGCGAAAAGACGGAGCCCTCCTACCGCACCGTGCTGTATCATCTGATCAGCCCGGAGAACCGCCGGGCGGTGAGCGACTGGCTGAAGAGTCGCGCGGAGCAGACGAAGGAATGACAGAGGAGAAGCCGCATATACTGGTCATCGACGATGACCGCCGCATCCGCGAGCTCCTGCAGTCCTATCTGGCGGAGAACGGCTTCCGCGTCTCGGTCGCGCCGACGGCGGCGGGGGCGCGTGAGCGGATGCGCGGCCTCACCTTCGACCTACTCATTCTCGATGTGATGATGCCGGGCGAGAGCGGCACGGCGCTGGCGCAGTCGTTGCGCGGCGCACAGGAGCGGATCCCCATCCTCATGCTGTCGGCGCTGTCGGAGATCGAGGACCGGATCAACGGATTGATGGCGGGAAGCGATGATTACCTGCCGAAGCCCTTCGAGCCCCGGGAATTGCTGCTCAGGGTGCAGAACCTGCTGCGCCGGGCGGCGCCACCGGTCGACCATCGGGTCGATGTGCGGTTCGGCGACTGCCTGTTCAACGTGACGCGCGGCGAGCTCAGGCGCAATGGCGATCTGGTCAAGCTGACGACGCGGGAGCGGGAACTCCTGCGCCTCTTCATCCAGAATGCCGGCAAGCCGATCACCCGCGCCGAGCTTTCCCCCGACGGGGCAGAGGACAATGCCCGAACCGTGGATGTTCAGATCAACCGCCTGCGCCAGAAGATCGAGGAAGACCCGTCCAACCCGGTTTATCTGCAAACCGTGCGCGGGGCAGGCTATACTCTGCATATAG
Organism: Taklimakanibacter lacteus; assembly: GCA_003576695.1. Taxonomy (GTDB): domain Bacteria; phylum Pseudomonadota; class Alphaproteobacteria; order Rhizobiales; family Aestuariivirgaceae; genus Taklimakanibacter; species Taklimakanibacter lacteus. The sequence continues at coordinate 156,407 of QOZQ01000004.1, forward strand.
ACTGAGGATGCCAGATGAGCGCCGTCACCGAGACCGCAAGGAAGGTCGAACACAGCTTCTACTGGAAGTTCAACCGTTTCCTCGAGCGCTATCTGCCGGCCGGACTCTATCAGCGCTCGCTCATCATCGTCATCGCTCCGATCGTGCTCCTGCAATGCATCATGGTCGGCATCATCCTCGACCGGCACTGGGACAACGTCACCAAGGTGCTGGCCCGCTCGTTGTCGCGCGAGATCAATCTCATCATCGAGCTCTACGACAAGTCGGCCAAGACGCCGGACGACGTCGGCGAGATCGAGCAGATGGCGAACAAGACCTTGCGGCTCAATCTCGATATCGAGCACAATGCCGAATTGCCGCCGCCGGTGCCGACGCCGTGGCTGTCGATGGTCGACAGCCGCCTCAGTGCCTATCTCAACAACAGCGGCAAGCCGTTCTGGATCGACAGCACCGGCAAGGTCGGCTATGTCGATATCCGCATCGAGGTCGAGAAGGGCACGGTCTTCCGCATCCTGGCCGAGGATGAACGCGCTTTCGCCGCGAACACCAACTCGCTGCTGAGCTGGATGTTCATGTCGATGCTGATCCTGCTCTCCATCGCCATCGTCTTCATGCGCAAGCAGATCAAGCCGATCCTGGAGCTGGCGCATGCGGCGAGAAGCTTCGGTCTTGGCCGCGATGTGAGCGACTTCAACCCGCGGGGTGCCACGGAAGTGCGCCAGGCGGCGCAGGCCTTCCTCAACATGAAGGAGCGCATTGAGCGCCATGTCGACCAGCGCACCGCGATGCTGGCCGGCGTCAGCCATGACCTGCGCACCATCCTCACCCGCTTCAAGCTCGAGCTCGCCTTCCTCGGCGACAATGACAAGGTGATGGCGCTCAAGGGCGATGTCGAGGAAATGCAGACGATGCTCGAGGCCTATATGAACTTCGCCCGTGGCGCCGGCGGTGAGAAGGCGGAGGCTTCCGATATCACCCGCATGGTCGAAGGGGCCGTGAAGACCGGGGCCAAGCCCAACTCCCGGGTTTCCGTCGATATGGCGCCCGATCTCGTCGCCAAGGTCAAGCCCAATGCCTTCCGCCGCCTTATCGTCAACCTGATCGCCAATGCGGCGCGCTTCGGCGAGGAGATCGCGATCAGGGTCAAGGCGAAGACCAATCGCCTGGTGATCGTGATCGACGACAATGGGCCCGGCATCCCCGCCAATATGCGCGAAGACGTGTTCCGGCCGTTCTTCCGGCTCGACGAGGCGCGCAATCAGGACGAGACGGGGACCGGGCTCGGCCTTTCGATCGCCCGTGACATTGCGCGCGCCCATGGCGGCGACATCACGCTCGAGGAAAGTCCGCTCGGCGGCCTGCGCGCCGTGGTGAGGATTCCGGTGTGAGCGTTATACCGTTTTAATATCAAAACATCACACAGAGGAAAATCGCCGTCCCGACGGGAACTGCTTCTCCGTGCCGGGGCTTACTGCCCGACATGAAATTCGATCGCGAGAGTTTCGCTGGTTGCCTTGTTGCTCGGTGTTCGCAAGGCCGCCCCGGTCAGCCGGTAGGCCAGAACAACAATATCAGTGGCACGCCGGCGAAGAGCACGATCAGGGACAGTGGCAGTCCCAGGCGCCAATAATCGCCGAAGCGATAGCCGCCCGGGCCCATCACCAGCGTATTGCATTGGTGCCCGATAGGGGTGAGGAAATCACAGCCCGCGCCGATGGCGACCGCCATCAGGAGCGGGTCGGGACTGATCTTGAGCGATGTCGCCAATGATGCGGCGATCGGTGCCAGGATCAGCACCGTTGCCGCATTGTTGAGAAAGGGCGTCACGCACATGGCGATGAGCAGCAGCAAGGCGACATAGCCCCATCGCGGCAGGAAGTCCGTGAGCAGGGAAATTAGCTGCGCCATCGTGTCCGTCAGGCCGGTGGATTGAGCTGCGTCACTGACGGGAATGAGGGCGCCCAGCATCACGAGGATCGGCCAGTCGATCGCGTTATAGGCCTCGCGCAGGCTGATGCAGTCGGCGATGATGACGAGCGTTGCGGCGATGAAGAAACCGATGGCCACCGGCACGACGCCCAGCGCCACCAGCAGCATGGCCAGCGCCAATATGCCGATCGGCAAATAGGTATTGCGGCCACGCCCGAGGCTCAGCGGTCTTTCCGCCAAGGGAAGGCAGGCGAGCTCGCCCAGCGTTTCCGGCATGAAGCGCATGTTTCCCTGCAGCACGATGGCATCGCCGGCCTTGAGCCGCACCGAATTGAGCCGATGGGTGATGCGGCTGCCGCGGCGGCTGACCGCGAGCAGATTGAGGTCATAGCGGTCGAAGAGCTGGTTCTGCGAGACGGTGCGGCCGATGAGGGCGATTCATTGCCGATGACGGCCTCCATCACGCCGATCTCGTCGCTCGCCGTTTCCTTCGCCGGACGCTTGTCCTGGCGGACCAGCGTCAGCTTTCCAGCCGCAACGGCCCTTTCCAGCACCGCAGGCTCTCCATGCAGGATCAGCAGATCGTCGGCGCGGATCTTGGTGTTCCTCGGCGGGTTGGACCGGTTGAGCCCGCCGCGGATCAGGACCGCGACATCGAGCTCGTCTTCCGCCCGCTTCTCGATATCGCTGAGCGATTTGCCGACAAAGGGCGAGTCGGGAGGAACCGTCACCTCGGTCGCATAGGCATCGAGATTGAAGGCCGCCTCGATCGAGGCGGCCGCTCGCCGTCCGGTCGGCAGCAATCTGTAGCCGAAGGCCAGGAAGGCGATGCCGGCCAGCGTCAGGCCGATGCCGACAGGAGCGAAGTCGAACATCCGGAACGGCGTGCCCAGCATCTTCTCGCGCGCTTGCGAGACGATGATGTTGGGCGAGGTGCCGACCAGGGTGATGAGGCCGCCGAGGAGCGAGGCGAAGGACATCGGCATCAGCAGCAACGAGGGGGAGGTTCCGCTGCGGCGCGCCAGCTTGAAGGCGATCGGCAGGAACATCGCCAGCGTACCGATATTCTTGACGAAAGCCGAGAGGGCCGCAACGCAGGCCGTCAGCGTCACGATCTGGCTGCGTGGCTTCGACAGATCGAAGCGGGCCCGGCTCATGGCGAGTTCGACCAGCCCCGAGCGCGAGACGGCAGCACTCAGGATCAGCGCGCTGGCGACGATGATGACGATGTCGCTGGAGAAGCCGGTGAAGGCCTTCTCCGCCGGGACGATGCCGATCACAAAGGCCGCGATCAGGGCGATGACCGCGACGAGATCATATCTGAGGCGCCCCCAGGCAAAAAGCGCCATCATCGCGACGATGGTCGCGAGCGCCAGTAGTTGCGGATGATCCATCGTCGATCCCCGGAATTCCTGCTTCCAGGTGAGGCTAGGGCAGGGATCGGAAGTTTACCAGTGGCGGGGCTTCAGGCTGAAGGTCCAAGCGCTTCCGGAGGAAATCTCCCTTGCCCCGAACGTCCGAGAGATCGGGCTGCGGGCCGCTCCCGGCTCACAGTGCGGTTGAGCCTCCGTCAACGAGCATCGGCGCGCCGGTCGTATATTTCGATTCATCGGAAGCGAGATAAACGGCGGCCCAGGCGATGTCATCGACAGTGCCGAGGCCAAGAGGATGCATGTCCCGAATCTGCCTGTCGACGGCAGAGGGGTCACTTTGCTGGGACAGGAAGTGGCGATACATCCCGGTATCGATGGTGCCCGGGCAGAGCGCGTTCACCCTGATCCGGTCCGCCGCATAGCGCGTTGCCATGGACCGGCCGAGATGCACGACCGCCGCCTTGGTCGCGCAATAGGCGTGATGCATGGGAAAGCCGATGAAGGCGCTTTCACTGGCCACATTGACGATCGATCCGCCGCCTTTGGCGCGCATCAGCGGGATCACCGACCGGCTCAGCAGATAGACGCTCTTCACATTCACGGCGAAGATGCGATCCCAGTCGTCTTCCGCCATCTCTTCGACCGATCCGTTGAGGACGATGCCGGCGTTGTTGACGAGCACGTCCGGCTCTCCAAGAGTTTCAGCGATATCCGCCACGATACCTTCGACCATCCGCCGGTCCGTCACATCGCAACGCCAGGACCGTATGTTCGGATGCGGCCGGTGATCCGGCGCCGCTGCCTGCGGCGCCGTCTCTGCGACATCGAGTGCTGCAACCCCGGCGCCCTCGCAGGCGAAGCGGTGGGCGATCGCCGCGCCGATGCCGCGCGCCGCGCCGGTGACGATGGCTATCTTGTCCTGCAATCGCCCGGGCATGGATCTACGCGCCCTTGCCGAAGACGATGAGCTCCGCCGCTTCCTTGACGAGCTTGGGCTTCAGGGCTTCACGCCACCCCGGATTGACGACTTTCTCCTTGGCGAAGCGCATCAGGCGCAGGGCCGCATCGGATGGAACCTTGGGGGAATAGCCGAACCACATGGCAATCTCGACATTGAGATGGCCGATCAGGAAATCGAAGGCCGCTTCGCGCGGTATGCCCTGCTTGGCGCATTCGTCCACCGCTTCGACCATCGTGTCGACGAACGCCATTGCGAGCATTTCGGACAGGCCCGGCTCCAGGATCGCGAGCTGCTCGACGCTGACCCGGTATGTCCTGATGATCGGAGACCACATCGCCTCGCAGATCCGGGCGCCCAGGGCGTAGTGCTCTTCCGGTCCCTGCATCAGCGCGCAGACGATCGACTGTGGCGCCACGCCGCCATGGTAGTCGACACGCTCAGCCCCTTGTGTCGTCGTGCTGTAGAGCGGCGGGTGACAGGGATGCCCGACGAAATAGGTCAGATCCGGCCTGTCCTTCGGCATGTCTTCGGCATAGGGGGCGGCCGCGTCGAGGATCAGCAGCATCGTGCCTGATGCGAGTTTCGGCGAGATGTCGCGCGCGACCCGGCCGATGATGTTGTCGGGAAGCGCAAAGATGACAGCCTGCGCGCCGGCGATCCCGCGCTCGACATCGATCGCCGCTATGCCGGCCTCGACGAGCCGTTGGCGGCCCGCTTCGCCGATTTCCACCGCCCGCACGTCATAGCCGGCATCGATGAGCTTGCGGGTGATGCGAAAGCCCATCTTCCCGCCCGAGCCCAGGATCGCGATCGACGCCTTGCCTGCCGCCGGTTCAACTTTTGAAGCCATGTCATCAACCTCCCTTTGTGCTGTTTGATCGTTCGGGACGACCTTGCACGGGCGTCGCCCGCGCGACTCCCTTATATGATTTTATTTATCATGTCATCATACCAGTTTTCGTGCGCTAACAAATTGAGAGAGGGAGCGGTTCCCCAAGGTGGCCGCGGCGGCTAGTTGCCTTCCCGCGAAGCGGTGTCGTGGGCCTGCGGTCCCTCTTTCAGGAGCTGCGAGTAAAGGCTGTTTGCCCGCAGGAGATGCTCTGCCATGGCAGCCGCTGCCCCATCGGCGTCTCCGGCCGCTATGGCGCGGTAGATCTTTTCATGCTCGGCGATGGTGATCCGATCGGCGCCGCGCACCGAAACCAGCTCGCGCTTGAAGCGCGACATCCAGTCGAGCATTCCCCGTGTCACGGCGGCAAACAGCTGGTTGCCGGAAATCTCGGCGATCAGGCAGTGGAACGCCATGTCGCAGGCGACGAATCGCTCGGTGTTGGCGCGCGCCGCGGCCAGATTGCGGTGCGCCTGGGCTAGGCGGTCAAGATCGGCGCCGGTTGCGCGGCGCGTCGCGATCCGGACCATGCCGGTTTCCATCAACAGCCGCGCTTCCTTGAGGTCGTCGAGGGCGCGCGAGCCGGTGGCCAGCATCATCACCATGGCGCCCGACACCTGCTCGACGACGTCGTTCGGCGTCGGATTGACGACGCGCGCGCGTTCGCCATGGGAAATGCGCAAGAGGCCCATTTGCTCGAGCTTCTGCATCGCCTCGCGCACGACCGGCCGGCCGACATCGAGGCGCAGCATGAGCTCGCGCTCCGAGGGCATCTGGGATCCGGGCGGGAATTCGGCCGAGGTGATGGCCGAAACGAGCCGGTCAAGCACGTCGTTCGAGAGTTTCCGTCGTTTGATGGGTAGCATTGAAGGCATCGATCCTGACCTGGCTGAGGAAGGTGAGATAACCATAAAATAGTCACCGGGCGTATAAAAGCAATTGACAAACTGGTATGATGACATCATGAATCGTGCCGGAAGATCGGGGCCGAGCCCATCTTCCGCAGCCAACGCGGCATCAACCGCGAAACAGGGAGGAAACAAAAATGTCCATGAACAGACGTGATTTCACAGTCGGAACGCTGATGGGGCTCGCCGCGATGTCGGGCCTGACCGTCGCCGTCCGTGCCGAGGGCGACAAGACGATCGCCGTCCTGTTCGACGGTCTTTATTCGGAGTTCTGGGTCGCCGGCATCAAGATCATTCGAGCCGATCTCGAGAAACGCGGCTTCAAGATCATGGAAGCGATCTCGGACAAGGATGATAACAAGCAGTTCGAGCAGGTCAAAGCCGCCATCGCGCAGAAGGTCGAGGGCATCATCATCGTCCAGACCGACTCGAATGCCGTCATTCCGGCGATCAAGGCAGCCAACGCGGCAAATGTTCCGATGGTGCATTTCAACCGGCCGCCGGCGCAATCGGAAGCCTTCTCGGTCGCCATTCAGGCCGACAATCAGAAGATCGCCAGGGATGCCGTGCTCTATTCCTGCGAGGTCGCGAAGGCGTCGGGCAAGAAACACCAGGCCGCCATCCTCATCGGCAATCTCGGCGATCCCAACGCCATCCAGCGTCGTGACGGCTTCGACGAAGCCGTCGGGCAATACAAGGATGTGATCGACGTCGTGGCCCGCATTCCAACCGAATGGGACGCCGACAAGGCCTTTGCGGGGCTCACCAACGCGTTGCAAGCCAACCCCGATATCTCCTTCCTCTTCACCTCCTCGGACTTCCTGATCCCGCAAATCCAGCAGGCGCTGGAAGCGGCCGACAAATGGGCGCCGATCGGCGATGACAAGCATGTAATCTTCACCGGTTTCGACGGCTTTCCCGCCGCCTACGGGCTGATGAAGGACAAGTTCATGGATGCCTGCGGTGTGCAGAACCTCTTCTATGAGACGACCCTCGCCATCCAGGCCATCCTCGACCTGAAGGCCGGTCAGAAGGTCGAAAAGCTCCTGCTTGATCCGGGCTTCGCGATCACCCAGGCGAACATGGAAGAGAAGAAGGGTGAAATGTGGGGTTATGTTCTGTGGAAGGAAGCAAATCCGGGCTGAGGCTTTCGGCCTCCCGCACAGACCATCCGGCCGCGGCCGCGATGGTCTGTCACTCCCGGAGCGGGATGCGAAAAAACGAGCCCCGGCTCTTCGCAAGAATCCCGCTCTCGATATCAGAATCGATCACGTCCGTGAGTTTGGATTGTCTCAATTCAGACTCATCGTGATCTGACCCATTCACGAGAGAAAAAGCCTTGGCGGCCACTGAACATACACCACCCCTGGCAATGCCGGCGGGCAGGGCAGGGATGGTCCCTGATGCCGGGCGCCAAGCCCGGCGCGGCGGCTTCGCGGGCCGGCTCGTGAGGTCGGAATATTTTGTCCTGCTGCTCTGCGCTCTCTATGCGCTCGCGGCCTATCCATTCGTTCCGGTTCTCTTTTCGGCCGAGGTGGCCGGCAACATGATCGCCGACATGTCGCCTTTGCTGATTGTCGCGGTGGGGCAGACCTTCGTACTGGTCATTGCGGGCATAGATCTGTCGATTACCGCCGTCATTGCCCTTTCCGCCGTGGTCGGCGCATCGATCATGACGCAGGCCGGCGGCTATTTGCCCGGCAATGGGGGCGTGCTTCCGGCGATCCTCGCCATGCTGGGCGTCGGTGGCGCGGTCGGGTTGCTCAACGGCCTGTCGGTGACGCGGCTCAACATGCCGCCTTTCCTCGTGACCCTGGCGACGCGCATGTTCTTTGCGGGCCTCGCGATCTGGTACACGACCTTCCACACGACGTCTTCCTCGATCGCCGACCTTCCGCCGCTGTTCACGGGCCTCTATGATTTCGTCGTGCTGACCCTTCCGATCGGCGAGTCGGTGCTCACGCTGCCTCTGTTGCCGGTCCTGATCGCGGTCATCGTCGTGATAGGGGCGCATGTGACACTGTCGCGCACCATGCTGGGGCGCTGGATCTATGCGGTCGGCGCCAATCGGCGAACGGCGCGTGTTTCGGGCATTCCGGTCGAGAGCACGATCATCCTGGCCTTCACGATCTGCGGGGTCTGCGCCGCGCTGACCGGCATCCTGATGTCGTCCCGGCTGCAGACCGGCTCGCCGATCCTCGGGGAAAATGTCCTCCTCGACGTGATCGGCGCGGTGGTCATCGGCGGCACCAGCCTGTTCGGCGGCAAGGGCAAGATCGTCTGGACGCTCTCGGGCGTCCTGTTCCTCGTTCTTCTCGACACCACGCTGAAGCTGCTCGGCGCATCGCTTTTCCTCATCTTCATCATCAAGGGCGCGGTGATACTCGCCGCCGCGACTCTCGACACATTGCGAAATCGCATCTTCGTGGAGCACTAGGCGTTGAGCGAAGCACGACCACTGCTCTCCGTAAGCGGGCTTGCCAAGAGCTTCTTCGGCGTCCGCGTCCTCCATGGCGTCGATTTCGATGTGTTCCCCGGCGAGGCGCTCGGCCTCGTGGGCGAGAACGGCTCCGGCAAGTCCACATGCGTGAATATCATCGGCGGAGTCCTCAAGCCCGATGCGGGCGAGATGAGCCTGAATGGCGCTCCCTATCATCCCCTGTCGCCGAAAGGGGCCGCCAGTGCCGGGATCGCCTTCATCCACCAGGAGCTCAATCTGTTCGGCAATCTCTCGATCGAGGAGAACCTGTTCATCGAGCGCCTGCCGAAGCACCGCATGCTGCCGTTGATCGACAGGAGGGCGGTGCGGGCGCGCGCCGTCCAGCTCCTGAGGGAAGTCGAGCTCGACTTGCCGCCGACTACTCCCGTGGCGCGCCTTTCGCAAGGCGAGCGTCAGCTGATCGAGATCGCCAAGGCCATCTCGATGAATGCGAAAGTCGTCATATTCGACGAGCCCACGACATCGCTGACGCGCCACGAGGTCGACCGGCTTTTTACCATCATCGCGCGCCTCAAGGCTCGCGGCATCGGCATGATCTATATCAGCCACGCGCTCGATGACGTCATGGCGGTGTGCGAGCGCATCACGGTCCTGCGTGACGGCGCGGTGCTCGGCGGCGGGCCGCGCGATGAATTTTCCCTCGCCAGGATCATCAGTCTCATGGTCGGCCGCGCGATCGATACGATTTACCCGGAGCGTATGGTTCCGCCGCGCGCGGATCCCGTCCTGCGCGTAGAGGGACTCGCTCAGCCCGGTGTCGCGAAGGACATCACATTCGATATCAAGGAGGGCGAAGTCGTCGGGCTGGGTGGCCTCATGGGATCGGGGCGGTCCGAGCTCGCGCGGATGATCTTCGGCCTCGATGCCTTCTCACGTGGAAGGATCATTGTCGGTGACAAAGTGCTCGCAAATCCGACGCCGCGCGAGGCCATCGATGCGGGCATGGCGTTCCTGACCGAAGACCGGCGTGGCGAGGGGCTGCTCATGGATTTCTCGATTGCGGAGAACACGATTCTGGCCGCGCTCGGGAGATTCGCCCGAGCCGCCGGCATGCTCGAATGGAGAAAGGTCGTGACCGAGAGCAAGACGATGGCCGGTCGCGTTCATCTCTCGACCGATCGGGTCGTCGAGACCCGGGCCAAGCATCTCTCCGGCGGAAACCAGCAGAAGATCGTCATCGGCAAGTGGCTCATGCGCATGCCGAAGCTGTTCATCCTGGATGAGCCCACCCGCGGCATAGATGTCGGTGCCAAGCAGGAAGTCTATCGGATCATCAACGCCCTGGTCGAAGCGGGAAGTGCGGTGCTGCTGATCTCATCCGAAATCGAAGAGCTCATGGGGCTTTCAGACCGCATATTGACCATTTATCGCGGCGAGCTGACCGGAAGCTTCGCGCGGGCCGCATTTGATCGCGAAATCCTGATGGGAGCGGTCACGCGGCCACCGCGTGCCGAGGCGGGCTGAACCATGAGCGACAATCGCCTGACGCTTGCGCTGCTCCGTCTCGCCCCGCTCCTGCTCTTCGTGGTGATCGTGGTGGCTTTCGGCCTGCTCAACGAACGGTTCCTGTCTTTCGGCAATTTCAGGAACATAGTCATCCAGGCCGCCCCGATCGCCATCCTCGCCATCGGCATGACTTTCGTGCTGCTGATCGCCGAGATCGACCTTTCGGTCGGCGCGGTCATGTATGTCGGGGCGAGTCTTGTCGCGATCTATCTGGAGCCCGCGACCGGTTTCGGGTTCACCGATCCCAATCTGTGGTGGCCGCTGTCGCTCGCCGTGTTTGTCGCCACCGGGATGATCGTCGGCGCCGTCCATGGACTGGTCGTCACCTCACTCGGGATTGCGTCGTTCATAGCGACACTGGCAAGCCTCTTCATGCTGCGCGGCCTGGCGATGTTCCTGTCGAACACCCGCACCCTCCAGTTCTCGCGCGAAATCAAGGATATAAACCGGTGGGAGATCTTCCAGATCGTGCCGATGGCGGACCGGGCCTACGGGGTTCCGGTGGCAATCCTGATCCTGCTCATCGTGTTCTTCTCAGGCTGGCTTGTCCTTCGCCACACCGCCTTCGGACGGCAGATCCATGCCGTCGGCGAGGACCGGGAGGCCGCCAAGAAGGCGGGACTGGCGGTCAAGGGGATCGTCTTCGCCTGCTTTGTCATCTGCGGCTTCTGCGCAGGGGTGGGTGGCTTCGTGGCGGCAACCCAGCAGGGCGCGGTCGGACCCAATTTCGGGCTGCAGGTCGAATTCCAGGTCATCGCCGCCGCCGTCCTGGGCGGGGTTTCCCTCTTCGGCGGACGTGGCTCGGTGTGGGGTCCGGTATTCGGAGCGATCCTCATCCGCACGACGATTGCCGGCCTGACCTTCGTCAATGCGGATCCCTACATCTATCCGCTCGTGACGGCGGCGATCATCTTTCTTGCTGTCGCGGTCGATGGTCTGCGCACCCGAATGATCGAGCGCATGAGCCGGCGCATGATCCGGCCGCTCGAAGCAGGATAGATCCGTCATGAGCAGGCTTATATCCGTATCGACCGTCGTCCATGATGGCTATCCGCTCGAGCGTTCCTTCGAGGAGATCGCCGATGCGGGGCTCGCGCTGGTCGAGCCGGCCTATATCCGCGGCTATATCGAGTTCGACGAGACCGCCTTTTCGGACATGGCGGCGCGTCGGATAAGCCGCGCCATGAAGCAGGCAGGTGTTTCCGCGACTGCCGTGTCGGCCCATATGGATCTGGGTGAGGCCGACTCCACGGCCATGCTCGCAAGGCGGGTTCGATTTGCTGCGGCCATCGGCGCGCGCTACACCATCACGAATTCGAGTCCCGACGCGAGGCGCGATCAGTTCCTGCGGGCAATCGAGGCAAACCTGCCGGCCGCGCAGGCTCTGGGTGTGGTGCTTGCTCTCGAAAATCCGGGACATGGGCAGGACTATCTCATCCGGGATGGCCGCACCGGCTCCGATGTCGTATCCCTGTTCAAGTCACCATGGCTGCGCTTGAACTACGATGGCTGCAACGTGCTCACCTGCAGTGAGGGCGGCATGCGGCCGGAGTCGGATATCGACAGCGCACTGGCCGATATTGCGCATATTCACCTGAAAGATGTTCGCCGCGTTCCCGGCGGATGGCGTTACACAGCCCTCGGCGAAGGCGAGATCGACAATCACGCTGTCATCCGGAAGCTGGCGGAAGCCGACGATGTGCCCTTGTGCATTGAATTGCCCTTGCGCCTGTACCGGCCGGCTTTCGCCGGTCCGGCTCGCGATGCGCAGGCGCCGCCGCTGCAAAGCCTTCGCTCGGCGATCCGGAAATCGCACGATTATGTGCTCGCCGGGCTGCGTTCAAGAACTGTCTGAAGAGGCTGCGGCCAGCTAAGCGCCGACCCGCTGGATCACGGTATCGCCCGGATAGGCCTGCCTGATTTATTTGAGATTGGTGATGCCGGGGGAGCGGCCGTGCGCCTGCTAGAAGCGGAAGTTAACTCCGCCTCTGACGAGCGAAAAATCGGCGCTGCCGCTGAAATCCCGAGGCTCGCCCAGATCCGCTTCCTCCAGATCGATCCAAAGATACTCGACCTTGACGGAGACGGAGTCGTCGAGCGCCCATTCGACGCCGCCACCTATCGTCCACCCGAATACGGTGTCGCTGCCGTCAAACCGGCCATTTTGTGGGGGAATGGGGCCGAGATCGATCTTGCCTTCGATTTCGGCAAAAGCCATGCCCGCGGTGATGTAGGGCAGGATCGTATCTATCGGCAGTCCGGCGCGCAGGCGTACCGTTCCGAACCAGGGAACATCGGTCGAGCATTCGTCCGGTACGCCGCATCCCCATTGGGGAGTGCCGTCAAACTCGCCAGCGATATCCGAGTAGGAGATGTCGGTCTCCAATCCGAGGAGAATGCTGTCGAGCTGCCAGTTGTAGCCAATCGCGGCGCCGCCGACGAAGCCGTCTATGGTCTCGTCATCCGACTGCCCCGGATCCGGGTCGGCGGTCGTCTGGCGCGTATCGCCCCAGCCGTAGCCTGCCGTGGCGCCGATATAAAAGCCGGTCCAGTCATGGACGGTGGGCGCTTCAATGTCGGCGGCGAAGGCATTTCCGACCATGAATACGGAAACGGTACCCGCGCTTAGCGCTTTCTTCAACATTGATCCCCCGCTCAAGCTCAACTCATAGGTGCGGCGGCCCCCGGATCCTGCATCCACCCACCGCGGCACCACTATATGCGGGATGCTGTTGCATGGCTTGGGCTGAAGCGAACTGAGGCTTTGGGCAGGGCGAAGCAAGCGCAGTCAGTCCCGCCTGCGGCGGGCGCGACTTTTCACATCGGTCGGTGTTTCGCCATAGGCGCGGCGGAAGGACTGGTTGAAGTAGGACAGGTCGCCAAATCCGCAATCGATGGCGATCGTGCCGATCGGCAGGCGTGCCGAGGCGGGGTCGCTCAGCCTTCGGTGGGCAAGGGCCAGGCGCGACCGAAGCAGGAAGGAGGAAAAGGTCAGGCCATCCCTGTCGAACAGCATCTGGACATAGCGTGGCGAGACCCCTTGGGCACGCGCCACATCCCTGACGGAGAAGGATGGCTCACCCAGATGCGCGAGCATGTGCTTCTTCATGGCGTCGAGCCGGGCAGCGGGGAGTCCGCGCCTGCCGGCCAATTCCATGGTGTCGCCGGTGGCCCCGAAAGCGAGAGCGATAAGATCGCAGACATGCAGGACCATGGCGTGCCGCAACGCGCTGCCGGCATTCTCGCAGATGCGCACCGACTCGGCATAGCTTTTCAGCAACCGCAAGACGTCGACCTCAGCGCAGACCGGGCGCATGAATGCGTCCTCCAGTCCCATGATCAGAGGCTTCAGCGTAGCGCGGGGCACCTTCACCGTAACATGGCGGATGGGCCGTGCGTGCTCGATCGTAGCTTTGTCCACACATGACATGAGCGTCGCCGCCCCCGTCTCGACGGTGATTTCCTTGCCCAGATGCTGGAAGTGAGTGGGGCTCATCGCCCAGGTGACGAGGCAATCATCATCGGTCTTGCCAAGATCGGGGCCTGCGCGGAAACGCTGAGCGATGGTGCCGCCCCACATGTAGCGATGGGGGGAATTGCCGCCCCACATCACGCTCGCACCCGGCAGCACATGCCACTCGACGTCCGCCCGGCATTCACGGGACAGCGGTGTGATGTCCAGAGTGGCGCAACGGCCGAACACTTCCCGATACACTGCGATCCGCTCCCGCTCGGGAAATTCCGCCGTTGAGAATCGGAACACCGATGATTTCGGCATCAGATGGCCCCCAACTTGGCAGATCCGGATGACTGTAAACATTCGCGGGGCGATTTGAAAAGCGCTCGTTTGCCGTGTGGTTCCGCGGGTGAAGGCCTCGGGGAGGGGCAGCCGATTGCAGCCGATGATATTGTTGCTCCTTCCGGGCGGTCGGCGCATCGAGCCGTAAGGGCGAGCGGCTTTGGACAAGTCCAATGCGCAAGGGCCATGGGTCTGGTTTACCCAAGGTTGACTGCCGGCCGGCAACCCGTCATCCTCCATCGGGTCTCGCGGGTGGGAAGCGGGGAGGACAAGGTGGGGAAATGCACGGGCGTTATCGCAGGTCTCGCGGCCATAATGGTTTCAGCCGCATCGGCTTTTGCGGCGGACGTGGAGCCCATGCCTGCGAGCTATGACTGGAGTGGCGCTTATATCGGCCTTCATGCGGGCTATCTGTGGGGGAAGGTCGATTATGATGAACCTGATTTCCCCGACTTCTCGCTGAACCGCAAGGATGACGCCTTCATTGGCGGCGTCTATCTGGGTTTCAACCATCAGATGGACAGCCTGGTTATCGGTGCCGAGGGCGACTTCGGCCTGGGCGGCGTCGATATCGACAACGAAGAAGATGATCCCGACAATACCTATTCCGCATTCGACAGCGACTGGAACGCGCATATCCGCGGCCGGCTGGGCCTCGCGATGGATCGACTATTGCTCTTTGTGGCGGGCGGTCTCGCCATTGCCGATCTCGAGATTGACGATACCGATGACGGCTTTGGTGATGTGAGGAACACGCATCTGGGCTGGACGATCGGCGGTGGAGCAGAATTTGCGATCAGCGAAAACCTGCTCGTGCGCGCCGAGTATCTTTATGATGATTACGGCCGCGAGGGCGGCGAGATCCAAGGGCCCAATGCCGCCTCGGATTACGATGTCGATGCGGATCTGAGCGCTTCGACCGTCCGCGTCGGCATCTCCTACATTTTCTCCGCTGAATGAGATATAGGTACCCGGCCCCTGCCGCAGGGCCGGGTTTCACCCACCCTTCCGCTGCACCATCACCTTGCCGTCGAAGGCGAAGACCAGCTCGCCATTCTGGTTGAAGCCTTGGCTGTGCTTGGTGGCGAGGCCCCAGCGCGGGCGGGAGGCCATCTCGCGCTTGGCGGTGATCTCCATCCAATAGGTGACGGTGTCGCCCGGATAAACCGGCTTGATCCATTTGAGATTGGTGATGCCGGGGGAGGGGCCGTGCTCGGGCAAGGTGTCGCCCCTGGCGATGCGCGCCTTGCGGGCATTGTCGTCGGCCTCGACATAGCAGCGCATCCAGGCGGAGGCCGTGTGCCAGCCCGAAGCGGCAAGCCGGCCGAAATGGCTCTCCGCCGCCGCCTCATCGCTCACGTGGAAGGATTGCGGGTCATAGGCGCGCGCGAAGCGCAACACCGCCTCGCGGGTGAAATGATAGGAGCCGAGCTTCCACTTCTGCCCGACATGCGCCTCATCGTAGAACAGTCCCATCATGGCCGGCGCACCTTGATGAGATTGATGCCGGTCATGTCGATCTTGGTCTCGCCCTCGCTCGACTGCGCTTCCCAGCGCATCGTCACCAGTCCCATTTCCGGGCGGCTCTTCGACTGGCGCTTGGCGAGGACGGTCATGCGGCCGCGCAACGTCTCGCCAGCATAGACGGGCTTGAGCCACTTGACCTCATCGAGGCCGGGCGAGCCCATGCCGGCGGTCCTGCCCAGATAGCCATCGACCATCAGGCGCATCAGGATGCCGCAACTATGCCAGCCCGAGGCGGAAAGCCCGCCAAGGACGGATGACTTCGCCCTGTCCTCGTCGAGATGGAAGAACTGCGGATCGAATTCGCGAGCGAAGGATTTGATCTCCTCCGCCGACACGCTATAGGCGCCAAGGTCCCAGCTCTCCCCGACGGTGAAGTCCTCATAATGGAGAAGATCGGACATTTCTCTGGCGTCTCCTTCTCTCATGCGCATCGGATTATCCGAAAAGTCTGCAACTTTTCGGTCCGATGCTAGTTCGCGAAGCGGAAATGCAGCACATCGCCGTCCTGCACGATATATTCCTTGCCCTCGAGCCTGAGCTTGCCGGCATCGCGCGCACCCGTCTCGCCATTGAGGCCGACATAATCATCATAGGCGATGGTCTCGGAACGGATGAAGCCTTTCTCGAAATCGGTATGGATGACGCCCGCCGCCTGCGGCGCCCTGGTGCCCTTGGTGATGGTCCAGGCGCGCGCCTCCTTGGGGCCGACGGTGAAATAAGTCACCAGATGAAGGAGCTCATAGCCCGCCCGGATCACCCGGTTGAGGCCGGGCTCGGCGAGGCCGATCGTGTCGAGATAGTCCTTCTGCTCGCTCAAGGGGAGGACCGCGATCTCGCTTTCGATCTTGGCCGACACGACCACGGCTTCGGCGCCCTCTTCCTTGGCGCGCTGCATGACCTTGGCAGAATACCCATTGCCCTTGTCGGCGGACGCCTCTTCGACGTTGCAGACATAGAGCACCGGCTTCGAGCTCAGGAGCCCCAGCATCTGGAAGCTCTTCTCCTCCTCGGGCGTCCTCTCGACGAGGCGGGCCGGCTTGCCCTCCTGCAGGAGCACAAGTGCGCGCTTGACGAGGTCATATTGCTCCCTGGCTTCCTTGTCGCCGCCGCGCAGCTTCTTCTCCAGATTGACGGACCGCTTCTCAAGGCTGTCGAGATCGGCCAGCATCAGTTCGGTCTCGATCGTCTCGATATCGCGGATCGGGTCGACGCCACCCTCGACATGGGTGACATCGCCATCCTCGAAGCAGCGCACCACATGGGCGATGGCGTCGACCTCGCGGATATTGGCGAGAAACTGGTTGCCGAGGCCTTCGCCCTTGGAGGCGCCGCGCACCAGCCCGGCGATGTCGACGAAGGTCAGGCGCGTCGGGATGGTTTGCGCGCTTCCGGCGATCGCCGCCAGCTTGTCGAGGCGCTCATCGGGAACGCCGACATCGCCGACATTGGGCTCGATGGTGCAGAAGGGATAGTTCGCCGCCTGCGCCGCCGCCGTCTGGGTGAGGGCGTTGAACAGGGTCGATTTGCCGACATTGGGCAGGCCGACAATGCCGCATTTGAAACCCATCAGTCCGTCTCCTTCTTTGCCGGCTTGGTTTTTTCGGGCTCGGGGTTGAGGGCCAGATGCACCCGGTTCTGGAATGTCAGAAAGTCGCGCGCCGTGAGGAGGGCGGCATTTTCGGCAACCGTCTCGATCAGCGGGTCGAGCCACTGACGATCGGCCTTGCTGAAATCACCCAGCACATGGACGCGCGCCGTGCCTTTCTCGTCGAGCTTGCCGACGCCCAGGCGAACCCGGTGATAGTCGTTGCCGATATGGGCGTCGATCGAGCGGATGCCGTTGTTGCCGGCACTGCCGCCGCCGGTCTTCACTCTGACCTTGGCGGGCGGCAGGTCGATCTCGTCATGCAGCACGATGATGTCGTCGGGAGTGAGGTTGTAGAATCGCATGGCCTCGCCGACGGCGCGGCCCGACTCGTTCATATAGGTCTGCGGCTTGAGGGCGAGCACGCGCTCGCCGCCAAGATTGCCTTCCGACGTCTCGCCCTGGAAGCGCTTGCGCCACGCGCCAAAGCCATGGCGGCGGACGATCTCGTCCACCGCCATGAAGCCGATATTGTGCCGGTTGCTGGCATATTTGGACCCGGGATTGCCGAGCCCGACCAGAAGAAGCATCGAGCCCTCCTAATTCCTCCCGCTTCGCTGGAAACGGGAAGACCAGGCTTACTTCTTCTTGTCGCCGCCCTTGGCGGCGGGCGCCGGCGCAGCCGCGGCCT
Organism: Taklimakanibacter lacteus; assembly: GCA_003576695.1. Lineage (GTDB taxonomy): Bacteria > Pseudomonadota > Alphaproteobacteria > Rhizobiales > Aestuariivirgaceae > Taklimakanibacter > Taklimakanibacter lacteus. Next base: position 174,075 of record QOZQ01000004.1, read on the forward strand.
TGGCATCCTTGCCCGCCGCGGGTGCAGCACCCGGAGCAGCAGCAGGAGCCTTCTGGGCGGTTGCCGGAACTTCCGCAGACGGTGTTTCGGCAGCGGCGGCAGCAGCTTCCTCTTCTTCCTTGATGCCGGCAGCGGAGGCGATGGTCGCGATGGTGAAATCCCTTTCGCGAATGGCGTGCGTCACATTCTCCGGCAGCTTCACGGCCGATGCGTGAATCGACTGGCCGATCTCGAGGCCGGTGAGGTCGATGAGAATTTCGTCCGGAATGAAGTCGGCCGGGCAATAAAGGTCGATCTCGTGGCGCACGATGTTCAGCACGCCGCCCTTCTTGAGGCCGGGCGAGTCGGCGTGGTTCCTGAAGTGAACCGGAACCTCGACATGGATGCGGGCATTCTTGCCGAGGCGCAGGAAGTCCACATGGCTGATGAAGTCGCGCACCGGCTCGAACTGGATGTCGCGCGGGATGGCGCGCACCACCGTGCCATCGACCTCAAGGTCGACGAGGGTCGACATGAAGCGGCCGGTGTTCACATGCGGCTGCAATTCATTATAGGCGAAGGAGATGTTCTGGGGCTCCTTCTTGTCGCCATAGACGACGCCGGGGATGAGACCTTGGCGGCGCACTGCCCGGGCGGCCCCCTTGCCAGCCCCGCCACGCGCCGTGGCCTTAAGCTTGATGATCTTGGACATTATCAACTCCGATTGGGATATGGATTGCGCGAACCTTCCTCCAGGGGTGACCGGCGTCCGCGCGCGGGCGGATATACAGATTTAGGCCCCTGGACGCAACCCGGGACGGCGTCGCGCTGCTGCGAAGCGGGCAAATTCCGGCTCTCGCCTGTTGCTTCGCGGGTTCAGGGCTGGCTTTCCCTGGTCTGCCAACTCTCTAAGCTATTGTAATTGCTTGTAGATAGCAAAGAGCGTGGGTCGCCCATCGTCAAAATAGGCGAATTCTCCCTGTATTTCACTTTTGGGCCAAATCGGCCATGCGGGCGAGTGTGATCCGTCGTCAGTCGAACAGGCTCGACACCGACTCTTCGCGCGATGTGCGTCCGATCGCCTCGCCGATCAGAGGCGCGATCGAAATCACTCTGATATTGCGGGCGACCTTCACGGCTTCCGTCGGCTGGATCGAGTCGGTGATCACCAGCGACTTGAGCTTGGAGGAGGTAATACGTGCGACCGCGCCACCCGAGAGCACGCCATGGGTGATATAGGCGGTAACGTCCTTCGCCCCCTGGGCGAGGAGCGCATCGGCGGCGTTGCACAAAGTGCCGCCTGAATCGACGATGTCGTCGATGAGGATGCAGGAATGGCCTTTGACATCGCCGATGATGTTCATGACTTCCGATTCACCCGGGCGGTCGCGGCGCTTGTCGACGATGGCAAGCGGCGTGCCGAGGCGCTTGGCGAGCGCCCTGGCGCGCACCACGCCGCCGACATCGGGGGAGACGACGACGGTGTTGCGAATGTCGTAATGATCCTTGATGTCGCGCACCAGGACGGGGCCGGCGAAGAGGTTGTCGGTCGGGATGTCGAAGAAGCCCTGGATCTGGCCGGCATGAAGATCGAGGGTCAGCACGCGATCGGCGCCGGCGTGGGTGATCAGATTGGCGACGAGCTTGGCCGAGATCGGGGTGCGCGGACTGGATTTGCGGTCCTGGCGGGCATAGCCGAAATAGGGGATGACGGCGGTGATGCGGTGGGCGGAAGAGCGGCGCAGCGCATCGATGATGATGAGCAGCTCCATGAGATGGTCATTGGCCGGGAAGGATGTCGACTGGACGACGAACACGTCCTGGCCGCGTACATTCTCCTGGATCTCGACGAAGATCTCCATGTCGGCGAAGCGCTTCACCACCGCCTTCGCCTGCGGCAGGTTGAGATAAGAGGAAATGGCCTCGGCAAGCGGCCGATTGCTGTTTCCGCTGATGATTTTCATGAAGGGCCGGCCCTCTCCGTCTGACCTGTCGCGGGCTCTATATCAACAGCGCGCGCGGTGCGCAAAGGGCAGGGCGTGTATTTTCCTTAACATCCACAGATGGATGATTTTGCCCCGGAGGGCGGGAAGATCCGGAAAATCAACGGTATTTCTTCACCAGGTCGTAAATGCCGGTAACGGCTGCCTGTGCGGCAAAGAGCGCATTCTCGCCCCAGCCGCCCTCGAGCGAGCCCGGCGGCACCTTGTTCGCCTGCTTCACCGTGCCGAGGGTCCGCCCGTCGGGCGTCTTTATCGTCCAGTCAAGCGCCACATTCTGGCTCTTGCCCTGCTTGGGGCCGAGCTTAACCCGGCCGGAAATGGTCAGCGCATCGTCGCGCGGCTTCATCAGAACCGGCCAGCCGGCGTCCTTGAGGGTCTGGCGCATGGCCTTCGTCAGATCGTCATTGCCGCTGCCCGGCGCGCCGCTGACGGGCAGCACCACCACGGCGCTGATCCGCTTGCGTCCGGAAGGATCGGGCCTGGCAGTCTTCGCCGCGGCGATCGCCTGGTCGTCGGCCGGTGCGGCGTCGACGGGCTCGGCCTCGGCGGCGGCAAGCGCCGTCTTCTGGCCGGCCGGGACTTGCGGCGATGCCTTGCCCACGGTCGGCATGCCCTGCGGGCCGTACATGGTCTCAAAGTCGATGTCCTTGTCGGCATCGGGGCCGGCGCGGGCATAGGTCTCGAGCGGCGGCGGCATGCCGCCGACCTCGGTCGCATAGCCGAGCTGCGACAGGCGGCTCGACAGGCTTTCGGCCGTATAGGCGGCCACCCGCTGCAGCACAGCGGGTGTTACCTGGAGCCAGGGATCGCCGGTCGCGGTTCCGGGCGCCACTTCCTCGGCCGAGATCGTGTGCAGGACCGTGCCCTTCGGATCGGTCAGCGTCCAGCTGTAGCCGAGCCTGACCGCCGCCGGATCGGGGATGATGGTGAAATTGCCCCTGAGCGACATGGTCGTGCTGTCGAGCCTGGTATCGATGATCGCCATGTCGCGCTTGCCGGCGGCGACGGCGAGCGCATCCTTGAGGGCGGGCAGCTTGGCGGAAGGCAGGCCCGCGACCTCGACCAGTTCGATGGGCGGAACAGTCTTGCCGCTGGGGCCCGGGGTTCCATCGGTGGATTTGGCGAAAGGCAGCGATCCGCCGCTGCTGCAGGCGGCAAGCACGACGAGGCAAAGCGCCAGGAGGGCCAAGCTTGCCGCTTGCCGCAGTGCTGAAAGGCTTGTGGTGCGAGCATCGCCCATGATGTCAACGCAGGATCATACCCAGCGGGTATTTTGACAAGGGCTCAGCTTTAGCATGTCCAACGATATAAGTCCTGCCCAGGCTGAATGCCCGGCCATTGTCGCTGTCCATCAAGATCATGTGCAGGAAGAAAACCTGGTTCCGCGCCAGGGGCGCCGGATTGCCGGTGAAGAACATCGGATAGTCCATCCAGCTGGGCGTGAACTTGGCGCCCAGCGAATAGCCGCAGGCATTGTAGCGATGCGCCTTCATGCCATGCTCGTCCATGATGCGGGCATGGGCGTCGAACACATCGCCCGCCACATTGCCGGGACGCAGGACGGCCTCGCAGGCCTTGAGCGCCGCGCGGCAGGCCTCGTCCATCTTCTCATGTGCCTTGCCGGGCTTGCCGATGACGATCGTGCGCATCAGCGCCGCATGATAGTGGCGAAAGGCGCCGGCGAATTCGAGGGTCAGCTGATCATTCTTCGCCAGCTTGCGGCGGCCGGATTTATAGCGGCTGAGCAGCGCGTCGCGGCCCGAGCCGATGATGAACTCGTTGGCCGGGTAGTCGCCGCCCGCGGCGAAGATTGCCGCCTGCTGGGCTGCCAGGATGCGGCCCTCATCGGCGCCGGCGCGCGTCTCCTCGATCCCGGCCGCGAGAGCGAGATCGGCGAGCCGGCCCGCCTTGCGGACATATTTCAGCTCGGCTTCGGATTTCACCACGCGGATGCGATCGACGAGACCCGTGGCTTCGCTCAGCGTGCAGAAGCCCGAAAGCGCATCGTCCACAGCCCTGCCGTTGAAATGGGTAAGGCCGTAGGAATTGGTCTCGATGCCGAGTCGCTTTCCTTTGGCGCCCAGGCTCGCCAGCATGTCGCGCAACTGCCTGGCGGGTTCGGCACCCGCCGCGTCGGTCCAGATGCGGATGTCCTCGATGATCGATGTGTGCTGCGCCTGGCGCAGATCGGGCGCGCGGGTGAGAAGGCTGAGCTTGCCGTCGGCGCCGAGATAAAGGCACTGGAAGAAGCAGAAGCCGAAAGTGTCATAGCCGGTGAGGTAATACATGCTCTCCTGCTGGAACATCAGCAGACCGTCGAGCCCATCGGCGATGAGCGCGCGGCGCACCCTGGCGATGCGCGCTTTGTATTCGCTTCTGTCGAAATGCAAGGCCATGACGAGCTATACCGGCCGCAGGACGATGGCGGAAATCTGGCGGCCATAGTCCTTTTCGTTGCGGTGGGTGGCGCGGCGGTAGCTGTAGAACCGGGCCTCGTCCGAATAGGTGCACAGGCCAAGATCGACCACGCGGCCCACGCCTTCAGCCGTCATGCGCCGCCGCAAATAGCCCGGCAGATCGAACATGTGATGGCCCGAGCGCGAAGAGGGCGTGAAGAAATCGGCATTGCCGGCATTTTCCTTGATGAAGGGGGCGGCGAATTCCGGGCCGACCTCATAGGCTGCTTGCGAGATGGTCGGTCCGATGACGGCGGTGATCGCCTTGCGGCGCGCGCCCTTCTGCTCCATCGCGGCAATGGTGGCATCGCTCACCCCGGCAAGGGCACCTTTCCAGCCGGCATGGGCGGCGCCGATCACGCCGGCGTCCTCATCGGCAAAGAGAAGGGGGGCGCAGTCGGCGGTGAGCACCGCAATGGCAAGGCCGGGCGTCGTCGTGACGATGGCATCGCCCTTGGGCGGTGCCAGCGGATCCCAGGGCGCCTCGGCAAAGATGACATCGGGACTGTGCCATTGCCACACGGTGAGCAGGCGCTCGCCCGGGACGCCAAGATGATGACCGGCCGTTGCGCGGTTACGGGCAACGGTCGGCTTGTCGTCGCCCGATCCATAGCCGCAATTGAGCGAAGCGAAGAGACCGCCTGAATGACCGCCCTGGCGGGTGAAGAAGGCGTGGCGCAGCGCTGGAGCGGATTTGAGTTCAGGAGCTTCGATCATGGCGAACCAAAAGGATAGGGCGTGGGCAGTCCCGGCGATAGGGCCGCCATGACCTTGAACAGGTTACCCATTTGATTTTCTCCGGCAAGCCGTTCGGTGGCGCGGGCAATGATCTTGCGTTCCGGCAGCCTGGCCTTCCTGGCAAGACTGTCGGCGCGGGCCTCGAGCCCCATGGCATGGAGATAGTGCCGTTGGGTGACGGGACCGAACGTCACGGCGCCGCCGTCGCGGAAAGCCTGGCCAAGCCTTTCAAAGTCGACATGCGAGGTGAGATCCGCTTCGCCCGGACGATCGAGGATGCTGCAGAATTTGTGGCGGCGCACGGCCTGAAGGGTATCGCCTTGAGCCGAAGCCGGGTGGCCGTAATCGACGATGAGGGCGATGCCCGGCGAATGAGCGAGGCGTTCGCCGAGCGCCCTTGCGACAGCGGCGCGGATCGGCGCCAGTTCCAGAATGGTGCCTTCGACCGCCGGCGGCTCGGCCAGCGGAAAGGCGCTGCGGCCGATCACCAGGCGGTCACCGGCATTGAGCCCGATGCGCCGTTCCATCCAGCGGCCGTCATGGAACTCATACTGGCTGATGGGCAACGCGTCGAAGAACTCGTTGGCGATGATGATCGCGGGGCCTTCGGGAAGGCTCTCTATGCTCTCATGCCAGGTGACGGCGGGGCCGAGCTTCCCGGCCTGGAGCTTGCGCAAAGCGGGGCTCGTCTCGACGAGATGGATCTCGGCGGCCTCGCGAAAGCCCGGCATGACCTTGGTGGCGCGCAGGATATCGCTCATCAAGGTGCCGCGGCCGGGACCGAGCTCGACCAGCAGAAAGTGCCGCGGCGCGCCGAGCGCCTGGAAGGCGGCGGCGCACCAGACGCCGATGAGCTCACCGAAAATCTGCGAGATTTCGGGCGCGGTGATGAAGTCGCCGTCGGGCCCGAAGGGATCGCGCGACATGTAATAGCCATGGACCGGATGTCCGAGGCACAGCGCCATATAGCGGTCGATCGGCATCGGCCCGTCCTCGCGGATCATCGCGACGATGAGATCCTCGAGCGGTGTCGATTTTCTCATGTATGGCGCGACCTGAGCAGCAGCCAGATGCCGATCGCGACAAGGGGCAGGGACAGGATCATGCCCATGGTGATGAAGCCGAGGAAATAGCCGAGCTGGACATCAGGCTCGCGGAAGAACTCGACGATGATGCGCGACACGCCGTAGCCCAAAGCGAAGAGGCCGGAGGCGCGCCCCGGGTGAGCGAGCGCCTTGAAGCGATGGGTGGCGATGCGCACGATGAGGAAGAGCACGAAGCCCTCGAGGAAGGCCTCATAGAGCTGGCTCGGATGGCGCGGAACCTGTGCCGGGTCATTGGGAAAGATCATGGCCCAGGGAACATCGCCCGCCCGTCCATAGAGCTCGCCATTGATGAAATTGGCGAGCCGCCCGAGGCCGAGGCCCACCGGTGTCGCAGCGGCGCCGAGATCAAGCAGGCGATCGAGGGTCGCGCCATATCGCCTGCCATAGATGAGAAGCGCCACCACCACGCCGAGGAAGCCGCCATGGAAGGACATGCCGCCTTCCCACATGCGGAAGATGTCGAGCGGGTTCGTGAGGAAATGCAGGGGATTGTAGAAGAGCACATAGCCGATGCGGCCGCCGAGGATGACGCCGAGCGTGATCCAGATGAAGAGGTCGTCGACCTGCCTCGGCGTGAGCGTCGGCTGGCGGTCAGCCCACAAAGGAGGGGTGCCGACCAGTCGCTTGGCATACCAGATGGCGAAGACAAGACCGGCAATATAGGCCAGCGCATACCAGCGTACCGCGAAGGGGCCGATGGAAAAGGCCACAGGGTCAATATCGGGGAAGTCGATCATGGCGGCTGAACCTGACCGCCTAACCGCCGCCGGTCAAGCAAATGTCCTTGAATTGCATCGCTCCCATACCTAATTGTCAGGCCAGAAGGAGCGTGATCCATGACCACGACATCGTCCCGGTTCTTTGATGAACTCGCCAAGCTTGCCACCAATGCCGCGGGTGCCGCGCAAGGGGTGAGGCGCGAGATCGACACGCTGGTGAAGGCGCAGGTCGAGCGCGTGCTCAATGATGTGGGCGTCGTCAAGCGCGAGGACTTCGATGTCGTGCGCGAGATGGCCCAGAAGGCGCGCGAGGAAAACGACCGTCTGCTGGAGCGCATCGCGGTATTGGAAGCCAGGCTCGGCATCACGCCGCCCGCTGCGGAGCCGCGCAGCGAATCGCCCGGCGAAACCGCGACTCACTGACGCCTCCCCGATCTGTCCTGAAATTCCATGTGGAGGAATCACCTCCATGGTTAACGCGCAGCTTGAAGCGACTCAAAGGCTTGGGCACGGTTCGCGGAACTGACGAATTGATTCGTCCCGGGAACTGATAATGGCGGGTTTGCAATCGCTCTATAAGGATACGTCCAACCCGCTCGATCGCGTCGAGCAGATCGCGCATGGCCATGAGTGGTTCATCGACCGCTCGGCGGAAGACGAAGTCAACATGATCGTCGCCGCGGCCTGGGGCGATATGAGCATCTCCATCCACTGGCGCGAGGATTTCGAAAGCCTGCATATCGCGTCGAGCTATGATCTCAAGGTGCCGGCCAACCGGCGCGAGGAGATCGGCCGCCTCCTGACACTCATCAACGAGCAGCTCTATTTCGGCCATTTCGACATCTGGCGGCAGGACGGGTCGGTGCTCCTGCGCGACAGCCTCATCCTGTCGGGCGGGGCGCGGGCCACCGATGCGCAGTGCGAGACGCTCATCCGCATCGCGATCGAAACCTGCGAGCGCTATTTCCCGTCCTTGCAATTCGTCATCTGGGCCGGCAAGAGTGCCGAGGAAGCTCTGCAATCGAGCCTTCTCGACACCGTGGGCGAGGCATGACGATTTCTCTGAAAGGAACGCTGGTGCTGGTCGGCGCCGGCAAAATGGGCGGCGCCATGCTGGAAGGCTGGCTCAAGAGCGGCGTGAAAGCCAGCCAGGTGGTGGCGCTCGACCCTTCGCCGCCACCCGAAATCCTGGCGCTCCTGCAGAAGCACGCCATCCGGCACAATCCCGCCGTGGCGACGATCAAGGACGCCGAAGTCGTCCTCATCGCGGTCAAGCCGCAAGTGATGGAAGATGTCCTGCCCGGCATCGCCGGCCTCAAGGCCTCGCGGCCCCTGGTGCTCTCGGTCGCGGCCGGCAAGACGATCGCCTCCTTCGCCCGTCATTTCGGCGCGGATGCGGCGATCATCCGCACCATCCCCAATACGCCGGCGGCGATCGGCCGCGGCATCACCGCCATGGCGGCAAATGCCCATGCCTCGCCGGCCCAGATCGCGCTGGCGACCGCGCTCCTGTCGGCCATCGGCGAAGTGGTCACGGTTTCCGATGAGGCGCTGATCGATGCGGTCACCGCCGTTTCAGGCTCGGGGCCGGCCTATGTCTTCTACCTCACCGAATGCCTGGCAGAGGCCGGCGTCGCCCAGGGCCTGCCGCCCGACATCGCGATGCAGCTGGCGCGGGCGACGGTGGCCGGGGCGGGCGAGCTCATGCGGGTGACCGGCCAGCCGGCAGCGACCTTGCGCCAGAATGTGACCTCGCCCAAGGGCACCACTTATGCCGCGCTGCAGGTGCTGATGGCCGATGACGGGCTCGATCCCCTGATGAAGAAAGCCATCGATGCGGCAACCCGCCGCTCGCGCGAATTGGCAAGCTGACGAGCCTCCGCTAAGCTCATTGGATGACGACCGAGACGCGCGAGCGCTTCATCGAAGCCGCCTTTCGTCTGGCGGCCGAAAAACCATGGCCGGAGATCACCCTCGCCGCAATCGCCGAGTCCTCAGGGCTCAGTCTCGCCGAACTGGCGGAGCAGATCTCCGGCAAGCCGGATATTCTCGACGCCTTTGCGCGCAGCATGGATGCCAAGCTGCTTGCGTCCCTCAAGGACGATCCGGTGGAGGGCGATGCGCATGACCGGTTGTTCGACATCATGCTGCGGCGTTTCGAATTGCTGGCTCCCTACAAGCCGGCAATCGCCAATATCGCCAAGGCGCCGGCGGATGGGCCGGCTGAATGGCTGGCGCTGCTCAACTCGGCGTTGGTGACGCAGAACTGGCTGCTGGCCGCCGCCGATGTCCAGCTCGGCGGCGTCAAGGGCGATGTCGCCAGACTGGGCCTCGCCAAGATCCAGGCCGATATGCTGCGCATCTGGCTCAAGGACGACGATGCGGGCCTCGCCCGCACCATGGCGGCGCTCGATCGCAAGCTCAGGGACGGCGAAGCGCTGATGAAACGGCTTGAAACGCCGATCGCCCTGTGCTCTGGCTTTGCCCGCGTCTTCCGCAGCTTCCGGGAAGAGCGGACATCCAGCAAAGCACAGGCCCATGACACAGCCGACTGACAAGCCAGCCACCATCACCTTCGACGATTTCCTCAAAGTCGATGTCAGGGCCGGGACCATCATCGAGGCCGAGCCCTTTCCGGAAGCGCGCAAGCCCGCCTTCAAACTCAAGATCGATTTCGGGCCCGAGATCGGCATCAAGAAGTCTTCGGCCCAGATCACCAAGCATTATACGCTCGACGGCCTGGTGGGGCGGCAAGTGGCGGCGGTCGTCAATTTCCCGCCGCGCCAGATCGGCAAGTTCATGTCGGAAGTCCTGACGCTGGGATTTCCGGATGAGGAGGGCGAAGTGGTGCTGACCGCCATCGAGCGCAAAGTGCCCAATGGCGGCCGGCTTTTTTAGTTTTTGTTGCGCATGATCTTTCCGGAAAACCGGCGCCCACTTTTCCGGATCATGCTTTACGCGTTGACCAGCTTCAGGCCTTCATCGGTGTAGCGCTTGCCGGCAACGGCGTCCTTCGGAACAGCAGCGGCAATGTCGGCAAGCTCCTTCGCGGTGAGCGTCACGTCGACGGCGCCGGCATTGTCTTCGAGATGCCTGACCTTGCGCACGCCCGGGATCGGCACGATGAAATCGCCCTGGTGGAGGACCCAGGCGAGCACCAGCTGTGCTGTCGTCACGCCTTTCGTCCGCGCGATTTTCTCAAGCGTCTCGACCAGCGACAGATTGGCCTTGATCGTGTCGGCCTGGAAGCGCGGCTGGGTGCGGCGCCAGTCATTGTCGCCGAGCGCTTCGGCGTTGCGGATCGCACCCGTCAGGAAGCCGCGGCCCAGGGGGCTGTAGGGCACGAAGCCGATGCCGAGCTCGCGGCAGGTGGCCAGCACTTCGGCTTCCGGATCACGCGTCCATAGCGAATATTCGCTCTGGACCGCGGCAATCGGGTGAATCCGATGCGCCCGCCGGATCGTCGCGGCGCTCGCCTCCGACAAGCCCAGCGCCTTCACTTTCCCGGCCCGGACCAGCTCGGCCATGGCGCCCACCGTGTCCTCGATCGGTACCTTGGGATCGACGCGATGCTGGTAGTAGAGGTCGATCACATCGATCCCCAGCCGCTTCAGCGAGGCGTCGGCGACGTCCTTCACATGCGCGGGGCGGCTATCGACGCCCGTGATCAATGATGGTCCGCCGCGCCCGTTGTCAAAGGTGAAGCCGAATTTGGTCGCGATCACCACCTTGTCGCGCAACCCCTTCAACGCCTTGCCGACCAAAATCTCGTTGTCGAAGGGACCATAGACTTCCGCCGTGTCGAAGAAGGTGACGCCGAGATCTACGGCGCGGCGCAAGGTCTCGATCGATTTTGCCTCTTCCTGGCCGCCATAGGCAAAGGTCATGCCCATGCAGCCGAGTCCGATGGCGGAGACGGTGAGATCGGCGCCGAGTTTGCGTTGTTTCATGGTCTTCTCCTCTGTCTGGAAATTCGCGATTTATCTAGGAAGGCCGCCTTTGTTCGTTAAGTCGTGCAATATCGAACAAGCTGTTCTATCTAGTTCATCAATGAAGCGCAGTGATCTGGCCGGTCTCACCCTCTTTGCCGAAGTCGTCGCGCGCGGCGGCTTTCGCGGCGCGGCAAAGGCCATCGGCATATCCCCATCGGCGGTCAGCCACGGCATCGACAGCCTGGAGAAGCGCCTGGGCGTGCGGTTGCTCAACCGGACCACGCGCAGCATTGCGCCGACCGAAGCTGGCCTCAAGCTGCTGGCCCGGCTCGGGCCGGCCCTCAACGACATCGATGCGGCGCTCGCCGGCCTCGCTGAAAGCGGCGGCGAGCCGGCCGGCGTCCTGCGCCTGACGGCGGCACAATCCGTCACCCAGTTCCTGCTGATCCCGCATCTCGGTCAATTCAAGGAGCGCTATCCGGACGTCATCGTCGATCTTCACATCGATGACAGCCTCACCGATATCGTCGCGCGAAACTTCGACGCCGGCATCCGCCTGGGTGAAAGTCTCGAGCAGGATATGATCGCGGTGCGGATAGGGGGCGATCTCAGGGGCATTATTGTCGCGGCGCCGGACTATCTCGCTTCTGCCGGCGTTCCCCGTAGGCCGGAAGATCTACAGCGGCATAATTGTATCGGGCTGAGGTTTCCGGGCGGCAACATCTATCGATGGGAATTGGAGAAGGATGGCAACGTCGTCGAAGTGAGCGTCCGCGGCTCGCTGGTGCTGAACGACAGTGGCCTCACTGTCGAGGCGGCCAGGGCCGGGATCGGTCTCGCTTATGCATTCGAAGATCGGGTGAGGAAGGATCTCGCGGCCGGCAGTCTCGTCTGCGTACTCGATGAATGGTGCCCGTCCTATCCCGGCTTCTTTCTCTACTATCCCCGCCAGCGCCATATGCGTCCGGCACTGCGCGCCTTCATCGATTTCATCCGCCGCATCAATCCAGAAAGGTGATGCGCGGCCGATACTCGATCTCGCGCAGGAGCTTGCGGCGCATGGCCTCGGCGAAATCCTCATAGTCCTTGGCCGCCATCACGAAGCTTTCAGGCCCCGACTGGACATTGCGGCGATAGTAGTCGGCGAGATCGGCGACCTCGTTCTGGATGGCGAGACCGTTGACAATGACGCCGCGGGCGAGCGCCATGGCACGGGCCTGATCGACGAGCACGGTGAATTCGCGCGCCACCGATTCGCGCCCATCGCCCGAGACGTCAACCACTTCGCGTTCGCCCTTGATGCTGTTGGTATCGATCGATCGCAGGGCCGCGGCGATGCCTTCGCCGATCGCCGTCGATCCGGTCTGCCGGCGGGGATATGCCTCGACGCTCCTGGCGAAGCTTTCCGCATCAGCATCGCTTGTGATGACGAACCAGCCGGTCGTGTCCTTTGGCGCCTGCGGCTCGGCCCAGATCAGGAGATTGACGGCGATGCTCTTCTGCGGGCCGGAACGGATCGCCTTGCGGACCGCCGCATCACGGAATCCGCTGGCGATGCCGGCGAGCTGCAGCTGGTATTCCTGGTCGTTGACGCTGCCCGAGGCGTCGACCGCCAGTACAAGCTCGAGATCGACGGCAGTCTCGGCGGCTTGGCCGGCTGGCGCAAAGCCCATGGCAAGAATGAAGAAAGCCAGCAGGTGTCGCATCGAACCGAAGCCTATATCCAGCGCCGTGTCGGCGGCAGAGTTGAAAACTTCTCACCGGCCTGACGCTGCCGCGCCGTTGCAGGCATTCCGTGCATTCGCTAGAAACTTCTCGAATACGCCCGTCTTTTCAAGGAAATCCCATGCGCAGTCAGGCTCGTGTAGTCGTCATCGGCGGCGGTGTCGTCGGTGCGTCCGTACTCTATCACCTCACCAAGCGCGGCTGGAAGGATGTCGTCCTGGTGGAGCGGGACGAGCTCACTTCCGGGTCGACCTGGCATGCGGCGGGCGGCTTCCATACGCTCAACGGCGATCCCAATGTCGCGAAGCTGCAGGAATATACGATCAATCTCTACAAGGAGATCGAGCAGATCTCGGGTCAGGCGACCGGCATTCATCTGACCGGCGGCGTCATGCTCGTCTCCAATCGCGACCGCTGGGACTGGCTCAAGATGGCGCATGCGCGCAACCGCTATCTCGGCGTCCCGACCGAGCTCATTCCGGTCAAGGAGGCGAAGAAGCATTGGCCGCTGCTCGATGAGAAGCAGTTCATCGGCGCCATGTATCATCCGCTCGAGGGCCATCTCGATCCTTCCGGCACGACGCATGCCTATGCCAAGGCGGCGCGCGTGCAGGGTGCGGAAGTTATCCGCAAGAACCGCGTCACCGATACGGTGCAGCGCCAGGATGGAACGTGGGATGTCGTCACCGAGCAAGGCACGATCCATGCCGAGCATGTGGTCAATGCCGGCGGCCTGTGGGCGCGCGAGGTGGGGCGCTTTGTCGGCCTCGAATTGCCGATCCTCGCCATGGCGCATCAGTATCTCATCACCGAGGAAATTCCCGAGGTCGTCGCCTTCAACAAGGAGACCGGCCGCGAGATGCTGCATTGCATCGATTTCGATGGCGAGCTCTATATGCGCCAGGAGCGCACCGGCGCGCTGGTTGGCACCTATGAGCCCAATGGCAGGCCGTGGTCGCCGAAAGCAGCACCGTGGGATTTCTCGACCGAGCTGCTGCCGCCCGATCTCGACCACATCTCCGACAATCTCGAACGCGCCTTCCAGCACCATCCGGCGCTTGCCAAGGCCGGCATCAAGAATGTCATCCACGGGCCCTTCACTTTCGCGCCCGACGGCAATCCGCTGGTCGGGCCGATCCGCGGCCTTCACAATTACTGGGTCGCCTGCGGCGTGATGGCGGGCTTCAGCCAGGGCGGCGGTGTCGGCCTCGCTCTGTCCAACTGGATCGTCGACGGCGATCCAGGCTTCGACATCTGGGCCATGGATGTGGCGCGCTACGGCTCGTGGGCGAACATGTCCTATACGTCGAAGAAGGTCATCGAGAATTACGGGCGCCGTTTCCGCATCACCTTCCCGAATGAGGAGCTGCCGGCGGCGCGGCCGCTGCGCACGAGCGCCCTCTATGACCGGTTCAAGGCGATGGGCGCTTTCTTCGGCGTGGCCTATGGCCTCGAGCAGGCCTTGTGGTTCGCGCCCAAGGGCAAGAAGCCGCAGGAGAAGATCACCTTCCGGCGCTCAAATGCCTTTCCGATCATCGGCGATGAATGCCGCGCGGTGCGCAACGGCGTGGGGGTGATCGAGATCACCGGCTATGCCAAATACGAGATCACGGGAACGGGGGCCGAGAGCTGGCTGTCGCATCTCCTCACCAATCGCATGCCGGCCAAAGGACATCTGGCATTGACGCCGATGCTCAATGAAGCGGGCAAGCTCATCGGCGACTTCACCGTCGCCAAGGCGGACGACGAGCGCTTCTACATCTTCGGATCAGGCCCGGCCGAGAACTATCACATGCGCTGGTTCGAGGCGCATCTGCCGAAGGACGGTAGTGTCGCGGTGCGCCCGCTCGCTTTCGAGCTGGCCGGGCTTTCGATCGCCGGACCCAAATCGCGCGAGCTTCTGGCCAGGCTGACCGATGAAGATGTCTCCAATGCCGCCATGCCCTTCATGGCCTTCCGCGAAATGGATCTGGGAATCGTGCCGGCCAAGGTCGGCCGCGTCTCCTTCACCGGCGATCTGGGCTTCGAGATCTGGGTACGATCGGACTATCTCGCCGCCGCGCATGACATGATCGTCGAGGCGGGGCGCGATCTTGGCCTCGTCCATTTCGGCGGCCGGGCGTTGATGTCGCTCCGCCTTGAAAAATCCTGGGGCACCTGGGCGCGCGAATACCGTCCGATCTATGGGCCGCTGGAAGCGGGACTTGGCCGCTTCGTGTCTTTCAAGAAGAATGATTTCATCGGCCGTGACGGTGCCCTCAAGGAGAAGGAGGCGGGCGGCAAGCTCAGGCTCGTGACGTTCACGGTCGAGACCAGAGATGTCGATGTCATCGGCGATGAGCCGGTTTGGTACAAAAACAATGTCGTCGGCTGGGTCACCTCGGGTGGCTATGCCCATTTTGTCGGCCAGTCGGTGGCGCTCGGCTATGTGCCGAAGGAGATCGCCGAGGACGACCAGGGCTTCGAGATCGAGATCATCGGCAAGCGCTACAATGCGAAGCCGCAACGCCAGCCCTTGTTCGATCCCAAAGGCGAGCGCATGAGGGGCTGAGGATAGTTGCCAATGGCCGGCCTGATCACGCCTCTGATCATGTGCGGTGGGGCGGGCACGCGCCTGCAGCCCATTTCGCGCGAGAGCCTGCCGAAACAGTTCCTGCCGTTGTTCGCGGATCATTCGACATTCCAGGAGACCGCGCTGCGCTTGCGCGATCCTGACCTCTTCGCGACGCCGGTCATCATTACCCACCATAGCTGTCAGGGTCATGTGGAAAGGCAGCTGAAGGCCCTTCGGGCACCGGCAGAAATCATCCTTGAGCCGGAACGAAAGGGCTCGGGCCCTGCCATTCTGGCGGGCACCCTGCATATCGCCGCCACGCGTGGCGGCGATGCCATGGTGCTTGCGCTTGCCGCCGATCACGTCGTGCGCGATGGCGATGGCTTCCGAGGGACTTGCAGGGCGGCGCTCGATGCGGCGAGATCAGGGGCGATCGTCACATTCGGAATCGTGCCAGATCATGCGGCCACCGGCTATGGCTATATCGAGCCGGGCGAGGTGATGGCCGGCAATGCCCGGAGCGTGCGCCGGTTCATCGAGAAGCCGGATGCCGACAGCGCCGCGCGCCATATGCGTGACGGCCTGTTGTGGAACTCGGGCAATTTCCTGTTTCAGGCACCGAGCCTGATCGATGAGTATCGACGGTTCGATGGTGAAACCGTCGAGGCGGTGCACGCCGCCATGCAGGGAGCGGCCGTCCATTCCCATGTCGTGCGGCCTCAGGACAGTGCTTTCGCGCGGGCTGCCGGCCGGTCGATCGATTATGCCGTCATGGAGAAGACGGCACGTGCCGCGGTTGTGCCAGCTCTGCATGACTGGACGGATATCGGTTCCTGGCAAACGATCTATGCGTTGCTGCGCAGCGGACAAGGCGGCGGGCCGCATGCGCTGAGATGTATTTCGGTTCAGCCGGGCGAGGTGCTGGCCTTGCCGCGGCTTCGGCAGGCCGAATATTGGATCGTCGCATCCGGCGATGGTGTTGCGATGGTTGGCACCACATCGCATCCCGTGAAGGCCAATGAATTCGTCTATATCTCTCCCGGCAGCGACGGCCATATCGCGAACCGAGGCGAAGGCGAACTTGGGATCGTGGCGGTCTCAGCCGATATTCTGCTGCCCGAACCGGACTGATCAGCTGGGGGTTATCGTGCGGGTGGGTCGGCCCAGTTCCGCCCATTCGGCTGCCAGTAGCGCCGCAATGCCGAGGCCGGCGAATCCGGCGACCAGCGGAATCACCGTGCCGTCATAGAGCTGGCCGACCGGCGTGCCGGTGCCCACCGCGACCAGATTGGAGAGGGATCCCACCACCGCTGCCGCCACGCCGGCAATGTGGCCCATGGGCTCCATGGCAAGCGCGCTGTAATTGCTGAACTGCAGGCCGTTGCAGAAGAACAGCACGGTCATATAGGCCATGAAGGCCCAGAGCGGGGGATGGCCCCCGAGCAGGAAGGCGATGACCAGGAAGACGATCGACAGCAGGCATGAGGTGCGCAGGGCCCATTTTGACAGGTTGCGCATGCCGAAGCGGTTCACCAGCCGGGCATTGACAATGGCGGCAAGGCCGATGCCGGCAGCCAGTATGCCGAAATAGAGACCGAACAGCCTGCCGGTGCCATATTGCTCCTGGAAGATCTGCTGTGAGGTGCCGAGATAGCTGATGACGGCGCCGAAGATGAAGCCTGTCGCCAGGGTGTAGCCGAGGGTGGTGCGATGGGTGACCGCCTCCCGGGCCGAGAGCAGGATGCGGCGCAGCGACAAGGGTACCCGGTCGGGCGGCGCCAGTGTCTCGCTCTGGCGCATCGCCAGCCACAGGAAATCGACCATGCCCATGATCGCGAGACCGAAGAAAATGGCGCGCCAGTCGGCGACGAACAGGATGAGCTGGCCGATCGAGGGCGCCATGACCGGAACCAGGATCAGCACCGCCATCACGAAGGACATGATCCGCGCCATGGCGCGGCCACCATGAAGGTCGCGCACCATGGCCATGCCGACGATGCGCGGGCCCGCGGCGCCGAAGCCCTGCAAAGCGCGCGCCAGGATCATGGTGGTGAAGTCGGTGGTGACGGCGCAGATCAGCCCGCCGGCAATGAAGCAGCCGATGCCGGCATACATTGCCGGCTTCCGTCCGGTGCTGTCGGAAATGGGGCCATAGATGAACTGGCCGACGGTGAGCCCGGCGAAGAAGGCGGTAAGGACGAGCTGGCGGTCATTCGGGTCGCCGGCGCCGAGGTCGCGCGCGATGTCACCCAGCGCCGCCAGCATGCCGTCGATCGACATGGCGATGAGCGAGAAAGTGAGGGCCATCAGCGTGATGAATTCCACGCTGGAGCGTTGCGGTGCCGGTGTCGTCATCGGTGGCGATCAGCTCGGCGTGATGGCGAGAGCACGGCGGCCTCTTTCCGCCCATTCGGTGGCGAGGAGGGCGGCAAGGCCCATGCAGGCGAAGCCCGCGATCAACGGGATGACCGTGCCGTCATAGAGGCGCCCGATCGGGGTGCCGGCACTGACCGCAACAAGGCTCGACAGCGAACCGGTCACCGCCGCGGCAACGCCCGCAATATGGCCCATCGGCTCCATCGCCAGCGCATTGTAGTTGCCGAAGAGGAGGCCGTTGAAGAAGAACAGCACCGTCATGAAGGAGACGAAAGCCCAGAGCGGCGGATGCCCGTCCAGGAGATAGGCAACACCCAGGAAGCCCACGGACAGGAGGCAGGCCGACCACAGCGCCCATTTCGACAGATTGCGCATGCCGAAACGCATCACCAGCTTGGCATTGACGATAGAGGCGAGGCCGATGCCGGCCGCGAGAATGCCGAAGAACAGGGCGAAGAGCTTGCCGGTGCCGTACTGCTCCTGGAAAATCTGCTGCGATGTGCCGAGATAGCTGATGAAGGCGCCGAAGACGAAGCCGGTCGCCAGCGTATAGCCGAGCGTCACGCGGTTGCTCAGCGCCTCGCGGGTGGCGCGCAGGATATGGCCGAGCGAAAGGGGAACGCGGTCGGCAGGCTTCAGCGTCTCCTCCTGGCGTGTCGCCAGCCAGAGAAAGTCGATGATGCCGACGATCACCAGGCCGTAGAAGATGCCGCGCCAGCTGGCGAAGAGCAGCATGAGCTGGCCGATCGAGGGGGCGAGGATCGGCACCAGAATGAACACCGCCATGACGAAGGACATGATGCGCGCCATGGCGCGCCCGGCATAGAGATCGCGCACCATCGCCATGGCGACGATGCGCGGCCCGGCGGCGCCGAACCCTTGAAGCACGCGGCCCAGAATCAGGGTGGTGAAATCATGGGTGAGGGCGCAAATGAGGCCGCCGGCGATGAAGCAGATGATGCCGGCATACATTGCGGGCTTGCGGCCGGTGCTGTCGGAAATGGGCCCATAGATGAACTGGCCCAGCGTCAGCCCGCCGAAGAAAGCCGTCAGGACGAGCTGGCGGTCATTCGGGTCGCGGGCGCCGAGATCGTTGGCGATATCGCCCAGGGCCGGCAGCATCGAATCGATCGACATCGCTATCAGCGAGAAAGTGAGGGCGATGAGCGCGATGAACTCCGCGCTGGAGCGTTGCGGTCCAGTTGTTGTCATGACGGAACTTTCACGAAGGGGCGCACAATAGCGGCGGCGGGCCGTGCTGTCATCCCTGCCAGCCCTGCGCCGGAAGCTGGCTACGTAGCGAAATTCAGCATGAGCAGCCTGCGATTTCCCCCTGCGATGGCGGTCACCCCTTCGATATCGACACTGATATGGGCTTTCATGTTATGCCTTCAGCGGTTTGCGGCTAGGCCAGACGGACATGAAGATCGATACCAGCCACCGGAGCGTCAGCCTCGACCCGCGCGAGACCGGGTTCTTCAATAATCCTTATCCCGCTTATGAGCGCCTGCGCGAGGCGGTCCCCGTCTTCAAATGGGAAGACTATGGCTATTGGTGCTTCGCGCGCCATGACGATGTGGCGGCACTGCTGCGCGACCGCCGCTTCGGCCGCCAGATCCTGCATGTGATGTCGCGCGCCGAGCTGGGCTGGCCTGAAACACCTGAGCATCTGAGGCCGTTCTACGCGTTCGAGCAGCATTCGCTGCTCGAGACCGAGCCGCCGGTGCATACGAGGCTGCGCGGCCTCGTCAACCGGGCCTTCCTGTCGCGCACGGTCGAGCGGTTGCGGCCGCGCATCGCACAGTTGACGCATGAGCTGATCGATGGCTTCGCAACCAGGCGCGAGGTCGAGCTGCTCGAGCATCTCGCAACGCCCATTCCCATCACGGTCATCGCCGAGCTTCTGGGCGTGCCGGTTGAAACGGGACCGCAGCTTCTCGCCTGGTCGCATGACATGGTGGCGATGTACCAGGCGCGGCGCGATCCGGAGATCGAACGCAAGGCGGTCGAAGCGACCATTGCCTTCAGCGCCTTCATGCGGGGGTTCGTGCGGGAAAGGCGCAAGAGTCCGGGCGATGACCTGCTCTCCCAGCTGATCGCCGCCGAGGCGGAGGGAAAGTCGCTCTCCGAGGAGGAGCTCATCACCACGGCAGTCCTGCTCCTCAATGCCGGGCATGAAGCGAGCGTGCATGCCATCGGCAATGGGGTAAAGGCGCTCCTGGAAGAGCGGCAGGCGGGACCGGATCTCGGTGAAGGCCATATCGAGGAACTGCTGCGCTTCGATGCGCCGCTTCATCTCTTCACCCGCTATGCACTGGAAGATGTCGATTTTAACGGCCTCAGATTGAAGAAAGGCGAGACGGTCGGCCTGCTGCTCGGCGCCGCCAATCGTGACCCGGCGCGCTTTTCCGAGCCCGACCGGTTCGATCCGTTGCGGACGCCCAATCCGCATGTAAGCTTCGGCGCCGGCATCCATTTCTGCGTCGGTGCGCCGCTCGCCCGGCTGGAGCTCAATGTGGCGTTGCCGATCCTGTTCCAGCGCCTGCCGGGGCTGAAGCTGGCCCGACGGCCAGCCTACCGGGATGCCTATCATTTCCACGGACTGGAACGCCTCGACCTGATTTGGTAGCGCATCGGCCGTAAAAGTGCAGTGCGGTTTCAGGATAAGCCGATGCGCCATCGACAAGGTCGTTTCCGCGCCATGCCAAGGCGGAAATGCGCCGTCTCCGGGGCCCTGTTGAGCGTATCACCCGAGGAGGTGAGATGAATTCAACGGTGTGATGATGTCCGAAGCCCAGACCCTTCCTTCCTCAGGCGGCCGCCGCGCCCGCGGCGGCGCCGAGGCGCGCCGCGCCGCGCGCACTTCCGGCACGGCCAAGCAGCAGGGCTTCATCCGCCGCCAGGTTCCGCTCTATGAACCCTTCAGCGCCGAGCAGCTCGAGCTCATCGAGGCCAATGCCGAGACGGTGCTGCAGGAGATCGGCATCGATTTCCGCGACGACGCCGAGGCGCTGTCGATGTGGAAGGCGGCGGGGGCGGATGTGAGGGGCGATCGGGTGCGCTTCCCCAAGGGCCTGGTGCGCTCGCTCATCAAGACGGCGCCACGCGAGTTCGTGCAATATGCGCGGAACCCTGAGCGCTCCGTCACGGTCGGTGGCAACAACACGATCTTCGTGCCGGTCTATGGCCCGCCCTTCATCCGCAATCTCGATGAGGGCCGGCGCTATGCGACGATCGAGGATTTCCGCAATTTCGTGAAGCTCGCTTACATGTCGCCGTCGCTGCATCATTCCGGCGGCACCGTGTGCGAGCCGGTCGACATCCCGGTGGCCAAGCGCCATCTCGACATGGTCTACAGCCATATCCGCTATTCCGACAAACCTTTCATGGGCTCGGTCACGGCGCCCGAGCGTGCCGAAGATTCCGTGACGATGGCAAAGATGGTGTTCGGCGATGAATTCGTCGACCAGAATTGCGTGCTGATCAATCTCATCAACGCCAATTCGCCACTCGTCTTCGACGGCACGATGGTGGGGGCGCTCAAGGTCTATGCACGCGCCAACCAGGCCACTGTCGTGTCGCCCTTCATTCTGTCGGGCGCCATGTCGGCGGTGACGGTGGTCGGCACGCTCACCCAGATCCTCGCCGAAGCCTCGGTCGGCATGGCCTTCGCGCAGCTCTGCCGTCCTGGAGCACCCGTCGTGTTCGGCACTTTCGCGAGCTCGATCTCGATGCAGTCGGGCGCACCCACTTTCGGCACGCCGGAACCGGCGCATGTGCTGTTCGGCGCGGCCCAGCTGGCGCGCCGGTTGGGCGTGCCCTTCCGCTCAGGCGGCGGCCTGTGCGCTTCCAAGGTCACCGACGCGCAGGCCGCGCATGAGACCGCCAACACGCTGTGGCCGGCGCTGATGGGCGGGGTCAATTTCATGCTGCATGCGGCGGGCTGGCTCGAAGGCGGGCTCGTCAGCTCCTATGAGAAATTCATCATCGACGCCGACCAGCTCACCATGTTCCAGCGCTTCGCCGAAGGCGTCGACTTCTCCGAGAACGGGCAGGGGCTGTCGGCCATCCGCGAAGTGGGGCCGGGGTCGCATTTCCTCGGCTGCGCCCATACCCAGGCCAATTTCGAGACGGCCTTCTGGCGCTCGCTCGTCGCCGACAACAATTCCTTCGAGCAGTGGCGCGATGATGGCGAGAAGGATGCGACGAAGCGCGCAAACGAGACGTGGAAGCGAATGCTCCGCGACTATGAGGCGCCGGTTCTCGATCCGGGCCTTGATGAAGCACTTCAGGCCTTCATGACGAAACGCAAGGAAGTGCTGCCCGACAGCGTGGCGTGAGGCTTCACGTCCGGCTCAATCGTCTATCACACCAAATCTTCTGGGGCCCGGCAGGCCTTCCCTGTTCGCGCGGGCGACCCAAGTGCATTCAGAATGCATTGCGTTTTCGATGAACTGTAATTCTTCCGGCGTGAATTGTTTCCGCCATTTGACGCCATGGGCTTTCGTCGCAGCCCGCATCTTCTGATACCAGTTGCTGCTGTTGATGGCATCCTGATTATCCGAGGCCTTTGATGAGCTCATGGTGCAAATCCCAAGGGTATCTGGTACAGTGGATCATATCACCTGTCATCTTGGGCCGCCATAGGACGGGGGAGGCTCCTAAATCAGCCTTCTGTAGTCGCCTTCGGCGCCCTGGCATCCGACCAGGCGTAGAAACCGACACCCAAAACGATCAGCGTCGTGCCGATGGCGTCCACGAAAGTGAAGGCCTCGCCGAGGAAGATCACCGCCAGGATGATGGTAACCAGCGGCGAGAGGGTCGAGATCATCGAGGAGGCCTGGGGCGTGATGCGGCCAAGGCCGGCATTGATGAAGAAGGCGGGAAGCACGGTGGCGAAGAAGGCACAGCCCGCCACCAGCATCAGATAGTGCGAGGAGACCGCTGGACCGACGCCGTGCGAGGTAATGGCATAGTGGACGAGGCTCGCGACGCCCGCCGAGGACATGGCGATGGCGGTGAAGAGCGTGCTGCCCATGGCCGAGATCAGGTTTTTGGCGAGCAACTGATAGAGCGCGAAAGCGAGCGCGGCGCCCAGCACCAGGATCGTGCCGATGACGGCGTTCCAGCCATCGACCGACACGCCGCTTGAGAAGATGAGCGCGAGACCGGAATAGGTGATGCCGGCGCCGATCAGCCCGCGCAGAGTGATGCGGCCCTTGAAGAACAGCCAGCCCAGCAGCATCACGAAGACCGGATAGGTGAAGAGCACCAGTCGCTCGAGCTGGGCGGTGATGAAGACGAGACCGGCGAAATCGAGATAGGCGGCGACATAATAGCCGATGAAGCCGTTGAGGCAGGCAAGCGCCACCACACGCCGGCTCGGATAAGGCCGGCCGGCCCGACGGTGCAGATAGAGCGCATAGAGGCCGACGGCGAGGAAGAAGGGCAGCGACATCATCATGCGCAGAGCGAGCATGAGGGCGGCATCCGACTTCTCGAGATAAGCGAGCTTGATGAAGATGGCCTTGGAAGAGAAGAGGGCGGCGCCCATGGCCGTGAAAGCATAGCCGAGCCACGGCAGCGGGGCTGCCGTGACCGGCGCGCTCTCGGTGGTGGTCTCGCTCATGGTGACCGCTTACACGGAAATGCGAGGCCGGGCTGTAGAAGGATGGGCATGACAGCCGCGCCATTCCTGCAAGGCTTTGCGGCTGGCTCACCCCATTCAGCACTTCGCACCACCTTCCCCGCAAGGGGAAGGAGATTTTTAGTGCCCCTCGAAAGATACCAGTGTGTGGATCTTGACACCCTTGTCGCGCAGAAGCTTGCTGCCGCCGATATCGGGAAGGTCGATGACGAAGGCCGCCGCCACCACTTCGCCGCCCGATTTGCGGATGAGATCGATGGCGGCATTGGCGGTGCCGCCGGTGGCGACGAGATCGTCGATCAGGAGAATGCGGTCGCCCCTGCTTACCGCATCGGCATGGATCTCGATCGTGTCGACGCCATATTCGAGCGCGTAGTCCTGGCCGATCACCTTGTAGGGCAGCTTGCCCTTCTTGCGAATGGGCACGAAGCCGCGGCCCAGCACATGGGCGACCGCGCCGCCTAAAATGAAGCCACGGGCTTCGATGCCGGCAACATAGTCGATCTCAGCCTTGAGGAACGGCCAGGCCAGCTCATCGACGGCGGCGCGGAAGGCATGCAGATTGGCGAGGAGGGTGGTGATGTCGCGGAACAGGATGCCCTTCTTCGGATAGTCGGGGATCGTCCTGATATAGCGCTTGATGTCGAAGCCGTTGCGCAGATCCATATTCTCCCTCCTCAGGGCCATTTTACTTCGGGCGGCAGCGACGACAGGATGGACTCGACATTGCCGCCGGTCTTGAGGCCGAAGATCGTGCCGCGGTCATGCAGCAGGTTGAACTCCACATAGCGGCCACGGCGAATGAGCTGCTCCTCGCGGTCGGCTTCGGTCCAGGCTTCGTTCATATTGGCGCGCACGATCGGAGGATAGGCGGCGCGAAAAGCCTTGCCTACCTCCTGCACGAAAGCGAAATCCGCCGCCCAGTCGCCGGAATCGAGATAATCGAAGAAGATGCCGCCAATGCCGCGCGGCTCCTGGCGGTGCGGCAGGAAGAAATAGTCATCGCACCATTTCTTGTATTTCGCGTAGTCGGCGACCGCATGCGCATCGCAAGCCCGCTTCATGGCCGCGTGGAAGGCGATGCTGTCGGCATGATCCTGGCTGCGCCGGCGGTCGAGCACCGGGGTCAGGTCGGCGCCGCCACCGAACCAGGACTTCGACGTTACCACCATGCGCGTGTTCATGTGCACGGTGGGCACGAAGGGACTACGCGGATGGGCGATGAGCGAGATGCCCGAAGCCCAGAAGCGCGGATCCTCCTCCGCACCCGGTATCTGCTTGCGGAACTCAGGCGAAAACTCGCCATGTACCGTGGAGCAATGGATGCCGGCCTTCTCGAACAGGCGGCCATGGATCATCGACATGACGCCTCCGCCGCCGGCAGCCCCCGTGTGATCCTGGCGTGTCCAGTCCTTGCGGATGAAGCGGCCAGCCGGATCGGTTCCGCCGATCTCGTCTTCCAGTTGCTCGAATTGGGCGCAGAGCTGATCGCGCAGCTCTTCGAACCAGGCGCGCGCCACTGTCCGGCGCTGCTCGGGGGATAGGGTCATGGGCCGATTCTGGCGAAGCCTGGCCCGAATGACAAAGCGTTTTCTCGACACACCCCAGCTTTGGGCCAACTTCAGGGGAAAGCCTTGAGCTGGCGCAAGGCTTCACCGGTGATCATGGCGCAAGCGAGCGCCACATTGAGGGAGCGCAGGCCCTCCCGCATGGGGATCAGGAGGCGGGCGTCGGCGGCGTCATGAACCTCATCCGGCACGCCCGAGCTCTCGCGGCCCATGAGGAGGATGTCGCCCGCCCGGAAGCTGAAATCGGTATAGGGCGTCGCGGCTTTGGTCGAGGCAAGGATCAGACGTTGCCCCCGGCTGGCGGTGCGGAAGGCGGTCCAGGAGGCGTCGCGCAGCACCAGGGCATGGTCGAGATAGTCCATGCCGGCGCGCTTCAGCGAAGAATCGGACCAGGTGAAGCCCGCGGGCTCGATGATCCGTACCTTCAGGCCGAAGCAGGCGGCCATGCGCATGATGGTCGCCGCATTGGGCGGAATATCGGGCTGGAAGAGGGCGATTTCGATCATGGTTTTCAGCTCTTTAGCCCCGGATGGGGACAAGCGCCAACTATCCCGTCACTGCGACACTTGATGGCTAGACATTCCGGAAACCCGATGCCAAAAACACACCAATTCGTGTGCCGACCCGTTTGCGCGGGCCTGCCGGTGTGCCCTTTGCGAGAGGAAACTGCCACGTGTCCACAGCCGAACATGCCGATCCGAACCGGCGCGACTTTCTCTACATAGCCACCGGTGCGGCCGGTGCGGTGGGCGCGGCCCTGGTGGCCTGGCCGTTTATCGACCAGATGAATCCCGACGCCTCGGTGCGCGCCCTGGCCTCGATCGAGCTCGACATCGCGCCGATCGCGGAAGGCCAAAGCATTACCATCAAGTGGCGCGGCAACCCGGTCTTCGTGCGTCATCGCACCCAGAAGGAGATCGACGACGCCAAGGCGGTGCCGGTTTCCGACCTGCCCGATCCCGATGCGCGCAACGCCAATGTGAAAGAGGGCGATCCCGCCACCGACGTCAATCGCGTGGTCGACGGCAAGGAGAAGCTCCTGGTGATGATGGGCGTGTGCACGCATCTGGGCTGCGTGCCGCTCGGCCAGCAGGGCGATTACGGCGGGTGGTTCTGCCCGTGCCACGGCTCGCACTACGACACCGCCGGGCGCATCCGCAAAGGTCCGGCGCCGCAGAACCTGCCGGTGCCGATATACGCATATATTTCCGATACCAAGATCCGTATCGGCTAACAGAGGGCACGCGATGGGCGGACATTCGAATTACCAACCCAAGAGCGCCGCAGAGAAGTGGCTGCATGAGCGCCTCCCGATCGTCGAGCTGGTCAAGAGCTCGGCTCTCGATTTCCCGACGCCGAAGAACCTGAACTACTGGTGGACCTTCGGCGGCATCCTCGCCCTCATGCTGGTGGTGCAGATCATCACCGGCATCGTGCTGGTGATGCACTACACGCCACAGGCCGAACTCGCCTTCAATTCGGTCGAGCACATCATGCGCGACGTGAATTACGGCTGGCTGCTGCGCTACATGCACGCCAATGGCGCGTCGATGTTCTTCATCGCCGTCTATATCCATATCTTCCGCGGCATGTATTACGGCTCCTACAAGGCGCCGCGCGAAGTGCTGTGGATCATCGGCGTCCTCATCTACCTAGTGATGATGGCTACCGCCTTCATGGGCTATGTGCTGCCCTGGGGCCAGATGAGCTTCTGGGGCGCCAAGGTGATCACCAACCTGTTCTCGGCGATTCCGTTTGTCGGCGAAGCGGTCACCACCTGGCTGTGGGGCGGCTATGCGGTCGACAACCCGACGCTGAACCGCTTCTTCTCGCTGCACTATCTGCTGCCCTTCGTGCTCGCCGGCCTGGTCGGCCTGCATATCTGGGCGCTGCACGTGCCGGGCAACAACAACCCGACCGGGGTGAGCGTGAAGTCGGGACAGGACACGGTGCCGTTCCACCCCTACTACACGATGAAGGACTCCTTCGCGATCGTCGTGTTCCTCATCTTCTTCGGCCTGTTCCTGTTCTTCTCGCCGAACTATCTCGGCCACGCGATCAACTACCAGCCGGCCGATCCGCTCGTGACGCCCGCGCATATCGTGCCGGAATGGTACTATCTGCCGTTCTACGCGATCCTGCGCGCCATTCCCGATAAGCTCGGCGGCGTCGTCGCGATGTTCGGCTCGATCCTGATCCTCTTCGCGCTGCCCTGGCTCGACACGTCCAAGGTCCGCTCGGGCACGTACCGGCCGCTCTACAAGGTGTTCTTCTGGTTCTTCGTCTTAACCTGCATCGCGCTTGGCTATCTGGGCTCGAAGCCGCCGGAGGGCGCCTATGTGTGGTGGTCGCGTTTCTTCACCATCTACTATTTTGTGCATTTCCTGGTGATCCTGCCGCTGCTCGGCCTGCTCGAGACGCCGAAGCCGCTGCCCTCATCGATCTCCGATGACGTGCTCGCCAAGAAGAAACCCGCCTTGCCGCAAGGCCAGGCCCAGCCTGCCGAGTGATCTGGAGAAAGACCCATGAAACTGCTCAAGACACTCGCCGCCGCCTCGCTGGTTCTTCTCGCGGTGCCGGCCTTTGCCGCCGAAGGCCAGAAGGATGCGAAGGACATCTCCTATTCCTTCGAAGGCCCCTTCGGCACATTCGACAAGGGCCAGCTGCAGCGTGGCTACAAGGTCTACAAGGAAGTCTGCTCGGCCTGCCATGCGATGCATCTCCTGTCGTTCCGCAACCTCTCCGATCACGGTGGCCCAGGCTTCACCGAGGAGCAGGTCAAGGCGCTGGCTGCGACCTTCACTGTCAAGGATGGACCGGGCGAAGACGGCGAGATGTTCGATCGTCCGGGTCTGCCGTCCGACCGATTCCCCTCGCCATTCCCCAATGATCAGGCGGCGAAGAACGCCAATGGCGGGGCGCTGCCGCCCGATCTGTCGCTGATCACCAAGTCGCGGGCCGGCTGGTACGGCACCTTCAACCAGCTCGTCAACGGCATCGGCGGACCTGAATATGTCTATTCGGTGCTGACCGGCTTCGAGCAGCCGCCACCGGAAATCGCCAAGGAGGCGGTGGAAGGCAAGCACTACAATCCCTATTTCGCCAGTGGCCATTGGATGGGGATGGCGCCGCCGCTCACCGACGGCCAGGTGACTTTCGATGACGGCGCGCCGGACAAGGTTGACGATATGGCGCGCGATGTCTCGGCGTTTCTCGCCTGGGCCGCCGAGCCCAAGATGGAAGAGCGCAAATCGATGGGCTTTGCCACCATCATCTATCTCGCGATCTTCGCGGTGCTGCTCTATCTCGTAAAGCAGCGCGTCTGGGCCAAGGTCGAGCACTGAATTCCATTGCAGGACGAATGAGAATGGCCGGATCTTCTCCGGCCATTTTCTTCTGATGTCCCCGTAACGGCACCGACAAGTCGCAACGGACGGGTCTGGGCATTGCTGGCTTTGGCGGACCGAACATGCTTTGGTGCCGGCATGACCGAACCCACCCAGGTACAAGTCGAGCAGCTCACCCGCGCCTTCGAGCGGTTCACGCGCCGATTCAAGGTGGCGGAGGCCGCTGCCGCCACGGATAACGCGCTCAATGCCCTGGATGCCGAAACCTTGGTGTTCATCGGCAACAATCCCGGTTGCGGCATGGGGGACGTCGCCCGATATCTCAATGTCGCCTTGACGACGATGTCCTCCGCCATCGACCGGCTGGTGCGGAGGAGCTTGATCGAGCGCCGCCGGACCGAGGACGATCGCCGATCGCTGGCGCTGACCGTGACCCACAAAGGACGGCAGGCCATCGATGATCACGTCGCCGCCTATCGCGAATTGTGCCGTATCATGCTTCGGTCGCTCGATCCGCGGGAACAGGACGAGTTGATCCGGCTAACGGAAAAAATCGCCGGCACACAGGCTTGAATACTACGAGTTTCGTACTATCTTGATGGCTTCCCTGGCTCTCAGTTTTGAGGCCAACCGTAAATGGAGGCACCGATGGCAATCGTCATCAATGGAACGGAGTATCCGTTGCCGGATGACCCGCGAATCTCGCTGCTTGACCTGCTGAGGGAGCGGCTTGGCCTGACCGGCACAAAGCTGGGCTGCAATCAGGGGGGCTGCGGAGCCTGCACCGTCATCATCGATGGCACGCGGGTGCTGTCGTGCCTGACGCTGGCGGTCCAGGCGGACGGGCGCGAGGTGTGGACGATCGAAGGACTGGCGGCGAAGGATGGTCAGCTTCATCCGCTGCAGCAGGCCTTCATCGAGCATGACGGCCTCCAATGCGGCTACTGCACACCAGGTCAGATTTGCTCCGCCATCGCTATGGTCGAGGAGTTGCGCAGGGGAGACCCCAGCTATGTGACGGCCGATCTCACCGAAGGCCCGATGGGCGCGACGCGCCATGAGATACGCGAACGGATGAGCGGCAACCTCTGCCGGTGCGGCGCGCATAACGGGATCGTCGAAGCGATCGAGGAGATAATGGCCGGAGGCGCGGCATGAGAGCGTTCGATTATCGGCGTGCCGGCGACCGGGCCGAAGCCCTGTCCATCGCAAGAACGGAAACTGCCCGCTATCTCGGCGGCGGCACCAATCTGGTGGACCTGATGCGGCAGAACATCGAAGCGCCGGCCGCGCTGGTGGACGTGTCCCGTCTGCCGGGCCTTATCGAGGATACGCCAACTGGCGGCCTGATGATCGGCGCCGCCGTCCGCAACAGCGTCGTTGCCGCGCATCCTGCCGTGCGGGCGCGTTATCCGATGCTATCGCGTGCCATCCTGGCCGGCGCGTCGGCACAGATCCGCAACATGGCGACCGTCGGGGGCAATATCCTCCAGAGGACGCGCTGTGCCTACTTCTATGATGCCGCCGGATCGCACTGCAACAAGCGCGAACCTGGTGCCGGTTGTGACGCCATCGAAGGTTTCAACCGCTATCACGCGATCTTCGGCGCGTCAGAGCACTGCATCGCGACGCATCCGTCCGACATGTGCGTGGCGCTCGCAGCACTTGGCGCGACCGTGCATCTCGCCGGCGCCGGAGGCGAAAGAAACGTGCCGTTGCTCGATCTCCATCGGTTGCCCGGTGATCATCCGGAGATCGAGACGATATTGAGACCGGGCGAATTGATCACCGCGATCGAGCTCGCGCCGAGCGAAGCCGCGGCAAATTCCGGCTATCGCAAGGTTCGCGACCGTTCGAGCTATGCCTTCGCGCTGGTCTCGGTGGCCGCAGGACTGGGCCTCGCCGCGGGCAAAATCGAAGACGTGCGGATCGCCATGGGCGGTGTCGCGGCGAAGCCGTGGCGCGCCGCGCGCGCCGAGCAAGTTCTACGCGGCCAGGTTCCTACGAGAGAGCGTTTCCGCGAGGCCGCCGATACCGAGCTCGCTGCCGCCAAGGCTTTCGATGGCAATGAATTCAAGGTCGAGCTGGCGAAAAGGACCATTGTCGCCATGCTCAGCGAACTCGCAGGAACAGAAGCATGAGCAAGCTGCAGAACGCCATCGTCGGCGGTGTCCGCACCGCGATGAGCTATGTCCCCAGCAGCTGGCTGCCGGGCGGCAAGCCCGATCCATTGATAGAGCGACGCGTCACCCTCGGCACACAACAGTCGCGCCTCGATGGTCCTGACAAGGTGCGGGGTTCCTCGCGCTTCGCCGCCGAGGTGCCGATGGAGCGTTTGCTCTATGCCGCTTGCGTCCATTCGACTATCGCCCGCGGCAGGATCTCGGAGATTGACGTCTCCTCCGCCGAGGCGGCGCCGGGCGTCGTTCTTGTCATGACGCATCGCAACGCGCCCAAGATGGCGTTGCCGCCGCCGATTGGACTGGCCAATCTCAAGGCCGCCGGCAACAACATTCTGCCGGTGATGCAGGACCCGGAGATTCGCTGGAACGGGCAGGCGGTCGCAGTGGTACTGGCCGAAACGCAGGAGCAAGCCGATCACGCCGCATCGCTGGTCAAAGCAAGCTACGAGAGCGTCGCCGCACGCACGCGGTTCGAGGATGCCAAGGCCGATGCGCGGACGCCCGACTCGCTCATGATCGAGAGGAATCGGCTGAAGAAAGGCGATGTGCAGGCGGCGTTCCGGAGAGCTGTGCGCAGTGTTGATGCGACCTATCGAACGCCGTGGCACAATCACAATCCGATCGAGCCCAATTCCGCGACGATCGCCTGGAATGGCGACCGGCTGATCGTTCATGACGCAACGCAGATGCTGAACGGCACAGCCGGCTCACTCGCCAAGGTTTTCGGCATCAAGGAGACACAGGTGCATGTGAGCTCGCCCTTCGTTGGCGGGGGCTTCGGCGGGAAGGCGCTGTGGGATTACCAGATCCTGGGCGCCGCAGCGGCCAAGCTTGCCGGCCGGCCGGTGCGTATCGTTCTGTCCCGCGCCGGCATGCATCGTCTGATCGGCGGCCGGTCACCGACGGAACAGCGCGTCGCTCTTGCCGCTGACGCCGACGGAAAGCTCATGGGACTGATCCACCACGGCTTCTCGGTAAAGCCGCCGCACAGCGTCTGCGACGAGGCGTTCACCCTGACCAGCCGATCGCTCTATGCATCGGCCAGCTTCGACGTCGTCCAGCACACTCTCGACCTCGATGTGCTGGCGAACACCTTCATGCGCGCGCCCGGAGAAGCCGTCGGCACTTTCGCGATCGAATGCGCAATGGACGAACTGGCGCATGGATTGGGGATGGATCCCATCGAGCTCAGGCGCCGCAACGTCGCCGATTGCGATCCGGTCACCGGCACGCCGCATTCCCAAAGCGACCTGATGCTGGCTTATGACCTGGGCGCGAAGCGGTTCGGCTGGAATCGTCGCGCGGCAACGCCGCGTTCGCGCAAGGATAATGAGTGGCTTCTCGGCATGGGCTGTGCGACGGGCTCCTTCCCATATGCCCGGATGCCCGGCATGTCCGCCCGGATCACCATCGACGGCGACGGTCAAGCCACGGTTTCAAGTGCCGCGCATGAGATGGGCGTCGGCACCGCGACGGTGCAGCGACAGCACGCGGCGGACCGTCTTGGCTTGCCACTGGAACGAGTCACGGTCAGGATCGGTGATACCAGCCTGCCCTTTGGCAGCTTTGCCGGTGGTTCGTCGCAGACCGCTTCGCTGGGGGCGGCCATCAATGCGGCCAGCGGAAAGCTGGCCAGCGAGCTGCTGCGCCTGGCTGGCAACGACACGCCTCTCGCTGGTCTGAAGGTGGGGGAGATCGAATTTGCCAATGGCGGCCTGCGGAAGATCGACGATCAATCTCGCCACGAGAGCTTCGTGTCGATCCTCAAGCGTGCGGCACGCCGCGAGGTCAGCGTGTCAGGAGAGAGCGGTGCGCCCCTCGAAATGCTCAAATTCTCGATGCACAGCAGGTCGGCGATCTTTTGCGAGCTGCGCGTGAGCGAAGTGACAGGAGAGGTCCGCGTGGACCGACTTGTCGGTTGCTTCGATTGTGGCCGCATTCTCAACCCGAAGACCGCCGCGAGCCAGTTTCGAGGCGGCATGATCATGGGAATCGGCATGGCGCTGACCGAGGAGACCTTGTTCGATGAGCGAACCGGAAGGATCATGAGCGCCTCGATCGCGGATTACCACGTGCCGGTGCATCTCGACGTGCCGGACATCGATGTGCTGTGGACCGATATTCCCGATCCCCGTACCCCCATGGGAGCGCGCGGCATCGGTGAAATTGGCATCACCGGGGTCGCGGCCGCCATCGCCAACGCTGCGTTCAATGCCACGGGAAAACGCGTTCGCGAGCTGCCGCTGACGCCGGACAAGTTTCTGTTTGCCTGACCGATATATAGCGCAGGCATGTTCCAATGCCGATGATGGCTTCCTGGATCATCGACATTCCTTGCCGAATTATAAGCATCCGCCACGCGCCACATTGCCGAGATGTAAGCAAAACGCCACCTCGCCGCCGAAATCGTAAGCCACCTGACAAACAGGAGGCTTATGGCGATGAGCATGAAGCGTTCGCTGCGGCGTGAATTCGTGGGCGCACTGGTCGATACGGCGCGCCATTTCAGCCATTTCGTCGATCGCCGGGCACAGCGGCTCGGTTTGACCGGCGCGCAGATCCGCGTGCTCCGGTCGCGGCGGGAGGCCATGCCTGACAGGCTGCCGGCCGAATGACGATCAGTTCCGGATGGCGGCGAGGACGAATTTGTCGAGAATGTCGAAGGAGACCCAGTCCTGGCTCTCCTCGCCGTAGAGCCCCGCCGCTATTGCCACCACGAGGTCAAAGGCGGGAACCACATAGAGCCGCTGTCCGCCATGGCCCTGCGCACTGACCCACGATATGTCGCGGTCACCGACTTTTCCGTGATCGGTCCACCATTGATAGCCATAGCCGAGAGAAGGAATATCCTCATTGAAGCCCGTGACATGGGTTCTGGTCGCTTCATCGATCCATTCCCGCGAAACGATCCGCCGGCCATTCCACATGCCCTTGTCGAGCACGAGCTGGCCGATCTTGGCCATGTCGCGCGGGCGCAGGCGCAATCCCGAATCGGCAGCGAACTCGCCATTGGCCGGCATCTTCATCCATTGAAAGTCGGTAATGCCAAGCGGGTCGAACAAGGCTTCTTTGGCGAAATCGGCAAGGAACTTGCGTGTTGTCCGCTGCACGATCCCGCCGAGAAGCTGGGTATCGCCGCCGCTATAGTTCCATCTGGCGCCGGGCTCATGTTGCAGGGGCTTGGCGAGTACGAAGCGATAGGGATTGACCGATCGGATCATCGCAAACTGATCGTTGCGGTCATCGTCATAGGGGGCCACCTCATCCCAGGCGAGTCCCGATGTCATGGTCAAGAGATGGCGCAGTCTGATCGTAACCTTCCGCGGCTCTTGCAGAGCCGCGGAGTCGGTGTAGAAGGCAAACAAGGGTTCCTCGACGCTCGCGATGTGCCTGCGATCGATGGCGATGCCGGCGAGCAGGGAGACGACGCTCTTACTGACCGAGTACATGTCGTGCTTCACCTGCGCGGAATAGGCCATGGTCCGGGGCTGCGATCTCCATTCATTGTCGTCGCCCGGCCGGTAAGTCTCATACACAAGCTTGCCGCGGCGGATGACGACGACCGCGTGGATCTTCATCTGCGGCGATCTGTCGAGCGTCGCGTCGATCGAGCAAAGAAGGGCCGTATCGAATCCGGCTTGCTCGGGTGTGGCGGTCGGCCATTCCATTTGGGCGGCGACAGATGCGCCGCAGGTTTCGGCCGCCACGCTCCAGGTCGGGACGGTGATCGCATAACCAAGAAACAGGGCGGCCAACACGGATCGCATGATACATCCTCATCGCGGCAGCCACTTTCAATGCGCCGATCAAGGCTGTACATCATTCGCGGGCGCAGGAAAACTCCACGGGGTGGGCAATGACGAAATCGGTTCTCGGCATCATCGGCGGATCGGGCGTCTATGACATCGACATCGACGACGCCCGCTGGGAAACGATCGCCTCGCCCTGGGGCGAGCCTTCCGACCAGCTGCGGCGTGGCGAAATCGACGGCCTGCCGGTGGTCTTCCTGCCCCGCCATGGCCGCGGCCACCGCTTCTCGCCCACCACGATCAACTACCGCGCCAATATCGACATACTGAAGCGGGCCGGCGTCACCGATATCATCTCGCTGTCGGCCTGCGGCTCGTTTCGCGAGGAGCTCGCGCCCGGGCACTTCGTGCTGGTCGACCAGTTCATCGACCGCACCTTCGCGCGCGAGAAGAGCTTCTTCGGTACCGGTTGCGTGGCGCATGTGTCACTCGCCTATCCGGTGTCGCCGACATTGCAGGACCTGGCGGAGGCGGCGCTCAAGGCGGAGAACGTGCCTTACGCGCGCGGCGGGACCTATCTGGTGATGGAAGGCCCGCAATTCTCCACCCTCGCCGAATCGCAACTTTACCGGTCGTGGGGATGCAGCGTGATCGGCATGACCAACATGCCGGAAGCGAAGCTCGCGCGCGAGGCGGAGCTGCCTTACTGCACCGTCGCGATGGTGACCGACTATGATTCCTGGCATCCGCATCATGGCGAGGTTGACATCATGTCGATCCTGCGCGTGCTGAAAGGCAACAGCGAGAATGCCCGGCGCTTCGTGACGCGGCTCGCCAAGGATTTTCCGCGCCAGCATCCGGCCTGCCAGGTCGGTTCCGACCAGGCGCTCGAATATGCGATCATGACGGCACCCGAGAAGCGCGATCCAGAACTGCTCGGGAAGCTCGACGCGGTGGCGGGACGGGTTCTCAGCGCGTCAAAATAAAGCCATCAGACAGCCCCATTCAGCCCGCTCTCCGAGTCTATTGAACCAAGATGCGTTCCTGCGCGTTAGAAGCAGAACAGCGGTCGTGGACGGAGGGGTCGTTTGGCAAAATTCATCACAAGACGTTCATTTCTCGGCAGGTCGATGGTGGCCGGCGCCGGGCTTGTCCTTGCGTCACGCAACGGCTTCGGCCAGGAAGAGAACATGTCGACCACCGACGGCACGGTCGATCCCTTTCCCATTCCGCAAGTCGACCTGAAGAAGATCCCGGCGGAGTTCCGCCGCCAGACGGTCGAGTATCTCGGTCATGAGTGGCCGGGAACCATCGTCGTCGACACCAAGACGAAGCATCTGTTCAAGATCCTGCCCGGTCAGCAGGCGATCCGCTATGGCGTCGGCGTCGGGCGGGAAGGCTTCTCCTGGTCAGGCGAGGCGCAAGTCGGCGCCAAGCAGATGTGGCCGACCTGGAACCCGCCCGCCGAAATGGTGGCGCGCGATCCCAATGCCGCCAAATGGGCGAACGGACAGCCGGGCGGACCCGACAATCCGTTGGGTGCCAGAGCCCTCTATCTCTACCAGAACAGCAAGGACACGCTGTTCCGCATCCATGGCACCAATGCGCCGAAATCGATCGGCAAGGCGATGTCGTCCGGCTGCATCCGCATGCTGAACCAGGATGTGGTCGAGCTCTACCGCATGACGCCGATCGGCACGCGCGTCACCGTGCTGCCTTCCGATCCGCAGCAGATCTTCGAGGAAGACGAGATCGCCGGTACCGCCGGTGGCGCCGATGTCATCCAATAATCGCGGGCAGTGAGATCGCCGGCGCCTGATCAGTTCAGCAAGGCCGCGCTCGACTTCTTGCGCTTCTTTGCCGCGAGCGCCGTGGTCTTGGGCTTGAGCGGCTTGTAGGCGGGCGAAAGAACCATCCGCACGAAAGGATGCTTGGCCAGCCGCTTCTGCTCGGAGGCATCGAAGGCGACATGCTTACGGGTACAGGCTTTCTGGATCTGGTCGCGGATGGCCTGCGCCTTGCGCTCGACCATGTCGCAGTTTCGCTCACGCAATACGCTCACCTTGGCCTCGATCTCCCGGGCGCAGTCCATCCAGATCGCGCGATGTGTCTCCTCATGCTTCCTGAGAAAGCCCGAGAATTGCTGCCAGCGGTCGCGAACCCCGGGTGAAAGGGCTTTTTCATTGGCGAGCTTCGGCAGGCGAATGGTGAAATCCGCCTTGATCTGGTAATTCGTCATGCGGCAACTGTTGGCCTGCTGCAGCCTGCCTTCCTGGGTCGATTCCATCACGGTCGCGGCATAGGCCTTCTCGCCGCAAGCGCCAAGACGAGACTTGGTTGCCGGCTGTCGCGGCTTGCCGAGGAAAGCCGACGCTACGCCACCGATCGCCCTGCGGCCAAGATCAGTTCGGCAAGGAGACGGACCGCTTGCGCTTCTTCGCCACGAGCTTGGTTGGCCTGGTCTTTATCGGCCTGTAGATCGGCGCTTCAGCCGCCCTGATGAAGGGGTGGCTGTCAAAGTGTCGTCTCTCTGCGGCGTCAAAAGCGGCATCCTTCTTCAGGCAAGTGCCGCGGGTCTGCTCGAAGACGCGTTTCGCATTCTTCACCGCCGCATCGCAGCTGCGGGCATGAAAGCCCGCGACCCTGGCATAGAGGCTGCGCGCGCAGCCCATCCAGATGGCCCGATGCGTCTCCTCGTGTTTCCTGACGAAACTGGAAAACTGCTGCCACAAGCGGCGGTCATTCGCCGGCAGGGAGGCTTCGTTACTGTGCTTTGGCAGACGGATGAGGAATTTGACCGGCAGATGGTCGACACGGCAACCTTTCGCCGAGCTGGCGGTTCCTGGCTTGCCGATGCTGATGGACGTGGATGCAAAGTGCCTGCTGCGATTTATCTGCCACCGGAGCAGCGACGCATAGATGCCGGTCGCGGTCGTGCCCGATACGCTGTAGTAGGAATAAGCCGTCGAGAAGGAAGGTGCCGCCCGCGCTGCCTCCGGCCCGAGCGCAATAACCATACTCGCCGCCCCCAACACCAGCCGTATCGTTGACCGCATTGAAACCTCGAATAGATGAGAAAGAATTAGGGCCGGGTGGGCATAAGAGCAAGCCTTAAGACGCGGCTTGGTTGCCGCCAAATCAGCCTTGCCGAGAAACCGGCCTTGGGTCATAGTCCCGCGCCGGATCACAGAGATGTGACTCCGGTCGGGCAAAGCGTTTCGAACCCGGTGAAGACTGAATACGGGGCATGGGGGCATGCATCCGCTGACTGCCTTTCCCGCTGTTTTGACGAGCTGTGCCTTCCCGTATTCGGAAGCTCACATTCCGTGACGGGGCAGTTGAGGAAACGGGACAAGGAGCAATCCCCGCATGCGCCAGAATGGCACCATCAAGTTTTTCAACCAGGCCAAGGGCTACGGATTCGTGTCACCGGAAGGTGGCGGCAAGGACGTATTCGTGCATGTCACCGCGGTTCAGCGTTCGGGCATCCCCGAATTGAACGAAGGCATGAGAATCAGCTTCGAGGTCCAGCCGGACAAGCGTGGCCGCGGCCCCCAGGCGGTGGAATTGCAGCTCCTCTGAGCCCGCGATTATGCACCGCCCATATCTGTGCTAGACTGCAGACATGGGGTAGGTCGGACTTATCTCTTCATGGCCACTCTGGCGCTCGCCGGGGTGGCCGGCCAGCAGGCGGCGGCGCATAGTTGCACGTGCCGAGCCAATGGCCAGGCTTTCACCCAGGGGCAGATCGTCTGCATCCGCGGCAAGCTTTCGCAATGCCAGATGAACCAGAATGTGCCGACATGGCAAATAATCTCCGACACATGCCCAGAGGCCGAACTGCCCGGATCGGTGCCGGTGTTCGCCGCCATCTCCTTGCCGGCCTCGCCGCCCTTGCCGCCGTCGCATTAGCCTCGCTTGCCCATGCCCGGGGCCCGCAGCCCGGCCAGTTCGACTACTACGCGCTATCGCTTTCGTGGTCGCCGACCTATTGCGCATCCGATGCCGGCCAGTATGACCGCCAGCAATGCGGCACCGGGCGCGCTTATGCCTTCGTCGTCCACGGACTATGGCCACAATATGCGCAAGGCTGGCCGGAAGACTGCGTCTTGCGCGAGAAATGGGTGCCGGACGACCTCATCGACGCGATGCTCGACATCATGCCGTCGAAGAAGCTTATCATCCATGAGTGGAAGAAGCATGGCGGCTGCTCCGGCTTGCGGATGCGCCGGTATTTCGACCTGACCCGCGCGCTGTTCGGCAAGCTCAAGATACCGGCGCGCTATCTTTCGCCGACGGCGCCGATCGTCACCACCCCGCAGGACCTCGTCACCGACTTCCTCAAGACCAACCGCGATCTCACCGCCGGCATGCTTTCCGTCCAATGCGGCAATTCACGCGGCGCCGCCCGGCTGTCCGAGCTGCGCGTCTGCTTCAACAAGGATGGGACCTTGCGGCCCTGCGGCAGCAACGAGCGGCGGCAATGCCGTGCCGAGAGGCTCGTATTGCCTCCGGTGCGGGGAGGCCGGCCATGAAGAAGGCGCTGGTGCTCCAGCATATGAATCACGACACGCCCGGCCGCTTCCTCGATTATTTCGTCGAGGACGGCATCGAGCCCCGCTCGGTACGGCTGTGGGAAGGCCAGGCGATCCCGCCGCTTCAGGACTATGACCTGATGTTCGTCCTGGGCGGTGCCATGGATGTGTGGGAGACCGGCGAGCATTCCTGGCTCGAAGGCGAGAAGCAGGCGATCCGCGAATGGGTAAGCGAGCGCGCCAAGCCCTATATCGGCCTCTGTCTCGGCCATCAGCTGCTGGCGGATGCGCTGGGCGGCGAGGTGGGCCTTGCCCGGGAGGGCGAGGTCGGCGTGCATGAGGTTACGGTCAATGGCCAGGCGGAAAGTCATGCGCTGTTCGCCGGGCTCAGCGGCACCCATAAGGTGATGCAGTGGCATCATGCGGAAGTGAAGGCCGCTCCGCCGGGCGCCAGCGTGCTGGCATCCTCGCCCAGAGCCGCGATCCAGGCGATCGCGGTCGACGACCACGCGCTCGGCCTCCAGTTCCATGCCGAATTCTCGGCGCAGACCGTCGCGAGCTGGGAGTCGCTCCCGAGCTATATCGCCTCCCTCGATCGCGAGCTCGGGCCCGGAGCCTATGCGCGGGTGACGGCCGAAGCCTATCCGCTGATGCCGCGGATGAGCGCCATGACGCGGCGCATCTATGACAATCTCAAGCGCGCGTCGGGACTCGCGCGCTGAAGATGGAGCGGATCGCGATGGCCGCAATGAATCCCAGGAAGACGGCGGCGATCGCATAGGGCAGGCCGTCCGGCCCGAAGCGGTCGATGGCCCAGCCGCCGAGCAGGGCGCCGACCAGCGCGGCGCCTCCCCACATGGTGGAGAAAGCGGTGGTGCCGGCCACCAGCTCATGTCCGGAGAAGCGCTCGCCCAGCTCGGCCAGGGCCAGCGTGTAGATGCCGGCGGAGGCCGCGCCCGTCGCCGCCAATAAGGGCCAGATCAACCACGTACCGAAAGCCCAGGGTATGAGCGCGCTGCCGATTGCGGTGGCGATGGCACAGGCGCCCATCATGCCGCGCTTGCTCCACTTGTCGGCCATCCAGCCAATGGGGAACTGCAGGACGACATTGCCGACGATGAAGGCGGTCACCATGAGCGCCGCGGTTTCCTGGCTGAGGCCTTTCTTGACGCCATAGACCGGCAGGAAACCGAGATTGGCGGCATCGATGATGCCGAACATGCCGACGGCGACGATGAGAATCGGCGCCAGGCGGGCGAAACCGAGGATCGAAAGTCCGCTCGATTCCGCGCCGGCGGCGAAAGCCTCAGTCTGGCGATAGGAGAACATCGGCACGGTGCCGGCGAGGAGGACGGCGGCACCGATGAAGAACGGCAAGGAACTGTCGATGCCGGTCAGGCTGATGAGCGTCGGGCCCAGGCCGAAGCTGAGCGACAGAACGCCCGTATAGATCGCCATGATGCGCGAACGTGCCGGGCCGGTCGCGGCCTCGACCACCCAGGCTTCGCTCACCGAGAACAGGATGGCGACGGCGAAGCCCTGGATGAAGCGCATCGCGAACCAGCCCCAGAAGATCGGCGTGAAAGGGTAGGTGAGGATCAGCGCGGCGGTGAGGATGGCGGCGGCGATCGCCACCGGCCTGGTGCCCCAGCGCCGCGTCAGCGAGGGCACGATGAAGCCGGCGATCAGGATGCCGAGCGGCTGCATCGCGGTGTTGTAGCCGATCACTT
Source organism: Taklimakanibacter lacteus (assembly GCA_003576695.1). GTDB lineage: Bacteria > Pseudomonadota > Alphaproteobacteria > Rhizobiales > Aestuariivirgaceae > Taklimakanibacter > Taklimakanibacter lacteus. Next base: position 214,422 of record QOZQ01000004.1, read on the forward strand.
TCGGCGGCACGCCGTTCTTCTCCATGACGAGGGAAAGGAGCGGGAACATGAGGCCGAGCGCGAAGCCGAATACGGTGATCGCGGCGATGGCGGCGAAGAGGTTGATCCAGCGCCGCCTATCCATGGGCAAGGCTCCGCACGAACTTGCCGCCCGACAGAGAGAGCCCGAGGAGCAGGACGACATAGACCAGCGAAATGGTCACCGGAATCGCGTTGATGCCGAAGGCGTCGATGGCGGCGCCGGCGATCGGAGGCCCCAGCAGCCCGCCAATGCCCCACATGGCGGCGAAGGCGGCTGCTCCGGCAATGAGGTCGGGGCCTTCGAAATGATCGCCCAGTATGGCGAGCGCCACCGTATAGATGGCGAAGGCCGTGGTGCCGAGGATCAGCATGACCGGCCAGATCAGCCAGTTGCCGATGGTCCAGATCAGCGTCATGGCGAGCACGGCGGTGATGACGGCGGAAAGAATGATCACGCCCATCCGCGACCATCTGTCGGCGAGGAGACCGATCGGCACCTGCAGCAGTGCGTTGCCGATGATGGCGACGCCTAGGATCAGGGTCACCTGCTCGACCGAGAGGCCCGATCTCAGCCCGAAGATGGGGAAGAAGGACAGGATCACCGCGTCGAAGAAAGTCAGCGTTCCGACCGCGAACAGGAGCAGGGGCGCGCGCCTGACGAAAGCGACGAAGCCCGAGCCTTCCTTATGCTGGAAAGCGTCTTCGGAAATCCGCAGGAAGGCGAGGGGAATGGCGCTCGCCCCGACGCAGGCGATGCCGATGAGCCAGGGCAGCCAGCCATCGATGCCGGTGAATGGAATGATCAGCGGTCCGACCGAGAAGGTGATGGCGAGGATGCTGGTATAGAAGCCCATGACGCGGCCGCGACTGCCGGTCTCGGCGCCGCTCAGGATCCAGGCTTCGCTGACGGTAAACAAGGTGCCGGCCGCCATGCCGAAGAGGAAGCGGATGACGAACCAGGCCCAGATGCCGGGAAACAGCTTGAAGCAGGCCAGCGTCAGCATGATCGCGACGATCGAGACATGGACGACGCGCTTCGAGCCGAGACGGGAGACGAGGCGCGGCAGGAAGGGGCCGCCCAGCATGATCCCCAAGGGCGCCATGGCGGCGTTGAGCCCCATGATCCAGGCCGGCACCTTGTTCTGCTCCATGAGCAGCGGCAGGAGCTGAAGCGTCAGGCCCATGGCAATGTCGCAACAGGCGATCGTCGCGATGGCCGCGACAATCGTCCGGTAGCGCTGCGCAAAAGGCAGGGGCGCCGACATTGCTGGTCCTCGAGATGAGTATGAGCATGGTTGCTTCGGCCCTTCCTCTAGCGGTTCCGCCTCCATCTTCGCAAGTGCAGCCCTGTGCCTTGCGCATGACGCGCGCCGCCGCTATGCACCCAAGCCATGACACGCCCCAAAATCATGATCATTCCCGTCACGCCGTTCCAGCAGAACTGCTCGCTGCTATGGAACGACGACACGCATATCGGTGCCGTCGTCGATCCCGGCGGCGATGTCGATGTCATCATGCAGGCCATCGAGAAGTCCAAGGTCACGGTGGAGAAGATCCTGCTCACCCATGGCCATATCGATCATGCGGGCGGCGCCGCGGAGCTGCGCGACCGGCTCAAGGTCAGGATCGAAGGTCCGCATACGGAAGATGCCTTTCTGCTTGCGGGATTGCCGAAGTCAGGTGCCCAGTATGGCTATGAGGCCCGCGCCTTCACCCCCGACCGCTGGCTCAAGGAAGGCGACAAGGTCACTGTGGGCGCGCTCGAGTTCGATATACTCGAATGTCCGGGCCATACGCCCGGGTCAGTGGTGCTCTTCAACGGCGCGCATCGCTTCTGCTTCATGGGCGATGTGCTGTTCCAGGGGTCGGTGGGGCGCACCGATTTTCCCTATGGCAGCCACGAGACGCTGATCGCCTCGATCCGCGACAAGCTGCTGCCGCTCGGCGATGACGTGGCTTTCCTGCCGGGTCACGGGCCGGCGAGCTCGATCGGCGAGGAACGCCGCAGCAATCCGTTTCTCAGTGAGTTGAGTTAGGCAATCTCCCTCCGCCGCGCGAAGCGCGGGGAGGGTGGACGCCCGCAGGGCGGACGGGTGGGGTTTCTCCGCCGTCGCGTTTTGCCAGATTAGCCCAAATAGCATGCCCGAACTTTGCGTGAGAAACTTCCCTTGCGGAGAGACCCCACCCGTCGCGCGTTCCGCGCGCCACCCTCCCCGCCTTCGGCGGTGGAGGGAGAATGGTGCGTATTGTTCTGATCAGCGCTTGCTAATTCTGCCTTGTCTCGGTGATCTCGCTCTGGCCGATGTCGGCGGAGACTTCCTCGATCGTGACCTTCTGCATGGCGGAGAAGAAGCCGGCATTGCCGACCTTGGTCACGCGCTGGTCGACGCGGACATAGCTGACGCTGCCCGGGGCGACAGCGACGGTGACCGTGTCCCAGATGGTCGGGACGAAGAGCAGGGACTGGCGCACGGTGACATCGTGCTCGCCGGGCGGCAGTGTCGCCGACAGATAGCCGCCGGATTTGAGCATGCCCAGGTTCTTGCCGGCAATCTCGATATAGGGTGTCTCGCCGCGCCCGAGTGTCTTGCCCTCGGGGCGGTAGACATAGACGATGCCTTTGCCGGCGGGGCGCTGGGACAGCGGCTGGAAGCCTGGTCCGTCGGCCGTGCAGGCGGCGGCCAGCAAGGCAAGCATCGCGATCGGTGCGATGCGTGCCGCCATCTACAGCCCCTGCGCCAGGACGACGACGCGCGAGCCGATCGGCGCGCGGTTGTAGAGCTCGATGACGTCTTCATTGATCATGCGGATGCAGCCGGACGACATGGCCTTGCCGATGCTTTGCGGGGCGTTGGTGCCGTGCAGACGATAGAGCGTATCGCGGCCGTTCTGGAAGAGGTAAAGTGCGCGGGCGCCGAGCGGGTTGTCGGGACCACCGGGCATGCCGTCCTTCCATTTCGCCGCATTGGGATCGCGCTCGACCATTTCGGGCGGCGGCGTCCAGCGCGGCCACATGACCTTGCGCTCGACATCGGCGAGGCCGGCCCAGCGGAAGCCGTCGCGCCCGACACCCACGCCATAGCGAATGGCCTGGCGGTTCTCGAGAATGAGATAGAGATGGCGTTCGGCAGTATCGACGATGATGGTTCCCGGCCAGTGGCGGCCTTCATAGGGGACGATCTGGCGACGGAATTTCTTCGGCACCTTGCTCAGGTCGGTGGGCGGGAAGATGATGAGGTCATCATAGGCACGCTCGCGCCGGATCTGCTCCATCTGGCTCTGGGCGCCGGCACCCGTTGCCACCATGCCCAGAATAGTTGCGCCGCCGGACGCCAGAAGGCGCCGCCTGCTCAAGCCGGTCGTCATCATTACTCCTGTGAAGATCGCATCACACGCCGACGAGGCGCATCTTGCCCGAATGATAGGCATCGCCGGTGCTCTTGAACTCGCTGCATTCGGTGGGCTGGCCGCCGATGCTCTGGCACAGCTCACCCTGGACGGCCGACCAGGTACCGCGCCCTTCGCCCTTCACGTCGTCCTGATAGGAGAGCGAGCCATCCACATTATAGGTGACGAAGCCGCTCGACTCGGCGCGGGTATATTGCCAGGTCTTGCCGATCAGGGTGGCGCGGATCTCCTCGGCGGAAAGGATGCGGATCGGCTGTGCCTGCGGGGTGGCATTGGCGGACGCCGCTGCGGGCCCGCCGCCGCTCAGGATCTTGATGCCGCTGGTGTCGGACGAACTGCAGCCCGCCACCGACAGCATGGCGGCGACAATCACGGCCCATCCCGAATAATTCGTCATTTCCCAGTCCTTTACCCTCTGCCGGGCCGCCATGTGTCACAGTTACGCCCGGAGGGCAAGATTGGCTCAGGGTGACGTGCCGATAGGGCAAAAACAGGGCAGGACCAGAGGGCCGCAAGGGACATCGAGCCGCGGCAGCGTCGTGCCCGAAAGCGCCCTCGAATCATGAGTTTGATGGGGCCGGCCGGTCAGCCGATCCGGCGCACGATATCCGGCAGCTCGCCCAGATGGGTAATATGCCGGTAGCGCGGGTCCTCGGCCGGCACCTCGTCCTGTTCCAGCGCCCAGGTCAGGCCATGCGGCACATAGACCCCCCAGCAGCCGGCCCGGATGGCGGGGACGATATCGGATTTCAGCGAATTGCCGACCATCATGCTCTGCTGCGGGCCGTCGCCATGGCGGGAGAAGATCCGCTCATAGGTGGCGACAGTCTTGTCGCTGACGATCTCGATGGCGCTGAACAGCTCGCCCAGACCCGATTGCGCCAGCTTGCGCTCCTGGTCGAACAGGTCGCCCTTGGTGATCAGAACCAGCCTGTAGTCGCCGCTCAATTGCTCAAGCGTGGCGCGCGCATGCGGCAATGGCTCGATCGGGTGGTTCAGAAGATCGCGCCCGGCATCGACGATCTGGTGGATGACGCTCGACGGCACGCGCCCCTCGGTCACCTCGATGGCGGTCTCGATCATCGAGAGGGTGAAGCCCTTGATGCCGAAGCCATAGGCCTTGAGGTTGCGTTTCTCGGCCTCGATCAGGCGGCTCGAGAGATCGTTGGCCTCGGCATAGTCGGCCAGGAGTGCGGTGAAGCGCTTTTCCGTCAGCTTGTAGAATTGCTCGTTCTGCCACAGCGTGTCGTCGGCATCGAAGCCAATGGCCGATAGATTGGCGGCGCGAGCTTGCATCGGAACTCACTGTGTTTATTCCGCGACGCGAAGAATAAGCCTAGCCACCGGCGTACACAATATATCACATATCTGTCGTCTTGTCTGCGCGCAGAAATATGGTTTATAGGTTTCGGCAACCTAAGGGGGCGGAGAATGAAGCGTCGGGATCTGTTGGCGGGCTTGTGTGTGGTGCTGGTCGCGGGGTGCGCGGCAAAGCTCGTGCCGGACGACTATGCCGGCGCGACGGCGGTGGTGAAGGACAGCAACGCCAATTTCGTCAGCGGAGGGTTTTTCAAGTCCGACAAGGCAGAGATCTTCTCCATGGTGAAGGTCGATGGAAAGCCGATCGACAATGCGTTGAGCCGCACCGCGTCGGCGAGCGAGGGGCTGGGCATGGGCATGCGGGTCAGGGAGCACGAGCGGCGCGTGCCCATCAAGCCGATGACCGTGGAGTTGCTGGGGCTTGTCTACTATCCGGCACCCATCAGCACCTTGTTCAATCCGACTTACGAGACCCGCCGGACGGTGAAATTCAATCCTGAGGCCGGCGAGACTTATGTCGTTCGCGGCAGGCTCGGAAAGTCCGGCTCCTCGGTATGGATCGAGACGTCGGGCGGCCAGAGGGTCACGCAGTAGGCTCGCAGCCCGCTGGGAGGGGGCGTGAAAGCGGTTGACCGAACTATCTGCCGCTCTTCTTGAACGTCCTCGTCCCCGGCCTTCCGCCTTTCGAGCCGGCGCGGCGCATCGGTTTGGGCGAGGGCCATGAGGCCGTGGCGGGCTTGAGGTTGGAGCCGCCGCCGCGGCGCGGCTCGTCCATCGGGTCGCGCGCCAGGGGATCGTCCATCACTGCGAGCTCGACATCGCGCAGCCGCTTGACCTCGTCGCGCAAGCGCGCCGCTTCCTCGAATTCGAGATTGGCGGCGGCCTCGCGCATGCGCTTCTCCATGTCGGAGATGACGCGCTCGAGATTGTGGCCGACCAGCGGGGCGCCGTCCTCTGCGAGGCCCGAATCGACGGTGACGTGATCCTGCTCATAGACCGACGACATGATGTCGGCGATGCTTTTCTTGACGCTCGCCGGGGTGATGCCGTTCGCCTCGTTATAGGCCTGCTGCTTCTCGCGCCGGCGATTGGTCTCGGCCATGGCGCGCTCCATCGAGCCCGTCACATGGTCGGCATAGAGAACGACCTTGCCGTCGACATTGCGCGCGGCGCGGCCGATGGTCTGGATGAGCGAGGTCTCGGAGCGCAGGAAGCCTTCCTTGTCGGCATCGAGGATGGCGACCAGCGCGCATTCGGGAATGTCGAGACCCTCGCGCAGCAGGTTGATGCCGATCAGGATGTCGAAGACGCCGAGGCGCAGGTCGCGGATGATCTCGATGCGCTCCAGCGTGTCGATGTCGGAATGCATGTAGCGCACGCGGACACCTTGCTCATGCATGTATTCGGTCAGATCCTCGGCCATGCGCTTGGTGAGCACGGTGACGAGGGCGCGATAGCCCTTCTTCGCCACCTCGCGGCATTCGGCGATGAGGTCGTCGACCTGGTTCTTGACCGGGCGGATCTCGACGGGCGGATCGATGAGGCCGGTCGGGCGGATGACCTGCTCGGTGAAGACGCCGCCGGTGCGGTTCATCTCCCATGCGCCCGGCGTCGCCGAGACATAGACCGATTGCGGCCGCATCGCGTCCCATTCCTCGAAGCGCAGCGGCCGGTTGTCGATGCAGGAGGGGAGCCGGAAGCCGAATTCGGCCAGCGTCGCCTTGCGATTGTAGTCGCCGCGGAACATGCCGCCCAATTGCGGAATGGTCACATGGCTCTCATCGACGAAGACCAGCGCATTGTCGGGCAGATATTCGAACAAGGTCGGCGGCGGCTCGCCCGGCTTGCGGCCGGTCAGATAGCGCGAATAATTCTCGATGCCGGCGCAGGAGCCGGTCGCCATCATCATTTCGAGATCGAACATCACCCGCTGCTCGAGGCGCTGGGCTTCGAGAAGACGGCCGGCGGCATTGAACTCCTCGAGCCGGATGCGCAGATCGTTCTTGATGCGCGAGGCCGCCTGCTCGAGCGTCGGCTTTGGCGTCACATAATGCGAATTGGCATAGAGCTTGATCTGCTCGAGCTCGGCCGTCTTGTGGCCGGTCAGCGGATCGAACTCGACGATCGCCTCGACCTCGTCGCCGAAGAGCGAGACGCGCCAGGCGCGGTCCTCGAAATGCGACGGGAAAACCTCGACCGTGTCGCCGCGCACCCGGAAGGTGCCACGCACGAAATTGCCGTCATTGCGCTTGTAATGGAGGGCGACGAGATCGGCGAGAAGCCGGCGCTGGGCGATGCGCTCGTTCTTCTTCACCGTGAAGGTCATGGCCGAATAGGTCTCGACATCGCCGATGCCGTAGATGCAGGACACCGAGGCGACGACGACGACATCGTCGCGCTCGAGCAGGGCGCGCGTCGCCGAGTGGCGCATGCGGTCGATCTGCTCGTTGATCGAGGATTCCTTCTCGATATAGGTGTCGGTGCGCGGAACATAGGCTTCCGGCTGGTAGTAGTCGTAATAGGAGACGAAATATTCCACGGCGTTTTCGGGGAAGAAGCTCCTGAACTCGCCATAGAGCTGGGCGGCGAGGGTCTTGTTGGGCGCCAGCACCAGAGCCGGGCGCTGGGTGCGCTCGATGACCTTGGCCATGGTGAAGGTCTTGCCGGAGCCGGTGACGCCGAGCAGCACCTGATCGCGGTCGGCGCCGTCGACGCCGGTCACGAGGTCCTTGATTGCCTGCGGCTGGTCGCCGCGCGGCTCGAAATCGGAGACGATCGCCAGCGGCCTGCCGCCTTCCGACTTTTCGGGCCGCGGCGGGCGATAAGGGGTGAAGACCTCATTGGGGACGAAGTCCGGGCGCAGGCCCTCAAGCCCGGCGCGCGGGCCCGACATGTCGGCGCGCGGGTCCGGCCGCTGGCGCAGCGCGTCCGCCGTCGGTATTTCGGGGAAGCCTTCCAGCGGCTTCTGTGGGGCTTCCGAGAAACCGCCTTCCTGTCGTGAATGTCCCATGATGGGCCTAATATAGTGCGGCCCGGTGGGGCCCGGAAGGGTCAAGGCCCGGCATTGCTGACAGCATTGTGGCAGGAGAGAGCGACCCTGACGACAAGTCAGGTCCGGCAGGCTAAGCTGCGGCCGAATCGTCGGCGCGACAGGGGGGAAATATGTCACTCATCCGGAAGCTCGGTTTTGCCTATTTCGCGCTGTTCGTGATCGTGGCGGCGATGAGCTATGTGCCGCAGTTCAAGGACGCGAATGGCATGATGTTCGGGCTGTTCAGCCTCGACCTCTATGACGACGCGCTGCATCTGTTCTCCGGCGTCTGGGCCGGCATCGCCGCCTGGCTGTCGACGCGGGCAACGGTCAATTACTTCAAGTTGTTCGGCACGCTCTACTTCCTCGATGGCGTGTTCGGCCTCATCACCGGCAGCGGCTATCTGGATTTCGGCATCTTCATCAACGGCGGCCTCGATCTCGACCTGAAGACGCGCATCCTGGCCAATCTGCCGCATCTCGCCATTGGCGGTTTCGCCGCCTATGCAGGTTTTGTATTGTCGAAACGTCATGGCGAAGCTGCGTAAGACGAAATGGGTGCTGGCGGCGCTGGCCGTCTTCCTGGTGGCGCCGGCGCTCTATATCGGCGTCGGCTGCCGGGGCGATTCCGACATCGGCAGCACGGTGACGGAGCCGGTGATCGATCCCGAGACGCGCGCCAGGATCGACGGCGTGCCGAACTACCATTTTGCCGAGGAGAAGTCCTTCCTCACCTTCCCGGAATGGTACATCGTCTATACGGCGCAGGATTACGCCGGTTACATCGCCAAGGCCTATCCGAGCGGCTTCGGCTATTTCCGCTCGGCGGGCGAATTCTGGACGAGCTATTGCGCCGTCAACCGCTGGGTGATGCCGCGCTATGATTTCAATTTCGGCACGCATGCGATGATCTATGTCATCGGCATCAGCCATACGGCCGAATATCTGCTGAAAGGCGTCTATGAGAACACGATCGGGCGCCTCAGCGAGGCCTTCGCGCCCACGCCGCCGACGCAGGAGGACCAGTTCGCGCAGAAATTCGCCTATGACTACGGCCAGTGGCTCAACACCATCCCCTGGTATGACTTCGCCTTTGGCGGGCGTCTCAGCGACCTGTGGGAGAACGTGCCGCGCTCCGGGCCCGGGCCGTTCCGCAAATGGGAGCGCCGGCTGTCGCTTTCGGCGGAGCTGGCGGTCAAGGCGTCCTATGGCTGGCTGATCAAGGGCGGCTCGGAGACGGTCTATGCGCCGGCCCAACTCGAAATCCATGCGCTGATGCGCGGCGTGCCGGTCGACACGGCGCCGATCGACCGGCGCATCGCGATCGTCCAAACCTTCCGGGACGGGAGCCAGCTGGTCAAACTGCCGCGCTACCAGCCTTTCACCGAGATCGTGCAGAAGCTTGGGGCCACCCCAGCCTCTTTTCTCGAGATCGGCGGCAACAGCAACATCCTGATCTCACTGACGGCTCCCGACGGCTGGGCGCCGCCAGGCGACTTCCCGCCGGTCCTGTTTGAGACGCGCAACCTGTCGGGCGCAGGCGGCAAACGCGTCGGCCTGGCCGTGCCGGTCACCTTGCTGCTCGATGTCATCCGCAAGATCGGGCCTAGCGGGGCCGCGCTCGAGCATATTTATGACTACTAGAGGCATCCGGCGCTTCGCCGCGGGCGCGGCGCTGGTGCTCCTGGCCTGGACGGCGATCCTGGCGGGACTCGCCTTCGCCGTGCCGCCGGGCACGCCGCTGGCGGTCTTTGCGCCCGGCCATGCGATGGAGGCCGTGGCCGAGGCGGAAGGCTCCTTCGAAGGCTTCGGGCACAGCATCGCCGTGACCCGTTCAAGCGAGGAGGGCTTTGCCCGGCGGCTCTATGGCGCGGGCGCCTTTCTGGTCATCGATGCACGCGTGGTGATGTCCTGCCGCACCCTCTATGCGGGCGTGAGATCCGGCGCGAAAGCTTCATAGAAGCCATTGCTGAACAGGCCTTGCGGATCGAAGCGTCGCTTGGCGGCGAAGACATCGCGGATCATGGGATAGGCGCGCTCGAGCTGCAGGATGTCATAGTGGCGCTGATAGGGCAGGAAGAAGCGGCCGCCCTGCAGATGCGCCAGGTCGACGAGGTCGCGGGTCAGGCCACGCATCTTGTCGATGCCCGCCTCATCCACCGTCTGGTTGACATAGAGGACCACCGAGAACGCCTCCTGCGGCGCATAGTTGAGCGCGATATCCTCCTGGTGGACGACGCGCACCGACGCATTGAGCAGCAATATCCCGTCCTTCGCCATGAGGTCGCGCATCCGGTCGACGAAGGTGACCAGCTTGTCGCGCGGCACGAAATATTCGTGCAGGATGTCGGTCTCGTATTTCAGATTGTTGAAGAGATAGGGCACTGAATCATGCATCGGCTCGTTGCGCGAGACGAGGCAGGCTTCACCGGTCCGGGCGGCGATGTCGCTCACCGTGCAGGATTCGAAACGATGCTCGAGCTCCTTCTCGGCATACCATTTCGCCGCGCTGAACAGCGCGCCCTGTTTCGACAGGTTGAAGATCAGCCGGCGCAGATCGGCCGAGCTCACTTCCGCCAAGGGCGGCAAAGCGAGATCCGGCACATCCTGGCGGTGATAGGTGTAAAGCAGCATCTCGCGCAGGAAGCTTGCCGGAGCGGTCGAGAGATGCCCGTAGAACAGGCCGATCGAAGGATCAGCCGCGATCTCCTCGGCAAAGATGCGGGGAAAGTCGGCGATGTCGATCAGGCGCCGCTCGGAGCGGTAGATATGGTTGTCGGCGATCTCGATCTCGGCCGTCAGGATGACGCCGAACAGGCCATAGCCGCCGACGACATGGCGATAGAGATCGGTGTTCTCGGTGCGGCTGGCGGTGACGACGCTGCCATCGGCCAGCATGACGCGCAGGCGCCGCAGCGTGCGCTCGATGGCACCGACCTGGTGATCCATGCCATGGGCGTTGACCGAGATGGAGCCGCCGACGGTGAAGACATCGGAGGACTGCATGGCTTTGACGGCGAAGCGCGGATGCAGGACGTTCTGGATGTCATGCCAGCGGGCGCCGCTCTCCACCGTCATGATGCGGGCTGCCGCATCGACGCTGACCTTGTTGAAGCTGGTCATGTCGAGGACGATGCCGTCGCGGGCGAAGGCATGCCCGCCCATGGAATGGAGCGCGCCGGCCATCGACAGCTTCACGCCATTGGCGCGGGCGAAGGCGAGAGCGGCGGCGACGTCCTGCTCCGTCCTGACCGCGACGACGCCCTTGACCGGGGTGCGCGACAGGCAGCTCACATCATTCACCGTGCCGCCGCGCAGCGACCAGGGCAGGCTGTCGTCCGCCGGCAGGCCGGGCATGTCCTTGCCCGCAATCACCGGACCGCAGTCCTTGGGACCGTCGGGCGGCGCCGCCAGCCCATAGGCCCGGTGGCCGGCCCAGGCGAGGCTCGCGAGGCCGATCGCGCCGACGGCCTTGCGGCGTGTGAACCATGTCGTCATGCCTGTCCCCCGATCATGCGCGCGGAACCTAGAGCAAATCCCGCCAAAGTTGAAGACTTTGGCGATAAGGATTTGCTCCAAGGTATTGATTTTGGCGCGAATCCTTTTCGGCGAAGTGATTCCACTTCGCCGGGATGCGCGCTAGCCCATTTGTGCCGCCTGGCCTAGAAGACCACAACATGAACTATCGCCATGTCTACCACGCCGGAAATCATGCCGATGTCCTCAAGCATATCGTCATGCTGCGCGCCCTGTTGCATCTGAGGAAGAAGGACAAGCCGTTCCTCTTCCTCGATGCGCATGCCGGCACCGGCCTTTATGCCTTGTGGGGCGATGAGGCGCTCAAGACCCTCGAATGGCAGGATGGCGTGGGCCGGTTCTATGATCCGTCCGGCCACGCCGTGCTCCTGGAGCCGGATTGCGAGGTCCTGATCGAGCCCTGGCGTCAGGCGATCGCGTCGGTCAATGCGGCCGGCCAGCCGCTCTCGCACTATCCGGGCTCGCCCGGCTTTGCGCTGCGGATTTTGCGTCGAAGCGATCGCCTCCTGCTCAATGAGCTGCATCCCGAAGACCACGGCAAGCTCGCCGGCTTCATTGGCGGCGACAAGCGCGTGACGGTGAGCGACGGCGATGCGGCCGTCGTGGTGAAAGCGCATCTGCCGCCGCCCGAACGGCGCGGCTTCATCCTGATCGATCCGCCCTATGAGCGCGAGGACGAGGCGCGCCGGGCGGTGCGGATGTTGCGTGACGGCCATCGGCGCTTTGCCACGGGCGCTTATGCTCTGTGGTATCCGGTGACGGGCGATGGCCTGTCGGACCTCATCGCTCAGGAAGTGCTGGCGCTCGCCTTGCCCAAGACGCTGAAAGCCGAGCTCCTGGTGCGCCGCGCCGTCAAGGATGGCGGGCTCGCCGGATCAGGTCTCATCCTTGTCAACCCACCCTGGCCAATTGCCGATGAGCTCGCGGTGCTGGGCCCCGCATTGCTCGAGCGGCTGCGCCAGACCGAGGGCGCGCAATGGTCGCTCAACTGGCTCACGGATCAAGGGTAGTCCAGCACCGGCAATGTGAGCTTTGCCACAGCCGCCGTCCGGGGCCGCAGCTAAGATTCCCATCATGCGATGCGAACGGGATGACCTGCGCCGGCACATCCTGCCCGTATCCATTCAGGGAATAGGTGCCATCGCCTGCTCGTAACCGGGACTCGGGTCGCGGCTTGACAGACCTGGGAATGGCGCGAGAATCGAAAGAGAGAGGGAAGAAACTTGAGCTCACACCAACCCCGCGCGCTGCGGCCCCGCACGCTTTTGCCCGGAGACGGTCTGGCCTGCGCGCGTCTCATGCGCAAGGTCACCTCCCTCGATGACAAGCTCAACCGCAAGCTGCCCGAGGTCATGGAGAGGCTTCTCGATGAGGACCGTCTCATCGGCGGTCTGATCGAAGACTATGATGCGACGGGAGAAAGAACTGTCGTGGCGGCAACATTCTCGGGTTTTGTGACGCCGGAATTCCAGCAGCGCTATCTTGAAAAGCCCTGGCCCTGCCTTACCAACTGGCTTCTCATGCGCTGCCTCGAGGGCGAGACGGACATCTTCCTCGATCGTGCGACGCAGGCGCAGGGCAATCTCGGCCGCGGCCTCGATCTCGTGATGCTGGACTATATCCAGACGCCGATGGATTTCACCTCGGCCGAGGGGCGCCGCATCATGACGGTGTTCTTTCCGTTCTTCCTGTCGATCCATCGCGGCTACAATCTCAATTCGATGTTCGTCGAGGCGGGATCGGTCTATGAGCAGATGGCGCTGAGCGCCGGCTTCCGCCTGTACAAGTCCCTCGATCTCGAGCGCGACCCGCCTTCCGAGCCCGTGCCGCCGTCCGCGCTCAAGACACGGGGTGTCTATTATTTCCAGCGCGAGATGGTGGCCGACACGCCGCCCTCGACGCCGGTCTCGGCGGTCTTCACCTATCTGCCGCCGCGCTTCCGCTTCACCGCCGGCGAGCAGCGCATGCTGCTGCGCGCCATTGACGGTCTGACCGATGAGGAGATCGCGGGCACGCTCGATGTCTCACGCGACGCCGTCAAGCAGACCTGGCGGTCGATCTACGACCATGTGATCCAGGTCATGCCCGACCTGGTCGAGCGCGGCCAGGTCGGCGCCAGCGCGGAAGGGGGCCGTGGCCAGGAAAAACGGCGGCGCATCGTGGCCTATGTGCGCGACAATGCGCAGGAACTCAGGCCGCATTATCTCCGCCGCGGCTGATCCCCGGCACGATATCGGCGATCCTGATAAAGGAGCCCCTCAAACCGGGCGTCGGAACCGGAATGAGGGGCAGGTGCCTCCGGAGAAAGACCAGAGGGTGGGGGAGTTCACGTCTCGCCGTCCCGGCTGGCCAGGAACTTCACCGCCAGCACGCCGAGAGCCATCGCCAGGACAAAGACAACGACCATGAAAGCGGCGAGCGTCACAAGGCCGGCGCCTTGATAGGCCGAGACCGCGAGCCGGGCGCCTGGCCAGATCAGCCCGGCGGCGACGACGGCGAAGCAATAGAACGCGAGCTCCGTGAGAGAGGGCGATAAGAGCTCGCGTCCCATACCCAGTGCTCCGAAAAGCACGAGGGGAAGGGATAGGAAAGCGACAGCGGAGATGCTGTCGGGCTGAAGCTGGAGCAAGGCATGGGCCGTGGCCATCATCGCAGCGGCAAGCAGAAAGGCGACGAGGAAGCGCCCGCGGTAAACAGGGAGCCTTAAGGGCGGTCTGGATTGCGACAAACGGATCTGCATCGGCGTTTCCCAGCATGGCCAAGGCCGCCCGCCCGGACAAAATATCCAAATTCGGGCATGCACTTAGCCGAAATCCAAGGCATCTGAGGGTCGTCAGTGTGGCCAGACTGACGCCATCGCCGGAAGGTCACAATCCCCATTTTGGGGAGGCCAAACATTCCCTGGCGGTTCAAAGAAATAAGCGCCCAACCCATCGGTCGGGCGCCCGATCCGCTTTGGCGCGGTCTCAGTTCACGCCGGTTTCGATGTGCTCGGCGAGCTCCAGATATTCCTCGCAGGTCGTGCCGCAGCGATTGGCGATCTCGGCCAGCTGCAACCTGGCCAGATCGACGCGGCCCGCGGCGACATAGCCCTCGCCCAGATATTCGCGGGCAAGGACGAAATTGGGATCAATCTCGATCGCCTTGTTGTAGTAGCCGAAAGCCTGATCGAGGCGGCCCGATTTGCGGTGGCTGTAGCCGATGTAGTTCAGGACGCGCGGGTCGTTCTGATTGCCGACGGCGGCGAGGACGGTCAACGCCCAGTCATATTCGCCTGCCTGCGCCAGAGCGCGGCCCTGCTGGTACAGCTGCTCGTCGGGCAGAACGCCGGAATGGGCCTTGACGCATTTCCCGTTCTTGACGACTTCGCCCTTCTTGCATTTTGGCTTCGTACCGCTGTCGTCGCCATCGCCCATGGCATAGGCAGGGGCGAAGGATGCCGCGCCAATTGTCAAAGCCAGCAAGGTAGCCAAAGCGAGGTGAATTTTCATGACCATTCCTCCAGGGACGAAATACAGCATTACTACGTTGGGCAGGCCAATTACATTCCCCTTGTGATGCTCGCGCGAATGTGACTGCGGCCGCCTTTTGCGCCTTCGCCAAGTTCCTGATTCCAGGGTGATTTGCCGCGCCGGCCACCGCTCATGCGGCCAACGGAAGCGTGAATGCGTGATGAAGCCGCCATTCAGGCGAGGCTCACGGGCTGTCTGCCATTCTCCCGCCATCGATCGGACACGATCACAAACCGTTGGAGGTCAAATCATGACGAAGTTCCCGATGCCCAAGATTTCGCTTGCCGCATTCAGCGGCGTTGCCGTGCTCATGCTCGTCGCGTCGGCGGCCACCCCGGCCGATGCCGCGATCGGCCGATCCAAGTTCCGGGCCACCCCGGAAGAGCTGCGCCGCCATTGCTGGCGGATCGATGAGACTTTCTGGATCAGCAAGCGCCGCTATGGCTGCGGCGACATTGCCTGCACCTCCGGCAAATGCCGTATCCTGGTGGTCGAAACTCCGCCCCCGCCGCCTCCGCCGCCGTCCACCGTGCCGATTCCGCGCCGGGGTGATGGCAGCAATGGCAAGGCCGACAATGGCGGCGACGGTGGTCATTCTGCCGGTGGTAAAAAGAGTGGCGGCAATGGCGGCTCGTCCGGCGCTGTCGGCGCTGCGAACTGATCCCAGTATCAGCAAATCTGCGAGTTGAGAGCTGGCCTCGGCGGCATGCCGGGGCCGGCGTTTTCACTTTGCCGTTCTGATATGGTCGAAGATCTTGGCCGCGAGCACGGCGAAGAACACCAGGATGACGACCGCGACCAGCACATGGTCGCCCGATGGCGTCATGCCGACGAGGTTCTTCGCCTCGCCCGCGAGAAAGCTCGCCCGGGATGGAACCGCGCTCACGATCATCAGCACGATGATCGCCGCGACGAGGCCAAGGGCGAAAACAGCCATGGCGAGATGCGTGCGTACCGCGAATTCGCGATAGCGATCGATGACGTGTCTTACCCGCATTGCTTCGTCCAGTCCGGCCTGCTGCCTTGTTTGATGACGCTTATATGAGCAAGGTTTGTGCGCCCTTAATGCCGGGTCTGTGGCGAAACCAAGATATTCCGTTAACGGAGGATTAAGCCGCGGCGGGATCGAAGTCGTATATCCAGGCCAGGCGATCGAGAAAGCCGGCCGGGTCGCTCAGCCGCAGCAGGGCATTGCGCACCACCCGCAGCGCGCCGCCCGCATGATACAGGCGGCCAAGCCGGCGCGAATCGCGGACAATCCGCGCGGTGCGCGGCTGGCGCAGTCTCTCATAGGCCAGGAACGCCGTGGCGATCGAATCGGCCTGCCGGGTGCAGCGCGACAGCACAACCGCATCTTCCAGCGCCATGGCGGCTCCCTGCGCCAGATAGGGCAGGGCGGCGTGGGCGGCGTCGCCGATGAGGGTCGCGCGGTTGCGCGACCAGCCCGCGCCTGGCGCGCGATCGGCTGCTGCCCATTTCAGCCAGGGCGAAGACACCGCCAGGATCTGGAACAGATCCTGGTCGACCCTGGTAAAATGCGCCATGACCTCCTGGCGGTCGGCCGGCGAGGACCAGCCCTGGTCCGTCCAGGCGCCGTTCACCGCCGCCACCACATTGAGCGCCGATCCGCCCCGCACCGGATAATGGACGACATGGCCGTTGCGGCACAGCCATAGCGTCACGGCGGAGAGTTTCGCCGGCAGTGGCTGCTCGACGGGCGTCAGGGCCCGATAGAGGATATGGCGGTGAAGCTCAGGGCGGCTATCGCCGAGGAGATTTGCGCGGACGGCCGACCTTATGCCATCGGCGCCCAACAGGGCTTCGCCGCGCATGGCCCGGCCTCCCGCCGTGACCTCGACATAGCCACCCTTGTCGGCGGACTGCTCCACCCTTGCGCCGGTCACCATCTCGATGCCGGAATGGGCCGTTGCCCGCGCGATCAGGCCGGCCAGCAGGTCGGCCCGGTGGATGACCCGGTAGGGTTCGCCAAAGCGCCGCTCGAATTCGCCGCCCAGACGGATCTCCTGCAGGATGCGCCCGCTGCGGCCATCGCGAATGACTATGGCGGAGGGAGCGAAGCTCGTCGGCGCAATGCTGTCCCAGGCATCCAGAAGCTTGAGCGCCCGGACGGCATTGGGACCGATCTGAAGGCCGGCGCCGACGGTTTCGAAAGCGTTTGCCTGCTCGAGGACCCGGCATTCGCGCCCGCTGCGCGCCAGGCCCAGGGCGCCGGCGATCCCGGCAATACCGCCGCCGGCGATGAGAATCGGATGAGCGGGCATGCGAACCCTTATCGCGGATCAATCGTGGCAAGCCAGTGGCGATGCCGTAATATTCACCGGACAGATGATGGAGAAACACATGCAGGCAGACGAACTCAAGTCCCTCCAGGCCCCGCTCAAGGAGCTTTACCGGCAGGACAGCAAGGCGGCGCTCATCACCCTCACGGCCGAAGGGCGCATCGGGGAGGGCGTGACCTGCTCGGTTGCGACCGCCAGGGCGCTGGTGGAGGCGGGCCTGCATCCGGCCACC
Organism: Taklimakanibacter lacteus; assembly: GCA_003576695.1. Classification (GTDB taxonomy): domain Bacteria; phylum Pseudomonadota; class Alphaproteobacteria; order Rhizobiales; family Aestuariivirgaceae; genus Taklimakanibacter; species Taklimakanibacter lacteus. Next base: position 231,783 of record QOZQ01000004.1, read on the forward strand.
GGCGGCTCGGGCGTTCATGCCTGCTCGGGCGACATGCTGCTCCAGGCGCTTGTGGCCTGCGCCGGGGTGACCCTCAATGCGGTTGCCACCGCCCTTGGCCTCGAAATCGGGCAAGCCAGCGTCCGGGCGGAAGGCGATCTCGATTTCCGCGGCACCCTCGGCGTCGCCAGGGATGCGCCGGTCGGCTTCCGCGATATCCGGCTGACCTTCGATATCGAGGGCAAGCTCGACGAGGAGCAGAAAGCGAGCCTGATCAAGCTCACCGAGCGCTATTGCGTGGTCTACCAGACCCTGCGCAGTCCGCCGCCCGTCGCAGTCGAGGCGCGCTGGGGATAGGCACGCGAATCCTCCCTCCGCCACGCGCAGCGCGGGGAAGGACGCCCGTAGGGCGGACGGGTGGGGCCTCTCCGCCGGTAGGTGCGCAACTTGAGAGATATCCCTCGTGGAGACACCCCACCCGTCACGCGTTCCGCGTGCCACCCTCCCCGCCTTCGGCGGTGGAGGGAGAATCCGGCAATGTCCCGGTGACAATCGAATCCCTTGCGGCCCGACCATGAGGCGGCTACCAGAGGCCCGCAAAAAGGGACCTTCTCCATGGGCTTCATCTCGGACTCGCTGAACCGCATCCAACCCTCGGCCACCATCGCCATCTCCAACAAGGCGATGGCGCTCAAAGCCGAAGGCCGCGACATCATCGGTCTGTCGGCGGGCGAGCCCGATTTCGACACGCCCGACAACATCAAGGAAGCGGCGATCGCGGCGATCCGCAAGGGTCAGACGAAATACACCAATGTCGACGGCATTCCGGAGCTCAAGAAGGCGATCGTCGCCAAGTTCAAGCGCGAGAACGGCCTCGATTACAAGGTCTCGCAGGTGTCGGTCGGCACTGGCGGAAAGCAGATTCTTTTCAATGCGTTGCTGGCGACGGTGAATCCGGGAGATGAAGTCGTCATTCCGGCCCCCTACTGGGTGAGCTATCCCGATATCGTCATGCTGGCCGGCGGCAAGCCCGTGTTCGTCGAGACGACCCTCGAGCATGGCTTCAAGCTGCAGCCCGAGCAGCTCGAGCGCGCCATTACGCCCCGGACCAAGTGGTTCATCTTCAACTCACCCTCCAATCCGAGTGGCGCCGCCTATACGCGCGATGAGCTCAAGAAGGTCACCGACGTGCTGATGAAGCATCCGCATGTCTGGGTGCTCACTGACGACATGTATGAGCATCTCGTCTATGACGACTTTGTCTTCGCCACGCCGGCGCAGGTCGAGCCGGCGCTCTATGAGCGCACGCTGACCATGAATGGCGTTTCCAAGGCCTATTGCATGACCGGCTGGCGCATCGGCTATGGCGCAGGCCCCGAGATCCTGATCAAGGCGATGTCGAAGCTGCAGTCGCAGTCGACCTCCAACCCGTCATCGATCGCGCAATGGGCGGCGGTCGAGGCGCTCAACGGGCCGCAGGACTTCATCCCCCGGCACAATAAGAGCTTCAAGGAGCGGCGCGATCTCGTCGTGTCGATGCTCAACCAGGCCAAAGGGCTGTCCTGCCCGACGCCGGAAGGCGCTTTCTATGTCTATCCGTCCTGCAGGGGAGCCATCGGCAAGACGGCGCCGTCGGGCAATGTGATCAAGACGGACGAGGATTTCGTCACCGAGCTCCTGGCGGCGGAAGGGGTGGCGGCCGTCCATGGCGCGGCTTTCGGCACCTCGCCCTTCTTCCGCATCTCCTATGCGACGGCGACCGACGTGCTCGAGGAAGCCTGTCGGCGCATCCAGCGTTTCTGCGGCAATCTGAGGTAACCTCGATGATGTTCGACCTGTCGATCCCGGTCTTCATTCACTTCCTGAACGGTGTGGCGGCGCTCCTGCGCAAGGCGGAGGCGCATGTCCAGGCCAGGAAGCTCGATCCCAATGCCTTTCTGACGGCCCGGCTGTTCCCGGACATGTTCACCTTCACCAAGCAGGTGCAGCTCGCCTGCGACTTCGCCAAGGGGACCGCTGCCCGCCTTGCCGGCATCACGGCGCCCAGCCATCCGGATGACGAGAAGAGCTTCGATGAGCTGCATGAGCGCATCCGCAAGACGATCGAGTTTCTGCGCAGCCTGAACAAGGACCAGTTCGCCGAAGCGGAGACGCGAGCGATCACCTTCAAGGCCGGCGGCAAGGAGATGACCGTCAAGGGCGCCCAGTATCTTGCCAATGTCGGCTTGCCGAATTTCTACTTCCATGTGACGACGGCCTATGCGCTGCTCCGGCACAATGGCGTCGAAATCGGCAAAGGCGACTTCCTGGCGCGCGACCTGCGCTAAAGCGCGATTCAAGGGTGTTTCACCGGTGAAAAACTGGGTGGTTATTGATATTTGTAGGTGTTATTTCCTCACCCGTCGGTGGCGTGGCTGAGGGACGGATACAGGGAATTACAGGGAAATTCAGGGAAAAAATAAAATCCAGAACCGCCCTGAGCCCGATCAATGAGTTAGCCTCCGTCCCGCCACTCTAGCAGGGAATTGATGACCTCGGATCAGGCGGTGCAGCGGCAAGGTCTATAGTCCTAGAGATTATGAGCGATTCCCATCAGGGAAGGCGTGAGGCAAAGCGTCCAACCTGATATTTCCCAATTTCACCTGGCCTGGCCCATGATTGCAAGACGCGTCTGGAGCGTGATGGCTTTTCGTCGAGTCGCCATCACGCTCCAGCTTTTTGTTTGCGCATGATTTTTCCGGAAAACCGGTATGATGGCCGGGTCAGGCTCGGCCATGAACTTTTCCGGATCATGCTCTGGCTGAACGCCTTGCGAAAGGCCTGCGGAGTCATGCCGGCCATCTCGCGAAAGCGGGCATTGAAGGTCGAGAGATCACCGAAACCCGCCTCATAGGCGATTGCGGAGATCCGCGTCGATGTCGTGCGCAGGGCCAAGGCGGCGCGGCGCATGCGGATATTCAGGATGAGCTGATAGGGCGTCACGCCAAGCACCCGCCGGAAGCTGCGCAGGAAGTGGTATTTGCTCATGCCGGCCGCACTGGCGAGGCCGGCAAGGCTCAGCGGCTGATCGGCGTTGTCCTCGATATGGCGGACGACATCGCCCGTCCGTCGCCGGTCTCGCGCGGAGACATGCGCGCATGTCCGGGTGTCATCGGACAGAAGCCCCAGCACCGACTCGGCAAGGGTGATCGACAGCTCCTCGAGATAGATCGGGTTCTCTCGCCGCGCAGCCGCTTCCACATTGACCACATGAGCCGCCAGCTGCCGGATGGCCGGCAGCATCGTTGTCGGGAAGCGGAAGCGGTGCGAGCCGGCAGCACTGGCCGCGATTTCCTCGAAGAGCGGTCTGGAGAAATGGAAGGAAATGCAGTGATCGCCGGTCCCGTGGTCATGCCCGCACTCAAAGCAGGCGCCGGCATTGCCGAGCAGCACGGAGCCCGGATACATCAGCGAGCATCCGCTCTCGCTGCGATAGAGAAAGGCTCCCGCGAGGACGACGGCGATCGCCACATTGTCATGGCGTTCCTCGAAAGAACGGTCCTGCGGCCCCAGCTCGCACCGCACATCGCTCACGCTCCAGCCTTCGCCCCTGGCCAATGTCCGGGCAGTGGGCGCGCGGGGCTTTTGGGCATGGCGGGGCGAAGAAGCGAGCATGCGGCAAAAATAGCAATTTTCCCCAAGCGCGCCAATCGCCGGTGAGGTTAGATGCGCGCACTACTGACATTTTCAGGTGGAGTAACTGCAATGCTCGATCACGTCTCGATTGGTGTGCGCGATATCGCCAGGGCGAAGCGCTTCTATGATGCAGCCCTGGTGCCTCTCGGCTATGCCTGTCTCAGCGAAAGTCCCGGCTCCCTCGGCTATGGCAGCGGCAATGTTTCTCTCTGGATCAGCGAAAGCGAGCGGCCGGTTCCGGCGGATGAGAAGTCGGGCCTGCATTTCTGCTTTGCCGCGCCCAGCCGCGAAAGTGTCGCGGCCTTCCACAAGAGCGCTCTGGCCGAGGGTGGGCGCGACAATGGCAAGCCCGGGCTCCGGGCCGACTACGGTCCGGACTACTTCGCCGCCTTCGTGGTCGATCCGGACGGCTATCGCCTGGAAGCCTATTGTGGTCATCCGGCGAAGGATTGATGCCATGACCGAAGGCGGGGCCATCAGGCAGCTCAGGGCATTGAATGCCCGCTTCATCCACAATTTCGTGACCAATGACGTTGCCGCGCATGCGGCAACTACCCGCCGGGACGATCGTGCGGAAATACATCATAGGCGAGCTGCAGGACGGCCGGACAAAAACCGAGTCAATTGAATCGGTTAGGCTGATGCCTTAAGTTGCCGGTCGAAGTTGCGAAGATTTCCTCCGTAGGCAGATGATGGTGTCGATTTCGGTGGAGCGGCCCGGGCAGCGCGACGGGGTTCTGGCGCTCAACCGACTCGCCTTCGAGGGTGACGACGAAGCGCGCATCATCGAAGCGCTGACCCGCGATGGCCTCGTCGTCCTTTCGCTGGTGGCGAGCGATGACGATCAGGTCATCGGCCATATCCTGTTCAGCCGGCTCGAGGTCGAGATGGAGAGGCGTGCCATCAGGGCCGTTGCGCTCGCCCCCATGGCGGTGCATCCGGATCAGCAGGGCAAGGGCATCGGTTCGGCGCTGGTCAGGCGCAGCCTCGATCTTCTGGCGGCGCATGGAGTCGAGGCGGTCCTGGTGGTGGGGCATACGGGTTTCTATCCGCGGTTCGGCTTCTCGGCGGCGCTCACGCGGCAGATTGCCGGACCGTTCCAGGGCCTGGAGGCGTTCATGGGGCTGGAGCTCAGGGCCGGGGCTTTGTCCGGCCAGGGCATATGCCGCTATCCGGCCGCCTTCGGACTCTGAAGGCGCGCCGCCCGCCAGCGGTAGAGCAGCGGCCCGATAAAGACGAGGGCCGCGATGATGAGAAGCGCCAGCGACAGGGGATGGGTGAAGAAGACCGAGGCGTCGCCCTGGCTGATGGTCAAGGCGCGGCGGAACTGCGCTTCGGCCAGCCGACCGAGAATGAGGCCGATGACGCAGGGCGCCACCGGGAAATCATAGCGCCGCATCAGGAGGCCCAATATGCCGACCAGGAAGAGCAGCACGAGGTCGAAGGTCGAGTTGTTGAGGGTGTAGACGCCGAGCGTCGAGAACAACAGGATTCCGCCATAGAGCAGCGGCTGCGGAATGGACAGCAGGCGCACCCAAAGTCCGGCCAGCGGCAGGTTCAGCACCAGCAGCATCACATTGCCGATATAGAGGCTGGCGATCAGGCCCCAGACCAGGGTCGAGGACGACGCGAACAGCAGCGGGCCCGGCTTCAGATTATATTGCTCGAAAGCGGCGAGCAGGATGGCGGCCGTCGCCGAGGTCGGCAGCCCGAGCGTGAGCAGCGGCACGAGGACGCCGGCGACCGCCGCATTGTTGGCGGCTTCGGGTCCGGCGACACCTTCAATGGCCCCCTTGCCGAACTCCTCCGGGTGCTTGGACATGCGTTTTTCGAGGAAATAGGACAGGAAGGTCGGGATTTCGGTACCGCCCGCCGGCAGGGCGCCAAAGGGGAAGCCGAGCGCCGTACCGCGCAGCCATGGCTTCCAGGAGCGCCGCCATTCCTCGGCGGTCATGAACAGGGAGCCGCGAATGGGCACGATCTCGGCGGCGCGCATGTCGGGCCTGGATGCCATATAGAGCGCTTCGCCCACGGCGAAGAGCCCGACCGCCACGACCACGATATCGATGCCGCGCAACAGGCTCAGTATGTCGAAAGTCAGGCGCGGCTGGCCGGTCAGCACGTCGGTGCCGACAAGCCCGATGGCGAGGCCGAGCAGGAGGCTGGTGACGCCACGCGACAAGGAGAGTCCGAGCAATGCCGATACCGTCGTAAAGGCGAGCACCATGAGGGCGAAATATTCGGCCGGTCCGAAGAGGAGGGCGAGCTTGACGAAAAGCGGGGCCAGGAAAGTTATGGCGACGGTGCCGATCGTGCCGGCGACGAAAGACCCTATCGCGGCAGTGGCGAGGGCGGCCGCACCGCGGCCTTTCCTCGCCATCACATTGCCCTCGACCGCGGTGATGATGGTGCCGGATTCGCCCGGCGTGTTGAGCAGGATGGATGTGGTCGAGCCGCCATACATCGCGCCGTAATAAAGGCCGGCGAACATGATGAAGGCGCCGGTCGGATCAAGCTTGGCGGTGATCGGCAGGAGCAGGGCTATGGTGAGCGCCGGGCCGATGCCGGGCAGGATGCCGATGGCGGTGCCGAGCGTGGTGCCGAGCAGGCACCACAAGAGGTTCATCGGCGTGAGCGCCGTGTAAAAGCCTTGCAGGAGCGAGCCGAGGACGTCCATGGCTACAGGATCCCCGCCAGAATGCCGGGCGGCAGCTGCAACCCCAGCCCATGGGTGAAGCCCAGATAGCTGACGAGCGCCAGGATCACCGCGACGATGCCGTCACGCAGGAACTTGCGGCTGCCGAAAGCGAAGGCGACGCACATGAAAAGGAAGATCGCCGCGATCACGAAGCCCAGGGGCTTGAGGATGTTGAGATGGATGAGGAGGCCCGCGCCGATGACGAGGAGGGCGCGCCAATCGGTGTCGAAGCCTTCGGCGACGATCTCGCGCCGGGCAGCGGGCGTCCAGGAATTCCAGGCGAAATAGGCGCCGACGACAGCGAGTCCGAAGGCGATGAAATAGGGGAAAACCTGCGGACCGACCTTGGCATAGGTCGGCGGCACCTGCATCTGCGTGGCATCGAAGAAGATGATGGCGCCCAGAACAACGAGGCCGAAGCCGATCGCAAGACCGGCTCCGGATATGGGTGAGTTGGTGTTCATCGGCGGACTTTTTGGTTGCGCATGATCTTGCCGGAAAACCGGCCTCCACTTTTCCGGGTCATGCGCTACTGGACGAGGCCGATGCCCTTCAGGATCTCGGTGACACGGGTATTTTCGTCGGCCAGCAGCTTGGCGAAGTCGTCGCCCGGCAGATAGAGGTCGGTCCAGTTCTTGGCGGCGAGGACCTTCTTCCAGCTGTCGCTCTTCACGGCGGCGTCGACGGTCCCGAGAAGCGCCTTCTTCTGCTCGTCATTGATGCCGGGAGGCGCCACGATGGCGCGCCAGTTGGCGAGGACCACATCGACGCCCTGCTCCTTGAGGGTCGGGATGTCGATGCCGGCGACGCGCTCGGGCGCGGAAATGGCGAGCGCCCGCAATTCGCCCGACTTGATCTGGCCTTCCCATTCGCTGTAGCCGGAGATGCCAGCCACCACATGGCCGCCCATCACCGCGGCCAGCGCTTCGCCGCCGCCGGAGAAGGGGACGTAATTGAGCTTCGACACATCGGCGCCCGAAGCCTTGGCGATCAGGCCGGCCAGGATGTGATCGGTGCCGCCGGCCGAGCCGCCGCCCCAGGCGAGGGAGCCCGGATCGGCCTTGAGCTTGGCGACCAGATCGGCGAGCGTCTTGATTTCGGACGAGCCCGGAACGACGATGACCTCATATTCGCCGGTGAGCCTGGCGATCGGCGTCGTGTTTTCGAGGGTGACGGCGGACTTGTTGGTGAGGATGGCGCCCACCATCACCAGGCCGTTGACCATCAGGACATTGTCCTTGCCCTGTTCCTGCCCGGCGAGCTGGGCCAGGCCGACAGTGCCGCCGGCGCCCGGGATGTTCTCGACGGTGACCGCCTTGACGGCGCCGCCCGACTGGACGGCCTCCTGCATGGCGCGGGCCGTCTGGTCCCAGCCGCCGCCGGGCGACGCCGGCGCGATGATGCGCAATTCGTCAAGCGCAAGTGCGGGGGTGGATGTAAAGGTCGGGGTGAAGCCGGCGGCGAGCACGAGGGCAAGAGCGCTGGCAAAAAGGGTTCTGCGATGCATTCGGGTTCCTCCACTTGTATCGGTAACGACAGACGGCCATCTTGTTGTGGCCTCATGGAGCGGCGTTTAAGCTTGAATCCTGTCATGAAGCTGTCATTGCCACAAGCGCTTTTGCGATGCGCATCCTGATCGTCGAGGACACGCCGGATGTCGGCGAGGCGATCGTCGCCTGGCTGTCGCGGGTCGGCTATGCCGTCGACTGGCAGATGACGGGCGAGGATGCGCGGCATGCGCTCAACGTGCAGAGCTACGATCTCATCATCCTCGATGTGATGCTGCCCGATGTGGACGGTTTCACGCTGCTCGGCGAGATCCGGGCGCGCAAGATCGACACCGCCGTCCTGGTGCTGACGGCGCGCTCCCAGGTCGATGACCGGGTGAGCGCGCTCGATCTCGGCGCCGACGACTATCTGGTCAAGCCGTTCGACTTCCGCGAGCTCGAGGCCCGGGCGCGCGCCTTGGCGCGGCGCCGGCATGGCGCGACGGTGAGCCGGCTTGCGGTCGGCGATGTCGTCCTCGACCAGGCGGCGCGGCTGGTGACCGTCAAGGGCGAGCGCGTCGAGCTCACGCGGCGCGAGGTGGCGCTGCTCGAAGTGCTGATGGCGCGGCCCCAGCGCGTCTTCAGCAAGGCCGAGCTCCTGAACCAGCTGTTCGGCTTCGGCGAGGATGCCGGCGAGAATGCGATCGAGCTCTATGTCGCGCGGCTCAGGCGCAAGCTGGGCTCGGCCAGCATGGAGATCAGGACATTGCGGGGGCTCGGCTATCAGGCGGGATCGGCCGATGAAAAGTAGGTCGTCGCTGTTCTGGCGCCTCACGGCGCTGATTTCCGCGATCCTGCTCGGCGGCGCGGCGATCCTGGCGGTGGCTGCCTCCTACTATGCGCGCACCGCGGCCGATGACGCCTATGACCGCGTGCTGCTGGGGGCGGCGCGGCAGATCAGCGAGACGCTGTCGGCCGAGAATGGCGCGGTCGAGGCCGATGTGCCGGTATCGGCATTGGAGACGCTGTCGATCTCGCGCAGCGCCCGCATCTACTACCGTATCGCGACAAAGGCGGCGGAGGTCACGGGCTATGGCGATCTGCCTTTGCCGCCCGCCGCCGCCGATGGCGGGGCAGGGCCCTTCGTGGGTGACACGGAGTTCAAGGGCAGGCCGATCCGTATCGCCGCGGTCGGACGCTATTTTGCGGAAGCCAATGGCTGGGTGATGACGGTGGTCGGCCAGACGCTGGAAGCGCGCGACGGTTTGGCGCGCGATCTCACCCTCAAGGCGATGGTGCTGGTCGGCATCATGAGCTTCCTGGCGCTGGCCGGCATGATCGTGGCGATCAGGCTCGCGCTGCGGCCGCTCGTCAATATCGAGATGGCCCTGCTGAAGCGCCCGCCCAATGTGCTGACCCCGCTCGATGTCGAAGCCCCAACCGAGATCGCCACGCTCGTCTCCGCCATCAATGGCTTCATGGACCGCCTCGCCGGGCGGCTGGAGGCGATGCAGCGCTTCATCGCCGATTCGGCGCATCAGATCCGCACTCCGCTGACCGCCCTTGTCGGCCAGGTCGAACTGCTCACCGCTGAGACGAATGCGGCAAAGCGCAAGCATCATATCGCGCGGGTGAAAGCGCGCACCAGCGAGCTTGCCCGGCTCACCAACCAGCTGCTCAGCGATGCGATGATCAGCCATCGCGCCGAGACGATGGGGCGGTCGGAAGTGGATGCGGCGCTGCTGGCGCGCGAAGCGCTCGCCGGCGCCGTGCCGGTCTCGCTCGACCGCGACATCACGGTTACCTTCGATGCGCCGGCAGAGCCGATTGTGATGTGGGGCGATGCGGTGAGCTTGAGGGAAGCCTTCAAGAATGTGATCGAGAATGCCATCCAGCATGGCGCCCGTTCGTTCCTGCGTCTCGCCGTGCGTCGCAGCGAGGGCGGTATCGAGGTCGAAGTGACGGATGACGGACCGGGCATTCCGCCGGAGCTCTGGCCGCAGGTGACGGATCGCTTCTTCCGTGGCCGGTCGGGTGGGACGGGATCAGGCCTCGGCCTCGCGATCGCGCGCGAGGTGACACTCAACCACGGCGGCGAACTCAGCTTCCACACCGAGAAGGGCATGTTCTCCGTGCTCTTCCGCTTCAATCCGGGCAAGGCCACATGAGGCTCTCATCACGATTGGCGGTTGCCGCGCTGTTGTTCCTGGGGCTGAGCGGCGGCGCTACGGCCAAGGAGAATACCTGGTTCCCGGCGGTGGGGCCGGAGACCGCGGTGCTCACCATCCATGCCGTTGCCGATTTGAGCGCCATCGGGCCGATGATCCGCGATTTCCAGAAGACCCAGCCGGGCATAAGCGTGGATTTCACCGACTATCTCACCAACGAGCTTTACGACCTGCTCGCCAACCAATGCGCCAAGGGCGAGAAGATGGCGGATATCGTCATCTCGTCCTCGGTCGATCACATCGCCAAGCTTGCCAATGACGGTTGCGCGCAGTCCTATTTCTCGCCCAATACCGGCCGCATCCCGGATTGGGCGAAATGGCGCGATGAGGTTTTCGGCTTCACCTTCGAGCCCGCTGTGATTGTCTACAACCGCGATCTCGTCGCGCCGGCCGACATCCCGCGCACCCATCACGATCTGGCGGAGCTTCTGCGGGCGAAGCCCGAGATCTATGACGGCAAGGTCGGCACCTACGATATCGAGCAATCCGGCATCGGCTATCTGTTCGCGTTCTTCGATACGCAGCAGTCGAACATCTTCGGCCGGCTGCTCGAGAGCTTCGGGCGCTCGCGCGCGGTCTTACGCTGCTGCACCGGCGAGCTGCTGGCGCGCATCGAGAAGGGCGAGCTCCTCATCGGTTACAACCTGATCGGCTCCTACGCCTATGGCCGCTACAAGGAGGGCGCGCCCATCGGCATCGTCATGCCGCGCGACTACACGCTGGTGCTCAGCCGGACCGCGATGATACCGGCGGCGGCCGGCCGTCCCGATCTCGGCAAGACGTTCCTGGATTATGTGCTGTCGAGCCGGGGGCAGGCGGCCGCGGCGGCGGAATCCTTCTTCTTCTCCTTCGACCGGCCGTTTCCGGAAGGTGTCGATGCCGTCGATCCGGGCTTGGGCTCAGGCGTCTACCGGCCCATCGTCATCGGGCCGGCGCTGCTGGCGACCCTCGATCAGCAGAACCGGCGGCGCTTCCTGTCGGAATGGAAAGCCTCGATAGAGCGGGATTAGCCTTAATCATCCCGCCGCTGGAAATACGCGTCCGCCATCTCCATATTCAGGGGGTATGGAGCTGCAAACGTGAAACCGTTGCGCATGGCTCTTTTTGCGGTCGCGTTGCTGGCCGCCGCGGTCGCCCAATTCTCTCCCGGAAGGGGCGAGGCGGGCGGTGAGGCGAGGACTGCGCTTCTCATCGAAATTGACGGCGCCATCGGTCCTGCCGCGGCCCGGCAGATTGAGGAAGGTCTCGCGGCGGCGGGCGGCAGAAACGCCGAGGTCGTCATCCTGCGCCTCAACACACCGGGCGGGCTTGCGACGAGCATGCGGGAGATCATTGCCGACATTCTCGCGTCTCCGGTCCCGGTCGTCGGCTACGTGGCCCCCTCCGGAGGCCATGCCGCGAGCGCCGGCACTTATATTCTCTATGCAACGCATGTGGCGGCCATGGCGCCCGGCACCAATCTCGGCGCCGCAACGCCGGTCGAGATCGGCATGCCCTTTTCGGAGCCGCCCGGCAATGGCGACAGGGACCCGGGCAACAAAGACGACAAGAGTCCAACCCAGCCGGAACCAACTCCCGACGCCATGCGGACGAAGGTGACGAATGACGCCGTCGCCCTCATCCGCAGTCTCGCGGAGCTGCATGGACGCAACGCCGATTGGGGCGAGAAAGCAGTGCGCGAAGGGGTGAGCCTGTCAGCCAATGCGGCGCTCGAGGCGCGCGTCATCGACCTCGTGGCGCGCGATACGAGCGATCTGCTGCAGGCGGTCGACGGCCGCAAGGTCGAGGTCGGTGGCAGCATGCGGGTTCTGGCGACAAAGGGATTGCCGGTCGAAACGCTCGAACCCGGCTGGCTCATCCGGTTCCTCTCGGTGATCACCGATCCCAATATCGCCGTGCTTCTCATGCTCATCGGCATCTACGGGCTCGTCTTCGAGTTCATGAGTCCCGGCGCCGTCGCTCCGGGCGTCATCGGCACCATAAGCCTCCTGCTCGGCCTCTATACGCTCAATCTCCTGCCTATCGACTATGCGGGTCTTGCCCTGATGCTGCTCGGCATCCTTTTCCTGATCGTCGAGGCCTTCTATCCGACGGTCGTCCTCGGGGTCGGCGGTCTCGCGGCATTTCTTCTCGGCGCCGTGATGCTGCTCAAGGTCGAAGCGCCGGGCTACCGGCTGTCCTGGACCATCATCGCCATCGCTGTGGCATTGCTCGCAGGCCTCCTGCTGGCGACCGGCCGCCATGTGTGGAGCGCGCGCAAGGGCCCGGCCCGGATGGGAGCGCAAGCGATGCCCGGCCTGCCCGCCGAAATCCTCGACTGGTCGGGCGGCGCCGGCCACGTCCTCGCGCAAGGCGAGCGCTGGCGGGCGCAGAGCGAGGAAAGCTTCGCGGCCGGGGAAAAGGCCGAGATCGAAAGCGTGAGAGGCCTCACCCTCATCGTGCGGCGCAAGCGGGCTCAAATTCAAAGCACAGGAGAGCTGCCATGATGCTCGATTATCTTGCCTATCTGGTGCTTGCCGTCATCGTGATCGCGTTCCTCATGTCGGCCATCCGCATCCTGCGGGAGTATGAGCGCGGCGTCGTCTTCACTCTCGGGCGCTTCAGCGGGGTGCGGGGGCCGGGCCTGATCATCCTCATTCCCCTCGTGCAGCAGATGGTCCGGGTCGATCTGCGCGTCGTGGTGGAGGATGTGCCGCCGCAGGACGTGATCTCGCGCGACAATGTTTCAGTCAAGGTGAATGCCGTCCTCTATTTCCGCATTGTCGATGCCGAGCGCGCCATCATCAAGGTCGAGAATTTCATGGCGGCGACCAGCCAGCTCGCCCAGACCACGCTGCGCTCCGTCCTCGGCAAGCACGAGCTCGACGAGATGCTGGCGGAGCGCGACCGGCTCAACAGCGACATCCAGGAGATCCTCGACCAGCAGACCGACGCGTGGGGCATCAAGGTGGCCAATGTCGAGATCAAGCATGTCGATCTCAACGAGAGCATGGTCAGAGCCATCGCCAAGCAGGCTGAGGCCGAGCGTCTGCGGCGCGCCAAGGTGATCAATGCGGAAGGCGAGCAGCAGGCGGCGGAAAAGCTGGTCGAGGCCGGCCGGATGCTGGCCAAGGAGCCGCAGGCCATGCAGCTGCGCTATTTCGCGGCGCTGCACGACATTGCCGGCGAGCGGTCATCGACGGTGGTGTTTCCGCTGCCCGTGGATCTGCTCGCGCATCTGAAGGCGGGCGGCGCCGAGGCGGCGTGACGCCATCAGGCTTCCGCGGCTTCCTCGCGCGATTTGAGCCAGTAACCTATGGCGACGACAAGAACCGCGCCGATGGCGGCTGCGACATAGACCATGGTTGAATGCGGCTCGATGCCGAAACGGCCCGCCACGGCGGGGTCGGTGGCGATCATCTCGCCGGCGATCCAGCCGAGAAGGGCGGCACCCGCCCAGACGATGATCGGGAATTTCTCGATCATCTTCATGATGAGCTGCGAGCCGATCATGATGAGCGGAATGGAGAGCGCGAGGCCGAAGCCGAACAGCCAGGGATCGCCCTTGGAGACGGCGGCGATGGCGACGACATTGTCCAGGCTCATCACCGCGTCGGCCACGGCAATGGTCCACACCGCCTTGTAAAGCTTGTCGGAGGCGGCGATGCTCTTCTCTTCGGCTTCCTCGCCCCTGGCCAGCTTCACCGCGATCCAGACGAGCAGCAGGCCGCCGGCCACCTTGAGGAACGGGATGACGAGCAGGTGGGAAATGACCGCCGCGAAGATGATGCGCAGAAGGATGGCCATTCCGGCGCCGAGAATGATGCCCCATTTGCGCAGATGCGGCGGCAGGGACCGGCAGGCCAGCGCGATGACGACGGCATTGTCGCCCGAAAGCAGGAGGTCGATCCAGATGATCTGGAGGACGGCGACGGAGCTGGCCAGCAAGTAATCCATGACAAAGCGGATATGAGGGAATTCCGCGCAGATTCCAAGAGCTAAAGCGTGATGGCTTCAGATGGAATCGCCATCACGCTTCAGCTTTTTGTTTGCGCATGATTTTCCCGGAAAACCGGCATCCACTTTTCCGGATCATGCTTTAGCTTTTTGTTTGCGCATGATTTTCCCGGAAAACCGGTGTCCACTTTTCCGGATCATGCTTTAGCTTTTAGTCTGCGCATGATTTCCCCGGAAAACCGGTGTCCACCTTTTCCGGATCATGCTCAGGCGAGCCGCAAGCGAAAATCCCGGGCGACGGCGCGGGCCGCATTGTGGCCGGGGGCTCCGGTCACGCCGCCGCCCGGATGGGTGCCCGAGCCGCACATATAGAGTCCGCGCAGCGGACTGCGATAGTCGGCATAGCCCAGCATGGGACGGGCCGAGAAGAGCTGGTCGAGCGACAGGGCGCCATGAAAAATGTCGCCACCGACAAGGCCGAAAGTGCGCTCGAGGTCGAGCGGCGAATTGATCTGGCGGCCGACGACGCTCCTGGCGAAGCCCGGTGCGTAGCCGTCCACCGTCCTGATCATGAGATCGGCGACCTCGTCGCGATGATCGTCCCACGAAGCGCCGTCGGGGAGCTCGGGCGCCACATGCTGGCAGAACAGGCTCGCGACATGGGCGCCTTTGGGGGCGAGCGAGGGATCGAGCGTGGACGGAATGAGCATCTCGACGATCGGCTTGCGGCTCCATCCGAATTCGCGCGCGTCGTGATAGGCGCGGTCCATATAGCTGAGGGTGGGGGCGATGATGATGCCGGACGTATGGTGGTCGCCGATCGCACGCCCCGGCAGGCAGGTGAAGGAGGGCAGCTCGGACAGCGCCACATTCATCCGGAAGGTGCCGGAGCCGCATTTCCATCTCCGGATGCGGGCGAGGAAATCGGCGGGCAGCGCATCGGCGGGCACCAGGCTGGCGAACAGGAGCCTGGGGTTCAGATTGGAGACGACACCCCTGGCCCTGAGGCTGCGGCCGTCGGCCAGGGCGACGCCCTGGGCGCGGTTCCTTTCGACGATGATTTCCCTGACGGCGGCGCCGGTCTCGATCTCGACGCCTTTGGCGCGGCAGGCCTCGGCCATCGCCTGGGTGATGGCGCCCATGCCGCCCAGCGCGTGGCCCCAGACGCCTTTCTTGCCGTTAACCTCGCCAAAGCAATGATGCAGCTGGACATAGGCGGTGCCCGGCGTCTTCGGGCTGGCGAAGGCGCCGACGATGGAATCGAAGCCGAAGACCGCTTTCACATGGTCGGACTCGAACCAGCCGTCGAGAAAGTCGGCCGCCGACTGGGTGAAGAGATCGAACAGCACCCGCTTGCGGGCAAGCGGTAGCCGGCCCAGCCGGCGCGCCAGGCCTCCCGCCTTGACGAGCTCCGGCCAGCCCGCGATGAGCCCGCCCTCGACCAGGTTGGGCGGGGCTTTCAGGACGAGATCGCGCAGCACGTCGGCGATGGCGTCGATCGCCTCGGAATAGCGCGGATAGGCGGCGGCGTCCGCGGCGGAAAACTTCGCGATCTCGGCCTCGGTGCGGCCGGGCCCGGTCAGCAGATAGCGGCCATCCGGATGCGGCAGGAAATTGGAGGCGCGGCGCTCGACCACGGTTAATCCGTAGGCGGAGAGATTCATGTCCGCGATCACCTTGGGATTGAGCAGGCTCACCGTGTAGGCGGCGACCGAATTGCGGAAGCCCGGATGGAATTCTTCCGTCACGGCGGCACCGCCCACCACATCGCGCTTTTCCACCAGCTTGACTTTCAGCCCGGCAGAAGCGAGGTAGAATGCGCAAACCAGGCCATTATGTCCCGCACCGACAATAAGAATATCCGTCGTCATTCAATGCATCTCCTGATCACTGTCTTTGCCCATGCGCCTGGCGCGGCGTCAATGGCGGGTCGCATTGCAGACACATTCGGCGCTAGGATTCGGCCGGCTACCAACAAAAGGAAAATACAAAATGCGTAAACTCGCTTTGGCCGCCGCCGCCGTGGCAGCGCTCGGCCTCTCCGCGCCAGCGGCAGATGCGAAAACAGGGGTGAAGATCGGGGTGCTGACCTGCGAGATCGAAGGCGGCGTCGGCTTGATTCTGGTGTCATCGAAGAAGGTCAATTGCGTCTATCAGCCCTCGAGCGGTGGGCGGCCGGAGCGCTATGAGGGGCGGATCCGCAAGCTCGGCGTCGATATCGGCGTGACGAATCAAGCCATTCTCGCCTGGGCGGTGTTCGCGCCAGGCAAGACCAAGCGTGGCGCCCTGGAAGGGACCTATGTCGGCGCCACGGCGGAAGCCACGGTCGTTGCCGGCCTTGGCGCCAATGTCCTGATCGGGGGATTCAAGAAAACCATTTCCCTGCAACCGCTTAGCGTCCAGGTTCAGACCGGTCTCAATGTCGCGGCCGGGGTTGCCGGGCTTTATCTGGATTTCGTGAGACGTTAAGCCTGACGCGACGCCAAACTGTTGCTTAATTGCCGCAATCGCCAAAAAAGACGGGGTTGCGGCAATTTTCGTTTGTCACAGGCTGTTACCTGCGGGTAACCTCTAGCCACGGCAGGGCGACTCCGTAATTTCGGGTCAGTTAGCTAGAGGCAGGGGAATGATCAGGAAAAGAGCATGGCTCACCGGAGCCGCGATTTCGGGCACGCTGGCGATCACGGGATTCGGGGGATCGGTGCTGGCCGCCGATGTCGTCGCAGAACCTGGCTGCACGCCGGCCGTTTCGGGCTTCAATGGCAAGCTTGAAGGCGGCGGCGGCTATTCCGATACTGATGAGATCAGCGGCGATGTCGCCTGGGAGGCCGGCGGCTCGCTCAGCTTCCCGCTGGGCTGCATGCTGGGCCTTCAGCTCGATGCGGGCGCCAATGAACGCTATGATAACACCCAGTTCGGCGGCATCGCCCATCTCTTCATGCGCGACCCCGAGAGCTATCTCCTCGGTGTCACCGGTGGTGTGATCGATGGCGACGACGCCACGCTCTATCCGGTCGGTCCGGAAGCCGAATTGTATCTCGGCAATTTCACCCTGGAAGCCTGGGGCGGCTATCTTTACGTCGACGGGGACGATGACAGCTTCGATACCGGCTTCGTCATTGCCGATGCGGCCTTCTACCTGACCGACGACTTCCGCGTGTCGATCGGCGGCAAGATTGTCGACGATTTCGAGGCGCTGCGCGCCGGTTTCGAATACCAGTTCAGCGGCTCGCCGATGTCGCTTTACGCCAATGCCGAATATGGCGACGACGAGGCCTTCAACATCCTCGGCGGTCTCAAATTCTACTTCGGCGGCGAAGACAAGAGCCTGATCCGCCGTCACCGCGAAGACGATCCGCGCAACCGCACCCTCGACCTGTTCGCGTCGGGCGTCGGCAAGTCGGGCGACAATGGCGGCTATGGCGAAGGAACGACCGAAGGTTCCGACGGTTCCGATGGCACCGAAGGCACCGACGGTGAAGAGGTGCCGGCACTGAACTGATCCATCTTACTCAGGAGAAGGGCCGCAGAGTTCTGCGGCTCTTTTCTTTTGAGCACCAGACCCAGCTAAACGCGCTCGAAGCAGTAGAGTTCGTTGACAGAGGTCGGAATGAAGATCCGCTGCCCGCCATTGGTTTCGGCGATGGCGTTGGTGATCGCATCGGGGAGCTGCAAATAGCCAGTCACCTGAAGCGAGATCGGGTCCAACTCACGATAAGTGCCGCCCGTATTGCCGAAGGCCACTTTCCCCGCGACCAGGCGTGGTGAGGAATAGACGCGGGCACGGCAATCCATCTTCTTGACCAAGCTCATCGTCTCTAGATCGATGACATAGAGATGGCGGTCGCCTGAGCCGCAGAATATCCGCCCGTGGGTGATGAGCGGGGTCGTATAGCAAATATCGTCGGTCTTGAATTTCTCCACCAGCTCACCGGTTGCCGCCTTCACGACATAGATATATCCGTCGAAAGACGCAGCGACCGCGAGCCCGCGCTCCATATCCAGGGCGGGCGGATATTTCGTCGATCGATCGGTGTAGAACTCCCACACCTTCTCGCCGGTCGCGGGATTGAGGGCGAGGATGGAATGATCGGCCGATCCACAAATGGCAAGATCATCGGCGGGCCAGTAGGAGGCCGAGCCATGCTGATAGGCCCGCATGGGAAATTCCCACAGCTTCTCGCCGGTAGCGAGCGACAGGCCCGCCATCGAACCGGGCATCCGTCGTTTTTCATATTCGGTGCCAACGATCAGGACACCGTGCCGCTCGACCACCAGGGGAGACGAGCCGACCCAATCGCATATTATGCTTTGCCAGATCTCCGCACCGGTTCGGGCGTCCAGGCAATAGACGATGCCATTGTAGGCGCCAAAATAAAGCCGGCCCTGATGGAGTGCGGCAGACGACCAGATGCCCTTGTGCATCGCGCCCTTTGCCTGATAGGACCAGTTCTCCTTGCCGCTATCGAGGTCGACCGAAACAAATGCTGCGGCGTCGGTGCCGAGGCAGATGCTGTTGCCGAAAATGACCGGCGTCGACTTGGGTACGACATGGAATGGCGCGAGAGTTTCCGCGGCATAACGCCAGACGAACTCGAATTTCTGTTGCGGCGGCGCGGGGTCCTTTTTCCGGATCGTCAGATTGAGATCGGAAAGGGTGAAGAGTGCGTTGACCTTGATGTTGTGCAGTTTCCGCCAAGCCATTCCTTTGGCGGACTGGAAATCCACGACGACAAATATTTCGTCGACCTTGCGGCCCGAGCGTTCGAGGGCAACGCGCGCCTTCTCCAGACTGCCGCCGGTGTTCATGCTGTCATCGACGAGAATGACGGGCCGGTCGTTCAGCTCCCCTTCGATCTGCTGTTGCGTGCCATAGGTCTTCCGTTCCTTGCGCACCATGAATCCATTCAGTTCATGACCCCGTTCGTGACCGGCTTGCAGGATTGCGGTGAGGAGGGGGATCGCAGCGACTTCCATGCCGCCGATCTGGACCGGGCCTCCCGGGGCATGGCGCTCCCAGAACTGCCTGACGATCTCGCCCAGATATTCGGGCCGCATGAATACCCGGCGCATGTCAATGAACCACGCGAAGGGGGTGCCGCTCGGGGACACAATTCCCGGTCCGCGCTGAACGCCGAATTCCTCGATAAAGGCGCGCAGGTCCAGTGACGGTGCTTTGCTTTTCTTCTTCAGCATGAACAATTCCGGCTTGAATGAATCCTCGAAAATGCGATGGTTCCCGCTCTTACGCTGATTATCAAGGGCAAAATCACAAATCATGCGGCGCGCCAAACGGATTCTGATGTGTTGGGAGTTCGGCAGCGGCAACGGCCATGTCAGGCAGCTCAAGCTCATCGGAGAAAGACTGCAGAAGCAGGGTTTTGATGTCACCTACGCGCTGCGCCGGCCCGATGCGGGCGAGGCCGTCGGCATTCCGGCGGGGGCCATAAGGCAGGCCCCGAACTGGCCCTTGAAATCCCCGCCTGCCGAAGACCGCAAACCCATGACCAGCGCCACCTACGGCGACTATCTCGCGCAGTTGATGCTCGGCCCGCGCGATGACCTGTCAGAGCGTCTGCAAAAATGGAGCTCGCTCATCGAGGCCGAGCACCCCGATCTCATCATTGCCGACTACGCGCCGAGCGTATCGTTGCTGTTCTATGGACGAATACCGATTGTTGCGGTCGGCAACGGCTATGTCCTGCCGCCGACGTCGCTCCCCTCATTCCCGCGACTGATCGATGATGTTCCGATCCAGTATGAGGAGAGTGACGTCGTGGGCCGCGTCAACAAAATACTGCATCGCTACCACAAGAAGCCGATATCGCATTTTCCGCAGATCAATCGGGCCGATCGTCCCTACCTGCTCACGCTTCCCTGCATCGATCCCTATCGTGAGCATCGTGAGGGCAATTGGCTGGGCACTCCCGATACCAGGGAGATCGTCCTGGCGATGCGACCGGAAATGCGGGTTTTTGCCTACTTCCAGGAACAGCAGCAGACCGATGTGCGACTTGTCGAAGGTCTTGTGCGGGCGGGCCTGCCTGGCAAGGCCATTTTCTCGTTGCCCCTGCGGCGGACCATAAAGCTGCTCGAGCCTGCCGGCATCAGCGTGCCGGATGGCCTGGCCTATCTTCCGATCGAATTGCTGAGCTGCAGGGTCATCGTGCATGCGGGGAGTTCCGGCATGGCGATGGCCGGTATCGCCGCCGGCATTCCGCAGGTCATGATCAAGACAGATATCGAGAAGACACTGGTGGCCCAGTCGATCGCCGCCCGCAATGCCGGCACCGTCCTGAGCTGGAGCACTTTCGAGATGCTCGACCTTGCCGTGGCGGTCAGGGCGGCGGCAGAAAGCCAGGCAATGCAAAAGGCGGCGCGCGATCTGTCGCTGGAGAACACGCGCTACCTGCAAATCGATCCTGTCACCGAAATTGCCAAGGGCGTCGTGGACCTGCTCAGCTAGAGCCTGATGGCTTTTCGTCGAGTCGCCATCACGCTCCAGCTTTTTGTTTGCGCATGATGCTTCCGGAAAACCGGTATCCACTTTTCCGGATCATGCTGTAGCTAGGTATCAGGCGGCGCATGCTCGTTGACGAATTCGATGTATTTTTGTCCGGGTTTGAGCGGTGGCGAATCGAAGCGCTTGTGAACGATGTCGATATCCTTGCCACCCATCGATGTACGGAAGGCATGGCGCGAGTGTTCCAGATCTGCCTCGCTGAGATTTGCCGGAGAGACAAATCTCACTTCGACCCTGTTCAATCCGGTCTGTGCGATCTGGTACCAGCTGGCACGAAGGTGAGCGCCCACAATTTCAGTCGTGACATGCCCGGAGGGCATGAACCGACCGCCCTCGCCAAACTGAAACAAATGTCGAATGCGCCCTGATACCGGACCGAGCACCGGCAACTGAAGTCCACAGTCACATGATTCAGCCAATGCCGCGAGGTCGCCTTGCTCGTAGCGAATAAGAGGCTGCGCGGCGTTGTGCAAGACCGTCACGATGACGCGACCCTGGACGCCTGGCGGACAAGGACTACCGTCGTCATCGACTATCTCCACCCTTACGAGCTCGGAATTGATGTGAAGCGCTCCTTTTCTGCACTGCATGGCAATCGGACCGCATTCCTCCGAGCCGTAGACTTCGATGATCGGAACGTCCAGTCTCTCCTGGACCACGCGACGGTATTCCGGCCTGGCCTGCATGCCGAAGCTTATGGTGGCACCAAGTTTGATCTGCTTGCCCTGACGAACGCTCTCCTCGGCTACAGCTGCCAGGGTGACGGGCATTGCCGTGAAGTAGGCGGCGCCCGTACGGTTCAGCCACTCGACCAGCCTGTCGACCGGCGTGATGACTTCGATGACGTGACGCAGGCCGCGATGCGAAACCCAGTATGGTCCCCATGGCTTGAAAACCCGCCCGTCCGGCCAGACGGATTTGCCGGGATCCTGCCCCAGGGCCAAGGCCATTGGCTTGGACCAGTCAAGCTCATGCCAACTGTGCAGTCGCCAGCGCGCGACGTTGCGCGCGATGTCGGCAAGGCGCGTGGCTGTGACGGTTATGGGGACGCCGCTTGTGCCTGAAGTAGAAACTTGCGTCAGACGTCCGTGAACCTGCGGGATGGCGCTGGACGTCATTTCTGCCTGCCGTGAGCGTACATCCGACCTTGTGAGGACAGGGACCTCATGCCAGCGATCCCAATCCACCCGGCCACTCTGCAGGAGCACCTTGGACAGCCGGTCGCGGTAAAAGGAGGTGGTGTGCGCGGCGTGATGGAGAAGCTGGGACAATTGCTGGCGCTGATAGGCCTCAATGTCTTGCCGCGACAGCCACTGGGTATACATCAAGGTGTCGTAAAACAGGCGGGCGGCTTCCCGTTCGGTCGGCATGTCCCAAGATAACACGGGGACTTACGATTGCCACTTGTCACAATCGCAAATCGGCGCAAGCATAGGGTTCGAGGAGCCGCCCCGACGGGGTTTCCTCGCAAGATGGGCGGTCCCCGGACGGCATTGACGCAGCCAAAGGGAGGTCCCGAATGACCAGCACAGCAAATGGCAGAGAACGACAGGGTCCGCGGTGCATCGCACTCGTGGGACCCTATCTGAGCGGCAAGACCACGCTTCTGGAAGCCATATTGTTCCGGCTTGGCGCCATTGCGCGCCAGGGGAAAGTCGCCGAGAAGACGACGGTCGGCGATGCGGCGCCGGAAGCGCGTGCCCACGGCATGAGCGTCGAGCTCAATGCCGCCACCGTCCAGTTCATGGGCGAGAGCTTCACCTTTGTGGAT
The DNA here is from genome assembly GCA_003576695.1 of Taklimakanibacter lacteus. Taxonomy (GTDB): domain Bacteria; phylum Pseudomonadota; class Alphaproteobacteria; order Rhizobiales; family Aestuariivirgaceae; genus Taklimakanibacter; species Taklimakanibacter lacteus. The sequence goes on from QOZQ01000004.1 coordinate 254,080, forward strand.
TGCCCCGGCTCGATCGAATTCGGCCAGGAAGCGCGCGCGGCGCTCATGGGATGCGACGCCGCCGTCGTCGTCTGCGAGCCCGACGACAAGAAGGTGCCCGCCTTGCAGCTGATCCTCAAGCAGCTCGATGACCTCAAGATTCCCCGTTTCATCTTCATCAACAAGATCGACCGCACCGAAAGCCGGCTGCGCGACGTGCTGAGCTACCTGCAGCCGGCGAGCGTCACACCCTTGCTGCTGCGCCAGGTGCCGATCTGGAAGGACGATATCGTGCGCGGCTTCGTCGATCTGGCGCTCGAGCGCGCCTTCGTCTACCGCGAGAATGCACCGAGCGAAGTCGTCGACATGCCTTCCGACATGCTTGACCGCGAGAAGGAGGCGCGCTTCGCGATGCTGGAGAAGCTCGCCGACTATGACGATGCGCTTATGGAGGAGCTGCTTTCGGACATCGAGCCGCCGCGCGATCGCGTGTTCAACGACTTGACGCGCGAATTGTCGGAAGGCCTGATCACGCCGGTCCTGTTCGGCTCGGCCGAGAACGGCAATGGCATATTCCGCCTGATGAAGGCATTGCGGCACGAGGCGCCGGGGGTCGCGGCGACGGCCAAGCGGCTCGGGCTCGCCGCGAACGGCTCCGCCGTGCTGCAGATTCTCAAGACCTTCCATACCGCCCATGGCGGCAAGCTGTCCTTGTCGCGCGTTCTTGCCGGCGCCATCGCTGACAGCGCCACGGTCTATGGCGGCAAGGGCCAGGAGGCGCGGATCGCCGGCCTGTTCACACTGATGGGATCGACCCCGCAGAAGATCGGCAAGGCGGAGACGGGCGAGACGGTGGCGCTCGGCAAGCTCGACAACATGGCAACCGGCGAGACGATCTCGGCCGCCAAGGGGACGGTGAAGCAGCTGGCGAAGCTCGATGTGGCGCCCGGCGTCTACGGGCTCGCCATCTCGGTCGCCGACCGCAAGGACGAGGTGAAGCTCACCAGCTCCGTCGCCAAGCTCATCGAGGAAGATCCCTCGCTGTCGCTCGAGCAGAACCAGAGCACGCATGAGATGGTGCTGTGGGGGCAGGGCGAGATGCATCTGCGCGTCGCGCTCGAAAGGCTCATGGGAAAATTCGGCGTTCAGGCCAATGCGCGACCGCGCCGGATCGACTATCGCGAGACGATCCGCAAGCCGGTGCAGATCCGCGGCCGCCACAAGAAGCAGTCGGGCGGGCACGGCCAGTATGGCGATATCGTCGTCGAGATCAAACCGGTGCCGCGGGGCTCAGGCTTCACCTTCACCGACACGATCACCGGCGGGGTCGTTCCCAAGCAGTATATTCCGGCGGTGGAAACCGGCATACGTGACTGGATGGGGCAGGGTCCGCTCGGCTTTCCGGTGGTCGACTTCACCGTCAATCTGTCGGACGGCTCCTATCATGACGTCGACTCCTCCGAAATGGCGTTCAAGACGGCGGCGCGCATCGCCATGAGCGAAGGCATGCCGCAATGCTCGCCGGTGCTGCTCGAGCCCATCGTGGCGGTCGAGGTGCATGTGCCGAGCGAGGCGACATCGCGCGTCAACCAGATCGTCTCCGGCCATCGCGGCCAGCTTCTGGGCTTCGACGGCCGCGAGGGCTGGCCCGGCTGGGACACGGTCAAGGCGCATATGCCGGAAAGCGAGATCGGTTCGCTCATCATCGAACTGCGATCGGCGACCGCCGGCGTCGGCACCTTCGTGTTCAAGCACGATCATATGTCGGAGCTGACGGGCCGCCAGGCCGATCAGGTGGTCACCAACCGCAAGGCGACGCTCGCCGCTTAGCGACGAAGCCCTGTCGAGATACTGGTCGCGATCAAGTGAGATAGCCGATCAGCATGGACGCCAGCATCAGCATGGAGCCCATGCTGACGATATCGGTGATCGTCGTCAGGATGATGCTGGAGGCGGTGGCGGGGTCGGCGCCCATCTTCTTGAGCACGACCGGCACCGAGGCGCCGCACAGGCCGCTGACCAGGACGGAGAGGATGGTGGCGATGAAGACGATCAGGGCCAGCCATTCGGGTCCCGTGTCGCCTGCCAATGCGGCCACGATGTAGATGACGGCACCCACGACGATGCCGGTCAGGACGCCGTGGACGAGACCGAGGCGGATCTCCTTCCACAGGGCGGCCGAATAGAAATCGGTGGTGCCCGAGCGCTCCAGCGTCCGCAAGGTGATGGCGAGCGCCTGGGCGCCGGTATTGCCCGACTGGCCGGCGAGAACCGGCAGGAAGGCGGCAAGAAGGACGACGCGGTCGATCGTGTCCTGGTAGTGGCCGACCACCAGGCCGGCGGCAAAGGCGGTGACGAGATTGATCATCAGCCAGGGCAGGCGCGACCTGATCGAGGCCAGGAAGGGCGTCGCCACGGTCTCGCCCTCGTCGACACCCACCATTCGGCCAGGGGTCGCCGCGAGGCGCGCTTCCTCGATCTCATGCAGGCGCGCGGCGCGCACCACGCCCCGCAACCTGCCGTTGCGGGCGATGACCGGATATTCCGGGATCTCCATGCCCTTGATGCGGTTCAAGGCATCATGCACGTCGGCGCCTTGCGGCAGAGCCAGGACTTTCGTCAGCATGACCTCGGCGATCTTCGCCTTGGCATCCGCCAGGATCAGGTCGCGCATCACGCACAGGCCGACCAGGCGCCCCCTTCTGTCGGCGACCATCGGATAGGTATAGATGCGCTCGCGGGGGATGGCCCTGATGGCGGCAATCGCCTGGGCAACGGTGTTTTCCGGCGCCAGAACCAGAACCGGCTCCTGCATCATGTCTTTTACGGTCGTCATGTTCTTTGGAGAGTCCTCAACTGGGCCGCTCAACGGGCGTGGCGGATATCCGCGCCGCGCCGCTTTTGTCCTGATATTTCCGAAGGTTCGGGGAAACTACCTGCTGTCCATGCTGCTGTAGAGCAAGATGCTCGGGAGGGGCAAGCCGGGATCATAGGCAGCCCGGGATGGCTCTGCGACTCCCCAAAAAGGGGAGTGCCTTGTAGTTTACTTTTCGTTAGAGCAGAATGCGCACGAGGGGTCTACCTAGGAATCGATTGATGACAAATGCACTACGACTCGCTGGGGCGGGCGTTATCTGCCTTTATGCCCTGACGACCCCGCTTCAGGCCGCCACTCCGATCGGAAAGGTCTTTGCCAAGTCAGGCTCTCCCTCTGCTTCCGGACCGGGCGGCAATCGCGCGCTGGCGGCCGGAGCCCCGATCTATGAAGACGACAGGATCGTCACCGGCGGCGGCAATGTCCAGATCATCTTCGTCGATGATACGAAGCTGGTCGTGGGGCCGAATTCGACCCTGGTGATCGACCGTTTCCTCATGCGCGGCGGCAGCAGGGCGCAGAAATTCTCGGTTGCGGCGTTGCGGGGCACCTTCCGGTTCATCAGCGGACGCAGCGCCAAGAACGCCTATGACATCCAGACCGCCAATGCGACCATCGGCATCCGCGGGACGGCCTTCGACTTCTCATCGGGCCGGGCGACCCTGGTGGCCGTGCATGCCGGGCGGGTGAGGCTGTGCGCCTATGGCCAGTGCGAATCGGTGGACGACCGCTGCGGGGTGGGGCGTGCCGCAGACAATGACGTGGACGAGCTCGGCGGCAAGGCGAAGGGGCGGGCGGTCCGCAGCCTGCCTTACATCCTCAACCAGGGGCCCCTGGCGCAGCCCTTCCGCGTCAACACGTCGTCCTGCCGGTCGGTGGCGACATTATTCCAGAACTTCTTCGGTGGCGGCTCGCAAGGGGGTAATGGGCCGGGGTCGGGCGGCGCCGAGAGGGGCTCTCCCCCCGACAACAGCGGCCCGCCGAACGAAGGAAGCTAGTACGACTCAACCCCAGTCCACTATGCTTACCCGGCATGCCAAATGTCGATGGATGTAGGATGTGACCGGGGCCGGAGCGCGCAAGACCTGGGCGGGCCTCGCGACGGGCATTGCCATTCTCATCGGCCTGACGTTCCTGCGCGGCTATGACCCGCCGCTGCTCCAGTATATGCGCAATGCCGGCTTCGATCAGCTGCAGCGACTCTGGCCGCGTGAGAAGCAGGATCTTCCGGTACGCATCGTCGACATCGACGAGGCGTCCCTGGCCAGGCTCGGGCAGTGGCCGTGGTCGCGCAAGCAGCTGGCCGGGCTGATCGACGAGCTCGGCACGCTGGGGGCCGCGGCAGTCGCCTTCGACATCGTGTTTCCGGAGCCGGACCGCCTGTCGCCGAGCCGGTTTGCCGAGGATCCCGATCTCATCGCCAGCCTGAGCCCCGCGGCGCGGGAAGAAATCGCGACGTCATTTCCCAACAACGACGATCTGTTTGCGCAGGCGATCCAGGGCAAGCCGGTCATTCTCGCTTTCTCCAACGCGCCGGGCAATGTGCGCAAGACGCCGCCGCGGACTGCGGGCTTCGCCCAGACGGGGCTCGATGCCAGCAAGGCGCCGCCCCTCATTCAGAGCGTTGCCGCCAATATCGACAAGCTGGAAGCGGCGGCGGCAGGATTTGGCGGAATCAATCTCGATCTGGCGCGCGAGCAGGGCATAGCCCGCCGCGTGCCGATGCTGTGGACCGACGGCAGCCCCGCCGGCTTCTATCCAAGCCTGCCGCTTGAAGCCCTCAGAGTGGCGCAGGGCGCACAGACGATCGTCGTCAATGCTTCCGAGGTGACGGAAAATGCCATCGAGAGCATCAGGGTCGGTGATTTCGAAGTGCCGGTGGCGGAGGATTCGAGCTTCACGGTGCGCTATCGGCGTGACGCTCCGGACATCTATGTTTCCGCCTATCGCCTCATTTCGGGAGCCGAACGCGAAGCCCTGGCGCCGCTCATCAACGGCAATATCGTCTTCGTCGGCACTTCCGCCGCCGGACTGCTCGATGTGCGCACGACGAGCCTGGGCGAGACCGTGCCCGGCGTCCTCATTCATGCCCAGGTCATCGAGCAGATACTGAGGGGCGAGTATCTCATGCGTCCGCAGTGGGTCGGCGGCGCCGAGTTGCTGGCCTTTGTCGCGCTCGGGCTGGTGCTCGTCGCCATCATCATGTATTCGACGCCGCTCGTCGCGACGGCGGCCGGCGTCGTCGCGGTAGGAGCCCTCGGCTTTGCCTCGGCCTATGCCTTCCGGTCGCTCGGCATACTGATCGATGCCACGTTCCCCATCCTCGGCATCATCCTCACCTTCCTGTCGACGCTGGCTTTCCGTCTGCTCGTCACCGACAGCGACCGGCGCATGCTGCGCAATGCTTTCGGGCATTTTGTTTCGCCGGATGTCCTGCATGAAATCGAACAGCATGCGGACGCCCTGGCACTGGGCGGCGAGGTCAAGGACATCACCGTCCTTTTCGTCGACATCCGCGGCTTCACGAGCCTGAGCGAGAAACTGCCGCCCGACAACCTCGTGTCGCTGATCAACACCCTGCTCGACAGGTGGAGCTCGGCGATCATCGCCACCGGCGGCACGATCGACAAATTCATCGGCGATTCGATCATGGCCTTCTGGAATGCGCCCCTGACGAAGGCCGATCACCAGTACCACGCCGCCCTGGCGGGGCTCGGCATCCGCAAGGCGACCGCCGACCTCAATGCCGAGGAGGCGTTCGGGAACATATTGAAGGAACGCGGGCGATGGCCGTTGCAATGCGGCGTCGGCATGTGCACGGGGCCGGCCTGCGTGGGCAATATGGGATCGCAGACGCGCTTCGATTATTCGGCGGTGGGCGAGACGGTCAATATCGCCGCCCGCACCGAGACGGCCAGCAAGCGCGCGAATTTCGACATCGTGATCGCCGGCGACCTTGATGCCGCGACGCGACGGCTTGCCATTCTGCCGGCGGGGCATGTCGCAATGGCGGGCCGGTCCAGCGATATGCAGATATGGGCGGTGGCCGGCGATGAGAAGATGGCGCAATCGCCGGTTTTCGCGGAATTGCGCAGCCTGCACGACAAGCTTGTGGACGACCTCGCCAACAAGCGCGACGACAAGTTCGACGACAATGTGCGAAAATGTTCGACCCTGTCCGAGCAGATCGAGCCGCGGCTGATGAATTTCTACGCGGCCATAGCGGGCCGCAAAAGCGATTTCGCCTAGTGGTTGGTGCCCATGCGTAAAAATCTATGCTTTGCACAAAGGGAATCTGAACAGAAACCGTCAATTCCAGTGGGTGTGTGATTGACGATCCCATAAAGTTGAATTAACAGCGAATATTCGAGTTAAACGGGAGAGGGGGCTGTCCCGATGGCAGATACAGAAGTCGTTTCCATCACCTGTCCGCATTGCGGAAGTACCACTTCCAAAACGATGCCCTGGGCGATGACGCACTTCACCACAAGATGCAATGATTGCCGGAAGGCCTATCTCATCGATCGCGCCTATCTTCTGCGGGCGGTTCAGCGCCTCGACAGCGCGGTCGCGGCGCTTTCGCGCGGATCGCGCGGGAGCCCGCCCAAGTGATCCGGTAGCCGCGGGGCTGTGGCGGATCTGACACGGCAATCGCCGGGTTTGCGCATCGCAAGCTGAAGGGGATTGCCGCCCGACGTCAATCTCGGCATATGATCCGGCGCAACCGGCCATGCCGGCGTCCGGGGCAGGCCTGATGCGGGAGAATGGCTCCCGCCGCAGCCGGGAAGATTCCGTGTAACGCGGGACGGCCCGGCATCGTATCAGTGAAGACAGATGGCCGCCTTGCCTGCCCCTTCCCGGAAGCGTGATCGGGCGTAATTTGCAATGAACGGTTGTGTGGTCTAGCGTCAGGTTGAGCCAAGGACATGCAAGATGTTGATCAAGCGCAGATACGGATGGGAAATTCCGGAACACAAAGTCACGCCTGAGGCGCTGTTTCTCAACCGCCGGACGGTTCTTTCAGGGCTCGCCGGCGCGGCGCTGACCGGCATTGCCGGCCCCGCCCGTGCCGAAGGCGATCCCTCGCAGGGGCTTTACCCGGCTCCCGTCAACCCGGCCTACAAGGATGCCGGGCGCGCCGTCACCGACGAGAAATACAACACCAATTACAACAACTTCTATGAGTTCGGGACGTCGAAGGGGATCGCGGCCGAGGCCGAGAACCTCAAGATCAGGCCATGGGAGATCGCCGTCGACGGCGAGGTCGACAAGCCTTTCGTGATCGGCATCGACGACCTCCTGAAGAAGGTCACGCTCGAGGAGCGCGTCTATCGCCATCGCTGCGTCGAAGCCTGGTCCATGGTGGTGCCGTGGACGGGCTTTCCGCTGAAGAAGCTGGTCGAGCTGGCCAGTCCCACGGCCGACGCCAAATATGTGCGCTTCGAGACCTTCAACAATCCCGAGATGGCGTCAGGCCAGCAGCCGGGGCTGTTCGGCACCATGCCGTGGCCCTATGTCGAGGGCCTGACCATGGCGGAGGCGATGCATGATCTCACCTTCGTCGTCACCGGGGCCTATGGCAAGCCGGTGGCGAAATCGATGGGGGCGCCGATCCGCATCCACATGCCGTGGAAATACGGCTTCAAATCCATCAAGTCGATCATCAAGGTGAGCTTCGTGAAGGAGCGGCCGATCGGCTTCTGGGAGCAGCTGCAGTCATCCGAATATGGCTTCTGGGCCAATGTGAACCCGCAAGTGCCGCATCCGCGCTGGAGCCAGGCCTCGGAGCAGGTTCTGGGCACCGGCGAGCGCATCGATACGCAGCTCTATAATGGCTATGGCGAGTTCGTCGCTTCGCTCTATCAGGGGTTGGAGAACGAGAAGCTCTATATGTGAGCTTGCGCCGGCCGCGCGGGATATTCCGTGACCGGAAGATCATAAAGGCCGCCGCAAAAGAAAAGGCCGGACAAAATCTGTCCGGCCAAGGATATGGGCTTGTCCCAGTGAAGGGACGCTTCCGGTCCGGGTGAGGGTGGTCCGGAAACATCAGCGGAGCGATACAAGGGGAGGGAGTAACTTCCGCTGGTTGTGCATTCCCAATGAATGCGACAATGAGAAGATGCGCCATTCGCTTATGTCAGACAAGCTGACACATCTCATGGGTGTCATGCTGGACTCGCATGGCGTTGATTTTTCAAGACTTTGGATGAAGGTCCAACCATGATCATGAAGATCATCGATTCCAATGAGTTGCAGAAAAAAACCAGGCCGTGCGGATTTTGCATTGCTGCCCGGCCAATGGCCCAGGCTCGACAGGATCGCCGATCCGGCCCAGAATAGGTCATGAGCTTTGACCTATTCTGGGCGCTGCTGATCTTCACTTTCGTGATGACCTTCACGCCCGGCCCCAACACGATGATGCTGCTCGCCTCCGGCGTGAATTTCGGCTTTCGCGCAACCGTGCCGCATATGACGGGCATCACGCTGGGCTTCGGCCTCATGACCGTGCTTGTCGGCATGGGGCTTGGCGAGATCTTCAAAGTCTATCCGGTGCTCTATACGGCGCTGAGCTATGCCGGTGCCGCCTACATGATCTATCTCGCCTGGAAGATCGCGATGACGCGCAAGATGGGCGAGGGCAAGGCCGGCAGCCGGCCGATGAGCTTCCTGCAGGCGGCGGCGTTTCAATGGGTCAATCCGAAAGCCTGGGTGATGGCGGTGACCGCGATCACCACCTACACCATTCCGAGCGCCTATACGGTCTCGGTGTTGCTGCTCACCGCGATATTCATGGCGATGGCGGTGCCCGGCTGCTCGGTCTGGGTTCTGTTCGGCACAGGAGTGCGGCGCTGGCTCGAAAACCCGAAACGGTTGCGAATCTTCAACGTGACGATGGGGATATTGCTCGTGCTGTCGCTGGTGCCGGCCTTCTGGCATGGGTGACGTAAAATCCGACCACAGTCGCTAGTAGATCGGCTCCAGATTTTCGCCGCTCTTCTTCATGACACGTAGCGCCCAGTCGGTGATCGGATCAGGGTAGTCACGCCGCCTGTCGGCAACATGGTATTGTCGGTCCTTCTTTCCCTCTACAATCCAGTGAGCGCCGTCGAGTCCGACAAACCTTGACGGGTCTCGGGGTGGGAGCGTGGGAAGGGACCAGAAATTCGCCAGCGCCAGGTTCTTCAATAGTTCCTGGGTTTCCGGCCTGTCGATACTCATCTGCTTGTTCAGGACGATCTTTCCCGACTCGAAGCCACCCTTACCATTCGTCTTCTTGACGACCAGTATTGCCGAGCCATCGGACAGTATGATCAGCCGGAAGACCATGGGCGGATCGAATGAGCGCAACCAGAGAATCCGGTAGGTTTCTGCCCTCATGTCGGTTGTCCAAAGGGAGGGCTCGTCCATCGCCGCCAGATGCCTGGAATAGGGAGCGCTCGGAAAATCACTCCACCTGTCTCCGCCAGTCTTCGGTGGGAAATAGCGCTGCTTCGCATCGACCGTACCCGCGACGAGCAAGGCAGCGGCTACCAGCGCCACAAGGTGTCTGATCATGCTTAGTCCCCGAATTTCTCCCGGGGAGCAGATTTCTATAGAATTTCGCCCCAATCGCGGCGGCGGGCTGTCTTGAATGTGGCACCGTCGCGCTTGCTGAGCGTGCGGTCCTGCAACGTGCCATCGGCGCAGCAGAGCTTCAGATCGATGCGGCCTTTGCCCACCCGCGGCGGCGCCAGGATGCGGGCTTCGGCGGCGAGGCCGGGCCGGCGAGAGGCCGCGAGATAGATGAATTTCTCGTCCTCCCAGGGCACATCGGCGTCCTTGGCGAGGCGGTGCAGGCGTGAGCGCGCCACGCGCCTCGCGAAATGGCACCAGTCCGGCGCGGCGACCGGGCAGGGCGCCGCATGCGGGCAGGGGGCGAGGATATGGGCGCCCTGCGCGATGAGACGGGTGCGGGCGCTGAGGATGCGCTCCCATCCCCTGGGCGTGCCCGGCTCGACGATGAGCAATGTGTCGCCCGTCAGCACCCAGAGATCATCGACCAGCCTGCCACGGGCGGCGGCCGGGAGCTCGCTCAGCACATAGGCCAGTGAGACGAGATCGGGCCGGCCTGCTTCGCCGACCCCTTCGGCAATGTCACCGGCCTGCCAGACGATCTCAGCGACCGTACTGTCCCTGGCCAGGATCTCGCCCCATTTGCGGATGGCGCTGGAGGCTTCGATCAGCCGCGCCGTTGCAAGGCCCGGCCAGCAATCGGCCGCCGCCCACAGGACAGTGCCGGGGCCGGCGCCAATATCGAGCAGGCTATGGGCTGAGAAATCCGGCCGCCTTTCGGCGAGCTCGGTCATTGCGGCGCGGATAGCGGCATAGGTGGCGGGAAGCCTGGTCGCGAGATAGGCCCTGGCGGCGAGATCGTCCGAGAGGTGTAGTGCGCCATCGAGCTTCTCGCCGCGATAGCGCTCCGACAGGGTTGCGGCAGCGCGCCTCAGATCGCCGAGCGCCACTCCCTCGAGCGCTTGGTCGATGGCCTGGCGCAGGAGAAGCGGAATCTCCATTGCTGCGCTAGAGCGTGAGGGCTTTTCGTCGAGTAGCCATCACGCTCTAGCTTTTTGGTTGCGCATGATTTTTCCGGAAAACCGGTATCCACTTTTCCGGATCATGCTCTAGAAGCTCCACTCCTTCGCCTTGGAGACGAGGAAGTCACGGAACACGGTCACCCGCTTCGAGTCCTTCAGCTCTTCCGGATATACGAAATAGGTGTCGAATTGCGGCGTCTCCACCGGGAGATTGACCTGCACCAGGCTCGAATTGTTGCCGACGATATAGTCGGCGAGCGAGGCTATGCCGACGCCCGCCTCGACGACGCGGCGCAAGCCATAGGCATTGTTCACGCGCAGGAACGGCCGCCTGATGTCGCCATCGACGCGCCCCGCCGTCTCCAGCCAGTTGATCGAGGTGAGATAGGTCGGCGCCTGGCCGAATGTCACGATACGATGGTTGTCGAGATCCTCGACCGACTTCGGCATGCCGAATTTCTTGATATATTCGGGGGCGGCATAGATGTGGTGGTGCACGGTGAAGAGCTTGCGCTGGATGAGATCGGGCTGCACCGGGCGGCGCAGCCGGATCGCGACATCCGCCTCGCGCATCGCCAGGTCGAGCTCGCGGTCGTCGAGCATCAAGGTCACCTGGATCTGCGGATAGAGATCGGTGAACTCGGTCAGATGCGGAGTGAGCCACACCGAGCCGAGGCCGACGGTGGTGGTGATGCGCAACTCCCCGGTCGGCTTGTCCTTCGAGTCCATGAGGCGCGTCTGCGCCGCGGCCAGCTTGGCGAAGACGTCATGGGCGGTGCGATAGAGCACCTCGCCCTGCTCGGTGAGAATGAGGCCGCGGGCATGGCGGTGGAAGAGCGCCACGTTCAGATCCTGCTCGAGCGAGCTGATCTGCCGGCTCACCGCCGACTGCGACAGGCCCAGATCATGGCCCGCATGAGTGAAGGATCCCGCCTCCGCGACGGCGTGAAAAATTCTGAGCTTGTCCCAATCCATAGCAATGCTGTTTCTCGCTTGCGCATTGCATACCCCCGCAATGCTATCCTCTACTTGCCGCATTGCCTGTGCGAAAACCCGGTCTCTCCCCCGCTTCGCGCAATGCTATTTTCTACTACCGCATTGCTTTCACGAAAAGCCGGTACCCACTTTTTCGCGCAATGCTTTTATCCTTACTCGGCCGCCTCGCGCAGATGCTCCTGCGCCGCCAGCCATCGTTCCACCTCGAGCGCCGCCATGCAGCCCATGCCGGCCGCGGTCACGGCTTGGCGGTAGATATCGTCAGTCACATCGCCTGCAGCATAGACGCCCGGAATGGATGTCGCGGTCGAGCGGCCCTCCGTGATGATGTAGCCGCCGGCATTGAGCGGCAGCTGGCCGACGAACAGATCGGTCGAAGGCTTGTGGCCAATGGCGATGAAGACGCCGTCGACGGAAAGCTTCTGCACCATTCCGGTCTTGAGATTCCGGATCCTGGCGGCGGTGACGCCTTTCGGGTCATCGGCCCCTTCGACCTCCTCCAGCACCGAATCCCAGATCACCTTGATCTTGGGATGGGCGAAGAGCCGGTTCTGCAGGATCTTCTCGGCGCGGAAATGATCGCGGCGATGCACGACGGTGACCTCGCTGGCGAAATTGGTGAGGAAGAGGGCCTCCTCGACCGCGGTATTGCCGCCGCCCACCACCACCACCTTCCGGTCGCGATAGAAGAAGCCGTCGCAGGTGGCGCAGGCCGAGACGCCGAAGCCCTGGAAACGCTGCTCGGAGGGCAGGCCCAGCCACCTGGCCTGGGCGCCGGTCGCGATGATCAGCGCATCGGCCGTGTAGACTTGGCCCGAATCGCCCTTGAGCCAGAAAGGGCGCTGGTTGAGCCTGACCTCGACGATGTGGTCGGATATGATCTCGGTGCCGACATGGCGGGCCTGGGCCTCCATCTGCTGCATCAGCCAGGGGCCCTGGATGACATCGGCAAAGCCCGGATAGTTCTCGACATCGGTCGTGATCGTCATCTGGCCGCCCGGCTGAATGCCCTGGATCATCAGGGGTTTCAGCATGGCGCGGGCAGCATAGATCGCGGCCGTATATCCGGCTGGCCCCGACCCGAGGATCAGGACGCGGGCATGACGGTCAGTCATGGCTTGCTCCTATTCTGAAGCGCTCCTGCCGCCGAAGTCGCAAGGCGGCGCCGCTCTGGTGGTATGACGGGATAGCATAGCTTATTTGGGGGCTTTCTCAACCCTTTGACTAACAGTTGTGCATAGCTCGACGGGAATGCAATGCCCCCTACGCATCCTTGAAATAATATTGCTATAGTCCCCATCATGACGGTAACGGGGCACCTCGACGCCATCGACTGGAGGATTCTCCGGACCCTCCAGGAGAATGGCCGCATCACCAATGTGGAATTGGCTGAAAAAGTTGGACTTTCGCCGCCGCCCTGCCTGCGCCGGGTCAGGGCCCTGGAGGAAGCGGGCTATATTTCGGGCTACCGGGCCATGCTCAATGCCGAGAAGCTCGGCTTCGAGGTCATGGTCTTCGCCATGGTCGGGCTCAAGAGCCAGGCGGAGAGCGAGCTCACCCAGTTCATCGCGCGGGTGAAGGCCTGGCCCATGGTGCGCGAATGCTATGCGGTCTCGGGCGAGGCCGATTTCATGCTCAAATGCGTGGGGCCCAATCTTCATGCGATGCAGGATTTCATCATCAAGGACCTGACCGCCGCCGCCAATGTCGACAGCGTGAAGACCACGCTCATCCTGCGCCAGGAAAAATACGAACCCGGAATCCCCATCACATGAGCGATGTGACGCAAGACGCCGGCGGCACCTCGGCCAGAGGCTGGTTCAGCCTGACGTCGTCGGCACTTACCGCGGTCGTGGTGGGCTTCGCCTCGACCATCCTGCTCATCATGGAAGCGGCCGATGCGGTCGGCGCCAATCCCGCGGAGAAGGCGTCCTGGGCCGCTTCCCTGTGCATCGGCCAGGCGATCATCACCCTCGTGCTGAGCTGGCGCTACAAGATGCCGATCATCGCCGCCTGGTCGACGCCGGGCGCGGCGCTCATCGCCACGAGCTCGTCGGCCGGCATCGACTATCCGAGCGCGATCGGCGCCTTCATTGCCGCCGGCGCCCTGACATGCATGACGGCCCTGTTCAAGCCGGTGGCGCGACTGATCGAGCGGATTCCGGCCTCGATCGCCGCCGGCATGCTGGCGGGCGTGCTGCTGCGCTACACAATGGGAGTGCCGGGAGCGGCCATCGACTTGCCGTTGCTGGTGCTGCCGCTGATCGTTGTCTTTTTCGCGCTGCGCGTCTGGCAGCCGCTCTTCGCAGTGCCTGTGGTCGTCGCAGCGGGCATCGCGCTGGCGATGCTTACAGGATCCTTCGGCCAGAGCTGCTGCTCCCTCCAGGTCACCGAGCCGGTGTGGACGACGCCCGCCTTCGACTGGCCCGTGATCGTCGGCCTCGGCCTGCCGCTCTATCTGGTCACCATGGCGTCGCAGAACCTGCCCGGCTTCGCCGTGCTGAAGGCATCGGGTTATCAGCCGCCGGTCACCGGCTCGCTCTGGGCGACGGGGCTGGGATCGATCCTGTTCGCGCCCTTCGGCTCGCATCAGCTCAATCTCGCGGCGATCACCGCCTCGATCGTGACCGGGCCTGAATCGCATCCCGATCCGCAAAAGCGCTGGCTCGTGGCATGGCCCTATCTCATTCTCTACATCCTGGTCGGGCTCGCGGCGGCAAGCTTTGTCGCCATATTGGGCAGCCTGCCCAAACCGCTCATCACCGCGATCGCCGGCCTTGCGCTGTTCGCGCCGCTGCTCGGCAGCGCCACGCAGATGTTCAAGACGAGCCATGAGGTCGAGGCGGCACTCGCCACGTTCCTGGTCTCGGCATCGGGCATTACACTCTACGGCGTCGGCGCGCCGTTCTGGGGCCTCGTGGCCGGGCTGATCCTCTATGGCGCACGGCGCCTGCAGGCGATGAGGTAGTGCAATGAGCAAGGCGCATGATTTCGCTTTCACCCGGCTCACCGGCGAAAACCTGCCACTGGCGGAATTCCGCGGCCAGGCGATCCTGGTCGTCAACACCGCGTCCGAATGCGGATACACGCCGCAATATGAAGAGCTCGAAAAGCTCTGGCAGGCCAACCGCGACAAAGGGCTCGTCGTGCTGGGCGTTCCGTGCAACCAGTTCGGCGGCCAGGAGCCGGGCTCGGAGGCCGAGATCGGCGCCTTCTGCCGCAAGAATTATGGCGTGACCTTCCCGATGACGGCCAAGAACGACGTGAAGGGCAAGGCGGCGCATCCCTTCTACATATGGGCGAATGGAGAGGCGGGGCTGCTCGGCCAGCCCAAATGGAATTTTCATAAGTATCTGATTGGCCGGGATGGCTCCTTCGCCGGCTGGTTCTCGAGCGCTGCCAAGCCGACCGGGCCCAAGATCAAGAAGGCGCTGGAGAAAGTGCTCGGTTAAGGCCTGTGTTCCCGCCGCGTTCCCTGTGGCTGGCTTGCAATAGTGGGCACCAAATCGTGACCTGCCATCCAAGCTGAAATTGACGAAAAGTAACGGTTGCCGCATATTTGCAAGAGAATCTGGGCGTGGGAGCGCCCGAGCGGGGATATATGCGCAAGCTTACAATGGCTTTGACACTCGGGTCGGCACTCGCCTTGAGCATGCCGGCTTTTGCAGCCGACATCGTCGAAGAGCAGCCCTATGACTGGAGCGGCGTCTATGTCGGCATCTTTGCTGGCGTCGGACACACATCGTCGGACTGGGACGGTCTGGATGACGATATACTGGTGGACCCTGTTGCCATCGATGAGTCTCTCAATGAAACCACGTTTCTGTTGGGCGCCCTTGCCGGCATCAATTTCCAGCACGACAGGTGGGTGTTCGGTCTGGAAGCCGACATTGCCTGGTTCGATTCAAAGGAGCATGAGCGGCTTGATGGCGCCGAGGGCCTTGATATCACTTCGGAAATAGACCTCCTGGGATCGTTGCGGGCGCGCGCTGGCTATGCAGCTGACCGCACCCTGTTCTATGTAACCGGTGGTCTCGCCTTTGCTGATGCCGAACATACCTGGGACGACGACGGCACCGTTGCGGCAACAAACTTGGCGCCAGAGTCGCTCGATCTTGATTTTGGCTGGGTGGTGGGTGCCGGCATCGAACATGCCTGGACCGATAATTGGCTTGTGCGTCTCGAAGGATTCTATTTTGATCTTGGCTCCGAAGATGGTGAGGCGGTTGCCGAGCAAATCGAAGCGGACACATTTGAAGTCGATCAAGAGATCTGGGTCGGCCGCATCGGCATAAGTTACAAATTCAATTGAGCCCTGGCGCCGTCCGAGCTGTGTGTCGGCCATGACGCATTGGCAGAAGTATCACGCCGCATGGTCGAAGCTTGAAGCACCCTTGCGGCCGAACGCCGACACCCTCAGCAAGATCCGTGAACTCATTGGCGACATTTCCGGACCTGTTCTGCTTCTGGGCGTGACGCCCGAGCTCGCCAATTCCTTTGATCAGGTGCTCGGCGTCGACAAGAACAAGGCGATGATCGACCATGTCTGGCCGGGCGACACCGCCGCGAAGAAGGCGTTGCATGCCGATTGGCTCGATCTCGAAGGACCGAAGAACCATTTCGCTGCGGTGGTGGGAGACGGCAGCCTGAACGCCGTCACGACCCTCAGGGAAGTCCGCCAACTGCTCCAGCGCGTTGCCGCCCTCCTGGCGCCCCGCGGCCGCTTTGCCTGCCGCCTCTATGAGCGGCCGGAGAAGCCCTTCACCGAAGACCATCTGCGGCAAATGGGATCGCGGCAAGCCACGGTCAATTTCCATGCCTTCAAGTGGCAGATCGCCATGCATCTGGCCGAGGGCGGCGGCGCCTCGATGCCCGTCGTGCTCATCCGCGAGCGCTTCAACGAGCTTTTCCCCGATCGTGACAAACTCGCCCGCGATACCGGCTGGTCACGCGACATCATCGACATGATCGACATCTACAGGGGCTCGCCCGCCATCTATACATTCCCCAGCCGCCGGGAGTTCCTGGATGTCCTGCCCGAGGGCATTTCCAATGTGCGCTTCGAGCCGTGCGGCAGCTATGATCTTGCCGAGTGCTGCCCTATGCTGGCCTTCGACAAGAACCAGGCAGCAGCAATCTGAGCACCGTTCCACAGAAATCCGACATCGAAGGGCTCCTGTGGCCGCCTGTCTCGGTCGACGAGAATGCGATGCTGGCGGCACTCCTCGCCCAGCTCGAGGCAACGCAGTGGCACACGCCGGCAGCGCTTGCGGAAAACCAGGCGCGCCAGCTCAATGCGGTGGCCGAGCATCACAAGCGGCACACGCCGTCCTTCGCGGGGCGCCTCAAGGCTTCCGGCGTAAGCACTCTCAACAACCTCGAGCGCCTGCGCCATGTCGAACCGCTGTCACGGCGCGATGCGCAGGCTTTAGGCGACCGCTTCTTCGCCGCGCAGGTGCCGAACCGGCATCTCCCCCTCGGCACCGCCAAGACCTCGGGCTCGACCGGCGAGCCGGTGACGGTGAGGAAAACCGCCATCAACCGGCTGTTCTGGTCGGCCTATACGATCCGCGATCATCTGTGGAACGACCGCTCCTTCGCCAACCGGATGAGCTCGATCAGGGCCAATGTCAGCAAATATGTCGATGCCAAGGACTGGGGTGCGCCGGTGCGCAATCTGTTCAGCACCGGCGAGGCGCAAGGCATACCGATCACCACCGATATCCGGGAGCAGCTGCGCCTGCTGCGCAAATTCCGCCCCGAGCTTCTCATCATCTATCCCAACAATCTCGCCGCCTTCGCGACGATCTGGGAGAAAGAGGGCTTCGACCTCACCAGCCTTCGCCATGTCAAGACGATCGGCGAGACGGTCCATGCGGAATTGCGCGAGCGCATCAAGAAGATCACCGGGTGCAGCATCGAGGACAATTACTCTTCGCAGGAAGCGGGAACGATCGCCATCCAATGCAAGGCAAGCGGGCTTTACCATATCATGTCGGAGGCGCTCATCGTCGAAGTGGTCGATGAGCAGGGTGAGCGCTGCCGGGAAGGCGAGATCGGCCGCGTGCTGGTGAGCGACCTGCAGAATCTGGCGACGCCCCTGATCCGCTATGATATCGGCGATTATGCCGAAGTCGGTCCTCCCTGCAGCTGCGGCCGCGGCCTGCCGACGCTCAAGCGCATTCTGGGGCGCGAGCGTAATCTGGTGCGGCTGCCCAACGGATCGCGCAACTGGCCGCTGGTCGGCTTCCATTCCTTCGACACGGTGGCGCCGGTGCGGCAGTATCAGCTGATCCAGACCAGCCTGGAAGAGATCGAGTTCCGGATCGTGACCGATCAAGAGATCACCAGGGATCAGGAGCAGGGGCTGATCAAGATCGTCCAGCAGGCGTTGAACTATCCCTTCCGGATCACGATGGTGCAGTTCCGCGAACGCATGCCCGTCGGCGCCAATGGGAAGTTCGAGGAATTCGTGTGCCGGGTGCCGTAGTCAACCTGCTTCCGACATCGATGCTGGCCCGGAACCGCGGCAGCTGATCAGGCGCCGAGCACGGTCGCTTCCTGCTCGAGACGACCATGATCGAGGATATGCAAGCCGCCCCTGTGCAGCGACACGATCTTCTGGCGCTTCCAGTGCTGCAATTGCCGGTTGACGCTCTCGCGGCTGGCGCTGACGAAGCTCGCCAGCTGCTCCTGTGAGGCGGGGATCTCATCACCGAACTCTTCGGCCAGCGTCAGCAGGCGATGGGCGAGGCTCGCCGCCAGCGGCAGGAGCGCCGTCTCGCCGACGCGCTCCTTGATGGAGCGCAGCTTGCCGCACAAATAGCCGATGACATGCACGGCGACCTCCGGATGCGCCGCGATGAAGCTGAGGAAATCACCGCGCGGCAGGCGGAAGATCTCGGAGGGCTCGAGCACGATGGCGCTCGCCATGCGCGGGCCGCCGTCGAAAAAGCCGACGATGCCGAAGGTGCTTTGCGGGCCGAACAGATTGAGCGTCATTTCGCGCCCGTCGGGCGAAAGGATGGTGGTGCGCACGCGCCCGCTCTTGATGCCGTAAAGCGCATCGCCCGGCTCACCCATATGGAAGATGACCTCGCCCTTGCCATAGCGGCGCATGCGGCAGAGGCCGGCCAGCGCCTGCATGTTGGGGCTGGCGAGCTCGGAGAAAGGCTCCGTCCTGGCGATGATGGTGAAAACGGGGTCGGTCTTGAGCATGGTCTTTCAGCTTTCTGGCCGGTCTGCCTGCGCCCGACTGTGAGGCAGATCACAGTCACTGCCCGCGCTTCAGTGCAGGATAGCATAAAGCGAGCGAGGCTGAAGATGGCCAAATTCATGAATACGACATCACGGCGCAATGCGATAACCGTGTCATCCGGCTGGATCGGACGCCTGCGGGCGCTGCTGCGCCGGCGCCGTCCGCGGGACATCTCGCTTCTGAGTGACGCGCAGCTGCGCGATATCGGCCTCAGCAATGAGAGAAGATCAGAGCTTCGAAAGATCGAGGGGCTCCGATGGCCCTAGCCAGATCACGTGATCGGTATGGTCCTTGATCTCATCGCCCGACAGAGCATGGGCGAAGATGGTGAAGCCGTCGCGGTTGGCGACCAGCCACTGGATCACGTCGGAGAATTTATCGGGCGTCACCGTGAGCTGGCAGGAGCCGCGCGGATGCGGGCCGACTGCCCCATCATGCATGCGGCCCATCGGAATGCCGAAGCGGTCGCACAAGGCTTCGCACAGGCGTCGGGCGCCGTCTTTCCGCGGCGGATCATAATAGACGTGAGCGTGGTAGCCGGTGATCGTGGTCATGGCCTTTTCTATTTCCAAAGCGGGCAAGAAATCCATTCCATTCCGCTATTGGGCCGAAAGATCACATCACCATTATTCGTCTGAATCCCCAAAGTCCCGTCGGGCGAGGCGATTGCCCTGTAAGGTGCGCCCGGCAATCGCCAGATCACTTGGGCTTTCCACTTTCCGTCCGGGATTTGGTCAACCTTATAGATGAACCCATCGTCCAATCCCATGTGACCTGAGCCGGTCAAAGCGAATATGCCTTGCGGAGATTTGACGACAGCCATGACGGTTTCATCTTCAATGGGTTCCTGTGTCAGAAGGAGTTGTTGTAGAAGGTCAAGGTCAGGTCGAAATTCTAACCCCCGGCCCCATTCGCCTCTATCGACCCTATCGACTGCGACGAGAATACCGCCCTCTACCGCAACTGTTTTCCCGATCTCGCTGGCGCCGAACAGATCCGGATGCGAAGCCAGTCTCGCCCCGGGAATGGAAGCATTCTTCTTGCCGTTCACACTGCGGCAATAGGCATCCTCCATCGATAGCCAATAAGTCCTCTGTTCAGGAAAGCCGTCAAGCAGGCGCTGTGCAGCGGCGCGAATGCCGGGCTTCCAATAAGCCCCGGCAATCTCCTTGACGACAGGTATCGCTTGAGGGGCTTGCAGATTCCACAGGCTGGTCATCGCCTCGAATGTCAGCTTCCAGTCGCGCGCGCCAATGGCATCTACGAGATAAGGGATGGCGGATGTCTCGCCTGTGCGGCCCAATGTCTGGGCGGCTTCGGCGCGGACCCCCCAGTCCTCGTCCTTCAAGAGTTCCAGGACATAGGGGGTGCGCATCCGCCCAGCCGGCCCAAGGTCGCCGATTTTTCTCAGGCGATCCCTTTTCAACGTTGAAGGCGGAAACTTGGAATAGGGCACACATTCCCGGGTGACGGCACCGGAGTCGTCGTATTCGACGCGGTAGGCCACGCAATCGGAAGGTTCCTGGGCGAAAGAGCAGGTGGGCAACATAGCGAGTGCCATGAGAAGCGGCCAGACTTGGCGCATTGATCGTTCCTCTCCGATATGAGGAGAGAGTGCACCATGCCTCGTCAGCTGTAGCTGACCTTCAGGATCTCGCAGCTCTTGCCACCGCCCGAGGAAACGCGCACGCATCGGCCGCCTAATTCCGGCACTTTTCAGATGGCCCGCATGCAAGCCACTGCAGCGTGTCATCGGTCTTGTACAGGACTGATCCGAACTGCCCGAAAAGGCCCATCGTGCCGTCGGGCGCCGCGACGATTTCATAGGGCGTGCCCGGCAACCGCCATTGCCGCCGAGCTGACCATTTTCCGTCCGCAGCGCGCGTAAGGGCCCAGATGTCGCCGCGGTTCAGGCCACCATGGTTCAAGCCAGTGACCACGACGATCCGGCCGCCGCGTTCGACAATAGCGAGGACATTGTCGTCGATGATGGTCTCCTGCGTCTGCAGTGTTCTCTCATCGATGAAGCCAAGCTCGCCGCCCCACTCGCCATGGTTGGTGCCGATGAGTTTTCCGCCGTGGCTTTCCAGGATGACGGGAGCCTGATGCGCTCCTTTGAGACTGGGGTGGTCGCGCAAGATCGGGCATCTGGACGGATCAGCATCACAATAATCCACGGGTACCCTGATCGAGACAGCCATAGCGGTCGTGGACAAGGGGAGCTTTGCAGCCAGGTTATTGGCAGTTTCTGCTACCGCCGGCAGCCAATAGGTGCCTGCAATATTCTTCAGGATCGAGTCCGCTTCCGGCGCTTTAAGCCTTGTGAGGCTGGTCATCGCCTCCAAAGTCAAGCGCCAGTCCTGGGGTGAGATCGCGGCAACGAGCTGCGGTATGGCTTCAGCATAGCCGATCAGGCCCAGGGTTCGCGCCGCCTCCGCGCGCAAATCCCAATCCTCGTCCGTCAGCCTCTCCATGACATAAGAGGCATCCTTTTGCCCGGCGGTCCCAAGCTCCGCAAGCTGCCGCAACCGCGTGAAGTTCCGCCAGGACTCGGGCTCCGGTTTGCATTCAGAACGAACCTTGCCTGTTCTCAGATCGGTCATGCGCTTGCTTGCCCAGCAACTGGGATCGTCCTGAGCCCAGGCGCTGCCGCCGGCGGAGGCGATGAAGAGTGCGTAAAGGCTAAGCCAGCATAGAGCTATGTTGCGCATATTCCTCCCCGCATTTCGATGTGAAGCTAAGGGGTGTTGTCGAGCATCCAGTCGACACAGGATATCCATTCCATGCCGCTTTCGGGACGAAAGATCACATCGCCATAATCCGTCTGAATCCCCAGAGTTCCAGTCGATGAGACGACCGCTGCGCGAGGTGCGCCTGGTAGTCGCCAGACAATGTGGGCACTCCATTTGCCGTCGGCGTTCTTCTCGACTTTGTAGATAAAGCCATCGTCCAACCCCATGTGACCCGAGCCTGTGAGCGCGAAAATACCCTTTTCGGATGCGAGCACCACGGAAACCGCTTCTTCCTTGATGAGTCGTTGCACCGAGCGGTCATCCGATCGAAACTCCAAGGCACCACCAAATTCGCCTTCGTCGATTGCGACAAGAGTGCCGCCTTCTACCGCGATCTTCATTCCGGCCTTTACGGCACCTGCCATCTCCGGACGCGAAGCGAGTTTTGCGCCGGGCTTCAAGGTGTTCGTTTCACCGACCCGACCGCCACAGTCGGAGATGATGGGTGTCCAGAACGGCGCACGGCTTGAAAACGTCGATGCCGACTCACCGTCGAGCAGACGCTGTGCTGTGGCTCTTATGCCCGGTTGCCAATAGCTTTGCGCGGCATCCTCAACTTGCTCACTAACCGAGCCGAGTTGGTTCAGACTGGCGATGGCTGCGAGCGTGAGCTTCCAATCGGATGGCGTGACTGACTTGACCAGACTGGGCACAGCCGGCTGATACTGAATGACGCCAAGAACCCTGGCCGCTTCCTCGCGGGTGCCCCAGTCGTCATCGTGAAGCTTGGCAACCAGATATGGTCCCATGGATTTCGCCACTAGGCCGATTTTGCCGAGTTGTCCGATGTGAGAAATACGGGCGTAGCCTGTCTGCCTCTCTATCGCGCCCCTGAGTTCCGAAAGTGCTTCCGGCGTTCCGATGCGCATAAGGGCCGGTTCTATCCAGAAATTGCCGGCATAAATTTCCTTCAAGATCGCGGGCATGTCTGCCGCGGTGACGGCGCTGAGATCCGACAGGACCATCCCGGCACGGGCCCTGATCGACAGATCCGGGTCATCGAGGAGAACCAAGAGGGCAAGCACACCCGGCCTGCCAAACTTCTCGAATTGAGCCCAAAGACTGAAATACCCGTTTTGGCGATTAATAAAATCGTAGCTGGGAAGCTCCTCACGTACGCAATCGATACTACAGGGATAGGGCACCTGAAGCAGAGTCAGGCAGTGCTCCAGGGTGGAGCAGGCCAGTTTGGGTTGCGATTGCGTTCTGTCTATCGCCGGATCCATCAGGTGAACCAGAAACGAATCCTGTTGGAGCACCGGGCCGCCGACGATCTCCGCGATTATGCGATCGAACTGCAGGATGCAGCCCCGGCTGGTCTCGCAGGCGAGGGTTTCCAGGCGGAACGGCGTTACCTCATTGCCGAGCGATCGGAGGGACCAGCCATGCTGCTTCTGAAGGTCGGGTGACGCTTTCAAGAGAGAAACAAGTTCCGAAAGTGCTTCGGTCGGCTCAATGCGCGCAAACGCGGGATCCAACCACTCATTGCCATTGTGGGACTCTTGCAGAATAGCACGGAGGTCCTCCGGTGTGAGCGTGCTCAATCGTGACAGAACCATTCCTGCCCGTGCCCTGATCGAAAGATTCTCGCACTTGAGGAGATCGAGCAGCGCGAGAACGCCCGGCCGGCCGAATTTGTCGAATTGAACTGGAAGGCTGAAATAGCCGCCTTGGCCGTCGATGAAACCATAGTCGAGGCGATCGCCGCCCGGACAGTCAGGCATGCAGGGATATGGCTTTTGCAGCAGCGCCACACACTGCTCGAGACTTTGGCAGGTGAGTATTGGTGGCTCAGCCGGCTGAGCCGCCGCTTCAGAGAATTCGCAGAAGAGAGCGCAAAGCAGTATCGCCACAAGTCTCATGCGCATAGCGGGTCCCCGATCTCGAACCCTGAGTAAGTGCGGCAATCATGCAAAAATTAAGGCCGGACAATGTCCGGCCTGCTGCAGTCGCGAAAACTTCGATCGTCAGGAGTGCGGCGAGGTCATCTCTGTGCGTACCTGCCCAGCAATCAGGAGCATTGTCCGCGTGGGCAAAATTATCGACATCTGCAAAGGAAGGGGCGAGATCCCCAGGAATCGAAGGAGGTTGCCTATCAAGGCCGGAGGGCGGCGAAGCGAAGCCTATGGGCGGCAGCTGTAAGATTGCCCGCAGGCAAGCCATTGGAGAGTGTCATCTGGCCTGTATAGCACCGAACCGAATATCCCGTGAAGGCCGATCGTGCCATCGGGTGTCATCAACATATGGCGCGGCGCACCCGGCAAGCGCCACCGCCTTTGGGCGATCCAAGTGCCATCCTTTTGCCGAGAAAGACCAAAGATATATCCCAGTCGCGAATCGAGATGGGTGAGACCCGTAATCACGAGGATGTCGTCTCCTCGCTTCGCGACGGCGAGAATGTTCTCCTTCAGGATACTCTGGCGCGTCGAGCCATGCGCGAAAACAAGGTCGCCGCCCCATTCGCCATGGTCCGTGCCTATGAACTCGCCGCCGTCTACTTTAAGCGTGGCGCCCAGGGGCGTGGCTCCCTTCAGGGCTGGATGGTTCAGAAAGGCGAGGCCCATACGGATCCTGTATTTCTCAACTTCCCAATTGTAGCGTTCGATATCCCGTTCGTCGGCAACGTTGGCGCATCGAGGGAGACTCGCCTGATCCGTACTGGCTTCGCAGAAATTCATCAAAGTTTCCTCGGCCGAACTCTGGGTGAGGGAAGGAGCGGCTCCATGTTCCTTGGTAAGATCGTGTGCCGCTTCGGCGATGGCGGGAAGCCAATAGGTATTTGCGACATCTGCTAAAATGCCGTTGGCCTGTGGTGTATTTAACTTGGCCAGGCTGAGAATGGCCTGGAAGGTGAGGCGCCAATCTCGTGGGGATATCACTGCGACAAGGTACGGTGCTGTTTCATCATCACCGATCAGGCCCAACGCTTCGGCCGCCGCGGTACGGACGTCCCAGTCCTCGTCCTTCAGAAGCTCAAGGACATAGGGGAGGTGCTTTCGTCCGCCGGCGCCGAGCGCGCCGATAGTGCGCAGGCGCGCTTCCTTCAGCACCGAGCTTGGTAGCTCCGAGTAGGTGACGCATTTCTCTGACTTGAATACCCCCGTGGCCGGGTCCAGCTTGGATCGGATGGCGGCACAGTCGGTAGGCTCCTGGGCCAGAGCGCAACGGAACGCCAAGACGAGCCCGATGACCAGCAGCCAGACAAGACGCATCCGATCCTCCCCCGCGAAAGGGGAAGATTGACGGGCATTTGGCAAAAATTAAGGCCGGACAATGTCCGGCCTGTTGCAATCGCGAAAATTTCGGTCGTCAGGCCTTCAGCTATAACGGACCTTCAGGATCTCATAGCTCTTGCCGCCGCCCGGGGTGTTGACCTCGACGGAGTCGCCCTTGCGCTTGCCGATGATGGCGCGCGCGATGGGCGATGACACCGAGATGAGGCCCTTCTTCACGTCGGCCTCGAATTCGCCGACGATCTGATAGGCGGCTTCGTCCTCGGTATCCTCATCGACGAGGGTGACCTTGGCGCCGAATTTCACCGTGTCGCCGGACAGTTTCGAGATGTCGATCACCTCGGCGCGGCTGATCTTGTCCTCGAGCTCGGCGACGCGCGCCTCGGTCCAGCCCTGCTGCTCCTTGGCGGCATGGTATTCCGCATTCTCCGAGAGATCGCCATGCGAGCGCGCCTCTTCGATCGCGCGGATGATGCGCGGGCGCTCCACCGATTTCAGGTGCTTGATCTCATCCATCATGGCGGCGTGCCCCGCCTCAGTCATCGGAATCTTGTCCATGGCGTCCGTAAATCCGTCAGTTCAACTCTTTCCGTCGGGGCCCGAGGCCCGCGGCGGGTTCAATGCATCCGTGTGAGCGGAAAGCAATTCCCGGCGAGTGAGCCCTGAAAAGGCGGCTCATCACCGGGAACAGCCCATAAACATGGCTTAAGGCGGCGAGGAATTCAAGAGTCCCGTTAAGTTATTCTGCGGCCTGATTAATTTCAGGCTCCGCGCGCGGCTGGACCGGCCTGCGCACCGGCCCTTTCAGCTGCTTCAGCGCGGTCTGGGCGAGGGCGGCGTCGAAGCCGTCCTTGTCGGCATCGAACAAAGCCGGGAGGCTCGCCCAGGAAGCCAGCGGGTGGCGGTGATGCACCCGATGCATGTTGTGATTGAGGATGAAGGGCTTCACGAAAGCCGGCACCGACAGGTTGTTCGCCGCCGCCGGATCATGCGCGTCGGTGCCGTAATGATAGGCGTTGTCGTAGAAGGACACGATCAGCCCGCGCCAGAAGAACAGCAGGATGACGGGCGTCAGATCGTGCCAGTTGCACCAGCATTGCAGCGCGATGAAGCCGACGCTCAGCACCGCATCGAACTGGATGGCCTGCACCATGCGGCGGGTGAACATGTCGAGGATGGTGGCGACCGCCTGGTTCCGGGTGAAGGCGAGCACGATGCGCTTGACGCGCTTCCAGAAGAAGAACAGCAGCGGCGCCAGGACCTCGGAAATATAGAGGCCGCCCAGGATGCGGGCGTAATAGGCCAGCCACCAGGCGATGAAATGGCGCGTGCCGGTCGGCACCAGCTCGGTGGTGTCGAGCTCGCTGCGGTTGTAGCGGTGATGCGTCATATGTCCCACTTTGAGGATGTGGAACGGGCAGCCGAACAGGATGGCATGGAGGCGTCCCAGCCGGTCATTGGCCCGACGGCTGTGCAGGAGCTTGTAGTGGATGGCCTCGTGGATGAGGAGCCAGGTCATCACCGTCGCATAGCCATAGACGAGGAGATAGGCGAAGAAGGCCCAACCGCTCCAGGCCCAGACCAGCGGGGTCAGAGCGAGGCCGGCAAGCTGGAACAGGATGGTGAAGGCCGAGAAGGCGGCATTCTGCCTCTGCGGGAGGAAGCGCAAGGTCACGGGGGAGGGCGCCGGGGCGTCTGTCGTGTCAGTCATATTTTCCAGAATCCGCTGTGAGAACGCCGGTATTCCGGCAGGCCGGAACCGGCGTCCCCTCTTTTTTCTCGCATCGGATTATCCGAAAACCACTACGTACTTTTCGGTCCGATGCCAGTGTTGTCCCTATCACGCTCTTCGGATTGCGACGCGCCTAGTGAGCCCAAACGCCGACCCGCCCACCCGCGAAGGGAGGGGCAGCTTCCGGCGCCATCGATCCCTCAATGATAGTCTTGCAGCGGGCGCACGTCGAGGGTGCCCGCCTTCTGGGCGGCGATCGCCTTGGTAACCGCCAGGATACCGGGAAGCGTCGTGTAATGCGGCACTTTCTGGAGGAGGGCGGTCTGGCGGATGGGCTTTGAGTCCGATTCCGACGCCTTGGACTCGGTCGTGTTGAGCACCAGCTGGATCTCGCCGTTCTTCAAGGCGTCGACGACATTGGGCCGGCCCTCCAGCACCTTGTTCACCTTGGCGCAGTCGAGCCCCTTGGCCTCGAGGAAGCGCTGGGTGCCGCCAGTGGCGCAGATGCGGAAGCCGAGATCGATGAGCTTGCGGACCGCCGGCAGGATGCGCGGCTTGTCGGCATCCTTGACCGAGATGAAGACGGTGCCGGCCAGCGGCACACGCATGCCCGCCCCCAGCTGGCTCTTGGCGAAGGCCATGTCATAGCTCTTGTCGAGGCCCATGACCTCGCCGGTCGAGCGCATTTCGGGGCCCAGGAGCACGTCGACACCGGGGAAACGATTGAAGGGGAAAACCGCTTCCTTCACCGCCACGTGACTCAGTTTCTTGTGCTTCAGCCTGAAGCTGGCCAGGCTCTCGCCCGCCATCACGCGGGCGGCGATCTTGGCGACCGGCTCGCCGATCACCTTGGCGACGAAAGGCACGGTGCGGGACGCACGCGGATTGACCTCGAGGATGTAGATGTCGTCGTCCTTGACGGCGAACTGCACATTCATGAGACCGACGACGTTCAGCGCCAGCGCCAGCTGGCGCGCCTGGCTTTCGATCTCGGTGACGATCGGCGCTTTCAGCGAATAGGGCGGCAGCGAGCAGGCGCTGTCGCCCGAATGGATGCCGGCTTCCTCGATATGCTCCATGACGCCGGCGACGAAAACGTCCTTGCCGTCACAGATGGCATCGACATCGACCTCGATGGCATTGGAGAGATAGGAGTCGATGAGGACCGGGCTGTCGCCGGAGACGACCACGGCTTCCGTGATGTAGCGGGCGAGCTGCGCCTCATCGCGCACGATCTCCATGGCGCGCCCGCCCAGCACATAGGACGGGCGGATGACGACCGGGAAGCCGATGGCCCTGGCGATCTTGCAGGCCTCGGCGGCGGAGCGGGCAATGCCGTTCCGCGGCTGGCGCAGCTTGAGCTTCTTGAGCAGTTTGGCGAAGCGGTCGCGGTCCTCGGCGAGGTCGATCGCATCGGGCGTGGTGCCGAGGATGGGCACGCCGGCGCTTTCGAGCGCATGGGCGAGGTTGAGCGGCGTCTGGCCGCCGAACTGGACGATGACGCCTTTCAGGGTGCCGTTCGACTGCTCGGCCGCGATGATCTCCAGCACGTCCTCGGCGGTCAGCGGCTCGAAATAGAGCCGGTCGGAGGTGTCATAGTCGGTCGACACGGTCTCCGGGTTGCAGTTGACCATGATCGATTCATAGCCCGCATCATGCAGCGCGAAGCAGGCATGGCAGCAGCAGTAATCGAACTCGATGCCCTGGCCGATGCGGTTGGGGCCGCCGCCCAGGATGATGATCTTCTGCTTGTCCGAGGGCCGCGCCTCGTTGCCCTGATCGCCGGCAAGGCCTGTCTCATAGGTCGAGTACATATAGGCGGTGGGGGAAGCGAATTCGGCCGCACAGGTGTCGATGCGCTTGAAGACCGGCCTGACGCCGAGCTTGTGGCGATGGGCGCGCACGCGGTCCTCGTTCGAGCGGATGAGCTCGGCCAGGCGGCGGTCGGAGAAGCCCATGGATTTGAGGCGGCGCAGATTGACCGCATCCTTGGGCAGGCCGCGCTCGCGGACCGTCTCTTCCATCTTCACGATGCCGGCGATCTCGCGGATGAACCAGGGATCATATTTGCAGGCGGCGTGGATCTGCTCGACCGTCGAGCCGAGGCGCAGGGCCTGCGCCACTTTCAGGATGCGGTCGGGACGCGGTGCCGCCAGGGCGGCGCGAATGGCGTTCTTGTCGTCATCCTCGCCGATGCCGTCGATCTTCACTTCATTGAGGCCGGTGAGGCCCGTTTCGAGGCCACGCAGCGCCTTCTGCAGCGATTCCTGGAAGGTGCGGCCGATGGCCATGACCTCGCCGACCGATTTCATCGCGGTGGTGAGCGTCGGCTCGGCGCCGGGGAATTTCTCGAAAGCGAAGCGTGGGATCTTGGTGACCACATAATCGATGGTCGGCTCGAAGGAGGCGGGCGTGGCGCCGCCGGTGATGTCATTGGCGAGCTCGTCCAGCGTGTAGCCGATGGCGAGCCGGGCCGCGACCTTGGCGATCGGGAAGCCGGTCGCCTTGGAGGCCAGCGCCGAAGAGCGCGACACGCGCGGGTTCATCTCGATGACGACGAGGCGTCCGTTGTCCGGATTGACGGCGAACTGCACATTGGAGCCGCCGGTCTCGACCCCGATCTCGCGCAAGACCGCGATCGAGGCGTTGCGCATGATCTGATATTCCTTGTCGGTCAAGGTCAGCGCCGGGGCGACGGTGATCGAATCACCCGTATGCACGCCCATCGGGTCGATATTCTCGATCGAGCAGATGATGATGCAGTTGTCGTCGCGGTCGCGCACCACCTCCATCTCATATTCCTTCCAGCCGAGTACCGATTCCTCGATCAGCACTTCGGCGGTGGGGGAGGCATCGAGGCCGCTTTCGACGATGTCGAAGAATTCCTCGCGGTTATAGGCGATGCCGCCGCCGGTGCCGCCCAAGGTGAAGGAGGGGCGGATGATGCAGGGCAAACCGATTTCGAGCATGGCCTCGAAGGCCTCGACGAGCGCGCGGTTGCGGTAGCGCTTGAGGCGCTCGGGCTCCATTGCCGCCCAGTCGCGCTCATAGGCCGCGATATCGCCGCCTTCGGCCTTCAGCCGGTCGATCGCGGCGGCGAAATGCTCGCGGTCGGCTTCCTTGAGCGCCGAGGCATTGGCCAGCATGGATTTGGGCGTCTCGAGGCCGATCTTCTTCATCGCCTCACGGAAGAGCTCGCGGTCCTCGGCCTTGTCGATGACATCGGCCTTGGCGCCGATCATCTCGACGCCGAATTTCTCCAGCACGCCCATGCGGTTGAGGGAAAGGGCGGTATTGAGGGCGGTCTGGCCGCCCATGGTCGGGAGGAGGGCGTCGGGGCGCTCCTTCTCGATGATGCGGGCGACGACTTCGGGCGTGATCGGCTCGATATAGGTGGCATCCGCCAGATCGGGATCGGTCATGATCGTGGCCGGGTTGGAATTGACCAGGACGACGCGATAACCCTCGGCTTTCAGGGCCTTGCAGGCCTGGGTGCCGGAATAGTCGAATTCGCAGGCCTGGCCGATGATGATCGGCCCCGCCCCGATGATGAGGATGGATTTGATATCTGTGCGTTTTGGCATGCGAGGGGGTTCCCTACACGGGGAATCCCGCGAAGCCAAGCGGATTCCTGGGATATGAGCCGTGGCTGAAAACCCGGCAGAATCAGTAGTGTTTTGAGGAGATGAAGCAAAGGGGCGGCGAGCCTTCGCTTTTGTTCTCGTGGGCTACAAGCATCGCGTGACCGAAGGCGGATATGTAGATGGTGGTTTTGGACTGAAGGTCTCCCTCGGGAGCCGAGGAGAAGGCCGTACCGTTCCAGGTGAGTTTCTGCCGGGAGTTCGCTCGAAGTTTTTCCCTGTAGCTCTCGTTCTCCGCCGTGGCGCGGCCGAGGAAGGCGATCATCATCTCCTTGGGGCTGAGGCGTTCGACAAAGATCGCAAAGTCAGGAGGCTGGCTTATTGTCGGCCAGATCCAGACACCTCTATATTTCCTGATGTATCCCGGCAGCTTGCCAACGATCTCGGTTTTGGTGACGAGATCGGCCGGCGCAATCATATCCTCCAGCTTGAACGGAGCAAATTTCCCCAGCGGTCGCGAGATGGCCCATGCGTCCTCATCTACTCCGGGGAAATGGCTTAGGCACCATTCAGGAAGCTTGTTGTCGGCCTCCCGCGAGTGAGTGTCCATGTCGCCATCCTCAGCGCGCGCGGAAGCGCTGCCGGTCCACAGAATAAGGAATAGGGCGATTGTGATGTGGACCAAGTTTCGCAGAACTGAAACGCGAGAAAGGTATCGCATCGGCCATCACCTGAATGATGGCCCAATTCTTTCCCCGCGATAGCGGCCAGATTACGGCGTCGCGGTATAGGCAGACAGATCCAAGTTGGATAAAATCAAGTTTTGGGAAAGAACCAGGGAGCGGAATTTGAAGGGCTTTCGACGACTGGATCGAGTCATCCTCTTTGCCTTGGCTGCGGTGTCCCTAACGCCTGCGGCCGCACAGGCGGATAGCTCTCAACAGTGCGGTGGCATGCCATGCCGATCAAACGGCGTGCCCTATCTCAACGAGAAGGGCGCGATCGTGATCTATCCTGGTGAGCACTTTGTGATCACGTTCGAAACCGAGAATGGCAAGATCGCGAATGCCGTGCCGAATCCGGTTGGCGGACAGCTATCGAATGCCGTCGAGGTGAGGTTCGAGGAGATCGACAGCGGCATGATGCTGACGCTGGAGAGCCACCTGCCCGGTGACATCAAGTACGATGCCAGCATGAAGGTGCCCGATGATCGCCTGGTCTACACAAGCAGTTGCCCGGTTGGCGCTGGCTTGTCGGCTTTCGAGACCTGGCCTCATCCGATCAAGTTCCTGAAGCTGTCCAATTTCCGATATTCGACAGGTGGCGCCTGCGAGTGACATGGCTTCTCGCCTCGCCAGATTACGGCGTCGCGGTTTCCGGCTGATCGGTCTTCGCGGCGACGGTCTGCTCGCGGGTGATGCATTTGATCTGGCGGAAGACCTGCGACCGGTCGGCGGTGCGCAGCCGCTCGAAGGTGAGCGCTTCCGCATAACCGTTGTCGCGGCACCAGGCATCGGCCGAGGGCTTGCCGCAGCTCGCGCGGTCGGACATGCACAGCGCCACCGGCTTGCCGAACACCGCGGGGTTGAAATAGGTGCGCAACGAGCTCTCGGCCTTGGCGGCCGGGATCGACAGGGCGGCAAAGCTCAAAGCGGCAGCAATCAGAATCTTCGAACGGGGGGACATCTTCAGTACTCCAGCGTGACCTATTTGCCACAGAGGCCCAAAATCAGTGCTGAATGGGCCGTTCATCTGCGGTTCACCCTCCGGAAATCTTGACGATGGGTGGAGTTTGCGGCGATCTATAGGAAGGCAATTCCTGGGGGACGGCGCATGTTTCTGAAATCATTGGGTGTTGCGGGAATCGCGGTGGTCGCGAGTGTTGCCCTTGCGGGCCTGCCAGCCAGGGCCGAGCGCGATCTCAATGCCCCGAGAGTGAAGACGAATTTCTCGGTCACCGCCTGGTCCTACAAGGCCAATCCCAAATACAAGCGCAAGGAAGTCGACTATTCCTCGGCCGAGAAGCCGGGCACGATCGTCATCGAGACGCGCAAGCGCTTCCTCTACCTGGTGCTGAATAATGGCAAGGCGTTGCGCTATGGCATCGGCGTCGGCCGCTCAGGCTTCACCTGGAAAGGCACCGAGAAGATCAGCCGCAAGGCCGAGTGGCCCGACTGGCGCCCGCCGGCGGAGATGCTGGAGCGCCAGCCCGAGCTGCCGGAATTCATGGAAGGCGGGCCCAACAATCCGCTGGGCGCCCGCGCACTCTATCTGGGCGGCACGGAATATCGCATCCATGGCACGGCGCAGCCCTGGACCATCGGCCAGGCTGTCTCGTCGGGCTGCATCCGTCTCACCAATGACGATGTCATCGATCTCTATGGCCGCGCCAAGGTGGGCGCCAAGGTCATCGTGAACTAGCGCGCTTCCGGCGAAGTGGATTCACTTCGCCGGAGGGAATCGCGCTAGTTCCTCATTTGGCGCAAATCCTTATCGCCAAAGTCTGCAACTTTGGCAGGATTTGCTTTGAGCGCGCGCTCGAGGACGGCAAACAGACGGTTGCTGCGCGACTGGGCGACATTGAAGCGCATGTAGTTCGCCGCCGATTGCGAGACGCTGAAGACATTGCCGGGCGCCAGCACGACATTGTCGGCAAGGGCGCGCCGCGCGATACCGGCCGAATCGAGGCCGTCCGGGACCTTCATCCACAGGAACATGCCGCCTTTGGGCTCGCTCCACGGCGTGAAGCCCAGCGCCTCGAGGCGCATGCGGGTCTCGCCCATGGCCTGCGCCAGCCTGCGGTTGAGGTGGTCCAGATGCTTGCGATAGAAGCCATCGCTCAGAACCTGGAAGACGAGCTCGGCGGCAAAGGGATCGCTGCCGAAGGAGGTGGCGAGCTTCATGTCGATCAGCCCGTCGATCCAGTCGCGCCGCGCCGCAATGAAGCCCGAGCGCAAGGCGGCCGAAAGCGTCTTCGAATAGCTGCCGATATGGATGACGCGGTCGAGCCCGTCGAAACTGGCGAGGCGCAGGCCGGGCTCGCGCTCGAAATCGGCAAAGATGCCGTCCTCGATGATGGTGAGGCCGTGGGCTTCGGCGAGCTTGAGGAGGCGATGGGCCGCGGTGGGGGCAAGGGTGGCGCCGGTCGGGTTATGGAGCGCCGAATTGGTGATGTAGAGGCGCGGCCGGTGCTCGGCCAGGGCCCTGGCGAAGGCGTCGATGTCAGGCCCCGCCGGCGTATAGGCGACGCCGACGATGCGGGCGCGATGGGCGCGCAGCATGGCGAGGAAGTTGAAATAGCAGGGATCATCGACCAGCACGGTATCGCCCGGCTCAAGCAGATAGCGGCAGAGGAGGTCGATGGCCTGGGTGCCCGAATCGGCGAGCAGGATCTGGTCGGGCGGGGCCTCGATGCCCTGATCGGCAAGCCTTCGCGACAACAGCTGGCGCAAGGGCGCAAGGCCACGCGGCTCGCCATAATCCGTCAGATAGGTGCCGTCCTGGCGGCGGCTCAGCTGGCGCATCGCCCGGCGCAACGCATCCTGCGGCATCCAGGAGGCGGGCAGCCAGCCGCAGCCCGGCTTCAGCATCCGGTCGCCGGCCTCGAGCGACTGGCGCGACACCCATAGGGGATCGATGGCGCGATCGAGCTTGGGGCCGATCTCGGCGAGCGCCAGCGGCGGCAGGGGACCTGATACGAAGAAGCCGGAACCCGGACGCGAGGCGATGGTGCCGTCGGCCACCAGCCGGTCATAGGCCTCGACCACGGTCGATTTGGAGACGCCCAGTGCTGCGGCCGCGGCACGGATCGAGGGCAGCCTGGCACCCGGGGTGAGCACGCGGCCGGCAATGCGCGCGCGCATGGATTGAATGACCTGTTCGACGCGGGAGGTGGGGGCAAAGTCCATCTGTATTGGTCGCAGTATCAGTACAGTTTGCCGATATTGTATCGCTCCGTCTCTGGATGGTCCAGGGCGTTGCGGCCACAAGGGGGCATGGACAGAACTGCCATCGGCTGGATCAACGGTTTTCTCGGCGTGCTCATTTTCTCCGGTTCGCTGCCGGCGACGCGCGCCGCGGTCGCCGATTTCGACCCGGTATTCCTCACCGTCGCGCGCGCCGCGATCGCCGCCGTGCTGGCGGGCGCATTGCTGCTGGCCTTTCGCCAGCGGCGCCCGGGGCGCGAGGATATGGGGTCGCTGGTCATCACCGCCCTGGGTGTCGTGATCGGTTTCCCGCTCCTTACCGCGCTGGCGCTGCAGCACATCACCGCCGCCCATTCGATCGTGTTCATCGGCCTGTTGCCGCTCGCCACCGCCGGCTTCGCGGTGCTGAGAAGCGGCGAGCGGCCGAAGCCCGCCTTCTGGCTCTTCTCGGGGCTCGGCAGCGCGCTGGTGGTGGGCTTTGCCTTAGCCCAGGGCATCACCGCCGCGCCTCTCGGCGATCTCCTGATGCTGGCCGCAGTCATCGTCTGCGGGCTCGGCTATGCCGAAGGGGCGCGGCTGTCGCGCAAGCTCGGCGGCTGGCAGGTGATCTCCTGGGCGCTCGTCATTTCCCTGCCCGTCATGCTGCTGATCGCCGTGTTCGTGTGGCCGCAAAGCCTTGACGGCATCGGCGAGCCGGCCTGGATCGGGCTCGTCTATGTGTCGGTGTTCAGCATGCTGGTCGGCTTCATCTTCTGGTATCGGGGCCTGGCGCAGGGCGGCATCGCGGCGGTCGGCCAGCTGCAGCTCCTGCAGCCTTTCTTCGGCCTCATGCTGGCGGCGTTGCTGCTCAAGGAAAGTGTGAGCCCGGTGATGTTCGCGGTGACGCTCGGCATCGTCGGCTGCGTGGCGGCAGCGAAGCGATTCGCGAGCTAGAGCAAATCCCGCCAAAGTTGTTCGACTTTGGCGATAAGGATTTGCTCTACTTATTAGTTGGCGCGAATCCTTTCGGCGAAGTGATTCCACTTCGCCGGGATGCGCGCTAGCGGAAGAGAAAGAACCGGAGGGCGACCAATACGGTTTTCGAGAGGGGCGTGAATCCGCATCACCGCCCTCCGGCCAGCCCTGGCGAACCAGGGATCGGATGAGAAGTCAGAACGATAAAATTGAAGGACGACTCAGACGCCGATGCAGTCGGCGAGCGTGCAGGGTTCGACCGTCATCTGGGTGCGCACCGGCCAGGCCTGATTCTTGGTCAGGACAGTGATGTTGTTGGCCTGGGAGGCGGCGCTCTTCAGATAGATGCGATTGTCGCTGGCAAAGGCCCCGGCATTCAGCAGCAGGATGGCAAGCAGCGTGGTGGCAATGGCGGTCTTCATGGGGTGGCCCTCTCAAAGGCACTATCGAGTGTTGCACGCACAGTGCCATGGGCTCCCGGAACCCATCCTGAATGCCTCGTTCATCTGCCGTTAATCTGCCTAACTCCTTGTCAGGGCACAAAAAAAGCCCCCTTGCGGGGGCTTTCCAGTTGAGCGGCTCTTCGAGGGGATCGGGGGGACAGTGAGCCGCTGGGGAGGAGAGAATGAGGGTTCCGGAAAGCAGAAACTCGATCTGCGAGAGGGGCGGGTGTTAGACCGTGCAACCGCTTCCCGGAATTGGTGAATTTCGCATCAGCCGCTCGGCGGCTGGATCTGGTCGGTATTTCGTCCTCCGAACTGTCAGTCTTCGATCTTGAAAAGGAGATTAGATGAACGCGCCGTAATCGACCCTGAACACGGCGTTCATCTGCCGTTTAGCTTTCGTGCCGTTACGTCAATCCGGTGCAACCGGACAATGGGGCTGGTCCGTATTGGGAGACATGGCTATGGTGATGACCTTCATGCCTTTTGCTGTGGGGATCATGGACAGCGAACTCAGGCAATTGCTGGCGCAGGTGGCGCAAGGCGACCGGACCGCTTTTGCACGGGTCTATGACCTTGTTTCCGGCCGGCTTTTTGGCGTGATCGGGCGCGTTCTGCCGCGCGCCGAGCTGGCCGAGGACGCGCTCCAGGAGACCTTCGTGCGCATCTGGCAGCGGGCCAAATCCTATGATCCCGCCATTGCGAGCCCCATGGCCTGGATGGCGACCATCGCCCGCAACCAGGCCATCGATCTGAGGCGCCGGTCGGCCGAACGGCTTTCCGCCTCATCGAGCGAGCTCGATGAGACCCTGGCGGACGAATCACCCGATCCCGAATCCCAGGCCGAGCAGGCGGGCGAACTGCGCCGCCTCAGCGACTGCATGGCCGGATTGCCCAGCGAGCGCCAGCAGATGGTGCTGCTCGCCTATCGCCAGGGTTTTACCCGCGAGGAGCTGGCCGAGCGCTTCAAGCGGCCGGTCACCACCGTCAAGACTTTGCTGAGGCGCAGCCTGATCGCGCTCAAGGAGTGTCTCGATGGCACTCGATGAAACCTTGGAGGCGATGGCGGGCGAATATGTGCTGGGCACGCTCTCGGCGTCCGAACGCCTGGAAGCGCAGACGCTCCTGTCGCAGAACACCGAATTCGCCGCTGCCGTCGATCTGTGGAACCGGCGCCTTGCGCCCTTGCTGCTCGCCGCCCGCGCCGTCACCCCTCCGGCGCAGCTGCGCCAGCGCATCCTCGCCAGCGTCGGCCAGGCGTCGGGCTCAGGCAATGTCGTCGATCTCGCCAAGCGCGTGACCTTCTGGCGCGGCTTCTCGCTCGCCGCTTCGGCGGTCGCTGCGGCGCTGGCGCTCTTCATCCTGCTCAGGCCGACGCCGGAAGTGGCGCCCGGCAACTATGTCGCGGTGCTGCAACCGGAGGGACCGGGACCCGCTTTCGTCGCGTCGATCGACCTCAAGGACGGCACGATCAGGGTGAAGCGGCTGGGCAACCAGGCCGAGACCGGCAAGTCCTATGAATTGTGGGCGGTCGGCGGCGGCCGCGCGGCGCCGCAGTCGCTCGGCGTCATCGATGCCAGCCTCAAGATCCCGGCGGGCACGCTCGGCAAGGTCGATCCGGCGACGCTCAACGAAACCGTGTTCGCCATCAGCCTCGAGCCGCAGGGCGGCTCGCCGACTGGTGCCCCCACCGGACCGGTGCTCTATACGGGCAAGCTCGTCGCAACGGAATGAGCTGCGGCCACATAACGCGTCATCAAGAGCATTAAGTTTCAAGCGAAGTTGGTCTAGTGTCGCCAACCTTGATGGGAGGGATCATGGCGGACGACCTCAACTGGCTGAGCGCGGCGAAGCTCGTCAAAGCCTACAGGAAGAAGAAGCTCTCGCCGGTGGAGGTGGCGCGCGCTTGCCTCGACCAGATCGCCCGGCATGACCTGGCGCTCAATGCCATGTGCCTCGTCGATGAGAAATCGGCTCTGAAGCAGGCCAAGGCCAGTGAGGCCCGCTGGCATAAGGGCAGGCCGTGGGGCAGCGTCGATGGCGTGCCGGCGCTGGTCAAGGACCTGATCCTGGTCAAGGGCTGGCCGACGCTGCGCGGCTCGAAGACGGTCGATCGCGATCAGGCCTGGGATCAGGACGGTCCGGCGGTCGCCAGGCTGCGCGAGGAGGGCGCCGTCCTGCTCGGCCTCACCACGACACCCGAATTCGGCTGGAAGGGCGTCACCGATTCACCGCTCACCGGCATCACCCGCAATCCCTGGGACGTGACCAAGACGCCGGGCGGATCATCGGGCGGCTCATCGGCGGCCATTGCCGCGGGCTATGCGCCACTGGCGCTCGGCACCGACGGCGGCGGATCGATCCGCATACCGGCGGGCTTCTCCGGCATTTTCGGGCACAAGCCGTCCTTCGGCCGTGTCCCGGCCTGGCCGCTGTCGCCCTTCGGCACCGTCGCTCATACCGGGCCGATGACGCGCCATGTCGAGGATGCGGCGATCATGATGAATGTCATCGCCAAGCCCGATGCGCGCGACTGGTATTCGCTGCCCTATGACGGGCGCGACTACACCAAGCGGCTCGACCAGGGCATCAAGGGCCTGCGCGTCGCCTATAGTCCGGCGCTGGGCCATGCCGAGGTCGATCCTGAGGTTGCCGCCGCGGTGCAGAAGGCGGTGAAGCTGCTGCGCGCGCTCGGCGCCAAGGTCGACACGGTCGATCCGGGCTTTCCCGATCCCGGACCCATCTTCCGGGTGCTGTGGTGGGCGGGCGCCCGCGCCTTGCTGGGCAAGCTGCCCAAGGAGAAGAAGGCGCTGCTCGATCCGGGGCTTGCCGATGTCGTCAAGCAGTCGATGGAGATCAGCCCTGAAGATTATTTCGATGCGGTCAAGGCGAGGGGCGCGCTCGGCACCCAGATGCGCCTGTTCATGGAGAAATACGATCTCCTGGTGACGCCCACGCTGCCGATCCCCGCCTTCGAGGCCGGCAAATTGTCACCAGTGGATGACGGCACCGGCAAATGGGTGAACTGGACGCCGTTCAGCTATCCCTTCAACCTCACACAGCAGCCAGCGGCGAGCGTGCCCTGTGGCTTCACCAAAGCAGGCCTGCCGATCGGGCTACACATCATCGGGCGCATGTTCGATGATGCGAGCGTCCTTCGCGCGGCCTATGCTTATGAGCAGGCAAGCGACTGGCACAAGCGCCGGCCGCCCCTGGCGCAGGAGAAGAAGGGGTAGCGATGCGGCGAGGAAGCTTCCTCGACGTCTTGCGGCGCGGACGGGCCAGCTGGTCGGTCGCGATCCTCTATCTGCTGCTGTTGCCGGTGGCATTGGGCCTTTTGCCGAAGCCCGAGGCGACGGCGGAATTCCTGCTCCTGCGCGATCTCGCGGGCGCCGAGATCTGCACCATGCCGGGCTCGGCTGAAAGTCCCGGCCAACCGGTCCAGCATCAGCCGGATTGCATGCTCTGCTCGACGGCATGCCCCTATACAGGGTCATTGGCGGCACCACCGCCTGCCGAGGCCTCGGCAGATCCTTATTTTCTCCAGTTTGCCCTCGCCGTGCAGCAGCCGAAGACTTTCGCCCTGCCGGCATCGAGGATTTTCACCTCGGATATCCAGTCGCGCGGGCCACCGGCGTAAACCCAACGCCCTTCCCATCCGTAGTGATCAATGGCGGTGCGTGGCGCTGCCAGCCCGCCGACCTGGAGAACTTCATGTCTGTCGCCGAATTGCCGCAAGAAGCTGCGGCCCCATCCCATGCGCTGCTCTACCGCGCGATATGGCGATGGCACTTCTATGCGGGGCTTCTCGTCCTGCCCTTCCTCATCTCGCTCGCCTTCACCGGCAGCCTCTATCTGTTCAAGGACGAGATCGCTTCCATCGTCTATGCCAAGGAGCTCCATGTTGCGCCGCGCGACGCAGCGCCCTTGCCGCCGTCCGAAATCGTCAGACGCGCGCAAGCGGCCGTTCCGGGGTCGAGCTTCCGCTATGTCCCGCCCGAAGCCGATGACCGCAGCGCCGAAGTCGGCATCGACAGCGAGACGCAAGGAAGGCTGTCGGTCTTCGTCGATCCTTATACAGGCGACGTAACCGGGAGCTTCGCCGATTCGGGATCGGCGCGCACGCCGCTGATGCAGTTCATCAAGAAGATCCACAGCCTCGATTATTTCGGCTGGCTGCCCAACCGCATCATCGAGATCGTCGCCGGCTGGACTCTCATCCTGGTGATCACCGGCTTCTATCTGTGGTGGCCGCGCGGCCAGAAGGGTGGCGTGCTCAGTGTGCGCGCCAGGCCGAAAGCGCGCCTGTTCTGGCGCGATGTGCATGCGGTGACGGGCGCCATCGCCGGCGGGCTCATCTTCTTCCTCGCCATCACCGGACTGCCGTGGTCGGGCTTCTGGGGCGCCAATCTCAACAAATACGCCGATCAATATGGTCTCGGCTATCCGGCGCAATTCTGGAACGACGTGCCGAAATCATCCGAGCATGCCGGACATGCGATGACGCAGACCTCGTGGTCGATGGAGAACATGCCCATGCCGGCGAGCATGGATATTTCGGGTGAGCCCATCGGCATCGACAAGGCCGTCGCCATCTTCGAGGGGCTCGGCATCCGCAAGGGCTACGTCATCGACCTGCCGCAAAGCAAGGACGGCGTCTATTCCGCCTCGATCTTTCCCGACCAGGTCAGGGATGAGCGGGTGATCCATCTCGACCAGTATTCCGGCAAGCCCCTGTTCGATGGCGGCTTCACGGAACTGGGCGCGGCCGGCAAGGCGATCGAATTCGGCATCAGCGTGCATCAGGGCCAGGAATTCGGACGCGTCAACCAGCTGGTGATGTGCGCGGCCTGCCTTTTCATCATCCTCATGGCGGTGTCGGCCATCGTGATGTGGTGGAAGAGGCGGCCCGAAGGCTCGCTCGGCGCCCCCGCCTATCCGGCCGACTACCGCATTCCGCGCACCATCCTCGTCATCGCCTCAGCCATCGGCGTCATCTTTCCGCTGGTCGGGCTGACGCTCGTGATCGCGCTCATTGTCGATGTCATCTTGCCGGCTGCGCTCAAGCAGCGCCTAGCCTGAACCCCAACAGGAACTTTGCCCATGAAACTCATCAAGGAACTCACCGTCGCCGTCGCCCTGACTTGCGCGGCGTTCATCACATCCCTCGCGCAAGCGCATGACTACAAAGCCGGACCTCTCACCATCGAGCATCCCTGGACGCCGCAGCCGCCGGTCGGCGCCAAGGTGGCGGCCGGCTTTCTCAAGATCACCAATGGCGGCGCGCAAGACGACCGGCTGGTCGCGGTCGCCAGCGACATCGCCGGCAAGACGCAGGTCCACGGCATGAAGGTCGAGAAAGGCATCATGACGATGTTCGAGCTCGAAGGTGGCCTGGTGATCCCGGCGGGCGGCACGGTCGAGCTCAAATCCAGATCGAACCATGTGATGTTCATGGATCTGAAGAGCCGGCCAGAAAAAGGGGCCACGTTCAAAGCCACGCTCACCTTCGAGAAAGCCGGCTCCGTCGCCGTCGACTTCAAGGTCGAGGCGATGGGCGGCGACATGGACCATGAGGGGATGTGAGCATGCTCAGGAAAATTCGCATCCTCTTATGGGCACTGGTCGCTGTCGCGATCGCGGGAGGCGGCGCCTATTACTCTCTCGGCCGGCAGTTGCCGACGCCAAGCCTGGCGATCGGCGGGCCGTTCAGGCTTGCGGCATCCACGGGCGACGTGGTCGACAGCGAGAAGCTCAAGGGCCGGCCTTTCGCGGTGTTCTTCGGCTTCACCCATTGCCCGGAAGTGTGCCCGACCACGCTCCATGAAATGTCGAGCGCGCTCGGCAAGCTCGGCGATGACGGCAAGGACCTCAACGTCCTCTTCATCACGGTCGATCCCGAGCGCGACACGATCGAATTCATGAAGAGCTATCTCACGAGCTTCGATCCGCGCATCGTGGGCCTGAGGCCGACGCCGGAGGAGCTGCCGCAGGTCGCCAAAGCGTATCGCGCCTTCTATGAGAAGGTGCCGATGAGCGATGGCGACTATACGATGAACCACACGGCGCTCGTCTATCTCATGGACCGGCAGGGCACGTTCTTCGGCACGCTCGATTATGAGGAGAAGCCGGAAGTGCGGCTCACCAAGCTGCGCCGTCTGCTCAAGGAAGGTCAGTCGCGGTCGAGGTAGCGCAGGAACAGCCAGGTACCGGCGGAGGAAAGCACGGCGGCTACGGTTGCGAACCAGAAGCCGCCCTGCATGCCGGACCAGGGAATGTCCTCGAGGTTCATGCCGAAGAGGCCGCCGACCAGGGTCGGCGGCAGGAACAAAGCGGTGAGGACCGAAAGCCGGTAGAGCTGGCGGTTGGTCTCGGAGGCCAGCTTGGCGTCGATCTCGTCATGGAAGAGCCTGGCGCGCTGCTCGATCTGCTCGAATTCCTGGTCGAGATGGGCGTGAAGGTCGAGAAGCTCGGAGAGATCGGCAGGGAAGGCGGGGGTCGCGCGCGATGCCTCGGCCAGCACGCGCCTGAGGCTGCGCTGCTGGCGATGCAGCATGGCGGCCTCGCGGCGCACGATCACCGCACGCCGGCGCTCGTCGCTCACCCGATCGTCGAGCACACGGTCCTCGATCAGCTCGATCTCGGCGGCAAGATCGTGCAGGACGGATTCGATGCCCTGCGCATAGTGGGAGAAGAAAGCGAGCAGCAATTGCGCCGGCGATTGAACCTGCCTTCCGGCATCGAGCTGGCGGCGGATCAGCTCGGCCGAGCGTACCGGCCTGGCGCGCAAGGTGACGAGCAGGCCTTCGGCGAGAAGGAAATGCAGCCGGCAGGTCTCATGTGTCTCGCCGGCGAAGTCGCGGCGGAGCTCCGCGACGCTGCCCACCGTCTCACGGCCGAAACCGTCGATGGCCTGATAGGCGGGTACGTGCTCGATGAAATCGATGGCCAGCGGAGAGAAGCGGCCGGAACGCGCCAGAAAGCGGGCACAGCGCTGATCGACGAAATTGAGATGCAGCCACAGCCATCCGCCGGCGGGTGTCGCGAGACCGGCGTCGATTTCATTTTCGCGCAGTTTTCTTGCCGTCCCGTCAGAGTCGAAACGATAGGCGCAGACGAAACCCGGGACGGCGTCAGGCGAGACAAGTTGCGATGCAGCATCCAGCATCGCCTTTGAAAGTCATAGCTATGTGACAGTCGTGTGAATGTCGTCTGGTGGCACTATCGGTTGCCGGGAGGTGCTATGACTTCAGTCTCCCAGCCGTCATACTCACAGTTGAATTCGGCACACAGGCCCGCGAGTGTCCGAACATCGTTATCCAGGGTGGAAATCTCAAGGGGTGCGAGGCGCGAGAATAGTATTGGATCTCTGCTAATATCCAGAGATGGCGGTTCAAGCTGGAACCCCAGGGTCTTCAGACGAGTCTCGATCTTCCGGCGATCCTCCGGCGCCACGCCGTAGATGAAATGTCTGGTCTTGCGAGGCGTTATGAGATCGTCGCCCTTTTGGGTGATATACTCGAGAATCCGATGGTTGTCGGCAAGCTGACTTTCCAGGGTCGTCGGGTGCAATGCCTCAATGTCTGATAGTGACGCCGGCCGGAAAGTGGCGCTGACATTCTGGACGGCACCAATGGCTTTCTGAAGAGCGGGCATCATGGTGCGCGATCCACAAAACCAGACAGAGCGAGATCCCTGACCAGTGCGTGCCGCGACAATCTCGCCTCCTGTCGGTTCCACCGCTTTTGTCAGAAGGTCTTCGGCTGAGCGGTAAGCTGCCTGGCCCTCGGCATTGGGCATCCCCTGTTCGGCAAGCTGTGGCGAGGTGAACTGAAACTGCACCAACCAGCACTCTGCGGATGCAGGCACCACCCTTCCTGATGAAATTGCCAGGTTGACGGAGATGATGAAGCCAG
This sequence comes from Taklimakanibacter lacteus, assembly GCA_003576695.1. Taxonomy (GTDB): domain Bacteria; phylum Pseudomonadota; class Alphaproteobacteria; order Rhizobiales; family Aestuariivirgaceae; genus Taklimakanibacter; species Taklimakanibacter lacteus. Next base: position 297,339 of record QOZQ01000004.1, read on the forward strand.
AGGGTTCGGCTTCACGCAGATAGACGATCCAGTCTTCCTCGGAGGCTTTCGAGTTTTCGCCCGTCACCGTTCCCGCAATCATGGCGAAGAAGGTCAATATTTTCTGAACGGTCCCTTTGACGCCAGGAACCATCGGCTTCAGCCCTTCGCCTTGTCCATCTGCTCGACGAAGCGCTTGAAGAGATAATGGCTGTCCTGGGGGCCGGGGGACGCTTCCGGGTGATACTGCACCGAGAAGATCGGCTTGCCTTCGACGGCGATGCCGCAATTGGACCCGTCGAACAGCGACACATGGGTCTCGACCACGCCTTGCGGCAGCGTCTCGCGATCGACCGTGAAGCCGTGATTCATCGAGGTGATCTCGACCTTGCCGGTTGTGAAGTCCTTGACCGGATGATTGGCGCCGTGATGGCCCTGATGCATCTTGCGGGTCCTGGCGCCGAGCGCCAGAGCCAGCATCTGATGGCCGAGGCAGATGCCGAAGACGGGCTTGCCGGAAGAGACGAGCTTCTTGATCTCGGGCACGGCATATTCGCCGGTCGCCGCCGGATCGCCCGGGCCGTTCGACAGGAAGATGCCGTCCGGGTCCATGGCGAGAATGTCATCGGCTGCGGCATTGGCCGGCACCACCGTCACCTCGCAGCCCGCGGCGGTGAGGCAGCGCAGGATATTGCGCTTCAAGCCATAGTCGACGGCGACGACCTTGTGGGTGGCGCCATTGCTGCGGCCATAGCCCGATTTACAGTCCCACACCGTCTGGTCCCAGTCCATGCGCTGGGTGAGGGAGACATCCTTGGCGAGATCCATGCCGACAAGGCCCGGCCATTGGGCCGCCATGGCCTTCAGCTTCTTGAGATCAAACTGGCCTCTGGCATGATGGGCGATGACGCCATTGGGCATGCCCTTCTCGCGGATGAGATTGGTGAGCGCCCTTGTGTCGATGCCCGAAAGCCCCACGATGCCGCGCGCTTTCAGCCACTGGCCGAAATGGCGGTGGCTTCTGTAATTGGCGGGGTCGGTGACGGCCGCCTTGACGACGCAGCCGCGCACGCCCGTGCTCGCGGCCAGATTGGCCGTCTCGATGTCGTCGTCATTGGTGCCGACATTGCCGATATGGGGGAAGGTGAAGGTGACGATCTGGCCGGCATAGGAGGGGTCGGTCAGGATCTCCTGATAGCCGGTCATGGCGGTGTTGAAGCAGACCTCGCCCACCGCCTCGCCCTCGGCGCCGAAGCCCTGGCCTTCGATGACCGTGCCGTCGGCGAGGACCAGAAGGCCCGTCACGCGCGGCACATCCCAGTCGGAAAAGGCCGGGCGCGCGGATTTCTTGACCGCCCTCGGTTTCACCGGCCGGGCAGGGGCTTTCTTGGCCATGGACTCATATCTCCTGAATTTGCGTTGTCATATGGAACCGGTCCCCGGCCGTCAAGGTTGCGCCGCCGCCCGTCCCGGCGTATCTCGTGCCCTTTCAGCGGTTAGAGGAAGTTCCATGGGCCTGCGCGATGAGATCAATGACAGCCTGAAAGAGGCGATGAAATCGGGCGACAAAAGGCGCGTCTCGACGCTGCGCCTGGTCAATTCGGCCATCAAGGACCGCGACATCCAGAACCGCACCCAGGGTCCCGATGCCGGCGTCACCGATGCGCAGATCATCGAGCTTCTGGCCAAGATGGTGAAGCAGCGCCAGGAAAGCCTCGAAATCTACGAGAAAGCCGGGCGCGACGAGCTCGCCACCCAGGAGCGCGAGGAAATCGCCATCATCCAGGGCTATATGCCGAAGCAGCTGTCGGACGCTGAAGTGAAATCGGTGATCGCCGCGGTGATCAAGGAGACGGGCGCCACCTCGGTCAAGGACATGGGCAAGGTGATGGGCGCACTCAAGGCCAGGTATTCGGGCCAGATCGACTTCGCCAAAACGGGTGCGGTCATCAAGGGCCTGCTCGGGGCCTGAGGCAAGCCCGCGGAAATTTCACGCGGTGAAAATATAGGAATTATTGCCTTTCAAGGCGGCAAATACAGGGATTTACAGGGAATAACAGGGAATTTTCGCAAGAAAAGTCTCGCCCGAGCAATTTCAAGGACTTGGCAAACCGAGCAGGGAATTGGACTTTATCTGGAGCCGTGTGAAGGGACGTCATCCGTCAGGCCGCTCTCATCTTGATATTTCCCAAGATCCTGCGGTCACGCCCGCAATTGCAAGGCCCCGCCGGGATGGGCGCAGGTCGCGGCCGCGATCTGCATGGCTTCTTCCAGGCAAGTCCGCCAGCTGCCGGCATTCTGCGGCATTCCTTCCCGGATGATGAAGGCGATCACGGTCGCCAGCGTCGCATCGCCGGCGCCCATCGTGTCGATGACGGGTTTCTCTGTCCGGGCAATGGGAACCGACAGCGTCGCGCCTGAGCGCGTGTGGAGGCTCGCTCCTTCCTTGCCGTGGGTGAGAATAAGCGTCTCGACGCCGAGATCGAACAGGCGCTCGATCGCGGTCTTCCGGTCGCCGTAGAACAGGCCGATATCCTCATCGCTGAGCTTGACCAGCCCGGCGGTGGCCATGGCCTTCTCGGCGCCTTCGCGGTAGCTCGCCATATTGGCGATGAGCAGGGGCCGTGGATTGGGATCGACGACGGTGAGCCCCTTTGCCTGCCCGAGGGCCGCAACCAGGATGTCGGTCTGGCTTGCGTCATCGAAAGGGAAGGAATTGACCGCCACTGCCGCGGCGGCGCGCATCGCCGCAATGACCGCGTCGCTGAAAGCGATGCGGCGGCGGAACATGACCGGGTTGAATTCATAGACCGGCTCGCCATTGATGCGGCGTGAGAAGGCGACGCCGGTGAAATCGACATTGGGCGCGTTGAAGATCTCAACGCCTGCCTCGCGCAGATGGCGCTCGATCAGGAAGCCATGGCGGTCGGCGCCGAAACGAGTCACCAATTGCGACGACAACCCCAAGCGCGCAAGACCGACCGCGAGATTGAGGGCGGCGCCGCCGGGATGATATTCGATCCTGTCGGGGGCGAGCTCGACCGCATCGATGATGCCGTCACCGATGCTGAGGACAGTCGGTATTGCAGTCATTCCCCTTCTCCCGTGCGCAGCATGGGAGAAGGTGGCCGTAGGCCGGATGAGGGCTCTTTCGCCCAATCTGGAGTGAACTCACCGTGTATTCGTTGTCGAGACAAAGAGCCCTCACCCGCCCTCCGGGCACCCTCTCCCATTGCTTCGCAACGGGCGAGGGGGAAAATTGGAGAGAGGTCGCTCGCCCCTAGAGTTGTCATTGTCACGCGTGACTTTGCATCTCACTGCAGATTGGTGTGGCGGTGGAGCATGAGCTGATGCGCATCCGGCATGTCGCGCGCGAGGCTCAGGATCACGCTGTCGAGCAGCAGCAGGCAGGATTGCTCGAACAGGCTGCCGCCGAACTGCTCGGTCGTCTCGACCGGCACGGGCAGCACGATATCGGCGATGCCGGCGAGGGTGCCTTTGGGCTTGTGGGTCAGCGTCACCACCTGCGCCCCTTCCGCTCTGGCGATCCGGGCAAAGCCGACGCTGACCGGCGTCTCGCCCGAGCCCGAGATGATGAGCAGCGCATCACCCCGGCGGATCGAGGGCGCCGACACCTCGCCGACAAAATGCACCATGCGGCCCATATGCATGAAACGCATCGCCGCCATCTGGGCGGCGAGGCCGGAACGGCCTTGGCCGGAGAAGAACCAGCGCCGGTCCTTGTCGGCGAAGGCGGCGACGACGCCGGCGAAGGCCTCCGCATCGATGCGGGCGAGAAGGCTCGTTATTTCCTGTCCCACGGCCAGCCATGGCCTGGATTGGGCAGCCTGTCGCGGATCCATCGCAGCACCTCTCTGGGATTGGCGGCTTCGGTGATGGCGCTGCCGACGACCACGATCTCGGGCGCCACGTCGATCACCGCCGCAAGGGTCTTGGGGCCGATGCCGCCGGCGAGCGAAACGCGGAAGCCACGCGCATGCATGTCCCTGACCGCATCGATATGGGCGGTCGAGGTGTTGCCGGCGAGGCGGGCATCGGTGGGCGAATGGACCGCGACATAGGCGAAGCTCGGCGGGAAGGTCGCACCCTCAGGCAGAAGCTCCGCCTTGCCGGATTCGGTGATCGTGTCGACGATGACGGTGGCGCCGAAAGCCTGGGCACGCTGGCCGACCGTCGCATGGGTGGCGCTCGAGGCGCAGGACAGCACCGTCATGAAGGCAGCACCGGCGCCGAACACCATATCGGCCTCGAGCCCACCGCCATCGACGGTCTTGGTATCGGCGAGCACCAGCACATCCGGACAGAGCTCGCGTGCCGTGGTGATGGCCGAGATGCCGAAGCGCTTCAGCAGAGGGGTGCCGATCTCGACGATATCGGCAAAGGGCTTGACCAGGGGCAGGAGGGCCAGATGTTCCGGCTTGTCGAAGGCGATCTGCAGGAGCACGATTGTTTCCGCGAGCGAGAAGGGCGGGCCCGGTTCTAGCAATCTATGCGGCGCATCGCCAATGGTTGTTTGACAAAGACGGGAACCGTCGGTGGGCCGGTATTCCTCCCCGGGTCTCGTAGCAAGCGCGCGTGAAGGCGTCGGCGTTGACCTTCGGCGCACAAGCGGCTCACAATCGGCCATCGGGATTACGGGGAGAAATGCCTCATGAGGCTGTTCCAATATGGTGCATTGATGCTGCCGGCTTTTGTGCTTCTGGGCATGCCGGCGAGGGCGGCTGATGTGGAACAGCCTCTCGCGACATCCCTGGAAGGGGATTGGACCGCCGTCACGGCCGAGCGCAACGGGGCCGCGGCGGGCGAGCTGGTCGGCAATCGCCTCGCTTTCGATGAGGATCGATTTCGCATCTCGAGGGACAATCAGGCGATCTATGGCGGGGGCTTCACGTTGAACAGCGAAGTCAGCCCGGCGCAAATCGACTTCGCGATCGGGGAAGGGGCGGCCAGGGGGCAAAGCTGGCTTGGCATCGTGCGGTTGGAGCATGAGGTCCTTACAATTTGCGACAATGCACCGGACCCCAAAGCGCCCCGGCCAACCGGCTTCGCCACGTCGGCGGGCTCGGGACATGTCTGCCTGACTTTCAAGCGTTAGGTTCCGGCCCTGGAACTGCAAATTTAATGTCCGGTTTGGCCGCTACAGCCCTCAAGTCATCTTGAGCAAATCGCAAGACCTGCTAGATTGTGTGCCGGCGGGCAGGGGCTGTTTTAATTCTGGAACTGACATGGCATTCTACGTTTATTTTGCCTCGGCAACAGGCAAAACGCGTATTCACCTGGGCTCATGCCCGCATTGCCGCGACGGGCGCGCGGCCGACAAGGAGAATCAAGGCGGCTGGACCCAGGCCTTCCGGACTCTTTCCGAGGCCGAGGGCTATGTGAGCCGGATGTTCCCCTGGTTCAAGGACAAGAAGAAGTGCCACCACTGCCTGACGGGCAGGGCGTAGCTCACTTTTCATTCTTGCTGGGTTGATGATTCGTGCAGTCGAGGTGAAATCCGATTGCGCGGGCATGGGAACGTGGCGAGAACGCCGGTTGAGAGATATGTTACCTGGTTGCCACAGCCGATCTGAAAAGTGTCTGCTCTGCTGGGAATCCGGTGTCGCTTGACCGGGGCTCGGATTATCCTGCCGCCATCAAAGTTCGAGGGGAGGCCTAGGCGGGTGTCCCAAAAGGCCCGTCCGGTCAGCACCGGGCGGGCTTTTATTTGCGGCAAGCCGATCCACGGATCATGAAACCGGAATGAGCACTGCCCCACATGTCATCGTGATCGGCGCCGGATCGCTCGGCCTGTGCGCGGCCACAAGCCTTGCCGACCAGGGCGCCCGAGTGACCGTCCTCGATGCGCAAGCGATCGCGTCGGGCTCCACCGGCCGCTCGGTCGGCGTCGTCGGCACGCAGTTCACCAACCCTCTCGACATTCTCCTGCGCCGCCATGCGATGGCCTGCTTCAGAAAGTGGGAGGGCCAGGGGCTTGCCTTCCATCCTATCGGCTATCTCCGCCTGGCGCGAACCGCGGCACAAATGCATCTGTTCCGGCAATCGCAACCGATGCGGGCGGAGGCCGGCTTCCGCTCGCGGCTTTATGAGGCGCATGAGCTCAGCCAGCTTGTGCCGCATCTGGACGTGACGGGGATCGCCGGCGGCAGCTTCGGGCCCGATGACGGCTTTCTCGACCCGCATGAGCTTTGCATGTTCCTGGGCGAGAAGCTGCGTGTGCAGGGCGGCAAGATCCATCAGTTCTGCAAGGTCGAGGATATCAGCCGGCGCAGCGGCGGCTATCGGGTAATGACGAGCAAGGGCGCATTCGAGGGCGATATGGTGGTGAATGCGGCGGGCGCCTGGGCGCCGCGGATCGCCGCGCTGTTCGGCCAGGCGCTTCATGTGCGGGGCGAACGGCACGAGGCGGTGAGAATCCTGCTCGACCGGCCGCTCGACTACACGATGCCGATGGTGATGGACCTGGTGAATGGCGAGGGGAGCGGCCTGAACTTCCGGCATGACAGGCCTTGCGAGCTCATTGCGGAAATCCACAAGGTCGATTCAAGCGGGCCTGAGGATCCGGATGCCTATAACGACCAGTGCGACGAGGCTTCGAAGATCCATCTGGCCGAGCTTCTGCTCGAGCGCCTGCCGGAGCTTCCGGGGGCGCGACTTGGGCGAGGCTGGGCCGGGCTCTATCCCGTGACGGCGGATCATCGTCCCTTTGTGGGACCGATCGATGCGGCGGAACCCGGACTGGTCACCGCGGCGGGTGCGGGAGGATATGGCATCCAGCTGGCACCGGTGATCGGCCAGATCGCCGCCGACTGGGCGTTGCATGGCGCGCCCGTCTCGGTGCCGGGCACGGAAGGGCTCGCGCCTTCGCCCGCCCGCAATGTGGCCTTCTCTTGATCGGCGCAACGCCGGCCGGATCGCCATGGAACAAAAAGCGGTCGGCGGACGTTCTAACCGATTGATGAAGGCAAAACGAAAGTTCGATCCGAAAACCCTGCGCGTTGACGATCAAATTGCGAGGGCACGCAAGCTTGCCGCCATTTCAGTGCCCATGGTGGCCGAGCTTTATCTCTCCCACATCGAATTCTGCGAAGCGAAGCAGCCGAAACACCACCCCAGATCGCGACCAGCGCGGCAGTGGCCATCGCGCAGAAGCTGAAGAGCCGCTGAAAATTTATTGTGACTTCCTGGCGGCGCAGCTATTCGCTGCCTGTCCCTTCCACCGCCATGCCGACGAACTTGCCTGCCGTATCGAAGGAGCAGTGGAAGGCCCGCTTGCCATTGGCGCCCTGATCGGCGGTGCCGGAGACGGAGAAATTGCCGTCGGCTTCGGTGGCCTTCTTCACCTTCACCTTGTTCGGCTTGAGCGCGAAGGTGTCGAGCGCCACCTTGAAGCAGTAATTCGGCATGTCCTTGGGACGAACCGGCTCTTCCTGGGCGATGGCCGACCCGCATATCATGCCGGCCGAAAGAAATACGAAGATGGTGTGACGAGGCCTCATTTGAAATCCCTGTTTGCCGCTGACTTCCAAGGCACGAACGCTGACTGCGTATTAAAGCGCCGTACGGCGCTCCAGCTTTATTTAGCGCATCGGATTGTCCCAAAAACCGCTTCGCATGGCCGGGTCAAGCCCGGCCACAAGCTTTTTGGTCCGATGCTCCAAGCATAACTTCCCGCCCATGCGCCCAGCAAGCCCATCTCATGCGGGAGCTGAGGCTCAAACGAAAAAAGTCCGCCCGGATTATCCGGGCGGACTCCTGAATGGCCCATGAACGCTCAGACGACCGTGGTCGTGACCTGGATATTGCCCCTGGTAGCGTGGCTATAGGGACACACGACATGCGCTTTCGTGACCAGATCCTCGGCCTTGGCCTTGTCGATGCCGGGCAGGCTCACTTCAAGTGCCACGGTGAGGCCGAAGCCCTGCTTGTCGTCGCGCTCGCCGATGCCGACATTGGCCGACACTTTGGCGTCGTCGGAAACCTTGATCTTCTCCTTGCCGGCGACGAATTTGAGGGCGCCCAGATAGCAGGCGGAATAGCCGACCGAGAAAAGCTGCTCCGGATTGGTGCCGTTGCCGGTTCCGCCCATTTCCTTAGGGACCGACAAGGTGACGTCGACCTTGCCGTCATCGGTGCGACCCTTGCCGTCGCGACCGCCGGTTGCGCTGCCATGCGCGGTGTAATCAACTTTCATCGGGAGACCTCCTTCTTTTTGAGGGCGAACTATCTCATGCCGTCCGCCGGCTCGCAATCGCGACACCCGTCGCCGCAATGGCCATGCCGAGCCAGGCCAGAGGCGGCATCGCCTCGCCGAGGATCGGCCAGGCCATCAGCGCCGACACGGGCGGCACCAGATAAAAGAGCGACGACACGCGCGACACCTCGCCCAGGCGGATCATGGCGAGCAGCAGCGTCATCGAGATGAGCGAATTGCCGATGACGAGATAAGCGAGCGCCACCTGGAACTCGGGCGATGTCCAGTCGACCGTCAAGGTCTCCAGCAGGAGCGCCAGCGGCAATGTCGATGCAAGACCCGCCGCATACTGGATCATGTTCGACACGACAGGGTGATGATGGCTGCCGAAGCGCTTCTCCCAGAGCGTGCCGGCGGTGATGCCGAGGAGGCCGCCAATGGAGCACAGGACTCCGAGGATGCTCTCGGTCGCGATGGCGGAGCGGGCGAGGATGACGGTCGCGGCCCCGGCAAGGCCGAGCACCAGGCCCAGCCAGCGCAGGGCGCTCACTCTTTCGCGCGCGAAATAGGGCGCGATGAGCCCGACCAGAATCGGTTGCAGGCAGACGATGATGGCGACCGTGCCGGAAGCGGCGCCCAGGTTGAACGCCAGATAGCACATGCCGAAATAGACGCCCTGGATGAGGAAGCCGACAAAGGCGATGTGGAACCATTGGGACAAACGGCGCGGCCAATCGGGTTTCAATATGAGCGCCAGGGGAGCGAGCACGACAAGCACGACGGCATAGCGCAAAGCGAGGAAGGTCAAGGGCTCGGCATGCCTGATGCCGAGCTTGGCGATGCTGAAGCCGCCCGACCACAGAACGAGAAAGATGGCGGGCGCCAGCAGCAGCCAGAGAGGGCGGCCCGAGGCCGGCGCTGCCCCGCTCATTCAGCGCGCTTCCCGGCGAAGTGAATGCTTCGCCGATGAGGATAGGCGTCAAGTGCCGCATCGGCGAAATCGGTGCCGACCTGCTTCAGGTCGTCAAAATACCAATCAGGTCTGGTCATGGCGGCATGCTCGCAGACGGGGAGGGGGTGAGCCAGAGCAGGGGGCGGGCGGATACCATGCGTAAGGCGCATGACGTTTGTTCCCTCGCCCTGCAAGCGAAGCGCAGCGGGGAGAGGGAAGGGGCCCGACGCGAAGCGTCGGGAAGGGTGAGGGGCAACGGGCGCTGCAGGTTTGCTTACTATCTGATTGAGACATCGCAAACGCGCTTCGACAGGCCCCTCACCCTCCCATTGCTTCGCAATGGGTCCCTCCCTCTCCCCGCTGAAGCGGGGCGAGGGGATATGTGCGTCGGCGTTCGGTTCACTATATAATGACCTGGATTGTGGTGAGGAGTGATGGCCATGACGCGCATTGATCTGATGGTGTCGATCGCGCTCGGTGTCGGGCTGGCGGCGGCCGTGGGATTCCGCGTCTTCCTGCCGTTGCTCATCACCAGCATCGCCACCTATGGCGGCTACATCCCGGTCAGTAGCGGCTTCGAATGGCTGGGCTCGCCCGCCGCCATCATCATGCTGGGCGTGGCGGCGCTGGCCGAGGTGCTGGCTTATTACATTCCGGGCGTCGACAATCTCCTCGACACGATCGCTGCGCCGGCCGCCCTCATCGCCGGCACGCTGGTCTCGGCCGCCGTGATGGCCGATGTGCCGCCCCTCATCAAATGGACGGCGGCGGTGATCGCGGGCGGTGGTGCTGCCGGCATCACGCAAGGCGTCACCACCATGATCCGGGCCAATTCGACCGTACTGACGGGGGGACTGGGCAACTCGGTCGTCGCCACAGGCGAGCTCGGCGGGGCGGCGCTCGTCTCGCTCCTCGCCCTTGCCGTACCCTTCGTGGCGCTGGGGCTCGTCATCCTGTTCTGCTGGTTCGCGGTCAGGACGATCAGGCGATTGCTGCGGCGGGGGCCCAAGCCGGAAGCCCAGGGAACAAGTTAAATCCCAAGCATTGCAGTCCAACCAGAATGTATGTACAATATTGTACATACATGGAGCTGATGTGCGCTTCGAATGGGATTTTGAGAAGGCCAGAAGAAACCTGGCCAAACACGGCATCACTTTCGAGCTCGCTCAGCGCGTTTGGGATGATCCGTTGCATGTCGTCATTCCTGATCGGATCGAAGATGGAGAGCAACGATGGCATGCGATTGGTGCGGTCAGCGCAGTCGTCATCGTGGTTGTTGTTCATACCTACCCTGACGAAAACGATGCGAACCATGTGAGGATCATTGGCGCTCGAAAGGCGACATCGCATGAAAGGAGACGCTATGAAGAAGAAGTTTAGCAAGGCGGAGCGCGATCTGCTTGCCAAGCTTGAAGCGCTGCCGGACTCTCAGATCGATACTGGAGACATTCCGGAAGCACCAGCCAAGAATTGGCGTCTAGCCCGGCGCGGCGATCTCTATAGGCCGACCAAACAGCCTGTTACTATTCGCATCGATGCCGATGTTCTTGCCTGGTTCAAAGAGAATGCGGAAGGCCAAGGCTATCAGACCGAAATCAATCGTGTGCTCCGGCACCATGTAACTCGTGTCGAGAAGCGATCCGGACGATAGATCTCAACAGCTTTTCCAGCGGAGATTTCCTTCTAATGCATTGTTTTATCTTTGTTATTTTTGACGCGGGGGATTACTGCCGGTTTTGTGCCTATGGCCGTATCAAATACCGCTGAAACGTTGTCTGACTGAGTCCGTTGAAAGTAGCCGAGCCGCCCATAAATGAAATTCTCGCCCACATTCCTCGATGAGATTCGCGCCCGCGTCTCGGCGTCATCCGTCGTGGGCCGCCAGGTGCAGTGGGACCGGCGCAAGTCCAATCCGGGACGTGGCGATCTGTGGGCCTGCTGCCCCTTCCACAACGAGAAGACGCCGTCCTTCCACGTCGATGACCGGAAAGGCCGCTATCACTGCTTCGGCTGCAAGGCCTCGGGCGACATCTTCACCTTCCTGACCGAAAAAGAAGGCCTGAGCTTCCCGGAAGCGGTGGAGCGGCTGGCGCAGGAAGCGGGCCTGCCGATGCCGCAGGTCTCGGAAGAAGACGAGCGGCGCGAGAAGCTGCGGACCACGCTCTATGACGTGATGGAGCTGGCGGCGAAGTTCTTCGAGGAAATGCTGCAATCGGCCAAGGGTGCCCGCGCCAGGGGCTATCTCGCCGATCGCGGGCTCAGCGTCGCGATCCAGCAGGAATTCCGCCTGGGCTTCGCGCCCGATGACCGCTCGGCCTTGCGCACCAGACTGGCCGACAAGGGCGTCACCGTCGAGCAGATGGCGGAAGCGGGGCTCGTCGTCACCGGCGATGACATTCCCGTCGCCTATGACCGCTTCCGCGACCGGGTGATGTTCCCGATCCGCGATCCCAGGGGGCGCGTCATCGCCTTTGGTGGCCGGGCGCTGTCCAAGGAGGCGCAGGCTAAATATCTCAACTCGCCGGAGACGCCGCTCTTCCACAAGGGCTTCGTGCTCTACAATCTCGACAAGGCGCGCGGCCTCGCGCACCAGGCGGGCGAGATCGTCGCGGTCGAAGGCTATATGGATGCGATCGCACTGCATCGCGCTGGCCTCGGCCATGTGGTGGCGCCGCTCGGCACGGCCCTCACTTCCGACCAGTTGGCGCTTCTGTGGCGGATCGCGCCCTCTCCGACGCTGTGCTTCGATGGCGATGCGGCGGGCCTCAAGGCGGCCTATCGCGCGCTCGATCTGGCGCTGCCGCTGCTCAAGCCCGGCCATTCGCTCAAATTCGCCTTGCTGCCGGAAGGCCAGGACCCGGACGACCTTCTCAAGACGGAGGGACCGGAAGCGGTGAAGGCGGTGATCGCCGAGGCCCGGCCGCTGGCCGACATCCTATGGAACCGCGAGGCCGACCAGGCGCGAATCGACACACCCGACGGGCGGGCCTCCTTCGAGGTCAGGCTCTCCTCCCTGGTGCGCGAGATCGGCGATGAGACGGTGCGTAAATATTACGGCGAGGACTTCAAGGCGCGGCTCGCCCGCCATCTGGCTCCGCAAGGAGGGCCATCGCTCCGCGGCTTCGGGCGGGGGCGGACGAAATTCGTGCCCGCCAAACCGCTGCTCAGCGCAAGAAGAGGGCCCCGGGCACGGCCCTTGCCGCATGATTATTCCGCGCCCCCCAGCGAGGGGCTCAGGGCAAGTGCCCTGGCGCAGCGCAGCACGGTGCATGAGCAGGAGCGCCGGGAGCGGCTTTTACTCCTAGGAATCATCAATCACCCCGAGCTTTTGCATGATTTTCTGGACGATTATGCCGCAGCGGAGTTCACTTCCCGCGAGCTTGACTCGATGAAGCGGCAAATCATAGATATGGCCGCCTTGGCGGAGGGTCTTGACGGACCGGCTGTCAAGGACCACTTGAAGACCCAAGGTTTTGGGCCGGTTCTGGCCCGCCTTGAAAGCCAGGCGGCACGTCTGAACGAATGGTTCCTGAACCCCGGTGCTGCGTCTGCGGACGCCCGGACAGCGCTTCGTCAGATGTTCGCACTGCACAGGAAAAGCGTAACTCTAGATCGGGAGCTCAAAGCTGCCGAGGCACAATTCGCCGCCGATCCGACGGAGGAGAAGCTCATCGCGTTGAACCAGATCCGCGAAGAGCTCAAATCCCACGCCGGAATGGAAGCCCATATAGAGGGCTTCGGCGAGGCCTCGGGGCGCGACGCGCCTGCCTTCTAGGGTTCGTCATGTTGGTTTGGCGCGTGATCTGATCGGAAAACCGGTATCCACTTTTCCGGATCACGCGCATGGTTATGGGTTGGCGCGTGATCTGATCGGAAAACCGGTATCCACTTTTCCGGATCTCGCGCATGGTTAGGAACAGGTTAACGGGCCGGCGGCTACAACCGCTCACGGCCCCGAATCAGTTGAGACGAGAAGGATAGGCGACGCATGGCCCGAGCCCAGATGCGCGAACCGCAGAACGAAGAGAACGAAGCCCAACCCCAGGCCGAGGAGCAGGAAGCCCAGGAGACGCCGGGCGAAGGCCAGGATTCTCCCGTTCTCGATCTCACCGATGCGGCCGTCAAGCGCATGATCAGGGCCGCCAAGCAGCGCGGCTATGTCACGCTCGACGAGCTCAATTCCGTCCTCCCCTCGGAAGAGACGAGCCCTGAGCAGATCGAAGACATCATGTCGATGCTCAACGAGATGGGCATCAATGTCGTCGAGAGCGAGGAAGAGGGCAACGACACCGCCAAGACCGCCAAGGAAGAAGAGGCCGAGCCTTCCGAGAATCTCCCGATCAAGGTCGAGGCCGAGAAGACGCCGGCTGACCGCACCGACGATCCGGTGCGCATGTACTTGCGCGAGATGGGCCAGGTCGAGCTTCTGTCGCGCGAGGGCGAAATCGCCATCGCCAAGCGCATCGAGGCCGGCCGCGAGGCGATGATCCAGGGCCTGTGCGAAAGCCCGCTCACCTTCCAGGCGATCATCATCTGGCGCGACGAATTGAACGAAGGCAAGATCCTGCTGCGCGACATCATCGATCTCGAAGCGACCTATGCCGGCCCCGATGCCAAGAACAAGCAGCCGGTGATGTCGGACGAGAAGCTCGCCGAGCCCAAGAAGCCCGAGCCCATCAAGAAGCCCGAGCCGCGCCGCACGATGCGCCGCGACGATGAATATGGCGATGTGCTGTCGCCTGAGGATTTCGACAAGCCGCAGGTCGAAGAGGACGATGACGAGGGCGATGATGATCCGGGCGTGTCGCTCTCGGCGATGGAAGCCGAGCTCAAGCCGCAGGTTCTCGAAACCTTCGACCGTATCGCCAAGACCTACAAGTCGCTGCGCAAGCTGCAAGATCAAGAAGTGGGCGACAAGACCGCCCTCTCGCCCTCGCAGGAGCGCCGCTACAAGAAGCTGCGCGACGAGATCATCGTCGATGTGAAGTCGCTCTCCCTCAACAATGCGCGCATCGAAGCGCTGGTCGACCAGCTCTATGACATCAACAAGCGCCTCAATGCGCTGGAAGGCCGCCTCATGCGCCTCGCCGAGACCTACAAGGTGCCGCGCGATGTGTTCCTGAAGGAATATCAGGGCGAGGAGCTCAACCAGGAATGGCTGCGCCGCGTCGGCCGGCTCGCCAAGTTCGGCTGGAAGAAATTCGCCAATGACGAGAAGGAATCGATCCGCGTCATCCGCGATGAGATCCACGAGCTCGCCACCGCCACCGGCCTGCAGATCCCGGAATTCCGCCGCATCGTCGCCATGGTGCAGAAGGGCGAGCGTGAAGCGCGCATCGCCAAGAAGGAAATGGTCGAGGCCAATCTTCGCCTCGTCATTTCGATCGCCAAGAAATACACCAATCGCGGCCTGCAGTTCCTCGATCTCATCCAGGAAGGCAATATCGGCCTGATGAAGGCGGTCGATAAGTTCGAATATCGCCGCGGCTACAAGTTCTCGACCTACGCCACCTGGTGGATCCGGCAGGCGATCACCCGCTCGATCGCCGACCAGGCGCGCACCATCCGCATCCCGGTGCATATGATCGAGACGATCAACAAGATCGTGCGCACGTCGCGCCAGATGATGCATGAGATCGGCCGCGAGCCGACGCCTGAAGAGCTGGCCGAGAAGCTCTCGATGCCGCTCGAGAAGGTGCGCAAGGTGATGAAGATCGCCAAGGAGCCGATCTCGCTCGAGACACCGGTGGGTGACGAAGAGGATTCGCATCTCGGCGACTTCATCGAGGACAAGAATGCGATCCTGCCGATCGATGCGGCGATCCAGGCCAATTTGCGCGAGACGACGACGCGCGTGCTCGCCTCGCTGACGCCCCGCGAAGAGCGGGTCTTACGCATGCGCTTCGGCATCGGCATGAACACCGACCACACGCTGGAAGAGGTCGGCCAGCAGTTCTCGGTGACGCGCGAACGCATCCGCCAGATCGAGGCGAAGGCGCTGCGCAAGCTGAAGCATCCGAGCCGCAGCCGGAAGCTCCGGAGCTTCCTAGATAACTGATCTTCGTTGGGGACGAATTATCTATCCTGTCGGAGACGATGAGGTCATTGAGATCACGGGGCTTCCCGCGATTACGCCGGGAGCCCCCGATCCGTTCATATTGGCGAGTGAGAGCGGCGTAGCCTTGTCGTACTGGGTCGAGCGCCCGACAGAAGCTGAGATTGCCGCTGCCCGAAGCAGCGCCGAGAGAATCTACGGCCCCGACATATTTGCCATTTTTCAATTCCGGGGTATCAGTTCACAGATGTTTGGGTCTCCCAATGAGGAGGCCGATATGGGGCACCCGTTAGCTGCTCGTGGATATCGTGCGTTCGCCATCTATGAGATCAAGCAATCCACTTGGATTGCTCAGATGGAGCAGATGAATCGGGTTCACCCATCTCACAACAAGGAATTGTTCGACGGTCTGCGTCATTTCATTTTCGGGTTCCATGATTCAACCTTTGAGATTTTGGCTCGGGATTTCCAACTCGAGCTGATGTGCGACCAATGGGATCGGGCGCATGTTATTCCCAGGATGTGGGAACTACTCGAGACTCGCCGGAACTAGTTTACTCCCCTTCCGGCATCTCGATAAACGTGGCGCGATACTGCGCGCCATCGACGGCTGATGACCAGGTCTGGCTCAGAAAGACGACCAGCAGCACCGGCTTCTCCTGCTTCGCATCGGGTGGGGCGATGATGTCGCTGATCCAGATGCCGGCCGGGCAATCTTCCTTGGCCAATGGCAGCGGATAGGAGAAATCCTTCTTCGCCACGGTCTTCGTTTCGGGATAAGTACGCTCGGCGCTCATCGCGAAAGTCATCGGGATTTCGCGCTTGGGTGGCGCGGCATTGACGCAATCCTCGATCGTATCCTTGACCGTGACGGCGAGGGTGTAGACCAGCTGCTGGTCGGGAATGGCGCTCGGTATCGTTGGCCAGACGACGAATTTGAGCGGCGTCGCCTTCTCGTCGATGGGGGATCGCTGGGTCATGGGTACGCCGGCAATCCTGCGGCCCTGGACCGTGACGTGGAGTGCCGCAAGCTTCTTGGCCGCCCTGGTGCGCACGATCTTCCGCAGCTTCGCCAGATCGGGCATTTCGTCCTCGGTCTGGAGCTTCTTCAGATCGATGTCATGGCCGCCGATCCGGATCGGCTCGCCGTTCTCGTCCGTCTCGGTCGAGATGAAGCCGAAGGGAAAGCCCTTGGCCTGCTTGTTGGTCGTGCGGTCGACGACGAAGACCGCCGCATCGAGCGCGCCCGCGGCGAGATCGTAGCCATACTGCTCATAGGCGAAATAGCGCCCGTCGGGCGAAAAGCCGATGATCTCGATATCGGGGGCGTCCGACTGCTCGCGCGCGAATGTGGGTGTGATCGTGAGCATCAGGAAGCAAAGAATGGCGGGCAAGAACCGGCGCATCGGGGACTCCAAAAGAGATGAGGAAATACCGAATCTAGCACGGCCGTTCAGGTGGATTTGCATCTGCCTGCGTAATCGCTCTTCTTTTCCGCGATGAACTCTTCCATGTCGAAGGGTACAGGTTCGCCGCCGGCTTCGCCTTCCTTCAGTGCACTACGCAACTGGCTCATTCGCCAGTCCGGCTTGTCGAGCAGTTGGAGCGCGGCGCGTGCGACCTT
Organism: Taklimakanibacter lacteus; assembly: GCA_003576695.1. Lineage (GTDB taxonomy): Bacteria > Pseudomonadota > Alphaproteobacteria > Rhizobiales > Aestuariivirgaceae > Taklimakanibacter > Taklimakanibacter lacteus. Next base: position 314,164 of record QOZQ01000004.1, read on the forward strand.
GCTCGCCGAGCGGACGCGGCCTTTGCACGTCTGTTTCCCATCGCGATCCCGGTTGGCCATGGGCTATTGGTATCGCGACATGCGGATTCTAACAAGAGACGCGGCGGATCAAGTGGGCGATCCCCTCCGTGGGAGGATTTCCCAGGCCGCTGCAAGAAGATTGCATGCCGGGTCCGGCTGGTCCAATCTGTCCCCGATCAATTCAAAGAGGCTTCGCATGTCCTTTCTCAAATCGCTCTTCGGTCTTGGCGGCAGCAAGGAGCAATCGAGCGGTCCGGCCGCCGCAGCCAAGGAAGCCGAGCATAAGGGCTTCATCATCCGCGCCACGCCCTATAAGGATGGCGGGCAGTATCAGACGGCCGGCACGATCGCCAAGGAGATCGATGGCCAGATGAAGGAATACAAGTTCGTGCGCGCCGACCGGTTCTCGACGCTCGAGGAGGCGGCAGATCTCTCGCTCTCCAAGGGGCGGCAGATCATCGACGAGCAGGGCGAGCGGATGTTCAAATAGGGCCGCTCTGCCCCTTGCAGCAACAGGAGGCGCTTTATGGCCGCATACCGATTTTCGCATCTTGCCGCCGTTGTCTTCGCGATCATCGCGTTGCTGCAGCTGCTGCGCGCGATCTGGGGCTTCGAGATCGCGGTGGCGGGCGAAATCATACCTCTATGGCCGAGCTGGATCGCGGCCTTTGTCGCGGGGTTTCTGGCGTATCTGGGATTCACGGCGAGCCGTTGAGAGCCCCTCACCCTCCCGTTGCTGCGCAACGGGTCCTTCCCTCTCCCCGCTGAAGCGGGGCGAGGGTATTCATGCAGCCTCCAGCGCGCGGCTCAAGGCGGTGGCCAATTGCGGAAGCTCCATCCCGGTGAAGTTCTTCGGCACCTCGGCGATGATGGCCTTGCGCAATTCGGGACTCATCGCCTTGCGCAACGCGCCCAGGGACGCGGGGGCGGCGGCCACCACGAGGGTGGAGAATTCCCGACGCCGCAGATCCTCGGCGAGATTCGCCGCAACCTCGGCCATCAGCCGGTCCTCCGCCTGCTGATGGAAATCGGTCGGCTCCATCGCCGAACGGCCCGGTCCGACGCTCGCATGGGTGCGGCCGGGCTTGTCGGTGCCGAGATCGCGGGTCGGCGGCACATACTGATCGTGCTTGCGCAGCAGTGTGAGCTTCGGTTCCCGCACGGTGCCGTCATTGCGCAGGATGAGGGCGCGCCCGCCATCGGTTGCGACAATCCAGTCATTGCGTTTGAGACGATCGACAGCCATTCACATCCTCCTGCCCCATCACTCATCTAACGCGAGGCGGCCGCAATGGTTTCAGGCATGTATCAGTTCCAGGACGAGCTCGTGGTCGCGACCCACGGACAGGGACTCCATGAAATCACCGGTCAAGTCCTCAAGATCATGGCGAAAAGCGCCATCAGGACCGGCCAGCTCACCTTGTTCATCCGGCACAGCTCGGCCTCGCTCATGATCCAGGAAAATGCCGATCCGGATGTCAGGCGCGATCTTGTCGAATTCTTCCGCCGCATCGCGCCCGAGAATGCCGACTGGATCACGCACACCGCCGAAGGGCCGGACGACATGCCGGCCCATATCAAATCGGCGCTCACGCAAGTGTCCCTCACCATCCCGGTCATCGGCGGCCAGCCGGCGCTCGGCTCCTGGCAAGGCATCTATCTGTTCGAGCATCGCCTGCGCCCGCATCGCCGCCAGATCCTGGTGCATGTCATCGGGGAATAGGAGTCAGGCCGCGGCCGACGCTTTGTGCGCATATTGATCGGCGCGCTTCAGGTCGGCGACGAATCTGCGGTATGCGTGCTTGCGCGCCGCTTCATCGGGCATGCGCAGCAAATAGGACGGATGGACGGTGACGAGACCCTGATGGCCCATCAATTCCAGCGTCCCGTCGCGCACCTTCGAGATGGTGACGGCGCGGCCCGCCAGCGCGCAAGCGGCAGTGGCGCCCAGAGCGACGATGAGCTTCGGACGGATGATCGCGATCTCGGCCCTGAGCCACCAGCGGCAGGCCTCGATCTCGCCGCGGTCGGGGCGCTTATGCAAACGCTTCTTGCCGCGCAGCTCGAATTTGAAGTGCTTCACCGCATTGGTGATGTAGGTCTCCGCACGCTCGATACCGGCCTCGGCGAGGGCGCGATCGAAGAGCCCGGCCGGCGGGGCCGACAAAGGGCTTTCCCTGCAGGTCTTCCTGATCGCCCGGCTGCTCGCCGACAAAGACGATGGCCGCGTGGCTCGCCCCTTCGCCGAAGACGGTCTGGGTCGCCCTGCGGTAGAGCGGGCAGCGCCGGCATCCGCGCGCTTCCTCACGCAATTGCGCGATCGTCCTGCCTTCGGGACCTTGTTCCAGTTCCATGAAAGGATAACGCCGCTCCGGCAGGAAAGTGCCGGAACGGCGTCAAAGGTTCCGTAACGAGTTCAGGCGGCGACGGCGGCGCCGAGGCTTGCGTTCCTCGATGCCAAGGCCAGTTGCTCGACCCGGGCCGTCGCCTTCTTCAACGCGCTGTCAGTGGCCTCCGGGCCCATGCCGACGCCCTCGACGCGAATGACCTCGATATCGGTGAGGCCGATGAAGCCGAGAGCGGTGCGCAGATAGGGAATGGCATGGTCGAGCTGGATAGCGGGGCCTTCCGAATAGACGCCGCCCGATGCCAGCACGATATAGACTTTCTTGCCGGTCACATGGCCCTTGGGCCCGTCCTTGCCATAGGAGAAGGTGCGGCCGGCGCGGGCGATATGATCGATCCAGGATTTCAGCGTCGATGAGATCGAGAAGTTGATCAGGCCGGTGGCGATGACGATCGCATCGGCGGCCATGAGCTCATCGACGGCGGCATCGGAGGCCGAGACCAGCTCGGCCTGGCGCGGGCTGCGCTTGTCGGCCGGGGTGTAGATGCCGGAGGAATAATCCACATCGATATGGGGCAGGGGATTGCCGGCGAGATCGCGGACAATGAGGGATGAATCGGGATCGGCTTCCTTCAGCCGGTTGGCGAGGTCGGTGGCGATGCGGGTCGAATGGGAAGCGGAACCGCGGGGGCTCGAAGTGACGAGAAGGATGGACATGGGCCTGGTCTTTCGCGTTGAAGAGTTGAACTGACGCGATGAATATGTGCCCATCGACCTATTGGAAAAACTGGTATAATATAGATTTATTCCATCTATAAATCAGATATGTCATGCAGCCCCATCCCACACTCGACCAGCTCGAAATCCTGCAGACCGTGGCGGAAACGGGAAGCTTCTCAGCCGCCGGGCGCAAGCTGAACCGGGCGCAATCGGTCATCAGCTATGGCATTGCCAATCTGGAGGCGCAGCTCGGCGTCAAGCTTTTCACCCGCGACGGCACGCGCGAGCCGCAGCTCACCGATATGGGCAAGGCGATCCTCGAAGAGGCGCGGCGCATGGCGGGCGTCCTGCAGCGCATCAGGGCGCGGGTCGAAGGCCACGCCCGGGGACTGGAAAGCGAGATCGCCATCGCCATCGATTCCGTGCTGCCGGCCCCGGTGCTGATCCGCGCCCTCACGGCCTTCGAGGCGCAGTTTCCGACCGTGGCGCTGCACCTCCATGTCGGCTCGCTCGGCCTCATCACCGATCAGGTCGTGAACCAGACGGCGGATCTCGGCATCGGCGGGCAACTCGGCGAAGCCGATGTCAGGCTCATCGAGATCGGCCTCGTCACCATGGTGCCAGTGGCCGCCGCCGGCCATCCGCTGGCCGGGGTGAAGGGGGTCATTCCGGCGGAGGATCTGCGCGAGCATACGCAGCTTGTCGTCACCGACCAGTCGGCGCGCACCCGCGGCCAGGATTTCGGCGTCCTGGCGCTGCGCATCTGGCGGATGACCGATATGCATACCAAGCATCTGATGATCCGCGGCGGGCTCGGCTGGGGCCGCCTGCCGCGCTGGATGGTGGCCGAGGATCTGGCACAGGGGCGTCTCACCGAGCTCATGATCGAGCCCTATGGCACGGTGACGAACCCGTTCTTCGCCATGCATCGCACCGACCGCATGCCGGGGCCGGCGGCCTCCTGGCTGATCGACCAGTTCAAGAGCCAGCTCGGCTGCTTCAACGAGGTGGCGCCCGATGGGTTGCTCCCCGGAGTTGCCGCCGCTAAAGCGGGACAAAGCAAGCGCCAAGGGAGGTGAGCCATGCATTACAGCGGCGGATGCCATTGCGGCAGGATCGCGTTTGAATTCGACAGCGACGCGCCGGTCGCCGAGGTCATCGAATGCAATTGCTCGCTGTGCGCCAAGCGCGGTCATCTCCTGGCCTTCGTGCCGCGCGACAAGTTCACGCTCAAGACGGCGGAAAAGGACCTTGGCACCTATACGTTCAACACGCATCGCATCCGGCATCATTTCTGCGCGCAATGCGGCTGCGGACCCTTTGGCGAGGCCAAGGCGCCGAATGGTGTCGCCATGGCCTCGATCAATATGCGCTGCGTGGAAGGCTTCGAGCCCAGCGAGGTGAAGATCAAGAAATTCGACGGGCGCAGCCGGTAATGCAGGTTCCGGTTCTCGAAACAGCGCGGCTGCGGTTGCGTGCTCACAGTGTGAGCGATTTCCCCGCTCTTCTTGCCATGTGGTCGGATGCGGCCGTGATCCATTATATCGGCGGGAAGCCCAAGCCGCCGGATGAGTGCTGGACCAGGCTCCTGCGCTATCGGGGCCTCTGGCCATTGCTCGGCTTCGGCTATTGGGCGGTGGAGGAGAGAGCCACGGGACGCTTTGCCGGTGATGTCGGTTTTGCCGATTTTCATCGCACCCTTGAGCCGTCAATCCATGGTGTCGCGGAAATGGGCTGGGTGCTTGGCCCCGACTTCCACGGCAAGGGCTATGCGTCGGAAGCGGTCGCTGCGGCGCTCGCCTGGTTCGATGCCGCGGGCAAAGGCCGCAGTGTGTGCATCATCGATCCGGCGAATGAGCCGTCCATGAGGCTGGCAGCCAAGAACGGCTTCAACGAATATTGCCGCGCCGTCTTCATGGGCGATGAGGTGATCCTGCTCGAGCGGGGCTGACCGGAAAACAAGTCGCAGCCGCCGCCCTTCCGCGGCTTCCGGTTTTTGCGTAGCTTGGCCTCATGTCCAGGCTTTTCCCCCATCTCTTCACCCCCTTCCAGGTCAAGAAGACCGAGTTCCGCAACCGGATATTCTCGACCGGGCATGACACCTATCTGCCCGAGAACTACCTGCCGTCGGAGGCGCTGACCGCCTATCACGTGGCGCGCGCCAAGGGCGGGGCCGGGCTCATCGTCGTGCAAGTGGTGGGGGTGCATGAATCGGCGCGCTACACCGACGACCTCCTGATGGGCACCGATGATACCTGCATCAAGCCCTTCGCCCGCATGATCGAGGCCATCCACAAGGAAGGCACCAAGGTCTTCGTACAGCTGTTCCATCCGGGCCGCGAATTGCTTGGCCGGCCGGAAGGCGTGGCGCAGGCGGCCTTCGCGCCGTCCTTCTCGCCCTCGGAGCGCTTCCGCACCGCGCCCCGGGCGATGTCGCTCGCCATGGTGGAGGAGATCATCGAGGGCTATGGGCAAGTGGCGCGGCGCATGGCGCAAGCGGGTGCTGATGGCGTCGAGATCGTAGGCTCCCATGGCTATCTGCCGGCCCAGTTCCTCAATCCCCGCGTCAACCGGCGCGAGGACCGTTTCGGCGGGTCGCTGGAGAATCGCGTGCGCTTCATCCGCGAGGCGGCGCAGGCGGCGCGCCAGGAAGTGCCTGACGAATTCATCATCGGCCTGCGGATGTCGGGCGATGAGATCGATGCCGACGGCCTGCATGAGGATGAGACGCTGGCCGCCAGCCGGCTGCTCAAGGACGAGCTCGACTATTTCAATGTCATTGCCGGGACGTCGGCGTCACAGGGCGGCGCCGTCCATATCGTGCCGCCGATGCTGATCGAGAACGCCTATGTGGCGCCCTATGCGCGGAAGCTGAAGCAGGCGCTGGGCAAGCCCGTCTTCGTCGCCGGGCGCATCAACCAGCCGCATGAGGCCGAGAAGGTGGTGGCCGAAGGTGCGGCCGATATGTGCGGCATGACGCGGGCGATGATCTGCGATCCGGCCATGGCGAACAAGGCGAAGCAGGGCGCCACCGATGACATCCGCGCCTGCATCGCCTGCAACCAGGCCTGTATCGGGCATTTCCAGCTGGGACTCTCGATCTCCTGCATCCAGTATCCTGAGACCGGGCGCGAACTCGCCTATGGCGTGAAGCCCAAGGCTGCGCAGGCGAAGCGCGTGATGGTGGTGGGCGGCGGCCCGGCCGGCCTCAAGGCGGCGGCGGTCGCGGCCGAGCGCGGCCATCAGGTGACGCTCTATGAGAAGGAGACGCAGCTCGGCGGCCAGGCGCGCTATGCGCAATTGCTGCCGGCGCGCGCCGAATTCGGCGGCATCATCACCAATCTCACGCGCGAGGGGGAACGCTCCGGCGTCAGGATCGTGAAAGGCAAAACGGTGACGCCGCAGTTCCTGAAAGAGGAGGCGCCCGATGCGGTGATCCTGGCTTCCGGCTCGCTGCCGCAGCGCCCGCCGGCCGAGATCGATGACAGCGCGCATGTGATCCATGCGGTCGATGTGCTGAAAGGCGAGAAGACGGGATCGCGCGTCGTCATCTATGACTGGCTGGCCGACTGGATCGGGCTTGGCCTTGCCGAGAAGCTGGCGAGCGAAGGGGTCGATGTGACGCTCGCGGTCAACGGGCTTTCGGCCGGGATCGCCATCCAGAATTATACGCGCGATGCGCATCTGGCGCGGCTGCACCGGCTCGGCGTCAAGATGCTGCCGATGATGCGGCTCTATGGGGCGGATGCGACGACGGCCTATTTCCTCCACACCACGGCGCAGGAGCCGGTGGTGCTCGAAGACGTCGACACGATCGTGCTCGCCTGTCCCAATGCGCCGGAGGATTCGCTCACCGAGACGGCGGGCGGCTTCGAGCATTATCTCGTCGGCGACTGCCTGTCGGCGCGCACCGCCGAGGAAGCCGTCTATGAAGGCCTCAAGGCCGGCATGGCGGTGTGATGGATCAGATCTGACCCGATCGTGATCTATTACGCCGCTGCGCCAACCCGTGGCGCATAGGTGCCGAAGCACCAGACATGGCCTTCCGGGTCCTTGCAGATGAAATCCCGGCTGCCATAGGGCTGGTCGGTAAGGCCCATCACGATCTCGGCACCTGCCGCCCTGGCGGTGGCAAAGACCGCATCCGCATCCGGCACCGCGATATAGACCGATTGCGTGGATGTGCCGACATCCCCGGGCGGACGCACCAGCTTGCCGAAAGCCGTCGTGTCCTTGGCGTCGCCCAGCATCACGAGGCTCTCGCCCAAGCTCAGCTCGGCATGCATGACCTTGCCGTCATCGCCCTGATAGACGACATGCTTGCGGAAGCCGAAGGCGCGCTCCAGCCAGTCGATCATCCTCGCGGCATCGCGATAGGTGAGGGTGGGGTAGAGTATGGGGATCCTGGTGGTGGCCAGCTCAGTCATGGTTGTCTCCTGTGATTGCACGAGCCGATCATGACGGCACCGAAGCCCGGCGTATTGAAGATTTGTGATCTCCCCCAGGCTTCGCCGCTTGTTGTGTGCACGCATCTACCCTCTGATCGAAGAGTCGAGCTCATTCGTCGGGCAAGCCCCTCACCGTCCCATTGCTTCGCAATGGGCCCCTCCCTCTCCCCGCTGAAGCGGGGCGAGGGGAAGGCAGCCGTCCATCCGGGATCTGTGTGACGGGCTAATTTGATTCCAGGACACCTGTTTCGGCGCGGTCGCGGCCCAGCAACTCGCCCGGCGACAGGCCGGACAGGTCCCTGAATTCACGCACCAGATGCGCCTGGTCGGCATAGCCTGCTTCATAAGCGAGATCGGCCCAGGCGAGACGCGGCACGCTCCTCGCCAGGTCGCGGGCATGCTCGAAGCGCAGGATGCGGGCCATGGTCTTGGGCGTCATGCCGATCTCGGCGCGGAACAGTTGCGCCAGATGGCGGCGGCTGACTGCGGTCCCGGCGGCAAGGGCTGCCACCGATATGGCGCCACGGGCATCGACCAGCCCCTGCCAGGCGGCACGGACGGTGGCGCTGGGTGCCCGCGCCGTTTCGAAGCGCGCCGCAATGAAGCTGTCGAGCAAGGCAAAGCGCTGGGGCCAGCCCGCTGCGTCATGAAGCTTGGCGACGAGCCGCAATCCGGCCGCTCCCAGGAGATCGTCGAGCGCCAGGGTGCGGCCGGCAAGCTCGGCCTGCGAGAGCCGGAAGAAGCGATAGGCGCCGAGCGGCGAGAAATTCACCTGCAGGCAGTGCGCATTGCCGCGCGAGCCGACGATCACCGGCCCGGCATAGACGCCGGCGGCGAAGCTGCCATAGCGGGCCTCGCTGTCAGGCCGGTCGCGGATGGTGAAGGCTTCGGCGAAATTGATGATGAGCGGGATGTAGCTCACCGGCAGCTCGCGCCGCCAGACATCGCCGGCGCCGCTCTCGCGATAGCCCGAATAGTCGATCACATAGGGCGACAGCGCAGGGTGGGGCATGGTGCGCCAGATCTCCCATGCGCCCGCCTCGCCCGCATAGGAGAGGCGGGTGATCCTGCGTTCGCCAGTGTGGGCGCCTGATGCCATGGGGTCAGCCTAACACGCGGCTCGATTGACGTCACATGCCCGGTCATGCGAGCGTTGCCGGGCCCGGCCATGTTTCATCCCTTCCATTTCGAGCAGAAAGAACAGCCGCTCTCCCCGCGCCACAGCTTCGCGATGCGGCTGGCGCATAATGCGCTGTGGAGCCTGTGCGTCGTCGTCATCTGGCTCATTGTCGGCATGGCGGGCTACAAGGGCTTCGAGGGCATGAGCCTCATCGATGCCTTCGTCAATGCGGCGATGATCCTTTCCGGCATGGGGCCGGTGACGGTGCTCAACACCGATGGCGGCAAGATCTTCGCCGGGCTTTACGCGATCATTTCCGGCATCGTGATCTTCGGCATTGCCGGCATCGCACTGGCGCCGCTGTTCCACCGCATGCTGCACCGGTTTCACCTGCAGGATGACGACAGTCCGCGGAAAGGCAAAAGAAAATGAACCGTCTTCTCCTCAGCCTTCTGTGCCTCGCATTCATGGCGCCGGCGGCGCTGGCCAATGGCGCCATCGCCGAGCGCAGGACCGGCGGCCTCGTCTTCAAGCAGTCCGATACCGTGTCGATCTTACGGGAAGACCTGTTCGTCTCGCTCGACCAGATCAAGGTCGACTATGTCTACAAGTCGGAGGCGAGCGACAGGCAGACGGTCACCATCGCCTTCCCGATGCCGGGCGTCCCGGTCAATGACGATCCGGGCTCGTTGCGCGAGATATTGCCCGAAGGGGCGGATCCGCAGAACTATATGAGCTTCAAGGTATCGGTCGATGGGGAAGAGGTGAAGGCCACGCCATTCGCGCAGGCCCTCGTCGGCGACAAGGATGTCACGGAGAAGGTCACGAAAGCCGGCCTGCCGCTCGACATGCTGGTCGATGACGCCAATGCGCTGCTCCAGAAGGTGCCGAAGCCCGCGCTCGACGAGCTCGTCGCCCTGGGCGCCGTGGGGCAAGGTGAAAGTTACGGAGAGGCCGTTTACTGGCCGCAATGGGATTATCAGGTCGCCTTCGAATGGCAGCAGGATTTCAAGCCCGGCGAGACCAAGGTGGCGATCACCTATATGCCGCTGGCCGGCTATCCGGCCGACGTCGGGGATTCCTATGAGACGGGCGAGCTTGCGCAAGCCGCCTGCGTCGATGACGCGGTGCGTGGCGCGATCAACAAGCGCAGGGCGAAGGGCGGCGGCTACTATGAAGTGGCCAGCGTCGGCTATGTGCTGACGACGGCCAAATACTGGAAAGGGCCGATCGGCACCTTCAATCTCGCCGTCGAGAAACCGGACGAGAAGGCGCTCGCCGCCTTCTGCCCGAGCGAGGCGAAGAAGGTGTCACCGACGCGCTTCGAATGGCAGGCCAGGGACTTCGCGCCCAAGGCCGATCTCAGCGTCATCTTCTATACGTTCCAGGAAGTCGAGTGAGGGAAGGGGCGGCAGCGTCCTTCGCCCGCTTCGGCAAGGTCATGGCGGCGACGCCCGCCACCACGCAGATGAGGCCGATCCAGGCCGTGCGGCTCAGAGTCTCGGAGAGGAAATAGCTGCCGATCGCCACCCCGATCGGCACGCGCAGATAGGCCTGCGCCGTGGTGCCGACCGAGCCCAGCGTGTGGACGAGGCGGAAGAAGATGCAGAAGGCGAGCGCGGTCGAGAAGACGGCCAGCGCCAGCAGCGCCAGGAGAGAGTCCGTCGAGGGGCTGAGCGTCCAGGGCCGGTCGATGACGAGGCTCAGGGGGATGAGCATGACGGCGCCCGAGACCATCGAGCCCGCCGCCGGCATCATCGGATCGAGATCCTTGAAATTGCGCCCGAAGATGGCGGCACCCGCATAGCTGATGGTGGCGACGATGATGGCGAGCTGGGCCAGAAGCTCGCGGCCGATGCCGTTCAGCGCCTCGATGCCGATGATGAGGCAGATGCCGGCCATGCCGGCGATGACGCCGAAGAATTTGCGCAAGGTGGCGGGCTCATGCCGCGTGACGGCGATGGTGATGAGGAAGGTGAAGATCGGCGTCGTCGAATTGAGGATGACGGCGAGGCCGGCATCGAGGGTGAGCTCGGCCCAGGCGATGAGGGTGAAGGGCAGCACGCTGTTGAGCGCGGCCTGGATGGCGAAGCGCTTCCAGCTCAGGCGGTCGCGCGGCATGGAAAGGCCCCTGAGGCGCAGGACCATGAGGAGGATGAGGGCGGCGATCAGGGTGCGCGCGGCGATGAAGGTCACGGGCGGGATGGTGGCGACGCCGATCTTGATGAAGGTGTAGGAGGCACCCCACAGAGTGGCGAGTGCGGCGAGCAGCAGGAGCTCGGGGAACAAGGGGCGTGGGGCAGGCGTGGTCATGTTGGCTATCCTCGAGGAAGGAGATGCTCCTGTCTGTGACATGGGTCACGGAGAACGTCGTGCCCGAATGCTTCGGCCGCGGCCGAAGCATTCGGAGCTGACCGGAAGACGCCCGGAGCCTATAGTCCGGGCATGACGAATATCGTTTCCGGCAACAGCCTGGCCGAGGTCGCCTCCCTTATCGGCGATCCGGCGCGGGCCAATATCCTGCAGGCGCTGGCCGACGGGCGGGCGCTGACCGCGGGCGAGCTTGCCTGGCATGCCGGGGTGAGCCCCCAGACGACCAGCGGCCATCTGGCGAAGCTCGCCGATGCCCATCTGATCGCGCTCGAAAAGCAGGGCCGCCACCGCTATTTCCGCCTGGCCTCGCCCGAGATCGCCGCGGCGATGGAGGCCTTGATGATCGTCGCCGCCAATGGGCCGAAACGCTACCGGCCGACCGGCCCGAAGGACGAGGCGCTGCGGACGGCGCGCACCTGCTATGATCACCTGGCCGGGTGGCTCGCCGTCACCCTGGCCGACCGGCTGAGCGCCCGCCGGCTCATCTTGCTCGCGGACGGGGCGGCCGCCATCACCGCGGAGGGACACCAGTTCTTCCGCGATTTCGGCCTCGATCTCGACGACCCCAAAAGCTCGCGTCCGCTCTGCCGCACCTGCCTCGACTGGAGCGAAAGGCGCTCGCATCTGGCCGGCCGGCTCGGCGCCGCTCTGTGCCAGCGCTGCCTCGATTTGGGCTGGATCAGACGCGGCAAGGACAGCCGCGCCGTCAGCTTCACGCCCAAGGGCATATCGGGCTTCCGCGAGACCTTCGGCATCTCATTGCCGTGAGCTGCGGCCAGCGCCGGACCCAGGGCCGGCTCACAAAGTGATTCAGCCGCGCGCCGCAACAGATTGAAACCGAATCGGAAATCGGCCTCTGTGGATTGACATCGCGGGGCAGTGAAACTGTCATCCGTCCGCCATGCGGGACGGCGAGCTTGGGCCTCACCCAGGCTCGCGAACCCAGGAGGCGAAGATGACGCGGCACGATCCCGACCATATCCGGTCCAAGACCACATCCCCCAATTTCCGCACCGTTCTGAGCGAGCGCCTGTCGCGGCGCGACCTGCTCAAGGGCAGCGCCGCCATGGCCGCGGCGTCCGCCATCGCGCCCGGATTCGCGGGCTCGATCTTCGGCGGCGAAGCGATCGCCGGGGGCACGCAATCGTCCCTCACCTTCACCGAGCTCAAGCGCGTCTATGACAAGACCCATCATGTGGCGCCGGGCTACAGGGCCGAGGTGCTGCTGCGCTGGGGTGACGCTATCGTCGCCGATGCGGCCGAGTTCGACCCGGGCCAGCAATCGGCCGCGTCGCAGGGCCGCCAGTTCGGCTACAACAACGACTTCGTCGGCTATCTGCCGCTGCCCTTCGGCTCGGCGTCCTCGGAGCGCGGGCTGCTCTGCGTCAATCACGAATATCCCAGTCCGCATATCATGTTCCCGGGCTTCATCGCCAAGGACGACGAAAATCTCGGCAAAGCGGTGACGGCGCAGCAGGTCGAGGTGTGCAAGGCGGCGATGGGCCACAGCATCGTCGAGATCGAGAAAAAGGACGGCAAATGGGCAGCCGTCGCCAATTCGCCGCTCAGCCGGCGCATCACGGCGGAAACCGAGATGGTGATCGCTGGTCCCGCAGCCGGCCACGACCTGCTCAAGACCGCGGCCGATCCCGCCGGCACCCAGGTCAAGGGCACGATGGCCAATTGCGGCGGCGGCTATACGCCCTGGGGGACGATCCTCACCTGCGAGGAATTCGCCTATGAATTCTTCGGCGGCGATGCGGCCAAGACGGCCAACAAGGAGAGCCTGGAGCGCATGGGCTACGAGCCCGCCGATTATTATGGCTTTGCGCGCTTCGACGAGCGCTTCCATGTCGAGAAGGAGCCCAATGAGGTCAATCGCTTCCAATGGGTGGTCGAGATCGATCCCTATGACGCGAAATCGGTGCCGGTGAAGCGCACCGCCCTCGGCCGCATGGGCCATGAAGGGGCGACCGTCGTCGTCAACAAGGATGGAAGGGTCGCCGTCTATATGGGCGATGACGACCATCAGGAATATCTCTACCGCTTCGTCTCGGCGAAGCCGTTCAATCCCTCAGATCGCACGGCCAATATGGGCCTCCTCGACGAGGGCGTGCTGTCGGTCGCCAAGTTCGAGGCGGACGGCACGCTCAACTGGCTGCCGCTCGTCCATGGCGAAGGCCCGCTCACCCAGGCCAATGGCTTCGCCGACCAGGGCGAGGTGCTGATCAAGACGCAGCTTGCCGCCGACAAGCTCGGCGCCACCGCCATGGACCGGCCTGAGGATTTCGAGACCAATCCGGTGTCGGGGCGGGTCTATGCGGTCCTGACCAAATCGGCCAAGCGCAAGCCCGACAAGGTCGATGCCGCCAATCCGCGGCCGGAGAACAAATGGGGCCATGTCATCGAGATGATCCCGCCGGGCGAGGGCAAGGAGGCCGACCACACGGCCGCGCAATACAAGTGGGATATCCTCATGCTGTGCGGCGATCCATCGAAGCCCGAGACGCATGCCAAATTCCATCCCGACACGACGGCCGACGGCTTCTTCATGACGCCCGACAATATCGCCTTCGATCCCAAGGGGCGGATGTTCGTGGCCACCGACGGCATGAATGATTTCGATCTGGCCGACGGCATCTTCGCGGTCGATACCGATGGTCCGGCGCGGGCACTTCCGAAAGCCCTGTTCTGCTGCCCGACGGATGCGGAAGCGACCGGGCCTGCCTTCACGCCGGATGGCGCCACCATGTTCGTCTCGGTGCAGCATCCGGCCGAGGGATCGGAGACGATCGAGGCGCTGAGCACGCGCTGGCCTGATTTCGACGACAAGATTCCGCCCCGGCCGTCGGTGGTGGTGATCACGCGCGACGGTGGCGGGCCGATCGGCGGCTAGCTCGCAAAATGATTCAAGCGACCAGGCTAAGGCATTGAAAGCAGATTCAAAAAAGGAATCACGAAACTGACATATGTCTGTCGTGAAGACGGGCGATAGTGCTCGGGATTTCAAGAGAGCCCTCGTTTCGCAGCGGCGTTGCGTAAAGCTTGCGGAATGAGGGGCAGGATGCGAGGGCGCCGTTAACAGCACCGGCGCCCTCTTTATTTGAGATGCTTGCAGCGCGGGCCCTTTTGCTATAGCTCGCCCTCATCGCCATTCCGGATGAGGGGTTCGTGGTCAACTTCCCGCAGCGGCTGCTCGACGGCTATGCCAGCTTCCGCGCCGGACGCTATGCGTCGGAAGCCGAGCGCTATCGCAGGCTCGGCGAGGGCCAGCAGAAGCCGAGCATCATGATGATCGCCTGCTGCGACTCGCGCGCCGCACCCGAGACGATCTTCGATGCGGGGCCGGGCGAGATCTTCGTCGTGCGCAATGTCGCCAATCTGGTGCCGCCCTATGCGCCGGACGGGCGCCATCATTCGACCAGCGCGGCGCTCGAATTCGCGGTGCTGCAGCTCGGGGTGCAGCATATCGTCATCATGGGGCATGGCCGCTGCGGCGGCATCAGGGCCATCACCGAGCCGGGCGCCCCCCTGAGCACGGGTGATTTCATCGGCAAGTGGCTCGCCGGCGTGCGCGATGTCGCGGAGACGGTCGAGCATGATCACAGTCCGGACGAGCGGCTCACCTTGGTCGAGCAGGCTTCCGTCGAGCATTCGCTGGCCAATCTGCGCACCTTCCCCTGGGTGCGCGTGCGCGAAAGCAAGGGCCAGCTCACGCTCAATGGCGCCTGGTTCGATATCTCGCAAGGCGAGCTCAATGTGTTCGACGAGAAAGAACGGCGCTGGACGGTGGTTTAGCTATTCCCCTCCCCCTTGTGGGGAGGGGTTAGGGGTGGGGGTCGGGTGGTATCGCTTAAGGCATGCGCTTGAGATCAGCAGATTAACGGAGAGACCACCCGACCCCCACCCCGACGCTTCGCGTCGACCCTCCCCACAGGGGGGAGGGTAAATTGATCGGTGCCTCAATCCATTCCCCCCTCTCCCTTGTGGGTAGGTACGTTGATCAGCATGCCTCAATCCATTTCCCCTCCCCCTTGCGGGGTGGGGGGCTTCTCGACGCTATCGGCTTCGTAAGACCATGTGGTCGGAAGTCCCGCTGCGTGACGGATGGTATCGACTATGCCTTCGAGATTCTGGAAGACGTCCACATTCCAGAAGCGCAGCACGCGAAAGCCTTCAGCTTCCAGACGACTGGTGCGGCCAATGTCCCGTGTTTGTCCTTGCGGCGTATTGTGCTGCCCGCCGTCGAGTTCAATGACCAGCCGACAACTGTAACAGGCGAAATCGGCAATGAAGCCCGCGAAGGGGACCTGGCGACGGAAATGGCGCCCTTCCTGCTTGAGCTCGCGCAAGGCATACCAGAGCTTCTGCTCGGCATCAGTTGCATTGCGTCTCAGATGGCGTGCGTAGTGATTGGCCACTTCCCCCAGCCCCCCACCCCTAACCCCTCCCCGCAAGGGGGAGGGGAATTGAAGTTTTCGCGTTCTCAATGAAAGACGGCTGGCTGCCCTACATCTGTCGGCAGCTAGCTGCGTTGGGCGATCAATCCCGCCGGGCGTCCTTCGCCGGTGGCCGCCATGCCTCTTTGAACGGCCGGGCGGGCGGCGATGCGGTCCATCCAGGCACGAAGATTTTGAAAACGCCGGAGCGCCGGCAGATCCTCCAGGCCGAGGACGGCCGGCGGGTATCCGGCAATATCCGCGATGCTGAATTCATCGCCCGCCACATATTCGTTGTCGGCAAGATGCCGGTCGAAGGCCTCGTATTCGGCGATTGTCCGGTCCTCGAACCAGGCGGCCGCCTCCATATAGGGCTCAGGCTTCTTCCAGGTCATGAAGTAGACGGCGGCAAAGGGCGGATAGATATCGGTCGCCAGCATCATCATCCATTCATGGCAGCGCGCCCTTGCCCGATAATCCGTCGGGATCAGCTTGCCGGATTTCCCGGCCAGATAGAGAAGTATGGCATTGGATTGGGTCAAAGCCAGGGGACGGCCATCCGGCGTGCCGCGATCGATGAGCGCCGGGGTGCGGCCGCGCGAACCCGTGGCCAGGAAGGCTTCATCGGTCGACCCGAAAGGAACATGGATTGCCCGGTAGGCCAGGCCTGACTCTTCCAGCATGACGGTCGCCCGCCTTGTGGCGCTGGTCGGTCTTACGAATATTTCGATCATTGCGCGTCTCCCGGGCCTGGAAAGCACAGAGTATAGAAGTTGCTCGACAATGACAGGAAGCTGACCATGATTCTCGAACATGCGCTATTGCAGGTGAAGCCGGGCCTCGAAGCCCAATTCGAGGCGGCGATGCGGGAGGCGCTGCCGCTGATCAAGGCAACACCGGGCTTCATCAAGCTCGAGGTGAAGCCCTGCCTGGAGGCGAAGGGGAAATACCTGCTGCTGGTGCAGTGGCGGACACTCGAGGCCCACACCCAGGGTTTCCGCGGCTCGGAGCGCTATGGGGAATGGAAACGGTTGCTGCATCATTTCTACGAGCCATTCCCGCTGGTCGAGCATTACGGCGAGTCGGTCGCCAGCGCGTGAGCGATGTATTTCCCCTTCACCATGCGGGCAGGGCGATCGCATATGAGTTTGAAAGGGCTGTCGAAGCGCAACTTACACTTCTTCATTTCCCCTTCTCCCGTCCGGAGGATGGGAGAAGGTGCCCGAAGGGCGGATGAGGGCTCTTCCTCAAAGTACGCGAGATTTTGAAAGCATTGAGTATCGGGACTAAGAGCCCTCACCCGCCCTTCGGGCACCCTCTCCCATTGCTTCGCAACGGGCGAGGGGGAAATTTTAGGTGACTCGCCTGCCTCGGAGATTTCAAATGCGATTCCCCTCCCCGCAAGGGGCAGGCTCAAACTACGGCGAGTCGGTTGCCAGCGCGAGAGCGGGCGCGGCGTCGGGCCATAGGAGGTCGTCGGCGGGGAAAGCCTCGGCGAGGCGGCGGCGGGCGGCGAAGCCCTGATCGAGGTCATGACAGTTGATGATGGCGAGGCGGAAGCCGCCGGGCGGTGCGGCGTGATCCTCAGGCGGCTTGTCCTCATGGAAGGTGATCTGGAGGCTCGACACGCCCGGCATGGCGCGCACCGCCGCCTGCATGTCAGCCGAAGGATGGCGAAACCGCCGGCCATGGCGGCCGAAGAGCACGACGGAATAGCCATCGCGCCGCCGGCCTTCCTCGGGAAAATGCCAGCTTTTTTCGGCATAGAGCCGGACCAGCGCCTCGACCCAGCCCTTGCCGTAGAGATCTGGCCACTGATCGGCGAAGCGCAAATGCGCATCGATGATGCGGCCGCCAATCGTCTCGACATTGAGCATGCCGGTATAGTCGGGAAGATGCGTGCCAGCCCAGCTGCTGATATAGCCGTGTAGAGCGGGCCGGCTTTCGGCATGGACGATCCAGTGGTCGAACATGCCGTTGGGCCCGAAAGGCTTGCCGGTCGTGTGCCGCCACCAGCGCATCTTGCCCTGGACGATGGCGCAATCGGTCGAGACATGATCGCCGGTCAGCATCTCGGTCCAGAAATGGCCGGGCGTATAGTTGGCCTCATAATCGGCGAGCGAGAGCAGGGCGCCGCTCGCCACGCCCATTCCTTTCAGATTCACGATCGGCTTGGAGAAGACCGGAAAACGCTTCGGCACGACGCCATGCGGGCCGCAGTCGAGCCCCTGGCTCCTGGCGACGCGCAGTTTGTCATAGATCCAGCTCTCGCGCGGATTCCAGGCCCAGGCATCGCAATCCTCGGTCGGAATGAGGACATCGGCCGGGCAGGGAACGGTCTCGAAATACTGCACTCGCCAGGGGTCTGCTTCACAGACGGGCATCGGGAGGCTCTGAGGATGGTTGATCGCGAGGTGGAAGGCCTAGTCCATTCTCCTGACAATACGAGTCAGCAGCAGGATTGGTTACAAGCTTTGCAAGGGGGTCACCGATCCCAGGTCATGAACGACCGGCCATATTTGCCGCAGATCGGCGGGGTGCGGCCATAGACCTGGTAGTAGAACAGGCAGTCATCCGTCCAGCCGGCATTGGGCTCGCCGGGCCTCGGTGCCCGGAAGTTCTTCTTCACCCGGGGCTCGGTGCTCTGGACCACTTTCTTCTTTTTCTTCTTCTTGACGGTCTGGGCGGCCTCTGCCGCGCCCGAGAAGACGGGCATCACGGCGACAGGCGCAAAGCCCGCCAGCATCGCAACGACGATCACATGACGCAAACCCATGATCCTCACTCTCTCTCTTTCACGGGCCCGGCAGGGGTCGCCTGCCGGTGCCCGATGCGAGAGTCAAATCAACGGTTTATGGCCGTTACTTGATCTCCCATGTGACGTTCACATCGATCGCCACGGTCTGCTCGCCCTCGGCGATCGGAACCGCGCCCGCGCTGTCGGCGCGCATGGCCTTGCCATGGAAGACAGGCTGCGGCGGCTGGAAATTGCCTTCGCTCATGCTCATGATCTGGCCCAGCGTGATACGCGTCGTCTCGGCATAGAGTTTCGCCTTGCGCTCGGCATCGGCGAAAGCGAGCTTGCGCGCCTCGTCCTCGAGCTTCCCGGTTTCGGCAATGGCGAACATGATGCCGTTGATCTGGTTCGAGCCTTCGCTGACCACCTTGTCGAGCACCTGGCCCAGCGTGTCGAGCTTGCGCACCGACACCGAGACCGTGTTCGACACATCATAGCCTATTACGCGCGGCGGCTGGACATTATTCGGATCATATTGGTAGCGCGGATTGACGGAGAAATTCGAGGTCTGGATGTCCTTGCCCTCGATGCCGGCCGCCTTGAGGCTGGCAAAGATCTTCTCCATCGCCCTGGTGTTCTCGCTCAGGGCGTCACGCGCGGTCTGGGCCTGGGTCGTCACGCCGACATTGATCACCGCCATGTCGGGCCTGGCTTTCACTTCGCCATGTCCATTGAGTGAAATGACGCGCGGCATGGTCTTGGACTCCTGAGAAAGGGAAGGGGTGGCGGTGAGTGTAGCAGCGGCTGCGAGGCCGGTCAGGCCCAGGGCAGCAAGCGAGCGGCGATCCATGGAAGGCTCCCAGTAAAAGATCGATCCTCAAATGGGGGCCGATTACGGCGACGCTGTGGCAGGCAACAAATCGTCACGCAGCTAAAGTTTTCAACGTTTCCTTGCCAATATGCTGCCTTGTTCGATAACCCGGCCAGGGATCGTTCTCCTGTCTTTTCAAGCGTTTGACGATTGCGACAGTGCTGAAGGCGGAGGCTGATCTGAGCCGCGACAGCTCCCGCCAGGAGACGGGCGTGGTGACCGGGGCGCCCTTGCGGGCGCGCGGCGAATAGGGGGCGATCGCGGTGGCGCCACGCTCATTGCGCAGCCAGTCGATGAAGATGCGGCCCCGGCGCCTGGCCTTGCTGGCGGTGGCGATGAAGCGGCCGGGCTCGCGTTCGGCGAAGCCGCGCGCCAGGCCTTCGGCGAAGGCCTTCACATCCGCCCAGCCATTGCGGCCGTCGAGCGGGGCGATCACATGGATGCCCTTGCCGCCGGTGAGCATGGCGAAGCTCCTGAGGCCCGCCGCATCGAGGACGGCACGCAGGTCGCTGGCCGCCGCCTTGACCTCGGCGAAGCCCACATCCTCGGCCGGATCGAGATCGAAGACGAGGCGGTCGGGATGCTCGAGATCATCGGCCGGCGCGCCCCAGAGATGAAGCTCGAGCGCGCCGATCTGGGCGGCCGCCACGATGCCCGCGACCGTATCGACATAGAGATAGCCCGCTTCATCGCCGTCCTTTTCGCGGATGAGGATCGACTTGAAGCCATCCGGCAGGGTGCCGGTCGAATGTTTCTGGTAGAAGCACTTTCCGCCGATGCCCTGCGGGCAGCGCACCAGGCTCAAAGGGTGCCCCGCCGCAAAGACCAGCATGGGCTTCGCCACCACTTCCAGATATTCGGCGAGCTCGCGCTTGGTGAGACCCTGGTCGGGATAAAGGATCTTGTCGGGATGGGTGAGCCTGACACCGGCGATCTCGACATCTTCGTTCTTCATGCGGCTTTCTCCTTGCGCCGGGCTTTCTTTCGCGCCGCGGTCTTGCGCGGCTTCCTGGCGGCCGCCTGCCGGCCGGTAACGCTCTTCTTCAGGGCCTCCATCAAGTCGATGACATTGTCACCTTTGGGACGTGGGGCTTCTTCGTCCTCAGCTTCCGTGACCTTGCCCTTCTTGCGTTTCTCGGCCACCAGCGCCTTGAGCGCCTGGCCATAATGGTCCTTGAAAATGTCCGGCTTGAACGGCCCGGCCTTGCGCTCGATCAGCTCCCGGGCGAGGTCGATCATCTCCTTGTGCGGGCGCTTATGCGGCACATGTGCGAAGACCTTGTCGGATTTTCGCAGCTCATCGGGATAGCGCAAGGTCTCGAGCAGCAGGCCGTCGCCGCAGGGCCTGACCGCCACGAGATTTTCCTTGCCGCGCATGGCCGTCTGGCCGATGCCGGCCTTCTTCGCCGCGCGCAAGGCCTCGCGGATGACGACATAGCCTTCGGCCGACACATCATCGGCAGGCACGAGATAATAGGGCTTCTCGAAATAGCGCGGATCGATGTCGCAATAATCGGCGAACTGGACGAGATCGATGCTGTGTTTCGTCTCGAGCTTGATCTTGTCGAGCTCTTCCGGCGTCAGGATGACATGCTTGCCGGAACCGAGCTCGAAGCCCTTGACGATATTGTCGTCATCGACCTTGCCTTTGCCCGGCACGATCTTCTCATAGCGGATGCGCTTGCCGGTCTTCCTGTCGATCTGATGGAGGCTGGGACGGGCCGATGATTCCGTCGCCGCATGCAGCTCGACCGCGATGGCGACGAGCGACAGACGCAGATGTCCCTTCCAGAAAGCGCGCATATGAGGAAACGGCGAAGGAGGGGGATTGGTTCCGCTCCGCGTCTCCTCACCCTGAGGTGGCCGCGAAGCGGCCCTCGAAGGGTGGCAAGCGGCAAGACCTTTGTTCCTGGATCATGCTTCGAGGCTCGCTACGCTCGCACCTCAGCATGAGGGTTACTGCAGTTACCGGAAAGGCGGCTCGTCGAAGCTCCGGAGCTTGCGCGAATGGAGCTGCGCCAACTCGCTGCGCAGGAAGTCGAGCGCGGCGAGGCCGATCATCAGATGTTCGCCCACCGCGCGGTCATAGAAGGCGTTCGCCGCACCCGGCAATTTGATCTCGCCATGCAGCGGCTTGTCGGACACGCAGAGCAACGTGCCGTAGGGCACGCGCAGGCGATAGCCTTGCGCGGCGACAGTGCCCGATTCCATGTCGACGGCGATGGCGCGCGACAGGTTGATGCGACGGCGTTCCTGCGACCAGCGCAATTCCCAATTGCGATCGTCATTGGTGACGACGGTGCCGGTGCGCAGGCGCGCTTTCAGCGCTTCACGACGCTCGCCGGTGACCTTGGCGGCGGCTTCCTGCAACGCCACCTGCACTTCGGCCAGCGCCGGTATCGGGATATCGGGCGGCACGGCGCCATCGAGAATGCGGTCCTGGCGGAAATAGGCATGCGCCAGCACATAGTCGCCGATGCGCTGCGACTGGCGCAGGCCGCCGCAATGGCCGATCATGAGCCAGCAATGCGGGCGCAGCACCGCCAGGTGATCGGTGATGTTCTTGGCGTTGGACGAGCCGACGCCGATATTGACCAGGCTGACGCCGCCTTCGCCGTCGCCGCGCAGCAAGTGGTAACCCGGCATCTGGAAGCGATGCCAGGGCGATGAGGCGACGGCCATCTCCGCATCGGCGATCGGGAAGCCATCGCGCCCGATCATAATGCCGCCCGGCAGAACCAGCGCGTCATAGGGTCCATGGCTGCGAATCTGCTCGATGCCCCAGGTGACGAACTGGTCGACATAGCGGTGATAGTTGGTGAGCAGGATCCAGGGCTGCACATGGCGCCAGTCGGTGCCGGTGTAATGGACGATGCGCTTCAGCGAATAGTCGGTGCGCGTGGCGTCGAACAGAGCAAGCGGCATCGGCTCGCCCTTGGGCGGCGTCCACAGGCCATCGGCGATCTCGTCGCCGACGGCGGAAAGCGCCGGTGCCGGGAAATGGCGGGCGAGCTCGGCGGCCGAGATATTGTCGCGGCCAAGCTCGTCGCCCTTGTCGAGGACATAAGGGTAGGGGATTTCCTCATCGCTGCGGCTCACCTGGATGGTGGTCGGATAATCGGCGACGAGAAGGCGCAGCTGCTCGATGAGATAGTCCTGGAAGGCGCGCGGCTGGGTGATGGTCGTCGCGTAGATGCCGGGGCTCTCGAACTTGGCATAGGCGCGGGCGAGCGAGGGCTGCGCCTGGCCTGACCCATAGGTAAGGCGAAGTTCCGGATAGCGGAACCGGATGCGCTCCTTGGCCGTCGGCGGCACGCTTTTGGTGAAGAAGCGCTCGAGCGCCTGGCGCAGCGCCTCGACCGCCTCCTCATGCAGCGCGATCAGCTGTGCCACGGCGGCTTCGGGGGTGAGCGTCTCAATGTCGGGTGCGGGCCGGTCCAGGCGATTCATCGGGTCTCCTTTGCCGGCTGCTATAGCATGGCTTCGGGAACCGCCACAGCGCGGAAGGCCTTTGATAGTCCTTACCCATGCCAGTGTCAGGCGGACAATTCCTGGGGAGACGGCCGTGGCGCGATCTGACGGCGGGCACAAGCGACGCCGCTGCTTCAGGCCTTGTTCGATCTGTCGCCGGCCGAAGCCGCCGTGGCGACGCGGATCGCCGCCCGACAGACATCCGACGAGTCGCCCAGGGCGACGGCAAGAGCACCGAGACAGTGCGCAAACAGCTGAAGCGGGTGCTCGTCAAGACCAGCTGCCGGTGACAGGCCGATCTCGCCCGGCTGCTGGCGCAGCTTGTTCCTTCCGGGAGATAGGTCAATTCCCGCTCTGGCATTGGCCGGCAAATTACTGTAGCCATCGCGCCCGGTGGGGCCTGTAGCTCAATGGTTAGAGCTGACGGCTCATAACCGTCTGGTTGGGGGTTCGAGTCCCTCCGGGCCCACCAATCGCGTTATTTATCAATGGGTTATAAGGTGGTTCGCCGCAGGTTGTCCAGTCCGACGGATGAAGAAACTCGTGCAGGAAGGAATCGTGAAGCGAAGCCCAAATAACCCACAAAGGCACTCTGCCGACTTGCCCGAACCGGCGGATAGCCTCTCCTCTTGTCGGAGCTAGCTGCCAAGAACCGGTGAAGACATGTGCCCTCAGATCGAAGTGCCTACCACCGTCGAAATCGACACACCGCGTCGCGGAAGGAAAACTGTTCGCGCCGACTGTAGAGCAATCATTTACGACGCGCTTATTGAAAGTGAGAGAGCGATATCGCTGATGCCCGAGCCGGTACTTGCTCGAGAGGATTTCTTTACGAGTGATTTTATGCAGCTCACAGGAGAGGAGCAGGCCGTCGCGCTGTCTGAAAGCTGCCGCAGGCTAGAACGCCATAATGAAAAGCTTAAGGGGAGCTTGGTCTTTGCTACGATGTGGGCGGTCGCGGTCACGATTGGCTTCGTAGCTGTTTGTCTCAAGTGACGCCTGCCGCTAGCCACTTATTGCTGTAGTGGTTGGTGCGAGCCTAATGAATACGGCACTAGCAGCACATGCTAAACCAGAACTTGGAGCATTTCAGGGCGCTTGGTAATTTCTGAACTTGGGCGGCTTTACCTCAAAGTGGACCCGGTTGGCGCAGACAAGTGCCAAATATGAAATCGGCTACGATGCGCCGGACAAGCCGGAGGTGAGGCTCCGCCGACAACAGCTCGGTCTCGTGGATGCGGCTTTTGGGTGTCAACTTCACAATGGCGGAAAATATGCAGCAGGCTATATTTGCCGCTAGGGAAATAATCAGAAAGTTAAGATTATGGTGGCACCAGACCATGTGGCATGGCTGGCTCAAACCGGGGAAGTCATTAAGACTGCCGACGGCCTGAAAGTCGAGGTTTGGGAGCTGCATCACGCCGATGATGAAGCCATCCTTAGTGCCTGGGCAAGGCATTTCCGCCAGCACTATTGCAAAGACGCGGACCTCGACGACCTCATCTCGGGCACTGGGCTCACAAAGGCGGAGTTCCTGACCTCAATCAAGTTTCCTGACGCCACAGCGGCGCCGGGGCCCAGCACTCGCGCCGGCGACTTCGGAGAAATCCTGGTAGCTGACTTTGTGGAATACGTTCTTGGCTATTGGTGCCCGCGTGAAGGCAGATACGAGAACAGAGACAACCGAAGCGTCCCATCGAATGGTTGCGACATCCTGGGATTTAAGTTTACGACTAATGGGCCGTGGGACGAAGGAGATGAGCTGTTCCTCTTGGAGTCCAAGGCAGGTTTCAAGCCGACCAAGAAAAACAGAATCCAGCAGGCGATCGACGGTTCGATCAAGGACATGACGCGCGAGGCTATGTCGCTGAATGCGATCAAGCAGCGCCTCCTCAAAATAAACCGCAATGACGCACTTAAGGTCGAGCGGTTTCAGAACGCGAATGATCGGCCTTTTAAGAGAATTAGCGGAGCAGTCGCCGTCCTTGAGGAAGACGTATTGAAGAAAATGGAGATTGATAAGTCTGACGGTTCCAAGCACCCGAACGTCGACAACCTTCGTCTAATTGTTATCAAGGGACTATCGATGATGGACCTCGTACACGCACTCTATGAGAGGGCCGCAAATGAGGCCTAAAGACGCTACACTTCAATCGCTGGCCGCCGTCCGCGCTACTGCAAAGATGTACGAGTTCAGAGCCGCTCCCGAAGATTTCGTCAGGTTGCGGCGCGATCCACGTTCTCTTTTCGCGTTGGCTGTAGGTATCCTTGGCGACGCTGCGGCTGCCATTTCGGACAGGTTCATTGATGGTGGTGAAGGGCCGATCAGGCCTGGAACATGGGAAGAGAGGGATGGTTCCGTCGCGGAGATGGTCCGTTTTTCCGCAACCTTCTTCGATGCATATCTCGAAGCGCGGCTAGACATAGAACTCACGCAAGAATTCTCGCTGTTGTGTGCTGCTTCTTACTATCTTTCCGACAGCGTCGGCAGTGCACTTGTGGTCGCTCGACGGTCAGAAGCGCCAAGCCTCGATCTTGGGCATGGGCTTGCTCGTCTTGCTTACGCCATTCTTCGCGGTGAGTTTGACCCTATCCCCGGAGAACACATACACGCAGAGTTTGCGACGCGTCTTTTAGCGGCACTGCGCAGGCACTTCAGACTTGAAGGCGATTCAGACGAGATACGAGCGATCTGCGCCGAACTGCGTAAAGCGGCCTATGACAATGGATCTGCGAGAGAGCTGCTTTACGCTGACGTTGTAACCGCACTGTCGGCTCGCAAGCTCGGAAACTCAGCACGAACCCTCTTGCCACCGGCGTCCAATCTCCCCCTGGACAGTTGGGTGCCGGCGCTTATGAAAGGGCACTTTCCTAAGGAATTGTGGCCCGCCCAACAGCGGATATGTCAGGCGGGTCTTTTGCAAGGTCGCTCGGCGGTAGTACAGATGCCTACCAGTGCAGGAAAGACGCGAGGCACTGAACTCATCATTCGATCTGCGTTTCTGTCCGGAAGGGCAACCCTCGCTGTGATTGTTGCGCCGTTCCGTTCGCTTTGTCACGACATCAGGTCTGACCTGGCGACTGCGTTTGCCGGCGAGGACATCGTTCTAGATGAGGTGTCTGACTCATTCCTTCTCGACGTAGATATCGATGAGATATTTGCCCAGAAGTCCGTTCTCGTGGTGACGCCGGAAAAGATGCTCTACATGCTCCGTCGCGCTCCCGAACTGGCCGAACAAATCGGCCTTGTGATTTACGACGAGGGTCACCAATTCGAAGGCTTTGCCCGCGGTCCCACTTACGAATTGCTGCTGTCCTCGTTGCGCATGTCCCTCGCACCGAAAGCTCAGGTTGTTCTGATCTCGGCAGTAATCGGCAATGCGGGGCAGATTGCTGGGTGGCTCATCCATGACGAGAATGCGATCGTAAGTGGTGACGGCCTACTTCCTACCCCTAAAAGTATCGCGTTCGCCAGCTGGCAGCATGAGCGGGGCTGGCTGCAATACGTGAGCCCCGACGACCCCGAGACAACCGAGTTTTTCGTCCCTCGCATCATTCAGTCACTGCCATTGGCACTTAAGGATCGCGAGCGAAAGCAACGTGTATTTCCAGATCGCGGTGGCACCAGCGAAAGCGGCGAGATCGGTCTCTATCTCGGCCTTCATCTCGTCGAGAACGGAAGTGTGGCAGTGTTCTGCGGAACGAAGGAAACTGTCGTCGGCCTATGCGAGCGTGTTGCTGAGATTTTTGATCGCGACGTGGACCTCAAAGAGCCGCTGGAGGTCTCGGACGGGGATGAAATTGAAAAACTCGTAAGGCTGACCCGCCGCAACCTGGGCGAACATAACGACACGAAGGCGGCGCGTCATGGTGTGCTCGCCCATCATGGTAATACACCTCATGGCCTCAGGCTATCGATTGAGTATGCCATGAAGGTCGGTCATGCCAAGTTCGTCATCTGCACTTCAACTCTAGCGCAAGGTGTAAACTTTCCGATCCGGTACCTGATCGTGACGGCCACACAGCAGGGCAAGGAAAAGATCAAAGTTCGAGATTTTCACAACCTGATGGGCCGCGCCGGGCGCGCCGGCATGCATACGGAGGGAAGCGTCATTTTCTCAGCGCCCTCCATTTACGATGAGCGCAAGCTCAGAGAACAAAGGTGGCGATGGAGAGCCGCGAAGGATCTGTTGGACCCGGAGAAATCAGAGCCGTCCCGCAGCAGTATCTTGGACCTCTTCGCAAGCTACGAGCAAGCCTACCCGGCAATCGTGTTGCAACCCAGCGTAGGGTGGCTAGACCTTGCCTTTGCTGATCGAAATGCGATCGAGAAGATCGTAACGGAGGTCGTGCACGACTATCCTCTCGTTATACCGGCTGACTTCCGAAAGTTCGTGATGGGTCGCGCGCGAGCTGTTCAGAGCATCGCTGCGTATCTTGCCGCCTATGTAGACTTCGAGAGCGATCAGGCGAGCGAGCGTATTGAAGAGCTAGCGAGGAACACGCTTGCCTACTACCTTGCGGATGAGGAGACGCGGGAGAAGCTTGTTGAAGTATTCCGCACGACAGCGGCCGCAGTTGAGGCAAGCGGAGATGCCGACTTCAGGGGCCTCATCAGAAAGTCTCCCCTCCCACCTGCCGACGTACTGGAACTCAAGGAATGGACCACCAACAATATTGCGGTCCTGTTGGCTGCTGCGGAGGCCGGTGAACTCCTTGAGGTCGTGTTCGAGCAGGCACGTAAGTACGTGGGCGCAAAATCCATCACGTCATTGTCAGACCCTGACGTCCTCTTGCCCACCCTCAAGCGGTGGATTGATGGGGGATCGTTCTATGAGCTGCGGGACCCTCTGGTCGAGGCAGATGTGAGATTTGGCAGATACAAGGCGACGGCCGAGCATATGGTCGCGCTGTGTGAGAACGGTTTCGGTTTCGAACTTGCGATGGTCGTTGCTTCGATAGCGGATCTCGTGGAGCCCATTGACGACGAGCTATTCAAACAGATTGTCCGGGTGCAGCGCCAGATCAAGAACGGGTTGAGCGATCCAGCGGCGCTGGCGTTCTTTGAAGCGGGATTTGCTGACCGGGTCGTAGCGCAAGTGCTCGGTGAGAAGTTCAACGGCGTTGTCGATCGTGCCGGCGTTCGCCGGGTTTGCCGTAATCAGACCGAAGATATTCGTGACTTGCTGGATGAGTTCCCGTCGTACTTTCGAACCGTCATTGATGAGCTCGGGGCTGGATAATCGTGGCAAAATCCGTAGATGTCGCGTCCTGGGTGCGCGCCACACCGAAAGAGGTAGTTGCATTCTACAAGTCGAGGCCTGGACCAAGGAAACCGAACCGAAGCGGCTTCCTGATCGTCCGGGCCCATTTGAAACCCGTCGATGTCTACGCCTACCTCCGTGTGCGGTTCGGCACGCCAAACGGTTTCCAGAACGTTCTACGCAAGGACGACAGCGACAACTGGATCCATTGGGACTACAGCCTCAAGGCCGACGATGTTGACATCTATATCGCCGGCACCTCGCGCGATATCCATTTCATAGTCTCAGAGCGTATGAGGGATGTGGATTGGAAGGACCTCATCCTAGCGCTCAAAGCCGATTTCGGCCGCAATGGCCGCGCGAAATCGGAGATGATGCAAAGCTTTGAGAGATACGTGGTCTTCCAGAATAAGTTCGTTACCTTGGCCGACCTCTGTGCAGAAATGCACGAGGTGATCGTCGACATGCCGCCGGCGCACACGCTTCCGATTGTCACAACTAAGCAATCGCTTCGGCGCTATAGGTCCGAGGTCAAGCGACTCGGTAAACGGGCGGCCGACTTGTATGGCAACTGTCTAAAGCTGAGGCTGCTCACGCCGATCATGGCTGAGGCCTTTGTCAACATGGTCATCCTCATGTTCTGCAAGGACGAAGTGCGAAACGATCGGGCAGCCTATGAGGCGTTCATCAGGAGTGCCATTCCGGAGCGCATCGCGGCCCTATCCGAAAATTGTCACGGCTTCCGGAATGCGATCGATCAAACCACTCCCGTCTACAGAGACTTTAAGCGCGTCATGGACAAGCGGAATTTCGCTATCCATGGCAACATGGATCCCGTGCGGGAGCAGATCGAAACGGTCTATTTCGAGGGTCGTCGTCCCCTCTTCGCCGAGGGTGGCGACAATATCCTCAAGTTCTTTGACCACCTCGAAAGAATGAACGCGCCCGAGATCGTTGTTGCCGATTATGAAGCGGTTCATCTCTTCCTCGCCGAAATTGCCGGCCAATTGAGCGACCAGCATCGGGCGTTCTTCGATCAGGTCATCGGAGACCCGTATCCGGGTTACGACTTGAATCGAAAGCGGACTACCCGCATTCTCCCCGATCATTATGTGCGGGGCCTCATGCCCCGAATGCGCTATGACGACGAGTTGAAAGTCACCTGGTAGTAGACCGTTGAGATGCCGTCGATGGTGGCCGAGTCAATAACGTTGATCTCCCACGGTTGTCCTGAGCCTTAATATAGGGCTAACTTCAGTGTTGCCGAGGATGTGATGCGTTCGGAAGGGCAGATGCGCCAATCCTGGACAATGACGGAAGTGCTGTGCGATTCCTGGCGGCAGAGATCAGCAACTTTCCAGTATAGTTCCACCCTAGCTACCGAGGTCCGAATGCTGCGCCTTGTCAATAAATACGAAGAGATTGCTCATGGCGAGATTGAGGGAGCAGCAGACCGTTGGGGGCTTTCCGTCTATCCCAAGGTTCGTGTTGCGGATGTCCTGTCGCTCGACGCCTTAGGAGTAAGAGGTGAACTGAAGCGCTTCGGACTACAGTGTCACTTTGATTTTGTGGTTTGCCGCAACCAGTGGGAACCTGCATATGCTGTCGAATTCGACGGCCAATACCACGTGACTGCCAAGCAGAAAGCTCGTGATGCAAAGAAGGACCGGTTATGCACGATAGCCAGCTTTCCGATTTTGAGGATAAATAGTAACTATCTAACCAAGGAGTTTGGCCCGATCTCATTGCTCTCGTGGATAATGGACGTCCATGAGCTTTCGATTGCATTTGCTGAACAGCAAGCCGCCGGCACCATTCCGTTAGAAGAAGACTTTTATCCATTCTTTCTAATGAATATTAATCCCAAAGAAGAGAAGTTCCCGTACTGGCTTTCAGCAAAACCGCGCATTCGTCTAAAAGACTTACACAAGCGCGGCCTCATCATCGACCCAAGCTCAACAGGATTCATAGGTTATGACAAAAATGAGATCGCTCGCGGAATTGAGTATATCCGGCTGACAGCCGCCACTGGTGTTTATGTGCGCACGGCGATGCGACCGCAACAGTTTCCAGTCATGATGAGCGATCTTCTAGAGGAAATTCTTGCGGTACAGCTAACTGAACGGGTCGTTAGTTGTCTTCGCGGAGAGACGACTCCAACGCCATTGGAAGAGATCTTTGCGATTGCCGAACAGATGCAGAATGGTCTGAAACTTGGCCGCGCTCATAGCTGTGGTCGGGCGATCTCGCCTGTGGCGAATGCAAATGACCCAGAATCGTAGTTAGAGGCGCAAAGAAAATCATTTCTGGGTTTTATCCTTGGGTTCGCCAGTCCATACGAGGGTGTACGAGGGAAATGGATTGGCGAACCATCCGCTAACATACTTTCTGTAGAAAATACCGTCCCTCCAGGCCCATCAGCCTTCGCTCGCGAAGGGAGCGAAGGCTGCCGCGTCGGAGCCCAACGGGCGAAGGCGGGCCATCTTCCCGCGAGCTACGGCTGGCAGGCCATCCTGCTTCGCGCCTGCCGCGCTTCGCAGGATTGGCAAATTTCCTCAGGCGAAGCAGGATGCCCAGCGAAGGAAAGCTGAGGCTGGCCGGTCAAGGTGTTACGGCAGGCCGGCCTTTCTTAACGCGGCCGCCAGTCCCTCGTACAAAGCGGCTCGGAACACGCCCATTTGTACGAAGGCGCCCACGGAAAACGTTGGGGCTACCTCCAGCAGGCGGCTTGCGGCCGACTGCGCTGCTTCCATGTTGCCGAGGCCGACCTGACTGGCAACAAGATACGCGTGGGCGACGCTGAAGCTCGGGTTCGCCTGAACGGCCAGGGCCGAATATTTCACCGCTTCCGGGAACTGACCCGCGAACAGGTAGGTGACCGCCAGCGCGCAGTAGGGATGATAGTTCAGGGGATCGTCGAGGGGGCTCAGCCGCAGCGCTTTCTGGGCGTGATCGACTGCCCTGTGATAACGCTCGCTGTGCGAGCTCACAAGTGCACTGAACCCCAGCGCCAACGCCGAATTCCCGTTCATCGCCAGCGCGCGGTCCAGCGCGGCGATCACACCATCATAGTCGCGCGTCAGGATGGCGCGGATGAACGCGCCCATGCTGATCGCGTTCGGATCGTCGGAATTGATCCCCAGCACAATATCGGCGTGCGCAAGAGCGGCGTCGCGGTCTTCCGGATGAAAGCCGGCTCGAAAGTATCGCTGTTCATGACACCACGCGGCATATCCGTGCGCGGCGAGATAGCCGTGATCGAGCTCCAGGGACAGATGAAGGAGACGCAGCGCCTCGTCGGTCTCGGCCGGAGAATTGGCATTGGCGTGGGGCAAGGCCCGCAGGTAGAGGTCGTACGCATCGAGGCTGTTTGGCCGCTTGCGCCGGGCGCGATCGATCTCGGCGCGGCGTACCGAAGGCTCAATTGCGCCGACGATCTGCTCCGTCAACTGGTCCTGCAGATCGAAGATGTCGGCGGCGGCGCCGTTGAATTTGCCGGTCCAGATATGGCCTGCCGATGCGCCGTCCACGAGTTGTCCATTGATGCGAATCTGGTTGGCGGACCGCCTGACGCTGCCTTCCAGGAGGTAGCGAACGCCCAGTTCCTCCGCCACGCTGCGGACATCTCTCGGCTCGCTCCGGTAGGCGAATGACGAGTTGCGTGCGATGACGAGCAGGCCCGGGATTCTTGCGAGACTGGTGATCAGGTCTTCCACGAGTCCGTCGGCGAAATAATCCTGCTCAGGATCGCGGTTGAGATTCGTGAACGGCAACACGGCGAGCGAAGCCTTGTTCGCCGGTGTCGGGGCGCTGGCCTTTTCAGGCAGGACGATCCGATAGCCTCGCCTGGACACGGTTTGAAGGACATCATGACGCTCGTCCCTCAGGGCGCGGCGGATTTCGTGAATGCATTGCACAAGGCTGTCGTCGGTGACCGAGGTTCCGCGCCACACCACGTCCATCAGCTCGGTCTTGGTGACCAGTCTATCGGGATTTTGCAGCAGGTAGCGAAGCGTCGCGAAGGCTTGCGGCCGCACCGGCGCAATTTCACCATCGGGGCCACGCAGAGACTCGCTGCTCAAATCGACCCGCACCCCATTGATCGAGAATACGGTGGGTGGTCGATGCTCCATCTCCAGCCTTTATCTTGGCACTGCTCACAAACGGCCCGGTCCGCTACTCCTCCGCAGGGTTATCGGCAAAATATCGGAAGGCCATCGGAACATGCTCGTTACTAAGGGCTCGGGCAGTGCCAGCATGAGTAACATCTTTTGAGGAGACTTCCAACAATGCTGGACGGTCGGGCTTCACCGCTGTCGGTTCGCCGCTGGATTTCCTCTTGCCTCGTCGTGGCGTCGATTGCAGTTCTTGCTTTCGGCCAGGAGGGCAAAGTCCTGGCGAACCCCTCCCCACGCGCGCTGCAAGGATTGTTCTGCAACGCAGCCGAGCAAATCGACGACGCCATGGCTCACATGCGCGGGGGCTTATCGCCGCGGGCAGCCGTCGGACTCATCAATCGTGACGAGGTCGTCTGCACATTCGCGGACTTGCTGCGCTACGTCGTCGATCAGCCGGTGGTCATTCAAGAAATTCGAGGCCCTTTCCCGATGTTCAAATACGAGGGAACACTCGTCGCCGTGATGGTCGGCGGCGTGGTTCGTCCAGTGACGCCGCCAGTCCATATCTTCTTTGCGATACCGGAGAGGCTGGGTGACGCTCCCCTGGAGGGGCGCGCTTGAAACCGCACTTCTGGACGGACCATAATTTCCCCGATACTCAGGCTTGCCCGGATCGGCGCCGACATCTCAAAGCCGGACTCTCAAAGCGCGACCCGTCTGCCATCGCCCACATCGCGCGATTGCGTTCGCCAAGTCTAAGCGCTCAGCCCGCCATCGCGGCGCGGCCGCGCGGCCGCCATTTCGGCCAGACCAGCAGCCAGGCCACCAGAGCCAGGTTCACCAGATTCCATAACAGCCCGTGCAGGAAGGCGAGCCGGTAGGACTGCGTGGCGTCGTAGATGAAGCCTGCCGCCAGGCCGCCGAAAGCCATGCCGAGCACGCTCGCCATGAGCACCAGGCTGATGCGCGTGCCGGCTTCGCGCGGCGGCAGGAACTGGCGGATGATCACCGCATACATCGGCACGATGCCGCCCTGGAACAGGCCGAACAGGCCCGCAATCACCCAGAGCGAAGACAGGCTGTCGAAGAGCAGATAGAGCAGCAGCGCCAGCGCCTGCATCAGCGAGCCGATCAGAAGCATGGGGCCGGCCCCGATGCGGTCTGCCACCACGCCGGAGCCCAAGCGGCTGACCACGCCGAGGCCCAGCATCAGCGAGAGGATCTGCGTGCCCACCGCCACGCCGTAGCCGAGATCGCCGCAATAAGCGACGATGTGGACCTGCGGCATCGACATCGCCATGCAGCAGGCGAAACCGGCCACGACGAGCAGGCCCTGCAGCTGGCCCGCCGAAAGACCAAGATTGGCGCGGGCCACCTCGGTGGCGGCCTCGGCGGTGGCATAATTGGCGGCAGCCGGCTTGCGGGTGAGCGCCAGGCCGAGCGGCACCATGACAAGGGGCACGAACAGGCCGATGCCGATATGGGTGGCGCGCCAGCCATAGGCGGACTGGAAATGCTCGACCACCAGCGGCCACACCGCGCCCGCGACATAGCTGCCGGAGGCGGCAACGGACACCGCCAGAGCCCGGTGCTTGTGGAACCAGTGCGAGAGGTCCGACATCAGGGGCGCGAAGCCCGCGGCGGAACCCAGACCGATGACGCCCGAGAGCAAAGCGAACTGCCAGATGCTGGAAGTGAGCGCCGCCAGGACATAGCCGGCGCACAGCAATGCCGCGCCGATCAGCACCGGCATCACGATGCCGAGCCGGTCCGCCAGGCGTCCCATGGCGACGCCGCCGACGGCGAAGCCCAGCATCGTGCAGGTAAAGGGCAGGGAGGCGCCGCCCCGCAGCGTGTCGAACTCCGTCTGCAGGGTCGGCAATACCACCACCACCGACCAGTTGCCGACGCAGGCCACAGTGCCCAGCACAAGGGTGATCACGAGGCGCAGCCAGGCATAAGAGGAATCAACTTCGCCCGTCGCAGAGTCCTCGCTGAGAGATCGAGTCACGGCACTTCCTTGCTTTGGAATATTGCTTGAACGCCAGGCGCAGCAGCCTGGCTCACGGCTTCTGCCCTGACCAGTCTCTTTACGGAATGGGAGTCCTGCGCGGTGGG
The DNA here is from genome assembly GCA_003576695.1 of Taklimakanibacter lacteus. Taxonomy (GTDB): domain Bacteria; phylum Pseudomonadota; class Alphaproteobacteria; order Rhizobiales; family Aestuariivirgaceae; genus Taklimakanibacter; species Taklimakanibacter lacteus. The sequence continues at coordinate 348,211 of QOZQ01000004.1, forward strand.
GATGCGCTCCGGCTTACAGTTTCTGGCACCAGAAGAGATAGTTGCCGAACAGGTCGCGGTGGCTTGCCTCGATCGCCTCCCAGTTTGAAAGGCTGCCGAGCGTCCTCTCGCTTGGAAAAGCCTTGCGGTACTTCTGTTCCGCGCCGCTCTCGCCAAACAGATTCATCACCTGCCCGGCCGCGAACTCGAACCCTATGAATCTCACACTCGCCGCCTCCACCATGCGGCGGAGACGCTTGACCGTGAAGGTGCTTTCCTGCACGTGCAGGATGAGGTCGCGGAAACCGCTCGTCGAGTGGAAATCCGGCCGCCGCGCGAGCCCGCTGAAGGCGGCGAGATCTCCACCTTTTCGAATGACCCGGCCGCGGATGCGCGGGATTTCGTCGAGGGGTATGTCGCTGTCCGAAACGCCCAACCGGGTCCGCAGTTGCCAGATGTCCGTGCGGCTGGCTTCCGCGTAAAGCATGATCTGCATGACGCCGCCCGGCTTGAGGCACGAAACGAGTCTTTCAAATCCGGCTTCCGGGTTTTCAAGATGGTGGAGCACGCCAATGCATTCTATCCGGTCATATTGACCTTCAAGGGTGAGCAGGTCGCCCTGCTGGAAGTCGATATTGGCAATGCCGTAGCGCTCCGCCATGTATTTCCCATAAGCGAGACTTGGGATGCTGAGATCGACGGCGGTTATCCGCACGTCGTGGTATCTCTGCGCCGCCCAGACGGCCAGCCGGCCTGTGCCGATTCCCGGCATAAGGATCTGCAACGGGCCGTCGCTCTTCGCGAGTGGCGCGAGATGAGGATATCGGGCCGTCAGCATCTCACTCGCATCCAGCTGTCGCACCGGCGGCGTCACATGAAGCCATCTCGGATAGGGGTTGGCTTCATACATCTGGCGAACCGGTGCCGATGCGGGTTTTTCAGCGGCGCCCAGCCTCGGTATCGAGGGCTCGAGCCGGATCTGCCTGGCGCGTCTTCCGAGCGTGCGATCGACCGCAATGCGGAAGGCTGGCGGCCAGTGATCGGCCGACTGCTCCAGCAGGCCTTTGCGCAGTTTCGGCAACTCCCAAAGGTCACGGTACATCGCAAAGACCAGGTGCAATGTCGCGGACGTCCCGGTAATATCCTCGCCCGCCAACCGCTCGAGCTGCTCGGCGGTGGCGTCCAGCCAGTCGATCTCGCTCTCCGGAATCTCCCAGACATATTCGTTATTGTGCGCCTGCAGGGCGAGTGCCGCCGTCAAAGGCAGCCACTCCGCGCCGAGGCCGCCTTGCGTGAATCTGCGCCGTATCTCTGTCCGTACCGATATGAGAAAGCCTTCGAGCGCCAGATTGTGATTGATCGTCGCATCCAGATAGGCGATCAGCAAGGCGTCCTTGCGAAGATGCTCAAGCCCGCTTTCGCCGGGCATGCGGGGCTCCGACCGGAATTGGCTGTCCGGCAGCCCATATTTGAACTGCAGCAAGCGCCCGGCCGGATTTGTCAGGGCTTCGGGATTGCCATGGGGAGATTGCAGGCAGCGCAGGATCAACCGATCAAGAGGCCTTGAATATCCCGTGATGGTCAGGCGCTCGGCAATCAGCGTAATCCCGATGATCGCGACGGCGCAGTCCCTGTCCGCCTCGAGAGCCTGAGCGAACGCCGTGAGGGCTTCCAGCGGCTTGTTCTGCCTCAGGAGATCGTTGGCTCTGGAACATCGCTCGGCCGCGGCTTCCGCCGCACTTGGATCTCCGCTATTGTCTGACTTGAGCTGCACGTCATCCTCCTGGCCGATGGCCGCCCGTCAGTAGCACATATTCCCTCCTCCTGATCCACTTCCGGTGCCCTTGCCGGAATGGCCGCACTCGGCTACGCCCTGAACCATGACGACACATCGCTTTATCGCAGACCGGTGGCACAATGTGCTGGGCACCTTGCCCGCCGCCCTCACTGTCGCCTCGGGCGATACAGTGATCACCGAAACGATCGATGCGCATGGCTTCGACAAGGACGGCGTGCAGCGGGCGCCCGAGCCCAATCCGATGAACGGCCCGATCTTCGTGACGGGTGCGGAGCCCGGCGATGCGCTCAGAATCGAGATTGTGCGCATGACGCCGATCCGTGCCACCGGCTGGACGCGCGCGGCGCTCGCCGGCAATGTCGTCGACCCGGAATTCGTCCGCGGCCTGCCGCCCCGGGACAGGGTGAACTGGCGGATCGACCGGCAGGGGCTGACGGCGACGCTCGACCCCGCCGTGCCGGGCCTCGAGGATTTCGTCCTGCCGCTCGAACCGATGATCGGCTGCTTCGGCGTGGCGCCGGCCGGTGGCCAGGCCTTCTCCACCGCGACGAGCGCAGAGAATGGCGGCAATATGGACTATCGGGGCTTCGGTCCAGGCGCCACCGTGTGGTTTCCGGTCGCGGTGCCGGGCGCTCTCTTCTTCCTCGGCGACTGCCATGCGGCACAGGGCGATGGCGAGATTGTCGGCACCGGCATCGAGACCAGCTTCGAGGTCGAATTGCGCCTCACAGTCGAAAAAGGCCGCAGGCTCGTCTGGCCGCGCGGCGAGAGCGCCACCGACATCTTCTCCATCGGCAATGCGCGGCCGCTCGACCAGGCGCTGCAGCATGCAACGACCGACATGTTCAACTGGCTGACCGGCGACTACCGCCTGAGCCCCCAGGCCGCGAGCCATCTCATGGGCCAGGTTGTCCGCTATGATGTGGGCAATGTCTACGATCCGGCCTACACCATGGTCTGCCGCATCGAGAAGAAGTGGCTGCCGCGGCACTGAGACTGTAGGAAGTCGAACTGCTGAATCGGGCGCTATATCAATAGGTTGCATTGCTATCTTCATAAGTTGAATCACGCAGGACCTCGCGGCGTCAAGCTGACGGGGATGGTTGCACCATCTTCTTGTTTAATTGAGCGGAAGGCTTCACAAACTCGATCTATCCGATGCCAGGGGCAGGATCACGCACGGCAACTGGCGCGGATGGCCGAGGCGATCCGGTACAACTGAGGGAATGTCATGCTTGAACGCACGATCAAGCTCCAGAAGCACGAAGTCCTCATCATCGACGAGGAGCTGGCCCTGCCGAAGAGCCTCGGCGGCCGGGCGGTGCGGGCGCTGGCGCAGGAGCTGACCTCCCGCGACATCGAGGTCATCGAGGCGGTGAGCTTCGCGGATGGCCGCTCGGTGATCATCTCGGACGCATCCATCGATGCGATCCTGATCGACTGGACGCGCGAGCGCAAGGACGCCAGGAGCCGCGCCGAGGCGCTGGACCTGCTCAGGACCATCCGCAGCCGCAACGCCATCGTGCCGATCATGCTGATGGCCGACCAGGCCAGCCGCGAGGGCCTCACCGTCGAGGTGATGCAGCTGTCGGATGAATATGTGTGGCTGCATGCCGACACCATTCCCTTCATCGCCAGCCGCATCATGGCGGCGATCCAGCGCTATCAGCGCAACATCCTGCCGCCCTTCACCAATGCGCTGCTCAATCATGTCAACCAGGCTGAATATTCCTGGGCGGCGCCCGGTCACCAGGGCGGCGTCGCCTTCACCAAGACACCGGCCGGGCGCGTCTTCTTCGAGTTCTTCGGCGAGAACCTGTTCCGCGCCGATACCGGCATCGAGCGCGACGGGCTCGGCTCGCTGCTCGAGCATTCAGGCCCGATCGGCGAGGCCGAGGCCTATGCGGCGCGCGTCTTCGGCGCGCATCGCAGCTATTCTGGGCTCACCGGCACGTCCGGCTCCAACCGCGCCGTCATTGCCGCCGCCGTCGGCGACGGCCAGTTCGCGCTGTGCGACCGCAACTGCCATAAATCGATCGAGCAGGGGCTGATCCAGTCGGGCGGCATTCCGGCCTTCCTGGTGCCGACGCGCAACCGCTATGGCATCATCGGACCGATCCTGCCGGAGGAGTTCGACCCCAAAGCCATCCGCCGCAAGCTCGACACGCATCCCTTGAAGCAGCATGCGGTGAAGAAGGACGCGGTCTATGCCGTCGTCACCAACTCCACCTATGACGGGCTGTGCTATGATTCCGAGCAGGTCGAAAACCTGCTCGGCAAAAGCGTCGACCGCATCCATCTCGATGAAGCCTGGTATGGCTATGCCCGCTTCAACCCGATCTATGCGAAGCGCTTCGCCATGCGGGGCGATCCCAAGTCGCACAAAGCAAGTGATCCGACGGTGTTCTCGACGCAGTCGACGCACAAGCTGCTGGCGGCGCTGTCGCAGTCGTCCTATATCCATGTCCGCGACGGCCGCAACGCGATCGAGCACAGCCGCTTCAATGAAAGCTACATGGCGCAGGCGACGACCTCGCCGCTCTATTCGCTGATCGCCTCCAATGAGATTGGCGCCTCGATGATGGACGGTCCGAGCGGCAAGGCCCTGACGGACGAAGTGATCGAGGAAGCCATCACCTTCCGCCAGACGCTGGCGCGGGCGCAGCGGGAATTCGCGAACAAGAAGGACTGGTTCTTCTCGCCATGGAACGCGCCCAAGGTGAAAGACCGCAAGGCGGCCAAGAAAGTCGATTTCGCCGATGCCGATCCCAGGCAACTCGCCACCGATCCCGATTGCTGGGTGCTGCATCCGGGCGAGACATGGCACGGCTTCGACGGCCTGCCGGATGGCTGGTGCATGCTCGATCCGATCAAGGTCGGCATCGTCTGTCCGGGCATGGGCGATGACGGCGAGATGCAGGGGAAAGGCATTCCGGCGCCGATCCTGTCGGACTATCTGCACCACTTCGGCATCATCCCGTCGCGCACCACCGACTTCATGGTGCTGTGCCTGTTCTCGATCGGCATCACCAAGGGCAAATGGGGCACGCTGATGAGCGTGCTGCTCGACTTCAAGGACGATTACGACGCTAACCGCCCGCTCGCGCAATGCCTGCCGGACCTGATGGCGACGGCGCCCCAGACCTATGCCGGCATGGGCCTCAGGGACCTGGCCGACAAGATGTTCATGCATATGAAGGCGAACCGCATGGGCCATCTGCAGGCACAGGCTTTCTGTAATCTGCCGAAGCCGGTGATGCTGCCGCGCCGCGCCAATGGCATGCTGATGGCGGGCGAAGCCGAATTGCTGCCGGTGGGGAAACTCGCCAACCGCGTCGCCGGCGTCGGCATCATTCCTTACCCGCCCGGCATTCCGATCGTCCTGCCGGGGGAGAGCTTCGGGCCGAGCGATGGGCCATGGCTCTCCTACATCCGGGCGCTGCAGGACTGGGGCAAGGAATTTCCGGGCTTCGAGAAGGAAGTGGAGGGGACGGTCGTGGTCGAGGGCGAATATCAGGCCTGGGCAATCAAGGAGTGACAGGACCTCTTACGAAAGCCGGTCCTGCACCCGATGCACGACATGGATCCGCCGCGCCACCTGGACGGCGACCGGATGGTAGGGAACGCGGCTCAGATCGGTGACAGGTATCGGCATGGCCGCATCATCGAGCTTGCCCGCGGCCCACAGGCCCATCTTCTCGCCGAAGGAGACCGACAGCGCAACGCCGCGGCCGGAATAGATGCCGCCGAACAGCATGCCGGGCGCCAGGCGCATCAGGCGCGGCTTGCGGTCGGGCACGGCGGCGAGCACGCCTTCCCAATAGTCCTCGACCTGGGGCGTGTTGCCCAATTGGGGAAAGGCAATGGCGAGACGGCGCTGCAAACTGGCGAGGCCGCGCTCGCGGGCATTGAACCACACCGTGTGGGTGCCGCCCGTGACGATGCGGAAATCACGATCGTAATGGAAGGCGCGGATGTCGCGTCGCGTGTCAGACACGGCGGGATTGTTCTTCAATATCGCGGCGCGCAGCGCGGGCGGGATGGGGGCCGAGGCGCCCTGGAAGACCTGGATCGGGATCATCGCCTGGTTGAGGCCGGGCCAGAATTTTCCCGTCAGGGCGTTGGTCGCCACCACGACCTGATTGGCGGTGACGCTGCCTTGCGCCGTCGTGAGGCGCCAGCGCGGGCCGTTGCGCGTGATCGCCGTGACTTGCGCAGTCTCGCGGATATCGACGCCCTGGTTTGCCGCCGCCGCAGCAAAGCCCAGCACCGCCGCATAGGGGTTCACATGGCCGCTATTGTGCAGGAGCCAGCCGCCTTCATAGCGGCTGCCCACCGCGTCCGACACTTCCGCCGCATCGAGCCATGTCGCCTGTTGGCCGAAGGCCTGCCATTCCTTGCAGAACTTGCGCACGCGCTGCAGGGCCTGCGCGGAATGAGCCGGCTGGATCCAGCCTTTTTGGACCTGATCGCAATCGATGCCATATCGGCGCATGCGCTCGAAAGCGACCGGCGCCGCCTCGGCGACGAGCGCATTGTATCTCGGACCATAAACGGGGCCGAGTGCCGCCTCGATCTCGGAGGGCGATGCCTTGGAATGATGCGAGATCAGAAGGCCGTTATTGCGCCCGGAGGCGGCGCTGCCGATCTCATTGCCTTCGAGCAGCATGACCTTGCTGCCGCTGCCCGCCGCGGCGATGGCGGCGGCAAGCCCGGTGAAGCCGCCACCCACTACGGCGATATCGACATTCGCGTCACCGTCGAGCGAAGGATAGCGCTTGCCGGGCAGCCCGGCATTCCTGCGCCAGAGATGCGGGGTCTTCCAGTCGATCTCAAACATGCAGATTTTCTTCCGTCGCCGATCCGAGATAGAGCTCGCTCATGGCGCTGTGCGAGGCGATCTCGCGCGCATCGCCTGCGAGCTTGCAGCGGCCGGTCGAGAGCAGATAGGCGTAGTCGCCGCATTCGAGCGCCAGCTGCACATTCTGCTCGACCAGCAGGATGGCGATGCCGGTCTGCGACAGATCGAGAATGATGCGGAAGATCTGATGGACCAGCTTGGGTGCGAGACCGAGGGAGGGTTCATCGAGCATCAGGAGCTGGGGCTCGGCCATCAGCGCACGGCCGATCGCCAGCATCTGCTGCTGGCCGCCCGACATGCGGCTCGCCATGCCGTTGCGGCGTTCCTTCAGGATGGGGAAAAGGGTGAAAGCTTCCTCGCGCAAGGCTTCGAAGCTCTTCGGGCCGCGGCCGATATGGGCGGCGACGAGGTTTTCCTCGACGGTGAGATGCTGGAAGATCTGGCGGCCCTCGGGGCAATGGGTGAGGCCTGCGCGCACCACGGTCTCGGGCCTGGCGCCGGTGATGTCGCGGTCATTGAAGCTGATCCGGCCCCTGGTGATGGTGGCGACGCCCGAGATGGAATTGAGCAAAGTCGTCTTGCCGGCGCCATTGGGGCCGAGAATGACGACGATCTCGTGGGGATGAACCGCGAGATCGATATCAGCCAGAACGTTGGCGTGCCCGTAGCCCGAGCTTAGCCCTTCGATCCTGAGCAGCGGATTTGATCTCGTCGATGTCATTGGATGTACCCAGATAGGCTTGTTGCACCTCTGTATTGCCCTGCACCTCGGCCGGCGTTCCCTGGAACAGGAGCTTGCCGTGATGCATCACCAGGATCCGGTCGCACAGCGCCATCACCAGATCCATGTCATGCTCCACGATGATCATGATGCGGTGGGGTGCGCGCAACGCCCTGAGCCTGGCGGTGAGCTCGGCGGTCTCGGCGTGGTTGAGGCCGGCGGCCGGCTCGTCGAGCAGCAGCACGCTCGGATCGCGCACCAGAGCGCGGGCGATCTCCAGCATGCGCTGGCGGCCATAGGGCAGGCTGCCGGCATCCTCGGAGATCCAGGGCAGGAGATCGAACTGCGCCAGGGCCTTGCGGCATTGCGCGTGGCGCTCGGCCTCGCGGCTCTTCGCATAAGGCGGCCACAGGACTTCCTTCCAGGCCAGCCCTGCGTCATCGGCGTAGTAGCAGACCTCGAGATTGTCGAGCACCGTCATCTGGTCGAACAGCCGGATATTCTGATAGGTGCGGGCAATGCCGCTGCCGGCGATCTGGTATTTCTTGAGACCGCTGATCTGCCGGTCGCCCAGAAGGATGCGTCCGGAGGTGACCGTGTAGGAGCCGGCCGTCATGTTGATGAGGGTGGATTTGCCGGCGCCATTGGGACCGATGATGCCATGGATCAGACCGGGCTCGAACACCGCCGACACATCGTCGATGGCGACGTTGCTGCCATATTGCTTGCGCAGGTTTTCGAAGACCAGGTTCATCGGCGGAACAGCGACTTGAACAGGACATCCGGCCCCAGGCTGCGCGGCACGATGCCGCCCGGACGGATGATGATGAGGACGACCATGAGAAGACCCAGGAACAGAATGCGCCATTCGGCGAATTCGCGCAGGACCTCGGGCAGGAGGATGAGGATGGCGGCGCCCGCGATGATGCCGAGGATGTTGCCGATGCCGCCAATGACGATCAGGAGCACGATCAGGATCGATTCCTGCAGCGAGAAGCTTTCCGGGCTGACGAAGCGCTGGGAGGCGGCGAAGATGACGCCGGCAATCGAGCCGATGGTGGCGCTGATGGCGAAGGCGGCGAGCTTGGCGTTGGTGGTGTTGACGCCGACGCCCGCTGCCGCATCCTGGTCCTCACGGATCGCGGCCCAGGCCTTGCCGAGGATCGATTTCTGCAGGCGCCAGACGGCGAGGCCGGCCAGGATGCAGGTGACGAGCAGGAGCCAGAAGATCTCGGAAGGCCGCGCCACCGAGATGCCGAGCATATCGGCCCGGTCGAGCGCCGGTATGCCCTTGGGGCCGTTGGTCAGCCAATCCATGTTGTTGATGACGATGCGGATGATCTCGCCGAAGCCGAGCGTGACGATGGCGAGATAGTCGCCGCGCAGGCGCAGCACCGGCAGGCCGAGCAATATGCCGGTGGCGGCGCCGATCACCGCGGCGATGGGCAGGATGGCGAGCAGCGGCAAGTGGATGCCGAGCTGGTTCGAGGCGAGGAGCGCATAGGTATAGGCGCCGACCGCATAGAAGGCGACGAAGCCCAGATCGAGGAGGCCGGCATAGCCGACGACGATGTTGAGGCCGATGCCGAGCAGGATATAGATCAGGAGGCTGTTGGCGACGCGGATATAGTAGTTGGGCAGGAAGGGCGTCGCGACAATGAGCGCGGCCGCCAGCGCGATCAGCAGGAAGGCCAGCCAGCGCGGCGCCCGCGCCGGGGCGGTGGTCAGGACGGTCGATGCCATCAGAACTCCCTCTTATAGACCATGCTCTCTTCCGAGACGGCTTCGCCGAGGAGACCGGCGGGACGGAACAGGAGGACGAGGATGAGGATGGCGAAGGCGAAGACGTCGCGATATTCAGTGCCGATGGCGCCGTTGGTGAGGATCGGAAGCAAAGCAGTGCCGACGACCTCGACGAAAGCGAGGATGAAGGCGCCCAGCATCGCGCCGGGGATCGAGCCGATGCCGCCCAGGATGGCGGCCGTGAAGGCCTTGAGCCCGACGACCGCGCCCATGGTGGGCGTCATGATGCCGTAATAGCTCGAATAGAGGATGCCGCCGGAGGCGCCGAGCAGGGGGCCCAGGAAGAAGATCAGGCTGATGGCGCCGTTCACATTGATGCCGAGCAATTGCGCGGTGGGGCGGCTTTCGGAGACCGCGCGCACGATGATGCCGAGGCGGCTGCGGTTGACGAAGAAATGGAGGCCCAGCATCAGGATGAAAGCGGCGATGAGGATGCCGATCTGCACGCTGGTGATCGATCCGCCGAGCACCTCATAGCGCTGGTTGGGGAAGAGATGCGGGAACATGCGCGGCTGCGGCCCGGCGGCAATCTGCACGCCGGTCACCAGGAACAGCGAGACGCCGAGCGAGCTCAGCATGGGTGCCAGCCTGGTCGAATGGCGCAAGGGCTTGTAGGCCAGGCGCTCGATGCCGACGCCGGCGAAGCCGACGAGGAGGATGGCGCCGAAGAAGGCCGCCGTCAGCGCCAGCGCGCCCGCCGCGCCGATGTCCGGCACCATGAGCGCCAGCAGCACGAAAGCGGCATAGGCGCCGAGCATGAACATCTCGCCATGGGCGAAATTGATCATGCGCAGCACGCCATAGACCATCGTGTAGCCGAGCGCGATCAAAGCATAGATCGCCCCGATGGTCAGGGCATTGAAGGTTTGCTGTACGATCGTACCCCACATGATCTCATGACCTTTGTGACGATGCGAGGTGTGGAGCATACACACATCTCGCCGGTGAGCCTTTCACCCTCGCCCTGCAAGCGAAGCGCAGCGGGGAGAGGGTAGGGGCCCGCCGCGCAGCGGCGGGAAGGGTGAGGGGCAATGGGCGTTGCAATTCTGCTCCACCTTCCTGATCGAACACTCGAACTCAATTTGCGGCAGGCCCCTCACCCTCCCATTGCTTCGCAATGGGACCCTCCCTCTCCCCGCTGAAGCGGGGAGAGGGCAAGGCATGGCCTAACACACGGCTCGGAGCGCATGCAAATGCGATCCGGGTTCCTCAATAGGAACCGATCAGCTTGAAGGTCTTGCCTTCGACTTCATAGAGATAGGACGGCGCCTTCTTCAATTCGCCGGTTTCGTCGAATTCGAGATCGCCGACGGCGGTCGAGACCTTGACGCCATGCAGCGCCGCATTGAGGTCCTCGCGGGTCAGGCCCTTTGTCGTCTTCAGAACCTGCTCGAGAATCTGGCCCTGGACGAAGCCATAGATCGAATAGGCACCGGGTTCCTCGCCATATTTCTCCTTGTACAGCTTGGCGAAGTCGGCGATGGCGGGGCTTGCGTCCATGGGCGGAACCTGGATCGCCACGACGGCCTTCTGGGCATTCGCCTCTCCCGCCTGGTCGATGAATTCGGGCGTATAGCCGCCATCGGGAACGAAGAGCCTTGCGCCGACGCCCTGTTCCTTCATCTGGCGGGCGAACAGCGCCAGCTGCGGCATGACCGCGCCCAGATAGATGGCCTCGGGATTCTGCGTCTTGACCTGGGCCAGGACGGCGGTGAAGTCGACATCGGTCGGCGTCACCGAGACGGTCGAAAGAACCTTGCCGCCGGCCGCTTCGAAGTTCTTGGCGAAGATCTCGGAGATGCCCTGGCCGAAGACCTGCTTGTCGTTGATCACCACGGCGGTCTTGAGGCCCAGCTTCTTGACGGCATATTCGGCCGGGAGCAGGGCGCCCGCAAGGTCATTGGCGACCGGACGCACCATGTACTTGTAGCCCTGCTGGGTGAGCGAGGGGTTGGAGCCGAAGGTCATGTTGGGCAGCGTGCATTCGTCATAGATCGGCAAGGTGGACTGGGCCACGCCGCTGTTGAAATTGACGAGCGCGATGACGACCTTGTCGTCGTCGCAGAATTTCTGGGCGACGAGCGTGCCTTCGCGCGGATCGGCCTTGTCGTCCTGCTGGTTGTAGTTGACGGTCACGCCGTTGACGCCGCCGGCGGCATTGAGCTTGTCGACGTAAAGCTTGAAGCCATTGTGCCAGGTCGAGCCGAAATAGGCCTGCGGGCCCGACAGGGGGCCGGACAGGCCAATGGTGATCTCTTCCGCCCAGGCGGAGCCCGCCAGGAAGACGGTGGCGAGAAGGGTTGCGGCTAGTTTCCTCATGGTGTTCCTCTCCAGTTGTCCCGCGCCGGGATCTGCGGTCTCGCGATTTTCCAAGGGCAGCGAAAAAACCTTGTCCGGCCGATGCCGGCCCGCCTTCGGCGAGCCGCAAATCCATCACATCAGACTACGGAGGAGACGTCAAGAAAAGTGTAGACAATTGTGCAGACAAAAATGTAGAAAGATGCGGTCAGCGGGGCCGCGAGGCCCTGCGGCCGGAGGAGCTGTCGGATTTTTCCATGTAGACGTTGAGCAGGGCATCCTTGAGGGCCCGCTGAGCGCCCGATACCGTCATTTCTATATGGGACTTGAGCAGTGCCGTGCCGGCGGCGACGTCGCGCTTCATGGCGGCATCGACGATCTGCGAATGGGTGTTCACCATATCGAAGTCATGCGACACATGCTGGATCTGGATACGCCTTATGAAGCGGATGCGGGCATTGATCGCCTTGAGCTGGTTGACGATTTCGGGATTGCCGGACAGCTCCGCGATCAGCAGGTGAAAGCCCTCGTCGAGCACCAGGATGTCGTCCGGATCGCGCTCGCGGTAGTCCGCCTTGACGCCGTCCCAGAAGTCCTTGAGCCGGTCGCGCTCGGCGTCGCTGGCGCGCTCGCACATCAGCGTGAAAGCGCCGCATTCGATCATGGCGCGCAATTCATAGAGATCGAGCAAAGCGTCGATATCGAGCGCCTTGAAGAAGAAGCCGCGATTGGGGGTGAGGGCGATGAAGCCTTCGCTCGCCAGCCGGTTCAGGGCCTCGCGGATCGGGGTGCGCGAGACGCCCAGCGATTTGGCCAGCGCCATCTCGTTGATCCGCTGGTCCGGCTTGAGCTTGAATTCGACCAGCTGCTTGCGGATTGCCTTGTAGGCGCGCTCGCCCGAATCGGCGGAGCGGCGGCCTTTGGGCGTCCGTTTGGGCTTGTGCATCTTGGCGAACCTTTCAAAATCGGGTCTTCAACCGGCCGAACAGAGTGGAGCTAGGCGATGGCTTTTGGCATTCTCGGCGTTGGCCATCTGGCACGCTCCATCATTATTCGTCTACTCGATAGTGGCGTGAAGCCGGGAGACCTCGTGCTGTCGGCACGCGGCCAGGGAAGCCAGGTGGGCGCCAAATATGGCATCCCCGTCATGGCGAGCAATGCGGAGCTGGTGCGGCGCTGCAAGGTGGTGCTGCTGTCGGTCCGGCCCCGGGATGCGGTCACCGCCCTTGCCAGCCTGCCCTGGTCGGAGGGCCATGTCGTCGTCTCGGCCTGCGCCGGCATTGCGATCGCCCGGTTGCAGGAGGCGGCACCCGCCGCCCGGATCACGCGTGTCATGCCGCTGACGGCCTGCGAATTGGGGGCGAGCCCGACGACCATCTTTCCCGATCTCACGGCTGCCCGACCGCTGATCGATCCCTTGGGCCCGGTCATCGTGCTGCGCGACGAGCAGGAATTCGAAACGGCGACGGTCAGTGCCGCCACATATGGATGGGCGCAGGATCTCATCCGGCAAAGCGCCCAATGGCTCGCGCGCCAGGGCGTCGAGCCCGCAACCGCGCGGCAATTGATGGCGCGGACTTTCGTGGCGGCGGGCCGCATGGCGGATGAGGCGGAAGGCGATCTCGACGAGATCCTGCGCCAGCTCGTCACGCCGGGCGGCATCACCGAGCTTGGCCTCAAGACACTGGCGCGCCGCGAGGTGCCGTCGGCCTGGGCCGAAGCTTCGGACGCCGTGCTGGCGCGATTGCGTGAACGCTGAGCGCCAGATTCAATCGGGCTTGAAGATGCCATAGACATGGCCGCCGGTCGCCTGGTCGGTGGGCTCGATGCTGATGCGCGCCAGATCGGCATGCTGGGGCATGGACAAGGCGGCTGCGATCGCGGCGGCAACATCATCGGGCGCCAAAGGCCGCTGCTCGGTATACATCTTCTGCTTCAGGCCCGCCTTGTCGCCGGCGAAGGCCTGCAAATAGAATTCCGTCTCGACCCGGCCCGGGCTCACTTCCGTGATCCTGATATTCGAGCCGGCGAGATCGTAGCGTAGGATGCCGCAGGCATGCGCGAGGCCGGCCTTGGCGGCGCCATAGCTGACGGTGCCGGGGAAGACGGCATGGCCCGCGGTGCTGGTGATGCTGAAGATGTGGCCGCGCTTGCGGGCGATCATGCCGGGCAGCAGCGCCTGGATGAGCTCGAGCGGTGCGGTGAGATTGAGCGCGACAGTGTCGCGGATCTCCTGGGCGGTCTGCAGATGGAGGGGGCGAACCGTGGCGAGGCCGCCGGCATTGTTCACCAATATGTCGATCTCGGCACCGGCAAGCCCGGCGCATAGAGCCGCCGTATCGCGGATATCGGCGACGATGGGAATGATGCCAGTGGTGCGGGCGAGCTCGGCCAGCGCATCAGCGCTGCGGGCAGCGGCATAGACGGCGAGGCCGCGCCCGCGCAGCCTGCGGCAGATGGCGGCGCCAATGCCCTTTGATCCGCCGGTGACCAGTGCCGAGCGATAGGGTTGCAATGTCATTGGGCCATCTCCTTTCGAGGTCACAGGGCGCCGTGACGATGGAGCGTCGCGAGGATTTCGATAAGCCCCTTGTCGCGCTCGGCGCGCAGATCATCATTGCCACGGCCGGCGAGTGCGCCACGCATGGACGCTGCCACCGTGGCGGTGGTCTCATCGTCGAGCGTCGCGGTGCCGAGATCGTCCCAGATATCCTGGTAGGTGCCGCCATATTTCCGGAAGAAAGCCTCGATGCCCTCGGCATTCAGGTGGTTGGAAATGAACGAGCCCTGCAAGGTCCATTTCGGCCCGGGCCCGTACATGAAGGCGCGGTCGATGTCCTCGACCGAGGCGACGCCGGCGCCTGCCAGCGCAATGGCCTCGCGCCACATGGCCCCCATCAGCCGCAAAGCGAGATGGCCGGTGATCTCGCGGTTGAGCACCACCGGCTTCTTGCCGATTGCCTCATAGAAAGCGCGCGCGGCGGTCACGGTCTCGGGCCGGGTGCGCTCGCCGCCGACGATCTCCACCAGCGGCATCAGATGCGCCGGATTGAAGGGATGGCCCAGCACGATGCGCTCAGGATGAGCGCACCGGGCCTGCATGGCCGAGACGGAAAGCGCCGATGAGGAGGAGGCGATGATGGTATCGGCCGCGACATGGCGCTCGATCGCGGCAAGAAGCGATTGCTTCAACTCGAGCCGTTCCGGGCCGTTCTCCTGAATGAAGCCGGTCTCCGCCAAGGCTTCGCCCATATCGCTCGAGAAGGAGATATCGCCGAGGCGGATCGCCGGACCATGCAAGGCATCGAGATCGGCGAGGAGGGCAGGTGCCATGTCCTGGAACCTGTCCCATTGTCCGGCATCCGGATCATAGACCCTGACGGTCAGCCCGGCATGCCGGAAAGCCGCGGCCCAGCGCTGGCCAATGATGCCGAGGCCAACCACGCCTACGGGTTTTTCAAGATGGACGCTCATGCCGGTACTTCCATGGCCGAGGTCGAGCTTCCGCCAAGCGCTGAGCGGAATTCCTCGTTCACGGCGTTCCACGGAATCTGCAGGTCGATCCAGGCCGCCAGGCGGCCGCTGCACAGAATGGCTTCATCGAGCAGGGCTTCGAACAGGGTCGGATCGGCGGCGATCGCCGCATCGAGATCGAGCAGGATTTTTGACGATGTCGTCAGGTGACAGAAATCGTGCAAGCGCGTGGCGGCGCGGTTCAGGACGAGGCCGGCCGTATAGCGAAGCGATGCGGCATCATCGCGCGCACGGCGCTCGCGGATCCACCACAGGTTTTCATGCAGGATACGGGCTTCCGATTCCGCCATGAAGACAGGCCCGGCCGGATGCATGATGCCGCGCGATTGCGTCAGGTTCTTCACATCTGGCGGACAACTCGCCCAGAGTTGCAGGCGCGCCGCCTGGATGTGACCCGGAACAGAAGACGGCTTCGCCGATCGGGGCGATGATGCGCCGGCATCTGCGAGCGACAAGGTGCCGGTGAACAATTGCCGTCCCTGGCTTTCGCGCAAGCGTGCCGCCAGACGCGTGATGCCGTCGACCGGGCCGTCGAGCTGGCCCAGCACCGTCACCGTCGCGGTCTCGGCCTGCAAGGGCGCAAAGGTGATCTCGAGAAACTGGCGAACCGGCCAATAGATGAAGGCGCCCGGCGGCGCCTGCACGACCTCCATGCCGCCTTCCACCTCGGTCACAAAGGGGGCGTGCCAGTAGATGTGGTTGCCGGCGATCTTCGGCGTGTGCAGCTGAAGCGGCAGAGGCAGGCATAGAGCGAGATGCGCCAGGGTTCCGGGCGCCTTCGCCTCATCGCAGCTGATGCTCCAGCGTTCGCCCGAGGATTCGAATTCAAGCTTCATTACGTCACTTGTTCGGGTTGAAGAAGGATACGGGCTTGAGAATCTGGTTGCGCATGTCGGTCAGATAATTCGTCTCGATGACCTTGCGCCGGTAGGCCTGCCATTCGGGGTCGGCTTCCATGGCATCGCGGCGTGCCTCGCGGTCTGCAAGGCTGTCATATTTCCACAGATGGACGATGCGCGAGAGCTCGCCAATATGTGTCTGGAAGAAGCCGAAGGGCTCGCCAATATAATGGCGCTGCATCGGCAGGCCAACCTCCTCATAGAGCTTGAGGAAGTGACCCATCTGATTGGGGTGGGAGGTGTAGATTCGATGGTCGAAGATCATGAAGGTGGCTCCTGTCTATCTGCCGGTGGAGAGGACGAGCTCGTCGATGAGACACGCGACGATGTCGGGATATTCGAGATGGGGGACATGGCCGGTCTTCTCGAGAAGGTGGATGGCGGTCGTTCCCGGCGCCGTGAAAGCATGCGCCATGGGAATGATCCGGTCGTCTCGGCCCCAGAGGACCTTGGCCGGGATGCGCAACGCTTTCAGGTTCCGGGAGAAATCCTCATGCTGGCGGCCATTGGCGAAGATGCCGGCGGCCAGACGCGACTGAACCGCGGCCGAATTCTCCTGCCGCCTCTGCCAGAGCACGGCTTGCGCAAAGCCGGCCGGCAGGACGCAGGGATCGCCGACCATCATGTCGAGCCAGGGCGTGAGGCTCTCCGGTGTTTGCGCGCCGACGATGCCCCCGAGAAAATCACCATTGATGTCAGGTCCAAGCCCTGCCGGGGCGAGCAGGCACAAAGAGTGAATGCGCAATGCGCCGATACCGGCCAGCGCCAGCGCTGTCGCACCACCCAGCGAATGCCCCACCACATGCGCATCGCTGATGCCTTCGGCCTCGAGAGTGGCGGCAATGGCGGCGGCGAGATCGCCGATGCTCCGTGCCGGCGTCGTCAGAGCGCTGCCATGGCCAGGCAGGTCGGGCGTGATCACGCGATTGCGGACACGCAGCAAGGGGATCACCCAGCGCCAGATGTTCCGGTCGGCCGCGAAGCCATGCAGGAAGACAATGGGGAGAGCATCGGCCAATACCGCCGGCTTCGGCAATATGGCGGATGCCTTGTCGATGTCGCGCTTCTTGATCCGGCCATTCGGCCCGCTGCCCTTCACCTGCGCGAGATCGATACCGGTCTCGGCGGCAAGGCGGCGGGCCAGGGGACTGGCGATGGCTCGCGCGCGGCGCGGAGCGGGAATATCGCGCGTGAACGCGGCCGAGGCCTGAGGCTGAGCAACTTCACCGGCAGTTGACGATGCGGCCATGCCGGGTCGGTCGCTCACATAGCCGAGGATCGATCCAACCGGCACTTCACTTCCGGCGGCATGAAGGATTTGAGCCAGATATCCGTCATGGGGTGCGGCGATCTCGGTCGCGGCCTTGGCGGTTTCGACCGTGACGATGGTCTCGCCCATCTTCACCGGATCGCCGGGCTTTCGGGCCCAGTCCACCACCATGACGGATTCCATATATTCGCCGCCGGCGGTGTCGATGACGATCGGATGGCGCGTGGCGTCCATCACTTCACCACCCGCAGCACGGCGTCGCGGATCTTGCCGGCATCGGGCAGCACCGCCATTTCGAGGGGCTCGCTATAGGGAACCGGCATGTCCGGCAAGGTCACGCGCGCGACGGGCGCATCGAGGTCATCGAAGCAGCGGTCCATGATGGTGGCCGACAGTTCCGCCGCATAGCCGCAGAAATTCCAGCCCTCATTGACGACCACGGCATGATTGGTCCTGGCGATCGATGTGGCGATGGACTCGACATCGAGCGGGCGCAGCGAGCGCAGATCGATGACCTCGGCGGAGATGCCGTCCTTCTCGAGCGCATCCGCGGCCTTGAGCGCCTCCAGCACCATGCGCGAGGTGGCGAAGATCGATACGTCGCGTCCCTCGCGCCGCGTCGCCGCCTTGCCGAGCGGCACGGTGAAATCCGCATCCTCCGGCACTTCGCCACGCGTATTGTAAAGAAGCTTGTGCTCGAGGAAGACGACCGGCTGGCTGTCGCGGATCGCCGATTTCAACATGCCCTTGGCATCTGCCGGTGTAACCGGGGCGACGACCTTGATGCCCGGCACATGGGCCAGCATGGAATCGAGCGATTTGGAATGCTGGGCGCCGGCACCGGCGCCGCCACCGCCCTGGGTGCGCAGCACGAAAGGCATGCGCACCTGGCCGTTCCAGATATACTCATAGATCGAGGCCTGGTTGATCAGGGCATCGAGCGACAGCGGCACGAAGTCGGCATACATGATCTCGAGCACCGGTCGCGTGCCGGTCATCGCCGCCGTCACCGCCATGGCGGTCATCGCCTGCTCGGAAATCGGCGTGTCGCGCACGCGCAATTCGCCGAACTCCTCCATCAACCCCTTGGTCACCTTGAAGACGCCGCCATAGCGGCCGATGTCCTCGCCGAAGAGGAAGACGCTTGCGTCCGCCTGCATCTCCTCGCGCAGAGCCGCGTTCAGGGCCTCGGCATAACGCATCATCGCCATGTCACAGCGCTCCCGAATAGGCGGCATAGGCAGAAGGCACGGCGAAAGCCGGGAAGGGATCGGACAGGGCTTTGGCGAAGGCCGCCGCCACCTCGGCGCCGGCCTCACGCTCGATCTCATCGAGGGCGGCCGCGCCGACCTCGTTCTTCAAGGCGTCATAGGAAATGCGGATGGGATCGCGCGCCTTCCACGCCGCGATGTCCTCAGGCGTCTGATAGCCGCCCATGTCGGAGGTGGAGAAGCCTTCCCAGCGATAGGTCTTGGCCTCGATCAGGCCCGGTCCGAGGCCCTGCCGCGCCCGGTCGACCATGTTTGCGACGGCGCGATAGACGGCGACCGCGTCATTCCCGTCGACGATCTCGGCCGGCATGTTGTAGCCGGCGGCGCGGATCGAAAGATCGGCGACCGGCGACTGGACCGAGGACGGCACGGTGAGGCCGAACTGATTGTGCTCGAGCACGAAGACAACGGGAAGCTTCCACAGGGCCGCCATGTTCATCGCCTCATGGCAGATGCCGGTCTGGGCGGCGCCGTCGCCGAAGATGCACATGGCGACGTCCTTCCTGCCCAGCACCTGCATGGAGAGCGCCATGCCGGTGGCGGCCGGGATGCCGGCGCCGACAATGGCATTGCCGCCGATGAGGCCCTTTTCGGCATCGGCGATCAGCATGTGGCCGGCGCGGCCGGCGCAGGATCCGGTGGCACGGCCGAATATCTCGGCGATCACCGGATAGACGTCGAGACCCTTGCCGATATAGTGCGCATGGCCGCGATGAGTGCTGGTGAGCTTGTCGCCGTCGCGCAACACGGCTGTCGCCGCCACGCCCACCGCCTCCTGTCCGTCGCAGCGATGAATGGGCCCGCGCGTCTTGCCTTCCTTATGCAGGCGGCCCAGACCTTCCTCGAGCCGGCGCACCACGATCATCTTGCGGTACATCTCGACATGCTCTTCGATCGAAGGGGCATTCTTCATCGGGCGGATCCTTCGGCATTCTGTTTCATGATGGTCTCGGCGCAGATGAAGCCCCAGGTGAGATTGGGGCCGAGCGTCGTCCCGGCGCCAAGTGCCCGGGTGCCGATCGGATTGGCCATGGCGAGGCCCGCCGCATAAAGCCCACCAATGATGCTGCCGTCTTCGCGCAGCACCTGGCCCCTGGCATTGGTGCGGGCACCGCCCTTGGTGCCGAGGATCGAGCGATTGAGGGACATGGCGAGGAAGGGGCCGGTGTCGATGCGGCCCAGGCGGTTGGCGGGACCATGGGTCTTGTAATCCTCCCAGCCCGACTCGCCGCGCCGGAAATCCTCATCGCGGCCCTTGTCGCAATGGCCGTTATAGCGCGTCACGGTGTCGGCGAGGGCTTGCGCCGGAAGGCCGATCCTGGCGGCGAGGTCCTGAAGCGTATCGGCCTTCACGATCCAGGCCTTGTCGTAGGACGCATACCAGCGGAAAGGCAGCGAGCGCGTGAGGAAGCGCCGGTCGGCGATGATCCAGGCGGGAAGATTGACGGGCTCGCCGGTCTGGGGATCGCGGCGGTCGAGCGCCTCGCCGATATTGAAATCGCTCTCGCTGACGAAACGCTTGCCATGGCGGTTGACGACGATCGAATGCGGCTCGGCCTGGAAGGTCATCGGCAGGCCATGCGGCTTGCCTTCATAGACGGTCGGCAGGCAGGGATAGACATTGGCCTGGTCCATGCGGTCGAGCCTGGCGCCAATGGCCGCCGCCATGCGCTGGCCGTCGCCGGTATTGGTGGAGGGACTGCCCAGCCGGTCAAGCGGGCCTGCGAAATGCTTCCGGCGCAGTTCCGCGTCCCATTCGAAGCCGCCGGTCGCCAGCACCACGCCGCGGCGGGCGCGGATCTCGATTTCCTTGCCGTTCAAGGTGAAGAGCGCACCACTGACATTGCCGAGCTCGTCCGTCGTCAAGCGGGTGGCGCGGCAATTCAGAAGGAACTGGCAGCCCGCATCCATGCAGCCGCGGATGAGGCCGGTCATCAGCGCCGTGCCCTGGCCACCGCTGCTGGTAAGATAGCGCCAGGCGAGCTTGTGCAGGACGCGCAGGCCCGCCTTGATGGGATGATGATAGGGATCGAGATCGACCATCTCCTGATAGGTGAAGAGGTGGACGAGCGTCGAGCGGCGGATCCTGCGCGCATAGGAGCCGAGGCTCCAGCGGCTCAAGGGCGAGGGCGAGACCATGCGGCCGAGGATCTTGCCGCCTGGCTTCTCGGCGAGGGGATCGGGCTCGTTGACCAGCGCGAAGGCGAGAGGGGTCTCGCGCTCGATGAAGTCGAGCATGCGCGGGGCTGCTTCGGCGAAGGATTGCCAGAGAAGATCTTCATCCTTCGCCCAGCCCTCGGGCGAGGCGGCACGCAAATAAGCGAGTGCTTCGTCGGGGCTGTCGGCAATCCCGGCGGCTTTCGCGACGTGATTGGCGGGGATCCACACGCCCGCACCCGACATGGCGCTGGTGCCGCCGAGGAGACCGGTCTTTTCGGCGATGAGGACGCCGAGGCCCGATCTGGCGGCGCGCAGGGCGGCCGACAAAGCGGCGGATCCCGAGCCGATGACCAGGACATCGCAGGCCTGTTGCATATTATTCATGGACTTCGCACGATCCTCCAGGCCCTTGCTTGTCGTGAGCAGGGCCTTCAGAGCGAGTATGAAGCAAGCCGCCGAAAGTGTCTACTATTGTGTATGCACTTATGAGCATGCTAGTCTGGTCGCGAAATTGACGGGAGGAAATCATGTCAGCCGTGAAAGAGCGTGTTGCCAAGGGGGCGGTACTTGTGAACGGACCGGAAAAGGCCGAAAGCTACTGGCAGCCGGTTCCGGCCAATGGCCATATCGACGTGTTGCTGGCGCCGCATCTCGTCGCCATGGAGCATCCTTTCGCCATGGGCACCCAGACCGTGGCGCCCGGCAGTTATGTGCGCGAGCACAGCCATGACCGCAACGAGGAAGCGCTGATCGTGCTCGAGGGCCGGGGCAAGGCGGTGATCGAGGGCAAGGAACTGCCGATGGGGCCCGGTACGGTGCTGTTCCTCGGCAAGAACAACCGCCACATGTTCATCAATGAAGGCGAGGGCAATCTCAAATGGGTGTGGCTGATCATTCCCAACGGGCTTGAGGATTTCTTCCGCGAGATCGGACGCCCGCGCCAGGCCGGCGACAAGGTGCCGGTGAATTTCCCGCGCCCCGCCAATGTGCTCGAGATCGAAAGGCGCACGGTGTTCGCGGCGCAGCCCGAAGACCAGCGCCAGCCCTGACATGCATGTGGGGCTGATCGGAGCGGGCGCCATCGGCAAGCAGGTGCTGGCCTATTTCGACGATCGGCCGGACGATACCGTGACCCTGCTGGTGCGCGAGGGACGCGCTTCGCCCGGCGGTCGCACAGGAGTGACCGAGAGCCTTGCCGATTTTCTGGCGCGACGGCCGGATATCGTGGTGGAGGCGGCCGGCCAGCGAGTGGTCGCGGAGCTGGTGGAGCCGATCCTTGCCGCTGGAATTCCCGTCATCATCTGCTCGACGGGTGCTTTCGCCGATGGCGGGTTGCTGGCGCGACTCACGCGTTGCGCGAAGGAGGCGAAAACGGAGCTCAAGATCGCCAGCGGCGCGGTCGCCGGTCTCGATTATGTGCGCATCGCCGCCCTGCTGCCCGATGTGCAAATACGCTATTCGTCGCGCAAGCCCGTTGCCGCCTGGCGCCGCGAGCTCGAAAGCCACAAGCTTGATCCCGATGGTCTCGTTGAGCCGGTTACCTTGTTCGAAGGGTCGCCTGGCGAGGCGGCGCAGCTCTATCCGCGCAATCTCAATGCCGCGCTGACCGTTGCGCTGGCTGCGGCCCCTGCGCCCGTCACGGTGCGGGTGATCGCCGATCCCGAAGCCTCCGGCAATTGCCATGAGATCGATGTTTCAAGCCGTCTCGGCAGCGCGCATATGAAGTTCATGAACGCGCCCGATCCCGAAAATCCCAAAACTTCGCTGATCACGGCATTCAGCGTCATCCGCCTGATTGAAGACTATCGTTCGAGGCCGGCATGAGCATCCATGTGGCGAGGGATGGTTGCCGCATCCATTATGATGTCGTGGGCAAGGGGGCGCCGGTCCTGCTGGTGCCGGGACTCGGCGGCGATGGCCGTTTCTGGGATGGCGTCATGGCGTGGCTCAAGGACCGCTACCGCCTGATCGCCGTCGATCATCGCGGCGCCGGCCGCAGCGACCGGCCGCTCGGCGCGTATCGGATCAGCGGCATCGCGGCCGACATCCTGGGCATCCTCGACCAGGAGGGGGTGGAGCAGGCCCATCTCGTCGGCCATTCGACCGGCGGCGCCATCGTGCAGAGCCTCGCGATCGACGCGCCGATGCGGTGCCTGTCCACCACGATCAGCGGAAGCTGGGCCAGGCCCGATGCCCGCCTGCGTATGCTGTTTGCGGTGCGGTCCAGCCTGCTGCGTGAAGGGCTGACCACCGACTATCAAACGCTCACCCATGTGCTGGGCCACACGCCCGAATGGATCGAGGCGCATGAGGACTCCTTGCAAGCTGCCGTGGCCTCGGCGGCGGAAAGGCTTGCGCCATTGCCGGTGACGGAAGCGCGCATCCGCATGCTGCTCGATTTCGACAGATATGCCGAGTTGGGCAGGATCACGGGGCCGGTGATGGTGATCGGCGCGGAAGACGATCTGATGATTCCCTTCCGTCACAGCGCGGAGATCGCCGCGGCGATTGCCGGCGCGCGGCTCGAGCGCCTCGCTGGTGGCCATTTCCATCCTTCCACCCGGCCGGAGCCTTTCGCCCAGCTCCTGGCTGATTTCCTCGGTCGCCCAGCGGTGCCACGATGAAGCATTTGCGTTCGGAACTCGTGTCACCTTCCCTGCCACCCGGCAGCGAGCTGCTGGCGGCCGGACGCGATCTCGCCCGCGAATGCCGTCTGGGGACCAGCCGCTATATGCGCGAGACGGGATTTCCCTCGGAGGCCGCCGGCAAGCGAGCGAATGCCGCGCAGAAGCGGGTTGCCCAGCATGCGCATATCGGCTTCCGCAATGTCGAGCGGACGCTCGGCGCCATCGCCGAGATCCATGAGAAGTGTGCCGCGGCCGGCGTCACGGTCGACCGCTTCGGCATTACGCTCGACTGGTCGATGGGCTATCCCGAAGCCATGCGCCGCACGGCACCACGCGGCACCGGCATCGTGCTCGACGGACCTCAGGATTTCGCGCGCATCATCGAAGCATCGCCGGCGGCGGCGCATTTCGGCGACTTCATGATCGGCCTGCCGGGTGCCCTCGAAAACACGCGAGCAGCCCTGCTGGCGGGCGCCACCTCGATCGGCAATCTCGGCCAGTATTTCACCTTCCGCCTGCCGCATTGGGACGATGAGGTGGCGACCACGGAGGCGACGGTCAAGGCGCTCGGCCTGATCGCGGCGCAGGATGTGGAAATCCTCGTCCACTCCAATCTCGATGACGGGTTTGCCGGACTCTTCCTCGACATGTGCTGCAGCCTCGGCATGGTGATCGTCGAGAAATACATCATCGAGGAACTGGCGGGCGCCAGGCTCGGCCATTGCTATGGCCATCACTTCTCCGATCCCTTGTCGCGCATGGCGTTCCATGCGGCGCTGCATCGGGTGACCGACACGCCGGGCACGATGATCTTCGGCAATACGGTGAGCTATCAGTCCTCGCCCGCCGGCAATTATGCCAGCCTCGCCAATTATCTCCTGGCCGATATCATGGCGCTGCGCCGCTGGCCCACGGGGCATGCGATCAATCCGGTGCCGGTGACCGAGAACAACCGCATTCCCGATATCGATGAGATCATCGACGCGCAGACTTTCGCGACGCGGCTCACGCAGCATGCGCATTTCCACGAGAGCCTGGTCGAGTGGAAGAAGGTCGAGGACCTGGCGGAAGAGCTGGTGCGGAATGGGCAAGTTTTTGCCGGGCGCGTCCTTGGCGGTCTTGCGGAGATCGGCATCGACACGAAGGATGCGGCGCAGCTTCTCCTGGCCATCCGTCGGATGGGACCCAAGCGGCTCGAGGACATGTTCGGTCCTGGAGCCGATGCAGGAAAATCGCGAAAGCCGCTGGTCCTTGCCGAATGGGCGCGGGAGCTCGATGAAACGGCCGAACACTGGATTGCCCGGAGCAGGACCGGTTCCGCATCAATGCTGCCCAGAGGGCTCAAGGCCTGCGTTGCCACCAGCGACGTGCATGAGCATGGCAAATATCTGGTCGAGAAGGCGCTTGCCGGCCTCGATATCGCGGTGGTGGATGGCGGCGTCTCCGTCGATGCCGATATGCTGGTCGCCAGGGCGGTGGAGGGGGGCGCCGACCTCATCGCCATCAGCACCTATAATGGCGTGGCGCTCAGATACTGCCGCGAGGTGGTGGATGAACTCGCCCGCCGAGGTCTCGACATTCCGATCGTGGTCGGCGGCCGTCTCAACCAGGTCCCGGATGACTCGAATTCGGGGCTTCCGGTCGATGTCACGGCGGATCTGCGCAAGCTCGGCTGCTACCCTTGCACGACGCTCGATGATGTCTTGCCGGTGCTGATGAAATTGCAGCCGCAGACGGGCCGCTGACGACAATTGCCCGCTGGCCACGTCATGGCCACAAAATCCCCTTCACTTCGTACGATTCCCTTCCTATTCTGACCTTGGGGCAGATGCGCCCACCCAAATGGGAGGTTTCCAAATGGTCGCAATCGTCCAGACCCGGAAAGGTAAATCGGAGTGGAGTGTGAGATGGTGAAGCTTGGAATGTCGATAATTCCGGTTCTGGCCGGGATGGCGCTGGCCTCGGCCGGTCCTGCTTTCGCCCAGAACAACAGCAATCCGGAGATGCGCTTCAACTCGGTCATATTTCCCGATGAGCCGACGAAGGCCATGCCTTGGAGCAGGGCGCAGCTCAGCGAGGCCAAACCTTTCCCCATGCCGGTGATCAAGGGAAAGCCGCCGCAAAGCTCGAAGGCGATGAAGAAGCCGCAGCGCTCCGGCCAGAAGCCGGCGAAGCCTCAGGAGAATGAGGGCCGGAATGTGGATGCGGGGACGCCGCTGAAATGGGCGGGAAAGATGTTCTTCCGCAAGAACGGCGACCCTTATGTGTGCAGCGGCCAGTTCATCGCCGATCGTGTCGTGCTGACCGCGGCACATTGCGTGCAGAACCGCAATGGGCGATTTGTCACCGACCTGGTCTTTGCGCTGCAGTACCGCAATGGAAAGCAGCTCAGCCTGCACCGGGCGAAGTGCATAGCGACCTATGGCGGCTGGACCCAGGGACTTGGCGTGCCCAGGGAGTATCAGTGGGATTTTGCCATGTTCCTGGTCGACAAGCCGTCGCCGACCGGAAATTTCGGCTATCACCCGCATTGGCGTGACGACTATTCGAGCGACATGCTTGTCGGCTATCCGAGCGACATTGCGGGCGGCCGCCGGGTGTCGGTGGTGAAAGGCAAGCTTGATCCCGCACCCTATGGCGACTTGGCGGTCACCAGTTCCAAGCACAGCGAAAGCCGCTTCCTGGGCGGCTCCAGCGGCGGCGCGTGGGTGGCGAGATATACGACCAAGCGGGGCAGTGGGAACTACATCATCGGAGTGAACTCGCATTATTACGAAAGCGAGCCCACGAAGATGTACAGCCCGTATTTCACCGGTTTCGACGACTTGCTGCGTTATACCGAGAATGGCTGCCGGTAGCAGGCTCGATGTGGCCCGCCTTGTCATCCTGGCTTTCATTGCCGGTTTGACACTCTTCGCATCCCCGGCAAGCGCCGAAGAGAATCCGGCAGCGCGGCTGGCCGCCATGAACGATGAGGCGCGCGCCTTCTCGCAGAGTGGCCGGCATGCCGAGGCTGTCAATGTCGCGAAATCTGCTGTGCAGTTCGCCCAGCACACCTATGGCGAAGCCAGCCGGGAAACTGCGCGGCAACTCTCTCTGCTCGCCACTGCCTATGAGGGCGCTCGAAACATCACCGCCGCCATCGTCGAACTGGAACATGCCATCGAACTCGACAAGCGGATCTACGGCCACAGATCCATGGTGCTTGCCGCCGCTCTCTTTGACCTCGGCAATCTTCATTTTACAGAGCGGGAATTTGCGAAGGCTCGTGCGAGCTGGGCGCGAAGCGCCGACATCCTGCTGAAAGTGACACAGGGAGAAGGTGATCTACTCGCCAACGCCTATTTCAATCATGCACTGGCGGCCGGGCACATGGCCGACAGCGAAAGGGACGAGGAGCGGTTGCATCGGCGTTCCTTGCGGATACGCGAGAAGATCGACAGCTCGCTTCACGGACTTATCGCCACGAGCCATGATATCATCGGCAGCCTCGTCGAACGGCAATTTCGCTACACCGAAGCTGAAGCGCATTTCAGGATCGCGCTGACCCTGCGTGAGAAGATCTCCGATTTCGACCGGGAAGAATTGGCGAGCAATGCCTACCGGCTGGCCGATGTCCTCAACAGGCTCGAACGCTATGACGAGGCTGAACCCCTCTTTGTCCGGTCGCTCGAATTATATGAACAAGCGGGATCACAGGACGCGCGGACCATTTCCTATGCACAGCGCGGTCTGTCGCTGGCGCTCTATTATCAATCCCGATTTGAGGAAGCCGAGGCGTTCGGCGCCAAGGCGCTTGCCGGCGCCGAAAAATGGCTGGAGGCGGACTCGCTTTACCTGAACGCGTTCCGGGAAGCGCTCGCTCTGGCGAAAATAGCGCGCGGCCGCTACGACGAATCGACGCCATTGCTGAGGCGGAACATCGACACGCGAATCAAGCTTGCAGGTGAGAATGACAGGTATCTGAACTATGAATATCCAATGCTCATCAATTCGCTCGCAGGCGAACAGAAATTTGCCGAAGCCGAGGAAGCGGCGCGCTTCCTGCTCGAATTCTCGGAGCGGACGATTGGCACTGCCTTTTTCGTGATCCCCTCCGGCGTAGACAGGCTGTTTTCCCAGTCGGCGGAGATTCTGGAGGTGCAGGGCAGGCTCGACGAGGCGGAAACGCACTATCGGCGCATATTGGACACATACGATATGTTCAACCGGATCACGAGCAGGAGCGGCGACTGGGACGAGGCGAGTTTTCTCCTGCGGTTCGCTTATTTTCTGGACAGGAGGAAAAAGTGGAGCGAGGCTGAGGCACTTGTCGAACGGGCGACGCGAATTGCCGTTCAGCTCCGCAAGAGTGACGATGTCGACATGGCCTATGTCCATGATGCCACGGCGCTGCTGCTGCAAAGACAGGGCAAGCTCGAAGAGGCAGAGGGCGTCCTTGCCAAATCGCTTGCGTTGAGGAGGAAGTTTCTGCGGCCCGATCACCCTGTTCTTGCCGGCAGCTATGTGGAAGCGGCGGAGCTGGCCGTTGATCTTGACCGCCTTGCCGCGGCCGAAGACTACTACCGCCAGGCGTTGGCGATGATGTCCAGGATCTATGGCCATGAAAATCCCAAGATGGCCGGCCTCTACTCAAGTCTCGGGGCACTTTACCTGCGAGTTGGCAGGACGGCCGATGCGACCGGCTATTTCGAGAAGGCTGCTCAAATCCATCTGAAGGAGATCGACACTACCCTCCTGCCGGCCAATGCCGGTGCGGCGAATGCCGATGTCGGCAAGCTGGTCGGCAATCTCTATGATTTCGACGGCCTGATCAAAGTGAACTATCAGCGCGAGCAGGCGGGGGAAGGCTCGCAACGCATCCTTGAAGACATGTTCGCGATGTCGCAATGGACCAGTTCATCCGAAACCGCCTTCGCGCTGGGGCAGATGTCGGCGCGGCAGGAAACCGGCGACATTTCTCTTTCGCAGGTCGTGCGCGAACGTCAGGACCTGATGCGCGAAAGCCAGGCTCTGGATGGCAAGCTGATGGAGCTGGTTTCCTTGCCGTATATGCAGCGTCAGGTGGAGAACGAGCGGGAGATCCGCAAGCAGCTTGCAGTCGTCGCCGCCAGACTCCGATCGGTGAGCGACAGGCTGCAGCAGCAGTTTCCTCATTACGCAGCGCTCTCCGCTTCCCGGCCATTGACAATTTCAGAGGTACAAGACCTGCTCGGGGACAATGAGGTTCTCCTCAGCTTTGTCGAGACCTCCGCATTGCCCCCACTGCCGGCGGAGATGTTTCTGTGGGCAGTGCCAAAGCGGGGAAAGCCACTCTGGGTAAGAGTTGCGCTCGAGCCGGATGCGATCGGCGCAAAAGTTGGCACGCTGCGCAATCTCCTCGGCGTCGGTTCCGGTTCGCGAGCTGCGACGCCTATCTCCGATACGGCAGGTGGCAGTTTCGATCTCACGCTTGCGCATGAACTCTATCAGGCAGTTCTCGGGCCTGTCGCTCCCATGATCGCCGGCAAGCAGCTGATCGTCGTGCCATCGAAGAATCTCTCGAGCCTGCCTTTTCATCTTCTGGTGAGCAGGGCGCCGGATGACGCAACTACCGTGGGTGACGCCTATCGGCTGGCGCATTGGCTCATTCGCGATCATGCGATTTCCATGCTGCCGTCGGTGACATCGCTCAAGGCCTTGCGGGGGCAAAGGCAAATGGTGGCGGGCCAGAAGCCCTATATCGGTTTCGGCAATCCGCTGCTGCTCGGTACCGATGGCAGCGATCGTTCTGCCTGGCAAAAGATGGATTGCACGCCGATCGGCGAGTCGATGCTCGCGGCGGCGGAGCCCTCTCGCAATGACCAGGGCCTCTCGCGATTTTTCCGGGGAAAACGTGCCGATGTGGCAGAGTTGAGAAAGCTCGCACCCTTGCCGGAAACGGTGGTTGAGCTTTGCGCGGTCGCCCAAAGCCTCAAAGGCAGCGAGGATGAGCTTTTCCTCGGTGCCAATGCGACAGAAGCGAAGCTCAAGGCGCTCAGCCTGTCGGGCGAACTCGCCTCGGCACGGATCGTGCATTTCGCCACCCATGGCCTGGTGGCAGGCGATCTTGATTTTCTCGCGGAACCTGCGCTCGTCCTGACACCGCCCGACAAGCCGACGGAGGAGGATGATGGTCTTCTCTCGGCATCGGAAGTGAGCGCGTTAAAGCTCAATGCGGATTGGGTCGTCCTGTCGGCCTGCAACACCGCTGCCGGAGAGGGGAACAATGCCGAAGCCCTTTCCGGACTGGCGCGGGCGTTCTTCTATGCCGGTACGCGCGGCCTCCTCGTCTCGCATTGGCCGGTCTATTCCGACGCGGCAGTCGCGATCACTACGGGATCCATCAACAGGGTTTCCGAGCGTCCCGAAATAGGCCGGGCCGAGGCCTTGCGCCAGACCCTCATCACGCTGATCGACCAGGGTGGCCGCTACGCCATGCCGGCCTATTGGGCGCCTTTCGTCATTGTCGGGGAGGGGAGCTGGCATGACGGCAAGAGGGCCGCATTCGCGGCTCCGAATGGGAACTGGATCAGATGAGCGAGAGGCTGATGCCCGCGTGGCGCATCGACGATGACGGTCAACCCAGCCGTTTCTCCTCACCGGTACGAGCAGACTCATAGGCGGCAAGGACGATTGCGAGGGCGGCGCGTCCATCGACAGCCGTGCTCGGCGGCGCGGCGCCTGTCGACAGGCAGTCGAGGAAGGCGGTCGCCACCGCGTGATGAAACCGGCCCGAGACGAAGCTCGGCGTGACGTCAACGGGCTCCCATGCCGATGCGCCGGTGCGGGCTATTCGCAAGTAGGGCGGCGCCGACAGACGGCCCGATGCCAGGTCGACGCCGGAGAGCAGCGCAGAGCCCCTAGTTCCGTAGACTTCGACGGAATTGTCCGCCGCCGCGAAGGACCAGCTTGTGGCGACCTCCGCCAGGAGGCCGCCTGGCCAGCGCACTATCGCCACGGCGGTGTCCTCGACGGACGACGATGATGACGACGACAGGCTCGCCTGGACCGCGACGGGATCGCCGAACAGCCAGCGCAGGAAGTCAAAGGCGTGGACACCTTCATCGATCAACGTGCCGCCGCCGCTCAAATCCCGATCTGTCCACCACCCGCCGGTAAAGGCGGGGTCTTGCCCGTGGTCATGGCCGTGGCGGATGCGGACCAGCCTGATCTGCCCCAGCTCGCCGCTTTCCAAAATCATCTTGAGCCTGTGGTTCACGGGATCGAGCCGCTTGGGGAAGCTCTGCATGAACGCAACGGCGGATCGCCCGACCAGGCCGACGATGGCATCGGCGTCGTCCAAGGTCGTGGTTATCGGCTTTTCGCACAGCACGGCCCGACCGCGCGCGATGGCTCTTTCGATCAGGGCGCGATGCCGGGCCGTCTCGGAGCAGATCGCAACGGCATCGACGGCGTCAAGTAATTCATCGATAGATGCGAATTGAGGGATATCAAAGCGCCCGGACGCAGTCATCGCGCGTTGCGCATCGTCATCCCAGAGTCCAATGAGAGATGTGCGGCGATCCTCGACGAGAGCTTCCGCCCAGAAGTCGGCGTGGTAATGGGCAAAACTCAGGATTCCGATACGCAAGGGACGATCAGCTCCGATCGGGCAGGTTCAACGGTCGCGGGCTGCCGGAGAGAGTGATTTCCAGGCGGTAGGTGCGGCGCTCGCCAGGCGCAAGGTTCGAATCCGCCTTGCCTTTCCCATCTGCTGCAAGCGGGCTGCTGCATGGCTCGATCGCGAGGACGCCCGTATGCCGCCGCAGATCGCGCCAGAGCTGAAGATGGCTTAAAGTGCGCGTGTCGAAAGAAAAGCTGACGGAGAGTCTTCTTTCACCGGATGGTGTTACGACAGTGCAACGAGACGTTCCGTTCGCCTGGGCCGGCCAGGTTCTGGCCGGCTGCAGCCCGTCGTCATCCGGCAGCTCGATCGGACCCAGAAGGTTCTGTCCGTCGAGCTCGACGGTGGTGCCGGGAGCAATTCCCGGGTAACCTAGGTTGAAGTGATAGAGCATCTCCTGCGCGCATATCTCCGCTCCGAGATTCTCCACCATATCGGTGATCCGGATCGTCCCGCCGCCGACTGGAGCTTCGATCCGCCGGCGCAAGCGCAGCGCCTCGCCGCCGTAGCGCGCCTGCACCACCTCGCCCTCGCAATAGAGCAGGGGCTCGTCCCTGTCCCAGTCTTCGCCATAGGCGGTGAGCCGTGCCGGCGTGAAGGGAAGGCGTCCATGGAGGGGCTCGCCATTCGCGGGCTGGCGGATGTGGTTCAATCCGCACGTGATGAGGAAACCGGAAAAGCCGCGATTGAAGCCGCGGCCACCCTCGCTCTCCAGATCGATGAGCGCCGGCGTGCGGAAACCTGCCGGACTCTGCCAGGCGATCTGAATGCCCTGCCAGCTTAGCGTGCCGATATCGAGTGTTCGGTCGCTCAGGGCCAGGAATTCGAGGCCGCCACCGGTGGAAAAGGAGAGGGCGCGGACGCCGTTCTCCGGACCGTCATCAAGCACGATCCGGCGCACGGTGGCGATCTGGCGCAGGGTGCCGACCAGCGGACTGAGCGATTGCGCCAGCTTCTTTGTCATTGCGCGGCCACCGGCAACTGCGGCCCCTCGAGATCAAGGCGTGAAAAGGCCTCGGGCGGCGCATCATTGGCGCGCATCAGCTCCATCATCAGTGCGACGAGCCTTGTCTCCTCGCTCCTGTCGGTCAATGGATCGAGCTGCCCCGGATCGGTGTGCAGGTCGTAGAGGCGCGTGTCAGATTCCAGCAAAGCACCCGGCCCGTAGTTCTCATACATCGGCGAGCGCCTGGTCACCGGCACCTTGAGTAGCCGCGCCCCCTTGCTGAAGGCGAAAGGATCCGCGATCCCGGCATCGGCAAGCTCCTCGGGCGAGAACGGCGCGAAGATATGCGTCGGCATCAGAGTATACTGGTAGATCTCCTGGCGAGACAGGTCGGCGGGGAAGCGATGATAGGTATAGCGCCCGTCGGTGATGTTCACCGCGCCGCCGAAATAACCGAAGAGCGCGCCGTCGCGCCGCCTTTCGCCGGACTTCATCGAGAGGAGGGAATGGCCTTCCATCTCGGCTTCAGGCCCGACACCGAACAGGTCGAGAAAGGTCGGCGCGAGATCGATCGACTGGGTGAGGGAGGAGGAGCGTGATCCGGCCATGGCGAGACTGCGGGGATCGTAAATGAACAGCGGGATATGGGCGACTTCCTCATAGAGATTCATGCGGTTCTTGGCCCAGAAATCATGCTCGCCGAGCAGGAAGCCATGGTCGGTGGTGACGATGAGGGCCGTGTCCCGCCATAGATCGTGCCTGTCGAAGTAGTCGAGCAGCTCGCCGAGCAGGTGATCGCACATGGCGACGACGGCATAATAATTGGCGCGCAGCTCCTCGCATTCTTCCGGCAACTCGTCGACCCGGCCATAACGCGGCCAGTCGCGGATGGGCCCCTTCCATCCGGTATCGAAGGGCTCCTTGAAGCGGCTCGGGGCCTGGAACGGCTCATGCGGATCGAAAGTCTCGATCTGGAGCAGCCAGTTGTCGGCGGCGCGGTTGCGGTCGAGAAAATCGAAGCCATGGGCGAAGCATTGGACAGAAGGGAAGTCCTTCTCCTCGCGGATGAATTGACGATTGATGATGTTCTGAGAGAAGTATTTGCGCCGCTCCGCGGTGAACTGCCGCGCATGGTACAGTTCGCGCAGGCGCTCCCAATGCGGCTGCACCATGGCCTTCCAGCGATCGCCCTCCTGACCACGGACGAATTCGTAGGAGTCGTAGCGGTTGTGGTAGGTGGCGCCGCCGTCCTCCCAATAATGGAAGTGATCGGTGACCAGGTGGCTGTAGACGCCCGCCTTGTGGAGCAACTCGGGAAAGGCGTTGTCGAAAGGCTCCAGCGGCCCCCAGCTGCGGTGAAGAAAGGTCAAACGCCCGGTCAGCATGTCGCGACGCGCCGGCATGCAGGGCAAGCTTCCCACATAGTGCTTGTCGAAGGTGACGCTGCGGGCTGCAAGGCGGTCGAAATTGGGTGTCGGAACGCGCTTGCCGCCATAAGGCGCCAGTATGTGGCGATTGAGCGAATCGAACAGGACAAAAACCGCCTTCATTTAGGATCTCCTTGAGCCCGAATATATATGCCGGTCATTTGATGGCGCCCTGCGTAAGTCCCTTGACGATGTAGCGCTGGGCGATGAGGAGCAGGACGAGGGCGGGCAGGATGGACAAGGCCGCGCTTGCCGCCATCTGCGTGTATTGAATCTCGAAATCCTGCGCGAATTTCGCGATCGCCACCGGCACCGTGGCCGTCTGCTTCATGGTGAGCGTCAAGGCGACGGCGAATTCGTTCCAGGAGAAGACGAAGGCCAGGATCGCCGTGGCGGCGATACCGGGCGCGATGATGGGGAGCACGACATGCCACAGCACGGCCGGCATGTTGGCGCCATCGATGAAAGCAGCCTCCTCGAGCTCCTTCGGCACGTCGCGCACCGAGACGCCCATGAGCCAGATGGCCATCGGCAGGTTCAAGGTTGCATGAGCAAGCACCAGCCCGGTGAAGGTGTTGTCGAGCCCGACAGCGCGGGCCATCGTATACCAGGCGCCGGCCAAAGCGACGGGCGGGATCATGTGGAAGATCAGCGTCCAGGCGAGGAAGACATGGACGATCCAGCCTGGCCAGCGCATGCGGTGCAGCGACCACGCGGCAAGTGTGGCGATGGCGATGCAGATCGCGGTGCTCGATATGCCGACGATCAGGGAATTGCGGTAATTGAGCAGGAAGTCGGAGGTCTTGGAGAAAAGCACTTCGGCGAAGTTGCTGCCCACCGGCGTGAAGAGGAGCTCGCCCATCAGCAGCGATATCTGGGTGCGGAAACCGGCGGCAACGGTCCAGACGACGGGAATGATCACGATGACCGCTGCTGCGGCGAGCAGCAGATGGATGAGTCCCGCCCGAGACCGCGCGGAGAGGAGGCCGCTCATGACGCCGCCGCCTGACGGCGGGCCGACAGGGCGATGACCAGGAGAAGCGACACGATGAAAATCACGGCGATCGACATTGCGGAGCCGTAACCGATGCGGTCCTCGGTGAAGAAGCGCTGATAGAGGGTGAAACTCACCACCTCGGTGGCGGTGCCAGGTCCGCCGCTGGTCAGGAGATAGACTTCGTCGAAGACCTTGAAGGCAAGCACGAGCCGGAAGGCGAAGGTGACCACGATGGTGGGGATGATCAGCGGAAGAGTGACGTGGAAGAACTCCTGCCATGCGCTGGCGCCGTCAATCCTGGCCGCTTCGAAGACGTCCTGGGGAAGCGACTCGAGTCCGGCCAGGAAGAGCAGGAAGCAGAATGGCGTCCAGTGCCAGATATCGACCATGATCACCGACAGGAGCGCCGTTTCCGGAGCGCCCAGCCAATCCTGGGGCATGATCCCGAGGAGCGCCAATCCCTGATTGACGAGGCCGAAGTCATAGTTGAGCATCAGCTTCCAGATCGCGCCGATGACGATACCCGGGATGAGGATGGGCAGGATGAAGATGGCGCGGTAAAGGACACGGCCCCGCGTGACCTTGCTGCTGAGCAGCGCCAGGCCGAGGCCGAGCACCATCTGACCGGCGACCGCAGCGAAGGCAAAGATGAACGTGTTGGCGAGCCCGGCCGCGAAAAGCGTGTCGGCGGCAAGCGCATGATAGCTGCTGAGGCCGGCGAAGGTCCTGACCGCGCTGCCGTCGGCCCAGCTGATGTCCTGGAAGCTGCTGATCAGCAGGTTCACCAGAGGCAGCACGCTCAACAGGAGCATCAGCCCCAGCGCCGGCGAGAAGGTCAGCCAGCGCCAGAGCCGGTCGTCTCCGAATGACGCTCCATGCTTGCGAGCCATCTTCAGGCCAGCCGGCACCGTCATCGAACTTGTGCTCATGCTTGCCGGTTCAACGCAGCGGCTCGAGCTGCGCCGTCTTATATTTGTATTTCTCCATCACCGCGTGAATCTCGTCCGCCATGCCATTCAGGGCGTCGACCGCCGTGATCTCGCCGGCGATAGCGCGATTGAGGCCGAGTTCCAGGACGGCGATGACCTCGCTCGCCTCCGGGAACTGGTAGACATTGACGGCATGCGGCAACGCCTCGGCCAGCGGCTTCATCCAACGGTATTTGCGTTCGTCGGCGATCGGCTCGCTGTAGACGCCGGCATGAACCGGGATGCCGCCCGCCTTGGCTGTTGCCAGCTGGGCTTGCTTGGTCTGGAACCAGCGCAGGAACTCGATCGCCGAGCGCTTGCGGTCGTCCGGGACATTCCTGGCGATGCCGGCCAGCCAGTGGCCCAGGCCGGGCGCGGTCGGAAGCCCGGGCATGGACGGGGTGGGGGCCCATTCCACCTTGTCGACGATTGCCGATTTATTGGGATCGTCCATTTGCGACCAGGCGGCGATAACCATCATGATATGCGCGGCGTGACCGGTCACCATGCTCTGGATGACTTCGGCCTGGTCCATCGCCGCGGTCTTGGGATGACCGGCCTCGCGGGCGAGGCGGATATAGTATTCGAGCGCCTCGCGCCCTTGCGGGCTGTTGAGCGTCACCGAATAATCACCCGATGACTGGTCCTTGAAGATGCCGCCGCCCTGTCCATAGAGATAGGGGTAGAAATCATAGGCCACCGTATGGGGACCCCGCGCGCCACGCTGGACGATGCCGTAGCGCGCGGGCGGCTCGTGGAAGCGGCGCGCATTCGCCTCGAGCTCGGCGAAGGTCCTGGGCGCCTTGAGACCTGCCTCGGCATAGAGATCGCCGCGATAATAGAGCATCGGAATGAGCGGCGAGACAGGGACCGACATCAGCTTGCCGTCCGCGGTCACGGTTTTCTTGTCGGCATTATAGTAGACAGTATCGCCAAGCGTGAAGATTTCGGGATCGAGCTTGAATGACGGGTCGATATCGGTGAGAGGATCGACAAAGCCGCCGGCATACATCTCGGTGAACCAGCCGGAATTCATGATCAGTATGTCATACTGGCCCTGTTTCGCGCGCACGGAGTTACGCTGCTTCTCGAGAGAGCCGGCGAATGGATTGACGTCGAGCTCGACCTGATTGCCGCTCTCCGCCTCATAGAGCTCGACCGTCTTGCGGAAGCTTTCGAACCACGGCGATTGATTGATGACAATGGTGATCGGCGCGACACTGGCCGCCCAGACAGGCCGCCATGCCGTGCCTGCCGTTGCCGCTGCCATTCCGGCGATCACATGCCGTCTGCTGAGCTTGAGCTCTTTCTTCATCGGTTCCTCCCATGGGACGGACTTGCGCCGTCATGCGAAGAGGCTTTCATGAATCTGCCATTCCTGCAAATAACTAAGTCAACCTTATCGATGCCGGAATGGAATAGCTCAGTTGGTGTGCTCGCGCTCGCAGATGGCGACCAGCTCATCGACGATGGCCTCGGCGGCAGGCGAAAGCCAGCCATTCTTCCGCGTGATGATGCCGGCGTTGCGCACTGCCGCAAGCTGGGGCACGTCCAGCATCACGATATCCCTGGCTTCGGGGAGCTTGAGGGTCGTCGAGACCGTGAAGGTCAGTGCATCGGAGTAGCGCACCATCTGCAGGATGAAGGCCATTGATTCGGTTTCGACGACCGAAGTCGGCGGCGGCAGGTCGGTCGCGACGAACAGCGCCTTCAGCCGCTGGTGAGCGCGGGTCGTCTGGGGCGGCATGACCCAGGGATATCTCAGGAGCGCGGAAAGTGGCGGCTTGCGCATTCCATTCAGCTCATGGGTCTTGCGGCAGCAGACGCCGAGACGGTCGGAGGTTAGCGGCTGCATCTTGAGATCGCGCGGCGCTTCGGTGGCCGGGAGTTCCGCAATGACGAGGTCTACCGCACCATGGCGCAGGGACCTCAGCAAGGCATTGTCGAAGCCTCCCTCGACCCTCACCCTTATGGACGGGTTCTTCTCGATCGCCTTGGCCACGGCGGCGGGCAGAAGCCGGCGGAGCCAGGCCGGCCCTGCGCCAATGACCACCGTTCCATATTTGCCGCCGCGAAGCGCCCCGATCTCGCTCTTGGCGTCCCAGAACTGAACCTTGATCGCCTCGGCGTGCCGCAGCAGACTCTGGCCGTAAGGGGTGAGCTCCATCCCCCGCGGCATGCGCTCGAACAGCTTCACGCCGAGCTCAAGCTCGAGCGCGCGCACGGTCTTGGTGAGAGTAGGCTGGGCAACGCCCAGCGTCGCCGCCGCCAGCGTCATGCTTTTGCAATCGGCGACGGCCAGGAAATATTCGAGCTGACGTATGTTCATATGGCCTGTCTCTCTCGATAAAAGGAATCGCACTTTCCTTCGCTTGGGTGGAAGATAGGCTCCAGCACCAAGCCGGATAAAGGGGGCGCGCCCATGTCCAAGACCTGCCTGAAGTCTATTTTCGTCGCTTTTTTCCTCATCGCGGGCTCATCCGCCTTCGCGGCCTCGCCGGCGCCCGTCAAGGGCGAGCACGGCATGGTGGTGACGGCCCAGAATCTCGCTTCCGATATCGGCGTCGAGGTGCTGCAGCAAGGCGGCAATGCCGTCGATGCGGCGGTCGCCGTCGGCTATGCACTGGCGGTCACCTATCCCTCGGCCGGCAATATCGGTGGCGGCGGCTTCATGACCATCCGCTTCAAGGACGGCGCGACCACTTTCCTCGACTTTCGCGAAAGAGCGCCCCTGGCCGCGACCAAGACCATGTATCTCGACAAGGATGGCAATCCGATCAAGGGCGCAAGCCTCGATGGCTATCTCGCTGTCGGCGTGCCCGGATCGGTGGCGGGGCTCGACATGGCGCGCGAGAAATACGGCACGCTCGCCCGCGCGCAATTGTTGGCGCCTGCCATTCGACTTGCCAGGGAAGGCTTCGTCCTCGGCCAGGGCGATGCGAGTATTCTCGCCGGCAATGCCAAGCGGCTGGCCCTGGACAAGGCCGCCGCCGCGATCTTCCTGAAAGCCGATGGCGCGGCCTATGGCATGGGCGAGAAACTCGTTCAGCCCGATCTTGCCGCGTCGCTGACGGCGATATCGGAGAAAGGACCTGATGCCTTCTACAAAGGCGCGATCGCCGATGCGATCGTGAAGGCGAGCCAGGAAAAAGGCGGCATCCTCGCCAAAGCCGATTTCGAGCAGTATAAAGTGCGCGAAATCAAGCCTGTCACCTGTTCCTATCGCGGCTATGACATCGTGTCCTCGCCGCCACCGAGCTCGGGCGGCCTTATCATCTGCGAGATCCTCAATATCCTCGAATTCTATCCGATCGCGCATCTGGGCTTCGGCTCGGCCGATACGGTGCATTTCATGGTCGAAGCGATGCGCCATGCCTATGTCGACCGCAATTCGGCGCTGGGCGATCCGGCCTTTGTCGAAAATCCGGTGGCGACGCTCACCGACAAGGCCTATGCGGCGGAGATCCGCGGCAGAATCGACAAATACCGCGCCGGCGTCTCCAAGGACCTAAAGCCGAAGGATTTCGCCGAGAGCAAGGAGACCACGCATTATTCGATCATCGATGATGCCGGCAATGCGGTCGCCGTCACCTATACGCTGAATGGCTCCTTCGGCGCCGGTGTGGTGGCGCCGGGCACCGGCATCCTCCTCAACAACGAGATGGATGATTTCACCCAGAAGCCCGGCGTCCCCAATCTCTATGGGCTGGTGCAGGGCGAGGCGAATGCCATAGCACCACTCAAGACGCCGCTTTCCTCCATGAGCCCGACCATCATCTCCAAGGACGGCAAGCCCTTCATGGTGATCGGCAGTCCGGGAGGCTCGCGCATCATCACCATCACGCTCGAAGCCATCATCAATGTCATCGACCACGGCATGGATATCCAGGAGGCAATCGATGCACCACGCATCCACCATCAATGGCTGCCCGATACGGTCTATGTCGAGAATAACGGCCTGTCGCCCGACACGCTGAAATTGCTGGCCGGCATGGGCTACAAGCTCGATGTGGCGGCGGCCGGCAAGGTCTGGGGACAGGCCGCCGGCATTCTGGTCGGCGGCAAGTCGCTGGGCGAGATCGAGAAAGGCGGCGGCGCCCGCTACAATGGGGCGATCGACAGCCGCGCGGCCGCGGGGAAGGCGGCGGGATATTGAGGTTCGATCAGCGGCGGCTTTCCGCCGC
The DNA here is from genome assembly GCA_003576695.1 of Taklimakanibacter lacteus. GTDB lineage: Bacteria > Pseudomonadota > Alphaproteobacteria > Rhizobiales > Aestuariivirgaceae > Taklimakanibacter > Taklimakanibacter lacteus. The sequence goes on from QOZQ01000004.1 coordinate 387,599, forward strand.
GAGCGGCCATGTGCGCTTTCCTTACCAACAGGTGTATCCGCCATCAGCCAGGACGATGGATCCGGTCATGTAGCTGGATGCGTCGCTGGCTAGGAACAGCATCACATTGGCGATTTCCTCCGGCTGGCCGAAGCGACCGATCGGGGTCATGTCCTTCCACATTGGCAGCCAAGCCGGGTTGCTGATGCCGCGCGCCGTCATCTCGGTAATGACATATCCAGGAGCCACCGCGTTGACCCGAATACCGTAGGGGGCCAATTCGATCGCCATCGATTTGATCATCTGATGAACGGCAGCCTTGGAGGTGTTGTAGTGTGCCTGGGGCTGCGGACGATCCACGATAAAGCCTGAATTCGAGCCGATCGCGACAATAGCTCCCCTGCCGCGCGGGACCATCTTTCGAGCGACCGCCTGAGAGATATAAAATTGTCCGTTGACATTCACGTTTATAACCTTCGACCACTCTTCAGCCGATACCTCGAGCATAGGTGTATTGGGATTGATTCCGATGCAATTGAACAGAACGTCGATGTCGCCAAGCTCGCCGGCAATTGCCTCCGTTACGTCCTGAGCAGCCTTTGGGTCAGAGAGATCTGCCGTCCAGGCTCGGACCTTCTTGCCACTCAACTGGGCGATTTCGTGGGCAGTCGCTTGACTTTCCTTGTCGAGGATGTCGACGATTGCGATATCAGCGCCGGTGGCAGCCGCGAGCTCGGCAACTGCGCGACCAATGCCTCGTGCCCCTCCGGTGACAATCGCCGTTTTGCCGTGAAGGCCAAATCTATTCAGAACGCTCATCCGAGACTCCCTGGCTCTGCATGTGGCCGAGTGGACAACCTATTGAAAGCTCACATCTAGAGCGTCGGACGTTCTCATAGAATAGGCCCGGTGTTCCATCTCTTTGTTTACGCATCGGGTTATCCGAAAGCCGCTTCGCACTCTAGCGGTGGTTTTCCACTACGAGCGGCACTGTGGGCGCGCAGCTTTCGCCGACGACGAGGGCTGGCTGGAACACCACATTGCGCGGCGCCGGCGGCGCGCCATTGCTGATGCGATCGACGAGCAGGCGGAAGGCCTCGTTGACCATGTCGCTCAACGGATGCTCGGTGCGGGTGAGGCGCGGGCGCAACCCGCCGATGCCCGGTATGGTGTCGGTCGAGGCGATGGAAATGTCTTCCGGGCATCTAAGGCCGAGATCGGACAGAGCGCGCATCAGGCCCAGCGCCATGACGCCATTGGCGACATAGAGCGCGCTGGGGCGGTCGTCGCCTTCCAGTATCTCGCGCGCCACCGAATAGGCGGTGCCCTCGCGAAACTCACCGGAGCGGATGTGGTGGGGAAGGGGCGTCACGCCGCGGGCCTGCAGCGCCTGCATCATGCCCTCATGGCGGCCGCGTCCGGTGGTGAGTTGCAAGGGGCCGGTGATCGAGCCGATGCGGCGATGGCCGAGATCGAGCAGATAGTTGGTGGCCTGCCGGCCGGCCGACACATTGTCGATCGTCACCGTGTCGGAGCGACGGTCATCGACGATGCGGCCGAACAGCACGGTCGGTATCGATTTGCCATCGTCATCGCGCATGTTCTGCGCCGTCTCGCCGACGGGCACCAGCACGATGCCGTCACAGGACAGCATGCGGATGCGCGAGATGATGCGCTTCTCGGCTTCGGGCTTCTCATCGCTGTTGAACACGACGAGGGAATAGCCCCAGGCGGCGGCGGCCGCTTCGGCAAGGCAGACCATGCGGCTGAAGAAGGCATTGGCGAGATCGGCGACGACAATGGCGATGAGCTGGCTTTTGCCGCGCTTCAGATTCCGCGCCACCATGGAAGGGGCGTAGTTGAGCTGGCGCACCGCGGCCTCGACGCGCGCGCGAAGCTCCGGGCTCACATAGGCCGAGTCATTCACGACGGCCGAAACCGTCGCTGTCGAAACCCCGGCGGCCTTGGCCACATCCCTGATGGTTGCCATATCACATCCAGCTAAACGTTTAGCTATACTTGCCGACGAAAAATGCTTTGTCTATGCGAAAATTTACTTGATTGCCGAAGCCCGATCGGGAATTCTATCGAAACGGTTAGGTAACGTTTGCTGACGCAGTCAAACGGCAGCCGTTCATGGGAGGATATAATGAGACAGACATTGGCTCTGTGCGCCTTCGCCCTAGGCCTCGGACTGGGAGCGAGCCATCTCGCTGCCGCCGACAAGCCGCTCATCGGCATCGTCTCGATCGCCGCGACCGAAGCGAACAATGTTCGCTACATCAAGGGGGCCGAGAAAGCCGCCGGCGAGCTCGGCTGGGAGGTATCGGTCATCGATGCCGCGGGCAGCGCCGACCAGGCGAATGCCGGCATCCAGAATTTCGCCCAGCGCGGCGCCCATGCGATCATCGACATGGTGTTTCCGGTGTCGTCGATCGGCGCCGGCCTCGATGCCGCCAAGAGTGCTGGCATCCCCGTCGTGACCTGGGGTGGTGGCCTTGGCGGCACGGTTGCGGCGACCAATGGCTCCGGCGGCCCGATGGCGACGCCGATCGTCGAGATGATGGTGGAGCAGATGAAGGGCAAGGGCAGCGTCCTGGCGCTGACCTATCGCACCGGCGAGGTCTGCCGTAACCGCGAAGTGGTGATGGACGAGATCCTCAAGATGCATCCCGACATCACCGTCACCAAGAACGAAGTGCGCATTCCGGGCTATTTCGAGGATGGCGCGCAATATGCCAATGCCTGGCTCACCTCGCATCCGGCCGGCGGCGATGCGCTCGCCATCTGGGGCTGCTGGGACGACCCGGCGATCGGGGCGATCGGCTCATTGCGCGCGCAAGGGCGCGACGATGTGAAGGTCTATGGCATCAACGGCAATGCCCAGGCGCTGGAGAACATCAAGAACGGTCATATGACCGCGACCGCCTGGCAGGACAGCTTCACCGAAGGCTACAACATGGTGAAGATGCTGGACGAGATCAAGAAAGCGGGCGCAAGCTGGCAGGCGAAGGCGGCCGAAGTGCCGGCCGTGGTCGTCACCAAGGAGAGCGTCGAGACGTTCCTCACCGAACATCCGGACGCGATCAAGTAGCAAGACCGAGGGAGCGTGCCTGACCGCGCGATGTTCGACACGAATTCTCATGCGGTGGCATCAGACGCGCTCCCGTTCCTCAAGGCTGCGGGCATCCGCAAGGCGTTCGGCGGCGCCCAGGCGCTCAAGGGAGTCTCGCTCGAGCTCTGCCCCGGCGAAGTGCATGGACTTGTCGGCGCCAATGGCGCCGGCAAGTCGACGCTGATCCGCATCCTCGCCGGCCTCGTCCAGGCCGACAGCGGCGACATCAGCCTCGACGGCAAGCCGGTCACGATCGACAGCCCGCATCAGGCCAGCGCGCTCGGCATGAGCTTCATCCATCAGGACCTGGCGCTGGTCCCGACGATGACGGTGCTCGAGAACATCATGCTCGGCACGCCCAAGAGGACATGGCTGGGTCTGGTCGACTGGCCCGCGATCGCCCGCGATGTGACGCCGATCGCCGAGCGGGTCGGGCTTCATGCCGCGCTCGACACGAAAGTCAGGCATCTGTCGACGGCCGAAAGCTGGCTGGTCAGCATCTGCCGCGCTCTGGTGCACAAGGCCCGCCTGATCGTGATGGACGAGCCCACCGCCTCGCTCTCGGTCGGCGAGAGCGAGCGGCTGTTCGCCATCATCAAACATCTTTCCGCGTCGGGTGTCGCCGTCCTTTATGTCTCGCACCGGCTGGACGAGATCTTGCGGCTGTGCCGACGGGTCAGCGTCTTCCGCGATGGCGCATCGATCGCCTGCCTCGAAGGACATGAGCTCAGCCGGCAAGCCCTTGTCGAAGCCATCGTCGGGCATCGCGAGACGGTCTCGGCGCCAATCGCGCGCCGCAAAGTCACCGGTGCGCCCCTGTTGTCGGTCGCGGGCCTTGCGCGCCATCCAAAGGTCAATGGCGTCTCCTTCACGCTTCATGAGGGAGAGGTCCTCGGCATTGGCGGTCTTGTCGGCTCGGGGCGGAGCGAACTGGCGCGCCTTATCTATGGCGCCGACCGGATCGATGCGGGAAGCATGGCCCTTGCCGGCAAGCCCTTCGCGCCGCGCCATTCGGCGCAAGCCTGGCGCGCCGGCATCGGGCTCGTTCCCGAGGAACGGCGCAGCGAAGGGCTGCTCCTGACCAGGAGCATCGCCTTCAACCTCTCGCTTGCCAATCTGGCGAGCCTTACCTTCTCGCCGGCGCTGCCCTTCATCAGTGCCGGCAAACGCAATGCGCTGGCGCGCGACATGGTGCGCCGGCTCGCCATCAAGACGGCGGGCATCAACGCGCCGGTCGGGCGCCTTTCCGGCGGCAACCAGCAGAAGGTCGTCATCGGACGCTGGCTCAAGCGCGAGCCGCGGATCCTCATTCTCGATGAGCCGACGCGTGGCGTCGATATCGGGGCGCGGGCCGAGATCCACCGGCTGATCCGCGGCCTGGTGGCGAACGGCATGGCGGTGCTGGTCATCTCATCCGAGCCCGACGAATTGCCCGATCTCGCCGACCGGGTGATCGTCATGGCCGATGGGCGCATCGTCAGCACGCTCGAAGGCGAAAACATCACACGCGCGGCGATCGTCGCGGCAAGCTATTCAGTAGGAGGGGACGCATGACCGATATGGTCCTGGCCAATCGCCGCATGTCGCCCGCGAGCAAGCGGGCGCTGGGCATCTTCGCGCGCTATTCCACCATCATCGGGCTCCTGGCGATGATCATCGCCTTCTCGATCCTTTCGCCGAAGGCCTTCCCGACGCTGGGCAATTTCACCAATGTCATCAACCAGGCCTCGCTGGCGATGATCATCGCGGGCGGTCTCACCATGGCGGTGATCGTCGGCGAGCTCGATCTGTCGATCGGCTTTGCGGCGAGCCTGCATGGCATCCTCGTCACCGGACTCATCGTGCGCAATGAAATGCCCATTCCCGTGGCGATCGTGATCATCCTCCTCGCCGGCGCACTGATCGGCCTGGCCAACGGACTCATCGTCACCAAGATCAGGGTCAATTCGGTGATCGCGACCTTGGGCGTCGGCACGATCCTGACCGGACTTGCCTTCGCCTATTCAGGTGGCGCCCCCATCGTCGCCGGCGTGCCCGAGGCCTTCCTGCAGCTCTCGCTCGGCCGCTGGCTGTTCGGCGTCCCGAACAACATCGTCATCATGGCGCTGGTGCTGGGCGGCTTGTGGATTCTGGTCGAGAAGAGCGCCATCGGCCAGGAGATCCAGGCGGTGGGCGGCAATGCATCGGCGGCCCGCCTGACCGGCATCAATGTCGACCGCATCAAGATTTTGGGCTTCGTCATTTCGGGCATATGCGCAGCGCTGACAGGAATACTGCTTGCCTCCCGGCTCGGCAGCGGTACCACGAGCGCCGCCGACAGCTATCTCCTCACCGCCTTTGCCGCCGTCTTTCTGGGTTCCGCGACGCTGCGGGACGGTGAGTTCCACATCATCGGCACCTTTGTCGGAGCGCTCATCATCGCCTTCGGCTTCAACGGCCTCAATATCTTCGGCGCGCCGACCTATTCGCAATATGTCTTCCAAGGCGCCATCCTGATCGTCGCGGTGGGCCTGTCGAGCCTTGGCCGCCAGCTGGCCGAAAACTGAGGAGAGCTACCATGGCGGATGCCACGCATTGGGATGTCCATGTCATCGAATTCGCCCGCTCGAAGGACCAGCCGGTCGACGGGCTGATCAATGGCGCCCATGATGACGGCGTCGTCGATCTGCCCTTCTCTTTCGTCATGGCGAGGCAGGGCAGGCGCATCGCGCTGGTCGATACCGGCTTCATGCGCGAGGGGATCGGCGCCGAGATGAGCGTCAGATTCGGCATTCCGCACTGGATATCGCCGCTCAGGATGCTGGCCGAGCTCGGCGTCGCGCCGGAGGCGGTGACCGATATCGTCGTGTCGCATGCGCATTTCGACCATATGGGCTCGATCGGGAAGTTCCCCAAGGCGCAGATCTGGATCCAGAAGCGCGAGATCCTGTCCTGGGTCGAGGCGATGGCGCTGCCGCCGCAATTCGGCTTCCTCACCGCGATCATCAATCCCGATGATCTGCGCAATGCCTTCGATGCGTCGGTCGAGCATCGCCTGACGCTGCTCGACGGTGATCGCGACAATATCCTGCCCGGCCTCCATGTGAGGTTCGGCGAAGGCCACACGCTGGGCCAGCAATTCGTCATATTGGAGACCGGGCGCGGCCGCCTCGTCGTGTCGGGCGACTGCGTCTATGCGGCGCGCAACATCACCGGCCACAAGCATGACGGCGTCTATGTGCCGCTCGCCAATGGGGTGGGGAGCATCTGGGAGCAGCTCAAGACGATGGACCGGATCAACAACGAGATCGGCGGCGATCTCGGCCGCCTCATCATCCTTCACGATGCCGAGCGCTGGGCGAAGTTCCCGGTGGTGCATGAGGTGGAAGGCTTTCGCATCGTGAAGGCGTCTTGAGTTTACGCTTCACACTTCCGGGATGTTCTCCTTGAAGATCACATGCAGGCGCGGCGGATGGCCTTCATAGGGCAGGCCCTTCACCGCCTGGCTCAGGAGATTGAGCGCTTCGCGCGCCTCGACGCGCGGATTCTGGTCGATGATGGCGTCCATCGTGCCTTCGAGCAGCAATTGCTTGGTGCCTTCGGTCAGCTCGTGGCCCAGGAACACGACCGAGCCTTCGAGATGGCGCTCGCGCAAAGCGCGCGCGACACCCTGGTTGCCGGCGCCGATATTATAGATGCCGGCGAGATCGCCGTGGCGGTCGAGCAGGGCCGCGGCTTCGGTATAGGCCTTCTCGCGGTCGTCGCGCATCTCGCGCAGTTCCACGATGGTGAGATTGGGGAAGTCCTCCGCCAGCACATGGCGGAAGCCCATTTCGCGCTCCTCATGGCCGCGATAGGAGAGGGAACCCGCGAACATCGCGACCTTCTTGGGCTCGGTGGTGCCGAGGAAGCGGCCCAATATGTAACCGGCGAGCCGTCCCGCCTGGCGGTTATCAATGCCGACATAGGCAACGCGCGGCACATGCGCGATATCGGTCGCCAGAGTGACGACCTTCACGCCATTGGCGGAGAGGCCGCGTATGGCTTCACGCACCGTCGGGTGATCGAGCGCGATGACGCCGACGCCCTGGGTCGTGCCCTGCAGATCGCGCAATTTGCGGGCCAGCGTATCGGGGTTGAAGCCTTCGATCGAATGCACCTCGACATCGAGGTCCTGGCGCGCCGCGCCCTGCAGGCTCAATTGGTTCTGCAGCATCTTGATGAAGGTGTTGGTGCCGACCGGCAGCACGAAGTCGAGCCGGATCCTGTCGGCCTGGCCTTCCACGGTGATGTGCTCGGCGGAGAGATAGCCAAGACGCCTGGCGGTCTCGAGCACGATCTCACGGGTGCGTTCGCGCACGCCCGCCCGGTTGTTGATGACACGGTCGACGGTGGCGGCCGAAACGCCGGCTTCGCGTGCAATGTCGAGGAGGGTGGAGCGCATTCGTCAGCCTCTACTCTGCCCCGATTCTGAGGGGAAATGATGTATCTTCTCGCATCCTCCCGGCAATCCGATCGTATGTTTGCGGGACGCCGGAAATACCTCAATATCAATCAACTGCAAAGGCGGAAATGCCTGCTGCATAGCGGGAGGACATTGATTCATTGGAGCATTTCTCATTGCGCAGTGCATGGTGATGTTTTTTGATTTGAAATGATGTTGACATCATCAAAATCGCTCGTCAATATTCCTCATAATGGATCTGGAAGAATCCAGTCCAAATGGGAGGAATTTCAACATGTCAGATCTGATCCGCATGTCGCGGCGCCGCCTGCTTGCGTCAGGAGGCAAGGCTGCGGCACTCGTCGCCTTTACCGGGATTGCTCCGAAATTCATCCGCCCGGGCCGCGCCTATGCGGCCGATGCCCTTGCCGCCGGCATGATCGGCGGCCCGACCGGCTTCGATGGGGCGGAGCGCTATCAATATGGGCCGGACACGCCCGAGGGCCGCGCCGTCGAAGCGGCGAAGGCGATGAAGGCGGCGGGCGTCGACAAGATCGTGCTCGGCCTTTCCGATGGATCGATCGGCCAGCTCACACAGCCCTTTCCGGCGGGGGCGCCTTCCATCAAGGCGCTGTGGGAGAAGGAAACCGGCATCACGCTCGAGATCGTCGGCGTGCCGAACGGACAGGAATTCACCAAGACGATGCAGGACATCTCCACCAAGGGTGGGGCCTATGACATCTATGCGGTCGAGTGGAACCGCCTGGGCGATCTCGCCGAGACGGGCGGTATCGTCAAGCTCGACGACTATGTGGCCAAGCACAAGCCCGAATGGGATGCGCCCGAGACGGGCTATGTGAATGGCGCCAAGGGTGTGTCGCTGCTCAACCAGTATCGCGGCTCCACCTATGGCGTGTCGCTCGACGGTGATTTCCAGACCTGGGTCTATCGCACCGATCTCTTCAATGACGAGACCGAGAAGAAGGCCTTCGCCGACAAGCATGGCTATGCGCTGGCGCCGCCCAGAACCTGGAAGCAGCTCGACGAGATCTCGGCCTTCTTCCATCGCCCCGACAAGAACTTGCTCGGCTCGACCGACCTGCGCAATCAGGGCTGGGGCTATACCAACTGGTATCAGCGCTATGTGTCGATGGGCTCGCCCAACCAGTTCCTGTTCGACGACACCGGCAAGGCGCTGATCAATTCCGATGCGGGCGTTGCGGCGACCAATGAATATATCGCCTCGCTCGCCTACAAGTCGCCCGATGCCGTCTCCTGGGGCTGGCCCGAGCAATATGGCAATTTCGCCAAAGCGGGCGCGGCGATGACCTGCGCCTTCTCGAACCTGCCCAAGTTCCTCGACAATGCGGCCAACAAGGATTCGGCCGTCACCGGCAAGATCGGCTCGATGCTGCCGCCCGGCCGCGAGGTCGACGGCAAGCTGATCAGCCGCTCGGTGCTGTGGCTCAACCTCTCGGCCTCGGTCTCCGCTCAGGCGAAGAACCCAGAGGCCTGCTACGTCTTCCTGCAGTGGCTCGGCTCGGCGCGCATCTATGCCTGGATGACCGCCAATCCCGGCGGCTATTTCGATCCGTTCCGGCTTTCGGACTTCTCCGATCCGCTGGTGCGCCAGACCTATCACGATTACCACATGGATATCGTGCGCGAGACGGTGAAGCGCACGGTGCCGACGATCAACTATCCGGGCGCCACCGCCTTCCACAATGCGCTCGATGAGAATCTCGTCGCGGCGCTCACCAAGGCCAAGACGGCCGAGCAGGCGATGGCCGATACCGAGGCCGAATGGAAGAAGATCGCGCGGCGCATCGGCGAGGACAAATTGCTCGAAGCGATCAAGACGAACAAGGAGGCCTGGCCGACGGTGACGGACACCGTCAGCTGATAGAATTCAAGGTCTGGCGCGTGATCGGACGGAAAACCGGCATCCACTTTTCCTGATCACGCGCCGGCCTGCAAGCCTGAGGGGAGGAGCGGCGACGCTCCTCCCGCCATTACAGCCAGCGGACCATTGGTTTGACATGAAGCGCGCCGTCCCGTTCGAGATCTTCCGCTATGCCGCGATATTCGCGGCACTGGCGGTGACGCTGATCCCGATCCTGTGGATGATGTCGATGGCCTTCAAGCCGATCGGCGAATGGTCGGCGACGGGGGCAGAGCTCACCTGGTGGCCGAAGGAGCCGACGCTCGCCAATTTCCGCTTCATTTTCGGGGAATCCTCGAGCGATCTCATCGTGGCGCTCGACCGCACGGCGCTGAAACCGATCCTGTCCTCGCTGCTCTCGGCGAGCCTCGGCACCATCATCGCCATGTCGGCCGGAACCGCCGCCGCCTATGGGCTGTCGCGCTTCGGGGCGGGGCAGAACCTGCCTCTCGCCTTGACGCAGCTCAGGCTGTTCCCGCCCATGGCCGTGATGATCCCGGTGATGATCATGTGGGCCTTCCTCAATTTCACCGACAGCTGGTGGGGCCTCGCCCTCATCTATGGCATCGTCACCTTGCCCTTCGCCTTCTGGCTGATGAAGACCTTCTTCGACGACATGCCGCGCGAGATCGAGGAGGCGGGACTGGTGGAAGGCTGCTCGCGCTGGCGCGTCTTCACCCGGATCACCCTGCCGATGATGCGGGCACCCCTCGCCAGCGCGGCACTCTTCGTCTTCATTCTCAACTGGTCCGACTATCTCATTGCGCTCCTCCTGACCACGCGCGAATGGGTGACCATCCCGGTCTATATGGCGTCGCTTTCCTCCTCGATGACGGGACAGCTTTACGGCGCCAAAGCCGCGCTCGGCCTCATTGCCGCCGTGCCGCCCGTCATCATGGGCATCGCCATCCAGCGCCATCTGGTGCGCGGGCTCACCTTCGGGGCATTGAAGCAATGACCATGGCCGTCGCTTCGGAAAATGAAATGAGTGCGCCCGCTCCGAAATCTTCGGCGCCTGCCCAGGATGAAAGGGCCAGGCTCGGCTTCCGGCTGACCTTGCCGGCGCAGATCCTCGTGCTCTTCATCTCGGCCTTTCCGCTCCTGATGCAGGCCTATATCAGCCTCACCGACTGGTCGCCGCTTTCCGGCACCAACTGGTGGAATGCCTGGGAGATGTGGAACACCTTCGCCAACTATACCGACCTTGCCATGGACGGCCGGTTCTGGAGTGCCCTGTGGCGCACGCTTGTCGTGATGCTGGTCTGTGTGCCGGTGGAGTTCCTTCTCGGGCTGGCGCTTGCAACGCTGTTCGCCGATGATTTCCCGGGCAAGAAACTGTTCTACTCGATCCTGCTGATGCCGATGATGGTGGTGCCGGCGGTCGCGGGCTACATGTTCTTCATGCTGTTCCAGTCGGGCGGGCCGGTGAATGACGTGCTGTCGGGACTGCTCGGCTTTCCCGTCGCCATCGCCTGGCTTTCCGATCCGAAGCTGGCGCTTGCCGCCGTCATGATTGCCGATATCTGGCAGTGGACGCCGCTGATGTTCCTGATCCTGCTGGCGGGCCTGGTCGGCGTGCCGCAGGACCAGATCAAGGCGGCGACGCTCCTTGGCGCCAATGCCTGGCAGCGTTTCGTGACCATCGTGGTTCCCAAGATGAAGACGATCATCATCATCGCGCTCGCTATAAGGGTGATCGAGAATTTCAAGATCTTCGACACGCTTTATATAATGACGGGCGGCGGTCCCGGGGTCGCGACCGAGACCATCTCCGTCTACATATATAAAGTGACGACGCAGGACCTGATCTGGGGCTATGTCGCGGCCATTGCGCTGGCGATCCTGGTTGTTCTCTCCGTCGCCGCCGTCCTGGCCATGAAGCGCATGGCGGCCAACCGGGAGGCCGCGGCATGAGCGCCATCCATCTTCAGGGCCTTTCCAAGAAGTTCGGCGATTTCACCGCCCTCAAGACCATGGATCTCGATATTGCCGATGGCGAGTTCATGGCGCTGCTCGGCCCCTCGGGCTGCGGCAAGACGACGACCATGAACATGATCGCCGGCATGGAGGAGCCGACGCAGGGACGCATCCTGTTCGGCGAGTGCGACATGGCGCAGGTGCCGATGGGGCGGCGCGGCGTCGGCTTCGTGTTCCAGAATTATGCGATCTTCACCCATATGACGGTGCGCCAGAACCTGGCCTATGGACCGAGGATGCATGGTGCGTCCAGGCCTGAGATCGACAGGCGGGTCGGCGCCATTGCCGAGCTTCTGCAATTGACGCCGCTTCTCGACCGCAAGGCGGAGCGGCTGTCGGTCAATATCCTGCAGCGCGTGGCGATCGGCCGCTCGGCCATCCTCGAGCCGGCGATCTTCCTGCTGGACGAGCCCCTGTCCAATGTCGATGCCGCCTTCCGCGCCGTGATGCGCACCGAGCTCAAGCATCTGCAGCGCCAGTTCAGGCAGACGATGGTCTATGTGACGCATGACCAGCTCGAGGCGATGACCATGGCGGATCGTATCACGGTCATGGATCATGGCGTGCTGCAGCAGGTGGGTTCCCCCATCGAAGTCTACAACAATCCGGCCAATGTCTTCGTCGCCCGCTTCATCGGGTCTCCCGGCATGAATTTGCTGCCCGGCCGCCCGGCCGAGAGCGACCGGGGCATGGTCATCGATCTGGGGCCGGTCGGCCTGACACCGCTGCTGCCGGCGAAGCTGGCACAGCGGCTGCGCGGGCATGGGGGCGATGTGCTGTTCGGTTTCCGGCCCGAGCAGGCGACGATCGCCCATGAAGGACGCGGCATGAAGGCGCCCGTGACCTTTGTCGAGCGCATCGGTGCCCGCATCATTGTGCATCTGGGCCAGAGCGAGAGCGCCATGAAGGTCGTGCTCGACAATGATGCCAGGGTTTCGCTGGGCGCGTCTGCGATCATCACGCCCCATATGGAAAGTGCCCGTCTCTTCGACCGGGCGAGCGGTGCTGCGATCGGGCAGGGAGCCTGAGCCATGGCCGAGATCGCTTTCCACAATGTCAGCAAGCGCTACGGCGAAGCGATCGCGCTCAGCGATGCCTCGTTCACCGTGAACGACAATGAGTTCTTCTGCTTCTTCGGCCCGCCGCTGTCCGGCAAGTCGACCATCCTGCGGCTCATTCTCGGTCTCGAGACGCCGGATGAGGGCGAGATCCTGATCGGCGGCAAACCGGTCAACCAGGTTTCGCCTGCCGAACGCAATGTCGCCATGGTGTTCCAGAACCTGGCGCTGTTCCCCCATATGAGTGCCGCCGACAATATCCGGTTTCCGCTGGTCGAGCGCAAAGTTCCCACCATCCAGATCGAGCGCAAGCTTGCCGATGTCGCGGCCAAGCTCCATATCGCGCATATATTGCACAAGGCGCCGGCGCAGCTGTCGGGCGGCGAACGCCAGCGCGTGGCGATCGCCCGCGCACTGGTGCGCGATCCCGCCGCCTATCTCATGGATGATCCGATCTCGGCGCTCGATGCGCGTTTGCGCGAGGAGACCCGCGTCGAGCTCAAGCGCATCCAGCGCGAGCTCGGCAAGACGCTGATCTATGTCACCCATGACCAGGAAGAGGCGATGTCGGTCGCCGACCGCATGGCGATCCTGGAGGAAGGGCATATCCGCCAGATCGGGACGCCGGCCGACATCTATGATCGTCCGGCCAGCAGCTATGTCGCAAGGCTTCTCGGCTCGCCGATGATGAACATCCTGCCGTCAGGCCTCATTGCCGACGGCGCCATCAGCATTCCGGGCTTCGGTGCAAAGGGAGATATCTCCGAAATCGGGGTTCGCCCGGAAGACATAAAAGTCAGGCCGTGGTCGGCGTCCGATGGCGGCAATCCGGCGAAAGTGTTCGAGGTCGAGCCGCTTGGCGGCTACACGGTCGTGACCGTCGATGCCGGCCAGACACGCATCCGGGCGCTGATGCGCGGCCAGCCCGACATCAGGCCGGAGACCAAGGTGGCGCTCGCCTGCGATACGGCGCGAGTCCATTATTTCTCCAAAGCGGGAGCAGCGCTGCCGCGATGAGACGGATGACAAGAACAAAATGGGAGAGGAAGTGATGGCCAAGGCGCTCAAGTTCGAGCCGGATGTCAAGATTCGCACCAAGAGCTACCGGATCGGCTGCATCGGCGCCGGCATGATCATGGCTGAATGCCATCTCGCCGCCTATAAGCAGGCAGGCTTTCCGGTTGCCGCCATCGCCTCGCGCACCAGGGCCAATGCCGAGAAAGTGGCGAAGCGCTGGGGGATCCCGAAGGTCCATGCGACGCCGGAAGAGCTGATCCGGGACCAAAGCATCGACATCATCGATATTGCCTATCCGCCCGACCAGCAGCCGGCGCTCATCCGCAAGGCGCTCAAGCAGAAGCACATCAAGGCGATCCTGGCGCAGAAGCCGCTCGCTCTGTCGCTCAAGGAAGCGATCAGATTGCGCGATGAGGCGGAGAAGGCCGGCAAGACCCTCTCCGTCAACCAGAATATGCGCTACGACCAGTCGATGCGCGTGCTGAAACAGATCATCACATCGGGCGCGCTCGGTGACATCGTCTTCGCCCAGATCGACATGCATGCGATCCCGCACTGGCAGGGCTTCCTGCGGAAATACGATCGCCTGACGCTCTCCAATATGAGCGTGCATCATCTCGACGTGCTGCGCTTCCTGTTCGGCGATCCGAGCGAGATCACGACTCTCACCCGGAAAGACCCGCGCACCAAGTTCGAGCATTCGGACGGCATCATCGTGTCGACGATGAAGTTCCCGTCGGGCCTGATGGCGGTGTCGCTCGAAGATGTGTGGTCGGGGCCGCGCCAGGACCGCTACAAGGACGACCAGCATATCAACTGGCGGGTCGAGGGCACGCATGGTGTCGCCAGGGGCACGATCGGCTGGCCGACGGGGGCGGCGTCTACCCTGTCCTATGCCTCGGCCAAGACGACCGGCGGCAAATGGGTGACGCCCGCCTGGAAGACTATGTGGTTCCCGCATGCCTTCATCGGCGTGATGGAGCAGCTGCAGCATGCGGTCAAGACCGGCACGCCGCCGGCACTTTCCGTCGCCGACAATGTCAAGACCATGGCGTTGGTCGAAGCGGGCTATCGCTCGATCGCCAAGGGCCGGTCAGTCAGGCTTTCCGAGATTTCAACCAACTGAGAAACCACTTCAATCGCTTTGGGAGGAGCTATCCAACATGATGCAAGCCGGCATATTCACAGGCTACTTTCCTTATGGCCTCGAAGAGACCGCGAAAAAGATCCGTGGGCTCAATTTCAACACCGTCCAGCTCGATCTCCATTTCAAGGATGTCGACCTGTCGGCGGGCCAGATCACCAAGGACAAGGCCAGGAAGGTGCGCGACGTGTTTCGTGACCATCACCTGCCGATCTGCTGCGTGTCGGGTTATACGAATATCGTGCATCCCGACAAGAAGGAGCGCGACAAGCGCGTCGGCTATCTGAAAGAGATCATCCGCAATGCGCGCCATTTCGGCACGCCCTATGTGATCTCGGAGACCGGCACCTTCAACACCGAATCTGATTGGGTGCATCACCCGAAGAACAAGACGGAAGAGGGCTTCGAGGATTGCCGCAAGGTGATCGCCGATCTGGCGCAGACGGCCTACGACCATGGCGCGGTCTTCCTGCTCGAGACCTATGTCAACAATGTCGTGGGCTCGGTCGAAGAGACGGTCAAGATGTTCGCCCAGGTCGATCACCCGGGCCTCGGGCTCCTGATGGACCCGACCAATTATTTCGAAACCCACAATATCGACAAGATGGACCAGATCCTCAATCAGGTCTTCGACACGCTGACCGACAAGATCAGGATCGCGCATGCCAAGGATGTGAAGCGCTCCGGCACCGACAAGAGCGAAAAGCATGCCGATATCGGCGATGCGGATGCGCTTGAGAGCCATACTTTCCGCGGCGTGGGCGAGATCGAGCTGCCGGCGCCGGGCCTGGGCTCGCTCAATTACGACCTCTATCTGCGGCGGCTTTCGGAAAAGCATCCGAATATCCCGATGATCATCGAGCATCTGTCGGAAGACGATGTTCCGAGGGCCAAGAAATTTCTCGACGGCAAGTTTCGTTCCAACGGACTCTAACTCGTGGAGTGATGGATATGCGCATAGCCAGACTGAATATCGCCGCCGCAGCGGCCTTCATCGCCGCTTCGGTCCTTGCCGGCACCGCTCACGCCCAGGAGAAGACCTTCTATCTTCTCTCGCATGGCGGGCCGTCGGATGCCTTCTGGATCGACTGGAATGCCGGCGCCACCAAGGCCTGCGAGCAGCTCAAGGTCAAATGCAACATCTCCTTCTCGGGCGGCGACATGGCGGCCCAGAAGGAAGCCTTCAACTCGGCCATCGCCGCTAAGCCCGACGGCATCGGCACCACCTCGGCGCAGCCCGGCCTGTGGAATGCCGAGGTGAAGGCCGCCAAGGATGCCGGCATCCCGATCGTGTTCTTCAACACCGATGACACGGCGACGGGCCGGCAGGCCTATGTCGGCGCCGATCTCAGGCAGGCCGGCGTCACCTGGGCCAAATTCCTGGTCGACAACAAGCTGGTAAAGCAGGGCGACAGGGTTTTCCTCCCCGTCGAAGTGCCGGGCGCTAGCTATCAGCAGCTCGAGACCGAGGGCATCGCCAGCGTCTTCGATCCGCTCGGCATCAAATATGATGTCGTTGATGCGGGCACCGATCCCGCCGGCATCGTCGCCAAGATGAGCGATTATATGCTGGCGAACAACCCGCCGGCGATCATCGCGCTGGGCGACTCGGTCGCGGCGGCGGTGCGCAAGGTGTTCGACAATGGCGGCATCAAGCCCGGCTCCATCCCGGTGGTGGGCTGGGGCAATTCCAAGGACACGGCGGAAGCGGTGCGCGACGGCTATGTCAATGCCGCGGCCTGGCAGTTCCCCTCGGCCCAAGGCTTCATGCCGGTCGCGCTGCTCGATCTGGCGGCATCCGGCGAGCCGATCGGCTATGATATCCAGACCTTCAGTCTCTACGACAAATCGAGCGTCGAGCCGATTTTGAAGCTCTATGAGAAAAAGTGAAGCAGTTCGGAACCATGCGACACGCCCACCGATGCGCTTGTTCCTCCCTCCGCCGCCGAAGGCGGGGAGGGTGGCGCGCGGAACGCGCGACGGGTGGGGTGTTAACGCCAGAATGTCTCGCAAGCAAAGTTGCCTGCAAGCAGATGGAGGCGGAGAGACCCCACCCGTCCGCCCTGCGGGCGTCCACCCTCCCCGCGCTTCGCGCGGCGGAGGGAGATTTTGGGGGAGCGCGAGGTTAAACGTCCAATGACCGCAGTTGCTGAAAAACTGGAGATGAGAAGCGAAAGATGGCGCGGCCTCCTGGCTTCGCCGCAATTCGCTTCGCTTGCCATATTGGTGATCGTGCTGGCCGCCTTTTCGGCGGTCAACCCGAACTTCCTGTCGCCGCTCAACATCTCCAACATGATGGCCTTCCTGCCTGAGCTCGGCATCATGGCGCTGGCCATGACGCTGCTCCTGACGGCGGGCGAGTTCGACCTCTCGGTCGGCGCGGTCTTCGCGCTGGGGCCCGTCATCGTGATGCTGCTGGCGCAGACGGCCGGTATCGATATCGGCGTGGCGCTGCTCATCGGCCTTCTGGTGTGCATCGCCATCGGGGCAATCAACGGCCTCATCGTCACCAAGATCGGCATATCTTCCTTCCTGGTGACGCTGTCGATGCTGCTGATCGTGCGCGGCGCGGCGCTCTATATCACGCAGGGCTTCCCGCTCAAATCCTGGGACCAGCCTGGCGTCTTCGTGACCTTGCTCGCCGGCAGCTTCGATCTCGGGCCCTTCAAGCTCTATGTCTCGCTCTGGTGGTTCATCGCCCTGACGCTGCTATGCGCCTATATCCTCAACTATGCCAAGCTCGGCAACTGGATCAGTGCCATCGGCTCCAACCGCAATGCGGCGGTGGCGCGCGGCGTGCCGGCCGATGCCGTCAAGATCTGGCTGTTCATCTTCACCTCGGTGCTTGCCGGCCTCGCCGGGATGATCAGCGCGTTCCGCATCTCGGCCGCCTCGCCGGTCGCGGGCACCGGCTATGAGCTCGAGGTCATCGCCATGGTCGTGGTCGGCGGCACGGCGCTCACCGGCGGGCGCGGCACCATCCTCGGCACGGTGGTCGGCGCCTTCATGCTGCGCGCCATCCGCAACGGCATCGTTCTCATCGGCGTGCCGGGCCTTGCATTCAATATCTTTGTCGGCGCCATCATCCTGGTGATGCTGGTGCTGCATGCACTCATCCAGAAAAGGAGCGCCTGGCGATGACCGCGGAAGTGCTCCGGCTGGAGCGGATCAGGAAGTCCTTCGGCAGCGTCAATGCGCTCAAGAACGCCTCGATGACGCTGAAGGAGGGCGAGGTGGTGGCGCTGGTCGGCGACAATGGCGCCGGCAAGTCGACCCTCATCAAGGCCATATCGGGCGTCCATCCGATCGATGGCGGCGAGATCTTCATGCATGGAAGGAAGGTTGCCATCACATCGGCGCGAGACGCCATCGATCTCGGCATCGAGACGATCCACCAGGATACCTCGC
This sequence comes from Taklimakanibacter lacteus, assembly GCA_003576695.1. GTDB lineage: Bacteria > Pseudomonadota > Alphaproteobacteria > Rhizobiales > Aestuariivirgaceae > Taklimakanibacter > Taklimakanibacter lacteus. Next base: position 405,662 of record QOZQ01000004.1, read on the forward strand.
TCGCCCCGGATCTTTCCATCGCCCGCAATCTGTTTCTCGGGCGCGAGCCGGTGAAGTTGTCCTTCCTCGGCGTGCTGGCGCCGCTCGATTTCACCGAATTGCGCAGCTCAGCCTCGGCGCTCCTCAAGCGGGTGGGCATCTCCAAGAAGCTCGATGCCGATGCGACGGTCAACACGCTGTCGGGCGGCGAGCGCCAGTCGATCGCCATTTCGCGGGCCATGCAGTTTGCGGCGAAAGTGATCATCCTCGATGAGCCGACCAACAATCTGGGCGTCGAGGAGACACATGGCGTGCTGCGCTTCGTCAAGGAGGTGCGGGCGGCGGGCCATACGGTGCTGTTCATTACGCACAATATCCATCACGTCTTCGAAGTGGCGGACCGCATCATCGTGATGCGCCGGGGCGAGATCGTCGCCGAACGCACTGTTGCCGATACGGATCTGCTGACGGTCGAGAGCCTGATCATGGGCGCCGATATGTCCAAGCTCCTCAGGGACAAGCAGGTGCATTGATGGTGCGACTCTACGGACAGACGCTTTCCCGCCGGGCGGTCGCCGAACGTTCGGGCATGCTTTCGCAATTCGCCGGTGTCAGGCTGATGACGCTGGGCGATGGCGTCGAGCGCGGCATACGCCTGCTCGAATTCCGCACCGGGACGGGACTGCGCTTCACCGCGCTCGTCGACCGCGCCCTCGATATCGCCGATTGCGAGTATAAGGGCCAGGCGATCGGCTGGCATTCGCCGAGCGGCTTTCGGCATCCGGGCTTGCATGATTATGAAGGCGAAAACGGGCTCGGCTGGGCGCGCTCCTTCTCAGGCCTCCTCGCCACCTGTGGCCTCGATCATATACTTGGGCCCGCGGTGGTGCCGGCCGACAATTACAACTATCCGGGCCGGAAGTCGGTGCGGCATTCGCTGCATGGGCGGGTGGGCACCATCCCGGCGCGTCTCACCGGCTATGGCGAGAGCTGGGACGGCGACAGTTGCATCCTGTGGGCCGAAGGCACCATCCAGCAATCGGCGGTGTTCGGGGAGGATCTCCATCTCATCCGGCGGATCGAGGCGGATATGGGTGGCAATGAGATCCGCATCTCCGACAGGGTCGTCAATCACGGTTTCGCCAGGACGCCGCATATGTTCTTCTACCATGTCAATGTCGGCTATCCGCTGCTGGATGAGGGCTCGCGCTATCTGGCGCCCATCAGGGATGTCGTGTGGGCGGCGCATGCGGGCGAGGCCTATCGCGACCAGAAAGCCGGCTATCGCACCATTCCGGCACCACGGCCGGGGTTTCGCGAGCAGGTGTGGCAGCATGAGCTCGCCGCGGATGGGAAAGGCGAAGTGCCCGTGGCGGTCGTCAATGACCGGCTGGGCCTCGGCTTCGAGGTAATCACACGCAAGGACCAGCTGCCCTGCCTCTATGAATGGCAGAATTTCCAGGCGGGCAACTACGTGCTGGGCATCGAGCCCTCGACCCATCATGCGCTCGGCAATCTCAGCGCGCGCGAGCGCGGCGAGATGATCTGGCTCGATCACGACGAGAGCCGTTCCTACCAGGCGGCTTTCCGGGTGCTCGACGGTGCTGAGGAGATTGCGGCGGCGGAACGCCGTATTAATGTGATTGCGCGCCAGCCGCAGGAAGACTTCCCGGCGCCGTCCGGCAGGTTTCCGGCGCTCGGACCGCGAAGGAGTGCAGAATGACAGCGACCGTGGGAAAGAAGAAGCGCGATTACAGCCTCGTCGGCGAAAGCACCAGGAAGGCGATCGAAACCGGCCTCGCCTCGGCCGAGTGGTATCATACTGATGTTTCGCGCAAGGAGATGAAGCAGCTGATGCAGCGCTCGGACGGGCCGGCGATGCGCGACACGATCATCTGGTTCGCCGCCATCATAGGTTCGGCGGCCGGCGGCATCTATTTCTGGGGCAGCTGGTGGTGCGTGCCGTTCTTCTTCGTCTATGGCGTGCTCTACGGGTCATCGAGCGACTCGCGCTGGCATGAGGGTGGCCATGGCACGGCCTTCCGCACCCGCTGGATGAATGACGTGATCTACCAGATTGCGAGCTTCATGCTGATGCGCAACCCCACGACCTGGCGGTGGAGCCATGCGCGTCACCATACCGACACGATCATTGTCGGCCGCGACGCCGAGATCGCGGTGATGCGCCCGCCCGATCTGATCCGCCTCGTCCTCAATTTCGTCGGCATCATCGATGTCTGGTACTCGCTGATCGCGCTGGGTAGGAATGCGCTCGGCATCGTATCGCCGGACGAGAAATCCTATATCCCGGAGACGGAGCAGCATAAGGTCGTCACTGCCGGGCGCATCCATATCGCGATCTATATCGCGACCCTGGCTGCCGCCTTTTATCTGCGCTCCTGGCTGCCGCTGATGCTCATCGGCCTGCCGCGCATGTATGGCTGCTGGCATATGGTGATGACCGGATTGCTGCAGCATATCGGGCTCGCCGACAATGTCACGGATCACAGGCTCAATACCCGCACCGTCTATATGAATCCGGTGAGCCGCTTCATCTACTGGAACATGAATTATCACGTCGAGCATCACATGTTCCCGATGGTGCCCTATCATGCGCTGCCGAAGCTGCATGAGATGATCAAGCACGACCTGCCGGTGGCCAATCCCTCGATATGGCATGCCTATCGCGAAGTATGGCCGGTGATCCTGCGGCAGCTGCGCAATGAGGATGATTTCCTCAAGCGCGAATTGCCGCCGACGGCAAAGCCCTATCGCGAGGAGTTCCACGCGGTGAACATGGCAAACGCCGCCGAATAGCGCGCATTTTCAGAACATCAGATTGGAGCGACTGTAATGAGTGAATGGGTCGAGGCCTGCAGCGAAGGCGATGTGGAAACGGAAGATGTGATCCGTTTCGACCATGGCGGGCGGACATTCGCGATCTACCGCTCTCCCGATGATGAGTTCTTCGCGACCGATGGCTTCTGCACCCATGAGAAGATGCATCTCGCCGATGGCCTGGTGATGGACGATATCATCGAATGCCCGAAGCATAATGGCCGGTTCAACTACAAGACGGGCGAGGCCAAGGGCGCGCCGGTCTGCATCAATCTGAAGACTTATCCGGTCAAGGTCGAGGCCGGGAAGGTGATGATCCAGCTCGATTGATCATATTCAGGGCGTACAGAGGGAAGAAAAGATGAGCCGGAAGAGACCGACGGTCGCCGATATCCGGGCGATGAAGGGCAAGCGGCAGCTCACCATGCTGAGGGTGATGACGCTGGAGGAGGCGGAAGCAGCGGAGAGAGCCGGTGTCGATATCGTCTCCATACCGCCCGAGCTGCTGCTCAATCCGCAATATCGCGATGCGGCGCCGAGCCTGTTCTCGATGCCGGGCGACAATTTCTATGAATTCGGGACAGCGGATGACTTCGTCCGCTTCGCCTTCAGGCTCTACAAGGCGAGTGCCGATGCGATCTATTGCGCGGCAGGCTTTCCGACGGTGAAGCGGCTGGCCGAGGACAATATCCCGGTCATCGGGCATGTCGGTTTGATCCCGTCGCGAGCGACATGGACAGGGGGCTTCAAGGCGGTCGGCAAGACGGCCGAGAGCGCGCTCCAGATCTTCGAGGCGGTCAAGACCTATGAGGAAGTGGGCGCCTTCGGGGCCGAGATCGAGGTCGTGCCGGTGGAAGTGGCGCAGGCGATCTCCGAACGCACCTCGCTGATCATGCTGTCGATGGGGGCGGGGACCGGCTGCGATGCGCAATATCTCTTCGCCGAGGATGTGCTGGGCACCAATCGCGGGCACATGCCCAGGCATTCGAAGGTCTATCGCAATTTCGCCGCCGAATATGACCGGCTGCAGAAAGAGCGCATCGCCGCCTTCTCGGAATTCGTGGCCGACGTGAACAGCCTGGCCTATCCGGAGGAGAAGCATATCGTGCGGATGGACCCGGCCGAGCTCAAGTCCTTCATGACGAGCCTTGGCGGCTAGGCGAGCGGGCCAAAGATCCTCATCAATCCCCGCGGATACTATTGCACCATCTAGTTACTTACCTTAGGGTGGCCGGGCCAACTGGGTGAGGGAATGATGGCCATCAAGCTGCGGAAATTTGGACGGACCGGTCTCACGGTCACCGATATGGGATTCGGCGCCGCCCCGATCGGCAATTTCCTCAAGCCTATCCCGGAAGAGGTCTCCAATGCCTTGGTGGAACGCGCCTGGGCTGCGGGGATGCGCTATTTCGATACCGCGCCGCTCTATGGCCATGGGCTTTCCGAAATCCGTCTCGGGCAGGCCTTGCGCTGGAAGAAGCGCGACGATTTCGTCGTCTCGTCCAAGGTCGGGCGGCTGCTCAAGCCGGCGCCGCGGGCCAGCATCGATTTCACGCCCTGGGTCGATGCCGCGCCTTTCACGCTCCATTTCGATTATTCCTATGATGGAGCGATGCGGTCGCTCGACGACACGTTGCAGCGTATGGCGATCGAGCGCATCGACATCGCCTTCATCCATGATTGCGACGTGTTCAATCATGGACCCGAGCAGCAAAAGGTCTATTTCAGGCAGGCAATGGACGGAAGCTACAAGGCCTTGCTGAAGATGCGCGAGCAGGGCGTCGTGAAATCGATCGGCTTCGGCGTCAATGAGTGGCAGGTGTGCCATGAGGCCTTGAAGCAGGGCGATTTCGACAGTTTCCTGCTGGCCGGGCGCTACACGCTGCTCGAGCAGGACTCGCTCGATGAATTCCTGCCTCTATGCGAGGAGCGCAATGTCGCCGTCGTCATCGGCGGCGGACTCAATAGCGGCATCCTCGCCACCGGCGCCGTTGCGGGCGCCAAGTACAATTACGCGCCGGCGCCGCAACCGATCCTCGACAAGGTCCGCAAGATCGAAGTGGTCTGTGCGCGCCACAAGGTGCCGCTGCCGGCGGCGGCGCTGCAGTTCCTCCTCGCCCACCCCGCCATTGCGTCGCATGTGCCGGGAACCCGCACCGTCCAGCAGATGGAGCAGAACATCGCCTGGATCAGCCATCCGATCCCGGCGGCCTTCTGGCAGGAGCTGAAGCAGGAAGGGCTCCTGCGCCAGGACGCGCCGACACCGAAAGGGTAGGCGGGCAGCTATTCGTAGGATTGCACCACCGCGAAAACGGCTTGCACCACCTTGGCCATCCTCTGGTAGTCGAGCTTGTCGGCCGTGTCCTCCGCCTCGTGATAATGGGGATTCCGGTAGAAGGCGGTATCGGTGATCATCAGGGCGGGAAAGCCTTCATTCCAGTAGGCCTGATGATCGGAGAAGTCGACGCCCGGGATCACGGGAAGAGTATTGATCGAGTGAGCCGGCAAGTCGCTGGCCCCGGCCATTGCCGCCTTGACCTTGCGCGTCTGTGACCAATCATTGAGACGGCCAATGATCGCGATGAAATTGCCCCGGTCGGGATAGATCAGGTCCATGCCGGGAAAAGGATAGCTTTGGCTGTCGGGCAGGTCGCTGTACCAGCCGATCATTTCGAGCGCCAGCATCAGCGACACCTCACGGCCGGTGGCACTGAGGGAGCGCGCATGATGGGCGCTGCCCATCTGCTCGGTGCGGAAATGGGGCGGCTCCTCCAGCGTATAGGCAACCAGCTCGACCGGCCGGCGCGGCGGATTTTGGCCAAGCAAACGCGCCAGCTCGATCAATCCGGCAACGCCGCTGGCATTGTCATCGGCGCCCGGGGTCGTCTCGAAGGAATCATAGTGGGCGCCGATCACCAGGAGGGAACCTTCCGCGGGGCCGAAGCGGGCGATCACATTACGGTATTTTTCGCCCTGGATCTCGAACCATTGGTCGGCGACAGCGGCACCTGAAGCGGTGAATTCCTTGTGCACATAGTCGGCCGCAGCTTCGAGATTGGTGAGGTTCTCGATGCTGCGCGGATGCAATGTCTCGCTCAGCATCCGCACATGGGCGGCGAGGCGTTCCGGCGACACGGGAGGCGATTTTGCAGGCAGCGGCCTTACCAGGGGCTGCACCGTCACGGCGTAGAGTGCCAGAAATACCACAAAAGCGGCGAGTACCAGCTCGAGGAAGACTCTCTTCATTCCCGCGAGCAAGCTTGCACCTTGCGGCTATTTGATGACCAGCACCTTGCTGCGGTCCATGGTGATGGCGACGGCGGCGACGAGGATGAAGCCGAAGACGATCTGCTGGGCGAAGACCGACACGCCCATGAAGGTCATGCCGATGCGCACCACCTGGACGATGAGCGCGCCGACGAAGCTGCGCCAGATCGAGCCGACGCCGCCGGTGATGGCGGTGCCGCCGACGACGATCGCGGCGATGGCGGGAAGCAGGAATTCGCTGGCAAGGGTGGGTGAGCCCGAGCCCAGCCGCGCCGCCATGACGATGCCGGCGATGCCCGCCATGGTGCCCGAGAGGGTGAAGGCCATGATCTTGATGCGATTCACGTCGATGCCCGAGGCCATGACGGCGCGCTCCTGGGCGCCGATGCCGCGCACCAGGCGGCCGAAAGGGGTGAGCTGCAGGATGGCGCTGAGGATGATGAGGAAGACGGCGCCAACCCAGATCTCTCGCGGAATGCCGAGCGTGTCGCCGACGGCCCAGCCAAGATAGCTGTCGCGCAATTCGGCCGGGATGTTGACGGAGCGCGTGTCGGAGAACCAATAGCCGGCGCTGATCACGACGCCGCTTACGGCCAAGGTGGCGATGAAGGAAGGGATGCGCAGCCTGGTCGAGACGAAGCCGCCGGCGAAGCCCGCGACAGCACCGCCCAGCACGGCGAGCGGAATGGCGAAAATGCCATAGCGCGGCAAGTAGGCGGCAAGGATGCAGCTCGTCATCGAGGCCACCGCCTGGACCGAGAGATCGATGCCGCCCATCATGATGACAAGCGTCACGCCCGAGGCCATCAGGAAGAGCGTCATGGTGTCGGCGGTGACCGACAGGAGATTGCTGGCGGCGAAGAAGGTCGGATCATAGCCGCCGATGAGCAGCACCAGAAGAACCAGCACGATCACCGGAAGGAAGGTCTGGAGCAGGGCTTTGTATCTGTCGACCATGTCAGACCATATGCCGGATGAGATCGACCTGGGCGGGCTTGCCGCCCGGTGGCGCCTCGAAAGTCGCGGTCACCTCGCCATCGCGCATCACCAATATGCGGTTGGAAAGGCCGATGACCTCTTCCAGCGTATCGCCGAGGAGGATGACGGCCATGCCTTCGGCTGTCATGTCGCGCACCAGCTCATAGACATCCTCCTTGGCGCCGACATCGATGCCCCGCGTCGGATGATCGAGGATCAGCACGCGCACCCCGGCGACTCGCCATTTGGCGAGCACCACCTTCTGCTGGTTGCCGCCGGAGAGGCTCCCCACCATGGTCGCCGTGGACGGCGTCTTGATCTTGAGGCGGCCGATCCATTCCTGGGCGGTGGCGTGCTCGGCGGCAAAGCGCAAGATGCCGCTCGCGACATATTTCGGCAAAGCGGCGAGCGTCATGTTCTCGGCGACGGTGAAGGCCGAGACCTGACCTTCGGTCTTGCGCTCGCTCGGGACGAGGCCGATGCCCTTGCGGGCCGCCTCATGGGGAGCGCCGAAGCGGACGACACTGCCGTCCACCGTCAAGGTCCCCCGGTCGGCCGGAGAATGGCCGGCCAGGCAGCGGGCCAGATCCTCGCGGCCCGAGCCGATGACGCCGGCAATGCCGATGATCTCGCCTGCATGCAGGGGGAAGCTGATATTGGAGAAGGCGCCTTCCTTGCAGAGACCGTTGCAGCTGAGGACGACCTGGGAGGAGGGCGCCGCCTGGCGGGCCTCGCGGTAATATTCATGATGCAACTGGCGGCCGACCATATGCTGGTGCAGGTCCTTGACCGTCGCCTCGCCGCTGCCAAGCTCCTTCACCACCTTGCCGTCGCGCATGACATAGACGCGGTCCGAGATGTCGAGCACCTCCTCGAGCCGATGCGAGATGAAGACGATGGAAGCGCGCTGCTTGAGATCGCGCACGATCTCGAACAGGAGATCGACTTCCTTGCGCTCGACCACCGAGGTCGGCTCATCGAGCAATATGGTGACGTCGCCCTTGATGCGGCTGTCGAGCGACAGGGCCTTGGCGATCTCCACCATCTGGCGGTCGGCGAAGGACAGGTCGGCGCAGCGTGTGCCCGGATGGCAGGCGAGGCGAACCTTCTTGAGCTCGACGGCCGCCGCCTCATTCATGCGCGCCTTCGAGATCAGGCCGTAACGGAGGAATTCCTCCTCGCGACCCAGAAAGATGTTCTCGGCGACGGTGAGCGTCGGCAGGATCGACTGTTCCTGGAACACCATGGCGATGCCGGAATCGAAAGCAAGGCGCGGCGAAACGATCCGGATCGCCTGGCCATTGACGAGGATCTCGCCCCGATCCGGCTGGTAGATGCCGTTCAGCACCTTGAGGAGGGAAGATTTGCCGGCGCCATTCTCGCCGATAAGGCCCACGACCTCGCTCTTGTTGATGGCGAAGGAGACATCGTCGAGCGCCTTCACGCCCGGAAAGGACTTGGAGACGCCGCGCAATTCGAGGACCGGCGGCATCATTTCACCACTTCGAGGCGCGAGCGGTCGAGGGCGAGCGCCACCGCGGCGATGATGAGAAGGCCCTGGACCCCCTGCTGCACATAGGGCTCGACCCCCATGAGGACGAGGCCATTGGCGAGCACGACGACGATCATGACGCCGATGACGGAATTGAGGACGGAGCCGACGCCACCGGACAAAGCGGTGCCGCCCACCACGACCGCGGTAATGGTGGTGAAGAGGCGGCCCTGGCTGATGAGCGCATGGCCCTGGCCGAATTGCGCCGCCGACAGGACACCGCCCAACCCATAGAAGAGGCCGGCCACGGTGAAGATCAGGATACGGGTACGCTCGATCGGAATGCCGGCATGGCGGGCCGTCATCTCATCGGTGCCGATGGCATAGAGCCAGCGGCCGAGACGGGTGCGCTCCTGGATGATGAAGGCGATGGCGACCGAGGCGATAGCGATCCACACCGCCATGGGAATGCCGAGCGGGCGGCCAAGAGAGAGGAAACGGAAAGTCTGGTCGGATATGCGCACCGTATCGCCCCCCAGCACGGCCATGGCGATGCCGACGCCGGCAAAGCCGACGCCGAGCGTCGTCATGAAGGAGGGGGTCTTGAGCTTCACATGCAGCAGGCCATTGAGAAGACCCATGACGCCGCCGGCAATGACGGCGAGGGGAACCGCGAAGAGGCCGATGGCGTAAGGCGAAATGTCATTGGTGACGAGCAGGCTCACCATCACAGCCGTCAAGGCGACGATGCCCTCGACGGAGAGATCGATGCTGCCCATGAGAATGATGAAGGTGGCGCCCATGCACAGCACAAGCGGGATGGCGGCCGAATTGAGCAGGCGGATGAAATTGCCGATGGTGAGGAAGTTGCCGTTGAACAGGCTGATCAGGATGCACAAAGCGAGAAGCACCGCAAGTGGGGCCCATTTGCGCCATTGTGCCAAAGCACCGCCATTCAGTGCAGCAGTCTTCAAACGGTTCCTCCCGATCAGATCGTGATCGCCCATCAAACCGTCATCCCGGCGTAAGCCGGGATCCATTAAATTCTTCCAACGCGATCAATATCACCCGCGTGAACTTATTCAATGGATCCCGGCTTGCGCCGGGATGACGTAACGCGTGCTAGCTGCGATACTGGATCTGGCCAGTGGCCTTGCCCCACAGATCGCCGAAATCGGTCTTGGGCGGGTTGTTCTTGTAGTCGGCGACCGTGTCCTTGGTGACGATGATGCCGGTGCCGTAGAATTCGCGATGTTCCTTCGGCTCCTTGGTGATGTCGATCTTGCCGGTGACATGGGCATAGGGGATCGCAAGGCCCATGCCGCCGGTCCACAGCGGATCCCAGGCGACGGTGCCGGCGAATTCCCCGGCCTCGATCGCCTTCACCGCGGCATCGATGCCGTCGATGCCGACGACCGGAACCTTGCCGGCAAGGCCATTCTGGCGTAGCGCCTCGAGCGCGCCCATGCCCATGCCGTCATTGGCGGCGAAGACGCCCTTCACCTCATCGCCGAAGCGGGTGATCCAGGCCTGGGTGATGTCGAAGGCCTTCTGCTCATTCCAGTCGGCTGGCTGGAAGTCGAGCAATTTCACCTTGCCATTGGTCTTGGCGATCGCATTGTCGAGACCGAGCTTGCGCTCGATGGCTGGCACATTGGAAAGAATGCCGCCCAGCGCCACGATGCCGCCTTCGCCGCCGAAGGCCGCGAAGAGGGCATTGGCGATGGCTTCGGCCGTCGGCACACCGTCGAAGGACATATGCGCCACGTAGTTCGGATCGAAATCCCAGGGGTGAAGATCGTCGGGCTTGTTCCACTGGGTGACGACGAAGCCGCCCGCCTTCTTCACTTCCTCGACGATCACCCGCGCATCGGGCGAATCATTGGGATCGACATTGAGGATGAGCTTGCCGCCGGTGCGCTGGAGCAGGGCCTTGATGTCGGAGATGCCTTTCTCCGAATTGCCGTCGGTGACCAGCGTCTCGAACTTGGCGCCGACCGTCTTGGCGAAATCCTCGCCGCCCTTGGCGAAGGTCGCGTGATAAGGATTGGCGACCGAGCGCATGGAATTGGCAAGCGTCCAGGTGGTCTCCTGGGCGATGGCCGGCATCGGAAAAGATCTTGCCACCGCGGCGACGGCGGCAGCGCCTGCCGCGCCCTTCAGCAGCGCGCGGCGGTTCACAGACGATTTCACAGCAGGCGAAAACGGTTTCCCGGCAGTCATTCACGTCCTCCCATTTCTTTGCTTTACTGCACTAAATAGTTACTGCATTCTAGGCTCGAGTCAAGGCGGCAGAGAAGATCTGCCACATCTTTAGGCAGTTACGAGAAAACCATTTTCTAACAGGGTGTTAGCCATGAATACGGCATCCGCCGCCGAGTCCGAGGCGGCTCCGAGAGCGACCCAGAAGGGGCGTGACGCTGATCTCACGCGCAAGCGCATCCTGACGGCGGCGACGGTGGAATTCGGGCGCAAAGGCTTGGGCGGAGCCCGGGTCGATGAGATCGCGCGGCGCTCCAAATCCAACCAGCGCATGATCTATCATTATTTCGGCAGCAAGGAGCTGCTGTTCACGGCCGTGCTGGAAGCGGCCTATTCGGATATCCGCGCGGCCGAACAGAAGCTCAATCTCGACGCGCTCGCGCCCACGGAAGCGATCGCGACACTGGTGCGCTTCACCTGGACCTATTATCTCGAGCATCCCGAGTTCCTGTCGCTGGTCAACAGCGCCAATCTGCACCGTGCCCGGCATATCAAGGGTTCGCAGATCGTGCGCAAGGTGACCGACACCTTCATCCTGATGGTGAAAGCGATCCTCGATCGCGGCGTGGCGGCGGGCGAGTTCCGCGCCGGGGTCGATCCGGTGCAGCTCAACATCACCATCGCGGCCATCGGCTATTATTACCTGACCAACCGCTATACCGGCTCGATCATCTTCGATCGCGACCTGATGGCGCCCGAACATCTCGATGAGCGCCTGGCCTTCAATCTGGAGACGATCCTGCGTCTGGTGAGGAAGGTGCCATGAGCGCTCTTCTCCCCATGCCGAAATTCACCGCCGACATCTATGACCAGATCCATGAGACGGCGCGACGTTTCGCCGAAGAGCGGGTGCGCCCGCGCGCCGCGGAGCTCGATGAGAGCGAAGCCTTTCCGGCTGATATCTACCAGGAGATGGCCGAGCTTGGGCTGTTCGGCATCACAGTGCCTGACAGCTATGGCGGCGCCGGGCTCGATGCGCTCTGCTATGCGCTGGTGATGGAGGAGCTGTCGCGCGGCTATGCATCGGTTGCCGATCAATGCGGGCTGGTCGAGCTGATCGGCACCTTGCTGTCGGTGCATGGAAGCGAGCGACAGCGGCAGCGCTATCTGGGCGATGTTCTGGCCGCCCGCAAACGCGTCGCCTATTGCATCACCGAAGCGGAAGCCGGCACCGATGTGTCCGGCATCAAGACGACGGCGGTGAAGGACAGCGCGGGCTACAGGCTCTCCGGCACCAAGATGTGGATCCACAATGCGCCGGTAGCCGATTTCGCCTATGTGCTGGCGCGCACCGATCCCGCGCTCGGCAATCGCGGCATGTCGATCTTCGTCGTCGATCTCGGGCTCAAGGGCGTGTCGCGCGGCAAGAAAGAGAAGAAGATGGGCCAGCGTGCCTCGCCGGTGGGCGCCTTGCATTTCGATGAGGTTGCATTGGGAGAGGATGCGCTGATCGGCGCACCCAATCGCGGCTTCCACATCATGATGAGCGCTCTCGACAAGGGGCGGATCGGCATTGCCGCACTGGCGATCGGCATCGCGCAGGCGGGGCTCGAGGCGGCGCTCGACTACGCCAGGACCCGCAGGCAGTTCGGCAAGGCGATCGCCGAGAACCAGGGCCTGCAATGGATGCTGGCCGACATGAAGAAGGACATCACCGCCGGCCGTGCGCTCGTCCATCGGGCCGCCATGACCATGGATGCAGGGCTTTCGCCCACGATGGATTGCGCCATTGCCAAATGCTTTGCCGGCGACATTGCCGTGCAGCATGCCGCCAATGCGGTGCAGATCTTCGGCGGCTCCGGCTATATACGCGGCTTCGAGGTGGAACGGCTCTATCGCGATGCCAAGATCACCCAGATCTATGAGGGAACCAACCAGATCCAGCGCTCGATCATCGCGCGCGAATTGCTGAGGGCGTGACGATGGCGCGTGAACTCGAAGCCGCCATCGGCCAGCGCGTCTCCGTCAGCAAGACCGTGTCGGAAAGCGATGTCTATCTTTTCGCCGGCATCACCGGAGATTTCGCGCCCAATCATGTAGATGAGGAATTCATGCGCGGCACGCAATATGGCCGGCGCATTGCCCATGGGGCGCTGCTCGTCGGCTATATGTCGCGCGCCTCGACCGCGATCATCGACAGGATCGTGGGCGGGAACGCGGCGCTCTACCCCGTGTCGCTCGGCTATGACCGCATCCGGTTCCTGAAGCCTGTCTTCATCGGGGACACGATCACGGTCACTTATGAAGTGACGGGCAGTGAGCCCGAGAAGGGCCGGACCCTGGCTGCCGTCGAGGTCACGAATCAGGCAGGTGAGCAGGTGGCTGCGGCCACCCATATATTGAAGTGGCTGCCACGGGTTAAAGATCGGAAAGAATGAGCCAAATCACCGGGACTTGAGCGGGGCTACCCAGGGGATGCTATAGGCTCGGCAGTCAGTCCCAGAACCTATGACGGCCCATGATCTCCCGTCTGCCCAAGCCCTCACAAACCGCGCCAGATGTCCTGTTGCGCGAAGCCGATGTCGCCACTGAAAGATTCGTCGCCGTGGTGCGCATGGTGGTGGCAGTCGCATTATATATGGCGGTCGAATTTGCCTTCTCGCGCGGACCGATGCCGGATGTGGGGCTTGTCGAAGCGCGCATGGGAGCGCGCATCGTCATAGGTGTCCTGTTCCTGACGGGTGCGGCCACCTATGCGCTTCTCTATTTTGGCTTCTGGTCGCGCCTCATCGCCTATGTCACCGTGACAGTCGATATCATGGTCATTGGCCTGTCGCTCACCAGCGATCTGGTCGATACGGGATTGCCCGGGCGCTTTGTGTCCGTCCTTCCCGCGGCAGTCGCAGCGCTTCTGGTGCTGGCGGTCGGGTCGCTCAGGCTCAGGCCGGCGGTCCAGATCTACAGCCTCGTCCTCATGCTGGGAATCCTGGTCTTCGCCCTCAGGATCGAAGGGATGAGTTCCGGCAGCGAGAACGCCACAATCGGACTCACCATCTACCAGTTCTTCGGGCCGACCGCGAATGTGGCTCGGCTTGCGATGTTCGTCCTCTTCGGGCTGGTGCTGATCGCGGCGACGGCGCGTGAACAATCTCTGCTGCGCAGCGGCATCGAGGAAACGATGCGGCGCAGCAACCTGGTGCGCTTCCTGCCGACCGAGCTCGCGCCCATGCTCGCCGCCGGCGATGTCGCCGTGCTCAAATCCGGCCAGCGCGCCCGGGTGGCGCTCCTCTTCATAGACATCCGCAACTCGGTGACCATGGAAGAGGCGCTCGATCCGGCGCGCCTGGCCTCGGTAATGAGCGCCTTTCGCACCCGTATCCGTCTTGCCGCCGAAGAGCATCAGGGTGTCGTCGACAAATTCATCGGCGATGGCGCATTCCTCGTCTTCGGCGTGCCGGAAGCGCGGACCGACGATGGCGGGCGCGCCATCGCCTGCGCCAAGGCGATCCTCGCCTCGCTGGCCCAGTGGAACGAGACACGCGCGGCGGCTGGCGAAGAAGCCATCAAGGTCGGCATCGGCGTCCATGCCGGCGAAGCCTTCATCGGTGCTGTCGGCGACGAGACCCGGCTCGAATTCACGGTGCTGGGCGACACGGTCAATGTCGCCAACCGCCTGGAGCAGGCAACCAAGGCTCATGGCGTCATGCTCATCGCTTCTGCCGACATGCTGAAGGAGGCCGGTGAGGATCTGGCGCAGTGGCGTGACCTCGGTGTGGCGGAGCTGCGCGGCCGGCCCGCACCGCTGCATATCATGGGTTACCCGGCCTAGAGCGTGATGGCTTCTCTTCGAGTCGCCATCGCGCTCCAGCTTTTTATTTGCGCTTGATTTTTCCGGAGAACCGGCATCCACTTTTCCGGATCATGCGCTAACTCGTGAGCAGCCGGGCGAGCTCGGGACGCCAGCTCACCCACACATCGCCCTCGGACGGCGCTTTCGTCTCGATGCCCGAGATCTGCTGTGACACGGTAACGGGCTTTTCCTGCGCTGCCGTGGCCAGAAGATATTGCCGGCGGTCGCCGAGATAGGTCTCCGCGATGATCCTGCCTTTGAGGGCATTCTGACCCTGTTCGGGCCTTTTGGTGGAAAGGGTCATCTTCTCCGGACGTACGGCGATATAGACAGGAGCGCCCGTGGCAAGCTGTGTGTCGGCCTCGGCAACGAGCTGGCCGGCGGCGGTATCGACGGTGACATTTGCGCCGGTGGCTGCGGCGACCTTGCCTTCGAACAGGTTCATATTGCCAATGAACTCGGCCACTTCGCGGCAGTTCGGCCTTTCATAGAGATCGTCGGCGCGCGCGATCTGCAGCACCTTGCCCAGGGACATGACGGCGATGCGGTCGGACAGCGTCAGAGCTTCCTCCTGGTCATGGGTCACGAAGACGAAGGTGATGCCGACATTGCGCTGCAGCTGGCGCAGCTCGACCTGCATCTCCTCGCGCAGCTTCTTGTCGAGGGCGCCCAGAGGTTCATCGAGGAGCAGCACCTTCGGGCGGCAGACGAGGGCGCGAGCCAGCGCCACGCGCTGGCGCTGGCCGCCCGAGAGCTGGTGGGCGGCGCGCTTGCCATAGCCGCCAAGCTTCACCAGATCGAGGGCCGCGGCGACGCCGGCACGCATTTCCTCCTTGCCCAGCTTGCGGTTGCGCAAGCCATAGCCGACATTCTCCTCGACATTGAGATGCGGGAAGATCGCATAGCTCTGGAACACCATGTTCGTGGGCCGCCGATTGGCCGGCACATTCGTCATCGACTGGCCGTCAATGAGGATCTCGCCGCTCGTCGGATGCTCGAAGCCGGCCAGCATGCGCAACAGCGTGGTCTTGCCGCAGCCCGAGGGGCCGAGCAATGAGAAGAACTCGCCGCGCCTGATTCCGATGGAGACACCATCGACAGCCGCGACCGGGCCGAAATGCTTGAAGACCTCCCGGATCTCGATGACCTCGTTTCCGGTCTCGCTCATTTCAGGTTTCTCCCGCGGAATTGGAAGGCACGCCGCGCCGGCGCAAGAGCTCGGCCAGGATGACGAGAAGCGCCGAGGCAAAGAGGATGGAGGAGCCGAGCGCCAGCATGCCCGGCAGCTTGTTGGGGAAACGAAGCTGCCCGAACAGATAGACCGGCAAGGTCGGCTGGGTGCCGGACAAAAAGAAGGCGAGCACGAACTCGTCGAAGGAGGTGATGAAGCAGAGGAGCAGGCTCGAGATGATGCCGGACATCGCCAGCGGCAAGGTCACGCGCAGAAAGGTCATCCAGGCGCCTTCGCCAAGGTCGCGGGAGGCTTCCTCGAGGCTTTTGTCGAAGCCTTCAAGGCGCGACATCAGCACCGTCATGGCGAAGGGGATGCAGATGAAGACATGACTTGCGCCAATGGTCCACAGACTGAGCTCGACGCCGAGGAAGCGCAACAGGATGATGAGCAGCGCCACGCCGAAGATGATCGAGGGGATGACGAGCGGCGCCGACATGCCGGCAATGATGGCCGCACTGCCGGGCAGCTTGTGGCGCGTCAAAGCGATGGCGGCGGGCACGCTGATCGCGGTCGCGATGATGGAAGATGCGGTGGCGACGATCAGGCTCGCTTCCAGCGCCTGGAGCAGGCCGGTATTCGTCGCGAGCCCGGCATAGTGGCGGAATGTGAAGCCCTTGAGGGGAAAGGTGGCGAAGATGCTGTCATTGAAGGAGAACAAGGGCGCCAGGAGGATCGGGCCATAGAGGAACACCATGAAGAGGATGGCATAGAAGAGCAGGGGGCGCTTCATAACGTCAACCGACCCGCGATCTGAGTTTGTGGAAGCCGATAAGCCAGAGGAAGATCAATACCAGGAGGCCGATGACCAGCATCATGACGATGGCGACCGCAGCGCCGAGCGGCGCGTTGTTCTGGCGCAGGAACAGCTCCTGGATGAGATTGCCGATCATGGTACCGCCGGGGCCGCCGACCAGAGTGGGAGTCACATAGTCGCCAACCGTCGGGATGAAGACGAGGAGGGCGGCGCCGATGGTGCCTGGCGCCGACAGCGGCAGCGTGACCCGGAGGAAACGCCGCCATTTGCTGTCGCCGAGATCGGTCGCAGCCTCGAGCAGCGACCGGTCGATCTTTTCGAGCGAGACATAGATGGGAAGGACGGTGAAGGCGATCCAGGCATGGACCAGGGTGATGATCACCGCGAGCGGGTTGTAGAGCAGGAATGACAAAGGCTCCGCGATGACGCCAATCGATTTGAGGCCGGAATTGATCGCGCCGTTGAAGCCAAGCACGATCTTCCAGGCGAAGACGCGCAACAGATAGCTGGTCCAGAAAGGGATGGTGAGGAGCACCAGCCACAAAGCCTTGTTGCGCTGGACCCTGAAGGCGAGAAAATAGGCCATGGGATAGGCCATGGCGATGACGGCGATGGTGACCGCCAGCGACATGAGGATGGACTTGCCGAGCAGGATCGCCGGAACCGGATATTTCAAGGGGATGGGGATGCCCATCCAGACGATGGGCTCCGAGGAGGGCTCGACCAGCGCAAAATAGTTGGCCAGCGTGAAGCTGCGATCGATCTCGAAACCCTGCTGGGTCCAGAAGCTCAACACCACCATGGCCAGAAGCGGCGCCACCAGCATGACCGCCATGAGGGCCAGCGCGGGAGACAGAAGGCCATAGCCGACGAGCCAGGCCGACCGCTGAGGAGTGGGACGCAAGGCGTGCCCTATTGCTTGAGCGCCTTGAGATCTCCCCAGGTCTTGTTCCACTCGGTCTGCACGGCATCGCTCACCTGGATGAAGAGCGTACCGTTCTTCATATGCTCGGCCGGATCGGTGATGCCCATGTCGGCGACGGCCTGCTTGTCGGCAATCTCGAAGGCCTTGATATTCGCATGGCCGTAGCCCGAGCCCTCGATGAGGGTCTTGCCGGTCTCAGGCGACAGCCAGGCATCGATGAAGTCATAGGCAAGGGCCGGATCGGCCTTGCCGGTGTTGAGCAGCGTCAGGCCGCAGAACCAGGTGAAATAGCCTTCCTTGGGCCTGGCATAGGAGATCGGCACACCTTCGCGCTTGAGATTCTTGTAGACGTCATTCCAGGCATAGGCGGCGACGACCTCGCCGGAGGCCAGCGCCTGCTGCAGCTCGGAAGGATCGTTCCACAGGAAGCGCGAGTTCTTCACGGTCTTGGCGCCCCATTCCTTGGCCGCGGTGGCGAGCTTGTCGCCGGTTTCCCAGACCGCCTTCTCGTAACTCTCGCCGCCGACCATCATGCCGATGGCGATGGCGACCTCGTTGTCGAGCATGGAGACCTTGCCGGCATATTTGTCGTCGAAGAAAATGCCCCAGCTCTCATTCTTGGCGAAATCCGCATCGACGAGGTCGGGGCGATAGGCGATGCTGGAATTGCCCCAATCGGCGGGCGCCATGACGACCTTGCCGTCCATCACGACACCGTTCGCCGTCTGCAAGGCGGGGAAGACGTCCTTCCAGTTCGAGAGCTTCGACGTGTCGATCTCGGCCGCGACCTTGGCATTGACGAAGCGGCCCACCGAATAATTGCAGGGATGCATCACATCGGCCTTGAAGCCGGCGAGCACCTTGGCGAGGGCATCCTCCTCGCCCGAGAAGATCGAGAAATTGGGCGCGCCGCCATGCTTGCCGACATAGCTCTTGAAATAGTCGGGGGCATCATAGCCGGCCCATTCAAGACAGGTGAGCACTTCGGCCGCCTGCGGCAGACGGGGCAGCGCCATGAGCCCGACGCCAAAGGCGCCCGCCTGGCGCAGCATGGTGCGCCGGCTGATCTTGCCCGAAGCCATTCTGTCGATGAACCGGATGCGCTGCATGACGTCTGTCTCCCTGATGTTGTGTTATTGAATGAATGTTCAGTATATGGGACATCCCCGCAAGGCGCAAATTCCAGCGAAGTTGACTCGTCATTGACGCTCGCCAATAATCTTTGCCCGGCCGAGCGGGCGACCGGCGACGCGGCCCGCTCCGCCAACGGGGCTGTTGACGGAGGGCTTGCTAGCTTTCGGAAGGCTCCTTGCGCGCCAGCAGTTCCTCAACGCGCCTGGCGCTGATGCAGGACGATGACTGGAAATGGCCGAGCTGCGGCAGGGCCAGCGGCGTGTAATACCAGCCATTGAGGATAGGGGGCTTGGTCCTTGCAACCTCCGGCATGTCCCCTCACACGGTCAGATGGCGCTTGATCATGTCCGCCTCGAGCTCGCCGGCAACACCCGAGACGACGATCTCGCCCCGGTTCATCACCTGGATCGTGTCGGCGAGCTCATGGGCGAAATCGAAATACTGCTCGACCAGCAGGATGCCCATCTGGCCACGCTCGCGCAGATAGCGGATGGTGCGGCCGATATCCTTGATGATGGAAGGCTGGATGCCTTCCGTCGGCTCGTCCAATACGATGACCTTGGGCCGCGTCACCAGCGCGCGGGCGATCGCCAGCTGCTGCTGCTGGCCGCCGGAAAGATCGCCCCCGCGCCGGCCCAGCATGGTGCTGAGCACGGGGAAAAGCTCAAAAATCTCGGCCGGAAGCTTGCGCTCGCCGCGCGGCAGGTGGGCAAAGCCGGTTTCCAGGTTCTCCTTCACGGTGAGCAAAGGGAATATCTCGCGTCCCTGTGGCACATAGGCAATGCCGCGCTTGGCGCGCTCGAAGGATTTGAGCTCGGTGATGTCGGCGCCTTCGAGTCTGACCTCGCCGCGCCTGGGGGTGAGCTGGCCGATGATGGTGCGCAGCAGCGTTGTCTTGCCGACGCCGTTGCGGCCGAGAAGACAGCAGACCTTGCCCGTCTCGACGGTGAGCGACACGCCGCGCAGGGCCTGGGCCGCGCCATAGAACACATCGACATTGCTGACGGCGAGGGCGCTCATCTTCCCAGATACACCTCGATGACGCGGTTGTCGGCGCTCACATGATCGAGCGATCCTTCGGCGAGCACCGTTCCCTCATGCAGGACGGTCACCTTGACGTCGAGCTCGCGCACGAAATTCATGTCATGCTCGACGACGACGATCGAGCGCTCCCCGGCGATGGATTTGAGGAGGGACGCGGTGGTCTCTGTCTCGGCATCGGTCATGCCGGCGACCGGCTCATCGACAAGCAGGAGCTTCGGCTCCTGCGCCAGCAGCATGCCGATCTCGAGCCATTGCTTCTGGCCGTGCGAGAGGCGGGCGGCCAGCATATCCTTTTGCGCGCCGAGCCTGACGATCTCGAGGAGCTCGTCGAGGCGGGCCTTTTCCCGTGTCGACATGCGCCAGAACAAGGCATCGCGCACACCGCGGTTGCCGGCCAGCGCCAAAGCCAGGTTTTCCCCCACGGTGAGCTTCTCGAAAACGCTCGGCTTCTGGAATTTGCGGCCGATGCCGAGCTCGGCGATGGTGGCCTCATCGAGGCGGGTCAGGTCACGCGTCTCGGCGAAGAGCACATCGCCCGTATCGGGCCGGGTCTTGCCGGTGATGACATCCATCATCGTCGTCTTGCCGGCGCCGTTCGGGCCGATGACGGCGCGCATCTCGCCGGGCTCGATGATGAGCGACAGGGCCTTCAATGCCTTGAAGCCGTCGAAGCTGACATTGACATCGTCGAGATAGAGAATGGAGTTGGCGGCCTTGTCCATGTCTCACTCCGCGGCTTCGGGCTGGGCGGCGGGGACTGCCCGCCTGCCGCCGGCCGCCTTGCGGTCGAACAGGCCGGCAAGGCCCTTCGGCAGGAAAAGCGTCACGGCGAGGAAGAGGCCGCCCAAAGCGAAGAGCCAGAGCTCGGGCAGAGCGCTGGTGAACCAGCTCTTGGCGAAGTTGACGAGCACGGCGCCGAGGATCGGGCCGAACAGTGTGCCGCGTCCGCCAATGGCCGTCCAGACGACCGCCTCGATCGAATTGGCGGGAGCGAACTCACCCGGATTGATGATGCCGACCTGCGGCACATAGAGCGCGCCCGCGACCCCCGCGATGCAGGCAGAAACCGTGAAAGCGAAGAGCTTGAAGGCCTCGACCCGGTAGCCGAGGAATCGGGTGCGGCTCTCGGCATCGCGGATCGCCGTCAGCACGACGCCGAGGCGCGAGCGGGTGATGGCAAGGCACAGCAGCAGGCTGGCGCCGAGCGCCAGGCACGTGGCGATGAAGAGGGCGGTGCGCGTGCCGCTGGCCTGCAGATTGAACCCCAATATGTCCTTGAAGTCGGTGAGGCCGTTATTGCCGCCAAAGCCCATGTCATTGCGGAAGAAGGCGAGCATCAGCGCGAAGGTGAGGGCCTGGGTGATGATCGAGAGATGGACACCCGAGACGCGCGAGCGGAAAGCGAAGAAGCCGAAGAGGAAGGCAAGGACGCCCGGCACGAACAGCACCATGAACATGGCGAAAGCGAAGCTGTCGAAGCCGTGCCAGTACCAGGGCAGCTCGGTCCAGTTGAGGAATACCATGAAATCGGGGAGCTCAGCATTGCCATAGACGCCACGGCTGCCGATCTGGCGCATGAGATACATGCCCATGGCATAGCCGCCGAGCGCGAAGAAGGCGCCGTGGCCCAGGCTCAATATGCCGCAATAGCCCCAGATGAGATCGAGCGACAGAGCGAGCATGGCATAGCAAAGATATTTGCCGATCAGCGCCATGGCATAGGCCGGGATATGGAAGGCGCTTTCGGGCGGGACCAGCAGATGGAGCACCGGCACCAGGATGGCGATGATGAGGATCACCGCCAGCGTGACCAGCACGCCGCGATCGGAGATCTTGAGAAGACGCCCGGCGATCATGCCTCGACCGCCCGGCCCTTGAGGGCGAAGAGGCCGCGCGGCCGTTTCTGGATGAAGAGGATGATGAAGACGAGGACGAGGATCTTGCCGAGAACGGCGCCGGCAAAAGGCTCGAGGAACTTGTTGGCGATGCCGAGGGTAAGGGCGGCGACCAGCGTTCCCCACAGATTGCCGACGCCACCGAAGACGACGACCATGAAGCTGTCGATGATATAGGATTGGCCGAGATTAGGGCTCACATTGTCGATCTGGCTCAAGGCCACGCCGGCAATGCCGGCAATGCCGGAGCCCAGACCGAAAGTGAGCGCATCGACGCGGGCGGTGTGGATGCCCATGGCGCTCGCCATCTGGCGGTTCTGGGTCACGGCACGCATTTCAAGGCCGAAACGGCTATGGCGCAGCAGGAGCAGGAGGCCGACAAAGACCAGGAGCGCGAAGACGATGATGGCGAGACGGTTGGCGGTCAGTGTGAGCGCGCCAAGCTCGAGCGAGCCCGACATCCAGGAGGGCGTCGAGACCTCGCGATTGGTCGGGCCGAAGAGGCTGCGGATGGCCTGCTGCAGGATGAGGGACAGGCCCCAGGTCGCCAGCAGCGTTTCGAGCGGGCGGCCATAGAGAAAGCGGATGATGCTGCGCTCGATGGCGATGCCGATGAGGGCGGTGACCAGGAAAGCGAGCGGTACCGCGATGAAGAGCGACTGATCGAGCAGATCGGGTGCGGCGCCGCGGATGACTTCCTGCACCAGGAAGGTGACATAGGCGCCGATCATCACCATCTCGCCATGCGCCATGTTGATGACGCCCATCACGCCGAAAGTGATGGCAAGGCCGATGGCGGCGAGCAGCAGGACGGAGCCGAGGCTCAGGCCATAGACGGCATTCTGGAGCGAATCCCAGAAGGATCGGGCCCATTCGAGGGACGTCAGAGCCTCGGTTGCCGCGCGGGCGACGGCGTCGGACCCTTGCGCGACCGAGGAGAGCAGCGCAATCGCATCCTGGTCGCCGCGCGCCTTGACGGTGAGCACGGCGGCGAGCTTCTCCGCTTCAGGGGCATCAGACACCAAAGTGAGAGCGGCCAGCGCTTCCATCATGGCCTGCCTCACCTGCGGGTCCTGCTCCTTGGCGAGAGCGTCCTTCAGAGGCTGCAGCGACGAGAGGTCGCGCGAGCGGAAAAGATCGTCGGCCGCTTTGAGGCGGACGGCCGGGTCGTCCGAGAAGAGCGTCAGGCCGCCGAGGATCACCTTGATCTGACGCCTGATCTTGTTGTTGATGGCGATCCTGTCGAGATCGGCTTCGGCCGCTTCGCCCAGCGCTTCGCCGGTGGCGGCATTCTCGATCTTTACGTTCCCTTTGCCCTCGGCAATGACGACAAGGCGGTCGGCCTTGCGAATGAGAAGCTTGTTGTCGTTGAGGGCCGTGAGAACGGCTGCGACACGCGCATCGCCCGTTGCGGCAATGGCGGCGATGGCCTTTTCCTTCTGAGCGAAGTTCGACGTGTCGAGCGACTTGATCTCGGTGGCGAGGTCGGCGGCCATGGCGTGCGTGACCATGAGCGCGATGGTCAGCATGGTCGCCAGGGCGACAGCGAGCAGCATTCGCGCAATTTTACCCTCCCCCTCGCGGGAAGGGGTATCGCATATGAGAATTTCTCTGCTTGCCGTTAGTCGTTCCCCTTCTCCCGCTTGCGGGAGAAGGTGGCGCGAAGCGCCGGATGAGGGTGTCCTTCGTGCCGACACTCCGAAGCATCCTGCGAGCTCAAGCCAGCTGTTTTCCCAATATCGAAGGCCACTGCATACTGAACCAACACCCTCATCCGCCCTATCGGGCACCTTCTCCCGCAAGCGGGAGAAGGGGAAATAATAGAGAGCACGGAGGCGCGTCAGGCACCCTGCCTCTCCATATGCGATAGCCCTGCCCTCGCGGGGAGGGTCGACCCGAAGGGTCGGGGTGGGGGGCTGGGTGGTTTGAATTACCTGGCGCATCTTCGTATGAAGAGAGACAAACGTAAGCAGCATCGCGTGACCCCCACCCCTAACCCCTCCCCGCAAGGGGGAGGGGAATGATGGTGCATGGCCCGGCAGCCTCAGCTGCCCTGGCCGCCGCATTTGCCGGTGGCCACGTTGAAGTTGCCGCAGGAGAGCGGCTTGCGCCAATCGGAGATCAGGTCCTTCGAGCCTTCCAGATAGTCCGACCATTCATCGCCGACGACGGTGCCCGAGGTTTGCCAGACGGTCTGGAACTGGCCATCCGCCTGGATCTCGCCGATCAGCACCGGCTTGGTGATGTGGTGGTTGGGCATCATGGTGGAGGTGCCGCCGGAAAGATTGGGCACGCTGACGCCGATGATCGCATCGCCGACCGCGTCGGGATCGGTGGTGCCCGCCTTCTTCACCGCCTCGACCCACATGTTGAAGCCGATGAAATGCGCTTCCATCGGGTCGTTGGTGACGCGCTTGTCGTTCTTGATGAAGGTCTTCCAGGCCTTGATGAATTCGGCATTGATCGGCGCATCGACGCTCTGGAAATAGTTCCAGGCGGCGAGATGTCCGACGAGCGGCGCCGTGTCGAGGCCGGCCAGCTCTTCCTCGCCGACCGAGAAGGCGACGACCGGTATGTCCTCGGCCTTGACGCCCTGGTTGCCGAGCTCCTTGTAGAAGGGGACATTGGCATCGCCATTGATGGTCGAGACGACCGCCGTCTTCTTGCCGGCGGAGCCGAATTTCTTGATGTCGGAGACGATGGTCTGCCAGTCGGAATGGCCGAAGGGCGTGTAGTTGATCATGATGTCGTCGGCAGCGACGCCCTTGGCCTTGAGATAGGCTTCGAGGATCTTGTTGGTGGTGCGCGGATAGACATAGTCGGTGCCGGCCAGCACCCAGCGCTTCACCGCGCCGCCGTCCTCGCTCATCAGATAGTCGACCGCCGGGATCGCCTGCTGATTGGGCGCCGCACCCGTATAGAAGACGTTCTTCGAGCTTTCCTCACCCTCATATTGGACCGGATAGAATAGCAGGCCGTTCAATTCCTCGAAGACCGGCAGGACCGATTTGCGCGACACCGAGGTCCAGCAGCCGAAGACTGCGGCGACCTTGTCCTTGGCGAGGAGGTCGCGCGCTTTCTCGGCGAAGAGTGGCCAGTTGGAGGCGGGATCGACGACCACCGCCTCGAGCTTCTTGCCGAGGAGGCCGCCCTTCTTGTTCTGCTCCTCGATGAGCATCAGCATCACGTCCTTGAGGGTCGTCTCCGAGATCGCCATCGTTCCCGACAGCGAGTGGAGGATGCCGACCTTGATCGTCTCTTCGGCGAAGGCCGGGCTTGCCGAAAGCGCCACCGGACTGAGCGCCGAGGCAATCAAGAAGGCTCTGCCGAGCTTCGTAAATTCACGTCTGTTCATGCGCGTCTCCCCTTATGATTGTCGCCCCAGTGCGATGACGCAGCGCAAAGCGCGTGCCAGTTGCGCGAGAGGCGCTCCATGATCTTTCAAGCCATTGTCACGCTTGAGCGATTCATGTTTTCTGGTGGAGAAGGTCGCTGCCCAATAATATTGCAGCGCAACAAAGTTAAGCAGTGTGGCGAGAAAACTGCCTAGGCTTTGGGCGGAATGAGGAGGACGAGATGGCGGAAGGCGGAAGGCTCCAAGGCCGGGTGGCGGTGGTCACCGGGGCAGCGCAAGGGATCGGGCTCGGCATTGCGACGCGCCTGGCCGAAGAAGGGGCTATCGTCGTTCTGGCCGATATCGCCGACAGCAAGGCTCAAGCCGCGGCAGCCGATCTCGCCAGGCGGGGCTTGAGCGCCACGGCAGCGCGCGTCGATATCGCCAATGATGCCTCGGTCCAGATGCTGGCTCGGAAGGTCGAGGCCGACCATGGCAAATGCGAGATCCTGGTCAACAATGCCGCGGTGGGCGCCGACACCCATATAGAGACAATGAGCATGGAGGCTTATCAGCGCGTCATCGGCATCAATCAGGATGGCGCCATCCGCATGAGCGTTGCCTTCGTGCCGCTGATCAAGAAAGCGGGGCCGGGGCGCCGCATCCTCAATGTCGTCTCGATCCTGGGCTTGCGCGGCTGGCCCAACCAGATCGCCTATGCGACGGCCAAGGGCGCTATCGTGAATTTCACACGGGCGCTCGCCTGCGATCTCGCCCCGCATGACATCATGGTCAATGCCATAGCGCCGGGCTTCGTCGACACGCCGATGTCGTTGCGCCGCGACGGCAAGCACGAATATGATGCCGACTGGTTCCGCGACATCTATGTGAAATATGGCCGTATCCCGATGCGCCGCTATGGCAAGCCGATCGACATGGCGGGACCGGCCTATTTCCTTTGCTCGGATGATGCGCAATATGTGACCGGCCAGATCCTCAGCGTCGATGGCGGCGCGTCGGCGACTTTCTGAGGAAGATCAGGAGACAGCAGTGGATTTGGGAATCGAAGGACGAAACGCGATTGTCTGCGCGTCAAGCCGGGGGCTCGGCCGCGGTTGCGCCACCGAGCTCGCCCGAGCCGGCTGCACGGTGGTCATCAACGGCCGCGACCAGACCACGCTCGAAGAGACGGCGCATCAGATCGCCACCGAGACCGGAGCGAAGATCATTCCCATCGTCGCCGATGTGGCGGCAGCCGAGGGCCAGCGGAAATTGCTCGGCGCCGTGAGCCAGGTCGATATCCTGGTCAACAACAATGGTGGGCCGCCTTATCGCGATTTCCGGGAGATCGACCGGGAGGCGCAGCTCAAGGGCCTCGTCAACAACATGGTGAGCCCGATCGAGCTCATCCAGGCCGTCGTCGACGGCATGGTGGCGCGCCGCTTCGGGCGGATCGTCAACATCACATCGGGCTCGGTCAAGGCGCCGATCGCCGGCCTCGATCTGTCGAGCGGGGCCAGGCTCGGCCTCACCGGATTCCTTGCCGGCGTGGCGCGCTCGGTTGCCCATGCCAATGTGACGATCAACTTCCTGCTGCCCGGCTCATTCGACACGCGCCGCCTCAATGATGGGCTTGCATCCGCGGCGAAGAGCCGGGGTGTGGGCATCGACGTCATCCGGGCCGAGGAAGAAGCCGCGATACCGGCGAAACGTATCGGCCGGCCGGAGGAATTCGGCAAGGCCTGCGCCTTCCTGTGCTCGGCCCATGCCGGCTATATAACGGGTCAGAATCTCCTGATGGATGGCGGCGCCTATCCGGGCGTTCTGTGACGAAAGGACTGGCGATGAGTATCGAAGCGGTGAAAGAAGGCAATGTCGCCATCATCACCGGCGGCGCCTCCGGCATCGGCCTCGCGGCGGCGCGGCGGTTCCTCGAACGGGGCCTCAAGGTCTGCATCGCCGACCGCGATGCGGGTCGGCTGATGCAGGCTGCCGGCGACCTCGCCCATGATGATTGCCTGATCGCGCCTTGCGATGTCGGCAGCGAAGACGAATTGCGCCAGGTGGAGCAGACGGTCAGGGAGCATTTCGGCCATATCGACGTGCTCATGAACAATGCCGGCATCCAGCCGGGCAGCCAGATCTTCGGCGACCAGAAGAACTGGGAGGGTGTCATCCGGGTCAATCTGTGGGGCGTCGTCAATGGCACGCGCGTCATCGGCCCCAATATGATGGCGCAAGGGACCGCTGGCCTCATCATCAATACCGGCTCCAAGCAGGGCATCACCACGCCGCCCGGCGATCCGGCCTATAATGTGGCCAAAGCCGGGGTGAAGGTGTTCACCGAGGCGCTGCAGCATGAGCTGCGCTCGCGCGCAGGCTGCAAGGTGAGTGCCCATCTCCTGATTCCGGGCTTCGTCTTCACCGGCCTCACCGCCAGGGGGCGAACCGAAAGGCCCGCCGGCGCCTGGACGCCCGAACAGACGGTCGATTTCATGCTCGAGCGCCTTGCCGAGGGTGACTTCTATATATTGTGCCCGGACAACGAGGTGCAGCGCGCCACCGATGAGAAGCGGATCGCCTGGGCGGCGGGCGACATCATCGAGAACCGGCCGCCTCTGTCGCGCTGGCATCCCGATTACGGCGAGCGCTTTGCTGCGTTCCTGAAAGACGGAGAAGGGCGCCATGACTGAGCGATCCAAGGTCCTGCAGGATTTTCTCGACAGCGTTCATGATGTGCTGAAGAGCGCCAAAGCCGGGCCCGAGGCGGGAAAATGCATCGCGCGGGTGTTCGACGCGCTGGAACGCCCATCATCGCCGGGCCGAAACCAGCCGACGCGCCTGCCCGCCTGCACGCATTTGCCGGTGGCGCTCGAGACGGCCCGTTCCGGTGGTCCATCGCTCGCACGGATCGCCACGAGCTTTGCCGCGCTCGAGCCGCAGCTCACCTGGACGCGCCGGCCGAAGGTCGATGGCAGCCAGAGCGACAACTTCGCCGACGGCCACGCCAATGCGATGATCATCGGCCCCAATGGTCTTGAACCGCGCGAGGATGTCTGGGTGGGGGTGAGCCTGCTTGCGCCCCATGTCCGTTATCCCGACCACGATCATTCGCCGGAGGAAGTCTATCTGGTGCTGTCCAAGGGCAGGTTCCAGCATGGCGACAGCGAATGGTTCGAGCCCGGCATCGGCGGCAGCTTCTACAACACGCCCAATATCAAGCATGCCATGGCGTCGGGCGACGAACCGCTTTTCGCGATCTGGTGCCTGGCATCTTAACAACATACAGGGAGATGATCATGGATCTCGGATTGAAGGGCCTGAATGCGCTGGTGACCGGCGGCTCGAAAGGCATTGGACGGCGTGCCGCCGACATCTTCGCCGATGAAGGCGCCAATGTCGCGATCTGCGCGCGCAACAAAGCCGAGGTGGATGAGGCTGTCGCCGCCTTCGGCAAGAAAGGCGTCAAGAGCTTCGGCCAGGCGGTCGATGTCGGCGACAAGGCCGCCCTCGAAGGCTGGATCGCGGCCGGCGCCAAGGCGCTGGGCGGCATCGACATCGTCGTCGCCAATGTCTCGGCCCTTGCTGTCGACAACAGCGAGGAGGCCTGGGAGAAGCAGTTCCAGATCGACATGCTGCATACGGTGCGCGCGGTCAACGCGTCCTTGCCCTATCTCGAAAAGTCGAAGGCGCCGGCGATCGTCATCGTGTCCTCGGTCTCGGGGCGCGAGGTCGATTTCACCGGACCGGCCTATGGCGCCTTCAAGGCGGCGCTCATTCATTATGCGCAGCGCATGGCCTTCGAGCTCGCGCCCAAGATGATCCGCGTCAATTCGGTCTCGCCGGGCAACACCTATTTCGCCGGCGGGGTGTGGGAGCATATCGAGAAGAACATTCCCGACCTGTTCGCCAAGGCGCTGGCGCTCAACCCGACGGGGCGGATGGCAACGCCGGAGGAGATCGGGCGCGGCATCGTATTTCTGGCGAGCCCGGCGTCCAGTTTCACAACTGGCACCAATCTGGTGATCGATGGCGCGCTGACGAAGGGTGTGCAGTTTTAGCCACGCCGTCGCCCCGGCGGAAGCCGGGGCCCATTAAATTCGTTGAATACGAGCACCGCCGCCCAGATTGCACTTATTCAAGGGGTCCCGGCTTTCGCCGGGATCATATGCACACAATTCGCGGGCGAGCCTTTCACCCTCGCCCCGCTTCAGCGGGGAGAGGGTAGGGGCCCGCCGCGCTGCGGCGGGAAGGGTGAGGGGCCTGCGCGCAACTTTCATACAGGCCCCTCACCCTCCCATTGCTTCCGCAATGGGCCCCTCCCTCTCCCCGCTGAAGCGGGGCGAGGGCAAGGCCGCAATCCCCTCTACGATATGTGAATCCGATAGCGGCTTTCGCCGGGATGACGATGTGATTGAAGCGGTGTCTTTATGCGAAACTTATGCGGCTCTGCCCAATCCCGCATTGAATCTTGATGTCCAAAGCGCGACTTGAGCCCCGTAACGGAGGGCACATCATGCTGGATATCGTTTATTTGGGCCTGGGCGCGCTGATCTTCGCCCTTCTGGCGGTCTATGTCCGCCTGTGCGACCGGATCTAGGTGCCGCCATGACATCGGAAGCCTTTATCGGCCTGATCGTGGCGGCGGGCCTCGCGGCCTATCTCGTCTACGCCCTCGTCCATCCCGAAAAATTCTAGTCAACACATCAGGTGATGCCATGACCTTCGCCGGCTGGCTGCAGATCATTCTCGTTTTCGCCATCGTCATTGCCGCGGCCTGGCCGCTCGGCATCGCCATGGCCAAGCTGTTCACAAGAGCCGAGCCCACAGGCCTCGAACGCGGCCTCTATCGCCTCGCCGGCGTCGATGCCGGCAAGGAGCAGAGCTGGGCTACCTATACCTTCGCCATGCTGGCGATCAACTTTGCCGGCTTTGTCGTGCTCTATCTCCTGCAGCGCCTGCAATTCCACCTGCCGCTCGATCCGCAGGGCTTTTCCGGCGTCAGCGAGCCTCTCGCCTTCAACACCGCCATGAGCTTCGTCACCAACACCAACTGGCAGTCCTATGGCGGCGAGACGACGATGAGCCATTTCGTCCAGATGGCTGGGCTCACGGTGCAGAATTTCCTCTCCGCCGCCACCGGCATCGCGCTCGCGGTAGCGGTCACCCGCGCCTTTGCGCGCTCCGAAGCCAAAACGCTCGGCAATTTCTGGGTCGATCTCACCCGCGCCACCGTCTATGTGCTGCTGCCCCTGGCGATCGTGGTGGGACTGGCCTTCATGGCCCTCGGCATGCCGCAGACGCTGCAGGGCTCGGTCGAGGCGACGACCCTCGAAGGCGCCAGGCAGGTCATCGCGCTGGGGCCGGTCGCCAGCCAGGAGGCCATCAAGCAGCTCGGCACCAATGGCGGCGGCTTCTTCAACGCCAATTCGTCCCATCCCTTCGAAGGTCCGAGCGCCTGGTCCGACTATCTCTCGATCATCGCCATGCTGGTGGTCTCGTCGGCCTTGCCGGTCATGTTCGGCCGCATGGTGGGCGATATCCGCCAGGGCAGGGCGCTGCTCATCGCCATGCTGGTCATGCTGATCGCGGCGGTCGGCGCCATCTATTGGGCGGAAGCCAATGGCAATCCGCTGCTCAGCCAATATGGCTTCGCATCCGCGGCCAATTTCGAAGGCAAGGAAGTGCGCTTCGGGCTCGCCATGTCGGCGCTCTTCGCGGCGGTCACGACCGGGCTGTCCTGCGGCGCCGTCAATACGATGCATGCCTCGCTCACCCCGCTGGGCGGCCTCGTGCCGATGTTCCTGATCCAGCTCGGCGAGATCCTGCCGGGCGGCGTCGGATCCGGCCTCTATGGCATCATCGTCATGGCGCTGATCAGCGTGTTCGTCGCCGGCCTCATGGTCGGCCGCACCCCCGATTATCTCGGCAAGAAGATCGAATCGAAGGAAATGAAGCTCGCCATCCTGGCGATACTGATCCTGCCGCTCGTCATCCTGGGCTTCACCGCGATCTCGGCGATGCTGCCCCTGGCGCTGTCGAGCCTCGCCAATGCCGGCCCGCATGGCCTGTCGGAGATCCTCTATGCCTTCTCGTCGGCCGCCGGCAATAACGGCTCGGCCTTCGCCGGCCTCAATGCCAATACACCGTGGTTCAACACGACGCTCGGCATCGCTATGGCGCTCGGCCGCTTCGCCTATATCGTGCCGGTCATGGCGATCGCGGGCTCGCTCGCGGCCAAGAAGAAGATTCCGCAGACCCAAGGCAGCTTCCCCACCCATGGGGCGCTGTTCATCGCGCTGCTCATCGGCGTGATCCTGATCCTGGGCGGCCTGCAATATTTCCCCGCTCTCGCCCTCGGGCCCATCGTCGAGCATTTCGCCATGCTCGCGGGCAAGAGCTTCTAACCGGAGTCTCTCCATGTCCACCAAACATGCAAACCCTTCGCTCTTCGATCGCAAGATCGCGCTGGAAGCAGCCAAGCAGGCGTTTGTGAAATTCTCGCCCCGGGTGCTCGCCCGCAATCCGGTGATCTTCGTGACCGCCGTCGTGGCGGCGCTGGTGACCGCGATGTGGCTGCGCGACCTCTTCATTGGCAACGGTGTCGCCCTGTTCTCAGGGCAGATCGCCGCCTGGCTGTGGTTCACCGTGCTGTTCGCGAATTTCGCCGAAGCGGTGGCCGAGGGCAGGGGCAAGGCGCAGGCCGATGCCTTGCGGCGCACCCGCACCGACACGATCGCGCGAAGGCTGCTGCAGCCCGATCAACGCAACGACCTGTTCGAGAAAGTCCCGGCGCCCGACCTGCGCGAAGGCGACATCGTGATGGTGTCGGCAAACGAGGTCATTCCCGCCGATGGCGAGATCATCGAAGGCATCGCCTCGGTGAATGAATCGGCGATCACCGGCGAATCGGCGCCCGTCATCCGTGAATCGGGCGGCGACCGCTCGGCCGTCACCGGCGGCACGACGGTTCTCTCCGACTGGATCAAGGTCAAGATCACGGCGGCACCCGGCCACAGCTTCCTCGACCGCATGATCGCGCTGGTCGAAGGCGCCGAGCGCCAGAAGACGCCGAACGAGCTGGCGCTTTCCATCCTGCTGGCCGGCATGACGCTCATCTTCCTGTTCGTGGTCGTGTCGCTGTGGGGCATCGCCGGCTATTCGGCGACGGTGCTCTCGGTCACCGTGCTGGCGGCCCTTCTCGTCACCCTCATTCCGACGACGATCGGCGGCCTGCTCTCGGCCATCGGCATCGCCGGCATGGACCGTCTCATCCGCTTCAACGTGATCGCGACCTCGGGCCGCGCCGTGGAAGCGGCGGGCGATGTCGACACGCTGCTCCTCGACAAGACCGGCACGATCACCTTCGGCAACCGCCTGGCCACCGACTTTCTGCCCGTGCCGGGGGTGAGCGAGCAAGCACTCGCCGAGACGGCGATGCTTGCTTCGCTTGCCGATGAGACGCCGGAAGGCCGCTCGATCCTGGCCCTTGCCAAGGGGAACTACCGCATCGCCGAGCCTCAGCTCGGGAATACCAAGGCCGTGACGGTTCCGTTCTCGGCGGTGACGCGCATATCGGGCGTCGATCTGGGCGAGCGCATCATCCGCAAGGGCGCCGTCGATGCCGTCCTCAAGCATGTGAAGCTTGGCCCCAATTCAGGCCCCCCCGCCTTCAACGAGGCGGTGGACCGCATCTCGCGCACCGGCGGCACGCCGCTCGCGGTGGCCGAGAACGGCAAGCTCATCGGCGTCATCCATCTCAAGGACGTGGTCAAGTCCGGCATCAAGGAGCGCTTCAACGCGCTGCGCAACATGGGCATCAAGACGGTGATGGTCACCGGCGACAACCCGGTCACCGCGGCGGCGATCGCGTCGGAAGCCGGCGTCGACGACTTCATCGCCGAGGCAACGCCCGAGGACAAGCTGGCCTATATCCGCGCCGAGCAGGCCAAGGGCCGCCTCATCGCCATGTGCGGCGACGGTACCAATGATGCGCCGGCGCTGGCGCAGGCCGATGTCGGCGTGGCCATGCAATCCGGCACCCAGGCGGCGCGCGAGGCCGGCAATATGGTCGATCTCGACTCCAATCCCACCAAGCTCATCGAGATCGTGGAGATCGGCAAGCAGCTGCTGATGACGCGCGGCTCCCTCACCACCTTCTCGATCGCCAATGACGTGGCGAAGTATTTCGCCATCATCCCGGCGCTCTTCCTGGTGACCTATCCCGAGCTCGGCGCCCTCAATGTCATGGGCCTCGCCTCGCCCGAAAGCGCCATCCTGTCGGCGGTGATCTTCAATGCGCTCATCATCGTCGCGCTCATTCCGCTGGCGCTCAAGGGCGTGGCCTATCGCGCGGTCGCGGCCAGCGAATTGCTGCGCCGGAACCTGCTCATCTATGGGCTTGGCGGGATGATCGTGCCGTTCATCGGCATCAAGGTCATCGATATCCTCGTCTCGGCCCTGCATCTCGCCTGAAGGAGGCATTCATGCTTTCGCAACTTCGCCCCAGCCTCATCCTCTTCGCGTTCTTCATGCTCCTGACCGGCATCGCCTATCCGCTGGCGATGACCGGCGTCGCGCAGGCGCTGTTTCCGGGAAAGGCCAATGGCAGCCTGGTGACCGACAACGGCACGGTGCGGGGCTCCGAGCTGATCGGGCAAAGCTTCATGTCCGACAGATATTTCTGGCCGCGGATCTCCGCCGCCGGCAATGGCTATGATGCGGCTGCGTCCTCGGGCGCCAATCTCGGCTCGACGTCGAAGAAGCTGCTCGACCGGATCGCCGCCGATGCGGAAAGGGTGAAGGCGGCCAATGGCGCCAGCACCTTGCCGCCCGACGCGGTGACCGCCTCGGCGAGCGGCCTCGATCCCGATATCTCTCCCGACTATGCGCTGCTGCAGGTCGCGCGCGTGGCCAAGGCGCGCAATCTGGCGGAGGACCAGGTTAGGACATTGGTGGAAAATCAGGTAAGGAATCCGCTGCTTGGCATCTTCGGCGAGCCGCGCGTCAATGTCCTGGCTCTCAACCGGGCGCTTGACGCGATGACGCCGGGATAAGTCATATGACCGAGAATGGCCCAGAGCCCTGACCTTCGTCCGTCACCGGATGCCCTTCTGAAGCTTGCCGAGCGCGAAGCGCGCGGCAAGCTCAAGGTGTTCCTGGGGGCATCGCCCGGCGTCGGCAAGACCTTCGCCATGCTGTCGGGCGCCAAGCGCCTGCGATCGGAAGGGCGCGATGTGGTGATCGGCCTGGTCGAGACCCATGGGCGCGCCGATACGGCGGCCTTGCTCGAAGGCCTCGAAGTGCTGCCGCGCCGCCCGGTTGCCTACAAGGACCGCACCTTGATGGAGTTCGATGTCGACGCCGCGCTGGCGCGCCGGCCGGAGCTCATCATCGTCGACGAGCTGGCGCATACGAACGCCTCCGACAGCCGCCATCCGAAGCGCTTCCAGGATGTCGAGGAGCTGCTCAATGCCGGGATCGATGTATGGACGGCGCTCAATGTCCAGCATGTCGAAAGCCTGTCGGATGTCGTCGCCGGCATCACCGGCATCACCATCCGCGAGACGGTGCCCGACACCGTCATCGAGAAAGCCGACGATGTCGTCGTCGTCGACATCACGCCGGACGAGCTGCTGCAGCGGCTCAAGGACGGCAAGGTCTACCTGCCGGAGAATGCGCGCCGCGCGGCGGATAATTTCTTCAAGCCCGGCAATCTCACCGCCTTGCGCGAGCTGGCGCTAAGGCGCACCGCCGACCGCGTCGATGACGAGATGGTCGACTATCTGCGCCAGAACGCCATCGAGGGGCCGTGGCCGACGGCCGAGCGCATCCTGGTCTGCGTCGGCCCCGATCTCCAGTCGCAGGCCGTCGTCCGGGTGGCGAGCCGGCTGGCGAGCGGGCTCAATGCCGGCTGGATCGCGGCGCATCTCGACCATGTCGGGCGCAACACCGCGCAGGACCCGGCAGCGCTGAAGCGCGTCGATGAGGCGCTCAAGCTGGCGGCGCGGCTGGGCGCCGACATCTCGCGGCTCTCGGCGCGCGATCTGCCGACCGAGGTGCTGCGCTACGCCAGGCGCGAGAACATCACCCAGATCGTGCTCGGCCGCTCGCGCGCCTCGTGGCTGAGGCGGCTGCTGGGCCGGTCGCTGTCGGACGAGATCACCAAGCAGGCGGAAGGCATCGCCATCCATATCGTGACCGCGCCCAGGGGGAAGGCGCCGTTCCTGCGCTGGCCGCGCCTGCTGCTGTCGGCGAGCGCGCT
Source organism: Taklimakanibacter lacteus (assembly GCA_003576695.1). Taxonomy (GTDB): domain Bacteria; phylum Pseudomonadota; class Alphaproteobacteria; order Rhizobiales; family Aestuariivirgaceae; genus Taklimakanibacter; species Taklimakanibacter lacteus. The sequence goes on from QOZQ01000004.1 coordinate 440,852, forward strand.
CCTCGCCGCTGTCGGCACCGTCGCGCTGGCACTCGGTCTTGGACTCTATGTGCTGAACCTGAACTGGCTGAAAGCGCCGGCGATCACCATGTTCTTCCTCGCCGCCGTGCTGCTCTGCGCCAACCGTTTCGGCACCGGCAGCGCGCTCCTCGCCGCCCTGCTCTCCTTCCTCGCCTATAATTTCTTCTTCATCGAGCCGCTTCACACCTTCACCGTCGCGAGCCCGCATGAGCTGCTGGCGCTCGCCGTGTTCCTCCTGGTCGCGGTCGTCACCGGCGGGCTGTCGGGGCGGGTGCGCGAGCAGTCGGATGCGGTGGGCCGGCGCATCTTCCAGACCCAGATGCTGTTCGACTTCTCGCGCAAGCTCTCCGGCACGGCGACGCTCGATGACGTGCTGTGGGCGGTCGCCTCGCAGACGGCGTCCGCGATCAAGGGCGAGACGATCGTGCTGCTGGCGGAGAAGGACGATCTCGCCATCAAGGCGGCGTTCCCGCCGGAAGACGCGATGGGACCCGGCGAATGGACGGCGGCGCGCTGGGCGCTCAATCATCGCGAGCCCGCGGGCCTGCGCACCACGACCCTGCCCAATGCGCATTTCACTTTCCGGCCGCTCACGACGCCGCGCGGCGTGGTCGGCGTGATCGGGCTCAGGCCCGGCCCGCAAGGACTCTCGGCGGAAGACGAGCGTGTCGTCGAGGCGCTGATCGACCAGACGACGGTGGCGATCGAACGCACGCTGCTGGTCGGCGATGCGGCGCGCGCCGAAGCTTCGGCCGAAAGCGAAAGGCTGAGATCGGCGCTGCTGTCCTCGATCTCGCATGACCTGCGCACGCCGCTCGCCACCATCCTGGGCGCGGTGACGAGCCTGCGGAGCCTGGGCGCCAGGATGTCGAAGGAGAGCCAGAGCGAGCTGCTTTCGGCGATCGAGGAGGAGACGCGGCGCATGTCGCGCTTCGTCACCAATCTCCTCGACATGACCCGGCTCGAATCGCCCCATCTCGAAATCAAGCGCGACTGGGTCGATCTCGCCGATATCGTCAGGGGAGCGGTGGGGCGGGCGCGTGCGACATGGCCCGAGCGGGCGATCGCTCTCGATCTCGCCGCCGGACTGCCGCTTGTGCAAGGCGACAGCGGCCTCCTCGAGCAAGTGCTGTTCAATCTCCTCGACAATGCGAACAAGTATTCCGAGGCCGGCAGCCGCACCGCGGTTGCAGCGACCAGGCGCGGCGGCGAGGTGGTCGTCGATGTGACCGACGAGGGGCAGGGCATCCCGCCGGAAGAGCTCGAACGCGTCTTCGACAAGTTCCATCGCGTGAAGCAGGATGACGGGCGCGGTCCCGGTGTCGGACTGGGGCTTGCGATCTGCCGCGGCATCGTCACCGCACTGGGCGGCAGCATCACCGCGGCGAGCCCGGTCGACCGGGGGCGGGGTACGCGCATCACGGTCAGGCTGCCGGTCAAGACTGGGCAAGACGCGAGCTAAGCGTCGGGAGATCCTGTCGAATTGGCGCGTTTTTCACCGGTGAAACGGCTGATCTTTTGCCGAGACGAGCCCGATCGCGGGCAAGCCATATCCAGTAGACTAGCGGCGCCGGATACAGGGAAAATACAGGGAATTTACAGGGAACTACAGTGAACTACAGGGGAGAGGATTCTCGGTCCCAATGAATTCAAGTGGTTAGGGTTCTTGGGTAGACTTATGACAGCGATCGATCCGCCACTGGAGCGGAGGCCTGTTTCACGCGACTTCGATCGTAGCTTTTTTGATATTGAGATCTCACGGCTTGGCCCGCAATGGCAAGGCGGACTGTTGGAAAATCTTCGCTTGCCGCAATGCGCGCAAAATTCAAAGCCGTTCGGCCCAATCTCGGATTTCTTTGAGGATTTCCTCAAATGTGGGCTTTCCGCCATAGTAGAGCGCACTTGAAGCCTCAAAGGCTTTCGCATAAGTGGCGCGCGTCGGCCGATCGCTCAGGACGAAGGCCTGGTTTTCCACGATGTTCCGATTGTCGGCCTGGCGGAACCGTTTGGCCTTGTGCTCATTGTATGCTGGCGTGCCAATGAAGGCCCGTACTTCAGGGTTCTTGAGCAGACTGTGTATATCATAATAGTGCCGCATGAAGTTGACGGGGAATTCGTTGGTTTCCTGCTGGCGCCGAAATTTCGTGGAGATGGTCTGAAGCTTTTCGACGAATGTGTATCCGGGATGATAGCACGCCACGCCGATGGCCCGGTTGTCGATGACGCTCACCTTGCCGACCGCATAGTCATATGCCCAAGAACTGATGTCCCTCGGCATGTTCGGCGCTACCACATCGAAGCCGGTCTCGAGCAAGATGCCGCTCTTCAGATTTGCGATCGGCTCCGCGGTGCTTTTGTAGAGGAGTCGAATGCCCCCGCTAAAATAATCCTTATTGTCGAAGGCCGTGTCCCGCTCGACCGTGTGTATGCCATCGATGCGGATCTGCTCCGCCAGCCAGTCGTAGAATTTCCTCCGGCTTTCCACGTGGGCAGGCTTTATCTGGTTAAGTCCCGTCTTCACTTGCAAGTTCTCCGGTGGGGCAATTCGAATGTCGATATCCTCGGAGAACCGATTGATGATCTGAAAGCCTTTGGAAAGGGAAGTTCCGCCCTTGAGCTCGAACTGGAAATCCTGGTCTTGCAGGCCGAAAAGGCAATGCATGATCCAGTAGTCCTTTTCGATCAGCGCCGGGTCTATGCCTTTCTCCTGCGCAACAATCCGGATGAGATCAGAGAACTGCGGATGACTATGCAGATAGTCAGCCGGCATGAGGGGCATTCAGCGCGTCTGCAAAGAACTTCTGCGTCTTCACATTGCCGTAGTTGCGCGCTGCCCGCTTTAATCGGGGGACATCGAATGACGTTGTGGCGCGTTTCTTGACCTGGGCCAGAACTTCCTGCCGGCTTTCCGCCAGCTGGTTCAGATTGTTCACGAGGTCGACCAGCAGGAATTCTTCGGTAGGTTTCCTCGGGAAAGACGGCTTCAGGCGAAAGTCGAAGCTGCGGCCTCCCAAAGTGAATTTGCCGTGCCGCTTGCGATTATAGACGACAGTCTTGTTGTAGAGCTGGGTCGTCCCGACGCCAAGCCTGTTATAGGCATTGGGCGATAAGAGGAGGAAGCGATCGTCCTTCAGGAAGCTCGCAACCAGTTCGGTGTCCTCCGGCGGCGCTTTTCCGAACACAGTTTGCCTGGGATAGAAATACAAGCCACCCGCCAGCTTCGTAAGTGTTCCGTCGCTCATGAGCTGGCTCAGATGGCGGTCGACGGCCGTCGACCATTTCGCCAACTCCTCTCTTCGGTACACCTGACCGGGGCGGAGGTGTTTTTTTAGTTCGTCGGATCTCTTCATGCCATGAAATGTAGGATGACTGAGGTTCGTGTGCAAGTCTTTTTATTTAAATTTCATGCAGTATTGCGTGTAAATATTTGTTTATACGTGATTTTATGAGCATATTTAAATTCATTCTGATTGAGCGTGGTTCCCTGACTGGCGTCCATGGAACGCAACGTCAATGATCTGGAGCGGTTCTAAGCTTTATGGCGGAAGAGGCGGCTGCTCAGCAACCCGGTGATCCAGTCAATGAACAGCTGGAGCCGGCGGGAGGCGTGCTGGCGGTGAGGATAGAGCAGGGACACCGGCATCGGCGCGGCACGCAGGTCGCTCATCACCTCGACAAGCTCATGCGATGCCAGATGGCTTTCGACATCATAGGCCGGGATCTGGATCAGGCCGAGGCCGGCGAGGCAGCAGGCAATATAGGCCTCGGCATTGTTGACGGTGACGCGCGAGCGCAACGCGATGCGGCGCTCAGCGCCGGCCTCGACATATTCCCACTCCTCGATGCGCCCCGATGCGGGTGAGGCATAGTTGACGGCGAAATGGGTTGCGAGATCGGCGATGCTACGTGGCGTGCCATGCTCCGCCAGATAGGCCGGGCTCGCGCAGTTCAGGAGAACGAGGTCGCCGAGCTTGCGGGAGACGAGGCTTGAATCGGCGAGCGGCCCGACCCGCAACACGCAGTCGATGCCTTCCTGCAGCAGATCGACGGCCCGGTCGGTGACGCCCATGTCGATCTCGATATCGGGATAGCGGGCGAAGAACTGCGGCAGAGCGGGTGCGATGATGAGGCGTCCGAGACGGCCCGGCACATTGATCCTGAGCTTGCCGCGCGGAAGGGAGGAGGATTGGCGGAAGAGCGTCTCGGTCTCCTCATAATCGGCGAGGAGCCGCAGGCATCTTTCATAGAAGGCGTTGCCGTCCTCGGTGAGGGAGACCCGCCTCGTGGTGCGGTTGATGAGGCGGGTGCCGACCCTGTGCTCGAGAGCCTGCAGCGCCATCGAGACTGTCGAACGCGGCATCCGCAGAAGGTCGGCGGTGCGGGTGAAGCTGCGGCTTTCCACCAGGCGGACGAACACTTTCAGTGTGTCGATCTTGTCCATATTGTTCGTTTATCCTGAAAGGTCATATCAATATTCGCCTATTTATCCAGTTATACAAACGAATATCGTGACTCCAAAGGCAGGCGCAGGGCCCGCCGGAACAGGAGGCGATCGATGGCCGATCACAGGATCAAGGGAAAAACCGTTCTCATCGCGGGCGGCGCCAAGAATCTCGGCGGGCTGATCGCCCGCGACCTTGCCGGGCAGGGCGCCAGGGCCATCGCGGTACATTATAATAGCGCCGCGACCGCGGCCGCCGCCCAGGAAACGGTGGCCGCCGTCAAGGCCCAGGGCGCCGCGGCGGCTGCCTTCCAGGCCGATCTCGTCACCGCTCCGGCGGTCGAAAAGCTCTTTGCCGACACGCTCGCCAAATTCGGCAAGATCGATATCGCCATCAACACGACCGGCAAGGTGCTCAAGAAGCCGATCACCGAAATCAGCGAGCCGGAATTCGACGAGATGTTCGCGATCAATGCCAAGACGGCTTTCTTCTTCATCAAGGAAGCGGGCCGGCATCTGAGCGACAATGGCAAGCTGGTCACGCTGGTGACCTCGCTGCTCGGCGCCTTCACGCCCTTCTATGCCGCCTATGCCGGCGGCAAGGCGCCGATCGAGCATTTCACCCGCGCCGCGGCAAAGGAATTCGGCCAGCGCGGCATATCGGTGACCGCCGTCGGCCCCGGCCCCATGGACACGCCCTTCTTCTATCCCGCGGAAGGCGCGGATGCGGTCGCCTATCACAAGACCGCAGCGGCCCTTTCATCCTTCAGCAAGACCGGGCTGACCGACATCGAGGATATCGTTCCCTTCATCCGCTTCCTGGTCAGCGATGGCTGGTGGATCACCGGCCAGACGATCCTCGCCAATGGCGGCTATACGACCAAATAGGATAGGGCCGGAAGAAAGCGCCTGACATCCGGCAAAGGGAGAGGCTTGCAAGTGCAATGCGCTTGCCGGACAATGCGCATCATGGAACATGATCACGATCATAGCGCCCCCGCCTGGAAGCATGACGGTGTACGCGTCATTCCGGCGGGATCGCTCGACACCAACACGGCGCAGACGCCCGGCATGGACCGGCGCGCGGCCATCAATTTCGCGCGCGTCGGGGCGCAGAAACTGTGGGCGGGAACCGTCACCATCCATGCCAATGCCAAGACGGGCGCCCATCATCACGGGCCGCTCGAAAGCGTCATCTATGTCGTCAAGGGCAAGGCACGCATGCGCTGGGGCGAGAAGCTCGAATTCGTCGCCGAGGCGGGGCCCGGCGACTTCATCTATGTGCCGCCCTTCGTGCCGCATCAGGAGATCAATGCCAGCCCGACGGAGCAGCTCGAATGCGTGCTGGTGCGCAGCGACGGCGAGGCCGTGGTCGTCAATCTCGATATCGAGCCGGTGGAGAAGCCGGAAGCGGTGGCCTGGATCGACCCGATCCATAAGGCTCCGTAGCGCTGCTCTCCAAAACCTCCTGAGCTACCATGCCGCCTGTGCCTGCAAGGTAACGCTCGGGCGGCTGAGAGGGAGGCTTTCCTTGTGCGCCACGTCAGCGGCTTGACCAGGCGGCCGCCTGTTCCCGATGTCGGGCAGGCCCTACGGCATCAATCTCACCACCTTCCTCAACCCTCTCGGCACGCCGTGCTGGAAGCCGCCGGTCATCACCGCGAGCGGCCTGATCTTCATCGGCGCCTCGATGGATTCGATGGTGCGGACTCTCGATCTCAAGACCGGCGAGGTATTGTGGAAGGCGCTGGTCGGGGCGCCAGCGGTAGCACTTCCGGCCGTCTACCAATACAAGGGCAAGCAATATGTCGTCTTCACCGCCGGCGGCAATTCGATCCTGACGCCCAAGGTGAGCGATGAGATCGTTGCCTTCACGCTTCCCGACTGAGCTGGTCTAACGGGATTCGAGCCAGTCGAGCAGGCGATAATACTGGCTCATCGCGAAGACGCCGAGCTTGCGGAATTCATGCAGCACAAAGGGATTGGGCGCGGTCACCGGAAAGGCGAGATCGCGAGGGGCCGTGCCCGAAGCGAGCTCGGCAATGATCTTGCCCATCATGGTGCACATCGCCACGCCGCGGCCATTGCAGCCAAGCGCCGCGATGAGTCCCGGCGCCAGCATATGGAGATGCGGCAGCGTATCCTTGGTGATGGCGACCTTGCCGCTCCACACATAGTCGATCATGCGCGCATCGAAGCCCGGGAAGATGCGCCGGATCGCCGCCTGCAGCGGTGCCGCATCGGACCGGGCCGGGTTATCGTCGACCGGCGAGCGTCCGCCCATGATGAAACGGCCCTCATGATCGAGGCGGAAATAGAGAAGCAGCCGGCGCGTGTCGGTCACGCCCTGGCCGCCCGGAATGATGCAGGCGCGTGTTGCCGCATCGAGCGGGGCGGTGGCGACCTGGAAGCTCGATACGGGAATGACGGTGCGGGCGAGGCCCGGCCACAGCGCGTCCGTATAGGCATTGGTGGCAAGGATGACCTGCTTCGCGGTGAGCTCACCTTGCGCCAGTGACAGGCGCCAATGATCGCCAGCACGCGCCAGTGTTTCGACCTTGCTGCTGGCGCAGACCCTGGCGCCCTCGGCCATGGCGGCGGCAGCGAGGCCGCGGGCATAGCTCAAAGGCTGCAGCAGCCCGCCGCGCGGGTCGAGCCAGCCGCCGTGATAGGCCTGCGGGGTACTGCCGACCAGTGCCGCGACTTCGCTTTTATCGAGCAGGCGGGCGGCGACGCCGCGGGCCTGCCATTGCCGGCAGCGCGGCACCACGAGATCGTCATAAGGCCTGGGACCATGCGCGGCCTGGATCCAGCCGGTGCGTGTGGCGTGGCAGGCGATGCGGTATTCATCGATGAGCGCGAAGACGAGATCGGCGGCGGCGCCCATCGCGGTCGAGATGCGCTCGCCCGTCTCAGGCCCGAAGGTCTCGTTGAGGTTGTCAGGATTGTGCTTGAGGCCGGCAATGACCTGCCCGCCATTGCGCCCCGAAGCGCCCCAGCCGGGCTCGGCCGCTTCCAGCACGGTGACGCCGAGGCCCCGCTTTGCCAGATGCAGGGCGGCGCTGAGCCCGGTGAAGCCGCCGCCAATGATCGCCACATCGCATCTTTCGGTGCCGGCGGGAGTGGAATAGTCCGGGGGCGGCGAGGCCGTCGCCGCCCACAGACTTGCCGGAAGAGAGCTGCTCACTTTCCGGATCAGCCCAGCATCAGCTGGTTCCACTTCTCCTCATATTCATACGAGTATTTATTCGCTTCCTCCTCATTGAGGATCAGCATGTTCTTCACATTGTCGGGCGCCATGACCAGGATCCTGGCGGTCTCGGCATCGGCACCCGCGGTGGCCGAGCCCAGGACCGGCCCATAGGTCTTGAGGGTCAGCAATTTTGCCTGCTGCTCCTCGGCGAGCGCGAAGTCGATCGCTTCGTGAGCCAGATCGCGATTGGGCGATCCCTTGGGGATCACCCACCAATTGGCCCAGGCGATTCCGTCATTATAGGTGTGGCCGACGGGCGCGCCTTCGGCCTCGGCGGCAAGCATGCGCCCGCTCCAGGCCGAGGACAGAGCCAGTTCGCCCGTCGACAGGAGTTGCGGCGGCTGCGCGCCCGCACCCCACCACACCGAGACGCTGGGCTTAAGCTCCTTGATCTTGCCGAGCGCCATGTCGGCCTTCTCCGTCGTATAGGGGAAGACCTCCTCGCGCTTGACGCCCGCGGCGAGCAAAGCGGCTTCGTAGTTGTAGTAAAAATATTTATAGAGACCGCGGGCGCCCGGGAAGCGCTTGACGTCCCAGAATTCCGCCCAGCTCTGCGGACCGGCTTCCGGGAAAGCCGTCTTCGACCAGGCGATGATGCTGGCGCCGGTCGAGGTGGCGACGCCAAAGGGCGACACCCAGCCTTTTTCGAGCTTCGCCGCATTGGGGATCCTGGCGAGGTCGAGGCTTTCGAGGAAGCCTTCCTTGCCGCCCTGCCACACCGTGCGGCCGCCGACGTCGACGAGGTCCCATTCGACCTTGCCGGCCTGCACCATGGCCTTGATCTTGGCGGTCTCGGTGGGCGAGGTATTGACCACCGGGATGCCCTTAAGCGTGCCGAAGGGATCGATGAAGGCTTCCTTCTCCGCATTGGAGAGGGCGCCGCCCCAGGATGTGAAGGTGAAGGGCCGGTCCTGGGCGTGAGCCGATCCGGCGAGACCGGCCATGGCGCCTGTCGCTGCAACACTCATCAGAAATTCGCGTCTACGCATTTTGCTTCCTCCTTGGTTGGCTCGTGAGCGTTTCCCTGTCGCGAAAGTCGAACAACTCTCGCGGAAGACGCTTTAGTCTTTGGGCACGATGCGGGCCGCAGCCCGTTCCCATGAAACCTTGACCGGCATGCCGCGCTGCAAGGCCTGATTGGTGATCTGGCGTCCCCACAAGGTGGCGCCGCCGGCGAGGCGCAGGTGAAAGGCGGTGAGCTCACCCAGATAGACGACCTCGGTGATCTCGGCCGCGAGGCCTTCGCGGTCGATGCGGACATGCTCCGGGCGGATCAGCAGCAAGGCGTCATCTCCGGGATTCAGCCCGTCTGCCGCCGGCACGGTCGCGTTCTGCGCGAAAGCCCCGATAGCGACATTGGCTTCGCCGCCTTCGAGCGATGTGACCTTGGCCGGCAGCAGATTCGATTCGCCGATGAAGCCCGCGACGAAGGCGTTGACGGGCTTGTCATAAAGATCGCTTGCCGAGCCCAGTTGCTCGATGCGGCCGTCACGCATGACGGCGACGCGGTCGGACAGCACGAGCGCCTCCTCCTGGTCATGGGTGACATAGATCGTCGTGCGGCGGTGCTCTTCATGCAGGCGGCGCAATTCAAGCTGCACCTGGCGGCGCAATTGCTTGTCGAGGGCGCCCAGCGGCTCGTCCATCAGGAGCACATCGGGCTCGATGACGATGGCGCGCGCCAGGGCGACACGCTGCTGCTGGCCGCCGGACAGTTCCTGGATGCGCCGGCTTCCATACTCTTCGAGGCGCACCATGGCCAGAGCGGCGGCGACGCGCCGGGCGATCTCGTCCCTGGGGCGGCGGCGCACGGTGAGTCCGTAAGCGACATTGCCGGCCACCGTCATATGCGGGAAGAGCGCATAGTTCTGGAACACCATGCCGATATTGCGCCGGCGCGCCGGCAGATCGGTCACATCGCGCTCGCCGATGAAGATGCGCCCGCCCGAGGGCTCGAGATAGCCGGCAGCGAGATTGAGGAGCGTCGTCTTGCCCGAGCCCGATGGTCCGAGCAGCGTCAGGAACTCGCCATCGCGCACTTCGAGATCGGTGGGCTTGAGGGCCTGGACCTCGCCATAGCTCTTGGCCGCGGCGGCGAAACGCAAGGGAAGGCCTCTGTTCATGCGGTCCGTCTCCCGGCCGATTTGGTGAGGAACTGGGCCAGGGCAAAAAGCACGACGGCCAGGATGATCATGAGGGTCGCAGCGACGGCGACGACAGGCGTGAATTCAAGGCGGATCGATTCCCATATTTTCACCGGCAAGGTCTTGTTGGCGTAGCCCGCCAGGAAGACGGCGACCACGACCTCATCGAAAGAAGTGATGAAGGAGAAGATGGCGCCGGCGACGATGCCGGGCGTGATATTGGGCAGCGTCACGGTGCGGAAGATGGTCCAGGGGCCGGCGCCGAGGCCGGCCGCGGCGCGCAGCCAGTTCTCCTCCACGCCGCGCAGCGCGATGCCGACATTGATGACGACGAAAGGCAAAGCCAGCAACGCATGCGCAAGCCCGAGGCCCACAGGCGTGCCGCTCAGACCGACATCGAGCGCGCTTCTATAGACGGCGACGGCGGTGACGATGACGGGCACGATCATGGGGGCGAGGAACAGGCCGGTGAGAAGTGAGCGCCAGCGGCCGTCGGCGCGGTGAAGCCCCATGGCGGCGGCGGTGCCGAAGACGACCGCGACGAGGGTGGCGATGACGGCGACATGGAGGCTGGCGAGGAGCGCATTGCGCCATTCGGCATCGGCGATGAAGGCTTCATACCAGCGGCTCGAATAAGCGAGCGGCGGGAGGGCGATGAAGCTCGCCTTGTTGAAGGAGGCGGGAATGACGGCGAGGATCGGCAGGCAGAGGAAAGCGAGCACCAGCCCGGCCGAGCCTTGCGCGAGAATTTTCAGCCACAGCGGGGTCTTGCTCATCTGGCATAGACTCCCTTGCCGAAGGGCAGGAAGCGGGCGGTGACGGCCAACAGCGCCAGCACGATGACGAGAAGGATCAGCGAGCCCGCCGCCGCGAGCGACCAGGCCAGCCGGTCATTGATGAAGCTCGCGATCAGCATCGAGAGCGTGATGGCATTCGAGCCGCCAAGCAGCGCCGGCGTGATGAAGAAGCCGAGGGAGAGCAGGAAGACGAAAGTGGCGCCACCCACAAGGCCCGGCAGGCAAAGGGGGAAATAGATGCGGCGGAAGGTGTCGAAGAGGCCGGCGCCAAGGCCATCGCTCGCCAGCAGGAGGCGCTGGTCGATGCGCAGCATCGCGCCATAGAGCGGCAGGATGGCATAGGGGAGGAGGACATGCACCATGCCGATCATCACGCCGGTGTCGTTGAAGAGCAGGCTCAGCGGCTTGTCGGTGATGCCGATATTGATCAGGAAGCGGTTGAGCGGGCCATTGCGCTCGAGCAGGATCATCCAGGAGAAGGTGCGGACCAGCACCGAGATCCAGAAGGGAAACAGCACGCCATAGAGCGCGAAAGCGAACCAGAAGCCTTTCAGCCTGGTCAGGATATAGGCCACCGGCCAGGCCAGCAGCACGGTGATGAGCGCCACGGCGAAGGCGACGAGGAAGGTGTTGACCATCACCCGGCGATAGACCTCGCTGTCGATGAGCGTCGAAAAGGTCGAGAACATGCCCGCCTCGTCGGTGAAAGCGAGCGAGAACAGACGCGCCAAGGGGGCGACGAAAGCCAGGCCTAAGAAGATGACGGCCGGCGCCAGCAGCAGGAGTGTCTCGATGTGCCGGCGCTTCATGCGTCAGCTCCAGCCGCTGAACACGCCAAGGCCGCGCTTGCGGATCTGGCCGGCTACGATCACGCGCTGGATCTCGGATGTGCCTTCCCAGATGCGGTCGACCCGGATGTCGCGATAGAGGCGCTCCACCGGGTTCTCGCGCATATAGCCGCGCCCGCCCAGCACCTGCAGCGCCTTGTCGATGACGCGACCCGCCATTTCGGAGGAATGGAGCTTGAGGGCGCTGGCATGGGCATGCACCAGCTTGCGGTCGAGGCCGTTGTCGATCTCCCAGGCGACGCGATAGAGCATCGACTTGGTGGCGAAGATCTCGACCGCCATGTCGGCGAGCATGAATTCGACGCCCTGGAAATCGCGGATCGGGCGGTTGAACTGATGCCGTGTCGTCGCATAGCCGTTGGCGAGCTCGGCGGCGCGGATGGCGGCACCCAGCGCATGCGAGGCGATCTGCAAGCGGGCCTCGACGAACCAGTCCTTGGTGAGCTCGAAGCCCTGGCCGATCCTGCCCAGCATCCGGTCTTCGGGAAGGATCACATCCTCGAAGCGCAATTCCGCATGGTCGAAGGCGAAATTATGCATGAATTTCGGCGATCGGAGATGGACGAGGTTGTCCGCCGGCTTGTCGACCAGGAACAGAGTGGGCTTGTCGGGATCGTCATCGACATGGGCATGGACGATAATGAAATCGGAGGCATTGTAGGAGGTGACGAACCATTTCTCGCCGGCGAGGTGCCATTTGCCGTTCTTCAGCACGGCGCGGGTCTTCACCTGGCGCGGGTCGGATCCGGCATCGGCCTCGGTGATGGCGAAGCAGCCGCGCCGATGGCCGGCGCAGGAGGGCAGGAGATAGTCCTTGATCTGCTGCGCGGTGCCGAATTTGAGACTCACCGGCGGGCGCCAGACGCAGCTCCACAGGCCGTTGGTGACACGGCCCAGCTGTTCCTCGATGAGCGTCTGGTCGAGCATCGACAGCCCGAGACCGCCATGCTCCTTGCGGTGGTTGATGCCGGCAAGACCCCAGGCGCGGACCTGGTCCTTCACGCCGTCGCGCCGATCCATGGGCAATTCGCCATGCTCGTCGGCGACCTGCTCGAGCGGCAGCAGGACCTCGTCGCAGAACCGGCGGCCAAGATCCGCGAGCTCCTTCTGCCGGGCGGTGAGTTCGAAATTCATGGGGTCCTCTTCTGCGGGATGACGAGCGCATCGACGGCGACGGCGCCCGATGGAGAAACGATGAGCGGATTGATGTCCATCTCGCCAATGAGATCGCCCAGCTCCTCGGCGATGGCGGAGAGGCTCATGACGGAAGCGGCGAGGCTCGCGAGATCGGCGGGCGCCGCGCCGCGCCTGCCGTCGAGCAGCGGGCGGATATGCAGGCCATCGACGAGGGCCGTGGCGCGCCTCGAATCGAGCGGCGGCATGGCGACGGTGCGGTCCTTCAGCACCTCGATCCAGACGCCCCCCGCGGCGACCATCAGATAGGGCCCGAATTGCGCGTCATGGACGAGACCCAGAGCGAGCTCGACGCCCTTGGCCGCCATCTCGGCGACGAGCACCTGCGGACCGAGACGCTGCGCCATGGAATGATAGGCGGCGGTCAAGGCCGTCTCATCGGTGATACCGAGCACGACGCCCTGCTTGTCGGATTTGTGCAGGATGCCGGGCGATGCGGTCTTGAGCGCCACCGGGAATCCGATGCTGCGCGCCGCGGCAAGCACATCTTCGAGTTTCTCGGCCCAGTGATGGCGCGGCACGCGGATGCCGTAATCGGCAATCAGGGCCAGACCTTCGCTTTCGCTCAAAGGTGTGCCGCTCGAAAGACGCGCTCGCCATTTCGCCTGCGCGGGGTTGGACGGACGCCCGGGCGGCGCTGACGGAAGGTGATCGCGGAAAGCCAGCAGGTTGCGGATGGCCATGAGGCCTTCGGCGGTTCCATCGATGACCGGCACGCCGGCCTCGGTGACCGCAAGAGCAAGCTCGCGATGGTCGAGGGCCGAATAATTGGCGACGACGGCAACCGGCTTCGGGCTGCGCCGGCTGACGCGAATGGCCGCATTGGTGAAGCCTTCGGCAACATAGGAGCCGGTGCGGATATCCTGGAACATGACGCCAATGGCCGTATCGGAATCCTCGATGAGCGCCTCGAGGCACGCCTCGACATGGGTCTCGAAATCGCGGCCGGTGCCCCAGGCATCGAGCGGATTGTCGGGCTTGAGATCATCATCGAGATGGGCGGCCATCCTGACCCTGGTTTCACTCGATATGCGGGCAAAGGGCACGCCCGTGCGCTGGGCGAGATCGGCGACCATCTCACGCTCGCCGCCTGAATCGTGGATGCTGGCGAGGCCGCCGGGGCCCGGCCTCTTCGTGCCGCCGAACAGGAGCAGATTGGCGGCGAGCTCATCGAGCGTATTGGCGGTGAGCACGCCATATTTCGAGAACAGGGCGTCATAGGCGGCATTGTCGCCGGCAATGGCGCCGCTGTGGCTCGCAGCAAAGGCGGCACTCATCTCGGTGCGCCCGACCTTGAGCACGACGACCGGCATGTGCCGCCGCTCGGCCGCGGCGAGACTTGCCGCGAAGTTTTCGGGATCGCGCGCCGTCTCGAGGAACAGGCCGATGGCGCGCGTCTCCTTCTGGGCCAGCGCCCAGTCGATATAGTCGGCGGTGGTGACGGTGAGCTCGCGGCCGCTCGATATGGCGGCGGAGAATTTGAGACGCCGGTCATTATAAGCCAGCGCGCTGAAGGCCGATCCCGACTGGGTGATGAAGGCGATGCCGCCCGGCGCCAGCGGGTGTTTCGCCATATAGCCCGAGACGACGAGGCCTAACGGGGGATTGGCGAAGCCCATGCTGTTGCCGCCGCAGATCACGATGCCGGCCTCGCGCGCCATCGCCTGGAGGCGGCGGGCAAGGCTGTCGCCATGGCCCGGCAAGTTGCAGCTGGCGAAAATGGTGACGGCACGCGCGCCATGGCGGATCGCCTGCGCAAGGCCGGATTCCAGATGCTCATTGGCGACACCGAGGACGACATGATCGACGGTCCGGGGCAGGGAGGCGAGATCGGGATGGCAGGCGATGCCCTCGACCGACGGGTATTTCTTATTGATGGCGAAGACCTCGCCCTTATAGCCATCGCGCAAGGCGGCGCGAATCATGGCATTGCCGGGCGTGTTGGGGCGCGTCGAGGCGCCCATATAGGCGATGGACGCCGGCTTGAGCAGCGGATCGAGACGATGCGCCGCCGCGCTCGTTGCGGCGCGCTCAATCGCCACGTCGTGGATGGTCAAGCAATCCCTCCCGGAAATCAGTCTTCTGGTTAGCCCGGGAGACTAGGGGCTTCGGGCTCGCCGGGCACGAACACAATGATCAGGGCGTCATGATCTGTAGGAATACTCCAGGCACATGCCTGCCAAGGAGAAATCATCTTAAGATATTGTATTTGCTATATATTATCTTGATTCTGTGGAATCTTCGAAGTTTCACCGGCCTTACTAGGCCAGTACTTCTGGGCGCAGGCCCGCCATCTCGGAAAGCAGCCAGTCGCGCACCAGCTCGGCCGGCTTGCGCAAGGGACGCCTCGATGTGGCGACGAGGTAATAGAACTGCCCGGTCTTCAATATGTTGCGGGAAGCCGCGACCAGCTCCTTCTGCAGGAGCTCATGCGCCACGACATGCCACCAGCCGAGCGCCACGCCGCGGCCATTGACCGCCGCCTGGATGACCAGCGTGTAGTCGGAGAAAGTGAGGCTGCGGCTGCCGGCCTGCGAGGGATAATTGAATTCGGCGAGATAACGCGACCATGGGATGCGGATCGAGCCGGAGAGATGCGCGAGCGTATGACCGTTCAGGTCGGTCGAGCCGTCGAGACTGCCATGGGCGGCAAGATAGGCCGGGCTGCAGACGGGAAGCACCAGCTCCTCCATCAGGGGCCAGCGCTTCTGGTCGGTATCGGCCGCCAGATTGTAGCGGATGGCGAGATCGACGTCCTCGATCGGCCCGGTGGGCTCGCCGCGCACCAGCTGGAAGCGCAGATCGATATTGGGGAAGCGCGCCTGGAAGCGGTCGAGGCGCGGCATGAACCAGTGCATCGCGAAGGCCGATGAGATCGAGAGCGTCACCGTGCCGGCATCGCCATGCTTGGCCCTGATGTCCTCGATCGCGATCTCCATATGCTGGAAGCTGCCGGTCACCGCATTATAGAGATGACGCCCGTCCTCGCTGAGCTCGAGGCCGGTGGTGGTGCGGATGAAGAGCTTGGTGTCGAGATGCGCCTCGAGCCGCGCGATCATCCGGCTGACGGCGGATTGCGTGACATTGAGTTCGCCCGCTGCGCGGGTGAAGCTCAGATAGCGGGCGGCCGCTTCGAAGACGAAAAGCGCGCCGGATGAGGGCAGGAGACGGCGAAGCGAGGTCATGGGGGCGGATGTGGTGATCTGGGCAGAAGATAGAGCCTATATGGCACAGGAACAAAGCCTTTATTAACCTCGCGTCACTATAGCATGCACGCATGGCCGGGCCAGGATGCGGTCCCGGCGGCAATCCTGTTTCTATTCCAAAACAAGGGACCGATGTTTCCGGAATGTTTCGCGTCGATCGGGCGGCGATCGTCATGAATGCCGGTGGTCGTTGCGTCAACCACGACACATTTTGACCGGATTTTGGCCGCAACTTGTTACGGCACAAAGAAAATAGCGTGGTGGGGCGTTGTGCGTCGGTGGGCAGTTCCAAGCTTTCGATACGACTTGCGAATAATCGGCGCTGCCGGCGCGATGGTGGCGTGCCTCATGGCCGGACCGGTGCAGGGCCAGACGATGCTGGACGACCTCACTTCGTGGTTCACCGGCAAGAAGGCGGATGAACCGATCGCCGATGCGCTGGCCTATAAGGTCACGATCAGGATCGATCATGGCGAGGGCGCGCTGCGCTCGGCCATCGAGGAAGGCTCCAACCTGGTGACGCTGCAGGACAGCTCTGCTGCCGGGGCGGCGGGGCTGGTGCAGCGCGCCCTCTCCGATCTCGAGCGCATCACCGCGATCCTCTATGAGAACGGCCATTATGGCGGCGAGATCGCCATCAGCATCGCGGGCGTCCCGGTCGATGATGCATCCGTGTTCGATGCCGCTGAAGGAGCGCGCCGCAATGGCCCGGTTCCGGTGCAGATCACCGTCGATACGGGACCGGCATTCCGCTTCGGCAGGATCGAGGTCCGTGATGCGGCATCGCGCCGGCTGATGACGGATCTGGTCGATATCGAAGAGCTTGGCCTCATGGAAGGCGAGCCGGCCCTGAGCCCGGCGATCGCCGATGCCGAGCGCGCCATCGTCAAGGAACTGCGCGGCCGCGGCTATCCCTTCGCCCGCATCGCGGCCAAGGATGTCGCCGCCGATCATGCGACGCTCAGGCTCGATGTGGCGCTTTTGGTGGAGAGCGGCCGCAAGGCTGGCTTCGGCCGCTTCAGCGTGTCCGGGACGGAAGGGCTCGATCCTGAATTCGTCGCCAGCCGCATCGACATCGAAGAAGGCGAGCCCTATTCGCCGGAACGCCTCGACAAATTGCGCAAGCGGCTTGCCGGCTATCCGATCATCGGCGGCATCAGGCTCAAGGAAGCTGAGCAGCTCGATGCCTCGGGCCTGCTGCCCGTCGATGTCGAGATCAGCGAGCGCAAACCGCGCTATTTCGGCTTCGGCACCAAATATTCGAGCTCCGAGGGAACGGCGCTCAATGCCTATTGGGGGCATCGCAACCTGTTCGGCGAGGCGGAAACCCTGCGCATCGACGCGCAGGTCTCGTGGTTCGGCGGCACGCCCGATGCGGTGCCTGATGCAGATCCCTTCGGCTACATGCTGAAAGCGAGCTTCGGCAAGCCCGGCATCCTCACGGTGGACGACGATCTGGTGGCCGAGGCTGCGGTGTTGCGCGAGGTGACGGACGCCTATGTGCGTGACGCGGTGACGCTGGTCGCCGGCGTGCGCCGCCGCTTCAGCGACCAGCTCTCGGTGCAGGTCGGCGTCGATTTCGAGCAGGCTTTCGTCGAGGATAGTTTCGGCAAGCGCGATGATTTCGTCGCCGGCCTGCCTGTCGACATCGTCTATGACACGACCGATTCCCTGCTCGATCCGGCCCGCGGCATCCGCTCCAGCGCCAAGATCGAGCCCTTCGCCTTCCTCGGCGAGGCGGGAGCAGGCCCGGTCCTGCTCAAGGGATCGCTCGCCGCCTATCAAGGCGTCGATGAGCGCAACCGCTTCATCATCGCCGGCCGCGTCGCCGCCGGCAGCCTGATCGGCGCGGATGTCACCGATGTGCCGCCGGCGCGGCGCTTCTATGCGGGCGGCGGCGGGTCGATCCGCGGCTATGGCTACCAGTCGGTGAGCCCGCGCAATGGCGATGGCGACATTATCGGCGGCCTGAGTTTCTTCGAGGCTTCGGCGGAATTGCGCGTGAAGATCACCGACACGATCGGCGTCGTGCCGTTCTTCGACATGGGGGCTGCCTTCGAGGACGAGATTCCGGATCTGTCGGGCCTGCGTTACGCTGCGGGGCTGGGACTGCGCTACTACACCTCGATCGGGCCGGTGCGCCTCGATGCGGCGATCCCGCTCAATCCGCGCGACGACGATGACGGCTATGGCATCTATGTCAGCATCGGGCAGGCCTTCTGATGGCGCTCAAGCGGGCCATAAGATTTATCCTCTTCGCACTGGCCGGCCTGGTGCTGCTTGTCGCCGTCCTTTTCGGCTTCATCCAGACGGGACCGGGAAAGAACCTGCTGGCCAGCCTCGCGGGATCGCTCGCTTCGGGCAATGGCGTCACGGTCACGGTCAGCGGCATCGAAGGCTTCGTGCCGTCCAATATGCGTATCAGGCGCATCGCGGCTGCCGATGAGCAGGGGACATTCGCCGAGATCGAGGGGATCGATCTCGCCTGGAGTCCGCGCGCGCTCCTCAATGGCATGGTCTCGGCCGAGACCATCGCAATCCGCAAGATC
The DNA here is from genome assembly GCA_003576695.1 of Taklimakanibacter lacteus. GTDB lineage: Bacteria > Pseudomonadota > Alphaproteobacteria > Rhizobiales > Aestuariivirgaceae > Taklimakanibacter > Taklimakanibacter lacteus. Next base: position 459,305 of record QOZQ01000004.1, read on the forward strand.
GCCCTCGAGCGCCTGCCCGATCTGCCGCCCGATCCGCAGGCGCCGCCTTCATCCGGGCTCGCCCTGCCGCGGCTCGATATCGGGCGTCTCGATCTCGCCGAGATCGATATCGCGGAGCCCGTCTTCGGGGAACCCTTACGCCTTTCCTTCACCGGATCGGCCCAACTCGTCGATCCGGCGCAGGGGCTGGCGCTTGATTTCGCCCTTGACCGGCGCGATCTGCCGGGGCGCATCGCCGGCAAGGTGAATTTCGTTCCCGACCGGCAGTTCCTCGATATCGATATCGTCGGCGATGAGCCGCAAGGCGGCGTCATTGCGGGACTTGCGCGGATCGATGGTGAGCCGCCGGTCAAGCTGACCCTCAAGGGCAAAGGTGGGCTCGATGATTTCAAGGCGGCGCTCTCCTTCCGCGCCGGCGCCTCGCTCCAGGCCCAAGGCGCTATCGCGATCCGCCGGGCCGGAACCGGGCATGCGATCAATGCCGATCTGAGCGGCGAGGTTGCGGCGCTGCTTCCGGCCGGTCTGGCGCAGCTCTTCGAAGGCACGACGACGCTTGCCGCCGCACTCACGATCGATGACGCGCAACGCATCGCTGTCGAGGATGCGCGGCTGCGCAGCGCAGGGTTTGGCGTGACGCTCAAAGGCGCTGTCGATACGAAAACGAGCCAGACCGATCTGCGCTACAAGATCATCGGCGGGGCCGCCGAACGCTTCGCCGGCCTGGTGCCCGGCGTCCAATGGCAGGATGTGTTTGTCGATGGCAGCCTCAAGGGCGCTCTCGCGCAGCCGGAGATCAAGGCCGCCCTCACTCTGTCGATGCCGCGCGCCGAAGGCTATGGCGCGGAGATGGTGAGCGCCACGGTCGAGATGCTGCCGCAAGCGGATGGAGGCTTTGCGCTCTCCGCCGATGGCGACGCCAAGGGCCTTGAGGCCAACGATGCCAAGGTCAAGGCGGTGCTCGGCGATACGCTGGAATTCGCCGCTGCCGGCCGGCTCGCGGGCGACGGCAAGCCGGTTCTGACGGGGGCCACGGTCAAGCTCGCGCCGCTGGTGGCGGATTTCTCAGGGGCGGCCACGCCGGACGGCGCCAAAGGCAAATTCCGCCTGGGACGCCTCGACCTCGCCGCGCTGACGCCCCTTGCCGGACGCCCGCTCAGCGGTCAGGTGACGGCGGAAGCCGATCTCGATGTCTCGCCGCAGATGCTGCGCGTGGCCGGCCGGGGCAGCTCGATCGGAGTGAGCACCGGAATTGCCAGTCTGGACGGCCTGCTCAAGGGACCGGCCGAGCTCTCGGGCGGCGTGCAGCGCGGCGCTGACGGCGTCATCGTGGTCGAGAATGCCAGCCTCAAGGCAAAGGATGCGACGCTGACCGTCGGCGGCCGCATCGATCGCGCCGTTGCGGATCTGCGCGCCGATCTGGCGCTCAGCGACCTGGCCCTGCTCGATGCGCGCGTGAGCGGCAGCGTGAAGGCGACCGCCGCCTTTTCCGGGACGCTCGACAAGCTCAGGCTGAGCGCCGATCTCAGCGTTCCCAATGGCCGTGCGATGGGCAAGCCGGTCGAAGCGCTTCAGCTCGCGGTCACGGCCGAAGACCTGACCGGAGCGCCGAGAGGGAAGCTCTCGCTGAGCGGCCGCATCGAGGGCAAGCCTGCGCAAGGCGAAATCGGCTTTGCCGCGCTGCCCGGCAACGCCTATCGGGTCGATCCGATCGACCTGTCGATCGGCGCCAACAAAGTGAGCGGTGCGCTCCGCAATATTGCCGGGGGCCTGGCCGAAGGAAGCCTGAAGATCGCGGCCGGCAATCTCGCCGAACTGTCGGCGCTGGTCCTGACGCCGCTCTCCGGCGCGCTCGATGCCGATATCAGCTTGTCGGCGGATCAGGGAAAGCAGAGCGTCGCGATCAAGGGCAAAGCGGGCAATCTTCATGTCGCCGGCCAGGTGCTGGGCAAGGCCACGATCGACGGCACGCTGAAGGATGCCCTGGGCAAGCCGCTTTTCGATGGCGAGCTGGCGATTGCCGACAGCAGCGCCGGCAGCGTCAGGATCGATCGGGCAAAACTCACCGCCAGCGGCACGGGCAGCGACAGCAGGATCAGCCTCGATGCGGTGGTCGCGGGCACCACGATCTCGGGCGAAGGCCAGGTTGCGGTGGCGGCGGAGACGATGACGCTGACCTTGCGCGCGCTTGCCTTGTCGAAGAACGGCACGCGCGCCAATCTGGCGGGGCTGGCCAGGGTCAGGCTCGCCGGCAGCGCTGTCGAGATCGAGAATTTCGCCATGGTGTCCGGCAAGGGGCGCGCGATGCTGTCGGGCACGGCCGGCGCCGACAGTCTGGCGCTCGATGTAACGCTCGCCGCGCTGCCTTTGTCGCTGGCGCGCCTCGGCGGCTATGAGGATGATCTGCGCGGAACGCTCGCCGGCACCGTCAAGCTCCAGGGCCGGCCGCAGGCGCCGCTCGGCCGGTATGACATCCAGATCGCCGGCCTCAGCAATCCCGATATCCAGCGCAGCGGCGCCAGCCCCTTCGACATCGGGCTCAAGGGCGATCTCAGCGATGGCCGCGCCGGGATTGCGATGACGATCAGGAACGACCAGTTGCAGAATATGCAGGTCACCGGATCGGTCACCCTTGCCACGCTGGGGCTCGATCTCAGGGCGCGGGGGGAAGTGGCGCTGTCGATCGCCAATGCGATGCTCGCCGCCTCCGGCAACCGGCTCGGCGGCACGGCATCCATCGATGCCACGGTGAAGGGGTCGGCGAGCGCGCCAGATGTCAGGGGGACGGTGCGCATTGCCGATGGAAAGTTCGAGGATGTCGTGAATGGCGTCGCCATCACCAGAATCAATGGCGATATTACAGGCGAGGGGCGTTCGCTGGTGCTGCGGAGTCTGAAAGGCCGGACGAGCAATGGCGGCTCGGTCACGCTGTCCGGCCGGGTCACCGTCGATCCGGGCTCGGGAATTCCCGCCGACCTCACCGTCGCCTTCGACAACGCCTCGCTGCTCGCGAGCGAGACGGCGCGGCTGGTGGCGGATGGGCGCATCGAGGCCAACGGGCCTATCCTGTCGCGCCCCAAGGTGACGGGCCGCGTCGCGGTGCGCAAGCTCGACATCAACCTGCCGGACAAGCTTTCGGGCGGCGCCAAGCCCATCGCGGTGCGCCATGTGAACAAGCCGGCCGGCAAGAAGCTCGCCGGCGCCAAGCCGCCCGCGCCGGACAAGGGCAAGGCGCGCGCCACCGATTCCGGCTTCATCGCCGATCTCGATGTGACGCTTTCGGCGCCCAATGGCATCTTCGTACGCGGCATGGGAATCGAGGCCGAGCTGGGCGGCGATCTCACCATACGCGGCACCAGCAATGCGCCGCGCTCGCTGGGCGGGTTTGCGGTCAAGCGCGGCCGTTTCGACGGCTTCGGCAAGAGGCTCGATTTCGAGAAAGGCCTCATCTCCTTCAACGGGTCGCTCGATCCCGAGCTTGATTTCGTCGCCCAGTCGGAGAGCGACGGCATCACCGCCAAGGTGTTGATCTCGGGCCCGGCTTCGGCGCCCAAGATCAGCTTCGCCTCGACGCCCGAATTGCCGCAGGACGAGGTGATCTCGCATCTCCTGTTCGACCGCAGCGCCAGCGAGCTCTCGATCGGCCAGGCGGCCCAGCTCGCCCAGACGATCGCGCAGCTGTCGGGCTCAGGGCCCGGCGTTCTCGACAAGATGCGCCGCTCGCTCGGCGTCGACAGCCTCGATGTCGGCACCGAAAATGGCGGCGAGGTGGGACTCGGCAAGCGGATCAACGACCGCGTCTATCTCGGCGTGAAGCAGGGGACGGAGCCCAATTCCAGCAAGGTCACGATCGATGTCGACATCACCAAGAATATCCGGGCGCAAGGCGCCACCGGGGCGGATGGCAGTGCCGAGGTCGGCATCGGTGCCGAATGGGACTATTGATGCTCCCGACACCGGCGGCGCGCCGCAACGGCAGTGATGAAGGCGGCATGGCTCCAGGCGAGTTGCCTGGCCGAGGTCTGAATACCGGTTTTCTGGTCGAACTGCTCGGACAGGGCGCCGTCTTCGGGCGTATAGGCGCGCACCGTCGCCAGATAGGCATCGCCGCGCGCGCTGTATGTCTTCGCCAGGTCGCCGGAGCATTCGCCGGCGAGGCGGTAGCAGAACTCGGCCGCAGCCAGGGTCGAGAAATAATAGGCGCCGCCTGAAAAATAGACATCGCCCTCATAGCGGCCGAGCGCCGGCGCCTGCGTCTTCGGGCGGCTGCGGTTGATCGGATAGAGGCGGTCGAACAGGTCATCGAGCTTGTCCAGCGTGGCGAGCATCCGCACGTCGCGGATGCTGTGCAGGGGCCCAACGCCTCCGGCATGAATGGCGGCAAAGATCACCGAGATATCGAGGAACTTGTTGGGCGCGCCCGACAGCCGCGAGCGGTAGAAGCTCCGGGATTCCAGCCAGAACTCATCGAGCCTGTGCTGCAGTGTAGCCGCGGTGGCACGGCAGGTCTCAGCCAGCGGGTCGCTCTTGAGCCAGAGGGCGGCTTTTGCGAGCGCCGTCGCGCTCAGGCGCAAGGAATAATAATTATGCCCGCGCTCTTCCTCCCACATGTCGAAATCGGGCTCGCCTGCATGAAGCAGGAGGAAGTCGATGTCGGCGCGCAGGAGCAGGGCCGCCCTTGCGGTGATCGCCGGATCGAGTGCCGGCATGCCCGCGAGCCAGCGCAGGACGGCAATGACGCGCAATGCCGGCCCATCATGCTGCGGCCGCGACCAGCGCGAAATGTCGAGCGTGGCGTCGGGATTGACGCGGGTCTCGGCGACGACGGTGTCGGGGCGGATCGCGGCAAGCTCGGCGTCCGGTCTCAGATATTGCCGGAACCTGGCCTGGGTGCGTTCGCGCCAGGAGGGATCATCCACCAGCGGCCGGCCATCCAGCGTATTGAGTGCCAGCGAGAATTCGACGAAGTCACGGAAATGCGTTACGGCGTCGATGTCCGGCATGCCACCCGCATGGAGCACGCGCAGGGCGTCGATGACGATGGCGGAATCGCGGAACCAGTGGAAGAAATAATCGGGATCGGGATCCCAGTCGGCCAGCACCGGAGAGGCGATGATCGAGCCCCGCTTCGGCACGATGGTCTGGCCGAAGCCGGGCCGCGTCTTGGTGAGATGCGTCGCCGAAATGGCGGGGAGCATCGCCTGCGCGGAGAGCTGATATTGCCGGTCGATCCAGTTTTCAAATGCGGGGTCTTCAGCCATCTTCGCGTGCTCACCCATTCCGTCATCCCGGCGAAAGCCGGGACCCATTACACTGGTGAAGCATGAACAGCGCCGCCCGGCTGAGTCTATTCAGGGGGTCCCGGCTTTCGCCGGGATGACGAAAAGAGAGGAGCATATCAGCTGATCTTCGGGTCGAAATGCGGGCTGGTGAAACTGAGCTTCTTCAGGCCGGCCTGGATCTCGGGGATGCTCATGAACAGATTCCACAACAGGCTCGAGCGGTGATTCTCGATCATGACGATGATCGGGCCCTGGTCGATGGCGAGGAAGGTATCGGCATACCATTCGCGCGTCTCGTTGAAGGCGTCGATGAAGCCGAAACGGCCCCAGAGCTTGTTGCCGCCCTTGAGGAAATGGCGCAGCGCCCGCATGGCTTCCCTGGGCGCATAGGGAAAGCTCGACAGAGCCGCGGTCGGCGAGATCGTGCCGTTGTCGTTGTCGGGCGCATGCGCGCTGTAGCCGTCGGGGTCATCGCTGGCGGTCAGGCCCCAGCAGGACTTGCCATAGCCCTTGTGCTTGTGGGGATTGCGCAGGCAATGCTCGTAATTGATGCGGACATGACGGTTGTTCTGCTCGCCATAGTCGGCATAGCGGTCCCTGAGGCCGCGCGGATCGAGGCCGCAGAAGGAATAATGCGCGAAGAACAAAGGCCCGCCCCCGGCGGGACCAAGCGGCAATTCGACACCGTGATAGGACTTGCCATTGAGGAAGTCGCGGCCCGCGGCGAAACCGTCATGATAGGCATCGGCGGAAATGCCGTAACGCGGGGCCGAGGCTGCCAGCACATAGGTGATGAGGCATTCGTTCCAGCCCCTTATGGCATGGCCGAGGCTCCAGCCATTGTTCGGGCTCCAATGCCAGGTGAGCGCTCTTTGCCCGCCTTGCGTGTGCCAGTCCCATTCGACTTCATGCCAGAGGAAATTGATGCGCCCGCGCAGCTTGCGCTCCGCCGCCGTATCGCGGCCGAAATACTGCCTGGCGCAGAGCAGGCCCTGGAACAGGAGCGCCGTCTCGACCAGGTCGGACCCGTCATCCTTGCGCCAGAAGGGGATGGTGGCGCCCGTCGCGCCATGCATGAAATGCGGAAAGACGCCGTGATAGCAGGTCGCGCGCTCCAGCACGTCGAGCATGGCGCTCAGGCGCTCGAGCGCATCGCCGCGCGTCACCCAGCCGCGCTCGACCGCGACGATGAAGGTCATGACGGCAAAGCCCGTGCCGCCCACGGTGACCTTGTCGTCGTCGGGATCGCTGGTGCGATAGCTTCGGTCGCGCGCCATGAAGCTTGCGGGATGGCCGCCTTCCCAGAAAAAACGGAAGGTGCCGCGCTGCACCGCTTCCAGAAGATCGGTGTCGGGAAGTCCCGGATCGGGCACCGAAGTGGTCTTCCTTGTGGTCCTGGCGTTCATGTGGCGGCTACCGCGTAGCGAGGCTTGGGACGGATGTCGGGCATGGGCTTGCGCGGCGCCAGATTGCGCGTGCAGGGATCCTTGACCAGATGCAGCACACGCTCGAACACATGGTCATGCGCCTCCGCCTTGCCGATATGGATGACGCCTGTCTGCTTCAGGTCCTGGGCCAGCATCGCGACGACCCGCTCATACGTGCTGTCTTCCATCGAATCGAGGACTTCGTCAATCAGCAGCCATTGCGGCTTGTGCAGGCGGACACGGGCGAAGGCCAGCGCCTGCTGCTCGTCATCGGAAAGTTTCTTGTCCCAGCGTTTCTGCATGTCGAGCTTGCCGATGAGATTGTCGAGGCCGGCGCTCTTGAGCGCGGCCGGGAACTCCGCTTCCGCGAAGCCTTTCACGACGGCGGGATAGGCCATCACCTCGCGCAAGGTGCCGGGCGGCATATAGGGGGTGCGCGGCATGTACAGGATGGTCTCGCCCTTGGGCCAGGCGATGCGCCCGTCGCCCCACGGCCACAGGCCGGCCAAGGTCCTGAACAGAAGCGTCTTGCCGCTGCCCGAGTCGCCTACGATCAGCACACGCTCGCCGGCCTTGATCTCGACCTTGGTCTCTTTCAGCATGGTGCAGCCGGTGGGGGAGGCGATCTCGAGCTTGTCGAGGCGAACTTCGCCCGGCTTGCCTTCGACGAAATCGATGCGGCTTTCCACGTCATGCAGAATGTCGGTCTTCATCACGGCGCTGCGGAAGCTCGCGATGCGCAGCAAGGTAGCGCGCCAGTCGGCAATGGCGCTGAAATTGTCGATGAACCAGCGCAGCGAGTTCTGCACCTGGTTGAAGGCGCCGACCGCCATCATCAATCCGCCGAAGGACAGATTGCCGGCGAAATAGACGGGTGCGGCCACCAGGATCGGCGCCACGATGGTCAGCCAGCCATAGCCGGCGGTCACCCAGGTGAGGCCGACGGTGCGGTTGATGATGCTGCGGGTCGCGGCGAGCGCGGCGTAGAGATCGACCTCGATGCGGCGCTTCTCGTCCGCCTCGCCGCCGAACAGCGCCACGGCGTCGATATGCTCGTTGACGCGCATCATGGAGAAGCGCAGATCCGCCTCGCGGGCATAGCGCTCGGCATTGCGCTCGATCAGCGGCCGGCCGACCCAATAGCTGACGAGCGAGGCCGAGCCCGAATAGATGATCGCCGCCCAGACCATATAGCCCGGTATGTCGAAGCTGCGGCCGCCGACATTGAAAATGAAGCCGGATGAGAGAGTCCACAGAACGCCGATGAAGCTGGCGAGCAGGATGGCCGACTGGAACAGGCCGATGCCGAGATCGGCGGAAAGCTCGGTCAGGTGGCGGGCATCCTCATGCAGGCGCTGGTCGGGATTGACACCGATGGGGCCGGCATTGGCGAGCCGGAAAGCGCGGCGCGGCAGCAGCCACTGGCCGATCAGATCGCGCACCAGACCTTCGCGCAATTTGAGCTTAATCATCTGGTTGAGGAAGGTCTGGAAGACATTGAGGATGAGGAGGCTGCCGGCGATGAGGCCAAACACGCCGAGTTGCGTGAGGAAATCAGGCAAATCGCGCCGGGCGAGAGCATCATAGAAGGGCTGGTTCCAGCTGTTCAGCCGGATCTGGCCATAGGCGGTAACGAGGATCACGGCCACGAGCGCGAATCCCAGCAGCAGCAAGGTGTTGCGCACCGGCGAAGCGAAGAGGGCGCCGATCATCATGGAGAGCTGCTTTACGAGACCGGCCTGGGCCGCCTCGTCGATATCGCTCGCGGCGTCGGCGAGCTTGGTGGATTGATCCGTCATGTCTTCCGGCCTTAGTTCTGTCCTGGCTTCTCGCCCCGCCTCGAGATGCAAGCGCCGCTCTTGCCTGGCGCCTCGCAGTTGTTGCCTGGAGGAGCTGATGGCCGCCGCGAAGGTGGCCATGACGAGTCGAGCAGGCGGCTCCCTGGCTGAGGGCAACTCGAGAGACGGGTATTCCAAACCTTCCGGACTGGAAAGTCCCCCATCCTCGCACCCTTTTATTGTCGGGAAAAAGGCCTATTCAGCCGCTTCGAGGGGAAGCCGCGACAGGCCTGCCTCTGCGTCATCGACAGGTTGGGCTGGCACCGCCTCGAGGCTGCGGGCGAATCTGAGCCGGCGCCCGAAGAAGCCGCTCAGCGCCGAGCAACTGCCGATGCCGATCACCGCCGAGCCCGCGAGCTCGCGGGTGAAGATGGAGCGCAGGAGATTCAGATCCTGCTCGGTGGCGCTCATGGCCATGTCCTCGAAGATCACCCAGTGCGGCCGATGCAGCACGAGGCGGGCGAGGAGGAAGCGATGCTGCTCGGCCGTGGGCAGGACGCGGTCCCAGCGTTCCCTGGCGTCGAGGCGGCCGATGAGATGCATGAGGCCGACCCTGACCAGAGCGGCACAGATCATGGTGTCATCGAAATCATCGGCGCCCGCCGGATAGGTCATGGCCTCGCGCAACGTGCCGATGCGGAAATGAAGACGCGCCGGCGCCAGCATGATGTCGCGCGGGTCGGGCAAGAGGATGGTGCCGGAGCCCTCTGTCCACAGGCCCGCCATGGCCCGCAGGAGCAGGCTCTTGTCCGCGTCGGCCGCCCCCTCGATGAGAGCGCGCTCGCCCTGGCGGATCTCGATATGGGGAATGGCGAAGGAGATGGGGCTGAGCTCGCGCTTGATCACCAGATTCTCGAAGCGCAGCTGGCCATCGGGATGCGGGCTGACCGTGATGCCGCCCGCCGTGCCGTCATCGGGGTCGAGCTGCGACAGGCTGTTGCGGAAGCGCGAGACGCGCAGCAGCGTGGCGCGCCAGTCGGCGATGCCGGGGAAATTGTCGACATACCAGCGCAGCGAGTTCTGCACCTGGTTGAAGCCGCCGACCACCATCATGAGGCCGCCGATGGTCAGGCTGCCGGTGAAGAAGCCGGGCGTGGCCAGCAGGATGGGGACGATGATGGCGAGCCAGCCATAACCCGAGGTGACCCAGGTCAGTCGCGACAGGCCGTTGGCGAGCTCGCGGCTCAGATCGATCACGCTGCCGATCGAGCCATTGGCGGAGCGCCGCTCATCCGCTTCGCTCCGCTGCAAGGTCACGGTCTCCACCGTCTCGTTGATGCGCACGATGGCGTAGCGCAAGTCCGCCTCGCGGGCATAGCGCTCGGCATTGAGCTTGATGAGGGGACGCCCGACCAGCCAGGTGAGCCATGAGCCGGTCAGCGCATAAGCGAGCGCGCACCACACCATATAGCCCGGAATGGTGAAGGACTTTCCGTCATAGACGAAGACGACCTGGTTCGACAAAGTCCACAGCACGCCGACGAAGCTCAAGAGCAGCAAGGTGGCATGGAACAGACCGATGGTGAGGCTCGCCGACATCTCGGCCAGATGGCGCGCATCGGCCTGGATATATTGATCCGGGTTGGCGCCGTCCTCGCCGGCCTGGGTCAGGAGATAGGCGCGCTTCGGCTTCAGCCACTGGTCCATGAGATCGTGGGTGATCCATTCGCGCAAGCGGACCTTGATGGTCTCCTGCAGCCAGGTTTGCGCCACGACGAGGCAGAGCAGGCCGCCGACGATGATGAGGAAGCTCACGACCTCGCCGGTGAGCAGGCTCAGCGAGCGCTTGACCAGCGTGTCATAGAAGGAACCGAACCAGGTGTTGAGCTTGATCTGGCCGAAGGCATTGAGCAGGATGACCGCCATCAGGCCGCCGGCCATCACCGCCAGCTTGTTGCGTTGCGGCGAGGCGTTGAGGGCGCGCAACAAAGGCAGCGCCTGAACCCAGAATCGGCCATCATGTTTTTCGGCACTAGGTTTCAGTTGCGCCGGAGGTGCCGTCTCCGACGACTTCTCGTCCATCATAATAGGTCCGTGACCAGCCCTTTTAGTTTCCGTCTTTCTTCTTCTTGATTCTTGCCCTTCGTGAATCCTAATCGAAGATAGTGAGCGCAGCTAGTAAACGCTTTATGTAAACTTGCTATGCCACCCTAAAACCTCGATTATTCGGGAAACTGTGACGGCAAAGCCACAGTTCGAGAAGTTCCATCATTGGAACCGCTCATTTGTCAGGCAAATAGTGTGCCGTGATTGATATGAATGCTCGCTGAACGGACGAATTTTTTGGTGGAGGAAGTATGTCAGCCAGGTTGACCGATCGGGTTGTGCAGCTGATGCGCGCGATGTCGGTCGAGGAAAAGATCGGTCAACTGAATATGTTGACCGCTGGTCTGGTGACGACGGGCCCGGGCGATCCCGCAAATTACCTGGAGGCGCTCAAGGCCGGACGTTTGGGAAGCCTGTTCAACCTCTTCGGCCGCAAGCAGGTGCGCGATGTGCAGCGCATCGCGGTGGAGGAGACGCGCCTCGGCATTCCGCTGATCTTCGGCTACGACATCATTCATGGCCACCGGACAATCTTTCCCATTCCGCTGGGGGAAGCCGCGGCCTTCGATGCCGCTCTATGGGAACGCACGGCGCGCATCGCCGCCCTCGAAGGGGCGGCCGAGGGACTCAATCTGACTTTCGCGCCGATGCTCGATGTCTCGCGCGATCCGCGCTGGGGGCGCATCGCCGAAAGTGCGGGCGAGGATTCCTGGCTGACATCGCTTTTCGCCAAGGCGAAGGTGAAGGGCTTCCAGGGCGACGACGTGAAGTCGCCGCTCTCGCTCGCGGCGACGGCGAAGCATCTGGCCGCCTATGGCGCCGCGATGGCGGGGCGCGATTATGCCGAGGTCGAGATTTCCGAGCGCGCGCTGCACGAAGTCTATCTGCCGCCCTTCGAGGCTTCGGTCAAAGCGGGTGTGGCGGCGCTGATGCCGGCCTTCACCGACATGGACAGCATTCCGCTCACCGCCCATGTCGCCATCCTGCGCGATATCGTGCGCCGGCAATGGGGTTTCGAGGGCGTCATCATCAGCGACTACAATGCCATCGCCGAGCTCATCGCACATGGCATCGCCGCCGACCTCACCGAAGCGGCGACGCTGGCGCTCAAGGCCGGCGTCGATATCGACATGATGGGGCATGCTTATGTGCAGGGCCTGCCCAAGGCGCTGCAGAGCGGGGCGGTGACGATGGATCTCATCGACCAGGCGGTCGGGCGCGTGCTCATGCTCAAGGAGCAACTGGGGCTGTTCGATGATCCCTATCGGGACGCTGCCGCCAATTTCGACCACAAGGCGCGGCGCGTCGAATATCGCGATGCGGCTCTCGATGCGGCGCGCCGGTCGATCGTGCTCCTCACCAACCGCAACAATGTGCTGCCGATCCGCCAGGCGCCGCGGCGCGTCGCGATATTGGGGCCGCTCGCCAATGCGCAGGCCGAGATGCTGGGCCCGTGGTCGGGCGCAGGCCTGATCGAGGACATGGTGCCGTTCCTGCCGGGCCTCAGGGCCGCATGGCCGCAAAGTGAGATCCTGCACACGGCCGGCGTCGATATCGAAGGCGGCGATCTCGACGGCATCGCCGCCGCGGTCGACATGGCGCGGCGCGCCGATCTCACCATCCTGTGCCTCGGTGAGCAGCGCTTCATGAGCGGCGAGGCCGGCAGCCGCGGCAGGCCCGATCTTCCGGGTCACCAGGCGGAACTCGCCAAGGCGGTGCTCGATGTCGGCAAGCCCGTCATCGTTCTCCTCTCATCCGGGCGGCCGCTCGCCGTCACCGATCTCATCGAGCGGGCGGATGCGGTGCTGGCCACCTGGTTCCTCGGCAGCGAGGCGGGCCATGCGGTGGCCGATGTCGTCACGGGCTTATGGAATCCATCCGCCAAGCTGCCGGTCTCGTGGCCCGTCGATGTCGGACAGATTCCGGTCTTCTATGCGCACCGGCCCAGCGGGCGGCCCAAACTGTCCGACTTCCGCTATGAGAGCAAATATCTCGATCTGCCGAACGAGCCTCTTTTCCCCTTCGGCCACGGCCTTTCCTATACGCGCTTCACCTATAGCGGTTTCAGCGCCAGTCCTTCGGAGCTGCGCCCCGGCAACAAGGTGACGCTCGACGTCACGGTCAGCAATGAGGGCGAGGTTGCGGGCGAGGAGACGGCGCTCTTCTTCATGCGCGATCCGGTGGCGAGCGTGTCGCGCCCGGTGCTCGAACTGAAGGGCCTGGCGAAGCTCACGCTGGCGCCCGGCCAGTCGCAGACGGTCACGGTCGTGCTGACAACGGCCGACATGATGTTCCCCGGCCAGGATTTTGCGAGCAAGCTGGAGGCGGGGGAGTTCCTGTTCTTCGTCGGCTCCTCGGCCAGGGAAGAAACGCTTCTCAAAGCCAGCGTGCGCCTGGTGCGATAACTACGTGCCAGCCAACCAGTGTCCGATGACGGTAAAATTTGACAATTTCAATGAGCGCGGCGCCAAGGATCAGGCGCTCTTTTTGCTAGAACAAATATAGAACATCTGTGCGCAGATGCAAGCAGATTCTTTGCCTACCGCTTGCTCGGTCGGGGTAAAAATGTTCATGTTTTGTTCTCGTACGCTGCGGCAATTATACTTAGTTTCTGGGTGAGTTGTCGCGCTTGCTGAGATGGCGCCAGAACGGCACAAAGCTGCGCATCAGCGGGGAGCCAGCCGGCAGGCCTTGGCCAAACGACGTGCGCAATCATCCCGCCTTCCGGCTGTTAGATCGGATTATTCGCGGTGATCGGCACTTGACGAGCTTCTGCCATAGACCGATTGCACAGGTCTCGTAACACCGTCAGATAATTTTCGACCATGCGCTCCGAGGAAAATTCCTCAATGCGAACTCGAGCTCGTTTGGCAAGGGAGCGCATCTTATCCGGCTTGCTCAGTGCTTCGCTTATCCGGGCGACCATCCCGGCGATATCCCGAACCGGAAAAAGCAGGGCGTCGAATCCGTCGCGCAGAACCTCCGGAATGCCTCCGGCGTCAGAGGAGACAATCGGAAGCTCGTGCATCATCGCTTCACGAATTGAGGAAGAGCACCCGCCCTCAAACCGTGTGGGAAAGATGAGCAGGTCCGAAGCGGTGAGGAGCCGCTGGATGTCATTGCGATAGCCAAGTACACGAACCCATCCTTGGAGATCGAGCTGACGAATCTCCGATTCCAGCCTCTGACGTTCTGTCAGATCCCCTTTCCAACCTCCGCCGGCCCATACGAAGCGCACATCAGGGAATTTTTCGACGAGCATCGGCGCAATTTTCAGCAGATCGGAATGGCCTTTCTGCGGATCAAGACGACTGGTGGTCAGCAACAGCCTTGCGTCGGCAGGCAGGCCGAGTTCCACCCGAACGTCCCGGCGCACAGCTTCTCTGTTGCGCTCGTCGCAGCTCTCAATGTCGATGCCGTTGTAAAGAATACCCAAATCGTCCCGGTGTGCTGCGAAAGTATCCTGGAGGTGAGGTAAATTCTGTTGCGATACCGCCATCCAACGCTGCTGTCGGCTGCGGGCCCAAGAAAGCCGCCGGCGGCATTGCTCGGAAAGGGAGATCGGCTTGGGAGCGAGCTGGAATACTGCGAGCAGCGGGACACCCTCAAGAGCGCATCCCAAGGCAGGCTCGATTACTTGTGTTGGCCATCCGGCCGTGAACTGGACAACGTCAGGCCTTATCGCATGGAGAAGTTTGCGCACCTGACGGCAACGCGCGGCGGCCGTATCAGCGTCGCAGTCGAAAGGGCTGTAGGAGACCCCGGCGGCCTGACAATCCGAAATCATCGACGCTGTTCCCTCGGACTGTGGGAATGCGGCATGAACCTGGATATCGTGACGAAGAAGCCGGAAGGCGACGCGCAGCATATGATTCTCCGAGCCGTACCGTGCCTGGCAGTGAGTACGAATGGTCAACAGCCTCATGGCGCCGCTCGCGAGAGGGTACGGGTCCACGCCTTCATGGCGGGGACGGCGACATCAAGATAACGTTGTAATATCGTTCCACAGTTCGCCCGCTCGCGGTCAAAAATTTCCGCAAGGTGCGCCATCATCGTCAGGTAATCGGAGGGCTTTACTTCACTGCGCGCTTTGTCGAGGATTTCCAGAAACTCATCGTTGACAAGATGGCAAATATGCTCCTGCCAGATGTTTCGCTGAAAAGAGCCTTCCTTCAAGTGTCGGATCATCGGGCCGCCGGTCGTCATCCGGTCACCCTTTAGGTCCATTAACGTCTTGAGGATGAATCCGCCCCAGATGTCGCCGTATCGGTCCACCACCCATCCCGGCATTACCTCGACATGCATCGGGAGCTGGTATGCCGCCGGAATCACCTCACGTCGGAACTGCATGTTCATCGAACAGACGGATATCAGTGCCGCATCAGGCACGATTACCGAATCATGCTGCAGTTCTGCGTCAGGGTAGCAGTATTTGGGTCCCTGCAGCTTGTCGATGGCATTCACATCGAAATACTCTCGCCAAAGACCGAGATTGAAGGTCACGGTTCCTCTTGACGAGCCTTCGAATGACCATTTCCTGTATGCGGGACGCTGCGAATATGGAAAGCCGCGCGGATAGATATTCGTCTCGGCGTTGCGGTAACAGTCTAGAACATTGAAATGCCGGCCGGTGCCGCGGGCTACCGGCCGCTGACTGTCGCTCAGGGCGGCTTGCACGGATGCGGCGAAATTCCCGTCTTCGACCTTGCAGTCATCGTCCAACGCAATGATGATTTCGCCAGGCGCCGATTCACGCCAGGCCACGTAGAAACCGAAGTCGCGGCAGGCGCCATTGCGGCGAGGTATGGCAATGACGTCTTTGCCAAGCATCCGAGCTTGGTCTTTCCAGTTGAGGACGCTGAATTGCGGGTGATCTACCCTGACATTTCCATCGCTGTCATCCACAACGATGAAGCGCGCGCCAAAATCGATGAGCGGCTCGAGATATTCCAGGGAAACCGCCCGGGCTGTCGGAATGACCACTAACATTTTGAACCGCCGTCGTGAGCCATAATCGAATATCAGCGATTTTGCGGCTTTCCCAAGCACTCTATGGCGAGGGTCACTCGTGTGTCAAACCCTGCGGCAATTGCCGCAGGCGTGCTAATGCACGGTCGGGATCTCACGAACGTGCAGGTCATCGATATTGCCCGGAAGAACGCTCGTGGCGACGGTCGAGGACTTCGAAGCCCTGACGCGGCTCAAGACGCAGCGGTCGCGGCGGCGGTCGATCTTTCTTTCTATCTCGTCGTCCAGGATGTTCTGACGGCGAGCTATTGGAGATGCGCAAGGCGCAGGTCCGGAGCGCAAGTTCGGTGACGTTCCCACCGCCACCCTTACGGTGCTGCGCCAGATGATCCCGTGGCGCCGTGTGACGGGCAGAAGCGGCTGCTCGGCATGGTCGTCCGTGATTTCAATGCAGGAGCACCCGGCGAGCAATCTCTATTCGGGTGAACCCGAGGGGCCGGAGAAGAGGGCGGGACCGGCGGCAGGTGTGCCGGCGAAGGAGATTCCGCCGGGGTGGAGGCCGGCGCACGTGCTTTGCGGTGTGCCCGCGCCGACCGTTAGTTGTAGTTTCGCTACGCATCTGATCTGACAGCATAAATAAAAATTTCATCAAACTTAAATGTATTGAACAACGCGGAGTTAAACACATAAAGCCGGGGAGCCGGTTTATCTCGCATTGTAGTGGTTATTCTAACTCTATTGAGGGGGGCCTGCGATTACCGTCCGTCAAATTTCGGGAACGGGAGTCGTCATATGCTTAATTCGAGAATGATGCGCGTCGCGCTGCTGGCAGCCTGCACGATTGCTTTTACAGCCGATCTCGCGCTTGCGGCAAAGAAACTGAAGCTTGCCAGCCTGCCGCCCAACAACGACTATTCGCGCTCCGTGTCGGTTGGATCGGACCGGGGCGGAGTGGTTCTGAACTACGGCCTGCGCATGCTGAGATGGCGCCAGAACGGCACGAAGGTTCGCTTCAGCGGCAGCTGCCAGTCGGCCTGCACGCTCTATCTGGGCCTGGCGCCCAGCCAGGTATGCGTCAGCCCCGGCGCCTCTTTCAGCTTCCATTCGCCCTTCGGCGCGTCGGCCCACGGCAACCGGGTGGCACAGCAATTCATGATGCGGAACTATCCCGGCTGGGTGAAATCCTGGATACGCAGCCAGGGTGGCCTTTCGGGGCGGATGAAGACCATGAGCTATGGCTATGCCAGCCGTTTTATCAAGGCCTGCGGGTCTGCGGTGGTCCGCCGCGGGTCGAAATCGCGCCTGCGTGTTGACGGCTAAGACCTCAGAACCAACCACATCCTTGAGATCGTGAGCGCGGGTCCGAAAAGGCCCGCGCTTTTGGTTGTCTAAGCCGCCAGGAAGCCTGTTTTGGCCCGATATTTGCTCCAGAGCGAGGTAACCATGATCTTACCAAAGGGTAGATTGTGGGTTAATGAAGTGTTAATATTTGTCCCATTGTGAGTTGTAGTGTGAAGGCGATGAAAACCACACAAAAGTTCGTACTGGTCCTCGGTGCTCTCGTGCTGGGCATCAGCAACAATGTCGTTTCAGGGCAAAGTGCAGCCCGGCAGTGCGCCTCGGAAGAATGCGCTTGCGAGGAGGCGCTTCAGAAAAACACGGTCGAAGCACTGGAAGACTTCCTGAGAAAGTATCCGCAAAGCGTCTATGGCGGCAAAAGCGCTTGCGCGGCGCTGGCAATCCCGCCCGGGGACGGGCTTGTGGTTCCCGAAGGCCAGAGCCATGACGATAGTCGCGCGCCGGAAGACCCCGTGGTTGTGCCTTCCGAAGGCTAAGCATTTGAGCATGCGCGACATAAGACGAATCGGCCAAACAGCCTGGAAGTAGACTATTCTTCGCAATTCGCACTCGATTGAGCGAGAAGTTGAAGAGGCCAAGCTGCCGTAATGCCAAATCCAGTCGGCATCCGTTGCGTCTGGAGTCGCCCCTTCGCCGATGGCGGCGGGTTATTAGCATTTAGCCGCGGCACAGGCTCAAGCCGACGGCGGGGCTTACTCAGTAGGAATAAAGACGTATAAAAATGATCCTTTTTAAGAATTTGGCAATAAACATTGTGGCTTTCCTGTCACACTGACCAAAATTTCCCCGATGTCCAGCAAGGTTCCTTGACCGCCAGGGCCCCCTGTCAGATGTTGGAACATATGAGTCTGCCAAGCAGGCTTAAGCTGTACGCTTTGAGTTGAGGGATGGGGAAAAAATCATGAAGATTACGAAATGGGCGCTTTTGTCGGGTGCGGCGATGTTGGTCGCCACGACAGCGGCACGCGCCGATGATTTGAGCGCGCTCAAAGCGGAGATCGAGGCCTTGCAGACGCGAGTTTCGCAACTCGAGACCCAGCCGCAGGCGTCGATGCCTTCAGGCTACAGCCTGCTGTCGATCCGTGATGGCCAGGGCACGTACGAGGGTATCCTCCCCGAGCGTGCTGCCGATCGGGTTCAGGAGAATTCGGGCTTTACGCTTTCGGTCCTGCCTACGGCTGACGCTGCTCCGGCAGCAGAAGTCTCCGTGTCGGGCGAAATCCGCACGGCGCTGGTCTACAGCGATTTCGATGCGACCGAAGATGACAATGTCGACTTGAAGGTGCGCGGCCGAATCTACATCAAGGGCAAGGCTGACACGGCGGTCGGCGAGGTGGGCGGCTATTTCCGTCTGCAAGCCGATGGCGGCGGCAATTTCCGGGACTACTCCGAGAATGCCAAGATGAACAAAGCCTATGGCTGGTGGAAGTTCGCTCCTAACTGGGAACTCATGGCGGGCTACAACGACAACACTGGCGCTCTGCAGGTGGGTTGGGACTGGAATGCGGCGACTGGCCCGACATTTTCCTTCGGTCCTTCGAACACTAACAACGAGCAGATGCGTCTCGCCTATGCAAATGGCCAGTGGGCCTTTGCGATATCCCTCGAGGACCCGGATGAATTCTTAGGCCAGGATATCGCATTCGATGCAGATGGCGATGGTGTTATCGCTGCCGGCGAGGGAACTGTCGCCGGCTCGGCCGATACTTCTGACCTCCCGAATTTGCAAGGTTACCTGCTCTACACGTCGGACGCATTTACCGCTCAGATCGCCGGTCTTGTCCAGGATGATGATTTCGGGGACGACCTTGATTGGGCAATCGGCGGTGGCGCGACCGTCAATGTAAGCAGTTTCACCGTTACGGCGGGCGTGGTTCTTGGTGAAGGTACTTCGTCCTATGCAAACAACGTCGGACCGCTGACTGCCGACGAAGAATTTTGGGGAGCATCGGTCGGCATATTGGCCTATCTCTCGGAAGATACCCGCCTCGAATTGGGTGTAGGCTATGAGGATTATGATAATGCGGGCAACGCCTTGGGCTTCGGCGGGGGCGTATACTGGACGCCAGTTAGCCAGGTAACGCTTGGCGTTGGCGCGACCTATATCGATCGCGGCGATAGCGCGACCTTCGTGGCATTCGATACCGATGCTGACCAGGTTCCGGATACATTGGACATCGTCGACATTGACGACAACGATAGCCTGGAGATTTTCTTCGGAACCTGGTTCAGGTTCCCGTAGGAGCTACCCAGCTGAAAGCTGGTCAATTCCCACTGCTGCATTTTAAGACCTCTGCTGCCCGTGAAGGGCAGCAGAGGTCTTCTCTTATTGAGATGCGCGATTGCGCCACTGAGTTCCATTCGTCGCTTCCTCGCACTACGGTCGCACAGGGTTACAACTCATCGAGGAAAAAACGACACTCGGGAAACTGCTGCCCAGCCTCAGCTTCCTTTACCTCCCGGACCAGGTAGCATTTATCGCGAACGATCTTGATGATTTGCTCCCCCACCTCGCGATGACCGATTGCCGTCATGTGCTGATCAAGGGGATAGCCACTTCCGCGACGCGTCGGATACCCAAGCACGAACAATCTAGAAATAGCATCGGGCCGTGGCTGCGCTCTGGCCAAGGCAGCGCGGCTGATCTCCGCCGGCCAGGGGAGGCGCTGCACGATCACCAGCGTACTGTGCGGTGCTAGCTTCGCCCTTTGTGACAACTCGTCAAACTTGGTGAATAGAACGCTGAAGAAATATTTGGCCTCATCGGCCCGTTCTTGGGCATGGGCGGATGCAAACAGCGACCCGACAAGGCGCCTAACTAACCAAAGGACATGCTTCCCGGCGAAATACTTCGTTTGGTCGAGATGCTGTCGCCTTGTTGTCTCGTAGACGTTGTTACCACTAATCGGCAGCTTGTTGCCGTGGTCGACAAAAGTTTTGTTCTCCTCCAGGTCGTTATGTGAATACTGAACAATCAGTGTATTCAATCGACTTGCATCAGCTCGGTTTGAAATATCGAACTCCCTGACCGTGCCATACGAGGATACTGCGAGATTCAAAACCTTGATGCCAGTTTCATTTTCGACGATCGATGCGAATGTCTCGTCGTCCTCTACACCCCATCCCATCGCAATAGAATCGCCTAAAACGAATATCTCCGGCGCTTGCAAAGATTGCTCGTTGTCACGGACACCAAGTGAATTGATCGTCACGGTGGTATCAAACTCGCGGCCCGAGAATCTGCAGGATCCTGGTTTGAGAGTATAGGTCAGCTTTCGATCATACTTGGCGCAGTCCGGCAGGTACTGGATATATCGCTGGTCCTCGGCGTAGTAGTATTGCCTCATGGCCGGCATCATGGAGTTCGGTATGTACCCCGGAAAACGAAGCATCAATTCCAGAATACCTTCGGCAGATACGGCGGTAATCGCGAAAATCATCGCTAACGAGGCGATTTTACCGGCCGCGTTACGCCAACGTGCTGCCATTGGTCGTTTCTCAATCGCTACAGGTCGGATCGCAAACGAAACTTGTCAAATGCCGGACTGCTCTGAGTCCAACCCAGATCGACTAGTTGCTCGGAGTTTCTGTATTCTACAGATTGGGAATTCCGGATTGTCAGGTTCGGTTGCTTCTTTATGACGGCGAGGTACGCCTCCCTTTCCTCGAGGCTTTTCTCTTCAACTTCGGCATTGTCCAGGACTTCTACTTCCGTTCTGAGGTGGAACCCCGTGAGGAACTTGAAGTGGAGCAACGCACCAGTGACGGGCGAAAGTTCCGCCTGATTGATGAGGTGTTGGGCTACAAGGTAGCGCATTCCGTCTCGCCATTTGACGAGCGGAACCTTTGTCAGGCATGGTGGCCTCGAATTGCGACCGCGCCAGAAAAGTCTCTCCCTGACTCCTCCATACATCTGAATCGGAGGAAACACCCCACTGATGGGCCTGAGCCAACCGGGCTTCGGATCGAAATAGGGGGCAGTTTCAACGAAGGACTCACCTTGGCGATAGGTAAAGTCCGATGCAGGTCCGTCAGCGTACATATCGATCATTGATGCAGACATCGCATCGGCACCATCGTCACCGAGAAAACCACAAAACTGCTGGAGCGAGACGTTCTCGGATCCCGGATAGACGAGAAGCTCATCACCATCTATGACGACGCACCAATGCCCTTTGCAAAAGGCGTTCAACACCGCGTTGCTCCAGTTTGGCGGGTCGATATTGTTGGCAAAGTGCGAGCCCTCGGTATGAAAGCAATGGCAATCCTCCTGGTCGAGGAGATATTCCGTTGTTCCATCGTCGGAGCCGTTATCCATACACAAGAAACGATCGACTCCGAGCTTGCGGTGATATTCGAGGAAGTACGGCAGTCGCAAGAGTTCGTTCCTCATGCCAACAACGCAAAGTACTTCGTCGCGAGCAAATTGCATCCTGCGAGTATCAATCTTCGCGAGTGGCGTATCTGTGACTTGCCGGTTGGCTTGCTTCGCCCACTTACTTTTAATTCCCAATTTTTCTATGGTCTTTTCGCCTGCGACCATTGCAAGCTCGTCGAGGGCCCATTCATGGCGTATCATGAACGCGCGCGTTCTTACCTCGATTTCTTCCGCTGTGTAGTGTGGCAAGTCACGATGGTCGGCAAGGTACCTGTCGCAGATCTCACAAAGAAAACTTCCTTGCGGCGGAAGCTTCACGAGCTCCAGGCCGATATACTGTGGGAATGATCCATAGATCGGCAAGAAAAGCGCCTTGTTTGCGCGCTCCGTCACCTCATCCCTGAATTGCGGCAGCCACAGCTTGAACATCTCGATCCAACGAATGGGATAAAACGTATCAGGCGTGCCGAAGAGGTCGGTGGGAAGACCTTGCTCGCGAACCAGGTCGCTGATGAGGTCAGGGCCAATCTCATGACGTAGTGTGCCGGCTCTGCAATTCTCGAGACACCGACGGTACAATTCAAGAACCATGGAATCGCCGGCAGGAAACGCAATCTGGCTGCTCCCGAGGGCGCCAGCCTCTCGTTCCGGCTTCTCCTGTGCCCACGCGCGACTGACTTCGGGGATATCGGAAGACAGGCATATTGCATCCACATCCGACCACCATCCGCCACGCTCCGACAGCAGCTTGAATCGGAAGAGATCCGAAAATGGGCTGATCTCGGATTTCCCGGTCATCGGATTGTCCCAATAGAACAACTCGGATCGGGGGATAATTTTGTTGGCATCCCGCAAGCGAACGCCAGGCGGCACTGCTACCTTGTCGTAGCAGTACAGGTCAAACCTATGACCCATCTTAATGAAAGAGGCCAAGCATGCGCGAAGCAAGGGGCCAAGAGGAGCGCCGTGCCAGAACCCCTGGAACAAAGTGCGTTCCCGGCGATGCGACAACAAGGTGGGGTTGAGCTTTATCATGCGCAGTCTCCAGCAACCCATCCGATCGATACAAAGTGAGTATTTGCCGAAGCCCCTCACTCGTCCCAGGTCAATACCAGCTTGCGCCAGAATGCGTTTGCCGGTGCTGGTGAAGACCCCTTCGGCAAACGGATTGCCAGGTTCAAATCGAAGGGGACTTTGGCCATTTGTCTGTTCTCAAGCACGATTTCGTGGAGCTGAAATTTCTCGGTTACCCGCTTCCAGCCGGAAAATTCATGACAGTTCCGCGGCGTCTCGGTACGCCAATCGGCGAGTTGATCCGGTCTGGTCAAAGCCATTGCAAACTCGAACGGTGAGGCCTCTTCATGGGCGATTTCCACATAGCCGATCAACCTGCGGGCAAAAGGCGGAAAGGAGTCGCTGAGTACGGCGACAACTGGTCCTTTTGTGTTCGGACGCAGAAAAATTCCTCCCTCGCGCGGGAAAAGCAAGGTTGGCAATGTCGAAGGGTGATTCGTGACAAGCTTCGCGTGGGCATAATCCTCGGGAGTGAATTCGCGTGCCCGCTGTCGTGTTTGCAGGACCCGACTGCGGGGCCTTGTCGTCTGTTCCGCACCGAGCAACCGCCGTAGTTTGATATTGGAGAAGCATGCTGTGGCGGACCGGCCTCCGTCGCGAGATACTGGTCTGACCGCGATGACAAGGTTCATGGCGGAAGAAGAGGGTTCAGAAAGCCGCGCCTCAACCTCTCGCGATTCGTTGGGAAGCGAAAGCAGGCACCAGCCGCTGCTTCCCGCCCCCGGCTTCCGGCCCGCGCCAGCAATGGCCAAAGCCGGGTCCAGGTTCATCGGTACGATCATGACCAAGATTTCTGCCGATTCGACTATTGGCTGGTCAAAAGCGACGGTGAGTGACACGCCAATGGTCGCAGGTGGACACCCGGCAGGGAGCGTCGCGACGGAAATTTGTCCTCTTGCCTCGAGATAGAGGCGGTCCGGATCGCTCTCCAGGTAGAACGAAGGAGACACATTCGGAGATCGCGGCGTGGGAACGGTGAACATGCGAAGATCCCGACCGCCTAACAGGGTTTCGTAAGGTACGCCGGAATTGAGTTCCGCCACGGCCTTCTCGATTTCTGAATCGCTCCTAAGCACCTTAACCGCATTGGCGAACGAGTCCTGCTGCTGGGATTGCGCAAGCAAGGACAGCGCCGTGCTCGGCCTCCCTTCCGAAGCCGCAATCCTGGCGAGCAGGTTCAGGGCTTCGTCCGATCCGGGTCTTAAATCACAAAGGTGAAGGAACTGCGCGTCCGAAGGTGAGAAACGCAAGTTGTCGCGAAGGCCATAAACTTCCGATCGACTGATATGCGCCGAGAACGCAAGATGATATAGATATTCAAGTCCTTTGAAGCCGTGCTTCTTGTAGGTCTCGAATGTCGGCAGCCGATTGTCGTACCAGTGGGAGTTGCGGAACATCCCGCGCGTACTGGAGCGGTACCAATAGAGAGGTTCCGGCACGACGCGAAGCTTCATATCCGCGAGAACGGCGCGAGCAAAGAACTCCCAGTCTTCCCCTGTCCGGCCAAATAGCTCGACCTGGTATCCTATCTTGTCAAAGACTTCCCGTCGGATCATGGCACTTGCGTCACCAAAGGAGTTCTCAATGAAGCCCAGGTCCAAGGAGCCGCCAAGTGTGATATATTGGATATAGCCGGCTTCTTCCCTGACCGGGATGGTTTCGCCGTAAAGAGTTCGGTGAAAGCATGTACAAATGTCCGCGCTCGAACTGGCCATCGAATGGACAAGCGTCGACACTGCCGATGTGAACAGTGCGTTGTCGTCGTCCAGAAACAGAACATAGTCTCCCTTGGCCGCGCGCACGCCGGTATTCCGCGCGGCGCCAAGATACTTGTTCTCTTCCCGCAGGATCTTCCAGCCTCGCTTCGTAAAGCTCGGCTCCAATGCATCCAGAGCCACCCGGGACTCCGCGAGCCTGCTTCCGTCATCAACGAGAATCAGCTCGAGATTCTCGTAGTCCTGCTGCTCCACCGACTTTACCGCCTGCAACAAATATTGCGGTCGGTCGTGATGGACCAGAACCACCGAGACCAGAGGCGACGTCGTGTTCTCCGGGGCCGAGCGTGGTTTCCTTTCGCCGGCGCCAGCGGCAACTGCATCAAGATGGCGTACCCAGTCGTCGCTGCTTGATCTCAGTGCAGCGCTGGGGACGATCTTCGGGGATCCCGTCGTGACGGCATCGATTATCTTCTGTGCCAACGAAGTGGGCGAAGGTTCGCAGAGGCTATCTGGGTGGCATTCCGGCGCCAAGATTTCCGGGATGCTTCCGACAGCCGTCGCAATGAATGGGAGTTGTGTCGAGACGCATCCGGTTACCCACATGTTTGTTGCCGATGCATAGGCCGGAAATACGGCCAATGCTTTCCGGGCATGCATGTATGCCAGACATTCTCTTGGGCTGACATGCGGCAGAAATTTCACTTCGAAAGGCCAGTTGCGGGCCCGTCTGAGCACCATCCCGCCACTGTGCTCACCCAAAATTTGGTCGAAGGACCCAACCACCGTGATCACGAGATCGTTTGGTACCTTGCCGGTCACTTTGTCGAGCGCGTCGCACAGGAGAGTCAGCCCCGTGTGATATTCGTGCCCAGCGCAGAAGACAAGCTCGGTTGCCCATTCGACCGGCTCACCGGGCCGCCGATCGGGCAGGAGCCACTCATTGGGCAATACGGGCATCATGACCACCGCGTCGGCGGGCAGTTTCCAATCCATGTGCTGCATCCAGGATAATACAGCTTTGGAAGTACAGATCAGGCTACCACATTGTTCAACGCAGTACCTCTCCATGTGAGCGCAAGCAACCTGCTCGACGTTGGTTAGAAACGACTTGTTAGATTCGGCCTTCCAGACGGTCGGGGATTGTACAATGACATGGAACTGGGGGGGATCCTTGTAGACACCCGTTTCGACTGCAAGAAGCGAGTAATATCCCAGTCCGCCCTCGAGCATGAAATAGACGGCATCGAACTGCTGCTCGCGAAGATAATGGTAGACGGCAATAGACTGTTTGGGGCGAGTGGTGCCTTCCGGCGCCAAGTCTCGGGATGGCGGCAGTAAAGCGAGATTGATCAAGGAGGTTTCAAAGAGAGACTTTCGGAACTCTTCGATTTCTTTCGCATTGTTGTCGACAAGGAGGGCGGGGTCAGGGACCCACACGAGGCTTACGATATCGCCTGTTGATGCGAACTTCTGGGCGATTCCCGCGATAGCAGCACTATTCTCGGTTCTGTCCCGACCGGGCAAACACGTTGCAACGATGCACAGTCTGATCGGCTTTCGAGCCGAAGTTTGCTCTTTGTCGGGATTTGCTGGTCTTGCCATAAGATTCTCTACAACGCCCCGGTCTCCTTTATAGGAGCGGAGATGTTGATCCAAGCTTACACATGTCTAGAAAATCCCCGGATGCTTAAGCAAACCGCGTATCCGGCCTTATAGATAGATTCTGTGAGTTGCGGGAGTGAATTCCTTGAGCCATGAAACCGCCACCCCGAAAATGTATTCAGGGTGGCGATCAACAACAGCTTGGATCAGCTTGGCTCCGCTTAACCCGCAGGTTTGCGTGACTTACTGGGCGTATCCGCCATCGCCAGGCCTGCCACGCTCTGTCGGGTCGCGGTCATCGCCCGAAAATTCATTCAACGCACCGAGGGCGAGGGCGTAGCAAGCTACGTCATTCTTATACTTTTTGGCCGGGTACTTATGAAGAAATTCTTCAAGGGCCTCGATCGTGTTCGCTTGCAAAGCGCGCTCACAAGCTCGTTGGACCTCTGCAAGTGTAACCTTTTTTGCCGCCTCAACGGGCTGCACATAGGATTGTGTAACACCCCCGAGCGCAAAAACACTCAGAGTCGCCAGCCAATATTTGATCGCCGTCATGATCTTCTCCGTCCAGGGACAACTCTACGAACAATTTTATCCTTCTGAGTAACCGTGTCCCAACGTCATTGTAGTCGAGATTGGCACAAGTCGTCAATCAATTTACTTATGACCGGTTTTGACGTATATTGGAATCAGTAAGTTAAATCAAAGAGTTAAGATAGAAAAGTCATCGCAGGAACTGACTGCTAATGTTAATGCTGCAACCGTTTTTCCTGCACTATCGTTAACGCCTGTTTGCTCGCCGAAACATCCTCCACGGTTTGGTTCCCTCTGCAGATCGGATCACAACTAAAAATTGTACGCCGGTCGTGCTGGGCTTACTGAGCTGGGCAAGCATAAACCGTGCCAATGATCTAGCAGGCCTATTGGCTGTTTTTGGGTGAGTCGGATCATTGCAGGGTATGTTCATCAACGACGAGTAGGGTGGCCCAAGAGAGGCGTTAATCATGGCGAATATACTTGTCACGGGTGGAGCCGGCTATGTCGGCAGCCATGCCTGCAAGTTGCTGGCATCAAAGGGAATGAGGCCGGTAACTTTTGATTCCCTCAGAAATGGACACAGGGAGGCCGTTCGCTGGGGCCCCCTGGTAATCGGCGATATCAGAGACAAGACGGCTGTTCGAAATGCCATCGTAGACTACAAGGTTGAGGCTGTGTTCCACTTTGCTGCTTTGGCCTATGTCGCAGATTCCGTAGCGCAACCGGATACCTACTATGATGTGAATGTAATCGGAACATTGAAGTTGCTTGAGGCAATGCGCGAGACATCGGTAAAACGACTAATTTTTTCAAGTAGTTGCGCGACATATGGTATCCCTGATGTGGTCCCGATCGATGAAGATCATCCGCAGCGCCCGATAAACCCGTATGGCAGAACCAAGCTGATCTGTGAGCAGATACTGGCCGACTATGCCAGGGCCTTCGGGTTCAGCCATGCCGTTCTCCGCTATTTCAACGCGGCAGGCTGTGATCCTGAAGGTGATTTGTTCGAAAAGCATGTTCCAGAGCCCCACCTCATTCCGAGAGCGCTCATGGCAGCCGCTGGCATCGGTCCCCCATTGCAAATTAACGGTAGTGACTATGAAACCCCGGACGGCACGGCAATCAGAGACTTTATACATGCCAGCGATCTCGCCACGGCACACTGGCTGGCCTTCGATCAGCTAAACAGGAATGCTGCTCCTATTGTCCTCAATCTTGGCACTGGTCGGGGATTCAGTGTCCGGCAGGTGATCGATATGGTGCAGCGGATAACCGGGCGGGCCGTGCCAACAAATCTTGGTCCGCGACGGCCGGGTGATCCGCCGGTTCTTATAGCTTCAACACGTCTCGCGGCTGAGGCAATCAGATTTCAGCCAGAATATTCCGATCTGGAAACGCTCATACTGACGGCCTGGAAAGGCATTCGGTCAATTTACTGACTGAAACGGGCTTGGCAGCCCCACGTAACTGCCAGGAGTGAATTAAGATAAGTTAAGTACATCGTGTGCCCGGATTGTGTATTGTCCGTCGCATGGCGCATGGAGATGGGCAATACTTCGGCGGCTTTGCGACCGGAGAGCATGCTCTAGCCAGGGTGATGCGAATGAGAATGCCGGCTCCAAGCTCGTTCACCATCGCCGCCAAAGAGTGACTAATCAGAGGTTTCGATGAATAGTTCGGGCGCTGGGGGATTGCTCGGTTTCAGTCTTTCGTTCTTGTTTGTTTGGATCAAACTGGGCACAGCTTTCTCGCGAATGGCCAAGCGGAAAGGAGTCAGGACAAACTTCGCGCTTGTGGGGGCTTTTCCCGTCTGGGCCCCGCTTTTCGGCTTGTGGCTTTTGGTCAGACCGGATGGCCGTCCGAAGTCCAGTGAATCCCGTTCGCCTGACGAAGCGCAGCCAGACTGATGACCCTGCCTAGGCGGCAGCTCTCCGCTTTGGAGAGACCTGGAGGAACAGCACGAAAGTATTGGCAATGGCTCGCGACAAGCTGTTCGCCTGCAGATGGTCCCAGGTTTGTCATTCCGGTTCGAGAATCTACTGATCGCGCCGAACCATCTCCAATATTTCGTCAGCAATCATTGCTGGCGGCCGATCGGAATCTATCGGGATCATACCTGACTTTTGACTGAAGGAGGTGAAATAGTCATTGTACTCAAACAGTCTGTTCAGTTCGGCCGAGTTGGTGATCCATCGCCTCGGCTCCCTCACCTGAAGGCGCTTAGCCAAAACCTCATTTTTGATGATCAAGACAAACATTCTGGTAAACCAAGAAAAGAAATCTCTTTCGTTGCTCGCTCCGCCGCATATGAACAAGGGGCCCGTGTCCTTTTCGTCCAAGATCGCTCGCATCCGATTCTTGTCCCAGCTCCATTCGTGCTCTCGCAGCCACTCAGCGCTGAGCGGGTAGACCGGTTTTTCAATTGCTCGTTCGCCAGTAGCGCGAACGCGCCAGCCACTCAGTGCCCGATCTGAATCGGTTTCAACGATCCTGGAACCACGAGATCTGAGTTCATGGCCGATCGTGGTCTTTCCTGAGCCGGAAACGCCGGAAATCAAGTAAATCGACATCTGTCAGACGATGCTTTCAGTTCTCCGCCTGGCCATCAATGACACCAGAACGACGAGCGCAAGGATGCCATATGCTCTCACAGTATACCGTGTCCACATTCCTGAAAGGAGCGAGAACACGAAATCATTTGCCAGAAACGCAAACCACAGGGTCAGCAATGTGGCACGAGAAGTTCTTTCAAGAATAGGGAAGAACACTATGCTCAGTGCCAGCGCTGCTCCGAGCAGGATCGTATTGGCGAAATATACGGGCTTGCAAAGTATCGGCGATGAGAGCCAGCCGAGACGGGCAAGGGTGCCGTGATCCTGATCAACGAGGAAATGTATGTGATGGTTCGACTCTTTCTTCTCGATGTAACCGGCGCCGAAGCACCGCGCCGGATCGTAAGCGCGAATCCAGTCGCTACCCGTGGCAAGCGCCAGCTGAAGCGGACGTTCCATCAGCGCGATCATGAAGAGCTTCTTGCCCAGGTCAGTAAATTCCGCGCGTGCAAGCCCGCCTGTGTGAACCCAACTCAAATCGCTGAACCAGACGTAATAGTCGTCGGCGTTGTAAACGTTGCCGTTCATAAGTTGCCTTTTTCCACAGATCGGGTGGCCAGGTTCCTCCTTGCAGAGCTGTTCAACCGTCTCGGGAATATCGTTCATCATTTTGGATGCCGTTATCGACCAGGCATAGGTCTCAGGGAAGGGCTTGCCGGAAACGATGAGGTTGGCAGTCATTAGTGTCGCTATACTGGCGGCCAGGCAACTGCCAACCACCAGGATCGCCCATCTCGGGGAGGGCCAAACAAGTGCGATAACGGGCAGGAGCAAGAGCAATATCGCGAGATTGGCGCCGTGGCCTGCGGCAGACAGTGCAACCATGACAAACACCGGCGTCCGCCAGCGGTGCAACAGGATTACCGTGCCGGCCACCTGGGTGAGTACCCAGATATCCGGCATGATAAAGGAAGCGAAAATGGGGACGCCGGCCGCGATCAGAAGCAAAGACAGCGCCGAGAGAGGAGGGGGACCGCCGAGGACGGTGTCGCAAAACTCCGTCACGAGGCAGGCAATCATCGCACTGGAAATGACCGGCAAAGCCCATGCACCGATCAACGCGTAAAGCGGCAAGGAAACCAGCCCTGGGACGGGCGACCTCATGGCGCTGATGCTGTCCAGCCAACCGGCATAGTCATCCGAATCCGGCGTGTACAGAGGAAACCCATTGGCAAGGGCTATGGACAGGCACAAGAAGAAGACAAGGAAGAAATCAATGGCGGTGCTGCGTGCCCGGCGGACGTCGGAGAACATCAACCCGTGCACCAGTCAGTGTCCCGGCCCATGCGAACCGTGAAAGACGACGTTTGTCTCACCGGACATACCTCCGAAGATTCCTTCTCTAAAATAGCCTTCCAGCATAAGCGCGCTGCCCCAAACCCTTGTCTCTTTTTCCCGCTTCTGCCCATTGCGGGGAACACCTTGACGTATCCATTCTTCCCATCAATGAGCAAAATAGGTGAGTCGGTGCAAGCGGGTGCCTAGGAGGCCAAATGCAAGGGAATTTCTGTAGGCCGGTCAACTGCCGGTCAACTAAAGGGCATCGTTCTTGCAGCTCGAAACGGATTTACACGGCTCGGAGTGTCGGATGGACATTGAACTGACCATATTGATCCCATGCCTCAATGAGGCAGAGACGCTGGCTACCTGTATCGGCAAATCGAAATTATTCCTAGAGATCAGCGGTATCACCGGTGAGGTGCTCGTCGCGGACAACGGCTCGACCGACGGCTCCCAGAAAATCGCTGCCGACATGGGCGCGCGCGTGATTTCCGTCCCAACCAAGGGGTACGGAGCGGCCCTATGGGCGGGAATCAAGGCTGCGAAGGGGAAGTTCGTCATCATGGGGGATGCTGATGATTCCTATGATTTTTCCAGCCTGTCCTTGTTCGTCGGGAAGCTTCGCGGAGGCGCTGATCTGGTGATGGGCAACAGGTTTCGCGGCGGAATCGCGCCCGGTGCGATGCCCTTCCTTCACCGGTATCTCGGCAATCCGGTCCTGAGTTTTTTGGGCAGGCTTTTCTTTGATATTCACATTGGAGATTTTCATTGTGGGTTGCGCGGTTTCGATCGCGAAAGAATGACCAGTCTCGAACTGCGTACCACCGGCATGGAGTTCGCGAGCGAGATGATTGTTCGTTCCGCTCTGGCTGGTTACAGGATCGAGGAGGTTCCTGCCACGCTTGCCAAGGACGGGCGATCGCGGCCCCCGCATTTACGGACATGGCGCGACGGTTGGCGGCATCTCAGCTTTCTTCTCGTATACAGCCCCAAGTGGCTGTTCCTCTATCCCGGACTCGCCATCATGCTGTTTGGTGTTCTGGTTGCCGGCCTGCTCCTGCCCGGCAAGATGAGGGTGGGAAGCGTGGATTTCGACATCCACACTTTTGCCGTCGGTTGCATATCGACGCTGGTCGGTGTGCAGGCAATAAGTTTTGCGGTGACCGCGAGACGCCTGGCGACTATCTACCGGATGCTTCCCCAAGTTCGCCGCTTCACGTCCGCTCTTGATGCCTTTACCCTTGAAAGAGTGCTTCTTGTCGCTTTGGTTTGCCTTGCGATTGGCTTGGCGGGCTTTGTCTGGTGCATTGTCTCGTGGATGTCCTTGGGGTTCGGCCCCATTCAATATTCCAGCATATTGCGTATCCTGCTCGTTTCGCTGACGGCGATTGCCATCGGAATACAATTGGCGCTGACCGGCTTCCTGAGTGCTATTCTGGAAATACCTGCGAAGATGATACCGCCGCGATCGACGCCGGAAAACGGCCCATGAGGAGCTTTATGTCCCTCCGACAGTCAGATTCCTTTGGGAGCACCGTCTGGAAGCTTGTGAAATTCATCTGGATAGGGGTGTTGGGAGCAACTCTCTATGCTGCGATAACCACGATAGCTGTCCGGCTGGGTGGAGAGCCGCAGCTTTCCAGCCTGCTTTCATACGGCCTTTTGGTTCCTTTCATCTACATGCTACACAGCCGCTTCTCGTTCGAATCGAAAGCTGCCCATCGAACGGCTTTTCCGCGGTATATCGTGGTTCAGGCGACCGCTCTTTCGCTCTCATTTTTGCTGCCGCCTCTACTCTCTCCCTTGTTTGGAGGAGCAAACGCAGTGCTTTTTATTGCGATCGCGGTTATCATCAGTGCCATGAATTTTCTCGCCAGCTTGATGTGGGCATTTGCGGCGCCGGGCAAGTAGCAAGCGAGTTAGTCGGCGTCAGATGGCGGATGACATGCCGCGCAAGGTTGCCGTGCGACGCGCGGTTGCTGAGTCCGGCTGATGTGCAGGCTCAACTTTACCCAATAATCCGTCGAAGTAGGCAATCGTGCGCCGGACACCGTCCTCGACTGCAATCGTCGGCCGCCAGCCGAGTTGCTCGGCGGCTCGCGATATGTCGGGTCGGCGCTGGCGCGGGTCATCTGTAGGCAGCGGCAGATGAATGATCTGCGAGCGTGAGCCGGTGAGGCCGAGGACGAGTTCCGCAAAGTCCCTGACCGTGAATTCCTCCGGGTTGCCAAGATTGATAGGACCCGTCACCTCATCAGGCGCATTTGTGAGACGGACGATGCCTTCGACGAGATCGTCGACATAGCAGAAGGACCTGGTCTGTGCGCCGGCACCGTATACGGTGAGTGGCTTGTTCTGCAGGGCAGCGACAATGAAGTTCGACACCACGCGCCCGTCATGGACCGCCATGCGCGGACCATAGGTGTTGAATATCCGCGCCACGCGGATTTTTACGCCATGGACGCGATTGTAGTCGAAGAACAAGGTCTCGGCGCAGCGCTTGCCTTCGTCATAGCAGGCGCGGGGGCCGATCGGATTGACATTGCCCCAGTCGGATTCGTGCTGGGGATGGTGCAGGGGATCGCCATAGATCTCCGACGTCGAGGCCTGGAAGACCACCGCCTCATGCTCGCGCGCGAGGTCGAGCACATTGATGGCGCCGATAACGCTGGTCTTGATCGTCTGGATGGGATCGGCCTGGTAGGCAGGCGGGGATGCCGGACAGGCGAGATTGTAGATCTGGTCGAACTTTTCCGAGAACGTCATCGGCTTGACGATATCGCTTTGAACCAGCGCGAAACGGTTGGTCTGCATCAGGTGCTGGATATTGGCGAGCGAGCCGGTGGCGAAATTGTCGACGCAGGTCACCCGATGGCCGTCACGGATGAGCCTGTCACAAAGATGCGAGCCGACGAAGCCGGCGCCGCCCAGCACGAGCATGTTGCCAATCCGGGGGGACGATTTCGGTTCTGAGGACCAGGGCGTTTCGGGAGTCTGGTGGTTGTCAGCCATAAGTGTGCGCTCGCCTATCGGTGTTTCGGACAAGACCCGTCCGGGGTCCTGGCTTGACGCCCTGCAAACGCCGTGCCTCAATTTCGCTGCGTAATGTTTTGATACGGCCCCGATGCCCTGCCGGTCTCCCGGCGGCTTGCACCTTTTTCGAGACAGGCACGTAGTCCGAATAACGACACGAATGCATGCACTTAGCCATCCAGCCGGAAATCTACGCTAGGGCAGGTCTATTATCTACTAAAAACTAAGTAAAATTCGACTCTTATTTCGCGTTTACAAATGGTTACCAGGCCGTCCGGTTTTGGAACATTCTCAATGATTTCAAATGAATGGGGACGCCACTCGCGAGAACGACCGGCGTCGGCCCTGGATCGGTTCCCTTAACCTTGCCAGGAAATTTCGCGGTTTCAGCCCGTGACGATCCGGCAGATCGCGAAGGGCGAGAGCGTCATGCGCGGGGAATCCAATCGAGACTTGCCGCTGTCCAGAAACTCGGGCTTCTCCGCCGCCCGGACAAAAGCCTGTTCATCCAGAGCAACGGAGCGACCGCCCACGAATTTCCGCCCGACATCGACCGTGACAGCCTCGCCTGAGAGATTGGCGAGCCATAATTCCGTCCGGCCGTCCTTGCGCCTGGCCGCAACCGCCTGGACATCGCGCGGCCGGCTGATCGTGGTGTCGAGGAGGTCCGCGCCTTTCAGACGAGCCAGCCCGCGCAGGACATGGAAAACCGGATAGAGCCCCTTGTGCCTGTCGAACCAGGCCTGCGGCCAGGCGCTCTTGCTATAGAGCACGCCGAATGGACCAGTGAGACCGCCGAGCGCTATGGAATCGGCGCCATGGCGGGAGAAATGGGCGAAATAGGCCAAGGCCCAGGCGGCGCCCAAGAGGCCACGCTGGCGCGGATCGTTGCGGTTCATCGCCTGGCGCACATCCTTCGGATTGGCTTGCGGGGCAGCGCCATAGGGATTGAAGCGCATGCCGATGGCGCTGGGGCCTACGGCGAAAGGTTTCGGCCCGATGAAGGCCTTGACGCTTTTCGCCATGGCGGGCAGCGCCTCGAGGCCTTCCGTCACCGAGCGGTCGTCACCCGCATGGACCAGCGATGAATTGGTGAAGGTGATGAAATCGGCATGCCCGGCGGGCGGGCGCTTGCGGTTGATCTCGGTGAAATAGCTCATCATGCCGCCACCGATGCGGGCACCCGGGAACAGCAGGCGGGCGAGCTTATAGATGTCGGAGAGCGGCGGGCAGGGCGGCCACCGGCCCGTCGGCTGCGTCGACTTCATGTCGGAGGCGGGCGACAGGAACACGCGGCTGAAGGGCGCTTTGAGCCGGGCCACAATTTTGGCGAGGCCTGCGATCTCGTCCTCAAAGCCCTCGACCCTGGTGACGACAGCCTCGAGCCAGGCTTCGGCCTTGAGCGCCTGCGCGACCTTCAGCATCGCCTTCAGGGATTTCCGGTCATGGCCGAGGCGCGTGTCATAGTGGCAGACGACATAGGCGGGCCTGATCCTGGCGAGGCTCGCGATCGCCCTGGCTGCGGAAGCGGCATCCTCAGGCGCCAGGCCCACGCCCAGAGGCGGCACAGGCCCCAGCTTCCGGCCCACCCTTATGGTGACGGGCTTCGCCTTGCCGCCTGCCGAAGGCGCCTTGCCCTCGATGCGCAGCGACACTTTCTGCGAAAGCTTCTCGCCGGCCTTCAGCGTGTAGGGCCAGGGCCTGGCCAGCGGGCGCACATAGGTCTTGTAGGAGGCATCCATCCAGTTGCGCTGGTCCTCCATCTCGTAGACATCGCCCTCCATGCGGCAGACGACCCTGGCGCCCGGCGCAAATTCATGGGTGATGGCGCGCATGTTCATGATCGGCTGGGAGGGCTGGATGAGATCGGGGAATCTCGTGTCGATCACCTTGCCGTCGGCCGTCTCGACGCGCGCCGCCTCGCCCGCGACACCGGCAATCGGATGCAGCACCACGAAGCCGGTGCGGTTGGTGACGAAATCGGTGGCCGCCGCACCCTGAGCCGAGAATTCAACCCGGCCATCGGCGGTGCCTTCGATCCTGGCGGAATAGCGAAAGGCCTGGTCCTTGTCCTTCGTCTCGGCGTCATAGCTGACGGCGAAGCTCTCGCCATCCTCCTCGACCAGGAGGTTGGAGAGGACCGGCGTATAGGTCGCCCAGTTCCTGTCGCG
The DNA here is from genome assembly GCA_003576695.1 of Taklimakanibacter lacteus. Lineage (GTDB taxonomy): Bacteria > Pseudomonadota > Alphaproteobacteria > Rhizobiales > Aestuariivirgaceae > Taklimakanibacter > Taklimakanibacter lacteus. Next base: position 494,631 of record QOZQ01000004.1, read on the forward strand.
CACGATGAAGGAGATGGCGCGGATCATCTCGATGCCGCCATAGCGTATATAGCGCAGATTGCCGGCTTCGAACTCGGCCGAAAGTGCCCCGGCCTTCAGCAGGCGCGGCGGCTCCACCGGCTCTTCGGTGCCGAACAGCTTGATTGCGCGCGATGGCTGCTTCGAAGTCATGATGACCCTCTCTATTTCCGTCATCCCGGCGAAAGCCGGGATCCCCTGAATAAGCGCAAGCGGGCGGCGCTGTGCGCGTGGAATGAATTTAGTGGGTCCCGGCTTTCGCCGGGATGACGAACTTGAAGAGGGTGCGAAGTCAGCAGCATCCTACGACCCCAGCACCTTCCCGCTGTCCGGCTCGATCAGGATGAAATGGGCAAGATCGAAAGCGATGGCAATCCTGTCGCCGGGCTTGCCGGCATCATGGTCGTCGAGCGAAGTCATACCGGCCCTCTCCATGTTCCGTCATCCCGGCGCAAGCCGGGATCCCCTGAATAAGTGCAAGCGGGCGGGCTGCTCGCATTGAGAGAATTTAATGGGTCCCGGCTTTCGCCGGGATGACGAACTTGAGGAGGGTGCGAAGTCAGCAGCATCCTACGACCCCAATACCTTCCCGCTGTCCGGCTCGATCAGGATGAAATGGGCGAGATCGAAAGCGATGGCGATCCTGTCGCCGGGCTTTCCGGCATCATGGGCGTCGAGC
>QOZQ01000005.1 GCA_003576695.1 Taklimakanibacter lacteus
CGTTATACAATCTGTCGGCATCGGAGCGCTCCTCGAATCCATCGAAGTTATTGCAGCACAACAACTTTCGCTGATTCGGCGCTCCGATGCGCTCCTTAGTTTGAGAAATCCGGGCTAGCGCCGTCCGCGCACCGTGACGAACTCGCCGGGAATGAGATAGCGGCCATCGGAGCTGCGATGATCGCGCACCGAATGCAGGAACTCCTGCTCGACTTCCGCCATTATCTGCGGCGTGAAGCGCTTGACGGCCAGCGCCACCGGCCCGCCGACGAGCATCGCGGTCAGCAGCGCGCGGTCGCTGGCGAATTCCAGCACTTCCTTCTGGCGGTGTTCGGCGATACCGGTAAGCCCGGCTCGCGCGAAATCATGCGCGAGCGCGCCCGGCACGCCGCAGGCATAGAACAAGGGGCAGACCTCCGACTGGACACGCGCATCGACGATGGGGAATATCTCGGCCCAGCCGCAATTGCGCCGCTCACCCCAGACTGTGGCGACGACGCGTCCGCCCGGCCTCACCGCGCGCCGCATCGACTGCACGGCAGCGAAAGGCTCGGGCACATACATGAGGCCGAGCGCGCAGACGGCGGCATCGAAGCGGCCTTCCGCGACAGCGAGATCATCGGCATTCATCCGCGCCGTCGTCACCCAGGAGAGACCGTCATCAGCGCAGTTCGCCCGGGTGAGATCGGTCATGTTCTGCGACAGGTCGGTGGCCAGGACTTCGCCTGACGGCCCGACGGCGTGCGCCATTTCCTTCGTCACCAGGCCGCTGCCGCATGCCGCCTCGATGACTTTTTCGCCCGCCACAAGGGCCACAACTTCGAGAAGTGTGCGCTGCGCCGGCATAAGCTGAGCGCGCCAGCCCTCTTCGTAGAATTTAGCCGCGGCATCCCAGCCATAGCGCTGGACCCGGTTCTGCAGCTTCGCTTCCACCCTATTTTGCTCCCGCCACCGTGGCGACCTTGACATTCTGCGCATCGCGCAGGGCGATGAAGAACGGATCGGCCGCCAAAGCGCGCTCGACCATCGCCGTCACCTCGGGCCACGGGGCGGCCGTCGCCAGCGTGATGGTGAAGCGCGTCTCGAGCGGAGCCGCCGTGTTGTCGCCAAGCCCCAGAAGGGCGCTGTCATCAAAATCCATGTCGACATCCACATCAACCGCCGCAAGGGCAATGTCTTCGCGCGCGGCGGTGAGCTTGATCCCGATCGCAACACAGCTCGCGAGGCCGACGCGGATGAAGAAGCCCGGCGTCGGCGCCGAACCACCGCCACCCAGGACCGGGGGCATGTCCGCCACCGCTTCGCGATCACCCTGGCGGACCGTGCAGACAAGGCCCTCGCCCACGTGACCGCTGGCCCTCGTCGAGCTGAAAGCGGCGGTCGGCTTCTTGCGGAATATATCCGCGACGCGCTCCTGCGCGGCACGGATCTGGGCGTCGCGGTGCATGATGCTGGTCTCCTCTTGACGCGTCGTCATAACAGCCAAGACCGCTTTTACAAGAGCGAGGAACGCTGTTCGGCGTCCTTTTGACGAGCCACTTCACGAGAACAACAGAAAGACTTCACGCCAAGCCTACTTGTGCTGATCACCATCTGTCTTAGTGTGGGGACCATGTCGCTCACTCTTTACAGCCATCCCCTCGCGTCGTTCTGTCACAAGGTTCTGATCGCGCTTTACGAGAACGGCACGCCGTTCCATGCCGAGACCGTTAATCTCGGCGATCCGGGCTCGGCCGCCGCCCATATCGAGCGCTGGCCGGTCGGCAAGATGCCGGTGCTGCACGATGCCAAGGCCGGGCGCGTCATCGCCGAGACGAGCATCCTCATCGAATATCTGCAGGAGAAATATCCGGGTCCGGTGCGGCTGCTGCCCGAAGCGCCTGATGTGCTCCTGGAAACGCGCCTGTGGGATCGCTTCTTCGATCTCTATGTCAACATGCCGATGGGCAAGATCGTCACCGATCGCATCCGGCCACAGGGCCAAGGGGATCCGTTCGGCATCAATGAAGCGCAGGCGACGCTCACCACCGCCTATGCGATGATCGAAGAGCGCATGGCGACGCGCGAGTGGGCGACAGGCAAAGACTTCACGCTGGCGGACTGCGCGGCAGCCCCGGCTCTCTTCTATGCATCGATCGTGCATCCTTTCGGCGACAGCCAGCGCCATCTCGGCCGCTATCATGACCGCCTGCTGGCGCGGCCTTCGATGAAGCGCGTCATTGCCGGGGCACGGCCCTATTTCGTGATATTTCCCTATCGCGATGCCATGCCGGAACACTATTTCAAGGATGATGCCTGAGGACCGCACCGGCGTCGGACGTATTTCTCAATATTTTCAGTCGTTTAACTGATCCATAAGCGATCCGTAAGTCGCCGGCTGCGAGCCTCCCAGGCTCAGCGGCGGGGCGCCACTGTGTCAGAAACAGCACAGTCACCAGAAAAATTCCCAGGGGTAATTTGCGGGGGCTTACGTGACGAAAATTGGGTCTAGTCTCTCCTTGGGATCGGTGTGGGTTGCGGATGCGTTCGCGATGCCCCTGGCGCAACCATCGAAAAGGTGGATGCGACGCCCAATGGGCGCCAGCGCTCTCGCTGCGCTTGCTGTCAGCTGTTACCAATTCATCGATCTCTCGCAGGTGCGCGCCGACGATGCCTGTGTCGGCGGTGGTGGCATCATCACGTGCTCGGGCGACCAATCGGAAGGCGTCAACGGCTCAGGCAATACCAGCGTCACTGTCAACAACCTCAATCAGCCGATCGCACCTCCGGACAATGTACCAGGCATCATTGTCACCAATACCGGCACAGGTGGATCGGACGGCGGCGGGATTGGCGAAGACGGTGGCAACGGCGGCACCGGTCCCAGTGTCCTTATCAATTTCGACGGAAGCCAGCCGATCAGCACCGATGGAACTCCCGCCGCCGGGATTTTCGGTCGCAGCACCGGCGGATCTGGCGGCAATGGCGGCAACGCAGCAATAGTCAATGCGGGCGACGCCGGAAACGGTGGTGCGGGAGGCTCCGTCACCATCAACAGCAGCGGCACCATTCAGTCTACGGGCACAGATTCGCCCGGTCTCATGGCGATCAGCCGCGGCGGGAATGGCGGCATCGGCGGTGATTCCTCGGTGACTGGCGATGCCGGCACCGGCGGCGGCGGTGGCGCGGCCGGTGCGGTGACGGTCAACAATCAGAGCAACATCACGACCGGTGAATCCGGCTCGGCGGGCATCATTGCCCGCAGCCTCGGCGGCAATGGCGGCAACGGCGGCGATGGTTTCCTCGTCATTATCGGAAGCGGCGGTGGCGGCGGAGCTACGGGCATCGGCGGTCCGGTCAATGTAACAAGCACCGGTGTCATCACAACCACGGGTCCGTCGAACGCGGCGGGCATCTTTGCCCAGAGCGTTGGCGGATTTGCCGGAAGCGGCGGTGACGCCATTGGCCTCATCACATTCGGCGGCGATGGAAACAGCGGCGGTCACGGCGGCAATGTCGAAGTCCATGTCAATGGCGGTTCGATCACCACGTCGGGATCCAGCTCATCCGCTGTGTTCGCCCAGTCGGTCGGCGGCGGCGGCGGCGCGGGCGGTGTCGGCGGCGGACTTGTGGGCTTTGGCGGCGCGGGCACGGTCGGCGGCAATGGCGGCACAGTTCTCGTCACTAATTCCGTGGCGCTGACGACGAACGGTGTCCAATCGGCGGGCATTTTCGCCCAAAGCGTCGGCGGCAGCGGCGGCTCCGGCGCACCAGCCGGCGGCGCTTTTGCCATAGGTGGATCCGGCGGACCCGGCGGCAATGGATCGGGTGTCACCGTCAACAGCTCGGGTCCGATCACGACGCAACTCGAACAGTCGGATGGTATTTTCGCCCAGTCGGTCGGCGGCGGCGGCGGCAGTGGAGGCGTGGCCGGCGGGCTTGTCGGCATCGGCGGAACGGGTGGTGAAGGCGGCATCGGTGGCGCCGTTTCGGTGACGGCGAGCACCAGCATCACGACATCCGGCACCAATTCGGCCGGCATCTACGCCCAGTCGATCGGCGGCGGTGGCGGACGCGGCGGCGCCACCGGCGGCGTCGTCGCCGTCGGCGGCAAAGGTTCAAGCGGCGGCGGGGCCGGCACGGTGACCGTCAACAACTCGGCAGCGATCACCACCAATGGCATCGGCTCCGAAGCCATATTCGCGCAATCGATCGGCGGCGGCGGCGGCGATGGCGGCTTCGCCGGCGGCTGGTTCAATTTCGGCGGCAGCGGCGCCAAGGGCGGCAATGGCGGTCTCGTGACCGTCACCAATAGCGGCAATCTCACCACTCACAAGGAACAGTCCTCGGCGCTCTTCGCGCAATCGGTCGGCGGCGGCGGCGGATCGGGCGGCGGTGCGGTGGGCGGCGGCCTGTTCATCTCGCTCTCGATCGGCGGCTCGGGCGGCCCCGGCGGCACAGGCGGCGAGGTCAAGATCAATGAATTCAACAATGCCGGAACGCCTGGTTACACGATCATCACGGAAGGCGAGCGCTCGGCCGGCGTATTCGCCCAGTCGATCGGTGGTGGCGGCGGCAATGGCGGATATGCCGTGTCGGCGGCCGTCGGGCTTTATGGCGGTGCGGCGGCTTCATTCGGCGGCACTGCCGCCGGCGGCGGCGATGCGGCGCAGGTGATCGTCGGCAACAATGGCAGCATCACGACGAAGGGCAATTTCTCCGCCGGCATCAGCGCGCAATCGACGGGCGGCGGTGGCGGCGACGGCGGCTTCTCCATTGCCGCGGCTGCCTCGACAGGCGCCGCGGCGTCACTCTCCTTCGGCGGCAAGGGTGGCGCTGCCGGCGCCGGCAAGAAGGTGACAGTCAACAGCTTCACCACCATCGACACGACGGGCACTCAGTCGCATGGCATTTTCGCGCATAGCGCCGGCGGCGGTGGCGGTACGGGCGGGTTTGCGATATCGGTCGCGGGCGCTCCCTATGGCGCGCTCGGCCTGAGCTTCGGCGGCGATGGCGCGGGCGGTGGCGCCGGCGGCGAGGTGCTGGTCAACAGCACCGGCAACATCACCACCAAGGGCACGCTGGCACACGGCATCCTGGCCGAGAGTATCGGCGGCGGCGGCGGCTCGGGCGGCTTCAGCATCGCCGCGGGGCTGACGATCTCATCCGGCGGCGTCTCGGCCGATCTCAGCTTCGGCGGCAAGGGCGATGGCGGCGGCGAAGGCCAGAGGGTCGATGTCAACAGCACCGGCAAGATCGATGTCGCCGGGCAAGGCGCCATCGGCATTTTCGCGCAGAGCGTCGGCGGCGGCGGCGGCAATGGCGGCTTCGCCGGCGCGCTCAGCGTCGCGGCGGGGACGACCTTCGGCCTGAGCATGGGCGGTGCCGGCGGCACGGCCAGCAAAGGCGGCATCGTGAATGTCACCAATAACGGAACCATCGTCACCGGCGGCGAGAACGGCATCGGCATTCTTGCCCAGTCGATCGGCGGCGGTGGCGGTTATGGCGGTTTCGGTCTGGTCGGCACCTTCAGCCTCGATGGCGATGCCGAAGGTCACAGCATCGGCGGCACAGGGGGCAAGGGCGGTGCGGGCGACAACGTCACCGTCAATCACACCGGCGATATCACAACGAACGGCAACAACGCAGCCGGCATCCTGGCCCAGTCGGTGAGCGGCGGCGGCGGCACCGGCGGCTTCAGTGCCGGCGTTTCCGCCTCGTACAAGGCCAACGCAAAGCTCGGCGGCGTCGGCGGCACCGGCGGCGATGCGGCCAATACCACGGATGACAACCTGACCGTCGTGACGGTCAATGCCGGTGGCGGCAAGATCCTGACCAAGGGAGCAATGTCGCACGGCATTCATGCGCAATCGATTGGCGGCGGCGGCGGATCGGGTGGTTTTGCGGTGGGTGCCGGCCTCAGCATCAAGGGCGAGTCCGAGGCGGAAGTCGGCGGCGGCAGCGCCGGAGCTGGCGGCAATGCCGGTCAAGTGAAGGTCACCAATAGCGGAGCGATCGAGACCCAGGGCCATCTTGCCATCGGCATCTTCGCGCAGTCGGTCGGCGGTGGCGGCGGGACCGGCGGCTTCGCGATCGGCGGCAGCTTCACCTCGGGCGATGACGCCGGCGCGGCGACCAACAGCGTGGGCGGATCGGGCGGCGTCGCCAGCCGTGGCGGCAATGTCGAAGTCACCAATCAGGCTTCCGGCACCATCCTGACCCTCGGCAACCGCTCGCATGGCATCCAGGCGCAATCGATCGGCGGCGGGGGCGGATCGGGCGGCTTCGCCATCGGAGCCGCGGTGAGCCTCGATGGCGATGCCGAATCCGATATCGGCGGCGGGGCAGGTGGCGCCGGCGGCAATGCCGGAACCGTGACGGTCGTCAATCATGGCAGCATCGAAACACGCGGCAAGGATGCGATCGGCGTGTTCGCGCAGTCGGTCGGCGGCGGCGGCGGCGATGGCGGCTTCTCGATCACCGGCAGCTATGGAAGCAAGGCCGCCAATAACAGCGTCGGCGGCAATGGCGGTGGCTCGAGCATGGGCGGCACTGTGTCGGTAACGAATACCGGCTCGATCACGACCGGCGAGGTCAATTCTATCGGCATCCTGGCGCAGTCGATCGGCGGCGGCGGCGGCAGTGGCGGCTTCTCGATCTCGGCGGCGCTCAGCAGCGACGAAGGCGGCGAGAATTCCAGCGTCGGCGGCGAGGGCACCGGCGGCGGCAATGGCGGCGATGTGACCGTCATCAATTCGGGCACCATCCTCACCAAGAAATCGGAATCGACCGGCATCAAGGCGCAGTCGATCGGCGGCGGCGGCGGCAATGGCGCCTTCACGATCGCGGGCTCGCTGAGCAGCGGCGGCGATACGACCTCGAGCGTCGGCGGCAATGCCGGCGGCGGCGGCAATGGTGGCGTCGTCAAGGTCACCAATACCGGAACGATCACGGTCGCCGGCGCCAACTCCTTTGGTGTCTTCGCGCAAAGCGTCGGCGGCGGCGGCGGATCGGGCGGCATTTCCGGCGGCCTCTCGACCGGCGGCCAGATCGACAATGTGGTGGGCGGTTCCGGCGGCAAGGGCGGCAATGGCGGCGAAGTCACGGTGGAGAGCAGCGGCGACATCTTCGTGACCGGCGCCAACTCGTCGGCGGTGTTCGCGCAAAGCGTCGCCGGCGGCGGCGGCTGGGGCGGCCTCTATCTTGGCCTGGGCGGCGGCGGTTCGGACGGATTGAAGGTCGGGCTCGGCGCCACGGGCAATCCGCTCGACGGTCTGCCGGTGACGGGCGAGACCGGCAAGGTCACCGTCACCATCAACGGCCAGACCACGATCACCGAAGGCAAGCTCTCCTATGGATTGCTGGCCCAGGCGATCGGCGGCGGTGGCGGCGCGGCCGGCACCGTGATGGACGGGCTCCTGAATTTGACCGGCAGCAATGTCGTCATGGATGTCGGCTCGAATGGCGCGATGAACGGCCATGGCAAGCTGCTGACCGGCTCCTACAGCAATGACGCCACGATGGGCGGTGTCGGTTCCATCGGCCTCATCGCCCAGTCGATCGGCGGCGGCGGCGGCGTCAACGGCATGGCGCTCGACCAGGTCAGCCTCAATCCGGCAGGCAATGACGAATTCCTCATCCGGGTCGGAGGCTTCAGCGCCGGCGCCCAGCATACGGGCGGCGGCACTGGCGGCGGGTTCGACTTCACCGCCACGGGCACGGTCACGACCAAGGAGAAGAACGCCATCGGCGTGCTCGCCCAGACCATCGGCGGCGGCGGCGGCGTCGGCAATCTCACGGTGGAGAGCGTCACCAACACGGCCAATGCGCTCAGGATCACGGTCGGCGGCTCGCAATTGACCGAAGGCGATGGTGGTGACGCTTCCAAGGTGACTGCGCAGGACACGATCGTGACCGGCGGCGCCCTGAGTCACGGAATGGTGGCGCAATCGATCGGCGGCGGCGGCGGCGTGTCCAACCTCCTGTTCCAGAATGGCGTCTCGACGAGCGGCGTCACGATCACGCTGGGCAGCGGCGGAACCGGCGCCGGCGGCGATGGCGGCGATCTGACGGCGACGGCTGCGGATGTATCCACCACGGGGTCGGGCGCGATGGGCATCGTCGCCCAGTCGATCGGCGGTGGCGGCGGCCTGACCGGCATCTTCAGCAACGGCCTGATCTTCGGCCAGGACGGCTTCTCGGCCGGTCCTCTCACCATAGTCGGCGGCGCGGCGGCGGATGGCGATGGCGGTGTCGTCGCCGTCTTCGCCAATGGCGCGGTGCATACGACGGGCTATGGCGCGCATGGCGTCGTGGCGCAGTCGATCGGCGGCGGCGGCGGCATTGCCGGCGGCGGCCTGTTCGCCACCACGCTCGGCGGCACCAGCGCCTTCGCGGGCAGCGTCGGCGGCGACGGCAGCGGCAAGGACGTCGATGTCACGACATTGCGCAATGTGGTGGTCGCCGGGCAGAACAGCGTCGGCATCTTCGGCCAGAGTGCCGGTCCCGACGGACAGGGCGCCGTCGACATCCGCGTCGACAAATCCGGCAATGGCGTCGGCCTGATCTGGGCCCTGGCCGGCATGGGATCGGCGGTGCAGTTCGCCGATGGCGCCACCAATACGCTGCAGACGGACGGCACGCTCTATGCCCAGGGCAGCATCGTCGGGACGGGTCTGCCCAATCTGGGCGGCATCGCCATTCGCGGCGGCAGCGGCGATGAGAACCTGACCAACCTCGCTTATCTGTTCCCGGCGGCACCGCCGCCCGGAACCTTCGGCTTCGGCGCCGATTATGGCGTGCTGTTCGACATGACCACCGGCGCGCTCGATCCCGTCACCAACCTGCCGCTCTTCGATGCCGGGACGCGCACCAACAACATCATCGGAAATGTCGATGTGGCGGGCGGCAACAACAATCTCACCAACCAGGCGGGCGCGCTCTTCATCACCGAAAAATCCGTCACACTGGATGATGACGGCAATCCCAACCCGTTGGGCTCAGGCCAGGAACTCACCAATCATGGCCTGCTGTCGCCGGGCGATCGCGGCCGCATCCAGGTCACCGACGTGGGCGGCAATTTCGTCGAAACCCTGACCGGCAAATATTTCATCGACATCGACCTCAACCAGCAGAATACCGGCAATCAGCTCACCGACCGGCTCAATGTGACGGGCGGATCTGGCGTAGGCGGCGAAGGCGGATTGCTGCTGCTTTCCATCAACAAGGCGTTCACCGAGTATGTGATCGTCAGCTCAGCTGAAGGCACGGCGGACAACGGCTTCACCCCCAAGCTGACGCCGCCCGCCATCGGCTTCAATTTCAAGGTGAAGCTCGCCAATGCCGACCAGGACCTGGTGCTCTATGCCGATAAACCGCCGCTCGAGGATCTGTTAAAGGATCCGGCCTCGGGAACGCGCGATCCCAATGTCTGGCGCATGGGCGAAGGCCTCGACAATATCGAGAACGCGATCACGGTCGATGACCCGTTCAACTATCTGATCAACATCCTGCGCCTGCAGCCCGACGCGAAGGCGCTCGGCGATGCGGTCGTGACGCTGACGCCGAGCCAGGCGCCGCATATCTTCGAGGCCACCTTCCGCCGCAACATGGCGTTCCTCGACCAGATGATCGACTGCCCCCAGGATTTCGGACAAGGCTGGTTTGCCGACCGGCGCAGCTGCGTGTGGGGAAAGTTCAGCTACAGCGTATATGACCGCGACAGCGTCGAGGACAGCCCGACCAATGCGGATGTCTATAGCGGGTTCAGCTTCGGCGCCCATGCGGCGGTCGACGAGAACTGGCAGCTCGGCTTCGGATTCGAGAAGGGCGAGATCAATTCCGACCAGGAGCGCGACGGATCGCCACTTTCGACGCTCGAGAGCGACATCTATCAGTTCGGCGCCTCGGCCACCTACCGCAATTCGGGCTTCGGAATGGCGCTGGCGGCGGCCGGCTCCTATGGCGACTGGGACGCCAGGCGCTTCGTCAATGTCAACGGCTTCGTCCAGAATTATACGAGCTTCGAGGGCATCATGATGAACGAGGCGGGCGTCGAGCAGCCGGCCTTCGTCAACAACGAGATCGTGTTCGACGGCGTCTCCGGCACCGCGCGCAGCAAGCCTGAGGTCTTCACCTTCAACCCGCGCCTGCGGCTGAGCTATATCGACACTTTCGGTGGCGTCGACGTGATGCCCTATCTCGATGTCGACGCCTATATCCTGCACAGCGAGCGGCGCGAGGAGGAAGGCGTCGGCCTCACCAATCTCGAATATCCGGCGAAGACCGAGACGGCCTTCACCTTCACGCCGGGCCTCGAGCTCGGCGGCACGACGCAGCTCGACGAGGGATCGGCGATCCGCGCCTTCCTGCGCGGCAGCGTCATGCTGGCCACCGATGACAGCTGGACGGCGCTGACGCAGTTCGCCGCGGCGCCGGAGGGATTGCCCGATATCGAGATCATCGACGATTACGACGATGTCCTCGGCAAGGTCGATGCGGGTCTCATGGCCTTCGGGGCCTGGGGCCATCAATTGCGACTCAACTACAGCGGCATATTCGGCGAGACCACCGAGCAGCATGCGGTGAGCGGCGACTTCACCTACCGGTTCTAGAATCAGGCTGGCTTCGGGCGCCGATCTGCGCCATCTTCGGGCGCTCTCGGCAAAGGAGGCAGCGTGCCCACTGGCTGGACCACCCGCGCGCGGCGCGGCATCTTCGCGCTCTGCATTGTCGTCTCGATTCCCGGCACTGCCGGCATGGCCCAGGATGCGACCAATCTGCCGGGCGGCGCCAGTGCCATGAGCGAGACCCATGGCGACTGGACGGTCAATTGCGCGGACAAGCAGGGCAAAAAGATATGCACCATGTCGCAGCAGGGCTTCGACAAGGACAGGAAGCAGCGACTCCTCGCCATCGAGCTTGCCATGCCGGAGAAGAACCGGCTGCAGGGCATGATCGCCTTGCCCTTCGGGCTTCTTCTCAAGCCCGGCGTGACGCTGAGGATCGATGACGGCGCGGCGGCCGCGCCCCTGCCTTTCCGCACCTGCCTGCCGCTGGGCTGCCTGGTTCCGCTCGATATCGATGCGAAGACCGTGGACCTGCTGCGCAAAGGCAAGGCCATCAATATCACGGCGACCGTGGCGCAGACCAACGAGCCCGTCACTTTCACGGTTTCCCTGAGCGGCTTCAGCACCGCGCTGGCGCGGACGGTCGAGCTGGCGAAATAGAGCGCCATGGCGCGGCCGCCATCACGGGTTGATCAGCTCCTTGGGCGGCACATCGAAATCGGAGCGCGCGGTGGTGCGCTCGATGAGGCGATGGGCGCGCGGCGGCCCGGCGCCCTTGTGCAGCCGGCGGATCTTCTCGCCCACCGCATCATCGGCGAAGGTGACGCGCTGGGCGAGGCGCACATAGTCGACCCAGGTCGGCACATTGTACATCTCGGTCCATAATTCGGGATTCTCGACGTCTCGGAAGAGCGCCCAGTGGCGCGCCCCGTCCCGCCGGCGGATGCGCCGGCGTTCGGCCATGGCGTCGAGGAAATCGCGCGTATCCTCGGGGCGGATGATGTATTCGACGGTGATCCGGATCGGCCCGCTGCGCGGCTTGAGATCGAGCGCGAGGCTGGGCTCGCGCCAGCGGCCGAGCGGGTCGAGATTGAGCTCGCGCTGATCCGGCATGGCGAACCAGCGCAGGCCCATGAGCACCCCCAGGAGCGCAACTCCCGACGCCCAGAGCAGTGCGTTGTCCGAGCCCCTCTCCTCGGCGATGAGGCCCCAGACCCAGCTGCCGAGCGCCATGCCGCCGAAGGTCGCCGTCTGATAGAGCGACAGGACACGGCCGACCACCCAGCGCGGGGTGGAAAGCTGCAAGGTGATGTTGAAGAGCGACAGCGTGACGACCCAGCTGGCGCCACCGAGCATCAGAGCAGCACCGGTGAGCCAGGGCGAGGAACTGATGGCCGCCGTGGCGAGGCAGATGACGAAGCCCAGGAAGCCCAGCCGCACGCAATTTTCATTGGAGAACAGATTGCGCAGCCGCGCACTCGACAGAGCGCCGCCGACGGCGCCCATGCCGAAGGCGCCGAAGAGCAGGCCGTAGAGCAGAGCATCGCCCTGCAGCAGGTCGCGGGCGATGAGCGGCAACAGGGCCACAGAGGCGATGGTGGCAAAGCCGAAGACCGCGGCGCGGAACTGCACCCGCCGGATATTGGGCGACATTGCGAGATAGCGCAGCCCGGCCGCCATCGCGGTGCCCATCGATTCGCGCGGCAGCCGGTCGGCGGTGGCCGCCGGGCGCCAGCGCGACAGCACGACGATCAGTGCCACATAGCTCGCCGCATTGATCGCGAAGGCCGTCACCGCGCCCGCCGCCGCCACGATGATGCCGCCAAGCGCCGGGCCGACACTGCGGCAAAGATTGTAGTTCATGCTGTTCAAGGTCACCGCACCCGGAATATCCGAGCGCGGGACCATGTCGCCGACGGCCGCCTGCCAGGAGGGATTGTTGAGGGCATTGCCGCAGCCCAGCAGGAAGGTGAAGGCCAGAAGCAGCCAGGGTGTCAGCATCCCCAGATAGGCCGAGACGGCGAGCAGCACCGAAACCACCAGCATGAAGCCCTGCGCGACCAGCATCACCTTGCGGCGGCCGAAATTGTCGGCAATGGCGCCCGAGGGAAGCGAGAACAGCATGATGGGAAGCGCCAGCGACGCCTGGACCAGCGCCACCATATCGACCGAGCTCGAGATGGCGGTCATCAGCCAGGCGGCGCCGACATTCTGGATCAGCGAGCCCAGATTGGACACGAAACTTGCGGTCCACACCGCCCGGAAGACCGGATGCCGCAACGGCGCCAGAGATGAAATGCGATCAGGCAATAGTCTTGCGGTCCCCGCTGACCGGCAGGCGCTTGGCGCGCCACCGCCGGATCAGTGTTGATTGAAGGCCCGCAAGCCGCGAGTCAACCATGCCGCTGTTGCAAGGACGGCAAGCCGGCCATGCGCAAGGCTTCACTTGGTGCCGGACACCAGACCGCTGGCCGGTTCCGCCGATCCGATATCGTTCTTGAGCCAGCACTCCCCGCGGGCCGCAACAAAGGTGAAGGCCTTGCAAACCTCGGCCTCACTGCAGGCGAGAAGACAGGTCTTGAACTTCATGCCCTTCAACCGGTCGATGTCGTTACCCGGATAGTCCGTTTCATCGCGGACCGTCATGGCGATATGCCGGATGCCTGCCTCAAGCCGGGCGCGATAACCCGAAATGGCCCAGGGATAGCCGATGGCGAGTTCGGCGCTCGCTTTCAGGAAGCAGGCGGAATGCTTCTGGTTGAAGGTGAAAGCGGCGCACTCGCCATCACCCACGCAGCGTGCCTCGCAATCGGCAGCGTCGATGTTGCGGATCGGCATGCCGGGAAGGTCGAGACCGATCAAGTCGATTGCGGGGACCCGCTTCATGGAAGCGGCAGGCGCCTTGTCCAGGGAACCGGTTATGCCTTCCTGTGTGTAGGTGCCGGCCTCGATGCCGAGACTGCGGGCATCATCGATGGAGAGCCAGTACATCCTCTCGGGCGGCGCCCCGGTAATATGCGCGATCGTCCGGCGCGGCAAAGCCAGCCCCCTCAAATACTCCGTGACGACGGCATTCGCGGTCGTGCTCCTGCGCGCCCTTCCGCCCCTGCTGACATAGGCGGCGTGAAAGCCGATTTGCGAACTCTCCGCCATGAGGCGCGGAGTCCCGCCAAGCCAGGCGAGCGCGCAGGCCGAAGCGCAGTTGATCGCGGACGGCACGACGGTGCGAAACCCCTTCTGGCGGATGGCCCTGCCGATCTGCACTCCGGCGACGGCATTGCCGCCTGGGCTCTTGAGGAGAACAACCGCATGGATCAGATCTTGTGTTTTGCGCAGGAACTCGACGGTGTCCGCGAAATCAAGCTCGCCTGCGACCGTGACCAGCGACGGGCCGGATCCTGACGAAACGGAAATCTGTGCCGGCGCGGCATCATCGACGCCAGCCAGCCAGACGACGCAAGCCAGCGCCAGCCGCAACACCCTCAAACGAGCAATTTCGATCATCGAGCGGCATCCACCCCCGGCGCCTGCTTCATGATGGCATGATTCCGAACGAAATGGCAGGTGCTGCGGCTGGTTTGGACGTCACGTTCGGCGAATTCCATGCCGATTTAATCGAGGCACATGATCAGACTGTATTTCTGTTTTCCGGTCATCACCTCGTTCAATCGTCACGCCACGATCCCCACTCGTAAGTGGGGGATTGCGGCCAGCCTTCCGGCGAGTCTTCCCATGCCTCCTGGCGTCCATAAGGCGTCAGGTCGAGAAGCTGGCGAAATCCCGAAGGCTCGACGCCGCGGCCGGTGGTGAAATAGCTGCGGCAGACCACGCCGTCTCCTCCCTTCAGGAAAACACTGAGCCCGAAATCCTCGCCATCCTCGCTGCTGACGCCCATATCGGCGTTGAAGGTGCTGCCGGCCGAGGAATAGAACGGGACGGTCCAACCCTTGCGTTTCCGCAAATCGGCGAGACGCGGATAGGGCGCCAGCGCCACGGCTACGAAGCTCGTGTCCCTGGCATGGAGATGAGCCAGATGCCCGACATCGTCGATACGGCGGGCGCAGCCGGCGCAGGCGGTTTGCCAGTCGGGAGCGAACATGAAGTGATAGACGATCAGTTGCCGACGCCCGGCAAAAAGATCCCGTATCGACGCCCTCCCGTCGGCGCCAGCAAGGACATAGTCACGGCCGAGCGGCACCATGGGCAAGCGGCGGCGCTGCGCCGCAAGCTCGTCGAGCAATCGCGTTGCCGCCTTTTCCCGGACCAGCAGCCGGTCGCGGGCGGCCTGCCATTCAGCTCGCGTGACGATGGCCGGCAGGGGAACGCCCTTCACCGCGCGGCCTCCAGAGGTATCCACAATGTAAGGCCGCCCTCACCCGTGCCTGGATCGAAGGCCGGATTGTGACGCTCGATAGCGGGCGCGTCGGCGGGCCTCAGCCCCTGCGCCGGCAGGGCCTCGTTCCAGATCGTTGTGTAGGTTTCGTAGATCCGCGAGACGTGCCCCTTATGCTCGAATATCGCATATCGGCGTGGCGCGATTTCGAGCCTCGCCAGCTCTTCCGGGATATCGCCGAAGCGCGACACCTCGACTGCGCAGATATAGGGAAACTGGCCATTGTCGTCCGGTGCATGGCTGATGCCGATCGGGATGTGATCCAGCTTAGCCGGGATGGCTTCATAGTAGGCCATGAAACGCTGCCATTGCGCCGGAATGCCGATCGTCGTCGCAAAGGTGAAGACCTGCGAAAGCCCGACGGCGCGGATCGGCCCCTCATCGCAGAGGCGCGGCACCGCCAGATGCCCCTGCGGCTGCGTCTTGAGCTCCAGCGGCGCAGTCAATTCGAGTCCGGCGAGGCTGCGGCCATCGCGCACGCTTTCGGGCGTCCTGCCGAATTGCTCGCGAAAAGCGCGGGTGAAGGCCTCGTGCGAGCTATAGCCCGCCTCGAGCGCCACAGCGAGAATATCCGGCGCGCCATCGGCCAGGATGCGCGCGGCTTCGCTCAGGCGCCGGGCGCGCAGATATCTGACCACCGACAGCCCGGTCGCCGTGCCGAAGGCATTGGCGAGATGCGAGCGCGAGACGCCACAGGCCTCGGCGATCGAAACCAGCGTGATCGGCTGCTGCAAATTGCGCTCGATGACCCAAAGCGCGTTGTCGGCAATCGGCATGAATTATCCTCTTCGACCGCTCCCATAACAAGGATGCGGAGATGCCGCTTGATCGTTCGTCCAGACAGGCGCCGATCAGTTGCGCTGCTTCAGGAAATCCCGGAAGGCGTTCAAGGTCTCGAGGCTGACATGATGCTCGATGCCCTCGGCATCGACTCGGGCGATTTCCGGGCTGATGCCGAGCGCGCAGAGGAAATTCTCGACGATCTGGTGGCGCTCGCGGCTCTTCCCGGCAAGGCTCGAGCCCTCCTCGGTGAGGAACACGCCGCGATAGGGGCGCTGCTGGATGAGACCGTCGGCGGCGAGCCGCTTCAGCATCTTGGCGACGGTCGGCTGGGCGACGCCCAGACGCTGGGCAATATCGACCTGGCGCGCCTCGCCGCGGTCGGCAATGAGATCGGCAATGAGCTCGACATAATCCTCGACCAGCTCGGTGCGCCGGTTGTGGCGGGTCTGGCGGAAGCTTTCGACATGAGTATCGGCGTCCACCAAAGTGCTTTCGGGGATCGCTGCGGCTTTCTTCACTTTCATCACGGCACTCGGAAATAAACTTCTTAGCTCCGGCTATACGATGTTCCTGGATTAACATCAAAACATAGCCATTGCTATAACATTACTCTTGTGCTCTTATTATTGCCCGGGGCTAACAAGGAGCGGATCATGTCGGGCTGGTTGCCATTCGACCTCAAACGGCGCGGCTTCATGGGCGCGGGGCTGCTCGCGGCAAGTGCGGCGGTCATCGGTACCAAGCGTGCGCTTGGGCAGGCGGATCAGGCGTCCGCACATCACGGCCACCAGGCCGCGACGACAGGCTCTGCCCAGTATGATGCCGGCAATCACATGAACGCCCATGGCGAGATGATCACCATTGGCGATGTCGATTATGCGCGCAACGGATTCGATCCAACACCGATGCTCACCCAATGGGAAACGGGCACTGTCTCGATCCTTCCCGATGGGCGCAGGCTGCGCAGCTTCGAGGTGACCGCCGAGGACAAGGAGATCGAGATCGCGCCCGGCGTCATGTTCCCGGCCTGGACCTTCAATGGCCGCGTGCCGGGCCCGGCTCTGCGCGCCACCGAGGGCGATCGGGTGCGCATCACCTTCAGGAATTTCGGATCGCATCCGCATTCGATGCATTTCCATGGCTTCCATGCGGCGCGCATGGACGGCATTCCGGGCGCCGGCCTGGTGCCGCCGGGCGGCGAATTCATCTACGAGTTCGATGCCCGGCCCTATGGCTGCCATCTCTATCACTGCCACGCTTTGCCGCTGGCGCGTCATATCCACAAAGGCATGTATGGCCTGTTCGTGATCGATCCGGATCCCGAGAAGCATCCCGAAATGGCGGCCGCCGCCAGATCGCGCCTCTTCGGCACGCCCGAGAATGCGCAATGGCAGGAAATGGCGATGGTGATGAACGCCTTCGACACCAATTTCGACGGCGAGAACGAGTTCTATGCCTGCAACACCATCGCGCACTGCTATGCCAAGCAGCCGATCAAGGTGGTGAAGAGCCGGCCGGTGCGCATCTATCTGGTCAATGTGACCGAGTTCGACCCGATCAACTCCTTCCACCTGCATGGCAATTTCTTCGACTATTACGACCAGGGCACGACGCTGACGCCGACGCTCAGGACCGTCGATGTCATCATGCAGTGCCAGGCGCAGCGCGGCGTTCTCGAATTCACCTTCGCCGAACAGGCCGATCACGAGCCCGGCCTCTACATGTTCCATGCGCATCAGTCGGAATTCACCGAGCTCGGCTGGATGGGCATGTTCGATGTCGTCGAGGCGCTGTCATGAGCCTGGAACAGACATCCGACGTCCCAGCGTCGCGTCCTTGGACGAAGCTATTATGGGCGCTGGCGCCGCTCGCCCTTCTCATCGCCGCTCTGTGGTGGCTCATTGCCGGCAATCTCCTCGGCCAGTTCAGCAATGGCGCGCCGCCGGTCGAGAATCTCACCATCGAGCGCACCATCCTCGACCAGAACGGTTTGCGCCTCCTGGTGCGGGGCGGCGGCTCGGCACCGATGACCATCGCGCAGGTGCAGGTCGATGCCGCCTATTGGCGCTTCACCCAGGATCCGCCCGGCGAGATTGCGCGCGGCAGCGCCGCCTGGGTCGCCATCCCCTTTCCCTGGGTGCTGGGCGAAGCGCACAAGGTGACCTTCGTCACCAACACCGGCGCCACATTCGAGCATGACATTCCCGTCGCCGTCGAGACGCCGCAAGCGACGTCGCTCAATTTCGCCGCGCAGGCGATGCTCGGCGCCTTTGTCGGCATCGTGCCGGTGGTGATCGGCCTCATGTTCTATCCGGCCTTGCGCGGCGCCGGCCCGGCGCTGATAAGCTTCCTGCTCGCGATGACGATCGGCCTTCTCCTCTTCCTCCTGATCGACACGATGGAGGATGCGCTCGAATTCGCCGGGCGCTCGGCGACGATCTTCCAGGGTCCGATGATGGTGATCCTTGCCGCCGCGGCGAGCTTCATCGTGCTGCTCGGCATCTCACGCCGGCAGGGCCAGCCGAGCGGCCTGGCACTCGCCACCTATATCGCCATCGGCATCGGGCTTCACAATCTGGGTGAGGGCCTTGCCATCGGTGCGGCCTTCGCGGCGGGTGCGGCGGGTCTCGGCACTTTCCTGGTGATGGGCTTCACGCTGCACAACATCACCGAGGGCGTCGGTATCGCCGCACCGCTGCTCAAGCTCCAGCCGTCGCTCGCCCGCTTCGCCGGCCTGGCGCTCATCGCCGGCGGGCCGGCGGTGATCGGCATGTGGGCGGGAAGCCTGGCCTATGCGCCGCACTGGTCGGCGCTGGCGCTTGCCATCGGCGCCGGCGCCATCCTGCAGGTCATCATCGAGGTTGGCGCCTTCCTCACCCGCTCGTCTGAGAGGCCGCTCAACGGGCTTATGACGCCGCCCGTTCTCGCCGGTATCGCCGTGGGCGTGGCGCTCATGTATGCGACCGCCATGCTGGTCAAGATCTGACAGAAGGCCAGCCCGCCAGCTGCAGGACCGTTCCGGCAAGGTCGGCCGGCGTCTGGCCATCGGTCGGGACCGAGATGATTCCTTCCCTCCCCTGCCCGGCCATCCGGCGCGCTTGTCTCAGGCTGCGCTCGAACTGGTCAGCGGCACCAGAGCCGACCTCGCGCTGCGCCAGGCGCGCGGCCAGCGTCGCTTCGCTGCCAAGAAGGCGGATGACGGTGATCTCGGCATCGGCGATGGCTGCAAATCGATATGCCTCGGCATTTAGCAGCCTGTGGTAGAATTGCGGTCTTGAGAAATCGCCGGTTGTGGGCGTAAAGATTTAATGGACGGAATCTGCAGATCGGAGGGACTGTTTACCGGATAGTCATCCGTCTTCTGCTTGTTCGGTCACGACATCGAGGAGGCGGCGCAGGATGACTGATGCGGAACTGGCGGAGGCATTGCGATCTCAGGCGAGAAGCTGCGAGGAGACAGACAGGGTCAATCCGTTTCTCACCCATGAATATGAGGTCCTGCTGCGGGCGGCGGACCGCATCGACTATCTCAGCACGAAACTACGCCTGACCGGTCAGTCATAGACCTCAACGGAGCTTGCCCAACGCATCGCTCTCCACCTCCGCCTCGAGCGCCGGCCCGGCACCCAGGGCTTCGAGATAGGCGTCGAGCGTCTCCGCCGATGAAGCGGGCCTGTAGCCATCCCCCACGCCGCCCTCGATGCGCATCGCGAAATCGACACCCCATTTGCCGGGGCCGTGGCAAGCCACCACCAGATAGTTGCCCATATCGGCGCGGCTGATCCGGAATTCCCGGCAGAGCGCCTGGTCGCCGCGATGGAAGGAAGAAATCATGGCGATCTCGGCGCCGGAACTTGCCAACCGTGAGCTCTTGCCGGCCGGGAGGCTCGATAGCAGCCGCGCCAATTCCGGATCGGCGGCGGCCGCAATCTCATAGAAGCCGGGAGACCCTGCATTCTGGGTCGCGATCCAGTATCCGATGGCGCCCGAGATCACGGCGAGCACCGACGCCGCCATCGGCAGGGCCCAATTGCGGAAGGGCTGCCGCGATGCCGCTGCCTTTGCCGGCTTCATGGCCGTGACCGTGGCGGACGAGGCGTTGCGGATCATGTCCTCGACCGAGGCCTTGAGCCCGCCCGGCACCGGTTCGCCAAGATGCGCCCTGACGCTTTCGGCAGAAGCTTCCCGTGTTGCGACAAACAGAGCGATGCGCCGGGCCAGATCGGGACGCTGCGGCAGCAGATCGGCCAGCCTTGCCGCCTTGGCCGCCTGCATCTCGCCGTCGGCATAAGCCATCAATTCCTCGTCGGTGAAATCATCGCTCATGGCTATCGACCTTGTTGTCACGATGGGAACGGCTGGCCGGCTGATCTATTCCGGTGCTTGCCGCTAAGTTCGCCCGCGCGCGCGCCAGCCGGCTCATCACCGTGCCGATCGGGATACCGAGCACGTCCGCGGCTTCTCGGTAGGAAAGCTCCTCGACACAGACCAGGAGCAGCACCTCGCGCTGATCGCCAGCGAGATCGCCAATGGCACTCCAGACCTGCCTCAGCATCAGCCGATGCTCCGGCGCCATGCCGGCATCGCCTGCAAGCCTGCCCTCATGGAGGCCGATTTCCTCACGCGGGCCGGCGGTGCGGTCACGGCGCATCTGGTCGATCCATAGATTGCGCAGGATGCGGAACATCCAGGCATCGAACCGCGTGCCCGGCGCAAAGGACGACGCATTGGCAATCGCCCTTTCGCAGGCAAGCTGCACCAGGTCGTCGGCGAGGTCCGACGAGCGGCAGAGCGAGATGGCGAACCGGCGCAGATTGGGCAGGAAGCCGATCAGCCGGGAACCGAAATCCTCAGGAAGTCCTGCCATGCGATGCCCGGAAAGTGATTTCCATTTCGCCGGAATAGGTGATCATGAGCGCCGTTATCACGATGCCCGGCTGTGATCGGATCGCATGCCGATGCCGCAATGGCAAGCCCGGCGGTACCGAGGAACCAAGGAGGCGACAATGGACGAATACCGCAGATGGATGCGCAGGCTCGTCGCGGCGCTTGGCGGGCTCATCGTGATCACCATCGGCGTGCCGCATCTGACGGGAAGCTCCGCCGGCTTCATCGCGACGGCCACGGCGGATGATGATGACGATGGCGGCGATGACGATGATGGTGGTGGCGCATCCTCGTCGCGGGGAGGCCGCGATGGCGGGGCGCGAAGGTGGAAGCCGAGGAAGAGCATCTTCGACAGGGCGCGGCCATCCCGCCCGCCAAAGCGGCGACGCGCCGCCGTGCGGCCGACCCGGCCCGCTTTCGCGCCGGCGGAGCTCATCGGCCGGAACATCGCCGGTGACGATGTCGCGCGCCTCGCAGCGGCGGGCTACACCATCCTCGAGCAGATGACGCCCGGCGGCTCTGGACGGACGATCTATCGCCTGCGCATCCCGCCACGGCTGACGCTCAGCCAGGCGCGCGCCGAAATCGCCGTCGCATCGCCACAAGCCACGATCGATCTCAATCACTACTACAAGCCCGATGCCGAGACACCCTGCACCGCGAGTGCGTGTCTGGCCCGCCACATGATCGGATGGACCCCGGCGAGCGCGGACATGGCCTCGTGCAGCGCCGGATTGCGCATCGGCATGATCGATACCGCCATAAATGCCGAGCATGACGCGCTGGAGGGCAGCCGGATCGAGGTGAAGCGTCTCGCCGGCGACGAGCTGCCGGTCTCCGGTAAGCAGCATGGAACGGCGATCGCGGCGCTCCTCGTCGGCAAACCCGACGGCCGTTCGCCAGGACTGGTGCCCGAGGCAACCCTCATCGCCGTCGATGCGTTCCACCGCTTCCGCGGCGGGTCCGATATTTCCGATGCCTATAGCCTCGTCAAAGGCTTGGACTACCTCGACAGTCGCGGGGTCGATATCATCAATCTGAGCTTCACCGGCCCGCCCAATTCGGTTCTCGAAGACACGATCCGCGAGTTGGCGCGGAAAGGCATCGTGCTCGTGGCGGCGGCCGGCAATGACGGCCCCCGCGCCAAGCCCCTCTATCCCGCCGCCTATCCCGAGGTCGTCGCCGTGACGGCGGTTGACAGGAACAAGCGTCCCTATCGGCGCGCGGCGCGCGGCTCCCATATCGATATTGCCGCGCCCGGCGTCAATGTCTGGATCGCCGCCTCGGTCGAGGGATCGCGGCCGCGGACCGGAACGTCCTTCGCAGCACCTTTCGTGACGGCGGCGCTGGCGCTCGCCCGCAAGCACGCAGCCGGCACCGAAGGAGGCGCAGCGCTGATGCATGTGACCGGTTCGGCCGAGGACCTGGGCGCGCCCGGCAAGGACGATGTCTTCGGCTGGGGTCTTCTCAACCCCAGGGGGCTGTGCGGCTAGCGCATCGGACCGCAGAGCGCAAAGCGGCTTTAGGAGAATCCGATGCGCAAAACAAAGAGATAGAGCGCCGCGGCACTCCACGCAGCTCGCCAATGCGACAGGAAGGGCACGGACTGCCCGTGCCCTTCCCGATGCAGATGCAGGATCGCTCCGACTCAACGCCGCCATTTCCCCCATCTGCGCGAAGAGTTCGAAGAGCTGTTGGAGCTCGAATTCGACGACGAGTTGGAAGATGAGTTGGAGCTCGAATTGGAGGAGCTGTTCGAGCTCGAATTCGATGACGAATTGGAGGAACTGTTCGAGCTAGAGTTGGAGGAGCTGTTCGAGCTCGAATTCGATGACGAATTGGAGGAGCTGTTCCCCGCCAGGATGATCTGGCCGCTCGTGCCAGTCACGCTCTGCATGCCCAGCAAATCAGGCTTGGCCACGGTCATCGCTTGCGCCGCACCGGTGCCAAGGCCCAAGGCCAGGGCTCCCAGGATCACTTTGCGTTTCATGCTGTTTCCTTTCATCAAGGTTGCGAGTGGCTCAGGGGCGCACTCCATCGGCAAACGGGCGAGCGGCGCGGCTATTCCCCGTTCATGACCTCTTCGCCCGGGCGAATTTCCGGTACCAGCCTTCGCCGGCGATTGTGTTGCGGCGAATGCGCTCGCGCTCCTCGCTCTCTTGCAACTGCTCGCGGCGAACGGAAAACCCCCGAGCTTCATCCGCCTCGGCGTCGATGGCCGGCGCGAGCGCACTGTCGGTGCGCCGGAAGGGAATGACCTGCACCAGAGGCGTGCCTCTTTCGAGGGTGTGCACGCCGTCGGCGCCGGTGGCGAAGAACGGGAAGTTGACCAGCGAATGATAGCTGTCTGTATCGACCACGCCGGCCATGATCTCGACCGGAAGCGGCTCGCGATTGAGCGGCGCCACGAACAGGCAGCTCCATCCGGGCGGGGTCTTGATGGTCCAGTAATTGTGAAACTTCATCGGCGGATGGTCGGCGCGCGGATGCCCGGCGATCTGGTGGCTGCCATGGTTGCTGACCATGACCTTGTCGAATTCCCAGCCGGCATTGACCGTCTTGCCGCCCTCCGAGATTTCAAGGCGGGTCGTGGCGGCCAGAGGCAGGATATAGCCGAGCGCCATAGCGTCTAGGAACGGCATGCAGCGCTTGACGGTCAGGCCGTTATTGGTCGCCGACACGACGGAAGGCTCGATCGCGGGGATCCGCCGAAACCAGTCGGGCAGGACCGTTTTGGCGGGAACCGGTTCGGCGATCACGCCTTTATCCTGCGGATCGCAGATGAATTCGATCGTATGGCAGGGTTCGCCTGACGCCTCCGGACGGCTGCGTGTGAATCTGAGAATATCCCGTAAAGCCATGGGCCGTTCTCCTCGCATTCACGGGAGAACGGACCAGCTTGCGGGTTATTCCATCGATTGTCAGTAAATCACGACGCTCCTGATCGACTTGCCCTGGTGCATCAGGTCGAAGGCGTCGTTGATCTTGTCGAGCGGCAGGGTGTGGGTGATCATCGGATCGATCTCGATCTTGCCCTTCATGTACCAGTCGACGATCTTCGGCACATCGGTGCGACCGCGGGCGCCGCCGAAAGCGGTGCCACGCCAGACGCGGCCGGTAACGAGTTGGAACGGCCTCGTCGCGATCTCCTGGCCAGAGCCCGCCACGCCGATGATGACCGATTCACCCCAGCCCTTGTGGCAGGCCTCCAGCGCAATGCGCATCACCTTCACGTTGCCGATGCATTCGAAGGTGTAGTCGGCGCCGCCGCCGGTCAACTCGACGAGATGGGCGACAAGATCGCCCTTCACGTCATTCGGGTTGACGAAATGGGTCATGCCGAAGCGCTCGCCCCAGGCCTTGCGGTCATTATTGAGATCGACCCCGACGATCATGCCGGCGCCGGCGAGCCTGAGGCCCTGGATGACATTGAGGCCGATGCCGCCGAGACCGAAGACGATGCAGTTCGAGCCTTCTTCCACCCTGGCGGTGTTGATCACCGCCCCGATGCCGGTGGTGACGCCGCAGCCGATATAGCAGATCTTGTCGAAAGGCGCGTCACTGCGCACTTTCGCCAGCGCGATCTCGGGCAGCACCGTATAGTTCGAGAAGGTGGAGCAACCCATATAGTGATGCACCATCTTGCCCTTGTAGGAGAAGCGGCTAGTGCCGTCCGGCATCAGCCCCTTGCCCTGAGTCACGCGGATCTTCTGGCAGAGATTGGTCTTGGGATTGAGGCAATAGTCGCATTCGCGGCATTCGGGCGTGTAGAGCGGGATGACATGATCGCCCTTCTTCAATGATTTCACGCCGGGTCCGACATCGACGACGATGCCCGCTCCCTCATGACCCATGATCGCCGGGAAGAGCCCTTCCGGATCGGCGCCGGAGATCGTGAACTCGTCGGTGTGGCAGATGCCGGTCGCCTTGATCTCGACCAGCACCTCGCCTTCGCGCGGGCCCTCGAGATCGACCTCGACGATCTCCAGCGGTTTGGCTTTCTCGAAAGCGACGGCAGCGCGGGTCTTCATGGCGGGGAATCCTTCTTCACATGTCTCATCGATCTAGCCCGGCATGCGCCGTGCCGTCCACCCCAAGATATGAGAAAGCCGTCAGGCCTTGAGCACGCCCGATGCCTTGGCGATATGTGTCGCGATGTAGTCCATGAGCGACGGCGACAGACAGTCATAGGGCTCGAGCTTGAGCTCCCTGAGCCGCGACCTGACCGCATTCATTTCACTGGGCGGGAAGCCCGACTCGATGATTGAAGAGACGAAGGCGGCGAATTGGGGCGCCGACCAACCCTGCTCCTTGGACAATTCGGTGTGGATGAAGTCGAGACCATAGAAGGGATGCTTGGTGTTCTCGACGCGACCATACATATGGACGCCGCAGCCCGTGCAGGCATGGCGCTGGATGGTCGCATTGGCATCGACCACTTTGAGCTTGTTGCCATTGGCGGTGACGGAGAGATTGTCACGCGGAACGACGGCCACGACCGAGAACACTGCACCCTCAGGCTTCCAGCATTTGGTGCAACCGCAGGCATGATTATGCGCGCTCTGGCCAGTGATCTTGACGGTCACCGGATTGCTCGCGCATTTGCATGTGAGCGTGCCGCCTTTGAAGTTGTCGTCCCCCGGCTTAAAGCCCTTATCGACAGATGGATGGATACCAACTGGCATTGCGAGTTCCTCCCTGGTTGATGGCTCACGACGATGACGAGGGGCCGAAGCCCCTCGTCTCATCGCTTGTTATTGTCGTTCACGATACTGCGCGTCGAAGCGCGCAGCAAGAGCGTGTCCGGGCCGTGCGGCTACCCACTTGGCCTCGGTATAGTGCTCCATCACGTCTTCGCTCATTTCGCGGCCCCAGCCCGACTGCTTGCAGCCGCCGAAGGGCCAGGCCGGATCGCCGTAATTATGGGTGTTGATGCAGTTGGTGCCGGCCTTGATCCTGCGGACCGTCATGTGAGCCGCTCGTCATCGAAAGCCTGGGCCGGCGCCGCTCGTCACCGAAATCTGATCTCGCGATCAGGGTTTGGCCGTGGTTTCTGGTGGCTTGGCCGTGGTGTCCGGCGACTTGGCTGTGGCTTCGGGCTTCGCCGCGGTCTCCGGCTTCGGCGCATCGGCCGCAGGCACCGTCTTGGGTGCGCGGTCGACAAGGATCTTGCCCGACGGGTCGATCAGGTTGCCCTTCGGATCCGACATGACGACGAGGACATGGTTCGGCACGTCCGCCGGATAGGTCGGATGCAGGTCCTGCGCCTTGCCGAGCAGGGTCTCGCCGGCCTTCACCGCGAAGCGCGATTTGGCCGCGAGCGCCTGGTCGATCTCCGGCACAAGCTCGACGAAATAAATGGCCGAGCGATAGCCATCGGCACTGCGCAGCACGACGCCCTGCAATCCTTTGCGCGGATCCTTGCGCCGCTCGACCCAGCCGTCGATGGTCGCATAGACGGGATCGCCCGGCCTGGTCAGATAGTCATTGCCGCCATAGAAGCGCAATTTCGTCTTCTCGCGCCGGTCATTGAGGAAACTGCCGCCGCCGCCCACGAGACAGCAGGGCCGCATCTCGCCCGACTTGGTCGGCGGCACGAGCTTCTCTTTCTCGGGATAGCCCTGGCCCAGTTTCGCATTGGGCTGCAGGAACGGGCGGAAATGATGGACGTCGCGATCCTCGATCTCGGCCGCGGTCACTTCCTTGTTCTTCACGAACTCGGCGAGCTTGTTGAGCTCCTTGTCGCGCTCGGTCAGCACCGGATCGGTCTTGTCGCCGCGATATTTCTTCTTCGGGTTCTTCGGGTCGTAAGTATAGGTGCCCTTCTTGTCGTAGCCGATGCCGCTTTCGATCCGGCAGCGCCGATCGCTCTTGTCGGTGAAGGTATCGCAATAGCCATATTCGATCGCCTGGCCGGTCTTTTTAACGCCCCGCTCGATTGCCCGGCCGGTCTTCTTCACGCCGCGCTCGATCGCATTGCCGGCCTTGCGGGCGCCCTTCTTGATATCGGTGAGGAGGTCGGCATTGACCGGGATGGAATGCACGGCCGAGAAGGAAAGAAGGGCGATGAAGCAAAGAGCGAAGCGGCGCAGGATCATCACATCAACCTTTCGACAGCCGATTGAATCATCAGACTCGCATCTTGCTTTTCCGATTTCAACGTCAACCGGGACGTTAGGGCAAAGTTCCATTTTCCATATCTGGTAGGTGGATTTGGTTAACCGCATAGTGCGTTTTCGATTTGTTTCCGTAGAGGAACCCCAACCCGCAGGTTACACTTTAAATCGAAGTCAGTTGGTCAGTGGTGAGTATCATGGCAATGCCGGGCCGCGCCTATTGGAAGGGCTTCCTCAAGCTTTCCCTCGTCTCCATCGGTGTCGCCGTCTACAACGCCGTCGACACGGCGGCGGAGATCAAATTCAACCAGATCCACAAGCCAACCGGGCAAAGGATCAACTACACCAAGACCGTCAAGGGCATAGGGCCGGTGGAGGCCGCCGACATCGTCAAGGCCTATGAGGTCGACGAAGACACCTATGTGATCCTCGAGCCGGAAGAGCTGGACGCCATCAAGCTCGAAAGCAAGAAGACCCTCGACCTGCACCAGTTCGTCGCGACCGACGAGATCGATCCGCGCTATTTCGAGCGGCCCTATTACATCGTGCCGACCGATGAGCATGCGGTCGAAGGCTATCTCGTCATCCGCGATGCGCTGAAGAAAAGCGGCAAGCTCGGCGTCGGCCAGGTCACCATGTCGGGACGCGAATATCTCGTCGCCGTCGGCCCGATCGCCAACGGTCTCGGCATGCATATCATGCGCTATGCCAATGAGATCAGGGCGGCGGGCCAGTATTTCGGCGACCTGCCGAATGAAAAGCTCGACCAGGAGATGGTGTCGCTGGCAAGCGAATTGATCGGGCGCAAGGCGTCGACCTTCGCGCCGGACAAGTTCAAGAACCACTATACGATCGCCCTCCAGGACCTCATCAAGCAGAAGGCCAGGGGCAACAAGATCGTCGCGGCCAAGGAAGATCGCCCGACCGGTCCCAATGTCGTCGACCTGATGGATGCGCTGCGCAAGAGCGTCAAGGTCGATCAACCGGCGAAGACCGGCAGCGCGAAAGGCAAGACCAGCACTGAAAAGTCGCCTGCCAGGAAAAAGGCCACCGCTCGCAGCTAGCTGGTGCCGTACGAAAGCCTTATGCTCGCCGGCATGACGTATATGCCGCAACCGGGCCGGCGCTGAATGCCGTCACCCAGCAGGAAGAAAGCCGCCAAGCGATCGCCCGGGCGTCTCGAGGCCTATCGCAAGAAGCGCGATTTCACCAGGACCCCCGAGCCGCGCCCCAGGATCGCGCGCAAGAAGGCCTTCCGCTTCGCCGTGCAGCGCCATGACGCACGGCGCCTGCATTTCGATCTGAGGCTGGAGCTCGACGGCGTGCTCAAGAGCTGGGCCGTCACCAAGGGCATCAGCATGGTACCGGGCGTCAAGCGGCTGGCGGTGCAGACGGAGGACCATCCGCTCGATTATCTCACCTGGGAAGGCACCATCCCCAAGGGCGAATATGGCGGCGGCACGATGATCGTGTGGGACCATGGCACATGGATGTCCGATGTCGATCCGCATGAGGGCCTGAAGAAAGGCAAGCTTATCATCGCGCTCAATGGGGAAAGGCTGAAAGGCCACTGGCATTTCGTGCGCATGAAGCGCCGGCCGGGCGAGAAGCAGGACCAGTGGCTGCTGTTCAAGGGCGAGGATGAATATTCGCTGGGCGCCACCGATCTGGAGCCCGCGGCGACCGAGCTTTCATCCGTCATCTCAGGCGTTACCAATGAAGACCTCGAACAGCGTAAGCAGATACGACCCGACCACAAAGCGCGCGAGAAGATCAGGCGCGCCAGCGGCTCGAGAGCGGCCGACTACGAGAAGCTCAAGGGTGCGAAGAAGAGCATCCTGCCGGTCTTCGTAGAGCCGGCGCTGGCGGAAGAAGATGACGCCCCGCCTGGCGGCAAAGGCTGGCTGCATGAGATCAAGCAGGACGGCTATCGCATGCAGGCGCGGCTCGACGGCGGCAAGGTCAAGCTCCTCACCCGCACCGGCCTCGACTGGACGAAGCGCTTCCCCACCATTGCCAAGGCGGTGGCGCAATTGCCGGTGAGCTCGGCGCTTCTCGATGGCGAGATCGTCGCCCAGGAAGACAACGGCATCCCGACCTTCAGCGCGCTGCAGTCCGACCTGAAGAACGGGCGGCGCGACCGCCTCGGCTATTTCCTCTTCGATCTTCTCTATTGCGAGGGAGTCAACCTGACCGGCGTGAGCTTGCGCGAGCGCAAGGCCGCCCTCGAAAAACTGTGCGCGGCGCTCGATGGCGGATCGCCGGTGCGCTACAGCCAGCATATGGATGACGGCGACAGCCGCACCATCTTCAAGCATGCCTGCCAGATGGGGCTCGAAGGTCTCATCTCGAAGCGCGCCGATGCGCCCTATTATAGCGGCCGGTCGCGCAACTGGATCAAGTCGAAATGCGTGCTCAGCCAGGAATTCGTGATCATCGGCTATGTGCCGTCCTCGACATCGCGCCAGGCGGTCGGGGCGCTGGTGCTCGGCTTCTACGAAGAGGGCGAGCTGGTGCATGCCGGGCGCGCCGGCACCGGCTTCACCGATGAAACGGCGCTGGCGTTGCGCAGCGGGCTTTCGGCGATCGAGATCGCCAAGCCCGACTTCAAGCGCCCGATCACCAGGGAATCATTGCTGAATGTGCATTGGGTGGAGCCGCGCTTCGTCGCCGACATCCAGTTTCGCGGCTGGAGTCCGGACAGGCTTCTGCGCCAGGCCGCGTTCAAGGGCATTCGCGAAGACAAGGCGCCAAAGGACATTGTGCTTCAGGGACCGCAGGGCCGGACCGCAAAGCCGGCCACGAGCCGGGTCAAGCTTACCCATCCCGACCGCATACTCTGGCCAGAGGACGGCATCACCAAGCAGGGCCTGGCGGATTTCTACAGCGACATCGCCGACTGGATCCTGCCCCATATCACTGGCCGGGTGCTGAGCCTGGTGCGCTGCCCGGCGGGCATCGGCAGATCCTGCTTCTATGCCAAGCATGTATGGGACGGAGCCGACAAGTCGCTGATCCCGATCGATGTCGGCGAAACCGAGCCGATGATCGCCATCCGCGATCTCGACGGCCTCATGGCCCTGGTGCAGGCCAATGCGCTCGAGATCCATCCCTGGGGCTCGCGCGTCGGCAAGCTCGAGCAGCCGGACCGGATCATCTTCGATCTCGATCCGGGCGAGGATGTGGACTGGGCAGAAACGATTGCCGGCGCCTTCGAGGTCAGGGAAAGGCTCAAGAAGCTCGGCCTCGAAAGCTTCGTCAAGACGACCGGGGGCAAGGGTCTGCATGTGGTGGCGCCACTGACACCTTCGGCCAAATGGGAAAGGGTGAAGGCCTTCACGAAGAAAGTGGCGGAAGCGATGGCGGCGGACAGTCCCGGCAAGTATCTCGCCCTTATGACCAAGTCGCGGCGCAAGGGCCGGATCTTCGTCGACTATCTGCGCAACGGACGGGGCGCCACCGCGGTCGGAGCCTATTCGACGCGCGCCCGCAACGGGGCGGCGATCTCGGTGCCGCTCACCTGGCCCGAGCTTCAGACCGGCATCAGGGCCAATCACTTCACCATCGACAATCTTCGCCAGCGGCTCAGCCACCGCAAGCGCGACGCATGGGCGGGCTTTTTTGATGTGAAGCAGAAGCTGCCACGCTAACGCGTCATCGCGGCGACGAAGCGCCTGAGCCCCGTTTCCACAAAGCGCTCGACATCATCCTTGGGATCGAAGCCCCACCACAGGAGCGAGCCCTGCCATTGCGACGCCATCAGGAGACCGACATCCTTGGGCATATCCGGGATGGCGGCGAAGCACTCATTGAGCGCCTTCGCCAGTGCCCGCCGCCAGGCGGTTCCGCGCGCCCGCAATGCCGGATCGCGCAAATCCTCGCGCAGGATGAGCAGCCCATCGGCATAGGCCTCGATGCCGCCATAGGAACCGGAAAGGCCAACCAGCAAGTGGATGGCCCCCTCGGGCGTTCGCGGCAGCGCAGCGGCAAGCTCGGCGGTCCGGGCATCGAGCTTGTCCCAGGCAAAAAGCAAGGTCGCCTGCATCAGGCCGGGCTTGCTCTTGAAGCGCTGGACCAGGGTGGCCGGCGCCAGCCCGCAATATCGCGCAAGCCTCGCGAAGCTCAGCGCCTGCGGTCCCTCGGCATGGATGAGCCGGTGCGCCGCTTTCAGCACTTCCTCATCGGTCTGGGTTTTCGGCCTGGGCATCTTGACTTTCATTTATAAACGAACGATCATTTATAAACAAGACCCTCTGTTTGTCTGGAGCGTTCGATGAGCTTGCACGGAAAAATAGCCCTCGTGGCCGGCGCCTCGCGCGGAGCCGGCCGCGGCATCGCAGCCGAACTCGGCGCCGCCGGCGCCACTGTCTATGTCACCGGCCGCACGACCCGCCAGCAGCAATCGGAATATCAGCGGCCGGAGACGATCGAGGAGACGGCCGACATCGTGACGCGCCTCGGCGGCAAAGGCATCGCCGTCCAGGTGGATCATCTCATCGCCACCGATGTGGCGCGGCTCATCGAGCGCATCCGCGACGAGCAGGGCCGCCTCGATATCCTGATCAATGACATATGGGGCGGCGAAAAGCTGTTCGAATGGAACAAGGCGGTGTGGGAGCATAATCTCGACAATGGCCTCAGGCTGCTCCGCCTCGGCATCGACACGCATCTGATCACCGCGCATCATGCTTTGCCGCTCATGATCGAGCACAAAGGCGGCCTCCTGGTCGAGGTGACCGACGGGACGGCCGAGTACAACGCCGATCACTACCGCCTCTCACCTTTCTATGATCTCGCCAAAGTGGCCGTGAACCGCATGGCGTGGGCGCATGCCAAGGACCTGGAACCTCATGGCGCCGTGGCGGTTTCGATCACGCCCGGCTGGCTCAGATCGGAAATGATGCTCGAGGCTTTCGGCGTCAGGGAGGAGAACTGGCAGGACGCGACGAAGAACGTGCCGCATTTCGTGATCTCGGAGACACCGCGCTTCGTCGGCCGCGCGGTGGCAGCGCTTGCCGCCGATCCTGACAAAGCGCGCTTCAACGGACAATCGCTGTCAAGCGGCGGGGTCGCCAAGGTCTATGGCTTCACCGATCTCGACGGCTCGCAACCCGATGCCTGGCGCTATGTGCCGGAAGTCCAGGAAGCCGGGAAACCCGCCGATGCGACGGGCTATCGCTAACGCAACAGCCGACACATGAACCTCGCCTCCCCACCCTCCACCCGATCACCGCAAACGACCGGCATCATCCTGATGATCGTGGCGATGCTCTTCATTCCCTCGGTCGACGGGCTCGCCAAATATCTGAGCTCCGGCTATTCGCCGCTGTTCCTCGGCTGGGCGCGCTATGCGGTGGCGGCGCTGATCGTCCTGCCGGTCGCGGTCTGGCGCAACGGCACGCATATCTTCCCGGGGGAAAGACGCGGTCCGCATCTGCTGCGCACCCTCTTCCTCGTCCTCTCGATGACGCTCTATTTCCTGGCGCTGGCGCGCATTCCGCTGGCGACGGCGATCAGCGTCTTCTTCATCGGCCCGATCGCCGCCGTGCTGCTCTCCATCTTCGTCCTCAAGGAGCGGATGACATGGACCAAAGGCATCAGCCTCGCACTGGGCTTCATGGGCGCTATCGTCATCCTGCGGCCGGGGCCCGACATCAATCCCGGGCTGCTGCTGGCCTTTGCCGCCGGCCTTGCCTTTGCCTGCTACCTCATCGCCACGCGCGCGGCCGCGCAGCAGAGCGATCCCATCAAGACGCTGGCTTTCCAGTGCGTGATCGGCACCCTGCTCCTGACCCCGCAAGCCATCGCCACCTGGACGGTGCCGCAGTCGGGCGATCTCGTCTTCTTCCTGGGCCTCGGCTTCTGCTCCGTCTTCAGCCATCTGCTGTCGATCGCGGCCTTCCGCCATGCCGAAGCCTCGCTCCTGGCGCCGCTCGTCTATCTGGAACTCCTCGGCGCGACGCTCATCGGCTATTTCGCCTTCGACGAAATTCCCGATATATTCACCATCGTCGGCGCCGGCTTCATCATTACGGCGGGTCTGGTTCTGTTCAGACATCGGACGAGATAATCTTCCTACACATCGGCGAATCCGGCCTGATCCTCCTGGAACCAAAGGACAAAGCAGGCGTTAGCCAGATGAGCTCCGTGCCCGCAACACGGCACGGGAAAGCTCTTCCCCTTACCCAAAATGGAGGCGATCAATGACCAATCGCAATCAGCAGGATCCGAAGCACGTGCAAGGTCAGAAGCCGAACGAGGATCAGCAGCGGCAGAAGCAGCAGCAGGCGGAGAATCCCGATCGCGAAAAGCAGCAGGGTGGTTTCGATCCCAACAAGGAGCGCCAGCAGGGCAATCCGGACCCGGTACGGCACATGCCGGACCAGAGCCGTTAGCGATGCGAGACTGGGCGCCATCACCGGCGCCCTCTTCTCATCCGCACTCCAGGAGGCTGAGATGGAACGCGTACATCCCAATCATGATCTGATTTCTTCCGAGCAGGTCGAGGGAACCGATGTCTTCGACCGCAAGGGCGACAAGGTGGGCAAGATCGACCATCTGATGATCAACAAGAAGAGCGGCCATGTGACCTATGCCGTCATGAGCTTCGGCGGCTTCATGGGCCTCGGCCACAATCACTATCCCCTGCCCTGGTCGGCGCTCTCCTATGACACCGATATCGAAGGCTACCGCACGGCGGTCAACGAGAAGCAGCTGCGCGATGCGCCGGAATTCACCGACGATGCCTGGCAGGACCGCAACTGGGAAACCCGGCTGCATGATCACTATGGCGCGCCCTATTACTGGTAGGCCATGGGCAGCGCGGTCGAAGCCAGATTTGCCCAGCTGACCAGCTGGGTGGCGCGCCAGGCGGGAAGCCCGGTCACATTCGCGGGCGCCTTCCTCGTCATCCTGGCGTGGGCGGCGGCCGGGCCGATTCTCGGCTTCTCCGATATGTGGCAACTCACGGTCAACACGGCGACGACCATCATCACCTTCCTCATGGTCTTCATCATCCAGAATTCGCAGAACCGCGATACCGAAGCCCTGCAGATCAAGATCGACGAGCTCATCCGCACCACGATGGGAGCGCAGAATGCGCTATTGGACCTCGAAAACCTGCCGCAGGGAAGTCTGGACGAGTTCCGCGAACACTATAGCAAGCTCGCCGAACACGCCCGCCAGAAAGGGTTCGATCTCAAATCGATGATCGCCGGCATGGAAGCCGAAGAGGAAACGATCCGGCGCAAGAAGCGGCGGGTTCCGACAAAGTCCAGCAAGGCGGGCAAACGTCATATGGCGCTGGCCCTCAGAGGAACCTGACCGGTGAAGAAACGTTACCTTGGCGACGGCATCGATTATGCAAGGAGTTCCCTCATGAAGAGATTCGCCATCCCAGCAATCTCGCTCGCGGCTCTGATGGCGAGCGGCGTTGCTTTCGCCCAGACAACCCCCGACCAGCAGCCGGCGCAGGAAATGCAGCAGAAGCAGGACCCCGCCACCCAGGCACCGGTGACGCCGGATCCCTCGCAGACCGGCCAATCGTCGGAACAGCCGAAGGACCAGGACACGGCGCAACAGCCCACGCCCTCGACCGAGTCTACCATGGCGGTGACGGTCGACGCCACGAAGGCGGTGCTCGCCACAAGTTACATCGGAAGCTCGGTGTTCACTGCTGCCAACGAGAATGTCGGCGACATCAATGATCTCATCTTCGACGACAAAGGCATGATCCAGGCTGCGATCATCGGCGTCGGCGGATTCCTGGGCATGGGCGAGAAGGACGTCGCCCTCCCGATCGGCAAGATCACGGTCACCCGCGATGAGACCAACGCCATCAAGCTGACTGTCCAGGCTTCGCGTGAGGAGCTTGAACGGGCGCCGGCCTTCGACAGAACGCTGTTCCTCGTCAAGACGCCGGCGCCGGACACGACGACATCGCAGCCGACCACGCCCGGCGGTGGGTCTGCGACACAACAGTAGCCTCTTGTTGAGCCTGGGTCCGGATGGTGCATCCATCCGGACCTCTTGCCCGCCGGAGCAAGAGACAAATTCGTTCTTATAGAGTAACGTGCCGTGCTTTCCCGTAACAGACTGCAAGCGTGCATCGTGCGACAGGCGGCAAACGGAAACAAGCGAGGGAAGCAGCGTGGCGCAACAGCGGGCACGAGGCTCGACGACATATCCGCCGCCGTAAACTTGTCGGGCGCGATGCTCTTCCAGCAGGACAGCGATCTCAGATATGTGTGGGTCAACAACCTGCCGGCCGGCTACCAGCTGGCACAGTTCATCGGCCATGCGGACGAGGATATCTTTTCCGCCGAAACCGTAAACATTATCGTGCCGGCAAAGCGCAGGGCGCTGGAAAGCGGCGAGCCGCAAACAGTCGAGTTCCAGATGCTGGTCGACGGCAAGCCGCGCTGGTTCGAATTGCGCATCGCGCCTTCCGGCAAGGACAGGACGGAAAGAGGCCTGCTGTGCGCCGCGATCGACATCGGCGAACGCAAGCAGACCGAATATCACATGCGCGTCCTGCTGCTCGAGCTGGCGCATCGCTCGAAGAACCTGCTGGCCGTCATCCAGGGCATCGCCAATCGCACCGGACAAACCTCCTCCACGATCGATGAGTTCAACCAGCGCTTCTCGGGACGGCTGATGTCGCTGTCGCGGGCGCATGACATCCTCACCGACGAGAACTGGCGAGGTGCCGCGATGGGCGAGCTCATCCGCACCCAGGTCCTGCTCTTTGCCGGCAAAGCGGCGGAACGGGTGAACTACAAGGGCGATCACGCGTCGCTGCGCCCCTCGGCGGCACAGCATGTGGCGCTGGCCCTCTATGAGCTGACCGCCAATGCGCTCAAATTCGGCGCCCTTTCGGGCGAGACCGGCCAGGTCGAGATCACCTGGTCGCTTGCCGAAAAATCCGGGGCGAAGCCGCAATTCCAGATCCGCTGGATCGAGACGGGAGGCCCCGAAGTGGCGCCGCCCAACGCACGACACTTCGGCCGGGTGCTCCTGGAAGAGGTCGTGCCCCTCTCGGTGCAGGGCAAAGCCAAGCTTGCCTTCACGCCGACCGGCATCAGCTACACCCTCACCATGCCACAGACCGAGCTGATCTGACATTCGCCAATCGCCGGCGCTCATGATCTTCGCCTGCCTGAACGGTGTGGTCTCCTCGCTGTCGCAGGAACCATCGCGCGATCCCACCGTTAGTGAGGCAGGAGCGAGCGCTCGCGTCCGCCACATCATCAGCACAAGGAGGAACCCATGAACTGGGATCGCGTCGAAGGCAATTGGAAGGTCTTCAAAGGCCAGGTGCAGCAGCAGTGGGGCAAGCTCACCAATGACGATCTCGACATCATCGCCGGCAATCGCGAGGAGCTGATCGGCAGGATCCAGAACAACTATGGCATCGCGCACGACGAGGCCGAGAAGCAGGTTACCCTGTGGGAGAAGGACAAGAAGGTCTTCTGACCCGATACCCGCGATGGTCACGCCGTCCCGGAGCCTGCCGGGACGGCGAACTTATGCCGCTGCGGCATCCTGGCTGAAGTCGAGTTCAATCCGTGTTCCACGCCGCGGGCCATCGGGCAGGACATGGGTTCGGCTGAGCTTGGCGCGCAAACTCACCGAGAGCGCCTCGGTGATCTGACTTCCAAGACCTGCCTGCGACCCCGCTTCATCGAAGCCTGCGCCGTCATCTTCGACGATCACGCGCAAAGGCTTCTTGTTCCTGTCCGCCTCCAGCGTCACGCGGATGCTGACGGGGCCGTCGCCCCTGCCCGCATATTTCACGGCATTGTTGATCGCCTCGGTAATGATGACCCCCACGCTCACCGCGTCATGGCTCGGCGCCACCATCTCCTGCGCCTTGAGGGTGATCGTCACCTTGTCGTTGTCGCCGAGGGCCGAGCGTAGATCATGAATCAGATTGTCGAGGAAATGGTTCACCTCGACAAGGTCGTTGCTGCCGGAGAGGCGCACACGCCGCTGCGCCGAGGCGATGGCGTGGACGGAGCCGCGCACCGATTCGATCACCTCGCGCGCCTCCTGGCTCTGGATTCTCGCCCCATGCATGCCGAGAAGCGACGATACGATCTGCAGGCTGTTGCCGACCCGATGATTGAGATCGGCCAGAAGCGCTTCGGCGCGATCCTTCTCGCGCTGAATATCCGCCTTCGCCGTCTCGAGCTCGGCGGTGCGCTGGTGAACGCTCATTTCGAGCTGTGCGTTGAATGCCGATAGGACGCGCTCGCTGGCCTTGAGCAGGTTCACCCGCCGGCGCAGCAGCAGAAGCGCCCCCACGCACAGGAAGGCCGAGAGCAGGAAGGAGGTGGTCGATCCGACCGCCAGCCACCGGCGGCCGATCTCGCTATCGCTGCGGCTTTCGACCAGGCTGGCCATCTCGATATTGGCGACCTGGCGCAAAAGCCCGCCGACCTCGTCGAGCGAGGCTTCGCTGACATCGCGGAATTGCTGATTGAAGACGACGTCGAGACCATCCACGCGCCGCGCCTCCACTGCCTCCGTGAAGCGGGATGCGCGCACCGCAATCTGCGCGGCGATGGCCTTCATCATATCGGCGTGACGTCCAACCTTGCTGGCGAGCTGCGTGAGATTGGCCAGCTTGCCGCGCAGGCTCTCTTCGGCGCGGCCATGGGCGGCAAGGGCCGCATCATCGCCGGTGACCAGGAAATCCTTGGCGGCAAGCTCCTCGCTCTGCACGGCATTCAGAAGCTCGAGGCTCGCTATCCTGATCTCATTGGCTTGGCGCGCGAGCGAGCTTCGATAGGACGTGTCCCAGGAGAGATAGGTCGAAAGCGCCGCCACGAGGAGCAGCAGGCCGAAGCCGACAAGCAAGGCGGAGCTGCTCAACTCCTCGCGCATGCGCCAGAAGCTGCCGCCGGTCATGAGCGTTTTGATTCCGCTGCCAAGGGAAGCCACTTGTCGTACGTCCTCCCGTCTTGCCGAGCTCCCGGCAAATTCTGCAGACACGTCCGCGGGCGACTTCGCAAGCTCTCCGCGAGCATCCCGTTTCACGGCGATGCTCCAGCTTTGGGCGGGATTTGCCCTGGGGAACCCGGCCTGGATCCCCGCGTTGATATTAAACAATATTTGGAAAGGGTAGAGCAATGACAAAATCTGTCGTCAGCGAAGCGATCGCAGATCCGTCACGCATGTTCCCCAGCCCTGCGGCCGTGGCCGAAGCCAAAGATCTGTCCCGCGAAGAGAAGATCAAGATCCTGCAGAACTGGGAGCTCGACGCCAGGCGGCTGCTCGAATCGGCGGACGAGAACATGACCGACGAAAGAGGGCGCGAACCCAATCAGCTGCCCGAAATCCAGAAGGCGTTGCGCGCGCTCGGCGGGGATGCGGCGCTCCCGCCCCGATAACTCCCCAAAAAACCCGCCGGCCGGCGGGTTTTTTCTTCATTTGGCCTCCTCGGAAATCAGTCCTTCCTGCCGCCGCTCTGGCGTAGCGCCGAAAATGTCGCCTCCGATGTGTGATCAGGACCGATATCGGCAGTGCTCTCGATATTGAGCCTTTTGGCGAGATGGGTGCGCGCCCGGTTGACCCGGCTCTTGATGGTGCCGATCGCCACGCCGCAGATCTTCGCCGCATCCTCGTAGGAAAAGCCCGAGGCGCCGACCAGGATGAGCGCTTCCCTCTGATCGTCGGGAAGCTTCTGCATGGCGGCCTTGAAGTCCGCCATATCGAGATGACCATATTGCTCAGGGTGGGTGGCAAGCGTCGCCGAATAGCGGCCCTCGACATCCTCGATCTCGCGCCGCCGCTTGCGGATCTCCGAATAGTAGTGATTGCGCAGGATCGTGAACAGCCAGGCCTGGAGATTGGTGCCTTCCTCGAACTTGTCGAGATTGGACCACGCTTTGACGATGGCCTCCTGCACCAGATCGTCGGCGACATCGGTGCGCCCGCACAATGACACCGCAAAAGCGCGCAACGAGCGTATCGACTTCAGCATTTCCTCGGTGATTTGCGGGTTGAGCTTCATTCCGTGGAACGACCTTCGAGTTTTGCCAATAGATCGAGTATTTCCTTGGGCAACGGCTCGGCCGCGACCTCGTCATAGACGGCCTTCAGCTTGCGGCCGATATGGACCTGAACCTGGCGATCAAGCACGGGCTTTGTTCCTGTAGTTCTCAAGCGGCCGTTCCCTGCCGCGTCGGCTTCATCTTTCGACATCTGTGAATCCGGCCTGCCTCAGCA
The DNA here is from genome assembly GCA_003576695.1 of Taklimakanibacter lacteus. Lineage (GTDB taxonomy): Bacteria > Pseudomonadota > Alphaproteobacteria > Rhizobiales > Aestuariivirgaceae > Taklimakanibacter > Taklimakanibacter lacteus. Next base: position 38,958 of record QOZQ01000005.1, read on the forward strand.
GCACCCCTTCCGATTGTAGTCGTCACCACACGCCGACAACTCCCATCCCCTGACAGGGTTTCCTAAGGGCGGAAATATTTTTACAGGGGCAGGAACCGCTCAGGCGGGCAAACGTTGTAAAACGATAGTTGTGCTGAAAAGCGTGGCAAGAGACACAGGGGTCCGCATGACCATTGCACAAAGAATTTCCCCATATATTCCGTATCTTAGGCGATATGCGCGCGCGCTTACCGGCAGCCAGAAATCCGGTGATGCTTATGTGGCAGCAGCAATCGAGTCGCTGCTGGCCGATCCATCATCCTTCGACACGGAATTAAAGCCCAAGGTTGCCCTCTACAAGGTCTTAACCAAGATCTGGCGGTCGCTGCGGGTCAACCGGCAGAAATCGGAAGGGGTCAGCTTCGACCACTCTATCGACAGCAAGCTCGACATCATCACGCCACCGGCGCGCCAGGCCTTCCTGCTTCTCTCGATCGAGGATTTCAGCAACCAGGAAGCTGCCGCCGTCCTCGAAGTGAGCGAGAAAGAGCTCGATACGCTGATGGCGCAGGCCGGCCGCGAGATCGCCGAGCAGATCGCCACCACCGTGCTCATCATCGAGGACGAGCCGATCATCGCCATGGATGTCGAGCATATCGTGCGCTCGCTCGGCCATGATGTGGCGGGCATTGCGCGCACCCACAACGAAGCGGTGAGCCTGGCGCGCCGCGGCGGCATCGGCCTTGTCCTCGCCGATATCCAGCTTGCCGACGGCAGCTCCGGCATCAATGCGGTGAACGAGATCCTGCAGAATATCGAGTTGCCGGTGATCTTCATCACCGCCTATCCGGAACGCCTCCTGACCGGTGAACGGCCGGAGCCGACCTTCCTCATCACCAAGCCCTTCCAGCCGGAAACGGTGAAGGCGGTCATCAGCCAGGCGCTGTTCTTCGAATCGGCCGCCCACACGGTGACCCGCAAGAGCGCCTGATCCGCCAGCCCGCCGGCGATCGTTGATTGACTATTCAGCCAGAATGATCTTAGCCTGACACCTGGACGAAATCTCGGGTCAAGCCAAGGTGCAGATGGCCGATCACGGCGCCAGCGGAGAGCTCTATTCAGGGGAGCTGATCGGCATGCTCGAGTTCGTCTGGGGCGAAGGCTGGCTGTCGCCGGGCGGCCCGGAAGAAGTCGCCACCGCGATCAAAGGCATCTCCTTCGCCGGCAAGACCGTGCTCGATATCGGCTGCGGCGTCGGTGGCGTCGACTTCCTGCTGTGCGAAACCCATGGTGCCCGTTATGTCACCGGTATCGATGTCGAGGATACGGTGCTCACCACCGCGCGGCAGCGCGCCGAGGCCAAAGGACTCTCAGACAGATGCGGCTTCGTCAAAGTATGGCCGGGACCTCTCCCCTTCCCGCCTGAGAGCTTCGACATCGTGTTCAGCAAGGATGCGGTGGTCCATATTCCCGACAAGCATTCGCTGATGCGCGATGCCTTCCGCATCCTCAAGCCTGGTGGCTGGTTCGTCGCCTCCGACTGGCTGATCGGCCATGACGGCGATCCCTCGCCCGAGATGAAGACCTATATTGCAGCGGAAGGCCTCGATTTCGGCATGGCCTCGCCCAAGCGCTATCGCGCCGCGCTCGAGGAAGCGGGCTTCCGCAATATCGGCATCGTCAACCGCAATGGCTGGTACCGGGAGACCGCCCGCCAGGAGCTCGCCCGGATGGAGGGGCCGCTCTATGGCCCGGCGGTTCGGCGCCTCGGCAAGGAATTCGTCGACCACAATATCGACATCTGGCGCAAGATGCTTGTCGTGCTCGACACAGGAGAGCATTGTCCGACCCATCTCAGAGGACAGAGGCTCTAACGATGGCTGCGATCGAACAAACCATTGGCCGCAAGGCATCGAAAGAAGTCCGCCGCCAGCAGCTGATCGAAGCCACCATCGATGTGATGGCGCGCAAGGGCTATTCCGGCACCACCATGTTCGATGTCGCCAAGGCGGCGGGGCTTTCCTCAGGCATCGTCAACTTCCATTTCGAGACCAAGGAGAAGCTCCTGGTCGAGACGCTGAAATATCTTGCCGATGAATATCGCGCCAACTGGCACAAGGCCCTGAACGGAGCCGGCAGCAACCCGGCCGATCAGCTCGGCGCGCTGCTGTTCTCGGATTTCAATCCCGATATCTGCTCACCCCGCAAGCTCGCGGCCTGGTGCGCCTTCTGGGCGGAAGCACAGAGCCGGCCGACATATCTCGAGCATTGCGGCTCCAATGACGAGGAATATTCGGCGATCGTACTCGAGCTGTGCCGGGCCATCATCAGGAAGGGGCGCTATCCACTGGTGCCCGACCTCATCGCGCGCGCACTCGATGCGCTGCTGGAAGGCTTGTGGCTCGATCTGATGACCATGGCCAAGCCCTATTCGCTCGAGGATGCGAAGCAGACCATCGCTGCCTGCCTGCATGCCTTCTTCCCCAAGCATTATCCTCCCGCCGGTAAATCATGACCTTCAGCCTGCCGCCAGAGGCGGCCCAGTGGCGCGACAAGGTCCGGCAGTTCGTCGACAGCGAGCTCCAGCCCTTCGAGCTGGAGGCGGAGATGCATGAGGGCCGTATTCCGGAAGCTGCCCGCAAGGCGCATGAAAAAACCTGTATCGCCATGGGTGTGACGCGCATGGACGTGCCGAAGGAACGGGGCGGGCTGGCACTCCCGATCCTCACCCAGACGGCGATCGTCGAGCAGTTCGGCCGCGTCACCAATGCGCTTGGCTGGTGCTATGGCGAGGCGCAGGGGTGGATGTTCGAGGCCTTCAACGAGGAACAGGTGGCGCGCATCGTCATGCCGGTGACGCGCGGCGAGATCCATCTGTGCTATGCCATCACCGAGGAGAATGCGGGCTCGGATCCCGGCGCCATCGCGACCGAGGCGCGGCGAAAAGGCGACAGCTATTTCATCAGCGGCGAGAAATGGCATGTGACCAGCCACAATCTGGCGAGCCATATGATCGTGCAGGCCAAGCTCGGCGGCGGTGAGCATGAAGGCGAGCATTGCCTGTTCGTCTGCCGTGCCGATGCGCCGGGCGTCAGTATCGCGCGCTCGCCCGCCTACACGCACAACTACAATCACCATCATCCGGTCCTGCGCTTCGACAATGTCGAGGTCCCGCTGCACGACCGGATCGGCGCCGAAGGCGACGGCATGGGCTTCACCCATTCCTGGTTCCGGCGCGAACGCCTCATGATCGCGGCGCGCTGCTGCGGGGCGATGGCGCGGCTCATCGAGGAGGCGAGTGAATTCGCCAAAATGCGCGTGGTGTCGGGCCAGCCCATTGCCGACTACCAGATGATCCAGGCCATGCTCGCCGACAGCGTGCTCGATCTGCATGCCGCCCGCCTCCTTACTTATGAAGCTGCCGCCGAGCATGACCGGGGCTGCGATCTCAAGTCACTCCATGCCCGCTGCTCGATCGCCAAGCTGTTCGCCTCGGAGGCCGCCTTCCGGGTGGCGGACCGGGCCGTCCAGATATTCGGCGGGCGCGGCTATATGCGTGAGAATGTGGCGGAACGTTTCCTTAGGGAAGTCCGGGTGGACCGGATCTGGGAAGGAACCAGCGAAATCCAGCGTCTGATTATCGCACGGTCCCTCCTCAAGCGGGGGCTTGAGGGTACGATTGGACCGAACTAGTATTGAATGATCATTCAATGAACCGGCCGGAAGAGTCGGGTAACATCTAGGGAGTAACATTATGAAGATCACAAGACGGTCCGCGATCCAGCTGATCGGCAGCTCGACGCTCGCCATGCCCTTCATCAGCAGGGCCAAAGCCGAAGAAGGCAAAGTCCACGTCTACAACTGGGTGGACTATATCGGCGAGACGACGCTCGAGGATTTCAAGAAAGCGACCGGTATCGAAGTCGTCTATGACACCTATGATTCAGCCGAGACGGTGGAAGCCAAGGTGATGGCGGGATCGACCGGCTATGACGTCATCGATATGGCCTCGGTCAACCTGCCGCGCTTCATTCCCGGTGGCGCCTTCGAGAAGCTCGACAAATCGAAGCTGCCCAATGTCGCGCATATGGATCCCGAGATCATGAAGGTCCTCGCCGATCGCGATCCAGGGAATGAATATGCGGTTCCCTATATGTGGGGCACGGTGGGCACGACCTACAATCTCGACATGGTGAAGGAGCGGCTGCCCAATGCCGATCTGAAGTCCCTCGACACGATCTTCAAGCCTGAAAACATCTCCAAGCTTGCCGATTGCGGCATCAACATGCTGGAAAGCCCGGGCGACATCATGCCGATGGTGCTCAAATATCTGGGCCGCGATCCTGACTCCGAGAAGCAGGAGGACTATGATGCGGTGGTCGAGGCCTTCAAGCCGATAAGGCAATATATCAAGACCTTCGACTCGGCGAACTACCTCAACGCCTTGCCCAACAAGGAGCTGTGCGTATCGGGAACATGGTCGGGCGACTATGCGACGGCCGCCGCGCGCGCCGAGGAAGCCAAGATCGACGTCAAATTCGAGTATAATGTGCCGGCCTCAGGCTCGCCCGCCTGGTTCGACGTCTGGGTCATTCCGGCGGATGCCCCCAACAAGGAAGCCGCCTACAAGTTCGTGAACTATATGATGGATCCGGAAGTGATCGCCAAATGCACGAACTTCACCAACTACGCCAATGCCAATCTGGCGGCGAAGCAATTCATCGACAAGGGCGTCCTCGAAGATCCGGCCGTCTATCCGAGCGATGACATCAAGAAGACGCTGTTCGTGCCCAAGATGCTGTCGCAGCAGGGTGAACGCCTGCGCACCCGCGCCTGGAACAAGATAAAGGCGGGCTCATAATTCTCCAGCAACGAAACCCGGCATCGCAAGATGCCGGGTTTTCACGTTGAAGCGACAGGGGAGAGAGTTATGGACGTCGAAGCAAAACCGCAGAACGGCAGCGAGCGGCCGTGGCTCGATCAAAAGGCCAAGCCTTTCATCCGCATCGACAAGGTGACGAAGAAGTTCGGTGACTTCACCGCCGTCGACAATGTCAGCCTCGACATCTTCAAGGGCGAACTCTTTGCGCTACTCGGCGGCTCGGGCTGCGGCAAGACCACGCTCCTGCGCATGCTGGCCGGCTTCGAGATGCCGACCGCCGGACGCCTCTATCTTGACGGCCAGGACATGACCGACATCCCGCCCTATGAGCGCCCGGTCAACATGATGTTCCAGTCCTATGCGCTGTTCCCGCACATGACGGTGGAAAAGAATGTCGGTTATGGCCTCAAGCACGAGCAGATGACCGACGCGCAGCGCAAGGACCGGGTCAGGCAGCTTCTCGATCTCGTGCAACTGACGCCGCTCGCCGGGCGCAAGCCGCATCAGCTCTCGGGCGGCCAGCGCCAGCGCGTCGCGCTCGCCCGCGCCCTGGCCAAGCAGCCGAAAGTGCTGCTGCTCGATGAGCCCCTGGGCGCCCTCGACAAGAAGCTCAGGGAACAGACGCAATTCGAGCTCATCAACATCCAGGACAAGCTCGGAGTGACCTTCATCGTCGTCACCCATGACCAGGAAGAGGCGATGACGCTCGCCACGCGCATTGCCGTCATGGACCAGGGACTGATCCGGCAGACCGGCACACCGACCGAGATCTATGAATTCCCCAGGACCCGCTTCGTCGCCGACTTCATCGGCTCGATCAACATCTTCGACGGTGAGGTCAAGTCCTCGGCCAAGAGCAAAGTCACCGTCGCCTCGCCCACGCTTGGCACCGATGTGACCGTCGATCATCCGGGCACGCTTGCCAGCGGCGCCAAGGTTGCAATCGCGGTGCGCCCCGAGAAGATTTCGATCGAGCGCAAGAAGCCGGGCGCCAAGGCGGCCGACAATGCGATCGCCGGCAAGGTCATGGATCTCGGCTATTTCGGCAAGGATTCTCTCTACCGGGTGAAACTGCCCTCGGGCGCCATGGTGCGCGTCAATGCCGTCAACAGCAGGCGTGCCGGCGAGAATGAGCGCGTGGCGGTGTGGGAAGACGATGTCTGGCTCACTTTCGCGCCCTCCTCCGTCATCGTGCTGACGGAGTAGCGCCATGGCTGCACTGGCTCCCGCGCCCACTTCGGCGCAAGGCGAAGAAAGCCACCTGCCCAAGGCGCACACCTTCCGCGCCTGGCTTGACCGCGAGGCCTGGCGGCAGGCGATCATCGCCATACCCTATCTCTGGCTCCTGTTCTTCTTCATCGCGCCCTTCCTCATCGTGCTGGCGATCAGCATCGGCACGGCGCAGGTCGGCATTCCGCCCGTCATCTGGAAGGACAGCTTTCCCTTCGGCACCTTCGACAACTACGCCTTCCTGACCCAGGACGACATCTACTGGCAGGGATATCTCAACTCCCTCAAGGTCGCGGTGATCGCGACCTTCTTCGCGCTGCTCATCGGCTATCCGATGGCGCTCGGCATTGCGCGCGCCTCGGGCACCTGGCGCAATGTGCTTCTGCTCCTCGTGATCCTGCCCTTCTGGACCTCATTCCTGCTGCGCGTCTATGCGTGGATCGGCCTTCTCGGCAACAACAGCTGGTTCAACAAGGGACTTACCTGGATCCTCGCCACCTTCTTCCCCTTTTGGGTCGAAGGCGACCATATACAGATGATGAACACGAATTTCGCCGTCGTGCTCGGCATCGTCTATTCCTACCTGCCTTTCATGATCCTGCCGCTATATGCGACGCTGGAAAAGCTCGACCGCACGCTCGACGAAGCGGCGATGGATCTGGGCTCCAGGCCCTGGCAGGTATTCAAGGACATCACCTTGCCCTTGTCGGTGCCGGGCATCGTCGCCGGCGCCATGCTGGTCTTCATCCCGGCGACCGGCGAGTATGTCATTCCCTCGCTGATGGGCCGCGGCGACAGCCCGATGATCGGGCGCGTGCTGGCGGACGAGTTCTTCCAGAACCGCGACTGGCCGGTCGCCTCCTCGGTGGCGGTGGCGCTGCTCGCCATACTGGTCATCCCGATCATGATCTATAATTTCTTCCAGGCGCGCGACGCGCGGGCAGGTGCGAAATGAGACGCCGCCCCTATTTCCTTATTTTCGTGCTGATCCTGGGCTATGCCTTCTTCTATGTGCCGATCGCCTCGATGATCTTCTATTCCTTCAACAAGTCGCGGCTGGCGACGGTGTGGGGCGGCTTCTCGACCGAATGGTACGGCAAGCTTCTGACCAACCAGCAGGTGCTCGACGCCGCCTGGCTCAGCCTGCGCATCGCGTTCCTCTCCGCCACTATCGCCACCATCCTCGGGACCATGGCCGGCATGGCGCTGGCGCGCTTCTCGCGCTTCCGCGGCCGCGTCCTGTTCTCAGGCCTCGTCTCGGCGCCGCTCGTGATGCCCGAAGTCATCACCGGCATCTCCCTGGTGCTGTTTTTCATCGGGCTCGAATTCCTCATTGGCTGGCCGAATGGCCGCGGCTTCACCACCATAACCCTCGCCCACATCACCTTCTCGCTCTCCTATGTCACGGTGGTGGTGCAATCGCGCCTCGCCTCGATGGACCGCTCGGTAGAGGAGGCGGCGATGGACCTGGGGTCGAAGCCGCTGCGCGTCCTCTTCGACGTGACCTTGCCGATCATATCGCCCGCCATCATCGCCGGCTGGCTGCTCGCCTTCACCCTGTCGCTCGACGATGTGGTGATCACCGCCTTCACCAACGGGCCGGGCACGACGACGCTGCCGCTTTATATATTCTCCAAGGTGAGGCTCGGTGTGACGCCCGACATGAATGCGCTCGCCACCATCATCGTGCTGCTGGTCGGCACCGGTGTGGCGCTGGCCGGTTTCCTCATGTACCGCGCCGAGAAGAAGCGCGAGCGTGACGTGCAGATGGCGATTGCCGCGAACAAGTAAACTGTCGGAACCGAGCTGGCCCGCCCGACCTACACGTTTTCCAGCTTTCGTTTCCTGGGTTTGCCGACCTCGATCCTCACTTCTTCGCCCATGAGCTCGAGAAAGCTCATGAGCATTTCGAGCGAGAACTTGCTGAGCTTACCCCGCATCAGATCGGAGGCCCGAGGCTGGCTGATGCCCAGCATCTTGCCGATTTCCGGCTGACTCCATTTGCCTTTCTCGATCTTATCCTGAATGAGGAGCATAAGATTGGCGCGGCGCTCCTTGGCGCGGGCGACAAGGGGATCGTCTTCGAGCGCATCCCAGACGCTCTTGAAGCTTTCACTTTTCATGGCGGCCTTCATCATTTCACTTCACGGTAGCGGCGTTTGGCCAAATCAATATCCTTTTGTGGCGTCTGCTGCGTTTTCTTCTGAAAAGCATGCAGCACATGCACTTTATCGGCAATCTTGACTACATAGATTGCGCGAAAAGCACCATTCGCATCCTGTGTCCGAAGTTCTCGGACTCCCGGGCCAACTGAAGGCATGGGCTTCCAATCTTTCGGTTCGCGATCGTTTTGAACTGCCCAGAGCTGCTGGCCGATATCATCTTTGGCAGCCTCGGGGAAATCCCTGAGGTCTTTCCTCGATGAACCGAGAAAAATCACCATCCTCGGCATTCTCATCGAAAGATGATATCAGTACTTATATGAAAAATCAACTGATACAATTAAGATTAATGAGATTCCGGCGGGAAACGATTGCTGCGATGCTTAGAGTTTCAGATTGAAATAGGTCAGCACAAGATTGCCGAGAATGACGAAGCCGAAGACGGCGATCGCGATGCCGGCCCAGATATTGAGGCGCACCAGCGTGTAGCTCGTCACCCGGCCCTTGATGTGGGTGACGAGATAGGTGAGGAAACTCCACCAGACGAGCGTGCCGAGAATGACGCCTGCCACGGCATTCAGCGGCCTGTAGGGCACGCTGCCGAGATCGAGCACGCCGCCCAGGCCGCTGAAGATGGCGAAGAAGCCGAGCAAGGCTCCCGGATTGGTGATGGTGAGGAAAAAGCAGGTGAAGGCCTTGCGCACATAGGCGCCGCGGCCGAGATCGGCGAGCGAGAGTTCGGCATCCTTCACATGATGCATGGCGGTGCGGATGCCGATGAAGATGAGCAGCAGGCCCCCGACGATCTGGATGGCCTGGGTGTGGGCATGCACCCAATCCTCGATCCAGCGCACGCCATAGGCGGCGAGCGTGGCAAAGAGCGCATCGCTGACAATGGAGCCTGACGCCGCCGCCATGCCGCCGCCCATGCCGGCGCGCAGAGCGGAGCGGATGACGGTCAGATTGACAGGCCCCAGCGGCGCGGTCACGGCAATGCCGATGGCCATGCCAATGGCGATAAGGTCGAGATCTATCATCAAAGGTCGATCACCACGCGGCCACGGATCTTGCCGGCGATGATGTCGGCGGCGATGGCCGGCACGTCATCGAGCTTCGCATGGCTCGTCAGGGCGTTGAGCTTGGCGCGATCGAGATCGCGCGCCAGGCGCGACCAGGCCTCGATGCGGCGCGTCGGCGCGGCGGTCACCGAATTGATGCCGATGAGCTTGATGCCGCGCAGAATGAAGGGCGCCACGGAAGCCGGGAGATCCATGCCCTGAGCCAGGCCGCAGGCCGCCACCGTGCCTTCCGGCTGGATCTGCGAGAGCACATTGGCGAGCGTCGTCGAGCCCACCGCGTCGACGGCGCCGGCCCAGCGCGTCTTGGCCAGGGGCTTCACCGGCCCCATGAATTCGTTGCGGTCGATGATCTGGGACGCGCCGAGGCCCTTGAGAAAGGCCTCCTCCTCGGGTCGGCCGGTCGATGCCGCCACCCGGTAGCCGAGCTTGGCCAGTATGGCGATGGCGATGGAACCGACCCCGCCGGCGGCGCCGGTGACCAGGATCTCGCCGTCCTCGGGGCGTACCCCCTGGCGCTCCAGCGCCACGACGCACAGCATGGCAGTATAGCCCGCCGTGCCAATGGCCATGGTCTCGGCCGTCGTCATGGTGTCCGGCACCGGCACCAGCCAGTCGCCCTTGACGCGGGCCAGCCCGGCGAAGCCGCCATGATGGCTTTCACCCACGCCCCAGCCATTGAGGATCACCTTGTCGCCGACCTTGATCAGGCGGTGGGTCGAGTCGACCACGGTTCCGGCGAAATCGACCCCCGGGATGAGCGGATAATGGCGGATGATCGGGGCGCGGCCGGTGACGGCCAGGCCGTCCTTGTAATTGACGGTCGAATGCTCGACGGCGACGGTCACATCGCCCGGCATCAGATCGGTCTCACTCAGCGTCACGAAATCGAGCTTCTGGCCCTTGTCGGTCTTGCTGATCTCAATGGCGCGGAACTGACGACCCATGAATCTCCTTTAATGTTACCCTCGCCCCCAACGGGGGAAAGGGGATTCCTGTTGCTTATACAGAGGGCAAGGTCTCCATGAAAGCGATGGCTTGGCCCCCAGCCTGCCCCAGTATCTCGCCATCCCACATGACGCGCCGTCCACGGATGATCGTCCCCACCGGCCAGCCGGTGACCTCCACTCCATCATAGGGCGTCCAGCCAGCGCGGCTCTCCATCCAGCGGTTGGTGATGGTGCCACGGCGCTTCAGATCGACGATAGTGAAATCGCCGTCATATCCTTCAGCGATCCGCCCCTTGCGGCTGAGATTGAAGATGCGGCCCGGCCCATGGCTCGTCAGGTCGACGAAGCGCTCGAGCGTCAGCCGGCCCCTGCTCACATGGTCGAGCATGATCGGCACCAGGGTCTGGACGCCCGTCATGCCCGATGGTGACTCAGGATAGGCCTTGGCCTTCTCTTCCAGCGTATGGGGCGCATGGTCGGAGCCCAGCACATCGACGACGCCCGACAGCAGCGCCTGCCAGATCGCCTCGCGGTGATGCGCCTCCCGAACCGGGGGATTCATCTGGGCCTTCGCGCCGAGGCGCTCATAGGCCTCGGGAGCCGCCAGAGTGAGATGATGCGGCGTCACCTCGACGGTCGCCAGATCCTTGTTGGCGGCAAGCAAGGGCACCTCGTCCGCCGTCGAGACGTGGAGGACATGGATGCGCTTGCCATGCTTGCGGGCGATGCGGATGAGGCGCTCGGTGCACAGGCGCGCGGCTTCGGCATCGCGCCAGACCGGATGGCTTGCCGCATCGCCCGAGCGCTGCTCGCTCTTGCGGGCGCGCAATCTCGCCTCATCCTCGCTGTGGAAGGCGGCGCGCCGCCTGATCTGCGACAGGATGAGATCGATGCCGGCATCGTCCTCGACCAGGAGATCGCCGGTGGACGAGCCCATGAACACCTTCACCCCGGCGCAACCGGGCAGGCGCTCGAGCTCGGGCAGGAGCTTCGCATTGTCGCGCGTGCCGCCCATATAGAAGGCGAAATCGCAGAACATGCGGTTGGTGGCGCGGCCGATCTTGTCGGCGAAGGTCTCGGCCGAGGTGGTCAGCGGCCTGGTATTGGGCATCTCGAAGACGCCGGTGACGCCGCCCGCCACGGCGGCGCGGCTGCCCGTCTCCAGGTCTTCCTTGTGCTCTGCCCCCGGCTCGCGGAAATGGACCTGGCTGTCGATGACGCCCGGCAGGATATGAAGCCCCGAACAGTCGATGACCTCGGCGGCGGCCGCCCCGGCAAAGCTGCCGAGCCCGGCGATCCGTCCGCCTCTGACCGCTATGTCCCTGATTCCCGTCCCATCCTGGTTGACGACGGTTCCGCCTTTTAAAACAAGATCATAGGTGGCGGGCATCAGGACTCCTTGAATAGGCTTCCGAGCATTCGTAGATGTCTCTCTCCGGAGGTGCAACATCCCATGCAACGCCTGCCTTTTGCCACCCACAAGCTTGCCGGCCGCGCCGTCCTCACGATCGCCGGCGAGGATGCCCGGCACTTCCTGCAGAATCTCATAACCGCCGATATTGACGGGCTGAAGCCCGGCCAGGCCGCCTATTCCGCCCTGCTGGCGCCGCAAGGCAAGATCCTGTTCGATTTCTTCGTCCTCGCCGAAAACGGGCACTATCTCATCGACTGCTCGGCGGCGCAGAAGGCCGAGCTGCTGAAGCGCCTGACTTTCTACAAATTGCGCGCCAGGGTGACGCTTGCCGACAATGGCGAGGAGGTGGGCGTCACGCCAGTGAAGCCGGAATCGGGCCTTGCCTATACCGATCCCCGCGCCGCCCAGCTCGGCGTCCGGCTCATCGCTGCGAAAGGCAGCCTGCCCCACACGGATGACGCAGCCTATGAGGGCGGGCGCATCAGGCTCGGCCTTGCCGACAGCGACAAGGATATCGGCTCGGGCGAGCTCTTTCCGCATGAGGCCAATCTCGACCAGCTGGGCGCGGTGAGCTTCGACAAAGGCTGCTTCATCGGCCAGGAAGTGGTCTCGCGCATGGAGCATCGCGGCACGGCGCGCAACCGCATCGTGCCGGTCCATGCACCCAAGGGTGCGGCTGCCAAAGGCAGCGAGATCAAGGCCGGCGGCAAGCCGATCGGCACCATGCTTTCATCGGCGGGCAGCGACGGGCTCGCCCTCATCCGTCTCGACCGGCTCAAGGACGCGGTCGAGGCCGGTACTGCGCTCCTGACAGAAGCCGGGCCCATCCATGTTAGAAAGCCGGGCTGGGCGCGATTCGACGTCGCCTTGCCGCGAGATGACGATGACGAAAACGAATGACTCGGTGATCAAGCACGAAGACGGGATAAAGCGCTGCTTCTGGTGCGGCACGGATCCCGTCTATGTCGCCTATCATGACAATGAATGGGGCGTGCCCGAATATGACTCACGCGCTCTTTTCGAGAAGCTTCTGCTCGATGGATTCCAGGCCGGCCTCTCCTGGATAACCATCCTGCGCAAGCGCGATGCCTTCCGCGAGGCGTTTGATGGCTTCGAGCCCGAGATCATGGCGCGCTACAATGCGCGCAAGCTGCAGAGCCTCATGAAGAACGAGGGCATCGTGCGCAACCGGCTCAAGGTCGAGGCCAGCGTGACCAATGCGCAGGCCTATCTGACGCTGTCGGAGAGCCAGCCGTTTTCCACTTATCTGTGGGACTTCGTCGGCGACGGGCCGCGGCAGAACCGCTTTCGCAGCCGCAGGGACGTGCCGGCCGCCACCCCCCTGGCCGAAGCCATATCCAAGGACCTCAAGAAGCGCGGCTTCCGGTTCTGCGGCCCGACCATCGTCTATGCCTTCATGCAGGCCTGCGGGCTGGTGAATGACCACATGGTGACATGCCATCGCCACGGCGCTCACCTCGACAGCCGGCGGCCAAAATAAAGATGGCGCCGAAAAAATCCCAAGAGCCCCGCGCCTGGCAGCGCATGCTGTCGGGACGAAGGCTTGACCTGCTCAATCCCTCGCCGCTCGATATCGAGATCGAGGACATCGCCCATGGCCTGGCGCGCGTGGCGCGCTGGAACGGCCAGACCAGGGGCGATCATGCCTTCTCGGTGGCCCAGCATTGCCTTCTGGTCGAGGCATTGCTGCTGCACGCGGAAGACAATCTCGACCGTGGCGCCCGGCTCGCGGCTCTCCTGCATGATGCGCCCGAATATGTGATCGGCGACATGATCTCGCCCTTCAAGGCCGCACTCGGCCTCGATTACAAGGCCTTCGAGCACAAGCTTCTCGCCGCCATCCATCTGCGCTTCGGCCTGCCCGCCCGGACTTCCGATGCCTTGGGCCGGAAAATCAAGAAGGCCGACCAGGTCGCCGCCTATCTGGAAGCGACGCAGCTTGCCGGTTTCAGCCTGGAAGAGGCCGCCAGGTTCTTCGGGAGACCGAGCGGCCTCGACGGGGCGCGCGGTTTTCACTCACTGCGGCCTCTTGCGCCCAATGACGCGGAAGCGGCATATGTGCGCAAATTCAAGCAGCTTCTGTAGAGTTCCATGGAAATCATCGTCAGCCCGCTCGCCGCCGTCCAACTGCTCGTCAACCGGCACAAGGTCAGCCATGTGGTGAGCCTGCTGGGCCCTGAGACGCCGCATCGCAGCTTTTCCGGCATCGTGGACGACAATCACCTGAAGCTCACCTTCCACGACATTATCTCCCCGGCCGACGGCTTCACCGCACCCATGGCCGATCATGTCGAAACGCTCATCACATTCCTGAAGGCGCGCCAGGGCGAGGATCCGATGCTCATCCATTGCTGGGCCGGGATCAGCCGCTCGACGGCCTCCGCCTTCACCGCCATGTGCCTCTACAATCCCGATCTCGACGAAATGAAGCTCGCCCAGCAATTGCGCGCTCTCTCGCATGTGGCGACCCCAAACCGGCGTATCGTCGCCTTCGCCGACGATATCATGGGCCGCCAGGGCCGCATGGTCGATGCGGTCGATGCGATCGGGCGGGGCGAGGATGCCTATGAGGGCGTCATCTTCCAGTGGAAGGTGTGAGCACTACCGTCATCCCGGCGAAAGCCGGGACCCATTAAATTGGTGAAGTGCCGGCAGCGCCGCCCGGTTGATTCTATTCAGGGGGTCCCGGCTTTCGCCGGGATGACGGAGTGGTGGGTGTCAGCCATGCGCGTATTCCCAGTAGAGCTCGCGCGCTTTCTTGAACATCGGGCCGGGCTGGAGATCGCGATTCTCGATGCGCGTCACCGGAATGACCTTGCCATAATTGCCGGTCGAGAAGACCTCATCGGCGGAAAGCACTTCGGGCCAGCCGACCGCGCGCTCATGCACCGTGACGCCGGCCTTGCGCAGAAGCTTGATGACGCGCTGGCGCGTGATGCCGTTGAGCAGCGTGCCGTTGGGGATCGGCGTGTGGACCTCGCCCTCCTTGGCGTAGAAGAGGTTCGAGGTGGTGAATTCCGACACCTTGCCCACCGGATCGAGCAGGACCGCATTGTCGAAGCCCCTCGCCTGCGCCTCGCGCACCGCCCGGCTGGAATTGGCATAGTGGCAGGCGGCCTTGGCGTCGGTCGGCGCATATTCATAGGACGGCCGGCGGAAGGTGGAGAGGCCGGCCGAGAACCCCTTGGTCGACGGCATCGCCGATTCATAGACCGAGACGCAGTAGCGCGTTTCCACCGGCCCCGGATCGAGAAAATTGCTCTCGGCCCAGAACATCGGGCGCAGGTAAAGCGGAGTATTCTTGGGAAATTTCTTGATGCCATCGCGCACCAGTTCCTCGATGGCGCCGGCCTTCAGGGGCTTCAATCCGAAGGCCAAGGCAGAGCGTTCGCAGCGCTGGCAATGCAGGTCGAGATCGGGGGTCACACCTTCGAAAGCCCGCCCGCCATCGAATATCGCCGAACCCAGCCAGGACGCATCGCTCCACGGCCCCATCAGCGGCGGGTTGCCCTGATGCCACTTGCCCTCGATATAGGTCCAGCACTTGCTCGCGTCATACTGCGAAATCGCCATGATCAATCTCCCATTCGAGAGCAGCTTAGGCGAGCCGACATAAAAAGACAAAGCGCGGCCCAACAAAATGTGGTCACAGAGTTAGCCCAAGCAGATAGGCACGAGAACTTGCCCGCCGGGAAAAGGCACGATGGAAATCGCCGCAGGAACTTTGATCAGCAAGGCCTTCAGATTCAAAATTGCGGCAGGTTGCGCGCCGGCTCTGGCCGCGATCCTTTTGGCATATGCTTTCGAGGGCAGCGCTGTCGCGGCGCAGAAAGGCCGGGTAAAGGCCGGTTATGTGGTCGAAGTCGGCGGTATCTCGGTATTGAAGATGTCCTATGATGCAGCCCTCACTGAAAGAGCCTATCAATCGAAGGCCACGGTAAAGACGAAGGGCCTGGCGGGCCTGTTCTCCGACTACCGGATGGACATGACGGCGACCGGCGCCGTGGTTGGAAACGATCCCCGGCCGTCATGGTTCAGATCGCGTGCCGAGAAGAAGGACAAGAACAAGACAATCGAATTGAGCTGGCGCGACGGCGAGCCGCCGAGCATCGACCCCAGTCCGGACGCCGATGACAAGCGGCTGTTCGGCGATGCCGTCATAGCGAGCCTCGTCGACCCCTTGTCGATGATCGTTCGTCTGACGGCATTGCAGGAAGACCGCCCCTGTCAGACGGTCGAGAGGGTGTTCGACGGCAAGGAAGTATATGACTTGAAGTTTGAACTGGCCGGCAAGGTCACGATCGGATCGGAAGAGGGCGGCAACTATCGCGGCCCCGCCCTTAAATGCAGTGTGACTTACACGCCCGTGGCAGGACGACCGGCCGTCAGGTTCAAGAAGAAGGGGCTGACGCCGCCCAAATTCGATATCTGGTTTGCACCGGCACGATCCGGCACCGAGGGCACATTGTTCCTCCCGGTTCTTGCCACCGGGAAGCTCAAGGGCTTCAGCTTCGTTGCCTATGCCAACAAGACAATGATCGACGGTGTGCCGCTCGCCTCGAGCGCAGATTAGATCTTCGTCAGCCCTGGAGCTGAGATCGCGCCATATGTGCGAAATCTCCCTTCGCCACGCGAAGCGCGGGGAGGATGGCCGCCCGTAGGGCGGACGGGTGGGGTTTCTCCACCGGTTAGTATTCGACGATTGGACTGAGCATATTCAAGATACTCTGCCGGAGAGGTCTCCCTTGCTCAAACACCCCAGCCGTCGCGCGTTCCGCGCGCCACCCTCCCCGCCTCTCGCCTTCGCGAAGCCGAGACTTCGCTTCGGCGGAGCCAGGTCGGCGGTGAGGGAGAAATCATCATGCTCTAGAATCTCACGCGAATGCCGGTAACGACGAATGACGAGCCGCTATGCACGCCATCTATTGTTCCGAAGATGCCGGAACGGTGATGCAGCCTGAGCACGAATTCGAGGTTCTTGTTGTCCGGATCGGCAATCGTGATCTCGGGCGAGAAATTGTGCAGGACCTGCGAGGACTGGCCGCCGCTGCGGTCTTTTTCGAACTCCGAAGTCTCGGCAATCCAGCTGAGGCCGGTGTTCAGCGCGGCGGTCGTATAGATCGTGTCATTCCAGAGAAAACCGTCATAGCGGAAGTAGAGCGATCCCCAGAATTCTCCCTGCTCCTCATATCCGAAACGGTAGGCGGCACCAGCCTCCACTTCGATGGAAACATAGTCACCGAAATGGCCGATATCCGAACCGACCAACTCGCCTATCGTTCCCAAGCGCCGGGATCCGGTGATGCCCAGCATCGTCAGATCAACGAAATTCGTCGTCCATGGTTGGGTGATGATCTGGGTGAAATCCGTGTCGGTTCCCCATCCAACCTGGAAAGTGACGGCATTGGGGGCACCTCTCGCTTCAGCGAGGGCCGGCCCTGTATGGCAGAATGTTGCCAAGGTCACACCAACGGCGAGCGCAAGACCGTTGCGGTCCCAATTGCGGCCTGCTGCCACCTGAAACATGCACTCCGCCCCTTGATACCCCGACGCACTCACAGACAGCCAAGCAGACTGGACTCTAGCCGCGCCCAGCGCAAACGGCACGGTAATCCATGGATAATTTCATGTTTCTGTTCAAGCACAATAGGCCCAAAGGGCAATGGGGCCCGGCAGAGACAATCGGCCGGGCCGCCATACGATGAAACGATGTGAAGGCTGTCCGGCTGTCTTCGAGGGGCCAGGAGCGCTGCTTACGCTGCACCATCATCACACCAGAACCAAGTTCTGCTGTTCGCACAAAACTTGACTATGCGAGAAGACTAGCTGTCGGAATAGAAGATGTGGCGGCCGATCTTGATCAGCTTGCGCATCTCTTTCGCCCATTTGGGCCGCACATAATCGGCATGGTAGTTGGTGGCGGCGCCGATCACGCGGATGGTCTGGTCGCCGGCGATCGCCTTCTGGGCAACGAGCTTGGAGCGGTCCCAGGCGGCCTTGCTCTTCACCTCGTCGGGCACGCCGTCGCAGGCGAAGGAGAACTGGCAGGAATTGCGGCGATCCGATCCCTGATAGACGACGCCGCAGATCGTCTTGGGATAGTTGGGATCCTTGACGCGGTTGAGAACGACCTTGGCGACCGCGAGCTGGCCGAGCTCCGATTCCGAACGCGCCTCGAAATAGACGGCCTTGGCGAGGCAGTTTTCCTCGGCCATGGCGAGACGGCGCTGGGCGACGATCTTCTGCTTCTCGTTGCGCTTCAGCTTGAAGGTCGATTCGAGCTTCCACACCGGCGGCGTCATCGCCAGGCGCTTCTCGATCTTTTGCGGCGCGGGCTGCTGAACCACTTCCGGCACATCGGGCTCGGGGCTGATATAGTCGCCCTTGGCCGTCGACATGACTTCCTGCTCGCGCGTGATCGGCAGATTTATGAGATCGAGGGTCGCATCGCTCGGCATGAGCGAGCCCTTCTGGATCAGGGTCGATACGGGCGAGGCAACCGCCATCATCGGCTCATCTTCGCCAACGAGGCTGTGGGCATCGGCATTGCGGCCCATATAGTGGCCGGCAAAGGCGAAGCTCGCGACCAGCATGGCACCGGCAAAAGCATAAGGCACATAGCTGAGCGCACCGGCCTTCTCAGGCTCCAGCGGCTCATCATAATCCGGCTCGAACTGCCTATGCGCTCGCTTCGCTGCTTTCACTTCCCCTCGCGCTACCGTCTCAACTCTTAAAGTTTCCCGAACAGGCGGTAGTATGACCCTTCCGCGTTTAGCATAGGTTAACCATGCCAGCAACACAAAGCGGCCTATAATCAGCCACTAAATGCTTCAAGGTTAACAAGGCCTTAGAGGGCTGTCTCGCCATAATTCAGCCACGTTTTGCGAGGGCTGCCTGGGCACTTGCGAGTCTGGCGATGGGCACGCGGAAGGGCGAGCAGGATACATAATCGAGGCCCACTTTCTCGCAGAACTGGATCGATGCCGGGTCGCCGCCATGCTCGCCGCAGATGCCGAGCTTGATGCCGGACCGCGTCGCGCGCCCGCGCTCGGCGGCGATCTGCACCAGTTCACCGACGCCCTCGGTGTCGAGCGACACGAAGGGATCAGTCTTGATCACGCCCTTAGCCGCATATTCATTGAGAAATCTCGCTGAATCGTCGCGGCTGATGCCGAAGGTGGTCTGGGTCAGGTCATTGGTGCCGAAGGAGAAGAACTCGGCCGATCTGGCGATATCGCCGGCCCTGAGCGCGGCGCGTGGCAACTCGATCATCGTCCCAACGAGATAATCCAGCTTGTTCCCGGTTTCCTTACGGACCTCCTCGGCAATGGCGACGATGCGGTCGCGCACGATGTCGAGCTCGGCCTTGGTGGCGACGAGCGGCACCATGACCTCAGGGATCGGCGGTGTTCCCGTCCGGCGGCCGACCTCGGCCGCCGCCTCGAAAATGGCGCGCGCCTGCATCTCGGCGATCTCGGGGTAAGAGACCGCCAGGCGCACGCCGCGATGGCCCAGCATCGGGTTGAATTCGTGGAGTTCCGCCACCCGGCTGCGCAGCGAATCGGGGCTGACCGAAAGGGCCGTCGCCACCTCGGCGATCTCGGCCTCGCTATGCGGCAGGAATTCATGCAAGGGCGGATCGAGAAGGCGAATGGTGACCGGCAGGCCCGCCATGATCTCGAACAGCTCGATGAAATCCTTGCGCTGCATCGGCAGGATCTTGGCGAGCGCGGCGCGCCTGCCCTTCTCGTCCGCGGCCAGGATCATCTCGCGCATCGCGACGATGCGGTCGCCCTCGAAGAACATATGCTCGGTGCGGCACAGGCCAATGCCTTCGGCGCCGAATTCGCGCGCCGCGCGTGCATCGAGCGGCGTCTCGGCATTGGTGCGCACCTTCATGCGCCGCGCCTTGTCGGCCCATTCCATGATGGTGGCGAAATCGCCGGAGAGTTCGGGCTTGATGGTGGGAACCGCCCCCTTCATCACCTGCCCGGTCGAGCCGTCGATGGTGACGATATCGCCCTTCTCCAGCACCGTGCCTAAGGCGGACAAGGTCCCCTGGCGGTAGTCGACGCGGATATTGCCGGCGCCCGACACGCAGGGCTTGCCCATGCCGCGCGCCACCACGGCCGCGTGAGACGTCATGCCGCCCCGCGTGGTGAGGATGCCTTCCGCCGCATGCATGCCGTGAATGTCCTCAGGGCTCGTCTCGATGCGCACCAGGATGACGGCGCGGCCCTGCTCCTTCAGCTTCTCGGCCTCATCGGAATCGAAGACGATCTCGCCCGATGCGGCGCCGGGCGAGGCCGGCAGGCCCTGGCCGATGATGTCGCGCCTGGCGTTGGGATCGAGTGTGGGATGCAGAAGCTGGTCGAGCGAGCCCGGATCGATGCGCCGCACCGCTTCCTCGCGGCTGATCAGGCCCTCATTGGCGAGATCAACGGCGATCTTGAGCGCCGCCTTGGCGGTGCGCTTGCCGGCGCGCGTCTGCAGCATCCACAATTTGCCGCCCTGGATGGTGAATTCCATGTCCTGCATGTCGCGATAATGCTTCTCGAGACGCGCGAAGGTCCGGGTGAGCTCGGTGAAGGTCTCGGGCATGAGGCTTTCGAGCGAGGGAGCGCGCGAGCCCGCCTCCTTGCGCGCGACCTCGGTGATGTTCTGCGGCGTGCGGATGCCGGCCACGACATCCTCGCCCTGCGCATTGACGAGGAACTCGCCATAGAGCTCATGGGCACCGGTCGAGGGATTGCGGGTGAAGGCGACGCCCGTCGCCGAGGTGTCGCCCAGATTGCCGAACACCATCGCCTGCACATTGACCGCGGTGCCCCAGTCTTCCGGTATGTTGTGGAGCTTGCGATAGGTGTTGGCGCGAGCCGACATCCAGGACTGGAAGACGGCGCCGATGGCGCCCCAGAGCTGCTCCTTCACATCCTGCGGGAAGGGCCTGCCGGTCGCCTTCTCGACGCAGGCCTTGTATTTGGCGATGACCTTCAGCCAATCCTCGGCAGTGAGCTCGGTATCGAGGCCCAGCTCCTTCTCGTCCTTGTATTCGCCGAGAATGTCCTCGAACTGATGATGCTCGACGCCCAGCACGACATCCGAATACATATGGATGAAGCGGCGGTAGCTGTCATAGGCGAAACGGCGGTCCTTGGCGCGGGACGCCAGGCCCTCGACGGTCTCGTCATTGAGGCCGAGATTGAGGACGGTGTCCATCATGCCCGGCATCGAGGCGCGGGCGCCCGAGCGCACCGAGACGAGCAGCGGATTTGCGGCATCGCCAAATGTCGAGCCGACGATGCGGCCGACTTCGGCCAGGGCCGCATCGACATCGCCCGAGAGCGCTGTGGGATAGGAGCGGCCATTCTTGTAGTAGCCGGTGCAGACTTCGGTGGTGATGGTGAAGCCCGGCGGGACGGGCAGACCGAGATTGGCCATCTCGGCGAGATTGGCGCCCTTGCCGCCCAGGAGATTGCGCATTCCCGCTTCGCCATCGGCCTTGCCATTGCCGAAACGGTAGACAAGCTTCCCATTCACCTGCTGACTCACCCTCGGTGCTCCTCTTTAGGTCCTTGAAGGCCCCCCGCAAGGGGAACGCCCAAGATCATGATCGGCCGTCCAATAGCGAGCGCTGCTCGGTTTCCGACTTTCCATATTGCACTTGCGAAATCAAGTGTGCAGATGCGCAGCCAATGCCGCAGGAGAAAAACTCAGCCGAAATGGGCGAGGTTCCGCCGGATCTCTTCCGGCGTCTGGGCAAAATCGGCAGGGGAATAGACGTGACGGCCATGCTTGTCCTTCGGATTCTCGGCAATGAACCTGCCGAAGCTCCGCTCAAGCTCGGGCCCGATGGTGAGACCCAGACGCTCATAGATGCGCATCATCACCTGCAGAGGCTGACGCGTCAGCTCCTCATAGTCGACCTCCAGAATATGACCTCGGCATGTCGGATATGCCGATACGTAATGCCGGGACTCAGTGGCGTAGAATGTTAGATTGGATTGGCCAAGCTTCGTCTTGTCCGCGCCTGCCGATGTCACCTGATGCAGGCCATCGATCAGGCTGTTGAAGCTTGCAAGCGCCACGGCCGGGTCGCGGCGGCAAACAAGAACGAGCGCCTCCGGCACGCTTTCGATGAGCGCCGCGAGCCCGCCCAGATGATCGGGCGCTTTCAGCAGAAGGCGCCGAGTGGGTGCCCGACGTTGCAGAAGGCAGAGGATGTCGCGATATTCGTGGTATTTCCGGCGGCGATCGGCATTGCCATACCAGGCGAGATAGGAATGGACCGGCGCCAGCGTCCAGGGCAGAAGCGTGCGGAACGAGATCGCCAGAGCGAACATGCATTCTTCCGGTTCGTCGCTCCTGGTGAAGTGTCTGGCATCGAGCCCGCGATTGAGGAGGCGCATCACGGCAAGCTCGATCTTGAGCCGCAGATCGCGAAGCCAGCGTCTCGGACCCGGGCTTTGCACGACGGGCTCGAACAGCTCGCGCAGGATGGGGGCCCGCATCCGCTCATCCACGGCGAGAAGGCGGTGCAGAAAAGTGGTGCCGCTGCGCGGCATGCCGGTGATGATGACGGGCGGCAGCAAGGGCGCCGTAAATATTTCGGGCTGGGTCTTCCGCAGCTCCTGGATCAGGAGACGCTGCTCGAGCGCGATCGTGATGCTGCGCTCCAGCATGCGCCGGCCGATCAGCGTGAGCTTCGCGTCCCGGCGCAGCGAACGCAACAGGATACGCAAGCCCGAACGGTAATAGGGATCGCCGAAATCGCTCAAGCCCGTCGCGCGGCAGGCAGCCTTGCAGAATTGATCGAGGCAGCTTTTGCGCTGCCGCCTCATCTAGCCTTCGATCTTGGAGAAATCCGCAACCTCGCGGGTGGCGGCACGGATGCGGTTCAGGAGCTTCAGCCTGTTCTCGCGGAAGGAGGGGTCATCGGCATTGACCGTCACCTTGTCGAAGAAGGCATCGACCGGGGCCCGGAGCTTGGCGATGGCGCGCATCGCCGCTGCGAAGTCCTCGGCCGCGACCGCCTTCCGGGCCTGGGCGCTCAGGCCGTTGATCGAGGTGTTGAGCTCGCGCTCCTCGCCCTGGATCAGGATGTTGGTGTTGACATTGCCGTCGAAGCTGCGGCCGTCCTTCTTCTCCTCGATCTTGAGGATATTGGTGGCGCGCTTGACGCCGGCGAGCAGGTTCCTGCCGTCATCGCTGTCGAGGAATTTCGACAAGGCCTCGACCCGCTTGACGATCATCAGGAGATCGTCCTGCCCGCCCAGCGCAAAGACCGCATCGATCAGGTCATGGCGCATGCCCTGGTCGCGCAAATAGACCTTGAGCCGATCGGCGAAGAAGGAGAGAAGGTCCGCCCGATCGAAATCGCCGCCGAAAGCCTGGCCGAGCTGAGCGCGATAGAGCTGCAAGCCGCTATCGAAAAGAGCGAGCAGCGGAAGACGCACCTGGTTTTCCTGCACGATGCGGATCACACCCAAAGCGGCCCGGCGCAGCGCATAGGGGTCCTTCGAGCCCGTCGGCTTTTCATTAATGGCCCAGAAGCCGACCAGCGTATCGAGCTTGTCGGCCAGGGCGGCGACGATCGAGAGCGGCGCAGCAGGAACGGCATCGGCCGGTCCCTGTGGCCGGTAGTGATCCTGAATGGCCGCCGCAATTTCGGAATTCTTGCCCTCGTTCAGCGCATAGTAGCGCCCCATCAGGCCCTGCAATTCAGGAAACTCTCCCACCACGCCGGTAAGCAGATCCGACTTGCTGAGGCGCACCGCCATCTGCGCCGCAACCCTGTCGGCCTTGCAGTGCGGGGCAAGATCATTGGCCCATCCCTCGAAACGCTTCACGCGCTCGCCCTGGGTGCCGAGCCTGGCGTGGAAGGTGATGTGGTCGAGCTTCGGCAGCAGCTTCTCGAGCGGCGTCTTCTTGTCCTGCTCCCAGAAGAATTTTGCATCGGACAGGCGCGCGGCGATGACCTTGTTGTTGCCCTGCACGATCTGCTGGCCGCCATCCCTGGCGATCATGTTCGACACGAGCAGGTAGCGGTTGGCGAGCTTGCCCGTCTTGCCGTCCCTGAGCGCGAAGCATTTCTGATGCTGCTTGATCGAGGTGACGATCACTTCCGGCGGCACGTCGAGGAAGCTTTCGTCGAAGGATCCCATCAGCACCACCGGCCATTCGACGAGGCCCGCCGTTTCCTTCAGCAACGCTTCGTCCTCGATCAGCTCGAGGCCTTGCGCGAAGGAAAGGTTCTTCGCCTCGACCCGGATGAGCTCGGCGCGGCGCGCGGCATCGACCACCACCTTCGCGTCATGGAGCTTCTGCGCATAATCCTCGAAGCGGCGCGCGGTGATCTCGCCCGGCGCCAGGAAGCGATGGCCCCTTGTGGCCGCCCCGCTCTTCAGGCCGGCAATCTCGCAATCGACGACCTCGCCATCGAAGCAGCACAGGATCGATTGCAGCGGGCGCACCCAGCGCAGATCGCCCGAGCCCCAGCGCATCGATTTGGGCCAGGGGAATTTGCGGATCACATCCGGCACGATCTCGGCGATCACGGCTTCGGTGGCGCGGCCCGGCTTGCTGATCCGGGCAATATAGAACTTGCCCTTCTTGTCGTCCTGGACCGTGAGATCAGCGAGCTTGAGCCCGGTCGATTTGAGAAAGCCCTGGATCGCCTGCTCTGGCGCATCGACGCGCGGCCCCTTGCGCTCTTCCGCCACGTCCCTAGTGCGGGCGGCAAGGCCCTCGACCGACAGAACGAGACGGCGGGGCGTGGCATGCGCCTGCGCCCCCTCATAGACGAGGCCCGCCTCGACCAGCGCGTTGGTGACGAGCGATTTCAGGTCCTCGGCCGCCTTCATCTGCATGCGGGCCGGGATTTCCTCGGAGAAGAGTTCGAGAAGAAGCTCAGCCATGATCGGGGCTCAAATGCGCGAAATCTCCCTCCGCCGCGCGAGGCGCGGGGAGGGTGGACGCCCGCAGGGCGGACGGGTGGGGTCTATCCACCGGGAAGTACTCATCGATTGATCCAAACCGCTCGGAGAGAATTTGCTTGAGAAACCTCACCCGCGTCGACACCCCACCCGTCGCGCGTTCCGCGCGCCACCCTCCCCGCCTCTCGTCTTCGCGAAGCCGAGGCTTCGCTTCGGCGGAGCAAGGTCGGCGGCGGAGGGAGAACTCGTCAAAGCGTCTTGTGCGTGCCGTCGCAGAAAGGCCGGCCGTTGGTGTGCTTGCAGGCGCAGAAGAATTTGCGCGCCGATTTGTCGGCCGTCCATTTGACGGGCGAGAATTCGCTGCCCTTGTGGCTGCCGTCGCAGAAAGGCTGGTTCCTGGAGCGGCCGCAGGCGCACCACCAATAGTCCTTTCCGGCCTCGACCATGACCGGAATGGGCTCTTTCCGGGCGATATTGGGTACCGACATTGCATGTCCTCCCTCGTTGCAATTGCGATCATTGCGCGCCTCCCCCTGAAGTCCTGGCCCAGGCCTCGCAGCAGCCCTTGGCCAGTTCGCGCACGCGCAGGATATAGGCCTGGCGCTCGGTGACCGAGATCACGCCCCTGGCATCGAGCAGATTGAACACATGGCTTGCCTTGATGCATTGATCATAGGCAGGCAGCGCCAATTCATGGCGGGCACCTTTGTCGCCGGCCTTGAGCAGCGCCAGACACTCCTTCTCGGCATCCTTGA
This sequence comes from Taklimakanibacter lacteus, assembly GCA_003576695.1. Taxonomy (GTDB): domain Bacteria; phylum Pseudomonadota; class Alphaproteobacteria; order Rhizobiales; family Aestuariivirgaceae; genus Taklimakanibacter; species Taklimakanibacter lacteus. The sequence continues at coordinate 64,362 of QOZQ01000005.1, forward strand.
AATGCTGGAGCAGGATGTCGGTGTCGGCATATTCGAAATTGAAGCGTGAGAATTCCTGCTCGGCCTGCAGGAACACATCGCCATAGGAGATGCGTTTCGCACCATCCTGGCCGTTGAAGTTCAGGTCATAGACATTGTCGACGCCCTGCACATACATGGCGAGGCGCTCGAGGCCGTAAGTGAGCTCGCCCGACACGGGCGCGCAATCGAGGCCGCCGACCTGCTGGAAGTAGGTATATTGCGAGACCTCCATGCCGTCGCACCACACTTCCCAGCCGAGGCCCCAGGCGCCCAGCGTCGGGCTTTCCCAATCGTCCTCGACGAAGCGGATGTCATGCAGATCGGGCTCGATGCCGATCGCGGTGAGCGAGCCCAGATAGAGCTCCTGCAGATCGGGCGGCGATGGCTTGATGATGACCTGATACTGATAATAGTGCTGCAGGCGGTTGGGATTCTCGCCATAGCGGCCATCCTTGGGACGGCGCGAGGGCTGCACATAGGCCGCGGCCCAGGGCCTCGGGCCCACCGAGCGCAAGGTCGTCGCCGGATGAAAAGTCCCCGCCCCCACTTCCATGTCATAGGGCTGCAGGATGACGCAGCCCTTCTCGCCCCAGTACTGGTGGAGCGTGAGGATCAGGTCCTGGAAGGATTTGCGTGGATTCAAAGACATTTGCGCCCATAGATCACGATGACTTTGGATTGTTCAATCCAAAGTCATGAACGTGATCGGTTCCTTAATTTTGGCGCGTGATCGGACGGAAAACCGTGTTCACTTTTCCTGATCACGCGCCGAGGTTCCGTTGCGGGCGCAAACTATGGGCCTCGGCCCTATGGGTCAAGAACTACTGCTTCTTGGGGGCTTGGGATTCGTACTCATCCGCTTGCGTGTCGTCGGGGCTGACTTCGTCGTCGCCGCCGGAATTGTCGTCGGTCTCGTCGCCCTGGGTGTCGTCGTCATCGCCACCGGTGACTTCACCACCGCCCTCGGCATCTTTCATCCAGGCCTGGAGCGTGTAGAAGGCCTCTTCATTGATGCGCTGGCCCCACAGATCGGATTTCAGCGGACCGCCATGGAGGGCGATCAGCATCGGACCATTGGACTGCCGGTCGACGATCCAGATGGCCGCACCCGCCATGCCTTCGAGCGGCTTCTTGAGCGGGCAGCCATAGACGATGAAGGATTTGTCGGCGCCCTTCACCGGGCAGGTGGTCTCCCACATGGTGAAGTCGGGCACGCCCGCCGGATAGCCGGTCATGGCCGGGCCCTTGGGAATCTGCGGCAGGTGGCCATAACCGAACCAGCCATTCTGCTCGCCGACATCGCTCTGCAATTCGACCAGGCCGAAAGCCAGGTCCCAATTGCCCTGCTCGGCAAAGCCCTTGGTGACCCAGGCATTCTTCCACTTCACGCCGTCAAACGGGCGGTTGTCGCCGTTCATGCCGGGATAGAAATCGAGATTCTGCTCCCACTGCTTGCTCTCCGGATTGAAGATGCAATAGGCGGCGGTGAGCACGAAGCGCTTGCCGATGAGCGTGCCGGAGCAGCCATTGGAGAGCAGGCCGACGGCGGTATAGGGATATTGCGTCGTGTCCCTGATCGGCACCAGCTTGCCGGGCTTCGGCGCCTGGCCGATCGCTGCAGCACCCTGACCTTTCAGAACCATGCCCTTCAGCCGGTTCGGCACCTTGACGCTGCGGGCCTTGCCGTCGCGGCTCATCGACATGCCGGTGAGCGCATTGAGCTGGCCCGCCGGGGTCAGCTTGCCGCTGTCCTTGCGGGCGAGACCGGCGGCGCCTGGCTTGCCGACCGGCGCCTTCACGTCGCCCGGCTTCGCCTGGCTCGCCTCCACCGAGGGCCACTGGCCGCGCTTGATCTTGGGCGCTTCGGCGCCCACGGCCGGGCCGGCGAGGATTGCGGCGGCGAGAAGCGAACTGGTGAAAACGAGGGATGTGATCGATGAGGATCGAATCATGAGCCGTCCTTAAGGTTGCAGATTGTAGTCGATAATCAAAACGACGTTACAATCTAGCCATGTTCGCGTGACGAAAACTAGACCTGACGGCAATAATTTAGCGGCGGAAAAATGTTCCCGCGGCGGAACCGAAACAGCTGTGGAGTGGCTCAGGCTTCCGGATAGTAAATGCCGGTTCTGGGGTCCTGCCGAAGGCGGGTAACCGCTCGGGGATCCGCCGCCTTGCGCCTGACGGCGACCTTGGCCTTGGCAGCGTTAAGACCATCCATGAGCTGCTTGATGGCGGCGGCGGTGAGGATACCGGCGACGGCAATTGTCAGGGCTTTCAACATGAAATGGTCCTTCCAGTCTTAGTCACAGAGATCATAACCCGAAACGCCCCCATAATGCACGTATTTCCATGGCATCAATGAGGCCCGAGACAGGGTCCAGCGTGCTGCCGAAACCCAGCCGGCGCAAGCCCCAGCCTTGCGGCTTGGCAATCAGCCTGAACTCGGTCTTCTCGCCGAAACGAGCCCGCAAAACGTCGCGCATATGGCCGATGCCGTCGATCAGGCCAAGCGCCAGCGCCTGGCGGCCGGACCAGAAGGCGCCCGAGAACAGCTCCGCCTCGTCGCCCCGCAACTTCCCGTTGCGGCGCGATCGGACCAACGCCTTGAAGTCCTCGTGAACGTCGCGCTGCAGGCTCTTGAGCCGCTCGACATCTTCCGGCTTCTCGGGCTGGAACGGGTCGAGAATGGACTTGCTCTCGCCCGCCGTGTGGACGCGCCGCTCGACGCCCAGCTTCTTGATCGCCTCGACAAAGCCGAAACCCGCCGCGATGACGCCGATCGAGCCAACGATCGAGCTTGAATCGGCATAGATCTCATCGCCGGCGCAAGCGAGCCAATAGCCGCCCGAGGCCGCCACATCCTCGCAGAAGGTGAAGACCGGGATCTTCTTTTCCTCGCTCAAGGCGCGGATGCGGGCATGGATGAGCGCCGACTGCACCGCCGCACCCCCCGGGGAATTGACGATGAGGGCTACGGCCGAGACACCCTTGCGGGCGAAAGCACGCTCGAGCGTTTCGGCGAGGCCTTCCATGGTCAGCGGCGGCTTGAAGGGCGTGCCGACGCCAATGGCGCCCTGCAGGCGCACGACATGGACGAGCGGTGTTTTCTTGCGCCAGCGGCGCGGGATCAGGCGCTGGAGGAGATTGGGCATGGGGCACAAATAGGCATCGCAAGGCCCCCCGGCAAGCTCGCGCGCATGATGTCCCGGCGATCGCCGGGCCCGCCAGCGCTAGGCCCATCGCGCGCGGTTGTGAGTTTCCGCACTGCGCCGGGCGCCACGGGACACTACTCTCCGTCCATCCTATTTCGGTGCGTGCATGGGGGCGTGAACACCAGGAGAGCTTCCATGACTGTCGAGCAGCGTACCCTCATTCGTCCGGCCGGCCTCACCTTGCTGGGCCGCATCTGGTCGGCCGTGATCGCCAGCTTCAGGGCCTGGCGGGCGGAGCGCGCCGAAAGGATGGAGCTGGAGGCCCTGGAAGCGCTCGGCCCGGAAATCCTGGACGATATCGGCGTCAGGATCATCAGGACCGACAATCCGCCGAAGCCCCTCGCTTCATGCAATCCCCATCTGATCGCGGCGATGGCGCTCGGCGCATCGAAACGCGGCAGGGACGAGCGCTAAGCATGATCCGGAAAGTGGATGCCGGTTTTCCGGAACGTTTTAGCGCATCCGCCAGGCAGCGCCTTCGCGCAGGATGGCCTCGGCCTGCGCTGTGAACTTGCCGTCATCGCCATGCAGCACGAGGCCCGGCAGCAGCTGGACGGGTGCCCGCGATCCTTTGATGCCCTGGACGATGATGCGGGTGGCGGCGAGGCCGTCGCGCGGAAACAAAGGCGCCACGGTGATGTCGCCGAAGCGGCCTTCGAAGGTGGCGAGGATCTTGGGTAGCGCCTCGGCGCGATAGACCAGCGTGGCGGTGCCGCGCGGCTCGAGCAGCCCATGCATGGCCTTGATCCACAGATCGAGGTCCTCAGGCGAAAAATTATGGGCGCCCGCCTTCAGTGTCACCGGAGACGGCGTCGACTTGCCCTCTTCGAAATAGGGCGGGTTGGCGAAGGCATGGGCGAAGGAGCCGGCGGCCGGCAGATGGGCGACATCGCGGCGCAGCGTGTCCTTGACATCGGCATGGATCACCTTGATGCCCGCCCCGCAGTCATTGCGCCTCGCATTCTCCTCGGCCAGCATCGCATAGCGGGCGGCGACCTCGATGCCGGTGATCTGGATGCCGGGCACGCGCCAAGCGAGGCAAAGGGCGGCGACGCCTGTCCCCATCCCGGCCTCGAAGACCTTGTCGCCCGCGGCACAGGGGATGCTGGCGGCGAGAAAAACCGCATCGATGCCGGCCCGATAACCCTTTTCCGGCTGCAGGATGCGCAGGCGGCCATCGAGGAAGCCGTCCTCGGTGAGGCTCGGCGGGATGGTGCCCGGTGCCGGGGGCGGCGCGGTCTGGTCGGGGGGTTGGGGTTCCTGCATGGCGCTATATCTACAGAGTCGAGGTTATCGCGGCGTTACCCAAAAGCATCGAACCGAAACTGCGCAGCGGTTTCGGACAATTCGATGCGTAATAACAATGAGCTGGAGCGCCGGGCCGTCTAGCGGATCGCCTGGCGCTCCAGCTCCCGTAAAGCTTTCGCAATATCATCGTCTTGGACCATCAGGCGGCGCGGAAAGGCCCCGATCGAGCCCTCGACGGCGCTCATATGACTATCGAAGACGACCGCCTCGATCCCGGCCTCGGCCAGGACATGGGTGGCATAGGAGAGCAGCACCAGGTCATTGGTTCTCAGCACCTCTTTCATGGGTCCTGCCTGCCTCCTCCAGCCCTTATTCTAGCGTCAACCGGTCACGCTTGCTCATGGGCGGTGCCGCCCCCTATTGTCGGGACAGTAGCATAATCGAGAAGGTGCAATCTCTTGGGTGTCGTCATTCCCTTCGAAGGCAGCGATCAGAAGCAGCCGAGCCTCGATCCCCTGATCGCGCTGACAGCGGCCGACATGGTCAAGGTGAATGAAGCCATCCTGGCCAGGGCCGCCTCCCATGTCGAGCTCATCCCGGAGCTCGCCGGGCACCTGATCAATTCCGGCGGCAAGCGCATCCGCCCGATGCTCACCGTCGCCACCGCCCGCATGTGCGCCGCCAAAGGCGAGGCCCATGTCAAGCTCGCCACCGCGGTCGAGTTCATGCACACCGCCACCCTTCTCCATGACGATGTCGTCGATGAAAGCGACCTCAGGCGCGGCAAGAAGACCGCCCGCCTCATCTGGGGCAACCAGGCGAGCGTGCTGGTCGGCGACTATCTTCTCGGCCAGGCCTTCAAGATGATGGTCGAGACCGGATCGCTCGAAGCCCTGCGCATCCTCGCCAATGCCGCGGCCGTGATCGCCGAGGGCGAGGTGCTGCAGCTTTCCGCCTCGCATGACACGTCCACCACCGAGGACGCCTATATGCAGGTGATCGTGGCCAAGACGGCGGCCCTGTTCTCGGCCGCGGCCGAGGTGGGTGCGGTCGTCGCCGGTCGCCCCAAAGGCGAGCAGGCGGCGCTTGAATCCTATGGCCGCAATCTCGGCATCGCCTTCCAGCTCGTCGATGACGCGCTCGATTATTCCGGCAAGCAGGCGCTCATGGGGAAAAGCGTCGGCGATGATTTCCGGGAAGGCAAGATCACGCTGCCTGTCGTCCTCTCCTATCGCCGCGGCTCGCAGGAAGAACGCAACTTCTGGAAGCGCACGCTGGAAGACGGCAATCAGACGGCGGATGATCTGGTCTATGCCCAGAAGCTGGTGGAGCGCCACAACGCCGTCGCCGACACGGTGGAGCGCGCGCGCCACTATGGCGACATCGCCCGCGACGCGCTGGCCATCTTCCCCGACAGCGCTCACCGGGCGGCGCTGGCCGAGGCCGTCGATTTCTGCGTGGCGCGCGCTTTTTGATTTGGGTAGGAACGTCATCCCGGCGAAAGTGACGGACATTATAATCCGTCATCCCGGCGAAAGTGACGGACCCCATAGTCCGTCATCCCGGCGAAAGCCGGGACCCATTAAATTCGTGCAGAGCGGGCAGCGCTGATGGAATTGCACCTGCCCCCCGATCCGGCTAGGCTCGCCAGCAATGTTCGAACCGGGATCCCGTATATTCTTTCAGCGCCGACCGTTTGATCCCATTCAGGGGGTCCCGGCTTTCGCCGGGATGACGAATAAAGTGTTCGTCACTTTCGCCGGGGTGACGAACTATGGTGGCGTTCGTCACTTCCTCCGGAATGACGGTTCATAGAGATGCAGCAGACCCGCTTTGCCTGGTATCTGCTGGCGCCGGCCCTCATCCTGCTCGTCATTCTCCTGGTGCTGCCGATCATCATCATGATGATCTACACCTTCTATGAGTTCATCACCGCCGGCGTCGAGCAGGCGAACTACACAGCTGCCAACTGGCGTGAATTCTTCACCGACAGCTACTATCACCTGTTCCTGTGGAAGACGGCGCGGGTCGCCGCCATCACGGCCATCGCCTGCGCGCTCATGGGCTATGTGCCGGCCTATTTCATCTGGATGACGTCCTTCCGGCACAAATGGCTGCTGCTGCTCCTGCTGATCGTGCCCTTCTGGATCTCCTTCACCATCCGCACCTTTTCCTGGATCCATATCCTGGGCGAGCAGGGCGCCATCAACGTGACCCTGATGTCGATCGGCATCATCGATAGCCCGATCCAGATGCTCTATACCGAGGGCGCCGTCATCATGGGCATGATCCATTTCCTGCTGCCCTATATGATCCTCAATGTCTATGTGAGCCTCGAGGGCATCGACCGCGACCTGCTCTCGGCGGCGCGCACGCTGGGCTGCACCAGCGCGCAAGCCTTCCGCGAAGTGACGCTGCCCCTCTCGCTGCCCGGCCTCTGCGCCGGGCTGCTTCTGTGCTTCGTGCTGGCGGCCGGCAGCTATGTGACGCCGCAGATCCTCGGCGGCAACCGCGATGCGCTGTTCGGCAACCTGATCTATGACACGATCATGCAGCAGCTCAACTGGCCGATGGGCTCGACGCTCTCGATCGTGCTCTTCGTGCTGCTCGGCATCGTGTCGGCGATCTACAGCCGCTATATGGGCCTTTCCACCATCTTCAAGGGATTGAGCCGATGATGAAGGTGCGGCAGGCCGAGGACGCCTCGGGCGTGTGGGGCTGGCGCGCGGTGAAGCTCCTCACCATCGCGGTCTATGTCTTCATGTTCGCGCCCATCATCGTTACCGTGATCTTATCCTTCAACGCCTCGATGTTCGGCGGCTTCCCGATGACGGGCCTCTCCTTGCAATGGTACGGCAAGCTGTTCCAGAACGAGGCGGTACTGCGCGCGTTCAAGACCTCGATCTGGATCGCCATCCTCACCGCCATCGTCTGCACGGTCATCGGCGTGATGGCCGCCATGGCGCTGACCCGCTATGAATTCCGCGGCAAGCAGCTGATGAACACGATGGTCATCATGCCGGCTCTGGTGCCGGAGACCATCCTGGGCGTCGGCCTCCTGCTCCTCATGAAATGGGCGCACCAGCCCAGGAGCTACCTGCTCCTCGTCCTCGGCCATATCATGCTGGCGCTGCCCTTCGTGGTGCTCGTCGTCCAGGCGCGGCTCATCGGCATCAAGCGCGTCTATGAGGAAGCCGCCCTCTCGCTGGGCGCCAGCCGCTTCAGCACCTTCAGGGAGGTGACGCTGCCGCTCCTGATGCCGGCCATCGTCGCCGCCATCCTCCTCGTCTTCACCATTTCCTTCGACAACATCACGGCGAGCCTGTTCTGGCGCCCGCCCGGCGTCGAGACCATGCCGACCCAGATCCTCGCCATGCTGAAAATCTCGATCAGCCCGGAGATCAATGCGCTCGGCACGCTGATGATCCTCATCACCGTCGGCCTCCCCTTGGCAGGCGGCCTGATTGGGCGCATTCTGTTCGGAAATCGCCAATAACCAACAACCAGGGAGAAACTGAAATGAAGCTGACACAGACGAAGAGGCTCGAGCGGCTCACCGAGCGCTACCGCAATGGCGGCATGGACCGCCGCACCTTCTTAGGCCTGGCGGCCGCGGCCGCGGCCTCCACCGGCGTCATGACCCGCTGGAGCGGCCCCGCTCTCGCGGCCGTCACCGAAGTGCGCTTCGACGGCTGGGGCGGCGTGGTGCAGGAGGCGATCGATAAATTCGCCTTCCAGCCCTATACCAAGAAGACCGGCCTCAAGGTGGTGCAGGGTACCTTCGGCGATGAGAACGAGGTCATCACCAAGGTGAAGACCTCCAATCCGGGCGATTTCCAGATCATCCATTCCTCGGGCGTCGAATATTACAAGAAATATGTCGATGGCGGCTGGGTGTCGGAGATCAACGAGGCCAATATCCCGAACATGGCCAATGTCATGACGGCGATGATCGAGCCGTTCCGCAAGCTGACCCCCAAGCTCTCGGCCATCCCTTACGACTATGGCACCACCGGCATCGCCTACAACACCAAGGTGATCTCGCCCGAGGAGGCGAAGGAGAAGGGCGCCCAGCTCCTCGTCGACAAGAAATATGCCGGCAAGATCGGCGGCTTCTCGGACAAGAACACCCGTGTGTGGTACGCGGCGCTGCAGACCGGCCAGAGCCCCAACGACATCAAGGACATCGAGGCGGTGTGGGCGAAGATCCGCGAAAGCCGCGACATGGTGAAGAAGTACTGGGGCTCGGGTGCCGAGCTCATGGATCTCCTGTCGAAGGAGGAGATCGTGGTCACCGACGCCTGGTCGGGCCGCGTCGCCGCGCTTCAGGAGCAGGGCCATCCGATCGGCTATCTCGACCCCAAGGGCAGCTATGCCTGGATGGAGGACATGCTGGTGCTGAAGGGCTCGCCCATGGCCGAATGCGAGGAGCTGATCAACTTCATGCTCGACACGGAAACCTCGATCGCCGTGGCCGAGGGACAGAAATACCCGCCCTCGCTCGATCCCACCAAGGTCAAGCTCACCGACGCCATCGCCAAACTGCCGGCCTTCGATCCCACCGGCACGATGACGGCGCTCACCTTCGGCGATCCCATCTACTGGGCCGAGCACGACGCCGAATGGCAGAAGCAGTGGGACCGCATCTCCAAGGGTGCGTGAGCTGAAGCAATATCCCCTCTCCCTCTGCGGATGAACTTCCCTCCGCCGCGCGCAGCGCGGGGAGGGTGGCCGCCCGCAGGGCGGACGGGTGGGGTCTTTCCGCCGGAAAAGTGCTCAATGACAAGCCTCAACAGCGTGCATAAAGCCTTAGCTGAGGGATTTTCCTCGTGGAGATACCCCACCCGTCGCGCGTTCCGCGCGCCACCCTCCCCGCGCTGCGCGCGGTGGAGGGAGTATTGGCGTGCGTCTCGAAGCCTCTCGCCTGTTACCACCTCATGACCACCACCGCCGTAGACCTCAAATCCGTCACTCTCACTTACGGGCCCTTCGTCGCCGTGAAGGATGTCGATCTCGCCATCGAGAAAGGCAGCTTCGTCACCCTCCTCGGCCCGTCTGGCTGCGGCAAGACCACCATCCTGCGCTCGATCGCCGGTCTCGTGACCCCGACCTCGGGCGAGATCGTCGTCGCCGGCCGCCTCATCAACGACGTGCCCATCTACAAGCGCAATATCGGCCTCGTCTTCCAGAACTATGCGCTCTTCCCGCACAAGACCGTCGAGGACAACATCGCCTTCGGCCTCAAATACCGCGACGTGCCTAGACTTGAGATCGCGCGGAAAGTGAAGCGCGCCCTCGACATGGTGCGCCTGCCGGGCGTCGAGAAGAAACTGCCCTCGCAGCTTTCGGGCGGCCAGCAGCAGCGCATCGCGCTGGCGCGGGCCATCGTGATCGAGCCCGATGTGCTGCTCCTCGATGAGCCCCTGTCGGCGCTCGATGCCAATTTGCGCGAAGAGATGCGCACCGAGCTCAAGATCATCCAGCGCGAGGTCGGCATCACCACCATTTTCGTGACCCATGACCAGGAAGAGGCGCTGGCCATGTCCGACCGCATCGTCGTCATGAATCACGGCCTCATCGAGCAGAACGGCACGCCGGAAGAGGTCTATCGCACGCCGTCTTCGAGATTCGTGGCGAGCTTCCTCGGCCAGTCCAACCTCATCGCCGGCACCATCGCGTCGAATACCAGGGGCAAGGCGAAGATCACCCTCGACAGCGGCGCCAGCATCGACGCCGCGGCGCCCGCTTCCGCCAAAAAGGGCAGCAAGGTCACGGTCGTGGTCCGCGCGCAACGTCTCGAGGTCGGCAAGAAAGCGGCGGCCGGAAGCAACAGGCTGCAAGGCCGGATCGCCGCCACCTCCTATCTCGGCGGCACCGCCATCTACATCATCGAGGCCGAGGGCCTGAAGCTGCAAGCCAATACGATCATCGATACCCATGTGTTTCGCGAGGGAGACGCGGTGGATGTGAGCTTTTCGCCGGGGGATTGTGTGCTGCTGGGGGAGGATGATCGGCGGCTGGCGTGAGCGCGCCCCCTCCGCATCGTCATCCCGGCGAAAGCCGGGACCCCCTGAATAGAATCAACCGGGCGGCGCTGCTCACGCTTCATCAGCCTAGTTTTTGCAGTACTTTGCGTAAGCCGAGAATCGCCCTCGACAATAGCCGGAGCTCGATGCCACCTTCGGACCCGCCAGCTGCCCAGCCATATTGGCCGGCTGATCAAGATAGCGATCTGCGGGAGCCCTGAATGAGAATTTACACTCCAGCGGTGCTGGCGGGCGTTGAATGGACCACGCTGCAGGATGCCGGTCCCGACGACTGGGAGATGCTTTACGCCCTGTCCGGGCCTGTCGGGCCTGGATGGCGGACGCCGAGGATGACCTTCATCCGCGAGGAGGAGGACGGCACGAAGCGGCTTCATTCCGACTGTCCGTGGTGCCTTCACACCATCCTCGTCTTGCGCGATCGGGTGGTGCCGTCGCTGTTGCCCTTGCTTGAAGCATATGGCGAGCTGCTGTCCGTCGACTGCGAAGAGCCGGTTTCCCTGTTCAACGCCACGACGATCATCGCGGCGCTCGATGAGGAACGCTCCGCCATTGCCCGCTTCTCGGACGGCGAAATCCTGGCGATAGAACGCCATGTGTTCAAGCCGGACGTCATCGGGAATACCGGGATCTTCAAGCTCCCCGGCCGCGCCTCCGCCATCTATCTGAGCGAGACGGTCGTGCGGCGTTTCGGCGAGCTGGGCCTGCGCAACCTGGCCTTCGATTTGCTCTGGTCGGATGAAGCCGTCGCAGACGGTGATCTGCGCATTGAGTATCTGGATCGATGAGGCGGCGGCGCCGATTTCGGTGTTGTGGTGGCGCCCGCGCAGTTGGACCCCGGAAACATGAAAGCCCTGGGCGGGGGGCTCAGGGCTCTCAAGGGCGCCTGGTTCACTGCCGTGGGGGTCGTGTTCGGTGCGCCGGGAATATTCAATCCCAATGTCATGTTGCGGCCAAGCACCAACGGACTGCAGTGCCTAAGTCCAGGGTCCGGCCATGGTGAATTCCACCCTGAATAGGTGAAATCCGCCGGCCACACATTCCTGGCATGCCGGCCCGCCGCGGACTCCCGATTGCCCTGTGCGCACGACCTGTCGCTTCAGATTTCTGTGCCCTTTGTCCCTCATTCCACTTTCCTTTTCTATCACCCCGACATCGGCGAGCTTTTCGGCCGCGGCCGCCTTCCGCTTGTCATCCACGCGCACATGAAGCATCGAAGTCCGAGCGATCGGGGGGATCCTTGAAGTGCCCTCGATAAAGGCACCGGTGGAGCGCTGTGGAATGAGGATAAGGCTGTAATCTTCGGACAGAAGGCCTGGCTAGCCGAAGGCCTCGACCACGGTTTCTATCGGGAGGAACAGGGTTCGGCTGTCCTCGGGATATTCGATGAACTCCGCGCAACGCAGATAGAAGCGTCTGGCTGCGTCGTCCTTTGCCTGTACCAGAACAGCCCCGATACCGATGCTCTGCGACGCCACGGCGATCCGACGCAACGCGTCCGAAAGCATGTCTGCGCCCAGGCCTTTGCCGGCATGCTCGCGGCTGACGGCAAGCCGCCCGATCACCGAAACGGGAATCGTGTCGGGTGCGTTGCGCCGCACCTTGCCCGGTGCGGCGCTGCGCTGCACCGCGCCTGCCGAGATGCAGAAATACGCGATGACCCGATTGTCTTCGCACACGACATAGCTGCGCGAGAAACGGCTTTCATTCCGCAAGGCCCGATGTCGCAGCCAGTCGTTCAGCGCGGGCTCGCCGCAGTCGAACCCGGACAGGTCATGCTCCGCCGTCAGGGGAACGGGAGCCGACAGGCCGCGATCCTGTATGGTCCGGGGCACCGTCTATTTCTGCCATACCGGCGTCCGGCGCAGCAGCGACCTGAGTTTTGGTCCAGGTGCGGGCGGATTGTCGAGCGCCTGCATGAAGGCGTCGTAGCGCGCCGGATCGAGCACGAACAGGCGCTGGTCGAGCAGCACATCGACCGCCTGCCGCCGGGCGCTATCGATCATGAACTCAGTGCGCGTCTTGCCAAGAACCGCCGCCGCATCGTCGATGAGCTGGCGTGTGCCGGTCTCGATCCGCAGATTGATACTGCCCTTCGCATCAGACGCCGAAACGCGTTCCGCGACGGCGACAGTGGCGGAACGGGAGGCTTCTGAAGGGGTGAGGCTAGCTTTGGTCATGGCCCGAATATGGGCGCTTGTATCTACAGTGTCAATACGCCGAGCGGCGGACTATCTCTCTGCACCAGGCTTTTGGCTTCGCCGCGTACGGATCAACGCGGAGGCCATCGCGAACTCCTCCTCGAGCGCGTCATACGCGGCGACATATTCAGGGTCTTTCCGCCATTCGGTGAAAGCCTCTTCGACCGGAATAAATTTGCGCTTGCGGCTCATTTCGCCTCCTTCGCCCGCTTCCTGTCGATCAGCGCCTGCGCCTCGTCCATGACCTTGCGATGCGGCACCGGCGGCCGCGTGTCGTCGAGCGCTTCCTGCACCTTGGCGCGGAACCAGGCGTCATAGGCTTCCGGGTCTGCCGTCAGGCCGGCCGGCAAGCCGCCTTCCTTGGCTATGCGGGTCAGCAGGATGCGCACGGCATCCGAGACTGTCAGCCCGACATCGGCGAGCTTTTCGGCCGCGGCCGTCTTCAGCTTGTCATCCACGCGCACATGGAGCATCGAAGTTTGAGCCATTGAGGGTTCCTTATTTGCTTGCATGAATGTATCTCATTTGAGATACATGTGCAATCAATCATCCAGAGCCGGGAGACGCGAGGCTATGCACCCTTCACCCACACGCCGGGATTTTTCGATTGTCGCTTTGATGGGCCTCTCCACCTTGGCCGCGTCCGCGGCACAGGCGGGCGCGACGGTTGAGATCTCGCCGGAAGAGGCCCTGCAGGCGCTCGATCCCTGGGTGGATGCGCTGGTCACCGGCGATCCGGCCCTGATCGACAAGGTCCTGGCGCCGGAATACCAGACCTTGCGCTCAAACGGCGTCGGCCATGACAAGGCAAGCTACCTGAAATCGCTGCCCCGGCAGAATGTCCGTCCCAAATTCAGCGGCATCGTCGCCACCGGCACGGCCGATATCATGGTCATCCGCTATCTGATCGAGACCGACCAGGTGATCGAGGGCAAGGAGGTCAAAGGCGTCTCGCCGCGCCTGTCGGTGTTCCGCCGCGAAGGCGAAAGCTGGCTGATCTCGGCCCATGCCAATTTTGCCCAGCTGGGCTGACGCATCATGACCGGACCATCGCGCTTCGAGCAGGCCACGAATGAGATGCTGGCCAAGACGAGGAAGTGCCAGGCCATGACGGGCGACCGGGAGAGCATCCTGTTCTCCGGCATGCGCGCCAATCTCCATCTGCCGCATCCGATCTATATCGCATCCGGCGAAGGGGCCACCCTCACCGATATCGACGGCAACACCTATATCGACACCTGCATGGGCTTCGGCGTCTGCGTGCTGGGCCACCGCCACCCCGACATCGCCGCTTCCATGGCGCGGATCTCAGGGAGCGGCTGGCATTTCGGCATTCATTCGCAGGAGCAGCTGCCTTTGGCGCGGCTTCTGCAGGACGCCGTCCCTTGCGCCGAGCGCATCCTGTTCTGCAATTCGGGCTCCGAGGCCACCTCCTATGCGATGCGCGCCGCCCGCGCTTTCACGGGGAAGGAGAAGATCGGCATATTCGACGGCTACTGGCACGGCATGCATGATTATTGCATGGTGGCGCCCACCAACGTCTCCTCGCGCGACCGGCCGGCGGGCGTCGAGATCAGCACCGGGGTGCCCAAGGCCATTCGCGATCTCACGGTTGCGCTGCCCTATCGCAACAGGTGCGCCTTCGACATCATCCGTGAGAACAAGGACGAGCTGGCGATGGTCATCATCGAGCCGGTGCAGCATTCGAACCCGCAACGGGACGTGCGCGACTGGCTCCTGGAGCTTCAGCAGGTGTGCCGCGACTGCAATGTGCTCTTCTGCCTGGATGAGATGGTCACCGGCTTCCGCCTGGCCTATGGCGGCGGCCAGGAATATTTCGGCATCACGCCCGATCTCGCCACGCTCGGCAAGGCCTGCGGCGGCGGCCTGCCGATCGGCGTCATTGCGGGGCGCGAGGATTTCATGCGCATGTTCCTGCCCAGGACGGGCGAGCAGGGCGTGTTCACCGGCGGCACCTTCACCGGCAAATCCGCTGACCATGGCGGCCGGCACGGCTGCCGTCACCTGTTACAAGGAGCATCCGGAGATCTATGCCGGCATGGCGGCGCAGGGCGACCGCCTGACGGCGAAGTTCAACGAGTTTGCCGCGCGAAACAACATGGCGGTGCAGATGGGCAATATCGGCTCGATGTTCCACATCTACTTCCAGAGCGGGCGGGTCGCGTCGAGCTTCGACATCGACGAAAAGCCCCTCGAGCAGGCGCGCCAGGCCTTCCTGATGCACGCCCTCAACCGGGGCGTTCTGATTTCGGGCGGCAATCGCTATTATCTCTCAGCCGCCCATACGGCTGCGGTCGTCGACCAGATGATCGAGGTGTTCGAGGAGTCGCTGGCGCTGGTTCGAGAGGATGGGTTGTTTTAAAAGTGTCGGCGGAGTCGTGTTGGCGCGATCGCGTCGATATTTAAAAAAGCTGATTTCTTTGCAGTAGGTTGATCGTCTGGAGCCGGCGCAATGATAGAGAAGATCGCCTCAATGGCCGACAACAAAGGAAAGCTCGACGAGCATACTGCCGAGGAGCTTAAGGTGCTCGACACCTCGTTGGCGCAAATGCGTGAAAGGCATTTCCCAAGGATCGCAACCAAAGACCTTCAGGCCGTTGTATATCATTATACGAATGACGAGGGGCTCAAGGGGATACTCCAATCCTCCCAGCTTTGGTTTACCAGTATATTTAACCTCAATGATCCTTCAGAATTAACTCGCGGCATGCAGGCTGGCCAGGATCTCCTCATAGGGGCCTTGGGTCACAGAGGCAGCAAGATAAGAAAATTTATAGAAGATCGGCCCTTAGACGCGGCTTACCTCAAATCAACCAGGTTCTTCACTTGCTCCTTCAGCACCGACAGCGATGAGCTGGGGCAGTGGCGATCCTATGCTGACGATGGCAGGGGCTTTGCTATCGGCTTTGAAAGCAAAAATCTATTGCAAGACCAGAATACAATTACCTATCCCGTAAAATATGACGACAAATCCTTTAATGAAACCGCTCGGGACCTCATCGCCATTGCCATTCCATTCTTGCTTAAACATGAAGGTAGCGGCGTCGACGTCGCAAGACCCGCTGTCTCGGGATATGCTTCTCTCCTAGCCTCACTTACTATGGCGGCGATCCTTCATAAGCATGAGGACTACAAGCAAGAAAGTGAGGTTAGATCTATAGTTCGAGCCAAGCAGGGTTTTCAGTACCGAATGCGACCCTATGATTTGGTTCAATATGTCCCGTATCACTATGGAGATACACAAATCATTCGCGAGATTGTGGTCGGCCCATCCCAAAGAGAACGTTCAGCTGCGTTCGTGAGAGACTGCCTTAGTGCATTTTACAAGCACAAAGTCGAGATTCGGTTTTCTGACATCCCTTATCGACCATCTCGCTAGTTGTACAGCACGTCTCCGTCCCCATTCGCGCTATTTTCCTCCACGAGACCAGAGTCTTAGCAAATCGATACATGGAGCTTTCAGCCACTTCGAGTATCGCCTGAACCACTTCTCACTGCCACTTACTCGTTTCGCGCCCTGGCGCGCCGAAGGGCGCGACGATCGGGCAAGGGCTTCCATTTCGGACTAAGAGGACACGTCGCCATCGTGCCGCAGCACAGCTTCCCCTCGTTCAACTTCCAGAAGTCCTGCTCGGCGTCGCGGCGCCGAGCCTCGAGGACGACGAGACAGGGCTCGTTAGCCTTGCGGCACTCTTTGCGTAGCATGCGCCCGCCCCGACTGTCGATTCGCCCGCATATGCAAGGCATACGTCCGTTTAGCAGACGATTGCCATCATCTGTTACTTGCCAGACGTTGTCCGAGACCCAGCCGACGCCATGCATCGCGGACCTGAAGTCTTCGAGTTTGTCTAGCTGCCTCGCAGCCGCTTCTCCCTCCATCTGAAAGAATGCAGCGGCGCCGTGGGCGAGCGCGGCATAGTCTGGCCAATAGCCGGTGTTGGTCGCGGTATCTTGGCACAGGAGGAAGGAACGGAGCTTTTCCCACCACTGCCTACCGGTATCAGCATTGATCACTTGGTTCCCAGCTTCATACCCAAGGCAGAACGAGGTATCGTCGTTAATGTGCCGCTCTGGACAGAACGAAGGCAGCAAGTCGGGCTGGCATTCGCGAATTTCTACCTCTCCCGCGAAGTCGCGCGATAGCCGAAGTCGGTATTGGCGCCCTTTTTTTCCGCTGCCTTGGACGGCTTGCGCACTCAGGTTCACACCGTCCTGCGTTTCCTGCTCGATCACTACCCACTGGGGTGCGCAATCGACAAGTAGCCGCAAACCAGCATGGTTTGCCCTATCGGGAGAGGTCTGAATTTCCGCAATCGTCTCGGCCACAGCGAGTATCAGCTCACATGGGACCGTGCGGAGGGCTGCTGGCTGATGATGGTGGTGACTTGCGAAACAGGGGCCCCAAGCAGATTAGCGGCATCGTCGTATTCAGGGATGCGCCTTGTGCTTCCGAAATGCTGTCTCACGCGATGGGAAGCCACATTCATAGCGCCCTCGCCCAGGCGGGTGCCACCATTCTCGATCTGCTGCTGAGCACGCTCGGACTCAATGACCGCTTTGCCTGCGGCGCATCGAATGCTTTCCTCGCCGGGCCGGCCGATCCTGGTGAGGGGCACCACGCCGTAATCGATGCCGATTGCGAGATCAAGATCTTGCAGTCCAGGAACGATCTCGCAACACAAATCAAAGGAAGACTTCATCGCTGCTGCGCACATGCAAGCATCCAAGACGGCTCCGGCATCATCGTCGGTCGCTACTGTCCCTTTTGTCATTAAGCCGTGGATGCAATCGCCGATGAACCGCACCCGTTTGCCCTCGCAATCTGCTTTCAGGACATCGTTCAGCTCTTCGCGGATCACATGTATGCCGACGACGGCGGTCTTGATGGCCTCGGGCCCTTGGCGGATGGCGTTATCGACGAAGGCGGTATAGCCGTCGATATCGGCGAACAGGGATGCCATGCCCATGCGAACTGTGTTTGAGGGGCTGAGTTCGGAGAACTTCGTCTTGGACAGGGGTGGCGTGGCGCGCCTGAACCCAAATTTGGCCCTATTGGTTGCAGACGCAATGACACGGTTCGCCGCGGCATCGACAGACGTGAAGGGATACTGTCGCCTTGCGAGATCGATCAGGTCTTGCCGCGCCCGAAAGGATGGGATGCCAGACTGCGAAGGAACCTGGGTGACGATCTGCTGGGCATTGGGCATCAGAAAGATGCCACTCTCCTGCCCGCTCGACGCGAGCTTTGCCGCGTGATTGGCGGGCGATCCGAGGAACAGCGTGTCGGTATCGTGGGAGCGCCCGGTAGTCATCGCCAAGCATCTGCCTTGGTCGATGCCGAACCGAATTCGGGAGGAAAAGCCGTAAGCCTGTCCGACGCGCGCTGCCGCTTCACCGAGCTTTGCGGCAAGCGCCATAGCTCGCAGAATCTGCTCCCTTGGATCTTTGATTGGGTAAACGACGACGGCATGCAAACGAGGGCCGTGAAAATCGACCCTGAGCGCGTCATCACCATCAACAATGCTATCCCAGACTTGGTAGTGGGTGTTAAGGAAATCGAGGACTCTTTTGTGGCTAGCCTCCGTCTCCCCTTTGCCTTGCTCGACTACGAGGTCGTCAAAATCGACGAGCTGACCATAAAGCTGAGCGCCTTCGACCAAAATGGCGCGAGTGTTTGGAAAGCGCCCCTCCGATCGCGCGGTGGCCGCATCAGCTCGGACGCGCGCCAATGTAAGGTTCGCGTCGACCGATGGGGCACGTTTAATATGCTCTTTAATCCGGGCAATGGCCCGATCTTCATTCCATGCCATCTGATGCTCCTTCAGCCCAATAGACCACGAAATTGTCGTGCTTCACCTTTGCGTTGACAGGCCCGACGAGGCCACTCACTGCACCCGTCGCGTAAATAAGATCGCGCAGCTCCGGACTTATGCGGATCGGTCCGAGGTCTGGGTAATGTTCCGGATCTGCGCGAAGCTGCTCGTATCGCGAGGCGAGATTGATCGTTTCGCCGAGAAGCGTGACCGCGATCCGTTCCTCAGTTCCAAAATCGCCGAAACAAGCTTGGCCAGTGTGCAGGCCGATTCGCAACGAGAGTTCGGGTATGCCGCTTTCGTCAGTCACTCGCGCAAATTCGCGCACTATCCTTCTGGCGCACTTGTACGCCCGACCTGGCACGCCGTTCCGATGGGGACCATCGCAAAACCAATAGGCCATCATCCCGTCGCCCATCATCTTGTCGATCTCGCCGCCGTGTTCGCGGATGAGCTTCACTTGGAGGCCAAGAAGCGCCCGGGCAGCGTCTGCTACAACGCCAGGGTCTCGCGCCCGCGACCAGGTGCTGAAGCCGGCGATGTCGCTGAACCAGACCACCACGGTGCGGTCCGCTGTAAATGCCGACCGGCCGCTCATAGCAGCTTCGACCACTCCCAGGGCCGTCTTGTCGCAAAATCTGGTGAGCAGATGGTTCCTGTCGGCGACCTGGCTGGCCTGTTCCGCCCGCTGGCCGGTGGCCTCGACCAGTTTGACATTGATGACATTCGCTAGGAGTTCATACCAAAGCGCACGCTCTTCGGTCGTGAGCTTATCGACGAGCGCAGCATCGAACCGCAGAACGCGGGTCTGGCCGTGAGCGACTAACCTTGCCGAACGCCCCGGAGATTTGCCGTCGGCCAGCTTTGCGCATGGAGTATTGGCGAGTAAGAACGCCTGCTCGCCAAGCAAATCGCCGCGAAGGCGCTTCCGGATCGGAGCGTCCGCCTGTTCGTAGACATCGACCTCGCCCTCAATGACGAGCCATAAGCAATCGGCCGGGTCGCCCCGCCTGCAGAGCTCGGTCCCGTGCGGAGGCCGTTCAACCTGATATAGGCCATTCCTCGTCAACGCATCGTAGAGCTTGTCTGCGTGAACGGAGTAGCGGTGCAGGAATTCACGAAGCACAACAGGCCACAATTGCCATTCTCCTGAAAATGAGAAACTATGCAGTTGCGTAAATTTTTGGAAAAATGGGGCTTACGCCTAGGCATTTCAATACTGAATTGCCGTTGGTAACTCTGATTAATTACTTGACGAAAACAGTCGCTTGGCGCCGCGCACCGAATCAGTAGCTAGGAGGAGTCGGATAAGACTTACTCGTGCTAGCGGCACTAGATGATAGCGTCGCTCCACTGACCTCCGCACCTCGCATCTCCTCTGTAAGGAGCAAACCGCATGCCTGTACTCGGCCCGCAAACCGCCATTGCGATTGAGCAGTTCGCTTCGAGGGTGACTGTTCCTCTTCTACTTAAAGATACTAAACACGGAGTCGTTCCTCACGGTACGGGAACGTTCTTTGATATTGGAGGGCGCGTTTTCCTGGTAGTCGCTGCGCATCTCCTCGATGATATCGAGCTTTCTAAACTAGCCGTTCCGGTCGGCCCGCGGGGTCCTGAGGTGCTTACTTTGAGTCCGTTTGACACCTATCGACCACAGGACATCGACCTCGACGTTGCGATCGTGGAACCGACGGACATGGATCTACTTGCAAAGTTTCGCAAACACTGGCGCTTTCTAGATTTGTCAAACGTTGCGGTGCCATCCCAGGATGGCGCATTTATCCTTTGCGGTTACCCAGCTTCGATCACCTTAAGGAGAGGGGATAAGCTGGGCGGTCAGCTCCTTACGTTCTATACGGAACGTCTAGGAACTCCGCCTAATCTAGCTATTTTTCGTGACCGGCCTCACGACCCGAGCGTCGATTTCTTTTTTAAGTATGACGAAACCGCAATGCTGGTCAACACAGCGGACGACGGAGAAACTCCGGAACTTCCCGGCGCGAGCGGTGCATCAATATGGGAGTGGAGCGAACTCCCGAAAGACGGCATTTGGACGCCCGAGGCTGCTTTGAAGGTCGTGGCCGTTCAATCGTCGTGGAACGAGAGGACGAAAAAGTGGTTTCGGGCTACCGGTTGGCAAGTGGTTTTTAACTTGCTGCGGCAAGCCGGGGTTCTTGGCCTGCCTGCTAACTCGATTGTAAAGCAGCCGTGAGATATGAGGCCTCAGTTTTATTCTGACCAACCCCTCCGACAGTATCTGGGAGTTGGGATGAACAATACCAGAGAAAGTAGAGAAGGATTGGACAAGAACCAGTTACACCAGATTATCAGACCTAGGATCGCGAGTACCGAGAAGATAGAGGCCACTATGGACATCCACAAGACTCCAGGCTGGTAACCCTTTCAGTACATTCACAAACAAGTCGTTGTTCTCAAAAATCGCCCCCGGCTCGAATGCCTCATCATCTAGCTCACTGCCAGAAGGCTTCTTTGGCAGAAAATGCACACGGTGCAACAGATTCAATGCGTTGAAGATTGGGCCACCAGGCGGCAGCATTACACGAGGCTCAACGAGAGATTTGGCCAAACCGGGTTGGGCGAACAACGCGACCATAAACATTGCGGTCGCATTCCAACTGCCGATATAGCGAGGTCGGTCCTTCGAAATAATCGGACTAAACCACCGGTCTTCAGCGGCGCGCAATCGATCCAAGTCGTTAGGCAAGGTGTCGGGCAGTTTGACCCTAGAAAAAAGCGTATGTGCGCCACGAAGTGAATCTTCGATAGGAGCTGGACCGCGTTCATAGTGGAACATTTTTGCAAGTTTCAAGTCGTCGTCGTTCCAGTTCGCGATTAGTCGACAGGCTACCTTCGTGAACTCAACATCTAATTGGGCCAAATGCCCCCATGAAAGCCCTATTGCGAAGCAGATGTGCCACGGATTAGCGGTCGCGAGTTCCTTCATCTGTGCGGCAACTTCATTGAACGCCAGTTTGTTCAACGTTTGGCCGCTCGCTTTGAGCAACTGTTGGACCTTGATACGAGCTGGCCCACCTTTTGGACCGCCGCCCTTTTCACATAGGTCCTTAAAGGTGCGTTGAGTATCGTTCAAGGGTTTAGGAAAACCAGCTGTGAGCATTGCAACCCCAACAAAAGTTGGTTTACTTCGTTACGTTTTCTATGTGCGCTTGGCACAAATAACACAAGAACCTCATCAAGGCTCCGTTATGGGCTTTACTAACAAGGACTTAGGGGTAATTACAGTGCTCAGACGAAAATAGCGCTTGATCTTGCGGGCCAAAGCGTGTGATTTGGAAAATATCAGGATCGAAGAAATTGCGCCCGCGACTCATATCCGCGGGCCTTTCTATTCTGAACACCGCTTGCGCTCAAAACCGCAACCTACCACGGGCTTCCTCAAACCAAGCCTGCCTCATCCTTCTCTCTAGTCCAGACATTACGGGTGCATCATGGTCGCCCATCGATTCAAGGGACGGAATTCCACGGTTCCGACATTCCTCACAGAGACGGGCCATCGCCACTCGAGCGCACCGGCACAAGACGACTCTCCGCCGGAGCAAGTGCCCGAGCCGTCGAGACAGTCGCCCCCGCCAGTCCAGCCGCCGTCACCCGCCCTGTTGCCGGCCTTTTCACCTTCACCACCCGCTCGCGCCCTGCGCAATGCCGAACGGATCGCGGCGGATCGTCAGAAGATTGCCGACAGCGGCATCCTGGACATCTTCCTCGATTGCATGCGCGGCAAGATCGAGCTTAGCCAGGTCCAGGTCAATATCGGCTTCGGCCTGCTGAAGAAGGTCCTGCCGGATTTCTCCACGAGCGCCCCGCCAACTGACGATGAGGAGAAGCGGGACGATGGCGGAGGCGGCACTTCCCCGGAACCCGAATTCGAGGTCGTCATTGTCGACCCCTAAGAGGCTTCAAGTCCCCCGCGCCTTCCAGCCGCTGCTCCAGCCCCGGCGCTACAAGGGCGCCTATGGCGGCAGGGGAAGTGCCAAGTCGCATTTCTTCGCCGAGCAGCTCATCACGCGTTGCTGTAGCGCCCGGCTACGGGCCGTCTGCATCCGCGAAGTGCAGAACTCGATCCGGGAATCGGTGCGCCAGCTCCTCATCGACAAGATTGCCAAGTTCGGCCTGGGGCCTAAGTTCAGTGTGCTCGAATCGGAGATTCGCGGACGCAACGGCTCGCTCATCATCTTCAAGGGCATGCAGTCCTTCAATTCCGAGAACATCAAGTCGCTCGAAGGCTATGACATCGCCTGGGTGGAGGAAGCGCAGAACCTCTCCGAAACCTCGCTACGCCTGTTGCGCCCGACCATCCGCAAGGCGGGATCGGAATTGTGGTTCAGCTGGAATCCGCGCCATGAGACGGACGCCGTCGACAGGTTCTTCCGCGGCGGGCCACCGCGCGATGACGCCGCCCTCGTCGCCGTCACCTCGCGCGACAATCCGTGGTTTCCCCAAGTGCTGGCGGCCGAGAGGGAGTCCGACTATGCGAGCGATCCCGAGATGGCCGACCATGTCTGGGGTGGCAATTACGAGACCGTCGGTGACGCCTCCTATTATGCGCGCCTCATCGCTCAGGCGGAACGCGAGGGCCACATCGGCGATTTCCCGCACGATCAGCGCATGCCCGTCGAGACGGCCTGGGACATCGGCATCGACGATTACACGGCGATCTGGTTCCTCCAGCACGATGGCGTGCGGGTGACGGCGATCGACTATCATGAGACGAGCGGCCAAGGGGCGGAGGAGATCGTGCGCGAGGCGCTGCCCGAATTGCAGCCGGAAAGGTTTCTGGTCGCACCCGCCCTTGCGGCGATCGGGCGCGACGCCGCATTCCGCTATGCCGAGCATTATTTCCCGCATGATGTGAAGCTGCGCGAATGGGGTGCGGCCGGGCGAACCCGCGCCTTGACGCTCATGGGCCTCGGCGTGAAGCCCATCCGGGTCGGAGCGCAACAGGGTCCGGCGGAGCGCATTAATGCCACGCGAGCCCTTCTGCCACTTATGCGTTTCAACCGTACGAAGCGGGTCATGCTGGGCCTGTCGCGGCTGCGGCGCTATGCGCGAAGGCCAAGCACGACATTGGGCGGCTTCGCCGGCCCCTTGCATGACATCAACAGCCATGGCGCCGATGCTTTCGGCGAATATGCGGTGAACTGCCCGCTCATCGCGCCGAAGCCGGTTGCCGTTTCGCGGCCGCGGCCACCGTTGCGCAGCGGTGTGTTTCTGGAGGGTCCGCCGGCGGAACGACGGGCGCGGAGTCTCCGGATATAACTGATATCTTTATAGATATCGACCTCGGAGTTTGATGTTCTTTACAATATCATGATTTGCGCAAACTGCGAAATTGTGATATCTATAAATATATAATATTCTAATTCTGATATATGAAAAGATATCGACATGGATCCAAGGACCGAACATCTCGCTTTTGAGGTCAGAAAGGCCCGGGAAAACAATCAGCTAAGTCAGCGCGACCTCAGCGCTGCAACGGGCATGCCCCAGGCGCAAATATCCAAGATCGAAAATGGCGCCGTCAGCCCAAGGCTCGACAGCCTGATCCAGATTGCCCGCGCGCTCGAGCTCGAGGTCATGCTCGTTCCGCGAAAATTCGTGCCGGCGGTGCAGGCAATCACCCGCGGGGCCGAAGGCGAGCTTCCCGGCAGCGATACCCGTCGCGCCACCCTGGAGCTCAAAAAGCTCGAAGCTCAACTCGCCCGGATTTCGGACAGAACCGAGGAGTGGCGCCGCCTCAACCGTACCATCCGCGAACTCCATAACTTCCGGCTGACGCCCATGCATATCGACAAGGTGAGAAGAGTCACGGGCGTGCTGAAGCGACTGAAGCCCGAAGACGATCGCAACGAAACACTCCACAAGCTTCTCTCTGAAATCAAGGCCGTGCGCAATTCGCTCGCCCATGCTTTGCCGGAAGCTCCACCGTCGCCACGTCCTGCCTATTTCCTGGAGGAGAACGACGACGATGCCTGATGTGTCGGTATTGAACGTTCTTCTTCATGGAGATGCGATCGGAACGATCACGAATGTCCCGGGTGACCAATCGATCTTCGCCTTCAGCCAGGGCTACATCGACAACCCGCGACGGCCAACGTTAAGCCTCCGGTTCAAGGACTCACTCGGCGGGCTGATCACCGACATCCCGAAGACACAGACACGGGTGACGCCTTTCTTCGCGAATATGCTGCCGGAAGGATCGATGCGAGACTATCTCGCTTTGCGTGCCGGCGTCAGCTCCAGGCGGGAGTTCTTCCTTCTCTGGGCGCTTGGCGCCGATTTGCCAGGCGCCATGATTCTGGCCCCGGCGGATGGCGCCGAATTGCCCCCTGACGAAATGGACGATGATGATGACGACGAACGAAAGAAAAGAATCTTCCGGTTTTCGCTCGCCGGCGTTCAGCTGAAGTTTTCCGCAGTCAAGGAGGCTGCCGGCGGCCTTACGATCCCGGTGCAGGGAATGGGTGGCTCATGGATCGTGAAGCTCCCTTCCACGAAATTCGCCGGCGTGCCTGAAAACGAATTCTCGATGATGAGCCTCGCCGCAAAGATCGGCATGGACGTGCCAGACATCAAGCTCGTCTCGCTGAAGGACATTTCCGGCCTGCCTGACGGCATCGGCGAACTTAAAGGATCGGCATATGCCATCAGGCGTTTCGATCGCGCCGATGACGGCTCCAGGATACATATCGAGGACTTTGCCCAGGTCTTCGATGTGTTTCCCGAAGACAAGTACAAAAGAGCAAGCATGCGCAATATAGCGGATGTCATCGCCGCCGAAGCGGGACAGGACGATATCGCCGAACTCATCCGCCGGATGGTCTTCAACACGCTCATCGGCAATGCGGATATGCACCTCAAGAACTGGTCCTTGATTTATTCGGATCGCAGGACCGCGCGCCTGTCGCCGGCCTACGACTTTGTTTCGACCATCCCTTATATCGACAGCGCCAAGTCAGCGCTGACGATCGGCCGCAGCAAGCAGATGAAGGACTTTTCGATCGAGCAGCTGAAGTACCTGGCCGGCAAGGCCCGGCTTCCGGAGAAGCTCGTCACAGACACGGCGAGGAAGACGGTGGCGCTCTTTCATGAGATATGGGCAAAGGAGAAGAAAAATCTCGCTCTCTCCTCCAAGGTTGTTGACGCCATCGATGCCCACATCAAGACCGTACCCGTAGCCGCGGAGTAAGCCCCGCAGCTCAAAGATCATTTGCTATTGGCCTCGGTGCCAGTTTATCTAATGCCGCTGGTACATAGAGAGAACAAAATCCGTTGACAAATGTTGACATTTCCTATATGTGGCGGCGACGTGATGGCCCGATCACCTCACCCTGACAAGGGAATCAAGGCCAGGAACATGAAGACTCATGCTCTCACCATCATTGCATCCGGTCTTGATCCTGATGACTGGTCTTATGCCGACCGCTTTTACGAAGCGGGTTGCTCAGACGCGACAATCTCGCTGCAAAAGGGATTGTTTGTCCTCGAATTCGACCGGGAAGCCGAGACCTTCCGGAAGGCATTGGTCTCTGCAATTCATGACGTCAAGAAAGCCGGTGCTACGATCGAACGTGTCGAGCCAGACCATCTGGTCAGCTCGTCGGAAATAGCGGAACGGTCCGGCCTCACGCGATCCGCTGTTTCCCTTTTCGCTTCCGGAAAACGCGGCACGAATTTCCCGGCGCCGATTGCAAGAGTTACCAGCGAAAGCCCGCTCTGGGATTGGGCAATGGTTGCCGGCTGGATGTTCGAGCATGGCAAGATCGCCGAAGACGCCGCCATCGAAGCTGCCAGCATTCGGACAGCCAACATCGCAATCGTTCAGAGCCACTACCCAGCCTCCGCATTGCAAGCTGAGATCAGCAGAAACCTGACCGAAGACGTCTCTTAAAATTATGACGAGCACAGAAACATCTATGATGGATTTGGCCGCCAGGCTCAGTCCTGCGGGGCGGCTCGCAGAGAGAGGGAAATATCAGCAGGCTCTTGACCTCTATGGTGAAATGAAGGCCCGAGGTGTCGAGCTCACTTCCCAGGATCGCGCGAACTGCGGAACTTTTTTGCTGTGTCTGGAGAAATATGAAGAGGCATTAGCTCAATTCAGAGCAGCGAGCGCGCTGGAGGATATGTCGGACCTGAAAGGCGAAGGATCATATCTGGGTCACCAGGGCGTTGCCCAATGGCTCATGGGCAGACACCGTGAGGCTGTCACCGCGTGGCGATGCAGAGTGTCAGGCATCCTGAGTGGAAAGGTCCGCGATGCTGCAGGCGCTTCGGAAGGGCTGTTGCTCTGGTATGCCGCCGTCACATTGAAAGATCATGATTTGCTGAAGTACACGACAGACTATTTTCAGAAGCTGTCGATTCTTGGTCGTATTGCGTCCTGGCCTGGACCTTTGGTGGAGCTTGCTCTGGGGGAAAAATCCGCTGACGACGTTTCCTACGAGCGCTTTCACAATATGTGGTTGGATTGGCTGCTGGGGAGGGGTTCTGAGCATCGGGAAGACCTCCTGAAAGCTGTGTTTTATTTTGCCGTGAGGCACAGGCTCGACAGTCAAGAGCCTGAATGCCGAAAGACAATGGCCCAGGTCGCCCGGAGGAAGAACCGGTGGAGTGAGCTCGAATGGCATCTGGCTCGCGGAGAGCTTTCCCGCGCCTAAGTCCCGTGCAAGGATCCGGGCCTGCACTCTCGGCATGACTTACCGTGCCCGCCGAAGCGTGCCCCGGCTCTAGGGATAGTCCGCCCCGCAATGCTCGCAATGGTAACCATCAGGCCTCGCATCTGCCTGCAGGGGAACGCTTTCTCCCAGCACGATCCAGCAATGCGGGCAGTTCGGCTCGGCATCGCGGTCGGGCCGATAAAGCGCAAACCTCGAGAGCGCCTGGCTGCAATTCTCCAGATCGGCCCTCAGCTTCTCGAGCTCTGCGCCATCGGCGTCGCCCGGGCGACCGCGGGCTTCGCGCCGGCCGATCTCCACCGACAGCTCGATCCGCCGCACCGTCTGGCTGCTTGCGAGAGCTCCGGCCTGTCTCAGCAGGTGATAACGAATGTTCATGATCTCTACGGTTGGAAGGTGCCCGCCGCTGCTGTGGTGACATGCGGCGGGCGCGAGCCCTGCGCCCGCGACAGGAACGCGCGGGGGGATGGCTCGATTTGCGTGCGCTAAGGAATATCCCCGTGCCTGACCCACCGCCGATAGGACGGCGTGCGCTTCATTCCCTCGCGCGCCTGCGCATCCAGTTCCTTGAGCGCGTCCATGATCTCATCGAATGCCACGGCCTGGCCGGCGGGCGTCCGCCGCAGGCCGGGCATGGCCTCCACCGCGCAGGCATCGGACGCCCAGGAAGCCAGGATGGCCCGCTTCTCGTTGACCGACAGATCCGGATCGCACACCACCTCCTGCGGATGAGCGAATGCATCCGCAGGCCGCATCATGTCGTCGAGGTTCAGCTCGCACAGCATCTTCCGTGCCGACATCAATCCACGCACAACCGCCTCCATCAGTTCAGGAGCTTGGCTGTCGCGCCGCCATTGATGGCGATTTTCCGCGGCTTGGCGGCCTCCGGAATCTCCTGGCGAAGCTCGATTTCGAGAACGCCGTTCTCATAGCGCGCGCCGGTCACTTCCACATGGTCGGCAAGGCTGAACTGGCGCTCGAAACTGCGTCCGGAAATGCCTTCATACAGATATTGCCGCTTCTCATCGGCCTTCTTCTCGCCGGCGACGGTCAAGAGATTCTGCCTGGCGGTGATGGTCAGCTCGTCTCGTGAGAAGCCGGCAACGGCAAGGCGAATGACATAGCTGGATTCATCCTTGCGGATGATATCATAGGGCGGAAATCCGCCTTCCTGGTCGAACCGCTTCTGAGCCTCGCTGATGAGGTTGAAGAGCGGTTCAAAGCCGACGCTTGAACGCGAAAAGCCGGAAAAATCGTAGGCGCGCATAGCCACATCCTCCATTTGAGCAACATGGGTACGAGCAGCGCACCGGACGTCCGCCGGTGCCCGCGCCGGACCTGATACCCTGCGATCCGGCGAGATTCGATCTAGTCTCCGTCAGCCTGTCTTCAAGACCCCCGCCCAAAATTTTTTATGCCACGGATCCCCGGTCACCATTCCCTGAAAAAACAAATGCTTGCCGGCTGCATCGTGATGGTGTTGGCGCTTTTCGGAAAAGCGGCAATTGACATTGCGTGCATGGATGGGAGATTTGGGAAATGCCAGCATCGAAGACGTTGCGTCCGCGGCTCAAACCCGCGGGCGTTTCGATTCTGAACGGCGTTGCGCTCCGACCGCGGCCAACCAGCCGCCGCCAGGCAAGCGTGACCTTCACGACCCCTTGCAGATCGGCAGAGGCCGCGGCGGCGCTTCCGGATGATCCTTCTGGTACTGAATCAGGATCGGCTCAAGCGATTCCCTGGGCCAAAATTTCGGAGAGCGAATCTCCTTCAGGCAGGAGGCGTTCCAGTACAGGCCTCCGCCCATGAGTGAGCGGCCGGCCTTGACGGCCTGGGCAACGGCTTCGATATCCGCCGACTCGGGATAGATATAAAGCGTCGTCCTGTCCTTCATCATCGGGATGATCTGTCCGGCATCGGCCGGCGACCAGCTGGTGCAGCCATTGCTGCGGCCGGCCGAATAGTTCACCAGCTTGCCGGACGGAACATAGCCGTCCTGGTTCGCATGGGAGCTGCCCGGATCCTTCCGCAGGCACAGGCCGTGCAACAGCACCGCCGCATGGCCGCCAATGGCGCGCGGCCGCGCATTGGCCGTGTCGCCTTCGCCGTCGAACTGCACGAAGGAGCGATTCAGGGCCACGCTCTTCCCGGATGCGGTCCGGTAATAGCCTTTGAAGGAGATCTTCTCCTCGCCGGTCAGATAGGCTCCCCCTGTCGTCAGCTTGGAATGCATCGCATTGCTGAAGTTCCTGGCGCAGCGAATGCCATTGGCGAAATTGACGATGCCCTTCAAGTGACGGCCATTGCCGTGGCCCGTCGGAACCGCGCGAAAGATGCGCTTGTCTTCGCATATGGTGTAGAAGCGCCGGTTCGATCCGGCCGGCCGCGTCGCGTCCATGGCGAAGTAGCAGGGATTCTTCACGGCACCTTCGCTCACTTTTTTCAGGTAAAGGGTGCGCGCCCTCTGCAGCACCACTTGCGCGATCTGGCCTGGGCCTTGGCCGACATGGGCACCGAGCCATGCCGGCATATCCGGCGTCTGCTCCGCGGCAAAAGCTGAGGGAAGGCCCAGCCCGGCCGTCGCCACGCTGAGGCCGGCGACACTGAGAAGGCGCAATCTCAAGCGCATGGGATCTCTGGCACACCCGCTTGTGAGTCGCCCCCACGCCATAAGAACCATGGAAAAAGGGCAAGTTCAAGCCGGCCGGCGGTTCCGGTAGTCTCTCGGTTCCAGTGGCGACAAAATATTGCCGTCCCTGCCCTTCGCATATTCGCCGACATCATCGATGTCCGCAGACTCGTCACGGCGATGGATGCTTGACATCGTGGGCCAGACGGCAGGATTGGGAATTATCAAAGTTGGAATTTCGCCAGGACTTCATCGCCGCGTTGGATGGCAGGGCGGCCTCGCCAACCCGCTGCGCGGCATCAACAGCCACGGCGCCGACGCCTTCGGCTAATATACGGTCAACTGCCCGCTCATCGCGCCCAAACCGGCCGCCGCCTAAGGCCAATTCTCCCTCGCTATGCTGCGAAGACCGCGCAGGCCGAGCTCCAGCGCAACGGATTTGGCTGAGGACTCATACACCAGATAGCCCGGACGCCGGATCACCGGCGCATCGACGATCCGGTGCAGGCGGCCTTCGGCAAGATGCTGCCGCACCATCAGCAGCGGAAAATAGCCGGACCCTTCGGCCTGAAGCACATAGTTCAGCGCCGGCGGCCCGATCCAGGAGGAAACCCTGGCGCTGAGATCCGGAAAGAACCCCTTGTGCTGGGTGCGGAACATGGCGCCCCAGTCGACGAAAACATAGTTGGCCGTCCAGTCGACATCGGCCGATCTGTCGGTGGTCACGAGGACGAGCTGCTCGGAAAACAGCTCTTCGATGATGAAGCCGGGGACATGTTCGGGCTCGAACATGACGCCGATGTCGATCGTCCCCCGCGCCAGCCTGCGCATGAGGCTGTCGGAAAAGCTCGCCTCCACATGCAGGTCGATGGTCGGATTGGCCTGTCGCATCCAGGGTATCCAGCGCAGCAGCACGGTCTCGCTGATGCTGGGCGCGGTGCCCAGCGCCACGAAATGCCGCGGCGCCTTGCTCGCCGAGATCTCCTGCTCGGCGCGCTGCCACAGCCGCTGCAGGTGCAGCGCATAGGGCCGCAGGCGCTCGCCTTCCGGCGTCAGCTTGACACCGGTGCGGGTGCGCAGGAACAGCGCGCAGCCCAGCCGGTCCTCCAGTGCCCTGATGCGGCCGCTGACGGTGGACTGCGTGACGTTGAGGCTGCGCGAGGCCTCGTGGAAGTTGCCCGTCTCCACGACCTGAAGGAACGTTCGTACCTGATCGATATGCATCCTTAACAGCACTCCAGGCGCCTGCGGCCCTGGGGAGGCCGCAGGGCGCAAGTCACGTCCTATCAGGTGTCAGGCCGCCTCGTCCAATCGCCGCAGCAAGCCTCGGCCCGTCAGGCGAACCACCAGCGCTCGGCGATCTTCATGCCGTCATTCTCCCAGTTGGCCGCCACCTCATTATGGGCCAGCGCCTTCGAATGCGCGCTCACGATGTTGTTGAACACCAGTACGATGGTGCCGCCGTCATCATGCACGAGTTGCTGCATCTCGGCATACATGGCCGCGCGCTTTGGCTCGTCGGTCTCGCCGCGGGCCGCCGCCAGGAGCTCGTTGAAGCGCGGATTCTTCCAGTGCGATTCGTTCCACGGCGCATCGGCGTCATAGGCGGTGGTGAACATCCAGTCGCAGGTGGGCCGGCCGCCCCAGTAGGAGGCGCACCACGGCTTCTTGAGCCACACATTGTCCCAATAGCCGTCGCTCGCCTCGCGGATGACATTGATGTCGATGCCGGCCTTGGCCGCCTGCTCCTTGTAGAGGATGGCGGTGTCGACCGCGCCGGCAAAGGCCGCGTCCGAGACCGAAATGTCCACCTTGAGGCCGGCGAGACCCACCTTCCCAAGATGGTGCTTCGCCTTGTCGGGGTCATAGGCGAAACGAGGCTTGGGATCGACGGCATATTTGACGGCAGGCGGCGGCGGGATGGGGTTGTCATTGCCGGCCGTCGCATGGTCGAGGAAGATCTTCTTCACGATCTCGTCGCGGTCGATCGCATATTTGAGCGCCAGGCGCACATCGACATTGTCGAAGGGCGGCACGTCGCAATGCATCGGCAGCACATAGTGGCCGTTGCCGGTCACCTCGTCGACCTCGATCTCAGGGGTGCGCTTCAGGAGCTCGAGCGTCTTGAGGTCGGCGCGCGCAATGTAATGGACGTCGCCGGTGATCAGCGCCGACTGGCGCGCCGCCGGGTCGGCCAGCGTCAGGAACTCGACCTCGTCGAGATAGGGCCGGCCTTCCTTGTGATAATTGGGATTGCGCTTGAATTTGGCGGCCACCCCCGGCTCGAAGCGCTCGAGCGAGAACGGCCCGGTGCGTATGCCGGAGCGCCAGTCGGCGCCACCGCCCTCCAGCGCCGGCATGATCGGAAGATGATAGTCGCTTACCAGATAGGGGAAATCGGCGCTGCCCGATTTCAGCGTGAAGACGATCGTCTGCGGGCCATCCGCCGTGATGTCGGAGATCGGCTCGAGCAGGTCCTTGATCGCCGATTTCGAGTCGGCCCCCATATGGTGGCGGAAGGAGGCGACGACATCGCCGGAGGTCACGGTCCTGCCATTGTGGAAGGTCAGCCCCTTGCGCAGCTTGAACACCCATTTCCTCGTCCCGTCGGAGGATTCCATGCTCTCGGCCGCATCGCCCGAAATGTTGCCGAGATGGTCGACCTCCGTCAGGCCGTTGGACAGCGTTCCCCAGAAGGCCGTCTGCGTGAAGCTGTCCGGATATTCGGAAGGGTCGAGCGTGTCGGTGGTCGAGCCATGCGCCAGGCCGAAGCGGGCGGAGCCGCCTTTCTTGCCCTCCGCGGCAATGCCCGCCCGGGTGAGCAGCTTGAGCGCGGCCGCGCCCGAAAGGCCAAGGACGGCCGCCCTGCCCAGAAACTCGCGGCGGCTGATGCGCCGGCGCCTGATCTGTTCGGTCCAGTATTGAAGCTCTTTCATGTTTTCCTCCCTGTCTGAACGCAATGACAAATCCTCATGCGGGTGCGACGGCAAAGTAGGGCTGGTTGGAAAGATCGGCCGCGAGGCCCGGATAAAGGGTCGAGCCTTCCTGTCCCGAAATCTCGAAATAATACTGGATGGCGAAGCCGCCCCGGGTCGCCGAGGCCGGAATGGTGCCGGTATAGCGAGCGCCATCGAAGTCCATCACGGCGCTGCCCCAGGCCTTGGTCTGGTCCACCTCGCGGAAGTGCAGCACGACGGCCCTGCCCTTGTCCTGGTCGATCGCGAGCGCGATATCGACGGGCTGCGCCGCGCTGAAGGCCGCCGGCGGCTCATGCGAGATCGCAAGGCGCTGCGGGCCGCCGCGCAGCAGCGCTGCCAGCGCGGCGCCGGTCAGTTCCGCCTCCATGGGCCGCGGGTGATCCTTCACCAGCTTCGCCATCAGGCGGATGTCGCCTTCGATATCCGCCGTCCGGTTGGCCCAGTGCCCGCCCATCCAGGGCGAAGGCCCGAACGACAGGTCGCTCTCATAGGCATCGCCCGCCGCCTCGACCGCGCTGCGCCACGCCGCCAATGCCTTGCCGTAGAAATCGATCGCCAGGGAAGCGGCGGCGGGGCTGCCATTCAGCGTGTAGAGCTCCCACAGGCAGGAGGACCGGTTCTTGTGCGCGAAGAAATGACCGAGCCCCGCCAGTATGGCGACATCGATCGCAAGCCTGCGGAAATCCGCGCTGTCCGGCGGCCCTGCCGCCCGGGCGGCCGCGAGCCCGCCATCCGCCGCCGATGCGCAGCGTTCAAGCCACAGGGCGACGTCGACCGGTGTGTAGCGCCGCAGCGGCGCGCCGGTATGCACGGCCTTCGCCCACTCCTCGGCCGACATGAAGAATTGCGGATCGAAGCTGCGCACGGTCCCGTAGCGCGCCGGGCGCTGCATGTCATAGCCATAAGGATAGCTCGGCGCCTCATCGACGATCGACATGTTGGTGTAGATCTCGGGCCAGTAGGTGTTGTTCGATGCCGAAGGCGCATGCGTCAGCGTCATCAGCGGAAGAATCCGGCTGGCCTCGGCCAGCGCTTCCTCGCAAGGCCTGGCGGCGGCGCCGAAGCGGGCGCGCAGAAACCGCCGCCATCCTTGCGCATCGCCGTCGGGCGCATAGGCCAGGCGTCCCAGCAGGCGATAGCCATATTCATATTTCTCCCAGTCATGCCGGGGAGCGAGCCCGGCATCGCGGTAGCCCGGCCGGCTCGCGGCAGGCCGTTCTTGAGACGACGACGGCATCCGGCCCCTGAAGGAAAGAGGCTCGCAATATTCGATGCCCGCTGCGCCGCCGAAAGTCGCGGTGCGGCCGAAGCCCGCGGCCAGCGCCGGATCACCCCACAGAAGCAGGCGCTGCGTTCCGGGCCACACGCGATAGACGACATCGTATGGCCGCTCTCCTTTCAGCAGATCGCCATAGCCATATCTGAGGTAGCGCCGCGAGCCTTCGCTCACGCCCCATTTCACCAGCGCATTGTCGTGGCGGATGCGCTCCTCCTGGCGGATGGAAGCGGCGTGATAGGGAAGGCCCGAATGCTCGCCCACATGCTTGGGAGAGATGGTCACCGGCATGCCGGTGGCCAGCGCCATGTCGAGCATGTCCTGGCTCACCCCCTTGGCGTGGAGATCGATGGTGATCTTCCGCCCGAACGACCCGAAGGCCTCGAACAGCGTGCGCCAGAAGGCCAGGTTGGCTTCCGAAATGCCGCTTTCGACGTGAACCCTGAAGGTTATCCCGGAAATCTCGGGGCAGGCCTGCAACAGCAGGCGCAGGGCATCGCGCGCATAAGCGGCGTGATTGCCCTCGCTCAGGCCCTCTATGGCGTGGCTCAGCCCTTTCGGATTTCCGAAATCATACTGGTGGTTCCACAACCCCAGGCAAAACTGCAGGCCGTGCTTCGCCGCTTCCCTGGCCATGAACTGAAGCGCGCGCAGGTTCTCCTCGCGCTCGCTCTCATCCAGATGCGCCACCCGCACATCATGGCCCGGCACCTTGACGAGGAAGGGATAGGGAAAGTGCAGATAGACATCGGAAACGAACTCGTTGTCATAGGGATAGTTGTAGGCCATCCCCAAGGTGAGGGAGAACTTGTTGAACCTGTTTCCGGAAAGCATCGCGAAATAGCTTTCCCAGAACGACCTGTCGACCAGCCACGGCCGGTCCAGGTCCCGGCACGAGAAAATTCTGGAAATTCCTCTTACGCGTGCCGCGGGCCCTTCCAGCAAGGGCTCCCTGACTGCCAGGCCGGTGTCATCGCCTTCTTCGCTCATGACCCGGTCGGAAAGCTCTGTCAGGGCATAGACGAGCCCGCTTGCATCGACGGAATAGACCAGGGTGACGGGACCCTTCCGGCTGGCGATCGGACAGATCAGGAAAGACTCAGGGTCAGCCGGGCGCGCTTCGGCGGCAATGCCCTGCGCTTCGGGAAAATGGCAGATGGACTGCCGGCTGGCGATGATGATGGTCGTGACGGGCTCGCCGTCGTGTTTCGAGCCGTGATGCGGGACGGCGGAAAATCCCCGCCGGGCGAGCGCTTCGATAAGGCGATTGATCGCCCATCGAACCGGCTCCCCGGCAACGACCGAATCCAGATGAGGCAAGTTCAGCAGGAGAATCTGCGGCGACCTTTTTCCGGTGATCGGCATCGGGCCTGGATCAGCTCCTTCGCGGCTTCAAGCGTCAACCAATTGAAGCCACGACTATGCGCAGGCGACTTAAGCGGCGAAAGCGGGAATTTCCGTTGCCGGCAATTCGAATCTCCGATCACCCATCGCCGGCGCCTCTCGCATGGCGTTTCCGATCCTGCGGTGAAAGGTCCGAATCCGAGAAAACTCACAAGCCCCTTGCGAAGCGGCGCGCCGTTGAAGGCCGCAATCGGGTCTGGTAGAAGGTCCATCACCGCAGGCGCAGGCGAATGGGGGAGAGCTACTCTGCAGATCAAGCTCAAACTGACACCGGTCCTCGCGCTCAGCCTCCTGGCGCTCGGCACGCTGTTCGGCCATCCGGCGCTGGCGCAGCAGGACAATTCGGGCGTCAGCCAGAAGGAAATCCGCCTTGGCATGTCGGCCGACTTCTCGGCGAGCGCCCGCGCGCTCAGCATCGAGCTCTATCGCGGCGCCATGGCCTATCTCATCCAGCGCAACCAGGCGGGCGGCGTCAATGGCCGGCATATCACCATCGCGGCTTATGACGACAGGTACCAGCCCGATCTCGCGATCCGGAATACGCTGCGGCTCATGAAGGAGAATGTCTTCGCCCTCTTCTCCTATGTCGGCACGCCCACCATGATCCGCACCCTGCCGCTGCTCCGCATGCGCCAGGGCGATCACTTCCTCCTCTTCTTCCCCTTCACCGGGGCCGATGCCAGCCGCATCCCGCCCTATGACGCCTTCAGCTTCAATCTGCGCGCCTCCTACGACCAGGAGACGCAAGGCCTCGTCGATCACTTCATCGCCGCAAGGCACAAGCGCATCGCGATCTTCTACCAGGCGGACGCCTATGGCAGGACAGGATGGGCCGGCTTACGCAAGGCGCTGGCGCAGCACGGACTCGAGATCGCCGGCGAAGCCACCTATCGGCGCGGCTCCCCCTTCGATCAGAGCTATGACGGCCAGGTGGCGATCATGCAGCGCGTGGCGCCTGAGGCCATCATCTGCGTCGGTACCTATCCCGCCTGCGCCGGCTTCGTGCGCGACCTGCGCGACAGGGACGTCGCCGTTCCGGTGGCCACGATCTCCTTCGTCGGCAGCGATGCCATGCTGAAGCTGCTCGCCCAAGCCGAGCAGAAAGCGGGCAAGGACTATACGTCGCGCCTCGTCAGCTCGCAGGTGGTGCCGAGCTATCAGGACATTTCGCTTCCCGTCGTGCGCGATTATCGCGCGGCGATGGATCGCTACCGCTATGACATCATGCCGCCCGAGGCGCTCCTCTATCCTTCGGGCAAGACACCCGAAACCGAATACACCCCGCTGCCCTACAGCTTCATCAGCTTCGAGGGCTATCTGAACGCCAGGATGTTCGTGGCGATCCTCGAGCGCATGGGCGAAAGCCCCAGCCGCGCCAAGCTGGCGCCGGCGGCCCTCGCCTTGGGCGATATCGATCTGGGCCTCGGCCAGACATTTTCCCTGGGCGGCGTGACCGGCCGGCGCCAGGCCTCGGACCAGGTCTATTACACCGTGATCAAAGGCGGCCAGTTCGTGCCTTTGGCGGATGCCGAGTGGGAGGCCTGGCTGAAACGATGAGGATCGCGCGCTTCTATCAGAAGACCCTGTTCGGCGTGTTCGCGCTCATGGGCCTCATCCTGGTGTCGACCTCCGTCATCTATGTCCACACCGTGGACCGGCAGCTCACCGACTATTTCCTCACCAGCAGCCGGGCGATCGCGCGCGCCATCGCCAATTCGGACAGCGACCTGATCATCAACCAGAATTATCCCGCCCTCCAGTCGGTCATCGATCAGTATGTCGAGATCCCCGGCGTCTCCTATGTCTATGTCGTCGACGGGCAAGGCACGATCATCGCCCACACTTTCGTGCCGGGCGTGCCGGATGAGATCGCCGCCGACTACAGAAGCGAGGCGGAAACCTATGACCGCACGCTGGCCGGGCTGGGCAGCTTCTCGGAAGTGACGGAAGGCATCATCGGCGGCGAGGCGGGACGCGTGCATGTCGGCATGGACAAGGGCTATTTCGCGCTCCAGGTGCAGACGGCCATCGGCAAGGTCGTCTATCTGCTCACCATCATCTTCGTCGTCAGCGTGCTGGCGACCTATGGGCTGATGTACCAGGTGTCGCGGCCGCTCCATCTCCTCGGCCGCTATGCCTGGCATTCGCTCTCCGGCGAGAAGCATGCGCCCCCGGCGCCGGGCCAGCTCGAGCCGCTGCTCGAGCGCGTCGATGAAGTGGGCGAGCTCGGCCGGCTGATCCGCCGGGCAAAAAACGAGGGAGTGTGAGCATGCCGACGCCCGCGCAGGCGCCCAACCGGTGGCTGGTCGCCGCCGCCTGCACCCTCCTGCAGCTCTGCCTCGGCACCGTCTATGCCTGGAGCTATTTCCAGCCGCTCCTGGTCGAGCAGTTCCGCTGGAGCAACACCGCAACCTCCTGGGCTTTCAGTCTGAACATCTGCTGTCTCGGCCTGTCGGCGGCGTGGGGCGGCGTCAATCTTGGCCGGATGGGCCCGCGCAAGCTCGCCGTCATGGGCGGCATTCTGTTCGCGGCGGGCTATGCCCTGGCGGCGGCGGCGCTGGCGGTCGAGAGCCTGCCGCTGTTCTATCTGGGCTATGGCGCCGTCAGCGGCATCGGCATCGGGCTCGGCTATGTGACGCCGATGGCGACCGTCATCAAGTGGTTTCCCGACCGGCGCGGGCAATTGACCGGCATCGTCGCCATGGGCTTCGGGCTCGGCGCCTTCGTGCTCAGCGTCCTGCTGGCGCCGGTGCTGATGCACCTCTTCTCCGCCGACCTGACATACGTGTTCGCGGCCCTTGGCGCCATCCTGGGCTCGGTCGCCATCGGCTCGGCGGCGCTGTTGAAGAACCCGCCCGACGGCCATATCCCCCCGGGCTTCGTCGCGACGACCAGGAAGGCGACTGAGAGCGAAGGCCCCTATGCACGGGCCGAGCGGGAAGCGGACCTGCCGATCGGCGACTATCTCCTCGCCGGCCAGTATGCGATCATGTGGTTCATCTTCTTCCTCAACATCACGGCCGGCATCTCGATCATCAGCTTCCTGTCGCCGCTCTACCAGGACATCTGGCGGCTTGGCGATCCCTCGCTCGAGCGCTCGGTGCTTGCCGGCTATGGCGCCACGCTGATCGCCGTCAGCTCGCTGTTCAACGGCTTCGGGCGCATCTTCTGGGGGGCGCTGTCGGAGCGGCTCGGCCGGCTCAATACCTTCCGCGTGCTGTTCGCCACGCAGCTCGTCGTGTTCGGCCTCCTGATGACGGAGCACAGCCCGTGGATGTTCGCCATTTTCGTGTGCTATGTGCTGAGCTGCTTCGGCGGCGGCTTCGCCATCATGCCCTCGATGGTCTCGGATGTTTACGGCACGCAGCGCATGGCGAGGCTCTATGGCGTCATCCTCACCGCCTGGTCGGCGGCGGGCGTGGCGGGGCCGCTCATGGTCGCCAGCATCAAGGACAGCTATCCCGACCGCGCCATCATCTATGCGTTCCTGCTCAATATCCTCGTGCTCGGCGTCGCCTTCACCTTCAGCTTCCTCGTCAATGACGAGCGCTTCGTGCCGCGGCGCATCCTCCTCAAGGTCTTCGCCAAGCAGGATGTCGCCACGTAAATGTTCACCAGACTGCAAAATGTCATCGACAATGCCGTTGCGCGCGGGTGCATCGTCGGCGTCGTTTTCCTGGTCGCCAGGGACGGCGAGATCGTCTTC
The DNA here is from genome assembly GCA_003576695.1 of Taklimakanibacter lacteus. Classification (GTDB taxonomy): domain Bacteria; phylum Pseudomonadota; class Alphaproteobacteria; order Rhizobiales; family Aestuariivirgaceae; genus Taklimakanibacter; species Taklimakanibacter lacteus. The sequence continues at coordinate 103,635 of QOZQ01000005.1, forward strand.
GCGACGGAAAAAGGCTTTGCCGATCGCGAGGCGGGCGTGCCGGTGCGCCGCGATACGATCTTCCGCCTCGCCTCCGTCACCAAGCCCTTCGTAGCCATGGCGGCGCTCGCCATGGCAGATCGGGGCCGCATCAGGCTCGAAGATCCTGTCAGGCTCCACCTCCCCTATTTCCGGCCGCGCCTTGCCGATGGAACGGAGCCACTGATCACACTGCGCCATCTCCTCACCCACACTTCGGGCCTGAGCTACGATTATCCCGATGCCGATTTTTCCGATGGCCTGTCGGACACCGATTTCGGCTTCGAGGAGAACTTCACGCGCCTGGCGAAGCGCCCGCTCAAATTCGCGCCGGGCAGCTCATGGGAATATTCGGTGGCCATCGATGTGCTGGGCGCCGTGCTCGCCGCCGTCGAGGAGACGACGCTCAATGCGGTCGTCAGGCGCTATGTGAACGATCCCCTGGGCATCGCTGCCGATACGGGCTTCGCCATCGCCGATCGCAGCCGCCTCGCCACCGCCTATGCCGATGCCACGCCGGTTGCGATGCGCATGCCCGATCGGATCGTTCTCGGGAACGCCGAGACCGGCATCTTCAATTTCGCGCCGGTGCGCGCCTTCAACCCGCACGCCTTCCAGTCGGGCGGCGCCGGCATGGTGGGAACGGCGCCCGATGTGCTGCGGCTCCTCGAAGCGCTGCGCATGGAGGGCACGCCGGTGCTGCGGCCCGAGACATGGCGGGCCGCGGTCTCCAACCAGATCGGCGCGCTGCCGCGCGAAAGCGAGCCGCCCGGCCAACGCTTCGGCTATCTGAGCGCCATCGTGTCCGACCCGAAAGCGGCCGCTACGCCGCAATCGGCCGGCACGCTGAACTGGGGCGGGGTCTATGGCAATGACTGGTATGTCGACATCGCCAAAGGCCTGAGCGTCGTCAGCCTCAGCAACACTGCGCTCGAAGGCTGCAACGGGCAGTTCGTGAGGGACACGCGCGACGCGCTCTATGCCGATCTGGCTTCTTGATTGCGCATGATCTGATCGGAAAACCGCTGCCCACTTTTCCGGATCATGCTTCAGCCGATCTTCGTCGGCATGACCCACCAGTCGGGATGAGCACCCATGACATCGATGGCGGCAGCGTCCGCCTCCTGGACCGACGGGAAGATACCGAAGCAGGTGGCGCCCGAGCCCGACATGCGGGCGAAATGGACGCCCTCGGTCGCCTGCAAGGCCTGGATCACCTCCGCGATGACCGGCTCGAGCGCCAGAGCGGGCGCGGTGAGATCGTTGCGGTAGGAGGCGATGTCCGCTCCCGCCACGAGGCCTTCAAAAGCACTGTCGCCGGGCGCGAGCGCAAGCTTCGCAAAGACCTCCGCCGTCGCCACCGGCCGGCGCGGATTGACCAGCACCGCCGGCATCGGCGCCACATCGGCCAGCGGCTCCAGCCGATCGCCGACACCCCGCATGCGGCAGGCCCTGTTGAGAAGGCAGACCGGCACATCGGCGCCGAGGCCCGCGGCGACGGCGCGCAGCCCTTCCGCATCCACCCCGCCCGCAAGTGCCGCGAGCCCGCGCAGGCAGGCCGCCGCATCGGCCGAGCCGCCGCCGATACCCGCGGCGATCGGAAGATTCTTCTCAAGCGTGATGTGATAGGGCCGGCTTCGGGCGGGGAAGGCGTCGGCAAAATCCCGCGCCGCCTTGAGCACGAGATTGCCGGCGGTATCGGCAAGCTCGGCGGCGAAGGGACCGGTGATGGCGAGCTGCCAGTCCTCGGAGTCCGCGAAGCTCAGGCGATCCGCCACATCGGCAAAGGCGACGATGCTGTCGAGCTCGTGATAGCCGTCCGACCCGCGGCCAAGCACGTGAAGTGCCAGATTGATCTTGGCCGGCGCCCGCTCGCTGTGCAGCAAGGATTACCCGTTGTTCCCGGCAGGCGCGTTCTGTGCCGGGGTTACCGGCTGGTCGTCGGGAAGGCCTTCCTTGAGCTTCTGCTCGATGCGCGTCAGGTCCTCGGGCTCAGGCCTGTTGTCCTTGGCGTGCTGCCACTGGAAGCGCGCCTCGAGCTGGCGGCCGACGCGCCAATAGGCATCACCCAGATGGTCGGCAATGATCGGATCGGCGGGCTTCAGTTCGACGGCGCGCTCAAGCTGCCTGACCGCCTCGTCATACTCGCCAAGACGGAAATGCGCCCAGCCGAGACTGTCGACGATATAGCCGTCATTCGGCTTCAACTCGACGGCCTTACGCACCATGGCGATCGCCTCGGTGAGGTTGAGCTTCTTGTCGATCATCGAATAGCCGAGATAGTTGAGCACCATCGGCTGGTCGGGCTCGAGCTGCAGGGCCTTGCGGAAATCAGCCTCCGCCTTGTCCCACTGCTTGGTGCGCTCCAACGCGATGCCGCGATAGTAGTAGACGGTCCAATTGTCCTTCGTGGGCGTCGCGATCAAGGCTACCGCCGCATTATAGGCATCGGCGGCGAGCTGGAATTCCTCGTTGTTGCGATAGAGATTGCCGAGCGTCACGAAGGCATCATAGTCCTTGGGATCACTATCGGTCAGCGCCTTGAGGCGGGCCTTTGCCTCGTCCTTCTTCTCGAGCCTCTGCAGATTGACCGCGACCTCGAGATCGGCATTGGATTTCAGCGGCGAGGTCTTGTCGATCGCATCATAGGCGTCGATCGAGCGCTGATAGTTGTTCATGCTCTCATAGATGTCGCCCAGGAGCGTGAGATTGATGTTCTTGTCGCCCTCGACGGAAAGCGCGAGCTGGGCGTAGGCCAAGGCCACATCGAGACCCTGGTCGTCGGACAGCGCGCTCGCCACCGAGAACAGCGCCTCGCTCATGCCGGCCTGCGGCGTCTTGATAAAGGGCTCGGGCTTGTCACCGCGATTGAGGGCGTCGAGCTCCTGGCGCACCAGCGGATTCTTTTCGGCGGCGGCGAGGAACTGCTCGTAGACCTTGCGCGCCTCGTCCTTCTGGCCGATGCGGTCCAGATAGTTGCCATAGGCCTGGACGACACGCAGCGAATTTCCGGCCTGGGCATAGGCCTTCTTGTAGAAGCTGTCGGCCCTGAGATTGGCGCCCAGGTAATCGGCGATCAGCGCGCCGTGATAGGATTTGAAGTTCTCGAGCGTCTCGTTCCGGTCGAGCTTGTCGAGGGCGTTGAAGGCCTGCGCCTGGTTGCCCTGGGCGGCATAGGTCCAGGCGGTGAGAAGGGCCGATGTCAGCTCGCCGATCGGCGTGTAGGCGGCCTTCTTGAAGTTCTCGCGGGCGCGGACGAAGCGCTTCAGCCTGACATCGCGCAGGCCGAGCACGAAGCGGGCCATGCGATGCTGACTGTTGAAGGAAAGCACACGCTCGGCATAGTCCTCGGCGCTGGCGATCTTGCCTTCCGAGAGATCGAAAACGAAGACCCGCTCGATGAGCACCGCATTGTTGGGATCATCGCGCAAAGCCTGCTGGAAATACTGGCCCGCGGCATCCATGTCGCGCTGCTTGCCGGCGAAGCGGCCGGCGAGGTAGCTGCCAGACAGCGAGGTTCCTTCGATATCGAGATCTTCATAGCCCGCATGGGCGGGAAGGGCGGCAAACATCAGGCCAAAGGCCAAGGCCGGCAGCATCCGGCTGAGGGGCTTCATCATCAAGGTGGAACTCTTTCCGATCGCGAGGCACTCCCTGGCGATTCAGGACATAAAATGAGGTTTTTTGACGATTGCCGCAAGGGGCGTGGAATCGCAGGGCCGCCGACCTCAAGAAAAAGGGGCGTTTCGCAAGGAAACGCCCCGAGGTGCAAGCTGGCCCGGGTGGTGTATAGGGTCACTTGCTCAAACTCGAATATCGGTCGCAGGCTCGCTATTTGATGAGCCTCACGGAATTCTGGCCGCTGGCCTTCACAGTCGGACATTCCAGGACGATACGGATGTCGTTGTAGTCCCTGTCGGACCCGCCCTTTTCCGGCGGACGGTCTTCCCAGCCATAGTAGAAAAACTTGCCGGTCGAGCAGGTTGACGTCGCCTTTTTCGGCGTCCGGTTCGGCCCCTCTTGGATGATGCCGCCCTGATTTACCGGTTTGCACTGGTTGCTAGTATCGCACAGGATGGTTTCGAGCAGGCTGTAGCCGAGGCTATAGGTTTCCGAGCCGTCGTCGTTGACTACCGTATCGGTGTAATAATTGTAGCGCTCCGCGCTTCCCTTATCCCATTTCGACTTCGTGGTCCGCATATTGCGCACATTGTACAGCCGGAAGCTCAAGGTTTCCTTGGGCCCGCATACCGGCATCGTATAGGTGTATTTGGTGCCGCCATTGTCGGCGACGGCCGTCATCTGCGACCGCCCCTTGTCGGCATTGCCTTTCTTCGCGCTGTCGTAGCAATAGACGTAGATGCGGTTGTAGTCCCACGCCTCCGGGTCGAGATCAGTGAGGACTGGCGGCTTGTATTCCAGCACCGGCTCGGAATAGCGCGCCACGGCGATGATATCCACATCCATTTCCTTCGCAATGCCGGGAACGGCGCCCATGATCGTTACCGGCACCTTGGCCGTCGCAGCGACCTTGAAGTCCGTGGCGTTCAACCAGGTGCCCTGGAACGAGACATTCTCGATGCTGTCACCATAACGCGACTTTGTATGATCCTTGGCGGCGGTCACTCCTACCTGATCACCGGCCGTCGGCCCGCCGACGGCGCCCGCAAGTGCCGCGGCGTCCGCCTCGGCCTGCATGTAGGCCGTAACCGACTGCTGACGCGCATAGTCGATGGCGATGCCCGCCGAGGCAAACAGCGGAATGGCAACAAGCCCTGTGATGACGGCGACATTGCCGCGCGCATCACCGCGGAACCGGCGCAGCAGCGAGCCACCGCTTGTCCAAATCCTGCTCAGATGGTTTTTCATCTTCCTCACATCCCCGGCGCAGATGCGCGCGTCGCATGAGGGGCAAACTAAGAGAAGAGGGTTCTTGAGCGATTGCCGGTTTGATTAAAACTTTAATCAACCGGGGCTGATCAACGGGTCTTTTGCTGGTTGGCTTAAATGGCCCTGAAGGACTTCGAATAAACTTCGAAGTATTTTCCTAGACCGGTCACATATTGGGATAGTTGGGGCCCTCGCCGCCCTGCGGCACCACCCAGTTGATGTTCTGCGAGGGATCCTTGATGTCGCAGGTCTTGCAGTGGACGCAGTTCTGGTGGTTGATCTGGAAGCGCTGCTCCTGGCCTTCTCCGCCCACCACCTCATATACGCCGGCCGGGCAGTAACGCTGCGCCGGCTCGGCCCAGTTCGGCAGATTGACGGCAATGGGAATCGACGGGTTCTTAAGCTTGAGATGGGGCGGCTCGTCCTCCTCGTGATTGGTCGCCGAGAAGGCCACATTGGTGAGGCGGTCGAAGGAAATGATGCCGTCGGGCTTGGGGTAGTCGATCGGCTTCATCTGGGATGCGGGCTTGAGCGTTGCATAGTCGGCCTTGCCGTGCTTCCAGGTGCCGAGGCCGAAGCCGAAAAGCTGGTTGAGCCACATATCGGCGCCGCCCAGCGCCAGGCCGCCGACGAGGCCGAGCTTCGACCACATCGGCTTCACATTGCGCACCCGGCTCAGGTCCTCATAGACCCAGGATTTCTCATAAGCCGTCTGGTAGTCGGCAAGCTCGTCCGCGGCGCGGCCGGCCTGCAGCGCCTTGAAGGCGGTCTCGGCGGCGAGCATGCCGGTTTTCATGGCATTATGCGAGCCCTTGATTCGCGGCACGTTCACGAAGCCCGCCGAGCAGCCGATCAGCGCACCACCCGGGAAGAAGAGCCTCGGCACCGACTGCAAGCCGCCTTCGGTGATGGCGCGGGCACCATAGGCGATGCGCCGGCCGCCGCGCAGCACCGGCTCGATCAGCGGGTGATGCTTGAAACGCTGGAACTCCATATAGGGAAAGAGATGCGGGTTGTCGTAGTTCAGGTGCACGACGAATCCCACCGACACCAGATTGTCCTCGAGATGATACATGAAGGAGCCGCCGCCGACCTTCAGGCCGAGCGGCCAGCCCATCGTGTGGGTGACCTGCCCTGCCCTATGGTTCTCGGGCAGCACTTCCCAGAGCTCCTTCATGCCCAGGCCGAATTTCTGCGGCTCCTTGCCTTCCGACAGGTTGAACCTGGCGATGATCTCCTTGGCGAGCGAGCCCCTGACGCCTTCGGCGATGAAGACATATTTGCCATGGAGCTCCATGCCGGGCTGGAAGTCGGGCTTGCGCGAGCCGTCCCGGGCGATGCCGAAGACGCCGGCAACGACGCCCTTGACCGATCCGTCCTCGCGATAGAGCACTTCCGAGCAGGCGAAGCCCGGATAGATCTCGACGCCGAGCGCCTCGGCCTGCTGGGCCAGCCAACGGCAGACATTGCCCAGCGACACGGCGTAGTTGCCGTGATTGTCCATGAGCGGCGGCATCAGGATATTGGGCAGGCGCACCGAGCCTTGCGGCCCCAGGACATAGAAGCGGTCCTCCTTGACCTCGGTCTTGAGGGGGGCGCCCTTCTCCTTCCAGTCGGGAATGAGCTCGTTGAGCGCAATCGGGTCCATCACGGCGCCGGAGAGAATATGGGCGCCGACTTCCGAGCCCTTTTCGAGGACACAGACCGACACGTCATGGCCGGTCTCGGCGGCGAGCTGTTTCAATCTTATGGCGGCGGACAGGCCGGCGGGCCCCGCCCCCACGATCACGACGTCGTATTCCATGGCTTCGCGCTGGACGTCTTCCACAGTTCCCGTTCTCCCAATTCACCGGGTTGTTTGCGTAACCGGCTCTCGTTTTTCGCATAGCCATAAAATGGATGCGATTGGTTCCGGCCTGTTATAGTGACAGGAGACAGAGGCGCAAGCCACCCTTTAAGGCATTGAAAACACTGTTTGCGACATGAGAGCCAGCGAAGCAGCAGCAGCCCTAGAATGGCTGGTCGAGATGGGAGCGGACGAGATCATCGGCGATGCGCCGGTGAACCGGCTGCTGACGCCCACCCCCACGGCGCCCGAGCCGGCCAAGGCCGCAGCCGCACCTCTGGCCACACCGGGCATCGTCAGGCCTACTGCCATCGTCGCTCAATATTCCAGCGGCCCCGCGGCACAGCCGGCCGGCGCCAATGACGCCGCGCTGATGGCCGGTCAATGCTCGACGCTGGCCGAGATCGAGCAGGCGCTTCGGCACTTCGAAGCCTGCCCGCTCAAGAAAACGGCGACCAATCTCTGTTTCGCCGACGGCAACGCACAAGCCGATGTGATGCTGATCGGCGAGGCGCCAGGCCGCGACGAAGACATCCAGGGCAAGCCTTTCGTCGGCCGCTCCGGCCAGCTTCTCGACCGCATGCTGAAGGCGATCGGCCTGTCGCGGCATGGCGAGAGTCCGCAGGATTCCGTCTATATCTCGAATGTCATCTTCTGGCGCCCGCCCGGCAACCGCACGCCCACCGACCAGGAAACGCTGATGTGTCTGCCCTTCGTCAAGCGCGCCATCGAGATCAAGAAGCCCCGGCTTCTGGTCTGCCTCGGCGCCACCCCGACGCAGCGCCTTATCGGCAGGTCCGAGGGCATATTGAAGCTCAGGGGCCGCTGGTTCGACTTCGCCACGGAGAGCGGCAGCATCCCGCTGCTCGCGACCCTGCATCCGGCCTATCTCTTGCGCCAGCCGGCGCAGAAGCGTCTGGCCTGGCGCGATTTGATCTCCCTCAAGCAGAGGCTAAAAGCCGATGCCCATTAGTGCAGCCGACCTTGTCGTCTTCCTTACAGCGGCGCTCACCCTCAATCTCACCCCGGGCAACGACATGATGTATGTGCTGGGGCAAAGCATCAAGGGCGGCACCAGATCGGGCATCGCCGCGAGTTTTGGAATTGCCGCAGGATCGTTCATCCACCTGATGCTGGTGGCGGCCGGCATCGCGGTGGTCCTGTCGCATTATCCGGCGATGTTCGACGCAATCCGCTGGGCAGGCGCCACCTATCTGGTGTGGATTGCCTACAAGACGCTCACTTCGGCGGCGGGTCCCCTCGCCCAGGGATCGGAGAAGCGCAGCCTCCTCGCGGCGTGGCGCGACGGCGTTCTCGTCAACACCTTCAATCCCAAGACGATCGTCTTCATGTTCGCCTTCCTGCCGCCCTTCGTGCGGCCGGAAAACGGCTCGCCTTTGCTGCAGCTCTTCATTCTCGGCATGATCTTCAATTTCGGCGGCACGGCGATCAACAGCCTGGTCGCCGTCTTCTCCGGCGGCATCGGCGCCAAGCTCAGCCAAAGTCCACGCATCGCCCGCGGCTTCGCCATCGCTTCGGCGTCGCTCTTCCTGGTGCTCGCGGCGCGCCTCGCCTTCGAAAGACGCTGAGATGAGCGAAACCCCGGCAAGCCGTTCCTTTATCCCGGTGCGCATCGCGGTGCTCACGGTTTCCGATACGCGCACGCTCGAAACCGACAAATCTGGCGACACACTGGCAGGACGGATCGCCGAGGCGGGCCACAAGCTCTCCGACCGCCAGATCGTCAAGGACGATGTGCGCGCCATCCGCGCGCAAGTGCGCAAGTGGCTGAAACGCGACGATGTCGATGTCATCATCTCGACCGGCGGGACCGGGCTGACCGGCCGCGACGTGACGGTCGAGGCGATGCGGGCGCTGTTCGAGAAGGAAATGGAAGGCTTCGGTGTTGCCTTCCACATGATCTCCTTCCAGAAGATCGGCGTCTCGACGGTGCAGTCGCGTGCCACCGCGGGCGTCGCCAAGGGCAAATACATCTTCTGCCTGCCGGGCTCGCCCGGCGCCTGCCGCGACGGCTGGGACGGCATCCTCAGGAGCCAGCTCGACTACCGGCACATGCCGTGCAACTTCGTCGAGATCATGCCGCGCCTTGACGAGCACCTGCAGCGGCGCAAGGGCTGACCGCTCGCGACCGCGTCTGCCGCAATATTTTCATCCGCCCGCATCTCGGCCGGGCCGCGGCATCAAGGACCGGAGGCAAGCGGAACTGAGCGTCTTGCTCTCGGGCGCCATCCTGCGCGGCCACAACGCCTGCAACTGATCATCCGTTCGAAACGATCATCGCAAAGGCTCGCCACTCGATCATGGTCAATGAATTCTGAAGGCTTCGATTTAACCACCCGTACAGATACTGCCATATACAAGCGCGCATATGGCCTATGATGAACCCCGATCACCGGGAAACGCGTGATCGGGGCGGCCAATCTCCTGACCAGATCGCGCGGAGTCGATGATGCAGAAGTTGTTGAAAGCCCTGGTCCTGGCGTTAGGCCTCACGGCCCTGCAGGCCGGACTTGCCCAAGCCGATCTCAAGATCGGGTTCGCGGCCGAGCCTTTCCCGCCCTTCAGCTCGAAGGATGCATCGGGCAAATGGGTCGGCTGGGAGGTCGATGCCATCGACGCCGTCTGCAAGGCCATGAACGAGAAATGCGAATATGTCGAAGTGGCCTGGGACGGCATCATCCCGGCGCTGCAGTCGAACACGATCGATGTGATCTGGAGCGCCATGTCGATCACGCCAAAGCGCCGCGAGGTCATCGATTTCTCCGACACTTACTACCGCACCACCTTGTGGGTCGTCGGCCCCAAGGACGGCGACCTCGATGTCGGTCCTCAGCATCTCGCCAGCAAGTCGATCGGCGTCCAGGGTGCCACCGTCTCGGCCAAGCATGTCGAGGACACCTACGCTCCGGCAGGCTCGCAAATCAAAACCTATGCCACGCAGGATGAAGCCAACCAGGACCTGGCTTCCGGCCGCATCGACTACACGATCGGGAGTGCGGCAGTGATGAGCGGCTTCCTGGCGACGGACAACGGCAAGGCCTGCTGCGAATACAAAGCGAGCATCACCGACGCCAAGGTGCTGGGTGAAGGCATCGGTGCGGGCATACGCAAGGGCGATGCGGCGCTCAAGGCCAAGCTCGATGCCGCTATCAAGGAAGTGGCTAAATCAGGCGGATTTGACGCCATCACCGCCAAATATCCCGAGCTCAAGGACGCGATCACGACGCCCAAGCCATAGGGAATTTCTCAAAAACTGTTCTTGATTTGTTCATGGAGAACGACTAGATTTTCTCCATGACCACGTTGATCGACAGGCGCCAGGCGAGCGGGCTTGACCCGTCTGCGCTCGGAGCAGGCCGCTACGCGACCCTGCCCCAGCAGCAGCGCGGCCGCGGCGCCCGTCTCAACATGCCGGGCCGCTATGAGCGGCATGGCACGGCGCTGTTCGACGATGGCTGGCAGACGCTGGAAGACCTGCCGCCGCTCAAGACGACGGTATTCGAAGAGACGCCGAAGAAGATCATCACCACCAACGACTCGCCCGATATCTCCTTCCGGCAGTCGATCAATCCCTATCGCGGCTGCGAGCATGGCTGCTCCTACTGCTATGCCAGGCCCACCCACGCCTATATGGGCCTGTCGCCCGGCCTCGATTTCGAAAGCAAGCTGTTCGCCAAGACCAATGCGGCGGAGCTGCTGCGGGCGGAATTGTCGAGCCCGCATTATGAGCCGATGACCATCGCGCTCGGCGCCAATACCGATCCCTATCAGCCGATCGAGCGCGACTACCGCATCACGCGCCAGGTGCTGGAAGTGCTGGCCGAGTACGGCCATCCGGTCGGCATCGTCACCAAATCAGCGCTGGTGCTGCGCGACATCGACATCCTCAAGGACATGGCAAAACGCAACCTGGTGAAGGTGGCGGTCTCGGTGACGACGCTCGATCCGAAGCTGGCGCGCGCGATGGAGCCTCGGGCGGCGACGCCGACGAAGCGGCTCGGCGCGCTCGAAGGGCTTTCGGCCGCCGGCATTCCCACCGTCGTGATGTCGGCGCCGATCATTCCCGGCCTCAATGACAGCGAGATCGATAGTATCCTGAAGACCGCCTATGCCGCGGGAGCGCGCGAGGCAGGCTATGTGGTGCTGCGTCTGCCGCTCGAGGTGAAGGATATCTTCCGCGAATGGCTCACAACCCATTTCCCCGACCGCGCCGCAAAGGTCATGTCGCTGATCCGGCAAGTACGTCAGGGCAAGGAGAACGACGCGACCTTCGGGCGTCGTTTCACCGGCACCGGGCCCTATGCCTGGTCGATCGGGCGGCGCTTCGAAATGGCGGCGCAGCGCCTGGGCTTCAACCGGGAGCGGCTCCAGCTCGCTACTGACGCGTTCCGGCGCCCGCCCATGCCAGGAGAGCAGCTCAAGCTGTTTTGAGAGGGGGAACCATGATCTCGCAGAAAGAAAAAGGAAAGGCGTTCGCCGCGCTCCACGAAGAGCAAGGTGCCTTCGTCATCCCCAATGCCTGGGATGCGGGCAGCGCGCGGCTTCTGCAGCATCTGGGCTTCCAGGCGCTGGCGACGACCAGTGCCGGCTTTGCCTTTTCCATCGGCAGGCCCGACGGCGCCGATGCCGTCACGCGCGAAGAAACGCTCGGCAATGCCGGAGCCATTGCCGATGCTTCGAGCCTGCCGGTCTCGGCCGATCTCGAGGGCGGTTTCGGCGATGCGCCGGAAGAATGCGCCAAGACCATCAAGCTCGCCGGGCAAGCGGGCCTCGTCGGCGGATCGATCGAGGATGCGACGGGACGCAAGGACAATCCGATCTATGAGTTCGAGGCGGCGGTCGAGCGGGTTGCCGCTGCCGCCGAAGCGGCGAAGAGCCTGCCTTTCCGTTTCATGCTGACGGCGCGCGCGGAGAATTTCCTGCACGGCCGACCCAATCTCGCCGATACGATCATGCGGCTGCAGGCCTTCCAGAATGCCGGCGCCGATGTGCTCTTCGCACCGGGCCTCACCAGTTCCGAAGATATCGCAGCAGTCGTTCGGGAAGTCGACCGGCCGGTCAATGTGGTAATGGGCCTGAAAGGAAACCTGCTCACGGTCGAGGAGCTGAGCCGCCTCGGCGTCAGGCGCATCAGTGTCGGCGGCGCTTTTGCCCGCGCGGCGGTCGGCGCCTTCCTCGCCGCAGCGCGCGAGGTGCAGAGCAAGGGAACCTTCACCTTCGCCAAAGACGCCGTGCCGCATGGCGAACTCAATGCAATCTTCTCGGCCTGGCCGAAGAATTGACGAAACTTCTCCCTCCCCGCTTGCGGGGAGGGTGGCCGCCGAAGGCGGACGGGTGGGGTTCATGAGTGATCCTATTTCTTTCGCACGCGCGCTTCGCAAGCGCATGACGCCAGAGGAAGTAAAACTTTGGGTCAGACTGAGAACCTGGTGCAGCAAAGGCTATCATTTTCGCCGACAAGCTCCGATCGATGGATATGTTCTCGACTTCCTATGTAAAACTCACAAGCTGATCGTCGAAGTGGACGGTAGCCAGCACGGCGAGAAGCGGGGCCTCGCCCATGACGAGAGGCGCGATGCGCATTTCCGCGCCAAGGGTTACCGAATTGCGCGTTTGTGGAATACAGATATCAATCGCGATCCTGACGCTTCTGCTGATACGATCTGGGCCGTGCTGCAAGGCGAAGACCCTTTTGTGAAACCAATACCCCACCCGGTCACGGCAAAGCCGTGACGTCCCTCCCCGCAAGCGGGGAGGGAGGAATTGGAATATTGACCCCCACGGACTGAAGCCGCCACACTGGCGGCATGAGACGTGCTGATTCGGACCTGCCGCATTTCAACTTCGAACGCGATGCCTTTGCGCGCGGGTTCTCGCTCGTGGCGGGCGTCGATGAAGCGGGGCGTGGGCCCCTGGCAGGACCCGTGGTCGCTGCCGCCGTGATCCTCGATCCCGCCGCGCTGCCGGATGGTCTCAACGATTCGAAGAAGCTGACGCATGAGCGGCGCGTAGAGCTCTATGACGTAATCTATGCACGGGCCGAGGTCGGCGTCGGTATTGTCGATGTCGAGGTGATCGACCGCGATAATATTCTTCAGGCGACTTATGCGGCGATGATCCAGGCAGTCTCAGGCCTGAAGCGCATGCCGGTGCTCGCTCTCATCGACGGCAATCGCGCGCCCAAGCTCTCCTGCTCGACCCAGACGATCATCGAAGGCGACGGAAAATGCCTTTCGATCGCGGCAGCCTCGATCATCGCCAAGGTGACGCGTGACCGGATCATGATCGCTCTCGACCAGCAATGCCCCGGCTATGGCTTCGCCCAGCACAAGGGCTATGGCACGCCCGATCACCAGGCGGCGCTTACGCGTCTTGGACCTTCGGCGCATCACCGGCGCTCCTTCGAGCCCGTTCGCGCCTTGTGCGAAAACGCTGCAAATCGAGCCGCTTAACGGCACCCGTTAACCATTTCCCCAGAAGCCGATTCACCCGTGAATCCCTTTGATTCATAAAGGATTCGTAAGTTCGTTGCGTAGGCGTTGGGGTGTTTCATGGGGTTCGAGTCGCGGCCTGATCTTAAGCCGCTTTACGATACGATTCTGATCGGCGACTGCCTTGAGCAGCTGGCCAAGGTGTCGGCCGGATCTGTCGATCTCGTCTTCGCCGACCCGCCCTATAACCTGCAGCTCAATGGCGACCTGCACCGGCCCGACCAGAGCAAGGTCGATGCGGTCGATGACGACTGGGACAAGTTCGCCTCCTTCACCGACTATGACAGCTTCACCCGCGCCTGGCTGAAGGAATGCCGGCGCATCCTCAAGCCCGATGGCGCCTTGTGGGTGATCGGCTCCTATCACAACATCTTCCGCGTCGGCGCGCTGCTGCAGGATCTGGGCTACTGGATCCTCAATGATGTGATCTGGCGCAAGACCAACCCGATGCCGAATTTCCGTGGCCGGCGTTTCACCAATGCGCATGAGACGCTGATCTGGGCGGGCCGCGATCAGGACTCGCGCTACACTTTCAACTATGACGCGATGAAGGCGCTCAATGAGGAACTGCAGATGCGCTCCGACTGGCTGCTCCCCATCTGCTCGGGCGGCGAGCGGCTGAAGGACGGCAAGGGCGACAAGCTGCATCCGACGCAGAAGCCGGAAGCGCTGCTCAGGCGCGTGCTGCTGTCGTCATCCAAGCCGGGCGACCTCGTGCTCGATCCCTTCTTCGGCTCGGGCACCACCGGTGTCGTCGCCAAGCAGCTCGGGCGGCATTTCATCGGCATCGAGCGTGACAAGACCTATGCCAAGGCGGCCAAGGCCCGCATCGGCGCCACCGAAACCTTAGCCCCCGAGGCGCTCAAGGTCTCGACCGGCAAGCGCGCCGAACCCCGCATCCCCTTCGGCTCGCTGATCGAGCGCGGCCTTGTGAAGGCGGGCGACACGCTTTACGACCCGGCCCAGCGGATCGCCGCCAAAGTGCGCGCCGACGGCTCGATCGCCTGCCGCGACGCCTCGGGCTCGATCCACAAGATCGGCGCCCATGTGCAAGGCGCGGAAGCCTGCAACGGCTGGACCTTCTGGCACATGCGCAAGGGCAAGGCCCTCATCCCCATCGACCTCCTGCGCCAGCAAGTGCGCCAGGAAATGGGCAGCGCGGACTAAGCCCCCTGTTCCCAAATCGGGAACGTCCTATATGTTGGACGATGCAGGTCATTGCCAAGCGACCCCTGAAACAGTTCTGGGAGCGACACCCGCGGGCGGAAATTCCCCTGAAGAACTGGTATCAGGTCGTAGACAAGGCAAGCCGGAACACACCCGCCGATGTCAAACGGATGTTCGGCACGACAGTTGACTTCATCGGAGACAACCGCCGCATCTTCGATATAGGCGGCAACAAGTACAGACTGGCGGTGCATGTCGCTTATGCTTTCAAACGTGTCCTGATCAAATTTGTCGGCAAGCATGTACAAGTATGACGCCATTGACCCGGAGACCGTGTGATGAGGAATATCCGTGCCATACGCAACGAGGCCGATTACGATTGGGCGCTTGCCGAGATCGCGCACTACTTCGAAAATCAACCAGCCCCTGGGACCGAGGCTGCAAATCGCTTTGATGTTCTGGCCAGCCTGATCGAAACCTATGAAAGCAGGCATTGGCCCATAGAGGCGACCGATCCAATCGAGGCAATCGAGTACCGGATGGAGATATCGGGATATACGCAGAAAGATCTCAGCGAGCTCATCGGGTCGCGATCACGCGCATCGGAAATACTGGGGCGAAAACGACCTTTAACGATGCAGATGGCGCACAAGCTCTCAGTAGAGTGGAACATTCCCGCCGAGGTGCTGTTGAGACCGTACCATCTCGACAGCCGGTAATCAGCTCATCACCGCGACGATCTTGCGCATGACGCTGGGCAGCGCCTCGCCGGCAAGATCTTCGCGCTTCACCCAGCGCGCCCTTCGATCCGGAACATCGGCATGTGCCGGTACCTGCGCCGACCAGATGTCGAGCTCGACATGGAAATGGGTGAAAGTGTGCTCGATCCTCCGGCCGGTCCTGCGCCATGCCGCCTTGAGCGGCGCTTCGGCCGCGGGATCGGACGGACTCCCGGTGGTCCATCCGGTCGAGGGCACTTCCATCATGCCGCCCAACAGGCCCTTGTCGGGGCGTTCGCGCAGCAATACGGCGCCATCGTCGCGCTCCACCCAGAAGGCGACACCCTTGCGGTGAGGCCGTTCGGCCTTCTCCCGCTTGCGCGGCAGCTCGTCGGCAATGCCGGCCCGCCGTCCGGCGCACTCATCCGTCCACGGACAGATCATGCAGTTGAGGCGCTTCGGCGTGCAGATGGTGGCACCCAGATCCATCAGCGCCTGGGCGAAATCGCCGGCGCGCTCCTGCGGCACGAGAGCCAGCGTCTTTTCCCGGATCTCCGGCTTGGCGTCGGGCAAGGGCGCCTCAATGGCATAGAGCCTCGCCATGACCCGCTCGACATTGCCGTCGACGGCTGCCGCCCGCCGGTCGAAAGCGATGGCGGCAATGGCGCCCGCGGTATAGGGGCCGACGCCCGGCAGAGCACGCAACCCCTCTTCGGTATCGGGAAACCTCCCGCCCAGCTCTTCCGCCACCATCCTGGCGCAGGCATGGAGATTGCGCGCCCGTGCATAGTAGCCAAGCCCGGCCCAGGCCTTCAGCACATCCTCGCGCGGGGCGGCCGCCAGAGCCTCGACCGTCGGCCAGAGATCCAGGAACTTGCGGTAATAGGTTCCGACCGTCGCCACCGTCGTCTGCTGCAGCATGATCTCGGACAGCCAGACATGATAGGGATTGGGTGACTCGCCCGGCGCCGCCCGCCAGGGCAAGGCGCGGCGATGACGGTCATACCAGGCGAGAAGCCGACCAGATTCCGGTTCACGCTTCGGTGAAAGCCCTTGTTCCGCCATGGTTCGCGGCGACATGATCCCTCATATGAAAACGCTCGACAAAGACTTCCGCGCCCTGACGCGCGCTGCCTTTGCGCGCTATGGTTTTGCCTATGCCGACCTCATCACGCAATGGCCGGCCATCGTTGGCGACGGCCTGGCGCAATGGAGCGAGCCCGAGCGGATCAGATGGCCGCGCGGCCAGGACGATGAGCGCAAGCAGGGCGGAACCCTGGTGATCCGGGCGGTTCCCGGGCGCGGCCTGGACCTCCAGCATGAGACACCCCGGATCATCGACCGGATCAACAGTTTCTATGGCTATGGCGCCATTTCCTCGGTCAAGATCACGCAGGGCCGGCTGAGCGGCCGGAAACCCGAGCCCCGCTTGGCCCCCGAACTCGCTCCCGAGCAGGCCCGGGCGCTCGATTCCCGCCTCGAAGCGGTCGCCGACCCCGCCCTCAAGGAGGCCCTGCGCCGGCTGGGAACCGGGGTCCTAAGCCCCCGTTCTCCACAGGCAAAATGACCTCTTGGTCACAACCCCCAATATCTAGTAGTCAGGAGCCAATATGTACCTAGATCGCCGCCAACTGATTCTCGGGGCCACTAGCCTGGCTGCCGCGACGGGATTTGCCTCGACCGGCCAAGCCGCCGTCGATATTGCCGCACTGCATGCGCCGCCGGCCGAAGGCGACATGGCCATGGGACCCGAGACCGCCAAGGTCGTCGTGGTCGAATATGCCTCAGCGTCATGTCCGCATTGCGCCAACTTCCACAACACGACCTTCAAGGACCTCAAGAAGGAATATATCGACACCGGCAAGATCCGCTTCATCTTCCGTGAGTTCCCACTCAACCAGCCGGCACTTGCGGCTTTCATGCTGGCGCGCTGTGCGCCCAAGGAAAAGTATTTCCCGCTGCTCGATATGTTTTTCGAACAGCAGGACGCGTGGCTTCAGGCGCCAAAAGACGGATTGGAGAAGATCGCGAAGCTCGCTGGCTTCACGAAAGAGAGCTTTGAGGCCTGCCTAAAGAATGAGGACGTTAGGAAGGGCATCATCGAGGTGGCAGAGAAGGCCAACAAAGACTTCGGTGTTGATTCCACTCCGACTTTTTTCGTGAATGGCGAGCAACTGCAGGGTGAGACATCAATCGAGGAATTCCGCAAGGCGATCGATCCGCTCCTCTAGGAACGGACATCGCCTTGCGCTTTTTGGACTGCAAGGGGTGGGGTTATGAAGTTCTCGCGACTCAGGCTTTCGGGCTTCAAGTCGTTCGTCGAGCCGACGGAGCTGGTCATCGAAAAGGGACTGACCGGTGTCGTCGGGCCCAATGGCTGCGGCAAATCCAACCTGCTCGAAGCGCTGCGCTGGGTGATGGGCGAAAACTCATACAAGAGCATGCGCGCTTCCGGCATGGACGACGTCATCTTCTCCGGCACCGCCCATCGCCCGGCGCGCAACATGGCGGAAGTGCTCGTCACCATGGACAATGCCGAGCGCACCGCCCCTGCGCAGTTCAACGACAATGAGACACTTGAAATCTCGCGCCGCATCGAGCGTGAAGCGGGCTCGGCCTATCGCATCAATGGCCGCGACGTGCGCGCCCGCGACGTGCAACTGCTGTTCGCCGATGCCTCGACCGGCGCCCGCTCGCCCGCCCTGGTCCGGCAAGGCCAGATCGGCGAGATCATCAGCGCCAAACCGCAGGCGCGCCGGCTGATCCTCGAAGAGGCGGCCGGGATCACCGGCCTCCATACCCGTCGCCACGAGGCCGAACTCAAGCTCAAGGCGGCCGAGCAGAATGTGGCGCGGCTCGAGGACGTCATCGGGCAATTGCAGGCGCAGCTGTCGAGCCTCAAGCGCCAGGCGCGCCAGGCGGCGAAATACAAGTCGCTCTCGGCCGAGATCCGCAGGCTCGAAGCGGCCGGCCTCTATCTCACCTGGAAGGACGCCGCCGACCACGCCGAGCGCGACGCCAAGGCGCTTGATGAGGCAACCCGCCTCCTCGCCGAACATACGCAGGCGGCATCGGAAGCGCTGCGCCATCGTGACGATCTCGGCGACAAATTGCCGGGCCTGCGCGAGCAGGAGACGGTGCGCGCCGCGGTGCTGCAGCGCCTCTCGATCGAGCGCTCCAGTCTCGACGAGGAAGAGAAGCGCGCCGAGGCGCGGCGCAAGGAATTCGAAGCCCGCCTGGTGCAGGCGGTGGCCGATCTCGGCCGCGAGGAAGAAACGATCCGCGATACGACCAGCGTGCTGGAAAGGCTTGGCGGCGAAGATGCCGAGCTGCGGATGGCCGAGGAGAGCGATGCCGAACATCGCGCCGAGGCAGCCCTCAAGCTGCAGGAGGCCGCCGAAGCCCTCGCCCGCGCGCAGGAGGTGCTGGACGAAGCAAATATGCGGCTCTCGGATCTCACCGCCAAGCGCAATGCCGCGCAGCGCGTCATCGACGAGCAGCGCCAGCGCATTTCCCGCTTCGAGCGTGAGGCCCAGGATATCGGACAGCGCTTCCAGGCGCTCATTGCGCAGATGGCTCCGCCATCTGAAGGAGAAAGATTGGTTCAGGCGGTGGAGACCGCCCTTCTGGTCGTCGCCGAAGCCGAGCAGGCGAGCAACGAGGCGGAAGCGCAATTGCGCCAGGCCCGGCAGAACGAGACCGACAGCCGGCAGGCCTATGACGACGCACGGCGCGCGTCGGAAAGCCTGACCACCGAGGTTCGCACGCTCAGCAATCTGCTGCGCGCCAATGACGGCGACCTGTGGCCGCCGCTGGTCGATGCCCTGAAAGTTCAGCGCGGCTATGAAACCGCTTTGGGCGCCGCCCTGGGCGAAGACATCGATGCGTCGGCCGATGAGGCCGCGCCGGTGCACTGGCGCGGATTGCCGCCTCTTTCCGAAACTCATCCCTTGCCCGATGGCGCCGAGCCTCTCACCCGCTTCGTCGATGCGCCGCCGGCTTTGGCGCGCCGGCTCTCGCATATCGGCATCGTCAGCCGGGCACTGGGCCAGGCACTGCAGAGCGAATTGAAGCCCGGCCAGCGCCTCGTCAGCGTCGAGGGCGATGTGTGGCGCTGGGACGGCTTCACCGCCGCCGCCGATGCACCAAGTGCCGCGGCAAAGCGGCTCGCCGAACGCAATCGCCTGGTGGCGCTCGAGGCCGAGATGGTCGACGCGCAGCAGGCGATGGAGCGCGGCAAGAGCCTGTTCGATCAGGCCAAGGGCGCCGTCGAAGCCTCGGTGCGCGCCGAGCGCGAGCGTCGCGAAGCCTGGCGCGCCGCCACATCGGCGGTCGAGGTGGCGAGGCGGGCGCTCAGCCAGCATGAGCGGCAGGTGGCCGAGCGCCTGCAGCAGACGGGCGCCCTCGATGAAGCCAAGCGGCGCGTCGAAGCGACTTTGGCCGAGGCGCAATCGCGCCTCATGGCCGCCGAAACCGAGCTTGCCGACCTGCCGGCGCTCGACGGGCTCACCCAGGAAATCGGGGGCTTGCGCGACAGCGTCAATCGTGAGCGCGCCGTCTATGCCGAAGCCCGCGCCCGCCATGACGGCGTCGAGCGCGAGGCGCAAAACCGCGCCGATCGCCTTAAGACCATCGCGGCGGAGCAGGCGCAGTGGCAGGAGCGCGCCCGGCGCGCCGCCACCCAGATCGAGGCCCTGACCAAGCGTGCCGACGAGACGCGGGCGGCCATTGCCGAAATGTCCGACCTGCCGCAGCTCTTCGCCGACAAGCGCCTGAAGCTGTTGAACACGCTTCAGCAGGCCGAAGGCGAACGCAAGGCGGCGGCCGATGCCCTCGCCGAAGCCGAGAACAATGTGCGCGCCGCCGATCAGGCCCTGCGCGCCGCGCAGGATCAGGCGTCGAATTCGCGCGAGGAACATGCGCGGCTCGAGGCGCGGCTCGAATCATCGCGCGAGCGCCATGCCGAGGTCGAGCGACGCATCGCCGAGACGCTCAATTGCGCGCCGCAGGAGATCGCACAGACCGCGGGCCTCGAAGACGACAAGATGCCGCCGCTCGAGGATGTCGAGCGCAAGCTCATAGCACTCCGCGACGACCGCGAGAGGCTGGGCGGCGTCAATCTCAGGGCCGAGGAAGAGGCCGAGGAGGTGGCCAAGCAGCTCGAAGGCCTCACCAAGGAGCGCGACGACGTCGTGCAGGCCATCGCCAAATTGCGCGGCGGCATCCAGAGCCTCAACCGCGAAGGCCGCCAGCGCCTGCTCGATGCCTTCGGCACGGTGAACGAGAATTTCGGCCAGCTGTTCACCACTTTGTTCGGCGGCGGCAAGGCGGAATTGCAGCTCATCGAATCGGAAGACCCGCTGGAAGCGGGCCTCGAGATTCTCGCCCATCCACCCGGCAAGAAGCCGACCGTCCTGTCGCTGCTCTCGGGCGGCGAGCAGACGCTCACGGCCATGTCGCTCATCTTTGCGGTGTTCCTCACCAATCCCTCGCCGATCTGCGTGCTGGACGAGGTCGATGCGCCATTGGACGACCACAATGTCGAGCGCTTCTGCAACCTGCTCGATGCAATGCTGGATCGCACCGAGACGCGCTTCCTCATCATCACCCACCACCCGCTCACCATGGCGCGCATGAACCGCCTGTTCGGCGTCACCATGATGGAGCGCGGCGTGTCGCAGCTGGTGTCGGTCGATCTCGAAACCGCCGAGCAGCTGGTGGCGGAAGCGGGCTGATCGGCAATCCGATCAATGCCGGTTACCGTTCCGCCATTCATCCTGCCGAGCGGTGTTACGGGGTTCAGTGGCCAGAAGCCGCATGATCTGTTCAAAGGGCTCAAGGCGCTGAGTCATGAGGTTGCGCGCAGCGTTCACGGTGCTATCACCGGCAGCGCGGCGGATGACCTCGTCGGACGGAATTTCCATTCGTTTCGTCTCGAGGGGCGCGGATTGCGCGTTGTCATTCTTCTAAACGCGTTTCACCCGCTTGTCGGCTTCGCCGAGACGGAAGCACACGAGCCCATTTTCGCGGACATACCTGACAGCTTCCACGGCCAGAATCGTGGAGCATTCACCTTCCTCGGCAAGGAGATCCTGACGTCGCCTCCGGACCACGCGTCAGTGCGGGAATTGGCCTCGACCGAAATGGAGCAGATGGGCTATTGGCGCCCGCGCCGCCTCGGCGACATCATCTTCAATCACTGGGACTAGGCGCTGCTGCGCTTAACCACCGCGCCCGACGGATAGAGTCGCATGATCCGCAGCAGGAGCAGCAATCCCGGAATGGCCAGCAGAGCGGTCAGGCTCCAGAAGGTGAACCAGTCGGTGTGGTCGGCGAGCCAGCCGCTGCCCGATGACAGCCAGGTGCGGCCAAGCGCCATGAAAGATGTCAGCAGGGCATATTGCGTCGCAGTGAAGGCGACATTGCACAGGCCCGACAAATAGGCGACGAGTGCTGCGCCCGCGGCGCCGCCGGCGATATTGTCGGCCGTGATGGCGAGCGTCAGAGCGGGAGGAAAGGCCGTGCATAGAGTGCTGGCGGCTTCCCCGGCGCACAGAGCACTGTCGCCTCCGGCTCCCTTCAGCGCGACATAGGCGAAGGCGAAATTGGTGAGGGCCTGCAGGACGCCGCCGATCAACAGGGCCTTGAACACGCCCCAGCGGGCCACCGCGATGCCGCCGATCAGCGCGCCGACGATGGTCATCCATATGCCCCACACTTTGCTGACGCTGGCGATCTGGACGCCGGTATAGCCCATCTCGATATAGAAGGGGTTAGCCATGGTGCCGCCGAGCGCGTCGCCGAATTTGTAGAACAGGACGAAGAGCAGGATGATGAACCAGCCGCGGCGGCTAATGAAATCGGCAAAAGGATCGATGATGGATTCCTTGATCCATTGGATGTAATCGCGCTTGCCGTGCACGATGGCGACCTTGGGCTCGGGCACGAACAAGGTCAGCAGCGCACAGACGAGCATCGCCGCGGCCAGCACGGCAAATACCACCGACCAGGGATAGAAATCCGACAGCCCGACCGCGCCGGCGCCGGCGAGCAGAAGACCGAAGCGATAGCCGATCTGCGTGGCGGCGGCGCCATGGCCCTGTTCGTCCTGGGGCAGAAACTCGATGCGATAGGCATCGATGACGATGTCCTGGCTGGCGGACAGGAAGGCGACGATGACGGCGATGAGGGCCGTCATCCACGGTTCGACGGTCGGATCGACCTGGCCCATGGCGAAAATGGCGGCCGCCAGCAGCAGTTGCGTCAGGAGGAGCCAGCTGCGCCGCCGTCCCAGTAGCCGGGTGAGAATCGGTAGCGGCACCTGGTCCATGATGGGCGACCACAGGAACTTGAAGGTGTAGGGCGTGCCGACCAAAGCGAAGAGGCCGATGGTGGTCTTGTCGACGCCGAGCTTGGACAGCCAGTAGGAGAGGGTCGAGAGCGTCAGCAGCAGCGGAAGCCCCGAGGCGAAGCCCATCGCCAGGATGATGAGCATGCGAGGGGTGAGATAGGCCGAGACCGCCGACCACCAATCCTTCTTCACGGCAACAGATTCAGCCATTGCGGGCCCTCATTGCATCCGCCGACTCAGGAATCGATCGACGCAGCAAGCGCCATGGTTACGCACTCAGCCGAACCGCGTCAGCCTATTTTTCACCCACCGAACCAGCCACATCGGGTGCCTGGAGAATCTCATTTTCCCCAGCGCTTCGCGCAATCCGCCGCGCGAATCGCCGCATCGTTACAGGAGCGCTGAAAACCAAAGCAAATCAAAGGCTTGAATCGCACAGGCGTTGCTTGACACGTTTTTGCCCAAACTCTATGGTGCGCGCGATTTTTGAGGGGCGTTTACGTCGCATCAGCCATTTTTTCGAGCGGGATCATGAACTCATCTGGTGATGATCGGCTCAAGGATCTGGAAAAGCGGCTGGACACCAGTCTGAGCCAGCGCAAGGGGGTTGGGCCCGACACGACCGAAGGGTCGGCCGCGGGTCTTGCGATGCGCGCGGTGACCGAGCTTATGGTCGGTCTCCTCGTATGCATGGGCCTGGGCTGGATGGCGGACAAATATTTCGGCACGGCGCCGTGGGTCATGCTGGCCCTCATGCCGTTCGGGATCGCTGCGGGGGTCGTCAATGTGATGCGGCTCTCAAAGAGCAAACAGGCCGAGGAAGTGCTGGGCGGCAAGGGCCCGGTGGCGCCGTCGGTCAAAGACGATGACGAGGATTGAACGTGTCAACGAGCACAACGGAAGCGGCAGCGGGTGCGGCGCCTGAGCATGGCGAGAAGATCATCGACCCGATCCATCAGTTCCAGATCAACAACATCATCGATCTCGGCCCCTTCTCGCTCACCAATTCCGGCCTCTGGGCCATCATCGCGGTGGTGTGCGTCGCCCTCCTCTTCCTGCTCGCGCCCAAGAACCTCATCCCGACCCGCCTGCAATCGGCCGCCGAGAGCATCTACGAATTCATCGAGAACATGACGAAGGAAGTGCTGCATGAGAATGCCCGCACCTATTTCCCCTTCGTGCTGACGCTCTTCACCTTCATCCTGTTCTGCAACGTCCTCGGCCTCATCCCCTATTCCTTCACGGTGACGAGCCACATCATCGTCACCCTGGCGCTGGCGCTCGTCGTCTTCATCGGCGCCACCATCATCGGCTTCATCCGCAACGGCTTCGGCTATCTCAAGCTGTTCGTGCCGTCCGGCGTTCCGGTCTATCTGCTGCCGCTGGTCGTCATCATCGAGATCGTATCCTATTTCATCCGCCCGCTCAGCCTCTCGATCCGTCTCTTCGCCAATATGATGGCCGGCCACATGATGCTGAAAGTCATGGGCGGCTTCGTCGTCATGCTCGGCGTCACCGCCGGCTGGCTGCCGCTCATCGCCATGGTCGGCCTCTATGGCCTCGAGCTGCTGGTGGCGGCGCTGCAGGCCTATGTCTTCGCCCTTCTCACCTGCATGTATCTCAGCGATGCCATGCATGTGGACCACTAATTATTAATCCATCCATTCAACAGGAGAAGTCAGATGGAAGTTGAAGCAGCAAAGATGATCGGTGCGGGTATCGCGGCCATCGCTCTCGGTGGCGCCGGCGTCGGTATCGGCCACATCTTCGGCAATTATCTCGCGGGTGCGCTCCGCAACCCGGCGGCTGCCGCCGGCCAGCGCGGCACGCTGTTCCTCGGCTTCGCCTTCGCCGAAGCGACGGGTCTCATCGGCTTCGCCGTCGCCATGCTCATCCTCTTCGGCTGATCCTCAGCCGAAGCCTCGCCAAAGGCAGGGCTCAAGCCTTGCCGGCGGCCGGATACCAATAAGGCGCTGGAGCCATGCCGCAACTCGACGTCAACACCTGGCCGCCGCAGCTCTTCTGGCTCGCGGTGACCTTCCTTGTCCTCTATTTCATCATCTCGAAGATCGTGATCCCGCGCACCGGCGGCGTCATCGAGGGCCGCAAGAACCAGATCGACAGCGATCTCAATGCCGCCCAGCGCTTCAAGGCGGATACGGACAAGGCAGTCGCCGACTATGAGAAGGCGCTGGCCGATGCGCGCGGCAGGGCGCAGGCAATCGCCAAGGAGACGCGCGACAAGCTCAATGCCGAGGTGGACAAGGAGCGCAGCAAGCTCGACGGCGAACTCGCCGCCAAGATCGCCGCGGCCGAGAAGACCATCCAGGAGACGCGCAGCAAGGCTTTGGCCAGCGTCACCGAGCTTGCCACCGATATCGCGACCGATATCGTCGGCCAGCTCACCGGAACCAAGGTGACGAAGGCCGATGCCGCCAAGGCCGTCGCCAAGGCGCAGGGGAACTGAGCATGTTCGGAAACAACGCGGAAACCTGGGTTGCGGTCGCCTTCGTCCTCTTCGTGGCGCTGCTGATCTATCTGAAGGCGCCGGCCAAGATCGCCGCCATGCTGGATGAGCGCGCGGCGCGCATCGCCAAGGAGCTGGCGGAAGCCAAGAAGCTGCGCGAGGAAGCGCAGGCGCTTCTCGACGAATACAAGAAGAAGCGCGCCCAGGCCGAGAAGGACGCCGAGGACATCGTGGCGCTGGCGCGCAAGGAGGCGGAAGCCTTCGCGCATGAGACGCGCGCCAAGCTGGCCGAGACGCTGGAGCGCCGCACCCGGCAGGCCGAGCAGAAGATCGCCCAGGCCGAGCAGCAGGCGGTCAAGGATGTGCGAACCGCTGCGACCGATGTCGCCATCAGTGCCGCTTCCGAGCTTCTCGCTTCGGCCTCGGAAGGGGCGAAGGGCGCCGCGCTGATCGAGGAATCGATCGCTGCGGTCAAATCGCGCCTCAACTGAGCGGACACCCATTCGACATTCAAAAGCCCGGCCAAGCGCCGGGCTTTTTGTTTCAGCCCTGACGGTAAGTTGATCCGCCTGCTATTCCAGCGACGCTACGGAAGCCGCTAAGCTCGGGCCATGAGCACCCTGCGGCTGCTTGCAATCCTGCTGGCCCTCCTTATGCCTCTGACGGCGGCGCGCGCCCAGACGGCGGTGAGCGAATGTCTCGCCATGGCGCAAGCGCCCGCCCGCTATCAACCGGCACAAGCCTTGGCCGAAGCCCTGGAAGCCGATCAGGTGCGGTTCACCTTTGTCGGCCATTCCACCTTCCTGATCGAAAGCCCGGGCGGCGTGCGGATCGCCACGGATTATTCAGGCTATGCCAACGGCATCATCCCCGATGTCGTCACCATGAACCGCGCCCACAGCACCCACTACACCGAGTTTCCCGACCCCGCCATCAAGCATATGCTGCGCGGCTGGAATCCGGATGGCGGTCCGGCGCGCCATGACCTCACGGTGGGCGATGTGCGCATCCGCAATGTCACCACCGACATACGCGGCGGGGCCATGGGACGGATCCCGGATGGCAATTCCATTTTCATCTTCGAGATTGCCGGCCTGTGCATCGGCCATCTGGGCCATCTGCATCACGAACTCAGCCCAGAGCAAATGGGCGCCATCGGCCGGCTCGACATCGTGCTGGTGCCGGTCGACGGCACCTATACGATGGCGCAAGCCAATATGCTGAATGTCCTGAAAGAGCTCAAAGCGCGTGTGGTCCTGCCGATGCATTATTTCAGGCCGGAGACGCTGGCGCGCTTCATCAGGGGCATGAGCGGCTCGCTCGATGCCGAATTCAACAAGGATGCCACAATCGTCCTGTCGGCCGCCAAATTGCCGGACAAGCCCAAGCTCATCGTGCTGCCCGGGTACTAGATATCTGTTGTAGCCTGCCAACATTTCGTCATTGATCCGCCGGCGCCTGACATGCTACGCCTTCCCATTGAGCGACACAGAATTACAACCACAGGTTAATGGGACGGACAAATGGCACTTCATCTCCTTCGTGTCCTGACGACGCTTGCCTTGCTTGCGGCAAGCGGGACTTCCGGCGCGCTGGCGCAGACGGATCAATCCACCACGCCGAGCGAACTGCAACTGGCCTATGAGACCGCCATCAAGGCGGCGACCAACGGCCCGGCCGACGTCGCCTTGCGCGACCTAGCGACCATCCGGCTCGATGACCCCTACAGCTTCATCCCGGTCAAGGAAGGTGCGGCACTCATGCGCGCCTTCGGCAACTCGACCCATGAGAGCTTTATCGGCCTGATTATTCCGAAGCAGGACCCCTTCTGGTTCGTGACGATCAACTACACCGACAGCGGCCACATCGCCGATAGCGAAGCCAAGACCTGGAATGCCGATGAACTTCTGCAATCGCTGAAGGATGGCACCGAAGCCGCGAACAAGGAACGGATGGAGCGCGGCGTTCCGGCGTTCGATGTCGTCGGCTGGGCCGAGAAGCCCACATATGACGAGGCAACCCATCGCCTCGTCTGGTCCATCATCGGCAAGGATCGCGGCGTGCCCCAGAATGGATCGACGATCAACTACAACACCTATGCGCTGGGCCGGCAGGGCTATTTCGAGCTCAACCTGGTGACGAGCGAAGAGGCCATCGCCACGGACAAGAAGCATGCCGGCGTGCTGCTGGCCGCGCTCGACTACAAGCCGGGCCAGCGCTATTCGGACTTCGATGCCTCGACCGACCGGGTTGCCGAATATGGCATCGCGGCGCTGATCGGCGGTATCGCCGCCAAGAAGCTCGGCCTCCTCGCCGTCATCGGCGTGGCGCTGGCGAAATTCTGGAAGATCATCCTGATCGCCGTCGCGGTTGCCGGCGGCGGCGTGTTCAAGCTGTTCGGCCGCAGGAAATCGACTCCCGAGGCCTGATCATTCCGACAAGGAGAGTGAGGCGGCAGACGCGTCACCCTATTCCGCCGCCTCCTGATAGGCCTCCATCGGCGGGCAGGTGCATACCAGGTTGCGGTCGCCGAAGACATTGTCGACGCGCCCCACCGGCGGCCAGTATTTGTCGGCATTGATGTATTTGAGCGGGAAGAAAGCCTTCTCCTTGGAATAAGGATGGGTCCAGTCGCCGAGCAGCAGCTGATGGGTGTGCGGCGAGTTCTTCAGCACATTGTTGATGCGGTCGGCCTTGCCCTCCTCGACCTCGGCGATCTCGCGCCGGATCTCGATCATGGCGTCGCAGAAGCGGTCGAGCTCACGCTTGCCCTCCGATTCGGTGGGCTCGATCATCAGCGTGTCGACCACCGGGAAAGACATGGTCGGCGCATGGAAGCCGTAATCGACGAGGCGCTTGGCCACGTCCTCGACGGCAAGGCCGGTACGCTCCTTGAGCCAGCGCAGATCGATGATGCATTCATGCGCGATGAAGCCGCCCGGTCCTGAATAGACGATGGGAAAGTGCGGCGCGAGGCGCCTGGCGATATAATTGGCGTTGAGGATCGCCATGATCGTCGCTTCGGTCAGGCCTTCGCCGCCCATCATCGCGATATAGGTCCACGAGATCGGCAGGATCGAAGCCGAGCCCCAAGGCGCGGATGAGACCTGGCCCTGCGACTGGTCGCGCCCGGCCGCCGGATTGACGCCATGCACCACCTTGTGGCCCGGCAGATAGGGGGCGAGATGCGCCCTGACGCCGATCGGTCCCATGCCGGGGCCACCGCCGCCATGCGGGATGCAGAAGGTCTTGTGCAGGTTCATGTGGCAGACATCGGCGCCGAGCTCGGCCGGCCTGACGAGGCCGACCTGCGCGTTGAGATTGGCGCCGTCGAGATAAACCTGGCCGCCATTCCTGTGGATGATCTCGCAGATGTCCTTGATGCTCTCCTCGAACACGCCGTGGGTCGAGGGATAGGTGATCATCAGCGCCGCCAGGTTGTCGGCATGCTGCCTGGCCTTGGTTTCGAGATCGCCGACATCGACATTGCCCTTGTCGTCGCAGGCGACGACGACGACCTTCATGCCGGCCATCACGGCGGAAGCCGGATTGGTGCCATGCGCCGAGACGGGGATGAGGCAGACATCGCGATTGATGTCGCCCTTCGCATGATGGTAGCCGCGAATGGCGAGCAGCCCCGCATATTCGCCCTGGCTGCCGGCATTGGGCTGCAGCGAGACCGTGTCGAAGCCGGTGATCTCGGCCAGCATCTCCTCAAGTTCCTCGAAGAGCTGCTGATAGCCCTGCGCCTGCTCGAGCGGCGCGAAGGGATGCATCATGGCGAATTCCCGCCAGGTGACCGGGATCATCTCGGTCGTGGCATTGAGCTTCATGGTGCAGGAGCCGAGCGGGATCATCGAGCGGTCGAGCGCCACGTCCTTGGCCTGCAGGCGGCGCAAATAGCGCAGCATCTCGGTCTCCGAATGATACATCTCGAAGACGGGATGGGTGAGATAGGGCGACTTTCGGATAAGGGCCGCAGGGATCGCCTCGGCGGCCGTCCGGTCGAGCTTGTCGATATCGACCTTGTCCAGCGCATCGGTCTTGAAGACCGTGAGCAGGCGCTCAAGCTCCTGGCGGCGCGTCGACTGGTCGAAGGAGATGCCGACATGATCGGCATCGACGAAACGCAGATTGATGCGCTTCTCCTTGGCGCGGGCCATGATCGCATGGGCGCGGCCGGGTGCGGTGATGGTCAGCGTATCGAAGAAGGCCCTGGTCTGAACCTCGTAGCCGAAGCCCTTGACGGCCTCGGCGAAGATGGCGGCAAGACGATGGGTGCGCTCGGCCGTCTTGCGGATACCCTTTGGTCCGTTATAGACCGCGAACATCGAGGCGATCACGGCAAGCAGCACTTGCGCCGTGCAGATATTGCTGGTCGCCTTCTCGCGGCGGATATGCTGCTCGCGCGTCTGCATCGCCATGCGCAGAGCGGGGTTGCCATGCGAATCGACCGACACGCCGATGATGCGGCCGGGCATGGCGCGCTTATATTCATCGCGCGTGGCGAAGAAGGCGGCATGCGGGCCGCCATAGCCCATCGGCACGCCGAAGCGCTGGGCGGAGCCCAGGGCAATGTCGGCGCCCACTTCGCCGGGCGGGGTCAGCAGCGCCAGCGCCAGGAGGTCGGTCGCCATGATGGCGAGCGCGCCCGCGCCATGCAGCTTGTCGATGACGGCGCGATAGTCGCGGATCTCGCCGGACGAGCCCGGATAGGAGAGCAGCGCGCCAAAGACCTTCGCCGGATTCAGATCATTGAGCGGATCGCCGATGACCAGCTCATAGCCGAAGGCCTGGGCCCGCGTTTCCAGCACGCCAATGGTCTGGGGATGCGTATCGCGGTCAACGAAGAATATGTTGGCCGATGTCTTGACCACGCGTCTCGCCATGGCCATCGCTTCCGCCGCCGCGGTGCCCTCATCGAGGAGCGAGGCGCTGGCAAGCTCAAGCCCGGTGAAGTCGACGATCATCTGCTGGAAATTGAGCAAGGCCTCGAGGCGGCCCTGGCTCACTTCCGCCTGATAGGGTGTATAGGCCGTGTACCAGCCCGGATTCTCGAGGATGTTGCGCAGGATGACCTTCGGCGTGACGGTGCCGTAATAGCCCATGCCGATCATCGAGGTGAACACCTCGTTGCGCGACGCCATCTGGCGCAGATAGGACAAGGTCGTGCGCTCGGCCTTGCCCTTGGGCAGATCGAGAGGCCTGGCCGCGCGGATCTTCCTGGGGATGACCTTGCCGATGAAATCCTCGAGCGAGGTGCTGCCCAGGACCTTCAGCATCTCCGCGGTCTCGGCGGCATTGGGACCGATATGGCGGGGCACGAAATTGGCCTGCGGCTCGAGCTCGGCAAGTGTTGCGCGTCTGGTCGACATGGGAAACGTCCTGTGCGGAATTTACTGCGCGGCTACAAATTTGTCGTAGGCGGCCTTGTCCATCAGATCGGCAAGCTCGGCCTTGTCCTTGAGCTTCACCTTCATGAACCAGGCGGCGCCCTCCGCCTCGCGGTTGACGAGGGCGGGATCGCCTTCGAGGTCCTTGTTCACCTCGACGACTTCGCCCGAGACCGGCGCATAGACCTCGCTCGCGGCCTTCACCGATTCGACCACCGCGGCGTCACCGCCCTTGGTGACGGCCTTGCCGATCGCCGGCAGTTCGACGAAGACGACGTCGCCCAATTGCTCCTGGGCATGGTTGGTGATGCCGATGGTCGCGATATCGCCAGCGATGGAGATCCACTCATGTTCCTTGGTGTAGTGCTTGCTCATCGAAGACTCCCCTGGGGTTAGCGCTTGTAATTGTGCGGTGTGAAAGGCAGGGCCACGACCTGGGCCGGCATGGGCTTGTCGCGCACCACCAGATTGATCTTGGTTCCCGGTGCGGCATAGGCCGTCTCCACATAGCCCATGGCGACGGGCCCGTTGACGGTCGGCCCGAAGCCGCCCGAGGTCACGAGGCCGATGGCGCGGCCTTCCTCATTGATGACGACCGTATTCTCGCGCGCCGGTGCCCGGCCTTCCGGCCTGATGCCGACGCGCTTGCGCTTCGGCCCTTCGGCGATCTCGCGGGTGATGCGCTCGGCCCCGGTGAAACCGCCTTCGCTGCGGCGCTTCTTGCCGATCGACCAGACGAGATCGGCCTCGACCGGGCTCGTTTCTTCATCGATGTCATGGCCATAGAGGCAGAGGCCCGCTTCAAGGCGCAGCGAATCGCGGGCGCCCAGCCCGATCGGCTTGACCTCGGGATCAGCAAGCAACGTCTCGACCATGGCCTCGACCTTGTCCGCGGCAACCGAGATCTCGTAACCGTCCTCGCCCGTATAGCCCGAGCGGGCAACAGCGCAAGCAACGCCGTCGAACTCGGCCTGGGCGGCGCTCATGAAGGCCATATCGGCGACCTTGGTGCAATAGCGCGCCAGGACCTGCGCGGCCTTGGGGCCTTGCAGTGCCACCAAGGCGCGATCCTCGATGGGCTCCAGCGTGACTCCCTTGGGAAGATGCCCGCTCAGCCACGCATAATCGACATGCTTGCGCGACGCGTTGACGACAATGCCAAGCTTGCCGTCATCGCCGGGTGCTGCGGGGCGGGTGATCATCAGGTCATCGATGATGCCGCCCTCGGGATTGGTGATCTGGGTGTAGCGGATGCGGCCGGGAGCGAGCCCCGCGACATCGCCCGGAACCAGCTTCTCGATCGCCCGCGCCGTCGTTGCGTGATCGGGACCGACCAGCAGGGCCTGGCCCATATGGGAGACGTCGAAAAGGCCGGCGGAGCTGCGCGTCCAATTATGCTCGGTCAGGATGCCGGTCGGATATTGCACCGGCATCTCGAAGCCGGCGAAGGGCACGATGCGGGCGCCCAGTTTCACATGCAGATCGTAAAGAGGGGTGCGGAGAAGCGTCTCAGGGGCCGTTGCCATTCAATTTCCCGGTTCCGACAAGATTGAGCAAGACCCGGCAACAGCCAAGCCTGCCCCCTCTGTCAGAGAACCTGAGAGATTTCACCCATGTCGCTCCGACACATGGGCTTGGCTCCTTCGGTGAGGGGTTTTCCCCTGCTCTCCAGAGTCGGCGAATACATGCGGTCCTTTTGCCTGAGAGTTTCCGGGGCGGTTGCTCCTTCGGCGCCGGATCGAACCGGCCTCTCCCGCGTGCATTCTTCGCGCCCGGAACCTAATAGCCCCGCCCCGGAAAGGCAAGGGCCAGGTTTTCAGCCCTGCCTTCCGGCGCAAAACTGCTCAAAGTCTCGCCGACACCCCGATCTTGATCGTCGTTCCCGGCCCGTTGACATTGTCGGTCGTCATGGCCGGGACATATTTCACGTTGGTGATGTTGTCGGCATTCAGGAACACATCGAGATGATCATTGACCTTGGCTGAGGCAAAGAGGTCATAGAGCCGATAGGCCGGATAATAGGTATCGGGAATCGTGGGATCAAAGCTCTTGTAATTGAGCGTCTCGGAAATATCGCGGATGCGTCCGCCAATGGTGAACCTCTCCTCGAACAGGCGGATGCCGCCGGTCAAGGTCCATACTTCCTCGGGCTGATAGGAGAGATAGCCGAGGCCGGGCAGCTGCGCGGTGGCGATATCGGTCTTGATGTCGTGATAGCCGAGGCCGGCGAAGAAATAGCCCAGATCGAGACTGGCCTCGACCTCAAAGCCCTCTACTTTGCTCACCCCGTCGGCATTCACGTAGAAATAGCACAGGCGGAATCCGCACAGGCCGCCGACGCCGACAATATAGTCCTCGACTTCATTGGAAAAATAGCTGGCCTTGATCCTGACCTTGCTCGCTTCGCCGAATACATCGTCGATCGCGATATTGGCGCCCACTTCCCATCCTTGCGAGCGCTCGGGGTCGAGAAAGGGATTGGGGAAGAACTTGACGAAGCCGCCTGGCCCGCCTGGATGCTGGCCGGCCGTCAGCACCTCGGTGATCGCCGGCGGGCGGAAGCCCCAGCCATAGAGCGCATAGAGCTGCATCCAATCGAAAGGGGTCACGGCGGCGGTGAATTTGGGACTGACCGCCGTCTCGGATTTGTCGACCTCGAAGGGACCTACCGGCACATCGGGGATGCCCGGCAGGCTCGGATTGGGCTGGCCGCCGCCACCCGTGACGTCGTTCACGCCCTTGCCGGTCAGCGAATAGTGATCGACACGCAGGCCGCCAATGAGCTCGAGCAGTTTCCAGCTTGCCGTCACCTCGGAGAAGAGGCCGCCCACACCCCGCTCTCCCTCAGGCGTCAGGCCGGGCGCGGTCTGGTCCGACCCTTCATCCTCGGTCTTCACCCAATCATAGAAACCCTCGGCGCCATATCTGGCGGCGATATCGAAGGCGCCCAGCCTGAAGCGCGAGGTGTTGGAGCCATCGAGACCGACAGTGTCGGTGTTGTAGTGGATTTTCTCGCCGGTGATGAAGGCGAAGAAGTCCTGTTTCAGATCGGTCTGGTTATAGAAGCCATTGACCTTGAGATCGACGAGCTCGCTCGCCGGGTCGTAGTGATATTTAGCCGTGGTGGTCAGGACATTGACCTTGTAGTCGGCTGAGGCCTTGGCGAATTTGCTGTCATAGGCGACGAGCCCTACATCGAGCTGCTGGTCTTGCGTCAATGCCATGCCGAACTTGGCGAGGGCGGACTTGGTCTTCTGCCAGGTCTGCGGAATCTCCATGGGCTCCTCCCACCAGACATCGCCATCCTTGTAATTGTCCGAATCGCGGTTGCTCACCGCGCCGAACAACCGGAAGCGCTCATCCTTGACACCCGCCGACAGGACCTCGGACCAGTTGTAGCCATTGGTGCCATAAACCACGGTCGTCTCGGCGCCGTAGCTCTTGCCTTCGGTCAGGATGTCCTCAAGCTCGAGGGTGCGGAAATTGACCGCTCCGCCAATGGCGCCCGCCCCGCCTTCGGTCGCAACGAAGCCTTTGGCGACATCGACCGAACGAATGAGCGCCGGATCGACAAAGACCGTGCCGTTCGGACCGTGGCCCGAGAACTGGAACGTCTGGCGCGCGCCGTCGATCATCACATTGACGCGGCCGAAATCCTGCATGCCGCGGATATTCACCGACATTCCGGGGCTGTTCTGCTGACTCTGGGCGGAGACGCCGGGAATGGTGCGCAAGATGTCATCGGCCCGGCTGGCACTCTCGCGCTTCAGCTCCTCGGGCGTCACCGTCGTGACCGATGCCGGGGTGCGGTAGTTTTCATCGCCCTCCTTCTTGGCGCGGATGACTATCGGGTCGAGCAGTACGCCGCCATCGGCTTCCTGCGCAGCGGCACTGTCCTGCTCAGATTCCTGGCCATGGGCCATGGATGCGGCCGCCACGAGCGCCATTGCGGCGGTGGTCAAGGACAAAGCGCGCGCAATTTCCCCGCGCCGGGATGTGATGAACATGAGGTCCCCCGTTCCGTCTGTCTGTGGGCTGGATTGGCTGGCGACATGACAGAAGGAGGTCGAGGCGACGCACCGCATGCGGCTGGCTTGCATGCTCAGGCGGCATGCGTGATCAGGCCTTAGCCACAAAGGCCGCCAGGCTCAATCACGCGGGGGTTGTGCGTCCAAAAATTCTCGCACCAATCACGACCAATAAGCCCTTGATTCGACTTGTTATTTCCCCTGCGTAATAAGTGACGATCGGCCGCTCGGTGGCGCGCTTGACAATCACCGCCCTGCCTCGCCATCTAGCCCGCATGACCAAGCCCGCTCTGACCATCCTGCTCGCGGCCCCCCGGGGGTTCTGCGCCGGCGTGGTGCGCGCCATCGACATCGTCGAGCGGGCGCTCAAGCTCTATGGCGCGCCGGTCTATGTGCGCCATGAGATCGTGCACAACAAATTCGTGGTCGATGACCTCAAGGCCAAGGGCGCCGTCTTCGTCGATGAGCTCGATGAGATTCCCGACGGCGACCGCCCGGTGATCTTCTCCGCCCATGGCGTGCCCAAGGCCGTGCCGCAGGCGGCGCGCCAGCGGCAGATGTTCCAGATCGACGCCACCTGCCCGCTGGTGACCAAGGTGCATATGGAAGCGCAGCGCCACCACAATGAAGGCCTCGACATCGTGCTGATCGGCCATAAGGGGCATCCGGAAGTGATCGGCACTATGGGTCAATTGCCCGCGGGCGCCATCACGCTCATCGAGACGGTGACCGAGGCCGAGAATTTCACGCCGCATGATCCGGCGAAGCTCGCTTATGTGACGCAGACCACTTTGTCGGTCGACGACACGCGCGACATCGTCGAGACGCTGAAGCGGCGCTTCCCGCAGATCCGCGGACCGTTCAAGGAAGACATCTGCTATGCGACGACCAACCGCCAGGAAGCGGTGAAGTCGATCGCCGCCGGGATCGACCTGCTGCTGGTGGTGGGCGCGCCCAATTCGTCGAATTCGAAGCGCCTGGTCGAGGTCGGCATCAAGAATGGCTGTCCCAAAGCCGAGCTGGTGCAGCGGGCGAGCGATCTCGACTGGTCGAGGCTCAAGGATCTCAAGACCATCGGCCTCACCGCCGGCGCCTCGGCGCCCGAGGTGCTGGTCAACGAGATCATCGATGCGTTCCGCGCACATTACGACGTGACCGTCGAGAAGGTCGTGTTGCGTGAAGAAAACGTGTCCTTCAAGCTGCCGCGGGAACTGCGCGAAGCGAAGCCCGCCGCATGACGGCAAATACCGTCGTGATCCATACCGATGGCGCCTGTTCCGGCAACCCGGGACCGGGCGGATGGGGCGCGATATTGCGCTATAACGGACATGAGAAGGAATTGAAGGGCGGCGAACGCCTCACCACCAACAACCGCATGGAGCTGACCGCGGCGATCATGGCGCTCGAGGCGCTGACACGCCCCGCGACCGTCGAGCTCCATACCGATTCCGTCTATGTGAAGGACGGCATCGGCAAATGGATCCATGGCTGGAAGCGCAATGGCTGGAAGACATCCGACAAGAAGCCGGTGAAGAATGCCGAATTATGGCAGCGCCTCGATGCCGCCCTGCAACGTCACCAGGTGAGCTGGCACTGGGTCAAGGGCCATGCCGGCCATGACGACAATGAGCGCGCCGACGAACTGGCGCGCGACGGCATGGCGCCGTTCAAGAGGTGAAACCTCCTCCCGAGAAATCGGGAGGAGCTTCCATCACAGCTGCTTCAGGATCGTGTCGGCGCCGGAGACATTGACGCCCGGCTTATCCTCGACATTGAGCGACTTCACCACGCCGTCCTCGACGATCATCGAATAGCGCTTGGAGCGGTGGCCCATATTGTTGGCGGTCAGGTCGTTTTCGAGGCCGACCGCCTTGGCGAAAGTGCCATTGCCGTCGGCGAGCATCAGGACCTTGCCATCGGCGCCGGAATGGCGGCCCCAGGCATTCATGACGTGCACGTCATTCACCGACGTGCAGGCAATGGTGTCGACGCCCTTGGCCTTGATGGCTTCGGCCTCCTTCACGAAACCCGGCATGTGGTTCATGCTGCAGGTCGGCGTGAAGGCGCCCGGCACCGCGAACAGAACCACCTTGCGGCCGGCAAAGACCGTGCCGGTGGTGAATTTCTGGGTACCATCCGCCGTCATGGTGATGAATTCGGCCTCGGGCAGACGATCGCCAACCTTGATCATGATTGCTCCTCACAATTCAATCGGGAAAGGCGAAGGCTTAATCGACCACGACGTCCTGTTCAAGGCGAATATCGCCGGCGACCATGGTGAGGGTGAGAGCCTTGCCGCGCAATTTGGCCGGGTCTTTCAGGCCGTCGATCGGCAGATGGATATTCGCCGCATCGCCCGCCATCCGCGGCGCACGGAAGTAAGCAAAATCGCTGCCCTCGACAAAGACATCGAGCCCCCTGTCAAAGCCCTGACCTTCAAGATGCAGCGCCAAGGCCGGCTTGTCCGCCTCTTCCACCAGCGATGCCCGGGCGACACGGAAGCGCGCTCGGGCATCGACCTTCTCCGGCACGCGCGCGGCGAAGGCGGCGATCAGGCTCGCATCGGCGGGTACCGGAGCAGCCTGGAGGAGAGCTTCCTCAAGCTTAACCGGTATGCAAATGACCTCGCAGACGCCGAGAAACACATTCAGCCGGAGATCGACGGGCTCACCCCCATCCGCCGGCGTGACATCGAGTGGAAAAACAACACGGTCCTTGTATCCCACCGTCTCGCCGCTTTCATCGTTGAAGCGCGCCGGCGCCGGCCACAGAACGGTGAGGGATCTGACATTGCGGGAACCCGACCAGTCGAATTGCGGCGGGACGCCCGCGTCGCCCGGCATGCGCCAATAGGTTTTCCAGCCCTTGTCGAGGGCGATGTCGAGCGCCGCACGCCACACGCCGCCTTGCGTCTCGCCGCCAATGAGGCGGGCCCGGTAGCGCGTCTGCGCTCCCGCCCATGACGCCACCGAAAGGCCGGGCAGGCTCAAAGCGGCAAAAATGAACTGGCGTCTTCGCATGCTGTGCTCGATTTCATATTGGTCCTAGACCTGGCCTTTATCATGGCCAAATCAACTTCCAGTATAGGCCCATCAACTTAATGTCAGATTGACCGCTTTGCGCCGGGGCCAAATCGCATTAACCTAGGCCTGGAAGCAAAGGGTGGAGTTCCATGAAAAGGTCATCCTTTCTCGACGGCCAGATGCTGATCGCCATGCCGGGCATGAGCGACCCCCGCTTCGACAGATCGGTCATCTTCATGTGCGCCCATTCCGACAACGGCGCCATGGGCATCATCGTCAACAAGCGGGCGCCCATGATCTCCTTCAGCGAGCTTTTGGAGCGGCTCGACATCATGCCGCAGGAAAACCGCATCCGGCTGCCTGACGACGTGCAGACGATGCTGGTGCAGTTCGGCGGCCCGGTCGAGCCTGGGCGCGGCTTCGTGCTGCACACATCCGATTATTTCTCCGCCGACACGTCATTGCCCATCGACGAGCGCGTGGCGCTGACGGCGACGCTCGACATATTGCGCGCCATTGCCGGCGGCCAGGGGCCCAGGCGCTCACTGCTGGCGCTCGGCTACGCCGGCTGGGCACCGGGCCAGCTCGAGGATGAGATCCAGCGCAATGGCTGGCTGTCCTGCACCGCCGACGAGGAGCTCCTGTTCGGCAATGACCTCGACAGCAAATACCTGGCCGCACTGCACAAGATCGGCGTCGATCCGGCGATGCTGTCGTCGGAAGCCGGGCATGCGTGAGGATCTGAGTCAGCGCCTGCCCTTGGCCAGCCGCAGGCTGGCCGGACTTCTCCGAAGCAGGAGCATGGCCACCATGCCGACCAGCGGACCCGGCACCAGCATCAGGAACGCCCACTGCCAGGAGCCGATGGAGCCTGCAAACAAAGGAATGAGCCAGACCGCCAGGGCCGTCAAAGCGAAGCCGATGCCCAGCTGAGCCGACAGGGCGGTGCCGACAAATCTCTGGTCCGCCAGCTCCGAAACCGCGGCCGAGAACTGCGCCGAGTCGCCGACGATCGATATGCCCCAAACAAGGATCACCAGGACAAACAGCCAGGGGGGGCCGTCAAACGTAAGGCCCACCAGCAGCGCGCACAGGCCCGACACCGCCATCATTCCGGCCGTCGTCAGGGTGCGGCCAACAAGATCAGACAGGACGCCGCCAAGGATGCAGCCCAGCGCGCCAACGGCAATGGCCGCGAAAGTCACGAGGGAGGCGATCGTGGGAGACGGAAGCGCCTGGGCCGCGAAGCCATTCTTCACATAGATAAGGAGCCAGGCCCACATGGCATAGAGTTCCCACATATGGCCGAAATACCCGAGATTGGCGAGCAGCAGATCACGGTTGCGGAAGACGGGACCGATCTGGCGCGGGTCGAAAACGGCGCGGCCAAAGGGACAAGGCCCCTCCTGCGCGAACAAGGCAAAGAGGACGGCACCGGCGAGCGCCGAAAGTGACGAGGCCGCGACCACGACATGCCAGTCGATGGTATGCGCGAGGCCGCGGAACAGATGCGGCAAGGAGGAGCCCAGCGTCAGCGCGCCGATCACCACGCCGAGCGCCAATCCGCGATCGCGATCGAACCAGGTTGAAACCAGCTTGAGCGCCGGAGGATAGACGCCGGCCAGCGCAACACCCGTCATCACCCGCAGCGCAATGGCGCCGACAGGGCCGGGCTCGAGCAGCAGCAAGGCGTTGCTCAGCGCCGCGAGAGCCGCGCCGCTCGCCATCAACCAATTGAGCCGCGCAACGTCCGGGAGAATGACGAGACTTGCCGTCAGCGCGCCGCAGACGAAGCCGATCTGAACACCATTGGCAAGCCAGGAGACGGCATGGGGCGACAGCTGCCACTCGCGCTCCAGCTCCGGGATTACCGCAGCCGCCGAGAACCAGGTCGTCAGGGTGAGCACGATGGCAAGCGCGAGCAGCGCCAGGATGCGCCAGCGACGCGTGTCGAGCCGATGCTCCGCCTGCGGCATCGCTCACTTCTTCTTCAGGGGAACCGTATAGACGGTGGCCGTGCCCGAGAGGCAGATGTCGCCGGCCTCGTTGCGCACGCTCGTTTCGATCTTGCAGATCGGCTTGTCGGGGCGCACATCCTTGATTTCCACCCGGCCGGTAATCAGCTCATCGATGCCCACCGCCTTCACGAATTTCCATTCGACCGACAGGAAGACCGTGCCGGGCCCCGGCAGATCTTCCGCCACCAGCGCATTGAGGATGCCGGAAGTCACGCCTCCCTGCACGATCAGCTTTCCGAAGACCGACTGTTCCGCTAGGTCCCTGTCATAGTGCAATGGGTTATAGTCGCCGGTGATTTCCGAGAAGGCCACGATGTCCTTCATGGTGGTGCGCCGCGACCGCTCGGCGAAAGCACCCACGGCCGGGCGACCCTTGAGGACCCCTGCCCAGCCATCTGCCGTCTTTGCTTCGCTCATCGCTTTCCTCCTGTCAGTCAGTTGTTTTGCGGAATGCCGGCAGCGTCCGCCCGCCGAATCGTGTTGGCGACAGTTCCAGGCAATCGCCTATGGCGATGTTTTCAGCCGCATGGATGAAGCTCAACATGGTCGGGCTCTCTTCAAGCTCGACGAGGCCGACGATGTAAGGCGCTGCCGGCTCCCAGGCCGGATGGCCGGGCTTGTGGATGCGCGAATAGGACTTGAGCGTGCCGCGGCCGCTCGCTTCCACCCAGCCCAGGCGGCTGCTCCAGCACCGCGGGCACAGCGCACGCGGGTAGAACACATATGACCGGCAGTCGCCGCATCGCTGGATGATGAGCTTGCCCAGCGCCGCCGCCTGCCAGAACGGCGCCGTCACCGCCGTGATGGTCGGACCCGGCAGAGCAAGACCGTCAAGGTCGATCGTCATCATGCAGCTCCCAGCACGAGGGCGGTCGCCTCGCTCATGGTCGCGCCATTGCCGGTGGCGAGCGCATATCTTGGATTCCTGATCTGCCGCCCGTGGGCGCTGCCGCGCAGCTGACGCACCGCCTCGACGATGTGGGTCATCCCACCGGCGAGATCGGGCTGGCCGAAACCGAGCTGTCCGCCATGCGTGTTGACGGGCCTGTCTCCCGTGAAACCCAGATCGTGATCGCGCACCCACTGGCCAAACTGGCCCGGCGCGCAGAGACCGAGATCCTCGATCGTCGTCGCCACCATGATGGTGTAGCAGTCGTAGAGGGAAAGAAGGTCCATTTCCGCAGCCGGCAGTCCCGCCTGGTCGAGCGCACGCGCCATGGCGGGCTTGAGCGGCCCCGAGGTGAGCGACGGCGCCTGCGAGACGGCGCGATGCGTTACCTTCTCGCCGCCGCCCAGGACATATACCGGCTGTCCCCTCAGGCTCTTCGCACGGTCCGCCGATACAATCACGAGCGCATCGCCGCCCGCCACCGGCATCACGATCTCGAGGAGATGCAGGGGCGAGGCGATCATCGGCGAGGCGAGCACATCATCCAGCGTCGCGGGCCTGCCATGGAAGATCGCGTCCGGGTTGACCTGGGCATTGGCACGCGCCCATACCGCGATGCGCGCGAAATCCTCCGCCGTCGAGCCATAAATGGCCATGTGAGCCTGCATCAGGAGCGCATAGGAGACATTGGCGCCCGATGCGCCGAAAGGCACATCGAACTCCCTTATGGGATTGCGATTGGTCGAGCGCGCCGGCACGTCCTCGCGCGTATTGGCGAGCACGCAGAGCACCGCCTCGCACATGCCAGCCGCTACGGCGGCGGCCGCCCGCCACACCATTCCGGCACCCGAGGCGCCGCCCAGATCCACGACATTGGCCATCGTCGGCTTGAGGCCCAGATATTCGGCCACGGTCGCCGGCACATGCTGTGGCGTTTCGCCAACCTGCGGGCCGACCAGGAGGCCGTCGATGGCGCCGGGCTCCAGGCCCGCATCCATCACGGCGAGGCGCGACACTTCGGCGATCATGTCGAGCGTCGTTCGCCCGGATGTCCGGCGTTGCGGCTTCAATTCACCGATGCCGGCAATGGCTGCCTTGCGGCGCAGCGACCTCACAGCGCCTGCCCCGGATCGAGATTGCGATACTCATCGAGACAGTGCGCATTGGCGAGCGACCCCAGGTTCTTGACGATGCCGCCCTGCAGGACCGTGCGCGCGGCACCTTCCACCCGCTTGCCGTTCAACGTGTAGGGAATCTCGCGCACCACATGTATCCGGTGCGGAACATGACGGGGCGAAGCCTGATCGCGGATGCGGCCACGAATGGCGCTCGCCAGCTCGGGCGTCAGTATCAGGCCGTTCTTGAGCTTGAGGCACAGCACCACTTCCTCATCTCCGGCCACTGGCGTCCCGAACACCAGACAATCCTCAATGCCCGGCACGGTCTCGCAGGCGGCATAGATTTCCGCCGTGCCGATGCGAACGCCGCCGGGCTTGAGCGTCGTGTCGGAGCGCCCGTAGATGACGGCTGAGCCATGTATCGTCATCTCCGCCACATCACCATGGGTCCAGATCTCCGGGCGGGCGGCAAAATAGGTGGCGTGATAGCGCTCGCGGCCGCTCTTGCCCCAGAATGTAACCGGCATCGACGGAAAGGGCTCGGTGCAGACGAGATCGCCCTGCAGACCGATCACGGGCGCATTGCGCTCGTCGAGGACATTGACCGCAAGACCCAGCCCCTTCACGGTCAAGGCGCCGCGCCTGACGCAATGAAGCGGTGAGCCCAGCATGAAGCAACCGATGATCTCCGTGCCTCCCGATATGGAAGCGAAGATCATGTCCTTCTTGATGTTGTCATAGACCCAATCGAACTGAACGGGCGACACCGGCGCTCCCGCCGACAGGACGCTGCGCAGGGCAGAAAGATCGTGCTGGTCCTTCGGCCGATAGTCATCATCGGCAAGCGTCGCCAGATATTTGGGGCTGGTGCCGAAATGGGTGATGCCTGCTCTCTCGGCGAGCCTCCACAGCGGCGCCACATCCCGGCCCGTCGACGTCTTGAGCACAGGAGCCCCATCATAGAGGACGACGGCCGCCCCGCAGGCCAACCCCGAGATCAGCCAGTGATACATCATCCAGGCGGTGTTGGTGTACCAGGAGAGAACATCGCCCGGCCGCACATCGCCGTGCAGCATGTGCTCCTTCACGTGCTGCAGAAGCACGCCACCTGTCGAGTGGACGATCGCCTTGGGTGCGCCCGTGGTGCCCGACGTGTAGAGCACGTAGAGCGGATGCGAGAAAGCGACACGCTCGAAGACAAGCGGCAATTCCTCGCCAAGATCGCCCATGGCGACGCATTCGATTGCAGGAGCGAGCGCCAGCCGGGCTGTTTCACCGCACTGAACCACAAGGCGGAGCTTCGCCATGCCGGCGGCGACTGCACTTATCCGATCGGCGATATCGTGTTCCTTGCCGCCATAGCGATAGCGCGGCGAGACGAAGAGGGCCCTGGGCTCGATCTGGCCGAGCCGATCGAGGATGGCCGGTACACCGAAATCAGGCGAGCAGGACGACCAGATCGCGCCGATCGCGGCCGTCGCCAGGAGCGCCACCAGAGCATCGATCCGGTTGGCGAGGATACCGCCCACCGCATCGCCCTTGCCTATGCCCGCCGCGCGCAGGCCGTTCGCCGCACGTGCTGTTCGGGCTTTCAGATCACGGAGTGAGATTTCGACATAGCCACCCGTCTCATCCGCCGCGATGACGGCAACCCTCCGGTCGGGGCCTTTGAGGAGGTTTTCCGCGAGATTGAGGCTGGCCTCCGGAAAGAAGGCAGCTCCGGTCATGGGTGCCGCGACATCGGGAACGAACCACCGGTCGCCGGCTTCACCGAGGATGCCGGCAAAATCCCACAGGGCCTTCCAGAACGGCCCCTTCTCGCTGACCGACCAGCGATGCAGCGTATCATAGTCGTCCGCCGCAAAGCCGTTCTGCATGGCGAACCGGGCCATTGCGCTCGTCTCGAAAGCGTCCGGCCAGGGTCTCCATAAAATGTCCCGTTTCATCATCGACCTCAGGCCCGACCGGTCTGGCGCTCAGTGGAAATAGATGCCCCCGCACACATTCAGGGACTGGCCCGTGACAAAGGCCGATTCGTCAGACGTGAAGAAACGGACCGGTCCAACAATGTCTTCAGGATTTCCCAAGCGTTTCAGCGCCGCGACATTTTCCCAGTGACGGATGGCTTCCTCGCTGCCGAGATTGTTCTTGCCCATCTCGGTCAGGATGATGCCGGGGCAGATGGCGTTCACGGTGATGCCGTCCATGCCCACTTCCTGGGCGAGCACCCGGGTCAATGTGATGACCGTCGCCTTCGTCGCGGCATAGTGACCCTGTGTCGCGACACCCTGCCGCCCGGCGATGGAGGCGATATTGATGATGCGTCCGGATTTCCGCGCGCGCATCTGCGGCAGCACCGCCTGACAGGCCAGAAGCACACCCCTGGCATTCACATCGAAATGGCGATCCCAGCTATCGACCGTCAGATCCTGAAGCGGCGACGGGACAAGGATGCCCGCATTATTGACGAGGATGTCGATCCGTCCCGCCTCGCGCAACACCGCATCGACGGCCCGTTGCACACTCTCCGGGTCGCTGACATCCATCGGCTGAAGGTAGGCGCGCCTGCCCGCCGCCTCGATGTCCTGTGCGACCTCCGCCAGCAAGGCCGACTGGGACGGCAGATCCACGATGGCGACGTCGCAGCCTGCCTCGGCCAGGCCGGCCGCAATCGCGCGGCCAATGCCGCGGCTCGCACCGGTGACCAGCGCCACTTTCATCGATTCGC
Source organism: Taklimakanibacter lacteus (assembly GCA_003576695.1). Lineage (GTDB taxonomy): Bacteria > Pseudomonadota > Alphaproteobacteria > Rhizobiales > Aestuariivirgaceae > Taklimakanibacter > Taklimakanibacter lacteus. Next base: position 147,802 of record QOZQ01000005.1, read on the forward strand.
CTGCCATTGCCTTCTCCTCACGTCCGCTTGACGGCCAGGCTGCTCATCGCCGCCATGGTCTCATCGAAAGACACGAGCTTGCCGACCGAGCCCAGTCCCATCGCGACTTTCGCGGCGACCGCATTGGCAAACCGCGCCGCGAAGTTCAGATCCCAGCCCTTGATGATCCCGGTGATGATGCCGGCGGTAAAGCTGTCGCCGCATCCGGTCGTATCCGACACCCGGATGTCGAAGGCCGGGACATGGAAGTCCTCACCGTTCTCCGGTGAAACGAATACGCCGTCCGCCGCCAAAGTGATGACGCAGTTCCTTACGCCCTGGCTCTTGAAGAAGCGCGCGACGGCATCCGGCTCGTCAACTCCCGCCATTTCACGGGCCTCGTCGATGCTGGGCACGAAGTAGTCGATATAGGGAAGACAGGGTGTCACGAGAGCGATCGTCTCGGGGTTGGCCTGGATGAGATCAAAGGTCGTGATGCGGTCACGCGCCTTCGCCTCCTTAAGAAGACGAACCGTCGGCTCGCCGTCAAAGGCCTTGAGGAGACCGGTGCCGCCCATATGAACGACCCGGGCGTCGAGGGCGGCATCCAGATCGGCCGGAGCGAGCGTGAAGGCCGCAGCTGTGCCCGGTACGTGCAGCGCCGGGCGCTCGCCATTCGGGCGCACGGGCAGGATGGTCGAAGAGGTCGGGATGCCTTCGGCGCGGCGAACCAGCGCGCAGTCGACGCCGAATTTCTCCATCTTGGCAACCATGAAGTCGCCCATGTCGTCCTCGCCGACCGTGGTGACGGCGCGGGTTCTCAGGCCCAGTATCGCGCAATCGACAGCGGTCCCGCCGGCGGTGCCGGCGACGGTCATGGTGATTTCCTCGATGAAGTCGGCGCGCCCGCCCGGCGGAATGCGGCTCACCGGGCGACCGAGGATATCAAGCACGTAAAAGCCGATCGAACTCACATCGAAGGTCATCGTCATCTCCGCAGATGGTCAATTCAGGTGGCGGCGCAGGCCGAAGCTTACGGCCAGCACAAGGAAGACCAGCACGCCGACGCCGACCTGCTGCCAGTAAAAGTTCCAGCCGATGAGGAGCAGGCCGTTCTTCACCACCGCGAGCAGAACGACACCCAGCAAGGTGCCGAGGACGGAGGGCCGGCGCTCGCGGCTGAGCGTCGTGCCGATGAAGGTCGCGCCGATCGCATCAAGCAGGAAAGCATTGCCGGAGAGCGGCACATAGGACTTGACCGTGGCCGACAGGATGATGCCGGTTATCCCGGCGAGGAAGGCACAGGCGACATAGACCCAGGAAATGTGCTTGCTGACGCGGATGCCGGAATACCACGCCACGCCCGGCTGGATGCCGAGCGCCAGGACATAGCGTCCGAACACCGAGCGATGCAGCGCCACATAGACGGCGGCGATGCCCAGGACAAGGATGACGACCGGTGTCGGAATGCCCGCGAGCGATGTGCGGGCAATGAGGTTGAACTGCTCGGCGGGATAGCCCGATGTCATATAGATCGGCAGTCCGCCGCCGGTCGACAGCTGCTGGGTGCTCTGGCCGATGAAGAGGACGCCGAGGGTGGCCAGGAAGGGGCTGATCCTGAGCCGCGTCACCAGGATGCTGTTGAGCACCCCGACGGCAAGAGCCGCAGCCAGGCCGATGACGACACCGGCCGGCCCGGCAAAGCCCGCTGCCAGCAGCATCACGAAGACCATGCTGGCCATATCGACGGCGACGCCGACCGAGAGATCGATGCCGCCCGACGATACGACCAGCGTCATGCCAAGCGCCACGATCGCCAGCATCACGATGTTGTTCACGAGGACGTTGTAGAGGTTTGCGAATGTCAGGAAGGTCGGCGTTGACAGCGAGAAGAAGGTGACGACCGCGAGAAAGGCGATTATCACGCTGTAGCTTGCGGCCAAGCCTGCGAGACGTGAAATCGTGTCGGGTCGGATCAGGGACTTCTCCATCATCACGCCTCCTGGCCGCGGGCAAAGGATGTCGCGGCCACGACAAGAAGAATGAGGGCGCCCTGTACGCCATTGACCCAGTAACTCGACACATTGAGCAGCTGGAAGCCGTTGGACAGAAAGCCGATGAACAGGACGCTGAGCAGCGTTCCGCCGACCGTCGGCACGAAACGCCGGGAGAACACGGTGCCGAGAAGGGCGGCGGCGAGGATCGACAGCAGCATCTCGTTGGAACCCGGCGTGCTGGCACTGAGGCGCGAGACGGTGAGCACGCTGGCAATCGCCGCACAAAGACCGGCAAAGACATAAGTGAGCGACACATAGCGCCGCACGCCCAGGCCCGCGGCACGCGCGGCTTCGGGATGCCCGCCGACGGCGTATAGCCGCAAGCCGACGCCCGTATAGTGGATCGCGACCGCCATGAGTCCCGAGAACAGGATCAGGAACCAGGCCAGGACAGAGACATCAAGGAAACGGCCGGTCATGAGGAATGCCAGGAGCGGCGAAGATGCCGGTACCACCGTGTTTTCGGTGAGCGTCAGCTCCGCGCCGCCGGCGATGTTCATGACGGCGAGAGTCGCCAGAAGTGGCAGGATGCCGAGCCCCACGACCGCCAGGGCGTTGACGGCTCCGACAACAGCACCAACCAGCAGCACCGCGGCGACCGAAACCAGATCGGAATATCCCGCCTGCAGCAGGCTCGCATAGGCGGCGGCGCACAGGCCCATATTCGCCGCCATCGAAAGATCGATGCCGCCTTCGGTTATGTTCGAGCCGCCGCCAATGATGACGATCGCCATGCCGAAAGCCAGCACGCCCAGAATTGCGGATTGCTCGACGACATTGAAGATGTTGAAGGGTGAGGTGAAACCCGGTGCAAACAGGATGAAATAGACGATCACCGCGACAAAGGCCCCAAAAGCGCCAGCGCGCACGGCAAAGGTCGCGATTCCCCGGCCGGCGAGGCCCTTTGGCCCGGACGCGGAAGCCGATGCCATCGTCATGCGGCCTCCATTTCGGATGGCCGGGACGCGCCGGAGGATGCGGCGAGCAGGAGATCGCTGTCGAGCCTGGCTCCCGAGAACTCACCGGTGAGCGCGCCGCGATAGACCACGAGCACCCGGTCGCACATGCCAGTGAGCTCCAGGAGATCGGAGGAGAGCATCAATATGGCTGCGCCCCGTTCAGCCAGACGGTTCAGCAGACCATAGATCTCGACCTTGGCCGCTATATCCACCGCGACCGTCGGCTCATCGAGCACATAAATACGCGACTGGCAGCTCAACCACTTGGCAATCGACACTTTCTGCTGGTTGCCACCCGACAGCTGGCGCACCAGGACGTCCTTGCCGGGCGTCTTGATCGTCAACTCCCGGATGAGCGCGTCCACTTGCCGCCCCTCTTCCGCCCTCTTGATGAGGCCCTTGCTGCTGTAGCGGCCAAGGCTTGCGAGGCTGACATTCTCGCGGACCGAGAGGTCGAGCGCGATGCCGTGGGCACGCCGGTCTTCCGGCAGAAGCGCCAGCCCGGCGGCCACCGCATCATAGGGACCGGATGGGTGTACGGACCTGCCCTCGACGGCGATCGTCCCCTTGTCGGCGGTCTGAAGGCCGAACAGGCAGTTGACGATCTCCTTGGCGCCCGACCCCAGAAGCCCGGTGATGCCGACAATCTCACCCTGGCGGATGGTGAAGCTGATATCCTCGAACCGGCCGGCAAGACCCAACTGCGAGACATCGAGGACCGGCGCGCCGATCGCAGCCTTGCGCTTGGGGAACATGGCGCCAACATCGCGCGCGATCATCATCGCAATGATCTTGTCGATGGAGGTCTCGGCGGGGCGGACAGTTCCGACATCGGCACCGTTGCGCATCACGGTCACGACGTCGCACAGCTGGTCGATCTCCTGCATGTAGTGCGAGATAAAGATGATCGCGATGCCGTCGGCCTTCAGGCGGCGCAGAACGGCGAACAGACTGTCAACCTCGGTTTTGACCAGCGATGCCGTGGGCTCATCGAGCACCAGCACCGCTGTCTTCTGCGCCAATGCCCGGGTGATCTGCACGATTTTCTGCTGGGCCGTCGTCAGGTCCTTGATCAGCGCCCCGGCCGGAAGTTCGATGCCGAAATATCTTTTCAGGAGTTCATTGGCCGCTGCCGCCATGCGTCGGCGGCTGATGAAGGCCCCGAAACCGATCTCATGGCGTAGAAAGACAGCCTCACCTACCGTGGCGGTGGGAACCAGAAGCCGATCCTGGTGAATGAAATGTATCCCCAGCCTTTCAACCGACGCCGGCGTCAACCGGCCGACCGGACGACCGCCGATCTCGATCGATCCCGCATCCGGCGCAATGATGCCGGCCAGCACCTTGATGATCGTAGACTTGCCGGCGCCATTCTGACCGACAAGTCCATGAATGGTTCCGGGCATGACTTCGAGACTGGCGTCCACCAGCGCCTTGACAGGGCCGAATGCCTTGCAAATGCCCTTCATGCGCAAAGACGGTGTCGTCATGGGCTGGCTTTCTGAAACATGAGGGCAGGACCGCCGCCAATGCCCGGCAGCGGTCCCGCCAGCTAGAGCTATTTTACGCCCGCCGCTTCGGCGGCATCCAGGAAGGGCTTGCCCTTTTCGGCGGCGTTCTCCTTGTTGATGAGAACGGCCGGAACCATCGTGAAGGGCGGCACCACCTGGCCAGCCAGGTGCTTGGCGACATTCTGAACGGCCGTCCTGCCGATCTCGTAGGGCTGCTGGGCGGCTACGGCGGCGGCCGTCGATTTCGGGTCCATGACCATCTTGATCACTTCCGGACTGCCGTCGATGCCGTAAGTCCTCACCTCCGTGCGACCAGCCGCCTCGGCCGCCTGCGATGCGCCGATCTGCGGCACATCCCAGCAGGCCCATACCGCCTTGACCGAGTCCTTTTCCGGCATCTTGGTGAGCATGTCGGTGACGTCCGAATAAGCCTTCTGGACCGTGTTCGGAATCACATCGCGCAATTCCGGCTCGATGATCTTGACCTCCGGAAACGAGGTTAGGACATATTTGAGCTGATCGTAGCGGATCTTGCAGACAGGCACGCTGTAGAAGCCGTTGAACACGAGCACATTGCCCTTGCCGCCCATGTCTGCGACCATCTGCAGGGCGATCTCGGCACCGATATTATAGTTGTTCGATGTCGTGTTGTTCAAAGCATGCGGCGTGACCGTGTCGACCGTGAACAGCGGAATGCCGGCTTCCTTGATCTTCTGCAGCCAGGGATTGAGAACCTCGATATTGCCGAGCACCTCGACCACGGCATCGGGCTTCTGCGCCAGAAGCGTCTGGAGGTGGGCAATCTGCTGCTGGTCTTTGCGGCCGGCGTCCAGCGCAATGGCTTCGCCGCCCAGCTTCTGGATTTCCTCAGTGATGCCCTTGAAGGCCATCAGATCCCAATAGTGATCCGTACCGACAATCGACACACCGATCTTCTTGCCCTTGAGCGAGAGCTCATCCGCCCGGGCATCACCTGTCGTGTAGGCGGCGCACAACAAGGCACATGCGGCAACTGCCATTTTCAGCATGTTTCCGCTTCGCCCAAACAACTCCTCCATCGGATCTTCCTCCCATTTTGCAGTTTCATATCCCCCTTCGGGGCGGCTTGCCGCGCTCTTTTCGCGCGGCAATTCGATGCGCGGATCATGCCGCGGCAGTTGTCTCCTTGCGACCATAGCCAGCCGCAGCAATGCGGTTGATGACATTCTGGATTTCGTCTTCCGCCAGAAGCGGCACCTTTCCGAGCTGAAGACAGCCATGATACTGGCGCGCCAGCGTCTCGACCTCGACGGCAAGCCACATGGCCTTGTCCAGCGTCCTGCCGCAGGCAATGAGCCCATGGTGCTGGAGAAGACAGGCAAGCCGCCCTTCCAGCGCCTTGACCGCATTGGCGGACAGCTCGGCGGTGCCGAAGGTTGCGTAGGGCGCGCAGCGGATGGTGCTGCCGCCCGCGACCACGATCATATAGTGAAGGGGCGGAATGTCGTGACCCATGATTGCGATCGTCGTGCAGTAAAGCGGATGAGCATGCACAACGGCATTCACATCCGGGCGCGCCTTCTGGATGTCGAGATGGAAGCGCCATTCGCTCGACGGTCCGAGCGGTCCCTCCCAACTTCCGTCCCAGCGCATGAAGACGATGTCTTCCGGCTTCAGCGACTTGTAGGGAACGCTGGTCGGCGTCAGCAGAATGCCCTCACCATGGCGCACACTGATATTGCCGGATGTGCCCTGGTTGATCCCCACCGCATTCATCTCGATGCAGGCGTCTATGATCGATTGTCTCTTCTGACGTTCGTCTTTGTCCATCAGTTTCAGCTTCTCCATGTCGGGATCACCACGCGGTATATCCGCCGTCGATCGATAGGATGGATCCGGTGATGTATGATGACGCGGCCGATGCCAGGAACACGGCGGCAGCGGCGATTTCCGACGGCTCGCCGCAACGGCCCATCGGCGTCATGTCGAGCCACACATTGAACAGCTCGGGCCGCTCACGCATCTTGAGCGTCATGTCGGTGCCGACATAGCCGGGCGCCAACGCGTTCACGCGCACGCCGGACTTGGCCCATTCGGCGGCGAGCGCCTTGGTCAGTTGATGGACGGCACCCTTGCTTGCCATGTAGGACGGGGCCGTCTGTGGGCGGTTGACGATGATGCCCGACATCGATCCGAGATTGACGATGCTGCCCTTGCCGCGCGCAATCATGTGACGACCAAAGGCCCGACAGCACCAGAATGTGCCGTTCACATTCACATCCATGACGAGGCGCCATTCGTCGTCTGGCGTTTCGAGACCGCCGTTCAGGCGGGCGATACCGGCGCTGTTGACGAGGACGTCGGCGGCGCCGAACTGCTCGAACAACCGGTCTGCCATCGCCGTCACCGCCGCGGACTGGGTGACGTCCAGCCGTTCGGCCGCACCTACGGCGATGCCTGCGGCGCGCAGGGCGCTTGCAGCCCTGGCGAGACTCTCTTCGTTCTGATCGAGAAGAATGATGGTCGAACCGCAGGCGGCCAAGGCGCGCGCCGTCTCAAGCCCAATGCCGCTTGCACCGCCGGTCACAACCGAAACGGTATCCGTCATATCGAGCAGGTCGCGATAGCCCACGCAGTCCTCCCATGTCCTGTTACGGCAGAGGCTGCCTTGCGCGGAACAGGTGATTGCCTACCGTCTCTTGCGGCGTTGGCGCTACGAATATCTGATCATAACCATATTGTCAATCTGGTTATGATCAGAAAGATGTCTTGAGCAATTGGCCGGCGGGAGAATGCCCTACCGCCATGTGAATGCGGGCCAGCGATGAATTGTACACTGCCTCATAGTATTCGAGCGGCATTCCCTCAGTATCATAGGCGAGCGACTCGATAGCGATGAGCGGCGTGTGCGCCGATATGCCCATGCGATCAACCTGCTCCGGCGTCGGAAGAGCCGCCGTCAACCAGCGGTCGGCACGCGACAGGGTAATGCCATAAATCTCCCGGAGCGTTTGAAAGACGGACATGTTTTCGCCAAGGCGGGTTTCGAGCCCCGGCACCCGGTGGCCGGGAAGCGAAATGTGGGTCATGGTGATCGGAACATTGTCGGACATGTAGACCCGCCCGATGCGCACGACATCGCCTTCCGGCGGGAGCCCGAATATGCGGCGCTCCTTCTCCGATGGTTTCGCACGTACGAATTCGAAAGTCCTGGTCGAGACCTTGTGGCCCTTGGCGGTCAGATCTCCGAACACGCCGAGATTGGTGGCCATGAAGTCGACATGCTCGCGCGGCGGAGCGACGAACATGCCCTTTCTCGGCATCTTGATGATCCGGCCATCCACCGACAGGGCACCCAGAGCGGCGCGCACAACAGGCTTGGAGACACCGAATATCTCGCAGAAGGCCTGCTCGGAAGGTATCCGCGAATTCGCCGCAAGAACCCCCTTGTTCATCGCGTCCTCTATTCGATTGCGCAGTTGCACCCATAGCGGGGCCACGTCCTCGCGCTCGAGAGTGGTCTTGGCGCCGAGTTTCCGGAAGGCGGCCGCGGCTTTGGCATCCTCCGCATCATATCGGGGCCTTCCGCGCCCTCGCGATTTGGCTTTTGTCACGGCACTCCTTCCCACAGGCTTCTCCATCAACAGATTATTGGTTATAAGTAGAAATGCAAGGGCGCCCTGTCGGAACAGCGCGCGTGAAGTGGCGAAGATGACCGACGTCTATATTGTTGCAGCCAAACGATCTCCGATCGGAAAATTGAACGGCTCCCTCTCCGGCCTCCCGGCAGCGATGATCGGCAGCCAGGTGATTGCAGGCATGCTCGATGACGCGGCCCTCGATCCCGGCGCCGTGTCGGAAGTCATCCTCGGGCAGGTCCTGACGGGTGGAGCCGGACAGAACCCTGCCCGTCAGGCCGCACTTCGTGCCGGACTGCCGGTCACCACGCCGGCCCTGACCGTGAATCAGGTCTGCGGCGCAGGTCAAAGGTCCATACATCTCGCCGCGCAAGCCATCCAGTGCGGTGACGCGGAAATCATCGTGGCCGGCGGCCAGGACAGCATGACCGAGGCTCCTCACCTCGTTTATGGCGTCCGCCGGGGTTGTCGCATGGGAGAGCAGACGGTGCGGGACTCCATGCTTGTCGATGGCCTGACCGATGCCTTCCACGACGTGCATATGGGGGCGACGGTGGAGCGCCTCGTCCAACGCTATCAGATCACCCGCGACTCCCAGGACCGCTTTGCCTTGCATTCCCAGCAAAAAGCCCAAGCAGCGCAAGGAGCCGCAATCTTCGATGCGGAGATAGTCCCGATCACAGTGAAGCTGCGCTCCGGAGAAGCCATCATCGCCCGTGACGAGCATCCGCAGGCAGATGCATCGCTCGAACGCCTTAGCCGTCTCAAACCGGCTTTCGCATCTGACGGCACCATTACGGCAGGCAACTCGTCCGGCCTCAATGACGGCGCCGCCGCGGTGCTTGTCGTGGCGGAGGGAGCGCTGCAGCGACACGGCCTCACGCCGCTCGCGCGCATCGCGGCCTACGCATCGGGCGCGGTCGAGCCCATGGACATGGGGCTTGGTCCGGTCGCCGCCAGTCGCAGAGTCCTCGCAAAAGCCGGATGGAGAGCGGATGATCTTGATCTGCTCGAGATCAACGAAGCCTTTGCGGCCCAGGCGATCATCGTCAACCGCGAGATGGGGTGGGACAGCGCGCGCATCAATGTGAATGGCGGCGCCATCGCGCTTGGTCATCCCCTGGCCGGCTCAGGATGCCGTATCGTCGTCACGCTGATACACGAGATGGTCAGGCGGAACGTCAGGAAGGGGCTCGCTTCACTCTGCATCGGCGGGGGACAAGGGGTTGCCATCTGTCTCGAGCGATAGCGCGGCGCGACCTTTCAGGCCTGTCTCCGCGTGGCAATGCTTGCCGCCGGCGCCGCTTCCAAACGCCTCAAGCTTCGGCCGGCGGCTGCTCCTTGGCGGCAACCTTGCGGCGCAGCTTGCGGCCAAGACGCGCTTTGGCCTCCTGGGTCGCCTCGCCATTCTGCGCCGGCGGCTCCGCGGGCTCGGCATCCGGCTCTGCCTGCTCTTCCTCAGCCTCCGGCACAACCTCGTCGGCCGCGATATCCTGGGCCAGACTCTCCTCGGTCACCGGTTCGTCCTTGGCTGCCATATTATCCGCGGGCTCATCCGTTGCCGCCCGCGCCGCGGCACGCGGCGCCATCGGGGCGATGCCCGGCAAAGGCGGCGCCGGCACAGCGGGATCCGATTTGACGAGATCGCTTGACTCGGCGGGCGGGGGTGGCGGCGGTACTTTCAGGGCGCGATCGAACACCGGCGGCGTCAAAGGCGGCAACAGCACGACCGGACGTTTTGCCGTCTTTGCGTCGTCGGGCAAGGGTGGCGGCGCCGCGGGGGGACCTTTCATGCCGTCCGGTTGCCTGACTGCCACAGGCTCCTTCGCTGCCATGGGCTCCTTCGCGACCTTGAGGTCTTTCGCGACAATCGGCTCGGCCAGCGGCCGCTTGACCGGCGCGGGCCTTTCTTCCTCGACGGGCACAGGTACGGGCTCGCGCACATTGGACGTGCCTGCCATGCGCTCCCACAGCGTGTCGATGGCGGTCTTGTGCTTGGCGGCGCCGATCGGCACGCCGCTCAGGACGTCGACGACCTGCTTCGCCGTCATCGGCTCGCCAATGAAATAGCCCTGGCCGAAATCGCAAGCGAGCGCTCCCACCCGGTCGACGTCTTCCTGCGACTGGATGCCTTCCGCCACGACCGCCAGACCGAGGTCGTGAGCGAGCAGAATGATCGATTCGAGAATGAGCGCCGCCTTGGCATCATCGACATCCGCCTCGATGAAGCTGCGGTCGACCTTCAGCGTGTCGAAGGGCAGGCGGCGCAGATTGGACAGGGACGAATAGCCGGTGCCGAAATCATCGCAGGCGAGGCCGATGCCCATCTGCTTCAGCCGGTCAAGAATCTGGATCACCAGCTCCGGATTCTCCATCACGACCGATTCCGTGACTTCGAGCTTCAGCGTGTCGCGCACCAGCCCCTCACGGGTGAGCAGCGACTTCACATCATCCAGCAGATCGGCGGCGAGGAACTGGCTGGAGGAGACATTGACGGCGACGAAGAGCGGATCATGCGGGCGGAAGGCGCGCTGCCATATGCCAAGCTGCCGTCCAGCCTCGTTGAGCACATGCCGGCCGATGTCCTTGATGATGCCGGTGGTCTCGGCAACCGCGATGAAGCTTTCGGGCGCGAGCAGACCCAGGCTTTTGTGGCGCCAGCGCACCAGCGCCTCGAATCCCGCCAGCTCCATGTCGGCGATCCGGGCGATCGGCTGATAGAGCACTTCGATCTCGTTGCGCTCGAGCGCGCGGCGCAGCTCCGCTTCCAGTACCACGAGCTCATTGCGGTCATCGCGCATCGCCTGGCGGAAGAATTCGACCGTGTCCTTGCCGCGCCGCTTGGCTTCATAGAGCGCCACCGCCGCATCCTTGACCAGGCCCTCGGCCGTGAGGCTGCCTTCGCGCAGCGCCGAAACACCGATGCTGGCGGTAAGGAATATCTCCTGCGGGCGCATATTCACCGGCTTCGAGACCGTGGCACGCACCTTGTCGGTGAAGGGCAGGATGTCGCGCTTCGGCCGGTCGCCATGGAAGAGAATGGCGAACTGGTCACCCGGCATGCGCGCCACGGTGTCGTGCTCGCTGGCTATGGCCGCCAGCCTGCGCCCGACGATCTTGAGCAGCCCGTCCCCCGTCTCGTGACCGAGCCCGTCATTCACCGCCTTGAAGCGATCGAGATCGATGAGCATGAGATAGAGATTGTTGACCGGCGCACGGCCCGAGGCGCTGATCTCGCGCTCGATACGATCGAGAAGAAGTGCCCGGTTGGGCAGGCCGGTGACGCGGTCATGCACCGCGTCGCTCAACAGCTGGTCCTGGGCACGGCGCGTCGCGGTGATGTCGCTCAAGGTGCCGATGCAGCGGGCGGCGCGTTGCTCGGGCCCCGGAATGGCACGTGCCCTGAGCAGGAACCAGCGGTAGGTGCCGTCGCCGCGACGCAGGCGGAATTCCTGGCTGAAGCCGCCCTGGCCGCGCCGCTCGGCCTCTTCGACGGCGGCAAGATAGGCGCTGCGGTCGGCGGGATGGACGAGATCGATCCAGGCTTCCGGCGCATTGTCCTTCAGGCTGCCGCGGCGCAGCCCGAGTGTCTTCTCGATATCCTCGCCGACATGGAGATGGTTCGCCTCAACCTGCCAGTCCCATACGCATTGCTGCGAGGCGGCCAGCGCCAAAGCGCGCCTGGCATCCTCGGCGAAGAAGCGCTGGGCGAGAAAACCCTGGGCGAAGGCGAACTGCGCCAAGGCAAAGCCCATGGTGAGCAGGACGAGCAGCAACCCGGCGGAAAGCCCGAGCTTGGCCATGCTGTCGGCGGCCGGCGTCAACGCCGCAATGGCGGCGAGCAGCGTCCAGACCACGATCATCGCCCAGGACAGGAGCGAGACGCGGGCGCGCGCCGCACCTTCGCGCCACATGGCGAAAACGACAAAGAAACCGGCGAACGCCACGATGGCGAAGCCGATGCGGGCAATTCCCGAGGCGCGCGCCGGCTCGAACCAGCCATAGACCGGAAGGGCCAGCAGCAGGGCCGCGGTCAGCAGCAATATGTTGCCGGCGATCGGCCGGCGCTTGCGCAGGTCGGCAAAGGATACCAGGCACAGGATGAGACCGATCAGCATCAGACATTCGACCACCGCGCGGATTTCCGGACCGAGCTCGAAATTGTCGGGCAAGAGGTCGTTGATCTGCGGCAGGTAACCGGATTCGAGCGCCAGAAAGGCGATCGCCGACCAGATGAAGACCGACGCGAAGGGGAAGACGGCAAGGGTGCGTACCGCATAGAGCGAGATGGCGATGATGCCGAGCAGCATCGCGATGCCCAATATCACGCCGCGATAAAAGCCGCTCTGCTCGGCCTTGGCGTCGAAGGCGATCCGCTGCCACAGCCCGATCTCATCGAGGCCGGTGCGGGTCAGCTCCATGGCGACCGTCACCTTGCCTCTGGGCTCGATGCGCAGCGCAAAGGCATCCGCATTGACGACCCGCAAAGGCGCGATCGTGGCGGCACCCGCGCCAATGACATTCTGGATGCGCGAGCCCAGGGGCTTCGGCCACAGCACGCCCGATCCGGCAAAACCCTGATGCGGGGTCGCCACCACGACATCGCGCGCCGCGGCACCACTGTTGGTCAAGGTCACCACGATCCAGCGGTGAACGGCCTCCGGCCCCTTGGCCTGGAGCTCCATGAGGATGCCGTCCGCTTCCTCGGACGTCTTGATCGTCACCTCCCTCTTGTCGGTATCGACCGACAGCAGATAAGGCAGGATATCGATACCGGCGCCGTCAAAGGCCACATCCACGGTCTTGTCCTGCGCGCTGGCGACCACGGCGAGGAAGAGCGCCATGAACAGGGCTATGGATATGCGCAAAAGCGCCATTCGACCGGCCTCAAATCCGATAAATGCGAATCAATTCCTTGGCAAACGCGACCGCCCAATATGACAAGTTTGGCGCGTTTTATCTATCGTCGGCAAGACGGCCAAAAAGCAGGTGATCCTCCCAGCGCCCGTTGATCTTGAGATAGCGCCGCGCCAGCCCTTCCTGGCGGAACCCGCATTTCGTCAGTAGTCTGATCGACGCCTGATTGACGGGAATGCAGGCCGCTTCGAGCCGGTGCAGGTGCAAATGGCCGAAAGCGAAGGGAAGCAGGGCGGTCAGCGCCGCGGTCATGTGGCCCTGGCGCACGAAGGGACTGCCGATCCAGTAGCCGACCGAACCCGCCTGGGCGACGCCGCGGCGGATATTCGACAGCGTGATGGCGCCCATCAGCACGTCATCGGCCGCATGATAGACGAAGAAGGGATAGGCGCTGTCGCTCTCGATGTCTCGGATATAGCGCTTCACCCGGGCGCGGAAGGCGGTGCGGGTCAGATCGTCCTGCGGCCAGGCCGGCTCCCAGGGGGTGAGAAAGGCCCGGCTTTCGAGGCGCAGCGCCGCCCAGCCCTCATAATCGGCCATCTCAGGCACGCGCAGCTCGACCGCTCCGTGGGACAGGAGGGGCGGCAGATCGCGGGCGAAGGGGCTGCGCAGGAAAACCATGGACGCCCTCTCAGGTGAATTGGGCTTTGATCTTGGCGTAGGGCGTGAGCGTCGAAAGCTGGCCGACGGCGCTCAAGGCCGGGGACTGCCCCCTGAACAGGGACGCCGCCAGGCCGGCGACATGATCGGCGGTTACCGCATCGATCTTGGCGACCAGGGTCTCCATGGCCGGCACCTCGCCAAAAGCCAGGAACTGGCGGGCGATCTGGTCGGCCCGGCCAGCGGCGCTTTCAAGGCTCATCACCAAGCTCGCCTTGAGCTGCGCCTTGGCGCGCGCCACCTCGATCTCGGTGACGCTGCTCGCCGTCGAAAGCATGACATCGGCCGTCACATCGACCAGCTCCGGCGTGTCATCGGGCGATGTCGCGGCATAGACGCCGAACTGTCCGGCATCCTCGTAAGCCGAGGCAAAGGAGAAGACGCTGTAGCAAAGGCCGCGCTTCTCACGCACTTCCTGGAACAGGCGCGAGGACATGCCGCCGCCCAGAAGGCTCGACAGGACCTGCAGCCGGTAGATCTCGGGATTGCGATAGCCGGGTGCTGCAAAGGACAGCACCATGTGGGTCTGGTCGAGCGGCTTCTGGGCAAGCTCGGTATGCGAGACGAAATCGGGGCGGTTGCGGCCGGGCGGGGTGCCGGAGCTCAGATTCCCTAAGAGCTTCTCGGCTTCCCGGCGCAAGGCCTGATGCTCGATATTGCCGGCCGCCGCCACCACCATGCGCGACGCCCAGTAATTGCGGTTGCGCCAGGCGAGGATCTCGTCGCGCGATACTTTGGCAATGAGATCATGGATGCCGAGGATGGGCCGGCCGAGCGGATGCGTGCCGAAGGCAGCACTTTGGGCCAGATCGAAGACCAGATCGTCCGGCGTGTCGCCGGCAGCGGCGATCTCCTGCAGGATGACATGGCGCTCGCGCTCTAGCTCGTCGGCGTCGAAGACCGATTCCGTCAGGATGTCGGCCAGAATGTCGAGCGCCTGCGGCCAGTCGTTCTTGAGGACGCGGGCGTAATAGGTGGTGGTCTCCATGCCGGTCGAGGCGTTGATCTCGCCGCCGGCGGATTCGATCTCCTCGGCTATGGCCTGGGCGGTGCGCCGCCTGGTGCCCTTGAAGGCCATGTGCTCGAGGAAATGCGCAATGCCGTTCTCTTCCGGCAATTCATCGCGGGAACCCGCCTTCACCCATATGCCGAGCGCCACCGTCTCGAGATGCGGCATGCTGTGGGTGACGACATGAAGCCCGTTATCCAGACGCGAGATTTCAACGCTCATGTCGTGACTAACTCAACCCTTGACCCGTTCGCGGATGAAGGCCTTGACCGCCTCGGCGTCGTTGTCCAGGACACTCACCCTCTCCTCGGCCATCATGAGGGGTGCAAGGCGCGGCGGCAAGCCCGGTCTTACATTGGCCGCCTCGGCGACCGCGTCCGGAAATTTGGCGGGATGGGCCGTCGCCAGGGTGATCATGGGGCCGGAATAGCCCCTTTCCTGACGCGCCACCTTGTAGCCGACGGCTGTGTGGGGATCGAGCAATTCGCCCGTCTCGGCGAGGGTACGGGCGATCACGCCTGCGGTTTCCGCCATGTCGGAAGTGCCCGAGGTGAATTCCGACCGGATCGCCGCCAGCGGGCCTGCCTCGATGGTAAAGGCACCCGACTGGGAGAGACCCGCCATCAGGCCGCGCACGGCGCCCGCATCGCGGCCATAGGCCTCGAACAGCAGACGCTCGAAATTGCTCGACACCTGGATGTCCATGGAGGGCGAGGAGCTCGGCTTGACGCCCCTGACCTCATAGCGGCCGGTCTTCAGCGTGCGGTCGAGAATGTCGTTCTCATTGGTCGCGATGACGAGCCGGCCGATCGGGGCGCCCAGCCGCTTCGCCACCAGGCCTGCAAAGATATCGCCGAAATTGCCAGTGGGGACGGTAAAATTGGCGGGGCGGCCGGCGGAAGCGAGCGCCAGGGCGGCAGCCAAATAGTAGACGATCTGCGCCATGATGCGCGCCCAGTTGATCGAATTGACCCCGGCAAGCGCCACCTCGTCGCGGAAGGCGTGGTCATTGAACAGCACCTTCAGGATCGCCTGGCAATCATCGAAGGTCCCGCGCAAGGCGATATTGTGCACTTGCGGCGAGAGCACCGTCGTCATCTGGCGGCGCTGCACCTCGCTGACCTTGCCCTGCGGATGCAGGATGAAGATCGAGGTGTTGCGGCTCGATTTGAAGGCCTCGATAGCGGCTCCGCCCGTATCGCCCGAGGTCGCGCCGACGATCGTCGCGCGCCGGCTGCGGCGGGCAAGCGCCCAGTCCATCACGCGGGCCAGGAACTGCATCGCCACGTCCTTGAAGGCGAGCGTCGGTCCATGGAAGAGCTCGAGCAGCCACTGATCGGCATCGAGCTGCTTGAGCGGCGTCACCGCCTTGTGGCCGAAGCTTGCATAGGCGTCGGAGATCATGGCCTTGAGATCGTCATGCGGCACCGCCTCGCCGGTGAATTTCGCCATGACCGCAAAGGCCAGATCGGCATAGGGCTTGCCGCTGAGGGCCACCAGCTCCGCCGTCGAAAAGCGCGGCCATTGCGCCGGAACATAGAGACCCCCGTCGCGGGCGAGGCCGGTCAGCAGCACATCCTCGAAATCGAGCTCCGGGGCTTCGCCACGGGTGGAAACATAACGCAAAGCGGGGAATTCCTTATATGGGGGCGGGCACCTTAGCGTGCTTCAGGGTGAAGGGGAATCACGACCGGTCCGGTCATGCCGCGTCCTTGCGGACCGTCTGGCGGATCAGGAAACCGGCCATGACGACCAGAACGGCGGCGAGAGAAAACCAGGTCAGGGCATATTGCAGATGGTTATTGGTGAGAGATGAATCAACGGTCACCGGTGCCGGCAAAGTCTTGGCCCCGGCGCCCGGCTGGACATGGAGCACGAAGGGGGCCACCCGGGCATCGGGCGCCACATCGGCATAGGCCAGCATCGCGGGAATGTCCCACCAGTACCAGATATTGCCGTCCGGATCGTTGTCCGGCGTGAAAGGACCGCGGCCACCGACATGGCGGCGCACGATGCCGTTGACCTGGACCTCTCCCGGAGGCTGGCTGTCGGGCCGCTTCGCCGGATCCTTCAGGGGCTCGGGAACGAAGCCACGATCGACAAGGACGACAATGCCGTCGGCGCTGGCGAGCGGCGTCACCACCTCGAAGCCCGGCACGCCCCCTTCCGTGGTCAGCATGAAGGCTTCGGCCTTGTGCTGGAATATGCCGTCAGTCTCGACCTTGAGGAACTCAACGGAATGGTCGGCATCGAATTCCTTGAGCGCCTGATCGAGCGGCACCGGTGCCGCGGCAACCCTCAGGTCGCGCTCGGCGATCAAGGCTTCCTTCCAGGCCAATCGCTGCAACTGCCAGACGCCGAGGCCGACAAGCACGGCAACGCCCAGGATGGCGGCGAGCAGTATCTGCCAGACCCTGCCGCTCATCAGTGATTGAGCCGGCCTTCGCTCGCCTTCGTCTTCCACTGCTGGCACAGCAGCACGCCCTTCGCCGGACGCAGAAGAAGCAAAGGAAGAAGAACGATGACCGGAATGGCGATCAGCAAATGAACCCAAAAGGGCGGCGAATAGGCCACCTCGATGCCGAGGATCGATCCCACACCGAAGATGCAGACAAAGAGCATGACGAACCATGCCGCGCCGTCACCGGAATCGGCGAAATCGAAGGACAGGCCGCAGGAGCTGCAGCTTTTCGCGACGCTGAGATAGCCCTGGAACAATCGGCCGCGGCCGCAGCGCGGGCATCTGCCGGAAAGGCCGGTCTTGATCGGCGAAAGATTGGGATAATAGGGCTCGGTCATGTCTGGGCTTTCCGCCGGCTCCCTCTCACCCTGCCCTCTCCCCGCGGGGGAGAGGGTATGGTCGCGTATCAATGCTCGACGAGTTGGACGCCGGCTGAGCCCCACACATAGATGCAGGCGAACAGGAACAGCCAGACGACGTCGACGAAATGCCAGTACCAGGCCGCTGCCTCGAAACCGAAATGCTTCTCGGGACGGAAGTGGCCTTTCAGGGCGCGGAACAGGCAGACGATCAGGAACAAGGTGCCGATGATGACATGGAAGCCATGGAAGCCGGTCGCCATGAAGAAGGTCGAGCCATAGATATTGCCGCCATTGTCGCGATTGAAGGCGAAAGCGGCATGGGCATATTCATAGGCCTGGACCGCGGTGAACAGGAGGCCGAGACCGATGGTCAGCGCCAGGCCCCATTTCAGCCCCTTGCGGTCGTTGTTGAGCAGCGCGTGATGCGCCCAGGTGACCGTGGTGCCCGAGGTCAGCAGGATCAGCGTATTGATGAGCGGCAGATGCCAGGGATCGAAGACGTCGATGCCTTTGGGCGGCCAGACGCCCGAAGTCGCATCGACGCGCGAGGGCTGCATGACGTCACCCGCGAACAGGCTCGCATCGAAGAAGGCCCAGAACCAGGCGACGAAGAACATGACCTCGGAGGCGATGAACAGAAGCATGCCGTAGCGCAGATGCAGCGAGACGACATCGGTGTGATCGCCCTTGTGGCTCTCCTTCACGATATCGCGCCACCACATGAACATGGTGTAGAGGACACCGAGGAGACCGACCACCATGACGGCCCATGTCGATCCATGCATCCACATCACCGCGCCGACGGCCATGATGAAGGCCGCGGCGGCGCCGACCGCCGGCCATGGGCTCGGGTCTACCAGATGGTAGTCGTGGTTCTTTGCGTGTGCGTCGGCCATGTCCCCTGCTCCTCGGTCGGTCAGTTCAGATTGGTTTCGGTTGATGTCTTCCCGCTCGACGAGACGCTGTCCGGCTTGTCGACGGGATAGAAGGTGTAGGACAGCGTGATGGTCAGCACCTTGTCCATGCCGTGATCGTCCATGATCGCCGGGTCGATGAAGAAGGACACCGGCATCTCGACGGACTGGCCCGGCTTCAGCGTCTGCTCGGTGAAGCAGAAGCATTCGATCTTGTTGAAATAGGCGCCGGCTGTGTCGGGCGCCACGTTGAACACGGCGCTGCCGGTTATGGTGTGATCGGAGGTGTTGGTGGCGCGATAATAGGCGAAGTTCTCCGCCCCGACCTTCACATCGAGCGAACGCTGCACCGGCTCGAAGATCCAGGGCAGGCTCGGCGCCGTATTGGCATCGAAGCGGATCGTCATGTGGCGCTCGGCGGTCTTCTCGGGCGCGGCTTCAGCGCGCTGGGTGGTGCCGCCGAAGCCCGTGACCTGGCAGAAGATGCGATAGAGCGGCACCGATGCGTAAGCGAGGCCGACCATCGAGGCAACGAGCAGCGCCGACAGGATCGCCACCTTGCGGTTCTTGGCTGAATCGGGGGTCACCGGCCGGCGCTGCATGTCAGAGGTTCCGCAGGGCCACGTCGCCGCCCAGGCGCACGACGGTGGTCACGAAAAACAGCACCACGAGGCCGGCCAGCACCAGCGCCAGCGCGACCGAGCGCTTGCGGCGGCGGCTCATGTCCTCGGGCGAAAACGGCTTCTGGCTCATGGCGCGGCTCATCCTATGACCGGCGCGAAGGGGGCGACGCCGGCGATGCGCTCGGCGATGATGAGCGCAAAAATGACGAAGAGATAGAGGATCGAGAAACCGAACAGACGCTTGCAGGCGCGCCGCGCCGGATCGCCGTCGCGCAGCCTGTAGACATCGACGGCATGCCAGATGAAAGCGACGCCGAGCAGCGCCGTGACGATGGTGTAGAGCAGCCCGGTGGTGCCGAGAAGCGACGGCAGGAAAGTGGTGGGCACCAGGATGAGGCTGTAGAGCAGGATCTGCCGGCGCGTTTCCTGCTGGCCGGCGACATTGGGCAGCATCGGCACGCCGGCGCGGGCATAGTCGCCCTCGCGGAACAGCGCCAGCGCCCAGAAATGCGGCGGTGTCCACATGAAGATGATGAGGAAGAGCGCGATCGAGGCAAGCGTCACGGAACCGGTCGCCGCGGCCCAGCCGATCATCGGCGGAAAGGCGCCGGCGGCGCCGCCGATCACGATGTTCTGCGGCGTCGAGCGCTTCAGCCACATCGTATAGATGACGGCATAGAAGAAGATCGTGAAGGCGAGCAGTGCCGCAGCCACGAGATTGACGAGAAGACCGAGGATCAGCACCGAGCCTATGGCGAGAGCGACGCCGAAGCCGAGCGCCTCGCCCGGCAGGATGGCGCCGCGCGGCACCGGCCGGTTGGCGGTGCGCGCCATGACCGCATCGATGTCGGCGTCATACCACATATTGAGCGCGCCCGACGCACCGGCGCCGACCGCGATGGCGAGCAGCGCCACCAGCGCCAGCCAGGGATGGAGATCGCCCGACGCCGCGACCAGGCCCGCGAGAGCCGTGAAGATGACGAGCGACATCACCCTGGGCTTGAGCAGGGTCCAATAGTCCTTCACTGTGCCCTGGCCACCAAGAGCGACGGCGCTGCCCGTGTCGGAGATATCGGCGTGAGTATCGCTCATTCCTGTCCTTCAATCGGACAAGGCCGCCAGATTTGGGCGGCCTCGCCTTGCCTTACCGGATGACCGGCAGCGTGTTGAACTGGTGGAAGGGCGGCGGCGACGACAAGGTCCATTCGAGCGTCGTGGCGCCGGCACCCCATGGGTTGTCACCCGCCTTCTGCTTCCTCGCAAAGGCCTGGAACACGCCATAGAGGAAGATCAGCACCGAGAAGGCCGAGATGTAGGAGCCGATCGAGGACACCATGTTCCAGCCGGCATAGACTTCCGGATAGTCGATGTAGCGGCGCGGCATGCCGGCAAGGCCCAGGAAGTGCTGCGGAAAGAAGATCAGGTTCACGCCGATGAACTGGATCCAGAAATGCGCCTTGCCGATCGCTTCCGAATACATGTAGCCGGTGATCTTCGGGAACCAGTAGTACCAGGCGCCGAAGATGGCAAACACCGCGCCCAGCGACAGCACGTAGTGGAAATGCGCCACCACGTAATAGGTGTCGTGCAGCGAGCGGTCGGCGCCGGCATTGGCGAGGACCACGCCGGTAACGCCGCCGACGGTGAACAGGAAGATGAAGCCGATCGCCCACAGCATGGGGGTGCGGAACTCGATCGAGCCGCCCCACATGGTGGCGATCCAGGAGAAGATCTTGACCCCGGTCGGCACCGCGATGATCATCGTGGCGGCGACGAAATAGGCCTGCGTGTCGGCGTCCATGCCGACCGTGTACATGTGATGCGCCCACACGACGAAGCCGACGACGCCGATCGCCACCATGGCATAGGCCATGCCGAGATAGCCGAAGACGGGCTTCCGCGAGAAGGTCGATACGATCTGGCTGACGATGCCGAAGCCCGGAAGAATGAGGATGTAGACTTCCGGATGGCCGAAGAACCAGAACAGGTGCTGGAACAGCACCGGGTCGCCGCCCTTCGACGCCACGAAGAAGCTGGTGCCGAAATTGCGGTCGGTGAGCAGCATGGTGATGGCGCCGGCGAGAACCGGCAGCGACAGCAGCAGCAGGAACACCGTCACCAGGATCGACCAGACGAACAGCGGCATCTTGTGCAGTGTCATGCCGGGGGCGCGCATGTTGAAGATCGTGGTGATGAAGTTGATGGCGCCCAGGATGGATGAGGCACCTGCGATATGGATCGACAGGATGGCGAAGTCCATCGCGGGTCCCGGCTGCCCGGTCGTCGATAGCGGCGGATAGATCGTCCAGCCGCCGCCGACGCCATGGGCGCCGGCCGGGCCTTCGACGAACATCGAGATGAGCAGCAGGCCGAGCGCCGGCGGCAGGAGCCAGAAGGAGATGTTGTTCATGCGCGGGAAGGCCATGTCGGGCGCGCCGATCATCAGCGGCACGAACCAGTTGCCATAGCCGCCGATCATCGCCGGCATGACCATGAAGAAGATCATCAGCAGGCCGTGCGCGGTGACGAACACGTTGAACATGTGCTTGCCGGCGTCGATCGACGCATCGGCCTCGCCGCCATAGACCATCGCGGCAAGCCCGTGGAATATCTGGATGCCGGGCTCGGCGAGCTCGATGCGCATCATGATCGAAAGAATGCCGCCGATGATGCCGGCGAAGATCGCGAACCACAGATACATCGTGCCGATGTCCTTGTGGTTCGTCGAATAGACGTAACGGCGCCAGCCGGTGGGATGGCCGTGATCGTCATGAGCGGTTGCGGCATGTGCCATGTTGGTAAACCTCTAAAATCCTGTCCCCGTCGCCGGGTTCCCCTTATTTCTGCGCGACCTGGCCTTGGGCCTTGAGCCGCGCCATCAAAAAGCTGCGCGCCTCGTCGGCTCCGGCGGTCTTGATCTTCTCGGCCCAGGCGTCGAAATCGGCCTGCGACACGACATGGACCTCGATCGGCATGAAAGCGTGGTCCTTGCCGCACAGCTCCGAGCACTGGCCGTAATAGACGCCTTCCTTGGTGGCCTGGAACCAGTCCTCGTTGAGGCGGCCGGGAATGGCGTCGATCTTCATGCCGAAGGCCGGGATGGTCCAGGCATGGATGATGCCTTCCGGATCCGACGTCACATGCAGGCGCACCACCTTGTTGACCGGCACGACGACGGGAACATCGGTCGACAGCAGCCAGGTGTCGTTGGCCTCGAGCTTGTCCTTGGGCTTGAGATAGGCGGTGAACGAAACCTTCGCCGAGCCATCGTCATTGGTGCCGAGATCGGGATACTCGTAGGTCCAGTTCCAGGACGGATTGCCGATGACCTTGATGGTCATGTCGCCCTGGGGCACGTCGCGCTGCAGGTAAAGCAGGCGGAAGGACGGGATGGCGATGACGACCAGGATGATGATCGGGATCACCGTCCACAGGACCTCGACCAGCGTGTTGTGCGTGGTCTTGGACGGAACCGGGTTGGCCTTGGCGTTGAACTTCACCATCACATAGATGAGGAGCCCAAGGACGAAGAGCGTGATGATCGTGATGATCGGCAGCAGCAGGTAGTTGTGGAACCAGTGGATATATTCAGCGACCGGCGTCACGCCCGGCTGCAGGCCCATCTGCCAGGGCACCGCATGGCCGTCCGCCTCGGCCGCCCCGGCCGCGCCAGCGCCCAGTGCCATCGCCACTGCCGCGCCGGCCCAAAGTTTCTCAAATCTCATTCCCGCCTCTTTCCTCATGCCTTGCTGCTCCGCACAAAAGTTCTGCGAAGTGCCCAGCCTGCCATGTTCTGGAACCAATTGTGAACCACATTCGCCAAGCCGCCGCAACCTAACCCGGCGCGGCAAAACGTCATTGCAGGGGAAGCCTTTACCGCAACCGGAATTCCGCCTCATTTTTTACGAACAAACGCGACCTGGCGCCGCTTTCACGATTGTCTTGCAAGCCTGAGAGCGCTAAGAGCCGCCCCGCGAATCGAGATAAAACA
The DNA here is from genome assembly GCA_003576695.1 of Taklimakanibacter lacteus. Taxonomy (GTDB): domain Bacteria; phylum Pseudomonadota; class Alphaproteobacteria; order Rhizobiales; family Aestuariivirgaceae; genus Taklimakanibacter; species Taklimakanibacter lacteus. The sequence goes on from QOZQ01000005.1 coordinate 170,862, forward strand.
AGGATAGCCCCGTGCCAACCTTCTCCAAACATCTGCTGAGCTGGCCCGTTCTGACGGTGGCCGCCCTCCTTGCAGCTGCGCCGGCGCTGGCCCAGCAAGACCAGGCGCCTGCCAAGAATAATTTCGGCCCGCGCAACACGCAGGGTCAGGGGCAAGGCAAGGCTCAGCCGGGCCAGGCGGGTCCCCGGGCGCAGCAGCCGGCAGCGGAAGTCGTCGCCACGCATGGCGACTGGAAGATCCAGTGCGGCCAGGAGCCCAAGCCCGGCGCCGACGGCCAGACCGAGAAGCAGTGCGTCATGGTCCTGACATCGCGCAGCGAGAAGAACGCCAAGGTCAGCCTCACCACGCTCTTCGCGCGCGCCAAGCAGAACGGCAAGGATGTCACGATGATGCGCATCCTGGCGCCGATCGGCGTCTATCTGCCGACCGGGGTCGCCATGGAGGTCGATGGCGGCGCCATCGGTCGCGTTCCCTTCATGCGCTGCGCGCCGCAGGTCTGCGTCGCCTTCGGCGAAACGGGCGACCAGACTCTCGACAAGTTCCGCAAAGGCACGGCCGCCAATTTCATCATCTACGAGGCGCCCGGCATCGGCATGCCGATCAAGATCTCGCTCAATGGTTTCTCCGCCGCCTTCGCGGCGCTGGGCAAGCTCTGATCCGCATATGATCCGATGATCTCGCTGCTCGACAAGGCAGGAGTCGACCGGGCGCAGGCTTCTTCCATCCTCGATTCGGCGCTCAAGGACGCCGATGACGGCGAGCTTTTCATCGAGCAGCGCCTGAGCGAGCAGGCCGTTTTCGACGACGGACGGCTCAAATCGGCAAGCTTCGATGAGGCGCAGGGCTTCGGCTTGCGCGCGGTGAGCGGCGAGACCCAGGGCTACTCCCATTCGACCGAGCTGTCGGCTGCGGCGATGAAACGGGCAGCGGATATCTGCCGCACCATCATTTCGACAGCTGGCGCCGGCATCACCGAAGCCCCGGCACGCACCAACCGCCAGCTCTATGTGGCGCAGAACCCTTCCGATCATTTCGCTTTCGCCGACAAGGTGGCGCTGCTGCGGCAGGTCGACGACTTTGCCCGCAAGGCCGATCCGCGCATCCGCCAGGTGAGCATCTCGCTGTCCGGCGACTGGCAGGAGATCGAGATCCTGCGGGCGGGCGGCGAAATCTACCGCGACAGCCGGCCCCTGGTGCGCTTCCATGTCAGCGTCATGGCGAGCGACGGCACCGAGCGGGCCAGCGGGTCCTTCGGTTTCGGCGGACGCGGGCTCTATGGCGACTATGTGAGCGAGACGAAGTGGCAGGACGCGGTCCGCGAGGCAGTGCGCCAGTCGCTTGTCGGGCTCGAGGCGAAGCCCGCACCCGCTGGCGAGATGGATGTCGTGCTGGGCCCGGGCTGGCCCGGCATCCTGCTGCATGAAGCCATCGGCCACGGGCTCGAGGGGGATTTCAACCGCAAGAAGACGAGCGCCTTTGCCGGGCTGATGGGCGAGCGCATCGCCGCCCCCGGCATCACCGTCGTCGATGACGGGACCGTGGCGCGCGCCAGGGGATCGCTGGCCATCGATGACGAAGGCACGCCTTCTTCCGCGACGACGCTGATCGAGGACGGCGTTCTCGTCGGCTATATGCAGGATCGCCTCAATGCGAGGCTCATGGGCATGAGGCCGACCGGCAACGGCCGGCGCCAGTCCTTCGCCCACAGCCCGATGCCGCGCATGACCAACACCTATATGCTCAATGGCGACAAGCATCCGGACGAAATCCTGCGCTCGGTGAAGCGCGGCCTCTTCGCCAAGTCCTTCGGCGGCGGCCAGGTCGACATCACGTCCGGCAAATTCGTGTTCTCCTGCACCGAGGCCTATCTGATCGAGGACGGCAGGGTCACCATGCCGGTCAAGGGCGCCACCATCATCGGCAATGGCGCCGATGCGCTGAAGCGCATCTCGATGGTCGGCAACGACATGGCGCTCGACCCCGGCATCGGCACCTGCGGCAAGCAAGGCCAGGGCGTGCCCGTCTGCGTCGGCCAGCCCAGCCTCAGGCTCGACCGCATCACGGTCGGCGGCACCGCGGCCTGATCAGCAGCATTTAGGCTGCATCATTGATCGGCGTCAGATGAAAGCCCAACGCCTTCAACACGGCGAGGGTCGTCTCAAGTGTTGGATTCCCGTTCTCGCTCAAAGCCGTATAAAGATGCTCGCGAGCCAAGCCGGTATCGCGGGCGATCTTGGTCATGCCTTTGGCACGCGCTACGGTTCCAAGGGCGGTGGCTATAAATTTTGCGTCGCCTGTCTTCCACGCCTCAGTGAGATAGATTTCGATGGTCTCATCGTCCGTAAGCGCGTCGGCGGGGTCAAAGTCATAGAACTTTTCAGCCATTGTCATCACTCCAATCGGCGGCGAGCCTCTTCGCCGTGCGGATATCCTTGTCTTGCGTGCTTTTGTCGCCTCCGCAGAGCAACAACACGATAACGACCCCTCGCCTCTGAAAGTAAACACGATAGCCGGGGCCGTGATGAATTCGCAGCTCGCTGATACCGTCGCCGACGGGCGCCACGTCTCCAGCATTCCCGTCCTCCAACCTTTGGAGGCGCATAGCAATCAGCGCTCGTGCTCGCTTATCCCTAAGCTTGGAAAACCACTTCCTGAACGTGGCTGATTGCTTGATTTCGATCATGGATAACTGTAAGGTAAAACTTACAATTGTCAAGGGACCTATCAACGCACCTGGCAGTGTGCTCGCAGTTCTGCGACGGCCCGCAAGAGCCGATCGGCATTGCGCGGGCTCCGCATGAGATAACAGCTTTCTTCATATGATGCGAAATCTTCATGCGACAACAGCACGACAGATGGCTTGCCGGATTCGCACGTGACGATTACCGGCCGACGATCTTTGGTCACGCCGTCTAGGATCGCCGCCAAATTCCTGCGTAACCCGTGAAAGGATATCGGCTTCATTTTCTTGCAGATCCTTCGATGCCGCCGCATATCTCAATCAAGCGATCGACCTCATCTTCCGTATTGTAGTAGTGCGGCGAGGCGCGGACCAAATCCGGCAAATGGCGGTTCTCGGCGTCGATGCGGGTGCTGGAGGGGCTCGATGCGCCAATGACGATGCCGGCCCCTTCCGCCTGGCTCACCACATTGCGGGCGTCGATGCCCTCGATCGTGAAGCTGACGATCGCTGACGGCGTGCGACCGAGGTCACGTATCGTGACGCCTGGTATGGAAGCGAGCCCCGTCCGCAGTCTCCCTGCCAGCAAGCGGCAGCGCGCTTCGATGGCCGGCAGGCCGATCGCCAGCGCATAATCTATCGCGGCGCCCATGCCGAGGCGCGCCGCATAGTTGTTCTCCCAGTTCTCGAAACGGCGCGCATCGGACCGCAATTCGTAGCGGTCACGCGCCACCCAGCTAGCCGAATAGAGATCGAGCATCGGCGGCTCCATCCGCTCGAGAAAGCCCCGCCTTACATAGAGAAAGCCGGTGCCGCGCGGCCCGCGCAGGAATTTGCGGCCGGTCGCCGACAGCATGTCGCAATCAAGCGCCTCCACATCGACAGGCATCTGGCCCACCGCCTGGCAGGCATCGAGCAGATAGGGAATGCCATGCGCCCGGGCGATCCGTCCGATGGCAGCCGCCGGATTGGTGAGGCCGCCATTGGTCGGCACCCAGGTGACGGCGATGAGCTTGACGCGCTCATCGATCATGCGTTCGAGGGCCGCGATATCGAGCTCGCCGGTCTCATCGCTCGGCACCACATCGATTCTCACGCCGGTGCGCTTCGCCACATGGAGGAAGGCAATATAGTTGGCGGCATATTCGGCTTCGGCGGTGAGAATGCGGTCGCCTTTCGCGAAGGGCAGCGAATAGAACGCCATCTGCCAGGCGACCGTCGCATTCTCGACCAGGGCAATCTCGTCACGCGACGCATTGAGAAGGCGCGCCACGGAATCATAGACCGCCTCGCAGCGCTCCTCCTCCCGCCGCGCTGCGGCATAGCCGCCGATCTCGGCCTCGAGGTCGATATGGGTCTTGAGCACATCGACCACCGGGCGCGGCATCAGCGCCGCCCCGGCATTGTGCATATAGACCCGCCTCGCCGTCGCCGGCGTGTCGGCCCTGATCCTTTCAATATCCATAACGTCATTTTTCTGTCTGATATTCATTGAACAGCAAACGGTTGCCGAAAGGATCGGCCACTTCCACGGTCAGCGCTCCCCAGAAGGCCTCCTCGAGGCCGGGCTTGGCATAGGCATAGTGCTTTTGCGAGAGCTCGCGATGAAATGCCCTGATCCCGGTCATGGTGATGAAGACCTTCGAGCCTGGCGTCGCATCGCCATGATGCTCGCTCAAATGCAAAGCGAGGCCGTCCCGCGAGAGCTGCGCATAAAGGGGAAAATTGTCGCCGAAGCGATGCTCCCAATCGAGCGTGAAGCCGAGGAAGCCCGAATAGAACTCCATCGCCTTGTCGACCGCGAAGATGCGGATGATCGGGATGGCGGAATTGAAGTTGACCTGCCCGTCATCTGCAAGCTTCGCCGCCAGAATGTTCCAGTTGGCGAAACCGAACTGGGCGGCGACGAGCTCCAGACTTTCGCTGTGGGTTATCGCCATGGATTTCTTCTTCAGGCCCTCGCGCAACGCGGCGGCCATGGCCTTGGCATCGTGGAATGTACGCATTGTCATCCTTGCCGGGGCGAAGTTGCTGTCAGTGCCTGCCTTGCCGATCTCTTCGCCCGCTGCAACGGATGAAAGGGAAATTCGTGATACATTCACCATACCCCGAAGGGCGCAAGCGGCAGGCTGCATCAAGCCCGGCAGGAAGACTAGCGAGGGAGCGGCAGGCAAGTCAATCTGCTGACGGCCTGTCAAAATGCCTTCGCAACGTAGTAGCATTTAGACACTGTAAGAATCAAAAAGACCGGCCAGGGATGAGCGTTGACATTGCCATATTCGATCTCGACGACGTGCTCTGCCGCTATGATCTGGGCGCGCGGCTGCGCGCCCTGTCGCGGATTTCCGGCAAGATGCCGCGCGACATCCGCGCCGCCTTGTGGGACTCGGGCTTCGAAGACGCCGCCGATGCCGGCCGCTACCAGACGGCGGAAGAATATCTCGCCGAATTCGCCAGCCGGCTCGGCCACGAGATCACGCGCGACGAATGGATCGAGGCGCGGCGTGCCTCGATCGTGCCCTGGCCCGATATGCTGGCGCTGATCCGCCGGATCGCCGCCCACCGGCGCGTCGCGCTGTTCACCAATAACGGCCCCCTGATGAAGGAGGGATTGGCCCAAATCTTTCCCGAAGCGGCGGAGATTTTCGGCGCCGACTGCTATTTCTCCTTCGAGTTCCTGACCAAGAAGCCCAATCCCGAAAGCTATCGCCGCCTGATCGGGCGTCTCGGCATCGAGGCCGGCAAAGCCTGGTTCACCGACGACAAGAAATCCAATGTCGAGGGGGCCAGGATCGCCGGCCTCCAGGCCCATCATTTCGTGTCCCATGACGTCCTGCGCCAAGAAGCCGTCCGTCTGCAGCTGACCGCTGCATGAGCCATGCTCCGACAAGCGAAGCCCGCTTCGTCACGGGCTCGACCATGCGGCATGTCGTGGTGATGACCTTCACCGGGGCGCTCGGCCTCATGTCGATGTTCCTCGTCGACCTCGCCGACCTGTTCTATCTGAGCCTCCTGGGCAAGACCGAGATCACCGCGGCGATCGGCTATGCCGGCACCGTCGTCTTCACCAATCTCTCCTTGTGCATCGGCACCGGCATCGCCGCCGCCGTCCTGGTCGCCCGCAATCTGGGCGCCAAGCGCCCTGAACGGGCGCGCGAATTCGCCACCAGCTGCTTCATGTATTCTGCCATCCTGTCGGTCGGCTTCTCCTTCCTCATAGCGCTTGCCGCCGACTGGCTCCTGCGCCTGCTCGGCGCCCAGGGCGAAGCGCTGGCACTTGCCAAGCAGTTCATCTGGATCGCCTCGCCCGGCTTCGTGTTCCTCGCCGGCGGCGTCGCCTGCTCCTTCATCCTGCGCGGCCTCGGCGATGCGCGGCGTGCGATGTATGTGACGCTGGTCGTCGCCATCATCATCGCCATCCTCGATCCGATCTTCATCTTCTGGCTGGGCTGGGGCATCCAGGGCGCGGCGCTCGCGGGCGTGCTGGCGGATCTGGGAGCGCTCGCCATCGGCCTGCGCAGCGTCCATCGCGTGCACAATTTCTTCGCCCCGCCGAGCTGGACGAGGCTCAGGGCCGACATGCGCGAGATCTCCGAAATCGCCATCCCGGCCATGCTGACCCAACTCGCCACCCCGTTCGCCAATGCCTATGCGACCCGCTCGGTGGCCCCCTTCGGCAATGAGGCGGTCGCCGCCGCCGCCATCGTCGGGCGCATCATCCCGGTCGCCTTCGGCATCATCTTCGCGCTCTCGGGCTCGGTCGGCCCTGTCATCGGGCAGAATTTCGGCGCGCGGCGCTACGACCGCGTGCGCCGCACACTGACCGACGGGCTGATCTTCGCCACCATCTATACGCTCGCCACATCGGCGCTCCTGTTCCTTTTCCGCCACGAGATCGCCGACCTCTTCCGTGCCAGCGGCCGCACCATCGACCTCGTCCTGTTCTTCTGCAGCTTCATTGCCGGCAGCTGGGCCTTCGCCGGCGCCCAGTTCGTCGCCTCGGCCGCCTTCAACAATCTCGGCCATCCCAATACGTCAACAGCGTTCAACTGGGGCAAGGCCACGCTCGGCACCATTCCCTTCGCGCTCTATGGCGCCCATGTCGCCGGCCCCGAAGGCGTCATGGCCGGCATGGCGCTGGGCTCGGTCATCTTCGGTGTTGCCTCCGTGGCCTGGGCCTATAGGATCATCGGCCAGGTGGAGCAGCAGAAGGCATGACATGGGACTGATGGATATCCTGCGCGGCGCTCAGGGTGGTGAGTTCTTCGTCAATGCCGGACAGGCTGCCGGAATCGATGCGGCGAGGGCGGAGCGCGCCCTGGGCCGGCTGGCCCCCGCCATCGCGGCAAAACTGCGCGAGCGGGCGGAGGATCCGAACGCCTTCGAAGGCCTGCTCGATCTGCTTGAGGATGGCGAGGGCGATGCGTTCCTCGATGATTCAAATTTTATGGATGATCCCGAGATCGTCAGCGACGGCGAAGCCGTGCTGGCCGAGATCTATGGATCGGCCCAGGCCGCGCGCAAGGCGCTCGCCATCAAGGCCGATGACGCGGCGATGCAACGGCTTGCCGCCATCGCCGCCAGCGCCGTGCTCGCAGCCCTGGCGCGCAGCTACCGCCAGCCGCAGCCGCAAAGCCTGGTTGGTGCGCAGCCTGCGCAAGGCCAAGGTGAAGAACAGGGCGGCATTCTCTCCTCCATCATCGATGCCGTCGTCAAAGGCGCGGTGCAGGAGGCGACGCGGCAATTCGGCCCGAAGCGACGCCGGCGTCGCCGCAGCACTTCCAGTTATTTCGGCACACGCAAGAAGCGGAAGACACGGCGCAAGCGCACGGATACGCTGTCGCTCGACCAGATCTTCGGCGAAATCCTCGGCACTATTCGGCGTTAGTTGAAAACAGGAGGCACAAGATGGACATCTCGGAGATCGGACGGCAATTCGGACTGAACGAGGCGCAGACCCGCGCCGCGTTCGAGCAGCTGGCACCGGTGGTCGCCGCCGGCATAAGGCGCAACAACCAGAGCGATGGCGGCCTCGAGAACCTGCTCAAGGCGCTGCAGGCCGGCAATCACGGCCGCTATGCCGATGATGCCTCGTCGCTGCAATATGACCAGGTCGCCGATGACGGGAACGCCATTCTCGGCCATGTCTTCGGTTCGAAGGATGTGAGCCGGGGCGTCGCCAATCATGCAGCGGATCTGTCGGGCGTCGGCTCGGCGGTGCTCAAGAAGATGCTTCCCGTCATTGCCGCCATCGTCATGGGACAGCTCGCCAAGCGCATGGGCGGCGGCGGATCGGCGCGCGCGCAGGTGCCGCAAGGCTCAGGCCAGGGCGGCGGCGGGCTCGGTGATATTCTCGGCGACATACTGGGCGGCGGAAAAGCGGGCCAGACGCCTCCGGCGGGAGGTCCCGGCGGCGGCGGGCTCGGCGACATATTGGGCGACATTCTGGGTGGCGGCACCCGCCAGGGCCAGGCGGCTCCCAAAAGCCCCCCTGCCGGCGGTCCGGGCGGCGGCGGACTTGGCGATATTCTTGGCGACATATTGGGTGGTGGCACCCGGCAGGGACAGGCGGCACCCAAGGGCGGCACCGGCGGGCTGGAGGATATCCTCGGCGACATATTGGGCGGCGGGCGGGCGCAGCAGCAAGGCGGTGGCACAGGCGGCGCTTCACCCAATGCGCCACGACCGCAGCCGGGCTCGGTCAGCCTCGAAGACCTCCTGCGCGAGATGATGGGAGGCGGCCAGGGCGGCAATGTCAACCGCGAGGTCGCCGACCGCAGCCGGCGGCGCATCGATGACGTGCTGGGCGGCGGCACCAAGACCGGCAACGCCGCCGACGACCTGCTCAATTCGGTCGATCGGGTGACCAGGCGGAGATAGAGAAAAGGCGGCCTTGCGCGACAGGGGAGTGATCGGCAAGGCCGCCGCAGTTACGCGATCGGGAATAGGGGCGACAGGATCGTCCGACCGCGTGGGGTGTCAGGTTCAGTAGGCGCCCCAGCCGGCGCGGCGGGCGGGCTGGTGACGCTGGCGCACGGTGACCCGGTTCTCCAGGGCTTCCGTGGGGTCGGTGGTCAAGGGCAGGTTCGCCGCCCAGTCCACGTCGGCGCGGCTGACGCCGATATCGGCCAGCATGAAATCATCGAACGAGGCGAGCTGGTTCACTTCCCGGCGGGCCTTCCAGTTATGGAACAGCCGCGAAAACAACGACCGGTTGCCAATCCTGTCATCGAAAATCGCGCGATTCAGGGCATAGTCTCTCATGACACGATCCTCCGTGGCGCAAGAAGACCATTCTCCTTGCGGCTCCCGCCACCCGAAAGCGGCGCTGGTGTCTCAATTGGATGATCTGAATATGAAGCTCTGCCATTGATAAATCCAACGAATATGTCTTATATTATCCATCAGAACTCTTGATGGAAGCAGGCCATGATCCCCAATCTCGATGTCGATCTCCTGAAGACCTTCCTCGCCATTGCCGATACCGGCAATTTCACCCGGGCGGCCGAGGAGGTGAACAAGACCCAGTCGGCGGTCTCCATGCAGATGAAGCGGCTGGAAGAGCTCATCGGCCGGCCGCTCTTCGTGCGCGACGGGCGGCAGAGCCGGTTCACCGGCGATGGCGAGCGGCTCATCGAATATGCGCGGCGCATCGTCAATCTCAATGACGAGGCGGTGGCGGCCTTCACCAAGCCCGAGCTCACCGGCACGCTGCGCTTCGGCACGCCCGACGACTATGCCGACCGGTTCCTGCCCGAAATCCTTGCCCGCTTCTCGCGCACTCATCCGCTGGTGACGGTCAATGTCGATTGCGCACAGAGCGGCCAGCTGTTCGAGCGCGCCCGCCATGGCGAGCTGGATCTCGCGCTTGTCACCGCGTGCTCCGAGATCTTCGCCGACGAAATCATACGGACCGAACCTTTGGTGTGGGTCACCTCGGCACGCCACAGCGTCCACATGCTCGACACCCTGCCGGTCGCCATTTCTCATACCGGCTGCGAATGGCGGGCGCTCACCATCGGGGCGCTCGAACGCCAGGGGCGCAACTACCGCATCGCCTATTCAAGCCCCAATTCGAATGCGGTCAACGCCGCCGTCCTCGCCGGCCTCGCGGTGGGCTCGATACCGGAGATCTGCGTGCGCCCGGGCATGCGCATCCTGACCGAGAAGGACGGCTTCCCGACGCTCGGCTCGTTCCGTCTCGGCATCGTGCACCGGCCGGGACGACGCAGCTCGGCGGCGGAAGCGCTCGGCCAGCATATTTCGGAAAGCATCTCCAATATGCCGCGCCAGCTGATGGCGGCGGAATAGCTTCCCCCGAAAAGTTGCATGACGTGACGGTTGCGGCGCAAGGCATACTTGGCGCGTTTCAACCATTCGCAAGAGATCAGGCAACATGGCCATCGGCACGGCACTCACGCGCCTTCTCGGCATCACCCATCCGATCATCCTGGCGCCGATGGGCGGTGTCGCTGGCGGCAAGCTCGCGGCTTCGGTGAGCCAGGCGGGCGGGCTCGGCATCATCGGCGGCGGCTATGGCAATGCGAAAGCGGGCTATGGCGGCAAGGATTTCATGGAGGAGCAGTTCCGCGCCGCCGGCAATGCGCCGGTTGGCGTCGGCTACATCACCTGGTCGCTGACGCAATTCCCCGAACTCTTCGACCAGGCGATGGAACGGGCGCCCAAGGCCTTCTTCCTCTCCTTCGGAGATGAGACGCTGTTCGCGTCGCGCATCAAGGCTGCTTGCGTGCCGCTCATCTGCCAGATCCAGGATCTCGACGGCGCCAAGCGCGCGCTCGATGCCGGCGCCGACATCATCGTGGCGCAGGGCACCGAAGCGGGCGGCCATGGCAAATCGGGACGCACGACGCTGACGCTGACACCGGCCGTCGCGGACATTGCCGGAAAGGTGCCGGTGGTCGCGGCCGGCGGCCTGTCGGATGGCCGCGGGCTTGCGGCGGCGCTGATGCTCGGCGCTTCCGGCATACTGGTCGGCACGCGTTTCTGGGCGACGCCGGAAGCGCTCGGCAGCGACAACGCCAAGCAGCTGCTGACCAAGGCGCGAAGCGACGACACGCTGCGCACGCGTGTCTTCGATATCATCCGCGACCTCGACTGGCCGGAGGGCTATACGGGCCGCGCCATCGCCAATGACTTCAGCCGCAAATGGCACGGGAATGAGCGCGCGCTCGGGCAGAATCTCAAAGACGAGGCGGAAGCCTATTGGACCGCTGCGCGCGCTGGCGACACCAGCAAGGCTGTCGTCTTTGCAGGTGAAGGCCTCGATCTCATCCATGACATCAAGCCCGCCGGCGAAATCGTCCGGGAAATCGCGACGGATGCGGAACAGCTACTGAGAACGCAGGCAGGCGTGGCCGTGAGCTGATCAGCTCACTGCGATGATTCCTGTGGAATCTCCTCCGGTTGCTCGGCAGGCATTGAAGCATCCGGCAGAGCGCCGCTGGTCGGCGGCTCGAAGTCCGGCATGGGCGGCTCGGCAGATCCCTCTGCGGCAGACTCATTTTCGCAGCGGCGCGGTTCGGCTTCATTCGCGGTGCCTGGAACAGCCGGCGCGCTCGCCGCCGAACCGCAATCACCGTCCGCCGCCGCATATGCCGCGCCCGAACCGGACAGCATCAATCCGGCAAGCACCGCCGCTGCGATCAACCGCTTATTCAACGAAGGTCGCCTTCACGCGCTTCGAGACCAGGAAATAGGGAATCCAGATGGCGACGCCGAGAAAGGCCCTGATCAGATCCTTCAGCGCCTGACCGACATCGGCGGAGCTCTCGCGGAATTCCTCGAAAGCGAAGACCATGCCCGATTCAAACAACGTCACCGCCAGCACCAGCGAGTAGAACCAGATCATCAGCCGCGGCACTTCGCGCCTCTTCTGGAACAGTCTGACCAGAACATAGATGGCGAAGGCGACGAGAGCGATGCCCAGCACCAGGGAAAGGATGGTCGGCACCGCCATCCAGCGATAGGCCGGGTCGATATTGCCGGTCACCATCGCCATGATGCCGGACCAGTATTGCAAGGCCATCATGACATTGTACGCGGTCAAGAGGATGGTGATGACGAGATGGATGATGGGCAGGATCAGCCAGCCGCCGATACCTCTTGGGCCCTCCGCCGGTTTTGCCGTATCGCTCGCCGCTGCAGAATCTGCCGGTGTTGCCATAGCCCTGTCCCCCGCTCTCTTGCCCTCTTATATATTGAAGGGTTTATTATCCGAGTCGAGCAACCTAAACGGGAAATCCTGTTAGTAGGCGAAATCGCGGAAGACCCGTTTAACGTCGCGATGCCAGCTCGTCTCGTAAAGCTGCAACAGGTCTTCGGCCCGGCTGCGGCCTGAGGCGGCAATGCCATCAAGCTCATCGAGGAAGCGGGTTTCAGTCTTGCCCTTGCAACCGACAATGCGGCGCTCGCCCAGGCCCCTGCGCGACAGAGCCAGCATGTCCTTGGCCACGTCCTGGACGAGACGGCCCTTGACCCTGGCCTGCAACGCCTCACGCGGCACCGCCTCGCGCAATGTCTGCCGGTCCTCGGCCGACCAGTCCTTCACCAGCTCCCAGGCGCCATCGAGGGAAGCCTGGTCATAGAGGAGGCCGACCCATAAAGCCGGCAGCGCGCAGAGGGTGCGCCACGGCCCGGTATCGGCACCGCGCATTTCGAGGAATTTCTTGAGCCGCACTTCCGGGAAGATCGTCGTCAGATGATCGGCCCAGTCCTGCAAGGTCGGCCTGACCCCCGGCAATTGCGGCAGCTTGCCATCGAGAAAGGCGCGGAAGCTTTCGCCTGCAACATTGTGATAATGGCCGTCGCGATGGACAAAATACATCGGCACGTCGAGCGCGTAATCGACATAGCGCTCATAGCCCATGCCCTGCTCGAAGGCGAAAGGCAGCATGCCGGAACGGTCGGGATCGGTGTCGAGCCAGACGGCGGAACGGAAGCTCTTAAAGCCGTTGGGCTTTCCCTCCGTGAACGGAGAATTGGCGAAGAGCGCCGTCGCCACCGGCTGCAAAGCCAGCGACACCCTGAGCTTCTTCACCATGTCGGCTTCGGAAGAGAAGTCGAGATTGACCTGCACCGTCGAGGTGCGGAACATCATGTCGCGGCCGTGCCTGCCTTTCTTGTCCATATAGGCCGCCATGATCTTGTAGCGGCCCTTGGGCATGACCGGCGTCTCGGCCCTGGTCCACAAGGGTGACGAGCCGAGCCCCAGGAAGGCGATGCCCAGCGCATCGCCGACCTCGCGCACCTGGGCCAGATGATTATGCACCTCATCGCAGGTCTCATGCACGGTGCTCAGAGGCGCCCCCGACAGCTCGAACTGGCCGCCGGGCTCGAGCGAGATCGAGCCCATGCCATGCGGGTCGGCAAGGGCGATGATGTTGCCTTCCTCATAGACGCCGGTCCAGCCGAAGCGGTTCTTCAGCCCTTCCAGCAGCGCCTTGATCGAGCGCGGGCCGTCATAGGGGACTGGTTCCAAGGTGTCGGTCAGAAACGGGAATTTCTCATGCTCGGTGCCGATCCGCCAATCGGACGGGGGTTTCTCGCCCTTGGCGATATAGTCGATCAGCTGGCGCTTGCCGGTGATGAGGGCGCGCGCCTCAGGCGTGTCAGGTGTAGGTCCGCTCAAGATCAGTCCCTTGGTTGCGACGCGCTGGGGGCGCGATGGAGACATGGCTACCTACTCGGCGGCCCGCATGACGACAAGTCAAAGATTGTGATGGGTCAGTGATGGATTTTCATGGCTGCCAGTCGCCCAGGACAGCCTGGACCAGCGCCAAGGCGGCGGTGCCCGCCGTATCCGCCCGCATGATCCGGGGACCCAGCGAGATGGCGGTCACGAAGGGGAGGCGCCGGAGCCCTTCCCTTTCCTCGGCCGTGAAGCCGCCCTCGGGGCCGATCAGCAAGGCGGCCGGAAGGCTGAGCCCTTTGAGAAGCGACAGCGTGTCCTCGCCATCGGAGCGTTCATCGCAATAGATCAGCGCGCGGCCACGATCCCAGCCGGCAAGCACCCGGTCGAGCTTTTCGGGCTCCAGGACCTCGGGCACATAGACCAGATTGCATTGCTCGGCGGCTTCCACCGCATTCGATTTCATCCGGTCGAGATTGACGCGCTCGACGATGGTGCGCGCGGTATAGACGGGCCGCAGGCGACGGGCGCCGAGCTCGGTCGCCTTCTGCACCAGGTAGTCGAGGCGCGCATGCTTGAGCGGCGCGAAGAGGAAATCGATATCGGGCGGCGGGGCGGCTTCGGCGAGCTGCTTCTCGCAGATGACGCTCATGGCCTTGCGCGTGACGGAACCCAGATAAGCGCGCCACTCACCATCCCGCGCATTGAAGAGCCTGACCGGATCGCCGGGCTTGAGGCGCATGACGTCACGCAGATAATGCGCCTGCTCCTGCGTCAGGGCATGCTCGGCGCGTTCGGCTAGCTGGAAGTCGACATAAAGGCGCGGCGTGTCTCGCATCGTCTCCTCGTAACCCTGCAAAGCGGCTGCGCGCAATGGGCCTATTGGCTTGAAGCCCATAGCCGGGCTAACAGACGGCCATGACCGATCATGTCGCCGACGCCCGGAAGGACAACTGGGTCGACCGCTTCATGCCGCGGGCCTTGCGGCCCTATGCGCGCCTCATGCGGCTCGACCGGCCGATCGGCTGGTGGCTGCTGCTGCTGCCCTGCTGGTGGGGCCTGGCGCTGGCGCAGATCGCGGCGGGCGGCGGCGCGCCCAATTTCTGGTACGGATTCCTGGTCTTCCTCGGCGCCGTCATCATGCGGGGCGCCGGCTGCACCCTCAATGACATCGCCGATCGCGATTTCGACGCGCAAGTGGCGCGCACCCGCTCACGCCCCATTCCTTCCGGCCAGGTGAGCGTCAAGGCGGCCTTCGTCTTCCTCGTCCTGCAATGCCTTGCCGGGCTCCTCATCCTGCTGCAGTTCAACTGGACGACCGTCCTCATCGGCGCGGCGTCGCTCGTCATCGTCGCCATCTATCCCTTCATGAAGCGCTTCACCTATTGGCCGCAGGTGTTCCTGGGCCTTGCCTTCAACTGGGGGGCTCTCCTCAGCTGGAGCGCCGTTCATGACGGCCTGGCGTGGCCGGCTGTGCTTCTCTATCTCGGCGGCATCGCCTGGACGCTCGCCTATGACACGATCTATGCGCATCAGGACAAGGAAGACGATGTGCTGATCGGGGTGAAATCGACAGCGCTGAAATTCGGCGCTTCATCGGTCTACTGGATCTCCGGCTTCTTCATCCTGGCGCTCATCCTCATCGAGGCCAGCCTGTGGCTTGCGCAAGCGGGACTCTTCGCCCATATGGGTGTGGCCGCGGCCGCCTTCCACGCTGCCTGGCAGATCTCACGCCTCGATATCGACGATCCGCAGCGCTGCCATAGGCTGTTCCTGTCCAATCGCGATTTCGGGCTTATCCTTCTTCTGGGCCTTCTCCTCGATACATTCATAAAATGACTCAAAAGCTCCTTGACCTCGCCGAAGCCGCTCTCGCCGCCGCAAAACAATCCGGCGCAACATCCGCCGATGCGCTGGTCGTCGATGGAAGCAGCCTCGACGTTGCCGTGCGCGACGGCACGATCGAAAATCTCGAGCAGTCGGAGGCCTGCGAGGTGGGCCTTCGGGTCTTTGTCGGCCAGTCTTCCGCGGCGATCGCCACATCCAAGATCGATGCGGCCGGCATCGCACGCATTGCCGAGCAGGCTGTCGCCATGGCGAAAGCGGCGCCGCCCGATCCCTATGCCGGCCTTGCGGATGCAGACCAGATCGCGAAGACCTGGGCTCAACTCGACATAGCGGGCGATGACATGCCCGACGCCGCGACCTTGCGCGACATGGCGCTCGGCGCCGAGAGCGCTGCGCTCGCCGTCGAAGGGGTGAGCAAATCAGGCGGCGCCGGCGCTTCGGCATCAGCCCGTACCGTCGTGCTCGCCGCCTCCAACGGCTTTGCCGGCAGCTACCGGCGCACCGGACTGTCGCTCAGCGCGACGGCCATCGCCGGCGAAGGCACGGGCATGGAGCGCGATTACGATTTCTCCTCCGTCATTCACCGCAGTGATCTCAGGTCGCCGGAGGACATCGGCCGCGAGGCCGGGCGGCGCGCGGCGCGCAAGATCAATCCGCGCAAGGTCAGGTCGCAGTCGGTGCCGGTCATCTATGACAACCGCATCGCCTCGAGCCTCGTCGGCCATTTCCTCTCCGCCATCATGGGCTCGGCCATCGCGCGCGGCACGAGCTTCCTGCGCGACAAGCTCGGCCAGCCGGTCTTCGCGCCCACGATCCAGATCTTCGACGATCCGCTGCGGGCGCGCGGCCTCGCCTCGCGGCCCTTCGATGCGGAAGGCATCGCCACCAGGAGGCTCCCGCTCATCGAAGACGGCGTGCTCAAGAGCTGGATCCTCGATCTGGGCTCGGCGCGCCAACTCGGCCTTGCGACGACCGGCCATGCGGCGCGCGGCCTTGCCGGCCCGCCAGGCCCCTCCTCGTCCAATGTGGAGATGCGGCCGGGCCGCGAGGACCTCGCCCAGATGATGAAGGCGATCGGCACCGGCTTTTACGTCACCGAGCTCATCGGCCATGGCCCGAATATCGTGACCGGCGATTACAGCCGGGGTGCGGCGGGCTTCTGGGTCGAGAATGGCGAGATCGCCTATCCGGTGAGCGAGGTGACACTGGCCGGCAAGCTCGCCGACATGTTCCGCCGTCTCACCCCGGCCAATGACCTCATCTACCGCACCTCCCTCACCGCGCCCTCCTGCCTCATCGAAGGGATGACCCTTGGCGGACGCTGAGCTTCTCCACGCCGCGGTGCGCGAAGCGGGCCGTCTGGCCCGCTCTTTGTTCCAGCAGAAGATCAAGCGCTGGACGAAGAGCGACGGATCGCCGGTGACCGAGGCCGATCTCGCGGTCGACAAGGTCCTGAAGGCGTTGCTGCATGAGGCGCGTCCCGATTATGGCTGGCTGTCGGAGGAAACACCCGACACGCCGGACCGGCTGGCGCGGCGCCAGGTATGGATCGTCGATCCGATCGACGGCACCCGCGCCTTCGCGCAAGGCGGCGATGAATGGTGCGTGGCGGCCGCCCTTCTCGTCGACGGGAGGCCTGAGCTTGCCGCCATCTACCGGCCGATGGCGGATCAATTCTATGAAGCGCAACGCGGCAAGGGTGCAAGGCTGAATGGCGAGAAGCTGCAGTTGGCCCGACCTTCCGGGCTTGCCGGTGCGCGCGTACTCGGCAATGCGAGCGCCATCCGGCAGCTCGAAGCCACGGCGCCGATCGAAGCGATCGCCAGCGGCAACACGCCACTGGCGATGCGCCTTGCGCGGGTGGCGTCAGGCGAGCTCGAGGCCGCCCTCTCCACCACGCCCAAGCATGACTGGGACCTTGCGGCGGGCGACCTTCTGGTGCACGAAGCGGGCGGAACCGTCACCGGGCTCGACGGACAGGTCTTCGCCTATAACCGCGCCGAGACGCGGCAAGCGAATTATGTGGCAACGTCGCACGCTCTTCATGCGGCACTTCTGGAGCATCTCGCAGCAACATGAGCAAGTCACCCAAGAAACAACCGGAGCAGCTTCTCCATCTCGTTTTCGGCGGCGAACTCACCGATCTCGACGGCATCACCTTCAAGGATGTCGCGGGCCTCGACATCGTCGGCATCTATCCCAATTTCAAGACGGCGCAGAAAGCCTGGTCCGGGAAGGCGCGCGAAACCCTCGACAATGCGCAGATGCGCTATTTCATCGTGCATCTGCATCGCCTGCTCGATCCCGCGACGGACACGACGAAGAAGAAGAAATAGTACTCAGAGCCGCAGAGGATTGCTCCAAGCGAGACTCCGACCCGACCCAATTCGTCATCCCGGCGAAAGCCGGGATCCCCTAAATTCCCTCCGAGCCATCAGCGCTGCTCGCGGTGCACTTGTTTAATGGATCCCGGCTTTCGCCGCTATCGGATTCACATATCGTAGAGGGGATTGCGACCTTGCCCTCGCCCCGCTTCAGCGGGGAGAGGGAGGGACCCATTGCGGAAGCAATGGGAGGGTGAGGGGCCTGTATGAAAGTTGCGCGCTGGCCCCTCACCCTTCCCGCCGCTGCGCGGCGGGCCCCTACCCTCTCCCCGCTGAAGCGGGGCGAGGGTGAAAGGCTCGCCCGCGAATTGTGTGCATATGATCGCGGCTTTCGCCGGGATGACGGATGAGGGAGGGTGCGAAACTTTCTGCGCGCGTGGTGGTTACGGAACGATCCTGCGGCGGCGGAGCTCGGTGAAGAGCTCCAGGAACATTGCCTCCGTATCGACCTGGTCATGGAAGCCGAGGCGGCGGGCCTTGCTGCCATCGGCGAAGAAATCATAATCCCACGAGAAGACGAAATCGGCGAAGGGCCAGGAGGAGACGTCCTTGTAGGGCGTCGGGGCAAGCCCGTGGCGTTCGACCATGGCGTTCCAGAGCGGTTCCTTATCGGTCATGACGATGCTGAGCTGCAAAGGCATCGGGCCTGCGACCTCCATGTCGAAGAAGCGGGCAATCCTCGGCCACATGTCGTTCCAGCGGAAGAGATCGCCATTGTTGATGTTGAAGGCCTGGTTGGCCGCTTTGGGCTCGGTCGCCGCCCATGTGGTCGCGCGCGCCAGGAGACCGGCATCCGTCACCTCGATGAGCTTGTCATAGGCCTGGGGCTTGCCCGGAAAGCGCAGCGGCAGGCCCAGCTCCTTCGACATCGCGGCATAGACCGCAATGGCGATGACGAGATTCATCGGATTGCCGAGTGCTACGCCACCGACCACGCTGGGGCGCAGCGCTGACCAGGTCCAGCTTTTGCCTGTCTGGCGGGCCTCCAGAAACCTCTGCTGGTCGATATTGAATTCGGGCGGCATGGGCGGCGGATCGGTCTCGCGCGCCGGCGTCTTGAATGGACCCAGATGCGCGCCATAGACCTTGTAGCCCTGCATCAGGCTCACATGCCGCAGGTGCTGTGCCGAGGCTTCCATGGCCTCGACGAGATAAGTGAGCATTGCGAGGTTGGGCGCCACAAGCTCGGCCCAGCTGCCGCGGTCCTGATAGGCGGCATAGAAGAGATGCGTGACATTGGCGAGGGGACCGAGTTTCGCCTCGACATCGCGGCGATCGAGAAGATCGACGGCGATGTGGCGCGTGCCCTCTTTCGCCTCGCCGCCCCGCCGTGACAGGCCGATGATGTCCCAGCCGCCTTCCGCCTCGAGATGGGTGATGAGATTGCGCCCGATCACACCCTGGGCGCCGGCGACCAGCGCCACCTTGTTCTGCGTTTTCATGAATTCCTCCGTTTATTCGGCCGGGCAAACCGCCAGCCGCTTCGCGGCATCGAGCCGCAAGGCCAGCAGCGCGACGATGAGACCCGATAAGGTCACCAGCGCTGCGGCCCAGGTGACGGATCCCAAGCCGGGTCCGTGATCGATGACGACGCCGCCGAGCCACGCACCGCCGGCATTGCCGAGATTGAAGGCGGCGATATTGAAGCTCGAAGCGAGGCTCTGGCCCGCGCCTTCCGCCTTCTCCAGCACCCACATCTGCAAAGGCGGCACGGTCGCGAAAGCGGACATGCCGAGTAGGAAGACGAAGGCGGCCGCGGCGATGCGGTCATGGATGGCGAAGCTCATCAGCCCCAGCACGACCGTCAGAGCGATGAGGCTGCCCAACAGCGCCGGTGTCAACCTGCGGTCGGCGAGCCTGCCGCCGAGGAGATTGCCGATCATGAGGCCGGCGCCGAAGAGCAGCATCAAGGGCGACACGGCGGCTTCGGAGAAGCCCGACAGGCTCGTCAGGATCGGCGCGATATAGGTGAAGACGGCAAAGACGCCGGCATAGCCCAGCACCGTCGTCAGAAGCCCGAGCAGAACCTGCGGGCGGCGGAAGACCTTGAGATCGTCCCGGAAGCTGCCCTGCGCGGCGACGGCCTTGTTGCGCGGAACGAAGGCCCAGATCACCGCGAGCGCCACGAGACCCACAAAAGTCACGGCCCAGAAGGTCGAGCGCCAGCCGAACATCTGGCCGAGCCAGGTGCCGAAGGGCACGCCCAATATGGTGGCGACGGTGAGGCCGGTGAACATGATGGCGATGGCTGACGCCTTCCGGTTGGGCGCGACGAGGCTGGTCGCCACCACCGAGCCCACGCCGAAGAAGGTACCATGGGCGAAGGCGGTGAGAATGCGCGCCGCCATCAAGGTCCAGTAGTCCGGCGCCACCGCAGCGGCGGCATTGCCAATGGTAAAGATGAGCATGAGGGCGAGAAGCACATTCTTGCGCGGCCAGCGGCTGGTCAAGGCGGTGAGGATCGGCGCGCCGAGCACGACGCCTAGGGCATAGCCCGAGATCAGCAGGCCCGCCGCCGGGATCGAGACGCCGAGATCTCCCGACACCTCGATGAGGAGGCCCATGATCACGAATTCGGTGACGCCTATTCCGAAAGCGCCGGCGGTGAGCGCATAGAGAGCAAGAGGCATGATTTGTCCCACAGCCGGCCCAGATGCCGGCTGCCGGGATAGATGGACGCCTCGCGGACTATGAACTAGAATGCATAAAGTAACAGGATTTGTGAGTTCAATTCACTATGGCAAAGCAATTCACCCGGATCGAGGACGCCCACCGCAATTTCATCGGGCGCCAGCACATCTTCTTCACCGCCTCGGCCGCCGAAGCCACGCGGGTCAATATCTCGCCGCGCCCGACCGACGCCTTGCGGCTCCTCGATGCCCGTAGCGCGATCTATCTCGACCGGACCGGCAGCGGCAATGAGACGGCGGCGCATCTCAAGGCCGATGGCCGGCTCACCATCATGTTCTGCGCCTTCGATGGCCCGCCCGTGATCCTGCGCCTCTATGGCCGAGGCCGCACGATCCGCCGCAACAGCCCGGAATATCTGGCGCTGCTCGACGCCCATTATGGCGGCAGCGAACCTTTGGGGGCGCGCCAGATCATCCGTCTCGATATCGACCTGGTGCAGACCTCCTGCGGCTATGGCGTACCGCTTTTCGACTATCGCGCCGAGCGGCCCAATCTCGACCGCTGGGCGGAAGCCAAAAGCGAGGACGGACTCGAAGCCTATTGGCGCGAGAAGAACCTTACCAGCATGGACGGCCTGCCGACCGGGCTGATCGACGAAGAAGAAATGGTGTCGTGAGCCGGCTCGAGGTCAACCGCTCCGGCGAGATCGAGGTCTTCGTCCGCGTCGTCGACCTGGGCGGCTTCTCCGCCGCCGCCCGCGCCTTCAAGATGACGCCCTCGGCGGTGAGCAAGCTCGTCGCACGCCTCGAGAGCCGCCTCGGCACGCGCCTCATCAACCGCTCGACGCGCAAATTGCAACTCACCGCGGAAGGTGCGGCCTTCCATGAGCGCGGCCTGCGCATCCTCGAAGACATGGCGACGGCCGAGCGCGAAGCGGCGAGCGGTGCCGAGCCGCAGGGGCGGCTTCGCATCAACAGCAATGTCCCCTTCGGCCTCCACTATCTCCTGCCGTTGCTGCCGGGCTTCCTCGACCGGTTTCCGCAGATCAAGGTCGATGTCGGGCTCACCGACCGGGTGGTGGACCTGATCGAAGAGCGCGCCGATGTCGCCATCCGCTCCGGGCCCTTGCGCGAATCGCGCCTCATAGCGCGCAAGCTCGGCGACAGCCGGTTGATCGTCGTCGCTTCACCCGACTATCTCGCCAGGCATGGCGAGCCCAGGACGCTTGCCGATCTCGACCGGCACAATCAGCTCGGCTTCTGCTTCACCCGCCATATCGCCGGCTGGCCTTTCGTCGATGGCAAAGGCGTGAGCATGACCCGCAATCTCAATGGCAATGCGCTGGTCAGCGACGGCGAGGCGCTGCGCCGGCTCGCTCTGTCAGGACTGGGCCTGGTGCGGCTGTCGAGCTTCCACATCACGCCCGATATCAAGGCCGGGCGTCTCGTGCCGGTGCTCGAAAAATACAATCCCGGCGACATCGAGACGATGTTCGCGGTCTATGTCGGCCAGGGCGGACACTTGCCGGCACGCGTGCGGGCATTCCTCGACTATCTGAGCGCCCAGGTGCGTTTTCCGCCGATCGATGCTTAAAGTATTCCGTTTCTCTGCGCCTGCGCCAGCGGAAAGCCCGACAGAGGATCGGCGGCATCCTCGGCGGCGAGGCGGCGCTCGACCGCGGCGCAATCAAGCTTCATCTGCGCCACCAGGTCATCGATGGTGTCGAAGCGGCGGTCGGGCCGGATGAGGTCGATGAAATCGACCAGCATCGTCTTGCCATAGAGATCGCCGTCGAAGCCGAGAAGATGCACTTCGAGGAAGGTCTTCTCGCTGGCGAAAGTGGGCCTGCGGCCGAAATAGCCGGCACCTTTCCAACGTGTCATGCCCCGAACAGCAGCGTCGCGCACGCGCACGGCATAGATGCCCTGGAACGGTTCCGATCCGTCGGGCAGCACGATATTGAGGGTCGGGAAGCCGATGGTGCGGCCGCGCTGGTCGCCATGCACGACCTCGCCCATCACCGTCCAGTGATAGCCGAGCTGGCGCGACGCCTCGCTCACATGGCCGTGGCGCAGCGAATCGCGAATGGCGCTCGAGGAGAAGGGTGCGTAACCGTCATCATCGGTCACCTGGTCGATCACCGTGACGCCGAAGCCCAGCTGCCGGCCCAGAGCGCGCATGGTTTCCGGTGTGCCCTTGCGGCCATGGCCGAAATGGAAGTCATAGCCGGTGACGACATGCGCGACGCCGAGCCTTTCGCTCAATTGCCTGCGGACGAAATCCTCAGGCGTCATCGCGGCAAAGGCGGCATCGAAAGCGAGAACCGCGGTGAAGCTCGCGCCCAGCGCCGCGACGAGGCGCGCCTTCAGGGGCAAGGGTGTCAGGCGGAAGACGGGCTCGGCCGGCCGGAAGAAGCTGCGCGGATGCGGCTCGAAAGTGACGAGCGCCCAATTCGTGTTGCGGCGGCGGGCCTCGGCCTGGGTCTCGGCCAGCAATTGCTGATGGCCGCGATGGATTCCGTCGAAATTGCCGATGGCGATGACAGCGCCGCGCAATTCCTGCGGCAGCGGCGCGCCGGCCTCGATGATCATGCTGGTCATAGGACGATTCTAGAGAAGGATTCTTTCTTGCGCATCGGATTATCCGAAAACCGCTTCACACTTTTCGGTCCGATGCTTAGGCGCGGGAAGGCACCAGGACAAGCGCCTCGCCTTCCAGCACCACCTTGTCGCCGACCGAGACCGAGCAGTCGAGCGAGGCGCGGCGCTTGTCGCGGTCGAGCGACGAGATGCGGGCAAGCGCACGCACCGTGTCGCCGATCCTCACCGGCGCCTTGAAGCGCAAGGTCTGGGAGAGGTAGATGCAGCCATAGCCCGGCAGCTTGGTGCCGAGGATGGTGGAGATGAAGCTCGCGGTCAGCATGCCATGGGCGATGCGGGCCTTGAACGGCGATCTGGCGGCAAAGTCGGCGTCGAGATGGACGGGATTGTTGTCGCCCGAAAGCTCGGCGAAGGTCTCGATGTCATTGCCGGTCACCACGCGTTCGTGGGCCGCCTCCATGCCGACCTCGAGATCCTCGATGCAATAATGGGCGCCGGACATTGCCGCACTCCTTTTGGTTGCAGGTGCTAAATAACCATATTGCGACGCACAAGAAAAGCTCTCCCAAAGTCGCAGCGCCGAGCCTGCGGGAACTTTGGTTAATCCTTTGAATCCAATGGGCAATCAACTCCAGGCCAGATGCGGAAGGCTGCGCATGATGCGGGCCCGGGGCACGATCTGGCGGATTTCGGCCTCCAGATGGGCCGGATCGATGCCTTCCTCGGAAATGCCGCCGGCGATCAGGACGACATCGAGACCGTAATCGGCAGCCCCCTTGATGTCGGTTTCCGGACCATCTCCGATAGCGAGGATGCTCGCCTTGCCGATCCCCGGACGCCGCTCGGCGACACGCGCCAGCGCCAGATCGTAAATGGGCCTGTAGGGCTTGCCGGCCATGGTCACCTCGCCGCCCAGCGCCGCATAGCGCTCGGCAAGGGCGCCGGCGCAATAGATCAGCCGGCTGCCGCGGCGCACCACCTTGTCGGGATTGGCGCAGACCATAGGCAATCGCCGCGCCGCCAGGGTGGCCAGCAGCTCGGCATAATCATCGGGCGTCTCGGTGTCGTCATGAACCAGGCCGACGCACAGCACGACCTCGGCTTTGTCGGGCGATGATTTCTCGATCCTCAGATCATCGAGCACGCCCAGGTCGCGCTCCGGCCCCAGGTAATAGATGCGGTGCCCGTCATAGGGGCGCATCAGCTCATGGGTGACATCGCCCGAAGTGACGATGAGATCATAGTGATCGCCGGTGACGCCCAGATGGGCAAGATGGCCCGCCACCTTGGCGGCGCTGCGCGGCGCATTGGTCAGGAGTACGACAAACCCGCCCTGAGCGCGATGGCGTTGCAGAGCTTCAACGGCCGGGGGGAAGTGTTCCACGCCATTATGCACCACGCCCCAGATGTCGCAGAACCAGACCGGATAGCGCGCCGACAGATCTTTCATGATGTCCTGATATGTCCGAAGGGTTCAGGCGGCCGAGCGGATCCGGTCGATCGACACGGCATCGCCCTTGACGCGGCGCGGCGGTGCGAAGACCGGGCCGCTGCCGAGCTCGGCCCAGCGGCCGGCGATATCGACCTGCTCGGGATAGAAGAGCCCCTGCACGCCGATGCTGAAGCCATAATCGCGGGCGGAGCGCGATGTCTCGGCCCAGGCCGGAACGGCGTGGGCTTCCGGCAGGGCCGCGGCGCTGAAGGAGATGCAGCGGAACTGCAGGTCACGCAGCGCATCGAGATCGATGCCCATGCCATGCGCCCGGCTGAGGGCGAGGCCGGAGCCGAAGCGGGCGATGCGGGCCAGGCCCTCGATGCCGCGCGGACTCAGGGCCGCCATGGTGGCGTGGTCGATCTCGAAGATGATGCCGGCGGCCCGGTCGCCGGCCTGGGTCATCTGCCATTCGATGGCCGAGAGCGCTTCGCGGGAAGCGAGCGTCTCGGGTCCCACCGGCACGAAGACGCAAGTGTCCGGCCGCTTGGCCGCCAGCCGGTGGCCGACGCTCAAGGCGCGGCTCACCGCATGGCCGTCGAGATCGGGACGCAAGCCATTGGCCGCGGCCTGGCGGGTGAGCTCCTCATAGGCAACGCGGTGGCCCTGGCCCTCGAGCACCAGCGAGGCGCGGTAATGGCGCGTCACGTCGTCATTGAGAGACACGATCGGCTCGAGATAGAATTCGAGCTGATGGGCGACGGCGGGCCGCTCTTCCGCATCACGCCGCGGTTCCTCGCGGCGTTGCTCGTCATCGCGCTGCGGCGGAAGTGCGGGCTCGCGGCGCTGGCTGGCGGCGGGCGTGGCCTTGACATATTCCCCGGCAAGCCGCTCGATCGACCGGCGCAGCTCCTCGAATTCCCGGTTGAAGTCCGACGCCTCCGCCGAGCGTGCTGCCGGGCGTTCATCGCGGCTGCCTTCCAGCACATCGACGCGCGTGGTGAGCGCCGCCAGGCGCTCGGCCAGCTTGCGGCCGCGCTGATGCAGCTCGCCCATGGCGGCGAGCCGGCGCCGGTAATAGAGGTCGCGATAAAGAAAGATCACCAGCTGGGTGGCCGCAAGCACGAGGCCCGCAAGCGCCAGAGCAAACTCGATGCGCTGGCCCGAATAGATCACGCCGCCACCGGCCGCGGCGCTCATCGCCACGGCCAGGATCGCAGCAACCCCCAAGGGTAGCGCGGGCCGCGTCATAAGATGTACGTTCCCCGAATCACTCTAGCCCGACACTAACAAAGAAAGTCAACTGCCGGAAACACCTTAAGACGTGACGGCAGAAAACGAAATAGCCATCACGCCCCAATCTGGCGCGCATCCACGCTTTTCTTCAAACGGGCTTTAGAGAGCCGGCCGCGGCTCAGATTGCGGCGAGGACTTTCGGCAGCTTGTCCTCGAAGATTTCCGAGATCTGCTCTTCCTTGATGATGAGCGGCGGCGACAGGGCGATCGTATCGCCGGTGATGCGCAGCATGATGCCATGATCATGGAAGCCCTTCTCCATGGCATCATAGCCGCGCTTGCCGGGCGAACCATCGATCGGGTTGAGATCGATGGCGGCGACGAGGCCCATGGTGCGGATGTCAGCGACATGAGGCTTGCCCCTGAGCGACATGGCGGCATCGGCCCATTTGTCCTCGAGCTTGAGCGCACGCTCGAACAGGCCTTCTTCCTTGTAGGTCTCGAGCGTGGCCACGCCCGCGGCCGCGGCGATCGGATGACCGGAATAGGTATAGCCGTGGAAGAGCTCGATCACGTGATCGGGGCCGTTCATGAAGGCATCATAGATGTGCTGGCGCGCCATGACGCCGCCCATCGGAATGGCGCCCGAGGTGACGCCCTTGGCGAAGGTGATCATGTCGGGAATGACGCCGAAACGCTCGGCGGCGAAGGGATGGCCAAGGCGGCCGAAGCCGGTGATGACCTCGTCGAAAATCAGCAGGATACCGTATTTGTCGCAGATCTGGCGCAGCTTCTTGAGATAGCCGACGGGCGGCGGCAGCACGCCGGTCGAGCCCGCCATCGGCTCGACGATGACGGCCGCGATGGTGGAGGCATCATGCAGGGCGACGAGACGCTCGAGCTCATCGGCGAGATGAGCGCCCCATTTTGGCTCACCCTTGGTGAAAGCCTGCTCGGCGCGGTTATAGGTATGCGGCAGGTGATCGACGCCGGCGAGCATCGTGCCGAAGAACTTGCGGTTGGCGACCATGCCGCCAACGCTGATGCCGCCGAAATTCACGCCATGATAGCCCCGCTCGCGGCCGATGAGGCGGGTGCGCGAGGCCTCGCCCTTGGCGCGGTGATAGGCGAGCGCGATCTTGAGCGCGGTGTCGGCGGCTTCCGATCCCGAATTGCAGAAGAAGGCGTAGTTGAGGTCGCCGGGCGCCAGCGTGGCGAGGCGGGACGACAGCTCGAACACCTTGGGGTGGCCGAACTGGAAGGTCGGGGCGAAATCGAGCTCGGCCGCCTGCTTCTGGATCGCCTCGACGATGCGGTCGCGGCAATGTCCCGCATTGGAACACCACAGGCCCGCCGTCGCGTCGAGCACCGGGCGGCCGGTCATGTCGTAATAATGCATGTCCTTGGCGCGGGCGATGAGGCGCGGCTTCTTCTTGAAAGCGCGGTTCGGGGTGAAGCCCATCCAGAAGGGTTCAAGATTATTGGGTGACGGGTCCCACTGGGCAGCGCCCGCGTGCTTGTTCATGGAAGAGCTCCTCGGTTTCGGTCGCGTGATACCTAGCAGAAAGGCCGGCCCCGAGGAAATGCCAGGGGGCGGAATTGGCACATACCAGATGCGCCGGGGCTGCCGGACATCTTCAAATCACCAGTTTTGGTCAGGCGGCCATTTTCGGCTTGCGAACGGCAATATGGACTTCATCGCCCATACGCTCGACAAAGATAAGCAGCGTGTCCAGGGAGAACTTGCTGAGCTTGCCGCGAACGAGATCGGAGACGCGTGGCCGACTGATGCCAAGCATCTTGGCAACTTCAGGCTGGCTCCACTTGCCCTTTTCTATCTTGTCTTGGACAAGGCGCATGAGATTGGCGCGGCGCTCCAAAGCGCGAGCTTCAATGGGATCGTCCTCAAGGGCATCCCAAACGCTGTCAAATGCTTCGATCTTGACCATCCGGTCTTAACTCCTGTTTCAGGCGATTTCACGCAAGCGCTGCTTGGCGAGATCAAGGTCTTTCTTGGCCGTCTGTTGAGTCTTCTTCTGGAAAGCATGCAGCACATGGACTTTTTCCGCTATCTTGACGACATAGATCACGCGGAATGCGCCGCTGGCCTCCTGCGTCCTCAACTCCCGGACACCGGCACCAATCGACGGCATGGGCTTCCAGTCTTTCGGCTCCCGGTCGTTCTGGACATCCCAGAGCATCTGGCCAAGGTCAATCCGCGCGTCCATCGGGAAGGCTTTCATGTCTTTGCGGGCGGAACCAATGAAATAGACCTTCCGCCGAGCTTTCATGGCAATTTTCGTATCAATATTTATACCTATTGTCAATCGGGACGGCTCAAAATGCGAGCCATTCCAATGCGCGCTTCAGCACGGCTGGATGCCGCAATTCCTTCGCAAAGGCCGGCAATCCTGCTAAATGAGACGGGCTGCGGAGCACTCCATCTATGTCAGCATTTTCCAGGGTTATCGCCGGCGGCCTGATCGGTCTCGGCGTCGCATGCGGCGGCTTTCTGGCCGGTGAATCTCTCGTCAAAAGCCGGCTCGGCTTCCGGACCGTCACGGTCAAGGGCCTGTCCGAGCGCGAGGTCAAGGCCGATCTCGGCTTCTGGCCGATCCGCTTCGTGGCCACGGGGCCGACGCTCGAAGCGGCGCGCTCTTCGCTCGAAACCAGCGAAAACTCGGTCAAGTCCTTCCTGAAAGGCCGCGGCTTCGCCGACACCGACTACAATGTCCAGAACATCCAGGTCGAAGACCGCATGGCGGGCTACAATGCCCAACAGACACCGGAGACCACGCGCTTCGTCCTCACCGAGGACATCCTGGTGAAATCATCGGATGTGCAGAAGCTCGCCGATTCATCGCGCGCCATCGGCGACCTCTTGAGATCGGGCGTCGTATTCTCGTCCGATTCCTATAATGCCGGGCCTTCCTTCATCTTCACCAAGATCGCCGATCTCAAGGGCGAGATGCTGACCGAGGCGACCAAGCGGGCGCGCGAGGCGGCGGAGAAATTCGCTCAAGAATCAGGCGCCAGGGTCGGCGACATCCAGAGCGCCAATCAGGGCATCATCGAAGTCAGTCCGGCGGTCGAGATCCCCAATGATCGGCCGGAAAAGCAGATCGACAAGAAGGTGCGCGTCGTCACCACGATTACCTATTTTCTCGGGAATTGACGTCATCAGAGCCTGACGATTTTTGTCACCCTCACCCTGAGGGGTATCTACAGAAACAGCCTGGGCTCCGGATCCGGCTTCGCTCAAACCGGGGGAGACCAGGCTGCAGGTCACGCGGCAGGGTAGACCGCGCGGGGGGAGCTCGCAAAAGGGTTACTTGTGCCGCAGGCCGCGGCTCATGGGTTTCACCCTGAGCAATTCGGACACCGGATCGACGGCGAGCGGCACGCGCTGGACACGGATAAGCTCGTCACGCGTGAGACCGATATCCATCAGGACATGGTCATCGAGTTGCTCGAGCTGGCGCAGCTGCCGGCGCTTGCGCCAATTCGCTACGATCCTGTTCAGCGCCGGAAACGTGAAGGTCTTATCAGCGGTTTCAGCCTGGTTCAGAATATAATCGCGCATGGCACACCTCATCGAACGGGTTTCGGACAGTCAAAAGGATACGACAGGGGTCGACCCGATTGTGTCAGCAGCGGACATCCTGCTGACATTGCATTCACAAGAAATTGTCTCGATTGTATCTGGCGGATGACAATTAACTTGCCAATTGCAGTGGTTGTTGTAATACAATGCACCCATTGTCACCGTCAAATGGATTATTGTCACCATGACAAATTGGATGCCGACACTTTCTCCCGAGAAACCGCGCTATGTCGCCATTGCCGATGCCATTGCCGCGGATCTGACCGGCGGAAAGCTCAAGGCAGGGGACCGCCTGCCGCCGCAGCGCGAGCTCGCCTGGAAGCTCGGCGTCACCATCGGCACCGTGACAAGGGCCTATCAGGAAGCCTCGAAACGCGGCCTGCTGTCAGGCGAGGTCGGGCGCGGCAGCTATCTGCGCGATCCGCGCCCCAATTATGCGGCGGCGCAAAGCATCTCCAACGGCGTCGAGCCCGGGCTCCTCGACATGCAGATGTCGGCGCCGCCCCGGGTGACGCAAGCCGCCGATTTCGAAGCGGGCCTCACCGAGATCATGCGCGATCCGGGCTGGATCGAGCTTCTCGACTATCCGTCCGCCCAGGGCTTTGCGCTGCACCGCGCCGCCGGCGTCAAATGGCTCAAGAAATCCGGCATCGACATTTCATCCGACCAGGTGGTGCTGAGCTCGGGCGCGCAATCCTCCCTCATCTCCGTCCTCTCCACCATCACCACGCCCGGCGAGCGCTTCCTCATCGAGCCTCTGACCTATCCGACCATGCAGCCGATCTGCCGGCAATTCGGCCTGCAGATGCGCACGCTGCAGAACGACGCCGAAGGTGTCACACCCGACTCGCTCGAGCACTATGCCAGGCGCGGCGAAGCGCGCATCGTCTATATCGTGCCGACGCTGCAGAACCCGACGACGGCCACGCTGTCGATGGAACGACGACAGGCGATCGCCGACATCGCCCGGCACTATGATCTCACCATCATCGAAGACGACGTCTTCCGCCTGCTCGCCGATGACGCGCCGCCCCCCATCCAGTCGATGGCGCCGGAGCGCACCTATCACATCACCAGCCTGTCGAAGACGACGGCGCCCGGCCTGCGCATGGCCTTCATGGCGCCGCCGCCCGGCGCCACTGAAGCGCTCAACCGCCAGCAGATGATCATCGGCGGAAGGCCCAATGCGCTCTCCGCCGAGCTGGCGCGGCGCTGGATCGAGACCGGCGTCGCCGACCGGGCGCTCACGGCGATCAGGCAGGAACTTGGCGTGCGGCGCGACATCGCGATGCAATATCTGGGCGGGCTTCAGGTGCGCTGCGCGCCGGGCTCGATGTTCGCCTGGATTACGCTGCCGCCCTATTGGCGCCCGAGCGATTTCGCCGCGGCGGCGCTCGCCATCGGCATCAAGGTGACACCCGGCAGCGCTTTCGCGATGGACCCTTCGGTGCAGCAGAATGCCATTCGCGCCTGTTTCGGACCGGCGCCCTCGCGCGAAATGGTGGGCGATGCCTTCGAGAGGCTGCGCGCGCTCATCGACAAGTGCCCGGTCGAAGACTGCCATACGATGGCGTGAGCCAGGTCAATGCAAGGTCGGTTACAGGGAATTACAGGGATTATCAGGGAATTTTGGCGAGAAAAACTTCCGCCCTGAATGATATCAATGACTTGCGAATCCGAGCAGGGAATTTCAGATCTGCAGCAGGGAATTTGCGGGTGCGGCCCAAATTTCCAGCGCGCTTCACGCCACTCTGATATTTCCCAACTTCGCACGCGCCCGCCCGCAACAGCAAGGCGACAAATCAATTCTGCAGCCGTCCCAGCACGTCCATGAGCTCGGCGATCTTCTGGCGCTGCTCGTCCTTCTTGCCCGACACGATGGCGTGCTCGACGCAATGGGCGACATGGTCCTTCAGCACTTCCTCCTCGACGCGCTTGAGGGCGGCGCGAATGGCGGAGATCTGCGTCATCACATCGATGCAGTAACGGTCCTCCTCGACCATGCGCGACACGCCGCGCACCTGGCCTTCGATCCGTCCCAGCCGCTTGAGGCAAGATTGCTTGGTGTCGTTTTTCATGCTTGCCATATACCCTATGGGGGTATATAGGGCAAGCGAGAAGATACCCTAAGGGGGTATGCCAGCGGAGACCTCATGCATAAGAAAGAAGACCACGGCGCCCACGCCCATCACGGCCATGACCATCATGGCGAACAGGGCTCGTGCTGCTCGGGCAAGGCCAAGACCGGCGCCGTCCCGCACCAGCATCAGGCGGCAGAGGCCCATTCCTGCTGCTCCGGCCCCAAGGCCGCCGGGACATCCGCCGATCATCTGGCAAAAGATCCCGTCTGCGGCATGAGCGTCACCAAGGCGACCGCCAAGCACACGATCAGCCACAAAAGCGAGACCTTCTATTTCTGCTCGGCCGGCTGCAAGGCGAAATTCGAGGCGGATCCTGAGCGCTATCTGAAGCCCAAGACGGAAGCGCCGGAAGCCGATCCTTCCGCCATCTATACCTGCCCGATGCATCCCGAGATCCGCCAAATCGGGCCGGGCTCCTGCCCGATCTGCGGCATGGCGCTCGAGCCCGAGATCGCCAGCGCCGACAGCGGACCGAATCCTGAGCTCGCCGATATGACGCGGCGCTTCCGGATCGGCCTCGTCCTCACCCTGCCGGTCCTCGTCCTGGAAATGGGCCGCCATCTCTTCCCGGCGCTGATGCATGCCGTGCCGGGGAATGTCTCGAACTGGCTGCAGCTCATTTTCGCAACGCCTGTCGTGCTGTGGGCGGGCCTGCCCTTCTTCGAGCGCGGCTGGCGCTCGCTGGTGACCGCCAGGCTCAACATGTTCACGCTCATCGCCATGGGCACCGGCGTGGCCTGGATCTATAGCGTGATCGCCACGCTGCTTCCCGGCATTTTCCCCGAGTCCCTGCGCAGCCACGATGGCAGCGTGCCGGTCTATTTCGAAGCCGCCGCCGTTATCACGGTGCTCGTGCTTCTGGGACAGGTGCTGGAGCTGCGCGCCCGCGACCAGACCTCGGGCGCCATCAAGGCCCTGCTCGGCCTCGCCCCCAAGACCGCGCGCCGCATCAGCACCAATGACAAAGAGGAAGAGATCGCGCTCGATCTCGTCCAGGCGGGCGACATATTGCGCGTGCGCCCCGGCGAGAAAGTGCCCGTCGATGGCGAGGTCATCGACGGGCGCTCGACGGTCGATGAATCGATGATCACCGGCGAAGCCATGCCGGTGAGCAAGGCGGCAGGCGCCCATGTGACCGGCGGCACGCTCAACCAGACAGGCGCCCTCACTTTGCGCGCCGTCAAGGTCGGGCGCGAGACGATGCTGGCGCGCATCGTACAGATGGTGGCGGAAGCGCAGCGCTCGCGCGCCCCCATCCAGCGCCTGGCGGATCAGGTCTCCGGCTGGTTCGTGCCGCTTGTCATCGCAGTGGCGGCGATCGCCTTCGCCGCCTGGATGCTGCTGGGGCCGGAGCCCCGCTTCTCCTATGCGCTGCTGGCGGCGGTCTCCGTCCTCATCATCGCCTGCCCCTGCGCGCTCGGCCTCGCCACGCCCATGTCGATCATGGTGGGCGTCGGCAAGGGTGCCGAGAGCGGCATATTGATCAAGAATGCCGAGGCGCTGGAGCGGCTGGAGAAGGCCGATGCGCTGGTCGTCGACAAGACCGGCACGCTCACCGAAGGCAAGCCGAAAGTGACACGCATCATCGCCGCATCGGGCCTTGAAGAAAACGACGTCCTGCGTCTCGCGGCCAGCGTCGAGCGCGCCTCCGAGCACCCGCTCGCTCATGCGATCGTCGCCGCCGCGGAAGAGAGGAAGCTCAGCCTGCCGAAGGTCGCGGATTTCGATTCACCGACCGGCAAGGGCGCCAGGGGCAAGGTCGAGGGCAAGATGGTCGTCCTCGGCAATGCCAGATTCCTCAGCTCCGAGGGGATCGACGCGGGATCGCTGGCGAGCCCGGCGGAGCAATTGCGGCAGGACGGCGCCACCGTCATCTTCGCCGGCGCCGACGGCCGGATGCTGGGCGCCATCGCGATCGCCGATCCGATCAAGGCGACGACGCCCGAGGCGTTGAAAACATTGCGCGAGGCCGGAATCCGCATCGTCATGCTGACCGGCGACAACCGCACCACGGCGGAAGCGGTGGCGCGCCAGCTCGGCATCGGCGAAATCGAGGCCGATATCCTGCCCGACCAGAAGGCCAAGGTCGTCAAGCGCCTGCAAAGCGAAGGCCTGGTCGTCGCCATGGCGGGCGATGGCGTCAATGACGCGCCGGCGCTCGCCGCCGCCGAGATCGGCATCGCCATGGGCAAGGGCACCGATGTCGCTATCGAAAGTGCCGGCTTGACCCTGCTCAAGGGCGACCTGATGGGCATCGCCCATGCCCGGCGGCTGTCACGCGCGACGATGCGCAATATCCGGCAGAACCTGCTCTTCGCGTTTCTCTATAATGCGGCGGGCGTGCCGGTGGCGGCGGGCCTGCTCTATCCGACCTTCGGGCTCCTGCTGTCGCCGGTGATCGCGGCGGCGGCCATGGCGCTGTCTTCGGTGAGCGTCATCGGCAATGCGCTCAGGCTGCGGGCGATGAAGCTGTAGCCATCGAGTACATCTGATGCCGTTCATTTACTGCTGACATCGCAGCTCTTTACATTGTGTGCGCAAGCGTGAGATTCGGGAAATATCAGGATTGAAGACTTTGCGACCGGGTTCAACCCGGCCATATCGCCCGGTGCTGCCGGGTTGGCATGCAGGGCTCATATAGCTCGCCAGCGTTCTGATGCCTCTATCGGAACTACTGCTCCACTCTTCGATCATGAGCCGGCCTCGCGGCCACCTACGATAGTCCGCCCTGAAAGGATCAATGCACATGGTACTCGATCGCCGAATCGCAAATCAAATCGCGCGCGCACTGGAATATGCGGAGAACAGAAGGAGGGGCGAGATTGACGCCCCCGATGGGACTGCCCAGACCAGCGCGGCCTCGGGCGACAATGGCGCAAGCCAGCTTGTGCCGACGCCGCGTCCTCACCCCTTCCGCGATCCGTCGCGCTTCACTTTCAGCGGCGAACTTGCCGGAATGGCGCGGAAGAACGGCGTTCCTGCCTACGAACAGCTCGTTCAAAATGTTGCGCCCAGCACGTTGTCGCGCCTGGCCAATCTTCAGACGATGTCCGGCAGGCCGTTTGACGTCTATGGCGCATACAACCCGGACGAACATGCAGATAACTCCGCACACAAGTTGGGCAAGGCCTTTGACATAAATCTCTCTACCTCCATTCCCGAGAGAGCACGCCTCATCGAGGATGCAACACGGATGGGTTTTGCCGGCACCGGGACTTATGACGAGAACAAGCCGGGCATTCGCAATCCGGGCGTTCATATTGACGTTGGGCGGCAGCGCAGCTGGGGCGGGCACACAAAAAAGACCGGGAGCCTGCCCACTCCCGGCTGGCATAAAGCGGCCATCAAGCGCGGCCTCGCTGCCGGTGAGCCGGATATGGAGGCGATCGCCGCAAAGGCGGCGGCAGGATATCCGATATTCCGCCGACGAGGTCAGTGATATCCGCCCTTGGCCTTCCCCATAGTCTCGGAGGGGGCGCGGCTGAAACATGCCTCCTCCGGATCAGAACCGGTCATGCTCCGTGCAAGGCCAGAAGACCCGACTCTTGTAGAGTACGATGTCCTGGTCGCGGTAGTCGGTGCCTTCGCTCCAGTAGTCAATCTTGCCGAAAGTTATGTGCTCCACCCAGAATGGGTCTTCTGCCAAGTTTGTTGTCTTACCTCTAAGGCGAAATTCCGGGCCCTTCTCAAAGAAGACGAGTTCAGCGGGGGGGCCGGTCTCGTCAAATCCATAGGAACAATATTTGGAAGTTGGGGATTTGGCGTAGCAGGTTGCCGCACCGAATATCAATGCTACCGAGGCCAAAGCCAATCGCATGATGTGGGTATCCAATACCATGACGGTCTCCGGTCCGAGCTTTCTTCTCTGTGATCAACATCGATGACAGATCAGACGAAGTCCACCGCCAGCTTCCGTCGGTCGATCTGACTGTGCAGCAGAATTGCAACCTCTGCCTCTCAAAGAGCTGCCAAGATGGTGCGATCTTCTCCATGTCATGAGAAAGTCTGTTACAATTATAAATTGTATATTTAGTTTCGACAAACTACAGTAGCATATGAAAAGAGCGGCCCAAAGAAAAAAGGAAGACATGAGCGAAGGCTCGGCCCGGCGATCCAGCCCTCAACACCACACAGTCGTTGCACGGATTGACTGGATGGCTGCTGCAAGGGCGGCCATGACGAGTGGGGAGACTAGGCTGCCACGCCAGCCTTCGCCCGTGTCGGGTTGTGCTTCATGAAGTTGAGCGTGTGCTCGAAGGATGTGACGCCGGCTTGCGAGCCGAGGCCGGTGGCGTTGAGCGCCGATGTCGCCTGGGCGAAGCGCACCGTGGTCTCGGGATCGAAGCCGCGGCAGAGGCCGACGGCGAAGCCGGCATTGAAGGCATCGCCGCAGCCGCAGGTGCATTTGACCTTCACCTCGAAGGCGGGCACCTGGAAATGCCGGCCCTGGGCGTCGTGGTAATAGGCGCCATCGGCGCCGCGCGTGAAGACGCAGGCGCCAACGCCCAGATCGATGAAATGGCGGGCATTGTCGGCGAGGCCTGAGAGCCCGGTGAGCGCGCTCGCTTCCTCGATCGAGGGCATGAAGTAATCGATATGCGGCAGCACCTGTGCCACCGCCGGCAGGTCGGCTGGTGAGCTGGCAAAGACATCGAGCGTCGTGGTGGCGCCATGCGCCTTGGCCGCCTTCATCAATTCGGCATTGCGTCCCTTGTCCATCCTGTCCATGAGGCCGATGCCGCCAATATGGACGACGCTTGCATCGATCACTTGCTTGAGAAGCTGATCGTCGACGAAGAAATCGCCCGTCGCGCCCTTCATGTGAAGCGCCGGGCGGGTACCGTCGGCACGGGTCGTCACGATCGAGGATGAAGTGCGCGAGCCTTCGATCTTCTGCATGGCGGAAGTGTCGACGGAGAAGCTGTTCAGGCGCTGCAGCACCCAGTCGCCCATGAGGTCGGGGCCGACGCCGCCGACGGCCAGGACCTTGAGCCCCATCTTGGCGGCGGCGATCGCCGCCGTGCCGGCCGCACCCGACACCGCGAGCGTCAGCTCGTCGATGAAATGCGTGCCGCCGCCTTCCGGCACCGAGGTGAAGGGCCAGCCGAGACAGTCGAAAGTGTAGAAGCCGATCGATGAATAATCGTATCGCATGCCCAGGTTCTCTGCCCTCGCCGAAGAAGCGACAGCCTATTCAAAAACTCACGCCAGCATCAAGGCCGGTTCTTCAATGAAGGATCTGAAGGCCGCCAGAAGCTCGGCCCCCAGTGCGCCATCGACCGCGCGATGATCGCAGGAGAGCGTGCAGGTCATCTGCGTCCGCAGCACGATCTCGCCATCGACCGCCGCCGGGCGCTCGATGCCGGCGCCGACCGCGAGGATGGTGGCATGCGGCGGGTTGATGATCGCCGAAAACTGCTCGATCCCATACATGCCGAGATTGGAGACGGCCGTCGTGCCACCCTGATATTCGGAAGGTGTCAGGCGACGGGCGCGGGCGCGCGCGGCGAGGTCCTTCATCTCGAGCGAAATCTGCGACAGTGTTTTCGTCTCGGCCGAGCGGATGACCGGCGTGAAGAGACCGCCTTCGACCGCCACCGCGACGCCGACATCGCAAGTCCGGTGCCTGAGAATGCCGGCATCCGTCCAGGTGACATTGGCACGGGGCACGCGCTGCAGAGCGAGCGCCAGCGCCTTGATGACGAAATCATTGACCGAGAGCTTCCAGGCCGGCTGCTTGTCACCACCGCGTGGCGCACTTTCATTGAGGCGCGCGCGGATCGCCAGGAGCTGGCCCAGGTCGCAAGTGAGGGTGAGATAGAAATGCGGCACCGTCTGCTTCGACTGGACCAGGCGCTCGGCAATGATGCGGCGCATACCGCTCAGAGGCTCGATGTCGTAGCTGCCCGGCGGATAGAGGCTCGACACATCCGCGGCCGGCAGCCGCTCCGCCGGCGCGGGCTCGCCGCGGAAGTTCTTCACATCCTCGGCCTGGATGCGGCCATGGGGGCCGGTGCCCGAGATCGACGGCAAGGACAGCCCGCGCTCGCGCGCCAGGCGGCGGGCGAGCGGTGTGGCGCGGGGCAGGCCGGATGGCGAGACCGTCCTCGATTCATTCACCGGTGCCATCGGCGCGGCCACACTATCCTGGCGGGCCGGCGCGCTGACGGCGGGCTTGGCCGGCTGCGGCGCGGCTGACACCGTCTCGCCGGCGCCATAGATGAAGGCAACCGGCGTGCCGACCGGGATGTCGACGCCTTCGCCCACGGTGATGTTGCGGATCACGCCGTCGCCCGGCGCCTCCACTTCCATCGCGGCCTTGTCGGTCTCGATCTCGAAGATCGGCTTGCCCTTGGCGACGGTCTCGCCTTCCTTGACATACCACTTGCTGATCTTGCCCGTGGCCATGTCCATATCGACACGCGGCAGGATGACCTCAACCGGCATGGCACGCCACATAGACCGCCGTGTTGCCCTCTCCCCGCTTCAGCGGGGAGCGGGAGGGACCCGTTGCGGAGCAATGGGAGGGTGAGGGGCCTGTATGAAAACTACGCGCAGGCCCCTCACCCTTCCCGCCGCTGCGCGGCGGGCCCCTACCCTCTCCCCGCTGAAGCGGGGCGAGGGTAATAGTTGACGAACGATGCGTGAGATCTTGCATCCGACTAGATCCTGCCGGTGACGAGGCTGCGGACCGAGGCGACGATGCCGTCGCTCTGCGGCACGGCGGCTTTTTCGAGCACCGGATTGTAGGGGATCGGCGCTTCCACGCCGCCCAGGCGGACGATCGGCGCGTCGAGATAGTCGAAGGCCTCGCTCTCTGCGATCATGGCGCTGATCTCGGCGCCGATGCCCAGCGTCTTCACGCCTTCATAGACGCAGACCAGGCGGCTCGTCTTCTTGACGCTGTCGATGATGGTCTGCGTGTCCAACGGGCGCAAGGTGCGCAGGTCGATGACTTCGGCCTCGATGCCTTCGCCCTTCAGCACTTCGGCGGCTTCGAGGGCCCGATGCACCATGATGGCGGTGGCAACGATGGTCACATGCCGGCCTTCGCGCCTGACCACGGCCTTGCCGATCGGCACGCGATAGGCCTCTTCCGGCACATCACCCTTGGTCTTGTAGAGAAGCTTGTGCTCGAAGACCATGACCGGATCGGGATCGTCGATGGCCGCGAGCAGCAGGCCCTTGGCGTCATGCGGCGTCGAGGGCTGCACCACCTTGAGGCCCGGCACATGGGCGAACCAGGCATCGAGCGACTGGCTGTGCTGGGCCGCGGCGCCGGTGCCCGAGCCCGCCGGAAAGCGCATGACCAGGGGCACCGAGACCTTGCCGCCGAGCATGAAGCGGATCTTCGCCGCCTGGTTGACGATCTGCTCCATCGCCAAAGTGGCAAAATCGGAGAACTGGAATTCGAAGACCGGCCGGCAGCCGGCGAGCGCCGCGCCGACCGCGACGCCGGCCGCGCCCAATTCGGCGATCGGCGTGTCCATCACCCGGTCCTCGCCGAAGCGATGGACGAGATCGCCCGTCACCTGGAAGGCGCCGCCATAGACGCCAATATCCTCGCCCATGAGGAAGACTCGGCTATCGGCTTCCATGGCCTGGGCCAGCGCCTCCTGCACCGCCTGGGCATAGCTCAATTCGCGCATCAGGAGGCTCCGCCGGTATAGACATCGCGCGCGACTTCGGCGGGCGAGGGATCGGTGCCGTTGCGGGCGAATTCGATGCCGGCCGCGATCTCGGCCTCGGCAGCGAGGCGGATCGCCTCCACCTCGTCCTTGCCGAGAATGCCGAAGGTCTCGAGATTGGCCTCGAAGTGACCGATCGGGTCACGCGTCTTCCATTCCTCGATCTCTTCCCTGGTGCGGTAGCGGTTGCGGTCGCTCTTGGAATGGCCGCGGATGCGATAGGTCTTGGTTTCGATGAGGGTCGGGCCTTCGCCGTTGCGGGCACGCGCGGTGGCGCGCATGACCGCTTCCGAGACATCCTCGATGCGGTTGCCGTCGACGATCTCACCCGGCATGTTGTAGGCGGAGGCGCGGTCGGCGACATTGCGCACCGCCATCGAGCGCTCGGTCGATACCGACATGCCGTATTTGTTGTTCTCGCAGATGAAGAGCACCGGCAATTTCCAGATCGCCGCCATGTTCAGCGCCTCATGGAAGGCGCCTTCATTGGAGGCGCCGTCGCCGAAGAAGCATACCGCCACATCGTCACGCTTCTGCTTGCGGATGGCAAGGGCGGCGCCCACCGCGATCGGCAGGCCGCCGCCGACAATGCCATTGGCGCCGAGATTGCCGCTTTCGACATCGGCAATATGCATCGAGCCGCCGCGGCCGCGGCAATAGCCTTCTTCCTTGCCGAAGAATTCGGCGAACATCAGCGCAGGGTTGGCGCCCTTGGCGATGCAATGGCCGTGGCCCCGATGAGTGGAGGTGATGTAATCGGTCTTGCGCAGATCCATGCAGGAGCCGACCGCGCTCGCCTCCTGGCCGATCGAGAGATGCATGGTGCCGTGGATGAGGCCGCGGGTATAGGCTTCCTCCGCCCCTTCCTCGAAGCGGCGGATCAGATACATGCGGCGCAAGGCGTCACGCAGCGCATCGCCATCGAAATGGCGGTAGAACTCGCGCAGGTTCGAGACGGCGGCGGCTTCCTTGACGGCCCGGGTCATGCGGTTGCCTTGCTCAGCATCTCGTCCTGGCGGCGGCGCAAGGCCACGATGCGCGAGCCCTGATCGAGCGCCACATTGTCATGGGTCAGCAATTCGCCCTTGCGGATGGGCTTCACGACCTTGCCCTGCTCGAGCAGGCCGCAGGGTAGCGCCCCGGCCTCGGCGGCACCCTCATAGGTCATGATCCAGGCGCGATAGGTGTATTCGCCGATCGCATCGAGCGTGTCGCCGACATGGAGATCCTTCTTGGCGACGGCGCAGACTTCCGCCGAGGGACGGTCGAGCGGCTGCATGTCGGCCGTGCCATAGAGAACGGCACGGGCGCAGGAGAGCGGCACTTCCAGGCTGGTGAGATGATAGGGCCGGTAGAAGGTGTAATAGGGGCCCGCTCCGAGCTTCAGGTCATGCATGCGCTCGCGCACGCGCGGATGCGCCATCTCGGCAATCACGAAGACGCCGGGCGCCACGCCCTTGCCGATGGAATAATCGACGACGCCCTTGCGCGACAGCACGCCGCCATCCGCCTTCGGGCACAATACTTTTTCGAGCTCGGGCAAAGTGGCCTGCGGGCCGTGCATGCCGGGGCAATCGGGAACGAGGCCCGTGGCATTGGCGATGGCCGCCATTTCGACCATGGTCTTGGAGCCGTCGACGAATTCGACCAGCATGCGCGGATTCATGTTGCGCCGCTTCGCCTCGTCCATATAGGCGTCGGGCGTGGCCGCGATATTGAGCGGGTTGTTCTTGCCCTTGCCGGCGGCGACGATCGGATAGCCGAGGCTCGAGACGAAATTGATGAGCTCCATGCAGGAGCTCGGCTCATCGCCCGCCCCCAGCGTATAGACGACGCCGAGGCGCTTCGCCTCGCGCTGCAAATAGGCGCCGATGGTGACGTCGGCCTCGACATTCATCATCACCAGATGCTTGCCATGCTCCATGGCGAGGAGGCCGATCTCGGCGCCGACCGCCGGGCGGCCGGTGGCATCGATGATCACATCGATCGCCTCGCTGGTGCAGACGGTCTGCGCATCATCGGTGATGGCGGTGCGGCCCTTGTTCAGCGCCTCTTCGAAGGCCGCCTTGCCGCCCGCGACCACGTGGCTCTCGTCCGGCCTGCCGGCGATCGACAGAGCGCGTTCCGCCGCCTTGATGTTGATCTCGGCAATGGCGGCAACGGTGATGCCCGCCATCTGGTCGCATTGGGTGACGATATCGGTGCCCATCTCGCCCGATCCGATCAGGCCGATCCGGATCGGCCGGCCTTCCGCCGCCTGGCGGCGGGCCAGATCAGCGGCAAGCGAGCCGGAAAAGCTGCCTCGATTTTGACGGGCTGCGACAGCCATTCTGCCTCCCCATGAGTTCTTGTCGGTTATCTTGGTCGAGAATAGATACTTTTATACTCCTGATTGTCAATATGTAATGGTATTTTGCTGCTTTGCAGCGTCGGATTTGTGCAGAGCGGCACGGACTCTCGGCAAGAAACCGCAGCATTCTTTGCCATTTTAGCCCCAGAGATCTAATGGAACAAATGATCTTTCTGGTAGAAAGTGTTGCATTTTCAGGCTGGCGGTATAGTGTTTGCGCCGCCAAGCGCAGAACAACAATATGAGATGGGAGACGCGGCAGATGCAGGGACGCCATGGCTGAAATCAAACTGCGCGGAGTGTCGAAGTCTTGGGGCGACTTCATCGGCGTCGACAATATCGACCTCGATATCAGGGATAAGGAGTTCATGGTCTTCCTCGGCCCCTCGGGCTGCGGCAAGACCACGACCATGCGCATGATCGCCGGCCTCGAGGACCCGACCCAGGGCGATATCAGCATCGATGGCGAGAGCGTCAATGACGTCGATGCGCGCGACCGCGACGTCGCCATGGTGTTCCAGAGCTATGCGCTCTATCCGAACATGTCGATCTACGACAATATCCGCTTCCCCCTGAAGATGCGCGGCATCCCTGCCGGCGATCACGACCGGCTGGTGCGCAAGGCCGCCCAGATGGTGGAGCTCGGCGATTATCTCGACCGCAAGCCGCGCGCTTT
This sequence comes from Taklimakanibacter lacteus, assembly GCA_003576695.1. Taxonomy (GTDB): domain Bacteria; phylum Pseudomonadota; class Alphaproteobacteria; order Rhizobiales; family Aestuariivirgaceae; genus Taklimakanibacter; species Taklimakanibacter lacteus. Next base: position 212,780 of record QOZQ01000005.1, read on the forward strand.
GTCGGGCGGCCAGCGCCAGCGCGCCGCACTGGCGCGCGCCATCGTGCGCCAGCCGCAAGTGTTCCTGATGGACGAGCCGCTGTCCAATCTCGATGCGAAACTGCGCCTCACCATGCGGGCCCAGCTCAAGCATATCCAGCGCCAGCTCGAGACGACGACGATCTATGTGACGCATGACCAGATCGAGGCGATGACGCTGGCCGACCGCATCGCGGTCATGAACAAGGGCAAGATCCAGCAGCTCGGCACGCCGGACGAGGTCTATAACAACCCCAACCATCTGTTCGTCGCGGGCTTCATCGGCTCACCGCCGATGAACCTCATTCCGGGCGCACTCGAGAATGGCGATTTCGTCGGGCCCGATACGCGCGTCACGGGCGCAGGCCAGGGCAATCATGCGAAAGTGGTCTTGGGCATAAGGCCGGAAGACATGCAGATCGTCGCGGCGAAGGACGGAAATCTGGTCTCCAAGCTCTATTCGCTCGAGCCGACCGGCGATGTGACGCTGGTGACCGCCTGGGCCGGCGAGCAGCTCGTCGTCGCCAAGGGCGCGCGCACGTTCCGGCAAGAAGTCGACACGCCGATCGCGTTCAATTTCGCCAAGGGCCGCGTGTTCCTGTTCGATGGTGAGGGCGGGAATCGGATCTAAGGCAGTGCATCGATTTTTTATGTATCGAGCGACAAGCGCATCTACCGCCACTCGTCATGGCCGGGCTTGACCCGGCCATCCAGACGACGCCAGTCAGCTGATGCATGGAAAGGCTGGATGGCCGCCTCAAGGGCGGCCATGACGAGAGAGGAAAACGGACGTATCGCGGTTCGGTGTTGTGAGTCAGATGCCGCGCATCAAAGCCATGATTTCATCGGTAGATAGGCCCACGCCGGCGTGACCACGCTGCTTTGCAAACCGGCTCAATGGGCGCTTTCCATCGGCTCGGATGAGCACGACATTTCCATCGGAACCTCGGCGAAATTCGACCGTGCTGCCTGCGGTAATTCCCAGCAGATCACGGACCGCCTTTGGAATGGTTACTTGACCTCTGGCATTTACGATCATGCTCAATACATCCCCTGTATCTCGGCCAGTTCCCGGGCGAGGCCTGCGACGTCGCGCTTGGCGACGAGGCTCTCGATCACCGGCAGGCGCGGCGCGATCAATGCGCCGACGACGGCGAAGAACTGATCCTCGTCGAGCTCGTCCGCGGGCTTGCCCTGCTCGGCGAAGAGAAGCGCTATGCAGGCAATGGCGTAGACGGTGAGATTCTGGTCATCGGTGCGGGCGATGACGGATGCGTCGCGGGGCTTTCCGGCGCGCGCGATCGGCGCGACTTCGACCAATGCCATGATCGCATGGGCGAGGAAATCGGGCTCAGAGCCGTTCAGGCCGGCGCCGATGTCGGCCAGCAAAGTGCGGCGCGCCGCATCGACGCGGTGCTCGAGGACGAGAAAGGGCGGGGTGCGGTAGCGCCGCAGGATGTGGATGGCGGCGCGGTAGAAATAGGCATTGAACAGCGGGTTGACGAGGAAGCTGTCGGCGCGGATGGCGGCCGCCACCTCGTTCATGATGCCATGGGTGAAAGGCGAGGGCAGCTTGCGCCATTCCGGCGCGAAGAGCGTGATCGACAGATTGACCGACCAGGTGGTGAGCCGGTCGGCGATGCGCGCCAGCCGCGATACGAGGGCGGCAAGCAGATAGCCGCCGGGGCGGATATCGGCCGGCGGCGCGGCGGGGCGCGCAGGCGCCTGCCCGGCCGCCTCGAGCGGGCGGCCCCAATATTCGGCGCCCGACAGGATGCGCATGAAGAATTGCGCGGTGCGCACGCTGTCGCGGGCGCCTGCGGCAGCGCAAACGGCATGCGAGGCGAGCGTGTCCTGGTGGCGCGAAGCAGTGGTCATAGGCCTATTCAGCCCTTAACGGCGCCCATCGTCAAGCCGCGCGAGAGATGCTGCTGGATGGCGACAACCAGGAGCATGGCCGGCACGAAGGCAATGAAGGCGACCATGGCGATGGCATTATATATGATGCCGTCGGAGCCTCCGGTAAAGTTGGCGAGCGCCACCGAAAGCGTATAGGCGTTCTGTGTCGAGGCGATGAGCAATGTGAACAAAAATTCATTGATGGCGAAGATGACGGCAATGACACCCGCGGTGATGATGCCCGGAAGGCACATCGGCACGATGATCGACACCAGGATGCGCAGGTCGGAGGCGCCGTCGGTCCTCGCCGCATCCTCGATCTCGGGCGGGATGTCGAGCATATAGGAGCGCACGATCCAGGTGACGAGCGAGAGGTTCATCGCCGCATAGATCAGCATCAGCGCCCAGACCGAATCGAGCAGGCCCATCGTCTTGAACAGGAAGAAGATCGGAATGGCGACGACGGCCGGCGCCATCATGCGGGTGGAGAGGATGTAGAAGCCGATATCCTCGCGGAAGCGGTATTTGTAGCGCGCCAGCGAATAGGCGGCGGGAATGGCGAGCAGGAGATCGATCAGGACGCTGCCGAAGATGGCGATGAGCGAATTGCGCAAATAGGCACCCATCGGCCAGGACGACCAGATCATGTTCCAGGCATCGAGCGTGAAGGTGGGGAAATAGAGCGGCTGCGGCAGGACGATCTCGGTGCGCGGGCGCAGGCCGATGGTGAGGAACCAGATGATCGGGGCGACGCAGAACAGCGCCCAGGAGCCGAGCACCAGATAGCGCAGCAGCAGCGATCCGGCATTGCCCGTCTTGCGGCGTCTGGCCATGGTCTAGTCTCTCCCCGAACGGAAGAAGCGCTTCACGAAGCTCTGGGCGATGATCACGGTGAGCGCCAGCAGCAGCACGGAAGCGGCCGAGGCATAGCCGAAGTCAAAGCGCTTGAAGCCGGTGCGGTAGATGAAATAGCTCATCGTCTCGGTGGCGCCGCCCGGCGTGCCGCCGGTGATGATGAAGATCGAGGTGAACATGGTGACGATGTCGATGCCGCGCAGCACCAGGGCGACCGCGATGATCGGGCGCAGCATCGGCAGCGAGATGTTCCAGAAAATCTGCGACCAGCGGGCGCCGTCGAGGCGCGCCGCCTCCTCGATCTCGGCATCCTGGCCCTGCAGTGCGGCGACGAAGATGACGAACAGGAAGGGCGTCCACTGCCAGACATCGGTGATGATGAGGGAGAGGCGGGCGAGCCAGACATCGCCCAGAAAATCGAGCGGCTGACCGATGAGGCCGATGCGCATCAGGAGATCGGACACCACGCGCCCGTCATTGAAAGCGAGCTTCCAGATGAAGGAGACCGCCGAGGGCATGAACAGCATCGGCAGGAGAAAGACGATGCGCCAGCTGCGGATGAAGGGATCGCGGTAAGCGAGGGCGGCCAGCGTCAGCGCGATGAGGAATTCAAGCAGGAGCGCGCCCGAGCCCATGAGGAAGGTGTTCCACAGGCTGGCCCAGAACTCATTGTCGGCGAGAAGCTTGCTGTAGTTGTCGAGCCCGATGAAGGTCCAGCTGTTGAAGCGGACGCGGAACAGGCTCTGATATATCGCATAGAGGCCGGGATAGAAGGTGATGCCCAGAAGGTAGATCACCGCCGGCGCGACCAGCAGATAGGGAAAGGCCTTGCGCTGCAGCGGGCTGCGGCGCCTCCTGAGAGGCGAACGGGCGACCTGCGCCGCCCGTCCGGAGTTCAGTGTGATGGCTTGAGCCATTCTGTCGAAACATCCTCATGCTGAGGTGCGAGCGAAGCTAGCCTCGAAGCATCCATCAGGATAAAGCGAGACTGTTGCACCAGACCCTTCGAGGGCCGCTACGCGGCCACCTCAGGGTGAGGGTGACAGGCCGAACAAAGCCTATCACGCCTCGTTACCCAAGTCAGACCGGCGGCGTCTTGCCCTTGCCGACCCAGGTCGCATCCACCACGGCGGCATAATCGATGGGCGGCGTTCCGGAATAGAAGCCGTTCTTGTCCATGATCTCGCGCCAGGCCTTGACGCCGGCATCGAGCGCCTCCTTCGGCGTCGTCTGGCCGACGACCGCCTTGTTGATCTCGTTGCCGAGCACCTGCTCCATCTCGAACATGCCGGGCAAACGCGGGGCGCACCAGGCATAATCGAGCTCGGTGCCCCAGACTTCGGCAGGCTGCGAGACCTTCTTCAGATTGGGATTGGTGAGGACCGAGCGATAGCCCGGCGCCACGCCATTGGCGTTGGCCTCGTTCATCGCCATGATCGAGGCGGTGGTGAGGAAGGCCAGCATCAGGAAGGCGCCTTCCGGATTCTTCGACGAGGCGGTGACGACCGAGGTCGAGCCCGCGATGTTGGGCGGCGCGAAACGGCCGCCTTCGACGCGCGGCTCATAGATGGTGATCACGTCGCCGACGATCTTGCTCTGGTCGGGACGCGTCGCCTGGGTGCCGGAATCCTGCCAGGAGATGTTGCTGGCGAGCTGGCCGCCGAGCCAGGCGGCGCGGTTCTCGCCCCAGCCCCAGCCGGCGACACCGGCCGGCGCGTTCTTCTGCAGCGCCAGGATGGTCTCGATCGCCTTGACGCCGGCATCGGAATTGAACACCGGCTCCCATTTGTCGTTGAAGAGATCGACGCCGAACTGGGCGGCGAGATGCTCCCAGGTATAGGTCGACCAGAAGCCGCGGGCCGCCATGAAGCCGACGCCGGCAACGCCCTTGTCGGTCTTGTTGAGCTCGGCCGAGAAGCGGATCAGGTCGTCATAGGTCTTGATGGTGCTCTTGGCGTCGACATCGCCGCCGGTGACTTCCTTGAAGTATTTCGAGCGGACATGGATCTGCTGGATGTCGCAGTCGAAGGGAATGCCATAGAGCCCCTTGCCGCCCCACATGCCGTAATTGAGCTTGTAGGTGTCATAGAAGTCATCGATCGGCAGCTTCCACTTGGCCGCATAATCGTCGAGCTTGGCGAGGAAGCCAGGGGCGGCGAAATCGCCGAGCCAGGGCGAGAAGAACTGCAGCGCATCGAAGCTCGCATTGCCGGAAATGAATTCGGCGACCACCTTGTCATAGAGCGAGTCGTCCGGGATCGGCACCAGCTCGACCGTCATGCCGGAGAGCTCCTGGAACGGCTTCAGGCCGTCGGCGGCGGATTCGGCATCGGCGGCGCCGATCGCGAATTTGACCGTCTTGCCGGCGAATTCCTTGCGCACCTGCTCCCAGTCGACGGTACGGATCCAGTCCTTGCCGGGATCCCACAACTGCTCGTCATCGGCGAGCTTGTACAGCTCGCGATAGTCCTTCTTCACGTAATTGCCGACATTGATCTTGGCGAGCACGCTCGCCGGATCCGGCAGCTCGGCCGCGAGGCTGCGGCGCACATTGAACAGGCTGACGCCGCCCGTGCCCACGAGGCCCGCGGCGCCGAAGGCCGTGGCCGATTTCAGCAAGGACCGGCGCGACAGACGACCGGCTGGTTTGTGCAACATCACTCTTTCTCCTCCCTAGGATTGGCCTGATGAGGCTTGATTGGGCGCAATGTCAGGCCGGACATCGCGCCAGTTCTCCGCAACCTCGCGGTCGCGCAACAGAATCCCGGAAAAATGCGGCAAGAACCGATCAAGGCGAGCGGCAAGATATTGCTGCTGGCAGACGGCACCATGCTCCTCCCACACCCGTTTCGTGACGGTGATTATTCTTCGATTGGAGTGAGAGTACTAAACTACAATTTCGAATGCAAATGTTTCGTAATTCATTCGCGGCAAAAATAATGCTGCTTTGCAGCATGAAACATGCCGTCTGCGCGAGTTTTCGCGTTAAATCATGCTGATGACGGCCTTTATCGCCCCGCTCCGTGGCTCAAAATTGGACAATTACAGGATACAATCGTATACTCGCTTCGCATTTTGTATCTCTGTCACCTTGAACATAAAGGCGAGACGAACACATTATGCTAAGCTATTCCCCCTGAGGACCAGCCGGAGGATAAGCAACAGGCGACATGCTCGAGAAGACGCCAACACGAAGAGGCAAAGCCGCCGCCGGCGAAGCCAGCCCCGGACGGGTGGCGCGCAACCGCATGCGCATTGCCTGGATGTATTATGTCGAGGGCCTGACCCAGAACGAGATCGCCGACCGGCTCGGCATCGGGCGCGTCACGGTGGTGCGCAATATCAATGAAGCGATCCGCCAGCGCGAAGTGAAGATCTGGATCGAGGGCGATGTCGCCGAATGCCTGGAGCTCGAAGGCCAGCTCAAGGAAGCCTTCGGCTTCAAGGAGGCGATGGTGGTGCCCGAGCCCTCCAATCCGGCGCTGACCACCAAGGCGATCGGGGTCGCCGCCGGCATGTATATCACCGACAATCTCACCGACGACATGTCGATCGGCGTCGGCTGGGGCGCCACACTCTATGAATCGCTGCAGACACTGGCCCCGCGCGAGCTCGAGAATGTCCAGGTGATCTCGCTCTTGGGCGGCATCGTGCAGGCGCGCCGCTACAACCCGTCCGAATTCGCCTGGCAGGTGGCGCGCATGGTGGGCGCCGACTGCTATCTCCTCACCGCGCCGGCCGTGGTCGATTCACCCGAGACGCGGGAAACGCTGATCGAGAAATGCGGCCTGCGCGACGTGCTGCGCCGCGCCGACCGGCTCGACATGGCGGTGCTCAGCTGCGGGACGATGGCGCCCGATTCCACCGCCTTCCGCTTCGATCTGCTTTCCGACGAGGACCGCACCGCCTTGATCCGGCTCGGCGCCGTCGGCGACATCTTGTTCAATTTCTTCGATCGCGAGGGCCGGTTGGTCGATCACCCGATCAATAAAAGAGTGATGTCGATCCCGATCGACCAGCTGCGCGACGTGCCGAAGCGGATGATCGCGTCCGGCGGCAACGAAAAGGTCGACACGCTGCTCGGGGCCATCAAGCTCATCGATTGCAATGTGCTGATCACCAACGAGGCGACGGCCCGCGAGCTGCTGATCAGGAGGACGTGACCCCGCCATGATGCTGACCCCGCTCAAGCCGGAAGTGCTCAAGGTCGACGACCTCAGCCATGAGGCGCGGCGCTTCCGCACCATCGTCTGGTCGTTCCAGCGCAATCTCGACCTGCTGTTCAAGGGCACGGGCCTCACCGCCAAGGTCGATCATGCCGCCCTCGCCGAAGCCTTTGCGCGCTGGCGGCAGAAATTCGACCAGTCGAAGCACCTGGCCGATGTCAACCGCAACGACTATGTGATCTATGCGGCAGGCCTCATGTTGCGCGAGCTGATCGTCGCCGCGCCCTTGAAGGCAAGCCAGGGGGAAGAGCTGCCGACGCTGCCGGGCGGCATCGATCATCCGCTGGCGCGCTGGCCCGAAGGCTATGCCTATACGAGCTTCTGCCTGTCGGTGGCGGCCGCCATCCTCAAGGAACTGGGCGATGACGAGCCGACGCCGGCCGAGGTCACCGATGATCCGGGCTTCTGGAACTCGTTCCGCGAGAACACGCATGAGGACCCCGAAACCGCGGTCGGCTTCTTCGACCTCGTCTGCGGGCGCGAGCCCAACTGGGCAGCGCCCGGCGTGCTGTGGCTGCGCAAGGCCTTCGCCCAGCACGGCAAGCTCCTCGACGACAAGGTGTAGAGCGTGATCCGATAACATCCGATTTCTCCCTCCGCCGCGCGCAGCGCGGGGAGGGTGGCGCGCGGAACGCGCGACGGGTGGGGTGTCTACGCAAGAGAGATTTTGCAAGCAGCGCACTCACGCCAATCATTAGATCCGCCGCGGCGGCAAGACCCCACCCGTCCGCCCTCTCGCTTTCGCGAAGCCGAGGCTTCGCTTCGGCGGAGCAAGGTCGGGCGGCCACCCTCCCCGCGCTGCGCGCGGCGGAGGGAGGTTCCTTCCCAACCCGGTTTTAACGATCTGTATACCGAATCAGCTACGCTCGTTCTCCTACCTTCGGGAGGAGTCCCATGAAGCGGGTACTGGCATTCGGCGGCGCGTTCCTGACATTGCTCATTGCCGGCGTGCTGGCGCTGCCCTTCATCATCCCGCATGATTTCATCGGCGGCCAGCTCAAGCAGGCGATCAAGGCCGAGACCGGCCGCACACTGACGATCGGGGAGGCGCCGAAGCTCGTCTTCTGGCCGGATTTCGCGGTGACCCTCAAGGATGTCCGGCTCTCCAATCCGCCCGGCATGTATGAGGGCCAGTTCGCGCAGATGGACGAGATGCGCATCCGCGTCGAAGTCGCGTCACTGTTCGATCGCCGGCTCGACATCAAGGAGCTGCATTTCATCCGCCCGAAGCTCTCGCTCGTCATCGACGGCGAGGGCCGGCCGAACTGGGCAATGTCGAATGGCGAGACGGAACAGACCGGCGGCAGCGGTCCCGGCATCAAGACGGGATCGATCGCGCCCATCACCATCGAGGACGGCGATGCGCGCTTCCTCGATGAGCGCTCCGGCAAGGCCTTCATGGCGCAGAATGTCGACCTCGTCGTGACACTCGATTCGCTGACCGGCCCGGTCGCGGTCAAAGGCTCGCTCGAGACCCTGGGCGATGAAATCACGCTGGCTTTCGCCGTCAGGGCGCCGACCGCGCTGGCGACGGAAGGCTCGCCCCTGTCGCTTGCGGTCAAGAGCAAGCGGCTCGATTTCGGCTTCACAGGCGAGGCCGTCATGCGCGACGGCCTGACGCTCGACGGCACGATCACTGCGGCGACGGGATCGCTGCGCGAGCTGGCCCGCTGGGCCAGGATCGCCGTGCCGGACGGACCGGGCTTCGGTCCCGCCCGGATCAATGGCCGCATCGCCTTTGGCGGCAAGAGCCTCAAGCTCAGCAAGGCCAAGATCACGCTCGATGGGCTCGCCGCGCAAGGCGATGTGGCGCTCGACCTCACGAGCAGGCCTGAGGTGAGCGCCAGCCTCGGTTTCGACACGATCGATGTGAACCGCTATCTGCCGCCACAGGACGCAACAGCGCAGGCAAAGGCCGGGACCGGCTGGAGCACGGCCCCCATTGCATTCCAAGGCCTCGGCGTGATCGATGCCAAGCTCAAGCTCAGCGCCAACCAGCTCATCTATCGCGACCTCACCACCGGCAAGATCGCCATCGACGCGACGCTGAAGAACGGCCGGCTCGATGCCAGGCTGGGCCAGATCGCGCTCTATGGCGGCAGGGCGCAAGGCCGCCTGGTGCTTGACGGCGGCGGCAAGGTGCCGGCGCTGCAGATGACCCTCGACGCCCGGGGCTTCGATGGCCTGCGCCTGCTCAGAGACTATGCCGGGCTCGAGCGTTTCGAGGGAACAGCAGGCGCCCGCCTCGCTCTCGCCGCCAAGGGCCACTCGCAGCGGGAGCTCATCGCCTCGCTCAATGGGACAGCTGCGCTCAGCTTCACCAAAGGCGCCGTGCGCGGCATCGATATCGAGGCGATGGTCAGAAGCCTCGGCACCAATATCCTGACCGGCTGGCGCCAGGATGGCGATGCCAGGACGCCCTTCGAGGGGTTGAGCGCTAGCTTCACGGTGGTGAACGGCCTCGCCAACACCAATGACATCAATTTCGTCAGCCCGGTCCTGTCGGTGAGCGGCGGCGGCATCATCGACCTGCCGCGCCAGGCGCTCAATCTCAAGGTGAGCCCGACGCTCACCATGGCGGCGGCGCAGGGGCTCGATCTCGCCGGCCTGTCGGTGCCCATCATCGCCAAGGGCCCGTGGGCCAACCCCAAGATCTATCCCGATGTCAAAGGCATACTGGACAATCCGCAGGCCGCCTATGACACGCTGCGCAGGCTGGTCGGCGAGGGCAATACCGCGAGCATCGAGCAGGCGGGCCAGGCCGTCAAAACCCAGATCAAGGACAAGGTCTCGGGCGAGATCGGCAAGGTGCTGGGCAATGAGGAGGCCGGCCGGGAAGCCGGCCAGATGATCGAGGACCAGGGCCAGAAGCTGCTCAAGGGGCTGTTCGGCGACAGTCAATAGACCGGGGCGGAAACCGGTTTCCCGGCGATCCCGATCCATGCCAACATCCGCTGGCGGAGAACCCAGCGGATGAGACCCCACGCATTATCGCCAGGCGCCAATTTGCTGACGGTGCCGGCCGTCGCCATCGACACGGAGACGACCGGGCTCGACCCGCGCCAGGCGCGCATCATCGAGCTTGCGGCGGTCAGGATCCATCGCGGCCACATCGTCAAGGACGAGACTTTCTCGTGCCTGGTCAATCCGGGGATCGCCGTGCCGGAGGACTCCCGGCGCATCCATGGGATAAACACGGAAGACCTCGCCGGCGCCCCGGAGTTCGGAGAGGCCGGGCGAAGCTTCTCGGCCTTCGCCGGCCACAGGCTGATCATCGGCTATGCCCTGGGCTTCGATCTGGCGATGCTCGAGCGCGAGTTCAGCCGCGCCGGCTTGCCGTGGCAGGCACCACGCGCGCTCGATCTGCGCCATCTCGTCCGCCTCGCCATGCCGGAATTTGCCGAGCATTCCCTCGAGGGGCTGGCGGGGCGGCTCGGCATCGCCGTCAGCGATCGCCACCGGGCCCTGCCCGACGCGAAGCTCGCCGCCCGCATCTATCTTCGTCTCGTGCCCCTCCTGCGCGACCGCCACATCCGCCTGCTGGGCGAAGCCGAGGCGGCCTGCCGCAAGCTTGCGCCGCGCGCCGTGGAGGAAGCGGCGGCGGGCTGGCATTCGCTAGAGCCCCCGGCCGCCGATCCGACCCTGGTGCGCATCGACAGCTATCCCTACCGGCATGTGGCCGCCGACATCATGGCGAGCCCCCCTGCGACCGTGGCGCGCGTGCAAAGCCTGCGCGAGGTGCTGGCCGCGTTTGCGCAAAGCCAGATCAGCTCGATCTTCGTGCGGCCGGATGGGCCGGAGACACGCTGGGGCATCATCACCGAGCGTGACGCGCTGCGCGCCATCGCCGCCGACCCGCAAACCGCGCTCGAGCGCCCGGCCGCCGACATAGCGAGCTTCCCGCTCAAGACCGTGCAGGCGGGCGATTTCGTCTATCGCGCCATTTCGCGCATGAACCGGTGGCAGTTCCGCCATCTGGGCGTCGCCGACGAGGACGGCAATATCGTCGGCGCCCTGTCGGCGCGCGATCTCCTGCGCCAGCGGGCCCAGGACGCGGTGGCGCTCGGCGATGCGATCGAGGAAGCGCGCACCGCCCGCGCTTTGGGCGAAGCATGGTCGCGGCTGACGCTCGTCGCCGCGGCGCTGGTGCGCGAGGAAGTCGATGTCCGCGACATCGCCGCCGTCATTTCAGGCGAGCTGCGCGATCTCACCCGGCGCGCCGCCAAGATCGCCGAGGACGAATTCCGCGCGGCCGGCCGGGGATCCGCGCCTTGCTCCTACTGCTATCTGGTCCTCGGTTCCGGCGGGCGCGGAGAGAGCCTGCTCGCTCTCGATCAGGACAACGCGATCGTCTTTGCCGAGGGCGAGCCCGGCGGCGAAGCGGATCAATGGTTTGCCGCTCTCGGCGAACGCGTCTCGGCCATCCTCAACGCCGCGGGCGTTCCGCTGTGTGCCGGCGGCGTGATGGCAAGCAAAAGCGGGTGGCGCATGTCGCTCGCCCAGTGGCGCCGCAAGGTCGGCACGTGGATGGGACGGCTCGACCCCGAGGACCTGTTGAGCGTCGATATCTTCTTCGATGCCGCCCCCGTTCATGGCGATCTCGCGCTGGGACGGTCACTGCTCGAGGAAAGCCGCAGGGCGGCCGCCCAGGCGCCCGAGCTCACCAAGTTCCTGGCGCTCAGGGCCAGCTCCTTTCAGTCGCCGCTCGGCTGGTTCGGACGTCTGCGCGGCCACGAAGGGCGTGTCGATCTCAAGCTCGGCGGGCTGATGCCGCTGTTCTCGACGGCGCGCGTCCTCGCCCTGCAGAACGGGCTTGACGAAAGATCGACGCCCGCCCGTCTCGAAGCCGCCCGCGATCTGGGCGCGCTGGCGCCCGAGCTCGCATCCGCCCTCATCGCCGCGCACCGGATCCTTCTCGATGCCGTCCTGGCCCAGCAATTGCGCGATATCCGCAGCGGCGTGCCGCTTTCCAACCGCGTCGCGCCCGCAGACCTTCAGGCCGAGCAGCGCGACCGCCTGCGCTGGGCCCTGAAGCAAGTGCCGGATGTGGCAAATGCGCTGGGCGATCCCCTCGCCTGATCCCGCCTTACTCCATCATGGCGACCAGGAACGGCAGCACCAAGGCCGTCACCAGCAAAAGGGCGGCTACGGTCGCGGTCGATCGCGCATACCAGAAATAGGCATCCCGCAGCGCCAGGCCTATGACCTGCTGGGCGACATGGGCCGACGGACGCTGCGAGACTTCGAGCATCAACCAGGTTTCCGTCTTCGCATAAGGCCGTCGCGGCGCGGATAGAGCGCGCATCACCAGAATGGCGGTCATCAGCATGGTCAAAAGACCACCGGATCTGGCGGCGAGATTCGGATCGTAGCTCAGTCCGACCATGGAGCAGAATATGGCAAGGGCGCCGAAGCCACAGGCGCGTCCGACCGAGAGATAGGCGGCTTGCTCGACAGCTTGCATCCCAGGACCTTATCATCGCAGCCGCCCCATGCAGCTCACATTCGCATGATGCCCGGATCAGAGACCCAGGGCCTTCATGATCCCCGGCAATGACGGCAATGTCAGGACCAGAACGCCGGCCAGCCAGACATAGCCCGCCACGGCCGACCGAGATTGTCCGGAGAGACGCTCGTAGAGAGCCGCCGGCACGCCGCCGATCATCAAGGTCAGCGTGGCCGTGATCAGCGAGCTGAGCAGGAAGAGAAGCGGCACGATCACCGGCAGGAACGACGGGTACCATACCGGATGAAGGGCAAAGACGGCGATCAGCGCCGGTGAAAAAATGCCGTTCAGGATGGCAAGGCCGACGATGACGACCAGATGGTGCTGGCTCATTCCACTCTCACCCATTGGAAATGTCCGGCAGCAATCCGAAATGACCGAACAAGGCGACGAGCGCCAGGCGCAGCAGCATGAGCCAAAGCACCGAGAAGATGATCACCACGATGCCCGGCAGCACGGCCGGCGTCACCAGACGCACGGTGCCGACGACCGGCCGGGTGATCGCGACGAAGGCCCGCCAGATATAGTTGGTCCAGTTCTCCGGCACGAAGAACGAAAGCAAGAGCCGGCCGATCAGCGTATACATCACCGCGGCCAGGACGAAGTTCGGCAGATGGAAATACCAATAGGGAAGCAGGGAACTCATCGCGTCCATTCAATCATGGCAAGCGCAAAAAGAAAACGGGGCCCTGAGGCCCCGTCTCGTGTCATGCACCGGGTTCAGTGGACTTCCCGAACCAGGTTGCCGCCTTCCATGAGCTCCTTGCCCTTCGGGCGGCGGATCTCATCGATGAAGTCCTGCATCTGCTTCGAGGGCGCGGCCGTCAGCAGGCTCACCACGATCATGGCGATGAAGCCGGCAGGCAGGCCGAACAGGGCCGAAGAGATATTGCGGACACCGAACCAGTTGGCAATCGCCTGGGCATGCGTATCGAGCGCTTTCCAGGCGGCTGCCTTGGCCTCGGGCGCGGCGCCTTCAAAGGCCGCCTTGAGGTCGTTGAACTTGGTGACCGCCGCTTCCGAGGCGCCCGACAATCCACTCCACATCTCGTAGAAGCCGACCGCATAGTAGCGGGTGCCGACGAGATAATAGACGCAGATACCGAAGCCCGCGATGATGCCGGCGATGGCGCCCCATTTGTTGGCGCGCTTCCACCACACGCCGAGGACGAGAGCCGGGAACAGCCCCGCCGCGGCGAGAGAGAAGGCCCAGGAGACCATCGCCAGGATATCGGCGGGCCTGGTGCTTGCCGTATAGGCGGCAGCCACGGCCACGCCGAAGAGCAGGATGCGCGCCACGACGAGGCGACGCGCCGTCGGCGCATGCGTGTCGATCATCTTGTAGTAGACGTCGTGCGACAGCGCGTTGGCGATGGCGAGCAGCAAGCCGTCCGCCGTCGACAGAGCCGCCGCGAGTCCGCCCGCCGCCACAAGGCCCGCGATGACATAGGGCATGCCCGCGATCTCAGGGGTCGAGAGCACGATCACGTCATTGTCGATCGACAGGCCGGAATGGCCGAGGAGGCCCGAGGTGTTGCCGGCGGCGGTCGAGGCGGCATGGATCGCCGGATTGAATATCTCCTGCGCCGTTATCGCCGCATTGGCCTTGACGGCATCGAACACCACCGCCTTGACCGGATCGACATTGGCGGACCATGCCGCAAGCTCGCTCGTCAGGCCCTTGGACTGCAGCGTCGCCGCGACGCTCGCCATGTCGGCGGCGCCTGCGGCAATCGCCGCCTTCACCGCGCCGATGGTGCCGGCGAGACCTTGCAGCGTGACACCGTAGATCTTCACCAGTCCGAGATTGGAATAGGTGCTGATCCAGGCGGGCAGCTGATCGAGGCTCTGGCCGATCACATTGGTGTAGACTTCGAGCTTCGCGAAGGCCGCGTAGGATGGCGCCGTGAAGTAGAGCAGGAAGATGAAGAACAGCGACCACGCCACCGATTTGCGCGCATCACGCACCGAGGGCGTGGTGAAGTAGCGCATCAGGATGTGCGGCAGCGATGCCGTGCCCACCATCAGGCAGAGGATGAGCGCGAAGTAGTTGAGCTTGTCGTAGGTGAGGAAAGGTGTGATATGCGGCTTCAATGTGTTGGCGACATTGAGGCCCTGCGCCACGATCTCCTGCTCGCGCGCCGTGATGTCCTGCAAAGCCTGGCCGTAGGTGAGCTGCGGAATGGGAATGCCGTAGTTCTTGGCCGACAGGATGACCACCGGGGTGAGATAGGCGACGATCAGCACGATATACTGGGCGACCTGCGTCCAGGTCACCGCGCGCATGCCGCCCAGCATCGAGCAGAGCAGGATGCCGCCGAGGCCGGCATAGACCGCGATCTGGAAGTCGAGGCCGAGGAAGCGCGAGGCGATGATGCCGGTGCCGTAGATCTGCGCCACCACATAAGTGAAGGAGCAGGCGGCGAGCACGATGACGCCCAGGAAGCGCACGAGGTTGCCGTTATAGCGGGCGGCGAGGAAATCCGGCACCGTATAAGCACCGAACTTGCGCAAGAACGGCGCCAGCAGCACCGACACCAGCACATAGCCGCCGGTCCAGCCGAGAACGAAGGCCAGACCGTCATAGCCGAGAGCATAGAGGGTTCCGGCCATGCCGACGAAGGACGCGGCCGACATCCAGTCGGCGCCGGTCGCCATGCCGTTGTAGAAAGCCGGGACCTTGCGGCCGGCCACATAATACTCGGATACCTGCGCCGTGCGCGACAATACGCCGATGACGGCATAGACGAGGATGGTGAAGCCGACGAACAAATAGCCGAGCACGCGGTCCGGAAGGCCCAGTTGCTCGAGGATCGCCAGCAGGATCACGAAGCCCAGGAAGCCGCCGGCATAAATGCCGTAGACCTTGCCGAGGTTGTTGAGAAAGTCGCCGGAGGCGGTTTTTGATTCAGTTGCCATAGGTCATCCCCTCAATCGTCTTCGGCGACGCCAAACTGGCGATCGATCTGATCCTGCCTCCTGGCGAACCAGAAGAGCAGCACGACGAAAGCGATGAGCGATCCCTGCGCGGCCATGTAGAAGCCGAGTGGGAAGCCCAATATGACGATGCTGTTGAGTGAATTGACGAAGAAGTGGATCACGAAGGAGAAGAAGGCCCAGACCGCCAGTGCGATCCACATGAGCCTCGATGTCGCTCCCCAGTGACCTTCGGTATCCGGACCTGCCATTGGCGGTTCCTCCCATTTCCGTGGTCGTTGCGCCCGCGTTCCCCTTTTTCGGGCGGCATTACAACTAACACCAATGACGCAACGGCCTTATTCAACTTTGGACTCATGCGAGAAATCCGTCGGCGCAGGGCAAGGTGGCGGCTTCAACTTTCAGATCATAAATGCCATCATGGCGCATGAGCCTGTGGTCGACCGTCAAAGGCCTTTTCGCTCCCGAGCCCGTCGCAAGCCGTGATCAGCTCAGGGAATTTCTCGCCAGCCGGGCAGCGTTCCTGGTGCAGAAATCGATCATGGAATATGCCCAGGCGCGCGCCAACATGATGTTCTCGACGCTTCTGTCGGAGCCCGCTTTCCTCGCCGCCTATGAGCGCTCGCGCTGGGCCTCCTATCCGGCGGCCTATTCGATGCTGACGGAAATGGCGGAGGGACTGATTCGTCCCCATGCGATACAGCCCCTGCCCGAACTCCATGCGGCCTTCGTCGAGCTCGCGCGTGGCGTATTCGCCGAATATCCCCTCCCGCCCGGCCAGGAGCCGAATTTCTGGCAGGCCGCCATCGAGGCCCTCGATCATGATCTCGGCGCTGCCGGCCTGGGTCCGCCCAAGCCGGTCCATGCAATCCCCGATGCCCGCGCCCGCGAGATTTTCGATCACCTCCCCGTTCACGAGATTCTGCGCCAGCATGACTTCATCATGTTCCGCAACACCTTGCGTTTCCACATGACCGAGATCGGCACCGAATTCACCGAACGCGCGGACATAAAAGGATTGGCGAAGGCGCTTGTCGGCTGACGGCAGCGCGCAACAGTGCCGCGGCGATACCCCTACGACGGACGCACGACCATGGTTGATCCGGTGATGCGCGTCTCGTCGCCAAGACCTGAGCGATCATCGCATGACAAACAGGCCGGCGGCATCTGCCGCCCGGTTTCGTTTCATGATCGACACAGACCTTCGACCAGCGCCGGCACCTGGTCGAAGCGATCGGCCAGGCCGTCAGGCGAGAGCTCGGCCAGAGGCCGCTTGGCATAGCCATAGGTGACGGCGATGACCGGCACGCGCGCAGCCTTGGCCACCGCGACGTCCACCTCGGAATCGCCCACCATCACCGCCGGCCGGCCGGGAGCATCCGACGCCTGGATGGTGCGCAACAGCTGGCGCGGATCGGGCTTCGCCACGCCGAAGGTGTCAGGCCCCGAAACCACCGCAAAGCGGGCGATGAGGCCGAGATCGGCGAGGATCTGGCGCGCATAGGCCTCGAGCTTGTTGGTGCAGACGGCCAGCCGCCATCCTTGGTCGCCGAGTCCGGCAAGCGCCGCCACGACGCCGTCATAGGGCCGGGTGCGGCGCGACAATCTTGCCGCATAGATTTCGCGGAACCGGTCGGCCAAGTGACGCAGCCCGTCGTCTTCAACCGTCACGCCACGCCGCGCCAGGCCCTGGCGCACCAGATTGTCCATGCCGTGACCGATCAAAGCGCGGGCAACATCGAGGCCCAGAGCTTCGCGGCCGTTCTCGATCAGGAGATCATCGAGCGCATCGGCGAGATCGGGCGCGCTGTCGACCAGCGTGCCGTCGAGATCGAAGACGACGATGCCGCGGGGCCGTGCCATCAACCGGCCGCCCTGACCGTCTCGGCGACCAGGCGGCCGACCAGCGCCGCCGCTTCGATCTGCGGCAGATGGCCGACGCCGGCGAGCCGGTGAAGCGCCACATGGCCCGGAAGGTTTGTCGCCTGAGCCGCCGGGATGATGGCGTCCTCGACGCCGACAATCACGCGGCATGGCCCGTCAAAATGATCGAGCGCCTCGCGAATGGAGAAGAGCTGGGTCGAGCCTTCGAACAGTTTCGCCGCGGCGCGCCTCTGGCCGGCCGCGAGCCCGCTTCCCGCCCGCGCCGCCAGCGTCGCCCTGACCATCGCCTGGGGCATTCCGGCGCGATCATGGAAGAGGCTGCCAAGCCAGCTGGCGAGCGCCGCCTCCGTCTGCGCGGCGAGGAAGCCGGCGATGAACTCGCCATCGATCCGGGGCCCGAGGCCGGCCGGCGCCAGAAGCGTCAGCGAGCGCACTTTGGGCTTGCCGCGCCGGGCGATGGCGGCCGCCACGGCGGCGCCCAGCGAATGGCCGACGAGGTGAATGCCGGCCTCTCCCTGCGCCGCCAGGGCCTGGCCGACCTGCGCCACGATGGTTGCGAAATCGGCATCCTCCAGCGGCGGCGAGGCGCCATGTGCCGGCAGATCGAGGCCGCGCATCGGATTGGCGAGGGTCAGATTGCCCAGGAAGGACCGCCACGAGGAAAGATCGGAACCAAAGCCGTGAATGAAGACGATGGGATCGCCCGTGCCGGCCTTGAGATCGCGAAAGGCGATCGCTGCCGCGGCCGTTGGCGTCGCATCAACCACTCCCCTGCGTCCGGCGAGTGCCGCCTCGATGTCACGGCGAATGACGGCGCCCTTGGGACCGCTGCCCATGATGCGCCGGAGCTCGAGCCCGTTGCTTCGGGCGAGCCGGCGCGCCAGCGGTGATGACCTCAGAATTCCGTCAGTTGACGCCGCCGGCATGGCGGCCGGCGCCGATATTGCCGGAGCCGCGGCCGCCGGCATCGTGTTGTCGGCGGCATCGACCGCCTCACCCGGCTCACCCAGAAGCAGCAGGGGCGTCAGCACGGTCGCGACGTCGCCCAGCCTGTAGGGCATATGGATGACCGTTCCGGCGGCGAAGGCCTCCACCTCGAAGCTTGCCTTTTCCGACTCCACCTCGGCGACGAGATCGCCCTTCTTCACCTTGTCGCCGAGCTTCACATGCAAGGCGACGATCTTGGCCTCGGTCAAATCCTGCCCGACCTGAGGAACGAGTACTGGTTCGGCCATAAAGCTCACTCCCGAATTGCGTCACGCCGCCCGGCGTTCGGACTGCTCGACGGCGCGTGCCACGAAGTCCACCGTCTTGCGGGTGGCGCCGGCGAATTCCGCGGCGGTAGCGACGAAGGCGCCGAACTGGCTGAACTCCTCCGGCTTCATGCCGTCCGGCTCATAGGCCTGGCGGAAATAGGGAATGCGCATCAGCCGGTCGAGCACATCCGACGGCGCCTCTTCATCGATCGCGGCGGGATCGAAGGGTGGGAGGCGATCCTCGACCTGCATGAGCTGGGCGATATAGCCGGGTGGGCAGGTATAGACGAAATCGCCGCCGGCGAGCTTGGCGATATGCCAGCTCGATGCCGCATGGTCCGGCCCCGGATCGACGACGCGCATCGAGCATTGCAGCATCTTGCTCGGATGGCCCTGCCGCTTGCCCAGATGATAGGCGCGCTTCATTACCGCGAGCTCGCCATGCAGGACATCTTCCGGCGAGAGAGCTATTCCACGCGCGTCGGCCTGCGCCTTGAGATCGCCGACATTGCCGAGGCGGGCCGACATGTGGGTGATGACCGAGCGCCAGCGGGCGAGATTGATGCCGGCGGCCCTGGCGCGCTTGCGGCCGCGCGACACCGCATTCATGCAGGCGATATATTGCGCGACGGTGAAGGACGTCGTGTTGTTGGTGGAGATGCCGCGCGCGGTCAGCTCCTCGATGACCTGATAGCCCGCCTCGGAACCCGGAATCTTGACCATCACATTGGGGCCCAAGGCCGCGAGCTCGAGTCCCTGCTCCAGCATGCGCCGGCCATTCGACACGAGACGCGGATCGACCTGGCCCGAGAGGAAACCATATTTGCCGCCCGATTTCTCGTAGACGGGCGCGATCATCCGGGCGCCGCGGCGCACGATCTCGAGATAGAGCGCCCAATAGACCGTCTCGACGTCCCGTGTGGAACGCTCGGCGGCGATGCGGCGGATCTCGGCCATCCAGAAATCGGGATCGGCCTGGATCGCCTGCAGCGACAGCGGCGGGTTGGTGGTGACGCCGCGAAATCCCATGACGCCGTCCTGCGCAGCATCGGCATCGAACAGGCGGGTGAGCTGGTCGGTCCAGATCTCACGCTTGCCGGCGGGGGCGCCCTTCAGGAAATCGGCCTTCCAGCCAGGATAGACCAGCGGCGATGAATCCCACCAGATCTCACTGTCGGGATTCGTGGCGGCGAGCCTTTCGAGAACATGCAGCGTCATCTTGCCTTCTCCTCGCGCGGTCACTTTGCCGCGATGGCCATGGGCTGGATATGCAGCGCGCGCCGCGCCGCCCTGATCACATCGTCCTTCTGCGGCACGCTGGCTTTCTCGAGCTCGAGATTGAACGGGATCGGTATGTTGAGGCCGGCCACGATCTCGATCGGCGCATCGAGATCATAGAAGGCCTCTTCCTGGATGATCGAGGCGATATCCGAGGCGACGCCGCCGCGGCGCACCGCCTCCTGCACGATGACGGCGCGGTTCGTCCGGGCAACGGAGGCAAGGATCGTGTCCTTGTCGAGCGGCACCAGCGTGCGCGGATCGACGACCTCGGCCTCGATCCCTTCCTCGGCGAGCGCAGCGGCGGCTTCCAGCGCGCGCGGGACCATGTTCGACCAGGCGATGATGGTGACATCCTTGCCGGGGCGCTTGATGTCGGCCTTGCCGAATTCGACGATATGCTCGCCTTCCGGCACCGGGCCCTTGGTCATGTAGAGATGCTTGTGCTCGAGGAACATCACCGGATCGTCCTGGCGCAATGCGTATTTAAGCAGGCCCTTGGCATCGGCGGGCACCGAGGGCATCACCACCTTGAGGCCCGGTATGTGATAGAAGAGCGCCTCGAGGCTCTGCGAATGCTGGGCGGCGACACCGCCCCCGGCGCCGCCTTGGGTGCGCATCACGAAAGGCACGCGCCCGTCGCCGCCGGTCATCAGGCGGAACTTCGCCGCCTGGTTGACGAGCATGTCCATGCCGAGCATGGCGAAATCGACATAGAGAATCTCGACGATGGGCCTGGCGCCGGCAATGGCGGCGCCGACACCGACGCCGATCATGCCGGCCTCGGCGATCGGCGTGTCGCGCACCCGCTTCGGCCCGTATTTCGCCAGGAGGCCCTCGGTCACCTTGTAGGAGCCGCCGCGCTCGGCGATGCCCTCGCCGATGATGAAGACATCGCCGTTGCGCTGCATTTCCTCATCGATGGCCTCGCGCAAGGCCTCGCGATACATGATCTCCCGCATTGTCATGATCCTTTCGGCTTTGCGTCAGTAAGCGGCCACGAATTCCCGGAACTCGGCGGGCGTGATCTCGCGGCTCTCCTTCGCGAAGCCGACGGCTTCGGCGAATTCGGCCGCGATCTCCGCCTCGATCGCAGCGATGTCGGCCTTGTCGGCGCCGGACATCTCGATGAGCGCGGTGCGCGCCCGGTCGATCGGATCGCGCGCCTTGTAATAAGCGAGGCGCTCCTCCGGCATGTATTTGCCGGGATCGTTCACGTGATGGCCCATATGGCGGAAAGTCTTCGCTTCGATGAGGATCGGTCCCTTGCCGGCGCGGCATTTCTCCACCGCCTCGCGGGTGAGGTGATAGACGGCGAGCGGATCGTTGCCGTCGACCTGATGGCTTTCGACGCCGATGCTCAGGCCGCGCTTGTAGAGATCGGGATCGCGTGTCGCCTCCTCGATCGGCGTCGAGACGGCATACTGGTTGTTCTCGATGACGAGGATGAAGCTCAGATTCCAGATGGCGGCAAGATTGAGCGATTCGAGGAAGGTGCCGTTGTTGGAGGCGCCATCGGTGGTGAAGGTGACGGTCACCGCATCGGACCCCCGAATCTGGGCGGCCAGCGCCGCGCCGACACCGAGCGGCGTGCCGGCCCCGACAATGCCGTTGGCGCCGAGATTGCCCCTGGCGATATCGGCGATGTGCATCGAGCCGCCATAGCCGCGGCAATAGCCCGACTCCTTCTGGAGAAGCTCGGCGACCATGCGCTTCACATCCGCCCCCCAGGCTATGCAATGGCCGTGACCCCTGTGGGTCGAGGCGATGTAGTCGCCCTCCTGCAGGGCCGCGCAGACGCCGGTCGCGATGCCCTCCTGGCCGAGATAGGGGTGGAAATAGCCACGGATCAGACCCTGGCGGTAGAGCTTGATTCCCTCCGTCTCGAAGACCCTGATCCGATAGGCCGTGCGGAAAATTTTCTCCAGAAACTCACGTGAAGGCGCGTTTCTCTTGGCCGCCTCGTCCATTTTCGCGCTCTCCCCGTATTGCCGTTTCTGTGCGAAAACATATGGTTGATGCGATATCTCCTACAACTGAACTGGCGGGCTTGTCGAGAAAATTTTTTGCAAAGAATCATTTTGCCCAAGGTGATGCCCCATCCCCTTCCACAACCTTCAAATGCATCCCAAATGTGAAAAATTCTTTTAACATATTGATTTTAAACAACTATCATGCCTATAGCTGCAAATATTCACAAAAGATGTGGGGTTCTGCGGAGGAAAATTGCTTTCTTGCAATCCCGGCGCTAAGTTGCGGCCATCACCACGCGCTCACTTACCCAGCTGATGACCGATACACATTCGACGGCAGCGACACCCAACGGCGACCTGCTGCACCGCATCCAGGAGCGCTACGGAAATCTGAGGAAATCGGAGCGCGTGGTCGCCGACTATCTGCGCGAGCATTCCGGCAGCCGGCTCAATGCGTCGATCACCGAGCTCGGGCAATTGCTGGGCGTCAGCGAGGCGACGATCAGCCGGGTCAGCCGGGCGCTCGGCTATCAAGGCTATCCCGATCTCAAGCTGTCGCTGGCCGAAGGGTCGCGCCATCGCACCGCCTTCGCCAATGTCCCGGTCGAGATCGACGAGAACGACTCGCTCGTCACCACCAGCGGCAATCTTGCAGCCCTCCTCGCCGCGAGCCTGCAGGGCACGCAGCGCATGCTCGACGGCGCCCGGCTCGAGCGGGCCGTCGAGGCGCTGTGCGCGGCGCGGCGCATCCTGTTCGTCGGCGTCGGCGGTGCCGCCTCCATTTGCGACGAGGCGGCGCATCTCTTCATCAAGGCCGGGCTCGACGCGATCTCCTATCGCGACGGCTATACCCAGACGATCGGCGCCGCCAATATGACGCCGAACGACGTCATGGTCGGCGTCTCGCATACCGGCAAGACCGACACCGTCGCGGTGGCGCTCGATATCGCGCGCGAGAATGGCGCCACCACCATCGCGATCACCAGCGACGCCACATCGCCCGTCGCCAAGGCGGCGCATGTCACGCTCACCACCTGGAACTCCTCGACCCCCTCGATCCCGCTCTATGGCGACTTCCTCGAGGGCCGCATCAGCCAGCTGTTCCTGATCGACCTGCTCTATCTGGGTCTTCTGTTCCGCCTCGGCGCCAAGACCGCCAAGCACCTCAAGGCCACCGGCCAGGCGCTGGAAAAGCATTACCGCCTGCGCGGCGGCGAGCGCTGATCAATACCGCTCCACCAGCGCCCGGCAGTGGGCCAGACCGATCCCGACATCGAGATCCGGCACGACGATGTCCGCCAGGCGGAAATCCTCATCCGCGGTATAGGCCGAGCGAGTGACGATGCAGCGCATGCCGGCGGCCCTGGCGGCGGTGAGGCCGATATGGCTGTCCTCGACGACGACGCAGCGGCGCGGATCGAGCGCCAGCGTCCTCGCCGCGAGATTATAGATCGCCGGATCCGGCTTCTTGGCGGCGACAATGTCGCCGGCGAAGATCGATATGTGCCGGGCGCGCGATGAGCCCAGCATCACCTCGACCAGCCGCGTCACCGCGCGCTCGTTGGAGGTCGAGCATACGGCAAGGCGAAGGCCGGCCGCGATCGCCTCATCCGCCAGCCGGGCGATGCCGGGGCGCAGCGGCAGGCTTCCCGCCTCGATCAATTCCATGAAGAGGTCGGTCTTGCGCTTATGCAGCGCCTTGATCAGGCCATCGCGCTCCGCCGCGGCAACGGACCAGCCGGTCTCGTCGAAATGACGGATCATGCGCTCCTTGCCGCCGGCGGTGGAGAGCAGCTCGGCATAGCGCTCGACCGACCATTGCGCGGCGACGCCCTGCTCGGCGAAGGCGCGGTTGAAGGCGACACGGTGGCCGTCGCGCTCGGTATCGACGAGCACACCGTCGCAATCGAAGATCACCGCGGCAATGGCGCTCATCTCAGGCCCCCGCCCTGCCGACCGAGCCGAAAGCGCGCACCATCGCGCTCACATCGTGCTTCATGGCCTCATACTGGCGGATGATGAAGGGCAAGGGCTCGCCGAGCTTCGGCTTCTCGGTCTTGAGATCGGCGAAGCCATCGATGAAGCAGCGCTTGTGCATGGTCGAGATATTGACCTTGGCGCAGCCGCCGGCGATGCAGCGGTCGAACTGCTCCTGGCTGAGGCCGGTACCGCCATGCAGCGCGATCGGGATATCGACGCGCCGGGTGATGGCGCGCAGCAGGTCATAGGCGATCTTGGGCTCGCCCTTGTAGAAGCCATGCGCCGTGCCGATCGCCGGCGCGAAGACGGCGAGCTTCGGCATCTCCTTGCAGAAGGCGACGCATTCATCGAGATCGGCGAGCAGCGCCTTGTCCTCGGCGACGAATTTGTCGTCCTCGGTGCCGCCAATGGCGCCCATCTCGGCCTCAAGCCCGATGCCGGCCGCTTCGGTCAAACGATAGACTTCGAGCGAGCGCTCGAGATTCTGAGCGAAGGGCAGCGCCGAGCCGTCGAACATCACCGAAGTCCAGCCGGCATCGATGCAGCGCCGGATGACATCGATGTCGCTGCAATGGTCGAGATGAAGGGCGACCGGGATATCGACGCCCTCGGCCAGCATGCGGACCCAGGCGGCAACCGGCGCATAACCCCAATGGCGCACCGTCTTGACCGATACCTGGACGATCACCGGCGCCTTGAGGTCGGCGGCGCCTTCGACGATCGAGCGGGCGCTGTTGTAGTCGATCATGTTGTAGGCGGCGACGCCGTAGCGGCCTGCCTGCGCTTGCTTGAGCATGGGCCGCATCGATATGAGGGGCATTCGACCTCTCCTCTGAAATAAAACATGGACGAGCCGAGGCGGGAGGCGACCCGCCTCGGCTGGGTTTCGGCCGTCGTCCGGTCAGATCTTCGTCTCTTCCAGATATTTGGGGTGGAACAACCGCGTCTTGCCCGACTTCTTGGCTTCATCGTCATAGACGGTGCCCTTCGGCGCCGAGACGATCTCGAGCTGCTGGCCCCAGGGCGCCATGAAGTAGCACCAGGTCAGGCCGAGATTGGGCCCGTCGGTATAGGAAGTCGGCTCGCCCAGCACCTTGACGCCGTTCTTCCTCAGGAAGGCGACCGCTTCCGCCATGTCGTCGACATAGAAGGCGAGGTGATGGCCGCCGATGTCGCTGTTCTTGGGCGGCAGCGGATTCTGGTCGGGCGCCTCATACTGGAAGACCTCGAGATTGGTGCCGTTGCCGCAGCGCAGATAGCGGAACTCGGTGATGACGCAACGCGGATCGACATTGAGATGAACCTTCATCCAGTCGCCATCGGCCTTGAAGTTGGTGGCGGCGGTGAACAGGACTTCGGCTCCCAGGATCTTCTCGAAGAAGTCGCAGGCTTCGTTGATGTCGGGCACCGTGAAGCCGATATGCTCCATGCCGCGCATTCCCGGAATTGGCATTGTGATCTCCTTTTCGTTGCGATGTTTCAGTAGTGGCGCGCCACGAAATCGGCGAGCTGCTGATATTGTCCGGCGGCGGCGATCGCCTCATAGAAGCCGCGATAGATCTGATGCTGGTCGTTGTAGAGATTGCCGGTCTTGCCATTGGGCTCGAACTCGGCCTCGACCTGAACCATGGCGCCGACCGCCTCGTCGATCGTGGCGAAGGCGCCCGAGCCGAAGGCGCCCAGGATCGCAGCGCCGAGAACGGTGCATTCCCTTTCACGGGTGACCCGCGCGGGCTTGCCGATGATATCGGTCATGATCTGCACGAAGCCGTCCGACTTGGTGCCGCCGCCGGTCAGGCGGAAATCATTGATGCCGCCATCGATGTCGCTGTCGAAGGCATCGACCACCATGCGCATCTCATGCGCGCAGCCTTCGAGCAGCGCCCGGATCATGTCCTGACGGTCGTGATAGAGGCCGAGGCCCAGGAAGCCGCCGCGCGAGGCGGCGTCGTAATAGGGCGTGACCTGGCTGGTCAGGAAGGAATGGAAGATCGCTCCCTTGGCGCCGGGCGGCGACTTGCCGGCCTGCTCGACCATGATCGAATAGGGGCTGCGGCCCTGGCGCGAGCTTTCATCGAGCTCGTTGCGGCCGAGATTGTTGCGCCACCATTTGAGACAGGCGCCGAGGCTGAAGGCGGCACCCTCGATATCCCAGGCGCCCGGCACGCCATGGCCGCCCCACCACAGATTGCGCCCCTTGATGCGATCGAGGCTGTCGAGATGCGCTACCATCACGCCCGATGTTCCGACGGTGAACTCGGCCATGCCCTGGCGGATCACGCCGGCGCCGATCGCGGCGCATTGCTGGTCGCCGGCGCCGCGGCATAAAGTGATGCCGGCCGGCAGGCCGGTCGCCTCGGCCGCTTCCTTCGACAGGACACCCGCCTCGCCCGACGGGATGCCGACCGGCGGCAGCCGGTCGCGCCCGATGCCGCACAGGGAGAGGATGCGGTCGCTCCAGTCGAGCTTGCGGATATCCATCATGCCGTTGAGCGTCAGCGAGGCCGGATCGGTAACCCATTCCTCGGCGCCGAGCCGGCGCAGGAAATATTCCTGGCCATTGGCGAACCAGCGCGTCTTGCCGAACAGAGCGGGCTCATTGTCGCGCAGCCAGGCGATCTTCGCCGCCGCCCAGATCGGGCTCAGCTGCATGCCGGTATGGGTCTGATGCTCTTCCGGCGAAATTTCCCTGGCAAAGATGTCGCGATATTTGAGGGCGCGCCCGCAATTCCACACGATCGAATTGGCGAGCGGCCGCTTGTCGTCGTCGAGCATCAGGAACGTGCCGCGCTGGCTCGACAGGCCGACCGAGCGATAGGCCTCGGCCGGCAGATCGGCGTTCTTTACGGCCTGGCGCGAGGCCGAACAGATGCCGGCCCAGACCAATTCGACATCCTGCTCGCTCCAGCCCGGCTTGGGCGATACGCAAGGATATTCCTCGTAGCCATGGCCCAAGGCATTGCCGCGCTCGTCGAAGATCATCACGGTGCAGCCGGTCGTTCCGGCATCGATGCCGACAAACGCCTTGACGCGTCCCTTTGGCATGTTTCCTCCTATGCTTCCTCTGGCATCCATTTCGTCAGGAGTTCGAGAAAACTCCGGCGATCTTTTCGTTGTTGCTCGGACAAGGTCGCGACGAGCTTCGCCTTGTGTTCGATCACATCCTCGGCGCGCGATATGTGGCCGTCGGGGGTGAGCGCGATCAACGTATCGCCGCTGCCGTCCCAGGCCGCATTCACCGGAAAGCCCAAGGGCGCCAGAGCATCGGGCCAGGTGGCGTCGAGTTTTTTCTCGCGCATGCCGTCATGCCAGACGACATAGCAATGGAAATCGCGGATGCCGCCGGCGCGCACCCAGCGGGCAAGCGCCTCAGGCATCGAGGCGACCGCCGGCATGCCCCTGGCGAAATCTCCCGCGGCGAATTCGACATCGGCGTGCCAGCCGACGCGGCGCAGAAGGTCGCGCAATAAGATGTGCTTGCCGGTGCAGGCGCCCCTGCCCGTCTTCAGGACGATGGCGGGATCGCGATTGCCGTCGGATGCATAAATAAGATTGCGCACGGCATGATAGATCGCCGGCACGGAAGGCAGGCTCAGCCCGCCGGCATGGCGGGCAAGGAAGGCATCAAGCTGTTGCGGATAGGACGCTTCTGCTCTCATGACCGTTCCAGCGCAGCTGCGCTTGCCCGGCTCGGCGTGCGGCGCGTCCCGCCCATGATGGATGCCTCCCTGAAAGCAATTTTCTTATTTTCTGTCTTTCCGAGAACTATGCACGAAGGGTCCAGCAGCGTCCAGCAGGATTCACCTATATTTGCAAATTTTTTTCATGAATTGCGCTGACATTCTAGGAGAAACCACCTCCGTCCGGAACGTCTTCAGGTGCCTGCGCCGCAGCCTGAAAATTTCCTTCGGAGACTCCGCCTAGAAAAAAGCCTTGCCGGTGACGGCGTCGAAGGCGTGCCATTTGTCACGATTGACGGTGACATAGCAAGCCTCGCCCGGGGCGCCGGCGAATTCCGGCGCCGTCTTGACCCTTATGCGGGCATCGGCGAGCTCAACCTCGACGATCATGTCGCCGCCCAGGAGCTCATTGACGAAGACCTTGCCGGTGATCGCAGGCTCGGCCGGGCGCGTCATCGATATTGCGAGCGCATCGGGCCTGACCCCCATGCGCACGGTGGCCGCGGTCCCGGCTCCGTTCAGGCATTTCATCTGCTCCGGCTTCAGTGCCAGCGCGAAATCGGGGTGGGTGAGCATGAGCTTGCCGCCGGCATTGGTGATCTCGCAGGTGAGGAAATTCATCGCCGGCTCGCCGACGAATCCCGCCACCCAGGCATTGACCGGCTTGTTGTAGACCTCGCGCGGGGAGCCAAGCTGCTGCAGCTCGCCCTCATGCATGACCGCGATCTGATCGGCCATCGACATGGCTTCGAGCTGGTCATGGGTGACATAGACCATGGTGGTGCCGAGCGTGCGCTGCATGTGCTTGATCTCGCCGCGCATATGCGCCCTGAGCTTGGCGTCGAGATGGGCGATCGGCTCGTCGAACAGGAAGAGCTTGGGCTCGCGTACGATGGCGCGACCGATGGCGACGCGCTGCTTCTGGCCGCCCGACAGTTCCTGCGGCCGGCGCTCCAGCAAATGGCCGATCTCGAGAAGCTTTGCCGCCTGGGTGACGCGGTCCTTGATGCGCGCCCCTTCCTGGCCCCTGAGCTTCAGGGGGTTGGCCATGTTCTCGAACACGGATTTATGCGGATAGAGCGCGTAGTTCTCGAAGACCATGGCGACGTCGCGGTCCTTCGGCGCCAGGTCATTGATGCGCCGGTCGTCGAACAGGATGTCGCCGGCGCTGATATGCTCGAGGCCCGCCACCATGCGCATGGTCGAGGACTTGCCGCAGCCGGAGGGGCCCAGGATCGACAGGAAGCTCCCATCCGGACAATCGATGTTCAGGTCCTTCACGGCGGCGAACTCGCCGTATTTCTTCCACACATTGCGGAACGTTACTCTGGCCATGAAATTCTCCGATTATTCCTTGACCGCGCCCATGGTCAGGCCGGTGACGAGATATCTTCTGATGACGAGGCCGAGCAGCATCATCGGCAATGTGGTGACGACGCCCGCCGCCATGATCGAGCCCCACTGGATATTCTGCGGCTGGACCAGCTCGCGCGTCGCCACCGGGAGCGTCTTGGCGCCGCCCGAGCCGATGATCGCGGCAAACAGGAAATCGTTCCAGGCGAAGAGGATGCACAGCACGATGAAGGCGCCGATGCCGGGCGCCACCAGAGGCAGGATCGCCATGAAGGCCTGGAAGCGCGTGGCGCCATCGACCATCTGGGCCTCCTCGATCGCATAGGGCACGTTGTCGAAGAAGCCCTTCAGGATCCAGATGGCGAAAGGCAGGTTGAAGGTGGTGTAGGCGAGGATCAGCCCCGGCAGAGTGCCGACGAGATCGAGCGAGCGGAAGATGGCATAGAGCGGCACCATCACCGCGACCACCGGCGCCATGCGGGTCGAGATGATCCAGAAGAACAGGTCGCTCTTGCCCTTGAAGTCGATGCGCGACAGCGAATAGGCGGCCATCGAGCCCAGGATCACCGAGATCACCGCCGAGCCGCCGGCCGCCACCAGGCTGTTCGCCATGTAGCGGCTGAAGTCGAGATTGAGGAAGAGATCGCGATAATGCTTGAGCGTCGGGGTGAAATCGAAGAAGACGCCGATGCCCGACCAGTCGCCGACCGCAGGGATCTTGAAGGCCTCGAGCAGGTCCTTGAAGGACGACACGAACATCACGAAGATCGGCAGCAGCGTCCAGACGAGATAGAGCGCGATGAACACGGCCGAAAACCAGCGGAAGCCGCGGGTGAGCGGTGTCTCATATCGGACGACGTCGCGGGAGGCCATGGCTCAGGATTTCCTCGTCTGCTGGCGGTCGAAGACCTTCACCAGGATCATGCCCAGAATGATGGTGACGACGAGCAGCGTCAGAGCGATCGCCGCGCCGCGGCCGAGCTTGAAGAACTTGAACGACACTTCGAACAGATAGATCGGCAATATCTTGGTGGCATTGCCGGGGCCGCCGCCGGTGAGGACGAGGGCCGAATCGATGAAGCGGAAATTGTCCATGAAGCGCAGCATCACCGCGATCAGCAGCACCGGATAGAGATTGGGCAGCGTGATCGAGAAGAAGTTGCGCAGGGGCGAGGCGCCATCGACCATATTGGCCTCGAGCTGGTCCTGCGGAACGCGCTTGAGGCCGGCAAGCGTGATCAGTGTGATGAGCGGCGTCCATTGCCACACATCGACCAGCACGATGCCCAACATCGCCGTGCCGGGGCTGGCGAGGATCGACTTGGCGTCGAGCAGGCCGACGCTCTGGAACAGCCAGTGATACCAGCCGAAGGTGCCGTTATAGAGGAAGTACCAGACGAGACCGGCGACAATCGGCGCCATCATCATCGGCATCAACAGGGTGGTGACGAGGATCTTCTCGAAGCGAGACCCGTTGAGCACGACGGCGAGGAACACGCCGATGCCGATCTGCAAGGCGAGGCACATGAGGCTGTACTGGAAGAGCAGCGTCCAGCCCTTGAGGTATCGCGTGTCGGTGACGAGCCTGGTGAAGTTCTCGAAATTGTTCCAGGTGGCCGAGCCGATCTCCACATCGTGGAGGCTCATATAGATCATCCAGAAGAACGGATAGAGCGAGATGCAGGCGAGCAGCAGGATGGCGGGCGCCATCAGCCAGAAGAAATAGGCCTTGGACGGCGGCGGGTTGAGCTTCGCCGGCTCGGCGATGAGGGACGGCGCCGGGCGCGCCTCGACATTGTCGAGGAGCTGGCGGACGCGAAACAGGCCTTCGCTTTGCCGCAAGGATGGTTCAGGTGAAAGCAAGGTGTCGGTCATCGATCTCGTGTCGGCAGCCGTCATCGACGCGGCAGGTCGGAACGGCAGGGGCTTGCAGCCGGAAAACCGGTCCGGCGGCCGTGACGCCGCCGGACCGGCAGGTTTGAGGAAACTTAGCCCGCCCCATTCAGCTCGTCGAGCTGCGACTGGAGCGACTTGCACGTGTCCTCCGGCGACTGCTCCCCAGAACAGCATTTCTGCACTTCGGCGGCGAGGATCGAGTGATATTCGTTGGCCTGCGGAATCTTGGGGCCAAGCACGAAGTGCGGATCCTTGATGCCGTAGTCATAGACGGGCTCGAAGGTGAGCGCGTTCGGCATGGTGGTGGGACGCACCCTGGCCTTCTTCACCTCGTCCATCGCCAGCACCGACTTGCGGGTCGGCGTGCCGCCGAGGCCCTTCAGCACGTTGAACTGGTTTTCGCGCGACACCGACCAGATGGCGAAGATATAGGCGGCGCGCTTCAGATCCTCGGAGGCATTGTTGTTGATGCCGATGCCGCCGATGCCGCAATTGGTGCCGTTGACGGCCTCGCCGCCATTCTTGATCCAGCTCGCCTCGCCCTTCGGACAGACCGCATAGGCCGTCTTGCCCCCGGCCGCGCGCGATTTCGTCTCGTCCTCGATCGATGCGGCAAATTCGTGATACTGGACCTGCATCGCGATATTGCCGGACTGGTAGACGGTGTTCAGCTCGAGCGTGCCGTTGGCCAGGTTGTCGGGATGCGACACATCGGCCAGCTCCTTGAACCTGGTCATGGTGAGGATCGACTGCTCGTCGCCCCAATTGGTCTTGCCGGGCGTCTTGGAGCCAAGCTTGTCGTCGACCGGCCAGTCGATCCAGCGGCCATTGGCGAAGAGCATGCGCTGGATGTCGAGCTGCGTCGTCCAGGCGAAGGACCCCTGATGCTGGGCGTAGCCATAGGGCACGTCCTTGCCGGCTTCCTTGGCCTTCTTGAAGAAGGCGGCCATGTCGGTCACCTGCTTCCAGGTCGTGTCCTTGGTGAATTCGAGACGGTAGCCATATTCGGCCTCGAAATCCTTGCTGTTCGCCTCGAACAGATCCTGGCGATAGAAGGTGCAGGCGATGGCGGCGTCATAGGGGAGTGCGATGATCTTCCCTTCAGTGTAGAAACGGCCGCAGGCGGAGAGGAAATTCTCGAACCAGGCGTCGTCGCCATAGCCATCGGCATCCTGCGGCAAGGTGTTGTCGCCGAACATGGGCGTGAGGTCGGCGTAGAAATCGGCGAAGGGCGCCCCGATCGGCTTGTCCTGGACATAGTTGAGCACATAGTCCGACTTGCCGCCGCGCAGGTCGATGCCGACCTTCTGCTGCACGACCGGCAGGTCGTCGGTGAGAATGGTGACATCGATGCCGGTCAGATCGGTGAAGGCCTTGATATTGTCGCGGATGGCGAAGGAGGGCGGCGTGTTCTCCGACATGAAGACGAGCTTGGAGCCCGAATATTGCTTCCACTTGGCGTCATCGGAAGACGCGGCCTGGACGCGGCTGCGGGTGACGGTCGATCCGAGGCCCAGCGTCAGCGAGCCGACGCCCAGAGCGGAAGCTGCACCGCCGCCGAGCTCGAGAAATTTGCGGCGGCTGACACGGCTATAGACTGCGTCTTTCGGCACATAAAACATGAATTCCTCCCATCCGGCAGCGTGCGCGCTGAGACCGGCGTTCTGTTTTCGGTTTCGCGGGGCGCATTCGATTGACGCCCTTGTTCCATCGCGTGGTCCGCTGTCGATGGCGCGACCGCGCGCTGGTGGTGCGACGAGGCTTCGTTCCCGTCGAGGAAAGCCTAGCCGTAAACGCCCGATCTTGTAAATTATTTTTTTCTTTTTTCGGGTTTTTCCGATCTCGTTCTGGTTGAAAATTTATCATATTGATTTCAAATACTTTTATTGATCAAATATTTTCAGGAATCCGAAATGGCGTAAAGATCGGCCGCCTTTCCAAGCTGCCGGACGCAATGCTCACGCAAATTTGCGAGCGCCTTTCCGGGCGGCCCAGCTTCGAATCAAGCAAGTGCCGACAACGCGTCTTTCGGCAGCGCCGATCATTCTCTTTCATATAAAAGCATCGGCGAAGCGGCGGCTCATGGCGCGCCAAAGCGGGTTTTACGAAGCGATCAAACCACCATCCGGAACGAGATTTTGAAACTGGACATGGCCAAAACCCTCGCCTATAAACCGGCCCGCTTCTCGTGAGGCCTCGCTTTCGAGGCCCTTCGGCGCCCAGGTAGCTCAGTTGGTAGAGCAGCGGACTGAAAATCCGCGTGTCGGTGGTTCAATTCCGCCCCTGGGCACCATTTCCTGTAGAATGGAAAGCCAGGAAGTCCGGCTCACGCGCCAGCGGAGTGCGAAAACCATGACGATCGAAACCAGCCTTGCGCTTGGCCGCAGCGCCACCATCCCCGCTTCACCCGAAGAGGCCAAGCTCGATGTGGTGCCCAATCCGCAAGGGGGTACGCTCTATCTCACCCGCTTCACCTGCCCCGAATTCACCTCGCTGTGCCCGGTGACCGGGCAGCCCGATTTCGGCCACCTGGTCATCGACTATGCGCCCGACAAGCTGCTGGTTGAATCGAAGTCGCTGAAGCTCTTCCTGCACAGCTTCCGAAATCA
Source organism: Taklimakanibacter lacteus (assembly GCA_003576695.1). Classification (GTDB taxonomy): domain Bacteria; phylum Pseudomonadota; class Alphaproteobacteria; order Rhizobiales; family Aestuariivirgaceae; genus Taklimakanibacter; species Taklimakanibacter lacteus. The sequence goes on from QOZQ01000005.1 coordinate 246,130, forward strand.
CGGCGCCTTCCATGAGCATTGCACCGTCTATGTGGCGAAGCGCTTCTGCGAAGCGGCCAGGCCGATCTGGCTGCGCATCGGCGGCTACTGGTATCCGCGCGGCGGCATCCCGATCGATGTGTTCTGGCAGACCGCTGAGCCGCCCAAGGGACTGTGGATCCCGGACCAGGGAGTTCCCGGCTATCGCGGCCGCGGCTGAAGAAAGAGACCACCATGAATGACGACCTTAAAACATTGCGCCAGCGTGAGGGCGTCACCTTTCTCATCGCCTTCGCTCTATGCATTCCGGCAGCGAACTGGCTCATCCTGCATGTGGGAACGACCTGCGCGCCTGACGGCCCATGCCTCATTCCGGTGGCGCCGGGACTGCTGGCACCTTCCGGCGTGCTGATGGTCGGACTCACTTTGGTGCTGCGCGATCTCATCCAGCGCCGCCTCGGCGTCAAGGTGGCGGCGGCCGGCATCATCGCCGGCGCCCTGCTTTCGGCCCTCTTCGCGCCGCCGCAACTTGTCATCGCCTCGGCGGCGGCGTTCCTTCTGTCGGAGACCGCCGACCTTCTCGTCTATACGCCGCTGCAGAGGAAGGGGCTGGTGCTCGCGGTGGCGGCGAGCAGCGTTGTGGGCCTCATCATCGACAGCCTCGTCTTCCTTTATCTGGCTTTCGGCAGCCTCGCTTTCCTCGAAGGCCAGGTGATCGGCAAGGCGTGGATGGTGCTGCTGTCCCTGCCGGTGATCGCCTGGCTCAGACGGCGGGATGAGAGGCTGGGGCTTACGCCGGCATAGGCTTTTTCAGCTTCGCGAGATTCTTGTCGGAAAACCGGCATCCACTTTTCCGGATCATGCGTTACGTCCCGATAAAATAGCGCTGGAACTCGAAATCGGTGATCTGCGCCGCCATCCAGCTGTCGAAGGCTTCCTGCTCGGCCTCGCGGCTCAGCAGGTAATGCGCCTTGAACTCCTCGCCGAAAATTTCCGCAATGAAATCCGACTGGCGGAAGGCCTCGATCGAGCCGCGCAAGCTGCGGGCCAGTGGCGGGCGGCCAAGGCTTGCGGGATTGCCGGGTGCGGCGGGCTCCAGCGCCATTTTCCGCTCGATGCCGTCGAGGCCCGAGGCCAGCATCGCGGCAACGCTCAGATAGGGATTGATGTCGGCGCCAGGCACGCGATGCTCGAGGCGCACCGCCTCGTCGGTCGGCGTGGTGATCGCCCTGATCGCGGCGGTGCGGTTCTCATAGCCCCAGGAGGCATCTTCCGGCGACCAGGCGCCGCGGTCGAAGCGGCGATAGGAATTGATCGTCGGGCGGTACAGCAGATGCGTCTCCGGCAGATGCGCCAAAAGCCCCGCGGTATAATGCTGCGCCAGCGCCGACAATTTACCGGGGGCTTGCGCGAAGCCGTTGCGGCCGTCGCGCCACAGGCTCTGGTGATGGTGCCCGCCGCAGGCGCTTTCGCGCCCCGGCGGCTGGAAGCGCGTCATGAAGGTCGCGACCAGGCCGCGCTCGGCGCAGAACTCGCGCAAATGCAGTTTGGCGCGCATGGCGTCATCGGCAGCCGCCAGCGCCGATTTCGGCGCCAGCGCGAATTCATACATGCCATAGCCATATTCGGTGACCATGGAGGAGACGCCGATATCGAGGCTCTCCATGCGGGTGATGAAGTCGGCGATGAAGGACTGGTAATTGCCGCCGCGCACCAGGTCGTAATTGACATAGGAATGACCCCAGGGCTTCAGCTCGCGATAGCGCCCGGCGCGCATCAGGTCCTCATCGGCATGGAAGATGCCGAATTCATATTCGAGCGCGAAACGCGGCTCATAGCCCAGCTTCAGGCAGCGCTCCTCCTGCCGCTTCAGAATGGCGCGCGGGTCGAGCCCGCAGACGCTGCCGTCGAGATTGAAGGAGTTGAGGATCACCGAGGCAAAGCGCGGGTCCCAGCCATGCTGGCGCACGGTGTCGGGATCAGGCAGCGCCATGATGTTCGGATAGCCATTGTCGTCATTGCTGATCGGACCCGGAAACACCGGAATGCCGGTCGGCGCGCCGTCGCTATGGGCCACGCAATAGAGAATGGCGTTCAGCGCATCGCCATTATAGGAGAGCTTGAAGGGAGCGGTCTTCGAGCGGAAGACGCCATTGACCTCCGCCATATGCACATTGATGAAGCGGGCGCCCTTGCCGGCAAGCTCCTTATGGAGCTGCTGCAGCCTTTGCTTGCGCTCGGCCACCGCTTTGGCGAAATCCGTCGTCATATGGGCTTTCCTTCCGTGATGGCGCGCGGCTGCCGGCGCGCAAAGAGCCGCCAGAGCAGTTCATCCAGCTCCAGCCTTACAAAAATACCGCGCGGGCGAAAGGTCATGCCGAGAACGATGATGGCGCCCATCGCGAGCCCTGAGAGCCCCAGAAGCGGGGGAAGCTGGAAGCCCGCAACGGCGATGCCGCTTTCGACGCTGCGGATCGCCTCGAGCAGCAGCGCCAGCGCGATGCAGCCGAAGACCGCTCCCGACACGGTGCGCATGCCGCCCAGGATCAGCATGGCGAGCGTCGTCATCACCAGCTCGAAATGGAAGGCGCGCGCATTGATCGTGCCCATGAAGAAGGCATAGAGAATGCCGCCCGAGGCGCATATCACGGCGCCGAGGATCCAGGCCAGAAGGCGCAGGCGGAAGACATCGACGCCGAACGCGCGGGCCGCGAGCAGACTTTCGGCACTGGCTCGGAGATGCAATCCCGAGGCGCTGTCCTTGAAGAGGCGCGCAATGATCGTGGCCAGCGTCGCCGCGCCGATGGCGGTCGCAAGGCCGACCACTTGCGGAATGCCGAAGAAGGCCTGGGCGCCCTTGAACAGGTCGGTCCACTGGATGAAGATCGAATGCACCACCATCATCAGGCTGAAGGTCACGATGGTGGCAGCCTCGCCCGAAAGCCTGGCGATGACGAGGCCAGTGAGGGCGGCGATGAGGCCGGTAATGCCGAGGCCCGCTCCCGCGGCGAGCGCCGGGTGCAATACGATATCAGCGAGACCGAAGGGTGCGTCAGGGATGGAAAGCTTCTTCATCGCCACCGGGGTCGCCAGGATCGCCACCGAATAGGCGCCGATGCCGACAAAGGCCCCCTGCCCCAGATTGGCGACCATGGAATTGCCCATGAATATCTGGAGACCCAGCACGATCAGGAGATTGACATAGGCGGCAAAGGCGACGCGCACCAGATAGGCCGGAGCGAAGAGAAGAATGACGATGCCGATGAGGATGACCGGCAGCGCCGTCACCAGCCCGCCGACCAGCGAGCGCATCCACGGGGCCAAGGTTTTCTGCGCTGATCTGGTCTGGGTGGTGACGGACATGCGTCTCAGATCTCCTTGTCGCCGAGCTCGATCCGCCGGGTGAGCAATCCCTCCGGCCGCCACACCAGCAGGCCTGCGATGATGCTGTAGGCGATCGCGTCACGCAGGCCGCCATATTCCTGCGGCAACAGGACGATGATCGCCACATCGAGGAAGCCCAGGAGCATGCCGCCCAGAACGGCGCCGCCGAGCGAGCCGAAGCCGCCGATCACGCAGGCGATGAAGGCCTTGATCACCGGCTGGAAGCCGAAGGTCGGGTCGATGCTGCCACGCCTGGCGATGATGAAGATCGCGGCAATGCCGGCGAGGAGGCCCGACAGAGCGAAGGCCGTGGCGATCACCCGGTTGGCCCTGATGCCCATCAGGCGGACGGTGGAGAATTCGCGCGTCGCCGCCCTGATCGCAAGGCCGAGAGTGGAGTGCTTGAGGAACAGGACGAGGCCGCCGATCGCCAGCGCCACCACGGCAAGCTCGAGGAGCTGCAGCAGCGAAATGGCATAGGGGCCGATGAAGATGGTGCGGCTCAGCTCGCTGAAGACCGGAACCGCGCGCGGACGCGGGGAGATCAGCAGCGTCAGCAGGTTCTGCACCACGATGCTGACGCCAAGTGCGGTGAGAAGGCCGGTGGTGGTCGGCGCGTGGCGCACCGGCCGGAAGGCGATCCGCTCGAACAGCACGGCGACCAAGGCGCCCGCGGCGATGGCGATGGGCGCCACCAGCCAGGGCGAGCCGATGCCGATCAGTATGGCGAGATACATCGAATAGCCGGCGCAGGCGATGATCTCGCCATGGGCGAAGTTCATCAGATTCATGATGGAATAGACGAGCGCCAGGCCGAGCGCGATGAGCGCATATTCCGAGCCGAAGGCGAGCGCGTTCAGGCCTTGCTGGATCGCATAATCCATGTCGCCTCAGTTCCCGAGATACATGTCGATGAGCCGGCGGTCGGAGCGCAGTTCCTCCGCCTTGCCTTCATGGCGGATGATGCCTGACGAGATGACATAGGCGCGATCGGCATGCTTCAGCGCCTGCATGACATTCTGCTCCACCACCAGCAATGTCACGCCCGCTTCCTTGAGGAGCGAGATATAGTCGAACATCTGCGCTACGATGCGTGGTGCGAGGCCGAGCGAGGGCTCATCGAGCATCAGGAGGCGCGGCCGCGACATCATGGAGCGCGCGATCGCCAGCATCTGCTGCTCGCCGCCCGACAAGGTGCCGGCCAGCTGATGGTTGCGCTCGCGCAGAATGGGAAAAAGCCCGAGATACTTCTCGATATCCTGCGCGACACCCTCGCGATCGCGCCTGATCGCGGCGCCGAGGCGGAGATTCTCGGCGACAGTGAGATTGGCGAAGACATGACGACCTTCAGGCGTCATGGTCAGGCCGCGGCGGACACGGTCTTCGGTCGGCAAGGCGCCGATCTCGCGGTCCTCGAAGAGAACCCGGCCCTGGGCCCTTACCAGCCCGGCGATGCCGGAGATGAGCGAGGTCTTGCCGGCCCCATTGGGGCCGAGCAAGGCCACGAACTCACCCCGCCCGATGCGGATCGATGCCGCATCGAGGGCCCGTATGGGGCCATAATGGACGGAGAGACGATTGACCGAAAGCATGCTTCTCCCCCTTTCCGTCATCCCGGCGAAAGCCGGGACCCCCTAAATTCTTTCAATGCGATCAGCGCCGCCCAGATTGCACTTATTCAATGGGTCCCGGCTTTCGCCGGGATGACGAACCATGGCCGGGATGACGAACCATGAAAGAAACTATTTCAGATACGGAATATTGGGCGGCATGACCTCGGTGATGAGAGCCCGCTTGCCGTCGGCGAAGCCGATCACCGGCACCGTCTTGATCGGATAGCTCTGCTTCTCGGCGAAGGAGATGGTCTCGGCGGTGACACCCTTATAGCCGCCCTCGGCGCGGATCGCGTCGCGCAATTTGGCCGGATCGACACTGCCCGCCTTCTTCGCGGCACCGGCGATCACCGCCACCATGTCGCCGCCCAGCGCATCGAAGATGCCATTGACCTTGAAGCCGGCGTCCTTGCACTCTTTCAGGAACTGGTCGATGGCGCCGCCATTGCCGATGACGCCATGGGTGGCGAAGATCACCTTGTCGAGATCGGCTTGCTTGCCGACCGTCGCCTCGAGGGAAGGATCATCGAAGCCGTCGGACCCGGCGATCCAGCCATCATAGCCATTGGCGCGCAATTGCCGGATGAGGATGCCGATATCGGGCAGGATGCCGCTGACATGGATGACATCCGGCTTTTCGCCCAGGGCCTTGATGCTGGCAATCTGCGGCGACCAGTCGGAAATGCCGAAATTATAGCTGAATTTGCCGACCACCTGGCCGCCCGCCTTGGTGAAGGCGTCGCCGAACCATTCGGGCAGCTTCGCCGACCAGGAGCCTGAATCCTCCGAGGTGAGGAGCACGGCCTTGCGCGCGCCCTTGGCATAGGCGACGGCGGCGGTCGCGGCGGCATTGATCGGATCGGGCACGGCGCCGGCAATGAAGTTGCCGGTACCGAGCTCCTGCATCTCGACTTGCGTGTTGGGCGCGGAATAGACGGTGACGTTGTAGCTCTGCGCCATGGTCGTCATCGGAATGAGGGCATCGGGGAAGGGCAGGCCGGTGATGACCTGGGCGCCGGCATCGAGGAATTTCTGGCCAAGCGAGACAGAGAGCTGCGCGTCGGAGCGGTTGTCCTCGACCAGGATCTCCACTTTCGGATCATCGGCCCCTGCCGCCTTGTTCACCTTGTCGGCCATGCAGCGCATGCCTTCGGATTCGGCATAGGGCGTCAGAGGACCGGTCAATGCCACGGCGATGCCGATCTTGACGGTGTCGGCGGCGAAGGCGGTGCCGCCCCCTCCGATGACGAGCCCCAGGGCCATGACCGGTACGAGCTTCTTCAGTTCCATTGTCTTTCCTCCCGTATGTTTTTTTGATGCGGCGCTGCTTCGGCAGCCCCCAGATAGATCTCGGCCACTTTCGGATTGGCGCGGATGAGCTCGGGCGTCCCGATCGCCACCACCTCGCCCATGTCGAGCACGCAGATGCGGTCGCAGACGCTCATGATGAAATGCAGATCATGATCGATGACAAGGAGCGCGCACCGGCTGCGCCGGCGGATGGCGCGCAGCTGATCGGCGAGGGCTGCCGTCTCGTAGTCATTCATGCCGGCCGCCGGCTCATCGAGCAGCAGAAGCTTGGCGCCCAGGGCCTCGGCCCGCGCCAGCTCGAGGCGGCGCTGCTGGCCATAAGGCAATGTGCCGGCCGGACGCCCGGCATCGGCGGCGAGGCCGAAGCGGTCGAGCAGCGCATCGATATCGATGCTGCGCGCGACCTCGGGCCGGTGACGGCGGCAGGTGATGAGACCGACCTCGACATTCTGGCGCACCGTCAGGGACGGGAAGAGACGCAGATTCTGGAAGGTGCGGCCGACACCCTGGCGGGCGGCAAATTCAGGCCCGCGGCCGGTGAGATCGACATCGCCCAGGCGGATCGAACCGCTGTCGGGCTTGAGGACGCCGCTGATGGCATTGACGAGCGTCGACTTGCCGGCGCCATTGGGACCGATCAGGCCCAGAATCTCATCCGCAGCACCGACGAAGCTCACGCCGCGCAAGGCGCGCACGCCCATGAAACTCTTGCTGACGTTGTCGATCGACAGCACGGATCTCCGCGGCCTCCCTCTGGCGCTTATGATTGGTAGCGTTGCGGCGCTGTTATCGAGACAGTCTATTGCCGGATTTTCCAAAATGCAAGAAATTTTCTATTTTGGAAAATTTATCCGCGACGCGTTCCCGGAGCGCCGGCCAGGTCCATGTCTCCCGGCACCGTGTTCGACATCAGAACCACGGCATCCGCCGATCCCACCGCGACATAGGCATGCGGCATGCTGGCATCGAACAGGATGCTGTCGCCGGTCGCCAGCACGGTCGGCTCGTAATGCTCGGTATGGAGGTTGAGCGTGCCTTCGAGCACATGCAGGAACTCCTCGCCCGGATGGCTGCGCCAGCCGCCGCTGTCTTCGACGGTGCGGGCGCTGATCACGACGCGCCAGAAGACATTGCGCTTTTCGCGGAAGTCGCTGCACAGGACCTCAAACCGCATGCCCGGCGTCTGATGCACGATGCCGCCGCCCGCCTGAGTGATCGAGCGGCGCGCGATGGGCGTCTTGTCCGAGGACGAGAGAAAGGCGGTGACCGGCACCTTGAGGAGGCCCGACAGCGTCAAGGCGATGTCGAAAGTGAGCCTGGCCTTGCCGTTCTCGATCTTGGAGAGCTGCGAGACCGACAGCCCGCAGGCAGCGCTCAGCTCCTCGAGAGTGAGACCCTTGGACTTTCTGATTTCGCGAATCTTGGCGAGGACGGTTTTGGACTTCACCAGCGCCTGAGCTCCATTTTTCGAATCCGGCAAATCTAGCCTACCGTCACTGGTCCGACACTGTCCATGAGATGCATTTCCGCCTGCAAAGCGGGAATGAGCGCGTCGGCCATCTTTGCCACATCCGCCGCGGTCCCCAGAAGGTCGTTGCGGATTTCGAGATAGAGACAGGCAAGCCCCTGATCGAGGCCGTAATGGCGCAGCGTATAGCCTTCCGCGGCATGCCAGTCATAGGGCTCGTTGCTGCCGATGACGAACGCCTTCTGCCGGCGCAGCTCGGCAAGGGCCGCATCACCCATCCGGCATTCCTTGCGCCACAGGACGCCGATATCGGTCGGACGCGTCTTGCCGCCCATGACCGGCGTGAAGGTGTGGACGGAGACGACAGCCGGCCTTGCCACCAGAGACGCGCGCATCGCGGCATCGAACGGCAGGCGCGCAATCGCCTCGCGCAAGGCTCTGTCTTCTTCTGTCGCCGCGAGATTGCCGGGCACCGGTATGCCACCCATATCGGGACGCAGGCAGTCCCAGTCGGCGGGGGCGCGATTGAGATCGAGGAACAGGCGCGAAAAATTGGCCATGACGGCCGGCGCTGCGAGTCTTTCGGCAAGAAGCAGGGTCAGCGCGGCGCCGCCAATGTCCCAGGCGAAATGCGTGTCGAGGAATGGAGCGGCAATGCCGAGATTGCGCCAGGGCGGCGGCACGAGATTGCCGGCATGCTCGCAGACGAGCAGCAGCGGTGAAGGTCGCCCCGCCGCGTGGAAGGTGACGGAAGCCTTGGCGAGCGCGTCGCGGTCGCAATCAGGCAAATTCGGTGCGGACATGAAACGCCTTGATATCGCTGGCCTGCCTCAGGCCTTCACGGCCATTGACGCGGCCGAGGCCGGAATTCTTCAACCCGCCCCAGGGCAGATAGAGATCGGCATGATCGCAACGGTTGAGATAGACCGTGCCCGCCTCGATCTCATCGAGGAGCTTCAATCCGGTGTCGCTGTCGGCCGTCCAGACGCTGGCGCTCAGCCCATAGTCGCTGTCATTCATCAGGCGAATGGCCTCGGCATCGTCACGCACGGTCTGGATGGCGACAACAGGACCGAAAGTCTCCTCGCGCATCACCGTCATCGTATGATCGGTGCCGACCAGCATTTCAGGCTCGACATAGGCCTCGCCCGGCAGGGATGTCGGCGACCGCCCGGGCGCCAGGACGCGCCGCGCCCCCCTGGCGACGGCATCGCCAATATGGGTGCGAATGGTTTGGGCGGCGCGCGCACTCACCACCGGACCGATATAGGGCCTGGCATCGATCGGATGATCGATCGTGACCTCGGCCGCCTGCGCGGCAAAGGCCTCGATGAAGCGTGGGGCGATCGCTTCATGCACATAGATACGCTCGACCGAGCAGCAGGACTGGCCGGCATTGGAATAGCTGCCCTCGATCAGCAAGGGGATGGCCTTGTCGAGATCCGCATCGGGGCGGATGTAAGCGGGATCCTTGCCGCCAAGCTCGAGATGGACATGAGTGAAGGTGCCGGCGGCGGCGGTATGGACGCGCCTTCCGCCCGGGACTGAGCCGATGAAATGGACGGAGCGCAACCGCCCGGAGCCAATGACGCGCTCGGCATCGGGATGGGTCATGTCGAGGGCCTGGAAGACGCCAGGCGGCGCGCCCGCTGCGGCAAAGGCTTCCGCCGCAATGTCGCCGATGAGCGGCGTCTGCGGCGAGTGCTTGAAGAGGACGACATTGCCCGCCACCAGCGGACCCGAGACGAGATAGCCCAGCATCGCCACTGGATAGTTCCAGGCACAGATCGACAAGGTCACGCCCAGCGCCACATAGCGGGTGAAGCGTCTGATCCCCGGATCGGCGGCAAACTCCTCATCCGCGAGAGCCACCGCCGCTTCGGCGGTGAGATCGCCGACGAGCTTCAGGCGGGCCGTCTCGTCCGCCTGCCAGAGCGGACGCCCCATCTGCCAGGCGACGGCTTCGGCAAGTGCCGGAGCGCGCCTCGCCATTTCCTCGCCGAAGCGGGCGATGACGGCGATGCGCTCGGCGATGGGCGTGCGCGCCCAACCCTTTGCCGCCGCCTCGGCCCGGGCCAGCGCCGCCTCGATCTCGCGCGAACCCGCATAGAGGCGACGGGCATAGACTCTCCCATCGACCGGTGACACGACGTCGAAGGCCGCACGCTCCGCAATGTCCATTTCTCACCCCTGAAGACTACCGGATGACCAATCTACACGAATTATCCAAAATGGAAAATTTTTTCGTATTCGGCTTTTTTGTGCTATGTAACCCGCATAAAACCAGCGGAGAGAGAATCCATGCCCACGCCAAGCTATGATTTTCGCAACAGAACAGCCGTCGTGACCGGCGCCGGCGGCGGCATGGGCGAGGCGATCACGCTGGCGCTCGCCAAAGCGGGCGCGGCCGTCACCGCGATCGATGTGAAAGCCTGTCCCGACAGCCTGAAGGCCGCAGGCGCTGCCGTGCAGTATGCGCAGGGCGATCTGCGCGATGCGGGCTTTGTCGAGAAGGCCATCCGTGCTGCCTATGACCGCCATGGCCGGCTCGACTATCTCGCCAATGTCGCGGGCGTGCTGTGGTTCGGACGCGACAAGTCGCTGCTCGAGACCGAGCTTTCGGTCTGGGACGAGGTGATGGAGATCAATCTCAAAAGCATGGTGCTGACCAGCCGCGCCGCCACGCCTTTGCTGCGCAAGACGGGCGGCGGCGCCATGGTCCATGTCTCAACCATCCAGTGGATGCGCGGCGATCCGCAGCCGCAGGACGCCTATCAGGCGTCCAAGGCCGCGGTCTGCGCCATGTCGCGCTCGCTCGCCATGCAGCTCGCGGCCGACGGCATCCGCTCCAACAGCATCTGCCCCGGCCCGACATTGACGCCCCTGCAGGCGCGCTGGAACACCGAGCAGATCCGCGGCCAGGTTGCCGATTATGTGCCGCTGAAGCGCATCGGGACCGCGGATGACATGGCGAATGCCGCGCTGTTCCTTCTGTCGGACGGCGCCAGCTACATCACCGGCATCGACCTCGTCGTCGATGGCGGATTGTTGCTCAGAGTTTAGGTTCAGGCTCGGAACGATCATTCGACGCTCCGGCGTGCCGGTCCACGGAACGCCGCGACGGCTCGTGCGTTCTTCCGACATGAATCGCCGCGAAAGGATCAGGCTCACGCTCGAGCATATCAAAGTGACGAAGGCGCTCGCCGCAAGGCTGGCCGAATTCATCGAGCTGGCGCGGAAAGCCGGCTACGAGCCTGTCCATTCGACAAAGACGCTTGCGCGGTTCGAGACGGAGCTCAAGGAACAGCGCCTCGCCCTCGCCCGCCTGACCATCATCAGCCAGAAGGAATTCACGCCGGCTGAAGCAAAACCTGCCGGGGCCGGCCGGCGTGCCGCCTGATACCTGCCCAGCCATCGAAAAGCCCGAAATTGCGCTCTCCATGACGGTTGCGATTCCGCTTGAGAGGGGGCGGAATGGGGACGGGCTTCTCATCGGCTCATCCAGGATGTTCATCCATGCGGAGCGGTGACGCATAAATGGATATTTGCAGGAACTTTTACTCTGTCGCCGCGTTAAGGTTGACCGCAACTGAATTTGTGGCAGCTTCAGAACGTCACGTCGTGGAGAAAAGGAGTAAACGATGGACAGGAGACTGTTTGTTACAGGGCTGTTTGGCGTAGCGGGAGCGGCAGCTCTCGCGACGATCGTGACACCCCGGACGGAGGCGCTGGCGGGCGTGCTCGCCGATGAAACCGCCCCCGGATCAAGCGTCCTTCCCAATCTCGAGGATTTGAAAGCCGACGCCGATGAAAGCGGCGACACCACGCAGGAAGCCGGCGAGCAACTCGCCTGGCACAATGGCTACCGGCATCGCCGCCGGCGCCGTCGGCGCTGGCGCCGCATTTGCCGGCGCTATTGGCGGCATGGGCGCTGGCGTCGCCGTTGCCGCAGGCGGCCGGTGTGGATCTGGCTGTCGATCGGCTGAAGCTCAACGACAATGCAAGGGAGCGGACTCGTCGGGTCCGCTCCCTTTTTTCATGGGCTGACCAGCCCCAGCAGCACCTGATAGGCGGCGTCGATATCGGCACGCACCGCATCGCTCACCTGCTTCTCGTTGCGCGTCTTGAGACCGTCGACCATCATCTGGTGATGGGTGTTCGAGACCTCGTAATTGCCGGAACCGCGCAGCAAGTTGAAGTAGGGGCTGATCTGCAGCCACAGATTCTCGATGATGGTGATCAGCGTCTCCGAGCGCGCGGCGCGATAGATGGCGAAATGCAGCGCGTGGTTGGCGCGCAGGAAAGAGCGCACATCGCCCGCCTGATTGGCGAGGCCCAGCCTGCGATAGAGGTCCTCGATGTCGGCGATCTCGGCATCGGTGATGTTGCGGGCAGCCCACACCGCGGCCAGCGTCTCGACCTCGACGCGGACATTGCGCAGGTCGTTCAGGCTGGCGCGGCTGAGCGGCGGGATGCCGATCGAGCGGCCCGAGACGACGGTCAAGGCATTGGCGGCGGTCAGGCGCTTCAGCGCCTCGCGCACCGGCATGTGGCTCACCTCGAAGGCATCGGCGAGCGACTGGATGGTGACCAGCTGGCCAGGTGCGATCTCGCCATCGAGAATGAGATCGCAGACCTTGCGATAGACCCGGTCCTGCAAGGTCTCGCGGTTGAGCGGAACGACTTTCAGATTTGTCCTGGGATGTTGTGCGCCTGCCATGCCGCTCGCTTCCGTCAGCCCTTCGCGAAATTCCCTCATCCTTTCAGGGCGAATCGCCGCCACCGCAAGGGTGAGCCACACGCCAGAGCTGCAATATTTTGGCTCATTGAAAATAAATCATTGATCTTTGATCAAAACAAGGAAATTATCTGGCGGCTGCCCCGGAACAACAAAGCCAACCGGGGATCGGCGCCAACAATCCTGGGAGGACCCTCATGACGTTATCGAGCCGACTCAAGAAACTTGCTTTGTGCACGGCGCTGGCTGCCGGCCTCGTCGCAACCGCCGGATCGGCGCAAGCCGCCGGGAAGCACAAGATCTTCCTCAGCATGAGCTTCATCGGCAATGACTGGCAGGCGGAAGCCGCCAATATGGTGAAGGCGATGGCCGCCCATAAGAGCCTGGCCGACAAGGTCGACCTGCAGGTGCAGGTGGCGGGCCCCAATGCGCAGCGCCAGATCCAGCAGATCAACGCCATGGTGCAAGCGGGTGCCGAAGCGATCGTGATCTTCCCGATCTCGCCCACCGCCTTGAACCAGGTCGTCAAGAATGCCTGCGACAAGGGCGTCAAGGTCTTCGCCTATGATGCCGAGATCACCGAGCCCTGCGCCTACAATATCTCGATCGACCAGGAGGAAGCGGGCCGCGTCACCGCCGAATGGCTGGTGAAGAAGCTCGACGGCAAGGGCGATATCGTTCTGGTCACCGGCGTGCCCGGCACCTCGGTCGACAATCTGCGCACCAAGGCCGCCAAGGAAGTCTTCGCCAAGCATCCCGACATCAAGATCGTCGGCGAAGCGGTCGGCATGTGGAGCCAGGCGGTCGCGCGCACCGAGCTTTCGAAGATCACCGCGACCCGCAACTGGGACACGATCAGCGGCCTGTGGATGCAGGCCGGCTGCTATACGGCGAATGCCATGCAGCTCGAAGCCGGCAAGACGGCGGAGCAGTTGCTGCCCTGCGCCGGTGAAGGCTCGAATGGCGGACGCATCCAGATGCTGCCCGCCGGCACCGAGGTGGAGAGCGCTGCCGCACCCTATGCGCCGATCGGCGCGCCGCGCATCTCCTATGCATCGCCGCCCTATTCCGGCGGCCTCGCCTTGAAGCTCGCGGTCCAGGCGCTGGAAGGCAAGGATGTGCCGAAGAAGACCGTGCTGCCGCTGCCCGTCGTCACCAATGACACGGTGAAATTGTGCAAGGAAGGCACCTGGCAGGAGATGAAGGACGGCTGCAATGCGTTCCTGCCGTCGCTGGTCTCCAATCCGGGCTGGTTCGCCTCGATCTTCTCGCCGGAGACGCCGGAAATCGGCCTCAACGCGGCGCTTGTCGGTCAGCCGGAAAACTGACCTCATCCGGGCGAGGCCGTCTTCCTCCTCAGGCCTCGCCCGGGCTTTATCCGGTTCGATTCCGCGTCCATGATCGAAGCCATGAACAGCGACAAGCTCGCGGTCAGCGTCAAAGGCGTGCGCAAGGCCTTCGGGCCGACGCTTGCCGTCAATGATGTCTCCTTCGACATCAAGGCCGGCAGCGTGCATGCGCTCCTGGGCGAGAATGGCGCCGGCAAATCGACCATCGTCAAATTGCTGTCGGGCCTCATGCAACCCGATGCCGGCCATATCGAGATCGCGGGGCGGATGGCCAGTCTTTCGTCGCCCCGCGCGGCGCACCGGCATGGCATCCAGACCGCATTCCAGGAAATGACCCTGGTGCCCGACCTCTCGGTGCTCGACAACATGATGCTGCCCTATGCGCCCATGGGCATCACCGGCACCATCAGGCGCCGGTCGGCGCGTGCCGCGATCCAGCGGCATCTGGAGAAGATCGGCTTCAGCATCGATCTCGACGCCGAGACCGGCGAGATCGACCTCGCTCTGCAGCAGAAGATCGAGATCGCGCGCGCCACCTATCGCAATCCCGATATCCTGCTTCTCGATGAACCCACTTCCACGCTTTCCGGCGGCGATGTCGACTGGCTCGGCCAGCTGATCGCCAGCCTCAGGGCGCAGGGCCGGACCATCGTCTTCATCTCGCATCGGCTGCGCGAGGTGCGCGCCTTCTGCGACAGCCTCACCATCCTGCGCAATGGCCAGCACATCATGACCGGGGCGGTCGGCGACATCTCCGACAAGGATGTGATCGAAAAGATCGTCGGGCGCTCCATCGCCCAGACTTTTCCGCCGCGGCCGAGCGATCCGTCCGTCTTCGGGCCGCCGGTACTGTCGGCCCATGATCTCAAGGCCGGCGACAAGCTCGAGGAAGCGAGCTTCGACCTGCGCAAGGGCGAGATCCTCGGCATTGCCGGGCTCCAGGGCATGGGCCAGCTCGATCTGTTCCTCGCCTGCTTCGGCATGGCCACCATCCGGCGGGGCGGGCTCGCGGTCGACGGCCAGCCCGTCACCATCACATCGCCGGTCGATGCCATGCGTCCCAATATCGGCATCGGCTTTCTCCCTGAGGACCGCAAGACCGAAGGTCTCTTCCTCAAGCTCAGCGGCCGCACCAATGCCTCGATCCCGGTGATCGAGCGTTTCTCGCGCTATGGGCTCATCGACAAGAGCGGTGAAGAAAATGCGGTGCGGCAGGCCTTCGATACGGTCGAAGTGAACGAGCGCGCCTTATGGACACAGGCCGGCGCCTTTTCCGGTGGCAACCAGCAGAAGATCGCCATCTCCAAATGGCTGGTGGCGCAAAGCCGCATCCTGCTTCTCTTCGATCCGACGCGCGGCATCGATGTCGGCACCAAGCACGAGCTCTATGTCATGATGCGCGACTTCACCAACCAGGGCGGCGCCATCCTGTTCCATTCGACCGAGGTGCCGGAGCTCGTGCATCTGTGCGACCGGGTGCTGGTGCTCTATGCGGGGCGGATCGTCGCCGAGATCGCCAGCGGCAAATTGAGCGAGAGCGCCATCATGCGCCCGGCGCTCGGCCATGAGGATTCAGCGCCTGAGGATGCCGCCGCATGAGCATGGCCGCAGCAGCACCCTCCTCGCCCGTGCGGCGCCTCCTCGCCACCCATCGCGGCGTCGCTGTCGCGGCGGCCGTCTTTCTCATCCTGATCGCCGTCGTCGATCTGATCAGCGCCGGTCCCCTCACCTATTTCGACATCTCCTTCCTGGCGAGCGGCGGCGCCACCTCGGCGCTGGCCGCCATCGGCCAGACCATCGTCATCCTGTCGGGCGGGTTCGATCTGTCCGCCGGCGCGGTCATCTCGCTGGTCAATGCGGTGCTGGCGCGCTCGATGGACCCCATGAACATGGAAGCCAATGTGCTCCTGTGGACATTGGTCGGCATGGGGATCGGCATGACGACCGGCGCCGTCAACGGCTTCTTCATCGCCGTGCTCCGGTTGCAGCCGATCGTGGTGACGCTCTCCACCATGTTCATCATCCAGGGCGTGACGCTCCTCGTGATGGACAAGCCGGGTGGCTTCGTGTCGCCCTCGCTCGGCACCTTCTATCTGGGCGATGCTATCCCCGGATGGCTTCCCATGCCGATCGCCCTCATCGGCGTGGTGCTGCTCGCCTGGGCCTGGCTCAAGAATACGCGGCTCGGCACCGCGATCTATGCGGTGGGCAGCGACGCCGATGCGGCCGCCGCGGTCGGCGTGTCGACCGTGCTCACGCGCTTCCTCGTCTATGTGATCGCCGGCGGCTGCTATGGCCTGGCCGGCGTCTTCATCAGCGCCCAGACCGGCAGCGGCGATCCCTTGGTCGGCAATCCGCTGCTGCTTTCGATGTTCGCCGCGGTGGTGGTGGGGGGCACCAGGCTCGGCGGTGGGCGTGGCGGGCCATTGGGCAGCGCCATCGGCGCCTATGTGCTGATGATCGTCGTCAATATCCTGCTCGTCCTCAATGTGTCGGCCTATTATTCGACCATTGCCGAGGCCACCATCCTCATCCTGGCAGTCCTCGCCGGTTCAATCTCCCGCACATCGACGCTGGCGCAGCAATTGCGGGTGCTCGGCACCAGGCTTGGCGCAAGGCGCGCCGGCACGCTGGTGTCGCAATTGCGCCAGGACGACCAGCGCCTCGCGATCGCGAAGACCCGCAAGACTGTGGAGGCCGCGGCAAAACCGTCCTTTCTCACGCGCAATGCCGAGATCCTGCGCTATGCCCTGCCCGCTTATGTCTGCTTCATCATCGTCATCCTGGTGACGCAGGCCTGGCTCGGCGGCGCCATCCTCAATCCCGGCTACTGGAATTCGCTGATCGTCCTGTCCTCCTTCCTTGCCATCCTGGCGCTGGGCCAGGGAACGGTGATCCTCACCGGCGGGCTCGATCTCTCGGTGCCCTGGACCATCGGCTTGTGTGGCATCCTGCTTGCCGGCATGGTCAAGGGATCGGATGTGGCGCTGATCTATGCGCTGCCTTTGGTGCTGCTGCTCGCCTGCTTCATCGGCCTCATCAACGGGCTCGGCATCGTGTTTCTCGGCCTCTCGCCCATCGTCATGACGCTCGCCACCAACGGCCTGCTGCAGGGGGCGGCCCTCCTTTATTCCAACGGCACGCCCGACGGCTTCTCATCGCCGATGCTGCGCTGGTTCATGACCGGCAAGATCTGGATCTTCACGCCGGTCGTCTTGTTCATGGTGCTGTTCGTGATCTTCGCCGTGACGCTTCTCGGCCGCACCGCCTTCGGCCGGCGCGTCTATGGCATCGGCAACGGGATCAGGGCGGCCGAGCTTTCCGGCATCGCCGTCGGGCGCACGCTGGTCTTCGTCTATATGCTCTCGGCTTTGTGCTCAGGCCTGGTCGGCGTGCTGCTGACCGGCTTCTCAGGCCAGGCGAGCCTCGGCATGGGCGATGACTATCTCCTGCCCTCGATCGCCGTCGTGGTGGTGGGCGGCGCCCTGATCACCGGCGGGCGCGGCCATTATCTCGGCATGCTGGGCGGTGTGCTGCTGCTCACCGGGCTGCAGACTTTCCTTGCCGGCACGACACTGCCCTATGCGACACGCGCCATCCTGTTCGGCCTCGTGGTGCTGGGCGCGGTGGTGGCGCTCCGCGACAGAAGAAACTAGGAGAAGACCAGAATGAGCAACAAGGCTCCCCAATCGGCCAATGACTTCCTTGCCGGGCTGCAAGGTCAGCGCGTGCTGATCACCGCCGGCGCCTCGGGGATAGGCTTCGCCATCGCCAGCACGCTGTCGAGCCTGGGTGCCCGGGTCGCCATCTGCGATATCGCGGATGCAGCCCTCGCCGATGCGAAGAAGGCCTTGCCGAAACTTCTCGCCACCAAGGCCGATGTCGCGGTCGATGCGGATGTCGCGGCGATGTTCGCGCTGATCGCCAAGGAATGGGGCGGGCTCGATGCCCTCATCAACAATGCCGGCATTGCCGGCCCGACCGGCGGCGTCGATGAGATCTCGCCGGCAGACTGGCGGCGCTGCATCGATGTGTGCCTCACCGGGCAGTTCCTGTGCGCCCGGCTGGCGGTGCCGATGCTGAAGCAGGCGGGCGGCGGGTCGATCGTCAACATGTCCTCGGCCGCCGGACGGCACGGCTATGCTTTCCGCACACCCTATTCCTCGGCCAAATTCGCCATAGTCGGCTTCACCCAGAGCCTCGCCAAGGAGCTCGGCCCCTCGCGCATCCGGGTCAATGCCATCCTGCCCGGCATCGTCGAAGGGCCGCGCATGGACAAGGTGATCGCCGACCGCGCCAGGCAGATCGGCATCAGCCACAAGGACATGGAAGAGCGCTATCTCGAGCGCGTGTCGCTCAGGCGCATGGTCAGCCCCTATGACATCGCCAGCATGGTGGCGTTCCTTCTGTCCGATGCCGGCGTCAATGTCTCAGGCCAATCCCTTGGAGTCGATGGCAATGTCGAAACCCTCTGAACGCTGGAACACAGCCGTCATCGGCTCGGGCTTCATCGGCCGCGCCTGGGCGATCAGCTTCGCGCGCGCCGGCTCGCCTGTGCGCCTGTGGGACCAGGCGGAAGGCGCTGCGCAAAAGGCGCTCGACTATATAGCGGGCGTCCTCGACGATCTCGACCGCAACGACCTCCTCAATGGCGACAAGCCCGCCACCGTGCTCGCCCGCATCACGCCGGCCCAGACCATGGAAGAGGCGCTGGCGCTGGCGACCTATGTGCAGGAGAACACGCCGGAAGTGCTCGCCACCAAGATCAAGGTGTTCGAGGCGCTCGATAAAGCTTCACGGCCTGACGCGATCCTCGCGAGCTCGACCTCGGCCCTCCTGCCGTCGCGCTTCACCGAAGGCCTCAAGGGCCGGGCGCGCTGCGTCGTCGTCCATCCGATCAATCCGCCCTATCTCATCCCCGCCGCCGAGGTGGTGCCCGCCCCATGGACCTCGGCCGAGACGATGGAGCACACGCGCCAGTTCCTGATCGCGGCCGGTCATGCGCCTTTGGTGATGAAGAAGGAGCTCGACGGCTTCATCATGAACCGCATGCAGGGCGCCCTGCTCGAGGAAGCCTTCCGCCTCGTCGCCGATGGCTATGCCAGCGTCGAGGACATCGATATCGGCATCCGCGACGGGCTGGCGCTGCGCTGGTCCTTCATGGGTCCGTTCGAGACCATCGACCTCAATGCGCCGGGCGGGGTGCGCGACTATGCCGAGCGCTATCAGGGCATCTACGAGAATCTGTTCCCGCAGATGCAGCGCCGGGTCGACTGGGTGGGGCCGGTGATGGACGAGATCGAGCCGGAGCGGCGCAAGCGCACACCCGCGACGCAGCTGCAGGAGCGCCAGATGTGGCGCGACAAGAGATTGATGGCATTGGCCGCGCACAAGAAGCGGGCCGCGAAGGAGATCGGAAATTGACTGCACCCAAAGGCAAAGTGATCATCACCTGCGCGGTGACGGGCGCCATCCACACGCCGACCATGTCGCCCTATCTGCCGATCACGCCGGACGAGATCGCCAGGGAAGCGATCGCCGCGGCGGAAGCAGGTGCCGCGATCCTGCATCTTCATGCGCGCAACCCCGAGAACGGCAAGCCCGACCAGACGCCGGAAGCCTTCGCCCGCTTCCTGCCGCGCATCAAGCAGGCGACCAGGGCTGCGATCAACATCACCACCGGCGGCAGCCCCTATATGAAGGTCGAGGAGCGGGTGAAGCCCGCCGCCACCTTCAAGCCGGAGGTCGCCTCGCTCAATATGGGATCGATCAATTTCGGGCTCTATCACCTGGTCGACAAATACAAGAGCTTCAAATTCGACTGGGAGAAGCCGCATCTCGAAGCGACGCGCGATCTCGTCTTCCGCAACAGCTTCAAGGACATCGAATATATCCTCGAGACCTGCTACGGCAACGGCACGCGCTTCGAATTCGAATGCTACGACATCGCGCATCTCTACAATCTGGCGCATTTCGCCGATCGCGGCCTGGTCAAGCCGCCGCTCTTCGTGCAGTCGGTGTTCGGGCTCCTGGGCGGCATCGGCAATCATCCGGAAGATGTCGCCCATATGAAGCGCACCGCCGACCGCCTGTTCGGCGATAGTTTCCGCTGGTCGGTGCTGGGCGCCGGCGCCAGCCAGCTGCGCATCGCGGCCCAGGCGGCTGCCCTTGGCGGCAATATCCGCGTCGGCCTCGAAGACAGCCTGTGGGCCGGCAAGGGCAAGCTCGCCACCTCCAATGCCGAGCAGGTGGCACTGGCGCGCAAGATCATCGAGGGCCTCGGCATGCAAGTGGCGACGCCCGATGAAGCGCGCCAGATCCTCGAGCTGAAAGGCGGCGACAAGGTCGCTTTCTAGGGAGTTCATGATGAATAGGATCGCTCTCACTCCCTCCAACTTCCCTTCTCCCGTCCGAAGGATGGGAGAAGGTGCCCGAAGGGCGGATGAGGGCTCTTTCTCGAACCCCTGTAAAAACTTCAAAAGCACTTCGTGTTTCAGGCAAAGAGCCCTCACCCGGCCTCTCGCCTTCGCGAAGCCGAGATTTCGCCCCGACAGCGCAGATAACTTCCGCTTCTGCGGAGCAAGGTCGGCCCCCCTCTCCCATTGCTCCGCAACGGGCGAGGGGGAAAATATTCGAGAGTCATAGTTCCTAAAAAGGAATCCCCATGCTGCGCATCGAGATCTTCAGCGAGGACCGCAACGCGCTCGGCGAAGGACCTTTATGGGATGTCGCCGAGCAGCGGCTCTACTGGATCGATTCCTACGGACCCGCCGTCTACTCCGCCGATGTGAAGGGCCAGAACCGCCGGCACTGGCCGCTGCCCGAGCCCGTGGGCTCGATCGCCTTGCGCGAGACAGGCGGCGCCATCGTCTCCTTGCGCAGCGGCTTCCATGCGCTCGATTTCAAGACCGGCAAGGTCACGCTCATCGCCGAGACGCAGCCCGGCGAGCTGACGCCGCGCATGAATGACGGCAAGGTCGACCGCCAGGGCCGCTTCATCGCGGGCTCGATGGATTTCGAGGAGCGCAATGGCGTCGGCAAGTTGTTCCGGCTCGATCCCGATCTCTCGGTGCATGAGCTCGACCGCGGCATCGTCTGCTCCAATGGCCCGTGCTTCAGCCCGGACGGCCGGACGCTCTATTTCGCCGATACGGGCAAGAAGCTCATTTATGCCTATGACTATGACATAGCGGCGGGTTCAGTGCGCTCGCGCCGTGTCTTCACCAGCTTCGAGACCTTGCGCGGCCTGCCCGATGGTGCCACCGTCGATGCGGAAGGCTATGTGTGGAGCTGCGAGGTCTATTCCGGCCGGCTGATCCGCTTCGATCCTCAGGGCGTCATCGACCGGATCGTCGGCCTGCCGGTGCAATCGACCACCAGCCTCATTTTCGGCGGGCCTGATCTCGACATCGCCTATGTGACCTCGATGGCGCGGCCGTTCAACAATCAATATCACCGCGAGCGCGAGGCAGGCTGTGTCTTCGCCATACACGGCCTCGGCGTGAAGGGGCTGGCCGAACCGCGTTTCAAAGGCTGACAGAGGAGAGGGAAATGAAGATCGAAGTCCTGGTCGATGTGAAGACGACGCTTGGCGAAGGGCCTCTGTGGGATGTCGAGCAGCAGCGGCTCTACTGGATCGATGCCGCCGGCATGCGGGTCTTCCGGGCCACCGCCCAGGGCACCGAGATCCGCGCCTGGGACGTGCCCTCGCGCGTCGGCTCGATCGCCATCCGCAAGGACGGCAAGGGCGCCATCTGCTCGCTGGCGAAGGGCTTCCATGCGCTCGATTTCGCGACGGGAGACTGTCCGCTCATCGCCGAGATCGAACCGGACCGGCCGACCAACTGGATCAATGACGGCAAGGTCGACCGCGGCGGGCGCTTCTTCGCCGGCACGATGGACAGCCAGGAATCCGGCCCCCATGGCGCGCTCTATCGTCTCGATCCCGATTTCAGCGTGACCAAGGTCGAAACGGGAATCATCGTCTCCAATGGCCCATGCTGGAGCCCGGATGACCGCATCTTCTATTTCGCCGATTCCTGGTCGGGCGAGATCTGGGCCTATGACTATGACAGGAAGACGGGCTCGGTGAAGAACCGTCGCACCTTCGCCAGGCTCGACACCTCGACCGGCGGCGCCGCCGACGGGTCGACCGTCGATGCCGAAGGCTGCCTGTGGAACGCGCAGGTCTATGACGGCAAGCTCATCCGCTACCGGCCCGACGGCAGGGTCGAGCGCGTCATCGACATGCCGGTGAAGAAAGTGACGAGCGTCATGTTCGGCGGACCGAACCTCGATGTCCTCTATGTGACCTCGATGGCGAAGCCGCCGCTGCCGCGCTTCCCGGACGACGGCGTGCTGCGCGGCAGCCTGTTCGCCATCACCGGGCTCGGCATCAAGGGGATTCCAGAGTCGCGGTTCGGCGGCTAGTCCCGCCGCAGCACATTGAATCATCGCTCTCTTCCTCCAAAAAAGCTTGACTTTCGTTTTAGATTGCTCATTCTAGAATGGTTAATTTAGAAAGAATGAGCGATGGCACGCACGCGATTATTCAATGAAAGCAAGGTGCTTGGCGGTGCAATGGATGCGTTCCGGCGCCAGGGTTTCGCCGGCGTGTCGATCAAGGACCTGGAACAGGCCACCGGCCTCACCTCCGGCAGCATATATAATGCCTATGGCGACAAGGACGGCCTCTACCGGGCCGCCTTCAACCACTATATCGACGCCGTCATCCGCACGCGGCTGCGGACCTATGCCGGAGACGATGCCGGCCTCGATGGGCTGGAGCAGCTCTTCCTCTCTTTGCTGCGATCGCCCGATGCGGACGAGCATGGTTGCCTGCTGACCAATGCGGCAGTGGAGTTCGGCGCCGAACCCTCGGTGGCCTCGCAGGGCGTGCAGGAAGGCTTCGCCCTCCTCAAACAAGGCATCGAACGGGTCGTGGCGCGCGAAATGCCTGCCGGCCGTGCCGATGTGATCGTCGCCCGGCTTCTCATTCTCTATCAGGGGATACTGGTGCTGGTGCGGGCCGGCCGGGAAGCAAATGCCTGCGTCACGGTGATCGAGAGCGAATTCAAACAGCTCAGGGAGATGCGGTCATGACGAGCCTCACCCGCCGCTCATTTGTATCCGGCCTTGCCGGCGCTCTCATGGCGCCCGCCCTTGCGCCGCTCTACGCTGCCGGGCCAGCCATGCCTCCCGTCCGCTTCATAGAAAGCAATGGCATCAGGATGGCCGTCTATGAGGCAGGCCGTGGACCTGCTGTCATATTGCTGCATGGTTGGCCCGAGCTCGCCTTCTCCTGGCGCCACCAGATCGCGCCGCTCGCCGCCGCCGGCTATCGCGTCATCGTTCCCGACCAGCGCGGCTTCGGCCTGACCGATGCGCCGCCCAAGGTCGAGGACTATGACCTGGCGCATCTGACCGGCGATCTCGTCGGGTTGCTCGATGCGCTCGGGCTCGAGAAGGCCGTGTTCTGCGGCCATGACTGGGGCGGCCTGGTCGCCTGGCAGATGCCGCTGTTCCATCCAAGCCGTGTCGCCGGCGTCATCGGTCTGAACACACCCTTCATTCCGCATGAGATGCTGTGGCTGCATCCCGATCTCATCCACGGCCTGACGCCGCCCGACAAGCCCTTCGCCGCGAATGAGGCCGCTGATCCGCTCGCGCAGATGCGGCAGATCTACAGCCCGGACATGTATGTGATCATGTTCCATGATGGCGACCGCGCCGACAAGGCGATGGCTCGCGACGTCGAGCGTACCTTCCGCACCATCATGCGCAAGGGCGTCATTACCAGAGCGCAATATATGAAGCTTCCGCCGGCGGCGCGGCACATGGCTTTCTTTTCACAGCTCGAGGCGCCGGAGCCACCGAAGCTCCCCGGCGAGGCGATCCTCGATGCCGACGAACTCGTTGTCTTTGTCGAGAGCTACAGAAGGACCGGCTTCACGCCCGGCATCAACTGGTATCGCAACCTGTCGCGCAATTGGAAGGCGGGTCTAAAGGTCGATCAGACCGTGAAAGTCCCAGCTCTGATGATCGGCGCCGAGGACGACGTCGTGCTGACGCCGGCCATGATGGACGGCATGGAGGCGCATATTCCCGATCTCGAAAAACACGTGATCCCCGGTTGCGGACACTGGTCGCAGCAGGAGAAGCCGGAGGAAGTCACCGCTCTGATGACCGATTGGCTGAGGCGGCGCTTTCCGGGGTAAACCCACTTAGCGGCTAGAAATCATCGGGAAAGATCGACCGGAGATAGAGAAAGCAGGCATTGCGCGCCTGCTTCTGGCCCGCGATGCCGCTGGCATTCACCTGATTGGCGATCCAGAGGCCGTCGATGAGGGCATTCAGGGTGGCGGCGATCACCGTTGCGTCGAGCTTGAGCTTGCGTTCCCTGGCAAGGGCTATCACCTCGGCCTTCACGAAGGCATGATAGCGCGCCTTCAGCTCGGCGAGGCGGCGGCGATAGTCGTGATTGCGCGCCGCTTCCGCCCAGAAGGCACTCCATACCGCGACATGATCTTCATTTGAGATTTCAGGATCGAAATCGAGCAGCACCATGGCCTTGAGCCGGTCGGCGGGCTTGTCCTGGACAGACGGGCGGTTGAGCGCGGCGTCATATTCGGCGACGAGCTGATCGAGCGCCGCCAGGATCAGGCCGTCCTTCGACTTGAAATGAAAGGCGGCGACGCCATAGCTGCAGCCGGCCTCCCTGGCGATGTCATTCATGGTGATGCCGGTAAGGCCCTTGCGCGCGATCACCGTCGCCGCGGCGTCGAGAAGCGAGCGCTTTCGTTCCTGGACCTGATCCTCGCGCGAGGCGATGCGCGCCTTGCCTGCCACGTCCCTCGTCCCTTTCGTCAGGCCTCGGCCGGCTGCTTGAGCTCGGCCGCGGCTTTCAGGATTCCTTGCCGCAAGATGGCGATCATCTCATCGATCTGGGATTTGGTGATGACGAGCGGCGGCGACAGCACGCAGACATTGCCGAGCGGGCGCACCAGAAGGCCAAGATCGAAGCAATGCGTGTCGATGCGGCCGCCGAGTTTCTTGTCGCGGTCGGTCACTTCGGGCGATGCCGTATCGACCAGGCATTCGACGCAGCCGACGAGGCCTGCGACCCTGATATCGGCGACATGGGGAAGATCCCTGAGGCTCCGGAGCGCATCCGCGAAATGGCCGGACACGTCGCGCACATGCTGCAATATGCCGTCCCGCTCGATGACATCCATATTGGCGAGCGCTGCCGCACAGCTCACCGGATGGGACGAATAGGTGTAGCCGTTGCTGTAATAGCTGCCCTTGGCATTCTCGCCCGCCACCTTGTCGAGCAGGCGCTCCGATATGGCAAAGCCCCCTAAGGGCACATAGCCCGAGGTGACGCCCTTGGCGAAAGTGATGATGTCGGGGACGACGCCGAAGACCTTCTCGGAGGCGAACCATTCGCCGCAGCGGCCGAAAGCGGTCACCACCTCATCCGAGATATAGATGATGTCATGCTTCTCGCAGATGGCCTTGATGCGGGCGTGATAGCCTTTGGGCGGAATGATGACGCCACCCGAAGCCAGGAGCGGCTCGGCCAGGAAGGCCGCCACCTTGTCGGGGCCGATGGTCCCGACCGTGTCCTCGAATTCGCGCACCAACTTGTCGAGGAACTGGGCCTCCGTCAGCCCCGGCGCCAGGCGGATATTCGGCGCCGAGATGAAAGTGATGCGGGGCGAGGCGATGTCGAAATTCTGCCAGTTGAAGGCGCGGCCGGAACAGGCGGCAGTGAGGCTGGTGCTGCCGTGATAGCCCTCGCGGCGCACGATGATGTGCTTCTTCTCCGGCCGTCCCAGCACATTGTTATAGAATTCGGTGAAGCGCAGCGCCGAATCCACCGCCGTCGAGCCGCCGGTGGTGAAGAAGACGCGGTTGAGATCGCCGGGCGTCACCTCGGCAATGCGCCGCGCCAGCTCGATGGAGGGTGAGTTGGTCGTGTACCAGGGCGAATTGTAGGAAAGCTTGAGCGACTGGGCCGAGACCGCATCGGCGATCTCCCGGCGGCCATAGCCGATCTGGGTGCACCACATGCCGGCAGGCCCATCGATGATGCGCCGGCCATGGGCATCGACGACATGGATGCCCTCACCATAGGCGATCAAAGGCCGTGTTGCCTTGCCGAGCTTCGCCATTTCCTCGGACGGCGACAGAAGATGACGCTTCGCGTCCTCCAGCGTCTCGCCCGCATTCCACTGCGCGCCCACATTGTCCGGCATGATGCTTCTCCTGGCAGACCCGTCCCAGGATACGAATTCCGCAGACAGCGAGTCAATATTTTTGATTGTTCAATCAATCAATTAATCTCAGATGCGGAAACATCCCTCTTGCAACCATGGGCCAAGCCATGGGATTTGGGAAATATCAGCGTCCGGAGGCATGTCTCCCGTCTGGGCATGACTCGTGCGCACAATGGCGTCGATGACGTGGGAAGGAACTAGAGCGGGTACCTACTGCGGCCTGCCCGGACAGAACATAACCGTGATAGAATGGGTCTTCATGCCGGAGCGACAAGGATCCGGTCGTCAGGATTTATATGCTGTTTGAGCATACCTAGGAGTCCCTCAAGAATCTCTTTCTGGGTCCAATCGACGTGGATGCGTGGGTAATTTCGCTTGGCGCGGAAAGCCCCGAAATCGCCGCGCTGGACCTTCATTGGGTCGCCATCGTCATAAGCTCTTCTTACCCACCAGGCCCACAAATCTGCAGCTTGCAGGGGCAAAAACACAGTGTCGTCCTCAAAGCGAGGGGTGGCACCCATTGCCGCGCCAAAGAGCTCGCGGCGGCTCTTGGCGAACGACTCCCATTGCGTCAGAATAACTTTCTTCTCTGCTTGATTGTCGAAGTAGAAATCAACAGGTTCATCAGTCGGAAGCCCAAATCTGGCTAAATCAGATCGGCGAGCGTTGAAAACATCCAACAACAGCCTTGAGCACATCAAAAACGGATTGGCCACGAAACTCCAATCGATGCCCACGCCGGGAATACTGATTCGCGACATTGCTCTCTTGGCATCCGCAAGATTGTAGGCACATGAGATTGACATTAGAACATGTCGCTCAATGATACGGAAGAAGCCCGGAACCCTCGCGAGACGTTCGGGTGAGGCGGCCATTTCCGACATTTTAAAATGGTAGATGCCTGCTTGGTTGATGGTACCAAAAGGCAGCATCTCCTCCCATTCTTTTGCGAAATGCGCCCACGATTCTGCCGTAGCGATGTGCCCAGCTAGGACGAAAGTGGAGTCCGCCCCTTTGTAACTATCATCGATGAACGCCTGAAGAGCCACAAATTGCCACCCTATCGCTATTGAGGGGCGCATGCCGGCGACCTGCGCGACCACCCGGTCGGCGGTGACTCCCATGATGAGTAACAGGAGTACGCATATCACAGACCCTTAGGCCTTGGCGCGGGAAAGACGATATTGGGTCCATAGTCCCAATATTGTCCTTCCCGCACCCGGTGGAGTATTATTACAGGAGCGGGATATGACCGCGAGTCCTTTCAAGGAGTTGGCCGCTGTTGTTTGCGGCAATAATGGACCGAGGATATTGGCATTGCTTAGGGCGTATCTTGACGCGAGCAACGGCGGCGGCATTTATGCCGTCGGCGGCTTTATCGGCAGGGAGTCCGATTGGAGCGCCGTCGAACCTATTTGGAAGGAGGCGCTGGCCACCTTCCGGCTCGGGGATGATTTTCATCTCGCTGAGATCGTACCCAATTTGGGGCACGAGAAGGGGTCCCTATGCATACTGCATTTCTCCAAGATCATGGGCCGTTCTAACCTTCATGGAATAGGCGCGTCTTGCGAAATTGCACACTGGCAAACCCGCGATACTGGTTATGAGAACCCGTATCACTTCTGCTTCAGTATGGCCTTGAATATTCTCCGCGAGGAAGCGGGGCTGGAGTATGATGGAGAGCCGGTAGCCCTTGTGATTGACGATGATGTTCAACCCCACGACCTTACTGAGGCAATATTTGCGGCCTATCAGAAGGAGTCGGGCGACCAATTCGCGTCACTGACGTTTGGAAGCCGAAAGCGATTTCAACCCATCCAATGCTCCGATTTAGCGGTTGGCGCGCTTCGAAAGGAGTGGCTGGAAGGATTGCTTAGCCACAAGCAGGAAGCAATACGCCAATACTTGGGCGCCATTGGTCCGAAGGCGCGCTTTACGCATTTCTCGGCCGAGACCGAACGCATGGTAAATGAAGTGCTTAACCGCACCTAGGCATAATCCGATCAAAAGGCTCAAGCTCTTTGCCGCTTTCATCGACGCCGATTTAGCGAGCGGTCTCTATGAACCGCTTGCGTTGGGTCTTTTCCTCCGTCCTCGCCTTGTCCGCTTTCCTCTTAGGGCTTTCAGCTTCAGACTTTTGGCCTTGCATGCGTCGCGTATATTATTGTCTCATTGCTCCGAAACTATTCACCCCTGAAAGCTGGCGAGGAAGCGGCGCGCCAGGGGATTGTCGGTGGCGCTGCGCTGGCATACCGCATAGAAGGTCGAATCATAGCTCAAGGCCTTGTCGCACAGGCAGCGCAGTTCGCCGCGCGCCACCCAGGACGCGGCATAGTGCGCCGGCAGATAGCCGATGAAGCCGCCGCTCAGGATGAGGACGAGCTGCGCTTCCATCATCTCGACGGTCGCATCGGCCTGGCGGTGGCCGATGCGCTTCAGATCCTGGCTGTGCAGATAGCCGCGCGCGACAATGGCATGGCGCGCCAGGTTGCGGGCGGCGAGCCTGTCGCTCTCTGCGAACAGCGGATGGCCCCTGGCGCAATAGAACGACTGCTTCTCCACGCAGATCGGCACATAAGAGAGATCGGACCGCCGGGTGAGGCTCGGCATGATGATGATATCGCGGGCGCCGGCGATGAGCTGGGCTTCCAGCTCCTCCGGCCCCGCCACCATGAGATCGATCTGCACCGAAGGGGCGGACTGGCGGAAATGGCCGAAGACGCGGGCCAGCCCCAATTCGGCATTGGTGGCGAGCGCATCGACGGCGCCCAGTCTCACCACGCGCTTGAGATTGGGCGACAGGGCGCCGGCCTGGTTGCTGAAGCGGTCGACCGCCTGGAAGAGCTCGTGCGAGGCGTCATAGACGCTGCGCCCCGCTTCGGTCAGCGCGAAGCCGGAGCGGCCGCGCCGGCACAATCTGGCGCCGAGACGCGCTTCGAGCTCGGCAAGGCTGGTCGAGATGCGCGACTGGCTGAGATTGAGGACGAGCTGGGCCCCGGCAAGCCCTTGCGATTCGACAATGACGCGGAAGATGCGGATGAGCCGCAGATCGACATCGAGGAGCTGACGCATGCGATACTTCTGCTTTCCGGATGTAATGATCTCATCTTGCCTCTTTTTCGATGGTTTCGGAAGCCCAT
Source organism: Taklimakanibacter lacteus (assembly GCA_003576695.1). Classification (GTDB taxonomy): domain Bacteria; phylum Pseudomonadota; class Alphaproteobacteria; order Rhizobiales; family Aestuariivirgaceae; genus Taklimakanibacter; species Taklimakanibacter lacteus. The sequence goes on from QOZQ01000005.1 coordinate 275,393, forward strand.
AAGATGGCGGGAAAGAGGGCCGCCCCTAGAGGGACGATCGCCCCGGCTTGTCACCAGATGGGAAGCACTTCTCGGCGCGACAGCAGAGCGCGCCGGACAGGGAGGAAGACAATGACCAGGATTCTCAAGACGCTGTTGATGTGCCTTGCGGCCGGCTGGGCTGCGCTCAGCCTCGCAGGCGGCCCGGCCGGCGCCGAAGTGGGCAATGCCAACAAGGTCACCTGCATGTATCCGGTATGGGTGGGCTTCGGGCCTGTCCATCTCGCCAATGAGCTCGGCTATTTCAAGGAAGAAGGCATCGAGGTCGAGGAGATCCTCGATGACGACATGCCGAATGCGATGGCGGCGATGGAGCGCGGCGATATCGACTGCTATCTGCGCACCGTCGGCGAATATCAGGGCCTCGGCCGGCGCAAGGAGACGCAGGGCATCATCATCGGCACGATCGATCTGTCGACCGGCGGCGATGGCTGGGCGGCCGACCAGTCGATCAAGTCGGTCTGCGATCTCAAGGGCAAGACCATCGCGGTGGAGCCCAACCTGCCGGCACGCCTCATCCTGCAGATGGCGCTGAAGAAGGACTGCAATCTCTCGATCAAGGATACGACGCTCGCCGATATCGCGGCGGCCGATGCGATCGGCATCTTCAGCGATCCCAAGGTGGCGGCGGTCGGCACCTATGAGCCGGTGCTGAGCCAGGTGGTCGCGGCGCATAAGGAGCGCGGCGCCCATGTCCTCGTGTCGTCGAAGGACCAGAAGGATCTCATCCTCGACATCATCATGGCGCATACGGGCGAGCTCAAAGGTAATCCTGATAAATATGTGAAGTTCCTGCGCGCTATCTACAAGGCGGTCGATTATTTCAACGCCAATCAGGAAGCGGCGATCCCGATCATCGCCAAGCAGTTCTCGATCACGGCGGATGACTTCAAGGCGACGCTGCCCAATTTCCGCTACACGCCGCTCGCCGAAGCCAAGGATTTCATCGGCCCGGCCGACAAGGAAGGCCGCGTCTATGAGATCTTCAACGAGGCGATGGATCTCAATCTCGAATTCGGCTCTTCCGATGTGAAGCTTAACCCTGAGGATCATATCGACCGGTCGATCATCAACAAACTCCCGTGACCAGCGGGATGCTCCCGTGGACATGCGCATGGAGGTGACACCACGTAAGGCAGAGGCGGAGCAAAGCCCCGCCCGGCCCGATCGTAAGTCGGCCTGGCGGGATCTCTTCACTTTCCGCGCCGCGGCCCAGCCGCGCCAGGAGCTCTGGCTCGGCGTCGGGGCTTTCCTGCTGGTGCTGGTTGTGTGGTCGATCGTGGCCGAATCGGGCCTCGTCCAGCCGCAGATCCTGCCCTCGCCGCGCGCGGTTGTTGCCGCATGGCTCAGGCTTTTCACGGAAGCCGGCTATCTGGGCGATATCGCCATCAGCGTGGCGCGCGTCTGGGCCGCCTTCCTCGCCTCCGCCGTCATCGCCATCCCGCTCGGCATATTGATGAGCGGCTATCGCTTCGTCACGGCGGTGACCGAGCCCATCATCGACTTCGTGCGCTACCTGCCGGTGCCGGCACTGGTGCCGCTGACCCTCATCTGGCTCGGCATCGGCGAAGGCTCGAAGGTGACACTTCTGTGGATCGGCACCTTCTTCCAGCTCATCCTCCTCATCGCCGATGATGCAAGACGGGTGCCGAAGGAATTCATCGAGACGGGGCGCACGCTGGGCGCTTCCGATGGTGCCCTGATGAAGGACGTGCTGCTCAGGGCGATGCTGCCCAATATGGTCGACAGCCTCAGGATCACGCTCGGCTGGTGCTGGACCTATCTGATCGTCGCCGAGATCGTCGCCTCGAGCTCCGGCATCGGCTATGAATTGTGGACGGCGCGGCGCTACGGCAAGACGCCGGAAGTCTTCGCCGGCATCCTCACCATCGGCATCATCGGCCTCTTCTGCGACCAGGCGATCCGCATGCTGCACCGCCGCTGGTTCCGGTATCTGCAATGATGCAGACCGGAACGAAATCACGCGTGTCACCCTCGCCCCGCTTCAGCGGGGAGAGGGGGGGACCCATTGCGCAGCAATGGGCGGGTGAGGGGCCTGCCGGGAATTGGACTCTGTCCTTCGATCAAACAGCTGAAACTGCATTGCGCGGCCCGTTGCCCCTCACCCTTCCCGCCGCTGCGCGGCGGGCCCCTACCCTCTCCCCGCTGCGCTTCGCTTGCAGGGCGAGGGTGTCAGAGGTACCGCGATGAGCACATCCGCTTTCATCCGCATCAATCAGGTCGCCAAGGCGTTCGCCACGCCCGATGGCGGCACCATCCCGGTGGTGGATCCGCTGTCGATCGACATCAAGGAAGGCGAGTTCGTCGTCTTTGTCGGACCCTCGGGCTGCGGCAAGACGACGGTCATGCGCATGGTGGGCGGGCTCGAGACGCCGAGCGCGGGTGACATCCATCTCGACGGCAAACGGGTCGAGGGACCCAGTCGCGACAAGGGCATGGTGTTCCAGTCCTATTCGTCCTTCCCCTGGCTGACCGTGCTCGGCAATATCCGCTTCGGGCTGCGCTATCGCAACGACATCTCCTCAGCCGAAAAAGAGCGGATCGCCCGCCACTATCTCGCTCTCGTCGGCCTCGGCCAGTTCGCCGATTACACGATCAACCGCATATCGGGCGGCATGCGCCAGCGCGTGGCGATCGCGCGCACGCTGGCCGCCAATCCGCTGGTGCTGCTTATGGACGAGCCCTTCGGCGCGCTCGATGCCCTGAGCCGCGAGCGCCTGCAGATCCAGCTCATGGAGCTGCGCCGGGCCGAGCGCAAGACCGTCATCTTCGTCACCCATGATGTCGATGAAGCCGTGCTGCTCGCCGACCGCATCGTCGTCTTCTCGGCACGGCCGGCGCGCATTCTGGCCGATATCCCGGTCAGCGCCACGCTGCCCGAGAAGCGCAGCCTCGACATTCTCGACATACCGGAATTCCGCCAGATCCGCCGCGAGGTGCTGGCGCTGATCCGCGCGCAGGAGACAGGCCTGGAGGCAGCAGAATAATGGCGGCGTTCGATTTCAGCGGCAAGCGCGTCCTGGTGACGGGCGCAAGCCACGGCATCGGCTATGCGGTGGCGGAGGGCTTCGCGCAAGCGGGTGCGGAGGTCACGATCCTGTCCAGCACGAAGGACATCAGCGAAGCCGCCAGCCGGATCGCAGCCGCTACGGGGCGCAAGATCGGTGCCGAAATCTGCGACATCACCGATCGCGCCGCGGTGCGCCGTTCGGTCGGCGGGCTCGGTCCGCTCGACATCCTGGTCAACAATGCCGGACTCGAGCGCCTCACGCCCATGTATGAGAAGGGCGATGAGGTCGAGCGCCTGTTCGCGCGCATCATCGAGATCAACCTCATCGGCACCTATTATGTGACCCGGCAGGTTCTCGAGCAGATGCCGGAGGGGTCGAACATCATCATCACCGCCTCCATCTGGTCGAAGAGTGCCGCCGCCGATTTCGCCGCCTATGTCACCTCGAAGCACGGCAATCTCGGCTTCATGCGCGTGCTCACCAAGGAGCTGGGTCCCCGCAATATCAGGGTCAATGCCGTATGCCCCGGCTGGGTCAAGACGCGCGCCGCCTTGCGCTCGCTCGCCGAAGTCTCGGCCCGCGCCGATATCAGCGAGGACGACATGCTGGGCCAAATCCTCTCAGGTCAGGCGCTTCCGGGGCTGATGGAGCCCGATGACGTCGCCAATCTCTATCTGTTCCTCGCTTCCGACCTTGCCCGCAACATCACCGGCCAGGCCGTCAATGTCGATCGCGGCGAGGTGATGGCATGACGCTCAAGGACAAGCGCGCTTTGGTGACAGGCGGCGCCAGCGGCATCGGAAGAGCGATCGCCGATGCCTTTGCGGGCGAAGGGGCGCGCGTGACCATCGCCGACCGTGCCGAAGTGGCGGGTGCCGGGTTCGAGGCACGGCGCGTCGATGTGGCGAAGGAAGAGGACGTCATCGGGCTGCTTTCCGGCATGAAGCAAACAGGCGGCATCGACATCCTCGTCAATTGCGCCGGCATCCTGATCGAGAAGCCGCTGCTTGAAACCAGTGTCGTCGATTTCGAGCGGCTGATGGACGTCAATCTCAAAGGTGTGTTCCTCGTCGGACGTGAGGCGCTGCGCCTGATGGTGGCGCAGGATCGCGGTGGCCGGGTGATCAATATCGCCTCCGAGCTCGCCTATCTGGGCCGCGAGAACTGCTCGCTCTATTGCGCCTCGAAAGGCGGCGTCCTGTCGCTGACGCGGTCCTGGGCGCGGGAATTCGCGCCGAAAATCCTGGTCAATGCCATAGCGCCGGGGCCGATCGACACGCCGATGCTCGGGATCGAAATGACATCGCCCGAGACGCTCGCCAAGGAATCGCAGAATCCACTCGGCCGCATCGGGCGACCGGAGGAGATCGCAGCGGCCGCCGTGTTCCTTGCCGGACCTGGCGCCACTTTCATGACCGGCCAATGCGTCAGCCCGAATGGCGGCGCGGCGATGTTCTGACGGAGAAGTAGAATGAGCAAGAGCAACGCGCAGTTCCAGCCGCTCGATTCAGGCCTCGTGCCGCGCTTTGCCGGCCTGCCGACCTTCATGCGCCTGCCGATCGCCAGGCCCGATGAGGTCGATATCGCGCTGGTGGGTGTGCCTTTCGATGGCGGCACCACCAACCGCACCGGCGCCCGCCATGGCCCGCGCGAGATCCGCAACCAGTCAAGCCTGGTGCGCCGCGTCCATCATGTGACCGGCCTTTCGCCCTTCGACCGGATCAAGGCGGGCGATTGCGGCGATGCGCCGATCAACCCGCTCGACCTCATGGAAAGCCTTGACCGCATCCGCGATTTCTTTGCCCAGATCCATGCCGCGCGGACGCGCCCCCTCACCGCCGGCGGCGATCATCTCATCACCTTGCCCATCCTCAGGGCGCTGGCGAGCAAAGGCCCGGTCGGCCTCATCCATTTCGACGCCCATTCCGACACCTATGACAGCTTCTTCGGCAACCGCTACAATCACGGCACGCCCTTCCGCCGCGCCATCGAGGAAGGCCTGCTCGATCCCAAGCGCATGATCCAGATCGGCATCAGGGGCGCCATATCGGATGCTTCCAATTATGATTTCGCCCGCGATGCCGGGGTGCGGATCGTCTTCATCGAGGAATTCGCCGAGCGCGGCGTGAAACCGGTGATGGACGAGGCGCGAAAGCTCGTCGGCGACAAGCCCACTTATGTGACCTTCGACATCGACGCGCTCGATCCCTCGATCGCGCCCGGCACCGGCACGCCCGAAATCGGCGGCATCACCACGCGCGAGGCGCAAGCGCTGGTGCGCCTGCTCGACGGCATCGACATCATCGGTGCCGATCTTGTCGAAGTGTCGCCGCCGCTCGATCCGACCGGCGCCACCGCCCTTGCCGGCGCCACGCTGATGTTCGAGCTGCTCTGCGTCATGGCAAGCTCTGCCGGCAGAAACTGAGCGAGGTTCAAGCGATGATCCAGAATCCCATCCCCTGGCCCAATGGCGCCAAATGCGCCGCCTGCCTCACCTTCGACATGGATGCCGACAGCCTCATCCATGTCGATTATCCCAATGACGGCAACAGCCGCGTCTCGGCCATATCGATGCTGCGCTATGGGCCGACGGTGGCGGTGCCGCGCATCGTCTCGACCTACCGGAAGCTCGGCATCCACCAGACCTTCTTCGTGCCGGCCTGGTGCATCGAGCAATATCCGCAAGCGGTCGAGACCATGCTGAAGGGCGGCCATGAAGTTGCCCATCACAGCTATATCCATGAGAACCCCCTCAACCAGACGCGGGAAGACGAGGCCTTCTGGCTCGATGCCGGCATCGAGGTGATCGAGCGTTTCACCGGCAAGCGCCCGCGCGGCTGGCGGGCGCCGCTCTATAATTTTTCCGGCAATTCGCTCGATCTCCTGCTCGAGCGCGGCTTCCTCTATGACGCCTCGCTGATGGGCGATGACATTCCCTATGTCATCAAGAGCCGCGTCGACGGGCGCACGCTGATCGAGATCCCCGGCCACTGGGGCGTCGATGACTGGCCACAATGGGTGCAGTCCTTCGATCTCAACTACATGATGCCGGTGCGCTCGCCGCGCCAGGGCTTCGAGATCTACAAACAGGAATTCGAGGCGGCTCATGCCTATGGCGGGCTGTGGCTGCCGGTGGTGCATCCTTTCGCCACCGGGCGGCTGGCGCGCTGGCATGTCTTCGCCGAATTCCTGGAGAAGATCATGGCCCAGGGTGACGTGTGGTTCGCTCCGCTTGAAGAGATCGCCGCCCATGTGCGCGGACTGATCGACCAGGGCAAATATTCGCCGCGCGTCGAGCTCATCCCGCAATATCAGGAACCGGTCGGCCGTGTGCTGCCGCGAAGCTGGAGCCGGCAGCTGAAGAAATAGGACCTATCCGATCGACGTCCGGTTTGGTAAGCGCTGGGCCGGCATGATCGGGAAAGACGGTTGATGAGCAGCTTGGCCAGAAGGGCATGGGTCGCCGATGCGGTGGAGGACTATGTCGCGGACATAGCCAGCTGGACCTCCGACCAGGCGGCCGGGACCATCGACGAGCGTATCCATGCGCTGGTGAGCGAGAACCGGCATATCCATGAGCGCGACTGCGTCAATCTCAATCCCGCCGCCAATGTGATGAATCCGCGGGCCGAGGCCCTTCTGGCGCAGGGCCTGAGCTCGCGGCCGTCGCTCGGCTATCCGTCGCAGAAATATGAGATGGGTCTCGAGGCGGTCGAGAAGATCGAGGTCATCACGGCGGCGCTCGCGGCCGAGATCTTCCAGGCGCGGTATGCGGAGATCCGCGTCGGCTCGGGCGCGCTCGCCAATCTCTATGCCTTCATGGCGACGACGAAGCCCGGCGATGACGTCATCGTGCCGCCCGCTTCCATTGGCGGCCATGTCACCCACCAAAGCGCGGGTGCCGCCGGACTCTATGGCCTCACCATCCACGAGGCGCCGGTCGAGCCTGAGCTCTATGGTGTCGATATCGAAAAGCTCGCGCACATGGCGCGGCGCATCCGGCCGAAGCTGATCACGCTCGGCGGCAGCCTCAATCTCCTGCCCTGGAACGTGAAAGCGGTGCGCGCCATCGCCGATGAAGTGGGAGCCCGGATCCTGTTCGATGCCGCCCATCTATGCGGCATGATCGCCGGCGGCACCTGGCCCAATCCGCTGCGCGAGGGCGCCGATCTCATGACCATGAGCACCTATAAAAGCCTTGGCGGCCCGGCTGGCGGACTCGTCGTCACCAATGACAGCGGGCTCGCCGAGCGCCTCGACCATATCGCCTTTCCCGGCCTCACCGCCAATTTCGACGTGGCGAAATCGGCGGCGCTCGCCATCACGCTGCTCGACTGGCGGGAATTCGGCACAGACTATGCCCGCATGATGGTCGATACCGCTGCGGCGCTCGCCGATGCGCTCGCGAGGCTTGGAGTGCCGGTTTTCAGGACATCGCAGGGCTTCACGCAATCGCATCAATTCGCGCTGCGTGCCCGTGGCTTCGGCGGCGGCCAGGCGGTTTCGGCGAAGCTGCGTGAGGCGAATATCCTTGCCTGCGGCATCGGCCTGCCGGAGGCGCCGGTCGAAGGCGACATGAACGGCCTCAGATTCGGAACACCGGAAATCGTGCGTTGGGGCATGCGGCCGGAACATATGCCGGAACTCGCTGGGCTGATCGCCGAGGCGCTCTCGGCCAATGATGCGGCAAGCCTCGCGCCGCGCGTGGCGTCTTTCCGGATGCGTTTCGACAAGCTGGCTTTCGTGCGTTAGGACGACGCCAGGCGTCTCACCACATCGAGAAGCACATTGGCGCCGGCGACGAGATCCGTCTCGGGCGTGAATTCCTTCGGGTTGTGACTGATGCCGCCAATGCTCGGCACGAAAATCATCGCCGAGGGCGCAATGCGCGCGATCATCTGCGCATCATGGCCGGCGCCGGAGGTCATGCGCCGGCAGCTGAGACCGCGCGTTTCGGCGGCCGCTTCGATGCGCGCAACCAGATCCCGGTCGAAAACCACCGGCTCGAAACGGGCGAGACGCTCGGCTGAAATGACGACACCCGTTTCGGCCGCAAGTGCCGCAAGATAATCGGCAAGCGCCTGCTCCTCGGCTTTCAGGCGCACTTCGTCGGGGTCGCGCAGATCGACCGTGAAGATCGCCCGCGCGGGGATGACATTGATGGCGTTAGGCTCGAAGGCGATGGTGCCGACCGTCGCCACGGTTCCGGATCGCGAGGCCGCCGCGCGGCCCTGCAGGAAGGTGATGACGCGCGCCGCGGCGTGGCCCGCATCCTGGCGCAGCGCCATCGGCGTCGTGCCGGCGTGATTGGCAACACCTTCGATGGTGACCCGCTGCCAGGAAATGCCCTGGAGATTCTCGACAGCGCCAATGGCGACGCCTTCACGCTCGAGCACCGGCCCCTGCTCGATATGGAGCTCTAGATAGGCTTCGGGCTGGAGAAAGCCCGGCTCTTCGCGCCCGGCATAGCCAATATGCGCGAGCTCTTCGCCGAGCCTGATGCCGTCCGTGTCCCTGACGGCCAGAGCGTCATCGGCGCCGAGCCCTCCGGCATGGACGAGAGATCCCATCATGTCGGGCGCGAAGCGAACGCCCTCCTCATTGGTGAAGGCCGCGACGACGATGGGCTGCCTCGGCACGAAGCCCGCCTCCTTCAGGGTTTCGACGACTTCGAGCCCCGCCAGGACGCCATAGCAGCCGTCGAAGATGCCGGCATCGATCACCGTGTCGATATGGGAGCCCAGCATCAACGGCTTCGCTTCCGGCGCCTCGGCGTCGTTCCAAAGCGCGAAGATATTGCCGATGCGATCGATCTTCACCGCGAGTCCGGCATCCTTCGCCCAGGCAACGAACTTGTCGCGACCGAGCTTGTCTGCATCGGAAGCGGCAAGCCGGGTGAGCTTGCCGTCGGCCGTCCGGCCGAGCTCGCCCAATTCCCTGAGGCGGGCCAACAGGCGTTCGGGATCGATCGCGAGATTGGTCACCGGATCACCGGCAACTCACGCGGCGCGCGTTTGGTCAGGAGGCGCGGCCCATCCTTCGTCACCGCGATATTCTCTTCATGGACGATCATCTTGCCGGGCGCATATTCCATGCCGGGCTCGATGGTGAGGACCATATTCTCGACGATCAGCGTGCCGTCGCCCAGGCGATGCGAGGGCGGCTCGGTCAATTGCAGGCCGAGGCCGTGGCCGAGGCGGCCGACATTATTGCCGATGGCGCCCGCTGCATCGATGATCTTCGCCATGGCGCGCCAGACATCATCGGTCTTCGCCCCCGGCACCGCGGCGGCGATGCCGGCCTCGGTCGCCTGCCACAAGGCCTCATGCACGCGATGGACCTCATCGGCGACCCGGCCCACCGCGTAGTTGCGGTCGAAATCGCAGAAATAGCCGTCAAAGGTCGATCCCGTGTCAATGAAGAGAATGTCGCCTTCCTCGATCGCGCGGTCATGCGGCCCGCAGACGATCTGCGCCACGCCGCCCGGCCCCGATATGGCCGGCAGGAAGGGCGTCGCATCGGCGCCGCGCCGGGCAATATCGATGCGCAATTTGCGCACCACCTCGCGCTCGCTCTCGCCCATGGAAATCTGCGCTGGCAGCGCCGCATAGGCGTCACTGGCGAGCCCGCATATATAATGTATGTGGTCGATCTCGGCCGGGGTCTTGACCATGCGGATTTCCCAGATGCAAGGCGAACCGTCTTCGATGGCGGAGCCCAGCCTTTGGCGCAATGTGAGAAAATCCGCGACCGGCATGCGCAAGGCCATTTCGCGGCCCATCTCGGCACCGACCCGGCCATGCTTGCGCTTCAGCCCGCCGATCGTCGCGGCGAGAAGCGAAAGGCCGTCATCCTCAGGCACGGGCGCCGGCCAGGTGCGGATATCCTTCACCCAAGTGAGCGCCATTTCGGGCGCGCCGATTTCCGGAATGACGGCGATCGGCGCTCCCTCCAGCGGCACGATGACGAACCAGGGGCGCGTCGGGCTTTCCCAGAACTGGGTGTCGAAGCCGGTGAAATAGCGGATATTGGGCGGCGCGGTCAGCAGAAGCGCATCGAAGCCATGTGCATCCATGATCTTCTGCGCGCGGAGCGTGCGGCGCTCGAATTCAGCCGGGGTGAAACCGCGTCGGGGGATCTTCTGCTCGGTCGCCACTTCATGTCCTTTCGGTCTTGTCAGATATTCCTGGCTGCGCCATCCTTGCAAATATCCGCCTCCTTTCGCAGGGAAATCCGGCGAAAACCTCGCAAAAGCGAATAAGTTCTGCAGCAACTGGACCGGTCCCCCATGAAAAACGATCCGCGCTTTCAGCCTTTCGACGCCAGCAAGACGCCACGCTTCGCCGATATCGCGACATTCCTGCGCACGCCGCGTCATCCGATCGGCCCTGAAATCGATATCGCCATAGCGGGCGTTCCCTTCGACATGGGGGTCAATTTCCGCTCCGGCGCCCGCCACGGCCCGGCCGCCATCCGCGAGGCCTCGCGCATCATCCGCCAGATCCACCCAACCAGCGGCATCGCGCCGTTCCGCCTGTGCAATGTCGCCGATGTCGGGGATGCGACCGTCAATGCGCTCGACCCCGCCGCCAGCATCGGCCTCATCGAGGCCTTCTTCCGCGAGGTTCACGGCGCCGGCGCAACGCCGATCGCCATTGGCGGCGATCATACGATCCCGCTCCCCATCCTGCGCGTCATCGCGCGCGACAATCCGGTCGGCGTCGTCCAGTTCGATTCGCATGCCGACACGCTCGATGAATTGCTGGGCACCAAGATCAATCACGCGACCACCTTCCGCCGCGGCGTCGAGGAAGGGCTGATCGATCCCAGGCGCACGATCCAGATCGGCCTGCGCGGCAGCCGCTTCAGCGAGAATGACATCAAATGGGGCGCCGACGCCGGCTTCCGCATCATCACCATCGATGAATATGAGAAGATCGGGCGCGACGCCGTCATCCGCGAGATCGACCGCGTCATCGGCAAGGGCCGGACCTATGTCACCTTCGACATAGACGGACTTGACGCCGCCTATGCGATGGGTACCGGTGTGCCGGAAGTCGGCGGCTTCTCGGTGCGCGACGCGCAAGTGATGATCCGCTCGCTGCAAGGCAAGCACCTGGTCGGCGCCGATATCTGCGAGGTGGCGCCGGTCTTCGACCCGACCGGCCAGACGGCCCTCAATGCCGCCAATCTCCTGTTCGAGATGCTGTGCGTCATTGCCGACAGCCGGACCAATCACGCCTCGAGATAGCGCTGCACCTCGGCCGCGCTCACCGCCTTGCGGAGGGCTGCGTCCTCGGCCTCGCACAGCGCCGCATAATGCTCGACGAAGGGCGCGCCGAACAGTTCGCGGGCCTTGGCGCTCTGCCGGAATGCCTTGGTCGCCGACAGGAGATCGAGCGGCAGGCGCTCGGCGCCTTGCGGAATCTCGTTGGGGCCGCCGGACGTGATGGGCGGGGCTTCAAGCTGGAGCTTGCGCGCGAGGCCATCGAGGCCTGAGCCCAGCATGGCGGCGATCGCCAGATGCGGGTTGAGGTCGCTGCCCGGCAGGCGCAATTCGAGGCGCGTCATGGCCTCGCTCTCGGCGGCAACCCGCACCGCGGCCGCGTAGTTATAAGGCGCCCAGCTCACCGTCTTCGGCGCCCAGCTTCCCGGCGCCAGACGGCGATAGGCATTCACCGTGTTGCCGATCAGCGGGAAGATCTCAGGCACCGTCGCGATGATGCCGGCAAGGAAGGATTTCGCCTCGGGCGAGAGGCCCTGCGCATCGGCGTGGTCGGCAAAGAGATTGCGGCCCGTCTTGCGCTCGACAAGCGACAGGCTGATATGGCCGCCAATGCCGGGAAAGCCCGCACCCAGCAGCGACATGAAGGACGCCGTCATGCCGCGCCCGCGGCAGAAGGCCTTGGTGAACAGGCGGAAAAAGGCGGCATCATCGGCGGCGCGCATGGCCGGCTTGTGCTTCAACGTCGCTTCGAAGCAGCCAGGCCCCAATTCGACGCTGAGCGAGAAGAGGTCGATATCGCCGGCGGTGAGGCAAGCCTCGAGATCGCTGACGAAACCCGCATGGGTGGCCGCGGTCTGACCCGACCAGCAGCGATTGTCGGGTGCGAAGGGCACGAGATCGGCGAATTTCTTGGCCCGCAGCGACTCGGCTGTCTCATTGAGGACGATGAACTCGAACTCGGTCGCGACATGCGCGTCGAGACCCAATGCGTCAGCCCTGGCGACCTGGCTGGCGAGCACGTTGCGGGGATCTATGGGCGCCTGCGGACCAGCATAGAAGGCAACGAGCGCGGCCGCGTCCTTCTCGAAAGGATAGCGGCGCAGGGAGGCGGCATCGTAGGCGATCGCCTCGCTGCCATAGGGTCCGGGAAACATGATCTGTTCGGCCAGATCCCATTTCGGCAGGACATTAGCGAACAAGGCGGTCTCGGCCTGGCCCAGCAGTTCCTCCCGCCTGAGCCGCCGCTCGCGGAAAATGCCGGCATAATCGAACAGGCCAACATGGACGACATCGGCGTTCAGTGCTGCAAGGGCCTTGGCAAGCTCGGCCCGCAAGCCGGGTGGTCTCGACATCGGAAGCTTCTCCCACAGTGGCCTCAAGTTAAGCACAGGCGCGCGCGCCGGCGGAAGCCCTGCTCACAGAAGATCGATGAGCACCACAAGGACAAGCGCCACGGCCAGAGTCAGATTGATCAGCCGCGACGCCTTCGGGTCACGCAAGATACCGGTGAGGGCCGATCCGGCCAGCGCCCAGAGCGTGTGGATGGCGATGATGGCAAGGCTGAGGATCAGGCATTTGAGGGCGGCATCGATCACGGCATCCGCAGGAACAAGCTTCGCCTTGGCATAGACCGCGCCGATGGCGAGATAGGCCTTGGGATTGGCGATGCCGAGCACCAGGCCCGCAAGCCAGCCGGGCACCGGTTGATCGCGCTGATCGGAGAGCGGCGGCGCTGTGGCGATCCGAAAGGCGAGATAAAGGATATAGAGCGAGGCCGCGATGGTGATCGGCAGAGCAAGCTGCGGCGAGGAGAAGAGCAAGGCCGAGGCGCCGAGCGCCATGGCGAGCAGGACGGCAATAGTGCCAAGATTGATGCCGATGAAATAGGAGAGCGAGCGCCGCAACCCATAGGCGGCCGATACCGCGGTTACGCTCAATGTGGTCGGCCCCGGACTGGCCATCAACGCCGCGGCCGAAAGCAGGAGCGCGATGAGGCCCGGGATGGAAATATCCTGCAGCACATTGCGAGACTAGCGCTCGCCCAAAGCGGGGTCTTGAACGATCGTGCATCTCAGCCTTGTCTATCAAACCGCTTCAGGACATTCAGGGTCATGCGCGAGACCTCATTGTCATAGAAGTTCCAGGCCATGGCGCCGGCCCAGGCGATGGAGCCGGTGGAGAAGACGGCGCCGCCGCCGTCGGTCTCGAAATAGACGAGGTCGGAGCGGATCGCCTCGTTCTGGGTGCCCGACATATCGGGTGTCGGATCGAGCATGTCCTCGGGCGTCATCAGATATATGTCGGTATGCGATCGCGAGCTGCCGAGAATGAGAGCCTGCGGCGGCGTCCCCAAAGTGAAATCGGCACGATCGATTTCCATGCCGGCGGCACCCTTTCCCGAAAGGCCAAAGGCGCCGAATTTGCGACCGGGGCTTCGATCGATGCCGGCAAAGATGAAATCGGCCCGCGGGTCGGAAGCGGCCTCGGTCAGCTCATAGGGCTCGGAAATATCGAAGCCCTGCGAGCTCATGATGAGGCCGGTGAGATGCGTCGAAGGCCTGCCATTGCGCCGCCACAGCCCGCCATATTCGCCGGTGAAGGCGTGATGGAACTGGCCCGGCCCCGGCTCCCATGGTCTTATCCCCGCTTCCGAGCGGCGGCATTCGATGACACCCGGATGCCTGTCGCTGAAGGAGATGCGCCAGTAGAAGCCGTTGCCGCCGAGATATATCAGCTTGCCACCGCGATCGACGAAGCCCTGCACGGCATCGAGCATTTCCAGCGAGTAGTATTCGGGATGGGTGCCGGTCAGCACCACATTATAGCGGCGCAGCAGCGACAGGCCCTCCCTGTGCAGGTCCTCATCGGTGATAACGTCACAATCGATACCGTGATGGTCGAGCCAGCCGGTGATATGGGTGTCGGCATTGAACTGCCAGATATTGGAGCCGAGGCCGCCCAGGAAGCCCTTCACCCCCGGCTGCAGGTCCAGCACCGGCCGGTTGCGCGATGAATGGAAGACGCCGCTGCCATCGGCATGGACTTCATAGAAGGAAAAGCCGAGCTCAGGATGTTCCTGCAGGAAGGCATGATGGCGGTCGATCTCGACCAGCCGTCCCATGCCGACCTCGGTGCCCGGCACATCGAGGCCGAGCCGGTGATTGGCGTAAGCGAGATAGCTCGCCGTCGGCATGAGGAAGCAGACCGTGTTGCCGGTGGCGCCGTGGCGGGGCGGCCTGACCGCGAAGACGCAGTGATAGGCCTGCGTCTCATCATCGTCGGGCACGAGACGAATTGCATAGAGGCCGCTCCTCAGATCGGCGGGAAGCGTCACGGTGAAGTCGGTTACCCATCCGGCATCGGTCATGTCGTCAGCATGGAAGTGAATGGCCGAATAGAGCTCGCTCTGTCGGCGCCAATCCAGGCATTGGCCGGTCCAGCGCCACCCGGTCATGGCGCGGGCCGGACATTGCACGGTCACGCCGTGGAGCTGATGCGGCGAGGCGTCGATGACATCGGTACCCTCCATGGCGCGTGAAAAATCCCAATGCGCGATGAGATCGGGGCTGCGGCTGAGCGTCTGCGGCAGCGCCAGGCGGGTCATGGCTTCAAGCGGTTCGAGGGGACGATCGAACAGGACAGGAGAATCGATCTTGCCGTCGAAGTGCCCCTCGCCCGGCGCCCGCGCGGCGATCATCACCGTGGTCATCTGGCCCTCTAACTTGCGCGGGGCAGCAGACGTCCGGCCGGTCTCCACGATGTGCCCGGCCGGAGACACTGCGCTGAGCTGCAGGGTCTTCGCTGCTTTGTCGCAGGAGACGACAAGCAGCGTCCATTGACCGCGGATAAGCGTTTCCTTGAGCGAGAGCTTCGTTTCACCGAGCCTGGCGCCGGGCCGGCCATTGCTGTCGATCAGGAGCTCCAGGCCGGGATTTGAAAGGAGGAAGATGGTGCGTTCGCCGCTCATGAGCGTGGGCTGGACCGGCACCGCCAGGGTGAAGCTCGCAAGATCGGCCAGCACGTTGCCGCGATCTTCGATCCGCACATAAGAGCCCGGACGGATCGCTTGCCGGCGTGCCGGCCGCACGCCGCCCAGATCGAGCGTGACTGGTTCATCCTTGTAGCCCGGCCCCTGCGGGTGGCGATCACCCTGGATGACGCGGCGCAGATCGGCGCGATAGAAGCGCGCGCCATAGGATGAAGCCTTGACCTCGATTACCTCGCCAGGCGCTGCGCTCAGTGTGTTGGTGTAGGCGATGAGTGAAAGCATGGTCAGACCTCAGGCCCGCCGAGATCGCGCCAGCGGCGCAGGAAGACATCGCGCTCGGCGCTGGCGAGATCATGGTACTCGATACCCGCGATCTCGCTGATCGGTTCGCCGCGCCGGGCCGGAAGGCGGCCGAGTTGCCAGCGCCGATAGGGCTCCTTGCACAGGATGACATATTTGCCCTCGGGCCCCAGGCCCCGCATCACATTGAGGATGCGTTGCAGGCCGGGGCTGCGATAGCCGAAGGGATCGCGCAGGAATTCATGCGCGAAGGGCACATCATCCGCGGTGATCCGATAGCGCGCCATGCAACCTCCCCTTGATTGGCGAGGCGGCCGAAGCCGCCCCGCTTCCGTTTACGCCGCTTTCCTGGCGATGCCGGCATGCACCTCATCGAGCGTGCGCCGCAAGATGCCGAACAGTTCAGCGATCTCCTTTTCGGTGATGATGAAAGGCGGCGCCAGGACGATCGACTGGCCGAGCGGCCGGCAGATCAGGCCGTTCTTCAAGGCCTGACGCGCCACTCTTTCGCTGACATCGAGACTGCCGGCGAAAGGCTCCTTGGTCTTCCTGTCGGCGACCATTTCGAGGGCGCCCATCAGGCCGACACCGCGCGCTTCCCCGACGATCGGATGATCTGCCATGGCGCGCAGATGTTTCTGGAAGGCGGGGGTCACGGCTTTGACATTGGCGAAGGCGCCGCCCTCGAGGATCTCGTCGAGCGCCGTCATGGCAATGGCGCAGCCGACCGGATGCGCGCCCGTGGTGAAGCCCGTCGGCAGCTCCTCATATTTGGCGCAGGCCTTCTCGATCCGCTCGGTCATCTCGGGCGAAAGGATGATGGCGCCCATCGGAAAGAAGCCGGCGGTGATGACTTTCGAGGCCACCACCATATCGGGCTTGATGCCGTAGGTGAGCGAGCCCCAGAATTCGCCGGTGCGGCCGAAGCCGCAGATCACCTCATCGGCGATGAGCGGAATTCCGTATTTCCCCAGCACCGGCTGGATAGCCTGGAAATACCCTTCGGGCGGCGGGATGACGCCGCCCGCGCCCATCACCGGCTCGGCGAAGAAGCCGGCAATATGGTCGGCACCGGTATTGCGGATGGTCTGCTCGAGCTCGAGCGCCAGCCGGGCCGAGAAGTCCTTCTCGCTCTCCCCCGCCTGGGCTTCGCGCCAATGATGCGGACAGGTGAGATGGCGGACCTCCTTGAGCGGAAGCCCCGAGGCCGATTTCACATAGTCCTTGCCGGTGAGGCTCGCCGTCATCACCGTCATGCCGTGATAGGCATTCCTGCGGCTGAGCAGCAGGCGGCGATGCGGCTTGCCCTCCGCTTCCGCCAGGAACCACAGCAGTTTCACCACCGTGTCATTCGCCTCGGAGCCCGAATTGGCATAGAAGACGCGATTCGCCTCCATCGGCGCCAGCTTGACGATGCGCTCGGAAAGATCGAGCGCCGACTGGCCGACCCGGCCGAAGAAGGCGTGATAGGCCGGAAGCCTGGCATAAGCGCGCTGCGCGGTCTCGATCAGTCTCTTGTTGTCGAAGCCGAGCACGACATTCCACAGGCCGGAATTCCCCTCCAGATATTTGCGGCCGCGGTCGTCATAGATATAGACGCCTTCGCCCCTGTCGACGATGACCGGCCCCTGCTCTTCGAGCGTCGGTATGTGCGAGAAAGGATGCAGGAAGGCACTGGGATAGTTGCGTTTACTCATAGGATTGCTCCCGGTTCCATGGTTGCGAATGGACAAAATCGTTCCCTTTCGTCCCGCTGGAGAGCGGGACGATCGGCAAGTTGCTGCGATCTCCTCAGGCCTTCTGGTCAGTTGGCCTTGATGCGCGACCAGGCCCGGTCATAAAGCTTCAGGTCGGTGCCAAGATCCTCGAATATCTGCAGTTTCGCGCGCACCTCGGGCGGCGGATTGATCGCGGGATTGTTCCTGAGCTCGGACGGCAGCAACTCGATCGCCGCCTTGTTGACCGAGCCGTTGGTCAGCATCGTCGTATTGAGGGCAGAGATCTCCGGCCTCAACAGATATTCCATGAACAGCTTGGCGTTATCCTTGTTGGGCGCCGTCTTCAGCATGCACAGATTTTCCTGATACATGGTGGCGCCTTCTTCCGGGATGGCGAAGCCGAGATCGTCCGGTTTCTTGTTCACATTGAGCACGGCGCCGACATACCAGTGCGAGGCGGCCATATCGCCCGACTCGATCAGCGGCACCACATCATAGCGGAAGGCCGCGACATTGGGCTTCTGCTTGAGGATGAACTCCTCGGCGAGCTTGATGTCGGCGGGATCGCGCGAATTCACGGACTTGCCGTTCATGATGAGGCCGACGCCGAGCGTCTCGCGCAAATCGTCGAGCAACGTGATGCGGCCCGGATTCTTCGCGGCATAGTCGAAGAGCTGCTGCCAGGACTTGATATCGCCACCCGCCACTTTCCGGTTGTAGAAGATGCCGACCGGACCCCAGGCATAGGGCAGGCAGAAATCGGCCTTGGGATCCTGCTTGGAGCGGAAGGCCGAGGGATCGATATTCTCGAAGCCCTTGGACTGGTTGATATGGCTTTCCTCGATGAGGCCGAGCTGCAGCATGATGTCGGCCATATGGACCGACGGCCAGATCAGGTCATAGCCCGTGGCGCCGGCCTGGATCTTGGCCAGCATCTCCTCATTGGTCGAATAGGTGTCGAGCGAGACCTTGACGTCGTGCTCCTTGGCGAACTTATCGATCACCTCGGGATTGATGTATTCACCCCAGTTATAGAGATGAAGCTCACCCGCCGCATTGGCGGGGACCGTCGCCAGCACCACCAGTGCCGCGCCCGACAAAACCATATTTTTGAACCAGCTCATTTACTTCCTCCTCTTCCTTTTCAGTTCTTGCGTGATCTGAGATAGAGGCCGGCGCTCGCCACCACGAAGGAGAAGGCGATCAGCAGAACGGCCAAAGCATTGATTTGCGGCCTGATGCCCCGCCGCATCATGGCGAGGATGAAGAGCGGCAAGGTCTGCGTGTCGACGCCGGCGATGAAATAGGTGATGACGACGTCATCGAGCGAGATGATGAAGGCGAGCAGGAAGCCGCCAATGACGCCCGGCATGATCAAGGGCAAGGTCACCCGCCTGAAGGTCGTCAGCGGACCCGCTCCCAGATCGGCAGAGGCGATCTCGAGCGTGTTGTCCATGCCGGCAAGCCGCGCCGCCACGATGATATAGACATAGCTCGACAGGAAGGTGCAGTGGCCGATGATGATGGTGGCGAGGCTGAGCTTGAAGCCGACGCCGACGAAGAAGATCAGAAGTGCTATGCCGAGCACGATATCGGGCATCATCATCGGCAGGAACAGAAGCCCCTGATAGATGCGCTTGCCGATGAAATCATAGCGGGCGGTGGCCAGCGCCGTCGCCGTCCCGATGACGGTGGAGATGGCGCTCGCCGCCAAAGCGACGACCAGGCTGTTGCGCAAGACCTGGAAAATACGGTCGGGATTTTCGGTGAAGGCGGCATCGAATGCCGCGCCCGCCGGTTGCATGCCGAACAAGGTGCGATACCAGTCGAGCGTGAAGCCCTCCCACACCGCCATGTTGATGGCATTGGCATTGAAGGAATAGACGGTGATAAGAGCGAGCGGCGCGTAGAGGAAGACCAGGAACGCCGCGCCATAGAGATTGAGTGCCGCCCAGCCGGGGGAAAGCCGCTGCCTAGGCATGGCCCACCTCCCCCACCGGCTGCGACTTGCCGGCGCGACGCATCCACAGCGCATAGAGCAGAATGAGGACCAGCACGCTCGCCATCACGATCATTGCGAGCGTCGAGCCGAAGGGCCAGTTGCGCGACTGAAGGAACTGCCGCTCGATGACATTGCCGGTCATCTGCACTTTCGAGCCGCCCAGGAAAGCCGGCACGATGAAGTTGCCGAGCGCCGGGATGAAGACGATGACGGCGCCGCCGGCGATGCCGGGCGCGGTCAAGGGCAGGATCACCCGCCTGAAAGTCTGGAAAGGCGTCGCTCCCAGATCCTGCGATGCCTGCACCAGCGACCAGTCGAGCCGCTCGACGCTCGCATAGATGGGCAGGAACATGAAGGGGATGAGCACATAGACAAGTCCGACGATGACCGCGAATTCGGTGAAGATCATGTTGAGCGGCGCATCGATGAGGCCGAGCGACATCAGGGCCGTGTTGATGGCGCCGGTAGGCCGCAACAGCAGAAGCCAGGCATAGATGCGCACCAGCAGGTTGGCGAAGAAGGGCAGCGTGATGGCGAAGAGGACAAGGTTCTTCGCGACGGGCCCCATGCGGCTCACCCAGAAGGCCACCGGATAGCACACGATCAGCGAGACGATGACGGTGATGACGGCGTAATAGACGGAATTGAGGATGATCTGGATATAGAGAGGCTCGAACTCCTCCCCGCCGCCGAGCGGCCAGCCGAAAACGCGGCCATAGCTATAGGGATAGAACGACCAGACGACGCCGCCATAGAGGCCCGGCTCGAGGAGGCTGTAAACCACCATGATGCCGAGCGGAATCAGGAAGAAGGCACCGAGCAGCAAGGTGATGGGCGCGAGAAGAAGGACAACCGCCCGCCGCCGCTGGCTGGTCATGGCGCTTCCAGCCGCCATCACGCCGCCCCGCTCTTCATCAGATGCGGCGACGTCGCCTGGTAATGCAGCGTTACCGTCTGGCCGGCTTTCAGATTCAAGCCGCCGGCGGCGCGTGCATGGCGTTCGAGCGCCATGACCGGCATGCCATTGCCGAGGCGCCCGTGCAGATGAAGATCGGTTCCGACGAAAACGATATTCTCGATCACCGCCACGATGCTTCCTGAAGCAGCGTTCCCGCCCGGCACGAGCGCAAAATGCTCGGGCCGCAGCATGACATCGACCTGCTCGCCGGCGGTGAAGCCGCCGGCCGTCACCGCAATGGCGGGGCCACCCGCGACCTGGACGCGCGCGGCGCCATTGTCCTGTGTGAGCGTGCCGGTGAAGATGTTGCTGGTGCCGATGAAGCCGGCGAC
Source organism: Taklimakanibacter lacteus (assembly GCA_003576695.1). Classification (GTDB taxonomy): domain Bacteria; phylum Pseudomonadota; class Alphaproteobacteria; order Rhizobiales; family Aestuariivirgaceae; genus Taklimakanibacter; species Taklimakanibacter lacteus. The sequence continues at coordinate 295,989 of QOZQ01000005.1, forward strand.
GAAACGGCTGGCCGGCTGGTCATAGATCTCGGCCGGGGTGCCGAGCTGCAGGATCCGCCCCTTGTCCATGACCGCGATGCGGTCGGACATGGTCAGCGCCTCCTCCTGGTCATGGGTGACAAAGATGAAGGTGATGCCCACCGTGTGCTGGAGATTTTTCAACTCGATCTGCATCGACTGGCGAAGCTTGCGATCGAGCGCTGACAGCGATTCATCGAGGAGCAGCACGCGCGGCCGGTTGACGAGCGCCCGCGCCAAAGCGACACGCTGCTGCTGGCCACCCGAAAGCTGCGCCGGCTTGCGCCGTTCGAGCCCCGACAGGCCGACAAGCCGCAGCACATCGGCAACCCTTGTCGCTTCCTCGGCGCGGGGAACGCCCGCCACCTGCAGGCCGTAGCCGACATTGCCGGCCACCGTCATATGCGGGAACAGTGCGTAGTTCTGGAACACCGTGTTGAAGGGGCGCCGATGCGCCGGCACGCCGCTCATCGGCCGGCCATCGAGATAGATCTCGCCTTCATCGAGATCCTCGAAGCCCGCAATCGTCTTGAGCAGCGTGGTCTTGCCGCAACCCGAAGGGCCAAGAAGGGTGAGGAATTCGTTGTTCCTGATCGACAAGGTGATGCCGTCGAGCGGCGTCACCACGCCGCTTTCGGGGGTGCGAAACGACTTGCGTACATTATCTACGCGCAGCAACTCGTGATCGGAGGCATGTCGCATCCGGAAAGGCCCACTCCCTGGTGCATTTAAATGCTTCGAACGGCATTTCTTTGCTCTGAAATTATGCTATTATGTCTTTCAACCCATGTAAAGTACAAAATCTAACGTGACCGGCAAACCACCCGCCCTCAGAAGCGAACTGCAGACCGAGCTTGTCAGCCGGATCGGCGAATGGATCCGCTCCCGCGCCCCTGAGAGGACAATGCGCATCCGGGAGGCGGTGCTGTCGCGCGAGCTCGGCGTTTCGCGCACGCCCATCCGCGCCGCCCTGCAACGGCTGGTCGGCGACGGCATTCTCGAAGCGCATGCGCTCGGGGGCTATGTCGTGCTGCAGATGCCGCCCCTTGCCGCCGATCCGGCGGCGCCGGGCGATGAGGCCAGCGGCCTCCACGGCCTGCTGCTGCGCGACATGATCCTCAATGAGCTGCCGGACCCCGCCACCGAAAGCGCGCTGATGCGCCGTTATGATGTCGGCCGTGGCGAGATATTGCGTGCCTTGCGGCGGCTGATGCGCGAAGGCCTCGCCGAGCCTCTGCCCGGAAGAGGCTGGTCGATGCTGAAATTCGACAGCGAGCAGATGCTGAAGAGCTATCACCTGCGTCATGTGCTCGAACCGGCGCTGCTCACCGATCGCGATTATGTGGTGGATCGCGCGGCGCTGGAGCGGCTGAAGGCGGACCATCGGAACGCCCTTCTCGCTTTGTCACCCAGCTCTCCCTGGCGCGAGCTTTTCGAGCTCGACGCCACGTTCCACGAGACGCTGGCGCGCGGCAGCAACAATGATCTCATCGTCGACATCATCCGGCGGCAGAACCGCCTGCGGCGCCTCGCCGAATTCGTCGGCTATTCCCGCCTGGAGCGGATCCGCGACTCGATGGAGGAACATATCGCCATCATCGATGCGCTTCTCGCCGGTGATCCGGCATGGGCATCGGCCCTGATGCGCCGGCATCTGGTGACCTCGCGCGCCGAAACTGCGGAACATTTCAGCCGCGACCTCGAAGCGGCGCGCTCGGCGTCGGGCGGCATCGACAAGCTCAGATAAGTCGGCCGGTACCGTTTGCCGCAAGTCTCATGTCGTGGCGACCGTGCCGCCGACGGCCATGCCGAGATAATCCCAGATGGGCTCGACCTGTCCGTCGAGCATGTGCCTGCCTTCGAGGATGGGATGGCCAAGCGCTTGCCCCTTCCGCGATGTCACCGGTCATGTGCGGCGCGTGCAGGAAGGCATCGATTCGCTCAGGGAAGTCCTGGCCTTCGCCTTCGAAGCGAGCCTGATGATGGGCCAGGCGCAGCAAAGCGCCATCGCCCGCAAGCTCGCGGCCTGGGCCGCCATCCTGGCGGTGCCTCGGCGATCGCCGGCATCTACGGGATGAATTTCGGGAACATGCCGGGCCTCAAATGGCAATATGGCTATTTCGGCGTGGCCGCCGTCATCCTGGTGATCTGCGCCTTCCTCTATTACCGCTTCCGCCACAATAAGTGGCTCTAGGTAAGGACGCCTAAACGAGCCCGCGTTCCCGGGCGATCTCGGCAATGCTTCTGGCGCAGACTTCGACCGTCAGATCGAGATGCTCCTTGCCGGCGACGAGCGGCGGCGCGATCTCGAGCGCCGAGCCGATGGCGCTGGCGATGACGCCGTGCTCGCGCATGCGGGCGACCACCGCTTTCACCGTATCGTCGGCGAAGGGCTCGCGGCTGTCCCTGTCCCGGGTGAAATCGACCGCATGCCAGTAACCGAGGCCGCGCACATCGCCGACGATCGGATGACGGCCGACCGCCCCCCGGAGATTGGCGCCGAATTCAGCACCCAGGGACCGGGCCCGGCCGATGAGGCCGTCGCGCTCCTTGATGGCGATCGTCGCATTGGCGGCGGCGCAGGCGACGGCATGGCCGCTGAATGTATGGACATGACGGAAAACCGGAAGCGCGTCGGCGATCTCATCGCGCGTCATCACCGCGCCGATCGGCGCATAGCCGGCGCTCATCGCCTTGGCCATGTTCATGATATCGGGCTCGATGCCGAAATGCTCAGCGGCGAACCAGTAGCCGGTGCGCCCGAAGCCGGTGATCACCTCATCGATGATCAGAAGCACGCCATAGCGGTCGCAGATCTCGCGCACCCTCTGCCAGTAGCTGCGGGTCGGGATCTGGACGCCATGCGCCTGCATGATGGGCTCGCCGATGAAGGCGGCGACGAGCTCCGGCCCTTCGAACTGGATCTGCCGCTCGAGATGCATGGCGCAGTGTTCCGCATAGGCCTCATCGCTCATCCGATAGGGATTGCGGTAGCACATCGGATTGGCGACGAAGCTGAAACCCGGGGCGCGCGGATCGGGAATGTCGCGCACCCCCAGCCAGTCGGTGACCGACAGCGCGCCCAGCGTCGACCCGTGATAGGCGTTCCAGCGCGAAATGACCTTGTAGGCGCGGGGCTTCGCGGTGCTCTGCTGATATTGCTTGGCAAGCTTGAGCGCCGTCTCGGTGGCCTCCGACCCGCCGCTGACGAAGCAGGTCTTGGACAGCCGCCCCGGCGCCAGCTCGGCAAGCTTGGCGGCCAGCGTCACCGCGGGCTCGCTCAGGAACCGGCAGGTGCCGGAATAATGCAGGCGCATCGCCTGCTCATACATGGCGCGCGGGACCTCCTCGCCGCCATAGCCCAGGGAATTGGCGCGCGAGCTCGAGCTCATCATGTCGAGATAGCGGCGCCCTTCATGGTCGCTGACATGGACGCCCTTGCCTTCGACATAGATGCAGGGACCTTCGCTTTGCAGCTCGGACTGCGGGAAAAGCGAGAACAGAGTGTGCTGATAGGCCTTGCTCACCAGATCCTGCGAATTGACTGTTTGCGCTATGCCCGCCATTTCAATTCCCCCTCGCATATCCCCTTCGTTCATGTGGCAAAGAGCGTATGCACAATGTGGTCCGGTCAAAAGGACCAGCGTCATGCGAAATCGCAGAACCACTTAGGCCAGGCCGCAGGTCCTGCGCCACCCGCTCCCGGTGGCAGAAGGCGCCGGCATTCCGCAATATCAGCAACTCTACCGTCAGAGGCGAGCCCACATCCGCAAGCCCGGCCCGCACGCGTGAGGCGTCAATCAGCGTCCGCTCGCCTTGCAAAGAGGCCTCTTGCATCCAACCAAGACTCAGAGCGTCACCACCTGCCCTTCGTGGATGGAGCGGTCGGCGGCGACGACGATCTTGAGGCTCTTGACCCCGTCATTCATGTGGTCGGTGAGATCGATGTCCTCCTCGATCGCCTTCAGCAGATAGCGCTGCTCGCGCTCGCACAGGCCGTCATGATCGGGCTCGTCCGTCATGTCGATGCGCTCATCGGGCTTCGACATGTCGGCATGGTGCCAGAGGATCTGGTTGGTCTTGGTATGGGCGTTGATGTCGTCCGACTTCACTTGGCCTCCGGTCTCGGCCATGACGATCGACACCGAGCCCTTGGGTCCGATCACATCCTTCACGAAGAAGGCCGTCTCGCTCATCATCGGGCCCCAGCCCGCTTCATACCAGCCGACCGAGCCGTCATCGAAAGTCACCTGCAGCATGCCGTAATTCTGCTTGGCCACCTCGTTGCTGAGGCGCGCCCCGATCGCATGCACCTTGACCGGCTTGGCCTTGGGCGCCATCTGGCACATAATGTCGACATAATGCACGCCGCAATCGACGATGGGCGGGAAACTGTCCATCAGCCGCTTGTGCCAGGCCCAGGTCTCGCCATTGGATTGCTGGTTGAGATTCATGCGGAAGACCAGCGGCGTGCCGAGCTTGCGCGCAATCTCGATGAACTTCACCCAGGACGGATGATGGCGCAGGATATAGCCGATCACCAGCTTGCGCTTTGTGCGCCTGGCCGTCTCGACCACCTTCTCGGCATTGGCGACGCTGTCGGCCAGGGGCTTCTCGACGAAGACATGGGCGCCCGCCTCCATCGCCTTGATGGCGAAATCGGCATGGGTGTCGGGCAAGGTGTTGATCGAGACGACATCGGGCTTGAGCTCCTTGAGCGCGGTGTCGAAGTCGGAGAATTTTTTCGCCCCCTTCAGCGCATCGGGCAGCTGGCGCTGGGCGATGCGCCTTTCGCACACGCCTGCGACCTCGAAACCCGGAATGCGCGTATAGGCCAGCGCATGGCTCATGCCCATATTGCCGAGGCCGACCACCAAAACCCGCTTCTTTGCCATGTCTAGTTTCCTCCGATTCTGATCACATTGCCGGTGCGCGCCGATTCTTCCGCCGCAAGCGTCGCTTCAAGCGCTGCGGCGGCGTCTTCCGGCCGCCCCACGCTCGGCGTCTTCTTATGCAAGGCGCAGCTGGCGAAATAGGCAAATTCCTCGCGCAGCGCGCCGCCGCGCACGCCGTCGAATTCAGGCCAGTAGGTCGTGTCGGGACTATGCAGCTTGTCCTTCGACACAATGCCGAGATTGGGGAAGGTATCCTGCACATGGATGATGCCTTCGGTGCCGATGATCGACATGCGCTCGTCGATATCGAAAGGCGTCTTCTCGGGCATGCACCAGACCGTCTCCAAGGTCGCCGTGGCGCCGCCGGCGAAGCGATACATGGTCTGGCCGATATCGGGGAATTTGAGGCCGCGCACATCGACCGTCTGGGCATAGGCGGATGTGATCCTGTCGCCGGTGAACCACAGCATGAGATCGGTGTCGTGGATCGCATCGCCGACAATGGGGCCGATCTTGTTGAGGATCTCGGGCGTCCAGGCGGCAGGGATATTGCGCCTGGAGCTCATGGCGACGATCCGGCCGATCTTTCCGGCATCGATCGCCTGCTTCGCCATGCGGTAGCGCGGGTTGAAGCGGCAGATATGGCCGACGAGCAGAATGCCTTTGGCGCGTTTGGCGGCGGCGATGATCTTGCTGCAGTCGGCAACAGTCGAAGCCATCGGCTTTTCGAGGAAGACATGCTTGCCGGCCTCGAGCGCCGCAATGGCGGGCTCGGTATGCTGGTCCCACATGGTGACGATCGACACGGCATCGATCTCAGGGTCGGCCAGCATATCGTGATAATCGCGATAGGTTTTCCTGACGCCGAATTTCTGCGCCAGCTGCGCCAGGCGATCGGGCTTGCGCGTGCACAAAGCGGCCAATTCCAGATTGGGCACGCCGACAATGGTGTCGCAATGGATCTCGCCGAACCAGCCCAGCCCGATGACACCGATGCGCAATCTGTCCATGTGTCTCCCCTCAGAATGGTTCGAGCGTCAATTCACGTGCCATGACGATATTGCCGGCCGTCAAGCCGCAATCGACCGGAATTGCCGCCCCGGTGATGGCGCCGGCCGCCTCGGAAGCAAGGAAGCCGATGACGCGCGCCACATCGATCGGCTCGACGATCCGCCCCAGCGGATACCAGCGCATGAGCGTTGCCAGGACCTCGGGATTCTTCTTCGCCCGCTTGTCCCAGAGCGGCGTCCTGACCGTTGCCGGCAGGACGATGTTGGAGCGGATGCCAAAACGGCCATATTCGAGCGCCAGCGAGCGGGTGAGCGAGATCATGCCGGCCTTGGCGGCGCTATAGGCCGGATCGCCCAGTGCGGAAAGTCCGTTGACCGAGCCGACTGCGATGATCGAGCCTTGGCGTTTCTCCTGCATGGCCGGCAGCACGGCATGGGCGCAGTTATAGGCGCCGTTGAGATTGCCGTTCATATCCGCCTGCCAGCCGGCGGGATCGGTGCGCGCCAAGGTGGGATGATCGGAGAAGCCGGCATTGTTGATGAGGATGTCCACCGCCCCCAGCTCGCCGGCAAGATGGGCGAATGCCTTCGCAATCGTCCCGGCATCGCCGATGTCGGCGGTCGCATGGGCGATCTTCGTTCCTTCCCGCCTCAGCTCAGCGGCAAAGGATGCGACGCTGTCCTTCTTGTCGATGGCCGCAATCGCCGCCCCTTCACCTGCAAAGTAACGGCAGACAGCCTGGCCGATGCCGCCCGCAGCGCCGGTGACCGCGACGACCTTGCCCTTGAAGCTCATGCGTATCGGTCCAGGATTTTCATGGCCTTGCCGATCCGCTCGACATTGGCCTGGCGCAAATGGCCCCAATTGTAGAAAGCGAGCTCCTTGACGCCGCCTGCGGCCAGGACTTCGACCCCGGCCAGGAATTCCGCTTCACCGGGAAAATCGGGATGAGCCGGCCGCATGATGCCGCGCAGCTGTCCGACACCGCGCAGCCGTCGCTTTATGTCGAAGAGATCGGCCTTCACCCGCGCCGCGCCCGGCTCATAGAAACAGGCTTCGATGATGCCCGCCGCTTCCGCCTGGGCCTTGAGATCGCTGCCCTCATACCAGGCGCCGCCGGTCGGGCGCGCGACCGAAGGAATGATCGCGATATTGACATCCTTGCGCACGTTCTTGCGAATTTCGCTGATGACTGACGTCACGACTTCGGTGCGCCAGCGGAGGAACTCGCTGAGCTCCTCATCGCCTTGCGTGTCGGCATGCCAGAAGGCGTCCGCCATGTCGGCCGGAAAATCGACATCGCTCGCCAGATAGTCGCTCACATCGCGCACGACGTCAGCCTTCACCCGTCGCACGTCGATCCCCTCCCCCTCCGCATCCTTTACGCAGTGGTCGCAGAAGCACAGGCCGAGAAGGCTGTCGAGCCACCGGTTGGATGCGTTGAGCGCAAATTCATGGTGATAGCCATGCGCATAGGGGAGAAAGCCCGGCGTTTCGAGCGACAGCCCCGAGACGTCGTAGCTTTCAGTCACATCCCTGGCGAGGCCCAGCGCATAGGCGCGGGCGGCGGGGGCCGAGGGACACAGGCTATAGATATATTTATCGCCGAAGGCATTGGTGACAGCCGCCTCGGGGTGGGCGCTGCCGAGCAACGTATTGTGCAGGAGCACCAGCCACACATTGACCGCCATGCGCTTGTCGTCGGTCAATTCGCGCAAAGTATCGCGCTCCTGGAGCATCGTGTTCGCCACCGGCTTGATCGCCCCGTAGCGGGCGGGATCGGCATTGAAATAGACCGTGCCGTCCTCGGGGAAATAGATCTTGCCGGAACGGCCATGCGGCCTCAGGAATTTGCCGGCGTGATAGCTGCCGGCCATGGTCACGGTATCGAGACCCAGCTTCAGGAACTGGTCGGTGGCTTTGCTGACGCCTTCCTCGGCGAGGTCCCAGGCATAGGTGTAGATGGCTCTGTAGCTCATGTCGTTGATTGTCCGGATTGAGGAGTGGCAGGCTCTAGTTCCCGAACCAGCCTTCCTTCAGATAGTGCATATATTCGAAGACGGTGTTGTGCTTGCGGATGAATACGACTTCCAGGAAGTCGCCGACGATGAAAGGCGGGATCAAGATCTCCTGTCCTTCGATATGAGGCGCCAAGGCATCGACGCGGAAGGCGATATGCGGATTGTTGCGGATGATTTCGGGCACTGTCGTTCCCGGCTCATAGCGCAGGAACTCGATGTGCTCGGGATGGTTGCGCGGGTTGGTCACCCATACGCGCGACTGCTCCACCCAGTTCTCGTCGGGCTGGGGCACCGTGGTGGTGATGCCGACATGGTCAAAGACGAACATGGGCGCTGCTCTCCGGCTGGATGGATGAATTGGCGGCGGCCGCATGGACCGCCGCCACCTTAGATCAGAGGGCCGCCTTGATGGCGTCGACATCCACTTTCTTGTAGTCGTCGGACAGCGCGAAGCCATCGGCATCGGCCTTGACCTTGGCCGCGTCGAAGGAATTGGCGACATCGACGAGATCGTTCTTCACCACGTCCTCGACCTTGAAGTCGCCCTGGATCTGGCCGATCTCCTTGGCCGTATCGAAGAAGAGCTGCCAGCTTTCCGGGATGTGATAGCCCCATTTCTTGCGCTCGTCCCAGCGGCCGGCGAAGACATTGGCGAGTTGCATCATCGATTCCGTCGCCACCGACGGGTTCATCTGCGAGGAGAGGCCGGGGAACTGCTCCATGACGATCTGCGTCGCGGCGCGCGGATTCTGGCGCCCGAATTCGAGACCGGCGGCCCAGCCCTGCAAATAGCGGCCATAGACTTCCTTCTTCGCCGCATCCTCGAAATCCGCCTTGCGGATAACGAAGCTGTTGGCGGGAAGCTTGGAGAAGTCGCGTCCGAGGAAATAGTCGAAATCGAGCCCCTGGCCCTTCCACTGGGCGCGCCAGCCTTCCCAGGACAGAGCGGCATCGCCATTGCCCTGCTTGAGGACCGTGCCCCAGGCCGGCCAGCCGCCATCGACATATTTCACCTTGCTGATGTCGACGCCCGCCGCCTTCAGCATCGGATCGCAGATCGACTGCCAGCCGGCGGAGCCGAGCACGATCGTCTTGCCTTCGATGCCCTTGATGTCGGCCGGTTTCTCACCCTTGCGGAAGGCGAAGTCGAACACATCGGCGCCGCCCATATGGAAGACGGAGACGAGCGGGATGCCCTGGGCCAGGCCCAGCGAGAAGACGCCCGGCGAGGGATAGCCCATATCGGCCTGATTCTGGTCGACGAGCTTCACGCAGGCCGTCGCATCGGAAGGCCCGGGCTCGAGCGTCGTCTCGATATCGCCGAAATAGCCGTATTTCTTGCCGACCCAATAGGGGTAGTCGTCGAGCACCTCGATGGTGCCGCGCGGCGACACCCAGCGCACCGTGTCGGCCGCATGGGCCTTGCGCGCGCCGCCCAAGCCGCCCATGGCCGCGACCGAGACGCCCGCGGCGGTCAGGCTCAACAAACGACGCCGTCCAATCATCATCTGATTCATGTCTGGTTTCCTCCTGGTTTGTGCCTTTGTCGTCTTATCGTCGTCACGCACTTGAAAAGTCACTTTTTGGGCATCGGCTTGTCCGAAAACCGCTGCACACTTTTCGGGCCGATGCCATCACGCTTCCCAACTTGCCCACTTCTTGCCGATCCAGAAAAACAGCACATAGATCGATATGCCGATGATCGCGAGGATGAGGATGACGGCGAAGAACTGCGGCATCCGGATGAGCGCCGAATAGTAGGTCAGGCGATTGCCGAGGCCTTCGGCACCGCCCACCATTTCGGCGCCCACGGTGGTGAGAAGGCCGAAGATCGATCCGACCATGAGCCCGACAATGATCATCGGCATGGCCATCGGGATGCGGATCTTGGTGAAGATCTGGAAGGTCGAGGCGCCGAAAGAGCGGGCGAGCGCGATCTTGGCGAGATCGACGCGCCGGAAGCCCGTCGCCGAATTGATCATCACCATCGGGCCCGAAGCCAGCGCCACCGCGATGATGCGCGGCTCGCTGCCGAAGCCCAGCTTCAGGATGAGGAGCGGCACCAGCGCCAGCATCGGCGTCGTGACGAGCAGCAGGATATAGGGCGTCACGATCTTCTCGACGAAGGGGAACTGGGTGATGACGGCGGCCAGGACGAAGCCGATCGAGGCGCCGATGGCGAAACCCACCAGCAGTTCATAGAGCGTCGTGAGCAGATGCGGCCAGATGAATTTCCATTCGGTGAAGAGCGCGGTCACGATCTGGCTGGGCGTGGGCAGCACATATTGCGGCACGCCGAACCATTTGAGCAGGAACTCGGCGCCGCCGATGATGACCACGGCGACGAGGATGATGATCAAGGTCTCGAATTTGGTCCGGTGATCGCCGAGCCCCAGCGACGTGCCGGACAGGCCGACCCCGCCGCCCTCGCTTTTCTTCTTGTTGAATTCCGGGATCTTGTTGCCCAGCGCCTTGTCCACAGTCATTCTCCTCTGAACCTTCTCCGGGTCTTGTTCGGGAGTTCCGCACTCATCCTCCAAACCGTCATCCCGGCGAAAGCCGGGACCTCCTGAATAGAACCAAGCGGGCGGCGCCGCCCGCGTTGAGAGAATTTAATGGGCCCCGGCTTTCGCCGGGGTGACGGATAGTGGATGGGGCGGAGATTTCGCATGCGACAGCCTTCAGTGTTTCTAGGTGATCGCCAGCCCTTCATTGGGGCTGCGGCCATGATCGATGCTCGCCTTGATATGCAAAACGCGCTCGATGAAATCGGGCCTGGTCTGGATATCGACCGGGCGCGGGCGCGGAATGTCGATGTCGAAGATGGAAGCGATGCGGCCGGGCCTCGCCGACATCACGACGACGCGGTCGGCGAGGAAGATCGCCTCGGAAATCGAATGGGTGACGAAGACGATGGTCTTGCCGGTCTCCATCCAGATCTCCTGGATGAGAAGGTTCATCTCATCGCGGGTGAAGGCGTCGAGCGCGCCGAAAGGCTCATCCATCAGCAGCAGCGAGGGATTGACCGAGAGGCTCCTCACGATCGAGGCGCGCTGCTGCATGCCGCCCGACAATTCGCGCGGGAATTTCGTCTCGAAGCCCTTGAGATTGACGCGCCGGAGCAGCGTGTCGACACGCTCCTGGTCCACCTTCTTGCGCTTGAGTTCGAAGGGCAGCGCGATATTGGCGGCGAGATTGCGCCAGGGCAGAAGATTGGCGTCCTGGAAGATCATCGCGATCTCCGGATGCGGCTTGCTGATCTTCTCATGCCCGAGCCTGATCTCTCCCCCGCTCAGGTCGTGCAGCCCGCCCATCGACCACAGCAAGGTCGACTTGCCACAGCCCGAGGGGCCGAGGATGCACAGGAACTCACCATCACGAACCTCGAGCGACACATTGTCGAGGGCATGCACCGAGCCGGTGCGGGTCTGATAATATTTGGTCGCCCCCTCGACGAACATCTTGGTCGCTTTTTTGTCCGCCGCGCCGGGAGCTGTGCGCATATGCGTCGCATCCATCATGGTGTTTCCGACCCTCAACGACTTGCCGCCGCTATTTTATCAAATCATGTTACAAAATTTCAGACTCTGCAATAGCAATTAGTCGGACGCGTCGTGAGAGGTTCCCTGAAAAGCCCGGCAACATAAGGTTCCATGGGAATTCCGGCCGGCTTTGACGGATTCATGGGCACTTATGCGGACGCTTGCCGAATGTCCAAAAGAGTGTAATTTAATTACGAGATTGGAAAGTCCCCAGGACGAAGCGAATGGCGCGGCGGCGCGGCGAGAGAGCGACAGAGCATCCCCCGGCGATCGACATCGTCTCGCGCATCCAGCGCATCGAAAGCGAATTATCCCCATCCGAAAGGCGGGTCGCCGAGATTGTCTGCCGCGATTACGAGGCGGCGACGCGCATGACGATCGCCGATCTTTCCGACAAGGCGAAAGTGAGCCAGCCGACCGTCACGCGTTTCTGCCGTTCGCTCGGCTGCAGCTCCTTCGCCGATTTCAAGATCAAGCTCGCCACCACGCTCACCGTGGCATCCGCCTATCTCAAATCGGACCGTGTCTTCGATGACGATGTCGGCCAGCTCGCCCGCACCGTGATGATGCGCGCGGCGACCGCGGTGCGCGAATGCCTCGACCAGCTCGACACCCAGGTCATCGGGGAGGCGATCGAGGCCCTGGCCAACAGCCGGCGCATCGATCTCTATGGCCAGGGCGGCGGCTCGGCGGCGATGATCGAGGATGCGAAACTGCGCCTGTTCCGGCTCGGCATTCCGGTCGCGGCCTATACTGACGGGCATCAGCAGCGCATGTCGGCGGCGACGCTCAGGCCCGGCGATGCGGTGCTCGCCATCTCCAATAGCGGCCGCTCGAAGCCGGTGGTCGAGGCGGTGGAGATCGCACGTTCCTTCGGCGCCCGCACCATCGCCCTGACACGGCCCGGCACGCCGCTGGCGGAGGCCGCCGACATGCTCATCGCGATCACCATTGCCGAGGGCGACAATGTGCTGGTGCCGACACCGTCGCGCTATGCGCATATGGCTGTGATCGATACGATCGCCGCCGGCGTCGCCGCCAAGCTCGGCACCAAAGCGCGCGAGTCGCTGCGCCGGGTGCGCTATACGCTGGCCCGCATCGGGGTGGCGATCCCGACGCCGGTGACCGATCCGACGCCTTTGATGAAGGATTTCGAGACGCAGGAGTGACAGGGATCCTGCACTCCCTTTGTGAATTCGATTGATTCCAAGAAGTTAGGAAGAGCCTCGGATTGGCGGCCTTCTCGTATTGTTTTTGTTCTTTTATTGTTCTATAAATACCCCATGAGTTCCGTACCGGTAACCCTACCTCATTCTGGAAAGCGGCAGGCCCAGCGACCTGCCAGCCTGGATGATTTGCGCCAGCTTCTCGCCTCGCCGCCCCCGAAATCGCTGAAACGCCCGTGCTTCTCCTTCGAGCTGCCGCTCGACCGGCATCTGCCCCGGCAAGGCCTGTCGCTCGAAAGCGTGCATGAGATCCATGCCGCCACGCCGGAAGACCAGCCGGCGGCGCTGGGCTTCCTCATCGCCCTCATGGCCGCCATCTCTCCCGGCACCGAGCCCCTCTTCATCGTCACGTCGGCGCCAGGACTCCTTTCCACCGGCCGGCTTTACGGCCACGGCCTCAATATGCTCGGGCTCGATCCCGGCCGCATCACGCTGGTCGAAGCGCGCAACGATATCGAAGCGCTCTGGGCCATCGAGGAAATCCTGCATTCGGGGGCCGCCCGGATCACGGCCGGCCTCCTCTCGCGATCGCTCGATCTAAAAAAGAGCCAGCGGCTCAGCCTCGCCGCGCGCGAGGCGCGGCGGCCGCTGCTGGTGCTGCGGCCACCTGATGGGTCGGCCGCGAGCGCCGTCGAAACACGCTGGAGCATTGCGGCGGCACCCGCTCATCGCAGCACCTCCTCAGGCCTCATCGCGCCCTGCTGGCAGGTGAGGCTCGAGCGGTGCCGCAATGGCTGGCCCGGTGAGTTTGTGTTGGAGTGGCATCATGCGTCGCATCGTTTCGGTCTGGCTGCCGCGCTGGCCGATCCTGCGCTTCCTGACAGCGCAGGAGGCCGGCAACTCGGTCACGCCTGACCAGCCTTTCGTTCTCACCGTCGAGGCTTCGGGTGGCCCCCGCATCGCCGCCACGAACCCGGCTGCCGAGAGAAACGGGCTCTTCATCGGCCAGACCCTGAGCGATGCGCGCGCCAAGGCCGGCGGCCTTCTGCAAGTGCGCCCGCTCGAGCCCGAAAATGACGCGCGAGCCTTGCACCGGCTGACACTGTGGGCAACGCGCTACACGCCGGCAGCCGCACCCTGGGGGCCTGAAAATGGCGGCGATGGCTTCTTCCTCGATATCACCGGCTGCGCCCATCTCTTCGGCGGCGAGGCCGCCTTGCTCGATGACCTCATCACGCGCCTCGGGAAATTCCACCTCGCGGCACGCTGCGCCATTGCCGGCACGCCGGGTGCCGCCTGGGCGCTCTCGCATCATGCGCCGCATCTGCCGCTCTGCCTCGGCGAGGGAAAGGAAAGAGCGGCGCTGCGTCCCCTGCCGGTTGCGGCGCTGAGGCTCTGCCCCGACAGCCAGGCGACCTTGCGCCGGCTCGGCTTCAAGCGCATCGGCATGCTGATCGATGCGCCGCGCGCGCCCTTCGCGGCACGCTTCGAGAAGGAGCTGCTCATGCGCCTCGACCAGGCGCTGGGCGTCAGGCCCGAGGCCTTGCATTACATCGCGCCGCCGCCCGTCTATCATGTGCAGCGCTCTTTCCTCGATCCGATCTTCGTGCAGGAGATCATCATCGCGACGGCGCGGAGGCTGGTGGAACGGCTTACCCCTAAGCTGATCCGCGACGCTGTCGGTATCCGGACTCTCAGGCTTACGCTGCATCGCGTCGATGGCGCCGTCCAGCATCTCGATATCGGCCTTGCCGCGCCGACGCGCGATCCCGCCCATATCGCCAGGCTTCTCTCCCTCAAGCTCGACGGCCTGGGGCAAGGGCTTGAGGCCGGTTTCGGCTTCGACTGCATCGGCCTTTCCGTCACCCTGCCCGAAAAGCTTGCGGCCCGGCAAGGCGATCTCGCTTCGCCGCAAGATGAGGGCCCGACAGCGGAGAAGCAGGCCCTCCTCATCGATGCGCTGCGCCAGCGCCTGGGTGCGGAAAGTGTCAGGCAGCTTCTCGCCGTTGAAAGCCATATTCCCGAGCGCGCCGGGATTTCCCGCAAGGCGGAGGAGGCACAGCCCGCCTGGCCCGAGCCCGATGCGGATGACCCGCGGCCGGTCTTGCTTCTGCCGGAAGCGGAAAGTGCTGAGGTCACCGCCCTCATTCCCGACGGTCCGCCGCGGCAATTCCGCTGGCGCGGCAAAGCCCACAGCATAATGGTGGCGCAAGGGCCTGAGCGGATCGCCGATGAATGGTGGCGCAGCGACGCAGATGGCCTGACGCGCGATTATTATTGTCTCGAGAATTCGGCCGGGCAGCGCTTCTGGCTCTATCGCGAAGGCCTTTATGGGCGCGAGACGGCCAGCCCCCGCTGGTTCGTCCATGGCTTTTTCGCGTGAGCCGCGCGATGAGCTACGCCGAACTCGCCGTCACCACCAATTTCTCCTTCCTGCGCGGGGCCTCGCATCCCCAGGAGATGGTCCAGCGCGCCGATGAGCTCGGCCTTGCCGCCATCGGCATTGCCGACCGCAACAGCTTCGCCGGGGTGGTGCGTGCTTATGATGAAGCCCGCAACCGCAAAATCAAATATCTGGTCGGCGTTCGTCTTGTCACGCTGGACGGGTTTGAAGCGCTTGCCTATCCGACCGACCGTGACGCCTATGGCCGCCTCTGCCGCTTGCTGACAGAAGGAAACCGCAAGGCGAAGAAAGCCGAATGCCATATCACTTTCGCCGAGATTTGCGCGGCAAGTGAAGGGCAGATGCTGATCGCTTTGCCGCCACCCAGGCTCGATCGGGCTTTCCTGTCTCATCTCGCGGAGCTCGCGAAAGCTGCCCCCGAGCGGGTCTTTCTCGGCGCCATCCATCGTCACAGGGGTGATGAGAAACAATATTTTGCCAGGCTCGCCGAATGCGCCCGCCAGAACCGGACTCCCCTCGTCGCCCTCAATGACGTCCATTATCACGTTCCCGAGCGGCGGCCGCTTGCCGATGTGCTCACCTGCATCCGCGAGAAATGCACCATCGCGCAGGCAGGCTTCCGGCTCAATGCCAATGCCGAGCGCCATCTCAAGCCGGCAGAGGAGATGCTGCGCCTCTTTGCCGGCCATGAGGATGCCGTCCGGCGCAGCGTCGGGATCGCCCGAAGCTGCCATTTCTCGCTCGGCGATCTCAAATATGAATATCCCGACGAGCCTATACCGCCCGGCAAGACGGCGCAGGAGCATCTGGCCGACCTCGCCTGGGCCGGCGCCAAAAGGCGCTATCCGGATGGCGTGCCGGACGATGTCACCACGAATATCCATGAGGAATTGCGCATCATCGAAAGCCTCGATTATGCCCGCTACTTCCTCACCGTGCATGATGTCGTCGCCTTTGCGCGGGCCGAGAATATCCTCTGCCAGGGACGCGGCTCTGCGGCCAACAGCACGGTGTGCTTCTGCCTCGGCATCACCGAGGTCGATCCCAGATCGACCAAGCTCCTGTTCTCGCGCTTCATCTCGCAGGCGCGCAACGAGCCGCCCGATATCGATGTCGATTTCGAGCATGAGCGGCGCGAGGAGGTCATCCAGTATATCTACAAGCGCTATTCGCGCGAGCGCGCCGCCATCTGCGCCACCGTGGTGCATTACCGCTCGCGCCGCGCCATCCGCGAAGTGGGCCAGGCGCTGGGCCTCACGCCCGATGTCACGGCCACTCTCGCCAAGACGATCTGGGGCTATGGCAGCCATATGCCCGATCAATATGTGCGCGAAGCGGGCTTCGATCCGGGCAATGAGAAAATCCGCCAGGCGGTCGATCTCGCCAATGAGCTCATCGGCTTTCCGCGCCATCTCTCGCAGCATGTCGGCGGCTTCGTGCTCACCCGCAAGCGGCTGGACGAGACCGTGCCGATCGGCAATGCGGCGATGGACGAGCGCACCTTCATCGAATGGGACAAGGACGACATCGACACTTTAGGCCTCATGAAGGTCGATGTGCTGGCGCTCGGCATGCTGAGCTGCATCAGGCGCGGGCTCGAGTTCCTGCGCGCCCATTACGGCCACAAATACAGGAAGCCGTTCCATTCGATCTTCGACCTGCCTTATGAGGATTCCGAGACCTACGAGATGCTGAGCCGGGCCGACTCCGTCGGCGTGTTCCAGGTCGAAAGCCGGGCACAGATGTCGATGCTGCCGCGGCTCAAGCCCAAGGAATTCTACGATCTCGTGGTCGAAGTGGCGATCGTCAGGCCGGGACCCATCCAGGGCAATATGGTGCATCCCTATCTCAAGCGGCGCGACGGCATCGAGAAGACCACCTATCCTTCACCTGATCCCGCTTTCGGGCCGGCAAATGAGCTGGAAGAAGTGCTCAAGCGGACCAAAGGCGTGCCGCTGTTCCAGGAACAGGCGATGCAGATCGCCATCACGGCGGCAGGCTTTGCCCCGCATGAAGCCGATGCGCTGCGCCGATCCATGGCGACCTTCCGCAACAATGGCGATGTCGTGAAGTTTCGCGATAAATTCGTCGACGGCATGACGGCGCGGGGCTATGACGGCGACTTCGCCGAGCGCTGCTTCAGCCAGATCGAAGGTTTCGGCGAATATGGCTTCCCGGAAAGCCATGCTGCGAGCTTCGCGCTCCTCGTCTATGCCTCGGCCTGGATCAAATGCCACCACCCGGATGTGTTCTGCGCCGCCATCCTCAACAGCCAGCCCATGGGCTTCTACCAGCCGGCGCAATTGGTGCGCGATGCGCGTGAGCATGACGTCGTCATCCGCCCCGCCGACGTCAATGAAAGCCAATGGGACTGCACGCTCGAGCCCTTGTCGGCGGAGAGTTGCGCGGTGCGGCTGGGATTCCGCCAGATCGGCGGCCTCAAGGAAGACGAGATCGCAGCGCTCATCACGCATCGCGGCAATGGCTATTCGAGCCTGGAGCAACTGGCGCGACGCAGCGGCGTGACGCGCTTCACCCTCGAAAGGCTGGCGGAGGCCGACGCCTTCACCTCGATGGACCTCGACCGACGGGCGGCTCTGTGGGCCATGCGGCGGCTCGGCCGGCTCGATATCGAACCGGTAAGGAACCAGTCGTCGGCCCAGGACAGCAACCTGCCGCTCTTCGCCCCTCATATCGAGGATGGGCTGTTCGCCGAGCCCCCTGTCGCCTTGCCCCCTATGGAGCTCAGCGAAGAGGTGATGGAGGATTATGAGACCACCGGCCTCTCGCTCAAAGCGCATCCCTGCAGCTTCTTCCGCGCCGAATTGAAGAAGCTTGGGGCGATCACCAGCCGCGAGCATCGCGACGAGAGGCTGAAGCAGGACACGCAGGTCACGGTCGCGGGCCTCGTCCTCATGCGCCAGATGCCGGGCACCGCCAAGGGCGTCGTCTTCATCACCCTCGAAGACGAGACCGGCATCGTCAATGTCATCGTGTGGCCCAAGATCCTGGCGGCAAACCGGCGGGTGGTGATGACGGGCGAATTCCTCGCCATCAAGGGCAGGCTGCAGCGCTCCGGCCTCGTCATCCATGTGATCGCCGAGAGCTTCACCGATCTCACCGTCGAAATGCGAGGACTCCGACAGGAGGAGTCCCCCGAAACCGACATGCCGGCCCTCATCAAGAGCCGGGACTTCCACTAGCCAGCAAGAGAGCGTGAAGCAACCTCACATGAACCGGCTCCTCCCCCTGGATACAACATATCTGTTTCATAAACACTTCTGTTGTGCTACACTATGAACAGCCGTCAGGCTCGACGCTTCCTGTCCCGACTGGGCTGTACTTTCGAGCCGGGCAAACTTCCTCAGCATGAGGCGCCAGGGATCTCGGCAAGGGCCTGTGGCTCAAAATACTGAAGGACCTGGATTTGAAGGAGGATAAATAGTGTTGCGCTATCCCGTTATTCTCAAGAAAGACAGCAATGACACCCTCCTGGTCACGGCACCGGACTTCCCCGAGCTTGTCACTTTCGGCGAAAACAAGGCCGAGGCTCTTGCCCGGGCTGTCGATGCTCTTGCGACCGTCATCCAGGGCCGGATCAGCGACAGAGAAAAGATCCCGAAACCTTCCAAGGCGAAACGCGGTCAGTTTTATGTGAATTTTTCCACACTGATCGCAGCAAAACTGGCCCTCTACGATCTGATGATCAAGACGGAAACGCGGAAAGCCGACCTCGCCCGCAAGCTCGGCGTCCATGCTCCCCAGATCGACCGGCTGCTCGACCTCGATCATGATTCTCGCCTCGATCAGATCGATAGCGCGGTGCGCGCTCTGGGCAAGGAGCTGGAAATCCGGATAGTCGAGGCGGCGTAGAACGAGCTACTCCGCGATCACCTTGCGGATGAGCGCAAAAAGATCGCCCGTCTTGATGGGCTTGCGCAAATAGGCGATGTGATCCTTGCGGATCTCGGCCTGCACCTTGGCGGTCTGATCGGCGGTGACGGCGATGGCGGGTATGGCATGGCCGGCCGCGCGCCTGATCGCGGCGATGGCGTCGGTGCCGGTCCCCTGATCGAGATGATAATCGGCGATGATCAGGTCCGGCGTCTTCTCCAGGCTCTGCAGGGTCTCGAGCGCCTCGCCGATCGACACCGCCGGGATGGCGCGCATGCCCCTTTCCTGCAGGAGCTCCATCATGCCCTCGAGAATGGCGAGGTCGTTCTCGATGACGATGGCGGTGAAGCTCGCAAGGTCGACCGGCAGGCGCTCGGCCGATGCCTTATGCTCCACCCGGCGCGGCGGCGCGCATAGCGGCAACTCGATGGAGAAGCATGATCCCCTGCCGATGACGGATCTGACGGCGATCGGGTGATCGAGCAGCCGGGCAATGCGCCTGACAATGGCAAGCCCCAGCCCCGCCCCTTTCGGGGTATCCGGCACGTCCTGGTTGAGCCGCCGGAACTCCTCGAAGATGAAATCCCGCTTGTCGGCCGGGATGCCGGGCCCCGTATCCCACACTTCGACCGAGATCATCCCACCGCGCCGGCGCGCCCCGACAAGGACGCCGCCCCGCGTCGTATAGCGGACGGCGTTGGATACCAGGTTCTGGATGATCTGGCGCAGCAGCCGAGCATCGCTCAAGCCGTATAGTCCCGAGGGCATGCAGCGCAATCTCAGCTGCTTCTGATCGGCCAGCGGCTGGAACTCGGCCGCAAGCGTCGTCAGTATCTCGGCCACCGACAAGGGCACGATATTGGCCTCGACGCTGCCGCTGTCGTAGCGCGAAATGTCGAGCAGCGTGCCCAGCACTTCCTCGACCGAGCCGAAGGCCTTGTCGACCTTGCCGGCGAAATGCTGCTGGCGCAGATCGAGACCGGTGCCGCCGAGCAGCGAGAGGAAGATCCGCGCCGCATTGAGCGGCTGCAGCACGTCATGGCTGGCGGCGGCGAGGAAGCGCGTCTTGCTCTTGGTCAGCTCCTCGGCCGTGTCGCGCGCCTTGATCAGCTCGACCTCGATGGCCCGCCGCTCGATCACCTCGCGGGTGAGCTCGGCCGTGCGCTCCTCGACCCGCTGCTCCAGCGTCTCCTTCGCCTCGCGCAAGGCGGCGCTGGCGCGGCGCTCCTCGGTGACGTCGGCAAAGCTCACCACGATGCCGCCATCCGGCATGACATTGCCGCTGACGCTCAATATGGATCCATCGCTCTTGCCGAGCTCGATCGAATCGAGATCGGCCGAAGGCGCGCGCAGCCAGCCCGATACCGCCGCGACGCCGGCACCGTCATGAACGAAAACCGATTTGCCCGCCCACTCCCATATGCGCTCGAAGCTGGCGAGCGGCGTCACCAGGCGCAGGGGCAGGCTCAGGAGATCGATGAAGCGGTGGTTCCACGCCTTGAGGCGCAGATCGCTCGCGAACATGCAGATGCCCTGCGGCAGATGATCGAGCGTCGCCTGCAGGATCTTCGACTGCTCATCGAGCTCGCGCTCGCGCCTGAGCCGCTCGGCACGGACGATGTCGGTGATGTCGGTCTGGAAGACCACCGTCGCCCCGGTGTCGGTCTTCTTGTTGGACACCTGGATCCAGCGGTCCTGGGACAGCTTCTGGATGAAGGCGGCATGCGGCTTGCGGAACAGATCGATGCGGGCGGCGCGCCAGGCCTCGGGCGAGCGGTGCTGATCGAGCACGAGGTGCCGGCTCTGCGAGAAGAATTCGGCAATGCGGGGAAACGGTGTCCCCGGCGCAAGCCGCGTCTCGATGTCCGGCAGGAGCGCGCGGAACGGGGTGTTGCACATCACCAGCTCCTCGGCATCGTTGAACAAGGCGAAGCCTTCGCTCACCGCCTCGATCGCCGATGTCAGGTTCTGCTTGGCCTCCTCGGCGTCGTCGCGGGCATCCTCGAGCCTGGCATAGGCGTCGGAAAGATCTTCCAGCGTGCGCTTGAGGTCGCTGGTGCGGGCGCTCACCTGGCCTTCCAGAACGATCGCGGTCTGGAACAGCGAAAAGCCGTTGCCGGAAAAATCGGTCGAGCGCTCGACCCGGCCCATCAGCGCGCGGTTGATCTTCTCCAGCTTGCGCAGACGCTCCTCCAGGGGCTCGGCTGGCTCATGCGCAGGGCGGCGGACGGTCATGCGGTCCGCCGTTCATCACCCTTGCGCTTCGCCCTGCCGATGGCGACGCCGGTGAATGTCTGATTGACATGCATCGAGCGGTATTGCTCGCCATAGGTGCTGAAGCCGACCACACCGTGGCGCTTGAGCACTTGCGAGACATCCAGGCTCTTCTGCTTCTGCTCGGCCTCGAGGCGGCGCAGGATGCAGTCAAATCCCAGGATGAGATCGAGCGCGCCAAGCTCGGCGGCGAGCCTGGTCAGGGCGGCATCGAGATTCCTTGCCATATCATCGCCATCCGCGACGGTCAGCACGAGACCCTCATCGATGCCGCAATAGAAACGCAACGACCCGTCCGCCTCCACCTTCTGTATCGAGCGCACATGATACTCGCCGCCGACCCTGACGACGACCGGATAGGCGGCGAAAGTCATCGGGTTGAGCTCGCGCGCGTCGAGGCCGACCATCTTCGCGTAAGCCGGCGCCGCCGGCTCGGCATTGATCTCCATGACCAGGCGGCGGACCGGATCGGCCTCGGTCACCACCATCTTCTTGTCGGTCGGCCGGAAGTGATCGAGCTTGAACACGGTGAAGGGACAGCTCGTCTCGATCAGGGCGAGGACAGCGGCATTGGTATGGAAGGCGCCATGAGCGAAGACCCAGGTGACGCCGAAATCCAGACCGTCGCCGGCCGAGCCGCCGAACAACGGGACGGGATCGAGGAAGCGGCTGATCGAGGAGACGACCAGCTCCTCCTGCCGGCTCATGCCGTCGATGAGAAGCATGCCGAAAATCTGGTGCGGAACCGAGCGCACCGTAAGGGGGGCGATGTCCAGATCGGCAAACAGGTCCTGCACCACTTCGCTGCCGCGCTCCATGCGGAACCGGTCGAGACCGCAAATGAGGCTTATGCTGGCCTTGTAGTCGTCGCGCCCGAAGCTGACCGCCGTTATGGTGTTCTCGCGATAGCCTTCGGAGGTGATCTCGCCCGCGGTGGTGCAGCCGATCACCTCGACGCCCGGAAATTCGACGGCAATGGCCCGGGCCAGGCTCGGGCGGTCGTAGCTCGGCGAGGCGAAGAAGACGACAAGAGCCATCTCCGGCTGGTCGATCCTGTATGCGAGCTCGCGCACCGCTTCGGCCGGATCGACGGCTGCGGAAAACCCGCGCTTAGCCGGCATGGCGCTGTTCCGCCTGGGTGAAGGCTTCCGGATGATCGACGATCAATCCCTGCAGCTTGAGCTTCTGCATGATGAGCACGGCCTGGGTGCGGTTGTGGATGGCGAGCTTCTTGAAGATGGAGGTGATGTGCGCCTTGACGGTGGTCTCGACGATGTCGAGCTCATAGGCGATCTGCTTGTTGAGCTTGCCCTCGCAAATGAGGCTCAGGACCTTGTATTGCTGCGGGGTGAGCTCACGCAGCCGGGCGAGGATTTCGAGCTCGCGATTGCGCGAGGCCTGGGAGGTGGAGACGGCCCAATCGCCGCCGGCGCTGAAATATTCCTGCCCGTCGATCAATTGCCTGACCGCGGCAATGATGTTCTCGCGCTTCTCGCTTTTGTTGATGAAGCCGGAGGCGCCGAGGTCGCGGATCTGGCGGACGATCTCATCCCCCGACAGGGAAGAAATGATGCAAAGCGGCGTGCGGGGACTGGCCGCCCGCAGGCCGACCACCCCTTCGAAACCGGTCGTATCGGGCATCTTGAGGTCGAGCAGAATGAGATCGGGCCTGATTCCCTGATCCAATGCCCGCCGCGCCGAGGCGATCGAATCGGCCGTTTCGACCTGCGCCGCCGGAAAAGCCGCATGCAGCGCCGCCTCCAGCGCCTCCAGGAAGAGCGGATGATCATCGACGATCAGGAAAAGCGGCGACTGCATGGAACCAGTTTGCACGGTGGAGGAGCTGAGACAAGCGCGCCCGGAAGGGGGGAAGCCGCAATTATCGTAAATGATCCGTCAATGCCCATCGGGTTGAATATTGCCTCGGTGTTCACGGTTGCGGAATGCCCTCCGCCATTTTCACTACTCTCTCAATTTGTCCGTCGGGTACCCAGTATTCTTAGAGCAAATTGACCCCAAAGCACAATTTCCGGATGTCCGTTACTTGCTCCTCGCCTGAAATATCTCAAGTTTTCACTGCATTTAAGGAAGGTTATCCGCGTTTCACTTGGCGTTCGTTAGAGGATACTCGGTAGTTTTTCGCTCGGATAGTTGGTGGACGGTAACTTCCAAATGACCCGGCGCAACAATATTGGGAAAGACTGCCGCGGGGTGGCCGCCCTTGAATTTGCCATCGTGGCCCCGGTCCTGCTGCTCATCCTGCTCGGCATCGCCGCCTATGGCATCTATTTCAGCGCGGTCTCCAGCCTGCAGGAGCTCACCGCCGATGCGGCCCGCGCATCGGTCGCCGGCCTGACGGACACCGAGCGCCAGTCGATCGTCACCACCTATGTCGCCCAATCGAGCCCACAATACCGGCTGCTGCAAAGCCATCCGATCACGGTCACCACAGCGCCCTTTCCCGGCGATCCCACCCGCTACACGGTGACGCTCAGGACCGACATCTCCAACCTGCCGCTTCAGGTGCAGAGCGGCATCATCCCCATGCCTTCGTCCCTCATTCAACGGACGGCGGTCGTGCGCATCGGAGGATATTGAATGAACTTCCGGAACAGGCTCGGATCGCTGTCGCGGTCGGAGGACGGTACGGTTGCGATCATTTCGGCCATCGTCATGACCGTGATGATCGGCTTTGCCGCCATCGCCGTGGATGTCGCCTCCATCCATTTTGACAACCGGCGGCTGCAGGGCGCCACCGATCTTGCCGCCATTGCGGCCGCCAGCAATACGGCCAATGCCACCCAGGCGGCGAGCGCGACCTTCACCGACAATGGCGGCTGGGTGCTCAACTCGCTCACCGTCGAAACCGGAAACTACGACCCCAGCTCGACCAAGCCGCTCGACCAGCGCTTCGTGGCCGACCAGCTGCCGATCAACGCGGCGCGCGTCGTGGCGCGCGCCGATTCACCCATCTATTTCGCGCGCATCTTCCAGAGCAATGACGTCGGCATCGCGGCGAGCGCGATCGCCACCCGGCCGGCCGAAGCGGCTTTCTCGATCGGATCGCGGCTCCTGTCGCTCGAAGGCGGCATCATTAACGCCATCCTCGGCCAGATGCTGGGCGGCAACGTCAATCTGCGCGTCATGGACTACCGCTCGCTTGCCGATGTCGATATCGACCTCCTGAAATTCATGGATCAGCTGGCAATCGAGGCCGATATCGAGGCAGGTACCTATCAGCAGGTGCTCGACGCCGATCTCACGGCGGGCAATATCCTGTCCGCCATGGCCAGGACGGCGCGCACCGACAGCAATCTCGATGCCGCCGAGGCGCTCGAGGACCTGGCGCAGGCATTGAGCGGCAGCACACCGGTCGACCTCACCCGCCTGCTCAGCATCGGCAAGGCCGCCAATGCGCAGATCGGCACATCGTCGCAATATGGGCTCGCCGCGGCGGTGAATGCCCTGCAGATGGTCAACGCGCTGGCGCTCGTGTCCAATGGCACGCATCAGGTCGATGTCGATCTCGGCGCCACCATCCCCGGCCTCACCAACACGCAGCTCAGCCTGGTGATCGGCGAGCCGCCGCAGGGCACGTCCTGGATCACGGTGGGCGAGAAAGGTGCTTTCGTGCGCACCGCGCAGACCCGCATCAAGCTCACCGTCGAGGTGGGCGGAACGGGACTGCTCGCCGCGACCAAGATCAGGCTGCCGATCTTCATCGATGTGGCCTATGCCGAAGGCCGCCTCGCCGCCGTCACCTGCGGCGCCACGCCGGCGACCCACCAGGTCACCGTCGCCACCCAGCCCGGCATTCTCAACACCTGGATCGGCGAAGTCACCAACTTCACCGCCGTGAACGAGACACCCTCCGTCAATGCAGCCCAGCTCGTCGACGTTGCCGGGCTCGTACGCATCAGCGGCAGCGCCCATATCAATGTCGGCAACATGTCGGCGCAAAATCTCGTCTTCAGCGCCACCGACATCTCCAATCGCACCTACAAGACGGCGGTGACGCAGAACTACACACAGTCGCTGGTCACATCCCTGGCCGAGAACCTCAATCTCAGCGTCAACGTCCTCAATCTCCCCGATCTGCTGGGCCTTCTGGCGAACCAGTACAAGGCGCTGGTGCGCTCCCTCCTGCTGCCGGTCACGCCGGCGCTCGACACGATCGTCTACACGACCCTCACTACGCTCGGCATCAGGCTCGGCGAAGCCGACGTCACGGTGCATGGCGTGCGCTGCAACAATCCGGTCGTGGTCCAATAGGTCACGGCCGCGCGACTGCGGCCTTCTTCCGGACCTGGAGCAAATCCCGCCAAAGTTGAAGGCTCTGGCGAATACCTAGCGCGTCGCTGCGGAAAGATTCCGGCAGAAGGCCCTGAGCTGGGCCGCGGCCGACAGACGCTGATCCGCGTCGCGAGTCATGCGCGCGACGATGGTGACGGCGGCGCATATCTCGTCGTCCCAGTTGATGATCGGCGCGGCGATGCCGACATATTGGGGAACGAAGGTGCCGAGCGTCATGGCATAGCCCTGCTCGCGCACCGTGCGGATGATGTCGGCGACGTCGAAATTAATGGACCTCTCGAGCTCGCCTTCCTTCTGCATCTCGGCCGTGACGAAGGGCCCGGTGACACGGTCGGGCAAGTAGGCGAGGAAGACATTGCCGGTCGCCGAGCGCAGCAACGGGAAAACCGACCCCAGGACATCGGGAGATATGAGCGAATCGGCGATGCGCTGCCAACGCACCGCGATCGGTCCCTGATGGCTCCACACCGAGACATGCGCCGGCATCCCGACCTGCTCGACGAGATCCTCGAGCTGATCGCTGACCCGGTTGACGACATCGATGCGGCGGATGGCCGAGGCACCCAGACGGAGGGCAAAAGGCCCAAGATCGTATTTGCCGGAACGCTTCTGCTGCGCGACGAGGCCGCCCGCCACCAGGCTATGGAGATAGCGGTGCGCCTTGCTGGGCGCCATGTTGCAGGCACTGCCGATTTCCTTGAGCGACATGGGTCCCTTGGCCAGGGCCAGGGCCTTGAGAACCGTCATTCCAATGTCGACTGATTGAATGCCGCCGTGATCCCGGCCCGGTGCCGGCGTTGCGTCAGCAAAATCCAGCGCCGCAAGCGCGGCGGATACCTCAGGGTCATGCCGGTTCATGGTTCCTCCCGAACCATTCTCCTGAGCTTACCCCCGCAAGCCCGTATCGATTACCTATGAATTCTAGGTAAGCGCGCTTAATAATATATGTATTTTTCGAATTTGCCAGCAGGTTCAAAGATAATCTTCCCAGATATTTGGCGGTCTGCGCCTTAAATACTATCCGGAAAATGAGCTGCACTAGTTGAAAAATTTCAGATGCTTAATGTTGCTTCTGCGATACTAGTTGTGCCACCTCAAACTTAAGCGTGTATTTGAAATTCATTTGAACCAATCCCTCTGAAACCTGTCCGGACAGGTTTCAGAGGGCCCTGGCTCGCGCCCGCAAGAGGAATTGCGCCAGCATCAGGAGCGCCAGCGAAGTCAACAAAACCGCCGTGCCGATGGCGTTGATCTCCGGCGTGACGCCGCGGCGGATGGAGGAGAAGACATAGATCGGCAGGGTCGTATTGGGGCCGGCGACGAAGAAGGCGATGATGAAATCCTCGAAGGAAAAGGTGAAGGACAGCAGGAAGCCGGCTAGGATCGAGGGCAGGAGGGCGGGCAGGACCACTTGCCGGAAGGTGGCAAAGGGGGTGGCGTAAAGATCCTCGGAGGCCTCGACGAGGCTGCGGTCCATGCCGGCAAGACGCGCCCTGATGATGAGGACGACCACCGCCAGGTTGAACAGGACATGCGCGGCGATGACGGTCCACAGGCCCATCTGCAAACGCGCCATGCCGACCGCCTCGAGCGCCGGATTGACGGCATCGAATACGGTGACGAAGGCGATGAGGGTCGAGATGCCGATCACCACGCCCGGCACCATGATCGCGACATAGATCAGCGCATCGAAGAGCTGGCGCAGCCATCCCCGCATCCGCTCGAGGCCGAGCGCGCACAAGGTGCCGACAACGGTGGCGATGACGGCCGTCGACCCGGCGATCATGAGGCTCGTCACCAGCGCCTTGGTGACGATCGGGTTGGTGAAGGCCCGACCATACCAATCGAGCGAGAAGCCCTGCCAGTCCATCGCATAACGCCCGGCATTGAAGGAGAAGAACACGATCAGCGCGATCGGGGCATAGAGGAAGACATAGATGAAGGCGGCGTAGAGGCGCAAGCTCATGGCTACACCAAAGCGGCGCGGCGCGTGTCGCCGCGGCTCAACACGAAGCGCATATAGACCGCGATGGTGACGAACATGATCGCGACCAGGGCGGTCGAGACCGCCGCTCCGAACGGCCAATTGCGCGATTGCAGAAAGAGATCGACCAGCGCATTGCCGATGAAGAACACTTTGCCGCCGCCCAAAAGCTGCGGCAGGATATATTCACCCATCAGCAGGATGAAGACCAGCATCGAGCCGGTGGCCACGCCCGGCAGCGACAAGGGCAAGGTCACCTGCCAGAAGGTGCGGGGCGCATCGGCGCCGAGATCGGCGGACGCCTCGAGCAGGCGCTTGTCGAGCTTCTCGAGGCTGACATAGATGGGCAGCACCATCAGGGGCAGGAAGCCATAGACGGCGCCGATGAGCACCGCCCAGGGGGTGTTGATGATGCGCACATCGGTCATGCCGATCCAGGCGAGCCAGCTCGGAATGCCTTTCGAGCCCAGGATCATGATCCAGGCATAGTAGCGCAGCAGTTGGCTGGTCCAGAACGGCACGATCACCAGCACGAGGAGCAGCGTGCGCAGCCTCTCATTCGCCTTCACCGCCAGGAAATAGGCCAGCGGATAGGCGAACAGCACCGTCAGCAGCGTGCCGAGAGGAGCGAGGGTCAGAGTATTGATGAATGCCTGCCCGCGCGCCGGGAGATTCGCGTAGTTGTCGAATGTGAAGGCTGGCGCATAGCCGCCGGCTTCGGCGCGCGCGCCGAAGGAATAGATAATGACGACGATGAGCGGCAGGATGAGCAGGAAGAGAAAGAACAGCCCAGCCGGCGCCACCAGCAAGGTGGTGACGACTTTCGATCGGGAGGATGGCAAGGAGGCGGCCATGCAGCTTGATCAAAGCCTCCTCTCCCGTGCTTCTGCACGGGAGAGGAGCAATGGCGGTCACGCCGACTTGAAACGCGCCATGATCTCGGCGCGCAGCGGATTGGTGAGCGTCGCCGCGGCGCCGAATTCGAGATTGGTCAGAAGATCGGCGGCCGGATAGAGGATCGGATTCTCCAGCATCTCCTTGGGCACCAGCTTGTTGGTGCGCGCATCGGTCGAGGGGTAGCCATGCGCCTGCACTTCCTTGGCATTGATCTCGGGCGTCAACAGCCAGTCGATCAGCGCATAGGCGGCTTCCTTGTTGGGGGCGCCCTTCGGGATGGCAAAGTAGTCCGTCCAGATCTCGCCGCCCTCCTTGCCGATCACATACTCCATCTCCGGGAGGTCACGCTTGAGCTGCACCCCGTCGCCGGTCCAGCATACCGACATCCAGGCATCGCCATTGCGCATCGAGGGCTGGTAGTCGGAATTGATGGCGAACAGATGCGGCTTCGCCTCGAGCATCAGCTTCTCGGCCTCGCCCAGCTGCTTCTCGTCATTCGAATTGAAGGAATAGCCGAAATATTTGAGCGCGTTGCCGATGGTGGTGAGCTGGTAGTCATGCACCATGACGCGGCCGGTAAGCGGGCCTTTCGTCAGGTCCCAGAATTCCTTCCAGCTCGCCGGCTTCTGCGTCACATTCTTGGTGTTGATGACGAAGCCGGTGGTGCCCCAGTCCTTGGGCACCGCATAGACCGTGCCGTCGACCGCGCCTTCCGAGGTGAAACGCTGGTCCTGCGTCGCGGGGTCGTAATTGGGCAAGAGCTTGAGATCGAGCGGCTCGATGAGGTCGAGCCCCTTATAGGTGGTGATCGTGTAGTTGGTCGGCACGAAGACGTCCCAGCCGGTCGATCCCGCCTGGAGCTTCGCCAGCATCTCCTCATTGGAGCCGAACACATTCATGTTGATGGTGACGCCGGTCTTCTTGGTGAAGGCGTCGAGATTTTCCTGGTTGTGGTAATTGGGCCAGGTGGTGAGGTTCACCGTGCCCGACAGTGCGGCATAGGCCTTGCGCGGGCGCAAGCCCGGCATGGCGGTGCCGAGCACCGCGGTCGCCAGTCCCAGACCCGTCACGCCGAGAAAGTGGCGGCGCGTGACCGAGCCTTTCTGAAAGCGGCGCAGCTCGTCGAGAAATTTCTGCGGCGTGATGATCTTGTTGTCCGACATCGTTTCCTCCTGTTGTCCCTCGGCCTGCCTAATCCTTTATGAGAACAAGGGCGGCATCGGGCGGCCAGCCGATTGCCACTCTGTCGCCGATCTCGAAGGCCCGAGCCTGGTTGCCCTGACGAGGACTTCTCACCATGAACTCGCCCAGGCGGTCATGCGCCACGAGATATTCCGTCTGCTCGCCGAGAAAGATACGGTTGAGCACCTTCGCCTCGGCCCGAAAGGCAATCTGGTTGGGCAGGTCGCGCTCCGCCGCGGCAAGCCTGATACGTTCCGGGCGCACGCTCACCAGCACGGCATCGCCTTGCCGCGGCGGTGCCGTCGACCTGGACGCGCGGCCCGCCGTCTTCATGCCGTCGACCAGGGCAACCTTGATCAGGCCGTCGCTTGCCTGGCCGGCGGTCCCGGCGAAGAAATTCGATTTGCCGACGAAATCCGCCACATAGCCATTGACCGGCTCGTCATAGAGCTCGCGCGGCGTGCCGGCCTGCACCAGCCTGCCGTCCTTCATGATGCAGACGCGATCCGACATGGAGAGCGCCTCTTCCTGATCGTGTGTCACCAGCAGGAAAGTGATGCCGACATTGCGCTGCAGGTTCTGCAGCTCGATCTGCATGTCATGGCGAAGCTTACGGTCGAGCGCCGCCAGCGGCTCATCGAGAAGAAGCACCGCCGGCCGGTTGATCAAAGCGCGCGCCAGGGCCACGCGCTGCTGCTGGCCGCCCGACAATTCCCAGATGCGCCTCGCGCCATAGCCGGAAAGCCTGACCATCGACAATGCCTCGTCGACCGCCTTGGCGATGCCCTCGCGCGGCGGCCTCGGCGAGCGCTGGCGCAAGCCATAGGACACATTGTCGGCGACATTCAGATGCGGGAACAGCGCATAATGCTGGAACACCATATTGACGGGGCGCCGATAGGCGGGAACGCCGGTGACATTGTCGCCGCGAATGAATACCTCGCCGGCGCTTGGCTGCTCGAAGCCCGCCATCATGCGCAGGCAGGTGGTCTTGCCGCAGCCCGAAGGTCCGAGCAGCGAGACGAACGAGCCTTTGGACAGGTCGAGGTCGACCTTGTCGACAGCCACCACGTCGCCATAGCGCTTGGATACGCCGCGAAACGAAATATCCGGAATGGCGGCCGGCTTCGTCATTGGCGTGGCGCGTCCCTGGCGATCATCTCGAAACTCTACAGCCGGTCTGGCGCCTGAGATAAGGGTGCCGGGCATCAACTTTCATCGCTGGCGTTATATCCCACATTCGCTAAAATGATCGCAGCAGCATGCTGAACTGTATATATCCTAAATGGGATAGGCGGAATGAGGGGCATCGGCGACAAGGCCTGGAATGACAGCCTCGCGGCAACCATCGGCGCCATCGGCACGGCGGATTTCGCCCGGCTCCTGATCGAGGCGCTGAAGCATGTCGTTCCCTTCAATTATTCGGTGATCTTCGCCTATTGCGGCAGCGCCCGGCCGATCGACCTCCATGACAGTTTCCCGGCGGCGAAACGGCGCATCTTCGTCGATGACTACCAGGCCGGTCCCTATCTGCTCGATCCCTTGTTCATCGCGCGGCCCGAGGCCTGGGGGCCGGGGCCGCACCGCGTCGCCGACCTGGCGCCGGACAGGTTCCCGCAGAGCCAGTACTTCCAGTCCTACTACGTTCAGACCGGGCTCTCCGAGGAGATCGCTTTCTTCGCCCGGATCAACCACAAAACGCGCGTCGTGATCTCGCTGATGCGCGATGCGGCGCGGCTGCCGGCCTTCGCCACACGGGAAAGAAAACGGCTGGCGAGCGTCGCCGGACTGGTCGCGGCGGCTTCGGCGCAAAACTGGAAAGACATCGAGGATCGCTTCTCCGGCAGCCGGCGCGACCGCGAGGTCGAGGAGGCCGAGCGCATCCTGGCATCGGCCTTCCACCAGTTCGGCGAGGGCAAGCTCACCCACCGCGAAGCCGAGATCGCCGAACTGGTGCTCAAGGGTAACTCCTCCGAGGCGATCGGCAAGAAGCTCGGCATCGCCACCGGAACCGTGCGCATACATCGCAAGAACATCTATCTGAAGCTCGGCATCTCGTCCCAGGGAGAGCTGTTCTCGCGCTTCGTCGCCTCGATCCCCCGGGCGCTGCCGCCCACAGGCGCGCGCGACGGGAACTGAAGATTCAAGTCGTTTTGGGCACGACAGGCCGGCCCCCGACGCATTAGGCTCCGGCCATGGAAAACACCCGCCCCGCCCTCGACACCAACCAGATGTCCAAGCAGGTTTCGGCCCATGGCCGGCGCGCCGGCGGCCGCGAGGGCCGGCGGATCATGCGCGGCAAGGCCGTTCCCTCCTTCCCCACGCTTCAGCGCAACATCCCGGTCTATGAGATCGTGCCCGACGAGGCGATCGAGCTCATCCACGACGAGTCGCTGAAAATCCTGGAAGAGGTCGGCTGCGAATTCCGCGACGCCGAAGCGATCGCCATGTGGAAAAAGGCAGGCGCCGATGTGCGCGAGACAAGGGTGCGCATCGATCGCGCCCTGCTCATGCAGCTCGTAGGCCGGATCCCGTCCGAATTCGTCCAGCATGCGCGCAATCCGGAGCGCTCGGTGACCATCGGCGGCAAGAACTCGGTCTTCGTGCCGATGTATGGCGCGCCCTATGTGCGCGATCTCGACAACGAGCGGCGCTACGGATCGCTCGAGGATCTGAATAATTTCCACAAGCTCGCCTACATGTCGCCGACGCTGCATTCATCGAGCTCGATCATCTGCGAGCCGATGGAGATCGCGGTGCCGAAGCGGCATCTGCACATCATCCATTCGGCGCTCAAATTTTCCGACAAGCCGTTCATGGGCATCGTCACCGCGAAAGAGCGCGCCGAGGATGTGATGAAGATGGCCGGCATCGTGTTCGGCGAGGATTTCGTGCGCGACAACACCGTCGTCGTGTCGATCACCAATTGCAACTCGCCGCTGGTCTGGGATGCGACGATGCTCGATGCGCTGAAAGTCTATTCGGCGCATAACCAGCCCTGCATCCTGGCGCCCTTCGCGCTGTGCGGAGCTTCCACATCGGCCTCTTCCGTCGGCGCCGTCGCGCAAGTCAATGCCGAGGCGCTGGCCGGCCTTGCCTTCACGCAACTGGTGCGGCCGGGGAGTCCCCAGATCTACGGCCAGTTCATGGTCACCGTCGACATGAAGTCGGGCGCCCCGATGGGCGGTACGCCCGAAGCCGCGCAGATGATGTATCTGATGGGCGCGCTGGCGCGGAAATACAAGCTGCCCTGGCGCACTTCGGGCTTCCATGTCGGCTCGAAGCTCAATGACGCCCAGGCCGGCTATGAAGCGAACATGCTGATGCACGCCGCCATATTGTCGGGCGCCAACTACATCTGGCATGCGGCCGGGTGGCTGGAAGCGGGCCTGTGCGCCGGCTATTCGAAATTCGTCACCGATACCGAGCAGCTCGCCTCCTGGTACAAATATGCGCAAGGCCTGTCCTTCGCCGATTTCAAGGATGCCATGCAGGCGGTGCGCGAAGTGGGGCCGGCCGGGCATTTCCTCGGCACCCAGCATACGCTCGAGCATTTCGAGAGCGCCTTCTTCATGCCGAGCATCATGGATTTCAATTCCTTCGAGCAATGGTCGGCGGAGGGCGCCAAGGACCATGATTTGCGCGGGCGCGAAAAAGCGCGCGCCATGCTCGCCAATTACGAAGAGCCGAAGCTCGATGACGCTATCGATGAGGCCCTGCGCGATTTCATCGCCAGACGCGAGCGGGAGCTTCCCAACAGCGTGAACTAGCGCAACTGCCCGATCGTTTTCTGGAAGAATGCTTCGGCCCGCCGGCGATGCTCCGGCACGACGGCCTGGTGCAGGCGCGGGAACACCTTCTGTGCCTCTATGAATTCATTGTCGATGAAGGCGAGCACGGGTTCGGGCAGCGGGCCCTCTCCCAATTCGCGGGTGACGGCCTTGCGGGCCATGAGATCATCGACGATCTCGATGACCGACGGTGGCGCATCGCAACCGTGGAGCAGCGTCGGGAAATGCATGGGCGCCACCGCCTCTTCCGGATTGTGGCGCAGCCAGCGCAGCGCTGCGGCCGGGCGGAGCGCATAGAATATCTTCTTCTGCGCCACGATGCGGCCGTCGCCGACATGCCGGCGCCTCTGGTCCTCGCCCATATGCAGATAGTGGCGGGCGATCATGTGCCGGTCGGCGACGCCGCGGGCAAGGTCGAGGAATTCCGCGCAGAATGCCGCATCGGCGCCATAGATGATGGGAGATGTCAGCCATTCGACGATGACGGCGTTGCCCTTCAGCAGAAGCTTGAGGGCCTTGCCGAGGTCCCAGCCATTGACGTCGAGCACCGCATCCATTGGCGTCTCGATGACATCGCGGGGCTGCCACAGGGACAGATAGTGCACGAGCGGCCGGACAAAGACGAAGCGACAGTCATAGTCGCTGTCGGGCGAGGGGAATCCCCAGGCCCGGCTGCCGCTTTCGATTGCCAAGGGGATCGCGACCTGGTGGTCGCGGCGAATATCGGCGAGCCGCGCCTCTATCCGCGCGACAACCGCCAAATCCATCCCCGCTCCTATGGCCCTGATCACTGATCCCCCGGCAATTGCACCCCGCATGATGCAGTGGCAAGGTCCTATCATGCCGGACACCAGCAGGACAGATGAGCGAAATCGGGACTTCGGCTTTGCCGATCCGCTCGATGCGCCGATCCCCTATCTGCAAAGGATACGCGACTATTATTCAGGCCTGGGCTATGGCGCGCCCTATCAATGGGCACATTATGCCGATGTGCCTTTCACGCGGCTTGCCAGGCCTTTGCGGGAAAGCCGCATCGCGCTGATCACGACGGCAGCGCCCTATCAGCCCGACAAGGGTGATCAGGGACCGGGCGCTCCCTATAATGCGGCGGCGAAATTCTACCAGGTCTATTCCGGCGACACCGTGCAGGATCATGATCTGCGCATTTCGCACATCGCCATCGACCGCGCCCATACGACGGCGGAAGATCAGGGCAGCTACTTTCCGCTCAAAGCGCTGCGCCGCGCCCGGCAAGAAGGGCTGATCGGCGCGCTGGCCCAACGCTTTCATGGCGCGCCCACCAATCGCAGCCATCGCACGACGCTCGAGATCGATTGCCCGGAAATCGTGCGGCGATGCCAGGCGGATGGAGCGGAGGCGGCCGTGCTCGTGCCCAACTGCCCGGTCTGCCATCAGACGGTGAGCCTCGCCGCGCGGGCGCTCGAGGAGAGCGACATCGCCACCGTCATCATGGGATCGGCGAAAGACATCGTCGAACATGTCGGCGTGCCGCGCCTGCTGTTCACGGATTTTCCGCTCGGCAATTCGGCCGGCCGGCCGCAAGACCCCGCATCGCAGGATCTCACCTTGCGTCTCGCGCTCGAGCTCCTCGAAGCCGCCCCCGCCGCCCGCACCACCGTGCAGTCGCCGTTGCGCTGGAGCGCATCGCCCGCATGGAAGCTCGATTACTCCAATATCGAGCGACTATCTGCGGAAGAGATCGCGCGCCGGCGTGCCGCGTTCGACGCCCAGAAAGCCGTTGCCAAGACTTTAAAATGAGAAAAAATGGGCGGGGGCAGACTGGGCGCAACCATTCACCTTGTCTGCCCCCTGGTGCATGGGGGGAACCCAAGAGCACCTGAAGTTTGCGCAACTGCCTTTTGAGGAGATGGGAGGAACCCCAATCGAACACATTGCGATGCAATATCCATAGCAATGGCCATGCCAGATGCCTGGCAAGGGCTGGAATATTTTATATCTATTTGATATTGCTTAGTAATTTTATTTTCGACTTGCGCGAGCCCTGAAACCGCAGCGGGCGTCGTTGCACTTTCATTGTGCAGTGCAGCGCCCGTTCAGGCAGCAGTCGCCCGCCACTGCGGAATTTTTGATCAAACGGGCCTTGATGTCCTGAGCCACTTGCCGAAGCGGTCCATCGCCTCCGCCAGCTTGGCCGGATCGCGCAGGAAGCACATGCGCAGGAAGCCTTCGCCCCCCGGTCCGAAAGTTCCGCCGGGGGCAAAGCCTACTCCCGCCTCGTCGATGATACGCAAGGTTGTGGCGAGCGAGTCCTTCATGCCCGCGATGGCAAAGAACATATAGAAGGCGCCGCGCGGCAGCTCGAAACGGATCTGCGCATGCTCGCGCAAGGACGCCGCGACGAGATCACGGTTGGCGCGCGCCCTGGCGACCTGCTCGGCGACAAAGTCCTCGCCGATATCGAGGGCGACCGCGCAGCCCTGCTGCAGGAAAGCCGCGGTGCCGGAGGTGTTGTACTGGATGATACGCTCGATGGCGGCACCCACCGCCTTCGGCGCCTGCAGCCAGCCGACCCTCCATCCGGTCATCGCCCAGTTCTTGGAGAAAGTGTTGGCGAGGAGAAGCTGCTCCTCCGTATCGCAGATATCGAGGAAGGATGGCGCCCGGGTCTCACCGGCCTTGCCGTAATAGAAGCGCGAATAGACCTCATCGCCGACGATCCACAGGCCGCGCTTGCGGCATTCATCGCGCACCGCCTTCAGATCATCGAGGCTCGCCGTCCAGCCCAGGGGATTGGACGGCGAATTGAGCACGATCGCCTTGCTGCGGGGCGTGATGGCGGAAAAAAGCCTGTCGAGATCGAGATGCCAGCTTCCATTGGCGAAATCGAGCGGCACCTCGACGGGACGCGCGCCGGAAAGACGCATGGGACCTGCATAATTGGGCCAGGCCGGCGTCGGCAGCACGATCTCATCGCCCTCGCCCGCGATCATCTGCAGGATGGTCTGGATCGCCTGCATGCCGCCACCGGTGACGAAGAAATTCTCCGCGTCGAATGGGCGGCCGTAATGGCGGGTGTGATAGCGCGCCAGCGCTGCCCGCAAGGGCGGGATGCCGCGCTGCCAGGTATAGAAGGTCTCGCCCTTGAGCAGGCTGTCGATGGCCGGGCGGCAAAAGGCCTCCGGTGTGGGCACATTGCCCTCGCCCGACCAGACCGGGATGATGCCGGCCCGCCCGATGCCATGATTGACCGCGGAGATGATGCCGGAATCGGGCTCATCGCGGCTGGCCCGGGTGATGGCATCGAGGAGGGTCTGGGCGGAGGGCATGTCCATGCGGCGGTCCTTTAGCAAAAAGAACCCGGGTGTCGACCACCCGGGTTCGCTGAGCAGGATTGTGAAACTTGCCTACTTCTTGTTGACGAGAGCGTCGCGGATTTCGCCCAGCAGCTTCTCGGAGGGCGTCGGTGCCGGGGGCGGCGCCGGCGGCTCGGCCTTGCGCATCCGGTTGGCAACCTTGACCAACTGGAACAGAACGAAGGCGACGATCAGGAAATTGATCAGCACGGTGAGGAAGCTTCCATAGGCAAAGATAGCACCCTGTTCCTTGGCAGCGGTCAATGTCGGCGCGGTCACATTTGGGGAGAGGCCCCAGAAATAGTTGTTGAAGTCGAGACCGCCGGTAGCCCACCCGACAATCGGCATGATCAGGTCGTCGACAATAGAGGTGACGATTTTGTTAAAGGCGGCGCCGATGATCACGCCGATCGCGAGATCGAAGGCGTTGCCCTTGAAGGCGAAACTCTTGAACTCCTGCCACATGCTGCATCCCCTTCCTGCTGTGCAGACGATGCCCGGTCTAACCCCCGAACAAGGAATTTGTACCTCACTCATGGCGTGGTTGAAAGTCATAGCTGGGCATCGCTAAAGTACCAGAAAAATGACATAAAGCGCGATGTTCTACAGCTGGACCGTCCTGTTCGCGGGTCTCGCCTATGTCGGCCTCCTGTTCGCGGTGGCGAGCTTCGGCGACCGCAAGGCGCGCGGATGGCTGTCCGGAACCCACCGCTCCCTCATCTACGCCCTGTCGCTCGGCGTCTATTGCACCTCCTGGACCTATTTCGGCAGTGTCGGCGTCGCCTCGCGTTCCGGCTTGGACTTCCTGCCCATCTATATCGGACCCATCCTCGTCTTCGTGATCGGCTGGAAACTGCTGCAGACGATCGTCGACATATCGAAGCGGCAGAACATCACCTCGATCGCCGACTTCATCTCGGCGCGCTACGGCAAGAACGAAATGCTGGGCGCCATCGTCGCCCTCATCGCCGCGGTCGGCATCATCCCCTATATCTCGATCCAGCTCAAAGCAGTGTCCTTCGCGCTCGAAACCATGATGACGACGCCGGGCTGGTCGACCGACGGCGCGATGCCGCTCCCGATCACGGAGGACATTGCCTTCTTCGTCACCGTCGCCATGGCCGCCTTCGCCATGCTGTTCGGCACCCGCCATATCGACACGACCGAGCACCAGCACGGGCTGATGATGGCGATCGCGGTCGAATCCATCGTCAAGCTCATCGCCTTCATCGCCGCCGGCCTCTTCATCACCTTTGCCATGATGGGCGGGCCCGCGGCGCTTCTGGACCAGGCCCGCCACGCGCCCGATATCGCACATCTGTTCAGCAAGGGCTTTGCCGGCGGCTCATGGTTCACCCAGACGCTGCTCGCCATGATCGCCATCGTGCTGCTGCCGCGCCAGTTCCACGTCGCGGTGGTCGAGAACGCCGATGCCGGCGACATCAAGCGGGCCGCCTGGCTGTTCCCGCTCTATCTCATCGCCATCAACATCTTCGTCGTGCCGATCGCCATAGCGGGTCTCATCACGTTCAAGCCGGGCATCACCGACGGCGACACTTTCGTGCTGGCGCTGCCGGTGCTCGCCGGCAGCCAGAGCTTCGCCCTCATCGCCTTTCTCGGCGGGCTCTCGGCCGCCACCGCCATGGTCATCGTCGAGGCCGTGGCGCTCTCGATCATGGTCTGCAACAACCTGGTCATGCCGATCATGCTGCGCCGGCACATGGAGCGCGCCCAGATCCATCACGACATGGGCCGCGTGCTGATCACCATAAGGCGCGTCGCCATCGCGGTGATCCTGCTGCTCGCCTACAGCTATTACCGCATGATCGGCTCGACGGCGGCACTTGCCCAGATCGGCCTCATCTCCTTCGCGGCGGTGGCGCAATTCGCCCCGGCCTTCTTCGGCGGCCTCGTCTGGAAGGGTGGCACGGCGAGGGGCGCCATGGCCGGGGTCACGGCGGGCTTCGCGCTATGGGCCTATACGCTGTTCCTGCCGTCCTTCGCGGATGCCGGGTGGATCGACCGGAGCCTCATCACCGAAGGGCCTTTCGGCATCGGCCTGTTCCGGCCGCGCATGCTGTTCAACCTCGCTTTCGACCCCCTCACCCACGGCGTCGTCTGGAGTCTCCTCGTCAATACCGCCGTCTATATCGCGGTCTCGCTGATACGAGCGCCCTCGCGGATCGAGCGGCTGCAGGCCGCCATCTTCGTCACCCGCGATATCCCGCTCGGAACCGCGCCCGGTTTCCGCCTGTGGCGTACTGCTGTCACGGCCGGCGAAGTGGAGGCGACGGTGGCGCGCTATCTCGGTGCCGAACGCACATCCCGCGCCTTCGCCGAAGCGGCGGCTCAGCGCGAGGTCACGCATGACCGCAAGGCCGAGGCCGATATCCGCATGCTGCGTTTCGCCGAGCATCTGCTGGCGAGCGCGGTCGGCACCGCGTCCTCACGCCTTGTGATGGGCCTCCTGCTCGAGCGCCACTCCAAGAACCCGAGGGGCGCGCTGAAGCTCCTCGACGATGCTTCAGCCGCCATCCAGTACAACCGCGATCTCCTGCAGTCGGCCATCGACAATGTCGGCCAGGGCATCGCCGTGTTCGACAGCGAAAGCAAGCTCATCTGCTGGAACGAGCGGTTCTGCGGCCTGCTGGCCTTGCCGGCGGAGATGAGCCGGGTCGGGACGCCGCTCGAGGAGGTCATCGACACCATGCTGCGCTCGGGCGGCATCGAGGCAGCCCGCCTGCCGGAAGCGCGGCTCGACCGGCTGAGCAAGATCACCTCGACGCATCTGCCGGTCATCGAGCATCTGGCCAGGCGCGACATGGTGCTGGAGGTGCATTCGAGCCGGATGCCGGAAGACGGAGGCTATGTGGTGACCTTCACCGACATCACGCAAACGGTCAAGGCGGCAGAGGAGCTCAAGCGCGCCAACGAGACGCTGGAGCGGCGCGTCGAGGAGCGCACTGCCGAGCTCACCCGCCTCAACAGCGAGCTGGCGCATGCCAAATCGGAAGCGGACGCCGCCAATCTCGGCAAGACGAAGTTCATCGCGGCCGCCAGCCACGACATCCTGCAACCGCTCAATGCGGCGCGCCTGTTCACCGCGAGCCTCGTCGAGCGCAAGGTGCGCGGCCGGGAAGGCGAGCTGGTGCGCAATGTCGATGCCTCGCTGGGCGCGGTCGAGGACATCCTGTCGGCGCTGCTCGACATATCGCGTCTCGATGCCGGCGCGCTCAAGCCCGAGGTCTCGGTATTCCCGATCGACGACCTCCTGAAAGCCCTCAAGCTCGAATTCGCACCCGCCGCCGCCGAGCGCGGACTTACGCTTACCGTCGTCACGTCCTCGCTCGCGGTGAAGACCGACCGCAAGCTCCTGCGCCGGGTGCTGCAGAATCTCGTGTCCAATGCGATCAAATACACGAAGAGCGGACATGTGCTCATGGGTTGCCGCCGCCATGGCAGGAGCCTCAGCATCGAGGTGCATGATACCGGCCCCGGCATCGCCGAACAGAATCGAGCCGTCATCTTCCAGGAGTTCGAGCGCCTCGGCCAAGACAGGGGCATGGAACCGGGACTCGGGCTCGGCCTGTCGATCGTCGAGCGCATCGCCAAGATGATGAAGCATCCCTTGCGCCTGACCTCGCGGCCGGGACGCGGCTCCTGCTTCGCCATCAGAATCCCGGTCGCACCGCGCAGCGAGCTCGCCCAGAGCCCGCCCCAGATAACATCACGGCTCACGAGCCGGATCGGCGGCCTCACCGTCCTCGTCGTCGACAATGAACCGCGGATCCTCGATGCCATGCAGTCGCTGCTCGGCGGCTGGGGAGCGCGCGTCGTGGTGGCGCGCAGCATGGCCGAGGCGGTCGGGCTCTTCGCCGCCGAAAGGGGGGCGATCGATGTCATCCTGGCCGACTATCATCTGCATCGAGACGACGGGCTCGCGCTCATCGAGCGCTTGAGAAGCGAGGCGCGCCGGACGATACCGGCGATCCTCATCACCGCCGACCGCTCGCGGCTGGTGCAGGAACGCGCCGCACTCGCCGGCGCCCAGTATCTGCGCAAGCCGGTGCGCCCGGCGGCCCTGCGCGCCGCGCTGGCGCAATTCGCCGCTCAGGCGCAGGCGGCGGAATAGCATCGGACCAAAAAGTTCATGGTCGCCCTACGAGGCGACCATCCAGTTTTATGAGCGCGTGATCAGACGGAAAACCGGTACCCACTTTTCCGGATCACGCTCCTTGCGGTTTTTGGACAATCCGATGCTCAAATGAAAGAGTCAGTCTATGATCGCGTGGCTCTCGCCGTCGATGCGACTGGCGGCGATGACCGCCTGGGTGCGGCTGCCGACATCGAGCTTCTGCAGTATGGCCGAGACATGGGCCTTGACGGTCGCCTCCGACACGCCGAGCTGGAAGGCGATCTGCTTGTTGAGCAATCCCTCCTTCAGCATCATGAGGACACGCATCTGCTGCGGCGTCAGGGTCGCGATCCGCTGCGCAAGGGCGTCGCTTTCGCCGTCACGGGCGGAGCCCGGACCCAGGCCCTCAGGCGCCCATATGCCGCCCTGCAGGATGGCGGCTATGGCGCGGCGCATCTCCTCGACGGCGATCGATTTCGGAATGAAGCCCGAGGCGCCGAGATCGAGCGCCCGGCGAATGACATGGGGCTCGTCGCTGGCCGAGACGACGGCGATCGACACCGCGGGATACTGGGCGCGCAGGAACATGAGGCCGGACAGCCCCTGGACGCCCGGCATCTTGAGGTCGAGGAGGACGAGATCGACATCGCTGTCGCGGTCGAGGCGCTCCGTCACCTGGTCGAGCGTGCCGGCCTCGTCGAGTTTGATGCCCCTGAACGCACCGCTCAGCGCCTGCTTGAGGGCGGCGCGAAACAGTGGATGGTCATCGACAATGATGACCCGGTAACCTGGCA
The DNA here is from genome assembly GCA_003576695.1 of Taklimakanibacter lacteus. Lineage (GTDB taxonomy): Bacteria > Pseudomonadota > Alphaproteobacteria > Rhizobiales > Aestuariivirgaceae > Taklimakanibacter > Taklimakanibacter lacteus. Next base: position 337,646 of record QOZQ01000005.1, read on the forward strand.
TCACTCCTCCCCTTTCATTGGCCAGTTCCGGCTGGCATCTTCTGTTTCCCGCAATCCTATCGCTTCACCCCCGAAAGGCCAAGCTTGCCGATGACCGTCGCGCGACCGCTCTACCCCGAAATAGAACCCTACCGGACCGGCCGGCTCAGGGTCTCCGCCCTGCATGAGATCTACTATGAGGAATGCGGCTCGCCCGCGGGCAAGCCGGTCGTGGTGCTGCATGGCGGGCCGGGCGGTGGCATCGCACCCTTCCTGCGCCGCTTCCACAACCCGCAAGCCCATCGCATCATCCTGTTCGACCAGCGCGGCTGCGGAAGATCGACGCCCTTCGGCGAGCTCAGGGAGAACACGACCTGGGACCTGGTCCAGGACATGGAGCGCCTGCGCGACCATTGCGGGGTGGAGCGCTGGCAGGTGCTGGGCGGCTCCTGGGGCTCGACACTGGCGCTCGCTTATGCCGAGACCCACCCCGAGCGTGTCAGCGAGCTCATCCTGCGCAGCGTCTTCCTGCTGCGCCAGGCCGAACTCCATTGGTTCTATCAGGAAGGCGCCAGCTGGATATTCCCCGATGCCTGGGAAGCCTATCTGGCGCCCATTCCCGAAATGGAACAGAACGACATGATCGCCGCCTATCACAAGCGCCTCACGGGCGGCGACAACGAGGCGCTCATGACATGCGCGCGCGCATGGAGTGTGTGGGAGAGCACGTGCCTGTCGCTGCTGCCCAATCCGGAGCGCGTCACGCAGGCGGCGGATGATCGCTTCGCCTTTGCTTTCGCGCGTATCGAGAACCATTACTTCACACATCGCGGATTCTTCCAGCAGGATGGACAGCTGCTGCTGGCGGCCCATCGTCTCAAGGACATTCCCGGAGTCATCGTGCAAGGGCGCTACGATGTGGTGACACCGATGCACAGCGCCTGGGCTTTGCACAAAGTTTGGCCATCGGCGCGCCTCGACATAGTTGACGACGCGGGACATACTGGAACGGAACCCGGTCTTGCCGCTGCGCTCGTTAACGCTACGGATAGGTTTATTTGAACATTCAACCAAATGTCCTTGGTCCGGTCGCGAATATGCCCGATGTTTGCCACAGTCTCACCAAGAAGTGACCACGAACGGAGATCAGTCTGCTTGACGATCCAGCGGGGGATCAATCGGGCTTTTTGTGCCGAGGGGAGCGGGAGTTCTCCTTTGTGATCCTTCGCTTTGAACCAGTTGGCGCGCGCGGCTCCTGTCGCCGTCCCGAGCTTGCGTGTGCCAAGGACCCGTCCATCCCGTGAGGATGGACGGGTCTCATTTTTTCAGCAGCAGCTTTCGAAACCTCCTATGATGAGCGCGTGTTCGAAGGGTGCTTCGGGGGCGGATCACAGGCATGCCAAAAGACGAAACGCAGGACAGCGCGGCTTCACTCGGCCTCACGGTACGTCTCTATGACGAGCTTACACGGGCGATCCTGGCGGGCGAGCTCCAGCCCGGCGAGAAGCTGAGCGAGCCGGCTATTGCGGCGCAATATGGCGCCAGCCGCGCGCCGGTGCGTGAAGCCATCCGCCGGTTGCAGGAACGCGGGCTCGTGACTTATGTCGCCAATCAGGGCGTCAGGGTTTCCCAGCCGACGGGCGCCGAATTCCTGGCCCTGCTCGATGTCCGGGAAGCGCTGGAGGGCATGGCGGCACGGCTCGCCGCCATCAATATGGATGACGACGAGATCAAGGCGCTTGAAGGCCTGGTTGCCGGCCATCGCGGGCAGATCGAACGCAACCCGCTCGGCGCCTATCTGCAGGAAGAACCCGATACGGATTTCCACATCCATATCGCCAGGGGCAGCGGCAATCTCATCCTGGCCGAGCTTCTCTGCGACGAATTCTATCCGCGCCTGCGGCTGTGCCGACGGCTGCACCGGACGGTGCCGGGACGCGGCCACGAAGCGTGGAAGGAGCATCTTCGCATCACCGACGCCATCGTGCAGCGCGATGGCGAGCTTGCGGAGATCCTCATGCGCCGCCATATCCGCGCCGCCAAGGTGGCGCTGCAGACGGCACTGGCCGCCGCCGCAGCCGCCACGCCGGTGAGGAAGCGGTCCGCGGCGCGATCCAAAGTCCTCAGTTGATCATCAGAGATCATCATCCAAGGCGTGACGGCCACATCGCCATCACGCCTTGGACTCCTGCTGCACTGCCCCACGGAATTTCGTCATGATCATCGGCAGGAAGAACACCAGGACCGCGATGACGAGAAACGACGCCGCGATCGGGGTGCCGACAAGGACGCTCCAGTCGCCCTGGCTCACGGCCAGAGCGCGACGGAGCTGGATTTCGGCCTGGGGCCCGAGAATGAGACCGATCAACGCCGGTGCTATGGGAAAGTCGTAGACGCGCGCCACATAGCCGATGAGGCCCAGGCCGCACATCAGCAGCAGATCCATCCAGGATGTCGAGAGTCCCCAGACGCCGACCAAAGCGAAGACGACGATCCCGCCATAGATATAGGGCCGCGGAATGAGCAGCAGCCTCACCCAGATGCCGACAAGCGGCAGATTGAGCACCAGCAGGATGATGTTGCCGACGAAGAGCGAGGCGATGAGGCCCCACAGAAGATCGGGATTGGTGGCGAAGAGCAGCGGCCCGGGCTGCAGGCCATAATTCTGGAAGGCGGCGAGGAGCACAGCGGCTGTCGCGGTCGAGGGCAGGCCGAGCGTCAGCAGCGGCACCAATATGCCGGCGGCGGCGGCATTGTTCGCGGCCTCCGGCCCCGCCACGCCCTCGATGGCGCCGTGGCCGAATTCCTCGGGCCGCGCGCTGAGGCGCCGCTCCACCGTATAGGAGAGGAAGGTCGGAATCTCGGTGCCGCCTGCCGGCAACGAGCCGATGGGAAAGCCGATCAGCGCGCCGCGCAACCATGGCTTCCAGGAGCGCCTCCAGTCCTCGCGCGTCATCCACGCGCCGCCGGACAGCGGATAGACGACCGCCGCCCTGCGCGACTGCCGGCTCGCCACATAAAGCGTCTCGCCAATGGCGAAGAGGGCGACCAGCACGACGGTGAAGGAGACCCCGTCGAGCAATTCCAATGTGCCGAAAACCATCCGTGACTGGCCGGTCTGGGTGTCGATGCCGATCGTGCCCAGGGCAAGGCCGCAGAAAAGCGCGGTGAAGCCCCTGATGCGCGATGATCCCATCACCACGGCGACCGAGGTGAAGGAGAGGATCATCAGGGCGAAATAGTCCTCCGGCCCAAAAATGAAAGCCAGCTCGGCGATGGCCGGCGCCAGGAAGGTCAAGGCCAGCGTGCCGATGGTGCCGGCCACGAAGGAGCCGACCGCCGCCGTCGCCAAAGCCGCGGCGCCGCGACCGTTGCGCGCCATGCGGCTGCCTTCGATGGCGGTCATCACCGAACCGCTCTCGCCCGGCATATTGAGCAGGATCGAGGTGGTGGAGCCGCCATAGAGGGCGCCATAGAGAATGCCGGCGAACATGATGAAGGCGGATTCAGGCGCCACCTGCGCGGTTACGGGCAGGAGCAGCGCGATGGTGAGCGCCGGCCCGATGCCCGGCAGCACGCCGACCGCGGTGCCGAGGATGCAGCCGACCAGCGCCCAGAACAGATTGATCGGCTGGAGGGCGACGGCAAATCCGCCAAGCAGCTGGTGCAGGACGTCCATGGCTACCACCCCGCCACGGGCAGGAAGGGCCCAAGCTCGATGCCGAGCAGCGAGAAACCATACCAGGAGGCGGCGCCGATCACCGCGCCGATGGCGAGATCGAGAAGCGTGCGGCGCGAGCCGAAGGCGTGGGTCACCAAAGCGAAGGCGAAGATCGCGGTGAGCGGAAAGCCCAGCATCCTGATCGTCGCCAGCGGAACGGCAATGCCGGCAAGGGCCAGGAGAAAGGCCGGCCGGGACGGCGGCGCGGCGGCATCGGCGCCTTCTTCCTCCTGCGGCATGAAGGGCACACCGCGCAGCGCCTGGAGGATCAGCAGCATGCCGAGGATGGCAAGGCCTGCCCCCACCATCCGGATCATGGCTGCAGGCCCGAGGCCGATGAAGTTCGTCGTCGAAGCGATGCCTTGCGCGCCGTGGAGCCAGAGCAGGCCCATGGCGAAGACCGCAGCACCCAGCCACCAGGGGCGCGCCGCAACCGCTTTATCCTTGCGCCGATCGGATGACGGCATGACATCCCCTCCTCGAATCCGCCGGGTGGCGGCGCGGAAGCGCCGCCACCCGAAGCTCAGCCTATTTGAGAATGCCGACTTCCTTGAGCGCGGTGGTCCAGCGCGCATCTTCCGACTTCAGGAAGGCCACGAAATCGTCGCCCGGGAGATAGGCGTCCTCCCAGCCATGGGTCTTGAGGGTCGCCTTCCAGGCGTCGCTCTCATGCAGCTTCTGGAACCGGTCGAGCCATGTCTTGCGTCCCTCGGCACTCAGTCCCGGGGCTCCGACGAAGCCGCGCCAGTTGCCGATCTCGATCGGGATGCCCGTTTCCTTGAGGGTCGGCACATCGAGCCCTTCCACCCGGGCGGGGCCGGTCACCGCAATGATGCGGATGCGGCCGGAAGCGGCGAAATCGCGGAATTCCGAGGCGCCCGATATGGCGGCCTTGATCTTGCCGCCGCCCAGCGAGGCGAGGATCTCGCCGCCGGAGAAGGAGACGAAGTTGATCTTGTCGACCGGGGCGCCTGCCTCCTTGGCGAGGAGCGCCAGGAGAATGTGGTCGACACCGCCGGCCGAGCCGCCGCCGACCGACAGGGCGCCCGGATCCTCTTTGAGCGCCGCGAGGAAATCCTGCGGCGTCTTGATATCCGAATCGGCGGGAACGGCAATGGCATTGTATTCATTGGTCATCCGCACCAGGGGCGTGGTGTCGGCGAGCGAAACCGGCGTCTTGTTGCTGATGATGCCGCCCACCATGATGACGCCGGTGACCAGCAGCGCATTGTCGTCGCCCTGCGCGGTGCGCACGAATTCCGCCAGGCCGATCGTGCCGGCGGCACCGCCCTTGTTGGTGAACGACACGCCGTCCGTGAAGACGCCCGACTTGTTGAAGGCGGCCATGGTCTCGCGGCCGGCGCCGTCCCAGCCGCCGCCGGGATTGGCCGGTATCAGGACTTTCGCCGGCTCGGCCGCGGCGATGCCCGCGCTGAAAGCGAGGGCGAGAATGCCGGTCAGAAAAGATCTCTTGCGCATGGTTTCCTCATCTTTTGTTCTGGTTTGCCGCCTTTGGACCGTCCTAGGCTGGTCATTTTGTTGCCGCGCCGGGCGCGGAGCAGGTGAAGCCTGTCAGCTGCCGGGCTCGCGCAGCGGCATGCCTTCGGGGGTAATGGTGGCGACGATCGAGGCATCGAGCGCCTCGTAATCGGCAAGCCCGATGGCGGCGTAGAGCTCGGCGCGCGTCTGCATCTGATCGACCATCGCCTGGGTTCCACCGTCGCGGGCAAGCGCCGCATAGAGCCTTTCCTGAGCCCGGTTGGCGACACGCAACGACGAGACGGGCCAGATCACCATGCGATAGCCCATCGTCTCGAATTCAGCGGCGGTGAAGAAGGGTGTGCGGCCGAACTCGGTCATGTTGGCCAAGAGCGGCACGCCCGGCATGCGGCGCGCGAATTCACGGAACATCTCGGCGTTGGTGAGCGCTTCGGGGAAGATCGCATCGGCGCCGGCCTCGAGATAGAGCCTGGCCCGCGCCACCGCGCCGTCGAGACCTTCGCTCGCGGCAGCGTCGGTGCGGGCGATGACATAGAGATGCCGGCGGGCGCGCAGGGCGGCTGCGACCTTGGCCGCCATTTCCCGCGGGTCGGCCAGCTTCTTGTCATTGAGATGCCCGCATTTCTTCGGCAGAAGCTGGTCCTCGATCTGGACCGCGGCAGCGCCTGCATCCTCGAAGACGCGCACCATATGCATCACGTTGAGCGCTTCGCCATAGCCGGTGTCGCCATCGACGAGGACCGGCAGGCCGCTCGCCCGCACCACCTGGCGGACGAAGAAGGCGACCTCGTCCACCGTGATGATGCCGAGGTCGGGCAGGCCCATCGATGCCGTCATCGCAGCACCCGACAGATAGATCGCTTCGAAGCCGGCCGCCTTCGCCTGCAATGCCGCCATGCCATTATGCGCGCCGGGGATGCGCAGGATGCCGCCCGCCTCGACCAGCGCGCGGAAACGCTGGCCGGCAGGCTGCGCGGGGAAATCCTGTCCGAGGAGATACGGCATGGCGTTCCTCTCAACCCGCATAGAGATCGACATAGTCATTGACGGCCATCGCCTCGAGCCGCTGCTGGTCGAGCGAAACATCGAGGATCCGCCGCTGCCGCTTGTCGACGAAGCGGCGCGCGAGATTGGCGCGGAACTTGGCTTCGAGCAGCGGAATGCCCTCGCCGCGCCGGCGCTTGTGGCCAATGGGATATTCGACCATGAGCTCGGGCAGCACGGTGCCGTCCTGCAAGGTCACGGTCATCGCGTTGGAGATCGAGCGCTTGTCGGGGTCGTGATAGTCGCGGGTGAAAGCGGGCTCTTCCACGCATTCGATTTTGGCGCGCAAGGCATCGATGCGCGGATCGGCGGCCACCGCGTCCTCATAGTCGGCGGCGGTGAGGCGGCCGAAGATCAGGGGGACGGCAACCATATACTGGATCGTGTGATCGCGGTCGGCCGGGTTGTGAAGCGGCCCGCGCTTGTCGATGATGCGGATGCAGGCCTCATGCGTGCGGATGCGGACCTTGGCGATGTCGGCGGCGCTGCGTCCCATCTGCCTGAGCCGGCCATGGATGGCCATGGCCGCCTCGACCGCGGTCTGGGCATGGAACTCGGCCGGATAGGAGATCTTGAACAGCACATTCTCCATGACATAGGACCCGTAGGGTCTTTGGAACCGGAAAGGCTGGCCACGGAAGGAAACGTCGTAGAAGCCCCAGGTCCTGGCGCTGAGGGCCGAGGGATATCCCATCTCGCCGGTCTGAGCGATGAGCGCCAGGCGTACCGCGCGGCTCGTCGCATCGCCTGCCGCCCAGCTCTTGCGCGAGCCGGCATTGGGCGCATGACGGTAGGTGCGCAGCGCCTGCCCGTCGACGAAAGCGAGCGACAGGGCATTGACGATCTCCTCGCGGCCTAGGCCGAGAAGCCCCGACACCACCGCCGTCGATGCGACCTTGACGAGGATCACATGGTCGATGCCGACCTTGTTGAAGGAATTCTCGAGCGCCAGGCAGCCCTGGATCTCATGGGCCTTGATCATCGCGGTGAGCACGTCGCGCATGGTCAAAGCCGGCCGGCCCGCCGCAAGGGCGGTGCGGGACAGCCAGTCCGCGACGGCAAGGATGCCGCCCAGATTGTCGGAAGGATGTCCCCATTCCGCGGCAAGCCAGCAGTCATTGAAGTCGAGCCAGCGGATCATCGTGCCGATGTTGAAGGCGGCATGAACGGGATCGAGCTGGTAAGGCGTTCCCGGCACGCGGGCGCCATTCGGCACCGTTGTGCCGGCGACGACCGGCCCCAGAAGCTTGGTGCAGGCCGGATAATCGAGCGCCTCGAGGCCACAGCCCAGCGTGTCGAGGAGGCAATTGCGAGCCGTCTCATAAGCGAGGCTGCTGTCGATGCGATAGTTCAGGACATAGTCGGCAATGTCCACGAGCACGCCATCGGGCGCCGGTCGCTCATTGTTGTTCGGGCTGGTCACGCGTTCCCCATCTAGCCGACTGGATTTTGTCGACACTATAGGGGATTATTGCGGAATTTCTATCGAAATATCCAAAGAATACTCGAATTATGTCGACACTCAGAGGGACGTACCATTCTTGGTCTTGCCGTCCATCTCGCGGGCAAAGTCGAGGAAGCGGTCGAACATCTTGCCGAAGATGTCCATCATGCGGTCGACTTCCTGGTCGCTCGGCAGCTTGGTAGGCCCGGCCCCCTTCTCCAGCTCGGCGATACGCGCCTTCAGGCTCTCATTCTCGGCGCGGAGCCGGGCGAGTTCCGCAGCCGCATCAAGGCCGTCATCCTTGATCGTCTGACATTCCCACACGCCCGCCTTGGCGGAGCAAAGCGCCATGACACCGGTCTCGGAATCAAGCCGGAGAAAGCCCTGCTCCACTTTTTCGAGCACATAGCGGCCGGTGATCTCAACAGCACCGGCCCCTGAAAAAGTAGCCAGGACCGTCGCAAGGAAGATGAATTGGCGCAGCATGGCAGACCTCCATGGCCTTACCTTACAGCAAAAGCTGCCGTCTTTATGACGAGACCGTTCTTGTTTTGTATTTCGGGGCGCGAATCGTCTAGGATGCGGCGATGACCCTCGACCAGACCGTTCTCCAGATTGGCGACCACGCCTTCAGCCTCGGCCAGCTTCTGCTCGCCGGCGCCGGCCTGGCTTTTCTCCTCATCATCGTCACGGCGGTGCTGGCCTGGCGCGGCCAGAAGCACCGGCGGGAAGAAAGCCTCGAGACGATGCGGCGCGCCGGCGAGCTCGAATTCCGGCTTGCCGAGATGGCGGGCCAGCTGCGCCACTTCGCCGACCAGACGCAGAGCGGCCAGCAGCATCTCACGCGGGCCCTCGATGAAAGGCTCGACCAGGTGAGCCACCGGCTGGGCCGTGGCCTCAACGAGCAGGCGGAGCGCACCCATCAGTCGCTCAAGCATCTCTATGAGCGCCTCGCCGTCATCGACACGGCGCAGGCCAATCTCACCCAGCTCTCCTCCGAGATGGTCTCGCTCAAGGACATCCTCGCCAACAAGCAGGCGCGCGGGGCTTACGGCCAGGCCAGGATGGAGGCGATCATCCGCGACGGGCTGCATGCCAATGCCTTCACCTTCCAGGCGACCTTGTCGAACGGCTCGCGCCCGGACTGCCTGATCAAATTGCCGGATTCGGAACTGCGCCTGGTGCTCGACGCGAAATTCCCGCTCGAGGCCTTCAATGCGCTCAAGGTCGCGACCGGCGAGGCACCGATCCGCGCCGCCGAGACGCGGCTGCGCAAGGACGTCATCCATCATGTGAAGGACATCGCCGAGAAATACCTGATCGCCGGCGAGACGCATGAGACGGCGATCATGTTCGTGCCGTCGGAATCGATCTATGCCGATCTCTACGAGAAGTTCGAAGACGTCATCCAGAAGGCGCATCGCGAGCGCGTGATCATCGCCTCGCCGAATATCCTGATGCTGCTGATCCAGACCATGCAGGCGATCTTCAAGGACGCGCGCATGCGCGAGCAGGCGGGCGTGATCAAGATCGAGGTGGCGCGGCTGCTCGAGGATGTCGGCCGTCTCAAGGACCGGGTGCTCGACCTGCAGCGCCATTTCGGCCAGGCCAGCGGCGATCTCGAGAAGCTCGGCCTGTCTGCCGACAAGATCACCAAGCGGGGCTTGCGCATCGAGCAGCTCGATGTCGAGGAGCCGGCGAAGGTCGCGAGCGATGAGGCGCAGCTCAGGCTGGTGCAAGGGCGCTAACGGCCAAATCCAGAGCTTCTCTCGTTACCTCAACTAATAGGCTTGCCCGTCGCCGAAGAGGTTTCGGTTGACGGTCAGCAAATGGTTCTTCATGGCCTGGGCCGCGCCGTCGCCATTGCGGGAAAATAGCGCTTGAATGATCAACTCATGTTCGTCGCAATATTGCCGGCGTCGCGGCTCCGAGTAGCTACGGCGCTTGATTTCGATCCATGACGATTGATTGCGCACGACGCGAAGTATGTCATTGAGACAAAGAAGCAGCTCATTTCTCGTCGCGGCAAAAATACGGGTGTGGAACTCGGCATCGAGCCTCTCGAAGCCCATAGGATCGGTTTCCGCGGAAGCCAGGCCATGTGCTTCGCGGATGGCGGCAAGATCAGCTCCCGTCGCGTTCAGTGCCGCGGCAGTCGCAGCATAGGGCTCCACCATCAGCCGCGCGGCCATCACATCCACCGGACCCGTGCCTGAAATTCTCTGGAGCAATGCAAGCATTTCTCCGGTCTCTTGAAGCTTCACGTCGATCCGTATGCTGCTCGCCCGTGTGCTCACTCGCGCCTCCTATTCACCAAAATAATTCCGGCGTCGCGTCGCCAGATGGCTGCGCATGGCCTCATGCGCATCGGTTGCGTTCCGGCTGCGCAAGGCTTTCATAATCTGGATATGCTGTTCGCAATAATGCTGCCGGCGATCCTCGGTGAAAGCGCGCTGCCTGATCGCCATCATAGGTGCTCGATAGCGAACGACCACCAGCAGGCTGTAGAAGTCGATCAGGAACTCGTTGTGGGTCGCGGCGTAGATGCGGGCATGAAATTCATTGTCCCAATGTTCGAAAGTCTCAAGATCGGGCGAGCCGTTGGCTGTCCGGTCAGCTTCGTCGATGAAATCGAGGTCGCGTGAATTGGCGTGGATCGCCGCCGAGGCCGCAACCTGAGGCTCTATGATCAGCCGCAAATTCAGGATGTCGAGCGGACTGGCGCCTGAAACCTTTTCCAGCACCCGGCGCAATTCATCGCTGGCCTGCTGCTTGACGATGGTGCCGCGCCCCACTTCGCGGCTGATCAGATCCTCACTTTCGAGCACCTGCAAAGCATTGCGAATTGTATTGCGGGCCACTCCGAACTCCGTGGCGAGTTGGCGTTCATTAGGGAGCGTTGCCTCGGCCGGCCACATGCCCTCCGCGATACGCGCCTTCATGACACGGGCGATGTCAGCCGCTTTGTGACTTGGCATGGTACATCCTAACTAGACCAATGAGTAAACCATTAGCATGATTGGTTCAAATAAATCCAGATCGAGCCAGCAGTTTCCGAGCTTTTCCACTTGCCACGGTCTTTCTCGTCATGCGATCCTTGATCAAAATGAACCAATGATAAAATTGGTATAGTAAGGGAGAAGATGTGCGGATAGCAACTTTCCACATTGGGGGCGAACGCCGCGTGGGTTGTGTTGACGAGAAGCGTCAATCCATCGCTCCTTTCGATCTCTCGATGGACGAAGCGAAAGAGGGCCTCCTGGCCCTGATCAGCCGCCACGAGATGCCGCGCACCCTCAACCCAATCCCTTTGCGTGAAATCACTCTCGAAGCGCCGATCCCGCGTCCAAGGCGGAATATCTTCTGTGTCGGCAAGAACTACCATGCGCATGCCAAGGAATTCGCCGCGAGTGGATTCGACTCGAGCGCGGCGCAAGGTGCGGTCCCGCAGCACCCGATCATCTTCTCCAAAGTGCCCGAATGCGTCGTCGCCCATCGGGCACCAGTCTATTTCAGCAAGAATGTATCGTCGGCCATCGACTATGAAGCGGAGCTGGCCGTCATCATCGGCAAAGGCGGGCGCGGCATTTCCAAAGAACAAGCGCTGGAGCATGTCTGGGGCTACACCATCCTCAATGACGTGACGGCGCGGGATCTGCAAGGCAAGCACAGCCAATGGCTGATCGGCAAATCGCAGGACACTTTCGGCCCCATGGGACCGTGGGCGGTGACGCGCGATGAAATCGATCTGGCCGACACGCATGTGCGCTGCTGGATCAATGACGAGTTGCGCCAGAACGCAAATACGGCGGCGCTCATCTTCGATGTCCCTACCCTCATTGCGACCATCTCCGAAGGCATCACGCTGATGCCGGGCGACATCATCGCCACCGGAACGCCGGAAGGGGTCGGCATCGGCTACAAGCCGCCGAAATATCTTGTCGCCGGCGATATCATGAAGGTCGAGATCGCCGGCATCGGTGTTCTGGAGAACCAGCTGCAGGAGAAGGCCGCTTGACCACGGTTGCCACCCTGCACCTGAAAGCGGAAGTCGACGGCGAAGGCATTCCCGTCACTTTCGTCCATGGCCTGGGCGGCACGTCCAACAGCTTCCAGACGGTGCTGCATAGCCTGAACGGCCATCGCTGCATCAGGGTGGATCTGCCGGGCTCCGGGCGCTCGCGCCTGCCGCATGAGACGCTCGATATCGCCTATATGGCGCGCGCGGTTGTCGATGCGGCCCAGAGCCTGGGGGCGTTTCCGGGATTTCTCGTCGGCCATTCGATGGGAACCATCGTGTGCCAGCATATCGCCGCCATGAACCCTGTGGCTCTCACCGGCATGGTGCTGTTTGCGCCCATCCTGGAACCAGGCGATGCTGCCCGCCAGCGCATTCGCGATCGGGCGCAAAAGGCGCGCAGCGAGGGAATGAGCGGCGTGGCTGATGCCGTTGTTGCCGCGGGACTCTCGTCCAGCACGAGGTCGAACGCGCCGGTCGCGGCGGCTTTCGTGCGTGAAAGCCACATGCGCCAGGACGCGGAAGCCTTTGCGCAATCCTGTGAAGCCCTGGCCTCCGCCACGGCGGCCGATCTGCGCATGATCCGTTGTCCCACGCTGCTGGTCACGGGTGATGAGGATGGTGTGGCGCCGCCGGCATCGGTCCATGCCATGGCCGAGAAAATGAAGCACGCCAAGGTCAAGGTCCTCGACCGCTGCGGCCATTGGACCATGATCGAAAAGCCGAATGAATGCGCAAGCCTGCTGGCTGATTTTTTGAGGGCCACGCGACACTGACAATCCGTATTACCCGGTAAAAAACAAAAAACGCCGGCTGAAACTGGGAGGACTGAAGATGGCAGATACCGGCAATGGCTGGGACAATGGTTCAGGCAATGTCCTGTTCACCAATGTGCGCATTCTCGACGGCACCGGTGAATACCCTTATTCGGGCGAGCTCCTGGTCCAGGGCAATCGCGTCAAGAGCATCACCAAGGGCAGCTCGCGCTTCTCGTCCTCCAGCTCGATGGCGGGCGGCCAGACGGTCATCGATGGCATGGGTGCCACGCTCATGCCCGGCATGATCGATGCTCACCTGCATCTGTCATGGAACAACGCGCCGGGCATCGATCCCATCCAGATGATGGAAGTCGAGGAACACATGCTGGTCACCATGGAGATGGCCAAGCTCGTGATCGACGCGGGATTTACCTCAGGGCGCGGCGCTGCCGCGGCGAAACCGCGGCTTGATGTCGTGGCCAAGAAATTCATCAACCAGGGCCGCTTCCCGGGTCCCCGTTATCTGGCCGCCGGGCCTGAAATCACCACGGTTGGCGGCCTCGGTGATGCGGCGCCGTCGCATATTCCGCATGAGGGTCTCAATCTCGGCCTGGTGGTGTCAGGGCCCGAAGAGATCCGACGCACGGTGCGCACGCTGATCAAATATGGCGTCGACTCCATCAAGCTCAATCTCTCCGGCGAGGCGATCACCGGCATGGGCGCCGAAGAGACGCCGATGTCGGAAGAAGAGGTGGCCATGGCCGCCAAGGAAGCCAAGTGCCGCGGCAAGATTCTGTCCGCCCATGCGCGTTCCTCCGGCTCGGTCAAGCAGTGCGTTCGCCATGGCATCCAGAATATCTTCCACGCCTCGTTTGCCGATGAAGAAGCGCTCGACATGCTGGAGGCCGCGAAGGACAAGCATATCGTGGCGCCGGGCATTGCGTGGCTGATCAACACCGCGCGGCATGCCGAGCCCTGGGGAATCAAGCCGGGCTCGCCGCTATCGCTCGAATATGAGCGCGAGCTCGAAATGTGCATCGACACGATGAAGAAGATGCATCGCCGCGGCATTCGCATCTGCATCGGCGGCGATTACGGCTTCGCGTGGACGCCGCAGGGCACCAATGCCAAGGATATCCAGACCTTCGTCGAAATGCTCGGCTTCTCTCCCATGGAAGCGATCCAGGCGGCGACGAAATATGGCGGCCACATCATGAACATGGAGCACGAGCTCGGCATGCTCAAGCAGGGCTATCTTGCCGACATGCTGCTGGTCGATGGCGACCCGATCGCCGATGTCCGCATCCTGCAGGACAAGAACCGCATCCTGGCCATCATGAAGGATGGCAAATTCCACCGGGCGCCCAAGATGAATGCGCAGACAAGAAGACTAACCGCATGAACGCCAGCCAGGCAGGCACGCAGCAAGGCGTAACGGCCCGACAGGCCTGGGCCCTCATCGGTCTCCTGGCTGCCGCTGCGTTGGTCTGGCTGTTCCTCGCGGTCTGGCCGGAAGGCCTGGTGAGCTGGATGGGACCGAAGAAAACCTTCGTCAACGCCATATTCAATGGCGTGACCGTCGCCGGACTATATTTCCTGGTCGCCAGCGGCTTCACACTCGTCTTCGGTCTGATGCGCAATGTGAACCTGGCGCATGGTTCCCTGTACCTGCTTGGGGCCTATATCGGTTACTCGGCCGCCAACTGGACGGGATATTGGCTCATCGGCATTGCCGCCGGCATGCTGTCGATGGCGATCGTCGGCGTCCTCTTACAATATTTCGTGTTCCGCAAGCTGGAAGGCGACGATCTGCGCCAGACATTGGTGACCATCGGCATTTCCATCGTCGCCGCCGATCTCATGCTGGCGGTCTGGGGCGGCAACACCTATCAGTTCTCCGTGCCCGAATGGCTGGACGGCGCAATCTCGACGCCGATCATCACCGCCATCAAGTCCAATGGCGATGCCGTCTATATGAAGTATCCCTTCTACCGGCTGATGGTCTTTGTCGCCGCCGTCGTGATCGGCATCGGGCTGTGGCTGATCCTCAACCGCACCCGCGTGGGCATGATGATCCAGGCGGGTGTCGATGACAGGAACATGCTCGCGGCATCGGGCGTCAATGTTCAGCTCGTTTTCGCCGTCGTCTTCGCCATCGGCGCCGGTCTGGCGGGATTTGCCGGTGTCGTCGGTGGATCGGTCCTGTCCGTGGCACCAGGAGAAGATGTGCGCTATCTCCTTGCCTCGCTCGTGGTCGTCATCGTCGGCGGCATGGGGTCGGTTACGGGTGCGGCCGTCGGCGCCTTGCTGGTGGGGCTCGCCGAGCAAATCGGGCTCGTCTATTTCCCGACCTATGGCGTGGTCCTGACCTTCATCATCATGGTGATCGTGCTCGCCATTCGACCTCAAGGCCTTATGGGAGCGGCACGGTGAGCATAACCGACATCGCCACTGGCCCCAGTGCCGTCGACAGGTTTTTCCAGCAACTGGGTGCGGCGCCGGTCATCCTCGCGGTCGCGCTGATCATCTATCCCCTCATCGTCCCCGGCTTCTTCACCTTCCAGATCGGTGGTCAGATCCTCATCCTCGGTATGATCGGCCTTTCACTCATGGTGCTGGCGGGCTATGGCGGCATGGTGAGCCTGGCCCAGCTGACCGTCGCCGGCATCGCCGGCTATGGTCTCGCCATTTTCGGAATAAACAGCGTCGGCATCATGGGCTTCGGCTGGCCCTGGTGGATAGCGGCCCCGATGGCGATTGCGCTGGCGGCGACAGCGGCGGCGCTGATCGGCCTGATCTCGGTGCGCACATCGGGCATCTACACCATCATGATCACGCTGGCGATCGCGACGGCCTTCTATTATTTCGTGAACCAGAATTATACGCTGTTCAACGGCTTTTCCGGCTACCGGGGCATCCAGCCGCCGACGCTGTTCGGATTGTACTGGCGCGATCCGCTGCCCTTCTATTATCTGTGCCTCGCCTCAGCCGCCCTCGCCTATGGCTTGGTGCTGTATGGCGCCAGATCATCCTTCGGATTGGCTTTGCAGGCGACGCGCGACAATCCCCGGCGCATGCGCGCCATTGGCTACAATGTCACGGCGATCAAGGTGTTTGCCTATTTCCTGGCGGGGCTCATCGCCGGAACGGCGGGCGTGCTTTATGTCTGGTTCAACGGGCGCATCTCGCCCGGCACCATCAGCGTCGCCGAGTCGATCGGCATATTGGTGATCGCCGTCATCGGCGGTCTGCGTCACCCGATCGGCCCGTTCCTGGGTGCCGCTGTCTATGTTCTGATGAAGACCTTTGCCATCGACCTGATCGGCGCGGAGCGCTTCAATACGCTCATCGGCTTGGTGTTCCTGGCGATCGTTTTCATCTCACCGGACGGGATTTTGGGACTGTGGCAGAGGCTCAAGCCTCACCTCGCTCCAACATCCCTGCGTCCTCATCATGAGGGCCGCGACTAGAATGCCAAAATCAACCCTGGGAGGAAGTCTATGAAACTGCATCGACGAGCGCTTCTGGCACTCACACTCGCGACAAGCTTGATCGCTCCTTCAGTCGCCATGGCCGACGGCACCATCAAGATCGGCACACTCGCCACGCTGGAAGGTCCTTTCACCGTTCTTGGTCAGGACAGCATGCGTGGCGTCGAGCTGGCCCTGAAGGAACACAACATGATGGCCGGCGGCATGAAGCTTGAAATCATTCAAGGGTCTTCGGACGCTTCGCCCGACAGCGCCGTCAAGGCGGCACGCAAACTCGTCGAACAGGATGGCGTGCAGATCCTCATCGGCCCGCTGTCGGGGGATGAGGGCCTCGCCGTCAAGGATTATGCCAAGACGCAGCCCAACGTGACCTTCGTCAACGGCACGTCGGCTGCCCAGGACACCACGTTGCGCGACCCGGCGCCCAACTTCTTCCGCTTCTCCACCGATGGCGCGCAGTGGATGGCCGGACTGGGCGAATATGCCTTCACCACCAAGGGCTACAAGAAAGCAGCTGTCGTGGCGGAGGACTACTCCTTCCCCTATACGCAGGTGTTCGGCTTCATGGCCGGCTTCTGCAAGGCGGGCGGCAAGGTCCCGTCGAAATCCTGGGTGCCGATCGGCAACAAGGACTTTTCATCGGTCATCGCCAGCATTCCCGATGACGTGGATGCCGTCTATGTCGCCCTCGGCGGCGCCGACGCCGTCAACTTCCTGACGCAATACCAGCAGGCCGGCGGTTCGGCGCCCCTGATCGGCGGGTCGATCACCGTCGACCAGACGGTCTTGGGTTCGGAAGGCAAGACGAAGGATGTCGTGATCGGCACGCCCTCCGCCGGACCGATCTCGGACACGGATGACTCGCCCGCCTGGAAGAAATTCGTGGCCGACTACAAGGCGGCTTTCGCCGACGGCTTCCCGTCGCCGTCGCTTTTCGCCCATGGCTATTATGTCAACACCACGGCTGTCCTGCTTGCCCTCGACCAGGTCAAAGGCGATGTGTCGGGCGATCAGGCCAAGTTCCGCGAGGCGCTGGCGAAACTCTCCTTCGACACGCCGACCGGCAAGGTCAGCCTCGACAAGAACCGCAACGCCATCGCCGACATTTATCTGACGGAGGTGACGAAGCTCGACGACGGCAAGCTCTACAACAAGGTCGTCAAGGTGGTGCCGCAGGTCAATCAGACGCTGGGCATGGATGAAGCCGAGTTCCTGAAACTTGGCGTCGTCGGCCGCGACAACCCTGCCTGCCCGTAAAAGCCCATGACAGCCCAGACTGCCGTCCCTACACTTTCTTCAACCGGCGCTCATGCGCTGGAGCTGGAAGGTGTCGGACGGCAGTTTGGCGCTCTTGTCGCCCTTGAGGGCATTGCCATGAAAGTGGCGGCGGGTGAGCGCCGGGCCGTTCTCGGATCGAACGGGGCGGGAAAGACCACCTTGTTCAACACGATCACCGGCGATTTCCTGCCCAGTTCCGGCAATATCAAGTTCTTCGGCGAGGATATCACGCATTTTCCCGTGCATGAGCGCATCCGCAGGGGCCTGCGCCGCACCTACCAGATCTCCCAGCTGTTCGGAGGCCTGAGTGTCCGCGACAGCGTGTTTCTTGCATGCCGCGGCGTTTCCCGCGGCCGGTTCTCGCTGTTGCGTCCTGCGATCGACGATGCCACCATGGCGCAGGCCGAGCGCATCATTCACGCGACCCATCTCGATCACCTGACGGACAGCCTGGTGTCCGCCTTGAGCCATGGCGAGCAAAGGCAGCTCGAGATCGCGCTCGCGCTTGCCGGTGCGCCGCGCTTCATCCTGTTCGATGAGCCCGCCGCCGGCCTGTCACCGCGCGAGCGGGGCGAGCTCGTTGCGATATTGAATTCTCTGCCGGCGCATATCGGCTACATCATCATCGAACATGACCTCGATGTGGCGCTTAAAGTGTCGACCTATGTCACGATGATGCATAATGGCCGGATGTTCAAGGAAGGCAGCCCAGAGGAAATCGAGGACGATCCGCAGGTGCAGGCGATCTATCTCGGGGGTGGCCATGGCTGACCGCCCCATTCTCCAGGTCACGGATCTGCATGTCTATTACGGCGAATCGCACGCGCTGCAGGGCGTCTCCCTGTCGTTGGAGCGCGGCATTCTTGCGGTGGTGGGCCGCAATGGCATGGGCAAATCCACCTTGTGCAACACCATCATCGGCCTGAGGCGGGCGCGCAGCGGCAGTATCCGGATGGATGGACGTGAAATATCTTCGCTCGCGCCGCATGAGATCAACCGGCTTGGCGTCGGCTATGTCCCGCAGGGACGCCGGGTCTGGCCCAGCCTCACCGTGGATCAGACCCTGCGTTTGGGCATGCATCGCGCCAAGGCCAAGGGCGGCTGGACATTGGAGCGCGTCTATCAGGCCTTCCCGCGCCTGGCTGAACGCAGGAACAGCGGCGGGGCGCAGCTTTCCGGCGGCGAACAGCAGATGCTCGCCATTTCCCGTGCACTCCTGTCCAACCCGAAACTGCTGGTCATGGATGAACCGACGGAAGGTTTGGCGCCGCTCATTGTCGATCAGGTGCGCGAGCTTCTGATCACGCTGGCGAAGGAGGAAGACGTCTCGATCCTCCTGGTCGAGCAGAATATCGGCGTTGCCACATCGGTTTCCGATCGGGTCGCCATCATGGTCAATGGCCGCATCAACCGGGTGATGGACTCGCGCGCCCTCGCGGCCGACCAGCCTTTGCAGCAGCGGCTGCTGGGCGTCGGGCGGCACGCCGAAGAGAACGCGCCGGCGAGCGAGCCCGAAGAAGGCGAGACCACGCGCGAGCGCGTGGCGCAGGTCTACCGCATCGAGCGCCCCAGTGCCGAAGCAACGCCCGGAAATTCCGGCCAGCCAACCTATCGGGCCAATGAGGCCCTGCCCAATCGGTGGGGCATCTCGCTGGTCACTCCCGCAGCACCCGCTTCTCCCGCCGAGGCCAGGGCCGAGCCTGAAAAAATATTCGCCATCGCCAATGCCGAGCGGTTCGGCCGCACCGCTCTGGTTGTCGGGACCTATGATACGAAGGGAGCGGAGCTGCGCTTCATTCGCGACAGGCTACGCAACCTTGGCATTCCGACGCGGACGGTCGACCTGTCGACATCAGGCAAGCCCTCGGCGGCGGATGTCACGCCGGCGCAAGTGGCGTCCATGCATCGCAGCGCTTCCTCCGCCGTGTTCACCAATGACAGAGGGCAATCGGTTGCCGCGATGGCCGAGGCCTTTGCCCGATGGATCGAGCGCGAACGGGGCATTGGCGGCGTCATCTCCGCCGGCGGCTCGGGCGGCACGTCGCTGGCGACGGCGGGCATGCGCAAGCTCCCGGTCGGCATTCCCAAGGTGATGGTGTCGACCGTGGCCTCGGGCGAAGTGGGCGCCTATGTCGGGCCATCTGACATCATGATGATGTATTCGGTCTGCGATGTGCAGGGCATCAACACGATCAGCGAACGGGTTCTGGCAAATGCGGCGCACGCGCTTGCCGGTATGATCGCAGGGTTACCCGACGCGCAGGCCCGGGAAGCCCGTCGCAAGCTGGCGCGGCCGGCGATCGGCATGACCATGTTCGGCGTGACGACGCCGTGCATCCAGGCGGTTCAGAAACGGCTGGAAGGCGATTATGACTGCGTCGTCTTCCACGCCACGGGAACCGGCGGACGCTCGATGGAGAATCTGGCCGATTCCGGATTCCTGAGCGGCTTTCTCGATCTCACAACCACCGAAGTGGCCGATATGATCGTCGGCGGCGTGATGGCCGCCGACAGTGATCGCTTCGGTGCAGCGATCCGCACGGGTCTGCCTTATGTCGGGTCAGTCGGCGCCCTCGACATGGTGAATTTCGGTCCGCGCGACACCGTTCCGGACAAATTCCGCTCGCGCAAATTCGTCATCCACAATCCGAATGTCACGCTGATGCGCACCACCCGGGAGGAGAATCGCGCCTTCGGCCAATGGATCGGCGACCGGCTGAACCAGATGGAGGGCCAGGTCCGCTTCCTGCTGCCCGAGGGCGGCGTTTCTCTGTTGGATTCTCCCGGCAAGGCCTTCCACGATCCGGAAGCCGATGGCGCCCTGTTCGAAGCCATCGAGAAGACGGTGCGGGTCACAACGCGCCGCAAGGTCGAGCGCGTCAGCGGCAACATAAACGACCCCCATTTCGTGGATGCCGCTGTCGCCGCTTTCACGTCCATCTCGCCCCGGCTGGAGAGGAGAGCCTGAATGCGGTTCACCGGCCATCACACGAATTTAAGGCCATCACCTTCGGGTGAGGCCGGTATAAGGGAGTAAGGATCATGGCAGCACAGGCGCTCGGCGCGCTCATCCTCTGGCTGTTGATTGCAGCCATTGTCATCGTCGTCGCAGTGTACATTCTGCGCTGGCTCTATCGCCGCTCCACCAAGGACACCGCCTTTGTCCGGACCGGCTTCGGCGGCGAGAAAGTGGTGGTGAATGGCGGTGCCTTTGTCATCCCCGTGCTGCATGAGACGACGCCGGTGAACATGAATGTCATGCGCATCGACGTGGCCCGCCGGGAAAGCCGCGCGCTCATTACCAAGAACCGCATGCGTGTCGATGTCAGCGCCGAGTTCTTCGTCAAAGTAGGGTCGACGAAAGAGGCCGTCGCCGCCGCCGCCCAGACGCTCAGCCGCCGCACCCTCGATGGCGCCGGCATGCGCGACCTGCTCGAAGGCAAGTTCGCCGGTGCGCTCCGCACCATGGCGGCGCAGATGACGCTCGAAGACATGCATGAGCGGCGCAAGGACTATGCGCAGCTCGTCAAGGAAATGGCGTCCGAGGACCTCGCCCGCAATGGGCTCGATCTCGAAAGCGTCGCCATCGTCGATCTGGATCAGACACGACTCGAAT
This sequence comes from Taklimakanibacter lacteus, assembly GCA_003576695.1. Lineage (GTDB taxonomy): Bacteria > Pseudomonadota > Alphaproteobacteria > Rhizobiales > Aestuariivirgaceae > Taklimakanibacter > Taklimakanibacter lacteus. Next base: position 358,495 of record QOZQ01000005.1, read on the forward strand.
TCTTCGACCCGTCCAACGCGTTCGACGCCGAAGGCCTTACCCAGCTGACCGAATCGATCGAAGGCCGTCGCCGCATGCGCAACGAGATCGAACAGCGCACCCAGGTCGATATCCGCACCCAGAATCTCGATGCGCAGCGCAAGGTGCTCGATATCGATCGCGAGAGCGAATATGCAAGGCTGGCGCAGGAGCAGGAGATCGAGGTTCGCCGCGCCGTGCAACGCACCGAACTAGCCAAGGAGCGGGCTTTGCGCGACCAGGAGTCCGAGCAGGCGCAACTTGCCGCGCGCGAAGAGATCGAGAAGTTCCGGCTGGCGCAGGAACGCAGCATCACCGAGGCGCGCATCAGGAATGAAGAGGATACGCAGCGCCGCGAGATTGCCCGGCGCCGCGGGCTCGAGGAAGTGGAAATGAAGACGCGCGAATTGACCGAGCGCGAGCAGATTGCTCTCGGCCTTTCGCTCGAAGTGGCGCGCATCGAACGCGAGCGGGAGGAAAAGGAATTGGACGTCAAGCGTCGGCGCAGCCTGGAATTGGCCGAGCTCGAGCGCCAGATCGTCCTTGCCGCCAAGGCGGTCGAAGTGACCAAGGCCGAGTCCGAGAAGAAACGGGCGGAGATCGCCTCGGCGCAAGAGCTTGAAGCCAGCCGCATTGCCCAGGAGCGCATTGTCGATCAGGCCAGGCTTGAGCGCGAGCGGGCCCTGGAATCCCTCCAGATCGCCAAACGCCAAGCCTTCGAAGAGGCGGAAATTTCGGCCGGCGAGGAAGTCGAGCGGGCCCGCATCTCCACCGAGCGGGGGTTGAGCGAGGCGCGCATCGTCCGCGACAGCGAATTGCGGCAGCTGACGGTTGAAAAGGACCGGCTGGTCGAAACGGCCGAGCTCCAGAAATCCATCGATCTTGCCAAGAAATCGGCGGAACGCTCACTGGCGATCGTCAATGCCGAGACGGCGCGCGCCAAGGCGGTGCAGGCCGAAGAGCAGGCCTTCACGGCCCGTGAGCGCGAGATTGCCGAGCGCCGGAAGCTCACTGAAATCATCAACGCCCAGCGCGAGGCCGAGCGTGACGCCGTTCGCCTGACGGTCAAGGCGGATTCCGAAAAGAAGGCCGCCACGGCCTTTGCCGACGCAAGGAAGATTTCGGCGCAGGGCGAAGCGGAGTCCGTCAGAATCCTCGCCAAATCTGCCGCCGAGCGCTTCGAAGTGGATGCCAAGGGCCACAGGCAGATGGCGGAGGCCGAGAATGTTCTCTCTGAGGGCGCCCGTCACTCGCGCTATCGCAGCAAGCTCCTCGACAAAGTGGAAGGCATTGTGCGCGAGAGCGTGCGGCCGCTGGAAAATATCGAAGGCATCAAGATACTCCATGTCGATGGCATGAATGGCGGTGCCGGCGGCAACCGTAATGTGACCGATGAAGTGATCGACTCGGCCCTGCGCTACCGCGTCCAGGCCCCGATGATCGACAGCCTCATGAAAGACATCGGCATCGAAGGCGGCAGTGTCGGGCGCATGACGGAGGTTCTGCGCGATGCGAAGGATATCGTGACCCTCACCAAGGAGAAGGGCAAGGGCCGGCCGGAGCGGGGCAAGTCGAAGGCGGCCGACACCGACGACGACAGGGACCGCTGATATGGCGGAGGTCTATGTCTCGAGCGTGATTGCGGCGCCGGCTGGAGCCGTCTGGCTGGCGGTCCGGGATTTCAACGCGCTTCCCGCCTGGGCGCCCTTTGTCGCGGAAAGCCGGATCGAGCAGAATATGAGGCCGGACCAGGTCGGCTGCATCCGCAGTTTCCGATTGAAGGACGGCGGCAGAATCCGCGAGCGGCTGCTGGCGCTCTCCGATTTCGATATGTCCTGCACCTATTCGATCCTTGAAAGCCCAATGGGCGTGGAAAACTACATCGCCACCCTGGCTCTCATTCCCATCACGGACGGCAATGCGACGCTCGCGACGTGGAAGGCGAGTTTTGATGCGCCGCCCGAGCGCGAGGACGGCCTCGTCAGGGACATAGGGCAGAATGTGTTTCAGGCTGCCTTTACGGCGCTCAAATCCCGGTTCGGGCGCTGATCCGCAATGGTCGAGGTGCGCCGGTCGACTGTCGTTGACGCGCCGATCGAGGAGGTCTGGGCGTTGCTGCGCGACTTCAACGGTCATGACACCTGGCATCCCGCCGTGACACGAAGCAGCATCGAGGATAAGGCTCCGGCCGACATGATCGGCGCCGTCCGTGCGTTTCAGCTGGCCGATGGCTCTCATATCCGTGAGCAGCTTCTGGCGCTTTCGGATCGGGAACGAAGCTTCGACTATTGCATCCTCGACGCGCCGGTTCCGCTGATGGGCTATGTCGCCCATGTGAGGCTGTTGCCGGTCACCGATGGCGAACAGACTTTCTGGGAATGGCGATCGAAGTTCACCGCGCCCGGATCGCGTGAGAAGGCCCTGGAAAAGCTCGTCGCCGAGGATATCTACGAGGCGGGTTTCCGCGCCATCAAGCAGCTATTGCGGGGCAAAAGTAAGCCAGCGGCCTCGGTGCCGAGTGCGTCGGCAAGGACCGCGCCTTTGCCGGCCAAGGGTGAAGATAGCGCCCAGGCCATTGTCATGCACGCGCATGGCGGTCCCGACGTGCTGCAATATCAGTCCATTCAGGTCGCGAGGCCCCAGTCTGACGAAGTGCGCATCCGGCAGCGCTTCATCGGCGTGAACTATATCGATGTCTATATGCGCACCGGCTATTTCAATCTCATTTCCCCGCCGGGCATTCCCGGCATGGAAGCTGTCGGCGTGATCGAAAGCGTTGGCTCGAGTGTTTCCGGGTTCAGGCCGGGAGACCGTGTGGCCTATGCCTGTGCGCCGCCGGGCGCCTATACCAATCTGCGGGTGATGAAGGCGGATGTCCTGGTTCATGTGCCGGACTTCCTGAGCGACGAGATTGCCGGCGCCTCCCTGCTGAAAGGAATTACCGCGAGCTTCCTGTTGCATGAAGTTTATCGCGTCAAGCCGGGGCATGTGGTGCTTGTGCACGCGGCGGCAGGTGGAGTCGGGCTCCTTCTTACGCAATGGGCCAAAGCCCTGGGCGCGACCGTCATCGGCACGACGTCCAGCGAGGAAAAGGTCAACCGGATCCGCCAGGCGGGATGCGACCATGCCATCAACTACGCCAGCACCGATTTTGCCCAAGCTGTCCTGGACATCACCGGCGGCGCCGGTGTCGACGTCGTCTATGACGCGGTGGGCCGGGACACGTTCGAGGGTTCGCTGCGGGCGCTCAAGACACGCGGCACATTAGTGAGTTTCGGGCAGGCCTCCGGGGATATCGGGCTTTACGAAATTGGCAAGCTCGCCAACAAGTCGGTCACGCTTTCGCGACCCAATTACGGCCACTACACCGAGACACGCGCGGCAATTCTCATGCATGCCCAAAGATTTTTCTCGATGGTGGAGAAGGGCGCCGTATCGATCGGGTATCCCCGCGTGTTTCGCTTGGCCGAAGCCGCCGCCGCTCATCAAGCGCTGGCGGAGCGCAACACTATCGGATCGATCGTCCTCTCAGCGGAATAGGCTAGCAGCCAGGCGAGGAAAAGCGTGCCCGATAATCATGCGGTGCGACGGCCATCTGTCGGAAGAAGCTGCGCCGCATCGTCTCCTCGGACCCGAAGCCGCAGCGCCGGGCGATCCGCTTCACCGGATCGCGTGTCGTGGCGAGCAACTGGCAAGCGGCCTCGACCCGCAGCTTCTCGACGGCGCGCGCCGGCGTGATGCCCAGATGCTCGCGATAGTGCCGCAACAGGCTGCGTTCGCTCATGCCGGCGCGCCTGGCCAGCATGGGCACCGAAAGATCTTCGGCGAGATGGCCCGCGATCCAGCCATGCAGGTGGTCGAATTCGCGGGTTCGCTCCTGGAAAGACAGCACGGTCGAGAATTGCGCCTGGCCGCCGGGGCGCCTCAGGAACACCACAAGCTCCCGCGCAACGGCAGCGGCTACGGCATGCCCGATATCCTCCTCGACCATGGCGAGTGCCAGGTCGATGCCGGCAGTCACGCCGGCAGAGGTCCACAGGGAGCCGTCGCGGACATAGATCGCGTTCATGTCCACCCGCGTCCTGGCGAAGTCGCGCGCCAGGCGCTCGCAATCGGCCCAGTGGGTGACGGCGCGCTTGCCCTCGAGAAGGCCGGCCGCGCCCAGGAGAAACGCTCCGCTGCAGACCGACGCCACGCGCCGCGCCTTGCGGGCGCGCAGCGCGAGCCAGCCAACGAGTTGCCGGTCTTCGCAGGCCGCGTGAACGCTGGACCCGCCGGCGACGATCAACGTGTCGACCGGCCGGCGTGACGGCGGCAGTTTTCCTGCGAGGATCGGCAGGCCGGCCGATGTCATCACTGGCGTCCGGCGCGCCACCACGCGAATGGCATAGGGCGGCGCATGGCCTGACGCACGCTCGGCATCATTCGCGGAGGCGAAGACCTGAAGAGGTCCCGCAACATCGAGAAGCTGGAGATCGGGAAACACGACGATCTCCACCGACCGGGGCTTTGGCGGAATTCGAGGGTTCTTTGGCATTCGCGCCAGAGCGTAATCCGCTAGCCTGTTCCTGTCCAACAATTGAGAGCGAGGCCCATGGCCCTGGAGCTCAGACCAAACTGCGAATGCTGTGATCGCGATCTTCCACCGGCATCGAAGCTAGCGCGCATCTGTTCCTATGAATGCACCTTCTGCGCCGATTGCGTCGACAAGGTGCTGTTCAATGTCTGCCCGAATTGCGGCGGCGGCTTTGCGCCGCGGCCGATCCGTCCGGCAACCGAATGGCGAGCCGGACTGTCGCTTGCCCTGCGTCCGGCCTCCGGCAGGCGCGTGTCGCTCTCCTATAGCCGCGAGGATATTGCCGACCATAGCCGCCGGATCAGGGACATCCTGCCGGAAGAACGCTGATGGCCGACCAGTTCGCCGCGGCGGCGAGCGGGGCACCGCCGCCCACGCCCGGCATATGGAGGCCGAGATTGAAGAGCGTCACATGGCCCGCAAGATTGCGGGTTTCCTGTTTGGCTTCAGCGACGGCCATTTCCAACTCTCCTCTCGTCGCCCGCATCACTCATGACGGAGATGAGATTGCTCTTGATCCTGGAGAGAAGCCGGATCGCCTCATCGATCTCCGCATCGTTCATGTCCTTCAGATATTCGGCGCGCGTTTCCGCCGCGATGACCTTGAGGGTGTCGAGAAGCGGGTGAGCGGCCGGCAACAGGTAAAGCGACCAGGCGCGCCGATCACTCGGATGAGGGCGGCGCTCGATCAGGCCCGCCTGCTCGAGGCGATCGACCAAGCGGCCGACGGTAATGGGCTCAACCTCGAGGAGCTCGGCGAGCGCTCCCTGGCTCAGGCCTTCCTGGACATGGATCTCTTTCAGAACCTGCCACTGCGCTCGGGTGAGTCCTGTGCCGCGCGCATTCTGATCGAAACGCTTGCGCAGCAAACGCCCGGTATCCATCAGCAAAAGGCCGATTGAAGAGTGTTCGGGTTTCATGATGGCGGAAATCTAGAGTTCCATCATTTAATAAGCAAGATTATAATATCTATTCTTAATGTAAGCTCAGTTATGATCTTGACGCGTGATTGCCGCCGGGTCCGTCAGGACAGCTCAACCGCCCCAGCGCCTAAAAAAGAGGCGAAATTCCTGAATCAGGCAGAAAGGGGCATTTTTTCTTCCCCCCGCTTTCAACTCGTCTATAAAGCGGGCCCTAAATCTAAAGACTTGGAACAGGAGAGAGAGCCATGGCAGTGCGCGTCGCCATCAACGGATTTGGCCGGATCGGCCGCAACATCGTGCGGGCCATTTTCGAATCGGGGCGCAAGGATATCGACGTGGTGGCGGTCAATGATCTCGGCCCCGTCGAAACCAATGCCCATCTGCTGCGCTATGACAGCGTGCATGGCCGCTTCCCGCATGAGGTCGGCGTTGCCGGCGACACGATCTCGATCGGCAAGGAGAAGTTCAAGGTCACCGCCATCAAGGATCCGGCGCAGCTGCCGTGGAAGGATCTCGGCATCGACATCGCCCTCGAATGCACCGGCATCTTCACGTCCAAGGAGAAGGCCTCCGCCCATCTCACCGCCGGCGCCAAGCGGGTGATCGTCTCGGCCCCCGCCGACAATGCCGATCTCACCGTCGTCTATGGCGTCAATCACGACAAGCTCAGCAAGGACCATATCGTCATTTCGAACGCGTCCTGCACGACGAACTGCCTGGCGCCGGTCGCCAAGGTGCTCCACGACGCGGTCGGCATCGAAAAAGGTTTCATGACCACGATCCATGCCTATACCGGCGACCAGCCGACGCTCGATACGATGCACAAGGATCTCTACCGCGCCCGCGCCGCCTCGCTGTCCATGATCCCGACCTCGACGGGTGCCGCCAAGGCCGTCGGCCTCGTTCTGCCCGAGCTCAAGGGCAAGCTCGACGGCGTCTCCATCCGCGTGCCGACACCCAATGTGTCGGTGATCGATTTCAAATTCGTCGCCAAGAAAGCGACCAGCGCCGAGGAGATCAACGGCGCCATCAAGCGGGCGGCCGAGCAGCAGCTCAAGGGCATCCTCGGCTATACCAACGATCCCAATGTCTCGATCGACTTCAACCACAATGCCAATTCGGCGACCTTCCACATGGACCAGACCAAGGTGATGGAAGGCACGCTGGTGCGCGTGCTTGCCTGGTACGACAATGAATGGGGCTTCTCGAACCGCATGGCCGATACGGCCGTCGCCTTCGCCAAGCATATCTGACGATGTCGCGCCCGCTGCGCATCGCGCCGTCCATCCTCTCCGCCGATTTCGCAAGGCTCGGCGATGAGGTGCGCGCCGTCGATGAAGCGGGCGCCGACTGGATCCATATCGATGTGATGGACGGGCATTTCGTGCCCAACATCTCCTTCGGCCCGGTGGTGATGTCCTCGATCCGCCCGGTGACGAAGAGGCCCTTTGACGTCCATCTGATGATCGCGCCGGTCGATCGCTATCTCGAAGCCTTCGCCAAAGCGGGCGCCGACATCATCACCGTCCACGCCGAGGCGGGCCCCCATCTCGACCGTTCGCTGCAGACGGTGAAGGCGCTCGGCAAGAGAGCCGGCGTGGCGCTCAACCCGGCAACGCCCGTCGATCACATCAAGCATGTGCTCGACCGGCTCGACCTCATCCTCATCATGACGGTCAATCCGGGCTTCGGGGGGCAGAGCTTCATTCCGGCGATGATCGACAAGATCCGCGAGACGCGCGATCTCGTCCAGGGCCGCGACATCGATATCGAGGTCGATGGCGGCATCACCGCCGAAACGGCACCGCTTGTGGTCAAGGCCGGCGCCAATGCGCTGGTCGCGGGCTCCGCCGTCTACAAGGGCGACGCCAAGGCCTATGGCCGCAACATCGCCGCGATCAGGACGAGCGCCACCAGCCTCGCGGCTTGAGCTAGACCCGCACGGCTCCTGCCGGCCGGAAGCGGCGCACCGCCAGCGTGCCGATCACGATAAAGATCACGAGGGCGATGGCCTGCGCGATGGCGAAGGGCGGCTCCGAGCCTGTCGGCGCCAGAGCATTGAGGAACGGGACCTTCTGGAAAGCCTGGGCAATGGTCACGAAGATCAGGAGATAGAGGCTCGCCACCATGGCGAGCACATAGATCCAGCGCCAGGCGCCCACAATATGAGCGCGATGGGCCAGGAACCAGGCGATGAGGATCACGGCCGAGACGATACCGGTGGCGAAAGCCGGTGTCACACCCGCGAAAGGAAAGATGAAGCCGGTGAAGGTCACGGCCAGGGCCAGCTCAAAGAACCGCCTCGTCCACCAGTTCGAATGCGCGCCCTGGAAGAGACCCACAATCGCCTTGATGCCGACGCCGATCGCGACAAAACTCAGGATCGTATGCACGATGGTGAGCAGCCAGACATAGAGCATCATTCTCAACCCCCCCGAATAACTCGTTCTACGCTACACCATTTCCGCCAATAATTGAACTGAACCGTCGGTGAAGACCCGGTTCAGTCCACCGACAGTGCCGCCCCCTTAAGCTTTTGTCATTCACGGCCATGCGCCGTGCAACAGGGAGCCCTCAGGCTCCCCATGCTGGAGGTACGCCTATGCTGAACCTGAACCGGATGGTCATCCGGGCCGCCGCCGTCGTGGCATTCGTCGCGGTGGCGAACAGCGCCCAAGCCTATCAATGCAAGACCACCTATGTGCAAGCCGAAGCCCTGGCCAATCTGAAGGTCAAGGCACTCAAGTCGGCGAAGACCTTCTGGTCGCAAGAGGCCAAGGACAAATATGGGCTAGCCTGGTCCGTCTGGAATATCGCGGCATCCAAATCACAGAGCTGCAACTGGACCGGCACGAAGTTCTACTGCATCGTGAAGGCCAAGCCCTGCCTGTATGTCGTTCAGTAATTGACCGGCATGTCCCCTCTCCCCTGCGGGAGAGGGGACAACATTGGGAGAGCTAGCTTTTCGCCACCCAGTCCTTGAAGGCGGCGAGCCAGGATGTGATCACCTTCTTCGTCGCCTCATCCGTCAGCTCGCCATTGGCGAATTTCCTGTCGGCGGAAGCGACAAAGATCTCGGGCTTGGGCATGGTGATCGCCTCGAGGCCGACCAGATTCTGGCGCAGGTGATATTGCGACCGCGCCGTGCCGATCGGCCCTTGCGACGCGCCCATGACGCCGACGCGCTTCCATTTGAACGGATTGCCGGAGCGCGACAGCCAGTCGGTGGCGTTCTTGAGCACGCCCGGCACCGAGAAATTATATTCTGGCGTCGCGATGATGATGCCATCGGCCTGCCTCACCTTTTCCTGCAGGGCTTTGACGCTGGCCGGCAATCCATGCTTGTCCTCCTCATCGCCGTCATAGAGCGGGATGCCGTGGAGCGTGACGATCTCGATCTCCATGTCCTGCGGCGCCAGTTCCTTCACCGCCTTGAGCAGCTGCGTGTTGTAGCTGTCCTTGCGGAGCGCTCCGGTGATGGCGAGGATCTTCATCATGTTCTCCTATTGCAGGTCGAAAAGCAGGATTTCCGATTTTGACTTGGCGGCGAGGCTCAGACTCTCTTCCTTTACGATGGCGAGCCCGTCTCCTTCCATGACAGCCTCGCCATTCACGTCAAGCGCGCCCTTCGCCACCTGCAGCCAATAGCGGCGTCGGGCGTCCAGCGGCTGAGCGAGATCCGCTCCGGCCTCGAGCAGGGCGGCATGGATGGCGGCGTCCTGATGGATTTTCAAGGAGCCCGCGCGCCCGTCCGGCGACGCGATGAGGCGAAACCGGCCGAGCCGGTCGGCTTCCGGGAAATGCTGCTCGGCATAGCCGGGTTTCAACCCCTGCCTTTCCGGAATGATCCAGATCTGGAGGAAGTGGACCGGATCGGTCTTGGACGCATTGAACTCGGAATGACGGATGCCGGTGCCGGCCGACATCAGCTGCACATCGCCCGGCCGGATCACCGAGCCGCTGCCGAGCGAATCGCGGTGGGCAAGCGCGCCGTCGAGCACATAGGAGACGATCTCCATGTCCTTGTGGCCGTGGGTGTCGAAGCCGCCGCCGCCCGCCACGCGATCGTCATTGATGACCCGGAGCGCCCCGAACCCCATGAATTCGGGGTCGTAATACTGGCCGAAGGAGAAGCTGTGATGGCTGTCGAGCCAGCCGAAATCGGCATGGCCCCGGTCCTTGGCTTTGCGATGAGTGATCATGATGGTCTCCCGTTATGGTGATGCCGGATAGATATTCTCAGCCCTGACTAGGACAATCCTTTCCATACGGGATTTATTGTTGCTATAATCGCAACAATATGGACAAGTTGGCGGCCATAAGGGCTTTCGTGTCGGTGGCGGAAGAGGGCGGCTTCACCGCCGCCGCCCAGGAGCTCGGCCTGTCCAAGTCGGCGGCAAGCCGGCAGATCGCCGCCCTCGAGGAGGCCCTGGGGGCGCAGCTCCTCAAGAGATCCACCCGCAGCGTGACGCTCACCGACAGCGGCTATGCCTATCTGGAGCGCTGCCGGGCCGTGCTCGGCGATCTGGAGGAAGCCGACCGGGCGATTGCCGCCCTGCAAAATGAACCGAAGGGCCTGCTCAGGATCAATGCGCCCATGTCCTTCGGCATCAGCCATGCCGCACCCGCCATCGCCGATTTCATGAACCGCTATCCCGACCTCCAGGTGGCGCTCATCCTCAATGACCGCTTCGTCGATCCCTATGATGAGGGCTTCGATGTGACGCTCAGGATCGGCGAGCTCGAGGATTCGAGCCTTGCCGCCCGCAAGCTGGCCCAGATCGAAATGGGCCTCTTCGCCTCGCCTTCCTATGTCGAGAAACATGGAAGGCCACGCGGGCCCGACGATCTCAGATCGCATTGGGCCCTGCATTATGGGAGGCCCACCGGCCAGATCGAATGGGCCCTGCGCGGCGGTGCAAGCCATTCGGTTCCGATCCGCTATCGCCTGTGCTCCAATAATGGCGATGCGCTGCGCATTGCCGCGGCCTCGGGCCTCGGCATCGCTCTCATCCCGGCCTTCCTGGTGCGCGACGAGCTCAGATCAGGCGCCCTCATCGCTCTCCTCGATGGTTTCGAGCCCCGGCCGATCGATCTCTATGCGATCTATCCGCCGACCCGCTTCCTCGCAGCCAAGGTGCGGCTCTTCATCGATTTCCTGGCCGAACGCTTCGCGCGGGCATGGCCTTAGGAGAGGGTTCTCCAAGTCCGGTCACAACAGCGTGAGCAAAGGGCATGCGCAGGATTTTGTCGGCCGAGACAGCGTAAAACACCTATCTGCATTAACAAGGGAGGTTTGCGATGCATCCGCTGATCGATCGCCGTAGCATGCTGCTGAGCGCCGCCGCTTTGGGCGCCGCCGCTTTCACCACAAGCCGATCTGCCGAGGCCGCCGCCCCCATCACAGGCCCAACCGGCTCGCCCTATACGCGCTACAAGGTCGGGGAGTTCGAGATCACCGCCTTCAATGACGGCACGCGCGTCACCGGGAATCCGGAGAAGATCTTCGGCGTCAATCAAAAGCCCGAAGATGTGGGCACAGCAGCCGAAGCGAATTTCCTGCCCAAGGACAGGATGGTCAACAGCTTCACGCCGGTTCTGGTCAATACCGGCAAGGAGCTCGTTCTGTTCGACAGCGGCAATGGCGCCAATGGCCGGCCCGCCACCGGACAGCTCGCGGCGCAGATGAAAGCCGCCGGCGTCGCAGCCGAGGACATTGATGTCGTCGTCATCACCCATTGCCATCCCGACCATATTGGCGGGCTGATGGACAATGGCGCGCCGCTTGCGCCCAAGGCGCGCTATGTGATCGGCGAAGCGGAATATGCCTTCTGGTCGTCGCCCGACCGCGCCAATGGCCCGACCGCCAATGCCGCCAAGATCGTCCAGGCCAATGTCGTGCCCAACAAGGACAAGATGACCTTCGTGAAGAACGAGGGCGAAGTCGTGTCGGGCATCCGCGCCATCGAAGCCTTCGGCCACACGCCGGGCCACATGGCCTGGCATGTCGAGAGCCAGGGCAAACGCATCCTGATCGGCGCTGATTTCTGCAACCACTATGTGCTGTCGATGCAGCATCCCAAATGGCATGTGAGCTTCGATGCCGACAAGGACGGAGCAGTCGCTACGCGGCTCAAGCTGCTCGACATGCTGAGCGCCGATCGCATCCCCTTCACCAGCTATCACATGCCGTTCCCGGCTGTGGGCTTCGTCGAGAAAGGTGCCGGTGACGGCTACCGCTTCGTGCCGGCGAGCTATCAGCTGATGCTGTAGCTCACAGCTTGCCGGAAAACAGCGCAGCGCCGCGCTGGCGCAGGACCGTCAGCGACGTGTAGTCGATGATCGAGAGTCCGCCGTCGACGATCAGGGTCTGGCCGGTCACGAATGATGCTTCAGGACTGGCCAGGAACGCCACGACGGAAGCGATCTCGGCCGGCGAGCCCATGCGGTTGAAGAGGCTCGGCGTCACGCTCCAGCCCGCACCATCGGCAGGCAGATTCTGCGGATCGGCCTTGGTATCGATCCATCCCGGGCTGACGCAATTGGCGCGAATGCCGTGCGGCGCGCCTTCGGCCGCCAGCGAACGAGTCAGGCCTTCGACCGCTGCCTTGGCCACGCAATAAAGTCCCCAATTGCCGTGCAAGGTCGCGGTCGAGGAAATATTCACGATGGCGCCGGCGCCAGCGGCCTTCAGATGCGGGAAGGCATAGGCGGAAACGAAATAGCCGGAGTCGAGATTGGGCCCGCGCATCTTGTCCCAGCGCGTGCCGGGCTCATCCTCGTCCCTGATCCCGGCCCGCAAGCTGCCAAGGCCGGCATTGTTGACGACGACATCCAGGCGACCGAAATGGGCAACGACCTCGCTCACAAGCGCCTGGACGGCCGTCTCCTGCGCCAGGTCGCACTGAAAAAAACGCCCGGTCCAGCCCGCCGCGGCCAGCTCCGCTTCGACGGCCGTTCCCTTTTCCCGGTCACGGCCGACCAGGGCCACGGACGCACCTTCCGCCGCCAGTTTGTGAACAATACCGCGTCCGATTCCGGAATTGCCGCCGGTGACCAATGCCACTTTATTGCTGAAGCGCATTGCCGATCCCGCCCGTGCGCTCAGGCGCTGACCTTGCCCTTGGCCTGGCGCTTCTCGAGGAGACGGGTCAGCCAGTCGGGATCCATTTCCGGCACCGAAGACAGCAGGAGCTCGGTATAGGGCGGGTGCGGGGGTGAGAGAACCTCGGTCTTGAGGCCCTGCTGCACCACGCGGCCCTGATACATCACCACGATCTCATCGGCGATGGCGCGCACCGTCGCGATGTCATGGGTGATGAACAGATAGGAGACATTGGTCTCCTTCTGCAGCTTGAGCAGCAGCTTCAGGATGCCTTCCTGGACGATCTGGTCGAGGGCGGATGTCACCTCGTCGCAGATGATGAGCTCAGGGTCGGCCGCGAGCGCGCGCGCAATGCAGATGCGCTGCTTCTGGCCGCCGGACAATTCGCCCGGCAGACGGTCGATCAGATCCTCGCTCAGCTCGATCTGCTCGAGCAATTCGACCACCTTGCGGTCGCGCTCCTGGCCCTTGAGGCCCAGATAGAATTCGAGCGGCCGGCCGATCACGTCGCGCACCCGCTGGCGCGGATTGAGCGCCGTGTCGGCCGACTGGTAGATCATCTGGATGCGGCGCAGCGTGTCCTTGTCGCGGTCCTTGAGCGCCCGGGGCAGCGGCTTGCCGTTGAAATAGACCTCGCCCTTGCGCGGCGGCAAAAGGCCGGTGATGACGCGCGCCAGCGTCGACTTGCCGGAACCGGATTCACCCACCACCGCGACGGTGCGGCCGCGCGGCACCTGGACCGTCACATTCTCCAGCACCTTGACGATGCCGCCATAGGTGGCATCGACATCATGGACGCGCAGCACGACGTCCTTGCCGGTGCGTTCCGGCATGGCGAGGCTGCGCACCGCCCACAAGGTCTTGGTATAGGCTTCCTTCGGGCTCTTGAGCATCTCGCGCGTCGGCGCTTCCTCGATCAGCTTGCCGTGGCGCAGCACCATGATGCGATGCGCCATCTGGGCGACGACGGCCAGATCATGGGTGATATAGATCGCCGCGGTGTTGAACTGCTCGACGATATCGCGCATCGCCGCCAGCACGTCGACCTGGGTGGTGACGTCGAGCGCCGTGGTCGGCTCATCGAAGATGATGAGATCGGGACGGCAGGACATCGCCATCGCCGTCATGGCGCGCTGCAGCTGGCCGCCCGAGACCTGGTGCGGATAGCGGCTGCCGATCGTGGCGGGATTGGGCAGCTTGAGGCGGGTATAGAGATCCTTGGCGTCGGCCTCCGCCTTGCCGCGGTCGAGCACGTCATGGCCGACCGCCGTCTCGACCGTCTGGTCGATGATGCGGTGCGCCGGGTTGAAGGAGGCCGCGGCACTTTGCGCCACATAGGCGATGCGCGAGCCGCGCAAAGCGCGCCTCTCCTCCTCGCTCGCCTTGCGCAGGTCCTTGCCGTCGAAAATGATGCTGCCGCCGGTGATCTTGCAGCCCGGACGGGCAAAGCCCATGGCGGCGAGCCCGATCGTCGACTTGCCGGCGCCCGATTCACCAATGAGGCCCAGCACCTCGCCGCGCTTGAGGGTCAGGTCGACGCCCTTGACGATCTCATGCCATACATCGTCGCTCTGCCCCGATATCTTGAGATCCCTGATCTCGAGCAGGGTCTCGCCCTTGGTGCGCTTCGCGTCCGACTTCCTGGCGTCACTTTTCATCACGCAATCCGCTTGTCTTGTGCAGGAACCAATCGACGACGAAATTGACCGCGACCGTGAGCAGCGCGATGGCGCCGGCCGGCATCAGCGGCGTGAAATCGCCATAGGTGATGAGCGTCGCGTTCTCGCGCACCATCGAGCCCCAGTCGGCGGTGGGCGGCTGGATGCCGAGGCCGAGAAAGGACAGCGAGCTGATGGTCAGGAAGACGAAGCAGAAGCGCAAGCCGAATTCCGCCACCATGGTCGGCATGATGTTGGGCAGGACTTCCTTGAACAATATCCACACGAGGCCTTCGCCGCGCAGCTTGGCCGCCTCGACATAGTCCATCACCACGACATTCATGGCGACCGAGCGGGCAAGGCGGAAGACGCGGGTCGAGTCGAGCACGGCGATGATGATGATCAGGTTCTTCACCGACGAGCCGAAGATCGACAGGAGGATGAGGGCGAAAATGAGCTGCGGGATGGCCATCAGCGTGTCGACGGCGCGCGACAGGAGCTGGTCGACCCAGCCGCGGAAGATCGAGGCGATGATGCCGAGCCCGCCGCCGATGGCGAAGGCCAGCAAGGTGGTGGCGAGCGCGATGCCGAGCGTATTGCGGGCGCCGAAGAGAAGACGAGTGAACATGTCGCGGCCGAGCTGGTCGGTGCCCAGCCAATGCGCCCAGCTCCATACTTCGAAGGGCTGCTGGCTCACCACCTCGGACTCGCCATAGGGCGCGATCCAGGGCGCGAAGAACGCCACGAAGATGTAGATAGCGATGACGATCATGCCGAACCAGGCGCTCAGGGGCGCCTTCCTCAGCGTTCGCCACACATTCTGCATGACCGTGCGGCGCGCCTTCACCGTGCGCGGCGCAGATCGGGGTGCTGTCTGGTCCACGCTCATCTTGGATGCAGAAGCCTCGGATTGGTGGCGATGGAGATGATATCGGCCAGGAGATTGAGCAGGATATAGGTCACCGCGAAAATCAGCGCGCAGGCCTGCACCACCGGAATGTCGCGCGAGCGCACCGCATCGACCATGGCCTGACCGATGCCCGGATAGACGAAGACGACCTCGACCACGACGGCGCCGACGACGAGATAGGCGAGGTTGAAGGCGACGACATTGGCGATCGGCGCCCAGGCATTGGGCAGCGCATGGCGCAGGATGACCTGGCCCGGCGACACGCCCTTGAGCCGCGCCATCTCGATATAGGGACTGGCCAGCAGGCCGATGATGGCGGCGCGCGTCATGCGCATCATGTGGGCGACGATGACCAGCGTGAGGGTGAGCACCGGCAGCGCCGAGCGTTCCAGCCGCTCGAAGAAGGGCATATCCGCCGACACATTGGACAGCGAGGGGAACCATCTGAGCTGGACCGCCAGGAACAGCATCAATATGTAGGCGACGAAGAATTCCGGGAAGGAAATGGTGGTCAGAGTCGCCGCATTGATGGCGCGATCGAAGAAACTGTTGCGGTAAAGAGCGGCCATCAGACCCAGCCCCAAGGCCAGGGGTACTGCGACCAGCGCCGTGATGCCGGCCAGGAACAGCGTGTTCCAGAGGCGAGGCGCTATGATATCCAGCACGGTGCGGCGGAAGCCGACACGGGACGAAAAGGACGAGCCGAAATCTCCCTGCAGGATGCCGCCGATCCAGTTGAGGTAGCGTTCCACCGGCGGCTTGTCGAGACCGATCTCCTTCTGGAAGGCCTCGACGGTCTCTGGCGTCGCGGCCTGGCCCAGAATGGCCTTGGCGAAGTCGCCCGGCAGGAATTCGATCGCCGAGAAGATGATCAAGGATACGACAAAGAGCGTGATCAGACCGAGGCCGAGACGCTGCAATACCGTTCTCAAGAGTGGATGCATCACTTCATTCCAAAAGGCCGGGCCGCTCCTTGCGAGCGGCCCGGTCCGAGTCACATCACGCCAGCCACCAGCGCTCGGCGATCTTCAGGCCGTCATTCTCCCAGTTGGGAGCGACGTCGCCATGCGCCAGCTTCTTCGAATTGGCGGTGACGAAGTTGTTGAAGACAAGGACGATGACACCGCCATCGTCATGCACGAGCTGCTGCATCTCGGCATAGATGGCGGCGCGCTTGGCCTCGTCGAGCTCGGCGCGGCCCTGGAGCATCAGCTCGTTGAAGCGCTTGTTGTTCCAGAAGGTCTCGTTCCAGGCCGCACCCGCCGCATAGGTGATGGTCATGGTCCAGTCCACCGTAGGGCGGCCGCTCCAATAGGAGGCGCACCAGGGCTTCTTGAGCCACACATTGTCCCAATAGGCGTCCTCGGCCTCGCGGATGACATTGACATCGATGCCGCATTTGGCCGCCGTTTCCTTGATCAGGACACCCGCATCGATGGCGCCGGCAAAAGCGGCATCGGCGACCGAGAGATCTACCTTCAGCGTCTCATAGCCCGCCTTCTTCAGGTGGAACTTGGCCTTGTCCGGATCGTATGTGTATTTGGGCTCGGGATCGACCGAGTATTTGACTGCCTTGGCGATCGGGTTGTCATTGCCGACCGTCGCGTGGTCGAGGAAGATCTTCTTCTGGATCTCCTCGCGGTCGATCGCGTATTTGATGGCGGTGCGCACATCATTGTTGTCGAAGGGCGCCATGGTCGTGTTCATCGGCAGAACATAGTGGCCATAGCCCGAGAGCTCGAGGATCTCGACATCGGGATTGCGCTTCAGAAGATCGAGCGTCTTCAGGTCGGCGCGGCCGATCCAGTCGACATCGCCGGTGGTGAGCGCATTGGTGCGCGCCGCGACATCGGTGATGGCGATGAACTCGACCTCGTCGAGATAGGGCTGGTTCGACTTGTGATAGTTCGGGTTGCGCTTGAGCTTGGCCGACACGCCGGGCTCGAACTTGTCGAGCGTGAAGGGACCGGTGCGCACGCCCGACTGCCAGTCGGACTTGCCGTCCTTGGTCGGCATGATCGGGATGTGATAGTCGCTGACCAGATAGGGGAAGTCGGCGCTGCCGTCCTTCAGCATGAAGACCACATTCTCCGGGCCGTCCGACTTGATGTCGGTGATCGGCTCGAGCAGCGATTTCGCGGCCGACTTGGAATCGGGCCCCATGTGATGGCGGAAGGAATTGACGACGTCGTCGGCGGTGACCGTCTTGCCATCATGGAAGGTCAGGCCCTTGCGCAGCTTGAACACCCATTTCTTGGCGCCGTCCGAGGGCTCGAAGGATTCGGCGAGATCGGGCACGACATTGCCCTTGGCGTCGATCTCGGTGAGGCTGTTCGACAAGGCGCCCCAGAAGGCGCATTGGGTGAAGGTGTCGGGATAGCCGACCGGATCCAGCGTGTCGGTCGTGGCGCCATGGGCCAGGCCGAAACGGGCCGAGCCGCCTTTCTTGGGCTCGGCGCGCACCGCCTTGACGAACATGGCGTTGCCGGCCGCCGCCGTGAAGCCCGCCGCGATGGCGAGCTGGATGAAGTCGCGCCGGGAGACCTTGCCCTTGCCGGCAAGGCGGGTGGCCAGTTGCAGCTTGTGTTCGAGTTCACTCATTGCGGATATCTCCTCCGAAATCGCAAATTTCCAATGCCGGGAAGGAGTGGCCGCAAACTGATGCGCCTTGATGACGGTTTCCGCACTCAATGCCAGGCCGGCACGCGGTCGCCGTACTCCTCCCCGAAATCTTGCAGTTACGCCCTGGGTCTTTTTATTATCTTCGTTGCGTTCAAAAGTGTCATGATGACAGCACCTCGTCAATGGTCATGGCGGCGCACCTCGGGCCGAAAGCGACGATTTCATGCGGCCTGCCGCGGCCAGGTCAAATAGCGACACATTAACGCAAAAACCCGGCGCTGACCGACTCAGGAGGGCACGAGCGCCTTGACGGCATCGAGGGTCTCAGCCTCTTGGACCGGCTTGTCCCAGCGGATGCGATGGACGCGCGGAAAGCGCAGGGCAAGACCGGATTTGTGCCGCGACGAGGTCTGGACGGCATCGAAGGCGATCTCGAGAACGAGACCCGGTTTCACCTGGCGCACCGGGCCGAAGCGCTCGACCGTATTCGTCCTGATCCAGCGGTCGAGCCTGAGCAGCTCCTCATCGGTGAAGCCGGAATAGGCCTTGCCGACCGGCACCAGCTCGTCGGGCGTCTTCCACACGCCGAATGTGTAGTCCGAATAATAGGACGAGCGCTTGCCGGAGCCTCTCTGCGCATACATGAGCACGCAATCGATGGTGAGCGCCGCACGCTTCCACTTGTACCAATGCCCTTTGGGACGTCCGGCCAGATAGGGGCTCGCCTTGCGCTTCAGCATCAGGCCCTCGATGCCGTTTTCGCGCGCCAACTGCCATTTGGATTCGAGCTCGGCAAAGGCGGCGAAGGGCACGAGCGCGCTCACATCGGCGAGGCTCGGACGGAACCGCTCATACCAGGCCTCGAGGTGCTGGCGCCGCTCGATGAAGCTCAGCGTTCGCACATCCTCATTCCCGTCGAACAGAATGTCATAGAGACGGATATGGGCCGGATAGTCCTGCAGCATCCTGCCCGTCACGGTCTTGCGGTTGAGGCGCTGCTGCAGGTCGTTGAAGGAGGCGACGACGCCTTGGCGCAGCACCAGGAGCTCGCCATCGAGAACGCCTTGCGTATGGGCGAAGGCCTGGACGATGTCGGGAAAGGCGGTCGATACGTCATCGCCGGCGCGCGAGAACAGCCTTACATCGCCGGGGCGGGCCGAGAGCTGGACACGGATGCCATCCCACTTCCATTCGGCGGCAACATCTTGCGGCGCAAAGCTCTGCCAGTCGCCGTCCTCGATCGGATGCGCCAGCATCACCGGCCGGAAGGTCGCCTTGCGGCCGGGATCGGGCCTGACGCCACGGCCTTCGAGCCAGGCGAACATGTCGGCATAGGGGGCTGAGACCGCGTGCCAGACCTCCTCGATCTCCTCGACCTCGCGGCCGAAGGTCTGGGCAATGGCCGTCTTGGCGAGGCGGGCGGAGACGCCGACCCGCAGCGCGCCCGACAGCAGCTTCAGCAGCGCGAAGCGGCCCTTGACGTCGAGCCGGCCGAGCAGGCTTTCGAGCACGCGCGGGAATTCCCGCGAGGACGCGGCGCTGACCTCTGCGACCACATCGCTGATCCGGGGCGGCGGCTCGTTGAGGCGGGCATCGGGCCACAGCAGCGACACGGTCTCGGCGGTATCGCCGACATAATCGCGCGACAGGCGATAGAGCAAGGGATCGACATGCGGCGCGAGGATGGTGGCCAGCGTCTTGCGGATGGGAAGCCGCAAGGGCAAGCCATCGGTCAGGGCGCTCAGAGCCCAGCCGCGATCGGGATCGGGCGTCGCGCGGAAGTAATCTTCGAGCAGCTTCAGCTTGGCATTGCGCGCCGTCGTGTATACCAGCCGATCCAGAAGCTCGGCAAAGCTTTGCATTGCTAGCACTCGGCACTATTGAACACTTCTACCCCTCTTCCGTCATCCCGGCGAAAGCCGGGACCCATTGAATATGAGCCGCGTGGGCGGCGCTGCGCGTTCTGAGGCAATTCAGAGAATCCCGGCTTTCGCCGGGAAGACGGATTGGGGGCAGTTACTAATCCCCTTCATCCTCAAATCCGACCAACGCGAGCGCCCTGCCCCGCCTCCCCATGAGCCCGATCTGATGCACCAGCGCGTCCTCCCGGCCATGCGTCACCCAGATCTCTTCAGCACCCGTTTCCTCGATCGTGCGCAGAAGCTCCGGCCAGTCGCAATGATCGGACACGACGAGCGGCAATTCAACGCCGTGCTGGCTGGCGCGGCCCTTCACCCGCATCCAGCCCGAGGCATAGCAGGTCAGGGGATCGGCGAGGCGCCTGGACCAGCGATCGCTCAAGGCGCCCGGGGGACAAAGCACCAATGCCCCTTTCAGTTCCGCAGGCTCGCTGTCCGTCACATTGCGCAAGTCGCCGAGATCGACGCCGAGACGGACATAGAGATCGCAGAGCGCCCGCAGGCCGCCATGCAAATAGACGGGCCGGTGATAGCCCGCCTGGCGCACCAGCGCGATCATGCGCTGGCATTTGCCGAGATTATAGGCGCCGAGGAGATGAGTGCGCTCAGGGTTCGCCGCCAGGGAAGCGACGAGCCGGTGCGCTTCCCTCTCCGCCGGCTCGTGCCGGAAGACGGGCAGGCCGAAAGTCGCTTCGGTGACGAAAAGATCGCAAGGCACGAGCTCGAAAGGAGCACAGGTCGGATCGGGTGAGCGCTTGTAGTCGCCCGACACGACGGCGCGAGTTCCCTGCCAGTCGAGCACGATCTGGGCCGAACCCAATATATGGCCGGCCGGCACCAGCCTCACCGCCACGCCATTGATGGTCTGGCCGCCATTGGCGGCGGCAAAGCTGCCGGCGCAATCCGCGCCATAACGCACCTTCATGATCTCGATGGTTTCATGGGTGGCGAGAACGGCGCCGTGGCCTGAGCGCGCGTGATCGCCATGGCCATGGGTGATGACGGCGCGATCGACCGGCAGATGCGGGTCGATATGGAACTGGCCCGGCTCGCAATAAAGGCCGCGGTCGGTCGGATAGAGCCAGCTCTCGATGCGGGATTTCTGCATGGCACCTCAAATATAGGTTTTATCCTTATTGAGGCATCGCAGTGTCAGCTTCAGTCAGGAAGCCGCGAGGGCAGGCCTTTCACGGATACAGGGAAACTACAGGGAGTTTGCGCGAAAACGCGCTGCCAGGGAATAAGGTCGTACAGAAATAACCTAATGAAAACAGTTGCTTATCACAATCCACCGCCGATCCTGAACAAGACTGCGCGCATGTCGCGAGCAGGAAGCACCCCGGCCGATCCAGGGAACATCCCGCAGCGAAGGCACCGCTCGTTAGTGCTCCCGTCCCATTTCCATCAGGACCTTGCGGGCTTGCGCAGCCACCATGTCCTCTCCCGCATCCAGTGCCCAGACATAGGCGTTGACGAGCAAGAAAGCCGCCCGGTCCATTTCACCTTCGGCGGCGAAGCGTTCTGCGGCGCCCGCATATAAATGCGCCAGCCGACGCTTATCACCGCATGCATGGGCATGGGTGATCTCGCGGTCGAGGTGCTGAAGGGAGTCTCCCATATAGGGCGCTAGGCCATCATCTGCTCGGCAACCCATTCATGGAAGCGATGCGTCGGTCCATCCATGACCGGTGAGAACTTGCCGCCGTCGAAACTGGGCGCATGGCGGCCCTTCTGCATGCGCTCCACCACATCGATGTCCTCAACAAAGATCTCTTTCCACATGTTGGCGTTCTTTTCGCGCATGGAAGCGAAGGACGGCCCGGTCATCGCCTTGTCGGCATAGTAGATCTCGACATGTTCAATGGTGGCGTCCTGCGCCACGGGCTCGAGCTGGATGATGAAGATGTGGTCGTTCTGGAAGCCGACCAGGACATTCGGGAAGACGCACGGATATTCCGCTCCCTTCCTCCACTTTTCCGAAAGCCCGGCAAACTCCCCGAAGCGTTCGCCATTGGGCCCGAAGCTCGGCGTATAGGCGGAGCTGCCCTGGCCGCAGAAAGAGCGCTCGACCATATGATAGTGATCCTCGAGGCGTGAATAGCTGTTGAGGCCCGGATGTATCCAGGGAAGGTGGTAGCTCTCGGCATAGTTCTCCACCGCCAGCTTCCAATTGGCCTTGAGGTCGATCTTGAAGGATGAATCGCCGCCACCATGGTGAAGTGCCACCTGATCGAATTCCTCGAAACGCCTAATGAGATCGGCTGCCGCGTCGCGAAACTCCGGCGCCGATCCTGAAACATTGACGAAAATCATGTCCAGCCAGACGTAAGAGCGCACTTCAAAAAGGCTCAGCTCTTCGCGCCTGATCTCGGGATGGGTGTTGTGCCCGGCGCCGCCGACATGCGGCGTCGTCACCAATGCGCCATCGAGACTGTAACACCATGAGTGATAGGGACAGCGAATGACGGGCCTGCCATTGACCGGCTCGGTGACGAGAACCGCGCCACGATGGCGGCAGACATTCTCGAAGACCCGGATCTGCCCGTCACGACCCCGCGCGATCAGGAGCGGCTGGCCCAAAAATGTGATCGGCCTGAGATCGCCCGGATTGGGCACGTCCTTGCCGAAACCGACGCAGGCCCAGTTGCGCGCGAACACCTTCCGGCGTTCGAGATCATAGACACCCGCCTCGGTGTAGAAAGAGCTGGGCAATCCCCGTGCCGTCGCGACCGGCCGCAGCACCTGGTCGAGATTTATTGAGCTGATCGCGTTCATGGCCTGCCATCCCGACTGATTTTCGGGCGATTAGAGAACCCCAAGGCGCCGCGCACAATGCCAGCAAAACTTAAGTGTGGCTTGAGCTCAGCTCAACGCTGAAGGGCCTTGGCCGAAACGCCGGTCGGCGTCGTGGCGCCGGCATCGATCAGCCAGGCTTTGAGCAGCCTGGCAGCATCGTCGAGCTTGCGATGGTCGTTCCACGTGACATAGAACGCACCCGGCGACAGGACTTTTCCTTTGCCGAAGCGGACAAGACTGCCGTCCTTCAAGAGCGGCGCGATCAAGCCCGACCAGCCGATCGCCACACCCTGATTGTCCATGGCGGCATTCAGAATGCTCACATAATTGTTGGCCGTGCGGGTCTTCAGCTGCTCGACCGGGTGGCCGGCCAGCCGGAACCATTCCTCCCAGGTCGTCCAGGCGGGATCGACCTGATGCAGGTTCAACAAGGGCACGCCGGACAGCGCCGCAAGCGAGGTCGCCGGATGCTGCTTCAGAAATCGCGGGCCGCAGACCGGGATGAGATGGTCCCTGAACAGGAAGGCGGCGCTCTCGTCGGGCCAGGAGCCGCTTCCATATCTGATGCGCAGGTCGATTTCGGCGCGGCGAAGATCATGGGCGTTGTCCGAGACCAGATGATTGATCGTGATATCGGGATGAGCCCTCCAGAAGTCCCCTATCCTCTTCATCAGCCACAGGGAGGCAAATGCCGTGGGAGCGCCGACCGTGACGGCGGTCGCGGCCGCTGTCGACTTGATCTGCCTCAGGGCATTGGAGAACTGGCTGAAGCCGGTCGACAGAACCGAATAGAGCTCGGCCCCCTTGGCGGATATTTCGACGCCGCGGCGCTCTCGGCGCAGCAATGGTCCACCGACAAAGCTCTCGAGACTCCTGACCTGCCGGCTGATGGCTCCGGTCGTGACGTTGAGCTCGGCCGCCGCCCTCGTCATGCTGCGATGGCGCGCCACCGCCTCGAAGGCGGCGAGCGCCGTCAATGACGGCAGATCGTAGAAGCGGCGGACCATGGAAGGGACCGGGAAAGGATCGGGACCCGCATGATAGGTTATGTTGAGATTACTTCAACCCTGCCTGCCCTCCCTGGTCAGGGGGCAAACGGTCCCTGCAGGCCGAGCTTCAGCATCAGCGTGGCATAGATGTTGGAGCATTTGACCAGGTCCGGACCATGCCGCTCCAGCAGGTCCCTGCGCCGCGCAGCATCGGTGGTGGCCGCCAGCGCGCCCCAGATCGCCGCCATTTTTTCCGCCGACTGGCGCGCCGCGGCAAGGCTCGCCTCGTCCGACGCAGCGCGGGAGAGTTCGTCCGCCGTCACCTTGCCGACACAGGGCACGGTCGAGGCGCCGGCATCGACATAGCCCTCAGGCAGCTCGCCTTTGAGGTTGCTGACCCGCCTGTACTCTATGCAATCGAAGATCTGATCGACCGCCTGCCTCGCCCCTTCCACCCGCGAGACATGCTCGGTATCCGCCGCCGCATGCGGCAGGAGCTCGAGCCTTCCCGGATATTTTTTGGCGAGCGCCAGATAGGGCACCATGGGCCCCGAGAGCTGGCCGGTCTTGGCATCCTTGAACAGGTCCGCATCGATCGCGGCGTAGCGCACCTTGCCGGCGCTCATCGCGGCATCGAGCGCTGCGGCGTCCACGAGCTCGCCCCGGTCATAGTTGACGAGAACGGCGCCATCATTCAGCTCATCGAGCACCGAAGCGCTCACCACGCCGGCATTGGTATATTTGCCGGTGGCGGCATTGAGCGGCCCCAGCCCCGTATGCGGCGAAAGCACGTCAGCGCGGCGCGCCGCGTCCTCGGCGGTGGCGGCGAATTCGAAGCCCTCCGATTCGATCCATTCCCTGTGGCGCGGCCGCGCGTGGATCGCCACCTTCATGCCGAAGGCCTGCGCGATGCGGGCAACCTCGCGCCCGATATTGCCGTAACCGAGAACGCCGAGCTTCTTTCCTTCCAGTTTTTCGGTGGGGAATTCGCGCAGGTTCCTGCCGGTATCGAACTCGCCTGCAACCACACGGGCGTGCAATTCATCGACAGGCAAATCGGGCATCACCTTGAGCAGCGCCTTGATCGCCATCTGCGCCGTCGCCCGGCTGTTGAAGGAGGGTGTGTTCATCAAGGGCGCCGTACCGCCCTCGCCATTGCCGCCGCCCCATGAGGCAGAGCCCATATTGCCGGTGCCGGCCCCGATGCGCACGCCGCCGCACGCGAAAACCGACGCCTTGGGCAGGAAGGTCGCCGCGGCGATCACCGCGTCATACTGGCCCTTGTTGGTCTGGGGCAGGATTTCCGCCTCGGTCGACAGGTCCGGCTGGTAGAAGAAATGGATCTTGCCCTTGGCCAGCTTCTTCTCATCGCCAATGGGCCCCTCGTGGAACACACCGCCCTTCTTTTCGACATGGGCCCTGACCTCGCTCGCATCCGGCTTGCCATCGGCGCCGAATCTGAGGCCGACAAGGTCGCACACCAGAACCTTGTAGGCGCGGCTGCGATCATCCTTGCGCTCACGCGCGCCTGAGGTGGCATTGGCCACCGGGAAAGTCTCTCCGAGCTTCGCCAGCTCCTCTTCCAGCACCACGATCTTGGCGCGCAGATAGGCGTATTTCAGGTTATCGAGCAGAGCGAAAATATCCCGCACCGGCCTGATGCCGCCGATCCAGGCGCGATAATCGCCGGGCGTTCCCGGAAACGCGTTGATGTAGCGCGCGACGTCGAGCCCCTTTTCGCGCTCGCCATTCGGATGTGTCGCGCCATCGTAAGCCAGAACCTGCTTGGAGCGCGCGATGATGCGCGCGTGGATCGCAGGGTCCGTGATGTCCGGGTCCTTGACCTTCAGCAGCGTCACCGCCGCGCCCCGGCGCGCGGCATCCGCCACGCCCGGCTCGAACAGCGGATTGTTGGATATCCACTCGTTGATGGCGTCGCGATTGGCGGCCGATCGGCGGTTCATCTGGGCGACATTTCCCACGCGCCTTTCGGTGCGCAGCAGGCCGAAAGTGGTCTCGGCAAAGGCCAGCGTCGAAAAAGTGTTGATGACGCCACCCAGCATCTTATCCTGGGCGGGATCGTAGAACGGGCCCAGATTGACGCTACGCTCGCCGGTGAGCGGCTTCGCGGCATCCATGGGGGGCGCCAGCTTGAGCTGGCGCGGAATGGCCCAGGAGGGCTGCTTCTGGTTCTGCTCGGCAAGCGCCAGCGCCTGCGGCGTGAAGCTCACCAGGAAATAGCCGGAGATGCCGCCGATCGCTTTCTGGAAAGGCATGAACAGGCAGCATTTGCTCATCACCTGCGCCACGAGATCCTGGCCCCAGGGCATGGCGCCCAGCATCGAGGTCGCGTCGAGCACCGCATGGTGCTCGGCCGGATTGCGGTCGAGCCAGTCGATGAGGTTGGCAATGTCGGCAGGCGAATAGGTGGTGGCGCCCGTCGTCTCGTGGCCGACGCCGAAGAAGACCTTTACCCCTGAGCGTTCCAGCGTGTCGGACGAGGGGATTGCGCCTTCCTGCGCCGCGAAGTGGATGCGCGCCTCATCGCCATTCCTGGCATAGCGCATCATCTCCACGATCTGCGCCCCCCAGGATTGACGGAAAAATCCTCCGGCTTTGGCGCCGGCCGATTCAGGGGCCGGCGTATCGATGAAGACATGCTGCGTCTTGTCGTTCACGGTGAGGAGATGCAGCGCCGCCACCGTGAAGCCCGAATGGCCGCCACCCAGGCCTACCGCCATCCGGTTGGACTTCGGAAATTCGAAATAGCGGTGAATCTCGCGCATCATGTCGGCCAGGAACTTGTCCGCCGGATAGCCGCGATGCATGGAGCGGCCGATCTCCGCCGCGGTGAAGGGCCCGAGATCGCGGCCCTTGTCGTCGAGCTTGCGATAATTCTGCTCCAGCCAATGCTCGAATTCGAACCGGGTGAGACGGGCATCGACTTCGTCGGCAACACCGTCGGTGATCGGCCCCACGCCGAAGAACGGATTGGCGGTGCGTTGCGGCGGGCCGGACCTCGTGGCATCGATCGCCGCCGCGCGCTGTCGCTTGAGTTCCGCTGCCAGGCTCATTCAATCCTCCACCCAAACCGGCTCCCCGCGCCCAAGGCGCCAACAAGTCCGGGTTGTAGCCATGGAAAATCGCCGGCCGCAAGCGCATGGCGGCATGATCCGATCACTTAGCGACATGGGCGGGCCCTCGCAGGGTGCACACGGAACGCATCACTGCGCTCATCTTATTAGACCCCGTAGAGCCCTCCTCTCAATTGGGAAAGGCGTGAAATCACGGGAACCCCCTTGGCTTGCGGCCGCCGACCAATGTGCAGGATGCTGCGCCCGCTTCAAGTCCCTCAAGGCGAAGCGCCGGCATGCCGCCGCGCCAGCGGGATCCCAAGAAGAAGATTGAATCCAGCCGACGCTGCCAGGACTACGGCCATGATGACGACCGAAAAGGCGGCTGCCTGCGAGGCCTTGCCCGAATCATCAAGAAGCAGGACCGAAACCGCGGCAACCGTATTTCTCGGCGAGACCAGGAATATGACCGCCGACAACGTGACCATGGCGCGCATGAACAGGAACAGGCCGATAGTGAGCAGCGACGGCAGGAGCAGCGGCAGGGCGATCCGCGCCATGGTGCGCAGGAACGTCGCCCCCAGCATCGCGGAAGCCTCATCGAAGGTGCTGCTGATCTGCTTGATGTTGGTCGTGGCGATGAGGAATGCCTGGGCGTGATAGTGGAAGATCGTGTTGAGGGCGAGAAACCACACCGTCCCGTAGAGCCAATAGATGGGGTTGGCCGGATCGTTGAAGGCCATTATGTAGCCGAGGCCGAGTACCATTCCCGGCACCGCAGCCGGCAGGACAGACAGAAAATACAGCACGCGCGTGAAAGGATTCGAAATCTTCTCGATCATATATGCGTTCAGCACCACGAGCGCCGTGCCGAGCACCGCTGCGATGAGAGACATCCACAGGCTTGTCCACAGCGGCGCATAGCCGTTCTGCACATCGGTCACATAGTGCTTGAGGGTGAGGCTGACGTCATATGGCCAGAGCTTCACGAAGCTCGCCAGCACGACGATGCCAACGATCAGGAGGATGAGGGCGCAGACGAGGACCGCATAGACGAGCGCGCAGATGTCGCGCGGCACGGATTTGCGCAGGACGAGCGGTGACGAGCGTTCGTTGACAAGCGCGGTGTTGCGGCGGGCCACAAGGCGCTCGACGAACATGGCAAGGGCCGCCGGGATGAGAAGAATGATGCCGATGACGGCGCCCAGCCGGAAATTCGCCTGGCCGGAAACCTGGTTGTAGATCTCGGTGGCGAGCACGCTATAGTCTCCCCCGATGACCATGGCATTGCCGAAATCGGTGATAACGATGGTGAATACGACAAAGGCGGCCGACATGACGCCGTAGCGGCTCGCCGGCAGGGTGATCGTGCGGAACAGCCGGAACTCGCTCGCCCCCAGCATGCGTCCGGCTTCATAGAGACGCCCGTCGGTCACCGAGAGGGCGGTGACCATGATCAGCACTGCATGCGGAAAGGCGTAGACGATGTCGGAAATCAGGATCCCCCAGAAACCGTAGATGTCGAGGCGGATGCCGAGAAGATTGCTGACGAGACCGTTGCGGCCGAGGAGAAACTGGACCCCCAGAGCCTGCACCAGCGAAGGCGCGAAAACCGGCAGGAGCGCTGTAAAGCGCCACAGGTTCTTGAGCGGGATCTGAGTGCGCACCAGGGCATAGGCGAAGCCATAGGCAAGGACGACGGTGATGACCGTCGCCGATACGGCGATCAGCAGGCTGCGCCCGGTGATCGTGAGGAAGCGCGGATCGCGGAAGTAGTCGATGAAGTTGCCGAGCCCCCACGTGCCGTCGGCAAGCACGAGGCCTTCACGCAGGATCGCCGCGATGGGGAAGGCGACGAAGATGAAAAGCACGAGCGCGGTAATGCCGAGCGCGCCGGTCCTGAACAGGCGGTCGCCCGTCAAGAGCCGGCGGGAGATGCCCGACGCTCTCTCTCTCATGGAGTCCGCCGCGGTCATGCCGGATACACGTTGAACGCATCGGGCGGCAGGATCAGGCTGATGCGCGAGCCGACCGAAAGTTTGAGGTCATGAACCGTCCGCGCCGGCACCTCGGCGCTGATCTTTTGCGATGGACAAGATAACGGCGCAAGGGTCAGAAGACACTTGCCTCCAAGGAATTCGATCCAGTCCACTTGAGCGTCGAGGACATTGCCGGACTTGCGGCGCCGGTCTTTCTCCGCCGGGCGGGCGATCTCGACCGCCTCCGGCCTGATCGCGATGACGGCCTTGCCGCGCAGCGGCGTCCTGATGCCCGACCGGTCGATGGTGAGCTCATGGCCGACGAAATTGAAGCGGTTCTCACCGATGATCGCGACGTCCAGGAAATTCATGCTGCCGACGAAGCCCGCGACGAAGGGTGTCGCCGGCCGGGAGTAGATTTCGGCGGGCGGCCCCTCCTGGACGATGCGCCCCTCATTCATCACCACGATCTGGTCCGCCATGGTCAGAGCTTCTTCCTGATCGTGGGTGACCATGATCGAGGTGATGCCGAGCGACTGTTGCAGGCGGCGGATCTCGCTGCGCAGTGTGCGGCGCACCTTGGCATCGAGCGCCGACAGCGGCTCGTCGAGCAGCAGCACATGCGGCTTTGGCGCCAGTGCCCGCGCCAGCGCCACACGTTGCTGCTGTCCGCCCGAGAGCATGTGGGGATATTTGCTGCGCTGGTTCTCGACGTCGACCATCGCCAGGAGCTCTCTCACCCGGGCGTCGATGTCGGCGGCGGGCCAACGCCGGCATCTGGGTCCGTAGGCGACATTCTCTTCGACCGTCAGGTTCGGAAACAGGGAGTAGCTTTGGAACACCATGCCGAAATTGCGCTCACGCTCGGGGACGCCGGCCAGACTCTTTCCTCTGAACAGCAAGCTGCCGCTGTCCGCGGTCTCAAGTCCCGCAATCAGTCTGAGAAGCGTGGTCTTGCCGCAGCCCGACGGCCCCAGGAAACAGATGAGCGTGGATGCCGGAACATCCAGTTCGACCGAGTCGACGGCAACGACTTGCCCGAATGTCTTGGTGACGGCGCGCAGCGATATATCCATGGTGACCTTTCGCGAGAGCGGAAAATGTCAAGGCGGCCGCCCCCGCTCGCACGATCCTCCTGCCGCAGTATGAGCGCGCCCCCAGCCGGGAAGCAACCGGGTGGCCGGGAGGACTGCGGCGCCCGACGATGTCAGCGAGCGGCCAAGGCGGGCCGCGACAGGATCGCTACCGCCGTTCAGCGCTCGATTTCAGCCTGCCACTGCTTGAGAATCCGATCCTTGTTGGAGGCGGACCAGGCAAAGTCCATGTTGAACAGGACCTTGGTCACATCCGCCGGCATGCCGGCATCGCGGGCAATCTGGGCCTGCTCGCCGCCGGGCACGGAATTCATTTCAGCACGCTCGCCGTAAAGCTTGGCGGCGGCGGGCGTCAGCAGCCAGGACAGGAACTTCTTGGCGTCTTCCTTGTTCTGGGACGTCTTCATCAGCCCGCTGGTTTCGACTTCGTAGCCCGCCCCTTCCTTGGGAATGACCATGGCGATCGGAAAGCCTTCATTGATCTGCTTGACGGCCGCAAATGCAAAGGAGGTGCCTATGACATATTCGCCAGCGCTTGCCATCCGGCAGGGCTTGGAGCCGGATTTGATGTATTGAGCGACATTCTGGTCAAGCTGCTTGAGGAATTTCCAGCCCGCCTCTTCGCCTTTCATCTGCAGAAGACTGGAAACCTGGAGATAGCCGGTTCCCGAGCTGGCTGCGTTGGGCATGACGATCTCACCCTTGTAGACCGGGTTGAGCAGGTCTTCCCATGATGACGGGATGGGCAGCTTCTTGGCCTCTGCCATCGTCTTGTTGACGCAGAATGCCGCGAAATAGCCGGTGGTTGCGAACCAGCGGCCTTCAGGATCGCGAAAATGCGTGTCAACCTTGTCGATTCCCTGCGGTGAGTAAGCTTCGAGCATTTCCAGGATGCGCGGATCGACCATGTTGGTCACCGCCCAGCCCCAGATGACATCGTGCTGCGGATTGCTCTTCTCGGCCAGAATACGGGCGCCGAGATCGCCGGTCGACAGCCGCAGCAGATGGACGTTGATGTCCGGATGATCCTTGTTGAACGCCTCGATATAGATCTTGGCGTCATCCTCCTCGAGCGATGTGTAAGCCGTTACGTCACCCGCTTGCGCGGCGACTGCCAAGGTTGCCAGGAGCGAAAGCGACAGAAGCGATGTGCGAATGAATTTGGTGTCCATAGCGCGTCCTCACGATCTGATTGTCATTCGACCTCAAGAGAGATTACCAAACGGCAGGATCAATCCATATGTTTAGGTTGTCAATAAATTTGTTTGACCTGCAACATATATGGGTGGTATTTCGCCAAATTCCCTTTGCGATTACCACATATGCCGTTCTGATCAGGCAACCACCACTCGGACACCGCGGCGGCTACAGACTGAAGGACCCCGCGCTCCCAAAGTGGCGAGGCGCGCCAAGCTTCCCGCTTCCGGAACAAGACTGAGAACCCAGCCCAAAGCGGGTTCGACCATCTGCTGACGCGCCCGCCTCGGATCCGCCGATCATGTGATCGTCGCCCGGTATTTCCTCCGCCTCAAGCTCTCTGAGAATCGAGTGCCGCTGAACTGCGGCTGGCAACTAGTATCGAGACATCACCCAAGTCTCGAAGTCCGGTACATGCAATCGCGCGAAGGTTCGACCGACTAAATCCCTGGCACACATTCACCTTCACGCAAAGCACTGTCCCCTACTGCACACGTTGCGCACGCGACTTCTAACTAATTGATTTCTTTGAAATACCCCGCATCCATCAATGGATAGCCTTACGCCCGCCCAAAGCGCTCGTCGAAGGAATAGCCCATGCCGCGCACGGTGCGGATCGGGTCGATCTCGCGGCCGCGCTTGAGGCATTTGCGCAGGCGGCCGACATGCACATCGACGGTGCGCTCATCGACATAGATGTCGCGGCCCCAGACGGCATCGAGAAGCTGCGAGCGGCTGTAGACCCGGCCCGGGCTCTGCATGAGATATTCGAGCAGGCGGAATTCGGTGGGCGACAGAGTGATGTCGCGGGTGGCGCGGGTGACGCGCCTGGTGCGCCGGTCGAGCGCGATATCGCCGGCCTTGAGCCGCTCGGCAATGGCATCGGGATTGACGCGGCGCAGGATCGTCTTGATGCGCGCCAGAAGCTCCGGCACCGAGAAGGGCTTGACGATATAGTCGTCGGCGCCCGTCGCCAGGCCGCGGACGCGCTCATTCTCCTCGCCGCGGGCGGTCAGCATGATGACCGGGATGTCGCGGGTCTCGGGGCGCGAGCGCAGCAGGCGGCAGACCTCGATGCCCGATATGCCGGGCAGCATCCAGTCGAGGACGATGAGGTCGGGGCGCTCTTCATTGACCAGATGGGCGACGTCCTCGCCATTGGCGGTGGCGCGCACCCGGAAGCCCTCCGCCTGCAGATTGTAGGTCAGGAGGATCTGGATCGGTTCTTCGTCTTCGACGATGAGGATGGAAGCTGTCATCAGCGCTCATTCAATGAATCAAAAGCCGTCACACTGGTCGTATCCCGCTTCGGGCGCTCCTCGCGCAGGGTGTGACCATGCACGAGGTAGTAGATGTTCTCGGCGATGTTGGTGGCATGATCGCCGATGCGCTCGAAGTTCTTGGCCCCGAAGAGCAGATGGGTGCAGGGACCGATCATGCGCGGATCCTCCATCATATAGGTGAGGAGCTCGCGGAAGATCGAGTTGTAGAGGGCATCCAGCTCGCCGTCATTGCGCCACACATCGAGCGCCTTGGCGTCATCGGTCGTCGTATAGGCATCGAGAACATCCTTCAGCTCCTCGAGGGAGAGCCTGCCCATGCGCGTCAGGCCGGCGGCGAGCTTGCGCGGCAGCTGCTCGTTGATGGCATGGGTGCGCTTGGCGATGTTCTTGGCAAGGTCGCCGATGCGCTCGAGGTCGGAGGCGACGCGGATCGCCACCATGATCTCGCGCAGGTCGCGCGCCATGGGCTGGCGCTTGGCAATGGTGAGGATGGCACGCTCCTCGAGCTGCAGCTCGAGGGCGTCTATCTTCTCGTCCTGGGCGATCACCACATCGGCGAGCTTGGTATCGCGTTTCGACAACGCTTCGATCGCCTTGGCGAGATGATCCTCGGCGAGCCCGCCCATCTGGGCGAGCATCGTCTTGAGGTTGGCGAGGTCCTCGTCATAGGCCTTGACGATATGATCCGACATAGTCCTGATCTCCAAAGTCTCAGCCGAAGCGGCCGGTAATGTAGTCCTGGGTGCGCTTGTCCTTGGGCGAGGTGAAGATGTCGTCGGTATCGCCGACCTCCACCAGGTTGCCGAGATGGAAAAACGCGGTCAGCTGCGAAACCCGCGCCGCCTGCTGCATCGAATGGGTGACGATGACGATGCAGAAGTTCTGGCGCAACTCGTCGATGAGCTCCTCGATGCGCGCGGTGGCGATCGGATCGAGCGCCGAGCACGGCTCGTCCATCAGGATCACCTGTGGATTGACGGCAATGGCGCGGGCGATGCACAGGCGCTGCTGCTGGCCGCCCGACAGCCCGGTGCCCGGATGATCGAGACGGTCCTTCACTTCCTCGAACAGGCCCGCCTTCTTCAGGCTGGTGACGACGACCTCCTCGAGATCGGTCTTGTTCCTGGCGAGGCCATGGATCTTCGGGCCATAGGCGACATTCTCATAGATCGACTTGGGAAACGGATTGGGCTTCTGGAACACCATGCCGATGCGGGCGCGCAGCTGCACCACGTCGAGATTCTTGTCGTAGATGTCGCGGTTGTCGATCTCGATCCTGCCGGTGACCCGGCAGGACGGAATGGTGTCGTTCATGCGGTTGATCGAGCGCAGGAAGGTCGACTTGCCGCAGCCCGAGGGGCCGATGAAGGCCGAGACGGCGCTGTCGGGGATGTCGATGCTCAGATCCTTGATGGCGTGCTTCTCGCCGTAATAGACGTCGACATTGCGCGCCTTGATCTTGAGCGGCTTCTCGCGCGCGATGCGCGGGGCATTCTCGGCGACCGGGGTTTTTATCATGGCATCCATTTCAGCGGACCCTTTCATACTTACCAGCGGCGCTCGAAGCGCTTGCGCAACAGAATCGCGGCCGCATTCATGACGAACAGAAAGACGAGAAGGACGATGATGGCCCCCGCCGTCTTGGACTGGAAGGCGATCTCGGGCAGGTCGGACCACAGATAGATCTGGATCGGCAGCACGGCCGCCGCATCGGTGAAGCCCGCCGGGACATCGACGATGAAGGCCACCATGCCGATCATCAGCAAAGGCGCCGTCTCGCCCAGCGCATGCGCCATGCCGATGATGGTGCCGGTCATGATGCCGGGCATGGCCAGCGGCAGCACGTGATGGAAGATCGCCTGCTGGTGCGAGGCGCCGACGCCGAGCGCCGCTTCCTTGATCGAGGGCGGCACGGCGCGGAGCGCCGCGCGCGCCGCGATGATGATGGTCGGCAGGACGAGCAGCGCCAGGACCAGGCCGCCGACGAGAGGCGCCGAGCGCGGCAGGCCGAAGAAATTGAGGAACATCGCGAGGCCAAGAAGGCCGAAGACGATCGAGGGGACCGCCGCCAGGTTGTTGATGTTCACCTCGATGAGCTGGGTCAGGCGGTTCTTGGGCGCGAATTCCTCCAGATAGATCGCCGCGGCGACGCCGATCGGCAGGCAGAGGAACAAGGTGACGAGCAGCGTCAGGATGGAGCCCATGAGGGCGCCCCTGATACCGGCAAGCTCCGGCTCGCGCGAGTCGCCGGAAGAGAAGAAGCGCCAGGCGATGCCATTCTCGGCCACGCCCTGCTCCTTCAGCTGCTCGAGCCACAGGGCTTCCTGATCGTCGATGCGCCGGCTGCTTTCAGGCACCGTGAAGCGGACGATGTCCCAGGCGCCCGAGGCAACCGGATCGAGCGATTTGGGAGCGGTGACCGTCTCAGCCGGGATTTCCTTGTCTGTCTCAACCGGGCCCGAGATTCTCAATGCGCCCCCATTCGCCCTTACGATGTCGCCGATCTTGAAGCCGACGGACTCTGGCGAGACGACTGACAGAGTGTAGTTCTCGCCATTCTGCTTGATGGTCAGGCCGTCGATCGGCTTGATGCGCTCGACCCCGGTCTGGCGGCCCTTCATATACTGATCGGCATCGTCGGAGAGCAGCACCGGCACCTTGGCGTCCTGGCCGATGAGGCCCGGATTGCCCATCACCATTTTGCGGAAATCATCGGCGGCGCCCGAGCTCAGCAGGCCCAGCAGCTTCTTGCGGTCGGCGCGCGAGGTTACTTCCGGAAAAAGTGCTCGGAAGGAGTCGCGGACCGGCGTGTCGAAATCGCCGGTGCGAATGACCTTGGGGTCCTTGCTGTTCTGCGGGTCGATCGCCGCCTGGTCGACCTTGACGGAGAGATCGATGCGGCTCTCGAAGAAGGCCGGCAGGCCCCTGGCCAGGATGTCGGCGAAGAGCAGCACCAGGAAGATGGCGGTCACCGCGATGGCGGCGATGCCGTAGAGCTTGAAGCGGCGCTCGGCGCGGTAGCGCTTGGCGACCAGCGCATCATTGTCGCTGAAGCGGCGGGGGGCGGCGATCGCGGTATCAGTCATATTGTTCCCGGTATCTTTGCACGATCTTGAGCGCGATATAGTTGAGGGCAAGCGTGAAGAAGAACAGGACGAGGCCGAGAGCGAAAGCGGAGAGCGTCTTGGCCGAGTCGAATTCCTGATCGCCGACCAGCAAGGTCTTGATCTGCACGGTGACGGTGGTGACCGCCGCCAGCGGGTTGAAGGTGAGGTTGGCGGCCAATCCGGCGGCCATCACCACGATCATCGTCTCGCCGACGGCACGCGAGATCGCCAGCATGAAGGCCGAGACGATGCCGGGCAGCGCCGCCGGGAGAACCACCTTCTTGATGGTCTCGGACCTGGTGGCGCCCATGGCGTAGGATCCGTCGCGCAAGGACTGCGGCACGGCATTGATGACATCGTCCGACAGCGACGACACGAAGGGAATGATCATCATGCCCATCACCAGACCGGCGGCGAGCGCGGATTCGGAAGCCACGTCCAGCCCCAGGGATTCCCCCCAGCCGCGAATGAGCGGCGCCACGGTCAAGGCGGCGAAGAAGCCCAGCACCACGGTCGGGATGCCGGCCAGGATCTCGAGGATCGGCTTGACTACGGCACGGATCCTCGGCGTCGCATATTCGGCCATGTAGATGGCCGAGAACAGGCCCAGGGGGCCGGCCACGAGCATGGCGATGAGGGTTATCAGCAGCGTGCCCGCGATGAGCGGCACGATGCCGAAGGCGCCGGAGGAGCCGACCTGGTCGGCCCGCAGGGCGGTCTGCGGCGACCATTGCAGCCCGAACAGGAAGTCGATCGGCGATACCTTGCTGAAGAAATGCATGGCCTCGAACACCACCGACAGCACGATGCCGATGGTGGTGAGGACGGCGACGGCGGAACAAGCCAGCAGCACATATTTGACGAAACGCTCGAACTGGTTGCGGGCCCGCAATTCAGGCGTGATGCGCCTGAGGCCCCAGAAGACGACAGCGAGGCCGGCGAGCGCGCCGAGGCCGTTCAATCCCCAATAAACGAGGCTGGAAGCCGAGGTGAAGGCCGCGGCGGCCGACTTCAGCGTCTCGCCGGGCTCGCCCTGATAGAGGCCGGCCACCAGATTCTGCACGTCGCGCAAGGCGGCGTCGCGCTGCAGCGGCTCGGCGATGGCCGAAGGATCGAAAGCGCCGAGCGTCTGGCTCACAATATAATGCGACCCCAGGGGGGCGCCGATCATGTAGATCGCCATCATCGCGGTCAGAACCGCGGCGGCAATGAAGAGACCGTGATAGGCGGGAAGCGAATGGAGCGAATTGCCGGCGCCGCTCATGAGGCGGGAGCGCTGGCTTCCCAGGAAGAAGCCGACGAGCACCAGAACGGCGAGAATTGCGAAATAAGTCCCCGACATGACGCGCCCTTGATCCTTGTTACGTCCGCCGTCTCATGATCCGTGCGGCGTTTCGAGCTGTCCCGGCCGGACCATCATGATCCGACCGGGATGAAGAGGTGCGAGACGGCCGGTACATCCGCGGACCGCCTCTTGCGCGCTTCCCGGCGAAGTGGCTCCACTTCGCCACGAGGGAAACGCGCCAGTCTATTCTGAGCAAATCCTCGTCGCCAAAGTCCGAACTTTGGCGGGACTTGCTCCGGCAGCCAGCCTACATCAGCTGGTCGCCCTTGATCGTTTCCATGCCTTCGGCGGCAGCCTTGGTCTTCTTCGCTTCGTCGCCGGGCAGGGTCACCAGGCCCTTGGCGGCGAGATAGCCGTCTTCGCCCATCGCCTTGTCGGAGACATATTCCTTCACGAACTCGACCATGCCGGGGATCGTGCCGACATGCTGCTTCTTCGCATAGATGAAGAGCGGACGGGCGACCTTGTATTCGCCGCTGGCGATCGTCTCATAGGTCGGCGCGCCGCCGTCGATCGAAGCACCCTTGATCTTGTTCTGGTTCTCCTCGAGGAAGGAGTAGCCGAAGATGCCGACCGCCTTCGGATTGGCCTCGAGCTTCTGAACGATGAGATTGTCGTTCTCGCCGGCGTCGATATAGGCGCCGTCCTCGCGGATCGACTTCCACACCGTGTCGAAAGCCTTGGCGTCCGACTTCTTGAGGGCCTTGAGCGAGTCGATCGTCAAGGCGCCCTGCTCCATCACGAGCTCGACGAACGAGTCACGCGTGCCGGAGGTCGGCGGCGGACCCAGCACCTCGATCTTCTCGTCCGGGAGCGACGCATCGACGTCCTTCCAGGTCTTGTAGGGATTGGCGACGAGCTTGCCGTCCTTGTCCGGCACTTCCTTCGCAAGAGCGAGGAACAGCTGCTGCTTGGTGAAGATGAGATCCGGGCCCGTCTTGGAGTTGGCGACGGTCAGGCCGTCGAAGCCGACCTTGATCTCGACGATATCGGTGACGCCATGCTTGGCGCAGTCCTCGAACTCGCTCTTCTTGATCTGGCGCGAGGCGTTGGTGAAATCGGGCTGGTCGGCGCCGATGCCGGCGCAGAACAGCTTCATGCCGCCGCCGGTGCCGGTCGATTCGACGACCGGGGTCTTCATGCCCGAGGTCTTGCCGAACTGCTCGGCGACCGCGGTGGTGAAGGGATAGACCGTCGATGAGCCGACGATGCGGATCTGGTCACGGGCTTGCGCGATGCCAGCCGTCAGGGCCAGAAGGCTTGCAGCCAAAAGTAAGCGTTTCATTCCTTGTCTCCTCTGTATGACGCCTGACTTCCATTAGGCATCCGGCATGAGCGTTATGTGACATCCACGCTACAGGAATATGACAAGTCAACCTGCTGAAATTGCTGCCATTATTTCGATTCTGCAGATACGGCGGGGACCCGAATCGTGAAGCTGCTGCCGACGCCCAGTTCCGACTGGATGCGCAGTTTGGCGCGGTGGCGGTTGAGGATGTGCTTGACGATGGCAAGGCCAAGGCCGGTGCCGCCGCGCGAGCGGCTCTCCTGGGCGCTGATGCGGTAGAAGCGCTCGGTCAGGCGCGGCAGATGCTCCTCGGCGATCCCCGGTCCATGATCGCGCACCGTGAGCTCGCATTCCTCGCCGATCCGCTTGCCCGTCACCTCGATCAGCTTGCCGCCTGCGGCATATTTGATGGCATTCTCGACCAGGTTCTGCACGACCTGCACCAATTCATCCCAATCACCCTGAACGATCAACGGCTCCGCGCCCTCGATCCTGATCTCGACATCCGCATCCTTGGCGAGGCCCGACAAAGTATCGCGCACATGGAGCGCGATCTGACGGAGATCGGCGGTGCCGGTCGGGCGCTCATGGGCATTCATCTCGATGCGGCTGAGCGACAGGAGATCATCGATCAGCCGCTTCATGCGCTCGGCCTGGGTCTGCATCAGAACCAGGAAACGCTCGCGCGAAACCTCGTCTTTCCTGGCCGCGCCCTGCAAGGTCTCGATGAAGCCCAGGAGCGAGGCCAGGGGCGTGCGCAGTTCGTGGCTCGCATGCGCCACGAAATCCGCGCGCATGCGCTCGGTCTGCTGCTCGCGCGTCAGGTCCTTGAGCAAAATGAGCACCGACACGCCGGGCTCGAAGGCGGCCACGGCCGCGACATAGGCTTCGAAATGGCGCGGCAAGGGAACATGCTGCTCATAGTCGACGCGCCTGGTGCCGCCATGCGCCAGCACCGCCTGCATCGCCTCCAATATCTGGGGTGCCCTGATGGCGGAAGACAGATGCTGGCCTTCGGGATCCATGTTCAGGAGATCGCGCGCCTTGCCGTTGGCGCTCTTCACCACGCCATGATCGTCAAGCAGCATGACGGGATCGGGCAGAGCGCCGATCAGCGCCGTCAACGCATCCTGAGCGAAAGTCCGGTCACGCAGCTCCCCGGCAGCGGCAGCAGCCCCGTCGGTCTTTTTCCAAGGCCAGATCATCTGTTCACAGCAAAGCGGGTCAAAGCCCGCACAGTCCGCTTTGCTTATGACAAATTCCTGACGAATGAGAAAGGCCGTAGCGAAATGAGATGCAGGCCGCCATCCTATGCCCGGCGGAACCGTCCCCTGCGCAGCATCAGCTTCAGGTCCCGCAGGATGTGGTCGCCAAGCGACAACGCTTCCCCGAGCTGAACCAAGGCGGAATTGGCCCTGCCTGCATCGGTCACATTCCCGCCGAGCCCGCCCAGCAGCGCGTGGAACTGAGCGACCTCGCGTGCCGTCGAACACCCCAGAAGATCGAGCGTCGAGGCATTCGCCTCAAAGATCGCCGCTCTCGGGATTGAGAACATGAAAGCCTTGGATCCGGAGAGCTCCGATCGCCTTCCGCGAGCCGCCTTGCGCAGTCTCGCTTCCCATCCGTCGATCTCGATGAGCCGCAGGATTCCGGCGATCTCGCCGGCAAGGGCGAAGGCCAGTGCGCGGCGGCGCGTCCGCCGCGAAAATACCAGCACTCCCCCGGCGAGGAGGCCGAAAAGCAACCCTCCCGCAAACGAACCGGCAATCAAAAGGACGAGGGCCATACGACCCACCTTTTCACGTCCCCACTGGATTGGACGCACCTGCATGGTACCACCGACCAGCTTGAATGGAGAGACCTTAAGTTGACGCGCGGCGGAAGAGGTTTTAGAGAAGTTCCACATCCCAAGGGGATGGAGTCCCCCATAACCGCCCGTCAAAGGCTGATGACTCCTACTGCGTGAAGGAATTCGCGGGTAGGATCGAGATCGCCCTGTCCGCGGGTGGCCGCATGGCCCACCTTCACATCAATACCGATGGCGATCCTCAGGACCGCAAAGGACAAAGGTGAGGCAACGTGTTTCGGACCTACATTCTCATCATGATCGGCAGCGCATTGGGCGGAGCCGGCCGCTATTGGTGCTCGGGATTCATCGCGCAGCATTTCGGCGAAACCTTCCCGTGGGGGACGATCATCGTCAATGTCGCGGGCTCGTTCGTCATCGGCTTTGTCGCAACCCTGACCGGACCCGACGGGCGCATATTCGCCGGCACGGACACCCGCCAGTTCATCATGGTCGGCCTGTGCGGCGGCTACACGACCTTTTCATCCTTCAGCCTGCAGACATTGAATCTGATGCGGGACGGCGATTGGCTGCGCGCGACGGGGAATGTCGGAATTTCGGTTATCCTGTGCATGCTCGCGGTTTGGCTGGGCCACATCGCAGCGGCAAGCGTCAATCACCTGAAAGGAGCCTGAGCCGTGCAAATACCGCGTGATGCCGTCCTGCTCCGCATCTTCATCGGCGAGAACGACAAATACGATCACAGGCCGCTTTATGAGGCGATCGTCCTCAAGGCGCGCGAGCTGCATCTGGCGGGGGCGACCGTGCTGCGCGGCCCCATGGGCTTCGGCCATTCGAGCCGCTTGCACACCGCCAAGATCCTGCGGCTGTCCGAGGACCTGCCGCTCATCGTGGAGATCGTCGACAGCGAAGAGAAGATCAACGAGCTGCTCACGGCCCTCAACGGCATGATGCAGAGCGGCCTGATCACCCTCGAAAAGGTCCAGGTTCTGCAATATGGCCTGCCGTCGGCCCAGCCTTAGTCTCCGGCTGGGCCGCTTCATCGGATATGCCGCCCGGGATCATCACACGACGGTGACGGTGGCGCCCAGCTTCACATGGCGGAAGAGCTCGGCAACATCGGCATTGAGCATGCGGATGCAGCCCGACGACGCGGCCTTGCCGATCGAGGACGGCTCGTTGGTGCCGTGAATGCGGTAGATGGTGCTGCCCAGATAGATGGCGCGGGCGCCGAGCGGATTTTCGGGGCCACCCGCCATATGGACCGGCAGGTCGGGACGGCGCTTGCGCATCGTCGCCGGCGGGCGCCAGTCGGGCCACTTCACCTTGGCGGAGACCTGGTTGGTGCCCCGCCATTCGAAGCCGCGCTTGGCCGTCGCGACGCGGTACTTCACCGCCTTGCCATTGCCGAGGATATAATAGAGCGCCTTGTCCCTGGTCACGATCACGATCGAGCCGGGCTTCTGACGCGTCTGGAAATCGACGATCTGGCCGCGCTTGAATTGCGGCGACCGGGTTTCGCTCTGGGCCGGGGGCACCAGCACAACGCCTTCGAACTTGGCCGCCGAGGCCTTGCCGGCTGTCGCAGCGGAAAGGCCCATCACCAGGGCGGCGGCAATCATGAAAGCGCGGGAAGAAACGGGAAGGGCAGTCACGGATAGTCTCCTCTCAATCAGTGAAGGGGGAAACTACAGAGAAGGGACTGAACTCGCCCTGAAACCCATGTTCATCCGCCGTTTATGATTTTTGACAGCGGACGGTCCGCCCTTTATCTCCATTTCCCGACGCCCGCCCTTACAGGATCTCCGCCCATGCAGACCGTCACCACCTTCCCGCGCCAGGTGAAGGAAATCGAGAATATCTGGATCCCCTTGTCCGACGGCGTGAGGCTCGCGGCGCGGCTATGGCTGCCGGAAGACGCCGAGGCGAAGCCGGTGCCGGCGATCCTCGAATACCTGCCCTATCGCAAGCGCGACGGCACCATCGTGCGCGACGCCCTCACCCATCCTTATTTCGCCGGCCACGGCTATGCCTCGATCCGCGTCGACATGCGCGGCAATGGCGACAGCGAAGGCCTGCTCTTCGATGAATATACCAAGCAGGAGCAGGATGACGCGCTCGAAGTGATCCATTGGCTCACCCAGCAGCCCTGGTGCTCAGGCTCGGTCGGGATGATCGGCATCTCCTGGGGCGGCTTCAACGGGTTGCAGGTGGCGGCGCGCAAGCCGCCGGCGCTCAAGGCGATCGTCACCTTGTGCTCGACCGATGACCGCTATCAGGACGACATCCATTATAAAGGCGGCTGCAACATCAACGAGCATATGGCCTGGGCCGCCACCATGTTCGCCTATTCCTCCCGCCCGCCGGATCCCGAGATCGTCGGCGATGCGTGGAAGAAGATGTGGATGGACCGGCTCGAGAACCAGCCGATGCTGATCGTGCCCTGGCTCCAGCATCCGCATCGCGATGAGTACTGGAAGCATGCAAGCGTCTGTGAGGATTTCGGCGCCATCGAAGCCGCCTGCCTCGTCGTCGGCGGCTGGAACGATGCCTATTCCAATGCCATACCGCGCCTGATGACGGGCTTGCGCTCGAGCTGCAAGGCGATCATCGGTCCGTGGATCCATAAATATCCGCATTTCTCGATGGTAGGGCCGCGCGTCGGCTTCCTGCAGGAAGCCCTGCGCTGGTGGGACTTCTGGCTCAAGGGCGAGCCGACCGGGGTCATGCTCGATGCGCCCTATCGCGTCTATGTTATGGATGCGATCAAGCCGACCAACGGACCCGACGAATGGCCGGGCCGGTGGATCTCGGAGCAGGTGTGGAATGCCGGCAATACCGAGATCAAGCACTGGCATCTCAATGAGGACGGGATCGGCGGCGCTGCCGGGCCGGAAGTGCCGCTCACCGTCTCCTCGCCCCAGGATATCGGCCTCGATGGTGGCGATTACTGCATCATGTTCAACGGCTCGGGCTTTCCGGGCAACCAGGTGCGGGACGATGCGGGCTCGCTCACTTTCGATTCCCCCGCCCTCGTCACCGACATGGACATCGTCGGCCAGCCGGCGATCGAGCTCGACTTCAGCGTCGACAGGCCGGTCGCCTTCGTGGCGATACGCCTCAATGATGTATGGCCCACGGGCGAGGTCACGCGCATCACCTGGCAGTTGCAGAATCTCTGCCAGCATGAGAGCCGGGAAAATCCTTCCGCGCTCGAGCCCCACAAGCGCTACCGGATGAAGATCGCGCTCGACGACATCGCCTGGCGCATCCCCAAGGGCCACAAGCTGCGCGTCGCGATCTCGACCACCTACTGGCCGCTGATGTGGCCGGCGCCGGAGCCGGTCAGGCTCACAGTCCATGCCGGCGCCTCGCGCGTGCTGATGCCGATCAGGCGCCAGATCGCCGGCGAGGCCGCGCCGAGCTTCAAGCCGCCGGAAGGGGCCGAGCCCGTCAAGCTGAAAGAGCTCGCGGCGCCGCAAGCCAGCCGCCATGTCACGATGGACGAGAAGACGGCTG
Organism: Taklimakanibacter lacteus; assembly: GCA_003576695.1. Classification (GTDB taxonomy): domain Bacteria; phylum Pseudomonadota; class Alphaproteobacteria; order Rhizobiales; family Aestuariivirgaceae; genus Taklimakanibacter; species Taklimakanibacter lacteus. The sequence continues at coordinate 401,704 of QOZQ01000005.1, forward strand.
AGACGGTCATCGTGGAGAAGGACGACAATGGCCGCTTCGAGATCGACCCGCATGGGCTGATCATCCGGTCCGCCACCGAGAAGACCTATCGCATCAGGCCGGATGACCCGCTGTCGGCCCGGATGGAAACCCACTGGACCGAGGAATTGCAGCGTGGCCAATGGCAGACACGGATCGAGACCTATACGCGCCACGAGGCGACGAAGACGCAGTGGATCATCTGGGGCCTCATCGAGGCCTTCGAGGGCAGCGAGCAGGTATTCCGGCGCGAGTGGAACGAGACGGTCGAGCGCAAGCTGAATTGAGGGCTTAATCCCCTCAGGGCCATCGCATATGAATTCCTGGACCAGGTGAGCCCTCGCCAAGCTTTTCCCCTCGCCCGTTGCGAAGCAATGGGAGAGGGTGCCCGATAGGGCGGGTGAGGGCCCTTAAGCTGGCGTGCTGCAGATCGTTGCGATAGCCTTTCGTCATGGCTCTCACCGAAGAAAAGCGCCTTGAACAGGCCCGCCGATTGCGCCGCAGCCAGACGCCAGCAGAGGCGCGCCTGTGGTCAGGCTTGCGTGGTCGCCGTCTCCAGAACCACAAATTCCATCGCCAATACCCGATCGGACCGTTCACAGTCGATTTTCTGTGCCGTGATGCCCGCCTTGTGGTCGAATTGGATGGCGCGACACATTCGGAGGACCATGAAATCGCCTATGATACCAGGCGGACGGCGTATCTACGATCGCAAGGATACAGAGTTCTTCGTATCCTGAATGACGATGTCTATCATCGCTTCAACGATGTGATGGACATGATCCTGCTGGCTCTGGCTGGTGAGTTTCGAGAAGAGAAGTAAGAGCCCTCACCCGCCCTTCGGGCACCCTCTCCCATTGCTTCGCAACGGGCGAGGGGAAAAACTTGGCGAGGGCTCGCCTGGTCCAGGAATCCATATGCTTTTCCCCTATCCTTGCGGGGGAGAGGGAGGGACCCAATGCGCAGCGTTGGGAGGGTGCGGGGGAACGGACCGTTGTTGGAAAAGGGAATGTGCGTTTTCCATCCCAACATAGCTCTCCCGACCCTGGCGCGCTTGTCTTTCGCCGGCGCGGCACTTATCAAGCGTGATCCGCGGAGATTGCCCCATGCCTGACCTGTCCAGCTTCATTGCTTTCGGCCTGCTCGCGCTCGGCATGGTGCTCACCCCCGGCCCCAATATGATCTATCTCGTGTCGCGCTCGATCAGCCAGGGACGCCAGGCCGGGCTCATCTCGCTGGCGGGCGTGGCGCTCGGTTTCGCCTTCTATCTGCCTTGTGCTGCGCTCGGCATCACCGCCCTGCTGATGGCGGTGCCCTATGCCTATGACGCGCTGCGCTGCGGCGGCGCGCTCTATCTGCTCTATCTTGCCTGGCAGGCCGTCAGGCCCGGCGGCCACTCGCCCTTCCACGTGAAGGCGCTGCCCAAGGACAGCCCGCGCAAGCTTTTCGCCATGGGCTTCCTCACCAATCTGCTGAACCCCAAGATCGCGGTCATGTATCTGTCGCTGCTGCCGCAATTCATAGCCCCCGACCATGGCAGCGTATTCGCCCAGTCGCTGTTGCTCGGCCTCACCCAGATCATGATCAGCATCACGGTCAATTCGATGATCGTCTTCACGGCGGGCTCGATCGCGGTGTTCCTGGCGGGACGGCCCTTGTGGATCTCCATCCAGCGCTGGCTGATGGGAACGGTGCTCGCCGCCCTTGCGCTGCGCATGGCGACGGAAGCCCGGCGGTGAACGTCGAAAGCACTATCCGCATCGCCGCGGCCATCATCTTCGACAAGGCAGGACAGGTTCTCGTCGTGCGCAAGCGCGGCTCGCCCGTCTTCATGCAGCCGGGCGGCAAGATCGAGCCCGGCGAGACGCCGGCGGCGGCGCTCGCCCGCGAATTGCGCGAGGAGATCGGTCTCGTGGTCGAGCGCGACACGCCCCTTTATCTCGGCAGGTTCACCGCCCAGGCCGCCCATGAGAATGGCCGCCTGGTCGAGGCCGAGACTTTCGAGGTCGCGCTCGCCGGCCAGGTCGCCGCGGCTTCCGAGATCGAGGAAATCACCTGGGTCGATCCCTTTGGTCCATTGGATCTGCCACTTGCCATACTGAGCCGCGATCACATGATGCCGCTCGCCCGCAGCCGGAGACAAAAATGAAGACAGTCCTGATCACCGGCGGCAGCCGCGGCATCGGCCGCGAGACCGCGCTCCTGTGCGGCAAGCGCGGCTGGTCGGTCGCCATCAACTATGCCGGAAACACCGACGCCGCCGAAGACACGGCGGAAGCGGTGCGCCGGGTGGGCGGCAAGGCCGTCACCATCAGGGGCGATGTGGCGGTCGAGGCCGATGTCATCGCCATGTTCGACAAAGCGGCGAAGGAGCTGGGCCCGCTCACGGGCGTCGTCGTCAATGCCGGCATCGTGGCCCCCTCGCAGCCGCTTGCCGAGATGAGCCTCGAGCGGCTGGAGCGCATCTTCGATGTCAATGTGCTCGGCGCCTATCTGTGCGCGCGCGAATGCGCCCGCCGCCTGCCGCTGGACCGTGGCGGCCAGGGCGGCGCCGTGGTGCTCGTCTCCTCCGTCGCCTCGCGGCTCGGCTCGCCCTTCGAATATGTCGACTATGCCGGATCGAAAGGCGCCATCGACACGCTGACCATCGGGCTCGCCAAGGAGCTTGCCAGGCAAGGCGTGCGCGTGAACGCGGTCAGGCCCGGCCTCACCGAGACGGAGATCCATGCCAGCGGTGGAGAGCCCGACCGCGCCTGGCGCCTCGGCGCCACGACACCCATGGGGCGGCCGGGACGGGCGGAGGAAATCGCCGAGGCGATCCTCTGGCTATTGAGCGATGAGGCCTCCTATGCGGCCGGCGCCATTCTCGATGTGTCGGGTGGGAGATAAAGCGGATCGCGACAGTGCTACCGGCCTGCCTCATCCACTTATCAACGATTACTCATGGCACTTAGCGCGTGATCAGGAAAAGTGGGTTCCGGTTTTCCGTCCGATCACGCGCCAAGCCTAAGATTCCGATCACGTTTATCAGGTCAGATCGACTCGATCTGACCTGATCGTGATCTAGGTGCCGGTATTTCTTCGTCAGTTCCCCAGGTGTTTAGCCACGCACATATTTCCGGGCCGGTCACGTGACGGCCGTCCTCCTGGTAGGAGACCCATGAGGACATGGCCTCCTGCTTAAAGCTCTCACGGTTACATTTGAGCGATTTCGGCATCGGAGGCTCCAAAATCAAAAATATCGCTTTGATATAGAGCCTCTCGCCGCTTTGTCGATGCCGCTCGATCAGCCGATCGATACCTTGCGGTGGCGGCGGTCCTGCAGCGGCTGGTAGGCGAGCCTCGCGTGATATTCGCAGTAAGGCGAGCCGTCGCGCGGCTTGTGCCCGCAGAAGCAGAAATCCTCAGCCCCCGGATCGCCGATCGGCCATTTGCAGGTCTTGTCGGAGAGATGGAGGATGGTCACCCTCCCATCCTTCGGCAGATCGACCAGCCGCAAGGGTTGCGGTTCCGGAACCGGCAGGGCCCGCGGCTGCGTCTCGGCGCGCAAGGTCGGCTTGAGCGCCGTAGCACCCGTGGTGGGCAGATGGATGGAGGGTGTCGTGCGCCCGGGATGGCCCGGATGGCTCGGTTCCCGGGTGCGGCGCGGACGCGGCACGGAGCTTCTGGGCTGCGGCGCGCGGCCGGAGAGATTGAGCCGGTGCACCTTGCCGATGACGGCGTTGCGCGTGACGCCATTGCCGAGCCGCCCCGCAATCTGGCTGGCGCTCAGCCCCTCGGTCCACAGCCTCTTCAAGAGATCCACCCTCTCATCCGTCCAGGACATCTTATCGCCTCCGTGGCTGGCCCCAATCTCGCTATTCACGCTTAGAATCCCTCACCTTTCGCCGGACCCGCATGACCGGCGTGCATTGCCCAAAAACTGACCTGATGAACGCTACATCTCGTAGCTTGATGGCCTAACCATACTATATACCGTGACTCGCCATCAAGAATCCGGCGCCGACTTTAAGAGGTTTTCCCCAACTTCTAGGGATTTCCCCTTTCAAGCGCCCCAGCGCCGTGCGGTTAACGAAAGGCTAACAGGCACCGGAATCCGGGGTCCATGCGGCGGTTTGACTCAGGTGCGGGGTTGCGCACAGGCTTGTCGTGAATCAGCCCCCATGCCAGCGCGATTGACCCTCAGGGAGGGAACACATATAAGCAAGTCAATCTCGGGCGCCGCCATTCGTGGCGGCATTTTCGTTTGGGCTACACGATGATCACGCCAGTGCTGCCGACCTATAAGCGCGCACCCCTCGCCTTCGACCATGGCAAGGGCATGCGCATCTATACGGCCGAGGGCAAGGAGTATCTCGATTTCGGCGCCGGCGTCGCCGTCACCAGCCTTGGCCATGCGCATCCGCATCTCGTCGAGGCCCTGGCCGAGCAGGCCCGCAAGCTCTGGCACACGTCCAATCTCTATGTGATCCCGGGCCAGGAGAAGCTCGCCAGAAGGCTCACCGAGGCGACCTTCGCCGATACCGTCTTCTTCACCAATTCGGGCGCCGAAGCGCTCGAATGCACGATCAAGATGGCGCGCAAATATCATGCGGCGAAGGGCCATCCGGAGCGCTACCGCATCATCACCTTCGAGGGCGCCTTCCACGGCCGCACCCTGGCGACCATCGCCGCCGGCGGCCAGGCCAAATATATCGAGGGCTTCGGCCCCAAGGTCGACGGCTTTGACCAGGTTCCCTTCGGCGACGAGAAGGCCCTCAACGCAGCCATCACCGACGCGACGGCGGCAATCCTCATCGAGCCGATCCAGGGCGAAGGCGGCATGCGGCCGGTTCCGCCCAAGACGCTGAGGCGCCTGCGCGAGATCTGCGACGAGAACGGGCTACTGCTCCTTCTCGATGAAGTGCAGAGCGGCGTGGGGCGCACCGGCAAGCTCTTTGCCCATGAATGGGCCGGCATCACCCCCGACATCATGGCGATCGCCAAGGGCATTGGCGGCGGCTTTCCGGTCGGCGCCTGCCTTGCCACCGAAGAGGCTGCGCAAAGCATGACGGCCGGCACGCATGGCTCGACCTTCGGCGGCAACCCGCTTGCCATGGCGGTCGGCAATGCGGTGCTCGATGTGATGCTCGCTGACGGCTTCCTGGCGCGGGTGCGCGAGCGCGGCCTGAATCTCAAGCAGAAGCTCGCCCAGCTGAAGGACAGCCATCCCGACATCATCGAGGAAGTGCGCGGCGAGGGCCTGATGATGGGCCTCAAGACCAAGGTGCCGAACACCGATTTCGTGGCCGCCGCCCTCGACCAGCAGCTCCTCACCATCGGGGCGGGCGACAATGTGGTGCGCCTGCTGCCGCCGCTCATCGTCTCTGACGACGATCTCTCCGAGGCGGTGACCAAGCTCGACCGCACCTGCCAGTCCTTCAAGTCCAAGGCTTGAGATTCCGATCATGGCTGGCGACGTTCGTCATTTCCTCGATATTTCCGATTTCAGCAAGGCCGAGCTGCGGCAGGTCCTCGATCGCTCGCAGGCGATGAAGGCGGCGCGCAAGGGCCAGCCCAAGGGGATGGTCGATCAAGGCGCCCCGCTCAAGGGCCGGGCGCTGGCGATGATCTTCCAGCAGCCCTCGACCCGCACGCGGGTGTCGTTCGAAGTGGCGATGCGCCAGCTCGGCGGCGAGGTGCTGGTCATCTCGGCCAATGACATGCAGCTCGGCCGTGGCGAGACCATCGCCGACACGGCGCGGGTGCTGTCGCGCTATGTCGATGCCATCATGATCCGCGCCAAGCGGCACGATCATCTGATGGAGCTCGCCGAGCATGCGACGATCCCGGTGATCAACGGGCTCACCAACAAGTCGCATCCCTGCCAGGTCATGGCCGATGTCATGACCTTCGAGGAGCATCGCGGCCAGGTCGACAAGCATGCGATCGCCTGGGTGGGCGACGGCAACAATGTCGCGACCTCGTGGATCCATGCGATGACCAGGCTCGGCGGCGAATTGCGGCTCGGCTGTCCCAGTGAGCTGCCGCCCGACGCCCAGGCGGTGGACTGGGCCAGGGCGCATGGCGGCAAGGTCAAGGTCACGACCTCGGCCGAGGAAGCGGTGAAGGACGCCGCCTGCGTCATCGCCGATGTCTGGGTCTCGATGCACGACACCGACGCCGCGGCGCGTCACAATATGCTGAAGCCCTATCAGGTGAACCAGACGCTGATGCGCCAGGCGAGGCCCGATGCGCTGTTCATGCATTGCCTGCCCGCCCATCGCGGCGAAGAGGTCACCGCGGAGGTCATGGACGGCCCGCAATCGGTGGTATTTGACGAAGCCGAGAACCGTCTCCATATCCAGAAGAGCATTCTTCTCCGGTGCCTCGGCGCGGAATGACGCCACAAAACATTGCTAGCTTGCGGGCAAGCCTTTCTTGCCGTTGCGTAAACACGTGAACATCATGACCAGCCTGCCCGACAACACCGTTATGCCTTTCGAGATCAAGCCCCTGGGCGTGCGCGGGCGCATCGTGCGCCTAGGCACCGTGGTCGACGACATCCTGCACAAGCATGATTATCCGGCCCCCGTCTCGGCGCTCCTGGCGGAAGCCGTGGCGCTGACCGCCATGCTCGGCGCCTCGCTCAAATTCGACGGCAAGTTCATCCTGCAGACCAACAGCGACGGGCCGGTCGATCTCCTGGTCGCCGATTTCTCATCGCCCGCCGGAATCCGCGGCTATGCGCGCTTCGACCACGGCATGGTGACGAAGCTGGCGCAACCGACGCCGCAGGCCCTTCTCGGCAAGGGCCATCTCGCCATGACGATCGACCAGGGCCAGGGGATGGAGCGCTATCAGGGCATCGTGGCGCTGGGCGGGGTGACGCTGACCGAGGCGGCGCTCGGCTATTTCCAGCAGTCGGAGCAGATCCCGACACGGCTCAGGCTCGCGGCCGGAGCGCTGGCGCAGAGAGGAGCGCGGCCGGAAGCCTGGCGCGCCGGGGCCATCATGGTGCAGCATCTGCCGCGCGACGGCGGCATCAGCCCACAGCCTTTCCATTCAGGCGATGCGCCTGAGGGCCATGAGGACAAGGTCGTCGAGGACGACCACTGGGTGAAGGCCCGGCTGCTGCTCGACACGGTCGAGGACCACGAACTGCTCGATCCGATGCTGACGCCGGAGGAGCTGCTCTACCGGCTCTATCATGAGGATGGCGTGACGGTCTATCCGGCGGTGACGCTTGCCCGCCATTGCACCTGCTCGCGCGACAAGATCAGCGATCTGCTCAAGAGCTTCTCGGACGACGACCGCCAGGCCATGAAGACCAACGGCATCATCGATGTGACCTGTGAATTCTGCTCTACGCACTACCAGTTCGCGCCGGAGGAAGTGGAGCCGGCGGCGCAGGCGACGTGACGCCGCGGGCGCGATCGATCGTGTCATAGTCGACCACCGTCTTGCCGATGGGAAGCAGCGAGGCGACGGCGAGCTTCAGATGCTGGAGCGCGAAGGGAATGCCGATGATGGTGATGCCGAGCGCCACGGCGGCGGTGATGTGCCAGACGGCAAGCCACCAGCCGCACAGCACGAACCAGACGATATTGCCGATGAGGCCGAGCGTGCCGGTGCCGAGGTCATCCCGGCCGGTCAGGTCCTTGCGCGAGATCACATCGCGCCCGAAGGGCCAGAAGGAAAACATCGCCAGCGTGAAGCAGGAGCGCACGAAGGGGATGCCGATGATGGAGAGCGCCATCAGCACGGTCGCCAGCAGCCAGCCGAGGCCGGAGAAGAACCCGCCCAGGATGAACCACAGGATATTCAGCAACAGGGTCATGCCTGCCTCACCTTCGTAAAACCGGCCAAGATATGGGGAGGGAATGGGGCGGGTGCAATGATTTTGCATGCCCCCGCTCTCAACCTCCCCTTCGCATAAAGAAAAAACCTCCGTCATCCCGGCGAAAGCCGGGACCCATTAAATTCTTTCCACCAGGCAACAGCCGCCCGGATTGCGCTTATTCAGGGGGTCCCGGCTTTCGCCGGGATGACGGACTTAAAATGCAAGAGTGGGGCGAGGGTATCAAACGCAATGCCCTATCAGCTTCTTCATGAAGGTCTCGCATTTCTCCATCTCGGAGATGGCGATGAACTCATCGGGCTTGTGCGCTTGCTCGATCGAGCCCGGGCCGCAGATGATCGAGGGAATGCCGATCTCCTGGAAGAGGCCGGCCTCGGTGCAATAGGACACGGCTTCGGTGCCGTTGGCTTCGGCGAGATGCAGCGCCAGATGCTCGGCCGGTGAATTCTCCTCGGGCTTCAGGCCCGGCACGACATTGGTGCGATCGGTCCTGATCCCCGTTTCCGCCGACACTTCCTTCATCGCGGGCTCGAGCGTCCTGGCGAAGCGGTTGAAGCGCTCGGGCACCTCGTCCGGATCGGCGCCCGGCAGAAGCCGCGTCTCCCATTTGAAGGCGCAGCGCCGGGGAATGATGTTCTTGGCCGTGCCGCCCTCGATGAGGCCGACATGCACGGTCGTGTAGGGCGGGCTGAAGCGGCCGGACGGGTCGCCGCGCTCGCGCATGTCGGCGGCGATGCGGCCGATCTCGGAAAGAAGCTCGCCCGCCACCAGGATGGCATTGACGCCCAGATGCGTGCAGCTCGAATGCGCCTCCAGCCCCGTCACGTCGGTGGCGAAAGTGTGGGCGCCCTTATGGGCGTTCACCACCTTCATCAGGGTCGGCTCGCCGACAATGACGGCTTTCGGCCGGGGCAGATGCTCCTTCATGTAGGCGACGAGCGGGCGCACGCCGATGCAGCCCACTTCCTCATCGCAGGAGAGCGCCAGATGGATGGGGGTTCTCAGCTTCGCCGCCTTGAAATCGGGCACCAGCGCCAGCGCGGTGGCGAGAAAGCCCTTCATGTCGCAGGTGCCGCGGCCATAAAGGAGCCCATCCTTCTCCGTCACGGCAAAGGGATCGGTGGACCAGTCCTGGCCGTCGACCGGAACCACGTCGGTATGGCCGGACAGCACGATGCCGCCCGCAATATCGGGGCCGATCGTGGCATAGAGATTGGTCTTCTTGCCGGCCTCGAAATCGACTCTCAGGCTCTTGATGCCCCAGTCGGCGAGATAGGCTTCGACGAAATCGATGAGCGGGAGATTGCCGTCGCGGCTCGTGGTGTCGAAAGCGACGAGGCGGGCCAGCATGTCGCGTGGCGTGAAGCGTGTTGCAGTCATGAGGGTCAGTTTATCGGCCGGTGGGATTGCGGGGAATCGAGTGAAAAGGCGGGAACGTCGACATCGAACATCTCGCCCCGGGTCGTCTCCATCTGATAGGTGCCGACCATGAAGCCGGACGGCGTCGATAAGGGGACGCCCGAGGTATATTCGAAGCTTTCGCCGGGCGCCAGGGTCGGCTGCTTGCCGACGACGCCGTCGCCGATCACTTCCTGCAGCTTGCCGCGGTCATCGGTGATCTTCCAGTGGCGCGAGCGCAAGGTCACGATCTCGATGCCGCGATTCTCGATGGTGATCGTATAGGCCCAGACAAAATGATCGTCATCGGGCCGCGACTGGCTTTGCAGATATTTCGGCCGCACGGTAACATGGATATTGCGCGTGACACTTTCATACATGGCGGCAGTTTAGGTGCGGATGCCCCAGATGGAAATGGATTTACGCGGGGTTTTTTGGCGCATCGGGTGGTCCGAAAACCGGTACCCACTTTTCGGCCCGATGCGCAAAGACGGGTTTTCCACTGCGACGAGATAAAGCTTGCCTAAGCCCGGCGAAGCCCCTCAATAGCAGCATGTCGCAGCCGCAGCGCAAGCCCTCCCCAGACCCTCTCCCCCGCGGGATCCTGCCCGCACGGGCGCTCGCCCAGCTCTGCGAACAGGGTCTCATCGACACCGGACGGCCCCTGGCGCAAGGCCAGATCCAGCCGGCAAGCCTCGATCTGCGGCTCGGCGAATGGGCCTATCGGGTGCGCGCCTCCTTCCTGCCCGGCCCCGGAAGAACCGTCCGCGACCGGCTGGAGCAGCTGCAGCTGCACAAATTCTCCCTCGCCCAGGGGGCGGTGTTCGAGGCGGGCTGCGTCTATATCGTGCCGCTCCTCGAGACGCTGAAGCTGCCCAAGGGCATCTCGGCGGCGGCGAACCCCAAGAGCTCGACCGGCCGGCTCGACATCTTCACCCGCGTCATCGCCGATGAGGCGCGCGAATTCGACAAGATCCCCGAGGCCTATGAAGGCCCGCTCTATGCCGAGATCTCGCCCAGGAGCTTCTCCATCCTGGCGCGCACCGGCTCGCGCCTGTCGCAGATCAGGTTCCGCTCCGGCCCGCCTCTGGCATCGGACGAGATCATTGCGCTGCTGCATGAGAGCGAGGCGCTGATCTCGAGCGGCACCGCCAATATCGACAATGGCATCGCGCTCTCGGTCGATCTCTCGGGCGGCGAGCCATCGGGCCAGCCGGTCGGCTTCCGCGCCAAGCGGCATTCGGGCCTCGTCGATGTCGACAGGACCGGCGCGCTCGACGTCCTCGATTACTGGGAACCGATCTGGCAGAAGAACTCGCTGATCCTCGATCCCGACCAGTTCTATATCCTGGCCTCCAAGGAAGCGGTGCGCGTGCCGCCGACGCATGCGGCCGAGATGGTGCCGTTCAACCCGCTGGTCGGTGAGTTCCGCGTCCACTATGCGGGCTTCTTCGATCCGGGCTTCGGCCATCAGTCGGGCGGCGGCGAGGGTGCCCGCGCGGTTCTCGAAGTGCGCTCGCATGAAGTGCCGTTCATCCTGGAGGACGGGCAGATCATCGGAAGGCTCATCTATGAGCCGCTCACCGAAACGCCGGACCAGGTCTATGGCCAGGGCATCGGCTCGAACTACCAGCGCCAGGGCCTGAAGCTGTCGAAACATTTCAAGCCGTTCACACCGTAGAGCCGCCGTCATGCCCTCTGGACGGACCTCTCCAGACCCGGTATCCATGGCGCGGTCGGGCGGGCGTAGTTCAGTGGTAGAACGACAGCTTCCCAAGCTGTATGTCGAGGGTTCGATTCCCTTCGCCCGCTCCAAAATTTCTGTGTCCAGTCTGAAGACATAGGTGGCAGAGCGTACCTAGGACATGGGTGACAACCCTGGGCCGAAGAGGTTGTCGAAGGTGCAAGGTGATCCATTCGAGTTGGAGGCTGACGATCGGGCTCTCCAAGGCCACTCAAAGCCAAACATGTCCGCCGGATTACGCCTGAGCGGCCGTCACTTCGGCATTCCCGGCCACGGGAAGGTACAATTCGGCCTCGAAGCCACCGGTGGTGTTGCGAATCTCGAACCGCCCGCCCCAGGCCTCGGCAATATCGCCGACGATCGCGAGACCAAGACCCGTGCCGTGCCCGGACCGGTCGAGCCGGCCGCCACGCGAAAGGACCTCCGCCAGCTGTCCCGGCGGGATGCCTTCGCCATCATCGGCAACGGTGAGGACGATGAAGCAGCCTTCGCAGCGCGTTCGAATCGAAACCCGCGCCCGGCCATGGCGCGCGGCATTCTCCGCAAGGTTTCCGACCGCTTCCGCCAGATCATCCGGATCAATCCGGGCCGTCACGCCGGGTGGAATGTCGCTGGACCAATCGAGGCCGGCGCCCGCCGGCGTCCTGATCATGACCGCCACGACCCTTTCAACCACCTCGGCCAGGCGGGCGCAGGCTTCCTGCCCGCCCGCGCCAATGCGGGCCCGGGCAAGCTCACGATCGACATGCCGGCGCATGGCAGTGGCCACCTGCTCGATCTCGGCGGCGATCTCCACTTCCCCCTTCATCCGCAGGCGCTCCACATCGCCGGAAAGCACCTGCAACGGCGTCTTCAAGCCATGTGCCAGATCGCCGGCCCGCGCGCGCGCCTTCTCGATTTGCCGCTCGCGCGCCTCGAGTAATGCGTCGACTTCTTCGGCCAGAGGCACGACCTCGTCCGGGAAGCCCTGGCCGAGCCGACGCGTCTTGTGTTGCCTGATCGCCGAGAGGCGCTTGCGCATGGCGGTGAGCGGCTGCAAGCCGATCGCGATCTGGGCATAGGCCGCAGAGATCAGCAACGCGGCAATCAGGACAAGATAGGGCAGGAGATCGACGGCGAACGCGTGTGTCGCTTTCGCGACATCGGCGGCGTCAAGCGCCACGGCCGCGCGTACGGCACCACCGCCCAGGCGTTCCGGCAGGGTGACGCTGCGCTCGAGGACGATCAGCTGAGCGCCAACCGGGCCCACAATGTGATGCCGATGGACCCCACCGCCGGCAAGTTCGTCTCCCGGCAGCGCGAGCCGGCCGTCCCACAGGGAGCGCGAACGCAGAGTGGTCCCGCCGAGCTGAACCTGCCAGTAGAGCCCGGAGAGCGGCTCCATGAACCGCGGGTCTACAGGCGATCTGGATATGACCGGCACGCCGCTCACGTCGCGATCAAGCCCGGCAACGATCTGGTCGAGATAAACGGCGAGCTCGGCTTCGACGCGGCGCTCGACATGCCGCTCGAACAGGACAGTGAGCCCCAACGCCGACAGCGTGACGGCCGCAAGGATCGAGATTGCTCCCGCCAGCAGGAGGCGAAGGCGCAGCGATCCGCGTCTCATGCGGCCGACCCAGGCATCGAGTAACCGAAGCCGCGCCGGGTTGCGATCGCCCCGGCGCCAAGCTTCCTTCGCAACCGCGCCACCACGGCCTCGAGGGCGTTCGCTTCGTGGCTGTCGTCTGCACCATATAGATGCTCGAGCAGTTCCGGACCCGGAACGACGCGGCCTTTGTGATGCATGAGATAGGAGAGGAGACGGTATTCGAGCGGCGAAAGGGCCATCGGAATGCCGTTGAGGGTGACGCGCATGGCGCGCGTATCAAGGCTTATCGAACCGGATTCGAGTACGGATGTGCCAAAGCCCGCCGAGCGGCGAATCAGGGCGCGGACACGCGCGAGCATTTCTTCCATCTGAAACGGCTTTGGCAGATAGTCGTCGGCTCCCGCATTGATGCCTTCCACGCGTTCAGGCCACGTCCCGCGCGCGGTGAGCACCAGCACCGGCAGCGAACGGCCTGCCGCCCGCCAGCGCTTGAGAACGGCGAGGCCATCCATGCCGGGCAAACCGAGATCGAGGATGATCAGGTCATAGTCCTCCGTCTCGCCGCGGAACCATGCCTCCTCACCATCGCCCACAGTCTCGACCATATAGCCGGCGGCCTGCAAGATGGCGGCAATCTGGCGGGCAATGCGGGTATCATCCTCGACGAGAAGAATGCGCATCATTTCCTCTCGCTCTTCAGCATCTCGCCGGTCAGCGCATCCACATAGATCTCGCGAAGCGCGCCGCCCGACGTCACGACCTTGAGCTCATAGACATAGCGCCCCTGCTCGCGCTCGAGCTCGACGCCGATCACCTTTCCGCCGAGGCGCGGCTGAATCCGGCTGAGGATTTCCGCAAGCGGACGCGCCTTGCCCTGCTCCACCGCGCGGCGGGCCTCGTCGTGATCGTCGTCAGCTTCGTCCTCGGCGCGGGCGGGTTGCGCGGCCGCTGACAGGAATACAAGCATAAGAAAAAGCGCTCTACGGGTCATCATGGTCTTACGTTGCGTTCGATAACGCACCGAATCTGACAAATCCCTGACGTGGATCAAAGGGTGGCTGTCAGGCCGCCCTGGGCAATATCCGCGGCATCGGACGGCAGAAGCCGGTCCGATCATACCGAACGGAGAAAGAAATGAAGAAATTGCTGATTCACCTTGTCCTGGCAGTCGGCTTGATGGGGGGCGCTGGCTCGGCCTTCGCTTCCGATGATGAAACGCAGCTCAATGTGCCGCGCGACAAGTGGCTGACGGTCACGCAGGTCACGGAGAAATTCACGGCCCAGGGCTATGACGTCCGTCAGGTCAAGATCGAGAAAGGCGCCTACGAAGTCTATGCCGTCGCGAAGGACGGCAAGCGCGTCGAAGTGTTGGTCCATCCCGGCACCGGCGAAATTCTCGGCGACGAGGCGGGGGAGGATTGATGACGGGTTTCGACAATGAAGTCGGCGCCGGCGGCGATCAGCCGCCGGCAAGCGACGTCCGCGCAGAGGCCGGGGCGAGAGTCAAGGTCTGGGATCCCATCGTGCGCCTTTTCCACTGGTCGCTGGTCATCGCCTTCACCGCCGCATGGCTGACGGGCGATGAGCTGAAACGCGTTCACGAATGGGCGGGCTACACGATCGTCGCCCTGCTGGCGGTTCGCGTCGTCTGGGGCTTCATCGGCACGCCGTATGCCCGCTTCGGCAATTTCATCTATCGCCCGTCGACGATCGTGAGATTTCTCCTCGACACCGCAAGATTCCGCGCCAGGCGCTATGTCGGCCACAATCCCGCTGGCGGCGCAATGGCCGTCGCTCTCCTGCTCATGCTGGCGGCGACCACGGCAACGGGCATCATGCTGACAAGCGATGCCTATTGGGGTGTCGACTGGGTCGAGGATGCCCATGAGATCGCTGCAAACCTGGCGATCATGCTCGTCGGCCTCCATCTTGCCGGCGTCCTCGTCGCCAGCGTAGAGCATCGCGAAAATCTGGCTGGTGCGATGATCACCGGGTGGAAGCGGCGGCGATGATGGATTCCGGAATGAACACTTCTGTCTCAGCATATTTGACACAGGTCAATGAGGCATCGCCTTCACTGACGCCAATGAAGGCGATGATCGACCCGGCACGGAATGCGACCTCGTGTCAATCGAACTCCCATCTCAGGCCGAAGAAACCGGAACATCCCGATGAGCAGGCTTTCCCACTCCGAAATCCACATGGTGCGCCGCATCGGCTGGCTGCGCGCCGCCGTCCTCGGGGCGAATGACGGGATCGTCTCGACCGCGAGCCTTGTCGTCGGCGTCGCCGCAGCGGGTTCCGCGCGCAGCGCGGTGCTGGTGGCCGGGCTCGCCGGCCTGGTGGCCGGCGCAATGTCGATGGCGGCCGGAGAGTATGTCTCGGTAAGTTCCCAGGCAGACGCCGAAAAAGCCGACATCGCCCGCGAAAGCCGCGAGCTGCGCGATACACCCGATGCCGAGCTCGATGAGCTCACGCATATCTACATGGAGCGCGGTCTCGACAGGGAGCTTGCGCGTCAGGTCGCCACGCAACTCACGGAACGTGACGCGCTCGTCGCCCATGCGCGCGACGAACTCGGCATCTCGGAGATGGTGGCCGCCAATCCTGCCCAGGCCGCCATTGTTTCCGCCCTGACATTTGCCGCGGGCGCCGTCTTCCCTCTCATCGTGGCATTGCTGGCGCCGGCCTCCTGGATCACACTTGCCGTTGCGATGACGACGCTGGCTGCCCTGGCCACTCTCGGAGGGCTTGGGGCATCGGCAGGCGGCGCGGGTATTATCAAAGGTGCGTCGCGGGTGACGTTCTGGGGCGCGCTTGCGATGATCGCCACGGCCGCGGTCGGACGCATCTTCGGCGTGGCGGTGTAGGTCAGG
The DNA here is from genome assembly GCA_003576695.1 of Taklimakanibacter lacteus. GTDB lineage: Bacteria > Pseudomonadota > Alphaproteobacteria > Rhizobiales > Aestuariivirgaceae > Taklimakanibacter > Taklimakanibacter lacteus. Next base: position 417,171 of record QOZQ01000005.1, read on the forward strand.
TGATCATTCGACGTTTGTGCCGCGGTCAATCCGACGGTTTGGAAGCCTGCGGCGCTCATAATCAGGGCTACATGCCGAATGCCGTACTTCTCGGCCCGATGCCTCAATCAGGCTTCTGCTTGTGCAGGGCCATCGCCTTCAGATAAGCGAGCACGTCTGCGACCAGCATGTCCGGCTCGGGATGTGCTGAGAAAGCGGGCATGGTGGCGTTGTAGCGGACCGAGCGCGGATCCAGGATCCATTGGTGAATCCATGAATCGGAAAGATATTCGGTGACGCTCATCGGGTAGTTGAGCTCCGGCGCCTTGTTGCCGCCTGCCCCGTTGATCGTGTGGCAAGCCATGCAGTTCTCGCGGAAGGCGATGAAGCCTCTCTTCGCCTGTTCCGATGCGTCCGGCGGTGGGCTCAATCTGGGAAAGCGATCGGCGAAATTCACCAGATCGATGCCGATCATCTGATAGGGCCAACCATTGGCGCCCTCGGCCCGCAGCTCATCCGACTGCAGATTGTCCCAGACAAGATAATAAGGCCCGAGCGGCACGTCCTTCTCGTTCTGGAACCGGTTCTGGGCCTTGAACGCCTGCTGGTCGAGCCGGCGATAAACGAGATAGCCGGCATGACGGCTGAAGCGATCCATGGGGAGAACGGGCTGGTAGCCATCCACGCAGGTGAACAGGACCTCATCGATCTCGCTCCACTGATCTCCGTATATGGCGGCGAACAGCTTCTTCGCCTCAAAGCCCTCATAGGTCACGGTCCTGTCTTCATGCGGCTCCCACACGGTGATCCGCGTGGGCGGCACCTTCCGGCGCAAGTCGTCGAGGCTCAATTGCGCGATCGGTCTGCCGGCGACCGAGAAACTCAAGCGTTGAATTTCCGAGGCAAAGGCGGGCGCGCTCAGCATGCTTATCGCCAACAACACCAGCCAGATCACGCGCATCCGCATCGGCAGCCCGTCAGCGATCGCGACCGGTCATTCGGCGGCTTGAGTCTGGAGCGGCGGCAAGCCTTTGACGACGCCTTTCTGGATGACTTCCGGGTCATAGGCCTTGCGCGCGAAGACCTGGCGCACCATCGGCGCAAAGAAGTCCAGGGGCTCGGATCCGTAATCCGGATCGAAGGACGCCTGGTCCCAACGCTCGCAGAAATCGACGCAGGACTGGTAATAGGGACTGGCCTGGTATTTCTCGCGCTCGAACCGGTTCCAGCCATAGTGATGCGCGTAATAGACCATCTGGAAGGCGCCATGATGCTCGACGGTCCACACCACCTCCTCGCGCAGGAAGGGCCTTATGATCTCGGCGGCGAAATGATCGTGGTTCTGCGGCGCCAGGCCGTCGCCGATATCATGCAGCACGGCGGCGACGACCCAGTCGATGTCGGCCCCTTCGCGGCAGGCGCGCGTCGCCGCCTGCAGGCCATGCTCGAGCCGGGTGATCTTGTAGCCGGGCAGCGTCTCCTCCGCCTGGAAGCCGAGCTCCCGCAGCACCCGGTCGGCGGCGCCCTTATTGTGCTCGAGCTCGAGATCGCGCAGGAACAGATACTCGTCCCTCGTGCCATCCTTCATCCGCGTAAAGTCGACCGATTTCATCGCAGCATCCTCGCCCGTGCGCTGCGCTCATGATATGGGAGACGGCGGCCCGTCTCAATCGGCTTTCTTCGCCGCCTCGTAGCGCGCCTTGTTCTCGTCATTGATCGGATAGAGGCCGGGCAGTGCCGCACCCGCCTGCACTTCCTGCATGATCCAGGCTTCGAGCGCCTCCTGCTCGGCGCCGAGCTTCGCCACCTCATCGACCAAAGCGGCGGGGATCAGCACCGCGCCGTCGTCATCGACCACGATCAGGTCGTCCGGGAAGACCGCGACGCCGCCACAGGCGATCGGCTCCTGCCAGTTGACGAAGGTGAGGCCCGCGACCGAAGGCGGCGATGCCACGCCTTGGCACCAGACGGGGAGCCCGGTCGAGAGAATGCCCGCCACATCGCGCACCGCGCCATCGGTGACCAGCGCCTTGACGCCGCGCTTCGCCATGCGGGCGCAAAGTATGTCGCCGAAAATGCCGGCATCGGTCACGCCGAGCGCGTCGACGACCGCGATGCAGCCCTCGGGCATCGCCTCGATCGCAGCCCGCGTCGAGCGGGGCGAAGCCCATGAGGCGGGCGTCGCCAGGTCTTCGCGCGCCGGCACGAAGCGCAAGGTGAAAGCGCGCCCGACAATGCGGGGCTGGCCGGGCTTCAAGGGCCTGGCGCCGCGCAGCCACACATTGCGCAGGCCCTTCTTCAACAGGATGGTGGTGATGGTCGCCGTCGTGACGCGGGACAGGATGGCAATGGTCTTGGTGTCGTCTTGGGTCATGACCGGTCTTGTGGCGGGAAGCCCGCGGCCGGTCAAGGCGATGCTTCCCCTCTCCCGTCGCTCGCGAGGAAGAGGGGAAGCCTTAAGCAAGCATTGCCGTTACGGCGCGAAGCTGCGGTTCGACTGCGAATCGAGGCTCTTCAGATCCGGCACCGCGCGGGACTTGGCGTCGGCGAAATCGGAGCCGATGCCGACCTTGACGCGATCGAAGGTCTGGGTCTGGGCATTGAGGACCGGGATCACGAAGAACTTCTCGTCGAAGGTCCGCACCCTGGCGCCCAGGAACCTGGCGAGCGCCTTGCACAGCGCATCGCTCGGCACGCCGCCGCCGTTGTAGAGCCAGACTTCCGCATCCACATCCCAGGCCTTCTTGAGCTCGGCGAGCGCCGTCTTGTTCGCCGCCGCCTTCCTCACCTTGTCGAGCGCCGCGGCATTGACGACGCTTGCGCTCATATTGGCCGGCGAGACGCCGGCATGGATGATGCCGCCGGTCGTCTGCATCGTGCCCTTGAGCGCCAGCACGCTGCCGCCGGCATAGGCCAGGAGATTGAGGCGCTTCACCCGCGATTGCAGCGGACCCTGGCCTGCGAAAGTGTGCCGCATCAGCGGCGCGAAGTACTTCACCGTGCTCAGTATGTCGTCCAGCGTTGCGATGGTCTGGGCGAAGGGTTTCGTGGCGTTGGATGCCGAGGTGGCGGCCTTGCCGACCGATTCGAGATCGTCCTCCGAGGGCGACCACGTATTGTTGCCGAGAGCGGTGTCCTCGTCCGTCACCGAGGCGAAGGGATTGGGGAAACCGCCATGCAAGGACAATTCATAGATCGTGGTCGCGGAAGCGCCCGGCTGGCCCGAGCCGCTGCCTTGATGCTGCGCCAGCACCACGCTGCCGGCCGGCAGTCCGAAATTGCCCCAGGTCAGCCGGTTGCGCACGTCGTCGGCCCGGCTCATCGTGCCGGTCGAGCCTCCGACACCCGGCATGAACGACCCGTCGATCACCTCGCCGCCGCCGGAGCTTCCACCATCGCCGCCGCCACCCATGATGGGCCCGCTTGCGCCGCCGCCCGACTCGCCCGGTCCGGGCATCTGCCCGGCCTTCGCATCCATGGCGGAGGCCGTGTTGAGGAGCGCGCCGCCCTCCGAGATGTTCTTGGGCGTGCCGGCATTGGCGCCCGGCAGGCCCATGGCCGCCATGGCGACCTGAGCCGCGATGCGCTGGCTCTCGATGTCCTTCTGCGCCGCCACCGCGAGGTTGGCCGCCGCCTGGCGGCCGGCCTCGGTGCCGGCATTGGTGGCATTGGTCGACAGCGACCCGGCAAGAGCCGCCGTCGCCGCAAGCCCCGACATGTCGCGGAACATGCCGCCATTCTGGATGGCACCCATGGCCGCACCCAGCCCGGTCGGATCGGGCAGCGATGTCGGATTCATGATGTTGAGCACCGGCTGGCCCAGTTGTCCGGGGGTGACGTCGATCGGCTGCGCCCGCGAGGCGAGCTGGATCGCCGAAATCTCCGGCGGCTGCAGCGGAATCGGCGAGTCCTGCCAGTTCCAGAAGCGCGTGGCGTCGAGCTTCTCGGCCGAATTCGAGCGGCCGAGCACCGCTTCGGCGAAGACGCCGCCGGTCGGGATCGGCACCAGTTGCTCGGCCGCCGATTCCGATCCAAGGGTGAGGCCGCGCTCGACGAGCCAGTCCTGCCAGGCACGCCTGGCATTGGCGAGCGGCGTATTGGCCTCCTCGCGCCCGGTCGGCACGCCCAATGCCTCGACAAAGGCCGGCATGCGGAAGACCAGGTAATTGCCGGCGACCATCACCGGATTGGGATCGATCAGATCGGCGACCGGAATGCCCTCGAAGCTGAAGCCCGACAGCAGCAGGGCCGCGGTCGATGAATCGAGCGAACGCCAGATCGCCTGGCTGTAATGCAGACGGTTCTCCTGCAGATGAAGCCTGAGCTCGGTGCCGCTTTCCTGCAGCAAAGCGCGCATCAGCACCTGGCCCGTGGCATTGGCGACGACATCCACCGGCAGGCTGATCGGGAAGCGGGCGCCGCGATAGACGAATTGCAGCGTCACGCGGCCGAGCTGGCGCATCGCCACCGCGCTCGAGACACGCAGCTGGTCGATCTCCTGCAAGGGCACCGGTATGGGTGCGGCCCAGTCGAGCGGGCTGCGCGCGGCAAAAGCGGTGGTGGCGCCAGCATGGGTCGTGATCTGGACGGAAGTCAGCGCGGCAGCAGCGGTTCCCTGCGCCGGCTGCAGGCTGAAGGTCACGCCGACAAGCTCGGCATCGCCCGGCAGGAACACATCCTGGATATTGGGCCTGACCACGCCGCACATGGTGATGCGCGCGGCCCGCGCCAGTTCCTCGCTGCTCCATGAAGTGAGTTCGGGCGGCACGACCGGCGGCGTCGCCACCGGCGGCGGGCGGACGGGACCGCCGCCATCGCCGGGCTCGGGCGGCTCTGGCGGGTCGGGACGGTCCGGCCCCTCGCCGGCGGGCCTTGCGGCGAGGAACGCGGTCGTCGCGGCGGACAGCCGATCGAGCCCGCCGACATGGTCGAAGATATTGATGCGGCGCACCGGCTGCGCCGGCTGCAGGCGGACCATGCCGGGCTCGGTGCTCAGCAATTCGCGCGCCCGCCTCGTCAGCGCCGCATCCGCCAGCACCGCCTGGAAACGCTCGATCGTCGCATCGTTGAACTCGATGAGCTTCATCGGCACGAACAGGCAGCGCTCGACCTGCTGGACCTGCACCATCACGCGATAGATCTCGATCACCTCGAAATACTGCACGGTCAGCGCATGCATGTGATTGTAATTGGCGAGAATGCGCGTCGAGACGCTTTCATGCTCGGTCTCGGAGACCTCCTTGACGATCGAGGCGCGCCGCTCGCGCACCGAAGAGGCCGCCTGCTGGGTCGCGTCCGAGACGCGCTGGCTCATCGAGGCGGAGAGATTGCGCGAGCCCGCCGAGGACGAGAAGCTCTCGGCCGTCGTCGTGGTCTTGGCGGTGGACGCGCTGCCGCCGAAGCTCACCGGCCCGATGCTGATGCCGAGGCCGGCGCCGCCGGCCGATGTCTTCGACGTGCCCGAGCTCTTGGAGAAGCCGCTCTGCACCTCGGTCGCCACCGCGTCCTGCACTTCCGAAATGGCGCGGCTGTGGGTGCTGGCATTGGTCAGTCTTTCCGATTCCGATATCGCTTCCTGGCCGGATGCCGAGGTACGGCGCGACCAGTCGACCACCGCGATGCGCGTGCTTTCGCCGGGCGCCAGGGCGACGCTATGCAGCATGTTGCCGAGCGTTATGCCCTGCGCGAACCACGACTGCGCGAATGTGATGATGGCGCCGACCGCCGGCGCCCGGAAGCCGAAATCGGAGCTGACCGCGGGTGCCAGGTCGACGGGGCCCGCCGTGCCCAGGTCCGTCGTCGTGCCCGGCACCACATGGTCGATGACGACGCTGCGGTAATAATGACGCTCGGTCGGGTATTCGCCGAGCCGCGGCACCAGCTCGCTGACAATGCCGTCGCCGGTTTCGCGCGGCGGAATGGCGGTGTCGAGAATGGCGCGGGCCGAGCGGAAGGCGGGCCAGCGGCCAAGCTCACCCGCGGTCTCGACCTGGAGCCTCGACTTGATCTCGGCCCCGAGCGCCGTGCCGATGTCGCGGAAGACGCTCACATCCTTGTCGAGCAAGGCGGCCGGCGTTATCGCTTCGTCGGCATCGACGATCTCGGCCGGCACCCGGCCGAGCCGCGCCATGGCCGTGTCGCCGACGCCGTCGGCGGCATCGACCAGCTCGGCGCTCACCCGGAAAAGCGGCGAGGCGGCCAGGTCATAGACGGTCCTTATGCCGAGCTTGGCGAGGGTCTGCTCGATCTCGGACGAGACGCCGAGCAAGGTCGATACGGGGGCGCGCAGCGCCGCAAGGGCGTCGAGCTTCGCATGCTTGAGCTTCAAGCCATCGTGAAATGCCATAGGGCCTCCGGTGTGTTGGCGGCGTTCAGTTCCAGAATTTCGGCCGACACAGCCGCGCTCCCAGGCCGTTCCCGTGCGGGACGGCAGGTGATTTCGGTCTCCGAGCGGGAGGGATATTACTTCAGGGCGGAAACGGATTCAGTGGCATTACTCACAGACCGGAGGGAACAAGCCACTGCCTGGAGCGAACAGGATCTTTTGTTTCTATATCAACACGCCAGCATGCGCTGGGCGACGCGCCTGTAGATGGCGCGCGAGGTGACGAGCTTCCCGACCGAGACATGCTCGTCGATGCGCCCGCTCATGCCGATCTCGCCCGGCCCGATGATCACCATCGGCAGGTCAAGCGCCGGGCAGATGATGGCGGCGTCGGAATAATAGGCGACGCCCGACGGACCATCGGCGCGGCCCAGCACATCGGCGCAGGCAGCGAGGCTCTCGGCGACGAAGGGATGATCGTCCGGCGTGTCCACCGGCGGCTTGACGTCGAGCACCTCGAGCGAGATGTGAGGTCCCGCCATGGCGGCGACCTTGCGCATGACCATTTCGGCCGAGAGGCCCGGCACCAGCCGCACATCGACATCGCAGGAGGCTTCGGGCGCGATGAAGGGCGCGCCGACGCCGCCACGGATGAGACCCACCGTGATGGTGGGCGGCTTCAGGTGACGGTGGGCGGGAGCATCGAGATCGAGATCATGCAACCTGTCGATGAAGCGGGCGAGCCGCACGATGGCATTGCCGCGGTCGTCCTTGCGGCCTTCGGTGAAGGCGCCATGCTGGTAGTCGCCTTGCGCGGTGGCGCGGAACCACAAGGGCCCCTTCTCGGCCACGAGGACCGCGAGCCCGGTCGGCTCGCTCACCAGCAGCGCGCCGATGCCGTCGAAGCGGCGGTCGCTCACCAGGCGCTTGGCGCCAAGGCAGCTCGAATTCTCGGCCGCCGAGAAAGCCAGCATGAGGTCGCCCTTAGGTCTCGCTTTCGCCTTGGCCAGATCGATCATGGCCAGCGCCATGGCGGCGAGGCCGCCTTTCATGTCGGCGGACCCCCTCCCATAAAGGAAAGGTCCGTCGATCTCGCCGGCAAAAGGATCGCGGCTCCAGCGCGCGCGCTCGACGCCGATCGTGTCGAAATGGGCGCTCATGGCAAGCCCCGGACGCTCGCCCGTGCCCGGCAGGCGGGCCGACAGATTGACCCGGCCCGGCGCGATCTCATCGAGCACCGGCTCTATGCCGGCGGCGGCAAGCCTGCCCGCCACGATGCGCGCCGCGGCGATCTCGTTGCCGGGCGGGTCGATGGTGTTCTCGGCGATGAGGGCGCGGGTGAGCGCAATCGTTTCCTGGGCGTCATCCGCAAAGGGCATGCGTCAATTCCTTCCATATCGGTCCGTTACGGGAAGCTCACGATCTGCGCCGGCGCGCGATCCAGACCACGAACAATCCGGCCATGGTGAGGAGCAGGCCCCAATAGATCCAGGGCGACTGGTTGATCATGAAGCTCTCGGCCGGATAAGGAAAATAGCCGCTGCCCTGGCCCATCCACACAAGACCGAGCAGGACCATCAGGCTGCCGATGATGGCGAGGACGATGCGGGTCACGCTCCAGCTGCCTCCTTCACAATTTCGAAATCAGCCTGGCCAGCGATTTTTCGGCGACCGGCTGCTTCTCCGCCTCCTTATGCGGCGTCCTCTCGGCGCTCACAAGCGGCCGCTTCTCCAGCTCCTTGACCGGCGTCTTCACCGCGGCCGTCTTCTCCGGTTCCGGACGCTGAGTCTTCGTTACAGCCGCCGGCGGCTTCTTCTCCACTGCCTTGTATGTGCCCGCGGTCGGCTTCTTCTCCGTCTCCGCCGGCTTCTTCTCGTCCTTCGGCCCGATCTGCGGCCTGATGCGCGTTATGCCATGCGGCGTCTTCGTCCAGCGCCTCGTGCCGGTGAAATAATGCAGGACCGCCAGCCAGGTCGCGAGCGAAACCAGGAGCCAGTAGACGGGCGCCGTCAGGATGGTCGCCACCCAGGAGAAGCCGCGGCCGAGGAACAGCGACGATCGCGCCGTCGCGGTCATGGTGATCATGAAAGCGAGCGCTGCCGCTATGCCATAGAGCGCCTGCAGGAACAGCCAGAGCTGCGGTGCTGCGGGCTGGTCGAGCACGATGAGGACGGAAGTGGTGGCGAGCCAGGCGAGGAAGAAGGGATGCGCCAATGCCACGATGATGGAGCCCAGGGTCAGCGCCTGGGTCAGCAGGAAGTTGCGCGCGCCGAGCTCGCGCCACAGTCTCACCGGGCTGCGCAAATTGACGATCGCGGTCTGCAGCGCACCCCTCGTCCAGCGCACCCGCTGGGTCAGCCAGTCGCGCAGGCGCGGCGGCGCCTCCTCGCGCGTCAAAGTCGGGATGAGGGCGGTGCGATAGCCCAGGCGCGCGAGACGCAGGCCTAGGCCCGAATCGCGCGCCACATTATGGGCATCGAAGGCGCCCAGCTGGCGCAGCATCTGGGTGCGGTAATGGATCGAGGCGCCGCAGAACGGAAGCGGCGCCCCGAATTTCGCCAGCCTGGGGAACAAGAGCTTGAAGTGATGCGCATAGTCGAGGGCGCATTGGCGGGTCAGCCAGTTCTCGTTGCGGTTGATGAAGCCGACCTGCGTCTGCAGGCAGGCGACGGTCTTGGGCGCCAGCGCAAAGGTGCCGGCGACGCGGCGCAACTGATCGGCGGCGGGAACGCTGTCGGCGTCATAGACCGCCAGCAATTCGCCGCGCGCGAAGGGCAGCGCGTAGTTCAGGGCCTTGTGCCGGGTCTCCGGCATCCCCCTGGGCACCAGGATCACTTCCATATAGGGCGGCAGGCGCTGCTCCTCGAAGACCTGGCGCGTCGCCTTGTCTTCGGCTTCGAGGACGAGCTTGATATCGAGCTTCGCATGCGGGTAGTCGAAAGCCTGCATGGCGCGCAAGGTCTGCTCGGCGAGTCTCGCCTCGCGCAGCAAGGGAACGAGGATGCTGTAGACCGGCAGATCGGCGTCGTCGATCTTCATGGCCAGCGGCGCGCGCGGCAATTTTGCCGGCAGGAGGCACCAGAGCTTCAAACCCGCCATGAGCAGGAACAGCGCCAGCATGACCGTGAAGGCGACGACGGCGCTGGTCGGGCGGTCCCACATCACGCCAAAGGCGATCAAGGCGAGGCCGAGGGCCAGCCAGAGCGATTGCTTGGCGCCGAAGGGCTGGGCCGCCGACAGGTCGGGATAGCGGTTCGTCAGGCCCGCGACGGCATAGCCCATCAGCTCGCTTTCCTGGCCGGCCTGCAATTCGCGCAGCATCGTGCGCTCATTGGTGATGGCTGAGACCTCGAGCCCCTTCCCGGTGGCATAGGCCTTGGACCGCTCGCCTGCCGCCACATAGGTGACGCGGCCCGGCTCCCAGGATATCGGCACGATACGATGGCGCAGCGCCTGCTGGGCCTCCTGCGGCGTCATGCGCTTGATCGCTTCGAGCAATTCGGCCGAGGTCGGAATTTTCGGCACGACGAAAGACTTGCGAGGCGCAGTCTTGTCTGCGCTCGCGCCGCGTATGGTCTCTTTAGGCCCCGTTGCCACCGTGCCGTCCCGGCTAAAAATGCGGTAAACATCAGCAAGATGTCGGTTTTGACGGCAATTGCAACACAATTCCGCCCCACTCATCCTGTCGTGATTTTCCTGCATTTCGATGACGGGGGACGACCTGCATGAACGACAACCGGCCGATCACGCGGCGCGCGCTGCTGATGCTTTCCGCCGCGGCTGCCATCATCCTGCCGGCACCTGCGGCCCTCGCCGCCGCCCGGACATTGCGCGGCCAGGTCTCCTACCGCGAACGCATCGCCCTGCCGCCCCACGCCCTTCTGGAAGTTCGCCTGCTCGACGTGTCGCTGGAGGATGCACCGGCCAATACGCTGGCGGTGACCAGGGTGAAGACCCGCCATCGCATGCCCATCCCCTATCGCCTGCGCTATGACGAGGCGCGGATCCGGCCGGGGCGCCGATATGCGCTGCAGGCCCGCATCACCGTCAACGGACAGTTGTGGTTCATCACCACCACCCGCCATTCGATCTTCGGCGGCGGGCGCGACGAGACCGACATCTCGGTCGTGCGCGTGAGGTCGGGGGCATCCGAGGTCTCCGGTCCGCGCGGCAAGTGGCTCTGCGAGTCGATCCGCGGCCACGGCGTCATCGACACTGCGCAGACCCTGATCGAGATCGCCGCCGACGGCAGGGTGACCGGCAGCGGCGGCTGCAACCGCATCAGCGGCCGGGCCGAGATCCAGAGCGAGCGCATCACCTTCGGGCCGATGATCTCGACCAAGATGGCCTGCGCTCCCGCCGTCATGGACCAGGAGAGCAAGTTCATGGCGGCGCTGGGCGACGTCCAGCGATTCAAGGTCGATGGCGACAAGGGCAAGCTCATCCTGTTCGGCGCCACCGGCCGGCCCCTTCTCGTGCTCGCCCGGATGTGAGCGGACAGACCGGCGCAGGCTTTTTTTTGCCGCAGGGAGGGAGTAGGTCTGGGCCCTGGCTAGCAGGATTCGCAAACCCTTTCATGACCGTTGGCGTTCTCAGAAATCTCCTTCCATGCCTGATCGCCGTGGCGGGCCTTGCCCTTCCCGCATCCGCCCAGGACACGAATGCGCCCGCGGCGGCCACGGCAGCCACCGAAGAGGCGGCCATCCTGCCGCGCTTCCGCCATATCGATGTCGGCGGCAAGCCGGCGAGCTTCGTGCGGGAGTCGATCATCCTGCTCATCGATGAGGATTTCCCGCCCTTCAGCTATGCCGGTCCCGAAGGCGAGCCCAAGGGCATCGCCGTCGATGCGGCCGAGGCCGCCTGCCAGGAACTCAGGACCAAATGCCAGATCGTGCTCACCTCCTGGGAGGCGCTGTCGGGCGATCTCAACGGGGTCAGCAACGTCGTCGCCGGCTTGCGTGTCGATGACAAGGCGCTGGCGCGCTTCCAGCCCACAAGGCCGATCTACCGCGCGGTCGGGCGCTTCGCGGTGCGCAAGGAAAGCGACATCACCCAGGTGACGCCGGAGCTGCTCGCGGCCAAGCGCATCGGCGTCATCGAGGGCAGCGGCTATGAGGCCTGGCTCAAGAAGAATTTCGCCGATGCGGTGATCGTGCCCTATCCCAGCCTCAGCGAGCTCCAGGAGGCGCTGCGCACCGCCAAGGTCGAGGTCCTGTTCGGCGACGGGCTGCAGCTCGTCTACTGGATGCGCGGCGGCGCCTCGCAGGAGTGCTGCAAATATATCGAGGGCGGCTATTTCGACGATGCCTCCTTCAGCCGGCCCTATGTGTTCCTCATCCGCCGCGGCGATGAGGAGCTGCGGCAGGCCTTCGACTATGCGCTCGACCAGCTGCAGGAGACGGGCGCCTTCGCCAAAATCTTCGCGCGCTATGTGCCGGGACGGTTCTGGTAATTTTGAGGCAATCTCCCTCCGCCGCGCGAAGCGCGGGGAGGGTGGCCGCCCGCAGGGCGGACGGGTGGGGTCCCTCCGCCGACAAGTGTTCGCCACTTGGGCTGTAACAAGCCAATCCTTTGCTTAAGAGACCTCGCTTGCGGAGACACCCCACCCGTCGCGCGTTCCGCGCGCCACCCTCCCCGCCTGCGGTGGTGGAGGGAGAATGGATGCGCATCATTTTCATCGCGCTCTAAGCAAACCACCACCGGTCGAAGAACATGCGGCCGTCGCATTCGTAATTGTCGGCGAGCCTGCCATGCCGCACCTTGGCGCTGGTGGCAAAGACGTCATTGGCGAAGAGCGGAATGACGACACCGCCCTCATCGCGAACCAGAAGCTGCAGGTCGCGATACATGGCCGCGCGCTTGCCCGCATCGAGCTCGGATCTCGCCTCGGCCAGGATCTTGTTGAATTTCTCGTTGCTCCAGGCGCTGTCGTTCCAGCTGGCGCCGGTGGAATAGGCTTGCGAGAGGATGTCGTCGGGCGTCGGCGTGCCGAACCAGTAGGCGGCGCACCAGGGCTTCTTCTGCCAGATATTCGTCCAGTAGCCGTCATTGGGCTCCTGGATGACATTGATGGCGATGTCGGCCTTCTTGGCCTGTGCCGCATAGAGGATGGCGGTATCGACAGCCCCGGTGAAGGCGGCATTGGCGGCGCTCAGATCGACGGCGAGCGAGGCGAGGCCCGCCTGCTTCAGATGGAACTTCGCCTTGTCCGGATCATAGACGCGCTGCTCGATATCGGCGGCGAAGAAGGGATAGGCCGGCGTCAGCGGATGATCATTGCCGACCGTGCCATGCCCGAAGAGGATGGTCTTGAGCAGCGCCTCGCGATCGATGGCATGCTTCAAGGCGAGGCGCACATTGTTGTCGGTGAAGGGCGCGACATTGGTGAGCATCGGGAAGGTGTAGTGCAGCTTGCCGCGCACCTCCTCGACGATGATGCCCACCGTCTGCTTCAGCCGGTCGACGGTCTTGAGATCGAGCCGGTCGATGCCGTCGACCTCGTTGGTGAGCAAGGCATTCTGGCGCGCCGCCGTGTCCTGTATCGAGAGCAATTCGCCGCTGTCGAAATGGCCACGTCCCGCCTGCCAGAAGTTCTTGTTCTTCTCGAGCTCGGTCTTCTCGCCGGGCTTGAAGGATTTCAGCCGGTAGGCGCCGGTGCCGATGCCGGATTGCCAGTCGATCGTCCCGTCATCCCTGGCGGGATATATGCCGAAGCTGAAAGTCGAGAGCTTGAAGGGGATGTCGGCGTCACCCGATTTGAGCCTGATCACGACGGCATGATCGCCATCCGCCTCGATCGAGGTTATGGGATCGACGATCGGCTTGACCGATGAGGTCGATTTCTCGCCGCGATGATGATTGATCGAGGCGACGACATCCTTGGCGGTGAAGCTCCTGCCATTGTGGAACTCGACGCCCTTGCGCAACTTGAATGTCCATTTGGTGGCCCCTTCCGACGCCTCCCAGCTTTCGGCCAGCTTGGGCTGCAGCGACCCGTCGGTCGCCACCTCGGTCAGCATGTTGGTGATCGCATAGGCGACTACAGTCGTGTAGCCATTGTTCACATGCGCCGGATCGAGCGTGTCGGCGGCTTCGCCATGCGCCATGGCAAAGCGCATATGGCCGCCGGCCTTCGGCGTCTCTTCGGCGAAAGCCGGCCCTGCCAAGGTCGATCCCGCCGCGGCGGACAGGCCCAGGAGGCTTAGCCCGCCCAGGAACTCGCGCCTGTCCATGCGTCCCGATTTCATCTCATGTGCCAGCCGGCGCTTGAATGCGTCATCGCTTTTCATGTCTGTATCCCTTCCTCAGCAATAATCGTTCTTTCCCATTTCAGTTCGCGGCTCGGGCAATGGCGTCGCTACCACAGCGAAACCTTCCGCCCGGCCCCCTTTTGCAGAGCCCGGTCATAAAGATGGCGGCCGAGGACGATGTCGCTGATGGCGAAGCCACGGTGCCAGAAGACAATCCGTTCATGGTCGTTTTCACGGGCCGGACGGGCGCCTGAGACGACCTGGCCGATCTCGGCATGCACATGCTCGCGGCGCAGGCGGCCGTCCTTGATGAGTGAATGGAAGGTTCCGCCTTCGCAGCACTGCCGCCAGTCATCGACGATCATCTTGTCGGCGGCGAGAGGCAGCGCCGGATCGACCGCCATGATCCAGCCATAGGTGATGAGGAGAGCGCCGGGCTTGACCATATGGTCGGCGATGAGGATCTGCGGCGTCTCCAGACGCGTCGCCTCGACGATGATGTCGGCATCGGCAACCGCATCCTCGATATGCGCGACGCTCAGCGTCTTGATCCCGAGCTCGGCCTCGATCTCATGGGCCAGCGCATCGCGCGTCTCCGGCCGCTTGCTGGCAATGCGCACCTCGCTCAGATCGAACGAGCCGGCAATGGCGCGGATATTCGCCGCCGCCGTGCCGCGCGCCCCGATATGGGCGAGGATCTTCGCCTTGGGCGCGGCCAGCCGGCGCGCGCCGATGCCGGTCACCGCACCGGTCCTGAGCCAGGTCAGATCGGTCGCATCCATGATGCAGAGCGGAATGCCGGTGCGTGGTTCATAGAGCGTCAGCAAGGCGATCTCGGAGGGCAGGCCATGGCGATAATTGTCGACATAGTCGCCAATGACCTTCACGCCGGCCGTATCGATCGGCCCGGCATAGCCCATCAGGATATTGAAATGGCCATTGTAGCGGTCATCGAGGTGAATATGGCCCTTGGGCGGCAGGACCACCTCACCCGCGCCATGCGCCCGCAATCCCGTCTCGATGATATCCATGATCTGGGGCATCGCGGGCGTCAGGCCGGCAATTTCCCGGCGGTTGAGAAAGAGGAGATCGAGCTGGGGGGACTGCGGCATCAGCGCCTCGGCTCACGCTTGCCGGCATCGAAGAAGGGCCGTTTCGCGACGCGGGCACGCTGATCCCCCGACTTGCCGGCGACACTGAGCAGCGTGCCGAGGCCTGACGCCCCGGCGTCGATGCGGGCATAGCCGATCATGCGCTTCAGCCGTGGCGAATGGACTACGACCGTGGTGCGCCCGACCGGCACGCCGTCCCGGCTCACGACCCGCCCGCCAAAGGCGGCCGCCTCGCCGGTTGCAGCACCCTCTTCGAATTCAAGCCCGACGAGCTTCCAGCTCACTCCTTCGGTAGCAATGCGCCGCAAGGCCGATTTGCCGATGAAATCGACCGGCTTGTCGAGATCGACGAGGCGCTCGAGCCCGACATGGAACGGCGTCGATCGGGCGGGAAAATCGGAGCGCATGGCAATGATGCCGGCTTCGACGCGGCGTATGGTGTTGGGCCCGGTCACTCGCAAATTGGACGGCTTGCCCGCTTCCTTCACCCGGTCCCACAATTCGGCGGCGCGCGACGTGTCGCGTAAATAGATCTCATAGCCCAGGTCGCCGCTCCAGCCTGTGCGCGTCACCATGAGCGGCATGCCGTCGAACTCGGTCTCGATCAGATGATAATATTTGAGGTCGGCGACCTTCTCGCCGAACAGGCGCACCATGATGTCACGCGATTTGTTGCCCTGGATCTGGATGGGGGCGGCTTCCGGCTCCGCGATCTTGACATCCATGCCGGCAAAGCAGGCAACGCCCTTGGCCCAGAGCAGGAGGTCGCTGTCGGCGGCGGACAGCCAGTATCTGTCGCTGTCCAGCCGGTTGAGAACCGGGTCGTTGAGAATATAGCCGTCATTGTCGGTGATCACGACATAGCGGCATTGGCCGACGGCGCAGCTCTTCAGGCTGCGCGGAACCAGCAATTCCAGGAAGGCCTCGGCATCGGGGCCCGAAATCTCGACCTGGCGCTCGGCGGCGACGTCCCACAATGTCGCATCATTGACGAGCGCCCAGTATTCCTCGGTCTGGTCGCCGTAGCGATACGGCATGAACATGTGGTTGAGGACGATATAGGACGCCGCACCATCGCGATGCGCGCAATCGAAAAAGGGAGATTTTTCCAGAGATTGGTCGAGTACGCCAATAAGCACGATTGACCTGCCTTTCATCAGGCAGATCGGACCGTGGACAGTGATTTTCAGACTTTACTCGAGCGCCCGAAAGCTAAGCGAACTACTTTCAGTCGTCAATGAAATTTGCTTTTTCGGCGGCGGGTTGCGCCCTAATCTCCGTTTTTAGCGGCACCTTGGTTGAAGTTCATGTCTCGCAGCAGCGTAGAATTCGTCGAAAACTTGCGGTTCCTCTGCGCGCATTTCAGCTCCGTCGCCGAGGTCTGCCGCAGCCTCGGCATGAACCGCCAGCAATTCAACAAATATCTCAATGGGCATTCGGAGCCGTCGCTGCACAATCTCAAGCGCATCACCGACTTCTTCGGGGTCGACGAATATGAGATCACCTTGCCGCACAAGGAATTTGTTCGTCTCGTCAGACCGAAGCGCGGCCAGGTGCGCGAGACCCAGCTCCTCGAGCAGCTGTTCAGCCAGATCGACCTGGCGAGTGGTGAATCACAGGCGGCACTCGCCGCCTATAGCGGGACCTATGCGGCCTATATCTGCTCGCCGGTCTGGTCCAATCACATCGTGCGCGCGCTGACCACGGTGAGCTTCGACGGCCAGAGCTGCCTCACCAAGAGCCTGCAGCGCCTCTATCTGCCGGGCGGCAGCCGCTCGATGAAAGTCGTCCAGAAATTCAATGGCTTCGTGCGCAATATCCGCGACCGGCTCTATGTCATCGAATATGAGGCGAGCTCGCGGGATCTCGCTTCGTTCACGATCCTCTATCCCTCGCATCGCCGGCAGCTGCAGTTCCTCACCGGCATCATGGTGACCGTCGCGAGCGGCGGCAGCCGGCAGCCCTTCTCAACGCGTGTGGTCTATCAATATCTCGGCAAGGATATCGATTTGAGGCGCGAGATCGCGCGCTGCCATCTCTATCCGGTCGACAGCCCGGACGTGCCGGAGGAAGTCCGCAGCCGCATTGCCGACCGTTCCGATCCGGCGCGGAATTTCCTGCTGGCGCAATCCTACTAATCCTTCTCGACAGGACGCGAGTTGACGCGCAAGCGCTGCGATCAGCTGCGTCATCCCAAATCTCGCGAAATGGCAGCGGCGGCTTCGACCGGTTACGCTTCCCCCGTCAGATCGGCGTTGGACGGTGCTTTACTCGAGCAAGGAATGCACTGAACGTTTCGTCGGGGATCAAGTACTTAATGACGCCACTCAACAGCTGCCGCCTGTTCCTCGGGGCCTGGGAGGACTCATCGCCCGAGGCGATCAGCCGCCTGTTTGCCGAGATGGGCGTCTTCACCAATCCGTTGCAGCCCAGGCCGCTGATCGGCCCGCGGCAGATATTCGATGCCGTCTCGGTGGGACTGGCGAAGATCGAGAATGTCACCATCCGGGTGTCCAACGCTTGGGAGCAAGGCTCGCAAGCCTGCGTCGAAGGCGAGTTCCTGGCGCGCAAGCGCGGCGATGGCGGTCGCTTCGACTTTCCCTTCATGCTGGTGCTCGAATTGGAGGAAGGCAGCGACAAGATCAGCCGCCTCAGCGAATATTTCGATACCGCCAGACTGCGCTAGGGCGAAATCTCCCTCCGCCGCGCAAAGCGCGGGGAGGGTGGCCGCCCGCAGGGCGGACGGGTGGGGTCTCTCCGTCGACAAGTGTCCAATACCTGGCTTGAACCGCTTGCAGGTTTTTTTGCTGCTTAATCTCCCTCGCATAGACACCCCACCCGTCGCGCGTTCCGCGCGCCACCCTCCCCGCCTTCGGCGGCGGAGGGAGAATCGGCGCACGCATGAGGATGTTTAGACCTTGCGGCCGACAGCGTCTGCGATACTGGCCAGGCCTTCCGTCCGCAGCTTTCGGGCCAGCCCTGAGACAATCTCCTCGATCAGCGCCGGCCCCTTGAAGACGAGCGCCGAATAGAGCTGCAGGAGGCTCGCTCCCGCCTCGATCTTGGCGAAAGCGGCCTCGGCGCTGTCGATGCCGCCGACACCGATGATCGGCATGTGCTTGCCCAGCCTTCCGTAAAGCTCAGCCAGCATGCGCGTCGACGGCGCGAAGAGCGGCTTGCCCGACAGGCCGCCGGTCTCGCTCCTATGCGCCGAGCGCAGAGGCGGGCGGGCGATCGTCGTATTTGAGACGATGACGCCATCGACCCGCATGGCGAGAAACACGTCCGCCATGTCGTCGAGATCGGCATCGGCGAGATCGGGCGCGATCTTCACCAGGAGCGGCGGGCAAGCGCGTTTCGCCCGCGCCTCGTTCAACCGGCCCAGCAACGCCTCGAGCTCAGGCTTCGACTGCAGATTGCGCAAGCCCGGCGTGTTGGGGGAAGAGATGTTCACCGTCAGATAGCTTGCAAGGCCGGCAAAAGTCTCGAGGCCTTTGACATAGTCGCCGATGCGGTCGGACGAGTCCTTGTTGGCGCCGATATTGACGCCGATGATGCCGCCCGCGGCGCGGCGCGCCTCCAGCCGGCGGCGCAAGGCGTCATGGCCTTCATTGTTGAAGCCTATGCGGTTGATGACCGCTTCGTCCTCGGCGAGACGGAACAGGCGCGGCCGCGGATTGCCCTCCTGCGGGCGCGGCGTGACGGTGCCCAGCTCGACGAAGCTCAGGCCCTGCGCCAGCATCGGGTCGGGCACTTCGCCGTTCTTGTCGAAACCCGCAGCAAGCCCCAGCGGATGGGCGAAGGAGAGGCCGAAGGCCGCGACGGCGAGCGCGGCCGGCGGCGCCGGCGGCGTATGCCGGGGCGCGAGGCTCAGTGTCTTGATGGTGAAACGATGCGCGCTTTCGGCGTCGAGCGCATGGAGCAGCGGGCGCAGAAGCGGGAAAGCCAGCCGGGCCAGCGCCATCACGGAATGCCTTCGGGAAAGAGATGCGCCGTGTCATGCCAGGGCAGCGGCACAACCGCGTGAGCCTTGTTCACATCGAGCGCGCC
This sequence comes from Taklimakanibacter lacteus, assembly GCA_003576695.1. Classification (GTDB taxonomy): domain Bacteria; phylum Pseudomonadota; class Alphaproteobacteria; order Rhizobiales; family Aestuariivirgaceae; genus Taklimakanibacter; species Taklimakanibacter lacteus. Next base: position 435,888 of record QOZQ01000005.1, read on the forward strand.
ATAGAGATGCGGGAAGAGATCGCCGCCCCGAGACTTTTCCCAGCGCAGCCCCTGCCCCAGAGTGTCCGCCTCGATGGCGATGAGAACGAGGTCGCTGCGCCCGGCGAAATGCCGGCGCGCCGTCTCGCGCAGCTGGGGGCCGGCTGAAAAGTGGATGAAGCCATCGCGCAGATCGACCGCCGAACCCTGAAAAACGCCGTCGATCAAGGCTTTTTCCCACTCCTCGCGGTCGCAGATCTTGTAGATCACCGGCATCCGGGCCCCTTTTCGGGTGAGGCTTTAGACCATCCGGCAGCGCCTCGGAACGGCAAAAACACGGCTTTGCGCAGGGTTTTGCGGGACTCGACAAAGTCCACTACTTAAGGTATTATTCCTATAAATACGAAAACACAGAACTACCCAGACGCGGCGAGCGGGAGGCGAGCGTTTTTCGCAGCACTCCCGCTCCAACTTAAAAAAGTCGGATCATCTGAACGTTCCGGATCGCGACATCCGGAGCGTAAGCGATCCAGAGCGGAGCGTTGTCATGTTCACTCACAAGCAAGTCTGGACGGCGATCGATGTCATCGCGGAGCGCTATGGCTTCTCGGCCTCGGGCCTCGCCAAGAAAGCGGGCCTCGACCCGACCTCGTTCAACCCCTCGAAGCGCCATGGTCCGGATGGACGGCCGCGCTGGCCCACCACCGAAAGCATCGCGCGCGTGCTGGAAGCCTCAGGCGCCTCGGTCGAGGAATTCAGCGACCTGCTTGCCGGCCGCAAGGGCCAGCCGCCGAAGCGCCGGCAGATCCCGCTCATCGGCTTCACGCAAGTGGGCAAGAGCGGCTTCTTCGACGATTCGGGCTTTCCGGTCGGCACCTCATGGGACGAGATCGAAGCGCCCGGCATCGTCGACCAGAATGCCTATGCGGTCGAAATCCAGGGCGAGAGCATGCTGCCGGTCTATCGCGAGGGCGATATCGTGATCGTGTCGCCCTCGACCTCGATCCGCAAGGGTGACCGGGTGATCGCGCGTACCACCAATGGCGAAGTGCTGGCGCGCATCCTGCACCGGCAATCCGCCAAGACGGTCGAGCTCGCGGCCTTCAATCCGGCCGAGGAGATCAAGAGCATCGAGATGAAGGATATCGACTGGATCGCCCGCATCATCTGGGCGGGACAGTAGAGCCACCTCCGGACTGCCGGTTGAAAAAACTGGAGACACGCCAGTTACAATTTGACTTTTCGCCTTAGTTAACCTAAGGTTAATCGGCGCGACCGATTTGAGAGTGGGCGACAGGGGCTCAAAAGAGAGGTGTGTCATGCGTAGCAGGCACCAGATCGCGCTTGCATGTGTCCTAACCATCCTTGCCTTTGGCTCGGCGCAAGCCGCGTCGCCGATCGGCACCGCCGTCAGCACATCGACGACGGTCAGTGCCGGCGGGCGCACTTTGCAGAAATCCTCGCCGATCTTCTTCAACGACCTCTTGAGATCGAACGCAACGGGCCTCGGGCAATTCGTCTTCGATGACGGCACCAAGCTCGCCATGGGCCCGTCCGCGTCGCTCAAGATCGATCAGTCGATCTACAAGGGCAAGCGCACGCTGCAGCAGGCGAGCATCCAGGCGTCGAAAGGCGCCTTCCGCTATATCAGCGGCGCCGTATCCGGCCACAAGATCGCAACGCCCTATGGCACGATCGGCATCCGCGGCACCGCCTTCGACTTCACGATCAGAAACGGCAAGGTCTATATCCTCCTGTTCCGCGGCGCGGTGAGTTTCTGCAATGGCGGCACCTGCAAGACCCTCAGGCGTTCCTGCGACTATCTGGTCGGCGGCGGCGGTGGTGTCAGCGATCCCAAACCGTTGAGCACCGCGATAGATTCCGGGCTCAATATCGGCCAGGTCTTCCCGCTCACGGTCAATCAGGGCAAGCTCAACTCGCAATTCCGGCAGGGTACCAAGGGCTGCTACAGCCGTGCGGCCCGGCGGGCACCCAGTGTCATCGGGATTTCGCCGGAAGTTCAGGCCGCGGCGAGCGAGCCGCCCGGAGCGCCGGCGAGTCCCGCCGGCAAATCCAACAAGGGCTTCGGCAATGGCGGCGAGGCCGACGATAACGGCCCGACGGAAACACAGAATCCCGGCAAGGGCAACTCCTTTGGCAGGAACAAATAGGATCAGCCCAATTCGCCCTTGAGCGCCCTGCCGATCAGCGGCAATGAAATCAGCAGGCCGGCGTGTTGAGCTTCAGCAACGCCGGCCTCGATTTTTGTTGGGCAAAGGCTCTTTCAAACCGCTGCGCGCATCATATATCTCCTTGGAGGTAGCAAAGCTGTTCGACCAAGGGGCCGAATGCCGGACCGAGTTCAAAACACGTCCTGTTGGACGTCTCTTTTGTGGACGGCCGTCGCCTTTCTGGCGATCTTTCCCCCCTTCGCGGTCAATTCGACATCGTGGGGCATGCGAGCCATCTGGATCGGCTTCCTGCTGACCGCTGCTTTCTTATGTTTCATGGCGCATCTGCGGGAGCAAGAGGATCCGGAGTTGCACAAATACGCCGAGCTGCAGCGGAATGGCCCCTATGTACGCCGCTATCGGCCGCTCGCCTTCGGTGTCATCCTGATCACCCTTCTGGTCGTCGAAATCCCGGCTGTTGCTGCAACCTATGCGACCCCGGATCGGCCGATCCTGTGGCACGGCACAGAACTGATCGCGCAATGGGGCGAGGCGATTTTTCCACTGATCCCCAAATATGCAACGCAGATAACGCCCCCGCTCGAGCCGCAAGCCCTCTACAAGGTGCAGGCGGTTATGACGCTATTCCTTTTGGCGGGGGCTCTCATTTTCACCATCTACGCGTCCTACATTTTCTGCATGCCGCATGACGAAACCCAGATCCAGCAGCGGGTGGAACAAGCCATGACACCCAGCAGACTTGCCTCTTCCCCCACCGCAATGCTGCTCATCCTGGTGCCCTTCGGAGTCTTCTGCGGCTTTGCAATGTTCCTTGGCTGGTTCGAGTTTGATCCCCAGCCCCACTACCTGACCCACAAGAAATGCTTCATGCAGGCGGGCTGCTATGTTGCAGACGACCTGCTCCTGATCGCAACAGGTTTTGCCCGGATATGCGGAGCCTACGGCTTCTGGCTCGGCGCAATCCTATTTGCGCTCCGGGCATTTGCATCCGACACCGAATGAAGCTCAGCCGAGTTCGCCCTTGAGCGCCTTGCCGATCAGCGCCCTTGTATTGTCGATGCCATAGAGCGCGGCGAAAGACCCGAAGCGCGGGCCTTTCTCCTCGCCGAGCAACACCTGATAGAGCGTGTTGAACCAGGCGAGCGACACGCCGGCCGAGCCGTCCTTCTGCACCGTCCTGTAGGGATCGCGGCGGCCGACATCATAGACGGCCTGCTGGATCTCTTCCGGCGTCGCCGCCTTCGGCAGATTGCCCAGCGCCGCGGACAGATCCTCGAGCGCCTGCTTTTCATCGGCGGTGGCCTGGCGATACTTCTTCTGCGGCTTCACGAAATCCTGGAAATAGCGGATGGCGAAACCCACCAGCGCGTCGAGGCGCGGATGTGTCTCGGGCGACACCTGCGGCGCATAGCGCTTGAGGAAGGCCCACAGCACGTCCTTGCTTTCGGCATTGGCGACCGCCACCAGATTGAGCAGCAGCGCGAAGGACACCGCCTGGGTGCGCCCGCTTTGCTCGGTGACGAGCACTTCGGGTGCGGGCGGCGAGCCTGCATGGATGTGCCACACCGGATTGGTGAGCTTCTGCGCCAGCTCCTGTCGGCCATAGGCCTCGAGGAACGCCTGATAGTCATCGACGGCGCGCGGGATCACGTCGAAATAAAGCTTTTTCGCCTCGCGCGGCTTCGAATACATGAAGAGCTGCAGGCTCTGCGGGTCGGCATAGGTCAGCCATTCATCGATGGTGAGGCCATTGCCCTTCGACTTCGAGATCTTCTGGCCCTTCTCGTCGAGGAAAAGCTCATAGTTGAAGCCGTCGGGCGGCGGCGCGCCCAGCACCTTGCAGATGCGGCTCGCCAGCTTGACCGAGTCGATCAGGTCCTTGCCCGACATCTCATAATCGACATCGAGCGCATACCAGCGCATCGCCCAGTCGGGCTTCCACTGCAGCTTGCAGTGCCCGCCGGTGACCGGCGTCTCATAGGCCTTGCCGGAGGCGGGATCGCGCCAGACGATGGTGCCCGCCTTCACATCGCGGCTCTCGATCGGCACCTGCATGACGACGCCCGATTCCGGATGCACGGGCAGGAAGGGCGAATAGGTCTGCGAGCGCTCCTCGCGCAGCGACGGCAGCATGATCGCCATGATCTCGTCATAGCATTCGAGCGCCCGGAGCAGCGCCTTGTCGAAACGGCCGGCGGCGTAATATTCGGTCGAGCTCGCGAATTCATAGTCGAAGCCGAAGGCATCGAGGAACCGGCGCAGCATCGCATTGTTGTGATGGCCGAAGCTTTCATACTTGCCGAAAGGGTCGGGGATCGAGGTCAGCTTGCGGCCGAGATGCTGGGCAATGAGCTCCTTGTTCGGGATGTTGTCCGGCACCTTGCGCAGGCCATCCATGTCGTCGGAGAAGCACAGCAGCCTTGTCGGGATGTCCGACATGGTGGCGAAAGCGCGGCGCACCATGGAGGTGCGCGCCACCTCGCCGAAAGTGCCGATATGCGGGAGCCCTGAGGGACCATAGCCCGTCTCGAACAGGACTTCCTTAACGGGGTGTTTTTTGCCCTTCACGCGCTCCAGGAGCTTGCGGGCCTCTTCAAAAGGCCACGCCTTGCTGTCGAGAGCGGCGGCGCGAAGGAGCTGGTCGGTCATTTTCCTGTCTTTGCTGATAGAGCCTTGCCCATTTGATCGAATCCTCCGGATACGATCAAATGGGCAAAAGGCTCGAAAACATATTAGCTTGAGCGCTTCCTTATCGCCAAAGTCGAGCAACTTTGGCGGGAAGCGCTCATGAGAAAGCCCGGCAAATCGTTAGCGCGCGATCAGGAAAAGTGGAAGCCGGTTTTCCGTCCGATCGCGCGCCAACTATAGGATTCCGATCACGTTTATCACTTCAGGCCAAAATGGCCTGTAGTGATCGTGATCTAATTTTGCCGGGCTTTGCTCTATAAGCCGTATGGGCTTGCGTCAACCTCAGCGAAGCCTTCTCCAATTTTCCCCCTCGCCCGTTGCGAAGCAATGGGAGAGGGTGGCCGAAGGCCGGGTGAGGGCTCTTTGCCGCAACTACGATAGCTCTTGAAGGTTTGTTCGCTCCGAGAAAGAGCCCTCATCCGCCCTCCGGGCACCTTCTCCCATGCTGCGCACGGGAGAAGGGGAATTGGGGGATCTACCGCGTCAACCTCGGTCGACCGGGAAGGGATTGCGTTCGGCGAAGCCCAGCTGGTGCCAATAGGGATAGGGTGGCGTGGTCAGGCTCGCGGCATCGAGCTTCGCCACCTGATCTTTCGTGAGATTCCAGCCGACGGCGCCGAGATTCTGCCGCAGCTGCTCCTCATTGCGGGCGCCCACGATCACCGTCGATACGGAAGGCCGCTGCAGGAGCCAGTTGAGCGCGATCTGGGGAATGCTCTTGCCCGTCTCCTTCGCCACTTCGTCCAGCGCATCGACGACCTTGTAGAGATATTCGTCCGGCACCGGCGGGCCGTTATCGGCCGTCTTGTGCAGGCGGCTCTGCTTCGGCAGAGGGCTGCCTCTGCGCAATTTGCCGGTGAGCCGGCCCCAGCCCAGCGGCGACCACACCACGCAGCCGACACCCTGGTCGAGAGCGAGCGGCATGAGCTCCAGCTCATAATCGCGCCCGATCAGCGAATAATAGGCCTGGTGCGCGACATAGCGGGAATAGCCATAGCGCTCCTGGAGCCCGAGCGACTTCATCAGGTGCCAGCCGGAGAAATTCGAGCAGCCGAGATAACGGATCTTGCCCTGGCGCACGAGGTCATCGAGCGTCGAGGTCACTTCCTCGATCGGCGTCCTGGCATCGAAGCCATGCAGCTGGAAGAGATCGATATAGTCGGTGCCGAGACGCTTCAGGCTGCCTTCGACCTGCTTGATGAGATGGTAGCGCGATGAGCCGACATCATTGGGCTCATCGGAGAAGCGGAACGTCGCCTTGGTCGAGATCAGCACCTTGTCGCGCCGGCCCTTGATCGCCTTGCCCAGTATCTCCTCGGCAAGGCCGTTCGAATAGACATCGGCGGTGTCGAACATGGTGAGGCCCGCCTCGAGGCAGATGCTGACGAGCTTCGTCGCCTCGTCGACGCCGCTGCCGCCCCAGGCCTTGAAGAATTCATTGCCGCCGCCGAATGTGCCGGTTCCCATGCTGAGGGCAGGCACCGTGAATCCCGAGCCGCCAAGCTGCCTGAACTCCATTCTTCGCACTCCTGATGTGGTATTTGCTTGAAAATGGTTGACGCGAGGCGGGGAAGACGAGCCTCGCGGGATGCGTATCTTCCCGCATCCCCAGCCCGCAAGACAAGGGTCAATCGCGGATGGGTGCCATCCCTGTTTGCGCTGCCTAGCGCGCATCCCGGCGAAGTGGACTCACTTCGCCGAAAAGGATTCGTGCCAAATCAATATGTTGGAGCAAATCCTTATCGCCAAAGTCTCCAACTTTGGCGGGATTTGCTCTAACTTCAGGCAACAGCGAGGTTCTTCCTGAGGAATTCGACGGTGCGGCTCCAGGCCAATTCGGCCGCGTCCTTGTTGTAGCGCGCCGCATTGGCGTCGTTGTTGAAGGCGTGATTGGCGCCGTCATACATGAAGAGCTCATACATCTTGCCATTGTCCTTGAGCGCCTTCTCGAAATCCGGGACGCCGGCATTGATGCGCTCATCGAGCCCGGCATAGTGCAGCAGGAGCGGCGCCTTGATGGATGAAACCTGGTCGGACTTGGGCTGGGCGCCATAATAGACCACGCCCGCCGCCAGCGACGGCTCATTGACTGCAAGCTCACCGACCCTGCCGCCGCCCCAGCAGAAGCCCACCGCCGCGACTTTGCCGGTGCAGTCGGCGCGCGCGGCGAGGGCGGCAAGGCCGGCGCGCGACATGGCCACCGTCTCCTCGGATTTCAGCGTGCCGATAAGGTCGCGCGCCTTGTCCGCGTCATCGGGCGTGCCGCCCTTGATGCTCAGATAATCGGGAGCGAGGGCGAGAAAGCCCTCGGTCGCGAGCCGCCGCGCCACGTCCTTGATATGGGGGTTGAGGCCTCTGTTCTCGGAAATGACGATGACCCCGCCGGCCTTGGGGAATTCCTTCTGCTTGACGAGATAGCCCGAGATCTTGCCGACCGTCGATTCATAAGTGATCGTCTCGGGCAGGATGCGGGTGTCGTTCTCGGCCACCATCTCGGCCCTGACATAGTTGTTCTCGAGCAGCGGCAGGAGCGCCGTGGCCGCCGCCGTGCCGCCCGCCAGTGTCGTCAGTCTCTCGAGGAAATCGCGGCGCTTCATCTGGCCATGCGTGTAGCGGTCGAACAGATCGATATATCTCTGATCCATGGCGTTCCTCCCGGTGGACGACGAACAATGCCTTCGAGATGCGCCAGGTTCCAGACGGGATCGATCACAAAGAGCTGATCAGGCGCCGGCTCCTCGATCTATTCGGCCAGCGTCCCTTGCAATCATGGGCAGAGCCGTGCGATTTGGAAAACTCCATCTTGGAGAGATGCGTCAGGACAAGGATGCTCTGCCTTGCGCCGGCACGCTCCTGGGCCGGACATATGATGCGGGTCCTAGGAATATTCGCAAGGGCACGGTACCCGCCGCGCGCGACGGGAAATTCCCTGCATTTCCCGATCCTGCGCAGCCAGCTCATTGATATTGCTCAGCCGGCTTTTTTCTTGTGAAAATTCCCTGTAATTCCCTGTAAATCCCTGTATTTCGAGTCCCGTCGCACCAACAGAGCGCAAGGAATCACTGCCTATCATTGTCAATGATCACCTGATTTTTCACCGGTGAAACGCTCATGACAACAAGCGCAGCAATCGGCAGAAGCCGTGCGGCGCCCTTCTTCTCGTCAAACTTGGCCTATGCCCCGGCCGGCGATCACTGTATGTTCCGCTTCGAATGCCTCTTTCCGATACATTGCTCTTTCCGCACAGCCAGACGGCGCCCCTCGCCGTCCTCGATGGGGTCGCGCTCAGGCTCGCCAGCGGCCAAAGGCTCGAAGCGGGCGAGGCGCTCACCCATCTCATCCGCGAGCCGCATCTCCTCTGCCATTCGGCCTTCGTCATCGAAAGACTGGGCTTCGCCGCCGAGGCGCCGCGCAGCCTGATCCGCCAGGCGCGCGAGCAGAAGCATCTCGATGTCGCCGAGCTCTTCGCCTTTGCCTGCCCGGCGCGCTTCGCCACGCCGACGCCCAAGGGCCTCGCCCGCTCGCTCAATATCATGACGGGCGGCGATGAAGCGCAGATGCTGCGCGCCGTCGCCGATGACCTGCTGGCGCGGCTGGAAAGCCCCAACTATCCCCATTTGCGCGAGACGGCAGAGATCGCGACCTTCCTCGCCCGCGCCAACTGGCCGTGGGCGCGCGCCGTGATGGCGGCGCTGACGAAGGCCAATCCCCGCCTCGACATCGCGCCCTTCGTCACCGGCCTCAATGTGTGGGACCGGATCGACGAATGGGAAGATGACGGCGGCCGGCCGCCGGGCTCCCATCACGCCATCAAGCCCGAGGAAGCGCGGGACTTCCTCGACCAGCTGCTCGGCAGCGATGCCGAGGCGCGGCTGGCGCAGAAGGACTACGCCGCGACCGCCACCCACGCCTTCCAGCCGCGCGATGACGAGGCGGCGAACCACATCCTCCTCGCCGAAGCGGGCACCGGCCTCGGCAAGACACTCGGCTACCTGGCGCCCTCCTGGCTGTGGGCGCGCAAGAACAGCGCGCCGGTGTGGATCTCGACCTATACCAAGAACCTGCAGCGCCAGATCGACCAGGAGACCCAGCGCATCGTCGCCGATCCGGCCGAGCGGCGCGACCGCATCGTCATCCGCAAGGGGCGGGAGAACTATGTCTGCCTGCTCAACCTGCAGGAGGCCTTCAACCGGATGGGCTCGGCCAATACGCGCTCGGCACTGCTCGCCGCCTTGATCGCGCGCTGGGTGAAAGCGAGCCGCGACGGCGACATGGTGGGCGGCGACTTCCCCTCCTGGCTTCTGCCGCTGTTCAGCGACGTTGCCTTCGATGGCGAAAGCCGCGCGCTGTCGCCGCAGTCGCTCGGCCTCACCGACCGGCGCGGCGAATGCATCTATTCGGCCTGCCCGCATTACCGCAAATGCTTCATCGAGCGCGCCATGGCGCAGGGCCGCAAGGCCGATCTCGTCATCGCCAATCACGCGCTCGTCCTGCGCAAGGCGGCGGTCGATCACGCCATCGGCTACACCACGACCAAGGAAGAGGCCTCGGGCGCGCAGGACCTGCGCCGGCTCGTCTTCGATGAAGGCCACCATCTCTTCGATGCCGCCGACGGCGCCTTCTCCGGACATCTGACCGCCCTCGAGACGGCGGAGCTCAGGCGCTGGCTGCGCGGGCCCGAGACGGCCGGGCGGCGCGGGCGCGGGCTCAAGGACCGGGTCGGCGATCTCGTCGCCGATGACGAGCTTGCCGAGAAGCACATGAAAGCCGTGCTCTCCGCCGCTTATGCCCTGCCGGGGCCCGGCTGGACCCGGCGCATCCAGGCCGGCACGCCGGAAGGGGCGACGGAGGCCTTCCTGTCGCTGGTGCGCCAGCAGGTGCTGGCGCGGGCCGAGCAGAATTCCGGCCAGACGCTCGAGACTGATTGCGCGCCGCTCGCCGAGGGCCTCACCCAGGCGGCGGGCGAGCTTGCCGCCGCCCTGATCGATCTCAAGAAGCCGATGGCCAATCTCGCAGCGGCCCTCGCCCGCAAGCTCGATGACGCGGCGGCCGAGCTTTCGACGCATGACCGCGGCCGCATCGAAGCGGTGGCGCGCTCGCTCCGGCGGCGGGGCGAGCTCATGGTCGGCAGTTGGGTCGACATGATCGAGCGCTTGCTCGACAAGCCCAATGCGCTGTTCGTCGAATGGTTCTCGGTCGACCAGATGTTCGGGCGCGAGGCCGATGTCGGGCTGCACAGCCACTGGATCGATCCGACCGAGCCTTTGGCGCTCGTCGTGCTCAAGGAGGCGGATGGCGTCGTCATCACCTCGGCCACGCTCAAGGACCGTCCGCCCGAGGCGCCGGAAGACTGGACCAATGCCGAGATGCGCACGGGCGCGGTGCATCTGCCCTATCCGGTCAGGCGGGTGAGCTACGATTCGCCTTTCGACTACAAATCGGCGAGCCGCATCATCGTGGTGAACGACGTCAATCGCGAGGACATGGACCAGCTCGCCTCGGCCTATCGCGAGCTCTTCAAAGCCTCGGAAGGCGGTGGCCTTGGTCTCTTCACCGCCATCTCGCGCCTGCGCGCCGTGCACAGGCGCCTGGTGCGGCCCATGGCGCAATCGGGCCTTGCGCTTTATGCCCAGCATGTCGATCCGATGGACACCGGCACGCTGGTCGACATGTTCCGCGCCGAGCGCGATGCCTGCCTCCTCGGCACGGATGCGGTCAGGGACGGGGTCGACGTGCCGGGCGATTCCTTGCGCCTCATCGTGCTCGACCGGGTGCCCTGGGGCACGCCCACCATCCTCGAGCGTGCAAGGCGCCAGGCCTTTGGCGGCCAGGCCTATACCGACATGACGGTGCGGCTGCGGCTGCGCCAGGCCTTCGGCCGGCTGATCCGCCGCCAGGGCGACCGGGGCGCCTTCGTGGTGCTCGATCCCCGCCTTGCGTCGCGCTTCTGCACCGCCTTCCCGCCCGGCATGCGCATCGAGCGTGTCGGGCTTGTCGATGCGATCGACATGGTACGAGATTTCACATAGCGCGGGATGCGAAAAAGTGGTTACCGGTTTTTCGCGAGAATCCCGCGCCAAAATAGTAGAATCGATCACGATGAGTTTGGATCGATTCGATCCAAACTCATCGTGATCTGAGTTCCGCATGACGAAGACCTTGTCCTACAGCTTGTTCGAGACGGCGATCGGCGCCTGCGCCATCGCCTGGGGCGAGCATGGCATCACTGCGGTGAGTCTGCCCGAGGCGCATGCGACGGCGCTGCGGTCGCGATTCGCGAAACGCTTCCCCGAGGCGCAGGAAGACACGCCAACGGCCGCCATCGGCCAGGCGATCGCCCGCATCCAGGCGCTGCTCAAGGGCGAGGCCGATGATCTTGCCGATATCCCGCTCGATGACGCGGACCTGCCCGCTTTCAACAAGCGGGTCTATGCCATTGCCCGGCGCATTCCACCGGGCGCGACCCGCACCTATGGCGAGATCGCCAGGGAGCTCGGCGATCCGCTGCTGGCCCAGAGCGTCGGCCAGGCGCTGGGGCGCAATCCCTTCCCGATCATCGTGCCCTGCCACCGCGTGCTGGCCGCGGGCGGCAAGACCGGCGGCTTCTCGGCGACGGGCGGCATCGAGACCAAATTCCGCATGCTTGCCATCGAGCGCGCAAAAACCGACAATGCGCCCTCCCTCTTCGACGAGCTGCCGCTCAGCCCCCCACCCCGCCGATCCCACTGAAGCAAAGCCCTCTCATGTCACACGAACTCATCCTCACCGGCGGTCGCGTCATCGACCCGTCGCAATCTCTCGATGCCGTCACCGAAGTCGGCTTCGCCAAGGGCAAGGTGTCGGGCATCGGAACGAACCTCAAACGCGACCCTCAGACGAAGATCCAGGACGTCAAGGGCTTCATCGTCACGCCCGGCCTCATCGACCTCCACACCCATGTCTATTGGGGCGGCACCTCGCTCGGCGTCGATCCCGATCTTTATGCGAAGAAGAGCGGCGTCACCACCTCGGTCGATACCGGCTCGGCCGGTCCCGGCAATTTCCCCGGCTTCGCCAGGCATGTGATCGCGCCGTCGCGCTCGCGCATCTATGCCTATCTGCACATATCGCATGCCGGCATCTATGGCTTCTCGCGCGATGTGCATGTGGGCGAAAGCGAGGACATGCGGCTCATGGATCCGCGCGGCGCCGTCAAGGTCGCTGCGGAATATCCCGATGAGATCATCGGTATTAAGGTCAGGGTCGGGCGGCATGCGTCGGGCGACCAGGGTATTGCCCCTCTCGATGTGGCGCTCGATGCCGCCCATGAAGCGGGCATCCCCCTGATGGCGCATATCGACGAGCCGCCGCCGACTTACGAAGACGTGCTGGCGAAGCTTCGGCCGGGCGATGTGCTGACCCATGCCTTCCGGCCTTTCCCGAATTCGCCCGCCACCGCGCAGGGCACGATCAAGCCGGCGGTGCTCGCGGCGCGCAAGCGCGGCGTCCTGTTCGACATCGGCCACGGCATGGGCTCCTTCGCCTTCAAGACGGCGCGCGCCATGCTGGCCAATGGTTTCGAGCCCGACACGATCTCCTCCGACGTGCATGCGCTGTGCATCGACGGGCCGGCGCATGACCTCGTCACCACCATGTCGAAATTCCTCTGCCTCGGCATGGATCTCACCGCCATCATCCGCTCGGCGACCGAGACGCCGGCGCGGGCGATCAAGCGGCATGACCTCGGCACGCTCAAAGTCGGAGCCGCCGGCGATGCTTCATTGATCCGTATCGATGACGGAGATTTCGACTATGTCGATGTCGTTGGCGAGCATCTTGCGGGACAGAAGCGCATCTCGGCGCATGGCATGGTGATGCGCGGCGAATGGTGGGGGTGACCCTCCCTCCGCCACGCGAAGCGTGGGGAGGGTGGCGCGCGTCAGCGCGACGGGTGGGGTGTCGCCGCAGGGGATATTTCTCAGGAGAACCTCCAGACGGAGACACCCCACCCGTCCGCCCTTCGGGCGTCCACCCTCCCCGCGCTTCGCGCGGGGAGGGAGAGTTATCTGGACAAAGACAGCATCTCCCGCTAGCCAGTCGGCCTCAAGCAATTGGAGTTCACCCGTGGCCAAGACCATCAGCACGCATCACGCCTTGATCTATGTCATGGTCACCATCGCCGCCGTCGAGGGCCATCTCGGCGACCGCGAGCTCAAGGCGATCGGCCGCATCGTCAAGCAGCTGCCGATCTTCCGTTCGTTCGATGCCGACAAGCTCACCCATGTGGCGCAGGAATGCGGCGAGATCCTGCAGGACAAGGAAGGGCTCGAAGCGGTATTCGGCCTCGCCGCCGAAGCACTCACCCCCAAATTGCGCGAGACCGCCTATGCGCTGGCGGTCGAGATCGCCGCTTCGGATCTTGCCGTCGGCAAGGAGGAGCTGCGCTTCCTCGCCATGCTGCGCGACCATCTCGGCCTCGACAAGCTCGTCACCGCGGCGCTCGAGCGCGGCGCCATCGCGCGCTACCAGACGGAGTAAACGGGAACTCCCGCTCTCGCCTCGCGTTACAGGAAAGATTGTTTTCCTCAAGCGAGGTTCGACTGAGCACCATCCTGCTGATCCTTGTCCTGACCGGGTGCGCGAATTTCTAGCCGAAGGCTGCTTTTCTCAGCGCCGGCATGCGCAGCGCGAAGAACACGCCGCGCGCGGCGAAGAACACGATCATTGACAGCCATAGGCCGTGATTGCCGTAATATTTTTCGAGCGGCCACCAGGCGATGAAGAACACGATCATTGACAGCAGCATCATGTTGCGCATGTCGGCGGTCTGGGTGGCGCCGGTGAAGATGCCATCATACTGGAAGCAGGCGACGCCGATGAGCGGCGCCAGCGCCGACCAGATGAGATAATGGCGCGCCGTCTCGCGCACATCGGGATTGACGGTCATGGCGTCGATGAGCCAGGGGCCGGCCAGCCAGATGATGGCGAAAGTCAGGAAACCGACGACAATCGCCCAGATCCAGGTGAGCCGCATCGCCGTGGTGAAACGCTGGCGGTCACGCGCGCCGACCGCCTGGCCGACCAGCGCCTCGGTGGCGAAGGCAAAGCCATCGACGAGGAAAGCGGCGACATCGAAGAAATGCATGAGAATGGCATTGGCGGAAATGATGACATCGCTCGCCTTGGCGCCGCGCGCGGTGAACCAGGAGAAAGCCATGACCAGGCAAACCGTCCTGATCATGATGTCGCGGTTGATCGCAAAAGTGCGGATGAGCTTGGCACGGTCGAAAACGCGGGCCCCTTCGAAGCGCGCGCCCATCTGGCGCAGGCGCCGGAACGCAATGAACAGGCCCAGGAGTGCCGCCGCAACTTCGGCAATGAGCACCGCGAGCGCCACGCCATCCGATGTCATGCCGAGCCCCAGCACGAACAATAGGCTCAAGGCGCCATTGATGAGGTTGAGGCAGATCTGGACGATGAAGGCGATGCGGGCGCGGCCCTGGCCGACGAACCAGCCGATGAGGCAGAAATTGATGAGCGCGAAAGGGGCGGAAAAGACCCGGATATAGAAATAGGTCGCGGCATGGCTTTCGACCTCGGCCGACCCTTCGAGAAGGCTGAAAGTCAGCTGGGCAATGAAGGGCGACAGGGCAATGATCGCGAGGCCGGCAATGACGGCAATGATCAGCGCCCGCATCAGCACGGCGACGAGCTCGGCGGCATCGCCGCCGCCGGTCGCCTGGGCCGACAGCCCACCGGTGCCGAGCCTGAGGAACCCGAAGCCCCAGAAGATGAAATTGAAGATGAGGGCGCCGACCGTGATGGCGCCGATATAATAGGCGCCGGGCAATTGGCCGATCACCGCCGTGTTGACGACGCCGATGATCGGCTCCGTCACATTGGAGAGCATGATCGGCACAGCGATGGCGAGGACGCCCCGATGCGTCACCGGTGTCGATTGTGGGGAATGCATTGGCGGAGATTAGAACGATTCCGGCGTGGGTGTCGCGGCCTGCGCCCGCACTGCTGACAGGATATGTCACCAGGCGCCTTGGCATCAGCCGGTGTATTCTGGTTATGTTCGACCCATGGACGACCGCCCGACAGTTCTGCCCAAGATGTTCAGCGACTGGTTCCGGTCGCGCGGCTGGAGCGCGCGCCCGCACCAGCTCGCCGTGCTCGAAAAGGCACAGGCCGGTCTCGATGTGCTGCTCATCTCGCCGACCGGCGGCGGCAAGACGCTGGCCGGCTTCCTGCCGAGCCTCGTCGAGCTCTCGGCCACGCGCCAACGCGACGGCATCCATACGCTCTATGTCTCGCCGCTCAAGGCGCTTGCCGTCGATATCGCCCGCAATCTGGAGGCGCCGGTGAGCGAGATGGGATTGCCCGTCCGGGTCGAGACGCGTACCGGCGACACGCCGCATTCGCGCCGCAAGCGCCAGCGCGAGAAGCCGCCCGACATATTGATCACCACGCCCGAGCAGGTCTCGCTCCTCATCGCCGATGCGGGGGCGGCGCATATGCTGAAGGACCTGCGCGCCGTCGTGCTGGACGAGCTTCACTCGCTCGTCACCTCGAAGCGCGGCGTCCTCCTGTCGCTGGCGCTGTCACGGGTGCAGAGCCTCGCGCCCCGGACGCGGCGGATCGGCCTTTCCGCCACCGTCGCCGATCCCGATGCCCTGCGCGCCTGGTTGACGCCGCAACGGGGAGAGCGCGATCTGGCCGCCCTGGTGCTGGGCACCGCGGGCGCGCAACCGCAGATCAGCATCCTCAAATCGGCCGAGCGGGTGCCGTGGTCCGGGCATATGACCCGCTATGCGATCCCCGATGTCTATGAGGCGATCAAGCGCGCGCGCATGACGCTCGTCTTCGTCAATACACGCGCCCAGGCCGAGATGACCTTCCAGGCTTTGTGGAGCGCCAATGAGGATCATCTGCCGATCGCGCTGCACCATGGCTCGCTCGACGTTGCGCAACGGCGCAAGGTGGAAGCGGCGATGGCGCAGGGAAAATTGCGCGCCGTGGTCTGCACCTCGACGCTCGATCTCGGCATCGACTGGGGCGATGTCGATCTCGTCATCCATGTGGGGGCGCCCAAGGGTTCGAGCCGTCTCCTGCAGCGCATCGGGCGCTCCAACCACCGGCTCGACGAGCCCTCGCAGGCTTTGCTCGTGCCCTCCAACCGCTTCGAGGTGCTCGAATGCGAAGCGGCGCGCCAGGCCGCCGCCGAGGGCGCCCAGGACACCGAATACCCTTCCGTCCTCAAGCTCGACGTGCTGGCCCAGCACATCATGGGACGCGCCTGCGCCGCACCCTTCCATCCCGACCAGCTCTATGGCGAAGTCACCACCGCCTGGACCTATCGCAACCTGACGCGCGCCGACTTCGACCGCGCGATCGAATTCGTGACCAATGGCGGCTATGCGCTCAAGGCCTATGAGCGCTATGCCAAATTGAAGCCCTGGGGCCAGGGCGAGTTGCGCCTCGCCCATCCGCGGCTCGCCCAGCAATACCGGCTCAATATGGGCACCATCGTCGAAGAGGAGATGCTGAAGGTCAGGCTGGCCCATATCCGCAAAAGACTGGGCAAGAGGCTCGTCACCGGCGGGCGGGTGCTGGGCGAGATGGAAGAATGGTTCCTGAGCCAGCTCAGCACCGGCGATACATTCCTGTTCGGCGGCGAAGTGCTGCGCTTCGAAGGCCTCGATGAGTTCGGCGCGCTCGCCTCGCGCTCGCAAGGCGCCGATCCCGCCATCCCCTCCTATGCCGGCGGCAAGTTCCCGCTTTCCACTTATCTGGCCGGGCGGGTGCGCGAGATGCTGGCCGATCCCAAAGCGTGGCCGGCGCTGCCGGCGCAGGTGCGCGACTGGCTCTCGGTGCAACGCTGGAAATCGATCATCCCCACGCCCCGCCAGATGCTGATCGAGACCTTTCCGCGCGCGCAACGCCATTACATGGTGTGCTATCCCTTCGAGGGCCGGCTTGCGCATCAGACGCTCGGCATGCTGCTGACCAGGCGCCTCGAGCGCTCAGGCGCCCAGCCCATGGGCTTCGTCGCTTCCGAATATGCGCTCGTCGTGTGGACCTTGCGCGACCTCTCGCTCATGATCTCGACCGGACGCCTCAACCTGGCGCAGCTCTTCGGCGAGGACATGCTGGGTGATGATCTCGATGCATGGCTCGCCGAATCCAACCTGATGAAGCGCACCTTCCGCAATGCGGCGATCATCGCCGGGCTGATCGAGCGGCGATGGCCGGGAAAGGAGAAGACGCAGCGGCAGATGACGGTGAATTCCGATCTCGTCTATGACGTGCTGCGGCGCCACGAGCCCACCCATATCCTGCTGCGTGCCGCCTGGGACGATGCCGCCGACGGGCTCATCGATGTGCACCGGCTGGGAGCTCTGCTCAAGCGCATCCGCGGCCAGATCGTGCATCGCGCTCTCGACACGGTCTCGCCGCTTGCCGTGCCGGTGATGCTTGAGATCGGCAAAGAATCCGTTTACGGCGAGGCTGATGACGCTCTCCTCGCCGAAGCCGAAGATGAACTCATCGATGAGGCCATGCGCCTTGTCTAGGGAGACCTCGATCGCTCTCGGCGGCATCGACCTGCTGCCCGACCTCGCCGGCGCCCTCTACGTGCCCGACTTCGACGCGCTGCTCGTCGCCGACCTCCATCTCGAAAAGGCCTCGAGCCTCGCGCGGCGCGGCGCGCATCTGCCGCCCTATGACACGCGCGCCACGCTGGAGCTCTTGTCCTTCTCGCTCGCCGCGGCACGGCCGAAGCGGCTCATTCTCCTCGGCGATTCCTTCCATGACGAGGAGGCGCATCTGCGCATCGATCCGGCCGATGTCGCCGAGCTTGCCCGTCTCACGCGCGGCATCGACCTCATCTGGCTCGCCGGCAATCATGATCCCTCGCCACCGCGCGCACTTGGCGGACATTTCGCGGGGGAGATCGCCCTGGGCCCGATCACGCTGCGCCATATTCCGGGCAGTCTGTCCGAGGGCGAGTGCGAGATCGCCGGCCATCTGCATCCCGCCGCCGCATTGGCGCAGCGTGGCCGGTCGCTCAGGCGCAAATGCTTCGTCGGGCATGCGCGGCGCATCGTCATGCCGGCCTATGGCAGCTTCACCGGGGGTTTGAGCGTTTCGGCCGAGCCCTTCCAGGCGATCTTTCCCGACGGCGATTTCACCGTGTGGATGATCGGCGGCAAGGCCATTCACCGCTTCCCGTCGCGGAGGATCAGCTGATCGTGCGGATGAGCATCATGGTCGAGGAGACGATCGCGACGGCGGCGATATAGCTGCGCAGCCTGAGGAACCAGGGCGCAAAGCCCTCGACCGTCAGCGCATCACGCAGCAGAATGAGGAAGAAGCCGGCGATCAGGAAGGTGAGGCCGGTGGTCGGCGGCATGAGCAAGGCGAGCCATGCGGCGAGGAGCGGCACCAGGCCGAAGAGCAGTTCATCGCGCCGGCGCGCGCTGCCATAGGCACCCGTGGCCAGGGCCCAATGGGCGCCGCCCAAAAGTGCCGCCAGAAGTGCGGCATAGGACAGGAAAGCCTGCACCAGCCGGCCGGCCGACGGCAGCGAGAATACCAGGATCAGCAGGATCACGAAGGGCAAGAGGGCCATGAGCCCAATGGCCAGGGCAGGTCTCGGAATGCCATCGCCTTGCAGCATGCGCAGTCCTCACGAGCGGAGCCCGCTGAACGGGAATCAGCCGGCCTTGGCCCTGAGCCTGGTCAGAAGCTCAGGTGTCACTTCCCCGGTGATCCGCATGCCCGACTTCAATTCGAACAGTCTTATGGAATTGCGGGTGCGGCTTCCCATCGTGCCGTTGGCTTCACCGGCATCGAAGCCGAGGCGGTTCAGAAGCTCCTGCGCTTCCTGCACGCCATTCGTGCCATCGGTTGCGGCGACCGCCGAGCCGATGACCGGCAGGTCGGATTTCGCCTCGGCGGCAACCGGGCGCTCCTGCCAGTCGGGATTGGCGATGGCGACGACATTGGCGGCGTCGAGATCGGGCTTGGGCGTCCAGCCGGCCAGCCGCGATCGCACCCTGGCGGCGACGTCCTTGGGCAAGGTGCTCTCCAGCGTCTTCGCCTTGGCCGCCGCATCGGCGTCGTTCTGGCGCGCCGCGAGGCTGTACCAGAACAGCGCCTGGCCCAGATCCTGGTCGACGCCGAGGCCCCGCTCATAGAGGAGAGCCATGTTGAACTGGCTGTCCTTCAGATTATGTGCCGCAGCTTCGGCAAACCAGTGGGCGGCGCGCCCATAGGTCGCCTTCGACTTGTCGCCGCTCGCCAGCAGCACCGCCGCATTGTGCATGGCGCGGACATTGCCGGCCGCGGCGGCGCGCTCATACCAGTCGAGCGCGGCCTTCAGATCGAGCTTGGTGCCGATGCCGCGCTCGCAGAGCGCGCCCATGCGATATTGCGCCGGCGCCAGTCCCTTGCCCGCCGCGAGCGTGTACCAGCGCGCCGCGGCGGCGTTGTCCTGAGGGACGGCCTTGCCCTCGGCGAAACGGGCGGCGACGATGAACGCCGCCTGGGCATCGCCGGCGAGCGCGGCCTGGCGCAGGCTCTGCGTGCCAATGCCGATCGGCAAAGCCTCGCCATCCGTGACCGAGAATGCGCTTGCCGTCCTGGTTCCGCCAGGCAACGAGCTGGTATAGATGCCGTTGCCCAGAACGGCGTCGGTCTTGGCCAATGTCGTGTTGAGCTTCTCGAACACGCTCGAGCCGCCGGCGGAAGGCTGCACCTGCTCGGTGGCCGGCGGCGGCGTCATCGACACGTTGCGCTGCGGCTTCTTCACATAGGTATAGGCAAAGGCGGAGGCCGCCGCGAGCAGCACCAGGCCGATCAGGATCAGCCGGCGGCGCTTGCCGGCATCGGCGGCCTTGGGCGCTGCAGGCGCTGCCGGCATCGCCGAAGTGAGGCTCGCCGGCTCGACCGCCTTGTCGCGCCTGCGGAAGCGCAGGGAGAAGCGTGATGGCCCCTTCGGCGCCGCGGAGTCAGCCGCCTTCTTGCGGCCGAGGAATCCCGCCGCCGAAGGACCCGGCGTCTGCTGGGCGGCGGCCTGGGCGACGCGGCGCGCCGCGATGATGAACTCATCCTGGACCGATGCCGGCACCGGCGCCGGCTCAGGCTGCATGACGGGCGGCTCGATCGGCTGATAATCGGCGTAGCCCGCTTCGGCCTTGAGATCGGGCCAGGCTTGTGATTCGGCGGCAGGCTGCGATTCCTCGGCCGGCGCGACGAAGGCCTGCGGTTCCTCGACCACCGCCTGCGGCTGCTCGCGCAGCTGCTCAAGCTCGGTCAGCTTGTTGACGATCTGCTCGAGCGTCTCATGCACGGCACCGAGCGTTTCCTGATTGCGCTGATCGGCGTTCTCGTAATTGGTCCTGACCGCGGCGAGCGCATTTTCGAGCGCCTGCAATTCGGCCGACGGACCGGACGCCGGGACCTTGCCGGACCAGTCCTGCATGAGGCGGCTCGCCATGCGATTGGCGGCGTCCTCGGCCACGTCGCGCGCCCAATTGCGGTTCTGCTCCATGCTTTGATAGAGCTGATGGATCGATTGCTCGAGCGTGGCGATGTGCTGGAGCTGCTGCTCGGTATTGGCGAGGCGATCGGATACGCCGGCGAATTCGCGCTCGATGCCGGCCCAGGCCGGAGCATGATCCTCGCGCATCGACGCGGCGATGCGATTGTCGAGATCGAAGACGCGGCGCTCGAGCTCGGCGATCTGGCCGCCGACATTGTCGCCGTGGCTTTGCTCGAGCCACTTGCTGATCTCGGTCAGGCGGCGGTCGAGATCGGCGATCGAGCGGACATCCGCACCCTGGGCGACGCGCGCCGAGAGCTGCTCGATGGCGACGCGCAGAGCTCTCAGATCGCGCTCGGAGGCGGCTTCCGCCTTGAGGTCGTCGACACGCTGGCCAAGGCTCTCCATCTCGGCGCGCAGATGCCCGATCTCGCCGCTGTCGGCGCGGCGCGCATCGGCGTCGCGGAAGAGCGACTGCATGCGGCCTTCGAAATCGCGCAGATCCTGCTGCATCTGCTGCACGGCCTGGCCCTGGGCGCGCTGCGCGGAGGCTTCGGAGGCCTGTTTCACCTGGTCGATGCGGGTGCCGAGCCTGCCAACCTCGTTCTGCACGAGCTTGCGCACATCCTCCTGCCCGTCATGGCCGGTGACCCGGCCGGTAAGGTCGGCGATGCGGCTTTCAAGCCGGGCGATCACCGGCGCATCGGCGAGCAGGCGGTCGCTGTCGATGGGAGCGCTCGCCGCATAGGCGACGTCGTTGAGGCGCTCCTGCACGGCTTTCAGCGTGTCGCGGGTCTTGCGCTCGCTCACCTCGATGTGATCGACGATGTTGCGCACCGCGGTCTCGAGTGAACGGTAGCCCGGCACATCCTCCGGCTCCTGCGGGAAATGTCCGATCTCCTTGGCGATCTTGTCGCCGAGCGTCTCAAGGCGCTCGCCGAAGCGGGCAAAATTCTCCGCCGTCTGGCGTTCGCTCGCCTCGACGCGGGACAGGATGTCGGCGAGCGAATTGTCCTGGGCCGGGCGGCTGCGCTCATAATAGCGGCCGGCGGCCGTGTCCTGGCGCGCCATGCGGGTGAGCTGCTCGGACAGAAGATCGAGCTTGCTCTGGATGTCGTGCATGTCGTTGCGCGCCGCCGGCCGGTGCGGCTCGATTTCGTCGGCCTGCTCGCGAATGACCGTGTTCAGCCATTCGCCGAGTGTCATGCCGGAGCGGCGCGCAGCATGCTTGGCCGCCTCGCGCGCTTCAGTGTCGATACCCTTGACGCTCCACGGAATTCCCGGCTTCATGCCCGCTCTCACCCTCACGGCCCCGCACCTCGACCTTCACGGTGGATGGCGACCCTCCAAATCACCCTAAAGGTTAACGTTTTAGGTAAAATTTCCGTTAAGGTTGTCGCCACGCCTTCGCCGCTTTTGGGCTTTAGCCATGCGGTACCCCTATGGCAGCCTTGCTGCCTTTCCATAATTTAAGATGGCTAGGGGTTATGAATCGCCGTTCGGTTTCTATATAGTAGGACGCGACGGCAATCGCCCCTGGGGGCTAAAAACGAACGGAGAGCACACAATGGCTCAATCGACGGTTGCTGACCGGTCGAATCGGGATCGAACCTATTCCATCACCGAACTCTGCCGCGAGTTCGATGTCACACCGCGCACATTGCGTTTTTATGAGCAAAAGGGGCTTTTGCACCCCGATCGGCGCGGTTGGACCCGCCTGTTCAGCTATCGCGATCGTGCCCGGCTGCAGTTGATCCTGCGCGGCAAGAAGGTCGGCTTTTCCCTGGAAGAGATCAAGGAAATGCTCGATCTCTATAATCTGCGCGACGGCCAGCTGACCCAGCTCAGAGTGTCCTCGACCAAGTTCCGCGAGCGCCTCGAAGCGCTCCGCAAGCAGCGCCTGGAGCTCGAAGACGCGATCAGCGACCTCGAAAAGACCATTACGGTCGTCGATGGCATGCTGAGAGAGCGCGAGGCGGCCGAAACGACACCACGTCGCGTGGCCAATGCCGAATGACGCGGGAGCGGTCATCCGCTCCCCCCTGCTTGGATTTTGCGGCGGCTCACTGGATCGGGCCGCCGCTTTCCGTTCCGATCCCGGCTGGATCGCGGCGCGGCGCGCCGAGCCGACCGCCAGGCTTGTGCGCCTCAATGGCGACAAGACGCGCATCGTGGACAGCACCCTCCATCTCGAGACGCCGGTCGATGAGGCCGCCATCTTTCTCGGGCTCGACCCGCGGGGCCGGGCCATCTTCGCCGGTGAGATCGTCGAACCCGCCGAGGGGATGCAGGATCTCAGAAGCCTCGCCATCGAAGGGCATCTGGCGCCCGAAGACCTGGCCCTCCTGGCGCAGGCGCGTTCACTCCTGCATTGGCACCAGCGCCACCGCTATTGCGCCAATTGCGGGCATGAGACCGAAATGAAGGATGGCGGCTACCGGCGCCATTGCGTCCATTGCGCCGCCGATCATTTCCCGCGCACCGATCCCGTCGTCATCATCGTCGTGCGCGCCGGCGGGCAATATCTGCTCGGCCGGCAGAGCTCGTGGCCCACCGGCCGCTATTCGGCGCTGGCCGGCTTCCTCGAACCCGGCGAGACCATCGAGGACGCCGCTCGGCGGGAAGTCCGCGAGGAATCGGGCATTCGCGTCGGTACCATCAGCTATGTGACGAGCCAGCCCTGGCCCTATCCGTCGAGCCTCATGATCGGGCTCATCGGCGAGGCGCTCAACCGCGACATCGTCGTCGATGAGACCGAGCTCGAAGATGCGCGCTGGTTCTCGCGCGAGGAGATCGTGCAGATGCTGGACGGGCGCCATCCGGAAGCCTTGAGCACGCCGCCGCCCATGGCGATCGCGCATCGCATCCTGGAAGCGGCCGTCGTCTAGCTATTTGGCGCCGAAGCCGACCGCCATGCGCCGCGCGATCTCGGCGCGATAGGGGCTGGCCTTGTAGACGCCCAGCACGCGCAGATGCGAGGTGAAGAATTCGAGCTCCTCGAGGGCGAGCCTGACATTGCGCTCGGAAGGATGGCCCTCGACATCGGCATAGAACTGGGTCGCGGCGAACTGGCCTTCGAGCTGGTAGGATTCGAGCTTCGTCATGTTGACGCCATTGGTGGCGAAGCCGCCCATCGCCTTGTAGAGGGCGGCCGGCACGTTGCGCACCCGGAAGACGAAGCTCGTCACCACCGGCGCATCCTCGGGCTCGGCATCATGCGGGCTCGCCGAGAGCACGATGAAGCGCGTGGTGTTGTGCTCCTCGTCCTCGATATTCTCCTTCAGGATCTCGAGCCCATAGATCTCGGCCGCGAGCCTGGTGGCGATCGCCGCCCTGGACTTGTCCTTGGCCTCGGCGAGCTCGCGCGCCGCGCCCGCCGTGTCGGCCGCCACCACCGGCTTCAGCTTCATCTCGCGGATCACCTTGCGGCACTGGCCCAGCGCGTGGACATGGCTGTGCACGGATTTGAGGCCATCGGGAGAAGCGCCCGGCACCAGCAGGAGCTGGTGATGGACGCGCAGGAAGTGCTCGCCGACAATATAGAGATTGGAGGCCGGCAGCAGATGATGGATGTCGGCGACGCGCCCGGCGACCGAGTTGTCGATCGGGATCATGGCGAGATCGGTCTCGCCCTCCTTCACCGCGGCAAAGGCATCCTCGAACGTCCCGCAGGCAATTGCCTCGTGACCGGGATAGGCTTCGCGGCAGGCAATATGCGAATTGGCGCCGGGCTCGCCCTGATAGGCGATCTTGGATGTCATTTCAGTCCCCTGGCGCGCTTCCCGGCGAAGTGGAATCACTTCGCCGAAAAGGATTCGCGCCCAATTAAATAGTTAGAGCAAATCCTTATCGCAAAAGTCTGCAACTTTTGCGGGATTTGCTCGAATTAAAAGCGGCTCGCCTTCAGCATCTGGCGCGCCGCCTCAAGATCGGCCGGAGTATCGACACCCAGGGGCACCGAGTCAACGCGCACCACCGCGATCTTCATGCCGTTGTCGAGGGCGCGCATCTGCTCGAGGCGGCGCTCGATCTCGCGCTCGCTGGGCTCAAGCTTGACGAAGCGCTCGAGCGCCTCGCGGCGATAGGCATAGATGCCGATATGGTGCCAGAAACGCGGCCCCAGATCGGCGGCGGGGCGGCGCTGGAAATCGCGCGCGAAGGCGACCTCGCGCTCATCGCTCAAGGGCGCGATCGCCTTGACGATATTCGGGTTGGCGACATCGGCCTCTTCCGTGATGGGCGCCGCGATGGTCGAGATGTCGACACTGTCATTGACGAGACCGCCCAGGCAGCGCTGCACGTCGAGCGGGGTGACCGTCGGCAGGTCGCCCTGCAGATTGACCACGAAGCGGAAGCGATGCTCGGGATCGCGCATGGCGAGCGCTGCCGAAACCCGGTCCGATCCGGAAGCGAGGCGTGGTTCGGTCATGATGGCATCGCCGCCATGGGCCTTGATGGTGCGCGCGATCTCCATCTCGGCGCAGGCCACCAGCACCTGCCCGACATTGGCCTCCATGGCGCGTTTCCAGACATGAACGATCATCGGAATGCCGTGGATATCGGCCAAAGGCTTGCCGGGCAGCCTGGTCGAGGCCATCCGGGCGGGGATAATCACGATCGTATTCTGGTGCTCAATCATGAGGTTAAGGCAGGGCGCGGCAAATTGGTCAGGCGAGCTTTAACGTATTGCGGGCCATTCGAGAAACAATTAGTTTCCGCGGCCACGTGGCGAAAATACAGGGAACCGGTCTTCCGGCCTACCAATATGAACAGTTTTGAATTCAACAAGATTGCCGGGGCGGTTCTGGGAACGGCGCTTCTGGTGTTCGGGCTTAACGAAGCCAGGAACATCGTCTATCACGCTACAGCCCCGGAAAAGCCGGGCTTCGCCATCGAGGTCGCCGAAACCGGCAGCGGCGACGCCGGCGGCGGCACGACGACGCCGACCGAATCGCTGGGCACGCTTCTCGCCAAGGCCGATCCGGCCAAAGGCCAGGCCCAGGCCAAAGCCTGCCTTGCCTGCCATGTCTTCGAGAAGGGCGGCCCGAACAAGACCGGTCCCGACCTCTGGGACCTGGTCGACCGTCCGATCGCCGCGCATGAAGGCTTCGCCTATTCCGACGACATGAAGTCCCATTCGGGCGACAAGTGGACCTTCGAGAACCTCAACAAGTTCATCAGCAACCCGAAGGGCATGGTGCCCAAGACCAAGATGACCTTCGGCGGCATCAAGCGCGACCAGGCGCGGGCCGACCTCCTCGCCTATCTGAGAACGCTGTCGGACAGCCCGAAGCCGTTTCCGGCGCCCTGATCCGGGCGCAAGGCCCTGAATCCATTGATCTTATTTTCGTGAAAGGCCGGCCGCACCATGCCGGCCTTTTTCATGTCCAGAAAAAATCTTAAGTCTCACAAAGATTTAACCGGACTGCCTGCCCTTGAGCGTTTTGCATTCCGGAGCAGAATGCGTATCTTCGGGTAAGGCAAATCAAGCGGAGTGACGACAGGATGATCCTAAACCGGCGCAGCCTCATCAAGACGGCATCCCTCCTGGGGCTGGGGCCGCTCACCGGTCTGAAGGTATTGTCCGTCGAGCCGGCCAAGGCTGACGAGCGAAAGTTTCAACACGGCACCAATATCTATGGAAAGCTCAAATACCCGCCCGATTTCAAGCATTTCGACTATGTGAATCCGGACGCGCCAAAGGGTGGACGGTTGCGTCTCGGGGTAGTCGGATCCTTTGACAGCCTTAATCCTTTCATCATTAAGGGTGAGGCAGCCGCCGGGCTGGGCTATGTCGTGGAAACGCTCACTTCGCAGAGCGCCGATGAAGTCGGCTCCGAATATGGACTGGTTGCGGAGAGCATCTATCATCCGGAAGACTTTTCCTCGGTCTCCTTCCGGCTGCGCAAGGAGGCGCGCTGGCATGATGGCAAGCCGATTACTGTCGAGGACGTCATCTACGGTTACAACTTCCTCAAAGAGAACAATCCGACCTATCAGTTCTATTACAAGAACGTCGAGAAGGTGGAGCAAACGGGAGAGGATGAAATCACCTTCCTCTTCGACAGCAAGGGCAATCGCGAACTGCCGAGCATCATGGGCCAGGCGATGGTGGTCCCTAAGCACTACTGGGAGGGCACCGATGCCTCCGGCAAAAAGCGCAATATTGCCGAGACAACGCAGGAGCCTCCTCTCGGGTCCGGCCAGTACAAGGTCAAGAGCTTCAGACCGAGTCAGTCGATTATCTTCGAGCGCGTCAAAGACTATTGGGGCAATGATCTGCCGGTGAATATCGGGCAGAATAATTTCGATGAGATCGAACTGATATACTTCCGCGACCGCACCATCATCTTCGAGGCGTTCAAGGCCGACCAGCTTGACGTGCGGCCTGGTCCCGGCACCAAGGAGTGGGACATTCAGTATGACTTTCCCGCGGTTAAAAAGGGCAATGTCATCAAGGCCAGCTTCCAGACCAAGAATGCCGAGCTGATGCAAGGCTTCGTCTTCAATACGAGGCGGGTGAAATTCGCCGATCCCCGCGTGCGCTTCGCCTTCAACCTTGCCTATGATTTCGAAGGCCGCATGCGCGTGCTTTCCTTCGGTGATTACAACAAGCGCACGCAAAGCTATTTCGAGAATTCCGAGCTTGCCGCCAAAGGCCTGCCACAGGGCCGCGAACTCGAGATCCTGAACCAGTTCAAAGATCAGGTGCCGCCCGAAGTATTCACCTCCGAATACAAGAACCCGGTCAACGGCACGCCGCAGAATATCCGCGAGAATTTGCGCAAGGCGGTGGCCCTGCTGAAGGAAGCCGGATGGTCGATCCAGAACGGCTCGCTCACCAACGACAAGACCGGTGAGGCCATGACCATGGAGTTCCTGCTCGATGATCCGACTTTCGAGGATGTGGCGCTCTCCTACAAGCCCAGCCTCGAACGCATCGGTATCAAGGTGACGGTACGAACCGTCGATTCGGCGCAGTTTGAGAACCGGGTACGCGATTTCGACTTTGACGTCGTCACCGGTGTATTCCCGCAAAGCCTCTCGCCCGGTAATGAACAGCGCGAGTTTTGGGGATCGGACGCCGCCGACCGCAAGGGCAGCCGCAACATCATCGGCATCAAGAATCCGGCCGTCGACAGGATCATCGATCTCATTATCTTCGCCAATAGCCGCGACGAGCTTGTTGCCGCGACCCGTGCACTGGATCGTATCCTGTTGTGGAACTATTACATGGTTCCCGATTTCTATCGCGCCGAGGACTGGTATCCGCATTGGAACCGCTTCAGCTATCCGGATAAGAACCCGGATTATTCCGTCGGCTTCCCGGCGCTGTGGTGGTGGGACGAAGAGAAGGCCAAGAAGACGGCGGCCAATAAATGAGACATTGGATCCCGGCCGTCCTCGCGCTCGGCCTCCTCGCCCTTCCTGCCGCCGGCGAGCCTCGGCACGGCATTTCGGCTTTCGGCGACCTGAAATACCCCCCTGATTTCAAACACTTCGACTATGTGAACCCGGAGGCGCCGAAGGGCGGCCGCATTGCCAGCCGAGGCATACTGGCGCGCGACACATTCAATTCCTTCAACGGCTACATCCTCAAGGGCGACCCACCAGAGAATATCGGACTCCTGTTCGACACACTGATGACGCGCGCCAATGACGAACCGGATGCAGTCTACGGACTCGTTGCCAAGACCGCCGAACTCACCCCCGACAAGAAGAGCGTCACATTTCAATTACGTGAGGAGGCGCGTTTCTCCGACGGAACAAAGCTCACGGCCGAGGATGTATGTGATACCTTTCGGCTGTTATCGACGCAAGGACATGAGCGCATCCGCATCGTTATTCGCGATGTAGAGAAATGTGACGTGCTATCACCCTACGAGGTCCGCTATTCGTTCAAGGGTGAGAATACCCGCGACCTCCCCCTCACCATCGCGGAACTTCCGATCTTCTCAAAAGCCTATTATGCAACGCATGATTTCAGCAAGACAACGCTTGATGAGCCTCTGGGCTCCGGCCCTTACAGGATCGGGAATTTCAAACCAGGGCAGTATGTCTCTTATATGAGGCGCATTGACTACTGGGGTGCCGACCTGCCGGTGAACAAGGGTCGCTGGAACTTCGATGAAGTACGTATGGAGTATTTTAAGGACCGCACAGCGGTCGTTGAGGCGCTCAAATCCGGCGTTCTTGATCTGCATGAAGAAATGACCTCGCGCGACTGGGCAACTGCGTACAACACAAAGTCAGTGGCCGAAGGTCGGCTCATCAGGGAAGTTCTGCCGGATAATACGCCTTCCGGTGCGCAGGGCCTCTATTTCAATCTGCGGCGCGAGAAATTCCAAGACATCCGGGTGCGCAAGGCTCTCGATCTCGCCTTCGATTTTGAATGGATGAACGCAAATCTCTTCTACGGCGCCTATCAGCGCACGACGAGCTTCTTCGAGAACTCGGCCTTAATGGCGAAGGGCAAGCCCTCGCCCGAGGAGCTCAAGATCCTCGAGCCGTTCCGCGGGGAGCTCCGGTCCGAGGTCTTCGAGGATGCATATGTACCCCCGGTCTCGGATGGATCGGGGCAGGATCGCAAGCTTCTGAGGCAAGCATCTGAGCTTCTGGCCGCGGCCGGCTGGAAACGACAGGGAACCCAGCTCGTCAACGCCAAAGGCGAGAAATTCACCCTGGAGTTCCTCATCGACGGTCCGACAAGCGAACGAATCCTCGCCCCCTATGCGAAGAACCTGCGCCTCCTTGGCATCGATGTGACGTTGCGCGGCATCGATCCCGTGCAGCAGGAGCAAAGGATGAAGGAGTTCGATTTCGACGCCGATATCGCCCGGCTGGTGGGAGGCCAAACGCCCGGCCTCGAGCTCAAGACCCAGCTCAGCTCGGAATCCGCCAAGGCCATCGGCAGCTATAATCTTTCCGGTATCGCGCTACCCGTCGTCGACGCGCTCATTGACCGCATGATCGCCGCCAAATCGCGTGAGGAGCTGATGTATACAGGGCGCGCGCTCGACCGGATGCTCCGTGCCGAGCACATCTGGGTGTCCAACTGGGGAAAAGCCAGCCACTGGATCGTTCATTGGGACATCTTCGAAAAGCCCCAAATTAAACCCGAATATGACAGAGGCATCATCGACACTTGGTGGGTCAATGCCGAGAAGGTAAAGACCTTGAAGCGCGGCAATTAGAGCTCTAGGACGGCACAATGGGCGCGTATATCGCCAAACGCCTGCTTTTGATGATCCCGACCTTGTTCGGCATCATGCTGATAACCTTCGCAATCATCCAGTTCGTGCCCGGTGGGCCGATTGAGCGGGTCATCGCCCAGATCCAGGGCACCGCCATCGATCCAACAGCGCGAATCGGCGGTCAATCAGGCGGCGAGGCAGGCCGTGCTCCCGATGCGACTAGCGTCGGCGACACCGTGGCGGTGAAATATCGCGGCGCCCAGGGCCTCGACCCCGACTTCATCAAGAAGCTGGAGATCCAGTTCGGCTTCGACAAGCCGGCCCATGAACGCTTCTTCCTGATGATGAAGAACTATCTGACTTTCAATTTCGGCCAGAGCTATTTCCGCGACAAGCCGGTCGTCGATCTCATCATCGAGAAGATGCCAGTTTCGATCTCGCTGGGCATCTGGCTAGCGATCATCACCAACTTCGTCTCAATTCCCCTGGGTATCCGCAAAGCGGTCAAGGATGGCAGCACTTTCGACATCTGGACGTCAGGTGTGATCATTATCGGCTATGCCATTCCAGGATTCATCCTGGCGATATTCCTCATCGTGATGTTTGCCGGCGGCAGCTACTTCAACTGGTTCCCGCTACGCGGCCTAACCTCGGACGACTTCACCAACCTCTCCTTCTTCGGCAAGGCGGTCGACTATGCCTGGCATCTTGTGCTGCCCCTCATCGCGCTCGGCATTGGCGGCTTCGCTACCACCACCCTGCTCACCAAGAACTCGTTCCTTGACGAAATTCGCAAGCAATATGTCATCACCGCACGCGCCAAGGGCCTGACGGAACGGCGCGTTCTTTACGGACATGTCTTCCGCAATGCGATGCTGATCGTAATCGCCGGCTTTCCAGGTGCGTTCCTAAGCGCGTTCTTCACGGGATCACTTCTCATCGAACAAATATTCTCACTCGACGGCCTTGGCCTCCTCACCTTCAACTCCGCGCTCAATCGAGACTATCCGGTGTTCTTCGCCAATCTGTATATTTTTACCCTGGTTGGGCTGATAGTGGCGTTGATCAGCGATCTCACCTACACATGGGTCGACCCTAGAATCGATTTCGAGGCCCGAGCACTCTGATCCATGAGATTTAAGCTCTCCGGACTGAATGAACGCCGATGGCAGCTGTTCAAGGCGAACGGGCGAGGCTACTGGTCCTTGTGGATATTCCTGGTACTGTTCGCGATCAGCGTCTTCGCGCCGCTTATTTCCAATGACCGTCCGGTGCTCGCCTCCTACAAGGGTGAGCTCTTGTTCCCGACCTTTACCGAATATCCGGAAGACAAATTCGGCGGCTTTCTCGCCCTGACGGATTTCCGCGATCCCTTCATCCAGGACGAGATCAAGGCCAATGGCTGGATGATCTGGCCGCCGATCCGCTACTCCTATGACTCGGTCAATAACGAATTGCCCTCGCCGGCACCGTCCAAGCCCGCCTTCCAGATGACCTGGGACGAAGCCTGCGCCAAATATCCGCAAAAGACTGAAGACCCGAACTGCATTGCCGGCAATCTCAACTGGCTGGGAACCGACGACCAGGGCCGCGATGTGGTAGCAAGGCTCATCTATGGCTTCCGCATCTCGGTGTTCTTCGGGTTGATCCTGACTGTAGCCTCTTCGATCATCGGAATTGCCGCAGGTGCTGTGCAAGGCTACTACGGTGGTTGGACTGACCTTCTTTTCCAGCGCTTCATCGATATCTGGACCGCCATTCCGACCCTTTACCTTCTCATCATCCTCGCGGCGTTCATCGAGCCGACCTTCTGGATCCTGCTGTCCATCCTTGTGCTGTTCTCCTGGACGGCGCTGGTCGGCGTGGTACGCGCCGAATTCCTGCGCGCGCGCAATTTCGAGTATGTGCGGGCTGCCCGGGCGCTCGGCCTCACCAATACGAAGATCATGTTCAAGCATCTGCTGCCCAATGCGGTGGTCTCGACGGTCACCTTCATGCCATTCATCGTCGCGGCATCGGTGACGACGCTGACCGCACTGGACTATCTAGGCTTCGGCCTGCCACCGGGCTCGCCGTCGCTGGGCGAGCTGCTCAACCAGGGCAAGCAGAATTTGCAGGCGCCGTGGCTCGGCATCACCGGCTTCCTCGTCACATCCGTCATGCTGTCACTGCTCGTGTTCATCGGCGAAGCGGTGCGTGACGCCCTCGATCCGCGCAAGGCGTTCCAATGAGCGAGCGGCTTCTCGACGTCCGCGACCTTTCCGTCGCCTTCAGGCAGGGAGGCAAGACCAATCTTGCGGTAGACCACGTCTCCTTCTCGATCGGCAAGGGCGAGACATTGGCGCTGGTCGGCGAATCGGGCTCGGGCAAGTCGGTCTCCGCCCTCTCGGTGATGAAGCTGCTGCCCTATCCCTCGGCCTCGCATCCTTCCGGCGAAATCCACTTCAAGGGCCAGGAGCTGCTGCACGCCGATGAGAACCGCTTGCGCAAAGTGCGCGGCAACGACATCACCATGATCTTCCAGGAGCCGATGACGTCGCTTAACCCGCTGCACAATGTGGAGCGGCAGATCGGCGAAATCCTTGAAGTCCACCAGGGCCTGTCGGGGTCGGCCCGGCGCCGGCGCATCATCGATCTCCTGACCAAGGTCGGCATCCGCGATCCCGAGACAAGGCTCGAGGATTTTCCGCACCAGCTTTCCGGCGGCCAGCGCCAGCGCGTGATGATCGCCATGGCGCTCGCCAACAATCCCGATCTTTTGATCGCCGATGAGCCGACCACCGCGCTCGACGTCACGGTGCAGGCCCAGATCCTGAAGCTGCTCAAGGACCTGCAGGCCGAGACGCAGATGGCGCTCCTGCTCATCACCCACGATCTCGGCATCGTGCGGCACATGGCCGACAAGGTCTGTGTGATGCAGCACGGCAAGATCGTCGAG
Source organism: Taklimakanibacter lacteus (assembly GCA_003576695.1). Classification (GTDB taxonomy): domain Bacteria; phylum Pseudomonadota; class Alphaproteobacteria; order Rhizobiales; family Aestuariivirgaceae; genus Taklimakanibacter; species Taklimakanibacter lacteus. The sequence continues at coordinate 468,408 of QOZQ01000005.1, forward strand.
GCAGGCGATACCGAGACGTTGTTCAAGACCCCCCAGCATGCCTATACCAAGATGCTGCTGGCGGCCGAGCCCAAGGGCAAGCCGCCCCAGACGGACACCAGCGCGCCGGCGGTCGTCTCGGCCGACAAGCTCAAGGTCTGGTTTCCAATCAAGCGCGGCTTCTTCCGCAAGACTGTCGGCCATATCAAGGCGGTCGATGGCGTCGATGTCACGGTGCGCGCCGGCCAGACGCTGGGCATCGTCGGTGAATCGGGCTCGGGCAAGACGACGATGGGGCTCGCGCTCCTGCGCCTCATCGCTTCGGAAGGTCCGATCGTCTATTCAGGTCAACGGATCGACGGTTTCAATGCGCGCGCCATGCGGCCACTGCGCAAGGAAATGCAGATCGTGTTCCAGGATCCTTACGGGTCGCTGTCACCGCGGCTCTCCATTCGTCAGATCGTGGAAGAAGGCCTGATCGTCCAGGGCCGAGAGCTGAGCGACGAGCAGCGGCGTGAGCGCGTCGAGCGCGCGCTGACCGAGGTCGGCCTCGATCCCTCTACCATGGAGCGCTATCCGCATGAATTCTCCGGCGGCCAGCGCCAGCGCATCGCCATCGCGCGCGCGCTGGCGCTCGAGCCCCGCTTCATCGTGCTCGACGAGCCAACCAGCGCGCTCGACATGTCGGTCCAGGCGCAGATCGTCGATCTCCTGCGCAAGATCCAGGAGAGCCACAATCTTGCTTATCTGTTCATCAGCCATGACCTCCGGGTGGTGCGGGCGCTCGCCAACGAGGTCATCGTCATGCGCAACGGGCTGGCGGTCGAGGCGGGGCCGACGGCGCAGATCTTCGATGCGCCACAGACCGACTACACCAAGGCCCTCATCGCCGCGGCGCTGCATCTGCGCACCGCGCCTTCCGGAACCGTAAAGCAATAATCATGGCCCTGCTCTATCTCATTCCGACCTGGCCGTCCGACATATGGACGACGTGCATGCGCCAGCAGGCGCCCGATATCGATATCAGGGTATGGCCTGACCAGATGGGACCGCTGGCGGACATCGAATATGCCGTCGCCTGGCTGCCGCCGGCCAATGTGCTGAGAAGCCTGCCCCGTCTCAAGGTGATCTTCTCGCTGGGTGCCGGCGTCGACGCGATCCTCAAGGACCCGACATTGCCCGACAATGTGCCGATCGCGCGCGTCAACGACCCCGACCTCACCATGCGGATGACGGAATATGTGGTGCTGCAGGTGCTCATGCATCACCGCCAGCAGCGCCGCCTGGACGAGAACCAGCGCAACAGGCTGTGGGACAGCTTCCCGACCCATGCGGCCTCGGCGCTCACCGTCGGGATCATGGGCCTGGGCGTCATGGGCACCGATTCCGCCAGCAAGCTGGCCCTGCTCGGCTTCAAGGTGGTCGGCTGGAGCCGGTCGCCCAAGACAATCCCCGGCGTCGAATGCTTCGCCGGGGCCCCCGAATTCGATTCGTTCCTGGAACGAACCGATATTCTCGTATGCCTCCTGCCCCATACGCCGGAAACGACCGGCATCATCAATCGCGAGACCATCGCCAAATTGTCGCGCAAGGGGCCCTTCGGCGCTCCCATCCTCATCAATGCCGGGCGCGGCAAGCAGCAGGTCGAGAAAGACATCCTCGCCGCACTCGATTCGGGAGCGTTACATTCGGCGTCGCTGGATGTCTTCGAGACCGAGCCCCTGGCCCAGGACAGCCCGTTCTGGGGCCACCCCAAGGTGACCGTCACGCCGCATGTGGCCGCCGATTCCGATCCCGCCACGATCACCGCCTATGTGCTGGGCCAGATCCGGCGGCACCAGGCGGGCTTGCCGGTCGAGAATCTCGTCGACCGCGGACGCGGATATTAGAGCCGCTTGATGGATGTGATCTTGCCGTGACGCGCGGCGATACGCTCGACTGCCGTCTTGAGCGGCTCACGCGTCACCTGCATGAAATGACCATTGGCATGGAGCAGCATGCCGGCGTCGGTCATGATGCCGACATGGCCGTCCCAGAAGACGAGATCGCCGCGCTTCAGGCCATCAAGGTCATCCTTCGGCAAGGATTGTCCGAGCGCTTTCTCCTGCATGTCGGAATCGCGCGGCGAAGCCCGGCCCGCCGCCTGGAGTGACAGCTGCACCAGGCCCGAACAGTCGAGGCCGAGGACGGATTTGCCGCCCCACAGATAGGGCACATGCAGATAGGCTTCCGCCACTGCGACGAAATCGGCTTCCGCTTCGCCCACCGGCCTCAAGTGACTCGCCACGACAAACCGGCCATTGGCGAGATGGGCGAAGCGCTCATCCTGGCGCAGCACGCGCACAGCCGCATTCAAGGTCACGGTCACCGTCGGCTGCGCCTTGATGTCGGGTGCCGGGAACATGAAGGTGGACGGCACCGCCACGCGGTGCGTGGGCGCGCCGCCCATGTCGGCGAGATCGTCTTGCGCCGCATAGCCGACATAGCCATCGCTTTCCAGCTGAAGCCAGGCCCAGCCTTCTCTTGCGTCGAAGACGCGCACCCGCTCGCCCATCAGCGCCTGGGTATCGAGGCGGGCATCGAAACGCGGCTCGCGGCGCAGCGAAAGCAGCGGCACCGCCACTTCCTTCAGCACGCCTTCGACAGGACGCGCCTCGCCGGCAACGCTCAGACGGGCATCGACGATATCGGGGCGAATGGCATTGAGGCGCGGATCGAAATTCATGGTCGTGGAGGTCTAGACCTGCTTGGCGAGCTTGCCAACCGTCTCGGCAAGACGCTCAAGATAGAGCACACCCTTTACGGTTCTCTGTACGAGGACGTTACGGCGATCGGTCTCGTCGCGCCGTCGCGCCAGGAGCTCGAGCTTGCCGAGGGAATCGAGCGCCCGCGTGATCACGGGCTTGGAGACATTGAGCTTCCGGGCGAGGTCGCGCACCGTATGAGGCGGCGCTTCCAGATAGACAGTGAGAAGCAAGGTGATCTGGCGCGTCGAAAGATCGGGCTCGTCGCCGCGAACCTGATCAAGATTCACGTCATGCCAAAGCTGCAGAGCCTGCGCCGCCGACAAAGTGACGCCCATTCAGACCGAACCCACCGCTCCGCCGATAATCGTTTCGGAGCCGTTTCATTCTGTATCAAGGCGTTCCGGACTGCAAGTTTATTTGGCGTAACGCTCGGCGATCACCCCGAACAAGGCGTGGATCGCCTGGGCCTCGCCGCCCCTGGGGCGGCCGGGCCTGGCGATCGGCGTCCAGGCGAAGATGTCGAAATGGGCATAGGACCTGGCGCGCTCGACAAAGCGCTTGAGGAAGAGGGCCGCCGTCACCGATCCGGCGAAGCCCGATTCACCGGCATTGTTCAGTTCGGCAATATTCGACTCGATGAGCGCGTAATAGGGCGTCCAGAGCGGCATGCGCCACATCGGATCATTGGCGGTGCGGGCATGCCGCGCCAGAGCGTCGGCCAAGCCGTCGTCGCTGGTATAGAAGGGCGGCAGATCCGGCCCCAGCGCGACGCGAGCGGCACCCGTGAGGGTCGCCATGTCGATCAGGAGATCCGGGCTTTCCTCATCGGCGAGCGCCAGGGCGTCGCCCAGAATGAGCCGGCCCTCGGCATCGGTGTTGCCGATCTCAACCCTTATGCCCTTGCGGCTGGTCAATACGTCGCCGGGGCGAAAGGCATTGCCGGCGATCGAATTCTCGACCGCCGGAATGAGCACCCTGAGGCGGAGCCTGAGCTTCGCCTCCATGATCATCCGGGCAAGCCCCAGGACATTCGCGGCCCCGCCCATGTCCTTCTTCATGGTGAGCATGCCGGAGGCGGGCTTGATATCGAGGCCGCCCGTGTCGAAGCACACACCCTTGCCGACCAGAGTGACCTTGGGCGCCCTGGCCGGTCCCCAGGTGAAATCGATCAGGCGCGGTCGGCGTGGGCTGGCCTGCCCTACCGCGTGGATCATGGGGAAGTCGCGGCGCAGGCGTTCTCCCGCTACGACGCGCAGCCTGGCGCGATGCTTGCCCGCGACCCGGCGGGCCGCCTTCTCGAGCTCATCCGGCCCCATATCGGCTGACGGCGTGTTGACGAGATCGCGCACCATGAAATGCGCCGCCGCCATCCGCAGCAATGCCGCACGATCCACATCCGCCGGGCAGACAAGGCGCGGGAAAGGCGATGACGCTGCCCGATAGCGCTCGAAGCGATAGCTCTCGAGGAGCCAGCCGAGGATGGCGTTGGGCAGGCCCGGCAGATCCCCATCGATGCGATAAACGCCATCGGGCAGTACCCGCGCGAGCCTGGCAAACTCGAAGGGGTCGCCCGGCTTCGCTGCCTCGGGCAGGCCATAGAACACCTTTGCGAGATCGCCCGATTTGCCTGCGAGCAGGCCGTGCCGGCCCGGCTGGCCGGCAAAGCCCTGGGTCTTGAGCCAGGTCCGGCCCGGCCGGTCGAGCGCGCGCTCGGCCTTCGGCCAGGACTGCGCCGTCACCGGGACGATCGGTATGGTGCCCCGGTTGCGTGCAACAGGGAGAAGGACGAGCGACGGGTCGGGCATGGGTATCCTCGGGTGAAGCTGGAACAGGCGGACTTTGCGGGCCGCTCTCGTCTAGACCAAAGCCCGCTTATGGTTAAAGGTTTATTGAGGTCTATTCCCGAAGATGGAGCGCAAGCAAGGCGCATGGCAAGCGCCCAAGATCTTCGGAGTTGGCGCATGTCGGGCATCGGGCGGTTTCATATGGCAAGGCAGGCAGGCCTCGCCGCGCTGCTGGTCGCCGCGTCGCTGGCGCTCGGCGCCTGCCAGAACAAATCCGCCGAGCTCGACGGCGCCGATCCGATGGCGACGGGCAGCACCTCGAAGCCATCGCTCAAGGAGACCGCCAAGCTCGCCAAGAAGTGGCAGGCGGATCCCAAGAACCTGCACTATGGCCTTGCCTATGCCGATCATCTCAAAAGCCTCGGGCAAGGTGCCCAGCAATTGCAGGTGCTGGCGCAGCTTACGCAATATCATCCGCAGGACCAGGCCCTGATGACGCGCTACGGCCGCGAACTGGCGCAGGCCGGGCAGACCGACCAGGCGGCGGACATCCTGTCCAAGGCCATCGCCCAAGGGAGCACCGACTGGAAGGTCTATTCGGCGATGGGATCGGTGCTCGATCAGCAGGCGAAATACGCGCAAGCGCGCGATTACTATCAACGCGCCCTCAAGATCGCGCCCGGCAATGCGGCGGTCCTCAACAATCTCGGAATGTCCTACGCGCTCGAAGGCGACCTCAAGCAGGCGGAAGCAACCCTGCGCGAGGCGTCAAACCTGCCCGCCGGCAGAGGCGAGCCGCGGCTGCGGCAGAATCTGGCGCTCGTCGTCGGACTGCAGGGCCGGTTCGACGAGGCGCGCCAGATCGCCAGCGCCGATCTGCCGCCCGATGAGGTCGAGGCCAATATGGCCTATCTGCAGAAAATGCTGGCGCAGCCCAATACCTGGCAGCAATTGACCGACAAGCCGGCGGGCTGACCGCGGGAATCCCGACCAGCGCGCGGTCCAGCGCACCGTCCATCCTCGCGCATCATCCTTTCGGAAAACCGATGTCCGCTTTTTCCGGATCTGCTTTGGCCGCCTTATGACAGCTTCAGCACCAGGATCGCCGAGGGTCCGAGGATCACGATGAAGATCACCGGCAGGAAGAACAGCATCATCGGTACGGTGAGCTTCGGCGGCAGAGCCGCGGCCCGCTTCTCGGCTTCCGACATACGCATATCGCGGTTCTCCTGCGCCAGGACGCGCAAGGCCTGACCCAGCGGCGTGCCATAGCGTTCCGACTGGATAAGGCTCGTCACCACCGATTTGACGGTCGGCAGGCCGGTGCGCTTGCCCAGATTCTCAAACGCCTTGCGCCGGTCGGGCAAATAGGAAAGCTCGGCAGTCGTCAAAGTGAGCTCTTCGGCGAGCGGCACCGACTGGCTGCCGATCTCGCGCGACACACGCTGCATCGCGGCTTCGATCGACATGCCTGATTCGACGCAGATCAGCAGAAGATCGAGCGCATCGGACCAGGCGCGCTTGATGGAGAGCTGGCGGCGGTTGATCTTGTTCTTGATGAACACATTCGGCAGGTAGAAGCCCGCCACAATGCCCACGACCAGGGCGGCGAAGCGCATATTGGTCGGGATCTTGTCGCCGAAGACCGCGGTAGAATAGATGAAGAAGATGACGCCGAGCACAAACGGCGTGACGAGACGCGCCGCCAGGAAGTAGATGAGATGGCGCTCGCTGCGATAGCCAGCCTGCCTGAGGCTGTCGCGCGAGGATTCGGCCTCGAACAGCTTGCGCAGATTGAGGCCTTCGACCAGCTGGGTGACGAGGCCGGGATTGGCGCGATCGCGCAGGCGTCCGGCATTGTCATTGGCCAGCGCGGCACGATGGGCGGCACGAAGATGCTCGCGTTCGGTCGCAATGCTCTTCATGCGCGCCTTCATCTGGTCGCCCTGCAGCAAGGGCGCGGCGATGGTGAGGATGGTCGCGAAGGCCGACAAGCCGACGAGAAGGGTGATCAACCCTTCCGGTTTCATGAAGAAGCCGAGATCCATGACAGCCGCCTCCCTCAGAAGTCGAAATTGATCATCTTGCGCATGACGAGGATGCCCAAGATCATCCACACGGCCGAGCCGATGACCATGATGTTGCCGAGCGTCGTATACCAAAGCGGATTGAGATAAGTCGGGTTGAGCACCGTGAGCGCCCCCATGATGATGAAAGGCAGCGAGCCGATAATTGCGGCTGACGCCTTGGCTTCCTGGCTCATCGCGGTGATCTTCGCCTTCATCTTCTTGCGATCGCGCAGGACCTTGGACAGGTTGTTCAGCGCCTCCGAGAGATTGCCGCCGGTCTTCGACTGGATGTTCATGACGATCGAGAGGAAGTTGACCTCGGCCAAAGGCATGCGTTCATACATGCGCTCGATGCCCTGCTCGATGGATATGCCGACGCGCTGCCCTTCGACGATCTCGAGGAATTCCGGGCCGACCGGCGCCGGCGTCTCCGACGCGATCACCTTCATGGCATCGTTGACCGGCAGACCCGATTTGAGCCCGCGCACCATGATGTCGATGGCGTCGGCGAAGTCGTTGAGGAAGACCTGCTGGCGGCGCTTGCGCAGGAACTTGAGGAGCCAGCGCGGCACGCCAAGGAAGCCGGCGATGGCGGCGACGATGGCGACATACCAGGGCACGCCGGCAATCATCACGCCGATGCCTATGATGAGGCCGAGGATGACGGAAAACAGATAGTAGGCCCGCGGCGTCACCTCGAGCCCGGCCTGCGAGAGCATCACGCGCAGTGTCAGCTTGCTGCGGCGCTGGCGCTCGCGCTCCTCGAGCTGGTTGAGCGATTCCTGAAGCTGCTTGCGGCGGGCATCCTTGGGATCCTCGGCCATGAGCCGGGCCCTGAGCGTCTGCTTGGGCTGGATCTTGCCTTCCGTCGCCAGGGCCTTGACCCGCTTTTCCGCCTGCTTGGTGCCGCTGAAGTACGGGAAGAGGACGGCAAACAGCAAGCCGCCAACGGCCAGCGCCACCATGGCGAGGAAGCCGTATTGCTGGAGGCCGTCAGCAAGTTCCATCGCGTTGTCCTATCATCAGTTCTGCGTCTCGGAGCGCGCCTCGGCACGCTCCAGCGCGTCGGCAAGGCGCTTCTCCTCGCCGAAATATCTGGCCCGGTCCCAGAAGTGCGGACGGGCAATGCCGGTCGAGCGATGGCGGCCGAGGATGCGACCATTGGCATCTTCGCCCAGGATCTCATAGACGAACAGATCCTGGGTGATGATCACCTCGCCTTCCATGCCGATGACCTCGGTGATGTGGGTGATGCGGCGCGAGCCGTCGCGCAGGCGGGCCGCCTGGATGATGACGTCGATGGATCCGACGATCATCTCCTTGATCGTCTTCGACGGCAGGGCGAAGCCGCCCATGGTGATCATCGATTCGAGGCGGGATATGGCCTCGCGCGGGCTGTTGGAGTGCAGCGTGCCCATCGAGCCATCATGGCCGGTATTCATCGCCTGCAGGAGGTCGAAAGCCTCCGGTCCGCGGACTTCGCCGACGATGATGCGCTCAGGCCGCATGCGCAGGCAGTTCTTGACGAGATCGCGCATCGTCACCTCGCCCTCGCCTTCGAGATTGGGCGGGCGGGTCTCGAGGCGCACGACATGGGGCTGCTGCAGCTGCAGCTCGGCGGCGTCCTCGCAGGTGATGACGCGCTCGTCGAGGTCGATATAGCCGGTAAGGCAGTTGAGCAGCGTCGTCTTGCCCGAGCCGGTGCCGCCGGAGATCAGGACGTTGCAACGCACGCGCCCGATGATCTCGAGGATCGTGGCGCCTTCCGGCGTGATCGTGCCGAACTTGACGAGATTGGGAAGCTTGAGGCGATCCTTCTTGAACTTGCGGATGGTGAGCGTCGGGCCGTCAATGGCCAGGGGCGGCACGATGACGTTGACGCGCGATCCATCGGCCAGGCGCGCATCGCATATCGGACTCGATTCGTCGACACGGCGGCCGACCTGGCTGACAATGCGCTGGCAGATATTGAGGAGCTGGGAATTGTCGCGGAAGCGGACCCCGGTCTTCTGCATCTTGCCGTCGACTTCGATGAAGCAGGTGTCGGCGCCGTTGACCATGACGTCGGCGATGTCGTCACGCGCCAGGAGCGGTTCGAGGGGGCCGTAACCCAGGACGTCGTTGCATATATCCTCGAGCAGGTCCTCCTGCTCGGCGATCGACATCGCGACATCCTTGAGCGTGATGATCTCGTTGACGATGTCGCGAATCTCGTCGCGGGCACCCTCGCGGTCAAGCTGGCTCAGCTGCGTCAGGTCGATGGCATCGATCAGCGCGTTGAAGATCGTCGACTTGATGTCGTAGTAATTGTCCGATCGCCGCGGAATGGCGGCGGCGGGCTTGGCTGGCGGCGGGGCAACCGCCTGGGGCAGGCCGGGGCGTTGCTGACCGGCCGGCGGCGGCGGCGCTGCCGGACGCGCCGATGCAGCCGGAAAGGACGGCGGCGGCGCGGGCTGGACTTTCAGATCCGGCATATGGTCGGGAGCCCCGGGGGAACGGGCATATTGCCCGTTCGCCTGATGCGGCGCAGGCACGGCCGGATGATTGAATGTCCCCTGCTCGCCGCGTTTGCCGAACATTACTTCTTCCTCAACAACTTGTCAGCGAAGGGTAGCGAGAACTTGGCCGGCTTCGCCGGCTTCTCCTGGCCGATCAGCGCTTGCGCCAGCGCCGCAATCGCCTCGGCGGACTTCGACTTGGCCGACACCTCGGCCAGCATCTGGCCATTGGTGGCAGCCGTTCCGAAGGTCTGCGCGTCATAGGCGATCGTCAAGGCCGGATCGAGGCTCAGAGCCTTGGCGAAATCGGCAACCGGTATCTCCGGCCGCTTCGGGATGCCCACCTGGTTCATCACCAGACGCGGCGGCCGGTCGTTAGGCCGCCCATGCCTGAGCAGATCGACGAGATTCTTGGCGTTGCGGAGGCTGGCGAGCTCGGGCGTGGCGGTGATGACCACCTCGTCGGCATGCATGAGCGTGTATTTGATCCACGGCGCCCACATATTCGGCACATCGACGATGACGCAGGGCACGCTGTTGCGCACCGTGCTGAGAATGACCTCGACGGAAGAGGCCTCGACATGCAGATCACGCTCGATATTGCCGGGCGACGCAAGCAGGCTCAGCTTGTCGCCGCACTTCGTCAGGAGGCGGTCGAGCAGCATCTGGTCTATGCGGTCGGGCTGTCCCAGCGCATCGGCGATGCCTTGCGAGGTTTCCTGATTGAAGTTGAGGCCGGCAGTGCCGAAAGCGAGGTCGAGATCGGTAATCACCGTGTCGGTATTGAGCTGGCGCGACATATACCAGCCGACATTGTGGGCGAGCGTGCTCGAACCGACTCCGCCCTTCGAGCCGACGAAAGCAAAGACGCGGCCGAGCGGCTTGGCAGCCGGATCGTGGAAAAGATTGGCGATCGATTCGATGATCTGCAGCTGATGGACGGGGGCGATCAGATATTCGCTGACGCCGAGGCGCATCAGCTCGCGATAGAGCTGGACATCGTTGAGATGGCCGATGACGACCACCTTGGTCTCCGGCCCGCATACGGAAGCGAGCTGGGCAAGCTCGGCCAGCACGATGTCGCGATTGGCCCGGGTTTCGACCAGGATGACATTGGGCGTCAGCTCGCTCTGGAAGACCTGCACGGCTCCGGCGATGCCGCCCATGTGGATCTGCACATGAGCGCGCGCCATGCGCCGGTCGGCAGCGGCGGCCTGGATCGCCTGGACCGTGCGCTCGTCGTCGCAGAAGGCCCTTATGTTGATGTGCGGGACCTGGGCCACGATCTGTTGCCTGGAATGGCCATAGTCCTCGGTGTTCAAGACAGCATGATTCATGATCTTAGACCTTTGCCGGCGTCATTTGGCGGCGTCGGAAATCTTGACATCCTGGTTCTTCTCTTCGGCCGATGCGACCGCTTCGCCGCTGCGATAGTTGTCGAAGACCTTGACGCGGCGCATCGCGTCGGCGGGCGCGGTGGCGCGCGGCCTGACGAGATCCTCCGGATTGGCGACCATCGCGGCTATGTTGTTCTGCTGCGAGCAGCCGAAATTCGCGTAAGGCTCGTTGTCGGCTGTCTCCGTCAGGTCCTCAGGCCAAGTGCCGCAGCGCTTGGCATGTGCGCCCGTCTTCGTCACGATGATCGGATGACGCTCGTAATGCGCGGTCGGCGCGTAGTAGTCGTCGATCTCCGCTCCATCCAGCTTGCAACCGGCGATGAGCACGGTGACGGCGCCCAGCGCCAGCGCGTTCAACCATCTACCCTTAGACTTTAAAGACATCATAAGTTCTCTCCACCCGCGTCAATCGACGATGTAACCGACATTGCCGTGATAGGCGCCCGGCGGCTTCTTGCCGGGCGAGCCATAGACCTTGTTCAGGCGGCCAAACAGGATCGCCTGGCGATCGGTCGCGTTGATCAGTCCCTCGCTCGGCAGTGAGAGTTCCTGCTCCTGGACCGGATTGACCACATAAGGCGTCACGATGACCACGAGCTCGCTCTGGTTCTGCTGGAAATCGCGGCTGCGGAACAAGGCGCCGAGGATCGGCAGGTTCTTGAGGCCGGGCGTGCCGGTGATATCGGCACGGGCATTGTCCTTGATGAGCCCGGCCATGGCGATCGAGCCGCCGCTCGGCAGTTCGACGGTCGTCTCGGCGCGGCGCACGTTCAACGACGGGATGACGACATTCGTGCCCAGCGAGACGCTGACATCGGTCGATATGTCGCTGACTTCCGTGTTGATCTTCAGCGAGATGCGTCCTTCCGACATCACGACCGGCGTGAAGCCGAGGCCGACGCCGAACTTCTTGAACTCGATGGTGACCGTATCGTTGTCGCCGGCCACCGGGATCGGGAACTCGCCGCCGGCCAGGAAATTGGCCGATTCGCCGGAGATGGCCGTCAACGTCGGCTCGGCGAGCGTGCGCAGCAAGCCGTCACGCTCCATGGCGCGCAAAAGCACACTGGCGGAGTCGCCACCGCTGGCGTAGCTCGCCTGATAGCCGCCATTCGGGCTGATCAGCGGCGTGGTGAGCGGGTTGAGATTCTGCAGGTTGAGGGCGAAGTTGCCGATCGAGAACAACGCGCTGGTATTGATGCCGAGCTGCTTGAGGACATTGCGCTGGACCTCGGCGATCCTGACCTTCAGCATCACCTGTTCCTTGCCCAGCACATTTATGGTGGACAGGACCTTCTTGCCTTCCGCGTCGTTGGTGAACTTGGCGGCGAGGTCGAAAGCGAGCTTGGCTTCGGAAGGCGTCTTGGCGGTGCCGCCGAGCACGACATTCTCGCCGACCGTGTCGACGGTGATGCGCGAGCCCGGTAAGGTGCGGCGGATGAGCTTCTGCAAAGCGGTCATGTCCTGCGCCACTTCGAGATCGAGGGCGAGGATTTGCCCGCCATTGGCGTCGAAGAAGAAGATATTGGTCTGGCCGATGGCGCGGGCGAACAGATAGGCGGTGTTCCTGGTACGAATCACCGCGTCGACGATGTCCGGATTGCCGACCAGCACGTCACGGGCATCGGCGGGAAGCTTGATGACGATCGACTTGTTGAGGCCGATGCGCACGAAGCGGCCGCCATTGGCATCGCTGGCCGATCCGGCATAGTCGCCGGCGAAAGCGCTCTGGTGGAGCGACGGGGTGGGGGCGAGCAGGAGGGCTGCGGCAAGTGCCAGGCCCGCGACCAACCTGCGTCCGAGGCCGAACGTTCCGCCGCTTCTATGTTCCAGTGTTTTCGTCATCCCAGCCATGTCCCCAAGCCTTGTTCAGTTGAGCGTGACGCGGCGCGGCACGCCATATTTGATGATCGTCATCTCGCTCGAGTCCGAGCCGTTCACATATTTCTCGCTGAGCTTCGGAACGACTTCGGCAAGCGGGACGCCGTCATTCTCGCGGATCGAGCGTAAAGTGAGCGAAAGCTGGCCGAGATCCTGGGCCATCGAGATGACCTCGGTCTGGCGCGGATCAAGCTCGAGTGTCGCGGTCTTGTCGGCAACGACAAATTCCTTGTCTTCCTCGCCCTTGGGCCGGAAGGTCTGGTCGATCGCCAGCACCCGCACATTGGTCAGGACGGTTTCGGCGGACGCGGCCTTCTGATTGGAGCCGTCATCGACCTTGCGGGTCAGGAGCACATCAACCCGGTCATTGGGCAGGATGAAACCGCCGGCGCCGGTCTCGGCCGAGACCGAAACCGAAATCGCCCGCATGCCCTTGGGCAGAATGGCCGACATGAAGCCGGTTTCATTGGGCATCACCAGCTTCTTGTCGAGGATGGGCTCGCCTTCGAATATCGCCGCGCGGGCGCGCGCGGTTTCATACTTCGTCTTGGCGTCGGGCTGTGCCGCGCTGGTGATCATCAGCGCGGTCACGGACGACTTGGGCCAGGACTGCCAGCCGATCGACCCGCCGACCAGCCGCGCGCCCATTTGTATGTTCTTGGTCGCGACCAGAACGTCGACGGTTTCGTATTTGGTGACCTCGACCGTCTCGACCTGCTTCTCCTTCTTGCCGAGAAGCCCCGTCGCCATATAGGTCGCCAGACCGGCGGATCCGATCGCCACTGCCAGAACTGCAAGACGCGTCTTGTTCATTGTAACCTCACTCAACGCACATCGGCCGATGCCGCGCTTTCCCTGTACTTTCTTTATGAATGGTCAAATTACCGTTAAGCTTTTGCTGTCTTTTGAAACTTACGACGCCGACGGCATCCACCAGGTGCCGGGAAAAGCAAGGATCCCGCCCGCCGCGATGGCGACGCCATAGGGCAAATCGGCCTTGAAGCTGAACCAGCGCTTCATCCAGCCGACTTCGCGCACATCGCGCTCGATCTCGATCATCCGCCAGATCTTCATCACGATCGCGAGAACCCCCCCGGCAAGGGTGGTGAAGACGAGGAAGGGCGCCAGCGCCGGCCAGCCGAACCACAGCCCGGCGGCGGCGAGCAGCTTGGCATCCCCGCCGCCCAGCAGGCCGAATGAGAAAAGAGCGAAGCCGGCCGCCAGAACCACCAGAGCGGCGATGCTGTGCCAGAACATGGCCTCGACCGGCATGCCGGTCATGACCGCCATGGGAAAAAAGGCAAGAGCGATCACCGCATTGAGCCAGTTCGGGATCCGCAGCGTCAGGAAGTCGCTGGCGCCGGCCGCGACAACCAGAAACGGCAGGAGTGTCTGGGCCAGAAAGCTGATCATCGAATCCATCCCTGTGCCTGGCTTCCCGCTCCATGCGATCGGCGAGCTGTTGGGGACGAAGCTCCCACATCCGGCGTAAAGACGGCGTTAAGCAGCATCGCCTGATCCCGCAAAAAGAAACCGCCGGCTGATGCCGGCGGTTCCTGAGCTTCCCTGTCGTGTCGTCTGCGCTTGCGCGCGAATTCTGTTACTGACCCAGGCCGCTGATGCCCGAATCGATGCGGGAGAACACGCCCGACAGCGTGGCGCCGAGCTGCGGCACGATGACGATCAGCAAGAGGCCGATGCCCGCGGCCAGGAGGCCGTATTCAATGGCGGTCGCGCCGGACTCGTCTTTCACAAAACGCATAAGCTTGTTCATCTGTCTCTCCAGTTTGATTCTCTTAACAGCACCGGCCCACGTCAGGATGCGTTTTGCATGGCTGTTTTCGTGAACCGGGGATGACCCTAGGCTTGAGCGTTTAACGGGTAGTAAATCCGGCAACTTTGCGGCACCCGACCTAGAACTTCTAAGATAAATGGTTAGCCATCGGTTTCCAGAATACTTAAAATTAGATCATTCTATTTAACAATTGGTTCATATATCGAAATTTCTACGCAAAAATCAAATTCTTCTCCAATATATACTTGGTTAATATTTCAATTTCCTTTCCAGAGTGAAATATATATTTCGAATTACTCAATATTGCCGCATGGGCAGAGTGGCTCTGCGAAGCCTGAATATGCTCGAGACCTGTAAAGCAGGGCTCCGAAAGGCTCCCAAGGCAGATATCGCCTGCGCGTTTCTTAGCCGGATACTTGCAATGACGGCCCTCGACAAAACAGAAGACCTGGGCCCACGCGGGAGCCATCCGCAAAGCAGGCCCCCGAATCAGCGATCCGGCACCCTCATTCGCGCCGAGCAACTGACGCTTGAACCTCGCCTCGCTCTGGCTATAGTGCGCCCCGCATTGGGCGGTCTGCCGCCTACGGAAGGGTGGCCGAGTGGCTTAAGGCGCACGCCTGGAAAGTGTGTATACGTGAAAGCGTATCGAGGGTTCGAATCCCTCCTCTTCCGCCATTTGCCGCCTAGCCGCGCGACGTTTTCGCGACATCCGCACCGAGCCCAGGCGCAGAAGTTCTTTGCGCATGCCACCGTGATCGCGGTTGCGCCCGCGCCTGGCATCGGCCAATCTCGATTCGGGGATGAGAGGCACATCATGAGCAAGGCTTCGATGTTCGACCAGATCCGGGTGCGGGTGGTTTGCGTCAATTGCGGACCGGCCGAGATTCCCCTTGCCAGCGTAAAGGGCAAGCGCAGCCATCCCTGCACCCGCTGCGGCTTCGAGATCCGGTTGGACCGCGAGCCCTTGCGCTCGCATCTCGCGATGCTGCTCAACGAGGCCGACGAGCTCGATGCCCGGCGCCGGCGCAGCGGCTATACCGTGACGCGCTCGCAGCCATAGTCGTTCGGCCGGCGACCTGACGGAAGTTCCCTTCGACTATGGCCTGACGAGGCCCGGAAGGGCTCCGGCAACCTCCCTGGCGATGTCGGCGCCGGCCCCGTTTCTCGCATGAGCAAGACCCTTCGCGGCAGCGCTTTGAATCTGCGCCAGCATCGATCCTGACAGCTTCTGGCCAGAAGCTGCCCTACAGCACAGCATGGAACAATCTGTATGCGGAAGATGGATCGCACCGTAAGGGACATGCATCTGGGCGCCCGGCCCCCGGTGAACAGGGCCTATGCCGGTTTGCGCCGGCGCGGCTACATCGTGCTGCGCGACGCCTCCGAGCGACCGCTCTATTGGGTGAACGGCACGCTCCTCAACACCTATCAGCTGCTGGCGCTGGCGGTGCTGCGTGGCGTGCGCATGACGAGACGCCTATAAATCTCGACATGGGCGTTATCGCATCCCATATGAGGCACAGCAGATGAGAGGAGCACGCCCTGATGAAGGCTGTTTTCGGCAATGAGATCATCGCGCAGAGCGACGATATCGTCGAAGCGCACGGCTATTCATATTTTCCGGCCTCCGCGGTCCGCCTCGAGCTGATGCAGAAATCGCCAAAGACGGCATCGGATCTCGACTGCCCGCATGGCGTTCAGTTCTATGACGTCGTTGCGCCGGGAAAAAGACATGAGCGGGCGGCCTGGTCATATGAAAGACCTCAGCCGAAGATGCACGCGGTCGGCGGGCGCTTCGGATTCTGGGGCGATGTCAAGCTGGTCTGAGTTCGTCATCAGCCCCTCAGCGGCGGCAATCCGTCCGGGATATGCATGACTTTCTGCCTGCCCCGATCACCCTCGTGCAAAGCCAGTGTGCGGGCGGGGGCGGCTTTTCATTCCATCCCCAAAAAGGCGAAGCTTGTGCGGGCGCCAGCGCCTATGCGATTGAGATCGCCGGTCTCGACCGGTAAAAGGTGAAAGCATGAAAACTTGCAAAATCGTCCGTCACGGCCGCGGTGAAGGCTTCCGCGGCAAGCAGGGGCTCAATTATTTTTCCGGCATCTCGGCGGAATCGGCCGGCTCCAGGGCCATCTGCATGCATCTTCTGGTGATGCCGCCCGGCGCCGAGGCAAAGCCGCATTATCACGAGGCGCATGAGACGGCGATCTACATGCTGGAGGGCGCCTCGGAATTCCGCCACGGCCCCAATCTCGAAAATCTCGACCGCGTCGAGGCCGGGGATTTCATCTATATCCCCGCCGGCGTGCCGCATCAGCCCTTCAATCCGACCGACAAGCCCGCCAAAGCGCTCATTGCGCGCACCGACCCCAATGAACAGGAGAGCGTCGTCCTGCTGACGTGATCAGAGCGGACCTCGGTCCGGCTGGACCGCGCATACTGCAGCCGCTCCTGGCCAACAGCACGGCCGCCGCCACGCTCATTTCGAGCCGGTGCAAGGTTCGCCATCGTGCCATGCAGGGTCCTTGCGTCGCCTGAGATTTGGTGGTCTTCTACCTGCACCGGAAAAGTATCAGCCTGAAATTACTGGGAAAATCGCCGGGAACTCCCGGCTGGCCCCGAACGTTTTTGGCACTGTCGAATTCACAATGAAGGACCTCGCATCATGAAAAAGTGGATCATCTCCGCAGGCGCCGTCGCCCTGGCCACGGCCCTCCTCGCGGCGAGCCCGGCTTCGGCAAGAAGCGGGATCAAGATCGGCGCCCTCAACTGCAAGGTATCGTCAGGCGTCGGACTCATCCTCGGGTCCTCGCGCAAGATGAAATGCCGCTTCAACCCGGCCGGCGGCGGCAGGACGGAATATTATACCGGGCGGATATCCAGACTGGGCGTCGATATCGGCTTCACCAGCAAAAGCTACATGACCTGGGCTGTTTTCGCGGGCGGCAAGACCAAGCGCGGTGCGCTCGCCGGCAGCTATGGCGGCGCATCGGCGGAAGCGACGATCGGCGTGGGCCTCGGCGCCAATGTGCTGGTGGGCGGCTTCAAGAAGTCGATCGCGCTGCAGCCGCTCAGCGTCCAGGGCCAGGAAGGCCTCAATGTGGCGGCGGGAATCGCCGGGCTCAGCCTGCGCTATTCCGGCCAATAGCGCGCTTCATACGCATGGAGCTTTTTCCCGGCTCCATGCGTATAATCAGCGGTATCAATTTCGATGGGAGCGTCGGTCGTGCGCGCAACTTTGGCCAGGCTCAGCCTGACTATCCTGTTCTCGGGGCTTCTGCCGGCCGGTGCTGAAGCCAGCTGCAAAAGCCCGCCCGGACCCTCGGTCGACTGGTCGGGCTGCAACAAGCAGCTCCTGCAGCTTGATGGCAGTGACCTGACCTCGGCCAATCTCGAAGGCACCTTCCTGTCCGGCACCGGCTTCTCATCGGCCAAGCTCAACAATGCCAATCTGCAGCGCAGCGAGCTGGTGCGCACGTCCTTCAAGGAGGCCGATCTTTCCGGCGCCAATCTGGAGAAAAGTCTGTCCAGCCGGGCCGATTTCTCCAACGCCATCCTGAAGGGCACGCGTCTCGTCAAAGCCGAATTCCTGCGCGTGATATTCGACGGTGCCGATCTTTCGGGCGCCGATCTCTCCGATGGCGAGTTTTCGCGCAACAGCTTCGCCAAGGCCAATCTCTCGGGCGCCAATCTGGGCGGCGCCATGCTGCAGCGCGCGAATTTCCGCGAGGCCACGCTCGCCGGCACCTCGTTCAAGCGCACCTATATCTATTGGACGCGCTTCGAAGGCGCCGACCTCTCGCAAGCGCTCGACCTGACCCAGGCGCAAGTCAACATGTCCTGCGGCGATGCGCAGACGAAGCTGCCGGCCGGCCTCACCGTGCCGGCTCAATGGCCCTGCGCCGAGGACTGAAGCAGGCCATCGATACGCCTGGCAATCGCCTCCCATTCATCGTCATAGGGCGTGAAGGAACGCGCCGGCTTGACGCCAAGACGACTGGCATGGCCGCGCCGAATGATCTCGTCGCGCAGTCTGCGCACATTGCGGGGCGGCGACACGAGACCAGACTGCGCCAAAGCGGCGGCGAGACCTCTTTCGCCGGGCCAGGACAAAGCCCATGGCCACCGCGACAGCGCGAATATCTCGACCGGCTTATGCGACCTGCAGGCCTCGGCCAGCATCGAAGCGCTGTCTTCAGTGACGATGAAGCGATCCGCCTCGGACAGAATGAAGCGGTGCGGATTCCCGCCGCCCCCGGTCCAGCGATGGACATAGTTGCCGGAGCCCAGCACCGCGCTCAGGATATCGGCAATCTCGGATCCACTGCGCGGCGAGGTCGAGACGAGCAGCGATCCGCCGGTTTGCCGTTGGTAGATGCGCAGAGCCTCGGCGAGCCTCCGCGCTTCACCACGCCCGAAGCGGAAAGGGAAGGTCGCACCGCCCACCAGCACGCCGGTCCACGGCCGCGGCAATCCCGAAAAGCGTGATCGCCAGAGCCCGTCCGCCGGAACGGTTGCCGCGCCGGTCGCGGGCAGCAATGCCTTGATGACATTGTGACCGTCAGGCAGGGCATATTGCGGCGTGGTGATCATCAGGTCGAACAGGTCGAATGGCAGGCGCGGCCGGCCGAGATGGATGAGCCGGGTCCGGCCCCCGGACTGCCGCTTGATCCATGCCGCAACCGGCGCCGCCCGGCGGCCGACCGCTATGACGGCGTCCGGCCAGGGCGGCATCAGGCTGTCCGACATCTTCCGGTCAACGGCGGCAAGCCCGCGGCCCAGGATCACATTGGGCAGGATATGCGGCCATGACCAGTTGAGTCGCTTCAGGACGACAGCGGCAGAAAGCTTTTCGGCCAGCGCGCGGGCCTGCGCATTGTCGCCCTCGCGGGCTCCCTGCAGAACCCAGACCAGGTAGCGCGCATCGGAGAGTTCGGCCAGCATGAAGGCAAATTACAGCAGACCATTCGCCTCAGCATGACGATTGAGTGAAATCTGCGGGCGGGCGCCCACATGGGAAATCACTTCCGCTGCGGCAAGAGCGCCGAGCCGCGCCGACTGCACGAGCGACAGATCGCGGGTGAAGCCGTAAAGGAAGCCGGACGCGAAGAGATCGCCGGCTCCCGTCGCATCGACCACCTGCTCGACCGGATGCGCCTCGACGACATGGATCTCATCGCCTCTGACGAGGACACAGCCCGCTTCCGAACGGGTCAGCGCCGCGATGCTGCAGTCCTTGCGCACGCGCTGCAGCGCCTCGTCGAAAGTATCGACCTGGTAAAGCGATTTGATCTCCTTCTCATTGGCAAAGACGATGTCGATGTCGCTCCTGATCAGCTCGAGGAAGCTGTCGCGGTGGCGGTCGACGCAGAAGGAATCGGACAGCGTGATCGAGACCTTGCGCCCGGCTTGGCGCGCAATGCGCGCCGCCTTCTTGAAGGCCTCCTTGGCGAGCGGCGGATCCCACAAATAGCCTTCGAGATAAGTGACCCTGGATGCCGCGACGACGGCTTCGTCGATGTCGCCCGGCGCCAGATGGACGCAGGCGCCGAGGAAGGTGTTCATGGTGCGCTCGCCGTCGGGGGTGATGAGAATGAGCGAGCTTGCGGTGGCGGGCCCCGTCGTCGCATGCGCCGTGGCAAAATCAACGCCCGCCGATTGCGTGTCATGGGTGAAGACCTTGCCCAGCCGGTCGGCCTTGACCTTGCCGATGAAGGCCACCTTGCCGCCGAAGGAGGCGACGCCCACCGCGGTATTGGCGCCCGAGCCGCCGGAAATCTGGGTCGAGGGGCCCATATCCTCGAACAGCTCGGCGGATTCCTTCTCGGTCACCAGGCGCATCATGCCCTTGGTGACATTGTGGCGGGCGAGGAAGCCCTCCTCCACGCGCGAAAAGACATCGACAATGGCATTGCCGATGGTGAGGACATCGAAAGTCGCTTTGGACATGCTTTCCCATGGAGATAATGAGGCGGAAGGCCGAGCCCCTACAGGATCGCCCTTGTCCTCGCAAGCCGGGGCCATTACCTGTCTTGCGCCATGATCAAAGCCGCCTTCACCGCCCTTGGCGATGTCCTCTCCCCCGATTTCCGCAGCGTCCTCATCAAGGCGATCGGGCTGGCGATCGCCCTCCTCATCGCCGTCATCGCCGGCACCGTCTTCCTGCTCAACCTGCTGAAGCTCGCCCCCTGGGGCTGGGGCAACAGCGTCATCGAGGTGGTGGCCGGCCTCGGCATGACCGTGCTCGCCTTCTTCATGATCCCGCCGGTGACGGCGCTGTTCGCCGGCCTCTATCTCGACCACATAGCGGGCCTCGTCGAGCGCAAGCACTATCCCGCCGATGCGCCGGGACGGGAATTGCCGATGGCGAAGGCGATCCTGCTCGGCCTGCAATTCGGCCTGCTCGTCCTCATCGTCAACCTGGCGGTGCTGCCGATGCTGTTCTTCGGCATCGGGGCCATCGTGCTGCTTCTGGTCAACGCCTATCTGCTCAGCCGCGAATATTTCGAGATGGCGGCGATGCGTCACATGCCGGTGGAAGAAGCGCGTCTCCTGCGCAAGGAGAACTCTCCCCGGATCCTCGCCGCCGGCCTCATCCCCGCAGCGCTCGCCCTGATCCCGATCGTCAATCTCACCGTGCCCCTGTTCTCGACCAGCTATTTCGTCCACATCTTCAAGGCACTCAAACGGTCTTCGGCGTAAACAGGCAGAGATCGGCGATCAGGCAGCGCGGACATTCGGGCTTTCGCGCCTTGCAGATATAGCGGCCATGCAGGATCAGCCAGTGATGCGCGTGGCGCTTGTATTCGCCCGGCACCGCCTTTTCGAGCTTGAGCTCGACTTCGAGCGGCGTCTTGCCGGGGGCAAGGCCGGTGCGGTTGCCGAGCCTGAAGATATGCGTGTCGACGGCGATGGTGGGTTCCCCGAAGGCGATGTTGAGCACCACATTGGCGGTCTTGCGCCCGACGCCCGGCAATTCCTCCAGGGCGTCGCGGTCGCGCGGCACCACGCTGCCATACTTCTCGATCAGGATCTGCGAAAGCCGGATGACGTTCTTCGCCTTCATCCGGTAAAGGCCGATGGTGCGGATATGGGAGATGAGCTTCTCCTCGCCGAGCGCCACCATCTTTTCGGGGCTGTCGACGACCTTGAAGAGCGGTCCCGTCGCCCGGTTGACGCTGACATCGGTTGCCTGCGCGGAAAGGGCGACCGCGACCAGGAGCGTATAGGGATTCACATAGTCGAGCTCGCCCTGAGGCGTTGGATCAGCCCGGTGGAAGCGCCTGAATATCTCGGTGACCTGATCCGGCTTGAGCCGCCGCTGCGCCATGATTCTGTTCCCTGCTGAGGAGTGACCAGAGCCCAGCCCGGCGCTAAGATCAAGACATGGAGAAGACGAACCCGCAAAACTTCAGCGCCACGCTCAGGCCGCATCGCTCGCTGAGCCGGCGGGGTTTCGTGATCCTCATGGCGGTGCTCATCGGCCTCAATTTCGCGGCCGGCACCGCTTTCTACATGCTGGGCGCATGGCCGATCGCGCCCTTCATGGGGCTCGATGTGGCGCTGGTCTGGTGGGCCTTTCGCAAAAACTACGATGACGCCTTGAAAGAAGAACGCATCGAGGTGACCGAGCATGAGCTGGTGCTCAAGCGCTTCGATCACGAAAGGCAGCGCGAGGAGCTGCATTTCACCCGCACCTGGGTCAAGGTCGAGCTCGAGGAAGACAAGGAGCGTGATCTGATCGGCAGCCTCTATCTGCGCTTCAAAGGCCAGCGCACCGAGATCGGCCGGTTCCTGGCCGCGGCAGAGCGCCAGAGATTAGCCCGGCTTCTGCAGGGCGCCCTGGCAAAACCCCGCATTTAGAAGGGGTTAGAGCCCGCAAGAATCGGGTGGTTTCGGCGCGCGGGGCTTCCTAGATTTGCCGCATGACCGAGATCGAAACCTTCTCCACCCCCGCCCGCGACTATGAGGTCGTGAAGAAGACGCTGGCCTTCATCCATGAGACCTGGCGCGAGCAGCCCTCGCTTGAAGCGATCGCTGAAGAAGCGCAACTGAGTCCGACCCATCTGCAGCGGCTCTTCACCCGCTGGGCGGGCCTCTCCCCCAAGGCGTTCCTGCAAGCGGTGACGTTGGATCACGCGCGCAGTCTCCTGCGCGATTCAGCCTCTATCCTCGACACCGCCTATGAAGTCGGCCTGTCGGGACCGGGACGGCTGCATGATCTTTTCGTCACCCATGAGGGCATGACTCCCGGCTGCTACAAAGCGGGCGGCAAGGGCCTCACCTTGCGTTTCAGCTTCCATGACTGCCCCTTCGGGCGGGCGCTGGTCATGATCACCGACCAGGGCCTTGCCGGCCTCGCTTTCGCCGATGACGGCCAGGAAAAGGATACGCTCAACGACATGCAGTCGCGTTGGCCGGGAGCGGCCTATATCGAGGACTGGCTTCAGACTAAGCCCTATGCCGATCGCATCTTCAAGCCGGAGAACTGGCGCAAGGACCAGCCCTTGCGGGTCGTCTTCATCGGCTCGGATTTCGAGATCCGCGTGTGGGAAACGCTCCTGCGCATCCCGCTCGGCAAGCGCTCCACCTATTCCGATGTCGCCAATCATATCGGCAAGCCGAAAGCGGCGCGTGCGGTCGGTGCCGCGGTCGGGCGCAATCCGGTCTCCTTCGTCGTGCCGTGCCACCGTGTGCTCGGCAAGTCCGGCAGCCTGTGCGGCTATCACTGGGGCCTGACGCGCAAGCGCGCCATCCTCGGCTGGGAAGCCGGAATCAGCGCCAAGGCAGCGTGATCAGGAGCAAATCCTTTTCACCAGTCGCCCGTGAAGAAGCTGATTTCAAGCTGGGATAAGCCGGGGCCGGGGATTGTGGAGCGTGTCAGTCTCCCCATCAGCTTGGGCAAAGCCGATCAGCCGGGCGAGGCATAGGCACC
>QOZQ01000006.1 GCA_003576695.1 Taklimakanibacter lacteus
AAAAACGAAATTGCAAGCTTTTGAGGCCTCAACCCCCCAAAGCATGCAAACTCAATGCCGGCCTTCTTCCGAAAATCGAATCCCAATCAATGGCTTGGAAGTTCTTCACGGACGACTGCTGAATAAGTGCCGTCTGGGCAGCTCTGATCGCCTGGATAGAATTTAATAGGCCCCGGCTTTCGCCGGGGTGACGGTTCTAGCTTACGCGATTGCCCTTGAACAGGTCCGAGGCCTTCTCCGCCATGGCGATCGTCGGCGCATTGGTGTTGGACGAGACGAGGCGCGGCATGATCGATGAGTCGCACAGGCGCAGGCCTTCGACGCCATGCACCCGCAGCGTCGCGGGGTCGACCACCGCCATCTCATCGGTGCCCATCTTGCAGGTGCCGACCGGATGATAGGCCGAGCGCGCCACCTGGCGGGCGAAGGCTTCATGGTCGGCCTTGCTGCGGCACTCATCGCCCGGCAGATGCTCGCGCGCCACATATTTGCTGAAGGCGCGGGTGCGGCCGATCTCGCGGCTGATGCGGATCGCATCGACGGCGCGGTCGAGATCGTAAGCTTCGGCGAAGGAATTGGGATCGACCACCGGCGGATCGAGCGGATTGCTGCTTTGAAGCTCGACGAAGCCACGCGAACGCGGCCTTAAGTGATAGGAATTGAGCGTGGCGCCGTTGCCGCCGGGCACCGTGCCCACGCCCTCCTCGACGCCGGCGCCGGGGAGGAAATGGAATTGTAGATCGGGTGTCTTCTCGGCGCGGTCGCTCCACCAGAAAGCGCCACCCTCGACGAGACTTGAGGCGACGGGACCGGTTCGCGCCAGGAGATACTGCACCCCGGCAATCGCCTGCCAGTGCAGCTTCTTGTATTTGTCATAGGAGTGCGGGCCATTGAGCTGCCAGACGATGTCGCTCGCCATATGGTCCTGCAGATTGCGGCCGACGCCCGGCAGGTCCTGCTGGACGGTGATACCTTTGCTCTTGAGATGCGCCGCGGGACCGATGCCTGAGAGCATCAGCAGCTTGGGCGAGCCGATGGCCCCCGCCGTCACGATGACATCGCGCTCGGCCGCGATGATCGCCTCGCGCCCGTTCTCGATGATGGCGACGCCCTTGACGCGGCCCTTCTCGACGACGAGGCGGGTGATGAATTCATTGGTCTTGACGGTGAGATTGGCGCGGCCGAGCGCCGGCTTCAGATAGCCGACCGCGGCGCTGCAGCGGCGCGCCCGGCGGATCGTCATCTGATAGACATTGGCGCCTTCCTGATGGCCCGAATTGAAATCGGGATTGCGCGGCATGCCGAATTCGACGCAAGCCTCGACAAAGGCCTTGGTCATGGTGTTGGGCTCCTTCAGCGTCGACACGCCGAGCGGACCGCCCTTGCCATGCTCATCGCCATCGAGCCGGTCATTGTCTTCCGACTTCACGAAATAGGGCTTGAGTGCTGCCCATGACCAGCCCGCGCAGCCGTCCTCCTTCGCCCAGTGGTCGTAATCCTCAGGCGCGCCGCGCGTATAGACCTGGGCGTTGATCGAGCTGCCGCCGCCCAGCACGCGCGCTTGCGGATAGACCATCTGGCGCCCGCCGGCATGGCGCGCCGGCGCCGTCTTGTAGCCCCAGGTGAGCGGCCCGCCGGTCATCTTGAAGAAGCCGCAGGGCATATGGATATAGGGATTGCGGTCGGAGGGACCAGCTTCGAGCAGCAGCACTTTCGCATTCGCCATCTCGCTCAGGCGTGCCGCCATCACGCATCCCGCCGATCCGCCGCCGACGATCACATAGTCATACATGGGAGCCCATCACCTCCGCTTTGGCCAACAAGTAACCAAATGGTGCATTAATTGGCAAGAGGCATCAGCGCATCGGGCCGAAAAGTGCGAGCGGTTTTCGGATAACCCGATGCGCAAAAGAGCTAGAGGAAGCTGTAGGGATCGACGTCGATGGCAAGCCGGAGCGAGCCCTTGGGTTTCACCTCGGCAAGCCAGGCGCGCAGGAAGGCCTGGACATTGATGCCGCGCCGTGCCCGCACCAGATAGCGCCAGCGATAGAGGCCGCGCACCAGATGCATGGGCGCCGGCGCCGGCCCCAGGAGATGAACGCCCTCGCCATAGGGCGCCAGAGGCTGCAGCGACCGGGCGAAGCGTTCGGTCTCGAGCCCGTCGCGCCCCGATATGACGATGGCGGCGAGAAGACCATAGGGCGGGAGCTCGGCACCCTCGCGCAGGCGCTTCTCTTCGGCGAGGAACCCGTCGCGGTCGCCCTTGGCGAGCGCCTGCATCAGGGGATGCTCGGGCCTGTAGGTCTGGATCAGCGCGCGCCCTGGCTTCTCGCCGCGCCCGGCGCGCCCGGCCACTTGCGCCATCTGCGCCCAGCTGCGCTCGCCGGCGCGGGGATCGCCGGAATCGAGCGCCAGATCGGCATCGACGACGCCGACCAGGGTCAGATGCGGGAAGTGATGGCCCTTGGCGACGAGCTGCGTGCCGATGACGAGATTATGCACGCCCTCCGACACTTCGCGCAGCGCGTCCTTCAGCAAGGTTCCGCGCGCCAGATCGCTCGACAAGATGGTGAGGCGCGCCTCCGGAAAGCGCTGCGCCACTTCCTCCGCCAGTCTTTCGACGCCCGGCCCGCAGGGCACGAGCTTGCCTTGCGTCGCGCATTTGGGGCATTCGGGCGGGATCGGCGTGGTATGGCCGCAATGATGGCACATCAGCTGCTTGCGGAAGCGGTGCTCGACCAGCGATGCCGCGCAATTGGGGCAATCGATGCGATGGCCGCAGGCGCGGCACAGGGTCAGGGGCGCATAGCCGCGCCGGTTGAGGAAGAGCAGGGCCTGATCGCCGCTCGCCAATGTCTCGGCGACCGCCTGGGCCAGGGGTTCCGAAAGCCATGAGCCCGAAGGCGGCGCGCTGGCGCGCATGTCGATGATATGGCTCGGCGGCAATTCCGCCGCGCCATGGCGGGTATCGAGCCGCACATGGCCATAGCGCCCGCGCTCGGCATTGACGAGGCTTTCAAGCGACGGCGTGGCGGAGGAGAGAACGACCGGGAACTTGCCGAGCGCGCCATAGACGATCGCCATGTCGCGCGCATGATAGGGCACGCCGTCTTCCTGCTTGTAGGCGCCCTCATGCTCCTCATCGACGACGATGAGGCCGAGCCTGGCCCAGGGCAGGAACAGGGCCGAGCGCGCGCCGACGACGATCTTCGCATTCCCCTGTGCGACGCCGCGCCAGACGCGTTCGCGTTCGCGCGGGCGCATGCCGGAATGCCATTGCGCCGGCGGCGCGCCGAAGCGGCGCTCGACGCGTTCGATGAATTGCTGGGTGAGCGCGATCTCGGGCAGCAGCAGCAGCACTTGCTGCCCGCCGGCAAGTGCTGCCGCCATGGCCTCGAAATAGACTTCCGTCTTGCCGGAGCCGGTGACGCCGTCGAGCAGCTGGGTGCTGTGCCCGCGCCGCGCCACGCTGGCGCGCAGTTCCTTTGCCGCCTCTTCCTGTTCGCGCGACAGCGAGAGCTTGCCCGCCGCGGGATCGGGCGTGGCGAAGGCGCGATGCGGCGGCAAGGCGACGGCTTCCAGCGCGCCCGCTTTGGCAAGCGCCTTCACCACCGACGTTCCGACACCCGCGAGCTCAGCCAGCTCCGAGGCCTTCATGGCCGGACCTTCGCGCGCGATCTCGAGCACGCGGGCGCGCTGCGCCGTGAGCTTCTGCGGACGGATACGGCCGATGCGATAAGCGATCTCTGTCTTCGCATCACCGAAAGCGCCGGGCGCCCTGAGACAGAGGCGCAGCACATTGCCCAGGGGCTCGACATAGTAGTTCGCCACCCAGTCGATGAAGGCGCGATGCGTGTCGCTCAAGGGCGGCAGGTCGAATTTCTGCACGACCTCCCGCAAGGTCTTGCCGCCGCCATCGCCTTCGCTCAGGCGCCAGACACAACCGAGATAGGAGCGGGGCCCGAGCGGCACTTCCACATAGTCGCCAGGCTTCACCGACAGGCCGTGCGGCAGGGCATAGGTATAAGGGCCCTCGAGGGCCAGCGGCAGCAGCACATCGGCGGTTTTGGGGGAATCGGCGGACATTGCCGCAGACTTGCGCCACTTGTCGCCCAGGGACAAGCCCATGGCAGAAAGGTGACGTAACGCCTATATCACCGCTCATGAAACATGTGCCGCAAGCCCTGGACGAGCCGCTCTGGCGCGAGGTCGCTTATGCAGATCCGGCAGGCCTCCTCACGCGTTTCTCAGGGCTCAGGGACCTGACCTTCCTCGACAGCGCGATGCAGCAAGGCGAGCTTGGCCGCTATTCCTATCTCGCCGCCGATCCCTTCGAGACCTTCACGCTGGCGGATGGCGAAAGCGGCGGCGCCGCGCTGGCGCGGCTCGACCGCAGGCTTACGCGCTGGAAGCTCGAGCCGGTCGCGGGCCTGCCGCCCTTCCAGGGCGGCTTTGCCGGCTTCATCGCTTATGAACTCGCGCAGCTGCTCGAGCCGCAGATCAAGGCGCATACGCCGCCGCCCGATATCCCGCCCATCACGCTGCATGCCTATGACACGGTCATCGCCTTCGATCACCAGACGAGACGCTGCTGGATCATTTCGACCGGCTTTCCCGAGACTGATCCGCAAGAACGCATCGCGCGCGCCGAGCAGCGCATCGCCGAGTTCGAGGCCTTGATCCTCTCACCCTCCAAGGGCTCGCCCGGCCGTCATGTCATCGAATTCTGGCAGTCGAATTTCACGCGCTCCGATTACGAAGCGGCGATCCAGCGCACCATCGACTACATCCTGGCGGGCGACATCTTCCAGGCCAATATCTCGCAGCGCTTTTCCGCCGATATTCCGGCGGGCTTCGATCCCCTCGCCTTCTATCTCAATCTGCGTGCCCGCAACCCGGCCACCTTCGGCGCCTTTCTCGATTATGGCGGGGTTGCGATCGCCTCGAGCTCGCCCGAGCGTCTGATCAGCTTCGACGGCTCGCTGGCCGAAGCGCGCCCGATCAAGGGCACGAGGCGGCGCGATGCCGATGCCAATATCGATGCCGAGCTCAAGGCCGAGCTTCTCGCCAGCCGCAAGGACCGCGCCGAGAATGTGATGATCGTCGATCTCCTGCGCAACGACCTGTCGCGTGTCGCCGAGCCCGGCACGGTGCAGGTGCCGGTCCTGTGCGGGCTAGAGACCTATGCCTCGGTGCATCATTTGACCTCGGTCGTCACCGGGCGCCTCGCGCAAGGCCGGACGCGCGGCGATCTCATCGCCGCCTGTTTCCCGGGCGGCTCGATCACCGGCGCGCCCAAGATCCGCGCCCAGGAGATCATTGCCGAGATCGAGCAGCTGCCGCGCAACATCTATTGCGGCTCGATCGGATTCCTGAGCTTCTCAGGCTGCATGGATCTCAATATCGCCATCCGCACCGTTCTCTTCCATGCGGGCCAGGCGCATTTCCAGGGCGGCGGCGGCATCACCGCCAAATCGAATCCGGCGGATGAATATGAGGAGACGCTCGCCAAGGTGAACCGCATCGCCGAGAGCTTCGCATGATCCTCGTCATCGATAATTATGACAGCTTCGTCCACAATGTGACGCGCTATTTGCGCGAATTGGGCGCCGCGGCCGAGGTCAGGCGCAATGACGCCGTGAAGCCTGACGCCATTTCGGACAATGTGAAGGGCATCGTGATCTCGCCGGGTCCCTGCACGCCGCATGAAGCCGGTGTCTCGCTCGATACCGTGCGCAGATTCTCCGGCCGCATTCCCATTCTCGGCATCTGCCTCGGCCATCAATGCATCGGGGAGGCCTTTGGCGGCAAGGTGAAGCGCGCCAAACGCCCGATGCATGGCGAGGCCTCCGCCATTCGTCACGGCGGAAAGGGCGTGCTCGCGGGACTTCCCGATGGCTTCAATGCCGGGCGCTACCATTCGCTGATCGTCGAGCTCGACGGCGATGAGCCGCTCGCCGTCACCGCCCGTTCTGATGACGGCGAGATCATGGGGCTCGAGCACATATCGCATCCGACTTTCGGCGTGCAGTTTCATCCCGAATCGGTGCTGACCGAGCATGGCTACGACATCCTGCGCAACTTCCTCAAGGTGGCGCGATGACGGCGGTCGTCTGGTGCAACGGGACGCTCGTCGCGCAATTGCTCAGCCTCGATCCCACCGATCGCGGCTTGCTGCTGGGCGACGGCCTGTTCGAGACGCTCGCCGTCTTCAACCATATGCCGATCTGGCAGAGGGATCATCTCGCGCGCCTCGCGGCGGGCGCGGCGCTTCTGGGAATCGACTGCGATCTCTCCTTGATCGAGTCCGCTGTCGCCAGCGTGCTTGGTGAAGCCGCACATCCGCATGGCATCCTGCGCATCACGCTGACGCGAGGACCCGGCGTTCGCGGTCTCGCGGCGGACGGCAAGAGTCCCAGCCTTCTGGTCACGCTGGCGCCATGGAGCGCCGGAACGCTGTTCACACCGGTGAAGCTGACGACATCTCCCATCCGGCGCAATGAAACTTCGCCTGCCTCGCGCCTCAAGACCCTGTCCTATGCCGACAACATCCTCGCCGCGCGCGAGGCCGCCGCGGCCGGAGGCGACGATGCGCTTTTCCTCAACGGCAAAGGCGAAATCGCGGCAACCACCATCGCCAATCTCTTCATCCTGCGGAACGGCCGCCTCGCGACGCCGCCGGAGAGCGCCGGCATTCTGCCGGGCATTGCCCGCAAGACGCTCATGGCGCTGACGGACGCGGAAGAAAGACCGATCGCGCCCGCCGACCTGCTGCAGGCCGATGCGGTGTTCCTCACCAACAGCCTTCGTCTCGTAAGGCCGGTCCATGCTCTTGATGGCACGGCGCTCAATCGCGACGACGCGGCAGTTGCCCGGGTCTTCGAGAAACTGTGCCAATCGATTGCCGAAGAATCGGGCATCGATCCGCGCAAGGCCGATGCGCTTTGACCTTGTCAGGCCGGAGCATGGGGACTAGTTTGCCGCCGGAACCTGCAAGGACAACGTCATGAAATTCTTTGTCGACACTGCCGAAATCAAGGAAATCAAGGAACTCGCCGCCACCGGCCTTCTCGATGGCGTGACCACCAACCCCTCGCTCATCGCCAAATCCGGCCGCGATTTCAAAGAGGTGATTGCCGAGATCTGCAATGCGGTGGAAGGCCCGGTCTCAGCCGAGGTGACCGCCCTTGACGCCGACGGCATGATCACAGAGGGCAGGAAGCTCGCCAAGATCGCCAAGAATGTCGCCGTGAAAGTGCCGCTCACCCTCGACGGGCTGAAGGCCTGCCGCACGCTGAGCCAGGCCGGCACCATGGTGAATGTGACGCTGTGCTTCAGCGCCAACCAGGCGCTGCTCGCCGCCAAATCCGGCGCCACCTTCATCTCGCCCTTCATCGGCCGCCTCGACGACATCAATATCGACGGCATGGAGCTCATCCGCGAGATCCGCCAGATCTATGACAATTACGATTTCACCACCGAGATCCTGGCCGCCTCGATCCGCACGCCCAATCACGTGAAGGAAGCCGCTCTCATCGGCGCCGATGTGGCGACGGTTCCGCCCGCCGTGCTCAAGGGCCTGGCCAAGCACCCGCTGACCGACAAGGGCATCGAGTCCTTCATGGCCGACTGGAAGAAGACCGGCCAGTCGATCTGAGTCCCACACTCATTCGTCACCCCGGCGAAAGCCGGGGCCCCCTGACTAAAGTCAACCGGGCGGCACTGCCGGCGCTTCACCGATTTAATGGGTCCCGGCTTTCGCCGGGATGACGGTTGAGTGTGGAGAGGAGACTCTCCTCATCCATGTTATCGTAACCAATTGGGCGTTAGTCTCGGCCGCATGGCCGACTCGCCCGATCTTACCCAGTTCCACGCCGCGCCGGAAACGGCGAAGACCATTGCGGCGTGGCTCGCCTATTTCAAGACCGAGCGGCGCTCTTCGGCCCATACGATCGAGGCCTATGGCCGCGACATCATGCAGTTCATGGCCTTCCTCGCCGATCATCTGGGCGAGGCTCCGGCCATCGCCGACCTGGCTAACCTGACGCCGTCCGATTTCCGCGCTTTCATGGCGCGTCGGCGCAATAAAGGGAGCGGCAGCCGCACGCTGGCGCGCCAGCTCTCGGCCATCCGCAGCTATTTCCGTTTCCTCGAGCGCCGCAAGATCCTGAGCAACGCCGCCTTGAGCGTCTTGCGCGCGCCCAAGATTCCGCATGGCGTGCCGAAGCCCTTGACCTCGGCGGCGGCGCGCGATCTCGTCAAGGCTGATGCGCTGGCGGATACGGAAACGCCGCCCTGGGTCACCGCCCGCGATGCCGCCGTCCTCACTCTGCTCTATGGCTGCGGCCTGCGCATTTCGGAAGCGCTGGGCCTGACGCCGCATGGCGTGGGCCATGATCCACTGACCATTCTCGGCAAGGGCGGCAAGACCCGCATCGTTCCGGTTCTGCCGGTGGCGCGCCGGGCGATCGATGCCTATCTGAAGCTCTGCCCGTTCTCGCTCGATCCCAGGGCGCCGATGTTCCGGGGCGTGAAAGGCGGTCCGCTCAATGCCCGCAATATCCAGCTGCTGATCGCCAGATTGCGCGGCGCGCTGGGCCTGCCCGATATGGCGACGCCGCATGCTCTGCGCCACTCCTTCGCCAGCCACCTTCTCAGCTCCGGCGCCGATCTGCGCACCATCCAGGAATTGCTCGGCCATGCCTCGCTGTCGACGACGCAGGTCTATACCGAGATCAACACCCAGCATCTCCTCGAGCAATATGCCAAGGCGCATCCACGCGCCTAGAGCGCCGGACGCTCCGATGGAATCGGCCCGGCACTCTATCTCTTTGATTTGCGCATCGGATTATCCGAAAACCGCTTCGCACTTTTCGGTCCGATGCTCTAGACTCGCCCGACATAGCGAAAGACGAGATCGCTTTCATCCTGCCTCGGCGCGACATGGTCCAGGACGCCGCCCAGACGCTTCGCCACCGCGGCTGAGCGGACATTGCCGGGATCGACATAGCTGACAAGCGTGGCGAGCTTGAGCTCGTCGAACGCCCAGGCGAGCAGGGCCCTGGCCGCTTCGGTTATATAGCCGTGCCCTTCATAGTCCTCATAGAGCTGCCACCCCAGCTCGCGTTCGGGGAAAAGCGGTCCGTGATTTATTCCCACCTGGCCGATGCATTTGCCCGTCGAGCGCAGAGCGATCGCCAGCCCGCCATGGCCGGCCAGATGCCAAAGCGCAACCTCGTGGCAGAACAGGCCCCAGGCCACCGAAAGATCGAAGGGACCGCCCATATAGGTTGCGCGCGCAGATGCCATGAGCTTCGCATAGTCGCCGAAATCGTCGAGAAGGATCGGACGCAGCGTGAGGCGCTCCGTCGCGAGCGTGGGAGCCGTGCGCGGAATGGTAAGCTGATGCGATGCCATGGCCATAGGAAGCATGCTATGCGTGTCCGCGCAAGCTGGCCTGCTCCGCTCGCTTGTCCAGCGACAAAGGTCTTGTGGAACTCTTCCGTCAGGGGGGCTACGAAGTGACGCCCGTCAACTGATCTTCCCGCCATGCCCGTCACACCCGATCCCGTTTATTCCGACACCGAGCTCCCGAAACAAACCAATGTCGCCATCATCGGCGGCGGGATCATCGGCGTCTCGACCGCGCTCGAACTTGCCGAGCGTGGCATCGATGTGACGCTGATCGAGAAGGGCGTCATTGCCGGCGAGCAGTCGAGCCGCAATTGGGGCTGGTGCCGGCAGATGGGCCGCGATTCGCGCGAAATCCCGCTGATCCTGGTGGCGCTCGAGGCCTGGCGCGGCATGAATGCGAGGATCGGGGCTGAGACCGGCTTCCGCCAGTCGGGCATCATCTATCTCTGTGAGACCGATGAGGAGCTGGCGGCGCGCGAGGCTTGGTATGAGCGCAATGCCAGACCCTTCAATCTCGCCACCCGGATCGTCACGGGGGAAGAGGCGGCACAATTGCAGCCCGGCTCGACCCGGAAATGGAAGGGCGCGCTCTTCACCTCGGAAGATGGCCGCGCCGAGCCTTTCATGGCGGCTCCCGCCATCGCTCATGGCGCGCGCACCAAGGGTGCGAAGATCCTCACCCAATGCGCCGTGCGCGGGATTGAAAGCTCGGGCGGCAGGATATCGGCCGTCATGACCGAGAAGGGCCGCATCGCCTGCGACACGGTGGTGCTGGCGGGTGGCGCTTGGTCGCGCCGCTTCCTCGGCAATCTCGATATCCCCTTCCCGCAGCTCTCGGTGGTCAATTCGGTGATGCGCTCCGAGCCCATCGAGACGCCGCTCGAGCGTTCCTGCTCGGCCGGCAAGTTCGCCATCCGCAAGCGCCGTGACGGCGGCTATACGATCTCCCATCGCCATCTCTCGGTCGCCGACATCCTGCCCGACTCCTTTCGCCTCTTCCGCGAATTCCTGCCCGCCTTGAAAGTCGACTGGAGCGGCCTGCGCCTCAGATTCGGCAAGCGCTTCTTCGATGAAGCGCGCCTCAAGCGCCGCTGGGCGCTCGATGAGACATCGCCCTTCGAGGAGGTGCGCGTGCTGGATCCGGAGCCGGTTACGCCGATCCTCGATGAAGCGGCGGCGAGCCTGAAGGACTACTTCCCCGTCTTCCGCGACATGCAGATCGCCCAAAAATGGGCAGGTGTCATCGACGCAACGCCCGATGCCGTGCCGGTAATGTCGCCGATCGGCAAATTGCCGGGCCTCTATCTCGCTTCCGGCTTTTCGGGCCATGGCTTCGGCCTGGGCCCCGGCGCCGGCAAACTCATGGCCGATCTGGTCACCGGCGCGACGCCTTGCGTCGACCCCGAGCCCTTCCGCTACACGCGCTATTTCGACGGCACCAATCCCAGGCCGACGACAGGGCTTTGACGGGTACAGTGAGAATACAGGAAGCCTGAGCAGGAAAATCCAAAGCCGATCAGCGCGAACCTATGGTCAGTTCCTGGCCGAAGCGGTTCAAGCCGATGGCCCACGGTGCGAAAGCCTCCATCCTGAAGCCGGCCAGTTCCTCGACCGTGCTGATCGGCCGGCCGTTGATCGCGCGAATGATGTCTCCCGCCCTGAGGCCCAGCCGGCCGGCGGCCGAGCCGGCATTCACATTCAGAAGCACAACACCCGAAATGCCGCTGTCGACACCGATCTCTTCGGCCAGCGCCGGCGACAGGCTCGCCGCCTCTGCGCCACTGAGCGGGCTGAGGCCGGAGAGCCATCTGTCATTGCGCGGCGGAACATCCGGCGGCGCCTTCAACGCGACCAGGATTTCGATGGGCGCGCCTCTGCGAATGAGTCTCAGGCGAGCATTCGTGCCGACGAGCCGTGTCGCGATGCGGTACCGCAGAACCTGCGGATCATCTACCGCAAGGCCATCGACCGACAGGACGATATCCCCTGTTGCAATTCCGGCGGCGGCCGCCGGCCCTTCCTTGTAGAGACCCGTCACCAGCACCCCTTTCGCCGGAAGGCCGAGCATCGTGGCGGCCTGTGCCGGTACGGGACGTCCGGACAGCCCGATCCACGGTCGTATGAGCGGGCGGCGCTGCACGGCCGTCTCCACCACCATGCGGACCATATTGGCCGGAATCGCGAAACCCAAGCCTTGCGAGCCGCCCGTCGTCGAATAGATGGCGGTGCTGATGCCGATGAGCTTGCCGTCCATGGCAATCTGCGCCCCGCCCGAATTGCCCGGATTGATGGCGGCGTCCGTCTGGATGAAGAAACGGAAATCGCTGATTCCCACGCTGGTGCGGGCGAGCGCCGAAACGATGCCGCTCGTCACCGTCTGGCCCAGCCCGAAGGGATTGCCGATCACCAGCACCGGGTCACCCACCCTGACGAGATCGGAATCGCCGAATTCAAGACTGGGCAGCGTTTCGCCGCGCGTCGCGATCTTGAGGACAGCAAGGTCGGTGCGCTTGTCGGACAGGAGCACCTCGGCATTGAACACCCTGCCGTCGGCGAGCGCCGCGACAATGCCGTCAGCGGCCTCGACGACATGGTGGTTGGTGACGATGACGCCGTCCGAACGCACCATGACGCCGGAACCGAGTGAATTCTCGATGCGCTCGCGCCCATAGCCGAACAGCAGCGTGTCCCGGAACAGACGCCAGAAGGCAGAGCCGTCCAGCGACTGGGTGCGGGAGCGGACGATCTTCCGCGCATAGATATTGATGACTGCCGGCGCGGACTTCTCCACGAGGGCCGCAAATGATCGCGGAACGCCATCGTCCGCCGTTTCCTCGGCCGGAGAATCCTGGGGGAGCAGCAGAAAGGCAAGCAGGGCAAGCGTGACGACCGTCGTACCGCATCCACCGATCTTGTTGTTTTGCGGACCTGGCATCTAACGCCATGAAAAATACTGGGGCACGAGAACAAGCGCGATGATGATCCAGAACAGGGCGACCGACAGATATCCGGCGCTCTTGAACTGGGCGGTTATCCGCCGGTCGCCGGGAAAGTCCTTATCGTTGAAATTGCTGTAGATCTGATCCCACAGCTCCTTCAACGACCCGGCTTCGATCTGCTCGCATCTTTCGATGAAGGAGCGCTCGGTGTCGCCGCGCGGCCGCCGTCTGAGATAATCGCGATAGAAATCATAGCCGAGCGCCAGTTCAAGGAAGATGATCCGCGGATAGAGGGCGACGACACCGCGATCGATGCCCAGCACCACGCGATAGGCGAACCAGACGACAGCGCTCGCCGAGGCGCCGGCGGCGAACAGCATCGGCTGGCTGGACAGGCTCAGGCTGAGATTGAGCAGCAGCCAGAAATAGGCGAGCGCGAACGCATGGCCGAAAGCATACCAGAGATTATACGAACGGATCAGCGCCAGGCGCTGGTCATGGATGGCCTTATACTCCGCCTCGAGTGTATCGCGCCCGGGATTGGGTTGATCCGATCCAGGGGCGTTGCCCGGTTTTCGCGCCATTGTCGTGCTCTCCGCCGAACGGCTTCTTGGCCACCTGCTTCGGACACATCATGATACCGGGCGCCTGGATGGGCAAGCCGGCGGCGCGCCGTGAACCCGACCACTGATTTGGCTGGGCAACCCGCGAGATTCGCTCTAGGACTTCGCGCGTGTCCCTTCGGCGAGGCAGCTCTTCAGTTCCGCGATCGCTCCACCGATCCATTCCTCGGTCATCATTTCGAGCGGCACCGTGAAGGAGATCGCGATATTGACCTCGAAGGGATTGGCGCCCGGTAAAGGCAGGCCAAGCCCGCCTTCGCCGGGAAGGTAGTAACCCATATTGACGGCATATCCCCTTCGTCGGGCGTCCTCGATCTGCGCCGCAACGATCGACCGGTCGACGGGGCGAACCGAAGGATGGCTGACATAGCGCTCGGCATTGGCGTCGAGCAATTGCAGACAATCGGCTTCGGATTGCAGCGACATCAGGGCCAGGCTTCCGGCCGCCACGCCCATGGGTACACGTCCGCCTATCCCCATCGAGAATTGCCGCCGCGGCGAGCGGCTCACCATCTCGGCACAGACCGCATCGACACCGGCCTGCACCATCATATAGACCGTGTGGCCGCTGCGCCGGGCGAACTCGGTCATCCCGGCCCGGTATTTCAGAACGAGAGGATCGAGCCGCGCCTGGCTGCGCGCCAGAACCGAGATGGCCGGACCCAGCCGATAATGGCCGTGCTTGCCGGTCGTCTCGACGAAGCCCTTGTGCAGGAGCGAGGCGAGGCTCCTATGCACCGCGGGCTTCGCCCCTCCGATGCGCTGGGCGATGTCGGCCAGGCCGAAGCCTTCGGCACCGGCCTCACCCAGGACGAGCAGGATGTCGAGCGCCCGCACCGCATTCGACGAAAGGCTGGCAGCCACCGCCCAAGCTCCATATTCTGATAATTAGAATTATATGTCATTTCTGTTTCAAATAGAAGAATTTCTTGACACCCGCGTCATTTTTGTTTGTCATCAGAAGTTGAAGCCGGAAAAGCTGCCAGCCCGTCGGTCGATGGGACAAGGATCACTTCAGCCTTCCGCTTCGGTTGACGATGGTGATCGCGTAACCAGGGGGCACGTCATAATATCGTTCCTGATCAAGCGGCTGGGCTTTGCGGCATTTACGCTGTTTGCCGTCCTGACGCTCGTCTTCCTGATCGTCCGCATCCTGCCGGGCGATCCGGCGCTGGTCATTCTCGGCGACCAGGCGAGTCCCGAGAGCATCGCCGCCTTGCATCATCGCCTGGGCCTGGACCAGCCGATCCTCACCCAATATGGCCAGTTTCTGTGGAATGCCCTTCGCGGCGATCTCGGCAACTCGATGATCACCGGGCGTTCGATCTCGGTCGAGATCATGTCAGTGCTGCCCTACACGATCGAGCTCACCATCGCTTCACTGCTCTTGGGCGTGCTGCTGGGCGTGCCGGCCGGTGTGTGGGCCGCGGTCAAGCGCAACCAGATCCCGGACATCGCGCTCCGCCTCGTTTCGCTGATCGGGCTTTCGCTTCCCGCTTTCGTGGCGGCGATCATCCTCCTGATGATCTTCGCCATCTATCTGCGCTGGTTTCCGGTGATCAGCGCCGGGGGCGGCACGGATATTATCGATCGCCTGCGCCAGATGGCCCTGCCGACCCTCTCTCTGGCGCTGATCATGATGGCCTACATCACCCGCGTGACGCGCTCGGCCATGCTCGAAGTGCTCAATCAGGATTTCGTGCGCACGGCGCGCGCCAAGGGCGCGTCGCAATATGCCACCATCTGGCGCCATGCTCTGGGCAACAGCCTGATCCCGATCACCACCGTCGTCGGCCTCTATCTCGGCATCCTCATCGGCAATTCGGTGCTGACCGAGATCGTCTTCTCAAGGCCCGGCCTCGGCAAGCTGATCCTGACGGCCCTGACCCAGCGCGATTATACGCTGCTGCAGGGCATGATCGTCATCTACACGCTGATGGTCGTCGTCGTGAATCTCCTGACCGACCTGACCTATGGCTTCCTCGACCCCCGGGTCCAGTACAAATGACGGACGCCCTTTCCCCGACCGCGGAAAGAGCGGCATCGTCAAAATCCGCCTGGGCGGTTCTGCACCGGTTGAACATGACGACCTGGTTCGGCGTCGCGATTGTCGCGGCCCTCATCCTGGCGGCGATATTGGCACCACTCCTCGCCACCCATGATCCCGATGCGCAGAACATCATCATGTATCTGTCGCCGCCGGGGCCCGACAACATCCTGGGAACCGACCAGTTCGGCCGCGATATCTTTTCACGGTTGCTCTTTGGCGCGCGCTATTCGCTCACCATCGGCTTCCTGGCGATCGTCGTCGCCCTCATCATCGGCTCGCTGATCGGCATGGTGGCGGGCTATGCCGGCGGCAGGACGGACATCATCCTGATGCAGATCATGGATGTCGTGCTGGCCTTTCCCTCGCTGATCCTCGGACTGGCGCTGGTCGCCCTCATGGGCGCCACATTGACAAACATCGTCATCGCCATCGCCTTCACGGCCATCCCGGCCTTTGCGCGCATCGCCCGGGCCGGTGTCATGACCCAGCGCGACCGGGAATATGTCCAGGCCTGCCATGCCATGGGATTCTCCAATCCGCGCATCCTCTTCCGCCACATCCTGCCTTCCATCCTGCCCGAGATCATGGTCATGGCGTCGCTGTGGATGGCGACGGCGGTGCGCACCGAGGCATCGCTGGCCTTCATCGGCCTCGGCCTCGCGCCGCCGACGCCGACCTGGGGCGGCATGGTGCGCGAAGGCTTCGACAATATCCTGAGCTCGTTCCACCTGGCGCTGTTTCCGAGCCTCGCGATCCTGCTTCTGGTTCTCGCCCTCAATCTCATCGGCGACGGCCTGCGCGACGCCATCGATCCGCGCCTGAAGGATGCCAGCTGATGCGCGACGATGCTGCTCTTTCGGTCAAGGACCTGACGATCTCGCTCGGACGAAATCAAGTCGTGCATGGGCTGAGCTTCGAAATCCAGCCGGGCAAGACCCTGGCGCTGGTCGGCGAATCGGGCTCCGGCAAGAGCGTCACATCGCTGGCGATCATGCGGCTGCTGCCCGACCGCATCGGCCG
Organism: Taklimakanibacter lacteus; assembly: GCA_003576695.1. Lineage (GTDB taxonomy): Bacteria > Pseudomonadota > Alphaproteobacteria > Rhizobiales > Aestuariivirgaceae > Taklimakanibacter > Taklimakanibacter lacteus. The sequence goes on from QOZQ01000006.1 coordinate 16,047, forward strand.
CGCGCTTGGCTCCATAAGGCTCGGCAAGCAGGAGCTCCTGACCCTGCCCGAAGCGCAGATGCGCAAGGTCCGCGGCGGCCGCATCAGCATGATCTTCCAGGAGCCGATGACCTCGCTGAACCCGGTGCAGACGATCGGCACGCAGCTCGCGGAAGTGATCCGCATCCATCGCAGGCTCAAGGGCCAGGCGCTGCAGGAAGCTGTTCTCGACATGATGCGCAAGGTTCGCATTCCCGATCCGGAAGAGCGGGTGAAACAATATCCGCACACATTTTCCGGCGGCATGCGCCAGCGCGTGATGATCGCCATGGCGCTCGCCTGCAATCCCTCGCTCATCATCGCCGATGAGCCGACCACCGCCCTCGATGTGACGGTGCAGGCGCAGACGCTCGAGCTGCTCAAGGAGCTGCAGCGCGTCACGGGCACGGCCGTGCTGTTCATCACCCATGACATGGGCGTCGTCGCGGAAATGGCCGATGATGTCCTGGTGATGCGTGATGGCCGCGAGGTCGAGCATGGCTCGGTGCATGAGGTCTTCACCCGTCCGAAGTCGCCCTACACACGCAGCCTGATCGAGGCCGCCCCGAGCCTTGTCGGCAAGCTCGGCACCGACACGAAGGCTGCCGAACCTGTCGCCGAGCTGCCGATCGCTGCGGGCGTGGAGCCGCTGCTCGTCGTCCGCAACATGACCGTGCAGTTTCCGGTCCATGGCGGTCTCCTCGGGCGCGTGAAGGGGGCCGTCCATGCCGTCGAGGACGTCTCCTTCGCCATCGGCAAGGGTGAGACATTGGGGCTGGTCGGCGAATCGGGATCGGGGAAGTCGACCATCGGCAAAGCGATCATCAATCTGGCGCCGCTCCATTCCGGAAACATCGAGGTCGCCGGCCAGGCTGTCGACTACCGGGATCGCAAGAGCCTGGCCCTGCTGCGCCGCCATGTGCAGATGATCTTCCAGGACCCGTTCGGATCGCTCGATGCCCGCCAGACTATCGGCTCGGCGATCATGGAGCCCATGCGGGTCCACGGGCTCCAGACCGGCCGCGCCGCCGAGGAGCGCATGGAATGGCTGCTCGAACGTGTCGGCCTCGACCCGGCGCGCGCCTCGAGCCTGCCGCATGAATTTTCCGGCGGCCAGCGCCAGCGCATCTGCATTGCGCGCGCGCTCGCCATGTCGCCGCAACTCATCATCGCGGACGAGGCCGTGTCGGCGCTCGATGTCGCGATCAAGGGCCAGATCATCGAGCTCATGATCGACCTGCAGAAGGAGTTCGATGTCTCCTATCTCTTCATCAGCCATGACATAGCCGCGGTCGAACGCATCTGTGACCGCGTCGCGGTCATGTATTTCGGCGAGATCGTCGAGATCGGACCGCGCGACGATGTCATCGGCCGTCCGGGCCATCCCTATACGCGCCGGCTGCTCTCCGCCATTCCGATCACCCATCCCGACCAGCGCGCGACCGGAACGCGCCGCGCGCCGGATGCAGCGCCGCCCCGCAGCCCGCTCAAGCCCCTGGATTACAGGGCCCCGCCGGCGCGCTGGGCCCGAGCGTCGGATGGCCATTTCATCCGCGACGCCAGCTGAGCAGGAGAAATCCGAACGTGCATGCCATCACCAAGCTCGCCGAATTCGTCAGCCAGTATCCGGAAGGGAGGCTGCCGCAAAAAGCGCGCGATTTCATCTCCCAGCTGGTGCTCGACCTGATCGGTGCGGCGGCGGCGGGCCTCTCTTCACCGCTGGCGAGCGCCGCCCGGCAGGCCGCGCTTGATGTCTATGGCGGCGGTGATGCGCAAATCTGGCTGACCGACAAACGCTCGAGCACCATGGGTGCCGCCATGGCCAACAGCGCCGCCGCGAGCGCTCTCGACATCGACGACGGGCACCGGGGCGCCGCAGGCCACGCCGGCGCCGGTGTCATTCCGGCGGCACTGGCGGTCGGCCAGGCGCTGGGCGCCTCGGACGCGCAGATTCTCGATGCCATAGCGCTCGGCTATGAGATCGCCCTGCGTGTCGCCAGCGCCCGCCCCACCGCGACGATCGAGACCTATGCCAGCGGCCGCTGGGTCGGCTATGGCGCGGCGGCCGCGGCCGCGCGCCTGCTCGCGCTCGATCCCGTCCAGACGGCGCATGCCCTGGCCATCGCCGGCGCCGAGGGGCCGATCATGTTTCCGACCGGAACATCGAAGTTCCAGGGCAGCACCGTCAAGGAGGGCATTCCCCCCGCCGTCGTGGCGGGGCTGACCGCCGCCTATCGCGCCCGCGCCGGGGCGAGCGGACCGCTCGACCTTCTCGACAATGGCGAGCGCTATGATCGGCATCTCCTTCTGGGGCAGCTCGGCGATACATGGGAACTGCAGAAATGCTATCTGAAGCCCTATGCCTGCTGCCGCTACATGCATGCGGCGATCGACGGCATCCTGGCGCTGCGCCAGAACGGGCGTGAAATCCGCAAATTGCGCATCGAGACTTTCCCGCAAGGGCTCAGGCTTGCCAATGAGCGCCAGCCGCGCTCGCTCGAGGGCGGACAATACAGCTTCTATTTCAGCTGCGCGCTGGCGGCCCTGCACGGCGCCGCAGCACTTCAGCCGGTCGCGCGCGCCAGCCTCGCGGACGCCGATGTGCTCGGCCTCGCTTCGCGGATCGAGCTGGACGTCGCGCCCGATTTCGCTACTTCCTTTCCGGCCGGCACGCCGGCCAAAGTGATCCTCGACCAGGGCGACGGTCCGCAGGAGCTGATCGTTCTCCATGCGCTTGGCGATGTGGCGAACCCGATGAGCAGGGATGAGATCGCCCTGAAATTCCGCAATATCGGCAGAGAGCATCTGCATCCCGAATGGCAGGACGGGATCCTGGCCGCCATTGACGGGCTGGAGACCGGCGGCTTTCGCCCTTTGCTTTCCGCTTTGAACCTATCCGCACCGAGAAACTGAAATGGAGGAATTCATAATGTCTCATTCACGCCGCCTGATATTGGGAGCCGTGGCAGCACTCCTGGCCTGCACGGCCTTCACCGCATTGCCGGCCGAGGCTGCGAAGACGGAGCTGCGCGTCGGCGCCGCTTCGGCCGATGTCGGCAATCTCGATCCGCATTTCTCGTCGAGCACGTCGGATCGCACCATCGTCGCCTGGGTCTATGGCGCGCTCGTCCGCTTCGCGCCGGGCTCGACCGATCCTTCGACCATCGAGGGGGATCTGGCGGAGAGCTGGGAGGCCACCGACAACAATCTGGTCTGGACCTTCAAGCTGCGCAAAGGCGTGCAATGGCAGCATGGCTATGGCGAAGTGACGGCCGATGATGTCGTCTTCAGCCTGCAGAAATCGGCTGACGCCAAGCGCTCCGCCTATGCCAGCGATTATTCGGCGTTCAAGACCGTGGAAGCGGTCGATCCCTCTACGGTGCGCATCACCCTGTCGAACCAGGTGCCGAGCATGCTGGGCCTTCTCACCAACTATGCCGGCGGCTTCATCATCTGCAGGAAAGCCTATGAGGAGCGGGGCGAAGGCTTTACCCGGAATCCGGTCGGCTTCGGACCGTTCCAGCTCGAATCGACGGAGCCCGGCGTCGCCATCAATTTCAAGGCGCATGACGGCTATTTCCGCGGCAAGCCGAAGATCGAGAAGATCATCTATCGCTTCCTGAACGCCGCCGCCGGGCGCGACCTTGCTTTCGCCTCGGGCGAAGTGGACGTCGTCGCCGGCACCATCGATCAGCGCTGGTTGCAGCGCATGAAGGCGACGCCGGGCGCCATCGTCGACATTTTCGATCCGGCAGAGCTCAGCGTGCTGCATCTCAACCGCAACCAGAAGCCGTTCGACAACATAAAGGTCCGCCAGGCGATCGCCTATGCCGTCGATCCGGCGCAGATCGCGCAATTCCGTGGCGCCGAATTCACCCGCGTCTCGAAGTCGGTCATTCCCTCCAACAATCTGGGCCTCAATCCGGAGCCGGGCCTCTTGCCGCATGATCCGGCGAAGGCCAAGGCGCTGCTGGCCGAAGCGGGCTTTCCGGACGGCATCACCATCAAGATGATTTCGAGCCAGCTGCCGAGCTATGCCCAGACCGACCAGATCCTGCAGGCGCAACTGGCGAAGTCCGGCATCAAGCTCGATCTCCAGCCGGTCGAGCATGCGACCTGGCATCAGATGATCCGCAAGGACCTGAGCCCCATCGTCGATTATTCGGCGGCCCGCTTTCCCGTCGCCAACACCTATCTGACGCAATTCTACTACTCGAAAAGCGCAATAGGACAGCCCGGACAGGTGACCAATTTCAGCCATTGCGATGTCGCCGACAAGCAGATCGAGGCGGCGCGCACCGAAACCGACCCGAAGAAGCAGGTCGAGCTGTGGCAGGAGGCGCAGAAGCTGATCGTTGCCGATTTCTGCGCCGTTCCGCTGACCGAGACCGCGCAGGCCTGGGCGCGGACCGACAAGCTGGAATGGGGCTTCGATCTCAAGGGCTCCCTGTCGCTCGGGCCGCTGGTGACCGAGCAGGCCCATTTCAAGGATTGAGTGACACTTAAGGGATCGCGCGCCTGGCGCAATCCCGCTTTCTTTTTCAGGCGAACAGAGTGACCCGTCTTACCTATCCGAATTATTCCAACCACTGCGGCTGGAATGCCATGCTGCCGAAACGCAGGCCGCGCCCGGCTCTCAGCCGCGACACCACCGTCGATTTCGCCGTCATCGGAGCCGGATATACCGGCCTCGCCATTGCGCGACGGCTGCACGAACTCAATCCCGACGCCCGCATCGCCATTGTCGAGGCGACCACCATTGGCGAGGGCTCCTCGGCGCGCAATTCCGGTTTCACCAGCGCCCATGTGCTGCCGCGCACCGCTTCCATGGAGATGGCCGAGAAAGCCAGGATCCAATCGGCTTTCTTCAGCGAAGCCTTCGAGCAGCTGAAGCGCATCATCCGCGACAACAATATCGACTGCGACCTCCATCAGGTGGGATCGATCCGCGCCGCCGCCACGGAAGCGGGCGAAGCGTCGTTGCGGCGCGTCGTGGAAGTCGCCGTCGCCAACCAGATCCCGCACACCGTCTTGGGTCGTGAGGATATAAGCCGTCGCATCGGCTCGCCTTACTATCGCTTCGGAATCCACATCCAGGATACCTGGCTTCTCCAGCCGGCCGCGCTCATTCGCGGGCTGGCGGATGCTTTGCCGGCCTCGATCGAGTTCTATGAGGAAACCCCGGTCAAGCGGCTGAGACGGGAAGATGGCTGGCTGCTCGAAACTTCGGGCGGCGTGCTGCGCTGCAAGAGCCTGGCGCTCGCCAATAACGGGTTCATTCCGAAATTCGGCTATCTCAAGTCGCGCATGGCGACGATCTATACCTATGCCGCGGTGACCGAGGCGATCGGCGATGACCGTCTCGGCGAAATCGGCGAGGCGGAATCCTGGGGGCTGCTTCCGCCGCACCGGCTGGGCACCACTTTACGCCGCATCGGGCGCAACCGCGTCATGGTGCGCAGCCTCTATTCGCTCGAGTCCGAGATCGAGGAGAAGCGCGCGACGCGCGAGCTGCGCCGCCGCTTCGAGCGCCGCTGGCCGAAGCTCAGCGACGTTCAGTTCGAATATCTCTGGGGCGGCACCACTGCTTTCACCATGAATGGCTCGCCCTGGTGGGGCAAGCTCGATCAGGGGCTTTATGCGTCGGGCGGCTGCAATGGCAGCGGCATCACCAAGGGCACCATGCTCGGTGGCCATCTTGCCGAGCTGATGCTGGGAAAAGGCGATCACGACCGGATGATGAAAAGCATGGGCGGCGCCAGCTGGATCGCACCCGAACCTTTACGCTCGATCGGCTTCCAGATCGTCTCGGCGCTGGAAAGCCGCAAGGCCGGGCTGGAGATGTAGTCCGACCGGAACCGCTCTTCTCCACTCGATCACGCAGACCTTTGATCCAGCTGGATAATCAAAAATTACGTTACGGAAATATATTGCTTTCTTTCGGCAGCCGGCGCGCGCACAATGGCGCCAAGACGAGGCTTGCCATGAGCAGAACGCGTGTTCGTGTCGCCGTGATTGCCGTCTTGCTGGGGCTGGGACTGCCGGCCGCGGGCGCGGACAGTCTGGACAAACCCGGCATCGCCGTCGCCACCATCAATGCCGACACCGGACCAGGGCAAGCGCAAAACGCCTCGCGCGCCTTTTCCTTGCACACGGCCGCTCTCTACAACCGGCCCAAGGCAGTCAAGCTTCTGGTCGATCGCGGGATGCCGGTCGACCTGCGCAATGCCGATGGCCTGACGCCCCTGATGGTCGCTTCAGCCTTCGGCAATGTCGAGGTGGCGGAGATGCTCCTGGCGCTTGGTGCCGACCAGCGTATCCACAACGCGGCCGATGGCCATGCACCGATCCATATTGCCGCCATGGCGGGCCATGTCGGCATTGTGAAGGTGCTTCTCGACCGGGGCGGCGATATTGCTCTTCGCGCCAACCGCAACGGCGAAACGCCGCTCCATTATGCCGCCCTCTATGGCCGCATGAAGATGATCGATTTCCTGATCGCCAATGGTGCCGGCCTCGATGTCACGGACAAGTCGGGCCTCACCCCCTTGCAATATGCAAGACGGCGCCTGCAATCGAAGGCGGTGGACCGGCTGATCGAACAGGGCGCGCGCATCGATAGCTTGCATGATGCGGTGAAGGCCGGCGACGTCGCCCGCGTTGTCGAATTGCTGGCGAAGGGTGCCGATGTAAATGGCCTCGATCTGTCCGGCACGCCGTTGCATGCGGCGGCGGCGCAAGGCCAAGTCGGCATCGCGGTGATCCTCATCGATCGCGGCGCCGATCTCGAGGCGCCAGGCGAGCCCGTCAATGCCCGCCCCTTGCATACGGCGGTTCTCAACGACCAGCCGGCCATGGCGGCCCTGCTGATTGATCGCGGCGCCAAGGTCGATGCGCGCGATGGCGCCGGCATGACGCCGTTGATGACGGCCGCCAGCTTCGCTCATTCGGGCATGGCAAGATTGCTGCTGGCGCGTGGGGCGGATCCCAGGGCCGAAGACACCACCTGGCGCGACATGCCGATCCACTATGCCGCGTGTTCCGGTGATCTGGAAACGGTGAGACTGCTTCTCCATTATGGTGTCGACGTCAATGCGCAGGGCCGTGGCAACGGCACGACGCCGCTTCACTATGCGGCCGCGAAAGGTGATCCGCGGATGGTCGACCTCCTGATTGCCGCCGGCGCCCGCTTGAACGTTTCCGACAAGAGCGGATGGACTCCCCGCATTCAGGCGAGCAACAATCTCCACCCGGATGTCGCCGACAAGCTGCGTGATCTCGCCAACTTGAAGTGAATCAACAGCCGATGGTTCTCATCAGCCCCCCGGCATTCGAAAGCCCGGGAGTTACGAATGTATCGCCCGTCCGGCAACCGCCAGCGCGGCTTCCTTCACCGCTTCGGCGAGGGTGGGATGGGCGTGGCAGGTGCGCGCCAGGTCTTCCGCCGAGCCGCCGAATTCCATCAGCACCGCGACCTCATGGATGAGCTCGCCCGCCTGGGGTCCGAGAATATGGGCGCCCAGCACCCGGTCGGTCTTGGCATCGGCCAGGATCTTCACAAAGCCGTCGGTCGTCTGGTTGGCCTTGGCGCGGCCATTGGCCAGGAACAGGAATTTGCCGGCCTTGTAGTCGACACCCTGGGCTTTCAGCTCTTCTTCGGTCTTGCCGACCTGCGCCACTTCCGGCGTCGTATAGACGACGCTCGGGATCACATCATAATTCACATGTCCCGCCTGGCCGGCGAGAAGCTCGGCCAGCGCCACACCTTCGTCTTCGCCCTTATGCGCCAGCATGGGCCCCCGAATGACATCGCCGATCGCATAGATGCCGGGCACATTGGTCTCGAAATGCGGACCGACTTCCACGCGGCCCTTCGCATCGCGCTTGACGCCCGCTTCATCGAGGCCGAGACCGTTGGTGTAGGGAATACGCCCGATGGCGAGCAGCACCGCATCGGCATCGATCGTCTCTGATGCGCCGCCTGCCGCCGGCTCGACCGAGAGTTTCACCTTGTCCTTGGTCTTCTGCGCGGCTGTCACCTTGCTCGACAGCTTGAAGGTGAAGCCCTGTTTGGTGAGGAAGCGCTGGAAGGTCTTGGCCACTTCGAGATCCATACCGGGCAGGATGCGGTCGAGATATTCGACCACCGTGACCTTAGCGCCGAGCCTGGCCCAGACCGAGCCAAGCTCGAGCCCGATCACGCCGGCGCCGATCACCACCAGATTCTCCGGTACCTTCTCGAGCATCAGCGCCCCCGTCGAGGAGACGATCCGTTTTTCGTCGACCTCGACGCCCTTGAGGCCCGCCACATCGGACCCGGTGGCGATGACGATATTCTTGGTCTCGATGATGTCCTTGCCGTCAATCTGAACCTTGCCGGCGCTCAAGATCTTGGCGGTACCGCGGAACGGCGTGATCTTGTTCTTCTTGAACAGGAAGTCGATGCCCTTGGTATTGCCGTCGATCGCCTCCTGCTTGAATTTCATCATCTGGACGAGATCGAGCGACGGCGTGACGCCGATGCCCATCCTGGCGAAGGAATGCTTCGCCTCGCCGAAGAGCTCGGAGGCATGCAGCAATGCCTTGGAGGGAATGCAGCCGACATTGAGGCAGGTGCCGCCATGGGTGGCGCGCTTCTCGATCACCGCCACTTTCATGCCGAGCTGGGCGGCCCGGATGGCGCAGACATAGCCGGCAGGGCCGGTGCCGATGATGGTGACGTCGTAGGTGTCGGCCATTTTCAAAATGCCTTTCTGCGAACGTCCCTCGCCCTGAGGCGCGAACCCCTCATTTCCCCTTCTCCCGTCCGGAGGATGGGAGAAGGTGCCCAAAGGGCGGATGAGGGCTCTTTCTCGAAGTGAGCGACGCTTTCAAATGTATTTCGGGTTGCAGGCAAAGAGCCCTCACCCGGCCTTCGGCCACCCTCTCCCATTGCTGCGCAACGGGCGAGGGGGAAAACTTGGAGATGCTGAACGACGTTTCCCGATGTCATTACAGATCGAGCAGCGCGCGCTGCGGGTCTTCGAGGCCTTCCTTGACGCGCACCAGGAAGGTCACGGCTTCCTTGCCGTCGACGATGCGGTGGTCATAGGAAAGCGCCAGATACATCATCGGGCGGATCACCACCTGGCCGCCCAACGCCATCGGCCGTTCCTGGATCTTGTGCATGCCGAGAATGCCGGATTGCGGCGCATTGAGGATCGGCGTCGACATCAATGAGCCATAGACGCCGCCATTGGAGATGGTGAAGGTGCCGCCCTGCATCTCGGCGATCTGCAACTGCCCGTCGCGGGCGCGCTTGCCGAAATCATTGATCGTCTTCTCGATCGTGGCGAAGGACATCCGGTCGGCATCGCGCACCACCGGCACCACGAGGCCCTTCTCGGTGCCGACCGCGACACCGATATGGTAGTAGTTCTTGTAGACGAGGTCATCGCCGTCGATCTCGGCATTGACCGCCGGGATCTCCTTCAACGCATGGATGACCGCCTTCACGAAGAAGCTCATGAAGCCGAGCTTCACGCCATGCTTCTTCTCGAACACTTCCTTGTATTGATTGCGCAGCGCCATGACATGCGTCATGTCCACCTCGTTGAAGGTGGTGAGCATCGCCGCGGTGTTCTGTGCATCCTTGAGGCGGCGCGCGATGGTGAGGCGGAGCCTCGACATGCGCACCCGCTCCTCACGCTCGGCATCGGCCTGAGGCGAGGGCGCGCGGGGCACTGATGGAACCGGTGCGGCAGGTGGCGCTATCACCGGCGGCAACGCTGCCGGCTTGGCCGCCTGCTCCAGCACGTCGCCCTTGGTGAGCCGCCCGTCCTTGCCGGTGCCGGCAATCGCTGCCGGATCGAGCTTGTTCTCCTCGACGATCTTGCGCACGGCTGGCGACAGCGGCTTCGCTTCCACGGCAACAGCGGCTGGAGCTGCCGGTGCGGGCTCAGCCGGCTTGGCGGCCGGCTTCGCTTCCGCTTTCGGCGCTGCGGCGCCGGCCGCGCCTTCCTCGATGGCGCCGAGGAGCGCGCCGACATTCACGGTCTGGCCGGGCTGTGCCGCGATCGACGACAGCACGCCGCCTGCGGGCGCCGGCACTTCCACCGTCACCTTGTCGGTTTCGAGCTCGACCAGCGGCTCGTCCACCTTCACCGCATCGCCTTGCGCCTTGAACCATTTTCCGATCGTCGCTTCGGTGACCGATTCACCGAGCTGCGGCACGCGGATTTCCTTAGCCATGATCTATTTTTCCCCAAGCGCGTCTTCGAGAAACGCCTTCAATTGCTTCTGGTGCTTGCTCATCAGGCCGGTCGCGGTGGCGGCCGATGCCGCCCGTCCGGTGTAGCGCAGCCGCTTGTGCTGGCCGCCGATGAAGTCGATGGCGCGCTCGATGCCGGGCTGCACGAAGGTCCAGGCGCCCATATTCTGCGGCTCTTCCTGGCACCACACCATCTCGGCCTGCTTGAAGCGCCCGAGCTCCTGGATCAGCGCCTTGTGCGGCCACGGATAGAGCTGCTCCATGCGCAGCAGATAGACGTCCTTGAGCCCGCGCTTCTCGCGCTCCTCATAGAGATCGTAATAGACCTTGCCCGAGCAGATGACCACGCGGCGGATCTGATCGTCGGCAACGAGCGCACCCGTATATTGCGCATCGTCCCACAGGAGACGATGGAAATAGGTGTCGGTGCCCATCTCGGCGAGCGTCGAGACCACCCGCTTGTGGCGCAGCAGCGATTTCGGCGTCATCAGGATCAAGGGCTTGCGGATGTCGCGCTTGAGCTGGCGCCGCAATATGTGGAAGTAGTTGGCGGGCGTGGTGCAGTTCGCCACCTGCATATTGTCCTCGGCGCACATCTGCAGATAGCGCTCGAGCCGGGCCGAGGAATGTTCCGGCCCCTGCCCTTCATAGCCATGCGGCAGCAGGCAGACGAGGCCAGACATGCGCAGCCATTTGCGCTCGCCCGAGGAGAGGAACTGGTCGAACACCACTTGCGCGCCATTGGCGAAGTCGCCGAACTGCGCTTCCCACAGAACCAGCGTGTTGGGCTCGGCCAGCGAGTAGCCATATTCGAAGCCGAGCACCGCCTCTTCCGACAGCATCGAATTGATGACGTTGATCCTCACCGTCTGCTGCTTGACGAGATGGTTGAGCGGCGTGAAGCGCTTCTCGGTATCCTGGTCGACCAGCACCGCATGGCGCTGCGAGAAGGTGCCGCGCTGCACATCCTGGCCCGACAGCCGGACCGGGAAGCCTTCCTGCAGCAGCGTGCCGAAAGCCAGTTGCTCGGCCGTCGCCCAGTCGATGCCCTGGCCTTCCTCGATCGTCTTGCGCCGGGCCTCCAGCACGCGCTGCAAGGTGCGGTGCGGCTTGAAGCTCTTCGGCACCTTGGTGAGCTTGAGGCCGATCTCCTTGAGCTTGGTGAGATCATAGCCGGTCTGGCCGCGGCGCGGATCATCCGCATCCTTGGCATAGCTCAAATGTGCCCAGCGTCCGTCGAGCCAGTCGGCCTTGTTGGCCTTGTAGGATTCGGACGCCGAGAAATCATCGTCGAGCCGCCGGCGGTAGTCGGCCTTCATCGCCTCGAACTGGTCCGGCGTCAGCACGCCGGTATCGACGAGGCGCTTGCCATACAGCGACACCACCGTCTGATGCGCCGCGATCTTCTTGTACATCAGGGGCTGGGTGAAGGACGGCTCGTCCGATTCATTGTGCCCGAATCGGCGGTAGCAGAACATGTCGATGACCACCGGCTTCTTGAATTTCTGCCGGAACTCGGTGGCGATCTTGGCCGCGAACACCACCGCTTCCGGGTCATCGCCATTCACATGGAAGATCGGCGCCTCGATCATCTTGGCGACGTCGGAAGGATAGGGCGAGGAGCGCGCCCAGAGCGGGCTGGTGGTGAAGCCGATCTGGTTGTTGACGATGAAATGGATCGAGCCGCCGGAGCGGTGGCCCCTGAGCCCCGAGAGCCCGAAGCATTCCGCCACCACGCCCTGGCCGGCAAAGGCCGCATCGCCATGGATGAGGAGCGGCAGCACCGTGATGCGCTCCTTGTCGCCGCGCTGGTCCTGCTTGGCGCGCGCCTTGCCGAGCACCACCGGATCGACGATCTCGAGATGCGACGGATTGGCGGTGAGCGAGAGATGGACCGTATTGCCGTCGAAGGCGCGGTCGGACGAGGAGCCCAGGTGATATTTGACATCGCCCGAGCCTTCCACTTCATCGGGCGTCGATGAGCCGCCCTTGAACTCATGGAAGATCGCCGAGAACGGCTTCTTCATCAGATTGGCGAGCACATTGAGGCGGCCTCTATGCGCCATGCCGAGCACGATTTCCTGCATGCCGAGCTGGCCGCCGCGCTTCACGATCTGCTCGAGTGCCGGAATCATGGCTTCGCCGCCATCGAGGCCGAAGCGCTTGGTGCCGGTATATTTCACATTGAGGAAATGCTCGAAGCCTTCCGCCGCGATGAGCCGGTTGAGGATGGCGACCTTGCCTTCCGGCGTGAAGGTGATCTCCTTGTCCGGTCCCTCGATGCGCTCCTGGATCCAGGCCTTCTGCTCAGGGTCCGAGATATGCATGAACTCGACGCCAAGCGTGTTGCAATAAGTGCGCTGCAGGATGTCGACCATCTGCCGGATGGTCGCCTGCTCCAGGCCCAGCACCCTGTCGATGAAGATCGGCCGGTCGAGATCGGCCTCGGTGAAGCCGTAGGATTTAGGATCGAGCTCGGGCTGCGGCACCGGCTCGCGCAGGTGCAGCGGATCGAGATCGGCGGCGAGATGGCCGCGCATGCGATAGGCGCGGATCATCATCAGCGCGCGCACCGAATCCATCGTCGCCTTGCGCACTTCCTCGATGGAAAGCGCCTGGCCCTTGTCCTTGGCTTTCGCCGCGATCTTGGCGCCGACCTGGGCTTCCGCCGCGGGCCAGTTACCGTCGAAGGCGGAGATCAGCTCGCCATTCGGCGCCTGCGGCCAGTCGGCCCTTGCCCATGACGGGCCCTTGAGCTGCTTCTTCGCCGCATCCTTGTCGTCGGCCAGCGTGGCGAAGAACTGCCGCCAGGCCGGATCGACGGAGGCCGGATTGTCGAGATATCTGGTGTAGAGCTGCTCGATGAAATGGGCGTTGCCGCCATAGAGGAAGGAAGTCTGCTCGAAAGCCGTCGTCAGGTCAGTCTTGTTCATTTCGTTGGGAAACCGGGAACTCTGTCCGGCCCTCCTTATTTCAAGATAGAACTCATCACTTGCCTTTCAAGACACGCTTTAATGTCTTTCCAAGGGCGGCGGGTGAATCCGATATCGCGATGCCCGCGCGCTTCATCGCTTCAATCTTGGTTTCGGCCTTGCCCTTGCCGCCCGAAATGATGGCGCCGGCATGGCCCATGCGCCGTCCGGGCGGCGCGGTACGGCCGGCAATGAAGCCGGCCATGGGTTTCTTGATCTTCGATTTGCGGATGAATTCGGCGGCGTCTTCTTCGGCCGAGCCGCCGATCTCGCCGATCATGATGATCGATTCGGTCTTGGGATCGGCGAGGAACATCTCCAGCACATCGATGAACTCGGTGCCCTTCACCGGATCGCCGCCGATGCCGACGGCGGTCGTCTGGCCGAGGCCTTCCTGCGTCGTCTGGAACACCGCTTCATAAGTGAGGGTGCCGGAGCGCGACACGATGCCGACCGAGCCCTTCTTGAAGATATTGCCCGGCATGATGCCGATCTTGCATTCGCCGGGGGTCAGCACGCCCGGGCAATTGGGCCCGATGAGGCGCGATTTCGAGCCGGTGAGCGCCCGCTTGACCTTGACCATGTCCATCACCGGAATGCCTTCGGTGATGCAGATGATGAGCGGGATCTCCGCCTCGATCGCTTCCGAGATGGCATCAGCCGCGAAAGCGGGCGGCACATAGACGACGGTCGCATCCGCTCCCGTCGCATCGCGCGCTTCCGCCACCGTGTCGAAGACGGGAAGCCCGATATGAGTAGTGCCGCCTTTGCCCGGCGTCACGCCGCCCACCATCCTGGTGCCATAGGCGATGGCCTGCTCCGTATGGAAGGTGCCGTTATTGCCGGTGATGCCCTGGCAGATGACCTTGGTGTTCTTGCCGATCAGGATGGACATGTCAGGGAGCAACCTTTCGGGATTCGGGTTTCCGGCTGATCAGCCAGCCGACGAGAAGAATGATCGAAGAGATGAGCGAAGCGCCGATTATGGTGATGTCAAGCATAGCTCGGGCGATGATTCTCTCTCGGCACATGAACATTTCCAATTCTGGAAGGGTTTCGCAGTCAGGCTGAAATGACCGATAGACCATTTGACCGCAATAGAGCGCGATCATTGTAACCGCAACGCTCGACGCCACAATCCATCGAGATCGAGCATTCCAAGCGCCAATACCCACAGCCAGCGGAGCCCAGATGATGCTGGTCCAACTGGCTAGGAACATTGCGCCTGTGAGATGCTCCAACACGCTTATGCAATCTCCCTCATTTTCCCCTTCAACGCATAAGCGAGATAGGTCGACGCACCGATGACTGCGAAGAGGAAGAGGACGAACAACACACCCACCCTGTCGGACCAACCGATCATCTCGCTGATGCACAGATCGTCGCCACCGCAGGACGCAATATCCACCGTTCTGATCGACCCGGCGAGCCAACCGACCGCTATTGCCTCGAGCAGCGCAATTGCCGCGATCACTGGCCGGCCTCCCATCTTCATGCCGAGCCATGGCAGAGCCGCAAGACCCGAGATGAAAATAAGAAGATAGAGCGCCTGCATCAGATCATCCCTTCCCCACGGCTTTGACGATCTTCTGCGCCGCGTCGTCGAGATCATCGGCGGGGATCACATTGAGCTTGGAGTCGCGCAGGATCTGCTTGCCGAGCTCGACATTGGTGCCTTCGAGGCGCACGACCAGCGGCACTTTGAGGCCGACTTCCTTCACCGCCGCGACCACGCCCTCGGCAATGATGTCGCATTTCATGATGCCGCCGAAGATATTGACCAGGATGCCCTTCACCTTGGGATCGGCGGTGATGATCTTGAAGGCGGCCGCGACTTTTTCTTTCGACGCGCCGCCGCCGACATCGAGGAAGTTCGCCGGCTCGGCGCCATAGAGCTTGATGATGTCCATCGTCGCCATGGCGAGGCCGGCGCCGTTCACCATGCAGCCGATGGCACCATCGAGCGCCACATAGGACAGATCGAATTTCGACGCCTCGATCTCCTTGGGATCCTCTTCCGTGACATCGCGCAGTTCCTTGATATCGGGATGGCGGTCGAGCGCGTTGCTGTCGAAATTGATCTTGGCATCGAGGCAGAGAATGTCGCCCGCCTTGGTGACGATCAGCGGGTTGATCTCGAGCAGGCTCATATCCTTCTCGACGAAGGCGCGGTGCAGTTCGGTGACGAGCTTGGCGAGCTGCTTCTGCTGCGGCCCGCCGAGCGGCAGCTTCAGCGCCTTGGCGATGGCGCGCACGTGATGCGGGCAGATATTGGTGGCGGGATCGACCGAGACGGTGACGATCTTGTCAGGCGTGTCATGCGCCACCTTCTCGATATCCATGCCGCCTTCGGTCGAGACGATGAAAGCGAGCCTGGATGTCTCGCGGTCGACGAGAAGTGCCAGATAGAACTCCTTCTCGATGGCCGAGCCCTCTTCGATATAGAGGCGCTGCACCAGCTTGCCCGAAGGGCCGGTCTGATGGGTGACGAGCGTCGAGCCGAGGATGCGCCTGGCTTCATTGCGAACGTCATCGATGGATTTCACCACCTTGACGCCGCCTGCCTTGCCGCGCCCGCCAGCATGAATCTGCGCCTTCACCACCCAGACCGGTCCGCCCAAGGTCTCGGCGGCCTTCACGGCTTCATCCACCGTGAAGGCGGGGATGCCCTTGGCCACCGGCACGCCATAGGCCTTCAGAACCTGCTTGGCCTGGTATTCGTGAATGTTCATGCGGCCTCTCCCAACGTGTCGTGCCGGTATAACAGCGTCATCCCGGCGAAAGCCGGGACCCATTGAATGGAAGCAAGCGGGCGGTGATTGCCAGGCTTCACCGGTTCAGTGGATACCGGCTTTCGCCGGGATGACGGAATGTGGCTCCGATGACGATCCCGCATGTCGTTCACATCACGCCAAATCCGGCGCGATCTTCTTCGCCGCATCCATCAGCGCCTTCACCGAATCGACCGACTTGCGGAAGGCCGTCTTCTCTTCCGGATCGAGCTTGATCTCGACGATACGCTCGACGCCGCCCGAACCGATCACCACCGGCACGCCGACATAGAGATTGTCGACGCCATACTGGCCGGTGAGCTGCGCGGCGCAGGGCAGCACGCGCTTCTTGTCTTTCAGATAGGATTCCGCCATCGCGATCGCCGAGGTCGCCGGCGCGTAATAGGCCGAGCCGGTCTTGAGCAGGCCGACGATCTCGGCGCCGCCGTCACGGGTGCGTTGCACGATCTGATCGATGCGCTGCTGCGTCGTCCATTTCATCTGCACGAGATCGGGCACCGGAATGCCGGCCACCGTCGAATAGCGCGTCAGCGGCACCATCGTGTCGCCATGGCCGCCGAGCACGAAGGCGGTGACGTCCTCGACCGACACATTGAATTCCTCGGCAAGGAAATGACGGAAGCGCGATGAATCGAGCACGCCCGCCATGCCGATCACCTTGTTGGCCGGCAGGTTCGAATATTTCTGCAGCGCCCACACCATGACATCGAGCGGGTTGGTGATGCAGATGACGAAGGCCTTGGGCGCGTATTTGGCGATGCCGGCGCCGACCTGCGCCATCACCTTGAGATTGATCTCGAGCAGGTCGTCGCGGCTCATGCCGGGCTTGCGCGGCACGCCGGCCGTGACGATCACGACATCGGCGCCCTCGATGGCTTCATATTTATTGGTGCCGGACAGCTTGGCGTCGAAACCCTCGACCGGACCCGATTGCGCGATATCGAGCGATTTGCCCTGCGGCAGGCCCTCCGCGATGTCGAAGACCGTGATGTCGCCGAGTTCCTTCAAGGATGCGAGATGCGCGAGAGTCCCGCCGATCATGCCACCGCCGATCAGCGCAATTTTGTTTCGAGCCATTTGATTTTCCCTGTGACGTGCAGGTCAACGCGTATGGACGCGCGCCAATGCAGAAAGCGAGGGAAGCTGTACCTCGCAACACTGACACCTTCAAGCTTCATATGGGTTAAATCCTGACCAAAACGTCAAGTTTCGGCGATTTTTGCACCCCACCAGGAGGCAGACTGCATTTCCTGCAGCCGCGAGACCGTTCGCGCGAACTCCTTGACGTGATGGCCCCTGGGGTGGAGCTCCTCCGGCGGCCCGGCGGCGGAGGCGACGAGCCGCACATGCGCGTCATAGAGCGTGTCGATGAGGAGGATGAAGCGTTTGGACGGGTTGCGATAGGGGGGGGTCAGAATGGGGATGCGCTCGATGAACACCGTGCCGAAATTCCGGGCGATGGCGAGATAGTCCGGGGGGCCGAGCGGCGCCTCGCAGAGATCGGCGAAGCTGAAGCGCGCCGCGCCATGCGCCGCCTGCGGCACCGGGAGCGTGCGGCCGAGCACGTCGAGATTGCGCGTCTCGCCCTGCTCCGTGTCGGTGAGCTTCTGCCACAGATCCTGGAGCTTGCGGTCGGCGTCGCATCCCAGGGGATGGATGAAGGTTTCGTGTCCTTTTACCCGGCCGAGGCGATAGTCCATCGGGCTGTCGAGCGTCACCACATCGAGCTTCTCTTCGATGAGTTGGACGAAGGGCAAAAAGAGCTGGCGGTTGAGGCCGTCGGGATAGAGATCGGCGGGCTTCTGGTTGGAGGTCGTCACCACCACGCTACCCTCTGCGAGCAGGATCTCGAACAGGCGCCCGACGATCATCGCATCCGCAATGTCGGCGATCTGCATCTCATCGAGGCAGAGAAGGCGCGCTTCGCCGGCCACCGCCCTGGCCACGTCTTTCAAGGGATCCCTGGCATGGCGGCGCGCCGCATGCAGGCGCCGATGGATGTCCTGCATGAAGCCGTGGAAATGCACCCGCCGCTTCGGCGCGATGTCGGCCACCGCATGGAAGAGGTCCATCAGCATCGTCTTGCCGCGCCCGACCTCTCCCTGGATATAGACGCCCTTTGGCGCGCGCCCGTTTTTCGCGCCGATCAGGCGCCCGAAAAATCCGCCGGGCTGCGGGTCATAGTCGGCAAGCACCGAGGCCAGCGCATCGAGTCGGCGCGCCACTTGCGCCTGCGCTTCATCGGTGCGCAATTCGCCGGTCTCGACCTTGTTCTGGTAATCCGCCCACAACCCCATGCCGCCTTATGGCGTGCGGCGTCCTGAGGCGCAACAGGGACCTAGCTGCCGAGCCCGGCCACCGGCACCGGCACGGTCTCGTCCCAGGCTTCACCGGCCGCCATGATGCATGTCAGCCCTGCTTCATTGGTGACGACCATCGTCCAGGTGCCGTTGGTGGAAATATAGACTTCCATCATCGCCTTCTCATTGATGAGTCCGACGGCGCGCTGACGCTCCTGATATTTGGCGTTCAGCACCTTGATGACTTCATCATGTGGCGCGCAGTTCTGAGTCTGGGCTTCGACCGCCGTCACTGACAGCGTGCCGAACAGAAGGGCGCATGCAAGCCCGATGATCCTAGGCATTTTGTTCTCCAAACCTGCTCACCGGAGCAGGACAGGCTTCTGACCTGACTGCTAATGCGGAAGCGCAGGCGAAGGTTCCTCTTTGATCGCAAAGTCGATAATCCTGAAGGGAATCGCAAGCTTAGCCTTTGATGGGCATATCATTCATCGGCGATGCCTGAAGCGTGATCATAATTCATTAGACCTCGGGAGCGGCAGTCTCTAACGTCTCTATTCCCAGGCGAATCCGATTTCGCCCCATTGGCTTCCAGCGCCCGCTTGATCCCGGCAGACGTTGGTCACGACCGGGAAGCAACCTCCCACCGATGGAAATAGTGAGTGGTGCTGCGCGTGATCCCATCACCGATGGGAAACTGTTTCGCACCTTCCAGCCGGTCAGGAGCCTGCCTATGCCCGAGCCATCTCGCGATGCCCCTCTTGCGCCCAATTCGCGCCAGCTGATGAAGGATCTCGCCCCCTATCGCGAGCCCAATATCGCGCGCAGCCTGTTCGAGCTCTGCGTCACGCTCGTGCCGTTCCTGCTCATCTGGTTTGTGATCTGGGTCGCCGTGCGTGAAGGCTATTGGATCGGCTTGCTGCTGGCCGTGCCGGCGGCGGGCTTTCTGGTGCGGCTATTCCTGATCCAGCATGATTGCGGCCACGGCGCATTCTTCCGTCACCGGCCCAGCAATGACTGGGTCGGCCGCGTTCTTGGCGTGCTGACCCTGACGCCCTATGACTACTGGCGGCATTCGCATGCTCTGCACCATGCAACGTCCGGCAATCTCGATCATCGCGGCATCGGCGACATCGACACGCTGACCGTGGATGAGTTTCAGGCCCGCTCCCCCTGGCGCCGGCGTCTCTATCGCCTCTACCGGCACCCGCTGGTGATGTTCGGCATCGGTCCAGCCTATCTCTTCCTTTTGCGCCACCGGCTGCCGATGGGGCTGATGCGCGACGGCTGGCGGCCCTGGGTGAGCGCCATGGCGACGAATGTCGCAATCGCGCTCCTCATTGCCGCCGTCATCTGGCTGGTGGGTGTAGGACCGTTCCTGCTCGTTCATCTGCCGATCACGCTCATCGCGGCCTCGATCGGCGTCTGGCTGTTCTATGTCCAGCACCAGTTCGAGGAAACATTCTGGGACCATGACGCCGACTGGAGCTTCCATGATGCCGCGCTGCATGGCAGCTCGCATTATGATCTGCCGGTCGTGCTGCGCTGGTTCACCGCCAATATCGGCGTGCATCATGTGCATCATTTGTCGAGCCGGATCCCCTACTACCGGCTGCCGGAAGTGCTGCGCGACCGGCCGGAGCTCAAGGATGTCGGCCGTCTCACCTTGCTGGAGAGCCTGAGGTCGGTGCGACTGGTGCTCTGGGACAGGAAGAAACGCCGTCTCGTGTCGTTCAAGGAAGCGCTTGGCGCCGCCTGATCGCTTTACATCGAAAGTCTTGGCGCCCGATCAGATCCCGGTGCCCTGCGCCAGTGTGGGCGCCGAATCCCAGGAATGGCCGGCGGCGATGATGCAGCTCTTGCCGCTCTCGACCGTCACGATCATGGTCCAGGTACCCTTCTCCGACACGAAGAGCTCGGCGGCACCGTTGTTGGAGATGAGCCCGACCGCCTGGCGGGTCTCTTTGTATTTCGCCTTGAGCTGATCGATGATCTGCGCCCGCTCGCCGCACATGGCGAACTGGGCGGAAGCGATGGCGGGCGTGGCAAGGATAAAGCCGGCGGCGAGAAAGCTGCGCCGGAATGTGTTCGGCAACATGCAAACCTCCATCTCGGTCCGAGACGCCGTTTGGCCGGAGGTTTTTGCCGTGTCGGTCAGGCGGGCCCCGGAGCATCAAAAGGCGACGCTCCGCGTTAGACTCATCAGACTCGCACCCAATCCTTACCGGGGAATTAACGGCGCGTTCCAGCGGGGAACGCGCGCATCAGCCATCATAGCCCCGTGCTACGCAGGACTCCAGGAACCGCCACTGCGTTTACCAACAACAACCGTCCCCATTATTTTCTTCTTTTCAAATGAAAAAACCAATCCCGTGACTCGCTTTTTTAACCCCATCATAGAGTGCGAAAGCACGGCACACGCCAGAAAACGCCGACTGGGAGACAGTACGGCATTTACTACGTGTCCTCGCTCATTACCGGTTTTGGATGCAAATGCAGATTCAATGATAGGCCACCACTGACGTACATCTGTGCTCAAATTATCACCGTGGAGCAACTCGACAAGCGGCAGCAGCTTCGGTGGCTGACTAACGGTGAAATCAACGTGCACAGACACTTGGGTCAACGAGCAGACTCTAATGTCATCAGGATGCCAAAACTCACCGCTCCACAAACAATATCCACACTCCGACGGCCGACAAACACTGCCTCCAATAGCAGCAACAGCATACTCTTTAATGAAATTGGCCCCGGACACACTACTCGACACGAAGCGATCCTTAATGGCGACTCTTCCCGACTCTGCACAAACTTTTAGTTCCGTCGGAACAACCATCTGGCCAGTCACATCGCATCTCCGGAGAATCCCTGGAGCGACTAACTTTCCAGTTACGTCGCAGCGCACAGCTTCGTCAGGGAGGAGAGATTTGTTGCTGTATTCGCAATTTACAAACTCGCTCTTGTCACCTTTACGATCAGAAAGACTAGAGACTCTTTGCCTGTCAACACGATAGCGCCGACCGCTCACTTCGCTCACGTTAAGTTCATCTAAAAGAGCCGTAGTCGAAGTAAATTCGCACTGCCCACACTCTGAAGGTGCTGCCTTTCTACCGCTGACGGCAGATGTCTTGAGTAGATGTTTTAGAATGTGCTTCCCCGAAACAGCAGATACTTCAACTTCATCAATGAGGACCCTTTTCCCAGTAAGCACGCAGGGAACGACATATTCAGCAAGCGCCAGACGTTTGGAGTACTCGGACTGTACAAGTAGTTCTTTAAGGCATTTGCTGCCCGATATCTCACACCCAGCCAAACAGTCGATTGGTACGTTCCGCTTTGAATAAGCGCATTGACCTATACTTGGACTGTTCAAAATTTGCCCGCGCGAGGGTAGTATCGACAGCTTACTTTCATAAAGAAATCCGGTCCCAAGGCTGTAATTTACGGTAGTTTCCAGGCAGTGCTCAGTACGCCCTTCGAGTCCGACAATCGTCGCCTCCAATCGTGGAGTGTACTCATCTTCCAGCTTCTTGGCCTTCCGATTGTCGTTAATTGCGGCGGCAACTTCATCTGCCCTTCGCTCGACATAAAAACGTGAAAATTCTGCGATTGCTTCGTCAGCCTCAATGGCCGATTGCAAAGCGGTTTGGTTCAAACCCAGCTCGCCAAGATCGCCGATCTCGGACTTGAGTGCTGATGGTCGCTCATTCTTCGTAATGGAATGTTGCGCTGAATTGCATTCCGTTCTGATTAATCGTTCGTATGAATCATGCGCAACAAATGCTCTCGCTCGCACCAATGCTCGTCCCTCAAACGAGATTTTCGTAGAGATTATGGACGTGCCACGTGGAGCTCCCTCAAAAGTCGCCACCCATTGACGCGCCAGATGATCGGCTTTTTCCGGCAGTCCATCAACGTCGCTGATAACGCGATGAAGCGGCTGACTCGACAAGCGCGTTGCCAGCCTATCAAACGCGGGTGAGCCAGGGCGATAGTCGACAAAGCGAGTATCTGAAGGGGCCTCTGTGCCTTCTGCGAGAACGATGTCACTACGGCCTTCTACTCTAGCGAGAAAGCAACCGTCGGGTCTATCTGTAAGCGTCGCACCCAAATGCCTCAAACCCGCGAGCGCGAACTCCCGTGCCGTCATTATCCTTTCAAGTGCAGGAAGTGTTGGAGAGCGCGGACCAGTAACACCAACATCTCCCATATTCCCTAGGAGGGTATTGATCGTCTTTTCTTGCTCAATGAGAGTGGATCTCGCCTTCTCTATACTTTGAAGTTCCCGTTGCGTAGATAACTCAACATTTTGGCCAGCGAGTGAGGCCATCACAAGTTTGCGAATTTTTTCCTCAAAACTCTCATTCTCGCCTTCATCGTCAATCCCCGCCGTTTCCAGCAGTGCCTCGATATCCCCAATCGCATGTGAAGCCAATTGCAGTTTTTCCATTAAACGGCCAACGATAAATTCATCGAAGGTACCGGCAAGCACCAGGTTGTAGATTGAGACAGATCTATGAACTGAGCCCAAGCGCTGAATGCGACCGACCCTTTGCTCAACAATCATTGGATTCCAAGGCAGATCAAAGTTGACCAAGACATTGGCCGCTTGAAGATTCACGCCTTCGGCACCAGCCTCTGTGGAAACAATCGCGTTTATTTCAGGAGGAGTAGTTCTGAATTTCCTCAATGTCTCCTGATTTCGATGACCCGACTGTCCATTAATGGTTTCGACATTTACTCCCTGGGCCTTTAGCAAGCTCTCTATGCTGGTTTGCGTTTCACGACTTGTAGTAAAAATCACAAGCCGCCAATCGCTCGGACGCTCGCGCCGTACATGGTTTACAAGCTCTGCCAAACCATCAAGCTTTGCAAAGCTCTTCATCGATTGAATGATTTTCCTTGTACCCACCGCAAGTGAAGGAGGGGCAGTCTTGTTTCTGGCCATGCTTTCCACGAAGGAGAGCAGAGCGTAAGGACTACTAGTAAATGCTTTCAATATTCCAATCTGGGCGAGTGCATTGAGGTCCAGGATCGAATTCGCAACGAAATTCAGCAGCTCCATTTCAGCTTCGGTCGGAGCGATCGGATGTAGCAATACCTGGCGCTCTGGAAAGATTAGGTGTGCGTCACCTCTCCTGATGCGCGACATATAACTGTAGACTATGGATCTAAATTGATCCTTTGCTTCTGGCTTCAAATGACGCGCGCCTGTTGCGGCGTCGGCAATATAGTTCCTCTTGAACAATCCTGGCGTACCGAAGGGATTCTCGTGCCCTCTTGCCGTGGATAACAAATCCACAAGGGAATAAAGATCCCACAATCGGTTCTGAATTGGAGTTGCTGTGAGCATCAGTACGTATTTGAAGAAGCGGTCCCTTAAGACCTGAATCATCATTTGCGCAATTTTGGGAGGATTGTCGACACCGTGCAAATTTCTAAGCTTGTGCGCTTCATCGAGGACGAGCATCTGAAATCGGTCTTGCGGCACCTTTTTCAAATGCAATCGGGCCGAGTTGTACGTTGTAATTACCGCATATCTGTCATCTTTAAGTTCAGCAGAAATGAGCTCTCCCCCTACTGCAATGACAGACGGAATGCCAAACTTCGTCTCGAGTTCCTCTTTCCACTGAGGTCCAAGAATCTTCGGGCATATGACGAGGAGATGCGCCACCCGCTTCCGGGCCATAAGCTCACTTGTGATGAGGCCCGCGCTGATGGTCTTACCCAAACCAACATCATCTGCGAGCAAAGTAACAGGTAGCCTACGGCAAAACGTAATTAGATTGGTAACCTGGTGTTCGTATGGCTCAACCAGATCTCGCCACTTAGTTTCGGATTTTAGATCGTCACGATTGTCGATGACGATTGGATCATCGAGCGACCACTCCAATGCCGCCCGATAGAGATCGTATGCGTCGGCAGTGGAAGCACGACGCATAGGGAGAAAGCGCAAGGGCTGGCTGACGTAGTCCGGCAAGTGGCTTTATCACAGGTTAGAATATCTTGGGGAATCTCCTTGGAACCGACAGTATCCTGTCCCTGGGTAAGTTGCAAACAAGAGACCAGTATCCCTGAGCAATCGTCCGAGCACATTCAGATGCGCTGGCGACGCTTCAGCCTGCGCGCATTGGCCCTGACGCGCCGCTGAACCGGCCGTATCGCCGCTTTGGTGATCTCCTGCCCTGCCGTTCCCGCCGAGATGCGCTGCCCACCGGCGAACCTCATCCATGTCGTAAGCGCGGACAGGGCAGCGGCATTCATGCCTACCGCCACCGCCATCTGCTTCTCGACGATCATCCGAACCGCCTCCGCACGCCGCGCCGGCGTCGGCGAGAACGTCATCGCCCATAGCATAGGCAGCCTGAAGCTCAGCACTTGTGCGGCAGCAATGGCGTTCTCGATATTCTTCATGCTTAGCGCATCGTCGGGATGGAGAACTGCGCGCCTTCCTTGATGCCGGAGGGCCAGCGCGAAGTCACCGTCTTGGTGCGGGTATAGAAGCGCACCGCGTCGGGGCCGTGCTGGTTGAGATCGCCGAAGGCCGAACGCTTCCAGCCGCCGAAAGTGTGATAGGCGAGCGGCACCGGGATCGGCACGTTGATGCCGATCATGCCGACCTGGACGCGCGAGGCAAAATCGCGCGCCGCATCGCCGTCGCGCGTGAAGATGGCGACGCCATTGCCATATTCATGGTCATTGGCAAGCTCGAGGCCTTCCTCATAGGTCTTGGCGCGCACCACCGAGAGCACCGGACCGAAGATCTCTTCCTTGTAGATGCGCATGTCCTTGGTGACATTGTCGAACAGCGAGCCGCCGAGGAAGAAGCCGTTCTCATAGCCCTGCATCTTGAAGCCGCGGCCATCCACCTTGAGCTTGGCGCCTTCCTGGATGCCGAGATCGATATAGGACTTCACCTTGTCGAGATGCATCTTGGTGACGAGCGGGCCGTAATCAGCCTCGCGGTCCGTCGACAGGCCGACCTTCAGCTTCTCGACGCGCGGGATGAGCTTGTCGACCAGCGCATTGGCGGTGGCCTCGCCGACCGGCACCGCGACCGAGATGGCCATGCAGCGCTCGCCCGCCGAGCCATAGCCCGCACCGATCAGCGCATCGACGGCCTTGTCCATGTCGGCATCGGGCATCACGATCATGTGGTTCTTGGCGCCGCCGAAGCATTGCACGCGCTTGCCATTGGCGGTGCCGCGCGAATAGACATAATGCGCGATGGGCGTCGAGCCGACGAAGCCGATAGCCGCGATGTCGGGATCATCGAGCACCGCATCGACCGCTTCCTTGTCGCCATTGACGACATTGAGGATGCCGGGCGGCAGGCCCGCTTCGATGAAGAGCTCGGCGAGGCGCATCGGGCAGGACGGATCGCGCTCGGACGGCTTCAGGATGAAGGCATTGCCGCAGGCGATCGCCGGGGCCGCCTTCCACAAGGGGATCATCGCCGGGAAATTGAACGGCGTGATGCCGGCGGCGATGCCGACCGGCTGGCGCATCGAATACATGTCGATGCCGGGGCCGGCGCCATCGGTGAACTCGCCCTTCAGCAGATGCGGGATGCCGGTGCAGAACTCCGCCACTTCGAGACCGCGCTGCAGATCGCCCAAGGCATCGGGGATCGTCTTGCCATGCTCCATCGAGATGAGGAGCGCCAGCTCCTCGCGATGCTGGTTGGCAAGCTCGAGGAACTTCATCATCACGCGCGCCCGCACCTGCGGGTTCTTCGCCGCCCAGGCCGGCTGCGCCGACTTGGCATTGAGCACCGCCTCATGCAGCTCCGCCTTGGAGGCGAGCGCCACTTTCGCCTGCAGCTCGCCGGTATTCGGATCGAAGATGTCGCCGAACCGGCCCGACTTGCCCTCGACCCGCTTGCCGCCGATGAAATGTCCGATTGTCCTGGTCATGAAAATCCTCCCGTGGCCGATGGCCGTCTCGATGATGGCTCTATAAACGCCTTGCTCTCCGAAAACATGCGCCAAATTGCCGTGACAGGGCCAACCAGGCTGATGGGCTTTTCATCATGCACTGCACAAAAAATCTCCTTGATTTTGATGCAATGCAGCATAATTCTTGTCATGTTCGCGATGGACAGTCCGGCCGGAGAGCAGTCGAAGGCTTGAGACTTTTATTCAACATGCAGAAGACCTTACGCAAATTATGGATCGGCGATCTGGGGGCCTTGCGGGCCCATCTCAAACGCCTTGACCCTGAGGCAAGACGCCTGCGCTTCGGCGGCGTCACCACCGACCATTTCATCGATGCCTATGTCGACACCGCCTTCCGGCTCGACGCCACCATCTTCGCCGTCTTCATCGACGGCGAGATCAGGGGCTCTGCCGAATTGCGCAGCATCTTCGGCGGCGCCTCGCCCGATGCCGAGGCGGCTTTCGCGGTCGAAAAGGACTGGCAGGACCAGGGGCTGGGCAGCGAGCTGATGGACCGCATCCTCACTTCGGCGCAGAACCGCGGCATTGCCCGTCTCCATATGATCTGCCTCAGCGAGAATGCGCGCATGCGCCATATCGCCGGAAAGTTCGGCGCCCGCCTCACCTTTGCCGAAGGCGAGGTTACGGGCGAGATGACGCCCGCGCAACCAACCCCTTTGTCCCTGCTCGATGAGCTGGTCCATGACGCGCAGGGCTTCGTCACTGCGGTCTTCGACTGGCGGCGCTGATGTCCCGCGCTCATTACTGGTCGTCGATCCGCTCACGCACTCCCGAGCAGGAGCGCATACGCCTGCGCTGGATCGGAAATCCCTACCCGCCGGATATTGTCCTCACTTGTCGGGAATACCGATGCCCGGAACCCAGGCATAGCCTTCATGGTCGAGGATGACGCATTCGCGAAGCCCATGCGGCTTGTCGATCGCGCCGGCGAGAACCGTCCAGCCGCCAGCCCGCGCCCGGGCTTCGGCTTCATCGGGCGGGCAGCCATAGAGCCTGAGCTCGATGCCGGCGCCACGGCCTTCCATACCCTGGACGAGGCCCAGCACCGCATTGCCGCGATAGGTCCGGTCGTGATGCAGCATCCACACGCTGTCACCGAACCGGATGGCGGCGAAATCATCATCGGCATGCAGGATGGTGGCGCCCAATACGTCCCTGGCGAAGCGCACGCCTTCGTTTACATCGCGCATCAGGAGATTGACGCCGAGCCCCGGACGGAATGACCGGCCAAGCTCCGGCGCCGGCATGAAGCTGTCCTTCTCCGCCATGGGCTAGGCCCGCTTCAGCACGAGTTCCTGCCGCTTCTCCTCGTCCCACAGCAAGGTGCAGGGCACGATCTCGTCGGGAGTCCGCACCCCGGCGCGGCGCATGGCGAGGAGGAATAGGACGGCGGCATCGCTCACCACATCGGTCAGATCGGCCGAGCCGATATTGTCCTCGAGCACCGAGGCGAGACGCGCGCCGGCGAGCCTGCTCATATCGGCAAGGGCTGCGGCCGGCAGATGCACCGCGGTCTCCCAGCTCTCGGCCAGATCGCCCTGCGCGATCTCGGCCAGCAGCCGGTCATCGATCATCAGGGGCAGGTTGCCGCGCGCCCTTATGGCCCTGACCTCGCGATCTGGGCTGTCCTTGGCCGGGCAGGTCAAGGTGAAGGCCGGAGCTTCAGGCAGGGCGGTCGGCATGGCACGGCGCTTTCGAGACGATTGCTCGCGCAAGTGTGCGCTTGCGACCTTGAAAAGGCGTTAACCACGCCGCTCCTCCCCGGAGCGCCCGAGCACCGCATGCACGCGCCTCCGGTGCATGACGTCGCCGGGCCCGATGGCAAATTCAAAGGCAAGTTCTTCGACCGATATCTCCATCAAGCCGGATTTTCGAATGAGACTCCTGACCTCCGCCAGCGATCGAAACTCCCCCGGCCGCCCCTGACCGTCGCCTTTGGCGCGTTCGAGACGATCCAGCGTCGCTCCGGCTGATTCCGAAAGGGTGAGCCGTCCTTCCGCCAAAGCCTGTCGGGCCGCGGCATTCGCGGCTGTGCGCTTGCGCATTTCACCCTTTGACTCCGCTCCATCATCATCGAGCAATATGCGGTTGGACAGGATGAGGCGGCCCCCGGGCGCAAGCCAATTTCCGATCCGCCGCAGCAGGGTCGCCTGAGCTTCATGCGGAATGAATCTGAACACGCTGTGGGTGACGATCAGATCGGCGGCGCATGGTGCCACAGCCGAAAGCAGGTCACCCGCCTGCGCCGCGAAATCGAGCCCATGTCGCGCCGCGAACTCGGCGCAGATCAGAAGCGGCGTCGTGCAGCGATCGAGCACGGTGAACCGGCAGCGCCCGAGAATGCCGGCGCCGAGCGTCGCTGCCGCATGCGCGCAAGTGGCGAGCATGGCCGTATCGGCCGCCCCGGCGATGACGATCTCGATCGTCCGGTCGGACTGCACGGCCTTCTCGGCGATGAGCCTCGATGCGAGCCGGATGAGCTCCGGCCGGTCGAAGAGCTTGCGCGGACCGGCATACCGATGGAGCGCGCTGCGGATATGATAGTCGGCGCAGCCGTCGCAATGAAGCGGCGCCAGCGCACTGAAGCGCGCCGCATTGTGGGCCAGATCCTCGCCGCAGTGGACCGGATCGAGCAGCGAGGGGTCGCCGGATATCGCTGAATTGCTCATGGTTGCGATTGACTATGCCGCGAAGTAAGACAGTGTCCAGTGGGCAGAACAAGGGGTGAGACCATGAACCGGATATTGGCGCTTACGGCCTCTTTGATCCTGCTGGCTCTCGGGTCGATTCAGCAGGCCGGCGCTCAAAGCAATCTCTTCGACGGCAAGACCATCACCTATATCGTGGCGACCAAGCCGGGCGGCGGCTACGACACGATGGGGCGGCTGGTCGCGCGCTTTCTGGAGAAGCATCTTCCCGGCTCACGCGTCATCGTGAAGAATGTGCCGGGGGCGGCTCATCTCATCGGCGCCAAGATGATCAATAGCGCCGATGCCGACGGCCTGACCATCGGCACCTTCAACACCGGCCTCATCTCCTGGCAGCTGACCGCCACCGAGACAGATGGCCTCGATCTCGCCAGGATGAGCTGGATCGGCAAGGCCGCGAGCGAGAAGCGCGTCCTCGTCGTCTCGGCCAAGTCCGGCCTCAACAGTCTTGATGATCTGCGCAAGCCCGATCACAAGGTCAAGATGGCGGCGTCCGGCAAGGGCGCCGCTTCCTATCAGGAGACCCGCATGTTGACCCGCGCCTTCGGTCTCAACCTCGAAATCATCCCGGGCTATGAGGGAACCGAGGCCGAGCTCGCCATGCTGCGCGGCGAGATCGAGGCCTATGTCGGATCGGAGAGCTCGCTCAAGCCCTTCATCGCCAATGGCAACGGCAAGATCATCCTCGAGATCGGCGGCCAGGCGGATTCGCCAAATCCGCAGGCAAGCGCCCATGCCAGGGACGACACCGCGAAAGCCATTATCGACTTCATCGCCACACAAGCGCAACTGTCGCGCCTGACCGCCGGCCCGCCCGGCATTCCGGCCGATCAGCTGAAAGCGCTGCGTGAGGCCTATATGGCCGCGCTGGCAGATCCCGAGCTTGTGGCGGAAGCGGAAAAACTCGAACTGCCGATCGCGCCCGCTTCCGGCGATGCCGTCGCCGAACGTGTCCGCGCCGCCTTCGATCAGCCGCCTGCGACCTTGGCGCTGCTCAAGGAGCTGCTGCAGGAAGAATGAGCGGCCGGATCGCAGGTGATGCGGCCTCACCCTCTCCCCGCTTCAGCGGGGAGAGGGCCAAGAGGCTCGCCTGATGCTTGACAGCTCGCTCTCCTCGCTCTTCGGCATCCTCTTCTCACCTCATATGATGATGCTGATGACGCTGGGCGTCCTGGTCGGGCTGTTCTTCGGCATCATGCCGGGACTCGGCGGCAAGCTCGGCATCATTTTCCTCATTCCCTTCGTCTTCGGCATGGACCCGATCCCGGGCGCCGTCTTTCTGCTCGCCATGCATTCGGTCGTCCACACATCGGGCGCCATTCCCAGCATCCTGTTCGGCATTCCGGGCACCGGCCCCGATGCCGCCACCATCGTCGATGGCTATCCGATGACGCGGAAGGGCGAAGCCGGCCGCGCGTTGGGCGCCACGCTCTGCGCCTCCGGCATCGGCGGCGTGATCGGTGCTGTGTTCCTCAGCCTTCTATTGCCCTCTGTCGAGCCGATCGTATTGGCCTTCAGCCCGGCCGAGTTCTTCCTCCTCGCCGTGCTCGGCATCACCTTCATCGCCGCCTTGAGCGGCGACAGCCTGGTGAAGGGCCTGATCGTCGGCCTGTTCGGCCTCATCATCGCAACCGTCGGGCTCGATCCGGTGAGCGGCCAGGATCGCTACACTTTTGGCCAGCTCTTCCTGTGGGACGGCATCGACCCCGTCACCGCCGTCATCGCCATCTTCGCCATCCCCGAAATGGTAGCGCTCGCACTGCGTGGCAATCTTACCGCGGGGAGGAGCGAGACGAGCTACAGCATGAGCGATGTGGTAAGGGGCTGTATCGACGTCTTCCGCCACTGGTTTCTCACCTTGCGCACCTCGCTCATCGGCGCCTTCATCGGCCTCATCCCGGGGCTTGGCGGCGATGTCGCCTCATGGCTCTGCTATGGCCATGCGGTGCAATCGTCGAAGACCCCCGAACGCTTCGGCAAGGGCGCCGTCGAAGGCGTCATCGCGCCCGAGACCGCCAACAATTCCAAGGAAGGCGGCGCCCTGCTGCCGACCCTCTATTTCGGCATTCCCGGCAGCTCCGGCATGGCGATCCTGCTCGGCGCCTTCGTCATGCTGGGCATTCAGCCCGGTCCCGGCTTCGCCGCCGGCAAGAGCGACGTCGTCTGGGCGCTGATCTGGACGCTCGCCATCGCCAATATCCTCGCCGTCCTGCTACTGCTCGCGATGGCGCCCTGGCTCAGCCGCATCGCCGGCCTGCGCACCGGACTTCTCATTCCCTTCGTCATCGCCTTGTCGCTGCTCGGCTCCTATCTGGGCGCCGGCGCCTGGCAGAATTTCATGCTCTTCCTCGGGCTCGGCGCGCTCGGCTGGCTGTTCAAGAAATATGACTGGCCGCGACCGCCTTTCGTGATCGGCATCGTGCTGGGGCCCATCGCCGAAAACTCTTTCCACAAGGCGATGGCGCTGTGGGGACCAGCTTTCCTCCTGCGCCCCCTTTCGCTCGTGCTGCTCGCGATCATCGCCGCGACACTCGTCCTCTACATCATACGCGCGCGGCGCGAGGCGGTCGCTACATGAAAATGAACGGGCGCATCGTGACGAGCCTGGTGATGACACTGGTCTTCACGCTCTTCGTCATCCAGGCCCTCTCCTTCAGGCATGAGGCCGCGGTGATGCCGCTGCTGGTCGGATTGCCTGGCCTTGTCCTGAGCCTCGTCCAGCTCTTCATCGAAATGAGAGCAAGCGCCGCTCGGGCCGATGATCCCCCGGTCGCCTCCACCCGCGAAGTGACGATCATGCTGTGGATCACGGGCTTCACGCTGGGCGTTATCGGCTTCGGTTTCGTCCTCGGCGCTCCCTTGCTGCTTGCCGCCTATCTCTATTTTGTCGCCGCCGAGCGCCTCCCCGTGGCGGCGCTGGGCGGCCTGCTGTGCCTCGCAGTAATGGCAGGACTCGAGCGCCTGCTGAATATCCCGCTTTTTGAAGGCCTCGCTTTTCACTATCTTTTTTGATCACAAGGCGAACATGACCGACAGCAAGACAGAAACGATCCGCAAGCAGGCGATCGCCCTGCACCGGGCGGGCAATGTCGCGGAAGCGGTCGTCCAATATCGCGCCCTCCTGGAGCAGCGCCCGAAGGATGCCGAGATCCTGGGCTTTCTGGGCCTCGCCCAGTTCCAGCTCGGCCGCGAAGAGGAGGCTCTCGCCGGCTGGCGGTCCAGCCTTGCCGGATCAGCGTCCGCGCAAGTGAAGCTCCGCACCCTTGCCGGTGCCCTGACGGCGCTCAAGGCGAGGCCATCGCCAGCAGTTGCGCGGTTCCTGTCCACTGTCGCCGTCCCTGTCTGGCCGAGAAACGCGCCTGCCGATCTCTCCGACAAGCACATGATCATCACGCTGGCCCGCGGCCTCGTCACGGCAAAGCGCCCGGATGAGGCCGCTGCCCTGCTCAACAGCACCTTTCCCGGTTTGCTTGCCGACAGGGATTTCACCAAGGCGGCCATGGCGATCCTGATCGATGCCGGCCACGCCGCGCGAGTGGCGGAAATCCTGCGCCCGCTGACCGCCGATGCCGCTGCCCCGGATGGCGGCCTCCTGATCGCTCACGCCGCGGCGGCTCACCTGACCGGACAGGGCGAAGAGGCCGCCCAGCTGATCCGCCGCGCCGTCGAAGCCGTGCCGGTACATCTCACCGACAAGGTGCCGGGCCAGCTCCTGCTGGTCGGCGTCATCAACCAGGCGCCACAGAAGCTCGAAAGAGCGGCGAGCGCTATCTATCTGCACTTTGCCCGGAACACACCCGGCAGCCTCGCCTTCAAGCACAATGACCAGTATCGCTTTCTCTCGGTCTTCCCCGAAGCGAGCTCGGCGCCGCGCGCGCTTGCCGCAATGCCGAGGCCGGACGTCTTTCTCAACAACTGGGTGAATGCCGAACGCCTCTCGACACCGCGAATGCTCGATTTCATTGCCGGCTTCGCCGACAGCCTCGGGCTCCCCGTCATCAACCATCCGCGCAAGGCGGCCCAGACGACGCGCCAGCTCAATGCCGATCGGCTCGCCGGCATAGAAGGTCTCGTCGTTCCGCCCGTCATCCGCTTCACCAATGACTTGAGCAGGATCGATGAGGGCGTGCGTGTCATTGGCGAGAAGATCGGCTTTCCGCTCATCATCCGCGGTCCCTTCGCCCAGAAGGGTATCGGCGCCGAGAGAATCGACACACCGGCGGAACTCGCCCGCCACCTCGCCGGTCAGCCACAGATGCAGCTCTATGCCATCCGCTATGTCCACAACCCCGTGGCGGGGCGGGCCTTTCGCAAGATCAGGGCAGCGGTCATCGGCGAAGAGGTCTTCATCACCCATGTGCATTTCGGACCGGCCTGGAATGTCCATCACGAGCGCGACAGCGAGAAGATCGCGGCCTTCGATCCGGATGGCGCGATCAGGGCCGAGGCCCGGCGCATGACCCTGATGCCCGAGGAGGCTTTGGGCCGGCCGGCCATGATGGCGCTGCACGAGATCCGCCGCCGCATCCCGCTCGAATTCTATGGCATCGACTTCGACCTGCTGCCCGATGGCCGCGTGCTGTTCTTCGAGGCCAATGCGGCGATGAATCTGTCCCTGTCCGACCGGCCCGGGCTTGAAAAGACTCGCACGGCCATGCGCGAGGCGGTGCGCCGGCTGTTCCTGAGCCGGGCCAAGCCGTAGCAATATGCCGGAGCAAATCCTTATCGCCAAGGTCTTCAACTTTGGCGGGATATGCTCTACGGCCTGATGATGGCGATACCCGTGCCGGCGAATTTGTCCATCGCCATCAGCGCCTCCGGCGCCTCGGCGAGGCTGATCGTCCTGCCGATCAGTTTTTCCGGCGCGAGCTTGCCCCTGAGGATCATCTCCATCATCGCCGGGTAGCGATGCGCCTGCATGCCGTGGCTGCCGCGGATCTCGATCTCATGCGCGATCACCTTGTCCATGGGTATGGCGGCGCTCGCATGATCGCCGAGCATCAGTCCTACCTGCACATGCCGGCCGCGCCGTCTCAGACACGCGATCGAGTTGAAGCAGGTCTTTGGCGAGCCCAGCGCATCCAGCGACACATGGGCGCCGCCCTTCGTCAGCTCGCGGATCGCCGCCACGACATCCTGGGTCTGCGACGCGTCGATGCCGGCCACGGCGCCACAGTCCCGAGCCAGCGCGAGCTTCTCCGGTGCCAGATCGACGGCGATGACATTGGCGCCCATGGCTGATGCGATCATGATCGCCGAGAGGCCGACACCGCCCGCGCCATGCACCGCGACCCATTCGCCGGGCGCGACGCGCGCCTGATCGACAATGGCGCGGAAGGAAGTGACGAACCGGCAGCCAAGGCTGGCGGCTGTGGCGAAATCGAGCGCCTCCGGCAGCCTGATCAGGTTGATATCGGCGAAATCAATCGCGACATAATCGGCGAAAGAGCCCCAGGCGGTGAAGCCCGGCTGGAATTGCCGCTCGCAGACCTGGTGGTTGCCGCTGGCGCATTCGGGACAGGTGCCGCAACCACCGACAAAGGGCACGGTCACCCGATCGCCCTGCCGCCAGCGCGAGACCTGGCGTCCGGTGGCGACGATGACGCCGGCCAGCTCATGGCCCGGCACATGCGGCAGCCTGATATCGGGATCATGCCCCATCCAGCCATGCCAGTCGCTGCGGCACAGGCCGGTCGCCTCGACTTTGATGACCACACTGTGAGGACCAGGGGTGGGATCGGGAACGTCGGTGAGAACGGGCGGCTGCCCGAAGGCTTCGTAATAGACGGCTTTCATGAGGTGCACTCTCGATGCATGCGGTGACGATAGAAATGAGATTACCAGCGTACCCTCATCCGTCATCCCGGCGAAAGCCGGGACCCCCTGACTAGAATTAACCGGGCGGCGCTGCTCGCATCGATGAATTTAATGGGTCCCGGCTTCCGCCGGGATGACGAAATAGGGAATCACGATACCAGATCGTCGAGCACCACGCCGCGGAAGGGCTTCACCGCCTTCAACACGATATAGGAGCTCAGGTTTCCCACTTTCGGCCCGAGCTTCAGGAGCTCGTCCGACAGCATCTGGTAGGAGCCGATATCGGGGCAGATGAAGCGCACCAGATAGTCGATGGTGCCCGAAAGCTTGGTGCATTCGACCACATGGCGCATGCCGGCGACCATCTTCTCGAAATCATTGAAGTCGTCGAGCCCGTGGCTGTTGAGCGTGACGGCGGCGATGACATCGACATGCCGACACACTTTATTGAGGTCGATCTGCGCCTGGTACACAGAGATGATGCCGGCGCGCTCCAGCCTCTTGACGCGCTGCAAACAAGGACTTGGCGACAGGCCGACGGCATCGGCCAGCTCCTGGTTGGTGATGCGGGCATCGGTCTGCAGCTTGGCCAGGATTTTCAGATCCAGGTGATCGAGCTTCACCGAGGCATCGCTGTCTTTCATGGGTCTTCCCTCATCCGGCAGTCTGGCATTTCCAGGCCGACCCTGTCGAGTGGCGCAGCAGAAACCGCTTCGCGCCTGCCATGGGCCGACAGCTTCGCTTGCCGTCAGGGCCAACAACGGCAGCACATTTCGGGCGTTTGGCGCTAAAAGCACGGGCCAAGACCAAGAGCGCCGAAAGCGCCTCAATCATGAAACCGGCCGCACTCCACATGGCGCGCCGGTTTGCCTCTTTGGGGATGTGGGAGGAACGCACATGTCAGAACAGCATACTTTGGGCACCCGTCTTCTGCGCAAGAAGCCCGTCGAGAAGCTCATCAGCGAGACGGCCGGCGC
Organism: Taklimakanibacter lacteus; assembly: GCA_003576695.1. Classification (GTDB taxonomy): domain Bacteria; phylum Pseudomonadota; class Alphaproteobacteria; order Rhizobiales; family Aestuariivirgaceae; genus Taklimakanibacter; species Taklimakanibacter lacteus. The sequence continues at coordinate 51,838 of QOZQ01000006.1, forward strand.
CGATCCCGAGCATGGCCATCTGAGCCGCTCGATCACGCCCTTCCAGCTGACCATGTTCGGCGTCGGCGCCACTATCGGCACCGGCATCTTCTTCGTTCTCTCCCAGACGGTGCCGACCGCCGGTCCCGCCGTCATCATCTCCTTCATCATGGCGGGCGTCGTCGCCGGACTGACCGCGCTCTGCTATGCCGAAATGGCCTCGATGATCCCGGTCTCGGGCTCATCCTACTCCTATGCCTATGCGACATTGGGCGAGATCGTCGCCTATTTCGTCGGCGCCTGTCTCCTGCTCGAATATGGCATCTCGGCTTCCGCCGTCGCTATCGGCTGGAGCGGCTATCTGAACAAGCTGTTCGAGATCCTCTTCGGATCGGGACTGCCGGCCTGGCTCTCCGCCGCCCCGATCGTGGCCGACGGCTATGAGCTTTCGATCGGCGGTGACGGCTATCTCAATCTGCCGGCCGCCATACTGGTCTTCCTGTGCTGCCTGCTGCTCATCCGCGGCTCGCGGGAGTCGGCAAGGGCGAATGCGGTCATGGTGGTGGTCAAGATGGCCGTGCTCGTGCTCTTCATCGCCATCGCCGCGACCGGCTTCACCGCGGGCAATTTCCAGCCCTTCGCGCCCCAGGGCTTCGCCGGCATCAGTGCCGCGGCCGGCACGATCTTCTTCACCTATGTCGGCCTCGATGCGGTCTCGACCGCAGGCGAGGAAGTGCAGAATCCCAAGCGCAATTTGCCGATTGCCATCATCGCCGCCCTCGTCATCGTGACGAGCCTTTATATTCTGACCGCGCTGACCGCCATCGGCGTGCAAGCGCCCGCCGCCTTCGAGGGCCAGGAAGCGGGTCTCGCCACCATCTTGCAGAATGTCACCGGCTCCAACTGGCCCGCTTTCGTGCTGGCGGCGGGGGCTGTGATCTCGGTGTTCAGCGTGACGCTGGTCGTGCTCTATGGCCAGACCCGCATCCTCTTCGCCATGTCGCGTGACGGCCTGCTCCCCGAGCTGTTCCACCGCGTCAATCCGCGCACTCTGTCGCCGGTCGCCAACACGATCGTGGTCGCCCTCTTTGTCGGCGCCATCGCCGCCTTTGTACCCGATGCGATTTTGTGGGACCTGACCAGCCTCGGCACGCTCACCGCCTTCATCGTCGTCTCGGCTGGCGTCATCATCCTGCGCCAGACGAGGCCCGATATGCAGCGCGGCTTCAAGGTGCCGTTCTATCCAGTGCTGCCCATCCTCAGCATCCTGACCTCGCTCTATCTCATCTGGAATCTCAACCCGCGCACCTTCGAGCTGTTTGCCGTCTGGCTCGTCTTCGCCGCCATCTTCTACTTCCTCTACAGCGTGAAGAAATCCAGGCTCGAGCCCAAGGCTCGCGTCACCAAATCCTAACCCGCGAAAGGGCAAAGCCATGAAATATCTGGTTGCCTATTCGGCCGACCGCGGCGGGCAGGAAGCGCTCGCTTTGGGCATGATGCTGTCGCGCCGCGACAGGGCGAAGATGGTCGTCTGCCTCATCCTGCCGAAGACCTGGGGCTATCCCTCGATGGCCCGCGTCGATGCGGAATATGCTGCCTTCCTCGAGAAGCATGCCGACAAGGCGATGAGCAAGGCGAAGGCGCTCGCCGGCGGCAAGCTGAACGCGCAGTTCATCACCAGGAGCGCCGCCTCGGCCGAGCAGGGCCTCATCTCGACCGCCGATGATCTCGGCGCCGACATGATCGTGCTCGGCTCGTCGCGCGGCGCATCGGCGGGCAAGTTTCTCGAAGGCAGCGTCACCCGCCATCTCCTGCATCTTTCCAAGCTGCCGGTGGCGCTGGCCCCGCGCGGCTTCGATCCCGGGCCCAAGACGGTGCTCTCGCGACTGACCTGCGCCTATGCCGCGACCCGCAAATCACGTGAGACGGTCGATTACTGCGTGGGCTTCAGCCGCAAATACAAGGTGCCGCTGCGCCTCGCCACTTTCGTGGTGCGCGACAAGCAGATGTATCCGACGGGTGCGGGCTACAAGGTCGAGAATCTCGTCGCCAATCAGTGGAAGGGCCAGGCAGTCGCCGCACAGAAGGCGCTGCTCGCCGAGCTTGGCGGCGATCTGCCGGTCAAGACGGCGATCGGCGATGGCGCCAACTGGAAGGACGCGCTGCAATCGGTGGGCTGGAAGCCGGGCGAGGTCATGGTGGTGGGCTCGGGCCGCGTCGGCCCCCTGGCCCAGGTCTTCCTCGGCTCGAACGGCAACCGCATCATCCGCAGCGCGCCGGTGCCGATGATCGTCGTGCCGCGCCACGCCCATGTGGATTTCTCCGATGACGAGGCCTGAGATGACTTGCGGGACCGATCCGGGCAGGGTGGGCGGCTCAATTCTTTAGGGAGGCACACGTGCCCACTTGCGGTGAACATCTCGTCAAGCTGCTTGAAGCCTATGGCGTCGAGACCATCTTCGGCATTCCGGGCGTCCACACCGTTGAGCTCTATCGCGGCCTCGAGGCGACGAATATCCGCCATGTGACGCCCCGCCATGAGCAAGGGGCGGGCTTCATGGCCGATGGCTATGCGCGGAGCTGCGGCAAGCCGGGCGTGTGCTTCATCATCACCGGCCCCGGCATGACCAATATCGCGACCGCCATGGGCCAGGCCTATGCCGATTCGATCCCCATGCTGGTGATCTCGAGCGTCAACGACACCTCCCATCTCGGCATGGGCCAGGGCCGCCTGCATGAACTGCCCTCGCAGCGCAATCTCATCGCTGGCGTCGCCGCCTTCAGCCATACGCTTCTCTATCCGGGCCAGCTGCCGGAAGTGCTGGCGCGCGCTTTTGCCGTCTTCACCAGTGCGAGGCCGAGGCCCGTCCATATCGAGATTCCGCTCGATGTCATCACCGCCCGGATGGAGGGGCCGGCCAAAGCCTGGACTTTGCCCTCGCGCCCGGCACCCGACCCGACGCTGATCGCCGAAGCGGCGAAGCTGCTCGCCGCCGCGAAATCGCCGCTCATCATTGCCGGCGGCGGCGCCTGCGATGCGGCACAGGGCCTGCAGAAACTCGCTGAGAAACTCGACGCGCCGGTCTTCACCACCATCAATGGCAAGGGCGTGCTGCCGCCCGGCCACAGTCTGGCATTGGCCGGCAATCTCGGCATGGAGGTGGCCCAGGATGAGCTTGCCCAGAGCGACGTCGTCCTCGCCATCGGCACGGAATTCGGCGAGACCGAAATGTATCCCGAGGCGCGCCCGATCCATATCAAGGGCAAGCTGATCCGTATCGACATCGATCCCTTGCAGCTGGTCAACCAGCTGCAAGCCGACATCGCCCTCTTTGCCGACAGTGCGCTGGCGGTTCAGGCGCTGAATGACGCGCTGGGCAAGCATGACGCGAAGGGCGGCAAGGGCGAGGCACGCGCCGCCGCATTGCGCAGGAAGGTCGTCGCGGGTCTCTGGCCCGCCTGCACGATCCACGGCCGCCTCCTCGCGGCGATCACCAGGGCATTGCCCGATGTCGTCATTGCCGGCGACCAGACCGAGCCGGTCTATGCCGCCAACCAGACTTATGAGGCGCCACGGCCCCGCTCCTATTTCAATTCGAGCACCGGCTATGGGACTCTGGGCTATGGCCTGCCGGCTGCCATTGGCGCCAAGCTCGGCCAGCCGGCGCGCCCATCCGTCTGCCTGATTGGCGATGGCGGCCTGCAATTCTCGCTGCCCGAGCTAGCCTCCGCCGTCGAGGCGCAAGTGCCGGTCGCCGTGGTGATCTGGAACAACACCGGCTATGGCGAGATCAAGGCCTATATGCGCGACCGCCAGATCCCCGAGATCGGCGTCGACATCTACACGCCCGATTTCGTCACCATCGCCAAGGGCCTCGGCTGCGAGGCCGCGCGCCCCGCCGATATGGCGACGCTGCATGACGAGCTCGTCAAATCGGCGAAGCGCAAGGTGCCGACCATCATCGAGATCAGGTCGGGCGAGAGCCTGGCGCGCGAGCTTGGCCGCTGATGCGCGACCGGCTCTATATAGGGGGCGAATGGCGCCCGCCGGTGAAGGGCGGGAAGATTCCGGTCTTCAATCCCTATAGCGAGCAGGTCATTCACCATGTCGCCGCCGGGACCCCTGAGGATGTCGACCTTGCGGTCGCTGCCGCCAAGGCCGCCTTCCCCGCCTGGCGTCAGACCTCGGGCTCGGTGCGCGGCATGTTCCTGAAAGCCATCGCCGCCAAGGTGCGCGCGCGCAAGGACGAGCTGGCCCGCCTGTCGTCGCTCAACAATGGCAAGCCCCTCGCCGAGGCTTTGATCGACATGCAGGATGTCGCCTCGTCCTTCGACTATTATGGCGAGCTTGCCGCCGATCTCGACCGCGAGAGGGACTGCACGGTCGAAGTGCCGGACAGCGCCTATCGCGCCACGATGCGGCGCGAGCCTCTGGGCGTTGCCGGCCTCATCGTGCCGTGGAATTTTCCGCTGGTGACCACCTCCTGGAAAGTGGCGCCGGCGCTCGCCGCCGGCTGCACCGTGGTGCTGAAGCCCTCCGAGGTGACGCCGATCGTCGAACTGGAGCTTGGCGCGATTGCCGACGAAGTGGGCCTGCCCAGGGGCGTGCTCAATCTCGTCACCGGCCTCGGTCCCGATGTCGGTGCCCCGCTCACCACCCATAAGGACGTCGCCAAGGTCTCTTTCACCGGCAGCAATGGCGTCGGCTCCCGGGTGATGGCGGCCGCCTCGCAAGGCCCCAAGGCGGTGAGCCTGGAGCTTGGCGGCAAATCGCCGATCGTCGTCTTCGCCGATGCAGATCTCGATATCGCCACGAATTGCGTGGTGAACGGCATCTTCTTCAATGCCGGCCAGATGTGCTCGGCGACATCCAGGCTGCTGGTCGAGGAATCGATCGCGCCCAGGCTCATCGAGCGGGTGATTGCCGCGGCGAAAGCGCTGAAGCCGGGCGATCCGCTCAGCTCCGCAACGACCTTGGGTCCTCTCACCAGCAAGGCCCAATATGACAAGGTCCTGTCCTATATCGCCAGGGGCAAGGCCGAGGGCCTCTCTCTCCTTCTGGGTGGCGGCAGGCCGGAAGGGCTCGAGACCGGCTGGTTCATCGCTCCCACCCTCTTTGGCGATGTCCCGGTCTCGAGTCCTCTCTGGCGCGAGGAGATTTTCGGCCCGGTCCTGTGCATGCGGACCTTCGCCAGCGAAGCAGAGGCGATCGAGCTGGCCAATGACAGCGACTTCGGCCTCGTCGCCACGGTGGTGACGCGCGACAGGGAAAAGAGCGAACGGGTCGCCGATGCGATCGAGGCGGGCCTCGTCTGGATCAACAGCCCGCAAGTGATCTTCGTCGAAACCTCCTGGGGCGGCTTCAAGGCAAGCGGCATCGGCCGCGAGCTCGGGCCCTGGGGTCTCGATGCCTATCTGGAAGTGAAGCACAAAGCGCGCCGGCTCATGCCCGCCGCCTGAAAGGGGAAATAATGCAGACGGTCAGGAACGTCTCGGATTTGCGCAATGTCATGCACCGCAACGAGCAGCCGATCTATTTCATCTCGGCCACCAACTTCAACCTGCTCGGCATCGACCAGTGGGTGCGCAATCTCAAATTCATCTCCTATATCGATTGCTTCGACGGCCGCCATCCCAATGTCTTCGTGCCTTCGAAGCAGGCGCATGATGAATTCGAATCCATCGAGGACATCAACAACCACATGCTGCAGCACAAGGACGTCATCGACCATGTGAAGAAGCGGGGCGGCAAGGCCGCCGCCACCTTCCTGATGTTCGACGAGGAGACCGAGGGCCTGTGCGACGAGCTCGGCATCGATGTGTGGTTCCCGCAAGCGAAGCTCAGGCAGCGCTGCGACAACAAGATGGAGACGGTGCGCATCGGCAACAAGGCGGGTGTCGCCTCGGTGCCGAACGCGCTCGCCAAGGCATCGAGCTATGACGAGCTGATCAAGGCCGCCGACAAGGCCAGGATCGGCCGCGACCTCGTGGTGCAGAGCGCCTTCGGCGATTCCGGCCATACCACTTTCTTCATCGCCAATGAGCAGGACTTCAACCGTCATGCCAGGGACATCACGGGCGAGAAGGAAGTGAAGATCATGAAGCGGATCAAGTGCCGCGGCGCCACGATGGAGGCTTGCGCCACGAAATCCGGCACGCTGGTCGGCCCGCTTCTGACCGAAGTCGTGGGCCGCAAGGAACTGACCCCCTATAAGGGCGGCTGGTGCGGCAATGAGATATTCCCCGGCGCCTTCACCGAGAAGGTGCGCAACAAGGCGCGCGACATGGCCTTCCGCTTCGGCAACCGGCTGATCAAGGAAGGCTATCGCGGCTATTTCGATCTCGACTTCCTGATCGATGAGACGGATGGCGAGGTCTATCTGGGCGAGCTCAATCCGCGCATCTGCGGCGCCTCCTCGATGACCAACCACGCCGCCTTCGCCTATGCCGATGCGCCGCTCTTCCTGTTCCATCTCCTCGAATTCTCCGGCCTCAAATACAAGATCGATGTCGAGGAGCTGAATGCGCGCTGGGCAAAAAGGGAGTTCATCGATTCCTGGTCGCAGCTCGTCATCAAGGCGACCGACGAAGTGGTTGACATCGTGACCCATGCGCCGCCGACCGGCGTCTACCGCATGGCGAGCGACGGCTCGGTCTCCTATGACCGCTTCGACTATAACCGCCAGGCGATCGAGTCCGAGCGCGAGGCCTTCTTCCTGCGCATCACCGGCCCCGGCGATTATCGCTATGAGGGCGCCGATCTCGGCATCCTCATCACCCGCGGCCGGGTGATGAGCGATGATTTCGATCTCAACGACCGGGCGCGCGACTGGATCAAGGGCATCAAGAAGCTCTATGCGGCGAAACCCCTGACCGAAGTGCAGCGCGAGGAAGCGCCGGCGCCGGGATCGTTCAAGATTTTGTAGAAACGACTTCCCTCTCTCCAGTGCGTAGCATGAGAGAGGAAAAATAGATGGTGTTGAGTTGAACGGATGAACATCGTCTTCGAAGCGATAGCGGAGGACCGGCCGGGGCCGAAATGGCGGGCAATCTATGACCGTCATTGGCACGCCTATAGCCGCTGGTTCATGCGCGACGGCATGAAGGCGCGGCCGACCTATCTCGCGAGCCTGCGCGCCATCCGCCGCCATATGCCGGAACTGGTGCCGGCCTATGAAGCGGTCGCCGAAGCGGCCGGCGGCGGCGATCTCGAAGCCCGCTTCCTGGCCATGTGGTGCCCGCCCATGTATGTCGGCGGCTGCTCGCAAGCGATCCTGACCGGCGCCGAACCCGCCATCATCCGCAATTACGATTACAGCCCCAAGCTTCTCGAAGGCACATGGCTTGCCTCGCGCCTCGCCGGCAAGCGCGTCATCGCCATGGTCGACTGCCTGTGGGGCGTGCTCGACGGCATCAATGAGGACGGGCTTGCGGCCTCGCTCGCCTTCGGCGGACGCACCGCGGTCGCCGATGGTTTCGGCATCCCGATCGTGATGCGCTATCTGCTGGAATTCGCCTCGACTGTCGCCGAAGCCGTGACGATCCTCAGGCGCGTGCCGGTCCATATGTCCTATACGGTTTCCCTTCTCGACCGCGCAGGGCATCACGCCACGGTCTTCGTGGCGCCCGACCGGCCGACCGAGATCGTCGACAGGCGCATCGCCACCAATCATCAGCACGAAGTGGAATGGCCGCGCCATGCGACGGCGACGCGCTCGCTGGAGCGTGCCGAAAGCCTCGATCAATCCCTGGCCGATAATCCCGATACGGAAACGATGCTGAAGGCTTTCCTGCGTCCGCCCGCCTATCAGACTTCTTACGGCCGGGGCTACGGTACGCTCTACACGGCGATCTACCGGCCCGAGGATCGTTCCGCCGAACTCATCTGGCCGGCGGCGCGCTGGCGCCAGTCCTGCGCCAGCTTCGCCGAGGGTGCGCGCACCATCCTGTTCGCTGAAGGCAATGCGCCGCCCCGGGTCAGGCCGGCCAAGGGCGTCGCCATTCGTGGAGGCATCCTATGAAAGTGCTGGTGCTGGGCGGCGGCGTGGTCGGCGTGGCGGCGGCTTATTATCTGGGCCGCGACGGACATGAGGTCGAGGTCATCGAACGCCGCGACAAGCTCGCTGCCGAGACGAGCTATGGCAATGCCGGTCTTGTCTCGCCGGGCGATTCCTATGCCTGGGCCTCGCCCGCCGCCCTTTCCGTCTTCATCAAGTCGCTCTACCGGCCCGATCTCGGCATCAAGGTGAAGCCCAGCCTCGATCTTCATTTCATCGCCTGGACCTTCAGGTTCCTGTTCGAATGCACCCATGCGCGCGCTCATATAAACACGCTACGCAAGTTCAGACTGGCGCTCTATTCCAGGACCTGCATCAATGCGATCTCGGCCGATACGAAGCTCGACTATGATGCCGGGGGCAAGGGCATTCTCTATTTCTACCGCAGCCAGCAGAGCCTCGATGCCGGCGCCCAGCATATGAAGATCCTCTCCGACAACGGCCTGACGCTGGAAGTCATCGGCCGCGAGCGGATGGTGGAGCTGGAGCCGGGTCTCAAATCCGCAGCGCCCGAGATCGCCGGCGCGCTTTATTCGCCTCTCGACCAGACGGGCGACTCCTGCAAATTCTCCCGTAACCTCGCGCGATGGTGCGAGCGGAATCTCTCGATGCGCGTTCACTATGGCACGACAGTCAGCGCGATCGAGACGGACGGTGACCGCGTCACCGGCATCATAACCGACAAGGGCCGGATCGCCAGTGACGCCATCGTCGTGGCGCTCGGTCCCGAGACGCCGCTCCTCACCCGCAAGATCGGTGTCAATGTCCCGATCTATCCGGTCAAAGGCTATTCGGCCACCATTGCGCTCCCCGACCCGTCGCTGGGTCCCACCATGGGCGGCGTCGATGAGGATCGGTTGATCGCCTATTCGAGGCTCGGCGACCGCTTGCGCGTCGCGAGCACGGCGGAATTCGCAGGCTACGATCGAAGCCACAAGCCCGCCGACTTCAAGCGCCTTCTCGCCACGGCGAGCGACCTCTTCCCCGGCTGTGTCGATCCGGCGAAGGCCGAATACTGGGCCGGACTTCGGCCGATGACGCCCACTTCCGTGCCGATGCTGGGACGCGCCCGCTACCGCAATCTGTTCCTCGATTGCGGCCATGGCCATGTCGGCTGGACAATGGCGGCGGGCTCGGGAAAATTCGTCGCCGATCTGGTCGCGGGCCGCGCGCCTGAGATTGACACGGACGGCCTCCTTTATGTGAACTAGCTGTCATGCCCGGCCCGCAAGTCACCATCGACCTCGAGAAGATCGAAGCGAATACCCGCACCGTCGTCTCCTGGTGCAAAGCCTCAGGCATCTCGATCTTCGGCGTCACCAAGGGCTCCTGCGGCATGCCGCAAGTGGCGCGCGCCATGCTGCGCGGCGGCGTCAGGGGACTGGGCGAATCGCGGCTGGAAAACATAAGGCGCCTGCGCGGGGCCGGCATCGATGCGCCGGTGATGCTGCTGCGCAGTCCGCCTCTGTCGCTGATCGACGAGGTTATCCGCACCGTCGATATCAGCCTCAATTCCGAGCTGGCCATCATCGCCGAATTGTCGCGCGTCGCCGAACGCATGGGCCGCATCCACGACATCATCCTGATGATCGATCTGGGCGACCTGCGCGAAGGCATCCTGCCTACCGATCTCATCCCGACCATCGAGCGGATTCTCGAAATGCCCGGCATCCGCATTGCCGGCCTCGGCACCAACCTCACCTGTTTCGGCGCCATCATCCCGACCGAGGTCAATCTCGGCCAGCTCGCCGATCTGGCCGGGACGGCGCAACAGCGCTTCGGGCTCGATCTCGCTTATATTTCGGGCGGCAATTCGAGCTCGCTCCCGCTGTTGCTCTCCGGCAATATGCCCAAGGGCATCAATCATCTGCGCATCGGCGAGGCCATCCTGCAGGGCGGGCGCGACACCTTCCTCGACCAGCCGCGCCAGGAGCTCGACCGCGACGTTTTTCTTCTTTCCGGCGAATTGCTGGAAGTGAAGATGAAGCCGTCCATGCCGATCGGCATTTCGGGCGTCGATGCCTTTGGCGGGCGCCCGGTCTTCCAGGATATCGGCGAGCGGCTGCGCGGCATCGTCAATATCGGCCGCGAGGATGCCAATATCGAAGGCCTGTTGCCAGTGAAGCAAGGCGTCACGGTGCTCGGCGCCTCGAGCGATCATCTCATCCTCGACGTCACCGATGCCCGGCCTGTGCCCGAGGTCGGCGACAGAGTGAATTTCCGCATGAGCTATGGCGCGCTGCTTGCCGCCATGACTTCGGAATATGTGGAGAAGCTGCCCATGTATGACCGCAACACCCAAAACCCGGCCGCCCGCGTGAGCATCTTCGCCGAGAAGAATGTGGCCGCGGCGCTGCGCAAGCATACGCTCGACGGTAGGCTCGCCAATATCGGCTATGAGGTGGATCTGACGCCCAGGGTCACGGTGGATGAGATTTCCGCTTCACTTGACCGGCGCGCCCGGCCATTGATCTTCGGCGCCGATCATCGCGCCAGCTTCACCGCGATGAGCGCCGTGGCCGCGACGCTCGATGCTTTCGGACTTCTGTGGTTCGACGCGATGGCGAGCGTCCTGCCGCAGCAGGACGGCAGCGAATCGGTTCTCTACCGCGCCTTGGGCCTCGGGCCCGGCACCGGCGCGCTGACGCCGAAACTGTCGCCCGAGAATGTGGTGCTGATCGGCCTGCGCGAGACGGCGCCGGAAGAAGTCGAGATCCTGAAGACGTCACGCGTCAAGATCTTCACCATTGCCGATATCGATGCGCTTGGCATGCGCGAGGTGATCCGCCAGGCGGTACAGATCGCTTCCGCCGGCATGCAGGGCTTCCATGTCAGCTACAATCCCGCAGTGACCGACATTCCGGGCTATTTGCCGGGAACCGGCGGCATCACCGTGCGCGAGACGCATCAGGCAATGGAGGCCATCCACCAGAGCAAGTCCATGCGCGCCATGGACATCACCGGTCTCGACGCGGAGGCGGACCCCCGTTTCGCCTCGATGATCGTCCATTTCGCGCTGTCTGCTTTTGGAAAGCGGATATTGTAACATCCCTCCGGCTTTCGCCGGGATGACGGATTGGGGGAGCGTGCGCTTGTCGGGAACACACTCACTCCGGCACGTGGCACACGGCTTCGATATTGTTGCCGTCGAGATCGAGCACGAAGGCGCCATAATAGTCCGGGTGGTAATGCGGCCTGAGGCCCGGCCCACCATTGTCGCGTGCGCCGGCGGCGATCGCCGCGCGGTAGAATTCCTCGACCGTCTTGCGCGATGAGGCGACGAAGGCGACATGCTGGCCGCCTTTCGGCTTGTCGCCGGTGCCGATCCAGAAATAGGGCTTGCCATTCTCGCCAAAGCCGGCCGCATGGATGTCCTCCCCCGCCATTTCCGGCGTGACCTCCATGATGACGCTGACGCCAAGCGGCTTCAGGGCCTTCTCGTAGAAGGCCTTCGCTTTCTCGTAGTCCGCAACCGAGAAACCGACATGATCCAGCATGCTTGCCTCCTGTCATCCGGAATTCTTCACGCCAATCGTATAGCTCGCCTGCAGCACGCCGCCCTCGAGCTTCTCGACATCGAAAATATAGGACGCGGCCTCGCGGGCCGAGAACACGCCATCATCGCCATTCATCGTATCGCGACCGGACCTTTCACGATAATCGGGATGGCCGGCGAAGATGATGTCGCTCAGCGCATCATCGAAAAGGAGCTGGGTGATCAGAAGCTCCTGCCCGCCGACGAGGATGCGCAGGTGAATATGCACGGTGCGGCCCGAATACCAGCCCGGATAGATGCTGAGGAAACTCACGATCCCATCCGCATCGGTGATCTGCCGGCCGCGCAGGAAGCTTTGCGCCTGGGCCGTCGCCTCTGCGGCATTGCACATGCGTGCGGCCTGTCCGGAATAGACGCCCTTCGCATTCACATGCCAGATCTCGACATCGGCATTCTCGATCGGCTTGCAGGTCTCTGCCTCGACGATGCGCAGGCTGAGGCGCGCCGGCAACCCTGCGACACCTTCCGTCACATCCTTCCGGACCGGCACATCGCTGGTGTGACAAGGCCCCAGGGTCTTGGCAAGGCTCGCGACGCATTGCGGTTGGCTGCGGAAGATCGGCGGCGGCAATTCCACCGGCAGGCCGGCCGTGCCGCCGGCACGGAAATCCGCCGCTTTCCAGTCGAAGCTGCGTGTCGAGACAGGCTCGCCCGATGCATGCCGGCCGAAGGACAGGAAGGCAGCCCCCGCCCCGCCAATCAGCGCGGCACCACCCAGCACGATCATCCGCCTTTTCACGATCTCATTCCGGCAGGACTGCGCCGGGCTTGGCCAGCGACTTGAGCTTGGTCATCGCGAATTCGCATTCATAGGGCCCTTCCGCATAGGAGCCGATGGAATAGGCATCGAAAGTGACGACCGCCTTGTCCGCCCAGAAACTCCAGCTGTCCAGCGACTTCAGGTGATCGACGATGGTCGCCTCCGAATAGTTCGGATCGTCCTCAGGCTTGAAGTCCAGGTCGTCATTCCTGTCCTTCTTCTGCGCGAAGATCTGCGTGACGCAATCGGCCTTGAGCGCCGCCTGGCCCTTGGTGTCGAAGAGATCGCTCGCCTTGAGCGCGACGCCCTTGCCGAGATCGATATTGATCGACGACGTGCCGCCATTGCCATGGGCGCCGCCGGCATTCACCCAGGCATCGATCTTGGCCGATAGCAGCTTGGGCGAGGCATAGGTGATCGTCATTGCCGCAAAGGCGGCGTAGGGCACTTCGTCGCCTACGGCTTCCTTGAGTCGCTTCAAGGGCGCGCTTTTTTCGATCTTTCTCACTTCGGCATTGAATAGCCTTTCGCCGGGCGAACTTGCCTTGGCAAACCGGGCCAGCGTGTAATCGACGTCATAGTGATGCTGATCACCATCCTGCTGGATGAAGGAAGCCACCATTGTCGAGCTCGCGCCCGGCCCGCTTTCCGGCGCTGCTGAAAGCAACCGATATCGTTCCTCGGTCGCGGTCAGGATACAACTTGTAAGCTCCGTTCCTTGCTGATAGCCACAATTGTCTTCGCGGCTCTTCACCCATTTTCGCTGCGAGGCCACAAGATCCTTGCGACCATCGCCGTCGAGCACGTTACGCAGCGCTGCATAGAAAGTCCCCATCGCATCATCTGCCGCCTTGAGCTTTGGATCGGCGCAGATCGCCTTTTCGACCACGCTTTGAGCTTTGCCGCAATCGAACGCGACCGCCGGCAGGGCGCCAGCCATGAGCGTGAAGCCGGCGATCGCAGATTTTCCGAAAGACTGCATGATCTCTCTCATTTCCCTGGTCTCGGATCGATCGGCGTGATCGGACCCAGACCCAGCACATCTTCCAGCAGCTTTGCGGCGGCAAGCAGGCGGGCCTCGCCCCGGCACGGTCCCGCGATCTGGATGCCGACCGGCAGGTTTTCGCGCGTGAAGCCGGCCGGGATCGAAATCGCCGGCGATGCCACATTGGTGAAGGCATAGACGATGGCGAGCCATTCGACATAGTTGGAGAATTTGTGGCCGTCACATTCGGCGACATAGCGCTGCTCGACCGGGAAGGGCGCCACGATGGTGGCCGGGCACAGGATGAGATCATAGCGTGTGAAGAACTCACGCGCCCGCGCGAACATCAGCCCGCGCTGCATTTCGGCGCGCGCGATCTCGGTCCCCGTAAGCTTGAGCCCCTTCTCGATATTCCAGATGACATCGGGCTTCAGCTTGTCGCGATGATTCTCATAGAGCGTCTTGAGGCCCGTGGCGAAGGAGAGCGCCCGCAGCACCTGGAAACATTCATGCGCCTCGCGAAAATCGGGATGCGCCGCCTCGACAATGACCCCGGCATCGGCAAGCTTGTGGGCGGCGCGCTCCACGATATCCGCCACTTCCGGATCGACCGGCGTAATGCCGAGATCGCGGCTGAAGGCGACGCGCTTCGGCTGTGGTCCGGACTGGGCCGCGGCAAGGTAAGAAACATCTTCGCGCGGCAGCGACAGGGGATCGGCCGGATGAGCGCCCACCATCGCATCGAACAAGAGAGCAAGGTCTTCGACATTGCGCGCCATTGGCCCTTCGACACCAAGCGTACCGTCGATCTTGCCATAGACGCTCATCGCCACCCGTCCGGGCGACGGGCGCATGCCGACCACGCCGCAGAAGCTCGCCGGATTGCGCAGGGAGCCGCCCATATCCGAGCCATGCGCCAGCCAGGCCATGCCGGTCGCCAATGATGCCGCCGCGCCGCCCGATGACCCCGCCGCCGAGCGCGACAGGTTCCAGGGATTGAGGGTGCGCCCGAACACTTCGTTGAAGGTATTGGCGCCGGCCCCGAATTCGGGCGTGTTCGACATCGCATAGACGACGCCGCCCTGGGCTTCCAGATTCTCAACGAGGATGTCCGACACTTTCGGAACATGATGGGCGAAGATCGGCGACCCTTGCGTCGAGCGTACGCCCGCCACGTCATTCAGGTCCTTGATCGGGATGGGAAGCCCGGCAAGCGGGCCACGTTCGCTGACCGGCTTCTGCATCAAGGCCTTGGCGTGATCGCGCGCCCGCTCGAAGCACAAGGTCGGCAGGGCATTGACCGCCTTGTCGACCTCCCCGATGCGCGTTTCCAGCGCATCGAGGCAGTCGAAGGGCGTGATGTCCTGATTGCGCAATCGTCTGACGATTTCGCGGGCATTCAAAGAGATAAGGTCAGCCATGACACCTCCGGGATGCCGGATTGAATCCATTTGCCGCCCAGGGGTCAATGGAGGTAGAACGCCGCAGCATTCCTGAGGAGACCAGAACATGAACGTGAAGGCATCGGCCAAGGGCCTCAATGAAGCGTGGGTCGAGCGGCGCGCCAAGGCGGTTTCGCGCGGCGTCGGCATGGCCGCCCCCATCATCGCGGCGCGCGCGGAAGATTCCGAATTGTGGGACATCGAGGGCCGCCGCTATATCGACTTCGGCGGCGGCATCGCTGTGCTCAATACCGGCCATCGCCATCCGGCCGTGATGAAGCGCGTCCAGGAGCAGCTCAACGCCTTCACCCATACCTGCTTCATGGTGGCGCCCTATGCGCCCTTCATCGAGCTGGCCGAAAAGCTCAATGCCGTGGCGCCGATCTCGGGCGACAAGAAGAGCCTGTTCGTGACCACGGGCGCCGAGGCGGTCGAGAACGCCATCAAGATCGCCCGTGCCCATACCGGGCGCAGCGATGTCATCTGCTTCCAGGGCAGCTTCCATGGCCGCACGCTCCTCACCATGGCGATGACCGGCAAGGTCGTCCCCTACAAGACCAGGTTCGGTCCCTTCCCGGGCGGCGTGTGGCATGTGCCTTTCCCGGTCGCCCATAAGGGTGTGACGGTCGAGGATTCGATCCATGCCATCGAATGGCTGTTCAAGGCCGATGTCGAGCCCGCGCGGGTCGCGGCCATCGTCATCGAGCCGGTGCAGGGCGAAGGCGGCTTCTATATCGCGCCCAAGGAATTGATGAAGGCCCTGCGCAAGATCTGCGACGAGCATGGCATCGTCCTCATCGCCGACGAGATCCAGTCGGGCTTCGGGCGCACCGGCAAATGGTTCGCCATGGAGCATATGGGTGTCGAGCCCGATCTGGTGACGGTGGCCAAGTCGCTCGCCGGCGGTTTCCCGCTGTCAGGCGTCGTCGGCCGCGCCAAGATCATGGACGCGCCGGATCCGGGCGGCCTCGGCGGCACCTATGCCGGCAACCCGGTCGCCTGCGCGGCCGCCTTGGGCGTCTTCGATGCCTTTGAGCAGGACAAGCTGCTGGAGAAGGCGGAGAAGCAGGGCAAGCTCATGGTCGAGCGCCTGAAGGCGATCAAGGCCAAGGGCAAGGGCATGCCGATGGGCGATATCCGCGCACTCGGTGCCATGTGCGCCTTCGAGGTCGTCACCGAGCGCGACGGCAACAAGCCGGATGCGGCGGGCGCCAAGGCGCTGGTGGCGAAATGCCTCGAGCGCGGCCTGCTGATCCTGAGCTGCGGCGTCTATGGCGACACGATCCGCCTCCTGACCCCGCTCACCGCCTCGGAAGCCATCCTCAAGGAAGGCCTCGACATCCTCGAATCCGCCATTTTGGGGAACTAGCGAGAGCTGCGAGCCAGCGCGCTTCCCGAAAGGGGAATCGCGCCGAATCAAACCTGGAGCAAATCCTTATCGCCAATGTCTTCAACTTTGGCGGGATTTGCTCTGGGCGACGGATTAACCTGCCGTCACCCGTCTTGGTCTCAAGCAGCTTCGGGAGACTTTCATGCATCGCCGCCTGTTCCTGTCCGCGCTGGCTTCCGGCCTGACGGCCGCGGCCTTTCCCGGCATGGCGGAGGCCGCGAAGCAGAACCGCCAGCGCTATCAAGGCGCCGAGCAGGTCTGGTTCGACAGCTATGAGCAGCCGGGCACGATCATCGTCGACACCGGCAAGCGCGCGCTCTTCTATATCCTCAGCGACAGCGAGGCGATCCGCTATGGCGTCGCCGTCGGCAAGGACGGCTTCTCCTGGGCTGGCATCGCCCAGATCGGCCGCAAGACCGAATGGCCGCGCTGGACGCCGCCCGCCTCCATGATCAAGCGCCGGCCCGAGCTCGCCAAATTCGCCAATGGCATGCCGGGCGGCCGTCCGGACAATCCCTTGGGCGCCCGCGCCCTCTATCTCTTCGCCAATGGCCGCGACACGCTGTTCCGCATCCATGGCACCAACGAGCCGCAATCAATCGGCACCGCCGCCTCCTCGGGCTGCATCCGCATGCTGAACGAAGAAGTCACCGAGCTCTATGACCGGGTCCATATCGGCACCAAGGTGATCGTGCTATAATTCGGCGTAATCCGGGAGCATGACGCTGGAAGATACCGGCATTCCACGTGGGCCTATCGATCCGGCGACACTGAAGCCGGAGCAGATCAGGCATATTCGCCGCAAGGTCCGGGGCATTCTTTTCGGCATGATTCTCAAGACCGCACCGCTGCTCAGCCTTCTCCTCGCCAGCTTGCGTATCGGACTTCTCGCCGCAATCCCGATCTATCTCGGCATTCGTCTCGTCTGTCTCTATGGCCAGGTGAAACGGGAGGACGTTACGATGTCGCGCAAGCGCGTGGCGGTCGAACTCGTGGCATTCCTGTTAGGTGGTATCTCTCTCGCAACATGGGATCCAATTTGGTTCAAACTCGAAATCACATTGATTGCTGTCCTGGCTGGTGCAGCTTGGATCGCATCCGGACTATCGCCCCTGGCTGATACCGAACCGTTTCCACCAGCAAGCATAATTGGAGAGAAACCGGCGCGCGCGATGAGATACTTTTTCATCGCCAGCCTTGCTGGAGCTCCGGTTCTGAACCTCTGGCTGGCCCTCCAATCTTCCGACACCACGTGGCTTCTGTTCCGCACTGTGATCTTCTTTCTCTGGATTGCCACCTTCGCGATGCTGGGCACTTGGCTCGCGGCTAGGAGGGCCGAACAAACAGCAAGCTAGCGCCAAAACCCTGCGGCGCTGCGCCTCAGTGGGACAAGCAGGCGGACCGCGCCACATTAAGAGCCATGGCCAGAACCGACTGGACGCCGCAGCCCGCCCCCGATCTGCCGGATGGCCTCTTGCTGTTCGACGGTTATTGCCATGTCTGCTCTGGGGCCGTGCATTTCCTGCTGGCCCGCGACCGCACCGGTATCTTCGCCTATGTGCCCTGCCAGTCGCCCTGGGGCAATGAGCTCATGGCGCGTTTCGGCATCGATCGCGATTTCGCCGAGAGCTTCGCCTTTGTCGACAAGGGCATGATGCTGTTCAAATCGGATGCGGCGATCACCGCCTTGCGTCGGCTGCCCTATTGGCGCTGGGCCGGCATTGCCTGGCTGCTGCCGCGTTTCATCCGTGATCCCCTCTACGATCTCCTGGCGCGCAACCGCCACAACTGGTTTGGCAAGCGCGACCAGTGCCTGGCGCTACCACAAGGAGTCAAAGCGCGGTTCTTCACCGAGGCGCCTTGATCAGTCGAACACAGCCACGACCCTTCTGCGCGTGAGCAGGGTCCCAGGCGTAGTCCCCATCTCTCTTGCGATGATCTCCGTTGAACAGCGGGCCCGTCTCCACCAGCAGATCGCGCAAATCGTCTGCCGAGGTGAGCGCTCCGGGCTGCGCGCGATGACATGGGCGATTCGCGGCCTTCGCCGTAAAGTGCCGGTGGCGTCATCTGCTGGGCCATGCTGTCATCATGTTTGAGACACTGCTCCAGGTTCAGCCTTTCGAGGGACTGGTCATGATCCTTGTGCTGTAGTTGAATGCCTCATGTCCGAATTCAGCGAGAAATCTGCAAACACGCGCGACGCCACCCTTGCGCATCACAAATCGGGCGATCTCGCCGCGGCAATCTCCGGCTACAACCTCCTCTTGAAGGACAATCCGGACGATGCCGACAGTCTCGGTCTTCTCGCTTTGGCGTTGCACCAGGCGGGCCAGCCCGAGGCCGCCCGCAACACATGGCTGACCAGTCTCGCCTGTCCTGCCGATATCTCAATTCGCCTGCGCAACTTCAACAATCTTGTCGCAGCGATCATAGCGGCGGGCAGCCCGCCGGACGCCGTTGCCTGGCAGGCGATCGATATGCCTATTTGGCCCGCGGCACGCACGCCGGCCAGGGCGGAGCTGGAGATGATCATTTCGGCGGCGCGTGGCCTCATCAAGCTTGGTCGGCGCGAGGATGCCTTGCGGCTCATCGAAAGCGCCGGCAAATTCGCCGGTGGCGACCTCGATCTGGCACGAAACTTCGCCGAGCTGTGGATCGCGGCCGGCACGCCCGACCGGGCGCATCGATTTCTTTCCGACAGTGTCGCCGCTGAGCCCGGCCGCAGCGGAGAGCTGCTGCTGGCCAAAGCCGCTGCGGCCCACGCGGCCGGTTTGCCGGCAGAAGCGGCAAGGCTGACCAGAGCCGCCGCTGCGGCGCTTCCGGTCCATATGACGCCGGCTCAGCCGAGCCAGAAGTTCTTGATCGGCGCCATCAATCCGGCACCGGTGGTCGTGACAGCGATCATGTCCCCGCAGCTTTTCCACTTTTCCGGCAACTCGCCGGCGAGCCTGGCGTGGAAATCGAGTGCCGTCTATCGGTTCTGGTCGGTGTTTCCGGAAGCGCCTGACGCCGCCGCCGCGGTGGCCAGGCTGCCACGGCCGGATCTCATACTGAACAACTGGGTCAATGCCGAGCGGCTATCGACGCCACAGACCCTGGATCTCGTTGCGGACTTCGCCGATCGGCTGGGCTTGCCGGTGCTCAATCATCCGCGCAAGGCGGCATTGACGACACGCCAGCGCAATGCCGAGCGCCTGTCGGGTATCCCGGGTCTCCTTGTTCCACGCGTCGCGCGCTTCCGCAATGAACCTGAAAGACGCCAGCATCTTGTGCGTTCCATTGCAGAGACAATCGGATTTCCCGCCATCATCAGGGATCCATTCATGCAAATGGGCAAGGAGGCCGCGAAGATCGATTCGGCACAGGAACTCGCCACTCATCTCGCCGATAGCGCCGCGAAAGAACTCTATGCCATCCAGTTCATCAGCAATCCGCTTGCAGGCAGGCTCTTCCGCAAGATTCGCGCCGCCGTCTTCGGTGATGAAGTCATCATTTCGCATGTCCATTTCGGCGGGCGCTGGAATGTGCACAGGGAGCGCGATGCGGCTCGCATGGCCGAGCTCGCCGTCCCCGCCGCGGAGGAGGCATTGGCGCAATCGATCCTGTTCAAGCCCGACGAGACTCTCGGCAGGACGGCCATCGCTGCTCTGCAGTCCATCAGGCAGCGTATTCCGCTCGACTTCTATGGAATCGACTTCGATGTCCTGAGCGACGGCAGGCTGGTGTTCTTCGAGGCCAATGCCGCCATGAATATCCACATAGCGGGCCGCAGGAGCAAAAGCCTGGAAGAGATCCGCGCGCGGATGCGCGAGGCATTCCACCGTCTCCTTAAACAGAACACGAGCCGCCCGGCGGGGGAAACGTGATGGAACAAAAAGGCCCCTTACGGGGCCTTTATCGCAAGACTACGCTGTCTCAGAAGTGAAAGTCGATGCCGACCCGGGCGACAAAGATATCATCCAGCTCCACGAAGTCCGTCTCCTCGGAATCATGTGTCAGGCCGCTCGCATCTTCCTTGTCGTCGAAAATGTAGTAGAGCGCTTCCGCTCTGATGCTCCAGTGCTCATCAAACGCATATGCGACACCGCCGCCGACAACGCCGCCAAAATCATCGAGGTCGATATCACCGAACTCGGAAGGATCGGTGTCGTCGACGTGATCGTTCACGTAATAATTCGTGTCCGTCCAGGCGGCACCGGCCGTCAGATAGACAAGAACATTGTCGAAAGCCAAGCCTGCCCTGGCGCGGACGCTCGCGAGATAATCAGTGTCGAATGAAACGAGCTCCGGAGTACCGTTGATCAGCTCATCTTCCCAGCTGACGAAGGACACATCGGCCTCAATGCCAACGACGATATCGCCCATCTGGTAGTTGTAGCCAAGCTGGGCGCCGCCGAGGATGTCATCATCATCCAAATCGAATGTGCCGCCCTCATCGTCAATGAAGTCCTCGCCGTCTTCGCCGGTATATTTGCCATTGAGATTGATCCAGCCATAGCCGACATGGCCGCCGATATAAAAGCCAGTCCAGTCATGCACATAAGGCTGCTCGGTGACGTCGGCCGCCGTGGCTGCCCCGGTCAGCGCCGTCGTTGCAGCAAAAGCCAGCGTTATCAAGGATATACGACTAAATTTCATGACGTCCCCGCCCGATTGACCGTGAATCTCGACCCCGAGTAAAATCTCTCACGAATCGCCGGTATAGGCTATGACATTTTTGCAACACACGCTCGAATTCAGCTTCCTTGGGTACTTATTTGCTTAGAGGCAGGATGGGATCAAACCTGCATTCCTGAACAGTCGGTAATATCGGCCGGCCTTCAGGAAACTGGATATAAGATATTGAAGAATAGCCTTATTTCTTCCTGCCCCAGGCCTGGAAGATACGCGGCATGGAGACGATCGTGTCGGGGCGCTGTGAAAAGTCCGCAAGATCGCGGCTGAGCGCTGCGATGTCGTGCGGACTGGCCAGTCCTTCGGCGAGGAGGCCTTCGGTGATGGCCTCGGTGGTCAGCTTGGCGACGAGCTTCGCCCCACCCTGGCGCGAGAAGGGCTGGACAATAGTCGTTTCCACCTTGTCGAAGCCGGCCTTCTCCAGAAGCAGGCCGAGGCGTCTGCCAATGAGCGGGTCGCCACCGCGCCGCCGCGACAGCGCAATGTAGAAATCGGCATAGGCGGTGACGGCCGGACATTCGGGAAAGGAAAAATGTCCGGCGATATCGATGTCCTCCACCAGGATCATGCCGCCCGGTTTGAGCGCCGCCATCGCCTGATCGAGCAGCGCTGCGGGGGCATGCAGATGGGTGAGGATGAAGCGGGCATAGACAAGGTCGGCATCCTTGACCGGCCAGGTCTTGGTGACATCGACCACGTCGAAACGGACATGGTCGAGATCCTGCGCTTTGGCATCGGCGCGCGCCCAGGCGATTTTCTCCTGATCGAGATCGATACCTGCCGCATGGCCATTCGGGCCGACGCGCCGTGCCAGGGAAAAGGTGACATCTCCGCCCCCGCAGCCGACATCGACCACCGTGCATCCGCTCAAGTCTCCGGCCCGGTCCAGATGCTGCTCTGTTGTCGGCGACAGCACGCCCGACAGGACCTTGAGACGGGCACGCCCCACCTCACCGCCCTTGATCGGATAGGATTTCAAGGCTTCGCTCGTCATGCCGCTTCTCCCTTGCGACACAGCGCGCATTCCGGCGAAATGGGATCACTTCGCCGAAAAGGCGGGATTTGCTCCAAATACGCTACACCTGCTTCTGGTAATCCTTCACATCGGCGAAGGCAATCTTGGGCCAGCGCTCCTGCTCATACTGCAACAGGAACTGGCTGCCGGCCAGGAACACCGGCGCCTGGTCGAGATCATGCGCCATGCCCGAGCGGTTGGCTTCGATGAAGCGCTCGAGCTCGGCCGCATCATCGCTCGAGATCCACCGGCAGACCGAGAAGCGCGGCGTCTCATAGGCGATCGGCAGGCCATATTCGCTCTGCAGCCGCTCGGCCAGCACGTCGAGCTGCAAGGCGCCGACGACGCCCACCATCGCATTCGATCCGTCATAGGGCAGGAAGAGCTGCACCACGCCTTCTTCTGCCATCTGCTGCAGGGCTTCGCGCAGCTTCTTCGCCTTCATCGCATCCTGCAATTTGATGCGGCGCAGGATTTCCGGCGCGAAGCTCGGCACGCCGCGGAACACCAGGTCCTCGCCCTCGGTGAGCGTGTCGCCGATGCGCAAGGTGCCGTGATTGGGAATGCCCACCACATCGCCGGCATAGGCTTCATCCGCCACCGAGCGGTCCTGGGCGAAGAAGAATTGCGGAGCGGAGAGCGATATCGGCTTGCCGGTGCGCACCAGCTTCGCCTTCATGCCGCGCTGCAATTTGCCGGAACAGACGCGCAGGAAGGCGATGCGGTCGCGGTGGTTGGGATCCATATTGGCCTGGATCTTGAATACGAAGCCCGACATTTTGGGCTCGCTCGCTTCCACCATGCGGCTTTGCGCCTGCTGGTTGCGCGGCGACGGCGCATAGCGTCCAAGCCCGTTGATGAGATCGCGCACGCCGTAATTGCGCAGCGCCGAGCCCCAGAAGACAGGGGTGAGATGGCCCTCGCGGAACGAAGTCAGGTCGAACGGCTTGGACGCATCGCGCGCCAGCAGCACTTCATCCTGGAAGTGTTTCGCCTCATCCGTCGGCAGAAGCGCAGCGATCTTCGCGTCATCGGGTCCGCTGAGCGGCGTCGCGGTCTCCTCCGAATCGAGGCCGCGCATCGCGTTGCCGAGAAGATCATAGGTGCCGGCGAAGCTGCGCCCGCGCCCGACCGGCCAGGTCATCGGCGTGACATCGAGCGCCAGCGTCTTCTCGATCTCGTCCAGAAGCTCGAAGGGATCGCGCGATTCGCGGTCCATCTTGTTGATGAAGGTGACGATCGGGATGTCGCGCAGACGGCAGACCTCGAACAGCTTGCGGGTGCGCGCCTCGATGCCCTTGGCGGCATCGATCACCATGATGGCCGAATCGACCGCGGTGAGGGTGCGGTAGGTGTCCTCGGAGAAGTCGGCATGGCCCGGCGTGTCGAGCAGATTGAAGACATGCCCGCCATATTCGAAGGTCATCACCGAGGTGACGACCGAAATGCCGCGCTGGCGCTCGATCGCCATCCAGTCGGACCGGGTCGAGATGCGGTTCTTCTTGGCCTTGACCTCGCCCGCGAGCTGGATCGCCCCGCCGAACAGCAGGAACTTCTCGGTCAAGGTCGTCTTGCCGGCGTCCGGATGAGAGATGACCGCGAAAGTGCGCCGCCGCGCCACTTCGGCAGCGGCCGATGTTTGCATGATGTTCATGATTTTGGGCTCTGGTCGGGGGGTCTAGCACCTCAGACCTGCCATGCCAACCCTGCGCCCTAGGGATCATTGCGGTGCAGCATCGTACGGGTTAAAAGGCGGAGCTAGCTGAGACCAAATACGACCAATGGCTGAAACACATACCGACCAGCGGCCTTTGTCGCCGCACCTGCAGATCTACCGGCCGATGCTGACCATGATGATGTCGATCGTGCATCGCATCACCGGCATGGCTCTTTATTTCGGCATCATCCTCCTCGTCTGGTGGCTGATGGCGGCCGCCATTTCGGCGGAATATTTCGCCCTGACCCAGAGCGTTTTCGGTCACTGGCTGGGCAAGATCGTGCTCTTCGGCTTCACCTGGGCGCTCTTGCATCACATGCTGGGCGGCCTGCGCCACCTGCTATGGGACACCGGCCACGGCTTCAAGCTTAACCTCGTCGAATGGCTGGCGCGCCTCAACCTCGCATTGTCGATCATCCTGACGCTGGCCCTGTGGATCGGCGTCTATTGGGTGAGGGGCACGTTATGAAGACCCCTCTCGGCACAGTTTTCGGCCTGGGCTCCGCCAGGACGGGCACCGAACATTGGTGGCTGCAGCGCGTCACGGCCATCGCCAATATCCCGCTCGTTCTTTTTCTCATCGCCTTCATCCTCTGGCACCTCGGCGCCGACCGCGCCACCTTGATGGCAAGCGTCAAGCACCCGCTGATCGCCATCGCGCTCGCTCTGTCGTTCCTGTCGATCCTCTGGCACATGCGGCTCGGCATGCAGGTGGTCATCGAGGACTATGTGCATGGCCGCTGGCGTATCGTCTGCCTGCTCGTCAATGCCTTCTTCACCATCGCTCTGGGCGTCGCCGCCCTCTATGCGATCCTCTCTCTAAGCTTCGGAGCCTGATGCGATGGCCGTCGCGCCCAAGAATAATGGAGCCACCGCGCCCAAGAGCTTCACCATCGGCGACCGCGCCTATCCCATCATCGATCACAGTTTCGATGTCGTCGTCGTCGGCGCCGGCGGCTCGGGCCTGCGGGCGGCGCTCGGCGCCTCGCAATCGGGCCTCAAGACCGCCTGCATCACCAAGGTGTTTCCCACCCGCTCGCATACGGTGGCCGCTCAGGGCGGCATCGCCGCCTCGCTCGGCAATATGGGGCACGATGACTGGCGCTGGCACATGTATGACACGGTCAAGGGGTCCGACTGGCTGGGCGACCAGGACGCCATCGAATATCTCTGCCGCAACGCGCCGGTCGCCGTCTATGAGCTCGAGCATTTCGGCATGCCCTTCTCGCGCACCGAGGACGGCAAGATCTATCAGCGCCCCTTTGGCGGCATGATGATGAATTTCGGCGAGGGCCCGCCGGTGCAGCGCACCTGCGCCGTCGCCGACCGCACCGGCCATGCCATGCTGCACACGCTCTATGGCCAGTCGCTGCGCTATTCGACCGAGTTCTTCGTCGAATATTTCGCCCTCGACCTCATCATGCAGGATGGCCAGTGCCGCGGCGTGATGGCGTTCTCCCTCGAAGACGGCTCGCTGCATCGCTTCCGCGCCCACCGCACGATTCTGGCGACCGGCGGCTATGGCCGCACCTATTTCTCGGCAACCTCCGCCCACACCTGCACCGGTGACGGCAATGCCATGGTGCTGCGCGCCGGGCTTCCCTTGCAGGATATGGAGTTCGTGCAATTCCATCCGACCGGCGTCTATGGCGCCGGTGTCCTCATCACCGAGGGCGCGCGCGGCGAGGGCGGCTATCTCACCAATTCCGAAGGCGAGCGTTTCATGGAGCGCTATGCGCCCTCCGCCAAGGATCTCGCCTCGCGCGATGTCGTCTCGCGCTCGATGACCATCGAGATCCGCGAGGGCCGCGGCGTCGGACCCGAGAAGGATCACATCCATCTCCATCTCGAGCATCTCGATCCCAAGATCCTGGAAGAACGCCTGCCCGGCATCTCGGAATCGGCGAAGATCTTCTCCAATGTCGATGTGACGCGCGATCCGATCCCGATCGTGCCGACGGCGCATTACAATATGGGCGGCGTGCCCACCAATTATCATGGCCAGGCGCTGGCCGGCGACGGCAAGGATCCCGAGAAGGTGGTGCCCGGCCTTTATGCAGTCGGCGAGGCGGCCTGCGTTTCCGTCCACGGCGCCAATCGCCTGGGGTCAAACTCGCTCATCGATCTCGTCGTCTTCGGCCGCGCTGCGGCGCTCAAATGCGCCGAGGAGATCGAGCCCGGCATGCCGCATGCCGAATTGCCCAAGGGCGCCGGCGAAGCCTCGGTCGCGCGGCTCGATCGCTACCGCTTCGCCAAGGGCGCAACGCCGACGGCACAGTTGCGGGGCCGCATGCAGCGCGCCATGCAGAACAATTGTGCGGTTTTCCGCACCGGCGAGGTGCTGAAGGAAGGTGTCAGGCTCATCGGCGAGGTGTGGCAGGCGAGCGACGACATCAAGGTCTCCGACCGCTCGCTGATCTGGAACTCCGACCTCGTCGAGACGCTCGAATATGACAATCTCATCACGCAGGCGGCGGTGACGATCGAAGGCGCGCTCGCCCGCAAGGAAAGCCGCGGCGCCCATGCGCGCGAAGATTTCCCCAATCGCGACGACAAGGCCTGGATGAAGCACACGCTGTCCTGGGCCGACGATGAAAAGCGCAAGGTGAAGCTCGCCTATCGCCCGGTGCATGACTACACGCTCTCCAACGACATCGCCTATATCAAGCCGAAGGCGCGGGTTTATTAGGAACAGAAGATAGATGGTTGCCTTCACTCTTCCCCAGAATTCCAAGATCGACGCCGGCAAGACCTGGCCGGCCCCGCATAAGGGCGACCTCAAGGAATTCCGCATCTATCGCTGGTCGCCGGACGATCACCGCAATCCGCGCATCGACACCTACCAGGTCGATCTCAAATCCTGCGGACCGATGGTCCTGGATGCGCTCATCAAGATCAAGAACGAGCAGGATGCGACGCTCACTTTCCGCCGCTCCTGCCGCGAAGGCATTTGCGGCTCCTGCGCCATGAATATCGACGGCACCAACACGCTGGCCTGTCTCAAGGCGATCGAGGATGTAAGGGGTCCGGTCAAGATCTATCCGCTGCCGCATATGCCGGTGGTGAAAGACCTGGTGCCGGACATGACCCACTTCTATGCCCAGCACCGCTCGATCGAGCCCTGGCTCAAGACCACGACGCCGACGCCGCAGGCCGAATGGAAGCAGTCGCGCCCCGACCGCGCCAAGCTCGACGGGCTCTATGAATGCATCCTCTGCGCCTGCTGCTCGACCTCATGTCCGAGCTACTGGTGGAACGGCGATCGTTATCTGGGACCCGCCATCCTGCTCCAGGCCTATCGCTGGCTGATCGACAGCCGCGACGAAGCAACAGGCGAGCGCCTCGACAATCTCGAAGACCCGTTCCGGCTCTATCGCTGCCACACGATCATGAACTGCGCCAAGGCGTGCCCGAAGCATCTGAATCCGGCAAAGGCGATCGCCGAGATCAAGAAGATGATGGTCGAGAGAAGGCTGTAGCGCCCCCTCCAATAAACGTCATCCCGGCGAAAGCCGGGACCCCTTGAATAAGCGCAATCTGGGCGGCGCTGCCCGCAGGGAAAGAATCTAATGGATCCCGGCTTTCGCCGGGATGACGGATCGGGGTAAGGCCTTCACACCTGCCCCTTATACTTGCTCACCTTCAGCGCCAGCGCCGAAAGCCCCACCGTCAGCACCAGCAATATGGTCGCGATCGCGTTGATCGAGGGATCGAGCGTGGTGCGCATCTTGCCCCAGACGAAGGTCGAGATCGTGTTGCCGCCGCCAATGGTGAAGGAAGCGATGATGAAATCATCGAGCGAGATGGCGGCGCTGACCAGGGCCGCGCCGACGAGAGCGCTGGCGATCTGCGGCAAGGTGACGAGCCGGAAGGCCGCGAGCCGCGTGGCGCCGAGATCGCGCGCCGCATCGACGGTCGCCTGATCGAAGCGCGCAAGCCGCGCCATGACGATCAGGATGACGAAGGGCTGGGCGACGAGGATATGACCCAGCACCACGACCGGCAGGCCCAGGCCGAGGCCGAGGCCCCGCACGAACAGCACGACGATGGCGATGGCGACGACGAGCGGCGGCAGCAGCACCGGCAGGGCCAGGGCCGCGAGCACGGCGCGCGTGGCGCCGGGCGTCACCTTCATGAGCCCGATCGCCGCCAGCATGCCGGTCAGAGTGGCGAGGATGGCGGTGGAGAATGCCGCGCTGAGGCTGGTCCAGAAGGCGGAATGGAAGCCCGTGTCGGCCACGAGCTTGCCGTACCAGTCGAGCGTGAAGCCCCCCATCGGGAAGCCGATCAGCGCATTGGCGCCGAAGGAGAACACGACGACGAGCGCGATCGGCCCCAGCATGAAGAGCAGAAAGAGCCCCAGGATGACGCGCCAGATCATGACACGGCTCCCGCCGGACGTCGCATCATGCGGCCGCCAAGGGCCGCCAGGGCTGCGATCAGGACAAGGCAGGCGAAGAGAAGCCCGAAGGACAATGCCGATCCGGCCGGCCAGTTGAAGTTCGTGGAAAATTCCAGAAGCACGAACTGGCCCAGCATGCTGCCCGACGTGCCGCCGAGCAGCATCGGCGTCACATAATCGCCGGCCGCCAGCAGGAAGCAGAAGGCGAAGGCCGAGAACAGGCCGGGGAGCGTCTGCGGGATGACAATGCGGGTGATAACTTGCGCGCCCGAGGCGCCGAGGTCCCGCGCCGCCTCGATCGTCGCCTCCGAGACATTCCGCAAGGAGGCATAGATGGGCAGGATGGCGAAGGGCAGGAGGAAATGGACGAGCGCCACGACCACAGCACCCCGGCTATAGATCAGGAAAGCGAGCGGCTCGTCGGTGAGGCCGAGCCACATCAGCGCCTGGTTCAGAAGCCCATCGGCGCCGAGGATCGATTTCCAGGCATAGATCTTGACCAGATAGCCGCCGAACAAGGTGATGAGCGTGGCGACCAGCAGCAGATCGCCGAAGCGCCCGGCCTTGAAGCGCGCCGCATAGGCGAAGACGAAGCCGAGCGCGGTGCACAGAAGCCCGACCAGGAGCCCGACGAGAAGCGTATAAAGGGTGAGATCGCCATATACGGTGAGAAAGCGCTGCCAGGCGGCAAACGAGAAATCGGGCTGCAATCTGAAATTCTTCACCGACCAGAAGCTCACCGCGAAGAGCAGCAGGATCGGGATGGCGAAGACGAAAGCGAGGACCGCGAGCGCCGGGACCATGAACAGGTTGAAATGGCGTGTCATGGCGCGTCGATCACTTGCTGGTCCTTAGCGTCCCAGCCGACATTGACGTTCGCACCCGGGCGAAAGTGCTCACCGGCATTGGCGTCGCTCGACCGCAGGATCAGCATCTCGCCCGATGGCAATTTCAGCGACACTTTGAGCGATGACCCGAAGAACACCGCATCGGTGACGACCGCTGGAATACCGCCAAACCGGACCTCTACGCGTTCCGGCCGCACCACCACACGCACCGGTCCGTCGGCGCCCTTGCTGTCGAATTCCAGTCCCGCTTTCAGCCTGACGCGCCCCTTGCGCCGCTCGCCGGCGAGGATCGTCGTCTCGCCGACGAAATCGGCGACGAACAGGGTCGCAGGATGCAGGTAGATGCGATCCGGGCTGCCGATCTGCTCGACCTTGCCCTCATTCATCACCGCGACCAGATTGGCGAGCGCGAAGGCCTCGCTCTGGTCGTGGGTGACGAAGATGAAGGTGCCACCGATCTCCTGGTGGATGCGGCGCAGCTCTTCCTGCATCTGGTGGCGCAGCTTGAGATCGAGCGCCGCCAGCGGCTCATCGAGGAGGAGCACCTTGGGCCGCATGATGAGGGCGCGGGCGAGCGCCACGCGCTGCTGCTGGCCACCCGACAGCCGGTCGATGCTGCGCTCGCCGAAGGTCTCGAGCCGCACCAGGCGCAGCGCTTCCTGAGTGCGTTCGGCGATTTCCGCGCGCGGCCGCTTCTGCAGAGCAAGGCCGAAAGCGACATTCTCGGCAACCGTCAGATGCGGGAACAGGCCATAGCTCTGGAACACCATATTGGTCGGGCGCTTCTCCGGTCCGAGCCGCGTGACATCCTGGCCCGCGATGGCGATCTTACCCGCCGAAGGCTCGATGAAGCCCGCGATCATGCGCAGGAGCGTTGACTTGCCGCAGCCCGAAGGCCCCAGAATGGCGCAGAAATCGCCCGCCGCCACATCGAGATCGAGCGGAGCGACCGCCGTGACCGGACCGAAGGATTTGGAGACGCCGGAGAGCTTGAGGAGAGGGGCTGTAGCGGACGTCATGACTTGCGCCACGCTAACCCCCCCCCCTTGCGGGGAGGGTCGACGCGGAGCGTCGGGGTGGGGGTCGGGTGGTGTTAATCATGAGCATCTGCATTGTTGAAACATCCACCCCCATCCGGCGCTTCGCGCCACCTTCCCCGCGACGGGGAAGGATGAACGCGATTGGGGGAGATATTCAACTACGCCTTCAGGAAGCGCTGATATTCTTCCATGACCTGCGCATGGGTGACGAAATCGCCTTCCGCCTCGATCGGCCAGAACGGATAGAAGCGCGCTTTCTCGAAGAGCTTCGGCAGGTTGTCATACTGATAGATCTTCTTGTTCTTCTCATCGACCAGGGGCAGCGCCGCCTTGGTGATGACGGCTTGAGTCAGCGCATCGGCGATCTGCTTCTGGCCCTCGGCCGAGATCGACTGGCCGAGCAGCTTGTAGGCGAGGTCGCGGTTGGGGGCGCCCTTGGGGATGGCGAGCGTGTCCATGAACACCATGGCGCCCTCTTCCGGCACGACGAAATCGAGGGCCTTGTTCTTGGCGGCGGCGAAACCGACCATGGCATCCCAGCCGATGGCCGAGGTCACCACTTCGCCGCGCGCGAAGAGATCGACCGCTTCGCCATAGGATGCCGAGAAGGTACGCGCATGCTCCTTCTTGATCTTGATCAGGAAGTCGATGGTCTTCTTGAGCTCGTCCATGGTGAGGCGGGTCGCCACCTTGGCGCCGGTCACGATCGGCGACCAGGTGGCGATGAGGCCGGTCATGTCGTCGACCATCGCGACTTTGCCCTTGACGTCGTCCTTCAACGCATCCTTCCACGAGGTGGGCTTGGACGTTGCGGCCGGATCATAGACCATCGACAGGGAGCCCCAGGTGAACGGCACCGCATAGAGCTTGCCGTCTTTCCGGATCGTATCGACATTGAGGAATTCCGGGAAGATGTCGGCGATGCCCGAAACCTTGCTCTCATCGATCGGCTCGATCAGGTCGGCGGCGATGAGGATCGGGATATGGCCGTAATAGATGGTGATGAAATCGATCTGGCCGGCGCCGCCCGCCTGCAGCCTGGTGATGATCTCTTCATTGGTGTTGATATAGGTCGTCGCCAGCGCGATGCCGTTGTCCTTGAGGAACGAGCCGAGCTTCAGGGGCTCGTCATAGCCCTGCCAGCCGAGCCAGTTCACGGTTGTGTCGGCGTGAGCGGGAAGCCCGCCCAGAGCGAGCGCGCCGGAGGCAGCCGCCATTGCCGTCATGAACTGACGGCGGTCCATGTTCAGAAGGCGGGTGAGATCGTCCTTATGGATACCCATCGCATTTCTCCCTGAGCTTCTTGCTTCTCAATAATCCGGCGCGACGCCGAAAATCACTTTCGCAGGCCCATCCGACGTGTTGAAGAACGCATGCCTGACGCCGCCCGGAATGAAGGCGGCATCGCCGGCATTGAGTTCCCACCAGTTCGGCGTCTCGCCGGGCAGATAGATGTTGCTGCGCCCTTCGAGATTGTAGATCACCTTGTCGCCCTTGTGGCTGATGAATTCACACTCCTGTCCGGCGTAAAGGTCAATAATACCGACGGTCAGTTTTTCGTTCGCGCAGACGAGCCCGACCCGCATCGGCCGCTCCTCGCCCACGATCTCGTACATATATTCGCCCGGACGAACGAGCGTTGCGCGCTGCGCCATGTTGGGCTTCACCGGCGGAAAGGCGCCCAAAGCCTCGCGCTGGTTGAGCCTGATCGTCTCGAGCCACGGCTGCTTCGCCGCATAGGCCTCGACCGCGTCCAGCGTGCGCGGCGTCAGGCATTCGAGGATATGCGAGGTCTCCGAGCCGAAATTATAGCCCCAGTGCCAGGTATCGGGCGGGAAATAGAGCGTGTCTCCCTTCCTCAGCACATGCACCTCGCCGGTTTCCGGGCAGTGGAAGGTGAACTCGCCTTTCAGGCAGTGATAGGTCTCGGCGCAATTGTAATAGGTCTTGAAGTCGGGCGAGTTGCCGAAGCGCGAGCCGACCGTCATCTCGAAGCTCATCATGTGGATCTTGGGGCTGGAGCCGTAGATCCAGTCCGACACATAGCGCGCCTTCTCATCGCCCCACAGGAAGCGCGGCACATCCTGCGCCTTGATCAGGGTCGCCCTGTCATAGGAGATGCCTTCAGGGCCTTGCGGCTTGAGCTTGGTCTTCTGGTTCATGGCGGGTCCATGCGAGAAGACGCGCCGCAACCTTGGCCTTCATGGCGGGATCGAAGCGCATCAGGTTGAAATTCTCCGAAAGCCACAAGCCGTCGACCGCGAGCCGGATGATCGTCGCCAGCACCGGATCGAGCCCGTCCTTCTCGACATCGGCCTGGGTGCGCGCCCCTTGCTCCTGCACCGGCCCGAGCTTCTCGGGGAAGGACAGGAGGGCCGTGGTGATGGACGAGCAGAGATTGTCGAAGCCCGCCCCGGTGAGCGGGGTCATGCCGAGGCTCGCTTTGACATAGGCGCGGGTGTAGCGGCCCTTTGCGTCGGGATCATCGGCGCCCGCCTCGCTGAGCGCGTCGTCGAACCAGGCGATCGAGCGCTCGATCATCGCCGCGGCGAGCTCTTCCTTGGAACGGAAATGATAGAGCAGCCCGCCTTTGGAGATACCCGACTGGGCGGCAACGGCATCGAGGGTGAGATTGCGGACACCATCGCGGGTGACGACCGCTTCGGCGGCGTCGAGAAGCTGGGAGCGCGTGTCGCGGGCAGCCTGGATTGACATAGAGTTACTGTACCGTCCGGACGGTTTGTGTCAACCCAACTCTTCATCCCGTCTTGCAGGCCGGCCGAATCGGCTGGATAAAGACGCAAGGTAAACGGGGGCTGCAATGCATATTCTCATCGCTTTGGCGGGCATAATCGGTGCTATCGGCGTCTGGTACTGGCGCTTCAAGGCGGCCAAGGAAACGGCCGATGAAGTCACCGACATGGCCGGCCGCGCCTGGGGCAAGTGGAAGCGCTATAAATTCCGCAAGAAGGCCGAAGCTTCGCCGGTCGAAGCGGTCGACGACCCGGTGGCGGCGGGCGTCATCATGATGATGGCGGTGGCGGCGGAGGAGCATCCGCTGACGGAGGCCGCCGAGACGGTGATCCGCGACCAGATCGTCAAGACCATGGGCATCGCCGACCCGACCGAGCTCATGGTGTTCGGCAAATGGGTCGCGGGCCATGTCGAGGACGCCAACAACGTGTCGCTGCGCTATGCGAAATTATGGGCGCGCGATCTTTCCATGAGCGAGAGACAGGACCTCGTTCAGATGGTGCGCCGCGCCGCGGCCGCCGATGGCGAGGTCACGGCCCGCCAGCAGCTCAAGATCGCCAAGCTCGCGGAGCGTCTGGGACTGAAATGACGCTGGCAACGCTTCGCACCAGCTTCAGCCGGCCGGAAAGCGAGGTCATATGCTGCTATCTTGCGAGCGCCGGCATTCCGGCTTTGCCCGGCGAGCGCCATCACGCCACCTGCAACAGCGATTACCTGGTCGCGCAGCAGGGAATCCACATCCAGGTTCCGGAGGCCTTTCTTGATGAGGCGCGCTCCTTGCTGAGCGCATCGACAGAAGCACCGCAATTGTCGGAGAGCCGCGCTTTTGCCAGGCACTATGTGGCCAATGCGCTTGCTCTTCTTGCCCTTCTCTTCACTTTGGCAGGCCTGGGCTTCGGCTATTTTCCCTATTGGCTGCGCTCGCAAAGGAATGCAGCCACGACCATCGAGCGCGGCGTCTCGGACTAGCCGACGACGCGCCAGCTGCCGTCGCGCATCTCGCAGGCCGTGCCTTCGATCAGCTCGGGCTCGCCATCGACCCAGATCGTATGCTCGAAATCGCGGCACATGCGGTCATCATCGTCGCGATAGGAACGGCGCGGGCGGAAGCGGCCGCGATGGCCGGTATCCGGATTGTCCCAGGAGGCTTCGCGGCCGGTCTCGAAGGAACGCTGCGCCGCGTAGTAAGCGCGCTCGCGGTCATTGTCGTCGAGATTGCGCCCGACCGCACCACCGACGACGGCGCCCAGCGCCGCGCCCAGAATGGTGGCCGCCGCGCGACCCTTGCCATGGCCGACCGTATTGCCGAGAAGGCCGCCCGCGACACCGCCGATGACGGCGCCACCGGTTTCCTTCGGTCCCGCATTCTGGGCACAGCCGGCAAGCAGCAGGCCCAGGACGGCAACGGCGACGACAGACTTGGATTGCATTGGACTTCCCCAGCATTCTAAACACTTCACGTGGAGCGCTTCCTTGTCGCGAAAGTCGAGCAACTTTCGCGGGAAGCGCTCTGACCTCATCCCCTGAGGCGCACGCATATCTGTTAGGGTCGTGCGGTGGCGGCAAAAGGGGCGAAATGTGGTAAGTATTGGGCATAATTAGGCAAAGTTAACCAAATGTCACTGAGCGACCTCCCCACTTTGATGGCGGCCCAAGGCTTCACCGAGCGCGAGGAACCGATCTCGCTGTTCGAGGAATGGCTGAAGGATGCCGGCAAGACCGAGCCCAATGATCCGAACGGCATGGCGCTCGCCACCGTCGATGAGGAAGGCCTGCCCAATGTCCGCATGGTGCTCCTCAAGGCGGTCGATGGCCGGGGCTTCGTCTTCTACACGAATTACGAAAGCCAGAAGGGCCATGAGCTCTTGTCGGCGAAGAAGGCGGCGCTCTGCTTCCACTGGAAATCGCTGCGCCGCCAGGTCAGGGTGAGAGGTCCGGTCGAAACGGTGAGCGATGCCGAGGCCGATGCCTATTTCGCCTCGCGCCCGCGCGACAGCCGCATCGGCGCCTGGGCCTCGCAGCAATCGCGCCCGCTGAAAGGCCGCTTCGAGCTCGAAGCCGCGGTCGCCATGTATGGCGCCCGCTATGCGATCGGCGAGGTGCCGCGCCCGCCCTACTGGTCGGGCTTCCGCCTGCGCCCGGTCTCCATCGAATTCTGGCATGACCGGCCATTCCGCCTGCATGATCGCGTCGTCTTCCGGCGCGAGACGCCCGATGGCAGCTGGAGCAAAACCCGGCTATATCCTTGAGCCTTGCGGAAGCAGGTTTCGCAAGCGATCCGAAAGAGAGCATGACCACTTCCCCCGAGAGTGAACGCAAGACCTTGATCTTGACCGGTGCGTCGCGCGGCATCGGCCATGCGACGGCGAAGCGCTTCTCGACCGCCGGCTGGCGCGCGATCACCGTGTCGCGCCATCCCTTTCCTGAAAATTGTCCCTGGGATGCAGGACCGGACGACCATATCCAGGTCGATCTCGCCGATCCCGCCGCCACCATCGAAGCCATCGGCCAGATCAAGGAGCGTCTCAAGGCGCAGGGCTCGCGCCTGCATGCGCTGATCAACAACGCCGCCATCTCGCCCAAGAAGCCGGGCGGTGCCCGGCTCAACTCGATCGAGACCGACGAGACGGACTGGAAGACCGTCTTCCAGGTCAATTTCTTTGCGCCGATCATGCTCGCCCGCGGCCTCATCGACGAATTGGCGCGCGCCAGGGGCGCCGTCGTCAATGTCACCTCGATCGCGGGCTCGCGCGTCCATCCCTTCGCCGGCGCGGCCTATGCGACATCGAAGGCGGCACTTGCCGCGCTGACGCGCGAGATGGCCGCCGATTTCGGTCCCTTCGGCGTGCGCGTCAACGCCATCTCGCCGGGCGAGATCGAGACCTCGATCCTCTCTCCCGGCACCGAGAAGATCGTCGCCCAGATACCCATGCACCGTCTCGGCCAGCCCGAGGAAGTGGCGAAGGCGATCTATTTCCTGTGCACCGATGCGTCGAGCTATGTGACCGGTGCCGAGCTTCACATCAATGGCGGGCAACATGTCTGACACCACCCGGCACATCAAACACAATGCCTTGCGGCCGGAAACCATCGCCGCCCACACGCTGAAATCAACCGACGAAGCGACCGGCGCGGTCGCACCGCCGCTCTATACGTCATCGACCTATGCGCGCGACCAGAGCTACACGCCGAAGCTCAGGGAAAATTATGTCCGCAACGGTAATCCCACTCTGTGGCAGGCCGAGCAGACGATCGCCGCCCTCGAGCAGGGCGAGGAAGCGCTGCTCTTTGCCTCCGGCATGGCGGCGATCACCACGCTTCTCGAGACAGTGCCGCAAGGCGGCCATGTGGCGGCCCCCGATGTCATGTATTACGGCACGCGCGACTGGCTGAAGCGGCTCGAGGCCAAGGGCCGCATCACGCTCACTCTGTTCGATGCCGTCAAGCCCGAAGCTCTCGCGGGGGCCGTGCAGAAGGGCAAGACCGATCTCCTGTGGATCGAGACGCCGCTCAACCCGACCTGGGACGTGATCGACATCGCGGCGGCCGCGAAGACCGCCCATGCGGCGGGCGCCATCCTCGCCGTCGATGCGACGGCAAGTGCCGCCGTCACCACCCAGCCGCTGCTGCTCGGCGCCGACATCGTCTTCCATTCGGCGACCAAATATCTCAACGGCCATTCCGATGTGCTGGCCGGCGCCCTTATCACCCGCAAGCTCGATCAGCGCTGGCAGGAGATCGGCATGTTGCGCACCAAGATCGGGGCGCCGCTGGCGCCTTTCGAAAGCTGGCTCCTCATCCGCGGCCTGCGCACGCTGTTCGTGCGCTATCGCCAGGCCTCGCAGAATGCGCTCGCTTTGGCGCGCCATTTCGAGAAGCACCCGAAGATCGAGCGCGCGCTCTATCCGGGCCTCGCCTCGCATCGGGGCCATGACATCGCCAGGCGCCAGATGACCGACGGCTTCGGCGGCATGCTCTCGCTCCTGGTCAAGGGCGGCGCCACGGACGCGGTCAGGGTCTGCACCCGCCTCAAGGTGATCGTGCCGGCCACATCGCTCGGCGGCGTCGAGAGCCTGGCCGAGCACCGCAAGACGGTGGAAGGCCCGGCAAGCCCGGTTCCCGACAATCTCATCCGTCTGTCGATCGGCATCGAGCATGTCGACGATCTCATAGCAGACATCGAGCAGGCGCTGGGCTGACACCTACCCATTCTGTATCGTCATCCCGGCGAAAGTGTCGGACACTCCTAATCCGTCATCCCGGCGAAAGCCGGGACCCCCTGACTAGAATCAACTGGGCGCTGCCGCTCGTTGTGGTGAGATGGAGTCGATCTCGCCCGGCGAAGCCGGCCCAAATCATTCGGAGAAGCACGCACCGCGCCGCCCCGATTGCCCTTATTCAGGGGGCCCCGGCTTTCGCCGGGGTGACGGATGAAAGGATCCGCCACTGGTATCACACCCCACCCCTCCCCATATGCTGGGACGGAGAACTCTCATGCTTGATCTGGATGAACAGGGCGCAGCCCTGCCGGAGGTCACCCACCAGGCGACCGACGGCGAAATACTCGACGCTTATTCAACGGCGGTGACGGGCGCGGTCGACAAGGCCGGACCGTCCGTCGTCCATATTGCGGTGAAGAACGGCCAGGGCCGCCAAGGCGGCGGCTCGGGCTTCGTCGTCGCCTCCGACGGCCTCATCTTCACCAACAGCCATGTCGTCAATGGCGCCAGATCCATCATGGTCGGCTTGGCCGACGGCCAGCGCGCCGCCGCCCGCCTCATCGGCGAGGATCCCGACAGCGACATCGCCGTCATCCGTACCGATGAGAACCTGGCCGCACCGCCGCTCGCCTTGCATGACTCGAAGACGATCAAGCGCGGCCAGCTTGCCATCGCCATCGGCAATCCGCTCGGCTTCGAGCAGACGGTGACGACCGGCGTCATCAGCGCCATCGGCCGTTCCTTGCGCGCCTCGACCGGCCGCCTCATCGATGACGTGATCCAGACCGACGCCGCGCTCAATCCCGGCAATTCCGGCGGACCGCTGGTCGATTCGAAGGGCCGCGTGATCGGCGTCAACACCGCCGTCATCCTCGGCGCCCAGGGCATCTGCTTCTCGGTCGCCAGCAACACGGCGCTCTATGTGCTGACCCAGATCCTGCAGCATGGCCGCGTGCGCCGTGCCGCCATCGGCATCGAGGGCCAGCAGAGCGTGGTGCCGCGCCACATCGCGCGCCATGCCGGCGTCACCCAGGAGATGGGTGTGCGCGTGATGAAGGTCATCGAGAAGAGCCCCGCCGATGACGGCGGCATCAAATCGGGCGACCTCGTCATCGCCATCGACGGCCATGCCGTCGCGGGCATCGATGACTTGCTGCGGCTCCTCAATCACGAGCGCGTCGGCCATGAGACGCGGGTGACCATCCTGCGCCGCGGTGAGTTGCGCGAGCGCTTCATTGTGCCGGTGGAGCGCCGCTGAAGCATCGGCCGGAAAAGCTCGTGGCCGGGTCTAACCCGGCCATCCCGGTCTTCGGACAAGCGCAATGTGCAAGGATCCTATTTCTTGCGCGCGAAGGCACGGCGGTGCAGTTCATGCACTTCGTCCTCGAATTCCGGCACCGGCCCTTCGACCTTCACGAAGGGCGCCACATCTTGAATGGGCAACGGCCGGACCGGGGAGTCGCCCGTAGCGCCCAGTTCGGCCCGCCATTGCCTGAGCTGGCGCGACGATACCGCATAGACGATGCGGCCGAGCCCGACCCAGCCATGCGCGGCCGCGCACATCGGACAATGCTCACCCGATGTGTAGACGGTGGCCCCGGCGCGCTCGGCCGGCGTCATATGAGTAGCGGCCCAGCGGGCGAGATCGAATTCGGGATGGCGCGTCGCATCGCCTTTCCCTTCGCGATTGCGGTCCTCGGCCAGCACCTTGCCGTCGCCCGAGACCAGCACTGAGCCGAACGGATCATCGCCCGCCTCCAGCGCCATGCGCGCCAGCTCTACTGCGCGGCGC
Source organism: Taklimakanibacter lacteus (assembly GCA_003576695.1). Taxonomy (GTDB): domain Bacteria; phylum Pseudomonadota; class Alphaproteobacteria; order Rhizobiales; family Aestuariivirgaceae; genus Taklimakanibacter; species Taklimakanibacter lacteus. Next base: position 90,469 of record QOZQ01000006.1, read on the forward strand.
ATATGCTTGTGATCGGCCTCGCTCAGCATCAGTAAAGCTTGGTCTTGTAATCTTCCTGGATCTCGGCCTCGACCTTGTCGGATTCCTCCAGGTCGACCTCGCAGGCGCGCGCCTGCTCCATCACCATATGGGCGAGACCCGGCAGGAAGCCGCGATCCACATGTGATTTCTGAACCCACAGGCTGGAGCGGCGGAACGCCTTGGCGCAATGGAAGAAGACTTCCTCCACATGCACGCGGATGCCGAGCTTGGGCGGCCTGCCATTGACGGCGGCCGGCGCCAGCTCCGCCGGATCATCGATGATCTCGGCCTTGCCATTGACCCTGAGCGTGTCGTCGATGCCGGGAATGATGAACAGGATGCCGACCTGCGGATTGGCGATGATGTTGGACATCGTATCGACCCGGTTGTTGCCGGGCCGGTCGGGGATGATGATGGTGTTGTCATCGACGACCCGCACGAAGCCCGGCGGGTCGCCGCGCGGCGACACATCGGCATTTCCGTTCTCATCCGCCGTGCCGATGCACAGGAAGGGCGAGCGCTCGATATAGGTGCGCGCATATTTATCGATGCGCCGGAGCGTCTTCTTGGCGGCGAGCTCGCCGGGCTCACCCATCCTGGCTCTCAGAACGCTTTTTTCCTTGATCCGGCTCATCGCCTTTCCCTCCAATTATCCGTTGCGCAGATTCTCCTTGAGCACGCGCTCCTCGAGAATGCGGAAGCCCTTGTCGACGATGTCGAACATCTCGTTGATCTCGGCCTCGGTGATGATGAGCGGCGGGCAGAAGGCGACCGAATCGCCCATCGAGCGCACGATGAGGCCCTGCTCCTGCAGGATATCGGCGGCGATGGCGCCCACACCCTTCTTCGGATCGAAGGGCCGCTTCGTCTTCTTGTCGGCGACGAGCTCGATGGCGCCGATCAGACCCTTGGCGCGGGTCTCGCCGACGAGGGGATGATCGCTGAAGCCCGCGATGCGCTTCTCGAATGTATGCGCCACCTTGCGCACATGCTCGACCGTCTTGTCGCGCTGATAGATCTCGATCGTCTTGAGCGCCACCGCGCAGCCGACCGGATGCGCCGTATAGGTGTAGCCATGGCCGAACGTGCCGATCTTGCGGCTCTCTTCCAGCATCGCCTGGTAAAGCTCTTCCTCGATGGTGATGGCGCCCATCGGGAAATAGGCGGAGGTGATCGCCTTCGCCATCGAGATCGATGAGGGCTTCATGCCCATGGTGGTGGTGCCGAACCAGTTGCCGGTACGCCCGAAGCCGCAGATCACTTCGTCCGCGATGATGCGCACGTCATATTTGGCGAGCACCGCATTGATCTTGGGGAAATAGCTGGCCGGCGGGATGATGACGCCGCCCGCCCCCATGATCGGCTCGGCGATGAAGGCCGCGACCGTGTCGGGGCCTTCCTTCTGGATCAGGTCGTCGAGATCCTTCGCCATGCGGTCGGTAAACTGGTCTTCCGTTTCACCGGCTTCACCATAGCGGTAGTAATGCGGGCAGGACGTGTGCAGCACATTGGCGATCGGCAGGTCGAAATCGGCATGCACCCAGGGCAAACCGGTGAGCGAGGCGGACGCGATGGTGACGCCGTGATAGGCGCGCTGGCGCGAGATGATCTTTTTCTTTTTCGGCCGCCCCTTGGCATTGTTCATATACCAGGTGAGCTTGATCTGCATGTCGTTGGCTTCCGAGCCAGAGCCGCCGAACAGCACCTTGGAGGCGGGGCAAGGTGCTATCTCCTTCAGCTTCTCGGAGAGCTCGATCGCCGCATCATGCGACTTGCCTGAGAAGATCGACGTGTAGGAGAGCTTGCGCATCGACTGCGCCGCCGCTTCCACCAGCTCCTCATTGCCGTAGCCGAGCGCCGTGCACCACAGGCCGGCCAGCCCCTCGATATAGCGCTTGCCCTTGTCGTCATAGAGATGGATGCCGCGCCCCTCATTGAGGATGAGGGGTCCGGTCTCGCGCAGCCGGGCCAGATTCGTATAGGGGTGGATGACCGTCTCGATGTCGCGGACGGCCATATTCGACAGAGGGGACATGGGGATACCTTAGAGTAAGCGTGGAAAGGCCGAGCGGCCCGGGAAGAGTGGCGGCACTCTGCCACGCTCTCCCCGGGTTCCGCAATGGCAGTAGCCGTATGGCTGACGCGCATTCCGGCGAAGGACAATCACTTCGCCGGAAAGGGTTCGCGCCAGATCAATATATTGGAGCAAGTCCTCATCGCCAAAGCCTTCAACTTTGGCGGGATTTGCTCAGGCCTGGTGCTTGTTCTGCCGGTTGGCGATAAGGTCATCGACCACCGCCGGATCGGCCAGGGTCGATGTATCGCCCAGATTGGAGAACTCGTCCTCGGCGATCTTGCGCAGGATGCGCCGCATGATCTTGCCGGAACGTGTCTTGGGCAGGCCCGGCGAGAATTGCAGGAGGTCGGGTGAGGCGATCGGGCCGATCTCCTTGCGCACATGGCTGACGAGCTCCTTGCGCAGGTCATCCGAGCCCTTCTCGCCCGACATCAGTGTCACATAGCAATAGATGCCGGTGCCCTTGATGTCATGCGGATAGCCGACGACGGCCGCTTCCGAAACCTTGGGATGCGAGACGAGCGCAGACTCCACTTCCGCGGTGCCGAGCCGGTGGCCCGACACGTTGAGCACGTCATCGACGCGGCCGGTGATCCAGTAATAGCCGTCATCGTCGCGCCGGCAGCCGTCACCGGTGAAATACATGCCCTTATAGGCCGAGAAATAGGTCTGCACGAAGCGGTCGTGATCGCCATAGACGGTGCGCATCTGGCCTGGCCAGGATTCGAGAATGACGAGATTGCCGGAGGCAGCGCCCTTCAGGATCGTGCCCTTGTCGTCGACCAGCGCCGGCTGGCAACCGAAGAAGGGCCGCGTCGCCGATCCCGGCTTGAGCTTGGTGGCGCCGGGCAACGGCGTGATCAGGATGCCACCGGTCTCGGTCTGCCACCAGGTGTCGACGATCGGACAGCGGTCGTCGCCGACCACGCGGTGATACCATTCCCAGGCTTCCGGATTGATCGGCTCGCCGACGGTGCCGAGAAGCCTGAGCGACTTGCGCGAGGTGCGTTGGACCAGAGCTTCACCCGCCCCCATCAGCGCGCGGATGGCGGTGGGCGCCGTATAGAAGATGTTGACCTTGTGCTTGTCGATCACTTCCCAGAAGCGCGACGCGGTCGGGTAGTTGGGCACGCCTTCGAACATCAGCGTGGTGGCGCCGTTGGCGAGCGGGCCATAGACGATATAGGAATGGCCGGTCACCCAGCCCACATCCGCCGTGCACCAGTAGATGTCGCCGTCATGATAGTCGAAGACATATTGATGGGTGATCGAGGCATAGACGAGATAGCCGGCGGTCGTGTGCAGAACGCCCTTGGGCTTGCCGGTCGAGCCTGACGTATAGAGGATGAACAGCGGATCCTCCGCCTTCATCTTCTCCGGCTTGCATTCGGCCGGCACCTTCGCCGCCTCCTCGTGATACCAATAGTCGCGGCCTTCCTGCATCGCCACGCTCCCGCCGGTGCGGCGCACCACGAGAACCTTCTCGTCGCCGCCGCATTTCTTGAGCGCCTCGTCGGTATTCACTTTGAGCGGGATCTTCCTGCCGCCGCGCAGGCCCTCATCCGCGGTGACGATGAATTTGGATCTGGCATCGTTGATGCGCCCGGCAAGCGAATCGGGCGAGAAGCCGCCGAACACTACCGAATGCACCGCCCCGATCCTGGTGCAGGCCAGCATCGCATAGGCCGCCTCCGGGATCATCGGCATGTAGATGGTGACGCAGTCGCCCTTCTTGACGCCCTGCGCCTTCAGCACATTGGCGAAGCGGCAGACATTCTCATAGAGCTCGCGATAGGTGATCTTCTTGTCGTAATAGGGATCATCGCCTTCCCAGATGATCGCCGTCTGGTTGGCCCGCTTCTTCAGGTGCCGGTCGATGCAGTTGACCGAGACATTGGTGATGCCGTCCTCGAACCATTTGATCGAGACATTGTCATGGGCGAAGCTGGTATTCTTGATCTTCTTCGGCGCCTTGAACCAATCGATCCGCTTGGCATGTTTCGCCCAGAACTTGTCGGGCGCAGAGATCGACTCCGCATACATCTTCTTGTACTGGGCATCGCTCACCAAAGCCCGCTTTTTCCATGGGGCCGGAACCGGATAGACCTTCTCGGACATAAGCAAATCCTCCCTCTCATGCCGCGTTTGGGCGAGTATTATGTTGGCCGCAGTCCTATCCTGCAATCCGACAACTGTCTAAGAAAATCAGCCCCGCGCCTCCCACATGCCTGTCCATCTCCTCTGGTTCATCATCCTCGGCTGCTTCTGGGGGCTCACCCCCTCATTCTACAAGCTCATGGGCGAGGCAGGCCTGCCGATCTCCCATATCATCGTCTATACCGGCGTCATCGTCGGCGCAGCACTCGGCATTGTCCCGCTGCTCAAGGGCCGCTTCACGCTGAGCCGCGAGGTCCTTTTCTACGGCCTCGGCTGCGCCGCGCTCCTCAATGTGCCCTTCGGCATGAGCCTGTACTTCTCGCGCCAGGTGCCGGCCACCGAATATGCGCTCATCGTCTCGACCGCACCCTTCTGGAACTACCTTCTGGCGCTGGCCACGCGGCGCGAGATCGCCAATCGCCGCCGCCTCCTCGCCCTGATGGCGGGCTTCGCATCGAGCGCGGTCATCATCATGTCGGGCGGCGCCCAGGTGGAAGGCGGCTTGTCGTGGTGGCTGATCAGCGCCTTTTCCGTGCCCATCGTCTACAGCGCCTATAACTGGTTCGCCGGCGCCTATTGGCCGAAGAATGCCGACATCATGATGGTGGGCGCGGCCGAATCCGTCTTCTCCGGCCTCCTCGCCATTCCCTTCATGCTCGTTCTGGCGCCGCCCTGGAACGACGCCGCACCACCGCTCTTTGCCTATTGGACGGCGCTTGCCGCTTCGATCCTGTGGATCATCGAGCGCATCGCCTTCTTCACCCTCATCCGCGAGAAGGGCGCGGTCTATACGATCCAGGCGGTCTATGTCTCGACCCCCGCGGCGGTGCTGTGGGCGATCCTCATCTTCGGCAAGCCGGCCAATCCGTGGATCTGGCTGAGCCTCGCCATACTCATGCTGGCGCTGTGGCTCAACAACAGCCAGCGCCGCGTCGCCCTCTGATCGGCCAGTCGGCAGCCAAGGCGCCCCATCTTTACAAAAGAGTTGATATCATCCTATATCAGATGATGCCGACTTTCCCCGAGGTGCCCTTCGCGACCACCTTGTTCATTCGCGACCATTGCCTCTGCCTGCATCTCCAGCGCGCCACCCGCATTGTGGCGCGCCGCTTCGACGACGCCTTGCGCCCGCTCGATCTGACCAATGGCCAGTTTTCGCTGCTGATCTCGCTCAACCGGCCGGGACCGGCGCGGCTCGGCTCGGTCGCCGATCTGCTCGGCATGGACCGCACCACGCTCACCGCGGCGCTGAAGGCGCTGGAGCGCCGCGGCCTCGTCAGGATCGCGATCGATCCCGAGGACCGCCGCGGCCGCCTGCTCACCCTGACCAGGGCCGGCAAGGTGCTGATCGCGAAAGCGGTGCCCATCTGGAAGGACACCCATGGCGACATCGAGGCCGAGCTCCGCAAGGAAGCCCCCGATCTGCTGCGCGGCGATCTTCTGGCTTTGGCAAAGACGGTTTGTGAGCGGCCTACAGCCGCCACACCGCGGTGCGCTTGATCTCGGCATCCTCGAGCTCGCGCGTCACCGGCACATTGTAGTCGATCACGTGCTGGAGCGATGATTTCGGCAGGTAGGAGCGGCCGGGATCGCCGATCAGGATATGCGCGCCTGCGCACTTCGCTTCCCCGAGCCAGGCATGGACGCGCTCCGCCAGCGCCTTCTCGTAGAAGAGATCGCCGACCAGGATGACGTCGAAGGATGCCGCTTGGCCGAGCAGCAGATCTTCGTCGGTGATGGTGATCCCGACATCGTTCAATCGCGCATTGAGCCGCGCCGCGGCGCAGGCGAAGCTGTCGATATCGGCGGCCATCACGCTGTCAGCCCCGGCCTTCTTCGCCGCGATGGCGACAAGCCCCGATCCGGTGGCGAGATCGAGCACGCGCCTCCCCCGAACGATTTCGGCATGATCCAGCACATAGCGCGCCAGCGCCTGGCCGCCGGCCCAGGCGAACGCCCAGAAGGGCGGCGGCAGGCCGATCTCGCCCAGCTCCTCTTCCGTCTTCTGCCAGATCGGCACCGCCTCATGGGCGAGATAGAGCGTCACCTCGGGCACCAATGGCGGCGTCAGCACGCTGGTATTCCGGCGGATGAAGTCCGTATGATCGATGATCTTCAGCAAACTAAATAAACTCCCGGATCACGCTCGCGCCAGCCGCTCCCCAACTCGTCATGGCCGCCCCTTGAGGCGGCCATCCAGCCCCTCCATGCAACAGCTGTGTGGCGTCGAGGCTGGATGGCCGGGTCGAGGCCCGGCCATGACGAGTTAAGAGAGGGCGACTCGCCTACTTCTTCACGCCGCCGAGGCTGAGCACGATCTTCCACTCCTCGGCGCTCACCGGCTGCACCGACAGACGCGAATTATTGACCAGCACCATGTCCTTGAGGCGCTTGTCGGCCTTGCACTGCGCCAGCGTCACCGGCTTCGGCACATCCTCGACAGCGCGGATGTCGACGCATTCCCAAGGGCCCTCCTTGGCGCTCGAATCGGGATGCGCCAGCTTCGCCACCTCGACGATCCCGACGATCGCCTTGCTCTCTCCCGAATGATAGAAGAAGCCTTTGTCGCCGAGCTTCATCTCCTTCATGTTCTTGCGCGCCTGGAAATTGCGCACGCCGGTCCATTCCTCGCCAGCCTTGCCTTTCGCCTTCTGCTGCTCCCACGACCAGGTTTCGGGCTCGGATTTGAACAACCAATAGGCCATCACTTCACCTCCGGATTCTTGAGGCCCCATTTCCAGGCGCGGATCTCGACCGCCGCGAACAGGCCGGCTTTCGCGTAAGGATCGTTCTTGGCGATCGTCTCGGCCGCCGCCCTGTCCTTCGCCTCGACGATGACGAGCGAGCCGATCGGGCTTCCGGCCTCGTCGGTAAAAGGTCCCGCCGCCTTCAGCGCATCGCCCAGGCCGTTGAGATACTCGATATGGACCAGGCGCTCCTTCATGCGCAGCTCCAGCGCATTGGGCTTGTCGGTGCAGATGAAAGCATAGAGCATGTTCTATCCTCTGTGGAATTCAGGGTTGACGGGCCGGGCCAGAAGCCTGGCGATTTCTTCCTCGGGATTCGATCCGCCGTCAACAACCGCATGGACGGCGGCCGAGATCGGCATGTCGATATTCTGCTCATGAGCGAGGCGCGCGACGATCTTCGCGGTGGCGATGCCTTCGACCGTGCCTTTGGCTTCGCTGAGCGCCTGGTCCAGGCTCTTGCCCTGGCCCAGCGCCAGGCCAAGCGAGAAATTGCGCGACTGCCGGCTGGAGCAGGTGAGCAACAGGTCGCCGAGGCCGGAAAGACCGGTCAGCGTCTCGGGCCGCCCGCCCAGCGCCTTGCCGAAACGCGTCAGCTCGCTGAAAGCGCGCGTGGTGAGCGCGGCGCGGGCGCTGTCGCCGAGCTCCTTGCCGGCGGCGATGCCGCAGGCGATGGCCAGCACATTCTTCACCGCACCGCCCAGCGCCACGCCGCGCAGGTCATCCGACGGATAGATGCGGAAAGTCTTGAGACTGAGCGCGCCCGCCCATTCTTTCGCCGTCCTGAGATCGGGGCCGGCGAGCGTCACCGCCGTCGGCAGCCCATGCGCGACATCGAGCGCGAAGCTCGGCCCCGACAGGATGAGCGGCGCGCAGGCAGGCAGGGCTTGCGTCAGGACTTCGTTCATCAGGAGGCCGCTTCCGGCCTCGATGCCCTTCGCGCACAGGATGACGGGAACGTCGAGGCTGGCGAACTGCGCCAGCACCTGGCGCAGATGCTGCGCCGGCACCACCGCCAGCACCGCATCGCAGGGTTCGAGGTCCTTCGGCTTGGCCGTGGCGCGCACCGTCTTGCCGAAGCTGATGCCGTGCAGGCGCGACCACAGCGCGTGCTTGCTGTTGATCTCCTCCGCCGTTTCGGGGCGCCGCGCCCAGACGATGACCTCATGCCCGGCGCGTTCGGCGACCGAAGCGAGCGCCATGCCCCAGGCGCCGGCGCCGATGATGCCGATGCGGCTCATGCCTTCACCCCCGCGCCGGTCAACCGCTTCGCGTCGGGATCGAGCGGCCAGCGGGCGCGCGCCGGAGCGTCGAGCGGATCGGCAAGCCCGAGGGCCAGACGTTCGGCGCCGGCCCAGGCCACCATGGCGGCATTGTCCGTACACAGATGAGCAGGCGGCACCAGAAGCGCGAAACCCGACCGCGCCGCGACCGACTCGAAGGTCCGCCGCAAGGTCTGGTTGGCGGCGACGCCGCCCGCCACCACCAGCACCGGTTGGCGCACATCCGGGAACTCGTTCTTGAAGAGCCGCAGCGCCCGGCCCAGCCGGTCGCGCATCGTGTCGGCGACCGCCGCTTCGAAACCGGCGCAGATATCGGCGATGTCGGCGGACGACAGCGGCCGCAGATCCTCCACCGTCTCGCGGATCGCGGTCTTGAGGCCGGAAAAGGAGAAGTGGCAGCCCTCGCGGCCCTTGAGCGGGCGCGGGAAATCGAACCTTCTGGGATTGCCCTGGCGCGCCAGGATCTCGACTTGCGGGCCGCCCGGATAGGGCAACCCTAAGAGCTTCGCCGTCTTGTCGAAAGCCTCGCCCAAGGCGTCGTCGATGGTGGTGCCGATGCGCCGGTAGCGCCCCACCCCTTCGACGATCTGCACCTGCGTATGGCCGCCCGAAATGAGGAGCAGCAGATAGGGGAAGTCGAGCCGGCCCAGCAGCCGTGGCGTCAGCGCATGGGCCTCGAGATGGTTGATGGCCGCGAGCGGCTTGTCCTTGGCGAGCGCCAGCGCCTTGGCGGTGGTGAGGCCGACCAGGAGGCCGCCGATCAGCCCCGGCCCCGCCGTGGCGGCGATACCGTCCACCTCATCGAGCTTGAGCCCGGCCTCGGCGAGGGCCCTGCCGATCAGCCGGTCGAGATGGCTCGCATGGGCGCGGGCCGCGATTTCCGGCACCACGCCGCCATAGGGCGCATGGTCCTTGATCTGGGAAAGGACGATATTGGCCAGGATCTCGCCTGACCCGTCGGCATGCCGGCGCACCAGGGCCGCCGCGGTCTCATCGCAGGAGGTTTCGATGCCGAGAATGGTCAGGTCCGGTGCGGCCATGAATGCCCATGACGTGTGGTGCGTAAGAGATTAAGAGGAGCCGTGATCTAGCATCCCCTGGAGAAGACTTGCAAACGCCGAGACTGAAGATTGGAACCCGCGGCTCGCGCCTGGCTTTGGCCCAGGCCGAGGAGACGCGCCAGCGCCTGTGCGCCGCCCATGGTTTCGCATTGGCCGAGATCGAGATCGTCGCCATCACCACCACCGGCGATCGCATCCGCGACCGGCCGCTGAACGAGATCGGCGGCAAGGGCCTGTTCACCAAGGAGATCGAGGAGGCGCTGCTCTCGGGCGCGGTCGACCTTGCCGTCCATTCGATGAAGGACATGCCGGCGCGATTGCCCGCGCAGTTGGCGATCGCCGGCTTGCTGCCGCGCGAAGACGCACGCGACGCGCTCATCAGCCCTTCCTGCTCGCGCATCCGTGATCTGGCTCAAGGCTGCACCGTGGGCTCGGCCTCGGTGCGGCGTACCGCGCAATTGAAGCGGCTCCGGCCCGATATCCAGGTGGTCAATTTGCGCGGCAATGTCGAGACCAGGCTTGCCAAGCTCGACCGCGGCGAAGTGGCGGCGACTTTCCTCGCTTGCGCCGGCCTCAATCGCTTGGGCCTCGCCCACCGCATCACCGCCCCGGTGCCGGAAGAGGAGATGCTGCCCGCCGTGGCGCAGGGCGCCATCGGCATCGAGATCCGCGATGATGACCGGCGCATGCACGACCTGCTCGCCGCCATCAATGATGCGCCGACCGAGATCGCGGTCGCTTGCGAGCGTGCCTTTCTCGAAAGCCTCGATGGCTCCTGCCGCACGCCGATCGCCGGCCATGCGATCATCAGGGATGGAAGGCTGGAATTCCGCGGCGAGGCACTCACGCTTGACGGCAAGATGAGCTTCACCGCCGAAAGATCGGGCGCCGTTGGCGATGCCGCGCGCCTCGGCCACGACGCCGGCGAAGAGGTGAAGGCCAAGGGCGGGGACAATCTGCGGCATCTCGGGTGAGGCATGCGCACTGAATCCCATCCGGCGCCACGCGCTACTCTTTACGATAGTCGAACACACACATTGCAGAAGGATGGCTGCTTACCCTCGCCCCGCTTCAGCGGGGAGAGGGAGGGACCCATTGCGAAGCAATGGGAGGGTGAGGGGCTTCCCGGACGAATGGGTTCGACACTTCGATCAAGCAGCAACGTAGTCCTGCACCGCCGATTGCCCCTCACCCTTCCCACCGCTGCGCGGCGGGCCCCTACCCTCTCCCCGCTGCGCTTCGCTTGCAGGGCGAGGGTAAAAAGGCTCGCCCGCGAGATGTGCGACGGGTGGGGCTGACATGCGTCTCCTCGTCACCCGACCTCCCGAAGATGCCGAGGCGCTGAAAGCGAAGCTCGAAAGCCTCGGCCATCGCGTGATCCTCTCGCCCTTGCTCGCCATCGTGCCGCGCGCCGACATCTCGATCCCGGTTGCGGACTATCAGTCGGTCGCACTCACCAGCGCCAATGCGGTGCGCTGCCTTACGGGCACGTCGCATCTGGCGAGGCTCCGCCATCTGCCGGTGCTGGCGGTCGGCCCGCAATCGGCGCTCGCCGCGCACCGGGCGGGTTTCACCCGGGTCACCGAAGCGGGCGGCGATGGCGTAGGCCTTGCACGCCACATCATCGATACCGCAAGACCAGCCGCCGGTCCCGTGCTCTATCTCTCAGGCCGCGACACCGCGAGCGACTTCACCGGACTCCTCGAACGCGCCGGTTTCTCGGTCAGGCGTGTCGTCCTCTACGAAGCGCGCGCAGCCGATCGACTGGCCCCCGGCGCGGCCGGTGCCGAAGGCGTGCTCCTCTATTCGCCGCGCTCGGCAAGGCTGTGGCTCGACCTCGCACAACGGCATGACATTAAGGCGAAGGCCATGCTGCATTATTGCCTGTCGCCCAATATTGCCGCGATTTTGCCCGATGGTTTTGTCACACGGGTCGCCGCGCGGCCGACGGAAGAGTCTCTTCTGGAAATCGTTGGTCGTGCGGCCTAGCATGAAAACAACCAAGATTCGGCGAAAGCAAAACGGGTTCCGATGAGCAACATCGAAAACGACTCGCAAGGCTCGAAAGCCAGAAGCCCCGTCATCGATCTCGAGGCGGAGGACATCTCTCCCGCAGCCGATACCGGCGACGCCAATGCGACCGTCGAGACGGAAGCGCCGAAGGAAGAGTCGGCACCGCCACCGCAGCCTGAGAAATCGCAGCTCTGGACCCGCAACCGCATTCTTGGCCTCGGCGCCGTGATCGCAGCCATGCTCGGCGCCTGGCTCTACCGCGAATTCGGCGCCGATTTCTGGCCGCCCTCTTCCGTCTCGGCCCTCGAGCAAAGGCTCGGCTCGCTCGAAGCCGCAAACCGCACGCTCAATGACCAGCTCGTCGCCCTGAGCGGCACCTTCGATACGCTGAAGGGCGAGACCGCGAAGCTCGCCAGCGATGCGGTCGACAAGGCAAGCGGTCTTGAAACCCGTCTCGCCGATATGGAGAGGGCGCTCGCCGACCTTCGCCAATCGATTGCCGGCCTGAACTCCACGCCGACGGGGACCGCCGATCCGGCCGCCCTTGCCGATCTCACCAGGCGCATCGAGACGCTGGAGCAGGCGGTCGCTTCCTTGCGCGACGGCGGCACCACGCCGCCTCCCACGACCACCGGCGGCGGCCAGGATTTCTCCGAGCTGTCGCAAGCGCTGTCCGATCTCAAGGCCAAATTCGCAGGTGGCGTTCCCTATAAGGAAGAGCTCGACCGCATCGCCGTCTATGTGCCGCAGAACAGCGATCTCGCGGATCTCGGCCCCCATGCCGCTTCGGGCATCGCCAATGCGCAGGCCCTGGCCGCGGCACTGGAAGCGCTGGGCCCGGGCCTTGCCGGATCGGGCGGCGGCACGGAAAGTACCGGGGATGCCGGCGGCTTCTGGGCCTGGGTCGGCACGGTGGTGAAGGTGCGCGATCTCAACACGCTCGATTGGGCCGATCTGGCGCGCGCCGCCGCGGTCGACGCCAAGGCCGGTGATCTCAAATCCGCCATCCAGCGCCTCGAGGAGCCGGGCGGCGAATTGCCGCCGCAGGTCGCCGAATGGCGTGACCGGGCGCGCCTGCGCCTGAAGCTCGAAGGCGCCATGGCGCAGCTCTCGGCCGCGGTCACCGCCATCATCACGGGCAAATCATGATCAGGCTTCTGGTCCGCTTTCTTCTCCTCGCCGCCGCCGCCGCGGGCTTCGCCTGGATCGCCGACCGGCCGGGCACCATCGTCATCCGCTGGCTCAACCGCGAGATCGAGACCTCGGTGCTGGCGGGTCTCGCCGGCCTCATTTTCGCGGTGCTGGCGCTGTGGTTCCTGTTCTCTTTGCTGCGCCGGCTGATCGGCACGCCGGGCGCCATTGGCGGCTATATGCGTTTCCGCAAAGCGCGCCGCGGCTATGAGAGCCTGTCGCGCGGCATCATCGCCGCGGGCGCCGGCGACGGGCAGAACGCGCATCGCTTCGCCGCCATCGCCGCCAAGAATCTCACCGATGAGCCTCTGCTCAAGCTGCTCGAAGTGCAGGCGGCCCAGCTCAAGGGCGACCGCGGCAAGGTGCGGCGCGGCTTCGAGGAGATGCTGAAAGTTCCCGAGACCAAGGCGCTGGGCCTGCGCGGCCTGTTCGCCGAAGCGCGCCAGTCGGGCGATCTCGCCGCGGCGCGCGGTTTCGCCGAGGAAGCGCTCAAGCTCAACCCGGCGCTGGGCTGGGCGTCCTCGGCCATGCTCGCCATCCAGTCCCAGGCGCGCGATTGGGATTCAGCGCTGGTGACACTCGAGACCCAGCGCAAGACCGGCCAGCAGGCGCCCGAGCGCGCGAAGCGCATGAAAGCCGTGCTGCTCGCCGCCAAGGCGCTGGCCGCCGAGACGCGCGATCCCAAATCGGCGCTCGACTGGGCGCTCGAGGCGCATAAGCTCGATCCTGCTCTGGTACCGGCCGCCGCCGTCGCAGCCAGGCTTTATGCCGGCCAGGGCGCCTTGCGCCGCGTATGGCGCGTCATCAGCAAGGCCTGGGAATCAGCCCCCCATCCCGATCTCGCCGAGGCCTATGCCTATGCCCGCCTCACCGATGCGCCGGGCGACCGCCATGACCGGGTGCGCCGCCTGATCGGCTCTTTTGCCGGCGGTGCGGAGGGCGCCTATGCGCTGGGCCGCTCCGCCGCCCAGGCGCGCCAGTGGGACGAGGCGGTGAAGGCGCTGCAGCCTTTGACCGCGGGAGATCCCCAGGCGCGCGTCTGTGCGCTGATGGCCGAGATCGAGGAAGGCCGCGGCGACAAGGGCCGCGCGCGCGAGTGGCTGGCCCGCGCGGTGAGGGCCCCCAGCGATCCCATGTGGGTGATCGATGGCGCGGCCTCGCCCTACTGGACGCCGGTATCGCCGGTGACGGGCGAGATCGCCTTTGCCGAATGGAAAGCGCCTTTCGACCAGCTGCCGCGCCAGGCGGCCCAACCGGCTGAAGTGGAACCCGAAACCGAAGAGGCCGAGTTCCCGCCAGCCCCTTTGCCGCCCCCTGCCGCCGCGGTTCCGCCGCCAGTGCCGGAACCTTCGCCGCCACCCCCGGCGCCCGCGCCCAAGGCCGGCCGGGGAAAGCCCCGCATCGTCCAGCCGGTCCGCCCGCCGGACGATCCGGGCCAGCCCGACGACGACCCCGACCAGCCCGGCCGGACCGTCTCCGCCAATGGTTGAAATCGCCGGACGAACCCTGTATCAGTCCGCCCATTCCACAAGGCGGGGCCGCCTTAGCTCAGTCGGTAGAGCGGCGCATTCGTAATGCGTAGGTCAGGTGTTCGAGTCACCTAGGCGGCACCATTCCTCACATAAAATCAAACAGATACTCCACCCGCCAGATGCAGTCGCATGGCTCGCACGCGGAGAAGTCGCGCGCAGGCCGAGCTTAGCGTATCGTGACGGGTCAGCAGTCTTATTTTGAATTGACGTTGGAAGTTTGGTTCCTTGGGGCGCTCCGGCAAGGAGGGATGGCAATGAGGTCCATAGATCGTCGCGACGCAATAATGTTCGGCGCGGCATTCTGCGCTCCGGCAGCTCTGCTACCCGATTCCGCGAATGCCGAGATGTATGCAAGACATGCGGGTTTCGAAATCTTGCCGGGCGTGAGGCGGATCGACTTGGGTAGATGGCCGGCCGCATTGCCCGACTATAAAGCCATTGTGATAACCGACTATGTCGTGGCGCCTGGCGCAGGCTCTCCGTCGGAGAAAATTAGACACGATACGATCTATCACATCCTCGAAGGGGAATTTCGCGTCAAGAGTGGCAAGGAGTTCATGGTCACCGCTGGTGGTCTCTTTGTCTGTGTCAGGGGCGAGTCGAAGGAAGATACGAACACTGGCCAAATCGATGCGGTAATGCGTGTCATCACTCTGAAGACACGATAGAGCGCGTCTTGCAAGACCAAGATTATCTCTCTGTTTTCGCCGAAGTCCGCGCGTGGCCACCAGACAGGCGGACAAGTGATTGCCAGAGCGGAAAGCTCGCACGCCCCGTGCATCCGTCATCCACATCGGGAAAACGGTACCAGCAGCAAGCAAAATCGTAATTTCCCCGAGCCCGGCCGTCCCATACAAGACCGGGACATTTGCAGGCGCGTCGACAGGATGACTGAGACGCCGCAACACGGGATCAGGCATGCCGGTGGAAAAAGTCGAGACGCTCGTGATCGGGGCCGGTCAGGCCGGTCTGGCGATGAGCGGACATCTGAGCGATCGCAGGGCGCCGCATCTCGTCGTCGAGAAGCATCGGATCGCCGAACACTGGCGCTCGGCACGGTGGGACTCGCTCGTCGCCAACGGCCCGGCCTGGCATGATCGGTTTCCCAACATGGAATTTGCCGATGTCGGTCCCGACGCCTTCGCGCCCAAGGAAAAGGTGGCGGACTATTTCGTCGCCTATGCCGAAAAGATCTCGGCCCCCGTCCGTTGCGGCGTCGAGGTCAAGGTCCTTCGCAAGGCCGAAGATGGTTCCGGTTTCCATGCCGAGACGGCATCCGGCCTGATCGAAGCCAGGCATGTCGTGCTCGCGACCGGGCCCTTTCAACGTCCGATCATCCCCGCCTTCGTCCCGCCGGACGAAGGGATCATGCAGATCCACTCCAACGCCTATCGCAACCCCCGGCAATTGCCTGAAGGGGCGGTGCTTGTGGTCGGCGCCGGATCGTCCGGCGTCCAGATCGCGGAGGAACTGCAGCGCGCCGGAAAGAAAGTCTTCCTGAGCGTTGGTCCGCACAACAAGCCGCCGCGGCGCTATCGCGGAAAGGACTTCGTCTGGTGGCTCGGCGTGCTGGGCATGTGGGACGCGAGAACCCCTCACCCCTCCATGGAACATACGACCATTGCGGTGAGCGGTGCGCATGGTGGCCGCACCGTCGACTTCCGCCAACTTGCGGCGGACGGGATGACATTGCTCGGCCGGGCGGAGGCGTTCAGGGACGGCGCCATGCATTTCGCCCCCGATCTCAAGCGGAATATTCACCGCGGTGACGCCGATTACCTTTCGGTCCTCGACGCCGCGGATGCCTATGCCAGCAAGGAAGGGCTGAATCTGCCGGAGGAACCCGATGCCCGCAGGATCGGGCCGGACCCGCAATGCGTCGTCGATCCCGTGCTGCGGCTGAACCTGAAGCACACCAGGATCACCTCGATCGTCTGGGCGACTGGCTATGCCCTCGACTTCAGCTGGGTGAAGATCGACGCTTTCGATGAAAAAGGCCGCCCCAAGCATGACCGCGGCGTTTCGACCGTGCCCGGCCTCTATTTCCTAGGCCTGCCCTGGCTGTCGCGAAGGGCGTCATCCTTCATCTGGGGCGTCTGGCACGATGCCAGGTATCTGGCGGATCACATCGCGGCGGCGCAGGCCGGCTGACACGGGCGTCTGGCTCACGGCATTTCCTTCAATATCGCCATCACCACCGCTGCCGAGTTCTTCGACGCCAGCCCCATGAAGGTCATCATCTCATTGGCGCCCTCGCCGCCGCCGGCGAGGTCGGACAGGCTGCGCACCGCCAGGAACGGAACGCCATTGGCAAAGGTCACCTGCGCGACGGCAGCACTTTCCATGTCGAGCACCTTGGCCTGGAAGGTCGCCAGCACATAGTCGCGGAACTTGGCATTGTCGACAAAGGCCTGGCCCGACACGCCATTGCCGCCGACGACGATCCTGGGCTTGTGGATGAGGCATTTGTTCGCCTCGACGCAGTCTGTGAGATCGATCCTGGCCGCAACCCTAAGGGCGGCGGCAAGCAGCGCGGGATCACTCGGGAACCAGAAGCGGCTTTCGGCAGCCATGTCCTTGCGCGTGACCTCGACGCGCCGCGGCATCATCATGCCATAGCCGGCATACTCGCTTTTCTCCATCCAGGGCGGGATGGCGAAGCCGGAAGTGGTCTCGCGCGCGAAAACCGATTCGAGATACTGGCCCCATTGATCGGCGATGACGACATCGCCGATATGAAGGGCGGGATCGACGCCGCCGGCAATGCCCGAGAACAGGACCGAGGTGACGGTGAAGCGGTCGAGGCCGATCTGGGTGTTCATGGCCGCATTGACCATGCTGATGCCGCTCAGGAACAGGACGACATCCTTGCCGGCAAGCCTGCCGGTGAGATAGGAGCGGCCATTGACCTTATATTCCTTGGGCTCGACGAGCTCGGCCTTGAGGGACGTCCATTCCGGCTCGAAGGCCGACACGACCGCGATTCGCGGCGTCGGATCGAGGAGGCCTGTTGCTGAGACTCTTTGAGCCAGACCGAGCAGCAGCAGCACCGTCAGCACCGCGACAACGCGGCAACGCGGCCAAACCTGTTTTTTCATGACGACCCCCTCGCAATCAGCTTGCCTGACCCCTTTACCATCAGATCAGGGAGCTGTTGCTTTACATCGGGAATGGGAAGATTTGGAGAGTGGGCACGGCGCGCCAAACCCTGGGAGGCATCACTGGCGACGATCCGCCTGGCAATGCAGATGCAGAAACGGTCATATCCGATGCTGCTGGCAGCCACCTTGCTTGCCGTGGCCGCGTCCGGCCCGCGCGCGGCACAGGCGACGACGGCCAATATCGGCTGGCGCCCCGGCGGTGATCTCTACACCTACATAGCCGAAGCCTTCGACATGCTGAACAGCGGCAAGTCCTATCGCGTGACGGGCGATCAATATTCGGCCGCCGCGATGCAGGTGGTCTATCTCGAGAACCACATGCCGCGGCGTATCTGCGCCACCCGCAACGCCAGGCTCAATTTCCATCTGGGCTACGACAAGGAGACCAGATCGAAGATAAAGAAGCTCGATCCGGTCTGGGTCGCCTTCATCGGACGCAACAATCTGCGACGCCTGGGCAAGCTTCCCGAATACCGCAAGGGCTTCAAGACGGTCAGGGCCAGCGACTATCTCGGCCTGTGCAAATAGCGATTGGCTGACGGAAGCTTTTGCAAGCGGGCTTCGCGCCTTCTACCATCGGTTCATGAAGATAAGGTCCCTCGCCCCATCCGACTGGGAACTGAAGCGCCGCTTGCGCCTCGCCGCGCTCACGGACAGCCCGCAGGCCTTCGGCAGCAGCTATGAGCGCGAAGCCGGTTATACAGAGACGGATTGGCGCCTCTGGCCGGCGAACGGCGTGTTCTTCGCCGCCTTCGCCGACGATGAACGCGCGCTTGGAATCGCAGCCGGCTATCGGGAGCCATCAAGCCCGGCGGTCGCGCGCCTGATCAGCATGTGGGTGGCGCCTGAGGCACGCCGGCTGGGCGTGGCGGCCCAACTGACCGCCTCCGTCGTCGCATGGACCAGGGAGCAAGACGCCGAATGGCTCGAGCTCGAAGTCGCTCCCGGCAATGACGCGGCGATGCAGGCCTATCTGCGCAGTGGCTTTGTCCTCACCGGCCGCACGCCTTCGCGCGCCTGCGGTGCCGTTCTCGAATTGATGCTGTCCACGGGATGAGTCCGCACTCCATGAGCAACGCCAAACGGCCTGCGCTGAAGTGATCTGTCCGCATCGGCCAGTTGATAAGCGGTCACCTGGGTTTCGCCGGGCGTAGTTCCTCAATTGCCCTGGACTGCCAGATTCTGGTTGATGTCGACATTCGCCGCGCCACCGTCCTCGAGCAGGCTGGTCCAGAAGGCGAGGATCTTGTTCAGCCTCTCGATCGGCAGGGGCGCGCGCTCCGCCGTGCCGCCGCGACCGACGCCGAAGACATGCACTTTGGCGCCGCGCAATTGCGGCAGCAGCCGGTTGTCGTTGACGCGCTTGAGCAGGTCGGCATTGGGCAGCATGAGAAACTCGCCGCCCGGCATGAAAGGCGAGTTCTCGATCAGGTCGGTGAACAGGAACACTTCCGCTTCCTTGGGCGCCGCCAGCTCCTCGCGCGACACCAGCGCCAGGGTCGTCACGATGTCGGAGAATTCGAGCTCGGTGAAATTGTCCAGACGCGCCCGCGTCTTGTCGCGGATCTCGGCGATGAGAACGCGCTTGTGGTTGAGGATCAGCCCGCCGGTGCAGTCCGACAGCAGATCCTCCCAGAAGCCCTTGGGCGGACAATAGGGCATGCATCTGTCGACCAGCCGTTCCGAATGCGTAGCGCTGTCGCCGATGGTGCGGATGATGATGCGGTCGCCGCCTTTGATATCTCCGACGATGCGCTGCAGCCCGTCGACGAGCGTGGTTTTGTCCTGCGCGTCATAGGGCGTCGTCACATCGAGAAAGAGCAGGATGTTCTTGCCTTCGGCCGAACAATAACGTTGCCAGTCGATGCTCTGCGCCTGTGCCGGAGCGAAGGTGAAGACGCCGAGGAACAGGAAGAGCAAAGCGGATAGACGGATATGCAAACGCACGGCCTTTCACTTCGTCATCTGAGCGGCCGGATATTGACGCCCTTCGTCACCTCGCTGGGCGGCAGGCGCGAGCCCGCGAGCTGCGAGGCCACGTCGTTGCTTTCCGCCTCGTCGGCCAGCGTGTCGAGGCTGTCGAGCACGAACTGATCCCACTCGTCGAGCGGATAGCCGAGCAGCGTCTTCATCTCGATGATCTTGTTGTTGGCATCGGCGAAATTGCGGCTGGCGCCCGCGAGGTCGGGCGTGAATTTGCGGATCGCCTTGCCGCGCGACTGCGTGTATTTGCCCTGGATCTTGCTCAACCGCTTCGTCGCCTTCCTGAGCGCGATCTCCGAATGATCGAAATCCTTGTCGGGATCGTGGCTGAAGAAGCCAAGCAGCATGGCAATGAGCGCGCCGCCGAAATTGACGGTGAACAATATGAGCGCGCTCACATCGCCGAAGGCGGCGAACAGGCTCGCCAGGAAGCCATGCTGGCTGACTTGCCCGCCGATATCGCTGAACAGCCCGCCGATGCCGGGGTCGGCCGCACCGGCCGAGTAACGCGCCCGCCCGATGGTGAGGATCGAGATCAGGATCGCCAGCGCCACGACCGATAGAAGGGCGATGATGAGATTGGACCACACCACGCGGCGGCGATATTCCGACCACACCTGGCGGATGCAGCGCCCGCACAGATGCGCCAGCAGCAGCAGCAGGATGGCGAAGGCCGTCGAAACGACATAGGAGGTGAGGTTCGAGCCCTGGATCGCATAGTCGAACAGGAACTTGTTGACGGGCGCTTCGAGGATGGCGAGGCCGAGCGCCAGAAGCCAGAACACCCAGGACGCCATGCCGATATTGTTGATCGGCCGGCGCACCACCGCCTGCAGGCGGTCGAACTGCTGGTCGTGGCGCTCGAAATCGCGCAAGGCGGCCGAATAAGCCTCCGAGCGCGGACCATGATCCATGTCGAGCGTGGCGATCTCGTTCTTGCGCTCGTTCAGCAGCTTGACATATTCGGAATGATGTTTCTGGCGCGCGCCCATCCACTTGGCGAGCTCCTCGCGCGGATCGGCCGTGCGTCCCCTTGCCTGCAGCAGGGCCATGTCTCCCTCCCCTCGGTGCCGGACCCGGGAATCCGGCCGCACGATGATCAAAGCGCTAAATGCCTGTGACGGCAATAGAAACTTTGTAGGGTCAAGGTAAAGGCGCGGGAATCCGGCGGCCCGGCGTGACTTTTTACGGCACGGGAACCCGCCGCCTGACCGGGCGTTATGCCGATACTCTCACTTTGGTTCACGTGTCGGGACCCGTCTTTGCCGGTTTCGGAAGGGCGGGTCCTGTTGCAGGAGCGCGGCAAAACGGGTCTGAAAGGATCGCCTGGCCGCCTTTTGCCGGCATGGGCGCCGGCCCATCATAGCAGGCAAGCCGGCTCTCGGCCGCTCCAATGATCTGGCAATCCGCCATGCTCACTTTGGGTGGCTCTTTGATCTTCAGGGGCGGGCGATTTCTGGTCCTGCGAAGGGTTCGGCATGCGTAAAGCGCGTGTAAGACCGTGTTCCCGGACCCGTAACCTTCCCGTGATCGAGAGGTCATGGACGAAAGCTTGCAAATGTTTAAGATGAGACCCGTAGCCCGGCCAAGGGGATGGCCGGCAAGAGGGAGAAGTCCATGCGCCTGAGGCTCATCGCCGCCGTTGCCATGATCATCTGTGCAGCGAGCGCCGGCAATGCCCTTACCGCGAAGAACCTTTTGATCGTCATCAACAAGTCGAGCCAGAAGATGACGGTCTCGGTCGATGGCGAGAAGACTTACACCTGGCTGGTCTCGACCGGCGCCTCCGGCTACTCGACGCCGAGCGGAAGCTTCCGGCCCTTCCGGATGGAGCGCGATCACTTCTCCAAGGAATGGGACGACGCGCCGATGCCGCATTCCATCTTCTTCACCATGGAAGGCCATGCGATCCATGGCAGCCCTTACACCAAGCGGCTCGGCACCCGTGCCTCGCATGGCTGTGTGCGCCTGGCGCCTGCCAATGCCGCCAAGCTGTTCAGCCTGGTTCAGAAGACGGGCATGAAGAACACCCGCGTCGTGGTGAGGGGCGGCTTTGACTTCGGCTTCTCCGACGATTTCGCCAGCGCCTTGCCGCGCAAGCCCAAATGGTCGAAGCGGCGCAATCCTTTCGCCGACCTGTTCGACTGAGCGGGGCGCGCAGCGGCGGCGATGATCGAGCCCTCTGCCCATCCGCTCCATCGCCAAGCTTGATGGATATTGTCTGATGATTGGGACAGGGGCCTGCGCCCGTGGTCTAGTGATGATGCGCCCGAGCTGTCCTATAGTCCCGACATGACGCAAAAAACACGGGATGAGGGCTGATGGCTTGGCTGATCGCCGCGATCGTATTCCTGGTTCCGCTCATCTTCTTCCCGCGTGCGGCCGGCTACATCCTGCTCGCGGCGGCCGTGATTCTGGGGGGCTGGGCCATCTATGAGTGGATGGACAATACCCGCACGCTGGCGGAGGAGGAGAAAGTGACCATTGCAGCAACTTTCGACCCTGTCACCTGCGCCGCAGTGACCCCGGTCCTAACCAGGACCAGCAATGGCAGTGACTGGGAAGTGCTTTCTGTCCGTTTCGACATCGCCGTCAAGCGGCGCGGATATAGCAATGAAATCGGGAGGTTATCTCGCCTCCTCGACGATCAGCCGATGCCGCCGGGGGCCCGCACGCAATATTGTTACGCGCTGCCCACCCTTATTCCGCCGATTGACCCTGCGGAACTCGAATTTACCGTTCCCGTCAAATTTGTAACTTTTAAGTGAAATCTTTCTTTGGTTATGAGAAATATCCAAAACATTTGAATCCGGTGATGCTTTCTGCAAGTATCTGACCGGGGGTCGGCTGGGTGGGATAATGCTGAGCTCTCGAAAGAAGAAACCAGTGAACAAAATCAAAGGTGCCCGCGTCGGGTCACCCGTTACATTTGCTTGGGCTGCCGTTGCCGGTGAACTCAAGTCGGCACGGCTTTCAAAGAAGCTGACCATACGTGATCTTGCCAGTGAAGTCGGCTGCGATCACACGGTCATCTTCCGGCTCGAGCGATCGACGCCGGTTGCCGTCGAACATCTGCTCTCTTTGCTGCTGTGGCTGGGGCGCGAGCCATTCCAGTTCACCGCGGTTGAACGCAAGTTCAAGTCCAAGCTGGCACCGAGCATCGTCAAGAAGATTGCCGGCAAGGCTGGAAAGCAGGGGAAGTCCGGACGGCGCTGAAATGAACGAGCCGCAGTCCCATCCGTGCGTCATCGTCGGGTTGGGGTCTGGGGCTCGTTTGGATTATGTCGCACGTCGTGTCAGGGTCGGCGATCCCGTCGAGCTGGACCTTGCGCCTACGCGCTATGATCCGCTCACCGTCGCTGCCTATCACCAGGACCATCTGATCGGCTATGTCGCCCCTGGCTGGCGCTGGGTTGCGCATTCGCTTGAGCAGGGCATTCGCTACGCGGTCACCGTGACCGGCTTCGAATACGACACCCGCGACGAACTCTCGCGCATAGCGATCGGCATCACTGTCCTGCCGGACGAGCCTGTCGAAGAGCCCGGGAGGATGGCAGCCCCGGTCGGCAGGCCGCCTTCGCCGCCCGCACCCGGCACCGCGCCCTGGGCGCCGCTGATCATCCATGCGCCACGGCCGCGCTGGCCGATCGCCATTCCGCTGGCGCTGCTCGCCGCCGGCCTGGCTGCCGGCGCCTGGCTGTTGATGGAACGGGGCCTCTTGCCCCAACTCGGTCGGTTTGCCGGGGGCCCGTGAGCCTGCCTCACGCTGGGGCGCATCCCGGCGTGAGCTCACATCACCTGGGCTTCAAAACATGAAAGCCCTCACCTTACGGCAAGGGCTTTCGCGGGGTTCGGATCCGGGGGCAATGTCACCGTCCCCATACCAATTCTACACCAGAGTGTGACAGTTTGTAACGTGAATATAATTCATCATAAACCGGTCCATGCCGCTCCATAATCTATAGCATATCGCCCATTATTGGACGGCAATCCGATATCCACTTTTCCTGCCCTGACGCTTGCCTCCCCTTCATCAGAGGGCACCTCATCTGCTATCGGGGCTGATGGACATCCGCCAGCTTTCCTATCTATCCGCTCTCGCGCGGGAAAAGCACTTCACCCGCGCCGCCCAGGCCTGCAACATTTCGCAGCCGACGCTGTCCGGGCGCATCCGCCAGCTCGAGCAGGAACTGGGCGTGCCGATCGTCGAGCGCGGCCAGCGTTTCCATGGCCTCACCCCGGAAGGCGAGAGGGTGCTCAAATGGGCTCACACCATCCTCGACAACTGGCAGGCGATGCAGCAGGAGCTGGCCTCCATCAAGGGTCGCAAGGAGCAGCTGACCGGCCGGCTGGTGATCGGCGCCGTACCCTCCGCTTTGCCGATGGCGCCCCTCCTCACCCAGACCATGCAGGCCCAGCATCCTGGCGTCGACTTCACCGTCTATTCGCATTCGACCGCCGAAATCCTGCGTGGCCTCAATGACTTCTCCCTCGATGTCGGCATCGCCTATCTCGACAATGAGCCGATCGACGGGCTTGTCGCCTCGCCCCTCTATCGCGAGCGCTATTGCCTGTTCGTCGCTTCGACTCATCCGCTCGCCCAAAGAGAGAGCGTCTCCTGGCACGAGGCGGCGCAGGAACCTTTGTGCCTCCTGACTCCTAATATGCAGAACCGGCGGATCATCGACCGCGCCTTCCGTTCCGCCAACTGCCAGCCGCAGCCGCGCCTCGAGACCAACTCCATCGCCAATCTCTGGTCGAATGTGCGCTTCACCGGCCTCGCCAGCATCATGCCGGAATATTTCCTCGATGCGCTGGGCCCGATCACCGGCATCTCCGCCATTCCCCTGACCCACCCCGATGTCGAGCATGCCGTGGGCCTCCTGGTGGTCGACCGCGAGCCGCTGGCGCCCATCGTCGCCGCGCTGCAGCAGGTCGCCCTTGGCTTCGATCCCGCCGCTTTGCGCAAATCGCCCCCTCCTCATCGGGACTAGCAATCAATCCATCGGAACTACCGATTTGCTGCCGGCTGGCTGTTCCGGCATGAAATGACTATATTATTTGTACCCGGCGCCGGTCATCCGGCCAGGAAGGTTTGGCTCGATGTTGACGAAGCCTGAAGCATCACCGGACGGCGAACGTGCCCGTGACGTGTGCAGCCGCCATGGCAACCGCCCCGACGAACTGATCGAGATCCTGCATGAGGTGCAGGAACAGCTGGGCTGCGTGCCGGAAGCCGTCATTCCGGTCATCGCCAAGGCGATTAACCTCTCCCGCGCCGAAGTGCATGGCGTCGTCACCTTCTATCACGACTTCCGGAGCGTTCCGGCCGGCCGACATGTGGTGAAGATCTGCCGGGCCGAATCCTGCCAGTCGATGCAGAGCGAGGCGTTGTGCAGCCACGCCAAGGCGAGCCTCAAACTGGGCTTCGGCGAGACCAGTGCCGACGGCCAGGTGACGCTCGAAGCCGTCTACTGCCTCGGCAATTGCGCGCTGTCGCCGGCCATGATGGTTGATGGCGAGCTGCATGGCCGTGTCGATGCCAGCCGCTTCGACGAGATCATGGCCGAGACCTTGAGCGAGGCCACGCAATGACGAAGGTCTTCATCCCCGGCGATGCTGCAGCTCTTTCGATGGGCGCCGACAAGGTCGCCGCCGCCATCAGGAGCGAAGCCGACAAGCGCAAACTGAAAATCGAGATCATCCGCAACGGCTCGCGCGGACTTCTTTATCTCGAGCCGCTGGTCGAGGTCGAAACACCGAAGGGCCGCATCGCCTATGGACCGGTTGCCGCAAAGGATGTGGCTTCCCTCTTCGACGCCGACTTCCTCAAAGGTGGCAAGCACCGTCTTGGCCACGGGCCGACTGAAGAAATCGACTATCTTAAGAAGCAGGAACGTCTCACTTTCGCGCGCTGCGGCGTTATCGACCCGCTGTCGATCGAGGACTACATCGCCCATGGCGGCTATGCCGGCCTCAAAACAGCGCTCGCGAAATCGGGCGCCGAGATCGTCAAGGACGTGACCGACTCCGGCCTGCGCGGCCGTGGCGGTGCCGGCTTCCCGACCGGCATCAAATGGAAGACCGTTCTCGACGCCAGGGCCGACCAGAAATATGTCTGCTGCAATGCCGATGAGGGCGACAGCGGCACATTCGCCGACCGCATGCTGATGGAAGGCGATCCGCTGACGCTCATCGAAGGCATGACGATTGCCGGCATCGCGACGGGCGCCACAAAGGGCCTCATCTACATCCGCTCCGAATATCCCCATGCCATCGCCAAGATGAAGCAGGCGATCACCAAGGCGGTGGCGGCACGCTTCCTTGGCGACAACATCCAGGGCTCGGGAAAGAATTTCTCGCTGGTCGTGCGCACCGGCGCCGGCGCCTATATCTGCGGCGAAGAGACATCCATGCTCGAAAGCCTCGAAGGCAAGCGCGGCATGGTGCGCCCCAAGCCGCCGATCCCGGCGCTCGAAGGCCTGTTCGGCAAGCCGACCGTCATCAACAACGTGCTGAGCTTCGCCGCAGTGCCGGATATCCTGGCCAAGGGCGCGGAATTCTACAAGAATTACGGCATGGGCCGCTCGCGCGGCACGCTGCCCTTCCAGCTCGCCGGCAATATCAGGCAGGGCGGTCTCGTCGAGAAGGCTTTCGGCATCACTTTGCGCCAGCTGGTCGAGGAATTCGGCGGCGGCACGCATTCGGGCCGGCCCGCACGCGCCATCCAGGTGGGTGGGCCGCTCGGCTCTTACGTACCCGTATCGCAATTCGACATGCCGATGGATTACGAGACCTTCGCCGCCAATGGCGCGATGGTGGGCCATGGCGGCATCGTGGTGTTCGACGACACGGTCGATATGGCTCGGCAGGCGCGCTTCGCCATGGAGTTCTGCGCCATCGAATCCTGCGGCAAGTGCACGCCCTGCCGCATCGGTGCGGTGCGCGGCGTCGAGGTGATCGACCGCATCATTGCCGGCATCGAGCGCGACAAGAACCTGATCGTGCTCGACGACCTCTGCCAGACCATGGTCGACGGTTCGCTCTGCGCCATGGGCGGGTTGACGCCCATGCCGGTGCAAAGCGCCGTCAAGCATTTTCCCGAAGATTTCGACCGGCCTCCCGTGGCCCGGGCCGCTGAATAGGAGAGCGCGACATGGATACGCTCATCAAGGAAATCGATTACGGCACGCCGAAGTCCGACAGCACCAGGATGGTGACGCTCGAGATCGACGGCCATCAGGTCACCGTGCCGGAAGGCACCTCGATCATGCGCGCCGCGATGGAGCTTGGCACCAAGATCCCGAAGCTCTGCGCCACCGATTCGATGAAGAGCTTCGGCTCCTGCCGGCTGTGCCTGGTCGAGATCGAAGGCCGCAAGGGCACGCCCGCCTCCTGCACCACGCCGGTTGCTCCCGGCATCAAAGTCAAGACCCAGACCGACCACCTGGCCGATCTCCGCCGCGGCGTGATGGAGCTCTATATCTCAGACCATCCGCTCGACTGTCTCACCTGCGCCGCCAATGGCGACTGCGAATTGCAGGACATGGCGGGAGCGGTGGGCTTGCGCGAGGTGCGTTATGGCTATGAGGGCGACAACCACGTCTTCGCCAGGAGCAACGGCTCGGAGAATTTCCGCTACAAGCCCAAGGACGAGAGCAACCCCTATTTCACTTTCGATCCGGCCAAATGCATCGTCTGCTCGCGCTGCGTGCGCGCCTGCGAAGAGGTGCAGGGCACTTTCGCGCTCACCATCGACGGGCGCGGCTTCGCGTCCCATGTCTCGGCCGGCATGGACGAGGATTTCCTCGCCTCCGAATGCGTCTCTTGTGGCGCCTGCGTGCAGGCCTGCCCGACGGCGACGCTGACCGAGAAGTCGATCATCGCCAAGGGTCAGCCCGATCATTCGGTGGTGACGACCTGCGCCTATTGCGGCGTCGGCTGCTCCTTCAAGGCCGAGATGAAGGGCGATGAGGTCGTGCGCATGATGCCCTACAAGGATGGCGGCGCCAATGAGGGCCATTCCTGCGTGAAGGGCCGCTTCGCCTGGGGCTATGCCACCCACAACGACCGCATGATGAAGCCCATGGTGCGCGACAAGATCACCGATCCGTGGCGCGAAGTGTCATGGGACGAGGCGATCGATTTCACCGCCAGGCGCTTCAAGGAGATCCAGACCAGGCATGGCGTGGGTTCGGTCGGCGCCATCACCTCCTCGCGCTGCACCAATGAGGAAGTCTATGTGGTGCAGAAGATGGTCCGCGCCGCCTTCCACAACAACAATGTCGATACCTGCGCCCGCGTCTGCCATTCGCCCACGGGCTATGGCCTGAGCAAGACCTTCGGCACCTCCGCCGGCACCCAGGATTTCAAGTCGGTCGACAAGGCCGATGTGATCATGATCATCGGCGCCAACCCGACCGATGGCCATCCGGTCTTCGCCTCACGCATGAAGAAGCGCCTGCGCGAAGGCGCCAGGCTCATCGTCGTCGATCCGCGCCGCACCGATATCGTGCGTTCGCCGCATATCGAGGCCGAGTATCATCTGCCCCTGCAGCCAGGCACCAATGTCGCCGTCGTCAATGCATTGGCCCATGTCGTGGTGACGGAAGGCCTGGTGAAGCGCGACTATGTGGCCGAGCGTTGCGAGCCGGATGATTTTGCCCGCTGGGAAAAATTCATTGCCGATCCGAAGAACTCGCCCGAGGCGCTGGAGGCCATCACCGGCGTCAAGGCGGAGGATGTCCGCGCCGCGGCGCGGCTTTATGCGACGGCCGGCAATGGCGCCATCTATTACGGACTGGGCGTCACCGAGCACAGCCAGGGCTCGACCATGGTGATGGGCATGGCCAATCTGGCCATGGCGACCGGCAATATCGGCCGTGAAGGTGTCGGCGTTAACCCGCTGCGCGGCCAGAACAATGTCCAGGGCTCCTGCGACATGGGTTCGTTCCCGCATGAATTCACCGGCTACCGTCATATTTCCGACAACACGGTGCGCGACCTCTTCGAGAAGGTGTGGAGCACCGCGCTCGATCCGGAGCCGGGCCTGCGCATCCCCAACATGTTCTCGGCCGCCATTGACGGCTCGTTCAGGGGCCTCTTTGTGCAGGGTGAGGACATCGCGCAATCCGATCCCAACACCAAGCATGTCAACTCCGCGCTTGAGTCGCTCGAATGCCTCGTCGTGCAGGATCTCTTCCTCAATGAGACGGCGGCCTTCGCCCATGTCTTCCTGCCCGGCACCTCCTTCCTCGAGAAGGACGGCACCTTCACCAATGCCGAGCGCCGCATCAACCGCGTGCGCCCGGTGATGGCGCCGAAGCAGGGCATGCAGGAATGGGAAGTCGTGGCCCGGATCGCGACCGCCATGGGCTATCCGATGAGCTATTCATCGGGCGCCGAAATTATGGACGAGATCGCCAAGGTGACGCCGACCTTCGCCGGCGTCAGCTTCGAGAAGCTCGATCGCCTGGGCTCGGTGCAATGGCCGTGCAATGACGCAGCCCCCGAGGGAACGCCGACCATGCATGTCGGGAAGTTCGTGCGTGGCAAGGGCCGCTTCATGCTCACCGAATTCGTAGCCACCGATGAGCGCACCAACCGCTCCTTCCCGCTGATCCTGACGACGGGCCGGATTCTGAGCCAGTACAATGTCGGCGCCCAGACGCGGCGCACCGCCAATGTCGCCTGGCATCCCGAGGACGTGCTCGAGATCCACCCGCATGATGCCGAAGTGCGCGGCATAAGGGAGGGCTCGATGGTGTCTCTCACGAGCCGCATCGGCGCCATCACCTTGCGCGCCGTCATCGCCGACCGCATGCCGCAAGGTGTCGTCTACACCACCTTCCACCATCCGGTCACCGGCGCCAATGTGATCACCACCGAATATTCCGACTGGGCCACCAATTGCCCGGAATACAAGGTGACCGCGGTGCAAGTGACTCCGTCCAACCAGCCCTCCGACTGGCGGACGGAATGGGAGCAGCGCGAGACCGAGCACAAGCGCGTCGCCATCAAGCCGCTGGTCGCGGCCGAGTAGGCTGATGACCGTGCGGCCCGATCTTCCCCGCGATGCCGAGCGCGCGACATCGCGCCCGGCCGAGGGGCGGCTGTACCGCGCCGATGGCTCGAATACGGGCCTCGTCTGGCAATTGCCGGAGGAAGTGCCGGTGGCGATCATGCACAATTCGGTCTCGACCGCGGTGATGATGGCGACTCCTGCCGATCTGGAGGATTTCGCCGTCGGCTTCTCGCTGTCGGAAGGCTTCGTCACCGACGCGGCCTCCATCCGCAATGTCGTGGCGCTGAGCGTCGAGAACGGCTTCTGCGTCGATATCGCGGTCGATGAGAAGGCTCTGAAGCCCCGCACCGCCCGGGCACTCGAAGGCCGCACCGGTTGCGGCCTGTGCGGTGTCGAGGACATTGCCGATGTCGTCAAGCCGACGGCGCCCGTCAAGCAAGCCTTCGCGCTCGATCCTGTTTCGGTCCAGAGAGCCTTCGCCGGCCTGCCGGTCCTTCAGCCGATGAATCGCGTCAATCATTCCGTCCATGCCGCCGCCTGGGTGACGCCCCAAGGCGAGATCAGGCTGGTGCGCGAGGATATCGGCCGCCACAATGCGCTCGACAAATTGCTCGGCGCGGTGACGCGCCAGGGCCTCGATCGCAATTCAGGCTTCGTCGCCATGACCAGCCGCTGCAGTTTCGAGCTGGTGCAGAAATGCGCGCAAATGGGAATTGCCCATCTGGTCACCATCTCGGCGCCGACCGGTCTTGCCCTCCATCTGGCGCAAGGGGCGGGCATGACTCTCGCCAGCCGCTCGCCCGACGGCATTGTATGCTTTCACTAGCATCGGCCCGAAAAGTTGCAGACTTTTCGGAAAAGCCGATGCGACGAGTAAATGAACAGGATTGAATATGAGCGATCACAAAGAGATCCAGCGCATGGCGAACCAGATCGCCAAGGCTTTCGGGGCCTATCCCGAGGAGCAGGCGATCAAGGAAACCGCCAATCATATCAAATCCTTCTGGGATCCGCGCATGCGCAAGCAACTGGCCGAGATCATCGCCAGGGACAAGACAGCCCTGAACCCTGTGGCTCTCGCTGCCGGCAGGCAACTCGGTCTGGGCTGAGACGAAACCCCTTCGGAATCGGCCTCCAGGCCATCTTTTCTCCGCCTCAATTGCCGGTTAGACAGTTCCGGCGATGGGCGAACAATCTCCTTTTCCGACGGTCCTGATCACCGGCGCCTCGGGCGGCATCGGCGAGGCCTTTGCCCATGTGGCGGCGGCCGAAGGCCATCCTTTGATCCTGGTGGCGCGCACCGAGGCCGAATTGCACCGGGTGCGCGGCGTGGTCATTGCCCGCTATGCGGTGCCGGTGTCGATCATCGTGCTCGACCTCGGCAAGCCCGGCGCCTGCGACGAGCTCGCCAATGAGCTGGAAGCCCGCAAGCTCGTCCCCGACATCCTCATCAACAATGCCGGTTTCGGCCTCATCGGCAAGGCGGCCGAGCTGTCGCGCGCCGACCAGCTGCAGATGATCGACCTGAATGTCCGTGCACTGACCGATCTCACCTTGCGCTTCCTTCCCGGCATGATCGCCAAGGGGTCGGGCGGCATCATCAATGTCGCCTCGACCGCAGGCTTCATGCCCGGCCCCAATATGGCGGTCTATTTCGCCACCAAGGCCTATGTCCTTTCCTTCACCGACGCGCTCTATGAGGAGACCAAGGGCTCGGGCGTGACGCTGACCAATTTGAGCCCCGGCCCGGTCGAGACCGGCTTCCAGCGCCGCGCCGGCATGAAGCAGGCACGCTCCTTGAGCCGTGTGGTGCCCAAGACCGCCATGGCTGTCGCCCAGGCGGGCTGGGCCGGCTTCAAGGCAGGTGAGCGCGTGGTCGTGCCGGGCACCATGAACAAGCTGGCCGCCTATGCGCTGAGGGGCGCGCCGCGCCGGGTGATCCTGCCGGTCCTCAAGCGCGCCATGGGCATGGCGAAAGCGCGCTGACGCGACGGCCGCGGATAAAATTCCGCCAATTTTGCGCATGCCAGCCATCGGCGGGCCTCCTCTCGACGCTTGCCGGAATTTTGTGTCACCCTTGCGAATCATGGCTTCCGGCAAGATCCTGATCATCCTTCATTCCGAGACCTCCTCGCCCGGCCGCGTCGGGCACATGCTGGAGGAGCGGGGCTACCTGCTCGACATCCGCCGGCCCTGTCTGGGCGACAGCCTGCCCGAGACACTGGCCGAGCATGAGGGCGCCGCGATCTTCGGCGGTCCGATGAGCGCCAATGACTGCGACGCCTTCATCCGCGATGAGACCGACTGGATCGCCGTCCCGCTCAAGGAGAAAAAGCCCTTTCTCGGCATCTGCCTCGGCGCCCAGATGCTGGCACGCCATCTCGGCGGCAAGGTTGGCCCGCATGATGAGGGCCTGGTCGAGATCGGCTACTATCCGCTCGTCCCCACTGATGAGGGCCGCAAGCTTGGGCCCTGGCCCGCCACTGTCTATCACTGGCATCGCGAGGGCTTCACTCTGACACAGGGCTGCGAGCTCCTCGCCCAGGGTGAGACCTTCGCCAACCAGGCCTTCCGCTATGATGATGTGGCCTATGGCTTGCAATTCCATCCCGAGGTCACGCGCCTCATGATGCATCGCTGGTCTGTCAGGGGCGCCCATCGTTTCGCGCTCAAAGGCGCACAGCATGGCGCCGAGCATCTCTCAGGTCAGATTCAATATGACGCGCCGGTGCGCCAATGGCTCACGGGTTTCCTTGATCACTGGCTGAAACCCTCGCCCGCCAAGCAAGCCATGGCTTGACTTGCCCCCAGGTTATAGGACAGGCTCTTCACCATCTATTAACTATCTGAAAAAGTTCAATTTTTAGCTATTTGGAAACTTCGCTGCGCCATCATCCTCGGCAAGGCTCTCGAGGGTGAATTTGAGCGGGGCCGCGGCCGGGATAGGGTATTGCGTACCCGGCGGAAATTCTGGAACGGGGAGCGCCTGTGGCCTCCCCGTTTTTTCTTCGTGGCCAGGCCCGACCCGGCCATCCAGTTCCTGACGCGGCCGGTCAGCCCTTGCTTCGCAGCGTCTCGACATCGGTTTCGCCCACATACCAGTCGCGGGCGAGAACCTCCTCGAAGACGACCCAGACATCATTCTTCGTGAGTCCGGTCTCCCTGGTGATCGCGTCAGTCACCGCCTGGCTGATCCGGGCTTTCTTGCCCTTCGGATCGGCGGCGATGACCTCCTTGACGATGCGGATATTGACGAAAGGCATGGCCGCACCTCAGCAGAGCTTGACTCCATTGACCATCAGGCGCACCGCATAGAGCGACGTCGTCCCGCAGATATAGAGGACATTGCGCTTGTTCCCGCCCCAGGCGCAGTTGGCCACCACTTCCGGCACCTTGACCTTGCCGATCAGCGTGCCGTCCGGGTCGTAGCAATGGATGCCGTCGGCGGCACTGGTCCAGATGCGCCCATCGGTGTCGAGCCGGAAGCCGTCGAACAGACCGGCTGTGCAATCGGCGAACACTTCACCGCCCGAGACCTTGTTCTTGTCGCTGACCTTGAACACCCGCATATGGGCCGGATTCTGCGCGCCGTGGGTGCGCCCGGTATCGACGACATAGAGCAGCTTCTCGTCCGGCGAGAAAGCGATGCCGTTGGGGCGCACCATGTCGGTGATCACCGCCTCGATCTCTCCCTTCTTCGGATCGATGCGATAGACATGACAGGCGCCGATCTCGCTTTCGGCCTTGTTGCCCTCATAGTCGCTGTCGATGCCATAGGCGGGATCGGTGAACCAGATCGAGCCGTCCGATTTCACCACCACGTCATTGGGTGAATTGAGGCGCTTGCCCTTCCATTTGTCGGCGAGCGTGGTGACCGAGCCGTCATGCTCGGTACGGCTGACGCGCCGCCCGCCATGCTCGCAGGTGATGAGCCGGCCCTTGCGGTCGGTGGTGTTGCCGTTGCTGTTGCCGGCAGGCTGGCGGAAAACCGAGACCGAACCATCGGTCTCGTCATAGCGCAGCATGCGGTCGTTCGGGATATCGGACCAGACGAGGAAGCGCCCGGCCGGGAAATAGACCGGCCCCTCGGCCCAGCGGCAGCCGGTATGGAGCTTGTCGACATGCGCATTGCTGTTGAACAGGCGCGCAAAGCGTGTGTCGAGGACCTCGTAATAGTCGGAAGTAGCCATCTTTCCACCTTTTGAAGTTCTGATTGCCCGGAGGGAAAAAACGGGAAAGTCGGGAGGGATAACGCTCAATCTGGCAAGAATCACCCGCTCTGTCACGCTGGATAGCTCGAAAAAGAACAGAATCCACCCCAAATGGGACATGACGGCATATCGCCGTGCTCCTCAAATCCCGCCCTAAGCCTGGATGGGGAAGGGTGAGCATCATGAGTTTGGCAAAGTGGCGCAAGGGCCTGTTGCTGCTTGTATCGATGGTCTGCCTGGGAGCCTGTACCGGCCGGCCGTTGCAATCGGTGTCGTTGGATGGCGAGGAATTGCCCTATTTCGGGATAATCTATTCTCTCCCGCGGGGATATCTGCCGGTGTCGATCAAGACGGACGCAAGCAACAACGTAGTCATCACCGAGCCGACGCAGAAAATTCTGCCCGATCCGAATACGAAATTCTCGCTTACCCTGAGAAACAGCGCCTTCGCGCATGACGACCAGACCGTGACAACGACGGCTGATGGCTTGCTGTCCACTGTGAATGCCATCAACGAAGACCAGAGCGTGGAGATCGTCAAGAAGATCATCGAGCTCGTTACCAACGTAGCGAAGGTCGGCGTGGTCAGGCTGGCAGCGCCGAGGCAGTTCTCGGTCACGACGGTCATCGACCCGTTCAATCCACGCGGCGAATTGCACCGGCTGGAAGAAATCACCGGTTTCAAGTTCGCCATCACGGATTTGTCGGGCGCGAAACTGCCACGCTACGACGAAGAATACGAGCGGCAGGTCACGGCCAGTTGCGATGCCAGTGTGTGTTTCAGAATTCTGACCCCGGTGATGCTGACGATTTCGGGTCAGAGCAAGGAAAGTGAGGTCCTCGCCCGCTTTGTCGTTCTGGTGCCGAATCCCCGCCTGATTGGAACCTATGATGTGAGAAGGGGGCCCTGCATCAAGAAGACCAACGAGCTGGCATTCACGAACGGCGTCCTGACGAAGATCCGCGTCGACAAGCCGAGCGAAGTCCTGGGCTGCCTTTCGATACCGATCGATGTCGCCAAGGCGATCGTTAGCATTCCGGCTGAGCTGTTCAAGGTCAAGCTCGAGAATATCGGCCGCGACACGCAATTGGCGCAGGCGCAGACACAGGCAATCAATGCGCAGATCGCCTTGCTCAACGCCCAGGCTGCCTATCTGGCGCGCCAGCCCGCCCCGCCGCCTGCGCAGAATTGATCGGTGACGGCCGTATCAACTGTTCACGCCTTCGCGTCTCGCGATCCTGCGGTTGAATCAATCCTGCGCGAAGCCGCCGAATATCCGGCAGGTCTCGGCGGCCGCGGCATGTCCCTCCACCAAGCATTCCGCGACGGGCCTGCCCGCGAGATGCGCCGACAGGAATCCGGCAATGAAGCTGTCGCCGGCGCCGGTCGTGTCCGTGACCGCAACCGGCAGCGCCGCGCCGCGGAAGAATTCACCACCTGAGGTGGCGAGCGATCCAAGCGGGCCGCGCATGATGACGGCAAGCTTTGCACCGCCTGCAAGTGTTCGCTCGGCAAAGGCGCGCGCTTCGGCTTCGCTGCCGTCGGAAGAGATGAAAGCGATGGTGAGAGCGTCGGGCGTGATGTTCCGAGGCTCGGCATTGACCGAAAGGTCCTGCGAGACGCTCACCCCTGCCTGCACGAGCGCCCGCTTGGTGATGCCCGCATCATCGAGCCAGCCTATATGGACATGGCGCATCTTCATGAGCCGGATCATGTCTCTTTCATCGGGACGGTAGCCGCGGCAGACGCCGAAATCCTCCGACACGAAGTGACGGTCGCCGTCAGCGCCGGTGGCGATGACCGTGTGCGAGGTGCGTCCGCCGGCGATCGTCCTGAGCGAGGTCACATCGACGCTCTGCGACGCGAGGACCTCTCGGGTTCGTCGCCCCTCCGGGTCATCGCCGACGGCGCCGAAATAAGCGGTCTCATGTCCGGCGCGGGCCAGATTGACCGCCACATTGACCGCATTGCCGCCGACCAGAGCGCGGTCGATCGGCGGCAGGTAGCGGTCGATGCAATTGTCGCCGACAGTCGCGATGCGGGCGATCATGCGGCGTTGCCGAGGCATGATGAATTCGCGCCGCGCGGTCTCCCCCATTCGTCATGGCCGGGCCTCGACCCGGCCATCCAGACTTGACGCCATCTGGCTGTTGTATGGAGGGACTGGATGGCCGCCTCAAGGGCGGCCATGACGAGCTGGGTAAGTGATCGCCTCAGAACACTGCCTTTCAATAGGCGACGCGCTTGTAATAGCGCCGGGTGGTCAGCGGATGATTGCGCAATTGCTCGATATGCGCGGAGAGGCGCTCGAGCTGGGTGGCGAGGATGACCGGCGACAGCAGCGCCCGCAGCGCCGGCGGGATATCGGGCAGGCTGGCTTCGCGCGGATCGATGACGGTGAGCTTGTCCGTATATTGCCGGGCGAATTGCTCGACGCGCTCGCCCACGGGCCGGTACTCGTCCTCACTCTTGAACAGGACGACGCTGACACCTTTCTCGACCAGCTCGAGCGTGCCGTGGAAGAAATCGGAGGCATGCACCGGGCGAGTGCGGATCCACTGCATCTCTTCCAGGATGCACATGCCGTAATAGAAGGCCTGCGGCCAGGCGGAGCCGGCGCCGGTGATGATGTGATAGGGCTCGTCCTTGAATTTTGCGGCAAGCGCCCCGGCGCGCGCCTCGAAGCCTGACTTCGCCGCGAGCAGCGCCTGCGGCAGCCGCGCGAAGGCGGGCGCCAGCACCTTGTGGAGATTGGCTTCGCCGCGATGCTGCAGCAGGGACAGAGCCAGCAGCAGGCCCTGGATATAGAAGGATTCCGACGACGTATCGTCCTCGGCGAAATTGACGAAGGCGCGGTCGGCCTGTCTGCCGAGCGGCGTGTCGGCATGGCCGACAAGGGTGAGGATGCGCGCCCCGCGGGCGCGGCAGAAATCGAGCGCCGCGATGCTTTCCCTGGTGGTGCCCGAAAGCGACGGGATCACGACCAGCGAGCGGGGGCCGAGCGAGCGGTGATCGGTGAGCACGAGCTCGGCCGATCGTTCGGTGAAGACTTTCAGGCGCGAATGGCTGGCGAGGAAGGAGGCGGCCGGATACATGAGGATGGCGGCCCCGCCGGTGCCGAGGAAGAACACGCTGTCGATGCCTTCCGCCACGTAGCGCGCCGCGGCCGCGTCGATTTCGGCTGCGAGCGCAACGGCTCCGGTCTCGATCTTGAGGAAACGCTCGGCGTCGAAATTCAGCATGGGATCTCTCGGCAATCTTACGTTGGGACCGCCCGGATTTAATGAAAGCGGTTCTGTTTCAAACGGTTGCAGCCAGCGGGGCTCCCTGGTCGGCCCCGATGTGCTACACGAAGCCTTCCGTCGGAATCAAGTGACATAAGGGGGGCAACGAAATGCCCGGCAAGACGTCCAAAAAGCCGAAGAAGGTCGCAAAGAAAGCCGCTGCCAAGAAGACAGCGGTCAAACCGAGGAAGCCGCTGGCAAAACCGAAGTCCGGGGAGCCGGTCCTCCTCTCAGGCGGCAACCCGCAGATCGCCAAGGCCTATGGCGACGCGCCCGTCCAGGCCTATATCGCGGCCATGCCGGGCTGGAAGAGCGGCGTCTGGCGCCATCTCGACGCGCTCATCACCCGCACTGTCCCCAATGTGCGCAAGGCGGTCAAATGGAACTCGCCGCTTTACGGCATGGAGGACGACATCTGGTTCCTTGGCGTCCATTGCTTCGACAAATATATCAAGGTGGCCTTTTTCCGCGGCGCGTCGCTGCGCCCCGTCCCTCCGGACCCCTCCAGGCAGAAGGAGGTCCGCTATCTGAACATTCGCGAGGACGCCGATCTCGATGAAGCCCAGTTCGCCAGCTGGGTTAAGCAGGCCAGCCGATTGCCCGGCGAAAAGATGTGACGGCCATGACCTTGCAGAGCTTTGCTGCAAGGTCCTCGTCCCGGAAGAGTGATCTTCAAGACGGTGTGAAGCGATGCGCTAGCCGCGCAGACGATCCGCCAGAACGGACAGCGCATCGGCAAGCCGGCGCACCGTTTCCGGTGGAGGAAGCGGGATCTTGAGACTCCTGGCCCCGGTGGCGGGATCCTGCTCGATTCGCAACTGTGCCTGAGCGCCTGAAGCGGCGGGCATCGTCAGGAGATCGATGAGCTGAACGCCAAGCCGCGCCACGGCGAGCCATGGATCGGCATCACCGTCACGCGACGACGCTTCGGCGGCACCAGCGGGCGCGATTGTCGCGGCCATCGCGGGTTCGGCATCTTTGCTTGCCTCATCCGCAGGCATCGTGATGCCATTGGTCATTTCCTCGGTCGGCGCCACCGTCTCGCCTTGCCCCATTCGTCCGGTGACATTCTCCACTTCCTTCATGAACCGGGTGAGGCGCGAGCCGCCGAGCGAGATTTCCCCGCTGCCGCCGTCGAGAATCCCCGCCGACAGGGAGCGCTTGAATGCCAGCACCGAAAGCATGCCTTCCTCGATGGTTCCCTTGGCCACGAGATTGACGATCTGCACCGGCCGCGTCTGGCCCATGCGATGGATGCGCCCGATACGCTGCTCGAGGATCGCCGGATTCCACGGCAGATCGAAATTGACGAGGGTCGATGCGTGCTGCAGGTTGAGTCCGGTGCTGCCGGCATCGGTGGACAGGAATACGCGGCAGGCCGGATCGTCGCGGAATCGCTCGACCAGTGCGGGGCGCTTATCGGAAGGCACGCCGCCATGGAAGCTCACATGGCCAAGACCGCGCGCATTCAGGCGGCGAGCGATGATCTCGTGGGTCCTGGTCCATTGTGAAAACACCACCACCTTGGCTTGCGGTCCTGCCAACAGGCCATCAAGAAGCGCCGCCAGCTCGTCGGCCTTGACGCCATGGTCGGTTTCCTGGTCGAGCAGATACGTGCTGTTGCAGGACATGCGCATGTTCTGCAGGGCGCAGGTCATGCGCCGCTGGTCACGCTCCGACAGATAGCGGGTCCGGCGCCAGCGCTGCACGATCTTTGCGACCTCATCGGCATTTTCACGATGATAGCGCATTTGCGCCTCGGTCATCGGCACCAGGAGATTCTGGTCGATCCGGCCCGGCAATTGCCGCAGCACCTCGGCCTTGCGCCGGCGGATCATGACGGGGGCCAGCGTCCGCCCGATCTTCTCAAGCCCGGTATAGCCGGTGACGCGGCCGGCTTCGTCCTTCACCTGATGCTCATGCAAGAGCTTCCAGGTCGGTCCCAGCCGGTATTGATCGACAAACTGGACAATCGAGATGAGCTCCTCCAGCTTGTTTTCCAACGGCGTGCCGGTGAGCACCACCGCGAAGGGACTGTCGATCCGCTTCAGGGCGCGCGCCGCGATCGTATTCCAGTTCTTCACCCGCTGCGCTTCATCGACGATCACCAGCTCGGGGGCCCACGCGGCGATCAGATCGAGATCCGTGTCGAGCTTCTCGTAGTTGGTGATCTTGCAGAAGTGCTCCAGAGCATAGTCCTTTTGCCTTTGCGCCCGCCCGCCGGAAAGGACGCGAATGGTCTCCGTATCCCGCCCGGAGAACCGCGTGATCTCATTGTGCCACTGATATTTGAGCGATGTCGGACAGACGACCAGGACCTTCGAGATGCCGAAATGCCGTGCCAATATCTCCATCGCCGCGATCGCCTGAACGGTCTTGCCGAGGCCCATATCGTCGCCGATCAAGGCCCGTCCGGCGCGCACCGCAAACAGCACACCTTCGGCCTGATATGGAAAGAGCGGCACCTTGAGCAGCTTGGTCAGTCCCGGATCATCGACGCCACGTGGGAAAATCCTGTCCAGCGCGAGTGCCCGGTTTTCCGCATCGCGGCAACCGGCGATGAAATCGAGAGCGTCGTCATAGGCCCGCAACTCATGCCCGCTTCTGGAAGCGAGGGCCATGAAGCGATCCAGCGCAACGAAGCGCTCAGGCGGCAGCAGGCCATTCCTCCCGGCGTCGAACAACTCTCCGGCGGCCTTGCGCAAAGCCGGCGGACAATCGGTCCCGGCACGAAAATGTATGCTGCGCCGACCGTCATTGCGCAGATACAATTCGGAAAACATCGGCTGATAGCCGCGCGCGAACGCTTTCTTTGCACCTCTTTTCTTCTCCAGCCGGGCGAGGGTGAACTCGATATGCTTGCAGGTGCCGAGCTCGCTGGTGGCGTAATCGGGGCATGAGCAGAAGTTCCCGCCCGGTCCCTTTCCGCGGATCGCCACGCGATAGCTGGACTTCGACGCGGGATTGCTGATGCGGAACTCCGAGAAGAAGGGCTCATCGCCGAGATTCTCCATGCCGAAGCTCTGTTCTCGACCGAACTGGCGGCGCAAGCCGCGCTGCCATTCCGCGGGAGAAAGACCGGAAGGCGAGTGACTGCGAGAGAGCTTAGCCTCTCTGCTCCTGATCGGCCTGGTTTGGGCCGCCACCGACTTGCGTTCGAGTCTCACTTGTCCCCACTCGCTTGATTTGACGGCTCGATTTTGCCACGCGCGGGGCATGCCGGTAGACTCAAACGAGCCGATTTCAACAGATTCTCACGATGCGCGTCCGGCGGAGCGGTCCCCGGAGCGCCCATCGTATTGCAAAACGCGCTACACTCGTCTACATACCGTCTCTAACAGGAGACTTGCCATGGCTCGCGCCGTCAAACGTAAGGAACACCCTCTTTCGATGAGGCTGCCCGAAACAGACATTGCCATTATCGACCGCGCGGCTTCCTTGCGCGGCCGTTCGCGCACCGACTTTGTGCGCGAGGCAGCAGTACGAGCGGCCGAGGATGTGTTGATGGAGACGTCGCCCATTCGAATGAGTTCCGCCGGTTTCAAGGCTTTCCTCACCGCGCTCTCCGGTCCGGCCAAGCCGGTTGCGGAAATGGTTGACCTCCTTCGGCGCAGGGCTCCATGGGAGACATCTGGTTCAAAAGCCAAAGGTTGAAACTTGCCGATCTCCGGCCCCGAGCCCCTGACGGCCGCCCATGATCTTTCCGAGTTTTCGTGCGGCAAGCCCTCTCTCGACCGATGGCTGAGGACGCGAGCGTTGTCCAATCAGGAAAAAGGCTTTACCGCGGTTCTTGTTGTTCACGAGGACCAACACGTCATCGGCTATTACGGCCTTGCCCCCACCGCCGTCATACCGGCAACGCTGCCACGCTCCGTCCGGACCGGACAACCGCCCGACCCCGTTCCCTGTCTCCTACTGGGTCAACTTGCGACAGACCAGCGCTGGACTGGCCAGGGGATTGGCACCAGCCTGCTCAAGCATGCGCTGCAACGCTGTGTCACTGCCGCGGGCCTCATCGGCGGTCGCGCCTTGATCGTCAACGCCGTCGACGTCGAAGCCGCGGAATTCTGGCGTCGGCGCGGCTTCATTCCATCGCGTGATGATCCGCTGGTTCTGTTCCGGTCGATTGCCGATATCGCGGCGTCAATTGGCGCTTCCGCTGCCTGACGGCAATCGGCACCGCATTTCACGAAACCACGTCTTTTCAAGAGCTTACAGGGACTGGTGGAGCAGAGGGGGATCGAACCCCTGACCTCGGCATTGCGAACGCCGCGCTCTCCCAACTGAGCTACTGCCCCTTAGCTAGGACGGGGCTGTGTAGGGTCCGACAGCGCCACTGTCAAGCTTTGGCCGCCTTGCATGGGGGGCTTCGGCCCTTTACATCAGACACCAGCTTTCCTCAGGCCTAGGATCCCAGCATGCACCCCATTTTGTGGCTCATCCTCACCATTCTCGACATCTATTTCTGGATCCTGATCGCCATGGTGGTGATGAGCTGGCTCGTCGCCTTCAACATCATCAACAACCACAACAATTTCGTCCGCCAGGTCAATTATGCGCTCTACCGGCTGACCGATCCGGTGTTGCGGCCGATCCGCCGCTTCCTGCCCGATCTCGGCGGCCTCGATATATCGCCCATCATCGCCATCATCGCTCTGCAGTTCATCCGCTATCTCGTCGTCTATTACGGTGTGCGCCTGCTTTGACGCGGCTGCCCTTCAAGCCCGATCGGGAAGGGGGCCTCCTCTTCCTGCGCGTGACGCCCAAATCCGCCCGGGCGGAAGTCTCGGGTCTCCATGAAGGCGCCGATGGCCGCGTGTCGCTCCAGGTCAAAGTCAGGGCGCAACCGGAAAAGGGCAAGGCCAATGAAGCGGCTATCGAGCTTCTGGCCGACGCTTTCGGCTTGCCCAAGAGGGCTTTCACCATCACCGCCGGTGAGACCGACCGCCTGAAGACGGTCAGGATCGCCGGCAACGCCACCGAAATCGAGCGACGGCTCGCAACACTCGTTCAGGACCAGACGACATGACCGCAAAAATCATCGACGGAAAGGCCTATGCCGAGGGCCTGCGCGCCCGCATCGCCAGGGCGGTGAAGGAGCTCGAGACCAGGCACGGTCTCAAGCCCGGCCTCGCGGTCGTTCTGGTCGGCGAAGACCCGGCGAGCAAGGTCTATGTCGCCAACAAGGCGAAGCAGACGGTCGAGGTCGGCATGAATTCCTGGGAGCATCGCCTCCCCGCCACGACCTCGGAGAAGGATCTCCTCGCCCTCGTCGACAAGCTCAACACCGATCCCGCCGTGCATGGCATATTGGTGCAGCTGCCGCTGCCCAAGCAGATCGATTCGACCAAGGTGCTGAGCGCGATTGATCCGGCCAAGGATGTCGACGGCTTCCATGTGGTCAATGTCGGCAAGCTCGCCACCGGCCAGGACGCGCTCGTCGCCTGCACCCCGGTCGGCTCGGTGATGCTGGCCAAGGATGCGATGGGCTCGCTCGAAGGCCTCGAGGCTGTCGTCATCGGCCGCTCCAATATTGTCGGCAAGCCGGTGGCCCAGCTTCTGTTGCAGGAGAACTGCACCGTCACGATCGCGCATTCGAAGACGAAGGATCTTCCCGGTGTCGTGCGCCGCGCCGATCTCGTCATCGCCGCGGTCGGAAGGCCCGAGATGGTGAAGGGCGACTGGATCAAGCCCGGCGCCTGCGTCATCGATGTCGGCATCAACCGCATCGAGCGCGACGGCAAGGGCAAGCTCGTCGGCGATTGCGACTATGCGTCCTGCGCCAGGGTGGCGGGCTCGATCACCCCGGTGCCGGGCGGTGTCGGCCCGATGACCATTGCCTGCCTGCTGCACAATACGGTGCGCGCCGCCTGCGCGCAGAAGTCGCTGCCCGTTCCCGACATGTAGGCGCGAAGCGCGTCGGCGACAGCAAGGTCACCGCGCGATGCGCGTCGAGAGGATGATCGAGGACAAGGTGCGCTCGACACCCGGAGTCTCGCCGATGCGGTCGATCAGCCGGTCGAGATCGGCGATCGAGGGTGCCGCGATGATGGCGATCAGGTCATAGGGACCATTGACCGAATAGAGCGCCGTCACCTCGTGGATCGCATTGAGCTCGGCCGTCACCGCGGTGAGCGATTTGGGCGCGATGGTGACCAGCACATGCGCGCGGATGAGATTGCTCAGATAGGCATCCGACAATCTGACGCCATAGCCGGCAATGATGCCTTGCTGCTCCAGCCGCTCGATCCTGGCCTGGACCGTGGTGCGCGACAGGCCGAGCTTGCGGGCCAGCGTCGCGACCGGCATGCGCGCATCCTCGCCAAGCAGCGCCAGCAATTGCCGGTCTTTGTCCGTAATTTGCATTCTGTCCTGTCTCAATGGCGATTTGCCTAGATTTATACTGCAAACTGGATAAATCGACACTGGAAATCGAAAGGCATGGCCTGCATCCTGTTACCCGACGAACAGGCCAGGAGGTCACGCCATGAAAGACATCGTGGTCATGGGGGCCGGCAAGATCGGCGGCGCCATCGCCAGCATGCTGGCGGCAAGCGGCGATTACCGCGTCACCATCGCCGACCGCAACGAAGCGCAATTGGCAACCATCACGCCCCATCGCGCTTTGTCGACGGCCAAGGTGGACATCGCCGACGGCGCGGCACTCGCTACGCTGCTCGCCGGCCGCTATGCCGTCCTCTCCGCCGCACCCTTCCATCTCACCCGCCAGGTGGCCGAGATCGCCGCCCGCGCCGGCGTGCATTATCTCGATCTGACCGAGGATGTCGCCACCACGCGCAAGGTCGAGGCGATGGCGGCGGGCGCCGCGACGGCGCTCATTCCGCAATGCGGCCTGGCGCCGGGCTTCATCTCGATCGTCGCCCATGATCTCACGCGCCATTTCGACACGCTCGACAGCGTGCGCATGCGCGTCGGCGCGCTGCCGCAATATCCCTCGAATGCGCTCAATTACAATCTCACCTGGAGCACCGACGGGCTCATCAACGAATATATCGAGCCCTGCGAGGCGATCGTCGAAGGCAGGCTGGTGACGATGCCGGCGATGGAAGAGCGCGAGGAGTTCTCGCTCGACGGCGTCACCTACGAGGCCTTCAACACTTCGGGCGGCCTCGGCACCCTGGCGAAGACGCTGGAAGGCCGGGTGCGCACCATGAACTACCGCACCATCCGCTATCCGGGCCACCAGGCCATCATGAAGGCGCTGCTGAACGATCTCAACCTGCGCAACCGCCGCGAGGTGCTGAAGGATCTGTTCGAGAACGCGCTTCCCGCCACGATGCAGGATGTCGTGGTCATCTTCGTCACCGTCTGCGGCTGGAAGGACGGGCGCTATCTCCAGGAGACCTATGCCCG
Organism: Taklimakanibacter lacteus; assembly: GCA_003576695.1. GTDB lineage: Bacteria > Pseudomonadota > Alphaproteobacteria > Rhizobiales > Aestuariivirgaceae > Taklimakanibacter > Taklimakanibacter lacteus. The sequence goes on from QOZQ01000006.1 coordinate 134,589, forward strand.
GAAAGTCTATGCCGGCACCGTCGCCGGCGAAGAGATGAGCGCCATCCAGATCACCACCGCTTCCGGCATCTGCGCCATCCTCGACCTTCTCGCTTCGGGCAAATTGCGCCGCCAGGGCTTCGTGCGCCAGGAAGAAGTGGCCCTCGCCGACTTCCTCGCCAACCGGTTCGGGCGACACTATGACCCGCAGCCGGTCAGGCTTGCCAAGGCCGGATAGCTAGGCCTTTTCTTTCTTCGCCCGTTCGATCGCCTCGACGATCATCTGCTCGGCCTGCGCCGCATCGCCCCAGCCCTTGACCTTGACCCACTTGCCACTCTCGAGATCCTTGTAGTGCACGAAGAAATGCTCGATCTGCTGCAGCGTGATCTCGGGCAGATCCTTGTAGCTATGCACATTCTCATAGCGGCGCGTGAGCCTGGGCACCGGCACGGCGACGATCTTCTCATCGCCCCCCGCTTCGTCCTGCATGAACAGGACGCCGACCGGGCGCACCGCCACCACGGCACCCGGCACGATGCCGCGCTGATTGGCGATGAGGACGTCACAGGGGTCGCCATCGAGCGACAGCGTATGCGGGATGAAGCCGTAATTGCCGGGATAGCGCATCGACGTATAGAGGAAGCGGTCGACCACCAGCGTGCCCGCCGCCTTGTCCATCTCATATTTGATGGGTTCGCCGCCGACCGGGACTTCCACCACGACATTGACTTCCTTCGGTGGATTCTTGCCGATCGATATGGCATCAATACGCATGCGGGAGATACTCCGTAAAAAGACAAAGACGATGGGCCTACATGACATGAAAAGGCTGCTCTTTCCAATAGTCTTGGCCCTCCTGCCGGTTGCCGCAGCGGCGGATGATATAACGAGCCTCTATAGCGAGCTCGATCTCAAGGCCTGCCAGCAGCTCGCCCTCTTCGAGGACGAGGGCGGAGGCGGCGAATGGCTGTGCAAGGGCATCAGGGATCACGATGTGCGCGTCTGGGAAGGCGATCTCAGGAGCTATGTCGGTTTCGGCAAGGACGCACCGGCCCAATGCGCCGCGGCGCAGACTTTCGGCGCCTTCAATTCACTGGGCCCCCGGGTCGAATGGCGCATGAAGGACGGCAAGCCTTTCGCCACTATTTTGCGCTGGCTGACCCAGCCCTCGGACGCCAATGGCAATCCGGGCAAGCAGAACTGGCTGGTCGTCACCAGGCTCGCCGGCAAGGAGGTCTGCCACATCGCCTATATCGACACCAAATATACCGATGCCAATGAAGTGGCGCGCCAGCGCGCCGACGAGAAAGCGGCGACCTTCGACTGCGCCAAGGACATGCCGGAGATCTTCTCGTCATTGGGTGGCACGGCGACCGACTATGCCAGCGGCATGCCTTGCCCCGGCGGGCCTTATCGGGAAGAGTGACCTCAATTCCGTCATCCCGGCGAAAGCCGCTATTGGATTCACACATCTTTTCGGCGTGGAAAAAGGACTCTTCATCAAAGGCTTAGCAGACGCTCTGCAACGATATTCGGCTAACAGGGGCCAGTGAAAATGAGCCATTTTTCTGCATTCTCGCACCACCTCACTGAAATGACTCAAGAAGATGTGTGCATATGATAGCGGCGAAAGCCGGGACCCATTGAATAAGCGCAAGCGGGCGGCGCTGCCCGCGTTTCAAGAATTTATTGGGCCACGGCTTGCGCCAGGGTGACAGCAAGAGGAGGGTTTGCGAATTATCCGCGCTTGGGCTGATCGAGCGTTTCGCGCAAGACCCGGCGCAGCCCGTGGATCTGGTCGAGGAGATGCAGGATCACATCGATGCCGTCGTCATTGACGCCCATATTCTGCTTGAGGTCGCAGATGAGGTTGCAGCGCGCCTCATCGGCTTCCGACAGGGGCTCGCCGATGGCGCTTTCCTCGATCGTGATCCAGCCGGCCGCGACCCATTCGCGCAATGTTTCCTCATCATAGCGCGCGGCGAAAAGGATTGTCTTCCGGGTCATCTCACACCTCCATCGCCCGGCGTGGATCATAGGCCTTGGCCTTGCTCCAGCGCGCGATGAATTCCTCGAGCTCGGGATCGGGCTTGTCGGGCAGCAGCACTTTCAGCGTCACATACTGATCGCCATGGCTGCCATCGGCCTTGGCCACGCCCTTGCCCTTGAGGCGCAGAACGGTGCCGGTATTGGCGCCCTTGGGGATGTTCAGCATGACATCGCCCGAGGGCGTCGGCGTCTTGACCTTAGCCCCGAGCACGGCTTCGGCAAGCGAGACCGGCAGCTCGATGCGGATATTGTCGTCCTCGCGCTTGAACAAGGGATGCGGGCGCACCTCGATCTCGATCAAGGCGTCGCCCGGCTCGCCGCCATTATAGCCTGGCCTGCCCTTGCCCTTGAGGCGCAGGGTCTGGCCGTCGCGCGTGCCGGGCGGGATGGTGACGGTGATCCCGGAGCCGTCGGGCAGCGCAAGCTGCGGCCTGGCTCCGTTCACGGCGCTGAGGAAATCGACGGCGAGATGATAGCGCACATCGCCGCCGCGCATCTTCATATTGGCGCCGCGCCGGCCGAAGATCTCCGCCAGCACGTCCTCGTCGGTGAAATCGCGGAAGCCCGATTCGAAGCCCTGCCCGCTGCCCTGGCCACTCTCGGCGAAATCGCGGTAATAGCGCCGCTGCGGCTGCGGCTTCTCGGCGCCCGAGGCATCGATCTCGCCACGGTCATAGCGGCCGCGTTTCTCGGCATCGCCCAGGAGATCATAGGCCGCCGTCACGTCCTTGAACTTCTCCTCGGCCGTCTTGTCGCCGGGATTGAGGTCGGGATGGTGCTTCTTGGCGAGGCGGCGATAGGCCTTCTGGATATCGTCCGCCGAGGCGGTCTTGCTGACGCCCAGGACTTGATAAGGATCGGTCATGCCGGAATGTTAGCTTCGTTCCGGCAGGCCGACAACAATCCAGACCTTACGCCGCGCTCTCGGCTTCCTTGGCGCGGCTGGCGCGCTTCCTCTCATGCGGGTCGAGCAGCGTCTTGCGCAGGCGGATCGATTGCGGCGTCACCTCGACGAGCTCGTCTTCGCCGACATAGGCCAGCGCCTTTTCCAGCGTCATGCGGATCGGCGGGATGAGGAGGAGCGCGTCATCCTTGCCGGCGGCGCGGACATTGGTGAGCTTCTTGCCCTTGAGCACGTTGAGCTCAAGGTCGTTGCCGCGCGTGTGCTCGCCGATGATCATGCCGGCATAGACCTTCATGCCCGGATCGATGAACATCGGACCCCGGTCCTGCAGGTTGAAGATCGCATAGGCGACCGCCTCGCCATCGCCATTGGAGATGAGGGCGCCGGTATGGCGGCCGGGGATCTCGCCCACATGCGGGGCATAGTCATGGAAGATGCGGTTCATGATCGCGGTGCCGCGCGTATCCGACAAAAGCTCCGACTGGTAGCCGATGAGGCCGCGGGTCGGCGCGTGGAACACGATGCGCTGGCGCCCGGCGCCCGAGGGACGCATGTCCTTCATCTCGGCGCGCCGTTCCGACAGTTTCTGCACCACGATGCCGGTGAAATTCTCATCGACGTCGATGATCACTTCCTCGATCGGCTCGAGCTTCTGGCCCGTCGCTTCATCGGTGCGGAACACCACACGCGGCCGCCCGACGGTGAGCTCGAAGCCTTCGCGCCGCATGGTCTCGATGAGAATGCCGAGCTGCAATTCACCGCGGCCCGCCACTTCGAAAGCATCGGTCTCAGTGACGGATGCGGTCACGCGCAAAGCGACATTGCCTTCGGCCTCGCGGAACAGGCGGTCACGGATGACGCGGCTCTGCACCTTGTCGCCTTCCTTGCCGGCCAGCGGCCCATCATTGATGCGGAAGGTCATGGTCAGCGTCGGCGGATCGATCGGCTGCGCCGCGATCGGCTCGCTCAAGGCGGGATCGAGGATCGTATCGGCCACCGTCGCCTGGGTAAGCCCGGCAATGGCGACGATGTCACCGGCCTGGACCTCGTCCACCGGCTGGCGCTCGAGGCCACGGAAGGCCAGCACCTTCGAGATGCGGCCCTGCTCGATGAGCCTTCCATCGCGCGCCAGCGCCTTGACCGGCTGGTTCGCCTTGACGGACCCTGAGCGGACGCGCCCGGTGAGGACGCGGCCGAGGAACGGATTGGCTTCGATGGTCGTCACCAGCATGCGGAACGGGCCTTCCTCGACCTTGGGCGGCGCCACATGGCGCACCACCAGGTCGAACAGAGGCGACATGGAATCCTGCGGCCCTTCCGGCTTGTCGGCCATCCAGCCCTGCTTGGTGGACCCGTAGAGGATCGGGAAATCGAGCTGCTCATCGCTCGCATCGAGCGCGGCGAACAGGTCGAACACCTCATTGACCACTTCGACATGGCGCTGGTCGGGCCGGTCGATCTTGTTGATGGCGACGATCGGCTTGAGGCCGATCTTCAGCGCCTTCTGCAGCACGAATTTCGTCTGCGGCATCGGACCCTCGGCAGCATCGACGAGCAGCACCGCGCCGTCCACCATATTGAGGATGCGCTCGACCTCGCCGCCGAAATCGGCATGGCCCGGCGTGTCGACGATATTGATGCGGGTGTCCTTCCAGACGAGCGAGGTCACCTTGGCGAGGATGGTGATGCCGCGCTCGCGCTCGAGATCGTTCGAATCCATGGCGCGCTCGGCGACCTTCTGGTTGTCGCGGAAGGCGCCCGACTGGGCGAGGAGGCGGTCGATCATGGTGGTCTTGCCATGGTCGACATGGGCGATGATGGCGATGTTGCGCAGTGACATGGCGCGCCGGTCTTTCTCGAAACGGGTTATGGATCAGGGGCGGCTTCGGACCGCCCGAAGCCTGGACCATGAGTCCAACAATAAGAGCGGGACAATCATGTGACAGGTTCCCCGGCCACATTCCCGCTCTGGATTCGGGGCGGCAATAGCACGCCCGCCGGGCAAAAGCGAGCCCCTTAGTGAGGTGAAATATGCCTGATTTTACAGCACCATAAGGCACATGACCCACAGCCACAGGCCGGTCACGGCGAGGCTCGTGAGCGTCATCGGGATGCCGGAACGGGCGAAATCGGCGAAGCCCAGCCGGGCGCCGGCGGCTTCCGCCCGCTCGGCGACGATGATGTTGCACATCGATCCGGTCAGCAGCAGGTTGCCGGCAAAGGTCGAGAGCAGAGCAAGCCCGGCCAGCACCCCTTCCGGCAGGCCAGGCAGGAGCTTGAGGATCAGGATCACCGCCGGGACATTGCCGATGGTGTTGGAGGAGGCGAGCGTCACCGGCAGCATGACGGAAAGCCGCTCCGGCAATATGCCTAAGGCGGCGAGCCCCTGCAGCGCCTCTTGCGCAAGCCCGGTCTTGGCGAAGGCGGCGGTCACCCCGAAGAGGCAGGCGAAGAGCAGCAGCAGGTGCCAGTCGACCGCGCCGATCATGTCGCGCGACGACAGGCGCTTCGACAACAGCAGGAGGCCGGCGACCGCGAGCGCGCCAAGCTCGCGCGGCAAGGGTGTCAGGAAAAGCCCGATCAGCACGACGATGGCGATGAGGCCCTTGCCCGTCTGGAAGCGGTCGATCGTCACGGGCTCGACCGGTTGCGCCGCGATGGGGGCGGCGAGCGCCTTGCGCCAGGTGAAGAGCACCGCCCCATAGACGAAAGCGAGCGACAACAGCACCGGGGGTGCTGCGATGGCGAGATAGCGCCAGAAATCGAGCCCGCCCGCCTGGCCGATCAGGATATTCTGCGGATTGCCGATGAGGGTGAGGGCGGAGCCCGCATTGGCCGCCCCCGCAAGAGCGACGAGATAGGGCCGGGGATCGAGCTTCTGGCTGAGGAGCCCGGCGCAGATGAGCGGTGTGAAGGCGAAGGCGATGACGTCGTTGGTCAGAATGGCGGAGAGAATGCCGGTGACGATGATGAGGATGGCCAGCAGCGTTTTCGGGTTGCGTGCGGCATGCGTCACCCGCGCCGCCACCAGGCCATAGAAGCCCGACTGCTCGAACTGCGCCGAGAGGATCATCAGCGCGAAAAGCAGCGCCAGTGTCGGGATATCGACGGCCTGGGCCGCTTCATTGAGGCTGAGATCGCCGGAAGCCAGGAGCACGATGAGGCCGAGCAGCGCAACGCCGGTGCGATCGACCGCGAGTCCCGGCACGCGGCCAAGCGCCATGCCGAGATAGACGAGGATGAAGACGATGACGGCGAGTGTGGCCAAGGCGAGGAATCGCGTGAGGACGGATCACGCCGATGTAACATGCCTCTCAAGCTCCGTCATCCCGACGAGAGCCGGGACCCCTTGAATAGGCACAACCGGGCGGCGCTGCTCGCGCTTCACCAGTTTAATGGGTCCCGGCTTTCGCCGGGATGACGGGAATTTGGGAGAGCGAGCTCACCCCATCCGCTCGGGATCGAGCGTCACCTCGTAGAGTTCCTTGTCGACGATATCGACGATGCCGAAGAAATGAATCCGTTTCCCCTCCCCCTTGTGGGGAGGGGTTAGGGGTGGGGGTCTGGTGGTAGTGCAAAAATGGCTTATGCCTGATCACGGCAAGACCACCCGACCCCCACCCCGACGCTTCGCGTCGACCCTCCCCGCAAGGGGGAGGGTAAACTCAAACTACCCCATCCGCTCGGGATCGAGCGTCACCTTGTAGAGTTCCTTGTCGTCGCGATCCATCAGCCGGACCGTCATCTGCTCGGTCTTGTCGTCGATATCGACGATGCCGAAGAACTGCAGGCCGGCGGAAGGCGGCAGATTCTGGCCCTGCTCCTTCGTCGGCGCCTTCACGAATTTGAGATCGGGTCCGAAGGTCATGTCGAGATCGCCGGGGCCGAAGGTGCCGGCATGGATGGGGCCCGAGACGAATTCCCAGAAGGGCGCGAAATCCTGGAACTGCGCCTTGTCCGGCGTGTAGTAATGCGCGGCGGTGTAATGCACGTCCGCCGTCAGCCACACGACGTTCCGGATATTCCCGACCTTGATGAATTTGAGCAGATCGGCGATCTCGAGCTCGCGGCCCTTGGCGGATCCCTGCTCGCCATTGGCGATGGCCTCGGCGCCCTTCTTCTCCTTGGCATTGTCCCACACGATGATGCCGATCGGCATGTCGGAGGCGATCACCTTCCAGGTCGCCTGCGAGCTTGCCAGCTCGCGCTTGAGCCAGCGCGCCTGCGCCTCGCCCAGGATGCGCGAAGCGGGCGTCATCTCGGTCTCGAGCGCCGGACCGTTCGGCCCGCGATAGCTTCTGAGATCGAGGAAGAAGATGTCGAGCAGCGGCCCATAGGAGACCTTGCGATAGACGCGGCCCGGCTCTTCCGGGATGTAGCGGATGGGCGTCATCTCATGGAAGGCGCGGCCCGCCCGGGCGGAGAGCACCCCGACCGACTTCTCCGTGTAGCGGTCGTCCTTGCTCAGGTCCTTCGATGCCGACCAGTTGTTGGTGACTTCGTGATCGTCCCACTGGAAATAGGTCGGCACCTGCGCGTTGAACGCCTTCAGATTGGCGTCAAGCATGTTATATTTCCAGCGCCCGCGATATTCATCGAGCGTCTCGGCGACCTTCCCGACTCCTTCCGCTACGATATTCTTCCACACGCCGCCGCTCGCGATCTCGGCTTCCGCCTTGATCGGGCCGTCGGAGTAGACGGTGTCGCCCGAATGGATGAAGAAATCGGGATTGTGCTTGCCCATGGTGGTATAGGTCCACATGCCGCCGTCATCGGCATTGATCCCCCAGCCCTGGCCGGCCGTATCGCCCGACCACACGAAGCGGATGGGGCGCTTGCTCATCGGCGCGGTGCGGAACTGGCCGACAACGGGCTCACCCAGCACATTGACATCGGCGAGATCGGCGAAGCTGACGCGATAGAAGATCGTCTGGTCGGGCGGCAGGTCGGTGAGCAGCCGCTTCACCGCCAGATCCGATTCGGGGAGGGCGACGAGCGGCGGAAGCCGTTGCGCATCGGTGAAGCTCTCGGTGGTGGCGACTTCGACGAACATGCGCGCCGGCCGGTCGCTCCTCGCCCAGATCATGCCCGATGTTGCATCGACATCGCCCGACTGCAGGCCGTGGCTGATCACGGGGCGGTCGGCAGCGCGGCTCAAGCCCGGCATGGCGAGGCCGCCGCCCGAAAGGGCGAGCGCACCTGCGGCGGACGATGTGAGGAATTTGCGGCGATTGACGGTGAAGCGCATGGCGGGCCTCCTCTCTTCTGGATAGGGAGGCGCAACCTTGCCGACTCGCATCACAAAGCGATGACAGATGCGTGAGGCCAGCACGATTGTTGACCATGTGGGTAACCGGCCCCGCCTGTCGCCCTGTGCATAAATGCATTGCTCACAACGACTTGACGTGGCTGGCCCCGGGTATGAAGCTGATGCAGGCGGGGCGGCTGTCGATGCGGACCGGAGCTTGATACTTGATGACCACACACTGCTGCGGACCGGGCTATGCCTCTCCCCTCGAGGCGATGCAGGCGCCGCGCGAGAAGCTGCTCTATACGATTGCCATCTATACCGGGACGGGCATCCAGAAGCCGGACTATCTGTGCACCATCGATGCCGACCCCGAGAGCGCGACCTACAGCCAGGTGATCGCGCGCCTGGAGATGCCGGGCATTGGCGATGAGCTGCACCATATGGGCTGGAATGCCTGCTCGTCCTGCCATGGCGATCCGGAGATGGAGCGCAAATATCTGATCGTCCCCGGCGTGCGCTCGTCCAACCTCCATATCGTCGACTGCGCCAGCGATCCGCGCAAGCCGGCGCTGGTCAAGGTCATCGAAGGGACCGAAATCAAGGCCAGGACCAACCTGTCGGCGCCGCACACCGTGCATTGCCTCGGCTCCGACATCATCATCTCCATGCTCGGCGACGCGAAGGGCAACGCGCCCGGCGGCTATCTGCATCTCGACAAGAATTTCGAGATCGTCGGCCGCTGGGAAAACTCCATGGGCAAGCTGAAATTCAGCTACGACTTCTGGTATCAGCCGCGCCACAATGTGATGGTGAGCTCGGAATGGGCGGCGCCCAACACTTTCATGCCGGGCTTCGATCTCGAAGAGGTCGGCCATCTCAAATATGGCCGCGAGATCCATCTCTGGGATTTCGAGAAGAAGACGCCGAAGCAGAGCTTCTATCTGGGCGAGGACGGGCTGATCCCGCTGGAAGTGCGCTTCCACCATAATCCCGACAGCAGCCACGGCTTTGTCGGCGCAGCCCTTTCGGCCAATATCATCCATTGGTGGAAGGATGCGGCGGGCGAATGGCAGTGGGAGAAGATCGTCGATGTCGAGAATGAGCCGCATCCCGAATGGCCCATTCCGGTGCCGGGCGTGATCTCGGTCATCCTGCTCAGCATGGACGACAGATTTCTTTACCTGTGCAACTGGCTGCATGGCGATATCCGCCAATATGACATCTCCGACCCGCATAATGCGAAGCTCACCGGGCAGGTGTGGATGGGAGGCCTTCTCGGCCGGGCGCCTGAAGTCAATGGCGTGAGGGTCACCGGCGGGCCGCAGATGATCCAGCTCTCGCTCGACGGCAAGCGTCTTTATGTGACGACCTCCTTGTTCTCGACCTGGGACAACCAGTTCTATCCGGAGATCCGCACCAATGGCGGGTGCATGCTGATGGTCAATTGCGATACGATCAACGGCGGCATGGAGATCGATCCGCGTTTCGTCGTCGATTTCGGCAAGGAGCCGAACGGACCCAGCCGCTGCCACGAGACCCGCTATCCGGGCGGCGATTGCACAAGCGATATCTGGCTGTGACCCTCCACACCATCACTCTCGCCAATCGCGGCGGCGCTGCCTTCAAGGTCGATCACCGCAGGCCGATCTTGTTGAGCCTGCTCGACCAGGGCGTCGACCTGCCCTATGGCTGCCGATATGGCGGCTGCATAACATGCGCGGCCAAGCTGATCAGCGGCAAGGTCGACCAGAAGGCGCAAGTGGCGCTGAACAACCGTCAGATCAACAATGGTTACATCATCCTGTGTGTCGCCCGCCCGCTGAGCGATTGTGTGCTCGAGGTCGGCGTCGAGAGTCATGACAAGCTTTATCGCAATCCTTTTCTTGATCCCCTGGCCGCGCATGAGCTGAAGGCGGATATCGCCATTCCGTTGGAAAAACCGAAATGACCCATATGAATCACGATGAGCCCTACCCGGAAGCCTATCTGCAGGGCATCCTGAAGTCGGTCAAAACCATCGCGATGGTGGGGGCGAGCCCCGACAAGACCAAATTCTCCTATGGGGTGCTGAGGGTGCTGCATGAAACAGGCTTCGACATGATTCCCGTCAATCCCACGCCGGGCCTCGAGGAAATCCGCGGGATCAAAGTATATCCCACCCTTGCTTCCATCGACCGGCCGGTCGATATGGTCGAGGTGTTTCGCCGCTCCGAGGACCTGATGGAGGTTGCCAGGGAGGCCATTGCCATTGGCGCGAAAGTTCTCTGGGGCCAGATCGGCGTGCGCGATGATGCTGCCGCGCGGCTGGCGGAAGATGCGGGGCTTAAAGTGGTGATGAACCGTTGCCCCAAGATCGAGCTGTTCCGGCCGTTCTGGAAGCCGAAGCTGCATCTGGGGATATGACGGCGGGTGTTAAATCGAAGCTTGTTTCAGATACGCTGCCAGATGATCGCTGAGATCGCGCGCATCATCGCCGGCGCCATCGATTAGAGCGGACTTGCGGCGGCGCAGGAACTGCATCCCCATCAGATAGAGACCCGGATGTTCGGTGACGCCGCCATCGTGACGCACCTGGCCCTTGCGGTCAAGGATCGGCACCTCAAGCCATGAGTAATCCGGACGATATCCGGTGGCCCAGAGAATGGTCCTGATCCTGCCGGCCTGGAGATCGAGGCCCAGCGGCGGCGCGCTCTCCACCTCGGTCGGCGCCAGGCGGTGCGGTGGATCGACCTCGCCATCGAGGCCTTTGCTGGTTGCCCATTCATCGATCGTGCCGAGCAATCGGTTCATCTTGAGATCGGCCATGGCGCAGTTGTTGTGCAGCGAGCCCGAGAATTGCGCCTTGCCTTCCGAGATGCCGGCGATCCGGCCGACCAGCCTGACGCCGATGCCGGTCAGCGCATTGAGGTCGAGCGTCCGGCGCTCGGGCGAGCCCGCGAGCTGCAGCGACGGCAGCCGCCGCACCCGGTCGATGTCGTCGACCGCATCATAGCGCTCGTCATGCAGGCCGGTGGCGTCCATCCACCACTGGATATCCTTGCCGCGATAGACCCGCGGCGCCCGCACATGCTCGCCGACCGAGAGCGTGACGGGACGGCCCGAACGATGGATCTCATCGGCGAGCTGCGTTCCGGTCGCCGAGGCCCCGACCACCAGCACGCCGCCCTCATCGAGCTGGCGGGGATTGCGGTAGTCCATCGAGCTGATGGTGGCGACATGGGGCGGAACCGCTGCGGCGATGGCGGGAACCCGCGCGATATTGCAGGCGCCGGTCGCCAGCACGACGGCGCGGCAGCGCCAGCTGCCAGTCTGCGTCACGACGGCGAAGCCCTTGTCCGCCGGCGTGAGCGAGCTCACGCGGCTCCGGGTCTGGACAGGCGCTGCGATCATCTCCGCATAGCGGCTGAGGAAATCGACGACCTCCGGGATGGTGCGATACCCGTCGGGGTCATCGCCTTCATAGCCGAAGCCCGGCAGGCGGCTTTGCCAGTTGGGGGTCAGCAGGCGAAGCGAATCCCAGCGTTCGGTGCGCCAGGAATTGGCCACCTCACCGCGCTCCAGCACGACATGGTCGATGGAGCGTTCGGTGAGGCAGCGGCTCATCGCGAGCCCGGCGTGACCGGCGCCGATCACAACAGCTTCTATGTTGCGAATAGCCAACTCTGTGATCGCGCGAGTGGACCGATCAGTTCACCTTGACGGTGACATTGGTCGGGTTGGTCACGATGTCATAGACCGCCGAGCGCTTCTGCGATTGCGCCACCAGCGCCTTGATATCGTCCTCGCTGGCATCGGCATCGATATTGAAGGCGACCTTGATGCCGTCGAAGCCGTTGCGCACATCCTTGTCGATGCCGAGGATGCCATAGAGATTCATGCCGCCTTCCAGCGTCGCGGTGACCGAGCGCAGCTGGATGCCGCGGTTCTGCGCCACCGCCGCAACGCCCGCCGTCAGGCAGCTGGCGAGGCCGACAAGCACCATCTCGACGGGCGTGGCGCCCTTGTCTTCGGAAGCGAAAATTTCCGGATGATCGGCATCGAAAGTGAAGGTCTTCTTGTGCTTCTGTTCGCCGCCGAGGCCATAGAAGCCTTCGACGGTCGAATGGCTGTGGGTACCATTCTTCCAGTTGCAGGTTGCCCGCCACGTGAAGTTGGCCGCTTCGGGCGCGCCCTTCAGCGCCTCGCGGGCTTCGAGCAGTGCGGCAACGTTAACGCCATTGTCGGCTTGGACTTGGGAAGCCATAAGCATTCTCCTGTCTAGCGCCCCGCATTATCGTATGGGCACACAGACCTTACTTCAAGTCGATTTGCGCCAAGACATGACTCCAGTGCGCGCGAATATGTTCCCGGCGCACAGTTGCCTATCCCGGAACGAAGATTTCTCACTGGTCTTGCGACAGCAGCCAGCTCCCGGCTTGCGCAGCAAGGGCCGATACGGATTGCTCGATGTCGAGTCGCAGTGCGTGCTCATGCGCGTCCGGCGGTTCCAGGGTCTCGAGCTGGCTGGCGAGCAATGCCGGGGGCATGAAATGATCCTGTCGCGCGCGCATGCGCCTTTCCAGCGTCTCGCGGCCGCCATCGAGAAAGATGAAAGAGACCGGCCTCCCCGCAGCCTCCACGATTTTCTCGCGATAGCTGCGCTTCAGAGCGGAGCAGGAAGCGATCTTACCCTGTGTCCCCGCAAGCGACGTGCCGACCAGCGCCAGCCAAGGCCAGCGATCCGCATCGGTGAGCGGAATCTGCGCCGACATCTTCGCGACATTGGCGGAGGGATGCAGATCGTCGCCCTCGATGAATTGCGCCTTGAGCTGGCGCGCCAGCGCCTTGCCCAGCGTGGTCTTGCCGCTGCCCGCGACCCCCATGACGACGACAGCGCCGTGGAAAATGTGTTCCCGATTCTTCATCGCCGACAGGTCTAGAGCGTGCCGGCTTTGGAGGGAATCACTCTCACGCTTTTTGCTTTCCTCTGGCGGTGACGGCGGCCCTCGAGCCTTCAGCGATATCAGGGAAAATACAGGGAATTACAGGGAAATACAGGGAATTACAGAGAGAAAAAACGCGGGCTCAATGATTTCAGCAGGTTAACGAAAGGCAGCAGGGAATTCAAAACCTGGAACAGGGATTCTTCCCCGATCCGTGCCGCCGGCGCGCTTCATACGGCTTCGGCCAGATTTTTTTGATAGTGAAATCTCACGTTCTGGCCCGCAATGGCAAGACCGCCGCCAGCTGAAATCCCACCTATCCCCTGGTCGCCGGATCGAGCGTGACCTTGTAGAGCTCCTTGTCGTCGCGATCCATCAGCCTGACCGTCATCTGTCCGGTCTTGCCCTCGATATCGACGAGGCCGAAGAATTGCATGCCCATGGAAGGCGGGAGATTGACACCCTGCTCCTTGGTCGGCGCCTTGATGAACCTGACTTCCGGCCCGAAGGTCCGGTCGAGCTCATTGGGCCCGAAAGTGCCGGCATGGAGGGGCCCCGAGACGAATTCCCAGAAGGGCGCAAAATCCTGGAACTGCGCCTTATCCGGATTGTAATAATGGGCCGCGGTGTAATGCACATCCGCCGTCAGCCACACGACATTGGCGATATTGGACGCATTGATGAATCTCAACAGGTCGGCGATCTCGAGCTCGCGGCCCTTGGCCTTCCCCTGATCGCCATTGGCGATGGCTTCGACGCCTTTCTTCTCCTTCCAGTCGTCCCACACGATGAGCCCGATCGGCATGTCGCAGGCGATCACTTTCCATGTCGCCCTGGACAGCGCCAGCTCGCGCTTCAGCCACAGCATCTGGGTTTCGCCGATGATGCGCGATGCGGGCGTCATCTCGGTCTCGAGCGACGGCCCGTTCCCGCCGCGATAGCTTCTCAGATCGAGGAAGAAGACATCGAGCAGCGGGCCATAGGGAATCTTGCGATAGATCCGCCCCGGCTCCTCCGGGAAATAGCAGATCGGCGTCATCTCGTGAAAAGCCTGCGCCGCCCGCTCGGCCAGGACGGCGATCGATTTCTCCTTGTAGCGGTTGTCGCTCTTCAGGTCCTTCGCCGGCGACCAGTTGTCGATCACGTCATGATCGTCCCACTGGACGAAGGTCGGCACTTGGGCATTGAAGGCGCGCAGATTCTCATCGAGCAGGTTGTATTTGAAGCGCCCGCGAAATTCATCGAGCGTCTCGGCGACCTTCCCTACCCCTTCCTTGACGATGTTCTTCCACCGGCCGCCACCCGGCAGCCTGGCTTCCGGCTTGATCGGCCCGTCGGCATAGATGACATCGCCCGAATGGATGAAGAAATCGGGATCATGCCGGCCCATGGCGGCATAGGTCTTCATGCCGCCATCGTCCGGATTGATGCCCCAGCCCTGTCCCGCCGTGTCGCCGGACCATACGAAGCGGATATCGCGCCGGCTCCTGGGCGCGGTGCGGAAGCGGCCGATGACCGGCTCTCCTTTGACGCTCGGATGCGAGAGATTGGCGAAGCGCAGGCGATAGAAGATCGTCTGATCGGACGGCAGATTGATGAGCAGGCGCTTCACCGCGAAATCGGATGCCGGCCGCGCATCGATGGCTTCCAGCCGCAGCGCATCCTTGAAGCTTTCGGTGGTGGCGACATCGACCTGCATTCGCGCCGGGCGATCGCTGCGCGCCCAGATCATGCCCGATGTCGCATCGATATCGCCGGATTGCAGCCCGTGGCTCACCTTCGGGCGGTCGGCGGCGCGGCTGAGGCCCGGCATGGCAAGAGCAAATGTGCCGGCGGTGGCGGAGGTCAGGAGTTTTCGGCGCGTGATGGTGATGCGGATGGCCGGCCTCTTCACTTCTGCGTTCTGGACGTGCCCTGCTCGAACAGGGCCCTGAGCGTCGTCATCGATTGCCGTTCTTCCGGCGCGATCCGCCCATCGATCTCGGCCACGATGGCGCACGCTTCCCACACGACCGGCAGTGCTTCCGGCCGCGTCTTTCTCAGTCTCTTCACGATCCCGGCGACGTCGAGCATATTGGGCGCGTGCCGGCGCGCCCAGCGCACCGCATGGGAAATCTCGGCCTCATCGGGAACAAGGCCGAGCTCGCGCGCGCGGACAGCGGCAAATTCTTCCATCACGCCGCGTTCGGCGGGCTCGAGCCGGCCATCGGCGGCGCCCACCATGGCGAGAATGCGCAATTCATCACCGATCTCGGAAATGACCGAGCGGATCGCCGGCCGTTCCGCCAGGGCCTCATCCGGCAGGGCGACCGCGATCTCGACATGCGCCAGCCTGCCGGCCGGATCGGTGTCGAAGCCGGTCACCGTCACCTCATGGCGCCCGCCCTCGGCGAGGAGACGGGCAACCCAGTCCCGGCTCGCCGGTATGTGGCCGATCCGCGCGTTGCCGCAGAAGCAGGCGACGGCATCCTGAGGCTCGGGCCCCGCGGCAAGCGTCAGCCGGTCGCCTTCGCGCATATTTTTCGTGGCATCGGGCGCCAGCCCGACGACGACACAAGGATGGGATCGCATGCGGAACTCTTCAGACGGTGATTCATTGTCACCGCCTGATCCTGCGCCTCGTCCGACGACGGGTCAAATCCCGCCGCGCTCACATCCGGTAGAAGCGCACCGCATTGTCATGGAAGAGCGCCCGCTGCGCCTTGTCGCCCAGATGCGCCGACGCGCTTTTAAAATTCCCGTAGATCTGGCCGAAGGTCATCTGCAGGTCGGCGACCGGGAAGTCGGTGCCGAACATCGCGCGCTCCGTCCCGAAGGCGTTGAGGCAGTCATCGACCACCATGCGGATGCTCTCCGGCGTCCATTGCGGGTCATAGGCGCCGGGATTGGAGATCTTGAGCGCGATATTGGGACGGGACGAGATGAGCTTGAGCGCGTCGCGCCAGCGCTGCAGGCCTTCCGCGTCGCGGTCGATCGGGCTGGCGCAGTGATTGACGATGATCTGCAATTTGGGAAAGGTTTGCGCCAGGTCGAACACCGCCTGGCCCTGATAGGGATACATCATCAATTCGAGATGGAGGCCCGCCTCGCCGATGAGCCCCACATCGCGCCGCCAGTCCTTGTCATAGGCAATGTCGGGGCGCTGCACGAAGCATTTCTTGGGATCGGGGTGATAGCTCAAGACACCCCTGATGCCGACGAGCCGGTCGAATGCCGCCTGTCTGGTGATGACATCGGCCGCTTGCGCCGTGCCGAGCGGGGCGGCGCCGACATAGCGCACAGCAACGCCTTTCGACTTGTCGAGCGTCTCGAGCCAGCGTGTCTCGCCCAGCGCATCGCCATATTGCCAGAGCGCTTCGATATGGACGGTGCCGACGACATTATGCCCGGCTGAATCCCTGACATAATCCTCGACGAGATAGTTCCGCCGCAGCTTCTCGAGACCGCCCAGTGCCGTCACCGCATTGTCGGCCGGCATCAGCCAGTGATGCTTGCCCATCCTCAGGTCCCACAGATGATGGTGTGGATCGATGACCGGTCCATCATACATATCGAGCGCTCTCCCTCGTCTTTAGGCGCAGGTTAAAATTCACCCGTCTCCCCCCTCACCCTGAGGTGCGAGCGCAACGAGCCTCGAAGGGTCTGCTGCAACTCGCTCTATCCTGAGGGATGCTTCGAGGGCCGCTACGCGGCCACCTCAGCATGAGGGTGTTGTGAGAGGTGAATCGCCTGGCACTCGTTACTCTTAGTTAGATCTTATTATCCGTTGCGACGGCTTCCGAATAAGTCGGCCGGCTGGCAATACGATAGGGGAACAGTTTGCGCAAGGCGACGAAGAAGACCGGCGTCAGGAACAGGCCGAAGAAGGTGACGCCGAGCATGCCGGAGAACACCGCCGTGCCGAGCGATTCACGCATCTCGGCGCCGGGGCCCGTCGCCAGCATCAGGGGCACGACGCCCAGGATGAAGGCGAAGGCCGTCATCAGGATCGGGCGCAGCCTGAGCCGGCAGGCCTCGACCACCGCATCGACCGCATTCGCCCCGCGCTCTTCGGCCTGGCGCG
Organism: Taklimakanibacter lacteus; assembly: GCA_003576695.1. Lineage (GTDB taxonomy): Bacteria > Pseudomonadota > Alphaproteobacteria > Rhizobiales > Aestuariivirgaceae > Taklimakanibacter > Taklimakanibacter lacteus. The sequence goes on from QOZQ01000006.1 coordinate 151,758, forward strand.
CGAATTCGACGATGAGGATGGCGTTCTTGGCGGCCAGGCCGATCAGCACGATGAGGCCGACCTGCGTCAGGATGTTGTTGTCGAGCCCGCGCAGATTGACGCCGATCAGGGCGGCCAGGATGCTGAGCGGCACGATCAGGATGATGGCGAAGGGCAGCACCCAGCTTTCATACTGCGCCGCCAGCGCCAGGAACACGAACAGCACCGAGAGGCCGAAGATGAAGATGGCGGTATTGCCAGTCTGGCGCTCCTGATAGGCAAGCTCCGTCCATTCATAGGACGTGCCCTGCGGCAGCGTCCTGGCGGCGAGATCCTCCATCAGATTGAGCGCCGTCGTGGTCGACACGCCGGGCGCCGCATTGCCCTGCAAGGGCACCGACACATACATATTATAGCGCTGGATGAGCGCCGGGCCGGTCACATCGCGGATTTTGACCAGCGTGCCCATCGGCACGAGCGCGCCCGCGGCGGAGCGCACCTTGAGCCGCAATATGTCCTCGCGCTCGACCCTATGCGCCTGGTCGGCCTGGGCGCGCACCTGGTAGACGCGGCCGAAGGCGTTGAAGTCGTTCACATAGGATGTGCCGAGATTGATCGACAGCGTCTCGAAGATATTGGGGATCGGCACATTCAGCATGCGCGCCTTGTCGCGGTCGATCTCGAGAAAGAGCTGCGGCGCCGAGGCCGAGAAGGTGGTGAACACGCCGGTGAGCCCCTGCGTCTGGTTCGCCTGCTGCATCATGCCGTAAGCGAGACCGAGCACGCGGCGCACATCGGCGGTGTCGCGCTCCTGCAGCTGGATCTTGAAGCCGCCGGAATTGCCGACGCCGCGGATGGGTGGCGGCGGGATGGCGATGATGAAGGCCTCCTGGATCTCCTGCAGGCGGCCATAGAGCTGGCCGATGATGGCATTGGCGTTATGGCCTTCCTTGAGGCGGTGCTCGAAGGAATCGAAGCGCGCGAAGACAACGCCGGCATTGGAGGCATTGGTGAAGGTAGCGCCCGAGAAGCCGGCGAAGGCGACCGCATCGGTGACGCCGGGGGTCGAGGCGATGATCTTGGAGGCGCGCTGCACCGCGGCGTCGGTGCGCGCCAGCGCCGCCCCCTCCGGCAGCTGGATGACCACGATGGCATAGCCCTGGTCCATGGTCGGGATGAAGCCCCGGGGCGTCGTCTGCAGCGCGAAGACGGTCGCCGCCATGAGGCCGGCGAACACCGCCAGCATGCCGAGAAGCGCCACCCATTTGCCGACCAGGAAGCGCACCAGCCTGCCGTAATAGTCCGCCACCTTGTCGAAGCCGCGGTTGAAGCCGTCGGCTGCCGCATTGATCCAGCGCGTCACGATGAAGCGCGGCTTCTCGTGATTATGCGGCCGGAACAGCAAGGCGGCGAGCGCCGGCGACAAGGTGAGCGAGTTGACGGCCGAGATCACCGTCGCCACCGCGATGGTGATGGCGAATTGCAGATAGAACTGCCCCGAAATGCCGGGGATGAAGGCCGTCGGCACGAAGACCGCGATCAGCACCAGCGAGATCGCGATCACCGCCGCGCCCACTTCGTTCATGGTGCGGTGCGAGGCCGAGGCCGGATCGTAGCCCAGCTGGATATTGCGCTCGACATTCTCGACGACGACGATCGCGTCATCGACCACGATGCCGATGGCGAGCACCAGCCCGAACAGAGTGAGCATGTTGAGCGAGAAGCCGAAGGCATAGAGCACGGCGAAGGTGCCGATGAGCGACACCGGTATGGCGACGATGGGCACGATCGCGGTGCGCCAGGATTGCAGGAAGATCAGCACCACGATGACGACCAGGATCGCCGCCTCGAAGATGGTCTTGTAGACTTCCGTGATCGATTCCGAGATGAATTCGGTCGGGTTGTAGACGATCTGATAGGCGAGGCCCGGCGGGAAATCGGCCTTGAGCCGCTCCATCGTCGAGATGATCTCGTCCGCCGAGGCGAGCGCATTGGTGCCGGGGCGCTGGAAGATGCCGAGCGCCACCGCGGGCTTGCCGGTGAGATAGGAATTGGTCACATAGTCCTTGGCGCCGAGCTCGATGCGCGCCACGTCCTGCAGCTCGATCAGCCGCCCGTCCTCGGTCGATTTGACGATGACATAGCGGAACTGGCGCGGATCCTCGAAACGGCCCTGCGTCGTCACCGTATATTCGAAGGCATTGTCGCCGGGCGTGGGCGGCGCGCCGATCGAGCCGCCGGTGACCTGCACATTCTGGTCTCGGAGCGACTGGACGACGTCGCCCGCCGTCATGCCATAGGCGGTGAGCTTGTCGGGATCGAGCCAGATGCGCAGCGAATATTCGCGCTCGCCGAAGATGATGAGATCGCCCACGCCGTCGAGGCGCAAGAGCACGTCGCGCACCCGCGAGCGCGCATAGTTCGACACATAGAGCTGGTCATAGCTCTCATCGGGCGAGAGCATATGCACGACCATCATGAGATCGGGCGAGCTCTTGGCGGTGACGACGCCGAGGCGGCGCACCTCTTCCGGCAATCTGGCTTCGGCGATCGCCACGCGGTTCTGCACCAGCACCTGCGCCTGGTCGAGATCGGTGCCGAGCCTGAAAGTGATGGTGAGCTGCATCGAGCCGGTCGAGGTCGAATAGGATGACATATAGAGCATCCCTTCAACGCCGTTCACTTCCTGCTCGATCGGCGTCGCCACCGTCTTGGCGACGGTATCGGCGTCCGCACCCGGATAGGTGGCGCGGACCACGATGGTGGGCGGCGCGATCTCGGGATATTGCGCCACCGGCAGTTGGGTATAGGCGATGCCGCCGACGATCAGCAGCACCAGCGACAGGACGGTCGCGAAGATCGGCCGGTCGACGAAGAAATGCGAGAACCTCATTGCGAGGCCCCGTTGGCGGCCTTCTCGGGCGGCAGGACTACCAGTTCAGGCTTCACCGTCACACCCGGCCTGATCCGCATCAGTCCGTTGATGACGATCGTCTCATCGCCGGTGAGGCCGTCGCGCACCACCCTGTAGCCATAGATGCGGGGGCCGATGCGGACCGGCTTCGGCGTCACCTTGCCGGCCTCGTCGACGACATAGACGATGCGCCGGTCCTGGTCGGCGCCCACCGCGTCGTCGGGAACGAGGATACCCTGATAGGGCAGCGAGCCCGGCATGTTGACGCGCCCGAACAGGCCGGGCTGCAGGATGAGATCGCCATTGGGGATCTGGGCGCGCAGGCGCATCGTGCCGGTGGCCTGGTCGATGCGGTTCTCGGCGAAATCGAGCTTGCCCTTGACGGGCGATTCCATGTCGTCGGCGAGCCTGACCGTCACATCGACGCCGCCCGCCCCTTCCTGCAGGCTCTCGTTGCGCGTGCGCGCATCGCGCGCATAGGCCAGGAACTGGCGCTCATCGACATCGAAATAGAAATTGATCGGGTCGAGCGACACGATGGTGGTCAGCGCCGTCTGGTCGGCCTGGACGAGATTGCCGACCGAGACGAGGCGGCGGTCGATGCGCCCCGACAGCGGCGCCTTGATTTCCGTATATTGCAGGTCGAGCTCGGCCCGCACCACCGCGGCCTGGGCGCCGTCGACCTGCGCCACGGCGGACAGATATTCGCGCCGCCGGTCGTCGAGCGTCGCCACCGGGATATTGCCCGTTTGCGACAGCCTTTCGGCGCGCTCGAACTGCACCTTGGTGAATTCGACCAGCGTCTGCGCCACCGCCAGGCTGGCCTTGGCCTGCTCCAGCGCCGCCTGGAACGGGCGCTGGTCGATGGTGAACAGGAGGTCGTCCTTCCTGACGATCGAGCCGTCCTTGAAATGCACCTGGTCGAGATAGCCGCCGATGCGCGAACGTACCGTCACCTGGTCGACCGCCTCGAACCGGCCGATGAACTCGTCGTCCTCGACGATCTCGCGCACCACCGGCTTGGCCACGGTGACCGGCACCGGGCCGCCCGGCGACTGGGCCTGCGCGGCCGTGGCGAAAGCCGGCAGCGCCAGCAGATACAGGAGTGCGGCTGATCGCGTGAAGAGCGAAGCGGTCTTGGTCATGGCAAACTGTCCCAGAGGGCCCGAGGCGAGGCATTAACGATCGGACATGGATAAGTGTGCAGTCGCACAATCAAAGTCAACAGGCCCATTGTATCAAAACTTCTCGCCACGGCGACTATACGAGCTAAATCTCTCAGACGGTTCGATTTTTGTGATGCGCCCGGTCGCCTGACGCACGCGTCAAGTCCGGCTCCGGCGCCAATGAAGCTGTGTGGCACCGCAAAAGCGCTCTCCGGACCATCGAATGATCCGCATACTGATGATATTCCCTTCCCCGCCAGCGTTTCGCTTGCAGGGCGAGGGTAAGATGCAGGGCGCCATTGTCGGCATGGTGTGGCCGCAGATCGCTGGCTGATCTCGGCGATGATCCTGCTCTTCACGCTGGGCTATGTCGTCTTCCGGCGGCAGGAAGTGCGGGCTTAATTCTAGAGCCAGCGTCCAGCTCTCCGCAGGTTCCCCCTCTCCCGTCGCGAAGCGATGGGAGAGGGTGCCCAAAGGGCGGGTGAGGGCTCTTCGTTTCAGGATTGCGCGAAAGAGCCCTCATCCGGCCTTCGGCCACCTTGTATGGAAGTTTCGTGTCATATTGGTTCCGTTCCACCTTCTCCCATGCTACGCACGGGAGAAGGGAAATTTTGGGGAGGATCGAGTTTACGTCGCCCGCTTCCTGGCCGCGAGCGTCCTGAGCCTGAGCGCATTCAGCCGGATGAAACCCTCCGCATCCTTCTGGTCATAGGCGCCGCGGTCGTCCTCGAAAGTGACGAGCTCGTTCGAATAGAGCGACTTCGGCGACTTGCGGCCGGTCACGATGACATTGCCCTTATAGAGTTTGAGCCTCACCGTGCCTTCGACATTCTCCTGGCTCTTGTCGATCATCGCCTGCAGCATCTCGCGCTCGGGCGCGAACCAGAAGCCGTAATAGACGAGCTCGGCATAGCGCGGCATGAAGCTGTCCTTCATATGCGCCGCCTCGCGGTCGAGCGTGATCGATTCGATCGCCCGGTGCGCCGCATGCAGGATGGTGCCGCCCGGCGTCTCATAGACGCCGCGCGATTTCATGCCGACGAAGCGGTTCTCGACCAGGTCGAGCCGGCCGATGCCATTGTCGCGGCCGAGATCGTTGAGCGCGGTGAAGAGCGTCGCCGGCGACATCGCCTTGCCATCGAGGGCGATAGGATCGCCCTTCCTGAATTCGATCTCGATCGAGGTCGCCTTGTCGGGCGCCTCTTCCGGCGCGATGGTGCGCTGATAGACATAAGGCGGCGGTTCGATCCAGGGATCTTCCAGCACTTTGCCTTCCGAAGACGAATGCAGCAGATTGGCATCGACCGAGAAGGGCGCCTCGCCGCGCTTGTCCTTGGCCACCGGTATCTGATGCTGCTCGGCGAAATCGATGAGATCGGTGCGGCTCTTGAACTGCCATTCGCGCCAGGGCGCGATGACCTTGATGTCGGGATTGAGCGCGTAGGCGGTCAGCTCGAAGCGCACCTGGTCATTGCCCTTGCCGGTGGCGCCATGGGCGACGGCATCGGCTCCCGTCTCCCTGGCGATCTCGATCAGCCTTTTGGCGATGAGCGGGCGCGCGATCGAGGTGCCGAGCAGATAGACGCCTTCATAGAGCGCATTGGCGCGGAACATCGGGAAGACGAAATCGCGGATGAATTCCTCGCGCACATCCTCGACGAAGATTTCCTTGATGCCCAGCATCTGCGCCTTCTTGCGCGCCGGCTCGATCTCGCCGCCCTGGCCCAGATCGGCGGTGAAGGTGACGACCTCCGCCCCATATTCGGTCTGCAGCCATTTGAGGATGATCGAGGTGTCGAGGCCGCCGGAATAAGCGAGCACGACTTTCTTGACGCTGCCGCGTTTGGACATGGGGTCTTATCCGCTATGCTTTGAGGAAAATTCGCGCGCACTATACTCAGGACCGGGACAAACACAATGCGGTGGAGCGCTCCCCGCCAAAGTTGCTAGACTTTGGCGATGAGGGAACGCTCCCATGATAGTGGCCGAGCCTTTTTATCCCATTCGGATTCGAAGAATCCGAATGGGAAAGGCTCGCGGCTCGATTTCTGGTACGAATTCGCATCCACCTATTCCTATCTTGCAGCGCTCAGGATCGAGGGGCAGGCCCGGGAACGAAACATAGACATTTCCTGGCGGCCCTTCCTGCTGGGGCCGCTTTTCAAGGCGCAAGGCTGGGAGACATCGCCCTTCAACCTCTATCCGGCCAAGGGCGCCTATATGTGGCGCGACCTGGAAAGGCTCTGCGACGCGCAGGGCCTCGAATTCCGCAAGCCCGATCCCTTCCCGCAATCGAGCCTCATGGCGGCGCGCATGGCGCTGACCGACCAAGTGGCGCCCCAGCTTGCCGAATTCTCCCGCCGGGTGTTCCTGGCCCAATTCGCGGACGGCGCCCGCATCGATGACGAGGCGGTGCTCAAGGCCATTGCCGGCAGCCTGGGGCTCGATGGCGCCGCGGTCATCGAGGCCGCCCGCAGCGATCAGGTGAAATTGCGCCTGCGCCAGGCGACCGAGGAGGCCATGCGGCTCAGGCTTTTCGGGGCGCCGAGCTTCGTGACGCCGGATGGCGAGATCTTCTGGGGCAATGACCGCCTCGAAATGGCGCTCAGCTGGGCTGCGCGGAAACCGTGACCGCGGCTTCGCGCCGGAAGCCGGCGCGCTGGCCGGCGATCGCCCAATAGACGAGGCCGGCGATCCAGGCGGAGAGCAGGATCGCCATGGTGACAAGCCAGCGGTCGCGATTCATTTCTGAGAACCAGACCGGCACCAGCAGCAGGCCGGCAATGCCGGCGAGCAGCGTGGCGATCAGGAGATGCAGCCACAAGGCGCGCAAGCCGAAGATCTCGGTGAGCCCGTTGAGGATCGCCGCCGGGATGATGGTCAGGATCATCACGATCCACAGGACATAGAAGAGGATGATCGGCATCATGATCAGCGCATAGGGCGCGAAGCCCGCCAGTTGCCAGAGCTGGCTGTCGGGATTGAACGTGCTCATGAGGATGAGAAGGCTGGGAAAGGCCGCCGCTCCCGCCGCGAGCCCGGCGAAATAGCCCAGCACGACAAAGGCAATGCGCTTGGCGATGTGGGCGATCATGCAGCGATGCTCCTCATTGACCAGCCCGCCTGCCGGCCGGCGATGGCCCAATAGATGAGGCCGCCCACCAAGACGGATAGATATGCGACCACCATAGCAAGGGGCGAGTACGGAGGTGACATCAAGAGGATGGAGACGGCGAGAACAAGCACCCAGCCGATCAGATAGATCCAAAGACGCCGCCAGCGAAAAGTCTCCGCAGCCGAAATAAATGCCAGAGCCGGTAGGAACGGGTAGATAAGCATTTCGGTCAGCGAAAAGATGAGCGCCGTATATTCAGGGCCAACAATATGACCCTCGCTGGTCCAATAATATGCAGTAGGTCCAGTCACCAAGGTGACCCGCCAGACTGGCAGGGCGCTCACCACCATGGCCGCCGCATAACCCACCATGATGAGCCCGATGCGCTTGGCGATATGAGCGATCATGCGAGGTCCTTCGTCATGAAAACGGAATTGGGATCTTCCTTATATTTTCCGAAGGGATCGCGCAGGCAATAGCCCCGGGCAGAGTAAAGCCCGCGCGCCGCGTGGCTGTCGGCGCCTGTTTCGAGATCGATGCGCGTGAGCTGCAAGTCTCGCGCTTTCGCCTCGACGATCTCGAGCAATGCTTTCGATAGTCCAAGCCCGCGCGCGGCGGGACGCAGGAACATGCTCTTGAGCTCGCCCGATCCATCATCATGGCGAAGCAGCGCCGCGCAGCCGACCAGCGCGCCATCGAGCCTTGCCGTCCAGAAGGTGATTTCCGGCCGGTCGAGCTGATCGAGCGGCAGCGCATGGACGCTTTCGGGCGGCGAATGGGCATAGGAATGCGCCAGACGTTCCCTGATCAATTCGGCGATTTCAGTGCCCCGCGGCGCTTCGGCGGTGATGGTGAGACGGGCCTGGGCCAAAGCCTCAGGCACTGGCAGGTGCCGCGTCGAGCGCCTGGCGCTCCTTGGCCCTGAGGCGCTGGCTTTCCGACTTCAGCTGCCCGCAGGCCGCCATGATGTCGCGCCCGCGCGGTGTCCTGACCGGCGAGGCATAGCCGGCGCGGTTCAGCACTTCGGCGAAACGCTCGATCGTGTCCCAGTCGGAGCATTCATATTGCGTGCCGGGCCAGGGATTGAACGGGATGAGATTGACCTTGGCCGGAATGCCCTTCAAGAGCTGCACCAGCCGCCTGGCATCGGCCAGCGTGTCATTGACGCCCTTCAGCATCACATATTCGAAAGTGATGCGCCGCGCATTGGAGAGCCCCGGATAGGCGCGGCAGGCAGCGAGCAGGTCGCTGATCGGATATTTCCTGTTGAGCGGCACCAGCCCGTTGCGGATCTCATCCGTCGTGCCATGCAGCGAGATGGCGAGCATGGTGCCGATCTCCGCCCCGGCACGCACGATCTCAGGGACGACGCCCGAGGTCGAGAGCGTGATGCGCCGCTTCGACAGCGAGATGCCCTCGCCGTCGGAGACGATCTCCATCGCGGCTTTCACATTGTCGAAATTATAGAGCGGCTCGCCCATGCCCATGAGCACCACATTGGTGACATAGCGCCCGCCGAGGGGCGGTGTCGGATGGACTTCGAGCTGATGCGGCCATTCCTCCAGCCGGTCGCGCGCGATGAGCACCTGGCCGACGATCTCGCCCGCGGTGAGGTTGCGCACCAGCTTCTGGGTGCCGGTGTGGCAGAAGGTGCAGGTGAGCGTGCAGCCGACCTGGCTCGAGATGCACAAGGTGCCCCGGTCTTCCTCGGGGATATAGACCATCTCGACTTCATGGCGCTGGCCGCGATCATCGCGCGGCAGCTTGAGCAGCCATTTGCGCGTGCCGTCGCTCGAGATCTGCTCGGTGACGACTTCCAGACGGTCGATCGAGAACACCTCGTCGAGCTTCTGGCGCAGATCCTTGGAGATGTCGCTCATCTGGGCGAAGGAGGTGACGCCGCGATGATAGACCCAGCTCCAGATCTGGCGCATGCGCATGCGCTGCTGCTTCTCGGGGATTCCGGCCTTCGCCAGGGCCTCGCTCAGCTCGGCGCGCGTCAGGCCGATGAGCGGCAGCTTCGCCGCCCCGGGAACCAGGGGTTCCGGGCGCCCTTTATGCGCAATATCGAGCGTGATCGCGGTCATGATGCCGGCCTCATAGCATAGATGCTCAAAAAATGGAAAATGGGCGGTTTTCCCTCACAATCCGCCCGTTTTCTCGTATGTAATGGCCACTCCGCCGCTAACATCCAAGCGCTTATTTTCATGGGCGCCGTCTGGGACGGTAACGGATAAAGACGTATCGCTCGCCCAGCGAATGCCCAGCTCCTGTTTGTCCTTGAGAACCAGTACGGGCGGATACTCATCCCGATCAAACGCTGCGTCCGACGGCAAGACGCTCAGCTGGGTGTTGAAGCCTGTCGTCGCGCCGCAATCGACACCGAATACGACTGCCACCATCTTCCCGTTCGGCGAGAGCACAGAATTTCGTCTATCGACGTCGCAATCGGGCAGACAGGCGGCCAGCAGCAAGGTTATCCCGGCAATCACCGACGGGGCGAGCCATCGGATCTTCATGGATAGCCTATTTGCAGGCGGCGTCGATCTTGGCCAGCGCCTGGGCGAGGCCCTTCAGCGAATAGGAATCGAGGGTCTCGGTGCCGCGCCAGGACGCGCCCTTGATGGTGAGCTTCTGGCCCTTCTTCATCGCGCCCACGATTTCCTTGTCCTTGGCCGCCGTGTCGGCCCAGGCGCCGTCGCCATTGGCGAAGAGCTCGAAATCCGTGGCATCGATCGTGAGCTGAACCGGCGTGTCCTTCTTGAACGGATAGCCGATGATGGTCGACACCTCGTTGCGGACACTCTGGGAAGGCCTGTGGGTGACGAGCAGGAAGGCCGGGTCGCGCTTGGCGTTCTTGGGCGACTGGACCTTGGGCTGAGAGGAAATGTAGCAGACCTTGCCGCCCTGGGCCTTGTAGGTATAGGCGGCCCAGTCGCCGAACTTGCCGAGATCGGTCGGCTGGGGAGCCTGTGCCAAAGCGGGAACGAGCCCGGCCAGAACCGCCAAAGGCGCCAAAACAACGGACCATGCCGCCGGCTTGCAAATCATGTCGAAAACCTCATTCCCACCGCCCGCTGGGGCCAGTCCGGCCCTAACTGCTTTAACAATCTGACCGGATTTGGGCGGCGAGCCCGTGACTATTTGGTCAGATTGCGCCGGCAGTTGTGCTCATGTAACCGGATATTCACGATGCAGGCTAACCTGTGGAGCTTGACGAATGGTTGCTGTGGCCGAAATCAGCCGGGAAAGCCCGGTGCTCGCCGACCTCCCCCATCTCCTTGCGGAAGCGCATGACGCCGTGGGCACCCTTTACGGTCAGGCCAGGGCCCGCATCCATGCCCGCGTGGCGCCCGGCGGCAAATTGTCGGGCCATCTCATCGACCGCGAGCAGCATGCGGTCCATGGGCTGGCCTGGCTCGCCACCTATGAGGCGGTCCTGCGCGAGCTTTCGGCCTATGCCGCCCGCCTCGCCGGCCAGGGGAAATTCGCCGAGACCGAGCAACTCCTCGTCCAGATCGCGGTGGGCGAATATCTGAACCAGGTCTGGGGCGGCATCCCGATGAACCAGGCGGAGTTCGCCAGACTCGCCGATCTGGGCCTCACCCGTAGCGACCTCTCGGCCTTCGACCGGCCGGGCGTCCAGGCCCTCCTCGCCTCGGGCAGCACGGCGCCGGCCCGCGCGCGCCTCGTCGAGCTCATGGTGGCGGCACAGGGCCAGGCGACCTTAGGCGATTGCGGCCTCGACAGCACGCTGGAGGAGATGCGCCTGAGCATGCGCCGCTTCGTCGAGGACAAGGTGAAGCCTCATGCGCATGAATGGCATCTCGCCAATGACTATGTGCCGATGGAGATCGTGGACGAGCTGGCGGCACTCGGCGTCTTCGCGCTGACCCTGCCCGAGCAGCATGGCGGCCTGGGGCTCGGCAAGGAATCCATGTGCGTCGTCTCGGAGGAATTGTCGCGCGGCTGGATCGCCGTCGGCTCGCTCGGCACCAGGGCCGAGATCGCCTGCGAGCTCATCATGGGCGGCGGCACCGAGGCGCAGAAGCAATACTGGCTGCCCAGGATCGCGACGGGCGAGATCCTGCCCACCGCCGTCTTCACCGAGCCCAATACCGGCTCTGATCTCGGCTCCCTGCGCACCCGCGCCGTGAAGGACGGCGATGTCTACAAGATCACCGGCAACAAGACCTGGATCACCCATCCGGCGCGCGCCGATATCATGACGCTGCTTGCCCGCACCGATCCGAATGAGCCGGGCTATAAGGGCCTCTCGATGTTCATTGCCGAGAAGCCGCGCGGCGACGATGCCGATCCCTTCCCCGCCAAGGGCATGTCGGGCAGCGAGATCGAGGTGCTGGGCTATCGCGGCATGAAGGAATATGAGATCCGCTTCGAGGATTTCGAGGTCAGGGCCGCCAATCTCTTAGGGGGCACGGAAGGCCACGGCTTCAAGCAGCTGATGCAGACTTTCGAATCGGCGCGCATCCAGACCGCGGCACGCGCCCTGGGCGTGGCGCAGAACGCGCTCGATGTCGGGCTCGATTATGCGACGACGCGCATCCAGTTCGGCAAGCCGATCATCGCCTTCCCGCGCATCGCCGACAAGCTGGCGCTGATGGCGGCCGAGATCATGGCCGCCCGCCAGCTCGTCTATCATTCGGCGCGCGAGAAGGACGCCGGGCGGCGCTGCGATCTCGAAGCCGGCATGGCCAAGCTCCTGGGCGCCCGCGTCGCCTGGTCGGCCGCCGACAATGCATTGCAGATCCATGGCGGCAATGGCTTCGCGCTCGAATTCCAGATCTCGCGCATCTTGTGCGATGCCCGCATCCTCAACATCTTCGAGGGCGCCGCCGAGATCCAGGCGCAGGTCATCGCGCGCCGCCTGCTTGAAGGCGGCAATTGAGATGGCGGCCAATGACCGGACCGTGCTGATCACCGGCTGCTCTTCCGGCATCGGCCATGCATCGGCGAAGCTCTTGAAGCAGAAGGGCTGGCGCGTTTTCGCCACCGCCCGCAAGGATGCCGACATCATCCGCCTCGAAGGCGAAGGCTTCGAGGCTTTCCGCCTCGATTATGCCGAGCCCATCAGCATTGCCGAATGCGTGAGCGAGGTGGCCGAGCGCACGGGGGGCAAGCTCTTCGGGCTCTTCAACAACGGCGCCTATGGCCAGCCGGGCGCGGTCGAGGATCTGTCGCGCGCGGCGCTCACCGCCCAGTTCGAGGCCAATGTCTTCGGCTGGCATGAGCTGACGCGCGATTGCCTGAAGCTGATGCGCGCCAATGGCGGGGGCCGCATCGTCAACAATTCCTCGGTCCTCGGCCTCACCGCGATGAAATGGCGCGGCGCCTATTGCGCCTCCAAATTCGCCATCGAGGCCTTGTCCGACACGCTACGGCTCGAGCTCAAGGGCACCGGCATCCATGTCTCGCTGATCGAGCCGGGGCCGATCGCCACGCGCTTCGTCGAGCACGCGCTGGCCGCTTTCGAGCGCAATATCGATGAGGACAGTTCGCACTACAAGGATGTCTATGCCCGCCAGCGCCAGCGGCTGAACGGCGGCGGCGCCAAGCGCTTCAAATTGCCGCCGGAGGCGGTGGCGCTGAAGCTTCTGCATGCGCTGGAAAGCCGCAAGCCGCGGCGGCGTTATTATGTGACAGTGCCGACCTATGTCATGGCCTGGGCCAGGCGGCTCCTGCCACCGCCGGCGCTGGACCGGCTTCTCGATAAGGCGTCCGATCAATGAGCTTCTTCGACTATCTCGTTCCCCTGGCCATCGCCGCGGTCTTCATCGTCCTCTGCCTCGGTCTGTGGAACATGATGCGCGGCGGGCCGGGCAACGTCTCCCAGCAGTTCATGCGCTGGCGCGTCATCCTGCAATTCGCGGCGATCATCATCATCATGGCGGCGATCTGGTTTGCGGGGAGGTAGTCACACTCTTCTCCTTCCCCGTTTGCGGGGAAGGTGGCGCGAAGCGCCGGATGGGGTCGGGCATCAGGCGAAACCCTTGAAAACGCGGCGTCCGATCACCACATGAACGCGCGATTTCGGCAATGAGGGGGTGCGCTTCCCATGGTCATCACCAGCAACGAGCAGAAAGTACGGTCCGGCTTCTGGCCCAAACTGGCCCGCGTCTTCGCGGCGATTCCCTTCGCCGAGGACGCTGTCGCTGCCTATTACTGCGCCTTCGACCGCGCGACGCCGCTCAAGGTGAAAGGCATCCTGCTCGGCGCGCTCGCTTATTTCGTGCTGCCGGTCGATGCCATTCCCGATTTCGTGCTGGGGCTCGGCTTCACCGACGACATGGCGGTGCTCCTGACCGCGATCAGCATGATCCGCACCCATCTCAGACCTGAGCACTATGACAAGGCGCGCGAGACCCTGGCGCGGCTGAAGAAGGGCGAGAAGCTCGCTGCCGACTAGGCCCGCGCCATCAGCTTGCGCCCGACAGTCTTCGGCTTTTCCGCCCTGAGCACGACCGAGGTCGTCACCGCGCCGAAACGGCCCAGCGCATCGACGATGCTCTCGAGCCCCAAAGGCGACGGCACGATCACCTTGAGAAAGAAGCAGTCCTCGCCGGTGAGCCTCAGCACCTCGATCACTTCCGGCATGCTGGCGAACTGCTTGAGGCAGGCCGCGATATGCTCATGCGTGGTGCGCAGGCGGATGACCGCCATGGTGCCGAGTCCGAGCTTCGCCAGATCGACGGTCGCTCTATAGCCGGTGACGATGCCGCGCTCTTCGAGCCGCTTCACCCGCTCCGACACGGCCGGTTGCGACAGGCCGACCCGCCGCCCGAGCTCGGTGATGTTGATGCGCCCGTCTTCCTGCAGGATCTCGATGATCGCGAGATCGGTGGGATCGAGGCGGATGGACCTGGCGCTGTTCTTCATGGTGACCTTTGATTCATCGGCTGTGGCGGCTCTTTTCCGATGCGCCGCCATTCTACGCGGAAAATTCCTGCCTACAATTTCCCTCGTGAATTGCTGGAAGGAGCATGCATGACCGACTTCATCGTCCTGCCGGGCATCGGCGGATCGGACGACCATCACTGGCAGAGCCTTTGGGAGGCCGACAACAAGGCGATGCGCCGCTTTGCGCCGGCAAGCTGGGATGCGCCCGATTTCACCAACTGGATGGCGGCGCTGGAGCTTGCGGTGGCGACGGCGCCCTCACCGCCGGTGCTGATCGCCCACAGCCTGAGCTGCCTGCTCGTCGCCCACTGGCAGAGGAAATCGGGCCTCCCGGTCAAAGGCGCCTTCCTCGTCGCCGTGCCGGATCCCGCGTCCCCGCCTTTTCCGGCCGCGGCACATGCTTTCGCTTCGGCCCCCCGGGAACGTTTCCGTTTTCCCTGCCTGATCATCGCCAGCAGCAACGATCCTTATGGCTCGCTGGATTATGCGCAAGCGCGGGCGGCGCAATGGGGCGGCGACTGCCGCTTGGTGGGCGCGCTCGGCCATATCAGCTCAAGCAGCAATCTCGGGCGCTGGCCGGAAGGCCTGGCCATGCTGACGGCCTTCCACTCGGCCTGCTTATGACGAGCGTTCCTGCAACTCCTTGAGCACGGCGATGGCGCGCTCCGTCATCGCCGCCGGAACGAAAACATGATCATGATGATAGGCGGCGACCATGTTGCAGGGAATTCCCGCCGCTGCGAGCGCGGTCGCTACGCCGGCGGTCAGCCCGACACCGTCGAGCGCCGAGAACACATCGAGCGTGATGCGCCGCATCGGCATGGCTTCATCGAAGCCCAGGGCTTTCGCGTCGGACCGCGCCAGGATGAATGTCGTTCCTTCCGCTTCCCGGAACGAGCCGAGCGCCACCGGCATGGCCCGCGCGATCACGCTCGCATCCTTGGTCGTGCAGAAGACATATTCGCCGTCGGTGAGGACCGGCGTCATCCCGGCGAGCATGGCGCGCGTGTCGCTCACGATCTTTGTCATGGCACCAGGATCGTCTTGCCCTTGACCTCGCGCCGCGCGATCGCTCCCAGGGCTTCGCCGATCTCCTCGAAACGATAGGTGGCATGGATATGCGGCTTGAGCTGGCCCGCCGCCGCCCAGGCGAGGAGCTGGTCCATATTGGCGCGGTGCAGCTCGGGCTCGCGCTCGGTATGGGCGCCCCAGAACACGCCCAACAGGCTGGCATTCTTCAAGAGGATCAGATTGAGCGGCAGTTTCGGAATGTCGCCTTGCGCGAAGCCGACGACCAGATGCCGCCCGCCCCAGCCAAGGGTGCGCACCGCGGGCTCAGTGAGATCGCCGCCCACCGGATCATAGACGACATCGACGCCGTCCTGGCGCAAGCTGCGCAATCCGTCCTTCAGATTCTGCGTCCGGTAGTTCAGGACCTCATCGGCCCCAAAGCTCTTGCAGAAAGCAAGCTTGTCGTCGGAGGAGGCGCAGGCGATGACATGGGCGCCCATGAGCTTGCCGATCTCGACCGCCGCCTGGCCGACGCCGCCCGATGCGCCGAGCACCGCCAGCGTCTCGCCCGGCTCGAGCCGGGCGCGGTCCTTGAGCGCATGCAGCGTCGTGCCATAGGTGATGGAAAGCCCGGCGGCGATCTCATCGCTCAAGCCCGGCGGGATGAGCGACAATTGCCGGGCCGCGACGACCGCCTCTTCGCGCGCGCCACCATGGCCGATATAGCCCATCACCCGGTCGCCCGCCTTGAGGTGACGGACCTGGGCGCCGGTCTCGCTGACGATGCCGGCGATCTCGCCGCCGGGCGAGAACGGCATGGGCGGCTTGACCTGATATTTGCCCTCAATGATCAGCGTGTCGAAGAAATTGAGGCCGACCGCCTTCACCGCGACCGCCACTTCGTCAGGCCCGGGCTTCACCCGCGCGATGGTTTCGACGCTGAGCGACGAAGCTCCCCCGGCCGCCTTGCATAGAACTGCTCTCACTTGCCCGCTCGCGTCACGATGAAGACACCTACTGCGCAGACCAGCATCCCCGCGATCTGCACCAGCGTCAATGTCTCGTTGAACAGGAGCCAGGCCATCAGCGCCGCGACCGCCGGCACCAGGAAGATGAGCGCCGACACTTTCGAGACATCACCATGCCGGATGAGCGCCATGAACAGGAGGATGGCGCCGATCGACAGCACGACGACCGACCAGGCGAGCGCGATCCATGCATCGCGCGTCGCATCGAAGCGGAAATTCTCGGTGATGAGCGCGCCCAGCGCCACGAAGACGAAGGCGCTGGCATATTGCCAGGCCGTGCCGGTGAGGAGATCGACGCGCGCGACATGACGCTTCTGATAGATGCTGCCGATTGTCATCGACAGCGCGCCGAGGAACATGGCGCCGGCGGTGACGGGCGTGATGCCGCCGACCACCGCGAAACTGAGCTTGGGCGCCAGCACCAGCGCCACGCCGATGAGCGCCACCGCGAGCCCCAGCCAGTGGCGCATCGTGATGCGCTCGCCGAGCAGCCGGCCCGCCAGGATCGCGGTCAGGATCGGCTGCAGGCCGGCGATCAGCGCAGCGATGCCCGAGGGCAGGCCATGCGCCACCGCCCAGTAGCAGGCGCCGAGATAGCCGCCATGCAGGAAGGCGCCAGCGACGATCGCGTGTAACGCCGCGGAAGGGCTTGGCCAGCGCGCCTTGAAGATCAAAGCAAGAACCGCCAGCAGAAGGCCGGCGATGGCGAAGCGCACCGTCAGGAAAGTCAAAGGATCGACATGGGGCGCCGACAGCCTTGCAACGATGAAACCCGTTGCCCATATCACGACGAATGATGCAGAGGCCGCGGCAATCCAGGGTTCGGTATTTCTTTCAGAGGCCATGTGTCGGGACGGTTGGGTGATGACGGACAAGTCTCTTGCCCGCCGGAATGCGGTTTGGCGAGTTAGACTTGGGAAAGGCAGATATGTTCGATCCGCAGAAGCTTCTTGATCAGTTCATGGGCGGTGGCGCGCGCGACGGCCAGAATGCCCCGCAGAAAAGCGGATCGGGATTTTCCCCTGATATGTTGAAGGGCCTCGCCGGCGGTGCCGCCGCGGGCGGTCTTGTTTCGATATTGCTGGGGTCCAAGGGCGGCAAGAAGCTGGCCGGCAACGCGCTGAAGCTCGGCGGCGCTGCCGTGCTGGGCGGCATCGCCTATCGCGCCTGGCAGAATTACCAGGCGACCAGGGGCGCCCGGACGACCGTGCCGGTCGAGCCCCCGAACGGGTCAATGAAGGATGTGACGCCGAAGGTCGAAGGCACGGTGTTCCTTCCCTCGGGCACGGCCGAGCGCAACGAGCTGTCGCTCGTGCTCCTGCGCGCCATGATCGCGGCCGCCAAGGCCGACGGCCATATCGATGCCAGGGAGCAGCAGGCGATCTTCGCCAAGCTCGACGAGCTCAGCCTCGACAATGATGCCAAGGCCTTCGTCATCGACGAATTGCGCAAACCTCTCGATATCGATGCGGTGGTCAGGAGCGCCACGAGCCCCGAGCGCGCCGCCGAGATCTATGCCGCTTCCGTGCTCGCCATCGATCCCGACGATCCGGCCGAGCAGGCCTATCTCGCCATGCTCGCCTCGCGCCTCAAGCTCGATCCCGGCCTGAAGGCAAGTGTCGAGACCGAGGCGCGGAAGCTTCCGGTCGTGGTGGGATAACCGCTCCAATCTCAATAACTTTCCCCTTCTCCCGCTTGCGGGAGAGGGCGAAAATCCCGGAAACCATGCTTGACACGCGTCGAAGGAATTGGCGGCACCGCCGACCTTTCATCGAATCCTCGCCCCTGATATGCCTTGCGCATGACGGACTCACGGCCTTCCCTCACCCGGCTCATCCTCGAAGCCATAAGGCGCCTGTTCGCCGATGAGGCGATCCCCTTGGCCGGCAATATCGCCTTCCGCTTCCTCTTCTCGATCTTCCCCTTCCTGATCTTCCTCACAGCCCTCGCCGGCTTCTTCGGCAGCGCCGATCTCGCCGCCCGCATCGTCACCTATCTGCTCAGTGTCGCGCCCAGGGAATTCGTCTCGCCGCTGGCGCCCGAGATCAATTCGCTGTTGACCCGTCCGCGCACCGGCCTCCTCAGCGTATCGGCCATCATCACGGTATGGAGCGCCATGGGCGGCGTCGACAGCGTGCGCGTGGCGCTCAACCGCGCCTATGGCCTGACCGAGGACCGCAATGCCTTCCTGCTCTATCTGATCATGGCGCTGTTCGTGGTGGGCTCGGCGATGCTGCTGCTGGCGCTTGCCGTGCTGATCGTCTTCGCCCCGACCGCCATCCATTTCATCAACACCTATGCGCCGGGCTTCGACGACATCATCGCCACCTTCGACCGCTACCGCTATCCGCTGGCGCTCATCATCCTGGTGGTCGGCCTGTTCCTGGCGCATCTCATTTTGCCGGCGCGGCGGGTGAAGCTGCATTATCTGATGCCGGGCGTCATCCTCACCGTTTCCGTGTGGCTCATATTGTCGAGCGTCTATTCCTACTTCCTGTCCAATTTCGCCACCTTCGCCTCGACCTATGCCGGCCTGTCCGGTCTCTTCGCGGCGATGTTCCTGATCTATCTGTCGGCACTGGCGCTCATCCTCGGCGGCGAGCTCAACCGCGTCATCGTGCTGGCGCGCAAGCACCGGGAGCCGTCAGCCGAAACGGCGGACCTCAGCAAGGAGTGAGGCTTTCTCCGCTTTCGTGACGGTGCGCCAGTCGCGATCTTCGAGGCCGGCGGCGATTGCCCACAGGAGATTGAGCGACGCTTTGTCCTTCACGCGCCGATAGGCTTTCGCCGCGCCGAGGAGCCGCAATTCGGCGATCCTGCGAATGCCGGCCTCGGCCAGAAGCCGCGCGGATTTAGGCCCGAGATTGCGCAGGCTCGCGACCGGCAAACGGTCTTCGTCCATGAAGAGCTACGACGCCGAAGCTTCGATCACATCCTCGAAGGTCTTGAGCCCGGTGCGCGGCGCCGACACCAGCACCGCCATATTGCCGGGCCGGTGCTCGTTCTTCCACATCTTCATATGCGCCTTGGGAATGTCGCTCCACGCATAGACCTCCGACATGCAGGGATCGATGCGCTGCGCCACGACCAGCTTGTTGGCGTTCGACGCCTGCATGAGATTGGCGAAATGCGAGCCCTGGACGCGCTTCTGGTGCATCCACAGATAGCGCGCATCCATGGTGAGATTATAGCCGGTCGTGCCGGCGCAGATGACCACCATGCCGCCGCGCTTCACCACCAGCACCGAGACCGGGAAGGTCGTCTCGCCCGGATGCTCGAACACCATATCGACATTGTTGCCTTTGCCGGTGAAATTCCAGATCGCCTTGCCGAAATCGCGGGCATTCTTCAGCCAATCGTTATATTCGGCCGTGCCGACCTTCGGCATCTCGCCCCAGCATTTGAAATTCTTGCGGTTGATGACGCCCTTGGCGCCGAGCGACATCACGAACTCGGCCTTGTCGTCGTCCGAGATGACGCCGATGGCATTGCCGCCGGCGGTGGCGATCAACTGCACCGCCATGGAGCCGAGGCCCCCTGATGCGCCCCACACCAGCACATTCTGGCCGGGCTTCAGCGTATGCGGCCGGTGGCCGAAGAGCATGCGATAGGCGGTGGCGAGGGTGAGCGTATAGCAGGCCGATTCTTCCCAGGAGAGATGCTGCGGCCGCGGCAGCAGCTGGCGCGCCTGCACGCGGGCGAACTGCGCGAAGGATCCATCCGGTGTCTCATAGCCCCAGATGCGCTGCGAGGGCGAGAACATCGGATCGCCGCCATTGCATTCCTCGTCATCGCCGTCATCCTGGTTGCAGTGGATGACGACCTCATCGCCCACCGTCCAGCGCTTCACCTTGGCGCCGACCGCATAGACGATACCGGCCGCGTCCGAACCCGCGATATGATAGGGATTCTTGTGGCCGTCGATCGGCGAGATCGGCTTGCCGAGCGCTGCCCACACGCCGTTGTAATTGACGCCCGCCGCCATCACCAGGACGAGCACTTCGTCCTCGCCGATCGTCCAGGTCGGCACGACCTCGATTTGCATGGCGCTGTCGGGCGGGCCGTGACGATCCTGGCGAATGGTCCAGGCATACATTTTTTCGGGAACATGGCCGAGCGGCGGGATCTCGCCGATCTCATAGAGATCCTTCACCGGCTGGTTGGTGTTGGCGGCATCGGCACTCAGCGTGGTCTTGGCCTGGGCCTTCATGGCTTGGTCCTCCGTTCCCCCGTCATTATTAAGGGAGAGGCTAGACCATTTCGCAATGCAACAAAAGTCCACCGCGCCTGCTAACGGCCAATAAAGGACAGTTTGCCGCGCTTTTAGGCAAAGCTGCCCCAAACCGGGCAGGTCCGGTTAACCTCTCCAAGGCTTGGAGCTTACCGCGAAGAATGCTCTGCGGTATGATCCGGCCAACACATGGGATCCTGTGGAATGATGGATTTCCTGACCCATATCCATGATCTCCTGACCCGCGCCCCGCCAATATCGGGCGGACAGTGGCTGTTCCTGCTGCTTCTCCTGGGGGTGGCCACCATCATTTTCAACATCGTGACCAATACGTCCGAATTGCCGCAGATGGCTCTCAATTTCCTGTTCCTGCTGGTGGGCGCGAGGCTGGGCATGATCCTGTTTCCCAACCTGTCCCCGCCTTTGGATGTGATGGCCAATGCCACCCTTGCCGTATTTTCCGGCATGGTCGGGGCGGCGCTCGTCAATATGGCGTTCTTCCGGTCCAGCTGACTCCGAAGGAATTATTGCGCCGCAACATGACCCATGCTTTCATGGGCCATGACGCGAGACCGCCCCTGGATCTTCCGCACCTATGCCGGCCATTCGACCGCGGCCGACAGCAACCGCCTGTTCCGCACCAATCTCGCCAAGGGCCAGACCGGCCTCTCGGTCGCCTTCGATCTGCCGACCCAGACCGGCTATGACAGCGACCATGTCCTGGCCAAAGGCGAGGTCGGCAAGGTCGGCGTGCCCATCTCGCATCTGGGCGACATGAAGGCCCTGTTCGACCAGATCCCGCTCGGCGAGATGAACACGTCGATGACGATCAACGCCACGGCGGCCTGGCTTCTCGCCCTTTATGTCGCCGCCGCCGATGCGCAAGGGGCATCGCGCGCGAGCCTCACCGGCACCACCCAGAACGACATCATCAAGGAATATCTCTCGCGCGGCACCTATGTGTTCCCGCCGAAGCCCTCGATGCGGCTGATCACCGACACGATCGCCTTCGCGTCGAGCGAGCTCCCCAAATGGAATCCGATGAATGTCTGCTCCTATCATCTGCAGGAAGCCGGCGCCACACCGGTGCAGGAGCTGAGCTTCGCGCTCGCCACCGCCATCGCCGTGCTGGACGGCGTCAGAGCGAGCGGCACGATCCCCGAGGATGAATTCCCGCAAGTGGTCGGCCGCATCTCCTTCTTCGTCAATGCCGGCATCCGCTTCATCACCGAGATCTGCAAGATGCGGGCCTTCACCGAATTGTGGGACGAGATCTGCCGCGACCGCTATGGCGTCGCGGACGAGAAGCTGCGCCGCTTCCGCTATGGCGTGCAGGTGAATTCGCTGGGCCTCACCGAGCAGCAGCCGGAGAACAACGTCTATCGCATATTGCTCGAGATGCTGGCGGTGGTGCTGTCGAAGAACGCCCGCGCCCGCGCCGTGCAGTTGCCGGCCTGGAACGAAGCTCTGGGCCTGCCGCGCCCATGGGACCAGCAATGGTCTTTGCGCATGCAGCAGATCGTCGCCTATGAATCGGACCTTCTCGACTATGGTGACATCTTCGACGGCTCGAAGGAGATCGAAGCCAAGGTCGAAGACCTGAAGACTGAAGCGCGCACCGAGCTTTCCCGCGTGCTCGCCATGGGCGGCGCCATTGCGGCGATCGAGTCGGGCTATATGAAGAAGGCGCTGGTCGAATCCAATGCCGAACGCCTGCGCGCCATCGAAGCAGGCGAGACCAAGGTCGTCGGCGTCAACGCCTTCACCGCGAGCGAGCCTTCGCCGCTTGCCGCCGAAGATGGTGATGCCATTCTCACTGTCCCTGAGACAGTCGAATATGAGCAGATCGATAAATTGAAAGCCTGGCGCAGCGCCCGGGATGCGAAGGCGGCGGCGGCGGCGCTGAAAGAGCTGGATAGGGCGGCGCGCGAAGCGCGCAATGTCATGGAGGCCTCGATCGCCTGCGCCCGGGCCGGCGTCACCACCGGCGAATGGGGCGAGACCTTGCGCCGCGTCTTCGGCGAATACCGTGCCCCCACCGGCGTCACGCTGCTGATGCGGGGCGACGCCTCGCAATCGATCACCGATGTGCGGGCCGCGGTCGAAGCGCTATCCGCCAAGCTCGGCATGAAGCCCAGATTCCTGGTCGGCAAGCCCGGCCTCGACGGCCATTCCAACGGCGCCGAGCAGATCGCGGTCAGGGCCGCCGATTGCGGCTTCGAGGTCTCCTATGACGGCATCCGCCTGACGCCTGAGCAGATCGTCTCGGCGGCGATCGAGCACAAGGTCCATGTCGTCGGCCTCTCGATCCTGTCGGGCTCGCATGTGCCCCTGGTGCGCGAGGTGATGAACCGCATGCGCGCATCGGGCTTGAGCCATGTGCCGGTGGTGGCGGGCGGCATCATCCCGGCGGAGGACGTGCTGGTGCTCAAGCAACTGGGCGTCGCCCAGGTCTATACGCCCAAGGACTTCGATCTCAACCGCATCATGACCGATCTCGTGCGCCTCATCGAGGCGAAGGAAAGCGAGCGCGCCGCGTGAAACGAGAAGCCACCAGGCGACTCGACCGGCAATTGGCTCTAGAGGCCGTCACTGGGAACATCTTCGCGGTCCTGCTCGGGCTTGCCATCGCGGCCGGATTGCTTTTCTGGGTGACGAATGTCCCCGTGTCGCGCCAGACCATCGAAGGCCGCTTCGTCCGCTGGACGGTGCATCAATCCGACAAGGGACAAAGCTTGCCGCGGGTCTTTGTCGATTTTCCCGATGGCCATACGACGGCGGTGGTCGCCTGGGCCGACTGGCGCCCGCCGGAGGTCGGCAGCGCAGTCAGGGTCGAGGAAGAAACGCTGCGCTGGTACGGGAAATACTATCGCCTGGTCCCCTGATCCGGCTATTGTGCCGGCATCTTACGCATGTCTTCCGTCCTCACCACGATCCTTCCCGTCTTCGGCCTGATCGCGCTCGGTTTCCTGTGCGCGCGCACCCAGTTCATCGGCAGTGCCGCGGGCCAGGGCCTGAGCCAGGTGGTGTTCAACCTTGCCATGCCGGCGCTGCTCTTCCGCACCGTGGCGGTGATCGACCAGCAGAGCCTGTCGCCCTGGCCGCTCTGGGCGGCACTCTTCGGCGGCATCGCCGTTGTCTGGATCGCCACCACCCTCATCGCGCACACCACCTCGCTCATCGCGGCCGTGCCGGCCTCGGCTGCCATGGGGGCGAGCTTCGGCAATCTGGCAATGCTCGGCCTGCCTCTGGCGCTGGCGCATTTCGGCGACCGCGCCGCCTTGCCGGTGGGCCTCATCCTGTCGATCCACGCGCCCATTCTGTGGCTCGCCGCGGTCCTTCACATCGAATCTTCCGGCCGCGGCCAGCTGCCCTCCGTCATGGCGGTGATCCGCCAGCTGGTGAACCAGCTCATCCGCAACCCGATCGTGCTCGCACTGCTTCTGGGCACGCTGTGGCGCGTCACCGGCCTCGGCCTTCATCCCGTGCCGGATCGCTTCCTCGAAATGCTGGGCGAGGCCGGCGTGCCGACGGCGCTCGTCGCTCTGGGACTGACGCTGGCCGGCTACAGCCTCAAGGGCCAATGGCGCGGCATCATCACCTTGCTGGTGCTCAAGCTTCTCTGCCTGCCGGTCGTCGTCTTTCTGATCGCGCGCTATGTCGTGGCGCTCGATCCGTTCTGGACCCAGATCGCGCTGATGCTCGCCGCCATGCCGACCGGCGCCAATGCCTATCTCTTCGCGCAGCGCTATGATTCGGGCACGGCGCCAGTCTCGGGCGCCATCGCGGTCGGCACCGCTCTGTCGCTTCTGACCTTGAGCGCTCTTTTCGTGCTCATGGATGCGGGGATTATCTAGGCACCAGCGCCCAATAGTCGAATTCGAGGATGACGCCCGGCTCGTCCGCCGTCGCGTCCTTCGTCGGAAAATCCGCACAAGCGAGATCGCGCGTCGCCCGCGTCACGATGCGCAAGGCGCCGAGATCGGATTGCGCCGGCACATCGGCGGTCTCGACGATCTCGGACCAGGCGAAGACGGTGCCGCCGGCGAAGAGCGGCGCCACATGGCGCCCGCCATTGATCGCCGCCACATGGAAGGCATTGCCGAGGCCGTTGAAGGAGAGCGCGCGTGCGAGCGAGATGACATGCCCGCCATAGATGAGCCTTCGCCCGAAGCGGCCCTTGGCCTCGCTGAACTGGTTGAAATGCACCTTGGCGGTGTTCTGATAGAGCCGCGTCGCCAGCATATGCTCGGCCTCTTCGACCGTCATGCCGTCGACATGGTCGATCCGCTCGCCTTTCTTATAATCCTTGAAGCGATGGGCCGAGCCCGACAGCGCATCGTCCCAGAGCTTGCCGGCGATCTTGGGACAGCCGGAGCCGAGATCGGCCGGCAGCACCGTCTTGGGCAAATCGGGCACCTGCGCCCTGGGCACTTTTGCCGCCTCGTCGCGCTTCCTCACCATCACCCAGCGCACATAGCTCAAGACCGGCTCGGCCCTTTGGTTGAAGCCGGTCGAGCGCACATAGACGGTGCCGGTCTTGCCGTTGGAATTCTCCTTGAGCCCGATGACCTCCGAAGCGGCGCTCAACGTATCGCCCGGATAGACCGGTGCCAGGAAGCGGCCATCGGCATAGCCCAGATTGGCTACCGCATTGAGCGAGATATCGGGAACCGTCTTGCCGAACACGATGTGGAAGACGAGGAGATCGTCGACCGGCGCCTTGCCATAGCCGATGGCGCGCGCGAACTCGTCCGAGGACTGGACCGCGAAGCGCGCGCCATAGAGCGCCGTATAGAGCGCCTGGTCGCCCGCCGTGACGGTGCGCGGCGTCGCATGGCGGATGATCTGGCCGATGCGGAAGTCCTCGAAGAAATTTCCCGGATTGGTCTTGCTCATGCGGCAATTGCCTCCCAAATGGCGACGACGCGCTCGGCCATCACCAGATGCAGCCTTTCCACCATCCGCCCCTCGACGGTAATGACGCCCTTGCCCTTATGTTCCGGAAACGCGAAAGCCTGGATGACCTTGCGCGACCATTCGACCTCTTCGGTGGAGGGCGAGAAGATCTCATTGCAGGGTGCGATCTGCGAGGGATGGATCAGCGTCTTGCCGTCCATGCCCAGCGTGCGGCCCTGCTCGCATTCGGCCCGGAAGCCCGGCTCGTCCTTGAAGTCGTTAAAGACGCCGTCGATCACATCGAGGCCATAGGCGCGGGCGGCGAGCACGCTCGCGGCCAGCCACGGCACGATGGCGAAGCGGTCGCCCAGGGCGCGGGCGCGCGACTCTTTCAGAAGATCATTGGTGCCGAGCACCAGGCAGGAGAAACGGTTGTCGGCATCGCCGGCCACGCCTGCAATGTCACGCGCATTGAGGATGGCGAGCGGCGTCTCCATCATCGCCCACAGCCGCGTCTCGGCCGCGGCACCCTGGGCTTTGAGAAGCTTGGCGGCGCTCACCATGTCGCCCGGCCGCGACACTTTCGGCACCAATATGGCATCGGCCTTGACCGAGGCGGCGGCCTTGAGGTCATCCGCCCCCCAGGGCGTGTCGAGCGCATTGACGCGGATGACGATCTCGCGCTGGCCGTAGCCGCCGCCTTTCACCGCGGCGATCACCTTGTCGCGCGCCTGGACCTTGGCTTCCGGCGCCACCGAATCCTCAAGATCGAGGATGAGGGCGTCGGCCGGTAGGCTACGCGCCTTTTCCAGCGCCCGGTCATTGGCGCCCGGCATATAGAGGACGCTGCGGCGAGGTCTGATCTTCATGGGACTTCCCGCACCCTATTCACTCCCGGCATATCTGCCAAGTCTGGTGCGACCATGAAAGGCTTGAGAGGCGCTCGCGCTTTGGGCAGAGTGCCGCACCATGAAATATGATGTTGTGATCGTCGGCGGCGGCATTGTCGGAAGCAGCGCCGCCTATTTCCTCAAAAAGCAGGGTTTCACCGGCTCCATCGCCCTCATCGAGCGCGACACGAGCTATGCCAAGGGCTGCACGGCGCGCTCCTGCGGCGGCATCCGCCAGCAATTCTCCACCCCTGAGAACATCAAGCTCTCCAGATTCGGGCTCAATATATTGCGCCACCTGAAGGAGGAGTTCGGTCCCGAGGCGGATGTGAGCTTCCGCGAATATGGCTATCTGATCCTCGCTTCCGAGAATGGCCGCACCATCCTCGAAGAGAACCACAGCGTTCAGATCGCCAATGGCGCCGACAATGTGCTGCTCGACCCTGAAGGTCTCGCCAGGCAATTTCCATGGCTCGTCACCGACGGGCTGGCGCTTGGCTGCTTCGGCAAAAGCGGTGAAGGGTGGCTCGATCCCTATTCGCTGATGAGCCTGTTCCGCAAGGCGGCGGTGGCGAAGGGCGTCGCCCTCATCCAGGGTGAGGTGGCGAGCGTCCGCAAGGTCGCCGGCAAGGCGGCCTCGCTCACCCTTGCCGATGGCCAGGAGATCATCTGCGGCTCCATCGTCAATGCCGGCGGCGCCGGTGCGGGCGCGCTCGCCCGGATGGCCGGCATCGATCTCCCGGTCGGGCCGCGCAAGCGTTATGTCTATGTGCTCGACTGCCCGGGGGCGAGCGAGGCCTTGCACAAGGCGCCGCTCACCGTCGATATTTCCGGCATCTATTTCCGCCCCGAGGGCCAGCAGTTCATTTGCGGCCTCTCGCCCGAGGAAGCCGACGAGCCGCGCGAGATGGACTGGGAGGTCGACTATGGCTGGTTCGAGGAGCGCATCTGGGAAAGGCTCGCCGCCCGCGTGCCGGCCTTCGAGGCGATCAAGGTCGTCAATGCCTGGGTCGGCCATTATGACTACAACGCGCTCGACCAGAACGCCGTCATCGGCCCGCATCCGGAGCTGTCCAATTTCCTCTTCGCCAATGGCTTTTCGGGCCACGGCCTGCAGCAGGGACCAGGTGCGGGCAATGCCATTGCCGAACTCATCCTGCACGGCTCCTACCGCACCATCGATCTCGCCCGTTTCGGTTTCGAGCGCATCGCCAGCAAGACGCCGCTGTTCGAGCGCAATGTGATCTAATCCAACCGCACCTGCACGCTCGCCGTATGCCCGCGCGAGTCGATGACCGAGAGGCGCGCAAAGCCTTTGCCCGGCATTTCCCATTGAGTCTCGCGCCGCACTTCGCCGATCACGATCG
This sequence comes from Taklimakanibacter lacteus, assembly GCA_003576695.1. GTDB lineage: Bacteria > Pseudomonadota > Alphaproteobacteria > Rhizobiales > Aestuariivirgaceae > Taklimakanibacter > Taklimakanibacter lacteus. The sequence continues at coordinate 179,276 of QOZQ01000006.1, forward strand.
GCAGGCCATCGGCAAACCAGGTGAAAGGCGGCGCGCCGCCCATGGCCTTGAGCGCCAGGCCGACATCGCTGTCGCCGCCTGAAAGATCGATCCGCGCGCCCTCGGGCGGGAAGGAAATCGCCAGTGGCGGATCGCCGGGCCCGGATGCGGCGATCTCCGGCAGGCTGTTGGGACGGAAGCGCTGCAAGGCCGGCGGCAAATCGGAGCTGCGGGCGAAGACAACGCCGGCCGGCGCCGGCGGCAAAGGCGCGCGCTTGTCGCTGATGCGGCTGAACGCATCAAAGAGGATGGGCGCCGCCGCCATGCGCCCGATGAGATCGGAGACGGGCTCATTGTCCGGCCGGCCGACCCAGACCGCCACCGTGCTGGCGCCATCGAAGCCCACGGCCCAGGCATCGCGATAGCCATAGGACGTGCCGGTCTTGTAGGCGATCTTGCCGGGCAGCGCATTCTGCGGCGCCGGCGCGCCGATCAGCACATCACCCACCTGCCAGGCGGCCGCCTTGTCGAACAGCCGGCGCGGTGTCGCCGCATCGGCCCTGTCCTGCGGCCGCCAGACGAGCGGCAGCGCCTCGCCATCGCGCGCCAGAGCGAGATAGAGGGTGGCGAGATCGGTGAGCTTCACCCCGGCGCCACCAAGGCCGACGGCAAGGCCGGGTGCCGCATCGAGCGGCAATTGCGGCGTGACCCCGGCCGTCTTCATGCGCGCGATCAGCCGGTTGGGACCCAGCGCATTGAGCAGCATCACGGCTGGCACATTCAAGGATTGCTGCAGCGCCCGGCGCATGGTCACCGTGCCCTGATAGGCTTCGTCGAAATTTTCGGGCTTGTAGATGCCGAAGCGGATCGGCCGGTCGTCGACCAGGGTTTCGGGATGGGCCAGGCCGTCCTCGAAAGCGAGACCATAGATGAAAGGCTTCAGCGTCGAGCCGGGCGAGCGCCAGGATTGCGCGAGATCGATCTGGCCGGCGCGTTTCTTGTCGAAATAGCCGACACCGCCGACATGCGCCCTGACCTCGCCGGTGGCGTTGTCGGCCGCGATGATCGCCACGGAGACGCCGCCGCCCAGCGCCGTAGCCCGTTCGCGCGCCAGGGTCTCGAGCTGCTCCTGCAGCGGGCGCGAGAGCGTCGTGGTCTCGACGAGATTGGCCTTTCTGTGGGGCCCCCGATTCTGCCTGACCAGGCGCTCGGCGACATGAGCCGCCAGCATCGGGAAGAGCTGGCGCCCGCCGGGCGCCGGCTCGCTCTCGGCCGCCGTGACCTGGTCTTCATTGATGGCGCCCTTTTCCTTAAGAAGGCGGAGCACGCGGTTGCGCGCTTCCCGTGCGGCGCGCGGGAAGCGGTCGGGCCGGCGGGATTCCGGCGCCTGCGGCAAGGCCACCAGCATGGCGGCTTCGGCGGTCGACAGGCGCGCCGGCTCCTTGCCGAAATAAGCCAGCGAGGCGGCACGTATGCCTTCGAGATTGCCGCCATAGGGCGCGAGCGCCAGATAGAGCGAGAGGATCTCGTCCTTGCTCAGCCGGCTTTCGAGCTGCACGGCGCGGATCATCTGGGTCATCTTGGCGCCGAAGCTGCGCTCGGGGCGCGGCTCCAGCAGGCGCGCCACCTGCATGGTGATGGTCGAGCCGCCCGAGACGATGCGGCCATGCCAGGCGAACTGCCAGGCGGCGCGCATCATGGCGATCGGATCGACGCCATGATGCGCATGGAAGCGCTTGTCCTCATAGGCGATCAGCATCGAAAGAAAGCGCCGATCGACATCCTGGGGCCTGGCCGGCAGGCGCCAATAGCCGTCGCCGGTGGTGAACGGCCGCAGCAATTTGCCGTCGCGGTCCAGCACCAGCGGCGAATAGCTCAGGCTTTCGCCCATGGGCAGCGGACCCAAGCGCTTCATCGCCTCCGACAGCGCGAAGCCGCCGGCATTGACGGCGAGGATGGTCGTGAAGACGAAAGCGCATAGGACATGGAAGCGCCGCGCCCGCGCCCGCCCTGTTGCACTTGCGCTCTTCACGTCCATGCTCATTTCTCGATCACGCTCATCGTCGTGGTGGCAAGCGTGGCATTGCGCTCGGGCCGGTACATGTCCTCGACGGTCGCCCCCGGCAGCGTGTACTGACCGGGCGCCACGGCGCGCACGATATAGGCAAGCTTGGCGCTCTGATCCGTGAAGGCCGCGACGAAGCGATCGTCGCGGAACTCGGTATAGGTCGCCCCGGTCATGTCGGTGAGCCAGGACAGGCTGCCGGTGCTGCCGGTTGCCACGAGCGCCGGATTCTCGATCTCGAGTCCGGCCGGCAGGCGATCGACCAGCAGGAAGTTGCCGGTCTGGTCCTTGCCGTCGCGGCTGGCGGTGAGCACCACGACAAGACGCGTATTCTGCACGACCTGTGCCGGATCGACCGGCGTGCCGTCGAGCCCGTAATAGATGCGCATCAGCGTCATGCCGTTGGAGGACGCTGGCTCCGGCACGATGGGCGCGCCCGAGACCGCGACCACCGCCTGGAGCGGCGTCGTGCCCTGGTTGCTGACCTTGTGCGACGCATCGAGAGCGGTGTCACGATAGATCTTGTAGAAGGCGCCCTGATGCGCCGAGCCGTCGACATTGAGCTGGACGCCCCTGGCCTGCTCGACGATGCTGCGCGCCGCCAGCACCATCCAGGTCATTTCCTGGGTGGAGGCATAGCGGGATTTGGCGCGCTCATCGCTGATCACCTTGAGCGCCGCCTGGATCACCGGCGGACCGGCATTGCCATTCTCGGCGAGCGCCACGATGGCCGCGGCATCGCGCAGGGGCGAGCCGTAATAGCCCCAGGCGGACGGTATTGTGCCCGCGGCTTCGGCTTGCAGCACATCGGCGGCCGACTGGAAGGCAGCCCCGGCGCGCGGCTTGTCGCCCAACATGCCGAGTGCTGCCGCGATCTGCGCCCGCGCCATGGCGGTGCCGAACTGTCCGATCTTGGTGTCGGCGAAATATTTGAGATCGCCGGCGGGAGCCCGGCCGGCGCGCGCCAGCGTGTAGAGCGCATAGGCCATGTCCTCGCCCTTGCCCTGTTCCACATAGGGCGAGTTGCCGACCTGGTTGCGCAGATAGTCGACCGCCTGGTTGAGCGCGCCTTCCGGCACTGCAAAACCTTTCTCGCGGGCTCTGAGCAGGAAGTCGGTCACATAGGCCGACAGCCACAGATCCCCGCTATAGGAGTTCCACAGGCCGAAGGCGCCATTGGTGTCCTGGCGTGCCAGCAGGCGCTGCACCGTATCCGCCAGGCGGTCCTTCACCGATCCGTCGAGATCGATGTCGTTGCCGCCGAGCTCCGACAGATAGAGCAGCGGCATGGCGCGGCTGACCAGTTGCTCGGAGCAGCCATAGGGATAGCGATCGAGATCGCGCAGGAGGCCCGGCACGTCGATGGCGCTCAAGGGGCCGACCGACAGCGACACGGCGCCGGTGCCCGCCACCATCTCGGCGATCAGGTCCTTGCTGACGGTAATGCCGCCATTGGGCTCGATCATGTGCACCATGCGGCGTGTCACCGGCGGGTTGGACGGGACGACGCCGAGCGTGAAGCCCTGCTCGACCTGGAGATCGCCCGGGCCGGTGAGCATGGCCGTCACCTGCGCCGTGCCGATGCCCGACGCGGTGATCGGAATATTGACGGGCGTGCGCGCCCCCACCGCGCCGACCTTCACGGTCTGGTGGAGAAGTGCCGGATCGCTGCTGATCGGGCCGTCGATCGTCACGGCCAGCGTGTAATCGCCAGGCACCGCCTCGGCATTGAGGAGATCGAGGCGCAGGCGCGATTTGTCGCCCGACCCCAGGAAGCGCGGCAGCGTGCCGGCGATGACGATGTGATCGCGCGCGATCACATCGACGGAGGCATGGCCGACCTTGGTCGGCGTCCACGCCACCGCCATGACGCGGATGGTGCCGTTGAAGGCGGGAATCTCGAAAGGCACTTCGGCGCTGCCATCGGCCGCCACCTGGACGATGCCGGAGAACAGCGCCAGAGGCGCCTGGGTCGGCGGCGGGCTGTTGAAGTTGCCGGCGCCGCTGTCGCCGCCGGTGCGGATCGGTCCGCGATTGGCGCCCATGCCGTCGATCAGCTGGCCATAGATGTCATAGAGCTCGGCCGACAGCCGCTTCTGGCCGTAATAATAGGTCTCGGGCTCCGGCGGCTTGTAGTTGGTGAGATTGAGGATGCCGACATCGACGGCGGCCACCGTGACATAGGCCTTCTCGCCGGCGAGGCCTTCGATCTTCACCGGCACTTTCAGCGCCTGGCGCGGCTTCATCACCGCCGGCGGCGTGAGCGAGACCTTGAGCGTGCGCTCGGTGCGGTCGATGCCGAACCAGGCGAGGCCGATCGAACGCGTCGGCATGCGCTTGGCGGCGATATCCATCGGCCGGAAATGGGTGACGAGGACATAGGCGCCCGTGCCCCAGTCGCTGCCGACCTTGACCGGAACGGTCGTGCCCTTTTCCGGCACGTCGATCAGTTCGGAAGAGAACAGCCTTTCGCCGACCACTTGCACCGAGGCCTTGCCGGCGAAGCGGGCATCGATCTTGACCTGCAGCGTGTCGCCCGACTTGACCGAGGTCTTGTCGAGGGCCACCGGCAGCATGTCCGGCGTGTTGGTCTTCTCGGAGGTGTAATAGCCGGCATAGAAGCTCGTCGACGACGGCGCCAGGCCATCGGCCGTGATCTCGAGACGGTACTGGCCCCATTGCACGGGAGCACTGATCTGCGCCGGCTGGTCGGCGGCGAGATCGACCGTGCCGCCGGTGACCTTGCGGGCGGTGGTGACGGCCTCATAGCTCCAGCGATTGTCGCTCTTGTACCACTGATAGGTGGTGGTCAGGCGCTTGAGCACCCAGCTGGCGCCCTTGGCCGCCACCTGATTGCCCTGCGGGTCGATCGCAACCGCGTTGAAGATCGCCTGCTGGCCTTCGCCGGCCTCGCCTTCCTGCCTCAGTCCCAGCATGTTGCCCGGCGAAGCGATGGGCAGCGATGCCGTGCGCACCACGCCGCGCCCGCCTGATTCCTTCATGCGGATGGTGAAATTCGCCTTGAGCGGCCGCGACGTCGTCGGCAGCTGCGGCAAGGGCATGGTGATGTCGGCATGGCCCTTGTCGTCGGTCTGGGCCAGATCGCCAATGGTGTTCTGCACCGTGTCGACGGCCTCATCCGACAGGCCGAAGACATACGCCTTCCATTGCTCGAAAGGCTGATAGTCGACGGAAACCGAGATATCGCCCTCGATATCGAGCCTGGCGGCGGGCGCGCCGAAGAGATAGCGCCCATCCACCGTCAGGCTGGCGCCCGCATTGCGGTCGATCCGCGTGCCATTGGCCTTGAGATCGAATTCGATGCGATCGGGAATGTAGTCTTCGACCAGGAAGCTGGTTTCGCCGACCGCCGCACTCCTGGGATCGGTATAGGCAAGGACGCGCCAGGTGCCGCCCGCCGCCGAGGAGATGAGCGGGATGTCGAGGACGCGCCCGCCCGCCCCCTGGTCGTTCAGCACGGTGCGGGAATATTCGACCCCGTCCGGGCGCTCGACGACGAGCGTGACCGGCACGTCGGTCAGCTGGTTGGCGTTGCCGTCGCGCAACAGGACGGCGGCATGCACCGTCTCGCCGCGGCGATAGACGCCGCGCTCGACATAGACGAAGGCATCCGCCGGTCCCGGCGGATCGCGGCCGGTGACGCCGCGATCGGAAAGATCGAAGGCGGTGCGCGAAATATCGATGAAGGCATAGTCGTCCTTGTCGTTGGACGCGACCACCAGCGCCGGCTCGAGCCCGTCCTGGCCCTTGGTGAGGCCGCTGTCGAACAGGGCTGTGCCTTGGGCGTCCGTCTTCACGCTGCCGAGGATCTCGTTGTTGCGGGCAATGAGCCGCACCGTGACATTGGCGAGCGGATCGGCGGACGCGATGGAGCGCAGGAACACATGCAGCCCATCCTTGCCCTTGAGCGTCGTGAGGCCGAGATCGGACACGACGAACCACTGCGTGGCGAGCTGGCTGTATTCTTCCGCCGTCACATCGGCCGGCGCCGCGGTCATCACATAGAGGCCGGGCTCGATCTTGCCCAGCGCCTCATCCACCGGGAAGGCGGTGGTGACATCCTCATTGGGCCTGCTCACGAGGTCCATGGTGCCTTCCCACACCTTCTGGCCCTTGCTGCGGCCGATATCGCCCGCCTGGTAGTTGTAGATCTGGTCGAGGAAGTTGGAGCCGACGGCGGACAAGAGGCTCCGGTCGCCGATGCGATAGAGCTCAAGCTTGGCCTTGGTTGAATTGACCGACACCAAGGGGATGCCGTTCTGGCCGGTGCGCGGCAGCACATAGGACTTGCCGACGAAATGCACCGACGGCGTGCGGTCGCGCACATAGATCTCGTAATCGGCATCTTTCAGCAGGGCCTCATCCACCGAAGAGGGCAAGCCCTGGCGCACGGTGACCTTGTAGCGCTCGCCATGCTTCAGGCCCTCGATGCACAATTTGGTGCCGTCGACCGTGACGGCCGAGATGGCGCCGGGGCTCTGCGTGAAATAGGGCGCGAAATCGCTGACCGCATTGGACAAGGGATCGGAGAACTGGAAGCACAAACGCGGCTGCGGCGCATCGCTCTCCACCGTGTAGTCGGTGATGCGGAAGCCGTGAACCTTGCGCAGCTCCTCATAGGTCTGGCGGATCTCTTCATTCTCGACCAGCGCGAGGCTGGCGCGATAGGCATTGAGCGCCGGGCGCCAATCCTCGCGCTTGACCAGCGCCTGGGCGATATCGTTGAGGGCGAGCGCCTTCTCTGCGGTCACATTGGTGAGCTGATAGGCCCTGACCGCCGCACCCAGCGCCTTGAAGGGCAGATCATAGCCGTCCTGGGAGTTGAAAGGCTCGGCGACGAGGAGGAAATCGGCAAGCTTTTGCCAGTTTGTCTGGTCATTGGGTGAGAGGGCCAGCATCTGCTCCACCACCACCGCGGCATTGCGGTTGTTGCCCTGCGTGTTCGCCGCTTCGAGCTCCTGCTGCAGCTCAGGCAGCGTCTTCTTGAGGGTCTTGGCGATCTTGGCGATCGTCTCGCGGTAGCTGTCGGCCGCATAGGAATAGGTATCGACCGAGAATGGCGTGGCGGCCCGTGCCGGCGCCACCATCAGCCCGAACAGCGCCAGGATGATCAGCAATCGGGAAATATGGAACTGCGTGACGTTGGTGAATTGCGCCTTCGGAATCATCCTTGTCCTCCCAAGACATAGGGTGAGGTGACGCGAGCTGCGCCACCCATCGGGTTGCGTGTATATGCGGACTGTCGATGTCTGGCCTGCCTCAAGCTCCGGCCAAGCATGGTATGGGTCTTTCCGTCGTCCGGCAATCAGGTGACAGCAAATTATGGCAATTGTTTCGCGAGGGAAGCGGGAAGCAGCAAATTGATTTCGCCTCGCTTCCAGCGCATGTCATCCCATTAAAATTGTCTGATTGCCTTTCACCTGTTGAGGCGGGATGCTGACGCCTCCGCGAGATGGAGCATCATGCATGGCCCTTCCCCGCCAGGTTCTCACCATTTCATCGCAAGTGGCGGCAGGCCCGGTCGGCAATTCGGCAATCGTTCCGGCCCTCCTGGCTCTGGGCGTGACGCCCATTGCCCTTCCGACCATCATGCTCTCCAACCATCCGGGCCATGGCAGGCCGGAAGGCGTGCACGTGCCGGCCGAGAAGCTCAGCCACATGCTCGACCGTCTCACCGAGCTGGGCTTTATCGGCGAGGATGTCATCGTGCTCACCGGCTATTTCGCGCATGAAGAGCAGATCGAGGCCGTGGCCCGATTCCTGGCTGCCTTCAACCGCTCTTATTATCTATGCGATCCGGTTCTCGGCGACACGCATAAGGGCCTCTATGTCACCGAAGCGGTGGCAGGCGCCATGCGCGACCGCCTCGTGCCGCTGGCCGATGGGCTCACCCCCAATGTCTTCGAGCTCGGCTGGCTCACTGGCGCCGAGATCAACGACATGGACTCCGCCAGGCGCGCCTGCCGCACGCTTGCCGACAAATCCGTCATCGTGACCTCGCTGCCGGCGGGCGATGCGCAGCTGACAACGGCGCTGATCGAGGACGGGCGCAGCCTGGCCGTGACCCGGCCGAAGCAGCTGCAGGTGCCGCACGGCACCGGCGATCTTCTGTCCGGTTTCCTCGCCGGCCGCTTGGCGCAAGGCCACGCGCTGAAGGACAGCCTGGGCTTTGCCATTGCCGCCACCGAGCAGGTGATGAAGGCGAGCGAAGGCACTGCCGCCCTCGATCTCGCCTGGGGTCTCAAGGACATCGTCTCCGTCAGCGCCTTCGCGGCGGCGTATGGCTGAGCCTGCGACCGTTGCCGGCGTCGATGGCTGCCCGGCCGGCTGGATCGCCGTCCTGTGGGATGGCGCCGACCGGCTGACCTCTGAATTGTGCATGGATTTCGCCGCCGTGCTGGCGCTCCCCGCCCGGGTGATCGCCGTCGACATGCCCATTGGCCTGCCCGAGACCTCGGGCCGCCCGCCTGAGCGCGAGGTGCGCGCCAGATTGGGCGAGCGGCAGTCGAGCGTCTTCGCGGTGCCGGCGGCGCCTGCGATCTATTGCGACGATTACCGCGAGGCCTGCCGGGTCAATCTCCTTCACTCCGATCCGCCGCGGAAAGTGTCCAAGCAGTGCTTTCATCTTTTTCCCAAGATGCGCGAAATCGATGCCGTGATCGATCCGTCCTCGCAGTCACGTATCTATGAATCGCATCCCGAGCTCGCTTTCTGGGTGATGAACAAGGAGACACCCTTGCCGCTGCCCAAGAAGGTGAAGAGCGCTCCCTTTCCGCCCGGCCTCGATTTGCGGCGCGCGCTGCTGCGCGCCAATGGCGTGCCGGTCGACAGCCTGAAGGCGGATTACCGCCGCCGCGATGTCGGCGCCGACGATCTCATCGATGCCTGCGCTTGTGCTTTCGTGGCATGGCGCATCCTCAATCGACGGTCTATCCGTTTCCCGGCAAATCCGCCACTCAATACCCGCGGCCTGAGGATGGAAATCAATGCCTGAACCAATCACCCGTTCCGCCATCGAGGCGACGGCGGAGAAGATCGCCCCCTATGTGCGGCGCACGCCGGTCATGGATGTCGTGCTCGCCAATATCGCAAGGCCGGTGGCGCTCAAGCTCGAGCTCTTCCAGCATACCGGCTCCTTCAAGGCACGGGGCGCCTTCTCGACCGTGCTCGGGCGCGATATTCCGAAAGTCGGCCTGGCCGCGGCCTCGGGCGGCAATCATGGCGCGGCGGCCGCCTATGCTGCGCATGTGGCCGGTGTTCCGGCCCATATTTTCGTGCCCGCCATCGCTGCGCCCGCCAAGGTGGCGAAGATCAGGAGCTATGGCGCGATCATCGATCAGGGGGGCGCCACTTATTATGAGGCGCTCGAGAAGTGCAATCGCTTCATCGCCGAGACGGGAGCGCTCTCGGTCCATGCCTATGACGCGGTGCCGACACTTCTGGGCCAGGGCACGCTCGGGCTCGAGATCGAGCAGCAATTGCCGGACATCGACACGCTTCTGGTGGCGGTGGGCGGCGGCGGACTGATCGGCGGCATTGCCGGCTGGTACCGGGGCGATGTCAGGATCATCGGCGTCGAGCCCGAGACCTGCAATACGCTCCATGCCTCGCTCAAGGCGGGCGAGCGGGTGACGGTGACGCCGTCCGGCATCGCGGCCGATTCGCTGGGTGCGAGCTATGCCGGAGAGCTGATGTGGCCGCTGGCGAAGGAATATATCGAGAGCGTGGCGCTCGTCGATGATGAGGAAATCAGGATAGCGCAGCGTTGGCTATGGGACCATGCGCGGATCATCACTGAACCGGGTGGTGCCACGGCCTTCGCTGCGCTTCTCTCAGGTGCATACCGGCCACAGAAGGATGAGTGCGTCTGCGCCATCCTGTGCGGCTCGAATACCGATCCCCTGACCTTTTCGCAGGTCATTTCTACATGACCTTGAAACGGTAGGTGAGATCGAGGCTGGCGCGCTTCAGCTCCAGCTCCGTGCGGAACCTTTCGATCTCGCGCGGATCATGCGGGATGCGCCTTTCCCTCTTGCGGCCGGCGAGGAGCCGGGCCGCCGGAGCGGCGATGAGACTGCGTGCCGGGTGTCGGAACCACGGCATGGACTTCTGATAAGCAGACATAGGTTTTCCTTTCGCGGAACACGGATTTCCGTGCGCGTTGGCAGTTGTGAAAAATTGAAGGTGGTGATGCGTGCGCATCCCGCACATGCGCGTCACGCGCATGATACGAGAGTCACGTCCCGGTCAAATGGTCTTCAGGCTTTTACTTGGAAGAGAACACAAACTGGAAAGGCCAGACCGGGACCCGAGCCCGGGGCCCGGAGATCACCAGAATCGAAGCTCCTTGCGTGCTGTCATCATGACGATCTCCGTGTGTTGTCTAAAGGGGAGCGCTTGATAGCACGAGTCGGCCGCCTGCAACAGGGGGCTTCGCGCGCTTTATTCCGGATGCTGACAGAATGTGACAATCTTGCCACAGGGAAAGTCCTCTCCGCGTGAGATCGCGGAGAGGATCTTCATATCGTCGCGTAAGTGCCGAGCGTCAGGCGGCCTTCTTGAGCAGGCCGCGATTGACCAGCGCCTCGGCGATCTGCACCGTATTGAGGGCCGCGCCCTTGCGCAGATTGTCGGAGACCACCCACAGATTGAGGCCGTTCTCGATCGTGCCGTCCTCGCGGATGCGCGACACGAAGGTGGCGAAATCGCCGACACATTCGACCGGCGTGACATAGCCGCCGTCCTCGCGCTTGTCGACGACCAGCACGCCCGGCGCCTCGCGCAAAGTCTCGCGCGCCTCTTCGGCGGTGATCGGCCGTTCGAACTCGATATTGACCGCTTCCGAATGGCCGACAAAGACCGGCACCCTGACGCAGGTGGCGGTGAGCTTGATCTTGGGGTCGAGGATCTTCTTGGTCTCGGCCGTCATCTTCCATTCTTCCTTGGTGAAGCCGTCTTCCATGAAGACGTCGATATGGGGGATGACGTTGAAGGCGATCTGCTTGGTGAACTTCTTGGGCTCAGGCTGGTCGGTGACGAACACGCCCTTGGTCTGGTTCCACAATTCGTCCATCGCGTCCTTGCCGGCGCCCGACACCGACTGGTAGGTGGCGACGACCACGCGCTTGATCTTGGCCAGATCATGCAGGGGCTTCAGCACCACCACGAGCTGCGCCGTCGAGCAGTTCGGATTGGCGATGATGTTCCGGCGCGTCTTGCGGCTCATATATTCCTCGAGCGCATGCGCGTTCACTTCCGGCACGATCAGCGGCACTTCCGCGTCATAGCGCCAGCAGGAGGAATTATCGATGACCATCGGCCCCAGCGCGCCGATCCGGGGCGACCATTCCTTGGAAACGGCGGAGCCCGCCGACATCAGCACGAAGTCCAGCCCACGGAAATCGAACTGCTCGAGATCCTGGCACTTGAGCGTGCGGTCGCCGAAGGAAACCTCGGTGCCGAGCGAGCGGCGCGAGGCGATGGCATGGATCTCATCCACCGGGAACTGGCGTTCCTCGAGGATGTTCAGCATTTCCCGGCCGACATTCCCGGTCGCGCCGACCACTGCAACTCTGTAACCCATTGATTTAGTCCTCTATCCCTCGCCCTCTCCCGTGAACCTTAGGTTCTGCCTGGGGCGGATGCTGTTCCGGCCATCTCCCCCGCGGGAGACGAGACCGGGGGAGAAGGCTCAAACGGTTTTCGTCGTTTTCGTTTTGAGCATACCCAGGCCACGGCAAAGCGCGTCCGGAAGAGCCGGAAGGCAGGCGATGCTGTCAAGATCAATAGACATCGGGGACCGTGGTTCGAGGTTTCGGGACGGGGTTCTAACAAATCGGGACTTTAAGTCAATGCGCCTTGAAGGAGGCAGGCGGGCTTCCTATGTCGCCAAGGCGCGTGGCGAGGACCGGCGGGAGACCGGTTCCTTACCGCGCTTCGTTTTATGGCGCGCCGGGCCGGTGAATGGGGCTTAACCCACGGGCAAGGCGGCATTTTTTGGAGCAAGGGGACCGCATGTTCGAATGGCTGTTCACGGTCGAGGGCTGGATGAGCCTTCTGACCCTCACCATCCTGGAAGTGGTGCTCGGCATCGACAATCTGGTCTTCCTCTCCATCGCCTCGCAGAAACTTCCCCCGCACCAGCGTCCGATCGCCCAGAAAATCGGCCTTTTGGGCGCTCTGGGCCTGCGCATCCTCATGCTGGCGCTCCTCGTCTGGATCACCAAGCTTACCTATCCGGTCCTTTCGCTCTGGGGTTTTGACCTCTCCTGGCGCGACATTATCCTGATCCTGGGCGGCCTGTTCCTGCTCTATAAGGGCACCGCCGAGATCCATGAGGAGATGGAAGGCGGCGAGGAAGGCCCGCAGAAGAGCTATACGGCCAGTTTCTTCGGCGTCATCGCCCTGATCATGGTCATCGATTTCGTCTTCGCGCTCGATTCCATCATCACCGCCGTCGGCATGACCACTTTCCTGCCGGTGATGATCGCCGCCAATGTCATCGCCATTGCCGTCATGATGCTGGCGGCCCGCCCGATCGGCGAGTTCATCGCCCGCCATCCGACCGTCAAGATGCTGGCGCTCGCCTTCATCCTGCTGATCGGCGTGGCCCTCGTCGCCGACGGCCTCGGCATGCACATACCGCGCGAATATATCTACTTCGCCATCGCCTTCTCGCTCGGCGTCGAGACGCTCAACATCCTGGTCAAGACCAAACGCCAGCGGCTGAGCAAGATCGACAAGACGGATGTCGAGCAGCCGTAATAACTATCGTCATCCCGGCGAAAGAACGTCATCCCGGCGCAAGCCGGGACCCCCTGAATAAGAAAAACCGGGCGGCGCTGCCTGCGCTTCACCAATTTAATGGGCCCCGGCTTGCGCCGGGATGACGGAAAGAATGATGCTCTTCAGGCCGCCGCCTTGAGCTCATTGAGGATGGCGGCCCCCATTTCCGTGGTGCCGATCGTCTTCTCGGAGCCTTGCGCGATATCCTTGGTGCGCAGGCCCTTGGCCAGCACTTGGGCGATCGCCTTGTCGACCTTGTCGGCCCAGGAACCGAGCCCGAAGGAATAGCGCAGCGCCATGCCGAAGGAGGCGATCATGGCGATCGGGTTGGCGAGCCCCTTGCCGGCGATATCAGGGGCCGAGCCATGCACCGGCTCATAGAGCGCCTTGCGCCGCTTGGTCTTGCTATCGACGGCGCCGAGCGAGGCCGACGGCAGCATGCCGAGCGAGCCGGTCAGCATGGCGGCGATATCGGACAGCACATCGCCGAACAGATTGTCGGTGACGAGCACATCATACTGCTTCGGCCAGCGCACCAGCTGCATGGCGCAATTGTCGGCGAGCACATGCTCGAGCGCCACGTCCTTGTAGCTCTCCTGATGCACGCGGGTGACGACCTCGTTCCACAGCACGCCCGTCTTCATCACATTGCGCTTCTCGGCCGAGGCGACCTTCTTGCTCCTGGTGCGGGCGAGGTCGAAGGCGACACGCGCGATGCGGTCGATCTCGAATGTGTCATAAACCTGCGTGTCGATGCCGCGCTTCTGGCCATTGCCGAGATCGGTGATCGTCTTGGGCTCGCCGAAATAGACGCCGCCCGTGAGCTCGCGCACGATCAGCATGTCGAGGCCCTCGACCACCTCGCGCTTGAGCGACGAGGCATCGGCCAGGGCCGGGTAGCAGATCGCCGGGCGCAGATTGGCGAACAGGCCCAGATCCTTGCGCAGCCGCAGAAGCCCTGCTTCCGGGCGCACATCATAGGCCACCTGGTCCCATTTGGGTCCGCCGACCGCGCCGAAGATGACGGCATCGGCGGCCTGCGCCTTGGCCATGTCGGCTTCCGAGATCGCCTTGCCATGCGCGTCATAGGCGGAGCCCCCGACGAGGCCGCGCTCGAGCTCGAACCTGGCGATGCCCTCCTTGGTGAACCAGGCGATGATCTTCTCGACTTCGGCGGCGACTTCGGCGCCGATGCCGTCGCCCGGCAGCAGCAGGAGATTGAAAGAGGACATGCGGGACTTTCCGTTAAAGTGAATTGGGGCGCTACAGCCAGGGTCGCGCGGCTTCGGCCTTCTTCTCGAATGTATCGATCGAGGTCTTCTTCTCCATGGTAAGGCCGATATCGTCGAGACCGTTGAGCAGGCAATGCTTGCGGAACTCGTCCATCTCGAACTTGACACAGCCGCCGTCGGGACCGCGGATTTCCTGGGCATTGAGATCGATCGACAAGGTCGCGTTCGAGCCGCGATCGGCATCGTCCATCAGCTTCTTGAGATCTTCCGGCGACACGCGGATCGGCAGGATGCCGTTCTTGAAGCAGTTGTTGTAGAAGATGTCGGCGAAGCTGGTCGAGATCACGCAGCGTATGCCGAAATCGAGCAGCGCCCAGGGCGCATGCTCGCGCGACGAGCCGCAGCCGAAATTGTCGCCGGCGACCAGGATCTGCGCCTTGCGGTAGGCCGGCCTGTTGAGCACGAAATCGGGCAGCTCCTTGCCGTCCTGGCTGTAGCGCATTTCATAGAACAGCGACTTGCCGAGCCCGGTGCGCTTGATCGTCTTCAGGAACTGCTTCGGGATGATCATGTCGGTGTCGACATTGACGATGTTCAGGGGCGCGGCGACGCCCGTCAGCGTGTCGAATTTCTGCATAAGTGGCTCCACCTGCAAAGGGCCAGGATGAAAGGGGCTTTCTGCGGTGGATGGAAGGGCGCGTCAAGCCCCTGCCCTTCCTTGTCTTTGCCGGTTCCCGACCCTAGCATGAGGGTATTGAGGTAGATGCATGACGGCTCCCCACACGCCCCAGATCGCCGAAAGCACCGACAAGCGCCCGGTCACCGTCTTCGGCCCTGATTTCCCCTTCCCCTTCGATGACTGGATCAGGCACCCTTCCGGCCTGGGACGCATCCCCGCCCATCGCCATGGCGAGGAAGTGGCCATCATCGGGGCCGGCATGGCGGGCATGGTGGCGGCCTATGAGCTCATGAAAATGGGCCTCAAGCCCGTGATCTATGAGGCCGGCCGCATCGGCGGTCGCCTGCGCTCGCAGAGCTTCGAGGGCGCCGAAGGCATCATCGCCGAGCTCGGCGGCATGCGCTTTCCGGTCTCGGGCACCGGCTTCTACCATTATTCCGACATGCTGGGCCTCGAGTCGAAGCCCTTCCCCAACCCCCTGGTCGCGGCCTCGCCCTCGACGGTCATCGATCTCGAAGGCGAGACTTACTATGCCGAGAAGCAGGCCGACCTGCCGCCCATCTTCCAGGAAGTCGCCGCCGCCTGGTATGAGGCGCTGGAAGAGGGGGCGAAATTCAGCGCCATGCAGAAGGCGATCCGCGCCCGCAATGTGAAGGCGCTGAAGGCGATCTGGGACAGACTGGTGCCGTTGTGGGACGACCGCAGCTTCTACGATTTCGTCGCCACCGCGCCCGCTTTCGCCAAGCGCTCCTTCCACCACCGCGAGATCTTCGGCCAGGTCGGCTTCGGCACCGGCGGGTGGGATTCCGACTATCCCAATTCGATGCTGGAGATCCTGCGCGTCGTCGTCACCAATTGCGACGACAACCAGCGCTGGATCGTGGGCGGCGTCGAGCAGGTGCCGCGCGGCCTCTGGAAATGCAAGCCCGACAGGATGGTGCACTGGCCGAAAGGCACCTCGCTCGAGAAGCTGCATGCCGGGGCCACGCTCCCGGCGGTCGTCAAGATCGCGCGTTCGCCTTCCGGGCATCTCGCCATCACCGACCGCTGGGGCCGCACCAAGTTCTTCGATGCCTGTCTCGTCACCTGCCACAGCTGGCTGCTCACCACCTATATGCAGGTGGAGGAGCGCATCTTCTCGCCCAAATTGTGGATGGCGCTCGACCGCACCCGCTTCATGCAGTCGGCCAAGACCTTCATCATGGTCGACCGTCCGTTCTGGAAGGACAAGGACCCGCGCACCGGGCGCGACCTGATGAGCATGACGCTCACCGACCGTCTCACCCGCGGCACCTATCTCTTCGACAATGGCGACGACCGGCCGGGCGTCATCTGTCTCTCTTATTCCTGGATGAGCGATGCGATGAAGATGCTGCCGCTTCCCGTCGACAAAAGGGTGCGCCTGTCGCTCGACGCCCTGAAGCGCATCTATCCCACGCTCGATATCGAAAGCCACATCATCGGCGATCCGATCACGGTCTCATGGGAATCGGACCCCAATTTCCTCGGCGCCTTCAAGGGGGCACTTCCCGGCCATTACCGTTATAATCACCGCATGTATTGCCACTTCATGCAAGGCGACATGCCGCCCGACGAGAAGGGCATCTTCATGGCGGGCGATGGCGTGTCCTGGACGCCGGGCTGGGTCGAGGGCGCGGTGCAGACCGGCCTCAATGCGGTCTGGGGCATCGTCAATCACCTGGGCGGCGAGACGCCGAAGGACAATAAGGGACCCGGCGACCGCTATGCCGAGCTTAAGCCGATCGAATTGCCGGATTGACGCGATCAAATTTCACTGCGCCAGGAGGTAGTCATGTGGCCTGATCGCCGTCTGTGCCAGCTGCTGGGGCTGGAGCATCCGATCATCCAGGCGCCGATGGCGGGATCGGCGACGCCTGAGCTGGCGGCGGCGGTCAGCAATGCGGGCGGATTGGGATCGCTCGGCTGCTCCGAAATGACGCTGGATGATCTCACCGCCAGTGTTGCAAATCTGCGCGCCCGCACCAACCGCTCCTTCAATCTCAATTTCTTCACCCATCCGGCGCCGCGACCGGACCAGGCGGTGTTCGCGCAGGCGCGCGAGCGGATGCTGCCCTGGTACCGGCGCCTCGGCCTGGGCGAGCCTGCGATGGCGGCCGCGCCGCAAGGCCCCGGTTTCGACGATGCGCGGCTGGCCACGCTGCTCGACCTCAAGCCCAGGGTGGTCAGCTTCCATTTCGGCGTTCCCGACCGGGCTTCGGTCTCGGCGCTCAAGGCGGCCGGCATCATGCTGATGAGCACCGCGACCACCGTCGCCGAGGCGCGCGCGCTGGAAACGGCCGGGATCGATGTGGTCATCGCGCAAGGCTTCGAGGCCGGCGGCCATCGCGGATCGCACAAGCCGCGAGCGCCGGCCGATGGTGTCGGCACGCTCGCTCTGGTTCCGCAGATCGCCGATGCCGTGCGCCTGCCGGTGGTGGCGGCCGGCGGCATTGGCGATGGAAGAGGCATCGCGGCCGCTTTTGCCCTGGGCGCCGCCGGCGTCCAGATGGGCACCGGCTTCCTCTCCTGTCCGGAAGCCGGCACCGATGCGGTGCGGCGCGCGATGCTGCGCGACGCCACGGAAACCGACACGATGATGACCAACGCCTTTTCCGGCCGGGCCGCCCGTGCGGTGCGCAGCGACTATGCCGACGAAATGGAGCGGATGCAGATCGACTTGCCTGATTTCCCCTCCATGTATGATTTGAGCGCGCCGCTTCTCCAGTCGACGAAGCCGAGCGAGGTGTCGTTTCTGCTCTATGGGCAGGCTGCCCGGCTCAACCGCGAACTGCCGGCAGCCGAGCTTGTCGCGCGCTATGTGGCGGAAGCCGAAGCCGTCTTTGCGAGGCTCAGGACCGGTCAGGCCTAAATCGCCTCACCCCGCACGAAATCGATGAACGCCCGCAACGGTGCCGGCACATGGCGGCGGCTCGGATAATAGAGCGACGGGCCGGGAAAGCTCGGGCACCAGGAGGTCAAAGCTTCGACGAGGCGGCCGGCGGCGAGGGCGGGCCGCACGAAATCCTCGAAGGTCGCATACCAGCCCACCCCATCCTCGGCGGCGCGGATGGCGATATCGGGACTTGTCGTGACCAGCAGCGCATCGGGATCGAGCTTCACCGTCTCGCCGTCCTTCTCGAACTCCCAGGGCAGCACCGCGCCGCTGTGAAAGCGATGACGGATGCAGGGCCGCGTCAACAACTCCTTAGGATGCTGCGGCAGGCCCTGCCGGCGCGCAAGCTCGGGCGAGGCGACGAGCGCATAGCGTTGGGGGCGACCGATCGGCAGCGCGATCATGTCGAGAGCCAGGCTCTCGTCATAGCGTATGCCGGCATCGAAGCCTTCGGCGAAGACATCGACGAAATTATTGTCGACGGTAATCTCGAGGCGGATGCCCGGATGCTGGCCGAGGAAGCGCGCCACCAGCGGCGCCAGGATCGGCTGCGCGGCGCCCGGCACATTGAGCCGCAAGGTGCCGGTCGGCGTGTCGCGGAAGCCGTTCACTTCATCGAGCGCTTCGGTCATTTCCGAGAAGATCGGCGACAGCCGCGCCGCCAGCCGCTCGCCGGCATCGGTCGGGGTGACGGACCTGGTTGTCCGGTTGAGGAGGCGCACGCCGAGCCGTTCCTCGAGATCGCGCACCGACTGGCTTAAAGTGGAGGCCGAGACGCCGCGTTCCCGTGCGGCGCGCCTGAAATTGCGATGCCGGACAATGGTGACGAAGGCGTCGAGATCGGAGAATTCGGGACGATTCATTGTTCGATTTTCCGCACAGCCTATTCAGGATTGAGCGGATTATCGCACGACAAGGGATATGGCATCTACTCCCTTCATCGTCCCCACTGCACGGAGATTTCCATGATCGCGCACCGTCCCCTGGGCCGCACCGGCCCGCAAGCTTCCGCCTTCGGCCTCGGCTGCATGGGCATGTCGCCCATGGTCTATGGACCGACCGACCGCGCCGAGAGCATCGCCACGCTTCACCAGGCGCTCGATGCCGGCATCAATCTCCTCGATACCGGCGACTTCTATGGCATGGGCCACAATGAGCTGCTCATTGCCGAAGCCCTGAAAGGCCGGCGTCGCGAGGATGTGCTGCTGAGCGTGAAATTCGGCGCCCAGCGCGACCCGGCCGGCGGCTGGATCGGCTTTGACGGCAGGCCCGCCGCGGTCAAGACCGCGCTCGCCTATTCGCTGCAACGTCTCGGCACGGATTATATCGATGTCTATCGCCCGGCCCGGCTCGATCCGAATGTTCCGATCGAGGATACGATCGGCGCCATCGCCGATCTGGTGAAGGCGGGCTTCGTGCGCCATATCGGCCTGTCGGAAGTCGGCAGCGACACGATCAGACGGGCCGCCAAGGTCCATCCGATTGCGGACCTCCAGATCGAATATTCGCTGATCTCGCGCGGCATCGAGGACGACATCCTGACGACCTGCCGCGCGCTCGGCGTCGCCGTCACCGCCTATGGCGTGCTGTCGCGCGGGCTGATCAGCGGCCGCTGGACGAAGAGCAGCGCCGGCGCCAGCGATTTCCGCAGCATGAGTCCGCGCTTCCAGGACGGCAATGTCGACCAGAACCTCAAGCTGGTCGAGGCGTTGCGCGCGGTGGCGAACCGGCTCGGCGTAACGGTGGCGCAGGTCGCCATCGCCTGGGTCGCTTCGCGCGGCGACGACATCTTCCCGCTCATCGGGGCACGCAAGCGCGGTCAGCTCGCTGAATCCTTAAGCGCGCTCGACGTGAGGCTCTCAGGCGCCGATCTGGCAGCAATCGAAAAGGCGGTGCCGAAGGGTGCTGCGTCCGGCGGGCGCTATGCCGACGCGCAGCTTGCCCATCTCGACAGCGAGCGCAAACCGGCTGCGTAGTGCAAACCCCGCCAAAGTCGAAAACTTTGGTGATCAGGATTTGCTCAGTGAATTGATTTGGCGCGCATCCTTTCCGGCGAAGTGATTCCACTTCGCCGGGATTCGCGCCGGTCAGCCGCTGAAATAGGTTCGCCACAGATAGACGATCAGCCCGACCAGGATGATCATCGACAGGATGCGCGCGATGCGCTTGCCGAGGATCTCGATGCGATCATTGTCGGCCGGGTCTTCGGCAGGCTGGGCGCCCAGGATCTTCTCCGCCTGCTCGTCGAGCCGCTTCAGCGCCTTCAGCGCTTCTTCCTCGCGCCCGGACTTGCTCATGATGTCTCGCCCTCGATGCGCGCCATATCGGCATCGGAGAGACCGAAATGATGGCCGATCTCATGGATCAGCACATGGGTGATGACGGCGCCCAGGGTCTCGTGGTGCTCGGCCCAGTAATCGAGGATGGGGCGGCGATAGAGGAAGACCATGTTGGGCAGCGTCCCGGTATGGCTGAGCTCCTCGCTTTGGGCGAGACCGGTGCCCTGGAACAGGCCGAGCAAGTCGAACTCGCTCTCGGCCTTCATGTCGTCCAGCACATCGTTCTCAGGGAAATCCTGTACCCTCAGTACAACATTGCCAGTGAGGTCACGAAAAGTCTTGGGCAGGCGCGCATAGGCATCCGCGGCCAACGCGTCAAAATCCTCGAGCGACGGCGCTTCGAGGCCGCTCAGTTCATGCAGAGAAAGCCGGTGGCCTGGCAGATATCGATTCCTTCGGCGGTCATCGCATTCACGGTCGTATAGGCCGCGACGCTGCCGGTTACCAGCGTCAGGACAACAAGCACCATAAGTACGCGGCGCAAGAACCGTGTATCCGCCGTCTGAGTAGTAATCACTTGGGAACTCCCCGCCACCAAGAAAAAGGTTGAACTTGGAATCAACCTTATCGCCTCGGTGATGACATAACCCTTAATGCCCCGTTCATCAACCGTTAATCGGCCACAGCGTTACTTTCTTTCGCCGGACAAACGGTTTAGGCGATCTTCGCAGGTGCGAAATAGAAACAGGCTCCCTTTTCCGGGAACTCGTGTCCTGCAAGAGAAATGTGTCTCGGATTTTAGCGTATCGATTCGCTAGTTCCAGCGCCTGATATCGACGAAATGGCCGGCAATCGCCGCCGCCGCCGCCATTTGCGGCGACACCAGATGGGTGCGGCCCTTATAGCCCTGGCGGCCTTCGAAGTTCCGGTTCGATGTCGAGGCACAGCGTTCGCCGGGCTTGAGCTGGTCCGGATTCATGCCGAGGCACATGGAGCAGCCGGGCTCGCGCCATTCGAAGCCCGCGGCGGTGAAGATCTTGTCGAGGCCTTCCTGCTCCGCCTGGATTTTGACCAGGCCGGAACCGGGCACGATCATGCCCTTCAGCCGCTCATGGATCCGGCGGCCCTCGACGATCCGGGCGACGGCGCGTAGATCCTCGATGCGGCCATTGGTGCATGAGCCGATCCAGATCATGTCGAGCGGGATGTCGGTGATCTTGGTACCGGGCTTCAATCCCATATAGTCGAGCGCCCGCCATTTCGACTGGCGCTTGCCTTCGTCGGCAATATCGTCCGGATTGGGCACGCTGCCTTCGACCGAGACGACGTCCTCGGGCGAAGTGCCCCAGGACACGATCGGCGGCAGTGATGCCGCATCGAGCTTCACGACGCGGTCGAAATGGGCGCCGTCATCGGTCCTGAGCGTATCCCAGTAGCGCAGCGCCGCATCCCAGTTCGCACCCTTGGGCGATTTCGGCCGGCCCTTGAGATACTCATAGGCTTTCTCGTCGGGCGCGATCATGCCGGCACGGGCACCGCCCTCGATCGACATGTTGCAGATCGTCATGCGTCCTTCCATCGAGAGGCCGCGCAGCGCTTCACCGGCATATTCGATGACCGAGCCGGTGCCGCCGGCCGTGCCGATCTCGCCGATGATGGCGAGGATGATGTCCTTGGCGGTGGCGCCCGGCGCCAGCTTGCCATCGACCTGGACCAGCATGTTCTTGGCCTTCTTCTGGATCAGCGTCTGGGTGGCGAGCACATGCTCGACTTCCGACGTGCCGATGCCATGGGCGAGCGCGCCGAAGGCGCCATGGGTCGAGGTATGGCTGTCGCCGCAGACGATGGTGGTGCCGGGCAGTGTGAAGCCCTGCTCCGGGCCGATCACATGCACGATGCCCTGGCGGCGGTCATGCTCGTCGTAATATTCGATGCCGAAATCCCTGGCGTTCTGCGCCAGCGTCTCGACCTGGGTGCGGCTTTCGGGCTCGGCGATGCCGTGGCTGCGGTCGGTGGTCGGCACATTGTGATCGACCACGGCCAGCGTCTTTTCGGGGTGTCTCACCTTGCGGCCCGACATGCGCAGGCCCTCGAAGGCCTGCGGGCTCGTCACCTCATGGACGAGATGGCGATCGATATAGAGGAGGCAGGTGCCGTCGGGCTGCTCGTCCACCAGATGATCGTCCCATATCTTGTCATAGAGCGTGCGCGGTGCCATCGCGAAACTTCCTGTTTTACTGGCCTTCTGCTCGCCCGATCCCCAAGGGGACCCGGCGCTGGGCAAGCTTTTAGCCGCATTGCTCGCGCTGTCAAATATGGGGAACCGCGGAGGACGCATCCCAAGACTGCCATAATGGCATGCGTTGATCGCCGCCCATGATCTCCCGCCGCTTCGTCATCTTGCCCCTCGCCGGTCTCGCCGGGGCGGCCGCCATTGCCGGCCTGGTGCCGGCTCACCGCCTCAAGGTCCTGGCCCAGGTGCTGGTCGACCCGGCTCCGCCGCGGCCTGATATGCCGGTCTTCGCCCGGGCGGAAGGCGACGCCGGATCTCTCATTGCAGCGGGCATTGCCCAGATCGGCGTCACCCGGATCTATGACCCGGCCTATGTGAGGCTTCCCTATCCGGGCGGCGATGTGGCGCCGGAGCGCGGCGTATGCACCGATGTGATCGTCAGGGCCTATCGCAAAGGGCTGAAGCTCGATCTGCAGAAGCTCGTCCATGAGGATATGCGCCGGGAATTCTCAGCCTATCCCACGACCTGGGGCCTGAAGCGGCCCGACCGCAATATCGACCACCGGCGCGTGCCCAATCTCCAGACCTTCTTTGCCCGGCAGGGCGCCGGGCTGACGGTGACCGACAGGCCGTCCGACTTCCGCCCCGGCGACATCATCACCCAGATGCTGCCCGGCAATCTTCCCCATATTGCGCTGGTCAGCCATTTCGCCTCGGCCGACGGCGAACGCCCGCTTTGCATCCACAATATCGGCGCCGGCGCGCGTCTCGAGGATATCCTCTTCAGCTACCGGCTGACCGGACATTATCGGTTCAGGATTTAGCTCGCGCCGAAAGTCTTCTGCATCAGCGCGCCGACGGCGCCGGCGAACTTCACCGGATCGGCGACCCTTTCGCCATCCATCACCCGGGCAAGATCGAGGAGCAGGCCGGAAGCCTCGCCGAGCGCCGGCGAGGCGCCATGTTTCCTGGCATTCTCCGCCAGCGCCTTGATCAGCGCATGGCCGGCATTGATCTCGAGGATCGGGGCCGAGACCTTCACATCCGTCGTGCCCTGCCGCGCCAGGAGCTTTTCCAGCGTGCGGTCGAGCGCCTGGTCGCTGGCGACGAGACAGACCGGGCTGTCGGTGAGGCGTGAGGATTTGCGCACATCGGCGACGCTGTCGCCGAGCGTCTGCTTGACGACGGCGATGAGCGTCGCGGTCGCTCCTTCATCGGCATCGTTGCCGGGCGCTTCCTGCTCCAGGGGAATGAGATCGAGATCGGCCGCCCCTTGCGTCACCGACTTGAAGGGCTTGCCGTCGAAGCCCAGCGCCATGCGCACCCAGAAGCTGTCGACCGCATCGGTGAGCAGCAGAACCTCGATGCCGCGGGCACGAAAGCCTTCGAGCTGCGGACTGGCTTTCGCCTTCGCCGCATCCTCGGCGGTGAGATAGTAGATCGCCGTCTGGTTGGTCTTGAGATCAGCCACATACTGCTTGAGCGTGACATTCTCGCGCTTGGTCGTGTTGAAGCGAACGATCTCGAACAGCTGGTCGCGCCGCTCCATGTCCTCATAGAGGCCTTCCTTGATGACGGGACCGAAGGCGTCCCAGATCTTCGCCGCCTTTTCGGGCTCCGCCTCGAAGCATTTCTTGAGCTCGGCCAGCACCTTGTTGGTCACCGCCTTGCGGATTGCCGCCACTTGCGGATTATGCTGCAGCATCTCGCGCGAGATGTTGAGCGGCATGTCCTCGCTATCGATCACGCCGCGCACGAAGCGCAAATAGGGCGGCAGCAATTCGGCATCATTGGTGATGAAGACGCGGCGCACATAGAGCTTCTGGCGGCCGCGCCGCTCGGGATCATAGAGATCGAAGGGCTTCTCGCCCGGCACGAACAGCAGCACCGTATATTCATGCCGGCCTTCCGCCCTGTAATGGAGCGTCAGCGCCGGCTCCGCATAGGCGCCGGTGATATGGCCGAAGAATTCCTTGTACTGCTCCGGCGTGATGTCGCTCTTCGCCCTGGTCCAGATGGCGGAGGCCTCGTTGATCTGCCGGGTCGTCTGGTCGGCGACGGTAAGCCGGATCGGATGCGCGATATGGTCGGAATAGGCGCGCACCACTTCCTCGATCTTCCAGTCCTCGAGGAAATCGAGCGCGTCTTCCTTGAGATGGAGGATGATGCTTGTGCCGCGCTGCGGCGCGGTCTCCTTTGGCGCCGGATCGACGGTGAAGGTGCCGCTGCCGTCCGAGGCCCAGATGAAGGCTTCCTCGCCGCCCGCCTTGCGCGAGATCACCTCGACCTTGTGCGCCACCATGAAGGACGAATAGAAGCCGACGCCGAACTGGCCGATGAGATGGACATCGTTCTTGGCCGTCTTTGCCTGCTCCATGAAGGCCTGGGTGCCGGATTTGGCGATGGTGCCCAGATTGTCGATGAGCTCGGCCTCGCTCATGCCGATGCCGGTATCGGCCACCGTGAGGGTCTTGGCCGCCTTGTCGGGGGTGATGGTGATGGCAAGCTCGCCATCACCCGTCATGAGGTCGGGATTGGCGATCGCCTCATAGCGCAATTTGTCGAGGGCATCGGCGGCGTTCGAGATCAGCTCGCGCAGGAACACGTCACGGTCGGAATAGACCGAATGCACCATCAGATGCAGGAGCTTGGCGACCTCGGCCTGGAAATTGTGGGAATGCGTTGCCCCGGTTGTTTCAACCTTTGCCTTTGCCTTAGCTTTCGCCATCTCGAACCCTATGTCCTGCGTCGGAATTTGGCAGGCATTTGGGGAAAAGGGCTTTGTCCGTCAAGATGTCCCGTATCGGCCCAAAAAGAAAGCGGCCAGTGTTTCCACCGGCCGCGAACTCTAAACGCCTCTACTCACAGAAGGGGAGATGGTTCGGCCCGGCGGCACTCAGCTACGGGGGGCTGGGGGGCTGAGATTTCCGACGCTCAGTACCAGCCGGGCCATTGAGGCAACGATTGGAGTGTGCCCATCCATGGTGGCTCCGAAAGGGCCGGATTGCGGCGGCAATGTGAAACTTTTATTCCGACGGGGCAGCTTGGTTTTTACCGGCTCGATCGAGCGAATCGCTTCGATTCCAACAGCTTGTCCTGCGCGAACGAAAGCAAGCTTGCCAAGCTCCCGCTCCGGGTCCATGCTTCATGTGACAGAATGGAGTCGCAGGACTTAGGTGAGCGATTTCGAGCCGATAGTTTCCTTCCGGGCGCGTGCGGCTGGCACGTTTCCGGAACCCAGGGACACCAGCCCCCCGGCGAAGCGGACCGCCTTCGACCGGAAAGAACTCAACATTATTCTCAATGTCTATGGCGCCAAGGTCGCGGAGGGCGAATGGCGCGATTACGCGCTCGATTTCGAGAGCGACAAGGCGACCTTCTCGATCTACCGGCGCGCCAGCGAGATGCCGCTCTATCGCATCGTCAAGGACGCGACGCTCGCCCGCCGCCAGGGCGCCTATTCGGTCATTGCCCAGGGCGGGCTGATCCTCAGGCGTGGCCACGACCTGGCCCAGGTGCTGCGCGTCCTGCTCGGCAAGCCCAAGCTGGTGACCATTTAATCTCTTCAATAAAAAAAAACCCCGGATGTCGCCATCCGGGGTCGGTTCAGCTTCTCCGTGCTTCAAGGACTATTCGCGATTACCGAACAGCCGGAGCAGCATGAGGAACAGATTGATGAAGTCGAGATAGAGACTGAGAGCACCCATGAGGATCTTCTTGCTCATGGTCTCGCTGTCATCGGCTTCGAAATACATCTCCTTGATCTTCTGCGTGTCATAGGCGGTGAGGCCCGCAAACACCAGGACGCCGATCACCGAGATCGCGTATTGCAAAGGCCCGTTCGCCCAGAAAAGATTGACGATGCTGGCAATGATGATTCCGATCAGGCCCATGAACAGGAATGAGCCCCAACCGGTCAGGTCACGCTTGGTCGTGTACCCCCACAGGCTAAGCGCGCCGAAGGTTGCCGCTGAAATGAAGAACACCCGCGTGATGCTGTTGCCGGAATAGACGAGGCCGAGCGTCGAGAACGCGACGCCATTGAGCGCCGCATAAATCCAGAACACCGCCTGGGCGGTTGCCGCCCGCATCGCATGGACACGAAAAGACAGGAAGAACACCAGCGCCAACGGCGCCAGCACGAACACCCACATGAGCTGGGAGTTGAAAATGGCATTGCCAAAAGGCGTAAGCTGACCGTTCTGCACCGCCAGCATGAAAGTGCCGGCCGCTACCGCGCCAGTGACCGCGAGGCCGGCGGCCATGTAGTTGTAGACGCCGAGCATATAGGACCTGAGGCCCTGGTCGATCTCGGCCCGTGTGCCGGCGCGGGTCTGCGCCTGGTTTTGGTATCGGATATCAGCCATTTAGGTTGCTCCCTCCAGAAGCTCGAAACACGCCAACGCATATGGGGTCTCTTCACCCCACCGTCAAGCCGTCAAGGTCTTGAACTCTCTCACAACTTTGCGAAGACGTCCATCTTTGCCGCAAGCTTGAGGTCGAACTCGGTCAAGCCCCCGGCATCATGGGTCGAAAGCACGACATCGACCTTGTTATAGACATTCGACCATTCCGGATGATGGTCCATCTTCTCCGCCGCGAGCGCCACCCGGCTCATGAAGCCCCAGGCTTCATTGAAGCTCTTGAACCTGAAGCTTTTGGCGATCGCGTCGCGGCCCGGAACCTCGCTCCAGCCGGAAAGGTCCTTGAGCGCCCTGGCGCGCGCCTCGCCTGACAGTTTCTCAGCCATGGCTAGAAGGCCGCACCCAGCGAATAGGCTTCCTCCACCGCATAGGGTCCGCCGCCGCGCGACGGCCTGGACGAGAACAGCACGAAGCGGTCGACCTCGAAGAAGCGGCTGGCGAACAGGCTGTGCGCGGCGATGAAGCGGTGCACATGATCGAGCGTCGTGTCGCGCAGGCGCGCCAGCGTCACATGCGGGGTGAATTTGCGCTGCTCGGGCGGCATGCCCAGCATCTGGCAGATGCGCTCATGCGTGCTCTGCAGCCGCCGCAGCTCCGGGCTTTCCGCCACGCTCGCATAGAGCGCATGCGGCTTGTTGCCGCCGAAGGCATCGATGCCCTTGAGCCGGAGCGTGAAGGGCTTGGCCGACACGGCATCCAGCTCAGCCGCGATTTCACGGGCTAATCCGTCGTCTATGTCGCCCATGAAACGCAAGGTGATGTGATAGGATTCCCGGTCGATCCAGCGTGCGCCCCAGATGCCACCTTTCATGAGATCGAGCTCGAAGGCAACGTCGGTCGGAATCTCGACACCGGTAAACAATCGCGGCATGGCGGGTCTCCTTTCAAGCGGAGCTCGTTTGTCGCGTGAGCAGCCTTACGCTAACGCGATTCGTGGAGAAATAAAGCGGTTATTTGGAGGAGGCCTGCCTGAGCAGCTCTTCCGTGATCGGAAGGATTTTGGCAACGATGATGTCCACTCCTTTGCGGTTGGGATGGAGCCCGTCCGGCTGGTTGAGGGCCGGCTCGGCGGCGACGCCGTCGAGGAAGAAGGGATAGAAAAGGACGCCATGCTTTTGGGCGAGGCGCGGGAAGAGCGCATCGAATTCCTGCCCATAGTCGGGTCCGAGATTGCGAGGGGCGAGCATGCCGGCGAAGAGCACCGGGAGCTTGCGCCGCTTGAGCTCGCTTAGGATCCGGTCGAGCGCCTTTTCGGTCTCCCGGGGCTTGATCCCCCGGAGCGCGTCATTGGCGCCGAGCTCGAGGATGACGCCGTCGACGTCACCGGCAAGGGTCCAGTCGAGCCGCTCGGCGCCGGCGGTGCTGGTGTCGCCCGACACCCCGGCATTGGCGATCACGATATCGTGACCTTTGGCCTTGAGGGCCGCCTCCAGCCTGGCCGGAAAGGCATCGCCCGGATCGACGCCGAGACCCGCGGTCAGGCTGTCGCCAAAGGCGAGGATATGGAGCGTTTGCGCCGAAACCGGCAGCGGGGCGAGAAGAAGGGCGAGGAGGACGAGAAACCCGAATCGCATGGCCATTCAGGTAGGAACTCCTTGTGACAACAGCAAGTCATGGGCTCGTATGGACTTTTCCGGCCCCGTCTCCCATCTAGGCCGGATGCCCGATCCCATCGTCTCCCTGGAAAATGTCCATCTGACCCTTCCGAGCCGCGCCGGCCCCGTCGACATATTGCGCGGCATCGATCTGAGTGTCAGGCCGGGCGAGGCGCTGGGCATTGTCGGCCCCTCGGGCTCCGGCAAGACCACCTTGCTGATGGTGATCGCCGGTCTCGAGCGGGTCAGTTCCGGCACGATCTCGGTCGCCGGCACCCTGCTCAACGGCAAGAACGAGGACGCCCTTGCCCGTTTCCGCCGCGACGCCATCGGCATCGTCTTCCAGTCCTTCCATCTGATCCCGACCATGACGGCGCTCGAGAATGTCGCCGTGCCGCTCGAATTCAAGGGCGTCGCCGATGCCCTGGGCCAGGCTGGTAAGCATCTCGACCGCGTCGGCCTCGGTCACCGCCTCAGCCACTATCCGGGCCAGCTCTCGGGCGGCGAGCAGCAGCGCGTCGCCATTGCGCGTGCTTTGGCGTCGGGCGCCAGGATCATCCTGGCCGATGAGCCGACCGGCAATCTCGATCTCGATACCGGCAAGGCCATCATGGATTTGCTTTTCACCTTGAAGCAGGAGGATGGCGCGACACTTCTCCTCATCACCCATGACCCCGCTCTCGCCCAGCGCTGCGACCGCATCGCCAGCGTGCGCGACGGGCGCATCATGTCGGGCGCCCATCCATGAGCCTGTGGCTCACTTATGCTTGGCGCGACCTGCGCTCCGGCCTGCAGGGCTTCTGGATATTCCTCACCTGCCTGGCGCTCGGCACGGCGGCCATCGCCATTGTCGGCTCGCTCGGTGCCGCCATCGATCGCGGCCTCATGGAGCAGGGCCAGCCGCTGCTCGGCGGCGACATCGAGGTGGCGCTCATCCACCGCGAGGCGACGCCGGCCGAGCTCGCTTTCCTCGAGAGCAAAGGCGTCGTCTCCCAAGTCGGATCCTTGCGCGCCATGGCGCGTGGCAATGACCTGACGACATTGGTCGAGATCAAGGCGGTCGACGGCCAATATCCGCTCTATGGCGCGGTCGATCTTGCACCCGCCGTCACCGTCAAGGATGTGGTCGCCGGTGACAATGTCGCCGTCGATCCGATCCTGCTCGAGCGCCTCGATCTGAAGACGGGCGATGTGGTCCGCATCGGCGAGAAGGATTTCACGATTGATGCCACGATCACCAAGGAGCCCGACCGGATCTCGGACGGTCTCGCTCTCGGCCCGCGCGTGATGATGAGCGAGGCCTCGCTGCAAGCCACGGGCCTCATCCAGCCGGGCAGCCTCATCACCTGGAAATACCGGGTGAAGATGGCGGCGGGCGCCAGCCCCGCGGAAGTGCGCGAGGTGGTGCGCGAGGCCCAGGAAGATCACCGCGATTCGGGCTGGCGGGTGCGCAATCGCGGCAGCGCGGCACCGGGCGCCGATCAGTATATCGAGCGTCTCTCCTATTTCATGACGCTGGTCGGCCTGACTGCGCTCATCATTGGCGGCGCCGGCATCGCCAATGCCGCGAGCGCCTTCATCAACCGCCGCACCGAAGCCATCGCGACGCTGAAATGCTTAGGCGCCCCCCAGCGCACCATCACCGGCATCTACCTGACCGAGATCCTGCTCGTCGCCCTCCTCGCCATCGCCATCGGCCTTGCCGCAGGTGCAGTGGCGCCCATGATCGCCAAGGCGACGATCGGCGAGCTCATCCCCTTGCCGCTGACGGCGGGCGTCGAAGGGAGGCCGCTGGCGCTCGCCGCCGTCTTCGGCTTCCTGGTCACCATCGCCTTCACCATGTGGCCCCTCGCCCGCACCCGCCATGTGCCGGCCTCGGCCCTGTTCCGCCACCATGTCCAGGCGGTCGCCGGCTGGCCCGGCTGGCTGGCGCTCATCACCATCGCTTCGGCGCTCGCCATCATGGCCGGCCTCGTCTATGTGAGCTTCGCCGATGCGCGCATCACCACCATCTATCTGGGCGGCCTTGCCGGCAGCTTCGTCGTGCTGCTCGGCCTTGCCGCGGCGATCGTCCATCTGACCCGCAAATTGCCGCGCCCGAAAAGCGCCATCTGGCGCTATGCGCTGTCCAATGTGCACCGTCCGGGCTCGGCGGCGATCTCCGTCATCCTGGCGCTCGGCCTCGGCCTGACGCTGTTCGTCACCCTGGCGCTCACCGACCGGACCATCTCGACCGAGCTCACCTCCGGCATTCCCGACCGCGCCCCGTCATTTTTCTTCCTCGATATCCGCAATGACGAGAAGCAGGCCTTTCTCGACCTCGTGGCCAGGGAACCGGGCGTCACCCAGGTCGAGACGGCGCCCATGCTCCGTGGACGGATCACCAACCTGAAGGGCGTCACGGTGGACAAGGTGAAGTCATCGCCCGATACCGCCTGGGCACTGCGCGGCGATCGCGGCCTCACCTATGCGAGCGACCTGCCCCGGGGATCGACGCTCACCGACGGCACATGGTGGCCGGCCGATTATTCGGGCCCGCCGCTCGTCTCCTTTGTCGATGAAGTGGCCAGGGGCCTCGATCTCAGGATCGGCGATGACATCACCGTCAATGTGCTGGGCCGCGACGTGAAGGCGAAGATCGCCAGCCTGCGCAAGGTGAACTGGCGCTCGCTCGACATCAATTTCCTGATGATCTTCACGCCCGACACGCTGGCGAAGGCGCCGCATCAGAACATCGTCACCGTCGAGATGTCGGGCGGCGACGAAGGCAAATTGCTCAATACAGTTTCTCGCGCCTTCCCGACCGTGACGGCGATCAGGGTCAAGGATGTGGTGGCGACCGTCACCGATCTTTTGACCCAGATGCTCGCCGCCATCCGGGGCGCCAATGCGCTGACCCTCGTCACCGGCATATTGGTGCTGGCGGGCGCCTTGAGCGCCGGTCTCGCCGGAAGGCTTTATGACGCCGTGGTGCTCAAGACCTATGGCGCGACAAGGCTCGAGCTGATCCAGGCCTTTGTCATCGAATATGCGATACTGGGTCTCGCCTCGGCGGTATTCGGCATCACCGTCGGCGCTTTGGGCTCGTGGTTCCTGAGCTTCTGGATCCTCGAAATGCCCTGGGCCTTCTCCTGGAGCACCGCGCTGCTGACGGCCCTCATCGCCATGGTGCTCGCCATCGCCGCAGGCCTCATCGTGACCTGGCGCGCGCTCACCGCCAAGCCGGCGCCGATCCTGAGGGATGAGTGAGGCGTTCCCGGGAAGCACCTCGCCCCGCGAAGCGGGGAGAGGGAGGGGCCCATTGCGCAGCAATGGGAGGGTGAGGGGCATCCCTGTTCATGTTATGCTGACCGCATGCGCGGCGTTGATCGCAGGGGAATCCCGGTAGCCAGAAAGCTGCGCCGTCAACTGACGAGCGCGGAATCGAAACTTTGGGCTGAATTGCGCAATCGACAGCTCGGCGGCTTCAAATTTGTGCGACAGGAGCCGGTGAGCGACTACGTCGCAGATTTCGCATGTCGGGAAGCACGGCTTATCGTTGAAGTTGATGGTGCCACACATTCAACCGATGAGGAGATGAGGCACGATTCAATCCGTACGGCGGATCTCAATCATTTCGGATATACGATCATTCGCGTTCAGAACGATGATGTCTATAACGCGATGGAGGGCGTTCTGGGTACTATCCTGGCGGCGCTGACATCATCCTCCAGGTAACAGGGATGCCCCTCACCCTCCCATTGCTGACGCAATGGGCCCCTCCCTCTCCCCGCTTCGCGGGGCGAGGTGTCATGCAAACCTGGCTTTCCTCTTCGGGCTCAGGATCGCGAAGGCCAGCGCCGCGAGGATCCACGCGCCGATGCCGCCATAGAGCGTGATCCAGCCGAAGCCCTGGGTGAGGGCGCCGTGCAGCACGCCGTCCGAAGCAACGCCCGGCAGCCTGTCGGCCAGCGACGTCACGCTGCCCGAGGCGATGCCCTCGGCAAGGGTGCGCAGCCCGGCCGCATCGATGCCGGATGGAAGCGCCTCCCTGAGATGGGCCAGGATGCCCTGCACCAGCACGAAGCCCATGACGGCGATATTGATGGCGAGCGCGATGAGCCTGGCGCTCACATCGATGCCGGACGCCATGCCGGAACGATCGGCCGAGACCGAGCCCGTCGTCGTGTCGGTGACCGGCGTGTTGGTGAGGCCGATGCCCATGCCGGCGATGAGCGCGCCCGGCAGCATCGTCAGCCAGCTCGCCTGCGGGGCTGAGCTGCCGAAGCGCATCAGGAGGAAGCCGAGGCCGATGGTGAAGAGCCCGAGCGGGATGACGGTGCGGGCGCCATGGCGGTGCAGCAGATATTGCGCGACCGGCGTCATCACCAGGAAGGGCATCGTATAAGCGAGCAGCACCGCACCCATGACCGTGCTGTCATAGCCGAGGCCTGCGGTGAAATAGATCGGCAGATAGATCATCAGCGGCCAGTAGCTGAAATTCATGCCGATGCAGCCGATGATCGCGCCGGAGAAGTTGCGCACCCTGAACACCGAGAAATCGAACATCGGATGCGCGTTGAGTTTCTCGACGAAGACGAATGCGATGAAGCTCAGGACGGCGACGGCCAGGATGGCGAGCGAAGCGACGCTGCCGAAGCCGAGCCCGGGCCCCTGCGTGATGTAAAAGGCGAGACAGAACACAGCCACGGTCAAGGTGGCGATGCCCGCAAGGTCGAGATGCCTGGCGGCGGGATCGCGCGATTCGCGCACCCCGGCAGAGGCGAGCACGAGGGTCATGAGGGCGAGCGGCACATGCACGAGGAAGACCCATTGCCAGCT
Organism: Taklimakanibacter lacteus; assembly: GCA_003576695.1. GTDB lineage: Bacteria > Pseudomonadota > Alphaproteobacteria > Rhizobiales > Aestuariivirgaceae > Taklimakanibacter > Taklimakanibacter lacteus. The sequence continues at coordinate 212,303 of QOZQ01000006.1, forward strand.
GGCCAGCGCCACGATCATGCCGCCGACCGCCGGGCCGAAGCCGAGGCCGATGCCGGCGATGACGCCCCACATCGCGAAAGCGCGGCCGCGCTCGGCGCCGTCGCGGAACTGATGCGAGAGAACGGCGATCGAGCAGATGAAGATGGCGCCGCCCGCCATGCCCTGCAGGAAGCGCCCGATGATGAGGAGAAGCGCGCTGGAGGCGAGGCCGCAGATGAGCGATGTGATGGCGAAGGCCCAGATGCTGACGGCGAAGACGCGCCGGCGCCCGAACCGGTCGGCCAGGGTGCCCGTCGCCATGAGCACCGGCGTGCAGGCGATCGTATAGGCGTTCATGATCCATTGCAGATCCTGGAAGGAGGCCGCGAGCACCCGCTCCAGCGTCGGCAGGATCACCGGCACGCTGGAGATTTCGAGGCCGAACATCAGGGCGGCGAGGCAGGTGGCGGCCAGCGCGATCCGGTTTCTTCCGGTCGGGTCAAGGCTCATGTCGGGTCCCCCATTCATGGTTACTGGGGAGGACATAGGCGCGGCTTGACTATATAAAAATAGGATGGTTCTCTATTTCAGAGATAACAGAACAGAATAGATCAATGGCCACACTGGATGTCGAATCGGTACAGGCTTTCGTGACGGTGGCGGATCTGCGCAGCTTCACCAAGGCGGCCGCGACGCTCGGCACCACCCAGGCGGCGGTGAGCGTCAAGCTGAAGCGGCTCGAGGACCGTCTGGGCTTCCGGCTGATCGAGCGCACGCCGCGCAAGGTGCGTCTGTCGGAACGCGGTGCCGCCTTCCTCTGTTCCGCCCGCGACTTCATTTCCGCGCATGAGCGCGCCATTGCCGGTCTTTCGGCGACGCCGCGCCGCCTGGCCCTGGGCTTCCTCGATCATGTGGCCGGTCCCGATTTTCCGCCTCTGCTGGCGCGCCTGCATGAGCACGACCCGGCTTTGGTGATCGAGGTGCGCATCGATGTCTCGCAGCGTCTTCTCGAGGCCTTCGACAAGGGGCTGCTCGATGCGGTGATCGTCCGCCGCGAGGACAACCGCCGCGACGGCGAGGTGGTGACGCATGATCATCTCGGCTGGTTCGCCGCACCGGGTTTCGTATGGACGAAAGGCACGCCCTTGCGGCTTGCGTCCTTTGCCGCCAATTGCCCGGAGCGGTTGCTCGCGACGCGCGCCCTCGATGCCGCCGGCATCGCCTGGAGCGAGACTTTCGTCGGCGGCGGCATCACCGCGATCGCCGCCGCTGTATTGGCCGGGCTCGCGGTGGCGCCTCTTGCCCATCAGGTGGCGCCGGCGGGTGCGGTCGAGGTCGGCCGGCAGCTTGGCCTGCCGCCGCTGCCGGCAACCGACATCATCCTGCTTTCGACGCTGACCGACACCCGCTCCCGCGAGGCCCTGCGCATCCTCGCCACCGCCTTCCGCGAGCGCCGCTGGCAGGCCAGGCCGCGACTGGCTTGAGTGCTGGAATCAACGAGAGTCTCCACCGGTCTAAAATATTTCCCCTTCTCCCGTGCGCAGCATGGGAGAAGATTCTATGGGGTGGACGACGAGGGTAAGCTGCCCAGTGTCGTACACACACTGAATGGAGTGACCCCCATGCAAAGTGATCTGAGCAGATCTCTCGTCGTCCTCAAGCAGGATACCACGCTGATCGCGGTTATCGAACTGAGCCTGTCGAGCTGGCTGGTCGGCGGACTTGTCCCCGGCCTGAAGCGCCAGCCCCGGCGGAAGCTTGATCCCGATCCCTGTGGACTGCTTGCCTTGCTTGAGCGCTGGCGGGATGAAGGGGTGAGGGCTGGCCAGAAGATCGAGCGCATAGCGGTGGCTTATGAAGCCGGGCGTGACGGCTTCTGGCTGGCGCGCTGGCTCAGGTCGCGCGGGATCGAGGCGCATGTGATCCACCCCAACAGCATTCCCGTGCCGCGCGAGCATCGCCGCGCCAAGAGCGACCGGCTCGACACCGAGCTTCTGTTGCGCGGCTTTTTGGGCTGGCTGCGCGGCGAGGCGAAGCACTGCTCGATGGCGCAGATTCCCAGCATCGCGCAGGAAGATCTGAAGCGCCCCAATCGCGAGCATCAGCGCCTGGTCAATGAGCGTACCTCGCTGATCAACCGTCTGAAGGCCTGCCTGATCCGCTTCGGCATCCGCACCTTCAATCCCAAGCTCAAAAAGGCGGCCGAGCAGCTTTCGGGGCTGCGCACCCCGGAAGGCGGGCCTCTGCCTGCCAACACCCTTGCCGAACTCGGCCGCGACCTGGCCAGGCTGCGTCTGGTCAGGGAACAGATCAAGGCGATCGAGACCGAGCGATGCGCGCACCTGGCCAAGGCAAGCAAGGACAGGCACGCCACGACAGTGCGCTCGCTCATCCGGGTGGTGGGGCTGGGTGTCGAGACTGCCGACATGCTGGACAGCGAGATGTTTGCCCGGCCCTTGCGCGACCGCTGGGCGGCGGCGCGCTATGGCGGGCTCACCGGCTCGCCCGATGAGAGCGGGACGAGACGGCGCGAACAAGGTCTGGCGCGCGCCGGCAATAGCCGGGTCAGGCGCGGCATGATCCAGTTCGCCTGGCGCTTTCTCAGGTTCCAGGAGGACAGCCCGCTGGCCCAATGGTACCGGCACAAGACCCAGAGCGCCCGCAAGGACATCCGCAAATTGATGATCGTGGCGCTTGCCCGCAAGCTGCTCATCGCTCTGTGGCGCATGGCCACCCAGGGCGTGGAACCTGAGGGCATTACATTGCGCCAGGTGGGATAAGAGGAGAGCAAAACAGGATAACTGGAGAAAGGTTTCGGCCTCATGGCCGTTCTCGATCCGGGGTGATGGCTGACCGTTGCGCCACCATGGCTTTGATGTCGCGGAGAAGATTGGAGCCAGCATCACGGAACTTGCCGACGATGCGCATGACTGCATCATGGTCAGGCCCTCAGTGGCCGCCGTATACAAGGCTGTGGCGGAAGTCTTCGCCACATCATGCAAGTTCCCCCGATCGACGCCTCGATCCATCGTCTTGTGAACAAGGAGGAGCAAATGAATGAATCTGTTCTTGACAAAAAGCCCCATACAAGGTGGCCGATAGGCCGGATGAGGGCTCTTCCCGCGAAGCGGGCCAAATCCTGGACCAAAGAGCCCTCACCCGCCCTCTCGGGCACCCTCTCCCATTGCTACGCAACGGGCGAGGGGGAAACGCGTTTCAGAGATCGTGTGTCTTGGCTATTCAACGGCGCGGCAACAACCGCTAAGACTGTCCCATGGTCGTTCTCAACCGCATCTATACACGCACCGGCGATAAAGGTGACACGGCGCTGGGTTCCGGCGAGCGCGTGCCCAAGACCCATTTGCGCATCCAGGCCTATGGCACGGTCGATGAGACCAATGCCGTGCTCGGCATCGCCCGGTTGCACACCGGTGAATTCGCCCGCCTCGACGGCATGCTGGCCCGCATCCAGAACGATCTCTTCGATCTGGGCGCCGATCTCTGCGTGCCCGACACCGGCAAGGACCTGGGCTACGAGCCCTTGCGCATGACGGCGCACCAGACCGAGCGGCTCGAGGCCGAGATCGACGAGCTCAATGCCGATCTCAAGCCCTTGCGCTCTTTCGTGCTGCCGGGCGGCCATGCCGGCGCGGCGCATCTCCATCTCTGCCGCACCGTGTGCCGGCGCGCCGAACGGCTCATCGTCGAGCTCAGCCTCGACCCTGAGGAGGATGTGAGCGACGGCGTCCTCACTTTCGTCAACCGCCTGTCGGATTTCTTCTTCGTCGCCAGCCGCTGGGTGAATGCGCAGGGCTCGGGCGATGTGCTGTGGGTCAAGGGAGCCAACCGCTGATGTTCGTTCCTCTGCATGACGACACGCCGTTGAAGGTCATCCGCTTCCAGTATGTGACGGGCGCCCTCATCCTCATCAATGTCGTCGTGTTCCTGCTCACCGGCGCCTTCACCAGCGAAGAGGTGCTGTGGGCGGTGGCCACGGGCTATGGCATCGTGCCGGTCGAGCTCATCCACATCGTCAATCCCGGCACCGCCTATAATCCCATCCCCGAGCCCCTGACCCTCATCACCTATCAGTTCCTGCATGGCGGCTGGTGGCATCTCATCTCCAACATGGCCTTCCTCTGGGTCTTCGCCGACAATGTCGAGGATGCCTTCGGCCATGCGGGCTTCCTGATCTTCTATCTCCTGTGCGGGGCCGCCGCCGGCATGCTGCACACGCTGCTGGCGCCGCAATCGGCCGCCCCGCTGATCGGCGCCTCGGGCGCGGTGTCGGGCGTGCTCGCCTCCTATCTCCTGCTCTATCCCAAAGCGCGGGTGTGGATCCTGCTCTTCCTGCGCATTCCCTTGCCGATCTCGGCCTTCTGGGCCTTGAGCGGCTGGTTCCTCCTGCAGGTTGTCAGCGTTTTCATCGCCACCGATGAGGGCGACCAGGTGGCGTGGTGGGCGCATATTGGCGGGTTCCTCTGCGGCCTCATCCTCACTTTCGTGCTGCGCTCGCGGCTTCTGGTGAAAACCCAGACGTAGCGAGCCCTCTCCGATTTTCCCCTCGCCCGTCGCGAAGCGATGGGAGAGGGTGGCCGAAGGCCGGGTGAGGGCTCTTCGCCTGCAAAACGCAATGCCTTTGAAAACTTCTTGGGCTTTGAGAAAGAGCCCTCATCCGCCCTTCGGGCCCCTTCTCCCATGCTGCGCACGGGAGAAGGGGAACTGAAAGGCGGGGCGAGGGTGGTTTGCAACGTCGCAGGCGGCATTGTTTTGCCGGTATCGGCGTTGACTCGGATGGGCCCGGTCTCTAGTTTCCGGCCCGATTTGTGCGCCGCCACAAAGGGCGGCAACCCCATGAGGAGTGCCCATGAAGGTTCTGGTCGCGGTCAAGCGCGTCGTTGATTACAACGTCAAAATTCGCGTCAAGGCGGACGGCTCGGGCGTCGAGCTCGCCAATGTGAAGATGTCGATGAACCCCTTCGACGAGATCGGCGTCGAGGAAGCGGTCCGTCTCAAGGAAGCGGGCAAGGCGACCGAGGTCGTCGCCATATCCGTGGGCCCGGCCCAGGCGCAGGAAACCATCCGCACCGCGCTCGCCATGGGCGCCGACCGCGGCATCCTCATCAAGAGCGACAGCTATGTCGAGCCGCTCGGCATCGCCAAGATCCTGAAAGGCGTGATCGAGGCCGAGAAGCCCGATCTCGTGATCCTCGGCAAGCAGGCGATCGACGACGATTGCAACCAGACCGGCCAGATGCTCTCGGCCCTCCTCGGCTGGGCGCAGGCGACCTTCGCCTCGAAGCTCGAGATCGACGGCGCCGAAGCGACCGTGACGCGCGAGATCGACGGCGGCTTGCAGACCATCAAGGTCAAGATGCCGCTGATCATGACCACCGATCTCCGTCTCAACCAGCCGCGCTATGCCTCGCTCCCCAATATCATGAAGGCGAAGAAGAAGCCGCTCGAAGAGAAGACCCCGGCCGATTACGGCGCCGATGTCACGCCGCGCCTCAAGGTGGTCAACACCGCCGAGCCGCCGAAGCGCCAGGCCGGCGTCAAGGTGAAGTCGGTGCCCGAACTCGTATCGAAGCTCAAAGAAGCGGGAGTGATCTGAGATGGCTGTTCTTCTCATTGCCGAGCATGACAATGCTCATCTCAAGGACGCGACCCACAAGGCGCTGACCGCCGCGGCGAAGCTCGGCGGCGATGTCCATGTGCTGGTGGCCGGCAACAAGGCCGATGCCGCTGCCGCGCAAGCCGCGAAGCTCGACGGCGTCAAGAAGGTGCTGCATGTCGATGCGGCGCAATATGAGCGCCCGCTCGCCGAGCCGATGGCGGCATTGATCGTCTCGCTTGCCGGCCCCTATGACCATATCGTGGCGCCCGCCACCACCAACGGCAAGAACTACATGCCGCGCGCCGCCGCTCTTCTCGATGTCATGCAGATCTCCGACATCTCGGAAGTGAAGTCGCCCGACACCTTCGTGCGCCTCATCTATGCCGGCAATGCCGTGCAGACGGTGCAGTCGGGCGACAAGAAGAAGCTCATCACGGTCAGGACCGCGGCCTTCCCGGCGACGGGCGAAGGCGGCTCGGCGCCGGTCGAGAAGACGCAAGGCCCCGCCGATCCGGGCCTCTCCTCCTATCAGGGCGAGAATCTCTCCAAGTCCGACCGCCCCGAGCTCACCTCGGCCAAGATCATCGTCTCGGGCGGCCGCGGCATGCAGAATGGCGAGAACTTCCACATGCTCGACAAGGTCGCCGACAAGCTCGGCGCCGCGGTCGGCGCTTCCCGCGCCGCCGTCGATGCGGGCTTCGTGCCGAACGACTACCAGGTCGGCCAGACCGGCAAGGTCGTCGCTCCCGATCTCTATATCGCGGTCGGCATTTCGGGCGCCATCCAGCATCTGGCCGGCATGAAGGACTCGAAGGTCATCGTCGCCATCAACAAGGACGAGGAAGCGCCGATCTTCCAGGTCGCCGATTACGGCCTCGTCGCCGATCTCTTCCAGGCGGTGCCGGAGCTCGAAGCCGAGCTCGGCAAGCTGGGGAAGTAAGGCAGCATTCAGGACCAAATCCAAGGCCCGGCTTTTGCCGGGCCTTTTATTTTGTGCGACTCGCTATCTCATTTTCGCTTTCGCCCGCTCCATCGCCTCGGCCGCGAGCGCCCGCTCACCTATCTCCTGCGTGAGGCTGAAGGTCATATGCGTGACCTTCCACATGCCGTCGATCCTCGCCAGCTGCCAGTCATAGGTTCCGATCGGGCGCCACACGCGCTCGCCCAGATAATGCCGGCCATCGACAAAGGCCGACGCCCGCGCCGTGTCGCCCTCTATCGTCGCTTTCACATCGGTGATCTCGTGGCGTGTCGCATCGAAGCCCGGCACGATGCCGCGCCAGGCCGTCATCAGCGCGGCCGGCGTCATGCGCTGCGCCTCGCCGCCCCACAGGCTCGTATAGTCGATGAGGATTTTGGGCGCGAAAGCGCGTTCGGCGACATCATAAGCGGCAAGATCGACGGCGAGCGGAATGGACGAGACGACCGCGATCACCTGGGCTTCGTCAGCCGTGCCGGTGGGACCGAGTTCACGCGTCAGATACCTGGCGAAGTGGCGAACCGCCGCGTCGCTCGAGCGTTTCACCACCTGGGGATCGTCATAGAAGGAGAAATGGTCCTCGCTCGACCAGAGGAGATCCTTGGGCGCCCTGACCGCCGCATGGATCGCTCTCACATTCGCCGCCAGCGCTGCATTGTCGGAATGGACGAAGAGGCTCGGCACCTTCAGTGCCTTGGCGGCGGCGACGCTGTCATAGGTGAGCCATTCGGGCCAGCCCATCAGCGCGAAGCGATTGTCCCATTGCGCGATGCCGCCGCGATGGGCGCTGCCATAATAGTCGAAAGGCCCGGCCATGGCGGCGCTCGTGTCCTTGTAGTCGAAGGCTTTCACATAGCGCACCTCGCCGTCGCGATCGAAGATGGCGCGAGCCTCCTCGCCGGCCTTGATGCGCTTGGCGACACCGGCATCTCCACCATAGATCGAGCCGACACTCGCCTTGTCGTGAAACCAGCCCGCAACCGCCACGAAAGCCTTGATGGGCGCCCCTTCATTGATCGCCTGCGCGGCATAGCCGGCGGAGGCGCAGACCGCGAGGATGCCGGTGCGGGCCGCATCGACTTCCGGCACCGTCCGCAGGAATTCCGCCGCCGCCCTGAAATCGGCAACCTTGCGGGACGGGCTTTCATGGGCGCGCGGCTCGCCGCCCGATTCGCCGAAATTGCGGAAATCGAAAGTCAGCGCCGCATAGCCCCGCCTTGCGAGTTCTTGCGCATAGTTCTGCGCCATCTGCTCCTTGACCGTGGTCCATGATCCGGCGACCAGAATGCCCGGCAGCCTGCGGCCGGCATGGTCGGCGGGCAGATGCAGGATGCCCGCCATGGATTCACCCCCGCTGGTGAAAGTGACCTTGCGGGTCATGACATCGGCCGCCGCGGCCTGCGCGGCCATGATCATTGCCGCAATGGCACTCAGGATGATGAGCTTCATCTTCGCCTCCTTGTTCGCAAGGCGCGGATTATCGGCCGCACTGCGACCGGACGGAGGTGGCGGTCTTGCTGGTTTCTAGGCCGATCTTGCTTTTCGCAAGCTTGCGGGCGCGGTTCCGACATGGCGCCGGAACAGCTTCGCAAAGCGCGACGCGTCCCTGTAGCCCAGCGACCAGGCGATGTCGGCGATCGGCACGCGTGTCGTTTCGATCATCTGCCTTGCCCGCGTCATGCGCCGCTGCGTGACATAGGCATGGGGCGTGGCGCCGGTCTCGGCCTTGAACCGGCGCAGGAAGTGATAGGGGCTCACGGCGGCGATGGCCGCGAGCGGCTGGAGCGCCAGATCTTCCGCCAGATGCGCTTCGATGAAAGCGAGCGCGCGCAGGATGCGCCGGTCTCGCGCCGGGACGCGATCGGCAAAGAGGCGCCCTTGCGCCAGATGCAGCGCGAGCGTGACCGAGAGGCTCTCGCGATAGAGCTCAGGCGCATCATCGGGGGCGGCGTGGAGCGCGAAGACCAGCTCGGCCGCCAGCGGATCGAGCGTGCCGACGGTGAAGTCCCTGATCTCCTCCACACCCTCGTCGGCGAAGAGGGCCCGCGGCAGGCTCACATTGATGATCGCCTGCGGCCCCTTCCAGCTGCAACGCCCATCGAGCCCGGCCGGGAATATCCAGCCCGATCCCGGCAGCAGCGGCAATTCGCGTTCGGCATCGCTGGCATAGGCGCCCCAATGACCGGGCTGGGCGGTGAGCACGAGGCCGACCGTCAGCTCATCGAAGCGGAAGCACCCTTCGCCGGCGGCGAAACGATGATGTGACGAGGCCGCGTTGGACCAGCGCCTTGTGCCGGGCGCGAGCTGCGGCCACCGCGTGGTGAAATCCATGCGCGCAGTCTCTCATGCTTTGGCAGCACCCGCGCTTCACATGATCGCGATCAGCCTCTCCGGCGATCGAAACGGCTCGCGATGAGCGTGAACACGATCGCCAGCGCCGCGAAGAGGGAACCGACCGGCGTCAGCCAGGCGAGGAGATGCTCGGCGACGATCTTCGCGCCGACGCCGGCGCCGATCGCCTGGCCCAGATAGATGGTGGATGTGTTGAGCGCCACCGAGGCCGAGGCGAGCGCCGGCGCATGGGCGATGAGCCGGCTCTGCTGCAGCGAGTTGGACGAGAAGGTGCCGAGGCCCCAGATCGCCATCGCGACGGCTGCGCCCGCGAGCAGGCCAAGTGTCGCCGAGAAGACGATCATGCCGATGAGCAATGCGCCAAGGGCGAGCAGGATCATGCGGTCGATGCCGATGCGGGCGACGAAGCGCGCGGCGATGAAATTGCCGAGAACGCCCGCGGCGCCGAAGCCGGCGAGGAGACCGGCAATGAGGGCGGGCGATGCGCCGAGCAGATCCTTGAAGAGCGGCGCCATATAGCTGAACGCCGTGAACTGCCCCGACGAGCTTGCCAGCGTAACCAGCAGGATGAGGATCAGCACCGGATCGAAGAACACGTCGCGCCAGGCGGCGAGCGAGAGCTTGCCGACATGGAGGCCTGACGGCATTGTGCGCCATACGATGATGCCGGCCGCAAGCGCCAGCAGCGCCATGATCGCATAGGCGAAGCGCCAGCCGATAAAGGCGGCGATGAGACTGCCGCAGGGCATGCCGGCGACCGAGGCGATCGACCAGCCGATGAAGATGAAGGCCACGGCGCCCGCGCGTTTTTCCGGCGGCACTATCAGCCCGACGCTCGCCGCCGCCTGCGGCGTGAAGATGCCGGCCGAGATCACGGTGATGGCGCGCAAGGCCAGCAGCGACCAGAAATCGGGCGCCAATGCCGAGAGCGCATGGCCCGCCGCATAGAAGATAAGCGAGCCCACCAGAAGGACGCGGCGATCGATGCCGCTGGTGAAGGTGGCGAAGAACGGGGCGCCCAGGCCGATGACGATGCCGCTGGCCAGCATCAGGAGGCCGGCCGTCGCCGGGCTGACGCCGAGGCCGGCGGAGAGATCGTTCAGCATGCCCGCTGGCAGCAGGATGCCGGTGCCGATGATGAAATTCCCGGCAAAAAGCGCCCATAAAGCCCAATTGAGCCGGGCCGCCGGCAGCCCCGCGGGGCCCTCATTTGTATGGGTCATGCCCGATCATGCCAGAAGCTGAAGAGCGCCGTATATCGCCCCTGCGGTATGCCAGACCCGTCGATTTCGCACATGCGAAATGCACTTGCTCAAGCAACAGGCACGATATAGGCTCCCACGCCTTTACCAAGTGGGTAGTAGACGGACATGCAGATTAAAAAAGTCGGCGTCATTGGCGCCGGTCAGATGGGCAACGGCATCGCCCATGTTTGCGCCCTTTCGGGCTTCACGGTGCTTCTCAACGATGTGAGCAAGGAGCGGATGGAGGCGGGACTCGCCACCATCAACGGCAACCTCTCCCGCCAGGTCAGGTCCGCCAAGATCACCGAAGCCGAGCGCGACAAGGCGCTGAAGAACATCTCGACCGCGCCCTCCTATGAGGATTTCGGCGATTGCGATCTGGTGATCGAAAGCGCCGTCGAGGACGAGGCGGTCAAGCGCAAGATCTTCACCGCGGTCTGCCCGCATCTCGCGGAGCATGCGTTGCTCGGCACCAACACATCTTCGATCTCGATCACCAGGCTCGCCGCCTCGACCGACCGGCCGGAAAAATTCATGGGCATCCACTTCATGAATCCGGTGCCGCTCATGGAGCTGGTCGAGCTCATCCGCGGCATCGCCACCGACGAGCAGACCTTCAGCTCGGTGAAGGAATTCTCGCTCAAGCTGAAGAAGACGATCGCGGTGGCCGAGGATTTCCCGGCCTTCATCGTCAACCGCATCCTGATGCCGATGATCAACGAGGCGGTCTATACGCTTTACGAAGGCGTCGGCAATGTCGAGGCGATCGACCTGTCGATGAAGCTCGGCGCCCATCATCCGATGGGCCCGCTCGAGCTTGCCGATTTCATCGGCCTCGATACCTGCCTGTCGATCATGCAGGTTCTCTATGAAGGCCTCGCCGATTCCAAATACCGCCCCTGCCCGCTGCTGGTGAAATATGTCGAGGCCGGCTGGCTCGGCCGCAAGACCAATCGCGGCTTCTATGACTATCGCGGCGAAAAGCCGGTGCCGACACGGTAAGGAAGAACATCAACGCGGCGAGACGACCACCATCGTTCGTCATCCCGGCGAGGCGAACACCAACGTTCGTCATCCCGGCGAAAGCCGGGACCCCTGAATAAGGCCAATCTGGGTTGTGTTCCCCGCGCTTCGCCAATCCAATTGGGGCCCGGCTTCGCCGGGCGAAGATCGGCATCAGCTCGCTGAAACAGGGCAGCACCGCCCGGTTGATTCTATTCAGGGGGTCCCGGCTTTCGCCGGGATGACGGACTATAGGGACCGTCACTTTCGCCGGGATGACGGTGTTGGATGTTGCGCTTATTCTTCTTGAATCGCCGCTTTGATCAGCGCTTTGGCTTCCGGTGAATTCCATTCGGCGGGGCCGAGGAGGCGGCCGATCTCGCGGCCTTCGCGGTCGATGAGGATCGAGGCCGGCAGGCCCACCGCCTGGAACTGGCTCAAGGCTTCGGTCGAGGGATCGGCATAGAGCTTGAGCGCGGTGGCACCCACCTCTTTCAGGAACTGGCCCGACGCTTCGAAGCCCTTGCGGTCGACGCTGATGGCGACGACCTCGAAATCAGGCCCTCCCATCTCGCTCTGCAATTGGGCGAGCGCGGGCATTTCCTTGCGGCAGGGCGCGCACCAGGTGGCCCACAGATTGACCAGCACGACCCGGCCCTTCCAGGCCTTGAGCGATGTCGCCGCCCCGTTTTCCGGCGTGAGGCTGATCTCGGGCACCGGCTTTCTTTCGCCCTTGACCACAAAGGCCGCCATGGCGCCGGTCGCCAGCGCCCGGCTCACCTGGCCCGGCGCCGCGGGCGACGCCGTCTCGACCTTGCCATCGCCTTCCCCCTTCAAGTAAACCCCGAAGGCCGTGGCCAGGACGGCAAGGACGACGATCAGGATGGCGGGCCTCAGGGTTCGGGCTTTTTCACTCATTCGGGATTCCATTAACGAGGCAGGCGATGACCAACAAGATGTGGGGCGGCAGGTTCGAGAGCGCGCCCGACGCCATCATGGAAGAGATCAATGCCTCGATCGGCTTTGACCAGAGACTGTTCGCGCAGGATATCAGAGGATCGCTCGCCCATGCCAGGATGCTTGCCGAGAAGGGCATCATCTCGAAGTCAGACGCGGCTGAAATAAGGCGGGGCCTGGAGAAGGTGCAAGCCGAAATCGAGGGAGGCTCCTTCACTTTTTCGCGCGCGCTGGAAGACATCCATATGAATGTCGAGCAGCGCCTGAAGGACCTGATCGGCCCGGCCGCCGGGCGGCTCCACACCGCCCGCTCGCGCAACGACCAGGTGGCGACCGATTTCCGCCTCTATATTCGCGATGTCTGCGACCATCTCGACGGACAGCTCAAGGACTTGCAGCTCGCTCTCGCCGCCAAGGCCGAGAAGCACGCGGCCACCATCATGCCGGGCTTCACCCATTTGCAGGTGGCCCAGCCCGTCACCTTCGGCCATCACATGCTGGCCTATGTCGAGATGCTGGCGCGCGACAGGAGCCGCATCGGCGATGCGCGCAAGCGCATGAATGAATCGCCTCTGGGCGCCGCGGCGCTCGCCGGCACATCCTTCCCCATCGACCGCGCCATGACGGCGAAGGAGCTCGCCTTCGACCGGCCGATGCGCAATTCGCTCGATGCGGTGGCCGACCGCGATTTCGTGCTCGAGCTGCTCGCCGCCGCTTCGATCGGCGCGATGCATCTCTCGCGCCTGGCCGAAGAGATCGTCATCTGGTGCTCGGCGCAGTTCCGCTTCGTGACGCTCTCCGACAGATTCACCACCGGCTCCTCGATCATGCCGCAGAAGCGCAATCCCGATGCGGCCGAGCTCATCCGCGGCAAGCCGGGCCGTGTGCTGGGCGCCTTCACCTCGTTGTTGCTGGTGATGAAGGGCCTGCCGCTGACCTATTCGAAGGACATGCAGGAGGACAAGGAGCCGGCCTTCGATGCGATCGACAATTTCTCGCTCGCCGTCGCGGCGATGACCGGCATGATCAAGGACCTCGAGCCCAATGCCAAGACGATGCGCGCCGCCGCCGCCCAGGGTTTCGCCACCGCGACCGACCTCGCCGACTGGCTGGTGCGCTCGCTCGGCCTGCCTTTCCGCGAGGCGCATCACGTGACGGGGGCGCTGGTGGCGCTGGCCGAGAAGAAGAACTGCGATCTCGCGAGCTTGAGCCTCACCGACATGCACGGCGTCAACGACAGGATCACCACCGATGTCTACAAGGTGCTCTCGGTGGAGAACTCCGTCGCCTCGCGCGTGAGCCTCGGCGGCACCGCACCCGCCAATGTGAAGCGCGAAGCGGCGCGCTGGTTGAAGCTGCTGACGAAGTAGGGGAAATGATCCTCGCCATTACGGGAAAGGAACGGGGAGATTTTCGCCGGTAAATCCCGGGCCTTTCCGTCAATGGCGGCTTCAGGCGGTCGCCTGTTCACAAGGCTCACGAGCCGGCGCCCTGGCTCCTTCACTTTCCGGTCGCACGCTCCGGTCATAGGCAAGAGCAAATCGATTTGACACTGGCTTCAGCTCGACGCCCCCGATATCGTGGCGAGATTCACGCGCCGAAAGAAAGAAACCCGCATGAATGAAGGCGACATCTCGCGCATCTCGCAGGCGATCATCGCGCGCGGCATTGCCGGCCAGTCGGAAGTGGCGCTGCTCCATGGCTTCTGCGCCGACTGCAACGAGGCGGGCCTCGGCCTTGCCATCGCCACCGCCGTGATCGACACGCTGCATCCCATCCATGAGGGCCGCGCCTTCCACTGGCGCGCCGATGGCGCGGTCGAGCGCGAGATGTCGGAATATTCCCCCGGCTCCTATTCCGAGGAGAACTGGCGCCGCAGCATCTTCTTCCATCTGCTCGAGACGGGTGGCGATGAATTGCGCCGCCGCCTCGGCCCCGACGATCCGCGCGATTTCTTCTATCTCGACCAGCTCGACCAGCAGAAGCAGACCGACTATGTCGCCTTCCTGCAGCGCTTCGACCGCGAGGCCGCCATCGGCGAGATGGACTGCATCTATACGCAATGGTCGACGGCGAAGCCGGAAGGCTTCAGCGATGCGGAGCTCATCGCGCTGCGCCGCCTGGTGCCGCTTCTAGCGCTGGCGCTCAAGTGCGCTTCGCTGGCCCGCGTCGCCGAGACCATCGCCGAGGTCTATCTCGGCCGCGATGCCGGGCAGCGCGTGCTGCAGGGCCGCATCGTGCGCGGCGTCGCCGACCGCATCAATGCCGTCCTGTGGTATTCCGACCTCAGGGATTTCACCACCATCACCGATTCATCGCCGCCGGACGAGGTGATCCCGCTCCTCAACGACTATGCCGATGCGGTGATCTCGGCCATCCACGACAAGGGCGGCAGCGTGCTGAAGCTGATCGGCGACGGCGTGCTCGCCATCTTCGGCGGCGCCGGGCCGGAAGAGACCTGCCGGCGCGCGCTTCTCGCCGAGATGAAGATGCGGAAGCGCATCGCCGAGCTGAACGAGAAGCGGAAAAGCGAAGGCCGCGCGGTTGCCGGCGTCAATCTCGGGCTCCATATCGGGGATGTGTTCTACGGCAATATCGGCTCGGCCACGCGGCTCGATTTCACCGTCATCGGCCCGGCGGTGAACGAGGTGAGCCGCATCGTGGCGCTGTGCCGCTCGGTCGAGCGCAATATCCTGCTTTCCTCCGATTTCGCCGCCGCCACGCCCGAGCCCGAACGCTCCCGCCTGGTCTCGGTCGGCCGCTTCGCGCTCCGCGGTGTCAGCCGGGCGCAGGATCTCTACACGATCGATCCCGAGCTGGTGCGAGATTGAACCGCCGACCAATACTGGAAACATTCGGCAATAGATTCTGATACGAATCCGCTTCGCGCGTCGCTAGGTGCAATCTTTGCCGACGAACCGCTTGGCAAGTGGATTGCCAGTAATCCATCAGATGAAGACCTCCGTGAAAGGCTACTTCGTCGCGCACAGTGGACACCACCTTCCCGTTCTTTAACCGCTCCGTGAGCACCATGCGACGTGAAAACATCGTGCCGAAAGCCGCCAATATCATGTTGTGAGCGTCATCCGTCCCGAGGACTGAATTAAAAGCCTTATTGTCTCGCAGATGGAGGAGCATGCTCGGTTCGTCAGGGGTCAAGGTAATATCCTTCGGGAGGCTGGCGAGCGGGATCAAGAATACCCATGGCTCGGCTCCATCGCCCCTCTTCCTGGCATTCGCCGAGCCGCGCGTCGCTCCAGAACCTGCACTGGACCAGGAGCGAGACACCTAAGCTGATTAGGCCGCCGACAATCACGCCGATCATCGGGATCGAGGCCGGCAATCCGTTCGACATCCAGATTGCCGGCGAACGCATGCTGCCATGTGACCTGAAAGCCACAACGGGCAAGAATCGGGTAGGGGTCGGTTGACCTTCCGGCAACCCAGGTGCAGTATTTTCACTCATATCCAATCGGGCTGGGACCAATGATCAATAAACTTCTTTTGGCCGGTGCCGTTTCAGCTTTCGTGATTTCGAGCGCGCAGGCGGCGGATTTCGTCGAGGAGCCCGCAGTCTATGATTGGAGCGGTCCCTATATCGGCGCTCATTTCGGTTACGGCGGAGTCGGCACAGATGGCGAGTTCGACCGTGACGCAGATGTGAACAATGATCTGAGTGACTTCGACGCAGAAGGGATCTTGGGTGGTGCCCAGTTGGGGTGGAACTGGCAAAGTGGTGACTGGGTGTTCGGCATCGAAGGAGATATTTCAGCAGTCGATTGGGATAGTTCCGCCGAAGATCAGATTTTCGCTCCTGGCGAAGTAACCTTGGAGATTGATTTCCTGGCCACCATACGTGGGCGCGTCGGCTGGGCCATGGACAATACGCTGCTTTACGTGACTGGTGGCGTGGCTTTTCTTGAAGGAGAATTCGAAGACACGGAGGAGGGTGGCAGCGCTGACGTTTCGGCTACTGGCGGGGCGATCGGTGGTGGCCTTGAATGGGGCATGACTGAGAATTTGAGCATCAAGGCAGAGGGACTGTATCTATTCTTCGATGATGACACCAGCCTTGCGGATCTGCCGACCGGCGCCTCAACTGACAGCCTGGAGATTGAGGACGGATATATCGTGAGACTCGGCGCCAATCTGCGATTCTAGAGAGAGTGCCCGCGTCGCCGAGACCATCGCCGAGGTCTATCTCGGCCGCGATGCCGGGCAGCGTGTGCTGCAGGGCCGCATCGTGCGCGGCGTCGCCGACCGCATCAATGCCGTCCTGTGGTATTCCGACCTCAGGGATTTCACCACCATCACCGATTCATCGCCGCCCGACGAGGTGATCCCGCTCCTCAACGACTATGCCGATGCGGTGATCTCGGCCATCCACGACAAGGGCGGCAGCGTGCTGAAGCTGACCGGCGACGGCGTGCTCGCCATCTTCGGCGGCGCCGGGCCCGAGGAGACCTGCCGGCGCGCACTTCTCGCCGAGATGAAGATGCGGAAGCGCATCGCCGAGCTGAACGAGAAGCGCAAAGCCGAAGGCCGCGCGGTTGCCGGCGTCAATCTCGGGCTCCATATCGGGGATGTGTTCTACGGCAATATCGGCTCGGCCACGCGGCTCGATTTCACCGTCATCGGCCCGGCGGTGAACGAGGTGAGCCGCATCGTGGCGCTGTGCCGCTCGGTCGAGCGCAATATCCTGCTCTCCTCCGATTTCGCCGCCGCCACGCCCGAGCCCGAACGCTCCCGCCTCGTCTCCGTCGGCCGCTTCGCGCTCCGCGGCGTCAGCCGGGCGCAGGATCTCTATACGATCGATCCGGAGCTGGTGCGGGAGTAAAACGCCTGTTGGGCGTTCCTTAAGGATTTTGCGAGCGCCATCTTGTTCCCGGCGCGCGAGTCCCTATATCTCTGCCCCATTGGGACGGTACATCCAATGGCAATTGTCGAACCCGGCAAAGGCCGGGCGGTCATCGAGCATGGCGAGACGGGATTGCGCATCACGATCCCGGCGGAGATCCAGCCCAAAGGCATGATGTTCATGTGCCTATGGCTGACCATCTGGGTCATAGCCGAAGCGATCATCGCTTTCGAATTGCTTACTGGAGAGCCGACAGACCGTTCCTTTGTCAGCGGTCCGCTTTTGTCATATTTCTGGTTTGCGATGTGGACAGTTGCCGGCATGTCGATGATCTATACCCTCCTCTGGCAAGTCGTCGGCAAGGAAATCATTGAGCTCAGCTCGACCTTGCTGCGTCTGCGCAAGCGAATTCTGTTCTTCAGCCTCAGCAGGGACTTTGCAGTTTCGAGCATCAGAAATATGCGACCCATTTCGCCGCGACCAAAAGATGCCAACAACAAAAATACATTGTCGCATTTGAGTTTCCGAGACGGCGCTATCACGTTCGATTATGGGCGGACCACCAGGTATTTGGGCCAAGACCTCAATGAAGCAGAGGCGCAATATGTGATCGATGAGATGTGCGAGCACGTCAAATCTCTCCGCGCAGAGGCCAGCGGCGGCAACATGAACATAGCTGGCGTAGAACACGGGAGGGGGCGAGCAATCATAGAGAATGACGGCACCGGCCTGCATATCACGATCCCGGCAGAATTCCGACTCGGCATTACGGCCTTCGGATTCCTGTGGCTGATCATCTGGGCTTATGTCGAGTTCCTCCTTCCGTATTTGTTTCTCAAAGGCAAGCCGGGCGAGACCAGAGAGATGTATGAGTATGTTTTCATGGCCATCTTTACAACGCTCTGGACTTATGGCGGCATCGGGATCATCGCCGAGTTGCTGTGGAGCATCGCTGGCAAAGAAATCATCGAGCTCAATTCGATTCGATTGAAGCGAACGAAGCAGATACCGATTTTCAGGCGCAGCCGCGAATATGACGTGAACGGGGTCGCCAATCTGAGATTTGCATCACCTCCAGCTGGCTCAGCGGATACCGAGCACAGCACCTCTTCTCTATCTCTCAAGGACGGCACGATCGTCTTCGATCATGGTCGCGGCGCCCATTACCTCGCCTCTGGCCTCGATGAAGCGGATGCGAAATATGTGATCGAGCAAATGTCCCGGCGAGTGAAGTCGCTCGGCGCAAATGAAGAGGTAGCTTGAGACATGGCCGTCATCTATCCCAGCTATGACCGGGCGATCCTCGAAAATGACGGTGACAAGCTTCGCATAACGATCCCAGTAGCGCGGATGGCTTTTGCCACCATATTCCTCAGCATTTTTCTGATCCTCATCGCTTACAGCGAAATTCACGGATTCATCGTCTTGTGGAATGGCTCGCCTCCGGATGGCGTGCGTATGAGCGTGGAAGGGGAAGTGATATCCAAAGGCCCTGATTTCACGCGCCTCATGATCAGATGGCTGGCAGGTTGGACCATAGTCTCCGTGCTGTTTGCCGGCCTATCCCTCTGGTATTTTTTCGGCAGGGAAATCATCGAGCTCGATGCGACGACGTTACGGCGCATCAGGAAAATCCCGCTCTTGCACTTTACGAAGAAATATCCGGTAGCGAACATCTCCAACCTTCGGCAGGGATCCGACTTCTGGCTGCCGTCCTGGCTCCCGGCGCAAAGAGTTTCATTCATGACCTTCAGAGGCGGCCGCATCGCCTTTGACTGCGGCCGCCATACTCGTCGCCTGGGATTAGAACTCAGCGACAACGACACGAGACGCATCATGGAGGAGATGTGTAAAAAGGTGCCGTCACTTTGCCGGTAGGCGAACCGGCGGGTGCCGATCACATCCCTCTTCCCCGCCCGCCCGCCTTGGTCTAATCATCCCGCATGACCCGTCTTCTCCTCGCCCTTGTCGTCCTTTCGGGCCTCCTCGCCGGTTGCGGCGTCAGGGGTTCGCCCCAGGCGCCTGAGGGGACGAAGAAATCCAACGAGCCCTCCGTGCTCGACCCCCTGATCAAGTGATCTAGCGGCCGCCATGCACCATTTCGCCTACAAGGAGGGCCATCTCCATGCCGAGGAGGTGAGCCTCAGGGTGATCGCCGAGGAGGTGGGCACCCCTTTCTATTGCTATTCGACCGCCACGCTCGAGCGCCATTACCGCGTCTATGACGAGGCCTTCCAGGGCCAGGACCACGCCATCTGCTATTCGATGAAGGCCAATTCCAACCAGGCGGTGGTGAAGACCCTGGTCGATCTGGGCTCCGGCATCGATGTCGTCTCGGAGGGCGAATTGCGCCGCGCGCTGGCGCTCGGCGTGCCCGGCCGCAAGATCGTCTTTTCCGGTGTCGGCAAGACGGCGCGGGAAATGGCGCTGGCGCTCAAGGAGCGCATCGCCTGCTTCAATGTCGAATCCGAGCCCGAGCTCGAGCTTCTGGCCAGCGTCGCCACCCGGCTCGGCATGCGCGCCAATATCTCCTTGCGCGTCAATCCCGATGTCGACGCCAAGACCCATGCCAAGATCACCACCGGCAAGGCCGAGAACAAGTTCGGCATCGCCTTTGCCGAGGCCAGGCGCGTCTATGCCAAGGCGCGCAAGCTCGAAGGCATCGAGGTGTCGGGCATCGACACCCATATCGGCAGCCAGATCACCGAGCTTGCCCCCTTCGAGCAGGCCTTCAAGCGCATCGCCGAGCTGACGGCCGAGCTCAAGCGCGAAGGCCATGACATCCGCCATATCGACCTGGGCGGGGGCCTGGGCGTTCCCTATCGCGGCACCAATGACGTGCCGCCGCATCCGGACGAATATGCCGGCATGGTGAAGCGCACGCTGGGCCATCTCGGCTGCAAGCTGGTGCTGGAGCCGGGCCGCATGATCGCCGGCAATGCCGGCATCCTGGTGTCGCGCGTCATCTATGTGAAGAAGGGGGCGGCCAAGAGCTTCGTCATCCAGGATGCGGCGATGAACGACCTGATCCGCCCCACCCTCTATGACGCCTGGCACGACATCATCCCCGTCACCGAGCCGCTGGATGGCCGCGAATTCGTGGCCGATGTGGTGGGCCCCATTTGCGAGACCGGCGATTATTTCGCCCTCGACCGCAAGATGCCGGAAGTGGAAGAGGGCGATCTCCTCGCCGTGATGACGGCGGGCGCCTATGGCGCGGCCCAGTCCGGCACCTATAATTCGCGCCCGCTCATCGCCGAGGTGCTGGTCAAGGGCTCGAAATTCGACATCGTCCGCCCGCGCCAGACCTATGAGGAGCTGATCGGCCTCGATCACATCGCCTCGTGGCAGGAGAAGAAGCGGGGCTGATACTTCCCCAATCCGTCATCCCGGCGAAAGAACGTCATCCCGGCGAAAGCCGGGACCCCTTAAATTGGTGAAGCGCGGGAAGCGCCGCCCGGATTGCTCTTATTCAGGGGGTCCCGGCTTTCGCCGGGATGACGGAATGATGGGGATCACAATTTTGCGAGGGAACCTCGGGAACCAGCGGGAATTGCCGATCTGAAGGGCTTCCCTGCACTGCCCCTCCGAAACGGAGAGGGCTCTTTTTCGCCGTTTTATGCTAGGATCATCGCCAGCGATGTCACCGAAGCTCAAGCGAACCGTTCTCTATGCCAGGCTGGCGCTCTTCTGGGAGCGTCTGTGGGCGGCCGCCTATCCGCTGGTCATGGTGCTGGCCCTCTTCACGGTGGCGGTGCTGACTGGCATTCTCGCCCTCCTGCCCGATCCCGTCCGCTATGCGGCGCTGGGTCTCTTCGCGCTGGCGTTCCTGTGGGCGCTCCGCCCGCTCCTCACCCTCGTTTATCCGGCGCGCAGCGAAGGCCTGCGCCGCATCGAGCAGGCTTCCGCCCTCGACCATCGCCCGGTCTCGGCCAGCGAGGACCAGCCCGCCAACCCTTCGCCCGTGGCCTCCGCCATCTGGGAGGAGCATGTCGCCCGCCAGCTGGCGCGGCTGAGGCAGCTTCGCTCCGGCACGCCGCGCTCGGCGCTCAAATGGCGCGACCCTTACGCGCTACGCCTCGTCGCTCTGCTCGCCGTCATTGCCGCGGCGTTGCTTTATCGCGGCGACCCGGCCGCCAATTTCGCCGATGCGGTGCGGATTTCGGCACCCAAGTCCGATGTGGCGCTGGCGCTCGACGCCTGGGTGCGTCCGCCCGCTTACACGGCCAAGCCGCCGCTGCTTCTCACCAGCGAGGCGATCAAGGAGCGGATCGCGCGCGACAGCGACCTCCTGGTGCCGGAAGCGAGCCTGCTGGTGCTGCGGCTTTCAGGCGCCGAGGAGCCGAAGCTTGCCTTTTTCGATTTGATCGGCGGAGAGGAGATCAAGGACCTTGCGCCGAAGACCGGCCAGGAAGGCGGCGCCTTCACCGCGCAGCTGAAGCTCGACCGCCCGGCCGAGCTGCGCGTCTATGACGGATCGAGCGAGCTTGCCAAATGGCGCCTCTCGGTCATTCCCGATGCCGCCCCCGATGTCGCCTTCACCGAGGATCCGCAGGCGGAGGCGTCCGGCGCCCTCATCCTGCCGTGGAAGGCGAGCGACGACTATGGCATCGCCGGCGTGTCGGCGAAGATCGTGCTCTCCGACACGCAGGAGGACGGCCCCGGCTTTGCCAGCAATGGCGTTTTCCTGTTCGACCCGCCGGCCTTCCCCATCTCGCTGAAGAAGGCATCGCCGCGCGCCATCGAGGACCGCACGTCGAATGATCTCACCGCCCATCCCTGGGCCGGGCTCAATGTCGACATCACGCTGCAAGCCAAGGACCAGGCCGGCAAGACCGGCATGTCGGAGGTCAAGACGGTGAAGCTGCCCGAGCGGCTGTTCATCAAGCCGCTGGCCAAGGCGCTGATCGAGCAGCGGAAGGCGCTCATCCTCGATCCCGACGACCACCGCAATGTCGAACTGATGCTGCAGGCGCTGATGACTTGGCCGGAAGGCCTCATCGACAGGAGTGGCATCCAGATCGCGCTCTCGGCACTGCGCTCGCATATCGCCAATGCCCGCAACCAGGACGACATCAAGGAAGCGGTCAACGACATGTGGAAGCTGGCGCTGGCGGTCGAGGAAGGCGACCTTGCCGATGCGAGGGCCGAGCTCGACGCCATCCGCAAGGAATTGCAGAAGGCGCTGGCCGAAGGCGCGCCGCCGGAGCGCATCGCCGAGCTCATGGACAAGTTGCGCGAGGCGATGAACAAATATCTGCAGTCGATGGCCGAGGAGACGAAGCGGCGCATGCAGCAGAACGGCATGCAGCCGCAGCAGGTCGATCCGAGCCGGCTCCTGAGCCAGCAGGACCTGCAGAAGATGCTCGACACCATCCAGAAGCTGGCCGAGTCGGGCGCCAATGAGGCGGCCCAGGAAATGCTCTCGCAGCTCGAGAACCTGCTGCGCAATCTGCAGCCGGGCATGGCCGAGATGCAGCCGCAGGGCGATTCGCCCTTGTCGGAGATGCTGGGCGATCTGTCCGAGCTGATGCGCCAGCAGCAGCAGCTCATGGACGACACCATGAAGATGCCGCAGGAGAATGGCGAGGGCCAGCAGGACGGCGACCCCAATGGCCAGCAGGGCATGGGCGGCGAGCAGGGCCGGTCCCTGTCGCAGAAGCAGGGCGCCCTTCGCGGCATGCTGGAAGATCTGATGGGCCGCCTCGGCCAGCAGGGCATGCAGGCGCCGCAATCCTTCGGCCAGGCTGGCAAGTCGATGGAAGGCGCCACCGGCGAGCTGCGCGACGGACGGCGCGATCCCGCCCTCGAGCAGCAGAGCGAGGCGCTCAATGCGCTGCGCGAAGGCGCCCAGTCGATGGCGCGCCAGATGATGCAGCAGGGCCAGGGCACCACCGGCAATTACGGCCGCCATGGCCAGGCGCGCGGCGACGACCGCGATCCGCTGGGCCGGCCGCGCTCGACCCGCGGCGAGGATTATGGCCCTGACCGCAACATGCTGCCGGGCGAGGCGGCGATCAGGCGGGCGCGCGAAATTCTCGACATATTGCGCGGCCGCGCCAACAACCCCGACCTGCCGCGCATCGACCGCGATTACATCGAGCGTCTGCTGCGCGGGCTGTATTGATCCGAGAACTCATCACTCCCAATAACGTCACCCCGGCGAAGGTGACGAGATGAGGCAAGGCGCCAGCGCTCTCTAATCCGTCAGCCCGGCGAAAGCCGGGACCCATTGAATTCGTGAAACATGAACAGTGCCGCCCGCTTGATTCTATTCAGGGGGTCCCGGCTTTCGCCGGGATGACGAGCTAGGGAGGCCCGTCGCAGCACTCATCTCGTCACTTTCGCCGGGATGACGGGATTGGGGTGGTGTCATTCAACCCAGGCGCCGCACATCTCCTCGAACAGATCGCGCCAGATTGGATTTAGATTTTCGATCAGCTCGACCTTCCAGCCGCGCTGCCATTCCTTCAGCTGCTTTTCTCGCCTGATCGCTTCTTCCATCGATCCGGGGAACTCGTACCAGACCAGCATCTTCACCTTGTATTTCCGCGTGAAACCCGGAATCGAACCCTGCTTGTGAGCGGCAATGCGGCTGCACAGATCGCTGGTCACGCCGACATAGAGCGTGCCGTGCCGCTTGCTGGCGAGGATGTAGACGGCAGGGACCTTCTCCTCTCTCACGCCGTCTTCCTCCCACTCATCTGCATGCCGTCGCCCTGGAGAAAGGGACGGGTTTACCTCCGATACTCCGTCGCTCAGTCCTCCCTAGCTCGTCACCCCGGCGAAAGTGACGGGATGAGGCAAGCCGCCAGCTCTCTCTAATCCGTCACCCCGGCGAAAGCCGGGGCCCCCTGAACTGGTGAAACATGAACAGCGCCGCCCGGTTTGATTCTATTCAGGGGGTCCCGGCTTTCGCCGGGATGACGTTCTTTCGCGGGAACTGCACCTTCCCTAACCCTTTGCTTTTGCTGGCTGGGCTCCTTAAGAATATGCCCCACTCATGGAACAGCCGCCGCCTCCCCAGGAAAGCCTCGACGACATCCGCCGCGAGATCGATCGCATCGACGACGGCATATTGAAGCTCGTCGCGCAGCGTCTCGACGTGGTGGACCGCGTCCGGGCCCATAAGGCGCAGACGGCGACGCTTGGCACTTCCCCGATCCGTCCCGGCCGCGAGGCGCAGATCCTGCGCCGGCTGATCGAGCGCGCCCAAGGCGCCGTGCCGGCCGATCTCCTCTTCCGCATCTGGCGCGCCCTCATCGCGGCGGCGACCCTGAAGCAGGCGCCCCTGCGCATCCATGGCAGCGCCGAATTCTTCGCCTCCGCCACGTCGCAGACGATGCTGCGCGAATATTTCGGACCCACCGCCTTCTGTGACCACCCGGGCGAAGCCATCGCTCTCGAAACGCTGAGCCGGAATACCGGCGATCTCGCCGCCGTCGCCATCGATGGCCCCTGGGCCAGGGCCTGGATGGAGGGCCGGGCGGGCCCCGCCCAGGTCATCAGTGTGCTGCCCTTCCTCACCACATCGCCAACACCGCGCCTCCTCGTTTTCGGCCATGCCCGGGCCGAGCCCACGGGGGCGGATGAGACATTGGTCCTGACCGACGGGCAGTTGCCGCGCGATTTCGCGCCCCAGCCTCTGTGGCAGATGAAGACCGGCGGCCTGCAGCTCACCAGCCTGCCGGGCTTCCTGGCCGAGCATCAGGCGCCGCTGGTCGGGCTTGCCCGGTCAAATGGCTCCCTTGCGCTCTCGGTCGTGGGGCGCTACCCCAGCCCGGTCGAAATCAGGACTTAGCTCATGTCATCCCTCGCTGTTGCCCGGCCGATGCCGAAGCCGGGAATTCTGGATATTGCGCCCTATGTGCCGGGCAAGGCCGGGGCCCGGGGCCAGAAGGTCCACAAGCTGTCGGCCAATGAGAACCCGCTGGGCGCCAGCCCTCACGCCATCGCCGCCTATCGCAAGGCAGCCGACGGGCTCGAATTCTATCCCGACGGCTCGGCGGGCGAGCTGCGCGAGGCGATCGCCACGCGCTATGGGCTGAAGGCCGACAATATCGTCTGCGGCGCGGGCTCGGACGAGATCCTCCAGCTTCTGGCCCACGCCTATCTGGCGCAGGGCGATGAGGCGGTCTATTCGCAATATGGCTTCCTGGTCTATCCGATCGCCATTGCCTCCAACGGCGCCAAGGCGGTGATCGCCGAAGAGAGCGATCTCACCACCGATGTCGACCGCATGCTGTCTTGCGTCTCGGCGAAGACCCGCATCGTCTTCCTCGCCAATCCCAACAACCCGACCGGCACCTATATTCCGGTCAGCGAGGTGCGCCGCCTGCATGCCGGCCTGCCGAAGGACTGCCTTCTCGTGCTCGACGCGGCCTATGCCGAATATGTCCGGCGCAACGACTATGAAGCGGGCATCGAGCTCGTCTCGACCTTCGACAATGTCGTGATGACGCGCACCTTCTCCAAGATTTATGGCCTGGCCGCGCTGCGCCTCGGCTGGGTCTATTGCCCGGCCCATATTGCCGATGTGCTGAACCGCATCCGGGGCCCGTTCAATGTCGGATCGCCGGCTTTGGCCGCGGGCGCGGCGGCCATCGCCGACAAGGCGCATGTCGAGCGTGCCGTCGCGCATAATGACCAGTGGCTGGCCTGGCTGACGAAGGAGCTGAGCGCGCTCGGCCTCAAGGTGACGCCGAGCGTCGGTAATTTCATCCTTGTCCATTTCCCGACGGATGCGGCGCATGCGGCGGCGAAAGCGGACGCCTTCCTGACGAGCCGCGGCATCATCCTGCGCCGCATGGATAGCTATGGCCTTCCGGGCGCGCTGCGGCTCACCATCGGATCGGAAGAAGCCAACCGCGCCGTCGTCGCGTCTCTCACGGAATTCCTGAAATGAGCGGCGTTCTCTATGAGCGCGTGGCGCTGATCGGCCTCGGCCTCATCGGCTCATCCCTGAGCCATGTGATGCGCCGCGAGAAGCTTGCCGGCAGGATCGCGGGCTATGCCAGGAGTGCCGAGACCCGCGCCACGGCGAAACGCATCGGCCTTGCCGATGAGATCCATGAGAGCGCCGTGGCCGCGGTGAAGGACGCCGATCTCGTCATCCTGGCGACGCCGGTCGGCGTCTATGGCAAGCTCGCCGAAGAGATCGGCCCGCATTTGAAGGAAGGCGCCACCGTCACCGATGTCGGCTCGGTCAAGAGCGCCGTGCTGCGCGATGTGGCGCCGCATCTGCCGAAGCATGTGCATTTCATTCCGGGCCATCCGGTGGCGGGCACCGAGCATTCGGGCCCGGAATCCGGTTTCGCCGAGCTCTTCACCAACAAGTGGTGCATCCTGACACCCCCGCCCGGCGCCGATGCGGCGGCAGTGGCCAGGCTCGAGAAATTCTGGCGCGCCTGCGGCTCCAATGTCGAGACCATGACGCCCGCGCATCACGACATGGTGCTCGCCATCACCAGCCACCTGCCGCATCTGATCGCCTATAATATCGTGGCGACCGCCGCCGATATCGAGGATGTGACCAATTCCGAGGTGATCAAGTTCTCGGCCGGCGGCTTTCGCGACTTCACCCGCATCGCCGCCTCCGATCCCACCATGTGGCGCGATATCTTCCTCAGCAACAAGGAAGCGGTGCTCGAGACTTTGGGCCGCTTCTCCGAGGATCTCTCGGTGCTGCAGCGCGCCATCCGCTGGGGCGACGGCGACACGCTGTTCAATCTCTTCACCCGATCGCGCGAAGTGAGGCGCGGCATCATCGCCGCCGGCCAGGAAACCACCGCCCCCGATTTCGGCCGGCAGCCGGGGAAGAAGTAAAGCCCTCATTCACTATTCACCATCACCCCGGCGAAAGTGACGGACATGAGGGCAAGGCGTCAGCGTTCTCTAATCCGTCACCCCGGCGAAAGCCGGGGCCCATTAAATTCGTGAAACGCGAACAGCGACGCCCGGTTGATTCTATTCAGGGGGTCCCGGCTTTCGCCGGGATGACGGGCGAGGGTATTTTCAGAACACCGGCGGAATATCGGTCAGCTTCACCGGGCCCCAATAGAGCTTTCCGTCCTTGGCGATGAGATCGAGCTTGATGTCGGTCGTCTTGCCGGGATTGAGGAGGCCGATCATGGTGGTGAGCGTCTGGGCGTCCTTGTCGGGCAGGCCGAAAGTCTGCCTGAGCTCGGCCATCAGCAGATCGAGGCGGTTGGTGGTGGTCACCAGATTGCCGCTCACCTGGCCTTGCGCATTGAGGCCGACTTCGCCCTTGGCCGTCATCACGAGATCGCCCTTCTTGAGCCTGAGCGTGTCGACGCCGATGGTCTTGCCGCTCCGCGCGAGGCTGCGCGGCAGGTCGGAATGGAGCGCCGTCATCGGAACCGCGCCGGTGAATTGAGCTTCGTCGAGCGTGAGCAGCATGCCGGGGCCGAGCAGGATCTCTGCCGTCCTCGCCTCGAGCGCGATGTCGAGCTTGTCGCTGCCCGTGTCGCGCGCGCTGGCCAGCAGATAGTCGGCGCCGCCGAAGGGCGACGCCTTGAGCTTCGGCAATTCGAGCGAGGCCTGCCAGCTGTGCTCGCCCCAGAAGCGGGCGCTCGCCATGGCGCGCTCATGGGTGAAAGTGAGGCCCCGGCTGGTGACCACGGGCCCGTCGAGCAGGGCTGCCGCGCGGTTCGGCATATAGGCCTGCATCACGAAGAGCAGGCGCGCGGCCACGATCTCATCGCCGTCGACGGTGAGCTTGGGATCGATGCAGTCGCGCTCGAAGCGGAAGGGAAAGCCGCCCCAGTTCTTCGCCTGGCAGGTGAGGCTGACGCCCTGGATGTGGGACAGCTCGTTCTCGACCTTGTCGCGCACGAAGCGGGAGCCGGCGAGCCAGTAGATGCACCAGGCGACGATCACGACGAGGATGGCGAGGAAGGTCAGATAGATCGACCAGGGTCGTTTCGGCAGGGCAGGCATTGCGCGGCGTGATCCATTCTGTGTAGACGACGGGCTCCATGCACGAAAATTGGGTGTTCGGCTACGGGTCTTTGATGTGGAATCCGGGCTTCCGCTTCGCGGAGCGGCGGCGCGCCGTGATCCATGGCTATCACCGGAGCCTGTGCATGCTGTCGCATATGTATCGCGGCACGCCCGACCGGCCGGGCCTGGTTCTGGGCCTCGATAGCGGCGGCGCCTGCCATGGCATCGCCTTCCGGGTCGCCGATGCGGACTGGGCCGAGACCAGGGCCTATCTGCATGCGCGCGAGCAGGTGACCTACATGTATCAGGAGCTCGTCAAGCCGGTGCGGCTAATCGGCAATGACGCCCGCAAGGTGACGGCGCTGTTCTATGGGGTGAACCGCACGCACCGGCAATATGCCGGGCATCTCAGCCTCGCGGACCAGCTCCATTATGTGCGCCAGGGCCACGGCCAGTCGGGCTCCTGCGTCGACTATGTGCAGAGCACGGTGCGGCATCTGCGCGAGGAAGGCATTCGCGACCATCCGCTGGAGAAGCTCGTCCATGCGCTTCGCATATAACCTTGCAAAAATTAAGAGGGCGGAACATGCATCCCGCCCTCCTAGATCACGATCACTTCAGGTCGTTTCGACCTGAAGTGATAAACGTGATCGGAATCTTAGGTTTAGCGCGTGATCGAACGGAAAACCGGTAACCACTTTTCCTGATCACGCGCTAGCTACGCAGAACTCAACTGACTTGATTTATGAAATTATGCAGCGAGCCGGACCGGCTCGTTGACGGGCATGGGAGCGCCCACCTTGAGCGCCGCATGGAGGTCGTTGGCGATCACCCGCGCCTCCTCATCGTTGCGGCTCAGCAGATGGACATGGATCTCATTGGCGCCGAGATCGCGCCAGTGGCTCGCACCCTCGGCCGCGATATTGATGTCCCACAGGCCGGCGAAGCGCCCGGCGCCCAGCACGGTGCGGATGGTGCCGACCCGGCGCACCGCGAGGAAGACCGCGCCCGGCAGCGGCGGGCATTTGTCGGGCGAATAGACGGAATGGATGTAGCGGCGCCCGGATGCCCCATGCCAGTACCAGAAGGCTGGCTCGGTCTCGGTGCCGCCGGAGAAGGGAATCTGAAGGGGCGTTCCATGAATTAACATGGAACAAAGATAGAACAAATGACCTCAGCTGTCAATCACGATCTGATGGCCATCAGCTGCATTTCGAATAGCCGCAGCTGAGGCAGGTCGAGCAGCCCTCCTGGAACACGAGCGCCGCCTCGCCGCAGCGCGGGCATTGCGCCGCGCGCGTGCCGTCATTGACGGCGAGCGCCAGGCCCGGCTTCGCATCCTCCTTGAGGAAGCCCGTATCGATCATATGCCGCTCGATCACCCCGCCGATGGCGGCCAAGAGGCTCGGCACATAGCGGCCCTCCATCCATTGGCCGCCCCTCGGATCGAACACCGCTTTCAGCTCCTCGACCACGAAGGAGACATCGCCGCCGCGCCGGAACACCGCCGAGATCATGCGCGTCAGCGCCACCGTCCAGGCGAAATGCTCCATGTTCTTCGAGTTGATGAAGATCTCGAAGGGACGCCGGCGGCCATCCTGCAGGATGTCGTTGATGGTGATGTAGATGGCATGATCGGAATCGGCCCATTTGAGCTTGTAGGTGAAGCCCGGCAGCACCTCATGGCGCGCCAGGGGCTGCTTCATGTAGATGACCTCGCCCTGGTCGCGCAGGAGCACCGGATCGCGCACGGCTTCGAGCGGCAGCGCCGCCTGCACCGGTCCGGCCTTGGCCGGCTCGCTTAGCGACAGCACCGAGCCCGTCACCTCATTCGGCCGGAAGGTGGTGCAGCCCTTGAGGCCCTGCTCATAGGCTTCGAGATAGACCGCCTTGAAGGCCTCGAAGGAAAGATCGGGCGGGCAGTTGATCGTCTTCGAGATCGATGAATCGATATGAGGCTGGATCGCCGCCTGCATCACGAGATGCTCGTGGGGGTTAAGATCATTGGTGGTGGCGAAGGACGCAGGCAGCGGCGTGTCCTCGCCTTTGAGGCCGCGCCACAGGCGCGCCGCATAGTCCTCGACCTTCTGGGTGATGCGCTCGCCATTGGGCTGCAGCACCTTGCGCTCATAGGCGATCGAGAAGATGGGCTCGATGCCGCTCGATACATTGCCGGCGAAGAGCGAGATGGTGCCGGTCGGCGCGATCGAGGTCAGGAGCGCATTGCGGATGCCGTCCTTGCCGATGGCCTTGCGGATATCCTCGTCGAGCCCCCGCACATGGCCGCTCGCGAGATAGGCTTGTCTGTCATAGAGCGGAAAGGCGCCCTTCTCGCGCGCCAGCGCAGAGCTTGCGAGATATGCGAGGCGCTCGATCTCGGCCATCCAGGCCTTGGCCTGCCGTGCCGCCTCATCGCTGCCATAGCGCAGCCCGCACATGGCGAGCGCATCGGCAAGCCCGGTGAGGCCGAGCCCGATGCGCCGCTTCGACAGCGCCTCCTTGCGCTGCTCGGGCAATGGATAGTTCGAGACATCGACGACATTGTCCATGAAGCGCACCGCGAGCGGCACGATGCGCTGAAGCTCGGCCGCATCGAGGCGCGCTTCATCCGTGAACGGATCAATGACCAGGGCCGCTAGATTGACCGAGCCGAGGAGGCACGCGCCATAGGGCGGAAGTGGCTGTTCGCCGCAATTATGCGCCCACAGGCCGTTGGCATCGAAGGCGTTGAGGCCGGGAATGGCGGCATCGAAAACCTCTGCCTCCCCGTGAGACTCAAGACTCTCTATCGTCGCCACGTAGGACTCGCGATTGAGAGCCCTTTTGTAGCTCTGAAGAAGTTGCTTGAGTCTCGTGCGCTTATCGCGATCGGCGAAACCAACTCGTTGCGCAAAGAGAGCGATATTCTCATTCGCAATGACAAGTTCATGCTGCGGCCGCGTGGCGTATTCCCTGGACGAGCCTTTGCCGTCAGGCAGAACAGCTATGCCCGCTACCCTGCGATCCCTATAGATAACGCTCATGATGCCGAGTCGCGCCAGCATGCGCTGAGCGGCGGTGAGACGTGGAAGATCGCTTTGCGCAAGGCGGATGCTGACGCCTTTGGTTTGACTGCCCTGCACACTGCCATCCGTATCGAAGAGCCCCCGCAGGAAACCGGCATGAAAAGCGCGAGAACGCTTTTCCATCAAAGGCGTAATGTTCTTGCTACGTACAGCTAGCCCATGGGCGTGCGCGAGCTTCTTAAGGGCCGAGGTCGAGAGTCGGAATTCACCCCGACCTTCGATCGCCATCCAACCGGTGAAATCGACGCGATGTGGCAATAACTTCGCGGCGGCAAGCGCAGCCGACATGATACCTTCGACACCCGGCCGCTCGAACCCGCCGCCAACGGCCTCTTTCCCCGGCCAGACAGAGAGAACGGCCTTATCGTCTTTGAGCACGCCATCTCCGATGAGAAGCCCCAGCAGATAGCCTTCAGCCTCATCGCGCTGAGCTTCACCAACATCACCCCAATCGGGCGCGTCGCGGTGATCGTGCAGAAAGATCTTATCTCCCGTCTTTAGCGAGGAAGCCTCGACCCACTGCCATGCATGGAGAGCGGGGCCAGGTGCTACGGCCTTCATGATCAGATGGTTTGACGTAAGACTCAGGGCGAAACCTTCACGCGTCTGAAGCTTTACCACCGGCTTGACGCCTTGCGAGAAGAAGCCGCGGTCATCGCTTGGCCAGGGCGCGCCATTGGCAATGGCCGTGAAGGGCTTGCATTGGAGATCGGCGATCTGGCGCGGACCTTCCGTGGTCATGATCCAGCTGTCGGCGGTGAGACATGGATTTGTAGCCTGGATCGTCTCGCAATAAGCGAGATTGTTCTCCCGGTTGATGCGGTCGATGAAGATGACGCCGGGCTCGGCATAGTCATAGGTCGAGCGCATGATCTGCTCCCACAGCGCGCGGGCGCGGATCGTCCTGTAGGTCTGGCCGGCGAAGACCAGCGGCCAGTCCTTGTCTTCCTTCACCGCCGTCATGAAATCGTCGGTGACCAGCACCGAGAGATTGAACATGCGCAGGCGCCTGGGGTCGGCCTTGGCGGCGATGAAATCCTCGATATCGGGATGATCGCAGCGCAAGGTGCCCATCATGGCGCCACGCCTGGAGCCCGCCGACATGATGGTGCGGCACATCGCATCCCACACATCCATGAAGCTCAAGGGTCCCGAGGCATCGGCGCCCACCCCCTTCACCGCCGCGCCCTTGGGTCGAAGCGTCGAGAAATCCATGCCGACGCCGCCGCCCTGCTGCATGGTGAGGGCCGCTTCCTTCAGCGCATCGAAGATGCCGGAGAGCGAGTCATCGATAGTGCCCATCACGAAGCAGTTGAAGAGGGTGACAGTGCGGGCCGTGCCGGCGCCTGAGAGGATGCGCCCGGCGGGCAAGAAGCGGTAATCCTTGAGCAGGCCTTCGAACGCAGCCGCCCATCTGGTGCGCTCGGCCGGCTTCTCGGCCTCGGCAACGGCTTTCGCCACGCGCCGCCAGCTCGCTTCCACGCTCTCATCGACCGCCGAGCCGTCCGGCTTCTTGAAGCGGTATTTCATGTCCCAGATCTCAGCCGAGATCGGATCCAGATAATGGGGCTGGGCTTGGGGCATTGGGTTACTCGCTGACAGACGGAACACCCCATTATATAGTATTGTTCCCGTTTTGGACATGCCTGTTTTAGGGGTATAGTTGCCAGTTAATACAAAATTTTGTATAAGATGGAGCGCGAGCCTTGACGAAGGATGTTGTCTTCCGTGGAAGCACTCTCGATGACCTACGTGCCTTCCCAGGTTCGGCAAGGCGCAAGGCCGGTTATCAGCTGGATCACGTGCAGAATGGCCGTGAGCCGGACGATTGGAGACCAATGAATTCAATCGGCCAAGGTGTACAGGAGATCAGGATAAAGGACGTCACTGGCGCCTTTCGGGTCATCTACGTGGCGAAGCTTGCTGATGCCGTTCATGTGCTGCATTGCTTCCAGAAGAAGACGGAGAAAACCAGCAAGGTCGATCTCGAACTCGCTACCAGACGTTATCGCGAACTGCTGCAGGAACTGAGCCGATGAGCAACGAACGTTTTGAAAGCATCTGGGACGCAATCAGCGATACTCCCGCCGAGGCAGAAAACATGAAGCTTCGCTCGGCGTTGATGATGGCGCTCAAGGACCATATCGCCGCAAAAGGCCTTAGCCAGGCTGAAGCGGCCAAATTGTTCGGCGTGACCCAGCCACGTATCTCGGACCTGATGCGCGGCAAGATCGATCTCTTTGGTCTCGATACTTTGGTCAACATGGTGGCTGCGGCCGGCATGCGCGTCGAGATGAATATCGAGAAGGCGGCTTGAGCCTGCCCCCTAAAACGCAAAACCCCGAGCCGAAGCCCGGGGGTTGCTAGCGGCGTACCGCATTGCGTTGACGAAATGATATATACCGAAACAGCACCAAAATGTCAAGGCTGAGCGGGCATGCTGAGAGCGGCATTCTATTACGACGGATTCAATTTATACCACGCAATCAATGACTTGGGTGAGCCCTATCTCAAATGGTGCAATCTCTGGGAGCTGGCCGAGCGTCTGATCCCGAAGCAGACGGAAGAGCTCGTGAAAGTGGTCTTCTGCACCGCTTTCTATCCGGGCGATGAGCGCAAGAAATGGCGCCACCAGCAATATCTGAACGCATTGGAGAATGTCGGGGTGACGACCGTCAAAGGCCACTATGCCCATGAGCATTCGAGCTGCAGCCACTGCAAGCGGACCTGGAAGCAGCCGACCGAGAAGGAGACTGATATCAACGTCGCGCTGAGTGTCATCGTCGATGCCCAGGATGACGTTTTCGACCGCGCCTATCTGGTCACCGCCGACTCGGACCAGGCCGCGACCGCCCGCATGTTCAGGGACCGGTTCCCGCAGAAGCAGCTGATCACCGTCGCACCGCCAGGCCGCAACTTCTCCGTCGACATTGCCCGCTATACGCAAGGCAACCGGCTCGCCATCACCAAGGATCATCTCGACTGGACGGTGTTCCCGGCCATCGTCATGCAGGGCACCAACGCATCGGGCCGACGACCGCGCGAATATGACCCGCCGGAATGGTGGGTTCACCCGCGCGATCGGGCGCCCCCGGGGTGAAAGGACAGCGAGCCAGTTTGAACGGCTGATCCTATATCTCGTCCGGCCACTGGCGTGCGCCATGTTGAACGAACAGAATTTCGATCTCGGAATCTCGCACGCGATAGGCAACAATATAGGGTGTGCCCGGGATTACCAGCTCTCGAGTTCCACTGATCTCACCGACACGTCCGATGAAAGGATTCGCAGAAAGCAGTCTTTTCGTCTTGTGGTGAATCTCATTGACGACGCGCGCGGCGGCTTGCGGATTGTGCTGGCCGATGTATTCAGCGATAGCGGCGAGTTCTTCCAGATAGGGCCGGGTCCATCTTATCCGCACGGCCGACCGGCTAGGCCTGGCGATATTTGTTAAGAACCGAAGCTATTTCTTCTTCGCTGGCAAAGTCACCACGATCCGCGGCTGAGATACCTTCTTCCACGCCGGCGATCCATTTCTCCTGCCAAGCCAACGAGCGACCATGCGAGAGCGCATCTTCAATGATCTGGGCCCGCGTCAGAGTGGAACGCTTGGTCAGCGTCTCGATCCGGCGGTCAAGGTCGTCTGATATTTCGTTGCTTTTGGCCATGTCTCATCCTGCCATAGACCATGAGGAAAATCCATCAGCTCTCACGCCCATCTTTCACCAGTCTCTCCGTCGCCATCTCGATCGCGGTCTCCAGCCGCTGCGAGAATTCCTGGCGCTTCAATCCGGCCTCAATAGCGGGAAGGATCTCGACCACGATCTTGCCCGGATAGCGCAGGAACTTTCGCCGCGGCCAGAACACGCCGGAATTGAGCGCGATCGGCAGGCAGGGGAGGCCGAGCTTGAGATAGAGTGCCACGGCACCCGGCTTGTAGTCGGGCGGCGCATCCGGCGGCCGGCGCGTGCCTTCCGGGAAGATCACGATCTGGCGGCCCATTTGCGCCGCCTCCTTCGCCCGCGCCACCATGGCCTTCAGCGCCGCGGCGCCGGACGAGCGCTCGACCGGGATCATGCGGAATTTGGGAATGAACCAGCCGAAGAGCGGGATGAAGACAAGCTCGCGCTTCAGCACCATCGCCGGATCATCGAACAGCGGCAGCAGCGCGAATGTGTCCCAGGTCGATTGATGCTTCGAGGCGACGAGCACCGCGCCTTCGGGGATGTTCTCCCGGCCGCGCACTTCATAGGTCGTGCCGCAGATCACCTTGAGCCACCAGAGCGACGTCGTCGCCCAGGCCTGCAGCGCCCGGATCGACCATTTGCGCGGCGTCACATAGAAGGGCGAGCCTATGACCAGGAACAGCACCAGGTTCACATAGAACACGATGTTGTAGATGAAGGAGCGAAGCGCGATCACCTGAGGCTCTTGAGAATCCGCATCAGCGTGATGCGCGATGTAATGAGGCAGATGAGCGTGGCGACGAACGGCACGGCGAGCAGCACCAGGTAATTCTGCACGATGTGGTGGCCGGCCGCCGAGAGGAATTCCCGGGTGATGGCGGCGAAGCTTTCAGGCGCAGCGCCCGCCGCCAGGAAGAAGGTGAGGATGCCGAGCACGAGGCCGATGATGCCGGCGCTGAGCCCGGTTTTCAGGAACCGGCCCCACACCTGGCGCGCGATGAAGCTGTCGCGCGCGCCGACGAGATGCAGCACCTCGACCACTTCGCGATTGGCCTCGAGCGCGGCTCTGGTCGCGAAAACGACGATGGCGATGGCGCATAGCCCGATGAGGACGAGGATGGCATAAGCGAGCAGCGTCAGCACCCGCGCCATGCGGGTGAGCTCGGCCTGCCAGCGCTTATGCGTGTCGAGGCTGACGCCCGGCACTTCATTGCGCAGCGCCGTTTCGAGGGCGGCGAAATCGGGTGGGTTGCCGGGATCGATCTCGATGGCGATGAGGCGCGGAACCGGCAGGTCCTCAAGCCCTTCGATGCCGCCGATCCACGGCTCGAGCAGGTCGATCGCGGCCTTCTCGTCGAGCACCGTGACCTTGACGATGCCGGGCGTGGTTTTCAGGATCGCCGCCGCCTTGGCGAGGTCGGCCTCCATGTCGCGCCCGGCGATCTCGCGGATCTGCACCGTGATCTCGCGCGCCAGATCGCCAGTCCAGGCTTCGACCGAACGGTTGATGAGCACGAGCCCGCCCGCCGCCAGAACGGCCAGATAGCACATCACCGCCATGGCAAGGGTGAGCGTGCGCAAGGGCGCCGCCCTGGGCGGGATGATCGGCTCAGGCCGGTGCGACGCGTGCTCGCTCATGCCAACGCCTTGCCACACGACGCTGCGCGTCGACCCTCCCCGCAAGGGGGAGGGTAAAATTCGGATCGGATACGGCGCGCTTCGCTCATGCCGCCAGTCTAAGCTCGCCTTGTTCCAGCGTCATGACCGGCATCCTGGCCTGGGTGATGAGGGACAGGTCATGGGTGGCGATGAGCACCGTGGTGCCGAGGCGGTTGAGCTCGAGGAAGAGGCGGAGCAGCCGCTTGGCCAGCGCCGGATCGACATTGCCGGTCGGCTCATCGGCGAGCAGCAGCTGCGGCTTGGCGATGACGGCGCGCGCGATGGCGGCGCGCTGCTTCTCGCCGCCCGACAGCACCTGCGGCATGACGCGCGCCTGCTCGGCAAGGCCGACCCATTTGAGCAGCTCCATGACATCGGCACGGTATTTCTCTTCCGCGAGGCCGGCGACGCGCAGCGGCAGCGCCACGTTCTCGTAAGTGGTGAGATGGTCGAGCAGGCGGAATTCCTGGAACACGATGCCGATGCGCCGGCGCAGCAATGGCAGGTCCGTGCGGCCGATCTGTGTCGTGTCCTGGCCGAAGACGCTCATGAAGCCGCGCGTCGGCGCCATCGACAGGAACAGGAGGCGCAGGAGCGAGGTCTTGCCGGCGCCCGAAGGGCCGGTGAGGAAGCGGAACTCGCCCGGCGCCAGCACGAAGGAGATGTCCTTCAGGATCTCCGGCCCATGCCCATAGCGCAGGCCCACACTTTCGAGACGAACCACGTGGCGATGCTCCTCCTTTGCCGCTTCCTTTGAACAGCAACAGCCTTAACGCTGCATTAACCCTGTTCGCTGTTAATCTTCAAGCTGATGCAGGGGAAGACCCGGCATGCTCGAATCGTCCCGACGTTACGGCTCAAATGATAGTCGCCTGCCCCGCTTGCGCAACTCGCTATGACTTCCCTTCCCAGCGCTTCAGCGCCAGCGGGACGATGGTGCGCTGCGTCGAATGCGGCCACAGCTGGATCGAAAGCCGCCCCGCCGAGATCATCGACATCCAGCCGCGCCCCTTGCCCATGCAGTCCCAGGCATCGGCCGTCATCGAGCCTGAGCTCGAACCTGCCGAGGATCGCGAGGTCCGCCGCCTGACCGAGGCGGCGCGGATGGTGCGCGAGGAATTCGCCGTGCGGCAGCGCCGGCGCCGGCGCGAGCAGCTGGGCTGGGGCGCCTTTGCGCTTGCCGTCCTGGCCCCCTTCGCTCTGGCCGTGACGGAGCCAGAAATGACGGTGCGCCTGATGCCGGCAAGCATGGGTGTTTTCGACCGTCTCGGCATGACGGTGAATATCTATGGCCTCGAAGTGCGCCGCGTCGAGCAGCAGCATGTCATGGTCGACGGCACC
Organism: Taklimakanibacter lacteus; assembly: GCA_003576695.1. Lineage (GTDB taxonomy): Bacteria > Pseudomonadota > Alphaproteobacteria > Rhizobiales > Aestuariivirgaceae > Taklimakanibacter > Taklimakanibacter lacteus. The sequence goes on from QOZQ01000006.1 coordinate 250,002, forward strand.
CGCGTGATCTCCATCAAGGGCGAGATCGTCAATGTCAGCGATGAGGACCGCAAGGTGCCTTCCCTGCGCTTCATCCTCAAGGACGCGGCGCAAAGCGATGTCTATGCCTGGACCCTCGATTCGGGGATAAGGCCCTTGCGCCCCGGCGAGATGACGACCTTCACCACCCGCGTCGCCTCGCCGCCCCCCACCGCCGAGGATGTGCAGATTCGCTTTGCCCATGCCGATGAAATTGGCGTAAACCCCGGGCATGTCACACATTGAAATAGACGGCCACCGCATCGCGGTGTTGTTCTCGGAAGCCGAAATATCCGAACGCATCGAGGCGATCGCCAAGGCGATTGCCGAAAAGCGCCCGCATCGCCTGCTGGTGGTGCCGGTCCTGAAAGGCAGCTTCGTCTTTGCCGCCGACCTCATCCGCGCCATGCATCGGGCCGGGCTCTCGCCCGAGATCGATTTCATGATGCTCGCGAGCTATCGCGAGAAGACGCGCTCCTCCGGCAAGGTCGATATCTTGCGCGACATCGAATCGCCGATCGAGGACCGCGACGTGCTCCTGATCGACGACATCCTCGAATCGGGCCGCACGCTGGCCTATGCCAAGGACCTGCTCGCCGCACGCGGCGCCCGCAGTGTCGCGACCGCCGTGCTGCTCGAGAAGCCGGGCCACCTTGCCGCCAATATCGTGGCCGATCACAGAGGCTTCGTCTGCCCCGACAAATTCGTCGTCGGCTATGGCATGGACATGGCGCATCAGTTCCGCGAACTGCCCTTCGTCGGCCATGTGCTGACCGCAAAATGATCTCCCTCCCACGCGCCATCGGCGTGGGGGAAGGTGGCGAGCGAAGCGAGACGGGTGGGGTCTTCAGAAATGCGTGAGATAGCCGCCATCGACCGCCAGCGTGTGGCCGGTAACATAGGAGGCGGCGGGCGAAGCGAGGAAGACGACGGCGCCGGCGATCTCCTCCGGCCTGCCCCAGCGCCCGAGTGAGGTGCGCTGCGCCAGCCACTGGCCGATGCGCTCGTCCCGGACGAGCGCCTCATTCGTCTCGGTGGCGAAGAAGCCCGGCGCCACCGCATTGACCGTGATGGCGTGGCGGCCGAGCTCGGCGGCAAGCGCGCGGGTCAGCGCCGCGAGCCCGCCTTTCGCCGCCGTATAGACGGCGTCGCGGTCATTGGCGACAGGGCCCGCGATCGAGGTGATGTTGATGATGCGCCCGCCTTGCGCCTTGGCGATCATGAGCGCCGCAGCCCGCCGCGCCAGCTCGAACGGCGCCACGAGATCGGCATCGAGCAGCCTGCGTATGTCGGCGAGGCTGAAATCGAACATCGCGCGGCGGTCGCGCAGGCCGACATTGTTGATGAGGATGTCGATCCGGTCGAGCCCGGCGAAAGCCCTTGCCACCGCCTCGGCATCGGTGACATCGAAGGCAAGCGCCTCGCCCGAGCCGCCCGTTGCCCGGATCGCCGCAGCAGCCGTCCCGAGCGGTCCGGGCGAGCGGCCATTGACGAGCACATGCGCACCGGCCGCGGCCAGGGCCCTGGCGATCTCGAGCCCCAGTCCCCGGCCCGCGCCGGTGACGAGCGCCGTTTTCCCGGCAAGAGAGAAAGCCTGCGTCATCGCGCCAGGCTCAGGGCTCGGTGCGCTTGAGCTTGGCGGCGGAGGGCGCGAGCGCCGGCCGGAGCCGTGGCAGCATGCGGCGCGAGCGCTTGCGGGCCGAGACCGCATAGACCTGCTTCACCGCCTCGACGATGATGACGCCGGAAAAGGCAGGCGAGGTCCGAAGCCCGAACCGTTCCCAGGCGGCGGCCGATTTGAGCATCAGGCTGCGCTCGGAGGGCGGCATGAACAAAGCCTGCGACCAGCCGACGGGGGAGAATTTCGTCTCCTTCAGGATCTGCTGCAATTGCGAGCGCGAATAGGGCTGGCCATAGCCGAAAGGCGTCACATCCGAGCGCGCCCACAGGCCACGCCGGTTCGGCACCACCATCACCAGGCGTCCTTGCGGCGACATGACCCGCCAGAGTTCCCTGAGCATCTCGGAGGGCTGGTCGGTGAGTTCCAGCCCATGGATGACGAGGGCGAAATCGACCGTGCTTTCGAGCAGCGGCAATTCGCATTCCTCGACCAGGGCTGCCGCATTGGGCTGGCCTTCCGGCCAATGCATGACGCCGCGCTGCGCCATCATGAAGACCAGGCTGCGCTCGGCCCCGTCGGCGGGAGATTCGAGATAGGGGGCGGCGAAGCCGAGGCCCAGCACCGTGGCGCCCTTGAGATCGCCGAACCGGTCGCGCAGGCGATGCGCGATCAGCCGCCGGCTGGCCTGGCCAAGTCGGCTCACATAAAATTCACGTAGATCGGCAACATCCATTGTGAGAAAGATAAGCGCTCCGGGGTTTGAGGTCATCTGCCAAGTTTAACCAAGGGAAACAGTGTATTGCCGAAATTCGACCTCCATCATTTCATCTGCCGCCAGGACAATTACGGCGTCCTCGTTCATGATGCCGAGACGGGCCTCACCGCCACGATCGACGCGCCCGAGGCTGCCGCCATCGAGCGGGAGCTCGCAGCGAAGGGCTGGAAGCTCACCCATATCCTCACCACCCATCACCATGCCGACCATGTCGAGGGCAACCTCCCTCTGAAGCGCAAATGGAATGCGAAGATCATCGGCCCCAAGGCGGAAGCGGCGCAGATACCCGGCATCGACCTTGGGGTCTCGGATGGCGAAAGTTATGAGTTTGCCGGGCGCGAGGTGAAGGTGATCGCCACGCCTGGCCATACCAAGGGCCATATCGTGCTGCACCTGCCGCAGGAGAAGCTGCTCTTTGCCGGCGACACGCTGTTCGCCCTGGGCTGCGGCCGGGTGATCGAGGGCACTCTCGAGGAGATGTGGACCTCGCTCGACAAATTGCGCAAGCTGCCGCCGGCCACGGTGTTCCATTGCGGCCATGAATATACCGAATCCAATGCGCGCTTCGCGCTCACCATCGAGCCCGGCAACCAGGCGCTGGTGGCGCGCGCCCAGAAGATCAAGGCGCAGCGCGCCAAGGGCCAGATGACCTTGCCCGGCACGATCGGCGAGGAGCTCGCCACCAATGTCTTCCTGCGCCCCGAGAGCAAGGAGATCCGGCAGGTGCTCGGCATGGGCATGGCCGGCAAGGCCGATGTCTTCGCCGAGATCCGCAAACGCAAAGACGCCTTCCGATGACCGAGACCTGCCAGGACATCATCCGCCTGCTCGACCTGAAGCCGCATCCCGAAGGCGGCCATTACCGCGAGACCTGGCGCGGCGATGCGGCACTTGGCGAGCGCGGGCCCGGCACGGCGATCTATTATCTCCTGGGCGAGAACGAGATCAGCCACTGGCACCGCATCGATGCCGATGAGATCTGGCTCTGGCATGCGGGCGCCTCCCTCGATCTCGGCCTGTCGCATGACGGAAGGCATGTCGACACGCATCGCCTCGGCCTCAACCTGGCCCAGGGCGAGCGGCCGCAGGTGATCGTGCCGCGCTACTGCTGGCAGACGGCGCGCTCGCTGGGGGCCTGGACGCTCGTCACCTGCACCGTGTCGCCGGCTTTCGCTTTCGACGGCTTCGAGCTGGCGCCGAAAGGCTGGCGGCCGGGTTAAAGCATCAGCCCGAAAGTTGCAGACTTTCGGATCAGCTGATGCGCAAAAGGGCTACCCCTGCTTCAGCCCGGTGATCATGGCGATGATCTCGTTCTTGTCGGTCGCCTTCGTGTCGCGCACGCCGATCTGCTTGCCGCGCCGGAGCACGCAGATGCGATCCGACAGGCGGAACACCTGATCGAGACTGTGGCTGATGATGAGCACGCCGATATTGCGTTTCTTGAGCGAGCGCACGATCTCTTCCACCCGCGCCGTCTCGGCCACGCCCAGCGCCGCGGTCGGCTCGTCGAGCAGAATGAGCTTGCTCGCCCAATGAGTGGCGCGCGCGATGGCGACGCCCTGGCGCTGGCCACCCGAGAGATCGCGGATGGCGGCATGGGCCGACGGGATGCGCACATCGAGCTCCTTCACCAGCTTCTCCGTCTCGGCGATCATCCGCCGCCGGTCGAGCAGGCCGAGCGCGGTCAAAGGCTCGCGGCCGAGAAAAAGATTCATATAGACCGCCTGCTGATCGGCCAGCGCCAGGTCCTGATAGACCACTTCGATGCCGAGCATCCGCGCCATGGTGGCGTTCGACATGACGACGGGCTGGCCGTCGAGGGCGATGCTGCCGGCGCTCGGCGGATGGACGCCCGAGACGATCTTGATGAGTGTCGACTTGCCGGCGCCATTGTCGCCGACCAGCGCCACGATCTCGCCCGGGAAAATCTCAAGCGAGAAATCCTCGATCGCGGTCACGCCGCCGAAAGTCTTGCGGATGCCCGAGAGCTCGAGAACGGGACCGGTCATCGCTTTCCCCTCATGCCGGCCACGCCATGGCCTCACCGAAGCCGTTCTCGATGGTTTCCACCTTGGGCGTCCCGGCGGCGATGCCGGATACGCCGACAATATAGGCGCGGGTGACGAAGGCCTGACCGCGGAAGCCGAAGACGGCAGTGTCTCCGGGCTGTGGCGCCTTGGCACCCGAGGCATCGATCATCGCATAATAATCGATGGCCGAAGGCGGCGGGATCTCGACACTGCGCAACGCCGAAGCCGCGACGGTCGGCTCTCGGGCAACGATCGCCTTTACGTCATAGTCGGGGAAGATCGGGTCGATATAGAAACCACCGCCCAGGCAATAGGCCTTGCCACCCGAGAGATGCGAGACCTCGGTCAGATAGAGCATGGCCGGCAACTCCGGCAGGTCTTCCATCACATGCAGTGCCGTCGTGCCATGGAGTCCATTGCCCGGCTCGCATTGGGTGGCGCCGGCTTCGGCCAACGCCTTGAGGACGACGGAAGATGTCGTGCCGGGCGCGTTGATCTCGATATTCTTGTGGCCGGCCCTGGCCAGCGCCTCCGCCGCGCGCCGGAGGGTCGTGAGATTGGGTGTCGGCAAGACCTTGCGGCTCTTCTCATCGAAGAGAAGAGCCGGAAAAGTGGTGATGCCGGCAAAGCGGGCGCCATCGAGCGACGCGATCCGCTCCGCCACGTCCACGATATCGGAGGCGGCAAAGCCGCCTTCATGACCGCGATAGAAGATGTCGCCCGGGGCCTCGATACGCGCAAGCACGTCCTGCCGGTAGCCGGCGGCGTTGGCCGCTTGCGCGGCCTCGTTTGCTTTCTCGTCGTTGAAGACGGTCCAGTAGCTCGGCCTGAAGGTCTTGGCCGCGGCCCCCGCTTCGGCGCGGGCGATCTGCTGCAGATGGCCGAGATGGGCGAGCTTCATGCCGGCTTTGTGGGTCGCCCGCGCGCAAGCCATGTCGACGGCGACCGCGCCCTCTATGCCGCCCCGCATGATGGCCCGGCAGAGGCCTGAATTGCGCCCGGCCTGCTTGGTCATGGCGAAGATCTTGAGGCCGTTCCTGTCGGCCTCCTGCCGCAGCGCGCGGGCATTCGCCTCGACCGTATCGAGATCGAGCACATAGGAGTTGGCCGGCAACTGGCCGTCCTGGTGGAGCCGCATCGCCGCCTCGACGAAGTTGGGATTGCGGCGGCGCAGGACATCAAGAAACATTGACAAACTCCCTATCTATTTTTTTCCCGCAGCGATACCGCGACTGCCGCCAGGATGATGAAGCCACGCACGATCATCTGGTCGGAGACCGACAGGCCCATCAGGATCAGACCATTATTGAGCATGCCCATCATCAGCGAGCCGACCAGCGCACCGACGATCGAGCCCTTGCCGCCATTGAGCAAAGTGCCGCCAACAATGACGGCGGCGATCACCGTCATGAGATCGGTTTCGCCCAGCGTATATTTGGCGGCCTGCAGGCGCCCGGCATAGAGCAGTCCGGCAAGGCCCGCGATCACGCCGCTCAGCGTCAGCACCGCGAGACGGATGCGCGGCACGCTGATGCCGCACACCGCGGCGGCCCGCGCATTGTCGCCGGTCGCCAGCACATGCGCGCCGAAGCGCGTCTCGCGGAAGACGATATGGGCGATAGCGATGGCGATCACCGTCCACCAGATGAGCGATGGGATCCCGAACAGCGAGCCTGAGCCGAATATGCCGGTGAACAGGCTGTCGGTGACCGGGATCGAGCGCAGATCCGTCATCGAGCGCGACACGCCGGCGAAGAGCCCGAGCGTCGCCAGCGTGACCAGGAAGGACGGTAATTTGACATAGGCGACGAGGAAGCCGTTGATGAGCCCGATGACGAAGCCGGCACCCAGCCCGGCAATGATCCCGGCCACCATGCCATACTGGCCGATCGTCACCGCCGCAGCGAGCGCCGAGACGGCGACGATCGAGCCGATGGAGAGGTCGATCTCGCCTGCCGACATGACGAAGACGAGGCCGATCGCCATGATGGTGACCGGCGCCGTCTGCAGCACGATGTTGGAGAGATTCCGCACCGTCAGGAAACCGCTGTCCCTGAGCACGATGGCGAAGAACAGGAAGATCGCCAGGAAGCCGATATAGACGACATAGCGCTGCAGGTTGATACGGCTGAGCAGGCTCGGTGCGGCTAGATCGGCGTTCGACATGGCGGTCCTTACTTGATCGCGTCGGCGATCGTCGCCGGCACATCCTTGTTGAGCGAGGCCTTCCAGCCTTCCTTCACCGTGTCCTTGGTGACGGCGATCGAATCGACCACCAGGAACGGACCGGTCTTCTTGCCGGCAAGCGACCCTGCCGCGGCCCGCGCCGCCGTGACACCGATCATGTAAGCTTCATCCGCCACCAGCGCCGCGACATTGCCGCCCTTCACCATGTCGAGCGCCGCCGGCTCGTTGAGATCGAGCGTCACGATCCTGGTATGGGTGTTGCCGGCGGCGCGCAGAGCCGCCAGTACCGAGAGCGCCGGCTCCGCCCAGGTGACATAGATGCCGTCGAGATCGGGATGCTGCGTGACCAGCGCCTGCGCGATCTCTTCGCTGCGCGCCGTGTCCGCCATGCCCTGCTCGGCCACGATCTTCATGTCCGGATAATCCTGCTCGATCGTCCTCTTGAACGCCTGGTCGCGCTGGTTGGTCACGTAGAAGTCGGCGTCATGGAAGATGTAGCCGAGCTTGCCCTTCTTGCCCAACGCATCCGCCATCGCGATCCCCGCCCGATTGCCCATCTGGAACAGATCGTCGGAGACGATGGTCACATAGTCCTTGTCATGCGCATAGCCGGCGGGCGAATTGTCGATGAAGGCGAGCTTGACGCCGGCCGCGCGCGCCGGGTCATAGACGGAAGCTGCGGTCGCGGGGTCGACCGGCAGCGACAGGATGATCGACGGCTTCTTGGCGAGCACGGTCTCGACATCGGCCTTCTGGCGCGCCGCATCGAAACCGGCATCGGTTTGCGCGACGACCGTGATGCCGAGGCGCTTGAACTCGTCCTGCGCCCCGCTGTTCACCGCATTGGTGTATTCGCTCATCTCGTGCCAGACCAGAGCGGCGGTATAGTTGCCCGCCTTGATACTGGCTTCCTCATCCGCTGTGAGCGTGAGGCTCCTGGCAGGCTCGGGCTTCTCGCCATTGGGTCCCTTGGTGACACCGTCGGCCGCATTGGCGCCGGTGACGAGCATCATCACCAGCGCCATCGGGATGAAAATGACGTTGCGCATGGGTCTTCTCCCTCGTTCACTTGGCCGCATCGAGGACGGATTGCGGCGCATCGCGGTTGAGCGAGTCCTTCCAGCCTTGCGCGACATTGTCCTTGGTGACGGTCAGTGCCGGCGCCACCACGAAGGGCGGCGCGTCCTGGCCGAGCAGGCCTTTCAGTCCCGCCGCCGCCATGGCGCGGCCGAGCTCATAGGCCTTGTCGGCGACGAGCGCCTTCACATTGCCGCCCTTCACCATGTCGAGCGCCACGGGCTCGGCGAGATCGAGCGTCACGATCTTCGTATGCTTGTTGCCGGCGGCGCGCAGCGCCGAAAGCACGCCATCGGCGGGCTCGGCCCAGGTCACATAGATGCCGTCGAGATCGGGATTCTGCGTCAGCATCGCATTGGCGAGCTCTTCGGCGCGCGCCGGATCGGCGATGCCCTGCTCGGCGACGATCTTCATATCCGGATAATCCTTCTCGATCGTCGTCTTGAAGGCCTGGTCGCGCTGGTTGGTGACGTAATAGCTCGCGTCATGGAAGATATAGCCGAGCTTGCCTTTTCCACCGAGGCTCTTGGCCAACGCGTCGGCTGCCTGCTTGCCCATCTGGAACAGGTCATCGGTGACGATCGCCACATAGTCGCTGCCATGCTTGTAGTCCTTGGGCAGGTTGGACAGCAGCACGAGCTTCACGCCATCCGCGACCGCCTGGCGGAAGGCTTCCGCCGAGGTGACCGGATCGAGCGGCAGCGCCAGGATGACATTGGGCTTCGCCGCCAGCGCCGTCTCGATATCGGCGCGCTGGCGTGCCGCATCGAAGCCGGCATCGGTCGTCACCGCGATGGTGACGCCCGCACGCTTGAACTCGTCGGTGGCGCCGGCCGTCACCGCATTGGTGAAGTCGGACGAGGTGTGCCACAGGAGTGCCGCCTTATAGCCCTTGTCCTTGAGAGCGGCGATATCGGTATCGCTCAAGGTGACATCGCTGCTCGGCGTGGCGGCCTCGCCGCTCGGCCCCTTGGTCTGGCTTGCGGCGATGCCCGCCATGAGCATCACGCTGCCGGCGACGGTGACGGCAAGAAATGTTCTTCTCAACATGGTGCTTCTCCCTTTGTTGTTTAGCTCACGGTTATTCCTCGATCCCGCAATAGCGCGCCATGAAACTGGCGAAGCCCACGATGCCGGCGAGATATTCGGCGATCTCCACATGCTCCTCGAATGTATGGCAGTTGCGTATGTCGCCCGGCGCGCAATAGACCGCCGGCACCTGCAAGCGATTGACGAAGAAGGATTGCTCCGACCAGAAGGGCGCGCCCTCGATCGCACCGCGGCCCGCCATCGCTTCCCCGATCGATTGCGCGAGCATGGCGACTTCGGGCGCTTGCGCATCGATCTCGCAAGCCGTACCGCCGAGGCGATGATCGCGGCCGGCCGGATAGGCGAAGTCGATGCGGATATCGGGATCGCTGACCGCGCCCCGCACTGCCGCCTCGATCTCAGCAGCCGCCTGATCGAGACTTTCGCCCGGCAGGAGCTTGCGGATCAGCGACAGCTCGCATTTTTCCGGCACCGCGATATAGCCGCCGCCGGTGAGGCTGGTGATGAGCAGGAAGCCGCGGCCAATGAGTTTGTGCTCGGCGCGCTTGGCGACCTCGTCCGAATGCCTCCACAGAGCGCTCATCGCCGCATGGGCAGCACGCAGCGCATCCTTGCCGAGTTCCGGCACGCCGAAATAGGCCGACTTGCCGGTGAAGGTGACATTGGCGATGAAGAACCCGATCTGCGCCGGATAGACGGCAAGGCGCGTCGGCTCGACATAGATGGTGAAATCGGGCCGGGCGACTGCGCCGCTCTCGATGCGCGCGACATAGTCCTTGATGCCGGCGGAAACGCCGCTGCCCGGCTGGCCGCTCTCTTCATCGCCGACAAAGGCGAAGGCGACATCGCCCGATAGCTTGATCCGTGCCTTGTCGAGCAGAGCCAGAGCCGCGAGCGCGGCCGAGATGCCGGCCTTGAGATCACCCGCGCCGCGCCCCCAGATGGCGCCGTCGACGACCGCCGCGCCAAAAGGATTCTCGCGCTCAGCTCCGGCCCAGTGCTCGCGCCAACCTTCGACATGCACCGTGTCGGTATGGCCGATGAAGAGCAGCCGCTTGCCTTTGCCATTTCCCTTGCGCTCGCCCCAGATATTCGGCCGGCCAGGAAGGAAATCGGCGCTGTCGAGCGTACCGAGCCTCAAAGCCTTCAGGCGCTCCTTCAGATAGGCGACGAAATTCGCCTCTTGCCCGGTGATGCTTTCACACCCGATGGCGCCGCGCAGAAGGGCGATCGCGGCGTCCCGGTCGAGCGCCGCCTCGAGCTTTCGCGTGAGGTCATTGACCCGCTTCATTCAGCCGCCTCCCTGAGGGCGCCGAGCGTCACTGGCGGCAGCGAGATGCGGCTGTCGGGGGCATCGACGCCGAACAGCGTGTTGTGCAGATGACTCAAGCCCACCGCCGCGGCTCCAACGACGGTGGCGCGCCTGCCGAGCCCACCTGCCTCGACGGTCACCGGATAGGGAAAGCACAGCGGCAGTAATTTTTGGACGCGCGCGAGTATCTCCGGTTGGAGCCCGATCGAGCCGCCGAGGATGACTTTGCCCGGATTGGCGATGGCGCAGATGGCGCCGATGCCGCGCGCCACATAGCGGGCCGTCTCCTCTATGACGGCGAGCGCATGGCTGTCGCCGGCGCGGGCGCGGGCAAAGATGTCGGGCACGCTCGCCTTCTCGTCGCTCAGTGCCTGATAGCGCCGCACGATTCCGTTCGCCGCCACGGCACTTTCATAGGCGCCCATGCGCAGGGATTCAGGCGCGAAGGGATCATCGCCGAAGGGCAGGAAACCCATTTCGCCCGCCGCATTGGCCGCACCCTTCACCAGCTGTCCGCCTACCATGAGGCCTGAGCCGATGCCGGTGCCGAGCGCCACATAAGCGAGATTGGCGATGCCCTGGCCGCGTCCGAGCCAGCTTTCGCCGAGCACCGCCAGATTGACGTCGTTCTCCAGCATGACATCGCAGCCGAAGCCGCGGCCAAAAGACAGGCGCACATCCATCTTGTCGAAGCCGCCGATATTGGGGGCGAGCATCACCCGCCCGGTCTTGCTGTCGGGCACACCCGGCACGCCGATCACCGCCAGCTTGATCTTCTTGCGCGAAAGCTGCTTGCGCGCCGCCGTCGCGACAGCGAAATCGACGATGTGGTCGATCAGCTTCTGGCCGACACGACCGCCGGTCGGCACCGCATCGCTCACCAGGATATGGCCGGCAAGATCTGCGATCGCGACCCTGACCTGTGTGCCGCCGAGATCTATGGCCGCGATATGGGCGGCATCGACGACGAGCTCGTAGGTCACGGCGCTACGCCCGATATGGCCGCTGGTACGGCCGGTTTCGCGCACCCAGCCATCCTGCTCGAGCAGCCGCATGATCTCGGAAATGGTCTGTTTCGACAGGCCTGTCTGCTTGGCGATGGCGGCGCGCGAGATCGCCCCGTTCTGGACGATCGCCTCTATCACCGAGCGCTGGGAGAATTTGCGGGAAATACGCAAAGTCGGCCTGCCAAGTTAGTTCGTTCTATCACCGAACTTATTAAGATGGACCAAGCCTGTCAAATCCTTTTCTCACCGCCGCCGGAACAGCATGTCCTTCGCCGCGATCACGGCCCCCAGGGTGATGAGGAGGCAGGCGACGATCACCGACCAATGGAACGGCGCAAAGCCGGCGCTGATCAGGATCAAGGTGGAAAGCAGCGGCGAGGCATAGGAAGAAGCGCCCAGCGCCATGATGTCTCCGCGCACGGGAGAAGGGGAAAATTGGAGGCAGAGAGCTAGATCATATACTGCCCGCCATTGACGGTCAGCACCGAGCCGGTGATGAAGCCCGCCTGGTCGGAGGTGAGGAAGACGACGCAGCGCGCCACTTCCTCGGGCTGGCCGAGGCGCCCGACCGGAATCTGCGGGATCACCGACTTCTCCAGCACCTCTTTCGGCACCGCCATCACCATCTCGGTCGCGATATAGCCCGGGCACACGGCATTGACGGTGATGCCCTTCCGGGCATTCTCCTGGGCGAGCGACTTGGTGAAGCCGATGTCGCCGGCCTTGGAGGCGGAATAGTTCACCTGCCCCATCTGGCCCTTCTGCCCGTTGATCGAGGAGATGTTGACGATGCGCCCGAAACCGCGCTCGCGCATGCCTTCGATCACCGGCCGGCACATGTTGAACAGCGAGTTGAGATTGGTGTTGATGACCTGGTACCACTGGTCGGCCGTCATCTTGTGGAACATGCCGTCCTTGGTGATGCCGGCATTGTTGATGAGGATGTCGACCGGCCCAAGCTCGGCCTCGATGGCCTTGAGATTCGAGGCGCAGGCTTCGTAATTGCCCACATCCCACTTCCGGACCGCGATGCCGGTATCGGCCTTGAACTTGTTCGCCGCCTCGTCATTGCCGGCATAGCTCGCCACCACCTTGTGGCCCTCATCTCTGAGCGCCTTCGCGATGGCGGCGCCGATGCCGCGTGTTCCGCCGGTTACGACCGCAACTCGACCCATGGTTCCTCCCCGTTCTTCACTTGATTCACCTCGCGCGCCCGCGGATCTATGCCCGCTCGACGCACATCGCGATGCCCATGCCGCCGCCGATGCACAAGGTGGCGAGGCCCTTCTTCGCCTTGCGCTTGCCCATCTCATGCAGGAGCGTCACCAGGACGCGCGCCCCCGACGCGCCGATCGGATGGCCGATGGCGATGGCGCCGCCATTCACATTCACGATATCGCTCGACCAGCCCATGTCCTTGTTGACGGCGCAGGCCTGCGCGGCGAAGGCCTCATTGGCCTCGACGAGGTCGAGATCCTCGACCTTCCAGCCCGCCTTCTTGAGCGCCGCCCGCGATGCCGGGATCGGGCCCGATCCCATGATCGCCGGATCGACGCCGGCATGCGCCCAGGAGACGATGCGCGCCAGAGGCTCGAGCCCGCGCTTCTCGGCATCCTTGGCGCTCATCAGGATGACGGCGGCGGCGCCGTCATTGATGCCGGACGCATTGCCGGGCGTCACGGTGCCGTCCTTCTGGAACACCGCCTTGAGCTTGGTGAGCTGATCTACGGTGGCGCCATGGCGGATATATTCGTCCTGGTCGACGACGATGTCGCCCTTGCGCGAGGCGACCGTCACGGGCGCGATCTCGTCCTTGAACTTGCCGGCCTTCTGGGCCGCTTCCGCCTTGTTCTGCGAGGCCACCGCGAAACTGTCCTGCGTGTCGCGGGTGATCTGCCACTGGCGCGCGACATTCTCGGCCGTGTTGCCCATGTGATAGCCATTGAAGGCGTCCCACAGGCCGTCCCTGATCATCGTGTCGATCATCTGGAAGTCGCCCATCTTCACGCCATTGCGCAGATGCTGGCAATGCGGCGCGAGCGACATCGATTCCTGGCCGCCGGCCGCCACCACCTTGGCATCGCCATTGGCGATCTGCTGCAGGCCCAGCGCCACCGCCCTGAGGCCCGAGCCGCACAGCTGGTTGACGCTCCAGGCCGGGCTTTCGACCGGGATGCCGGCGCCGATCGAGGCCTGGCGGGCCGGGTTCTGCCCCTGCCCTGCCGTCAGGATCTGGCCCAGAATGACCTCGTCGACCTCCTTCGGATCGACCTTGGCGCGCGCCATGGCGGCCTTGAGGGCGACCGCTCCCAAGGCATGGGCGGTGACGCCGGAAAGCGCCCCGTTGAAGGAGCCGACAGGGGTCCGCGCGGCCGAGACGATGACGACGGAATTCTCAGAATTTGCCATGAAAGGAAGTCTCCGGTTCGTGAGTTGTGGGCCATTAAGCCCGACTATCCCGGGCGTTGCAATTGGCGGTTTGATTAAACCTGGTGTTTCTTTTTGCACTTGCAATTGTGCACCGCACGGCGCACCTTTTGATCAAGACAGAGATTGCCGGCAGGCAACACGGAAGAAGCAAGGGAGACTGAGTTGACCGGCGAAGCAGCATCAGCCACCACCGCCAATGCGGTCGTCATCAAGAAGTATGCGAACCGGCGTCTCTACAATACCGCCACCAGCACCTATGTGACCCTCGACGACCTCGCCGACATGGTGAAGAAGGGCACGGATTTCGTCGTCTATGACGCCAAGTCCGGCGAGGACATCACCCGCCCGGTCCTGACCCAGATCATCTTCGAGGAAGAGGGCAAGGGCCAGAATCTGCTCCCGATAAAATTCCTGCGCCAGCTCATCCGCTTCTATGGCGACAGCATGCAGGCTTTCGTGCCGGGCTATCTCGAAATGTCGCTGGAATCGCTCACCAAGGAGCAGGACAAATTGCGCCAGCAGCTGGCCGAGATCTGGGGCGCCGATCCGTTCAAGGCGATGCAGGAGCAGACCGAGCGCAACATGGCGATGTTCCATGACGCCATGCGCATGTTCAACCCCTTCACCGCCGCCATGGCCGGCCAGCAGCAGCCGAAACCCCAGGAGCCGGCCAAGCCGCGCGAATCCGCCGCCTCCTCGGGCGGCAAGGACGATCTTCAGGCGCTCAAGGACCAGCTCTCCGCGATGCAGCGCAAGATCGACGCCATCGCCGGCGGGAAGTGATTATCGTCATCCCGGCGAAAGCCGGGACCCCCTGAATAAGTGAAACCTGGGCAGCGCTGATCACGTCTCGGCATTTTAATGGGTCCCGGCTTTCGCCGGGATGACGGTATCGATTATCCCCGTCCTCTTCGGAACTGCGCATTGAGCGCGTCGATGGCCATGCGCAGGCGCGAGATATCCGGTTCTTCATCCTCATCCGGATAGAACGGGACGCTGGCCCGTTCTTCGGCAGGAGGTGGTGGTGTCTGTGGCTGCGGCATTTCGCTTGCCGGCTCGGGCGCCGCGGTCCGGCTTTCGGCCTCGGGCTTGTGCGGCTCGATCTTCTCGCCGGCGTCTTCTCCCGGCCAGGGAATGTCGAGCGAGGCCTTGCCGAACAGGTTGCCCTGCAGATAATCCGCTCCCCATTGGCGCAGGAAATCGGCGTCTTCCGGCGTCTCGACCCATTCCGCGACGGTCTTGAGCTCGAACTTGCGCGCCATATCGATCAGTGAGCGGACGAAATACTGGTTTTCCGGGTTTTCCGTCAAATTGGCGCAGAACGACCCGTCGAGCTTGAGGATGTCGACATTGAGCGCCTTGAGATTGCGGAACGAGGTGTAGCCGGCGCCGAAATCATCGATCGCCACGCGGCAGCCGAGATCGCGCAGCGCCGAGGTGAAGCGCACCGTCTCGTCGAGATCGCCCAGCGCCACCGTCTCGGTGATCTCGACGGTGAGCCTTGGCGTCACCTCGCGGTGGGTTTTCAGGATCTCGGTCAGCTGTCCGAACCAGCGCGGATCGGTCGCGGTGATGCCGGAGACGTTGAAGGTGAGATGGGCTTGCGGATAGGCGAGCAGTGTCGAGACGGTGAGCTGCGCCACCGTTCGGTCGATAAGGCGCACCAGGCCCAATTTCTCGGCGATCGGGATCAGATGCGCCGCGGCGATCATGTCGCCCCTTTCATCCGCCATGCGCAGCAGCGCTTCATGCATGACGACGTCCTTCGATGTCGCATCGACGATCGGCTGGAAGGCGAGCTTGAAGCGGTCTTCCTTGAGGCAGGCGACGATCTCGTGCGCGGCGCGCGCATTGATGCTGCGCTCCGAGATGAGCTTCTGTGACGGCTTGTAGATGATGAAGCCGTCGGACGGCATGCGCTTGGCTTCGGTCAGCGCCTCTTCGGCGCGCGCCATCGCGGTATTGGCGTCGGCCGCATGCCCGGGCAGGATGATCGCTCCGATCGACAGCATGGCCCAGACCGGCCCGTGCTCGGTCTCGATCACGCTCTCGCGCGCCACTTCCAGGAACCGCTCCGCCGCGTGGCGCAGCTCCGTCTCGTTGCAGTTGTTGATGATGACGGCGAATTTGCTGCCCGAATAGCGCGCGATCGGATCGCCGGCGCGCACCACGTTCTTGAGCCGGCGCCCGACCGCGATGATGACGTCGTCGGCTACCTCGAAGCCATAGGCGTCGTTGACGACGGCGAGATTGTTGATGCCGGCGATGACGAAGGCACGGGCGACGCCTTCCCGGTCGGCCGCGATGATCGCCTCTTCCAGCGCCTCGGCCATGCGGCCACGATTCATCATGCCGGTCAGGGGATCGCAGTTGCCGAGGAAGTTGAGCTGCTGGTCGCGCGAATGCCGGTCGTCGATACGCCTGACGATGCCGAAGGCTTCCGCCGGACGTCCGTCGGCGCCGGCATACCAGCGTCCGGTGTCTTCCAGCCAGTAGGAGGTCTTGCCGCTCTTGCCATCGGGCCGGAACAGATATTCGATCTGGTAGGGAATGCCCTCGCCTTCGTCCTTGTAGACGGTGCGCATCACCGCGTCATAGCGGGTGGTGAAATTGTCGACATCGAGGAGGGCCGCATAAGCGCGACCGGTGGAAAGCCGCGGCCCCGGGCAATGCAGGATCTCGGGCGCATTGGCGCTCCAGAAGATCTCGTCCGATTCGATCACCCAGTGATAGGCCGCCTCGCCGACCGCCAGCACCGCCTTGCGCACCCGCTCGAGCTCTTCAGCGCTGATGACGCGCTGCAGCGACTCGACCGGCGAAGGCTGGGCAAGGTTCCTGTCCTCGCCGCCCTTGCCGGGTTCGAATGCGGGTGACCGTGACGGTGATTCGCTCAATTGGCCTCCGAGCTCGTAAACGCAGAATACAAACAGATCGGGAAAAAGCCAGTAGGACTGCCCCATCCCAGCCTACTGGCCAATTGGTAAATAACTAAAAAACGAGCTTGTTTGTTTCAATCGGGCAATCAGAGCCCGAGCGCCAGGCCATCCTTGCGGAAGTCTGACCCGCCGGCGAGCACATTATGCGTGCGGTCGAAGAGTATGGCCTGACCGCCGCCCAGGGGCTCCGCCGCATCGATGAGCTCGTGCCCAAAGCCGGCAAGGCCTTTCCTGACCGAGGGATCAATGCCGGCCTCGACCTCGACGCGGCCTTCCTGCGGGAAGAGCCGCGGGAAATCGAGCGCCGTCTGTACATCCTGGCCATAGACATAGCGGTTGAGCATGACGCCGACATGGCCCATCGGCTGGTATGCCCCGCCCATGACGCCAAAGGACATGTCGATCTTGCCCTTTCTGCGCACCATCGCCGGGATGATCGTATGCAGGGGCCGCTTGCCGGGGCCGATGCAGTTGGGATGGCCAAGCGAGGTGACGAAATTGGCGCCGCGATTCTGCAGAGCGATGCCGGACTTGGGTGTCACGATGCCGGAGCCGAAGCTCCAATAGATCGAATTGATGAAGGAGACGGCCATACCGTCTCGGTCCGCGACAGTGAGATAGACCGTGTCGGATCCCGGCATTTTGAGCTGCCTCTCAGGATCGCTGCCGGCGCGCTTCATGTCGATCCGGGCGGCGAGCGTTTCGCCCATGGTGTCGCCGAGCAGGCTTTCCGGCGCTACCGCCATGAAGTCGGGATCGGCGATATGCCGGTTGCGCAGCACCCAGGCGAGCTTGAGCGCCTCGATCTGCAGATGGTAGCGCTCGACGCTCGCTTCGCCATACCTGGCCATATCGAAACGCTTGAGGATGTTGAGGGCGATGAGCACGGTGAGGCCCTGGCCATTGGGCGGAATTTCGACGAGCTCGACGCCGGCATAGTCGATGCCGATGGGCTCGACCCAGCTCGCTTGCGTGCCGGCGAAATCGTCTTGGCTGAGGAGACCGCCGCGCGCCTCGAGATGCGTGACGATCTCATCCGCGACCTCGCCCGCATAGAAGCCATCGCGTCCCTCAGCGGCGATCAGCTTCAGGGTGCGTGCCAGGGCCGGATAGCACATCACCTCGCCTTCGACGGGCGAACGGCCGTCTCTCAGATAATGCAGGCGCGCACCTTCATCGCCCGCGAGATCGGCAACATCCTGCGCCCAGTCGAAGGCGACCCGGGGCGTCGTCGCAACACCCGCTTCGGCGAGGCGGATCGCCGGCTGAAGAGCTTCCCTGAGATCCATCGTGCCGTGACGCGCGAGCAGCGCCGCCCAGGCATCGATGGCGCCCGGCACGGTGACGGCATGCACGCTGCGCGGTTCGATCGACGACAGGCGCGCCGCCTTGAGCCAGTCCGCATCGGCCCGGCTGGAGGCGCGGCCGGAACCATTGATGCCCTCTATCGTGCCATCGCTCTTTCCGATGAGCGCGAAGCAGTCGCCGCCGATGCCGGTCATATGCGGTTCGGTGATGCACAGGACAGCGGATGCGGTGATCGCGGCGTCAACTGCATTGCCGCCCTGGCGCAGGACATCCAATGCCGAAATTGTCGCCAGGGGTGAAGACGTTGCGGCCATGCCCTGGGTGCCATAGGCGACCGAGCGGCCGGGGATTTGGAAATTGCGCATGGCTCCGTTTAGCCCGCCCGCATCTTCCTGGCCAGAGTGTCGCAATCCGCCAAAGGATGCCGTTTCGCTATCGCCTTGCGATTTGCGCCTGTCTATTGTTCGCTCCGTTCTCGTATCTGAGGCTGGGAGGAATGATCATGGCTACCGTCAAGAGCGACATTGAGATCGCCCGCGAAGCGAAGATGAAACCGATCCTCGAGATCGGCAAGAAGCTCGGCATCCCGGCGGAAGACCTGATCCCCTATGGCCACACCAAGGCGAAGCTGTCGCTGGATTATATTTCCGGCCTCTCCAAGAAGAAGGACGGCAAGCTCATCCTGGTCACCGCCATCAATCCGACGCCCGCCGGTGAAGGCAAGACGACCACCACCGTCGGCCTCGGCGACGGCCTCAACCGCATCGGCAAGAAGGCGATGATCTGCCTGCGCGAGCCTTCGCTCGGGCCCTGCTTCGGCATGAAGGGGGGTGCTGCCGGCGGCGGCTATGCCCAGATCGTGCCGATGGAGGACATCAATCTCCATTTCACCGGCGACTTCCACGCCATCACCGCCGCCCACAATCTCCTGTCGGCGATGATCGACAATCACATCTACTGGGGCAATGAGCTCGGCCTCGACACGCGCCGCATTTCCTGGCGCCGCGTGATGGACATGAATGACCGGGCGCTGCGCGAGATCGTCTGCTCGCTGGGCGGAGTCGCCAATGGCTTCCCGCGCGAGGCGGGCTTCGACATCACGGTCGCTTCCGAGATCATGGCGATCCTCTGCCTGTCCACCTCGATCGAGGATCTCGAGCGCCGCATCGGCCAGATCGTCATCGGCCACAAGCGCGACAAGGGCCAGGTGCTGGCCAAGGACATCAAGGCGGCGGGCGCCATGACGGTGCTGCTCAAGGACGCGCTCCTGCCCAACCTGGTGCAGACGCTCGAGAACAACCCGGCCTTCGTCCATGGCGGTCCCTTCGCCAATATCGCCCATGGCTGCAATTCGGCGATGGCGACCAAGGCCGCCCTCAAGCTCGCCGACTATGTCGTCACCGAAGCGGGCTTCGGCGCCGATCTCGGTGCCGAGAAGTTCTTCGACATCAAATGCCGCAAGGCCGGCCTCCATCCCGACGCGACGGTCATCGTCGCCACGGTGCGCGCCCTCAAGATGCATGGCGGCGTTGCCAAGGAGGACCTGAAGAAAGAGAATGTCGAGGCGCTGAAGAAGGGCCTCGCCAATCTCGGCCGCCATATCGAGAATGTGAAGAAGTTCGGCGTGCCGATCGCGGTCGCGGTCAACCACTTCGTCACCGACACCGATGCCGAGGTGCAGGCCATCGTCGATTTTTGCCGCGATCACGGCGTCGAAGGCTTCAAATGCACCCACTGGGCCGATGGCGGCAAGGGCACCGAGGCGCTGGCCAGGCATGTGTCGGCGCTCGCCGACAAGGGCTCAAGCCAGTTCCACCCGATCTATGACGACGCCATGCCGCTATGGGACAAGGTCAAGACCATCGCGCGCGAGATCTACCGCGCCGACGACATCGTCGCCGACAAGGCGGTGCGCGACCAGTTCAAGGCCTATGAGGCGCAAGGCTACGGCAAATTCCCGATCTGCATGGCCAAGACGCAATATTCCTTCTCGACCGACCCCAATCTCAAAGGTGCGCCCTCCAACCACGTGGTGCCGATCCGCGAGGTCAGATTGTCGGCAGGCGCCGAGTTCATCGTCGTCATCTGCGGTGACATCATGACCATGCCGGGCCTGCCCAAGGTGCCCTCGGCCGAGACGATCGGCCTTGACGCCAAGGGCCAGATTGCCGGATTGTTCTAGGGTCTCACCAACAGCCGGGGACGGCGATGGGCAGTACCTATGTAACTCACACAATACGGGCAACTGACCGCAAGAAAATCGGCGACCTTCTGGCGGGTCGCAAGGCCATGGTCTCGACTGCATCCGGTGGAGTGGTGGTCGTCTATGACAAAGACTGCAACTCGCTGGGAAAAGAAGCCCCGCTTGATCTTGCCAAGATGCTGTCGGCCAGCTTGAATGCCGTGGTTTTCGTGGTCATAAATCTCGACGATGACGTCCTGATATATTGGCTCTTCAAGAACGGAACGCCGATCGATGCGTATGATTCCCGTCCCGATGTCTCCAAAGGCCCTATTGGCGGGCATGCGCACATATTGTGCGAGGCCTTCGCCTCGCCAAATATCGAGGCGACGGAGTTCATTTTGAGATCCGAGGAATATGTCTCCGCTTTCGATAGGCACACACATCTGGTGAAGGCGCTAGGCCTTGCCCCCGAATTGGCCGGGTTCAGTTCCCTTGTCGCGGATTCCTTTACGACGGGCTTCGGCGAATCCGCCTCCACCGGGATCGGCGGCAATCCGTAACACCGCCTCGCCGGCTTCAGCGACCGCAGGCGCGACGGAATTCGGCTGATGCACGCGAAATCAGGGAATTCATTTTGCGGGCCCGGGAGCGATCGCGCCCCGTTGCCATCGTGCATTTGGGATGTCGCTGAACCCATGAATTGACCCTGCGAAGTGAGGTCATCAGCGGCCTGCCGGCCCTGCAGGTATCTTTGATCCTGGCATTCTGAAAGCGATAAAGGTTGGTGTTGAGCTGCCTCAGCAGCGAGCCGAATTCACGCCCCTGAGCGGCGGTGCATTGGCCGGCCGCCGATGCCGGAGAAAGCGAAGCTGTTGTAAGGATGGCGACGGCAATCAATGGAGTGAGCCGAAAGCGAAATCTCATAGGTCCCCCTGTAACTGAACATTGGTCATTGTCGTTGCGCGGATAGCACAGCCGTTGCAATTTTACAATGCATCCCGGTTTTCGCCGCTGTAGGATTCACCCAATTCATCCTTCCCCCTTGCGGGGAAGGTGGCTACCCGGCCCGGCCTCGGCCGGGTAGTCGGATGGGGTTGTGCCGCGAGACTTTTGTCGATGATTTGCGCAAGCCCAATGATCTCAACGCTGAGACATCAGTTTTCGACTCCGTTGAGTTCGTCCATTGCCCGACCCCCATCCGGCGCTTCGCGCCACCTTCCCCGCGCTTCGCGGGGGAAGGATGAATTGTGTGCATATGATAGTGGCCTTCGCCAGAATGACGGTTGGAGTCAGACCGCCTCGCCCTGCAGCAGCTTCGGCAGCCGTCCGGTCTCGCCGGCCGCTTCCCGCATGAAGAAACCTTTCAGCGCCCCGACACTGCCGGCGGCGCGCAGGCCGAGGCCCCGGATGGCCCGCAGTCCGGGATTATCGTTGGAGAAGAGCCGGGTCAGCCCGTCGGTCGCCACCGCCGTCATCACCGTGTCGAAGCGCCGCCAGCGCTCGTAAGCGGCGAGCACCGAGGCAGAGCCCGGATCGAGCCCGAGCTTGACCGCTTCTGAAATGCTCTCGGCCAAAGCCGCCACGTCACGCAGGCCCAGATTGAAGCCGAGGCCAGCGATCGGATGGATGACATGCGCCGCATCGCCGATGAGGGCGAGGCGCTCGCCGACGAAGGACTGGGCGATCTGCATCGAGAGGGGATAGGCGTGACGGGGTCCAACCACAGTGAGCTCGCCCAGATGACCGCCAAAACGGCGTGCCAGTTCGGCGAGGAAGGCCTCATCATCGAGCGCCATGATGCGTTTGGCGTCCTGGCTGCGCTCTGTCCACACCAGCGAGCTGCGGTTGCCGGGCAAGGGCAGGATAGCGAAGGGGCCGGAGGGCAGGAAATGCTCCTCGGCGCGGCCGCGATGCGATCTTTCATGCTGGACGGTGGTGACGATGCCCACCTGGTCATAGGACCAGCCATAGGTATCGATATGCGCCGCCTTGCGGGCCGGCGATGCGCGCCCGTCGGCGGCGACGACGAGCGAAGCCCTGGCCTCTTCATTCGTGTCGGTCGCGAGCCGCGCCAGGCCGGGGCCGAAACGATAGGCCGTGATGCGTGTGTTCGTCATGAGCCGGATCGCCGGCGATGCCCGCGCCATATCGAGCAGCGCGCCATAGAGATGGCGGTTCTCGACCATGAAGGCCGAGGCGTCGCCGCCATGGTCCTCTTCGCCGAAATGCAGCAAGGCCGGACGCGCTTGCGCGCCGGGCTTGGCATCGGTGACGATGATCTCGCGCATTGCCTCGGCATGCACCCTGATCTCATCCCACAGACCGAGCGCTTCCAGCATCCGCCGGGATGAAGCGGTGATGGCGGAAGCGCGGCCATCGAAGCTGTCGCGCGCGAATTTGGTCGGGTCGGCCTGGTCGAGGACGAGGATATCGAGGGGGCGGATCGCCTTGGGCCCGGCAAGCGCCACCGCTGCCGCAAGCCCGTTCAGGGCGGCACCGGCGATCACGATGTCGGCTTTTTCCATGGGAGAGGAAAAGCCAGCTCTGGCGTGGATCGTCAAGCCGGCAGTTTTGCCTATATTCTAGGCAATTGTGAGATTCTGCATGAACCTTAGGCATATGACGACTGAGTGACTCCTGGTCATCCAAAAAATATCACAGTCTATCAAAAGGATAGGCAGAATTCGGAATCTGGCACAAATCTTGTTTTATCCGTTGCGCTGCAACATCAGGGAGATGGGCGCATGAAGTATATTATTGCCATCGTCAAACCACATAAGCTGGACGAGGTCCGCGAGGCCCTGGCCGGCATCGGTATCCAGGGGGTCACCGTCACCGAGGTGAAGGGGCACGGCCGCCAGGGCGGTCATACCGAGTTCTATCGCGGCGCTGAATACGCCGTCAGTTTCGTGCCCAAGGTCAAGATCGAGATCGCCGTCGATTCGACGCTGGCGCCGCGCGTCATCGAAACCATCCGCAAATCCGGCGAAACCGGCCAGATCGGTGACGGCAAGATCTTCGTGCTCCCGCTCGAGCAGGCGGTACGCATCCGCACCGGCGAAAGCGGCAATGATGCGCTGTGACCTATTCAAAATGAAGGACATTGCAATGACACTCAGTGATTTCTCACGCCGCAAGGCAGGTCTGCTCGGTCTGGGCGCCGGGCTGGCGGCCCTGCTGCCGGTGGGAACCGCGCAGGCCGCGGCAACCATCAACAAGGGCGACACCACCTGGATGCTGGTCGCCACCATCCTCGTCATCCTGATGACCATACCGGGCCTCGCCCTCTTCTATGGCGGCCTGGTGCGCGCCAAGAACGTGCTCTCGGTCCTGACCCAGGTCTTCATCTGCTTCTCGCTGATCGGGATCCTCTGGGTCATCTACGGCTATTCGATCGCCTTCACCAACGGCACCGCCTTCTTCGGCGGCCTGTCGAAATTCTTCCTGGCGGGTGTCGACATCAACACCATGGCCGCGACCTTCTCCAAGGAGACCTATGTGCCGGAGCTCACTTACGTGATGTTCCAGCTCACCTTCGCGGCGATCACGCCCGCCCTCATCGTCGGCGCTTTCGCCGAGCGCATGAAGTTCTCGGCCATCCTGCTTTTCCTCGTTCTGTGGTTCACCTTCGCCTATCTGCCGATGGCCCATATGGTCTGGTGGTGGGCGGGGCCGGACGCTTTCACGCTGAGCGCCG
Source organism: Taklimakanibacter lacteus (assembly GCA_003576695.1). Taxonomy (GTDB): domain Bacteria; phylum Pseudomonadota; class Alphaproteobacteria; order Rhizobiales; family Aestuariivirgaceae; genus Taklimakanibacter; species Taklimakanibacter lacteus. The sequence continues at coordinate 273,635 of QOZQ01000006.1, forward strand.
ACAATATCGACGCGGTGAAGGCGGCGGTCGGCGAACAAGCCGCCACCGACTTCCTCAGCCGTCTCGCCGCGGCGACCGATGACGCCGCCAAGGCCGTCGTCTTCGGCGATTACGCGAGCGCTGTGAACGCCTCCAATGGCTGGCTCTTCAATTGGGGCGCCATCGACTTCGCCGGCGGAACTGTCGTGCACATCAATGCCGGCATTGCCGGCCTCGTCTGCTGCCTCGTGCTCGGCAAGCGCGTCGGCTATGGCAAGGACGCCATGGCGCCGCACAGCCTGACGCTCACCCTCATCGGCGCCTCGCTGCTCTGGGTCGGCTGGTATGGTTTCAATGCCGGCTCGAATCTCGAATCCAACGGCCTCACCGCCCTCGTCGTCCTCAACACGACGATCGCCACGGGTGCGGCGGCCCTTGCCTGGATCTTCGGCGAATGGGTGACGCGCGGCCATCCGAGCTTGCTCGGCGCGGCTTCGGGCGCCATCGCCGGCCTCGTCGCCATCACGCCGGCTTGCGGCTGGGTCGGCCCCGGTGCTGCCATCGTCATCGGCCTCATCGCCGGCCTCGTCTGCCTGTGGGCGGTGGTCTGGCTCAAGGCCAAGTTCGGCTATGACGACTCGCTCGACGTCTTCGGCGTCCATGGCGTTGGCGGCATCGTCGGCGCGCTCCTGACCGGCATCTTCGTCAACCCGGCCCTGGGCGGCATGGGCGTCACCGATTATCTCGCCACCGACACCTCCACCAAGGTGGCCGAATATGCCTTCGGAACGCAGATGACGGCGCAGATCGTCGCCGTCCTCACCGCCGTCGTCGTGTCAGGTGTCGTCAGCTTCCTGGCGCTGATGATCTGCAAGGCCGTCACCGGCCTCAGGGTCTCGGAGGCCGAGGAGCGCGAAGGCCTCGACATCTCGTCCCATGGCGAGCGCGCCTACAACTAGCCGGTCCGAATCCCACCTTCGGATTGTCCGGGCGGAGCCGAAAGGCTCCGCCTTTTTTATGCGCCTCCCACGCCCGAACAGCACGACTTAACGCGGATTTAACCACGTCCCGCCAGACTCCCCGTTAACTATTCCTTATCGCGACAGACGGGGTTCCAATGGCGGGCCGACGCATGGCAATTGAGCACCCAATCGACACCGACGACGGTGCGGTACCGGCGGCCATACGCCGTTTCCTGCGCAATCGCCTGATGGAGTTTCTGGGCTTCCTGTGTTTCGCGCTATGCGTCGCGGTGGGCGTGGCGCTCGCCACCTGGTCGCCCACCGATCCTTCGCTCAACCGCGCCATCGATGGCGAGCCGCAGAATCTCTTAGGCTTCCCGGGCGCCGTCATTTCCGATCAGCTCATGCAGCTCTTCGGCATGGGCGTGATCGCCGTCATCGCGCTGCCGCTTCTGTGGAGCATGCGGCTGATGACGCATCATCCGGTCATCCGCCCGGTGCGCTCCTTCTTTGCCTGGATCCTCTTCGCCTTCGCCCTGTCGGCCTTTCTCGCCATGATTCCGCCGCCTGAGGCCTTCGCGCTCGAGGCCGGCTTCGGCGGCCAGGCCGGCGAGGTGCTCAAATCCGCGGTGCTGGCGGTGCTCAATCTGGGCTTCAAGGGCTTCTTCGCCTCGATCGTCGCCGCTGCCCTGTTCGGCTGCACCGCCGTCATGACCGGCGCCACGGCGGCTGGATATTCGCGCTCAGACGGCGCGCTTTCGGCGGCGCTCGGCTATTACATTCGCTGGGGCGCCGCCGCGCTGTGGGCCCTGCTGCGCAGCCTGCATCAGCGCTGGCGCATGCTGCGTCAGCTGAAGGCGCAGGACAAAGCCTTCCGCGCCGCGCAGGACAAAGCCACCCGCAAGACCGGACGCGTCGAGCCCCGGCTCGACCGCAAGGCGAAGGGGAAGGCGCAGGCGCAGGAAAATCCGCCCTGGCTCAAGCTGCCTTCCGCCGAAGCCGACGAGGACATCGACGTCGAGATGGAAGGCGACGAAGCCGAGGAAGAAGAGGCGGGCGAAGAGGCGGAGGACGAGGAAGCCGCGCCGCGCCGGGTGAGTGCCCGCGCCACCCAGGCCATCAAGCAGGCCAAGCCCAGGAAGCAGCGCTCGGCCGATGATTTCGAATTGCCCTCCTTGACGCTTCTGGCCGAACCCAAGAAGAACAACCGCGCCGTCGAATTGTCGCCCGAGGTGCTGGAGCAGAATGCGCGCGCCCTTGAGGGCGTGCTCGAGGATTTCGGCGTCAGGGGCCAGATCGTCAATGTGCGCCCGGGCCCGGTGGTGACGCTTTATGAGCTCGAGCCCGCGCCCGGCATCAAGTCGTCGCGCGTCATCAGCCTGGCCGACGATATTGCCCGCTCGATGAGCGCCGTATCGGCGCGCGTCGCGGTGGTGTCGGGCCGCAACGCCATCGGCATCGAGCTGCCGAACCCCAAGCGCGAGACGGTCTACCTGCGCGAGCTCCTGGGCTCGGAAGCCTTCGAGAAGACCAACCAGAATCTGGCGATGGCGCTCGGCAAGAATATCGGCGGCGAGCCGGTCTTCGCCGATCTCGCCCGCATGCCGCATCTGCTCATCGCCGGCACCACCGGCTCCGGCAAGTCGGTCGGCATCAACACCATGATCCTGTCGCTGCTCTATCGGCACACGCCCGATCGCTGCAAGCTGATCATGATCGACCCCAAGATGCTCGAGCTTTCCGTCTATGAGGGCATCCCACATCTGCTCGCTCCCGTCGTCACCGATCCGCGCAAGGCCGTGGTCGCGCTCAAATGGGCGGTGCGCGAGATGGAGGACCGCTATCGCAAGATGTCGAAGGTCGGCGTGCGTAATATCGACGGCTTCAATGCCAGGCTCGAGCAGGCGCGCGAGAAGGGTCAGGCGATGTCGCGCACGGTGCAGACCGGCTTCGATCCCGAATCGGGCGAACCGATCTTCGAGCGCGAGGAAATGGACATGTCGGCGATGCCCTATATCGTCGTCATCATCGATGAGATGGCCGACCTCATGATGGTGGCCGGCAAGGACATCGAAGGCGCGGTGCAGCGCCTGGCGCAGATGGCGCGCGCCGCCGGCATCCATGTCGTGATGGCGACCCAGCGTCCCTCGGTCGATGTCATCACCGGCACGATCAAGGCCAATTTCCCGACCCGTATTTCCTTCCAGGTGACGTCCAAGATCGACAGCCGCACCATCCTGGGCGAGCAGGGCGCCGAGCAGCTCTTAGGCCAGGGCGACATGCTCTATATGGCGGGTGGCGGGCGCATCTCGCGCCTGCACGGTCCCTTCGTCTCCGATGACGAGGTCGAGAAGATCGTGCGCTCGCTCAAGAAGCAGGGGGCGCCTGAATATGTGGAGGCGGTCACCGAGGAGCCCGAGGAAGGCTATGGCGAGCCGGGCAGCGGCGGCATGGGCGGCGAGGGCGGCGGCTCAGGTGATGAGCTCTATGACCAGGCGGTTGCCGTGGTGCTGCGCGACAAGAAGGTTTCGACCAGCTATATCCAGCGCCGCCTGCAGATCGGCTATAACAAGGCGGCGAGCCTGATCGAGCGCATGGAGAAGGAAGGCCTGATCTCGTCGGCCAACGCCACGGGCAAGCGCGAGATTCTGGTTCCGGGCGACAGCGCAAGGGATTGACCGGCAGCCGATGCGGAAAGAGTTGATTCTACGGATGGTACGGTGCGTAAGGAGTGCCGCAAAAGCGCCCCCTTGTTGGGGGAAGACGGCCAAGCTCATCGGGCCGAAAAAGTGCATGGCGGTTTTCGGATAACCCGATGCGCCAACAATAACGGCAAAGGAACTCATCGTGATGCAGCTCTTCAGCAGGAATTTCCGCGGCCTTGCCGCCGCCGCAGCCTTGGGCGCGGTGATCGCCATTGCCGGGCCCGCGGGCGCCGCGCGATCGGTCGACCTGACGGCCGACCAGTCCGCCAAGGTCAAGGAAGTCGCCGACTATATTCAGGGTTTCCGCACGCTGCGGGGCGAGTTCACCCAGGTGAGCTCCAAGGGCAATGTTTCCAAGGGCGTTTTCGTCCTGGCGAAGCCCGGCAAGATGCGCTTCGAATATGCCTCCCCCAATCCCTTCATCATCGTTTCCGACGGCACCTGGGTGACGATCAAGAACCGCGCCAAGGACAAGGCCGAGGAATATCCCTTGTCGCAGACGCCTTTGCGCCTGGTTCTCGATGACGACATCAACCTCTTGAAAGAGGCCAACATCCTCGGTGTCGAGAGCAAGGAGGGGCTTACCACCATCACCTTGCAAGACCGCAAGAAGACGGTGCCGGGCCATCTGATCCTCGTCTATGACGACGGCCGCAAGGAGTTGCAGCAATGGGTGGTCGTCGACGGCCAGGGCCGGCGCACCACAGTTTCCCTGGAAAATATCGTTGCCGGCGGCAAGCCCGATCCCAAATTGTTCAAGATCGAGGTCAGGCGGCTTAAGGACAAAAAGAACTAGGTTTTCCGGGCCCAAACGGCATTTTGAGGGGATTCCGCGTCTAATCAAGTCCTTACGCCAAATAAGCAGTTTTTGTGACATGGTTTGCGCGCATTAAGCCTCGCAAATAAACATATCTGCTCTCCCGAATGTTACTGGGCCGGGCATTGAATTCCGGACACGGACTATCTAACTACTGAGCTGTATGGCGGGCTAAATCCGCACCCACGCCCCCCCGCTTGTAGGTGTTGGATCCGCTGTACGCGCCGGTCTTCCCCTCCCGGCGCAATTGCGCACGAGGCGCCGGGCGCCCGGACCCCGAACCGGGCGCCCAATTTTTTGCCCTCTTGCCTGTTGCCTTTTCGCCGGGCAAGACGGCCACCATGCAAAAGCTTAAAGTCGCCACCTGGAACATCAATTCGGTGCGCCTGCGCATCGGCCTCGTCTGCCGCCTGCTCCAGGAGCACGCCCCTGACGTGCTGTGCCTCCAGGAGACCAAATGCCCACAGGGCCAGTTTCCCTCCGCCCCGCTCAAGGAGCTGGGCTACGGCCACATCGCCGAATCCGGCCAGGCCGGCTATCACGGCGTCGCCATCGTCTCACGCCTGCCCTTGAGCCGGATCGCGGTACGCTCCTTCTGCCAGAAGCAGGATTGCCGACATATCGCCGCCGTCATCGGTGAGCGCGACCCGATCATCGTCCACAATCTCTATGTACCGGCCGGCGGCGACGAGCCCGACCGCACCATCAATGAGAAATTCGGCCACAAGCTCGATTTCGTCGCCGAGCTCGAGCACTGGTTCGGCAATGGCTCGGTGCCCGAGAAGCATCACGGCATCGTCGTCGGCGATCTCAACATCGCGCCGCTCGAGAACGATGTCTGGTCGCACAAGCAGCTCCTGAAGATCGTGAGCCACACGCCGGTCGAGACGACCGGCCTCACCCGGGCGCAACAGGCCGGCGGCTGGGTCGATCTCATCCGCCAGCACATCCCGGCCGAAGAGAAGGTCTATACCTGGTGGAGCTACCGCGCACACGATTGGGAGCTGTCCAATCGCGGCCGCAGGCTTGATCACATCTGGACGACGCCCGATCTCGCCCGGCGCAGCCAGGGCATCGAGATCCTGCGCGAAGCGCGCGGCTGGAAGCAGCCCTCCGATCACGTGCCGGTCATGGCGACACTGAAGCTTTAAAGCAGGATCGGAAAAGGAACTCGCTCGGGCGGCCCTATCCGCGCGGGAATGAAGCGGCGTTCTCGAACAGATGACGGATCCGGTCGAAGTCATTGATCGAGCCGGCAAGCTTGCGCGACAGCACCCCCATCACGCGATTGCCGAATTCCGGAAATTCTTCCACCACGCGCATGAAGGTCTCGCGGCTGATGCGGGTGGCGGTGACCGGGGTCTTCGCCGTCACGGTCACCGAATAGGGAAGGCCGGCGATCATGGCGAGCTCGCCCAGGAAGGCGCCGGGCCCGGCGAGCGCCACCTGGACGCGCTCCTCGCCTTTGCTGACCCATACATCGGCATCGCCGGCCAGCAGGAGATAGGCGGCAGATCCCTTGCCGCCGGCCTTGAACAGATCCTGGCCGGCGGCGAATTCCGCCCGCTCGCTGGCAAAGGCCATGACCTGCAGATGCGCGGGTTCGCAATCCGCGAACAGCGGAATCTGTCTCAGGCTCTCGGCATTCGTCCTGACGCTCATGATCGGCGCGTTGCCCGCAGACGCAGCACTAGGTTGGTCCCATCCTCGCGAAAAGACCCCTTTACGCGAATCACCCTGATCTACCTGAGTATCACGTTGGCCGAATCAAGGGAAAAAGTCCGTCACGGCAGGCAGTGGAAAAGACCGCTCTGCGGTCAGGGCACCAGCTTGTAGCCGCCCGCTTCCGTCACCAGGATCTCCGCATGCGAGGGATCGCGCTCGATCTTCTGGCGCAGGCGGTAGATATGGGTCTCGAGCGTATGGGTGGTGACTCCGGCATTATAGCCCCACACATCATGCAGCAGCGTATCGCGGCCGATCACCTGCTCTTGGGCGCGGTACAGGAACTTGATGATGGCGGTCTCCTTCTCGGTGAGGCGGACCTTCTTGGCGTCGTCGCGCACCAGGAGCTTGGCCGAGGGCTTGAACGTATAGGGCCCGACCCGGAAGACCGCGTCCTCGCTCTGCTCGTGCTGGCGCAGATGCGCCCGGATGCGGGCGAGCAGCACGCCGAAGCGGAACGGCTTGGTGACATAGTCATTGGCCCCGGCATCGAGGCCGAGGATCGTGTCGGAATCGGAGGTCTGCGCGGTCAGCATGATGACCGGCCCCTTGTGGCCGTTGCGCCGCATCGCCTTGCAGGCCTCGCGTCCGTCCATGTCGGGGAGATTGACATCGAGCAGGACGACATCGGCAGGCTCGCTCTTGAGCGACTTGATGCCCGACGTCGCCGTCGCGGCTTCGGCCACGATGAACTCGTCGTGCAGGGCGAATTGTTCCTTCAGCGTATCGCGCAAGACATCATCGTCATCGATGATGAGAATGCGTATGGCCATGCTTACACCTGCTATTCCCGCTATATTGCCCCGGTGCCCATTTGATGTTTTAAGGGGCCGTTCCCGCCTTGAAAAGCCCTCGTCCGTGCTGAACCGACCCCTCGCTCTGATCCATGTTCGCGCCCTGTCGCCCCGGGCGAGGGATGCGGTTCTGATCGCCGGTAACCTGAGGGTTCCCTGCAAGCTCGGCCGATCGGGCCTCGCCTTCCTGAAGCGCGAAGGCGATGGGGCGACGCCGCGCGGCCTGTGGCCGATGCGGCGGGTTCTGGCGCGGCGGGAGTCATGGGGATGGCTACGGACGGCGCTGCCTTTTCGTTTCATGGCGCCGGACGACGGCTGGTGCGATGCGGTGACCGACCGCAATTACAACCGTCCCGTCAAACTCCCCTATCCGGCAAGCCATGAGGAATTATGGCGCAAGGACCATCTCTATGATGTGGTGGTCATCCTGGGTCACAATGAGCGTCCGCGTATTTCAGGCCTTGGGAGTGCCGTGTTCTTCCACCTGGCCGACCCCGGGGGTGGGCCTACCGCAGGCTGCGTCGCGGTAGCGCCTGAGGACATGCGCAAGGTGCTGGCGTTGTGCGGGCCGAAAACCCGGATCAAGGTGTGGTAACATTCAGCCTTCTGCTGAAGCACGAGCCATCGACAGCCTCGGAGACTGATGCGGGAGTAAAGATGATGCACCTATCGGTAGCAAGTCAGTTTGACCGCTCCCAATTTTCCAACACTGTTATTAGATCGCCAATCTCGAAATGCCTGTCAGTGACGCCCGCGGCCATCGCAGGCGTAGTGCGTAGGGCCTCATGAATGCGCACGAAATTGTAGTAGGCAAAGTGCATCCCGATTGCGTAGCAATAGCTTTCCACTTTCTTTGAGAATGCGTTGGTCAACCGCATGAGGCGGCGCGTGCTTGTCCTTGATGTAGTGGTGTGGCGTTCGACATATGATGTTCTGATAAGTGCCGGATCAAGGCTTCCGATCATTTCCTCGCGCTTCGCGCCACCATATGCAGCGAGGCCGGGGTAACGTTCCGGCGATTCTGGCGTGGGTTGACCGGGACGCCCATAGTGCTTGTCGAGGACCGCGTGGCCAATGTCTTCCCCAAAGATGTGATCGACAGCCTTTAAATAGGAACCTGGACCATCACTGGTCAGGTGCATCCGTTCGCTGACGCGCGTGCCAAGATCTCCTAGGAATTGGCGGGCACTATCAGATGAGCGATCCCCGACAAACCATGTGGGCACAAGTTTGGTGTCAGCGTCGATAGCGACCCATGTCCATACGTCACTTGGATTCTTGGGAGAGGTATCGTTGCTGTTGGATCGCTCTGCGCAAGCGAATGACCAGATTTCATCGAGCTGCACACGCTGGCAGGTCAGCCCACGCAAAACACGGTCCTGATACATATCAAGAGCCTGCCCAGCATCGACTAGGAGCTTTGCGACTGTATTCTTACTTGTCCCTGCCAGCCGGGTGACAGCGCGGATTCCATTCCCCTCACAGAGCAGGTGGAGAATGCGAATGCGCTCTTCTCTGGTCAGTCTATTCATTTGCAGGAACATACCGAGTCAAACCGCCGCAGTCAAGCATATTGGTCAGTTTAAAGCATGACTTTCATTATAGTTTGACCTATATATGACGCTGTGATAGACGGGCCTGATGAAGGTCAGGCATACAAAAAAAGAGACTGAATTGGTGGAAACGGACCAAGCCCACAAGTCGGGCCTTCCGGTCGCGGTGATCGCGGCGGCTAGGAGAAAACTTCGGTTCATTCGAGACGCCAAAGACGAGCGCGATCTAAGGGCAATGAAAAGCAACCACTTCGAGAAAATGAAAGGTTCAGAAGGTCAGTACTCCATCAGATTGAACGACCAGTACAGATTGATTCTCGAATTCGACCTGAGCTGCAATCCGCGCGAAGTCGTGATTGTGGCTATTACTGATTATCACTGAGGGAAGGAGGTTCACATCATGACTGCTGTATTCGATAACTTTGCTGAGCTTCCTGGTTTCTTTATCAAAGAGGAATTGGAGGCTAGGAATTGGTCTCAGCGCGATCTTGCTTACATTCTGGGTTATTCCGAGCAGACTGTAACGAAGTTGATTTCCGGTAAGCAGGGTATCACTGCTGAAATGGCCAAGGCTCTTGGCGGTGCCTTTGGCACATCTGCTGAACTCTGGTCGAATTTGCAGAGTTCCTACGATCTTCGGCTGGCTCGCGAGCCTGACCCTGCAATCAAAGTAAGAGCCGACCTCCAAGCCCTATTCCCAATTAGGGAAATGATCCACAGAGGATGGCTTGAAAAGACAGACCAATCGCTATTCGAATTGCAGATTACAAGGTTTTTTGAAGCTGATTCTTTCGATGAAATCCCGAAGCGAAGTCTTGTTGGGGCAGCTAAACGTACGAGCTACGATAATGACCCCGCCGAACAGATAGCGTGGTTATTTCGCGTTCGGCAAATTGCTCGTCAAATAAAAGCGCCAACCTACTCTCGGCATAAGCTAGAAGCAGCCTTGGCCAAGCTTCGCACGCTTACTCTCGATCCGGAAGATGTACGGCTTGTTCCGCCTATTCTTTTAGAGTGTGGTGTGCGTTACGTTGTAGCAGAGACGCTACCAAGTGCGCATAAAGACAAGATTGATGGTGTTTGTACGTGGTTGGATGACGATACACCAGTCATTGGGATGTCTACTTTTTATGACCGCATGGATAACTTTTGGCTCGTGTTGCGGCATGAAATTGAGCATGTAATTCGGGGCCACGGCAAAGCTAAGAGTGTCTTGGACAACCTAGAAGGATCGGCTCTCTCTGATGGTGACGATGTCACTGATGACGAGCGAGTGGCCAATTCTGCCGCGCTAAACTTTTGCTATTCACGCGATAAGCTTCTTTCTTTCTATAAGCGAAAAGCGCCGTATATTTCCGAACGAGACGTTGTAGGATTTTCCGCACTAATGGAGGCGCATCCATCAATTGCGGTCGGTCAAATCCAATACCTAAAAGACGACTATCGGTGGCTTCGCAAATTTCATGTTCGGATTAGGAAATATTTGTTGGAGACCGCCATCTATGATGGATGGGGACAAGTTGCGGCAACTAGCCTGTGAGGTGCGCAATGGTGACTAAAAACGACAGAATGGCCGAAATTTTGGATCGTTATATCGATGAAGTTAATCCGGAGCCGGTTTCGTTCGATGAGGTTGCCGATTGGGTGCTTAGCAAGGGCTTGTATGCACCAGAACCTCGCGACGTACGACGAATGTGCAAGGAAGCTCTCGCAGCAGGTGCTCGGGCGCAAAAGCGGTTTGATGGAAAGCGTTGGTATCGCGCAAAGCATTCTGTCACGACAAACATTGGGGGTGTCCAGCTCAGCATCTGGGCAGATATTGACAAAAATGCTTCGCGAACTTTCATGGAAAAGTCGCTAAGCCAAAGGCGTCGTGGCATAGTGAATGACTGTTACCAAATGAAAATGGACATAGATCATTTCAATGAGACACGCTTAGAGGAACCTCTGCCGCTTTTCCTAGACTTCACAGACGACGTGTTGGAGTTGGAGGCTGCCAAGCGCAGTGAGGATGATGCTGCTTAGGCGTTGTCCTTTTTCCATCTGGCGGCAGCCGCGCCGCGCGCGATTTCTGAGCGATGCTCTGGTGTCAGCGCACTGTATCGAGCCTTAGAACCCTTGATGCCGCCCTTGCGGGCGCTGGCGAGTGGCTTCTTGTCCACCACATCACCGGTTGCAAGGTCCACGATTCTCTTGGCCAGTTCATTGGCGTCTCTCGGTCTTTTCGGCGATTTTCCTGCCATGTTGCTGGTATGGCATGGAATGTCGATAATTGCGAACGTCAGCGTCCGATACAATCATACTGATCCGCTACCCACTCACCAACCCTCGAGATTCACTAACGGCAGGCGCGCCTCTCAATGAGGATAGAGGCTATGCGACCTTCTGGTGCCGCTCGCCGAAGATCGCCGAGCCGATGCGCACATGCGTCGCGCCGAAGCGGATCGCGGTCTCGAAATCGGCGCTCATCCCCATGCTGAGGCCTTTCAGGCCGTTGCGCCGGGCGATGGTCTCGAGCAGCGCGAAATGCAGCGCCGGCTCCTCATCGGCGGGCGGGATGCACATCAGGCCGGCAATGCCGAGGCCATAGGTCTCGCGGCACAAGGCGATGAAGCGATCGGCCGCCCTGGGCGCGATGCCGGCCTTCTGGCCTTCCTCGCCGCTGTTGATCTCGATGAAGAGCTCCGGCGAGCGGCCCTGGCGCTGGATCTCGTCCGCCAGGACGCGCGCCAGCTTCTCGCGATCGAGGCTCTGGATGCAGTCGAACAGCGCCAGCGCCTCCGCCGCTTTGTTGGACTGGAGCGGCCCGATGAGATGCAGCTTGATGCCTTGTATGCGCGACTTGAGCGCCGGCCACTTGCCTTTGCTTTCCTGGACGCGGTTCTCGCCGAAGACACGCTGCCCGGCCGCGATCACCGGCTCGATGGCGGAAGCCTCGAAGGTCTTGCTGACCGCCACGAGGGTGACGTCCTCAGGCCTCCGTCCCGCGTCGATTGCCGCGCTGGCGATGCGCTGGCGCACTTGTGTGAGGCCCGGATGTCCGGCGTCGACGTCAAGATGGGCGGGATGGTGGGTCATGGTTCCCCGCGATATACGCGGCTTGCGGGGCTTTGCAAGGGCTGGTACTTCCAAGCGGAAATAACCCCGATTGGACCCGAAGTTGAGCACCGAACGCTATAATCCGCGCGATACCGAGCCGCGCTGGCAGCAGGCCTGGACCGAGAAACGCGCTTTCGAGGCACGTCACGACCCGTCGCGGCCAAAATATTACGTGCTCGAAATGTTTCCGTACCCCTCGGGCCGCATCCATATGGGCCATGTGCGCAACTACACGATGGGCGACGTGCTCGCCCGCTACCGGCGCGCTCTGGGCTATAATGTGCTGCATCCGATGGGCTGGGACGCCTTCGGCATGCCGGCCGAGAATGCCGCCATCGAGCGCGGCGTCCATCCCAAGTCCTGGACCTATGACAACATCGCCGCCATGCGGGGGCAGCTCAAGTCCCTGGGGCTCTCGCTCGACTGGTCGCGGGAATTCGCGACCTGCGATCCGTCCTACTATCGCCACGAGCAGGAGATGTTCGTCGATTTCATCAAGGCGGGGCTGGTCGAGCGCAAGGTCTCGATGGTCAACTGGGATCCGGTCGACCAGACGGTGCTCGCCAATGAGCAGGTGATCGACGGGCGCGGCTGGCGTTCGGGCGCCCTCGTCGAGAAACGCGAGCTCGCCCAGTGGTTCCTGAAGATATCGGACTATTCGGAAGAGCTGCTGACGGCGCTCGATGATCTCAAGACCTGGCCGGAGAAGGTCAGGCTGATGCAGGCCAACTGGATCGGCCGCTCGGAAGGCATGCGCTTCGCCTTCACGCTCGAGGATGACAATGGCAAGCAGGTCGGCGACAAACTCACCGTCTATACCACGCGCCATGACACGATCTTCGGCGCCAGCTTTTGCGCGCTCTCGGCCGATCATCCCTTGGTCCGCGAGCTCGAGCCGGCGCTGCCCGGCCTCGCGGAATTCCGCCGCGAGGTGGCGGCACTCGGCACCAGCGAGGAATCGATCGAGCGGGCCGAGAAGAAGGGCTTCCCGCTCAAGCTCTATGCCCGCCATCCCTTCCGCCCGGAAGTCAGGCTGCCGGTCTATGCCGCCAATTTCGTCCTGATGGGCTATGGCGAGGGCGCCATCTTCGGCTGTCCGGCGCATGACCAGCGCGACCTCGATTTCGCCCGCAAGTATGGCCTCCCGGTCATACCGGTGGTCGCGCCGAAAGGAACGGATCCGTCACAATTTGCGGTCGGTGATGAGGCTTTCCTCGAAAAGGAAGACGATCAGACTGTCCTGATCAATTCGGATTTCCTCGACGGCATGACCGTGCCCGAGGCCAAGGAGGCCATTGCCCGGCGCATGGAGACGGCCGGCATGGGCGAGCGCAAGGTGAATTTCCGCTTGCGCGACTGGGGCGTGTCGCGCCAGCGCTATTGGGGCTGCCCGATCCCGGTCATCCATTGCGGCAAATGCGGCGTCGTGCCGGTGCCGAAGAAGGACCTGCCGGTGACGCTGCCTGAGGATGTCACCTTCGACAGACCGGGCAACCCGCTGCTGCACCACCCAACCTGGAAGGACACGACCTGTCCGTCCTGCGGCGGCAAGGCGCGGCGCGAGACCGATACCTTCGACACCTTCATCGACTCCTCCTGGTATTTCGCACGCTTCTGCTCGCCGCAAGCCCCGATTCCGGTCGACCGCGCCGAGGCGAAATACTGGATGCCGGTCGATCAGTATATCGGCGGCGTCGAGCATGCGATCCTGCATCTGCTCTATTCGCGCTTCTATGCCCGCGCCATGACGCTTACCGGCCATCTCGACCTGAAGGAGCCCTTCGCCAGCCTGTTCACGCAAGGCATGGTGGTGCACGAGACTTTCCGCACCGCCGCCGGCGAGTGGGTTCTCCCCGCCGAGGTCGCGCGCGCGGGCGAGGGCTATGTGCATGCGAGGACGGGCGAGAAGATCACGACTGGCGGCATCGAGAAGATGTCGAAGTCGAAGAAGAATGTCGTCGATCCCGAGGCCATCATCGAACGTTACGGCGCCGATACGGCGCGCTGGTTCGTCCTGTCCGACACGCCGCCCGAGCGCGACATCGAATGGACCGAGAACGGCGTCGAGGGCGCCTTCCGTTTCGTCCAGCGGGTCTGGCGGCTCGTTGCGGATATACAACAGAAGGGCGCGAGCCCCGGAACGAAGGCGCCGGCCGGCATCGCCGGCGACGCGCTGGAGCTGCGCCGCACCACGCATCTGGCCGTCCAGGCGATGACCGAGGATCTGGGCGCGCTGCGCTTCAACCGCGGCATCGCCCGCATCTACGAGCTCGCCAACGCGCTCCAGGCCGCCTTGCAGAAGAACGACCTCGATGACGGGATGCGCTTTGCGCTGCGGGAAGCCGGCGAGGCCTTCGTCGTCCTGATGGCGCCGATGATGCCGCATCTGGCCGAGGAATGCTGGCAGGTTCTGGGGCACAAGACCCTGGTGGTCGACCGGCCGTGGCCCAAGGCCGATCCGGCGCTCACCGTCTCCGATGAAGTGACCATTGCCGTCCAGGTCAACGGCAAGCGGCGTGATGAAATTCGCTTGCCGAAAGGCCTGCCAAACGCGAAAGTGGAGGCCGCCGTCCTGGCGCTCGACAATGTGAAGCGCGCTCTCGACGGCAAGCCGGTGAGGAAAGTCGTGGTCGTGATGGATCGTATTGCCAATGTGGTGAGCGGCTGAGCCCATGAAACGCTGGCGTTTCCTTGCTGTCCTGCCGCTGCTGGTCCTGCTCGGCGCCTGCGGGTTCAAACCGCTCTACAGCAGCGACAACGACTCGCCGGGCGTCAGGGGGGATCTGGCTTCGGTCAGCATTCCCGAGCCGCGGAACCGGCTGACCCAGCTCATCCGCAACGACCTGCTCTCGACCATGCGGCCGGCCGGCACGGCCGAGCCCGACCGTTACCGCCTCGATATCGTGGCGTCATCGCAGGAAGACCGCTCGATCGAGGATTCCTCCGATTCACGCCAGGCCCGCCGCTCGACCGTGCGGGTGATGGCGAGCTTCGAGCTGAAGGAGCTGGCCGGCGGCGGCAAGACGATCTATCGCGGCAAGACTTTCTCCAACGTGTCCTATGACGATATCGGCCAGTCCTTTGCCGATCTTCAGGCCAAGACCAATGCGGTGGAGCGCGGCGCCCATGAGATCGCGCTCGATATCCGCACCCGGCTCGCGGCGCATTTCGCGTCTGCGCAATAGAGCTGCATGGATGCGTCCCCACTCATCACCCTCACCCTGAGGCGCCCGCCAGAGGCGGGCCTCGAAGGGTGGCAACCGGCAAGACCGTTGTTCCTGGATCATGCTTCGAGGCTCGCTGCGCTCGCACCTCAGCATGAGGGTTGGGCAAGCGGCGCAATTGTTTTGAACTAGCCATGGCCATCCTCAAATGGACCGGCATCGACAATTTCCTGCGCCGTGACGCCGAGAAGGCGCTGGCGGTCCTGATCTATGGCCCCGATGGCGGCACGGTGCGCGAGCGGGCCCGGCAATTGGTCATCTCGGTCGCCGGCAGCCTCGATGATCCCTTCGCCGTGGTGCGTCTCGATGATCCCACCCTCCTCGCCGATCCAGCGAGGCTGGTCGACGAGGCGCAGGCCCTGTCCTTTGGCGGCGGCCGGCGCGTCGTCTGGGTGGAGAATGCCGGCAGCGGTTTTCTCAAGGCCATGCCGCTCGTCACCGCATCCGGCAATCTGGTGGTGGCGGAAGCGGGCACGCTCGCCAAATCGGCGGGCTTGCGCAACCTGTTCGAGCCCGCGGCCAATCTGTGGATCGTGCCCTGCTACGAGGATTCGGCCATCGACCTCGAGCGCCTCATCGCCGAGGAGCTGGACGCCAAGGGTCTCATCACCGACATGGAGGTGCGCCAGGCGCTCGTCGGTCTGCTCGGCGCCGACCGCCGCATGTCGCGCCAGGAGCTCGCCAAGCTGGCGCTCTACTGCCATGGCCGCGCGCAGGTGACACTGGCCGATGTGGAGGCTGTGTGCGGCGATGTCGCCGAGCTCTCCGCCGATGACCTCCTGAACGCCACCTTCGACGGCGCGCTGTCCGATGCCGATGACGCTTTCACGCGATTGCGCGACAGCGGCCTGGCGGGTGCCGGGCTGCTCATCATGGCCGCCAGTCACGCCGCCCGGCTCACCCGGCTCCGGGTCGATGTCGAGCGCGGCAAGAGCCCGGAAATGGCGGTGCGCCAGGCGCGTCCGCCGGTGTTCTTCAAGCAGCAGCCGGCGCTGCAGCGCCAGGTGGCGCTGTGGGACGGCGACTCGCTCCTGCGGGCGTCCGATCTCATTGGCCGGGCGACGCGCGACACGCGCACCACCACGCTATCGGCACTCAACGACCAGATCACTCATCGCGCCTTTCTGTCGCTGGCTCGTCTGGCGCTGCAGCGCCGGCACGGCGCGCGCGAGTGAATGGTCCGTGTCCGGATAATCCGTCTACTGATGATTACGACTTGACCAGTCGGTTGCACACGTCGTCGAGCTGCTCGAGCGTCTTGTAGCGCACCGTCACCGAGCCGCCGGCGCGGCCCTTGTTGACGATCTCGACCTTGAGGCCCAGCACCTCGCTGAGCTGGTGCTCGAGCGCCACCGTGTCCGCGTCCTTCTGCGCCTTGGCGACGGGAGGACGGCCCTTGGCTTCGGCTTCGCTGCGCGACAGGCCTTCGGCCTCGCGCACCGTCATGCCGAGCTGGATGATCTTCTCAGCGAGCTGCTGCGGCGATTCGGTGGCGACGAGGGCGCGGGCGTGGCCGGCGGTGAGCGCGCCGTCCTCGATATGGCGGCGGACACTTTCCGGCAGCGACAGCAGGCGGATGGTGTTGGCGATATGGCTGCGGCTCTTGCCGACCGAATCGGCGAGCTGCTGCTGGGTATAGTCGAACTGGTCCATCAGCTGCTGATAGGCGCGCGCCTCTTCCAGCGCATTGAGGTCGGCGCGCTGGATATTCTCGATCAGCGCGATCTCGAGCGCTTCGCCGTCGGTCAGATCGCGGATCAGCACCGGCACTTCGTGGATGCCGGCGCGCTGCGCCGCGCGCCAGCGCCGCTCGCCGGCGACGATCTCGTATTCGCTGCCGCGCTGGCGCACCACCAGCGGCTGCAGCAGGCCCTTGTCGCGGATCGAGCGCGTCAGGTCCTCGAGGTCGCTGTCGGCGAAATATTTGCGCGGATTGTTCGGATTGGCGTGCAGCAACTCGATCGGCACATGGCGCAGGCTGCGCGCGTCCTGGACGACCGCCTCTTCCGTCGTGTCATCGCCGATCAGGGCGGCCAGTCCGCGGCCAAGCCGGCGCTTTTGCGGTTGTTGTGTCATCATCATGCGTCCCGGAGCCCCCGAATCAAAGCGTTAACAAGACCTTAACAGAGTTTGTTGCGGTAGCGAATCGATTACGCCTCAAGCTGCCCGCAAATCACGTTCCCGCCGGATGATCTCCGAGGCGAGGCGGATATAGGCCTGGGAGCCCGCGCATTCGTGATCATAAAGCAGAACAGGCTTACCGTAGGAGGGCGCTTCGGATACCCGGACATTCCGCGGGATGACCGTCTGGTAGACCTTGTCGCCGAGCACGCTGCGCACATCCTGCGCCACCTGCTCGGAGAGCGAATTGCGCCGGTCGAACATGGTGAGCACGACGCCCTGCACGGCGAGCTTCGGATTGAGGCTGCCCTTCACCCGCTCCACCGTCTTGAGCAGCTGGCTCAGGCCTTCCAGCGCGAAGAACTCGCATTGCAGCGGCACCAGCACCGCATCGGCGGCCGACAGCGCGTTGATGGTGAGAAGATTGAGCGAGGGCGGACAGTCCGCCAAAATATAGCTGTAGCGCTTGTGGCGGGGATCCGCCTCGAGCTTCTGGATGGCATCCGCCAGCCGGTAGGTCTTGCGGCTGATCTCGGAGAGCTCGAGCTCGGCGCCGAGCAGATCCATGGTCGAAGGGGCACAGTCGAGCCGGGGGATGCCCGAGCTGACGATCACCTGGGAAAGCTCAGCCTCGCCCATCAGCACGTGGTAGGTCGAGCGCTGCTGCGGACGGCGCTGGATGCCGAGCCCGGTCGAGGCATTGCCCTGCGGGTCGAGATCGACGATCAGCACCGTTTCGCCGACGGCGGCGAGCGCGGTGCCCAGATTGATGGCCGTCGTCGTCTTGCCGACCCCGCCTTTCTGGTTGGCAAGCGCCAGGATGCGCGGCGTCGAGGACTGCGGCAGCAGTTTTTCAGCGAGGGACACGATGAGCCTCCTTCACCACAAGGATCACGCCGCGGGAATCGGTCATGCTCGGGTGCTTTTCAACCTGCATTTTCCAAGATTTGGTGGCATCGGTCAATTCCGCATCCACATCTTGTCCCTTATGAAAATAGCCTATGGCACCATTTTCGAGGAAAGGTTGGGCATAATCGAGGAGCTTGGGAAGCGGCGCAAGGGCCCGGGCGGTGACGACGTCAGCTTTGATCCGGGCCGCCAGCGCGCCCGCCGTCTCGATCCTCTGGCTGTGCACCTGTGCCTCAGCACCGGTCTGGCGCGCAGCTTCCCTGAGGAAGGCGCCCTTCTTGAGATTGCTTTCGAAGAGATGCGCCTCGAGCGGCCGGGCGATGGCGAGGATCAGCCCGGGTATGCCGGCGCCGCTGCCGAGATCGGCGAGGACTTTGGCGCTCTGCGGCAGAAGCGGCAGGAGCTGCAGCGCATCGGCGATGTGGCGTGACCAGATGTCGTCGCGGGTCGAGGGGCCGATAAGATTGATGCGCGTCTGCCAGGTCAGAAGCAGGCTGACATAGGTCTCGAGACGCTCGGCTGATTCACGTGAAACATCAAAGCGGTCGAGAACCGCCTGCTGGCCCGTCACGCGCTTTCCCTGCTTTCGCGCCGGCGCACATGACCCAGTATGGCGGTCAGCGCCGCCGGGGTCATGCCGTCGATGCGCGCCGCCTGACCGAGCGAGGATGGCCTGATCCGCGCCAGCTTCTGGCGCAGCTCCGCCGACAGCGACGGGATGGCCGCGTAGTCCACCGTGGCCGGCAGCGTCAGGCTCTCGTCGCGGCGCAGCGCCACGATGTCGGCCTCCTGGCGGGCCATGTAGCCCGAATAGAGCGCATCGGCTTCCAGCGCTTCGCGGGCATAGCGCGGCAGCCGCGCGAAATCCGGCCACAGGCCGGCGACGCGCTCGAAGCCGACATCGGGTGTCGCGATGAGGTCGAGGGCGCTGCGCCTTTTGCCATCCTGATTGACCTTGAGCCCGGCCTTGGCCGCCTCGGCCGAGGTGAGCGAGAGGGTGCGTGCCATGGCGCGGGCCTGGCCCAGCAGCTCCTGGCGGCCGGCGAAGACACGGGCACGCTCAGCCCCGACGAGGCCGAGCGCCAGGCCCTTGGGCGTCAGGCGCTCATCGGCATTGTCGGCCCTGAGGCTCAGGCGGTATTCGGCGCGGGAGGTGAACATGCGATAGGGCTCGGACACGCCCTTGGTCACGAGGTCGTCGATCATCACACCGAGATAGGCTTCCGCCCGGTCGAAAATGACAGGCGGCTGGCCGGCAACCCGGCGCGCCGCATTGAGGCCGGCGACGAGGCCCTGGGCGGCGGCTTCCTCATAGCCGGTCGTGCCGTTGATCTGACCGGCAAGATAGAGGCCGGGCAGGGCCTTCGCTTCGAGCGCCGAGGAAAGCTCGCGCGGATCGACATGGTCATACTCGATGGCATAGCCGGGCCTCAGCACCTGGACGGTCTCGAGCCCCGGTATGGTCTTGAGGAATGCCAGCTGCACCTCTTCCGGCAGCGAGGTCGAGATCCCGTTCGGATAGACCGTGTCGTCGTCGAGCCCTTCCGGCTCGAGGAAGATCTGATGCGCCGAGCGGTCCTTGAAGCGGTTGATCTTGTCTTCGATCGAGGGGCAGTAGCGCGGGCCGATGCTTTCGATCTGTCCCGAATACATGGGGCTCAGATGGATGTTGTCGGCAATGATCCGGTGCGTCGCTTCGGTCGTCTGGGTGATATGGCAGGAGACCTGGGGCGTGGTGATCGATTTCGTCAGGATCGAGAACGGGACGGGATCCTCATCGCCCTTCTGTTCCTCGAGCCTTGCCCAGTCGATGCTCGAGCCCCTGAGGCGGGCGGGCGTGCCGGTCTTGAGCCGGCCGAGTCTGAGGCCCGCGTCCCGCATCTGCTGCGACAGGCCGAGTGCCGGCGGCTCGCCGACCCGTCCGGCCGGGATCTTCTTGGGCCCAAGGTGGATGAGCCCGTTGAGGAAGGTGCCAGTGGTCAGCACCACGGCCCCGGCGCCGATGCGGCGGCCGTCCTCGCTCACAATGCCGCGCACCTGGCCATTGTCGATGATGAGGGCGGATACGCCGGCCTCGATCACCGCAAGGTTCGTCTGTACACGGATCGTTTCCTGCATGGCCTGCCGATAGAGCTTGCGGTCGGCCTGGGCGCGCGGCCCGCGGACGGCCGGGCCCTTGGAGCGGTTGAGCAGGCGGAACTGGATTCCGGCCTGGTCGGCGACACGCCCCATCACGCCGTCAAGCGCATCGATCTCGCGCACCAGATGGCCCTTGCCGAGACCGCCAATGGCTGGATTGCACGACATCTCGCCGATCGTCGCGAAACGATGGGTCACCAGGGCGGTGCGGGCGCCGAGGCGCGCCGCCGCGGCCGCGGCTTCGCAGCCGGCGTGACCGCCCCCGACAATGATGACATCGAAATCGCACGTCATGCGCGCTCCCATACTTAATCCGTTGACGGACGTCAAAGCGCCTGCATCTGGGAAGGCGCATCGATTCGCGAAAGTGTTAACGCGTCTTCACCAGTTTCACGTGAAACAGGGGTGAATCTACTTTCCGATGCAGAACTCACGAAAGATCGAGTCGAGAACATCTTCGATATCGATCCGTCCGGTAAGACGGCCCATATCACAAGCGGCCGCCCGCAAAGCCTCTGCCATCAGCTCCAGCTCATCGGTTGAATGTGTGGTGGCGCGCAGCAGATTTTCAACGCAGGATGTGGCGACCTGCTTGTGACGGGTCCGAATCAAAGTGGCCGATTCCGTTTGCGCCGCAAGCTGCAGAACCGGCTCTTCCAGCGCTGCAAAGAATTCGGCCATACCCGCGCCCGTCTTGGCGGAGATCCGGTACGCCGCGCCGGTGCTGCCGGTTCCGTCCCCGAGATCGCTCTTGTTCTCGATCCATAACGTCTCCGAATCGAGATCATGGGGAGGACCTTGCGGGCTTTCCGGCGCACTGACCCAGACGACGATGTCCGCGCCCGCAAGCTCGCGCCCGGTACGCGCCATGCCGATGCGCTCGATCTCGTCCTCGCTCGCGCTGCGCAAGCCGGCCGTGTCGGTGAGGATGACCGGCACGCCCGAAAACTCCATCGCCACCTCGATCACGTCCCGTGTCGTACCCGGTATGGCCGAGACGATGGCGGCGTCGCGCCGGGCGAGCACATTGAGGAGGCTCGATTTGCCGACATTGGGCGGCCCGGCCAGCACGATCTTGAGCCCCTCCCGGATGGCCGAGGCGCGGTCGGCTTCGGCCAGCGCACGGCGCATCCTGCGGGTCAGGTCATCGAGCCTCTCCCGGACATCCTCGACCGTCTGCCGGGCGACATCCGCTTCATCGGCGAAATCGACGGCGGCTTCCACCCGGCCCAATATGCCGATGAGATCGCGCCGCCAGCCCTCGATCACCTGCGAGGCGCCCCCCAGCGCATGATGGAGGGCGAGCTTGCGCTGCCGCTCGGTCCTGGCTTGGATGAGATCGCCGATCCCTTCCGCCGCCACCAGATCGATGCGCTCATGCCGGAAGGCCCGCCTGGTAAACTCGCCGGGCTCCGCCGGCCGCAGGCCGGCCATACCACCCAGCGCCGCGAGGACCGCGCGGATGACCGCGAGGCTGCCATGGACATGGAGCTCCGCCACATCCTCGCCTGTGAAACTTTTAGGCTCCGGAAACAGCAGCAGAATGCCGTCATCCAGCACGTCCTGCGAAAGGGGATCGCGGAAGATCCGCCGGGCCGCGAAGCGGGGCTCGGGTAGGGCGCCGGACAGCTTCCGGGCTGCCGCAAAGGCCTCTGGCCCACTGACACGGATGACCGCGATACCCGCCATTCCGGCCCCGGAAGAAAGCGCGAATATGGTACTACTTTCACTCATTTCGGATTCGAATCGATACCTTTTGACCGGCCTGGCTTGAGACATTTGCCTTGCTCGCCTGGCAGCGTAGCATGGGCTGATGACCGCATTATCCGCCAATCTGCTCCGCCACGAAACCAGCCCCTATCTGCTCCAGCACAAGGACAATCCGGTGCATTGGATGGCCTGGGGCGAGGCGGCTTTCGCCAGGGCCAGGACCGAGGACAAGCCCATCCTCCTCTCGGTCGGCTATGCCGCCTGCCACTGGTGCCACGTCATGGCGCATGAGAGCTTCGAGGACGACGACACCGCCCGTCTCATGAACGAGCATTTCGTCGCGATCAAGGTCGACCGCGAGGAGCGTCCCGATGTCGACCGCCTCTATATGCAGGCGCTGCATTCCCTGGGTGAGCAGGGCGGCTGGCCGCTCACCATGTTCCTCACGCCCGACGGCCACCCTTTCTGGGGCGGCACCTATTTTCCGAAGGAGCAGCTCTATGGCCGGCCGAGCTTCCGCTATGTGCTGCGCGAGCTCAGCCGCATCTGGCAGCACGAGCGCGACAAGGTCGCGACCAATGCGCGGGCCATCTTCTCAGCCCTCAGCCGCGAACCGGAAACGGCGGACCGCCAGGCGGCATTGTCTCTCGATCTCGTCCAGGAAGCCGCCCGCGCTTTTCTCGGCGCCGTCGATCTCGATCACGGCGGCCTCAAGGGTGCCCCGAAATTTCCGCAAGTTCCCGTCTTCGCCTTTCTGTGGACCATGGCCGAACGCACAGGCGATGAGCGCCTGGCCCAGGCCGTCACCACGACACTCACCCATATTTCCCAGGGCGGCATCTATGACCATCTGGGCGGCGGCTTCGCGCGCTATTCCGTCGATGCGGTCTGGCTCGTCCCCCATTTCGAGAAGATGCTCTATGACAATGCCCAGCTCGTCTCGCTTCTTGCCCGTGCCGCCGCGCGCACCGGCAATCCTTTGTTCCGTATCCGAATCGAGGAAACAATCGCCTTCGTCCGGCGCGAGATGCTTACCTCCTCAGGTGCCTTCGCCGCGAGCTACGACGCCGATTCCGAAGGCGAGGAGGGCAAATACTATGTCTGGACCAGGGAAGAAATCGATGCCGCCCTTCCGGCGCATGAAGCGGATCTTTTTCGCCAGGTCTATGATGTTTCACAGGCCGGCAACTGGGAAGGCCACACCATCCTCAATCGGCTGAGGATGCTCGACCTTCTCGACGACGAAACCGAGCGCCGTCTCGCCGCTTCCCGCCAGATCCTGTTCGCCCGCCGCGCGATGCGAATCCCGCCCGGTTATGACGACAAGGTGCTCGCCGACTGGAATGGCCTGATGATCTCAGGCCTGGCCGAGGCAGCACTTCTCCTGGCCCGTGAGGATTGGGCGCAAGCCGCCCGCACCGCCTTCACCGCCGTCCTCGCCACGCATTGGAAAAACAGGCGCCTGCACCACTCCTGGCGCGACGATCGGCTGCGCTACGATGCGACTGCCGAAGGCTATGCCCATCTCATCACTGCCGCCCTGGCGCTCGCCGCGATAACGCCGAACGGCGATCATCTCGCCTCGGCCGAAATGCTGGCAGAGGCCATGACCGCCCATCTCTGGGACGACAGCAAGGGCGCTTTCGATTTTTCCACCAAAGAGGCCGGCCTCATCATCCGTCATGCGCAAGGCCATGATGATGCGACACCCAATGCCAATGCCGTCATGCTGCGCAATCTGGCGGCGCTTCATCACCTGACCGGCAAGACTGAGTATCTGCGCAAGGCTGAGGCCATTCAGCGCGGTTTCGCCGTCCAGGCGGCCGGCAATCCCTTCGGCTATGCCACGCTGCTCGATGCCTTCACGACGCTCGCCGATCCGATCCAGATCGTCATGAGCGGCACCCAGGCCGATCCGTTTTCGGATCCGCGCTTCCGCCGCCTCATCGCAGCCCTGGGCGCCAGGGCCATCATTCTGTGGGTCACTGATCCCCAAGCCCTGCCGAGCGATCATCCGGCCCGGCAGAAATCCGCCGGCCCCGGCGCACGGATCTATCTCTGCCGCGGCCAGGTCTGCGCGGCACCGGCCGAGACAATTGCAGAGGTCGAGGAAGCCTTGCGGCTCCTCGGCTTAAGTCGGTAATTTCGCATTCTCAAACACTTCCCCCTCTCCCGTTGCGAAGCAATGGGAGAGGGTGCCCGACAGGGCGGGTGAGGGCTCTACCCTCACTCCGATACTCGCAAAATAATCAGAAACTCTTGGTGTCGAGAAAGAGCCCTCATCCGGCGCTACGCGCCACCTCCCATGCTGCGCACGGGAGAAGGGAAGGCCCACCTCAGGCATTCATTGAATCGAAGAAATCGCCGTTGGTCTTGGTCTGCCGCAATTTGTCGAGCAGGAACTCGATCGCATCGACCGTGCCCATCGGGTTGAGGATGCGCCGCAGGACATAGGTCTTCTTGAGCAGGTCCGGCTTGACCAGCAGCTCTTCCTTGCGCGTGCCCGAGCGCAATATGTCGATCGACGGGAAGACGCGCTTGTCCGCCACCTTGCGGTCGAGGATGATTTCCGAATTGCCGGTGCCCTTGAACTCTTCGAAGATCACTTCGTCCATGCGGCTGCCGGTGTCGATGAGCGCCGTCGCGATGATGGTCAGCGAGCCGCCTTCCTCGATATTGCGCGCCGCACCGAAGAAACGCTTCGGCCGCTGCAGCGCATTGGCATCGACACCGCCCGTCAGCACCTTGCCCGAGGATGGCACCACCGTGTTATAGGCGCGTCCGAGGCGCGTGATCGAATCGAGCAGGATCACCACGTCGCGGCCATGTTCGACGAGCCGCTTCGCCTTCTCGATCACCATCTCGGCGACCTGCACATGCCGCGTCGCCGGTTCATCGAAGGTCGAGGAGATCACCTCGCCCTTCACCGAGCGCTGCATGTCGGTCACCTCTTCCGGACGCTCGTCGATCAGCAGCACGATCAGATAGCATTCGGGGTGATTGGAGGTGATCGACTGGGCGATATTCTGTAGGAGCACCGTCTTGCCGGTACGCGGCGGCGCCACGATCAGGCCGCGCTGGCCTTTGCCGATCGGCGTCACGATATCGATGACCCGTGCCGAGAAATCCTTCTTGGTCGGATCCTGGATCTCCATCTCCAGCCGCTCATCGGGATAGAGCGGGGTGAGGTTGTCGAAATGGACCTTGTGCCGGGTCTTGTCCGGATCTTCGAAATTGATCGTATTGACCTTGAGCAGGGCGAAATAACGCTCGCCGTCCTTCGGGCTGCGGATCTGGCCTTCGACCGTGTCGCCGGTGCGCAAGGTGAAGCGTCGGATCTGGCTCGGGCTGACATAGATGTCGTCGGGGCCTGCCAGGTAATTCGCATCCGGCGAGCGCAGGAAGCCGAAGCCGTCCTGCAGCACCTCGACCACGCCTTCGCCGATGATCTCGACCTCACGCGCCGCCAGGCTCTTGAGAATGGCGAACATCAGCTCCTGCTTGCGCAATGCGCTGGCATTCTCCACCTGGAGTTCCTCGGCAATGACCAGGAGCTCGGCCGGGGTTTTCTCCTTGAGGGAGTGTAATTTGATCTCTTTGAGTTCTGAAATGCTTGTCATGGGGGTTCTTGGGAAACGCCGCAGAGGCGGCGCGTATTCCACGTAACTGTTGAAATGCCGGGCTTCCAAAACAACGGCCCGACGGGTGAGGGAGGGAGCTGATTCTGATGAAGAATCCTGCCGGTCCTTTGAGGTGGGAACCTTGAACCGGTCACTGCTTCACGAGAGCTTTAACAAAATCCTCGTGCGTTGGAAACTGTTAATTTCTGGCGCGTGATCAGGAAAAGTGGCTCCCGGTTTTCCGTCCGATCACGCGCCCAATCTTGGATTACGATCACGTTAATCACTTCAGACCGATACGGTCTGAAGTGATCGTGATCTATGGTTTGACCACGGCCATGATCACGATCACGATCAGCAGCACGGTCGGGATCTCGTTGATCATCCGGAAGAAGCGCTCATCACGCGGCCGTTCATCTTCGCCAAAGGCCTTCACGAACTTCGCCAGCCACTGGTGAAATCCGGTCATGGCCACTACCGCAATCAGCTTGACCACCAGCCACAGGCTGATATTGGCATAGGCATCGGTGACCCAGATCAGCGCCAGACCGAGCAGCCAGCTCATGCCCATCGCCGGATACATGATCGCCCTGAGCAACCGGCGCTCCATGACCTTGAACATCTCGGAGGTCTCGCCGCCGATCGCCGTGCGCCGGTGGTAAACCATGAGCCGCGGCAGGTAGAAAAGCCCCGCCATCCAGGCCACGACCGCAATGATATGGAAGGCCTTGAGCCAGAGATAAGCCATAACCGGGTCTACCCGTCCAACCTGCGCACAGCTTTGACGACAGAATCGACATGAGCCGGCGATGTCCCGGGCCGCATGCCATGGCCGAGATTGAATATATGGTGCTGCTTCGGCAGAATTCCAGCCACCTGCCTGACCCCTGCCTCCAGCGCTCCGCCCCCTTGTTCCACCACCAAGGGATCGAGATTGCCCTGGACGACATGCCGCCCCGCCAGATGATCCCGTGCCCAGTCCAGCGGCATCGACGTCTCGACGCTCAAACCCTCGGCCTTCGTCATCTCACCGATCATCCGGTGCCCGGCACCGGCGCCGCGCGCAAAAACGATCGCCGGCACACCCGGCCTCTCCTTCCGAAGCCGGCTAAGAATTGCCGCTATTGGCTTCCCCACCAGATCCTGCTGGGCATAGCCCGGCAGGTCGCCCGCCCAGGAATCGAATATCTGCACCACCTCGGCGCCGGCATCGACCTGCCGGACCAGATAGGCCACTGACGCATCGACCAGCCGCTGCATCAGCTCAGCGAACCATTGCGGACCAGCCAGGGCCACGGCACGCGCCGCTTCCCGTCCGCCTTCGCCGCCGCCACCGATCATATAGCTCGCCACCGTCCATGGCGCCCCGCAGAACCCGATCAACGCGATGTCCTTGGACAAGCTCGCCTTCACTTGTGACACGGTCTCGCAGACCAGCTGCACTTCCTCCGCCTCATCGACCGGCCGCAATGCCGCCACACCTTCAGGCCCTGAAACCTTCTCGACCACTGGCCCTTCGCCATCCGCAAAGCTCAGTCCCAGCCCCATGGCCTGCGGAACGACCAGGATATCGGCGAATATGATCGCCGCATCGAGATCGAAGCGCCGCAAAGGCTGAAGCGTCACTTCCTTCGCGAGCTCAGGCGTATAGCAGAGTTTGAGGAACGAACCGGCCTTGGCTCTGACTTCACGATACTCGGGAAGATAACGACCGGCCTGACGCATGAACCATAGTGGGCGTCTTCCCGGCATCTTGCCTTTCAGGACGTCCAGTAGTGCCGAACTCGCCATGACTCAAACCAATATAAGAGAAGAGAAAGGATTCTGATTAAGATGCTGGCGCACCGGAGTCATGAATAGCGATCTTCTCCGGCCTTTGCCAACCGGGCCCAGTTGTCACACATTTCCCGGACAAACGGCGAGCCCCGACAGATCAGGAATATGATCTTGATTCCAATGCTTTAGAGCAAGTCCGTTCAGGAATTTCCACAAGCCTTGCAGTCATCGTAAACAGCATCGGGTTATGCACAGAACCGACGCACCGCAATTCTGAGGCGCGAAATTGTGGATTACGCACTGAAGTAAATGATAGAAGCTTTCCAAGTCCTTAACAGGCACCGACTTATCCACAATCGAGTAACTGGTCCTCCCCGTGTCAGCGCCCAGATTTTTCCACATGCATCTGATCTCGGACGCCACGGGTGAGACGCTCAATACCGTGGCTCGCGCCGCCATGGCCTATTATGCCGATTACCAGCCGGTGGAACACATCTATGCCCTGGTCCGCACACCCAAGCAGCTCGCCCGCGCTCTGATCGAGATCGAGAACCAGCCCGGCGTGGTCCTCTTCACGCTCATCGACACCGATCTGAGGTCGCAGCTCGAAAAGAGATGTGCCGAGCTTGCCATTCCGTGCATTTCCATCCTCGATCCGGTCATCGCCAGTCTCGCGCAATATCTCAACGCCCAGTCGCGGCCGCAGCTCGCCGGCCAGCATGCGCTCAATGCCGAGTATTTCCGCCGCATCGATGCGCTCAACTTCACCATGATCCATGATGATGGTCAGCACACGAACGATCTCGACCAGGCCGATGTCATCCTCACCGGCATCAGCCGCTCTTCGAAGACTCCGACCAGCATCTATCTGGCCAATCGCGGCATCAAGACCGCCAATATTCCGATCGTACCGAATATTCCGGCGCCGAAAGAGCTCGAGACGGTGACCCGTCCGCTGATCGTCGGCCTCATTGCCAGCGCCGAGCGCATCGCCCAGATCCGCAAGCATCGGCTTCTCGCCATGAACGAGCACGGCGAGACCGACTATGTCGACCAGGATGCCATCGCGGCCGAGCTGTCGCATATGCGCAAGCTCTGCACCCGCCACAACTGGCCGATCATCGACGTCACCCGGCGCTCGATCGAGGAAACGGCTGCCGCGGTGATCAACCTGATGCGCGAGCGCAATGAGACGAAGGGTTCCGAGACATGAGACTGGTCCTTGCCTCGACCAGCTCCATCCGCCGCGAGCTCCTCACCCGTTCAGGCCTTGTCTTCGAAGCGGTCCGGCCGGATGTCGATGAGGATGAGCTGAAGCGCGGTGCGAAAGGCCTGTCTCCCGGCGACCTCGCGCTCGCCTTGGCGGCAGCAAAGGCCGTTTCGGTAACGAATCGAATGCCGGGCACCCTGGTGATTGGCGCCGACCAGGTCCTCAATCTCGCCGGCCGGACCTTCGACAAGCCGGCCTCTCCGGCAGCGGCGCGCGATCAGCTGAGCCAATTGCGCGGCCGAAGCCATGTCCTCGAGACCGCTTTGTGCTGCGCGGCCGACGGCAAGGTCGTCTGGCAGCATCTGGGCCAGGCGACACTGGTGATGCGTTTATTCTCCGATGCATTCCTTGACGATTATATGGCACGGACGGGCAGCGATGTGACCACCTCGGTCGGCGGCTATAAGCTCGAAGGCCTCGGCATCCAGCTCTTCGAGAGTATTGCCGGAGACTACTTCACCATACTGGGCCTTCCGCTGCTTCCCTTGCTCGATTACCTGAGGCGCAAGGGCGCCATCGCCGCATGACCCGCAAAGCCTGTGTCATTGGCTGGCCGATCAGCCATTCCCGCTCCCCCATCATCCATGGCTACTGGTTGAAGCGCTATGGCATCGAGGGATCTTACGAGCGCCTTCCGGTCAAGCCTGAGGACCTCTCCGGCTTTCTTGCCCGGCTGCGCGGCAACGGCTTTGTCGGATGCAACGTCACCTTGCCGCATAAGGAAGCCGCTTTCCGCGTTGTCCGCACCGCCGATGCGGCGACGAAAAAACTCGGCGTCGTCAATACGGTGTTCGAGCGCGACGGCGAGCTCTGGGGCACCAGCACGGACGGCGAGGGTTTCATCGCCAGCCTCAGGAACGACCTGCCGGACTGGCAGGTCAAGGGCAGGACCGTCGTGATCCTCGGCGCCGGCGGTGCCACGCGTGCCATCGTCGGCGCCCTGGTCGATGAAGGTGCCGAGCGTATCCTGATCGCCAACCGCACGCATGCCCGGGCGGAGGAATTGCAGCGCGATTTCGGTCCGCGCATCGAGCCCAGGGACTGGACGGAAGCGCCTCGGCTTCTCGGCGCCGCGGATCTGCTCGTCAACACGACATCGCTCGGCATGACGGCACAGCCGCCTCTTGATATCGACCTGGCGCACCTGCCCGCTTCCGCGGTCGTCACCGACATTGTCTATACGCCGCTCGAAACCGACCTGCTGAAGCGTGCCAAGGCGCGCGGCAATCCGACGGTGCCCGGTCTCGGCATGCTGTTGCACCAGGCGGTGCGCGGTTTCGAATTGTGGTTCGGCACCCGCCCGCAGGTGACGCCTGAGCTCTATGATCTCGTCGCTGCCGATATCGATCCGGGCTATCGGCGATGATCGTCCTGGGGCTCACCGGCTCGATCGGCATGGGCAAGACCGAGACCGCGCGTATGTTCGCCGAACTGGGCGTCCCGGTTTCCGATTCAGACGCGATCGTGCACCAGCTCTACGAGGCTGGCGGCGCTGCCGTGGCGCCGGTGGCCGAAGCTTTTCCGAATGTCGTCAGCGCCGGCCGCGTCGATCGCCGGAAGCTCGGCCTTCATCTCGGTGCCCATCCGGCCGACTTTGCCAGGCTCGAGAAGATCGTCCATCCGCTGGTGCGCGCCGAGCAGGCGAGGTTCCTGGCCGAGGCCCGCAAGCGCAACGCGCCGGTCGTGGTGCTCGATATTCCTCTCCTGTTCGAGACCGGGCGCGACCGCGATGTCGACAGGATCGTCGTCGTCTCCGCGCCCGCCGATGTCCAGCGCCGTCGCGTCCTTGCCCGCCCGGGCATGAGCGAGGCGAAATTCGCTGCCATCCTGGCGCGCCAGCTTCCCGATGCTGAGAAACGCGCCCGCGCCGATTTCATTGTGGATAGCCACAAGGGATTTGATCACGCCCGCCGCCAGGTCGCGGCTATAATCGCCGCACTTACCACAGGTGATTCGGCTTAAGCGATGCGCGAGATCGTTCTCGATACCGAGACAACCGGAATTGATCACGCCAAGGGCCATCGCGTCGTCGAGATCGGTGCGGTCGAGCTCGTCAACCACATTCCGAGCGGCAAGACCTTCCATTACTACATCGACCCCGAGCGCGACATGCCGTCCGACGCCGAAGCCATTCACGGCCTGTCGACCAAATTCCTGAAGGGCAAGCCGGTGTTCTCGGCGGTCGCGCAGGAATTCATCGCCTTCATCGGCGATGCGAGCCTCGTCATCCACAATGCCGCCTTCGATGTCGGCTTCCTCAATGCCGAATTCGCCCGCATCAATGCGCCGGCAATCCTGCCCGAGCGCGTCGTCGACACGCTGATGCTGGCGCGCCAGAAGCATCCGATGGGCCCCAACAGCCTCGATGCTCTGTGCAAGCGCTATGGCATCGACAATTCGAAGCGCGAGAAGCATGGCGCGCTGCTCGATTCCGAATTGCTGGCCGATGTCTATCTGGAGCTCATTGGCGGGCGCCAGTCGGCATTGTCGCTTTCGGCCATCACGGTTGCCACGCGCGCCGCTGTGGCCCCTTCTGGTCTCGTGAAACCGCGGACCCATCCGCTCGCCAGCCGCCTCACCGAAGCGGAGATTGTGGCTCACAAGGCGCTCGTCGCCGAACTTGGCGACAAGGCTCTCTGGAACGAGTTGTTGAACTAGAATTACCCTCCCCCTTGCGGGAGGGTCGACGCGCAGCGTCGGGGTGGGGGTCGGGTGCTCTCTCAAATTGTTCCGTGAAAGGATGATCCGGCTGTCGCTTGGCCGACCCCCCACCCCTAACCCCTCCCCACAAGGGGGAGGGGAATGGAGTGCGGAACTTTCTGGGAGAAACTTTGAGGTGGATCAAGCCGTGGCCTGCGCCTGCGCGGCCATGCGCTTCTGATACATGCCGGCGAAGTCGATCGGGTCCAGCATCAGGGGCGGGAAGCCGCCATTGCGCGTAGCATCGCCGAGGATCTGGCGTGCGAAGGGGAAGAGCATGCGCGGGCATTCGATGAGCACCGCCGGATGCAGCATGTTCTGTGGAAAGTTCTCCAGCCGGAAGACGCCGGCATAGAGAATCTCGGCGGCGAAGACGATCTTGCTTTCCGATGTCGCCTTGGCGTCGATATGGAGCTCGACCTCGAAATCATTGGGCGCCAGGTTGCGCGCATTCACATTGATCGAGATGTTGATCTCGGGCTGCGCCTTCTGCGGCGCGAGCGAAGCCGGCGCATGCGGGTTCTCGAAGCTCAGATCTTTCAGATACTGGCCAAGTATGCGCATCGAGGGCTGCGCGCCGGGCTGCGGCGCCGGGGCGTTGATGTCGGGCGCGACATTGGCCGCAGCGGGCGGGGGAGCATCCTCGGAGCTGCCGCCATTGGTTGTCTTGGCGGCCGTCTTCTTCGGCGCTGGCTTGCTGGTCTTGGCCATCAATCTCTGCCTTTCATCAAAAATGCGTGACCCGCCTATCATGAATGGCTGATGTGCCGCAAGCTTCCAGGCGATGCGTGATCTATCGCGTCCAGGGCGAGTCTTCGTCCTTTTCCCGGGGCGGCAGGCGATCCTCATGGATCTCGACCGCCTCGCCGTCGATCACCACCGCGCCGCGGCGCGCCGTCGGCTGGTGCATCCGCTTGCCGACGATCCGGCGCATGAAGGGAAGCAGCAGAACCAGGGCCGCCACATCGGACAGGAGCCCCGGCAGGATGAACAGGATGCCGGCAAGCACGCCCAGAAGGCCGCCAATGGCCATGTCGGGCCCGACCTGGCCGGTCTGGCTGGCGCGGCGCAGCTCGGACAGGGATTTGAGGCCGGCATGGCGGATGGTGAGGCCCCCGGCGATGAAGCCCGCCAGCACGGCAAAGATGGGGAACCAGGCGCCGAACCACTGGCCGGTCTTGACCAGGAGGAAAAGCTCCAGGAGGCCGAGCGCAAAAAGGACAAAAAATATGGTTCTGATCACCTGAAACCTGTAGGAAATTGAGCCGGGCAACGGCCTTTGGACCCGGCCCCGGTCCTCCTATATAAGGGGGTGGAGACCCGGACTTCAATTTGGTCAGACGGAAAGACCCGCAGAAATGATGAATCAGGCCTTTGACCCGCTCAATTTGCTGATCCTCGCGATCGCAGTGGTGGTCATTCTGCGCCTGCGTTCGGTGCTCGGAAAGCGGACCGGCAATGAACGTCCGCCGCTTGATCCCTATGCCGCCCAGCGCCGCGCCGAAAAGCCGCAATCGAACGGCAATGTGATCAATCTGCCGCAGCGCGACAATGCGCCCGAAAATACCGGCCTGGAGAAACCGGCCGAGCCGGTATGGACCGGCTACGCCGAAGCCGATTCCAGCGTCGCCAAGGGGCTCGAGAAGATTGCCGGCGCCGACGGCCAGTTCTCCGCCCGCGGCTTCATCGATGGCGCCAAGGTCGCCTATGAGATGGTGGTCACCGCTTTCGCGCAGGGTGATCGCCAGTCGCTCAAGAACCTGCTGTCGCGCGATGTGTATGAAGGCTTTGCCAAGGCGATCGATGAGCGCGAGCGCGCCGGCAACGTGCTCGAATCGCGCTTCGTCGGCATCGACAAGGCGGATTTCACCGCCGCCGATCTGAAGGGCAAGCGCGCCAGCATCACGGTGCGGTTCATTGCCGAATTCATCTCGGCGACGCTCAACAAGGCGGGCGAGGTCATCGAAGGCGACAACAAGCAGGTGCGCGAGATCACCGATGTGTGGACCTTCGAGCGCGACACCGGCTCGCGCGATCCCAACTGGAAACTGGTGGCGACGGACGAGCCGGGTTAAGTCCGGTTCAGGCCCATGCGCCTCGATAAGACAGCGATATGCCGGCTCTTGAGTTTGGCTCTGCTTGCGGTCATGTCATCTTTCATGAGCGCTCAAGCCCGCCCGATTCTCGAACCGACGGCTTTCGTGGATATTGCCGGCTGGAATGGCGCCGACCATCACGCGGCACTCGCCACCTTCCGCCGCTCCTGCGCCGAGATCGAGGACACGGGCCACGCTTTCGCCCGCAAGGTCGTCTTCGGCGGCACTCGCCGCGACTGGCTGGCCATTTGCGAGCGCCTGAAATCCGCCGAGGATCCCCGTGCATTCTTCGAAGCCGCCTTCACACCCCTGATCGTGCGCGATCCGGCGCGGCCCGATGGTTTGTTCACCGGCTATTACGAGCCCGAGGCCGAGGGCAGCCTGAAACCCGGCGGTGGCTACAAGGTGCCGCTTTACGCCAAGCCTGCCGATCTCGTCGCCTTCGATGCGAAGACCGCGAGGCGTCTGGGCCTTGCCTATGGCCGCGTCGTCGACGGCAAGGCCCAGGCCTATTTCACCCGCCGCGAGATCGAGGATGGCGCGCTCGAGGGCCGGGGCCTCGAGCTGGTCTGGCTCAAGGATTGGGCCGATGCCTTCTTCATCCAGGTCCAGGGCTCGGGCCGGGTACGCCTGCCCGACGGCCGGGTGATCAGGCTGGCCTATGCCGGCAAGACCGGCCAGCCCTATACCGGCATTGGCGGCGTCCTGGTCGAGCGCGGCATTCTCACCCGCGACGACATGTCGATGCAGGCGATCCGCGCCTGGATGCACAAGAACCCCAGGGACGGCCGGGCGCTCATGTGGGAGAACAAGTCCTTCGTGTTCTTTCGCGAGGTGACGGTCGATGATCCGGCACTCGGTCCGCCCGGCGCCCAGAAGGTTGCGCTGACGCCGCTCCACTCGCTTGCCATCGACCGTTCGTTGTGGATGTTCGGCACGCCGATCTGGCTCGATACCGAGGCGCCGAAAGGCAAGAGCGGCACGCTTGTGCCGTTCCGCAGCCTGATGGTGGCGCAGGACACCGGCACCGCCATCAAGGGCCATGCGCGGGGCGATGTCTTCTGGGGCGCGGGCGAGGAAGCGGCCCTGACCGCCGGCCATATGAAGAGCCCCGGCCGCATGATCGTGCTCCTGCCCAAGCCATTGGCGAAGCGTCTGCTCAAGCGACAATGACCCGCAAGCTCCCGACCGATTTCGCTCTGTGGGAGGATGTCGCCCGGACCGTCAAGCCGCTCCATAAGAGCAAGGCGAGGAGGAAGCCGCCGGCAAAAGCGGAAGCGCCGCCGCCCGCGGCAAAGGCGCCGGCGCCGGGCAAGCCCATCGTCCGGCCTCCCGTCATTCGTCACGACCCGCCGCCGATCACCGGCCTCGACCGCCGCAGCGAGAGGCGCATGACCCGCGGCGATGTCGAGATCGAGGCGCGCATCGATCTGCATGGCACCGGCATCGAGCGCTCGCGCGAAAGGCTGTTGAATTTCCTAACCTCGTCCCGCGCCGAAGGCCTGCGCCTGGTGCTGGTGATCACCGGCAAGGGCGCCTCGCCTTTCAGCCGCCACACGCTGCATGGCAAGGGTCACTATCACGCGCCCGAGCGCCAGGGCCGCTTGCGCCAGCTGGCGCCCGAATGGTTTCACGAAAGCGCGTTCCGCGCCCATATTGCGGGCTTCCAGCCGGCCCATCCGCGTCATGGCGGCGGTGGCGCCTTCTATGTGAAACTGCGCAAGCGCGAGAGGCGGGCCGGATGACGCCTTTCGGCGAGCGCATGCGCAAGATGCGCGCCGAGCGCGGTGTCACACTCAAGGAGATGGCCGCCGAGATCGGTGTGTCGAGCGCCTATCTCTCGGCACTCGAGCATGGCAAGCGCGGCCGCCCCGGCTGGCATCTGCTCCAGCGCATCATCAGCTATTTCAACATCATCTGGGACGAGGCGGAAGATGTCGTGCGCCTCGCCCGCATCTCGCATCCGCGCGTCGTCATCGACACGTCGGGCCTCGAGCCGCAGGCGACCGAGCTCGCCAATCGCCTGGCCGACGACATTTCCGGCCTCGATGCGAAAGAGCTCGGTGAGTTGCTCGCCGTCCTGAATCGGAAGAAACAGAAGAAGCGGTAATCCTCTCTCCCCCTGTGGGGGTGAGGGGATCAGAGAATAAACTTCGACAGATCGGTATTGCGCGCCAGGTCGCCGAGATTCTTCTCGACGAAGGCCTTGTCGACCATGACCGTCTCGCCCGAGCGGTCGGTCGCCGAGAAGCTCACATCGTCGAGCACGCGCTCCATTACCGTTTGCAGGCGCCTGGCGCCGATGTTCTCGATCGCCGAATTGATCTCGGCGGCGATATCGGCCAGCGCGTCGATGCCGTCATCGCTGAAATCGAGCGTGACGCCTTCGGTCTGGAGCAGCGCCTTGTATTGCTTGATGAGGCTTGCTTCCGGCTCGGTGAGGATGCGGCGGAAATCATCGCGGGTCAGCGCCCTGAGCTCGACCCTGATCGGCAGGCGGCCCTGCAATTCGGGCAGGAGGTCGGACGGCTTGGCGATATGGAAGGCGCCCGATGCGATGAACAATATGTGGTCGGTCTTGACCGGCCCGTATTTGGTCGAGACGGTGGTGCCCTCGATGAGCGGCAGGAGGTCGCGCTGCACGCCCTCGCGGCTCACATCGGCGCCCTGGCGCTCCGAGCGGGCGCAGATCTTGTCGACCTCGTCGAGGAACACGATGCCGTTGTTCTCGGTGACATTGATCGCTTCCTGGGTGATCTGGTCCTGGTCGAGCAGCTTGTCGCTCTCTTCCGCCAGCAGCACCTCATGGCTCGCTTTCACCGACATGCGCTTGGGCTTGAGGCGATGGCCGAAGGCCTTGCCCAGCATGTCGGAGAGATTGATCACGCTGGCCGAGCCGCCAGGCATGCCGGGGATATCGAAGCTCGGCACGCTGGGCGAGTCCATGACCTGGACCTCGATCTCCTTGGTATCGAGCTCGCCGGTGCGCAATTTCTTGCGGAAGCTGTCGCGCGTCGCTTCCGATGAATTGACGCCGACCAGGGCATCGAGCACGCGGTTCTCGGCATTGATATGGGCCTGCGCCTCCACATCCTTGCGCCGCGCCGTCTTCACCATGCCGATCGCCGCTTCCAGGAGGTCGCGGATCATCTGCTCGACATCGCGCCCGACATAGCCGACCTCGGTGAATTTCGTCGCCTCGACCTTGATGAAGGGCGCATTGGCGAGCTTGGCGAGGCGGCGCGCAATCTCGGTCTTGCCGACGCCGGTCGGCCCGATCATCAGGATGTTCTTGGGCATCACCTCTTCGCGCAACGGACCTTCCAGCTGCTTGCGCCGCCAGCGGTTGCGCAGCGCGATGGCGACCGCGCGCTTGGCGTCCTTCTGGCCAACGATATGGCGGTCGAGCTCGGAAACGATTTCGCGGGGAGAAAAGTCGGTCATGGATTACTCAAATCAGGTTCTGACAACAGGCAAATGCTGGGCGATCGGAGAGGGCACGAATTGCATCACGGCACGCCGCGCCCGATGCCATCCGACGCCGAGCAGGATGACGCTCGTGCCGAGGAGCAGGAGTGTGATCCATCGGGCATTTTGCTCGCCTCCGAGCTCGGTGAAAGTAAAAAGCATGGCGCCGCCAAGATAAGCGAGCGAAGAAACCAGGAGTGCGCGCCGATCAATGATCAGGGCAGCCAGCGCAAAGAGCACGACGACGGCGATGGTCAGGAAGCTTGTTTGTGCCGTCATATCAGCGCCCGAAGAAATCATGCCCGCGATGGGATGAACGATCAGGGGAGCGGCAATCAGAGTCAGCCAGAAACCGCAATCGGAGCGCCGGGTGATACGCTCACGATCGGACATATCGTACCGCTGCGCCGCTGCCAGCGTAGCGAGCCCCGCGAACAGGAACAGACCATAGGTGGCTGCATCGGAGACGTAGCCAAAAAGTCGGGCATAGCCGGCAACGAGGGTCACCACACAACTGCCGGCGAGAAGAAGGAGGGCGAAAGGCAGCCGGAAGCGGAGATAGAAGAGAACCGCGGCAAGGCCTCCTGCGATGCCTGGAATCAGCAGACTTTGCGGAAAGCCAGTCCATGCACGCTCATAACTCACGGCCATGATGAGGCTATGAATATAATATGCCAGTCCCGGGACGATGAAGAGAGCAAGGACAATGCTCGGCAAGGTGAGCTTGAGCTTGCGGGTCAGATATTCGGCGAGTGCCCACATTACGACGATGAAAAAGAGCGTAAGTGTTGCGAAATAGATGCCCATCGCCGCGTTCCTTCCCAGATACGGCACGACCGGGCCGAGAAGGGTCTCCGCCAAGGCAACGAACATCGGCGTGGCAAACATGATTCCGGCGGCAAGTAGCACGACGCCCAGCGCGATGAAGAACTCGTTGAAGTTCTTCATGAACACGAAGCGCTCGTCGCCCAGCGCGTGGACATGCCGGGCCTGCCGCCGCTTCTCTGGCAGGCTTGCGAGCGCAAGCGATTGCTGCTCGGTGATGATGCCGCTCTTCACGGCCTCATCGAGATCGGCGCGCGTCAGCATTCGAGACTTTCGACGATCACATTGTTGTTGGTGTAGACGCAAATCTCGGCGGCGATCCCCATCGCCTTGCGGGCGATGGCTTCCGCCTCCATGTCCATGTCGATCAAAGCGCGCGCCGCGGCGAGGGCGTAATTGCCGCCCGAGCCGATGCCGATCAGGCTGCGCTCGGGCTCGAGCACGTCGCCCGTGCCGGTGAGCACCAGACTCACCTGCTTGTCGGCCACGATCATCATGGCCTCGAGCCGTCTCAGATAGCGGTCGGTGCGCCAGTCCTTGGCGAGCTCGACGCAGGCGCGGGTGAGCTGGAGCGGATATTGCTCGAGCTTGGCCTCGAGCCGCTCGAACAGGGTCATGGCATCGGCGGTGGCCCCGGCAAAGCCCGAAATGACCGCTCCGCCGGCCAGCGGGCGCACCTTGCGGGCATTGGACTTGATCACGGTCTGGCCGATGGAAACCTGGCCATCGCCGGCGATCACCACCTTGTTGCCCTTGCGGAGGGAAAGGATGGTCGTGCCGTGCCACTGCTGGGGGTTGCTCATGGAATTCCTTCAATCGCCAACTGGGCCGGGACTTCCCGGCAGGCCGTCATGTAGGCTCTGACGGCGGCCAAGAAAAGCCTCTGAAATTGACCTGCCGGTTAACTTGGCGACAGGTAAAGGGTGGCACCCCTCTATTGCACCTGCTAAGAGACCGCCGCAACATGGGGTTAAAGGCCATGCGCAAGGCCAGCATCGAACGAAAGACCACCGAGACCGAGATCGCCGTCACCGTCGATCTCGACGGCAAGGGCGCCTACGACGTCAAGACCGGGGTCGGCTTCCTCGACCATATGCTGGAGCAGCTGGCCCGGCATTCGCTCATCGACATCAAGGTCAGGGCCAAGGGCGATCTCCATATCGATTTCCACCACACGACCGAGGATTCAGGCATTGCGCTCGGCCAGGCGGTGGCCAGGGCCCTGGGCGACCGCAAGGGTATCAGGCGCTATGCCAGCCTCCATCTGCCGATGGACGAGGCGCTGACCCGTGCGGCCATCGATGTCTCGGGCCGGCCTTTCCTCATCTGGAAGGTCGCGTTCTCAGGCCCCAGGATCGGCGAGTTCGACACCGAGCTGGTGCGCGAATGGTTCCAGGCCTTCGCCATGAATGCCGGTGTCACGCTGCATGTCGAAACGCTCTATGGCGACAACAGCCATCACATTGCCGAGAGCTGCTTCAAGGCGCTGGCGCGGGCCTTGCGCGAGGCGATCGAGATCGATCCGCGCCAGAAGGACCGCATTCCCTCGACCAAAGGATCGCTCAACAAGTAATGGCCTGGTGGGCAGCCTATAGCAAGGAAGGCGGCAGCGCCGATGACGTGGTCTTCCTGCGCGAAGGCTTCAGCTGGTGGGCGCTGCTCTTCCCGCTGCCCTGGCTCGCGATCAAGGGCATGTGGATCGTGCTCGTCATCGCGGTGGCCGCCCAGTTCCTCATCTGGTCGATCGCCGAGGCGCTGGGCTTCGGCGAGGCGATGCGCATGGTCTTCAGCCTGCTGATCAATCTCGTTCTCGGCTTCGAGGGCAAGGATCTGCTGCGCTGGAGCTATCAGCGGCGTGGCTTCAGCGAGAAGGGTCTCGTCCAGGGCGATGATCTCGAGGAAGCGGAATATCGCTTCTTCACCGAGATCGGCCTGCCGGCGCCGGAAGTGGAGCCGCCGCCCGCGCTGCCGGCATATGGCACGTCGCACAATTGGAAGGCCGAGGGTCCCGATATCCTTTTTCCCGGATTTGGCCGGTCATGACGAGTGTCGCCATCATCGATTACGGCTCCGGCAATCTCCATTCGGCGGCGAAAGCCTTCGAGCGCGCAGCGCGTGGATCAGATACACAAATCCTCGTGACGTCCGATCCCGACAAGGTGCGCCAGGCCGAGCGCATCGTCCTGCCGGGGGTCGGCGCCTTTCGCGATTGCCATGACGGCCTCAAGGCCGTGCCCGGCATGTGGCAGACGCTGGAAGACGAGGCCCGGCGCGGCAAGCCGCTCTTCGGCATCTGCGTCGGCATGCAATTGATGGCCGCGCGCGGCCTCGAGCATGTCGAAACCAAAGGCTTCGGCTGGATCGACGGCGATGTGAAGGTCATCGAGCCCGCCGACAGCACGCTCAAGATCCCCCATATGGGCTGGAACACGCTTGATCTGGCGAAGCCCCACAGGCTGTTTGACGGCATTGCGCTCGGCGCCGATGGCCTGCATGCCTATTTCGTCCATTCCTATCACATGGCGCTGAAGGATGAGGCGCTGCTCATCGCCACCGCCGATTATGGCGGCAAGGTCACGGCCTTTGTCGCGCGCGACAACATTGCCGGCAGCCAGTTCCACCCCGAGAAGAGCCAGGCCTTGGGCCTCGCCCTCATCGCCAATTTCCTGGAATGGCGGCCATGATCCTGTTCCCGGCCATCGATCTCAAGGGCGGCCAGTGCGTGCGGTTGAAGCTCGGCGACATGGCGCAGGCGACGGTCTTCAATGACGACCCCGCCGCCCAGGCCCGGGATTTCGAGGCCCAGGGTTTCCGCTGGCTGCACCTCGTCGATCTCGACGGCGCCTTTGCCGGCAAGCCGGTGAATACATCGGCCGTCGAGGCGATCCTCGCCGCGATCACCATCCCGGTGCAGTTGGGCGGCGGCATCCGCGACATAAGCGGGATCGAGACCTGGCTCGGGCGCGGCATCCGCCGCGTGATCCTGGGCACCGTCGCCTTGCGCAACCCCGAGCTGGTGAAGGAAGCCTGCCGCAAATTCCCTGGCCGCATCGCCGTCGGCATCGATGCCAAGGGCGGCAAGGTGGCGGTCGAGGGCTGGGCCGAGACATCGCAGCTCACCGCGATCGATCTGGCGCGGCGTTTCGCCGATGCCGGCGTCGCCGCCATCATCTTCACCGATGTCGATCGCGACGGCGTGCTGAAGGGCCTCAATATCGACGCCACCCTGGCGCTCGCGCGCTCGGTGGATATTCCGGTGATCGCATCAGGCGGCCTTGCGTCGCTGGCCGACATCGAAAGGCTGCTCGAGCCCGATTGCGCCATTCTCGAGGGCGCCATATCGGGCCGCGCCCTCTATGACGGGCGTCTCGATGCGCGCGCCGCGCTCAAGCTCATTGCCGAGGCAGCGTGATGCTGAAGGCGCGCATCATTCCCTGCCTCGATGTGAAGGATGGGCGCGTCGTCAAGGGCGTCAACTTCGTCAATTTGCGCGATGCCGGCGATCCGGTCGAGATCGCCAAGGCCTATGACAAGGCCGGCGCCGATGAATTGTGCTTCCTCGACATCACCGCGACGCATGAGAACCGCGGCATCATCTTCGACGTGGTGCGCCGCACGGCGGAAGCCTGCTTCATGCCTCTCACCGTGGGCGGCGGCGTGCGCACGACGGATGATATCCGCAAGCTGCTGCTCGCCGGCGCCGACAAGGTGTCGATCAACACCGCGGCGGTGAAGAATCGCGACTTCGTGCGCCAGGGGGCGGAGAAATTCGGCAGCCAGTGCATCGTCGTCGCCATCGACGCCAAGCAGGTGGCGGAGGGCCAGTGGCAGATCTTCACCCATGGCGGCCGCGAGCCGACCGGCATCGATGCCATTGCCTTTGCCGGGGAGGTCGTGGCGTTGGGGGCCGGCGAATTGCTGGTCACCTCCATGGACCGCGACGGCACCGGCACGGGCTTCGACATCGCCCTGATGCGCGCCATCACCGACAAGGTCCGTGTCCCGGTCATCGCCTCAGGCGGGGTCGGCACGCTCGATCATCTGGTCGAGGGGGTCAGGGACGGCCATGCCAGCGCCGTGCTCGCCGCCTCGATCTTCCATTTTGGTCAATTCACCATTTCCCAGGCGAAAAACCACATGGCCGAACGGGGAATTCCCATGCGGCTGGCCTGAATGGTAAAAGCGCGAGAGGGGCAGGAACATGACAGATAGCACACGCCACCGGCTTGAGGTTCTGGCCGAGCTCGCCGACACGGTGACCGCCCGCAAGGGGGCGTCGCCGGAAATCTCCTATACCGCGAAGCTCCTGTCCCAGGGCATCGAGAAATGCGCCAAGAAGGTGGGCGAGGAGGCGATCGAGGCCGCCCTTGCCGCCGTCAAGGGCGACCGCAATCATCTCAAGCTCGAAGCCGCCGATCTGTTCTATCACCTGATCGTGCTGCTCGAAGTGTCGGGCCTGCCGCTTTCCGAGGTGATGGGAGAGCTCGAGAAGCGGGTCGGCACATCAGGCATCGCCGAGAAGGCGGGCCGCAAGCAGGTATAGGCATGGATTCGCTGCGCGACGAGATCTCGCCCTACCGCCATTTCGAGCGCAATGCCTGGGCGAAGTTGCGCGCCGATACGCCGATGACTCTCGACCAGGCCGATATCGATGAATTGCGCGGCCTTAATGACCGCATCGACCTCGCCGAAGTCGTGGCGATCTATCTGCCGCTATCGCGTCTGCTCAATCTCTATGTCGCCGCCACCCAGGAACTGTTCCGCGCCACCGGCAAGTTCCTGCATGCCGAGGGCGGCACCAAGGTGCCTTACATCATCGGCATGGCGGGCAGCGTCGCCGCCGGCAAGAGCACCACGGCGCGCATATTGCAGCGCCTGCTGGCGCGCTGGCCGAACCATCCCAAGGTCGACCTCGTCACCACCGACGGCTTCCTGCTGCCCAACGAGATCCTCGAGCGCGAAGGCATCATGAACCGCAAGGGCTTTCCGGAAAGCTACGACCTGCCGGCGATGCTGCGCTTCCTGTCCGACATCAAGGCCGGCAAGCGCAAGGTGACGGCGCCCGTCTATTCGCATCTGACCTACAATGTGATGCCGGACAAGCGCATCACCGTCGACCGCCCCGATATTCTCATCGTCGAAGGCCTGAATGTGCTGCAGACCGGCCGTCCGCCGCGCGACGGCAAGATCATTCCCTTCATTTCCGACTTCTTCGATTTCTCGATCTATCTCGATGCCGCCGAGGACGTGCTGCGTGACTGGTATGTGACGCGGTTCTTCTCGCTGCGCGACACCGCCTTCCGCGATCCCAAATCCTATTTCCACCGCTACGCCTCGCTCACCGACAAGGAAGCGCGTGCCACCGCCAATCGCATCTGGGAGACGATCAATCTCGTAAACTTGCGCGAGAATGTCGTGCCGACGCGCCAGCGCGCCGATCTCATTTTGCGCAAGGGCGCCGACCACATCATCCACAGCGTCTGGCTGCGCAAGTTGTAGTTCCCCTCTCCCCGCTGAAGCGGGGCGAGGGGCGGCTGCAATCCGGATACGATGTGTGAATCCGATAGCGGCTTTTGCTCGGATGACGATTGGGCTCGCAGGCCCAAATCCCACCAAACCGCAATTTTACCAGGAGTGAGAAATCGCACAGGCAGGCGGCGGACCGTCCTGTATGCAACGCCCATCCAAATTGAACCGTCTCAACCCGGCGCGGAGATTTCAGCATGGATTGGCAGGTCCTTGGCGCCTTTCTGGTCGCGACGGCGATCTACCTCGCCGCGCCATGCACCGTCACGGCCATCGTCATCGGCAATACGTTGAATGGCGGCCGCCCGGTCGGGTTGCGCACGGTTCTCGGCATCGGGCTCGGCGAAACGACGGTGCTCGGCCTGCTGGGGCTGTCCCTGCTTCTGTCGAGCCGGGTTCTCGGCGACATCTTTCCCTGGGTCTCGCTGGCGAGTGCCGGCTATCTCGCCTGGCTTGCGGTGGCGGCGCT
The DNA here is from genome assembly GCA_003576695.1 of Taklimakanibacter lacteus. GTDB lineage: Bacteria > Pseudomonadota > Alphaproteobacteria > Rhizobiales > Aestuariivirgaceae > Taklimakanibacter > Taklimakanibacter lacteus. Next base: position 317,122 of record QOZQ01000006.1, read on the forward strand.
GCGCCACGCGGGCGGGCCGGCGCTGGCTGAGACGACAAACCTCTCGGCCCGCCCCCTTCTTGATGGATTTGCCGTCACCGTCAGCAGCCCCACGGCGATGCTTTTCTATTCCGCCTTCTTCATGCCCTTCGCCGTCCAGAGTGACAGGCCGGTGCTCCAGTTCGGCATTCTCGCCGCCCTCTATATCTCGCTCAGCGTCGCCTATGATCTGACCTGCGTGATGCTGATCGCCCGGTTGGTCGGAAAGCGCCTGCACAACTCCGCCTTTGCCCGCCTTGCGCGGTTCTGCAACGCCGCCGTCTATCTGGGGACCAGCGCTCTGGCGATCGCCTCCTTCCTGCGGACGGTCGCACCCTGAGCCGTGCGAATGGAGCTCAGCTCCGGGGCTTCAGGTTTTCCGGATCATAGAGCGGCTTGTAGCCGACACTTGCCACCTCGACCGGATAGGTCTCGGCGAAATACTCGACATGGAGCTTTCTTCCTTCCTGGCAATAGGCCCAGGGCAGATAGGCGAGCGCGATGTTCTTGCCGATGGTGGGGCCGAAGGCGATGGAGGTCGTATAGGAACGGCGGCCGAGCTCGTCCACCAACACTTTGCCGGTGTCCGGATCCATGACCGGCAGGGTACCGACCGGATAGCGCTTCACCCCCTTTTTGTCGGTGTTCTCCGTCATCACCAGCGTGCACAGCATGGCCGGCTGGTGCGCGCGCGCTCTGTATTCCAGATGCTTCGCCTTGCCGCGGAAGTCCGCTTCCTTGACCTTCGGGCGCGCAAGGTCGGCCTCGATGAGATTGTATTGGGTGAGGAGATCGGCATTCTGCAGGCGCAGGCTCTTTTCCATCCGGCGCGAATTGGCATAGGTCTCGACCCCGAAGGCCATCACGCCGGTCGCGCGCAGCGCGTCCCACACGGCGAGGCCGTCCTCATATCTCATATGCAGCTCCCAGCCCTGCTCGCCGACATAGGAGATGCGGAAGGCGGTGACCTTCTTATCCGCGATCTCGATCTGCTTGATCGCGGCGAAGGGGAAGTTCTCGTGATCGAGGCCGGCGGGATCGGCGACGGCCTTCTTCAGCGTGGCGCGCGCATTCGGGCCCCAGATGCCGATGGTGACATATTTTTCCGAAGTGTCCGTGATCGTGACGTCGAGGCCGCGGTCCTCGGCGACGCGGCGCATATAGTGGAAATCGCGCGGGCCCGCATCGGCGCCGTTCACCAGGCGGCAGCGGTCCGCCATGCGGAAGACGGTGAAGTCGGCGCGCACCATGCCTTCGTCATCGAGGAAGTGGGTATAGATGCCCTTGCCGATATTCGCATCGCCGCCGATCCTGGCGGCGCACAGCCATTCCAGCAGCTCGACATGGTCCGGCCCCTCGATGTCAACCATGTGGAAATGCGAGAGATTGACGATGCCGCAATCCTCGCTCATCGCCAGATGCTCGGCGTTGGAGACACGCCAGAAATGGCGGCTGTCCCATTCGTTCGGACGCTCCGGCACGCGGTTGTCGTATTTCTTCAGGAGGTGCTCGTTGGCGGCATAGCCATGCGCGCGCTCCCAGCCGCCGAGCTCCATGAAATAGCCGCCCAGCTCCTTCTCGCGCTCGTAGAAGGGCGAACGCTTGATGTTGCGGCCCGTCGCATAGGGCTCGCGCGTATGCACCGCCGGGTAGTAGATCTTCTGGGCGGCCTCGAAGGTGCGGCCCTCGATGAACTTTTCCTCGAGCTGGTGCGGATAGAAACGGGCATAGTCGATCGAAGCGTGGTCGATTTCGGTGCGCCCGTCGGTCATCCAGTCGGCGATCAGCTTGCCATAGCCGGGGCCGTCCTTCACCCAGATGGCGACGCAGTACCACAGGCCGCGCACCTTCTGGCTCTCGCCGCAGGATGGGCCGCCGGCGGCCGACACCTGCAGGAGCCCGTTGAAGGAATGGCTTTCATTATAGCCGAGCTCGCCGAGGATCGGGGTGAGCTCCATGGCGCGCTCGAGCGGCTCGATGATCTGCTCCATGTCGAGATCGCGCTGCGAGGGCGACAGGCGCGCCTCGTGCTTTTCCAGGATGTCGCGCGGATGGCAGAGGCGCGGATGGGTCGTCTCGTAATAGCCCCATTCGATCTGGCCGCCTTCGGCGGTCTTGGGATCGCCGGTGTCGCGCATATAGGCGGAGTTGCCCTGGTCGCGCAGCAGCGGATAGCCGATCTCCTTGCCCGTGCCTTCGAACTGGTTGAACGGGCCGAAGAAGGACAGCGGATGATCGACCGGCATCACCGGCAGGTCCTCGCCGGCCATGGCGGCGATCAGCCGGCCCCAGATGCCGGCGCAGACCACGACATGGTCGGCCATGATGGTGCCGCGATGGGTGGCGACGCCCTTGATGCGGCCCTTCTCGACGACGAGCGAGGTCGCCGGCGTATGGCCGAAAACCTTGAGCTTGCCGGATTTCTCAGCCGCATCGATGAGCTTGCCGGCCACCGTCTGCGAGCGCGGAATGACGAGGCCGGCATCGGGATCGAACATGCCCCCCATCACCTGGTCTTCCTCGATCAGCGGGAACAGCTTCTTGATTTCGGCAGGCGAGACATAATGCGCAGCTGTGCCGAAGGCCTTGGCCGAGGAGAGCTTGCGCTTGATCTCCTCCATCCAGATGTCGTGGCCCTTGCGCGCCACTTCGAGGCCGCCGATCCGGGCGTAGTGGCCCATCTTCTCATAGAAGTCGATCGAGTACTGCGTCGTCCACACCGAAAGATAGTCGTGGCTCGTGGTGTAGCAGAAGTCGGAGGCATGCGCTGTCGAGCCGATATCGGTGGGCACGCCCGATTTGTCGATGCCGACAATGTCGTCCCAGCCGCGCTCGATCAGATGATGGGCGACGGAGGCCCCGACGATGCCGCCCAGCCCGATGATGACAACCTTCGCCTTTTCGGGGAACGCCGACATGGATGCTCCTGATAAGTCCTTCGATCCGATTGGGGCACATTAGTGAGCCCGTTTCAACGGTCGTGAGATGGAACGACCAGAGGCGAGCCGATTCCGACAAACTCACCCCGCAAGCAGTTGCGCAAAGATCGGCCCCGGATCGTCGATCTCGGCCAGCTTCCTGGCCGAAATCACCCAGACGCGTGTCGCCACGGCGCGGACGAATGCCCGGTCGTGGCTGACCAGAAGGCAGGCGGCGCCGTGCTCGATCAGCTCGCTTTCCAGCATGTCCTGGCCCTCGATATCGAGATGGTTCGTCGGCTCATCCAGCAGGTAGAAATTCGGCTCGCACAGCTTAAGCAGCAGCATCGCGAGCCGCGCCCGCTGGCCGCCGGAAAGCCGTGCGACGGGCGTCACCTGCGCGTCGATGCCGATCCCCGCCCCGGCGAGCCGCGCCCTCGCCTGATGGTCGCTCAGGCTGCTGGACCGCTTTACCGCGTCCCAGGGTGTCGGAAACCTGTCGAGTTGCGCCAGCGCCTGATCGGAATTGCCGAGTCTCAGGCTCGCAGCACCCCTTATATGCGCATCCTCCCCGGCAAGAGCCGCGCGCAGTCTTTCGACCAGTCGGGTCTTGCCCGTCCCGTTGGCCCCGAGCAAGGCGATCCGATCCCCTTTCTCGATCCAGAGCTTCCCGGTGCGGAACAGAAGCCGCCCGTCCGGCGTCGTGATCGCCGTATCGTTGATGGTCACCAGCGCCTTGGCATGGGTGCCGCTGTTGGTCAGGCGGATCGTCCCGGCCGAGCGTTCCTGATGCGCCGGCCGCGCCCGCTCTTCCAGCCTGTCGGCCCTTTCGGAAAGCTGCCTGGTCTTTACGACCAAAAGGTCGGAGCCGGAATTGATGCCGATATTCTTGAGCTTGGCCGCCTGCTTGCGCAGATCCCGGACCTTGCGCATGTCGTTCTCATACTGGCGGTCCCGCGCCATATCGCGCTCTCCCAAGGCCTGGAGAGCGCGGGAATAGGGAAGCGCGTAATCTTCACTTTCCTGCGGGCGCAGGAACAGGGTGCGGTTGGTCACATCATCGAGAAAGGCGCGATCATGGCTCGCCGCGATCACCGCGCAGTCGCGCGGCAGGGCCATGAGAAACCGCTCCAGCACGCCGATCCGGCCAATGTCGAGATGGTTGGTCGGCTCGTCCAGGAGAAGGAGATCGGGTTCGGTCACGGCGGCCCGCGCCAGAAGCATGGTGCGCTGCCAGCCGCCGGACAGGCTGCGAATAGCGCGGCCTCTTATGGCCTTGTCCACCTGGAGATCATCGAGCAGGACATCAACCCGCCAGCTCTCCGTTTCGGCGATCTCAGGGGAAAGCGCGTCGCGCACCGCGTCATGGAAGCTGAGCGACAGCAGGTTTTCGGGCACATCCTGCGATGCGAAGGCGACGACCAGACCGCGCATATGGGTTACGGCGCCTGTCGTGGCGTCTTCCTCGCCCGCCACGATGCGCAGGAGCGAGGATTTGCCTCGCCCATTGGCCGCGACGAGGCCGAGGCGGTCGCCCTTGGCGACAGAGAAATTGAGTCCTCTGAAAAGGAACTCGCTGCGGGTCAGGGAAAGGTCTTTGACGGAGATAAGGGACATTGCGGTCTCATTGAGTCAGGGCGGCACAACCAGCTGTGCCCGGAAAGGCTGACGATGAGACGGCGATGCGTTCCTCTGTCAGCCCCGCGAGATCAAGCGCGGGGCGAAGACAGGTCCACGAGTTCGGTGATGGAAGTGCTGATGCAGCACCGACTTCCTCTCCTGTTTTGAACGCAAAGCCAACCTAGTCCGCTTAGCGCCGGATTGGCAATACCGCGCAGGGCGCCGGATCACCCCTTGAAGCCGCCCGCCGCGAGGAAAGCCAGTTCCTCCGGGCTCGATTTCCGCCCCAATATGACATTGCGGTGCGGGAAGCGCCCGAAGCGGGCGATGATGTCGAGATGGAGCTTGGCCCAATGGACCATGTCGCCCGGGTCGCGCGCCGTGAACAGGGCGACACAGCGCTGCTGAGCATCGAGATCCTCGGCATGTTCGTAGGGCATCAGGAACCATCTCGCCTGTGGCGCCGGGAACTGCAGATGATCGCCGCGCGCGATGGCCTCTTTGGCGAGCGCCAGCGCCTTCTTGTCGGCGGCGAAAGCGAGCGGCGAGCCGCGATGGATATTGCGTGAGAACTGGTCGAGCAGGATGACGAGCGCCAGGGCACCTTTCGGCGTCTTCGCCCAGTGGTCGAAGGCACCCTCGCGCGCTTGCGCCAGCGCCTGCTTGAAGCGCACCGACAATTGTCCGTCGAAAGCAGCATCCTTGGTGAACCAGCGGTCTTCGCCGGCGCTGAACCAGAAATCGAGCACGTCGTCCGGCGTCATGTCCTGGCAAGCTCCATATGCCTGATGATGAAATCCGTGAGCGCTCCGACGTGATCGCGGTCGAAGACCGGCACCGGCGCATCGGCGATTGCGCCATTGGCGGCGATCGCCACGATGGTCGGATCCTCGCCCGCGAGCTTCGGGTGATCGAGGCTTAGATTGCGCACCTCGATCTTCTCATGCGTTCCGTGCTTGTAGCCCTCGACGATCACGAGATCGCAAGGATCGAGCATGCCGAGGATCGTTGCGAAGGACGGCTCCGCCTCGCCGCGCAATTCATGGATGATGGCCCAGCGCTGGCCCGATATCACCGCGACCTCGCTGGCGCCGGCCTGCCGGTGGCGGAAGCTGTCGCGCCCTTCATGATCGATGTCGAAGGAATGATGCGCATGCTTGACGGTGGCGATGCGATAGCCGCGCCCCGTCAGCTCGCGCACCAGCTTCTCGACCAGCGTGGTCTTGCCGGCATTCTTGAAGCCGGCGACACCGATGACCTTTTGCATCATGGCCGGAACTCCGCCTGGATCTCGAGCGCGGTGCTCACATCCGCTGGCCCATTGATGTTGAAGAAGGGATCATAGGGCTGGACCGGCCATTCGGCGACGCCGGCATCATGGCCGAGCGCCCAGTGATGGACCGAACGTGGGCTGCTCTCGATGAACTCTGCAAGCTGCGGCGCAAGCGTCGCTTTCCACAGGCCGAAAACCGGATGCAGCCTCTCGCCGGACCGTGCCACGGCCATGTCTTTCCCGGCCGCCGCATCGGCGAGCTTCGCCACCAGATCGCGCGGGAAGAACGGCGTGTCGACGGCAGCCGTTGTGATCCAGGCGACATTGTTCCGCGCCGCCCAGCGCAGCGCAGCGAGAATGCCGGCGAGCGGACCCAGATGATCGCCTTCGGGGTCCGTTACGACCGGCAGGCCATAGCGACCGAGGTCGCCTCTATCCTCATGCACATTGATGATGAGCGAAGCGGCCTGGGGCCTGAGCCTTTCGATGGCGCGGTCGAGCAGTCTCGATCCGTCAAGAATGAATCGCGCTTTGTCTTCGCCCATGCGGCGCGATTGCCCGCCGGCCAGGATGCAGCCGGCGATATCGCGGGCGGGGTTCACGCGGGGGCGCCGCCATAAAGGCGCTGCGGCGGGATCCAGATGGTGATGGCATCGCCGACGCGCACATCGCCTTCGCGCTCGACCCAGGCGGTGATGCCGCGCTTGTGCTTGGCGGCCTTCACGAAGCCGACCTTCTGATCCGGATTGTGCTTTTCGATGATCTCGGCCGGATAGCGGCAGGGCTCGTTCTCCATGTCGACCACGATGGTGGCGCCGGAGGGGAACTGCACCCGCGAGGAGGGCGGCAGCAGCGTGAGGTCGGCAATGCCGGACGTCACCATATTGGCGCCGACCCATTCGGGCTTGACGCTCGGAATCTCCATGATCGCGGCTATGTCGGCCAGCTCCTCGACCGAGAGCAAAGTAAGCTGGCGCACATTGCGGATCGGCGTGTTGCGCGGATATTGCCTTATGGTGCGCACATCGGCGGGCCGCGTCAGCCCGCTATGGCAATCGCCTGCGATCCCGTCGAAGCGCAAGGTCAGCGCGTCGGTGGGTGATTTCTCGAGACCGGTCTTGCGGTCTTCATTCTTGAGCAGCGCCTCGACGCGTCCGGTCGTGGCGAGCTTGGTCAGAAGGGGCATGAAAATCTCCTATCGGCCCGTCGCATAGCAGGTCGCGGATAGCCCCGCTATAGTGCGCGGCCATGACCGAACATGAACTCGATGCCCGGGGGCTTTTATGCCCGCTGCCGGTGCTGAAGGCCCGCAAGCGCCTGGAGGGCCTCAAATCCGGCGAGATGCTGAAGCTCATTGCCACCGACCCCGCTTCCGTCATAGACGTTCCGCACTTCTGTACCGAGCAGGGCCATGAGCTCGTCTCGCATGAGACGAAGGAAGGCCGCCATATTTTCAGGATCAGGCGCAAATGAGCTTCGACTTCGGCAGTTTCAACAATTGGGGATCGCTCAGGCGGGTGGCGGTGCGTCCGCCCTCGGTCGCCTTCAAGAGCGACGCGCGGCTCGATGCCGAATGGCGGCCGCTCAACTACCATTCGCGGCCCGATCTCGCCGAGTCCAACCGGGAATTCGCGCGTGTCGAGGCGATTCTGAAAGTCGCCGGCGCCGAGGTCATCCCTTTGCCCGATGGCGACGGGCTGACGCTCGATTCGCTCTATACCCATGACGCGCTGATCGTGACGCCCAATGGCCTGGTCCGGCCGCATATGGGCAAGCCGCAGCGCCGCCGCGAGGCGCAGGTCAATGGCGCGCATCTCGAAAAGCTGGGCTTCCCGATCGCCGGCGAGATTGCGGCGCCCGGCTCGGTCGAGGGCGGCGATCTCGTCTGGATCGATCGCCACACGCTGCTCGCCGGCATCGGCTATCGCACCAACCGCGAAGGCATCGCGCAATTGCGCAGGCTTGCCGGCCCCGATGTCGAGATAATCGAATTCGACCTGCCGCATTACAAGGGCAGGAGCGACGTGTTCCATCTGATGTCGGTCCTGAGCCCGCTCGATAAGGACCTGGCGGTCGTCTATTTGCCGCTGATGCCGGTCAGGCTCGTCCAGTTCCTCGAAAGCCGCGGTATCGGCTTCGTCGAGGTGCCGGATGAGGAATTCGACTCCATGGGCTGCAATGTCCTGGCCATCGGCCCCCGCCACGCCATGATGGTGGCGGGCAACCCCGAGACCGAGCGCCGCATGAAGACGCAGGGAGTCAAGGTCGAGGTCATCAAGGCCGACGAGATCTGCCGCAAGGGCGAAGGCGGCCCGACCTGCATGACGCGCCCGCTGGTCCGCGGATAATTCCGTCATCCCGGCGAAAGCCGGGACCTCCTGAATAAGCGCGAGCGGGCGACGCTGCCCGGTTGGTGAGAATTTAAGGGGTCCCGGCTTTCGCCGGGATGACGGGATTGGGTTAACCGATGAATCCCTTCACCTTGTCCGAAAATCCCACTGTCACCGACCCATCCTTGTGCTCGATGAGCGGCCGGCGGATGAGCGAGGGATTTTTCACCGCGAGCGACACGGCCTTGGCCTCGGTGAGGTTCTCCGTCTCGGCAGCCGGCAGGCCGCGCCATGTATAGCCGGCGCGGTTGATCAGCTTCTCCCAGCCGCCCAGCGCCTTCGACCACTTCGCCACCTGGTCCTTCGACAATTTGTCTTCCTTCACGTCGCTGAAGTCATAGGCCTTCTTCTTCTTGTCGAGATAGTCCATGGCCTTCTGGCAGGTGGTGCATTTCTTGAGGCCGAACAGCTTGAGCATCGGGAATCTCCGGGGGGTCTAGGATGGCGTGTTGAGGGAAAGTGTCTTGTCGGTGTGGAAGGCGCCGGCGCCCGAGATCTGGTCGGTGAAGGCCTTGAACAGCTCCTCGATCAGGCGCTTCTCGATGTCCTTGACGATGAAGACGAGGCGGGTGCGCTCGTCGCCATCCGGCCATTCGGCAAGCCGGACGGGCGGGTGATAGATATGCTGCACGCCATGCAGCACGATCGGACGCTGGGGATCATCGGCGACCTTCACGATGCCCTTCATGCGCAGCATATTGGCGCCGTGGAAGGATTGTAGAAGCCCCAGGAACATATCGAGCCCCGCCGCGCTGATGGCGCGCTCGTCCGAGAAGGTGAAGGAGCGGATATGGTCGTCATGGCGCGACACGTCATGATGATCATGGTCATGGTCGTGATGATGATGGTGGTCATGGCCGTGATGATGGCGCTGCCGCCGCCGCTTCTCGCCCGTCGCATAGGCTTCGGCGCTGAGCCAGCTGCGCACATCGAGCGACTTGGTCTCGGGATTGTAGAGGCCGCTGTTGAACAGACGCGCCGCGGTCGCCTCGCCGCGATGGGTGGTGAGGATGCGCGCCGCCGGGTTGAGCGACCGGAGCCTGCCGATCAGCGAATGGAGCGCGTCTTCGCCCGCCCGCCCCGACAGGAGGTCGAGCTTGGTCAGCACCAGCCGGTCGGCGACGGCGGCCTGCTTCACGGCTTCGGCATGGGCATCGAGCGTCGCCTCGCCCTGGACGCCGTCGATGACGGTGATGACGCTTTCGAGCCGGCAGCGCTGCAGCAGTTCCGGCTCGCTCATCACCGTATGCAGGACGGGGGCGGGATCGGCGAGGCCGGTCGTCTCGATGATGATGCGGTCGAATTTTTTGAGCTCGCCCTGGTCGCGCCTTGCGATGAGCTTCGCCATCGTGTCGATGAGATCGCCGCGGATGGTGCAGCACAGGCAGCCGGACGACATTTCGAAGACATTCTCGTCCGAGCGCTCGACCAGCAGATGGTCGAGGCCGATCTCGCCGAACTCATTGATGATGACGGCGGCATTGCCCAGCATCGGGTCCTTGAGGAGCCCATTGAGCAGGGTCGTCTTGCCGGCGCCGAGGAAGCCGGTGATCACCGATACGGGGAGGATGTCATTCATGTCGGGCTGATATAGGCGATCATCCGCCGTCCGTCAGCCCCGGCAAAACCTCACCTGTTTCATACGTGATTCACCCCTGGCTCATGCCGGAGCGAGGCGGGCCTGCCCGCCGAAGCGAAGCCTCGGCTTCGCGAAGGCGGGAACTCAGTTCTTCTTGCGTTTCGCCTTTTTCTTCTTGCGCGGCATGCCGGCATCGCCCTGCGAGGCGGCCGGCACGATGCGCTCCTCGGTGGCGCGCGCCAGATTGGCGATCGAGGCGAAGCCTTCCGGCGTCATCACATCGCAATAGCTGTTCTGCTTCTTGAAAGCGGCGCAGACCGACAGCGAGGCGGCCTGGTCGAGATCCCACACCATGGCACTGTAGCCATTGGTGCCGGGAATGCGCACGACGCCGGCGGTCGAGTTCTGGATCATGTCGCGGGCCCCGAGCAGGCGGCCGCGCAGCGCCATATCGGCGGTGGCGGGCTTGTCATAGGAGCCGAAGGACACGCCCCAGCCGGTCAGGCCGGAGGCCCTGGCGATCGCCGTGGGCTTGCCCTTGCACACCGTTTGGGTGAGATCGGCCGGCACCAGGGTGCCGAGCTGCGCATTGGCGATGGCCGAGAGGCGCATCTGCTGCGGCTGCGGCGGCTTGGCGAAGCCCGAGGTCAGCATCATCTCGGCGAGGTCGGCGCGCTCCCTGCCGCCCGAGGCGCCGAGCACGATGGCGATGAGCTTGCGGCCATTGTCGGTCGCCGAGGCGACGAGATTGAAGCCCGAATTGCAGACGAAGCCGGTCTTCATGCCATCGGCCGTCTTCATCTTGCGCAACAGCGAGTTGCGGTTGAGCAATTTCCTTTTGCCGAGCGCCACGTCGGCTTGCGAGAAATAATGCGCATGCTCGGGGAAATCGCGCAACAGCGCCGTCGCCAGCACGCCGATGTCGCGGGCGCTTGTGACCTGGCGCGCATCGAACAGGCCGTTGGGATTGGCATAATGGGTCGCCGTCATGCCGAGCCGCTTGGCCTCGGCATTCATGAGCTTCACGAATTCTTGATAGTTGCCGCTGGCGCCTTCCGCAAGGACATAGGCCATGTCATTGGCGGAATAGATGAGCAGCATCTGCACCGCGAGATCGACCGTGATGGTGGTGCCGGGCTTCATGCCGACCTTGCTGGCCGGCTGGCTCGAAGCGAGCTGCGACACGGCAAGCTTCTGGTCAGGCGTCATCTCGCCGCGCTTGAGCTTTTCGAAGATGACATAGGCCGTCATCAGCTTGGTGAGCGAGGCCGGATACCAGGGCTCGCCGGCCCGGTCCTGCGACACGACCTCGCCGGTCGCGGCATCGAAGAGAAGGGAGGGTCCGGCCAAGGCCGGTTGTGCGGCGAATGCGGCCGCAACCAACAGCGATAGGGTCCTGAGACGTAATCGTGCCGCCACAATGTCTTCCTTCTAACTTCGAAAACCCCGTCTCGCCTGCCGGACTACCGCACCCTTGGGCGAAGATCAACAGGTGTGCGCATCGTGGAACCCCCGCGATACGGGAAGCCTACGCCAGGATTTTGTCGAGATTTGGCATTTTGAGGCCGAGATCGTTAAGAGTTGTTTCGAGTCTTGCCCAATCCGGATCGGAAAGCGCCATCAGCGGCGGCCGCATGATCCTGAACCCCGGCGCCTTGCCATATTCGGCCACCGTGCGCTTGAGGCCGGGCATCATTGCGGCCGTGTCATAGGCCGCGCGCATCGCGTTGAGCGCCGTCTGCTTGGCCGGAGCATCGGCGCCGGCGCGTGTCTCATAGAGATTGACGATGGCGCCCGGATGGATATTGGCCATGGCCGAGATGCAGCCTGCCCCGTTGTGGCGCATGGTGTCGAGCAGGAAGCGTTCCGAGCCAGAGAACACGCGAAAGCCCGGAAAGGCATCGAGCATCGCCCTGGTGTTGGCGAAGTCGCCGCCCGAATCCTTGATGCCGACCACCGTGTCGGGATAGCGCTTGATCAGCCTCTCGATGAGCGGCATCGTGATGGCGATGCCCGACACTTGCGGGATGTGATAGAGGCAGACCTTGAAGGCGGCAGCCCCCACCCGTTCGATCGTCTCGGCATAGAAGGCGAAGAGCCCGTCCTCCGGTACCTGCTTGTAGTAGAAGGGCGGCAGCATCAGCACCGCCGCCGTCTTCGCCTTGGCGGCCGCCTCGCACAAGGTGACGGCATCGCTCAGCGCGCAGGCGCCGGTGCCGGGCATCAGCCGCTCGGGCGGCAGCTCGTTCTCGATGAGGAGGCCCAGAAGCTCGAGCTTCTCCGCCACCGACAGCGAATTGGCTTCCGAATTGGTGCCGAAGACGGCGAGGCCCGATCCTTGCGACAGGATCCAGCTGCAGAATTTGACGAAGAGCGGACCGTCCGGCTTCAGCGTCTTGTCGAAAGGCGTCAGCACGGGGGCGAAGACACCGGCGAGATTTTCGTGGGCCATGGGACGATCCGGTCAATGCGTTGAGATATCCGCTCCAGGCTTATGCTTGCGCGCTGCGTGAGTCAAAGAGCTTGTGCGGACGACAGCCATGCCGGATCAGCGAGGCGTCAACAGAACCTGCTCGCTGAGCAACGCGGTCCGCGTCGAGGCGATCTCGTAGCCCGCGGCCTCGGCAAGCGGCGCGAAGCCCGCAATGCCGCGCGGGATGATCTTGAAGCCTGACATGGCGATCATGCGCCGGCGGATCTCATCGTCATGGGTCACCGAGCCCGCGACGAGGCGGGCACCCTCATGCAGGACGCGCAGATTGCCGATGATCGCATCGTCGCTGCCATATTCGAAGAGGCCGCCTTCGCTTGACGCGGCGATCACGCCTTGGGTTCGCCTGATATCGGCAACGAGCGCCGCGAGCGGGCCTGTGTCGCTCCAGTCGTAATCTTGCGGCACGAAGGAAATGTCGAGTCCGAAGAGCGGACCATCGTCACCCTTGAGAGCCGCAAGCGCATTGGTGCCGAAGAAGGCGCCGTCCGGATTGCGGTCGAGGACGTGGATGGTGATCCGGCGGTGCAGGAGCTCGGCCCGCTTCCGCTTGAGCAGGATCAGCGCATTGACCGCATCGAGCGCCGGCCCGCCGGCAATGTCGATGAGATGCAGCGGCGCGTCGGTGGCGAAGGCCGGGTCTTCCGCGATCCCATCGGCGATGAGGCCCGCCACCTGCTGCATGCGCAGGCGCAACAGCTTGATATGGGGCGATGACGCGAAGCGCTTGTCGGCCGGATGATCATAGGGCGGCACCAGATTCTCCGGCCCGAGCTTCATCACATAGGTGCTGAGGCTGTCGAGATAGCTCGCATCCGATGTGAACAGGGCGGCGGCGAGGCGCGATTTCTTCGCGAACTGGCGGATCAGGAAGCGCAGAAGAAAGCGCGGCATGAAGCGCCGCTGCCGGTCGTCGCGCCGGAAAGCCTCGCGCAGGGCGGCGAGCGAGGCCTGGTCCTCGGGGATGGCGAAGCTCGGATGGGTGACATCGATGACCGGCAGATCATGGCCTTCACGGGTTCGCGCGAAGAGAACAGCGGGCGTTTGGGGAGGAGGCTGACGCGTATTCATGAATGAGATCCCCGATGGCCGGCGGCAAAAACCTTGAATGCGCCCATCACTAGCGCGCATCCCGGCGAAGTGGAATCACTTCGCCGAGAAGGATTCGCGCCAAATCAATATCTTGGAGCAAATCCTTATCGCCAAAGTCTTCAACTTTGGCGGGATTTTCTCTAAGTGGTTCACTATAGCTACGTCAAACTCTGCATAGGCTTCAGGCACCGAGGTGACCATGACGGGCTTGCTCAAAAATCGGTCGATGCCGTCGGCGACGGTCATACCGCAGCTCCCTTACACGGATGTCGGCAGAGCCGCGGACTGGCTGTGCCGCAGTTTCGGCGCGACCATCCGGCTGCGCATTGCCGATCATCGCGTGCAGCTCAATCTGGGCGACGGTGCCGTTGTGGTCGTCCAGGGCGACCCTGCGCGCGCCTCCTTGATGGTGCGCGTGGCCGATGTCGATGCGCATCATGCCCGCGCCGTGGATCAGGGGGTGCGCATTCTTCATCCGCCCGCCAGCTATCCTTATGGCGAGCGCCAATATACGGCGATCGATTGTGGCGATCACATTTGGATCTTCTCGCAGTCGATTGCGGATGTGGCGCCTGAAACATGGGGCGGTACGCCTGGCCTTCGATAGGCGAGGTTCTCTCGGCGAGAGCCATGGTGCCCCTGGAGGGACTCGAACCCCCACGCCCTTGCGAGCAACAGATTTTGAGTCTGCCGCGTCTACCATTCCGCCACAGAGGCCAACCGAGGGCAGGGTGTAGAGGGAGGCTGGCCTCCCCGTCAAGCTTCCTTACTTGGCGGCGGAATCAGGCTAGATTGGCTCAATGATCCGCATCACCGCCAATATATCGATCCCGGAAGACGCCTTGACCGAGCGCTTCATCCGCGCCTCGGGCCCGGGCGGCCAGAATGTCAACAAGGTGGCGACCGCCGTCGAATTGCGCTTCGAGTTGGCGCGCGCCGCTCTTCCCATCGACATGGTCCAGCGCCTGCATGTCCTCGCCGGGCGCCTGCTCACCCTCGATGGCGTGCTTGTCATTGCCGCCGACACCCATCGCTCGCAGGAGCGCAACCGGGCCGAGGCGCGCGGCCGTCTCATCGACCTCCTGCGCCGGGCGGCAGTCAGGCCCAAGAAGCGCATCGCCACGCGGCCCACCAAGGCCTCGAAGCAGCGCCGGCTTGACTCGAAGGCGCGCAACGCGAAGATCAAGTCGCTGCGCCGCGTCCGTCCCGGGCATGATTGAAAGGGGCTGTCGCCTCATCCCGCAGCTGGAGGGGTACCCCTGGTGAAGATCGCGATGGCGCCGGAAGAGTTGCGGACATTTTCCAGCTTCCTGAGCTGCTCGCGCCGCTATGTCGAGTTCGGTTCGGGCGGCAGCACCGTGCTGGCGGCGGGCCATGTGGCTCAGTCGGTGATCGCCTTCGATTCATCGCGGGAATGGCTTGACCGTGTCGCGAACGCCTGTCGCGAGGGGAGAACAAGATTGACGCCCGAGCTCGTCTTCCTCGATATCGGCGAGCTTGGCGACTGGGGCTTCCCCAAGGATGAGTCGGCGCGCGCGCGCTGGCCGCTCTATCATTCGAGCATGTGGAGCGAACCGCGCTATTCGGCCGGCGATCTCTACCTGATCGATGGCCGTTTCCGTGTCGCCTGTTTCACCCAGGTGCTGCTGCATGCGGATGACCGGGCGCTCGTCGCCATCCATGACTACGCGCTGCGGCCGCACTATCACCGTGTCGCCGCACTGGCCCGCGAGATCATCCGCGTCAAGGATCTTTCCGTCTTCATCCGGCGCGCCGATTTCAACCGCAAGACCGCGCTCGATCTCCTCGATGACCACGCCTATGACCCGCGGTGAGCCGATGCGTAAAAAATGGTCACCCTATCGTGGCGTCGCAAGTGGGCCCTCGACGGGAAAGCTTCGGACCGCTAGACAGCTTGCCTCATGTTGCGCGCCCTTTACGACTGGACCCTGTCTCTCGCCGCCCGCAAGACCGCGGAATTGTGGCTGGCCGTCATCGCCTTTGTCGAAAGCTCGGTCTTTCTGATCCCGGCCGACGTGCTGTACCTGCCGATGGCGCTCGCCCGGCCGGAGCGCGCCTATCGCTATGCCATCGTGGCGACGATCGCCTCGACCTTGGGGGGCATCGCCGGCTATTTCCTGGGCTATCTCGCTTATGACGCGCTGGCCCGTCCCGTCCTTGATTTCTATGGCAAGCTCGATGACTTCGAGCAATTGCGCCAATGCACCGGCGAGGACACGATCATGCTCCTGTTGGTGACCTCGGGACTGGCCCACTTGCCGCCGATCAAGGTCGTCACCATCCTGGCGGGCGTCGTGCAGATCAGCTTCGCCTTCTTCGTCATCTCCTGCATCGTCGCCAGGGGGGCCCGCTTCCTGGCGCTCGCCTGGGCGATGCGCCGCTATGGCGAGCCGATCCGCCATTTCATCGAGAAGCGCCTGGGCCTGATCGCCGGCCTTGCCGCCGCCATACTTATCGCTCTCTATTTCGCCGCCAAGTATTTCGGAGGAGGGGCGTTAGCCGCCTGCTAAAGCATCGGCCCGAAAAGCATGCGGCCGGGCTTGACCCGGCCATGCGAAGCGGTTTTCGGACAAGCCGATGCGACAAAAGAAGAGTGAAAAATGATCCTGACCCAGCGCACATCCTTGATGATCATCTTCATCGTCAGCCTGCTGACGATTATCGGCGCTTTCATCTTCCAGTGGGCGGGCTATGAGCCCTGTCCGCTCTGCCTCATGCAGCGCTGGGCCTATTATGCGGCCATTCCCCTGAGCCTCGTCATAGCCGGGGTTGCCGGCACCAATGCCGGCGTCGCCCGCTGGGGCCTCCTGCTGCTGGCGCTCGTCTTCATCGCCAACAGCGTCTTCGGCATCTATCACGCCGGTGCCGAATGGAAGTTCTGGCCGGGCCCCGACACCTGCGGCGGCACCCTGGGCGACGGCCTGCCGAGCCTCACCAACGATCCGGTGGTGCGCTGCGATGAGGCGGCGATCCGCATTCTCGGTCTGTCGCTCGCCGGATGGAATGCGGTGATCTGCGCGGCACTGGCCATCGTCGCGCTGAAGGGCGCCTCGCGCCGGATTTGATTACGGCTCCAGTTCCGTATCCCAGTAGAGATAGTCCTGCCAGCTGTCGTGCAGGAAATTGGGCGGAAACATCCGCCCGTTGGTGTGCAACTGGTTGATCGTCGGCCGGATCGGCTTGTGCTCCGGCCACATCTTCGCTTCCTGCGGCAGGTGCCCGCCCTTCCTGAGATTGCAGGGCGAGCAGGCGGTGACCACATTGTCCCAGGTCGTCTGGCCGCCTTTCGAGCGCGGGATGACGTGATCGAAAGTGAGATCGTGCCGGTCGCCGCAATATTGGCAGGTGAAGCGGTCGCGCAGGAACAGGTTGAACCGCGTGAAGGCTGGGTTGCGCGCCGGCTTCACATAGGTCTTGAGCGACACGACCGATGGGATGCGCATCTCGAAGGCCGGGCTGCGCACGACGCGCTCATATTCGGAAACGATATTCACCCGGTCGAGAAAGACCGCCTTGATGGCGTCCTGCCAGCTCCACAGCGACAGGGGGTAATAGCTCAGAGGCCGGTAATCCGCATTGAGCACCAATGCGGGGCATGCCTCCGGAGATATGGTTGGATGGTGAACTCCGGCACCGTCCTCCTGTAACATGGCTCCATATTCTACATCTTGTATGTCAGGCCTGTGAAGGGGGATATTAGAGCGGGCGCGAAAAAGTGGAGGGCGGCTTTTCCGCGAAAAGCCCGCTTCGGCATAGAGTTACACCGCCTGTGGCAGGCCCTTGAGGCTGCGATAATGGGCCCAGAGCAGCCTTGCGGCAACCGAGCGCCAGGGCCGCCATTTTTCCGCCAGCTCGAGCATGGCGCGCGCATCGGGGCGCTTGGCGAGGCCGAAGAGATCGGCTGCCGATGCCTGGAGCGCCAGGTCGCCGGTCGGCCAGGCATCGGCGCGTCCGAGGCAGGACAGCACATAGATATCGGCCGTCCACGGGCCGATGCCGGGCAGCGCCACCAGAGCGGCAATGGCGTCCTCATTGGAATGAAGATGGAGCTTGTCGACCAGGAGCTCGCCCTTATGGGCGGCCTTCGCCAGGCTGCGGAAAGTGCGGCTCTTGGCGCCCGACAGACCGAGCTTCATCAGGGTCGCGTGCCGGCGGCGCAGGATCGCCGGCGGGTCGAGCGGCGCCAGTTCCTTCTCGATGCGCCGCCAGATGGCGTCCGCCGCCTTGAGCGAGATCATCTGCTCGGTGATGATGCGCAACAGCCCGGGCAGGCCGCCTTCGGCGCGCCTGAGCGCCGGCAGGCCGGTGGCCTCGGTGACGCGCCGGAAACGCGGCTCACAGGCCAGGAGCCATTCCACCCCTTCCTTCAGGTCGTCTTCGCTCTCGATGGTCTTGTGCATGGCGCGTGTTATAGAGCATCGCGCCGCCGGAAACAGTCATGAGCCCTCCCGTCTTTCGCTTTGCCCCGAGCCCCAATGGCCGTCTGCATCTGGGCCATGCCTATTCGGCGTTGCTCAATGTCGCGATGGCGCGTGCCGCGGGCGGACGGTTTCTGCTGCGCATAGAGGATATCGACACCTGGCGCTGCACGCCCGCGCTCACTGAAGCGATGCTCGCCGATCTCGCCTGGCTGGGGCTTCATTGGGAAGAGCCGGTGCTGCGCCAGAGCGAGCATATTTCCGTCTACACGCAGGCACAGCAGCGGCTGAAGGAAGAGGGCCTGCTCTATCCCTGTTTCTGCTCGCGCCAGGATATTTCCCGCGCCGGAAGCGACGGGCCGCGCGATCCCGAAGGACAACCCGTCTATCCCGGCACCTGCCGGCATATGGCCAAGGAGGAGCGCGACCGTCGCCTGGCCTGTGGCGAAGCTGCTGCCTGGCGCATCGACATGGCGAAGGCCGTGGCGCTTCTCGCCGCCCCGCTCGTTTTCATCGAAGCGGGCGAGGGAAGCGACAGAAGCGAAACCGCGCATCCTGAAAACTGGGGCGATGTCGTCCTCATCCGCAAGGATATCGCCACCAGCTATCACATCGCGGTCGTCGTCGATGATGCGCGCCAGGGCATCACCCATGTGGTGCGCGGGCGTGATCTCTTTCACGCGACCTCGATCCACCGGCTGCTGCAGCATCTGCTCGCTCTGCCGGTGCCGGTCTATGTCCATCACAAGCTGATCGATGATGAGCAAGGGCGCAAATTGTCGAAGAGCCTGGGCAGCCGCTCGCTCGCTGACCTGCGCCAGGAGGGCGTGTCGCCGGCCGATGTCAGGAGAGCGCTGGGCTTTTCATAATTACATACCGTCATCCCGGCGAAAGCCGGGACCCCCTGAATAAGATCAAGCGGGCGGTGCGTTGCACTTTGGAGCAATTTAATAGGCCCCGGCCTTCGCCGGGGTGACGATATAAGCAGGTAAGCTTGTCAAAAGTCGCTGGCGATGCCCTTGATTTCCCAGTCGCCGAACCGGGTCGGTTCCAGTCCGTCCCGGCCATTGATTTCCTTGGGAAGATCGGTAGCCGCTTTTGTCTTGCGCCGCGCTTCGGCCTCCTTGAGAGCCCGTTCCGCAGCGGCGGGTAGAGTCTTGCCGGTCTTGTCCTTGCCGTCAGCCATACCCATCATATAGGGCATCGGCCCGAAAAGTGCGACGCGGTTTTCGGACGAGCAGATGCCGGCTAAAAGAGAGCTGATTTGCACGCTATGCAAGGCGAGCGCGGAAGGAGATTGAGTCGATGAATGTGATGCGTACCGGAATTCTGCTGGCGGGGCTGATGGCCCTGTTCCTGGCCGTCGGCTACGCCATTGGCGGGCAGACCGGCATGCTGGTGGCGCTCGTCATCTCGGTCGGCATGAATATCTTCGCCTATTGGAATTCCGACAAGATGGTGCTCTCGATGCATGGCGCGCGCCAGATCGACCGCGCCGCGTCGCCCGAATTCTACGACATGATCGCCAAGCTTTCGCGCAATGCCGGCCTGCCGATGCCCAAGGTCTTCATCATGGACAATCCGCAGCCCAACGCCTTCGCCACCGGGCGCAACCCGGAGAATGCCGCCGTCGCGGCGACCAACGGCCTCCTGTCGTCGCTGAGCTATGACGAGATCGAAGGCGTCATGGCGCATGAGCTCGCCCATGTGAAGAACCGCGACACGCTCATCATGACGGTGACCGCCACCATTGCCGGCGCCATTTCGATGCTCGGCAATTTCGCCTTCTTCTTCGGCGGCCGCGACCGCAATTCGGCGCTCGGTCCTTTCGGCACCTTGCTCATGATCATCGTGGCGCCGCTCGCCGCCATGCTGGTGCAGATGGCGATCAGCCGCACCCGCGAATATTCGGCTGACCGCGGCGGGGCCGAGATCTCGGGCAAGCCGATGGCGCTCGCTTCCGCGCTCAACCGCATAGCGGGTGCTGCGCATCGCATCGAGAACGACACGGCCGAAGCCAATCCCGCCACCGCCCACATGTTCATCATCAATCCGCTGTCCGGCCACCGCATGGACAACCTGTTCTCGACCCATCCTGCGACCGAGAACCGGATTGCCGCTCTCCAGCGCATCGCCACCGAGATGGGCACGGCGCCTCAAGCAGCGCCTGATCATCCGTCAGGCCCCTGGTCGACATCCGATACATCGCCCAAGGGCCCATGGGGCTGAGCGAAGCCGCCAAGCCGGACGGCAAGGCAGGGCTTGCGGCGCGCCGCGCCGCGCTCGCCATTCTGGCCGCGGTCACGGGCGAGGCGCGTCATTTCGATGATGCGCTGATGCGCGATTGCACGGCTGAGCTTGCGCCGCGCGACCGGGCTTTCGTGACGGCGCTGGTGCAGACATCGCTGCGCCGCAAGGGCGAATGCGATGCCGTCATTGCGCAGTTCCTGGCGAAGAAGCTGCCACGCAAATCGGGCGGGGCGCCGCTCATCCTGCTGATGGGTGCGGCACAGCTGCTTTATCTCGAAGCCCCGCCGCATGCGGTGATCGATACCGCCGTGACCCTGGCGCGCGATGACCGCGATGCCCGCCATTTCTCAGGATTGATCAATGCCGTGCTGCGCAAGGTTGCGGCGGCGCGTCCCCCGGGCAAGCCGCATCTCAACGTGCCGCAATTCCTGTGGCGGCGCTGGACGCAGAATTACGGCCGCAGAATCGCGCATGAGATCGCCGCCGCTCATGCCGAGCCGCCGCCGCTCGATCTCACCGTCAAGGCCGATCCCGAAAAATGGGCCGAAGCGCTCGATGGGACTCTCCTGCCGACAGGCTCGCTGCGCCTCAGGAACCGGCAGAGCGCCATCGAGTCGCTTGCCGGTTTCGCCGAGGGCGCCTGGTGGGTGCAGGATGCCGCCGCCGCATTGCCGGCGCGTCTCCTGGGTGATGTTGCCGGCAAGTCGGTGCTCGATCTCTGCGCCGCGCCCGGCGGCAAGACGGCCCAGCTCGCCGCCGCGGGTGCGAAGGTGATGGCGGTGGATCAATCGGCGCCGCGCATGGAGCGCGTCCGGCAGAATCTCGATCGCCTGCGGCTTGCCGCCGAGCTTCATGTCGGTGACGCGCTCGATGTCTCGGGCCGGCTTTTCGATGCGGTGCTTATCGATGCGCCCTGCTCGGCGACCGGCACCATCCGCCGCCATCCCGATCTGCCGCATATCAAGAGCGAAGGGCAGATCGCCGAGCTCGTCACTCTGCAGGAGCGCCTTCTCGACCATGCGGCGACTTTGCTGCGACCGGGCGGCAGCCTGGTCTATTGCACCTGCTCGCTCGAGCCCGAGGAGGGCGAAGGCCAGGTCGGACGCTTCCTCGAACGGCATTCAGACTTCGAGCGCCAACCCGTGACGGCAGGCGATGTCGCGGGCGAGGCGCAGTTCATCACCGCGGATGGCGATCTGCGCACTCTGCCATCGATGAATATCGGGGCAGATCAAGGGCTTGACGGATTTTACGCGGCAAGGCTCACGAGGCGCTTCCCGCCGAAGTGACCTCGGTTTGGCGATTAGGAAGCGCTCCAAGGAAGACCCTGTTAGCCAATCCTTAACCTTGACCCTCTCCAATAGACCGTCGCCCCAATCCGAACGATGCCTGAACCTGTCGAACCATCGCCATGTTGCGTGCCCTCGAGTCCCGTTTCGAATTCCTCGGCCCCTTCCGGGCGGCCGTTGGCGCGACCTTGCAACCTATTGAAAAGGCCCAAGATCTAGGAAGCCGCCTGCTGCGCCGCTGGCGCCCGGCAAGGCTCGCCCGACCGATTGTTCCGCTCGTTCTGGGCAATCCCGATCTCGGCCGCCAGATCTACCGCAACCGCTTTTCGCTGGCCGGGCAATCGGTTTCGGGCGGCACCGCCAGCATCTTCCTCAAATCCGTGCTCGACCCCGCCTGGCTCATCGAACTGCATGGCTTCACCTGGCTCGCGCATCTCGAAGCCGCGGGCTCGGCCATGCACCGCGCCTATGCGCGAACCCTCATCCTTGACTGGATGAACGCGACCAAGAGCCTGCCCCCGGAAGCGCGCCAGAGCGATGTCGCGGCGGTGCGCCTGATGGCGTTGGTCCGCCACGCGCCGTTCCTCATGAAAGGGGCGGGGTCCTTCTTCGAGGAGAAATTCCTGCGCCTCATCGCGCGCGAGACGACGCAGCTGGCGCATGAGCCTGGCCGCATCGAGCAGGCGCTGGCGCTCGCTTATGCGGTGACCGCGTTCGAATCAACCGCCGCCTTCCGCAGCCACGCTTATGAGCGGCTCGAAGCGGCAATGGCCGAGCATATTCTGCCCGATGGCGGCCATGTCTCGCGCAATCCCGCGATCCTGCTTGGCCTTCTGCTCGATCTCGTGCCCCTGCGCAGCGCCATCATCGCCGCCCGCGAGCCCCTGCCGCAGCGGCTCAATGCCGGCATCGAGCGCATGCTGCCGATGCTGCGCTTCTTCTGCCATGGCGATGACGGCCTTGCCGTCATCCAGGGTGTCGCCGATCCGGCGGTGCGCCAGATGCGCGCCGTCTTCGGCCAGGACACCACCTTGGGCCGGCCCGTGTCGCTCGCCGCCTATTCGGGCTTCGTCCGCCTGGCGCATGGCGGGGTGACGGTGATCGCCGATTTCGGCCCCGATGCCGCCTGCGCCGGTCCGCTCGCTTTCGAGTTCTCCGACGGACCGCATCGCATGATCGTCAATTGCGGGCTTCCGGCCGACGGCTCGAAGCGCTGGATCTATGCGGCCTCGGGTCCGGCCGCCCATAACACGCTGAGCCTCGACTCCTTCGCCGCCGAAAAGGCGCAAGGCGCGCTGGCGCGCTGGGCCGGGTCCTTGCGCAAGAAGGAGAGCGAGCGGCGGGGCGTGAGCGAGACGGGTGATTTCGGCACCTTGTTCCGGGGCGGCGCCGTGCTCGACGGCAGTCTCCTGCATGAGCGCAATCTCTATCTGTCGATCATGGGCGATGATTTCCGCGGCGAGGACCGTCTCAGCCGCGATGCCGGAAGCGATCCCGCGCTGACCGGCCTTCCCTATGTGCTGCGCTTCCACCTCCATCCCTCCGTCAAGGCGACCTTGTCCAAGGACGGCGAGACGGTCATGCTCATCCTGCCCAACCGCACCGCCTGGCGTTTTGCCGCCAAGGGCTGCGTCATCGATCTCACCGACAGCGTCTATCTGGCTGGCCTCCCGCAGCCGAGGCGCACCCAGCAGATCGTGCTCAAGGGCGTCGTCGGCCGGCATGACCGGGTGAACTGGGCCTTCAAGCGCCTGGCCAGGCGCGACAAGCGCGAGGCGGCCGAAACCCGTAGCCCCGAGCTGCCTTTCTGACACCGGGATGCGCGCGAGCGGCCATTGAGTCCTTGAGCGCCTGTGCTAGATCACGGCGACACTGCTGACTTGCCTGTTGAAATACCCTCATGCTGAGGTGGCCGCGCAGCGGCCCTCGAAGCATCCCTCAGGATAAAGCGAGCTTGCTTCGACACACCCTTCGAGGCTCGCTTCGCTCGCACCTCAGGGTGAGGGGTTGGCGGGTCATCCCGATCACGTCGTCTAGCCATGGGTTCCCTCTGATGTCGCCACCTGTCCGCCGCGCTCTCCTTTCCGTCTCCGACAAAACGGGCCTTCTCGATTTCGCCCGCGCTCTCGCCGCCCGCGGCATCGAACTCGTCTCGACCGGCGGCACCGCCGGGACGCTGAAGGCGGAAGGCCTCGCGGTCACCGATGTCGCTGCCGTCACCGGTTTTCCTGAGATCATGGATGGAAGGGTCAAGACCTTGCATCCCAAGATCCATGGCGGGCTCCTCGCCGACCGCGGCAATGCCGAGCATGTGAAGGCGCTCTCCGCCCAGGCCATCGCGCCCTTCGAGCTTCTCGTCGTCAATCTCTATCCCTTCGAGCAGGTGACCGCGAAGGCCGGCACCCAGTGGGACGAGGCGATCGAGAATATCGACATTGGCGGACCGGCCATGATCAGGGCCGCCGCCAAGAATCACGGAAGCCTCGCCGTCATCGTCGATCCGTCCGACTATGATGAGGTGCTGAAGGAACTCGACGCGCATCAAGGGGCAGTGAGCGAGAAGGCGCGCCGTCGCTTCGCCGCGAAAGCCTTCGCCCGCACCGCGTCCTATGACGCCGCCATCGCGCAGTGGTTCGCCCGCGAATTGAAGGACGATGCTCCCGACTACGCGGCTCTCGGCGGCAGGCTCATCCAGAAACTGCGCTATGGCGAGAACCCGCACCAGTCGGCCGCCTTTTACAAGAGCCCGGAAAATCGCGAAGGGGTGGCGACCGCGCGGCAGCTTCAGGGCAAGGAGCTCTCCTACAACAACATCAACGACACCGACGCCGCCTTCGAATGCGTGGCGGAATTCGGCGCTGCCGATGCCGCGGCCTGCGTGATCGTCAAGCATGCCAACCCTTGCGGCGTCGCCCTTGGCGCATCGCTCTGCGATGCCTATCGCAAGGCGCTCGCCTGCGATCCGGTCTCGGCCTTTGGCGGCATCATCGCCTTCAATCGCCCGATCGATGAAGCGACGGCGGAAGAGATCACGAAGATCTTCACCGAGGTGATCATAGCGCCCGGCGCGACGGACGAGGCGCGCGCCATCATCGCGCAGAAGAAGAACTTGCGGCTCCTCGTCACCGAGGGCCTGCCCGATCCGAAGGCGCACGGGACCTTGTTCAAGACCGTGGCCGGCGGCTTCCTGGTGCAGTCGCGCGATGCGGGCCATGTGGCGATGAGCGATCTCAAGGTGGTGACAAAGCGCGCGCCGAGTGTCGGGGAGCTGGCCGATCTGCAGTTCGCCTTCACCGTGGCGAAGCATGTGAAGTCGAATGCCATCGTCTATGCCAAGGGGCGCGCCACGGTCGGCATTGGCGCCGGGCAGATGTCGCGCGTCGATTCGACTCGTATCGCCGCCGCCAAGAGCGCCGAAGCGGCGAAGGCGCTGGGCCTTGGCGAGCCGCTCGCCAGGGGCGCCGTCGTTGCCTCCGATGCCTTCTTCCCCTTTGCCGATGGGCTCATCACCGCGGCGGAAGCGGGCGTCACCGCCGTCATCCAGCCGGGCGGCTCGCTGCGTGATGCCGATGTGATCAAGGCCGCCGACGAATTGGGCCTCGCCATGGTCTTCACCGGCATGCGCCATTTCCGTCATTGAAAGCATCGTCATCCCGGCTCAAGCCGGGGTGACGAAATGAGAGGGCGGTCTGCTCCAGGAATGGCGCATGCTCGCTGGCATGCTAGAACCATTCCATGACGACTGACGTGAACATGGCCTCTGCCGGTGACGCGGGCTTCCCGGGACTGGCTCTGGGCGAGCAGGGTTTGCGCCTCAAGACGCTGGTGCGGCTGCGCTGGCTGGCGGTCGCCGGGCAGACCGCGGCGGTCGTCGGCGTGCATTGGGGTTTGGGCTTCGATCTGCCGGTCGGCTGGTGCCTTGCCGCCATCGCGCTCTCGGCCTGGCTCAACATCTTTCTCACCTTGCGCTGGCGCGGCAATCTCCTCACCGACCGCAATGCGGCGCTGCTCCTGGGCTATGACATCCTGCAGCTGGCGCTGCTCCTCTATCTCACCGGCGGCCTGCAGAATCCCTTCGCCTTCCTCTTCCTGGTGCCGGTCACCGTGTCGGCGACGTCGCTGCCCATCAAATGGACCTTGTTCCTGAGTGCGCTTGCTTTCATTTGCGCGAGCTTCCTCGCCTATGATCATTTTCCGCTGCCCTGGTTCGCCGCCGCGCCGCTCGAATTGCCGGCCATCTATATTCTCGGCATGTGGACGGCGCTGGTGTCGGGCGTCGTCTTCTCGGCCATCTATGCGCGCCGCATCGCCGAGGAGGCGCGCCAGATGTCGGCCGCCCTGTCTGCCACCGAACTGGTGCTGGCGCGCGAGCAGCGCCTGTCGGCGCTCGATGGCCTGGCCGCCGCCGCCGCGCATGAGCTCGGCACGCCCTTGGCCACCATCGCCCTCGTCGCCAAGGAGCTGAAGCGCGAATTGCCGGCGGGCGGCCATACCGGCGAGGACATCGATCTCCTGATCAGCCAGGCGGCGCGCTGCCGCGAGATCCTTTCCCGCCTCGCCAACCGCGACACGCCGGCCGATGCCATGCTGGCGCAGGCCAAATTGCCGGTGATGCTGGAGGACATCGTGGCGCCCTTGCGCGGCTCGGACGTCACCATCGCGGTCGATGCCCGCGCCGCCGATGACGGCAAGCCCAAGACCCTCGGCGAGCCCGTCTTCGAGCGCAATCCGGCCATCACCTATGGCCTCGGCAACCTGATCGAGAATGCCGCCGATTTCGCCGCCACCCGCGTCGATGTCGAGGCGCGCTGGTCGGCCTCCGACATCACCATCGCGGTGCGCGACGATGGTCCCGGTTTCTCGCAGGACATCATCGACCGGCTGGGTGATCCTTTCGTCACGTCGCGCAAGGGCTACGGTCCGGGCGATCCGGCCAGCGCGGCGGGAAGCCATGAGGGCATGGGGCTTGGCTTCTTCATTGCCAAGACGCTGCTTGAGCGCTCGGGCGCCCAGGTGGCGCTGGCCAACCGGGCCTATCCCGATCATGGCGCGACGGTGCGCATCTCCTGGCCGCGGACCCGGGTGGATATGGCCCTGCGTAAACCGTAGAAGCGCTTCCCGTCAAAGGCCTGCCCCGGACTTGATCCGGGTTGCTCGGCTTTGGCGACCAGGAAGCACGCGAGATAGATAAAATCGAGCCCTCTCCGCTCTGCGGGGGTCCATGCGAAGGGGGAAGGGGCTCGATTGAGGTATGATTTGAGGTGGGGGAACATTGTCCCTATAAGGGGCCGAAAGGACGAAAATCTTGATGACTGAACCGACCCTGCCGCAAGACATGACCCTGCTCCTGGTGGATGACGACAAGCCGTTCCTGACCCGGCTGGCGCGCGCCATGGAGACGCGCGGTTTCGTCGTGCGCATGGCCGAGACGGTGGCCGAGGGGGTCGAGCAGGTGAAGAAGGAGCCGCCCGGCTATGCGGTGGTCGATCTCAGGCTCGGCGACGGCAACGGCCTCGATGTCATCGAGGCGCTGCACCGCTCGAGGCCCGACGCCAGGGCCGTGGTGCTGACGGGCTATGGCAATATCGCCACCGCGGTGACGGCGGTGAAGCTCGGCGCCATCGATTACCTGGCGAAGCCCGCCGATGCCGATGCGGTCTATAGCGCGCTGACGGGCTCCGGCGCCGCGCGCGCGGCGCTGCCGGAAAATCCCATGTCCGCCGACCGGGTGCGCTGGGAGCATATCCAGCGCGTCTATGAATTGTGCAACCGCAATGTCTCCGAGACGGCGCGCCGCCTCAACATGCACAGGCGTACCTTGCAGCGCATCCTCGCCAAGCGCGCCCCTAAGTGACCGCTTGCGGTCATCGCGAAGAAAGAACGTCATCCCGGCGAAAGCCGGGACCCGCTGAATAAGAGCAACCGGGCGGTGGTGCCTGCTGTGACAGATTTAGTGGATCCCGGCTTTCGCCGGGATGACGAACAAGGGCATCGCAGCCCTACATCGTCTCCGGGTCGTAGAGCCCATGCAGCCTGAGCGCCGCGGCGCGCGCGAAGCTGAGCGTCATCGCCTTGCGCCGCGCGGCATGCAGGAGATGCTCGGCCGGGTCGCGCTGGATTTCCGCCCCCCAGGCATCGGCGATGATGAGGCCGGCCTCCGCCGGCATGATCTCAGGGCTTAGCTCGGTGGTGATGGCGAAATAGAGCCGGTCGCAGAAATCGCGATATTCCGGCCATTTGAGATCGGCGCGGAAATCCTCGAGCGAGGACTTGATCTCCACGATCCAGATCTGTCCTGCGGGCGACAGTCCCATGACATCGACGCGCCGCCCTGACGCAAGGGTGAATTCGGTCAGGGTGGCGAAGCCGGCGGCGCGCAGATGCCGGCAGACCCCTTTCTGAATGGCGGCGGCGGTGACGGACTGGCGCCCGTCGGGTTTAACCAAAGGTATCATGCGGTGACTATAATTGAGGCTTGTTGGCGGCCAAGCTTTCCCTCTAATGTTTCACCCCAAGCGATGACCCGGTCAACCGGGCTTATGCGGGCGTATGCGCGCTGCTGACAAAAAGGGGAAGCTACCATATGGGCGGATTGCTCGCATTGAGCCGCATGATCGACGCGGTCACGGCCTTCATTGGCCGCTACGTCATCTGGCTTATTCTCGCCGCCATCCTGGTCTCTGCCGTCAACGCCGTCATCCGCAAGGCCTTCGACATGAGCTCGAATGCCTGGCTCGAATTGCAGTGGTATCTGTTCGGCGCCGTCTTCATGGTCGCCTCCGCATACACGCTGCAGAGGAACGAGCATATCCGCATCGACATCATTTCCGGCCGCCTGTCGCAGAACGCCCGCAACTGGATCGATATTGCCGGCCACGCTCTGATGCTGATCCCCTTCACCGCGCTCATGATCTATGAGTGCATGCCTTTCGTCCTGAGCGCGCTGCGCTCGGGCGAGATGTCGGGCTCGGCCGGCGGCCTCATCATCTGGCCGGCCCGCGCCTTCATCCTGGCCGGTTTCTTCCTGCTCTTCCTGCAGGGCGTTTCCGAGCTCATCAAGCGCATCGCTGTGATGAAGGGCCTCATTCCCGATCCGCACCCGCATCACGGCCATCACGCGCCGCTCGAGCCGCATCCGTAGCGCGGGAGGCACGAACCCTTGACCGCCTTCCTCATGCACAACATGGCGCCGATCATGTTCGCGGCGCTCGTCATCTTCCTGCTGCTCGGTTATCCGGTCGCCTTCTCGCTGGCCTTTGTCGGCCTGGGCTTCGGCGCCCTCGGCATCTGGCTCGGCATGTTCTCGCCGAGCTTCCTGCAGGCCTTGCCCGATCGCGTCTTCGGCATCATGGCGAACGAGACTCTGCTCGCCATTCCCTTCTTCACCTTCATGGGCCTCATCCTCGAGCGATCCGGCATGGCCGAGGAGCTGCTCGATACCGCGGGCAAGCTCTTCGGCCCGGTCCGCGGCGGTGTCGCCTATGCGGTCGTTTTCGTCGGCGCGCTGCTCGCCGCCACCACCGGCGTCGTCGCCGCTTCGGTGATCGCCATGGGCCTCATCTCGCTGCCCATCATGCTGCGCTACGGCTATGACCGGCGCATGGCCTCGGGCGTGATCGCCGCTTCCGGAACCCTCGCCCAGATCATCCCGCCGAGCCTCGTCCTCATCATCCTCGCCGACCAGCTCGGCCGCTCGGTCGGCGACATGTACAAGGGCGCCATCATTCCGGGCATCGTGCTGACGACCCTCTACATGAGCTATGTCTTCATCATGACCATGGTCTTTCCGAAGGCGGCGCCGGCCTTGCCGGCCGAAGCACGCTCCTTCGGGCCTGGTGCCGAATACCGCCCGGTGATCACCGCGGTCGCCTTCCCGCTCGTCCTTATCCTCTGGGGCATGATCGTGCTCTTCGCGCCCAAGCTCGGCATCGACATCTTCAATGCCTTCGTGCCGGGTGTCGGCGAATGGGTCGAGGGGCTTGTCGTCAGCGAGGGACCGCGCATGCTGGCGATGCTCGGTTTCCTTGCCGTGATCTATCTGCTCTATGTCGCCTGCCTGCGTCATGCGCCGAAGGCCTTTGCCATGGCGCTCGGCGCCCTGTTTCTTCTCCTCGCTCTGGGCGTGCTGTGGCAGGCGGCGCTCGCCTTCCATGCCAGCTGGCTGGCATTGCCGGCCGCGTCCGGGCGCGGCTTCGCCGTCCTTGCCGATCTCATTGCCTGGGTTGCCGGCCGGTGGGTCTATTTCGCCGCCCTTCTCGGTCTCCTGGGCGGCGGAGTCTCGCTGTTGAATGCGCCCTCGCAGCCGGTCTCGGCCGCTGTGTGGAAGATCGTCGCCGATCTCCTGCCGCCGCTCATTCTCATCTTCCTCGTGCTCGGCACCATCTTCCAGGGCATCGCCACGCCGACCGAGGGCGGCGCCATGGGGGCGGTCGGCGCGCTGCTTCTGGCGCTGGCCCGCCGCCGGCTCAATTTCGGCATGATGCGTCAGGCGCTGGAGCAGACCACCAATCTCTCCGCCTTCGTCGTCTTCATCCTGATCGGCGCGCGCGTCTTCTCGCTCACCTTCTATGGCGTCGACGGCCACAAATGGGTGGAGGAGCTTCTTGTCAGCCTGCCCGGCGGCCAGCTGGGCTTCCTGATCTTCGTCAATCTTCTCGTCTTCGTGCTCGCCTTTTTCCTCGATTTCTTCGAGCTCGCCTTCATCATCGTGCCGTTGCTTTCGGGCCCCGCCGAGGCGCTGGGCGTCGATCTCATCTGGTTCGGCGTGCTGCTCGCCATCAATATGCAGACGAGCTTCATGCATCCGCCCTTCGGCTTCGCCTTGTTCTATCTGCGCTCGGTGGCGCCGCGCCAGCCCTACAAGGATCGCGTGACGGGAGAGAAGCTGGCGCCTGTCACCACCGGCCAGATCTATTGGGGCGCGGTGCCTTTCGTGTTCATCCAGCTCATCATGGTGGCCCTCGCCATCGCTTTCCCGGCGATGATCATGCACTACAAGGGCTCAGGTCCCGAGGTCGATCCCTCGACGATCGAGATCACGGTGCCGACCGACGAGAACAACGGCGACCTCACCGGCCCGCCTTCGTTCGAGTGACGGCTTCCCGTCCCTTGAGAGACTCACAGCATCTTCTTGCGCTGCTGGCTCATCATGAAATTGTCGAAGCTCGCTTCCGCCACCTGCTGCCATAGATAGGCGTCGTTGCGGTAGGCCATCATCGAATCGTGGATCTTCTTGAAAGTCGCGTTGCTGCGCGCGATCTCGGCATAGGTCTCTTTCGCCGCGGTGAAGCAGGCTTCCATGATCTCCTGCGAGAAGGGCCTGAGCCTGGCGCCGTCGGCGACCAGCTTCTTCAGCGCCGTCGGATTCACATGATCATATTTCGCCTGCATGTCGGCATTGGCCTTGGCTGCCGCCGCGGCCAGGATCGCCCGGTAGCTTTCCGGCAGGCTCTCCCATTTGCGGGAGTTGATGAAGAAATGCAGCATGGGCCCGCCTTCCCACCAGCCCGGATAGTAGTAGTAGGGCGCCACCTTGTGGAAGCCGAGCTTGAGATCGTCATAAGGGACGGCCCATTCTGCCGCATCGATCGTGCCTTTCTCGAGCGCCGGATAGACGTCGCCGCCGGCGATCTGCTGCGGCACGACGCCGAGCTTGGCGATCACCTTGCCGCCGAAGCCGCCGATGCGCATCTTGAGCCCCTTGAGATCGGCGATGGTCCTGATCTCCTTCCTGAACCAGCCGCCCATCTGGGCACCCGTATTGCCGGCCGGCAGCGCATGGATGTTGTAGCGGGCATAGAACTCGTTCATGAGCGCGATGCCGCCGCCGAAATACATCCAGGCATTCATCTGGCGCGCATTGAGGCCGAAGGGCACGGCGGTGCCGAAGGCGAAAGTCGGGTCCTTGCCCCAGTAGTAGTAGGACGCGGTCTGGCACATCTCGACGGTGCCGTCGGTCACCTTGTCGGCGGCCGCGAGGCCGGCAACGATCTCGCCCGCCGGGAAGCATCTGATCTGGAACTTGTTGTCCGTCGCCTGGGCGACGGTCTTCGCGAAGATTTCGGCGATGCCGAAGATGGTGTCGAGGCTTTTGGGAAAGCTCGAGGTGAGCCGCCATCTGATCTCCGGCATTGATTGCGCGACGGCGGGGCAGGCGAGCGCCGTCGTTGCGGCAGCCGCCATACCGGCGGAAGCGATGAGTCTGCGGCGATCCATTGCGGTGATCCTCTCCTGGGCGCGCTTCATTGCCGCCATCCTATAGAGCATGATCCGGAAAAGTTCATGGCCGGGCCTGACTCGGCCATCATACCGGTTTTCCGGAAGAATCATGCGCAAACAAAAAGCTAGAGCGTGATGGCGATTCGACGAAAAGCCATCATGCTCTAGCAGCGGTGTTCGATGACAAAAGACCCCGGGAGATGGGCTCCCGGGGTCTTTCAGGCATGAGATGCTTGCAAGGCGCTCAGAGCTGCTTCTTGCG
The DNA here is from genome assembly GCA_003576695.1 of Taklimakanibacter lacteus. Lineage (GTDB taxonomy): Bacteria > Pseudomonadota > Alphaproteobacteria > Rhizobiales > Aestuariivirgaceae > Taklimakanibacter > Taklimakanibacter lacteus. Next base: position 348,961 of record QOZQ01000006.1, read on the forward strand.
CTGCTGGCCCATCATGAAGTTGTCGAAGGTCGCTTCCGACACCTGCTGCCACAGGAAGGCGTCGGCACGATAGGCCATCATCGCGTCATACACCTTCTTGAAGGCGGCATTGCTGGCGGTGATCTCGGCATAGGTTTCCTTCGCCGCGTTGAAGCAGGCTTCCATCACGGCTTGCGGATAGGGGCTGAGCTTGGCCCCGTCGGCGACGAGCTTCTTGAGCGCCGTCGGGTTGAGATGGTCGTATTTCGCCTGCATGTCGACATTGGCGAAGGCCGCCGCCGACGTGATGATCGCCTGGTAGCTCTTGGGCAGCGCTTCCCACTTTTCCTTGTTGATGAAGAAGTGCAGCATGGCGCCACCTTCCCACCAGCCCGGATAGTAATAGAACGGCGCCACCTTGTTGAAGCCGAGCTTCTGGTCGTCATAGGGGCCGACCCATTCGGCCGCATCGATCGTGCCCTTCTCCAGCGAAGGATAGATCTCGCCGCCGGCGATCTGCTGCGGCACCACGCCGAGCCTGGAGATCACCTTGCCGCCGAAGCCGCCGATGCGCATCTTGACCCCTTGCAGGTCTTCCGGCGTCTTGATCTCCTTCCTGAACCAGCCGCCCATCTGGGCACCCGTATTGCCGCCGGGCAGCGCATAGATGTTATAGCCGCCATAGAACTCGTTCAGGAGATCGATGCCGCCGCCGTGATACATCCAGGCATTCTGCTGGCGCGAATTGATGCCGAACGGCACCGCGGTGCCGAAGGCGAAGGTCGGATCCTTGCCCCAGTAGTAATAGGACGCGGTATGGCACATCTCGACCGTGCCGTCGGTCACCTTGTCGGCGGCCTGCAGGCCGGGCACGATCTCGCCCGCCGGAAAGGCCTGGATCTGGAACTTCCCGTCGGTCGCGTCCGCCACGTTCTTGGCGAAGACTTCCGCCGCGCCGAAGATCGTGTCGAGGCTTTTCGGGAAGCTCGAGGTGAGCCGCCATTTGATCTCGGGCGCTGACTGCGCGATGGCGGGGGCGGCAAGAGCTGTCGTTGCGGCAACCGCAGTTCCGGCAGACGCGATGAATTTCCGGCGATGCATTCCGTTGATCCTCCCTTGGGCGGGGTCGTGAGCCCGCGATGATGTTTCCGCGCGGAGGGCCCGTTCTGCGCGGGTCTCTCCGTTACCTCTTTTATAGAGGCGGCAATCCTACATTCAAGCGTTCTTGGGGGCCTTCGTCCCTGGTCGGCTGCCTGTTCCATCCCGAGGCAGTTTTCCAGCCTGCATGAAAAATATGCAGACAGGGGTCCCCTCCCCTTGCGGGTAGGGGGTTGGCGGTGGGGCCTGTTGCAGATCAGAACAGGCTGATCACAGCTGCTTCTTGCGCTGCTGGCTCATCATGAAGGTGTCGAAGGTGTTTTCCGACACCTGCTGCCACAGATAGGCGTCGTTGCGCTGCGCCGCCATCGCCTCATAAAGCTTCTGGAAGGCGGGGTTCTTGGCCGAGATCTCGGCATAGGTCTCTTTCGCCGCGTTGAAGCAGGCCTCCATCACCTCTTGCGGATAGGGCCTGAGCTTGGCGCCGTCGGCGACCAGCTTCTTGATCGCCTGCGGATTGAGCTGGTCGTATTTGGCCTGCGCATCGACATTGGCGGCCATGGCGGCTGCGGTGATGACGGCCTGGTAGCTCTTCGGCAATTCGCTCCATTTCGCCGTGTTGATGAAGAAATGCAGCGCCGCTCCGCCTTCCCACCAGCCCGGATAGTAGTAGAACGGCGCCACCTTGTTGAAGCCGAGCTTCTGGTCGTCATAGGGACCGACCCATTCGGCCGCATCGATGGTGCCCTTTTCGAGCGAAGGATAGATCTCGCCGCCGGCGATCTGCTGCGGCACGACGCCCATCTTCTGCATGACCGCGCCGGCGAAGCCGGCGATGCGCATCTTGACGCCCTTGAGATCGTCCGGCGTCCTGATCTCCTTCCTGAACCAGCCGCCCATCTGGGCGCCGGTATTGCCGCCCGGCAGGCCGATGAAATTATAGGGCGCGTAGAATTCATTGAGCAGCTCATTGCCGCCGCCATGATAGAACCAGGCATTCTGCTGGCGCGAATTGAGCCCGAAGGGCACCGCGGTGCCGAAGGCGAAGGCCGGGTCCTTGCCCCAGTAATAATAGGAGCAGGTGTGGCACATTTCGAGCGTGCCGTCGCTCACCTTGTCGGCGGCCTGCAGGCCCGGCACGATCTCGCCCGCCGGAAAGCACTGGATCTGGAATCGCCCGTCGGTCGCCTCGCTCACGAATTTGGCGAAGACTTCGGCCGCGCCATAGATCGTGTCGAGGCTCTTGGGAAAGCTCGAGGTGAGGCGCCATTTGAGCTCGGGCGCGGTCTGCGCGATCGCCGGCGCGGCGAGTGTTGTTGCCGCAGCGGCAAGTGTTCCGGTTCGGGTAATGAAGCGACGGCGATCCATGGGAAACGTCTCCAAGTTGCAGGGATGTCCCTTATAGAGGCCGGCTCGGCGCCTTGGCCATAAGCCGAAAGACGGAAAAAGCCCGGCGCAATAGGCTGTTAGGAGGCGCGGAACCTTTCTTCGGGGAAGGCGTTATCGCGGTGTGCTTCGCTGGCCATCCGGGCCGGCTGAAGCCCGGCCCGCCTCGGAAACTCCGTGGTTTTCCCGGGCGGGCCGGCACTCGGAAATCTGTTTCATCGCCAAGCTATCGCGAGCGGGAGGAGTCCATGACTCTGTCGGCGCACAAGGCATTGTTCTCACTGATCGTCCTCGCCGCCCTTCTGGGCTTCGGCTGGGTGCTGATCATCTATGTTCTGTCCTTCCATGCCGCCCAATGGATGATCGACCGCCTTGAGGGCGGTTATGCCCCGCGCCGTCCGGCGGTGCGCCGCATCGCCCGCAATCGCTATCTGCGCGCCTGATCCGCAGCCAGTGCCGCTGTTGCGGAATTAAAACTATGAGGGGCGGTTCTGCGCGATCAGCCCGGTGACCAGCAGCACCATCGCGACGAGCGGCAGTGCCGTGCGCACATGGTTCCACAAGGTCCAGTCGATGAGATAGCGCGCCCACAGGGCAGCGCCTTCGCTGCTGGCGGGGGCCGCGGCGGCAAGCGCATTGTTGAGCGGCACGTTGAAGACCATCGTCACCACGAAGGAGCCCGCTATGTAGGTCAGCGCCGCCGCGATGACGAGAAGGCTGCCGGGCTCGTTCCAGCGCAGGAGCGCCAGGATGGCGATGATCCCGCACAGGACCGGCGTTCCCATGAACACCGCCATGAACCAGGGATTGATCACCGTGACATTGATCGAGTTCATCGCCGCGATGCCCTGCTCGGCCGGCAAACGGGCAAGGGCTGCCATCACGAAGGTCGAGAAGGCATAGAAGATGCCGGCGGTGAGGCCGGCACCCGCCGCCGCGGCGATTTCCAGGATCATCAGGATGCTCATGCGCGTCTCCTCCTGCCAGCCTTATAGCGGCCGGCATTTGACATATGAACTGACTTTTACGGCGGAGACCGGGGCCGGACGGACATATTGAAGCTGCGATATGTTCCGATAAAGTCCGGCTTCCGGAGAACCTCCTCGCCCGCCACGAGACACCCATGTCCACCGCCCGCACAAATATCGACTTCGACCGTTCCGGCAAGCAGACCGGTTTCATCGACATCGCCCATTCCCCGCATGAGGATGCCTGGGGCGCCACCCGCATCCCGATCGCCGTCATCAGGAACGGTTCCGGCCCCACCGCCATCCTGCAGGGCGGCAATCACGGCGATGAATATGAAGGGCCGATCACCTTGGGCGAGCTCATCCGCGATCTTGATCCGGGCCGCGTTGAGGGCCGCATCATCTTCCTGCCCGCCATCAACACGCCGGCGGTGCTGGCGGGCCGGCGCACCTCGCCCGTCGACGGGCTCAATCTCAACCGCACTTTTCCGGGCAACAGCCGCGGCACGATCACCCAGCAGATCTCGGCCTATGTGAGCGAGGTCATCTTCCCTTTGGGCGATGCCTATCTCGATCTCCATTCCGGCGGCTCGTCCCTGATGATCCTGCCCAGCGCCATCATCGATCCCGCCCCCACGCCCGAGCATCACCGGCGCAATGTCGCCGCCGCTTTCGCCTTCGATGCGCCCTTGACCGTCGTCATCGACAATCTGGGCGAGCCCAGGACCTCGACCGCGGCCGCCGTCCGGGCCGGCCTCACCACTGTCGGCACCGAGATGGCGGGCGCCGGCACGGTGACGATCGAGGCGCTCGATATCTGCCGGAAGGGCGTGCGCAATGTGCTGGGCCATCTTGGTATCCTGCCCGAAGCCGCGAAGCCGCCCGAAAGCAAGGAGCGCAAGCTGCTGCGCATCCCCGGCAGCGAGGGCTTCGTGCTCGCCACCGTCAATGGCGTCTTCGAGCCTTTCCATGCGCTCGGCGCCGAAGTCCATGCCGGCGAGGCGGCGGGGCGCATCCACAATCTCGCCGATCCCGCGCGTGCGCCGGAGACGCTTCATTACGCGGCCGACGGCATCGTCTATGGCAGGCGCCAGCCCGGCCGCGTCGTCGCCGGCAATTGCTGCGTGACGGTGGCCGGCAAATATGAGGGAGAGCTCGGCTGAAGCTGCCGCGCATGGTGAAGTTCAACCTCATCATCTTCCACACCCCCAAGCGCCAGCATCTGTCGGACTTCACCGCCATCCGCGAGCGTCTGGGCGTCATGGCGGCGGACATTGAAGTCCACATCGTTTCGCCGGAAATTCCCATGCCTCCCGATTTCTGGCGCAAGGCGGCGGAGCGCCCGACGGTGCTGTTCTCGCCCATGCCGAGGAACATCGACCCGCGCATCAGGGGGTTGCGGCTGGTGGCGCGGCGCTACAGCAAGTTCGAAGAGGTGCGCATGCTGGCGCAAGCGGGGCTGCCGGTGCCCTATACGCGGAAAATCCTTCCGGATACGGTGCTGGATGAGCGGCAATGGGGACCGTTCACCGTCGTCAAGCCGAACATGGGTTACCGCGGCCGCGGCCTGCGGCTGATGCGCACCCGCGATGTGCGCTGGATCGACACCAAATTGCTGCCGGCCGACGATCCGCGCCACGCCATGAATCTGATCGCCCAGCAGTTCATCGACACGGGTCCCTATGCCGCCTGCTATCGCGTGATGACCGTGCTCGGCCGGCCCATTTATGCGATGCGGTCGACGGCGGTGGCGCCGCTGCCGACCCTTGCCACCCTTGCCGACGCGCCGGTCGCGATCGAGATCGCGGCCAATGGCGTCGAGCGCCGGATGGAGCTCATCGATGATGCCGGGATCATCGCGCTGGCGAAGAAGGTCCATGCCAGACTCACCCACACGCCGGTGATGGGCATCGACATCATCCGCGAACAGGCGAGCGGACGGCTGGTCGTCCTGGAAATGAATTCCGGCGGCTGGACATGGCACTTGTCGTCCGATCATGGCCGCCGGCATCAGGCGGATCACGGCCTGGACTATTACGGCCAGTTCGGCGCGCTGGACGTGATTGCCGATGCGCTGGCCAGGGTCACGCGGGGCAGAGCCGTGTGATGATGGTCAGGCCCTGAGCAGCGTCATTGCCGCTTTCTCCGCCGCCGCCAGCGGATCGTCCACGCCTTTGATATAGGCCTCCGTCACCGCGCCATCGAGGAGGAGGGTGATCTGGTCGGCGAGGAGGTCGCGGTTTCGCCGCTTGCCGGCCAGGGCGCCCAGGATGCGCCGGCGCAGCGCCTTCTTGTAGGCCTGCACCACGCCATGGATCGGCCCATGCGGATCCGCCTCCTGCAGGCTCGCATGGATGAAGCGGCAGCCGCGGAAGCCGGGCTTGTGCGCATTGCGGCCGAAATGGCGGAACAGCCGCGCGATGCGTGCCTGTTCGCTCGGCTCCTCGGCGAGCAGCGCATCGATGCGGATAAGCGCCTCATCGGCCATTTCCCGGTAGACTTCGATGGTGAGCGCCTCCTTCGACGGAAAGTTGTTGTAGAGCGTCATGCGCGCCACGCCCGCTTGCGCCGTCACCTCGTTGATGCCGACATGGGCGGTGCCGCGCTCGCCGAACAGCCTTCGCGCCGTGTCGATCAGCTTGCGCCGTCCGTCGGTTTCCTCTGATTTGACCCTTGCCATTCGTCAGCTGGACTCCGGCTTCGATTATAGGTAGACTGATCTACCTAATCAATGAGGAGAGGAAAGATGTCCACCGTCAGATTGTGGTATTCGCCGGGCGCCTGCTCGCTGGCGCCGCATATCCTGCTGAACGAGACCGGCGCCGCATTCGAAGCCATCAGGGTGCCGATCCGCGAAGGCGCGCATCTGACCGAGAGCTTCATCCGCCTCAATCCCAAGAAGCGCCTGCCGGTGCTGGCGCTCGATGACGAGGTGATCACCGAATTGCCGGCCATCGCCACCGCCATATCGCATCTGTCGCCCGAGCGCCGGCTGATGGGTGCAACGCCGCTCGAGGCGGCGCGCGTCTACGAATGGATGAACTGGCTGTCGGGCACGGTTCATGCCCAGGGCTTCGGCGCCATCTGGCGGCCGCAGCGTTTCTGCGACGATGCAGCCCTCCATCCCGCCATCACCGCCAAGGGCAACCAGACGGTCGGCGAATGCTACGCCATGATGGAAGGCAAGCTGAAGGGCGCGAGCTTCGCGGTCGGCAGCGCCTTCACCGGCGTCGATGCCTTTCTCGTCGTGCTCTATCGCTGGGGCCATCGCATCGGCCTCGCCATGGACACGGCCTATCCGAATTTCGCTTCCCTCATCAAGGGCCATGCCGCGCGTCCGTCGGTGCAGCGCACCCTGGCCGTGGAGGATATCGCCCTGGACGGAACCAGGTGAGTCCGGGCGCCGCCCGGACTGATGATCCAGAATGGCACTGCTGTTGCAGGAAAGTCATACCGGCCGGCATTTTTCAGGCAACCAGCCCCATCCCGCTTGACGCAGCGAAAGGCCAATTCCATTCTGACCGGGCAAGTGGGGAATCGGGTCATGAAAATCGCAAGTGCCTTGGTCCTGTCGGCAGCGGCCGGCTTTTTCGGCTCCGCCGTCGCCTCGGCGGCGGATATGGAGCCGCCGGTCGAGCCGGGGCTGGTTCCCGCCGGCCTGATCGATGGCTATGTCGGCTACAGGAGCACCACCTCCACCGACTACGTTCACACCGATGGGCTGACCTATGGCGGCGCGGCGCGTTTCTCCCTGCCGCTGTTCGACATATTCTCGATCCAGGGTGACGCCCAGGGCGAGTGGTATGACGATATCGACGATTCCTGGGAGCCGACGGAAGCCTGGGCCCTGGGCGGTCACATCAGTGTCCGCGATCCCGAGCTTGGCCTCATTGGCGCCTTTGCCGCTTATTCGAATGGCGACGGTGTCGATGAGCACAACGGTCCGCCCACCCATTCGCTCGTGGTTGGCGGCGAGTTCCAGTACTATCTCGACGATCTGACGCTTTATGTCCAGGCCGGCTATGCCGACATCATCTATGACAGTGGTGAGCCGGAAGGCTTTGTCGACGGCTGGTTCGTGCGCGGCGTCGGGCGCTATTTCCTGGGCGACGACACGCGTCTTCAGGCCGAGATCAGCTATGGCGAGACGAGCCAGTTTGTCGATGCCGAAGACGATGGTGAGATCACCAACTGGGAAGTGGAGCTGCGGACCGGCTTCGGCTTCGACATGCCGCTTTATGGGTTCATCGGCTATCGGGGCGGCTATTATGATGCCACGACCGAGGAGGACGACGGCGAGGAGCATGTGGGCTTCGTCGGTCTGAGCTTCCTGTTCGGGGCCGACAGCCTCCGGCACAATGACCGCTACGGCGCCACCCTGGATCTGCCGATGCTGCCCGCGCGCGCCGCGCCCTGGGCGGAAGGCCTGGATTGAGCCGGCAGCGCGTCAAGGCGTGAGGGAAAGAGACCTCAGAACATCGGCATGTAGAAAGGCAGGTGCGTCGGATTGGGGCCCACCAGCAGGTCGCCGAGCTTGTCGAGCGCCCGGGTGAGCGCGCCGGGCTGCTTGTCGGCTTCCGCTTCCCGCCTGATCTCGATGATGGCGTCATTGGCGGCCTCGAGGCGCCGGGCCAGGATGGCGGCGACATAGGCGAGCGCCGTCACATTGTCGGTGAGGAGCGACGAGGCCTCGGCGACATGGAATTCCGAGCGCTCCAGCGCCCGCACATCGGCGCTGTGCGGCCGGTCCAGGATGACGGAGAGCTCGCCGAACACGGCGCCCGGCTCCGACACTTTGGCGATGCCCAGTCCGTCGCGCGTCACCTCGACCGTGCCATTCCGCAGGATGAACAGCTGCCCGGTCGTGGAGCCGGCGTCCAGCACGCTCTCCCCCGGCTCGTAGACCGCGATCGGAAGATCGGCGAGGCTTTTGGTGAAGGTGGCAGGATCCGTGATGAGCGCCATGGTCGTCGTCCTCCTTTGGGCAGCTGAGCCCCCAGATCAGACTATTCCTATCGGATTGTCAAAACCGGCCCTAATTGCCCCGAAATGCCCTTTGCCGTTGGGTCAGAAACGGGCTTGACTGTCCGGGCGATCGTCAATGCCCAACACAGGACCTGTCATGACCAAGCGATTTCTGACCCTGATGGCGGCCCTCGCCATTTTCTGCGCCGTCCCGCTCGTTGCCGCAGACGCGGCCTCCCGTCCGTTGCAGAAGCTGCCTTCCTCCGGCACCGTGCTCAAGAAGAAGAGCGGCTACTACATCCAGTGCTATTATTCGGGGCTGGGTGAGATCTGCGAATATGTCTATGCCCGAGTGCGCACCTCCAAGGGCGCCTCGGCGAAACTTCACCGCGTCAAGGTCGCCAACGGCCCGCTCAAGAAGAAGCTCGGCTACTACACCCAATGCTATTATTCGGCCCTCGGCGAGGTGTGCGAGACCGTCTATATGAGGCCGCGGCGCAAGGCGCCCTGAGGTCCCGCTTCGACCCGTGGAAACAGGCCGGCGCGACCGTCAGGCCGGGAACCCGCGTCAGCCTGGCGAGGACAGGATGCCATGCGGCATCGAGCGCCGGCCCGCCTAACGGCTGTTGCGCGGTCGACACGCTGTCCGCCGGAAAGATCGTCACCGCATGCCGGACCGGATGCGCGTGTGGGGACTTCATCCCGCAAGCTCGTGGAAATGCACGATCGCGCCCGCCGCGTCGATGAAGATGATCGCATAGCCCGGCCGTTCCGGGCCGAGCTGCCAGCCCGTGCCGAATTGCAGCGCCGTCTGGTGGCTGGTGCTGCGCGTGATGCTCACCGGGACGCCGTGCCAGCTGCCGGCGATGAAGCGGTGCACATGGCCGGCGAAGATATGGCGCACCTGGCCATGCGCCAGGACGAGGTCGCGCAGCGCCTCCGCCCCGGCGAGCGGCAGCGCGTCGAATTCCGCCATATGCAGCATGAAAGGCGGATGATGCATGAAGATGTAGGCCGGTTGGCTCCTGGCCCTTTCAAGCTCGCGCGCGATGAAGCCGAGACGCGCCGCATCGAGCCGGCCGCCGATCTGTCCCTCGTCCAGCGTGTCGATGAGCAGGAGGACACCCTGTGGCGTCGCCATGGCGCTCTGCACGAAGCCGTCGGTCATGACCGCGCCCTGCGGGAACATCTCCGCCATGAGCCGGCGGTCGTCGTGATTGCCGGGTATGAGGCGGAAGGGCGGCACGAGGTCGCCCAGCGCTTCCGCGAGTGCTTCATAGGCCGGGCGCTCGCCGTCATTGGCGAGATCGCCGCTGATGATGACGAGCGCCGCATCGCCGTGATGCGCATTGATGTCGGCGATGGCGGCCTTCAGCTTGCTCACGGGATCGCCGCCCTGGACGAGGCCCGGCGGCGGCGCCAGATGCGCATCGCTGAGCTGGATGATCTTGAGTGCATTCGCGGTCATGGGTCTTTCGTCTGGGCTATGGTGAAGCTGTCGCGCAGGATGAGCGGCGCGGTGAGCTTGACGGCGAAGGGTGCCCGCTCCGGCTCGGCCTGCCGCTGGTCGAGCAGCGCCACCACCTTGCGGGCGATGGCGGCGGGGTCCTGCCGGAAGGTGGTGAGGCGGTAATTGAGCCATTGCGCCTCGGGCACGTCGTCGAAGCCGATCACCTTGAGATCGCGCGGGACCGTGAGCCCGGCTACGAGGCGCGCATGGTCCATCACGCCGAAAGCGATCGGGTCATTGACGCAGAATATCCCCTCGGGCGCCCTGCCGCCGCCGATCAGCGCCCGCGCCGCCGCAAGCCCACCCTCGTAATCGGAATCCGCCCCTTGCGCGGTTCTGACCTCGGCCCCGAGCTTCAGCGCTTCGGCGCGAAACGCCTGTTCGCGCTCGACAATGGCGGGCGTGCCGGAGCGCGAGCCCGCCAGGCCGAGCCGCGTCAGCCCGCTTTCGACGAAGAGCCGTGCCGCCTGGCGCGCCGCCCTGGTGCCGTCGCTCCGGATCTGGTCGGCGCCCGGCTCAGAGCGGCCGAGCACGATCACCGGCTGGCCGTTGCGCCGCGCCAGGTCGACGAATTCGGAAGAGGGCGAGCCGGTGAGGATGACGCTCGCCTCGGCGCGATAGCCGAGCAGGGTCTGCTGGGCGGCGGCGAGCTCCGCCGCACTTTCCCCGACATTGATCAGCACCGGCACATTGCCGCGCCGGATCAGCGCCTTGCTGAGCTCGGCGGTGAGCTGGGCGCGGAAGCCGATCTCGGGCCGTGTCGCGATGAGGCCGACGAGGCGGCTCTGCCGCGCCAGCAGGCCCCGCGCCAGGTCGTTGACGTGATAGCCGAGCTCGGCCGCCGCCCGGATGACCTTCTCGCGCGTGTCCTCGGCCACGCTGGCGCCCGGCGTGAAGCTGCGCGACACCGCCGAGCGCGATACGCCCGCCTTGCGCGCCACTTGCAGCGCGCTGACGAAGCCCCGGCGCTTGCCGCTCCTTCCCTTCTTTCCCCTGTCGCTCACATCAATGCCCCACCTTGGCCAGCACGTCGGCCTTGAGGAAGCGTTCCACCACCAGCATGAAGCCGATGGAGGGGATGAGCAGCAGAAGGGCGGTGATCGAGGCGATCTGGTAATTGCCGCCGGCGCCGGCCGAATAGAGCAGCAGCGGCAGCATGTTCACATCGGGGGCGCCGACGAAATAGCTGCCGGTGAATTCATCGAGCGATTCGAGGAAGACGAAGATGGCGCTCGCCATCAGCCCCGGCATCGCCAGCGGCAGCGTGACATCGCGAAAGGCGCGCAAGGCGCCTGCGCCCATCGAGCGCGCCGCCTCTTCGAGCTCGGGCTCGATGGCGGCGAAGGCGGCGGTGGCGATCCACACCGCATAGACGAGCCCATGCGTCACATGCACCAGCACCACGCCGGGAATCGTGCCGTTGAGCCTTACCTCATAGAAGAGCCGCGCCACATTCACATAGACCGAGAGATTGGGAAAGGCCTGCGGGATCAGGAAGGCGAGCAGGATGAGGGCGCGGAACGGAAGCTTCAGCCTCGCCAGCGCATAGCCTGCGGGGATCGCGAGCGCCAGCGCCACCGCCACGGTGAGCAGCGCCACGATGATGCTGTTGGAGAGCGACGACAGTGCGCCGCCGCGCGGCGAGAACACCCTCTCCCAGAAGCTGAAGCCATATTGCGAGGGCAGCGCATGCGGGAAATACCAGCGCTCGGCCACCGTCCACAGCAGGAGATTGGTGAGCGGCCCGAAGATGACGAAGGCGAGAAGGCCGAGCAGCAGGGCGCGCGGCAGCCAGGCGAGGCCGGTCCTGATCGCGCTCATGACCGCTCCTTCACCGAGAGCTTGAGATAGAGCCAGGCGACGGTCGAAGTGATGATCAGCGAGATGAAGCCCAGCGCATTGGCGACGCCGTAATCGCCATAGGCATTGATGCGGAAGGCGATGTCGGCGGTGATCATGGTGGGCGATTGCGCATTGATCATCAGCGGCACCGACAGCACCGACATCATGGTGACGAAGGAGAGGATGAGGCCGACGGTCAGCGTGACGAGGACCTGCGGCACCACGATCTCGATGAGGATGCGCGGGCGTGAGGCGCCCAGATTGCGTGCCGCCTCGATCGTGCCGCGGTCGATCGAGGCCATGGCGCCGGCGACCAGCAGCGCCACGAAGGGCGTCTGCTTCCACACGAAGGCGATGACGATGCCGCGCCAGTCGAGGAAGGACAACGCCTGGTCGGGCGTGATGAGGCCGGAGCCGACCAGCATGTTGTTCATCAGCCCGTTGCGGGCCAGGAAGGTGCGCAGCGTCTGGCCGACGACGATGAAGGGGATGAACAGCGGCCAGCGATAGAGCCAGCGCAGAATGGCGACGGCGCGCGGATTTTCGCCGAGGGTGAGATAGCCGCCGATGGCGATGGCGAAGAAGCCGATGAGCAGGCTCGCCAGCGTGACGATGAGGACGCTGAAGAGGATGTCCTCGCTGTAGAGTTCGCGCGCCTTGACGAAATTGCTCAAGCCGGCGCCCTCTGGCGTCTCGAAGGCGCCGATGACCGAGGCGATGAGCGGCAGGATGAAGAACACGCCGATCATCACCAGCGCCGGCAGGACGAGAAGCAGGCCGAGCATCTTCTTGGAGACCATCGGCACTCTCTAGAACATTCGCCCTCGCCCGTTGCGAAGCAATGGGAGAGGGTGCCCGAAGGGCGGGTGAGGGCTCTTTGTTCGTAACGCGGCGACTCTCGAAAAATCTGCACGCTTCGCGAAAGAGCCCTCATCCGGCCTGTCGGCCACCTTCTCCCATGCTGCGCACGGGAGAAGGGAAAAAGTTGAAGAAAATGTGGCGCGGGAACTCACTGCGCCGCCTGGCGCTCATAGGCTTCGAGGATGGCATTGTTGTAGGGCGAGATCGGGAAGGGCTTGCCGTATTTGGCGAGATCCTCCGGCGGGATGTCGATGAACAGCTTGTTCCAGGTCGCCTCGTCGAGCTTCGGCTTGACGAACTCGGCATCGATGCCGGGATACCAGTTGAAGCGCTTGACGATGCCGTCGGCCTGCACTTCCGGGCTGGTCGCCAGGGCCACGAATTTTTCCGCAAGATCGCGGTTGGCGGCCTTTTCGGGGATCACATAATGCATCGGCTGGCCGGGCATGCCGGGCGCCGGCAGGAACAGTTTGAGTTCGGGCGGCAGCCGCCCGTCTGCCTGCCAGGAATAGAACATGTCGACCCATACCGGCCCCATGGCGATCTCGCCGCGCGACAGCATGTCGAGGGTTCCGGCATTGCCGGGGGTCAGCGTCGCATTGGCGGTGAATTCCTTGAGACTCTGGAAGGCCTTGTCCCATTTCTTCGTCTCGGCCTCATCGAACGGGCCGTTCATCAGCTTCTGGGCGTCGCCCTCGCCGAAGGCATAGATCCAGCCCATGACGAAGCTCACCCCCGAGGCGCCGCCCTTGATGCCGTTATAGCCGAACTGCCTGGGATTTGCCTTCGCCCAGGCCGCGATCTCCTCATAGGTCTTGGGCGGGTTGGGCAGCAGGGCGGGATTATAGGCGATCGCCGTCTGGCTGTTGAACATCGGCATGACATAGCCCTTGACCGGGCTGCCCAGTGCCATGTCGGCATTGCCGCGCGTCACCATTTTGCCGGTCGGGATCTTGTCGCGGTAGGATTCGAGATAGCCTTCCTTGATCATCGGCCCGATGAATTTCTCATGCGCCACGGCGACATCGGTGTCCCAGGCGGCGCTGCCGGCCTTGGCCTGCGCCGCGAAGCGCTCGATGATCTTCTGCGAGCCGGCATCGCCGGGCCCGGTGCCCACCGCGCGCACCGTGTCGCCCGGATTCTGCTTCTCGAACAGGGGCGCCAGGTAGTTGTTGACATAGTCCACCATGTTCTGGTCGCCGGCGGTGACGACGGTGAGCTCGGCGGCGGTGACCGGCGCTGCGGCAAGGCCGAGCGCCAGAAGGGCGGGAAGGACGGCGTGTTTCATCTTAAGCCTCCGGTTGCGATGAGGGTTCAGGCGTGGAGTCTTTCCGGGCAGCGCTCGGGCGTGCGCCGGGAAGCGAGGGGGCGCCGGCGGGCCGGGCCGCGAACAGGAAGAGGGCGGCGGGCGGGATGCGCAATTTGACCGGCTCGCCTTGCGCGAAGGCGCGGGGGGCATCGCAGAGCACGGTCGTGTCGCCCACCTTGATCGAATGCCGCCACAGCCCGCCCGGATAGCTGGTGCTCAGGACCTCGCCCCACAGCTCCAGCGTGCCGGAGGGCGGCGCGCCGGGGGCCGCCTTGGGCAGCAGCTCGCCGGCGCCGGCGCGGAATCGCGCCTCCACCGGCCCGTCCGGCAGGGTGCTGTGTTGCGCATGCACAACACAGGCGGCATTGCGGGCCGATTCATGCAGCATGAAATGCCGGGCGTTCCGCCGGCCGGCGAGGAGAAGCGTGTTCTCCGCCCCCATGAAGGCGGCGACGAAAGCCGAGGCCGGGTGGTTGTAGACCTCTTCCGGCGTGCCGGCCTGGGCGATGCGGCCCTGGTCGAGGATGACGATGCGGTCGGCCATCACCATCGCCTCCTCGCGGTCATGGGTGACATGGACGGCGGTGATGCCGAGGCGCTGCTGCAGCTCGCGGATCTCGTGGCGCACGCTGAGGCGGATGCGCTGGTCGAGATTGGACAGCGGCTCGTCCAGCAGCAGGATCTCGGGGTCGATCGCAAGGGCCCGGCCCAGAGCCACGCGCTGGCGCTGCCCGCCCGACAATTGCGCCGGCTTGCGCCCGGAAAGTCCTTCGAGCCCGAGCAGGCGTTCCATCTCGGCGACGCGCCGGGCGATCTCAGGCTGCGGCCGGCGCTTGAGCTTGAGCCCGTAGCCGATGGTCTGCGCCACCGTCATATGCGGCCACAGCGCATAGGACTGGAAGACCAGCGCCATGCCGCGTTTGTCGGGCGGCAGATGCGTCACGTCGCGCCCGCCGACCGTGATCGTGCCGGCGGACGGCGTGACGAAGCCCGCAATGGCGCGCAGCAGCGTGGTCTTGCCGCAGCCCGACGCGCCCAGCAGCGCCACGAATTCGCTTTTGCCGATGGCGAGATCGATGCCCGACAGCACCGGCGTGGCGCCATAGCGGGCCGCGAGGCCCTTGAGCGCGAGGAAGCCTGATCCGGTCCCGGCCTGCACCATGGGCGCCATCTTTGCACAGCTGTGCATCATCGGTCAAAAACTGCCTTTCGCCTTCCCGCATAGGCGGCTTTCGCGACGGGTTGATGACGATAATTCTCCCGCCCCTTGTTTCTGTCGGAGCCACGCGATTTCATCCTTCCCCCTTGCGGGCAGGGCGATCGCATATGGGGTGGTAGGGCGCCCGACGGTCTTGGGCCGGATAGCCGGATGGGGCTGGCCGCGGGAGCAGTGTCGATGGGTTGCGCACTGCGCAATCTGATGGTCTCAGCTCTGAGGGATCAGCTTTCCCCGCCGCGCCATGCGGCGGGCCTTCAGTGCCTCCAGTCGTCGCCCGGCATGATCCGCCGCATGAACGCATCGAACAGCGGCACGGTAAAGGCGGTGTCGCCATGACTGGGGCTCCAGATCATGCCCTTGGCAATCAGCTGGTTGCGCGTGGGGCCCAGAGACGTGACGCCTCTGTGCAGTTGCTCGGCCACGTCGCCGGAGCGATGGGGGCCCGGACCCAGCTCCGCCATGGCGCGCAGGTATTTTTTCTCGCTCGGCGTCAGGCGGTCGAAGCGGACGCGGAAGAAGCTTTCATCGAGCGCGGCGATGGCGCTCCGCGAAGCGCGGTTCACATCCGGCAGCGTGATGGGCGATCTCTCTGCCGCGTCCCAGGCATGCTTGCCCCATTCCTGAAGGAAATAAGGATAGCCCTGGGTTTCGTCGAAGATGCGCCCGAGGGCGTCGTCGGTGATCTCCACCCCCTGGTCGTGGGCAGGCTTTGCTATGGCGATACGTGCTGCGGGGCGAGGCAGGGGTCCGATCACCGGATAGTCGAACAGGCGCTCCGCATAGGATTTGGCGCGGCCCATGCGCCCCGGCAGTTGCGGCAGGCCGGCGCCGACCAGAACGACCGGCAGGTTGCGCTGCGACATGCGATGGAGGGCGGTGATCAGCGCGGCGAGTTCTTCTTCTGCAACATATTGCAGTTCGTCGGCGAAGATCGCCAGCGCCGTGCCGGCTGCCTGCGCCGCGTTCCCCGTCACTTCGAGAAGGGCTTGCAGGTCATGCTCGAGATCGCCATTGTCGGCAAGGCCGGGCTCGGGATCGAAATCAAGCCCGACCTCGATGTCTTGATACTTCACCTTGAGCGCCTTGGCGAAGCCTGCGAGCCCGCGCAGGGCGCGCTGTGCCAGGTCTCTGGCTTGCGCGTTCAGCGACAGCCGCAGAAGGGCTTGCCTGAGTTGGGGCGCCAGGATAGCCGGGAGCGAGCGGTTTTCGGGGGCCTCCACCCTGATCGTGTGGATGCCGGCGGCTTCCGCATCTTCCCGCATCCGGTCGAGCAGGACCGTCTTGCCGACGCCGCGCAGCCCGACCATCAGGATGCTCTTGGCCGGACGTCCGGCTTTCACGCGCGCCAGGGCGATGCGCACGGTTTCCCGCAATTCATCCCGTCCCGCCAGTTCGGGCGGGGGCGTCCCGGCACCAGGGGCGTAAGGGTTGCTGACCGGATCCATAGGGCATTTATAGCGAATTTAGGGAGTTTATGCCAGTACCGTATAAATGCATAAACTATATCAAATTGCCCGTCGCCGTCACTTCAGCTTGGTCTTCGTGCCTGGAAATTCGCGCCAGTACTCGCCGCTGCCCTTCCGGATCACCTTGTCGCCGGCCAAAATCTCGAATGGCGTCAGCGTCGGCTCGCCGCGCACTTCGTCGAACAGCGCCATGATGTCCCGGCCTTCCAGCACGTCGAACAGGTCCTCGAAGCGCTCGATCACGAAATAGCTCGCCTGGAAGTCGTCGATATAATAGCCGGTGCGCAGCACGCGGGTGAGGTCGAAGCTCAAGTGATGGGCGGAAGCGTCCTGCGCCACATATTTCGCCTCGCCATAGGACGAGACGATGCCCGCCCCGTAAATCTTCACCCCCTCGGGCTTGCGGATCAGCCCGAACTCGATCGTGTACCAGTTGAGGCGGGCGAGGAACTTCACCGCCTTCCTTTCGATGGCCTGAAGCCCGATGCGGCCATATTCGTTCATGTATCGTGCATAGGCCGGGTTGGTGAGCAGCGGCACATGGCCGAACACGTCATGGAAGATGTCGGGCTCTTCCAGATAGTCGAGCTGGGCGCGGCTCCTGATGAAGGTGCCGGCCGGAAACTGCCGGTTGGCCAGCATCTGGAAGAACGGCCGCGACGGGATGAGCCCCGGCACCGCCACCACTTCCCAGCCGGTGATCTTGCGCAGGCGCGCATTCATCTTCGCGAAATCGGGCACGCCGTCGGGACCGATGCCGAGCGCCTCGAGACCGTCGAGATATTCCTGCGCCACCTGGCCCTTGAGCGTTGAGAGCTGGCGCTCGAACAGCGTGCGCCAGATGGCATGGTCTTCGCTTGAATAGCGGCCCCAGTTCTGGTCGATGATGCAGTCATCGAGCGTCTGGGCGGCAAGGACGGCATGAGCGGACATGGCATTACCTCCTGCGCTTCTGCCTTGGAACGCGCGGCGTGCGGCTTTGGTTGCTCACTATATCAGCATATAATGCCCGGAATCGCGCAAATCTGCGGGCTTTGGCCGGGATCCTGCGCCAAATCGCGCATCACGGGCCCGCCGCCGGCGCAAGCTTGCCGAGCGCGCCGTCGATCTCGGCCAGCTGGCCGGCGAAATAGGCATCGTAGCGGTCTTCGCCGAGGGATTTGTAGATGTCCCATGAAGAGGCGAGCCGCGCTCTCGCCTCCTCGATCGTCTCGCGTGAGCCGGTGCGCCGGCCCAGCGCCATCAGCGCCGCGGCGAGATTGTTCTCGCTCATGGCCCGGCTGCGGGGCAGCGGCCCGTTCGACTTTTCCTCGAGCGCCGCGCGATAGGCGGCGACGGCTTCGCTGAGCCGCGCCGTGCCGCTCTCGCGCTCGCCCAGCGCCTTGAGCGCGGCGCCCAGATTGTTCTGGGTCGAGGCCCATTCGATCGGCGCCTGCGCGCGCGGCCGCGCCATCAGCGCGGCCCGATAGGCCGCGACCGCCGCCTCGAGCCGGGCGGGGTCGTTCTCGCGCTCGCCCAGCACCGAAAGCGCATTGCCGAGATTGCCCTGGATGCGCGCCCAGGCGAAGGGCATGCGCTGGCGCGTGATCTCCTCGAGCGCCAGCTCATAGGCCGTGACGGATTCATCGAGGCGCTCCGTGCCGCTCTCGTCCTGGGCCAGCGTCTGCAGCGCATTGCCGAGATCCTCCATGATCTTGGCCCAGGTCAAAGGCATGCGCTCGCGGGTCATTTCCTCGGCCGCGGCGCGATGCGCGGCAAGCGCCTCATGCAGCCGCGCGGCGTCGCCGCGCTCGCCCAGCATCTCGAGCACGCTGCCGAGATTGTTCTGGATCACCGCCCATTCGAGCGGCAGGCGCGCGCGCGTGATCTCCTCGAGCGCCGCCTGATAGGCGGCGGCGGCCGCATCGAGGCGCGCCATGCCCGATTCGCGCTGGGCCAGCCGCGACAGGGCATTGCCGATATTGGCCTGCGTCCTGGCCCAGTCGACGGGCGCCCGGGCGCGGCTGCGTTCCTCGAGCGCCGCGCCATAGGCGGCGAGCGCCTGCTCCAGCCGCGCCGGGCCTCTTTCGCGCCCGCCCAGGCTCTCGAGCGCGAGGCCCAGATTGTTCTGCGCCTTCGCCCAGTCGAGGGGGGCGCGCGCGCGCGGCGCCAGAGCGAGCGCCTCGTCATAGGCGGCGATCGCCTGTTGCAGCGCCGCGTCGTCGCCCTTGAAGTCGCCATGGTCCTTCAGCGCGCCCGCCTCGGCGAGCTTGTAGGCGAAAGCGAGGCCGGTATCCCATGTCTTCGCCTTCTCATGCGCCGCCTTGAAATCCGCCGCGGCCTTCCGATGGTCGAAGGCCAGGATGTTGGTGCGCCCGCTCGCGGCATAGACCTGCGCGAACTCGATCTCCCGCGCCATCACATCGGCCTTGGCCTGCTCCACCGCAGGCGACAGCTGGCCGATGCGCGTCTTGGCTTTCTCATGCAGGGCGATCGCCGTCCGGATCGCGCCCTGGTCCAGCGCCTCATCGGCAAGCGCCGACAGCCGCGTGAGCTCGGGATCCTCGCTCTTCAGCGCCCGGCGCTCGGCGAGGAAGCCCTTCAGCTTCTCCGCCCCCTCGCGCAGGCGCCGGTCGAGATCGGCCGCGTCCTTCGCCCCGCCGGGCTCGAGCAGGTTGAGCATGCCGTAGAGCGCATCGAGCGGCACCGCATCCGCGCGCGCCAGCGTCTCGACCAGCCGCTTCCTGTCCTCAGGCGTGCTGGCGATGGCCAGCAGCAGCTTGCGCCGCTCGCCGCGGATCGAGGCCTCCTCGCCCGCGTCGCTTTCCGCCGCCAGGCCGAAATAGAGGAACTGCCTGAGATTGTGGTTGGTCCACGGAACCTGCCGCCCGCCGGTCTCGACATAGACCTCCTGGCTCACCAGCGTCATCACATCGCCGAAATCGAGGCCCTTCGCCGCCAGATGCTTGAGGAGGGCTTTGGCATAGGGGCTGTTGCCGTCCTTCGGCCCGTCGAGCGCCACATCGCCGGGTGCGGCGGCGAAGCCGAGCACCGTGGCCGTTCCGCTTTCGCTTTGGGGCGTCGCCTCGGGCTCGATGACGCTCACCCCCTTGGCGGTCCCGGCGAGACCCTGCGCGCCGACCGGCACCGGCCTGTCGGCGGGCGACGGGCGCAGGCTGGCGCCCGGCGGAAACGGGCTCGTCCGGCAGGCATCGAGGAGGAGGATGGTGAAGGGCACGCTCTGCTGCAGCCGGCGCAGATAGGCCGAGAGCGGGATCAGCCTGTCCTGCGCCTTGTCCAGCGCGGTGAGATCGGCATCGACCGGCACCAGCCAGTTCTCCCCGCCCGCCTCGATGCCGTGCCCCGAATAATAGATGAGCGCCACATCGGCGCCCGCCGCATCCTCGGCGAAGCGGTCGAGATCGCGCCTGAGCGTCCGCGCGTCGCGGTTGACGGCGTCGCGCGCATCGAAGCCCAGCCTGTCGAGCAGCGTCTTGATCGAGCGGGCATCATGGGCTGGATTGGCGAGGGCGCCGAGATGCGCATATTGGGTCTCCCCGATCACCAGGGCGACACCCTTGAGCGCCCGCGTCTCCTCGGCCGGCGCGCCGCCGCCCAGCAGGGCGAGGAGCGCCAGCGCCGCGATGAGCGCGCGGGCCGGCCGCGCTGCCCGGCCGGACAATATCGCGAGGCCGGCGCGCCACCGCGCCGGCCTCGTGTCGGAAGTGCCATCTGCCACCGGCGCCGTCATGCCAGCGGGTCCTTTCATGTCATCGGTTGCGCAGTCTCGCCGAGGATCCCGGCAGCACCATGTCAGGGCAAAGGCAGCGCCAGGGCAAGCGAAAGCTGGGGCGCGCCATCGGCAGCGGCCATGTCCGCCTTGACGATGACGGGTCGCTGCGGTCTAGTTGCCGCCATGACCCGCCTTCTCGCTTTCTGTCTCCTCGTCCTGTGTCTCGCCGCGCCGGGGGCGCTCGCCGATGATCGCCTGAGCAGCGGCGAGATGCGCAAGGCCGTTCTGGGCGACTGGTCCGGCCGCTGGAAATCGACCTCGCTGTCGCTGTCGATCAGGGGGGATGGCAGCGTCAAAGGCCGCTATGCCGGCATACCGGCGCGCGGCAGCTGGGCGGTGAAGCGGCGCGGCTCCGGCGATGAGTTCTGCCTCACTTTCCGCTCCATCCTCGGCAGCGACACCAAATGCGGCGAGCTGTTCCGCCAGGGCCATGGCGTCATCTATGGCTATCTCAAGCGCGGCAAGCCGCGTTTGTGGCTGAAGCGCGGCTGACCGATTCATACTCCTTCCTCCGCGAAGCGGCAGAGCTGTCCGGGGAAAAAGTGCGAGGTATTCGTAGAAGCCCGCAAGAGCAGGGATATAACCTTATCTTTGACAACCGAGACTCAGAACTCACCTCGGTTTCCCTTCGCCCGTGCGCAGCATGGGAGAAGGTGGCCGAAGGCCGGATGAGGGCTCTTTGCTCGACTGCGGCAGAAAGCAAATGTTTCGTTCTTGCTACAATCAACTGCTTGAGAATAGTGAGAGGTGAAGAGCCCTCACCCGCCCTCTCGCCTTCGCGAAGCCGAGGTTTCGCCCCGACAGAGCAGATAACTTCCGCTTCGGCGGAGCAAGGTCGGGCACCCTCTCCCATCCTTTGGACGGGAGAGGGGGAATGATTGGACGAGTTCGACACCGAATTCATTTTCCCCGGACAGCCCTGCGCGAAGCGGGGGAAGGTGGCGCGAAGCGCCGGATGGGGGCGGCGCCGCGCGAACCGTGTTGATAGTGGCTTTGCATCCGAGGCCCGCCATGCCGAGGCACAGCCTTCCAGCAGTTTCATCGGTTGCACCACCCCATCCGGCGCTTCGCGCCACCTTCCCCGTGCTTCGCACGAGGAAGGAGCAGGATGTGTGAGCTCGACAGCCCTGCGAAGCGCGTCAGCGCGAAGCAGGGTCGCGCCCCGGAAAGGCGACGCGCCTGAACGGCCAGGCGGTCTGAAGCCAGTGCCGGAAGGCGGCACCCAGCCTGTCGTCGAGGCCGTCGGCGACGGCGCTTGTCCGCACCCACCAATAGGCATCGGCATCATAGCCTTCCTGCATGCTCGGATAGATGTAGCAGCAGCCGAGGCACATCGCCTCGTCCGGCGCCATCACCGTATAGGCGAAGGAGCGCCGCAGCCTGAATTCGCGCTGGTGCCAGCCGAGGTCGATCAGGTCGTCCTCGCGCGTCAGCCCCTCGGGCCAGCTGCTGGTGGGCGAGAGCGCGCCTTTCAGCCTGTCGGCGCTCGTCATCACCGCCTCATAGTCCTTGTCGAGGTCATCGATGGTGAGCATGCGCAGATGAAACCCGTCTCCCTCGAGACGCGCCGGCACTTCGAAATCGGGCGGCACCAGTTTCTGCCAGTAGGATGACATGGTCTCTAAGCCTTCACCGCCTCGATGACGCTCACCGTCGACTCGGTCGGCACGATGCGCGTCAGCCTGAAGCCGGCCTTGGCCAGGAGCTTCTCATATTCCTCGGAAGTGCGTTCCTCGCCGCCCGGCAGCGCCAGCATCACCATGTCGAGGATCTTGCCGAAATGCGGCTCATCGCCGGGTGGCAACACCATCTCGATGAGGAGGAGGCGCGCATCGGGCTTCATCGCTTTGTGCACAAGCCTGAGGATGGTGAGGCACTGCGCCTCGCTCCAGTCATGGATCACATGCGAGAGGATATAGGCATCGCCGCCTTCGGGCACCGATTTGAAGAAATCATGCGCCTCGATGCGGATGCGCTCCGCCACACCTTTGGCCTCGAGGAAGGAGGGCGCGTCCTTCACCACATGCGGCAGGTCGGCCAGGATGCCCTTGAGATGCGGATGGAGGCTAAGCAGCACTGCCAGCATATTGCCATTGGCGCCCCCCACATCGACGATCGTCGTGAGCTTGGAGAAATCATAGGCCCTGGCCACGGCCGGCGGCTCGCCGCCATGGATGCCCACCATCGTCTCCGTGAACAGCGAGGCGAGCTCGGGGTGCTTTCCCAGATAGTCGAAGGCCGGCATGCCGTTGATCTTCTCGAACGCCGTCCTGCCGTCCTCGACGCTGGAGGCGAGCGCTTCCATGGCGCCGGTGAACCACGGCCCGCACACAGTGAGGATGGAGGAGCGCGCATAGCCGGGCGCGCCTGTCTTCAGCGCCTCGCCGAGCGGCGTCAGCCCGAAGCGCTTTCCCTCCGTCTCGGTCAGGATGCCGAGCCCGGCGAGGCTGCGCATCAGCCGGTGCAGCGACGGCGCATGGAGCTTGAGCGGCCCTGCGATCTCCGCCGCCGTCTTGGGCCCCGAGGCGAGCTTGTCCGCCAGGTCGAACTTCGCCGCCGCATGGACGATGCAGGAGACCCAATAGGCGGACGCCATCTGCACCAGCTGGGCGGAGGGTGGAATGGGTGGTTGTTGTGATTTGGACCCTTCGGACATGTCGTATCTTCCTCCCTTGTTCCCCGGATCTCCAACATCCCTTGACAAGGTAAGGAATATTCCTTACTTATGTCGGGAGGCAAAATTGGAGCTGTCCATGGCTGCGCTGCTCAAGGAAGAGAGTACCATTACCGCGAAGGGCCAGACCACTGTTCCCAAGGCTGTCCGGCAGGCTTTGGGTGTGGACTACGGTGGACGCATCGCCTTCTTTGTCGACGACCAGCGCCGGGTCTATGTCGAGAAGGCGGCGGAAGAAACGAGCGACCCGGTTGTCGACCGCTTCCTTGCGTTTCTGGCGCAAGACATGGCCAGGCATCCCGGGACATCCATTGTCACCTTGCCGCCTGCGCTACGGGATCGCATCGCCGCCCTGACCGAGAACATGGACGTCGACCTCGATGCCGAGATCGATGGGGATGTCGCACTCTAAGAGCATGATCCGGAAAAGTGGATACCGGTTTTCCGGAAGAATCATGCGCAAACAAAAAGCTGGAGCGTTAATGTCGACTCGACGAAAAGCCGTCACGCTCTAGCCATGCTCACGATCAATGGCTGGACCATTCTCGCCCATCCTCTGTTTCTCGATCAGTTGGAAAAGCTGGCCGGGGCCGTCGAGGCATTGAAGGCGAAAAAGCCCGACCAATACCAGAGGAACGCCAGCACCAAGCTGCTGGCGGCTTTGAACAAGCTCGTTTTCCAGACGATACCGGCTGATCCGATGGCGACCGTCTATCGGCAGGGCTCGACGCTGGGTGACGGATACAAGCACTGGTTTCGGGCAAAATTCGGCAACGGTCGGTTCCGGCTGTTTTTCCGCTACGACACGAGCTCGAAGATCATCATCTTCGCCTGGGTGAATGACGCCACGACCCTGCGGGCCTACGGCGCAAAAACTGACGCCTACAAAGTCTTTAAAGGGATGTTGGACGACGGCAATCCGCCCGACGACTGGGCCTCGCTGCATAAGGCGGCGTCCGAGAACGCTACGGTAAAGCGGCTGGATAGCGCCTCTCCCACAAATCCGTGACGAGCACGCCGATGAAGGTCAGCAACGGAAGAAGATTTTGCGATAAGGATTTGCTCCAACTTATTGATCTGAGAATGCCGCAACCGGCTTGTCCAATGAAGATATCGCCCCACACCCCGTCGGGCTCATAGCCTTGTCCGGGCAGCCTCCAGTGACTGCTGGACGACATAGACCAGGAGCACGAGGGCCGCGTTGAATTCGAGCGCTTCCTCCAGCGCGGACAAGGCTCGGGAGGACGTGGCGACATCGACAGCCTGCGCCAGGCCGATCAGCCCGACGTGAAGGAAGAGCAGGGCGTAGCGCGAAAGCCCTGGACCGGCGCCCCATCCGGCCCTTTTCGCAAGCCGCAATGCCACGAGCATGAGTGCGATGGATGCGCCGGCGATAAGCCCGACCCACAGCAAGCCAAGGCCGGGGCTGACATCGGCCAGGAGGCGGTAGGCCAGGATCAGCAGGTCGTGGAATCCGTCCAGCTCGCCGCCGCCATGGAGCGGGGGCGGCTGAAATCCAAGAAGGCGGGCGCCGAAGCTGGTCTCGTCCAGCAACTCAACGAGCCCGAGAAAGCCCGCCAGCACGAAGGGCAGACGCGGGCCCCAGGCGACACTTGCCGAACCCGCCCCGAGCACGGCGCCCGCCAGGCAGATGACGCTGCCCGTCTCCACGATGCCGTCTTCCCGAAGCAGCACGCCGCGAATGCCGGGCACGAGGATCGCCGTCAGGGCCATGACTGCGGTGCAGAATGCGATGACAGCGACTGTCCATGTCAGCCAGCGAAATTCACTGATCCGCTGTGGCCGGCGGGAGAAGCCGGCGGGCATGCGCCATGCCGTGCCGTCAGCACGCCCGGCGTGGATTTTGGGGTTTTCCGGCATTTAGGTGTCATCGATCTGTCATAGCAGTAAGGCGAAACGGAGAACCCCGCCGTCTATTCCCGGCCGGGTGACGCTTTTCGTTCGACAGCTTGTTATGCCCATCCAATCTGCGAGCCATTGACCTCCAATTATCATGAGCGATAATTCCAATCGTCTCCGGACGGGAAGAAGGGGAACTGGAGGAGTAATTTCTCCTTTCCAGGAGCCTCGCAAAATTCCATATGCATAGCCCTCCCCGTAGAAGGGGGCGGCCGAAACCCGGGCTCGGCCGCAGGGAAAGGCTTTTCCTTTCAATTCATTTGGATTGGCGCAGATAATCGTAGTCTGGCTACGATCCAGTCGCCAAAGTCAAGCTTGCCCGATTTTGGAATTATTAGTATAATCGTAGTATGGCTACGACTCAAAGAGACAAGCTAAACAAGCTCTACACCTGCCTGGCGCCAGGGACACCGCTGACCTCCGCGGATCTTGCCGCCCTCGGAATATCGGCCGATCTCGCGGTCCACTATGTTCGGGCGGGTTGGCTGGAGCGGCTGGCGCGCGGGGTCTTTTGCCGCCCCAATGATCCGCCCGCCTTGCATCCCAGTGTTGCGCGGCTGCAGCGAAGCTTTGAAGGCCTGCATGTCGGCGGCAAGTCCGCGCTCGACTGGCATGGCATCCGCCACTACGTGTTGCAGCGGCCCGTCCTTCATCTCTACGGCTGGAAGGCTGGGCGCCTCCCTGAGTGGTTCACCCATCGCTTCCCGGCCGGGTATCACCGCAAGCGGCTGTTCGAGGAGCACCCCGGTGCATTGCTGCATGTCCGGCCCTTCGAGAACCGCAAAGGCGCTCCGCTCGTCTCGGCGCCGGAGCGCGCGCTGCTGGAGGTTCTGAGCGAGGTGGGCGTCAGGCAACCGCTGCAGGAAGCGCGCGAGCTGGTGGAGAGCAGCTACAGCCTGCGTGCTGATGTTCTGAACGACCTGCTCAAGCACTGCACCAGCGTCAAGACTGTGCGCCTCTGCCTGCAACTCGGCCGCGAGCTCTCCCAGCCCTGGGCCAGCAAGCTCGACCCATCCCGGTTGCCCAAGGGCAGCGACCGGCCGTGGGTGTCGCGTTCGGCTGACGGCCTTCTGGTGCTGAAGCCGTGAACCAGATCTATCTGGACAGCGCCCGATTGCTGACGCGCGTCGCCCCGCTCGTGCTCGTCGACGATACCTTCGCGCTCAAGGGCGGCACGGCGATCAACCTGTTCGTGCGCGACATGCCGCGGCTCTCGGTCGACCTCGACCTGGTGTTTCCCGATTACACGCTGCCGCGCGAGGAGGCGCTCAAGCGCATCAACGAAGCCATCCGCCAGTCCGTTGCGCGCCTGAGGAAGCAGGGCTTCCAGACCCATGCGCCGGCTTCGGCGGATGCCGGCGAAACCAGGTTGCTGGTGCGCCAGGGCGCCATCGAGGTCAAGGTCGAGGTCAATTTCGTCATGCGCGGCACCGTTCATCCGCCGCACATGGCATCGCCGACACAGAATGCGCGCGACACGCTGCAAGCGGATCTCGATATCCCGGTAGTGTCGCTTGAAGACATGTATGGCGGCAAGCTGGTCGCGGCGATGGACCGCCAGCATCCCCGCGATCTGTTCGACATCATGCAGCTCTTCGCGCATGAGGGGATCACGGCGGGCATCCGCCGCGCTTTCGTCGTCTATCTCGCGAGCCATAATCGGCCGGTGCACGAGGTCCTGTTTCCGTCGCTTCGCGACATCCGTCAGGAGTTCGAGCATAATTTCTCAGGCATGACCGCCGAGCCCGTCGAGCTCGATGCGCTCCTGGCGGGGCGCGAGCGGATGGTGCGCGAGCTTCAACAGGGCCTGACGGCCGACGAGCGGCGGTTCCTGCTATCGCTGGTCGCTGCGCAGCCCGCGTGGGATCTGCTGGGCGTGCCGCATCTGGAGCAACTGCCGGGCGTCCAATGGAAGCTGCAAAACCTTGAGCGTCTGCGGAAGGCCAATGCGCGCAAATTCGCCGAGCAGTCCGACGCGCTCAGGAGAGCGCTGGAGTGAGTCTGGGCTGGAGGACAACTCTTGTCGGGCACAGCCACAGAGATCTTTAGGGGAGGGCGAACATGCGCAAATCGCGAGATATCACTCAGAAGGGGCGAATTGCGGCGAAGTCTTTGGCGCATCGGCTGACAGGATTTTCGCTGCCATTCTTTGGCGGCGCCGCCAGGCCCGGTATGGAGCGGGATTGGCGTCGGTCATCGGCCTCGACGGTGCAGTCTTGTTTTAAACAAAGCGAGAGCATTCCTGTGGGCGGCACTTTTGCCCGGCCTGGCATTGCGGGGATTGTCCGGCAGCACGGACAGGCAGTTCCGAAAAGCGGACTACCGGATGCGCAAGGCTCGCGTTATTCGCTGGGCCTCAACGCCACCATATCGGGTCGACCATGACAAGGAATTCGAGCTGGCTCCTCAAGCGCTACCCCACGGGGATGCCTGGTCCCGACGACTTCCTTCTGGAGGACCTTCCTGCGCCGGCCGCCGGCCCAGGCGAATTGCTGGTCAGGACTCTATGGCTTTCCGTCGATCCCTATATGCGCGGCAGGATAAGTCCGGCGAAAAACTATGCGGCCGGATTGAAGATCGGCGACGTGATGCGCGGCGGCGGCGTGGGTGAGGTCTTGCAGTCGGAGTCCCCCGGCTTCAAGGCCGGCGACATCGTGCAGGCCGATGATTTCGGCTGGCAGCCGATGACGGTCATCTCAGGCAAAACCGCCATGGCGCTGGATCCGGCGGCGGCACCTGTCCAGGCCTCGCTGGGTTGCCTCGGCATGCCGGGCCTGACCGCCTATTTCTCGCTGCTTGATGTGGGCTCGCCCAAGGAGGGCGAGACGGTATTGATCTCGGCCGCATCCGGCGCCGTTGGCCAGATTGCCGGCCAGATCGCGCGCATCCGCAAGCTCGATCCCGTGGCGGTTGCCGGAAGTGACGCGAAGCTCGCCTGGTGCAGGAGCATCGGCTATCGCGCCGGTGTGAATCACCGGACGGCGGCGGACCTGGCAGACGCCGTGGCTGCCGCCTGTCCGCAGGGTGTCGATGTCTTCATCGACAACACCGCGGGGCCGATCCACGATGCGGCGATGTCCAGCCTCAATCTGTTCGGCAGGGTCGTCATTGTCGGAACGGTCGCCCTGGCGGATCGCTTCGGCCAGCCGGATTTGGGGCTCAGGCACCTCAGGCGCATTCTGGTCACCCGCGCCAGGATCCAGGGCTTTCTCCTGGATGACTTTGTGCAGTCCTACGTCGCCGCTCGGGCGCAGTTGCTGGCCTGGTACAGGCAAGGTCTTCTCGAAACGCGGGAGGATATATCGAGCGGCATCGATACCGCTCCTCACGCCTTCATCCGCATGCTAAAGGGCGAAAACTTCGGCAAGCAGCTGGTGAAGCTGTGATGTGGTAGAGCATGATCCGGAAAAGTGGATGCCGGTTTTCCGGAAAAATCATGCGCAAACAAAAAGCTGGAGCATGATCCGGAAGAATCATGCGCAAGCGCGCCTTCGTCCTGCGGAGGGATGGGCATGGAAAATATCGACGATATGCTGCTGTTTGCCGAGGTCGCGGATTGCGGCAGCTTCACCCAAGCGGGGGCCCGCCTCGGCATTCCGAAATCGACGATCAGCCAGCGCGTGTCGCAGCTGGAAGCAAGGCTGGGTCTGCGCCTGCTCAACCGGTCGACGCGCAATGTCACTTTGACGAACAGCGGCCGCGTCTATCTGGAACACTGCCGGCGTGTCAGGGCCGAGGCCGCCCTCGCCGAGCGGGCGATGTCCAATCTGAGAGACCAGCCGATCGGCGCGTTGCGGATCACCTGTCCGGAAGTCACTGCGACATACTTCATGCCGGGCTTCCTGCGGGATTTCTCCGCCCAGTTCCCGAAAGTTGAAATTGAAGTGCTGGCCACCAATGAGCATCTGGACATTATCCGGGAACGGATAGACTTCGCCTTTCGCGTAGGGCCTGTTTCCGGCCAGGACTTCATCATCCGCAGCCTGTCTTCCGTCAAACGGATGCTGGTCGCGTCTCCGGACTATGTCGCTTCCGCAGCGCCCATCACCCATCCCAATGATCTCCTTGCACATCGCTGCCTGGTCCATGCCGCGCATCTGGACTGGAGTTTCTCGGACGAGAACGCGAGCGTATCGCTCCGCCCCGTCGCCGCACTGAAAAGCGATTCAATGGGTTTCCTTCTCCAGTCGAGTGTGGTGGGCGCGGGAATCTCCTTGTTGCCGGCCTATGTCAGTGCGGCCTTCAGGTCGTCAGGCGCTCTCGTTGAAGTCCTGCCGCGCTGGCAAGCCTCCACCTATCAGATGAGCATGATCTATCCCAACAGGACCAACCTGTCGAAAGCCCAGTCCGCCTTTCGCGCCTTCACCGATGCATATGATTTTTCACGTTTGGCGAATGCACTGACTTAGCAAGGGGACTCCAGGTCGGCCAGGATGCCCTTGAGATGCGGATGGAGCGAAAGCAGCACCGCCAGCATATTGCCATTGGCCCCGCACATATCGATGATCGTCGTGAGCTTAGAGAAGTCATAGGCCTTGGCAACGCGGCGGCTCGCCGCCATGGATGCCCACCATCGTCTCCGGGAACAGCGAGGCGAGTTCAGGATGTTTTCCCAGAAAGTCGAAGGCCGGCATGCCGTTGATCTTCTCGAACGCCGTCTGCCGTCCTCGACGCTGGAGGAAAGCGATTCCATGGCGCTGGTGAACCACGGTCCGCACACAGTGAGGATGGAGGAGCGCGCATAGCCCGGCGCCCCTGTCTTCAGCGCCTAGCCCAGCGGCGTCAACCCGAAACGCCGGCCGTCGCTCTCGGTCAGGATGCCCAGCCCGGCAAGGCTACGCATCATCCGGTGCAGCGACGGCGCATGCAGCTTGAGTGCGCCTGCAATCTCGGCCGCCGTCTTCGGCCCGTCTGCAAGCTTGTCCGCCAGGTCGAACTTCGCCGCCGCATGGACGATGCAGGAGACCCAATTGGCGGATGCCATCTGCACCAACTGGGCAGAAGGTGGGAGGGGTGGGTCTTGTGGTTTAGATGTGTCGGGCATGCTCTCCACCTGAAGAAAACTCAAACATTGACCATCAGTGACACGATGTATCACTGCCTATTTGCCGAATCGTTGCCTGATGTATTCATTTGCTTGTGAACCTTTGAGCTCGCTTGTGGCCGCCCCTGTTCTAACGAACAATCGCTCTTCCCCACCGTCTTTGAGATAGAGCGGTGAGCGTCCAGGCAGACAGTCGACCGCGAGGACCCGCTTGCCACCAAAATCGTCGAACCGCGGATGGATATAGAGGGTGTGAGTTGTCCCCAAGCGAGACTTGATCAAGTTGATCAAATGGAGATTCATTTTATCCTCGTTTGGGAAGTGATCCTCCTCAATTCCGAGAGCCACGCCGTCATCGGTGACTCCGATAATCAAAGTCCCGCCGCCGGGAGAGTTCACGAACCCGGCTATGGTGCGGAGGACGCTGAATTCCATACGCGGGTCGGGTTGCTGAGTATGCAGGTTTGTTCGCAGAGTTGATTTGAACTCAGTCGTCGAGCTTTCGCCACCGGCAACGATAGCGGTAAGATCGAGGACCGCTTCGAGTTTACTAACAGACTCACCTGACAATTTAAGATAGGCCGCATGGATAATACCCGCGATCAACTCGCGTCGCCTTTCGAGGAATTCTCGGTAGTCTAAGTTGAACCAGCCATCTGGTAGAGCGTGCCAGTAATACATACGCTCAAGATCCTTCGCGGAGAAGTTGGCTTCCATTTTCTTGACGTAATCGGCTGGTGCTTTCCGTGAGATTTTTACATTGTCATTCCATTCCACGATGGCAAAGTTGGCCGTCTGATTCATCTGACGAGTTTCGTCGATTCCAATACTCTCGAGGTAGGCTTTTGGAAACAGATGATGACGTTCAACGGCGTTCCGGGGCGCCGTGAGGCTTGGATCAAAGTGATCGGATACTCTATGAACGGAATAGAGAGCCTTGGCGTCAAGGAGGCAAAGGGCAGCAAAATAAGCAAACAATGACGGACTGCGAGCAGCCGAAGTCGCTAGCTCATTGGGCAGGGTAATAGCCCAGAAGTCTGCTGTCAGCGTCGAATCACAAATCTCCGACAACACTTTAACGAAGCCATCTGCGGTATTCACCTGCCGGAATCTGGCCAAGTCGAATTCCATTTTTGACTCAGGTGAACTTGTGTAACGGCCGGTCAGGGCGGTCATGAAGAACCATTTGCTCATGAGGCGCTGAAGGAGTTGTTCGTCGACCGCAAGTTCCGTCCTACCAATGAGGTACAGGCTGTACGCAAAGAGCAGATTGTTCTCGGAGCTGATTTGCCTTTCAGAGCGGAAGCCGGCGCCACGAACCGATTTGAGAAAATCGTGCCAGTACTGCAGATTAACGACATGGGCTTGGGCGGTCTTGAGTTTGGCAAACTGCTCATCCCGGCGCTCCCGACTGAATTCCCCGGTCTCCAAGTCCTTCCCGCGGAGAAGTGAATAAACATACTTAAGGCGTGCTCGACGGAAGGCTAGATTGACACCGACCCGCAAGAGCTGATCGGGGCCAGGTTGAATGAAGTGGTTAAATGGCGATGGCCCCGAAACGGAAGGCACTCGAGAGTCCCTACTGAACTTCTCTAGTTCAAATCGGCCGGCGTCCCAAAAGACTGACATGAGTGTCAAAATGAAATCGGCCTGATTTAGCTTCTTGCCTTCGGAATTGATTCGGACAAACACCTCAGCAACCTGTTCCTCACCTACTTGAGAAGACAATTCCAGTGCGGTGAAGGGATAGCCCATCAGATTGGAAAGCCTAATCAGTGCTGACTGTATTTGGGCTCTCTCTCCCTCGGAGATTGAGCGGCTTTGAACTAGGCCATTCAAGTATGCATCGGAAATGCTAAAGATGTTGGCGCCAGCTTCCCACAGGACGGAAATGTTTGGGATATAGGATGGGTCTCGACGCGTTGCTGCGTCAGCGACTTCAAATTGACTTGCCAGCGGATTGAATGCGATCTCTATTTTTTCTGGTTGGTAGTCTTCTCGGATCACCGGCGTTCCGGTAGTTACGGCATATAGGCTTGTCAAGCGCTGTTGGCCGTCAACGACAAGTAACCGTGGCGGTCGCTGCTTCGAATCAAGTCCGATTGATCTGCTGCCTTCAATTTCGGTGGTCTCCCAGAAAAGAAAATAGCCGACCGGAAATCCCCGAAACATTGAGTCAAAAAGATTCCGGATCTTCGCGTTGGTCCAAACAAATGGCCTCTGTAGATCGGGAAGGCCGATATCGCCCATCTTGATGCTTTCAACCAAGCTTCGCAGTGTTGGTTCGACTTTCTTGTAAATTGTTTCAACCACGCCATCCCTCCATAGGTCTTATTTCTGATTTATGCAGAAGTTCTGAAAGAAAACCAAAGCAAGGCCACTGTTATTCAATAATCATCGACTGCTGGTCGTGATTCACAGGATTGAGCAAGCTTGCAACTCCCATTGGCTCCCGAACTCCAGACAATCGAAACGATCAAAGTATCACGCTTACGATGTGAATCGAGCTTCTCTCAGATAGGGTGAGGGTACTGTTGGATCGTCGCCAATTCTTGCGCTCACAGTCAGCCATAGTTTGCGTTTTACTCGTGTCATTGCAACATAGAAAACTCTTCGTTCTTGCTCTTGCTGAGCCTCGGAGACCGCTTGCTTAGCCGGCCAAATGCCGTCATTCACGTCCAGTAGGACGACTTCGTCAAATTCACGCCCCTTAGCTCGAAGGGCGGTCATCAGGTGCACCGGCCGATCCCAGAAGTCGCTCGCAGAATCCTCATCAATTGGGAGCTGTACTAACGTATCTATCGCCTTGTCGATGTCGTCGAGAAACGCGTCAAAATCCGTCCCATAGCGCTCGGCATAGCGAGAAAGATAGTAAAACGGCGGATCGGCATAGAATATCTCATCTCTGGACTTGCCATAATCCTTCTCAAAACCTTGGAAATCGACGGCCAGACTGTCGAGACATGCGGACACGGTTTCACTTCCAACATATTTGCGCAACGAGATGGCCGCTGACCGGCACATGGACACGGCCGCTTCGCCCGTCATGCTCTTGATTGGGCCTGCATAGGCCGCGAGCGATGCGATACCTTCTTCCATTGACTTCGGTGAACTGCGGGTCAAATGGCCTTCCAGCTTGGCACGCTCTTCTTTCTTCAGCGGGAATCGCTTGAGCTTGTCCACGAGCATGACGACGGCATCCGTGATCTGGCGGGAGCGCATTCGCCCTTCGCAGGAAGCTCTTATCTCGATAACTCCCCTCAGCTGCTTGAAGGCCTCGCTCAAGAAAACCTGAAGATCCTCGGCGGCGCAAAAGGAAATGCCCTCGGCAGCAAAAATGATCTGGTAGGGGATCAGCTGAGCACGCTTGCGTGACATGAGCGCGATCCGCTGCCCTTTTCCTCCATACTGAGACATAAAACCCTGCACGACGCCGACCACCTTCTCGATCGTCCTGGTGAAGTCTTCTTGCATGGCAACTTCGATTTCGGCCGTGAGTGGGGATTTGGCTTGGATGACCTTCTTTACGCGTCGCTTATTGTTGGATATCAGCGCCTTCGAGGATTCCACGATATTTGCTGGGCATCGATAGTTATTCTCGAGGATATGTGTGACGAAGTCGCGCTTGAAATTCTTCTCCGGATTGAGGATGAAGTCGGGGACGGATCCGCGCCACTCATAGATCGCTTGATCGTCATCGCCGACAATTGTGATGCTCGAATTGTTATAGGTGACCAGAGCTTTGACAAGCCTGAGATCGAGGGGATTTATATCCTGGAATTCATCCACGAGAATGTCAGTGTAGCGGGCACCCCCGACGGGGAGCTGTTTTCTTTCGATAGCTGCCTCCAAGACGCGCGCTGCCGCATACTTCTGGTCTTCCAGGGTAAAGAAAGCCTGGGATTGCAGCGTGCCGACGGCATCGCACCAGAACTCCATGAACTTCTTGAAAGGGTGCGGCTCATCGCTCTTCCTGGCTTCCGCGGGTGGTGGAATGATCTTCAGCTTCTCAAGGTTATCTGAGAGAATGTTGAGCATTGCGCCACAACCGATATCCTCGAGATGCTCCATCAGAGCCTCATGTGCAGCCGGCGTGACATGTTGCTCGTGGTCAAACGACAGACTCTTCAACAGATCGATCGTCTCCAGCAGCAATTCGTGAAATCGGCCTGTTCCACTGCGCGCTGCTTCGGCGACGATCGGGTGTCGCTCGATTACAGGTGCGAGCACGTTTCGACTAAGCATGTTCTTGTCGTAGGCCGAAGTCATAAGTCTCGGATTGGAGAAGACAGATCGTACTCTCTTCCAGCCCCAGCCATTCAGCGTCGATACTTCGATGGCCCCGCTGGCTTCCTTGAAGTCCGGCAGCGCAAGCCGCTTTCTCAATTCGTCACGCGCTGCCCGAGTGAAGGTGATGAGGAGGAATTTCGCGCTACCGCCCTGACGACGATGAACTTCGGCACAACGGTAAAGAAGACTGTGGGTCTTGCCGCTGCCCGCGGGCGCGAGCAACCGGATGTTCCGGTTGGTATCGGAGCAAAACCGCTTCTGAAACTCATCGAGGGGCGGATTTGATGGTTGCATTCCGTTAGCCCGCAAAATCGTCCAGGAACTCGGATGTCGGTCTTACGCCGCTGACCAGCAGGTAATCGCGCGCACGGGTGCATGCGACGTAGAGAAGGTGCCGTTCAGTATCGTAGACCTCTTGTAGGTCGCTCTCGTCGCCGACGGCCTCTATGCGTTCCTGCAGGGGAATCACTTCGTCGTCGCAGGCCATCACCGCGACAGCGCGGAACTCGAGCCCCTTGGCCAGATGCATTGTGGCGATCGAAACATGTCCGCTGACACTTTCCATCTTCTCATCGAGGATCCTGGCGGGCAGCTCAGATTTGGAAACGGCTTCACGGGCTCGGTCAAGCTCGGCGACAGAGCGGACAAAGACGGCAATCTCATGCGCAGAGACGCCGGATTTCGCTAGATCGGCGATCCATTGTCCCGCGGCGCTGCTCTCCTCCGCTTGGCTGGCGAATGTCCTCATCAGCGGCGGCGGTCCGTTGAATACAGATACGGCATCACCTCGAGTCTCTGCATTACCGTCCACGTCGGCAATCTCGGAAGCCAGCAGAAGATCGGCCTGGGACCGGATCTGATGCGAGGTTCGGTAGTTCACGCGCAAAGTGCGTGAGCGGCCGCGAACATCGACACCAAGGCTCTTCCACGAGAAGGGTTGTTGGAAGATACGCTGGCCAAGGTCGCCGGCGAAGAACAGGGCGTCAGGTCTCCCGCCGCCGAGTGCCGCCAGGAAACGAAGATGTGCAGGTGTCGCATCCTGGGATTCGTCGGTGACCGCAAAATCAAACACAGGCCGCGGAGCCCTAGAAAGCGACTCGGCAAGCTCAGTGAAGAGTTGAGCTTCGGTGATAAGCTTCTTCGACTTCAGGGTGTCGCGCACCGCATCGAAGATCGACCAAAGGATACGACGCTGTGCTTCCGTGAGTCGCGTCTTCCGGCCGAGGCGCGCGACATCGCGGTAGTTCTCCCAGCTGCCGATCTGCCACGCATCTACGATATCTTCCCATTCTGTAGCCAGAAAATATTGAGTATAAGGATTGTTGGGCTGGGAACGGCTGGCCGCTTCGATCAGCGGGGCAATTGTCTCACGGCTGGCGATCTCGAAAGGACCGACATGCGCCTTGTACAGGCGCTGGCCGATGCTGCCAAGGGCATGAACATCAACTCGTTCTTGCAGACGCGGTTCGTCGCCCAAGAGCCGGCGCAGGCGCACGCGCAGCGCCTGGGCAAGCGCTTCTGAGAAGGTAGTGAGTAAGATGCGGGCATCGGGATTTGCCCGCGCCAGATGGACAGCCCTGTGGAGCGCGACGATCGTTTTGCCGGTGCCGGCGGAACCTGAGACGCGTGCCGGGCCGGAATAGCTTCGTTCCACCAGATACCTTTGCTCAGGATGCAGGAAGATCGTCCATTTATCCCACGGGTAGTCGAGGGCGCGTTCGAGCTCCTCGACATTGGCCATGATGCGGAAACGACGCTGGGCATCGGGATGGTCGAACGGACTGACGAGAGCACCAGGGGACTCCGCCATTCGCGGCTTGCCCCCGGTGGCAAGCTCAAGAAGCGCCTCCGCCGCCTCGGCGGGAAGGTGATCTGCCAATGTCAGCAGGGTGTCCTCGGTGGCGCGCTTGACATCCGCCAGCCATTCCGGGGGCACGCCGTAGCCGAGCAGCTCCTCATCAGGGATTCGCGCGAATAGGGTCGGTGCATCCCGCGATGGCATCGGTTCGAGCGGAAGGTTGGTCTGCACATAGACCGGGACAACGACCTCCTGCACTGTCTCGCGAATTTCGACCAGTTGCGCGGCGCCTGTCTTGGGATGCGCCTCAAGCTTGCGCCTCTCGGCCCAGGCATAGGCTTTGTCGTGATGGTCGACATAGCACAGCATCAGGTTGGTCTGCGTCTTGTGGACGATGAGGCGGATATCGCGGTTGACGCGCACAGACCAGAAATTCTTGTCCTTCGCCTTGTCGAGTTTGTGAAAGCTCATGCCTGGATTGGCTGGATCGAGCTGCAAGTCGAAGGCCGTTGTCTTGACAGCTTTCTGTTCCTCACCTGTCAATCGCGCAAGGCTGTCAGTGAACGTGTCGGCGATGCGAAAGTCCATAATCCTCACACCACTAATCCGCCCATTCTCGGGCAGCCCATTTGAGTAACATCTCCTCTCGATCTACTATTTGTTTTTGCTTCCAGCCTTGCGCATCAATCTTATCTGCAGCTTCGATGGCAATTAAAAGCCCCGTCAAATGGTACGATTGTGCCTTATCTTTTGGATCCTTGTCTTGCAGTCTCGAGTTAAGACCTGGTGGCAACAAAACCAAGTTTCCCAAGCGATGCTTGAGTTTCGCTGGAGCCTTACTCTTTGCCCATATGTGCTCGATGGATTTGGACGGACTCTCCATCCAAATTTTCTCCCATTGCTCGTTTTTGAAGTTTAGCTTTCGAACACCAGAAAGGTGTTCCTCGTAGCGATACATAAAGTATCTCAGCTCATTCTCCCAGCCAATGTAGCAATCAGCAGCCCGCAGTTCGTCGACGGCACCTTGAATTCTGAACTCTTTCCCGATTTCCTTTATCTCAGCATCTATGGCCTTCGCTGATAGATCGGCGTTCACGACACGCCAGGCCAGTCGAACGTAGTCACCCACTCTAGTTCTGGCGTCATAGTGATACATGCCGTATATGCGGAAGGATACCTTCTCCCATCTTGCCAACAGCCTAGCGCAATCCTTTTTTGAGATATCCTCCCTAAGAAGAATTGCTGTCGCAAGCAGTCGAGCCTGAGAAATCCGCGTAACAGCATTTATCCGCACATTCGCGACCAGTTCATCGCATGCCTTCGTTACACGCAGAAGCCAGTCACCAACTTCTCTTATGTGTTTTGCATCGCTCGCCTTCGAACGGAGAAGAGCGACGGAATCCTTCTCTCCCAATGGGCGACTAGGGGGCTCGTCCGCAAGAAGCGTGGCAGCGAATCGCAGTGCCTCTGTGCTTAAACCTTGGCGAAGTCCTATTACCGAATAGATACTTCGCCATGTTGAGTGCAGTTCAGAGACCAGGCCCTTTGTATTGCCCTTTTTAAGATCAAAGGCCGCTCCCATTAAAATACTTTTCAAACGATCTAGCCAAGAGACATCGAGACCGCGGCTATTGAGTACTTCAAACACCGTGTAGACAGCCTTCTCACTTTCCACTTCGTGAAGTAGAAAGTAGAGGCGATTTTTCAGTAACGCCGCTAGCTCGACCAAAGATCCGCCCTGCGTTTTCCACAAGGTGATGAATGCTCGACAATCTTCGACTGCCTGCAGT
Organism: Taklimakanibacter lacteus; assembly: GCA_003576695.1. Taxonomy (GTDB): domain Bacteria; phylum Pseudomonadota; class Alphaproteobacteria; order Rhizobiales; family Aestuariivirgaceae; genus Taklimakanibacter; species Taklimakanibacter lacteus. The sequence goes on from QOZQ01000006.1 coordinate 386,852, forward strand.
AGTTCTCGATCGGCAATGGTCTTGGCCGTTTTTGGCTCCTTAGCGACGCCTTTGCGCAGGTAGGTTGCAAAATGCCGGCTTGTGTCGTGATTGGTTTGAAGTAGCAGCAGTTCGTCTCCTTCAGTCTTAACCAGCAATTCCGCGATCTCTCGCGCAAGCTTCGCCTCAGTGTTCTTCAGCGTCTTGTTTAGACTGAGTTTTATTGCGTTTAGTAGGATCAGCAGGGTGGTTATCCGCTGTTGCCCGTCAACAACATCTACTACATGGTACTCGTCCGTCCCAAGGACTTGCTTTGAACGACGCAGACAGACGATTGCCGCCATAAAATGACCGTCATTCGGAGATTCCGTGTGGACTTTCAATATGTCTGTAAAAAGGTCGCCGCGTTCCTGAGAAGTCCAACTATAAGCGCGTTGATACTCCGGAATTCGGAAAAGCCTCGCATCAAGAAGCTTTGATAGTGTCAAATATTGCGGCTGTATCATTTGCATGTGTCTAATCCCAAGAAACTGCCGACTAGCGGAACGATTAGAAAGTCCGTGGGAAACGATCTAGCTGACGCGGAACACTTTCATTACTTCATCGCCCAAATGATTGATTACTTTGACGGCGATACGTCCTCTTTTTGGCTTGTCGAAGGGCCGTGACGTGTCACTGTGGAGCGTTGCCCAGGCCTCGGGATCGATCTCCGCCTTGAGCGTCGTCTTCAGCGCGCTGTAGGGATCGTTGGCGCCAAGGAAATAGGCATGGCGCACGAAGAAGCTCTCTTCATTGTAGTCGGTGTCGATGAACCAGCAGGCGATGCCATCGGCGCCGTCGCTGACCACCTCGCCGGTCTGCGGCTTGAACACATCGACGCCCTTCACCCTCACCCTGAGCCTGCCGTCCTTTTCGGGCAGGAGGTCGATATCCGGCTCGCCGAAGATGACGAAGAGATTGCCCTTGGAGGTCGTCTTGAGGTCATCCGCCATATGCAGGTCGGCATTCATCCGCGCCTTGAGCACCGGGATGCGGCCGAGCTTCGAGAATTCTGTCGTATGGGCCTCGTAGTTGAAAGCGCAGGCGATCAGCACGTCGAAGGCGGCATCACCGGCCTCGCGCGCGGCGGCTACGAGATCGGCGCGCTGCACGGTGCCGAATTCCGGGCCGATGAAGATCGCGGCGCGCTTTTCCGTCTCGCCTTCCATATAGCGACCCTCGGCGCAGACGAGATCGCCCGGCCAGGGGTTGAGCGCCGTGAAAGTGATCCGGTCTTCCTTATGGGCCTGCTGCACACCGGCAATTTTCAAATTCTCCAGGATCATCTCGGGGAATGAGTTTTTGACGCCGTATTCAGAGCTAGGGTCGTCGAATTGATCAATCAGCTCGTCATTCTCATCGACTCCCAGCACGCGATGCGGGCTCAGGCTCTCGACGGTGAAGGGGCCGGCGACGCGGACCTTCTTCTTGTCGTCATAGGGCCGATCATAGAGATATTCGAACTCGGCCTTGGCGGCGATGGAGGCATCGATCTCCTTCTGCCGGCCGATGCGCGCTTCCCACCAGCCAGAGTGCAGTTTCTTCACTGACTCCGGCCACGATTCGTCCATCTCGCGCGGGATTTCCCATTCTTGCCACTCCTTCTTGAGCACAGCGTTAAGACTCTCGCGCAACAGCTCCAGCTTTACCTGCCACTTCTCCCAGATAACATCGATCTCGGCATTGCTGGCAATGGATTTGAGCGTGATATGGGGCACCCGCTCATAGACGAATCCATGCCGGATATTGCCATGCACCGGCTTGCTCCTTGGCGCAATGCGGGCGATGTCGCCCTCCTTGATTTGGCCATCACGCGAATCAGCGAGGAGATAGAACGGATAGCGCGCACCCATGATGCGGGTACGCGCCAGCGCCAGTGCAACTCTGGATGTATCGATCGTGATCCAGCGACGACCCCACTGTTCGGCAACATAGGCTGTAGTGCCAGAGCCACACGTCGGATCAAAAACCAGGTCACCCGGGTCAGTAGCCATCAATAAGCAGCGCTGAACCACCTTGGTAGTTGTTTGCACGACATATACCTTTGGGTCGTTAAATCCTCCCGACTGCGTATCTAGCCAAATGTTGTCGAGAGTTTTAGCTGAAAAGGAATCCCAGTAAAGTCGATGATAAAGCGATTTGCCAACTCTCAGAAGCTTTCCTGCACGGCCGAGACGGTGCATGCCTTCAATGCTGGTTTTCCAGTGTGAATTAGCGCCCGGAAAGAATTCTTTGCCCTCGAATACGACCCTTTGATCAGTTTTACTCGCGCCATCGGACTGGAGCGGTCCGAGCCGAAAGATGCGCGTATTATCGGGAAGTGGCTGCTGCCGAAAACGCTCCCCGGGCGTCATACGGCGAAAGTCAAAATCAGTGCACTCTAGTAAGACGTAGTTAGGATCGTCCGGAGGAGGCTCTGGAATTAGCAAATTGACTGGCCGATACTTCAGCGAACTTATCGACCTAGCATACCACAATATGTGATCAAGTATGTTTCCGATCTTGGACTGCGAGAAACCGCCGGTTTTCTGGATTGAGATCTGCGACACAAAACTCGTTTCTCCGAAGATTTCATCCAGCACCGCTCGAACACGGTGTACATTTTCGTCACCTATTTGGACAAAGATCGATCCTGATTCAGTGAGTAGATCACGCGCAACCGTAAGACGATCTCGAAGGTAAGTGAGATAGCTATGGATGCCATCACGCCAGGTATCGCGGAACGCCTTCACCTGTTCCGGTTCTCGCGTGATGTGCCCGGCATTACCGTCCTTCACATCGCGGCTGGTCGTCGACCACTGGAAATTGCTGTTGAACTTGATGCCATAGGGTGGATCAATGTAGATGCACTGCACCTTGCCTCGCAGGCCTTCACGCTCGGCGAGGCTCGCCATCACCTGCAGTGAATCGCCGAGGATCATGCGGTTCGACCAGTTCTGGTCGTGACTGTAGAAATCGGTCTTGTCCACATCCTTGGGGATGCCGTTGAAATCGGCGAAGAGATCGGGCGTCAACTCGCCTGAGTCATGCGCGCGCTCCTTGCTTTCACGCAGCAAGTCATCGATCAGCGCCTTGGGATGGACCTTCTCCTGGATATAGAGCGGCGGCGCATGGACGATGAGATCGCTCCAGTCCTGCTCGTCCTTGCCGCGCCAGACGAGCTGAGGATCAAGATCCCGGTTGCGCTCATAGCGGACCTGCTTCGGATTCTGCTGCTCCTTGTCCAGCACCGATTGATATTCCGCCGTCGGGATGTTCTTCCGCTTGGCTTCGTCATGCTTGAGGGTCTCGACGGATTTCTGTGTTGTGGCTTTCTTTGCCATTATCCTTGTTCCATATGCCAATCGCCGGGCTTCATACCAGAAATGAGTTCAGACACGGCATCGATCGCACCGTACTTAGCTGCCCATTGGAGATGGGTGTGAAATCGGTCTCGTTTATCGCGATCGGAGGTGTCCCACCACGCAGCAAGTATTAAAGGAGGCGGCGGTTCCCACCTGGATCCAACCCTACGCTTATTCGGGAGGAGTTCCCAAAGGCGATTCCAGATCAAGGGTTGAGGACACACTCGGCTGTCTTTGTTTGCTTCATTAATGATTTCGTCAACTGTCATCGATTGAGTTTCCCTGCGGACACAATCATCTTGTCGAACTCGCCTTTGACCTTCGACTCGAAATCGCTCTCGATCTGGTAGACTTCCCTGAATTCCGCAAAGGCCCAGCGGCCGTGCGAGCCCAGATGGTTCACGCCGGGCACCCAGTAAGTCTCCATCGTGGATTTCTTCTCCTTGGCATCCTCTCGCCTGTAGCCCTTGATCTCGACCACCAGATTGAGCGGATCGTCGGGGCCACGCCCGTCATCCACCTTCACGATGAAATCCGGCAGGTATTTCCGGTTCTCCGAGCCATAGCGGTAAGGCACTTCGAAACCGAGATTGTGGTTCTTGGTATAAGCGAGTACCCTGGGATGCGCCTCGGCGACGCGGCAGAATTCTGCCTCCCAGTCGCTGTCGAGCACCACCCAGTTCACCTGATTCCTGGGCGGCGGCCCGCTCGTCTCCCAGCGATCGGCGCGTGATGTGTTGAAGCGGACATGCCTGCTTGATCCGACCGGGTTATAGGCATCGAGCAGCGCCTTGATAGGTTTCTCGCCATGGAACTTCCTGGTGATGGCCGCGGTGATACGGTTGCAGGCCATGTCAGCCAGTTCCTGATACATGAGCTGCGCCGGATAGGTGCCGCCCTTGCAGACGAGACAGGTGTCGAGCCATTCCTTGGTGATGCGCTTGAGCTGGCCGAACAGATGAAGCTTCGGTTCCTCGCCGGGATCGCGCCATTTGGTATAGAGCAGCCTCTGGGTCAGATGGAAGACAAGCGTGGATGGTCGCATGTCGCCTAGATGTTTGACAGTAAGCATTTCTGTCTGACCAATGATTCCCGCGTTGAGATTCTCGGTAGGGCCTACAAGGTCAGGCGTGAGCTCCAGAATGGAGCCGTCGTTGAAATCGGCGCTGAGCTTTTCCTCCGGCAATTCCACCCGATAACCTTCGACGCGTGGGAACCGGATCTCGAGGTTTTCGCGCTCCGGCAACACTGCCTTGACCTGGATCGTTTCGCGGGGCGGCTGCGGCGGTGCGATGACCGGCTTAGCAGTGAAATCGAAGGGAATGCCGAAGATGTCGGCATATTCGACGTTGAACAGACCCTCATCGTTCTGTTCGTAGGACTGCCGGCGCAGCGCCCGACCGATCACCTGCTCGCACAGCAGCTGGGTGCCGAAGGCGCGGATGCCGAGCACATGGGTAACGGAATTGGCGTCCCAACCCTCGGTCAGCATCGAGACCGAGACAACGCAGCGGATCGAGCCGCCAAGCTGGCCCTGCTTGCCGACCGTGTTCATGACCTCCCGCAGCAGATCCTGGTCCGTGATGTTGTCGCCGGCACGGGCGTCGCCGGTGCGCTCGACGATGTCGCGGCGGAAACGCTCTATCTCATCCGCCGCCATGGCGCGGAAATTGTCGTCCAGCGCGTCGCCGGCTTCGAGCTGCTCGCTGTCGATGAGAAGCGTATTGGGGCGCGGCAGCGGATTGCCGGTCACATCGTCGAAATTGCGGAACAGCCGGTGCCGGCCATTCTCCAGCGTGGAGGTGCCGTCGGCATTCTTGCGGTGGAAGCCCGAGATGAAATCATAGACGAGCTTCGAGATCGCGGTGTTCTGGCAGACGATGATGAAGCAGGGCGGCACCTTGATCCCCTCGTCCTGCCACAGCTTGAACGTCTTCTCGTAATGGCCGTAGAGCGCTTCGATCGCCGTCTGCAGGCGCGTCGGCAGCTTGAGCGGGTCGAGCTCCTCGCTCTTGCCACGTCCCTTCTTAGGCATGTCCTTGCGGATATTCTCCCACAGGTCCCGATAGATCGGCATCTCGCTGCCGGGGATGTTCTCGGCCACCGGCACGCGCGGCAGTTTGACGATGCCGCATTCGATGGCGTCCATCAGCGAGAAATCGCTCATCGTCCAGGGAAACAGCGTGCCTTCGGCATAGCGTGATCCCCGCAGGAAGAAGGGCGTCGCCGAGAGGTCGATCACGCGGCTCAGGCCCAACTTGCGGTTGACCGCTTCGAGGCCGGAGATCCACAGCCGCGCTGCCTCATTGTTCTTCTCGGCTTCCTTCTTCTCTTCGCCCTTCAGCTCCTCGTCGTCCTCTTCACCGGGCTTTTCCCGATAGCAGTGATGCGCCTCGTCATTGATGGCGAGGACGTTTTTCATGCCCATGAGGTCGGGCATGACCCGCTGGATCATCTGGCCTTCGGTCTCCAGCGTGTTGAGCTCATCGCCGGTGCGCCCTTGCAGCAGCTGGCGCCCGCCTTTGGAGAGCTCCAGCGTTTCGCGCAGCTTGAAGGCATGATAATTCGTGATGACGATCTTGGCGCGCTGGATGTCGTCGAGCATGTCGTTCGGTACGATCTCGCGCGTCGTGTAATAGCTGTCTGGATCATTCGGCTGCAGCACGCGCAGTCGATCCTTGATGGTGAGGCCCGGCGCGCAGAGCAGGAAGCCGCGCGTAAAGCTTTTGCTCGCCGGGCGCCTCACCGCATTGATCGTCTGCCAGGCAATCAGCATGGCCATGACGGTGGTCTTGCCGGCGCCGGTGGCAAGCTTCAGTGCCAGGCGCATCAATTGCGGGTTGGCCCCTTTGTTGGCTGCGGCCAGATGATCGAGCAGCCTTTTGCCATTGCGCGAGTTGGGCGCCACTTCCGTCAGCCAGATTGCCGTTTCGGCGGCCTCGACCTGGCAGAAGAAAGGGCGCAGGCCGCCCGGATTGGCCTGCCGCCAATGCTGGAGAAGGTGGGCTGTCTCCGGCGTCACCTGCCATTGGCTGGGATTGGGAAGTGCCCGCCAGCTGTCCACCTGGCTGCGCACGTCATTGATGATGGAAGTCGGGTCGTATTGCTGCTCAGCGGTCGAAAGGCCTTTGCCTTCGTCAAATACGATCTCCTGCTGCGTACTGGCCTTGCGCTTCTTGGGTTTGGGGATGGGTGTGACGAATTTCGCCCCACGCCGCTCCTCAATGACCTTCTGCGTGGGCTGGCCTGTCTCATCGAGTTCCCAATGCCGATTGGGATACTCATAAGGCGAGTTGAGGATGGGATGATCGAAGAAGAGATCAGACACGCCGCGGGCTCAATTAGGGATATACGGGGAGTGGTTTAATTGATCGGCCATTATGTACATGTTTTATTGGTCGAACAACTTCGCTAGCCGATATTTCCCTGACGGCACAGAAATCGATTAAATAGAACAAAAACAATAAGATAAAGGCAGAAAGAGCAGGCAGGCGCTCGCCTATTTGCCAACTGCAGCCCCAAAGAGCGCGCCTACGTCGCCTTCTTGCACCGGCGGGGCAAGCATATTCCTTGAAAGCGATCTTTTCCCCTCCAACAGGTCGTCAAGCGTCTTGTCGAACGAGTTGTCGATAAATGTTGGATGGATGGCGAGCGGAATATGGATCGTAACCGGACGTTCCTGGCCGATGCGATAGACGCGATCATTGCATTGGTCTTCAACAGCCGGATTCCACCAGCGGCTGAGATGCACGACATGATTGGCGGCTGTGATCGTGAGGCCAATGCCAGCGGCCTTTGGCGACAGCACAAGAATATCAAATCCACCTGGCGACATCTGAAAGCGGTCGACGATCGCCTGCCGTTTGGCTCCCGGTACGTCTCCGTTGATGACGGCTGGAGTCGACTTGAGTCCAAACAGGAGCGTGGAAGCTGCCGCAAAGACGGTTTGGACGGAACGGTCCTCTATGAACACGATCGCCTTCTCTGCGCGTTCCCGAATCCGCCGCAATATGGCGACTGCTTGTTCCAAGCGTGCCGACTGTCCTATCCAGTTTAGTACAGAAGCTTCGTCAAAGGCGTTCACTCCTTCTCCTCCCTCCGGATGCAGGGAGATTCCTCTTAGAGCATGAATAGCTTTCAGCATGGAGCCTTGGTCACGCAGTCCTGAGCGCGCCTCGGCAACAGCCTTGTCATAGGCTTCCGCTTGGGACCGGGGCATGGGTGAGGGATACTTCATGATGGATTTTACGGGCAATCCATCAATGGTATTTTCTTTCATGCGCCTCAGCATGACTTTCGGAGCACCCCTTTGAGGCTCGTCAAGCTTGGATTTTAGGCTCTTCAGGGCATCGAATGATTCTTCGCCATATTGGGCGGAGAATGACCTGAGATCGCCGAGATAGCCCGGGACGATCCGGTCCATGATGCACCAGAGGTCCTCAATGCGGTTCTCTATCGGGGTGCCCGTCAACCCCAGAACGAAATCCGCATTCATCGCCTTCGCCGCATGCGTATTAATAGTTCCAGGCGCCTTGATCTTCTGCATTTCATCGAAGAGCGCCACGGAATAACTGACGCGAGCAAAAGTACGATGATAATCGGCCAGCGTCTCGTAAGTTGTCAGGATCCAGTCGGCATCCCGAAGTAACGCCACATCCAGTGCGTCTTCTGGTGTCCAGCCGGCAGTCTTTTGCCTCTTGAGGCGAGGCAGTCCAGGCCCAAAAGCTTCAACGCAGTCTCCCAAAGCTCCCTGGGCCAGGTGCTTTCCCGCCTCGGCAGCCCAGTTTTTCAAGAGGGCGGTTGGCGCAACGATCAGGAAAGGTCCTTTCGTTGGCGCAGGTCCGCGACCGGATGCTTCTTGATTTTTCCTGGTCCACGCCAGGAACGCCAACGCTTGGAATGTCTTACCCAGCCCCATGTCATCAGCCAAGAGAACGCCGGGCCAGCCTTTGGCCCATGCATCGACCAGCCACTTAAACCCATCGCGCTGATGGGACTTGGGAGCTGTTGCCGACATTCGATCTCGTGGGAAATCAACTTCAATCCTGACTGGACGCGGGCGGTGGCCAATTTCGTGCTCCACGCCGTCGACATTGGTCTTGATGACAAGAACATTGTCATCTGGAGGAGCATCGTCAGTCTGTTCCGCATTCGCTTCGTCGGAAGGTGGTGTCGCGTCGAGGGCGGGAGGACGAAAATCGCGAACCGCAGCTTCAGCCTCTGCGACCGGAAAGGCTGAGCCTTGAAGGGACACTGTGGGGAGGCCTTCGGCTGTGGCCCTGGCTAGGTCTTGTTCAAATGTCTCCAGCTCTGCCGGTGTCACGGTAAGAGAGCGGTCTCCAATCTGAAATGGAAAGGATTCCGGCAGCCATTGGCCGCTGCGTTTTGTTATCCACGGTAATTTGGGAGGATCCCAAATACCGAGCCCTAGGACCCGCTCGGAATACTGCCTCGTTTCGACAAAGACGCCTACCGAGGGGGTGGCCAGCCCCGCAGAAGCTAAGGCCTCGGCAATGGCAGAGCGCGGATTTTTGATGAAAGCGCGCCGTTCCTCACCAGCAGCGCCCTTCTTTTGCTTCACGACATCCAGCGCGATCTTAAGTTCGGGGCTCAACACAAGGAAGGTGTTGGGCGCCAACACATAGGCCTCTCTAGCAGCTCCGCTTCGGTAGAAATGCGAGTTCACAAATTTCGCTTGAAGATCGGGCGGCAGCAATGCATCCGCTTCCTGATCGCGCGCTGCGCCCTCGGGATCGTCGTCCGCCGCTTCGCTCACAGGAGCATTGTCTTCGAGTGATGAGGCCTTCGAACGACTCATCAGCACCGGATCGAAATCAGGGCCATTCGGCGTTTGCCTAACGTCGAGCGCAAGAGCGCCAGCTTGATGTATGGTGAGACTCGATAAGTACCGGTCGGCAGAGACGCTGCTCCCCAAGTTTTCCACCAGAGCTTTTTGAACGGGCCCCCAAGAGCCAATTCTCACTTCCGCATCGCGACCCTGACTGGCGTTAAACAGGTCAACGGCGTTAACTAAATCGAATAGCGGCTTGGTCAATCGGCCCGACATGTTTCCCCATGTGAGGACAGTGCCCGTGCGCATCGGGCGCACTTGGCGGACGGAGCGGTCCCGCCAATCCATTTGTATCTGGGAGTTTGGCTCCTCGACAAGCCCCCTGAAGGACAGTGTCACCGACAGAGGAGCGACCTCTGGAAGGTTGATTTCCGCTGCTATGGCCTCCGGGAGGCTCGCTGCGGCTTCGTGGGGAAGCGTCAATGACGTGGGGGTTTCGCTTGCGCTACCTGTGTCCCTGAGAGAGAGAAGGTATGTGGCAACAATCTTCGCTTTCCCCGGGATCTTGTCCCAATCATGAAGGGCAACTATATGCCGCGACAATAGACGCTTTTCTTCGGCAGTAACCGTAATTCCCTCGGTGTCAGTTTTAGACTTGAATGATACAGTCATTCAACGGACCATATAGCTCGCTTCTTTGATTCTCTGACCTGTCAGCCGGTGAAGTTTATCGGCAACTTTGCGCTGCCAGTTCAGCGTGTCGGATCCAAGGTGAGAGACCGCAAAATCAGAATTTCCGACGATATCATTTGCCGTCTTGTGCCGAAGCTCGTTGGCTAAATATTTGGAACGGTAGAGCCGTGGGGCATCTCGCGCGTCGTGACGGTTCCATATTATGCACTTGCCGTTATGACTCCATTCAACCACAAGACTGTTCCCGACGCGGAGGATAAGAACTGTCTGCCCCGGCTGGACGCCGTCTTCGAATCGAGCGAACTGCAACTCTCTGCCAAATAGCTGTTTGCCTAGCGCCGATCCGGTATGGTCAAAAACCACCCAGGCGTCTTGGATCAGGTCCATATTATAGACGGCTTCCCAAAAGGCCTTTCTGTGCTTGAACATGCGGCGCATGTCCTCATAGCCTCCCCGCTGCGCGACCTGATCAATGATGGCGAGGAACTGCAACAGCGTTGACCTTATCAGCCACCGTCTGACAATGGCTTCAGCCTCCTGCATGCTGGTCCACGAACCAGGTCGCAGGCGGGGGTCACCGAATAGACTGATCAACAGGCTGAGATGTGAATCGAGAGTATCACCCTGAGGGACATTCTCACCGAATGGGAGAACAAGGGCATTGGCCACTAAGGCACTCTGATCCGAGAATACGAGGGATTTCGGTGAAGTCGTTGCGGTGGCTCGGACGAGATCCAGTCTTTCTTGCGGCTCCAAGTTCTTGTCGATTGAAAGTTGTCGGAGGAGTCTTTCTGAGCAGGCCTTTGCATAACCAGATTGAGAATCAAGGCTCCCGAGGCCATGCTCCTTAAGCACAATCGTTGGGGATATCCTGGAATTGAGGGAGTTTTCCACGATTCGTCGTAGGCCCTGCTCCAGGTCGAAGAAACTCAACTTGGCCATGAGATTGATCCATGGCGCACCCGCTTCAGGAGCCTTCCGTGCGAGGAGCTGGGAAACTTCCTTCATGCCGCTCCGACCAGGCCCGAAGCTCGTGATGAAGGACGATGCGAGTGAGCGATAATGCCGACGTTGGCCACGCTGGTCAAAAACGGCCAGCAGCGAATGCAGAAAGGGTGTGACAGACGCAAGTGGCGGGTCAGTTTCCCAAAGGCACCAGGCCGCGTCTCGAAGGTCGGCTCGGGTAAGCGAGATACCGTTTCGGTGGCGACCCAGAAGCTGATTGGCAATCTGATCGAAGTCTTTTGGCGGTCGAATCTCGCCGCCACCGGCGCTGGCTATCCGATCAGCGATTGAGGCAATCTTCGATACTTCCGGTACATCTGCGTTCAGCCGAAGATCTCGGCTTAGAGTGGCAAGGGATGCCCTCAGATGGCCCATCTATTCACCAACAGCCTTGCGAATGCTAACGATGGCTTCGTCAATCTGTTGGATCCTCGTCCTCATGTCATCGGTGATCTTAAGAATTTCCTTGAGCCGCTCCTTTCGATTGACCTCCATGACGAACCGCAGGTCGATCCGGCGGTTCTTCGCATATCCGTCCTTGTTGTCGCTTAGGTCGATAGGGCGCGTTGACGAGTATCCAGATACCGACAACACCGGCTGGTGGCTTTGGTTATGTAGGACCTTGAGAGCCGGCGCACGGGCGATGATCTCCCGATAGGTGTTGACGGAACGCTCTGCTGACAACTGCCAGTTTCGTTGATCGCGCATCTCCGGGTCGAGGACCCCAGTCTTGTCCGTGTGCCCTTCGATGAAGACTGTTTCTAGCGTCGAGCTGCGACGTTCTCCGCAGTTGTCGCACGCAGTATATTGAGGGAGAACCTCATTCAAGACCTCTGCAATTGTTGAGATATTCTGTCGGGCCACATCACCGATTTCAGAGCTGTCCGGCTCAAAGCGAACAGCCTGCTCGGTAAGGCGAAGCACACCATTGACCTCATCGATCTTTACATCGAGCCCTTTGGCATGCATCTGGGTTTCGAGATCGTGGAGCAATTGGGTGCGCGCCTGCTGGGCCTCATCGATTGCCTTGAGCTCATCCGCGACATCCTTATGAAAACTCTCAAGTTCGCTGGCCGCTTCTTGTGCTGACTTGGCGGCCTCACGCGCCTTCTGCAAAGCGTCCTCATTCGTGTCTGTTGTCGTCCGAAACTCCAGGGCGAACACCATGAGCATTATGATGAAGATGAACAGAACACCCACCATCATGTCCGTCATGGAGATGAAGTAATTTTCACCTTCTTCCGCTTGAGTTCCTGCCTCGGCTTCCGCGACTATCATTGCCGCCCCTTTTTGCTACTCGGCTGCTGCCCGGGTGAAGACTTTCTTGAGGTCGTCTACCGAGTCGCTGAGCGACCCGGCGCTGTCCTCCAGGCCAGACATGAGCGGACTGAGTTTCTGCACCGCCGATGCGAGCCCTTCATCGACTTTCTTTGCGTAGTCGCTGAGCAATTGGCCTTGTCGGATGGTGGCATCATGGAGTTGTTCGAATGAGCGGCCGAGGTCCGCGTCCACCTTGGCGAAACGCTCGGAATACTGCGCCCAAGTTTCCGAAACCGTCTTGATGTGGGTCTGGAGGGCTCCGGCGAGTTCCTTGCTCGCGTCATTCGTTGTGATCAAAGTTGTAGCGGTCGCTCGCACAATCTCGGAAAGCTTATCAGTGGCATTTGCAATCCGTTCCCCGCTTTGAACGAGAGGAGTTGACGCTGCCCTTACATCCTGCGCCGTTTTACCAAAAGCGTCCGCAATCGCTCGCGACTGAATGGTGGTGTTCTCAAGCGCTGCTACTTGATCAGCGATAGTCTGAGAAGCCGTCTGCATGGCAGCGGTGAATGCGGCGAATTGCTCATTGATGGCTTCGATAACCACAGACATGCCATCTCTGATCGTACTGCCGGCTTCGTCAGAAGCGGTTTCGACCACTTTGCGGACATCCGTCAATGCTTGATCCGATGTCGACTTGAGGGCGGATACAATTTCATTGAGTACTTGTCGACTTTCGTCGGAACTCTGGCTAAGTCGATCCCCCGCCTGGCCCATAAGTCGATTAAGATTTTCTGCGGCTTCAGTGAGTCGCCGGCCAAAATCCTCCCCTGTTCCATGGATATTCTTCTGAGCGTCTGCCAGAGTTGCTTGCATTCCGCGAAGAGTGTTGGCGAGTTCTTTTAGCTCGGTGCCAGCACTGCTATTCAAGTTGTTCGTAAACTGCTGCACAAGATCCGTAACACCTGTCTGACTCGTTTTCGAGATCTGGTCCATCGCATCGCTGATTGCGGTGGTGACTGGTGCGATTGCGGCAGAGAAAGCGGACTGTATTTGTGGCGAAAGTTGCTCACCCATTCGAGAAAAGAAGTCCGCACTGTTTATTTGTTTAAGCTCCACGACCTGTTCAGCCATGTGCTCATTCATTTCTGCGGTTATGGATTGGGGAGCCGTGTAGCGAAGTTTCGCCTCGACAGCATGGCAAAATTTTTCGAACGCTCCTTCAATAAAAATAGCATAGATCCTCAGGAGAAAAGAAAGTGCGATCGACGCACCAAGACCAGCAATTGATGTCGAGAACTTGAAAGTCGCGACCTGGAGAAGTTCGCGTGTAGCAGCTTGCATGCCTTTGGCATCTTCGCTGCTGACGCCGGCAGCGGCTTTGTGCAGGGCGAGAACAAGACCAATGAAGGTGAGAAGAAGCCCGATGCCCACGAAATATCCCGGCAAGCTGCTCATCATCTTGAGAGCGAACAGCTTTTCGCGCGCTATTCCTATATTGACAAAGGACTGCGGACGCACAGTGTTGCGGATGGGCTCTCGCTCGTCTCTTGGTTTGACGAGAGTTTCGTCGAATTCCTTCCATGCATGTCCGAGCAATGGATGGCGGGCGAGTTTTCGATGGATATCTTCATAAGCGGCCGCAAACGAGACCATGTCTTTTTGCGCCGAGATTGGCCGGCGGGCGAGCCGAAGGGAGAATGGTATCCACAGAGCGTGCATCACGAGAATTGCTAGCGCTAAGGCCCCGGCTAGAACGCCCAAGCTAGCGGCGAGAGCAAAAGCAAAATCTTGCTCGCTCAGTCCTTCAAATTTTCCATTATAAGCCTTCAGCGCCGTCTCAGAAATGAGATCGACATTGAATGGTTTCCAGAATTTCGAAGCCGCGAGGGTTGCGCCCGCAACAAGTCCCCAAAAGAGGATAAGACGCAGGTATTTGTTCCAGATGATCTGACTAAACATTTGGCCGTCCCAAATGAATCAACAGCTTTGCCGCATCTGCGGCTATTCATCTTCGATTACAAAGGATCCGAAAGCCGAATCTATGCTGCCTTGTTTCCCCTTTGATTGCCCCCGACAGGTGAGAAGACTTTTTGCTTGATCTAAACCTATTTAGATCATCGGTGCAACAGCCAGAGCCAGCGTGGCTGCATCTCTGTTAGATGTCGCTTGCACGCTACGCTAGTCGGCATAGGAACTGTCAGTTTGGTCCGAAGGTACCGCCGGTGTTTCCCGGTAATCCGTAACCCATGTCTCCGGTATAGACCCGAAGCAGGATGGCGCACCCGACAGGATTCGAACCTGTGACCTCTGCCTTCGGAGGGCAGCACTCTATCCAGCTGAGCTACGGGTGCTGCTGAAAGGTGAGGGACATATAGCCGAAGCCGGAGCCGCGCCGCAACCGGCCTTGTTCAGGCGGCCTTCCGGCTCAGGCTCCTCCTCGGTCCGCCCGGCTCCTTCGCCGCCCACCCTCCGCGGCAGGCAGATCACACCCGGCGGCCATCGCTGCCGGAACCGGAAAACGCCGTTGCCGGCCGGCGCGCCGCCGCCTTTCGGACCGGGGACCATGGGCCTGGCCGCGGGCTGATCTGAGGGGGTGGGCCGGGGAGAGGGCCCGTGACGGGCATCAGCCCGGCCCCCGCCGAGGCGGGGCGGGGCCGGGCCCGGGCGCATCCGCCGGCGCCAGAAGAAAAGGCCCGCCAAACGGGGCGGGCCTTCCTTGTTTCGGTTTCGGCCGCAGGCCGGGTCAGTCGAACTGGGCCAGGGCGGAATTGAAGAACTGCGGCAGTTTTTCCTGGAACACGCTGGTGTTGTCGACCGTGCCGGTGCGCTGGCGTTCAAGCAGCGTCCCGTCGTGGCCGAAGTAGAATTTGAGGCCGGCAAACACCTGGAAGTCGTCGATCTCGATCTCGAGGTCGTCGTCGTCGAAATCGGCCTCGCGTTCGGCATAGCGGGCGCCGCCGAAGATCGCCAGGCCCTGATCCCAGACGAGATATTCGGCATCGCCGGTTATCGCCCAGCCGTTGAGATCGCCGCTTTCGTTGTCGATGTCGAAATCACCCAGCATGAGATCGCCGCGCAGCGTCAGCGCGAAATCCGGCGTGGCATAGAACCGGCCCCATGCGGCCAGCTCGAACCCGTCGGTATCCTTCCCGGCAAGCGTATCGACGCTATCCGAGTTGAAATAGGCGGCCGAACCGCCAAGGGTGAACATGTCGTCGAGATAGAACTCGCCGAACAGGCCGACGCGGAAGGTATCGACATCCTTCGAGAGGATATCCTGCGAGATCCACGAGCCCTGCACGCCAAGGGCCGCGAAGGACGGATCACGCCAGAACAGCGCGCCGCCGATATGCGTGTTGGTCGAGTCGAGATCGACATCCTTTCCCGAGATGTCCTCCAGATCGCCCGAATGGGCATAATAGGCGACATCGGCCTGGACGTTGAACCCGCCGCAGGTCACGAGACCGGCGCCCTCGCCAAAGGGCGTGTCCCAGTCGACATCCTTGCCGTCGATGCTGTCCTCGCTGTCCGAGGCCTCGGCGTCCTGCCAGTTATACATGAAGCCGGCGGTGACCGAGCCCGAAAGCATGCAGCCCGGATCGACGACCGGATCGGCTGCCTGCACGGCCGTTGCGCCGATCACCCCGAAAAATGCCATGGCCGCCAGGCTGGTTGACAGTTTGAGAGTGTTTTTCACAGCG
This sequence comes from Taklimakanibacter lacteus, assembly GCA_003576695.1. GTDB lineage: Bacteria > Pseudomonadota > Alphaproteobacteria > Rhizobiales > Aestuariivirgaceae > Taklimakanibacter > Taklimakanibacter lacteus. Next base: position 402,667 of record QOZQ01000006.1, read on the forward strand.
AATTCCCCAGAGTAATATTTGCCCCTGCCGTAAAGTCGCTCAAACCCCCTTGCATTTCAATTGCCAAAGGCGGGCGTTCGAAAATAGTGGACGACCGTGTCCTTTCGGCCACACCGGGCCTGGGGCCGGCCAGCCGCGCCGGTTTCACCGCCATTTCCCCGGTTTTCAGGGGCGGATCAGGGCCGGGGACCCTGCAAAATCAATCCTTTGCGGGGCCGGGCTTTCATCAGGGGGCGGCAGGTCCCGCTTTCCCCGCCGCGCAAAAGGCTCTAGATTCCACCCGGGGCTGGCCGCAACTCCTGGAGGGGTCGGGACGATACAAATGGTGCTTGATCTGTGCCGCAGGGCGGCGCTTGCCGCCGCCGCCTGTGTCCTCGCCGCAAGCCTGGGTGCCGAGGCGGCCCTTTCCCGCAAGCTCTCCGACCGCAAGCCGCATGAGGCCGTCGCCGCCGCCCACAAGATGCCGGTCCAGGGCATCGACGTCTCCTACTACCAGGGCGATATCGACTGGCGGAAGGTCGGCAAGGCGGGCGTCCATTTTGCCTATATCAAGGCGACCGAGGGGGCCGACCGCGCCGATCCGAAATTCCTCGCCAACTGGCGCGCCGCGAAAAAGGCCGGCCTCGCCAGGGGCGCCTATCATTTCATGTATTGGTGCAGCCTCGCCAGCGACCAGGCCGCGTGGTTCGCCGCGCAGGTGCCGAAGGATGAAGACGCGCTGCCCCCGGTGCTCGATGTGGAATGGAACCCCCACTCGAAGACCTGCCCGCGCCGCATCAAGCGCAGCCTGGCGCTCGCCAAGATCAGGGTCATGCTCAAGGCGATGGAAGAGCATAGCGGCAAGCGGCCGATCATCTATACCGATCCCAAATTTCACCGCGAGGTGCTGGAAGGCGAGTTCACCACCCATGATTTCTGGCTGCGCTCGGTGGCGGCGGAGCCGGACGACGCCTATGAGGCGCGCGACTGGGCGCTGTGGCAGTTCACCACCACCGGCCGCGTGCCCGGCGTCTCAGGGCCTGTCGACCGCAACAGCTTCAACGGCACCCGCGCCGACTGGCAGCGCGGGCTGAAAAATGGCTGCCTGTGCAAGACCCCGGAATCGGCGTCCGCCAACGACTGACCCGTCCCGCGCCCCGCCCCGCGAAACACCAGCAGGACCTGTCCTGCGACCTGTCCTGCGACCTGTCCTGCGAAGCGCGTCAGCGCGCAGCAGGAAGCGCCGCAGGCGCGCAGCAGGATGACCCTGGGGAAATTGTGAACAGTTGTGTTTTTTTGGCAACGGGGTGAGTGTCCGGCCTTTGCCGGCTGGGCAGATCCGGCACAGTCTGGTCACCCGATGATGAATATCGCTATGGAAAATTGAAGCGGCGCCGCTTCGCGCCGCTGGCACGTCATTTGCTCCCGGAAGTTGTGTCCGCCGGCCTCAGGTCCCCGCGGCGGGATCCCTTCACCTGTCTTGCGAAATTCCGGGAGCAAACCATGAAACGATTCTTCCTTGCCGTGGTGCTGTTGTCGTCGGTTGCGGGTTCGGCTCATGCCGGCTGCGGCAAACAGGGTGTGACGCTCTATGGCGCCTATTGGTGCCCCGCCTGCGCCACCGCCAAGCAGTTTCTCAGTCGCAACAAGATCAGCTATCGCTATGTCGAGGTAACGTCGAGCCGCCGGGCGCAGAAAGCCATGCTCAGGCAGTTCGGCATGGTGGCGGTGCCGGCCGTCGTCATCGACGGCCGTCGCCGCATGGGCTTCGACAAGGCCTGGGTCGGCCGGGCGCTGTGCCTGCCCTAGATTGCGGGCATCGAGCCGGAAAGCCTGTGGCCGGGCTCAACCCGGCCAGGGCTTGCCTTTGCGGGCGAAAGGGGTGTATAGCCCGCCAGATGAGAACAAAAGAGGAACATTTTTCTCGCTATCTCCACTTTGCCCCGCAACGGATGAATTCCCTGCTGCTCGCCTCCAACCCATTGAAATCATTAGGCCTGGATTTTTTCCCTGCAATTCCCTGTAATTCCCTGCAAATCCCTGTATCCGGGCCGGCCGGCATCGCCCCGGCATGCTCCTTGCCAGATGGGAGGAAAGTCCGTGCCGCTTTGGCACAGAGAGAGGAAAGTCATATGTCAGGATCAACGGGGGCACGCGTCGACTGGGTCGATTACGCCAAGGGCATCTGTATCATTCTGGTCGTCATGATGCATTCGACGCTGGGCGTCGAGAAGGCGGCGGGCGAGCTCTCCTGGCTCAACGGCTTCATCGAATGGGCAAGGCCCTTCCGCATGCCGGACTTCTTCCTCATCTCCGGCCTCTTCCTGGCCTCCCGCATCGATCGCCCCTGGCGGCAATATCTCGATACCAAGCTCGTCCACTTCGCCTATTTCTACATTTTGTGGATGACCATCCAGTTCGCCATGAAGAGCACCGGCCTCCTGCTCGAGGAAGGCCCGCTGGCTGCGCTGCAGGCCTATGGCCTGGGGCTGATCCAGCCTTATGGCACGCTGTGGTTCATCTATCTGCTCGCCATCTTCTTCGTCGTGGTGAAGGCGCTGAAGGGCGTGCCGCCGCTTCTCGTCTTCGCCGTGGGCGCGGCTCTCGAAATGGCGCATCTCGAGACGGGCTGGCTCGTCATCGATGAATTCGCCAACCGCTTCGTCTATTTCTATGCCGGCTACTGGCTCGCCGCCCATGTCTTCGCCTTCGCGCGCGAGGTCGACAGCCTCAACCCGCTCGGCATCCTCTTAGGCCTCGTGATGTGGGGCATCATCAACGCCATCCTGGTCAGCACCGGCGTGGCGCATCTGCCGGGTGTCAGCCTCATCCTGGGCTTCATCGGCGCGGGTGCGGTCATCTCGGCCGGCGTCTTCCTGGCGCGCTTCAAATTCGCGAAAGCCATCCGCTATTGCGGCCAGAACTCCATCGTCATCTATCTCTCCTTCTTCATGTTCATGGCGGCGACGCGCGCCGTGCTTCTGAAAGCGGGTGTGATCGATGATCTCGCCATCGTGTCGCTCATCGTCACCGCGGCCGGCGTCATCTGCCCGGTGCTGCTGTTCTGGGCGGTGCGCAGGACGCCCTTGAGCTTCCTGTTCCGCCGGCCGCAATGGGCGAGGCTGTCGGAAACGTCACGTAAGCCAGAACTTGTCAGCAGCCGTTCCGGAAGGCTGGAAGCCTAAGAGCGGGAATGGCATAAGGGGGCATGTCCCAACATCGCCCCCTGAAGTCCGGCGATCATGTCTATCTGATCGACGGGTCCGGTTACATTTTCCGCGCCTATCACGCCCTGCCGCCGCTCACCCGCAAGAGCGACGGGCTCCCCGTCGGCGCCGTCCAGGGCTTCTGCAACATGTTGTGGAAGCTGCTCAAGGACATGAAGGCCGGCGAGAAGCCCACCCATCTCGCGGTCATCTTCGACAAGTCGGAGCAGACCTTCCGGAAGCGCATCTATGCCGACTACAAGGCGCACAGGCCCGATCCGCCGGCCGATCTCATCCCGCAATTCGGCCTGATCCGCCAGGCCACCCGCGCCTTCAATGTCGCCTGCATCGAGCAGGATGACTACGAGGCCGACGACCTGATCGCCACCTATGCCAGGCAAGCGGCCGAGAAGGGCGCCACCGTGCGCATCGTCTCCTCCGACAAGGATCTCATGCAGCTCGTCACCGACAAGGTGAAGCTCTATGACACGATGAAGGACAAGGAGATCGGCGCCGCCGAGGTGCTGGAGAAATTCGGCGTAGCACCCGGCAAGGTCGTCGATGTCCAGGCGCTGGCCGGCGACTCGGTCGACAATGTGCCGGGGGTGCCCGGCATCGGCGTCAAGACCGGCGCCCAGCTCATCACCGAATTCGGCTCGCTGGAAGCGCTGCTCGAGCGCGCCGCCGAGATCAAGCAGCAGAAGCGGCGCGAGAATCTCATCCAGTTCGCCGACCAGGCGCGCATCTCCAAGCAGCTCGTCACGCTGGTGCAGGACATGAAGGTCGATCATCCGCTCGATACGTTCATGGTGGACGAACCCCGCGCGTCCGAGCTCATCGGCTTCTGCAAGACCATGGAATTCGCCTCCCTCATGCGCCGCGTCGCAGCCGACCTCTCGGCCGATGCCGCCGAGATCGAAGCCGTGCCGGTCACCATCAAGGGCTGGCCGCCGGAAGGGGCCGCCATCGGCACGCCCGCGCCCGCCGCACGCCCGGCCTATGTCGAGAAGCGCAAGGCCGATCCGCAGCATGAAGCCACCCGCACCGTCTTCGCCGCGGTCGAGGAGAAGCCGAAGATCTCGGTGGCCGAGAAGCTCGCTGCCATCCCCTTCACGCCGGCCGGCTACCAGACGGTCATCGACAAGGACGGGCTCGAGCGCTGGGTTTCGCGCATCATCGAGGAAGGCCAGGTGGCGATCGACATCGCGCCCACCGCTTACGATCCCATGCAGGCCGAGCTTGCCGGCATCGCTTTGAGCGTCGCGCCGGGCGAGGCCTGCTATGTCCCGGTCGGCCATCGCGCGGGCGACGGGCTCGATTTCGGCGGCTCGGACATCAGGCAGCTGCCCATTGCCGATCTCATCACCTTGCTGAAGCCGGTGCTCGAGGATCCGTCCATCCTGAAGATCGGGCAGAATCTGAAAGTGGCCGCGCTCATCTTCCGCCGCCTCGGCATCGCGCTCCGCTCGATCGAGGACACGATGCTCATGTCCTATGCGCTCGAAAGCGGCCTCAATGGCCATGGCCGCGACGAGCTGGCGCAGAAGCATCTCGGCCACAAGCCCATCGCCTATAAGGAAGTCGCCGGCACCGGCAAGTCGGCGGTGAGCTTCGACAAGGTGCCGCTCGACCGCGCCACCCACTATGCGGCGGAATCGGCCGACATCACGATACGCCTTTGGCTCCTCTTCCATGAGCGCCTGGCGCGCGAGCACAAGACCACTGTCTATCAGACGCTGGAGCGTCCGCTGGTGCCGGTGCTCGCCGCCATGGAGCGCGAAGGCATCCTCGTCGATCGCGCCGTGCTGGCGAGACTGTCGGGCGAGTTCGCCACGTCGGGGGCCAGGATCGAGAAGCAGGTCTATGAGCTCGCCGGCGAGACCTTCAATATCGGCTCGCCCAAGCAATTGGGCGACATCCTCTTCGGCCGCATGGGACTTACCGGCGGCCGCAAGACGCAGACCGGCGCCTGGAGCACCGATTCAGATGTGCTCGAGGATCTGGCCGGGCAGGGCATCGATCTCGCCCGCCAGGTGCTCGACTGGCGCCAGCTCTCCAAATTGCGCTCGACCTATACGGATGCGCTGCCGGCCTTCATCAATCCCGATACCGGCCGCGTCCACACCTCCTATGCGCTCGCTGCCACCTCGACCGGGCGTCTCTCCTCCAACGATCCCAATCTTCAGAACATCCCGGTCAGGACCGAGGAGGGACGGCGCATCCGCACCGCCTTCATCGCGCCTAAGGGTGCCAAGCTCATCAGCGCCGATTACAGCCAGATCGAACTGCGCGTGCTGGCGCATGTCGCCGACATCCCGCAATTGCGCAAGGCCTTCGCCGACGGGCTCGACATCCATGCCATGACGGCATCGGAAATGTTCGGCGTGCCGGTGAAGGGCATGGATCCGGCGGTGCGCCGGCGCGCCAAGGCCATCAATTTCGGCATCATCTATGGCATCTCGGCCTTCGGCCTCGCCAACCAGCTCGGCATCCCGCGCGAGGAGGCGGCGAACTACATCAAGACCTATTTCCAGCGCTTCCCCGGCATCAAGGATTACATGGATTCAACGCGCAAGGAGGCGCGCGAGAAGGGCTATGTCGAGACCATCTTCGGCAGGCGCTGCCATTTCCCGCGCATCACCTCCCCCAACGCGTCGGAGCGTTCCTTCATGGAGCGCGCCGCCATCAACGCGCCGATCCAGGGGGCTGCCGCCGACATCATCCGCCGCGCCATGATCCGCATGCCGGACGCGCTGGCCAAAGCCGGCCTCGGCGCCCGCATGCTCTTGCAGGTGCATGACGAGCTCATCTTCGAAGCGCTCGATGCCGAGGTCGAGGCGCTGAAGACGCTGGTGAAGGACGTGATGGAGAAGGCGCCCGAGCCCGCCGTCAAGCTCGCCGTGCCCTTGGCCGTCGACGCCCGCGCCGCCCACAACTGGGAGGAAGCGCACTAAAAAATCTGTCATCACGGCGAAAGCCGGGACCCCCTGAATAAGCGAAGACGGGCGGCGCTGCCTGTGCTTCACCAATTTAATAGGCCCCGGCTTTCGCCGGGGTGACGGTAATTTCCAACCCATCTCCCTCAGCCCGGCAGCGCGCTATAATCCGTCGCGCCCACATCCTCCCCCG
>QOZQ01000007.1 GCA_003576695.1 Taklimakanibacter lacteus
GCCTCTCTCGTCAGCACACTGCCACGATGCCCTTGTTGTGCAGCCCCTATCTCACCGCACCGCAAAACAAGACGAACGAGGCGTTTGTGACACAGTAAGAAATTTCACCGGTGAAACACCGTCCGCGAAGGCCTTTCAACGGGAGGTCACAAGGCCGCTTCATCGCGCGATCAGCAGCGCGAAAGGCTCGTCCAGTGCCCGCGCCACGAAGGCGCGGTACTTGCCATAGGCCGGATGGCCCTTCTCGACGCGCCCGAAGGACGGCGTTCCCCCCAGCGCCGTCGCGGGCACATAGATGATCGGCGTCGAGACCGGCATCAGGCTCATGCCGCGGCCGGACTGCAAGGTCGTCAGGATCCCGAACATCTCGCCCGCGATGGTCGGGCGCGAGATGATGACGAGGCGGTACTGCCCCATCTTGTTGGTGATGAGATAGATATAGCCCGACTGATGCGGGATCGACACGCTGCCGTCCTGGGTGAAGGCCGCATCGACGCGCTCGCTCTCCCGGAAGACGAGATGCGACTTCTCCTCATGCCAGGCGATCGAGGTACGATAGGCATAGACCGAATCGGGGTTGGAGAAGGATGGCCTGATCGTCACATAGTCGCCCTCGATCCATGACACTGCGGGCCTGGCATAGGAGCCAAGGTCTTCGGGCGCGATGCCGGCGTGGCGCGCGGCGGCCGCCAGCTTCGCCGGGGACGAGCGCCTGAGGGTCACGCCCAGCGCCGCTTCGAGGCGCACGATGCTCGCCAGGGTAAAGGGACGCTGGCCGGACAGCGCCTTCTCCAGGGTCGACAGGCTGATCCTGGCCTGGTCGGCCAGATACTGGCGCGTGATGCGCCGCCGGGCGAGCGCCTCGCGGACGATATCCGCGACGGCGTCATTGTCCTCAGTCGAGAGGGTCTGGTCGGTCATGGTGAGCGATCAACTGTCAAACAGCATGATTGTGGGGGATGAGCAAGACCGTACAAAACCGTACATTTCAGCATCGCCTTGTCCAAAACAAGGCAAGCGCTGCCCTATAGCGGCAACCGGCGGCCAAACAATGGCGGATTGCCCGCTCGCGGCGCAAGGGCAACCGGCCCCACATGGTGGAGCCACGGCCTTCCGATAGCGGGTGGGCCGTTATGGAGCGGAACCCCATGTACCGACTATTGCTCACTCTGCTGGGCGTCATCGCCATGTCGCTCGGCGCCGCCGCGGGCTTTGTCTCGCCCTCGCAAATGGGCACCGGCGCCCTGTTGCTCAACACCACCGAAGCCGGGAAGTTCGTCGAGGCGCCACGGATCGCCACGGATTTCGACATCACCATCACCGGGCCGATCGCCCGCACCCGCCTCACCCAGCAATTCCGGAACCCCACCAATGGCTGGATCGAGGGCACCTACGTATTCCCGCTGCCGGAGAACGCCGCCGTCGACACGCTCAAGATGGTGATCGGCGACCGTGTCATCATCGGCGACATCAAGGAGCGCCGGGAGGCCAGGCAGATCTATGAGGAGGCGAAGGCCAAAGGCCAGAAGACCGCTTTGCTCGACCAGGAGCGCGCCAATATCTTCACCAACCAGGTGGCCAATATCGGCCCCAATGAGACGATCGTCATCCAGATCGAATATCAGGAAGCGATCCGGCAATCGGGCGGCATCTTCTCGCTGCGCGTGCCGACCGTCGTGGCACCGCGCTATGTGCCCGATCCCAAGATCGTCGTGTCGGAGAATGCGCAGTTCTTCACCGTCAAGGACAGCGTGCCCGATCGCGACAGGATCACGCCGCCCGTGCTCGATCCGCGCAAGAGCGCGCCGGTCAATCCCCTGACGCTTGCGGTTCATCTCAATCCCGGCTTCGCGCTCGGCGATGTGATGAGCTCCTTCCATGATGTGACGGCCGAAGAGGCGCCGGGGGGCGGCAAGCTCATCGCCCTCGCCCGTTCCGAATTCGCCGATCGCGATTTCGAGCTCACCTGGAAGCCCAGGCCGGGGGCTGAGCCCGAGATCGGCCTGTTCAGCGAGACCGTGAACGGCAACGACTATGCGCTCGCCTATGTGATGCCGCCGGCACAGCCGGCCGCCCGGAAGCGCATTCCACGCGATGTCGTCTTCGTCATCGACAATTCGGGCTCGATGGGTGGTCCCTCGATGTCGCAGGCAAAAGCCAGCCTCATCTATGCGCTCGACCGGCTCGATCCGGCGGATCGCTTCAATGTCGTGCGCTTCGATGACACGATGGATATCCTGTTCCCCGACACGGTCACGGCGAGCCGGGACAATGTGCAGCTCGCCAAGGGCTTTGTCGGCCGTCTCGAGGCCTCGGGCGGCACCGAGATGATCCCGCCTTTGCGCGCAGCGCTGCGCGATGCCAGGCCCGACGACCAGACCACCTTGCGCCAGGTCGTGTTCATCACCGACGGCGCCATCGCCAACGAGCAGGAGATGTTCGACATCCTGTCCATGATGCGCGGGCGTTCGCGTGTCTTCATGGTCGGCATCGGCTCGGCGCCCAACACCTATCTGATGACGCGCGCCGCAGAGCTTGGCCGCGGCAGCTATGCCATGATCGGCGAAGGCGGGCAGGTCGAGGAGCGCATGCGCGAGCTCTTCGCCAAGCTCGAAAATCCGGCGGTCACCGACCTCAAGGCCAGCTTCGATGCGGCCAGGGCGGAAGTGACGCCGGGCATGCTGCCCGACGTCTATCAGGGCGAGCCGGTCATGATCCTGATGAAGATGCCGGAGCGCACGGGCAAGCTCACGCTGTCGGCCAGGATGGCCGAGCGCAACTGGAGCATGGACCTGCCGCTCGCCCAGGCCGAGAAAGGTGCTGGAATCGCGAAATTATGGGCGCGGCGCAAGATCGATGACGCCGAGGTGGCGCAGACCATGGGCGCGATCTCTACGCCTGAGGCCGACAAGCGGATCCTCGCTTTGGCCCTCGAGCATCACCTGGTCAGCCGGGTTTCGAGCCTCGTCGCGGTCGACAGGACGCCGTCACGTAAGCCCGGCGAACGGCTGACGCAGGCCGATATCCCGCTCAACCTGCCGGCCGGCTGGGATTATGAGAAGGTCTTCGGCAAGGACAGCCCCGGGCCGGCCGCGCTCGAGCGCGATGCGAAGCTCGACGTCACGCTGATCGCGATGTCGAAGCAGCCGGTGAGCGCAGAGCCCCATGCGGTGAAGACCGTCAGCCTGCCGCAGACGGCGACGCCGTCCGGGCTCCTGATGTGGCTCGGCGCCCTGCTCGCCTTGCTGGCGATCGTCCTCGGCCTGCTCGCGCGCCGCACGAGGACCGCATGACGAGCCGGACCGACAGCCTGCCCATCTTCTGCATGCGGCGCTCGCGCCGCGCCCGGCAGGCATTGCAGGACCTGCTGGCCCGCAACCGCATCGCCTCTCCCCCTGCCGGGGAGAGGCATCCTCCCCTCGTCCGCAAGGACGAGGCGGAGGCCGAGCCGTCGGGTGAGCGCGCCCGGTTGCGGCCGCGGCTGCCGACGCTCCTCTCCCTCCTCTGTGCTTCCGCCGCCCTTGCTCTTTTCGGCGAGGGTCTGTGGATCAAGGCAAAGGCCGAGCTTGCCCAGATCCTGCTCGATCGCGCCTTTGCGCAAAGCATCGCCACCGGCCGGCCCGTCAAGCCGTGGCGCTGGGCCGATACATGGCCGATCGCCCGCATCAGCGTGCCCCGCCTCCAGACCACATCGATCGTGCTCGCCGGCAGCAGCGGACAGGCGCTGGCCTTCGGTCCCGGCCATCTCGACCAGACGCCACGCCCGGGAGAGCGCGGCACTGCCGTCTTCGCCGCCCATCGCGACACGCATTTCAGCTTCCTCGGCGAACTGAAAGCCGGCGATGAGATCAAGGTCACCCGCAATGACGGCATCACCTTCACCTATGAAATGACCGGCGCCGATGTCGTGCGCTGGAACGAGACGAATATCGATGCCGGCGCCCATGGATATAATCTGGCGCTCGCCACATGCTGGCCGCTCGATGGGGCGTTCGGCGGGCCCTTGCGCTATGTCGTCCATGCGCGGCTCAAGCCGCAGGTCATGTTCGGCGACACGAAGCCTGGGGTGGCGCTGATCTCGGCGGCGACTTCGTCACCGAACAATCGGCAATCGACAGCGAACAGGGTGATCAGCAGATAGGCTCCCTGATGATACGGAGGATATCCCCTCGACGTTTCACCGGCGCCGTGCGAAACCCTGACCCGGGAAAGATCGGGGAGCGGACATGGCGACGGCGAGGCGTGTGCTTGTCATTCTGCGGGCGGGCGACCAATCATTGCACCCGGAGTGGTTCACGAATGCCCCTTCCGAAAGGCGCAACTGGGATCTCCACCTCAGTTATTTCGGCGACCTTCGCCGTCCATTTCGAAACCGCTACCCCGACATAACGCTCTCCTTCGAGAAGGGCACCAAGTCGGTCGGCACAGTGGCTTGTCTCGAAAAGCTGGGCAGTCGGCTGGACGAGTATGACTGGGTGTGGCTTCCGGATGACGACTTGTGGGCCGATCTGCCGACTCTCAACCGCTTCTTCGAGATCGTCGCGGAGTATGATCTCGATCTGGCGCAGCCGGCGCTCGGCGCCGGGTCCTATGCTGCCTACCACATCACGGCGCAGCGCCCGCACATGTGTCTGCGCTTCACGACTTTCGTCGAAGTGATGGCACCGTGTTTTTCAAGGAAGGCGCTGCGCCTGTGCGCCCCCTATCTTGGCGCTACGCGGTCGTCCTGGGGCATCAACTGGATGTTTCCCAAACTGCTCGGCTATCCGCAGCGGGGCATCGCCATTGTCGATGAGACACCCGTGGTCCATACGCGGCCGCACGGACACGGCCCCAACATAGCCCTGACGCATCAGGCGGGATTCGCTCCGCAGCAGGAAATGACCGACTTCATGAAGCTGCACCAGCTGGAGAAACGGCTCGAGACCTGGGGCGGGATCGATCTTGCCGGACAGTTTGTGTCAGACCCTGCTGAAATCGACAGTGAAGTGGTGATGGTCCGGTGATTTGCATAGAGGGATGTTCGTTGTAGATTGCGGCAACCCGTCCGCTTCCGGAGGATCTGAACCATGCGGCTTCTCGTCTTTCAGCATCTCGCCTGCGAACATCCGGCGGTCCTGCGCACTTTCCTCAGGGAAGACGGCATAGAGTGGGATGCGGTCGAGCTCGACGAGGGCGCGGTCATTCCGAAGCTCGAGTCCTATGACATGCTTTGGGCGATGGGTGGCCCCATGGATGTCTGGGATGTCGAAGAGCATCCCTGGCTCATAGCGGAGAAGCGCGCGATCCGACGCTGGGTGCGCGAGCTGAAGCGGCCGTTCCTCGGCGTCTGCCTCGGCCATCAGCTGCTCGCCGACGCGCTCAACGGCACATGCGGCCCGCAGCGGCCGCCCGAGGTCGGCATTCTCGATATCGAGCTCACCGAGGCCGGCAAGAGCGATCCGGTGTTCGCCGGCCTGCCGCACAGGATGAAGGCCCTGCAATGGCATGGGGTGAAGGTGGCGCAGGCTCCCGAAGACGCAGTGGTGCTGGCGCGCTCCGATGTGTGCGCCGTGCAGGCGATGCGCGTCGGCCGGCATGCCTATTCCATGCAGTATCATGTCGAGCTCGAGCCCAATACGATCCCCGACTGGGGCAAGGTGCCGGCCTATGAGAAGGCGCTCGCCAAAGTGCGCGGACCCAATGCGCTGCGGGGACTGGCCAGGGAGGCCGAACCGCTGATGCCGGGCTTCATCGCCAATGCACGCCAGCTCTATCGCAACTTCATGGCGGTCGCCGTGCCGGTGGCGGCAAAATAGATCCGGCCTAAGCCCAGCCCAGCAGTTCCAGAAGCCGGAGCAAGCCGTAAGCGAGGCCGCCGGCGGCCGGGAAAGTCAGCAGCCATGCCCAGACGATGCGCTCGATCACGGTCCATTTCAGCGCGCGGTCGGGGCGAGGATTCTCATGTTTCCCGTCATCATTGCATCAACTCCATCGCCGGCCGTGCGGCCGCGATATGCCCAGGGGGCGATGCTGCAAGCTTGCGCAGGGCCGGAAGAAACCTGTTGCGTCGCATGCCTTTGTTCAGAAGGGCGGCGGCCGCGCAGTATTTCGAGCAATGCCTGGTAGGGTGCTGGTGCGCCGCGCGCAGCAGACGATCAGCCAGCCCATTGCCATGCGCCGATTTGGTTTCCAGGATGAGGTGATCATCATCGACCGCATAGAAGGATCCCCGATCATAGAAACGCAACCGGCTATCGATCGTCATGCGCTCCCCTCCCGCTTTGGCGACAAGCGTCATGCGGACATAGCGCATGTCGAGGGCACGCAGCAGCTCATAGGGAAAGACCCGGCCATACTGCTCGTAATACACACGGTGGACATGGGTAAGCGCGGTCTCATCCAGCGTGCCGAACTTGGCCGGATCGTAGGGCAGCCGCTTCTTGACCGTCACACCGCGTTTGTCCTTGAGCTTCACCTCGACGAAACAGAGTCCCGCATCGCTGTATTTCCGGATACGCACCTTCACGCGGCGACGACGGCCCTGATGGTGATCGAAATAACTCTGCCGGTCGCTGTTGTCGAAGTAACAGGTTTCGTAAGTGAAGGCGCGCCGCCCGTCGATTTCGAGGATGTCGAAATGCCGGATCAACACCGACGCGGCGGCGCTCAAAACGGCGGCATCAACCACATATTTGTTGTCGAGCCGCTCCAGCATCTCCGCTCTGGAGTTGAGAGCGGCCAGGCTGATCGGATCAAAATCCCTTTCGGGCCATTGATCAGCGCGTGCAATAGTAGACATTGAGCCTCGCCATTTCGGTGATGTAGTCGATCTGAAGAACCTGATAGGACAGAACCGCAACACCCAGCCGCTCCGACAATTCGGCGCGCATGGCCGCCGGGTCGGACAGCAGGGCCACATGGATCTCGTCGAGGGTGACCTTGGCGCCGGAAACCGACTGCAGAACCCTTGGATGGTCGACGACGAAGGCGCCTGCGAGAACGAAGAGCACCGCCATCGCCGCGAAGGGTACCGTGGTTCCCTGCACCGACGAGATGACGGCGATCGCCACGCTGCCGAAGAAATAGGTCATCTCCGCCTTGCTGAGAGGCTCCGAGCGGAGCGTGAAGAGCGCCAGGATGGCAAACAGACCGAAGCCGGCGGCAACGCTGAAATTCACCGACGACAGGATGGTCAGGACCGCGAAGATGAAGATGTTGAACAGAGCCGCGGCGGTGGCAAGCTCCTTGTCGCGGTAGCGCCGATAGTACATGCCGAAGACGAGTGCGCTCATCCCGGCGAGATTCAGGCCTATCCTGGCGGCTTGCGACAACGCGGGATCCTGGAGGATCTGCTGAATGGTGGATATGTTCATTCCAGCTCCTGTTCTTCCCGCGCGTTTCCCGCCACGCTGGAAGAAGAACGGAGGGTTTCCGGTTCTATTCCCGCCGAATTTCGAATTATGACGCCCGCATGACACTTTCTTGAAGATGCATGCCCCGGGCAAAACTGGAGGATTTTCCGCAGCCGCTCAGTACAGCGCCCTGCAGCCTCGCCTGAATGATCGAGCAAATGTCGGGAGCTTCCCGCGAAAATGTTCAACGGGAAGCATCAAAATGCACGTCACGCCTCTGGAAAAGGAGAGGTGACTTTATCGCCCCAATGCGCCCAGGACACGCACCCAGCTTCTGATGCCACGGTGGAAGCTCGAGAGATTGTATTTCTCGTTCGGACTGTGGAGCGCGTCGTCATTCAGGCCAAAGCCGATGAGCACGCTGTCCATGCCCAGCACATCCTTGAAATAGCGCACGATCGGAATTGAGCCGCCGGAGCCGATGAGTGCCGTGTTGCGGCCGAACTCATCCTTGAGCGCTGCGGCGCTCTTGCGGATGAGGGGGGAGGTTTCCGCGATCTCGCTTGCCGGGCTGCCGGGCCCCGAAGAGGAGAATTCGATGCGGCAGTCCTTCGGCACCTGCGCCTTGGCGAAAGCGCGGAAGGCCTTCTGGATCTTCTGCGGATTCTGCTTGCCGACGAGGCGGAAGGTGAGCTTGGCATGCGCCTGGGACGGAATCACCGTCTTGGTGCCGGCACCGGTATATCCGCCCCAGATGCCGTTCACCTCGGCAGTCGGCCGGGCCCAGACCTGCTCGAGCACACTCTTGCCCTTTTCGCCCGCCGGGACCGAAAGGCCGACTTCCTTCAGGAACTTCTTGTCGGAGAATTTGAGCTTTCCCCATTGCGCCTTGACGTCCTTCGGCAGATCGCTGACACCGTCATAGAAGCCGGGGATGGTGACCTTGCCGTTCTTGTCGTGCAGCTTGGACAGAAGCTTCGACAGGATGCGGATGGGATTGGCGGCCGGGCCGCCATAGGCGCCGGAATGGAGATCGACACGGGGACCGGTGATGGTGATCTCGTCCTTCACCATGCCGCGCAGCCGCGTGGTGATCGCCGGTGTCTTCTCGTCCCACATATTGGTGTCGCACACGAAAGCGGCATCGCAGGAGAGCTCCGCCCTGTTCTCCTTCAGGAAGGGAACGAGGCTGGGCGAGCCCGATTCTTCCTCGCCCTCGATCAGGATCGTCGCCTTGACCGGCAGCGTGCCCGTCTCGGCGATCCAGGCCCGCATCGCCTCGATGAAGGTCAGGAACTGGCCCTTGTCATCGGCGGTGCCGCGGCCATAGAGGCGCACGACGCCGTCCTTGCCGGTGCGCTTCTCGGGCTCGAAGGGCGGGGTCGTCCATTTATCGAGGGGATCGGGCGGCTGCACATCGTAATGGCCGTAGAACAGGAAATGCGGGACCTTGCCCGCTTTATCCTTCGGCTCGAAATGCGCCACCACCATCGGATGACCGGGCGTGTCGCGCAAGCTCGCTGAAAAGCCGAGCGCCTCGAGGTCGGCGGCGACGCGCTCGGCCGCCCGGCGGCAATCTGCTTTATAGGCCGGATCCGTCGAAATCGAGGGAATCCGCACCAGGTCGAAAAGCCGGTCGAGGCTGCGCTCCAGCCCCTTGTCCGCCGTGCTGAGGATGTCGTCGATCCTTGTCATGATTTGCCGCGCCCCTGTTGCTCCGCGATGCCGGCGATGATGCGGGTCCAGCTGCGGATGCCTTTGCGAAAACTGGAAAGATTGTATTTCTCGTTCGGGCTGTGGACACTGTCATCCTCGAGCCCGAAGCCTACCAGCAGCGTATCGACGCCGAGAAGCGACTTGAAGGTTCCGACCACCGGGATCGAAGCGCCGTCCGCCATCAGCACCGGCTCCTTTTTCCACTCATCCTTGAGTGCCGCCTGCGCCAGGCGCACCCAGGGGCTCGATTCGGAGACCGTGACCGCCATCGAGTCCCCGCCTTCCGATTTGTAACGGACCTTGCAGTCGGCAGGCAGACGCGCCTTGACGAATTCCCGCAGGCCCTTGCGAATGCGCGCCGGGGCCTGGCGGCCGACCAGGCGGAAGCTGAGCTTCGCCATGGCTTGCGCCGGCAACACGGTCTTCGAGCCGGCGCCGGTATAGCCCGAATAGACGCCATTGATCTCGGCCGTCGGCCGCGACCACATCTGCTCATGGACGGCATAGCCTTTCTCGCCCGCCGGGATCGAAAGCCCCACGCCCTTGAGGTATTTCTTCTCCGGGAATTTGAGCGATTTCCACTGCCGCCTTGTGGCCAAAGGCACCGGATCGACCCCGTCATAGAAGCCGGGAATGGCGACCCGGCCATTGCGGTCATGGAGATCGCCCAGGATCTTCGTCAGCACACGGATGGGGTTGCGGGCCGGTCCGCCGTACAGGCCTGAATGCAGGTCCTTGGAGGGGCCGGAAATGACGATCTCCTCGGAGATGCAGCCGCGCAGCCGTGTCGTGATGGCGGGGGTCTTCGCGTCCCACATGCCTGTATCACAAATGAACGCCACATCGGCCTTGAGCCTGGTCCGGTTCTTCGCGACATAGCGGTCGAGATGGGTCGAATCGCCCTCCTCGTCGCCCTCCAGCAGGACGGTGAGGCGGAACGGAAGGCTGCCTCTGGCCTTGAGCCAGGCACGGCTGGCCTCCAGGAAGGTCATGAGTTGGCCCTTGTCGTCACAGGCACCACGGGCAAAAATCCGAGTCTCACCATCTGCACCCTTGCGCAGTCGGGGCTCGAAAGGCGGGCTTTCCCACAGCTCCAGCGGGTCGGCTGGCTGAACATCGTAATGGCCGTAGAACAGGATGCGAGGCGCATGGGACGGCAAATCCTTGGGCGCATATTCAGCCACTATCACCGGCTGGCCGGTGGTCGCCTCGATTCGCGCCTCGAAGCCCATATCCGCGAGCAGGCCCTTGAGCCATGCCGCAGCGTCACGACAGGCTCCGTGATAGGCCGGATCGGTGGCAACGGTCGGAAATCTGAGCAGCTCGAACAGGCGCGCGAGGCTGTCGTCGAGGGCGGCATCGACGCCCTGCAAAACATCGTCAAGACTTTTCATCTACAAAAACCTGAAGGAATTTCCCCGGTGAGTACCATGCAGTCTCTCATGCGCCATAATCCTTCGGCAAGGGCCGCAGAATGACGCAAGCGGCTGCCACTTTCTCGCTTCCGCGCGACAGCCTGCAGGCGCATGAAGCCAGCCAGCGGCTGACGCGCTTCCAGCGCCGCGGCTACCAGCGCTACCTCATTCTGCGCCAGAATGTCGACCTCAATTTCTTCTGGGCGCGGCGGTGGTTCTTCATCACCATGCTGGTGGGCTTCCTGCTGATCGTCGCGCCGACACCGGATGGCCTGACCGAGGAAGGGCAGATCGTGCTCGCCATGTCGGTCATGGCCACCATGCTGTTCGTGACCGAGGCGGTGCCGCTGCCCACCGTGCCGCTCCTCATCATCATCGGCCAGGTGGTCCTCCTCAAGGTCGACCCCACGAAAGTGGCGCAAAGCCTGATGACCGACTCGGTCCTGTTCATCATGGGCTCGCTGATGCTGGCGGTCGCCATCGTGAAGCAGCGTCTCGACCGGCGCATCGCCTGGTCGATCGTGCAGATGACCGGCACCAACGTCTACTGGATCAGCTTCGGGATCACCGCGGTCTGCGGCACGCTCGCCGCCTTCATCGGCGAGCACACGGTTGCCGCCATGATGCTTCCGGTCGGCGTGACGCTCATCACGCTGACCTCGCAGGAACCGAAGAAAGTGCATAATCTGGCGGCCGTCATCCTGTTCTCGATCGCCTATGGCTGCTCGATCGCCGGCGTCGCCACCCCGTCGGGCGGCGCCCGCAACGCCATCATCATCTCCTACTGGAAAGACCTCCTCTACGATCCGCTCGATCCCGCGACGCGGCGCTATCTCATGGATTACCTGACCTGGGCGGTCTATGCCTTCCCGATGTTCCTGATCCGCCTGCCGATCGTGGCGGCGATCCTCGTCTTCACCTTCAAGCCGGAAACGACCGACATGTCGCGCTCGGTCTCGCGGCTTCGCACCCAGGTGATCATGGACGGCCCGCTCAAGCCTTCGGGCTGGCTCACCATCCTGATCTTCTGCCTGACCATCCTCGGCTGGATATTCCTGTCGCAGCATCTGGGCCTCGGCGTCATCGCACTGATCGGCGTCGCGGCCTTCCTGGTCTTCGGCCTGGTGCGCTGGGAGGATATCAATTCCGGCGTCAACTGGGGTGTCGTCCTGCTTTACGCGGCGGCGATCTCGCTCGGCGTCGAGATGACGGAAACGGGTGCGGCCGACTGGGTGGCGAAGAGCTTCCTGGCCTTGCTGCAGAATATCGGCGCCGGCAGCGGCCTCGGCTTCAATACCGCGATTTCGCTCCTCACCATCGGCGTGTCCAACACGATGACGGCGGGTGCCGCGGTGGCGGTGCTCGGCCCCGTCCTGCTCAACACGGCCCATGTCGCCGGCCAGGACCCGATCATCGTCGGCTTCCTTACCGCGATCTCCTCGGCCTTCGGCTATCTGACGCCGGCCGCGCAGCCCGCTTTCACCATCATCTATGCGTCGGGCTACCTCAAGGGCAGCGACTTCTTCAAGATCGGCTCGCGCATGATGATCGTCTCGGTCATCATCCTGCTCGGACTCGCAAGCCTCTATTGGCCCTTGATCGCGCGTTAGAGCAAATCCCGCCAAGTTCGGCGAAGTGGATTCCACTTCGCCGGGATGCGCGCTAAGATCGAGTCGCGGAAAGGAAACTGCGAGTGTTGAAGAAGCTGTTCACGCGCACCAGGCTCAGCGACCGGCAGGAGCGCGCGGTGCAGAAGACCCTGCAGAACCTGCGCCAGCAGCGGCGCAACCGGTTCCGCATCCTCGCCTGCATCGATGGAACGGAAGAAGCCTTCATCACCGTCCAGTTCGCCGCCCGCCTCGCCCTCAACGACGAGTGCGACATCATCGTCCTCTATGTGCGCCCGATCGACCAGGCTTTGTGGTCGGGCGGCCTGCAATTGCGCATCGCCCGGCAGAACATGATGGATTCGGGCTTCGAGCTGCCAGGGGTGCGCGACCTCAAGCGGGCGCTTTCCATCCTCAAGGAGGAAGGCATCGATGTCGAAAGCTGGCCCAAGGAAGCCAGCCAGCAGGATGCCTGGGGCGACCCCGCCGGCGACACGAAGGTGGAATATATAAGCCCCAAGGGACGCAGCGTCGTGCTCAAGCTCAAGACGGCGCCTGACGCCGCCAACGGCATCCTCGATCAATATGAGCTCGGCCCCTACAATCTGATGATCCTGGGCGAGCCATCGCGCTGGCGCGGCGAGTTCAAGGCCTGGTTCGGAACCGGCGTCGTCCAGGAAGTGGTGACCCATGCCCCCTGCTCGGTCCTGGTAGCGCGTCCGAGCCTCGACAAGGAAGGCTTCTTCATCTGCACTGACGGGTCCTCGCGCTCGATGCAGGCGGTGCGCCGCGCCGCCGTCCTCGCCCATATGATGGGCGCGTCGATCACGCTGTTTTCGGTGGCCCCCGACGAAGCGGCGCGCCCGGCGGCGGAAGAGGCTGTCGCCAATGCCAGAGCCCTGCTCAAGGCCATGAAGATCACGGTCACCGATACGCGCACCGCGGTGGGCGACACGGCGGAGGAGATCATCGAGACCGGGTCCAGCTACCGCATCATCGTGGTGACGGATGAAGGCCGCTCGCGCCTGCAACGCATCTTCAAGGGATCAACGGCAAGCGCCGTCGTTCATGATGCGCGCACCAGCGTCCTCGATGTCAGATAGGCCTTGCGCCAGGCCGGAAGCCGTCAGGACTGGCCCGGCGACATGGCATCGAGATATTCCTCGAGATGCTCGAGATTCTCGAAACGCATCCAGCCATCGTCGGTCTCGGCCTCGACCGTGCCGTCGGACAGGACGCGCGCCGGCCGGCCTCTGATCAGACGCTCCTCGACGACAAAGAGCTGCGTGTCCTCGACTTCAGCCTCTTCCGCGGGCGGCTCCTCGACCGGCGGCGGGGGTGCCGGAGGCTCAGGTTCCGTCACGCCGAGAACGTCGTTGAGCTCGTCCTTGGCCTTGTCCATGGCCGCGATCGTTTCCTTGCTCTCGGCGACGGCCCGGCTGGTTTCCGCTTTCGATTCCTCGATGAGGGCATCGATCTTGCTGACCGATGACGCGGGCTCGACGACGGGGGTCGGAACCGGGAAAGGCGGCGGCGAGTCCGTCACTTCGCTGAACTCGGAAATCGTCGTCGCGGCCGCGACAGCGGGCGCTTGGCCCGCATCCTGGCCCGACAGCCAGGCGCGCAGGTCACGGGTGGCGGCAGCGGTCTTGTCCATTGCGCCGATGACGCCGCCAAGTCCGACAAGACCCAGGCCGCCGACAAGCAGGACCGCGGCGACCTCGGGCGTCAGCCCCAGGACCTGCATCTGGCCTGGTGAAACATAGATCAGTGCTCCAATCACCGCGCCGGCAGCGGCGACGATGATGCCCAGAATGATCATCAGTTTCGACATGGTTGACCTCTTCCCCACTGCACGATTCGCCGATTAAAGCGAACATATGGTAAATCTTGCGTTACTGGCGGGTAAGATCAAGCTTTTATGGGCATTTAGGGTGAACGCCAAGGCTTGGAAAAATCAGTCCTCGATCACGATCCGGGGTGACTTCCGGACAGTTCCGGTCTCGACCTGGGCCCAAACCTCCTCGGCGATCTTGCGGAAAATGGCCGCATGCACGCCCTGCGGCAGGGTCGCCACGACCGGTTCGCCGGCATCGGAGCGGGCGCGCACCTCCATGTCGAGCGGCACTTCACCCAGGAACGGCACGCCCAGACGGTGGGCCTCCTCGCGGGCGCCGCCGTGGCCGAATATCTCATGGCGCTCGCCGCATTTGCCGCAGATGAAATAGCTCATATTCTCGATGATGCCGAGCACCGGGACACTGACCTTGCGAAACATGTTGAGCCCTTTGCGGGCATCGAGCAGCGCCAGATCCTGCGGCGTCGAGACGATCACCGCCCCTGACAGCGGCGTCTGCTGGGCCAGCGTCAATTGTGCATCGCCCGTGCCGGGCGGCATATCGACGATCATGATGTCGATCTCACCCCAGGTGACATCGCGCAGCATCTGCATCAAGGCCGACATCACCATGGGGCCGCGCCAGATCATCGGCGTGTCCTCGGGCACGAGGAAGCCCATCGACATGACCTTGAGACCGTAGGCCTCCATCGGCTGCATGAGCTTGCCCTGCATGTCGGCGGCCTTGGGCTTGCCCATGATGCCGAGCAGCTTGGGCAGCGAAGGCCCATAGACATCGGCATCGAGCATGGCGACGCGCAGGCCGTTGGCCTTCAATGCCAAAGCGAGATTGACCGCCATGGTCGACTTGCCGACGCCGCCTTTGCCGGATGCCACCGCCACGATATGGCGAAGCCCCGGGATGCCGGCGCGCAGATTGGCCGTCTTCGGCGGCGCCTGCTTGCGCTCGGCGGTGAGCGCCACCATGACTTTCTCGACACCGGGCAGGCTTGCGACAACGCGCTCGGCTTCGCGGCGCAAGGGTTCCATCGCGGCCGTGTTCGCGGCATCGGCGGTGATCGCGAACATCACCCGGTTGTTGGCGATGACGATGTCGCTGATGAGCCCGGCCGAGACGACATCTTGCGTTGCGCCGGGCAGCCTGAGGTGGCCCAAAGCCTCCAGTATCTTCTCGCGCGTGATCTTTTCCATCGGCCTCGCTTAGAGCAAATCCTGCCAAAGTTGAAGACTTCGGCGACGCCAAAGTCAGGAAGACCCGTGCGCAGGGAAGAGAGCTGCAATTTCCTGGCGCAGGACCGGCAGAAGCTCATCGGTGAACCATGGGTGCTTCTTCAGCCAGGCATTGTTGCGCCATGACGGGTGCGGCAGCGGCAGCACGCGTGGCCGCAGGGCAAGAGCCAGGCGCCAGTTGCGTACCGCGGCCGTCACATCCGCACCGGCAAGATCGCCCATGTGCCAGAGCTGGGCTGGTCGGCCCAGGCAGACGATGAGCTCGATCGCGCTCAGATGCGACATGAGCTCGTCGCGCCAGGCGGGCGCGCATTCGCGCCTCGGCGGCAGATCGGCGCCCTTGGCATTTTGCCCGGGAAAGCAGAAGCCCATGGGAACGACGGCAACACGGCGTTCATCATAAAAGAGGGTCTCGTCCATCCCCAGCCATTGCCTGAGCCGCACGCCGGAGGGATCGGTGAAGGGCCGCCCCGAAGCATGCACCCTGGTGCCCGGCGCCTGGCCGGCGATCAGGAGCCTTGCCGTTGAACTTGCTTGGAAAACCGGCCTCGGTTCGTGCGGAAGGGGGCGGCCGCGCGGCGCTTCGATGCACAGGCGGCAGGCCCTTATGCGCCGGGTCAGACGCTCAAATTTCCGTGGCATGGTAAACACATAAGATCATTTTTAGCGTTTTCTCGAACAGGGCTTTAAGCCGGCTCGTCTATCCTGCGCCACGGGACGACTTAATGGGCGAAAATTCCGCAGGCCACCATGCTGATGACGGATGCAAAGACAGTTCCCGCCGATGGGATCGAACACGGCGTCGTTCTGGGGGATAGCGAAACCATACCGTGGGAGCGCGACCTGCTCACGCTGTTCGCGCAGAACCAGATCAAAGTCATCCTGGCGCTCCCCCTGTTCGCTGTCCTCTTTGCGTCGATCACCCTTCTGTGGACGCCCTGGCACCAGACACTGACTTGGTTCGCCTCGGCGCTCGGCTGCCAGCTCATCCAGTATTGCCTGTGCCGGTTCTATCTCAGGGCCAAGCCGACGAAGTCCAAGTTCCAGGAATGGCTGGGCATCATGACGGCGTCGGAGTTCCTGACCGCCGCCTGCTGGGCGGCCCCCCTGTTCCTGCTGTGGGACAACGCCACCGACCTGCAGCATGTCTTCATGGTGGCGTGCCTGATGGTCATGATCGCCGCGCGCATCATGATATCGGCCAACTTCATGCCGATCATCGTCGCCGGCACCGGCCTCATGACCTTCGCCCTGGCGCTGCGCTGCCTTGGCGAGTCGGGATATCTTTACGCCGGACTGGGTGCCCTCGCCATCGGTTGCCAGATCTTCTTCGTCTTGCTGGCACGCAAGCTGCAAGAGACGGCGCGCGACATGCTGATCTTCAAGGCGCAGAAGGAGGAGCTCGTCTCCAGGCTCGTGGTCGAGCGCGACCGGGCGGAAGCCGCGAAGGCCGATGCCGAGCGCGAGAAGCAGCGCGCCGAGGAGGCCAGCAAGGCCAAGTCACAGTTCCTCGCCACCATGAGCCACGAGCTGCGCACCCCGCTCAACGCCATTCTCGGCTTCTCCGAGATCATCAGCCGCGAAATGTTCGGACGCCACGAGGTCTCCGCCTACAAGACCTATGCCGATGACATCCACAATTCAGGCAGCTACCTGCTGAGCCTCGTCAACGACATCCTCGATCTGACGCGTATCGAGGCGGGACGCCGCGACGTCCGCGATGAACCGCTCGTCATCGGCGACACGCTTGAAGATGTGCGGAACTTCGTCGCCTTCAGGCTCAAGGAAAGAGCGCAGACGCTCGTCTTCGACATTCCGCCCATGCTGCCTAAAGTGATGGCGGACCGCCGCGCCGTCAGGCAGATCTGGATCAACCTCCTGTCGAATGCCGCGAAGTTCTCGCCGAACGGAAGCGAGATCACCGTCAGAGCCGCCTATCGCGAGACGGGCGAGATCGCGGTCAGCTTCATCGACAACGGACCCGGCATGCCGGAGGAGGAAATCGAGACGGCGATGCAGGCCTTCGCCAGAGGCTCGCTCGCGGTGAAGAAGGCCGTCGACGGCGCGGGCCTCGGCCTGCCCATCGTCAAGGGCCTGATCACCATGCATGACGGCCGCTTCGAATTGCGCAGCAAGCCGGGCCAAGGCACCGAGGCAACGGTCGTCTTCCCGCTTGCCCGCGTGCTCAGCGGACCGCGCGCCGAGATCGTCGCGGATGCCGCCGCCTCGGCCAGCCAGCGCAAGCTGATCGCCATTACGAGCTGATCGCTTTATCAGCTTTCCTTGTCGCTGACGCCGGCGCTTTCAAAGGTCGCCATGCCGTTGTGCAGATCGGCCGCCGCCTTGATCAACGCGGCGGCAAGTGCGGCGCCCGAGCCTTCCCCCAGACGCATGCCGAGATCGAGCAGCGGCTCCTGGCCCAGATGCTTCAGGAGCCGGCGATGGGCGGGCTCGGCCGAGCAATGGGCGGCGATGCAATGGTCGAGCGCCGCGGGTGCGGCGGCATGCAGGATGGCGGCGGCGGCGCTCGCCACATAGCCGTCAATCAGCACCGGAACCTTGGCATGGCGGGCGGCGAGGATGGCGCCCGCCATGGCGGCGAGCTCGCGCCCGCCCAGCCGGCGCAGGACTTCCAGCGGGTCCTTGAGATTGCCGGCATGGAGGGCGACCGCGCGCCCCACCGCATCGGCCTTGCGCTTGAGACCCTCCTGGTCGACACCCGTGCCGGGGCCCACCCAGTCGGCCGGGCTCCCGCCATAGAGGGCATGGCAAATGGCCGCCGCAATGGTCGTGTTGCCGATACCCATCTCGCCAATGCACAAAAGGTCGGCCCCGCCGGCAACGGCCTCCATGCCATAGGCCATGGTCGCAGCGCATTCGGCCTCCTCCATCGCGGCGGCTTCGGTGATGTCCCGGGTCGGCTTCTCGAGCGCCAGCTCGAAGACCTTGAGGCCCAGATCGAAGGTCTTGCAGATCTGGTTCACGGCAGCGCCGCCTGCCTGGAAATTGGCGACCATCTGCTTCGTGACGTCCTGCGGATAGGCCGCGACACCTTGATTCACGACGCCATGATTGCCGGCAAAGACCGCAACCACCGGACGCTCCACCCTGGGGCTGTGGCGTCCCTGCCAGAGGGCCAGCCATTCGGCCAGGTGCTCCAGCCTGCCGAGCGCGCCCGGCGGCTTGGTCAGGCGCCGGTCGCGGGCACGCACCGCCGCGGCAGCCTCCTCGTCCGGTCCCGGCAAATCCCGGAGCAGGCGGCGGATATCGTCAAAGGGCAGGCCGGTCGTCGCGTTCATATTTTTTCCTGAGTTGGCACGGGGGGATGTTGCCCCCCTGATAGCCGCCGCATAATGATCGCGCCATGGCTTCCCGTCGCTCCGGAACCGACATTGTGAAAGGCTGGACCGCCGACCTCGCGGCGTGCGTCGGCTTTCTGACCCGCCTGCCGATGCCGGCCGAATTGCCCTTCGTGCCGCTTTCCGAGGCCATGCGGGCCTTTCCCCTGGCCGGCGCGCTCATCGGTGCCTTGGCGGGATTGGGGCTTGCGGCGCTGGCCGGGCTCGGCCTTCCCCCGCTCGCCGCCGCCGGCCTGATCCTCGCCGCGCTGGCTCTCCTGACCGGGGCCCTGCATGAGGATGGCCTTGCCGATACCGCCGACGGGCTGGGTGGCGGGAAGGACCGCGAAGGCAAGCTCGCCATCATGCGCGACAGCCATATCGGGAGTTATGGGGTTCTGGCCCTGATCCTGGGCCTGCTCGTCAAGGCCGCCTGCCTGGCGGCGCTCACCCAGGGGTCCTGGCTCCAGCTCATGGCGCTGCTTGCCGCAACTGGCGGGTTTTCCCGTGCCCTCATCGTCTGGCTGATGGCCTCGACGCCGCCGGCGCGCAGCGATGGCGTGGCCCATGGGGCGGGCCAACCTTCGGATTTCACCGCCCGGAATGCGCTGCTGATCGGGGGAGGCCTGGCCCTGGCGCTGATCCTCTTCACTTATGGGCTTGTTCCGGCCCTGGTCGTGGCCGGCGCCGGGGCGGTGGCGGCGGGCGCCGTGCGCTTCCTGGCGATGCGTCAGATCGGCGGGCATACCGGCGATATCTGCGGCGCTGTCCAGTTCGCCAGCGAGACGGCGATGATCGCCGCGGCGGCGGCAACCCTTTTTTAACCACGACTGCGGAGCGGGCTTCCGCCTTTACCCCTCCTTGATGGCAGGCTGTGAAGACTGACAGTCCTTAGTCTCATCAGGCAGTCCGAGAATGATGATCTGGATAACCTGCTTTGCCCTGATCGCCGCCGCGCTCATCGCGACGCGCTTGATCAACCGGCCGAGCATCGCCCTTCCGACGCTCGCGGTCATCGCCTTGGCGGCGGGTTTGCAGGCCTATATCGAAGCCCAAACGGTGGAGGGCCTGCGGCCCAGCCTCGATGAACCCCAGCTGTTCAGCGCCACCGAGCTCAAGGCCGACAGCAGCGGGCACTATATCGCCAAGGCCGACATCAACGGCACGACGATCGTCGTCATGGTCGATACCGGCGCCACCGGCGTGGCCCTTTCCTATGAAGATGCCGAGAAGGTCGGCTTGCGGCCGCATGGCCTCGATTACGATGTGCCGGTGAGCACGGCCAATGGCATCGTGAAGGCAGCCCGTGTCCAGCTGCGCCGCGTCGAGGTGGACAATGTCCGGGTGCGTGACGTGGACGGCATGGTCCTGCCGCAAGGCGTCATGCGGGGATCGCTGCTCGGCATGAGCTTCCTCGGCCGGCTGTCGAGCTTCAGGATCGAGAACGGCGTCCTCTATCTCAAAGACTAAGCCCCTTGTCCGGCATGGCGTTTTCCAGCACAACGATGCCGTTTCCATGCCTGCCACACCCCCAGACAAGCCTATTTTGGCTTCCATGAACGCGCTTGCCTCGCAAGAGATCGAAACCCCGTGCATCAAGGTCTGCGTGATCGACCCGGAGACCGGATTTTGCGTGGGCTGCGGTCGCACGCGTGGGGAAATCGGGGGCTGGCTCGCCATGAGCTCGGCCGATCGGCGGCAGATCATGACCACCCTGCCCGAACGGGTCTCGACCCTCACATTGCGCAAGAGGCGCAAAGGCGGCCGACGGGGCCGGCTGGGGCTCGAATAGTATCAAGTTGCACAAGTCTAAAATTTCCTTATCTTAGCGCGGTCGCAGCCGGGTGGCTGTGAAGGAGTGGAGGACGAATATGCCGGTTGGCACGGTTAAATGGTTCAACACCACCAAGGGCTTCGGCTTCATACAGCCGGAGAGTGGGGGCGCTGACGTGTTTGTACATATTTCGGCAGTGCAGCGCTCGGGTTTGACCGGGCTGAATGAAGGCCAGAAAATCTCCTTCGAGCTGCAACAGGATCCCAAGCGGGGCAAGAGCTCCGCCGTCAATCTCAAGCCGCTTTAAGTACCGACTACTGATCGGCAAAGTCCTCGCGCTTTGCCGGATCTTTTGACGCCTCGGGGGCGTCCTTTCCAAAGCGAGACCTAACTAACCCGAAAGCGTGGCTTCTGCGGCAATGATGGGTCGTGCCCATCATGGGAGGTGGATCATGCGTTTCCTGGTGACGGGAGCGACCGGCAAGGTTGGCCAGACCTTCATTGCGCGGGTGCTTGCCCATCCCCTTTTCGCCCAGGCCCGGATCACCGCGCTCTGCCACAATCGCACGGTGGCCCCCCATGAGCGCGTCGACATCATCCGAGGATCGATTGCCGACAGCGCCGTCCTCGCGCGCGCCATGGACGGCGTCACGCATGTATTCCATCTGGCGACGGTGAAGGAAGATCCGGCCCAGGTGATCGATGTCTCGATCAAGGGGCTGTTCCTCCTCCTCGAAGCGGCGCGCACCAGCCGGACGCTGCGCCAGCTCGTGCTGGTGGGCGGCGATGCGGCGGTCGGGCACTGCTTTGTCGACTATCCCGAGCCCGTCACGGAAACCTCGCCGCGGCGCGCTTATCCCGGGGTCTATGCCTTTTCGAAGGTGCTCGAGGAGGAAATGGTCGAGCAATACCGCCATCAGTATGGCTTGAACGGCACGATCCTCAGGGCGCCCTGGATCATGGAGAAGGACGACTTCCGCTATGCGCTTGCCTTTGGGACGGACCAGTTCGGCGGCCCCTTGTGGGACGAGCTGATGCCGCCCGAGGAGAATCTGCGCCATGCGGCGGAGAACCGGGCTCCCCTGTTGCTCGACATCAACAACCGGCCGCTCAAGCGCAATTTCGTCCATGTCGAGGATCTCGTCTCCGCGATGACCATTGTGGTGGACAATGACGCGGCCCGCGGCCAGCTGTTCAATGTCGCGATGACGGATCCGGTCGATTATGGCGAGGCGGCAGCGATCCTGCGCGAGACCCGCGGGATGCAGCCGGTCGAGATCAGGTCTCGCTTCCACTCGAATGCGCTTTCCAATGCGAAAGCGCGCGCGGTGCTCGGCTGGCAGCCGCTATTCGACTTGCGGGCGCTGATCGAAGCGGCCTTCACCTATCGGCGCGCCGCCGATGATCCGCGCAAGATCTGGTATGTCGGATAGCGGCCTTCTCCGCTATTCGCAATGCGAGACGGCGACCCAGCCGGAAAGCCTGGCTTCCGCGACAATGACCGCTTGCGTCTCATAGCATCCGGCCTTCGCCGCCAGCACCTGCTCGGGCGGCCGCAAGCCCTGCACCGGAATGAAGGCCGCCTCTCCCTCGCCGGGCCGGACCGAGCGGCCTTGCGTCGCCGCAAAGGAGGAGATCGTGCCCGCCAGCGCCGAGCAATCATAGCGGCCGCGCGATCCCATGAGGCGGATGACCTCACCGTCTTCGGACATGAAAATGTCAACGACCCGCAAATCGACGTCATCGTCTCGGCCCCGGTCGAGGCAGGCCCGGATGCGCGGCGCATAGTCGGGGATGCGTTCCGACCAGTGCGGCTGGCGGCCCAGCAAGGCTGCAAGACCTGAGAGCTCGCGCCAGGTGAGATCGATCTGGCAGGCGATGACGCCGCCCGCCTCGCCCTGCTCGATCATCGGGCTCTGGCTGAGAGCGGCGCACTCGGCGGTGCGCCAGGCGCGGAAGGCCTCCTCCGCGGTCGACGCCTGGGTGCCGCCATCAGGCGCGGTCGGCGTCTGAATATTGACGGCGGCGAGCGATGTTTGGAAAGCGCGCGCGGTGATCGCATAGACCGTGTCGGCGGCCGCGAAGAGGCCATCATAACAGGCATTGGAGGCGGCACCGCGCGCGGAGCAGGCCTCGACCGCGCTTTGTGGCAGATGCGGTCCGGCAAACAGGCGCTTCAGAAGATCGAATACGGCGATGCGCTGGGTCAGCCGCTTGCCATAGCAAGCCGCCGCATTGGCCGAGGCGGCGCAATCCTCGATCGCCGCCTCCCAGTCTTCATTGGCCTCGGCCAGCTCGCTGCGAAAGGCCGGATGCATCGCCGCCGCCTTGAGCAGCGCTTCGCGGGCGCCAAGATCTTCATTGAGCGCGCGCAAGGCGCTGTCGGTGCAGACGAGCGTGGCCGCGCCATCGCAGGAGACATTGGCGGCAGCCGGCGTCGCCAGAAAGCTGCCCGCCAGCAGCAGCATCGCAAACAGAATTTTCATGTGAGATTGCCGGATGGCTGATGACGCTCAGAACTGAATAGCGAAATTGGCCTGGCCCGCATAGGAGTCGGTCTCATCGACGATAAGGCCCGCCGTCTCGCCCGTGAGGGTCAGTTGCATATTGGTCGCGAGATTGAGGGTCAATCCGGCCTGCAGGCGCAGATCGGCCTGCTCATCGATCGAGTCCGTGCCGAGCCCTTCCGTATCCGTCTCATTGAGGAAGGTGTAGTCGATGAAGGCACCCGCCCAGGGCTCGACGGAGGTGGCGCCGCCGGTTGCGAAAGTATGGCCCAGCACCGTGCCGCCGGTGAGGATCCCGGTCTCGAATTTCTGTGCGGGATTGATGCCGTCGGAATACTCATCCTGCCATTCCTTCGACCAGGCGAGCGTGACCGAGGGCGACAGCCGCGTGGTGCCGAAATACCAGTAGCCGGTGAAGCCGGCCGAGAGCTGGACGCGGTCGGAATCGGTCTCGCCGCTGCTGGCGAGATCGAGATCGGTGTCGATCGCCGCATAGGTGGCAAGGCCACTGAAGACGATATTGGGGGTGACCGTCACGCCGACATAAGCGCCACCGCCCCAACCTTCGGTGGTCTGGCGGATGGGCAATACGCCGCCGGTCTTGAGCCGCGAGGTCTCATAGGTGCCGAGAAGACCGAGCACCGCGCCAGTCGACAGCCGGTAATCGATGCCGATCATGCCGTTGATAAGCGGGCCTTTGCTGTCGTCCAGATCGTTGCTGCCTTCGATCCAGCTGTATTTGCCGTCGATCCAGGCGTTCCACAGGCGCTGCTTGGCGGGCTCTGCCGGCACATCGGCGGTAGGCTCGACCGTGATGCGGCCATCGCCGGCGAGGCGGGCAGCGACATCTTCGGGCCTTTCGAGCATAAGGCCGGCGGGCTCGGGCATATCGCCGCCATTGGCCAGCAGCTGACCGGCGATGACCTTTTGCACGGCATCCGAAACGGCGATCAGCGCCCGCGCGTTGACGACGGGCTTCAGACAGGCATTCACTTCGGAATTGTCGACCTCATTGACGCCCGATATGCCGCTGCAATCCGCCGCAACGGCCCGGGTCCCGGCCGGAAGGCCCAGGACAGGAACCACGATTGCAGAAAAACCCAGTAAGGCACGCAGTTTCATTGCAGCTGGCCCGGCAAATCAGCCCGTCTTGTCTCCATTAACACTAAGTCAGGGTTGCAAGGCAAGCCGCGATGTTCGCGCGCCTATCGCTTCCCGCCGTCCTTCTCGGGCTCGATGATCGGCCGGTTCTTGCGCCGGTCGGGCGGCTCGATCTCGGGACCGGGCAGCGGGCGGCCGGGTTCCGGCGGGATGGGTTGATCCGGCGGCGCCGGTGGTTCCGGCAGGTCGGGTTGTTCGGGCGTGGGGATCGTGGCCATAGATCATGAACGACAAGTGTGGCGCGATTGTTCCCCGGAAACCGTACCGGTGCGATCAACCCGGCGATGACGGCGAGCATCACTTCGGTCTGAAAGCGCCGGTAGCCTAAGCGGAGATATCAAACGCCTGCTCGGCAGCTCACTCCGCCGCTTCGAGGCGATGCACCTGCTCGGCCACCGCCGCCAGCGCCTGGTCCACGATCTCCACACCCGCACCCCGGCGATGCGCATTCTCGGACAAAACGCGGCGCCAGAAGCGCCCGCCCGGCTCGCCATGGAACAAGCCCAGCATGTGGCGCGTGATGCGCGCCAGTCCGGGCGTTCTTGCCAGCTCGGCGGTGATATAGGGCTTCATGCGCGCGACGATGTCGGCGCGCGTCAGCGCCGGCGGCGCCTCGCCGAAGAGGCGGTGATCCACATCGGCCAGAATCCACGGCGTGTGATAGGCGGCGCGCCCCAGCATGACGCCATCGACATGCGGGAGATGGGCCTCCGCCTCATCCAATGAAGCGATGCCGCCATTGATGATGATGGTGAGCCCGGGCCGCGATTTCTTCAGGCGATAGACGCGTTCGTAATCGAGCGGCGGGATCTCGCGGTTCTCCTTGGGCGAGAGTCCTTCGAGCCAGGCCTTGCGGGCATGGACGATGAAGGTCCCACATCCGGTCGCCGCCACGGTGGCGACGAAGCGGTCGAGATCCTCATCCTCGTCCTGGTCGTCGATGCCGATCCGGCATTTTACGGTGACCGGGACGGACACGGCTTCCCGCATCGCCGCGACGCCCTCGGCGACGAGACCGGGCTCGACCATGAGGCAGGCGCCAAAGCGCCCTTCCTGCACGCGATCCGACGGGCAGCCGACATTGAGATTGATCTCGCAATAGCCGAAGTCTTCGCCCCATTTCGCCGCCTCGGCCAGGAGCTTCGGATCGCTGCCGCCGACCTGCAGGGCGACCGGCTGCTCGTCGGGGTCGAAACCGATCAGGCGCTCGCGGTCGCCATGGCGGATCGCCTGGGCGGTCACCATCTCGGTATAGAGCAAGGCATGGCGCGTCATCTGGCGGTGGAAGAACCGGCAATGCCGGTCACTCCAGTCCATCATGGGGGCGACGGAAAATCTGTGAGGCGCAAAATACCTTGTACCGTGAGTTTTATCAATATCTTGTGCCACTTTATTCACGTCTCATTGCCGCTCGTTTTGGACCAAATCCGGCCGTTTTGACCCTAGATTTGGTCCCGTGGACCAAATATAATTCCCGTGGACCAAATCAGAAAGTGGGACATGGGTACCATCTCGCCACGCAAGCGGAAAAACGGCAGCGTCGCCTATCGCGCGCGCGTGCGGGTGATGCGGGATGGCGTGACCTACCATGAGACAGAGACCTTTGACAGGCGGCCGGCGGCAACTGCTTGGATGAAGCAGCGTGAACGCGAGCTCGCGAAGCCAGGCGTGATCGACCGCGTGAAGACGGCCGACGCAACCTTGGCGAAAGCCATCGATCGCTACATCGAGGAATCCGTCAAGCAGATTGGCCGCACGAAGGCCCAAGTGCTGAAAGCGATCAAGAAGTTTCCCATCGCCGATATGCCCTGCTCGACGATCAAGTCGAAAGATATCATCGAGTTCATGCAATCACTGACGGCCCAACCACAAACTGTCGGCAACTACGCCAGTCATCTTGCTGCGATCTTCGCCATTGCACGACCGATGTGGGATTACAGCCTCGATGATCGAGAGATGAAGGACGCGATCAAGGTCGCACGCCGCTTGGGCATTATCTCGCGCTCCGTCCAACGTGATCGCCGACCAACGCTTGAGGAACTGGACAGGTTGTTGGCGCACTTCATCGATAGGCGCAAGCGTGCTCCCCAAGCGATGCCGATGCACAAGGTTATTGTCTTCGCCCTCTTCTCAACTCGCCGCCAAGAGGAAATCACGTGCATTGCCTGGGATGACTTCCAGAAAGAGCACAAGCGCGTGATGGTGCGAGACATGAAGCACCCTGGTGAGAAGATCGGCAATGATACCTGGGTGGACGTTCCGCCGGAGGCCATGCAGGTCATTGAAAGCATGCCCAAGAGGAAGCCGGAAATCTTTCCCTACTCCACCGATGCTATCACCGCCAACTTCACGCGCGCGTGCAAGCTGCTTGGCATCGAAGACTTGCATTTTCACGATCTGCGTCACGAGGGAATTTCACGCCTGTTCGAGATGGGCTGGAATATTCCTCACGTCGCTGGGGTCAGCGGACACCGATCATGGGTCAGCCTCAAGCGCTATACTCACATTCGAGAAACAGGGGACAAATACGCTAACTGGACCGGCCTTCAAATGGCTATCAGCGCGAATTGAGATCGAGGTTCGCGCAAATCTGCTGGGAACCCCGCGCTTCGGCGGAACAAACTTGCTGTGTTCACAACTGGCGCCCGTTTTACCTACAACATCGACGGGAACCTGCGACTCGACTGTCATGTCATCTCCTCCTGCAAGAATGGAGAATAGACATGACCAGAAACCCAGATCGCATTCATATGCTTATGGGCTCATACGAGATCGACAAGCCAGCGGAGCCGCCGAAGCATGCCGGCCCTCCTACAGTTCTATCTGGGCTACCGAGGACAATTCGCCGACACGAGCTGCATATGATCGTTCCGCTTGCCGATACCACTATCTACGAGATGGAGATCAGAGGCGAATTCCCGCGCCGTTACTATCTCACACCTCGATGCGTAGTGTGGGACCTCGGCGAAGTCGAGACTTGGCTTAGGCAGCGCCGCAAGGACAGCGAGGCTGGCCGCATCAGGAAGGCGCCATCCCCAGATGTTCGCTTGCGCAAGACGCGGCCGATGAAGAAGCGTTGAGTCTGCCTCGACAGAGCTATCGCCCCGCATGGCGCGATAGCTCCCGAGCAGCAGTGGCCGCCATTGAAAGCTTGGCCTTGCTGCCTGCCTACTGGCTTTTCTGGCGCCGGCAAGATTCCAAGGACTCAGCGCAAACCCGTGTCGCACTGACCTCGATCCTTGCGGTGATCATCTGGTGGAGCTTCCTAATTGGCCACGTCCTCAACAACATCATGGGCTTTGCATCGTGACGCCGTCGCCCCGCTTCCGCCTTTTCGCTTGCGTATACGGAGTCGCTTTCGCCGTCCTCTACGTGATCGCGGTGAAAGCCGATCTTGCACTCTTCACCGTCTATCCGGCGATCGGCGTGATCCTTCCTGGCACACACCACGCCAGGGATGTTGTCGATCCCGCGGTCGCATTCATCAATCCCGCTATGTACTGGTACGGGTGGACCGCCAGTGCAGCTCTGGGCGCGTTCCTCCTCGCTATCGTGGCCGCTGCGATACCCGCGCAGTGGACGACAAGAGTTTGGGCAGGATTGGTATGGGTCGTCCCGGTAGCTGCGATGATCGCTTGCATATATCTGACCTTGCCATGGTTTCGACTCTAGGCAGGAGAGCATCCAAGCTGACCGCGGCGGCTCACGTTAGGCGACACTTCCGCGAAAGCGCGGCAGGCGCAACGCATTCGCGGTTACCATCACAGTCGGGTTTCGGCCAGGATCGCCATCCAGAGCGTGGTTGCGCTAAACAGCGTGGCGATCAGAACGATCGCTTTTGTGAGGGTGTCGACGCCATCGCGAAACAGCATCTCGCCGAGGTTGATCGCAAGATCTCGGATCTGTCAGCGCTTCGCCGGGAGCTTGCCGACTTCATCGGACGGTGCGGTTGCGGCACTATCGCAGATTGCCGGATCGTTGCGGCTTTAGGCCCACCGCACGCTACGCCGCCCGATCAGATGCAGCGTCAGCTCGGATCGACTTGAGTGCATCGGATGGTCACACATCCGTGATCGACCTTGTCCCGTCGAGGCTTTGCCGTATCCTAGGAGTGCTATGACGCATCGGCCCATTCGGCGGATACTGGCACTATTCCTTGCCGTCTTCGTGACGGTGGGTATGAGCCTGTCGGCTGTACAGGCCAGTGACATGGCGGCCAAGATGACCATGTCCTCCGACATGAGCGGTTCCTCAGACGACGGTTGTCAGGGCTGTCCAGCCGGTGGGGGTGATGATGGCGCCATGGCCTCGTGCCCGCCCAACTGCATGGCTCCCGTCCTTGCCTTGCTGCCCCACGTACCGAGCGTCGCGGGAGTTTTCCTCTCGCCTCTGCAGCCAGCGGCATATCCGGTGCTGAGCGGACGAACCGCTTGGCCTGACCCCTACCCTCCTAAACCCAGCGATCTCGGCTGACGCATTGTCGGCTGTCATAGACGGCTGATCCCTGCGTCATGAGTGCGCCCACGCGTGCTTGAGCACGCAATGGCGCGTCGCGAGCGGCGACGCCGGCATTTCAGCGCTGGCGACCTGCGCCGCGCACCGAGACCGCAGAAGGGTTCGAGAGTGAACAATAGATCAAGTCGTCTCGTCTCGCGTCGGAGATTTCTCCTGGCGAGCGCAAGCATTGCCGTCAGTTCGTTGCCGTTCGTCCGGCCGTCGCGCGCCGCCACGGGAAACGAACTTCGTATCGTCGCCGCGCCAGCAAAGGCCTTGCTCATCGACAGGGATCGCCCACGAACCGCGGTGTGGGCCTATGACGGGACGATCCCAGGCCCAACGCTTCGCCTCAAGCAGGGTGAGGCGGTTCGCATCGTCGTCGAGAACCGGCTCGACGAGGATACGACGGTCCATTGGCACGGCATCCGTCTGCCGAATGCCATGGATGGCGTGCCCGGTTTGACCCAGGCGCCGATCAAACCAGGCGAAACCTTCACCTATGAATTCACGCCACCTGACGCCGGCACGTTCTGGTACCACCCGCATGCCAACAGCCTCGAACAGCTCGGGCGCGGGCTTGCCGGCGCACTGATCATCGAGGAGCGGGAGCCCATCGTCGTCGATCGCGAGATGCTGTGGGTAGTCACCGACTGGCGCCTCACATCAGGTGGCCAGATCGCCTCCGGCTTCGGCAACCGCATGGAAGCCGCAATGTCGGGCCGGATCGGCAACACCGTCACGCTGAACGGCGTCGTCCCCGAAGATCAACCGGTGCGTGCCGGCGAGCGCATCCGCCTTCGCCTCGTCAACGCCTCGCTCGCGCGCATCATGGCGCTTCGCTTCGAGGGCCATCGGCCGGTCGTGATCGCGACCGACGGCCAGCCCTGCGATCCGCATGAGCCTGTGGGCGGCCGCCTCCTGCTCGGTCCCGCCATGCGCACCGACGTCGTCCTCGACATGGTGGGTGAGCCGGGCCGGCGCTATCGGATCATCGACGACTTCTACGAGGGTCTCGCCTACTGGCTCACCCACCTCGCCTACACCGATGACCCGCCGCTGCGCAGCGACCCTCCCGATGCCCCGTTGCGCCTGCCAGCCAACCCGCTGCCCGAGCCCGATCTTTCCAGTGCCCAACGTCACGAGCTGAAGCTCGAGGGCGGCATGATGAGCGGCATGGGAATGATGGGCGGCGGCATGATGCAGGGCATGGGCGGCATGATGGGGCACGGCCGTGCCGTCTGGACCATCAACGGTAACTCCATGACCGGCGATGGGCACGCCGGCATGCCGCCGCTCGTCACGCTCGCGCAAGGGCAAAACCACGTCATCACGCTGCGGAACGACACGGCTTGGTGGCATCCAATGCACCTGCACGGCTTCAGCTACCGAGTGCTTGCCCGCAATGGAGCGCCGGTCCCGCACAACCAATGGGCCGACACCGTGCTCATGGCGCCCAGAGACTCGGTCGACATCGCTTTCGTCGCCGACAATCCCGGCGACTGGATGCTGCATTGTCACGTCACGGATCATCAGACCGCCGGGCTGATGACGGTGCTGCGTGTCGGTGGCGGGAGAAGCAAGACATGAAGCGCTTCATCGCATCCGTCTCCGTCGGCTTTGCTCTCCTTTCGGCGAACAGCGCACCCGCAGCCGACGGCAATGCCAAGCGTGGCGGCGAGTTCTATCGCGCCTGCGTCGCGTGCCATTCGCTGGAACCTGGCGTTCACCTGACAGGCCCCAGCCTCGCAGGACTCTGGGACCGGCCGGCTGGCAGGATCGATAGCTTCGTTCGCTATTCGCCCGGGCTGAAGTCGGCCGACTTCTCCTGGGATGCGGACACGGTGAACGCCTGGCTTGCCGATCCGAATGCAATGGTGCCGGGCACGTACATGGTATTCCGCGGAATTGAGCGTGATCGGGACCGCGCAGATCTCATCGCCTTCCTGAGAATTGCCATGGCCCAGGGTGGGGCGAAGACGGTGGTCGAGCAGAAGCTCGTGCCTCCTGATTATGTCCGTGGTCAGCAACCGGAACCGCTGTCGGGCGCTCTCGAACACGCGCAAGTCACCGCGATCCGCCATTGCGCCGACAGCTACTTCATCGCGACGGCCGACGGCAGAGAGACCCCCTACTGGGAAATGAATGTCCGCCTGAAGGTGGATAGCCGCGGTACCGGGCCTGCACCTCGCAAGCCGGTCATCACCGGCGCCGGCATGATGGGCGACCGTGTCTCCGTGATCTTCTCCAGCATCGACGAGCTCGAGCGGTTCGTCGCGGAAAAATGCTGAACGCAACAACCTCGACCGAAAGGACCTTGTCATGCTTCGACTTCTCGCAATCGCCTCCCTGCTTTTCCTGGGACTTGCCCGCGCACACGCCGAGGACGTGCGCAAAGCCACACTCTACAAGAACCCGCAGTGCAGTTGCTGCGAAGGCTACGCAAACTATCTGCGCGCCAACGGCTTCAAGGTGGAGGTGAAGCCGACCAACGACCTCACCGAGATCAGCCGCAAGGCCGGCGTGCCTGAGGATTTTCAGGGCTGCCACACGATGTTCATCGACGGCTATGTCGTCGACGGCCACGTGCCGGTGAACACTGTCAACAAGCTCCTTAGGGAGCGCCCTGCCATCGCCGGCATCACCCTGCCCGGCATGCCGATGGGCTCGCCCGGCATGACCGGCGCCAAGACCGTTCCCTTCACGATCTACGCCGTCACAAAGGATGGCAAGGCGCCCACTGTCTACGCCACGGAATGAGGGTGCCGTGACACGTCTAGGAAACCTGACGAGATGACACACGATACAACACCGGTGGACTTGACTAATAGCTCCACTCGCGAGGTGGAAGCATCGCGGCGTCGCCTGCTCTACGTCGTTCCGATCGCAGCCTTTACCGCTTTGGCTGTCGTGCTCGCCTGGGGGCTTACGCGCAACGCGCAGGAGATTCCCTCGGCGCTGATCGGCAGGTCCGTTCCGGAATTCACCCTGCCACCGGTCAAGGGCCGAATCCTCGGCCTCTCGAGCGGCGATCTCCGCGGTGAGGTGTCGCTCGTCAACGTCTTCGCCTCTTGGTGCGTGGCGTGCCGCGCGGAGCATCCTCTGTTCATGCGCATTGCCGCGAACAAGACCGTACCGCTGCACGGCATCAACTATAAGGATCGGCCTGACGACGCGGCCAAATGGCTCGACACGCTGCGCGATCCCTACACTCGCACAGGCGCCGACTTCAATGGCCGTGTCGCCATCGACTGGGGCATCTATGGCGTGCCCGAGACCTTCGTGGTCAGCGCAGACGGGCGCATCGCCTACAAGCACATCGGGCCGGTCAGCGAGGAGGCTCTTGCGAACACAATCCTGCCTCTGATCGCTCGGCTCCGGGCGGAAGCGACGGAGGCGCAACGATGAGGTCACTCGCTGTTGCCCTTTTCGCTGTCGTGCTTGCATTCGCCGGACCTGCGCTGGGAGCGGAGGCGCCGCAGAACTTCGTGGTGCATCAGGAGCCGAAGGCCCTCCCGGAGCTGCGGTTCAAGGATGGCGACGGCCGACCCAAGAGCCTTTCCGATTTCAACGGCAAGGTCGTGCTGCTCAATGTGTGGGCGACCTGGTGCGGTCCGTGCCGGAAGGAGATGCCGACGCTCGACCGCCTACAGGCCGGGCTCGGCGGGCCCGGTTTCGAGGTCGTTGTCCTCTCGATCGATCGCGCGGGCATCGATGTCGTGCGCAAGTTCTTCGGCGAGATCGGGATCAAGAACCTTACCCTCTACATCGACGAGGGCGGCAAGGCGCTGCGCGAACTCGGCATTTTCGGCCTGCCGGCGACACTGCTGATCGATCGCGAGGGCCGCGAGATCGGGCGTCTCGTCGGGCCAGCCGATTGGGATACGCCGGAGATGGTCGCGTTTATCCGCGGTCATCTCGGTCAGAACTCCTGTTCTGAGAAGACAGAGCAGCAAAACGTGCCAGCTGCCGACGTCCCGCCTGGGCGCGACCGAGGTTCAGCACCGGCTCCCGAAGGCGGCGCGGCAAAAATCGAAAGCAAGGAGAAAGCCCCATGACAGATACGAGATCACCTGAAGCAACCGAGACCCCGCTCTCCCGCGACATTCTCTATGCGCTCCGCTACTACCTCGGCGGCCGCGGGCTTATCGCCCTGGCGACCATCGCTCTCGCCACCGGCCTCGCCTTCAACTGGAGCTGGCTGGTCGCAGCCGGTATTGCGCCGTTGCTCATCACCGCGCTGCCCTGCCTCGTGATGTGCGCGCTTGGCCTGTGCGTGAACCGAATGGCCGGTCGCTCCTGCGCAACCGAGGCGGCAGCTGAAAAGACGCTCAAGCCTTCGGCCGTCGAGGTCACGGCACCCGTGTCGCTGGCCGAACCGCCGGCGGAGACCGAATGCCAGGCGAGCGTTCTCGTGCAGTTGCCGGCTGCTTTGCGCGAACCCGAATCCGAAACCACCCAAAGGAGTATGCACGATGCGTAAGTCCACGAAGATCCTCGCCGCCACCGCCGCAATCATCGCGGGGCTCGCGGTAGCGCCCGCCCTTTTTGCCCAGGGCTCCGGAAATACCGGTGAGCGCACACCCATGATAGAGAACGGGATCATGGGCCAGGGTGGCATGATGGGCATGATGGGTCGGATGAGCCGAATGATGGAGAGCTGCAACACCATGATGCAGTCCATGATGAACGATCGTGGCTCCGGCGCCCCCAACGACCGCGGCATCGATACGCCGCGCAAGCCGGACAGCAATGGCTGAGGCAGTCCGGTGGGCGACTGAGCGCCGCCACCCGCACTAAAAAAGGAATACAGCCATGCGTAGCTTCCGAGCCCTGCTCGCTACGGTCCTCGCCGCTTTGGCATTCGCAGCGCCGGCGTCGGCTCACCATCCGGGGACCAATCTCGACGAGGTGATGGGCGACAAGGAGAAGTATTTCCAGGCGATCGACAAGCCCGCTCCATCCTTCGAGCTCGCCGATGCCGAGGGTCGACGCGTTCGATTGTCGGACTTCGCCGACAAGATCGTCGTCCTTCACTTCATCTATGCGAGCTGTCCCGACGTTTGTCCGCTGCATGCGGAGAAGATCGCCGAAATCCAGACTCTCATTAAAGACACGCCAATGAAAGGCATGGTGCAGTTCGTCACCATCACAACCGATCCGGCGAACGATACCGCCGAGGTCATGAAGGGATACGGACCGGCGCACGGGCTCGATTCGTCGAACTGGATCTTTCTCACAAAGCAGGCCGGCCAACCCGAAGACGTAACCAGGAAGCTGGCAGGCGAGTACGGGCTCAAGTTCGTGAAGACCGAAGACGGCCTGCAGATGCACGGAATGGTGACGCACATCATCGATCGCGGTGGTCGCCTAGCCGCGAAGTTTCACGGCCTGCGCTTCGAGCCGGTGAACATGGTCCTGTACATCAACGGCCTGACCAATGCCCAAGCACCGAAGCGGGACAGGAGCCTGTGGGAACGGATGAAGGATTGGTTCTGACATGCCCGACCCACGGCCCGTGCGGAGGCGAAAGATCGGCAGCAGGAACGCGCTTCGAAGCCAGGACGTCTTGAGCTATGCCTGAAATCTCCAATATCGGCATCCTGACCGCGTTTGCCGCCGGCCTGATCTCGTTCCTATCGCCTTGCGTGCTGCCGCTCGTGCCTGGCTACGTCTCCTACGTCGCAGGCCGCAGCGCTATTGAGAATTCGACCGGCGGCGCCATCGCGCTCAGGATGCCGGCTTTGGGTCTCAGCCTCTGTTTCGTCCTCGGCTTCTCAACCGTCTTCATCGTTCTAGGCGCAAGTGCGACGGCATTGGGCCAGCTTCTGATTAGCTATCGCTACGAACTCAACATCGTCGGTGGCGCAATCGTCATTCTCTTTGGACTGTTTCTGGCCGGTGTCGTCCGCCCTTCCTGGATGATGCGCGACGCGCGCTTCCATTCCATGCTTCCAAGCGGTCGGCCGATCTCGGCGTACGTGCTCGGGCTTGCCTTCGCTTTCGGCTGGACACCGTGCATCGGTCCGATTCTCGGCGCGATCCTGACCGTGGGCGCGGCCTCGGCAACCGTTGCCAGCGGCGTCACCTTGCTCGCTATCTATTCGCTTGGGCTCGGCGTGCCGTTCCTGCTGGCGGCCCTGTTCACCAACGTGCTGACTGCCCGCCTCAAGGCGATTGGCCGCATCGGGCGTCTACTGCAGATGGCCGCCGGCGGGATCATGATCCTGATGGGGCTCGCCATGATTACGGGTCGGCTATCCGCCTTTGCGTATTGGCTGCTCGACGTCTTCCCGGTGCTGGCCACGATCGGCTGAACCGGCCTAGTTGTAACAGGTCAACCTCCGTCAGAGTCTAGCAGTCAAACCAGTTCAGGCGATTGATGCGGCAGTGCCCGGACAGGGCATCAGTGACCAACATGAGGAGACCACGATGATGGATCGCATGATGGACGGCGTGGGCTGGATGATGGGCGGCATGACGGTGATCTGGATTCTGGTTCTGGTCGCGCTCGTCCTCGGGGTTGCCGCGTTAATCAAGTACTTGAGGACTTAAGGGCGCGTCGGACACGAGCCCCCGCTGCCAGGAATTGAAGGAAGCCAGGCATGGGATTCTACGAGGACCGCATCCTGCCGCATCTCGTGCATCTTTCGATGCGCAACCGCTATCTCGTTCCCTACCGGGAGCGCGTCATTTCGGCGGCAGAGGGCCGAGTGCTCGAGATCGGTATCGGCTCGGGCCTGAACCTTCCATTCTATCGATCAAACGTCACCGAGATCCTCGGGCTCGATCCTTCGCCGCGGCTCATTACCATGGCCGAGCGCGCAGCAAGGGGCTCATCCAAATCTATCACGTTCGTCGAGGGTTCGGCCGAAGCAATCCCCCTGGAAAAGCTTTGCTGACGGAAGCATGGATCGCTTTGGGAAACTGAGCGGCAACGGTTCTCCCTACGCTTCGCGCACCGTCTCTAGGATCCGGCTCTTGGTGATACGGCCGAGATAGGGTGTCGGCCGTCGGTCGCCAACCGGCTTCGACCATGTCGAGTTTGACCGCGCGCGCCAGGCGTTTGCTGCGGACCAAAGTTTGTGCGCCCTCAAGTACGCTGGTGTAACGACTTATAGAATTGCCGCGGCGCGCCGGGACTCGGCTCGAACGTGAAGCACTCACAATATTTATCAATCGACTGCATCACGCCCAGCAGGGATGGACCAGAGAAGCTAAGTGTTTGCCCTGTACCCCAATGACTGAGAAAATTTCCGACGATGGCCGCCATGTTGGCGTTCAGGCCAGCGACCTGCGCCGCGTCAAGCACGAGAGAGTTGGCAGCCTGGTGTAATTTCACCGCCGCTTCAATCGCCTGCAAGAATTCGTGCGCCAACTGCTTGTTGTCATTGAACGCAACGTCGACCGGCACCGGTATGCGCAGCCGGCTGATCAGATCGCTGAGCCGGTATTCGAGATACTGGCGGACTCCTTCTTTGGCAAAATCCACCTGGCCCGCCTGCAGCATCGAGATCGTTTGATCGCGCACCTTGTTAACCGCACCAGCCTGCGGCAAAACGGCGAGCTGCGGAACGCCCTCCAGCCGCTGATGCCACCAGGTTCCTGTGTTGCTGTGTTTGTTGAACAGCTTCTCGAGCATGGTGTCGTGGCTGAGCAAAATGACTTGCAGCCCGCCAACGTTGGCCGGCCGCGCGAATGTCGTTCTCAGCAGCTCCACGAGGAAATTCTGATGGCCCGCGTCGAAGCTTGACGTCACGTCGTCAAGCACGATGAACTTCGGCAGCCCGCCATAAAGAGACGCGGCCGCAAGATAGAGAGAAATCGCAAATGCGTTGCGGAAACTCTCCGAAAGCAACGCCTGCGGCGAAAGATTCGGCAGCCCATGGAAATCCGCGAGCGCGATCTGAAGATCTTCGCTGTTCGCACGTTTCGTCACGGTCGGGACAACGCCGAAGAACGAGAGCTTGTCGAAATATGACCTGAACACCGGATCGACAGCGGTCAACCGCGCCTTACTTAGAGCGCCTTCCGCGGCGCCGAAGCAATCGGAGGCGGAATCAAGGAAGCGCTTCACCCGCGTGACCAGGGCCTCCCGCACCTGTTCGGCGCCGGCGGCTTTTTCAGCCTCGGCAAGCTTGCACCAGTTGGTCTGCAGGCGACGCGCTGCCTCGACTTTGCGCGTAACCTCAACGGAGGATGGCGGCAGCTCCTTCTCAAGAGCGTCTTGTTCGGCAGCGAGATCTTGCTCTTTCTGATCGGCGCGCGAGCGTAACGTTTTCAGCCACTCCGCCAGCTTCCCCGCGTCCTGGGAGGCGAGTTCTCCTTTCTCAGCGCGCGGCCGTGACTTCGCAATTAGCCTGCTATCGGGGCTTTCCTCCAACTTCGACTCCAGTCCGACAAGATCGGACCACCCGGCCTCGCCCCATTCTTTCGCGATCGCCGTGCCAGCTTGCTCCAGG
This sequence comes from Taklimakanibacter lacteus, assembly GCA_003576695.1. GTDB lineage: Bacteria > Pseudomonadota > Alphaproteobacteria > Rhizobiales > Aestuariivirgaceae > Taklimakanibacter > Taklimakanibacter lacteus. Next base: position 36,897 of record QOZQ01000007.1, read on the forward strand.
GCATCGAACTGCGAGAGCTTGGAGGCGATATGCGCTTTCAGGTCGTGCGAGCCCTTCTGATCGCAAAGCGGGCACAGGGCCGGATCGCTCCATTCCGGCAGACCAAGCGCCTTTTGCCCGGCCTGGAACAATGTCAACATGAGGTCGCCGGCGGTTTCCGCGAGCGCCTGATCGCGCGCCTTTGCGAGCGCCAAAAGCGCGGTCGCGCGCTCGGGTTTCGGAGCCTCGGCGTTGAGTTTCTTCAACTCCGCCCGCTCCCGAATGCATTCGCTCAGGCGATCCCGCTTGGGACCGCCTTCGGCCGCCTTCACCGCCTCTATGCAGGCATTGACGTCGATGTCGCGAAAAACCTTGTTCTCGCAGAGCGGCTTTAGTGGGCCGATCTGTTCCAGAGCATGGTGGCACTTCGCCTGTGCGTCGGCACCACTTTGTGCCGCCAAAGGCTGCCCTACCAGCACCGCATAATCTGCCGCGATGGCGGCGCGCGCGTCCGTCGCTCCTTTCTCCTCCCGGCCGCGAAGCTGCGCATGCTCGGCTACCGCAAAATGGTTATTGAAGGCCCGCGTGTTCGCGATCGCCGCAAGCGACTGGCGCATGGCGCTGTATTGGGCGAGACCGAGGAGGCCCGAGAAGGTGCGACCGCGATCCAGGGGCTTCGCTGAAATGAAACTTTGGAACGTATGACCGTCGAGAAGGACGAATTCGCGGTTCAGCAATCGCAAAATGCCCTCAGCGTCTGCCGACGGAGTCGATGATACGGTGCGATTGCCTTGCGCATCCCGCTTGACCGTTATGGCTATTTGCTGACCACCCGGCTCGGCGATCAGTTTGAGCGTGATCGTCGCTGTGCCCGACGTGTTGAATTTATTCAGATAGTAATCAGCGCCGCGCTCACTCGCCGGCAAGTCTTCAAGCCACGGAACCGCGCCGCAGATCGCGTACCGGACCGAATCGTAGACAGAACTCTTGCCGACGCCGTTCACCGCCGAGATGCTGTTGACCTTGTCGACATGAAACTTCAGTTCGAGCGGCTTGCCTTGATTGTTGATGCCGCGAAAGCCTTCGATCGAAAGGCCCTCAAGTAACCAACCAGTCGCAGAGATCGCGGCGGCGGCGGCCGCCGTCGCGCTTTGGCCGACAGCAGCCGATCCACTCGCGCTCGCGTTCGTCGCTGGGGATGGTTTCTCGGCGGCAGCAAACAAGTCGTTCAGAATATCCTGCTGGTTGTAGGTGCCCTGTGACAGCGCCTTGAATTGAAGCTGCAGTTCTGCAGCGAGCGCGACGTCCCCTTCCCCCATGTGAATGAAGAAAGCCGCGACATTCGCTTCAAAGATACTGTTCTCGTCGAACGTGAAGTTCCCGCTTGTTGTCGTCATCGCCGCCTCACTGCGCTTCCGACGCCTGCCGCGCGACCGTGCGCGAACGCCGCGGCAAGCTCGCGCAAAGCTGCGCTCTCTCGCTGCCGACCAGGTCAACGACCCATTTCTCATGCTGAGGCAATACACGCATCCGAGCGTTCTGAAGCGCGGCAAACACCGCATCTGCAAGGGCGGCGGCCCCCAAAGCTGCAATCACCGCGTCGTGGCAGAGCACATCGACCGTGCTGGCGACCTTCGTTGCCGGAAACCGCTCTGAGCAAATTCGTCGTGCCTTGCGCTCGTCAATTACGGCAACGGCCTTTCGCTCCACCGCATATGCAAGAGTAGTCGCTTCGCCGTCATCGAGAGTGTCCGGCCCATGACCGATTACGAGATTCTCGAAGTTGGGCTGAGAAAGACCGGATATATTCTCAACTCGAACGACGCCGTCGGCCACCAGCTTTGCCATGAGTTCGCCGTCATTGCGCCCGCTCTGCGAGTCCTCCTGCAGCTCCTCCAAAACAACGTCCGTCACGATCACCTCATTGGGCAAAGTGCGCAAGATTGCCCCCGCGCACCCCGTGGCGTTGAGGTTGATAGCGGTGCTGGCATCCAGCACGAGCTGCGTCTCGGAGTCAGCTAGGCAGGAGAGCCCCATCGGCCTCGCCCCCTTCTGAAATCTCCAGATTGTCGAGCATCTTCCGCAACTCGACTCGATCAATATGCAGCATCCGCATCAATTGGCCTTCACTCAGCAATCCACGACGCCACGCCTCTCCTGCCAATAGCGCAAGCCGCAACGTCGTAGGCCGGCGCGAGTCCGCTTTCTGAGCATCTGGCACGCTCAAATCGCCGAGAACCTGCGCTGCCTGCTGGTCGGTAATCCCATCGTTCGCCTGAAACCACTCCCAGGTGCCCGGCTTGGTGAGCTTTAGTTCCTCAAGTCGACGCACCATTGCCTCGCGCGAGACGCCAAAGGAATGAGCGAGAATGATGACGTGGCGACGCGTAAGCTTGTCCGAGCCCAACGTGACTTCCTTGAATTTCTGCATGACGGCTCGCGCGGGCGTCAAGAATGCGATTCCAAAGGCGGTGGCGTAACGCTCCTCTCGCGAGTTCTCAAAATGATCGAGTTCAAGAACTTCCGGCTGACGGCGCGTCGACACGAGGTGACCAAGTTCGTGCGCCGCCGTCTGAGTTCTTCGTTCGCGAGGATGGTTCGCATTCAGCATGATGCACGCGCCAAGAGCATCATCATAGGCGAATAGCCCGGAAATCTTTCCGTCGAGCCGGCGAATGTAGACCCGAACGCCTAGCTCCATTTCCAACAGTGTAACGATATCGGTCACGGGACTGAGGCCCAGGCCCAGCCATTGCCGAAGCTCAAGTGCATCCTGCTCGGCCTGCGCGCGGACATCGCCTGGCACTATCGAACGCTCAGGAGGATAATTGCGTTGCCGCTGAACGCCGAGCAATCCTTCCAGCTCGACTTCAGCTTTTGCGAGATTGGAAAGTTTCTGGACCGCGTCCTGGATAGGATCCTTATCTTGAAAGAGCTTGCGGAATTTTGGAGTGAGGTCCGCCTTGACGGCTTCCTGCCGCAACATCTCGTTGATGGACGTCTTGTATAGTTTTGCAAGCGAACGCAGCTCTTCCAGCTTGATACGACGCTGTCCTTGTTCGATCGCAACCAACGTCGTCCGCGCAATATTCACCGCACTAGCCGCATCCGCTTGAGTCAAACCAGCCCGATCACGGGCTTCGCGCAGCCGCTCGCCGACTTCCAAAGGCGTCATGCTTTCAAGTGCGCCATTCATTGCGTCCACCCAACCCAGCCGGCTATGAATGATTTTGGTCCGAGTGACGCCATGAATTCCGTCCATTCCCTTTCATGCTGTAAGAGTAAGCGATCGATCTTTGAGCGGATTTCCTTCTCCGGAAGTCCGATGACTTCCGCGAGTTGGAACGCGTGAAAGTCTAACGATTGGTCAAAGTGCGGCGCGCGGCGCAGCGAGGCCAGATGGTCGAGATGCAACGCGCCTGCGATCGCATAGTGACGCTGCGCCCGCGTAATCTTGGTGAACCCCTGAGCTGCGCCATCCGCAAAATCGGCAGCAGCGAGGTTCTCCCAGATATAGATGTCATTCGACTCATCTAGTCCTGCCGCATGAAGGCTCATACGCCGAAGCATACAGGCCGCGCAGATGCCGCACTGACGGCGGTGACCGCCCACGGAGACTTGTCGATTATCCTGCCAACACGAGCGCGTTATACGCCATTCCGACGAGCGGCTATTTAAGGCAGCGTAAGCCGCGAGCGTTTCGCCCTTCGTGTACCACAGGCGCGGAAACTCGAATGCGATGTCGCGGCCAAGCAGCGCTTTGAGGAAGGCCGACATCTTCTTCGTGAAACGCGGATGGTTGCGGAAATCTTCATAGGCTTGCCCTACCGTCACAAGAGCTGGCCCGAGGGCACCCTGCCCGCTTTCCGGAACAAACACTTTGTTCGCCTTCGCGAGATAGGCCGCGAGCCCGCTCAAAACGGCGAATTTAAAACCACGCGAACGCGCGCTGCTTTCCACAAACCGCCGTTCAGATGGACGGACCTTATACGGTACGGCTGTAAACGGCTCTTTCCGACCGTGGCCGTCCTTCGGACGATCCGAAGTCTTTGGTCCAAGACGAACGCGGACAATTTTGTTGCCGTGTTCTTTCGCGAGAAGGGCGCCAACCGCGCGGGAGTCCAGACCATCGCTGAAGGGCACCACACCGAGTGCCTCGGTCGGAAGGTTGAAAAGTCCCTGCTGGGGCGAAGGGGCATCCTTCTTACGATTGACGAACGTTACCTGCCACCGATCCCCGGTCAGCAGCTCCAAGGCATCATGTAGGCTGTCATGAACGGCCTTACTGCGCCAATGCGCAGGATTGTGGACGGGAAGATTGAGGGCGATATCCCGGCCCCAGCCAAGCGCCGGTCGCCGCTGCGTCTTGTCGCAAAACTCAACGGCCGCCGCCAATAGCAGCGCGTCAAAGATGACCGGCTCCCACTCTGCGAAGAAATAGGAAGCTAGCGGCTCAGCCGAGAAAACGAGATTCGTTCCGATCTCGCACTGCGTCCAGCCTGAACGTGCCCGCCGTCCCTTCTCGACGACGCTTATTCTGACCAATGGCAAATCATCTTCATCACTCATGGCAACCTCACGCCGTCATCGAGTTCTTGTTGTTTTTGGGATTGGCGCGACGGGGCACTGGCTTCAAGACCTGCGGCGTGGCGTGCGAATGCGTCGATCGGGGCGCGGGAAACAGCGTCATTGATCCGCGTGCGCACATTTGCTGCACGCGTTTCGTTGCTTTTCCTGATGTAGTGCTCCTCGACTTGAAGCGCTCCCCTCGCCGCGCGTTCACGCAAGGCGTTGGAAATCCCCTGACTGAGAGCGTCGGCACCTTGCTGGCCTTTGGCGAGAGCCTGGATCACATGGTCGACGATCAGCCGCCGTAAGCCGCGACCCGCCGACAGGTCGCGGCGTGCAGCCTCGAGCTCGGCAGCCTTGTTGTTCGCGAGGAAAGACGTTTGCCTGACGTCGCCTAGCAGAGTGCGAATATTGCGGATCAGATCGTCGCACCCATGTTCATGCCAGCCCTCTTCCAAGGCGGGCAAAACTTTCTCTGCCACCTGCTCTACCTCGAAGGCCGTCTGGTCAGCCCGCTCCGCGAGCTTCTTCCAGCCAGCCGTCATGTTCAGACTCTTATGCGGGCCATCGCTCATGACGAATCTCCATGTCAGATGGATATCAAAAAATAGCTGACAATGTCAAATCTCGAGGTTTGCGGTGAATGGACGGCCTATTCACCGCAAAAGAGGCGGTGAATATGCTTGTGTCTGCGGCGAATACAGGCCATAATCACCGCAGGAGATGCGGTGATTATGGCAACGTACTACCATCAAAGGCCGGAATGGCCGAAATTCATTTGGGATTCCAAGGCGCTCGCCGACCAGCTGGCTGCCGTCCGGCACCGCCAAGGACGACTAATCGGCCGCATGGAGGGCCTCGGATTTCCGTTGCGCGACGAGGCCGTGCTCCAGACGCTGACGCAGGATGTCCTCAAGTCTAGTGAGATCGAGGGCGAAATCCTCGACGCCGATCAGGTGCGGTCCTCCATCGCGCGGCGGCTCGGTATGGATATCGGTGCGCTGACGCCCGCCGACCGCGACGTCGAAGGCGTCGTCGAAATGATGCTCGACGCGACGCAGAATTTCGACAAGCCCCTTATAGCCGAGCGCTTGTTCGGGTGGCATGCATCCCTGTTTCCAACCGGCTATAGCGGCATGCACAAAATCACAGTCGGAGCATGGCGAAGCGATAAATCGGGACCCATGCAGGTCGTCTCGGGACGCGTCGGCAAGGAGCGCGTGCACTATGAGGCTCCCGAAGCAGCCCGCCTTGATCAAGAAATGAAAGCGTTTCTTGAGTGGTACAACGCGGAGAGCGACATCGACCCGGTACTCAAAGCCGCGCTCGCGCATCTTTGGTTCGTGACCATCCATCCCTTCGACGACGGCAACGGGCGTATCGCCCGCGCGATCGCCGACATGTCGCTCGCCCGATCAGAGAAAAGTCCGCAGCGCTTCTACAGTATGTCTTCGCAAATCCGCAAAGAACGGAATGCGTATTACGACATGCTGGAGGCGACGCAGAAGCAAGACAACGGCGACGTCACCCCGTGGCTGCAATGGTTCTTGGGTTGTCTCGATCGTGCATTCGAAGGCGCTGAAGAAACGCTCGCGACGGTGCTGAAGAAGGCCAAATTTTGGGAAGCGCATTCGACAGCCGACTTCAATGAGCGTCAGCGCGATATGATCAACCGCCTGTTCGACGGCTTCTACGGCAGCCTGAATACGTCGAAATGGGCAAAGATCGAAAAATGTTCCGCCGACACGGCCTTGCGCGACATCACCGATCTCGTTGAGCGCGGCGTCCTGAAGAAGGACGCCGGCGGCGGGCGCAGCACGAGCTATTCATTAAACGAGACTTGGATCAACGAACCCTGATTGAGAAGCGCATGTTTGATTTTAAAACCTATCTGTCAAAGCTGGACGAGGCATTGCGCGCAAACAATGCCACCGAGCACACACATCGGCCTGCGCTCAAGCAATTGCTTGAAGGCATAAGGGACTTGCGAGCAACCAACGAGCCGTCGCGCATCGAATGCGGGGCGCCGGATTTCATTATCACGAAATCCACGCATACGATTGGATACATAGAGGTCAAGGACGTTGGCAAATCTCTCGATGATGCCGAGCAAGCCGATCAGTTAAAGCGTTATCGAAAGTCGCTGTCGAATCTCATATTGAGCGACTACCTGGAATTTCGTTGGTACGTGGATGGAGAACTCCGGCAGGAAGCGCGCCTGGCAAGCAGACAAAGCAATGGAACGCTCAAAGTTGATAAGGCGGGCGTTGCTAAAGTCGAAGCCCTTCTGAATAACTTTCTCAATCAACCGCCAATCAAAATAAACGCTCCGCGCGACCTCGCGGAAAGAATGGCGCGGCTCACCCATATCGTCCGCGACATCATTGTTACGGCCTTTGAAAAGGATATCGCTTCGGATTGGGTCAAGGGTTGGCGCAAGGCATTCTCCGACGTGCTCATTGCCGATCTTGATCAGGCAAAGAATACGCCGCAGTTCGCAGATATGTTTGCGCAGACGCTTGCTTACGGAATATTCACGGCGCGCGTTATGGCCGATCCCGGGGCGAGATTTACGCGGGAAGAAGCGCAGCGCTTAATTCCTCGGTCCAATCCTTTCTTGAGAAACTTCTTCATCGATATTTCCAATCCCCGGCTCGATGACGAGCCGTTCGCATGCTTTGTCGATGACCTCGTTGCTCTTCTTGGCAACACCGATATGGCCACCGTCCTTGCGAATTTTGGCCATCGCACGAAGCAAGAAGACCCGGTGGTGCACTTCTATGAAACGTTTCTGGCAGCCTACGATCCCAAGCTACGAGAAACGCGCGGTGTCTACTACACGCCGGAACCGGTGGTGAGCTATATCGTCCGGTCCGTCGATAACATTTTGAAGACCCAATTCGATTGCCCGACCGGGCTGGCCGATCAATCGATGATTACGATCAAAAATCTTGATCAGAGCCTACGTGTCAAAGGCAAGAACAGTGAAGTCCGCAAAACAACTCAAAGTCATAAAGTCATTATTCTGGACCCGGCAACCGGCACGGGAACATTTCTCTATTCCGTCGTCGATTTTATCCGCCAACAATTCATTGCGTCGGGTAATGCCGGAATGTGGCCGGGGTATGTAAAACGACATCTGTTGCCCCGTCTCTTTGGATTCGAATTCATGGTCGCGCCATTCGCGGTGGCGCATTTCAAACTGAGCCTGCAACTTGCCGGCCGCGACCTCGCCGAGGATATCCGCGATCAATGGGCAGTGCTTCCTGAAGGTAGCGACCGCCTCGGCGTCTTTTTGACGAATACGCTCGACGAGGCCCACGAGCACACGGCCATGCCGCTCTTTACCCAGTGGGTCGCTCAGGAGAGCGCAGCCGCAGATGCAATCAAAATGCATTCGCCTGTGCTCGTTGTCATGGGCAATCCGCCGTACTCCGGCCACTCTGCAAACCATGGCCAGTGGATTGACGATCTTCTTCACGGGGCGGGTAAGGACAAATCGGTATCCAGCTATTATCACGTCGATGGGCAGCCGCTTGGCGAACGTAATTCTAAATGGCTTCAGGACGACTACGTTAAATTCCTTTGTTTTGGCCAATGGCGTATCGAACGCTCCGGCCAAGGGATTCTTGCCTACATCACCAACCACGGGTTCTTGAATAATCCCACGTTTCGAGGGATGCGCCAGTCATTGATGAATACGTTCTCGGAAATCCACGTCCTCGATTTGCACGGAAGCGTAAAAAAGCGAGCGCGCAATCCGTCCGGTGAAACGGACCAAAACGTCTTTGATATTCAGCAAGGCGTTTCCATCGGAATTTTTATCAAGCATTCAGGAAAATCAGGCCCGGCGAAGGTGTTCCATGCGGACCTTTGGGGAAGCCGCGCCGAGAAATATAATTGGTTGTTTGAAAAGGATCAGGGCTCGACGGAGTGGGAAGAACTCACTCCCCAGGCTCCGTTCTATCTCTTTAAGCCGCTGGATACGACGAGCCTCGCCGTTTATCAGGCGGCTTGGAAGATTACAGATATCTTTCCGGTCAACGTCCTTGGATTCCAAACGCACCGTGATCATTTCGCTGTGGGATTCGATTATGCCGATATGGAGAATCGTTTTCGGGAAATGCGTTCCGCGGCGCTAAGCGACGACGAATATCGGGAGCGATTCAAGCTTCGAGATAATCGAGACTGGAATCTTGCGGATGCGCGCAAGGCTCTGAGGTCGGACGCAGATTGGCAGCAGGGTCTGGTCGATTGCTTGTACCGGCCTTTCGATTGGCGCACGTGCTACTTTAGTGAAGTCGCAATGGACTATCCCCGCCGTGAGATTAGGCAGCACGTTTTGGGTAAGAACAATATTTGCATACTCACCTCGCGCCAGCAGGCCGATGCCGGGTTCATGCATGTTCTTTTGAGCGAAGATCCCGCGGAAAGCTGTGCGGTCTCAAACAAGACCAAAGAACAGAACTACGTGTTCCCTCTATATTTGTATCCGAGCGCAGAGGCCGATGCCGCACCCGAACTTTTGTCGCAGGCATCCGACTGGCCAGCAGACGACAGAAATGGAGGTCGCACTCCAAATCTGAAAAAGGAGTTTGTAGCCGCGATTGCCGAGGCAACCGGGCTGACCTTCGCGCCGGCTGGAGACGTTACGCAGGCCGGTCGGTTCAATCCGCCAGATGTTCTTCACTACATCTATGCCATTCTACACAGCGGCAGCTACCGTGAAACTTACTCACAGTTTCTGATGTTGGATTTTCCTCGGATCCCCGTTCCGAAATCGGCTGATGAATTCATCCAAGTTGCCCAGCTTGGCGGGCAGCTTCGTTCGCTGCATCTTCTAGATGACTCGGTTTCCATACCCAAGGAAGTGCGTTTTCCGGTAGCAGGCGATAACACCGTGGCGCGCGCGCATCCTAAATTTGTCATGGAAGAAGGTTCGCCATTCGGACGCGTCTACATCAATACAAGCCAGTTCTTCGACGGAATAGCCCAGGAAGCGTGGGACTTCGAAATTGGAAGCTACCAAGTACTGGAAAAGTGGCTGAAAGATCGCCAGGGGCGCCAACTGTCTTATGATGACTTGACGCAATATCAAAAAATCCTCGGCGCGATCAATGGCACCCTCAGTGTTATGACTACCTTGGATCAAATTATCGAGTTTTAGATGTGCTGACACTCCTGCAGCTGCCTTGTTGAACCGGTCTCGCGGCGGGCGAACGGCCGACGCTACGCGTTCGTTTTCATGGCATTCTGACCCTTTGTCTCCGCCCTCCGGCTTCGATTCCTCGCGCAAACGCTCTCCGGCGCAGCCGGGGCCAAAGCGCTGCGTCTGCGATTAGATCGGCTGCGCCATCTCCAGATAACGGCAGAAGGCGTTCGCGAGCTGCATCTGCTGCGGCGTGCGGCATTCTGCCTCAAACAGCAACGGCGAGCCGACAAGGATGCAAACGCAGCGCGCTCGCGAGGTGGCAACATTCAAGCGGTTTGCACTGTAAAGAAATTCCATGCCGCGCGGCGCGTCCGCATGACTCGAAGTGGTCATTGAATAGATGACAATCGGTGCTTCCTGCCCCTGAAACTTATCGACGGTGCCGATCCGGGCACCCAGCAAGCGATCTTGCAATTCGAACACTTGTGCGTTGTACGGCGCAATAATCAGGATGTTGTCGAGTGCAACAGGAGCCTCTTTTCCGTCCGGCCCTATCCACGTCGCCTTCGATGCAAGAATCTCTTCGACCAAGGCCTTGATAACGTCCGCTTCCTCGGGGCTGGCGCTTTGATTGCCTTCATGCTCGACAGCCAGGTAGCGCAAGCCAGAGCCATTCACGCGGCCTTGTGACTTGACCGCCTGTTGCTGCAGGCCGGGTTTCGAGCGCAGCCTGTCTTCGTAGAACAGCTCAGAAGTGAACGAGCATATCTCCGGATGCAGCCGCCATGTTTCTTCCAAGAACAGCCCGCGGTCAGCAGTGACAGTGGCATGTTCGCCCAGGATGTGCTTGAGCGCCGATACGTCCGTTCCTTCCGGGTGACTACCCTGCAATGGCTGTTCGAGTTGACGCGGATCGCCTAGCAGCACAATCGTCTTTGCCGCATGCGATACCGCTAGGACGTTCGCGAGCGACATCTGCGCCGCCTCGTCGACGAACAGCACGTCGAGGGTTTCGAAGGCCTCAGGGCGAGCCCAGAGCCACGACGTTCCACCGGCCACCGGACAATCGGGCCCGAGCGAGGAGAAGATTTCAGCGTTGTCGGTTGTAAGCCGAATCCCAGGAACGTCGTCCGCCTTTTCAGACAGCTTCTGGATGCTCTGAATTGGCTTGCCGTTCTGTTTGCAGGCGCGCTGAATCTCATCCAGCAGATTGCGGATGACTTTATGGCTGTTGGCCGTGATGCCGATCTTCTTTCCCGCTGCAACAAGGGCGCAAATCATACGAGCGCCGGTGTGCGTCTTACCCGCGCCTGGAGGACCTTGAATGGGAAATGCACACGCCTCGAATGCCGGCGCGATACGAACCGCTGCGCTAAGCGTCGTCTCGTCCACGTTTCTGATCGGCTGTCCGCCGATTTTCGGCGCCTCCAATAGAAGGAGATCGCGCGCTGCCTGATAGCGTCCCGGCCTCGTCATTCCATTTGTTATGACGTATTCGGCGATGCGGACGAGGGCCTCTGCCTGCTCCTCCGTTCCAATCACCTTGTGCGAGAAAACTGCTTCCGGGTGCAGTGAAGCCGTATCCTTCCGCTTCTTGATGTCTACCGTGCGGTCGTCAAGAGAGATCGCATCGATTTTTCCGAACGGCTTCCCTCCAACCGATCGCAGGTCCTCGTCGCCACGCAATTCCGTTTCCTGCGCCGGGAAACCGTAGCGGTGAATAGGCGCTTTCGCCGTTCCTCCAACGTTGTCGACGAAGATCAGGCCGGAGATCGCAGCCCGCTCGTCGAGCAAATCCTCTGCTGACAAGGCTGACAGGCGGAAATACTCCCACCAGGTCGCCTTTATTTCGCGGCCGTGGAAATCCAGAACGTTGCCCAGAAGCCAGCGTGCATGCTCTTCCGTCGTCCGATCGGCCACATCGACAGGAACCGCCTGCGTCAGGCTTTCGACGAGCGGAGCGATGCGCTGCTGCCATGCGGTCAGCTTTTCGCTTGCGTCACCGCTCTTGGCTTCAGGACGGTCTATCGTCGCGCCTCCTGTGACGAGTTCGGCCCGCAATCCTTCGAGCCAATCACGCAGGGCCCACGCCGACAAACAATCATCTTTGTTGTAGGCGTCGACGGCCTTGCGATCGGCATCTTCTATGCCCTGGACATCGCCGAGCTCAAGGCAGGCCTGGACCTTGGCAAGTATCTTTCCGGCGTCGGACAGATCCTGCGCGCGCTTATATTCGTAAAGCGGCTCCAGCTTCTTGATGGAATAGCTCTCGACGCTGGCGCGGATGCTGTGGCGGATCACAGCGAACAGGTCGACAAGCACGCCGCTACGCAGCAAGCGATCGAGTTCTTCTTCGCGCGTCGCATATCGGCCCATGAGGCGCTTCAAGGCGGCAGGTTCGTACGGCGCGAAGTGATAGATGTGCAGGGCTGGGTATGTTTTGAGCCGATCAAAGACGAAGTCGACGAACCGCTCAAAAGCCGCTCTTTCTTCGGCGGGAGTGAACGACCATTCCGCACGATGCTGCGCTTGTCCGCTTTCGTTCTGATAGGCATAGCCGAACAGGAATTCGAGCCCGCCGCCCCGCACGAAGGGATCGCCTTCAAGGTCGAAGAAGATGTCTCCCGGCGACGGTTCGGGCAGACAACAAAGCCCGAACCCGGGCTGAATCGGCAAGGCTTCATGAATGACCTTACCTTCCGTCCGTCCCTTGACCTGCATCCGCGCCTGCTCGCGAATTTTCTCGTAGCTCTGAGTGGCGCCACGATCCGGTTTCCACGGCCAGGGCAGAGCAACTTCCGCCAGCTTCGCTGTCGTGCCGACATCATGGCGTTTCAGTTCGCCAATCTGGCTTTTCGAGATTCCCGCGACAAGCGAGAGGTGATCGTCCTTGCGTCGTTTCCCATCGCAATGCTGCCGCCACCGGCAAATGTCGCAGTGCGGATTTGGGTCGGGATAGAGATCGCCGCCCGCGCCGTTATCGACGGAGTGTTCGAGGCTGCGGCGCACGCGGCGGTAATAGGCCGAATAATCTGTCGTGCGATAGATTTCCGGTTCAAAGCCCGTCTCGGGCGTAACGACGTAGCTAAATTCGGGTAGCCTCTTCTGCACCGATGAAAGCAGCGCCGCATACAGCGAAAGCTGCAGGACCGTGCCGCCCTTGGTCTCCTTGGCAAGCTTGGTGTCGACGACTTCATAAGACCAGGCGCCGAAGACGCTTGGCTTCTCGACGCGGCGAAGCACGTCAGCCCTTCCGCTCCATCGGCCGTCCTGAAGTGCAGCCTGGACAACAATGGGTACGCCAGCCCTCATGGCCGCGACGGTCTTATCCACGGCATCCGTTTCGACGCCGATTCCGTCGATCGGGATGATCTCATCTCCCTGCCCTTTGAGATGATCGATGTACGCCTTTTCATGCTGCGCGCCGCGTTCCGCCAGGATTTCCAAAACAGGGTCCCAAACCGACGGCTTCACGATTTCGCCGCGCGCGACCGCGAGATCGAGCGCGGTCAGGTAGCGGCAGTTGAGATGCCCTACGAGATCGCTCGCCGTAAGATGGATCGTTTCGCCGCCCTTGCGCATCAACGCCACGCTAGTGCAACCGGGGCGTGCCCCGCAACTCGGCACTGAATTTTTCGGCTAATTTCATGTTCGTGCGCGTCGACCGCACCCGGCCGACCGGGCTCTCGTGAACGGAGCCACGCGAACGCTTTGTCTCCGCCATCTGGCTTCGATCCTTCGCGCAAATTTTCCGACCGCTGCCGGAGCCACCCGCTGTAGCACTTGAAGCGGCCGTATTGGACGCCCCTGATGAAGCCTTGCGAGACCTTCGCCTCCAATCGCCACTACATCAGCCTCCAATCGCCACTACATCAGAAGCAGGGCTCCGGATCGTGCGTCGCGGATCGCCATCGTGCGCCGCTATCGCCTGATCCACGGCCATGTCGAGCCGTTCCGATTCCGACATGGAATTCGGCCCCCGCCGCTTCTGACATTTCGAGTTCCGAATTGACCTTGCTCAGTCAATGTTCTTATTTTGTTCTCATGAAGTCAAGCAACGAAACCCGCAGATTTGCACCTTCCTGGTATCGTTGGAGCGGCTTTTTCAACGCCACCCCACATCTTATTAGCGTTGCGTCGTGCGTTTCTCTTTTGTGAAGCCCTTGTCTGTCGCCATGAAGCGCTGGAGCATCGGCGCGACCAGCTTGGCCGGATCGGGTGGTGCCGCCTCGCCAGAGGTCCGGGCGAGAATCTCCGCGTAGGCGACAAGATCGCGATGAACGGCAGCCGGCAGCTCGATGGTGATCTTGACCGGTTTATCGTCGGGGATGGCAGAGAGTCTCAGCTTGGTCATGACGGCTCCTTCGCGGCGCCGTAGGGCTGCATCACCAAGTCGCGATTCACGATGATGCGGACCGGGAAACCCGGCCGCACCGTGAGCGTCGGCTGGACGTTGAGCTGGCGGCGCACGATCTGCTGGCCGACGTCGGAGGCGGAATCCTGTGCGCTTTCGCGAATGGCGCGCGCGATCTCGCTCTCGTTGTCAATCGAGAGCTGGGTGCCGACACCGAGCAACGTCGAGAGCGCTGCGGCACGGAAGAGCTGACCCCAGTGATAGTCCACCTCGTCCTCGAGCCCGGAATATCCGCCGGCGTCGGCTCCCTGAAGGCGTTCCAGCACGATCGACGTGCCGTTGGGCATGACGACACGATTCCAGACCAAGAGAACCCTGGATTGCCCGAACGCGACCTGACTGTCGTACTGGCCGATGAGCCGCGCACCCTGAGGGATGAGAAGGTGCTTGCCGCTCGGGCTGTCATAGACGTGCTCCGTCACCTGCGCGGTGATCTGGCCGGGCAGATCGGAGTTGATGCCGGTGATGAGCGCGGCGGGAATGATGGTGCCCGCCTGCACGACATGTGGCGAGGCTTTCTCCTGCACGCGGTCGGGACTGACCGTGCGCCGATCGGCCGCTGCGTTGACGAAAGCGAGCTTGCGGTCCTGCATGTTCTGCCTGGCGCCCGGATCGAGCGGCGGCGTCTCGGTCTGCAGCGTCAGGCCGGTCGGATCAATACGGGTGGCATCAGGCGTGGCCGGTCGGGTGTCCGGCGCTTGCGCACCGCGGCTGTCGGTGAACACCTTCGCGACACGCGCCGACTCGATCTCGGCAAGGCGACGCTGTTCTTCCGGGTCGGCGCGTGGTGTTCGAACATCCGGCGCGATCACGGGACGGCCTTGCTCCTGCGCGCGCAGGATCGGTCGGCCGAGGTCTCCCGGCAGCGCCGGGCCAAGCTGCGGAACCCCGGAATAGTCCTTGGGCAGGCCGGCCAGCCCGTCGGCCGCGGTGCGGTTTTCAGTGTTGTAGAGTTCGGTCGTGGGCTGCTTGGCACGACGATTGCTGTCGAGTGCCCAAACGAGCGCGCCGAGGATGGCGACGGCGCTGACGCCGCCCAGGCCGATCAGCACTTTTCGGGAGAGGCGCGTGACGCGCGGCGGCTCCGGCCGCAAGCGGAGCTCGGCGCGGATGTCGCCGGAAGGCGGATTTGGCGCATCGGTCATCGGAACAGCCCCGCGCTGCGTCCCGGCCTGCCGTCCATGCGGACGATCCGTACGCGCCGCTCGCTGTCCTTGTCGCCGAGGCGCAGTTCGGCCGCAGCAAACAGCCGGTCGACGACATAATAGTTCTGGCGCGCGCGGTAGTTGACCAGCTCGGAATTACCGGACGGGCCGATGACGAAGAGCGGCGGCATCTCGCCCTGGCCGATACCGGACGGAAACTCAATATAGACCTTGCTGCCATCGTCGAAGGCGCGGAGCGGCCGCCACGGCGCGCTGTCGCCCTCGATCGCATAGCGAAAGTTGAGTTTGGAGATGTCGACGCCGGTGGCCACCGGCTGCATCAACGCGGCCTGCGTGTTCTGCCGGCGCAGCGCGATCAACTGGTCCTGCGGATACTGCCACGAGACTGACGCCATGTAGGTCTTCTCGGTCGAGCGCAGCTCCATGTGATAGGTACGCAGATTGGTGTTGATCACGAGATTAGTCTGAAGGTCCGGCCGCGTCGGCTTGACGAGGATATGGACCTGCTGGTTTTGGCCGGAGCCGCTGACGGTGTCGCCGACGATCCATCGCACGGTGTCGCCCGCCGCGACGGGACCGGAACCGACGAGCTGCTCGCCGGGCTGCAAGGCGATGTCCGTGACCTGGCCGGGCGCGGCGTAGACCTGATAGAGCGCGCCGGCCGCGAAGGGATAGACCTGCACCGCGTTGATGAAACCGTTGCGGACCGGTTGCATGCGTGCGGCTTCGTTGGCTTGCGCGATGCGCGCCTTAGGATCGGTGGGCTCGGGCTTCTGTTTGGCCGAATCGACTGGCTTCAACTGGCCGGGCAGCGGCAGCGGCTTCGGCAACTCGACCACCTTCACCGGACCGACCGGATCTGCGCTCAGCACGGCGGGCGCCGCGTCGTCGTAGTCGATGTCCGGCGGAATGAATTTGTTGGCACAGCCGCCGAGCGCCGTTGTCGACACCATTAGTGCGATCAACGCGAGTGAACGACGGCCTGCTCTTGCATACCTGCATCTCTTCCCTGCCCCATCCATCATCCCATCTCCTTCGACCAGTTGATTGCATTGACAAACACACCCAGCGGATTGGCGCGCAGCCTGTCGGCGGTGCGCGGCTGCTGGATCACGACGGTGAGAATGGCGGTCCAGCGTTCGGTCGCCGCGAGTTGCCCGTTCTCGTAGCGTCGTTCCTGCCAGGCGATGCGGAAGGAGTCCGGCGAGGCGCGGATGACGCTGGAGATCTCGATCGCGATCTGCTGCTTGCCGACCTTCGTGAAGGGATCGTTGGCGCGCGCGTAGTCGTTCAGCGCGATGGCGCCGCGATCGGTCGCGTAGTCGTAGGCGCGCAGCCAGTTTTGGCGCACGATGACCGGATCGGCCGGAATGCTCCGGACTTGCTCGACGAAGCGCGCGAGATGCCACGCGATCTGCGGATCAGTCGGCCTGTAGTCGGCAACAGCCGACGCCACGGCCTGTGCTTCGCCGAACTTGTCGACCTGCACGACCCAGGGAACGACGGTGCCTTGCGTCGATTGCCAGACCAGCGCGACAGCAAAGCCGCCGGCGAGCGTAAGCGAGCCGAAGGCCATGAGCCGCCAGTTCGCCGCCTGGACGCGGGCGGAGCCGATCCGCTCGTCCCAGGCTTGTGCTGCACGTTGATAGGGGGTCTCGGGTTCGGGCGTGCGCGCGTAACGCACGGAGGGTCGTCTGAAGAGATTCATCGGCGGTCGTCCTGATCGAGTGAGACATTCATGGAGCCGCCGCCGTGATCGCCGGAGCGGATCGCGTGGGCGGCGGCAGTGGCGCCGTGGCTCATGGTCTGGCCGCGCTTCATTCGAGTGGCCCAAGCCGGCGGGGCCGAGGACGCAGAAGCACCAGCAGAGAAAGCATTGCCAGCGGCCGAGGCCGAACCGGCGGCTGGCGACGTGCCGC
Source organism: Taklimakanibacter lacteus (assembly GCA_003576695.1). Lineage (GTDB taxonomy): Bacteria > Pseudomonadota > Alphaproteobacteria > Rhizobiales > Aestuariivirgaceae > Taklimakanibacter > Taklimakanibacter lacteus. The sequence goes on from QOZQ01000007.1 coordinate 54,096, forward strand.
CGGTTGCGGTCCATGCACCGGCCCGGCCGGCGCGGTAGCTGGAGCGAAGGGAGTCGGCGGCGCGCGACATGGCCTGCCGCACGGGCTGGACCGCAGCCGATGCGCCCGCCTTTGCGACGCCGCCGAGGCCGGCGGCCACGGCGCCCATGCCGCCCTGCCCTGACGTGGATGCCGCAAGGCCATAGGCGGTCGACGTGCTGCCGGCGAGATGCGCGCCGCCGCGCGCGGCAGCCGCTGTCATGCGTGCGCCGGCTCCGGCGACGCTCGCCGCGCCGCCCAAGCCTGCGCTCGCTCCCATGACCCCGGCCGCCCCGATGCCGGCGACGGCGAGGCCGGTGCCAACCGCCGCCCCTGCGCTGAGCTGCGGGGCACCGGAGACGAGGCCGGTGGCGATGCCGGGACCGAAGATCGACAAGCCCATCAGCGACAGGGCGCCGAGCACAAGCGCCAGTGCGTCGGTGATCGTCGGCGATCCGGAGAAGCCGGATGTGAACTCACCAAACAGGCCGGAGCCGATGCCGACGATGACGGCAAGCACCAATATCTTGACGCCGGAGGCGACGATGTTGCCCAGCACCTTCTCAGCGAGGAACGCGGTCTTGTTGAACAGCGCGAATGGGATCAGCACGAAGCCCGCAAGCGTCGTCAATTTGAACTCGATCAGGCTGATGAAGATCTGGACTGCGAGGATGAAGAAGGCGATCAGCACGATCGCCCAGGCGATCATCAACACCATGATCTGCACGAAGTTCTCGAAGAAGGAGATGTAGCCCATCAGGTCGCCGGCGGCCTTGAGGATGGGATTGCCGGCGTCGATGCCGACCTGCGCGACGCGGCCGGGCTGGAGCAGATCGGACGCCGAGAGCGACGATCCACCGGCCTTGAGACCAAGCCCGCTGAAGGATTGGAAGACGATGCCGGCAAGCCGGTTGAAATTGCCGATGATGAACGCGAAGAAGCCGATATAGAGCGTCTTCTTGATGAGCCGCTGAAGCACATCCTCGTCGGCGCCCCAGGCCCAGAACAGGCCAGCGAGCGTGATGTCGATGACGATCAGCGTCGACGTCAGGAACGCGACCTCGCCGCCGAGCAGGCCGAATCCGCTATCGATGTAGCTCGTGAAGGTTTCGAGGAAGCGATCGATGACGCCGGTATTGTTCATGGGCGCGGCCGCTCCCCTGCCCCGCCGAGGAAATGGCGGCGGCTGTCGGACCAGGCTTTCCTGCACGCAGGATCGTCGAGGGCGGCCGCGCCGATGTCGCGGCAGCGAACCAGTTCGCTGGATGCGGGCTCGTCGCCCCGAGGTTGAACGGTCTGGGCGGGAGCATCCTCGGTGCGGTCCGGGCGCAGCGCGATGGCGCACGCGGCCATAACGGCGGCGAATGCGAGGACGGCGAGCATCCGGGTAGCGATCTTCATATCCATGCCCACGCCCTCAATCGTGGAACATGCGGACCGTCGTGGGGCTGTAGGCGCTTCCTGCCATGAAGCGGCCGAACTGCTCGCGCGCCTGCTCCTGCGCGGCCGCCTGCCGTGACTTTTCCAAAGCGTCGGCGCGGCCCTGCGCGGCGAGCATCGCCGTGAGGTCTGCGAGTTGCCGTGCCTGGACGCCGAGAAGCTGGTTGCCGGCCTGCGTCGCCTGGAGCACGCCGACCGCTGACTGGCTGGCGCTGACCAGCGTGCCGGTCTGCGAGCGCGTCCCCTCGATGTTCCCGACCGCGACAGCGCCGGCCTTCAGCGAATGTTCGTAGGCCGACAGCGACTGCTGCCAGCGTTCTCGCGCCGAAACGACGAGCTGCTGGCTGGTCTTGTCGGACGCGAAGTTTTGGAAGGTCGAAGCGAACTGTTGCTCGATGGTCTGGACGTTGTAGGCAAGCCTCTCCGCCTCGCCCATCAGCCGCTGCATCTCCGAGAAGTTGCCTTGAATCTGCGAGAGCATCGACGTTGGTAACCTGGCGAGGTTTTTCGCTTGGTTGAGGAGCATCTGCGCTTCGTTGGCGAGCGAGGTGATCTGGTGGTTGATCTGCTCCAGCGTGCGCGCGGCGGTCAGGACGTTCTGCGCGTAGTTCGACGGATCGAACACGATCAGTGCCGTAGCCGGCGCGGCGCCATACGCAATGCCGACTGCGAGTGTGCCGGCGGCCAGCGCATTGCGCAGACGGGCGGATCGGGACATTTCCTTCATGGCAAGTCCTCCTGTTCGGTCGGATTGACGGGAACGGACCCGCCCGCGGTCGCGGACTGGTCGATGACATTGGTGAGGTCGGGAGTGAGATCGGCCGCCCAGGCGAGGCCGTTGGCGTGAAGCCAGGCTTCGAGAAAGTATGGCCCCGGACCATCGCGCAGCAGCTCGTCGATCAGTGCATGCGCGGCCTTGTCGGACGATGCGCAGAGCGCGAGCGCGACAGACCCAAGGCCAAGCTCGAACAGGCGATTGCCACGTCGCGACTGACAGTAGTAATCGCGCTTCGGGGTCGCCCGCGCGATGATCTCGATTTGCCGGGCGTTGAGTCCGAACCGCTCATAGACGGCGGTGATCTGCGGTTCGATGGCGCGCTCGTTGGCGAGGAAGATGCGCGTCGGGCAGCTCTCGACAAGGACCGGCGCGATCGGCGACGCCTCGATGTCGGCCAGCGACTGCGAAGAAAAGACGACGCTGACGTTCTTCTTCCGCAACGTCTTCAGCCATTCCTTGATCTTGTCGGCGAAGCCGCCGTCATCGAGTGCGCGCCAGCCTTCGTCGATAATAAGTAGGCTCGGCCGTCCGTCGAAGCGGGCGTCGATGCGGTGGAACAGATACGAGAGGACGGCCGGCGCGGCCTTGGTGCCGACAAGTCCTTCGGTCTCAAAGGCTTGGACGTTCGCCGTGCCGAGATGCTCATGCTCGGCGTCGAGCAGCCGGCCGTGCGCGCCGCCGATGCAGTACGGCCGCAGTGCCTGTTTCAGTGTTGAGGACTGCAACAGGACCGTGAGGCCGGTAATGGTGCGTTCTTCAATCGGCGCAGAGGCGAGCGAAGTCAGCGCGGCCCAGATGTATTCCTTGACGTCCGGCGTGATGGTGACGCCTTCGCGTAGGAGAATGTCGACCAGCCAGTCGGCGGCCCACGCCCGCTCGGGGACGTGATGGATGAGAGCTAGCGGTTGGAGCAAGACAGAGGTGGACTCCGCGTCCTCGGCGAGCGAGCCGCCGAGGTCCTGCCAATCGCCGCCCATCGCGAGCGTCGCGGCCCTGATGCTGCCGCCGAAGTCGAAGACGAAGACTTGGCTATTGCGATAACGGCGGAACTGGAGCGCCATCAGCGCGAGCAGCACGGACTTGCCCGCCCCGGTCGGCCCCACGATCATGGTGTGGCCGACATCGCCGACATGGAGCGCGAAGCGGAACGGCGTCGCACCTTCGGTCTTGGCGTAGAACAGTGGCGGGGCGCCGAGATGTTCGTCCCTCGCCGGTCCGGCCCAGACCGCCGACAGCGGCATCATGTGCGCGAGGTTGAGTGTCGAGATCGGCGGCTGACGGACATTCGCATAGGTCTGGCCGGGGATGGAGCCGAGCCAGGCTTCGATCGCATTGACGCCTTCGACGATGCAGGTGAAGTCACGGGATTGAATGACTTTCTCGACCAGGCGCAGCCTCTCGTCGGCGACGGTGCGATCGGCGCCCCACACCGTGACGGTCGCGGTCACATAGCATTCGCTGACCTGATCTGAGCCGAGGTCTTGCAAGGCAGCATCGGCATCGGCGGCCTTGTTGGCGGCATCGGTGTCCATCAACACCGATTGCTCGTTCGTCATCACTTCCTTCAGGATCGCTGCAACGCTCTTTCGCTTGGCGAACCATTGCCGGCGGATTTTCGTGACGAGTCGCGTCGCATCGGTCTTGTCGAGCATGATCGCGCGCGTCGACCAGCGGTACACGAACGCGAGCCGGTTGAGGTCGTCGAGGATGCCGGGGAAGGTCGTGCTCGGGAATCCGATGACGGTGAGCGTACGGACATGAAAGTCGCCAAGCCGCGGCTCCAGCCCGCCGGCGAGCGGCTGATCGGCCAAGATCGCGTCAAGGTGCATCGGCGTCTCGGGCACGCGCACACGATGGCGCTTGGTCGAGATGGTCGAATGCAGGTACGTCAGCGTCTCCGAGTCATCGAGCCATTCGGCTTCCGGCACGAAACCTTCGACCAAATTGAGCACGCGGTCGGTACGATCGACGAAACTCTTCAGCAGCTCCCATGGGTCGACACCGCTGTGCTCGCGGCCCTCGTAAAGCCAGGCTTCCATGCGCGACGCTTCCTCAGCCGGCGGCAGCCAGACGAAGGTGAAGAAGTAGCTCGACTCGAACAGGACGCCTGAGTCCTCGAACTGTTCGCGTCGCTCGATGTCGAGAAGTGCGGAGGCGGAGTCCTGAAACAGGCTCTCCGGATAGTCGGTCGCGGGATGGCGCTGCGCCTCGACGAAGATCGCCCAGCCGGAGCCGAGACGGCGCAGGGCGTTGTTGAGGCGCGCGGTCGTGCCGACCAGCTCGGCCGGCGTGGCGCTGTCGAGATCGGGACCCCGAAACCGCGCCGTCCTTTGGAACGATCCGTCCTTGTTGAGAACGACGCCCGGCGCGACCAAGGCGGCCCAAGGCAGGAAGTCCGCGAGCTGCGCGCTCTTCTTCCGGTATTCGGCGAGGTTCAGCATCGGCGCACCTCACACGTCCATATGCGCCGGGTAGCGCAGGTGCCGGCGGCCGACGTCGACGAACTGCGCGTCACGCTTTGCGGCCCACACGGCGGCGAAGTGCCCGATCGCCCAGATGACGAGGCCGGCGAGCCACAAGCGCAGTCCGAGACCCACCGCGCCAGCAAGCGTGCCGTTGGCGATGGCGACCGTGCGGGGCGCGCCGCCGAGCAGAATCGGTTCGGTGAGTGCGCGATGCACCGGCGAGAAGAAGCCGCGGACGTCTTCCTCCATTAGACCAGCGCTCCGCCGCCAAAGCTGAAGAAGCTGAGGAAGAAGGAACTGGCCGCGAAGGCGATCGACAGGCCGAAGACAATCTGCACCAGCCGCCGGAAGCCGCCCGCGGTGTCGCCGAAGGCGAGCGTCAGGCCCGTCGTGATAATGATGATGACCGCCACGATCTTGGCGACCGGCCCCTCGATGGATTCGAGGATCTTCTGAAGCGGCTCCTCCCACGGCATCGAGGAGCCGGAGGCATGGGCTGGCGCCGCCATCAGCAACGTGATTGTGGCCAGCGCCGTCGCTGCGGCAAGGCGGCGGCGAACACGAGACAAGGCAAGTCGGGTCATTCAGAGTCTCCTTTCGAGGGCTGTGGGGATGGGAGCAGCGCATTGAGCGTGCGGTAGTCGCCGGTGGCCGGATCGAGCCCGTCGACATGGGCAATCTCGGCGAGGCGCCGTTCGGCGCCGCGGCCGGACAGCACAGCGACGATGTCGATGGTCTCGGCGATGAGCGCACGCGGAACTGTGACGACAGCCTCCTGAACGAGTTGCTCCAGCCGCCGCAGTGCGCCGAGCGCTGTGTTGGCGTGGATGGTTCCGACCCCGCCGGGATGCCCGGTTCCCCAGGCTTTGAGCAGGTCGAGGGCTTCACTGCCGCGCACCTCGCCGACCGGGATGCGATCGGGACGCAGGCGCAGCGACGACTTCACGAGATCGGAGAGCGAAGCGACGCCGTCTTTGGTGCGCAATGCCACGAGATTTTGCGCCGCGCATTGCAACTCACGCGTATCCTCGATCAGCACCACGCGGTCGGAGGTCTTCGCCACCTCCGCCAGCAAGGCATTCGTCAGCGTGGTCTTGCCGGTCGAGGTGCCGCCGGCCACGAGGATGTTCTTGCGCCGCTGGACCGCGAGCCGGAGCACGTCGGCCTGCGCCGCCGTCATGATGCCGGCCGCGACGTAATCGGCGAGCGTGAACACGGCGACCGCGGGCTTGCGGATGGCAAAGGTGGGCGCCATCACGACTGGAGGCAAAAGACCTTCAAACCGCTCGCCGGTCTCCGGCAGCTCGGCCGAGACGCGCGGGCTGCCGGGATGCACCTCGGCGCCGACATGATGCGCGACCAGGCGCACGATGCGCTCGCCATCCGCCGGAATCAGCACGTCCTCGGTGGCGACGAGTCCTTCGCGCAGCCGATCAACCCAGAGCCGCCCGTCGGGATTCAACATCACCTCGACGACGGCGGGGTCTTCGAGGTAGCGCGCGATCGCCGGGCCGAGCGCCGTGCGCAGCATCCGTGCGCCGCGCGACAATCCTTCGTTGTTGTAATGATGCGCCGACATCCCGCCCCCATTCCAGCCATCCGCAAGACGGTCGGATGGCGACGGGGACAATCAAGAAAGGCAGGAATGGCACGCGGGCAACAGGATTTATTTGAAAATTCGTACTTCGTCGTAGCTCATCGTAGGGCGTCGAAAAAATACTTGAAGTGTTCGGCGCTGCTAGCGATTTCCGTTACGGCTTGAGAACAGATCACGGCCGAATCAGCATGGCCTCCTTGAAAGCATTGCGTAGCGTATTGAGCACCGGATTGATGTTGTCCGGTTTCCAGCAGACGATATAGCCGAGCCGCGTGGCCCCGTTGCCGTCATGCAGGGGTCGGAAGACGACGCCGAGGCCGGTTAAGCCCGACGCGGATTCGCATTGCAGGCTGATACCCTTGCCGCTGCCGACTTCGCTGAGAATATTGTCGCGGTTGAGACGCAGGGTAACTATCTCGGGATGATCCGACGGCGCCGCCAGATGACGGAGCAGGATGTTCCGGATATCCACGCCGGGATCGTGATGGCTGATGATGAAACGCTCGCCCTTTAGCTCTGGCCAATAGATGACGGGTTTGTCCGCAAGAGGATGGCCTTGCGGCAGCGCGACCACGAGATGTTCCGACCAGAGCGCGAGGGAATCGAAGACGGCGCACTTGCCGGGGTCGCCCAGGATGAGCGCCGCATCGACCCTTCCGGAATGAAGGCCGGCGATTATCTCGGCGAACGGCGCCTCGAGGAGCTCAAGGTCGATGTCACGATAGCGCTCGCGGAAGTCGTCGATGAATGCGCGCAGCGCGCCTTGCGAAAGCGATTTGTATAAACCGACGACGATGCGCCCCAGCGTGCCGGCACCGCTTGCTCTCGTGCGCTCGGCAAGACGGTCGAAGTCCTCAAGAATGCGGCGCGCCTCGATGACAAATGCCTCGCCGGCCGGTGTCAGACGTGCCCCTGCGGTCGAACGAACGAACAGCTTGACCCTAAGTTCCTCCTCGACCTCCTTGATGCGCTTGCTGATGATCGGTTGCCTGACATTGAACTCATGCGCAGCGGCGCTGAAGCTGCCATTGCGGGCGCTGGCAACGATATAGCGGAGATGGCGCAAGTCCATCCTTATCTCCTTGACGGCGTGGCGGCTTGTGGTTTGCCGACCCTTGCTTTTGGTCCTTCTACGATGCTCTCCCAGTTCGGGGACCTAGACGATTTGGCCGCGCCTCTTCGCTACCAGGAGCTTGACATCCCTCGACGATCTGCATGACGAAAACGGCGATGACGAAAGGAATTCCTCGTTGAAACGAGAGCAGGACAGGCTTGCCTCGTCTTCGGCGTCGTTGCCTCCCGATGCGATCACAGCCGCAGGGCATTGTTTGGCCAACAATATGGCTGACCGTCAGTCAAAACAAGCGTATCAATTTCAGACGGCAGCCAGATAAACAGGGATACGAAAGCGCAAGTGCATTCTGAGCGTCGACGCCCTAAGATCATGACCGTCAGTCAATACCGAATTGGTGGAGATACGCATAATGTCCTCGGCGGCAGGTAAGAAGCCCAGAACTAAACCTCCCGAGGCACGCCGTGAGGAGTTGATGGACGCCGCTCAGGCTCTTTTTCTCGAAAAGGGCGTCATGCAGACGACAATTGAGCAGATCACCGTCGCCGCAGGCGTCGCAAAGGGCACCTTCTATCTGCATTTCTCTTCGAAGGAAGATGTGCTGGTAGCGCTCCGGCGCCGCTGGCTCGCGACGTACTCGGCCAGAATCCAAGCGGCGGTCGACAAAAGGCCCAGTGCCGATTGGCCGGGCAAGTTGCGGGCCTGGGTTCGGGCCGCCGTAGACGGCTATTTCGAGACCGTGGAGATCCACGACCTCGTATTCCATGAACCGGTGCCCGCCTCGACGAAGGCGATTCCAGTTGGTGAATCGGCGCAGCAACTCGCGAAGTTGCTCGAATTGGGGAACAGGGCGAATGCCTGGGCGATCGATGATTGTGCATTCGTGGCCGCGTTCTTTTTCAGCGGGTTTCACGGAAGCGTCGACTATGAGACTTCAAAGCAGAAGCCGGTGGGACGATCGGCGTTGGTGAAGCGGCTGCAAGAGTTGATGTTGCGGACGGTTCAGCCAATCGGCGTCACACCGGTCTAGCCTTGGGAGCCGCCAACCTCATGCGCGACCTTTCACGTCGACAACTTAGGCGACCTCCGCCTCGGCCGTCGCCAGGAACCGCGCATAAGCACCTCCGCGCCCGACAAGATCCTCGTGACGGCCATGTTCTGTAACGGCACCGTCTTCTAGGACAATGATGCGATCCGCGCTACGAATGGTGGATGGCCGATGAGCGACGATCAACACGGTTCGATCTCGCTGCAACTGAGCTATCGCGGCCTGGAGGGCATGTTCGTTCTCGGTATCGAGATTGGAGACAGCCTCATCCATCACAAGGATTGGAGCGTCCCGGAGAAAGGCACGAGCGATCGCGATGCGTTGACGCTGACCGCCCGAAAGTCGAGCGCCCCGCTCGCCACATTGCGTCTCATAACCATCAGGCAGCGTGGAAATGAATTGATCCGCTTGAGCCAGCCGGGCGGCCTCGCGAACGGCTTCGGCGGAGGCGTCTGGCCTTCCAAGGCGTATGTTGTCGGCGATGCTGGCGTCGAACAGGTGCACATCCTGCGGAACGACCGCCACTAGTGAGCGCAGCACGCTGATCGGCATTGCGCGAATATCGATGCCGCCGATGGTAATTCTGCCCTGGAGCGGATCCCAAAACCGCATCAGCAGGTTCACGCAACTGGTCTTTCCCGCGCCGGAGCGCCCGACCAGCGCGACGGTCTCGCCAGGTGCGACTGAAAAGCTGACATCGCGAAGCACTTTGCGTTCGCGATCGTAGCTGAACTCGACGCGCTCGAAGCGAATCTCGCTTCCGCCCATCGGCTCCGCCTGCCCCTCATCGCGAACCCGCGACTTCTGGTGAAAGATGGCCAGCACCCGCGTCGCGGCCGCCCTTACCTCGCCCAAGTTGCGCGCGTTTCGCGTCACCTCCGCGATCGGCAGCATGGCGGCGGCGGGGAGGACGATGATCATCGGCAGGAGGTCAATGCTGATGTGACCAGCCTTCACGAGCAGAACGCCGACCGAGATGGTCACCAGGACCGCGCCGGCCAGAAGAAAGTCGTTGGCGGCGTGCTCCAAGCCCGATCGCGTTCCGTAGCGCCGCTGCGCGTGCGCAACCAAGCCCGCCTGCGCCATCAACCGTTGGAGTCGCGATCGGACCTGCCCAAAGATCACGAGCTCACGCAGCCCCTGGATCGTCTCGACAACATCGCCATTGAGCGTGCCGATCGCTTCAGAGACCAGCCGCCCTTGCGCATCGGCCCGCCTGCCCAGCCAAAGCGGAATGGAGGCTAGCAGCGGGAGGAATGGGAGTAGCGCCAAGGCTGCCGCCCAGTGGACAAAGGCCAGGCACACCAACGCGCCGAGCGGAACGACAATGGCGCTCACATAGTCGCCGAGCATGTGCGCGTAGAAGAGTTCAGCGAGGCTGGCGTCGGTGGCCGCGATCGACGCCAGCTCGCCGGAGCGCCGTCCGAGGATTTCCGCTGGGGCTGCCCGCTCCAGGCCATCGAAGACCCCAAGTTGGAGCGTCTCCACGAGCGCGTAAGCCATGTCGTGTGCGACATACATATGGAGCCAGCGCGCCGCGGCCGTCACCACTACGGTCGCGCTCAGGATCACGGTGGTCGGCAGAAGCTGTCCTCCCGTGAGGGCAAGGCCGGCAAGTCGCGCGCCAACAACGAGGCTCGCGACGGTAGCGGCCTGGGCTAGAACGCAGAGCGCGACAGTCAGGATCAGCAGAGTCCTGTGAGACTTCAGCAGTGGGATCAGTCCGAGGATGCCGGTCTGGTCCCGATGTCCAGCAAGGGGTAGTGAGCGAACGGCAACGGTAGAGGTCGTCACGCGGCTTCCTCCTGCATCTGAATGAGCTGGGCGTAGAGGCCGGTCCGTCGGGAAAGTTCGTCGTGGGAGCCGCTTTCTACGACGATGCCTTGATCCAGGACCAGGATGCGGTCCGCGTCGACGACATTGGACAGCCGGTGAGCGATCACCAGTGTCGTTCTTGATCGAGCGAGCGCTGCCAGCTCATCCATGATGGCGGCCTCGCTTGCAGGGTCGACGTTCGACGTGGCCTCGTCCAGAATCAGGATCGGAGCGTTCTTGAGCAGCGCCCGGGCTATGGCGATGCGCTGGCGTTGACCGCCTGAGAGTTGCGCTCCGCGCTCGCCGATCTCCGTCGCATAACCCTTGGGCAGGCTTTGGATGAAATGATCGATGTGCGCCGCCTTGACGGCCGCCTCGATCTCCTCCCGAGTGGCGCTGGGCTTGGCGATGCGAAGATTGTCTTCGATCGTGCCGTGGAAAAGGAACGTGTCCTGCGAGACGACGCTGACCAAGCTGCGCAGGTCGTCCAACGCCATCTGTCTAATGTCCAGCCCGCCGATCCGGATCGTCCCCGCCTCGGGATCGAACAGGCGCAGAAGCAAGGCCGCGAGCGTCGTCTTGCCGGCGCCTGATCGGCCGACTACCGCAATCGTTTCTCCCTGATCGATATGAAAGGACAAGTCACGCAATGCCGGTTCGCTGGTGGCCTCGTAGCGGAATGTCACGCGCTCGAAGGCGACATCCGTGCGGCCTGGACGAGGATGCGTTCCGCCATCGTGGATCGCAGGCTGTTCGGCTAGCAGGTCCAGGATCGGGCCCACGGCACCACTCGCCGACCAGGCCGTATGGAACGCGTTCTCCAGCCGATCGAGCGGCCGAAAGGCTTCTCGCGCGAGCATCAGAGTCATGAACAGAACAGTCGGCGTCACCTGTCCCGACGCCGCACGCCAGGCGTTCAAGCTCAAGACGGCCGCGACGCCCCCTAGCGACAAGAATCCGGTTATCCCGCTGCGCATGAGTGTGAGCGACAAAGATGTCATGGACTCGCGGCGGAGTATTGAGGCGCGTTCGGCCAGGGAGCGACGGCGACGCTCGGCTGCGTCGAATAATTTCAGCGTCACGATGCCTTGCAGGCTATCGAGAAAATAAGCGTTGAACGCGCCGAGCGCGGCGAACACGCCCGAGGACGAAGGCATCCGCCAGCGCAGCCAAGCTTGGTTGGCGAGCACCAGAATGACGATCGAAGCCCCAAGGCAAACCGCGGACTTCCAATCGACAATCAGCAGGCAGAGTACTACCCCGGAGCAGCCGATCCATGCCACGAAGATCGCTGGCAGATAGCGGCTGTAATATGCCTCAAGGGCCTCGACACCGGCGACGATAGTGGCCTGAAGGTCGCCGGTCTGATGGCGGATTAGATGACCGGGTCCAAGCTGCACGAGTTTGTCCAGCAAGCGCTGCCGCACACGTTCTTTGGTCTTGCGGCTGATCTCCTGGGCCGCGAGCTCGGACAACCAGAGAAGAACCGCCCGGATTGCCGCTGCCGCCGCGGCGGCTGCAATCCAAAGGAAAATCTGGCGGAACCCGCGTTGCTGGAACGTTGCCGCCAAAGCGAATGTCAGCGCCAAGCCCTGCGCCACATAGCTGGCGACAACGGCGGTTCCGAGAACAATGCCTGTCACCAGCGAACGGGTGACGTGTGTGGCAAGGGCCAGAATGGGTCGGTTCATACGAGCACCTGACAAAATGCCCAATGATATTGACTGACGACCGGTCATTCGTCAACATAGATGCGAATTGTTCGCAGGTCGCAGCTGCCGCAAATGCGTTCCGACGAGGTGTTGAAGCCTCACTTGAGGCGTCCGTTGCGTTTCCTCGCTGCCTGAGCGGAGAGCGCCCCGTCCAAGTTGACACGCATGCAATGTTATATCATTACATATCCACGATGACTGACTCTCGGTCATAATATTGCTGAGCTACTGGGTCTGTCAGAAGGTTGGGGGCACCATGTTGCGTTTCGTTAGTTCGTCCTGTGCCGTGTCAGCAGCTATCGCTGCATCGACGCTTTCGGCCTTTGGGCAAGATGCGGTGACTCTTCCGGAAATCGTCGTCACGACCAGGCGCGCCCAGCCCGCTCCCGCGCAGCGATCCGCACCCGCCCAGCCCGCGTCGTCGCAGGCACCTTCCGTGCAACCACAAGACGCCGTCGAGCAGGGCGCAAGCCTCGTCATCAATCAGCCGGAAAGCGTCTCTGTGGTGCGGCGACAGCAGATTGAGCAAACACCGGCACAGTCGATTGACGATGTCTTGCGCACAACGACGTCTGTCAATCTTGGGTCTGGGGATGCTGCTTCCTACCAGATTCATCCCCATTCAAATACGATCTCCATGCGCGGACTCGGAGGCACTCGAGCGCTCGTTTTGCTGGACGGGGTGCCATTGAATGACCCGTTCGTTGGTTTTGTGCAATGGAACCGCGTGCCGTTGGAGAACATCGAGCGCGTGGAAGTCGTGCGCGGAGGTGGCTCGCCGCTATGGGGCAACTACGCGATGGGCGGCGTGATCAACATCATCAGTAAGACACCGGATAAGAATGAGGTGTCGGGAGAAGCCGGATACGGCAGCTACGGCACGTACCGTGTCAATGGGGCCGCCTCCTACGTCGCTTCAGATGCTCTCAAAATCAGAGGCAATGTCAGCCAGTGGGGGACCAACGGCTTTCAGCAGGTGGCGCCCAGTTACGGCCCGATTTACGTTCCTACATCGTTCGATGCGTTTAACGCGCAGTTGAGTGCTTTTTTCAATCCTGATCCGAGCCTGCATGGCTATGTGCGGTTCAACGGCCACCGCAACGATCAAACCCTGCTCACAAGGCTCAGCACCAACAATCAGGAGATCTACGATTTTTCCGGCAGCGTGACCAAGACCATCGGCGCCTCCGATGTCACGCTGACCGCCTTCCATCAGCACACCAATTATTCGAACGCCAATACCAATACGCCGTCCGGCGTACCGGCCGGCTTTGGTGAATACGTGCAAAATCGCCATACCAATCCGACGGATTCCACCGGTGCTTCGCTGCTGTGGTCGACGCGGATCAACGACGTGTTCCGACGTGTCACCCTCGGCGCCGATGTCCATAGTATCGCCGGCCAGGATACGGCCGACATATTCGCAGAGAACGGCACGCAGGTTCGAACCGACATCGGACGTGGCAAGCAGCGCTTCCTGGGTACGTTCGCTCAGTTCGATATATTCCCGACTGAACAGTTGGAAATGCTCGCGAGCGTCCGCTACCAGAATTTTTTGAACTACGATGGCTTCAATGGCGTGACCGGCGCTGGGGCCGTGCCAAGCACATCGGCCGACAGCGTCGATCCTCGTCTGTCGGTCCGCTATGCGCTTACGCCGAATTTCGCGTTGCGTGCGGCAGCCTATACGTCGTTTCGCGCCCCGACCCTTAGCGAACTCTATGGCTCGTTCAGCGTGCCATTTGGCATCTTTTCTGGGAACTCACAGCTCAAGCCGGAGAAGTTGAAAGGCGCCGAGGCCGGTTTCGACGTGAAACGGGGACCGATTCTCGGCCAAGTCATCGTGTATACGAACGAGATTACGGATTTCATCACGAACAGGAATCTCGACCCCTCCGAACTGCCTCCGGGATTTTTCTTCGGCTCTCGCAAGATCAACGCGGGAAAAGCCAAGTCGGACGGCCTGGAAGCCAATCTTGAGTGGTTGATCATGCCGGGCCTGAGAGCGAACTTCGGCTACAATCTCTACGACTCCAAGATTGTGGAAAATCAATTCGAGCCGGGGAGTGTCGGCAAGCAGCAGGCCGGCATTCCGCTGCAGATGGCGACCGCTGGCTTGGCCTATAGCGATCCGCGCGGATGGCGCGCCTCGGCGCGCGTGCGCTGGCTCGACAGGTCGTGGGGCGACAACCTCAACACGCTGCCAATCGATTCGCACTTTGTGGTCGACGCTTCATTTGGCTACAAGCTCACAAAACAAAGCGAGTTGTTCTTAAACATACAAAACCTGTTCGATAGGAGATATATCGCAGACAACAGCGGTATCTATCCTCCGCTGTTCGGCACGCCGTTCTCGGTTTTCGGCGGAATGCGGGCCACATTCTGATGTCCCGAGCGCCAACCCGCGGCCAGCTCTATGCCATGTTTTGGCGGTGGCACTTTCTGGCGTCCCTGTTGGTCATTCCCTTTGTGTTGTGGCAGAGCACGACCGGCACGCTCTATCTCTGGTCGGAATGGTGGATGGATGTGAGCCGCCCGGAACTGCGGTTCGTCGAACCGTCGGCTGCGCGGGCACCGCTGCGCGACCAAGTCGCGGCGGCACTTGCAAGCTCGCTGCTTGTACCAGCGACTGCCGCGCGCCCGGCCCACTCTCACGGCGCAACAGATTCATCGCCTGCTGCGGCCGGCGCTGTCGGCGATCCACAGAACGGGATTCCGGTGGACAGCATCATCGTCGCCGACGATCCCCATCGCAGCACGACCGTCCTGCTGCAGAGCAGCAGCGGACTTTCCTACCCGGTGTTCGTCAATCCGTACGACGGGCACGTCCTAGGCACCCTAAAGCCGACCGAATGGTTGCCCGGTCTTAGTCGCTCTCTGCACGGTGGATGGCCATTAGGCAAAGCCGGGAGTTGGCTGCTTGAACTCGCCGCATCTTGGGCGATCGTCATGATCATAACCGGCTTGTACCTCTGGTGGCCGCACGGGCGGAGCCTTCGTCAAGCGCTGTGGCCCCGTTTCAGCGCCGGACCGCGAATCCTTCTCCGCGACCTGCACGCTTGCGTGGCCGTGCTGTTCTCGGTTGTTTTTCTTTTCTTCCTGATTAGCGCGCTTCCGTGGACAGCATTCTGGGGCGAACAAGTGCTGCTGCGCGTGCAGATGGCGCTCGGCCAGGAGAGCCCTGCTGGCTTTTCGCCCGGTGGCGCTTCGGCTACGCAAATTGCGGCTGCTTCCCCTTCCCTTGACGAGGCCGTTGCCACAGCGCGTGCCCGTGGCGTCAAGGGACTCCTTGAAATACGCCTCGCCCCCTGGCCGGGTGCGCCATGGTTCATGACCAATCGGACGGCGAGTCTCGCTGACGATCGGACCGTGCTAGGCGATACCAGAAGCGGCGCGATCGTGGGTGACTTTCGCCACGACGATCATCCGCTCATTCCACGGCTGGTCGCTGTCGGCATTCATGTGCATCAGGGCGACTTTGGCCCGGTCAATCTGTGGCTCAATACCGCGTTCGCGTTATCGCTCGTGTGGCTGAGCATCACGGGGATAGCGTCATGGTGGATTCGCCGGCCGAAACAGGCCTTGGGCGTACCGCCCAAAGTGCGTGTGCGATGGCCCCGCCCGCTGGTCGCTGTCGTCGCGACCATGTGCCTCCTGCTGCCGATCTTTGCGGCATCTGTCCTAGCCGTTGCCGGCATCGAAAAACTCGCGCGGGGATTTTGGAGCAGTCCTGAAGGTGAGCGCTGTTAGGAGTATTACATGCTGTCAACCGAACATCTGACCAAGCGCTTCAACGGCCTAACGGCGGTCGACGATCTCTCTCTGAGCGTCGCGCCCGGTGAAATCTTCGCGCTGCTCGGCCCCAACGGCGCCGGCAAGACGACAACGATCAATTGTTTCCTCGGCTTCCTCACGCCTGACCAGGGTCGGGTGTTGGTTGACGACCTCGATGTTGGAACGCATGCGCTCGAAACCAAGCGACGCCTTGCCTACATTCCCGAGCAGGTCAACCTTTACGGCCATTTCTCCGGCGTCGAGAATCTCGCCTATTTCAGCGAGCTTGCCGGCGCGAGCCATGACGATGCGGCGCTGCGACAATTTCTGTCCGAGGCCGGCCTGCAAGCCGATGCCCATGACCGCCGCGTGAGCGGCTATTCGAAGGGCATGCGACAGAAGGTCGGCATCGCCATGGCGCTCGCCAAGAGTGCGAAGGCACTTATTCTCGATGAACCGACGAGTGGCCTCGACCCCAGCGCGTCGCACGAGTTCACCGTCTTGCTGCGGCGGTTTGCTGCGAGCGGCGCCGCCGTGCTGATGGCGACCCACGATCTCTTTCGTGCCAAGCAAGTCGCAAGTCGGGTCGGCATCGTCCGTCACGGCAAGCTCGTGCATGCGCTCACCGCAGCTGAACTCAGTCACACCGATCTCGAGAAGCTCTATCTCGAGACCATGGAGTCCTGACAGCCATGATCGCGACCATCGCTCGCAAGGAATTCATCGAGCTCATCCGTGACGGCCGGTTCCGTTGGGCCGCCGCTATTGTCTGGGCGCTCTTGGTAACGGCCCTTGTGGCAGGCGGTTACTATCAGCGCGATCTGGTCACGCAGCAGCGCGCGGCGCAAGCCGCCGAACAGGCGCGGTGGTATGCGCAAGACCCGAAGAATCCGCATTCAGCCGCCCACTATGGTCTCTATGCCTTCAAGCCGCGCCTTGCCCCGGCGTTTCTCGACCCAGGCGTCGAGCCCTATACGGGGATCGCGGTCTGGCTTGAAGCGCACAAGCAGAACGAGCTGATATTTCGACCAAGTGAAGACGCGACAATTGCGCAACGCTTCGGCGACATGACAGTCGCCCTCGTGTTGCAAGTTGTGCTGCCGCTCGTCATCATCATGCTCGGATTCAGCGCGTTTGCAGGCGAGCGGGAGCGTGGCACGCTGCGCCAACTTCTCAGCTTGGGGCTGAGGCCGCGCGACCTTGTCACCGGCAAAATGCTGGGTTCTGCCGCCGCCCTGGCGCTCATCGCAGGGCCGGCAGCGCTGCTAGGCGCAGCGACCCTCGCATTGATCGGGCCGGCTGGTGGCGAATTGCGATTTGCCCTGCTGGCAGTCGCCTATCTGCTTTATCTTGGCATCTTTCTGCTTCTCACTCTGGCCGTATCTGCGCGGGCACCCTCGTCGCGCTTTGCACTGGTGGTCCTGCTGGCGTTTTGGGCGGTGAATTGCTTGCTTGCACCCCGCCTGGTGGCCGATTTCGCCGCCGAACGTCATCCGCTGCCGGAGGCGGTCTCGTTCAAGGCCCGAGTGCAAGCGGCGCTGCACGACCCAGCCGCTACGTCGGCAATGATGAAAGCCCGGACCGCTGAACTGCTTAAACAGCACGGCGTGACGCGCGAGCAGGATCTGCCAGTCAATCTCGCGGGCTTGAGCCTTCAGGTCGGCGAGGAGCATGGCTACGAGGTCTTTGACAAATTCTACAATGAACTCTACGCGCCGATGGAAGCGCAAAACCGCCTGTTGCAGCGCGCCGCTGCATTCTTCCCGCAGCTCGGTCTCCAGGCGATCTCGATGGGGCTTGCGGGCACTGATCTCGCCCAGCATCGCGATTTCACTCGCGCAGCGGAAGAGCATCGGCGTGTGGAACTCAAGATCATCAATGATGACATTCTTGAGCATCCCGTAAAAGCCGGAGACATCCATCTCGGCGATCGCGGACTGTGGGCGAAAGTACCGGCCTTCCACTATCAGGCACCCGACATCGGCTGGGTGCTGTCAAACCACGCGCTCACACTTGTCCTCCTCCTTCTCTGGTTTGGATTCGCTGCCTGCCTCGCCTGGACCGGTGCGGTGCGACTCCGCCCGCTATAGGTGATTCCATGTTCAAGACCGTTTTTCGGTGGGAGCTTCGGGCACTGCGACGGGATCCTGCATTTTGGGCAGCGCTGACTTTTGGCATTGTTGCACTTGGCTTCGCGCTTACCAACGGCGAACGCTGGCGTTCGCATTTGGGCGGCGTGCGCGCTGCGGCTGCACAGCAGGACGTCTCGGCGCGCGAAACTGCTCGGGCGACAGCGACTCGTATCAACAGTGGACAGCAACCTGCGTCCTTCTTCGATCCGCGTAACGCTCTTGTTTATGCGAATTACCTCATGTCGCATTACGCAGTCTTGCCGGCGACGCCACTTGCGGCGCTTGCCGTCGGCCAGAGCGATCTCCTGCCGTCGGCTCTGCCGCTTACCCCTGGTCGCCTGCCTTCACTCGCGGACGGTTCTGAGCCGGAGAACCCCCATCGTCTTCTGATCGGCCGTTTCGACCCTGCGTTTGCAGTGATCTTTTTGTTTCCGCTACTGATCATAGGACTGAGCTACGCGTTGCTCGCGGGCGAGCGGGAGCGCGGCACTCTGACGCTCATGCTGGCGCAACCACTGACGCTGCAAGCACTGCTCGTCGGCAAGCTAGTGCCTCGAATCCTGCTGATCGTTGGATTGCTGCTGGTTTTCGCTGCGATTTCGGCAGCTAACGTGCCTGTTTCGGCTTGGCCGCGCCTCGCGATTTGGTTTGCTGTCGCTATCGCCTACACTGCTTTCTGGTTTGCCTTGACTGCGGCAGTCGTGACTCGGCGCGGCAATACGGCCACGCACGCAGTGACGTTGGCGGCCGCGTGGCTGACACTGACGCTGTTGGTGCCCACGCTTGTCAATCTTGTCGTCAAGACGATGGTTCCCGTGCCCTCGCGGGTCGAATTGATCCTTGCGTCGCGTGCCGCGACCGATCAAGCCACTGCCGAGCGTAGCAAGCTTCTCGGCGCCTTTTATGAGGACCACCCGGACCTTGCTCCTGCCGGTGGTGATGGCCTACACGGCGCAGACTTCATCACGCTGCAGTTGGTGACTGGCCAGAGGGTCGAGCGCGATCTTGCGCCTGTCCTGGCTCGTTTCTCTGATCAACTTGCCCGCCAGCAGCGCCTGGTGGAGAAGCTGCAATACCTTTCACCGGCATTGCTCGCGCAATCGGCATTCGCCGATGCAGCAGGAACAGGTCCGGCTCGCTACGCTTGGTTTTTCGAGCAAGCACGCGCACATCATTCGGAACTACGAGCGTTTTTCGAGCCGCGAGCGTTGCGCAAAGAGAAGTTTGCCGCATGGGATGACGTACCTGGATTCTATTACGTGGAGGAACCGATTATCTCTGTCGTCACGCGTCTTGCGCCTGCCGTCGGAGCACTTCTCTTTGTGGCCCTCGGCTTTGGTCTTCTAAGCTGGCTGGCGCTACGCCGCCAAATTGTCGCGTAGTCATGTGCACTTTCCTTATCGATTACGCGGGCTCTACAGCCTTTGTCAAAGGAGCCCACGAGTAATGAAAGGGCGAAAGAAGTTCGGCAGAGCGCTTCTTGCTGCAATGCTGCTCCTCAAAGGCGACGGCACACCGGCCTGGTCGCAAGACCAAACACAAGAGCCGCCCGTCGTTTCCTCGCCTCTTGGACCCGCCGCAGCGACTCTGCCCTCAGAACCCAAGACCGAGCCGCCGGCGAGGCCTGAGCCCCCTGCTACGGCTTCGGCGACGCTGCCCCAGGATCTTTCCCCGTGGGGTATGTTCGTTCAGGCCGACATCATCGTGAAGGCGGTGATAGTGGGACTGGCGTTTGCTTCATTGGTGACCTGGACGATCTGGCTCGGCAAGGGCCTTGAGCTTGCCGGCGCCAAGCGCAAGGCGCGCAGCGCAACCCGAAAGCTGCAGCGCGCCGACAGTCTGTCCGAGGCGCGCCAGGCGATCGATGCGGGCTGGACCCGCTCAGGCCCGGTCGCCAATCTCGTCCACGCCGCTGACCGGGAGGTCGAGCGGTCCCCGAATCTTTCCGCGGAGAGCGTCAAGGAACGCCTTGCCATTGCGCTGTCGCGCATCGAAGCAAGCGCCGGTCGCAGCATGGCGCGCGGCACCGGCTTACTCGCCACCATCGGTGCGACCGCGCCGTTCGTCGGCCTGTTCGGAACCGTGTGGGGTATCATGAACGCCTTCATCGGGATCTCGCAGTCGAAGACAACAAACCTTGCCGTGGTGGCGCCCGGTATCGCCGAGGCATTGCTGGCAACCGCGATCGGCCTCATCGCCGCGATCCCGGCGGTGATCATTTACAATGTGTTCGCTCGTGCCATCGCCGGCTACCGCGCGTTGCTCTCCGATGCATCCGGTGAGGTCCTGCAGCACCTCTCCCGTGATCTTGAACGGGATCACGTGGGGGCGACGCGACAGGCTGCCATCGACCAGCCGTCCCGGCCGACGGCACTACGACCTGCGGAGTAGCGCCATGGCCGTCACGCTCAAAGACCCCCAAGATGGTGACCTCGCCGAGCTCAGCGACATCAATGTCACGCCGTTCATCGACGTGATGCTGGTTCTGCTCATCATCTTCATGGTCGCCGCGCCCATTTCGACTGTGGACATTCCGGTCGATCTGCCGGTGTCCAATACGCAACGGCAGCCGCGGCCGGACAAGCCGGTGTTCCTGACCGTGAAGCCGGACCTGACACTGGCGCTCGGCAACGGAGATGTGCGCCGCAGCGCGCTCCAGGCCACGCTCGATGGGCAGACCAACGGCGATCGCGAGCAGCGAGTCTTTGTCCGCGCCGATGGCGTCGTCGCCTATCGCGAGTTGATGAACGTCATGAACCTGCTGCGGCAGGCGGGATATCTCAAGATCGCGCTGGTAGGCTTGGAGGACACCGGCCAGTCGACACCGCCACCGGCTCAACCTCCGACGCAACCGTGATTGACTGGCGCGATCCAGATAGTTGGCCTGACCGTAAGATTACAAAGCTTTCCATCTTACGCTGGACCGTTGCGGTCGCGCTCGTCATCGCTGTACATGGCGCCGGCGCCTGGCTCGCGCTGCATTGGCGACCGGCGCAGGCCGTCGACGGCGGGCCGCCCGAGGCTGTCATGATCGAGCTCGCCCCGCTCGCGGTTGCACCAGAGCCGACACTGACCGACGTCGCACCCGGACCGCAGGTCACGGAGACGCTCCCCGATCCGACGCCCGATCGGCCAGAGAAGCCCCCTGAAGAGGTTCGTGAGACGCCGGCACCCATCGTTGAGGAAACGCTAAAGCCGATCGAGGAGACGTCCGCGCCGACACCCCCGCCGCAGGTCGAGATCCCAAAGCTGCCCGAAAAGGAAAAGGCTGAAGCCGCGCTCACGCCGCCGCCGAAGGCGCAGAGGCAGGAACGTAAGCAGCCACCGCCGAAACGCACGGCCTCTCCGCGCACGAGCGCGCCGAGCGTCAGGGCGCAACAGCGCGCAAACCATATAGCCGCCCCGACCTCGAGCGCGGCGCAGGTCCCGGCTGCCGCGGTGGCCACCTGGCGAAGCGCGCTAATGGCCCACCTCAACCGCAACAAGCGCTATCCTCCGGGAGCCACACAGGGGGTCGCGTCGGTCGTCTTTACCATCGACCGCGGCGGTCGCGTCGTCGCTGCCCGCCTGGCCCGCTCGTCCGGAGATGGAATCCTCAATGCTGAAGCCGTCGCTCTTGCACGACGGGCCAGCCCTGTCCCCGCGCCCCCTGCAGGAATGGGAGGCGGAACTCTCTCAATCTCCGTGCCAATCAGATTTGATCGACGGTAGAAGCAGAGATGGTAGTGCCTGTGAATGACGGTGCAAACGGCAAGATTGACTTTGGCCTTACGGTGTCTCCGAGACGCTATTGTGGCCATTTTATTGTGGGTGGTCGCGAATAACAGACCTGTTCGGCAGCATGAGCTTCTTGGTCGAAAGCATACGCCGGCCGGCGCAACCATGCAGTAGTCGATCGCGCCCGTTGCGACGTGGGGCCAACCGCGACACGCGCGGCGCGATAGCGATCAGATTCGACGTTTTTCCACCTATTAACCGTTATCTTCAGGAATTTCCTGTCGAAGTTTCGGACCTTTGGCGAGCCGGCGTCCTAGCGCTTCGAGGAATTTATCGTAGCGCTCGCCGCCCTTGGCGTGGGCGGCGGCCTGTGCGCTTTCCGGCAAGGACGCTGTCGATGTCAGCCAGGCGCGAATGAAGATGGCGAAGGCTTCGTTGGTGATGCCGATATCGCGCTCAAGCCTCTGAATGATGCGGTCGATCCGATCGAGACGCTTGGCGATCGCTGCTTCCCGGCGCTCCTCGGCATCGGGCGAGAGGAAGGAGACGATAGCTGCCTCGGCAATCATCGATCGCGACTGCTCACGGCGGTCGGCGTGGTCGTCGAGGCGCAGCGAGATGTCCGGATCGAGATAGACGGACAGCCGCTTCTTCTTGCTGGGCCGCCCCGTCTTCTCGCGATACTGCGACATGAAATCACAACTCCATGCCGTCGCCGGGGTCCAGAGCGATCCGTCGCGCCATCAGTCGCATGTCGCGAGCCAGTGCGCGGTTCGTCACAACCTCACGCTCCGGTTCATCCGTATCGGGATCGAACTCGTTGGCCGGTGGCTTCGCCGACTCCGGCGCGATGTCCTTATGCCTTTCAAGGCCGGGCTCGCGGCGCAGGCCGGCGTTGGCCGGATCGTCCTCCGGCTTCCCTACCCCATCTGTCGCGTGCGCGGCCTGTGGTCCGGCCGTGTCTTTACCTGCCGGCATCGTCGCCGCGACCGGCTTCAGGCCTGACCAGTCGTCGGGTTTCGGCGCGAGGCCCGCTTTCGGATTCTGCGGAACAGGCAGCAGCCGTTCCTTGAACCTCCCATCATCGTAATAGCGCGCCTTCTTGGCGCGAACGGGCGGAACGCCGGCGACCATCACGATCTCGTCCTCGGGCGGGAGCTGCATCACTTCACCGGCCGTAAGCAATGGCCGCGCCGTCTCGGAGCGCGAGATCATGAGATGGCCGAGCCAGGGCGCCAGACGATGACCGGCATAGTTCTGCATGGCGCGCATCTCCGTTGCCGTTCCGAGCGCGTCGCTGACTCTTTTCGCGGTCCTTTCGTCATTGGTCGCGAAGCTCACCCTGACGTGACAATTGTCGAGGATGGAGTTGTTCTGTCCGTAGGCTTTCTCGATCTGGTTGAGCGACTGCGCGATCAAGAATGCTTTGATGCTGTATCCGGCCATGAACGCCAGCGCCGATTCAAAGAAGTCAAGCCGGCCGAGCGCCGGAAACTCGTCGAGCATCAGCAACAGGCGATGGCGCCGATCCTTCCCGTGCAGGTCTTCGGTCAGCCGCCGACCGATCTGGTTGAGCACGAGACGCACGAGCGGCTTCGTCCTGCTGATGTCGGAGGGCGGCACCACGAGATAAAGCGTCGTCGGCTTCTCGCCAGACACGAGATTCGCGATACGCCAATCGCAACGAGCCGTGACGGCAGCGACGACGGGATCACGATAGAGGCCGAGAAACGACATGGCGGTGGAGAGCACGCCAGAGCGCTCGTTGTCGGACTTGTTGAGCAGCTCGCGCGCCGCGCTGGCGATGACGGGGTGCGGTCCCTTCTCGCCGAGATGCGGCGTGGTCATCATGGCGGACAGTGTCGACTCGATGGGTCGCCGTGGGTCCGACAGAAAGGCGGCGACGCCGGCGAGCGTCTTATCCTTCTCGGCATAGAGGACATGGAGGATCGCCCCGACCAGCAATGAATGGGATGTCTTCTCCCAATGGTTCCGTTTCTCCAGCGAACCTTCGGGGTCGACCAGCACATCGGCGACGTTCTGAACATCCCGCACCTCCCACTCGCCCTTTCGCACCTCAAGCAGGGGATTGTAGGCGGCCGAGTTGGCGTTGGTGGGATCGAACAGCAGCACACGACCGAAGCGCGCGCGAAAGCCCGCGGTCAGTTCCCAATTTTCACCCTTGATGTCGTGAACGATCGATGCGCCGGGCCAGGTCAGTAGCGTCGGCACCACGAGACCGACACCCTTGCCGCTTCTGGTCGGTGCGAAGCACAGGACATGCTCTGCGCCGTCATGGCGCAGATAGTCGCGGTCCAGCTTGCCGAGCACGACACCATCGTCGCCGAGCAGGCCAGCAGTTCTGATCTCCTGCCGCTCGGCCCAGCGGGCGGACCCGAAAGTACGGACGTCCTTCGCCTCGCGCGCGCGATAGATCGACATGAGGATGGCGACGACGATCGCAACGAGGCCGCCGGATGCGGCAATGGCGCCGCCCTCCAGAAAGACGTGCGGCGCATAGGCATCGTAGAAGAACCACCACCAGACGAAGGCCGGCGGCGAATAGACCGGGAATCTGCCGAGCGCGAACCAGGGCGCGCCGAGCTGCGCCTGAAAGCCGAGCCGCCACGCGGTCCACTGCGTCGCGATCCAGACCGCGAGAAGCACGATCGCGAACACGACGACGATCTGGCCCCACATGACTCGACTGGCGGACACAGCAAGCAAACCTCTCTGCGCGGTTCAATGCTCCGAAGAAGAGCAAGGAATGGGAAGGTTTCAACTGCGTTCGTGTCAGTTATCGTAGAGCAGCGTAAGCCATCGCAAAAATACTTGTCGCGTGCGGCGCGAACAAATCCGCGCCCGGTCATGGTTTCGGGAAAGCAGTCATGGGGATGACTGTCCCATCGGGCTTGATGGCTTCGAGGACGCATCGGGAACGGATCGCAATGCGCGTGCTTTCACTGAGCAGCCTGAGCAAGCGGCGCTAATCGAGCGGCTCGATTTCCACCCTTGCGATCGGAATCGGTTGTACCGGGTCTCGGCGCCCGTCTCGTAACCGGCGCGCAGTTCGCAGCTTATCTGCGCCGCAGCGCCGCGTGCCTCGCTCCGGTGTCGAAGAACCCGTAGTCATCGTCACCGAACCAAATCGCGTGGAACGTCGTCGAAAGAGTTTCGTGCATTACAGTTCCTCGTGATCGGAGGACGATGAGCAATGCGCGCGATATGCATCCCGTCTTCTTTCACGGGTCATTTCGGAGGCGCGCAGCGGCTTAAGCCGGCGGCAGGTGCTTCAGCGGGTTGAGATGCGGCACGCCAAGCGGCGCGAAATGACGCTCGTTGGCCGTGAGGACGATGAAGCCGCGTGCAGCCGCCGTCGCGGCAATGGCGATGTCCTCAAAGCCGGGATCGTGCGACCGCGCCCGGTCGAGGATCGCGCCGGCATGACGGGCTTCCTCGATGCCGAACGCCAAGATGCGGCCGGCGTAAAAGTGCTCGACCGCGGCAAGCCAGCGGCGCAGGCGCTCAGCCTTCGCCGTCGCACCGATCCTCATGGCGCGGGCAATGCCGGCCTCGATCTCGGCGACGGTCACGGTCGTGATGTAGAGCTGATCGCCATGCTGGCGCACCCACGCCGCGAAAGCATCGGGGCTGATCTGGCGCTTAGCCGGCGCATCGGCCGAGACGATATTGGTGTCGAGCAGGTACACGGTCAGAGGTCAGTGTCGCTCAACGCGCGCGCAGGCTTGCGCCGCCGCTTGGGAATGTCGCCGGGCTCGCCGGGGAAAGCCAGCAGCAAGTCGGCAAAGCTCGGCACCTTTGAGATGCGCTCCCATTCCTCGAATGAGACGAGCACGGCTTCCTTGCGGCCATGTCGCGTGATGACGGTTGGCTCACCTGCCACGGCCCGATCGACCACGGCCGACAAGGTTGCCTTGGCGTCCTTGAGCTGGATTTCCTTCATGGCAGCTTCCTCAATATGACTACCAGTGGTCATATATATTGCTCCTCGGTGAGAAGGACAAGCGCTTTCGAACAGCGATCCGGATCCGGTGTCAGAGCCCCAGTCCCCTGTTACGGCCGAACGACCAGTCCACGCCGCCATCGGCGCGGGCGACGCCGGAGATATGCTGACCGATGTGTTTCTCGATGGATGGCGTCCAGGGCACGAGCTTGAAGCCGAGCCCATCGTCGATCATGGCGAAGCGACCGGAGGCAAGCGCGAAGCGCTGCCGGTAAACGCCGGCGACATAGTCGCCTTCAGCGGATTTCTGGACCGGCATGCCGGTCTCGGCCGCGAGCCTTTTGCCGAGGACGTCCAGCTCACGTTGGCGCAGCGCGCCGATGAGATTTCGGTTGAACACGACGCGTTGACCGTCCCGCCGGGCAAGGCCCTCGGACACGAGATGATCCGCCCGCGCCTCCATCGCCTGTTTCACCTCCAGGCCGAACCCGCCGCCGAGATCGGCCGGATCGCGGGAGACGAGTTGGCGGTCGAGCCAGGTCGCGCCGCTCGCCGTCGTTTGTGCCTCGACGGAAAGATCGGAGCGCACGGCAATCGCCACGCGGCGTTCGCCCCGCGCATCCTCGAAGGAGCGAAGCTCGACGATCGAGCCCGGCGCGCCGTCGCCGGCGGCATCGAGATCGGGGAGCTTGATGTGGTGCGTGCGGCCATCAACGCCATCGACGACGACATAGACCGTGCCACGCAACTCGTCGTCGAGGCCGTGATCGACCAGGCGGCCGATGATCGGTCGACCGTGGGTTTCTCCTGACAGCACATAGTCGGTCAGGCCGCGCTCGATGCCGCGCTCCGTTAAGGCGCGGTGCATACGCTTGATGATGTCGCCCCGCTCGCCCAGTTCGCGCAGCGTCGATTCCGCCCCCTCCGCCATCACCCACTGGCCGGGGCCGATGGTCTCTGCGAGATCAAGGCTTTCGAGGTGGCGCAGCCGGCCGACCTTGAGGGATAGATATTCGTCGGGTTTCTGGTCCGGAACCGGCGCGAGGTCAATGACGCCATTCCGGTCGGTGTCGCGAACAAGCTGGCGATCGAGCTGCGTCCAGCGCTCGGCCGCGACCTGACGCTCCAACGAGCGGCGGATATCGATGTCGGTGCGTGGCCCGAGTTCCTGGGTGATGAGATCCTGTGCGCGGTTGCGCATGCCTTCCTTGATGTAGTCGCGGGCGATCACGAGGTCTTGGCCGTCATCGGCGCGGCCGCGTAGGATGACATGGACATGGGGATGCTCCGTGTTCCAGTGATGGACGGCGACCCAATCGAGCTTGGTGCCAAGGTCTTTTCCCATCTGAGCCATCAACTCGCGGGTGAAGGTCTTGAGATCGCACATCTCCAGCGCGTCGTCGGGCGAGACGATGAAGCGGAAGTGGTGGCGATCGTCCTTGCAGCGCTCGGCGAAGTCCTTGACGTCGGCATCCTCGGTTTCCGGTCCGAACATGCGCGCCTTCTCGCCGTCGCGGGTCACGCCGTCACGGCGGAGATAATTGAGATGAGCGGTAAGCGGCGCGGAGCGTGCGGTGTGCCGGACCACGCGGGTCTTGATGACGACGCCGCGCGAGTGGCTGCTGATGAGGCGGTTGGCGCGGATGCTCGCCACGCGGCCACGCCCGAAGCGCGAGCCGCGGCCCGAACTGATCTTGCCAGAGCGCGAGATACGGCCCCCGGCCCTCTGCGCGGCGGCGAGCGCCTGGGCGACGAAGGGCTTTGCCCGCTGCGCCCTCGACGAGCGAATACGGCCTGGCCGGACGTGGAAATCGTCGTCCCGGCTCATGGGCGATACCGCGATGTGCGATTTGCGTTGAAAGCGTTCAACAAATTGACACCGCGCACCTCGCAGGCACTCTCCGCGATGTGCGCAAAACTCCAGAAATCGCAATCAGAACAACCGCCCGACCGAGCCGCGATGCGCGGCTTTTTATCCCGCCTTCGTGCGGTTGTTGCCTGCGTTGCCCCGCAGCACTTCGCCATCTCTACGATTACGTTTGACGCAAAGCGTGGAAACGCGATGCTCATCGCTGTTCTCCATCGGCGCGTGGCCTTCGCACGAAGATGCCATCGGAGGGCGGCACGAGCGCCGAAAGATCGACGATCGCAGGTGAGCTCGATGGTCGGCCGGAAGGAGGATCGGCCGTCTCGGACTCGCCATCACGGTGGACACTGGATCGTCCGACGAAGATCGGCCCAAGTGACCATGATGCGCGCGACGCGATGCCGGCCAGGCGCATGACGGGGACTTTGCCGTCGATCATCGGCGCGATCCTCACGACGTATTCGACGGTCTCGGCCGGCAGCGCGCGGCCGCTCGAAAGGTGTGCGTCATAGCGCGTCGGGCCTGCATTATAGGCGGCGAGCATCGCGGCGATCGAGCCGTAGCGATCGTGCATTTCGCGCAGGTAAGCCGCGCCGGCCAGAATGTTGGCGCGCGGCTGCCAAGGGTCGCTCCCGAGTGCGTGGCGCGCGCGCAGCTCGTTCCAAGTCTTCGGCATGATTTGCATCAGACCCATCGCGCCCTTGAGCGATCGCGCGGTCCGATCGCCGGCGCTTTCGACGGTCATGACAGCGCGTATCCATCGTTCGGGAATGGCGAAGCGCTTGGCCGCCTCGGCGATGTGCGCCGCCCACGGATCGGATGATGCGATCGTCGAGACGCGACGTGTGGGCGGCGGATCAGCCGACGCGCAAGATGCGGCGGCAGCGATCACGCCGCACACGATCAGCATCGCCATGACCGTGTTCGCGGCGTATGCACTGCTGTCCCGGCGCGCCGTCAGCCTGCCATCGTGCTCGCTTCGGTCAAGGACAAGGCTACGCCGGCCGCGATGCGGCCGCCCTTGACCTGCGCTGCGCGCGACGGCCACCTGACGGGCGATCGGGTCGGAGGGATGATCCGCGATCCGATCGATCAGAGGGATGACGAGAGATGAGATTCGGAGCGGCGCGCGCATTGTCTCAACCGCGCCTTTCCGGCTTTCGCCGACGGTTCGTCTTGCCGTTGGCGAGATCAACGATGAAGCCATTGGTGAGGCGCACGCCGAGTATCACGTCGTCCAATCGGTAGTTGTTGTTGTTGCCTCTGAGGCGATAGCCTGCGTCTTCGACGACGCGCACATCGAACCATTGATGCGGCTCGGTCTGGCCCCAGTATTTGCTCCGTCGTTTGATACGCGCGACGAGTTGCTGATCCATCGTGTCGGTCTCCGTTGGGGTAAAAGCCGGACAGGGATGGTCTCAGCCCTTGTCGTCTCGCTTCGATGGCCGGCTCCACATCAGGTTCCAGACCTTGGCATCGGCCTCGGACTGGAACAGCGCGGCGCGCAGCGGCTGGGTGAAAGTCGGATCGTCGAGGGTGATCGAGAGATAGTCGCCGGCCTTCTCACCGCTGCGATTCCAGGCGGCGCCGACTTCGCGGTCATCGGCGGCGAAGATGCGATGATCCGGCGCGTTCTCGGCGTCGGATTTCTCGACCGGACGAATGGTCAGCTCGACATCGAGCGTGAGCGTGCGAACGCGACCGCTGAAGCCGGCCCTGGTCTTCGTGAAAGTGCCGATCTGGGACATTGCAATGATCCTTTCTTGGCTTGGGAAGCGAGCCATTACGGCTCGTCGGAGACCGGCTCGCGGAGGGCTTCCGCGGCCGGATCGGCGGCATCGGCGGTCCAGACGGGAATGGCGCGACCGATGATGGTGGTGATGGGAAGTGGCCCGAAGTAGCGGCTGTCGAAGCTGTCGGGGCTGTCCCAATTCATGAAGAAGGCTTCGCCGTCATGGAGCGTGCGGCAGCCTTGCCAGTCGGGCAGCGGTCGGCCGCGCGTGTCGCGCGCGAGCGCCTGTCCGTAGATTCCGTCATAGGCGATGATGGCACTGCCGCGCCGGCAGACTCTCGTGCCACCGAGCGCCAGCACGCGCTTGATGAGCGGCAGGCCGCGCGGCAGATAGCGGCGCTCGTCGAGAATCGCTGCGAGTTCGGCAGGCGGCATGACGACGGCGAGATCGGTGACGTCGACACGATTGCCGGGGACGATCCGGTAGAGCCCGATCGGCACGCTGGCGGATCCGTTCCAAATGAAGCGGATATCGGTGCGGCTCCAGGCCGGCGCGACGATCAAGGCCGCGCCGGCGAGCATCGAAACGAGCGTTGCGGGGCGTGTGCTCATCACAGCACCTCGCGGCGGCGCAGCCAGGCGCGGTGCTGCTCGTGGCTGTAGATGCGGATGGGCTCGTTGACGCCGATGCGATGGTTGAGATGCCGCCAGTGTTCCGGCGCAACGTCGACCGGATCGATGTCGAGCGCTTCGATCGCGTCGATCGCGGCAAGCACACGCTGCACCTTTGGCCAACCGCTGATCCGCAACAGGATATCGCCGCCCGGACGGACGAAGGGCAGCGTCTGATAAGGCTCGCCACCTCCGACAGACCGAACGATGTCGATCCGTGAAATAATCGTGCCGTATTCGTTGGCCGCCCAGCGGACGAAGGCGAAAATACTGCCCGGCGCGAAGCTGACGATGCGCCGATGACGGTCGAGACGCTGCTCGTCGACGATCCGGCCGAAGCGAATGCGGTGCTCGATGCGCTTCTCGCGCCACGTCAGTTCAACAAGCGTAAGGTCGCCCGGCTGACTGATCGCGCGCAGCCCCGCCGTCATGGCTGCGCTCCTTCGGCGAATGGCAGCACCGATGCGATGCGCCCTCGCGCAAGCTTGGCCATGCCGGCGTCGATCTCGCAGCCGAGATAGCGGCGACCGGAGAGCCGACAGGCTTCGCCGGCAGCGCCCGATCCGGCAAACCAGTCGCCGACCAGCCCACCTTGCGGGCAGCTCGTGCGGATTAAAATCTCGATCAGGCCGGACGGCTTCTCAGTCGGATGGATCGCCGTGCCGTGGCAATTGCGCGCGTAGATGACGGAGCGCATCAACCGCGGCCCGCCGTCCTCGCTGACATAGTGGCCGGCGTCGATATGACCGGTGTGCGGTGGTCGCATCTTACGCCGCACGGTGCGCGCCGTCGCATCCGGCGTGGTCTGCACGTCGTTGTATACGGCGCGCCACGGCACGTCCGTGCGATGAAACTGCGCGACCAGTTCATGGACGCGCTTGAAGCGGTCGGCGTGGAAGCTCGTGCCGTTCTGCTTCTCCCACACGATTTCCTGCGCATAGCGCAGGCCGGCGTCGGTAAACTGCTCGGCGGTTGCCATGAAGCTGCGCAGCGCGCCGAACACCCAGAGCGAGCCCGACGGCTTCTGCGCGGCGCACGCCAGCGTCAGCCAGCCGTCGACGCGGCGATCCCAGGAGAGCGATGTGTCCCCGTATGGCGAATCGGCCAGGATCAAGTCGAAGGGACCCTGCACCGGCATCAAGACGCGACAATCGCCGGCGATTACGGAAAAGTCGGGGATCGTCACGGCGCGATCTCCGACGTGTGGGCGGCGCGATGCCGCCGCCGTCCACAATTCCGCGACTTGGCGTGCCGCGTTAGCAAGAGTCCGAAGGACTCTGAGTTAGCAGAGTTAGAGGGGGCCGATTCCGGCTTGCTGCGCCAAAGTGTTACGGGGCGCGCGCGTTCCCAATAGTACGGGACTCGCGTTCCCAATAGTGCGGGTGTCGGCGTTCCCAATAGTACGGGTCCATTCACACCTTTTGCACCGGCGCGAGGCATGCTCATCGCACCCCTCCCCACCTGCGCGGCGTGACGGCGCAATCGGAAGCCGTGGGTCGGAAGATCAGGCGCTGGCGCCCATTCGGATTTTCGGTCAGCGCCAGGCGGTAGCCGGGCAACGGCTGGCGCTGGACGATGGCGCGCAACTCGAAGCGGAAACGGCGCAGCGGCGACAAGCTGCCGGACTTCAGATGCAGATGCGGCAGGTCGAAGCTCCAGCCGTGCGTCTGCCGGCCGCCATGCTTGCGCACGAGTCGATACAGCCAACGCTCGAGCCCGCCGGTCAGATGGAAATAGGCGCGATCGATGGTGAGGATCAGCGCGTCGTCGAGGACGCCAGCATAGAACCAGTCCGGCAGGATCAATTCGATACCGAGCGGTCGGCCGGTCGCGTCGAAACGCTCTTTCCATTCGTTGATCCAGGAGAAGCGATGCCGCCGCCGCTCGGACGGTTGGCGGATCGATGTGACGACGGTGGTGGATTGCAGCCGGTCGAGCGCCGCCTTCAGGCGGTCGTAGCTCAGGCCGGAATCGCTGCGACCGACGAAAGTGAGGATCTCATAGGGCGTGGCGGCCATCAGGCGCGAGGTACGTAAGCCGCGGTCGCGCGCATCAACGATCTGACTGGCGGCCCAGATCAGAACGTCGGCGTCCCAGATCGTGGCCATGCCGTGCTCGGCGGTCGCCTCGACGCGGATCGACACTTCGCCCATGCGGAAGTCGATCGGCGTCACGCGGCGGACTTTGGCGAGCGAGAAGAACGGCCAGGACATCAGATCCTGCGCGTCACGCGCGGCGATATCGCCGGCGCGCGCTCGGAAGAGTTCAAGCTGTTGATCGTCGTATGGGCGGCGCGCCGACATGGCGACGATCAGCGCGCTGCGCCGGCCGCATGGGCGGCGGCGGGTTCAGCGGTGGATTGCCGCGCACAAGCGTCGATCCATGCTTCAAGGTCGGCGATGGTGTAGACCACGCGCCCGCCGAGCTTGTGATAGACCGGCCCGGTGCCGTCGCAGCGATACTTCTCAAGTGTGCGTGGGGAGAGACCGAGAAGGCGCGCGGCCTCGGGCGTTCGCACGAAACGCGGCCAAGTCTTCTCGGTCTTCTCCGGCATTGCGGGGCTCCGTCGCAACCGCCGTCATCGCGGCGAGTCGGTTGCGACGATGGCGAAGAATCCGCGGTCCGGCGGAGTGACAAAAATCGGGGGTCTCTAAGTAAATGTCCCCCCTCCCATCAGCGGTCGGCATGGTGCTGCGCGAGCCAGCGCAGATATCCGCCTCCGATCATGGCGCGGCAGGCGTTCAGGATGCGCGCGAGCTGACGCCGTTCCGGCGCATTCTTCCAGTCGATCGCGCGCAGCGCCTCGACGTCCCTGTTGAGAAGGATGCCGGCGACGATGCGACGTGAGGCGCCGGATTCGACACCATCCCATGCGCGCAGCATCAACGCCGCGCGATGAAGCTGGAATTGGGACAGGCGCTGTTCGCGCGGCCAGCGGCCCGCGCGCTTTCCCTCCAGCCGCCGCACCAAGCGTCCGGCATTGCGATGACGCCACCAGAAATGCGGATCGACCGGAAGGACGATCGCCGCATGGACCGGCTCCGCGCCGGTGTCGAACCAGAGTTGGTGATCGCCCTCGCTGTCCGCGGCAACGACGTGCAATCCGTCGCCGGTCAATTCTCCGAGGATGGGCAGCGCGCGCGGATCAGGCAGCGAAGAAGCCGCGAAGCCGGCCGGGGCAGCAGTGACAATCAGCGTGGCAGGGAAACATTGCGCCCGCCACACAGGATGGGCCGTCGCTGCCGATGCAGAAGGGTCGGCCGGGAAACGCCAACCCCCAGCGGCGCGAGAGTCGGACAATGGCTTCCGTCCTCGTCGTGCCGCCGGCGGCGATCTCCGTCAGCGCTGTTGCGTAGTCCTGCCGGTATTGCCTGTTGCGGCGGAGAAACTCGAAACTCACACCACCGCGGTCGAGGTGGCCCAATTCAATCTCGAATTGCGGCGATCGCCAGTCTTGAAGCGGCTCCATATTGTTTCCTTCCACCCCGCTCTTTGGGAATGATTCGTGTATCGGGGCGGTGGGAAGGGCTGGAAGACGGATAATCGGAATGGGAAGCATTCGTCATCAGAACAATCATGAGTTGCATATTTTGAAGAAAACTTTATGAAGAATTTGGCATGCGGCTCACTGCATCCGCGGCTGGAGAAGATGCCGATAGCCGTGCTCTGTCATCCAGCGCGCACGCGCCAAGTGACTATCGTGCATTTGCTTCGCGCGCTGGGGATCGGCGTCAACATCGAGGCCGAAAACGATCTTGACCACCTCGCGCCAATCGGCGCCCTCCTCGGCTGCGTCGAGCAGCCGAAGGTAGGTAGCGAGATGTGCTTCATCGTAGGCGTTCACCCGGTCGGTCAGCGGCGGGCTGTCCTTGAAAGCGGGCTTGTTCATTAGCCGTGTTCCCCGAACCACCGCTCCCCACTCTGACAAATAGATTATTGGCCTGACCCGCAATAGATTTGCGACAGCGCTCCCGTGGCCGAAACGGAATGACGTCATGCCACAAAGGCGATAGCAGGTCGCCTTCCACGGCGAATCTCAGACCAAAGCCAGCCGCCAACCATACCGAATAGGAATGATCGTTCCTAGAACGATCGTTCCGATTCTGGCTCCGATGCGTCATGGACCTAAAGGAGGTCATGGCGATCAACATGCGTCGACTGCGCTATGACAAGAAACTGACGCAAGAGGAGCTGGCCGCGCGGTCGGGGTTGAGCATGCGCTACGTCGGCTCAATCGAACGAGGCGCGGTATCGGCGAGCGTGAGCGTCTTGGGCAAGGTCGCGGAGGCGCTTGGTGTCGATCCCTGCGACCTGATCCGGGTGCAGAAGCGCTGATCATCACGGCCTTAAAGTCCCACATCGGTGTTCGACATTTCCGTTCGGGTGATTGACAAGTTCGTGTGTGGATCGCGAGCCGGGCGCAGCCCGGCGAGCGGCGGCCATATTGCCCATGCACGGCGGCGCCGCCGATCCGGCATTTGCGGATCGGCGAAAAATTCCGAAAAAGAAAGAGCCGCGCCGTCGATCATGACGGCGCGGCCTTATCTGTTTACGCGGCCTTCTCAAGCAACGTCTTCGCCTTCCCCTCCAATTCAAGGCGCCTGTCCTGATGCGCCTTGGTGCGGGCGTGCGCCGTCATGCCCTGCACAAAGTCAAAGATGCTTTCCGGCGGGCGGCCTTCCTCCTGCAAGACGGTCTCGATGATCTTGCCGGTCTCCGCCTTGCTGAACCCGCGCTTGCGCAGGAAGGTTTCGCGGTCGTCGTCGGTGCGGGCGACGATCTTCTCCCGCGCGGCCTTGATGCCGGCCACGAACGGCGCGGGCGAGGAATTGGCGAAGCTCGTCAGCGCGGGCGCTGCTTCATGGGCGAAACGCTGCGCGGCAAACTTGCTGTGCCGGATGGTGATTTCCTCGAAGTTTTCGCAGCCCCACAGATTGCGGTTCATACAAACCGCGCGAAGATAGAAGCTCGCAATTCCGAGGGTCTTCGATCCGACTTCGCTGTTCCACGCATAGAAGCCCCGGAAATACAAATCCGGCTCGCCGCTCGGCAGGCGTCCCGCTTCGATGGGGTGCGTATCGTCGACAAGGAAAAGAAAAACGTCCCTGTCCGACGCGTAAAGCGTGGTGGTGTCCTTCGTGATGTCCACGAAAGGATTGTGCGTCATCGTCGCCCAATCCAGCACGCCCGGCACCTTCCACATCGTGTCACCCGTGCCGTCGCCCGCGATCTTCATCACGGCGGCGACAAGTTCGTGATCCCAGATGCGGCCGTAATCGGGGCCGGTCACGGCGCGCAATTCGATGCGGCCGTCTTCCGCCTCCAAGGTCTTCACAAGCTCGGCGCGATGCGACAGCAAGCCATGCTGCAGGTTGATGCCTGCCAGCGGCGCGGGAAGCTGCCGCATATAGGTCGCGGGCGCGCCGACAAGGCTGCACAACTGCCCGAAACTCCAATGCGTGGGCGCAACGGGCTGCTCCTGCCCCGGCACGATCAACGCAAGCCGCTCCGCATTCTCCCGGCTCGCCTCCACGCGCACGGCGCGGCTCTCCACGGTGCGGGCCTTGGCGCGATCCGCGCGCGTCTTCACGGCGTCGTAAAGCTCGGTGAGCGACAAATAACGCTCGTCATCGGGGCGCGAAAACCACTCCGACGAAACCCGGCCGATGCGCTGCCCTCGCGAGATATCCACGCGGAAACCGCTGTTGACTGGCTGACTATACTGGTTGCTGCTGATGAAGTTCATTGTCCTGTCCTTTCCCGTTAATGCCGAAGGCATGTCCCCCGACATGCCTTCCGGGGGCGCGTGAGCGCGCGGGGATGGAGGGGGCACATGCCGGCGCGCGGGGCCGGGCTGCGGGACGAGCGGAGCGGATGACGATAATGATGCGGGCGTTGTAACGGCCGCTTTGCGAGGCCGCGGCCCTGCCCTGCAACAGGCGGCATTTGCGGGGAGCAAGGGGTAAGACCCCTTGGCTCCCTACTTGATCGGCAAGGCTTCAGCCGCAGCCGATCAGGACAATGGGAGCGCAGCTCGCCGTATTCCTTATCTTGCGGCGGCGGACATGAGCATGACGAAGCCCCGCTTGCGCGGGGCCTCGCGGTGGCCGGTCTTAGTCAGTGGCGCGACGGCGCGACCAGATGAGCGCCAGATCCTCGCCTTCGCTCTCGACCAGGCTCGCGTAGATCGGAGCCGGGAACGACGGATCGTCGAGCTTGACAGACAGGTAGTCGTTACCCTTGTCGGATTTCTTCTTCCACGCCGCTCCGAACTCGGTGGCGCCGGCGAACACCCGGAAGTCCGGACCCTTCTCGTTGTCGCCCTCGGCGGGGACGAACTTCACCGACTTGACGTTGAGGGTGAGCGTCTTGACCGAGCCGCTGTAGCCGTTCTCGGTGCGGGCGAAAGTGCCGATCGTAGCCATGTCGTGGTTTCCTTCTGCTGATCGGGCCGCGCCCATCGCGGCCTCGATGGTGGTCGACAGACCGGGGACGATCGGCCCGCACCCCTTCGGGGCTGGAACGAAGTGGAGGGCGGCCGACGACAGCTTTTTTGTTTCGCGATGCAAAGCCGAAGGCGGCGGAAAAAAGCTGGCGGCGGACGTTGCGGGATTAAGATCGAGGCGACGCCCCTCGTCGCCGGTCTTCGGTCAGACCAAACCAATCGAGGATGCCCGTGGGGGCGGCTTGAAAAAGACAGTCAGAGGAAACCGCGATGTGGCGATAACGATCGGATGCACACTTTCCCGCATCGCGCCGAGAACGGCTGCTCAGGCTCCATCAAGCAATGACCTGAACCCCAACGCCAAGACGATGAATCCTCTACGTCGCCGTCATCGACAACAACGGAAGGAGTCGGACTATCCGGCTTTCGCTCGCATCGCCACCTGTTCGGCCCGGCAAGTAAACAGTTCGACAAGGGCAGCGACGGCCTGCCAACAATCCGTTGCGACGATCCGCCCCCGGTCTCGATCAAACACCGTGCGGGCATGGTCGAGGGGCGAAGGCGAGGACCCGCCTTTGTCATGTCGGATGCCGGCTGCTGACTGACACCGGCCGACGCGAAGTTACGACAAGCCGGGGCGACCGCCAAAATGTCCGCCACTGCCTCTCTTCGCGTCAGGGATCGTGACCGAAGGCGAAGACCCGCAAGGGGCTTCGGAAGCCGCCGCAGGCGGCGCGTAGAGCCCGGCCCGCAGGGCGACGCCACAACTTTCATTGAGAGCGATTCTGATCTGCTCGAAATGAAACAGCCCTCATTCGTCGTTAAGATCGAGTGCATTGCGTAGATGATAAATCGCTCATGCCCGTAAATCTGGACACGACTGATGACCACACTTCCAGATGACGATCCGTTCGCCGTCCTCGAGAACTCCCGCGTCGCGTCGGTGTTACGGCGACTCTACAGCGAAGCCAACCGCCAGCATCTCTCGATCATCCGCCACTTCCTGCCGCATACGTTGTCCTATCTTCGTCGGCGTTTCATGCCGTTCTCTGAGAATGAGATGAGCGGATTCTATGCCGATAAATACATCGCCATCGTCGAAGACCAGGGCGCATTTGCCTATCTGACCGCGCGGGCACTTCGAGCGCGCACAGTGGTCGAGTTCGGCACGTCGTTTGGTCCGTCGACGTTGTGGCTCGCCGCGGCGGTGCGCGCCAATGGCGGCGGCCGCGTCGTGACGACGGAGATCGTGCCCGACAAGGCGCGCATCGCGCGGCAGCATTTTGAGGACGCGGGCCTCGCGGATCTGATCGACGTGCGCGAGGGCAACGCGATCGACAGCCTTGCGACCGATCCATCGGACATCGATTTCGTGCTCAACGATGGTTTTCCGATGCGGGCGCTCGACATCGTGAAGCTGCTGGCGCCGCGCATCCGGCCGGGCGGCGTGGTGCTGACCGATGACGTTGGCGGCTTCCGGGGCAATTATAAGGGCTATCTCGCCAATATGCGCGATCGCGCCAACGGCTTCGATTCTATGTTGATCACGCTCAAGGGAGGCACGGAATATTCCGTGCGCCGATAGCGACGTTCAATGAACCGACTCAGCTTTGTGAACCGGCGGACGCCGCTAGCCTCATCGCGGCGGCCGCGCCGACGAATGCGCCGCCTGCGAGGCAGAAGACTTGCCGCCAGACCGGCGACGGAACGGCCTCGCCGGTCACGCCATGCACGAGCGCATAGCCCGCCACGGCGGCGGGCGCGGCGAATATGAGCGCCAATACGATCCGCAGGATCGGGGAGCGCAACATGGAAAACAGAAGGGTCAGAACGCCGAACGATGCTACGCCAGCGAAAATGCCGACGATACCCGCGCCGATCCATCCGGCTCCGGTGCCGTAGGCGAAGCGCGTCGCCGCGAGCGCCAGCATAAACGGCAGCGCATAAATCGCCAGCGTATAGGCGAGAACGCACATCATGCCGATCAGCATCACGGTGACGACGATCATTGCGGTCATGCCGAGCTTTCCTATTCGAGGAAGACGATCCGGCGCGTCACGACGGCGCGCCGGATCGCGGTTTCAAGCGACGATCATCCCGGCGCTGCGCGCGAGCTTGGCGTAGGTGCTGAGCCGGTGTTCGGCCTTGAAATAGAGGTCGCGCTCGACCGGCAGGCCGAGCTTGCCCCGCACGTCCTGAATCTCGCTGAGCATCAGGTAGCCGAGTTCGGGACAGCCCATGCCGAGGTCACACAAGCCGAACAGATTCACGTCGGAGCCTTCGGGATAGGCTTCCGTCAGCAGCCACGTCGCCGCCGCGTCGGGCGTGAACAGCTTCACCACCGGAAACGGATCGAAGCCGTCACGTTCCTCGCTGGTGCGGCCATTCTCGATCAGTCTGGCCAGCAGTTTGCCGGGGATCAGGACTTCGGTACAGGGAAAGCGCGGTGTCATGACACGCTCTCCCATGCCGGTTCGTTGATCCGGTAGCGGACGCGGAAGGCAGCGATGGCTCCCGCCTGCCGCGCCAGCTTGCGGCTGAGCGCGTCAATCTCGCCGCGCCGCTCGAAGCGCAGCGCCGCGACATTGGCCTGAAAGTCGCGCTCGTCGGCGCGGCTCCAGGTGGCGGACGTGCGGCCGGACTGTCGAGCCTTGACGCGCCTGCTCGTGGTCATGCGTTCCGCGCGCGCTTCGATCTGCCGTTCGATGACGGCAAGGTGGTGTTCGGTCTCGGCATGCGCCGCCTCCATGCGGGCGAGCATCGCCCGCTGCTCTGCATAGGTCTTCATCGTCATGGTTCCTGATGTCGTGCGGTCGAGGTCTCCGGCCGCGCCGATCAGGCGCGGCCGGAAAACTCCCCGTGCGGTGCCGGCAAGCTGGCCGAAGCCGCGCGCGGCGGCCCCGGCCGTAGCGGTTCACTCGGCGGCGACGTTGAAGCCTTCACCGGCGTCGGCCGCGACGGGAACGTCCGCCGCTGCAACCGGCTCTGCATCCGCCTGCGGCGCATCCAACCCGGCGGGCTGTGCGGTGCGCATCTGCGGCGGGAGCCATCCCGTCCCGGCAAGAAGCTGCTCGGCGGCTTCCGCCATCGGCTGCTTCTTCATGCTGGCGATGCGATCCGCCGCCTCATCGCTGACGGCTTCCTGCACGGCGGCGAGGATGTGCGCCTTCGTCACGCGGCCGAGATAGGTGCGCGCCGTGGGCGTCCAATGCGCCGTCATGTCGAGCGCCAACGCGCTCGCCAGCTTGTCCGCCACCTCGTGGGCGCGAGGCTTGCGCTCCCAAGGCAACTTCACCGCGTTGACGGTCTGCGAGGCGCAATGCGCGAACAACGCCATGACGCTCGCATGGTCCAGCCTGGCGATGAAGCCCCACAGGTCCGCCACGTCACGCGGCATGTCCGTCGCCCACCCCGCATGACGATCCGCCAGCGCCTTCGCCACCGCCGTATCCTCGATGCCATCCGCATGCCCGCCAAGGGACGAACTGATGGGGCGAATGTCGAGGCAATGGGCGTCAACGCCGCGATAGAAGGTCTGCGCGGCGAGCGCGTGAGTGACAGCGATCAAGGCCATGTCCGGCTGCTCGCCAAGGGCGAGCCGCAGGCCAAGGGTGCGATGCGCGGTCAGGTCGCGGACAAGAAGGTCCGACAGCGGCTTGCCGTCATCCTCCGGGTCCTCGTCTTCGGCGTCATGCGCGGCTGCGCTGCCGTCTTCTTCGTTGCCGTCCTCGATGATCTCGCCGTCACCGTTGACGCGAGCGCCGTCGATGACAGTTTCGCCATCCTCGGCTTTCTGCGGCTCGGGCTTCTCGTCCTCGGTGCGGATGAAACCGCGCTCGATGCGGGCTTCTCCGTCCGGAGACAGCACGACAAACACGCCGCCCCGCGCGATCTCATCGGGATCGTAAGCGCGGCGCAAGGCGTCGATGCGTTCGATCTCGGCCTCAAGCTCCCCGAAACGCGTGTCCGCATCGTCGGGAAGCTCGTCCGCGCCCTCATGCTCCGACAATAGGCGATCATATTCCTCCTGCGCGGCGGCATAAGCGGCTTCGTCTTCATCGGAAAGCTCCACCGGATGGGCATAGGTCCGGCGCAGGCCGTGAGCGTGGGGATAATCGATATGAGCCGAAACCCACTTCCAGCCTTCTGCCGCCTGAATTTCGGCGGCGATGCCTTCCAGCTTCCCGATCACAAGCCGGTCCAACAGCGCGGCGTCTTCATAGAAGCCGCCACGATCCTCCGTGAACAGGTCGCGGACGATGTTGCCGCCTGCTTCCGTGTAGGCTTCCGCACCGATGAAGATCGCGCGCCGATCCGTTGCCGGAATGTGCGTCTTCATGAGATCGCGGCGGATGAAGGACGGATCGCGGTTATAGGAGAGGTTTTCGTAAACCTGTTCCTGCCGTGCATGGTCCTCGATGATGGCGAAGGCCATCAATTGGTCCAGCGTCAGCCCGCCGTCGCGATAGACCTGTATCAGCTTCGGGCTGACAGCGCCAAGCCGAAGCCGCTGCTTCACCACATGCGCGGTGACGCCGAAGCGGGCCGCGATTTCTTCCGCGCCCCGTCCGCGATTTTCCGCAAGCTCGCGAAACGCCTCGAACTGGTCGGCGGGGTGCATGGCCGTACGCGTGACATTCTCGTCAAGGCTGATCTCGAACGGGTCGTTCGCCGTGTCGATGACGCAGCGGATCGGCTCGGTCTTCTTGATCTGCTTGCGCTTCGCGCGCAGCACCTGCGCCAGCCTGCGGCCTTCGCCGATGGTGACGAAATAGAAGCCGGTCGGCTCGCCGCTCGCGTCAAGCTCCGGCTCCACCACAAGATTTTGCAGGATGCCCTTGGCGGCAATGCTCGCCGCGTAGGCCTCGATGTCGGCCTCGCTGTGCGGCGTCTTACGCGCATTGCGCGGCGACTTCTTCAACTTGTTGAGCGGAATGAAAACCGTCCCACCACTCGCCGCAACCGAAGCAGCTTCCGCTGCGGGCTGCGCGCTGGCGATCCCGGCAGCCGCTTCCTCGATGCTGCGAACGTCAACGTCTGCCTCTGCTTCCGCCGCCGCGACCGTGGCGGCCCTCGTCTTCTTCGATGTCCTAGCCATTGTTCCAATCCTTTCTCTGTTCATGCCGGAGGCATGTCCCCGACATGCCTCCCGGGGGCGCGTGAGCGCTCGGCAGAGAGGGGGGCGGCTGCCGGCGAGCATGGCCGGGCTGCGCGGCAAGCGAGGTGGATTGGAAAGATCGGAAGAGTGAGGACGATGCGCCGCGTTGCGGACGCGCGGCCCTGCCATCGCGCAGGCGGTAGTCGCGGGGGAGAGATGGCCGAGACCATCTCTCCCCACCAGCGATCGGCGAGGCTTCAGCCGCAGCCGATCACGACACAGCGCGCGAAGCGCTCCGAATCTTCGTCGTCGCGATGATGGTTTCAGCGGAGCGACACGCTCTCGCCGCCACATGCCGCAAAGCTCAAGTAATTTTACGAAGGAGCCGCAGTTCTCCGCCGCACAATTAGCGACCAACGTCGCTGCGAATCGACGCCGCACCGTTCGGGCCGCCCATCTTCGTTGGCCTTTCCGCGATTTCGCGTTCACCTCGGACGATGTCCGGCCGTATCTTCATTGGGCGCGGCAAAAGGGTTAGAACCGTGAATACAGCGTTCATGCTGATGGCAATGTATGCCGGCCGGCCGATCATTTCGGCTGATGATGTCGCGAAGGACTTTTTTGGGCTGACGACCGACAAGTTCATGCGCAAGGTGTCAGCAGGTGTTATCGCCCTTCCCCTTGTTCGGATGGAAACATCACAGAAATGCGCGAAGGGGGTTCACATCCATGACCTTGCAGCCTTCCTCGATGAACGGCGGGCCGCTGCGCAGAAGGAATGTCAGCAACTCCAGGGCAAAGGCGGACGCACCTAACTGTTTGCCCCACTGGTCGCTGGCGGCGACCGTCGTGACTGCTTCGATCACATGATCGCATCGGCTAACGTGCCCATGAGCGG
Organism: Taklimakanibacter lacteus; assembly: GCA_003576695.1. Classification (GTDB taxonomy): domain Bacteria; phylum Pseudomonadota; class Alphaproteobacteria; order Rhizobiales; family Aestuariivirgaceae; genus Taklimakanibacter; species Taklimakanibacter lacteus. Next base: position 96,340 of record QOZQ01000007.1, read on the forward strand.
CCAAGCCGAATCATCTCTCCATCAATGAAATAGAGATTGCCATCCGAGTTGGCGGCACAGCATGTATGCTGTTGACCGCTTCTCGTGATGCTTACGATTCCTGCGGAGTGCATCAACGCGATGTGCTGCTTAAAAAAATTTGGTACTTGGTCCACGCGCTCGCGGCTATCGAATTGATTTTATTTCTGCTTTCGGCACCAGTTTGTCCAATCCATCATGGGGGCAATGCAAAATCTGCGCGCGGAAAGCGGTGTCTTCGCTTCCATCTCAATTCTTCCTAATCATGCGAGCTTTGTAGCCTGCCTACTCTCCTCTCTCAATTGGGAAACGCGGGAATTGGCGGGAAGTCTGATCGATGGCCTCAACAAGGCCAGATCCCGCGCTCCGACGATTAGACAATAATTCAAAGCCTTGTCACGTTCTCACAATGCATGCCACCGCGACAGCGTCTTCAAGCTTGTTACGCGCAACGTCTCCTACTCGGCCCTTGGTCAGCGGCATCGAGCCAAAAGGCGAAATCCTCGTCTCGGGCGTTCGAGAAGAAGTGCCTCAAGCGCTTCGCGTGCAAAAGCCCGCAATGCTCTGCACGCATATTTTCCTCCCGCTTCATGGAAGCCTCACCACAGAACCGAAATCGGCGCCGCGAAAAGGCGCTCGCCGAAAGGAACCGTCTTGTCATGGTCGTACAGGACCAGGCCGCAGGCGAACTTGTCTCCGCAAGCCGCCTGGAGCTGCCTCAAACCTTTAAAATCCGCCGCCGTCACGGTAGCCGACGCTTTGACTTCCACGCCGACCACGCGCCCGCGCGCGTCTTCGATGACGATATCGACCTCGTTCCTTTCCTTGTCGCGAAAATGCGAAAATCTGAGGCGCGCCGCGTCCGACCAGCTCGCCAATTTGAGCAATTCCGCAAAGACGAAGCTTTCCAGGATCGCCCCAAATGGGCCGCGATCCCGGCGGAGATATTCCAATGTGATGCCGCGCAAACTGGCGAGCAGGCCGGAATCGAGAAAATGCAGCTTGGGCGTCTTGATCAGGCGTTTGAGACGATTCGAATGCCAGGGCGGCAGCGTCCGGATAAGGAACAGGTTCTCGAACACCGCGATATATTTGCGGGTCGTCACGTGACTGACGCCGATGCCCGCTCCAAGCGTCGAATAATTGACCAACTGCCCCGCATGTTCAGCGAGCAGCGCCATCAATTGCGGCATCCGCGCCATATCCTCGATCTGGGCGATGTCCTGCACGTCGCGACCCAAGATGGCGTCCAAATAGTCCAGGTGCCAAGTCTGCCGCCGCGAGGGGCTGGCGCGCCGCACCGCCTCTGCGTAACCGCCCTTGAGTACTGTTTCGACCAGCGCCTCAGCGACGAGAAATTCTCCGCTGGGTGGCGGTTCACCGCGAAAGGCGGGACCGAAAAAGTCCTTCTCATGCCCGCCAATCTCACTTACGGCAAGCGGCAGCAGGCGCACAATCTCCATGCGTCCGGCGAGGCTGTCGGCGACGCGCGGCAAGGTCATCAGATTGGCGGAACCAGTGAGCAGGAACCGCCCCGGCCTGGGGTCGGAATCGACACTTTCCTTGAGCGCGAGCAACAGTTCGGATGCCCGCTGGATTTCGTCGATGACGGCCCGGTCAATCCCGCGCAGGAACCCGACGGGGTCGTTCTGCGCCGCCTCCCGGGTTGTCGCATTGTCGAGGGTGAAGAAAGCCAGTCCTTCTTCACTAGCGATTTGCTCCGCCAAAGTCGTCTTTCCGGCCTGACGTGGTCCGGCAATCAATACAACGCGCGTATCCGCAAAGGCGGCTCTGATCCGACGGGCTGCAAAGCGGGGAAAAAGAGGCATGGGATAGCAGAATCTCAATTCGACTGATTGAAAGTATTATTGTGACCATCTGAAAGTCAATAGGTGTCTCGTTGAAAAGATCTAATCAGCTAATTGAAAGCTTAAGCCGCCCTCACCCGAGCCCCTCCGCACCGCTTTCTCTTTCTTCGCGCCAAGTGAATAGCCGAGGCTCGTGTAGCCCTTGATCCGCTTCTCGCTCATGCGGGCGAGAACAGGTACGGCATCGTCGATATAGTCGTAAACCACGACCTCCTGCTTGTCGGGATGCAGACGATGCAATCGGCCGACATATTGGGCGAGCGTGCCTTTCCACGAGATGGGCATGGCGAGGAATAGCGTATCGAGCCGAGCATCGTCGAAGCCCTCGCCGATATAGCGGCCGGTGGCGACAAGCACCCGTTCCTCTTTAGGCGGGATGTCCGCGAGGCGCTGCATGACAGTCTGACGCTGCCGCACGCCCATACCGCCGGTGAGAAGGATCACATTGCGCGCGAAGCGCGAGAGTCTCTCTGAAAGAATGAGCGCATGGTCCTTGCGCTCGGTTAGAATCACGGGCGAACGTTTTCCTTCGAGCGCCTTCAGCACATCGTCGAAAATCAAATCATTGCGCGCCTCGTCGGCGGCCAGCGCCGCATAGACCTGTTGAATCGGCGGGCGAGGATCTTCCGCCAGAGCCGAGGGTAAAGTGAAGCCCGTCGCGCGCGGGATAACGCGATGTCCGAAGGGATGCGCGGAAGCCTGCGCTCTGGCATCAACGCGATAGCGCGGCGGACCGCACTGCATGAAGATGATCGGGTGATGACCGTCCTTGCGCGTCACGGTAGCCGACAGACCGAGCAGATATTTCGCCTTCGCGCGCCGTGCCACGGCCTCGAAACTGACGGCGGAAAGGTGATGGCATTCATCGACGACAAGGTGCCCGTAATTCGCAACGATGTCGTCTGCCTCGCGTTCACGTGCAAGACTTTGGATCATGGCGATGTCGACGTTCCCCGTCGGTCTGCGCCTGCCGCCGCCGATCTGGCCGATTGCCCTCGGCGGCAGGCTGAGGAAAGTGGCAAGCCGCACCGCCCATTGCTCCATGAGTTGCCGACGATGGACAAGCACCAGTGTATTGACCTTGCGCTCGGCGATCATCGCCGCCGCCACGATCGTCTTGCCGAAAGCGGTCGCCGCCGACAGCACGCCGGTGTCATGGCGAAGCAGCGCCTGGGTGGCGGCTTGCTGCTCATCGGTCAATTTGCCGAGAAACGTCGACTCAATAGCTCGCCCGCCATTGCGCTCATCGCGCCAATGCAAGGGGATGTTCAGAGTGGAAAGCAACGCTTCCATGGGCTCGCGGCAACCGCGTGGTAAGGCGATATGATACGACAGCAATTCGGCGCAGGCGATGACGCGCGGAATGCCGAAGGTCGGCAGCCGCATGGCCTGCGCGCTGTAGAATTCCGGATTCTGAAAAGCCGCGAGCCGAATAAAGCGATTGACGAGGCCGGCGGGAAGCCCGGCGCGGGGGATATAGATCTGATCCGCCAGAACCGCCTCGATACATTCCGGCAGCGGCCCAGCAATCGGTGCCTCCGGCCTGCGCCGCGAGGGTGGCGCGGTCCAGGGTTCCTCGTCGGCTTCATCGAGCGGCAGGCGCAGTCCCAAGACGCGGCACTGCCGACCTGCCTCCTCAGCGATGGCAGTCACCTCCATCAGCGTCATGCGCGGAAGCGTCGAGAGAAACGCCCATTGATCACCATACGGCTCGAAGCGCTCATCAATGAACAGGCTGTTCCATGCCTGACGCGGACCATATTGCAGCGGCAGCGCGATCAGATTGCCGAAACCGCCTGCAGGCATCGTATCCTGGCTCGGAAAGAAGCGGTCATAAGACGAAAATCCGATATCCGGCTTCTGCTCCATCGCCTCCGTGACGAGATGCGCGCCCAGCCGCCGCGCGAGCGCGGCGGGAACCGGCTCGGCGAAGAATATCCATACATGCCCACCATTGCCGGACCGGGAACGCTCCAACGCCGCCAGAACACCACGCGCTCTGCAGGCGGCAAGATAGGCGGCCGCGTCCTCGCGCCATGTCGTCTTGTCGAAATCGGCGGCGAGAAACCAGCAGCTCTCGTCCACTAGCATTGGATAGACGCCGACAGTATGCCGGCCGCGCAAATGCCCGTCGATCAGCGAGTCGGTGACGGACAGAAAGGCACGATGCGGGCAATTGGCGCATTTGATTTTCGGCTTGCCACAAACGCCCCGCACCCATTCATTGGAACAGGCGGGCGCATATCCCGCCTTTCCGGTTTTGGCGCTCTCCCACCTTCTCGGAAACACATCCTCGCGGCCCCGAAACAGTGAGCGGATGAGGGCGATTTTCGCGGCCGGCGGCGAAGCGTTGGTTACGGGCGCATCGGCTACCGGCGGCGCCAAGCGGTTCGAACTGTCGAGTACGGCCTTCTTCACTGCCTCTCGCGCTGCTCGGAGGCGGGCAAGCCTTGCCTCCAACTCCCCCTTCTCAGCGTCGAGCTGAGCCAGCCGCTCACGAATGGCGGCGATTTCATCAGCCTCCATCGTGTCAAGCGGCGTGTTCTTGCGATCCTGCATCGGCACGGCTCATTCTCGGGGATTGTTGTGAATCCCCTTTACTGTCTTTGCTCCGCAACCGGCCAGGAGAGTTCGATTCCTTTATGAATATGCGGCGCCGGGAGCAGCGTGATCAACGACGCGATATCAAGCTGGCCACTAATCTCCTTTTATCACGTTGATGAGAATGACGTTCACTCCTCTTCACGCAAAGCACTGTCGCTTACTGCACACGCTGCGCACACGGAGCCTTCTAACGTATTGATTTCTTTAGATTGTCGCTCCAGTCCATCATGGGGGCCACGGAAAATCTGTGCGCGGAATATTGCGCCTTCGCCTGCATCAAAATCCTTCCTGATGCACGCCTTGTAGCCTGCCTTCTTTCCTTTCTCAATTGGAAATGGCGGGACAACGCGGGCAGCCTGTTCGCCAGTCACCAGCAAAATGACCTTCAAAATCACACGCCACATTCAGGAGATGCCCATTTAGCCAAGACACCGTATCCCACCAGGGCACCATCGAGTAGAAGGCGGTCTCAATTCTTCAGCCCGGTTGGGCAGCCCTTTATCGCCTATCGCGATTGACCGTCAACAGATGCGGATCGCCATCTGGAAGTATGTCGCGAATATAGTCCCGTCAGCCACTTCGGACCCTCAAAGTGTCGCTTGACGTCTATGCCGCATCCTTCGATACCGGCGCAATATCACCAGGCCTCACGATGCTTGCCGACCTCCCCGCCACGCCGCTCTTCGTCAGCAGCGCCTCCCCGTGCGGTGCGAAAAGTGCCCTCACACGCTCTCTGGCGGAATCGACGTAGCTGAAGACAACCGGTACGATGAGGAGGCTCAATGCCGTCGACGTAAGCAGGCCGCCGATGACAGCCAGCGCCATTGACTGCCGGAATGACGCGTCGGCTCCAAATCCCGCCGCCATCGGCGCCATGCCGGCGATCATGGCGACCGTTGTCATGATGATCGGCCGGGCGCGCTTGTGGCAGGCCTCGATCAGGGCGTCGCGGGCAGGCAATCCGCCGTCCCGCATCCCGACAACGGCATACTCCACCAGCAGGATGGAATTCTTGGTCACGACACCGATCAGCATGATCATCCCGATGAGGGACGGCACGTCCAGTTGACTGCCGGAAAAAAGCAGGAAGGCGAGCGCGCCTCCGAGAGACAGAGGTATGGGCGAGAGGATGGTGATCGGCTGCAGGAAGTCCTTGAACAGGACAACCAGCACACCGTAGACGCAGAAGATGCCGGCCACTATCGCCGCGACAAATCCCGACTGAAGATCGCCGGCTACCTCCGCATCGCCCGCCTCGATGACGGAGACGCTCAAAGGCAAGGACGTGACTGACGGCAGCGCCATGACACGCGCCATTACCGCGCCGAACGAGGAACCGCTGAGATCGGCGCTGATCGAGATATATCTTTCCCGGTCAAACCGGTCGATCTGCGTCGGACCGCTTTCGATGGCAATACTGGCGATGCTGGACAGCGGCACCAGTCCCTTAGGTCCCCGGATGCGCATATTGCCGAAAGCCTGCAGGTTGGCCTGGACAGGCCCGGCGAGACGCACCCTCAGAAAGACCTGCCGGTTGTCGAGATTCAATCTGCCGACCACGCCGTCGAAGTCGCCGACGGTCGCCACCCGCATGCTATTGCCGATCTCTTCCGTCGCGATCCCGCGTTCTGCGGCCTTGACGGTGTCCGCCCGAATGACGATTTCGCCCCGCTCCAGGCTGGCGCTGGAGCTGATATTCGACAGACCGGCAAGAGCTTGCATTTCGCGCTCGATGGCGCGCGCGGACTTGCGCAACGCATCCGCGTCCTCGCTCGCCAGCTGCAATTCGACGCCCTGTCCCAGGCCACCGGATCCAACCGAAAATCTCGCACCAGGCACATCGCCCAATGCGTCGCGGATCAGGTCTTCGACAATCACTTGCCGGGGGCGAGCTTCCTCGCCAACAAGGGTCACCAGCAGTTCCGCCTTGTTGCCGGCATCGGCCCCTTCGCCACCGCTCCCCACGATGGCAAAGACATGCTCGATCTCGTTCACCGACTCCAGGACCTCGCGGATTTCCTCCGCCTTCTCTTTCGTGACGTCCAGCGCGGTGCCCGGTGCCATCTCGACATTGATCGTCGTGTAGCCGAGATCGTCCGCGGGGATGAGCCCGGACGGGATCAGGGGCACGAGGAGAACGGAAGCTGCGAAGAACATGGCCGCCGCGAAGATGGTCGAAGCCCGATGTGTCAGGCACCATTCGACCATGGCGAGGTACATACGCATCAGGAGTCCATCGCGCCGTATGAGTTCCGGACCTGGCTTCAGCAACCCCGCCGCCATCATGGGCGTGAGCGTTCTCGCCACCAGCAGGGAGCAAAGCACCGCGATGATCGCGGTCCATCCGAACTGCCTGAACAGCAATCCGGGCACGCCGGGCATGACGACAGTCGGAAGAAATGCACATACGAGGCAGAGCGTGGTCGCCACGACGACGAGCGCGATCTCGACGACGGCATCAGCGGTCGCCTGCTTCATCGGCTTGCCGGCAATCGCGTGCCGCTTGATATTCTCAATCTCGACGATGACGTCGTCGACGAGAACGCCGATGGTCACGGCGAAGGCGAGAAGAGTCAGTATGTTGAGCGAAAAGCCCAGCATGCTCATTCCGATGAACGCCGGAAGGATCGCGAGCGGCAGGGAAACCCCCGCAATGACGGTCGCCCGCAGGTCCCGCAGGAACAGCCACACGACGATCATTGCGAGTATGCCGCCCTCATACAGCATATGCATGGAGCCTTCATATTGTTTCCGCGTCTGATGGACCGAGTTGGACAGAAGCTCGAACTGAAGGTCGTGCCTGGCCGCGGCGAGAGTCGCGATTTTGGCCTCGACGGCACGCGCCACCTTCGTGACGTCGGCGCCTTTGGCGGGAAATACCTTGAAGCCTACGGCCGCCTGCCCGTCCAGGAGAGCCATTTCGCTGCGCTCCCGGACGCCGTCCCGCACCTTTCCGATCTCGCGAAGCTTTACATGGCTGCCGCTAGGCAGGGATATCGCGATGCCCTCCAGCGATTTGACGTCCGACACCAATGCCGAAACCCTTACCGGCTGATCTCCTTCCCCAAGCTTGCCGAGACCGCCTGAAAGCTGCTTCTGCATGGACTCGAGAGCGCGGGAGACGAGCATGGGCGTGACGCCGACCGCTGCCGCGGCTTCGGAATTGATCTCGACGGTGATCTCCCTGTCGGCACCACCGACCCTCAGGAAGCGGCCGACACCAGGCACTTTCGAGATCCTTCTCGCCACGACGTCGTCCAGGAACCAGGAGAGCGCCTCCTCGTCCATTTCCGCCGATTTCACGGCGTAAACCAGGATAGGGTCTCCGCCGATCTTGACGGCACTGATGGCGGGTTCCTCGAGGTCTTTCGGCAGCGTCGACCGGATGCCGTCGACCGCCTCCTTGACCTCCGACAGGGCCTCGGAGAGCGGCTTGCTCAAATCGAACAGAACGGTGATGGCGACCCGGCCCTCGGTGATTGTCGTCGTTATGTGGGCCAGACGATCGAGGGGAGCGATCGCGTTCTCCACCGGACGAGCCACTTCCGTTTCAAGCTGCGAGGCCGTGACGGAGGGCTGGGAAAGGTCCACAGTCACGGTGGGATATTCGATATCCGGCAAATCCTGAATGGGGAGCCGGTTGAAGCTCCACAGCCCGGATATCGTCAGGAGCGCGAACAGTACAATGACCGGAATCGGGTTCCGTATGGACCAGGTCGCGAAATTCACCGGCAGCCCTCACTCGCGCGGCAAGGTCTGCAGCACGCGCACGCGATCTCCATCGTTCAACAGCCCGGCGCCCTCGCCGACAATCGCGTCGTTCGCCGACAGGCCATCCATGATCTCGACCTGGTCGCCGGAATAGCGCCCCACGGCTACCGGAATCATCGAAACCACGGTCCCGCTTGCGGCTTCTCGAATCTTGGCGACGTAGTGTCTTCCATCTTTGACGATCAGGCTGGCGCTGGGCACAACGAGCGCCTCACGCACGCCAAGGTAGATCCGCCCGCCGGTAAACATCTCGGCGCGCGCCGTACCGCCATCGGCAAGATCGGCATAGATCAAGCCGCGGCGCGTCGCCTCGTCCAGAACGGGCGATATCTTCCGAACCATACCAACGGCAACCTGCCCGTCCGGCAAATCGACTTCCACCTTTTGTCCTGGCGCGATCCTGGCAAGGTCCGAAGCCGCAACCTCGCCGCGCCATTCGAGCCGACCCTTCCGTATGATGCGGAACAACTCGGTGCCGAGTTCGCTGACCTGACCCAGCATCGCGGAGCGCGAGACAACGACGCCCGCATCCGGCGCAACTACGGTAGCGTATTTGATTTCGAGGAGCTTCAGCTCAAGAAGCGCTTTCGCGCTTTTCGCTTCCGTCTCCGCATAAAGACGATCCTTCTCGCTGATGCTTCCCTTGGCGCTCAAGGCCGATGCACGCCTCAGATCGGCGGTGGCCCGCTCCAATTTGGCCTCGAGCTCCGCGCGCTGCGCCTCCAGGAACGCTCGATTGAGGACGGCGAGAACTTGCCCCTCCTGCACTACATCACCCACATCTGCGCGAAGCTCGACGATCTGAAAGCCGCCTATCTGGGCGTTGATGATAGCCTCCTGCCATGGCGAGACGATGCCGGAGGCGTCGATCGCATCCTGCCAATCCGTCAAGACGGGCTGGGCGGCAACGACCGCCATCGTGTTGCGCGCGGGCGCCATGCCGTCACCCGTCGTTTCCATGTCAGCCGATGCTATCCTTTGCAGCGCATACACGGCGATGCTGCCGAAGACGGCAAGCGACAGCACGCTGACGATGCACGGGCCAGGTCGCAAGCGGATCATATGCGCATCTCGGCAGCCGCGCCCGGCACTTGCGAATGCCTGGCTCCTCCTCGCAGTGCCGGCGTCAAAACTTGTACCCCAGAATGAACATCGCATAAGGCTGAAGGTTCTCCTGTGAGACCGGGCTGTCGGCCGCGTCGCCAACGAGATAGCCGACACCGGCGTCACCACGCGCCACCCAATGATCGTTGATGAAGTACATGCCCGAAATCTCAAGGTCGACCCGCTTGAACCCCGCTTCCGCATCGAACTCGCGCAGACCGGACTTGACGGATTGCTTGCCTGTCACCCCGAAATAGGTCTCCATGTAGTTGTCATCCGCCCAGGTGACCGACGATCCAATCGAGAACATGAAAGAGTCGAGCGGCATCTTCACGGCTGTCCCGAACTTGGCCAACAGACCGTCGCCGCCGCCAATGTTCTGATCCACAGAAAGATTGAATTCGAGCGGCATCAATTCATAGGTGAGCTCGACGCCCACAACGGCGCTGGCGTCGATATCGCCCAGCCCGTCAAGATGCTTGTCGTCATCGGAATCGCGCCCGAAATCCTGGCCCAGGTGCCCCTTTACCGACAAGCCTTCATATTGCCATGCGTTGACGGTCACCCCCATTGGACTGACGCTGACATACTCCCCGATCTGCGCGGAGATCATCGGAATGGGCACAGCCGTGAAATCCTTGGCACCTTCGAATTTGGGCTCGACTCGAATTCCGGCGCCAAGCATGACATTCCACTCAGCGGCCTGATGGGCGGCAATCTCCAGCCAGGAGCCTCCATCCGGGCCATCCTGGATGGGGTCACCAGCCTCTGCCGTTTCCAAGGGTGCGATCAGGGCGAGAAGGCCGGCGGCCAGCGCCAGGCAATGCGTTAGACGATAGTGATATGGCATTCTTTCAGTCCGTTTGAGTTCGTTTCGATGCGGTTCATTGCCGTCTTCGCATCGTTTTCGCTTCGCGAGGTTGCACCAACATTGCCGGCCACCGCGCAGCCGGGGATTATTTGCGTAATGTTGCTGCAATGTGGGGGGCGGCCCCTGGTCTGATGGACGTGCCGAAGGGATCGGCCAGATAGGCCTTCTCATCGTGCATCAACGCGCCGGGCGGCAAGGCAGCCCATAGCGGTCCCAGAGAGCGCCGCATGCGTTCCATATAGAAATCAGGCAGTTTCCGACTCTCGCCCGCGAAGAACCGGCGGATATCGGCATCCGTGTTCAGAAGGTGACGAACCTTGTCCTGAAATCGAACGCGCTTGGACGAGGTGGCGCGCACCAGATTGAAGATTTTTGTCACGACGCCCCTGTTGGCGGCGAAACGGCGCAGGATACGTGTGCCCGTCATCGCATGACGGGTCGTGTCGACAACCATGTCGTAGAACGGGGCCCATTCATAGTTGAGCGGCCGCACATTCATGGCGTGGTTTCCGTCAAGGAAGAGGAACGGGAACGGCAGCACCCGCCCTGCTCTTTGCAGCTCGAGATTGAGCGGCGCCGCCCTTCCATAGGCCGTGAGCAGCGAGAATGCGGGATACGCGCCGGGCGTCATCTCGAAAAAGCGCTTCGTCAGCTCGAAGGGTTCGCGTCCCGAATCGCTATCGAGGCCGAGCACGAAATTTGTCTGCACGAAGGGGATGTAGCGCAGGATCGTGTTGACGTGATCGGAGATCTGGCGGACCTTCTCCATCCCGACATGCCGGCCGGTCCTGGACTTGTTGCCGAGCTCGAACCAGGACTCGATGCCGGGCAGGATCCCGACGAAACCATTGGCCTTCAGCCGCTTGAGATGCGGCTCCGAAAGGAGCGATAGGCTGCTTTCGGCAACGAAGCGAATGTGGCCCGGCGACACCACATCCTCGATGGCCGACATGTAGTCGTCGAAGCGCACGCCGAAATTCGGATCGTGCCAGCCGACAACGGGACGCTTCAGCTTGCCGAGCAGGAAACGCAGATCGTCACGGATCTGTTCGAAGGCGAGCGGTTGGTAATCGACGACAGAATCGATGCAGAAGCTGCAGGTATAAGGGCACCCCATGCTGCCGATCATGGGAACGAACTTGAATGCCGGCGCTTTGGCAATCGTCTGCTCGATGAACTTCCAGCGCGACGCAACTCCGGGGAGGGCCGTCGGCTGCCGCGCCGCGCTCACGCAACGGCCGAGCGGCCGTTGCGGCGTCCGCTCACGCAGCACCTCGTCGATGATCGTCTTGTCGGTAAAGCCCAGAACATAATCGAAGTAGAGCGCTGCATCTTCGGGATAGCAGCGGGCATGCGGTCCCCCCATGACGGTGACGGCACCTCTTTGCCGATAGAGATTGCTGATGGCATAGGCGGTCTGTGCCGAGCGGCTGAACGCGCCGACGAACAGCACATCGGTGTCTTCCAGGAGTTCCCGGCTCAAATCCTCGAAGCCGGTGTAGCAGACATAACGAACAGTGTGACCGAGCTCCTGGCACCAGGCGGCGACGACCTGGGGCATGATGCTGGCGAGGTTGGCATTCATCAGCCGCGCGAACAGGCCTTTCGCCGGCCCCTTGTTGACAAGATCGAGAACGGTGATTTGCAGACGTTTCGCAGAAGCTCCGACACCTTGCGATGGAGGTCGCGAACTGGCTTGCGCGGAGAGATTCATCCGAGGCATGGCGTATTTGCGGGAAGCGCCTGCGTCACTCATTTCCGTCCGCCACTCTTTGCGAATGCCGCGCGGCGACTGGGATAAGAAGGAAGAACATGTTTTGAGGCGGACAAACCATTGCCGGGAGTGACCAATTCGCTTCGGTCCCGCAATCTTCCAGCCGGACATTGCGCCAACATGGCGTCCGGGCTCGAAATTGCCGATTTTCTCCGTAATGTTCCCGCAATGTTGAAGCCAAATAGCATTGGCTTGGATTCGGGACAGGTGCTTTGAATGCGACTTCTTCTCATCGAGGACGAACTGGATATGGCGAGCGCGCTCAGCGATGCGTTAGCCAAGCACAATATCGTCATCGATCACGTGACATCGATGGCGGATGCGCGAGAAGCCGCGGATATGCGCTCATACGACGCGATCCTCCTCGACAGGCAATTGACGGACGGAGAAGGCCTCAAGCTCATCCCCGAGCTCAGAGCCGGCAATATCGACTCGCCGATCATCGTGCTCACGGCCCACAATGATCATGAAGGCCGTATCCGGGGTCTCGATCTCGGCGCCGACGACTACATGGGAAAGCCGTTCGTCGTCGAGGAATTGATCGCGCGGCTTCGGGCGGTGCTTCGGCGCCCAACACTGCTGTCTTCCGATGTCATCTCCGTCGGCCGCCTCGCCTTCGACGCGTCGCATATGGAGCCGTCGCTCGATGGCAAGCCTCTGATTCTGCCGCGCCGCGAGCTCCTGGTGCTCGCCGCCTTGATGAAGCGGAACGGCCGGACCGTGACGCGCGAAGCCCTCGCTAACGCCGTGTACAGTTTCGATGTGGAAATCCAGTCGAACTCATTGGACGCGCATGTCTCGCGTCTTCGCAAGAAGCTGATGAACCTGAATGCCGGCGTCGCCATTCACACGATCAGGGGCATTGGCTATCTCTTGAAGGTGGCCGAATGACAAGCCGTAGCCTGCGGTGGAGGATCGTCTGGCCGCTGCTTGCCGTCCTCGCCTTGGTCATGATCGCGGTCACCGTGGGGCTGTGTCTCTATGTGATGACCGTGTTCACCAGCAGCCGTTCAGTGGACGAAACCATCCTGCCGCACATCGCGGATTCGATACAACAGGACAGCGCTGGGAGGCTCGTGATCTCGCCCACCCCGCAACTCGTGAGTATCCAGAAAGAAAGTCCAGGACTTTGGTTCATCGCGCTGGGTCAAGGCAGCCGCGAGGTTCGGTATGGGCAGGTCCCGGCCGATCTCGCGGCGATCGCGGCCCGGCTCGGCAGTATCCTGGATAGCGATATCCGCGCTGCGGAAGGTTCCCCACTGACGTCTCAAGTGGCGCGATGGCCTTCCCCGGTCGGCGAAGTGCGGATCATGTTCGGCGGCCGCATGCAAACGGAATCATTCGTGGCCGAAATCATGAGCAGGATGAGGATCATCTATGTGCCCTTCCTCGCCTTCACATTGATCGCCGCGTTCCTGGCGGTGCCGGTTCTGGTCAAGCGCGAGCTGGCAGGCTTGAGCCGCACGACGGATATCGCCGCCAGCATAGACATTGACCGACGCGGCCAGCGCCTCCCCCTGGAGGATGTGCCGGAGGAGATGCTTCCGCTCGTGACCGCCATCAATGCCGCCCTGGAGCGGCTGGATCACGGCTATACGCAGCAAAAGCGCTTCCTGGCCGACGCCGCGCACGAATTGCGGACACCCATCGCCATTCTTTATACGAATCTGGAAGCCATGCCGGATAGCCGGCAGCAGCGGAAGCTCCTGAATGACGTCGGGCGTCTCGCCAACACCGCTGAGCAGCTCCTTGACCTGCATCGGATAGACAACAACATGAAGAACATGCAGGAGGTCGACCTGGTTCAACTCTGCAAGTCTGTCGCCGGAGACCTCGCGCCCAACGCCATAGCCGCGGGATACGAGCTTTCTTTCGCGACCGACCGTGATCGAATGCCTGTTTGGGGAGATGCGGGCGCAATCGAGCGGGCGATCTCCAACCTGGTGAGGAACGCGATCGAGCACGGTGGCGGACAGGGATCAATTAAGGTTGCCGCCGTCCACCCGAAGATCATCGAGGTCAGTGACGAGGGACCGGGAATACCGGCCGACCAAAGGGAGGATGTCTTCGAGCCCTTCTACCGGGTCTCGCCAAAGCGCAGCGGCGCCGGTCTGGGACTGAACCTGGTGAAGCAGATCGTCGAGCGCCATGGCGGCCAGGTAAGCATTGTTCCGAGCGACCGCGGCGCCCATTTTCGCATCGTCCTTTGACAGCTGACGCAGGGCAGAAAGTGACACAGGTCGATCGAGTTGACGCATTAGCTCACGGGTGAATCTCACCGATCTTTCCGCAAAGCGCCCTCTCCTACTGCACACGCCGCGCACACAACGCCTTCCGACTTCTTGATTTCTTTGGATTGTCGTGCCTATCCATCATGGGGGCCACGGAAAATCTGTGCCCGGGAAGCGGCGTCTCTGCCTCCTTTTCAGTTCTTCCTGACATGCGAAACGTTTTAGCCTGCCTGCCCCTTCACTCTCAATTGGAAAACGCGGGAATTGGCGGGCGGCTGGTCTACAGCCTCAACAACTGTTTCTCCAATCCACAATGGGGCGACGCCGACGGTCGTTATGGACGGAAATGGAGCGATGCCGTCAGCCGCCTCATGCGGCGCCTGTCATTTCCGCACGCATCAGCCAGAAGTCTGCCGTCAGTTCGATTTCGCGCGCCAGCCCTTCTGAGAATTCGCGAAACGCCGCGAGATTGGCTCGTGGAACACCTATCAGGACGGGTACGGATAGCTCGATCGCCTTGGCCATCAGTCCCCTGAAACCGCCGCCTTCGGCCTCGGTCCTGCCGAATTTGCACAGGACCAGAAGGTCCGTTTGGCTGGACAGCCCAGCTGCGGCCGATTCGCAGGCGCGGAGCAGCAGGTCGGCATTCAGGACGCAACCACGAGCCTCAGGGCCGCGATCGTCCGATACTCGACCGAGTTGGCCAGTCGCGAGATCCTGCAAAAGAATGTCGTGTTTCAGGTGGCCAGGCTTCAGCCGGCGATGCTGAATGAGGCCGGCCAATCGCATGCCGCGCTCGATCATAAGCGCGGTGACTTCCTGCAGAAAGACCTCGAACTGCACACTGTCGGAATAGGCGATTGCAGTGATGGGACAGGTTCGATCAGCGAGCTGCATGGCCGATTTCCTGCGTGCCTGGATTCTGCGGCAGAGCTTTATCGAGAATGGCGTGCATGGCCGTGAGGCCCGGATCTTCCGCACGGTTCATGATGCCGATGAGCTGGGTCCAGAGATCGTCAGACGCGGTTTCCATAAAATGGCGCACGGCCGAGCCAACGATATCGGCTGGCAAGCGACCGGACTCCTCGGCAGCAGCGGCCAGACGCGTGAGCAAAACAGGCTCGTCGATAGCGGCGAGAAGGCCCATGGCGACCTTCGGATCATCAAGCGAAGCAATGAGGCTTCCGAGCATCGCGTGCCCTCACTGCACCAGCGGCGACGTGGAGCCGTCGATCGCAATTCCCCTGATATCCGCCCGGCCGATAAGCAGAGACAGATATTGCGCCGTCGCTTGCCGCTGCACGTGCTCGAGCAGATAGGAAGCGATGCGCTCCCGCACCGCCTCGAACGGCAGCTGGCGACCGTCGATGCGCCGGGTCAGGCGAATGAGATGGACGCCGTAGCGTGTTTCCACCGGGCCTGAGATTTCGCCAGAGGCGAGATCGACGAGCGCGGCTTCGAACTCAGCCGTCGTGTCGCCCGGCTCGATCTGGCCCAGGCTGCCGCCAAGGGATGCAGACAGGCAATCCGACCAATCCCGGGCCAATGAAGCGAAATGCTCCGGCGCCGTTGCCAGGATGGCTCCGAGCGCCGACGCCCGTTCGCGCGCCGCCGCGAAGGCAGTGTCATCATCGTGCCGCGCGGCGATCAGAATGTGATCGGCTTCATAAAGAGGTGGCGTCACGAAGCGGCGGAGATTGTTCCCATAAAAGCGGCGTAGCGCATCCTCGTCCGCCTCGGGAATGCGGACTTCGCGTTCGATGAGGCCGCGCATTTGTGCGTCCTCCGCCGTCTCGCGGCGCCCCTGCGCATCGACTTTCTGTTCGACGCAGATGTCAAGACGCCGCGCTTCCTGTCGGAGCACTTCCCGGATGACCAGCGCACGGGTCGCCGCCTGCCACCCCTCGCCGGGATTGCGGGCCGGAAAATTCTGCACCTCGGCGGCGACCGCCTTGCGCGATATCGTCACGCCATTGACCGTTACCGGCGGCATCGCCACACGTTCGCCCGAGGGCTTCGTGTCAAGGGTCGCGGGGCGATGTTCGTGCGGATGCTCAGAGGATGGTTTGCGCTTGGCGGCGTGGTTGATGATGAGCGCGGTCATGATCTACTCCGCAGGTTGGCGGACAGGCGCGCCGACGGCGGTCTGCGCCGGCGCATGGGGCCGGGCCGTCGGCACGGGTGTGGGTGATCGGCGCTCCGCAAAGCGGGTGCGCACGACCTGATAGCCGGGGCGGCCGAGATACCAGACCGGCGCACTCCAGACATGCACCAGCCTCGTGAACGGAAAGACCAGGAAGATGGTCATCCCCAGAAGAAGGTGGGCTTTGAAGATCGGATGCACATCAGAGACGTAACTTGCCGCTGAAGGCTGCAAGGTGAGAATGCCCTGTGCCCAGGTCATGAACTTCACCATCTCATGGCCGTCCATGTGCCCGAGCGAGACAAAGATGGTGGAGAGGCCAAGCGCAAGCTGCAGCCAGAGCAGCAACAGAATGGCGATGTCGCCGAAGCTGGACGTGCTGCGGATCCGGGCGTCGAACAGCCGGCGATGGGCAAGAAGGGCTATGCCGATGAAGCAGGCAATCCCGGCAATGCCCCCTACAACGATCGCGAGCCCCTGCTTGAAGCTGTGCGAAATACCGAGCGTGTCGAATATCCAGATCGGCGTCAGCAGGCCCACGAAGTGACCAGCGAAGATCGCGAGAATTCCCACATGGAAGAGATTGGAGCCCCAGCGGAGCTGGCGCCGGCGCAGCAGCTGCGAGGAGCCTGTCTTCCAGGTATACTGCTCACGGTCGAAGCGGATGAGGCTGCCGAGCAGAAACACCGTCAGGCAGAGATATGGGTACCAGCCGAAGAGTACGTAGTTGATCGCGTTGGACATTGCTTTCCCCCGCTAGGTCACGTTGTGCCGCACGTCGCGATTGGCGGCGCGCATCTGGATTCTCAGCCGGTCGACGGAGCATCCGTCGGTCGCATTTCCCGGGCCGAAGGTGACGGCGGTCTCCTCCCAGGCAGCATCGATGGTTGCCAGGTCATCCGGCTCGTCGCCGATTTCGATCGTCTCGTCGGCCAAGGCGACCTCGCCGGCAATCGAGAGTATGGCGGTGAAAACCGCGGCATAGCCTCCATTCCGCTTGGCCAGCCGCTCCTCGAGCAGCGCGAAAATATGAGCGGTCTCCCTGAGAGGACCCCGCGCCTCTTCAATCGGGCTGGTGGAGAGGAATTCCAGGAACAGCGGAATGAAATCCGGCAGTTCGCTGCTGGACAAGAGCATCCCGCTCTTCTGATAATGCTCGACCAGATCGACCATCGCCTGGCCGCGAACGCGGCTTTCACCGTGAATGTGCTCAAAGAGATGCAGCGAATGCCGGCGCGTCTTGTCGAACAGGTCGACATAGCGTTCCTGCAGATCATACAGATCGGCTGTGCCCAGGTCGGCAAGCAACGGCTTCAACCGCTTCGCTGCAGCTTGCGATACGAGCCCCTCGCCCGCGATCACCGCCGCGATTTCCGGAATTGCCATCGTGAGCTCCCTGGTCGGATAGGTAAGGAGCGCCGACAGCGCCTTGAAGGTTCTGTTCGAGAGCTGTCCGGCCATCATGCGATCTCCATGGGATTGGTCGGCCGCTTGACGGGCCTGGTTCCGAAGAGATTCGCCTCCGTGGAGCCGCCCGAGCAGCCATTTCCGAAGGAGAAGCCGCAGGAGCCGCGCATGTCCTGCGCATCTTCGCTCCATTCGCGGTGTGCGGTCGGAATGACAAAGCGATCTTCGTAATTCGCGATCGCCATCACCTTGTACATCTCGTCGATGGCGGCACCCGTCAGGCCGACCCGCGCGGCAATCGCTTCATCGAGGCGGCCGTCGATCGTCTTGGCCCGCATGTAGCTGCGCATCGCGAGCATGCGTTCGAGCGCCAGCGCCACCGGTTCTTCCTTCCCGGCGGTGAGGAGATTGGCGAGGTACTGGATCGGAATGCGCAGGCTGCGTACGTCCGGCATGTCGCCGTCGACACCCATCTTGCCGGCAGCCGCCGCCGACTGGATCGGGGAGAGCGGCGGCACGTACCAGACCATCGGCAGCGTCCGGTACTCCGGATGCAAGGGGAAGGCGATCTTCCATTCCATCGCCATCTTCCAGACCGGCGAGAGCTTGGCGGCCTCGAGCCAGCTGTCGGGGACACCGTCGGCGCGCGCCTGTGCGATGACGGCCGGATCGTTCGGGTCGAGGAAAACGTCGAGCTGGGCCTGATACAGATCCTTCTCGTCCGGCGTGCTTGCGGCGGCCTCGATGCGATCGGCGTCATACAGAATGACGCCGAGATAGCGGATGCGCCCGACGCAGGTTTCCGAACAGACCGTCGGCTGCCCCGCCTCGATGCGGGGGTAGCAGAAGATGCATTTCTCGGACTTGCCCGAAGACCAGTTATAATAGATTTTCTTGTAGGGACAGCCGGAAACGCACATGCGCCAGCCGCGACACTTGTCTTGGTCGATGAGGACGATGCCGTCTTCCTCGCGCTTGTAGATCGCGCCCGACGGGCAGACGGCGGCACAGGCCGGGTTGAGGCAATGCTCGCACAGCCGCGGCAGATACATCATGAAGGTGTTTTCGAACTGCCCGTAGATATCCTTCTGAACACCGTCGAAATTCACGTCCTTCGAGCGCTTCTCGAATTCGCCGCCGAGGATCTCCTCCCAGTTCGGACCCCACTCGATCTTTTCCATGCGCTCACCGGTGATGGCCGAGCGCGGGCGGGCCGTCGGGAAGGCCTTCGATTCCTTGGCTGTGTGAAGGTGCTGGTAGTCGAAGGTGAACGGCTCGTAATAGTCGTCGATCTCGGGCAGATCGGGATTGGCGAAGATATTGGCGAGGATGCGCCATTTCGCTCCCATCCGCGGCTCGATCCTGCCATTGGCCTTGCGCCGCCAGCCGCCGTTCCATTTCCTCTGGTTTTCCCATTCCTTGGGATATCCGACGCCGGGCTTGGTCTCGACATTGTTGAACCAGGCGTATTCGACACCTTCGCGATTGGTCCACACGTTCTTGCAGGTGACGGAACAGGTGTGGCACCCGATACATTTATCGAGATTCAGCACCATCGCGATCTGAGCACGGATTTTCATTCTGCGGCCTCCTTCGGCACGAGCGGTCCCTCGAGCCAATCGACATTGGCCATCTTGCGGACAACGATGAATTCATCGCGGTTGGAACCCACGGTTCCGTAGTAGTTGAAACCGTAGGACTGCTGGGCATAGCCGCCGATCATGTGGGTCGGCTTGAGAACCGTGCGTGTCACCGAGTTGTGGATGCCGCCCCGGTTGCCGGTCATCTCCGATCCCGGCGTGTTCACGATCTTCTCCTGGGCATGGTACATCAGCATCATGCCGTCCTTGACGCGCTGAGAGACGACGGCGCGGGCGGTCAGCGCGCCGTTCGCGTTGAAGACCTCGACCCAGTCGTTGTCGACGATCCCCGCTTTCCCCGCGTCGTTCTCAGATATCCACACCACCGGGCCGCCGCGATTGAGCGTCAGCATCAGGAGGTTGTCCGAATAGGTGGAATGGATGCCCCATTTCTGATGCGGCGTGATGAAATTGAGGACGATTTCCTTGTGTCCGTTCGGGCGCATGCCCTTGACGGCCGCGACCGTCTTGAGATCGACGGGCGGCTTCCAGGTGACGAAGCCCTCGCCGAAAGCCCGCATCCACAGATGATCCTGATAGAGCTGCTGGCGGCCGGTGAGAGTCCGCCAGGGGATCAGCTCGTGGACGTTGGTATAGCCGGCATTGTAGCAGACTTTCTCGCTTTCGATGCCGGACCAGGTCGGCGAGGAGATGATCTTGCGCGGCTGGGCCTGCACGTCGCGGAAGCGGATCTTCTCGTCTTCCTTCGGGATAGCGAGGTGAGCATGCTCACGCCCCGTAGCCTTGGACAGGGCCTCCCAGGCCTTGACCGCCACCTCGCCATTGGTTTCGGGCGCCAGCATGAGAATGACCTCTGTCGCATCGATGTCGCTCTCGATCTTCGCAAGGCCCTTGGCGGCGCCGGCCGTATGCACGCCATTCAAAACCGCGAGCGCATCGACCTCGTGCTCGGTGTTCCACGCTATGCCCTTGCCGCCATTGCCGACCGATTTCATGAGCGGCCCAAGAGCGGTGAAGCGCGCATGGAGGTTCGGATAGTCGCGTTTCACGACGGCGACCGCCGGCATGGTCACGCCGGGAAGCGGAGCGACCTCGTCACGCTTCCAGTCCTTCACGCCGAGAGCCTGCGCCAGCTCTCCCGCTGTGTCGTGCTGGATGGGGGTCAGGACGACATCCTCCTCGACGCCCAGGACTTCCGGCGCGACGTCGGAGAAGGCCTTGGCCAGGTTCCTGTAGATTTCCCAGTCCGAGCGCGCCTCCCAGGCCGGGTCCACCGCGGCCGAAAGCGGATGGATGAAAGGATGCATATCGGAGGTATTGAGGTCGTTCTTCTCGTACCAGGTGGCCGTTGGCAGGACGATGTCCGAATAGACGCAAGTCGTCGACATGCGGAAATCGAGCGTCACCAGGAGGTCAAGTTTTCCTTGCGGTGCCTTGTCGTGCCAGACAACTTCCTGATTGCGAACCCGGCCCTCGGCGCCAAGATCCTTGCCCATGACGCCGTGCGTGGTGCCGAGCAGGTGCTTGAGGAAATATTCATGGCCCTTGCCGGAGGAGCCGAGAAGGTTCGAGCGCCAGACGAACATGTTGCGCGGCCAGTTCGCGGGATCGTCCGGGTCATGGCAGGAAAGCTCAAGTTCTCCGCTCTTCAGCGCTTGGGCGACATAGTCCTTCGTTTCGAGGCCCGCAGCCTTGGCCCTGGCCGCGATTTCCAGCGGGTTCTGCTTCAGCTGGGGAGCGGAGGGCAGCCAGCCCATGCGTTCGGAGCGGACATTGTAGTCGATGAAGCTTTGTCCCCACTCGCCTTCCGGCGCGGTCGGCGAAAGGATCTCGGCCGCCGTGAGCGTCTCGTAGCGCCATTGATCGGTATGGGCATAGAAGAACGACGTCGAGTTCATTTGCCGGGGCGGGCGGCCCCAGTCGAGCGCGAAAGCGAGCGGTGTCCAACCGGTCTGCGGCCGCAGTTTTTCCTGTCCCACATAATGTGACCACCCGCCGCCGGACTGGCCTACGGCACCGCAGAACACCAGGAGGTTTATGACCCCGCGATAGTTCATGTCCATGTGATACCAATGGTTCATTCCCGCGCCGATGATGATCATCGAGCGGCCGTTGGTCTTCTCGGCGTTGGTGGCGAACTCGCGCGCCACCGTGATGATCGCCTCGCGTTTGACGCCGGTGATGCGCTCTGCCCATGCCGGGGTGAACGGGGTGTCATCG
The DNA here is from genome assembly GCA_003576695.1 of Taklimakanibacter lacteus. Lineage (GTDB taxonomy): Bacteria > Pseudomonadota > Alphaproteobacteria > Rhizobiales > Aestuariivirgaceae > Taklimakanibacter > Taklimakanibacter lacteus. The sequence goes on from QOZQ01000007.1 coordinate 117,952, forward strand.
TCATAGGAAGTCGCGACATTCCTGCCGCCGAAGCCCCGGTCCAGGCCGTAATTGGCCATCATCAGATCATAGACGGTGGCGACCTTGGTGCTCGTGCCGTCGGCGCAATCAATAGTCCGGACGGGAATGTTGCGCGTCAGGATCTCGCCTTCGCCATGGTCGGTCGCGACAAAGTGCTCGGTTGCACGGCCGCCGAAATAGGGAAAATCCACTGCGGCGATTTCAGTATCTGCGCCCGCCAGCGTCAGCTTGAGGCGCGTGTCGGACCCTTTCCCGTCCTTTTCTTCGAGATTCCACTTCGCCTTTTCGCCCCAGCGGTAGCCAATCGATCCGACCGGCGCCACCAGCGCGTCCGTGGCTTCGTCGATCGCGACGGTCTTCCAGTCCGGGTTGTTCTTCTCCCCCAGCGCCCCCGGCAGTTCCGAGGCGCGCAGCAGCCGATCCGGGACAAACCGGCCATCCCTTTCCGTCAATCGCACGAGGAATGGCATGTCCGTGTATTTGCGCGTGTAGTCCTCAAAATAGGGAATGTTCCGGTCGAGATGGTACTCCCGCAGGATGACGTGACCCATGGCGAGAGCCAGCGCCGCATCCGTGCCTTGCTTCGGGTTGAGCCAGATGTCGCCAAACTTGGTGGCTTCGGCATAGTCCGGGCTGACGACCGCGCTCTTCGTGCCCTTGTAGCGGACCTCGGTATAGAAATGTGCATCGGGCGTCCGCGTCTGCGGCACATTGGAGCCCCAGACGATGATGAAGCCGGCATTGTACCAGTCGGCGCTTTCGGGGACGTCGGTCTGCTCGCCCCAGGTCTGGGGACTGGCCGGCGGCAGATCGCAATACCAGTCATAGAACGACATGCAAACGCCGCCCATCAGCGACAGGTAGCGCGAGCCAGCCGCATAGGAGACCATCGACATGGCCGGGATGGGCGAGAATCCGATGACGCGGTCGGGACCATGGGCTTTCACCGTATAGGCATTGGCCGCCGCGATAAGTTCGTTCGCCTCGTCCCAGGTGGCGCGCACGAAGCCGCCATGTCCGCGGATCGCGGTGTAGGATTTGCGCTTGTTCTCGTCGCTGACGATCGAGGACCAGGCCGCGACAGGCGGCATCGTGGCGCGCGCGGCGCGCCACAGTTTCAGCAGACGTCCCCGGATCATCGGGTATTTCACCCGCGCGCCGGAATAGAGGTACCAGCTATAGGAGGCGCCGCGTGCACAGCCGCGGGGCTCGTGATTGGGGAGATCGGGCCGTGTGCGCGGATAGTCGGTCTGCTGTGTCTCCCAGGTGACGATGCCGCCCTTGACATAGATTTTCCATGAGCAGGAGCCGGTGCAGTTCACGCCATGCGTGGAGCGCACGATCTTGTCGTGCTGCCAGCGCTTGCGATAGGCGTCCTCCCAGGAGCGATCCTCGTTGGTGACGATGCCGTGCCCATCGGAGAACTCGTCCACGGTCTTGCGGAAGAAGGTAAGCCGGTCAAGAAAATGTGACATTGCTGTCCCCTGGTTACTCGGCCGCGGCCGGATGGACGGAACCGCCGCGCCTGGCGCGTTCGATGTCGTGGAGAAGCGCGCCCTTGCGGGCGTAGACGGCCCAGGTGATCGCCAGGCAGCTCACATAGAAGAGAAGGAAGCCCCAGAGAGCGGCCTCCGGCCCGCCGGTGAGGGCGATCGAGGTGCCGTAGCCCTTCGGGATGAAGAAGGCGCCGAAGGCGGCAATCGCCGAGGTGAAGCCGGTGATGGCGGCGGCTTCCTTTTCGGCCTGCCGGCGGCGTGCCTCCGTATCGGCCGTGGGCATCAGGCGGCCGACCTCCTTCGCCATGATCACCGGGATCATCTGGAAGGTGGAGGCATTGCCGACGCCGGTGGCGAAGAACAGCACGAGGAACGCCGCGAAGAACCCAAAGAAGGCGCCGGGCTGATCCTTGATGCCGATGAACCACAGAACCCCCGCAACACCCACCATCATCAGGGCGAAGACCCAGAGGGTGACGCGCGCGCCGCCATATTTGTCAGCGAGCCAGCCGGTACCCGAGCGTGACAAGGCGCCGACAAGCGGACCGAGGAAAGCGAATTGAAGAACATTCACCTCCGGGAAGAGCATCTTCGAAAGGAGTGGAAAGCCCGCCGAATAGCCGATGAAAGATCCGAAGGTGCCGGTATAGAGCCAGCACATGATCCAGTTGTGCTTGCGCTGGAAGATGACGGCCTGCTCGGCGAACGAGGCCTTGGCCGAGGCGATGTCGTTCATGCCGAACCACGCCGCGAAGGCGGAGATGGCAATGAACGGCACGAAGACGAAGCCGGCATTCTGCAGCCAGAGGGGAGCATCGCCTGCCGATCCCTTGACCATTGCCGGATCGCCGCCGAGCCAGCCGAAGATCCCGGTGGTTATCGCGAGCGGCACAACGAACTGGACAACGCTGACCCCGAGATTGCCGAGCCCGGCATTGAGTGCCAGCGCATTGCCCTTTTCCGCCTTCGGGAAGAAGAAGGATATGTTGGCCATCGAGGACGCGAAGTTGCCGCCGCCAAAGCCGCAGAGCAGCGCCAATATCAGCAGGACGATATAGGGCATATCCGGATTCTGCACCGCATAGCCGATGCCGACGGCCGGAATGATGAGCGACCACGTCGTGAGGGTCGTCCACAGCCTGCCGCCGAAGACCGGCACCATGAATGAATAGAAGATCCGCAGCGTGGCGCCTGACAGGCCCGGAAGAGCCGCGAGCCAGAAGAGCTGATCGGTCGTGAAGGTGAAACCGACGAGCGGGAGCTTGGCGACGACGACGGACCACACTTGCCAGACGGCGAAGGAGAGCAGCAGCGCCGGTATCGAGAGCCAGAGATTGCGCCGGGCGATCCGACGCCCTTTCTCCGCCCAGAAAACCGGATCCTCCGGACGCCAGTCCGTCAGAGCACCGCCCGGCCGGCCGCCCAGCGCCGGCTTGGGCATGCCCTGCATCTCCGGGAAGGGCGGGAGCTTGGTCAGGGCTTCGCCGGTAGCTCCGCGCTCCATCTGGCGGATAGCAGCGTGCATCCACAAGAGCGCGCCTGAGACGAGGACAAACAGCGCCATGAAGCAGCTCGTCCACAGGCCGGTCAGGTCAAGCAGCACGCCGAACAGGATCGGCAGCAGAAAGCCGCCCAGGCCGCCGATCATGCCGACAAGGCCGCCGACGGAGCCGACATGGTCGGGATAGTAGGCCGGGATGTGCTTGTAGACGGCAGCCTTGCCCAGCGCCATGAAGAAACCGAGCACGAAGATCGTGATGATGAAGCCGGTGAGGCCCATCTCGAGATGAAAGGAGGTTGGACCCTTGATGCCGTGGACAACGTAGTCGGTCGGGGGGTAGGACAGGATGAAGGTGGCCACGACCGAGACGAGGAACGTCCAGTAAAGCACGCGCCGTGCTCCAAAGCTGTCGGAGAGATGTCCGCCATAGGCACGGAAGATGCTCGCCGGCACCGAAAAGAAGGCGGCGATCATGCCGGCCGTCTTGATGTCGAGGCCATAGACGTTGATGAGATATTGCGGCAGCCACAGCGCCACCGCGACAAAGGCCCCGAAGACGAAGAAATAATAGAGCGAGAAGCGCCAGATCTGCACGTTCTTCAGGGGCTCGAGTTCGAGCCAGGCGCTTTTCGGCTTCTTGCCGGACCGCCTGCGCTCCGTGATGACCGGGTCATCGGCCGTCGTGAACCAGAAAACGACAGCCATAAGGACGAGGCCCACCGCCCAGACCTGCGCCACCGTTTGCCAGCCGAAAGCGACGAGCACGAATGGGGCAAGAAATTTGGTGACGGCGGCGCCGACATTGCCCGCACCGAAGATACCAAGAGCCGTGCCCTGCTTATCCGCCGGATACCAGCGCGAGACATAGGCGACCCCGACCGCGAAGGACCCGCCGGCGATACCGACGCCAAGGGCGGCCGCGAGCATTTGCGGATAGGTATGGGCATAGGACAGCAGGAAGGTCGCAACCGCCGCAGCCAGCATGTTCGCCGTGAAGACGGCACGGCCGCCATAGCGGTCCGTCCAGATGCCCAGCGCAACCCTTATCAGGGACCCGGTGAGGATCGGCGTGCCGACGAGCAGGCCGAACTGCGTTTCGTTGAGACCGAGCTCCTGGCGGATGCTGATGCCGATGATGGAGAAGATGGTCCAGACCGCGAAGCAAACTGTGAACGCCGTCGTGCTCGCGCTTAGGATCACTCCAGGCTTCGGGTGAACGATCGTTTGCATTGGTCGACAGCCTTTTTCGACGACACATGTCAAGGAGCGCGCTCATGCCCGCCCGAGGCCAAATTGGCCGAAGCGGGTGCCTCCTGGCTTTGATCTAAGTCAAGGAGCGGCGTGATATTTGTCCTATATGGGTCCAGCTACTGTCGCAGGAGGCATGTCATTGGACGCACTGACACATGCGGAAATGACGCCGGAAGATTTGCCCTTCTTCCGAGCGCTCTCCGAGTCCAGACGAATGGACTTGCTGCGAAATGCTGTGGTGCACGGAGTAGGCTCCGGCACTGTTTTGTTCGAGCAGGGCGACGCGCCTACCTTCCAGCTCGTGGTGCTGTCAGGGTCGGCCCAATTGTTCGGACGATCCACCGAAGGCCGTGAGGTTTTGATCGAGACCGTTCGCGCCCCGGACTTTATAATTCCGGCCGCTGTCGTAACCGGTGCGCCCTACCTCATGCGCGCCCGAGTGCCGGAACCCTCGCGCTTTCTGCTGATTCACGCAGCGGCGTTTCGCGCGGCGATCGACGCCGATCCTGTCTTGGCGCATGCGGTAATCGGAAGTCTCGCGCAGCAATTCCGGCGCATGGTACGACAGATCAAGAACCTGAAGCTAAGATCATCAACTCAGCGCGTCGGGTGTTATGTCCTGGCCTTGTCGAAGCGCCAGGGAACGCCCGACCGGGTGATCCTACCATATGAGAAGAATCTCATCGCATCCGAACTTGGCATCACCCGGGAATCGTTTTCGCGCGCGCTTTCGAAGTTGGAGAGTTCCGGCATCGAGGTAGACGGCCAGACCATCGCAATCCGCGACCGCGAGCGGCTCGCTGCTCAATGCATGCCCGATCCACTTATCGACGGACCGGATGCCGATGGCCCTGCTGAGGTTTCAGCGAAGATGAGCTGAATTTCACGCGATGCGCTGCACTTCCCATGTGGCTTGGGTCAAGCCGCAATGATGCCCTGCGGGAGATCAGGGCTGGCGCGATTTGAGCCGGACGATGATGTCGAACCGGCAGATTCCCATTTCCGGCGGCGGGTCCGGCAACCCTTCGATGGTTAAATCACCACACGGGATGTCGGACAACCGGCCTTCGTGCTCGACATAGTAGTGAAAGTGGTTGGACGTGTTCGTGTCGAAATAGGTGCGATTGCCTTCGATCGCCACTTCACGCAGAAGGCCCGCGCCGGTGAACTGGTTGAGCGTATTGTAGACGGTGGCGAGCGACACCGGCACCCGCGCGGCGACCGCTTCGGCATACAGCTCCTCTGCGGTGACATGGCGATGGCCGGAAGCGAAAAGAAGCCGGGCAAGCGCCCGGCGCTGGCGGGTCGGGCGCAGATCGGCCGCGCGCAATTTGCTGTCGATCGTTTCCATGCTTGCCGGCATCCCTTCCCTTCTCAATTGAGCGAAAAGCCTTGCGGACCGAAAACCAGCCGATGGCCGCCGACCAATGAGACCTTCAGAACAGGCTTGCTGTCGACATATCCCTGGACAGGCGGCCCTGCGACAAGCGGATGCCGTGTCAGAATCTCCTGCCAGATCGTCGGAAAATCGGCACCTTCCCGCCATGCGACGGTGCATTCGTCGAGGAGATCATGTACAGTCTCGCTAGGTGCCTGTGCCATCCAATCCCCCACAAAGCCTCAGCATTTCCGTCGAGCGTCCGTTCGACATTGATCCAGATCAAATGATCTGCGGCTCCTGGGTAGGGGCCGGCCCGGCCGGCCGCCTTGATCCAGATCAATGCACAATCCGAAACATCCCCTCAGGTTGCTCTATTCTGATGGGAGATCGATCTATGAGTGAAACCGCCTATCTGATCCTGGTGATCGCCGCCTTCCTGGCCTTTGCCGTAACATTGGCAGCCGCCAGCCGGGCGAATCGAGGCTGAGCCCAAGGCCTGGTGCAGTACCCTGCAGAGGCGGCAAGGCCGCGATATTCAGCCTCCCGCTGCACTTGAGAAGGAGATGGGTTTTCACATCCCGGTCGCAATCTCCCTTTGCGCCTCTCTGATGGCGCGAGCCGCCTCGGCTGCCGCGGCACCGATCTCATCAAACATCAATGCCAGCTCTTCGAAGATGGTCCGGTCGCATTCGTGTTCCGATATCTCATCAAGATCAGCGAGATAGGGTAGCCGGCCCGAGATCCAATCCCTTTGGCGGCGGGCATTGCACAAGCTCTCGCGCAGACGCTCCCGGCATTGAATATCCGAGAAACGATTCAGCGCGACATCGAGAGTTGCCCGGCACTGGCAGTCCAACTGGGCAGATGTGAGGATGCGACGCATCTGGTGAACCAAATCGAGAGATGCGGGTGTGGGCATGCGGATCACTCCTGTCGTGCAGCGCCATCCGGCGGCACTGGTTCTCGAGCCCACCATACCGGGATATGGCTGGGCCCTATTTGTCGCAGAACAAACTCACAAAGGCCAAAAAACAGGGGCAGTTCGCACCCCGCGAGCATTGCCCCATCGCTGCCTCCAGGCCGCCCCCCGGCGGTCGCGCATCGCCACAAGCCAAGAAATCCTTCGCGCATGTTTGATCTCTTGATTTAGAGCAATGCAACCGGCTGCGACATGGCCCAGACAGTTTGTATGCCGTCACCGACCTCGCTTCACGAGATAGACTTCCTTTCGGCCCTCCCCCACAAGGAGCGGGAGAAGCTCGCCGAGCAATGCACTTGGCATCGGCTCCCCCCGAACCAGATATTGATCGACGGCGACCCCGAAAACCCGCATGGCGTCTTTCTGCTGAGCGAGGGGGTCGTCGAGCTGTCGCGACGCGACGCCGGCGGCGACAGCGTTCCGATGGGATGGCTGTGCGCGACCGCCTGCCTGGGCGAGTTTGCGGCGATCACGAACAGTCCCGGCACGATATCCATCCGCACCGTCACCAGCTGCGTGTTCGCCGAACTTGCGAGGGAGACTTTCATTCCCCTTTTGAGCAGATATCCGGCGATGTCGCTGAGCCTTCTGAGAAAGACCATATCGATCGTGCGTGCGCTCGAAGACGACATCGTCCGGCTCCACAAGGCAGACGGTGTTCTCGCAACGGCACATCGGAAGGCGATACTGCGTTCGCTATGACGTGCGGGCCGACCGTTAGGGGCTTTTGAATGTCGCAAAGGGATTCGTAGTGTCGTATCCAGCTCATATTTCGGCTATCGGGCTTCTATTGCTGCTGGCTCTTGCGAGCGGTCATGGCGTCGGCAAGGCCGAACCATCGGGCGAGACCGATTTTCGCATCTCCTGCTCGGCCTGTCATGGCGAGGATGGTCGTGGCGGCGGGGGGAAGGTCTTTGGCCTGAGTGTGGAGCCGCCTGACCTGACGACCTTGAGAATTCGTAATGGCGGCGTCTTTCAGCGGGAAAGATTGCGTCGCATCATCGATGGGCGCGAGGATATCAAGCTGCACGGTGACCGCGAGATGCCGGTATGGGGGCAGTTGTTCAAGGTCGACGCCGAAGAGGGCCTGGGAGGAGCTGAGGGCGACGAAGCCACCGTTCGAAGGCGGATAGAAGCTCTCATCGATTTCATCGAGTCGTTCCAGAGATGAGCGGAGACATTGCGTTTCTCTATTTCTGGAGCGTCTCGATATATTTGACGATCGCCATTATCCGCTGCTCGATCTCGCGCTCAGCAGCTCTTGCCGTCTCGAGGGAGGTGCTGTCTTCGACGGCTTCATCCATAAGCCAGTCGCCCCAAATCGGCATCTCACGTGAACCGTGCGCATTGGTCATTTTGAGGCCAATGATCCAGTCGTAAACCGCCTTTTCGTCGAATACGCCATGCGCCCGCGCTCTGATGCGCGTGAGGTCGGGTGGCACCTTGGTCAAATTCCTGGTCAGCGGTCCGTTGCCCCTGGCGTCTGCATTGTGGCAATCGGCGCAAAGATCGAGAAAATCCTGGCGAACGCTGTCGGGCCCAGCAACAGCCGCACCCGCCTGGACAATCACGACCAAGGCAGCGGCTGCGAGGAAACGATGATGGAGACGCATCTTGATCCCTGCCGCCACTAGCCGTCGGGCGAAGCCGCCAAGATGCCGGCAATGATCGCCATGGCGCATAGAGCGAGGTAGGCGACGGATGCGACCGTCAAGCCATGCCAGAAGCTGCCGGTTTCGGACCAGATCGCGGCAATCCAATAGAGCTCGGCAAAAAACGGGACTGCAAAGGTCAGGAGTGCTGAGACATAACCTGAGGCGTGAAATGCCAGGAAGGTTGCATAAAGGTGGATCACTCCTCCCACCAGCGAGCACACCATGATGGACGTTCCTGTCATCGCCAGAGACAGCTCCAGCAGGATCTTGCGAGATCTGCCGCCTCGCGGCTGCACGTCATGCTTTCTTGCGGCGCTCATTCACGCAAGTTACCTCGCGGTGCGCCCGGAACATTTGATTTCGATCAACCGGGAATCATCCCTTTGTGCGGTCCTGGTCCTCGTCAAGAATCCGCCAGGCGGCGCCGTCGAGGTCGTCATACTGCCCTGCCCTGAGGCTCCACAGGAAAGCCACAAGCCAAATTGCGCCAAGGAGCAGAGCGAGCGGTATCAGGAAAATCAGACCACTCATGCGGCCCTCCCCTGCGGCGTGTCCAGGCGAGGCATCGTGATCAATGGCGCCGATGCATCAACCGGCTTCGGCTCCGAAAAGCTCATGCCGAGACGCAAGGCATTTGCGATCACGACCAGGCTCGATGACGACATAGCCACGGCGGCGACGAGCGGTGTCACCAAGCCGGTCATGGCGATGGGCACTGCCAGCAGATTGTAGAATATCGCCACGACGAAGTTCTGCTGCGCAATGGACCGGGCCTTGCGCGCGATGACTCTGGCAAAAGTGACGGCATCGAGCGACTCGCCCATGAAGACAATATTGGCGGCCGTCCGGCCGATATCGCTGGCCGTCGCCGGCGCCATGGAGGCATATCCCGCCGCAAGCGCCGGGGCATCATTGATGCCGTCGCCGACCATCAGGACCTTGCGTCCCATTTTCCGCAGCTCCTCGACGCGGTCGAGCTTCGCCTGCGGTGACAGGCCTGCGTGATAGGTCTCGATGCCGGTCTCCCGCGCGACCCTTCTCACGGCGACCTCCCGATCTCCCGACAGAAGCTCAACCGCCAGGCCTTGCACCCGAAGCTCCGCCACCGTCGCCCTGGCCTGCGGGCGCAACCGGTCCTCGAAGTGGAAGAACACGGGAGAGTCGGACTGCCGGCACAAGGCAATCTCCAGGCGTCCGTCATCATGGTCTCTCGCCGGCACGCCGCACCATGCCCTGCTTCCGAGCCGCAGTGCCTCACCCTTCCACTCACCCTCCAACCCCTGGCCCGGATGCTCGGCCACGCGATCCAGCGCCGTTGCCCCTATGCCGAGCTTATGCAGTCCGGCCGAGAGCGCCTTGGAGAGCGGGTGGCGGCTTTCCCGCGCCAGCCCGTGGGCCAGCGAAAGAATGGTGGCGGGCGCTCTGGGCAACTCCCGCATCTCGGGCGCGCCCAAGGTCAGCGTGCCAGTCTTGTCGAACACAACCGTATCGACTTCAGCGAGCTTCTCAAGCGCAGCGCCGCTCTTGATCATGATGCCCCGCCGGAACAGCATGCCTGAGGCCACGATTTGAACGGCCGGAACAGCGAGCCCCAACGCGCAGGGGCACGTGATGATGAGCACGGCGATCGCCGCCATCAGCGCGTCGTGCCAGCTTTGGCCGAGCATCAGCCAGCCGGCCAGGGTGGAGGCTGCGAGAACATGGACGGCAGGTGAATAGAAGCGGGCAAGACGATCGGCAATCCGCACATAGGCGGACTGATTCTGTTCGGTGGCGGCCATGAGCCGGATGAGATCGGCCAGAAAAGTATCGTTTCCCGTGGCCGTGACCGTCACAAGAAGAGGGCCGGTGAGGTTGAGCATGCCGGCCTGGACTGGATTTCCGCGCGCCACGGCTTCGGGCGCGCTTTCGCCGGTCATGATCGAGCGGTCCACGTCGCTCGCCCCTTGCACGATTTTGCCGTCGGCGGCGAATCTTTCGCCCACCGCGACGGCCATCATCATCCCGGCCCGCAGTGCCGTGGCCTGTATCCGGCGATGGGTGCCATCGGCTTCAACCCGAGTGGCGGCTGCCGGCGTCAGGGTCATCAGCCGGGAAATGGCGCCGCGCGCCCTGGCCCGCATGAGGTGATCGAGATAGCGGCCGACCAGCAGGAAGAAGAGCAGCGTCACCGCCGCGTCGAAGAAGGCGTGCCGCTCACCATTGATGGTTTCATAGAGGCTCATGAGGGATGTCAGGAGGACGCCCAGGGAAATGGGCACATCCATGTTCACCCGCCCATGGCGCAGCGCCGCCATTGCGGAAGTGAAGAAAGGCCGGCCGGCATAGATGACAGCCGGCAGGGCGATGAGCGCCGACAGCCAGTGAAACAGGTCGCGCGTCGCGGCCTCGGCTCCCGACCACACGGACACCGACAGCAGCATGACATTCGAAGCGGCGAACCCGGCAACAGCAAGCGCTCTCAGAAGGGCGCGGCCCTCCCGGTCGTCCTGAAGAAATCCGCTCTCGCGCGGGTCGAACGGGCGGGCGGGATAACCCAGGCCGGCCAGACGCTCGATGAAGGTCTGAGGCTCGACCTCCCCGTCCCGCCAGGTCACCGTGACCCTGCGAGCCGTAAGGTTGACGCGCGCCGAGACGACTCCGGCGATCGCCTGCATGGCCGTTTCGATGTTCCTTATGCAGGCGGCGCAATTCACCCCGGGAACAATGAGCTCGATCCGGCTGAGCCCCGGCCCGGCATAGCTCAACCATCGCTTTGCTTCTTCCGCTTCGAGACGTGGCGGTTCGTTGTCACTCGCGACGGGAGCGGGGCAGCATGTCATTGCGCGTCACCTCCGCGAACCTGGAAACGATAGAGGCGCCGCAAGGATTCCCCGGTCGCGGCGTGCGCTATCGCTTCGGCATCCCAAAGGCCGGGCTGAAGGGCCACGGCTGATTCATAGCTTCCCGGACTCGTCTCGATCAGCGTGAGCTGCCGGTCTTCACGGTCCGTCGATGGCCGCTGTAGTGTGACGGCTACTGTGGCCCTTCCGATCGGGCGCGACTGCGCATCCCTCAGGACCAGGGTCAGCTTGCCGCCCGCATAATCGAAACTCTCCCGCCAGCCGAGTTGCGCCTGGCGGCGCGCCTCCGCGAGATCCCGATTGAAGCCCTGGCTTGCGACATAACCGTTCTCGACCACGAGCCCGGTCCAGCTTCTCATCGCGAAGACGGCCAGCGTCGCATTCACCGCGATAATGATCCCGAAGAAGGTTGCCATGATCGCAAAGACCTGGCGACCAGCTATCGTCTTGACGCGGACGCTCATGGCTCGCCTCCTGCTTTCGAAGGACCGTGGAAGATCGCCGGATACTCGCTGCGTTCGGCATCCTCCGTCACAGTGGCGTCTGTTATGACGAAGGAAAAGCTCATCGTATCGCCCGGTATGGCCGATCTCGGCATGACGACATAGGCCTTTATGCTGCGCAGCTTGTCGGCCTCGACGTCGATGTCAAAGACACGCGAGGACGGCTGTTGAGACCCGGCCAACGTCATGTCCGCCGACGGCGCCCCCTCGATCGAGAGGCGGAAGGTTCGCGGCCGCTGCTCCATGTTGAGGATCTTGATCGTATAGCCGTTGCGGATCGATCCATCCGACAGCGTCACGAACAGAGGATTGCGGTCAGGCACGACATTGATGTCGAGACGCTCGCGCATGGAGAGGGCGATCAGCATGACAAGTCCGGCAGCCAGCCACAATCCCGAATAGACGATCGTGCGCGGCCGGAGCAGCGCATGGCGGAGCAGATCCCGCGGCGTGTAGGATTTCGCCACCTCATAGGCCTTGAGGCTGGAATAGGAAATGAGCCCCCTCGGCTTGCCGATCTTGTCCATGACGGAGTCGCAGGCATCGATGCACAGCGCGCAGGTGATGCAGGCGAGCTGCTGTCCGTCGCGAATGTCTATGCCCATCGGACAGACCGCGACGCACGCATTGCAGTCGACGCAGTCTCCGGCCGACTTTCCTTCCGCCAGAAGCTTCTTGCGATGCAGCGACCGCGGCTCGCCCCGCCAGGCATTGTAGGTAACGACGAGAGAATCCTCATCGACCATGGCCGCCTGGATGCGCGGCCATGGGCACATATAGATGCATACCTGCTCGCGCATGAACCCCGCCAGCACATAAGTCGTGGCGGTGAGGAGAGCGACCGACGAATAAGCGACGGGTGCGGCGTTTCCGCTTACAAGGTCACGGGCGAGTGACGGCGCATCGGCAAAATAGAAAATCCAGGCCCCGCCCGTCGCCACGCCGATCACCAGCCAGATGGCGTGCTTCGCAAGCCGCTTGCGCAGCTTGTCCAGAGACCAGGGCGCGGCATCGAGCTTTATGCGGGCGTTGCGGTCACCCTCCACCCAGCGCTCGATCACGAGGAAAAGATCGGTCCAGACGGTTTGCGGGCAAGTATAGCCGCACCAGGCCCGTCCCACGACGGAAGTGACGAGAAACAGCCCTACCCCGGCCATGATCAGGAGTCCGGCCACATAGTAGAATTCCTGCGGCCATATCTCGATGAAAAAGAAATAGAAACGGCGATGTGCAAGATCGATCAGGATCGCCTGGTCCGGCGCATAAGGGCCGCGATCCCACCTTAGCCATGGCGCGGCATAGTAGATACCGAGAGTTACCGCCATGATCAGCCATTTGAACCTGCGGAAGTCTCCAGAGGCGCGCTTGGGGTGGATCTTCGTGCGCGCCGCATAGAGCGTCACGCGCCGCGGCGCATTGGCGGCATTGACCGCCTCTACATTGTGGCGCTCGACGTCGGTCGATCCGCCATCGACATTCTGGTTCGGCATGGGAGGCGAGTGGTCCATTCAGAGCTCATTGCCGCTGCAGTGTCTCGCCGCCGCCCAGCGAGTAAACATAGATCGCCAGTTCCTTGATCGTGACATCATCCAGGCGTCCGCCCCAGGCCGGCATCACGCCCTGGCGGGGTCGCGTGATCTGCGCGACGATGGATTCCTTGCCGCCGCCATAGAGCCAGATGGCATCATTGAGCCGGGCGCCACCGACATCCCGGACGCCTTCGCCCCGCTCGCCATGGCAGGAGACGCAATTCGCCGCATAGAGCGGAGCGCCCTTAGCCGCTGCCTCGGCATCATGCGGCTGGCCTGACAGGGACAGCACATACTCCGCGGTCGAGCTGATCTCATCCGGACTGAGCATGCCGTCACCGAAAGCGGGCATCTGGGAAAAGCGCGTCTCATTGTCGCCGGCAAAGCGGACGCCGTTCTGAAGCGTCGTATGGATCTCCTCGAAAGTGCCGCCCCACAGCCAGTCGTCGTCATTGAGATTGGGGTAACCCTTGCCACCGGCAGCACCTGAGCCATGGCATTGTATGCAATTGACCTTGAATGCGGCGGCGCCACCGGCACGGGCAAATTCGAAGAGTTTCGGATCCTGCGAGATCTGTCCGAAATCCGCCGCCTTGATCCTGTCGCGCCATTCGCCTTGCGCGCCGGCCGCTTCAGCGATTTCCTTCGCCACCTCCCCCCGGCTCGAATAGCCGAACAAGCCGCTCGTAGCGGAATTGACGAGCGGCCAGGCCGGATAGACAACCGAATAGGCCAACGCCCAGACAATCGTTCCGTAAAAGGTCCACAACCACCAGCGCGGCAGCGGCGTGTTGAGCTCCTTGATGCCGTCCCATTCATGGCCGGTTGTCGACGTTCCGCTGATGTCGTCGCGCTCGATCTTTGACATCGTCATATCTCCTTGTCGTCATCGAGCGGCAGCCTGGCGATCCGTGCATAGACCTTCCCCGCGCCAGGCCGCATCGCGAAAGCGACAATGCCGACGAAGATCATGACCAGCGCCAGGAGACCCCAGCTGTCGGCAAAATGTCTGAGCGTGTCATACGTCATTTCATCACCGCAGATTGGTTTCGGCTTTGTAAGCGTTGAAGTCGACAAGCGTGCCAAGCATCTGCAAATACGCGATGAGGGCATCCATCTCGGTGACGCGCCCGGGCTGTCCGTCGAAGTCGCGCGTCTCGGCTTTCGGATAGCGCTTCTGGAAGGCCTCCACGTCGCCCGCATCCGGATTCGCCTGGACCAGGAAGTCGGTGAGCGCGCTCGCGATCATGTCGTCCGTGTAAGGCACGCCTACATTGGCATTGGCACGCAGATGGCTGGCCATATCCTTGCCGGTGAGCTCCGTCTCGAGCAGGAACGGGTAGCCCGGCATGATCGATTCGGGCACGACACTGCGCGGATCGATGAGGTGATCGCGGTGCCACTCATCGGAATAGCGGCCGCCGACGCGCGCCAGATCGGGGCCAGTGCGCTTTGAGCCCCACTGAAATGGATGGTCATACATGCTTTCGGCGGCAAGGCTGTAATGCCCATAGCGCTCCACCTCATCGCGGAAGGGCCGGATCATCTGACTATGGCAGAGATAGCAGCCCTCGCGGATGTAGATATTGCGCCCGGCAAGCTCGAGAGGCGCATATGGACGCATCCCTTCCACTTTCTCTATCGTGTTTTGCAGGTAGAAGAGCGGCGCGATCTCGACGATGCCGCCGATGGTGACGACGACCAGGCTCAGGATCAGCAGCAGCGTGGCGTTGCGCTCGATGAATTCATGACGGGGGAAGCGGAACATGGAGCTCTCCTAGGCCACGGCCACGGCGGCGGCCGGGGCCCGTTGACGGACATCACCTCTCACCGTGCGGATCAGGTTGTAGGTCATGACCAACGCGCCCGCGAGATAGAGAATTCCGCCCGTCGCCCGGATGAAGTAGTAGGGATGCATGGCGGCGACGCTCTCGGCGAAGGAATAGACGAGAAAGCCCTGATCGTCGTATTCGCGCCACATCAGCCCCTGCATGATGCCGGCGACCCACATGGAGGCGGCATAGAGAACGATGCCGAGCGTGGCCAGCCAGAAATGCCAGTTGACCAGCCTCAGGCTGTAGAGCTCTTGCCTGCCCCAGAGCCTCGGCACCAGATGGTAGACGGCGGCGATGCTGATCATTCCCACCCAGCCCAAGGCGCCCGAATGCACATGGCCGATCGTCCAGTCGGTGTAGTGGGACAGTGAGTTGACGGCTTTGATCGACATCATCGGGCCCTCGAAGGTCGACATGCCGTAAAAGGCGACGGCGAGGACCATGATGCGCAGGACCGGATCGGTCCTGAGCTTGTCCCAGGCGCCGGACAGCGTCATCAGTCCGTTGATCATGCCGCCCCATGACGGCATCCACAGCATGATCGAGAAAATCATGCCGAGCGACTGCGCCCAATCGGGCAATGCCGTGTAGTGGAGGTGATGCGGTCCGGCCCATATATAGAGGAAGATCAGCGACCAGAAATGGACGATGGAGAGGCGGTAGGAGTAGACCGGCCGCTGGGCCCGCTTGGGAACAAAGTAATACATCATGCCGAGGAAGCCGGCGGTCAGGAAGAAGCCGACGGCATTGTGGCCGTACCACCATTGGGTAAGCGCATCCTGGACGCCGGAAAACAGTGAGTAGCTTTTCGCGCCAAGAAGCGAGACCGGCAGGGCCAGGTTGTTGACCACATGGAGCATCGCGATCGTGACGATGAAGGACAGATAGAACCAGTTGGCCACGTAGATATGCGGTTCCTTGCGCTGGATGAGAGTTGCAAGGAAAACCGCCAGATAGGCTACCCAGACGACGGTAAGCCAGAGATCGACATACCATTCGGGCTCGGCATATTCGCGTGATTGCGTGACGCCGAGCAGATAGCCCGTGGCCGCCAGGACGATGAAAAGCTGGTAGCCCCAGAACACGAACCAGGCGAGATTGCCGAGGGCAAGCCGTGTGCGGCAAGTGCGCTGGACGACATAGAAGCTCGTTGCGATGAGGGCATTGCCGCCGAAGGCAAAAACAACGGCCGAGGTATGGAGCGGCCGCAAACGGCCGAAGTTGGTCCAGGGCAGGTCGAAATTGAGTGCCGGAAAGGTGAGCTGCAGGGCGATGACGACACCGACCAGGAAGCCGGCGAGCCCCCAAAAGACGGTGGCGATCATGCCGGCCTTGACGACACCGTCGAGATAGGCGGAAGCGTCGGTCGGGCTCGACTGCCCATGGGGGAAACGGCGGGCATGGAAGACAATCACCGCAGCTGCGGCGAGAAAACCGATCCAGGCATGAACGGCAAAGCCGCTGTCCTTCGCCGTCGCCGCCAACAAGATCATGAGAAATGCGACACCGCCCCACATAGCGGTCTTCGCCAGTTGCTCCGAATCCGACATGCGCCTCGACCCTCTTTGTCGTTACGGCTCCGCTCTTATGGGAGAGACGGTGGGGAGGCTTTGATCTGGGTCAATGCGCCCGAGCGAGGGCTTGCCCATCAATATGAAGACGGAGTTACAAGCTCACAATGCCAACCGAAACAGTCCATTCCGACAACTGGCTGCGCCGCGGTCCGCTGGATCTCATTGAGCACGAGCATCAG
Source organism: Taklimakanibacter lacteus (assembly GCA_003576695.1). Lineage (GTDB taxonomy): Bacteria > Pseudomonadota > Alphaproteobacteria > Rhizobiales > Aestuariivirgaceae > Taklimakanibacter > Taklimakanibacter lacteus. Next base: position 134,699 of record QOZQ01000007.1, read on the forward strand.
GTTCAGGCGCAGCTGTGCGACTCGCTTGAAAGGATTGCCGATGACCTTCCGGACAATGTTGATCGGCGGCTCTGCCTGCAGGTCATAGACTCGCTTCAGTTCGAGATGCCTTTGCATCATCGCGATGAAGAGCTTGGCCTGTTTCCCTTGATCGAAAAGCGGGCTCTTCCCGACGACAACATCCATGACATACTGGCCCGCCTCGCGCTCGAACACGCAACCGATGAGAGCTTCGCCAGCGAGCTTCTGGAGAGCCTGGAAGGCTTGAGCGAAGGCAAGAAGCTGAAGAATCCCGATATGGTCGGCTATATGCTGCGCAGCTTCTTCGAGAGCTACCGGCGGCACATTCTCTGGGAAAATGCCATCGTCCTGCCTCTGGCGCGCGCGCGCCTGACGCATGAGGATATGGACGAGCTCCATCGCACCATGGCCACTCACCGCCAATAGTATAGGCCCGGATTCAGTGAGAGACGAGAACGGGACACCTCATGTCGCGCAGTACCGTGCGCGTGACACCGCCGAGGATGAACTCGCTCAGGCGCGAATGTCCATAGGCCCCAATCACCAGCAGCCCGGCGCCCAGATCCGCAGCCTTCCCCAGAAGCAGGTCGCCGGCATTTTCACCGCCAGCGTCGCGCGACGTGACCACGGCCTTGACCCCGTGCAGGCCCAGCGCCTCGGCGATCCCGGCGCCTGGTGATGCTTCCGACCGCAGGTGTTCGTCCGGCGGATCGATCCACACCACATGGACCGCCCTGGCGCGCCTAAGGATCGGCAGGCTGTCGAATACGGCACGGGCGGCCTCGCGCGAGCCGTTCCAACCGATGACCACGGTTTCCGGAACGACCGCCAGCGGAGCGTTGAACGGCACGACGATAACCGGCCGGCCGGCTGCCACAGCGATGCGCGGCACGAAATCCAATTCGACGCCCAGTTCGGATTTGGTGTCGACATTGCTCAGCAGGATCAGATCGGAGTGGCGGCCATGCTCTATCACACTGTCGCCGATCAAGGGGCTGGCCGAGTTTTCAACTCGCAGGCGGTGGCGAAGGGTGTCATCCGGAAATCCGGCCCGGAAGGCCGCACCGACCGAGGCGGACTGGCGGCGGAAATACTCCCGGTGGGTTTCAAACATCTCCGGTATCGGCTCATATCGGGCTGAAGGATAGACGGGAGCCGCTGGAATGACATAGAGGCCTGTGACATGCGCCTCGAATTCCCGCGCAAGAACGGCCGCCGTGGCTATGACGGCCCCGTTGTTGGATGTCTCATTGAGGCTGGCGAGGATGGTCCTGAAAGACATGGGCGCGGCCTTGAGGAATGAGCCGGTACTCCTGGCATCACAGGACCATGCGCTCCTTGACTTGTGTCAAAGAGCCATGCCCTGACCGGCAACATCGACCAGGGCCGCGATATCCGGCACTTCCAATGTGCGCGTATCGCTCATACCGACAATGCCGGCGGCCTTGAGACGGGTCAGCTGCCGGCTCACCGTCTCTATCGTCAGCCCGAGATAGTCGGCCATGTCCGCACGTCTGAGCGGCAGCTCGAAGCGCGTGAGCGACGGCTTCTCATTCGGGCATGCGACGACAAGGCTCCGACGGGCGAGCAGAAGCAGGAAACTGGCTACTTTCTCTTCCGCCGTCTTCCGCCCGAGCAGCAGCATCCACTCCCGCGCGGCATCGAGCTCGTCCAGCGTTCGCTCGAACAGACGGTGCTTGAGGTCGGGATAGACGTCGATCAGCCTCTCAAAGGCCTCATTCGGGAACATGCAGACTTCGACATCGCTGGCGGCCTCGGCGAAATAGGGATTGTTGCGGCTAAAAGCCCGACCGAGGAAATCGGGCGGAAACAACAAGCCGACGATCTGCTGGCGACCGTCGGCTATCGTCTTGGTGAGCTTGATGGTTCCGGAGATGATATTGGCGAAGAATGTCACAGGCTCCTGGTCGGACATGATCACCTGTCCCACCGAGTATTTCTTGCGATGCGAGATTTCACTGAGACGGGAAAGCTGTTCATCGGTCATTGCCCCGCATACCGCGCGATTTCGTACCGCACAGTGCTGGCAGCGAAAAATCGGAGCAAGGCGGTCGGCGTTTGGCAGGGCTTTTGTCATTCTCCTCAGAGACCGTCCGTTCGAGTTCCGGGCCAGCCTAGTGTGGAAAGCCCTCCCTTCTTTGATCCAAATCAATTGCGGTGAGGGGCTTTGACCGAGATCAAGGCATCGTCCGCCAGAGGAGCAAATCTGTACGAATGGACGAGCATAACACCCCCAAATGCCATCTGAGGCAGACCTGCCATCCCGTCAGCGACCCGCGATCGGCCGGTCTGGTCGACAAATATGACGGCCGCGTGCCACGCTATACGAGCTACCCCACCGCGGTGAACTTCCGCCCGGCGATCGGGCCGAATCAGTACCGAAGCTGGCTTTCGGCCCTCGCACCCGATCAGCCGCTGTCGCTCTATCTGCATATTCCTTTCTGCGAGCGCCTGTGCTGGTACTGCGCATGCCATACCGGTGTCAGCCATAGGCGGCAACCCGTCGCCGACTATCTCCAGTCCCTGTTGAAGGAGATCGACCTCGTAGCAGGAGCTATCCCGCACCGGCCGGTGCTGTCCGCGCTGCATCTGGGCGGGGGTTCGCCGAACGTGCTTTCGGCTTGCGATCTGGCTCAGCTCTTCAACCGTCTTCGCGAGCGATTCGCCTTTGCCGACCAGGCGGTGATCGCAGCCGAATTGGACCCGCGGTCGCTCACCCAGGAATGGATCACGGCGGCAACGGATCTCGGCCTCAATCGCGCAAGCCTTGGCGTCCAGGACCTCGACCCGGCCGTCCAGGCGGCCATCAACCGCATTCAGCCATTTGAGATGGTTGAGTGGTCGATCGGGGCACTGCGCCGCAAAGGCGTCAGTTCAGTCAATGTCGACATCGTCTATGGCCTGCCGCGCCAGACCATTCGTGGATTGGCGCAAACCATCGATCAGCTCGTCGGGCTCGAACCCGACAGGGTGGCGCTCTTCGGCTACGCCCATGTCCCCTGGATGATGCCGCGGCAGAAGCTCATCAAGGAAGATGAACTTCCGGACGTGCGTCAGCGTTACCAGCAGCAGCTGGTGGCCGGCAACAAGCTTCAGGAAGCGGGCTACATCCCCATCGGCCTCGACCATTTCGCGCTGCCGTCCGACGATCTTGCCATCGCGGCGGAGAACGGACTCCTGAGGCGGAATTTCCAGGGCTATACCAGCGACGACGCCAGGACCGTGATAGGCCTCGGCGCTTCCTCGATCAGCACCCTCGAGCATGGCTTCGCGCAGAACAATCCGGACATTCGAAAATGGCGGGAGGATGTGGGCAAAGGCCGTTTCGCCACTTATCGCGGTATCGCATTGTCGCGCGAAGACCGCTTCTGGTCGGACATCATCCAAACGCTCATGTGCGAGCTCGAAGTCGATTTCGTTCCTATCCTGCGGTATTGGCAAATGCCGCCGTCCATCCTGACCCAGGCGATGGCCCGGCTCGGTGAAATGGAGAGCGACGGGCTGATCAGGCTGAGCGGCTCCATCCTCGCGGTAACCCGATTGGGCCGCCCGTTCCTGCGGACAATCTGCGCCAGCTTTGATCAGTACATAGTCGATCACAATTCGAACCTGCGTCATGCCCGGGCGATCTGAGGTTCCGGATCCCCGCAAGCTGATAGCTTGACGCCGGCCAAGGATCGTTTGGCGGCTTCGCCCTAGTCTCGGCTCGGTCAGTCCGCGGCATCGGGGGGCAAAGGAGGATTGCGAATAATGGCCAAGACAAGCATCAGGCATAGCGATCACGTCTTGAATACCGTGCAATCAAACCAGGCCGCCGCCCTGTCGGCCGTTGCGGCATCGTGGCGCCGCTCGGCGCTGCATCATGGCCTGGATCCGGCCGAATCTCTGCGCGGCGAACGCCTGGGCGAAAGCGGGATGGTGCGGCTGCGCGAAGCCAACGGCGAGTTGCTGTCGGTGGCATCTCCCATATTCGACTCGCTGTTCGGCACTCTTTGTCGCGCAGGATGCGGCATCTACCTGGCGAATGAGAACGGCGTCGTGATCGAGAGCCGTTGCACGGCCGGCGATACGGCCCTGTTCGAAACGCTCAACCTCGTCCGAGGTGCATGCTGGAGCGAAGCGGCGGAGGGAACCAACGGGATCGGCACCTGCCTCGTCGAAGCCAGGCAGGTCGCGATCCTGCGCCACGAGCATTTCGCCAGCCGCAATATCGGCGTGAGTTGCATGGACTCTCCGATCTTCGATCCAGAGGGCCGGCTCGTCGCGGCGCTCGATGTTTCGACCTGCCGCTCCGACCATGGCGAAGCCATGGCCGGCGTGATTGCGGCGCTGGTGCATTGTACCGCGCAACAGATCGAGCGCGATTATTTCTGCCTGCGCTACGCCAATGCGAGGATTTTTTTCGCCGAGGCCGACGGCTCGGCAGGAGGGCCCGCGCTGCTGGCCGTTGATCGGGATGATCTCGTCATCGGCGCTACCCGCGCGGCACGCGTGCGGTTTCGTCTCGGATTGCAGCCCCTGATGGCTCCCCGTCCCCTTGCCGATCTGATCGGCATGGCCGACAGGACAAGCTTCAGGGACGGCGAAAGGGCGGTGCTGCATCAGGCGCTGGCGCGCTCGGGCGGCAATGTCACTGCCGCGGCACGACGGCTCGGCATCGGCAGGGCGACATTCTATCGCCGCATGGAGCGCGTTGAGCTGGCGTGCGCGCATTGAGACGCCTTATGTCTCGCCAGTGAGACAGTATGATCTTCCGGCTGCCGCCCCCTCCTTTCCCCGCACAGCCTGGCATGAAAGGCTGATCCGCAGAGGCGAATGATGGATTTCGCCCCTGTATGAAGGAGGACATGCAATGAATATTCACGTGGCTGAGCGCGCCCTCAAGGCGGCGCCGTTCGCCAAGAGTTACGACAACTTCATCGGCGGACGATGGGTAGCACCCAGGGCCGGCCGTTACTTCGACAATATCTCGCCAATCACCGGGAAGCGGGTATGCCAGGTCGCCCGATCCGATGCGGACGACATCGAGCTTGCGCTCGACGCCGCGCATGCGGCCAGGGAGGCCTGGGGACGCACCTCGCCGGCTGAGCGCTCGGTCATCCTCAACCGGATAGCCGATGCGATGGAGGCCAATCTCGACCTGCTCGCCACGGCCGAAACCTGGGACAATGGCAAGCCGATCCGCGAGACGAAAGCCGCTGACATTCCCCTCGCCATCGATCATTTCCGCTATTTCGCCGGCTGCATCCGCGGGCAGGAAGGCTCGATCGCCGAGATCGACCACGACACCGTGGCTTATCATTTCCATGAGCCTCTGGGCGTGGTCGGCCAGATCATTCCATGGAATTTTCCGATCCTGATGGCCACATGGAAGCTCGCGCCCGCATTGGCCGCGGGCAACTGCGTCGTCCTGAAGCCGGCCGAGCAGACGCCCGCTTCCATCTTAGTTCTCCTCGAGCTTATCGCCGACCTGCTGCCTGCCGGTGTGGTCAATGTCGTCAACGGCTACGGGCTGGAGGCCGGCAAGCCGCTTGCCTCGTCCAAGCGTATCGCCAAGATCGCTTTCACCGGCGAGACATCCACAGGCCGGCTGATCATGCAATATGCCAGCGAGAACCTCATTCCGGTATCGCTGGAGCTCGGCGGCAAGTCGCCCAATATCTTCTTCGCCGACGTCGCCGCCCATGACGATGCCTTCTTCGACAAGGCGATCGAGGGATTCGTCATGTTCGCGCTCAATCAGGGCGAGGTCTGTACCTGTCCCTCGCGCGCCCTGATCCATGAAAGCATCTTTGACCGCTTCATGGCGCGGGCCCTGGCCCGGGTCGGGCAGATCATCCAGGGCAATCCGCTCGATCCTGCGACGATGATCGGCGCCCAGGCGAGCGCCGAGCAGCAGGAAAAAATCCTGCGCTATCTCCAGATCGGCCGCGACGAAGGGGCCGAGGTGCTTGCCGGCGGCGGCGCCGCAAAGCTCGGGGGCGATCTCGCCGGGGGCTATTACATCCAGCCGACCGTATTCCGCGGACACAACAAAATGAGGATCTTCCAGGAGGAGATCTTTGGTCCGGTCGTGTCCACCACCACCTTCAGCACGGCGGAAGAGGCTCTCTCCATCGCCAATGAGACATCCTACGGACTCGGTGCCGGGGTCTGGAGCCGCGATGCCAATACCTGCTACCGCTTCGGCAGGGCGATCCAGGCCGGACGGGTGTGGACCAATTGCTATCACGCCTACCCGGCGCATGCCGCTTTCGGCGGATACAAGCAATCCGGCATCGGACGCGAGACCCACAAGATGATGCTGGACCACTATCAGCAGACCAAGAATCTCCTGGTCAGCTACAGCCCGAAGAAGCTGGGCTTCTTCTAGCAGACACTGTCCGCGCTGATCAATAAGAGGGGGCCAGAGCGCCGGGCGTTCTTCGGAGCGTCCCGGCGCTCCGATTGATGGAAATCAAAGCCGCATGCGGATGCGCCGCCTAGGATTGGGCAAAAGGAGGCCCATCATGCGCATGCCGAAAACACTGTACCTGATCGCCGATGGCGGTCGCGCCCGCTATATCGAGCGCACCGGTCCCGGCCGTTTCAATACTTTCCGGAAATTCGTCTCCGCGCACATGCATGAGAAATCATCCGCGCTGTCCCGCGACAGGCCGGGACGTGTACGCGAGAGCGCAACGACCGCTCGCCATGCCATAGAGGCCAGAGGCAATCCCCGCGATAAGGTCGAGACCGGCTTCATACGCGCAATCGCCGCGGATATCAGCGCAGACGCGTCGCTGGCCGATTTCGACATGCTGGTGTTCATCGCACCGGCCAAGCTCCAGAAAGTGCTCCGCGACGCTTTGCCTCCTGCCCTCGCCGGCAAGCTCGCCAAATGCATCGACAAAGATCTGACCAAGGTTCCCGACGACGATCTGTACCGGCATTTGCCTGTGTTTCTCGCAGGGCAAGCGACCAGCTAGTTCCCCCTCACCGCCAGGAGAAGCCCCATGCTTCCGAAAACAGCACACGCCAACGCATCCAGACGATTTCCCAAGGGCTTTGCAAAGGTCAGGCTGCGTCTGGCACGCGAGCCTGGCCATCCACAGGGAAGCCATGAGCATGGCTACGATCTCGTGATGCCGCTGAGCAAAACCGGCCGGATCGACAGTGACCTTTGGAAAGCCCATCGCGACCTGTGCCGCGTCGTGCACTACCGTTCAGGAGAGGAGCACGACCTCGGCCACATGGTCCGCCAGCCTGGCGGCCAGTGGACGTTCCGCTATGACATCAAGGGGGACGAGGGAGACCCCCGGGGATACCACTTTGCGGCCGAGCGGTTCACCGTCGGCGAGTATATTTCGATCACGGAGGACGACGGGCCGCATACCTACCGTGTGGTCACGGTCGAGAGGCTTTGAGCACATCGCGCGCCATGATGCTGGTTGAATATGGCCGGCCATTGGTGATGCGCGAGCGTTCTCCTCCAGTTCCGCGAGCCGGCGAAATTCGCGTCAGGATAGGCGCCTGCGGGGTTTGCCGGACGGACCTTCATGTCGTCGACGGTGAGTTGCCGAAGGTCCCGCTGCCCCTTGTTCCCGGCCATGAGATTGTCGGGCTTATTGAGGAAATCGGCTCCGGAGTCACGCGCCTGGAATTGGGCCAGCGGGTCGGAATTCCGTGGCTCGGCCATACATGCCAACAATGTGCCTACTGTCTGTCGGGGCGCGAAAATCTTTGCGACCGGCCTCTATTTACCGGCTACACGCGCGACGGCGGCTATGCCACCCACGCGGTTGCCGATGCCCGCTATGCTTTTGCGCTGCCGGACGGGAAGCCTGATCCATCGCTCGCCCCCCTGCTCTGCGCCGGGCTAATCGGCTGGCGGTCGCTGCGGATGGCCGGCGACGCAAAATGCCTGGGACTTTACGGCTTTGGCGCTGCCGCCCATATCGTGGCGCAGGTCGCGAAATGGGAGGGCCGGCGGATATTCGCCTTCACACGCGGAGGGGACACGGACAGCCAGACCTTCGCCTTGCGCCTTGGCGCCGAATGGGCTGGCGCGTCCGATCAGGAGCCACCCGAACCATTGGATGCCGCCATCGTCTATGCGCCGGTTGGCACGCTCGTCCCGCAAGCTCTGAAGGCCGTGCGCAAGGGCGGGCGCGTCGTCTGTGCCGGGATACATATGAGCAATATCCCAAGCTTTCCCTATCGATTGCTTTGGGAGGAGCGTCAGGTCGTTTCCGTAGCCAATCTCACGCGCGATGACGGAGAAGGCTTCTTCCGCCTGGTTCCGCAAATGGGCATCGAGACGAAGGTTTCCACATATCCGCTTGCCGAAGCCAATCGGGCGTTGGCCGACCTGCGCCAGGGCAGAGTCCTGGGCGCGGCGGTGCTGTCGATGTGAGGATTTCGACGTGAAGAAGCGGAAGCCGGATGCAAAATCAAGATGTGCGGTCACCGGACTCGCATATCCCGTTCACGACCTCATCCCCATCGAGCTCCTGAGGCAGGCCATAGTCGACAGGGTCCGCAAGGATCATCCCAAACTGCCAAATCATGCGATGATCAGCCGGCAGGAATCCAATCGCTACCGGGCTGCCTATGTCGAGGAGATGCTGATAGCCGAGCGCGGCGAGCTCTCCCATCTCGAGCAGCAAGTTGCCCGAAGCCTTGTCGAAGGAGATCTGATCTCTGCGAATATCGAAAAAGACTATGCTATCCGGCGCAGCTTCGCGGAGCGCGCCTCTGACAATCTCGCCAATTTCGGCGGCAGCTGGATTTTTCTCCTCTTCTTCGCCCTGGGTCTCGGCATCTGGATTCTCCTGAACAGCGCAGGCTCAATCCGCTTCGATCCCTATCCCTTCATCCTCCTCAACCTGCTCCTGTCCTGCGTCGCGGCCGTACAGGCTCCCATCATCATGATGAGCCAGCGCAGGCAGGAGGCCAAGGACCGACTGAGATCCCTGAATGACTACCGGATCAATCTGAAGGCGGAACTCGAGATCCGTCACCTGCATGAGAAAATAGATCACCTGCTGTTCAATCAGTGGCAGAGATTGTCGGAAATTCAGGAGCTGCAGATCGAGATCATGCAAGGCCAGTCGATGCCGCGAAAATGAGACGGATCGTGTCCACGGGCAATTGAGCCAGATCAAAAATTCTCCGGCAGAGATGAAATAGACCTGACGCAAAGGAGTGGGCAATGCGAGAGATCCGCAATATCGAGAACATCCTCATCGGCTTGACCGTCGAGAGCAAGGCGGAACCGACCGCTGCGGTCAGCTATGGCCTCTCCCTGGCAAAGCAGGCTCATGCACAGGTGACCGTGTATGCGCCATCGACGAAGCTCGTCCTGCCGCATGCTTTTGTCAGTGGAACGGCCGCCGGCATAGTGGCGGCGGAGAATCGTCATCTCGAGGAACTTGCGCGCGAGGCCGTCAAGCGCATCGAAGCCGAGGCTCGGGCCGCTCGCGTCGCCGCGTCCGTCCACTCTCCCCAGCTCAAGCGCCTGAAGCTGGTGGAGGACTTTACCAAGGAGGCCCGCCTGCACGACCTCATCATTCTCGACACCGAATCGCAGGCGATCGACATCGATCGCGATCTCATCGAAGCAGCCTTGCTGGACAGTGGCCGGCCTCTCATTGTCGTGCCGGCGGAGCACAAGGCGTTCAGCGCCCGGCATGTGGTCGTCGCCTGGGATGGCAGCAACAAGGCGGCGCGCGCCCTTTTCGATGCACTGCCTCTGCTGCGTGTCGCCCAAACCATCGAAGTCGTGCAGGTTGTGGGGGAAAAGGACCTCACCAACGCGATCCCGGGCTCAGCCCTCGTGGCGCATCTGCTTGCTCATGGCGTCCAGATCGAAGCCAAGACCATCGCCGCGCGCGATGGCGACGTGGCCGATGCTTTGCGTCAGTATGCCGAGCGTTCCGCGGTCGACCTGATTGTCATGGGCGGCTTTGCGCATGCCCGTATAAGGCAGTTGATCCTCGGCGGTGTCACCCAGTCTCTCCTGCGGCATTGCGATGTCCCGCTGTTCCTCTCTCACTAGGAGGAAGAGCAGCCTGCGGAGCCAAAAGAGGCTTCCGGCTTGAACGGATCTGATGCTAGACTCCCAGCGTCATCGATCAAGACAGCCGGTAAAAATGCCCCAGAATCCACTGAGCAAGGGCGCCGAGGTATCCAAGCTCGAGGCCATTCTCAACTCGGCCGTTGCCGCCATCATCACGATAGATACAAGGGGGATCATCGACTCCGTGAACCCCGCAACCGAACGGATTTTCGGATATGCGGCGCGCGAGCTGATCGGGCAGAATGTCCGCATACTGATGCCCGAGCCTTTCCACAGCGAGCACGACGCCTATGTCTCGAGCTATCTGTCCACCGGAAAGCGCAAGATCATCGGCATTGGCCGCGAGGTTATCGGAAGGCGAAAGGATGGCGCGACCTTCCCCATCGATCTGGCCGTGAGCGAGTTCATCGCCGATGGCGAGCGCTATTTTACCGGGATCATCACCAATCTCAGTGACCGCAAGCGGGTGGAGGAGGCGTTGCTGGACAGCGAGCGCAAGCTCGCCCAGGCCCAGAGACTGGAAGCGGTTGGCCAGCTGACCGGCGGCATTGCCCACGATTTCAACAATCTGCTGACCGTGATCACCGGCAACCTCGAGCTGATCGAGATGCGCATGCAAGGTGATGATCTTCGCAAGATGCTGCGTGATGCCCAGGAGGCCGCCGACCTCGGCGCAAAGCTGACGTCCCGGCTGCTCGCCTTTGCTCGAAGGAGTCATCTGGAGCCCGAGATTCTCGATATCAACAATCTGGCCCTCAATGTCACAAGCATGCTGCGCCGCACGCTCGGCGAACACATATCTTTGTCTACCGTGCTGGCTCCCGACCTGTGGCCCGTGAAAACGGATCCTACCCAGGCGGAAAGTGCGCTGGTGAACCTCGCCATCAATGCACGCGACGCGATGCCCAAGGGAGGAAAGCTCTTGGTCGAGACGCGCAACGCTCAAATGAAGGAGATTCGAAGCGGGAACAACGTCGAGTTGCCACGTGGCGACTATGTCCGGATTTCGGTATCCGATACGGGAATAGGGATGCCGGCAGAAGTGAAGGACCGCGCCTTCGAGCCGTTCTTCACCACCAAGACGAGAGGCCACGGCACAGGCCTCGGCCTTAGCATGGTCTATGGCTTTGCCAAACAATCGGGAGGCCATGTTACAATCCACAGTGAAGTCGGCCATGGCGCAACCATCAACATCTATCTCCCGCGCGTAGATGGGACAGCCGCGCCCGGCGCGGCGGGGATCGAGAGCGACACCGGAGCGGGACAGAGCAGAATTGTCCTCGCGGTCGAGGATGACGATGCTGTCAGAAGCTTGACGGTCACGCGGCTCAGAACACTGGGCTACGAGGTTCACGAAGCACCCGATGGGGCCAGCGCCATCAGGCTGCTCGAGAACGGTCTCAAGATTGACCTGCTGTTCAGCGATCTGGTGATGCCGGGCGGACTGTCCGGTTATGACGTGGCCAAGAGGGCCAGGGAAATCGACCCTGCAGTCCGGGTGCTGCTCACGTCGGGATATGCGGAAGACCTTCTTCGCACCGATGACCTGGGCGAGTTCAAGCTGCTCCGCAAACCCTATCGCCTTACCGATCTGCGTCAGGCGCTCGATGCGGCCTTCGGCGACAATGCGTGAGTTCCCGTTGACCTGCGTCAAAGTGGGGCTCCACCGAAACTCCTAACATCAGCACCATTGCGTCAAATGGTGCTGTCATGAAGTCAATTTTCGTCGCCGTCAGTGGAACCAGCTCCGACAATTCCGTTCTCGATGCGGCTCATGCAATAGCAACCCCTCTCCACGCTCATCTCGATTTTGTCCACATCCCGCTTGCCTCAATAGAAGTTGCGGAATTCAATCATCATATCGAATTCGCACGCGGGGGCGCGCTCGAAACCGCGCTCAAGGAACTGCTGCCGAAGAGCGAGGATGCGGCGATGAAAGCACGCATGCATGTAACGGACTTTTGCACGTCCAGGAACATCCTGCGCATGTCGTCGCCAACCGGCATGAGCCAGGTGACTGCCAGTTGGATCGCGAGCCCGCTCGGCCCCGGCATCAACGGGATCATCCGGGCGGCCCGGGCACACGACCTCATTGTCATCGGCCGCTCGGCGGTGAAACGCAGCTGGTCGCAAAGCCTGCTGGAGAACCTCGTAACGGACTGCGGACGTCCGGTTCTCATCATCCCGCCTGGCTCTGCAACACCGGAGTTGAACAAGATCGCGATCTGGTGGAAGGACCATGGCGCCGCTGCCCGTGCCGTGAGCGCTGCTCTGCCCGTCCTCGCCGCGGCGCGCAAGGTTGCGGTGATGAGCGTCCTCGAAAAGGACGATCACGCGGCGGATGGCGCGGTGGATCTGGCGAACCAGCTCCGCTGGCATGGTATGGAAACGACGACCGAAATCCTCAGGCTCGACCACCGGGCGACAATCGACGTGCTGTGGTCGGCAAGCCTCGCCGCAAGGGCGGATCTCGTGGTGATGGGCGGCTTCAGCCGCTCCAGAATCCGGGAGATGGTCTTCGGCGGCTGCACCCAGGCGGTGCTTGAAGCCGGTGCACGGCCGATTTTCCTGTTGCATTAGCTCAGAACCGGCGGAGCGAAATGAGGCTTTCAGCGTTACCTCAGGACCATGGAAGCAAGGCCGATCCGCGCCACAGGAGTTTCAGATGACAATGCAGGCATCGATATCCCGCCATCACAGCTACCTGTCCGAGAACGAATCCCGCGCCATCGATGCCTACTGGCGCACTGCGAACTATCTGACCGTCGGCCAGATCTATCTGCTCGACAACCCCTTGTTGCGCGAGCCCTTGCGCCTGGAGCATGTCAAGCCGCGGCTCCTGGGACATTGGGGCACATCGCCCGGCCTCAATTTCATCTATGCCCATTTGAACAGGGTCATCCGGCAGAGGGACGCAGATCTGATCTATGTCTGCGGCCCGGGTCATGGCGGTCCCGCCATGGTCGCCAATACTTATCTCGAAGGGACCTATAGCGAGCTTTACCCGGATGTGACGCTCGATGAATCCGGCATGCGCAAGCTCTTCCGCCAATTCTCCTTCCCAGGCGGAATTCCGAGCCACGCCGCGCCCGATGTTCCCGGCTCGATCCACGAGGGAGGCGAGCTCGGCTATGCTCTGTCGCACGCCTTTGGCGCGGCTTTCGACAATCCGGACCTCGTCGTCGCCTGCGTCGTCGGCGACGGCGAAGCCGAGACCGGCCCGCTGGCGACGGCGTGGCATTCCAACAAGTTTCTCAACCCGAAGCATGATGGCGCCGTTCTTCCCATCCTGCATCTCAACGGCTACAAGATCGCCAATCCCACGATACTGGCGCGCATCCCGGCCGATGAGCTGCATTCCCTGTTCATTGGCTATGGCTATGAGCCGCTTCTTGTCGAGGGCGACGATCCGGGCTTGATGCATGAGAAGATGGCCACGGCGCTCGATGACGCCTTCGATCGCATCAGGGCCATTCAGATCACCGCCCGGCAGGAAGCGGATATGCGCTCGCGCCCGAAATGGCCAATGATCATCTTGCGCAGTCCCAAGGGCTGGACGGGCCCGAAGCAGGTCGACGGGCTCAAGACCGAGGGCTTCTGGCGGTCGCACCAGGTGCCGCTTTCCGGACTTGCGGAAAATCCGGAGCATTTAAGGCTTCTCGAGCGCTGGCTCAGAAGTTACCGCCCGGAAGAGCTGTTTGACGAGAGCGGAGCCCCCCTCGCTTCCATCCGCGCGACGACCCCCCTGGGCGCGCGCCGGATGAGCGCCAATCCCAATGCCAATGGCGGCCTGCTGCGCAAGCCGCTCCACCTGCCGGATTTGCACCAGCACGCCGTGGTCGTGGAGCAGCCGGGCTCGGCAAAAGCTGAATCTACGAGGGCAATGGGCAGGTTCCTGCGCGATGTGCTGAAGCTGAACGCGCCGACGGGGAATTTCCGCATTGTCGGCCCGGACGAGACCGCTTCGAACCGGCTGCAGGACGTCTTCGAGGTGACGGATAGGGCGTGGATGGCGGAGATCCTGCCTGAGGATGTGGCCCTTGGACGGGAGGGCCGGGTCATGGAAATCCTGTCAGAGCATACCTGTCAGGGCTGGCTCGAGGGCTACATCCTGACCGGCCGGCATGGCATCTTCTCCTGCTACGAGGCGTTCATCCACATCGTCGATTCGATGTTCAACCAGCACGCAAAATGGCTGGATGCCTGCCGTGACATTGCCTGGCGGCGGCCAGTCTCGTCGCTGAACTACCTCTTGTCGAGCCATGTCTGGCATCAGGAGCACAATGGCTTCAGCCACCAGGATCCGGGCTTTATCGACGTCGCCCTCAACAAGAAAGCCGACGTTGTACGCGTCTACCTCCCGCCGGACGCCAACACGCTGCTGTGGGTCACCGACCATGTCCTGCGCACCTGGAACAGGATCAATATCATCGTGTCCGGAAAGCCCCCTTCGTGGCAGTGGTTGTCGATGGATGAGGCCATAGCCCATTGCCAGGCCGGCCTCGGCATATGGGAATGGGCCTCGACCAATCGTGGCGAGGACCCCGATGTGGTGATTGCCTGCGCCGGCGACGCCCCGACGCTCGAAACGCTTGCCGCCGTCCAGATCCTCAAGGAGCACTTGCCGGGATTGAAGATCAGGGTGGTCAATGTGGTTGATCTGATGACACTGCTTCCCAAGGAGGTCCATCCGCACGGACTCTCGGACAACGAGTTCGATCGCATCTTTACAACGAGAAAACCCGTCATTTTCGCGTATCACGGCTATCCTGCGACGATCCACAAGCTGACCTACCGCCGCACCAATCATCGCAATATCCATGTGCGGGGCTATGACGAGGAAGGAACGACGACCACGCCTTTCGACATGACCGTGCTAAACGGTCTCGACAGGTTCCATCTGGTCCAGAATGTGCTCAAATGGCTTCCTGACCTGGATAAAGAGCGGCCGCGATTGAATCTGCTGATGGAGGACAAGCTCGCAGAACATCGCTCCTATATACGAAAATGGGGCCAGGACATGCCGGAAGTCCGTGAATGGCACTGGAACGGTACACGCCGGTAGCAGCACCTGTCTGTGCCCGAGCCACGACTTGGTCAGGCTTTGATCACCTTGCCCGTGAAGCTGTAGCCTGCACCTCTTATGGTCTTGATCAGGCTCGTCGCTTCGGAGTCGCCATCGAGCTTCTTGCGCAGGCGCGAGACTTGGCTATCGATGGCGCGATCATTGGCAGCCCAGTCATGGCCTTTGAGCTGGTCCATGATCGCATCGCGGGAGAGCACATGCCCGGGACGCTTGACCAGCACGGCGAGGAGATCGATTTCAGCCGTGGTCAAGGAACACGGTTTGCCATCCGGTTGATTTAGTTCGCGTCTCGTCAGGTTGAATTCCCAGCCGTCAAACCGGTAGATCACCTCCATGGCGGATGTGGTCGCGCCGCGGTCAGCCTGCGCACCGGAGCGCCGCAGGACCGAGCGGACGCGAGCAAGCATTTCCCTCAGATGGAAGGGCTTTGCGATATAGTCATCGGCCCCGACCTCGAGTCCGACGACACGGTCGATCAGATCACCTTTGCCGGTCACCATGATGATCGGAACCTGCGATTCGGCGCGAATACCGCGTGCAATCTCCAGCCCACTCTCGTTCCCCAGCGTCAGGTCGAGCGTTATGAGACCCACTCCACCGGCCTTCACAAGTTTGGTGAGCTCGGCACCGCTCGCTGCTTCGCTGACCCGGTAACCCTCCGCCTCAAAGCAATTGCGCAGGAGAGTGCGGATTGGCGGCTCATCATCCACGACAGCAATATGAACTGGATTGGCTTTCAATGACGATCCCGCTGGAGCGATGACGGTGAGTGTCACGGCAACGAGTAACACAGGACACAACTTGCCACAAACCGGCACAATCGCGGCAAACGGTGGCGATGCGAGAGGCGTTTCCTGAGCATCACACAACGCTCAGGAGTTTAGCCATGTTGGAGCTTTCAGCAGGTTTGGAATCAGCCCACAGCCTCCCCATCCCGTTCGCGGACGAGCCGTACAACCATCTGAAAACATTCGGTGAAATCATGTCCAGTCAATCCCTGCGCAGGCTGGATGCGGGGCAGCACCTGTTCCATCAGGGGGACAGTGACCGCAATATCTACAAGATCGAATCGGGCCTCGTGCGCCTCTATCGTGTCCTGAGCGATGGGCGGCGCCAGATCATCTCACTGAGATTTGCCGGCGATATATTGGGCTTCGAATCCGCGGCGATGCGTGACTGCAGCGCCGAGGCGGTCACGTCGGTGAGGCTGCGCAGCCTGGATCAGACCAGCGCCTACCGGCGCCTGCGCGATGAACCGGCGCTGGCACCGGAGCTGGTCAGCCTCCTGTCGCAGGAGCTCGAAAATGCGAGAGGTCAGATTGCTGTCCTCAACCGTCGCTCGGCAATTGAAAAGCTATCGGCCTTCATCCTCGAATTGCACCGCCGGCAGGGTGAGTCCGACAGTGTCGAAATCCCCTTGAGCCGGAGCGATATCGCGGACTTCCTCGGGCTGACAATCGAAACGGTCAGCCGGAACCTGACCAAGCTGCGCACCAGGCGGATCATACAGCTTCCGCAGATCCACAGGTTGCTGATCCTTGATCTCGATGGCCTC
The DNA here is from genome assembly GCA_003576695.1 of Taklimakanibacter lacteus. Taxonomy (GTDB): domain Bacteria; phylum Pseudomonadota; class Alphaproteobacteria; order Rhizobiales; family Aestuariivirgaceae; genus Taklimakanibacter; species Taklimakanibacter lacteus. The sequence goes on from QOZQ01000007.1 coordinate 151,442, forward strand.
GAGGCCCTGGCCGCCGGCGAATGTGAGAACTGGTAAGGGCGGCCCATGAATGAAAGAGTCCATAGGCGTTTCGCGGTCGCAGTCGTAGCCAATCTCGAGGATGCGCTGACGATCACCCGGCACCTTATCCAGAGCGACCTCGAGCCGCAGGTCATTTCCGTCATCGCCCAGGAAGCAAACTTCGCCGGCGAGCGGCGCCATGCCTTTGAGCTGGCGCGGATCGTGAGCCGAAGCGCACAAACACCCAGACTGATGATCGATTCGAGCCGCATCGTCGCGCTGGCATGCGATTCCGACGCAATGCCAAAAGTGATCGCCCGCAATGCGGACGCCTTTGGAAAGATGCTGCTGCAATGGCTGCCTCTCGATCATGCCGAGCGCCTGACCAAAGCCCTCGCCCGCGGCGAGTTCCTGCTCCTTGCCGAACTGCACAGCATGGTAGAGGAGCGCATCGCAATGCGCACCATGCTGCGCAACTGCAGCGGATCCGTCGAGGTGCATGACTTCGATCCGACTGCGGAGGAGCTCCGGCTATGATCGCAAGAGAGCTGATGACGAGGGATCCTGTATCGATCTCACCCCAGGCATCCGTCCTCGAGGCGGCCGAGACGATGTTACGCCATCGGATCAGCGGTCTCCCGGTCGTCGATTCGTCCGGGGCACTGGTGGGCATGGTCACGGGAAGTGACCTCATGCGGCGAGCTGAGATCGCGACCGGATTGCGGCGCAGCGGATTCTCCGAGTTCCAGGCAGGTGAAGAACGGCTGGCGGCCGATTACGTCCGCGCTCATGGCAAGCGCGTGCAGCATGTCATGACAGGAGCGCCCTTCGTGGTTCCGGAAAGTGCCTCCCTTGAGGCAATTGTCGACATCATGGATCGGCACAATGTGAAGCGCGTGCCGGTCGTCGACGGCCGGAAGCTCGTGGGAATTGTCAGCCGTACAGACCTGCTGCGTGCCCTGGTGGAGGCCGTGCGGCATGCCCCGAGCGAGTCTTGCGGTGATCGTGAAATAAAGCAGCGGCTGCTGTCCATCTACACGCTCGAATCATGGGCACCGCTGGCGAATATCGATGTGTCCGTGAAAGACGGCAATGTCGAGATCACTGGGACCATCAGCAGCGAAGCTCAGCGCGCGGCATTGATTGCGGCGGCGGAGTCCATCCCTGGCGTGAATTGCGTGACCGACAAGCTGGTCAAGACACAGATATCCTCAGCCAGATCGCCGTTTTAACCGTATCCGATCCCAGGATCATCAGAAGGCCATGACTGCGCGGACTTCCATTGCTCACGCTGCGGCCGGCACAAGCGCGAATATCAACCGGCCACACCGCCTGACCGCCATCTTGCTGATGGCCGCCATCTCCGGCCTCGCCATCGGCCTCCTGTTCAAGCGATGGGACAATGCTCCGGCGGCGGCCGCAAGCTGGGCCCTGACCACCCTGCCGGTACTGCTGTCATTGCTTGTGCAGATCGCGCAGAGCCTGAAGCGGGGAGACGTCGGCCTCGACATTGTCGCCGCTCTGTCGATGTCGGTTGCCCTGCTCCTGGGCGAGGAACTCGCCGCGAATGTCGTCGCCATAATGTATTCCGGCGGCCAATTCCTCGAAAGTTTCGCCGACCGGCGTGCCGGGCGCGAAATGACGGCACTGCTGGCGCGTGTGCCGCGCATGGCCATTCGGCAATCCGGCCACGGACTTGAGGAAGTGGCGGTCGGACAGCTCGCTCCCGGTGATCTGATCGTGGTGCGAAGCGGCGAAGTCCTGCCTGTCGATGGCGTGGCCCAGAACGATGCCATACTCGACTATTCAAGCCTGACCGGGGAAGCCCTGCCGGTCAGATGTCAAAAGGGCGCCGACGTATTGAGCGGGGCGAGCAATATCGGCCAGACCTTCACTCTGGTCGCCCGGCGCAACGCCGATCAGAGCACCTACTCGGGCATCGTGCGTCTTGTCGAGCGTGCCCGGCTGTCGAAAGCGCCCATGACCCGCCTGGCGGATCGCTATGCGATGATCTTCCTGGGCTGTACCGTCGCCCTGGCCGGCGCGGCATGGGCTCTTGCGGGTGATGCCAGCCGCGGCCTCAGTGTCCTGGTGGTGGCAACACCTTGTCCTCTCATACTCGCGGTGCCGGTGGCTGTCATTTCCGGCCTTTCGCGAGCGGCAAGGGCCGGAGTGCTGGTGAAGGGCGGTGCCATTCTCGAGACGATGGCAACCATACGCACCATCGTGCTCGACAAGACCGGCACACTGACGGGCGGCACGCCCAGGCTCGCTTTCGCCCATGTCACCCCGCCACTTTCCGAGAACGAGGCATTGCGCCTGGCCGCTTCCCTCGATCAGGCCTCGACGCATCCGATCGCCAGGGCGCTCGTGGCCGAAGCGAAGTCCCGGCGGCTGGCGCTTGCCTTTCCCCGCCGTGTCGTCGAGACTCCGGGCGAAGGCCTGCATGGGCAAGTCGAAGGCAGGACCATGGCCGTAGGCGGCCTCGGCTATATAAGGGCGCATGCCCGGATGAACCGCCAGCTGCTCGCACTCGAGACTGGCACGCCGGGAATGGTCCTCGCAGCCCTGGCGATCAGCGGCAAGGTTGCGGCCCTGTTCGGCCTGGCGGACAGGCTTCGCGACGGCGTTTCGCCACTGCTCGATGCCATGCGTCGCATGGGCATCCGCCGCATCATTCTCGCCAGTGGCGACCGTCAGGATGTCGCCGAAGCGGTTGCCCGGGATCTGCCGATCGATCTCGTCAGAGGTGGTCTCGATCCCAATGCCAAGGTGACGATCGTCAATGCCGAGGCAAAGCAAGCGCCGGTCATGATGGTCGGAGACGGCATCAACGACGCGCCGGCCCTGGCGGCGGCGAATGTAGGGGTCGCGATGGGAGCGACCGGCGCGGCAGCTTCATCGGAAACCGCCGATGTCGTGATTGTTCAGGATCGCCTTGATGCGCTTCTCCCCGCACTTGAAATTGCGCGGCGCACGCGCACCATCGCCCTGCAGAGCGTCGTGGCCGGCCTCGCCTTGTCGGGAGCCGGCATGATCGGCGCGGCTTTCGGCTATCTGCCCCCTGTCAACGGCGCGATATTCCAGGAGATCATCGACGTGCTGGTCATCCTGAACGCGCTTCGCGTGCTGAGATAGCCTATCATGAGCACCTATCGTCTCGACAAGCTGTTTCGTCCCCGATCCGTCGCGGTGGTGGGGGCCAGTCCGAAGCCGCGATCGCTGGGAAGGGCGGTCCTCGCCAATCTGAAATCAGCCGGCTTCAGGGGCCGGATCCACGTCATAAATCCGAACTATCCGGTTATCGAGGGTATGGCGACCGCCTCGTCGCTGACATCGCTCGGGGAGCTTCCCGACCTGATCGTGGTGACCGCTCCCGCGGCAGCCGTTCCACAGATCATCGGAAAGGCGGGCGAGGCCGGAGTGCCTGCGGCCATCGTCATATCGGCCGGACTGGGCCATGGAGAGGGTTCATTCGCCGGTGAGGCTCTGAAGGCCGCACGTCGGCATGGACTGAGAATACTCGGGCCCAATGGCCTCGGTCTGCTGGTCCCGCCGATCGGGCTCAATGCCAGCTTCGCCGCCCGGCCGGCAAGGTCAGGGAATCTCGCGCTCGTCTCGCAGTCAGGCGCCATCGCCGCAGCCCTGGTCGAGTGGAGCGCCCGGCGGTCCATCGGATTTTCCGCCGTCGCGTCGATCGGTGACGCCCTCGACATAGATTTCGCCGACCTTCTCGATCACTTCGCCCTGGATCCGCAAACCCGGGCCATCCTTCTCTATGTCGAAGCGATAACCAATTCCTCGAAGTTTCTCTCCGCCGCGCGCGCGGCGGCGCGCGTCAAGCCGGTGATCGTCATGAAGGCGGGACGACACCGTCAGGCCTCCATCGCCGCGGCGACACATACGGGCGCGCTTGCCGGCAGCGATGCCGTCTACGATGCGGCTTTCCGCCGTGCGGGCCTGCTCCGGGTGGCCGATCTCGACGAGTTCTTCGTCGCGGCTGAAGGGCTGGGAAGACTGCGGCCGTTTCCGGGCCGCAGACTCGCCATTCTCACCAATGGCGGCGGCCTCGGCGTGCTCGCCACCGATCGGCTGATCGATCTCGGCGGCACGCTTGCGGACATATCGCCGACGGCCGCGGAAAGCCTCGGCCGCATTTTGCCTGAAGGCTGGTCGCATTCAAATCCGGTGGACATCGTCGGGGATGCCGATGCCCACCGCTATGCGGGGGCGCTGCAGGCATTGCTCGACGACGATGGCAACGATGCGGTTCTCGTCCTGAATGTTGAGACGGCGCTTGCGTCATCCGAAGCTTCGGCGGCGCAGGTTGCCCAGGTCATAGACGCGCATCGGACAAGAAAAAGCGCCGGCAAGCCCGTCTTCACCAGTTGGATCGCCGACGACCCCGCTTCGGCCGGGACATTCGAAGCCGGAAACATTCCGCATTTTGCGAGCGAAGCGAAAGCCGTTCAGGGTTTCATGCATTTCGTGCGTTATCGCGAGGCACAGGAGGCCCTGATGGCGAGCCCGCCACAGGCTCTCGAAGACTTCGAACCCGACAGGAAGTCGGCGCATGAGATCATCAAGACGGCTCTTTCCGAGGGCCGCTCCTGGCTGGCCCCCCTTGAAGTGACGAGCCTGCTCACATCCTACGGCATTCCAATGGTGGAAGCGGTCTTCGCCGCCAATCCGGATGAAGCGGCACGCGGCGCATCTCCTCTCCTCGAGAGGCATCCTGCGGTCGTTGCGAAAATCCTCTCACGTGACATCATCCACAAGTCCGATATCGGCGGAGTCCGGCTCAACCTCAAGACACCGCGAGAGGTCCGTGAAGCTACCGCAGAAATCATGGCGGCTGCGAAGGCGGCGATGCCGGATGCGAATATTGACGGCGTCACGCTTCATCCGATGATCACACGCCTGCAGGCACGCGAGCTCATTGCCGGAATCGCCGATGATCAGACCTTTGGACCGATCATCATGTTTGGCGCCGGCGGCATATCCGTCGAGGTGACGAATGACAAAGCCCTGGCGCTGCCGCCGCTGGATTTGGCCATGGCCCGCGAACTCATGTCCAGGACGCGAGTGTTTCGCCTCCTGGGACCATACCGCAATGTCGGTGCGGCAAAAGTCGACGCTGTCGCCGGCATTCTGACCAGGCTTTCCCAGCTCTCCGCGGACTTCCCCGAGATCCGTGAGGTGGACCTGAACCCGCTGCTTGCCGACGCCGATGGCGCCGTCGTCCTCGATGCCCGCATTGCCATAGCCCGGTTCCGGCCGGAAGAGTTTCGCGCCGCACCCAATACGCGCTTTGCGATAAGGCCCTATCCATGGCAATGGGAACAGCAGGAAACCCTGCGGGGCGGCGAGAAGCTGCTCATGCGCCCGATCAGGCCCGAGGACGAGCCGGCTCTGCTGTCATTTCTCGAACGGATAGACCAAGAAGACATTCGCCTCAGATTCTTCTCGCCCATGCGGCACTTCAGCCATCAGTTCATTGCACGGCTCACCCAGCCCGACTATGGCCGCACAATAGCGTTCCTGGCTTTGGACCATGACTCGGGTGAGGTGCTCGGCGTGGTGAGGCTTCACGCCGACCCCGACCACAAGGCGGCGGAGTTCGCCATTCTCGTAAGATCCGACTTCAAGGGCCGCGGCCTGGGAACGCGCTTGATGAATCTCGCGATCCGCTATGGCCGGACCGAAGGATATGGCGCCATTACCGGGCAGGTCCTCCCGGAGAACCAGGCAATGCTTCGGCTGTGCCGGGAGCTTGGCTTCGTGATCGCAGGTCCGGGTCAGGAGAGAGCCTGCGATGTGAGCCTCATATTGGCTGCCGATCCTGCCGCGCGGGCGGCAATTGATCCAGGTCATGGCCGGGAACCCGCCATGCCGTAAGAGGATTGACCAACTGAAACAACCGGCCATGTGCCATGGAACCCAGGCTTCCCGACGTGTCGCAGAAAGAGGTGCTGGACTATCTCGGCACCGCCGATGCTCATGGCCTCGCGAACCCGCCCGTGAGGATCGACACGCACTGTTCGGTAATCTTCCTTGCCGGCGAGAACGGTTACAAGGTCAAACGCGCCGTCAAGCTGCCTTTCCTCGACTACTCCTCTCTTGAGAAGAGAAAGTACTTCTGCGAGCGCGAATTCGCCGTAAACCACGGCTTCGCGCCCAGTCTCTACAAGGGTGTGGTGGCGATCAGAAGGGGGGCGGAAGGATTGCGTCTCTCTGGCCCCGGCACGGTGGTCGAGTGGGCCGTTCATATGCGCAGATTCGATGAGAATCTCACATTGGACCGGTTGGCGGATGCGGGAAAGCTCGATCCGCAGGTCATTCGCGACCTCGCCACCGTCGTCTGCGAAGCGCATGCCGCGGCCAAGGTGGTGAGGAACGGGCATGCGACCGAGGCTCTGGAGGATGTCGTCCACGAGACGATCAACGAGCTCCTCCAGGCGGCCCACATCTTCCCGCACGAGAATGTCGAGGAGTTCAGCCGGGCGGTGCGGATGGCTTTACGAGAGATCCGCGGCCTCCTGGTGATCCGGGAGGCCACCGGCCATGTGCGGCGCTGCCATGGTGACCTGCATCTACGCAATATCGTGCTGCTCGATGGCAAGGCGACACTTTTCGACGCCATCGAGTTCGACGAATCTATGGCGACGACCGACGTCCTCTATGATCTCGCCTTCCTTCTGATGGATCTGTGGCACAGGAACCTCAGGAGCGAGGCGAACGCCATCCTGAACCGCTATTTGTGGCGCACCGGTGATATAATGGAGGAGGCGGAGGGCCTCTCTGCTCTTCCATTGTTCCTGGGCCTCAGGGCGGCGATCAGAGCGAAGGTAGCGGCATTGAATGCAGCCCGAAAGGCAACCGCCAAGCACGCCGTTGCCGATGCTCGGCTCTATTTCGAGACGGCGCGGGAATTCCTGCAGCCGCATCGCCCGACACTGATCGCCGTTGGCGGCCGCTCGGGCACCGGCAAGAGCACACTCGCTGGAGCGCTGGCGCCGTCCATTGGCCGTCCGCCGGGGGCAATCCATCTCAGAAGCGACATCGAGCGCAAGCGCCAGTTCAATGCGCCAGAGACGGATCGCCTCCCTTCCTCCGCCTACCGGCCGGACGTGTCCAACCGCATTTACGAGATGCTTGACCGGCAGGCTGAATCCGCCTTGCGCGCCGGCCAGAGCGTGGTGATCGATGCCACTTTCCTGAATGAGTTCGAGGCGAGCGCCGTGGCCGAGATCGCCACACGCGCCAAAGTCGAATTCCGGGGGATCTGGCTTGAAGCCCCGACCGGCCTCCTGATGCGCCGTCTGTTCAACCGTTCCAACGATGCCTCGGATGCGACAGCCGAGGTTCTCCGCCGGCAGCCGGTTGCCGAAGCGCCACCTGGCTGGACCAGCCTGGACGCTGCCAAGACGCCAGCGGAAATCCAATGCGCCGCCATGCATTGCCTGGGGATCAGGCCGCCCTTCGCGAACAGGCTGGCGAGTTGAAAGCTTGACCTCGGTCAAAGATCGTCCGGCATTCCTCACTATTCTCAGCGCCGGGTCTTTCGACCGAGGAGACGTGCAATGTCCTACAAGACGATCCTTGTCAGCCTGAATGATCTTGGCCGCAACCAGGCCGTGCTGGAGAGCGCCGCCGGGATGGCCCGGGCGTTCGATGCCCATCTGCAGGGCATCTATGTCATCCCCGCCATCGAAGTCTGTGCTGGCATCGGCTTCGAGCCGATCATCTTCGAAGGCAATCGGGAATTGTTCGCGAATTCGGAGAAATCTGTCCGTGCGGAATTCGACAAGGCCAGGCTCGACAATGGCATTCGTGGCGACATCACCGTCATCGATTCGACCAGTCCCGACATTACCGGCCGCGTGATCGACTGCGCCCGCCGGGCCGATATCGCCATCGTCAGCCAGCCGCCCGATGAAACCAGCCTGTCGGTCGTCGGACGCAGCTTCGTCGAACGAATCCTGCTGTCGACCGGGCGGCCCACACTTGTCCTGCCCAGAAACGGCAGAACGAGCCTGGCTGCCGACCTTGTCGTCATGGGCTGGAGCGGCACGCGCGAAGCGACGCGCGCCGCATTCGACAGTGTGCCGCTGCTGCAGAGGGCCAAGAAGGTCGAGATCGTTTGGGTGGATCCGGAAAAGGAATACCCGCATCCAGGCAGCTCGCCCGGCAGCGAACTTGCCGCCGCCTTGTCGCGCCACGGCGTCAATGCCGAGATCGAACCTGTCTCGACGGGCGGGAGGGAGGCAGGTGAGACACTGCTGACCGTGGTCGCCGACAGCGCGGCCGAGCTTCTGGTCATGGGCGCCTACGGCCATTCCCGTCTGAGCGAGATGGTTCTGGGCGGCGCGACCAAGTCCGTCCTCAAGGGCATGAAATGCCCCGTGTTCTTTTCCCACTAGCGCAGCGGTCCTGGAAGCATGGCCATCGCCCGAAATGATCCTGTACAGGATACGATAGAGATCCGGGTCGACGACGTTGTCCAGCTCTTTGATACACTCGACCCATATCCCTTCCCGGAAAGGGATCTGAACCGGGATGCCGAGGAATTCATAGTTGGATGGGCCCGCGAACTGGCACCGCACCGGCCGATCACGATCGCGATTCACTATCCGGACACGACCCGTCAAAGGAGCGCCTTCGAGGCGCTCAAGCAGGCGATGGCGAAATATTTCACGGCGCGGGCGCAATCTGCTCAAAGGGATCTGAATGAGCTGTTTCGTGTCGGGCGTTATTCGCTGGCCGTCGGCGTCGCGACGCTCCTGGGCTGTTTGCTGGTCGCCCAGCTGACGGCGCGTTTCTTCGAAAATCCTCCCCTGGACCGGCTGATCCAGGAAAGCTTCCTGATCCTGGGCTGGGTCGCGAACTGGCGTCCGCTCGAGATATTCCTCTATGAATGGTGGCCGATGGTTCGGAAGCGCAATCTCTATCGCCGGCTTGCCGGGGCCAGAATTGAAGAGTGCCGCTACGATCCGGAAGCAAGCGAGCGAACCTTCGCCCTTGCGCATCGGTCAGAAGTGCTCGCCTGAGCGGAACGGCCCTACCCGTGTCGATGCGGCGACCAGATAGGCTGTCGACCAGCCAATGACCAGGAATCCGTTGACCGCCTCCAATGCGGAAAGGAGGCGCCACCTCTCGGGCGGCAATACATCGCCGAATCCAAGAGTTGAAAACGTCACAGTCGAGAAATAGAGCCCTGTCTCGAGGTCATTGAAGGCGCCGACCAAAAGGTAGCATATGGCCCAAAGCCACACTTCGACGGTCAGAACGGTGAACAGCCCCAGCACCACCGTCACGATCGCCACGACACGGCTCCTGCGGCCATGCATCCGGAAACGGCCGACGAGCCACGTCATGGCGTGGGTAATGCCGATCAGGCCCGCGGTGTGGATCAGGATGGTCGTCAGGATGACAGCCGTTCCGACGGCGAGGTTAAACAGCATTGTGCGCCATGTCCTTTAGAGCCCCTGACGCGGCCTGCGGATCCTCAGCGTGCTCCTGCGACAGCAGACGACATGGCGGCTGCTTCCCGCTGCAATCCCTGGCGCCCTCACCGCGCGATCGTCACCGTGCAATGCGCGCGCCGCGCCACGTCGGCTGCGACAGACCCAAGCACAAGCCGCGATACCAGGCCTTTGTCCCCAGTTCCGACGACGATGTGATCGATCTTCTTCTCATCGGCATATTGCACGATGCCGGAATCCGCTTCGCGGCTGAGAATCACGGCTTCATGCACATCACTGAGGCCAGCCAAACGCGCCCTTTCGGCCGCGCGGCCGGTGATCCGCCTGGCCTCCGCTTCATCATAGGAGTAAAGCACCGGTCCCCTTGCGCCGCCCATCGCCACATTCACCACGACAATCGTCAGTTCCGCCTTGTTCACGATCGCGAGATGAATGGCATAGGCCACCGCAAGCTTCGAATGTTCCGTGTCGTCGGTCGCCACAAGTACATGTCTATCCATGATCAGCTCCCATCAGCAGCAATTTGACAACTAGTGCTCTCATTGCCGGCGCGGGGCTTTGATCCCGGTCAAATGGCTATTGTTCCACAAGCCGCGCGACGACAGCCCTGCCCGGCGGAGGCCGAGGTCGATTTGACAAGGGTCAAATGGGACAGCCGCCTGAAGGCCTAATCTTGGCTGTTGGTTCAACGGACGACCAGGATGCACAGCGAGAAGGTACTTTACGTCCTCGCCGGCGGGGCCGGTGTTCGGTATGTGGAGCGCGTCGGAGGACGGTTCTTCCGGACATTCCGAAGAATAAGGCATCCCGCCATGTCGGCATTTCTGCTGGTCTGTGACGATCCGCGCAAATCGACCGATATGTGTGATCTCCTCGCGTCGGCCATGCAGAATGCGGGCGTGGACAATGACGTCGTCGGGTTCGACAGCCTGATCCTCGTTGCCCCCGCTGCCATTCTCGCGACACTGTTATCTTCTCTGCCCGCCGGCAGCCAGGCGAAAGTCGTCGCCCGTGTCGACAGGGATCTGAGCGGGATTCGTGATCAGGATCTGTCGAGATTCCTGCCGCTGCACCTGATCTGTCGATCATGCTCGGGCTTGATCGCCTGATACCTGTGGCCAGCCATCATGCCCACGACTTTCATCAGAACTTTCCCGTTTCAATGCGAGAACAGAACGGGACATGTCATGCCTTTCAGCACGGACCGGGTTGCTCCTCCCAGGATGAATTCGCGCAATCGGGCGTGACCATAGGCGCCCATGACCATGAGATTGGCTCTGCGAGTCTCGGCGCCTTCAAGCAGGGCCTTCCCGGCTTCACGCGGGCTCTCGAGATCGACGGCGTGCGCGGGTATGCCGTGGCGCAGAAGCGTCTTCTCCAGCTCTTCCCGGCGGGCTTCCAGTCGCGGTTGAAGCTTTGACTCCGCACAAGCATATGCAATCAGGACCTCATCGGCGCGTTGCAGCAGCGGAATGCTGTCGAAGACGGCGCGGGCAGCTTCTCGCGATCCGTTCCAGCCGACCAGTACCCGATCGAGCAGAAGGTCGGTCTGGCCGTTGGCCGGCATGACGAGCGTCGGCCGGCCTGACCCGATGCAGAGCTGCTCGGAGAAATCCGCGCCAAGAGCACGACTGCTGGCAGAACTGGAATGGCCGACAATCACCAGATCCGCCTCCCTAGCCTCTTCCACGACGGTTGCGGCAATATGCGGGTACAGCGCCTCAATGACGCGAAACTCACCCTGACAGCCCGCCTCCAGGACCGTACTCTCGAAGGCGACCCTGACGGTCTTCTCCTGCCGCTTGAAATATTGCTGAAGCTCATCATTCTCCACGGGGAGAACCTGTATCTCGGAGCCAACCTGAAGCTCGATCGCCGGGATGACATAGAGGCCGATCACATGGGCCGCGTCTTTGCGCGCTACGGCGGCGGCGGCACTCAGGACCGAGCGCAGCTGCGATACTTCGTTCAGGCTGGCAAGAATGGTTTTGTAGGCCATGTTTCACCCCTTGAGCTGGCAATTGCACAAGATAGACTCTGTGGCCTCGCGGCCGTTGACTTGGGTCAAACATGACAATCAGGTGCCCTGGGCTTCACGGGAGCTGCCGTGGATCAGCTTTGCTTACCCATCTGCTGCCCAGCTTCACGTATGTCCGCTTGACCGCTGCCCAGGCGATACGGTGCGCCACCTCTTCCTGGCGCGGGTCTCCCGCATGAGCGGCAAAAGCGTGATTGAATGCCGCGCGATAGATGTCTTGCGCATGCTCGGGGAGATTGCGCCTGATGGAGCCTGGAAGATCGGCATTGACCGCATATGGCATCGCAGGCCTCGCTACCGATCGAGCACGAGCCTGATCTCGACGAGATTTGAACGGGCGCGCAAGATATAGAATCCCAAGGCGGTCAGGTGGGAAGGCATCAGCCATCCGGATTCGGCGCCATTCGAGACGATGAAGGGTCTGAGATCGAGCACGCCACGCATCTGACGTTCGGCCGTTCGCCACAGCTCAGTCAGGCCGCGCTGGGCTATGACATCCTGGAAGTCGAGATGAGCGGCCCGCAGAACGCCGGAATAGGCGTAGAGCTGGCCGTAGGCGAACCAGAAACGATCGTCGGCACGGGTATCGAACCAGCCGCTGTCATGCTGCTCCGAACGCTCGCGCAGGATAGCCGAAGTCGCACCTATGTCGTTTGCGACGCGATCGATGAACTGCACGAGATTGTCGGCGCGCGGGTCGAATATTGCCTGACACTTCTCCAGGCGATCGTTGAAGGTGCGCAGATCCCTCATCGCGGACCGGTAGAAACTCGGCGTCGGCGTTTTGGGGCCGAACGGATGGACCCCGAAATACCAGGTGTACTCGTCGAACTGCAGATTGCCGCGGGCATCCTGCAGATTCGGGTCCGGCTGGGACGTGCCACGCACGCGGGCCAGAGTATCGACGAGCTCAATCGTCGTTCGCCTTACCGCCTGGTTTATGCCCCGCTGGAATGCGGCCTTGTTGTCGAAGAACGGCGTTGCGTCCCAGTCGAGCCCGAACAAGCCAATCTTGTAGAGGACCATCGAGGAGACCCAGTCGTTCTGGTTGACATTGAAGTCGATCAGATCGGCGGTGACGTCGACGATGGCGGAACGTCGGCAGGCCTGAATTTCCTGGCCCGTCGTCCCTTCCTTCACGCCGCCGGCGCCGCCCTTTTCAGAGCCGGCGCGAGTGCCGAGCGAGGCATCCGACGATCGCAGGCCGCTGCTGATGGGGTAATCCGGGTTGAAGTTCGTCCAGCGCTGAGTGGCCCAGAAGAAATGGGCGTAAAGCGCAACAAGCACCAGGATCGCGGCTGCAAAGATTCCTATTGCCAGGATTCTCGGCCTCATTATCCTGCTTTGGCCGCCGAGGGGCCTGAGCCAGCGCCTGGCTCCATCCAGGAGTCCTTCAGCCATGCAACAATGCCTTTCCCGACTGCTACCGTAATCGACGCGCAGCCGAACAATCACGAAAATATCGACTTGCGGCGCTCATGAGTTGATCTGCGTCAAGCTGCAACCGGCGCTGAGGCGGCCTGCATTCAGTGCCCATCATTCCCTTTTGACCCTTGTCAATGAGGGCCGGCTCCCCGTGCGACCATGGTTACGTCATGAACAAAGCTTCGACGATCGAGCCCGGGCTGAAGCGCACACTCAGCCTTCCGATGGTGGTCCTCTATGGACTGGGCGTCACCATCGGCGCCGGCATATATGTGCTGATTGGCGAGACGGCCGGGCGCGCGGGAATGTCCGCACCCCTTGCCTTTGTCATCGCCAGTCTGGTCATGGCCTGCCCGGCCGCTTCCTTCGCCGAACTCACGGGCAGGCTGCCATTCGCCGCCGCCGAAGCTCATTTCGTCGATGAAGCCTTTCACATGAACTGGCTGACGCTGGCCGTCGGATTGGCCGTTGCCTCGGTAGGGGTAGTTTCCTCCGCCACCATTGGACTGGGGTCGGCCGGATATATTGCGCAAGTCGTCGATCTCCCGCATGCCGCGATCGTGACCGCCATATTCGTTCTCATGGGGCTGGTGGCGGCCTGGGGCATACGCGAGTCGATCCTGTTCGCAGGCCTCCTGACGCTCATCGAGATCGGCGGCTTGCTTGCCATCCTCGCTGGCGCGGCGGTCAGCGAAGCCGACATCCTTTACAGGCTCGACGAAATTTCAGTGGCATTGGACCGGGCTCATTTGCCCGGACTGGCGGCAGCAAGCCTGATCGCCTTCTTTGCCTTTATCGGGTTTGAAAACATCGATTCGATCGCCGAGGAAACCAAGAACCCGCAGCGGACGATCGGATACGCAATCTTCATCACGCTCGGGCTCAGCACCCTTCTCTATGTGGCGGTCGCGACGGTGGCTGTCCTCGCCATTGACCCTGCGGAACTCGCCTTGACGGAGGCGCCTCTGGCGGCGCTGTTCTCACGTATGACCGGCATGTCGCCCGTGGCGATCACGCTGATTGCGATCGTGGCGACGCTCAATGGCATCATTGTCCAGATCATCATGACTTCGAGAGTCCTCTATGGCCTGGCAAACAAGAAGCAGTTGCCCGCGATCTTCGCTCTTGTCCATTCTGTGACCCGCACGCCGCTCCTTGCCACCGGCATTGCGGCCGGGTCGGCGCTCGTCCTGGCGCTCGCTTTCCCCATCTCGGGCCTCGCGGAATGGACCTCGCGGATTACGCTCGCGATCTTCATCCTGGCTTGTTCCGCCCTGGTCAGGATCAAGCTTCGCGGCACGCCGCCGCCTCCCGGCACCTTCATCGTCCCCTTGTGGGTGCCGGTCCTTGGCGTTCTGTTGTGTGGGGTTTTGTTGGTCGCGGGAGGCTGAGAACCACCGACCGTCAGGAATTTACCAGGAGGATCGGCGCTCCCGCTGCCCGCAACAGCTCACCAGCCCTGACCGAGTCCGCCAAGACGGCGTCGGTGCGGCTCACCACCAACAGACGGGGCCGCAGGCTGCTCAGAACAGCTGCGATCTGTGCGGGTTGCTCCGCTGTCACGCGCGAGAGCTTGTTGATCGGCAAACGTGGTCCGGCCTCTCCTTCCCCTCCACGCGCCACGAGGACAAGGCGCTCTTCAAGCCGCGTCGCCACCCTTGCTGCCATATCGAGAAAGTCATGATCCATGGGATGAAGGACGACGACCGGCCCGCTGCGCCGGCGCAGGAAATCAGGAACGATCAGGTTGGCTCCCGGCATGGCCCTCATCTGCTTGGCGAGCTCCATCTTGGCACGTAGTGTCGTGCTTGCCGTGGTCCCGGTGATCAGGAGGATGTCGTCGTCCTTGACCCGCGCGGCAATAATGCTGGCGGCCTCGCCGTGCTGGATCTCGAATGACCATTGCAGGTGACCTCTTTCCGCCCTCCGTGACAGGGCCCGCCGGCAGGCCTGCGCGCGACCGGCAATGGCCCGGCTGATGGACGCCTTGTCCAGGCCCTGCACGATCTGCCCCTGTGCGCCAATTGCCGACGACGTCGGCAGCTCGCTGATTTGATAGAGCAGTTCTTCCTCAACGAAGAGGCCGGCCAGCTCAACCTCGAGCGCCAGGGCCAAGTCGCCCGCCATGTCGAGATCTTCCGTCCCGGTGCCGGCGCTGCCAAATCCAATGAGCACGCGACGGACCGGCATTATGAGAGCCTGACGATCAGGCGTCGATCTTGTCATCGCCCGTTTTTCCAATTGCCGCGCCGGTGACATAGCGACGGCGCAGTTGGGCATAGGTGCGAAGCTTTTCCTCGATCAAGCCGTTCACGCTGCCGGCCGGAAATGCGCCTTCGCAAGTGCGTTCTCCCGCCGCCCTTCGGGCAAGCAGGGCAATACCCTCGTCCACATGGCGGATGGCGTAGATGCGGAAGCGCCCGTCCGATGCCGCTTTCACGACTTCGCGGCGCAGCATGAGATGCTTTACATTGGAAGCAGGAATGATGACGCCGTGCTGGCCGTTGAGGCC
The DNA here is from genome assembly GCA_003576695.1 of Taklimakanibacter lacteus. GTDB lineage: Bacteria > Pseudomonadota > Alphaproteobacteria > Rhizobiales > Aestuariivirgaceae > Taklimakanibacter > Taklimakanibacter lacteus. The sequence continues at coordinate 166,902 of QOZQ01000007.1, forward strand.
GCGCCCGGCGCAGACGTCGAAGAAACCTTCGATCTTCTCGTTTACGCCTCCGATTGCCTGTATCTCGCCCAACTGATTGATTGACCCGGTCACGGCAAGTGATTGACGCAGAGGGAGGCCGGACAGCGCCGACATCAGCACGAAGAGTTCGGCTGCCGATGCGCTGTCGCCCTCGACACCGCCATAGCTTTGCTCGAAGACCAGGCTTGCCGCCATTGAGATCGGCTCATCAAGAGCATAGCGCGTCGCGAGGAAGCTCGAAAGGATGAGCACGCCTTTCGAATGAATTGGGCCGCCAAGCTCGACCTCACGCTCAATATCGATGACCTTGCCGGTACCCATGCGCACCCTGGCGGTGATGCGCGTCGGCCTGCCGAAACGGAAATCGCCGATCGAAAGCACGGACAGCCCATTGATCTGCCCTATTTTTTCACCTTCGAGATCGACCAGGACGATGCCCCGGGCGACGGCTTCATGTGCTTTTTCGCGGATCCGGTCGGCTCGGCGGGTCTGTTCCGCCACGGCCTTTTCGACATGCTCGCGCGCGCTCGTCGTCGCTCCCGCCTCACCCGCCCAATAGTCGGTCTCGCGTACGAGGTCGGCCAACCGGCTGGTGTGCAGCGACAATCGCTCGCTGTCGTCAGCAATGCGCGAGGCCTCCTCCGACAGTGCCGCCACGGCGCCGGCATCAAAAGGCCTCAGCTTCCAGTCGCGAATGACATTCGCCACGAACCGGGAAAACAGCGCCAGATTTTCAGCGGACCGAACGGTCTCGTCGTCGAACTCGACCTGAACCTTGAAGAGCTTGGGGAAATCCGGATCGAGCCCGGCCAGCAGATGATAAAGCTGCCGGTCGCCGACCAGCACCACCTTGATCGACAGCGGAATCGGTTCGGGCTCAAGAGTCGTCGTGCTCGTGAGACTCATCTGATCCAATGCGGATTCGACCGCTATGACCTCCGTTCGCAAGGCTCGCTTCAGCGCGTCCCAGGCGAAGGGCTGCCGCAGGATGCTCAAGGCATCGATAATGATGTATCCGCCATTCGCCCGGTGCAGGGAGCCCGGCTGGATCAGCGTAAAGTCCGTCAGGAGCGCTCCCATATGGGAGACATGCTCGATACGGCCGATCAGATTGGCCAGGGTCGGGTGCTCTTCGTGAACCACGGGCGCTACACGGGGCGCATCCTTTGAGCAGTCGCCCGATGAGACCATCACATTCACGGCATAACGCCGCAGGCGCGTGTCCCTCGCCGGAATCACCGTCGACGCCGCCGGCTCATCCTCCTGCGTCCCGGTCGGCTTCAAGAATAACTCGACATTCTCCACGAGATCGTGTTCGACCCCCGACAGGAAACTCGTCACCGCTGGAATGTCCTTGAAATGCTCATAGACATCCGCGATCGCAACTTTGATAGCGGACCGCGCCATCTCATTGTTGATCGAGCGAATCTGCTTGCGGCGCTCCTTGTCCATCTGAGGAATCTTTTCGAGAGCGGACCGCAGCTCATCCTGAAGGGCTTCAATCTTCTTGCCGATCTCCTCGCGCCGGTCCCGCGGCAACTTGCGGTAGTCGTCCGGCGTTACGATCTGCCCGTTTTCCTTCGGAGCAAAGGCAAAGCCCATCGGCGTGCGCAGAATGGCGATATCCTGGCTTCCCGCCTTTGTTTCCAGCGCTTCAAGGGCCTTCTCCTGTGCATTCTCGAATGCCTCATCGACCGCGCGACGACGTGATTTGTATTCCTCCGATTCAAACAGGCTTGGAATGGAAATGCCGAGCTCGCCCACCAGTTCTTGCATGTCGTTGCGCAGCAGCTGCGCGCGCCCCGGTGGCAGCCGCAACGCACGGGGGCGGCGACTGTCGTCGAAATTATTCACATAGGCAAAATCGTCAGGCGCTGGCTCGGCACGCGCGCGTTCACACAGGAAGGCGCGAATGGCGCGCTGACCACCGGCGGCGGCAGGCCCGAGCACGAAGCAGTTGTAGCCGGGCTGTCGGATGCCGGTGCCAAATCTGATCGCATGCGCGGCGCGATCCTGGCCGAAGAAGCCGCTTAGCGGCTCAAGCTCCGACGTTGTCGAGAAGCCGAGACAGGCGGGATCGCATTCGACTCGCAGAGCCGTAGGCGGGAGGAGCCGAGGAACCTCAGGCGGCGGGCTTTCCGGCTCGTGCCCGGCATCTCCGATCGTGGCGTCATTTGACATGTCCATTCGCCCAATGATGAATATCAGGCTTCAGTGGCCCAGGCTGTCGATATATGCCGTAATCGCCGCGGCCTGCTCGCCCGTCATCTGGAATTCGGGCATTGCCGGATGTCCGACCACGATTCCTTCCACGAAGGCCTCTTCCAGATCGGATGCTTTGTACATTCGTGCGATGACGCGGAACGGGGGCGCTTCGACGAATGGGCTGTCACCGGTCCGCTCGATGCTATGGCATCGCTGGCAGTTCGCTTCCGCGAGCAATCGGCCCGTATCGATCAGGGAGGTGTCTCCGAATGCCTGTTGAGCTGCCATCGCGAGAAGGAGAAGCGTGGGTATGCCGGCTTTCAGAAGCATGTCTCGTCCCCGGATAGAAACTACATCGCCATTTCCGGCTCGGCCACGCGCTCTTTGGCGGACTCCGGAACCTCGGTCATCGTCGCCTCGGTCAAGAGCAGGACACTTGCGACAGAAACTGCGTTCTCCAACGCAATCCGGACGACCTTCGTCGGGTCGATGATGCCAGCCGCCATCAGGTCGACATATTCCTTGCGGCCCGCGTCGAAGCCAAAACTGCCCTTTCCCTCGATCATCCTGGCGACCACGACACCGCCATCGACCGCGGAGTTCTCGGCAATCTGACGGGCCGGGGCCTCAAGGGCACGCTTCAGGATCTGCACCCCGGTCCGCTCATCCCCCTCGCAGGTCTTTTCTTCCTCGGCGACCTCGGTGATGCATTTCAGCAAGGCAAGACCTCCGCCGGGAACTATACCCTCCGCTACCGCGGCCTTCGTCGCATTTATGGCGTCGTCCAATGCCTCTTTCTTGGACTTCATTTCCGCCTCGGTCGGTGCGCCCGCCCGGACCACCGCCACGCCGCCCGCGAGCTTCGCCAATCGTTCTTTCAGCTTTTCGCGATCATAGTCGCTGGTCGTCTCATCGATCTCGCGACGCAGCTGATCGGCGCGCCCCTTGATGGCGCCCGCGTCTCCGGCGCCACCGATGATTGTCGTCTGGTCCTTACCGACAACCACGCGCTTCGCCCGCCCGAGCTGCTCCACCGTCACATTCTCCAACTTCAGCCCGAGGTCATCGGAAATCACCTGCCCGCCGGTCAGTATGGCAATATCCTGCAATATCGCCTTGCGCCGGTCGCCGAATGCCGGCGCTTTGACCGCGCAATTCCGGAAGGTCCCGCGGACGTGGTTCAGCACCAGCGTCGCCAGCGCCTCGCCGTCCACGTCCTCGGCGATTACGAGGAGCGCCGCACCTGCTTTCGCCGCTGCCTCCAGGAGCTTGATCAGATCGTGAAGCGTCGAAATCTTCCTGTCGACGAGAAGAAGCATGGGGTCTTCCAACACCGCTTCCATCTTTTCGGCGTCGGTGACGAAGTACGGGGACAGGAAGCCGCGGTCGAACTGCATGCCCTCGACGACTTCCATCGTTGTCTCGGTGGTCTTCGATTCCTCGACGGTGATGACGCCTTCCCCACCGACTTTCTCCATGGCCTCACCGACGAGCTTGCCCATCGCCGGATCATTGTGGGCGGAGATCGCGGCGACTTGTTCCTTCTCGAGCCTGGTCTTGACCGGCCGCGAGATATCGCGCAGCGTCTTGGTCGCGCGCAGCAATGCCTTGTCCAGACCCTTCTTTATCTCGATGGCGCTGGCACCGGCGACCACATTGCGCACGCCATCCGCAAATATGGCATGCGCCAGGATCGTCGATGTGCTTGTACCGTCACCGACCATGTCGCCTGTCTTCTCCGCAGCTTGCCGCAGCATGCGGGCGCCGAGATTTTCTTCCGGATCCTTGAGATCGAATTCCTTGGCGATCGTCACGCCGTCATTGCAGACTACCGGTGCGCCCCACTTCTTTTCAATCAGCACGGATTTCGACCGAGGGCCGAGCGTCACACGAACGGCGTCGGCGAGCTGCGTGGCGCCGCGGAGAATCTTCTCTCGGGCGGCCGAACGAAAGAGGACTTGCTTGTGAGTCATGACTCCACCCTCGCGATGCATTCTGCATCGCGATGTTTAGCGAACCCGGATTCGGGACAGGTTGACTCAGATCAAATCCGCCTCGTTTCAGCATTCCCAACGGAGGCTGCCATCCCTGGGCAGATTGATCGAGATCAAAGAAGATTGGACCGAAGGGCATTAATCGTTTCTTCATCCGAGCAAGGAGGACATCATGACCGTAACCAAATTGCCTGTATCGAGAGAAACCAGACTCGGCAAGCCGGAGGTTGCTCCCTGGCATCCGCTGCAGAGCTTGCAACGCGAGATCAACCAGATGTTCGATCAATTCGACCGTGGCTGGCGTCCGGTCTTTCAGCGGTCCATTTTCGACATCGAGCCGTTCACCCGGCTTGAGACGACATCCGCACTGGCTGTCGACATCGTCGACAATGAGAAGTCTTACGAGATCACCGCCGAAGTTCCGGGGATGGCTCCGGACAACCTCGAAGTGAAACTCGTCAATGGCCGGCTGACCATCAAAGGCGAGAAGAAGGAGTTCAAGCAGGAGAAGCATGGCGACACTGAGCTCTCGGAGCGCCGCTACGGATCGTTCGAGCGCAGCTTCCAAATCCCCGAGGGAGTGGATAGCGGCAAGATCGAGGCCAGTCTCAGGGCGGGCGTTCTGACAGTTGTTCTGCCCAAGAGCGCCGAAGCGCAGAAGCCCACCAAAAAGATCGAAGTGAAAGCGGCCTGATCGGCGGCGAACGATCGGACCGCTGACAGCCTGGAGCGCGGGCGAACACCCCCGTTGTCTCGCGCTCCAGGATTGTCAGCTTCCGGAGGCCGACGAAGGCCCGGGGGCTTTCATCAGCAGATAGGAACCGGAACTGAATTCGAATACGAGCGGAGCAAGACCGTCTTGGCCCCGATTTTCCATGATCCTCCGGACCTTCCACCCTGCCAAAGTTACCCTTGAGAAATCATAGTTCAGGGGATCATCCATCAGCTGCAGCCTGTTCGCCAACTCGGCCACGGCATGCCGCGGCCATCGAGTGACGTCAAAGGCCAGGATATCAGGATTCAGGATACTCGAACTCGAGCGCTGGCATGCTCTTGCGCCCGGCTCTTCAAATTTCCGGCACACAGGCGGGACGCCCGCAGGATCGGCATTGCCGAGCCCCGTGCTGTTGCACATCATTCCGGCGGTCACACGTCCATCATCGAAAGATATTGCCAACAGCGCGGTGTTGTAATCTTCGGCATGAACAATGCCTGGCGCCAAAAGCAGAACCACGGCCGATAGCCGGATGAGCATGTTGCCGCGGTTTCGTGTACTATACATAATGTAAGCTTATTCCACGCCCGACCGTGCACTTTGATTTGCATCAAGACCTGCCCCTCCGGAATCGTCGTTTGCCTTGATCTCCGTCAAAGTCGATTACGGAGCAGCGTCTATCGTAATCGGTGATTTGATCTCCCTTAAGGTACCTCATGTCAGTCCGCCCCCAGTCAGGTTACACTGGCTTTCAAATTGCCCTGCACTGGCTCATTGCCGCTCTGGTTCTCCTGCAACTGATTTTTGGAGAGTCGATTGCCGAGGCAATCGACTCCAATGAGAGGGGTACACCCGCATCGCCCCTTGATCAGTTTCTTGCCGACACGCATTATTGGGCGGGGATTGCGATCCTTGCGCTTGTCGCCGCAAGATTGTGGCTGCGAGCCGTCGCTGGCACGCCACCGCCGCCGCAACAGGGATGGATGGCGATGACCGCGAAGCTCAGCCATGGCGCATTCTATGTGCTCCTCATTTTCATGCCCATCTCGGGCCTCCTGGCATTCTACATCGGGGATCCTTATGGCGAGATCCATGAACCAGGGAAGCCGGTCCTGATCGCATTGATAACCCTGCATGTCTGCGCGTCCCTGTATCATCAACTCTGGCTGAAGGACGGAACACTGCGAAGGATGTTCGTTCCCCGCGATTAGGGAAGCAGGATCACCGGCACACTCATCTTCGAGGGGGCGAGGGTCGGTCGCGAGCGAGCATGAAAATGGGAACGGCCCCTTAGCGCGTGACGGGATTGAGACGCGGCCCGGTAAGGATTGCCCAATAGTGGAGGGCAAAGCCGAGAAATGCGCCAGCCCAGGCGAGGCCTGCGACAGGGATCAGCATGGCGGCAAGCTCGGGAACCAGGGATGCGCATATCCGAAGAAGGCCCCCGCCGACAATCATGCCATAAATTACCTGCGTGACCGGCGAGGCGACAAGCGCCCTGCCCGTATGGCCGAGGCTTGCCCGCGACATGATGGCGATCGTCATCGTTCCGATGGCGCCGGCCGTCCAGGCATGGATGCCGGCACCTGGCGGAAATCCCGGCAGGAGCGCGGCTACGCCGACAAGCAGGAGACCGAGCGGGACGAAGGCGTAAGCGACGTGCAGGATAAGAACCAGGCGATCGCGAAGAGTCCTGTCGCCGGCCCAACGAGCGAGGCGAATTGCCTGCATGAGTCCAGCAGCGACAAGCGCCGCACCGGTCGAAGCCGCGTCGGGCATTCCTGTCCAGAGGAGGAGCGCTGCCGCCGTCAGGGCCAGGCAAAGAGCGTCGAACTTTCCGAAGGATGCGGGAAGCCGGCCCGGGTTGACGCGGACAAGCCAGTTGCGCGTGAAGCTCGGCACGACGCGCCCGCCCACAAGACTGACGAGCACGATGGCGGCGGCGATTCCCAGTCTTGTGCCATAGGCGGCCTCGCCAACGCCGTGCGCTTCGACGTGAAAGCTGATATTCCCGGCGGCGAACACCGCGAGGACGGCGAGGATCTTGAGATTATGCCGGCTTGCCCCGGTGATGATCTCCCGCGCCGCGGCGGCAATGACGAGGAGCAGGAACGAGACATCGATCGCCGCGGCGAGGAATGTGCCTAGCCAGGCCGAGGCCGCGATGGCGACACGGCCTGCCAGCCACAAGAGGACGAGCGCAAGAAGCGGCCTGCCCCGAATAGGGAGCCTGCCGGTCCAATTCGGGATAGCGGTCAACAGGAATCCGGTCATTACCGCGGCGAGATACCCGTAGAGCATCTCGTGGATATGCCAGTCGCGCGGTGCGAGCGTTGTCGGCAGGGCGAGACGGCCCTCGAACATCGGCAACCATGCCAGAATGGCGATCCCGGCGAAAAGCGATCCGCAAAGAAAGAAGGGCCTGAAACCATAGGACAGGATCGCCGGCCCAGTATAATTCCGCAGGCGTTGAACAGGAGCCATACCAGATATCCCAAGCCGGTTAGTTTCGGGCCGCCAGCGGGCGGTCCGGATGGGCCAATCGACCGCCGGCTCAGGGCTGCTTCATCGCAGTCTGCTCCGTCGCCAACCTGTCGAACAACTTGGCGAAAATCTGCTTGGCGCGGCCCGGATGGGTGACCGCCTTGGCGTTATCCGTGTTTGCGGGCTCGCCAACGACGATGAGGCCGACCATGCCCATTCCATAATGCGGCTTGCACCTGACTCCGTAGACACCAGGCTTGTCGAAGGTGATCGTGACTTCCTCGTTCAACTTGCCGGCGAAGGATTCCGCGCCCTCAGGCAGCATGCCCTTGATCGTCTCGACATTGTGCCCCCTGTCCGTCGGCATGAACTTCACCGTATCACCAGGAGCGAGCTTGATCAGAGACGGTTCGAAAACCATGACTCCTTCCGCCCCCCTGTTGAGCATCTCGACCTCGATTTCCGCCGCCAACAGGGGACAAGTAGCGAGGGTCATGGCCGTCAGGGCGGCAGCGATCTTGGGGATGGTCCGCATTTTCTCTCTCCGTCTCTTGCACGAGCGGTCTCGCTCGCTTTGTTCGGATCGATGAAATAGCGGGTACCGGTGTCCGGCAATTTGCGCGAGATCAAATGCGAGAACGATATCGATATGGCGGCGGGTGAAGTCGTCGCCTCTCTTTGCGCCGGATCAAGAACAGAAGACGGATGGTCCTTTAGATCGGCGTCATCCGGATTGGCGGTTCCCTCAGATTCGCCAGGCGGCCCAACAAAAGGAGACGTGCCATGAGCACATTGACCATAGGGCGCCGTTCATTGACCGTAACGGTTGCCTTTATTGCCTTCTGCGCTGCGGGCCTTGTTTCAGCACCACTTGATGCGACCGCCGACGATATGATGGCGGCGATGGGAACGAGCCACGATGGGGAAACCCTCGCCGCGCAGCCGGTCACCAATGTCGTTCGCGATCCGACGGACCTCCCCGGCCCGGTGGGCGTCAGAGGGCCGCAGCGGATCAAGATCGGTCTCGAGACCGTCGAAGTGACCGGACAACTCGCGGACGGCGCCATCTTCCACTACTGGACATTCAACCGGAAGGTTCCCGGGCCTTTCGTGCGCGTCCGAGTAGGCGATACGGTCGAGGTTTCCCTCAAGAATGCCGATGACAGCGTGATGATGCACAATGTCGATTTTCACGCCGTGACCGGGCCCGGCGGAGGCGCCAAGGCAACTGAGGCCGCACCAGGCGAAACCCGCGGCTTCGAGTTCAAGGCGACGCAGCCCGGCATCTATGTCTATCATTGTGCCACGCCGATGGTCGCCCAGCATATCGCCAACGGCATGTATGGCCTGATACTGGTTGAGCCGGAAGGCGGCTTGCCCAAGGTCGACCGTGAATTCTACGTTATGCAGGGCGAGATCTATACCGAGCAGGCGTTCGGCACAGGCGGACAGCTCGTGGAAAGCTACGACAAGCTCATGAACGAGCGGCCGGAATATTTCGTATTCAACGGCACGACCGAGGCGCTGAAGAAGACACCCTTGAAGGCAAAGACCGGTGAGACAATCAGGATCTTCTTCGGTGTCGGCGGCCCCAACTACACCTCGTCGTTCCATGTGATCGGCGAGATCTTCGACAAGGTCTATACCATGGGCTCGCTGACCGCGAAGCCGCTCAGCGACGTGCAGACCATCACCACACCGCCGGGCGGCGCCAGCGTGGTCGAATTCAAGCTCGAGGTTCCCGGCAATTATATTCTCGTCGATCATGCCTTGACACGGGTCGAACGCGGACTGGCCGGGATTTTGACAGTCGAAGGTCCCGACAACCCCACTGTCTTCAAGGACTACGACCCGGAGCGCAGCGCCGCAGCCGAGGGTCATTGAGCCACCCGACCGCATGGCAGGCCCGGCTAGAGCCCGTGCCTGCCATTTAAGGGTGTCAGCTCTTTATTTGCCAGGATCGAGGCTATAGGGTTCCACTGTGGCTCACAGAGGTTCACTATGGCTGGCCTTGATCCCTCGCTCGTTGCCGATGTGCCGATTTTCCGGGAACTCACGCGCAGTCAGGTCGAAGATATCCTGGGCAAGGCAAGATCGGCACGCTTCACAAAGAACGCGCATATCTTCGAACAGGGTGCCGAGGCTCAGTCTTTCTTCCTCCTGCTGCATGGGCATGTGCAGGCTCTGAAAGTCACGCCGACCGGTGAGCAGGTCGTGGTCAGATATGTTTCCCCTGGCGAGATATTCGGTGTCGCGCATGTGATCGGCCTGAATACTTACCCGGCAACCGCCGTTGCGGTGGTCGACAGCGTCGCGCTCATCTGGCCGGCCTCCATTTGGTCCGAGCTTGTCCGGAGCTATCCGACGCTCGCATCCGGAACATTGCAGACAGTGGGCACTCGCCTTCAGGAAGCCCATGCGCGCGTCATCGAGATATCGACGGAAGAGGTGGAGCGACGAGTCGCTCGCGCCTTGCTGAGGCTTGCCAACCAGGCCGGGCGCAAGGTCGATCGCGGCATCGAAATCGACTTTCCCATCAGCCGGCAGAATATCGCCGAGATGACAGGGACGACGCTTCATACCGTAAGCCGCATCCTGAGCGCCTGGGAACAGGGCGGAATAGTGGAAAGCGGTCGCCAGCGCGTGGTTCTGCGTGACGCCCATCGGCTGATGGCGATTGCCGAGGCTGTTTCGGATTAACTCATGAGCCTCTTTTCAGGCCGGACCGCTTCGCGCCTGCAGGACAGCCCGCAATGCGGTGAGAAAAAGCTCCTGCTCAACACCATGCGCCCGGCAGGCTTCTTCCAGCGTGTGAAAGGGAGCGACCGGACATCCGACACAGAGCATCCCGTATCTCAGGAATATCGCAATGGCCGGCGGCAGCTCTCGCATCACATCATCGACTATTTGATCTGATCGCACAGGCATGGTCACACAGGTCAGCCATGAAACCGGATTCGATTACTTCTTCCGGCGTGCGGTGTCTTTGCGCTGGCACAATATGGCGGCTTGATGCGGAAATCGTGCTCTGGCTTCCTCGCGGGAGGCCCGCCGTTTCAAGATGCCATATCCGGCCGAAGCGAAACGAAACGCAGTATCGTAGCGACCGTATTATTGCGCAGGCGGGCTTGCGCCGCTTCGCTGTCAAGGTCGCGGTCGAAAATCTTCGCGAAGGTCGCGCGATTGGAGACATTGAAGAAGCAAAGCGCGCTGACCTGCCAGTGCAGATCGACGGGATCTATTCCGGCACGGAACGTCCCGTCGGAAACACCCCGGTGATAGATGCGCGCAATGTGATCTATGGCCGTCTTGTTGACTTCGCGGATGATGTCCGAACGCTCGAGATACTGACCGTGATGGATGTTCTCGATCATCACCATACGGATGAATTCCTCATGCCGACGATGGTGATCGAACGTGAACTCGACAAGCTTGCGCAGCGCCTCCGGCGGCGCCAGGCCGTCGGTATCGAGCTTCGTTTCACCGTCGCGGACCAGCCGGTAGGCATTCTCTAAAGCGTGCAGATAGAGCCCCTCCTTGTCGCCGAAATAATAATAGATCATCCGCTTCGATGACCGGGTGCGCGCGGCAATCTCATCGATGCGCGCCCCCGACAGGCCGTTGAGCGCGAATTCCTTCGAGGCGACCTCAAGGATGTTGCGGCGGGTTCCTTCCGGATCCTGCGGCCGGGTGACCTTTCCCGTCTTGCCCGGCTCCTGCGGTTTCCTTTGCAATTTCATAGCGATCCCCTCGAACCCATACTGGCGGTTGACTAAACTAACTAGTTCGTACATTCTTGTAAGTCCAGTCTGGGCATTATTGTTTCGCCGCCCGGAAATACAAGTGCGCCGGCCAGGCGCCGAACGGACTCAAAAGGTCCAAAGGAGCGAGGCTTGGGAGGATCGGCTGGAGCGATCGGCAAGACGCTCGACCGGGTGATGCCACCGCAGGCGGACCCGGGCCGGCCCCATATGCTCATCGGCCTGATCGGCCGCGGCATCCAGTCCTCACGCAGCCCGAAGATGCACGAGCTCGAAGGCGCGCGCCTCGGCCTCGCCTATCGCTATGTCCTGGTGGATTTCGACCAGCTCGATCTGCCCGATCGCGCGCTTGGCGCGATCCTGGAATCGGCGCGCGCCAAGGGATTTGCCGGACTGAATGTCACACACCCGTTCAAGCAATCGGTGATCGGGCATCTGGATGGGATGACATCCGAGGCGGAGGCCATCGGGTCGGTGAACACCATCGTCTTCGGCCGACCGGGCGCCATTGGTCACAATACCGACAGCTGGGGCTTTGCCCAAAGCTTTCGGGAAGAAATGGCGGACGCCCCTCTCCGGCGCGTCGTTCAGTTCGGCGCCGGCGGTGCCGGTGCCGCCGTCGCCTATGCCTTGATGGATCTGGGCGTCGGCGAGCTTTGGCTGTTCGATACCGACAGCGCGAGAGCGGACGCGCTTTGCGTTGCGGTGGGAAGACGCTTCCCGGGACGCATGCGGGTGGAGGCTGACCCCGCCGGCGCCCTTCGCCATGCCGATGGCCTGGTGAACGCCACGCCTGTCGGCATGATCAAATATCCCGGCATGCCCTTCCCCGAAAGCCTGTTGTCGCATCGCCACTGGGTAGCCGAGATCATCTATTTCCCGGTCGAGACCGAGCTCCTCAGGCGGGCCCGCGCGCTTGGCTGCCGCATATTGCCGGGCACAGGAATGGCCATCTACCAGGCCGCGCGTGCGTTCGAGCTCTTCACCGGCAAGACGCCGGACCGACATGCCATGGCCGCGCATTTCGCAGCCGCGGAACAGGAAAGGATCGATTGCATCTGAGGCCAATCAAGGCCCTGTAAGTTTCAAAATGGGAGGAAGGCAATGACTGTAAGCATCACACGCCGCCATTTCCTGGCAGGAACCGGCCTGCTCGCGACGACGGCCGCATTTCCGGCGCTGGCGCAGGACAAGCCGAAGCTGCGCTTTTCGGCCGTGTTCTCGGAGCAGGATATTCGCGCCGAGATGATGAAAATGTTCGCCGACGCCATCAAGGACGACTTCGCCTTCGAGGGCTATTACGGCGGCAACCTCTTCAAGCAAGGCACCGAACTGGTCGCGCTGCAGCGCGGCAATCTCGAGATGGGCAATATCGCGCCGCAGGACATTTCCAAGCAGATCCCGGCCTGGTCGCTCCTGACCGCCGGATATCTGTTCCGCGACGCGGCACATCTCAAGAGCTTCTTCGCCAGCGAGATGGGCGCCCAGATGAAGCAGATGACCGAGGACCAGCTCGGCGTGAAGGTGCTGGGGCCGACCTATTTCGGCGTACGCCAGGTCGGCCTGAAGCCCGACAAGGAAATCAAGACGCCGGCCGACATGGCCGGGATCAAGCTGCGCATGCCGGGCGGCGATGCCTGGCAGTTCCTGGGCAGCGCGCTGGGCGCAAATCCCACGCCCATGGCCTATGCCGAGGTCTATACCGGCCTGCAGACCGGCGCCATCGACGGCCAGGACAATCCGCTACCCAATGTCGAGAATATGAAGTTCTACGAGGTGATGTCGCAGATCGTCCTGACAGCGCATCTCGTGGGCTTCGACCTGCTGACCGTCGCGAAGAAGACCTGGGACAAGATGGGGCCGGACAAGCAGGCCAAGTTCCAGGCGGCAGCCGACAAGGCCATCGACTTCTCGACGAGCAAGCATCTGGCCCGCGAGAAGGACCTGGTGGAAGTCTTCAAATCCAAGGGGCTCAAGCTCTATGAGCCGGATGTGGCGGCTTTCCGCAAATTCGCGCAGGAGAAATACCTGGCGTCCGATCTTGCCAAGGACTGGCCGCAAGGCATGATCGAGAAGATCAACACGCTTTGAGACCGGACGGGCGCCGGCGGCCGACTGCCGGCACCCGCCTCGCCGCAGATGGGGGCGGAGGCTGAATGGATCCGAGACTTCGCCATACCGGCATGTGGCTCTACCGGCGCGGGGAGAACCTGCTGGCGGCCATGCTGTTCGTCATGTTCGCCGCCTTCATCCTGCAGATCGTCTTTCGCTACCTGCTCAATTTCCCGGTCGGCTGGACCAATGAGATCAGCGTGGTCCTGTGGATCTGGATCGTGCTGTTCGGGGCCGCCTTCGTCGTTCGGGAAGACGAGGAGATCCGCTTCGACCTCCTTTACGCGGCTGCCGGACCCAAGGCGCGACGGATCATCTTCGTGATCTCGGCGATCGTGCTCATCGTCCTCTATGGGATCTCCTTTCCCGCCACCGCCGATTACGTGACCTTCATGAAGGTGGAGAAGACCGCCTATCTGAAGATTCGTTTCGACTGGCTGTTCTCGGTCTACCTCCTGTTCGTGGTCGCGGTCATCGCCCGCTATCTGTGGCTCGCCTGGCAAGCCTTGTTCGGCCGGGCGCCGGCAGATTTCGATCCGACGAAGGCGGCGTCGGGCGTATGAGTCTCGCAAGTCCGTTCTCGCTCTGTGTCGTCGCCATGACGGCGCTGGCCGTCCTGGGCCTGCCTATCGGCCATGCAATGATCGCCGGATCAATTCTCTATCTGGCACTGGCCGGTCTCGACATGGGAACCGCGGCGGAGCAGATCCTCAACGGGATGTATACAAACTACATCCTCCTGGCGGTGCCGTTGTTCATCCTTGCTGCCGAGCTCATGAATATCGGCTCGATGACGGATCGCCTGCTGGCCTTTTGCAATGCCATTGTCGGCCGCTTCCGCGGCGGACTTGCCTATGTCAACATCGTCCAGTCGATCATCTTCGCCGGCATGTCGGGTTCCGCCATCGCCGATGCCGCCGGCACCGGCAAGCTGATGCAGCAGATGATGACCAGGGACAACAGGTATCCCGCGAGCTATGCCGCGGCACTGACCGCCGCCACCGCGGTGATCGGCCCGATCATCCCGCCCTCGATCCCGATGATCATCTATGCGCTCGTCTCCAATGCCTCCATCGGATATCTCTTCCTTGGCGGCGTGGTGCCCGGCCTGCTCATGGCCCTGGCCCAGATGGTCATCGTGTTCCTCGATGCGCGGCGCAAGCAGTTTCCCGTCGAGGAGCCCACGCCCTTGAGAGAACTTCCACTGGTCACGTGGCGCGCCTTCCCTGCCCTGATGATGCCGGTGGTGCTGCTCGGCGGGATCTATTCCGGCGCGGCGACGCCGACCGAGGCCGCGGCGGTCGCCGCCGCTTATGCGCTTCTCATCTCGATCGTGCTCTATCGCAGCGTGAGCTTCGCCGACTTCTACCGCTCCATCCTGGCGAGCGCCCGCACGGCGGCCTCGATCGGCATGCTGATCACCGGCGCCCTCGTGTTCAACTATATAGTGACCGTCGAAAACATCCCCCAGTCGCTCAGCATCATTCTGCGGGCATGGGAGTTGTCGCCGCTGGGTTTCCTGATCCTGGTCAATATCGTCCTGCTCGTCCTCGGCTGCGTGCTCGAGGGAACGACGATCCTGCTGGTGGTCGTCCCGGTGCTCATCCCGACCGCGCAAGCGCTCGGCATCGACATGGTGCATTTCGGCGTGGTGGTTGTGGTCAATATCATGCTGGGCCTGATCACGCCTCCCTATGGCCTGCTGCTCTTCGTCATGACGCGCATCGCGGAAGTGCCGATGCGGGCGCTGGTGCGCGACACCCTGCCCTTTCTCGCGGCCATGGTGGCGGCGCTCGCCTTGATCACCTCATTTCCGGGACTTGTGCTCTGGCTCCCCCGGGCCTTCGGCTACAGCGGGTAGGCAAATGACGAGCAAATCCATCTTCATCCTGAACGGGCCTAATCTCAACCGATTGGGCAAGCGCGAGCCTGAAATCTACGGAACGACGACACTGGCGGAGATCGAGGCCATGTGCGGCATGGCAGCCCGCGGCCGGCCGGTGCGCTTCCACCAGTCAAACATGGAGGGCGAGATCGTCAGCTGGATCCATGATGCGATCGATGAAGGTGCCGGCATCATCATCAACCCGGCCGCATTGACCTTCACATCGCTCGCCATCCTCGATGCTCTGAAGATGTTCAATGGGCCGATCATCGAGCTGCATATTTCCAATATCCACCGGCGGGAAGCCTATTACCACAACTCCATGGTCTCCAAGGTCGCCACCGCCGTCATGGCAGGCTTCGGGGCGCATGGATATGTTCTCGCCCTGCGCGCCATGATCCGGATGATCGACGCATGAAGACCTCGATCGCCACGGTCTCGATCAGCGGCGATTTTTCCGAGAAGCTGTCGGCCATCGCCGCGGCGGGCTTCGACGGTGTCGAGATCTTCGAGAACGATTTCCTGGGTTTCGACGGCTCGCCGCGCGATGTGGGGCGGATGGCGCGCGATCTCGGGCTGGAGATCACTCTGTTCCAGCCGTTCCGCGATTTCGAGGGCCTGCCCGAACCGCAGCGCCGGCGCGCCTTCGACCGGGCGGAACGCAAGTTCGACCTCATGCAGGAACTCGGCACCGATCTGATGCTGGTATGCTCGAGCGTATCGCCTGTCGCGCTCGGCGGCATCGACCGCGCCGCGGCCGATTTTCGCGAGCTCGGCGAGCGCGCGGCCCAGCGCGGCTTGCGGGTGGGTTACGAAGCGTTGGCCTGGGGCAAGCATATCAACGACCATCGCGACGCCTGGGAGATCGTGCGGCGGGCAGACCATCCCGGCATCGGTCTCATTCTCGATTCCTTCCACACGCTGGCGCGCAAGATCGATATCGGGTCCATCCGGGCCATCCCCAAGGAAAAGATATTCATCGTCCAGCTCGCCGACGCGCCGCTGATCGAGATGGACCTTCTCTACTGGAGCCGGCATTTCCGCAACATGCCGGGCGAAGGAGATTTGCCGGTCAAGGACTTCCTGCGTGCCGTCGCGGCCACGGGCTATGACGGCTATCTGTCACTGGAGATTTTCAACGACCAGTTCCGCGGCGGCTCGCCGAAGTCCATCTCCATCGATGGGCACCGCTCGCTGATCTACCTGATGGACCAGGTGAAGCGCGATGAGCCGGCGCTGACGCAGACACTGCCGCGACTGCCCCGGCGCGTCGGCATCGAGGGCATTGCCTTCATCGAATTCACCGCCGACCAGGCGGGCGGGCGGCAGGTTGCGGCGCTCCTGCATGCGCTTGGCTTTCGCAAGGCGGCCCGTCACATTTCCAAGGACGTCACCCTGTTCCGGCAAGGCGACATCAACATCGTCATCAATACCGAGAGCACCGGTCTGGCGCATTCCGCTTTCCTGGTGCGCGGAACCTCGGTCTATGCCTTCGGGCTCAAGGTCGAGGACGCCCGGGCAACGGTCGAGCGGGCCAGGGCGCTTCTGGCCGTTCCCTTCACTCAAACGGTCGGCCCCGGTGAGCTCGAGATTCCGGCCATACGCGGCGTTGGCGGCGGTCTCGTCTATTTCATCGACGGCAAGTCCGATCTTGCCCGTCTCTGGGATGTGGATTTCTCTCTCACGGAGGATGACGCCAGGCGCTCCGATGCCGGACTGACCTGCATCGATCATGTCGGGCAAACGATGGAATACGGCGAGATGCTGACCTGGCAGCTCTTCTACACCTCGATCTTCGAGACGCGGAAGATGCCCATGGTCGATGTCATCGATCCCTCGGGCGTGGTCAGGAGCCAGGTGATCGAAAGCGGCGGCGGCGGCCTCAGACTCATTCTGAACGGCGCCGACAACAGCCAGACGCTGGCCGGGCGTTTCATCGCGGAGAGCTTCGGGTCGGGCGTTCAGCACTTCGCGCTGTCGACAGGCGATATCTTCGCAACGGCGAAAGCCCTGCGAGACAGAGGCTTCGCCGCCCTGGCGATATCGCCCAACTACTATGACGATGTCGAAGCGCGTTTCGGCCTCGCGCCGGAGCTGGCCGACCGGCTGCGGGCGGAGAACATCCTCTATGACCGCGACGAGTTCGGCGAGTTCTTCCAGCTCTACGCCCCGCCCTTCGGCGAAGGTTTCCTGATCGAAGTGGTCGAGCGGAAGGGGCCTTACGGAGGCTATGGCGCGGGAAACGCGCCGTTCCGTATCGCGGCACAGAAGCGGCACTTACGGTCGAAGGGGATGATGCCTCATGTCTGAGTCAATTGCTGGAGAGTCCCCTGCCCGTCCTGCGCCTTGGGCTCCTTGAGGCGGAACCAGGCCACATAGAGAGCGGGCAGGAACAGGAGCGTCAGCACCGTGCCCACGATGATCCCGCCCATCATGGCGTAGGCCATCGGCCCCCAGAAGACCTCACGCGCGATCGGAATCAGAGCGAGGCTCGCGGCCGCCGCGGTCAGCATGATCGGGCGCATGCGATGCTCCGTCGCCTCGATCACCGCCGACCACCCATCCCTGCCCTCGCTGCGCAGCTGCTCGATCTGGATGACGAGGATGACGGAGTTTCGGATCAGGATGCCGATCAGCGCCAGGACGCCCAGAATGGCGACGAAGCCGAGCGGCGCCCCGCTCGGCAGGAGCGCGCTGACCACGCCGATAAGACCCAGGGGCGCCACGACGGTCACGAGGAAAAGCCGCTGGAAGCTCTGGAGCTGGATCATCAGGATCGTCGCCATGACGAGCAGCATCATCGGAACGACGGCGATGATCGGGGCCTGTCCTTTGGCGCTTTCCTCGACCGAGCCGCCGGCGACGATCCGATAGCCGGCCGGCAAGGCGCGGGTGATCTCGTCAATCCGCGGCGCCAGCTCGGCGACGACGGTCGCCGGCTGAACCGCCGTCCCGATCGCGGCCTTGACGGTGATGGTCGGCAGTCGGCCGCGCCGCCAGATCACCGGCTGCTCCGACTCGTAGCGGAAATTGGCGACCGCGGCGAGCGGGACCGGCTTGCCGGCACTCGTCTGGATCTGCAGGTTCTGCAGGGTCTCGATGGACGAGCGCTCGCTGTCGCGGGCCCGGCCCATCACATTCACCAGATAGATATTGTCGCGCACCTGGGTCGCGGTCGTGCCGCCGACGATGCTGTTGAGCGCGGTCGCGATCGTTTCGGACGTGATGCCGAGCTGGGCTGCCTTGTCCTGCAATACATCGACCTTCACCACGCGTCCCGGCTCGTTCCAGTCATAGGCGATATCGGTGAGATTCTCGTTCTTCGAGACCGTCGCCGCAACCGTCTGCGCCAGGTTACGCACGGTCTGCACATCCGGACCACTGACGCGATATTGGACCGGACGGCCGACGGGAGGGCCGATGTCGAGCAGATGCACGAAGGCGTCCGTCCCGACATAATCGCGGGCGATGATGGCCTTGAGCTTGTTGCGCAGGCGGTCCCGCGCCTCGACATCGCGGGTCACGATGACGATCTGGCCGAAATTCGGACTGGCCGGCGGCACGTCGTAGGAAAGCAGGAAGCGGACCGCGCCCTGGCCGACATAGGACGACCAGTGCTCGATGTCCGGGTCGCCTTCGAGGGCGGTCTTCTCGAAGCGGTCCATCTGCGCGCGGGTTTCGGTGATCGACGCGTTCTGCGGAACCGTCCAGTCGATGATCAGCTCGTGCCGGTCGGATGAGGGAAAGAACTGCTGCTGAACGAAGCGCATGGCGCCCACGGAGAGCGCGAATACCAGCACCGTGGCGACGATGGTCAGCCACTTCCAGCGCACACAGGCGCGCAGCAGGACGCCGAAGACGCGCGCGAACCGGCCGGGCTCGCCATGGTGCTTCTGCTTCATCGACCTCGGCAGCAGCGTTACACCGAGCAGCGGCACGAACAGGACCGCGACGATCCAGGACACCAGCAGTGAAACCGCGATGACGACGAACAGCGTGAAGGTGAATTCACCCGCGGCACTGTCGTTCAGTCCGACGGGAATGAAACTCGCGACCGTCACCAGCGTGCCGGTCAGCATCGGGAATGCCGTCGAGACATAGACATGGGTGGCGGCTTTTTCGAGCGTATCGCCCACTTCCAGGCGCGCTACCATCATCTCCACCGCGATCATGGCGTCATCGACCAGGAGACCGAGCGCGATGATCAGGGCGCCGAGCGAGATGCGCTGCAGCGAAATGCCGAGGACCTCCATCGCGATGAACGTAATCCCCAGCACCAGCGGTATCGTCACCGCCACGACAAAGCCGGCCCTGAGCCCCAGGCTGACGAAGCTGACGATGAGGACGATCGCCACGGCCTCGAACAGCGCCTTGGTGAAGCCGCCGACGGCTTCCTCGACGATGGCGGGCTGGTCGGAGACCTG
This sequence comes from Taklimakanibacter lacteus, assembly GCA_003576695.1. Taxonomy (GTDB): domain Bacteria; phylum Pseudomonadota; class Alphaproteobacteria; order Rhizobiales; family Aestuariivirgaceae; genus Taklimakanibacter; species Taklimakanibacter lacteus. The sequence continues at coordinate 186,503 of QOZQ01000007.1, forward strand.
ATGCACGCCGATGCCGATCGGAAGGTCGGCCTCGATCCTGGCCATCTCGTGCTTCAGGGCTTCGCCGAAGTTCAGGAGGTTGGCGTTCGGCTTCATGCCGATCGCCAGCCCGATCGCCGGCTTGCCGCCGACGCGGAACAGAGAGGTCGGCGGATCGACGTAACCGCGGCTGATGGTGGCCACATCGCCCAGGCGGAAGAACCGGTCGTTGATCCTGAGATTGATGGCCCGCAGGCTGTCCTCGGAAGTGAACTGGCCGCCGACGCGCACGCTGATCCGTTCGCCCTGGGCCTCGATCGTTCCCGATGGCGCGATCGCGTTCTGCGCCTGCAAGGTCTCGACGACCGCCTGTTGCGTCAGGCCGAGCGCTGCGATCTGGCGGGTCGAGAATTGCAGGTAGATCACCTCGTCCTGCGCGCCGATGAGATCGACCTTGCCGATATCGGGCACGGCCAGGATCCGGGCGCGGATGTCCTCGACATAGTCACGCAGCTGCCGCTGGCTGAACCCGTCGGCGGTGAAGGCATAGATATTGCCATAGACGTCGCCGAAGCTGTCGTTGAATGTCGGTCCGACGACACCTTCGGGAAACTGGCTCTTGATGTCCCCAATCATGTTGCGAATCCTGGCCCAGATCGCGGGGATGTCCCTGGCTTTGGTCGTCTGCTTGAGGTTGACGAAGATCGTCGTCATGCCCGGCATGTTGAGGCTCTTGGCATAGTCGAAGCTGTCGAGCTCCTCGAGCTTCTTTTCGATGCGGTCGGCGACCTGGCCGGTCATGTCCTCCACCGTGGCGCCCGGCCAGCGCGCCTGGATGATCATCGTCTTGATGGTGAAGTCCGGATCTTCAGCCCGGCCGAGATTGAAATACGAGAAGATCCCGGCGACCGTCGCCACGAGCATGAAGTACCAGATGAGCGAGCGGTGGCGCAGCGACCAGTCGGACAGGTTGAAACGCGTCACGGCGAAACCTCTTCATCGAATTTGACGCTCTGTCCTTCGGACAGGCTGTGGACGCCGGCGACGACGAGGCGATCTCCCGCCGTGAGCTGGCCGGTGATGCGCGCCTTGCGGTCGTCGCGCTCTGCCAGCACGACGGCCACGGTGCGCACCGTCTTGCTCTTCGGATCGAGCAGCCAGACGCGGGTTTCGCCATCACGGTCGAGAACCGCCGTGGCCGGGATGTCGAACACCGTCTCCGCCGTCACAGGGGTCGCGGGCAGCGCGGTGATGGTGGCTCCGAGCCTGAATGCCTCGATGCTCTGGTCGAGCGTGATCTTGACCCGGCGCGAGCGTGTCGCCTGGTCGGCCTGCGGGGCAATCTCGCGGATCTTGCCAGTTGCAGTGATCGAGGGGTCGGTCTGCAGCCGGATCGCAAAGGGATCGCCCGACCCCAGGCCCTGCGCCGTCATGTCGGGAATATCGACGACGGCTTCCCTTATATCGGTTTGCGCGATCGTCATGACCTTCTGGCCGGCAGCGACCGTCTGGCCGACCTCGGCATCGACGCTGGTGACGACTCCTGCCGCGTCGGCCATCAGCGTCGCGTAGCCGCGCTGCTCGCGAGCCTTGGCGAGATTGGCCTGCGCTTCCTTCACGCCGGCGGCTGCGGCATCGAGTGCCTGCCGGGCATTGTCGAAATCGGCCTGGCTGGCGATCTTCTTGGCAAAGAGGGTGCTGGTCCTGCCCTCGGCGGCGGTGGCATTGGCCAGCTGCGCCTGCGCCTTGACAAGCTCAGCCTCGCTGGTGCGCACGGCGAAATCCAGCAATTGCGGATCGATCTGCGCCAGCGTCTGCCCTGGCGCCACGATATCGCCGACGTCAACCGGACGTGCGATGAGGCGGCCCAGCACACGGAATCCCCGATCGGTCTGGAAACGCGGCTGGATAGTGCCGGCAAAGCCGATCGACTGATCCTTCTGTGGCTTGAGCACGAGAGAGAGGACAGGCCGCGGCGGACTTTCCGACGCTGCCTCGTCCGTGTCGGGCGTGCACCCCGCCAGCATGCCGGCCAGGACCGCGACAGAGAGAAGAAGGGAGGCTCGGTTCATTTCGCGGCCTCATTATTGGCCTGCTCACCCTCTGTCAGCGGGGTCACGACCTGGCCGGGTGTCAGCTGCTGCACGCCCGCCGTCACGACGATGTCGCCGGCTGCGAGGCCGCTCTTGATCAGCAGCTCACCCGTCCGGTAGCTGTCGACCACGATCGGTTTCAGGACAGCAACGTGACTGCTCGGGTCGACGATCCAGACGGCCGGCTTGCCGTTCTCGATGAAATAGGCACTCCAGGGCAGGCGGAAGACGGTGGTGGGCTGAAACCGGCCAACGCCGGTGACGGCCGCGCCGAGGGTCATCGCGGCGGGAGGCTGGTCAATGGCGATCTTGACGCGCACCGTGCCGGTCGAGGGATCGATGGCGGGGGCAACTTCACGGACCTTGCCGGTCGCCTGAATCTCGGGGTTGTCGACCAGCGCGATCTCAACCGTGTCGCTGGCGGGCCTCTGGGTCAGCAGCCCCTCATAGACGTCGAAGACCGCGTCCCGCTCGCCGTCGCGCGCAACGGTGAAGACGGCTTGCGCGGCATCGACGACCTGTCCGGCCTCGGCATTGCGGGCGATCACGATGCCCGAAGCATCCGCTATCAAGGATGTATAAGTGAGCTGTTGCCGGGCTGTCGCCAGATTGGAGCTGGCGGCGTCGAGCGTCGCCCGCGCAGCCTGGAAGGCTTGCTGGGCGTCGTCGTAATTGCTCCGCGTCGTGAAGCCGCTCTCCAGCAAGGTCTTCTGGCGATCAAAAGCGGCCGCGGTCTGGCGCAAGGTGGCGGCGGCCGACTGGACACTGGCTATCGCGGAAGAAACGTCAGCCGTCTGCTCCTGCGCTTCCAAGGTCGCCAGAACCTGACCGGCCCTGATGTGATCGCCGACCTCGACGAAGCGTTGGGCGATCCTGCCGGTCACGCGGAAAGCGAGATCACTCTGGACGCGGGCCCTGATCTCTCCGGTCAGCGCCACCGACCGGGCATGCTGCGAGGCCGACACGATCTGCGTTTTTACAGGCAACGAAGCCCGCTCTGGCGATTTCTCCTCCTCGCCGCACGCAGTGAGCGCCACAGCGAGACCGCCGAGAAGGAAGACCGTGATGACTCTTTGGGGAAAGCGAGATGCCTGCCGCATGACTATCCGATAATCTAAACTGAACCGTTCAGTTTTTATTTGCACAGGAGAGGCATATGTGTCAATCATAAACTGAACGGTTCAGTTCGGAGCGAGATAATGGTTGCAAGATTGTCGTATGACGGCGGCGCAAATGACCAAGGCGGGGGCGGCACCTCCACCCTCCGCAATAAGAAGACGGTCCTGATCCTTGGCGCAGCGCGCAAGCTGTTTCTCGATCGGGGCTTCGATGCCATCACCATGGATATGGTCGCCAGGGAAACACCCGTATCGAAAGCGACCCTCTATGCGCATTTCGCCAGCAAGGAAGACCTGTTCACCGCCGTTATGGTCGATGAAGCCAACCGCATTTCGGACGAGATCTGGCGGATCGTCCCCCAGGACGGCAACATCGAGGATGCGCTGCGGCACGTGGCCGAGAAATTCGTCGACATCTTTCTATCGGGAGACACCATGTTCCTGCTGCGCGCCGTCATCGGCGTCGTGCCGAGATTTCCCTCGGTGGGGACTGCGATCTTCGAGACAAGCGCGCTGCCTCTGAGGGAGCGCCTCACGACATTTCTTGCTGGCGCGCATGAAAGAGGGGTGCTGAATGTCCCCAATCCGATGCTGGCCGCGGGCCAGTTCCTCAGCCTGGTGAAGGGCGACCTCGACATCCGCCACCTGCTGCTGCCAGCCAAACCGCCAGACCGGGCCGAAATCGAGGCCCAGATCAAAGCGGGGATCGAGCTGTTCCTCAGCTTCTACGCACGCCGCGAGATCTGACGCCTCACAGGACATGCTCGCGCGCAATGCCGCGGCAATCCATCTCGAATTCGAGATCGACGATCGGCGGGCGGGTGTAATGCCAGGTCAGGCCCGAACGGGCGGCGCCCCGAGTGACGATCTCATCCGCCAGGAAAGGATGAATGTCGTGGACCGTATAGGCCTGGACCGCGGTCGTCTCGCTCCAGCCGGCCCCCAGCAGTGTGAGCCGCTGTTCCATCTCGCCCAGAACATAGCGCGCTTTCTCACGCATGCCCTCAGGGCTCACATCGCCGAGCCGCACCGTATGATCGCGATAATTCGCCTTGCCCTCGACCGATTCACCGCTGCCCGCCACAATGAAGCCCGGGCGATCCGTCCGGCGCTCGACCGTGAAGGCAAAGGCATGGAAGGACGGCTCGCGCGGCGGATCGATGGCCGGGCAGACATTGGTGCGCGCCACCGGATTGGCCGTGCCGTCGAAAATGCGCCAGCGCTTCAGCGTTTCGACATAGGCCTGGTTGAAGGCGCGGAAGCCAGCTTCATCGAAGGGAGCGGGCGAACGCAGCTCGCAGGCGCAGAAAGAGGTGAGCGGCCGCCCCTCCCCTGCCAGATATTTCTCGATGCGGGCAAAGCCTTCGGCAAGCGGCAGGGTGTTGCGGAATTGCACCCGCACGATGTCGAATCCGGGTGCGGCGACCACGCCGGCGGAATACTGGAATACGCTGGGGGCATAGTGATAGCCCCCCGATGCGAAGGGGACGATGCTCATCGCGCTCTCCGGAATGCGGTCAGAAAAGCTGCCAGATTATCGCCCAGCACCGGCGACAGATAGCCACCTTCCTGCACCAGCACCGTCGGCAGGCCGATTTCGGCAATCATCCGCGCCATCACGGCAAAACCCTCGGTGGTGACGGCGCCGCCGGCGAGCGGATCGGCCTCATGGGCATCGAGCCCCAGCGCCAGGACGAGCGCTCCAGGGCGGTAATCGGCAATGCACCTGCGCGCAATTTCAAGTGCTTGCGCCCAGACGCGGTCATCGCTCCTGACCGGCACCGGCAGGTTGAGATTGAACCCCTCTCCTGCCCCGGCGCCGACCTGGCTCGCATAGCCATAGTAGAACGGATAATAGGTCGCGGGATCCGCATGGATCGACACGGTCAGCACATCGCCGCGGTCATAGAATATCCCCTGCGTGCCATTGCCATGATGCACATCGATATCGAGGATCGCCACCCGGTCATGCGCCCGGCGCAGATATTGCGCGGCAATGGCCGAATTGTTGAGATAGCAGAAGCCGCCCGACCGCTCGCCATAGGCATGGTGGCCGGGCGGGCGGCACAGGGCATAGGCGGCATCGGCGCCGCCCGCCACGAGGTCGGCGGCCGTGAGCGCGCTCATCGCCGACATGCGCACCGAGCCCCATGTCTCGGCCGACACCGCACCGGCGAAATCCATGATGTGCCACCCGGCGCGGCCAAGGATATTCGAGGGATAATCCGAAGGCGTTTCGACCGGCCGCGCACTGGGCATGATTTCGGGGAAAGCGCCCGGCAGCTTCATCCATTCGGCATGACCGTTGGCGAGGAAGTCGAGATAGCGGCGCGAATGGACCGCAGCCAGATGAGCGTCATCGAAGCTTGCCGGCTGGCGCAAATCGAGACCGGCCTTATTCACGCCTGCGAGGAGCCGCTGCAGCCGCTCCGGACTTTCCGGATAGTCGACCACCGCGCCATGGCGCAGGAAGCGCTGCGACGCGTGCCTGCCCTGAATCTCGCTGAAAACCGCTTCCATCACACCTGCCCGTCGCTGCGAATCACAATTCGATGGAAACATCGCCCATTGGCGTCGCCTGGCACAAGAGCACGTGGCCTTCGGTCGGCTCGATATCCAGATCGGCCGGATAGGCGACGGCAATAACGGCGCGCGTTCCTATGAAATCCAGGCACCCCGGTGGCTGCCCGGTTCGCCGATGCGCTCAAAGGTGTGAGCGCCGAAGAAATCCCGCTGGCCCTGGATCAGATTGGCCGTGCCGCGGGCGCGCCTGTAACTGTCGAAATAGCTGAGGGCCGCCGAAAGGGCGGGAACGGGCGCGCCGTTCAGGGCCGCATCCGCCACCGTCCTGCGCAGGGCCGCCTGGTTGGCCTTCATCATGGCGGCAAAATCACCCGCCATGAGAAGATTGCCTTTGCCCCTGCTCTTCTTGAAAGACGAGGTGATCAGATCGAGGAACTGGGAACGGATGATGCAGCCTTCGCGCCAGATGCTGGCAATGGTGCCCAGCGGCAGGTTCCAGCCCTTCTCGGCCGATGCCTGCTCCATCACGGCAAAGCCCTGCGCATAGGCGGCGATCTTTCCGGCATAGAGGGCGGATTCGAGCTGCTTCAGAAACGCGCCCCGCGATTTGGGTGTGAGCTTCCTGCGGGAAGCGCCAAAGATCTTCTCGGCGCGGCTGCGTTCATCCTTCATCGAGGACAAGACCCGTGCCGCCACGGCGGCTTCGAGCGTCGTGGCCGGAATGCCGAGATGCTGCGCTTCGATCACCGACCATTTGCCGGTGCCCTTCTGGCCGGCGCGATCCACGATCACATCGACCAGCGGCTTCTTCGTCTTGCCATCGACCGTCGCCAGAACCTTCGCGGTGATCTCGATGAGGTAGGAATTGAGCTTGCCCTCATTCCAGCGGGCAAAAACCTTGGCCATCTCGGGCGCTTTCATGCCGAGCCCGTCGCGCATCAGGCCATAGATCTCGGCGATCATCTGCATGTCGGCATATTCAATGCCGTTATGCATCGTCTTGACGAAGTGGCCCGCGCCGTCGGTGCCCATCCAGGCGCAGCAGGGCTGCTTCTTGTATTTGGCGGCAATGGCGGTGAGCACCTTCTCGACACGGTGATAGGACTGCTCCAGTCCTCCCACCATGATGGACGGACCGTGGCGAGCCCCCTCCTCGCCGCCCGAGACGCCCATGCCGATAAAGGCGATGCCGGTTCCGGCCAGGGCTGCATCGCGCCGCACCGTGTCGTGATAGTTGGCATTTCCGGCATCGATGATGATGTCGTCCGGCTTCAGTACCTTGCAAAGACCGGATATCTGCTCATCCACCGCATCGCCGGCCTTCACCATGATGATGACGGGGCGCGGCGGGTGGATGGCTTCTGCGAGGTCAGCCATGCTCCGGCAGGCAATGATGCGGCTTGCCAATGGGCCCGCATTGGCAATGAACTTCTCCGTCGTCTCCCAGGTGCGGTTATAGACAGCGATGGGAAAGCCTTTTTCAGCAATGTTGAGGGTCAGATTGGCGCCCATCACGCCAAGGCCGATCAATCCGATTTCTGCCTGCACCGCTTGCTCCTTCATATGAGGCGTCACATCACATGCCGCCGCGAACATCCGTGTGGAAGATACGGCCTGCGGGCATTTTGACAAGCGCAACGGCCCCCACACGGCCTCTCGCACGCATTTGGCCTTTGCGCCAGATAGGAAATCTGTTACCTGCCCACACTGGGACGCATGCTACGGCCTGGCATTACCTGCAATCTGCCCCACTCTTAGGTTACTTGCGGATCGATGGCGCGGCTGCTCGCTCTCAAGCAGGTTCAGGCGTCACGGTGGTGCGCGGCTTTCCTGTCGTCGGCTCCCGCATTCTGGTACTAGACTTGACTTTCAGGGAGAATTGCCCGGGTTTGCGGAAATCGAGGTCATGGACGTGGTTGCAAGGGTGTGCGAATTCGACGTCAAGGGGACGTTCGGCAAACACGAAAGCGACGGTCGGATGCAATCATGAGAGTGCTGCTTACCGGTGCTGCGGGTTTCATCGGCTTTCATACAGCCAGGCGGCTCATCGAGCGTGGCGATGAAGTCGTCGGGTTCGATGTGGTCAATTCCTACTACGACCCGTCCCTTAAGGAAGCACGCCTCGCCCTGCTCGCCAAAGCGGCAATGACCGCGCAGGGGGACTGGCGCTTCATCCGCGCCGACCTCACGGATGGCGCCGTCGTCAGGAAGGCGTTCGAAACCCGGTTCGACCGGGTGATCCATCTCGCCGCCCAGGCCGGGGTGAGGCACAGCCTCACCCATCCGCATGACTATATCAGCTCGAATATCGTCGCCTTCCTCAATATCCTGGAGGCTTGCCGGGACCAGAAGACGCCGCATCTGACCTATGCCTCGACATCGAGCGTTTATGGCGCGAATCTGAAGATGCCGTTTTCCGAGCATGAGGGCGTCGATCACCCGCTGCAGCTCTATGCCGCGACGAAGCGGTCGAATGAGCTGATGGCCCATGCCTATAGCCACCTGTTCAGGCTGCCGACGACGGCGCTACGCTTCTTCACGGTCTATGGGCCGTGGGGAAGGCCTGACATGGCTCTGTTCCTCTTCACGAAATCGATCCTCGCCGGCAAACCAATCGATGTGTTCAACAACGGCAAGCACTCGCGAGACTTCACTTATATCGACGATATCGTCGAAGGCGTCATCCGCGCTTCCGACCAGATCGCCGAACCGAACCCGGCATGGGATGCGATGAATCCCGATCCCGCGAGCTCCAATGCGCCCTACCGGATATTCAATATCGGCAATAATTCGCCGGTGGCGCTGCTGGACTACATCACCGCCATCGAGGAGGCGACGGGCAAGAAGGCCACGATCCGGTTCAAGCCGCTGCAGGCCGGCGACGTGCCCGATACCTATGCCGACGTGTCATCCCTTATCGAGGCCGTCGACTATAAGCCCGCCACTCCCGTGTGCGAGGGCGTGCGCAAATTCGTGGAGTGGTACAGAACCTATTACTCGGAATGAGGCTGCTGCCTCAGGGCGCCCTGTCCATATCCTGAAAGCGCAACGAAACCCGCCCGAGACTGCCATAGTCCACCGAGACATCGTCACCGGGAGCGATCTCCAGGGGCACAAGACAGGTTCCGGTCGTCACGACCTGGTTCCTGGCCAGCGTCAGGCCGTGCAGCGACAGCTCATTCGCCAGCCAGGTGAGCGCGATGCGGGGATCGCCCAGGACATTGGCGCCGATGCCTTCGCGTGCGTGCCCGGTGCCGACCCGGCCCATCACCCGATGCGCGGCGAGATCGAGGCTGCGCCACAGATGCGGCGCCTCGGGGCCCAGCACGAACTGATGACCGCAGGCATTGTCGGCGATCAGTTGCGGCGCCCCGACCAGCGTGAAGTCGGTGTAGCGGGAATCGGGCACTTCGATCGCGAGATGCAGCGCCGCGACGGCGTCCAGCACTTCGTCCTGACTATAGGCCTGATCGCGCGGCGGCAGGTCGCGCGACATGCGGAAGGCAAATTCGGCTTCGGCCACGCGCATGCGGTTCGGACCGAGCGTCAGGGTGGCGCCATCCGGAAAGACCCTCTCCGCCAGGAGCCGCCCGGCGAGCGGGCCATCGACCGCGATATGGCGCTGGCCGGCCAGGCTCGTTGCGGCGATCTTCCAACCGAAGAGCGGCTTGGCGCTCAGGCTTTCGAGATGCGCCTGAATCAGATAGCCCTCGGCGCGCGTCTTCGGCCGCAAGGACGGGGGCAAGACAGCCAGGGTCGTGCCCTTCCGCCAATGCCCGATCAGTAGTTCCGATGCTTCCTTCGCCTGAGCCAGCTCCACGATCCACCATCCCCGGAAATCCGGATCTATGATCTTCCGATGGCGCCGTCCGGCGCGCAAGCGCCATGACAGGACAAGAAGCTCTCGCAACAGGCCAAATGTCACAGCGAATCAGGCAAGCGCGGCTGGACGTTCGCCGGACGGCCCTGCTAGCATCGGCGTGTCATTAAGCGCGCCGCAAGGGCGCGCTGCAAGAGCAAAGGAGCGGCAAATGACAAAACGTTGGATCTGGGCAAGCGTGTTTCTCGCCATGTCGGCGGCTGCAGCGGAAGCCCATACGGGCGTCGGCAGCACGATGGGATTCGGGCATGGCTTCGGCCATCCGTTCAGCGGTTTCGACCATGTTCTGGCGATGGTCGCCGTCGGCCTGTTCGCGGCCAATCCGGGCGGGCGGGCAATGTGGCTGGTGCCGGCGAGCTTCGTCGTCATGATGGCGGTCGGGGGAACGCTGGGAATCGCGGGCTTCACCATGCCCTTCGTCGAGATCGGCATCGCACTGTCGGTGATCGTGCTGGGTGCCGCCGTGGCACTCAATTGGAATCTCCCGGTCACGGCTGCAATGACGCTGGCCGGCTTCTTCGCCATTTTCCACGGCCATGCGCATGGCGCTGAAATGCCGGTCGACGCCTCGGGCCTTGCCTATGGGGCGGGCTTCATATTGGCAACCGCGCTCCTGCACATCATCGGCATCGGCGCGAGCCTCGGTGCCAGTGTTGCAGCGCGCAACTATTCGCGCCGCATCACGCAGGCGGGCGGCAGCGCCATGGCGCTGGCCGGCGTCGCGATCCTCGCGGGCTGGCTGTGAGGAAGACACGCTAGTCGAGACAAGAATCGGCCCCAATGCCGGATGGCATTGGGGTTCACCATTCAAGCTGCCCGGCGTCGCCTACAGGAACGGCCACTTGCGATGACTGCCATGGCACGAGAGCCCTATGCCGACATACGCGACGCGGTGGCGAAGCTCTGCGTGCAATTCTCCGGCGAGTACTGGCGCGACCTCGATCGCCGGATGGCTTATCCGAGCGCATTCGTGCAGGCGCTGACGCAAGCCGGCTATCTGTCGATCCTGATCCCGGAAGAGTATGGCGGCGCGGGACTGCCGCTCTCGGCCGCGGCAGCGGTTCTGGAGGAAGTCCAGCGCTCGGGCTGCAACGGCGGCGCCTGCCATGCCCAGATCTATACGATGGGAACCATCCTGCGCCACGGGGCGGACGAGCAGAAGCGCCGCTTTCTGCCCGAGATCGCCTCGGGCAGATTGCGGCTCCAGGCCTTTGGCGTCACCGAGCCGTCGAGCGGGACCGATACTTCCGCGCTCAAGACCACCGCGCAGCGCGACGGCGACCACTTCATCGTCAACGGCCAGAAGATCTGGACCAGCCGCGCCGAGCATTCCGATCTCATGCTGCTGCTTGCCCGCACCACACCGCAGGCGGACGGCATGAAGCGCAGCGACGGGCTTTCCGTCCTCATCGTCGACATGCGCGACGCCATCGGTCACGGCCTCGCCCTTCGCCCCATCCGCACGATGATGAACCATGCCACCACCGAGGTCTTCTTCGATGAGCTGCGCGTGCCGGCGGAGAATTTGATCGGCGAGGAAGGCAAGGGCTTCCGCTACATTCTTTCCGGCATGAATGCCGAACGAATCCTGATCGCGGCCGAATGCGTGGGCGATGCCAAGTGGTTCATCGACAAGGCAACCCTCTATGCGAAGGATCGCCATGTCTTCGGCCGGCCGATCGGCCAGAACCAGGGCATCCAGTTCCCCATCGCCAGGGCCTATGCCAATATGCGCGCGGCCGAGCTCATGGTGCGCGAGGCGCTCGGTCTCTATGAGGCCGGCGGCAATCCGGGGCCGGAAGCCAATATGGCGAAGATGCTGGCGGCCGATGCGTCCTTCGAGGCTGCCAATGCCTGCATCCAGACGCATGGCGGCTTCGGCTTCGCCGAGGAATATGACGTGGAGCGCAAGTTCCGCGAAACGCGCCTCTATCAGGTGGCGCCGATCTCCACCAACATGATCCTGTCCTACCTCGCCGAGCATGTCCTCGGCCTGCCAAGATCCTACTGAGGATCGCATGTCCGAGTGTTCCCGCCCCCTGGCCGGACTTCTCGTCGTGTCGATCGAGCAGGCTGTCGCGGCACCTCTCTGCACCATGCGCCTTGCCGATGGCGGAGCGCGGGTGATCAAGATCGAGCGGCCGGAAGGCGAGACGGCACGGCACTATGATGCGGCGGTCGAGGGCATGTCGGCCTATTTCGTCTGGCTCAACCGCGGCAAGGAAAGTGCGGCCCTCGATCTCAAATCCGATGCCGATCTGGCGCTGCTTCACCGCATCGTGGCGAAAGCCGATGTGCTGGTGCAGAATCTGGGTCCCGGCGCCATTGGCCGGCTTGGCCTTGCAAGCGAGACCATCGCTGACAAGTTTCCCCGCCTCATCGCGGTGAACATCATCGGCTATGGCCAGGACACTTCCTATGCGCAGATGCGCGCCTATGACATGCTGGTGCAGGCCGAAAGCGGTGTCTGCGCGGTGACCGGGACGCCGGAGCATCCGAGCAAGATCGGCGTCTCCGCCGCCGATATCGCGACCGGCATGAACGCCCATGCCGCCATCCTCGAGGCGCTGATCGCGCGCGGCAGGACAGGCCGCGGCCGTGTCATCGACGTCGCCATGTTCGACGGCATGGCGGACTGGATGACGGTGCCCTTGCTTCATTTCGAACATGCGCAACGCGAGACCGGCCGTCATGGCCTCGCCCATGCCTCGATCTATCCCTATCGTTCCTATCCCTGCCGCGACAAATCGGTCGTCGTCGCCATCCAGCACAAGGGCGAATGGCAGAGATTCTGCTCATCGGTCCTGCGACGCCCCGATCTACTCACGGATGAGCGCTTCACCACCAATGAAGCACGCGTCGTCAACCGCCATGCGCTCGATGCCGAAATCGAGCCGATCTTCGCAGCGATCGAGCGCCAGGAGGCCATCAGCCGACTGGAGGACGCGCAAATCGCCTGGGGCCGTCTTACCGAAATGCGCGACCTGCCCCATCATCCAGCCCTTCGCCGCATGACGATTGCCTTGCCCGGCGGCAGGACGATCGAGATTCCCCGACCGGCGGCGCGCGATGATGCTGAGAAGATTGTACCAGCCGTCCCGGCCATTGGTACCGACACCGAGCGGATTCGTCGCGAATTCGCATCTTGAGCCTGTCGTCTCAATCCGCGCCAATAACCGTCGTGACGCCCGCCCTTTCGCTACAAATTGAAAGTCAGCAGGCGCAAAGCGCTGGTGGCTTTGTGATGAAGGCCATGGCGCCTTAGGAGGAAAGCCGTCAGAAATATCCGTCCGACGCCGCCGTCGCTTCCTTCGGTATCTCGACGCCATCGACCAGAATCTTGTCGACGAGCTCGTGATGGAAGCAGATCAGGCCCTTGATGCGTTCGGCCTCATGCACCGGATCGGCATAGTACCACACCATGTTCTCGTGGAATTTGCCGTTCACCGTCACATGGTAGTAGCTGGAGATCCCCTTATAGGGGCAGCGCGAGATATACCGGCTGGGCGAGAGCATATCGAGGCGGGTGTCGTTGATCGGAAGATAATGACGGGTCGGATGCCCGGTCTCGAACAGGAAGACGCCGCGCCGTGAATCGGCAACCATCTCGCCATCGAGAATGACCTGGACACGCCTGGACGACGGCAGGCAATCGACCCGCCGGAAGGGATCGCGCGCATGGACGAAGATCTCCTCGTCCTCCTCATGCCAGCTGGTCATCTTGGCCCAGGAGAACGCCATATAGTCGGCGATCGGCGGACAGCCCTTGACGGGATCGAGATAGCGCCAGGCCGCGTCCTCGACGAGAGTGACGCCGGTATTGAGCGAGTAATGGGTCGCGACACCTTTGAAGGGCGTCTCGGTCGTGGTCACGCTGGGCAGCAGGAAATCCTGGCGCACGTCGCTCATCGGAAAATAGTAGACCGGCAGATGGTCGGATTCATAAAGCACCAGCGCCCGCGTGCTGTCGGCGACCACGAGTTCGCCCACCTGCACGCGGATCCGCTTCGGCGAGGGCATGGTGAAGACCACATAGCCCGGCTCGAAGTCATACTGGACGATCTGGTCGAGAATGGGAAAATGCGGTCCGCGACCGCGCAGATGAGGCTTGCGCATGCTGGTATTATCTCGTCTTCTGGTTCTTGGCATTAAAGGCTGGATCAGCCTACCGTCACGCGGTCGAGGAGCAATCCAGCCGCAATCTGGGGAAGCCCGCCGATCGTCTTGCGCACCGGCACGAGGAGATCGGGGAAATAGCTGAAGATGATGGGCACTTCGTCCAGCAGGAATTTCTGTATCTTGGACGCAGCATCGCGCTTCGCCGACAGGTCGAGAGCCTTGAGATAGTCGGCGACGAGCCCGTCATAGTCCGGGTTCTTGAAATGCGCCGCATTCCACGGACCGGTGCTCACCAGCGGGCTTTTGAGGAAGACATCGGGCACGCTGCGGTGGGCATAGTCGGTGATGCCGAGCGGGCTGTCTAGCCAGTCCGACTGGCCGAACACCGCCTTGCCGTAATATTTGTCCTGATCCTCGATATTGAGCGACACGCGAACGCCGATCTCCTTGGCGAAATTCTGGAAGAGCTGGGCATAGGCCGGGATATCGGCATAGCGCAGCGTCGTCAGGGTGATGTCGAAGCCGTCGGCAAGGCCCGCTTCGGACAAAAGCTGCCTGGCTTTGGCGATGTCCTGCTTGCGCTGCGGCACCGATGCGTCGGTGACCGGAAAGCCCGGCGCGAAGGGACTGTCATTGCCCGGCGCCGCCATGCCGCGGCACAGCCCGTCGACCAGCTTGTTGCGATCGATCGAGAGCGCCAGCGCCTGGCGCACGCGCTTGTCGGTGAAGGGTGCGGTGTCGCAGCGCATATGCAGCTGGCGATGCGCGGTCGAGGCCACCCGCAGGATGGTGATGTCCGGATTGGCGGCAACGGCGCGACTGGCATCGAGCGGGATCGCATCGAGGATGTCGACCTCGCCGCCCTGCAGCGCCAGGATGCGCGGCTGCACATCGCCATAGAACTTGAATTCGAGACGGTCGGGCATAGCCTTCTCGCCCCAGTAGTCGGGATTGCGCAGGAAGGACGCCCCGATCTTGGGCTTATAGGATTCAAGCCGGAAGGGCCCGGTGCCGTCGAAGGTCTTCTCGTAATCGCCCTTGTAGTCGGCCGGTAAAATGAGGGCGTTGTAGTTGTCGATCGATACCGAATAGGGAAAGCTGCCATTCGGCGCGTCGAGATGGAAGGCGACCGTGTGATCGTCGAGCTTGCGCGTGCCGCCCTTGGACAACAGCCCCTTGAAGACCGAGAGCGCATTGGATGTGCCGGCGGAATCGGAGAGGCGATCGAAGGTCGCCACCACATCATCGGCCGTGAACAGCTTGCCGCTGTGGAATTTGACTCCGCGGCGCAATTTGAAGGTCCACACGCTGCCATCTTCATTGGTCGACCAGCTCTCGGCCAAAACGGGCCTGAGCGTCAGATCGGGCTCGGTCACGCACAGGAACTCGCTGGCCTGGAAGGCAAGCTGGTAGCTGCCGCTGTCATAAAAAGTGACGGGGTCGATCGCGCCGCCCGGCACCGCTATCCCTGCCCGCACGGTCCCGCCCGGCTTGCCGGCCGCCCGGACGCTGCGAGTGCCGAGCCCGGTTTCGGCCAGAAGTGCCCCCATCAAGGGAAGCGACAGTCCCAGGACGCTGCCATGGCGCAGGAAATCACGCCGGTCGACTTTGCCGGCCAGGAGGAGATCGATGGCTGAGTTTTCGACAGGCCCGAGCTTCCGGCGTACAGCATCGAAAATCCTGAAATGGCTTGCCATCGTCGCGTTCCTTGATAGCATGAGAAAGAGCCCATCTAACGCTGG
The DNA here is from genome assembly GCA_003576695.1 of Taklimakanibacter lacteus. Lineage (GTDB taxonomy): Bacteria > Pseudomonadota > Alphaproteobacteria > Rhizobiales > Aestuariivirgaceae > Taklimakanibacter > Taklimakanibacter lacteus. Next base: position 201,957 of record QOZQ01000007.1, read on the forward strand.
TTTCTCGACGACCGAAAAGCGATATTTTTTGATGGTCTCCATCGAAATTTTTGATGCTGGGGTGGATTCACTTGGATACTGAGAACCTGCGCAGCTTCATCGAGGTGGCCACCCATGGCAGCTTCACCATTGCCGCCGGCCGGCTCAATCTCGCCCAATCGACGATCAGCGCGCGTATTCGCGGGCTCGAGGAGCAGCTTGGCCGACGCCTCTTCCTGCGCGATCGCGACGGCGTGGCGCTGACCCCGGCGGGCCGGCAGTTCCTTCAACATGCGACAGCGATCACCCGCACCTGGGAACAGGCGCGCCAGGATATCGCCGTGCCGGAAGGCTATGAGCATCTGCTGCGGCTGACGGCGCCCGCTTATTTGTGGGATCCGATCGTGATGCCATGGATGAGATGGATGCGCGAGCAAAGGCCCAATGTGGCGCTCAGGCTGGATGGCAGCTTTTCCGATGCCGCGGTCGATCATCTGGCGGATGGGCTCCTCGATATCTGCATCGTCTACCTGCCGCGTTCGCATCCCGGCATCGCCTTCGAGGTGCTCGCCCTCGACAAGGTCGTCCTCGTCCAGCACATGGCGCAAGCCGGCCACTGGAACGACAATTACATGCTCGTCGACTGGGGCCTCGAATTCCGCATCGAGCATGATCGCGCTTTCGCGAACATGACGAGGCCCGCCATCTCGACGGGCTCGGTTTTCGGCGCGCTGCGCTATGTGCTGTCGCAACAGGCTGCCGCCTATCTGCCGCTCAGCGCGGTCGAGCGCCATATCGAGCGCGGCGAGCTGAAGCGCGTCGACGGCGCTCCCGTCTTCCAGCGGCCGGTCTATCTCTCCTATCCGAGCCATCTCGCCACATCCGATGTCACCGAAACCGCGCTTGCCGGGTTGCGGCTATTGGGCAAGAGCTGGTCCGGCAGCGCCGCCGGCAATTCCCCTGACCCGGAACGCAGATCTTGAGAAACTGATTCAAGCATCGGAGAAGCGATATGAGCGTGCGTGTCGGAATCATCGGGGTCGGGGTCATGGGCAGCGATCACGCCCGCACCCTCATCGCCAATGTGCCGGGCGCGCAATTGCGATCGCTCCATGATGCCGACCCGGCGCGCGCCAGAATGGTCGCCGATGAGACGGGCGCCGGGACGGTCGCCGGCGACCCTCTTGCCATCGTCAATGACAAGCAGATCGATGCGGTGCTCATCGCCTCGCCCGACAGCACGCACCGCAATCTCACGCTGGCCTGCCTCGCGGCCGGAAAGCCGGTGCTGTGCGAGAAGCCGCTCGCCCCCACCGCACAGGAATGCCTCGATGTCATCGCGGCCGAGACACGCATCGGCCGGCGGCTGGTGCAGATCGGCTATATGCGCCGCTTCGATCCCGCCTATGTCGAAATGAAAGCGGTGCTGGGCTCGGGCAGGCTCGGCCAGGCGCTGATGTTCCATTGCTTCCACCGCAATGTCTCGGCCCCGCCCTGGTTCGATTCCAGGATGGCCATCACCAATTCGGCGGTGCATGAATTCGACATCGCGCGCTGGATGCTGGATGGCGACTTCGTGAAAGTGCAGGTGTTCCGCCCAACCGCGACGGCGCCTGACGGAACCGGCGCCCCGGTCTTTCTGGTTCTCGAAACCTCGGGTGGTCAGCTCGTCAATATCGAGACCTTCAACAATGCGGGCTACGGCTATGACGTGCGGGGCGAACTCGTCTGCGAGAAGGGAAGCGTATCGCTCCGGGCGCCCGTCAACAGCGAGACCAACCACGCTCTCGTCCACGGCACCTCATATCCGCCCGACTGGCGAGGACGCTTCGCGGCGGCCTATCGCCTGCAGCTGCAAGCCTGGATCCGGTCGATCGCGGCCGGCAACTCCACCGGCGCCAGCGCCTGGGATGGCTATGCCGCGGGCGCCACGGCGGAAGCCGCATTGCTGTCGCTGGTCGAAGGCCGGCCGGTCGCCATTACGCTCGATGAACGGCCGCGCTTCTACCGATGATCGCGAAGGCATCTGCGGGCGTTCGGCTTTCTTGGCCATGGAATTGAACCGGAGCGCAGATGTGCGAAATCGCACATCCATGCCGTGCATGGCGGACTATGATCCGCAGGATATTCCGGCACGGCTCCTCGCCTTCATTTGACTATGCCTGAATTACCGGGACCCGCGCCATCTGTCCTCATCTGCAACAGCGAGCGGAACGACCATGGCGAAAAAACCGAACCTGGCGAAGGCAATCTCCATAGGCAAGGCATTGGCCGCCCAGACGCTGAAACGCCGGTCGCGCGCCTTGCAGAAGCGCCGCAAGGCGCTCGAGGCCAAGGGCATAAAGGTCGCGCCGGCGAAGAAAGGCGCCGCCGGCAAACAGGCGCTCGCCAAGGCGCCCGTCACCCATGCAAGCGCCGGCGTTCTCATTGCCGAAGGCGATTCCTGGTTCGACTATCCGTTCTACGATGTCCTGAGCGAGCTCGAGGACGGCTTTGGATTCGACATCGAATCCGTGGCGCATCGCGGCGATACGATCGAGGACATGGCCTATACGGGCGGGCAATTGGATGAATTCTCCCGTCTCGTCGAGAAGGTCCTGCGCACCGGCGTCCGGCCGCGTGCGATCCTTCTCTCGGGCGGCGGCAACGATGTTGCCGGCGATGAGTTCGCGATATTGCTCAACCACGCCGCATCGAGCATTGCCGGCCTCAATGATTCAGTCGTCACTGGCGTGATCGACGAGCGCGCGCGGGACGCCTATGCCACCATCCTGAGCGCCATCACGGCGATCTGCACCAACCATCTGGGCCAGCCCCTCCCCATCGTCGTCCATGGCTATGATTATCCCGTGCCGGACGGCCGTGGCTATCTGGGCGGCTTCGGCCCCTTGCCGGGCCCCTGGCTCGACCCTGGCTTCCGCCGCAAGGGATATGCACAGATGACGCAGCGCAAGCAGATCTGCGTCGCCCTCATCGACCGGTTCAATGCGATGCTGAAAAGCCTGGCCGGCAAGCCGCCTTTCGCGCATGTGAAGTTTCTCGACTTGCGCAACACATTGGCGGCAGGGGCGACCTATAAGAATGATTGGGAGAACGAGTTGCACCCGACCGAGAGAGGCTACCAGAAGGTCGCCGCGAAATTCGCCGGCGCCGTTTGACGCGCCAATAAGGGAGGATGATCGTGCAGGACAAGGTTATCGTCACCCATCGCGCGGCTTTGACCGCCAAATATGGACAGGCCGGCATCAAGGCCATTCAGGCCGCGCTGGCGGCGCTGGTCGAGGCCGACAAGGAGCGCGGCCTCGCGGCGCGCATCGTCTATCTCGACGATGCGCCCGCGATGAAGAAGCTGGGCGCGCCCACACTCGCCAATCACAAGGATCGGCGGGGCGCCAAGCAGGCCATCGACGGCGTCTACAAGTCGCTCAAGCCGGACTATCTCCTGATCGTCGGCGCCTCCGACGTCATCCCGCATCAGGACCTCACCAACCCCGCCTTCGAGGCCGGCGATGACGATGATGAATTTGCCTTTGGCGACATTCCCTATGCCTGTGACGAGCCCTATTCGCGCGACCCGGCAAAATTCGTAGGTCCCACCCGCGTGGTCGGGCGTTTGCCGGACCTGACCGGAGCCGGCGAGCCGTCGCATCTCATCGCCCTGCTCAAGACCGCGGCGCAATGGAAGAGCCGCAAGCTCAGCGACTACAAAGGCCATTTCGGATTGTCCGCCGCGGTGTGGCGAATCTCGACCGATCTGAGCCTCGATGCCATTTTCGGCCAGGCGAAGCCCGCCTTGCTCAGCCCGCCCAAGGGGCCGAGCTTCACGCCCAAGGCGCTGGGCGCGCTCATGCATTTTGTCAACTGCCACGGGGCCGTCGCCACGCCCGAATTCTATGGCCAGACCGGCGACAAATATCCGACCGCCCTGACCACCAAATCGCTCAAGGGCAAGATCAGGAATGGAACGGTGGCCTCGGTTGAATGCTGCTATGGTGCGGAGCTTTACAATTCCGTGCTTCCCGGCATCGACATCCCCATCTGCCAGACCTATCTGCGCCAGGGCGCCTATGGCTATCTCGGCAGCACGACGATCGCCTATGGCCCGGCGGACGAGAACGGCGCCGCCGATCTCATCTGCCAGTATTTCCTGCGCAACATCCTGGAGGGTGCTTCCATCGGGCGCGCCGCCTTGATGGCGCGGCAGCAAATCGTGGCCAAGGTCCAGCAGATGGACCCAATGGATCTGAAGACCCTGGCGCAATTCTGCCTCTATGGAGATCCCAGCATCCATCCGATTCTCGAGGCGGTCAGCAAGGCCAAGCCTTCCCTCGCACATGCCGCCGAAACGAACCGCTTCCGCCGCAGCGAGATCCGCGCCAAGCTCAAGCAGACCGGCGACTTCCTGCAGGCCACCAAGCCCACCGCTTCGAAGCCCGAGGCGCGCCGGCGCCCCACCGCGAAAGAGAAGCCGGCACTGGCTAAGATCGCGGCGGCCGGCGGATTGAGCCGGAACCAGCCTTTCACGGCCTACAAGGTCAAAGGCTCTCCCCCGCCCCGGCTGGGCAAGAAGAGCGGCAAGAAGGCCGCACCGGCGCCGACCCGCTATTACCTGACCATTGGGCGGCCGCGCTCGAAGCGCAAGGACGGGCCCAAAATCGCCATCATCGCCAAGGAAGTTCAGGGGAGGATTGTCGATTACCGCATCTATCACCAGCGCTGAGATTTCATGGATTCATCCGATCCCGTCCCGATCAAGCGGTTGCGCGGCCAGGTGACGCGCGGGCCCTATGGCAAGGGCTCCAAGAGCGAAAGGGATGCGGTCTTCGTCGACACCGGCGCCAAGCGCTATATCCTGCGCCGCAAGGCGGGACCCGCCTTTGCCGACAAGCAGCTCGACAAATATGTCGGCCGGATGGTGATCTGCGACGGCTTCCTGATGGGCACGACCCTCCTCGCCGACACGATCGATATCGTCGATTAGCCAGCACAGGATGGCTTTGTAGGCGAATTCTCCCTCCGCCGCCGACCTTGCTCCGCCGAAGCGAAGCCTCGGCTTCGCGAAGGCGAGAGGCGGGGAGGGTGGCGCGCGGAACGCGCGACGGGTGGGGTTTCTCCGCAAGGGAGATCTGTCAGGTAAAGTCGTTCGCAGCGATCAGGTTATTTGTTGAGCACTTGTCGGCTGAGACACCCCACCCGATCTCCGCTTCGCTCCGACCACCCTTCCCGCGCTTCGCGCGGCGGAGGGAGATTACCTGCAAATTGACAGGGATCGGCGGTTGTGCAATCCGCAAAGTACAACAAACACCGCGCCGGGGATCAGGGGAAGCGTGATGCGGGTTCGAGACATGCTGAGCCGGGACGGCCTCGCGCTGACGAAGTCGGAGGCGCGAATCGTGCAGATCCTGCTCACCGACTATCCGATATCGGGCCTCGGCACCGCGACCAGCCTGGCGCGGCGTGCCGCCGTCAGCGATCCGACCGTCATCCGCCTGGTGACCAAGCTCGGCTTCAAGGGCTTTCCCGACTTCCAGGCGAAGCTGCTCGAGGATGTCGAAGCGGGCCTGCGCTCACCCCTGATGATGATGGAGGCCAAGCGGCCGACGGCGGCGCGGCGCAGCGTCGCCGAGGACTATTTGCGCTCCGTCACGCGCGTGATGCAGCAGGCGGCCGACATGACGGTTCCGCAGGCCTATGAGCGCAGCGCCGATCTCGTCCTCGACGCCAAGGGCCAGGTGCTGGTGCTGGGCGGCCGCTTCAGCCGGCATGTGGCGGGCATGCTCGCTTCCTATCTGGCGCAGATCCGCCCGCGCGTCACACCGCTCGGGCCGCTGTCGCCGGAAAGCTTCGACCGGCTCCTCGATCTCGGCCCGCGCGACGTGCTCATCGTCTTCGACTATCGCCGCTACCAGACCGATGTCATCCATTTCGCCGAACAGGCCGGCCGGCGCGGCGTCAGGCTGGTGCTGTTCACCGATCCCTGGCGCTCGCCTTTGGCGGAGAAGGCCGATGTGGTGATCGTCAGCCCGGTCGAGGCCAATTCGCCCTATGATTCGGTGGCCGCTCCGGTGGCGCAGATGGAAGCCCTGGTCACGCATATGCTGGCGCCGAAAACCCAGATCATGCATGCGCGCATGCAGCAACTCGAAAAGATCCGGGAAGCCAACCATGTCACGATCGCCGAGGCGATGGAAAAAGTCCCGCTGCGCAAATCACCGGGAAAGAAGAAGCACCGCTAGGCGGACGATGAATTCAATATATATCGTACTGTACGAATAACTACATTCCAGCCGGAACGGCGGGCGGCGTGTCATCAGACGGTCATCCGGGCCCTGTCTAATGCCGTCCGATGCCCTATCCCCTCGACAGAAGCGTCGCCGCTTCAGTGCCCGTTCTCGCGCTCGAGAATTTCACTGTTTCCGTCAGGACTGGCGCCCATGCGCTGGCGATCGTCCAGGATCTCGATATTTCCATTGCCCGCGGCGAGACCCTCGGCATTGTCGGGGAATCGGGCTGCGGCAAGAGCATCACCTGGCTCGCCGCCTTGCGGCTTGCCGGCGACAAGGTCGCGACCTCGGGCCGCGTCCTTCTGCATGGGCAGGACATTACGCAGCTGAGCGAGCGCTCATTGGCGCGCATCCGCGGCGGGAAGATCGGCATGGTCTTCCAGGACCCGACCAGCTCGCTCGACCCGGTGCAGCGCATCGGCCGGCAGATCGGCGAATCGTTGAAACTGCATCAGGGCCTCAGCGGCTCAGCGGCGCGCGCCGAGGCCGAACGCCTGCTCGACCGCGTCGGCATTGCCGATGCGCAGGCCCGGCTCGACCAGTATCCGCATGAGCTCTCGGGCGGCATGAACCAGCGGGTCATGATCGCCATCGCGCTGGCCGGCCAGCCCGATATACTGGTGGCCGATGAGCCGACCACGGCGCTCGATGCCACCGTCCAGGCGCAGATCCTCGATCTCTTGCGCGACATTGGCCGCGATACCGGCATGGGCCTCGTGCTCATCAGCCACGATCTCGGCGTCATCGCCGATATGTGCGAGCGGGTCGCGGTCATGTATGCCGGACGGCTGGTTGAAACCGGACCGGCCACGGCGCTGCTGGCCATGCCGCGCCATCCCTATACAAGAGGCCTCATCGCCGCTTTGCCCGATCTCGAAGGTCCGCGCATGCGGCTCACGCCCATTCAAGGCACCGTCTCGGCGCCCGATGCCCTACCGCCAGGCTGCGCCTTCGCGCCCCGTTGCCTGATGGCCGGCGCAGCCTGCCGGCGCGCCATTCCGGCCCTCACACAAGTGAGCGATCTCGCCCATAGCGTCGCCTGCTTCCGCAATGACGCCTTCACCGCCACTGCCGTGGCTGAGCAGGCCCGGCAACTCTCGCGCATTCCCGCCTGATGACGCTTCTCATCGTCGATAATATCGTCAAGCACTATGCCGCCGGTGAGCGCCGGATTCTGCAGGCCGTCAATGGCGTGAGTTTCACGCTCGCCGCCAACCGGACACTCGGCATCGTGGGCGAATCCGGCTGCGGCAAGTCGACCACGGCGAAGCTGGCGCTCGGCCTCGTTCCGGCAAGCTCGGGCCGTATCTCGTTCGCGGGCCGCGAGATATCGGCCCTTCGCGACGCGCGCTGGCGCAGCCTCAGGCGATCGATGCAGATGGTCTATCAGGACCCGCTCGCCGCGCTCGACCGCCGGCTCACCGTCGGCGAGCAGGTGATCGAGCCGCTGACTATCCATCGGCTCGAAGCCAATCACGCGGCACGGCGCGAAAAGGCGCTCGCCCTCTTCGCTTCGGTTGGACTGAGATCCGATCTCTTCACGCGCTATCCGCATGAATTGTCCGGCGGCCAGCGCCAGCGCGTGGTGCTGGCGCGCGCCCTCATTCTCGAGCCCCGGCTCCTCATCTGCGACGAGCCCATCTCGGCACTCGACGTGTCGGTCGGCGCGCAGGTGATCAACCTGCTGCAGGACCTCAAGGCGCAGACCGGCATGGCCTATCTCTTCATCAGCCATGACCTCAAGATGGTGCGCCAGATCGCCGATGAGGTCGCCGTCATGTATCTCGGCCGCATCGTCGAGCAGGGCGAGAGCGAGGAAATCTTCCGCAATCCGGCGCATCCCTATACCGAGGCGCTGATTTCCGCCATTCCGAGCATCAGGCGGCGCAGCCGCGACCGCATCGTGCTGAAAGGCGACCCGCCCAACCCGGTCGATATGCCTGCGGGCTGCCCGTTCCATCCGCGCTGCCCGCGCGCCATCGCGCATTGCCGAAGCGAACGGCCCGCGCTACGGCAAGGTCCCGATGGGCGTCTCGTGGCCTGCCACCTGGCGCCGTCGGCCGGCCTGCTGCAGCGGCCGGCAGCGTAAACACCATCCCCTCCGGAGCTCCTCCCGCCATGACGCAGACCGCAAAGCCCCTTGCCGACAAAGTGATCGTCGCGGTGTTCGACGGGCTGAGGCCCGACATGGTGACGCCGGAGCTGACGCCCAACATCATGCGGCTGGTCCGGCGTGGCCGGTGGTTCCGTGAAGCGCGCAGCGTCTTCCCATCGGTGACGCGCGTCGCCACGAGCTCCATCGCCACCGGCGCCACGCCGGCGCGGCACGGCGTGGTCGGCAATGCCTTCTATCATCCGGCGGCTTTTTCCGATGCCGTTCTCATGACCAGCAGGATCGATCACATCCGCCAGGCCGAAGCCGTCAATGGCGGCCGCTTTGTCGCCGTCGACACATTCGGCGATGTGCTTGCGCAAACGGGAAAGAAACTGTGCGTCGTCCATACCGGCACCGCGGGCTCGGCCCATGTCATCAACCCGCGCGCCCGCGCCAATGGCCACTGGACCTTCTCCATCCACGGGCCCGACGCGACGCAGACGCCTGAGGCCGTCACCACGGCGATCCCGCGCATCGGTCCCCTGCCGGAGAAGGAGCTGCCGCGCATCGGCGATGTCCGCTATGCCGGCCGGCTCATGACCGATCACGTCCTTGCCGAGCTCGATCCCGATGTCGCGCTTGTCTGGTTCAGCGAGCCCGACACCTCCTTTCACTACCGGGATATCGGCTCGGCCGATGCGAAGAAGGGCCTGGCCGAAGCCGATGCGGCCTTTGGCGGGATCCTCGACTGGGTCGAGGCGCAGCCTCATGCCGAGCGCATCGCCGTCATCGTCGCGTCCGATCACGGACAGATCTCGACCCGTGCCGCCCATCCGCTTTTCGACGATGCGCGCAAAGCCGGCTTCCCGATCGCCCTCAAGGACGGCTTCGCAGGCTCGACCTTCGTCGCCACCGGCGGCATCAGCGGCGAGATACGCCTGCTCCAGGGCGAGCGCGACAATCTTGCCCGCATCGCCAACTGGCTGATGGAGCAGCCGGAGGTCGGCCATGTCTTCGCGCGCGGGCGCAACGAGGTCGAAGGTGAGATCGAGGGCACGCTTTCCTTCGATCTCGTCGGCAAGGCGCATGCCCGCCAGGCCGACCTGATGTTCGTGCTCAAGTCGGATCTGTCGCAGGACCGCTACGGCCTGCCCGGCCTCGGCCTGATGACGCCGGGCGACGTGCCGGTCGGCGGCGGCATGCATGGCGGGCTCAATCCGCATGAGCTCAATACGGTCCTGGTCCTGGGCCTCGGCGCAGAGGAGCAGCCCGGCCATATCGCCACCTCGCCCGTCGGCATCATCGACATCGCGCCCACCATCCTCGATCTCCTCGGCCTGCCGAAGGCAGCGACCATGCAGGGCCGCAGCCTGGCCCGTGCCGCCGGCGAAGATGCGCGCAAGGCACGCTTCTCGGCCGGCAGGAACGGCTTCGTCCAGCATGTCGACATCATCGAGCAGGACGGCCGCCGTTTCATCCTCGGCGGTGGACAGTAAGAGACTCTACGTCTCAAAGCGGCTCGTGGCGTCACGATCGCGGTCATATCGTCGTGTGATGGGAAAGGGCGGCAGCCAGGACTCGCGGCGGATGATCCAGCTTTCGTAGGTCGGTGTCAGCTGGTCGGGCGCATCCAGGGACCCCAGATTCACTTCGATTTCGTCTCCGGTGCGGGCGAACACCGACGAGCCGCAGCGCGGACAGAAGAACCGTCCGGCATAATCGCGTGTCTCGCCCTCGACCGTCACCGCATGCTCGGGGAAGATCGCGGAAGCGTGAAAAAGCGCCCCGTGATGCTTGCGGCAGTCGAGACAGTGACAAAGGCCGACCCGGTAAGGGCGCCCCGACGCCACAAAGCGGACATTGCCGCAAAGGCAGCCGCCGGTGAACTGGTCCATGCTGCGCCTCCTCTCAAACAAGGGAGAGGATTTCTTACGACGGACAGCACAGTCGCGGCAATTGCTACCCCTGCGCAATCGCATACGGAATTTCGCGACGCAGGCAAGCCATCTCCGATTTCCCCCTCGCCCGTTGCGAAGCAATGGGAGAGGGTGGCCGAAGGCCGGGTGAGGGCTCTTTGCCCGCAACATGCAGTGGCTTTTAAAGTCATGTACGCTTCGAGAAAGAGCCCTCATCCGCCCTATCGGGCACCTTCTCCCATCCTGCGGACGGGAGAAGGGGAACTAAAGAAGCATGAGCGCCAGATCGGGATCAGGCCCGGCTGAAGGACAGATTGTCGGGCCGCAGGTCCATGAAATAGAACGTCGTCGGACGCCAGGCGATGGAGCGCTTGATGGCGTAGGACTCGCTCGGCTGGTAGAGGATGGTGGCCGGCGCCTCGTCTTCCCAGATATCGAGCATCTGGGTGAAGAGCGCCTTGCGCTTTTGGGGATCGGTCTCGGCTTCGAGCGCCCGCCCGGCGGTGTTGAAGGCTTCGGCCGATTTCCAGAAGCTCTGCGTCTGGATCTCGCCCGCCGGGCCCCAGGCCACCCAGATGGCGCCCAGGGGATCGGGCAGGCGCGTCGAGTTCGACCAGTTGAATATCTGGGCGCCGGGCCCGCGCAGCTGCGTCGAGTTCTCGACCACCTGCAAAGCGGCGTTGACGCCGACGGCTTTCCACTGCTCGATCAGGATCTGCGCGGCTTCTACGGCATTGGTGTAGTAATTCGCCATGGTGCGATAGACGATCGGCTCGCCCTTGTAGCCGGCCTCGGCCAGCAGCGCTTTGGCCTTTTCCGGATCATGGGCAAGCTTGCGGCCCTCGACATACATCTGGCCATATTCGGGGAAGTTGTGGCTTGCCGGAACCACGGCCTTGCCCTGCCACAGGCTGTCGACCAGCTTCTGGCGGTCGATCGCCAGGCACAGCGCCTGGCGGATGCGCTTGTCGGCCAGCACCGTGTCGCTCTCGTTGAAGGCGATGACATGGACATTGGCGAGCACCACGGTGCGCACATCGATGTCCTGATAGCCGGCAATGATCTCGGTCTGGTCCGGCGGCACATTGGTGATGAGATCGAAATCGCCGGCGACGAGGCCGGCGACACGGGCCGCCAGTTCGGGAACCCGCTTGAAGGTCACGCGGCTCGCGGTCGGCTGGCCCATGAAATAGTCATTGAAGGCCTCGAGCACCGTCGCCTCGGAGGCGCTGTGCGAAACGACCTTGTAGGGTCCGGTGGCAACAGGCTTCTTGGAATAGGCCTCGAAGCCCATTTCCTCATAAGCACGCTTGTTGACGATCCAGGCGCACCACGAAGCCAGGCGCTGCTCCAGCAGCACGTCGGGCACGCGGGTGCGGAAGCGCACGGTGTAGCGGTCGATGGGTTCGCAGCCGGCAAGAATGCCGAAATAAGGCTTGCCGCCCGGGATCTGCGGCTTCTCACCCCACATGCGGCCTTCGCGGAAAGTATAGGCGACGTCATCGGAGGTCAGCTCGTCGCCATTGTGGAATTTCACCCCCTGGCGCAGCGTGACGATCAGCTCCTGCGGCGAAACCCGTTCCCACTTCACGGCGAGATGCGGCTTGAGACCCGAGCCCCCGCCATCGGCGGCGCCGAGGAAATCGCGCCGGATCAACGTGTCGAAGATCGAATAGGTCACGCGCGTGCCGACATTGGAGAGCTCTCGTGCTGGTTCCAGCGTCGCCGGCAGATCGGCCACCGCGACCGTGAAGGCCGGATTGACGCCGCCGGCGGCGAAAGCCGGTATGGCGTGAAACGCTGCGGGCACCAGAAGCGTTGCTTCGAGAAAACGGCGGCGGGAGAGTGTGAGCATGAGTGTTCCCCAAAGAGAGCGAGGGCCAGCATAAGTACCGACTCGTCGGAAGATCCCGATCTAACCGGGGCAATGTCTCAAACCGATGACATCGCCGTTAAAGGATGCATGAGACGGGGATCATCGAGGAGGATGGCGTCGGGCCTCTGCGCCAGCAGCCCGGCAAGGCCCGACTGGTCGATCCGCCCAACTGCAAAGGGCGGCCATGTTTCGGGCCGCGGCGCATTGCGCGGCTGACCCGTCATCACCGCAAGCCGCAAGCCCGCCTGCCGCACCGCTTTCATGCGGGCCTCGGTGACCTCGCCCTGCCACAGGCGGAACCAGTTGGCGCCGGCGGCTGCGGCCGCCGCCGCGCCATCGGGGTCTGCGAGCAAAGCCAGAACGACGAGGTCATCGTCCTTGCGGCGCAGCGCCTCGATCAGCGCGAGATCGCGCAAGGCCATGATCACGCGCCGGCGGGCGCCCCCCTCCTCCACCGCTTCGATGACCGGCGCGAGGATGGCGGGATCATGGAGCTTGATATCGAGCATGAGGCCCAGCGGCGCTGACGCCGCGATCGCCTCATCGAGAGTCAACAGGCCCGGCACGAGCCGGCGCAATCGGGCAAGCTCGAGATCGACGACTTTTCCCGGGTCATTGGCCAGGCGCATCAGATCATCATCATGAAAGCAGATGAGAGCGCCATCGGCGGTCCGCCTGACATCGGTTTCCACCATATCGGCGCCGGCAGCACCGGCCGCGCGGAATGCCGCGGCAGAATTCTCCGGCCCGAGGAGAGCGCCGCCGCGATGGGCGATGACCAGCGGGCGGCTCTTCATCGGCTCAACCTTTTCCGGCGAGCGTCGGATCGAGCCGATCGCGCAGCCAGTCGCCGAACAGGCTCATCGACAAGGTCGTGAGGAAGATGACGATGCCCGGCAGGACGGCGATCCACCAGGCATTGAGAAGATAGCGCCGCCCCTCGCCCAGCATCAGCCCGAGCGATGTTCCGGGCGGCTGCACGCCGAGACCGAGGAAGGACAGCGAGGTTTCGAGCAGGACCGTGCCGGGGAAATTGAGCGTCGCCTGCACCACCAGCGAGGCGACGATATTGGGCAGCAGATGGCGCAGGATGACGCGCGCGCTGCCGGCGCCCAGCGCCTCGACGGCGGTGATGTAGTCGCTCGCCTGTTCGGAGACGACGAGGCCGCGGGCAAGGCGTGTATAGCGGTCCCAGCCGTCAAGACTGACAATGACGACGAAGAGCAGGATGTTGTTGCCGAAGAAAGCGAGCAAGGTCAAAGCGAGGAAGAGCGCCGGCACGGCGGCCTGGGCATCGACCAGCATCATGACCGTCTGGTCGACGATGCCGCGCAGCCGGCCCGCCGCGAATCCCATGAGCGTCCCGAAGACGGCGCCGATCAGCGTGCCGGCGAAGGCGATGAGAAGCGAGCTGCGGATGGCATAGATGATCCGGCTCAATATGTCGCGGCCGAGATGATCGGTGCCCAGCATGTGCGCCCAGTCGCCGCCCGCGAAAATGGGCGGCCGGAAGCGGGCCGCGAGATCCTGGGTGGTGAAATGATAGGGCGCCAGGAAGCCAGCGATCAGCGCCACCAGCACCATGGCAACGAGGAAGCCCGCCGCCGCCATGATCACCGGCGGCATGGCGAGCGGGGCGCGTCTGACCGGCGCCTGCAGGGAAAGCCGCATGTCCGTCATCAGTGCGCCGGCGCGCTTTGGGCGCCCTCGAAACTGCCGAGCCGCGGATCGAGCCAAATATGCAGGATATCGACCAGGAGATTTGACAGGACCATGATGAAGGTCGCGATGAGGATCACCGCCTGCACCACCGGCAGGTCGCGCCGTGACACCGAATCGACGAGCAGGCGCCCGAGGCCCGGCCAGGCGAAGATCGTCTCGACGACAGCGCTGCCCGAGAGCACGAGGCCGATCTCGATGCCGAGGAACATCAGCAGCGGCACCGCGGCATTGGGCAGCGCATGGCGCAATATCACGCCCAGCGGCGGCACGCCCTTGCCGCGCACCGCGCGGATGAAAGGCTTGCCCAGCACTTCGAGCGTCGCGGTGCGGGCGAAGCGCGCCAGCCTTCCGGCAAGCGGCAGCGCCAAAGTGAGGGTGGGCATGATGAGATGGATGAGCGTCCCGGATCCCGCCGACGGCAAGACGCGCAATTTGAGCGCGAAGAGAAGGATCAGCAGGATGCCCAGGAAGAAGATCGGAATGGAATAGCCGAATACCGCCGAAGCCATGGCCAGCCGGTCGAGCGGGCCATTGTGCCTGACGGCGGCGGAGATGCCGAGCGGCAGGCCGATCAGGAGCGCCAGCATGAGCGCGCTGAGGCCGAGAAGGCCGGTCTTGGGCAGCGTCTCGGCAACAGTGGCAAGAGCCGGACGGTCATCGGCGAAGGAAACACCGAAATCGCCCTGCGCCACGCTCAGGAGATAGCGCCCAAATTGCTCATGGAGCGGCCGGTCGAGCCCCCAGAGTGTCCGGTAATAGGCCTTGACGTCGGGCGGCGTCTCATCTGGCAGCATGATCTCGGCCGGATCACCCGCGATGCGCAGCACCAGGAAGACGGCGGATACGCAGATCAGAAGCGTGAGAACCGCGCGCCCGAAACGCACGGCCAGAAAACGAAGCATCGGTCGGCCTGATGAATGTCTGTGTGACCAGGGTAAGCTCTGACACTTTGGCGACAGGTTGATGACAGGCGCCTCGTGATGTCTCGGGCGATTGGGAACGCATCATTGTCGGCGCCGTCGTGCTGATCGCGATCCTGGTCGATCTGTTCCGAAGGCGATAGAACAAGTTCCGCTACGTAAGTTGGAACCAATTCGCCGCGCAGGACGTTCCCGCCACGGGACGAGCCGTCTCGACAGCGGAGGGAGGATCCAATGGCGCGAAGCATCGGCTTTATCGCGGTTATGGTGGCGTTGCTGGGCGGCTTCGCCACGCCGACCCGGGCGCAAGTCACCCTCTCGATATCCTGCAGCTCGCTCGGCATCGAGCTCGAACTGTGCCAAGAAGGCGCCAATGAATGGGGGAAGCAGACCGGCAACAGCGTGAAGCTGGTCGCCACACCGCCCAATGCCGAAGAGCGCCTCGCCCTCTATCAGCAGCTCCTCGCCGCCGGATCGGCCGATATCGATGTATTCCAGATCGATGTCGTGTGGCCGGGAACGCTGGCGAGCCATTTTCTCGACCTCACCCCCTATATTCCTCCCGAGGATCTCAAGGATCATTTCGAGACGCTCACGACCAATGACACGGTCGAAGGCAAGCTCGTGGCGGTGCCGTTCTTCGTCGATGCGGGCCTCCTCTTCTATCGCCAGGACCTTCTCGACAAATACGGCAAGAAGCCGCCCAGGGACTGGTCGGAGCTGACCGAAACGGCAAAGGCGATCATCGACGGTGAGCGGGCGGGCAATGCGCAGCTGCAAGGCTATGTCTGGCAGGGGCGCGCTTATGAAGGTCTCACCTGCAACAGCATCGAATGGGTGGCCAGCTTCGGCGGCGGCACGATCGTCGAGACCGACGGCAAGATCTCCATCAACAATGCCAGGGCCGCGGCCGCGCTCACGCTCGCCCGAAGCTGGATCGGCACGATCTCGCCGGAAGGCGTCTTGAACTATGCCGAGGAAGATTCGCGCGGCGTCTTCCAGTCGGGCAATGCCGTCTTCATGCGCAACTGGCCTTATGCCTGGGCGCTGGCCAATGCGCCGGACAGCCCGGTGAAAGGCAAGGTCGGCATCGCCGTCCTGCCGCAGGGTGCGGGCGACGGCGCCCGCCATGCCTCGGCATTAGGAGGCCAGCACCTCGCCGTCTCCAAATATTCCGCCCATCCGAAGGAAGCGGCCGATCTGGTGCGCTATCTCACCAGTGCGGGCGAGCAGAAACGCCGCGCCATGAAAGGCTCGTTCAACCCGACCCGCAAGAGCCTTTATGACGATCAGGAATTGCTGCAGGCGCTTCCCTTCCTCAAGGACTTCGAGGCGGTGCTCGAAAATGCGGTGGCGCGGCCCTCGACGGTGACCGGCGCCAAATACAGCCGCGCATCCAGTGAATATGTCCGCGCGGTCCACAACACGCTCACCGGCAAGGGCACGGCGGAGGAGAATCTCGCGGGCCTCGAGAAACAGCTCGAACGGATCAGCCGCGGCGGAAAGTGGTAGGCAGGAGGTGACGGCGCGCCTGTCGATCGCGCAGCAGCGCGCCCGCTCCGCTTGGGCTTATCTCGCTCCCCTGCTGATCGCTCTGCTGTTCGTCGCCGCCTGGCCGCTCCTGCGCACCATCGCCTTCAGCTTCACGGATGCCAATCTCAGCGATCTCACGAGCTGGAAATTCGTCGGCTTCGCCAACTATGTCTATCTCTTCCAGGATCCGCTCTGGTGGCGCTCCGTCGGCAACACGCTGCTCTTCACGCTGGTTTCGGTCGCGCTCGAGACGCTTCTCGGCCTCATCATCGCCCTCACCATCAACGCGCATATGCCGGGACGCGGGCTGGTGCGGGCCGCCATGCTCATTCCCTGGGCCATCCCCACCGTCGTCTCGGCCAAGATGTGGGCCTGGATGCTGCATGATCTCTATGGCGTGGTGAATGTCCTGTTCATGAGCATCGGGCTCATCGGCAGGCCCTGGGCATGGCTTGCCGATCCTGGCCTCTCCATGGCGGCGGTCGTCATGGTCGATGTGTGGAAAGCGACGCCGTTCATGGCATTGCTCACGCTTGCCGCCCTCCAGACCCTGTCGCAGGACATCTATGAGGCGGCCCGCGTCGACGGCCTCGGTCCGGTCAGGTCCTTCTTCCACATCACCTTGCCGCTCATCCGCCCGGCGCTGCTGATCGCCGTCATCTTCCGCAGCCTCGATGCCCTGCGCATCTTCGATGTCATCTATGTGCTGACCGGCAACAATGAGAACACCGCGACGATGTCGGTCTATGCCCGCCAGCAGCTCGTCGACTTCCAGGATGTCGGCTTCGGCTCGACGGCCGCCACCTGCCTGTTCGTGATCGTCGCCATCATCACGGTGATCGTCATCACGCTGGGGCGCGTGCATGTGAGCGCCAGCGGAGGCGATCGATGAGTCCGCTCATTCTCCTGAGGCGGATCGGCTTCTATGGGCTCCTCGCGGCGATCCTGTTCTACACGGTCTTTCCCTTCTACTGGGCGGTCGTCTCGTCGCTGAAGAGCGGCAGCGCCATCTTCAGGGTCGAGTTCCTGCCGTCGGCCCCGACCTTGGAAAACTACCGGGCCTTGTTCGCCGAGCAGTCCTTCGCCCGCAATATCGCCAATTCGCTCATCGTCGCCTCGCTCGCCACCGCCATCTCGCTGGCGCTCGCGGTGACGGCGGCCTATGCGCTGGGCCGCATCAGGTTCCGCGGCCGCTCGGCCGTGCTGTTCGCGATCCTCAGCATATCGATGTTCCCGCAGATCGCCGTGCTGTCCGGATTGTTCGAGCTCATCCGCTATTTCGGCCTCTATAATTCGCTGACCGGCCTCGTCTTCTCCAATCTCATCCTCACTTTACCCTTCACGGTCTGGGTCCTGACCGCTTTCGTGCGCGAGCTGCCGCGCGAGCTCGAGGATTCCGCCCTCATGGACGGCGCCTCCTCCTTCAAGATACTGATCGAGATCTTTCTTCCGCTGATGGCGCCGGCGCTCGCGGCTACCGGGCTCCTCGCTTTCATCCTGGCCTGGAACGAGTTCCTCTTCGCCCTCACCTTCACCTTGTCGAACGAGCAGCGCACCGTCCCGGTCGCCATCGCCCTGATCACCGGGGCCAGCGCCTATGAGCTGCCCTGGGGCCGCGTGATGGCAGCGTCGGTCATCGTGACCGTGCCCCTGATCGCGCTGGTCCTCATCCTGCAGCGCCATATCGTGTCGGGCCTGGTCGCAGGGGCGGTGAAAGGCTAGGGCCTTGCCGCAGCGCCTCGCTTTGCTAGGCTGGGTTTCGATTCAAGACAGGAAAGCCTCATGCTGCTCGGATGCATTGCCGATGACCTGACAGGTGCCACCGACCTCGCCCTTATGCTGACGCGCGAGGGCCTGCGCACCGTCCAGACCAACGGCCTGCCGCAGGACGATCTCGATCTCCGCGATGTCGACGCGCTGGTCGTGGCGCTCAAATCGCGCACCATTCCGGCGGCCGATGCCATCGGGCAATCGCTTGCCGCCGCCGAGAAGCTCATCGCCGCCGGCGCCCGGCGCTTCTTCTTCAAATACTGCTCGACCTTCGATTCGACCGATCACGGCAATATCGGCCCGGTGGCGGAGGCCCTGCTGCAGCGGCTCGATGCCGCCTTCACCATTGCCTGCCCGGCATTTCCCGCCACCGGCCGCTCGATCTATATGGGTCAGCTCTTCGTCAATGGCGTTCCTTTGGCCGAGAGCAGCATGCGCGATCATCCGCTGACGCCGATGCGGGATTCCGATCTGCGCCGGGTGCTGCGCCGGCAGACCAAAGGCGAGGTCGGCCATGTCGCTTTTGCCGATGTCGAGAAGGGCGCCGCCACCATCAAGGATGCCTTTGCGCGCGAAAGATCGGCAGGACGCGCCATCGCCATTGTCGATGCGCTCACCGATGCGCATCTGCGCCAGATCGGCAAGGCTTGCGTCGATCTCAAGCTGGTGACCGGCGGATCGGGCATCGCCATCGGCCTGCCGGCCGCCTATCAGGAAGCGGGCCTCATCCGGCACCTGACGCCACCGCCCCGCACCATCACCGCGCCCAGGGGCCGTGCCGCCGTGCTGGCCGGCTCCTGCTCCACCGCAACGCGCGAGCAGGTGCAGAAGGCGATCGAGGCCGGACTGCCCGCCTTCCGGATCGATCCCATGGCGGTCGCCGATGGCTCGCTCACCGCCGACACCGTTTTTCGCTGGATCGAAAGGCAGGAGGCGACATCCATACCCATGGTCTATTCAAGCGACGCACCCAAGAATGTGCAGGCGGTGCAGGAACGGCTCGGCCGCGATCATGCCGGCCATGTGGTCGAGAAGCTTCTGGCCGAAGTCGCCCGCAAGCTCACGGGGCAAGGCTTCACCCGCCTCATCGTCGCGGGCGGCGAGACGTCGGGCGCCGTCGTCAATGGCCTTGGCGTCAAGGCGCTGTCGATCGGCCCCGAGATCGATCCCGGCGTGCCCTGGACGCGCAGCCGCTCATCGCTCGATGTGGCGCTGGCGCTCAAATCGGGGAATTTCGGTGCGCCCGATTTCTTCCTCAAGGCCTGGAGCTCGCTGCAATGAGCGCCGAAGCGAAGTTGCGCGAGCGCATCTGCCATTGCGGCGCATCGCTGTTCCGGCGCGGACTCACTTTCGGCTCGACCGGCAATGTCTCGGTCAGCCTGCCGGATGGCGGCTGGCTGATGACGCCGACCAATGCCTCGCTGGGCGAGCTTGACCCGGCCGAGCTTTCCAGGATCGACGCCGGCGGGCGGCATGTCAGCGGCGGCAAGCCCACCAAGGAGGCCTTCCTGCATCGCGTCATGTATCGCGAGCGCGAGACCTGCGGCGCCGTCGTCCATCTGCATTCGACCCATTCGGTGGCGGTCTCCTGCCTGCACGGCCTCGACCCGCATGACTGCCTGCCGCCCATCACCGCCTATTATGTGATGCGCGTCGGACGCCTGCCGCTGGTGCCCTATCACCCGCCCGGCGATGAAAGCCTGGCGCTCGCGGTCGAGAAGCTCGCCAACAGGCATCACGCCGTGCTCCTCGCCAATCACGGCCCGGTCGTCGCCGGCACGAGCCTCGATACGGCGATGCATGCGACGGAGGAGCTGGAGGAGACCGCGAAGCTCTTCCTCCTGCTGCGTGGCTCATCGATCCGGCCGCTCGATGCCGGGCAAGTGGAAGAGCTCAGGCGCCGGTTTCCGAGCTAGGCTGTGAACCGCAAGATCGCGATCGAGTGGATTGCCGCCTGTCGGTTTCTTGCGATCGACTGTGCCGATTCTTGCCAGCTCAACTCACCAGCAGACCTTGCCGTTCGGCGATACCGATCGTGGCACGGGTGCCGGCGCTGAATTCGAGGAAATCCGCTTCGATCCCGTCGCTGAAAATGACGCCATTCTCGGGCATCTCCGAAACAATCGTCAGAGGCGCCTCGTTCGAAATCCGCCCCACGACCAGCGAAGTGCCCGTCGTCCGGCTGGGGAAGGGCTCGCGTACGAAGTAATGAAGGGACTCTGCGTCCCATGGGAAGTGCGCATCGAGCGCCTGCTGCGGCGGCTTGACCCCCAGCGTCGCCGCGGCCCCGGCCCAACCGGCATAGAGACTCTTCATCCACCCGGTCGAACCCATACCGGTCGAAACGATCACGCCGCTCGATGACTGATGCTCCTCCACCTTCCCGAGCTTCAACAAGTAGCGCGCCGAGACGTGACTCTTTGCTCCAATGAACAGGTCGTTGACTGCGTAAAGCACGCCGCCCGTATTGAGCGATGCCTTCGCCATCGTCACGCGCTTGACCGGCCGCCGGAACGCGATTTCCTCCGGCATGACCCGCTTGAGGTCGCTTGGCCGGAACGGCAGCAGGACGCCATCCCAGCGCTTCGGGTCCGGATTCACCCCCAGCACATGCTGGCCGTCCAGATATTTTAGCGTATTCGCGACGAGCCCGTCCTGGCCGAGCACGACGATGATGTCGTCGGCCGCGAAGATGAAGTTGCCGAGATATTTCCGGTCGAGCCGCTGAACTCGGCCGAACTGGCGCAGCGCCGTTTCCGCCTCATGAAGGGCGGCGTGATACTGCCGCCGCTCCTCGAGATAATCGCCGAAATCGGCACCCAGATGCTCGACATAAAATTGCGCCTGCTGGATCGTGTTGAACCGGGCGATCAGTTCATCCAGACGCGACTCGCGCAGGATGAGGACGATCTTGCGGTCATCGGCGGAGCGCATGGCTTAGTGCACCTCCTGCGGCTGCATCATCTCGCGCAGCAGATCCGGCGTGACGTTCAGCTGGCCGATTTTGGTCGCGTTGTCGGCGAGGTCGCGGAAGGCCAGCGCCATAAGCTGACCCGTATCCATGCCGACCGACGCCAGGGCCTGAAGCAGCTTGGGATCGGCGCCGCCGAACGACTTCATCATGGCCGAGAGGCCATAGGCCTTGGCATCAGCCTCTTCGCGCGCATTGGCCGTAGCGAGCGCGACCAGCGCCTTGTTCTGCTCCTCGAGGCCGATCTTGCCGGTCATTTCCTCGCGCATGATCTGCAGGCGGCGCTCCTGCACCACACGTTCGGCTTCCATCGCCGCCTCGCGCACTTGGCGCTTCTTGTGCTCGACCGCGATCTCGGTCGAGAGTTCGTTCTCCTTGATCACCCGTTCCTGCTCGACCGCCGCATTCCGTCGGGCATAGATCGCCTCGTCGGAGCGCCGCAGCAACGCCTCGCGCGCCTCGGCCTCCAGCGCCTTCGCAGTTTCGGGCTTGGGCTTGACAGCCAGCAGCGAGAGACCAAGGAGCTCGAGTCCCAGCGCCTCAATCGTCGGATGATGCTCCAGGAGTCCCGCGACGCGCGCCACCAGCGCCTCGCCCGATGCCAGCACGTCCTTCAGTGGCAGGGCCTGGACCTCGGCACGCATCGCCACCTGAACCTGGTCGATTAATCGCTGAGACAGCTTCTCCGGATCCTCGGAAAGATAGTTGCCACGCGAGTCGATCGTGAAATCGAGCAGCGTCGAAGTCCGGCGCGGGTCGGCGATGCGGTAGGTGATCTGGCCCTGAATCGTGACTTCCTGAAAATCCGCAGTCACCTCGGGAAAGATGAAGGGCTCGTTCCGACTCGCCGTCGGTACCACGACGATCGAGCTTGACGGCGCGAAATACCAGAAGGCGAGCCCGGCGCCGTCGCGTAGCGCACGGCCGTTCTTGTACTGGATCACATACTGAGTGGGCTGGGTCTTGATGAAGCGAAACCCTAACATGTTCGTCTCCTTGAGGTATTGGGCGGCCTCGATGCCGTCCATGAAGCCAATAAACCCTACTTAGTGTGTTTTGTCAACTAAGTTCGTAGACACTTTACACTAAGCATGACCTGCTATATTATCCCGCCCATGGATGCGCCCGAAGAAACCTATCCGAAGCCGATCGTATCGGTTGATCTGACGATCTTTGGCCTTACCGAGGTGGGGCTCGAGGTGTTGCTGATGCAGCGAGGGGCCGAACCTTTCGCCAATACCTGGGCGCTACCGGGAGGCTTCATCCATGTGGGAGAGGATAGCGATCTGGAGTCTGCGGCCCGCAGGGTCCTTTATGGCAAGACCGGCGTCGAAACCCCTTATCTCGAGCAACTCCGGACCATCGGCAATGCCGCCCGCGACCCCCGGGGCTGGAGCCTGAGCATTGCCTATTTCGCGCTGATCTCGGCGGACAATGTCAGGCTGCGCCAGGGCACTAACGCGACCGACGTGGCCTGGCGCCCGGTGGACGAGGCGGCCGCGCTCGCCTTCGACCACATGGAAATCCTGCGAAGCGCGCTCACGCGGTTGCGCAATAAGGTCGAATACTCCACGCTCCCGGTGCATCTTCTGCCTGTCCGCTTCACCTTAGGCGAGTTGCAGTCGGTATATGAGCGCATCCTTGGCCGCAGGCTCGACAAGTCGGCATTCCGCAAAAGGATCGCCGAGGCAGATTTCGTAGTGCCGGTCGCCGGCGAGATGCGCCGCGCCAGCAACCGGCCGGCACAGATCTATCGGGTAAGGAAGGGGCATAAGACCATATTTTTCAATCGTACGATTTGAAGAAGAGGCAAAAGTGGCGCCTAGGAGGTCTTCGACCTAACTCCCTTTGGGTTTCGTCATGTCGGCGTGACGCTGGATCATCTTCCAGTCACCGTTGATCTTGCGGAATATCTCCGTGACGCGGATGCGCATACTCTGCGGCGCCGGCATATCACCGATCTGCGCCTCGGCCAGCTGATAGCCGGCCCAGAAGGCAAGCTCTTCATCGGAAGCCCTCTGAAGGACCTCGAAGGCCGATGTTCCGGAAGGGACGAAGGCCTTCGCGTCCTCGGCATGGCGGCGGGCGACCTCGGCCGCGCCAACGACGCTGTCGCCGGTCGGCGCATGAAAGCTCGCTTCGCCCTCATGCGGCACAATGCGGTCGACCGGCTTTCCGTCCCCCGTCACATAGGCTTCCGCCGCCTCTTCCCGGCGCGCCAAGAACGTGTCGAAATCATAAGGTGCCATTTGATCTCCTTTCGCCCGCTCGAAAGGCCAACCTTCCGGCGCCATGATGGTTCCCGGGGCAATTATCCGCCAGGCGTTGAATACGACACTGGCCATGGGCAATAATCACAGTGTCAGGGAGAATCATGAGCCAATTGCGCGATTTCAACGGACCGATCGAGACCGGCCTCACCGGGATCGACCTCATCAACCGGCCGATGCTCAACAAGGGCACGGCCTTCAGCGATGACGAACGGGACGCATTCAACCTGCATGGCCTGCTGCCGCCCCATGTCGGCACGCTCGACCAGCAGGTGGCGCGCCGGCTCAAGGTGCTGCGCGCCTTCGCCACCGATTTCGAGCGCTATGCGTTCCTGCGCGAATTGCAGGATGCGAATGAGACGCTGTTCTATGCCCTCATCACGCGCCATCTCGAAGAGATGCTGCCCTTGATCTACACGCCGACCGTCGGCGAGGGCTGCCAGCGCTTCAGTGAAATCTGGCGCAAGCCGCGCGGCCTGTTCCTGAGCTATCCCAACAGGCACCGCATCCGCGAGATCCTGGCCAATCCCCGGCTCGATGATGTGCGCATCATCGTCGTCAGCGATGGCGAGCGCATCCTTGGCCTGGGCGACCAGGGTGCCGGCGGCATGGGCATACCGATCGGCAAGCTTGCCCTCTACACGGCCTGCGCCGGCATCCATCCCGACCAGACACTGCCGATCCTGCTCGATGTGGGCACCGGCAATGAGGAGCGCCTCCATGATCCGCTCTATGTCGGCTGGCGGCATGAGCGCATGCGCGGCGAGGACTATGACGGCTTCATCGAGGAATTCGTCACCGCCGTCTCGGAACGCTGGCCCAATGTGCTGCTGCAATGGGAGGATTTCGCCGGCAGCAATGCCGGCCGCCTTCTGGCGCGCTATCGCGACCGGCTGTGCAGCTTCAATGACGACATCCAGGGCACCGCCGCCATTGCCGCGGGAACGCTGATGGCCGCCATCAAGGTGACCGGCGTGCCGCTCGGTGCGCAGCGCATCTGCGTGCTGGGTGCCGGATCCGCCGGCTGCGGGATCTCATCCCTGCTACGGCAGGCCATGATCGAAGCCGGCGTCAGCGAAGCCGAAGCCAGAAAGCGGTTCTTCCTGGTCGATCGGCAGGGCCTGCTGCGCGAGGGCATGACGGACCTGACTCCGGCGCAACGGCCTTTCCTGCAGAAGCCGGAGTCTGTCGCGGGCTGGCAACTTCAGAAGGACGGCGAGGTCGGACTCGCCGATGTCGTCAACAACGCGCATCCGACCGTGCTGATCGGCGTCTCGGGCCAGGCGGGCGCCTTCACCGAGCCCGTGATCCGCGCAATGGCGCAAAAGGTTGACCGGCCAGTCATCTTCCCTTTGTCCAATCCCACCTCGCGCAGCGAAGCGACACCAGCGCAGCTCGTCGCCTGGAGCGATGGCCGCGCTCTGATCGGCACCGGCAGCCCGTTTCCAGCGGTGGCGTGGAAAGGCACGTCCCTCAGGATCACCCAGACGAACAATTCCTATATCTTCCCGGGTGTCGGGCTCGGCGTCATCGCCGCGGGCGCGCGGCGCATCACCGATGCCATGTTCATGGCCGCCGGCAAGGCGGTTGCCGATATTTCACCGGTCCGCGAGGAAGGGCGCAGCGGCCTCCTGCCGCCGGTGACGGAATTGCGCGCGGTGGCCCTCGCGGTGGCAAAGGCCGTCGCCCACCAGGCGCAAGCCGATGGCGTGGCGGACCCTTGCGCGGAGCCTGAGCTCGATACGCGCATTGCCCGGAGCGTCTGGTCGCCCCTCTACAGGCCCTATCGCCGCAGGATTTGAACTGGCGGTCAGATCAGAGCAAATCCCGCCGGGATGCGCGCTCTGCCTCAAATTGTGGCATTAATCACATCCCCGTGCCCACGCCCGGATGCATGATTGTTTCGATGCAACAGGCCGTTACAATGTTGCGCTACGATCCGCCTGCGACCTCACCATCAGAGATCGAGACGATGAGAGAGACGTCCAAGCCGCCGCCAGGTACCGCCGCCAAGCTTGTGGCGCCGCGCACCGCGCAGATACTGAGGCGGCCGCGAATATTGAAGCAGATCGACCGGTCGTTGCGCGCCGGCGCGTGCTGGCTGGCGGCGCCGGCAGGCTATGGCAAGACCACGGCCTTGGTCGACTACCTGGAGCATTCGGGCGCGCCCAATGTGTGGTTCCGCATCGATGAGGGCGATCAGGATATTGCGCGGTTCTTCCAGTATCTGGCGCAGTCGCTCGGGCGGCCGGAGGCGATCGCCGGCATGCCGGTATTCGGCGTCGAATATGCCGAGCAGCCGCGCGAATTCGCCCGGCGTTTCTTCCGCGCCTATTTCACGCAGCTGAAGCCCGCAACCATACTCGTCCTCGACGATCTGCATTATGCCGATACGGCGGACTTCCGGGCACTGCTCGCGGTGATGCTCAGCGAGCTGCCCCCGGTTTTGCGCTGCGCCCTCCTCTCGCGCACCTTGCCGCGGGAGGAACTGGGAGATCTGGCGTTGCGCGGACAGCTTACGGTCATCGACCAGTCGGCGCTCGAATTCTCGGAGCCGGAAGCGCGCAGCCTGGTCAAACTGCGCCTGAAGCGCACCGCCGCGGCAATCGATGTGGGCCTCGCCCGCGGCTGGGCGGTCGGGCTGGTGCTGCTGGCGGAGCGCGGCTATGCCCAGCCCCTGAGCGACCAGAGCGGGACCGATGACAAGCGCGCGCTCTTCGACGTGCTGGGCCGAAACCTCTTTTATACCCTGCCAGCGGACGACCAGGACACGCTGCTGAAGCTCAATCTCCTGCCCGAGATCAATTCCGATCTCGCCAATGCCATGATCGGCTCAAAGCAAGCCGGCGAGCTGCTCGACCGGCTCTATCAGCGCCAGCTGCTGACCACGCGCAGCGAGACGGGTGGGCACTATTTCCAGCTGCACGACCTTTTGCGGGACTTCCTCGATGCCCAGCTCGGCTTGCGGTTTTCCAGCGAGGAGCTGGCGAGCTTGCGCCGGAAGACCGCCACCCTTCTCGCTGAGGCCGGCCGTCTCGATGACGCCATCGAGCTGGCGCTGGAAGCGAAAGCCTGGCCCTATGCGCGCGAGCTGCTCCTGCAACGGGCGGGGCCCGTGCTGGCCCAGGGAAAGCGGGCAACCTTCATCGACTGGTGCGCGAAGCTTCCGACCGAAGAGATCGACGCCTGGCTCTACTACTGGCTTGGCGTCGCCCATGTTCCTGATGATGCAGCGGCCGAGCGCTGGCTGTCGCAAGCCTGGAATGGTTTCGAGGCCAGCGGTGACCGGCAGGGCCAGGCTTTGACCGTCGCGCGCGCGGTGCTGGTGAAGACCGACAGCTGGCGCACATATGAGGGGCTTTCCACCTGGACGAAGCGGGCTATGCAGCTGCTCGAGCAGGGACTGCCCGAATTGCCGGCGGAGGAAGATCTTCTGATGCGCATCGGCATGATGCGGGCGCTCGATTTCGGCGATGAATACTACCGCAACAGCCCCGCCGGCCAGTTGCTTGAAAGACAACTGCTCGAAAGGCTGTCGCATCCTCACCCAGATGATACGAGCAGCCTCAGGCTGCTGGCCAGCACATCGCTGATGGAGCATTCCGGCACGACAATGCGTGCCGATCTTTTCACCAAGGCGGTGGACAGCGTCATCGACGATTTCGGCAATCCCGATGCGCTGCCGTGGGTCCTCGGCATGTGGCTGGTCGCCTTCGGTGCGAAGAGCGGGCGCTACTTCTCATATGCGCGACGCGGCTTCCCTTATGCTTCCGCAGAAGAGGCCCTGCGCGCCGCCATTGCCATCGGCGAGCGCGAATCGCTGCGCGGGGTGGAGTTCGGCGGTCTCTATCACCTGCAGATGCAGATGAAGTTCCGCAACGATTTCGCCGAGTTCGGTGAGATCGTCACCCGCCTCGCCGCCATCGCCGACAGCCGCTTCACCACCCAGGTCGCCGTAGTCGCCGATTGTCACGCCGCGCTGCATGCGCGGCAGCGCAACTTCCCGCAAGCCTATCGCGACTGTGAGCGCTTCATGGCGGCCATCGAAGCGGCGAACGAGCCGATGGCGGAACGCTGGCCGCACTACGTCACCCAGTATCAGGTGTCGCTCTCGGACCGAAAGCCGAAGGAGGCCATCGCTCTGATCGCTGACCTGCTGCCGCGACTCGATGACAGCCCGCGCAGGCGCGCCGAAATATTTATTCTGGCCGCAACGGCATGCGAGGCCAAATGGCAGGGCGATCCGCGCTATGCCGATCATTTGCGGGGATTCCTGAGCGAGCTGCGCGGTGCCGACTGGCCGATGATCCTGCTTAACCTCCCGGAACTCCTGGCCGAACTCCTCGCCGATGCGCTCGATCACGGGATCGAGATAGACTATGCCCGATCGCTCATCCAACGGCGCCATCTCAATCCTCCCGACCGGCTATCGCCGCGCTGGCCCTGGCCCTTGAAGATCCGTGTCCTCGGCGATTTCGAGCTGGAGCTTGACGGAGTGCCGCTCGATCTCGGCGTCAAGCCGCCGACCCGCGCCCTCGACATTCTGCGGGCGCTCGCGGTTTCGAAAGATCATAGCGTCTCGGTCGCGAAACTGCAGGACTGGCTGTGGCCCGATCTCGACGGCGACCAGGCCAAGGCCGCTTATGAGCAAGCGCTTCACCGTTTGCGCAAGTTGCTGGGACAGGCGGATTTCATCATCCAGCGCGCGGGCAAGCTGCGCCTGGCGGCGGACAAGGTCTGGGTCGATCTCGGCGCCTGGGAGACCCGCCTCAAGCAGGCGCAGGTGGCGAAGACGGACAGCGAGAAGCTCGAAAGCGTGCTGCTCGATTTCCCCGGCCCGCTTCTTCCCCATGATCGTCTGGCGAGCTGGCTTCTGCCGGTGGCCGAGCGGTTGCGCAGCCAGTTCATCGATCTCACCCTTCGCATCGGCCAACAGCGCCTGGCGCAAGGTGATCATGAGGGCGCCCGCGGCCTCTATCTGCGGGCGCTTGAATTCTACCCGGAATCGGCCGGCATCGCCAAAGCGCTGATCGAGGCGCATCTCGCGCAAGGCGATGCCACGGCCGCCATGGCGGAATATGCACGCTATGAGCGCGTGGCCAGGGCTCTTCCGGATGGCGAGCCTTCGCCGGCGATCCAGGCCCTGATCCATCCCCATCTCGATTCCGCCAGCAGATCACGACGCGTAAGCGATCCGTAAGCCGCCATCCGGCATTCACGAAACGGACTGTGCCGCGACGGGCAATGCCGCCGTGTGGGAATTGCCACAGCCGCCGGATGACAAAGCGGATACCTCAGCGGCGTCCGCCCCATGCAGAGGACTCGTTCTTAGGAGATTGGAGATGGACTGGCATCTGCTGGCGCCCTTCCTGGCCGCGACACTGCTTCTTCTGCTTGTTCCCGGCCCCGTGATGGCCGTCGTCACGCACAACACGTTGCGCGGCGGCGCGACGACCGGGCTTTCCACTGTCGCGGGCGTGGAGATTGGCCGCTTCCTCCAGCTCGGCGTCACCCTGGCCGGCGTCATGGTATCGGCGGAATACTCGCTCTCGCTGTTCCGGTTTCTGTCGCTGGCCGGCACCTTCTATCTCGTCTGGCTGGCGCTCAAAGCGATCTGGCTCAAGCGCCGCCCTGCGCCTTCGCAAACGCAAACCCGTTTCACCAGCCCGGTGACCGATGGGCTGGCGGTCGCCTTCAGCAACCCCGCGACACTGGTCTTCTACACGGCCTTCTTTCCGCAATTCATCAGGCCCGATAGCTCCGTCGCCCAGCAGGCCGTCACCCTGGGCATCCTCTTCCTGTCCACCTCATTTATCTGTGAGACGACGCTCGTCTTCGCCTGCTCGCGCATTCGCCAATCCTGGTCCGGTGGGGAATTTGCGCGGTTTGCCGGCGCCGCGAGCATCGCTCTTCACGTCAGTGTCGCAGCCGTCGCGGTGTTTTCCTTCGCCCGCACGCTCAGCTGAGATTTCGGCATCTCAGTTCGCCCGCAACAGGCCGGAAAGCGACGAGGGTATCTGCGCGACCGGATCCATGTCCCGTGCGGGGATTGGCGGCAGTTTGCGGTCAAGCAACAGCGTGGCGGTCCCGTGAACCAGCGCCCAGACCACCGCCGCCTTGGCCGTCACCTCATCGCGCCGCTCAGGTCCCAGCACCGCGGCAACGCTGTCGCAGAGTTGCTGCCAGGCCGCCGAGGCGGCGGTCTTGAGATGCGGTGACTGCAGCGGGCCGGCGCCGGCGCGGAACATGAGGCCATAGACGGCGGGATTGGCGAGCGCGAAGCCGACATAGGCCTGCCCCATGGCGGCCAGCCGCGCCGCCGGCGATGCATCCGCCGCATCCGCCGCCTTGCCGAGCGCCGCAACGAAACGCTCGAAGCCCCGCGCCGCGATCTCGGCCAGGAGATCGGCGGCGGTGGCGAAATGATGGGCGGGCGCGGCATGCGACACGCCGGCGCGGCGGGCGCATTCGCGCAAGGTGAAGCTCGCTAGGCCTTTCTCCTCCAGCAGCGCGACCGCGGCCGTGACCAAGGCCTCGCGTAGGTCGCCATGGTGGTAGGTCTTGGGTCGCTTGCGGGCCGGCATGGGTTCCCCCTACACCGCAATCCAGACACTGTCAAAATCTATCTTGACAATGACAAGATTTGAGCGCTTCATTCTTGTCACTGTCAAGATCGGAGCCGGGCATGACACTTGAAACGTTGTTTTCGACTGCCAATCTCGCCGCCCTCGCCGGTTGGGCCGTGCTTGCGGCGGGCATTGTCCTCAACAATGGCGCGCTGCGCGATCTTGCTGCCGGGCGGATCGTCCCCGGCCTCCTTGCCGTGGTCTATACCGGGCTCATCCTCCTCTTCTGGCCGGGCTCCGATGGCGGCTTCGGCAGCCTCGGTGATGTCGCCCGCCTGTTCGCCAATCCCTGGCTGCTGCTCGCCGGCTGGGTGCATTATCTCGCTTTCGACCTGGCGATCGGGGCCATGATCGCGCGCAAGGCTTTTGACGAAGGCCTGCCGCGCCTCGTCCTCGTGCCCATCCTGCCGCTGACCTTCCTTTTCGGCCCCATCGGCTGGCTCGTCTTCGAAGCGGTGCGCGTCATCGCGCCGAGGCTTCGTTCCAAAGCAACCGCCTAGGAGTTCGCCATGACCGCAACAGTTTCGAGCGCCAGCCGGCACGCTTTGCCGCAAATCATGCGCCACGCCGGCAGCGGTTCGCCGCTCTTGTGGCGCTCGGCGCTTGTCTTCCTTTTCCTGTTCATCGTCCTCTATGCCGGCACCTTCATCGACGGTCGCCTCTTCAACGGCGTCAGCGTATGGGAGAAGCCGGCCAAGTTCTTCCTGTCCCTCAGCCTGCAGATGGCGACCATCGCCTTCGGCCTGGCGCTGTTGCCGGAAAGAGAGCGCCGGGCACCCGCCATAAAAGCCGCAAGCCTGATCTTCCTCGCCGCCGCCATCGGCGAGATGATCTACATCGCCTTCCGGGCGGCGCGCGGCGAGGCATCGCATTTCAACGAAACGACGACGCTCAACTGGCTTCTCTATCTGCTGATGGGGCTGGGGGCTGCGACACTCGCCGTCACGACCAGCTATTTCGGCTGGCGCATCCTCAGGCGGGCGCCCGCTTCGGCACTCTCCTTCGCGACGGGATGGGGATTCATCCTCGCAGGCGTGCTTGCCCTCATCTTCGGTGGCTATATGAGCGGACAAGGCAGCCATTGGGTCGGCGGCGACCAGAGCGATGCCACGGGCCTTCCCTTCCTCCACTGGTCGACCACGGGCGGCGATCTCAGGGTTGCGCATTTCTTCGGGCTCCATGTGATGCAGGCCCTGCCGGTCTTGGGCTTCCTGTTGCGCGACCTCCCGGCGCTGCAGACCCGCAGCCTCATCTGGCTGGCGGCTGTCGTCTGGATCGGGCTGACTTTCGCGGTCTTTTTCCAGGCTCTCGCCGGAAGGCCGTTCGTCGCCTTCTGACGACAGCCATGGCTCATCGCGGGTCAACCATCTGATTTTGCAAATGCTTTGAGCCCCTCAAAAGCACCTCCCGGAAAATTTCCGACGCGCCTCTTGACGAAGGATGCGTTTTGTAACACGCTTTACTAAAGCGATTTACAAAACCACTTCAGGGAGCCGTCCGGGATCAGATGAGCCGCAAAGCCACCATTGGCGATGTCGCGAAACAGGCGCAGGTCTCGCCGACCGCCGTCTCGCGCTGGCTCAATGGCGGACTGGAACTGCCGGAAGCGACCAGTGCCCGCATCCGCGCCGCGGTGAAGGCGCTCGACTACCAGCCGCATGCCCAGGCGCGCCGCCTGTCGAAAGGCAAGGCCGAGGCCATCGGCATCGTGGTGCCTGACATTTCCAACGCCTTCTTCGCGCTGCTTGCCGGCGAAGCCGAACGCCTCGCCGTCGCTTCCGGCTATGACACGGTGATCTGGTCGTCGCGCAACCGCATCGAGCGCGAGCTCGCCTGTTTCGACCGCCTGCGCGCCGGCTATATTGACGGTCTCCTCCTCATCACCAATCACGAAGATGACGGCAGGCTCGCCGAGCGCATCAAGGCGATGCCGGGCCGCGTCGTCATCATCGATGAGGATGTGGTGGGCGGCGTTGCGCCGGCTTTCTTCGTCGAGAACGAGTTCGGCGGCTATGAGGCGACGCGCCATCTCATCGACCACGGCCATCGCCGCATCGCCCATATCGGCGGACCCAGAGGCGTCATGAGCGCCCATGAGCGGGCACTTGGCTGGCGCCGCGCGCTGGCCGAGATCGGCGTCACCCCCGAGCCCCAATGGCATGTCTTCACCGAATATGAAGTCGAGCCTGCCACCCGCGACGCGGTCCAGCTTTTCGCCATCGATCCCCTCCCCACCGCGATCTTCGCCGGCAGCGATGCCGTGGCGCTCGGCGTCATGACCCAGGCGCGCCGCCACAATGTCGCGATCCCGCAGGATATCTCTTTGGTCGGCTTCGACGGCATGCCGATCAATGACCTTCTGGGCCCGCCGCTGACCTCGATCGCGCAGCCGATCGATGATCTGGGCCGGCGCGGCGCCGAACGCCTGCTTGCCATGATCAATGGCGCTCCTTTCGAGCCCCTCCGCACCAGACTGCCGGTGGAGCTCGTCAGGCGCGGCTCGGTTGCCGCACCACGCGTTGAGAAAGCTCCGGGGTGATGCCCCGCACGAAATCGATGAGCCGGGGCCGTTGCCCTGGCGTCGAACACAGGGAGACTGAAACATGAGTATGACACGCAGAAAAATAATGCTGTCGGTTGCGGGCGCCGCCCTGGCGCTCTCGCTCGGAACGGCCCAGGCGCAGGAAAAGACCATCGCACTGGTGCAGATCAACCAGCAGGCGCTGTTCTTCACCCAGATGAATGAGGGCGCCCAGAAGGCGGCCGATGCGGCGGGCGTCAAGCTCGTCATCTTCAACGCCAATAACGATCCGGCAGCGCAGAACAACGCCATCGAGACCTATATCCAGGAGAAGGTGGCGGGCATCGTCGTCGTCGCCATCGACACCAATGGCATCATGCCGGCGGTCAATGCCGCGGCCGCGGCGGGCATTCCCGTCACCGCGGTCGATGCAGTCCTTCCCGCCGGTCCGCAGAAGGCGCAGGTTGGCGTCGACAATGAAGGCGCCGGCAAGGCCATGGGCGAGTTCTTCAACAAATACGTGACCGACAGCATGGGCGGCAAGGCCAAGCTCGGCATTGTCGGCGCGCTCAACTCGACCATCCAGAATATCCGCCAGAAGGGCTTCGAGGATGTGGTGAAGGGAAACTCGGGCGTCACGACGGCGGGCGTCGTCGATGGCCGCAACGTGCAGGACTCAGCCCTTGCCGCCGCCGAAAGCCTGATCACCGCCAATCCCGATCTCAATGCGATCTATGCGACAGGCGAGCCGGCTCTGCTTGGCGCGGTTGCCGCGGTCGAGAGCCAGGGCAAGCAAAGCCAGATCAAGGTGTTCGGCTGGGACCTGACCGCCCAGGCGATCAAGGGCATCGATGCCGGCTATGTGGTCGGCGTGGTGCAGCAGGATCCGGCCGGCATGGGCGGCGCCGCCGTCGACGCGCTGGTCAAGGTGACCAAGGGCGAGAGTGTGGAGGCCACCATTCCGGTGCCGATCACCATCGTCACCAAGGACAATGTCGAGCCCTATCGCTCCGTCTTCAAATGACCGGCATTCAGGCATCGGGGGCGGCGCAAGCCGCCCCTCATCCCCGCATCGCGCTGTCGGGCATCAGGAAGCGCTTCGGCAGCGTCGAGGCGATCAGGGGCGTCGACCTCGCCCTCTATCCCGGCGAATGTGTCGGCCTGGTCGGCGACAATGCCGCCGGCAAGTCGACTCTCACCAAGATCATTTCCGGCACCTATGTGCCCGATGAAGGATCGATCGCCATCAATGGCGAAACCGTGCGCTTCGCGACGCCGGCCGATGCGCGCAAGCACCATATCGAGATGGTCTATCAGGACCTGTCTCTGTGTGACACGATCGATGTCGCCGGCAACCTTTTCCTCGGCCGCGAGCCGTTGAGCGGCCCCTTCCTCGACCGCAAGGCGATGCGCGAGGGTGCGCGCGCCATGCTGGAACGGCTCGAGATCAAGATCCCCAATCTCGACGCGCTGGTGGCGCAGCTTTCGGGCGGCCAGCGCCAGTCGATCGCCATTGCGCGCGCCGCCGCCTTCGATCCGCATGTGCTCATCATGGACGAGCCGACCTCGGCGCTGGCGGTGAAGGAAGTCGAAGCGGTGCTTTCCCTCATCAACCGCGTCAAAGCCAAGGGCGTCACCGTGGTGCTCATCACCCACCGCCTGCAGGACCTGTTCAATGTCTGCGACCGCATCGTCGTCATGTATGAAGGATTGAAAGTGGCCGAGCGCAGCATCGCCGAAACCGACCTCACCGACCTCGTCAGCCTGATCGTCGGCAAGGGCCATGGCACGGGAGGCAAGGCATGAGCGGCGCCTATTCCTCGAGGCCCCAGGGCTCGCGCTTGGCCGACCTGCTCGGCAGCCATGCCCAGCTTCTCTCGATCGCCGGCTTCTTCCTCATCATGGTGGTGATCTTCTCGATCGCGAGCCCGGTCTTCCTGTCGGCCGGCAATATTCTCAATCTGGTGCGCCAGACGGCGCCGATCCTGATCGTCGCCACCGCCATGACCTTCGTCATCACCACCGGCGGCATCGATCTCTCGGTCGGCTCGGTCGTCGCCCTCATCAACGCCTCGGCCGCCATTCTTCTCCAGGCCGGCATGCCCTGGCCGCTTGCCGTCATCGGTCTCATCCTGCTCGGGGCCGCGCTCGGCGCCACGCAAGGCTGGTTCATCGCCTATCAAGGCATCCAGGCCTTCATCGTGACGCTTGCCGGGCTCTCCGCCTTGCGCGGCATAGCCCTTCTGATGACCGAGGGCTTCTCCATCCCGATCTCGACCGATCTCGGCTTCGTCAGCATCGGGCGCGGCTGGTTCCTGGGCGTGCCGGCGCCGACCTGGCTCGCCTTGATCGTCGCGGTCCTGGGCTTCGTCATCTTCTGGGGCACGCGCTTCGGGCGCTATGTCACCGC
The DNA here is from genome assembly GCA_003576695.1 of Taklimakanibacter lacteus. Lineage (GTDB taxonomy): Bacteria > Pseudomonadota > Alphaproteobacteria > Rhizobiales > Aestuariivirgaceae > Taklimakanibacter > Taklimakanibacter lacteus. The sequence goes on from QOZQ01000007.1 coordinate 236,850, forward strand.
CATCGGCGCCAACCAGGAGGCGGCGCGCCGCTCCGGCATCGCGACCAAGCGCATCATCCTGTGGGTCTATGTGCTGACCGGCGTCGCCTCGGCGGTTGCCGGCATCGTCATCGCGGCACGCCTCGGCTCCGGCAGCTCCAATGCGGCGGTCGGCTTCGAGCTCGAGGTCATCGCCGCCGTTGTTCTGGGCGGCACCTCGCTGATGGGCGGACGCGGCTCGATCTTCGGTACCGTGCTCGGCGCTCTCACCATCGGGGTGATCGGCAACGGGCTTATCCTCGCCCATGTGTCGCCCTTCTTCACCCAGATCGTGACCGGTGCCATCATCCTGCTGGCGGTGTGGCTCAATGCGCAGGTGTTCTCGCGCCTGGCCAGCAGCTCGAAACGGGCAAATTGAGGAATATGCCATGACGGAATTGTCTGAGGCCCATATCGGCTCCGGCCTGGTGATGACGGTCAACGGGCCGATCCCCACATCAGAGATGGGCGTCACCTTGATGCATGAGCATCTCGTCAATGACTGCCGCTGCTGGTGGAACCCGCCCAAGGAGCCGGAACGCGCGCATCTCGGCAGCGAGCCCGTCCATGCCGGCATATTGGGCGAGCTTCGCATGGATCCCTTCGTCAACTGGCATAATTGCGCGCTCGACGATCACCGGCTCACCATTGCCGAGCTGGCGCCGCTCAAGAAGGCGGGCGGGCGGACAATTGTCGATCCGACCTGCCGCGGCATCGGCCGCTCGCCCCATAAGCTGCGCGATATCTCCGCCGGATCAGGCCTCCAGATCGTGATGGGCTCGGGCTACTACCTGAAGGCCTCGCATCCGCCCGGGCTCAAGCGCATGAGCAAGAAAGACGTCGCCGATGAGATCGTGCGCGATGCGCTCGATGGTGTCGACGGCACGGACGCCAGGATCGGCCTCATTGGCGAGATCGGCGTGTCGGGCGACTTCACCTCCGAGGAGGAGAAATCGCTGCGCGGGGCGGCTGAGGCGCAGGCGCGCACGAAGCTGCCGATCATGGTGCATCTGCCGGCCTGGTTCCGCCATGGCGGGCGCGTGCTCGACATCATCGCCGAGGAAGGTGGCGATCTATCGCACACCATCCTCTGCCACATGAACCCCTCCGGCTTGGATGTCGACTATCAGACGTCTTGCGCCAGGCGCGGCGCCTTCATCGAATATGACATGATCGGCATGGATTACTGGTATGCCGACCAGCAGGTGCAGTGCCCGTCGGACGAGGACAATGCGCGCGCCATCAAGCGGCTCATCGACATGGGCTTCCTCGAGCGCCTCCTGCTGTCACAGGATGTCTTCATCAAGATGATGCTCACCCACTATGGCGGCTTCGGCTATGCCTATGTCGTCACCCATTTCGCCGAAAGGCTGCGGCGCCATGGCGTGAGCGACCAGCAGATCTCGACCATGCTCATCGACAATCCGCGGCGCGTCTTCAGCGCCTGACAACCATCTCATCTACCAGGAGGCCACATTGACCAAGAAGAATGTACTGCTCGTCGGCGAAAGCTGGGTGAGTGCTGCCAACCACTACAAGGGCTGGGACACGTTTTCGAGCGTCACCTTCCATCTGGGCGCCGAGCCCCTGGTCGCGGCGCTGAAGGACAGCGATTTCAACCTCACCTACATGCCGGCGCATGAGGCATCCGAGCGCCTACCCTTCACCATGGACGGGCTCGCCAAATATGAAGCGATCATCATTTCCGATGTCGGCGCCAACACGCTGCTCCTGCCGCCCGATGTGTGGCTCGCCGGCAAGACGGTGCCCAACCGCCTGAAGCTCATCCGCGACTGGACGCATCAGGGCGGCGGCCTGATGATGATCGGCGGCTATTTCTCCTTCCAGGGCATTGACGGGCGCGCCCGCTGGCGGCGCACGCCGGTCGAGGATGCCCTGCCGGTCACGTGCCTGCCCTATGACGACCGTGTCGAAGCGCCGGAGGGCATCATTGCCGAAGTGCTGAAGCCCGATCATCCGATCGTCGCCGGATTGCCCAAGCCGTGGCCGGCTCTGCTCGGCGTCAATGAAGTGACGCCGAAGAAAGGGTCCGAGATCATTGCCCGCCTGCCCGACGACCAGGGCGGGCATCCGCTGCTGGTGACCGGCACGCATGGCAAGGGCCGCAGTCTGGCCTGGACCTCCGATATCGGGCCGCACTGGCTGCCGACCAGCTTCGTCAACTGGCCGGGTTACGCCAAATTGTGGCGCCAGTCGCTCGCCTGGCTCACCGGCAAATAACGCGCTTGGCCCGCACGTCACCAAAGGTCGTGGTGGTCGGCAATGCCTGCCTCGATGTCGTCTATCATCTGGACAGCTTGCCGAAACCCGGCGAGACATTGATCGCGCAAAAGGTCGAGACCGATCTCGGCGGCAAGGGCCTCAATCAGGCCATCGCCGCGGAGCGTGCGGGTGCGGACGTGCAGCTGATCGCCGTCATCGGCCGTGATGCAGCGGCGGAACGGATCAAAGTCGCGCTTGCCAGCGAAAGCATGGCGGGAAGCGGCCTCATCGTGCATGAGGGCGCAAGCGATTCATCGCTGCTCCTGATCGAGCCTGAGGGCGAGAATGTCATCATCAGCAATACCGGCCAGGCGCTGTCATTGATGCCGGCGGAGATCACACTTTCCAGTGCCGATCTCCTGCTGCTCCAGGGCAATCTGAGCGAGGAGACGACCCTCCACGCCATGGACATGGCCCGGCAGGCAGGCATGCGGGTGGCGCTCAACCCCTCGCCCTTCCAGCACTGGTTCAGGGACTTGCCGCAGGTCGATCTCATCATCGCCAATCAGGTCGAAGCCGATGCGCTCAAGGAAAATGCGGCGCGGCTCAAAGTGGTGACGCTCGGCGATAGGGGCTGTCTTGTGAAACAAAGCGGCGCCGACATCCATATTGCTGCGCCGAAGGTGCGCGCGATGTCTGCCGCCGGCGCGGGAGATGTCTTTGCCGGCACCTTCATCGCCGAATGGCTCACGACCGGCGATGCCGGGAAGGCCGCCCGGCTTGCCGTCCTCGCCGCCAGCGACAAGACGACCCGCCATGGCACGCTCTCGGCCTTTCCCGACAGATCGGCGATCGCAGGCTTTCGCCGTCATGTCGCTTCATCCTGAAAGACCGCTCATGGCAGATGCCTCCACCCTCCTCTCTTCCTCGGCCGTGCGCAGCGCCGCCCATCGCATGCTGGAAGACGGCCTTGCCGGAAAACTCGATCACTGGACGGTCGATCCCGATCAACTGCCCAAGGTCGCCCGCTTCGTCGTCCAGGTGACACGGGAGAATTACCCCACGCTGAAAGTACCCTTCCATTCGCGCTGGCGCCATTTCGAGGCGGGCGGCATCGGTCGCTGGGAAGACGCCATCAGACGGCGTAAATGGGCAGCGGCAGCCGACCAGGCGCGTGCCGCCTTCGATCTCGCCATCGTCTCGGTGCTGCTCGATGCGGGAAGCGGCGGACGCTGGTCCTTCACCGAACCCGGGACGGCCAGGAGCTTTGCTTCCTCGGAAGGCCTTGGCGTCGCAAGCTTCCATTTGGTCGCCCGCGGTGCGTTGTCCAATGATCTTTCCGATCCATGGCGTGTCGACGCGGAACGCCTCGTTCGCTTCACGGAGAGTGATCTCGAAGAGGCTTTCCAGGTCAGTGGCACAAATCCTCTCGCCGGCATCGAAGGCCGGGTGACTTTGCTCAACCGGCTCGGTGAAGCCTGCCTGGCCAGGCCTTCCATCTTCGCGCTTAAGGATACTGCGCGGCCTGGCGGTCTTGCCGACAGCCTCGCTTGCGTATCGAATGGGAAAATCGCAGCACCCGATATCCTGCGCGCACTCCTCGACAATCTGGGCACGATCTGGCCGAGCCGCCTCACTATTGGCGGCGCACCGCTCGGCGATACCTGGCTCTATGAGCGCTGGAAGCGGCCGGTGGAACCGTTATCCGACCTTGTCCCCTTCCACAAGCTCTCGCAATGGCTGACCTATTCGCTGATCGAGCCTCTGAGCGCGCGTGGCCTCGACGTCACCCAGCTCGATGAGCTGACGGGCCTCGCCGAATACCGCAACGGTGGGCTGTTCATCGACATGGACGTGCTGCGCCTGCGCGAGGCGGCGCAAGCAGAACGGCTCCATGACGTGGCTTCACCTCTCATCGTCGAATGGCGGGCGCTCACCATTGCATTGCTCGACAGGCTCGTGCCGCTGGTACGCCAGGAGCTGGGCGTCGGCCCTGAGCAATTCCCCATCACCTCGATGCTGGAAGGCGGAAGCTGGGCGGCGGGAAGGCGCATCGCGCGCGAGCTCAGGCAGGATGGATCGCCACCGCTCAAAATCGCCACTGACGGGACGACATTCTGAGCAGGTTTAGCCCCCTCACAAGTCCAGGGCTTGCGGCAGTATGACGAGATCGCGGATCGCAACATTGGCGGGCCTCGTCAGCATAAACACTGCAGCCTCGGCGACATCTTCCGAGCGGAGACCTGATCGATCCGCGACCTTCTTGTCGATCTCGGCCGGGTCATGAAATCCCCAAAGCTCATTGAGCACCGTTCCCGGCGCCAGCGCGCCGACGCGAATGTTATCCGGAATGAGCTGGCGCCTGAGCCCATGCACGAAAGCATTCACGGCGTGTTTCGAGGCGCTGTAGACAGGCTCGAAATGCAGCGCCTGATAGGCAGAGATCGAGCTGGTCACGATAATGTCGCCGCTCTTGCGCTTCTGCATATGCGGCAGGACGGCGCGGATCGCCCGGAACACCGAGTTCACATTGAGCATCAGGAGATTGTCCCATTCGTCGGGCTCGCCTTCGGCAACCTTGCCGTGGATATAGACACCGGCATTCGCGAACAGCACGTCGATCCCGCCAAGCCGGACAATGCTCTCGGCGACCATCCGATCGACATCGGCCGGCACGGTGAGATCGGCCGCGATCGCGACGGCACCACCGCCAAGCTCAGCGGCAAGCGCATCAAGCTTGTCTTGCGAACGGGCGCTTAGCGCCACCCGCATGCCTTCGCGGGCGAAAGCCCGGGCAGCAGCGCGGCCGATGCCCGAACTCGCCCCCGTCACCAGGACGCTCTTCCCCTGCAGCGATTGCGACAAAATCGTCCTCCTTCTGGAAACAGGGACAGTAAGCAGATGCGCGGATCAATGGCCGGTCGGATCGCCGGAAGAATTGTTCTCACCCTCGAGATAGTGATTGCGCTCGATCGGCCAGATTGCGGAAACGGTCTCGCCGACCTTGCGTGGGCTGGCAAAGTATTCGCCGTCGCTCAGATAGACGAGGAACTCGTCCTTCTGGCAGGTCTTGAGCGCCACTTTGACGAAGGTCCCCTGATATTCGATGTTGCGGATCTCGCCCTTGATGGCGTTGTCGGACCTGCCCTTGCCGCTCGCCAGCTTGGCCCCGTCGCGGCGCACCGCGAAGGCGACCTTCTGGCCCTTGGCGAGCGCCAGCGCCGAATCGAGCTTGTATTTGTTGTCGGCCTCGTCGGTGACCGCGAAACCGTCCTTGCCCTTCGTCCCGACGGTGCCGAAGATCACATTCTGCCCGCCCATGAAGCGCGCCACATAGGGGCTGTGCGGCTGGTCGTAGATCTCGCGCGGATGGCCCGATTGCTCGACGACGCCGTGATCCATGATGATCACCTGGTCGGCGAGCGCGATCGCTTCCGGCTGGGTGTGGGTCACGTGAACGAAGGTGATGCCGAGCTCGGTCTGCAGCCGCTTGAGCTCGCTCCTCATGCGCAGGCGCAGGAACTCATCAAGCGCCGACAGGGGCTCGTCGAGCAGCAGCACCTGCGGGTTGGTGACCAGCGCACGCGCCAGGGCGACGCGCTGCTGCTGGCCGCCCGAGAGCTGCGCCGGCACCCGCTCGGCCAGATGCGAAAGCTGCACCCGCTTCAGCATGTTCATCGCCTGGTCGCGGCGCTGGGCCGTGCCCTGGCCCTGCACTTTCAGGCTGAAGGCCACATTGTCGAGGACGGAGAGATGCGGAAACAGGGCATAGTTCTGGAACATGAGCGCGGTGCCGCGGCTGCCGGTCGGCACGTCGGTGACATCCTCGCCGCCGATCAGTATGCGCCCCGATGTCGGCGTCTCATGGCCGGCGATCATGCGCAGCAAGGTGGTCTTGCCGCAGCCCGAAGGTCCCAGCATGCAGCAATAGGAACCTGCCGGGATCGACAGATCGACATCCTTCACCGCCAGCAGGGAACCGAAGGCCTTGCTGATCTTCTCGATCCTGATTTCACCCTTGGCACTCATCACGCTCGACCCGGACCCTTTCAAGAAGTTGCCATGCGCTTGCTGCGCCGGCGCTGGACGATGGCGATCGCCGAGAAGGCGACGGCGATCACGACGAGGCTGATGACCGTGGTGATCGTGCCGATGGCATAGAGCGCCGGCGTGGTGACGCTGGATGTCATATTGGCGACCTCCAGCGGCAGCGTATTGCGGGTGCCGAGCGTCAGGAGCGAGCGCGGGAATTCGTCATAGGACAGAGTGAAGCCGAACAGCGCCACGGCGATGAGGCCAGGGAACAGGATCGGCAAGGTCACATAACGCAGGATCTGCGACGGCGTGGCGCCGGCATCGCGCGCCGCCTCCTCCCAGGAGCTGTCGAAGCGGTTGAGCACGGCGAACATAATGAGAAGGCCGAAAGGCAGCGTCCAGGACAGATGGGCGCCGAGGCCCGAGATCATCCAGTGCAGGGGCATGCCCGAGAGCTGGAACATCTGGCCGATGCCGAAGCTCAAGAGGAGCCCGGGAATGACGAGGCTGACGATCGCCAGATAGAAGATCGGCCCCGATCCCCAGAAGCGCTTGCGGAAAGCCAGACCGGCAAAGAAGCAGATGACCGCCGTCAGGGCCAGAGCGGCGATCGCCATGATCATGGAACGGCGGAAAGCCCCGCCCAGGTCGCCATAGCGCGTGCTGGTGAAAAGATCGCCGAACCAATGGGTCGAGGCATCGCGCAAGGGGAAGGTCATGCTGCCCTGCACGCCCTGGAAGGACAGGATGAAGATCGACAGCATCGGGCCATACAGAAACAGGATGAAGAGCCCGAAGAAGCCGGCCAGGAGGTAGAAGGAAGTTTTTCGCTTGGGGGATGAGGACTGCATCAGGGCACCTAGCGGGCCAGCTCGGCGCGCACGTCGACGATGCGCAGGATGACGACGATGGGCACCAGCACCGCGATGATGAGGAAGACCGCCATGGCGGCGGCGTCGGGATAATAGAGCTGGTCGATATTGTTCTTCATCGCAGCGGCGATATTGGAGCTCTGGCCGCCGCCCATCACCCGAATGACGAAGAAATCGCCCATCACGAGGGTCACGACGAAAACCGAGCCCAGCGCGATGCCGGTCCGGGTCAAGGGGATGATGATGTCCTTCAGGATCATGAAGGGCGAGGCGCCGGCATCGACTGCCGCCTCGATGACCGACGGGCTGATCTTGGCCATCGAATTGAAGATGGGCACCATCATGAACAAAGTGAAGAGATGGACATAGGTGAGCACCACGGCGAAATCGGAGAACAGCAGGAACTCCAGCGGCCGGTCGATGATGCCCAGCATCATCAGGAAGCTGTTGAACAGCCCCTCCTTGCCGAGAAACGGCACCCAGGAAATCATGCGGATGACATTCGATGTCCAGAAGGGAATGGTGCAGAGCAGGAAGAGCGCGATCTGCAGCTTCAGATTCTTCACATGGAAGACCAGGAAATAGCTGCAGGTGAAGCCGATCACCAAGGTGAAGAACCAGGTGAGGACGGCGAATTTCAGCGTCGCGAGCAGGAGTTTCCAGGTGAGGAAAGAGGTGAGCACGGCCTTGTAATTGTCGAAGGAAAAAGTCGGCGTCAGGCTGATGCCGTCCGACAGCCAGAAGCTCAGAGTCACGAGCACGGCGAGCGGGATGGCGACGAACAGAACCATGAGGATCGCCAAAGGCGCGACCTGAAGATAGGGAACCCAGTCTTTATTGATCATTTGTGGCGGCAACTGCCTGCAGACGAAATGGCCGGCGGTTTCCGCCGCCGGCCCCTTGGCGAATAGTTATGACGCGATGAACTCGTTCCAGCGCTGGACGAGATATTTGTCTTCATCCATGACCGTGTTCCAGCAGGCGAAATTGCCGGTACGCTCGGCATAGGAGCCGCCATCGCGGATGGCGCCCGGCTTCTCCATGAGATTGCCGAAGGGATCCTTGATCTCGACCGTCGCCGGCTTGCCCTCATACCAGTAGTCCCATTCGGCGGGCGACAGCGCAGCCTTGGTGGTCTCGAGCACCATGTTGTAATAGCCCTGGCGCGCGATGAAGGCGCCCTGCCAGCCGGACAGGTACCAGTTGAGATATTCATAGGCCGCGTCGCGCTTCAGATCGGTAAGATGGGAAGCGAGCGCCATGCCGACACCCCAGCCGCGATAGCCTTCTTTGAGCGGCTGATAGGTGCAGGGAACGCCGCGCGTCCGGACCGCGGTCACCGCCGGCGACCACATGGACTGCAGCACCACCTCGCCTGCCGTCATGAAGTTCACCGATTCATCGAAGGTCGACCAGAAGGCGCGGAACTGGCCGTCCTTCTTGGCGGCCATGAGGATCTCGATGGTCTTGTCGATCTCCTCCTTGGTCATATTGCCCTTGTCGCCATATTTGATGTCGCCGCGCGCCTCGATGGCCATGGCGGCATCCATGATGCCGATCTGCGGGATGTTGAGGATCGACGTCTTGCCCTTGAATTCGGGATTGAGCAGCTCCTTCCAGCTTTCGATCTTGCGGCCGATGAGATCGGGCCGGAGCCCCAGCGTGTCGGCATTGTAGATCGTCGGCACGCAGGTCGCGAGCTCGGTGCGCTGCGGCGCGAAGCCCTTGGCATCGGCCGCTTCGACATAGGTCACCTCGAACGGCATTGTCCCCTGCGCCGAGACAGGCTCGCCATTGGCATATTTGCCTTCCCGGAAGATCGGCTCGATCTTCTCCCAGGCCTTGATCTTCTTGACATCGATGGCCTGCAGCTTGCCCGTCGGCCACATCTTGCGCATGCCCCAGAACTCAAGATCGGCGATGTCGATCGTCTCGGGCTGGTTGACGATGCGGGTCATCAGCGCATCGGTCCAGGCATTCTGGATCTCGATCTTGAAGCCCAGGTCCTTCGAGGCCTGATTGGCGATGTCCTGGAATACGGAATAGGCCGGGCCGACCTGAAGAATGGTGACGTCTTTCAGGGCCTGCGCCCAGATCGTGGGAAAGCCGGTGATGGCGCCACTGCCCGCGGCCACGCCGCCCGCCGCAGCTTTCAGAAATGTCCGCCTGGATACACCCTTCTTCACTTTCCGAATTGCAGTCATCCTAACCTCCCGAATTTATCGTTATCAGCCAAAGCCCCATGCATTCGGCCGCCGGTGGGCGGCCAATCGGCAATATCGCAGTACTTTTTTGCCCCTTTGGCAAGCACCGTTTTGATGAGCCTCAAGTTTTGTCGGCGGCAAATTCAGTGATCGAGCGCTGAAGGCTGGACTGATCGAATCCGCGCCCGATGAAGGCCACCCGGTTGTCGAAATCGCCGCCGCCTGCCTGGGTTTCCGGCAGGATTTCGGGCGGCAGAACCGACTTCTGCACACATTGCAGCAGCACCCGCCCGGCGGGCGTGCGGACGACACCCTTGATCCTGAAGATCTCATCGCCCCTGGCATGGAGAAGAGCCGAGAGCCAGAGCGAGAAGACCTCCCAGCCCATGGCCGGATCGATCGCAATATCGGCCGCGACGACCGGCTTTTCCGACTGCCCCGCGAGCGCCGGCAATTCGAAGGCTTCTGCGCCGGCATGATCCGGCAAACGAGCGTCCTCACCTCTGATCGTGCCGGTGACCTGGGCGCCGGGATTGATCGATCTGAGTGTGGCGATGAGGCACGCGACATCGGCCTCCTCCAGCTGGTCGAGCTTGGTGATCAGCAGGCGATCGGCACTCACAAGCTGCCGGCGCACCAGCGGATCACTCTGGAGGCTCGCCCGCGCGTGAACAGCATCGACGGTCACCAGCACATCATCGATCACCATATGGTGAACCAGGACCGGATCGGCGCGAATGGCTTCGACGATGCGCGCAGGCTCGGCAAGGCCGCTGGTTTCGAGCACGATGTCCGGCGGCCGGGCCTGGTCGCAGTGCCGCCGCAGCGCGGCCAGAAACTCGGCCTGCCTGGTGCAGCAGATGCAGCCGCCCGGAATGACGATGACCCGCGCCAGATCGGCGAGCAAAGCGTCATCGATTGCGGCGGCGGCAGCTTCATTGACGATCACCACCCTGCCCCGCAAGGCGCCTTCATGCAGCTGGTGGCGCAGCCACGTGGTCTTGCCCGACCCCAGAAAGCCCGAAAGGATTTTCAGGCGTATCCGGTTCGCCGGAGTGAGGCTCATCGCGCCATGAACCGCGGATCGAGCGGATCGATCGCCTTCCCGACAAGTTTCTCGGCCGCGATCCACACCTCGCCGAGATCGCGCGCCAGAATCACCTGGCCGGTGCGGTCAGCGATCTGGATTCCGGGCGTCTGGCCATCGTCATAGGCCGACAACCCATAGTTCCGAAGAACTTCATTGAGCTTGCGGGCCCGAATGAAACGGGCCCGCAGCCGCTGATGCGCATCCGCGGCTCCCGCCTCGGACCAGTGGCCCTCGGTTGCCGGGAAGCCGCATGCGGAACACATGGCCAGGCACCCTAGATGACAGGCGGGCGCGCTTTTCCACTGAATGGATAGCGCTTGCGGAAATCATCGCAGATCTCCTCGAAGGTCTGCCATTCGACGCCGCTGTGCCTGCTGATGTATTCGATCAGGCGTTCGAGCGCCAACAGCACCTGCGGCCGGCCGCTGACATCGGGATGGATGGTGAAGGCGAAGACCGCGTAATCCATCTCGCGATAGACCCAGTCGAACTGGTCGCGCCACATCTCCTCGATATCGCGCGGATTGACGAAGCCATGGCTGTTCGGCGCCTTCTTCATGAACATCATGGGCGGCAGGTCGTCGACATACCAGTTGGCGCCGATCTCGACGAGATCGATCTCCTTGCCGTGCTTCAGGGGACGCATCCATTCCCCGGCGGTCTTGGAATAGTCGATGACATTCCATTTGTCGCCGACGCGGGCATAGAAGGGCTGGAAATCGCGATAGCCCTGGCTGTGGTCATAGGTGAAGCCGTGCTTCTGCAGGAGGGCCGCGGTCGAGGCCGACATCTCCCACCAGGGCGCCACATAGCCCTTGGGCTTCCTGCCGCTGAGATTCTTGATGATGTCGACGCAATGGACGAGGACATCCTCTTCCTGGGACGGCGTCATGGCGATGGGATTCTCGTGCAGATAGCCATGGGCGCCGATCTCATGGCCGTCCTTCACGATCTGCTCCATCTGCTTCGGGAAGGTCTCGATCGAGTGGCCGGGAATGAAGAAGCTGGTCTTCAGGCCATATTTCTTGAACAGGCGCAGCAGGCGCGGAACGCCGACCTCGCTGGCGAAGATGCCGCGCTGGATGTCGGAGGGAGAATCAGCGCCGCCATAGGATCCGATCCAGCCCGCCACCGAGTCGATGTCGGTGCCGAATGTGCATTTGATTTCCTTCTTGGCCATGTCGGCCTCCCTATGGTTTCGTTGCCGGCGTCAGGGAAGCATAGCTGCCACGTTTTCAGACGCCAATGGGCATATGCTCGGCCGAGCGCGATATCTTTCGCGGCGCGGTCAGCTCCTTCCACACAGTCAGCGCTTTGTTGACGGCCGGGAATGGCTCACGGCGCACAAATTTGCCGCGTCCGGCGCGCGGCACATTGCTGCCATCGCCCCACACGACCTCGCCGCGCGACAGCGTATAGCGGGGAAGCCCCGAGACCTTCACGCCTTCAAAGACATTGTAGTCAATGATCGATTTCTGCGTCGCCGCCGTGATCGTTTTGCTCGCTTTGGGGTCGAAGACAACGATATCGGCATCCGAGCCCGGCAGGAGCGCTCCCTTCTGCGGGTAGATATTGAGGATCCGGGCGATGTTGGTCGAGGTGACGGCCACGAATTCATTCTCGGTCAGCCGGCCGGTCAGGACACCCTTGGTCCACAGGACGGACAAGCGGTCCTCGAGACCGCCGGTGCCATTGGGGATCTTGGTGAAGTCCTTCACGCCGAACTGCTTCTGCGCGGTGGTGAAAGCGCAATGATCGGTCGCCACGACCTGCAGCGAGCCTGCGGCCAGCCCGGCCCACAGGCTGTCCTGATGCGACTTGCCGCGGAAAGGCGGGCTCATCACGCGGCGCGCCGCATGGTTCCATTCCTTGTTGAAATATTCGGTCTCATCGAGGGTGAGATGCTGCACCAGAGGCTCGCCATAGACGCGCATGCCTTTCTGCCGCGCCCGCCTGATCGCCTCATGCGCCTGCTCCGAGGAGGTGTGGACGATATAGACCGGCACGCCCGCCGCATCGGCGATCATGATGGCGCGGTTGGTCGCCTCGCCTTCGACCTCCGGCGGGCGCGAATAGGCATGCGCCTCCGGGCCCGATATGCCGAGCGCCAGGTATTTCTGCTGCAATGCCGCGATCACATCGCCATTCTCGGCATGCACCAATGGCAGGGCGCCAAGCTCGGCGCAGCGCGAGAAGGACGCGTACATCTCGTCGTCATTCACCATCAGCGCGCCCTTATAGGCCATGAAATGCTTGAAGGTGTTGACGCCGCGCCCGACCACCTTGGCCATCTCGTCGAAGTGATCTTTCGACCAGCCGGTGACGCACATATGGAAGGAATAGTCGGAAGCCGCCTGGCGCGCGGCGCGCCCTTCCCACTGATCGAGCGCCGCCAGCATGCCCTCCTTGCCCGGGATGACGAAGTCGACAACGAGCGTGGTGCCGCCGGAGAGCGCGGCAAGCGTGCCGCTTTCCCAGGTCTCCGCCGTCGTGGTCCCCATGAAGGGCATTTCGAGATGCGTATGGGGATCGATGCCGCCCGGCATGATATAGGCGCCTTCGGCATCGACAGTCTTGTCGCCCTTGAGATTGCCGCCGATGCCGGCGATCTTCTCGCCTTCGATCAGGATATCGGCTTTGTAGCTGCGGTCGGCGGCAACGACCGTGCCGCCCTTGATGACGGTAGACATGAACGCGAAGCTCCCTGAAACGGCTTTTCCGGGATCATTTGCCGCTGACAGGCTCTGGTCAAGCAGATTTCCGCCGTGCCGCTAACGCAGGCCTGCCTCGCGACTTGCGGATAAATGCGGTGAGGAGAGTCGGCACGCCTGTAGCAAAAGCTCCATTTTTCCGTGTCACGGCCAAGTCACGCCGTCCCAGCTAGTCCATCAAACAACACACGCCACACCGCGCCTCAGACGGACGGAGGGAATAGATGAACAGACTGGGCATTTCACTTTTTGCGGCCACCGTACTTTTTCAAGGCATGGTGCCGTCGATCGGCCTCGCGCATCAGTCATTTCGGGTTACGTCGCCCGAAGCGATACCCGTCGAACCCGAACCGCCGATCCTCGCCGATACGGCATCGTACAGCGATGCCGACTGCTCGATATACAAAGATATCTCCAGCGCGCAGTTCTATGCACTGCCTACAAAGCTCTCGCGAATTCCCAGTTCGCCCGACTCTCTTCTCGGTGCCGCTCTCGAAAGCGAGCGTCAAGACCATATTGTCGTCGTTCTGGTCCATGGAGTTGATCGGGAACTCCTCGATTTGTGCGTCTCGCGCTTCGCCAAAACTGCAGCCATAAGCACCACGAAAGTGTCCCTATATCCCTTCGAGATCGTCGACGTCTCGCTAATCAGCGACCCGAACGACCACTTGGTCGTCAAATTCAATTTCGCCAAGTCATACCGGCTTTCGTTCAGAAACAATCCCATGCTGATGACCATCATTCAATCTTCCGCGCGCCGGAATGTCCGTACGCTGAAGAACGCTCTCTTTCTGAAGTTCGATGCGGTAGCGGCTGTTCGACTGAGAGTCCAGAACAGCTCGGGAACTATCGAATATCGGACGCTAACCATCCCGATTACGTTGGGAAATATCGGACTTTCGTCACAGGGACTCTAACCACAGGAGGTAGGAATGCTTCTCTTTCATGAAGTTGCTCGTGCAACAAACTATATGACCGTATACAAAGATTCGGATGACCCTCGCCTATTCTACTATATCCCGCAGTTCGCTGAAATTTCGAAGCGAAACGACGGCAAGCTCGCATTCGGCGCCGTGTTTTTCGAAAAGAATCCGAATGACCCCAATGACGGATTTTCCCTGTACAATTTCGGCGTGCGCGGCGTCTATCCTTCAGCGGAGCTTGCCGCGGTCAAGAGCGAGCTCGAAGCGCAGTATGGCGGTCCTGTAGCACTTCAACCCGTTAATCCATCAGTCGCCACACCCTCCCTGCATCCGATCACCGATGGTATCTATCGCTCCATCAAATGCCAATTGAACGGCGGCAATCTGTACACCGATCTGGCGGCCTCCTTCACAGTCGACGAATCGCTTGAGCCTGAACTCTCCAAGCTCATGAAAAGCGGGGGCGTGGGATGGGCCGGATCCATCATGTACAAGGTTCTTACAAAGCGCACGGTCTTCAAATTCAAGATCGTCGCGAACTGGCACCGTGTTTTGGAGCATTTTCGCGCCCAGGTGAGCATCAAATACTGGTTCGTCAGCGCAAACCTCTCTTATGAAACACAGAAACTCATCCAAAACGGAACGATATCGATCACTGTGGATGGCGGGACCCCGTCAGAACGAGAAAAGGTGACAAGCCTTGCCGAAAAGATCGCCGGCCGCCTCTTTGTGCCGACACTTCAGGAGAATCCCATGCCGGGTCATCCTACAGGGTCCGCTCTCTGCCTGAGCGTGAACTACAGCAAAATCGAAGAGGACAAGACCGAGACCTGGACTGGCGAATATAACGACTACGAGGAAAAGGAACTCGGAATGGCGGCATATGTCCGTGATATCCCGGACGAATATTTTGTCAATTTCGACAAGGCAAAGCACTTCATCAACGATCTCGATTCTCCGGATACGCACCAACAGTATGAGAAGCCGCTTTTAGATCCGAAAAAGAAAGAAACTGCACGAACCGCCCGATCCTGAACATCATCACTTTGCGGTGTCGTCTCAGCCACCCGGGCGACACCGCGCGCGGCGAAAGGAGGAGTAATACAATGCGCCCGGCAACGAACTATGCAAGCACCTTTGATGACCTCCAAATCTTTGAGGACGTGCATAAACGATCCGTATTCTATGTCCCAGCATTCATGAGCTCGCAGCTGGGCGAACAGGAGATCGGAAACGTCAAGCATATTCTTCAAGGCACTATCGAGATCGGCATTTCGGAGTTGAAGAAGGCGGCTCTCGTTGCCCAATTTCCCAAAAGCGTCGTCGCCCCGATCGAGATCTCCGGATATCAGTTCAAGGATCCCTTTGCCAGCGGTGTTCCCGGGCATTCCGTCCGTATCCACGTCCTTTCCCAGATTCCATATCCAAAGCTGATACTCTCCGCGACCTTGGATAAGGGCGCAGCCGACTATCTTCCGGTATTGGAGCGCTTGCGCAACAGTTGGGCAGACAAGTCCATCCTGAAGGGCGCGCTTGCCATTGAAGTCCCCGCCGACAGAATACTCCTGAAATACACGATTGGGATCAATAACAATGAAATAAAGCAGATCAGAGAGGAGGAATTGGAGCAAAAGGGACTCACCGAAATTGCCCTCTGCGCATTTATCAAAAGCCTGATTGACCGTGGAGCAATAGAGGGCGCAGTTGAGTTCGGCGGGTCAACCGGCGAACGTATCCGCGATGAGCTGTCGACGAAGAAGCTCCTCTCGGGGCATTTCCTGCCCGAAGATCAACCAACGACGATGGACGATGGAACCGCGATCACCCTTTGGCGACAGTATCAGCATCGGATAGGCGCGCCGACAGAAAATTATCTGGGTGTCAAGACCACGCCGGAAACAATAAACATCGTCTTGAATTGATTCCAGCGCATCCTGCCACATTGCATTGCTGCCAGCGTTAACGATCAATCATTGTCGCTGAGACCTGCGCCCGCGCCGGCGAGACGGGAGTGCTCCGATGCCGGAACATAGGTGAGGATCGCCAGGGCATCGAATCTTTGCCACAGCTCATCGGCAATTGCAACGCCGCCGCTCTGCATTACAGGCGCCGATTCGAGCATATCCGGTGCAGGCAGCGCAGATATCGTCATACCACGTTCCATCTCATGCTCACCGAGCGTGGCCATCACATATGCCGCATCACTGCCGATCGTGATCTCACGCTCCTCCATGCGTAGTCGGAGACGGCACTGCAGACTTACCGCGATGCACGTCAGTGTGGGAGCGAGCAGATCTGGCATCGCTATCGGCGAAGCGATGTGCAGCGTGCCTTCCGCAATATCCTTGATCCGATCGGCGATCGCCGGACCAAGTACAAGCGGGCTGAGCGGAAGAGCCTCCAACGACCGGATGCCTGTGGGATCGGAGATGATGTGCACCGAGTGATCGGCCTCGTGAAGCGCTTCAAGGGAATCCACCAGCCGGCCGAGATGCTCCGGTGTCGATTGTGCCACTCGTCGCGCCATCCGCCCGACATCTTCAGCTAATCCCCAGCTGAGGCCCGCGCCGCGCGCCGCCTTGCGCAGTTCGGCGTCGATTTCATTGAGAGAATAGCCTTCGGGTTCTGCTCGTTTCGACTGAGCGATCCCCGGCGAAGCGTTACTTCTTTCTCTCTCATTCTCATACCGACGATCGAGCGGGGGAATGGCCCAGTCATCGGGCGCGATCTCACTCAATTCGTCGGGGAATGGCGCATAACGGTACAGCGCCACCCTCACCCAGCGATCGGAGCGCGGATCGAAATCCGTGGCGCCGAAGAAAGACAGCTTGCAGCGCAGGATATCGATCGGGCGCAGTTCGGCGCTGGTGAGATTGTCTCTCACCTCGGCGTAGCGCCGGCGCGCCGTCAACTGCACACGCCGGACGGCATGGCGAAATTCCGGATGCGCCGCCAGAAACGCCGCAACAGTCATGCCGGAGGGAAGATCAGCGATCACGCGATGAAGCTGCGCCACATCGCGGGCGATCGTCAGCGGCAACTCGCGCTCGGCTCCCGGCTCCTGCCAGCGCTCGCCAAGCCGCGGCTCGAGTTTTTCCTCCGATACGTACCAGAAGCGCGCTTGCGCCTCGGGCGCGGTGAAATCGATCGTAAGGGCAAAGCCATAGGCGGCCTCTATCTGAGCGCGCAATTGCGAAAGCGCCGCCGCGCCATCGATCGCGGCATCGGGTGCCTCGTCCCCGGCCATCATTTCGCTCAGATCATCGATCAGCGCACCATAGGGTTCGAGCAGCAAGGTCACGAGGAGTTCCTGCGCCTCCAGGCCAAGCTGCGCTTCGGCGAAGGCGAGCAGGCTCCTCCATGCGCCCGATGCGCCAAGGTCAGTCCTGCCGACCTCGACCACAAGGCGGTCGAGATCGAGCAGAAGCGCCCCTATTCGCTCGCCTTGCACGGCATCGTCGGTCCGCCACTCGCTCATTTGACGCCGTGCCCGGCCTAGCCTGTCGCGGAATACCGCGATTTCCAAGGCACCGGCATGCTCGATGGCCAGCACACGGCTCAATGCCGTCTCGCGCGCCTCTATCCAGCGATGAAACAACCCGGGATGATTGACGACGAAGGGCGCCATGCCGAGCCCGGTCGAATTGCCGACACCCAACCGCCGGCGCAGAGCACGATTGAGGCGAACCGCCTTGTCGGGCGATCGAAGCGCGGCCAGATGCTCGACCAGATCGGCGGTGAAGGCGCGGATCAGCCAGACGGTCAGCATCTCAGCCGCGAAGGGACCCGAAAGGCCCGGCCGGCGGGCGATCCTTTCGCGGTCGGCCAGACCGAACTTGCCGCTGCCATAGACTGCCGTCGTGCGCATCAGATAGCCCACGGCATCGAGATCGGCGGCGGCGGGTTGCCGGCCATCCGCCAATCGCGACACGACATGGTCGAACAACCGGACGCTGCGGTTGGCGCGCGCCATGACGAGCTCGCTCGCGCTGCAACGGCCGGCCTCCTGGCGCGGGACATTGCGCGACAGACGCTCGATGTCGGCCCGCGTCACGGCGCCGTCATGCAGGACAAAGGTCGCATCCCATTCCTCGGCAATCACCCGGTCGGTGCGCTTTGCCGGATCGAGATCATGGCCGAAGGCGACCAGGGAATATACCCATCCTTCGCCCTGGACTTCATAGACGGCGACGCCTTCGCCCTTGGCATCGATTTCCCACAAGACCCGCTCGATCCGCCACTGCTTGCGCACCAGGCGCCGCAGCAGCACGCGCATGAAGCTGAGGCGGGTCTGATGGAAGCTGCCCATCCTCGCCAGGCGAAGGACCTGATCGGGCGGGCGCAAGCCGGCAGCCCTGCTCACTTGCCCGGCTCTTGCGTGGAGAAGGACAGGTCGAAGAAGCGCAGCCAGTTCCCGCCCATGATCGCATCGACCTCGGCCTTGGCGAAACCGACCTTGCCGAGCCCCTCGGCGATCGTCGGGAAATCCCTGTTGCTGCGGAACCAGTCGGGCTGCGGCGGGAAGACGACCGGATTGCCGGGATCGGCCGGCTCTTTCGTCCAGCTGCCACGGCGCATCCACTGGACGACCGCGTCCGGCTGGTTCTGGCACAGATCCGATCCGAGCCCCAGGTTTCCGACACCCGTCAGTTCGGCGGTCCGCGCCACCATGGCGCAGAACTCCGCCAGCGTGCAGGCGCTGCCATCCTTCAAATGATGCGGATAGAGGCTGAAGCCCAGCATGCCACCCGTGCCGGCCAGCGCCTTCAGCACATCATCCGGCTTGTTGCGCACCACCGGATGCCAGCGATGCGGGTTGGCATGCGTCACGGCGATGGGCCGGCTTGACAGCTCGATCGCCTCAAGTGTCGAGCGTGGTCCCGAATGCGACATGTCGATGACCATGCCGAGACGATTCATCTCGGCAATGACCTCGCGCCCCATGCGCGTAATCCCGGCATCCACCCTTTCATAGCAGCCCGAGGCCAGGAGACTCTGGTTATTGTAGGAAAGCTGCATGAAGCGCACGCCGAGCGCATGGCAGACTTCCACCAGTCCGATGTCGTCCTCGATCGGCGAACAATTCTGCAGGCCGAAGAAGACGGCAATACGCCCTTCCGCCGCAGCGCGCCTGACATCCTCGCCGGCCCTCGCGTGAAAGATCAGATCCGTATGCGCGGCGAACAGCCCGTTCCAGCGCACGATATTGGCGACGGTCTCGCGAAAATCCTCGTGATAGGCGATCGTCACATGAATGGCGTCGACGCCACCCGCTCTGAGATCGCGGAAGATGGCTTCCGAGTAGTTGCAATATTGGAGGCCGTCGATGACGACGCTGCGGCGCACTTTTCCCATCCCAGCCCTGATCCGTCTGGAGGCAATCTACAGCAAGATCGGAAAAATCAAACCGGCGAAGCGACCGTCAGAAGCGATCGGCGCGGAAGGGCCTCAGATCGATACTGGTCGGCCTGCCCGCCGCGAGCTCGGAAATGAGCTTGCCCGTCACCGATCCGGCGATCAGGCCCTGATGGCCGTGACCGAAGGCGAAGAGCACATTGGGGTGGCGGCGCGAAACATCGATCACCGGAATGCTGTCGGGCGTGCCGGGGCGATGACCCATCCAGCGCTTGACCTCTCCCCCATGCAATTGCGGGAACATCTGCCGGCCCTGACGTAGAAGGATATCCGCCCGCGCATAGTTGGGCGGGGCCTCGAGGCCGGCAATCTCGACGGTGCCGGCGAGGCGCAAGCCCTCTTCCATCGGCGAGGCAACGAATTTGCGCTCGGCCGACAGGGTCTGGATGCGCAACCCCACATCGGCGCCCTTGACCATGACATGATAGCCGCGCTCGGTGTCGAGCGGCACATCTGTCCCGAGCTTCCTCGCGAGCGCGCCCGACCAGGCGCCGGCCGCGAGAACGACGCGCTCCACCGGGCGGCGCCCCTGATCGGTGAGGACCGCGACCGGTCCATGGGCTCCAAGCTCGAAGCCTTCGACCCTCGCCCTGATGAAGCGCACGCCCTGGCGCGCCGCATGCTCGGCGAGGCTCGCCACCAGGCGGCCCGGATTCTTCGCCTGGCCCTGATCCGGCAAATACACGGCGCGCTGATAGATGGGCGCCAAAGCCGGCTCGAGCTGGCGCAGCTCATCCTTGTTCAGCACTTGGAAATTGACCCCGCGCTCGCGCCGCAGCCCCAGGCTGAAGGCGCTTTTCTCCGGGCCTTGCGGATCCTCATAGACGAAGAGCTGGCCGCGCCTGGCGATCAGATCCTCGCAACCGGCCTCTTTCACCAGAGGCTCGTAGCAATCGAAGGTGAGCCGATGCAGCGAGCGCATCGCATCGGCGATCTCGACGACGCGCTCCTTGCGGGCGGAGGCCAGATAGCGCAGCAGCCAGGGCAGCGCCTGCGGCAGATAGGACAGGCGCACGAAAAGAGGGCCCTCGGGATCGAGCAGCCATTTCGGGATGTTCTTCATCAATCCCGGCATGGCATTGGGAATGCACGATCCCGGGCAGATGCCGCCGGCATTGCCATAGGAGCATTGCGCTTCCGAGCCCGGCAGAGCCGGGTCGATCACTTCGACATCGAAGCCTTCGCGCAAGAGGTAGTTCGCCGAGCAGACGCCGATGATGCCGGCGCCGATGACGGTTATTTGCTTGGCCGCATCTGCTGAAACCATGTTCGATGCCCTAGTCCTGCACCATTCCACAACCCGTCATCCCGGCGAAAGCCGCTATTGGATTCACATATCGTAGAAGGGATTGCGACCTTGCCCTCGCCCCGCTTCAGCGGGGAGAGGGAGGGCCCCATTGCGAAAGCAATGGGAGGGTGAGGGGCCTGTCTGAAAGTTGCGCGCAGGCCCCTCACCCTTCCCGCCGCTGCGCGGCGGGCCCCTACCCTCTCCCCGCTGAAGCGGGGCGAGGGTGAAAGGCTCGCCCGCGAATTGTGTGCATATGATAGCGGCGAAAGCCGGGATCCATTGGAACGATGCCACGCGAGCAGCGCTGCCGATACTGCACCGATTTAGGGGATCCCGGCTTGCGCCGGGATGACGGAAGGAATGTAAGCCGCGACGACTTCGCATGTGACGGTCTTCTATGGCACCGAGGGATCCGGCTTGCCGGCGCGCAGGGCGGCGAGGCCCTTGGATGCGATCGTCTGCAGCATGCGGAAGTCGCTCAGATATGAGATGAAGTCATAGCCGGCGGCGATCATCTCGATTCCATATTGCACGGAGCCGACATGGATACCGGCCGGGACCTTGTGCTTCTTCGCCATGGCGCCGACATGCCTGATCGCCTCGAAGACCTTGGGGAAGCGCGGATCGAAGCCGGCATTCTCGCCCATACTGACCGCAAGATCCGAGGGACCGACATAGATCGAATCGAGACCCGGCGTGGTCAGGATGTCCTCGACATTCTTCACGGCCTCGGCCGATTCGATCATCGCCATGGTGATGATGGTGGAGTTGGCGTGTTTCACATAATCGGCGCCGGCATAGAGCGAGGCGCGCAAGGGCCCGACGCTGCGCAGGCCCTGCGGCGCATAGCGGCAGGCGGCGACGAAGGCCTGGGCCTCGGCGCGGTTGTTCACCATCGGACAGATGATGCCATAGGCGCCGGCATCGAGCGACTTGCCGATGATCGCCGGATCGAACCACGGGATGCGGATCAAGGGCGTCGTGTCGGTGGTCGAGATCGCCTGCAGCATGGGCAGCGCGTCGGAATAGTCGATGGCGCCATGCTGCATGTCGATGCAGATGCTGTCCCAGCCCTGCTTCGCCATCAGCTCGGCGGAAATGGAGGACGGGATGGCGAGCCAGCCATTGATGACGGTGCCGCCCCCGGCCCAGATCTTCCTAATCTTGTTCTCTCTCATGGGACGTCTCCTTGCATCAGGGATTGAGGATGAGATCGGCGGCCTTCTCGGCAATGGCGATCGTGGTGATGTTGGTGTTGGCGCTGATCATGGAGGGCATGACCGAGGCATCGACGACGCGCAGGCCCTCGACGCCCCGCACCCGACAGCGCGGATCGAGCACGGCGAGGGGATCGTCAGCAGCACCCATGCGGCAGGTGCCCGACACATGCCAACCCGACCAGACGGATGATTTGATCCAGTCGGCAATGGCCTCATCGTCCTTGACCATGCGGTGTAATTTCTCGGTGGTGCCGAATTTCTGGCGCAGCACGATGTTGCGCGTGACCGGCGTCGCATCGAGCAGGAAGGCGGCGGTCGCCGTCTTCACCCAGTTGGAGGCCTTGCGCACGCTCATGGCGCGCACCTCGTCGGTATAGCCGGCAAGGAACCAGGTGTTGATTAGCGGCCGCACCTCGGGCGACTCCATGATGCGATAGAGCCGCTTGAAGCCGTCGACGAGACGGGCGAGGTCGCGCGCATCGGAAGCGAGATTGAGGTCGATCTCGGGCTCGTCCAGAGCTGAGGCGCTGCGCAGGCGCACCGTGCCTTGCGAATAGGACCGGTTCACGCAGACATTCAGCGCCGCGATGCTGCGCCCCAGCGGATGCCAGCCGGCACGGTTCACCGGCATGATGAGCATGTCGCCTTTGTCACACTGGGCGGCGTTGGACGAATAGCGGACGCCCAGGAAGATGTGGCGGCGTTGCCGGCGCGGCAGGCGGCCTTCCGGCTTCATATGCGCGGCGACCGCGATATGGGGATGATCGGTGAGGTTCTCGCCGACGCCCGGAACATCGGCCACCACCTCGATATTGTGATGCCTCAGATGCCCCGCAGGTCCGACGCCGGAGCGCATCAGCATGGCGGGCGAATGAAGAGCTCCCGACGAGATGATGACTTCGCGCGCTTCGACATGCTGGCGCTTGCCGGCGAGCACGACATCGATGCCGGTGGCCTTGCGGCCGTCGAAGGTGACGCGCTCGACAAAGGCATTGGCGAAGATCGCGAGA
Organism: Taklimakanibacter lacteus; assembly: GCA_003576695.1. Taxonomy (GTDB): domain Bacteria; phylum Pseudomonadota; class Alphaproteobacteria; order Rhizobiales; family Aestuariivirgaceae; genus Taklimakanibacter; species Taklimakanibacter lacteus. Next base: position 259,859 of record QOZQ01000007.1, read on the forward strand.
TTGGGCCGCTTGCGCGTTTCGGCATCGAGATAGCCGATTGCGGTCGAGACGCGCCGGTCATTCTCATTGGAGAGCGGCAAGGGAAAGGATCCGTCCTCGAATGTGCCGTTGTAATCGGGCAAATAGGCATGCCCGTCCTTCTCGACACTGGCGAGCACCGCCTTGGTGAAGCCCGCCCAGTCCGGCGGGAAGACCCGGCGGATCGGAATGCGCCCGTCCTTGCCGTGCATCGGCCCGTCGAAATCGAGATCGCGCTCGAGCTTCCTGAGGAAGGGCAGCATGCCCTCATAGTTCCAGCCTTCGGCGCCCAGCGACTGCCAGTGGTCATAGTCCGAGGGCAGTCCGCGCACGGCGAACTGGCCGTTGATGCTGGAGCCGCCGCCCATCACCTTCGCCTGCTCGAGCTTGGAGGGCCGGGCGGCACCTTCATTGAGCCTGGGGGAGCGCGTATAGACCTTGAGATCGGTCCAGTGATAGCGCGGATCGAAATAGGAAAGACCCGGATAGCTGTCGGCAATGATGTCGGGAATATCGTCGGGCGGCGTGTCGGGGCCGGCCTCGAAAACCGCGACCTTGTTGCGGCTTCCGGCCGAAAGGCGATTGGCCAGTACGGCGCCGGCCGACCCGCCTCCGACGATGACATAGTCGAATTTCATTCTTCTGCCGCTTCACTTATGCGTAGTTGACCCAGACCGCCTTCTTGCGCAGGAAGGCCTCGATGCCGGCGCGCCCCATATCCTTGCCGTAGCCTGAGGATTTGAAGCCACCCGCGGGTGAGGTGAATTCCGGCGCGCGGCCGTGATGGTTGACCCACACGGTGCCGGCCTCGATCCGGTCGGCGGCATGAAGCGCCTTGCTTATATCGGTGGTATGGACGCTCGCCGCCAGGCCGAAGGTCGGATGATCGGCAAGTGCCATGCCTTCCTCGGCATCGTCGAAGCGATGCACCGAAGCGACCGGCCCGAAGAATTCCTCCCTGAAGCCGGTCATGTCCTCGCTCACGCCTTCGAGAATGGTCGGCGCGTAGAAGGCGCCTTCATTGCGGCTCTCCATGAAGCTGCCGCCGGTGCGCAGCGATGCCCCTTCCTTGAGCGTCTGGCGCACCAGGCTGTCGATGCGGTCCGCCTGCCTGCGGCTGATGATCGGCGCGAAATCGGTGTCGGCATTCCAGGTCGGCCCCGGCTTCACCGCCTTGCAGCGCCGCTCGATCCGGTCGAGCAGCTCATCGGCGATCTTCCTCTCGACCACAATGCGCGAGCCCGCGGTGCAGACCTGGCCGGCATTGGCGATGAAGGCCGCGGCGATACGAGCCGACACCTTGTCGAGATCGCCCGCATCGGCAAAGACGAGCTGCGGGCTCTTGCCGCCCAGTTCGAGGGTCAGCGGCTTGATGCCGGCTTCGCGAATGATGGCAAGGCCGGTCGTGCTCGAGCCGGTGAAGGAAATCTTGCGGATATCCGGGTGGCGCACAATGGCGCTGCCGGTCGTAGACCCAAGGCCATTGATGATGTTGAGCAGCCCCGCCGGCAGGCTCGCCCTTGCCGCGAGATCGGCGAGCGCCAGCAGCGAATGCGGCGTCAGTTCCGATGTCTTCATCACCACCGCATTGCCGGCGGCAAGGGCCGGCGCGAATTTCCACGCCGCGGTGATCATCGGGAAATTCCACGGCACGATGGTGCCGACAATGCCATAGGGCTCGTTTTTGACGAGGCTCAGCGTGCCCTCTTCCGTCGCCGTCACATCGCCTTCGAGCTTGTCGCAATATTCGGCGAAGAAGCGGATCACTTCGGCGGTGCGCGCCACATCGCCGACCGCCGTCAGCGAGATGAGCCGGCTCGAACCCGCGGCTTCGAGGCGGGCGAGATATTCATTCTGCTCATCGACGAGATCAGCCCAGCGATGCAGAACGCGGGCGCGCTGGCGCGGCGCAATCCGCGCCCAGCGGCTTTCTTTCAAAGAGCGTCGGGCTTCCGCGACAGCACGCTCGACCGCTTCCGTGCCGCCGTCTTCGATGGCGCCCATCGGCTGATGGTCGGACGGGCGCAATACATCGATATCGGCCTTGCCGAGCTGAACGAATTTGCCGCCAATATGATGGCCGGAAGGAATGGCGAGTTGGGCTGGATCGAAAGTCAGGGTCATCATCAATTCCTCAGGCGACCTTGAGATAGGCCGTGCGCAATTCGGTATAGAAGTCGATGACCGGCCGGCCCTGCTCCTTGACGCCGAGGCCGGAGGCCTTGCTGCCACCGAAGGGCGCCTGGAGTTCGACACCGGCCGTCGGCAGATTTACCGAGGTGACACCGGCCTGGGCCCGGTTCAGGAACTGATGCGCGCTGGCGAGGCTCGTGGTGCAGATCGATGAGCTCAAGCCGTGCTCGGTGTCGTTGGCGAGCGTGATCGCCTCATCGAGGTCCGCCACCGTGAACAATGCCACCACCGGCCCGAAAATCTCCTCTCTGGCGATCTTCGCCTCGGGCTTCACATGATCGAAGATGGTGGGCTCGATGAAATAGCCCGCCCGGTTTTGCCCGCTGTCGCCCCCCAGCAGCAATTCAGCCCCCTCTTCCGCGCCGCTCTTTATATAAGAGCGGATCTTCTCATATTGCCTGGCATCGACGACGGGGCCGACAAAGGTCTTTGCGTCACGCGCGTCACCGACGGCGAGCGCCCTGGCCTTCTCGACAAAGGCCTTCGTGAAGGCCTCCTTGATGCCCTTCTGCACGATGACGCGGCTGGTCGCCGTGCATTTCTGGCCGGCATTGCGAAAGGCGCCCTCGATCGCGGTCAAGACGGCGAGATCGAGATCGGCATCATCGAGCACGATCAGCGGGTTCTTGCCGCCAAGCTCGCATTGCACCTTGGCGCGCCGCGCCGAGGCCGCCTGGTGGACGGCAAAGCCCACTTTCTGCGATCCGGTGAAGGAAATGCCGGCAAGGCCCGGATGGTCGACGATCGCCTGGCCGATATCGAAGCCATCGCCATGCAGCAGATTGAGCACGCCCGCCGGGAGGCCCGCATCGACAAGCGTCTGGGCCATGGCGATCGAGGTGTAAGGCGCCTGCAGGCAGGGCTTCCATACGATGGTGTTGCCGGTGATCAGCGCCGGGCCGATCTTCCAGGCCGGGATCGACATGGGGAAATTCCACGGCGTGATCTGGCCGACGGCGCCCAAGGGCTTGCGCAGCGTATAGGCCACGACGCCCGGGCGGCCGGAGGGAAGATTGTCGCCGGTGAGGCGCGTGCCCTCGCCCGCATAGAACTCCCAGACGCGGGCCGAATAGAGCGCTTCGCCGCGTGCTTCCTCGATCGGCTTGCCGACCTCGCGGCTTGCCTGCTGGGCGATGGCCTCGACGCGCTCGCGCAGGAGGCCTGCCGCCTTGCGCAGGATCTCGCCGCGGGCGATCGGTGTTTCATGGGCCCAGCCGGGCGCCGCGCGGTTGGCGGCGGCCACCGCCTTGTTCACATCATCGATGCTCGACAACGCATAGTCGGCGATCACATCGGCCGTGTCGGAAGGATTGATGGCACGATAGGTCGCCTTGCCGGCTGGCGGCAAGGCCTTGTTGTCGATGATATTGCAGACGGTCATTCGATACTCCTTAATGCGTGGCGGCGGCGGTCTTGCCTTCGAGGAAAGGCCGCAGCAGATCGGCGGTCTCGTGGAACCGGCCGACAAATTGCTTGAGACGCGGATGCTCGGGGTGGAGCAGCACCTGCTCGGGCGGTCCGTCCGCCGCGATCAGCCCCTGGTCGATGAAGATCACCCGATCGGCGATCTCGAGCGCGAAACCCAATTCATGGGTGACGACCATCATCGTCATGCCGCTTCTGGCCAGCGCCACCATGGCCTTCAGCACCTCGCCGACCAGCTCGGGATCGAGCGCCGAGGTCGGCTCGTCGAACAGCATCACCTTGGGATCCATGGCGAGGGCGCGCGCGATGGCGACGCGCTGCTGCTGGCCGCCCGAGAGCTGCGCCGGGCGCTTGTCGACATGCTGGTCGAGGCCCATTTGGGCAAGGAGATCGCGGGCGCGCTTCTCCACCTCCTGCCGGTTCTGCCGCTTCACCGTGACCGGCGCTTCCATGACATTCTGCAGCGCCGTCATATGCGGGAAGAGATTGAACTGCTGGAACACCATGCCGGTCTGGGCGCGGATGCGGTTGACCTGGGCCGGCTTGAGGCCGGCCTTGTCGGCCCCGGACCTGTCGAGATCGAACAAGGTCTCACCGTCGATGACGATCGAGCCCGATGACGGCACATTGAGGAGATTGATGCAGCGCAGAAGCGACGTCTTGCCCGAGCCCGAGCCGCCGATGATGACGACGACCTCGCCCTGCTTCACCGAAAGATCGACGCCGCGCAAGACCTCGGCCTTGCCGAAGCGCAGGCAGATGTCACGGAGCTTGAGGACTTCCTTCGCGTCTTGCATGTGCATGGCGGTTTTCCTCATTTCGTCACCATGCCGGCCTTCTCGAGCTTGCGCGACAGAAGGGTCAAGGGCACGAGGACGACGACGAAGATCAGGCCGATGGCGGTGTAGATCTCCATCGGGCGATAGGTGAAGCTCGATATATAGCTGCCCTGATAGAGGAGGTCGGGCACGGTGATCATCGACAAGAGCGTGGTGTTCTTCATCTGGATGATCGACTGGCCGGCGAGCGGCGGCACCATGCGGCGGAAGGCCTGCGGCAGGATGATGCGGCGCATGCGCTGGCCATAGGACATGCCGAGCGCGGTCGAGGCATCGGTCTGGCCCGGATCGATCGACTGGACGCCGGCGCGCAGGATCTCGGCATAGAAGGAGCCGACATAGAAGCTGAGCGCCAGGAAGCCGGCCCAGCCCTTGGTGATGTTCACGCCGAGAAAGATCGGCAGGGCATAGTAGGTCCACAGGACGATGACGAGCAGCGGGATGTTGCGGAAGAATTCGACATAGAGGCGGCCGAGCCACACCAGCGGCCGGAACGGGCTCAGCTGGATGAGGCCGATGACGAGGCCGATCAGGAGTCCGGCGACGATGGTGGTGACCGTGTAATAGAGCGTGATGAGAAACCCCTGCCAGAGCAGATGGGCGTTGGAAGTCACGACGGTCCAGTCGAAGGTCATGGCACGGCCTCTTCTCGGTTGGCGGCCTGCCGGTCGCAACCGGCAGGCCTGTTTGCAGACGGCTTCAGGTCAGAAGCTGAAGCCCGCGGGCAGGATCGACAGATCGATGCCGCGCGATTCCCAGGACCGCGCCAGCTTGCCCTGGGCCAAGCCCAGAGAGCGCTGCTGCAGCACCCAGTTGGTCAGGAAGTTGATGAAGCCGGCATTGCCGGGCTTGCGCGCCACGGCGAGCGTCGCCGGATTGCGCAGGATGGGCTCGGGCAGCGAGACATCGCCCAATCCCTGCCCGGTGATCTGCAGCGCATCGAAGATCGAGAAGACGATGGCGTCGGCGCGGTTGGCCTGCAATTCGAGCAGCGCCAGGTTGCGGTCCTCGACCGGCGTGATGGTCGCCTTGGGCAGAAGCGCCTCGGCGACGATCTGCATGGTCGAGCCCTTCTGGACGACGACCTTCTTCGCCGGATCATTGAGCTCGGCCCAGGTCTTCACCGGCTTGCCCTTGGGGGTGAGCACCGCCCAGGCATCGGTGAACAGCGCCTCCCAGAGATAGTCGACCACGAGGCCGCGCTTGGGATTGGGATTGACGCCGATGGCGATGTCGATCTTGCCCGACTGGAAGTCGGCGGCGAGATTGCCCCAGGTGGTCTCGACCGGCTCGATCTTCACGCCGAGCGCCTCGGCGATCTCGGTCAGGAACTCGACATAGAACCCGCTCCAGGCGCCGGTGTCCTTGTCCTTGATATAGCCCGGCTCCTCGCCGGTCATCACCGGGATCTTGAGCACGCCGCTGGAGCGGATCTGGTTGAGCACGGCCGAGGGATCGTCTTCGGCCGAAGCCGGCTGTGGCGTCAAGATGATCGCAAAGCAGAGCGCCACCAGCGCTGCCAGCGATTTCAATGTAAGCGACTTCATTTACGCGTCCTCCTTCTTGTTTGAAGCGTAACCTCCCCTGCCGGCAGGATGCCTACCGGCAAAGAAACCCCTCACCGATCGGATCGTCCGCTTCGAGAACGATCGTCGTGTGAGCCGTGATATGGGCCTGCCCCTCGATCTCGGCGATGATGGCGGGAAAGCCATCGACCTTCGTCTCGCCGGCGATGCGGGCGAGAAAGGGCACGCCCAGAATATTCTTCGCCCGGTAGACGCCATTGGCGGGAATGCGGCCCTGGCGCCTGAGCTGGGCGAGCCGCGCCGATGTCCCGGTGCCGCAGGGCGAGCGGTCGAATTTGTTGATATCGAGAACCAGCAGATGCGTGCTTCCTTCCGCGCCGTGATCGGCATGGAAGAGGACGCTGGGCGCCGGGTCGTTGCCGATCAGCGTGTTGCCGGCGAGCTTTTCCTTGAGCTTCGTCTTGATGACGCTGCCGAGGCGCAGCAATTCGCTGACATGGCCGGGCTCGAGCTTCACGCCGAGGGCCGCGGCATCGACAAGCGCATACCACATGCCGCCATAGGCGAGGTCGGCGGAGACAGGCCCAAGGCCTGCCACATCGACAGTGACCTTCTCGATCGCCAGGTAGCTCGGCACGTTGCGCAGGCGCACCGACCGGAGACCGCCGTCCTTGCCCCAGACGAGGCCGACCGTGACGATGCCGGCCGGCGTTTCCAGCGTGAAGCTGTCGCCGGTCGCAGGTGAGATCTGTCCCGAGGCGGCGAGCGTCTTGGCATAGCCAATGGTGCCGTGGCCGCACATATCGAGATAGACATAGGAGGAAATGAAGAAGGCGCCGTAATCGGCGACCCGCGACGGCACCGGCACGAGGCCCACCATCGCCGCATGGCCCCTGGGCTCATGCAGCAGCAGCGTGCGCAGATGATCGAAGCGGCGGCGGAAATCGTCGCGGGCGTCGCGCACCGAATTGCCCGAAAGAGCGGGAACGCCGCTCAGGATCACACGGGTCGGGTGGCCTGCCGTGTGCGAGTCGATGACATCGAAAGAGGACGCAATACGCAGCATTTGGGATCATTCCTTGCCGAAAGTCTCGGCGATGGCCCCCCGCATGAACTGCCAGATGTAGTGAATGATGTATTCGGTGAGTTCCTTGGCGCGCTCGGGCTGCCCGGAAACGATCGCCTCATAGATCTCGGCGGTGCGCGACATGGTGATGTCGACGATCTGTGGATTATGGGCATAGCCGATGAAGCGGTAGCGCAGCGCCTGCTTGTCGAGGCTGGCGAGCAGGCGCTTCAAAGTGCGGTTGTCGGAGAGATCATAAGTGAGCGCGGAACCCCGCACGTCGACCATGAAGAACTCACGGCCATCGCCCCTCGCATGCGCCGCGCGCAGCTCCTCGAGCAGGCCGGCGAACTCCTTCTTGCGCTCGGCATCGGTCGACTTTGCCGCCTGCTCGGCGGCAACGCCTTCGAGCTCGATGCGGCAGGTATAGATCTCGTCGAAATCCTTGAGCGACAGCGGCGCCACCCAGATGCCGCGCCGCGCCGCGCGCAGAACGAGGCCGTCGCGCTCCAGCAGCCGCAATGCTTCGCGCACCGGCGAGCGCGAGACGCCATAACGGGCCGCGACCTCTTCCTCGGTCAGGCGCGCCATCGGCGCCAGCTCGCCCAGGATGATCGCCTTCTCCAGAAGGGCGGCAAGGCCCTCGGGAATGGCGGCGGAAAGATCATGACGAAGAGGTTTGTTCATGTTCCGTATTGTATGGTGTATACACCGTACAATATTAAGATACCGTCCCCTGAGTCAAGGCTTTCCGGGCGGATCCCCGAAGAATCGCGCGCAGACGGCTTAACTATCTGATTTATTTTGAATTTACGCTTGACCAGTCACCAGCGGCCAGACCGGCTTCAACGCTCTATATAATGAGCGGAAGGCTTCGATCCGCGGCCGATAGGCTTCACTCAGGGCCGGGTCCGGCGCGATCACATCTTTTACCGGAGGCGGAATGACGACCGCCCTCGCCTCCTCGCCGGTGACGGCGAGCCGCGCCAGCCGTGCCGCGCCATAGGCAGGTCCGCGGTCGGACGCGTCATAGCGCACCAGGCTGACCTCGAGGATCGAGGCGATGAGCTTCGCCCAGAAGGCCGAGCGCGCGCCGCCGCCAATGAGCGCCAGCGACTGGGGCTTGGCTGATCCCCCCGTCAGAACATCAAGACCGTCGGCGAGAGAGAAGGCGACGCTTTCGAGAATGGCCTGCACCAGGTCGGCACGCGTCGTCGAATTCGTCATGCCGACAAGAGCGGCGCGCGCCAGAGGATCGTTGAGCGGCGTGCGCTCGCCATAAAGATAAGGAAGCGCCAGGAGATAGGACGGTCCGGTGAAACTCGCTTCCGCCTCCTGCAGCAGGGCCGCGATATCGGCCTCTCCCGACCAGCGCGCGAAAGCGGCGAGCGGGCTTGCGCCATTCAACAATGCCGCCATTCGGAACCAGCGATCGGGCAGGCCATGGCAGAAGGCATGCACCAGGCGCTCGGGATCCGGCAGATGTTTCGTGTCGGCGAGAAAGACCTGGGCGGATGTGCCCAAGGACACGAAGCCATCGCCTGGATTGACGACGCCCACGCCGATGCCGCCCGCGGCGACATCACCTGCACCCGCAGCGATCACCACATTCACCGGCAGTCCCCAGCGCCGGGCCAGATCGTCCTTCAAAGGAGCGCCGGCGCTGCGCGATTCGACCAGGCGCGGCAGCAATTGCGCGTCGATGCCGCAGGCGGCGAGGGCCGCTTGCGACCATTGGCGCTTGTCCTGATCGATCAGCCAGGCGCCGGCCGCATCGGTGACATCGGTGAGCTTCTCGCCCGAAAGCTTCAGGCGGATGAAATCCTTGGCGATCAGCAGGGTTCGCGTGCGCTTGACCGCGTCAGGCTCGTGACGCTTGAGCCACAGGAATTTCGGGCCGGTGAAGCCGGGCATCGGCAGGACACCAGTCTCGCGCTGCAGGCCGATGCCCAATGCGGCGAGCTCGGCCGCTTCCCTGGTGGAGCGCCCGTCATTCCACAGAATGGCCGGGCGAACCGGCTGGTCTGCTGCATCGAGGAGAACGGCCGAATGCATCTGGCCGGAAAGGCCGATGCCGCGCACGCCGGACATGGGCTTGGCGTGGTCGCGCGCCAGGCGATCGAGACCCGTTGCCACCGCCTGCCACCACTTCTCCGGATCGTCCTCGGACCACAGCGGCCTGGGTTGCACCGGCGCCAAAGGCTCCTCGGCGCTCGCCACCACCTCCTGCGCCGCATCGACGAGAATGAATTTGACGGCGGATGTGCCGATATCGATGCCGAGATACATGCGGGCCTTTCCGGATCAGAGAGAGGCCAGCACCTTTTGCGCGATTTTCGCGGGCGTCAAGCCAAGCTCGTCATAGACTTGCGGTCCGGGCCCGGAAAAGCCGAAACGGTCGATGCCGATGATATGCGCATCATCCGCCACATAGCGATGCCAGCCGAAGGGCGAAGCCGCCTCGATGGCGAAGCGTGGCGCCTGCCCCAGCACATCGGCGCGGTAACCGGCCGGCTGCCGTTCGAATGCCTCCCAGCACGGCATCGAGACGACCGTCGCCTTGAGGTTCGTGGCGGCCAGAAGCTTCCGGACTTCGACGGCAAGGCTCACTTCCGATCCCGTCGCCAGGAGCGTCACATCGCGATCGCCGGCGTCCCCGGAGATCACATAGGCTCCGCTTCGCGCCGGCATGTCGTCCCGCATTTCGGTGCGCAGCTGCGGCACCTTCTGGCGCGCGACGGCCATCACGCTCGGCCCCTCGCCGGCAACGGCATCATACCAGCATTCGAGCGCCTCGACCTTGTCGGCCGGACGATAGACCCGCAGGCCCGGCATGGCGCGCAACGAGGCCAGCTGCTCGATCGGCTGATGCGTCGGGCCGTCCTCGCCGACGCCGATCGAATCATGACTGAACAGGAAGACCACCTTGATGCCCATGAGGGCGGCAAGCCGCATGGAGGGCCGGCAATAATCGCTGAAGGTGAGATAGGTGCCGCCATAGGGAAGAAAGCCGCCATGCAGCGAAAGCCCGTTCAGTGCCGCCGCCATGCCATGCTCGCGCACGCCATAGGCAATATGCTTGCCCGTGAAGGAGGCGAGATCGAGCGACGGCATTTCGGCGGGCTTGCTCAGCACGCTGCCAGTCAGGTCGGCCGATCCGCCGATCAGTTCCGGCATGAGCCTGGCCAGGACGCCAACCGCCTTCTGGCTGCCCTGGCGCACCGGGATCGCCTCGGGATTGCCGGCGAAATCGTCGAGCGCCGCTATCACGGCAGATTCGAGTCCCTTGGGCAGCCGGCCGGCCATGCGGCGCTCGAATTCCCGGCGGCGATCAGGTGCCGCCTTGGTGAGCCGTCTCTTCCACTGCGCATGATCGGCGCTGCCGCGCTTGCCGGCCGCGCGCCAGGCGGCGATGAGGTTCTGCGGAATATCGAAGGGCGCATGCGGCCAGTTGAGCTTTTCGCGCAGGCCCGTGAGCTCGGCTTCCCCCAGCGGCGCGCCATGGACGATGGATTTGCCTTCCTTGGTGGGCGCGCCGAAACCGATTCGGGTGCGGGCCGCAATGAGGGTCGGGCGATCGGATGCCCGCGCCGTGGTGAGGGCGGTGTCGATCGCCTGGCGATCATGACCGTCGATCTTGAGCGTCATCCAGCCCGAGGCTTCGAAGCGCCTGCGCTGATCGTCCGACGTGGCGAGGCTGGTCGCGCCATCGATCGTCGTGCCATTGTCGTCGAAGATGACGATGAGGCGGTTGAGCTTCATGTGGCCGGCAAGCGAGATCGCTTCCTGGCTGACGCCCTCCATCAGACAGCCATCACCGCAGAATACAAAGGTGCGGTGGTCGACGAGATCGTCGCCGAATTCTGCGTTGAGCATGCGCTCGGCAAGCGCCATGCCGATCGCCGTCGCGATGCCCTGCCCCAAAGGACCGGTCGTCGTCTCAATGCCCGCCATATGCCCGAGCTCGGGATGGCCGGCGGCGCGCGAATGCGCCTGGCGGAAGCGTTTCAATTCATCGAGCGTCGCCGTCTCATAGCCCGTCAGATGCAGCAGCCCGTAAAGCAGCATCGAGCCATGGCCGTTGGAGAGAACGAACCGGTCGCGGTCCGGCCAGCCGGGCGCCGCCGCATCATATTTCAGATGACGGGTGAACAGCACGGTCGCCAGATCGGCCATGCCGAGCGGCATGCCGGGATGGCCCGATTGCGCCTTCTCGACCGCATCGGCGGCGAGGAAGCGCAGGGCATTCGCCATTTGGGGCAGCAGCGAATCCATTCAAGGATGCCTTTCAGGTCAGATGATGAGAATGAAGATCAGTTGAGACGCCGGCCGCTTGTCTCATCGAGGAGATGAACCGCGTCGAGATGCGGCGTGATCGCCAGCTTTTCGCCAGGCCTAGCCGTGGCGCGCTCCCGGCGCAGCTTGAGGGCGAAGCCCATATTCTCCGCAACTGTCTTGTGCGGGCGGAGTGCGTAGTTTTGGAACACCATCGCGATGTCGCGATCCTCAGGCGGCAGGTCATTGACTAATTTTTCGGCAATCCGGATGTCGCCCTTGGTAATGGCCTCCAGGCCGGCGATCATGCGCAGCAGGGTCGACTTCCCGCAGCCCGACGGGCCGACCAGAATCACGAACTCGCCATCCCTGATGCCGATCGACACGCCATGGATCACTTCATGGGCGCCATAGGCCTTGCGCACATCCACGACATCGACAGAAGCCATTGAGATCCCCCTTTACGCCAAGCACTCCTTGCACGGAGCGAACCTATTGCATCATCCGACTTTGGTCGAGATGCATTCTCGCCGAGGACGAATGATCACGGCGATGCACCGAAAATGATCGTAAATGCTCATGTTTTCGCTGCACTGCACCAGCGGTTTCGTCATACAAAACTTGAATCGACAGTTGTGCTTTCTCATCAAGAATGTATGCTCGCCCCGTCAGATCAAACAGAGTGCGTCCGCACGACTGGCAACATGGGAGGAGTCAATCATGCATCCACTGAAGTGGTCGCTTTTTGCTTTGCCCGCATTGGCGTTGCTCGCAACACCGGCCATTGCAGGTCAGAATGTCGAATGGAAGGACGACGGGACCGTCCTCATCAAGCTCGGCGAGGCCTACAACAATCAAGTGATCACCACATCGAGGGAAGAGCTGGGGAGCGAATTCGGCCCCGACAAGCAGCCCTTCAAGGATGTGACGATCACGGTCACCGTCAATGGCGCCGGCCCCAAGGGCGGCATCAGCGGTCCGCTCCATCAGTTCCGCCCGGTCTGGGAAGAGCTGTCGGGCGGCAAGGTGAACATCGTCGAATTGCCCTTCGCCGAACACTATACCAAGATGATGCTCGACCTCAGGAACGGCACCGGCCAGTACGATGCCTTCATGGTCGGCGCCTTCTGGTATGGCGACATCGTGCCTGCGGGCTATGGCTACGCCATCGACGAACTACAGAAGTCCGGCAAATATCCGAAATGGACCTATGATGACATGCCGCCCTCGCTCAAGGCGCTGCATCAATGGAAAGGTGTCGGCTATGGCGTGCTGAATGACGGCGACGGCCAGGTTCTCTATTATCGCTCCGACATGCTGGGCAATGCCGAGCACCAGGCGGCGTTCAAGAAGGAATATGGCTACGACCTGCCCAACCCGCCGCAGACCTGGCAGCAATTGCTCGACATCTCGAAATATTTCAACGGCAAGAACTGGGATGCGGGCGATGCCGATCCGGACAGCGGCACGGTTCTCCACCTCAAGGTCGGCGAACAGGGTCACTATCACTTCCAGTCGCTCTCCTCGTCCTTCGTGATCAATCCGGGCGACAAGGTCACGCGTACGCAGAATGTCTACTGGTTTGATCCGGAAGACATGAAGCCCCTGATCAACAGCCCGGGCCACCTGAAGGCGCTCGAATTCCTGCAGGAGCTGCACAAGACGGGCCCGGCGGCGCAGGTCGGCTGGTCGCTCGGCGAAGCGTGGGACTACTTCCTGCGCGGCAAGTCGGTGTTCGTGTTCTCATGGGGCGACGTCGGCGCGCTCTGCCAGGATGAAAGCCGCTCGAAGATCAAGGGCAAATGCGCCGCGGCGATGATGCCCTCATCGAACGAATACTACGACTTCGAGAAGAAGGAATTCGTCAAGCTCGACAAGCCGCGCCTCGTCGGCAACACCACCGGCGGCTCGTGGCATGGCGTGGTCTCCAACTTTTCGGCCAATCCGGAAGCGACCTATTCCTTCCTGTCGCTGATGGCGATGCGTCCGGTCTCGAAAATGATGGCCACAGTTGGCTGGGATGGCGTCGATCCAGGCTTCTCCTACCAGTTCCTGGAAGAAGACGGCGGCACCGCCAAGATCGAGGACTATGTGAAGGCCGGTTGGGACGCCAATGACGCGAAGACCTATACCCATGCCTATCACGAGGTCTTCTACGCCCCGACGATGCTGACCTATCTGCGCATCCCCGGCTCGTTCGAGTATTGGGATATTCTCGACAAGAACCTGTCGGCGACGATGAGCGGCGGCAAGAGCGCCAAGCAGGCGCTCGACGACACGGCGACAGCCTGGGAAGGCGTCACCGACCGCATCGGGCGCGACAAGCAGAAGGCCGATTATCAGGCGGCCATCGGCTACACGCCGTAACAAACGGCATTGGATCGGGGCGGCCGCGGCCGCCCCGATCGTCTTTCAACCGGAAGAATAGAGATGCGTTGGACCGGTAAAATCCGTTTCATGCTGCTTGCGCCGGCCGTCATCTGGGTGCTGGCCTTCACGGTCTTCCCGCTCGGCTATTCGCTCTATCTCGCCTTCTACAAGATCGAGCAGAAGGTCGAGGTGACGCGCGTCAAGGAGCCTATCCTCGACGCCGAGGGCAAGCCTGTTCTCGACGATCAGGGGCAGCCGCGCATCAAGACGGTGGTCAAGAAGGACCAGGTCAATATCGCGACCTTCATCGGGATCGACAATTTCAAGCGCCTGTTCGGCGATCCGCAAGTTGGCGAAGCTATCCGCGTGACGGCGCTCTTCGTTCTGATCGCGGTACCGCTCGAGCTCATCTTCGGATTCCTGCTCGCGGTCCTGTTCAACCAGCATATTTTCGGCAGGCCGGTGCTGCGCGCCATCATGATTCTGCCGATTTTCGCGACGCCGCTGGCGGTCGGCTATACGTTCTTCACCATCTTCTACGAGGTGGGCGGCCCTCTCGCCTGGACCGGCATTCCTTTCCTTTCCAGCCCGAACGGGGCACTGGCCTCTGTCATCCTCGTCGATGTCTGGCAGTGGACGCCTTTCTGCTTTCTCGTCTTCCTGGCCGGTCTGCAGGGCGTTCCAGACGAGCTCTATGAGGCCGCCCGCGTCGATGGCGCCAGCCCCTGGGACATGCTCAAGGAAGTCATGCTGCCCCTGCTGGTGCCGACGATCATCATCGTGCTGCTGCTGCGGCTCGCCGAATCGCTCAAGCTTTTCGATATCCCGTTCTCGATGACCGGCGGCGGTCCGGGTGTGGCGACCCAGCCCTTCTCGCTGCTGGCCTTCCGCACCGGCCTGCGCTTCTTCGATCTGGGCTATGCGAGCGCCATGGCCTATGCGCTGCTCATCGTGGTCATGATCATCATAACGCTCTTCTTCCGGCGCATGCGGTTCTCCTATGAGTGACAGACCCAACAAGCCCAAATCACGGCTCGGCGATGCCATCGCGTCAATCGTCGCGATAACGGTGGCATTCGTCTTCATCTTTCCGATCTACTGGGCCTTTTCACAGTCGTTGCGCAACCCGCTCGACACATTCACCGTCGCGGGATTGGGCATTCCCTGGATCAATTTCACGCCGACGCTCGACAACTGGATCGACCAGCTCGGCACGCCGGAAACCGGCATGGCGCTCTATAACAGCACCGTGGTCTCGGTGTCCGCCGCCCTTCTGGCGCTGGCGCTTGGCACGCCTGCGGCTTATGCGATCGCCCGCTTCCGATTCGAACGCTGGAAAAACCGCGACATCACCGTGTGGTTCCTGTCGCAGCGCGTCCTGCCGCCGGTCGCCACCGTCATCCCTTTCTATCTCACCATGCGCTATCTGGGGCTGCTCGACACCAAATTCGCCCTCATCCTCATCAACGCCACCTTCGTGCTTCCCTATGTGGTGGTGATCCTGCGCCAGACCTTCCTCGATCTCCCCATCGAGCTCGAGGAAGCCGCCCTCATTGATGGCGCCGGGCATTGGGGTGCCTTCTGGCGCATTGCGCTGCCGCTTGCCGCACCTTCGATGGCGGCGGCAGGCCTTATCATCTTTGCCTTCACCTGGAACGAGTTCCTTTTCGCTGTGGCGATCGGCAGCAACTCCGCCATCATGGTTCCTGTCCACATCGCGGGCGCCATCGATACGCGTGGCGTGCAATTCTGGTTCATGGGCGTGCGAGCCATGACCGCAATCATCCCGCCGGTCATCATCGCGCTCATCGCCCAGCGCTATATCGTGCGCGGGCTGACGCTCGGCGCGGTCAGGGGATAGGCTTTGGCGCTTGAGCCATTGCTGGCGAGCCTCGATCTCGGCACGGGCCGCGTGCGGGCTGTCGCGATCGACCTCAAGGGGCGCATCGTCGCCGAGGCGGCGGAAGCCACGCCGACGCATTTCCCGCAGGCCGGCTGGGCCGAATATCACCCGCAGGAACTGTGGCAGATGGTGTGCAAGGTCCTGCGGGCGCTTGCCCGGTCGGCTGAGGCGCATGGCGTCATCCAGGGCTTCGCCACCGGCAGCATGGGTGAAGCGGGCGTTCTCATCGATGCCGAAGGCCGGGAACTGGGGCCGGTCATCGCCTGGTATTGCGGGCGCACGGTGGCGGATGGCGAAGCGATGTGCCGCGAGCTCGGCGACGACTATGTGTTCAGGACCAGCGGCACTACCGTCGATGCACGCTTCGGCCTCGCCAAGATCCTGTGGTGGCGCCGCACGCATCCCGATGTCTTCGCAAAGGCGCGACGCTGGCTCAATATGGCCGACTGGGTCGCCTTCCGCCTCACCGGCGAGGCGCGCACCGATTTCACCCTGGCATCGCGCACCAATGCCCTCGATCTGGCGGGCCTGCGCTGGGCCGATGAGCTCATCGGCAGGCTCGGCATCGAGCCCTCGCTCTTCGCCCCCCTTATCGCCAATGGCGCGGCGGTCGGGCGCGTGCACAGAACGGGCGCGGCCGAAAGCGGCCTGCCGGAAGGGCTCGTCGTCTCGGCCGGCGGGCATGATCATGTGATCAGCACGGTCGCCGCCGACAGCGAGGCGCCGGGCATCCTGCTCGACAGCATGGGCACGGCGGAAGGCCTGGTCCTCGGCAATGACAAGCCCATTTTCGATGACCGGCTGCGCCGGGGCGGCAATCAGCAAAGCGTGCTCACCCTCGATGCTCCGCATTACGAGTTGATGTGCGGCCTCACCACGTCCGGCGGCGCCATCGAGTGGTTTCGCCGCCTGGTGGGTGGCGCCAGCTATGACAGCCTGATCGAGGAGGCCAGGGGCGTCCCGCCGGGCAGCCACGGAATGTGCTTCCTGCCGCAATTGCGCGGCGGCGATCAGCCCTATCCCAATCCCAATGCCCGCGGCGCCTTTGTCGGCCTCGCCGGCGACAGCACGCCGGGCGTGCTGTTCCGCAGTGTTCTTGAAGGCCTCTGCTTCTATGCGCGCCTTGGCCTCGATCATTTGCGCCGGATCGACGGCGTCGCACCCATCACCCGTATCCGCGTGATCGGCGGCGGCACGCGCAACGCGCTGATGATGAAGACCAAGGCCAGCATCTACGGGCAGCCGCTGGAAGTGACGCCGCTCAGCGAGGCCACGTGCCTCAGCGCGGCGATCCTCGGCGGCCTGGGCGCCGGCCTCTTCCGCTCGGTGGCGGAAGCCCGCCTACAGATGGCGGAAGGGCTCGGCCAGGTGAAGATCGTCGAGCCCGATCCCGAATGGGCGAAGCGCTATGACGAGCTCTATCACTCGGCCTATGCGGGCCTGTCACCGGCGCTTGCTTCCACCCATGACGCGCTCGCTCATTTCCGCAATCGGCAATGACATTCCCCACGCGCGCAACTTCCCGGCCGAAATGGGTGAAAAAGAAGCGCCGGACCTTGAGGGTCCGACGCAGTCCAGGGAGTAACCATATGCTTCTTGTAGAAGGCTTGCGAGACGTCAGGCGGCCTTGAGGGTCGCGCGCTTGAGCGGCTCTTCGGTGATGACGCGGTCTTCCTCGAGCGAGCGGAAGGGTTTCAGGCCCAGCTTCTGCAGCTCGCCGTGATAGGCGCGCACCGCCTCGTCCGGCTGGATCGTGCCGTCGGTGATCTGGCGCATGAAGGTGAGGAGCGTCAGCGGCGCTTCCGCCTGGTTGATCTTGCGGCCGAACAGGGCCACGCGGGCGCCGTAGCGCTCGCCCTGCTGCAGCAGCTCGAAGGTGTCACGCGTCGTGCCGGTGCCGCCGCCCAGAATGCCGATGACGAGGCTCGGATCATAGGTCGCGAGCTCTTCCAGGGCCTTGGGGCCGTTATAGACGATCTTGAGGAACTGCGGGCGATCGGCCTTCATCACGCCGGCAAGGCAGCGCAGGATGCAGTCGTTGATATATTCGCCGAGCGCCTCGCGCTCCATGGTGTGCGGGAGATTCGGGTTGAAGACTTCGAGGAAATATTTGAAGCCGTTATTGGCGGCATCCTGACGGAAGGCGCTGAAGGCCTCCAGCGTGCGCGCATCGGCTTCGACATCGTTCATCATGGTGATGGAATAGAGGCCGAGATCGGTAAGGTAGAGCTTCTTCGCCGTCTTCACCGGCGCCGATGCGTTGTACATCACGCGCGGAAGGCTGGCGGTGCGGAACGGGCGCGAGGCCTGCTTGTGATAGGTGCCGTGGCGGATGAGGCCCCAGCAATCCGTCGTGTCATTGGCGCGGATGACCGGCTTGACCTTGCTCTTCTTGAAGACGCCGCGCTCATGCAGCAATTCGAGATTGGACGCCGACACCAGCATGACATCGACGATGCCCTGCTTCACCACGGCCTGGATGTCGTCGAGATATTCGGCGCGGGTCTTGCCGCGCAGGCGCGTGCCATCGGCCGCGCGCTTCGGTGCCGCACCCAGGACGCCCGACCCCATGTCGCCATCCTTGGCATCGGCAAGGATGAAATCCGTAGGCTTGTATTTGCCGGCCCGGATGCGCGCCAGCTTCTCGTCCAACTTCGTGGTCATAAAACCAATCTCCTGGTGTCTGCTGGGTGGTTCCTTAACATCCGGCCTCAAAATGAGCAAGAACTATCAAAACTTTTCAATATATGTCACACTTCGCACCTGAGCGTCCCCACGATCTAACTCTAATCTATTGATATAACTTAATTATTTAAATCATCTTCAAAAACGCCAAAATCTCTCAATCTGATTGACAGTTCTTGCAATTTGACCCTCTATGAGGCCACTCGCGCGCAACCTGACGAATCTGCGAGCTAAGGGAGAAAAATGGTAGCCGCTGCAGATTGGAGCCGTCTCTACCGGGATCTCATCGCCGATATCCCGCGGATCACAGCTTCCGCGCCGCTGATGCTGTTCGGCCTCAGTGCCTGCGTCGATGCGCGCATCATCGCACATGAGCTTGGCCCCCTTTTCCAGCCAACAGCACCTGAAGCAGCGCAGGCCTTCGGCAAGCTGATCAAGGACCGCGCGGCGCGCGGCATTGGCGGTGAGGTCCGCATCGAGTGGCCGGAAGGTCCGGCGTGGCTCGCCAACCATATCCCCATCAGCTACGCGCTCGGCGGCACCGGTCCGCAGGCCGCCTGGTCGCTGGCGGCGATCGGCGCGCCGGCCCTCATCGCGCTCGAGGACCGCAGCGCGCACAAGCTCGGCCAGGTTCATCCCGGCATACTGATCGCCGAGAATGGCAAGGCGCAGCGCGCCGCCGAGATCACTCCACGCGGGCCGCGCCAGCCGGAAATCTTCATCATCGAATTCACCGCCGGAAAGGCGATCGATGACGTCATGCCGCAGCGTTCGTCGCGCATTATCGTGCGTTTCCACGACCCAGGTCTCGAGCATGACCAGCAATTCGATGCGCTCAGCGTAAAGCTCGCACCGCAAGCGGGCGCCGGGCTTATCTCGGGCTTCAACAGCATTCCCTACGATCGGATCGATGCGGAAGTCGAGGCTGTCACCCGCATGTTGCGCCAGTGGCGGGCGGGTGGCCTCACGACGATCCATCTGGAGCTTGCCGGCTACGACACGCCAGCACATCGCGACCGCGTGATCGAACGGCTCGCAGGCAGCATTACCTCCATCGGCATGAGTCATTCCGAATTCATACAGTTGATGCCCGAGGATTCCGGTCTGATGCGCAGCATGGCCGATCTCGGCGCCAGGCTCTGTCTCGACCGCGTTTGCGTGCATGCGGATCACTGGGCAGCTTCGGTGACGCGGGGCGATGCGGGGGAAGAACGCAAGGCCCTGATGATGGGCTGCCTGCTTGCCGGCACGCGCGCCAGCCATGGCGTGCCGGCCTATCCGCAGGAGATCGACGCGCGCGCGACCTTCACCGATCCGCCCTTCCCGGTGCTGGCGCAGCATGGCTCCTGGTCCTTCGTCGCCTGCGCCTCGCCCCATCTCGACCACCCGACGGCAACGGTCGGACTCGGCGACAGCTTCACCGGCGGATGCCTTCTGATGCTTGGCCGGCACGCGCCGTCCAAAGCGACCGCCGCAACAGGGATGCGCCATGGAAATACAGTCCAAGCGGGTTGAGATCATCCCGGCCAAGCGCCGGGCAATGATCCTCGATCGCCTGCGTCGCGACGGGGCGGCCTCGATCATCGAGCTTTCCGAAGAGATCGGCGCCTCGGCCTCCACCATCCGCCGCGATCTCGAGCAGCTGACCGAAGGCGGCTATCTCGAGCGCACCCATGGTGGCGCCCTGCTGGTGCCACCGTTGCGAGCGACCTTCGAGCATGAGCCCTCCCTCAATGCCGAGCTGCAGCATCCGCAGAAACGCGCCATCGGCGCACTCGCCGCCTTGCGCGTCAATCCGGGCGACAGCGTTATCTTCGATACGGGATCGACGGTGCTCGAAGCAGTGCGCGCCACGGCTGAGCGGCAGATCCCGCTGACGGCGGTGACGAACAGTATCGAGACCGCGCGCCTGTGCGCCGAATGCCCGTCCTGGCGGGTGATCGTGCCCGGCGGCTCGGTGCGGCCCGGTTCGCAGATGATGGTCGGCGAGCCCGGCGTGACCTTCTTCGGCACGATCCATGCCGATATCTGCCTGGTCGGCGCCTATGCCATCACCGGGCGCATCCTCACCGATGCCTCACTCGAGGTGGCCGCCCTCAAACGGGCGATGATCGGCTCGGCGCGCCGCGCCATCCTGCTGATCGACAGCACGAAATTCCGGGCGCCCTCCTTTTCGGCCTTTTGCGATATTGCCGCGATCTCGGAAATCATCACCGATGACGGGGCGAGCCCTGATGACCTGGCCGCCTTGCGGGCGCTCAACGTCAAGGTGACCGTCGCCAACGTGGCGGGAGAACAGCGCTGAGTTCGGTTTTATTGAACCAATCCGCCAGAATTAAATATTTTCCGCCGACTGCCCGCCTCGTCTAGCCTTTACCCCCCTGAACAGCAGCTTGGAAGCCATGATACGGACGGGTGAGCAATATCGCGACGGCCTGCGTGACGGGCGCGAGGTCTGGATCGACGGCGAACGGGTCAGGGATGTCACGCGTCATTCGGCGCTCAAGCCCATCATCGACATCAGGGCGCGCATGTATGACATGCAGCATGACGACGAGCATGCGGCGGTGCTGACCTATGCTGAGAACAATGACAGCCACTCCATCTTCAACCGCCTGCCCAGAGTGCAGCAGGACTGGCATGATAAATGGAAGGCCGTCGACACGGTGCTCTCGGACATCGGCGGCGTCGTCACGCGCGTGGGCGATGAGACCGTAGGCGAGATGTGGTCGCTCTATGACGGCCGTGACGTACTGGACGAGATCGATCCGCAATTCTCCCGCAACATCACCAACCATATCCAGCGCGTGATCGAGACGGATGTCTTCCATGTCTCGGCCAACACCGATCCCAAGGGCGACCGCTCCAAGCCGCCGCAGGACCAGGATCCCGACATGATGGTGCATGTCGTCAAGGAGACCGATAAGGGCATCATCGTGCGCGGCGCCAAGTATGAGACCGCCGCCGGCTATGCCGACCAGGCCTTTCTCAAGCCGACGGTCGGCGCCTGGACCAATGAGAAGCTCTCCGACTATGCGGTGGGCGGGATCATCAAGATGGGGACGCCCGGCGTCAGGATGATCGCGCGCTCCGGCTTCTCGGGGCGCGGCACGCCGGAAGACTATCCGCTCGCGAACAGGTTCGACGAGGTCGACTTCCTGATGGTGCTCGACAATGTGCTGGTGCCCTGGGAGGACGTCTTCTTCTACCGGCACACGCGCGCCGCTTCCTATATCCGCGGCACGCTGCACCGCTATTCCGCCTTCCCCTATACGCTGCGCCTCCTCTATGTGGCCGACATGATGATCGGCGCGGCTTTGTGGAACGCCAAGCAGACCGGCCTCGACAAGCTGCAGGCGGTGCGCGAGAAGCTCGCCGATCTCGTCTGCTACCGCGAGGGCATCAATGCGCATCTGACCGCCTCGATCGCACTGGCGCAGAAAAGCCCCGGCGGCCTCCTGATGCCGCATCAATCCATGCTCTATGCCGGACGCATCCATGCCTGCGCCAATCTTCCGCAGATGATGCATATCGCGCGCGAGCTCTGTGGCGGCCAGATCTGCGTGACGCCCAATGCGGCGGCCTTCAGCAATGGCGATTCAAAGGACTGGCTGGCCAAATTCTACAGCCTCAACGAGGCCTGGCAGGCGGAGGACCGGCGCAAGCTGCTCGCCTTCGCGCGCGACCTTCTCAATTCCGACTATGCCAATCATCGCCTCACTTTCGTGCAGTTCGCGCAGGCCCCGCATTTCAACCATCTGGCCGCCGTCTATGGCGCGTTCGATTTCTCCGGCCCTCTCGATTTCGTGCGCAAGTCGGCCAATCTCTCCGATCGGGTGAAGGGCTCGCTGTGAGACTCGACGCCACTGTCGCTCATCTCGACAGGCTGATCGGCTTTCCGACGGTCAGCTCGGACTCCAATCTCGATCTGGTCGAATATGTCGAGGCCGCGCTTGCAGCCGAAGGCATCAAGGCGCGGCGAATTGCCGACAGGTCGGGGCGGAAAGCATCGCTCCTCGCCACCATCGGACCGCCCGATCGGACAGGCATCGTGCTTTCGGCCCACACCGATGTCGTGCCGGCGGATGAAGCCGGCTGGACGAGCCCGCCCTTCAGCGCGAGCTTGCGCGGCGGGCGCATCCATGGCCGCGGCAGCTGCGACATGAAAGGCTTCATCGCCTGCGTCCTCGCTCATATCGGCGTCTTCAAGCGCATGGCGAGCGCCACGCCCATCCATCTCGCTTTCTCCTATGATGAGGAAATCGGCTGCCGGGGCGCTCCGGATCTCGTCGCCGCCGTGGCGCAGATGGAAGTCCTTCCCGCCTTCTGCATTGTCGGCGAGCCGACCTCGCTCAAGCCGGTATCGGCCCATAAGGGCAAGGTGGCGCGGCGCATCATCGTCAAGGGCCTGACCGGCCATTCGGCCATGCCGCATCGCGCCGCCAATGCGGTGACGGCCGCGGCGCGGATCGTCTCGCTGATCGATGACATCGCGCGCGATTGCGCATCCGGGGCTGCCGCCCTTTCGGCCTTCGATCCGCCCTATACGACGGTCCATGTCGGCTCGCTGCATGGCGGTTCCGCCCTCAATCTCGTTCCCGACCGAGCGGTGATCGAATTCGAGATCCGCAGCACTCCCGGCACGGATGTCGGTGCGCTGCTGACGCAGATCGATGCCGGCGTCGCGGCGCAACGTGATCGCCTGCGCCGGACGGCGCCCGAGGCCGATATCGCCGTCGAGGACATGACGAGCTATCCGGGCCTTGCCACACAAGAAGGCGATCCCGCCCTTTCCATCGTGGCAGGGCTTGCAGCGGCCGAGGACAAGCCGGCGACCGTGAGCTTCGGCACCGAGGCCGGCCTCTACAGCGCCGCCGGCATTCCCACCATCGTCTGCGGCCCCGGCAATATGGCCCGCGCCCACAAGGCCGATGAATGGATCGGCCTCGATGAGCTCGCCGCCGCCAATCGCATGATGGAGCGCCTGGCGCAGCGGCTCGACCGGCCCCTTGCGGAATGGCTGGACAGACCGATCAAGACACTTCGTAATGCATCTCGCCAATGACAGGGGAAACACCGTGATCCACAAGCGCCTTCGTCCGTTCAACACCAAGCAGACCTATCCCGAGCAGAAGCTCGACAACGACCTGTCGCAAGGCGTGGTGGCGCGGGGCACCATGGTGTTCCTGCGCGGCCAGGTGGCGCAGGACCTCGACACGCGCGAAAGCGTGCATATTGGCGATGCTGGCCTGCAGACGCGCAAGACGATGGAGAACATCAAGCTGCTGCTCGAGGAAGCGGGCAGCGAGATGGCCCATGTCTGCCGCATCGTCGTCTATCTGACCGATATCCGCCACCGCGAGGCGGTCTACCGCGAAATGGGCGTGTGGCTCAAAGGCGTGTTCCCCTGCTCCACCGGCCTCGTGGTGACCGCTTTGGCACGGCCAGAATGGCTGGTCGAGATCGAGGTGACCGCCGTCATTCCGGACAAGGCATAGGCCATGACCTTCTCGATCTCGGCGCGCTGCGCCAGGACCGGCATGTTCGGCATCGCGGTGTCGTCCTCGAGCCCCTGCGTCGCGGCGCGCTGCGCCCATGCGCGCGCCCGGGCCGGCGCGGTGGCGACCCAGAACATCACCGACCCGATGCTGGGGCCCAAGGGGCTCGATCTGCTGGCGGGCGGCCTTGGCGCCCGCGACGCCCTCGCGAAGCTTCGCGCCGAGGCCAGGCATATCGACTATCGCCAGCTGGCTCTGGTCGACCGCCAGGGCGGGACTGCCTCCTTCTCGGGCGTCAAGACACTGGGCGTCCATGGCACCGCCGAGGCGGCCAATGTCGTGGCGGCCGGCAATCTCCTGAAGACGCCCGCCATTCCCGACCGGATGGTGGACTCCTTCCTTGCCACTGAGGACGCCCCTCTGGGCGACCGTCTCATCGCCGCGATGCAGGCGGCCCTCAGCGCTGGCGGCGAGGAAGGGCCGGTCCATTCGGCGGGCATGCTGCTGGTCAGGGATGTCGGCTGGCCCGTCGCCGATCTGAGAATAGACTGGCATGAGAGCGACCCGGTGGGCGAGCTTGCCCGCCTGTGGCAGCTCTGGGCGCCGCAAATGGACGCCTATGTCACCCGCGCGCTCAACCCGTCCACGGCGCCCAGCTATGGCGTGCCTGGCGACAAATAGGGCTGGGCATTGAACCGGCCTTCGCAGTTGCCCTAGACTTGCCCGTTCAGGAGATTTGACGGGTGACTAAAGGGGATCCAAGCCGGTCGCCGCTGCGCTTCACATTGCGGCAGCTGCTTTATTTCGTGGCCGCCGGCGAGACCCGCAGCGTCAAGCTCGCCGCCGAACGGCTCAATATCTCGCAGCCTTCCGTGTCGACGGCCATCGCCCAGATCGAGGAAGAATTCGACCTGCAGCTGTTCGTGCGCCACCATGCGCAGGGCCTGTCCCTGACACCCGCGGGCGAGCGCTTCCTGCAGGCGGCGAAGACGCTGCTCGACCAGACGGAAGAACTGCACAATGTCGCCGACGAAGTCGCGGGCTCGATCAGCGGGCCCTTGAATATCGGCTCCTTCCGCACCTATGCGCCGCTCATCATCTCGGAAGTCTGCAAGGGTTTTCTCGATCAGTATCCGCGCGTCAAGCTGCATGTGTCGGAGGGCGATGAGGCCCAGCTCATCGCCAAATTGCGCAAGGCCGAGATCAGCCTCGCCATCACCTATTCGCAGAACCTGACCGAGGATGTGGCCTTCGAGCCCTTGGCGGAGCTGCCGACCTATGCGCTGCTGCCGGCGGATCATGCGCTCGCCCGGGAAGCGCCGGTACACCTGAGCCAGCTTGCCGACCTGCCCTTCATCCTGCTCGACCTGCCGCTCTCCAGAGAATATTTCATGTCGGTCTTCATGCGCGAGAATGTCGTGCCCAATATCCTCGCCCGGTCGGAATATCCGGAGGCGGTGCGCAGCTATGTGGCGAGCGGATTCGGCTTCTCGCTCGCCACCGCGCGGCCGCGCAACAAGGCGGCCCTCAATGGCAGGCCGCTCGCCTATGTGCCTCTTGCCGGCGATCATCCGCCGATGGTTCTCGGCATGGCGACCCTCAGGGGTTTGCGCAAGACCAGCGTCACCCAAGCCTTCGAAAGCCACTGCCGCAAGCTGATTTCCACCGATGAATTGCCGGGCATGGCGCCGCTCGGCTGATCTCTCTATAGAGACGATCCCCCTATACCCAACAAGGAGCACCTATGGCCCGTTTTCTGATCGAGGGCGGTCAGCCGATCTCGGGAAAGATCGAACCCAAGGGCAGCAAGAATGCGGCGCTGCCGGCCATCGCCGCCACGCTTCTCACCGATGAGGCGGTCACCCTGACCCGCCTTCCCGACATTGCCGATGTGCGCGTCATGTCGAAGCTCACCCAGAATCTCGGCTGCACCGTCACCGAGATCATCGGCAACCGGGCCACCTTCACCGGAGCGCCCATTCGCCACAGCGTGCCCGACCGCTCCTTGTCGCAGGCCATTCGCGCCTCGTTCCTGCTGGCGGGGCCGCTCCTCGCGCGCACCGGACAGGCCACCTTGCCGCGCCCGGGCGGCGACCGCATCGGGCGGCGGCCGCTCGATGCCCATATCCTCGCCTTCCAGGAAATGGGCGTCGAGGTGGAAATTTCGCCCGACAGCTACCACCTGTCGGCCCCCAAGGGCCTGAAGCCCGCCGATATCTTCCTGGTCGAGATGAGCGTGATGGCGACGGAGAATGTCGTCATGGCGGCTGTCCTCACCCCCGGCACAACCCATATCCACAATGCCGCCAGCGAGCCTCATGTCCAGGATCTGTGCCAACTGCTCATCGGCATGGGCGCCGATATCGAAGGCGTCGGCTCCAATGTGCTCACCATTCATGGTGTTGCGACATTGCACGGCACCACCCATGAAATCGGGCCGGATTATCTCGAGGTCGGCAGCTTCATCGGGCTGGCCGCGGCAACGGGCGGCGAGCTCCTGATCCGGAATTGCCGGCCGCGCGAGCACCGCATGACCGCGATCGCCTTCGGACGGCTCGGCATCGAATGGGAAGTGCGTGGCGAGGACATCCTCGTGCCGCGGCACAAGCAGCTTCACATCCAGGAAGACCTGCATGGCGCCCTCACCAAGATCGATGACGGTCCCTGGCCCGCTTTCCCGGCCGATCTCGTCTCGATCGCGCTCGTCATCGCCACCCAGGCCGCCGGAACGATCCTGATCCACGAGAAGATGTTCGAAAGCCGCCTGTTCTGGGTGGACAAGCTGATCGCCATGGGTGCCCGCATCATCCTGTGCGACCCGCATCGCGCGGTCGTCGTCGGGCCTTCGCCGCTCTTCGCCCAGCGCCTGTCGAGCCCCGACATCCGCGCCGGCATGGCGCTCGTCATCGCGGCCTTGTGCGCCAATGGCCAGAGCGAAATCCAGAATGTCGAGCAGATCGACCGCGGCTATGAGCGTCTCGACGAGCGGCTGCGGAGCCTGGGCGCCAGGATCGAGCGGATGGATTGAATGATCACTCTCGAGCACGGCAATGCCCGCGCCAGCATTGCGCCGCTCGGCGCCGAGTGGCGCTCGTGGTCGGTCAATGGCCGCGATCTCCTGTGGAACGGCGATCCGGCCTGGTGGTCGCAGACCGCGCCCATATTGTTTCCCCTGGTCGGCTGGAGCCGGAATGGCGAGATCCGGGTCGATGGGCGGCGGATCACGATGCCGGTTCATGGTTTTGCGTCGAAAAGCCAATTCACCGTGGCCGAGCAAGGCCCTGATCATGTTCGCCTCGCGCTTGCCTCCAGTGCCGAGACCATGGCGATCTTTCCCTTCGCCTTCCGCTTCGCCGTCCGCTACCAGCTGGGCGACAACGCGCTCAGGGTCGAGCTTGCGATCGAGAATCCGGGCGAGCGTGACCTGCCCTATGCCTGCGGCCTGCATCCCGGCTTCCGCTGGCCCTTCGCCGGCGGCGACAGTACCGATTACGCGATCCTGTTCGAGGCGGATGAAGATCCCGAGGTGCCGGTCATCGCGCCCGGCGGACTCTTCTCCGCAAAGCGCCGCAAGACCGACCTCGATGGCCGCTGCTTGCGATTGTCTCCCGAAACCTTCGCCGCCGAAGCGCTGTGCTTTCTCAATGTCAGAAGCCGCTCCGTGCGCTTCGAGGCGCCCGATGGATCGGCAATCGCCATGCGGACCGAGGACTTTCCGCATTATGCGCTGTGGAGTCGCGCCGGGGCGCCCTTGCTCTCGATCGAAGCCTGGACCGGCCATGGCGACCCTGAGCATTTCGAGGGCGACATCTTCGACAAGCCGTCTCTGCGCCGCCTTGCCCCAGGCAATGCGGCTGCGCATGCAGCGGTCTTCAGCTTAGAAGGCTAGACGCCGAACAGCTTCTGGAAATTATGAGTTTCCGGACTTCTGCTTCATCCAAACCTAGGCACGGCCGGCTTGGTGCCCAGGCCAAATCCGGTCTAGGCTGGTGATGAAACAGCTGGAGGAACGCCCCGTGAAGCTGCTCGACTCCACCCTTTCCGAACTTGCCGGAACAGCGGCTCGCCCCTTCCCCGATGCACGCGCCATGCCGCCCGGCGTCTATACCAGCGAGGCCTTCCTGGCGCGCGAACTGGAGAAGATCTTCGCCCAGGACTGGATCTGCATCGGCCGCTCGGCGTCGCTCAAGAAGCCCGGCGACTATATCACCTATGATCTCGCCGGACAGCCGGTGGTGGTGCTGCGCGACGGTGACAATATGCTGCGCGCGCTGTCCAATGTCTGCCTGCACCGCATGTCGACGCTGCTTGAGGGGGCTGGCAATACCCGCAGCATCGTCTGCCGCTACCACGCCTGGACCTATAATCTCGACGGGAGTCTGCGGGGCGCTCCCTTCATGAAGGAGACCACCGGCTTCTGCAAGGAAGACTACCGGTTGCCTTCGATACGCTGCGAAGAATGGTTGGGCTGGATCTATATCACGCTCAACGCGCAAGCACCCGCCATCGGCGAGACGCTTAAGCCGCTCGAAGACATGATCGCCCAGTACGGCATGGAGAACTATGTCGAGTGCTTCCGCGAGACGCATGTGTGGGACACCAACTGGAAGGTCCTCGCCGAGAACTTCATGGAGAGCTATCACTTGCCGGTCTGCCATGCGGCGACCGTCGGACCTTATTCCAGGCTCGAGGAGATGGAGTGCCCGCCCGGGCTCCGGGCCTTCAATTATCACTGGATCACCAAGGACGCCTCCTTGCCCATCGGCAATGCGCATCCGAACAACACAAGGCTCGAGGGCAAATGGCGCAAGACGACGGCGCTGCTGGCCATCTATCCGAGCCATCTCATCACGCTCACCCCGGGCTATTTCTGGTATCTGTGCCTCCATCCCAAGGGTGTCGGCAAGGTGCATATGGTGTTTGGCGGCGGCCTGTCGCCCGATTTCATCGACGACCCGAAGGGGCTCGACTATATCACGACGCTGAAGACGCTTCTCGATGAGGTCAATGTCGAGGACCGGCAATGCACCGAGAGGGTATTCCGCGGCCTCAATGCCGAGAAAGCCGCCCCCGGGCACCTCTCCTATCTCGAGCGGCCGATCTATGACTTCATGCAATATATTGCGGAGCGCACCGCCGGCATCGAGCGCTCCTTCGCCGTTGCGGCGGAATGAGCGGAGAGGCCGTTGCCCTTACCCTCGCCCCGCTTCAGCGGGAGGGGCCCATTGCAAAGCAATGGGAGGGTGAGGGGCCTGCGGCAGAGCTCGCTCGGCTCCCATCAAGGGCTTTCTATTAAAAGGGTGAAGAGAACATGGGTGAAGTAAAGTTGTTCCGATACCGATGCCCCTCACCCTTCCCGCCGCTTCGCGTCGGGCCCCTACCCTCTCCCCGCTAAAGCGGGGCGAGGGTTACAGGGATACCGACATTCAGCCCGCACCCGCTCGCGATATCTCGATGACGAAGTCGCGCGGGCTGCCGTCGCCGCCATTGGTCGGGTAGCAGTCATCGGGACAGGCCGAGACGATGATCGTCGCATCACAGCGCATCCGCAAGGCGACGCGGCCATCGGGAAAGAAGGGCGGGCGGGCATATTCGATCGATCCATCCTCCTTCACCCTGGCACGCATGAAGAGATTCCATGGCGACGGCACGAAGGGGATGGCGAGTCCAGCCGACCTGACCGCCGACCAGAAGTTTCCGGCGCAGCTCGGATGATCGGCGGCGCGGCCGAACTTGCGGTACATTTCCGGATTGCAGGGCGCGATCAGCGTGTCATGCAGCCCGCCGGTCGTGTCGGCGACATAATCGAAGACCGGCGCGTAGAGATTGGAGATCAGAACATCGCCGGGCGTGAAATAGATCTTGCTCAGGACTTCGCGGCAATGCTCGAGCGAGAGATATTCCTGCGGCGATGAAACGGGCAGGCACCAGAAATCGACAACCTGCGTGCCGCTCACATTGACGATGGCGACCTGATCGCCTTCGCGCACCGGAACGGCAGCACCGCGTCCGGCCAGTACGGTGATCTTCTTCAATGGAAGTGGCTCCATGATTTCCGATTCAATTCAACCGTTTACAAGCAATCGCTGAGAAATCGATTCAACCCTTCCCCACCTGGCGCGCCGCGTCCACCAGCATGCGCGCCGCCTTGGTCACTTGCGCGATCTCGACATGCTCGTCGAGCGCGTGCGCCTGAACGATATTGCCGGGACCGAAGACGACCGTCGGCACGCCGGATGCCACCATCTTGGTCGAATCCGATCCATAGGGAACGCCTTCCGGCTTCGGATCGATGCCATGCGTGGCGCAGACAGCGGACAGCAGTTTCACGATGCCGGCGTCCTCCGCCACGTCCATCGCCGCTGAATCGATGAAGGGCTCTTCGGTGACGACGCGGATGCCGGGTGAGATATCGGCGAAGTCCGACGCGATCTTGGCGAAAGAGCGCCATACCGCATCGCCCTTCTCGCTCGGCAGATAGCGATAGTCGAAGCGCAGCCGGGCGCGGGAAGGAACGGTGTTAGGGCCTTCGCCCGCCTCGAAGGCAGTGCAGGTCAAGGTGGCGGGACCAAGCAAGGGATGGACCTCGGTGCGCCGGCGCATCTCGTCTTCGAAAATGTCGAGCAGCTTGCGGGCCGCCTTCACCGCATCGACACCTTCATGCGGCTTGGCCGTATGGGCGGCCTTGCCCTGAACCTCGACAAACCATCTGACGCAGCCCTTGCAGGCGCGCACCACGCGCAATTCGGTCGGCTCGCCGGCAATGCCCATGGCATAGGGTTCAGAGCGTTTCATGTGATGAGTGATGCCGGTGAAGCTGAATTCCTCATCCGAAGCGGCAAGGAACGTGACATCCCCCGGCGGCGGATTGCGCGACAGCTCGCGCATCGCCAGCATGAAGGCGGTGAGACAGGCCTTGTCGTCGACGGCGCCGCGTCCATAGAGGCGGCCATCGGCCAGGCGCGGCGTGAAGGGTGCCGCCATCCCCGTCACCTGCACGGTGTCGAGATGGCCTTCCCAGATCATGCCGGGCGCCCCTTTTGTCCCCTTGATGCGGGCGATCACATTGGGTCGCTCGGGCGCCACCGGATCGACCTCGACCGCGAGGCCAGCGGCCTTGAGCCAGTCGGCAACCACCGCGCCGAGCCTTGCTTCGTTGAACCATTCATCCGGATCACCCGCTTGACGGAAGGCGATATTGACGCTGGGTATGGATACGAGGAGCGACAGGAGCTTCGCCGTCTCGGCATCATCGATGCCCGAGGCGGTTGTCTTAACGTCATGATTCATCTGCGTTGCGATTCCCGACCAGAGAGGAGGAGAAGCAATAGAATAAGCGAGCCGAAAAGGATACTGCGCCAGCCGGCCGATGCGTTGACGACGGTGATGAGGGCGGTGATGGTGACGAGGAGAATGGCACCCGGAATGGTGCCGGCGTAAGAGCCCGAGCCGCCGAGGATCGAAGTGCCGCCCAGCACCACTGCCGCAATCGAGGCGAGCAGATAAGGATCGCCGATCCCGACATAGCCCTGCCCGTTCATGCCGAGCACCAGCACGCCGGCCAGACCGGCGGTCAGTCCACTCACAGCATAGACGGCCATGGTGGTCCTCTGCACATTGACGCCCGACAGCGCGCTCGCCAGCGGATTGGCGCCGAGCGCAAAGAGCCTGGCGCCGAAAGGCGTCGCATGCAGGACGGCAAGCGCTGCCGCCGAAACGATCGTCCACAGGATCACGCCTGCCGGAATGCCGATGATGCGGGCATTGCCGAGCCAGGCCAGCAGCGGGTTCTGCGCGGATATGGCAGTGCCGCCCGCAATGAGGATGAGCACGCCTTGCAGGAAGGTCGCCATGGCGAGCGTCATGATCATCGGATGGATGCGCAAATAGGCGACGCCGAGGCCGTTGAGGAGCCCGATGCCGGTCGCCGCGGCGAGAATGGCGATGACAGCGAAAGCTCCCGAGCTGTCGCCCGACAGCGCCACCAGGGGCACGCCGACGGCGCTCACCGTCACGATGGCGCCAACGGAGAGATCGATGCCGCCGGCAATCACCACATAGGTCTGGCCGATGGCGACGAGCCCGATGACGGCAGCGAGTTCCAGCAAATAGCGCAAATGGCCGTAGGAGCCGAAGCCCGGCTTGGCGAAAGCCGCGACGATCCACACCAGCGCCACGATCAGCACGGTGAGAAAGGCGCGGTTGCGCAGCAGCGATGCGGCACGCCAGCGCGGAAAGCGGGTGTCTTCTGTACCGTTCATCGTGCCCTCCTGAAGCGCCTGGTGATCTCGGGCAGCGCCACCGCGCCGATGATGATGAGCCCCTGCGCCACATATTGCGCAACGGGCGGGAAGCCTAGGAAGAACATGACATTGATCATCACGCTGAGCAGCAGGCTGCCGGCAATGGCGCCCCGCATGGTGCCGCGCCCGCCGAGGAAGCCGACGCCGCCCAGAACGGCGGCCGCGATCGAATTGAGCGTGAAGGCGTTGCCGATGACCGGATCGCCCGAGCCCGTCTGCGCGGCGATGAAGAGGCCGGCCAATGTCGAGAGCAGGCCGCTCAAGGCGTAAGCCGCGATGCGCGCCGTATCGACCGGCACGCCGGCGCGATAGGCGCCGACCGGATTCTCGCCCGCGGCATAGAGACTCAAGCCCAGAGGTGTCGCGAGATAGAGCTTCCACAGAAGCGCCGCCAGGATCAGGAGAATGAGCGCCGCCGGCGTGTTGCCGGCGAGGAGATCGGAGAACCAGCCGGGAATGGCGCCGCCCGGACGCGGCAGGATGAGAAGCGCCAAGCCGGCAATGATGAAGGAGGCGGCCAGCGTCACGATGATGGCCGGCAGGCGCAGGCGAATGGCGATGACGCCGCACAACGCGCCGATGCCGAGGCCTGAGAAAGCGACGGCGGCAATGCCGCCCGGCACGCCGAGCGGCCCCATCATGGTTGTCGCCGCGATGACGGCGCCGAGGCTCACCGTGGCGCCGATCGCCAGGCTGATGCCGCCGGTCAGCATCAGGATCGCCTGCGCCATCGAGACCAGCGCCAGAGGCAGCCAGCTCTGGGCGAATTTGGAAATGCCGGCGACGCTCAACAGGCCCGGAAAGAGATAGGCATAGAGGGCCACGAAAGCCGCCACCACGACGAACAGGCCATAGAGGCTGCGGTTGCGCTGGCGTTGCACCGGCCAGTAGAGGCGATCTTCATGCGTGGGTGCAAGATTGCTCATGCCGCCGACCTCGCAGGCTCAGCCCCCATGGCCGCGGCCACGATCGCCTCTTCGCTGAGCTCGCGATGCTCGATCATGCGGGCAATGCCGCCCTCGCGCATCACCGCCACGCGGTCGCACAGATGGACGAGCTCCGGCGTATCCGAGCTCGACAGCACGATGGCCTTGCCTTCGGCCGCGAAACGCCGGAGGAGAACATAGATCTCGCGCTTGGTCTCGACATCGACACCGCGCGTCGGGTCGTTGAGGAGCAGGATCGGCGGGTCGCTCGGCATCCATTTGGCGAGCGCCACCTTTTGCTGGTTGCCGCCCGACAGCGCCTGGACCTGGCGGGTGAGATCGCCCTTGATGCTGAGGCGATCGGCAAGCTGGCGGGCCAGCTCACGCTCGCCGGCGCGATCGCGCAAGCGCAAGGGCGAGGCATGGCCGAAGTGCGGGAGCATCATGTTCCACGCAATGCTGTGGATCAGATGGAGGCCCTCGCGCTTGCGGTCGGCCGGCACATAAGCGAGGCCCAGCGCATTGGCCTTCGAGACGGAAGCGGGCAAGGACTGGGTCCCATTGAAAGCCGCCTGTCGCGCGGAGGCGGGCAGTGCACCGTAAAGGCCAAGAAGCAGGTCCTCCTGGCCCTGGCCGACAAGCCCGCCAATGCCCAGAATCTCGCCACGGCGGATGTCGAGATCGATGTCGCGCAGCAGGCCGCAGGAGAAGCCCGCCACCGAGACGATGGTCGGGCAATCCTTGCCGGGCGTCCATTTCGGGAAGAGATCGCCCGGATCGCGGCCCACCATCAAGCGGACGAGGCCGGCCGCATCTACACCCTGCAACGAGCGGTCGGCCGTCACCTTGCCGTCCTTGAGCACGGTCACATAATCGCACAGTCGCATCACCTCATTCAGGCGGTGCGAGATATAGAGAATGGCAGTTCCGGCCTGGCGCAGCCGGTGCAGCAGCTTCGTCAGCGTGTCGGCCTCATGCGCCGAAAGCGATGAGGTCGGTTCGTCGAGCACCAGCACACGCGGCTCGCGGAACAAGGCCTTGGCGATCTCGACCATCTGGCGGCGGCCGAGCGGCAGGTCGCCGACCGGAGTCGACAGATTCTCATCGAGCCCGACCAGGGCGCAGACCGCGCGCGCCTTCCTGGCCAATGTCGCGTAGTCGACAAGCCCGAAACGGCGCGGAAAGGCGCCAAGGCCGATATTCTCGGCGATGGAGAGCT
Organism: Taklimakanibacter lacteus; assembly: GCA_003576695.1. Taxonomy (GTDB): domain Bacteria; phylum Pseudomonadota; class Alphaproteobacteria; order Rhizobiales; family Aestuariivirgaceae; genus Taklimakanibacter; species Taklimakanibacter lacteus. The sequence goes on from QOZQ01000007.1 coordinate 294,105, forward strand.
CGCTCGTCAGGCTCAGCTCCTGCTGGACCACGGCGATGCCGGCACGACGGGCTTCGGAAGGCGTCAACTTGCGCAGCACCTTGCCGTCGATGGCGATCTCTCCCCCATCGGGAGCGAGCGCTCCCGACAGGAGGTTGATCAGGGTCGATTTGCCTGCCCCGTTCTCACCGAGCAGCGCGTGGATGCGGCCGGGCAGCAGGGCGATCGAGACATCCTGGAGCACAGGATTGCCGAAGAACGACCTGGAGACCCCACGAGCCGCGATGATCGGTTGAAGTGTCATGATCGGATTAGAGTGTATTCCGTTTGACTTTATCCACTACTCGCATCGCGAGGCGCGAGCCACGCCCCCGATCGTCAAGGCCGGGTTTAACCCGGCCATCCAGACGTGACACCGTGCAGTTGCTGCACGGATGGGCTGGATGGCCGCCTCGAGGGCGGCCATGACGAGCTGAGTTCACTTCGCGGCGAGCAACTCGCCGAAAAGCTTCTCATCATAGGGCGAGAAGATATAGCCATCCGCCGGGAAGTCCTTGGCGCGGGCGAGATAGCCATCGATATTGCTGTTGTCGATGACCGGCAGCGGCACCTTGACGAAGGCCGGAACATCCTTGCCTTCGAGCGCCTGCACCGCCGTATAGGCGGCAAAGCCGCCAAGCCAGTTCGGCTGCATCGTGGCCCAGGATTTGAGGCTCTTGTCTTTCCACAGCTCGAGGAACTGGCGGGCATTCTCTCCGGTGATCGGCACCATGGGCCGGCCCTGCTTGTCCATGGCGAGGATGGCGCCGGCCGACAACGCGCCGCCGAGCGACAGGATGCCGTCGATCTCGGGATGCGCGAAGAGCAGGCTCGTCACCGCTTCCTGTGCGGGAGCGACATTGTAGGCGGTGTTGGTCTCGGCCAGGATCTCGATGCCGGGATTGGCGGCGAGCGCGGCATTGGCGCCCTTGCGGCGGTCATCGCTGACCGAGATGCCGGCCGGGCCGTTGAGGACGAGGATCTTGCCCTTGCCGCCCAGCTCGTTGATCAGCCATTTGGCGGCGGTATCGCCCCATTCATTGGAATCGGTGTTGATCTTCGCCGTCACCTGGTCGGTGTCGACGAGGCTGTCGAAATTGATGATGGCGATGCCCTTGGCGCAGGCATCGGCGATGACGCGGGCGGGCGCCGTCGATGAGCCGGCAATGAGCAGGATCGCATCGACATCGGCATCGATCATCGACTGGATCTGCTGGATCTGCACATTGGCGTCGCCTTGCGCGTCGGTGATGACCAGCTTGTCGACGAGGCCCTGCTTCTTCAGCTCCTCGACCTCGGCGGCAATGGTGCCCTCCGTCTGCTTCATCCAGGTCGGCACCGAATAGATGTTGGCCCAGCCCAGCGTGTAGGGCGCCTTGCGGTCGCCCTTGATGCATTTGGCGGCGGCATCGGCCTCAGAGACGAACCCCATACAGGTGAACAGGCCGAGGCAGAGGGCGCTGACCGCGGCTTTCACAGAAGATTTCGACATGTCTTTCCTCCGAATACTTGTTTTTTCCACTATAATGGAACTACTATCGGTATAGTGGAAGATGATGCTATCATGTTCCGAAGGCGGCGCAAGTGGATGGCGCCGGAAGTCAGCGGATTTTGTCGATCACGGGAGAAAGCGCATGACGGCAGAGGCAATGGAGTTGGAAACCGGGCGGCGGATGCGCGGCCTCGACCGGGCCGTCGAGATCCTGGATTATCTGCGCAGGCGGCGGCGCCCGGCGCGCCCCAACGAGATCGCGGTGGGCCTGAGCGCACCGAAATCGACGACCTATGAGCTCATCAATCTGCTCATCAAGGCCGGCATGGTCGAGTATGCCGACAAGGAGGGCCGCGTCTTCCTGGGGCGCAAGCTCTATTTCCTCGGCATCGCCTATGAGACGCAGTTCGACCTGACGCGCGAATGCAAATCCTATCTCGATCATCTCGCCCAGGTCACGCACGAGACTTCGCAGCTCTGCATGCTGGACGGCAACAAATACACGGTCGCCATGATGCGCGAAGGCATGCGCCCCTTCCGCATCAGCTCCGATGTCGGCGAGCGGATTCCCATCACCTGGACCGCATCGGGCCGGCTGCTCCTCGCGCATATGAGCGATGCCGAGATCCTCGCCTTCATTCCGGAAGGCGATTTCGTCCTGCCTAACGGGTCGCGGCTGCCGCCGGAAAAATTTCTCGCCGATGTGGCGCGAGCCCGCGCGGCGAAGTTCTTCTCCTTCGATTCACAAGCCGACAATTTCACCCATTGCTTCGCCGCCCCCGTCTATCAGAAAGGCACGACCTGTGTCGCGACGCTGTGCCTGATCGCGCCGCGCGGCGATGCGACGCGCAACTACGAGCGCTATCGCGAGGCGCTCACCAGTTCGGCGCGCGAGCTTTCGGAAAAGCTCGGCGACCGGCCGATAAGGATCAGCAAGGCCGGCGTGGCCTAGAGGCTTCCAGCCCGCCTGCTCTCTCATCGCTTCCCCCTCGCCCGTTGCCTGTGACGAAAACGAGAGCGCGCATCGACGCGCCGTGAGGACACAGCATGCGAAGTTCCTTGGATCAGATTTCCACGAAGGGATTTCCGAGCAAGTTACTCGGCCACTTCGTTTCAGTCGAGAAGCAGCGCTCTCTGCGGATAAAATTTAATGATTGGAACAATTCAATAGCGGCCGTCCCCGTGCTTTGCCACGAAGCGCTTACGCTAGGAAATTGATCGCCCCGATCGTTGCGTGCTGGCGCGCAGGCTGAGTTTGAAGCCGAGGTCGATGCGCGTCGTTTTCGGCCGCTGGCCTGAACCGCGAATGATCTCGAGCACGATCTCGGCGCTCAAGCGCGCCATATCCCGGCGCGGAACCGCAATCGTCGTCAGTGCCGGATGGGTATCGGCGGCGAATTCGAGGTCGTTGAAGCCGACGACGGAAAGCGCATGGGGAATGGCAATGTCCCGGCGCGCGCATTCGAACAATACGCCCAGCGCCAGATCGTCATTGCCGCAGAACACGGCGTCGAGATCGGGCCGGCGCAGGAGCAGCTCACCCAAAAGCTCGCCCCCCATTTTGACCGTCGAGGGGATCGGGCTCACCTCGATCAGGGTCTCGTCATGAAGGCCCGCGGCCTGCATCGCATCGACATAGCCCGCAACGCGCTGGCAGCCGCGCGAATCGTGGTTCGTCCCGATGATGCCGATGCGCCGGTGACCGAGCTCGATCAGATGGCGGGTCGCCAGCACGCCCGCATCATGTTGCGAGATGCCGATATTGATGTCGATGGGTCGGTCGGTGAGCCCCATGGTCTGAATGATGGGAATACCCGAATGCTCGAGGAGCTCGCGCGCATAGGGTGTCTGGTCGACATCGGTGAGGATCAGCGCCTCCGGGCGCTGGCCGAGCAAGGTGACGATCGCCTTTTCTTCCTCTTGCGGAGAATAGGCGCTGTTGAACACCATCACCTGGAAGCCCTTGGGCTGGAACATGTCGTGCAAGGCGCGCAGGTAATCGGCGAAGACGCCGTTGCTGAGCGAGGAGACGACGACGCCGATGACGTTGGAGCGCGACGATGCCAGGATGCTCGCGGCGCGGTTGGGAATATAGGCCAGGTCCTTGATCGCCGTATCGATTCGCTCGCGCAACAGGGGCGAGACCATCTCGGGCCGGCGCAGAGCGCGCGAGACCGTGACCGCGCTCACCCCGGCACGCTCGGCGACATCGGACAATTTGCTGCGCGGCCGGCGCTGCTTCCGCGGCATATCCATCATTCTCCCCTCTTATTATTAATCCGGCGGCGCCGCAATTGACAGCGCTATCATCATATAATACCGTAGTGACAGCTTACCGGATGGCGTGGCCTCTTCGGTCCTGCAATTGCCTCACCAAAGAAGGCGAACCTTCCGGCTTGGGCTGATCAGCCAACCTGAGAGTGGCGTTTTGGGAGGAACCAGCAATGAAATCGACAGTGAAACTGACGTGCCTTGCTTCGCTTGTGGGCGCCTTTGCCTTGAGTCTCACCTACGGCACCGCCTTGGCCGACGGACCCGAAACCGTCGCCGGCCCCGCCTCGGACACCAACTGCTTCGTGCCCTGGACGGACCAGACGAAGTTCTACAAATACCCGAAGAAGGACGGTCCCTATCGCATCGCGCTCGCCAATGGGTATATCGCCAATACCTGGCGCATCCAGATGATCCAGACCGCCAAGGCCTATGCGGCGCAGCCCGATGTCGCCGCCAAGCTGAAGGAATTCAAGGTCGTTTCGACCGGCGAGGACGTGCCGGCACAGATCTCGGCGATCAACAACTTCATCGACTCGGGCTATGATGCGATCGTCGTCAACGCCCAGAACCCGACCGCCTTCGCTCCCGTCATCAAGCGCGCCAAGGAAGCGGGCGTCATTCTCGTCGCCTTCGACAACATCCTCGACACGCAGGATGCGATCAATGTGAATGTCGATCAGAAGGGCCTGGGCGTGCTGTGGGCGAACTGGCTCGCCAAGCATCTGCCCGATGGCGGCAAGATCCTCGAAGTGCGCGGCGTCGCCGGCACCTCGGTCGATACCGACCGGCACAACGGCATCCATGAGACGTTCGGCGCCACCGGCAAGAAGTGGGAAGTCGTCGAAGTGCTCGGCAAATGGGACGACCCGACCGCCCAGAAGGCGACCGCCGACGCGATCGCCGTGCACAAGAAGTTCGACGGCATCACCGCGCAGGGCGGCGATACCGGCGTCGTGCAGGCGATGATCGACGCCAAGCATCCCTTCGTGCCCTTCGGTGGCGAGACCGAGAACGGCTTCCGCAAGTTCTGCGCCAAATTCGCCGGCGAAGGCCTGAAATGCTCGTCCGCCGGCACGGGTCCCGCCCAGGTGGCGGTGGCGATAAAGACCGCCATCGCCGCGCTGGAAGGCAATGTCGTGCCGCAATCGGTCAAGCTGCCGCTCGCCATCGTCGAGGACCCGAACTTCAAGGACGGCCAGGATTACTTCCCGGATCAGTCCGACAACTTCTTCGTCGGCAATTCCTTCCCCACCTGCGGGATCAATTTCTCCGCGCAGGAAATCATGGGACAGTCGAAAGAGAACCAGTAGAGCTCGTTTCGATCCTTGCGCCGTGGCAAGCCTGCCGCGGCGCAGGATTCTGATCGCTGGAAGGTCCCATGACCAGTCCGGAAACCGCAACGGCGCCCCCGCTGCTCAGCATGTCGGGGATCTCCAAATTCTATGGCGGCGTGCGCGCGCTCGAAAAGGCCGAGCTCACCGTCATGCCCGGTCGCATCCATGCCATCCTCGGCGAGAATGGCGCCGGCAAGTCGACGCTTATCAAGATCATGGCCGGCGTCGTGGCGCCCGATCAAGGCCGCCTCCTTCTCGATGGCCGCGAGGTGAGCTTCGCATCGCCCGCCGACGCCGCCGCGTCCGGCATCGCCTGTGTTTTCCAGGAACTGTCGCTGATCCCGGATCTGAGCGTCGCCGACAATATCTGCATCTCCAACCCGCCGCGCCGTTTCGGCCTGATCGACCGCCAGGCCCAGCGCGTCATCGCCGCCGAAGCGCTGGCGCGCGCCGGCGCCGACGACATCCATCCGCGCATCCTGGTGAAGGACCTGCCGCTGTCGCGCCGCCAGATGGTGGAGATCGCCAAGGCCCTTGCCCGCAAGCCCCGCATTCTGATTCTCGATGAGGCGACCTCGGCCTTGACGGCCGGCGACGTCGCCAAGGTCTTCGCCGTGCTGAAGAGATTCCGCTCGGAGGGCATGGCGCTCCTCTATATCTCGCATCGCATGCATGAGATCGCCGAGCTCGCCGATGAATGCACAGTCTTCCGCAACGGGCGCAATGTCGCAACCTACAAGGCCGGCACCCGCAGCGAGACCGAAGTGGTCGAGATGATGATCGGGCGCGAATACAAGAATGTCTTTCCGCCGAAGCCCGCGCATGTTTCCCGTCCTCAACCGCCGGTGCTCGAATGCCGCGATCTGGGTTGGGATGATCGCCTGCGCAATATCTCGCTGACGGTCGGCGAAGGCGAGGTCGTCGGCCTCGGCGGTCTCGATGGCCAGGGCCAGCGCGATCTGCTGCTCGCCCTGTTCGGCGTCTTGCGCGGCACCACGGGAGAGATCCTCATCGACGGCAAGCCGCAAACCATCGCCAGTCCCGCCAGGGCCTGCCACGAAAATATAGGCATGGCGCTCATTCCGGAGGACCGCAAGACCGAGGGTCTCATGCTGCCGATGACGGTGCGCGAGAACCTTTCCTTCGCCGCACTCGACCGCGTGGCGCGCCGCGGCATCATCGACCGCGACAAGGAGGAGGAGCTCATCGACGGGATGGTGCGCCTCCTGGGCATCAAGACCGCCGGGCTCGACATCCCGGTCGGCGCGCTGTCGGGCGGCAATCAGCAGAAGGTCGTCATCGCCAAATGGCTGATGCGCGGCCCGCGTCTGATCCTGCTCAACGACCCCACCCGCGGCATCGACGTCGGCACCAAGCAGGAGCTCTACGCGCTGCTGCGCCGCCTCGCCGATCAGGGTGCCGCGATCCTGTTCTATTCGACCGACTATGACGAGCTGATCGGCTGCTGCGACCGCGTGCTCGTCCTTTACGACGGCAGCGTCATCAACGAGCTCGCGGGCGACCGCCTCACCGAGCGCGCATTGATCGCCAGCGCCCTCAATGTCGATCAGGCGCGAATGACGGAGGCCCGCATATGAAGGAATGGCGCTTCTGGCTGGCCGAGCAGCGCCAGACCCTGATGGCGATCGGCATCTTCGCCGTCATGTTTGCCATCTATGTCACCAATCATCCGGCGGGCTTCACCGCCAATGTCGTGCAGACCGCCGCCAACAAGAGCGTGCTCCTCGCCTTCGTCGCGATGGCGCAGACGCTGGTGGTGATCACCGCCGGCATCGACCTCTCCGTCGGCATGATCTTCATCCTCACCAACTGCCTCGCCTCCTGGCTTGTCGTCGGCGGTGCCGGCGCAACCACGCTGGGCGTGATCGCGGTGCTGGGCTCGGGCCTCGCCTGCGGCATCCTCAACGGGCTGATCGTGATCTACGGCCGGCTGCAGCCGATCGTCGCCACCATCGCCACCGGGGCCGCCTATTTCGGGATCGCTCTGCTGCTGCGGCCCTATCCCGGCGGCTCGGTGAATGAGGGCCTCGCCGATGCCTTGACCGGCAAGTTGTTCGGCGTCATCCCGGCGAGCCTCGTGGCGCTCGCTGCCGTGGTGCTGGTGGTCTGGGTGCCGTTCAGCCGCTCGGTGCTGGGCCGCGCCGCCTATGCCTCGGGCTCGTCCGAGCCCGCGGCCTATATGTCCGGCATGCCGATACGCCGGGCGAAATTCCTGGCCTATGCGCTGGCGGGCCTCCTCGCCTCGATCGGCGGCCTTTTTCTCACCTTCTTCACCTATACGGGCGAGGCCGCCTATGCGAGCGGCAATGCCTACACGCTCTTCTCCATCGCCGCCGTGGTGCTGGGCGGCGTATCGCTCTTCGGCGGCAAGGGCAGCGTCATCGGCGCGATCTTCGGCGCCTTCGCCTTCCGCACCATCGGCGATCTCCTCTTCGTCTTCGATTTCGACCCCCTGTGGCAGCCGCTGTTCCAGGGCGTGGTATTGCTGATCGCCGTCAGCCTCGGTGCCTTCGGTCTGTTCCGTGTCCGCAATCGGCTGGAGTGGTTCGGATGAGCGATATCACGGGAGAACGCGCAATGGAGCGCCGCCTGCCGAAATTCATTCGCCGCATCGATCCGGCGGTCGCCACCGCTTTCGGCTGCATCCTGCTGCTGCTCGTCGTGGGCAGCATCTATTCGACGAGCTTCCTGTCGGTCGAATATCTTCTGCAGCAACTGAAGGTGGCCGCGTTCCTGGGCGTCATCGCCACCGGCATGATGATCGTCATCCTGCTCGGCCAGATCGACCTGTCGGTGCCCTGGTCGGTGGCTGTCGGCGGCATGATGGCCTGCGCCGCCGCCGCTTTCGGTCATGTCGGCGAGGCGCTCGCCATTCCCTTCGGCATCCTGTGTGGCATGGCGATCGGCCTGGCCAATGGCGTTGGCGTCGCCTATCTGCGCATCCCGTCGATGATCATCACGCTTGCCACCAACGCGGTCGCGCAAGGGCTGATGGTCGTCTATACCGGCGGCTTCTCGCCCCAGGATTCAGCCACAGCCGCGATGCGCTACATCGCGACAGGCTTCCTTGTGCCGGGCGTGCCCAATGCGGTGATCATCTGGGCGCTGATCGGCGCCGCGGCGGTCTTCGCCCTGACCCGCACGACCTTCGGCCGCAGCGTCTACGCGATCGGCAATCGCGAGCGCGCCGCCTATCTGTCGGGCATCGACACGCGCCGCGTCGTCCTGATCGCCTTCGTCGTCTCGGGCGGGCTCAGCGCCTTTGGCGGCGTGCTGCTCGCGGGCTATGCCTCCAAGGCGGCGCAGTCGATGGGCGATACCTATCTCCTGCCTTCGATCGCCGCCGTGGTGCTGGGCGGCACCTCGATCCTCGGCGGGCGCGGCTCCTATCTGGGCACCGTGGCGGGCGTGATCCTCATCACCCTCCTGCAATCGATCCTGTCGGTGATGCAGATGCCGGAAGCCGGGCGGCAGATCATCTATGGCGTCGTCATCGTCGCCATGCTGCTGCTCTATGGACGGCAGCGGCGGACCGAGTAACGAGTACGCTTGTGAGAGAATGCGCGGCCACGCTGTCAGGCTCGCTCCATCTGCTTTTCGAGCGCGCGTTCGACGGCCCTCCTTTCGCGCTTGATCACCAGGAGATAGGCCCTGACCGCGCCATCCGGCCGTGAGCGGCCTTGCTCCCAATCACGAATTCTGGCCGGACTGAATCCGAAGCGATGTGCGAACTGCTCCTGTGACAGGTGCATTTCTCTTCGCATGGCCTTCACGTCGATCTTGGTTGGGATGTAAACGTTATAGGTGGCAGGGTCCGCTTCGCCGCGTGCAATAGCCCGCGCCTCCTTCGCCGCTGCAATCAATCTCTTGCCAAGCTTGGTCATCTTCGTCTCCGCATCTTCATCACTTTCGCCTTCACGCTCGCTCTGTAGTCTTCCGCAAGACCTTCAAGCTCCTTCTTCAGCTCGTTCCTCTCCAACCTGGACAAGTTCTCACGTTCGCCTTTCGACAGGGCAGCCAGCAGAAAGACGGGAATGTCATTGCCGCCAAAATATGTGATGACACGATATCCGCCACTCTTGCCTTTGCCGCGGCCCGCAAAGCGGACTTTGCGCGCGCCGCCCGTGCCCTCCATTAGATCGCCCGCTTGCGGGTTTTCGCTGAGGAAGCGTTTGATCGCTGCCCGCTCGACATCAGGTATGCCCGCAATGGCGGCGTCTCTCTGATAGCCCGGCGTTTCTATGACAGCGTGCATTCTCGTATATACGGAAATTCCGTAGTCCGGTCAAGGAAAACCACGGATATCCGTGGCGAGATGCAGGCATATCGGTGCGTCAAACGCAGCAGCTGTGGCGTTTCTCCGTCGGCGGCACGTCGAGCGTCGGGTTGCCATCGAAGAAGCCGTGCGGCTGCAGCATGAAGCCGCACGTCACCGCCGACTGAACCGGAAAATCCTCGGGCCGCACGATGTGATGGTGGCCGAAAACATGCCAGAGCGTGACAGGCCGGTCGGCCACCGAACGATCCGCCTCGGTCCAGCGCGGCAGGCCTTCGCCGGCTTCGCTCTGATTGACATAGTCGCCGGCCGGCCAGCGCTCCTCTTTGCTGGTCGGCGTGACCCAGACATGATTGCGGGTGAAGCCGGCACGTAAATCAAGCTGTGAGCCTTTGCCGCCCAGCTCGGTGATGGCGCTGTGCGCGACAAGCTTGTAGGCGCGGAACCGGCCGAATGGGTTGGTCTTGCCGCGATTGACGATCTTCCAGAAGCGGTGCGATTGAGGCTCGGCGCGCCGGCGCGCCTGCTTCTCGGTCAGGAGCGGCGTCTCGACCGCATGGAAGGCATTATTATGGGGATTGCCGGGCCCCGGCCCGTCCAGCACCGTATTGACCTCGACGACCGTGTTGTCGGGCCCGTCCACCGCCATATCGAGCCTGGCGCAGAAGAGATGCTGGTGGATCTGGCCATAGACATCGGGCTGAACCTCGGTGCTGTAGCCCGCATCCCTGGCCGGCTCCGATCCCGCCGTATTGATGATGCCGGTGAGCTTCACCTCGAGCGCGATCGTGCCGTCGAGATGGAGATTCCAGTAGAAGGCATATTCGTAATTGCCGACGGTCGAGATGAAGGAGACGACGAGGCGGCGCGAGCGCCTGGTGTCGGCCTCCTGGGTGCGGAAATCCGTGTGCTTCCACAGAAGTCCCGCATCCTCCTCATGCAGGCAGACGGCATTGGCGATGGTCATGGAGCCGCCCGCGGTGGTGTTGAGCACGGCGTCGAAATAATGAATGGCGCCCAGGCAGTCGCAGCCCAGAACCAGGCTGTTGGCCAGGGCGCCGATGCCATATTCGCCGCAGTCGAAAGCGTTCTTGCGCGGATGGACGCCATGCGGCGCGCCATAGGGCACGATCATCTCGGCGACCGCGGCGCGCGCGATCAGCGAGCGCCAGCCGCCCTCTCTTTGCCTGATCCTGATATCATGCAGCACCAGCCCCTCGCGCGGCGTGAAGCCGACCCGGAAGCGCCAGCCGCCCCATTCGACGAGATTGCCGGTGACGGTGAAGCTCGGCCCTTCCGGCTGGACGATGTCGATCGGCTTCAGATCGCGCCGCCACAGCTTCTGGAAGCGGGCGCCGTAATTGCCGTCGGTCATGCCGATGGTCCACGGCCCGAAATCCTCGACGCTCACCACCTCGCCGGCATTGATATCGATGATGGCGCTCAAGCCCTCGATCGGATGGGCGAACTGGTTGTCGAAGGGCTTGGCGCGCAGCCAGGCGAAGCTCTGGATCAGCCGCTTGTCGCGCTCGCCCGGAATGCCGAAGCTTCCCGTCGACCAGGGATCGACGCAAACCATCGACATATCGGTGATGCCGCGTTTCCTCAAGCCCGCGAGAAAGCGCTCATCCTTCATGATGATGTCCTCGGCGAGCAGGAAATCGTCGGGGCCGATGCGCGGCTTGGCGCCTGGCCTCTCCTTCCAGGACAGGACCTTGCCGGCGCTCAGCGAGACGATCGCTTCGAACAGCCTGCCCGATGCCATGTCATAGGCGGCGACGAAGGCCCGTCTCTCGATCGCCGTGCCGGCCTCATGCGTGGCAAGCTCGTCGGGCTCCGGCTCATCGAGGATGATGGTCTCGAAGCGCATGCCGGGGCCCAAATCATGCGCGGCGCGGACGAGATCGGCAGCATGGGCGATCTCCGGCGCGCTCAAGCCATCGAGTGGATGCCGGGTGGTGTCGGCCGACCGCGTGGCGATGTCCTGCATGCTGCTTCCCTCCGAAGTGACGCGCTCACGGCAAAGCGTGAGCATGGCAAGAATTCGCCGGAAAAACCATGCCGACCGGTGATCAAGCCTTGACTCACTGCGCAATCCAAGCTTGATTAAAGTGGTCTGACAGCCTGACCGATTAAGAGTCAGGACCAGGGGAGCGCAGCCTTGAAATCCAAGCCGTCATCTTCCGCCCTTCTCAGCCCGGTCAAGAGCCAAACCCTTGATTCGGCTGTGATTGATGCGCTGGCGGCCTATGTGGAAGCGGCCCGGATCGGGCCTGGCGAGCGTCTGCCCTCGGAGCGGATGCTGTGCGACCGGCTGGAGGTCAGCCGGCCCACGGTGCGCGAGGCGCTCAAGCGCTGGGAAGCGCTCGGCATCGTCGAGATGCGCAAGGGCTCTGGCGTCTATCTGCGCAAGGCCGTGGGGCGCAACATCGTGCATGTGCCGCTGGTGCTGAGCCGCTCCTCCAAGGTGAAGGACCTGCTGCATGGTCTGCAGGTGCGCCGCGCGCTCGAAGGCGAGGCCGCCGCCATCTGCGCCGCATCTGCCTCGGCCGACCGCATCGCCATGATCGAGAAGGCGCTCATCCGCATGGAAGCGGCCCATGCCAGGGGCAATTCCTCGGAAGAGGACTGGGAATATCACCAGTCGATCATCGAGGCGACCGGCAATCCGCTCTTCACCCAGATCATCCAGTCGATGCGCGATCTCGTGCACCAGTTCTGGGAGAACCCGCTGCAGCTGCCCAATTTCGCCGAAGCCTCCTTCCCCTTCCATCGCAGCATGTTCGACGCCATTTCGCGGCGCGATCCGCAAGCGGCGCGCGCCGAAGCGCTCAAGATCATCGACAGCGTCGGCAGCGAAATCCGCGAGGCCTATCCAGATGAAGCATGAATCCCGCATCACGGATGCGGCCGACGCCGCCATAGAGGCCGCCTCGCTGATCCTCACCGAGGATGCGCCGCATGTGCATGACCCGGTCGTCGGGCCGATCTACCAGACCTCGCTCTTCACCTTCAAAGACTATGCCGAGATGCGCAATACCTTCGCCGGTGAAGCGAAAGGCTATATCTACAGCCGCGTCGGCAATCCGACCGTGCATGATTTCGAACGTCGCATCGCCGCCCTCGAAGGCGCTGAAGCGGCGCGCGGCTTCGCTTCCGGCATGGCGGCGATCAGCTCGACCGTTCTTTCCATCGTCGCGGCCGGCGACCGCATCGTCGCGGTGCGCAACTGCTATGGCGATGCCTATCGCTTCTTCGAGAAACTCTTGCCGCGCTTCGGCGTTACCATCGACTATGTCGAGGGCTCAGATGCCGAAGCGGTGGAGGCCGCCCTTCCGGGCGCCAGGCTGCTCTATCTCGAAAGCCCTTCCTCCATGGTTTTCGAGCTTCAGGATATTGCGCGACTGGCCCGTGCCGCCCGCGACCGGGGCATCACCACCGTCATCGACAATTCCTGGGCGACGCCGATTTTCCAGAAGCCGATCGCCCATGGGGTCGATCTGGTTCTGCATTCGGCGTCGAAATATATCGGCGGCCACAGCGACACGGTGGCGGGCGTGGTGGCGGGCTCCAAGGCGCTGATCGCCCACATCAATGACCTCACCCATCCCTTCCTCGGCGCCAAGCTGTCGCCGCTCGAGGCCTTCCTGCTGGTGCGTGGGCTCAGAACACTGCCCTTCCGTCTCAAGCGCCATATGGAAAGCGCGCTTCTCATCGCCGAGCGCTTACGCGCCCATGCCCATGTCACCAAGATCCATCACCCGGTCTATTCCAATCATCCGGGCCGCGCGACGCTCATGGGCTTCACCGGGCTCTTCACCTTCGAGGTCGATGACGCGATCGACATTCCGCGCTTCGCCGATCTCCTCAAATTCTTCCGCCTCGGGGTGAGCTGGGGCGGGCATGAGAGCCTGGTGGTGCCGGTCGCTGCGTCGCTGGCTCAGACGCCCGGCGTCAATTCCTTCGATCGCTTCAATGTCAGCCCGCGCGCCATCCGTCTGCATGTCGGGCTCGAAGATCCGGAAATGCTGTGGGCCGACCTGGAGAACGCCCTGGCCAAGAGTGTGAAGATGTAAGTCACGTCAACAAGGGAGGAGTAACCAATGAAAAGACTGATGCAGACCATCATGTTCGGCGCCGGCATCGCGGCCTTGGCGAGTGTCGCCTCGGCCGAGACCAAGGTGCAGCTTGTCGAGGTGATCACCAGCCCGCAGCGCACCGAGTTCCTGCGCAAAGCGCTCGACGAGTTCGAGAAAGCCAATCCCGACATCAAGGTCGAGATCGTGTCGCTGCCCTGGGGCCAGGCCTTCGAGAAGTTCCTCAGCATGGTGCAGGCGGGCGAGACGCCCGATGTCGTCGAGATGCCGGAACGCTGGATGGGCCTCTATGGCAATAACGGCCAGCTCGAGGATCTCGGCCCCTATATGAAGGACTGGGCCGAGATCGGGACGCTGGGCGAGCGCGCCAAGCAGTTCGGCTCCACCGTCAAGAACACCCAATATATGCTGCCCTATGGCTACTATGCCCGTGCCATGTTCTGGAACAAGAAGCTGTTCGCGGAAGCCGGCTTGAGCGAGGCACCGAAGACGATCGATGAGTTCGTCGCGGCCACCCAGAAGATCGCCGGGCTCGGCAACGGCAAATATGGCTATTGCCTGCGCGGCGGGCCGGGCGCCTTCGGCGGCATCCAGATGTTCATGAACATCATGGACGGCAAGCCCGGCTTCTTCAACGAGGACGGCACCTCGACCTTCAACGAGGAAGGCTCCGTCAAGGCGCTGCAGATGCTGCAGGACATGTACAAGAACGGCTGGGTGCCGAAGGACAGCGTGAGCTGGGGTTTCAACGAGATCGTCACCGGCTTCTATACCGGTACCTGCGCGATGCTCGACCAGGATCCGGATGCGCTGATCGGCATCGCCGAGAAGATGAAGGCGGATGATTTCGCCGTGGCGCCGATGCCGGTCGGTCCCAACGGCAAATCCTATCCGACGCTCGGCTATGCCGGCTGGTCGATGTTCGCCGACAGCCCGGCCAAGAAAGAGTCCTGGAAGGTCATCGAGTTCCTGTCCTCCAACAAGCAGAATCTCGAATGGGCCAAGGTGGTGGGCGTGCTGCCGATCCACAATGGCGCCGACCAGGATGCCCATTTCAAGACCGAGCAGTTCAAGGGCTGGTTCGAGGAGCTGTCCAACCCGGACAAATATGTCTTCGTGACGCCGCCGACGCATCTGGAGAATCTGGGCGTGTTCTATGATTCCATGGTGCCGACCGGCTTCCAGGAAATCCTGCTGTCGAAGCGTTCGCCGAAAGAGGTCGCCGATGAGTGGGCAACCTTCCTGACGGGCGAGCAGAAGAAGTGGATGGAGACGAACAAGTAAAAAAATGCCCTCTCCCCGCTTCAGCGGGGAGAGGGAGGGACCCATTGCGCAGCAATGGGAGGGTGAGGGGCATCGGCGTGATCTTCGTCGATACCGACGACTGAAGATTTCGGAGCGAAGGAAGAGCGAGAATGCATGGCGAAGATAACCGTCGACGCCCATGCCCCTCACCCTTCCCGCCGCTCTCGCCTTCGCGAAGCCGGAGTTTCGGTTCGGTGGAGCAAGGTGGCTTCGCTTCGGCGGAGCAAGGTCGCGTCGGGCCCCTTCCCTCTCCTGCGCTTCGCTTGCAGGGCGAGGGTAAGCATGACCGCGATCGCTGAAGACATCGGATCACTGCAGCGGCAAGCCGACCGGCGCCGCTTCCTCGAGCCGTGGCTCTATCTGAGCCCGGCCCTGATCCTGATCTTCACCGTGCTCATCGTGCCGCTGGTCATCGGCATCTCCTATTCCTTCCGCAAATTCTCGGCCTTCCGGTCCGAATATGTCGGGCTCGGCCAATATCGCGCCATGCTCTCCGACACGGTGCTGCATGGGGCGCTGGTCAACACGCTGTGGTGGACGGTGGCGAGCCTTGCCCTGCAGTTCTTCTTCGGCCTCGGCCTCGCCCTGCTCCTCAACCGGCCCTTTATCGGCCAGAGGATCGTGCAAGGCCTCGTCTTCCTGCCCTGGGCGGTGCCGATCTTCCTCACCGGCCTCACCTGGTCGTGGCTGTTCAATCCGGTGATCGGGCCCTTGCCGCATGTCTTCCATGCCATCGGGCTCCAGGCCGAGCCCGTCACCATCCTGGCCGACCCCGCGACCGCCATGTGGGGCCCGATCATCGCCAATGTCTGGTTCGGCATCCCCTTCTTCGCCATCACCTTGCTCGCGGCGCGCAAATCCATCCCTTCAGAGCTCTATGAGGCGGCGGCCATCGACGGCGCTTCACCCTGGCAGCAATTCACCAAGGTGACACTGCCCTTCCTGGCGCCCACCATCGCCATCACCGTGATGCTGCGCACAGTATGGATCGCGACCTTCGCCGATCTCATCTATGTCATGACGGCGGGCGGCCCGGCCGGCTCCACCAACACGATCGCCACCTATATCTATGTCTCGGCCTTCAAGTCGCTGGACAAGGGCTATGCCTCCGCCATCGCGGTGCTGCTCCTCGTCCTCCTCATCGCCTATGCGCTGATCGTCATCCAGATGCGGCGCGCGCTTCTGAGGGATGCCTGACATGCCCGGCCAATCCCGCTTCCAGCGCATTGCCGGCACGATCGGCGTCTATGGGGCGATCGCCTGCTATGTCGTCTTCGCGCTGCTCCCGATCTACTGGACGATCAAGATCTCGGTGACCCCGCAGGACCTGCTCTACAGCGAAGGCATCCGCCTGTGGCCGAGCCGCATGACGCTCGCCAATTATGCCAGCGTGCTCGAGGCCACCGATTTCCCGCGTTATTTCCTCAACAGCATCATCGTCTCGGTCGCGACCGCCGTCATCGTCACCGCGGTCGCGTCCTTCGCCGGCTATGCGTTGTCGCGCTTCCGCTTCCGGGGCAAGGCGCTGGTGAGCCTCGTGCTGCTTCTCACCCAGACCTTCCCGCTGGTGATGGTCATCCCGCCGATCTACCGGATCATGGGCCAGCTCGGCCTCACCGACAATCTCTATGGCCTCATCATCATCTACACCGCCTTCAACATCGCCTTCGCCACCTTCCTGATGCAGTCCTTCCTCGATGGCGTGCCGAAGGATCTCGAGGAAGCGGCGATGATCGATGGTTGCACGCGCTTCGAGGCGCTGAGAAGGGTCATCCTGCCCCTGACGCTGCCCGGCATGGGCGCTACCGTCGCCTTCGTCTTCACCGCCGCCTGGAGCGAATTGCTGTTCGGCCTGATGCTGATCAACAGCGAGAGCCAGAAGACTTTCTCGGTCGGGCTTCTCACCTTTGTCGGCAAGTTCGCGGTCGACTGGGGACAGATGATGGCCGCCTCGGTGCTGGCGCTCATCCCGGTCTGCCTCTTCTTCCTCTTCCTGCAACGCTATCTGGTCACCGGTCTCACCGCCGGCGCCGTCAAGGGATAGATCATGGCCTCCGTATCGCTGCGCAGTGTCCACAAGAAATTCGGACCGATCACGGTTCTGCAGTCGATCGATCTCGACATCGAGGATGGCGAGTTCGTCGTGCTGGTCGGACCGTCGGGCTGCGGCAAGTCGACCTTGCTGCGCTCCATCGCCGGGCTTGAGACCATCAATGGCGGCGAGATCCATATCGGCGAGCGGCAGGTCAATCATGTGGCGCCCAAGGACCGCGACATCGCCATGGTGTTCCAGTCCTATGCGCTCTATCCGCATATGGATGTGCGCAGGAACATGGGTTTCAGCCTCAACTTGCGGAAAAGCCCGACCCGGATGGTCGTCGAGCGCGTCAGCGCCGCCTCGACCAAGCTTGGCCTCAACAGCCTGCTCGACCGCCTGCCGAAGCAGCTGTCAGGCGGTCAGCGCCAGCGCGTCGCCATGGGGCGCGCCATCGTGCGCAACCCGCAGGTCTTCCTGTTCGACGAGCCCTTGTCCAATCTCGACGCCAAATTGCGCGCGACCATGCGCACCGAGATCAAGGCGCTGCACCAGTCGCTCAAGACCACCGCCATCTATGTCACCCATGACCAGGTCGAGGCCATGACCATGGCCAACCGCATCGTGGTGATGAGCGATGGTGTCATCCAGCAAGTGGGCGCACCGCTCGAGCTCTATGATCGTCCCGCCAATATCTTCGTCGCCGGCTTCATCGGCTCGCCGACGATGAATTTCTTCGACGCCGTGATCGACGGGAAGCAGGCCGGCCTCGCCGACGGCTCGCTGCTGGCGTTGCCCGCTTCCGCAGCAGTCACCGAGGGCCAGAAAGTGGTGATCGGCATCAGGCCGGAACATCTGCATTTCACCGATACGGGAATTCCCGGTACGGTCGTGGTCGTCGAGCCCTTGGGCATGAGCACGCAAGTGACACTCGATGCGGCCAGGGAACGCGTCACCCTGCTCGCTCTCGAAAGGCCCGTTCTGGCGCCGGGTGACCGGAAGCATCTCACGGCCAGGCCACAGGACATTCACGTCTTCGACCGCGCCAGCGGGCTCAGGGTGAACTAACACCTCCTACCGTCATCCCGGCGAAAGCCGGGACCCCTTGAATAAGCGCCCGCGGGAGATGTTGCCATGCTGATAGAATTTAATGGGCCCCGGCTTTCGCCGGGGTGACGGTATATTCTCACAGGGTTCCCATTTGCACGCCAATATGCAAATGCTGCGGGTGACAGGAGTAGGCATTGGCGCGCAAACCGGATTCGGAGGCAGACAGGCTCGATGACGCGGCCCGGGCGGGCTGGCTCTATTACATTGCCGGCAACACGCAGGATGAGATCGCGCGCAAGCTTGGCGTGTCGCGCCAGACGGCGCAGCGGCTGGTCTCTCTTGCCGTCAGCGAGAAGCTGATCAAGGTCCGGCTCGACCATCCGATTGGCCATTGCCTCGAGCTTTCGGAAAGGCTCAAGCAGGCCTATGCGATCGATTTTTGCGAAGTGGTGCCGAGCGACCCTGAATCGGCCTCGACCACGATCGGCGTGGCGGAAGCCGCGGCCGCCGAGCTCGAGCGCTATCTCGTCTCGCAGCATCCGGTCATCGTCGCCATGGGCACGGGACGCATGCTGCGCGCCATGGTCGAGCAGCTGACACCGATGGACTGCCCGCAGCACAAGGTGGTCTCGCTGGTCGGCAATATCGCGCCGGACGGCTCGGCCTCGCTGTTCGACGTGGTGAGCCGCATCGGCGACCGGGTGAAGGCGCCGCATTATCCCATGCCGCTGCCGGTGATCGCGACCACCGTGCATGAGAAGTCGCTGCTGCTGGCGCAAAAGCCCTTGCGCAATGTGATCGAGCTGGCGCGCCAGGCGGATGTGACCTTTGTCGGCATCGGCACGGTCGATGAGGACGCGGCATTGCTGCGTGACGGCTTCGTCAAGTCGGATGAAATCCGTGCGCTGATGAGAAGCGGGGCAGTCGGCGAGATCATCGGCTGGGCCTTTGACACCAATGGCAAGCTGATCGACGGGCTCACCAATGACCGCGTGCTCAGCGTGCCCCTGGAGCAGCCCGCCACCCAGCGGATGATCGGGGTGGGCATGGCGATCCCCCGATTCAGGGCGATCAAGGGCGCCTTGCGTGGGAAATTGATCAATGGCCTGATCACCAATGAAAGAATGGCTGAGCTTTTGCTAGAATAACAGGCAAACGCTCAAAATTTATTCCCAAAGAAGAACAATTGCTTAAGCGATATGTTGCATTGCTTTGCTGCGTCGCAACAGGAAATCGGCTTGACTTTGCCTATCCTCCATATTGAGATAATGCCCACTAAGAAAGCAAATGCTCACTATCTAATGGGAGGATCCTGCATGAAAGCCTTTCTGACCGGCATTCTTGGCGCTGTCACCGTCGCCGCTCTGTCGACCTCGGCGCTCGCCGAAACCAGGCTCACCATCGCCACCGTCAATAATGGCGACATGGTCCGCATGCAGGGCATGACCGAGGACTTCACCAAGGCCAATCCCGACATCACGCTCGAATGGGTGACGCTCGAAGAGAATGTGCTGCGCCAGAAGGTGACGACCGATATCGCCACCAAGGGCGGCCAGTTCGACGTGCTGACCATCGGCACCTATGAAGTGCCGATCTGGGCCAAGAAGGGCTGGCTCGTGCCGCTCGACGGCCTGGGTGCGGACTATGATGTCGACGACCTCCTGCCGGCGATCCGCGGCGGCCTGTCGCTCGAGGGCAAGCTCTATGCCGCGCCCTTCTATGGCGAAAGCTCCATGGTCATGTATCGCACCGACCTCATGGAGAAAGCCGGCCTCAAGATGCCGGATGCGCCAAGCTGGGAATTCATCGCCGATGCGGCGAAGAAAATGACCGACAAGGCATCCGAAACCTATGGCGTGTGCCTGCGCGGCAAGGCTGGCTGGGGCGAGAACATGGCCTTCCTGACGGCGACGTCCAATTCCTTCGGGGCGCGCTGGTTCGACGAAAGCTGGAAGCCGCAATTCGACCAGCCGGAATGGAAGAACACGCTCACCTTCTATCTCAATCTCCTGAAGGATGCCGGCCCTCCGGGCGCTTCCTCCAACGGCTTCAATGAGAACCTGGCGCTGTTCAACTCCGGCAAATGCGGCATGTGGATCGACGCCACGGTCGCCGCCTCCTTCGTCACCAACCCGAAGGACTCGAAGGTCGCCGATAAGGTCGGCTTTGCGCTCGCACCCGACAACGGCCTCGGCAAGCGCGGCAACTGGCTGTGGGCATGGTCGCTCGCCGTGCCGGCCGGCTCGCAGAAGGCGGAAGCGGCGCAGAAATTCGTCGCCTGGGCCACGAGCAAGCATTATATCGACCTCGTCGCCGCCAAGGAGGGCTGGGCCAATGTGCCGCCCGGCACGCGCACCTCGCTCTACAAGAACCCCGAATATCTGAAGGCCGCCCCCTTCGCGCAGATGACGCTCTCGTCGATCAACTCGGCCGATCCGACCAAGCCGACCGTCAAGCCGGTTCCCTATGTCGGCGTGCAGTTCGTCGCCATTCCGGAATTCCAGGGCATCGGCACGATGGTCGGCCAGATCTTCTCGGCGGCACTTGCCGGCGAGAAATCGGCGGATGACGCGCTGGCCGAAGCACAGTCGGCGACGACACGCGAAATGACCAAGGCCGGCTACATCAAATAGGGAAGCTTCCTCCCAAAACTGGGCTGCCCGGCCCGCCGGGCAGCTGTTTTTTTCTCCGCGATGACTTCCGTGCACACGAACATCCTTCCCCCTCTGCGGGGAAGGTGGCGAGCACAGCGAGCCGGATGGGGGCAGAGCAAAGCAGCTCAGTGTAAGGCCCCCACCCCGGCCCTTCGGGCCGCCCCTCCCCGCGAAGGGGGAGGGATAAGATGGGAGATAACACATGGCCACGCAGCAAACGCGACTGCTCGGCAAACTGGCCGTAGCCCCGTCGGTGATCGTCCTCTTCCTGTGGATGATCGTGCCCCTGGCGCTGACCATCTATTTCTCGCTGCTGCGCTACAATCTCCTCGATCCCGGCAATGAGAGCTTCGTCGGTTTCTTCAACTACGAATATTTCCTGAGCGATCCCGCCTTCTTCGCGGCCATCGGCAATTCGCTCAAGCTGGTCTTCGCGGTGCTCGCCATCAGCATCGTCGGCGGCACGCTGCTCGCCCTCCTCCTCGACCAGGCCATTGTCGGGCGCAATATCGTGCGCCTCATGGTGATCGCGCCCTTCTTCATCATGCCGACGGTGAGCGCGCTGGTCTGGAAGAACATGTTCATGCATCCGGTCTCGGGCCTCTTCGCCTGGCTGATGAAATCGGTCGGGCTCGAGCCCATCGACTGGTTCGCGCAATATCCCTTGACCGCCGTCATCATCATGGTCGCCTGGCAGTGGCTGCCTTTCGCGACGCTCATCCTCCTCACCGCCATCCAGTCGCTGGACGAGGAGCAGAAGGAAGCGGCCGAGATGGACGGCACGCCGCCAATTTCCTATTTCTACTACATCGTGCTGCCGCATCTGGCGCGGCCGATCACCGTCGTCATCCTGATCGAGACGATCTTCCTCCTCAATGTCTTCGCCGAGATCTATGTCACCGGCTCGGGCGGCCCGGCCGGCAACCTGCCCTATCTGGTCTATTTCCAGGGCCTGCTGAACTTCGATGTCGGCGGCGCCTCGGCGGGCGGCATCGTCGCGGTCGTGCTTGCCAATATCGTGGCCTTCTTCCTGATCAGGATGATCGGCCGGAACCTGGAGGGTTGAGAACATGGCCCGCGCAGTCTCCGTCCGCCGCCGCACCATTGCCACTGCCGCTGCCTGGCTGATCGGCTTCCTCATCTTCTTCCCGATCCTGTGGACCATCATCACCAGCTTCAAGACCGAGCTCGAGGCCTTCTCGACGCCGCCCAAATTCCTGTTCTTCGAATGGACGACGGAGAATTACGGCATCGTGCAGGAGCGCTCGAACTATCTGCGCTTCGTCTCCAACTCGCTGATCCTGTCGATCGGCTCGACGCTCGTCGCCCTGCTCTTCGCCATTCCGGCCGCTTGGGCCATGGCCTTCGCGCCGGCCAAGCGCACCAAGGATCTCCTGATGTGGATGCTCTCCACCAAGATGATGCCGCCGGTCGGCGCGCTCATCCCGGTCTATCTCATCTTCCGCGACATGGGGCTGCTCGACTCGCGCGGCGGGCTGATCGCCGTGCTCTTCCTCATGAACCTGCCGATCATCGTGTGGATGCTCTACACCTATTTCAAGGAAATACCGGGTGAGATCCTGGAAGCGGCGCGCATGGATGGCGCCTCCTTGTGGAAGGAGCTCGTCTATGTGCTGGCGCCCATGGCGGTGCCGGGCATCGCCTCGACGCTCCTTCTCAATGTCATCCTTGCCTGGAACGAGGCCTTCTGGACGCTCAACCTCACCACCTCGGCCGCCGCCCCGCTCACCGCCTTCATCGCCTCCTATTCGAGCCCCGAAGGCCTGTTCTGGGCGAAGCTTTCCGCCGCCTCGACCATGGCGATCGCGCCCATCCTCGTCCTGGGCTGGTTCGCCCAGAAGCAACTTGTCCGTGGCCTCACCTTCGGAGCTGTAAAATAATGGGCACCATCGTTCTGAAAGACGTGCAGAAGCGCTTCGGCGACGTCACCATCATCCCCAATGCCAATCTGGCGATCGAGAACGGCGAGTTCGTCGTGTTCGTCGGCCCGTCGGGCTGCGGCAAGTCGACCCTGCTTCGGCTCATTGCCGGGCTCGAGGATGTGAGCGCGGGCGAGATCATCATCGATGGCAGCAATGCAGCGCAACTCCCGCCGGCCAAACGCGGCCTCTCGATGGTGTTCCAGTCCTATGCGCTCTATCCGCATATGAGCGTGCGCAACAACATCGCCTTCGGCCTCAAGATGGCGGGCCAGCCCAAGGCCGAGATCGACGCCAAGGTCGCCAAGGCGGCGCAGGTGCTCAATCTCGCCGACTATCTCGACCGCAAGCCGCGCCAGCTCTCCGGCGGCCAGCGCCAGCGTGTCGCCATCGGCCGTGCCATCGTGCGCCAGCCCAAGGCCTTCCTGTTCGACGAGCCTTTGTCGAACCTCGATGCCGCGCTCAGGGTCAATATGCGCATCGAGATCATGCAGCTGCACAAGTCGCTCGGCGCCACCATGATCTATGTGACGCACGACCAGGTCGAGGCCATGACCATGGCTGACCGCATCGTCGTGCTCAACAAGGGCAATATCGAGCAGGTCGGCTCGCCGCTCGAGCTCTACAACAGACCGGATTCGCTCTTCGTCGCGGGCTTCATCGGCTCGCCCAAGATGAATTTCCTCACCGGTGAAGCGGCAACGAAACACCAGGCGCACACGATCGGCGTGCGGCCGGAGCATATTGCTCTCTCAGATAGAGCGGGCGAATGGGAAGGCACGATCGCGCTGGCCGAGCATCTCGGCGCCGATACGTTCCTGCATATCGATGCCGGCCGGCACGGCCGTCTGACGGTGCGGGCCGCCGGCGAATACCACCTTGGTCCCGGCTCAAAGATATGGCTCACGCCGGAGAAAGGCCGTATTCATCGCTTCGACGACAAGGGAAGAGCGATTCGGTAATGCGGCTCGAACGCAAGACAGCGGTTGTCACGGGCGGCGCACGCGGCATCGGGCGTGCCATAGCGGAGGGCTATGCGCGTGAGGGCGCCCGGGTCTGCATCGCCGATATCGACGAGGACGCAGCCCGCCAGGCGGCCCGTGACACCGGCGGCGGCGCCTTCGGCCTCCATCTCGATGTAACCCGCATGGACTCGATCAACCGCCTTGTCGGGGAAGTCGAGGCCAGGGCCGGCGGCATCGACATACTGGTCAACAATGCCGCGATCTTCGACATGGCGCCGATTGAGGAGATCACCGAGAAGAGCTATGACCGCGTCTTCGCCGTCAATGTGAAAGGCCTCCTGTTCACGCTGCAGGCGGTGGCCAGAGCCATGATCGCGCGCGGCAAGGGCGGCAAGATCATCAACATGGCGTCGCAGGCCGGGCGGCGCGGCGAGGGGCTGGTCGCGGTCTATTGCGCCTCGAAAGCCGCTGTCATCAGCCTCACCCAGTCGGCAGGCCTCGGTCTCATCAAGCACAAGATCAATGTCAACGGCATCGCACCCGGCGTCGTCGATACGCCCATGTGGGATGAGGTCGACGCCCTCTTCGCCAGATATGAAGGCCGGCCGCCCGGCGAGAAGAAGCGCCTGGTTGGCGAAGGCGTGCCTTACGGGCGTATGGGGAAGCCCGAAGATCATGTAGGTTGCGCGGTGTTTCTCGCCGCACCGGAAAGCGACTATGTCGTGGCGCAGACCTTCAATGTGGATGGCGGTCAATGGATGAGTTGAGAGGACTGGGAACGTGTATCTGGAAAAACTGAAGCTCGACGGCAAGGTGGCGGTGGTGACGGGTGCCGGCCAGGGCATAGGTGCGGCCTGCGCCCGGGCGCTGGGCGAAGCGGGCGCCACGGTGATCGTCGCCGACATGATGGCCGACCGGGTCGAGGCGAGCGTGGCCGAGCTCAAGAAGCTCGGGATCACGGCGCATGGCGCCAAGCTCGATGTCACCAAGTCGGCCGAGGTCGACAGCGTGGCGGCTGACGTCATCAGAAAGCATGGCCGTGTCGACATCCTCGTCAACAATGCCGGTGTCGCCAAAAGCGATGTGAAGGCGGAAGATACCAGCGACGCGCATTGGCGCTTTCACATGGATGTCAATCTCGATGGCCTGTTCTGGTGCTGCCGCGCCTTCGGACGGCAGATGCTGAAGCAGGGCTCGGGCTCGATCGTGAATATCGGCTCGATGTCGGGCTTCATCGTCAACAAGCCGCAGCCGCAATCCTTCTACAATGCGTCCAAGGCTGCCGTGCACCATCTCACCCGCTCGCTCGCCGCCGAATGGGCGAAGAGCGGGGTCAGGGTCAATGCCGTGGCGCCGACCTATATCGAAACGCCGCTCACCTCCTTCGGCATCAAGGAGAGCCCGGAGATGTACAAGACCTGGCTGGAAATGACGCCGATGGGCCGCGTCGGCCAGCCCGATGAGATCGCCTCGGTCGTGCATTTCCTGGCATCCGACGCCGCCAGCCTGATGACCGGCTCGATCGTGCTTGCCGATGGGGGTTATGTCTGCTGGTGACCCGTCATTTCATGAGGATCGGAACGCCGTTCCGATAGGAGCCACCGGGCGGCGGCGGGAACGAGGTCGACGCGACAACAGCGCGGGCAGCGGAATCGAGGCTCGCATTCCCTGAAGATTGCGAGACAGATGCCGATATGACATCTCCGCTCGCGCCAATGGTGAAGAAGATGACGACTCGTCCCTTGGCCCCTCTGGCTCGCGATTGAATAGCGGGGCGCCTTGAAGCCAGGCGCGCATTGACGACCGATCGATATTGGGCGCTCGCCTGCCTGCCCCCCGATTTGACGTCCTGAGACGCACCGACGCGCTTGGCAACCTTGCGCGTGGTCGCGCCGGCCAAGGTGGCGCGACGCTGTTCCTTCTTCTTCACCTTCTTCTGCGCCGACGGCTTCGGTTTGGGCTTGCTGGAGATCGCGGGCGCCTGCGGCGCTTCGATGACAGGTTTCTCCAGTTCAACCGGCGTTGACGTAATCTCCGGCACTTCGGTGGGCTCGGCCAGCGAAGCGACATCCGGTTCGACGGTCGGTTCGATCTCCGAAGGCTGCTTAACCTCCGGCATGTTGTTCGACTGCTCGACCGCCTTAACTTCAGCCGGCGCCACTTCGGCCTTCTCGTTATCGCGTGCCGTCACCTCACCCACTTCCGAGCCGGTGATAGTCTGCGCTGCGCCGATCTCCGATTCCTGTGCTTCTTCGGTCTCCGTCGCTTCCGCCACGACCGCCGGTTCCACCTCATCGGCGGTCTCTGCGGTAATCTCGGCCAGCATTTCGATCTCGACGCTGGGCGGCGGGGGCGGTGGCTGCTTGGCCGGCGCCAGCATGAAGGCAGCGGCGGCGGCGGCATGAACGCCCACCGCAAGAACGATGCTCACCAGCCGCGAACTGAAGGTGAGGCCGCTTTTTGTCATGGTGTGGCCGCCGTTGGCAGAGTGACCTGCGGCGCCGGAGCCTGTGGAACGGCTGCCTGTGGCGTGCTGCTCTTATTGGCGATGAGCGAGAGCCTGGTGATGCCGTTGAGCGCCAGTTCGTCCAGCACGGAAACGATGTCGCCATAGGACGCGGTGCGGTCGCCGCGCACATGCACAATGCGATCCTCCTCGCCGATCATGGAGCGCAGCCGCGGGATCAGATCGGCGCGCTGGACCTCATCGGCGCCGATGGAAATCTTTCTGTCGGCGGCAATGGTCAGCACGATCGGGTTCTTGGGGTCGGTCGGCTCGGCCGACTTGGCCTGCGGCAGGTCGACCTTCATCCCTGAGCTCAGCATCGGGGCCGCCACCATAAAAATGATGAGCAGCACCAGCATGACGTCCACCATCGGCGTCACATTGATCTCGGCCAAAGGGCTCAGACCATCGTCGTCATGATCGGCGGACAGGTTGAAGCTCATGCGATCTTCTTCCGCAAAGGGGCAACCTGGCCATTCCCGCGAGCAAGGCGCGTCCCGTAATCCTCGATGCGCCGGTTCAGCGCCTTCGCCGTGATGCCGAAGGCGGCGGCGAGGCGGTTATAGGCAAAGGCGGCGGGAATGGCGGCAGCAAGGCCGATGGCGGTCGCCGCCAGCGCCTCGGCGATGCCCGGCGCCACGACGGCCAGGCTCGTGTCTTTGGCCGCCGCGATCCCGGCGAAGCTCGTCATGATGCCCCATACCGTGCCGAAGAGCCCGACAAAGGGCGCCACCGAGGCGATGACGGCAAGGTTGGGCAAACCGCGCTGGCAGGATTCGATGAGCTCCTGGGCGCGCCGGCGCATGGCGGCGGTGATGGCGCTGCGGCGATCGGATTCGGCGGCCGAGACCTGCGCCTCGAAAGCCTCATCGCGCCCGGCGGCGAAGATCTTGCCGATGAGCTCGCCCATGCGGCCCTTGCCGCCACCTTCGCTCCTGATGGCGCGGCGCAGGCGGCCGAGGGTCCACAGGGCCTCGAAGATGATGATCCAGCACCAGAAAGATGCCGCAACCAGCATCACGATGACGGCTTTCACCACGGGTCCGGCCTGCAGGAACAGCTCGACCGGAGATATTTCTCCACCTTGCATATCAAAAACTCACTTATAGAAACGGGTGTCGAGGCGCGACGACACAACGAGACGGTCGAGACAGCTTTCCGGCGTCGCCTCGGGCGCGCAGCTCGCGACGTCATTCAGGAGCACGCCGGAAATCTCCGCGCAGGGCACGTCGATCGCGAATATCTTCACGCTGGTCTTGTTGGTCCTGACCGGCCCCATCTCGGCGATCAGCCGCTTGGCGATGCCGCCGTCCTTGCCGAACACGATGAGATCGGCCTTCAGCGATTGGAGCGGCTTGCCGGCCTTCTCCTCGATCAGGAAATAGGCCTGGCACCTGGCGCCCGCCGCCTCGAGCTTGTTGAGCTCGAGCTTCAGGTCGTCCTTGGCTGAAGCCGGGGCCGACATCAGGGGAAGCGCCAGAAAAGCGCCGAGCAGGCCCATCATCAAGGGTCCCGGACGGCGCTGCCTAATGTCGGCTAAGTACATGCCAAACCTTGCGAAAATGATCCGATATCGTCGCTGGGTTTGGGGCCTGGCTATGGCGCGGATACTAAATACCCGACTTGCTGAGTCAAGTTTTCTATTGGTCGCAGGGCAAGACCGAAATCGCCGCTATTTCCGCGGGAAGCGCAGAAGATAAGTGTCCATGATCCAGCCCTTTGCGGCGCGCGCCTCGGCCCGGGCCTCCACGATCCGCGGGGCGACATCCCTGAGCTTGCCGGCAATCAGGATCTCGCTCTTGGTGCCGAGATAAGCGCCCCAGTAGATTTCCGCCTCCGGATCGGCGGTGAGGAAGGCATTCTGGCTGTCGAGCATGATGACGGCGTTATGCACGCCCTGGGGCAGCCCCTCCGCCAGCTTGCGCCCGGTGGTGATGTGGATCGCCTCGCCGATCCGGTTGATCGGCAGCCGGTGGCGCGCCACCAGCGCCTGCACGGCGCTGATGCCGGGAATGACCTTGTAGGTGAAGGCGACGCGATTTCTCGCCTTGATCAGCTCGATGATGCGGATGGTGCTGTCATAGAGCGTGGGATCGCCCCAGACGAGGAAGCCGCCGCACCCGTCCTCGGCCAGCTCGTCCAGCATCATCTGCTCGAAGATCTCAGCCCGCTTCTGGTACCAGTTCTCGACGGCGGAGGCATAGGCCTCGGCCTTGCGGTCGCGCTCGGGATCGGGCGCCTCGACGATGCGGAACGACTGGTCCTCGATATATCGGCGGCACAGCTCCTTGCGCAGCGCCACCAACTCGTCCTTCTCCTCGCCCTTGTCGATGATGAAGAAGACGTCGACCTCGTTCAGCGCGTTGACCGCCTGAATGGTGATGAAATCGGGGTCGCCGGCGCCGATGCCGATGACGAGGAGCTTGCGCATGGGGATGAGCCTTTCAGCCCTTCCTTTGCCGGGTAGCGCCGGTCCTCGTCAACGCCTTCCCTTCTACGAAGACGATGCCGGCGCACCGATCCGCGCCGCCAGCGGCGCGTTGCCCGGCCCCGGATCGGCAGCCGGGGTGATGTCGCGGAAATAGGCGGCATAGCGCGGATCGCCATAATCCATGCCTTCGCTGCCATAGAGCTTGAGCTTCTCCATATCCGCCTTGTTGAGGATGATGCCGAGGCATTTCTTGCCGACGGCCTGGTCGGCAAAGAGCTTCGCCTGCACCGTCGCCCGCGCCGTGCGGCCCCATTCGACCACGCAGGCATAGCCGTCGACATAGGGCGTCACGGCGCGCACATCGACGACCGGCGCCAGCGGCGGCAGGTCGAGAACGATATAGTCGAAGGCAGCCTTGGCCTCCTCGAGCAGGCCTGCCATTTCGCGCGATGCCAGCAATTCGGAGGTCAGCGGAACATCGCGGCGCGAGACCGCCGGCAGCATGGCCAGATGGGTGCGCTCCTCGAACAGAAGCAGGTCCTTGAGCGAGGCCTTGTCGATGACGAATTCGGCGAGACCGGCTTGCGCATTGGGCGCTACCGCGCGGGTGAGCGAGGGATTGCGCAAATCGGCATCGATCAGCAAGGTGCGCGCCTTCTGGCTGGCGAGCAGGCGGGCGAAATTGATGGCGATCGTCGATTTTCCCTCGCCCGGCAGCACCGAGGTGACGCCGATGACCTTGGGCTTCTCGCGGCCGAGCGACAGGTCGGCGGCGATCTTGGCGCTGCGTAATGTCTCGGCAAAGAGCGACAAGGGATTGTTGACGGCGTAATTGGCGACAGGCCGCATGGCGTCGCTGCGCCGCAGCTCCCTGCCCTTGCCGGCATTGCCGGCAATCAACGGCACGAAGCCGAGGAACGGCAGGCCGGTCTCGTCGGTGACCTGCTCGCCGGTGCGGAAGAACCGGTCGCGATATTCCTGCAGCGCGCCAAGGGCCGAGCCGACCCCCAGGCCCAGGAAAGTGCACAGCGCCAGGACCAGCGATTTGCGCGGGCCGCTGGGCTCCTGCGGCACCGCCGCCTCGGCAATGATGCGCGCTTCAGTGACGGGGAAGCTCTCCTGCTGCACCGAATCCTGGTAGCGCTGCAGGAACTTCTCATAGAGGGCCTTGTAGTTTTCGGCCTCGCGATCGAGCTCGCGCATCTGCACCTGGGTCTCGTTCGCCTCGGCGCTGACGCCGGTCGCGTCTTTGACGATGCTGCGCAGCGAGTCCTCGCGCGTCTTGGCCGCTTGATAGTCGGAAGAGTAGCTCTTGGCGATACGGCCGAGCTCGTCGAAAATGAGCCTGCGATATTCGTCCATCGAATTATGCAGGCGCTTCACCTGGAGGTGATCGGGGCCGGCCTTCTCGGCGATCTCGGCGGCCATGCGCGAGGCTTCGAGATATTTCGCGCGCAGGTCATTGACGATGGCGCTGTCGAGCGTGCCGGCGACGATGGCATCGGGATTGCCGCTGTCGATGATCGACTGCAGGCGATCATACTTCACCTTGGCGGTGGCGGTGTCGGTGCGGGCCGTGATGAGCTGGCTGTTGAGCTCGGACAGCTGCTGTTCGCTGACCAGCTTTCCACTGGCGGCGATGAGATTGTTCTCGGCGCGGAACTTCTGCGCCGCGAGGTCGGATCGCAATGCCTCCTGCTGGAGGTCCTTCATGCGCTGCTGGGCCCAGCCGCCGGCGAGCCGCGTCGCCTCATATTTGGCGTTGAGCTGATCGGCGAGATAGGCTTCGCCTATGGCCTTGGCCACCTTGGCGGCGAAGACAGGATCCGACCAGCTGAAGCGGACACTCAGCACATAACTGCGGTTGACGCGCTCGACCACCAGATTGCTCTGTATGTTCTGCAACGCATCGCGGCGCTCCTTCTCCACGGTCGAAGCGGGGCCTGCCGGCTTGAATGCGCGCATCAGGAATCTGACGGCCGATTTTGCCATCTGCACCGGACTGACCGGCGCGTCCGTATAGGCCGGGTCCTTGGTGAGATTGAGCTTGTCGATGACGGCAAGCCCGACCTTGTCGGAAGCGAGGACCTCGACCTGGCTCAGGATCCAGGCTTCGTCCTCCACGGTGCGCTCGAGGGCCGAGCCCTGATACAGGATGCGGTTATTGTCCTGGTCGATCAGGATGTCGGTCTGGGCCGTGTATTTCGGCGGCGCGATGGCCAGGAACAGGACACCCAGCAAGAGGCAGACAGCCACGCTCAGGACTGCGATGCGCCACTGCCGGCGCGCCACGGCGAGCAGCTTGTAGAGATCGATCGGCGATTCGCTCTCGCGGTGCGGGCCTGGATGGGGGAAAGATTCGCGCATCATGATCAACTCCTATCGCGAAGGCGCGTTCCTCAACGCGTAGTAAAGGGAATACCAGAAGGGCTTGGTCTGGAAATTCTCGTCATATGGCAGGCAGCGATTCATCGTGCCGTCGCTGCGCTTCTGGTAAGTGCTCGTATTCAGCCAGGAATACTTGTCGGACAGGCCCCAGGTGAGCACGCCTTCGACGGCGCGTTCCGACAATGCCGTGGTGAGGAAGGCCGTGGCCCTTTCGGCCACCAGGCGGTCCCGCTCGCTGACCGTCTGGCTCAGGCTGCGATCGTCGATGTCGAGCTCGGTGATCAGGATCTTGAGGCCGAGGCCTGCCACATCGCGCAGGAAGGCGGCAAAAACGGAAGGATCAAAGGGTCGCGCGAGGTCGTGATGGCCCTGTATTCCCAGACCATAGATCGGCACGCCCTGCTGCTTGAGCTTCTGCAGAAGGGCAAGCACGGCGGTGCGCCGATCGTGGTCCTTGCTGTCATTATGATAGAGCCCATATTCGTTGTAGAAGCCCTGGATATTCGGATCGGCTTCCGCCGCGATGGTGAACGCGCGGCCGATATAGTCCGAGCCGAGCTGGCGCAGGAAAGGCGTGTTGCGCAACGAATCGGCAAGGCCATCCTTCGGCTCTATCGCCTCGTTCACGATGTCCCAGCTCTTGATCTTGCCCTTGTAGTGCGCCATCAGGTCCTGGATATGCGCCGCCATGACCTCGACGCCTTCCGCCTTCAAGGCAGGCTCGACCCATTTCGGCAGATTGCGATACCATATGGCGGCGTGCCCGCGGCATGTCAGGCCATGGGAAGCGGCAAAGGAGACGACGCGGTCGGCACCGGTATAGTTGCGGGTGCCGCGCGTTCCTTCGATAGCGCCCCATTTCATCTCCCATTCGGGCACGATGGTCCCGCATTGCCGGTCGAATGTCCGGCGCAGGACGACATCCCGATCGGTCTGCCAGGTCGCCATGGCGGCGCCGTAGGTGAGATTCTTGCTGCGCGCCGCGGCGATCAGCGTCTTCTCGACCGTCGTCGTCTGCGCCGACGCCTCCATCGTCCGGGCGACAGCGGCGCCGGAAATCGCAGTCAGAAGGTGGCGACGGGTGATTGCCGTCATCGATCAGTTTCTCCTTCCGCCAGGTGCACTCAATAGGCTTCCAACAAAGAGCAGGCGAGATCGCGATCACGATCCCAATCGAATTTGCGCGCAAAGCACAGGCCGGACGCCGCTATGCGCGGCATGTCCTGGCGCGACAATGTCCTGGGATGGCTGCCGCCCTTCTCCCAATCGACATAAGTGAGCGAGCCCTTGACCCTCCCGGCGAAGGGCGACAGCGAGACGAGCGTCTGGAAATAGCATTCATCGGGTGTTTCGGTGTGCCGGAAGCGCTTGTCATAGGTTGGATTGGCGCGCCGGAACTCCATCGCCCACTCCATGAAGGGCCGCGACAGGCACCACCACATCGACCCGAAACGCGGTTCGCCGAATTCGGCGTCGAAAGCCGGGCGCGTCCAGACCTGTCGTGACAGGCGGTTGAGCGCGCCGAGACAGGGGCGCGGCATGGTCTTGCTGTAGAAGCGATAATGCGCGAGCCGCTTCTTGCGGTCATGGCCCTTCGCTTCGTGATCCGGCATGATGTCGATATATTCGCCCGCCTCGCCGGCCAGCCTTTGCGACAGGCTTGCAGCGCTCAGCACCGGCAGGCAGGCGCCGCTCATCAGAATGAGGTAGTCGGCGCTGCCCCGCGCAAGCGCCGTCTCGATCAGTTCGAGCGCGGCCTCGACAACGCTGAAGCCGCCCCAGCTCACCGAATGGCGCCGGGCGGGGAGGACGGCGTATTTTGCAAGATCATCCCAATGGCCCTCGAAACCGCGGCTGTCGCGGTCGACATGGAGATAGGTTTCACCATGGCGCCGGAAGGCGGGAAGCATGGTCAGGAGATCGTCCGGGGCGCGATGGGCGAGGATGAGATAGGCTATGCGCATGGTCACTGCTCCTCACCGGCTATGACGGCACGCCGTCCCAGCAGACCGGACAGCATCTGCTTCAGCAAAGCGGGCTTCAGGGGCTCGACGAAGGCATGCGTCATGATCGCGAAGAAGATAAGCCCGGCCAGCGTGAGCGCGCCGCCGAGAAGCAGCCAATCCAGCAAGGGCATGGCCGGAAAAAGGAGGCTCGCGGCCAAAGCGATGCCGATGGCGGCCATCGGCCCCAGGAGCGCCATCACCACCTGCCCTCTCGGATAGCCGAGCCGCGCGACCGCGATCATGCCGATGCGCAGGACGGCAACGACTTCCGCCGCGGTCAGCGCCAGAACGAAGACATCGATCGAGGGCACGATCAAGGCGGCAGCCGCGCCGATGCCGAGAGCGATGATCGAGTAGACGGTGCAGGTCAGCATCAGCTTGCTGTTGCCTTGCGCCATGGCGACCGGCGACGGCAGCTGATAGTGGAATTTCACGAACAGATTGAGACCGATCAGCGACATCAGATAGGGCGAAGCGGCATAGGTCTTTCCGAACAGCAGGGGCAGCAACGGCGTGCCGGCGAAAATGAAGCCCATGGCATAGAGAAAGGCGGTCAGCGACAGGACCAGCGTCCAGCGGGCGCAGTTCTTCCTCACCGAGGGATGATCGGGCGGCCGGTTGACGAAGACCGGCACGAACAGGTTGGTGAGGAATCGAAGTATGGCGCCGCGCGGCAAGGTCGCGGTCCCGAAGATGACGCTGTAGAAAGCGAGTGCATGGACGCCGAGCGCCCAGCCTATGAAGATGCGGTCGCCGAGCGAAAGTGCGGCGCTGACGAATCCGTTCGGCACCAGCGGCTTGCCGAAGGCCGTCGCCTCATCGGCGATCGTCCTGTTCCAGCCCAGGCGCCAGGGGAAGCGCGACAGGATATTGGAGGTGATGGTGGAGGCGATGATGCTCGCCACCAGGCCCCAGACCATCGCCCAATAATCCGGCGAGATCCACGCCGCCACGATCACGGTGACGGTCCAGGCCAGCTGGATCATGATCAGGGTGATCGCATTGGGCCAATAGACATAGTCGCGCATCGCCTGCTTGACGCCGAGATTGCCGAAGCCGCGCAGCATCGCGCAGGCGCCGACCACGACATAGGCCCAGGTCGCCTGCGGCGACTTGAAGATGATCGCCAGCAAGGGCGCCATCGCCATGAGCAACGCGCCCACCATGATGGCGCGCGACAGCTGGAGCGTGTGCAGGGTGGCAAGGGCCTTCCTGGGATCGTCGGTCGACGTATAGCGCACCGCCGATACCGGGATGCCGAAATCGAAGCCGATCTCCACCAGCGCCACGATCATGGCCAGCGAGACCGCCACGCCGAAATTCTCCTGCGACAGAAGCCTGGCCAGCAGGATGTTGCGGATGAAGGGGAAGGCCACCTCGGCAAGGTTGGCGAGGAGCAGAACGGAGCCTGATTTCAGCGAATGCCTCACCGGGCGCCCCCCGCATTCTGTCTTATCGCAAAGACGCGCCGGTAGGGTGCCGCAGCCACCTGGGCCGCCACCGTCGCCAGCACCAGCATGACAATCATATTGTCGGCATATTGGAAGAAGCCGCCGGGTTCGGTCATGGTGAACGACAAATAGCAGGCAAGAAGCGCGGCGATGCGCGGGTCGCGCGCTTTGACGGCGACCGCGGCGATCGATGCGATCGGGAGCATGAAGAGCACCAGCCCGACGACTCCACCATAGAGCAGAAGCTGCAGCACCAGATTATGGGAATGCGGGAAGATATAGATGCCGACATCGCCGGCAAGCAGATAGGCTTCGTCCATGAAAATCGTATAGGTCGAATTGAAGCCATAGCCGAGAAGCGGGGCCCTTTTGATGAGACCCCAGGACAGGTCCCAGATGAAGCTGCGGCCCGTCCCTGTCAGCAATTCGTCGGCATCGCCCGAGCGGGCGAAGATGGCGAGTATCTGGCTGTCGAGGCTGACCACGAGGATCGCCGCGATGCCCAGACATATGAGAACCGGGATCAATGTCGCATGCCAGCGGTTCTTCAGCAGGAAGAAGGCCATGCAGCCGACGCCGGTGGCGATCAGGGAGGTCCGGCTTTGCGTCAGGACCAACGTTGTCAGGGCGATCACGATCGCTGCGAACTTGAAGTGGCGCGTGAGAGTCCCGCTGTCGCAGCGCGCATAGAGAGAGACGATGATGAAGGCCGCCAGCACGCCCGTCTGGTTCGGATGGCCGCCGATGCCGGTCATGCGGGCGCCGACCGACCCGTCCCAAAGCAGCATGTGCGAGACGGAGGGGATTGCGAAATAGAGGATGATCGACAGACCCAGGAAAACCGTCTGGATCTGGATCAGCCGGTCGAACAGCAAGGGCAGGCCGCGTTCCTCGGCGAAAGCGAGGTAGACGAAGAAGACCGACAGTAAGGTGCTCACCATGAAGACCGCCTTGAACCGCTCCGGCGAGTAGAGGCAGGTCACCAGCATCCAGGCGAAGAATATCAGGATGTAGCGCATCGGCGGGCGAAGGAGATACGCCGTGTGCCGGCGCAGCAGCCACGCCGCGACGAGCAGGCCGAAAGTCCACAGGGCAGCCTTGCCGATATTCGAGATGTCGAGCTTGGTGGGATCGGTCGCGAGCTTTTCGCTCCCGGTCAGGCGGCGTATGGCCAGCTGCGTCACGAAGACATAGACGAACAACAGCACATCGAGCATGCCGATGCCGACCCGCGCCGGCGCGAAGCGGCGAAGGTCCGACGGCAATGCCTGATGCGCGGCAATCGTCATAGGCGGGCTCCATGCGCCGTCATCAGGCCCATCAGATGAGCGGCGCGGCGCAGCACCTCGGCCGAGGGCGAGCGTGACAAAGCGGACCAGATGAAGCTCAGGGCCTTGCGCGCCTCGCCGGTGACGCGGATATGGAGTTCTGCCCGCTTCAGGTCATGCAACGCCGACAGCCTTCTGCTCCGCTCGGCGCCGTTCTCGGCCGAGATCCGGGCGAAGACCAGCTCATGACCCAGCATCAGCTTCGTCCAGTCGCGCGACAGCTTGTTGTTGGCCTCGTAGGTGTATTCGACCAGCGGTTCCTGCACGACGGGCAACGGCCCGAGCTTGGCAAGCTTGAGCCACAGGTCCCAGTCCTCGCAGGTCGGCAGATCGACGTCGAAGCCCTTCACCGCGCAAAACCGATCCCTGCGGACGAAGGCCGTCGATGTCGTGGCCAGCACATTCGAGACGGCGAGATCGCCTGGACCGACGATCGGCGGCGGAAGCCCGATGCGGGGCTTGCGTTCCGCATAGGCGAAGCGGATGCCGCAGAAGATGGCCGGCGCCTCGGGATGCCGTTCCGCCAAATCCAGCTGCTTTGCGATCTTCTCCTCATGCCAGCGGTCGTCCGAATCGAGAAAGGCAAGCCATGTGCCCGAAGCCTGGGCCGCGCCATCGTTGCGCGCCGTCGAGGCACCGCCGCTCGCGCCGCGACGAATGAGCTTGATGCGGCTTTCGCTGCGCGCGATTTCCATCACGATGTCGGGCGTCGCATCGTCAGACCCGTCATCGACGATAATGATCTCATCGGGCACGGAGGTCTGGCCGAGGCAGCTCTTGATCGCCTGGATGATCAGGGCTGGCCGGTTCTTCACGGGTATCACGGCAGATACGCTCAAGCTGGTTACTCCCTCTTCGCAGTGAGACATCCGGACGATGCCAAAGCATGCACGAGGCCCGGCACGATCACCCGGCTCGTGGTGGCGGGATCGGGATGCGTGCCATCCGGAATCGCCGTGGCTATTTCCTCGTCCGAAAGCCGGGCCCAGGCCGGCCGGTGATCGATGAAGCCGGCGCCGAGCTTCCTGGCGACCGCCGCATGCATCTCTTCATATTGCGCGAGGAACGGCCGGATCATCCCGCGCAGGCCCGAAACCGGCGACATTGCCATCACATAGACGGCAGGCCGTGTCTCACTCTGGCGCAGCCGCGAGACGATCCCGGCCATGTTGCCGACGCTGCGGCCGAGCGACATGAACTCCGTCACATCGGCATCATTCACGGCAAACTCGACCAGGACGACATCAGGGCGTTCGGCGACGACCTTGTCGATCTGCGTCAACCCCCATTCGGACGTCATGCCGCTCTTTGCCAGGTTGACGACGGCGACTTCCTTGTTGAGGCAGGCGCCGAGGGCCCGCCGCAGCGGCTCCTGCCAGCCGCCGCGGGCCGACAGGCTGGTCCCCAATGTGACGACCTTCACCATTTCGCCGGGCTGCGCCATGGCCGGCGCGGCCGCCGTCAGATGCACGGCGAGAGCAGCGACCGTCAGAAGCGAAGGCGAAAGAAATGTCGCGACCGCATGCATCTAGGCAACCTTTCCTCGGGGCGGCGGCGGTCCCGGCGCGAATGTACGCGTCCTGCCGACCATGAAGGCGGCGCGAAGAGCGGTGCGGAACTCCTGCGACGACATGTTGCGGGTCGCCACCAGATAACTGCCGACCATGACCTTGCGCACCAGCAGCGCCACGCTCGCCGGCCGCATGGACGTATGGCGGGTGATCGCGATCAGACTGCCGCGGAAGTAACGGGATCTGAGGCGCGGATTATGATCGCGGTGACCAATGAGCGCCCGGTTGACAAAGCGCGATTTGCGCGATTGCCGATAGGCGCGCAACGCATAGTCGGTGTCTTCGCCGCCATTATTGGCCGTGCCGATGCCCAGTTCCTCATCAAATCCCCCGATCATCTCGGCAATGCCGCCGCGCAGGAATATCGTGTTCGACGACGCGTGCGCCGCGACCTCGAAGACCGACGGCGAACGCATCACGCTGGACAGGCCGCGCGCCAGCGGTTGCGGCGCCGATGCGTAGCGGCAGAACCAGAAGTCCAGCGTCCGGTCGGCCTGGAACAGCTTCAGTATCCGCTCGAGCGATCCTTGCGGATACCAGCAATCGTCATCGGGAAAGGCGACAAGCGGCGCCTCGGCGAAGAGACCCTGCCCACGCGCTTCATCGAGCATGAGATTGCGGGCATGCGACGCCGATACCTGGTTGGGAATGGTCTCGACCTCGACATTCGCCGGAACTCCACCGGCGACGCCCCGGCGCGAAGTGGCATGCTGCACCAGGAGAAGCATCCGCCAGTCCCTGTCGGCGAGCGCTCCTTCGATGGATGACAGCAGGCGCTCGAGCTCGCTGCCGCGGCCGCCGGCGGCATCCGTCGTGGTGATGAACAGGATTTCAGCAGACATGTTCCCTCCCATGGCTGATGATGATGCGACACTTCGATTTGAGCTCAGCGCACTCATCCAGCCTCCCGCGCCGCCAGTTCGACCCCGGGCTCGGGCAGGGCCTGCTCCTCCTGTTCTTTATGCTTGCCGGCGCTGCGCAGACGCCCAAGGCGGCTGGTTTCGATATTGCGGCGGATGACTCGCGCCGGATTGCCGGCCACGATCGATGCCGGCGGCACGTCCTTGGTGACGACGCTGCCGGAGCCCACGATCGAGCCGTCACCGATGCGCACCCCCGGCAGGATGATGCTGCGCGCGCCGATGAAGCAGCGCGACCCGATATAGGTGTCACAATAGAGGCCGCGCGTCATGTCATGCGCCAGCACGGCGACTTCGAAAGCGAGATAGCTGTCGGGCCCGATATGCACGCCCCTGGGATAGGTCTTGTCGAGCCGGACGCTCAGCGACATGACGGTGCTGGGATGGATGTCCATGCCCCAGAACTTGACGAAATAGGCCCAGCGCAGCTTCACCAGCAGGCGTTGGAGCCAGAGGAGCTGGTTGAGACTGCGCATCTAGGCGGCCTCCCTGTTGGAGCGGCGCGGCCCGAAGGCCCAGCCCGTCTTCTCCGAGAAGGCCACGCGCAAGGCGGCGCGGAAATCGGCGGACGACATGCGCCGCGTCGCCACCAGGGCGCTGCCGACCATCAGCTTGCGCAAGAGGAGCGCCACGCTCATCGGCCGCATCGCCGTATGGCGGGCAATGGCGATCAGGCTGCCGCGGAAATAGCGCGACCGCAATTTCGGGTCATGGTCGCGATGGCCGATCAGCGCCTGGTCCGCGAAGCGGCTCTTGCGCGAGCGGGCATAGGCGCGCAGCGCATAGTCGGTATCCTCGCCGCCATTGTTGGCGGTGCCGACCCCCAGCTCCTCGTCGAAGCCGCCGATCGCCTCGGCGATCCGGCTGCGCAGGAAGATGGTGTTGGACGATGCCTTGGCGGCGACCTGAAAGGCCGAGGGCGGCCTTATGTCCATCGAAAGCGCGCGCGCCGGCGATTGCGGTGCGGAGGCATAGCCGCAGAACCAGAAATCGAGCGCCTGGTCGATGCGGAAGAGATTGAGCACTCTTTCGAGCGAGCCGTCCGGATACCAGCAGTCGTCATCGGGAAAGGCGATCAGCGGCGCCTCCGCCAGAAGCCCCTGCTCGCGCGCCTTGCGCAGCATGAGGTTGCGCGCCTTCGAGAGCGATACCTGGTGGGCAATCCTCTCGAGCTGCACATTGGGCGGCAATGCGACCGCAAGGCCGGCCTCCGGAGAAAGGCGCTGCGCCAGGAGAAGCATGCGCCAGCTGCGGCTGGCCAGGGCCCTTTCGATGGACGACAACAGACGTTCGAGATCGCCGCTGCGGCCGCCGGCCGCATCGGTCGTGGTGATGAACAGGATTTCAGATGCCATATTCGCTCAGAGCTCCCATTGCTGATGCCGGCACCTGCTGCGCCGGCTCCACTGACGGCACTTTGCTGCGTACGCCACACACAATCCGGTCGGAGGAAGAGAACCAGTCGCGGTAATAGCGGCTGATCTTGCCGTAGCTGTTGTCCTGGCAGACGATCGGCATATCGAGCAGCGCGCCCAGGATCATCCCATGCAGCCGGTCGGTGTCCACGCGCCCGTAGCCCGCGACGAGCTTGATCGAGCGCCGCAACAGATAATCGCGATACCAGCCCCAGGCGACGTGGTTCGGCACGATGTGCCGGATGGGCGCATCGATGGACTGCGTCTTCCGCAGCAGGCGCAAAAGAAAGAGATCGAGGGGCGAGATCACCTCGTCCCAGTCGAATGTCGCCGCACCATCGGCGAGGCCCGCCACCGCTTCCGGATCGCGCCGGCGGATGTTCAACAACCGCTTGTCGTTGCCGTCATGGCGCGGCAGGCTTCCCCATAAGGCATGGGCCATGTCCGGCATCAGCATCGCATCGCATCCGCAATCGGTACGGGCGAAATCGAGCGACTCCCGGTCGCGGGCGAAAATGAACAGGCGCGAATGGGCCGCGAAGGCCTTGGCCACCGCAGCGCGGTTCGCCGGCTCTCCGAAATGGATCGACTGCGGCAGGATGACGGTCGGCGTGTCGGGATAGCGCGCGATCACCAGCTCGCGGAACATCTGATAGTCGGGATAGATGTCGCCGAGATTGCCGCCGCCATGGAAGACGATCGTGGCGCCGGTGCGGACCAGCGCATCGAGGCGCCGGACCGAGTCCTTGAAGTAGACCAGCGGCTTGCCGGGGCGATGGCACAGGCAGAACTCATGGATGCTGAAGCGTCCGATCACATCATAATTGTAATCGGCGAAGAACCGGTCGGTGCCGGCATGGATGAGGAGATCGCCGATATTCCCGTGCATGGGATAGTCGAGATAGATGACGGGCTTGCTCTTCGGGATGACATTCACGATGCCCCCGAGCTGGCGCCTGAGCTCGTCCATGACCTCGGCATGCGGCCGTTTCGGCGGATTGCCCGGCATATCCATCACTCCACCAGATGCACGATCGAGGCGCCGCGTTTCTTCAGCTCGTCGATCACCATGGGAACCAGGGGCACGGTATTGTCCTGCGCGTCATGCAGCACGATCACGCCGCGATCGGTGGCGTTGAGCCGCTGGCGCAGGCGATGCATGGTTTCCTCGGGCGGGCTGCCGCGCCAGTCCTCGGGCGAGATGTCGTAGCTCGCGATGATCAGGCCAAGCTGGGTCTGCGCCGCATTGATGAGCTCGGATGTGCCGACATTGTTGGGGAAGCGGAAGAACTTCACCGGCGTCATGCGGTTGCCAAAGACGGCGCGCTCGACCGCCGCGACACCCTTCTTGATGTCGTTCAGGGCTTCGTCGAAAGCGAGCGTCGACAGGTTGCGATGGGTGTAGCTGTGGCTGCCGATGCTGTGGCCGCCGAGCTTGACCAGCTTCGCCACGACGGACCTGCGCTCGGCCCGCTGCCCGATCATCATGAAGGTCGCATGCACGCAGGCAGCACTCAGCTCCTCGAGGATCTTCGGCGTCGTCTCGCGGCGCGGGCCATCGTCGAAGGTCAGGACATATTCACCGGCATTCAGGGGAAGCGCCTGAAGTTTCTGCATGGTTCCGAAGCTGGTGATGCCGGCTTGCGACACCGACAGCGTCCGCTCGCTGAGCCCGCCCGGGCACAGTGTCGCGGCATTGCCGACGCCCGCCATGGCGGTCAGAGCCAGAATGGCCGCGACAGCCGACAGAACAAGCCCACGAAATCTCATGCGAAAGCCCTTACCTTGATCAACTCTTCATAGGCCTCGACATATTTGCGGGCCTCGCTGTCCCAGTTGAATTTCTCCTCGGCCAGCCGGCCGGCGCGCGCGCCGAGCTCGCGGCGG
Organism: Taklimakanibacter lacteus; assembly: GCA_003576695.1. Taxonomy (GTDB): domain Bacteria; phylum Pseudomonadota; class Alphaproteobacteria; order Rhizobiales; family Aestuariivirgaceae; genus Taklimakanibacter; species Taklimakanibacter lacteus. The sequence continues at coordinate 335,469 of QOZQ01000007.1, forward strand.
TGCGCCATGTCATCGATCAGCGGCAGCGCCGCCTCGGCCAATGCCGCCGGCGTCGGATCCGCCGCGAAGGTGCCGGCGTTTCCCAGGAGCCGGCGCGTCTCGCTCAGATCATAGGAAACCGACGGAACGCCCAGGGCCGAATATTCGAACACCTTGTTCATGCTGATCTTGTCGTTGTATTCGTTGACCGGGTCGGGAATGATGCCGATGTCGAAGGTGCTGAGCGCCGCCAGCAGATCGGGCCCGCGCAAATAGCCGGTGAAGGTCACATGATCGGCGACGCCGAGCGCGCCCGCCAGCTCCCGGACCGAGGCCAGCGCCGGTCCGTCGCCGACGACGACGGCGCGCACGCTTTGCCTGCCATGATCGTGGACAAGGTGATGCATCATGCGGACAAGGTGATCGACGCCATCCTGGTCGGCGATGATGCCGACATAGCCCAGCACCGTTTCAGCCCCGGCGCGCAGCGCCGCATTGGGCTCGACCCGCCGGAGCTTCTGGCGGTCAGGCACGCTATAGACGGTGGTGACGTCGCGCGGATCCTTAGCCCCGCGCGCGATGGCGATATCGCGGTAGGTGTCGTTCGCCGATATCACCCGGTCGGCGCATTTGAAGGTGCCCTTCTCGGCGAGCAGCAGGAGGCGGTGAAAGAAGCCGCGCCGGTCATATTTCGCCGCATAGAGCTCCGGGCACAGATCGTGGTGGTCGAAGACATACTTCTTGCCGAACAGCTTGTAGGGAGCGGCGGCCAGGAAGATGAGATCGGGCGGATTGCAGCCCTGGATCACGTCGAAGCCGCGCGTCAGGGCGATCTTCAGCAGCAGGCGCGTCTCATGGAAGAGCGCTAATGCATATTCCAGGATGAAGCCCATCTTGCCGCGCGCCTCGACCGGCAAGGGATGGCGGTAGATCGCGATCCCGTTGATCTCCTCAAAGCGCTGGGGGTGCTGGTCGTTCATCGGGCAGATGACCGAGACCTCCCAGCCCGCCGATTTGAGGGCATTGGCCTCCTGCCATACGCGCCGGTCGAACGGCACCGGCAGGTTCTCGACGATGATCACGCAACGCGGCGGCCTGTCCCTTGGCGCGAGCAGCGGAAATGTAAGCGACATCTATTCCCCTTCCCTTTCCGGCTACTCGGCGGCCTCGACGAGATGCAGCGGAATGTCGTGGTCGGGCCGGCCGATGCTGAAATAGCGGAAGCCATGCCTGGCGATGTCCTCGCGGCGATAGACATTGCGCAGATCGACGAGGCTCGGTGAGCGCATGATCTGGCCCAGCATCCTGAAATCGAGGGCGCGGAACTCTTCCCATTCGGTCACGATCACCAGCGCATCGGCGCCTTCGGCGACCTCATAGGCGCTGCCGCCGAACTCGACGCCTTCGATCGTGGCGCGCGCCGCATCCATGCCGGCAGGGTCATAGAGGCGCACATGCGCGCCGCCATCCTGCAGCGCCTGGATGATGGCCAGCGCCGGCGCTTCCCTGATGTCGTCGGTATTGGGCTTGAAGGTCACGCCCAGCAGCGCCACCGTCTTGCCGGCGAGATCGCCGCCGCAGGCGGTCGCGATCTTGCGGCCCATGGCGCGGCGCCGGTTTTCGTTGATGGCGACCGTCGTCTCGACGAGACGCAGGGGCGAAGCGAAGTCCTGGGCGATGCGGATGAGCGCCGTCGTATCCTTCGGGAAGCAGGATCCGCCATAGCCCGGCCCCGCATGGAGGAACTTCGAGCCGATGCGGTTGTCGAGCCCGATGCCGCGGGCGACGTCCTGCACATCGGCGCCGGCATGCTCGCAAAGATCGGCGATCTCGTTGATGAAGGTCACCTTCATGGCGAGGAACGCATTGGCCGCGTATTTGGTGAGCTCGGCGGTACGCCTGGAGGTGAACAGCAGTGGCGCGCGGTTGAGATAGAGCGGACGGTAGACCTCGCTCAGCGCATTGCGGCCGCGCTCGTCATTGACGCCCACGATGATGCGGTCGGGCCGCTTGAAGTCGGCAATGGCCGAGCCTTCGCGCAGGAATTCCGGATTGGAGGCGACCGATATGTCGAGTCGCGGATCGGCGGTGCGCATTATGTGCTCCACCTTGTCGGAAGTTCCGACCGGCACCGTCGATTTGATGACGATGACCGTCCCCGGCTTGACGGCACCTGCAAGCTCGCGCGCCGCCGCCTCGACGAAGCTCAGATCGGCATGGCCGTCGCCGCGCCTCGACGGCGTGCCGACGGCAAGGAAGACGACATCGGCCGCGGCCACTCCATCCCTCAGATCGGTCGTGAAGGAGAGCCGGCCGGCCTTGACATTGTCGGCCACGACCTGGTCGAGGCCGGGCTCGAAAATCGGGATGCGGCCGCCTCGCAGCGCATCGATCTTCGCCTTGTCCTTGTCGACACAGGTCACGCGATGGCCGAAATCGGCAAGGCAGGCGCCCGATACCAGGCCGACATAGCTCGAGCCGATCATGGTGATGTTCATTCGATACCCTTTCGTGTCAGGTTCGACCCGCGTCGACACCGCATTCCCATTTTCCGAATTGACCCGCCCGTCCCGGCGGAAAGCACGCCTAGACGGCGTTTGGCCCGGTCAGCGCAAAGACGGTCTGGGCCAGGATCTTCATGTCCAGGAACACCGACCATTTGCTGATATAGAGACGATCGTGGCTTACCCTGTGCTCGATATGCTCGAGCGCCTCGGTCGGCCCGCGATAGCCCGAAACCTGGGCGAGACCGGTGAGCCCCGGGCGCACCAGATGCCGGTCGTTGAAATTGTGGATGACCTCCGCGAAAGCGTCGTCCATCGCGATGGCATGCGGCCTCGGTCCGACGAGAGACATCTCGCCGCGCAGCACATTCCAGAGCTGCGGCAGTTCATCGAGGCTGGTGCGGCGCAGGAACCGGCCGATGCGCGTCACCCGCGCGTCATTGCGGCTGGCCTGGGTGAAATCGCCGCGCGATTCGGTCACGGTCATGCTGCGGAACTTGCAGATATAGAAGGACGAACGGTTGCGCCCGTAGCGCAATTGCCAGAAGAACACCGGTCCCCGCGATTCGATCTTGATCGCCAGCGCAATCAGAAGACCGGCGGGAGCCAACAGGAACAAGGCAAGAGATGCGACCAGCACATCGATCCACCGCTTGACGATCGACCGGTTGATCACGATCGACTTGCTTTGCAGTGCAACGTCCGGGCCCTTGGGCGTGGACAACACTTCAGCGTGCAGAACATATTCGCCGCTAGCGGCTGAATTTGGCCTCACACGAAAGTCCATGGACACCTCCACTCGCTTTCATTGGGTTGCCGCCCACGATGAGTAATGACGAGCTTGACTGATTTTGCAAGCGCGAAGACGCATGTGCAGCAAAATATTTTTTGCTCTGCACAATAATTATTCTTTTTGCTCAAGAAGGTGGCAACAATTAGCTCGCCGCCGAAAAAATTAAGCGTAAAATATTGACCAAGTGTCAGGTCGAACACATCGCGTGTAGAAAATTTTTGAATCATACCGATAGAAATTCCATCTAAGTGACGGCGACATCACATGCAGCAGAAAGACCTAGAGCATAAGGACGATGCGACTACGCACGCATCAAAGTCTCATGACAGAACAATGAAGCGCGATGAAGCAAAGCGCATGGCGGAGCAGCTTATCGCTGAGGAAGCGCAGAAGAATCCGCGTTCCGCAGTGAGCACTTATCTCGTCGCGGCGATCATCGGCCTCATCATCTGGGGCGCGATTTATTTTCTATGGATCAAACTCTGACGCTGGAGCACAGTGGTTCAAAGCGGGACGACCACTGAATTTTTCTCGCGCGAGAAAACGATTCAAATTTTCACAGGCCGCATGAGTGCCGTCGTCGTCTCGATGTCGAAGAGCTGCAGTTGCGACAGATCGTAGTTGAAAACCGTCATCGCGCCCGGCTCCGAGCGGAAATCGCGCGGGCAGCGGATGTGAAGCTCGGCGGATGAGTTCTTCAGAGTGCCGACGAGAATCACTTCCGGGCCCAGAACCTCGGTGGTGACGGACACGACTTCGATCGGCGCAGCGACCGGCGCGGCATCGGCCTTCAGATGAAAATCCTCGGGCCTGAGGCCGACGATCACTTTCCTTCCGGCATGACTCGCGAAAGCACGTCGCAGGCTCTGCGGCAGCGGCAACACTACATCGCCGATCGATATCCTGTCGGAGTCAAGCATGCCATGCAGGAGATTCATCGGTGGTGACGCCAGGAAGCCGGCGACGAAAGTGTTGACCGGATTGCGATAGACTTCCATCGGCGCGCCCACCTGCACGATGACGCCGTCCTTCATGATGCAGATGCGCTCGCCCATGGTCATCGCCTCGACCTGGTCATGCGTGACATGAACGATGGTGGTGCCGAGCGTGCGATGCAGCTTGATGAGCTCGGTGCGCATGGAGGCGCGCAACTTGGCATCGAGATTGGACAAGGGCTCGTCGAGCAGGAACGCCTTGGGCTCACGCACCAGAGCGCGGCCGAGGGCGACGCGCTGGCGCTGCCCGCCCGACAGCTGCGCCGGCTTGCGCGCCAGGAGATCGCCGATGCCCAGCATGCCGGCAATGGTGGCGACGCGGCCTTCGATGATGCGGCGCTCGACATTGCGCAACCTGAGGCCGAAGGACAGATTGTCGGCCACCGTCATATGCGGATAAAGCGCATAGTTCTGGAAGACGATGGCGACGTCGCGGTCGGCCGGATCGACGTCGTTCACGCGGGCGCCGCCGATATGGAGATCGCCCGCCGATATGGTCTCGAGGCCGGCGATCATCCGCAAGGTGGTGGACTTGCCGCAGCCCGACGGCCCGAGCAGGATCATGAACTCGCCGTCCCTGATGTCGAGCGAGACGTCGCGGACCGCGGCATAGCCGTTCGGATAGAGCTTGTGAATGTTGCTGAGCGAGATCGAGGCCATGAATTGCTGTCTCAGGTCAAGGAACGCATATAGCGGTGAAGCCAGGCGGTGAGGCCGAGGATGACGGCGAGCAGTATCGCCGACATGGCCGAGGCCTCGCCGATATTGAGGCTGACGAAGGCGGTGCGATAGATGAAGTAGCTGACGAGGTCGGTCGCGACGCCGGGACCGCCGCGCGTCATGATATAAATGAGGTCATAGGTCTTCACCGCGAAGATCAGCCGGATCAGCAAGGTGACGGCGATGACCGGCCACATCAGCGGCAGGGTGATGTGCCAGAAGGAGCGGAAGATCGAGGCGCCGTCGACACGCGCCGCCTCATAGGGCTCGCGCGGCAGGGCCGACAGGCCGGCGAGCAGGAGCACGATCATGAACGAGACCTGGTGCCAGATATCCACCATGACGAGCGTCCAGAGCGCCACCTTGGTGCTGCCCAGCCAGTTCACCGGCTCGATCCCGACAAGGCTCAGGAGATAGTTCACGATGCCGAGCGAGGGATGCAGGAACATGCGCCAGATGAGGCCGACGATGACCGGATTCATCAGGAGCGGGCACAGCAGGATGGCGTAGTAGACGGATTTGAAGCGCTCGACCGTGTGCAGCATCAAAGCGATGAGAAAGCCCAGCGCGAATTCGAGGATGACGACGGCGGCGACGAAGAAGGCGGTCAGCCGGAGCGTATGGCGGAATTCCGGATCGCCGGCGGCCTTCATATAATTGTCGAGGCCGTTGAAGGTGTCGAAATTGGGCGCGATCAGCGTATAGTCATGGACGCTGGTGAACAGCGCCCAGAATACCGGGAAGAGGATGACCAGGAAGAGAAGACCGAGGCTCGGCGAGGAGATCAGCCAGCCGAACATCCGGTCGCGCCGCTCGACCGCGGTTTGGACAGCGACGGGAGGAGCGGACAAGTGCCTGTCGTCTGCGAGCGTCATAATACTTCTGACACCCCGACCCCTTCAAAGGCTCTTTCCTTCTCCCGTGCGTAGCATGGGAGAAGGTGGCCAAAGTCCGGATGAGGGCTCTTTCGTGAAGCCAGCGAAAATTTCAAAAGCCTTCCCTTTGCAAACAAAGAGCCCTCACCCACCCTATCGGGCACCCTCTCCCATCCTTCGGACGGGAGAGGGGAAATACTCCGAGAGAGGGGATGTTCTCTTACTTCAGCTTGCCGTCCTTCTTGGCGAGCTCGCTCATCTCGGCCTCGATGGCGGCCAGCGCATCGGGCGCTTTCTTTTCGCCGGCGACCGCCAGTGACAGCTCACGGCCCAGCACCTCGACCAGCTGCGGCGTGTAGGTGAAGACCGGGAAATTGTGGCTGGTCAGCAGCATTTCCTTCAGCGCCTTGGCATAGGGGTATTTGGCGTTCACATCCGGGTCATCGAACACATCGCTGCGGGTCGGCGAGCCGCCCTGCAAGGCGCGCTTCTTGGCAATCTCAGGGCTCTCGACCCATTTGAGGAATGTCCAGGCCGCATCGGGATTGGGCGACGATTTGGGAATGGCCCAGCCCCAGGCACCGTTCAGGCTGCCGCCCTTGCCGGCTTCGGTTCCCGGCACCGGCATGATCTCGACCTTGCCGACAACCGCCGATTTCGACGCATCATCGATGCCGGCGCGGAAGAAGTTGTAGGTGATGTAGCTGTAGGCCTTGCCCTGCGCCATCACATTGAAGGCTTCGTCGAAGGAGAAGCTGGCCGAGCCGACGGGACCGAATTTGTTGACATTGGTGGCATATTGCTCGACCGCCTTCACGCCGGCTTCGGTGTTGAGCGTCGGCTTCCAGTTGTCGTCGTGATATTCGCCGCCATTGGCGAAGAGATAGTTCGACCATTCCATGGCGATCGGATCGGGCCGCAAGCCCTGATTGACCACGCCATTGATGCCGTCCTTGGTGAAGAACTCGACCTGCTTGAGATATTCGTCCCAGGTCTTCGGCACATCGAGGTCGAAGCCGTATTTCGCCTTGAAATCCGCCTTGTTCTTCTCGTCCGCCAAGAGATCCTTGCGATAGAGAAGACCCATCGCATAATTGTAGAAGGGCAGCATGTAGGTGGTGCCGTCCACGCGGCCTACGAGATCGATCATCTTCGGCACATAGACGGAGGTGTCGAAATTGTCGGCCTTGATGCGCTCATCGAGCGGCTGCAGCCAGCCGGCCTTGGTGAATTCGCCGACCCAGTAGAAGTCGACGACGATGGCCGAGTAGCTGCCCGTCGGCGCCACCAGCTGCGGCACCAGCTTGGTGTGCATCTCGGCATAGTTCACGACCTCGAGATTGACGTCGATGCCGGTCGCCTGCTTGAACTCCGGCAGCAGCGTCTTGACATATTCGGTATCGGGAACGCCCTCCATGAGGAGGTTCACCGTCTCGGCGAAGGCAGGGCCGGAAAGGCCCGTCACCAGTGTCGCCGCCAGCATCCATTTCTTCAACATGTCTCAAACCTCCCGACGAGCCCTTGTGGCTTCAGGCCATCATCACTTGAGGGCACCAAGTGAAAGACCTTTGATGAGATGTTTGCGCAGGAACGGCAGCAGCGCGAAGACCGGCACCAGCGACACGACGGTCGCCGCGGCAAGCGGGGCTATCTCGACGCCGGCATGCGTCTCGAGTGCCGCGAGGCCGACCGGCAAGGTCTGGCTCGAGGGACCCGACAGCACCAGCGCGAAGAGGAACTCGTTCCAGCTCAGAATGAAGCCGAGAAGGCCCGCGGCAAGGATGCCGGGGGCGGCGACCGGCACCGCGATATGGCGGAAGGCCTGCCAGCGCGTGGCGCCATCGACGCGCGCCGCCTCCTCGAGCCGCGCCACGTCGCCCTCGAAGAACGACACCAGCATCCAGGACAGGAACGGCAACGAGATGGTGAGATGGGCGATGACGAGGCCGGTGCGGCTGTGCATCAGGCCCGCCATCAGGAACATGCCGAACAGCGGCAGCACCAGAATGATGGGCGGCAGCATCTGGCTGGCGAGGACGCCGAGCCGCAGGAAGGTGCCGCCGGTATTGAAGCGGGCAAAGGCATAGGCCAGCGCGGTCGCCAGCGGCAAGGCGATCGCGGTGGCGCCCAGAGCGACGATGAGGCTGTTGAGAAACCAGCTCGCGAACGGATAGCGCTGGAAGATCTCGACATAGTTCATGAGGCCGACGGTGCCGATCTCGGGCGGGATCTTGTAGGCGGTGAGCCGGTCGGTGAAGCTCACCCGCAGGATCCACAGAAGCGGCATCAGGATCATGAGGGAGAAGGCACATAGAATAATGTGCGGCAGAACCCTCTTGACGATCCCTCTCATGCCGAAGGCCGCTCCCTGACTTTTATGATCATTTTCGATCATTATAGTGGCGCATCTCGTCAAAACAAGACAGAATGGCAGAAAATCACCCCGCAACACCTGAGCGGGTCTGAACGATATCGATCATCATGCCGCATCGCTGAACGATCATGCCGCCGCGCGATCCCATTGCCCGCCAGACCCTGCTGGTCGAAAGCCTGAGCCGCCGCGGCTTCATGAGCGTTTCCGATATCGCCGAGGAGACCGGCGTGTCGGAGATCACGATCAGGCGCGACCTGACCGAGCTCGAACGCTCGGGCACGATCCGGCGCACCCATGGCGGCGCCCTCATCGCCCGTAACGGATCGGCCAATATCTATGACATAAGGGAGCCGACCTTCGAGGCACGCCGCCGGCGCAACAGCGACGCCAAGATCCGCATCGCAAGGCGCGCCGCGCAATTCGTCAGGCCCGGCCACACGATCGCGCTCGACACCGGCTCGACGACGCTCGAGCTCACCCGCTTTCTCGGCGATGTGGCCGATCTCAGGATCATCACCAACAATACGCGCGCGGCAAGCCTGCTCGCCGAAACCGCGCATCCGGTCTATCTGCCGGGCGGACGGGTGCGCGGGCGCGAATTGTCGATCTATGGCTCGACTGCCGCCTCCTTCGTCTCCACCTATCACTATGACATCCTGTTCCTCGGCCTGTCGGGCATCTCGGAAGCGGGCCTCTTCGACTATTCGCCGGAGGATTCCGAGATCAAGCGCGTCTTCATCCAGCGCTCCGACCTGGTCGTCGCCCTGTGCGATGCCAGCAAGTTCAACCGGCAGGCCATGGTGCGGATCGCGGCACTTGGCGAAATCCATTATCTCGTCGTCGATACTGCGCCGCCCGATGCCCTGCGTGACGCCATTGAGAAAGCCGGGGCACGGATCATCATCGCCGAGAATCTCCTGGAATAAAGTCCGGTCCTGTCTTTCAGCCCCGCGATGCGACCGCGGGCACGTGAGGGAATCGCCGAATGATCCTAGGGCCTTGACCAGCTATCGGCGCCATTTAAGACCAGCAGTTGCGGCGCGCCGGCGGCTTCGGCTAGTGTGTTCCTTACCTTTCAGCAGCACTGGTAGCACAGCTCATAGAGTACTGCCCTCCGAAGGTAGGTCACAGGCTTTCATCCTGTTGGGTGCGCCATTTCAGGTACATGCGTTTTCTCGATCTAAGAGTTCGGGTAAAGTCAGTACTTAGTAAACACGTGCCTCGGAAAAGGCATTGTCAACCGCGACCTAGTCGATAGGTTGTCTAGACGACAAAGACTAAGGCCACCGGGGTGATCGTGGGCACGATTGAAAGCGAACTTCGCAGATGAAACTCCAGTCATTGCTTAGGTTACTATTTACGAGCACAGGAATGCTCTTAAGACCGTGAAAATGGCATCGGCACAACAACTAATCGGGTTAGTCAAAAGTCACGCTGAAGGTAACAGCGAGCGATTTTTTGATCTCGCAATGCAATTGGCAGCTGCCGAGGAACAAAAAGGCCACAAGGCACTTGCCGAACAGCTTAGGCAATGGGCGGAGGCTGGGCGAATGCCGAAGTCCAATCAATTGCGCGGAGGACCCACGCCAATTGTTAGTCCTCGTGGGGAGCTGTCCGACTTGATCAGGGCCAGTTACCCGACGAACAAACTCGTCGATCTTGTACTGCCCGCTCGACTACAAAAAGAGTTGGAAGCAATCGTAAAGGAGTCTCGCTCAGTTGCACGGTTGGAAGAATCGGGTTTGCGCCCACGGCGACATCTGTTGCTCGCGGGTCCGCCTGGAACTGGGAAGACACTAAGTGCCTCTGCCATTGCCGGAGAACTAAAATATCCACTTTTCACAGTGTTACTACACGGGCTGATATCCAAATTCATGGGAGAGACGGCCCAGAAACTCAGATTGGTTTTTGATTCAATTGTAAATCATCGGGGAGTTTATCTCTTTGATGAGATTGATGCGCTTGCTGGAACGCGTACGAATAGCAACGATGTTGGCGAGGCTAGGCGAGTATTGAACTCCTTCCTCCAGTTCCTAGACGAGAAAGGAGGAGGTTCAATAGTCGTAGCAACAACCAATCTTCCACAGATTCTAGATCATGCGATTCTCAGAAGATTTGATGTCGTTCTAAAATACGAGCTTCCAGATGAGACAGCAATAAAAGCAACATTCAGCCGAAGACTGATCGGCTTTGATATCGGATCAGTCGAGTGGAAGATCGTTACGCAAAGAGCGCTGGGGCTTTCCACTTCAGACGTTGTGATTGCAGCAGAAGATGCAGCACGAGCTGTTGTGCTCCACGGTGGTCGCGGTATTGAAACCGGCGATTTGCTGCTTGCTATAGACAGCCGGCACCTCCTGCAAGAGATAGGAGTGGATTTTGGTGCAAAGAAACCTAAATCACTTAGTCGTTCAAGGAATAGGAAAAAATCGGCCGTTTCGCGCAAAGTCAGGGAGAGGAAAGTCACCAAGCGACGTAATTGACAGAAGCGCTCATGCCCAAGCTCTTCTGACAGCCTTGAGTGCCATTAGATTGAACCTGCCGGAACAGGCGAAAGGCACATACTTAGATATCGAAGGACGACAAGGCCAGCCGATGGCTTTGGAAAGTCTGGACTCAAGTGGGCTTGAACTACTGAATTTCAGGCCCGCAACAACAGAGGAAGGTTCAGCCCATGCAACCGTATTTGCTACAAGCGATGGGTTACGAAAACTTCAGCAGAAAGTTTCAGAGTTTCAGTCGAAGAACAGATTAAAGAAGGATGACACAGTAGGTCGGCCCTATCACGCGAACCTCATACAAGGCATTCACTCGATTGCTGAAGCTGCTTTGAGGTCATTGTGGCGAAGTGAGGCGAATCGCTTTCCCGCTCCGAATATCAATGCTCAGTGGGAAGTTTGGATACGACCGGACTCGGAGACTACATTTCGCTTTGCCGCTCAACAGGCAGGCATCCATTTGAGTGCTGAAACCCTGAAGTTTCCCGAAGACACTATCGTTGTCGCTACCTGCAATAGGGCTCAGATGGCACAACTTGTCGCAGGTCGAGGCGAAGTAAAGGCCCTTGCTGTCCTTGCCACTCTTCCAAGCTTTTTTGATGACCTTCCTCCTGAAGATCAGGCTGATTGGGTAAATTCCCTTACCTCAAATACGCAGTATCAGTTTGGTCACGATCCATCCTTTGTAACTGTCCTCGACACGGGTGTCAGCCGCGCGCACCCCCTTATTAATCCAGTAATCAATCAAGCGGATAGACACTCGGCAAATCTTGAATGGACGGTTGAAGACAACCGTGGTCACGGAACTCAGATGGCGGGGCTGGCTATCTATGGTGATCTCACACTACCGCTTCAGTCGGGACTTCCTCTTTCCGTCCGCCATCGGCTCGAATCTGTCAAAATTTACCCGGATGCTGGCTTGAACCAACACTACCTACTTGGCGCGATCACTGAAAAGGCTGTCGACTTCGCAGAAACTACAGGTGATAGGCGAAGAGTGTTCTCTCTGGCATCGACAACGGACCAGGACACGCCTCACGATGGGGCGCCCACCTCTTGGTCATCGGCAATAGATAAGATTTGCTTTGGGTCAAATGACGGAGAATCTAATAAGCGCCTTCTTGCTGTTTCGGCAGGTAACACCGATCAAAACAAGTTTATGTCGATGAACTATTTGGAGGTCTGTGACTCACAAGAACACGAACTAGAGTCCCCGGCTCAAGCATGGAATGCAATAACCGTTGGAGCATTTACAGAGAAATCCACCCTTTCAGAAGAAAGTGACGGGGTGGCATACGCTCCTGTGGGCGATCTATCACCTAGTTCCAGAACTTCGAGTTGGAACTCCACGTGGCCGCTCAAGCCCGATGTGGTGTTGGAAGGGGGTAACTGGTGCTACTCTGGTTTTTTTCCTCCGCTCAAACACCAAGACCTCCAGGTGCTCACCACACATCACACATTCCCTCAACGCGCATTTTGCACGATCGGTGAAACTAGCGCAGCAACAGCACTTGCTTCGAGGCAATTGGCCATGCTTTGGACAGAATATCCAGAGCTTTGGCCAGAGACTATTCGTGCCCTGTATGTCTCATCGGCGAGATGGACGGGCCAAATGCTGTCTCACCTTCCAGCGAATGCTTTAAAGAGTGACTATGAAGCACTCTTCAGCCGATATGGGTATGGAGTCCCCGACCTACCCAGGGCAACTAAGAGTGCCGCAAACTCACTGACCTTAATTGTGCAAGATTCGATCGTCCCCTATGCAAAGTCTAGCAAGAAGGGAGCGACGAACATTGTCAACAACGAATTGAAGTTATTCGAGTTGCCTTGGCCAGAGGCAGCCTTGCGTGAGTTGGGGAGCACGAACGTTACATTGCGAGTAGCACTCAGTTCATTTGTTCAACCAAACCCCGCCGAGGCAAGTAGAGGAAAAAAATATCTCTATGCCTCTCACAATCTTCGCTTCAAATTGAATAGAGCTAATGAAGACGTGACCCAATTTGTCTCGCGAATAAGCGACGAAGCCCTTGAAGAGGAAGATGAGCAGATAATTGATAGCTCGCCAGACGGCTGGCGGTTTGGAGTTAATCGTCGTGACGTTGGATCGCTCCACATTGATGAGTTGACGTGTCGGGCGTCAGACCTTGCGCGTCGCAATTTCATTGCGGTGCACCCAGTCGCAGGATGGTGGAAATCAAAGAAAGTTGTTGGTACTGAACCAAAAGGAGTTCGTTTTGCTTTGATAGTGGAGATCAATGCAGAAGCAGCCGAAATAGATCTCCATACTGAAGTTGCGAATTCTATCGCCCTTCAAGTTCCAATTTCAGTCGACTCGCAAAGCTGATCTCTTACGCAAAGCTGATCTCTCATCGAGAAAGCCGTGGCACGGATCATCATCGCCGAAACCCTCATGGAATAGAGTCTGCGACGCCATGGCGAGCGGGAAGCATGGCTTTCCTTGACTAAACGGAAGCATAGATTGCACACTGCCGGCTTTCCGGAGGTGTCATGGATACGCAAGTCATCGATGCTTCTTCCTTTGCCGGAGACGTGATCGACCCACGCCATGCGGGTTATGAGAAGCTCCGGATGGTCTGGAATGGTCTGCATGACAGGCGACCCGACCTCATCCTTCAGCCTCGCAACGCGGCAGACGTGCAGGCCGCCATTCGTCTCGCGGTCGACCGGGGGTTGCCGCTCGCGGTGCGCGGCGGCGGCCACAGCCTTCCCGGATTCTCGACCTGCGACAAGGGCATGGTGCTCGATCTGTCACGGCTGAACCATGTCGAGATCGATCCGGCAAAACATTTGGCCGAAGTGGGTGGCGGCGCCCTGCTCGGCGATCTGGACCGGGCCGGCAGCCCCTTCGGGCTCGTGACGCCGGCAGGTGTCGTTTCGCATACGGGTGTCGGCGGGCTCACTTTGGGCGGCGGCATGGGATGGCTCAGCCGGCGTTTCGGCATGACGGTAGACAATCTGATCGCGGTGGAAATCTGTCTCGCCGACGGAACGCTTCTGACCGTCGATGCCGACACTCACCCGGACCTGTTCTGGGCGCTGCGCGGGGGTGGCGGCAATTTCGGCGTGGTAACCCGGTTCCGATTCCGCATGCATCCGCTGGGGCGCGTATGTGTCGGCGCCTGGGATTATGACATTCGCCAGATTAGCACCGCGCTGAAAAAATATCGCGACCTTGCGGCGCTGGCCCCCCGGCAAGTGACCACTTCTTTTGCGGCGACCCGCGATAAATTTTCGATCACCGCCTTCGCTTCGGACGGCCTCGCGCCTGCCGAAATCGAAGCTTTCGGTCAGCTTGCCAATAGTGCGCAAGGCGGGATCACCGGCATGAGTTTTCTCGAATTGCAGTCGCGCGCCGATGATCATGTCGCCTGGGGACGGCGCTATTACACCAAGGGGGGCTTCTTCGCGGAGCTCAGCGATGCCGCCATCGAGACCATTGCCGATTCCGTCGGCAGGACGCCGAGCCCCGATGTGGAAGTCTATGCCCTCCAGCTCGGTGGCGCGGTGAAGGACATCGATGAAGCTGCGACGGCCTATGCGGGCCGGGCGGCGGAGTTCTACTGGATCGCCAATGCGATGTGGAATGATCCGGCTGAGGATAAAGCCTGCATGGCCTGGGGACGCGAGACCGCGCGCCGTCTGGCGCTCCACTCGGCGACGACAAACTATGTGAATGAGCAGTCGGATTCAGGCATCGCCCAGAGCGCCTATGGTGCCGAGAAATTTGCCCGCCTCACCGCGATCAAGCGGCGCTATGACCCGATGAACGTGTTTCGCCTCAACCAGAACATCACGCCCTGACGGCAGCTGGCTGTTCTGACGATGAAACGCGTTTAATGAGGCCTCGTGGAAGGTTGGCAAGGCTGGCGCGAAAAATAGTAAGTCTAAGGGTTCGCTTGAGTAGTATTTGGTTGCGGGGCGGGCGCGGTAGCCGCCGGCGGCGGGTTCACAAATGCTTGTATTCTGGGGGCGATAGCTAAGAGCCCCACAGCGATGCCAAGCGCAACCGTAACCACGGTGATAATGAATCCCTTCCCCGGCAGATGTTTTACCTCCACCTCCAATGCCGTGAGGCGGTCGCGGACATCCTTCATGTCGCCGCGCGTGTCCTTGAGGTCGTTCTGCAGGTGAGTGTAGTCACTCTGCAGCTTCGCTACCTCCGTCAGCAAAATGTCTGACGACCGGGTAGGCGGGGTTCCGACGCCCGGGTCAGGCTGGCCAACTCCGTAAGAGCCTTTTGCCATGTTATTCTGACGAGTTAACCTTCATCCACTCCCACAATTCTTTCTTGTGGTATCCAAAGTAATTCGAGACAGGAAATACCACAAAAAGCCCGGCGACATTGTCTGTTCCAATCTTTTCACCGGCCTGCGTGGCTGTAATCCCAGTCTCCGAGACTACGAACTGATTTGGAGCAAACTCCAGAAACCTAGTAAATGCAGCCTCCACACGGCTTTTCAAGGCAGTATTATCCGGGGGGCCAATTACCGCGAAAATCGTCATTCAGTCAGCTCGTTCCATTGAAAGTGGGAGTTTCACACTACCAGGTCGTCATTTTCAATGATTTTGGTAAAGGCTCGGTTCCGTAGCCTTGGTGCGTCAAGTATGTAATCGCGCCTCAAATGCAAGAACAGAAATAGAACGCTCTCGTCCACAGCTGCAAGAAAAATTTGGTATGAGCGTGCTGCGGGCGCCAATATGACTGCGAGCACGGCTCAGCACGCCGAACTGACGAACTCTTGGCTCTGAAATCCGGTTCCGGTCACAGATTCGCGAACAAGCACCCGTGGCAGGGCCAGTCGCTCCATCACACGACGATCGGGTCCTCGATCTGCTTGAGGAATTGCTCGTAACCGTGCAAGGCATGCCCCATCATCCTCTCAATTCGCTGCTATTTACGACAACCCCATCAAGGTCTGACATCTCGTGACATTCTTGCCGACAAGTCCGCAGCTCGCCCAAGCCCTGGCCGAGCGCAGCTACACCGACCCGACGCCCGTGCAGGCGGCGGTGCTCGCCGATGCGGCCGTCGACCGGGATCTCCTGGTTTCGGCGCAAACCGGCTCGGGCAAGACGGTTGCGTATGGATTGTCGATTGCAAAGAATCTTCTCGGCGAAACGGATCGGTTCGAAAGAGGCACCACCCAGCCTCTGGCCTTGATCGTCGCACCAACGCGGGAGCTTGCCTTGCAGGTGCAGCGCGAGCTCGCCTGGCTCTATCACTATACGGGCGCCCGCATCGTTTCCTGCGTCGGCGGCATGGATCCGCGCCGCGAGCAGCGCGAGCTTGCCCATGGCGCGCATATCGTTGTCGGAACGCCAGGTCGGCTGTGCGACCACTTGCGGCGCGGCCATCTCGACGTTTCGGAACTGAAAGCCGTCGTGCTCGATGAAGCCGATGAAATGCTCGACCTTGGCTTTCGCGAGGATCTGGAATTCATCCTGAAGACCACGCCGGACACGCGCCGCACAGTGCTGTTCTCGGCGACGTTGCCGCGCGGTATCGTCGCGCTGGCCAGGCAATATCAGAGAGACGCCTTCCGCATCGAGGTTGCGGGCGGCGATGGCGGCCATGCCGACATCGAGTATCGCGCCATCAGGATCGTCGCACGCGATGTCGAGCATGCGGTCGTCAATGTGCTGCGCTATTTCGAGTCGCCCGGCGCCATCGTCTTCTGCAATACGAGAAACACCGTCCGGCATTTGCAGGCGGCTCTCCTGGAGCGCGGGTTTTCCGTGGTGGCGCTCTCGGGAGAGTTGACGCAGAACGAACGGACGAACGCGCTGCAGTCCCTGCGCGATGGACGGGCGCGCGTCTGCGTGGCCACCGACGTCGCGGCGCGCGGCATCGATCTGCCGAATGTCGGCCTCGTCATTCATGCGGATCTGCCGAATGATCCGGAAACCCTGCAGCATCGCTCCGGCCGCACCGGCCGCGCGGGCCGCAAGGGGGTCAGCGTGTTGCTGGTGCCACCGGCACGCCGCCGCCGTACCGAAGCAATGCTCGTCCAGGCCGGCATTGAGGCCCTATGGGGCACGGCACCGCAGTCGGAAGACATCCGCAAGCTCGATCAGCAGCGCATGCTGCAAGGTGCGCTCTTCACCGGGGAGTCGAGCGAGGATGACCTGACACTGGCCCGTACCTTGCTCGCCGAGCGGTCGCCCGAGGAAATCGCTACGGCGCTCGCCAGGCTCTATCGCTCACGATTGCCGTCACCCGAAGACATCATCGATCCCGGCCAGGACACTGGCCGATCGCGTAGTGATCGCGGTGAAAGACGGGAGGCTCGCGCGCGTAGCAACGACAATCAAGCCGGGATGGAAGCGAGGAGGACAAGGCCGGAGTTTCGCCGCAGCATGGCGGAGGGCAGCGTATGGTTCCGCCTGAGCGTCGGACGCAAGAAGAATGCCGAGGCGCGCTGGCTGCTGCCGATGATCTGCCGCCGCGGGGGCATCGGCAAGCAGGACATCGGCGCCATCAGAATTTACGGGACCCACTCCGAATTCGAGATCTCCGGGCAGGCGGCGGAGCGGTTTTCAGAAAACCTGAAGCGCCCCGACCAGGAAGAGAACATCCGCATCGAGGCCCTGCCGGGCGGCCCGCAAGGCGAAGCGGCCTTCGAAAAGCCTGCCGGTAAAGCCAGAGGTCCCGGCAAAGCCCACAAGAGCAAGGCACATAAAAACGACAAGCCCCGTCATGAACAACCCCGGAAGCATCATGGCGAGGCCCCCAAATCCGAGACCGTGCCGGGATTAGACAAAAAGCAGCGGCACGGACACAAGCCTGGCGATGGAGGGCGGCCGCCGCGTGACCATGGCCCCCGATTTGGCAAGCCTGCCTTCGGCAAGAAGCCAAAGAAAAAGAAAAACAAGCAGCGCGGTTGAGGCGATCCTGGTTATAACCGTTTCCACAAGGCGAACAGGCTGGCAGGTGACTCCCAAGCGCTGGCGTCATTCCGCCTTCATTTGGGTCGAGGGCTCCGATGATCTAGCCCGGATTTCTCAAACTAAGGAGCGCATCGGAGCGCCGAATCAGCGAAAGTTGTTGTGCTGCAATAACTTCGATGGATTCGAGGAGCGCTCCGATGCCGACAGATTGTATAACG
>QOZQ01000008.1 GCA_003576695.1 Taklimakanibacter lacteus
CCCACGCTCGACACCCGTGCGGTCGACACCGCGCAACAGAGCGCCGACATTGTCGCCGGCCTCGCCCTGGTCAAGCAGCTTGCGGAACATCTCGACGCCCGTAACCGTCGTCTTCGTCGTCGGACGGATGCCGATGATCTCCACTTCCTCGCCGACCTTCACGATGCCGCGCTCGATGCGCCCCGTCACGACCGTGCCGCGGCCCGAAATCGAGAACACGTCCTCGATCGGCATCAGGAACGGCTGGTCCTTCGGACGCTCAGGCTGCGGGATATAGCTGTCAACCGCCTGCATCAGCTTCAGGATCGCATCATGGCCAAGCTCGGGGTTCTTGCCCTCGAGCGCCATCAGCGCCGAGCCCTTCACGATCGGGATCTCGTCGCCCGGGAACTGGTACGACTTCAGAAGATCGCGAACTTCCATCTCGACCAGTTCCAGAAGCTCCGGATCGTCGACCATGTCCACCTTGTTCATGAACACAACCAGCGCCGGAACGCCGACCTGGCGGGCAAGCAGGATGTGCTCGCGCGTCTGCGGCATCGGGCCGTCGGCAGCCGAAACCACCAGGATGGCGCCGTCCATCTGGGCAGCACCAGTGATCATGTTCTTCACATAGTCGGCATGGCCAGGGCAGTCGACATGCGCATAATGCCGGTTCTGCGTCTGGTACTCGACATGCGCCGTCGAAATCGTAATGCCACGCGCTTTCTCTTCCGGCGCCTTGTCGATCTGGTCATAGGCCGTATAGGTCGCACCACCCGTCTCAGCCAAAACCTTGGTGATCGCAGCCGTCAACGACGTCTTGCCATGATCAACATGACCAATCGTCCCAATATTGCAATGCGGCTTGTCTCGGTTGAACTTCTCTTTGGCCATTTCTACAACCCTGTTAACACGGCTCGGACGTCAAACTTTGGAGCGGGTGAGGGGAATCGAACCCCCGTCATCAGCTTGGAAGGCTGTTGCTCTACCATTGAGCTACACCCGCCCGGGAACTCGAACTCCTCAATCCTCATTCTCATCTCGGCGCTTCAGACCCTTGCCCCCTGAAAGCGATGGTGGGGGAAGTAGGACTCGAACCTACGAAGTCGAAGACAGCGGATTTACAGTCCGCCCCCTTTGCCGCTCGGGACATTCCCCCGAATCGCCGTATTGAGCTTGAGCCAAACGCCAAGGAGCCCGGGGGTTGCCCGGGCCCTTGAGTGGCGGCTTTATGCTCGCCGCGCCAGGACCTGTCAACCGCAAAAAAGCCAGATGTAACAAGGATTGAGCCGTTACCGCCTTCCTATATAAGGTCGCCCATGGCCGATCACCAGAAATCCCCGCACGGCAGTGACGAGATTGAGCGCCTTTACGGCGTCCATACCGTCGCCGAGGCGCTCAAGAACCCGAAACGCAAGTTTATCAAGCTGCTGGCGACCAGGAACGCCGCCGACCGGCTGGCGCCCGAAATCGCCGCCGTCGGGCTGACCCCGGAGCCCGCCCTTCCCCGCGAGCTGGACCGGCTGCTGGGCCCCGAAGCCGTCCATCAGGGCCTGGTCCTCGACTGCAAGCCCTTGCGTCAGCCACGGCTTGACCAGATCCCGCGCCAGGGAATCGTCATCCTGCTCGACCAGGTCACCGACCCCCACAATGTCGGCGCCATCATGCGGAGCTGCGCCGCCTTTGGCGCCACGGCCCTTGTCGCCACCGCCCGCCACAGCCCGGAAGCCTCGGGCGTGCTGCTCAAATCGGCCTCCGGCGCCTACGAGCATCTGCCCTTCACCAAGGTCACCAACCTGGCCCGCGCCATGGAAGAGCTCAGGGGCTATGGCTTCCTCCTCCTCGGTCTCGACAGCGAGGCTGAGGAAGATATCGGCGATGCAAAGATTTCCCGCCCGGTGGCGCTGGTGCTTGGCGCCGAGGGCAAGGGCCTCAGGCAATTGACGCGCGAGACCTGCGATCTCGTGGTGAGGCTCGACATGCCGGGAGCGATCAAGAGCCTCAACGTGTCGAATGCGACGGCGATCGCGCTCTATGCTTTGCACCGGTCGGGGGGCTCGGTTGCCGAAAAAGCGCAGGCCTGAAACGGCCTGATCGGCTAGGAGGGCATCTCCGGAAACAGGATGCCAATCGTGACGACCGCCGAGAACGCCGACGCTCCTTCCCATCATGACACTGTGATCGCGGTGTTGAGCGCGCTCAGCCTCTGCCATCTCCTCAACGACATGATGCAGGCGCTGCTGCCGTCGATCTATCCGATCCTGAAGGACTCCTATCACCTCGATTTCGGCCAGATCGGCTTCATCACGCTCGCTTTCCAGCTCACCGCCTCGCTCCTGCAGCCGCTGGTCGGCATGTATACCGACCGCCGCCCGCTGCCTTATTCGGCGGCGATCGGCATGGGCATGACCGTCATCGGACTGGGCATGATCGCAACCGCCAACTCCTATCCGCTGCTGCTGGCCGCCGCCGCCTTTGTCGGCATCGGCTCGTCGATCTTCCACCCCGAGTCCTCGCGCATCGCACGGCTTGCTTCCGGCGGCCGGCACGGCTTCGCTCAGTCCCTGTTCCAGGTCGGCGGCAATGTCGGGTCCGCCATCGGCCCCCTGCTCGCGGCGCTGATCATCCTGCCTCACGGCCAGAAAAGCGTCGCCTGGTTCATGGCGGCGGGTATTGTCGCCATGGGTCTCCTGACCTTCGTCGGCCGCTGGTACGCCACCCACGGACGCACGCGCGTTTCTGCAACAAGCAAGCGCCACAAGGTCGCGCATCTTTCGCGCAACCGCGTCATCCTCTCGATCGCGGTCCTGGTCGCCCTGGTGTTCTCGAAATTCGTCTACATGGCGAGCCTCGGCAACTACCTCACCTTCTATCTGATCGAAACCTTCGGCGTGTCGGTGCACGGCTCGCAGCTCTATCTGTTCGTCTTTCTCGCCGCGGTTGCCGCCGGCACTTTCCTGGGCGGCCCGCTCGGCGACTATTTCGGCCGCAAATATGTGATCTGGTTCTCGATCCTGGGCACCGTCCCGTTCACGCTGGCCCTGCCCTATGCCAATCTCGAATGGACGCTGGTGCTGGCCATCATCATTGGTTTGATCCTGTCTTCGGCCTTCTCGGCCATCGTCGTCTATGCGCAGGAGCTCGTGCCCGGCCGGCCCGGCATGATCGCCGGCCTCTTCTTCGGCCTTGCCTTCGGCATGGGGGGATTGGGTGCTGCCATCCTCGGCGAGATCGCCGACTGGACGAGCATCGGCTATGTCTTCAAGCTCTGCTCATTCCTGCCGCTCATCGGGCTCGTGACCTGGTTCCTGCCCAACATCGAGGGCAGCCGCTCGCAGGCGAAGGCCGCCGCCTGAACGGGCGTTGCGCCTCGCGGCAGCGCCCGCTATATGGCCTTCGCATTCGCGCGTGGCCGGAATAGCTCAGCGGTAGAGCAGCGGTTTTGTAAACCGAAGGTCGGGGGTTCAATCCCCTCTTCCGGCACCACTTCAGTCAGGCGGCACGCGCTGCCTCCGCCCCGCTAACTATCGAGAGGAACGCCCTCATCGATGCAACGCCGACGTATGGCGTCGGGCGGTTGCCGGCCCCCCACGCCGATCAGCAGCGCGTTTCTCATCTTCGGGACATACATCGCGACAAAGGGCTGATATCCGCTGCTGCCCGGATTGACCCATCCACAGACGATGTAGCTCTGCGTGGTGAATTGGCTGACTCTGGCTTTCATCCTGCCGAAGACTGCGGAATTGTCGTCAGAAAGGCCCCGCCTTACACCCTGTTCTATATCCGTCCGCTGTTCAGCGGTGAGTTCAGCCAATCCTGTCAGGCCGGCCGCCGCTTCCGGGTCCGCCGACGCTTGCGCGGTCGGGGGGACGTCCTCCAGGTCCGGCATGGACGCGGTACTGCATCCGCCGAGGAGAAAAAACGGCAGTATCAGTACCCCTTTCCTCATGACTCCTCCCGACCGCCTCCGCCAAACGACAGTTTCCGCCAAGTTTGTGGGCCTAGCATTCAAATTACCAAGCGTCAAATATTGTTGGCGCCCACCTTGCCGTGACTCACAAATGTCGGCAATGATTGTCGGATGGATGCTGTTAAGAACGTGGGACGGGGCTGGTTGGTCGCCCTCATCGCCTTTCTCATGATTCCCGCAGCCTATATTGAGCTGGCACCGCTTTTGCGCGATTGGGCCCGGCCGCCCGTGACCAGTGAAACCGACCTGCGCGCCGAGGTCGAGAAGGAGCTGGCCGGCTTCAAGACATATCAGGTTCTCAAGGAATATTATCCCGAAGCCTATGCGCAATTGCTGGAGCTCGTCTTCAGGGACATGCGTGAGGGCACCGATCCCCAGCGAGCCCTGATCGAGGGCGCCGAGTTCACCGCCAATCTCAGAAGGCAGAACGCCCCCTATTTCGCCATGGCGAGCTTGCAGCGCCTGCGCCTGAGCCTGAGCGCGCAAATCCCTCAATATGACTATGTCAGGACCGGATATGGCTTCAAGGTCTGCAACGAGCTGGTCGCCAAAGGTGGCGTTGCCCTCACCCGGACACTTGGCCCCGATTTCCTCAAGGACCAGACGCTGATGCAGCTCTCGGACGAGACGACCGGATATTATTTCCGCACGGCCGCCGAAGGCAAAAGCCTGAAGCTCAAGCATCTGCAGCCCACCGTAGCGGACTGGCGCATCACCGTCGGCTATCTGAAATCGAAGGGCATGACGGATGCCGATCTGCAGCTCATCATCGAGCCGGGCAAGCACCTGGATGACAAGCGCATGTGCGATGTGGCGATAAAATTCTATCAGACCATCACGACGATGGACAACGATGCGGCGCAGCGCATCGTGCCTTATCTCGCCTCGGTCGCCGCCGCAGGCTGAGCGCGTTCAGCGCGCCTGGCGTTCGAGCTCGGCGGCGAGGCTGCGCACCAGGAGCTTGGCATGGCGCAACGCCAGCGCCTTCTTCTCGTCACCGCTCTGCCGCGCACCACCGCCCGGCAGGTTCGAGTCGACTTCGAAATGGATATTGCCGACATGCTCGATGCGGTAGTTGGCTTTGAAGGATCTGGTCTCTTCGTTCCACGTCAGTCTGGTGTTGCCCATGTCACGCCTCCTCGCCGGCCCGGAAAAACCTAACACCACTTCCGCGATCCGAAAAGACGGCTCGGTCAAAAAGACCGGGCCGAATGGCTTAATTATTTGCAAGCTTCATGACAGTTACGTGTCGACACATCACCTTGAGGCAACAGTGAATTTCCAGTTTCATCGAGGCGATGTGACCTCGACTTCGATCTCGGTGCAGGCATCGCCATTGGTCGGATGAAAGTCGACCGAGCAGGCGGTGACCACGAGGAGCAGGTCGCGCTCGGCCCGCAAGGTCACATAGCCGCCGGGCGGGTTGATCGAGGCCAGGACATCGATGCGGCCATTGGGCTGCGGCGGTGAGTTCTGGAACAGGTCCACCGGATCAGGCACGAAGCTGATGGCGATGCCGGAGCGCTTGAGCGCCGCCAGAAGATTGTCCTGGCAATTGGGATGATCGGGCAGTCCCGCATGATCATAGAGCGCGCGATCGCAGGCCGGATAGAGCATGTCATGGGGCCCGGGCGATGCATCCTCGATCAGCGTCAGCATCGGCTCGGCCTTGGCGCTGTAGAAGCTCTCGCCTATCCGTGGAAAGAGCCTTTCGGTGATATTGCGCGTCTGCGATGTCGAGAGCCAGTCGAGCGCGCCTTCTTCAGTCGCGAAGGCCCAGAGATCCGCGACCTGTTGGCCCTTCGGATCGATGATGCGGACAAGATCGCCGCGCTTGACGGCGACAGCCTCGCCGCTCTGCGGCGCGATGGTGATGTGGCGTGATGACGGCATGAATCTCTCACCGGGATGATGTCCGAAGGATGCCGGCGCTCCTTGCGGGATTGCGGCGTCAAACGCAAGAACGGGATTAGACGAGCCGGATCAAAGGGCTGCTGTTCCCTTCCGGGAACTTTCCTGAAATCCGGACGTTGTCACTCGCAGCGTCAGCAACCTGGATTGCGAGGTTACTCCCTTGGCCAAAGCAGCGAAGAAAACCCGGCGCCCCCGCCGCACATCCTACAGCAAGCCGGTCGGCAATCGCATTTTCGACGATGCCCTGTCCCTAGCCTCGACACTGGCGGAAAGCCGCAAGCGCTCAGGCGCCGATCGGATCGTCGAGCTTGCCTCAGCCACCCGGGACTTCGGCGCAACCCTCGATGATTTTCCGCAACTGCGGTTCTACAGCGACGCCGCGGCGGAAAATCTCGATGACCTCGCCGACTATATCGCCAAGACCGAATTTCCCGACATGCTGGAAGACTTCACCCATTTCGCCAGGCGCCAGCCGGTTGCGACCCTGACGCTCGGCGTCGCGGCTGGTCTTGCCTTCACGCAATTGGTGCATGGCTGGCCGGTCCCGATGAAGGCGCGCCCAAAATCCTCCGCCGGACGCACAAGACGGCGCGGACGCGCCCGCAAGGCCGTGCATTAGGAGCAGCGCCATGGCGCACACTGAGGGCAAACCGGACACCACCTTGAGCGAGCTCCTCGACCAGTTGAAGAGCGATGGTCGGGCCTGGGCCTCGGCGGAACGGCGCCTCTTCCGGGCGAAGGTAAGCTCGCGCGTCCGGCGTGTGGAAGTCGCGGCGTTGATGGCGGTTGGCGCCCTGATGGCGGCAATCGCCGCATCGGTCACATTGGCCAACGTCCTTGTGGCGAGCCTGACGCCGTCCCTGGGCCCGGTCATGGCAGGCCTCGCCATCGGATTCATGCTGATCGTGATCGCCGGCGGCCTGATCGCCTGGATCCGGACGATCCTGCACACAGCCGTGCTGAAGGGCCGCACGCAGGATACAGCGAGGACCATCTGGAGCGCGCTCAATGAGCCGAATTGATGAGCTGGAAGCCGAGGCCGATCGCCGCCGCGCGGATTTCGCCAGAAGCCTGCGCAAGGTGAGGCGCAAACTGACACCGCTCGGCCTTGCCGATGAGGCCTTGCGCCAACTCGACCCGCGACGGCAGGCCGTCGCCGCCGCCGGCCGGTCATTGCGCCGCAATCCCCTGCCCGTCATTCCCGTGCTGCTGGGACTGAGCTGGCTCGCTTTGGACGCCCGCCGGCCGCGACAAGCCAAGGCCCAGCGCATCAGGCGCAAGGCCAGATCACTCATCGCAACTCAAAAGAAGGAGGTTCCAAGATGAAGACCACCCGGAAAACCAAGACGACGCGGCGGGCTCGCCGAAACGGCAAGACGACCGCCGCCCGGTCGCTGCAGGACAATGCCGGCATGGCGATGCGCCGCGGCCGGGAAACTCTCGGACGAGCCTATGACTGGGCCCATGAAGCGGCCGGAAGCTCCCACCTCCCCCATTTGCGCATGCCGCGCCGCGCCGATCTCGCTCATCTGAGCGAAGCCAATCCCTTGCTGCTGGGCGCGGTCGGCCTGGGACTCGGCGTCGCGATCGGAACCCTCTTCCCCTATGGCATGCGCCGCGCTGCGCCCGTCCGCGCCAGCCGCGCCAGCAATAGCGGCAGCGCGGCAAAGCCGACCCGGCGCCGGCGCCGCAAGGCAGCGCGCCCGGCCGCTACTTCAGCCGGCTGAGCGCCTCGTCGAGCTTGACGCGCTGGGCGGCGAGCGCGGCCTTGCGCTCGCGCGTCTCTTCCAGAACCTCTTCCGGCGCCTTGGCGACGAAGCCCGGATTGCCGAGGCGGCCCTCGATCACGGCGATGTCCTTCGCCACCTTCTCGAACTCCTTGCCGAGGCGCGCCCGTTCGGCCGCAAAGTCGATGACGCCTTCCAGCGGCAGCGCCAGCACGGCCTCGCCCAGCACCACTTGCGCCGATGAGGCCGGAACCTTGTCGCCGAAATCGATGGACTTGAGCCGCGCCAGCCGCACGATCTCCTGTTCCCAGGTGGCGGCGCGCCGGCGCGATTCCGTATTGGCGCCGACGATGACGCAACCGATCCTGGCGCCGGCCGGCACGTTCATCTCGGCGCGCACCGAGCGCACCTGCGAGATGAAGTCGATGACCCAGCTCATCTCGGCATCGATTTTCGCATCGCCAAGCCCCTTGTAGCTCGGCCATTCGGCGGCGATGAGCATGCCTTGCGCCTGCGTCTTCTGCCACAGCTCCTCGGTGATGAAGGGCATGAAGGGGTGCAGCAGCAGCAGGATCTGGTCGAGCACCCACTGCGCGCAATGCTGCGTCTCGGCCTTGGCCGCCTCGTCGCTTCCCGAAAGCACCGGCTTGATCAGCTCGACATACCAGTCGCAGAAGACGTTCCACACGAAGCCATAGAGGCTGCCCGCCGCGTCATTGTAGCGATGCTCCTCGATCGCTTTGGTGACCGTGTCGCGGCTGCGCGCCACCTCTCCCACGATCCAGCGATTGATGGTGACCCGCGCCGCGATCGGGTCGAAATCCGGATCGCGCCTGGCGCCGTTGATCTCGCAGAAGCGCGCCGCGTTCCACAATTTGGTGCCGAAATTGCGATAGCCTTCGACCCGCTGGGTCGAAAGCTTGATGTCGCGTCCTTGCGCCGCCATGGCGGCGAGCGTGAAGCGCAGGGCATCGGCGCCGAACTGGTCCATGAGATCCAGCGGGTCGATGACATTGCCTTTCGACTTCGACATCTTCTGGCCCTTCTCGTCGCGGACCAGCGCGTGGATATAGACGGTGTGGAAGGGCTTCTCCTTCATGAAGTGAAGCCCCATCATCATCATGCGCGCCACCCAGAAGAAGATGATGTCGAAGCCGGTGACCAGCACATCGGTCGGATAATGCCGCTTGAGCTCAGGCGTCGCATCGGGCCAGCCGAGCGTCGAGAACGGCCACAAAGCGGAGGAGAACCAGGTGTCGAGCACGTCCTCATCGCGCTTCAGGAGCGTGCGCGTGCCGTAATGGCGCTGGGCCGCGGCCAGCGCCAGGTCCTCATTCTCCTCGACGAAGATCTCGCCATCGGGGCCATACCAGGCCGGGATCTGATGCCCCCACCACAGCTGGCGCGAAATGCACCAGGGCTGGATGTTGCGCATCCATTCGTAAAAGGTCTTCTCCCAGTTCTTCGGCACGAAGACCGTGTCGCCCTTCTCGACCGCGGCGATGGCGGGCTCAGCCAAGGTCCTGGCATCGACATACCACTGCTCGGTCAGCCACGGCTCGATGACGACGTCGGAACGATCGCCATGCGGAACCTGGTGGACATGCGGCTCGATCTTGTCGACGAGCCCCTGCTCTTCCAGCATGGCGACGATGCGCTTGCGCGCCTCGAACCGGTCGAGGCCATGGAGCGCCAATGTCGCCGGCGGCACCTTGGCGGCGGCGAGGAAATCCTCATTGCCCTCGAGCAGCATCTTGCCGAACTGGTCGAGCACATTGATCTGGCGCAGAGTCCGCCGCTTGCCGACATCGAAATCATTGAAGTCGTGCGCCGGCGTGATCTTGACCGCGCCGGTGCCCTTCTCGGGGTCGGAATATTCGTCCGCCACGATCGGAATCAACCGGCCGACCAGCGGCAGCACGACATTCCTGCCGATCAGATGCTTGTAGCGCTCATCCTCCGGATGGACGGCGACGCCCGAGTCGCCCAGCATCGTCTCGGGCCGCGTGGTGGCGACGACGATATGCTCATCCGATCCTTCGATCGGATATTTCAGATGCCACAGATGGCCCTTGATCTCCTTCTGCACCACTTCGAGATCGGAGATCGCGGTCAGCAGCTTCGGATCCCAATTGACCAGCCGCTTGTCCTTGTAGATGAGCCCGTCCCGATAGAGCTGGACGAACACCTTGAGGACGGCGCGCGACAGGCCCTCATCCATGGTGAAGCGCTCGCGGCTCCAGTCGCAGGAGGCGCCGAGCCGGCGCAGCTGGCGCGAGATGGTGCCGCCCGATTCCTCCTTCCACGCCCAAACGCGTTTCAGGAAGGCCTCGCGCCCCATGGTCCGCCGGTCGGTCTTGTTCTCCTTGTGCAGGAGGCGCTCCACCACCATTTGCGTGGCGATGCCGGCATGGTCGGTGCCCGGCTGCCAGAGGACGTCGCGCCCACGCATCCTCTCGAAGCGGCACAATATGTCCTGGATCGTGTTGTTGAGGGCATGCCCCATATGGAGCGAGCCCGTCACATTGGGTGGCGGGATGACGATAGTGAAGGGCTTGGCCTTGGGACGGCGCCCCGGCTTGAAAAAGCCGCCCTTTTCCCACTCTACATAGAGGCGGGCTTCCATTTCGGCAGGGATATAGGTCTTCTCAAGCATGATTTTCGCTGATTTGGGGAGGCATGGCGGGCTTTAAACACCAGAGCGCTGCCTGTTTCAACCGGCCTTTAGCGCGCATCCTCGAGGCGGCGCATGCGTGGTGACTGCCTTTTATCCGCTGTCATCGCTGGATTGCCCCCCGCAAACCCCTCGAACCCAGGCCAAACGCTCCGCTCCCAGGCCGGACTGGATCAATGGAACAACGATTATCGCTGCGGCCGCCGGACAACGCGCTCGATTTCCTCACGCACCAGCCGTTCGACGATCTTGGGCAGATTGTTGTCGAGCCATTCCTTCAGCATGCCCCTGAGAAGCTCATGCGCGATGTCGGTGATCGGGCGGTCGCCCAATGCTCGCCTGGTGATCGTATCTGCCAATTGATCGAAAGCGGCCTGTGTCGCGGCACTGCTGCTCTCCGACATGAGGCCGCCCGCCGGCGCCCCCATGCTTTGCCGGTTGTCGAGGCTCACGGGCGGCGGCAAGTAGCGCTGGGAGACTTGCGGCCGGCCTGCCGGATAAGGCGGCTCGACCGGCGCCGATTCGTCATAGTCGGAGACCTGCGCGCCATAATAGCCGTCATAGATATACTGCCCGTCGTCTTCGGGCATGGCGACCGGTTCGGGCCGCGGCTCGATTGGTTCCCGCTCCCGCCGCGCCGACTCGAAGCTCCGCCTTGTCCCCAAAATACCGGCGAAGCCCTGTGACGATTGTGATGCCGTGCTCGAATTGTAGTCGCGCTGGCGGTTGTCCTGCGACGTCAACGGCCGGTCGAGCTTCACTCTGAGCTCTGCCATTGCCCCACCCAAACGGTCTGCCGGCGCTCCGGTGGCATTCTCGTCAATGGCACGCCTTATGGAAGCCAGCACGTCTTCCATTCTGGGCTCGGCCGGTTTGTGGCCTTGTTTCATTGAGGTTAAGTCCTGTCGCCGGCGACTCATATGCACCAACTCCCGATCAAGATCGCGCAAAACGGGAGCACTTGCAAATTGCGGGCAAAGCCTATCACAAGAACAGCGGGCCTGCGCTCATGTTTCGCACCGTTGCCGCGGAAAGCGTCTCGCGCAGGAGATGGCGAGGAACGGCTTCGGTTCAGTCGACCGTGTTCACGCCGGTGCCGAACCACTTGCTGCGGACATTGTCGTAGTTCTCGATCGGGTCGTAATAGTCGACACCGAGGCTGAGCTGCCGGGCCGTCAGCTGGCCGACAGAGCCAAGGACCTGATAGGCGAAGACGATCTGGTCACGCTCGGCCTGCGCCAGGGTGACCTGGGCGTCGAGCAGCTCGGCTTCCGCGTTCAACACGTCGAGCGTCGTGCGCGATCCTACCAGATATTCCTGCTTCACGCCGTCGAGGGCAAGAGCGGAGGCCGAGACCTGCGCCTTCGCCGATGTGATGGTCTCGCGGGCGGCCGCCAGCGCGTTCCACGAGGTGACCACCGATTCCCGCACCGTGCGGGCGGCGCCGATGATCTCGATGCGGCGCTGGCTTTCCGTCTGCTTGGCCTCGCGCACCGCCGAATAGACGCTGCCGGCCTCGTAAAGCGGGATGCTGACGCTGCCGATGAGGCTCAGCCGCTCCGTATTCCGGCTGTCGTGATCGAGATCGGGAATGGTGTTGGACGCGCTTGCCTGCAGATTGACCGACGGCAGGAGGTCCCCCTTCACCACGCCGACATTGTGGCGGGCAGCTTCCGCCACGAAGGCGGCGGAAAGGATGTTGGGGTTGATCTTCTCCGCCAGCGCCGTGGCGCTGTTCAGGCTCTTCGGCAGTTTGGGCAGCTTCGGATATTTGAGCGAGCCCGGCGCATGGCCAACCACCTTGTTGTAGGTGGCGATGCTGGCGGCGAGATTGGATTTGGCTTCCGCAACCGTCGATTCCGACAGGCTGAGGCGGGCGCGCGATTGCGCCACATCGGTGCGGGTGACCTCGCCGACATTGAAGCGCTCGGTCGAGGCGCGCAGCTGCTCGCGCAGCACCGTGACGTTACGTTGCCTGAGCGCCAGGATCCGCCGGTCGCGGATCACATTCATATAGGCCTGGACCGTGTCGAACAGTGTCTGCTGCTCGACCGCCAGCAGGTTCTGGCGGCCGGCTTCGACATTCGCCTCGGCACGCTTCACGCCCTTGACCGTCTTGAAGCCACGAAACACCGGCTGCGTCAGGGTGATGGAAATGTCGGACGGATAGTCGGTTCCGTTGCTGCCGATATTGGGGCTGGCATGCGTATCGGTTACACCGATGTCACCGGCGGCGCTCACCGTCGGACGCCAGCCCGACAGCGCCTGGGGCGTCTGCTCGTCGGTTGCCCGCTGGCGGGCACGCTCGGCCCGCAAGGTCGGCTCGCCGGAATAGGCCGACGCCAAGGCCTCCGCCAGGGTTTCGGCTTTGACGATCGCTGAACCAAACAGGAGCGGAAGTGCCAGCGCCCCTGCTATTCCCCACGCACTGAACCGCATACGCCCCATTTGCCCAAAACTCACTTTTATGTTCCCTTCGAGCCCGATCTCGATCTTAGCGCAAGATCGGAACCCAATCAAAAGACAAAGCCCGGCCTGTCCACAACGACCCCCGGCAAGCGGGCGACCGATGCCTCGAAAGCAGGCAGCGAGCTGATCGCCCCGTCATGCCGGCTGTAAAGTGTCGCCGTCGCCACCAGATTGTCACCCACCACGGCCACCAGCCGGCCCCCATCGGCCAACTGCTGCAGCAAAGCGGGCGGAACCGCCGGCACCTGGCCGTCGATGAGAATGGCGTCATAGGGTTGGGCCGTGCTCCAACCCGAAGCGTGGGCGGCCTTGCTGACCTTGGCGTTGGCTATCCCGAGCCGGGCCAGATTGGCGCTGGCGGCATCGACAAATCCCTGGTCCTCATCGATGGCGACAACCGACTTGCACAACGACGCCACAAGGGCCGTCGCATAGCCGGTGCCACAGCCGACATGAAGCACACGGTCATCGCGACCGATCTCGGCGAGCTGTACCAGCTTGGCGAGCGCCATCGGCTCCATGAGGGCGCGGCCGGAGCCGATCTCCACATCCTCATCGACATAGGCAATGGCGCGGCGGGCTTCAGGTACGAAGAGCTCGCGCGGCAGCTGGGCCATGGCCTGGAGGATGCGGCCATCGGTGATGCCGTTGGGTCGCACCTGGGAAACGATCATCCTGGCGCGGGCAGTGGCGAAATCGGTCATAAGATGCTGATAACCAAATAGAAGGTGTCTGTCCATGCGCCAATCGTAACACATTGTAGTTGCCGTGGGCTTCGACTATAAGGCCCGCCCAGGGCCTCGTGGCGGAGTGGTTACGCAGCGGACTGCAAATCCGTGTACCTCGGTTCGATTCCGGGCGAGGCCTCCAGTCTTTCTTCTCTTTCCCCTTTTAAATCAGCGAGTTTGCAGGTTTTGTGACGGGCACCGTCGCAACCCGCTTGCACGCTGCTCTCGGGCATTGGTCCGATTTTCGCCAACCGACTCATGCGGATGGCTCTTGCGCGTCTGAGGGGTCGGCGTCGAGCCGTCGCCCCGTTCCCGCTTGGCAGCCATTCAATTGCCGATCATCGATATGCGGACCGGAAATTTTCCGGTCGATGAAACCAAAATGCCGTCCCGTGAATTCTCGAGTCGCAACAACAAGCGGCGAGGCCTGGAATGTCCGATAGCGAGTTGGTTGACGAACTCATTGCTCATGCCCGCGATCTGGAAGACGCCGGTGGCGATGCAAACCCTTTTCTCAGTCACGAACATGAGTTGCTGATGCGGGCGGCTGAGCGGCTCAGCCAATTGAGAGCCGCGGCTGGACCGCCCTCCTGAAGTTCAATCAGGCCGCCGTCTCGCGCCGCCAGCGCAGCTGGAATTCGATCTCCTCATTCCCCGCTTCGCGCTCATGCTCGATCGAGAGCGACGCGCGCGCCGGCACATGCAGCCGTTCGCCGGCGACCTGGATTTCGAACGGCTCTTCCGCCTCGAGCGCATCGGCCAGGCGCCTGAGCTTGGCGACGAAATCGGCGCGCGGATAGGTCTTGTCGATGTCACGATCGGATTTCATGCCCGCCATCTCTTCTGCATTGAGCCGGCTCACGATAGGCGAGCGGCAATGACAGGAATAAGAAGGCGTGACAGTCATCAGGCCGTTTTTTCACCGGTCGAGAAGCCGAAGCGGCGCGCCCATTTCGGCGATGTCCTGACCAGCCAGCGGCCGAGCCTGATCTCGAGGCGTCGCCTGAGGCGCCGCGCTATCGGGATGTCGATGGCAAGAATCAGCAGGCCGAGCGGCACCATCCAGAAGCCGAGCACGGGAAGGAACCCCAGGAAACC
The DNA here is from genome assembly GCA_003576695.1 of Taklimakanibacter lacteus. GTDB lineage: Bacteria > Pseudomonadota > Alphaproteobacteria > Rhizobiales > Aestuariivirgaceae > Taklimakanibacter > Taklimakanibacter lacteus. The sequence goes on from QOZQ01000008.1 coordinate 14,563, forward strand.
GCCGAGGAGAAGCACACAACCCAGCACGATCCTGATGACCGGATGGTTGGGTACGTAAATTCTCCGCCCGGCGAATTTGACGCTGTGCATGTGGGTCGGTCCGCTCCCTGAGGCCTCTATATAGGGTGGCGGCAAAAGCTTTTCGACAGCTTGCAAAAACACTTTTCAAGTGCCAGAAACCTCTGGTATAGGCGCTGCCATTCCCCGGTAGCTCAGTGGTAGAGCAAGCGGCTGTTAACCGCTTGGTCGCTGGTTCGAGTCCGGCCCGGGGAGCCAGTTCAAACAAGGGGTTGGATGCTGCGCGTCCGACCCCTTTTTCTTGCGGATGATCAGCAGGAACGCAGGATGCGGCCAACGGTGAGAACCGCGGATTTGCCTGGCCGCTGCAACCTGGCGCGCAGAATGAGACAGCCCTTCTCGCGCCATGTCCTGGCGATCAGGGTCCTGTCCGCTTTCGTCCCGATGATGGACGGCAAAGGTCCCAGATAAAGTGGATGCGGGCCTGCGGGTCCCGTTCCTTGTGAAATCGCCATCGCATCCCAGGGAGGGCAAGGAGCCTTGACGCACATGATCCTCAAGGGAGAGATGCGCAGCGTTTCCATGCCCTTCTTGGCGGCCAGCACGGGCTGCACGGAAACAGCCAGGCACAGGACCATGACGACAATGGCGGAGCTGGAACGGCGGATCGACGCAAGGCGGCCAAAAGGAGAAAAACACATGGCCCGACAATCCTGGCATCTCGTGGCAAATTTGCGACCGGCGAACCGGACATCAGGACCGGCGAGCCGGGAAGATTGCCCGCAGACGCTCATCCCGCAGATAGAGTCCACCCCACAGCAGGATGCCGAGATAGACCCCGAACAGGACATGGCTGAAAACCGGGCTGCTGACCCGCACATGCGTGGCGACCGCGCCGCCCAGATAGCCGGTAAGCAGCACCGCCCCCAGCACGGAAGTGCGCGGAAAGGCGTAGAGCGCCGTGCAGGCCAGCGCCAGCATGCCCAATCCGCGGGCGAACCCTGCCGTGGCGGGCAGACCCAGAGCCGTGCTCGATGCGATGACGGCGTCAATCGGAACGAGCTTGATGGCCGCATCGAAGATCATGAACAGAATGACAAGCCCGCTCAATATGTAGCCGAGCCAGACTGTGGCTCTGGTGTTGGGTATCATGCGTTCCCCTCCTCTTTTCAGTTTTCTGCCTGGCGCCGCCGCTGATCGACCACGGCGCGCCATTCAGGGCGGCATGGCCGCGAGCACAATAGGCTCAGGCCCCGGACGCTGTTTTGTACAGAAACGACAACTGCTCCTCCTCGCGCATGACGCCGCCCGGCGTCTGCCCGATGAGGCGTTTGAGGGAACGCGCCAGGTGCGACTGGTCGAAGAAACCCGCCTCGTGAACAGTGTCGAGAATGGATGCCCCTGCTTTGAGCAGCTGTGTCGCATGGCGTGCGCGTGCAATCTGGCGATAGGTGCCATGGGTCATGCCGGTCGCGTGCAGGAAATGGCGCTGGACGGAACGCACCGACAGGGCCTGGTCATCACCGGCGAGCACAGCTTCGATGGCCGGATCTCGCGCGATGAAGCCGCGCTTGACGAGACGCGCCACGAAGGTCTCGGCGGTGTCGAAGTCCGGATATTCCCATTCAGCACCGTTGAGCCAGAAGGAATGCCCGGACACGACCGGCAGATTCACATCCTGCCGGTCGATGAGACGGGCCACCGGCAATCCCGGCATGAAAGTGCCGAGCCGGAAGCGGATGCCGAACCACGCGCCCTCCGCCGGAACTTCGGCAAAAGTGGGCCTGGTCTCCGGTCCGCGTAAGGTGAACATGCTGCAGCCGTGATGGCGCGTGATCACCATTTCCCAGTGCGGCGAGGCGATGGAGCGAAACGAGCCGGCGTGCAGACTGTGACAGCGCCACACTCTTTCGATAAAGGGCGAATCCGATGACCGATCGTCGAATGCAAAGAGCAAGCTTGCGTCTCCTCCTGCTCACAACGTTTACGCGTAGCTCAGTCAATCATTCCGTTACGCGAGTCACAAGCCGGCATTTCCCAAGGCAGCTGCCTGTCTATAATGAGCCGATCAATATCAAACAGAGTCTCCTCTCTTCATGAGCGATCCCTCCCCTGACCTGACCATCGCCTTCGCCCACAAAGCGTACCAGCTGCGTGATGAATTCCTGACGCGCGGCCGCAAGTTCGAGTCCTTCGAGGTCCGCACCCTTGACGAGCTTGAGCGGCGTGTCGGCGACGCCGATATTCTCGTGGTTTCCGGCCTCTGGCGCAATGAGCTGGTGAACCGCGCCCCGAGGCTGCGGCTCATCCAGTCGATCAGCGCCGGCACCGACCAGTTCGCGAAGGCGATGTTGCGCGAGCGCGGCATAAAGCTCGCCAGTGCCCAGGGCGGCAACGAGATCGCGGTCGCCGAGCATGCGATCGCGCTGATGCTGGCCCTCACCCGTCATCTGCATCTGGCCCGCGATCATCAGTCGGGGCGGCATTGGCGCCCGATGATCGGCGATCCCTCCCGCCGTGAAGATGAGCTTCATGGCAAGACGCTGCTGGTCATCGGCCTCGGGCGCATCGGCCAGAGGCTTGCCCGTCTCGCCGATGCCTTCGGCATGACGGTGATCGGCATGAAGCGTACGCCGCAGCCCGTGCCGGGCGTGGCACGCATCGTCAGTCCGGCGCAGCTCCTCGACACCTTGCCACAAGCGGATTTTGTCGCCCTCACCTGCCCGCTTACCCCCGAAACCGAAGGGCTGATCGGCGAGGCGGCGCTCGCCGCCCTGCATCCGGGCGCCTATCTCATCAATGTCGCGCGCGGCCGTGTCGTCGATGAGCCGGCGCTCATCGAGGCTCTGCGCCGCGGCGCCCTTGCCGGCGCCGCTCTCGATTGCGTCTATGATGAGCCGTTGCCGGCGAGCTCCGAGCTTTGGCGCTTCCCCAATGTGCTCGTGACGCCGCACAGTGCCGGCGAGACTCGCCGCTATGAAAGCCGCATCGTCGATCTCCTGCTGGAAAATATCGGGCGCCTGCAGGCGGGATCGGCTTTGCGGAACGAGATCGTGTGAAACGTCTCAAATAACCACTTGCATTATGCAATCACTCTTTGTATAACTAGTTGCATTACACAACTGGTTATACAGGAGCCTGCCATGTCCAAACTGTATGTCCGCAACTTCTCCATCTCCCTCGACGGCTATGGCGCCGGGCCTGACCAGAGCGTGCAAGACCCACTCGGCGTGAACGGCGAGAACCTGCACAGATGGTTTTTCCCGACCAGGACTTTCCGCGCCATGCTTGGCAAGCAGGATGGCAAAACAGGTATCGATGAGGACTTCGCCAAGCGCGGTTTCGAGAATATCGGCGCCTGGATCCTGGGACGGAACATGTTCGGCCCGGTGCGCGGGCCCTGGCCCGATGAGACCTGGAAAGGCTGGTGGGGCGACAACCCGCCCTATCATGTGCCGGTCTTCGTGCTGACCCATCATGCGCGCCCGCCGGTCGAGATGGAGGGCGGGACGACCTTCCATTTCGTGACCGATGGCATCGAGGAAGCACTGCGCCGGGCGCGGGAGGCCGCCAAAGGCAAGGATGTGCTGGTGGGCGGTGGCGTCGCGACGGTCAGGCAATATCTGAGGGCCCGGCTTGTCGATGAGATGCATCTGGCCATGTCGCCGATGCTGCTGGGCAAGGGCGAAAGCCTCTTTCACGATCTCGATTTGCCGGCTTTGGGATATGCCTTCACCGAGTGGGTCTCGACACCGCTCGCCTCACATATCACCGTGACGAAGCAGGCGTGATCTCGATCCAGGGATGGGCTAAGCAAGTCTCCATCGTTGGGGAAACAGACGAAGGGGACTTGCCGTGACCGTCACCATTCATGCCGCGCCGACATCCGATCTGTCGGCCGCGGAAATCGAGCGCTGGCGCGCCGTGCCGGTTGCCATTGCGGTGGATATCGTGCGCGGCGACGGCCAGATCGATCCGGATATCCGCCCTCTCAACCCGCCGGGCCGGCAGCCGCGCCTCTTCGGGCGCGCGGTGACGGCGCTCTGCGAGCCGCCGGATTTCGGCGCCGTGCTCTTTGCGCTCGAGCAGATGCGTCCCGGCGACGTGCTGATGATCGCCGCCCACGGTCATCGCGAGACCGCCATGATCGGCGAGATCCTCAGTGGCCATTTGCGCGGCCGCAGGATGGCGGGCCTGGTCTGCGACGGCGCCATCCGCGATGTCGCGACCCTGGCGGAATGGTCGGATTTTTCGGTGTTCACGCGCTGGATAACGCCGCGCGGCCCCTCTTCCGCCGAGAAAGGCGCTGTCAACACGCCCGTCATCATGGGCGGCAGGCTGGTGACGCCGGGCGATCTCGTCATCGGCGATGATGATGGCCTCGTGTCGCTGTCGCCCGCGATGGCCCGCGCTCATATCGGCGCCGCCGAGAAGAAGATTGCTCTGGAGGCCAAGTGGACCGCGGCCCTTGCGGCCGGCAAATCGGTCCAGAAGACCTTCGACTTGGCCCCGGCCAAGAAACTCTAATTGGTTTTTTTGCGCAGGATTTTTCGGAAAACCGGTACGATGGCCGGGTCAGGCCCGGCCATGAACTTTTCCGGATCATGCTGTAGTCCAGCGGCGCAGCAGGATGCTGGCATTGACGCCGCCGAAACCGAAGCCGTTCGAGATCGCGTGTTCCATCGCCATCGGCCGCGCGCTGCCGGCGACGAGATCGACGCCTTCCGCCGCGGGATCCGGATTGACGAGGTTGCGCGTGGGCGGCGCCACCTGGTCGCGCAGCGCAAGGATGGTGAAGATCGCTTCCAGTCCTCCCGCGGCGCCGAGCAGATGTCCCGTCGCCGATTTGGTGGCGCTGACCGCGATGCGCCGCGCCTGTCCGAACACCGACTTGATGGCTTCGAGCTCGCCCCTGTCGCCGACCGGCGTCGAGGTCGAATGCGCGTTGAGATGCTGGACCGCATCGGGCGCGAGCCCCGCCTGCTGCAGCGCCGCCGCTATGGCGCGGCGCGCCCCTTCGCCGTCATCGGGTCCCGATGTCATGTGATAGGCATCCGCCGTGGTGCCATAGCCGATGATCTCGGCAATCGGCCTGGCGCCGCGCGCTTGTGCATGCTCGAGCGCCTCGATCACCAGAAGCCCTGCCCCCTCGCCCATGACGAAGCCATCGCGGTCGCGGTCGAAAGGCCGTGACGCCTCTTCGGGCCTGTCATTGAAGCCGGTCGAGAGCGCCCGCGCCGCCGCGAAGCCGCCAAGACTGACGAGATCGATGCAGGCCTCCGCGCCGCCGCACAGCGCGACATCCGCCTCGCCGGCGCGGATCAGCCGCGCCGCATCGCCGATCGCCTGAACGCTCGCCGCGCAGGCAGTGACCGGCGTGCCGAGCGGCCCCTTGAAACCATGGCGTATGCTGACTTGGCCCGCCGCCAGATTGGCGAGGAAGGCCGGGATGGTGAAAGGCGAGAGCCGGCGCACGCCGCGCTGGTCGACGGTGCGCACCGTCTCGACCATGGCGGGGAAGCCGCCGATCCCCGAAGCGATGATGGTGGCGGTGCGCTCCGCCTCATGCGCATTGGCGGGCTGCCACCCGGCCTGCGCGACCGCCTCGGCGGCAGCGAGCAGCGCGAAGAGGATGAAGCGGTCCATCTTGCGATGGTCCTTGGGCGCCGCCGCCCGGTCGGGATCGAAGCCGCCCTGCGCGTCATCGCTTATGGACGGCACGATGCCGGCGACTTTGGCAGGCAACGAGGCGGCCCATTCGGGGAGTGCCCGCAGGCCGGAGCTGCCTTTGAGAAGACGCGACCAGGCAAGCTCGACGCCGCATCCCAGCGGCGAGACCAGGCCAAGACCCGTGACGACAATTCGGCGCATGACGATTATCCTTTTGCGAGGGGAGTATCTGGCCTGAGCGCCCGCAACGAGGCGAGGCGCGCATGCGTCCCCGCCGTGGCGCGCGGCCCGGCAATGAGAATGACGGACGCCGGCGACAGCGGCATCAGGCTTTCGGCATCGACCATCAGGGGCTTCAGCACCCGCGCTGTCGCGCGCTCCGCCATGAGAAACGTTTCCCCCTTGGCGGCGAGATGCCGGTTGCCCCAGGCAAAGATCGCCATCATGACGGGAAAAAGATCGCGGCCCTTGGCGGTCAGCACATATTCATGGCGCGGCGGCCGCGCCTGATAGCGCCGGCGCTCGAACAGGCCCGCCTGCGTCAGATGCGCCAGGCGCCGCGACAGTATGTTGGGCGCTATCCCTAAGCTCTTCTGGAACTCATCGAAGCGCGTGAAGCCCTGGAAGGCATCGCGCAGGATGAGGATGCTCCACCACTCCCCGATGCATTCCAGTGTCCGCGCCACCGGGCACTCGACTCCAAAGGATTTCTTCGGCTGCATGATGCCGGGAGACTAGCCAAGTCACTATCAAAATGCAAGTTACTATCGCGTGGTCTCGGTGCGGAATGCGCGGCTCGCCGCCGCGGCGAATGCCTTGAGCGTCCGGACGCCTGCCCCATCCCGTGCCGCCCCCGACATGCCGCCGAGCGCAATGACCAGGAAATCGGCGAGCTCGTCCGCCTGGCGCGGAAATTCGGTCGCGATGAAGTCGCGGAGTGTCTTGCGGCTGGATTTCTTGAAGCTAGCGATGATGGCGCAGGCTTCGGCATCGGCGCTGTTGCGCGCTCCATCGATGACCAGGCAGCCGGCGATGCCGTCATGCTCGGGATAGATCTTCGCGGCTTCGTGGAGCATGCGCTCGATCACCTCCGTGACCGTGCCGCCCTTGGCCAGTGCCCGTCCGAAGACATTGGCCTCGCCTGCCGCATAGCGCTCGACGGCCTGGCGGAAGAGTCCGGCCTTGCTGCCGAAGGCGGCATAGAAGCTTGGCGGCTTGATGCCGAGCTCGGCGCCGAGCTCGGCCACCCCTACCGCATCGAAGCCGCGGCGATGGAACAGCTTCATGGCGGTATGGATCGCCTCGTCCATATCGAATGAACGCGGCCTGCCGCGTGGTTCCGAATTTTTTGTAGCGGTCACTAAAATAATCCTTGCAGATCTCCCGGTCACCTATATATAGCGACCACTACATAAATTCAAGGAGAACTCAGATGGCCGATTTTTCGGATAAGAATATCCTCATCCTGGGCGGCAGCCGCGGTATTGGCGCCGCCGTCGTCCGCCGCTTCGCCAAGGGCGGAGGCAGGATCGCCTTCACCTATGCGGGCTCCCGGGAGGCGGCGGAAAAGCTTGCCAAAGAGACCGGCACCGAGGCGATCCACGCCGACAGTGCCGATCGCGATGCCCTCGTCGCCACCGTGGCGAGCCGCGGCGCGCTCGACATCCTCGTCATCAATGCCGGTATTGCAGCCATCGGCGACCCCCTCACCATCGAGGCCGATACAGTCGACCGCATGATCGATATCAATGTCCGCGCGCCCTACCACGCCGCCGTCGAAGCGGCGCGCAAGATGAACCCCGATGGCCGCATCATCGTCATCGGCTCGACCAATGGCGATCGCATTCCCTTTGCTGGCGGCTCCGCCTATGCGCTCACCAAATCGGCGATGCAGGGCATGGTGCGCGGCCTCGCCCGCGATTTCGGCCCGCGCGGCATCACCGTCAACAGCGTGCAGCCCGGCCCCACCGACAGCGATATGAACCCGGCCGATGGACCCATGGCCGATCTCATGCACAGCTTCATGGCGATCAAGCGCCATATCCATAGCGACGAGATCGCCGAATATACGGCCTTCCTCGCCGGCCCTCATGGCGCGATGATCACCGGCTCGATGCAGACGATCGACGGCGGCTTCGCCGCCTGAACCTGGCGCGGGCGATCCATCTATCGAGTGTGTCCCGGTCCTGGATCGCCCTCGCCTGCATGATGCGCCTCGTCTTCGATCTGGATGGTCGAATGGGTGATGCCGAAGCTTTCGCGCATCAGCGCCGACGCCTCCGCCAGTATGCGCCGGGAGCCTGCGGCATCGGCCACCACGAGGTGGCAGCTCATGGCATCGAGGCCCGAGGTGATGGTCCAGACATGGAGATCATGCACGGCCTCGACGCCGGCAATGTCCTTGAGCTTGCGCTCGAGAAGACCGATGTCGATATTGGGCGGCGTTCCCTCCATCAATATGTGCACCGCCTGCTTGAGCAGGTTCCAGGTGCGCGGCACGATGAACAGGCCGATGGCGGCGCCGATGAGCGGATCGATGAGCGTCCACTGGGTGAGCATGACAATGAGGGCCGCCAGGATGACGCCGAGCGAGCCCAGCATGTCCGACATGACCTCGAAATAGGCGCCCTTCACATTGAGGCTTTCCTCCGATCCGCCGGCCAGCAATCTCATGCTGATCAGATTGACGGCGAGGCCCACCGCCGCCACCGCGAGCATCGGTAGCCCCAGGATTTCCGGCGGATGGAGGAAGCGCTGATAGGCCTCATAGAGGATATAGGCGGTGAGGAGCAGCAGCACGACTGCATTGGTCAGCGCCGACAGCACTTCCATGCGCACATAGCCATAGGTCTTCTGCGGCGTCGCCGGCCGTTCGGCGAAGCGGATGGCGATGAGCGCCAGGGCCAGGCCGCCCGCATCGGTCAGCATGTGGGCCGCATCGGCAAGAAGCGCCAGACTCCCCGTCCACAGGCCGCCGATCACTTCGACCAGCATGAAGGAGGTGGTCAGGCCGAGCGCCCAGGCGAGCCGGCTCTTGTGCTTTCCAGCCGCGGTTCCGGATGAAGCCGCTGCCCCGTGTAAATGTCCGTGCCCCATGGATCAGTCCCGTTTGCCGCAGCCTACGGAACTATTCCAGCGAGACAAGGTCAATCGAAGATCGTCAGCGGCCCGCAATCATCATCCGCCACGAAGGTCGCCAGCAGCGAGGCAGGCTCGGTCGCGCTGGCATTCTCGGCGAACATATGGATCGTGCCCGGCGGCTCGAACCAGGACTGGCCGACCGTGAAGGTCTCGGCCGGGCCGCCGTTCAATTGCGATCGGACGGCGCCCTTGAGCACAAAAGCCGTGACCGAGCCTGGATGCCGGTGGCGCGGTGAAAAGGCATTGGGGGGAAACTCCACCACCACGGTGGTGATCGATTTGCCCGGCACATTGGGAAGCTTCTCGCAGGAAACCGGCCTGACGATCGTCGCCGGGCGCGCCGCCGCTGCCGTCTCGCCGCTGTTGCTGTGCATGAGGTGATCCATGCCGGAAGTGCCGCCCCAGTTGAGCGCCGCAGCCGACAGCAGAAGGACGCCGAGGCTGGCCAAGCTCAAGCCTGTGAGGTTTCCCCGGTTCGCCTGGCGTATGACTCCATTCATGGTCATGCCCTCACTTTCATCTTCTCTTCGCTCAGGCGAAAATCGGCTCGCCAGCCAAGCCCGTCGATCGCCTTGCGGATGATGACTTCACCCTCCGCCTCAGCGATGTTGAAGATGCCGGGATCGCCGCGATCGAGCGCGCAGAAGGCGGCATGGGCGGCGGCATCGACATGCAGCGGCGAAGCTCCGGCCGGCACGTCCCTTCCCGTATCCGGCCCATAGAGCTGGCCGTAGCGCAGCACGATCCCGGCGAGGTTGCGCGCATTCAGGACCTGTCCTTCGAGCCGCGCAATGCCGCGCAGCGTTGTCGCGCGGCTGCCCTGCGCATCGATATCGAGCGGATCGCTCTCGGCGTAAGGCGGCTGGCCCGGCGCATAGGCCCAGGCGATGCTCTGGGCAATGATGCGGCGGGTCCCGGCGGCGCGGGCCCCGGCCACGAGATTGCGGGTTCCTTCATCGCGGATGCGCGCATTGCGGAGGATCGCCTCATTCATCAAAGCCGGATCGAGGGCTTCGGGCAGATCGGTCAGCTGATGGATCACGATCTGCGGACGCGCGGTGATCATCGCATCGCGCAAGCCATCGGCATTGAAGACATCGACAGCGATATAGAAGGCGCCCATTGCCCGCACGGCATCGCCGGATCGCGGCGTACGTCCTATGCCGGTGACATGATGACCCGCTTCGATGAGGAGTGGAACCAGGCGCCGGCCAATGACGCCTGACGCTCCGGCAAGAAAGATGCGATAACCCATGGACGAATTCCGTTCGCTGGCTCCGAGCCTTGCCCGCGACACTGCGATCATCCGCGCCGCCGGAACAGCTCCAAGACCTGCCGGAAATCCTGCACCATCGTTGTCAGGAGAAATCGCGGATCAGGCGCTTCAACCGGGTGCAGGACAGGTCGAAATGTTTGCCTGTCGCATTGGTCACCCCAAGCAGGAGGCCGCTGCGGCGCAGGTCATCGCGCGCATACCACAGCGACACAGGCCTCGGCGCCATGTCGAGCACAGCCGCGCGCGCCGCGATATCGACATCCCTCGCTCCCGCCGGCAGGCGCAGCAGAACGGCGAGGCCCGCCATGGTCTCAACGGGCGCCGCATCGTTGAACCTCGTCTTCATGACGTCGCGACGCGCGCGATAGAGTTTCTTCATGCGCCGGAGATGGCGAAGATAATGCCCATCGCGGATGAACTCCGCCACCGCACGCTGTGCCGTCGCATTGCTCGCGGGAGAAAGGCACGCCACCGCATCGTGGAATTTGGCCATGAGGGCTGCCGGCACGACCACGAAGCCGAGCCGCAAGGTGGGCGTGATCGTCTTCGAGAAGGTGCCTATGTGGATGACGCGTCCGGAATCGTCCTGTGCGGCGAGCGCCGGCGCAGCGCGCCCCTGCAACTGCAGCTCGCTCAGATAATCGTCCTCGATGATCCACGCGCCGGACAACCTCGCCCAGTCGATCAATTCACGCCGACGCGCAGGAGAAAGCGCCATGCCCAGAGGCGCCTGCTGGCCGGGCGTGACCAGCGCAACCGCCGCATTCCCGGCCGCGGCGATGCCTTCGGTAACGACAATGCCTTCACCATCCACCCGCACCGGAACCGTGCCGACGCCCGCAAGACCAAGCGACTTGCGGCTGACCGGGAATCCGGGATCCTCGATCCAGGCCTTTGCTCCTTTGAGGTCGAGCGTCTGGATGATGAGGTTGAGGGCTGCCGCATATCCGGACGTGATGAAGATCTGTGAAGGCCGGCACTGCACGCCCCGCGCAATGGCGAGATAGGCGGCGATCCCGCGGCGCAGATCCGGCTCGCCGCGCGGATCCGGATAGCTTACCGGCGCCGCGGCGGCCAGGCGCGCCGCGCGCGCCATGAGTCGCGACCAAAGCTTGAACGGAAAGGCGTCCTGAGCGGGCACGCCCATCTGGAAGACCTTGGGCGGCGCGGAGAAACCGGTGAAGAAATCGGCGAGGCTGGCTTCTTCTGGTTCATTGACGCTCTTCTCGCGCGCCGGCAGTTGCTGCGACACATAGGTGCCGGCTGGCCCCGAAGCGGTGATGAGCTGCTCATCGAGCAGCCGCTCATAGGCGGCCCTGACCGTGCCCCGCGCAACGCCGAGCTGGGCCGCCAGGTCATTCCATGACGGCAGTCTTGCGCCGGGCGCCAGCCGCCCTTCCAGGATCGCCGCGCCGATGCCCTGGCTGATCTGCACGGCAAGCGGCAATTTTCCTTTGCGGGAGAGCTCAAACCCGAAAGGGTCTGTCATCACGGCACGATGGTGGTGAACAGATAGACGGCGAAGATCACCAGATGGACGGCGCCCTGAAGCACCGTCGTGCGCCCGGTTCCGAGCGACAGCGTCGCGACCAGCAGTGACAGTGCCAAGAGGACCATGCCCTTGGTGTCGAGACCGAGCACCAGGGTCCAGCCGGTCGCCAGCGCCACCATCGCCACCGCCGGGATGGTGAGCCCGATGGAGGCGAGCGCCGAGCCGAGCGCCAGGTTGAGGCTGGTCTGCAGGCGGTTCACCCGCGCCGCCTTCAGCGCGGCGAGACTCTCGGGCAGGAGCACGATCGCCGCAATGATGATGCCGACCACGGCCTTGGGCGCCCCTGCCGACGTCACCGCCGATTCGATCGTCGGCGACAAGGCCTTTGCCAGAAGCACGACAGCGCCGAGGCAGATGAGAAGCAGAGCCGCGCTCACCAGCGCAACCTTGGTGCTGGGTGGCGCGGCATGGGCCGCCTCGTCATGTGCCGCCTGTCCCTCGGGCAGGAAATAGTCGCGATGCCTGACCGTCTGCACCAGCACGAAGGCAGCGTAGAGAATCAGGGACGCGATCGCGATCATGATGAGCTGGCTCGATGAATAGACGGGGCCGGCGGTTGTTGTCGTCGTATTGGGCAGAATGAGCGTGATCACCGCCATGGCGGCGAGCGTGGCGAGCGCCGCATTGACGCCATAGAGGCCGAAGGCCTGCTCGCCATGCCGGGACCCGCCGGCCAGGAGGCACAGGCCCACCATGCCGTTGAGGATGATCATGATCGCGGCAAAGATCGTGTCGCGGGCCAGCGCCGCCGTCGCATCGCCCCCCGCCAGCATCAGCGACACGATGAGCGCCACTTCGATCACCGTCACGGCGAGCGCCAGCACGAGCGTGCCGAAGGGCTCGCCCACCCGGTGCGCCACCACTTCGGCATGATGCACCGCAGCGAGAACGGCGGCGATCAGCCCGATACCGATCGCCGGGGTGAGCAAGGGGTGCGAGCCTCCCAGGGTAGCGGCAAGCAGAAGCCAGCCGGCAAGCGGGCTGAGCCAGGTCCAGATGGGCAGGTGATCACGCAGCATGATTCGATCGTCCCATTAAAAGGTCGGTCCGGCGAGCGGTCCAGAACAGATTGACATTAATGGAAAAAACCGGCGGATGGCCATTCGCCGGTACCGGAGGCCCCTATCTGCAACCTATGACCCGTTGGCCGGTGGCCCGGCAATCGATCTCAAATCAACGTGATTTTCACGGCCTGCAGGAACGGGCCGCAAAAGCGGCGGGCTTTCTCCGTTCTGCCGCCACAAACTCCGCCGATATGTAACTTGCCCAAAGGGCACAAGAGTCTAGAATTCATCATACGGGGATCGAAACGGCAGGGAACCGCTGGACGGCATGCGGAGCGTTGTTTTTTTGTTGAGCGCCTTGCTTCTGTGCATCGCCACGGAAGCCGGCATCGCCCAGGAAGCCAAGCCCGAGGCTGGAAACGAGCCGCAATTGCGCGTCGAGGCCGGCATGCATACGGCGGTTGCCCGGCATGTGGCGGTGAGCGCCGATGGCAAGCGCATCGTCAGCGCCTCCTATGACAAGACCATCAGGGTGTGGAGCGTGCCGGACGGCAAGCTCGAGAACGTTTTCCGCGTGCCGATCGGCGAGGGCTTCGAAGGATCGGTCTTCGCCATCGCCCTCAGTCCCGACGGCAAGACCATCGCCGCCGGCGGCTGGATGAAGAAGCAGTATGTCTATCTGATCGACGCCACCAATGGCCAGGTGATCCGCACGCTGGGACCCAACAGCGAAGTCACCATGAATCTCGCCTTCTCGCCAGATGGCGACAGGCTGGCAGTGACCTTCGGCCGCAATTTCGGCATGCGCTTCTATGATGTGGCAACGGGCGCGCTCGTCACCGAGGACACCGGCTATTCCGATGACACCAACGGCATCGCCTTCGCCGAGAACGGCACATTCGCCACCGGTTCCTATGACGGTCTTCTGCGCCTCTACGCTCAGGACGGCAGCCTCCTGTCGCAGGTCAAGGCGCCGAGCGGCAAGAAGGTCTTCTCGGTTTCCTTTGCTGCCGGCACCGACAAGGTGGCCATCGGCTATAGCGATGTGCCGAAGGTCGATATCTTCTCGACCAACAATTATGAATGGCTGCCTCAGCCCGATCTCTCCGGTATGGAGAAGGGCGACCTCACGGCTGTTTCCTGGTCGAAGGACGGCGGCACGCTCTATGCCGGCGGCGCGTTCCGCGACGAGACCGGCTGGTACCGCGTCGTGCGCTGGCGCGACCAGGGCATGGGCCAGCGGTCCTTCATTTACAATTCGGCCGATACGGTGCTCGACCTCCAGCCCTTTGGCGCATCGGGCATCGTGGCGGTGGGTGCCCTGCCCCAGATCGCAGTGCTCGACAACAGCCCGAACGACACGCATTCGAAGGAAGCTCCGCTGATGGAGCTGTTCACGCCCATTGCCGGCATGGGTCGCAACGAAAAAGGCGCGATCTCGGTCAGCGCCGATGGCAGCAAGGTGCGCTTCTCCCTCGATGTCGGCGGCAAGCGTCCGGTCCTGTTCGACACGACGACGCTCGAGCTGAAGGATGTGACGGGGATCGCTGACGATCTCATGGGCCCCGATATTACCAGCCGCAAGATCGACAATTGGAATGGCGGGCGCGAAACCAAGGTCGATGACCAGATCCTGGTGGCCGACCCGCATGAGACGAGCTTCAGCGTGGCGCTGTCGCCAGACAAGCAATATGTGGCGCTGGGCACGGCCTGGTATATCCGCCGCTATGATGCGCAAGCCAAGTTCCTGTGGCGCACCGCAATTCCTGGTGTCGCCTGGGGCACCAATATCGCGCAGGACGGCAAGGTCATTGTCGCCGCCGTGGGCGACGGAACCATCCGCTGGTTCAGGGCCGAGGACGGCAAGGAACTCCTCGCCTTGTTCGTCCACAACAAGGACCAGCGCTGGATCCTCTGGACGCCCACCGGCTATTACGCCGCATCGCCGGGCGGCGAGGACCTGATCGGCTGGAATATCAACCGTGCGGAAACGATGGCGCCCGACTTCTTCCCGGCATCTCGCTTGCGCAACACCTATTACCGCCCCGACATCGTCCAGAAGGTCCTTGCAACGCTCGATCCGGAGGAGGCCGTAAAGAGCGCCAATGCCGAAGCCGGACGCCTCGATGAGCAACCGGCATCGGGCGAGCTGACACGTGCCATCCTGCCCGCCGTAGTAGAACTCGCGATGGACAGCAACGAGATCAAAACCGCCACCTCTCCGATCCAGGTTTCTTACCGCGTCCGTTCGCCGAGCGGCGAGCCGATCGAGGGTATCGACATCCTGATCAATGGTCGTCCGCTCGAAGGTCGCGCCGCGATCGCCATCCCCGACGAGGACGAAGTGACGACGCTCGATATTCCGATCCCTTCTCAAAACGTCGAGATCGGACTCATCGCCAGGACAAAGACGGGAGCCAGCGAGGTCAGAATCGTCAAGGTCCTGTGGGATGGCGCTTTTGCGGAGATGCTGAAGCCCAAGCTCTATGCCGTCGTGGTCGGCGTCAGCGATTATGCCAATGCCGACTACAAGCTCAAATATGCCGCTCAGGACGCCAAGGATTTCGCCGACGCGCTGAAGCGCCAGGAAGGCGGCATCTATGGCAAGGTCGACGTGCGCTTGCTGACCGATGTGGACGCCACGCGCGACGACATCGTCGAGGCTCTGGAATGGCTGGAGGGCGAGGTGACCTCCCGGGATGTCGGCATGGTCTTCATGGCCGGGCACGGCGTCACCGACAACAAGCAGCGCTTCTATTATCTGCCCGTCGATGGCGAGATGGAGAGGCTGCGCTCCTCCGCCGTCTCGCGCGACGATCTCCTGGCCACCATGAGCGGCCTTGCCGGAAAGGCGATGATGTTCATCGATGCCTGCCATTCGGCCGCCAGCACGCGCGGCGAGCAGACGCGCAGCGCCGATGCCGATATCACCCAGATCGTGAACGAGCTGTCGAGCGCCGAGAATGGCGTCGTCATGTTCGCGTCATCGACTGGCCGTCAACTGTCGATCGAGAACGACACATGGAAGAACGGTGCTTTCACTGAAGCCTTGATCGAGGGCTTCG
The DNA here is from genome assembly GCA_003576695.1 of Taklimakanibacter lacteus. Taxonomy (GTDB): domain Bacteria; phylum Pseudomonadota; class Alphaproteobacteria; order Rhizobiales; family Aestuariivirgaceae; genus Taklimakanibacter; species Taklimakanibacter lacteus. The sequence goes on from QOZQ01000008.1 coordinate 30,289, forward strand.
GCGGCGGGGCCGACTATGTGAAGGACGGCAAATTGACAATTGCCGAGCTTGATCTATGGCTGTCGGACCGCGTGAAGCAGCTGACCGACAAACGCCAGTCCCCCGTCGTGCGCAAGCCCGACACCATTCCCGATTTCCCCATAGCTTTGGTGCGTTGATCCCATGATGAAGAAGTATCTGCTGGCCGGCACGGCAAGTGCCCTCCTCGCTCTCGCTGCAGCTCAATCGGCAGCTGAAGCGAAGACCCGCATGCTGCTGATCGGCTCCGCCGACTACAACGAAGCCTCCGGCATCCGCGACCTGCTGGGCCCTCGCAACGACGTGTCGATCATGTGGCGCCTGTTCAAATCGCGCGGTGTCGATCCCAGGGACATCACCGTGCTGAGCGACGGCGTGCCGGAGGGAGCCGACTATCCGGTCCTCAATGGCGCCGCCACCATCGCCAATATCAGGACGGCCTTCGACAAGATCGTCGCGGAGACCGGGCCGGAAGACGATTTCGTCTTCTATTATTCGGGTCACGGCACCCGCCAGCCCGACAATGACCCGGCCGCCGAGATCGAGCCGGAGGCCGATGGCTATGACCAGGTCCTCCTGCCGACGGATACCGGCCCCTATGACCCGACCGGGGGCAGCATCCAGAACGCGCTGGTCGATGACGAGCTCGGCCAGAAGCTCGATGCCATCCGGGCCAAGGGCACTTTCGTCTGGGCGATCATCGATTCATGCCATTCGGGCACTGTGACGCGCGGCGACAGCGTGACCCGCTCGATCGATCCCGCCGCTCTCGGCGTGCCTGAGAAGAGTGAAGCGGCCGATGCCGGCGCCACGCGCGGCGGCAGCCGCAAGGGCGCCATCGTCACGAAGAACGAGAATGATCTCGTCGGCTTCTATGCGGTCGATGCCTTCGACGAGGCGATCGAGCGTCCCTTCACCGGCTACAACCTGCCGATGGTCGGCGACGGCAAGACGCAGCGCATGGGCGTCTTCACCAACGCACTGCATCATGCCCTGACCCAGGGCACGGCCCAGACCTTTGCCGACCTGGCGCGCGAGATCTCGGCCGATCTGCAGACCGACCGTTCCGGCGGACGCGTGCCGCAGCCCGTCTTCGACGGCGTGCTCGACCGGCCCATCCCCGGGGCGAATGCCAAGGGCCCCCGGCTCATCACCTCCATCGTGGCAGACGAGGCCATCGCCATCCCGCAGGGCGTCCTGCACGGCTTCGAGCAAGGCTCGCGCGTGGCGCTCTATGCGCCGGGCAAGAGCGATGCGGCGATCGGCAAGGCCGAGATCGTGAGCGCCGAAGCGGCCTCGAGTCAGGCCGGCAACATCATCTGGGAACCGGGTGCCGACAAGATCGCGAAGGGGCCGATCGCCGTGCGCCTGACCGAGCAGGCCGTGAGCTTCCGTTTCGCTGTGTCGCCGCCGCCCAAGGAGGATCTCGCCGATGCGACGCAGGCTGACGAAATAAGCAAGGCCGTCGACATGGCCTTCGGAACGGAGTCGGGGTCCGCCGATATCGGCATTGCCCTGGGCGAGGCCGGCAATCCCGATGGCGATGTCCTGCTCCGGGCGCAGAATGGCCGGCTGTGGATCATGCGTCCCGACCGCCCGCTCGACATGAAGGCCGGCAGCTTCGGCGAGACGCCCAGCATCGAGATCGGCGGCGATCCCAAGGCGCTTGCCGAGAAGATGAAGGAGGCCGTGTGGTCGCTGTCGCGCGCCGAGAAGCTGATCCGCTTTGCCTCCTCGGTCGGCTCGTCCGCGGACGAGAACGCCGATCGGCCCGAGATCACCGCCACCATTCAGCGCAAGGGTGACAAGAGCGCCGATCCCTCGACCGCCTGCGCCAAGCCCAACAAGACGGACCCGGAGAAGCCGCTCGCCGCCTTCTCGCCGCAAGGCGTGGGCAATTGCGACACCGTGCGCTTCAAGATCACCAATGAGACCGACCGGACCTATTATATCGCCGCCTTCTATGTGGATGCGCTGGGCGGGGTGCAGACCATGTCGAGCCAGGACAAGGCGCGTGGATGCGTGCGGACCCTCTATTCCGGCTCGGGCGAGGTCACCTACACGATCCAGATCAACACCTGGGACGCCAAGGCCAAGCGCCCGGCAGCGGTCGGCACCGAGAATGCGGTGATCCTCGCCATTCCGCAGGATGCCTCCAAGATCGCGCCCAGCATGTGCTCGCTGATCCAGCCGACCTTGTCGGCCATGCAGCAGACGCGAAGTGTCGAGGAGAAGTCCGCCACCCGCGGCACCGGTCAGGGCAAGGCCCTCAAGAACCTCTTGGGCGGCATCACGGGCTCCGCCACCCGGGCGGCCACCATGGAGGAAGATGAAAGCGGCGGACCGGTGATGAGCTCGAGCCTGTTCACTTTCGATGTGAGACCGTAAGGCCATATGACGCCAGGCATCCTTCGCCAGATCAAGACGCGCTACAAGACGTGGGATCGCGGCAAGGGCAAGACCGGCCAACTCTTCGTCGACTTGATGTCCGACGACGCCACCTTCCGTTCGATCGGAGGCGGCGTGGAAGCGATGGCGTTCACCCGCTCCTACCGCACCAGGAAGGAAATCAGCGCCTATTTCGAGGGGCTGATACGCGACTGGCAGATGATCTTCTTCAATGTCCGCCTGTTCCTGGTGCAGGGTGACACGATCGCCATCGTCTGCGAATGCGCCTGGAAGCAACGGCACACCGGCAAGACCGTCCACTCGCCCAAGCTCGATATCATCCGCGTGAAGGACGGCAAGATGTGTGATTTCTTCGAGTATTTCGACACGCATCAGGCCTTCGCCGCCTGCGTGCCGGGCGGCGATGTGACCGCGCGCAAGCCGAGGCCGCTCTATAAATGGGGCGGCTCGCGCACCGTGTCGGGCGTGACATCGGCCACGACGGCCAATGTGAAGACGCTCAAGAAGCTCTATGCCCAATGGAACAAAACCAAGGGCGGGACGGCCGACTCCTATGTCCACGTCCTCGCCCCTAATGTCCTGTGGGGCTCGCTCACCGGCGGCGCCGATCCGGTTACCTTCACCAGGACGCGCCTCAGCCGGGAAGAGGTCGCGGATTATTTCCGTGAGCTCGATCAGGCCTTTCGGATGAACTACTACAAGGTGACGGATTATATCGCTGCCGGCCCGTTCGTGCTCGTCCTGGCCGATGTCTCTTTCACCAGCCGCAAGACCGGCAAGACCTTCCGCTCGCCCAAGGCCGATCTCTGGCGCTTCGCCCGCGGCAAAGCCACCGAGTTCTACGAATATTACGACACCGCGCAGGCGATCGCCGCCGCCAGCTAGCGGCATCGGATGACCTGACGGCATTTTTGTTGTAGGATGACACCACTTCACGAGGGGAGAGTGTCATGCCGGCAAATATCGTGAATCAGGTCAGATCGCATTATCGCGCATGGGATCGCGGCAAGGGAACGACAAGCGAGCGCTTCATCCAGATGATGGCCGACGATGGCACTTTCCGCTCGATCGGTGCCGGTGCGCAGCCCATGCTGTTCACCCGCGATCACAGCACCAAGGACAAGGTCCGTGCCTATTTCGATGGTCTCGCCAGGGACTGGGAGATGATCTTCTACAATGTCCACATGTTCCTGGTGCAAGGCGCGACGATCGCGGTCATATGCGAATGCGCCTGGAGGCAGAAGCACACCGGCAAGGTCGTCCACACGCCCAAGCTCGACATCATCCGCCTCAAGCGCGGCAAGATCGCCGATTTCTTCGAGTTCTTCGACAACCACCAGGCCTATGCAGCCTGCAGCCCGGAAGGTGTGTGCACCGTTCCCCAGAAGCCGAAGCCCCTGTTCAAATCGGGCGCCTCGCGCACCGCAACCGGGATGACGGCGGCGGCAAAGGCCAATGTGAAGGCGCTCAGGAAGCTCTATGACCAATGGGACAAGACCAAGGGCGGAAGTGCCGAGGCGATCATGGAGATCCTCGCTCCCAATGTCCTTTGGGGCTCCTTGACGGAAGGCGCCGATCCGGTGGCCTTTTCCAGGCGGCGCAAGAGCCGCGTCGAAGTCGGCGAATATTTTCGCGGGCTGGAACAGGTTTTCCGGATGGAGGGCTACAAGGTCAAGGAATATATCGCCGGCGGTCCCTATATCCTGGTGCTGTCCGATGTCAGCTTCACCAACAAGGCGACCGGCAAGACTTTCCACTCGCCCAAGGCCGATCTCTGGCGTTTCAACCGCGGCAAGGCTACCGAATTCTATGAGTATTTCGATACCGCCGCCGTGATGGCGTCCGTGGCCTGATCACGGACACCACTCACTTCGGCAGCCAGCCTTGCTCCAGGGCCGCGATCAGCTCCATCGTCGTCTTGTCCTGCGGCAGCGCCCGCAGCCGGCGAAGCGCCTCCATCCGCCATGCTCCGTTTTCACGCCCGGCAAGCCAGACGGCGGCGATCGTGCCATTGCTGTCGCGCGCTTTGACCTCGTCCGGCACTTTCGGCGCCGCCTTGCGCAGCTCGAAGGCGACACGCAGCTTCTTCTTGCGCGCATCTGTGACGGTCACCGCGAATTTGCGGCCGGCGATCCTGGCCAGCGGGATCTCGATGTCGCGCGCCTCTTGCCGGGCAGCCTCACCGCCCTGCCCCTGATCGATCCGCACCGAGAACGGCGCCTCGCCGCCCAGCCAGGCCAGATGCAAGGCCCCACCGTCACGCAGCACATAGTTGCGGCCGCGCACCGCCGCCGGCGCCTTGATCTCATCGCCTCCCTTCGACACGAGGACGGAAAAGCCATTATCGTCGCTGTCGCCCGCCAGGATGGCGGCGATCTGCTCGATGATGCTGAAGCCGTCATCGCCGCTCGTCATTTCTCCGGTGATGTCCTTGCGCATGAGCTTGCCGGAGACGACCAGATTGCCTTCCCGGGCGAGGCTCAGCGTGATCCGGCTCGCCTCTTCGCGGATGAAGACGGCGTCATCGTCATAAAGCGGCATCAGGAGCTTGGGTGCGAGCTCGGTTCCGTTGCGCACCACGACGGTTCCCTTGTCGGCATCGGCGCCCTTCAGCTCATAGGCCATGATATAGCCGGCCGGGCGCGCATCCTCGGCGATGGCGAAACCTGCCGACAGGTTCAGGACGGCGAGGAAGAGCAGGACGCGCAGCAGCACGATGATACTCCTCAATGCGGTTTGAGTATGGAGCGCCAGCCTTTGCCGTGGCTCCAGTCATAGATGACGCCCGCCGACGAATCGATGAACTTGTGCAGGACGAACAGCGTGATGGTCACCGCGATGATGCGGATGGCGGCGTCGAACCCGAACATGCGCGACAGGATCAGCGCCGCCGCCACCGTGGCGACGCCCGCAAAGAGTGCGGCCGGCGCCAGCTGGAACTTGTAAGAGAAGAAAGCCAGCAGCCCGAATATGCCGATGGCGATCAGAAGCTCGGTAAGAGGCGATGCCTCCGGCATGTCGGCCATGGCCGAGGCGGCGGCAATGGAATTGGCGAGAATGACGGTACCGGGCTGCGAACCGAGCGGCGTCGCATAGATGTCGTGCGAATTGCCATGGGTGACGCCGATCACCACGATGCGGTCCTTGAAGGCCTCCGGATGGATTTCGCCAGTGGCGCTGGCCTGCGTCCCATCGAAGCCGACCAATGCCGACGCCGATATCTGCTTGAACACGGGAACCTGGGCCCCCTTGTAGGCGACCGTCTTCGCGGTCGCCTCGTCGGTCTCGGCGTTGAACATATACTGGATGGCCACGTCCGAAGAGGCGCGATGCGGCCACAGCGCCGGCTGGGCGTCGAGGCGCTTGCAGCGCCGGTCCACTTGCGCCGCGAGGAACTTGCCGAGATCGGCCGAGCGATCGCCTTGCGCATCGAAACGCGCCGCCACCACGAGCGCCGGCGAGGGATAGCTGACCCCTTCCGCTCCCTCGCAGATGGTCTGCCACAGCCGGAGCCGGCGCACGATGCGATCGGCCGACAGCGGCGTCAGGACGCTCACCCAGATGGCCTTTCCGGATTGAGCGAAGGCGCCGTCATAAGGTGTCGGGTTGGCGGCCGCCGGTCCTGGCCCGGCCTGGTCCTCACTCACGCCGCCGGCGCGGAAGCTGCGCACGAACATCAAGGGCAGCGTGGTCACGGTGGAGTTGGAGATCGCCTGGACGAGTTGCGGATCGGCCATCGTCGCCGTGTTCTCCGATGCCAGATCGATATCGACGACGATGCCGGTTGCCCCGCCCGCTTCGGCAGTACGGATGAGCTGCGCCAGGGCGGCGTGAGGCGTGATCGGCGGATTTCCCCATCGCAGCATGGTTTCGTCGTCGATCTTGATCAGGGTGACCGGCACCGAGTTCTCCGCCGCCCCCGAAAGGGCCGCCGATATCTCGATGATGCGATCGGTTTCGGTGAGACTCTTATAGGCTGCGGTAATGCTCTTGCCGCCGCCCAGCAAGATGAGCACCGCCACGAGAACCGCCGTGATGATCGCCCAGATCCACCGCGGCCAGCTCCCCGGGCTCCATGGCGTCATCCGTCGGCGGGTGACCATTTGCCATCCTCAACTGCAAGCCAGACCAGCCGAATGAAAAGCCGGCCGATCATCAAATTCAATCCTCTTCGGCCGGAGCATCTTTCGTGCCGGGACGATCGAAGAACGCCTTGACGGCATCGAACATGACGCCCTTGGTGCCCGCATCACCGCCCTTGTTCCAGATCGCTTCGAACTTTTCCCTGTTCTTCTTGAACGCCGCGATCCGCGACGCCGGATCAGCCGGATACATGAGGGCGAGCAGAGCCCGGTCGCCGGCCGAAACCCGTGTGCTCTCCCTTGCCACGAAGCATTTGCTCTTGGCGCCCTTTCTGTAGAAATCCGCCGGGAACTGATAGAGCATCACCGATTTCCTGTCGAACTTCGTCAGCTGAAGGTCTTCGCCGGAGGCCTGACGGAGATTCCAGTCGATGGTTTCCTTGGTCCAGTTGTTCGGCGGGCCTTGCAGGTAGCTGTAGACGCGTTTCCAATTGTACTCGTCATCGCAGCCACCCTTTGGGTTCTGGTGCTCATGCTCGATGCCGAGCGCATGGCCGAATTCATGCCGGACAGTGCCCTTCCCGTAGTCGGAGAGCTGGGTGATCCCGAGATAGCCGCCGAGATTGAGCGACGGTTCGTTTTGCGCGGCAAAGACGACGCTGTTCTGGCCTATATGCGACCAGTAGCCGTCCTTGCTGAAAGATACGCGGATCTGCATTTCGGCGCCGCTGCCGTCCGGCTGGCAGCTGCGCCGCTTGCCGGGCTTGCCGAAATCGAGCCTGATCGAAGTGGTTTCGGCGGCCCATTCGCTGGCGGCATTGGCCACTGCATCGCGCAGGGCCTGACTGCCCTCGAAGAAGCACACGCGCAGCTTGGGATAATTCGGCCCCCAGAGCGTGGTGTTGCGATAGATGCCCTTGGCCTGCTCCGAATCGTCAAGCTTCTCGAGCGCCTGCTGATACTGCAGCATGCGCTTGACATATTCCGCCGGAAGCCCGTCGCGCGCCAGCAACCGCTCCTTCTCCGTCGCCGACGCACCGCCTGCCGCCGACAGCGCGATCACCGCCGCGACCAACCATTTAGAGAAAGCTGACGCCGTCATTCACCCGTTCTCCCGCGATGAAGTTGAAGGCAGAAATTCGAGAATTCAGTTGCCCCACACAAACGGGCCGGCGGTTTCCCGCCGGCCCTTCACATCGCCAAGCCGATCAATCCTCTTCGGCCGGAGCGTCCTTGGTGCCAGGGCGATCGAAGAAGGCCTTGACGGCGTCGAACATCACGCCCTTGGTGCCGGCGTCACCACCGTCCTTGTTCCAGATCGCCTCGAACTTGTCCTTGTTCTCCTTGAAGTTCTCGAGGCGCGAGGCCGCGTTGGCCGGATACATGGCGGCGGCCAGAGCACGGTCGCCGCCCGAGATCTGCGAATTCGGCGCCGGCACGAAGCACTTGCTCTTGGCGCCTTTCTTGTAGAAATCGGACGGGAACTGGTAGAGCATGACCGAGTTCTTGTCGAACTTGGTCATCTGCAGATCCTCGCCCGAGGCCTGCCTGAGGTTCCAGTCGATCGTCTCCTTGGTCCAGTTGTTCGGCGGGCCTTCCAGATACTGGTAGATCAGTTTCCAGTTATATTCGTTGTCACAGCCGCCCTTGGGATTCTGGTGCTCATGCTCGATGCCGAGCGCATGGCCGAATTCATGGCGGATGGTGCCGATCTCATAATCGGAGAGCTGGTCCGGCGACACATTCATGAAGCCGCCGAGATTGAGGGACGGATCCTTCTGCTCGACGAACACCACGCTGTTCTGGCCGACCTGCGACCAGTAGCCTTCCTGGCTGAAGGACACACGGATCTGCATTTCATTACCGTTCCCGGGCTGGCAGGTGCGCCGCTTGCCGGGCTTGCCGAAATCGAGCCGGATCGAATTGTCTTCCGCCATCCACTCCTTGGCGACATTGGCCACCACCTCGCGCAGGGCCTGGCTGCCTTCGAAGAAGCAGACACGCAGCTTGGGATAGTTGGGCCCCCACAGCGAGCTGTTGCGGAAGATGCCCTTCGCCTGCTCGGAATCATCGAGCTTGTCGAGCGCCGCCTGGTACTGCTTGATGCGCTTGATGTATTTTTCCGGGAGGCCGTCGCGCGCCAGCAGCGGATTCTTCTCCGCCGCGACCGCACCTGTTGCCGCCGCAGCGGCAATCACCGACGCGAACATCCATTTTGAAACGCCTAACGCCGTCATGCACTCAGTCTCCTTCGGTTGGACTCGATCACATTTCAAATAAAGTCTGGTTGCCGTCATCAGGGTTGCGCGGCAAGTCGGTAATCATCCAGTGATTCCAGCGAGTTCGAGAGGACCGGTCCCAATGCCCCGGGGATCGGGCATCCCATATGGTAGCCAGCGCCACGGGTCCGCTTACCCTGGCCAGCCTCAAGACCGACATGCATTACTCCCTGTAGGAACTCCCCCCGGACCAGGCGAATCTAGCACAGGGGGCCATCGCGTTAAAATAGTTATCGCAGCGGAAGGTGGTAAAACTGCGATGACAACGCGTCAAATTCGGGCGAGTTCATGGCGCCGAGCACCGGCCCTTCGCCGGCATCTTTGATTGTCGGCAAAAAGGGAGCAACATGAACCGGCGAGGAAATGGAGCGACATTCCGTGGATATCCGCGATATCGATTCCTGCCTGCCGTCCAGGCTTCACCCTTTCAGTCGCCAGGTGCTCGAGATTTACCTTATGGGCCACATGACGACCGAGGAGTTCCGGCGCTGGTTCCATATGCCGAACTCGGACTATCTGATGCTGGGCGACTGTATCGCACAGAAGGTCGACCCGAATTACATTCCCGAAGCCAAACTGCCGCCGTCGATCACCTTGCGGACCAAACCGCTTTAAGCGCCGGTCACTTGCCGCCGAAATAGGCCCGCATGACGTCGCGAGCCGCCTGGCGCTTGCTCTTGCCGGCCTTGTCGGCGATCTCCTGAAAGGCGGCTTTCTTCTTCCGGAAGGCCTCGGCCCGCTTTGCCCCCTTGGCGGGATAAAGGCCGGCCATTGCGGCATGATCGCCCGCCGAGACATCCCGATTATATTGCTTGATGAAACAGGGGCTGGCCGCCCCTTTTACAAAGAACTTCTCGGGATAGGGCTCGAGCATGACGGATTTCGCATCGAACTCGCTGGCGACCAGATCGGGCCCCGACTGCATGATGATGGCAGGTATCGGTATTATCCAGGTCAACGGCCCGTCCAGACCACTCCCCTGGGCCTCGATGTACTTCCAGTCGAACTCCTCTTGGCAGCGGCCATTCGCCAGCAGCTGCTCATGCAGCAGCCCCAAAGCGTGACCGAAGCTATGCAGGATGATGGCGCGCTCATTGCCCTGACCGAGCTTGGCGGGCTCCATCCTGTCAAAGCCCTCGAGATTGAGCGACGGTTCATTCTGGCCGGCGAGGACAACCGCGTTCTGGCCGGTATGCGACCAGTAGCCGGGAGCGTCATAGGAAATGCGGATCTGGTTCTCGCGCGTGCCGGCGGAGCATTTCCGCGGCTTATGCTCATTGCCGAAATCGAGCTTGAGACCGACATCGCGGGTGATCCACTCACCCGCCACCTTGGCGATAGCGGCATTCGTTTCCGGTGAGCCGCCGAAGAAACAGACCCTGAGCTTTGCATAGCTTGGCGGCCATACCATCAGCTGCGAGTAGAGGCTGCGCGCAGCATCGGAATTATCCAGGGAATTCAATCTTTTTTGCTGCTCTGCCAGACGGCTGAGCTGGGCCTTCGGCGGCCCGCCGGTCCCGACATGGCCGCCATCGCCCCACGCCTGCCCCGCCAGAAACACTGCAACTGCCATTGCGGCGGCGGATATCCGCGCCAGCCTCAAACCAGACATGCCGTACTCCGTGTTGAATTGCCGGGATAAATCTAACACGCTGAAAAACAGTGCAAAACAAACTTATCGCAGCGGAAGATGGTGAATCTGCGCTGGCAAGGCGTTCTTTCCATGCCGGGACGCCCCTAAAGCGATCTTCCGTGCGCCAACGGGACCTGTTATCGGTTCGTCCCTGCAGTTTTTAAGTCCGTCGGAGAATTCATGGATATCAAGCCGGATGTCATCGCCGCGATCGGCAACACCCCCCTGATCAAGCTGAAGAAGGCCTCCGAGCTGACCGGCTGCACCATTCTCGGCAAGGCCGAATTCATGAATCCCGGCCAGTCGGTGAAGGACCGGGCCGCGCTCTTCATCATCAATGACGCGATCGCCCGGGGCGAGTTGCGCCCAGGCGGCACCATCGTCGAAGGCACGGCCGGCAATACCGGCATCGGCCTCGCCGTCGTCGCCAATGCAATGGGCTTCAAGACTGTGATCGTCATTCCGGTGACCCAGAGCCAGGAGAAAAAGGACACGCTGCGCCTGCTCGGCGCCGAGCTGGTAGAGGTCCCCGCCGTCGCCTACAAGAATCCTAACAACTATGTGAAATATTCCGGCCGTCTTGCCCAAGCCCTGGCCAAGACCACCCCCGAAGGCGCCATCTGGGCGAACCAGTTCGACAACATCGCCAACCGCCGAGCCCATGTCGAGACCACGGCGCCGGAAATCTGGCAGCAGACCGATGGCAGGATCGATGGCTTTGTTTCCGCCGTCGGATCGGGCGGCACGCTGGGCGGCGTGAGCGACGGCCTCAAGGCCAGGAACAAGAACATCCGTATCGCCCTTGCCGATCCCTTAGGCGCGGCGCTCTACAGCTATTACAAGACCGGCGAGCTCAAGGCGGAAGGCTCCTCCATCACCGAAGGCATCGGCCAGGGCCGCATCACCAAGAATATCGAGGGCGCCAAGGTCGACGACGCTTTCCAGATTCCGGATACGGAGGCGATCCCGATCGTCTTCGATCTCCTGAAGGAGGAAGGCCTGTGTCTCGGCGGCTCGACCGGCATCAATGTCGCCGGCGCCATCCGCCTCGCCAGGCAGATGGGACCCGGCCACACGATCGTGACGCTGCTGTGCGACTATGGCACGCGCTACCAGTCCAAACTGTTCAACCCCGAATTCCTACGCGAGAAGGGCCTGCCGGTTCCGGACTGGCTCGAGGAGCATGTGCCGAGCGTGCCGGGCGTGTTCGAAGACGTGACGGCCTGATGACTGCCCTCCTCTTTCGCGACGACGCCTATCGCCAGTCCTGCGAAGCCAAGGTCATCGGCATCAATGAGCGCGGCGGCATCATCCTCGACCAGACGGTGTTCTACCCGACGGCCGGCGGGCAGCCGGGCGACAAGGGCACCCTTGTCGTCGATGGCTCGCCCATCGCGATCGCCACGACCGTCTATGACGAGACGAAGAACGCCGTGCATGTGCCGGCCGCACCCGTGACGCTCGCGCCCGGGACATCGGTCTCGGCCGAGCTCGATTGGGCGAACCGCTTCCGCAACATGCGCTGCCATTCGCTGATGCATCTGCTCTGCGCCGCCGTGCCCTTTCCGGTGACGGGAAGCGCCCTCACCGAGGATGGCGGGCGCATCGATTTCGACATCCCGGAAGGCCACATACCGATCAAGGATGAGCTGGCGGCGAAGATCAACGGCTGGATCAGCGAGGATCACCCGATCACGACGCGCTGGATCGCCGAAGAGGAGCTCGACGCCAATCCCTCGCTCGTCCGCACCCTGTGGGTCAAGCCGCCGCGCGGCTCGGGACGTATCCGCCTCGTCGCGATCGGCGAGAATGATTCCGTCGACCTGCAGCCCTGCGGCGGCACGCATCTGAGATCGACCGGCGCCATCGGCCCCGTCGTCGTCGCCAAGATCGAGAACAAGGGCAAGATGAACCGCCGCATAAGGCTTGCCTTCGCGAGCTGATATCCATCGGAGTGATCATGTCGCCTTATGTCGTATCCACCGAGTGGCTGGCCGAGCGTCTCGCGGCCCCCGATATCGCGATCATCGACGCGTCCTGGCATCTGCCGGCGGCGAAACGCGACGCCAAGGCCGAATTCCAGGCGGCGCGCATTCCCGGCGCCCGGTTCTTCGACATCGATGACATTTCCGATACCGCCACAACGCTTCCCCATATGCTGCCGAGTGCCGAAAAATTCGCTTCCCGCATGCGCAGGCTCGGCATCGGCGACGGCAAGAAAGTGATCGCCTATGACACCGCCGGGCTCTTCTCGGCGGCGCGCGCCTGGTGGATGTTCCGCGTCTTCGGCCATGACGACGTCGCGGTGCTCGACGGCGGATTTCCCAAATGGAAGGCCGAAGGCCGGCCGATCGATGAGGATCCGCCCGGCAAGCCGCAGGAGCGGCATTTCTCCGCCCGCTTCCAGTCGATGATGGTGCGCGACAAGGCGGAGATGCTGGCCAACCTCAAGACCGGCAAGAGCCAGGTTGCCGATGCGCGCTCTCCCGGCCGCTTCACCGGCCAGGAGCCTGAGCCCCGTCCCGGCGTGCGGTCCGGCCACATTCCGGGCGCGAACAATGTCCACTATGCGACCTTGCTCAAGCCCGACGGCACGCTGAAATCAGTGGATGCCATCGCCAAGGCCTTCGCCGACGCCGGCATCGACGTGAAGCAGCCGGTCATCACCTCCTGCGGCTCAGGCGTAACGGCAGCGATACTGAGCCTCGGCCTCACTTTGATCGGCGCCAGGGATCATGCGCTCTATGACGGCTCATGGAGCGAATGGGGCGCTGCCGCCGACACGCCGGTCGAGACCGGCACCGCCAAACCTCGTTGAATGTGAGACACTGATGACACATGCAGATCTTCTCGACCGCTATGCCCGCCTGATCGTCCGCTCCGGCCTCAATATCGCTCCCGGCCAGGAACTCGTCGTGACGGCACCGGTCGAAGCGCTCCCGCTGGTGCGCCGTGTCACCGAGCACGCCTATCGTGCCGGCGCGACGCTGGTCACGACCCTCTATGGCGACGATGTCACGACGCTGGCGCGCTACCAGCACGCACCCGACGAAAGCTTCGACAAGGCGACCGGCTGGCTGTTCGACGGCATGGCCACCGCCTTCAAGGCAGGCGCGGCGCGGCTCGCCATCATCGGCGAGGACCCTGCCCTGCTCGCCGGCCAGGATGTGGACAAGGTGGCAAGGGCCAATCGCGCACGCTCGAAGGCCTATCGCCCGGCGCTCGAGCTGATCGCGGGCCATGCGATCAACTGGTGTGTCGTGGCAGCGGCGACGGCGCCCTGGGCCCGATCGGTCTTCCCCGATTTGCCCGCGGACGCCGCGCTCGAAAAGCTTTGGAATGCGATTTTCGCCTGCAGCCGGGCCGACCAGCCCGATCCGGTCGCCGCCTGGGTCGAGCACTCGCGCAATCTTCGTCAGCGTACGGAGCTCCTCAATGCGAAGCGCTATGCGGCGCTCAGCTATCGCGGCCCCGGCACCGACCTCACCATCGGCCTCGTCGACGGCCATGTCTGGAAGGGCGGAGAGTCGCTCTCGCGCAACGGCATCACCTGCAATGCCAACATCCCGACCGAAGAGGTCTTCACCATGCCGCACCGGGCCAGAGTCGATGGCACGGTCTCGGCCACCAAGCCATTGTCCTACCAGGGCACCTTCATCGACGGCATAAGGGTGCGCTTCGAAGCGGGGCGCATCGTCGAAGCCCATGCCGACAAGGGCGGCGATGTCTTCGCCAACATGATCGCGACCGATGAAGGGGCCGCGCGCCTCGGCGAAGTGGCGCTGGTGCCGCATTCTTCGCCCATCGCCAGAAGCGGCATCGTCTTCAACAACACCTTGTTCGACGAGAATGCGGCGAGCCACATCGCCGTCGGCCAGTCCTATACCGACACGATGAAGAACGGTTCGACCCTGAGCGCCGAGGCGCTGGCTTCGGCCGGCGCCAATGCCAGCCTCATCCATGTCGACTGGATGATCGGATCGGGCGAGCTTGATATCGATGGCGTGCTCGCCAATGGCGCGAAGGAGCCTCTCATGCGCAAGGGCGATTGGGCCGCCTAGTATCCACGCTCAGGCAAGAACAGGGAATTTACAGGGAACTACAGCGAACTACAGGGGAGAACTTTGCCGCCTCCAGCGTTATCTCCGACAGGGATTTCCCCCGACTCGCTGACAGCGGCACTCGATTGGCCACCGCACAAACGACCTACCGATCGCACCTTTGCGCCCGCAATGGCAACGGGCTCGATCGATCAGTGCAGTATCTGGCTCAGGAACAGCTTGGTGCGCTCGCTCTTCGGATTGGTGAAGAACTCGGCCGGCGAGTTCTGCTCGATGACCTGGCCCTGATCCATGAAGATCACCCGGTTGGCGACCTGACGGGCAAAGCCCATCTCATGCGTGACGCACAGCATGGTCATGCCGGATTGCGCCAGATCGACCATCACCTCCAGCACTTCCTTGATCATTTCGGGGTCGAGCGCCGAGGTCGGCTCGTCGAACAGCATGATCTTGGGATTCATGCACAGCGAGCGGGCAATGGCGACGCGCTGCTGCTGGCCGCCTGAGAGCTGGCCCGGATATTTCTTCGCCTGCTCGGGAATCTTCACGCGAGTGAGATACTTCATCGCCACCGCCTCGGCTTCCGCCTTTGCCATCTTGCGCACCCAGATCGGGGCGAGCGTGAGGTTCTCGAGCACAGTCAGATGCGGAAACAAATTGAAGTGCTGGAACACCATGCCCACTTCGCGCCTGACCTCATCGATCCGCTTCAGGTCGTTGGTGAGTTCGTTGCCGTCGACGATGATCTGGCCCGACTGATGCTCTTCCAGGCGGTTGATGCAACGAATGAGCGTCGACTTGCCCGAGCCCGAAGGCCCGCAGATCACGATGCGCTCGCCCCGTTCGACCGCGAGGTTGATGTCGCGCAGCACATGGAATTCGCCGTACCATTTGTTGACGCCAACGAGCTGAATGGCGACCTCGCCCGCCTGGTTGCCTGCCGCCGCCTGGACCTTCGGCGTTGTCGACGCTTGAGTCATCATATCCCTCGTCTCTTGTGACCGGTCGCGAGCCGGCGTTCCATGTAAATCGAATAGCGTGACATGCCGAAGCAGAAGACCCAGAACATCAGCGCGGCGACAAAGAATCCGGTGGAGGCCGTCTGCGGTGCAGCCCATTTGGGATCGGCGAAGCTGGCCTTCACGATGCCGAGCAGATCGAAGAGTCCGATGATGAGAACCAGCGTCGTATCCTTGAACAGGCTGATGAAAGAATTGACGATGCCCGGGATGACGATCTTGAGCGCCTGAGGCAGCACGATCAGGCTCATCGTTCTCCAGTAGGAAAGGCCAAGCGCCTGGGCGGCTTCATATTGCCCCTTGGGAATGGCCTGCAGTCCACCGCGGACCGTCTCCGCCATATAGGCTGCCGAGAACAGGGCGGTACCAACGAGAGCGCGGAGCAGCTTGTCGAAATTCACGCCTTCCGGCAGGAACAGCGGCAGCATGATGCTCGACATGAAGAGCACCGTGATGAGCGGCACACCGCGCCATACTTCGATGAAAACCACCGAGAACAGCCGCACCACCGGCATCTTTGAGCGCCGGCCAAGAGCCAGAAGGATGCCGAGCGGCAGCGAGGCAACGATCCCGGTGATCGCCACGACCATGGTCACCAGGAGGCCACCCCATTGCTGGGTCTCGACCGCAACCAGGCCGAAATCGACGGTCATCACAAGCAGGACGGCGATGACGGCGCAGCAGGCGCCGACCCAGCCGAGCAGCGCCGATCGGGCCGAGACATCGCGCGACGATGCTTCATGCACGAGGGACATGATCGCCGCGGCGAGGAGCAGAGCAACCACCGCCAATGTCGACACAGACACGAAGCTGCCCAGCAGGTTGATCTCCGGCATGCTGATGAACAGCGTCACCAGCCAGATCAGGAGTGCCGCACCGGCAAGCAGGAGAGCGGTCCGGTTGCGCTGCACGCCTTCTTCGATGCCGAAAGCAAGCAGCGGCACGATGAGCGCCGAAAGCAGCAGGAGACCAACGATGCCGAGGAGGGTCGAAGTGGAGAAATCGAGATTGCCGCCGGTGAGCAGCACGAAAGTCATCAACGGATAGACGACCAGCAGAAAGAGCGCGTTCCACTTCTTGTAGGGCAGCGAGGGAATGGCCATGGTCGCCAGCGCAATGGCGCCGACGATGAAGCATATGTTCACCCGCCATCGCTGGTCGAATGGATAGAAACCATAGACAAATTGATGGAACTTGGCCGCCACATAGGGCCAGCAGGCACCCGAATCCGGTACGGCAACGCAGGCGTCGCGACTCTCACCGCTGAATACGCCGCGAATGATGGCCCATTCGATGATCCCCCACCCTATCCAGGCGATGAAGGCAACGCCGATAATGGTGAAGACGCTGTTCAACGGCGTGTTGAAGAGATTTTGCAGCAGCCAGCCAACCACGCCAGTCGTATTGGGTGGCGGCGGCAGACGCTCCGCATCTTTGGTGCGGACCCAGGCATGGCTGGAGGACAGATCAGTCATGGCCTATCTCTCCACCAGGCGCACGCGCGCATTGTACCAGTTCATGAACGCGGATGTGAAAAGGCTGAGCGCGAGATAGACGATCATCCAGATCACAACGATCTCGACCGCCCGTCCCGACTGATTCATGACGACACCGCCCATCGCGACCAGGTCGGGATAGGCAATGGCCACAGCCAATGAGGAATTCTTCGTCAGATTGAGATATTGGCTGGTCAGGGGCGGGATGATCACGCGCAGAGCCTGCGGAATGACCACCAGCCGGAGCGTCGGCTGCGCCCTCAGCCCCAGGGCATGCGCGGCTTCCGACTGGCCGTGACTCACCGCCATGATGCCGGCGCGGACAATCTCGGCAATGAACGATGCAGTGTAGATCGAAAGGGCGAGGAGCAGCGCGATCAGCTCCGGCAGGATTGTCGTGCCGCCCGCGAAATTGAAACCCTTTAGCTCGGGATACTCGAAAGTGACCGGAGCCCCGGCGAGCAGGAAGGCAACGATCGGCAATCCGATAATGAGGCCGAGACCGGCCCAGAAGCTATGAAACTGCTCACCCGTGCGCTCCTGACGCTGGCGGGCCCAGCGCGAGACCGCAATGGCGGCGATGCACCCGATGATGAAGGCGATACCGACAAAGCCTGCGCCATCGCCCCAGATCGGCTTGGGAATAATAAAACCGCGATTATTGAGGAACGCGACGCCCAGGAAGCTCAGGCTCTCCTTCGGTCCGGGTAGCGGCTTGAGGACGGCGGTGTACCAGAAGAGGATTTGCAGGAGGAGCGGTATGTTGCGGATGATTTCGACATAGCCGGCAGCCATCTTGGCAAGCAGCCAGTTCGATGACAGGCGCATGACACCGATGACGAAACCGAGGATTGTCGCGCAAATGACCCCCAGTATCGCAATGATCAAAGTATTCAGAAAGCCGACGAGAATGGCTGTCAAATAGGATGATTCACGCGAATATTCGATCGGCCGTTGGATGATATCGAAGCCGGCGGTGTTTCCCAGGAAGTTGAAGTCGACGTTTTTGCCGAGCTTCGCCAGATTGGCCGACGTATTGTGATAGATCTCGTAACCGACCCACAGCAGCAGCAGCGCGAAGACGATTTGCGCGGCGCGCGAGCGTACTTTCGGATCGTTAAAGAACGAAACACGTTGCGGACGTGCTTCATCGATGACTGCGGTCATCCCTTCACCCCTTCCCACCCGTTGCAACTGTCACTTTGCGTGATCTCGTTGTGCAGGAAAACAAGGAAGCCCGGACTTTGGTCCGGGCTTCCTCTTGATGCTTAGCGGATCGGTGGCGCGTATTGCAGGCCGCCTTTGGTCCACAGCGCATTCTTGCCGCGGGCGATTTTGAGCTGGCTGCTCTCGCCCAGATTGCGCTCGAAGATCTCGCCGTAATTGCCGACATGCTTCACGATCTGCGCGGCCCAATCATTGGTAAGGCCGATGGCTACGCCGAAATCGCCTTCCTTGCCCATGAAGCGCGTGACTTCCGGGTTGGTCGAGTTCATCATCTCTCCGACATTCTTGGAGGTGATGCCGAGCTCTTCGGCATTGAGCAGCGCGAAGTAGGTCCACTTCACGACATTGAACCAGGCATCATCGCCCTGGCGCACCACCGGTCCGAGCGGCTCCTTGGAGATGATCTCGGGCAGAACGACATGATCGTCGGGCGCCGCCAGCTTGAGGCGCTGGGCATAGATGCCCGACTGGTCGGTCGTGTAGACGTCGCAGCGTCCGTCCTCATAAGCCTTGAGCACTTCCTGCTCCTGCTCGAATGCCACGACCTGATAGGTCATGTTGTTCGCCTTGAAATAGTCGGCGAGGTTGAGTTCGGTCGTGGTGCCGGTCTGGGTGCAGACCGAGGCGCCGTTGAGATTGAGCGAGCTGTTCACGCCCAGGGACTTCTTCACCATGAAGCCCTGGCCGTCATAGTAGGTGACGCCCGCGAATTTAAGACCGAGCGACGTATCGCGGCTCATCGTCCATGTCGTGTTGCGCGACAGCACGTCGATTTCGCCTGACTGCAGCGCCGTGAAGCGCTCCTTGGCCGACAGCGGGGTGAATTTCACCTTGGTCGGGTCGTTGAAGATCGCCGCGGCAAGCGCCCGGCAGAAATCGACATCGAGGCCCGTCCAGTTGTTCTGGTCGTCCGGGAAGCCGAAGCCGATAAGGCTCGTATTGGCGCCGCATTGGATGAAGCCCTTGGCTTTCACGTCGTCGAGCGTTGCGGCGGAAGCCGCGGAAACCGCAGCGACGCTGAGGCCTGCTCCCAAAGCCAGTGACATAAGCATGTTTTTCATTGCTGATCCTTCTCTGAATATGCTGCCGCCCGGAATTTCATCTCTTGTTGAGGAGATCGCATCGCCCTCATCGGAGCACTTATCATTCTGGCGCGGTCTGCCTATTCTCTTTTCGTTACTCCCTCGAGAACCGGCATAGCCCTGTTCTCTTGAAGTTAGAGAAGCCGAGAAACGCGGCGGGGTCAAGCGCTTACAACTTGACGGAGCAATTCGAGCGCCTGCCGCTTGTCGGCGACTGTCGGCACTTGCGGCTTCCGGGGCCGCTCGATCATGATGACGGGAAGCCCTTTCAGGCGTGCCGCCGCGAGCTTGGCTTGCGTCTCCGTGCCGCCTGAATTCTTCGTGACCAGATATGTTATGGAGTTGTCCGACAACAAGCGAAGCTCGCCTTCCAGGCTGAAAGGCGGTCGCGCCAGCAGGACGCGCCAATTGCCGGTAACTTCCATGTCCAAAGGCTCGATCATACGGACTATGCCGGTGATGTCGGACCGCGCGAAATAAGGCGAAACCTCCTTGCGTCCGATGGTGAGCAGCACACGGGCATGTGCGGGAACTGCACTTACGGCAGCTGGATTGTCGGCAACCGGGATCCACCGGTCATCGGGCTGCGGCGTCCAGGCGGGACGTTCCAGCCTGAGCAGAGGCAGGCCCGTACGCTGCGCTGCTTCCTTGGCGTAACTGGAAATCCGCATGGCAAAAGGATGCGTCGCATCGACAAGGGCGCAAAAGCCCTGCGCCGCAACATAATCCGCCAGCCCCTGAGCGCCGCCGAAACCGCCGATGCGCGTGTCGCCTGCCCTGCCGGCCGGCTCCTGTGTGATGCCCGCCAGCGCTGTCACCGGCGCATAGCCGCTTTTGATCAAAAGTCCCGCGAGCTCGCGCGCCTCTGCCGTTCCGCCCAGGATCAGCACCCTCGGGCCGGCGCCCACATTTGGGGTCGGCGGGGGGCCTGGAACGGTCGGGGGCGTATCGCCGGAAACTGCCATAAGCTGATTGTATTATCCCGGATTTCAGGCAAACAACACCGCATGAACAGGCAACCGAACAGCGGCGCGGCAGCGGGCTTTGCACGCCTCGACAGCGAGCCCTTCCCGGTCTTCGCGCCAGGCTCCGTGTGGCTCGTGGGCGCGGGCCCGGGCGCTCCCGGGCTCATGTCACTTCTGTGTTATCACGCGCTGCAATCGAGCGATGTCGTGGTCTATGACGCGCTCGTCAATCCGGCGATCCTCGATTGGGTGCGCCCGGGCACCAAGCTCGAATATGCCGGCAAGCGCGGCGGCAAGCCCTCCGCGCAGCAGCGCGACATCTCGCTTCGCCTGATCGAGCTGGCTCAGGCCGGAAAGCGGGTTCTGCGCCTCAAGGGCGGAGATCCTTTCATGTTCGGCCGCGGCGGCGAGGAATGCCAGCACCTGGTCAAGGCGGGAATCCCCTTCCGCATCGTGCCCGGCATCACCGCCGGCATTGGCGGGCTTGCCTATGCGGGCCTGCCTTCCACCCATCGCGACACCAATCATTCGGTGATCTTCCTCACCGGTCACGATGCCTCCGGCAACATGCCCGCCAATGTGAACTGGCAAGCGGTCGCCACCGCCTCGCCGGTGATCGTCATGTATATGGCCGTCAAGAACCTCGCCGAGATCGCCGATGCGCTGCTGGCGGGCGGGCGCGATCCGCAGGATCCGGTCACGGTGATCTCGCACGCCACACTGCCGCAGCAATCCGTCCTGGAGACGAAGCTCGGCGAGGTGAGATCCTTCCTGGCGGCGCGAGAGCTCGCAACGCCGGCGATCGTGGTGCTGGGCCGGATCGCCGAATGGCGCGCCATCCTCGACTGGTATCAGGGAGCGCTGAGGGAGAATCCGCTTGGCTGACGGCGTTGTCATCGCGGCTCCCTCGTCGGGCAGCGGCAAGACCGTCATCACGCTCGCTCTCTTGCGCGCGCTGGCACGGCAAGACGTGGTGGTCGCATCGGCCAAGGTCGGTCCCGACTATATCGATCCACGATTCCATGAAGCGGCAACCGGGCGTCCCTGTTTCAATCTCGATGCCTGGGCGATGCCCTCGCCGCTCCTCACGTCGTTGTCCGCCGGCATCGGCGACGGGGCAGACCTCGCCTTGATCGAAGGCGTCATGGGACTCTTCGACGGGCCGGAACAGGGACGCGGCTCGACCGCCGATCTTGCCGAGGAACTGCGCCTGCCGGTCATTCTCGTCATCGACTGCAGCCACCAGGCGCAATCGATCGCGGCCCTGGTCCAGGGCTTCAGAGCGTATCGCCCGGGGCTCGCCCTTCCGGCGGTGATCCTCAACCGCGTCGCCAGCCCCCGTCACGAGGCCATCCTGCGCCAGGCGCTTGTGCCTTCCGGCGCGGCGGTGCTGGGGGCCGTTCCGCGCGACCAGACGCTCGGCCTGCCCAGCCGGCATCTGGGCCTGGTCCAGGCGGGCGAGCATGCCGATCTGACGGGCTTTCTCGATCGTGCCGCCGATGTCGTCGCCGGGCATATCGACCTGGCGAAGCTCCGCGCTTTCGCACGCCCCCTTGGCGTGGCGCTAACGCAACAGACCCTGCCGCCGCTCGGCCAGCACATGGCGATCGCGCGGGATGAGGCCTTTGCCTTCGCCTATGCGCATCTCCTCGCCGGCTGGCGCCGCCAGGGCGCCAGCCTGTCGTTCTTCTCGCCTTTGGCCGACGAGGCGCCGGCAGCCGACGCCGACGCGATCTTCCTGCCGGGCGGCTATCCCGAATTGCATGCCGGACGGCTGAGCCAGGCCGAGCGTTTCCTTGCCGGCCTCACCGCGGCGGCCAAAAGCGGCCGGCTGATCTATGGCGAATGCGGTGGCTACATGGTGCTGGGCCGCGCCTTGATCGATGCGGACGGCCTGGAGCACCGCATGGCGGATCTCCTGCCGGTCGTCACGAGCTTCGCCCGGCGCAAGCTGCATCTGGGCTATCGTCATTTCCGGCATGACGGCGCCCTGCCCTGGCCGCACGAATTGAGAGGCCACGAATTCCACTATTCGACCATCGCGCGCCAGGACGATGAGACGCCGCTCTTCCAGGCCATGGACGCCGCCCAGCGCGATCTGGGGCCCATGGGGTTGCGCCGCGACAGGGTCATGGGCTCCTACGCCCATGTGATCGCATGAGGTCGCGCGTTACGACAAGCTCGCAGCCTTCCTCTGGCAGACCCCTCACCCTTCCCGCCGCTGCGCGGCGGGCCCCTACCCTCTCCCCGCTTCGCGGGAGGGTAAAAAAATGGGAGACTGCCATTGGCTAAGTCTCCCGCCAAGGCGATCATGCTGATGGGCACCGGCTCCGATGTGGGCAAGTCGCTCATCGCGGCCGGCCTCTGCCGGCTCTTCGCCGATCGCGGCATGGCGGTTCGCCCCTTCAAGCCGCAGAACATGTCGAACAACGCGGCCGTCACCATCGATGGCGGCGAGATCGGCCGTGCCCAGGCCTTGCAGGCGCGCGCCGCCCGCATTGCCCCCACCGTCGACATGAACCCGATCCTGCTCAAGCCCGAAAGCTCGACCGGCGCGCAGGTGATCGTGCAGGGCCGCCGCACCATCACCGCCAGCGCCCGCGATTTCTTCCGCGAGCGCCAGCGCTACATGCCGGCGATCCTGGAGAGCTACCGCAAGCTCGCGCGCGATGCCGATCTCGTCATCATCGAAGGGGCGGGAAGCCCGGCCGAGGTCAATCTGCGCCAGGGCGATCTCGCCAATATGGGCTTTGCCGAAGCCGCGGATGCGCCGGTCATCCTGATCGGCGATATCCACCGGGGCGGTGTCATCGCCTCTCTCGTCGGCACAAAGGCGATCCTGCCGCCGGCGGACGCATCTCGAATAAAAGCTTTCCTTATCAACAACTTCCACGGCGATCCTACACTCTTTTCGGAAGGAGTGACGATCACCGAGCAGCACACTCGATGGCCCTGCCTCGGCATCGTGCCGCATTTTGCCGAGGCGAGCCGGCTTCCCGCCGAGGACGCCGTGGCGCTCGAGAAAGCCGCCCGGAGCGGCGCCGGCGATTTCCATATCGCCGTCCCGCGCCTGAACCGCATCGCCAATTTCGACGATCTCGATCCCCTGAAGCTCGAACCCGGCGTGACGCTCGAGATCGTCCAGCCCGGCCAACCCCTGCCCCGCAACGCCGATCTCATCATCATTCCCGGTTCAAAATCGACCATTGGCGATCTTGAAGCCCTGCGCGCCCAGGGCTGGGATGCGGACATTGCCGCCCATCGCCGTCATGGCGGCGCCGTCCTCGGCCTGTGCGGCGGCTATCAGATGCTGGGCAGGACGATCCATGATCCGCAAGGCCTGGAGGGAAAGCCCGGATCATCGCCGGGCCTCGGCCTTCTCGATGTCGAAACCACGCTCCTGCCTGACAAGACCCTGACGCGGGTTGAGGCACGTCACGTGGCGAGCGGTGAAACGGTCTCGGGCTATGAGATCCATCTCGGACACACGCTCGGCCCCGACTGCGCGCGGCCCTTCACCCTGATCGGCGAATCTCCGGATGGCGCCCGGTCGCCAGATGGACGCGTCATGGGCACCTATATCCACAGCCTTTTCACAACCGATGCGTTTCGCCGGCATTTCCTCGAGGAGCTGGGCGGCAAGGGCAGCGCGCTTTCTTTCGAGGCCACGGTCGAGCAAACACTGGACGAGCTGGCCCGGCATCTCGAACGCCATCTCGATATCGCCCGCCTGTTGGGGTTCGCGAGCCCGGTGGTGTTTTGATGTTCATCACAGCCGCCGTCGCCCTCCTCCTCGTCGAGAACATCTTCGGCTATCCGCCTGCGGTTGCCCGTTTCGTCGGCCATCCGGTCGAATGGTTCGGCCGGTTGATTGCCTGGCTCGATGCCCGGCTCAACCCGCAAGACCGCCCGGGCGATCACACGGCCGGCATCGTTGCCCTGTGGATCCTTCTCCTGGCGGCCGGGGGTGTTGCCGCTGCAATCGCTTTCCTGTTGCGCCAGTTGCCCCTTGGCTGGGTCATGGAAGCGCTCATCGCCACGCCGTTTCTTGCCCAGAAATCGCTGCGCGATCATGTGCGGGCGGTGGCGGACGGACTTTCGCAATCGCTCGACCGGGGACGCGCCGCGGTAAGCCGCATCGTCGGGCGTGACCCGCAGGCGCTCGATGAGTCAGGCGTCGCCCGCGCCGCGCTCGAAAGCCTGGCCGAGAACGCTTCCGACGGGGTCGTGGCGCCGGTCTTCTGGTTCGCAATTCTGGGCCTGCCGGGCATCGTCCTCTACAAGGCGATCAACACGGCCGATTCCATGATCGGCCACAAATCGCCGCGCCATCTGGCTTTCGGCTGGGCCTCGGCGCGGCTCGACGATCTCGTCAATCTGCCGTGCTCGCGCCTCACCGGCCTTCTCTTCGCATTGGCGGCGCTGCCGTCGGGCTGGCAATCCTGCAAGCGGGCTTTCATCGCCATGGCCCGCGACGCCCATCGCCATGTGTCGCCCAACGCAGGCTGGCCCGAATCGGCGCTCGCCGGCGCGCTTGGCCTGAGCCTTGGCGGTCCGCGCTCCTACCAGGGCCGCCTGGTCGACCTGGCCAGGATGGGCGATGGGCGGCACGATCTGACCGCCGGCGATATCCGCTCGGGGCTTACCCTCTACGGCCGCGCTTTGATGCTTTTGCTCGCGCTCTTCGCCGTGCCGGCTTTGCTCTTTTGAGAAGGAGCGGCAGTCCCGCGGCAATGAACAGCACCTCATCGGCGGCTTGCGCCAGGGCCTGATTGGCGCGCCCCGCCTCGTCACGGAAGGCGCGCCCCAGCGCAGTGTCGGGAACGATGCCGAGGCCCACCTCGTTCGAGACGAGGACGACCCGGGCACGCATCCTTGACAATAAGGCGCAGAGCTCGGCCACTTCGCCCGCCACATCCCTGCCGTGATACATCAGGTTATTGATCCACACGGTGATGCAGTCGATGAGGATGAAGCTCCTCGCGTCATCGGCATCGCGCAACCGCCCGACCAGGTCGAGGGGGGCTTCGACCGTCTTCCAGCCGGAGCCGCGCTGCTTGCGGTGCAGCGCGATACGCTCGCGCATCTCCTCATCGGTGATTTCCGCGGTGGCGATATAGACGCGTTGGCCTTTGCGGCGCTGCGCCAGGCCTTCGGCATGACGGCTCTTGCCCGACCGCGCCCCGCCGAGGATGAGCGTCACCTGGCTCATGGCCGAACCGGGGGAAAGCGGGCGATGAAATGACCGCGCATCTCCTGCGGCCAGGTTTTGAAGGATACTTCCCCGGTGGCGCTCTCGCCATGGAGATCGAACCAGGCGAGGATGGCCTCGGCCGTCTCCCGCGCCGGCCTGAATCCCCCGGCCAGATAGCTGTAGCGCTCGGTGTCCTGCAGGAACACGTTGCAGTGCTTGAGGCATGACCACAGGCAGGTCTGGCGGTCGACCGTGATGTCCTGCCGCTGCCTGTCGGCGAGGAGAGCTTCCATATGCCGGGCCAGCGTCTCGCCGCCGGTCAGGCCGTCAGGCCCCTCCCGGTCCTCGACCGAATGGCGGCAGGTGATGCAGAAGACGATGCGGCGCATGCGAGCGTTGAAATTTCAGGGCTTGCCAATCTCGCTGCTTCAATGATTGAGTTGCCTCGTCCTGTCAACGCCACGGAGCCTTCATGGAATTTCGCCGCCTCGCTTTCGTCGCAGCCGAGGTTCCCCAGGCGCGCCGCGCGCTCAACCGCCTGGCGAAGATCCATGGCCAGAGCGCGCCCGAGGACGCCGACGTCATCGTCGCTTTGGGCGGCGACGGCCTGATGCTGCAGACGCTGCACCGCTTCATGTCGTCCGGTAAGGCGATCTACGGCATGAACCGCGGCTCCGTCGGCTTCCTGATGAACGACTACAGCGAGAAGGGATTGCGCGAGCGCATCCGCGCGGCGGAGCTCACCATGGTCAGGCCGCTCAAGATGAGCGCAGTCGACCAGTCGGGCAGTATCCACAAGGCGATGGCGTTCAACGAGGTTTCGTTCCTGCGCCAGACGCACCAGACGGCGAGTCTCAGGATCTCGATCGACGGCCATGTCAGGCTGGATGAGCTGAAATGCGACGGCATCCTCCTCGCTACGCCGGTCGGCAGCACCGCCTACAATCTCTCCGCCTATGGTCCGATCCTGCCGATCAACTCGCCGTTGCTGGCGCTGACGCCGATCAGCCCGTTCCGTCCGCGGCGCTGGCGCGGCGCCATTCTTCCGCACCAGGCGCGCGTGACCATCGAGAGTCTCGAATGCGAGAAGCGCCCGGTCGCCGTGGTCGCCGATCACGTCGAGGTGCGACACATCCGCAAGGTGGAGATCGCCGAGGACCGCAAGCGCTCCGCGCGCCTGCTCTTCGATCCCGGCCACTCCCTTGCTGAAAGAGTTCTCGCGGAACAATTTCGCTTTTAGGGAACCTTTAATCATGCCGCGCCTACACTCACTTCATCGTGAGTTGCGTGAGCGAGTTCGGAAATGCCGGAGTTCAAAGCTCCGGCATTTCCTTTTCACGATTGGGATGAGAATTCACCGCGCGCATGGAATGATTTCGCTCTGGAACGAGACGACTTTGAAAAGTCATCTCACACGACGTCCTCACCAACTCTCCCTCCTCCGCCGAAGGCGGGGAGGGTGGCGCGTGGCACGCGCGACGGGTGGGGTGTCTCCGCAAGGAAGTCGCGCAAGCAAGCAATTTGCAAGCAGCTCAGGCCAATTGACGGGCATTGTCTCGGCGGAGAAACCCCACCCGTCCGCCCTGCGGGCGTCCACCCTCCCCGCGCTTCGCGCGGCGGAGGGAGATTAAGCCTCGCTTACGCCGCGGTGACGAGACCTTCGCGCAGGCGGCTGGCGATGACGCGGATGCGCTCGCCGGAATAGCGCGCGATGAAATCGAGATATTTGGCGCGCTCGCCCGCCGGCATGGCGGCGTCGCCGGTCATGATCTGCTCGATGAGGCGGCGGCCGAAATTCTCGACGCTGAGCGATCGCCTGGCATCGCGCAATTCGCGCTCGACCTGCCCCGCGGCCCTGATGAGGCCGATGCAGGTCGCGGGCAGCCCGGAGCTGCGATAGAGCGAGTTGAAGGCCGACACATTTCCATAGAGCGCGTCCTGGGCGCGCGCCGTCGTGGCATTGGCGAGATGCGCCATCGCCGCTTCGACGATGCGCATATTGCCGGCGCAGGCCGAGCGCATGACGATCGAGGCGGTGAGCATGCTGCGGCTGGTCATGAAGCGGATGAGCGGCGGCAGTTCGACATCGTTGGCGCTGTCGAGGATCTGCAGGATGGCGCGCTCCTCGGCGTCGGCGACCATGTCGGCCGCATCGTTGGCCGGCACCCAGCCACGCTCGGCCATCAGCTGATGAACCTGGTTGGAGGCGCGCTTGGCCTGCATGATGCGGATGTCGAGCGGCAGCGTATCGAGTGCCAGCAGGCGGTCGATGATCTCTTGCACCCGGCCGAAGCGGGCATAGAGGATGCGGCAGTTGCGCTCGCTGAGGGTGCAGGCTTCGTTGTCGAACAGGGCGAGGCATGCGGAGAGATCGGCCTGGGTCGCGATCTCCTGGATCACGTCATCGTCGAGGTCCGGGCGTCCGGCGAGCGTGACCTGGCGGGGCGCATCGCCGACGCGCGCGATGGTGCGCATCTTCCACGGGTCGAGCGCCGGCGTCGCCGCGAGAAAAGGCAGCGCCACGTCATCCTCATCGGCGATGATGCTGAACAGGACGTCGCCATGGAGGTCGCCGGCGCCGGCCAGCGCCTCCGCCAGCACGCGGCGGACATCCTTTACCGGATCGGTGGCGAGCTTGAGCAGCGTCGGCACGATGCAGTCGCGCTCATTGTCCGGCGCTTCGGCATCGCTCGCCAGGCGGGCAAGCTCGACCACGAGCTGCATGCGGGCTTGCGCATCCCCCGTTTCGATAATCGTGTCAAAGATGCTGACATCGAGCCCAGGCTGGCCAGTCATGAAGAAAGCCCACTCACCAAAATCACGATGCTAAAATTGTCAGCGAACCCTTAAGAAACGGTTCACCATGACGAGCCTTGAATTTGAAAGGGTTAGCTGGCGCCCTGGCGCGCCGAGCCCTCTTCCGCCTGGGCCTGGGCGGCGACCGGTGTGGTCATCGGGCCGACCTTCATGATGTCGCTCGCCGTGGCCTTGACGGTGGTCGGCCGCTGCTGTCGCCGCCACAGGGCATGCACCGCCATGATCACATAGATCACCGCCATGAAGGTCATGAAGCCGGACGAGCCCATGTATTTCATGAAGAAGCCGGCGATCGAGGGGCCGGCCATGGCGCCGGTGCCGTAGAGCAGCACCAGCTTGCTGCTCGCCCCCAGCATCTGCTCCTTCGCCATGTGGTCATTGGCATGGGCGATGACGAGCGAATAGATCGGCAGGGCGATCGCCCCGAACAGGGTGAAGAGCGCGATGAGGACGGTCGAGGAGATCCCGGCGGCGGGAATGCTGATGAGGGCGATCGCCGCGGCGATGGCGCTCAGGATCATGATGATGCTGCGCCGGTCATAGCGGTCGGAAAGGACGCCCGCCGGATATTGCGAGACGATGAGGGCGAGCGGCGGCAGCGCCAGCATCACCGAGACGAGCGACAGCGGCAGGCCCTGCATCAGCGCATAGACGGCGCCCATGCTGAAGAAGGCGCTCTGCGCCAGGCCCGAGGCCAGCGTGGCGACGATGGCGAGCGGTGAGGATTTGTAGATCTCTTTCAGCGTCACCGGGCGCGTGCCGGCAAGGCTCGGCGTTTCCGTCGGCATGAGAGTGAGCGGCAGCATCGCCATCGACAGCAGGGCCGAAACGATGATGAAGCGCGAGAAGCCCGAAGAATCGGCGACATTGAGGAGCAGCTGCCCGAGGCCCATCGCCGCATAGGTGATGATCATGTAGATCGAGAGCAACTGGCCGCGGTTCTTATTGGTCGAGGCTGAATTGAGCCAGCTCTCGCAGACGATGAACAGGCCCGAGGTGCACAACCCGGCGATGAAGCGCATCAGGAACCACCAGACGGGCTCGACCCAGAGCGGGATGAGCAGCACGGCGGTCGACACGACCGAGGCGAAGGCGGCGAAGACGCGGATATGGCCGACGCTCTGGACGATGCGTGGAGTCACGATCGAGCTGAGCAGGAGGCCTGCGAAATAGCCCGACATGATGAGGCCGGTGGTGGCGGCATCGAAATTCTCGGCACTGGCGCGCACACCGACCAGCGAGCCATGCAGCCCATGGCCGAGCGACAGGATGGCGACGCCGAGCAGCAGCACCCCGACCGACCGCAAACCGGCAAACATCAAGCCCCTCCTCACTCTTCGCTATGAGGCCTACTGCACGGAGATTGTGAAAGGATTGTGCCGCGAATGGAGCTTCACGGCAAAATCAAAGGAGTCCCACCTGCTTCAGCTTGAATTCGAGGAGATCGCGATCGAACGGCTTTAAGAGGAACTCGGCCGCCCCCTCGATGATGGCGCTGCCGATCTCATCGGTATTGGCCTTCTCGGTATAGACGAGGACGACGGGCTTGCGGCCATTGGCGGCGCGGCGAACGCGCTTGACGAATTCGCCCGCACTCATGCTGCCGATCCGGTCGGCGGTGACCACGATATCGGGCGAGTTGACGCGGCAATGCTTGAGCGCGGCATCGGCCGAGGCGGTCTCGGCCATGTCGAACCCATATTGTCCGAGAAGCTCGCTCAACACCTGGCGCTCCTCATGATCCTCATCGACAAGCAGACATCTTGTCATGTCGATTATTCCTTCCAGACGCATCCGCTAACCAGCCGCCCAAGTTACGTTGGACGAGTCCTGCGACTCCGGTGGTTAATGCGTCGTTAACAGGGTTTCCACAGTGCCAACCTCCAGGGGAACCCAAATCATTTCAGTATATTAGACCGTCATATGGCGAAGTTATCCACAGACCCGGATTGTGGCGGTTTGATGCCTTACCTTAGGACTCGCATCGCGACTCACTTCCCGTCCCCTACACGCTTTGATTGCAGACGCCATGACCTGCCCCAACCGAAAGCATGAGGGGTGGACGATTCACTTTCGCCCGGTGATGTTCTAGGAGAAACCTAAGGGAGACTCGCATGCCGGGACTGTGGTTCGAGGAATTCGAGATCGGCAAGACCTACAGCCATTCCATCACGCGCACCGTGACGGAGATGGACAATATGATGTTCTCCTGCCTCACCATGAATCCGCAGCCCCTCCATATCGACCGGCATTTTTCGGCCAGGACCGAATGGGGCCAGCCGCTCATGAATTCGCTCTTCACGCTGGGCCTGATGATCGGCATCTCGGTGAACGAGCTCACTTTGGGCACCACCATCGCCAATCTCGGCATGACCGATGTGAAGTTCCCTGCCCCCCTGTTCCAGGGCGACACGGTCAATGTCACGACCGAGGTACTGGCCAAACGCGAGAGCAAGTCCAGGCCCACGGCCGGCATCGTCGACTTCCATCATCGCGCCTACAAGCAGGACGGCACGCTGGTCGCCGAATGCCGGCGCCAGGCTTTCATGCGCAAGCGCCCGGCCGAGGCCTGACCTTGCGCTCCCTCCTCTTCGTCCCGGCCAACAGCGAGAAGAAGGTCCCCAAGGCGCTCGCCTCGGGCGCCGACGTGGTGATCCTCGATCTCGAGGATTCGGTGGCGCCGGCCGACAAGCCCAGAGCGCGCGAGCTGGCGCGCGAAATTCTCTCATCGCCGCGCGGCAAGGCAAAGCTCTTCGTCAGGGTGAACGCCCTGGACAGCGGGCTCATCGCCGACGACGTCGCGGCCATCGCCCGATCAAAGCCCGACGGACTGCTGCTGCCGAAATCGCAATCAGGCGCCGACGTCAAACGCCTCATCGCCATGGCAGGCCTTCCGGTCATCGCGATCGCGACCGAAACGGCGGCATCGATGTTCACGCTCGGCACCTATGGCGATCTGGGGCCGCAGCTTCTCGGCCTCACCTGGGGCATGGAGGACCTTGCCGCCGCCTTGGGCGCCCAATCGAACCGCGATGCGCAAGGCCGCCCCACCGCACCTTACGAGCTTGCCCGCACGCTTTGCCTCATCGGCGCGCGCGCCGCGGGCGTCGAGCCCATCGACGGCGTCTATGCCAATTTCCGCGATCTCGCAGGCCTCGAGACGCAATGCCGCGAGGCCGTGCGCGACGGCTTCACCGCCAAGATGTGCATCCATCCCGACCAGGTCGAGCCGGTCAACCGCATCTTCACCCCCGCGCCCGAGGCGATTGCCAAAGCCCAGCGCATCGTGAAGGCCTTTGCGGAGGCAGGCCATGCCGGCGTGATCGGCCTCGATGGCGAGATGCTCGACGTGCCGCATCTCAAGGCGGCGAAGGCGCTGCTCGCCCGCATCAGTTAGGCTTGCATGCGATGGAGCGGACATCGGCTCCGCGACCTTACCCGCAGCTTAGGACGCCGTTTCGTCCTGGCGTCGATGGATCAGAGCCCGCGCCGCACTCGCGCCTGCCGCGAGGATGCGATCCGATAGTTCCTTGCCTTCAACGGCACGGGCCAATTGGAGCGCACCGATGAGCGTCGCGAAGACGCCCAGCGCCACGCCCTCGGTATCCTTCGTCTGCGGAAGCGCCGCAGATACCTGGCGCACCAGAAACAGGAAATGGTCGGTATAAGCCTTGCGCGTTTCAGGTGGCTGACGCGCGAGTTCCGGCAACAAGGCGGCAGAAGCGCAGCCCTTTTCCGGATTGTCCCTGTGCGCAGTCGACAGATACTCCTCTATCGCCCTCTCCGGTCCTCCGGAGGCCAATATCTTCAACAGTTGCAGTGACTGCGCTTCCAAAGCCGCCACCACGCTCTCACGCACAAGGTCTCCCTTGGATCGAAAGTGCGGATAGAAGGCGCCGTTCGTCAGCCCAGCGTCGTTCATGATGGTTGCCAATCCCGACGCAGCGATGCCGTCGCCCCGAAAACGCTCCGTGGCGACTTCCACGATTCGGCTGCGTGACGCGTCCTTTCGGCCCTTTTCGTAGCGCATGACTGCTCTTCCTCATTTCTATTGCATTACGATCATAATATGATATTATGATCATAATTCAAAAAGCGAAGGAAAGCTAGCCCCCATGAGTTCGCAGCATGAAATGAGCGCATATTCGGGTAGGACCGTGATCATAACCGGAGCCTCGTCGGGCATTGGCCGCGCCAGCGCCGCGGCCCTGGCACGAGCGGGATTTACCGTCTTCGGGACAAGCCGTCGCAAAATTGCCGATGGCCCGGACGGAGTATCCATGCTGGTCTGCGATGTGACCGACGCCGCAGCAGTCAATGCGCTCGTGTCGACGGTGATCTCACAGACGGGCCGGATCGACCTTCTGATCAACAATGCCGGTGTCGGCCTACTTGGAGGCGCAGAGGAATCCTCGATCGCACAGGTTCAAGCCCTCTTCGATGTGAACCTGTTCGGCGTGATCCGCATGACTAACGCGATATTGCCGACGATGCGCCGCCAGGGCTTTGGGCGCATCATAAATATCGGCTCGGTGTTGGGCCTCATCCCGGCGCCCTACTCAGCTTATTACTCGGCGGCCAAGCATGCGCTCGAAGGCTACTCGGAGTCGCTCGACCACGAGGTGCGCGCCTTCAATATTCGCGTCTCGGTCATCGAGCCGGCATTCGTCCGCACCGTCTTCGACCAGAACGGTATCGAGCCTGATTCAGTGCTGAAGGAATACGATCGGGCTCGAATGGAAGTCGACGCGCTCCTTCGCGATGTGATGCCTAAAGCCGATCGGCCGGAAGTGGTGGCGGATGTGGTCGTTAGGGTGGCGACCGATGACCATCCGCGACGGCGCTATACAGCCGGCAAGGCAGCCCGGCAGGTCAGCATGCTGCGCCGCTTCGCCCCCGCAGAAATATTCGACAAGAGCCTGCGCAAGCAGTTTCGCTTGCCGGTCTGAATGATGGTGCGGCGGAGGTAGCCGGTTTCGTTCCCGTTCACCAAGAGCTCTATTGGAAGGTGATTACTATGAAGGCATTCGTTGTCGATAAGTACAACAAGAACGGCGCGCTGCGGCTGGCCGAGATGCCGGAGCCAGACCTCCAGGATAACGATGTCTTGATCGAAATCCACGCGGCGGCGGTGAATCCGCTGGATTCCAAGATCAAGTCGGGTGAATTCAAGCTCATCCTGCCTTATCGCATGCCTCTTATCCTGGGCCATGACGTCGCTGGGACAATCGTCCGGATCGGACCAAAAGTCCGCAAGTTCAAGGCGGGTGACAATGTCTATGCGCGCCCGCGCGATGGGCGGATCGGGACATTCGCCGAATTCATAGCCGTCGATGAAGCCGACGTGGCCTTGAAGCCCAGGAACCTCAGCATGGAAGAA
Source organism: Taklimakanibacter lacteus (assembly GCA_003576695.1). Lineage (GTDB taxonomy): Bacteria > Pseudomonadota > Alphaproteobacteria > Rhizobiales > Aestuariivirgaceae > Taklimakanibacter > Taklimakanibacter lacteus. Next base: position 63,951 of record QOZQ01000008.1, read on the forward strand.
GCCGCATCACTTCCCCTGGTCGGCTTGACTGCCTGGCAGACCTTGGTTGAAAGCGCAAACTTGAAGAAGGGGCAGAAGGTCTTCATTCAAGCTGGCTCCGGCGGTGTAGGGGCAATTGCCATCCAGCTGGCAAAGCACCTCGGCGCGACAGTCGCAACAACCGCCGGCGCAGCAAATTTTGATCTGGTGAAGAGCCTCGGCGCCGATATCGTCGTCGACTACAGGAAACAGGATTTTGAGAAAATCCTGACGGGCTACGACGTCGTCTTGAACAGTCAGGACGCCAAGACACTTGCAAAATCCGTGCATGTGCTGAAACCGGGCGGCAAGCTCATCTCCATCTCCGGTCCGCCGGATCCCGAATTTGCGAAGCAACGGCGCCTGAACGTGATGCTGAAGCTGGTTCTGCGCTTCCTGAGCCGGGGCATTCGGGCCAAGGCCAGACGCCTGGGCATAACGTATTCGTTCCATTTCATGTGGGCGCAGGGGAATCAACTGAGCAAAATTACGTCGCTCGTCGAATCCGGAACGATCCGGCCTGTCGTGGATCGCGTCTTTCCCTTTGAAGCGGCCAATGAGGCTCTGGCTTACGTCGAGGAGGGACGTGCCAAGGGCAAGGTCGTTATCAAGGTCAGATAGCAGCGCGCTCACAGGGAATGTCACACCGCCGCTTTCGATGTCTTCATGCGCTGCGACCGCGCCAGCGTCAGCACCAGAGGCGCCGCAGGATGCAGAAGGAGCCGGACACGCGCTCCTTGCCGAATTTCTCCGCCGCGAGCTTGAGGCTCTCGAAGACGCCTGGGACGCGACGAAAGCTGCCCTCGAGCAACTGGGAAATCAGGTTTGACCGCCCGTCAATCCGGCCGGCGCATGCGCCAGGCCGTCTCGACGGTCGCATATTCGCTGTAGCCCATGCGCGCGATCGGTCTCATCGCCGCGGTATCGACCCGACCATCCTTGATGAAGCGGTCATCGATATAGACGCCGACCACGCGTCCGATGATCGCCCATTGCCTGGCATCGCCATTGTCGTCGGGCAGCGGCACGATCTGGAACAGTTTGCATTCGAGCGCCGCCGGGCTTTCCTTGACGCGCGGCGCCTTGATGAAGCGCGACGCCGCCTGGGTCAGGCCCGCCAGCTTGAACTCATCGATATCGGGTGCGACGCGCGCGGAGGAGATGTTCACCTGCTCGCGCAATTCATAGGTCGCGAGATTGATGACGAATTCGCTGGTGGCCTCGATATTGGTGAGCGAGTCCTTCATGCCCGAAGACCCGATCACGATATAATGCGGCTTCTCGGATATGGCGTTGAAGAAGCTGTAGGGCGCCAGATTGGGCACGCCATTTTTGGCGATGCTCGATATCCAGCCGATCGGGCGCGGCGCCACGATGGCCTTGAACGGGTCATTGGGCAGGCCATGCGCATTGTCGATCGCATCATAATGCATCAGCTCAATCCTTTGATGAGGCGGGGCAGCCCGGCAATGCTGGCGATCACGTGATCGGCGAGCGGCGCCAGATGGTCATGCGCCGAATTGCCGGAGAGCACCCCGATCGCAAGGCCGGCGCCCGCATCATGCGCGGTCTCCATGTCATGCGGGTTGTCGCCCACCATGGCGACCTCGCTGGCCTCGATGCCCACCGCATCGGCGAAGGCATGGATCATGTCGCCAGAGGGCTTGGGCCGCGCCACGCTGTCGGCGCCGAGGATGATGTCGAAGAGATCGGCCGCATCGAGCGCCCGCATATGGAGAACCGCCGAACCTGCCGTGTCGTTGGTGGCGACGCCAAGCTTCAACCCCATGGCGCGCAATTCCGCGAGAACGGGCCTGAGCGGCATCAGCGCCTTCAAATGCCTGACGCCCAGGTCGCGATAGTCGATATCGAGGAGCCTCACTTTTTCCGAGACGCCCGCGGCATCGAGGCCGGGCCACCAAATGTCGACGATGTCGCGCGTCGTGCCTTGGGCCAGGACCGAGCCGGCGCGGAAGGCCCCGCTCACCGGGTCGAAGCCTGCGGCGGTGAATTTCGCCTCGATCTCCGCCGGACTGCGGTCGGCGAAGACTTCGTTGAGCAGTTGCTGATAGGCCGGAACCCAGGTGCCGGTGACGTCGATCAGCGTGCCGTCCTTGTCGAAGAGAACGCCCTTGATCGTCATGCGTCAGCCTTGCCAGCGGGTGATGAGGCTCTCCGGATCGGGGCGCGGCCGGTCCTCGAGCGCCGCCTGTGGCGTGCCGAAATAGACGAAGCCGACGATCTTCTCAGCCTCGCTGAGGCCCATGGACTTCATGATCTCCGCGTCATAGGCGATCCAGTCGGTGTTCCACTGGGCGCCGATACCGAGAGCGGCGGCGGCGAGCAGCATGTTCTGCGTGAGCGCACCCGCCGAGAGCAGTTGCTCCCATTCGGGGATCTTCACATGTGGCCCCGCTTTCGACACGACCGCGATGACGGTCGGCGCCCTGAGAAGCAGGTTGCGCTGGAAAGCGAGCGACTCTTCCCCATGCCCGGGATTGAGCGTCTGCCAGCGCGCCTTGATGATCTCACCGAACTTCGCGCGCGCCGCCCCTTCGAACAGGACGAGGCGCCAGGGCGTGAGCTTGCCGTGATCGGGCACGCGCACCGCGATTTCGAGGATGGTCTTGAGCTGGTCGGCGGTGGGACCGGGGGCCCCCATCGCCTTGACGGAGGCTGATTTGCGGGTTTTGAGGAGGGAAAGGGCGGAAGACGTGTCGTTGAGGCGGGTCATGGGCGCCTTAACAGCGGAACCCGACCGGCAAAGTCAAGATCGGAAAAAACAAGGCACAATTGCAGCGGTCGCGTTAACCAAAAATTAAGCATAAGATTGAGCCCGAAGCCGGTCTCGTGTTGGCTGTCAGGGCCGGCCGGGAAGGTCCGGGGATAACAGGGGAACGTCGTCTATGCAGAAGGGCCGCTATGTTCTGGGTTTCTTCGCGGCCCTTCTGCTTATCGACCCTGCTTCCGCCGCCTCGACAGCCGCCATAGACAGGACGCCCCAGATCGAAACGAGCGGTTCCGACGTCGCCTCCGAGATCCGCATCGAACTGACGAGGCCCGGCAGCGAGGCCCTCTCCTTCAATGCCCGCTTGAGCGAAAATGGCGGCCTCATCAACCGGCCGGTCTCCTGGCGGGTGAAGGCCTATGGTGGCGAAACCCTGCTGACGCGCGACTCCGATGCCGCCGAACTGCCGGCCGAGCCCGGCGACTATGTCGTCGAGGCGAGCTATGGCGCCGTCAAGGTGGCGCGCAAGCTCACCTTGCTCGAGGGTCAGCGCCTCGGCGTGACGCTGGTGTTCAATGTCGGCGGCTTGCGCATATTGCCGAAGCTCAAGCAGATCGGCCTGCCCGACGCCCATCCCTTCACCAGCATCTACAAGGCTTCCGGGCTTGACGGCGGCGAGCTGGTGGCGATCACCGAGGAGCCGGGCGAGATCCTGCGCCTCGGCGCCGGCACCTATCGCATCGAGAGCCGCTTCCGCCCCGGCAACGCCTCGGCCGTCGCCGAGGTGATGGTGAAGCCGGGGCGCATGTCGGCGGTCGAGCTCGACATGAGCGCCGGCATTGCTCGCCTCAATATGTCGAATGCCGAAGACCATGATGTGATCTGGTTCATCACCGATGCCAGGGGCAATGCGCTGCCCGGCATCCCCGGCCCCGCCGCCGACGTCGTGCTGACGCCCGGCCAGTATACGCTCCGTACACAGATCGATGGCGTCGATCAGAATTCGACCTTCACCATCACACCCGGCCAGATCAGCGCCATTCTCCAGGCGAATTAGCCACTCCCCTCATGCTTGCCTATCCGGCGATCACGCGGCTGAACATGTCGACGCTGCCGAGCTTGCCGGATTTGAGATGGAACGAGACCGGATCCGCCCCGCGCGTCACCGCCTGCGCGGCGCCGGCGCCGGCAATATAGGGTCCGGTATCGAGCGCCTTCACCTTGAGCGCCTCGAGCACCGCGCCCGATGTCTCGCCGCCCGCCACCACGAAACGCCGTACGCCCGCGCGATGAAGCTCGATGGCGACCCGCCCGAGCAGCTTCTCGCCGCGCCGGCCCGCACCCTTCCGCCCGAAGCGCTGTTGCGCCTCAGCGACCGCTTCGGGTGATGACTGGACCGCCACCGCCAAGGGGCCGTGCCGCAGTTTCTCGTGCATCCATGCGGATGCCTTTTCGATTGCTCCCGCATTGTCGGCCATGTCGAGGAGATCGAGTCTCAGGACCGGATGGGTCTGCTCGAAGTGATCGAGCTGGGCGCGCGTCTGCTCGGCACAGCTTCCGGCCAGCACGACGGCGGGTCCTTCCACGCGCGGCAGTGCCGTTTCGGAAGTGCGCGTCCTGAGCTGCGAGCGGGCGCGCCACAGAGCGGGATAATGCTCGGTGATCGTGCCACCCCCCGTCATCACCGGCCAGTCGATGCAGACTTGGGCGAGGCGCCTGAGGTCGTCATTGTCGACCGCATCGCAGATCGCATAGCGTTTGCCTTCGGCTTCGAGGGCGGCGGCCCGGGCGCGCAGCGTATCGGCGCCACCGATCACATCCTCATGGCGGATGAGCCCGACCGGATGCCGGGTCTGTGCCTGCAGCACTTCGACAAGATTGGGATTCTTCATCGGCGTCAGCGGGTCGAGGCGCTTGGGCGAGCGCGAGATGAGCTGGTCGGCATAGAAGAGATGGCCCTGATAGACCGTGCGCTTTACATCCGGAAAGGCCGGGCAGAAGCCGACGAAGCCTGCGCCGTAGCGCTCCGCCAGATAATCGGCGCAGGGCCCGATATTGCCGCGGGGCGTTGAATCGAAGGTCGCGCAATATTTGAAGAAGACCTGGCGCGCACCACCCTTGGCATCGATGAGATCGCAGGCCTTGGCAAAGCCCGCCACGGCTTCAGACGCCGGCGCCACGCGGCTCTTTAATGCGAAGACGACGGCATCGACATCGCCGATCGCCGCCGCATCGGCATGACGCGTCACCATGCGGGCGGAGAGCCCCTCGCGCACCATGAGGGAGGCAAGCTCGAGGCCGCCGGTGAAGTCGTCGGCTATGGCCGCCAGAAGCATAGGCAAGTCCCCTCCCCCGCGAAGATTCCGCTTCACAACTATAGAATATATCCTATAGGATCACGTCAGAAAGACACTGGCAAGGACCGAAAGGCCTGGAAACCAGTCAGTTTGAGGGAGCGAGCGCATGGACCACACCCGCATCTCGGCTGATGCGCAGCTGCGCGAGCGCGCGGCGCGCGTGATTCCGGGCGGGATGTGGGGACATCTCAACGCCGCCAAATTGCCTGCGAACTACCCGCAATATTTCGTCCGCGGCGAAGGCTGCCATTTATGGGATGCCGATGGGCGCGAGCTCATCGACTTCATGTGCGCCTGGGGGCCGATGATCCTGGGCTATAGCGACCCCGATGTCGAAGCGGCCGCCAATGCGCAGCGCCGCCAGGGCGATGTGCTCAACGGCCCGAGCGCCCGCCTAGTCGAGCTGGCCGAGCTCATGGTCGGCACTGTCGCCCATGCCGACTGGGCGATGTTCCAGAAGAACGGCACCGATGCGACGACGACCTGCGCCATGATCGCGCGTGCCGCCCAGGGGCGCCGCAAGATCCTGGTGGCCAGGGGCGCCTATCATGGCGCCGTTCCATGGTGCAATCCTTACCCGCAAGGCTCGACGGCGGAAGACCGCGCCCATCTCATCACTTATGATTATAACGACAGCGCCAGCCTGGAGCGCGCCGTGGCGGAAGCGGGCGATGATCTCGCCGGCATCTTCGTCTCCGCTTTCAAGCACGATCTCGGCAAGCCGCATGAGCTGCCCTCCCCTGCTTTCGCGAAAGCCGCGCGCGCTTTGTGCGACCGCAGCGGCGCAGCCCTGATCCTCGATGATGTGCGCGCCGGCTTCCGCCTCCATATGGGCGGCAGCTGGGAAACAATGGGCGTGAAGCCCGACCTTGCCGCCTGGTCCAAGGCCATTGCCAATGGCCATGCGCTCGCCGCCGTCACCGGCAATGACCGCTTCCGCCAGGCGGCGGCGCATATTTTCATCACCGGCTCCTTCTGGACCGCCTCCGTCGCCATGGCGGCAAGCCTTGCGACCATCGCCAAGCTCAAGGCGATCGATGGCCCGGCGATCATGCGGCGCATGGGCGAGCGCCTGCGCGCCGGCCTCGATGCGCAGGCCCGCGCCCATGGCGTGGCCTTGCGCCAGAGCGGTCCGCCGCAAATGCCGGTGATCCTGTTCGACGACGATCCGGAGCGCAGGAAGGGCTGGCTGTTCTGCTCGGAGGCCCTGAAGCGCGGCGTCTATATGCACGCCGCCCACACGATGTTCCTGAGCGCCGCCCACAGCGAGGCCGATATCGACCGCGCGCTCGAGGCGACGGACCAGGCCTTTGCCGAAGTGGCCCGGCAGTTTGGATGAGATGACGATGAGCGACAGCAATCTAGCATTGATGCAGGCGCCGCTCGAACAGGTCGAGGCGCGAAGCCTCACCGACCGCGTCTATCACCAGATGCGCGACCGGCTGATGCGCGGCATTCTCAAGCCGCATCAGCGCCTGCGCATCGGTGAGCTCTCCAAGACCTTCGGCATCAGCGAGACGCCGATCCGCGAGGCGATCTTCCAGCTGGTGCGCGACGGTGCCGTCGAGGCCAAGCCTCATTCCTATTTCCGCGTGCGCAAGCTCTCGGTCGCCGAATATGTCGAGCGCCGCGAGATCCGCCTGCTGCTCGAGCCGCTCGCCGCCGAGCGCGCCCTCGACAATATCAGCGATGCCGATATCGACCGGCTGGCCTCGCATCACCAGCGCCTCATCGCCGCCGAGGCGAACCGGGAATGGGATCCGGCCGTGCGCGCCAATTTCGATTTCCATTTCGGTCTCTATCGCGGTGCGAAGATGCCGCAGCTCATCACCATGCTGGAAAATCTCTGGCTGCAGCACGGCCCCCTGCTCAATTTCCTCTATCCCGACGGCCACCCGACCTATGACGGGCGCCACCAGCATGAGCACATCGTCGAGGCTCTGCGGGCGCGCGACCGCGAAGCGCTGCGCGCCGCTGTCCATGCCGACCTGGTCGAAGGCGGGCGCAATTTCCTGCGCCATCTGCAGGAACTGGAGAAGGCCGAGAAAGCGGGAGAAGACGCATGACGGGAGCGGTTGGCGAGCGCGGCCATAATGTCTCGCGCGCTTTTCTCGCCGACCGCGCGATGTTCGTGCGCCTCGCCCGCATCTGCGGCGCAGGCCACTATTCCTCGACCTTCTCGGCAGCCGAGCTCTTCGCCTCACTCTATTACGCGCATCTGAAGCTCGATCCGAGGGATCCCAAATGGCCGGACCGCGACCGCTTCGTGCTGAGCAAGGGCCATGCGGCGATCGGGCTTTATCCCATCCTGGCGCATCTGGGCTATTTCCCTCCCGAGCTCCTCGACAATTTTACGAGGCTCGGCAGCGCCTTCGGCGATCACCCGAACATGAAGCACATTCCGGGCATCGATTTCTCCTCGGGCTCGCTTGGCCATGGCCTGTCGATCGCCGTCGGCATGGCGCTTTCGGCGCGCGTGCAGAAGCGCGATTACCGCGTCTATTGCATGCTCGGCGATGGCGAGCTGGCGGAAGGCCAGATCTGGGAAGCCGCCATGTCCGCCGGCCATTACAAGCTCCAGGGCCTTATCGCCATCGTCGACCGCAACCAGCTCTGCATCGACGGGCGCACCGAGGATGTGATGGCGATCGAGCCGGTCGAGGAGCGCTTCCGGAGCTTCGGCTGGGAGGCGCAGCGCATCGACGGCCATGATTTCGACTCCATCTTGGCGGCGCTCGGCCGCTTGAAGCCTGCCGGCACCGGCAGGCCGCAGGTCATCATCGCCGACACGATCAAGGGTCGCGGCGTCAGGCGCATGGAATTGTCGCTGCAATGGCACGTCGCCAATCTGGCGGGCGACGACTATGCCGATGCCGAAGCCGAGATCCGCGCCGGCTTGCAGCCCTATCGGGAGAAGGCCCATGTCTGACCATCAGCAGGGCCAGGACGCGATCTTCCGCGGCACGTCGGGCGGCGATGCGGCGCTGAAGGACAGGAAATCGATCATCGGCACGCCCAATGCGGCGCTGCCAGCCTTCGTCCTCGGCGAAGAGTTGGCCGACCTCGCCGATCATGATCCGCGCATCGTTGTGCTGACGGCCGATCTCGCCAATGCCAACCGCACCAATGACTTCAGAAAGCGCCATCCCGAGCGCTTCTTCAATGTCGGCATCGCCGAGAAGAACATGATCACCGTGGCCGCCGGCATGGCGTCCTGCGGCAACATCCCCTATGCGGCGACCTTCGCCTCCTTCTGCGCCATATTGGGCGCCGAGCAGCTCAAGACCGACTGCGCCTATCCCGGCATGAAGGTGCGCCTCATCGGCCATCATTCCGGCATGTCCATGGGCTTCTACGGCACCAGCCATCACGCGCTGGAAGACCTGGCCATGACGCGCACCATTGCCGATCTCACCGTCATCTGCGCCACCGACGCCAATCATCTGCGCGCCATATTGCGCGCCTCGCTCAATCATCCGGGTGCGATGTATATCCGTCTCGGCCGTGGCCGCGACCCACAGGTCTATGCCGATGTGCCGCGCGATTTCGCCATCGGAAAGGCCGCGACCTTGCGCGAGGGCAAGACGATCTCGCTCATCTGCTGCGGCTCGGTGGTGCGCGCCACGCTCGATGCGGCGCAGCTCCTCGCCGAACGCGGCATCGAGGCGCGCGTCATCGACATGCATACGCTGAAGCCACTCGATGAAGCCGCCATCCGCAAGGCGGCGCAGGAGACGGGCGCCATCCTCACCATCGAGGAGCACAATATCACCGGCGGCCTCGGCAGCGCGGCGGCCGAGGTGCTCGTCAGTGAAGGACGCATCCCGTTCCAGCGTCACGGCATCCCGGACGAATTCGTTCCGGTCGGCCCGCCCGCCGCTCTCTATGCCCAATACAAGCTCGATGCGCCTGGCATTGCTGAAAAGGTGCTGACGCTCCTGGGAGGTACCCGCACTACCAACTGAACCAAACGGGCTTCGGCCCCTATAAAAGTGGAGGAGGAAACAGATGACCAAACTTTATCGACGCTCGCATTTCGCCAGGTGGCGTGCCGCCGCTTTGCTCTGCATCAGCCTCACCGCCGCGGCCTCGTTCCCGGCGCTGGCTTCGGCCGAGGACAAGCCCCTCGTCATCGTGCGCGACATCGACATCAACTCGCTCGATCCGGCGCGCGCCTGGTGCGACACCTGCCAGATCTATCTGAGCAATGTCTATGAGACGCTCATCGGTTTAGGCACCGACAACAAGTCGCTGGTGCCCAGGCTCGCCACCAAATGGGAAGCCAATGCCGATCAGAGCCAGTTCACCTTCACGCTCGATCCCGACGCCAAATTCTCCGACGGCTCGCCCGTCGAGGCGAAGGACGTGAAATGGTCGATGGAGCGGCTGAAGAATGTGAAGGGCGATGCGTCCTTCATGATGGACGCCGTCAGGAGCATCGAGGCCAAGGATGCGAAGACGGTCGTCGTGACGCTCACCGGTCCGAACTCGGAATTCCTCAACATCCTGACCGCCCCCTATACCGGCGTCGCCAACAGCGTCGAGGCGTCCGCCAATGGCGCCGCCGCCGGCGAGGACGCGGCCACCGCCGACAAGGGCGAGGCCTGGTTCCTCGCCCATTCGGCCGGCAGCGGCCCCTATATGCTGGCCGAATACAAGCCGGGCGACGTGCTGCGCTTCAAGGCCAATCCGAATTACAAGCGCAGTGCCGTGGCCATCGGCGACATCGTCATCAAGCACACCAAGGACGCGGTGGCGCAGGCGCAGATGCTGCAGAGCGGCGGCGCCGATATCGCCATGCAGATCGACCCCGACACCGCCAAGACGATCTCGGGCGGCGAACTGTCGGTCGAGACCGTGCCCTCCTATAATTTCCTCTATGTCGCGCTGTCGCCCGGCGCCAAGGACGGCGGCAAGCTCGCCAGCAAGGAAGTGCGCCAGGCCATCGGCTATGCGCTCGACTATGACGGCATCATCGAGTTCACCGTCGGCGGCCAGGGCAAGAAGATCCCCGTCGCCATTCCCAATGGCTTCCCGGGCACCGACGGACTGCCGGAGCCGAAGCAGGATCTGGCCAAGGCCAAGGAACTGATGGCGAAGGCCGGCGCCGCCGACGGCTTCGAGATCAACGCCACCTTCCCCAATATGAATGCCTATGGCGTCGACCTCTCGCTGCTGATCCAGAAGGTCCAGCAGGATCTCGACAAGATCAACGTCAAGCTCAAGCTGACGCCGGTCGAGTTCTCGGTATGGCGCGACCAGGTGCGCGGCGACGGCATTCCGCTCACCACCGTGTTCTTCGCGCCTGATTATTATGGCAGCGCGCAATATGTGCAGTATTTCGGCATGATGGAGGGAACGCCCTGGTGGAAGCGCGCCGGCGGCGCCACGGACGCCTCGATCACCAACGCCAAGACGGCCGAGCTTCTGACCAAGGTGCTGGCCGCCGGCGATGCCGAGAAGCCGGCGATCTACAAGGAGATCGCCCAGACCATGATCGATGATCGCATCATCATCCCGGTGGTCAGCCCCGACCTGGTGCTGGCGCATGCGAAGTCGGTGACGGGCCTGCGCTACAGCGCCTGCTGCAACCTGCTGATGAACGAGCTCGGACTCAAGTAAACCACGCGTACTCCCCTTCTCCCATGCTGCGCACGGGAGAAGGGGAAAAATGATGGAGAGTGTTTCGCCTTTTTATGAGACTTGCAGATTACATTGGCGATAGCGCCGCAGATGCAGGGACGGGCAGATGACGAGATACATCATCCGGCGTCTCATCGCCATGCCCTTCCTGTTGCTTGGCATCATCACCATCGCCTTCTTCATCTCGCATAATACCCGCGGCGATCCCCTGATCTCCATCATCGGCGAGCGCCAGATGGAGAATCCGGACGTCGTCGCCGCCGCCAAGGCGCGCTGGGGCCTCGACAAGAGCCTGCCCGAGCAATATGCGATCTATGTCGGCAATCTCACCACCGGCGATTTCGGCACGTCGCTGCGCACCAAGCGCCCGGTGGCGCAGGACCTTCTCGACCGCCTGCCGGCGACGCTCGAGCTCGTCATCGCCGCCATGCTGGCGGGCAGCCTGACCGGGATCGTGCTGGGCGTCATCGCCGCGCGCTTCCGCGACAGCGGCATCGACCACCTGGCGCGGCTATGGGCGCTCATCGGCTCATCGACGCCGGTCTTCTGGTCCGGCCTCATTTTGCTCTATGTGTTCTCCGTGGCGCTCGGCTGGCTGCCGGGACCGGGCCGGCTCAATGCCCGCACCCTGCCGCCCGAGACGATCACCGGCTTCCTCACCATCGACTCGCTCCTCTCCGGCAATCTCCAGCTGTTCCGCGAGAGCCTCTATCACCTGATCCTGCCCGCCCTCGTCCTCGGCTGGACGGTGATGGGCATCGTCTCGCGCCTGGTCAGGGTCAGCATGCTCGATGTGCTGAGCCAGGATTACATCGTGGCGGCGCGGGCGCGGGGTGCGCGCGAGCTGCGCGTGCTGTTCAACCACGCTCTGCGCAACGCGATGATCCCGACGCTGACCATCATCGGCTTCACTTTCGCCTATCTGATCACCGGCGCCGTCCTCACCGAGACGATCTTCTCCTGGCCCGGCATCGGCTCCTATGCGGTCGATGCGGCGCGCAATCTCGATTATCCCGCGATCATGGGCGTCACCATTGTCGGCGGCATGGCCTTCCTGCTGAGCAATCTCCTGACCGACATCGCCTATGCCTTCGCCGATCCGCGCATCAGGCTGAGATAGCCATGTCCGCTTCCTCAGCCCCCGCGAAGCCCCGTTCCTTCGCCCTTCCCTCCCATCTCACTCTGCCGGTGCTGCTCGGCGCCGCCATCACGCTGTTCTGGATCGTGACCGCGCTCAGCGTCGATCTCTGGCCGATCTATGACCCGCTCGACATGGTGGCGCGCCGGCTGATGCCGCCAAGTGCCGAGCACTGGTTCGGCACCGACGCGCTCGGCCGCGATGTGCTGACCCGCACGCTGCATGGCGCGCGCTCCTCGCTCATCATGTCCTGCGCCGTCATCTTCTTCGCCGTCTCGATCGGCAGTGCCCTCGGCGCCATTGCAGGATATGCCGGTGGCTTCATCGACAATGCCATCATGCGCCTCGTCGATGTGACCTTGTCCTTCCCGCCGATCCTGCTGGCCATGGCCGTCACGGCGGCACTCGGCCCCGGCCTCGAGAACGCCGCCATCGCCATGATCATCGTCTGGTGGCCGGCCTATGCGCGCCTGATGCGCGGCCAGGTGCTGGCCGTCAAGGCGCGCGAGCATGTCGAGGCGGCGGTCGCCGGCGGCGCCGGTCATGCCCGCACCCTCATCCGCCACATCCTGCCTTTGTGCTGGGGTCCGATCCTCATCAACGCCACGATGGATTTCGGCCAGGTGGTGCTGCTCGCGGCGTCCTTGTCCTTCATCGGCCTCGGCGCCTCGCCGCCCACGCCCGAATGGGGCTCGATGATCTCGGAAGGCGCCATTCATTTCTATCAATGGTGGATCTGCGCCGGTCCCGGCCTCGCCATCCTCTCGGTGGTGCTCGGCTTCAATTTCCTCGGCGACGGCCTGAGCGACTATCTCGATCCGAGGCGCTCGTGAGCGCCGCCCCCTTGCTCGAGGTTCGCGATCTCACGGTTCGCCTCGGCGGGCCGGCGCGCCGGCTGGAAGCGGTGCGCGAGGCGAGCTTCGCGCTCGCCGAAGGCACGACGCTCGGCATTGTCGGGGAATCGGGCTGCGGCAAGAGCATCACCATGCTGGCGCTGATGGGGCTGCTCGCGCCCGACATCGAGATTTCGGGCTCGGTGCGCTTCCGCGGCGAGGAGCTCATCGGCAAATCGCAGCGCGAACTGTCCTCTCTGCGCGGCAAGCGCATGGCGATGATCTTCCAGGACCCCATGACATCGCTGAACCCGGTCATGACGGTGGGCGAGCAGATCGGCGAGGCCATCGCCATCCACGCCACCGCGCTGTCGCGCGCCGCCCGCCAGGCCCGCGCCCTCGATCTGCTTAAGGTCGTCGCCATCCCCTTTCCCGAACGCCGGCTCAGGCAATATCCGCATGAGCTCTCGGGCGGCATGCGCCAGCGCGTGATGATCGCCATCGCCATGGCCAATGATCCCGAGCTTTTGATCGCCGATGAACCGACGACGGCGCTCGACGTCACCGTGCAGGCTCAGATCATGGAGCTGCTGCTGCAGCTGCAGAAGGAGCGCAAGATGGGGCTGGTCCTCATCAGCCATGACCTGGGCGTCGTGGCGCGGGTGGCGAACGAGGTCGCCATCATGTATGCCGGGCGCATCTGCGAGCGCGGTCCCGTCGGCACGGTATTCGGGCGCCCGGGCCATCCCTATACGCGCGGTCTCCTGGCGTCGCTTCCCAAGATCGATCGCACCGTCGAAAGCCTCATCGCCATTCCGGGCAGCCTGCCCTCGCTCGCCCAGCGCCCGTCGGGTTGCCGCTTCCATCCCCGTTGCACATTCGCCCAATCGATCTGCACGCGTGACGATCCTGCTCTGCTGCCGCGCGGCAGTGTCGATGTCGCCTGCCATTTCGCCGACAAGGTGGAAACGTCATGAGCCCGATCCTGTCGGTGCGCCACCTCGCCAAGCATTTCCCGATCCGCTCAGGCGTGATCCTCGAGCGCACCGTTGGTCACGTGCAAGCGGTGTCGGATGTCTCCTTCGACATCGCCCGCGGCGAGACGCTGGGACTTGTCGGTGAATCAGGCTGCGGCAAGACCACGCTCGGCCGCTGCATCGTCCGCCTGCTCGAGCCGAGCGCCGGCGAGATCCTGTTCCGCGGGAGCGATATCGCAAGACTGTCGCGCCGCGACATGCGGCCCTTGCGCAAGCATCTGCAGATCGTCTTCCAGGATCCCTATGCATCGCTGCATCCGCGCATGCGGGTGCGCGACATCATTGCCGAACCCCTGCGGCTCCTCGACCTGCCGCCCGCCGCCGCGACGGACCGGGTGCATGAGCTGCTCGATCTGGTCAAGCTCGACCGCGATTATGCCGAGCGCTATCCGCATGAACTGTCGGGCGGCCAGCGCCAGCGCATCGGCATCGCCAGGGCGCTCGCGGTCGGACCCGATCTTCTCGTTCTCGATGAACCGGTCTCCGCCCTCGATGTCAGCATCCAGGCCGGCATCCTCAACCTTCTGAAGGAGCTGCAGGCGAAGCTCGACCTCGCCTGCCTGTTCATCTCGCACGACCTGTCGGTGATCCGCCATCTGTGCGACCGCGTGGCGGTGATGTATCTGGGCAAGATCGTCGAGATGGCGGAGCGCGAAGAGCTCTATGAGCGGTCCGCCCATCCCTATACGCAGGCCCTCCTCTCCGCGGTGGCTTCCCCCGGCGGGGCCGCCAGGGACCGCATCCTGCTCAAGGGCGATCCGCCCAATCCGGCAGACCCGCCCTCAGGCTGCCGGTTCCGCACCCGCTGCTGGAAGGCTGCCGACATCTGCGCGGCGCAGGAACCCTCGCTGAACTCCCGGAATGGCTGTCACAGCGTGGCCTGTCACTTCCCGGAAGACACGTAAGATCGGTTGGCAATCGCCTCATCGAGCGCCCGGGTGGCGCGGACGAAATTGAGCTTGCGGCCGAGGGCGGCAACGCGCGTCAGCTCGGCCTTGACCTCTGCCGATCTCTCACCCCGACCGTGACGGATCAGGATGCGAGCTCTCTGGATGAGGAAATCAGCCCACGGAAAGGGCTCCTTCGCCGTATAGTCGGCCATCGCCTCGGCGAAGCCTTCCGCTTGCTGCCATTCACCGCGCTTCAGGGCCGAGGTCATCATGTGGCTGTTGAAGAACATGTGATTATGGCTGGGAGCGCCGGCGGCCAGGATGGCGCGCGCCTTGGCGATATGGCCCTGCCGCTCGCTTTCGCTCGTCGCCAGCTCCGCCAGCATGCCGAGCACGATCGGGCCCATGTAGTTGAGCCCGGTCTCCTTGCACAGTTGGTAGGCCCATTGCGCGTAATGGCGCGCCTCGTCGGGCTTCTCGTCGGCAAACGCGAGCTCGGCGAAGAACATCTTGCTTTCCGCTTCGAAGCGTTTGGCGCCGAGCGCGATGGCGATCTCGTCGGCCTTGACCGCATGTTCGCGCGCCGCAACGAGCTGATCGGCCTCGAACAGGCAGAAATAGCTGCAATGATGCGAGATCATCTCCGCCCGCCGCGCCCCCGCCCGTTCGGCGAGCCGGATCGCTTCGCGATTGTGCTCCTGCGCCAGTTGCCATTCGCCCTTGGACAGAGCGGCGATGGCGCACATCGGGAGATTGGCCACCTCGATGCGTCCGAAGCCTTCCTTGCGTGCCAGCTCCACGCAGCGGCTGAAGGCGTCATAGGCGCTCAGCATACGCCCCTGGGCATAATGGCCGTCGCCGAGCCCGCCCAGCGCCCGGATCTCCGCCTCGATCGAGCCCGCCTGGCGGGCAAGATCGAGTGCCTTCTGGTGTTCGGCCAGGCATTCGGCGAGCCGGCCCTTCGGGAACAGCAGATTGCCGCGCAGATAGTGCGCGCGCGACAATTCGAGCAGCAAACGGTCGCGGTCGGCGATCGTCTCGGCGCGGTCGAGCGCCGCGAAAGCCTCATCGAAGCGATCGACCAGCCTGAGACTTTGCGCAAAGCCGATATTGGCGCGGCAGGTCAGCGCATCATCATTGGCCGCAAGCCGCAGCGCCTCCGGCCACACCTCGAGCGATGGCGCGATCTGGCCGGTTTCGAGCAGCATTTCGCCGCGCCGCGTCAGGAGTTCCGCCTTGAAAGCCCCCTCCTCCACCAGCGCCAGGGCACGCGCATTGAGAGAAATCGCGCTTTCATAATGATAGATCGCCCATTCGCCCTGCGCCGCCTCATCATAGGCTTTGGCAGCGCCCGGATCCTGCGCCTGATCGAGATGGCTCGCGACAAGGAGCTTGTCATGCCCGCGAAACCACTCGGCCGCCTTGACATGCAGGCTGCGGCGGCGCGATTTCGGCAAGGTGCCATAGGTCGCATCGCGCACCAGCGCATGGACGAACTCGAAATGCGGTCCCGCCGGCCGGATCAGGAAGGCGTCGATCAGCGCCTGCATCGGAACATTGGCCGTCTCCGCCAGGTGGTCGATTTCCTCCCGGGCGAAACGCTGGCCGAGCACGGAGGCCGTCTGCACGATGCGCCGGTCGGACTCGCTCAGGCGATCGAGACGCGCCACGACGAGACTCTGTATCGATTGCGGCAGCGCCTCGCCGCCAGCCCCTGTCTTGTGATGCAGAAGCTGCACGAGGAACAGCGGGTTGCCGGCGGCGCGCGCCAGCACCTCCCTCACCGAGGCACTCTTGCCCTCGAACATCTGTTCGGCAAGCCGGCGCGCGTCTTTCTCCGAGAGCGCGGAGAGATCGATCGTGGTCAGGGGTGTCGGCGCCGCCCGCATCCGCCAGGCGGCATTGAGCGGATCGCTTTCCGGCCGCGTGGTGAAGACGAGCATGATCGGATGGCCTTGCGCGCTTTGCGCCAGCGGCGCCAGGATATCGAGCCCGTCCTCGTCGATCCAATGCAGATCCTCGATGGTGAAGAAAAGCGGTCCCCGCCCGGCGGCGAGAACGGCAACTTTCGCCAGTGTCGCCGCGCGGGCCGCCTTGCGGCCCTGGGCGTCGAATGTGCTGAACAGGCGCGCAAGCGGAGCCGGCAACATCACCCCCATGAGATCATGGAGGAAAGCCTCGTCGCGCTCGCCAAGGCCGTTCGCGGCGGCAAAAGACGCAATGCCCGCCGTCATCTCGTCATCGCTCAGGCTCGGCCCGAGGCCGAGCAGAGCCTGGGTGACGAGCCGGCGCAATTGCGTCTGGCTGCCGCCGCCGAAGCTCATCACGGCGGCGGCGAGGCAGCGGAAGCCATGCCGGCGCGCCGCGTCCGTCGCCTCTTCGAGGAGGCGTGTCTTGCCGATGCCGGCGTCGCCGCGAATATGGATGATGCGGCCGCTCTGCTGTTGCGCCGTCATGTCGAGCGCATGCTCGATCTGCCTCACTTCCGCTTCCCGGCCGACAAAGCGCGGGCCGCTCGTTTCCCTGTTTGTCGGACCGGTCTGGGCAAGCTTGAAGACCGGCATCGGTTCGGCGAAGCCGTCGAGCCGGTGGCGGCCGAAATCCCTGACCGCATGGCGATGCGCGATCGCCGCGGCAAGGTCTCCCGACAAAAGGATTTCGCCCGCTTTGGCGAGATCGCACAGCCTTGCGGCCAGATTGACCGAGGAACCGGTGATCGTATAGGGCCGGTGCATGTCGCTGCCGGTCGACGCGGCAAGGACGGTTCCGGCGGCAAGCCCGCTATGGACATCGAGCTTCGTCACATTGTAGCGCTTGGCCAGCGGCGCCATGCCCTCGCGGATGCCGATGGCCGCGGCAACGGCACGTTCCGCGTCATCGCCATGGGCGACGGGTGCCCCGAACACCGCCATCACGCAATCGCCGATATGCTTGTCGATCGTGCCGCCCAGACGCACGATCACGCCATCGGCAAGGGCGAAATAGTCATTGAGCAGCCTCTGCACGTCTTCCGGATCACGCTCGCCGGAGAGAGCGGTGAAGCCCGACAGATCGGCGAAGATGACGGTGACCGGGCGCAGCTCGCTGTCCGGAGCACGCGCTTCGGGTGCGCGCGCTGCCGCCGGCGCCGCCTGGCCCAGCGGCGATCCGCACTGGCCGCAGAACTTGGCGGTCGGGGCATTCTGCGCGCCGCAGCCGGAGCACACCGCCGCCAGTGCCGTTCCGCAGGAAGTGCAGAAGCGTTGGCCTGGCTGTGCTGGCGTTCCGCAGGCAGAGCAGTTCATTTGCCGTCCAAATCACCATTCCAACGATGCATTATATCGCGCTGGATCAAAAAAATTTCCATTCGCAGCGAGACCGGGCAATCGAATATTGCGTAACGTCAATTCTCACTGTAAGCAGAAGGGGTTCAACTCGCAATGAGGTAGCCTTATGCCTACCAAGATAATTGCGGTCCACAACGATGCCTCCCTAGCCGGTGACCTGACACATGCAACGACGGGTGCCGCCGCCGCCGGATACCAAGTAATTCCAAGCTTTACCGGGCCTGGTGATCTCATTACCAGCGTCGGCGCTATACTCGACGCGAACAGCTTCGATTGCTTGGAGCTGCTTGAGATCGTCGCTCACGGAGACCCGACTTACCTCGACGATATTCTCGATGAGCCTTCCTTCGGTGCAAGTCTCAAGACTGTGAGACTCTGTGATGTGTGTCACCTGTACCTCTCTGGATGCAACACCGCCGTCAATCTCAGTCGAATGTTCAGTCATGCTCAGCTGGTTTCGCTCCATGGACCAACTGTGGCCGCTGATGGAGTGATGCTAACTGTCTACGGCGCAAAGGGGTATGTTGCCGGCTTGCACATGGACGGGTCGGAGGACACCGTCGGCAACAGGGGCGTAGGTGGTGTTTACTTGGCCGGATATCCGGACGCACCCGATGGAAGCGGTAATCCCGGAGTGAACATCGGCTCGATCAATGCTGTCGGGCAAGCCTGCTGGAGGGGTTATCGCGAAGGCAGGAGGGTCATATGATCAGGATCAAGATTGCAGACCCATCCACCCGTCGTGGCATTATCCTCGACGATGTGCAAAGCGACATGTTTCTCAAGGAACTGGCTCGGACACAGGGTGACATCGAGCCTGCTGGCGACCATCTGCAGCGTGTAGCCTCCGACATGACCATCAGGGTGGTGGATGATGCCGCGCCTGTCCGTGAATATCTCATCTACGGACGCAGCGTCTTGTTTGATACCCAAGACAAGACCATGCGGCAATTCTATATGGGTCTGCTGCTACAGGAGTGGCTTTCGAGATGACGTATTCTGTGACCTGGGTCACTTGGTGAGATTGACCACGATCACGCCGATAAGCGCCATGGCGCCACCGATGATGGCGATGAGCCCCGGCACTTCGCCCAGCCACAGGAAGCCGAGCAGCGTCGAGATGGGCGGCACGCTGTAGAGGAAATTGGATGCGCGGCTGGCCGGGAATTTCGACAGCATCACCGAATAGGTCGCATAGGCGACCATGCTGGGGCCGAGCCCCAGATAGACGACGGCGAACAATGCCTCCGGCGAGGCATGCGGCAGCTGCATCGCCGCTGCCGGCATGAAAGGCGCCAGGATGAGCGCGCCGATCACGATGTTCCATGCCGCGACCGTGACCGGATGGTGCTTCTTCAGGATGGGTTTCTGCACGATGGTGGTGATGGTGTTGCACAAAGCAGCACCGAAGATGAAGAGCGCGCCGATGTCGATGCGCAATCCCTCGCCTTCGCCCAGCGCAATAAGACCGATGCCGGCGAAGGAAATCACCGTGCCGAGCCAGGCGGCGCGGCTGAAGGTCTCGTTCAGCAGCAGCATCGCAAAAATGGCGGTGATGATCGGATTGACATTGATGATGAAGCTCGCCGCGCCCGCCGAGACCGTCGTCTCGCCGATATTGAGGAGCACGGTATAGAGCGCCACGAAGAAGATGCCGCCGGTGGCGATGCGCCACATCTCACGCCATTCGGGCCAGCCTGGCCGGGTGATGAGGAGATAGAGGGCCGCCGGCACCCCGGCGATGGCGAAGCGGGCAGCGCCGAGCTCAACCGGACCGAAGGCTTCGAGCCCGGCCCGGATGGCCGGGAAGGCCGAGGCCCAGATGAGGATGGTGACGATGACCGCGCCAATGGCGGTCGCGTCGCGCGAGGTCGCGGGTGATGATGAGGCAGCGGACATGCGCCCCATGTCGGCTGGAACGAGCTCCTTGACAAACGAAACAATCGACTATGAGCTGTGAGCATGGATCACAGCTCTTTGCCGCCCCTCGATACGCTGCGCGCCTTCGACACGGCCGCGCGCACCGGGAGCTTCTCGGCGACCGCCGACACGCTCAACCTCACCCATGGCGCGGTGAGCCGCCAGATCGCCAAGCTCGAGCGCTGGTTCGGCCACCGCCTCTTCGCCCGCCAGGCCCGAGGCGTCGCCCTGACACCGGAAGGCCAGCGCCTGTTCTTGCGCACCACCGAGGCCTTCTCGATCATCGCCGACGGCTCGGACCGCTGGGTGGATGCGCGCGGCAGCGCCGTGGTCCGGCTGACCTCGATTCCTTCGGTCAGCGGCCTGTGGCTGATGCAGCGCCTGAACCGGTTCGAAGGCAGCGACCCGCCTTTGCGCATCGAGCTCACCGTGGAACATCGCCATGTCGACCTCGAAGCGGAAGGGGCGGATCTCGCCATTCGCTGTGGTCGCGGCCGCGTTCCCAACCGCATCTCGGTGCAGCTCTTCGAGGAGCTGTGCTACCCGATCGCCGCGCCCGCTCTGGCGCGCCGCATCGGATCGGGCAAGCCCGAGCGGCTGCTCGATCATCCGCTCATCCATGATTCTGACGCTTCCGCCTGGCGCGCCTGGTTCTCGACCCAGGGCATCGACTATCGTCCGCGTCCGCAGGACCGCCGCTTCGAGGATTACAATATGGTGCTGGAGGCCGCTGCCCATGGGCTGGGGATTGCGCTGGCGCGGCCCCCGATGATCGAGGGGCCGCAACATCGCGACCGCTTCATGCAGGTCGATCAGCACCGGGTGAAGAACCCTGTTTCCTATTGGCTCGATCGGCCGCAGGGCAAGCCAAGGCCCGCCGCCATCATCCTGGCGCGGCGGATCATGGCGGAAGCTGCCATTCCACAGGGAAGTGCAGAAAACTTCATTGCTGCAGATAGTTAGCCTGCTTTTCTGAAGCCTGCTCTCAGTTGGGAAAACCCTCACCCCGGGGCTCGACCTGAGGTGAGGAATCTCATCCAGAACAGATAGTTAGGGTGAACTCCGCACCTCTTTCGCGCGATCGGGCGCTAAGCCGCCTTTTCGCGCTGGACGTCGGGCGGCGTCGCTTCCTCGCTGAGAAGACGCACCACTTCCTCGAGCTTCAGCGACTGCTGAGCCTGCGAGCCGAGGCGGCGGACATTCAGCGTGCCCTCCTCCATCTCGCGCTTGCCGGCCACGAGGATGACCGGGACCTTGGCCACCGAATGCTCGCGGACCTTGTAGTTGATCTTCTCGTTGCGCAGATCGGTCTCGACCCTGAGGCCCGCACGCCGGAGTTCCCGGGCCACTTTCTCGGCATAGCCGTCGGCATCGGAAACGATCGTGGTGACGACCGCCTGCACCGGTGCCAGCCAGAGCGGGAAATGCCCGGCAAAGTTCTCGATCAATATGCCGAGGAACCGTTCCATCGAGCCGCAGATCGCCCGATGCACCATGACCGGCATCTTCTTCTGGCCATCGGCATCGATATAGTAGGCGCCGAACCGATCCGGCAGGTTGAAGTCGACCTGGGTGGTGCCGCACTGCCATTCCCGCCCGATCGCATCGCGCAGCGTATATTCGAATTTGGGCCCGTAGAAGGTTCCTTCGCCCGGATTGACGCCAGTCTTGATGCGCCCGCCGGACTCGCGTGAAATCCGGTCGAGCACGCGGGTCAGCACGTCCTCGGCATGATCCCACATCGCATCCGTGCCGACCCGCTTCTCAGGCCGGGTCGCCAGCTTCACCACGAATTCCGTGAAACCGAAATCGGCATAGACCGAGAGGATGAGCTCATTGATCTTGAGGCACTCCTCGGCCATCTGCTCCTCGGTGCAGAAGACATGCGCATCGTCCTGGGTGAAACCGCGCACTCGCATGAGGCCATGCAGCGCGCCGGATGGCTCATAGCGATGAACCGCGCCGAATTCCGCAAGCCTGATGGGGAGATCGCGATAGGACTTGAGACCGTGCTTGAAGATCTGGATGTGTCCGGGGCAATTCATGGGCTTCAGCGCGAAGACCCGCTGGTCCTCGGTCTCATCGCCCGCCGTCTGCACCTTGAACATGTTTTCGCGATACCAGCCCCAATGGCCCGAGGTCTCCCACAGGACCTTGTCGAGCACCTGAGGCGCGTTCACTTCCTGATAATCGGCCCTGAGGCGCCGGCGCATATAGGCAATGAGAGCCTGGAACAATGTCCAGCCCTTGGCATGCCAGAAGACCACGCCCGGTCCCTCTTCCTGGAAGTGGAAAAGGTCCATTTCGCGCCCGAGACGGCGATGATCGCGCTTCTCCGCCTCTTCGAGCGCCGTCAGATAGGCCTGCAGATCCTTGTCATTGGCCCAGGCGGTGCCATAGATGCGGGTGAGCATCTGGTTTTTGGCGTCGCCTCGCCAATAGGCGCCCGCCACCTTCATCAGCTTGAAGGCGGAGCCGATCTTGCCGGTCGAGGTCATATGCGGGCCGCGGCAGAGGTCTATCCAGCCGCCCTGGTCGTAGAATTTGATCTCCTGGCCTTCCGGGATCGCATCGACCAGCTCGACCTTGAACAATTCGCCCCTTGACTTAAAAAATTCCTTGGCCGCTTCACGTGAAACGATTCGTTTAGAAAATGGCTTGTCGCGCCCGATGATCTCCCGCATTTTCTTCTCGATTGCGGGAAAATCTTCCGGAGTGAAGGGTTCATTCCTGAAAAAGTCGTAGTAGAAGCCATTCTCGATGACGGGGCCGATCGTCACCTGGGTGCCGGGATAAAGCTCCTGGACGGCTTCGGCGAGCACATGGGCGGCGTCATGGCGGATGAGCTCCAGCGCCTCGGCATCGTCCCGGGTGATGATTCGGACTTTCGCATCCTGGGTGATGGGATCGGCCAGATCGACCAGAACCCCGTCCTTCATCAGGGCGACGGCCTTTTTCTCGAGTGACTTGGAAATGGAGGCGGCGAGCTTGGCGCCTGAAAGTCCCGGTTGCACCTGGCGCACGGCGCCATCGGGAAAGGTCAGATTTATCATCATGTTCTCCTGCTCACTCCTGCAAACGCAGCAGGTAAGCCTTGGGTGGTTGACGGCGCCGCTTATGGCAGCGGCGGCCATGCCGGTCAACCGAAGAGGTTAATCCGCAGTCGGATCAAATACAGATCGATAACTTCCCATTAACCTTAACAAGTCATCATCCCTGACTGAACTGCAGCGCAACACGTTGGGGACAACTATGACTAAGCATCTTCTTCGCCTTTCACTTTGCACCGCCGCTCTCTTCGCCGTGACCCCCGTGGCCTATGCCGCGGACTACGAGCCCCCGCCGGCGCCTGAAGTCGGCTGGACCGGCCCCTATATTGGCGGCTTCGTCGGCGGCACTTTCGTGGAAGGCAACTATGACAATGGCGGTGATCCAGAACTGAGCGGCACCGGCGGCTATGGCGGCGTCCTTGGCGGTTACCTTTATGATTTCGGCGGGATCGTGGTGGGTATCGAAGCCGACTATGGCTGGGGCTTCGACACGACGGCCCAGAATCGTGATCCTTCTGAAGCGGTGGATATGGAATTCGATGGCATTGGCACTATCCGTGGCCGACTCGGCTGGGCCGATGATGATACCCTGATCTATGCGACAGGCGGCTATGGTTGGATCGAGGCCACCTTGAGCGGCCTCGTCGGCCCGAACTCCGTTCCCGACGATGACCAGCAAACTCATGAAGGCTGGGTGATCGGCGGTGGTATCGAACATCGCCTCTTCGACAGCGGCCTCAGCGCCCGTCTCGAATATCTCTATGGCGATTTCGATGGCGCCGACTACACGCTGACCGACGGTGACCAAGTCACTGGCACCGCCGCGGTTGAACTCGACAATGTTCACATCGTGCGCGCGGCTCTCATCTACAATTTCGGCAATCTCTGGTAAGTTGCTTAGCTGCCTGCAGTCCGAAGGCGCCGGAGCTTTCTCCGGCGCCTTTTCTATTTCCGCCGCCACACGGTATGCAGCAAGTTGAATAGAATGACGAGCGAACGACCCTACCTGCTCGTTGGCGATTGGATTCCACCAAGTCCTTAAGCGATGTTTCTCACCGAACAGCTCCTCAGCACCACACAGATCGAGCCCACATACTGTTGGGATCCGACAATGTATGAGGGGTCGAATTTGCACGATACTTACGTGACGGAAAAGCCCTGAGGGTTCCAAAGGCTTAATGCTTCGCCCAGAGCGTTCTGTTCCTACGGGCAGGCTTTCGAGGAATCCGCCCTCGCGCAACAACACGTAGCTTGGCCGCGACTGGGTTCGATGCGATCAACGGGCGGTTCACCACATATTCGCCGAGAGCCTCGGCGCCATCACTATGATACATGCAGGGGTTGGCAGAGCCGCCTAACGATGTGCTTTTGCCTGCGCGCTTAGAGGCTCAGGCGCAACAGAACCTGCATGACCTGGGGCGGTCGTAGTGCATGACCGAAAAAAGTGCTTGCGTAGTGCTGATACGCTTCGCCAGGCCCGGCAGTCCTAGTCCAGATCGGCCTCACATCAAGGCCCTTGCAGCAGCATGAAGGCTAGCAACTTCAGACCTCTTAAACTGAGCATCTGAGGAAGTGCCGCCGTCGTCCCACTTCTCCTCATCGTCCGACGGCGCGACGCTGTTGCAGAAATCCAGTGGGATAAGAACGCCGAAGCCGATATTGACCTGGATCTGGCTGAACTCGACCTTGCCGTGCATGCAATCGAGCAGCATGCCGGATGATGTTGGTGGCGCCTGGACGGGCGGAGGTGATTGTCCTGCCGGGCAGGTGCCTGCATGGGCGGCGGGTCGCCTTGCGCCATCGGCTTCGCGTGACGGTGGCCCGTCTCGGTGAGGAGTGTCGGAACCGCGGAATTCCGTCCCTTGATGCACCGTGATGTTGGGATGGGAGAAAAGAATGAGGCAGGCCTGGTTTGAGAAAGCCCGTCGCAGCCTGCGGTTTGAGCGCAAGCGGGTTCAGAATCGAAACGCCCGCGGGTTTGAGCCGCGGGCACAATTTTCTGAATCCTGATATTTCCCAAATCTCATTCTTTGGTCCGCAAAGTCAAGCCCTTATTTGTCAGATGTCGAATGGATCACCGCAAGGAGAAATCACGCCAGCCAAAACCGTCAAAACTGATCGCCGCTTGAGCCTCTTCAATGCGTAGCAACTGTCAGGTGACTACTGCTCTTTTACACGCTGTACAATCATCGTTGCATCAAAAGGTGCACTTAGATTGGTGTTACACCGACGACAGCTCTGCAACAACAAAAATGGGTTGGCCCATTGTCTGTAAAACGCGCCTATTGGATCATGAACACCGCAATATGGGCAAGAAAGTATTCTCCTCGCCCTTACCACAATTATGATCAGCGCTAGAACTCCCACAAACCAGGGAGCTGCGCTGGCAAATACTATAATTAGGAACATTGTGATGAGAGCGGCCGCGAACAACTGAGTATAGATTTTAATAGCCCGGCGCCTCAAAACCGAGAACACCGTCTCAGTCCCAAATTCTATGTTCATCATTTTGGCCAAATTGGACTGGTATCGTTACGATCATAGGCAAAACTGGGCGTGTTGCCTCCATACATAACATAACCACCTATGTTCTTGTAGCCCGGAGTAGCCATAACACCTCCCCCCCAAGGGCCAACTGCAAGATCGATCCCTTGCGACTTACCCAGCATGTCAGAAAGTGGACCTGTTTGAGCTCCCGCCACAACATAGCCCCCCGTTGACATGCCGACGCTAAATGTTTGCGTTCCCAGAATTTGATAATTTCCTGAGGTATCTACCGCGACAACTACTGAACCGCCAAGGCCCACAACCTGAGCAAAACTACCGCCTACGCCAATAAATACAGTGGCTTGCACTTTTTTCCCGGAGTACGAATTAAACGGAACACCAAGTGCATAGGACTCAGTAGCTGAGCCCGATAGGAATCCACCCGACATTTGACCCGCAATTGCACCATTGATTGCGGCCATATTTGAATAGACGTCCCGTGAAAACTGTGTCCCGCCGAACTCTCCCATCCAGTCATCCATTTTAGCCGGATGTCCGGTATACAGATCCCCGATTTGCCGCACATTGGTGCTTACCCAACGCGGATTGGCGTTGCTTCCTTCATTGACCGCCCACCCACCACCACCCCAGCCGACGTCGGCACAGGTTCCACAGCGTGGACCATGCTCGTAGGTCATGCGTTCTGCGGTCTTCTGGGAGATCGACTTGCCGCCGCCTGAACTACCGCCAGCGAAATTTCCCCCTCCACTCCAACTTCCCCCGCTGGTGCTCTCATGGTCATCCGCGGCGTTTCCAAACGGATCCAATCCGTTGATCGGGTCGTTGAGGGCATAGGCATAACGGTTGACATCGACTCCGCCGATCGTCGGATCCCAATCATCGGGCGATAGGAACCGCCCAAGCGCCGGATCGTAGTAACGGGCGTGGAGATATTGCAGGCCGGTCTCGCTGTCATAGCGCTCGTTGATGTAGGACTTCGAGTTGAGCGGTGTCGTCAGCGGTTTGCCATAGGAAGCGAAGGCGGTGCGGCCGTTGCCGGGTATGGCCCCCGTCGCATCGGTCGTCACCCGGTTGGAACCGAGATGATCCTTGTGCAGCCAGGAGAGCGTGGTGCCCGTGCGCTTCACATCGGGATGGAGATACTGCCCCCATTCCCCTGACGGATTGATGGCGTTGACAACGATTTCCGTGTCATTGCCCAAATACCAGGTGACATCGGTGCCGACAGTCTTCCGGACGCGCTCGCCATCCGCCCCATATTCGAAAGTGCTGGTCGAGCCGCCGGAAATGGCAACCGACAGTGGCCGGTTCTCGCCGTCATAGGTGAAGGTCCGGGTCTGGCTGTCGATCGTGTAGGCGGTCGTATTGCCATTCGCGTCATAGCTGACGCTCTGCCCGGCAATGGTGAGCGGCGCATGCGGCCGGACCGCCGTGGGTCCCTGGGTCGGATAGGTATAGGTCCCTACCTTGGAATTGGTCAACATGTTGCCGGCGAGATCATAGGTCCAGGTCTGGTCCTGGGCATTGTCGCCCTGGTTGTCGGCCGAGATCAGGTCTCCCAGATCGCTATAGCCATAGGTCCAGTTCTCGACATTGCTGGTCACCGTGCTGTTGGTGACGGCGGTGATACGACCGGCAAAGTCCCGTGTGTAAGTGAGCGCCATCAGCGAGGTCGCGCCGTTATTGGTCGTGATCCCGGTGAGGAAGGCACGCTGGGCGTTATAGGCATAGCTGGTGGTGACGCCGTTGCCGTAAGCCACCGAGGTCATCTGGCCGGCACCGTTGTAAGCCAAGGCCGAGACGAGGTCGGTCGAGCCGTTCTTGACGGTCAGCAGCCGGCCCATCTCGTCATAGTCGTAGCTGGCCGTATAGGTGCCGGAGCCCGAGCCTGTCCCCGAGGGGAAGGTGCGGGTCCTGAGCTCGCCCGCATGCCAATAGGTGCTTTCGATAAGCTTCGGCGTTCCGCTGCCATTGATGCCGGCAAAGGACTGCTTCACCGGGCGACCAGCAGCGTCATAGTCGATCTCGACATCGGACAGGGTGATGGTCGGCGTCCCTGCCCGCTCCTTGATCGACCTGGTGAGCGCTCCGGCATTGAAGAAGCCGGAACGGGCCTGGTCGTAAGTGTTGGTCACCGTCTCGGTGGCGAGGCCGGACCCGGTCACCGTCTTGGTGAGGGCTCGGTCCATGCTGTCATAGGTCAGGGTCGAGACCTGCCCCTTGGCATCGGTCTGGGTCAGCAGCCGGCCGGCGGTGTCGTAGCTGTAGGACCAGTCGCCGAGATCGGGATCATGCACCGCCGTCCGGCGGCTCATCCCGTCATAGCTGTAGGTCCACTTGTTATTGTTCGGGTCATAGATCTCGACGATGCGACTCAGGGCATCGCGCTTATATTGCGTGATGGCCTCGGGATCCCCCGAACTGATCCGCATCTTCGCCCGTGTCACCATCTGGCCATAGGCGTCATAGTGATAGCGGGTCTGGCGCCCTGTCTCATCCGTCTGAGTGATGACGGAAAGCTCGGTGGTCGATGAACCGCCCAGCGCATAGGCGAGCGTGATCGACTTGCCATCCGGCGCCTCCTTGTCGATCAGACGGTCGAGCGCGTCATAGTGATAGTTGGTCCATTGCGCCGTTTCGGACGTGTCGAAATACACCTGCGTGCTGGCTTTGACATTGCCGCGCTTGTTGAACGTGAAGCTCTGCGTCTGTGAGCGCTTCGGCTGGCCAGCGTCCACCACGACGCCCTCATTCCAATCCCTCCATTTGCGCCCGAAGCCGTCGATATAGGCCTGAGCCGAGATGATGTCGGTGGTGGCGTTGATGGTCGGTCCGGGATTGGCCCAGTCGTCATCGTCCGTCGAGGCATGAGGCGCCGGGCGTTGGGTCTCGATCAATTGGTCGATCGCATCGGGCTTGATACCGCCAGGAGCCGAGACATCGGCCGTGCCAATGTCATAAACGAGCCTCCGGTAATCGCCGCCGGGCTTGACCTCGCGCGTCAGCCGGCAGAGCGCATCATAGACCGAGTCTGTATTCTGGCTGTTGATGTCGGTGACCTGGGTCGGGGCGCCGCAAATCGTGTCCCATTGCATCTGGACCTTGAAGCGGCTGTCGGCGCCGGTGCCGAAATATTTGGGCAGCCGGGTCTCAGTCACGAACAGCTGGTTTGTCGCGTCATAGGTGTTCTCGGTGCGCTGACCTTCGGGGCCGATGGCGACCGTGAGATTGCCATAGCTGTCATAGGTGAAGGTGCTGACGGCCCAGCTCGGCGAACTCGATATCCACTGCCGCACTTCCTGTTTCTGGCAGGAGAGTGCAGGGTCATTCCAGGTGCTCATTCCCTCATAGAAATTGCCGGTCTGCGCCGTCTGCGTCGCGGCACTCTGGGTCAGCGAGGAATAGCTCGTCTCGACATGCGGGCATGCCACCACATAATCGGTGGTGTTCGGGATGAAGGTAGTGTTGAACGACCGCTCATCGCCGGTGACCGCAAGATCGCCATACTGGTCCTCATTGGTGACGAGCCCATGGGCGTTGAAGGTTCGGTCCGTCTTCACCGTCTTGGTCTGGCCGGAAGCGATCTCATCCGCCGTCGTAGATGTGCTGAGGCAGGTAAAAGGAGCTTCGGCATCGGTGGTATAGGCATCCGCCACCTTGCGGAGTAGCACATCGGCGCCATCGCGGCGTTCGATCGCCGATGTACGACCTAAACACGCCAGGCTCTGCTGGTAGGTCGAGACCGCCTTCGGCCCTGTCGTCTCACCCTCGACAGCCGGCAGTTGTGCCGTGACTTTCTGGAAGCCCATGAACTGGCGCTCGCTCGGATCCCAGGCTCCGCCTTCATAGGAATAGCTGGTGATCGATTCCCAATTGGGTGTGCCGCCCGTGCCGCGCCCGTCATCCAGAGTCACCGACTTCACCACAGGCATCACAAAAGGCAATGTCGTGTTGGGCTTGCCGCTCGACGGCTCATAGGCAATCGCGATCTTCCCGCCCAAGGGCTCGACGACATTCGTCAGGAGATCTAGGACATTATCGCCTGAACTCAGCCGGATGTTATTGCTGTAGCTGAAATCGCCAACGAGGTCGGTTCGACCATCACCATCAAAGTCACCCTCCACATTCACCTTGTACATGGCAGGGCCGGAAACAAGCTGAAAACTCGTACCGTTCAAGACATAAAGTTTACTCTGATAACCAGTGATGTTCCCCATATATGATGCAAGCAGAAGGTCCATTCGCCCGTCACCATTTAAATCAGCGAGCCGCGCTTGCGATCCACGGTGGTACGAAATGCCCGTGATTCTCTGCTCTGGCCAAACCGCAACAACTGTCTGGCCATTTGAAAAGTAGATGGTGACGTCGGCGATGTCCTTCAGTTCCGCAGGCGCAAATCCACCACTGTAATCATAAACCTTAATCAAATCCGTCCGACCGTCGCCATTGATGTCGCCGACAAGGAAACGCACGCGATAGTCATTGATTGTGTGGGCAGATACCAGCACCGGCGATTGGGCGGCAAACTGCGATCCGGACGATAGATAGATCGTTGCGTCCCATTTATGTATGCCGTCGGTGAAATGGCGCGTGATCAGCAGATCTGCTTTGCCATCTCCGTTATAGTCACCAGGCCAGATTTTCTTTTCGGTATCTGCGAGAACGGGGACTTGCCAAGTCGTTTGTTTTATAAAAGCTGTACCATCCGAAAGCCAAACATTACGATTACCCGTTACGATATCGACCTTCCCGTCACCATTGAAATCGCCGATACCCTTGATTCCGCCGTCGAAATCCCCTCCACTCGTCGGACTTGTCGTGGCGGTGAGCGCCGTCAGGCTAGTGCCGACAAGCTTATTAATACGAATTTTGGCGGGATTTCCCGACATCTTGAGCAAATCATCTGTCCCATCCCCCGTAAAATCGGCAATAAGATCACCTGTTGCGCATGCGGCGCTCAACACGGTGAATGAAGTGCCCGTCGACAGTTTGATATTGGATTCGCAAAGATCGGTACGACCATCACCATTGAAATCGCCTGATCGCGCATTTGGGGTGGCGGATATTCCTGACCAGGTCGAGTCACTGAAATCGGTGGTCAAATCATAGTCTGAATAGGTGAATGAAGTCGCGGGCAAGGCGGTACCGCCGGTAACTCCCATATTTACATCAAATGTGGCATCCCTTCCGTATTCCTGGACATAAGCCAGACGGGAGAGATTAGTGGCGCTGCTCATTCCGTATGCGAATCTATAGGCACGCACCAAAGTCGGCCCCATAAGAACGCGAATAGTTTTCAGACGCTTGGCGCTTGCAAGAAAACCCGATCCGCTAGCTTCGCTCAGGCTTTCCGGCCGTGCTTCGTAATGGAACGCAATGGTTGCTATCGGAGTAGAACCACTCTGATTGAAATAGGTAACTGTTGCCAACACGCAAGCATTGTCCGTAACGCAATCATAGCTATAGTCGACATGATTGCCGCGTCGGTCCGTTGCTTTGGAGAGATGCCAGCGGAATGCGGTCGAATCGGTTCCCCCTTGGAACGCGGAATACTCATACTTGGTGCCGTCACGTGCCGTGACTTCCCAAACATTTGTCGTGCCATTGCGGCGAATGCGCAGATAGTTCTCCACCCTGCTTCCATAGCCAATTAAGCCGGAAGCAACCGATGCGGCGCAGGACGGTGACGTCGACGGGTTTTGCAGCTCCGCGCAGTGGATAATCTCCTCGCCATCGAGCGTAAATGAATCAGGTGGCAAGTTCGAAGCGCCGTAACCGGGCGAGCCTCGACCGCTTGGGAGCTTGGGCTGGCCGCTGGCCGGCGTTGGCGAGCCGGAGACACGTTCGATAACCGAAAGCCCATTTAGTTTCCAGCCGACACCCAGCCAAGCACCAACACTGGGATTATTGCGAATAGTTTCCGCCGAACTGTAGGCAACAGACAAGTTCGGTTCGAGCCCGCGGAATTCGGGAACATTAATCGCGACAGAATAGCGGTAGCTGCCATTATAGGCGGCATATGGCTGCATAGGGCTCAAATTTCGCAGTTCCACAGGACTAACGTCTTGGGCAGCTGCACCACTACAAATGAAAAAGGCGACGGCCGCTAGTCCAATCGCCTTTCCAACTTGACCTATTGCCCACGAAATCTGTGCACGGCCACAGCATAACCGCAGCATGATCGCCCCCGTCCCAAAATTCCCGTCCGAGCAGACCTTGGGTGAGTTCTCCACGATTCGCAATGGGCTTGTGGCGTATTCGCAACGACTGCTCATTTGTAGCAGATTCGTAACAATATATCTCGTTGATATCGGCGGATATTTTAGAACATTTGGCTATCCACCACGGCTGCGGTGGAATTCGACTGTCGTACTGTTCGTACATGCTAGTGGCGCCCAAGGAACCTATCCCACCATCAGCATCTCAGTTTGGTACAACTGACCTCAGGGCGGCGCCAGACCTCACATCCCCTGAGCGGCCCACCCAAATCCTCCAATCTTTGGCGCGCACCAATCTACAATTTAAAGTAGCAATTGGCGCCTTTTCTATTTCTGCCGCCACATGACATGGCGCCAGGCACGCCAGTCCCGCCGCGGAAAATCCTCCGGCACCGGATCAAAGCCGTCGCCGCCCCAGGGATGGCAGCGCGTCACGCGTGAGAGTCCGAGCCAGAATCCAGCCCAGGCGCCATGCAACCGGATCGCCTCCATCGCATAGTCCGAGCAGGTCGGCAGGTAGCGGCAGCGGCGGCCGAGCACCGATGAGACGGTAAGCTGGTAAAGCCGGATCAGCCCGACCAGACCCGCAGCGACCGGCCCCCGCCCTTGTCGCTTTTCCTTCCCATCATGACGTTCGCACATTCTGTCTGCCCTGCGGGCCGTTTACACTCTGATCTTCGACACGGAGATAGGCATGAAGCTCGCCAAGCCCAATATTCTTTTCATCATGGCCGATCAATTGGCGGCGCGCTATCTCCCCGCCTACGGGCATCCTTTGGTGAAGACACCCCATCTCGACCGGCTGGCGGGCGAGGGCGTCGTGTTCGAGAACGCTTATACACCAAGCCCGCTCTGCGCCCCTGCCCGTGCGACTGTGATGAACGGCCTCCTGCCGTCGCGGACCGGCGTCTACGACAATGCCGCCGAATTCCCCTCCTCCATCCCGACCTGGGCGCACTATCTGAGGCTTGCCGGCTATCGCACCTGCCTGTCCGGCAAGATGCATTTCGTCGGCCCCGATCAGCTGCACGGGCTCGAAGAGCGCCTGACCACCGATATCTATCCGGCCGATTTCGGCTGGACGCCCGATTGGCGCCTGCGCCAGGAACGCATCGACTGGTGGTACCACAACATGACCTCGGTGCTGCAGCCGGGCATCGCCGAAATCACCAACCAGCTTGAATTCGACGACGAAGTCGCCTTCCTCGCCACCCGCAAGATCTATGACTATGCGCGCTATGAGAACGACACGCCCTTCTGCCTCATGGCCTCCTTCACCCACCCGCATGACCCCTATGCGGCACGAGGAAAGTTCTGGAATCTTTACCGCGACGAGGAGATCGACCTGCCATCGCTGCCGGCGGCCGCCAATGAGGAATTGGATCCGCACAGCCGGCGTCTCTATGAGATGTCGGCGATGGACGACTATGTTGTGACCGAGAAGGATGTGCGCGCCGCCCGCCACGGCTACTACGCCAATATCTCCTATATCGATGAGCTCGTCGGCAAGCTGCTTGCAGCGCTCGAAGCGACCGGCAAGCTCGACAACACCATCGTCGTCTTCACCTCGGATCACGGCGACTTCCTCGGCGAACGTGGCCTGTGGTACAAGATGTCGTTCCTCGAGCCTTCCGCCCATGTGCCGCTCATCATCTGGGCGCCGAAACGCTTTTCCGCGCGCCGGGTCGCCGAGCCGGTGACGCTTTGCGACATTCTTCCGACCTTCGCTGATCTGTGTACGGATGGAAAAGGCGAGCTCGCCCGCAAGGTGGATGGCCGAAGCCTCTATTCCCTGCTCGCCGGCTCAGCCGAGTCCCCGGACGCCACGGCCTGGGGCGAATATCTGGCGGAAGGCGTTATCGCTCCCATGTACATGCTGAGGCGCGGACCCTGGAAGTTCGTCCATACCCCGAG
Source organism: Taklimakanibacter lacteus (assembly GCA_003576695.1). Classification (GTDB taxonomy): domain Bacteria; phylum Pseudomonadota; class Alphaproteobacteria; order Rhizobiales; family Aestuariivirgaceae; genus Taklimakanibacter; species Taklimakanibacter lacteus. The sequence continues at coordinate 97,531 of QOZQ01000008.1, forward strand.
CGATCCCGATCAGTTGTTCGACATCGCGGCCGATCCCGACGAGCGGCGAAATCTCGCGGCCTATGCCGATCACCAGGATCGCGCGCGGTCATTCCGTCGCGAGGTCGAGCAGAAATTCGATATTCCCCGCATCACCGGGGAAGTCCTGGCAAGCCAGCAGGCCCGCCTCATGATGTTCGAGGCGTTGCGGCGCGGCGCCCATTTTCCCTGGGACTTCCAGCCGCTGCGCGAGGCCTCCGAGCAATATACGCGCAATCACATGTCGGTCACCGACCGCGACCTCAAGAGCCGGTTTCCACCGGCGCCCGATGTCGCGGACAAGCGGCGTTGATCAGTTTACTGGAATGCAATTCAGGCCGGCACGGCAGCCTTCGCTTTCGCCTCGATCTGGTCGACGGCATCGACCACGGCATCGAAGGTCAGCAAGGTCGAGGCATGCCGGGCCTTGAAGTCCCGCACCGGCAGGAGCGCCTCGAGATCCTGCCACTTGCCGGAAGGCGGCTCGCCGCCTTCCTTCAGCATGGCATGCATCTGCTTGCGGATATGGCGCAGCTCCTCAGGCGTCGAGCCCACCACATGGCGCGCCATGATCGAGGACGAGGCCTGGCCGAGCGCGCAGGCCTTGACCTCATGGCCGAAATCGCTGACCACTCCGTCAGCCATCCTGACGTCGACCGTGACTTTGGAGCCGCACAGGCGCGAGATCGCCGTTGCCGTTGCGTCGGGCGCATTGAGGCGTTGCAGCCGGGGTATATCGGCGGCGAATTCGAGGATCTTGCGATTGTAGATTTCGTTGATCATGCACACATCCTAATGCATCGGACTGCAAGCTGCGAAGCGGTTTTGTGCGCCGGAAACGCGCCGCAAAGCGTCTTTCGGCGTGTTTGCCCCTGGAAGCCGCCCATGATATGGGATCGGCGAAATCGGAAGTCAAAGTGAGCCCAATTATGGATGCTGTCGTCAAGAAACTCGCGCGGGAAACGGCCCTCAAGCGCCCCTCCCAGGAGGAGGCAGAGGAGGCTGTCCGCACCCTGATCGCCTGGGCGGGCGACGATCCGACCCGCCAGGGCCTGCTCGACACGCCGAAGCGGGTGGTCAAGGCCTATCGCGAGTTCTTCAAGGGCTATGGCGAGGACCCACTGCAGGCGCTCTCGCGCACCTTCGATGAGGTCGAGGGCTATGACGACATCGTCATGCTGCGCGACATCGAGTTCAACTCCCATTGCGAGCACCATATCGTCCCCTTCATCGGCCGGGCCCATGTGGCCTATCTGCCCTCCCATGCCGTGGTCGGCATTTCCAAGCTGGCGCGGGTCGTCGAGATCTATGCCCGGAGGCTTCAGACCCAGGAGACCATGACGGCGCAGATCGCCAAGGCCATCGACAAGGCGCTCGAGCCCAAGGGTTCGGCCGTCCTCATCGAGGCGGTGCATCAGTGCATGTCGCTGCGCGGCGTGAACAAGCGCAATGTCGCGACCATCACCACCCAGTTCACCGGCGAGTTCAAATCCAACCCGGTGCTGCAGGCCCGCTTCATGGAGCTGGTGCGCTCACCCTCGGGCGGCTTCTCCCTCTGATGGCCACGGGCGACGAAGAATCGGTCGTCTTCGCGCCGCGCTATGACGAGAACGGGCTGATCCCCGCCATCGTGACCGATGCCAGGGATGGCTCGGTCGTCATGCTCGCTTACATGAATGCGGAAGCCCTGGCGCGCACGCTCGAAACGGGCGAAGCCCATTATTGGAGCCGGTCGCGTCGTGAGCTCTGGCGCAAGGGCGCCACATCCGGAGACACCCAGAAGGTCGTCGAAATCAGGCTCGATTGCGACCAGGACACTGTCCTCATGTCCGTCAACATGGCCGGCCGCGGTGTCGCCTGCCATACCGGCCGCCATTCCTGCTTCTATCGCCGGGTCAGCCGCGACTCACAAGGTTACAAACTCGAAATAATCTGAGATTTCCCGATCTTCCGTACACGATGTAAAGTCGCATCATGAACGGCAAGGTGAGACAGGCCATCGGGCTGGCGCTCGGTGCGGGTGCGGCGCGCGGCTGGGCGCATATCGGCGCCATCGAAAGGCTGGAGGAGAACGGCATCCACGCCTGCGCCATTGCCGGCTCCTCGATCGGGGCGCTTGCCGGCGGCCTCCATGCGGCAGGCCGGCTTCAGGCGCTCAAGGAGTTCGCCCTTGGCCTCACCCGCCGGCGGGTCCTGTCGCTCCTCGATATTTCCTGGCGCGGATCGGGCCTCATCGCTGGCGAGCGCCTAGGCGGCCTGCTCGACGATGTTGTCGGCGGCGTTACTTTTGCCGACACGAAGATACCCTTCATCTGCATCGCGACCGAGCTCGGCACGGGGCATGAATTGTGGCTGCGCTCGGGCGCGCTGGCGCCGGCGATCCGTGCCTCCTATGCGCTGCCGGGCGTCTTTCGCCCCGTTCGCGTCAATGGCCACTGGCTCATCGACGGCGGCGTGGTCAATCCGGTGCCCGTCGCCGCTTGCCGGGCGCTCGGCGCCCGTCTGGTGATCGCCGTCAATCTGGGACCCGAGACGGCAGCCGGCATCGCCATCCAGAATCCGCCCGACATTGCCACAAGCGACAAAGGCAGGACGGCACCGAGCCTCACCTCGGTGCTCGTCGCCGCTTTCAACATCACGCAAGACCGTCTCGCACGCTCGCGCCTCGCCGGCGATCCGCCCGATATTTCATTGAGCCCGCGCTCCAATGGGCTTGGCCTGTTCGAATTCGACAAGGCCGAGAAAGCAATCGCAGCCGGCCGCGACGCGGTCGACCGCGCCATGCCGGAGATAGAGCGTGCGATCTCCGTGCTCTAGCTGTGGAGCCTCAACAGGTTGTCCTCGGTCAGACTGAGGCGGCTGATGCCCGAATTGAGCCTAGCCCGAGGACGCGATGTAGCTTTTCATCTCCTCGGCTTCGCGCTCGATCGCCTCGATGCGGTGCTTCACCACATCGCCGATCGAGATCATGCCGCCGAGCTTGCCGCTTTCGACCACCGGAAGATGGCGCACGCGATGCTCCGTCATCAGCGACATGAGCTCGGCCTCGGTATCGCGCGGCGCGCAGGTCCTGACCGCAGCGGTCATGTATTCCTTGATCGGCTTGTCCAGCGCCTTGGCGCCGCCCAGCGACACGGCTCGAACAATGTCGCGCTCGGATACGATGCCGTTGATGCGCCCTTGCGCATCGACGATGACGACGGCGCCGATTTTCTTGGCGGCGAGTGTCTGCGCGACAGCGAGCACCGTATCGTCGGGTTGCGCCGTGATCACGGCGCGGCCTTTGGCGTTGAGAATCTGCGCAACAGTCATGCACACCTCCTGCTTCGCTGGCCCTCAGATTAACACGAACTCAGGGTCTGCGCATCCCTTCTCGCATCACGAGGAAATAGGCGGCGAGCCCGGCAATGAAGCCGCCAATATGCGCTTCCCAGGCGATGCGCGCATTGTCGGCGAAACCCGGCAGTCCCTGTACACCGCTAAGTACCGTCAGCCCCATGAACACGAGCAGGAAGATAATGGCGCGGCGGTTATGCAGGAATTCGCTGAAGGTCAGAGGCGCGCCCCGGCGCCCGAACATCACCGGGATCGCCGCCGCGAGCAGCCCTGAGACCGCTGCCGACGCGCCAACTGCGATCACCGGCGTGCCCCAGAAGACGGCGATCATGGCGAGCGCGCCACCGAGCGTCGAGACAAGCGCGATGAGGAGGAAGCGCAGCGTCCCGAACTGGCGCGCCACCGGCGTGCCGAAGATCAGGAGCCAGACTGAATTGAACAGCACATGCAGCCAGCCGTCATGGAGGAAGGCATAGGTGATGAGGCTCCAATATTGCGAGCCCTCGATCATCGCGATGCTCTCGCTCCCGCCGAAGCGGGCCGGGATGAGGGCAAAGGCGTAGAGCGACCAGATTTCCCAGTCCTGGCCGGCAAAGACGAGGGCCGCGTGAATGCCGATCAGGACGGCGATGACGATGAGAACGATGGGGGGCGCGTTAACGATAGGGCCGCTTCCGCCGCGGAAGCCCTGCCCGGTCCTGTCCGTCACGTCTGGCACGGTTGCTGCACTCTCCCTGCCAAGCGTCCACTCATGACACAACCACTGCTCACAAGTCCGGCAAAATCAATGCAGATGACTGATACCATCAAGGCCACGGCAACCCCAGAAGAAATCCTTCATCCGGGCAGCCGCGCGCTGTTCCGCTACTGGGAGGCCGTTCGCGGCGAGATGTCGGCGCCGCCCCGCGACTGGCTGGATTTGCAGAAGATCCGCATGCTCGTCCCGTATCTCTTCATGATCGAGCGCCGGCCGGATCAGGCCTATGCCTGGCGGCTGGCCGGAACCCGCGTTTGCGGGCTCTGGGGCAAGGAGCTGACCGGCAGGCCGGCCTTTGCCGAAGGTGACCGCTTCGAGCGTCAATCGATCAGCCGCCTGCTCGATGGCGTCGTCGATGCGCATCAGCCCTTTGTCCTGCGCTTCCGTCTCAATTCCGAGTCAGGCCTCGGCGTTGCGGCCGAGCTGGTCGCCACGCCGTTGCGCGCGCGTCAGGGCCATACGACTTTTGCCTTCGGCGTGATCATGCCGTTTCGGGAAGTGACCTGGTCGCAGAACGACCCGGTGACCACCTTCGAGCTGTCGGCCGCCCGCACGATCTGGACCGAGCCGGTTCCCGGCGCCGACCGCTACGCCTCCGCGCGATCAAATTCGCAACAGGCCTTCCAGGTGATTAACGGCGGACGCCTCGATTAGTTAAGAAATCGGATGAGCGGCCGTTAAGGATTTAGTTTTCCTTAACCTCATATTTTTAGCCCTTCGCTAAGGTGCTGATGCTACGGTCGCGTCGAAGAGCGCAGGGTAAAGCAGAATCGAGAGGCAATTCCGGCCGTGAATGCAGCAGTCGCGACTGGTACGAAATTTCCGTCAGCCGAAGGCCCGGCGGTTGCCGCCGTTGTCTTCGGCCGCTTCATGCTGCCCGATATGAGCGAATATTCCTGCCAGGTAAGCGACCTGACCGTGGATGGAGCGGTCTTCGCAGCCAAGACAGTGCCCGAGAAGGACGCCCAGATCGTCGCCTATATCGATGAGATCGGACGGGTGGAAGGCATTGCCGCAGAGGCGGTGCCAGGCGGCTTCCGGGTCGTCTTTTCCCATACCGGTCAGCGAAAAGAGCGCTTTGCCTCGCGCCTTGCCGGGCGCGCCACCAAGAACACCACCGCCGGGACCGACCTGCGCCGGCACGCCCGCTTCGCCCCGACCGACACCCAGTCGCATATCACCTTGCCGGATGGCCGGGTCTATGCTTGCGAGATCCTCGATATTTCGCTGTCGGGTGCGGCCGTGAAAGTCGACGTCATGCCGAGCCTCGGCACCCATCTGATGCTGGGCAAGATGCGCGGCCGCATCGTGCGCTATGTGGAATCAGGAATCGCCATTGAATTCCTGAAACCCCTCAACACCACCCAGCTTTCCGCCCAGATCCGCTGATCTGCCGTCTCGATGACTGTGGCCCGGCCTGCCGCAGGCCGGCCGTTTGCGCACGCGCCTTGATGGTTAATAGTCCCGATTCCCATCCTTTCTATTTTGTTATTAGTTTTCAGAGACTTGCGCCAATAAACTGAACGCGATCTCAAAGCCTTGCCGCTAGTCTGACGCCCAACGATAAGGGGAATGGACGTCAAAAAATGACTATCTTGGCAAGACTCGGGGGAGTTGCGCTCGGATTGTTCTGCTTGATCAGCACAGCGCATGCCGTGCAAGCGGAACAGGACCGGGCAGAACCCACAGAACAGTTTGAAACCATCTATGGCAAGGCGCTGCCGCCCATCGGCTTCGTGGAAATGTGCGCCCGTGAGCCGAAACTGTGCCGCCCGCAAGGTGGCCGGCCGACGAGACTGGCCTTGTCGCCGGACCGCTGGAACCTGGTCTACCAGGTCAACAGCTTCGTCAATGGCAAGATCGCGCCGATGAGCGATGAGGAGCTCTATGGCAAGCCCGAATACTGGACGCTCCCGACCGATGCCGGCGATTGCGAGGACTATCTGCTTCTCAAGAAGCACTATCTCGAAGGGCTGGGCTTCCCGTCATCGGCGCTGCTGATCACCGTCGTGCTCGACGAGAAGGCGCAAGGCCATGCCGTGCTCACCATCACCACCGACAAGGGCGACTTCGTGCTCGACAATCGCCGCAACGACGTCCTGCGCTGGAGCGATACCGGTTACAGCTATCTGAAGCGCCAATCTGCGGAAGATCCGCGCCAGTGGGTCTCGCTGACCAACAAGGACTCTGTCGCGGGCGCCGTCGTCTCGGCCGGAGGCAAGAAGAAATAGAGCATCGGACCGAAAAGAGTTGAGGGAGCTACGGCCCGGTCGGCGTCCCCCTCCCCATCCCCCACCAGACCGGGTCGAGGAGCCGGCTCAGTCCCACCCTGAGCCGGCTCCGCCTATTCCGGCGACCAGTCGCGCATGCCGGCGGCGAAACGCCGCCAGTTCTTCACGTAATTCTTGGCCGAGCGGGTGAGTTGTTCGGCCATCTCGGCCGAGACCTCGCGCACCACCTTGCCGGGCGCTCCCATCACCAGCGAATTGTCGGGGATCACCTTGCCTTCAGGGATCAGCGCATTGGCGCCGATCAGGCAGTTGCGGCCGATCCTGGTGTGGTTGAGGATCGTGGCGCCCATGCCGATCAGCGTGTTGTCGCCGATGGTGCAGCCATGCAGGATCGCCTGGTGCCCGATGGTGCAGTTGCGCCCGACGGTGAGCGGCGCCCCCATATCGGTGTGGAGCACGCAGCCATCCTGGATGTTGCTGCCCTCCCCGATATGGATGAGCTCATTGTCGCCCCGCAGCACCGCGCCGAACCAGATGCCGGCATTGCGCTCGAGCTTCACCTTGCCCACGACCACCGCATTGGGCGCGATCCAGTACTCGTTCTCAGGCGGAAGCTCGGGCGTAACGCCATCGAGCGAATAGATCGTCATGCAGCCCACTCTCTCAGTTGCTCGTGGTGCCAGACTATACAGTGCCGACCGGGGCAGACCAGCTATTGTTCTTATCGTCGCAGTCAGCAAGAGTTACACGGATTCCGGAGAGTGGAAAATGCGCAAATGACAACCCGAGCAGCAATCACGCAGGTGGAACGACGAATTGCTCAAGCACTTGAACCTCTCGGTTTCAATACGGCCCACAAATCCCGACAAGCACGGTTGGTCAAGAAAGTCGGAAATGAAGCAGAGATCTATCTCTACCCGGGCGTCCATCGTCGCAGAGGGAAAATACTGGTGGAACCGGTCATCGGCCTCGATTTTCTGCCGCTTCGAAGAGCGCTAGAAGCCATGGAGTCCAACCCCACCACGCAGGTGTGCCGTTGCATACTCGGTCTGGTTGACAGAAACGATTTGTGGGTTTGCCTGGAGCTTACGAGTGATGTGATCGGAACCGATGCTTTGGAAAAGATCATTGACTCTGTCCACAAGGCTTTGAGCGAATTGCTGCCGCTATGCTCAGCGAAAAGGATCCTCGAATTGTTCGAGGATCACATTCACCTGCGACGCGATGACAGCAGTTTTGCGATCCTGCAGGAGCATCTCAAACATGAAGTTTTGAGCCGACTTATGTCGGAGCAACACTTCGGCATATTGCACTAAGAGTAACTTTTGAAGATCACGTTTTCTAACCCACCCGGTGCCACCGCACCAACCGCATCCTCGATTCAGCCGGGGATGGTGACCGCCGGCGCGGAACGACTAGGCCGCGCTGGCGCTCCTCTCCACGAGAGCGATGAGCCCTTGCAAAAGGGCCATGGGGCTCGGCGGACAGCCGCGGATATGGAGATCGACGGGCACGATCTTCGATACGCCGCCGACGCAGGCATAGCTGTCGGCGAAGATACCGCCATCCAGGGCGCATGTTCCCACCGAAACGACCCATTTCGGGCTCGGTGTGGCATTGTAGGTGCGCGCCAGGGCCTCGCGCATATTGTGCGTGACCGGCCCGGTTACGAGCAGAACGTCGGCATGGCGGGGCGATGCCACGAAACGCAGGCCAAAGCGCTCGAGGTCATAAAAGACATTGCTCAGGGCGTGAATCTCGAGCTCGCAGCCATTGCATGACCCCGCATCGACATGACGGATCGAAAGGCTGCGACCGAGGGCGCGGCGCGCTGCATCGTCGAAGGACCGCGCCAACTGGGCAAGGGCAAGGTCGTCGGCCTCCGGCGCTGGCTCGGTCAGCGGCGGGCTGAGCAGATTCTTGAACAGGAGCTTTCGCATGATGTCGAGGCCTCAGACGTCCACTCCCGAATAGGAGCAGTTGAAGGATTTGTTGCACAGCGGAAAATCGGCGACGATGTTGCCTTCGATCGCGGCTTCGAGCAGCGGCCATTGGAACCACGACGGATCGCGCAGATGCGCCGCGGCGATCCGGCCATCGCGGGCAAGCCGCACCCAGGCGAACACATCGCCGCGAAAACCTTCGACGAGCGATATGCCCTCACGATGCGTTCTTGCACCGCCGCTTCGCGTCATGTCGGCCATGGAGGGGCCGCTCGGCAGGCCGGCGAGAATCTGGTCGACGAGCGCGACGCTCTGCCGGACCTCCTCGATGCGAATCCAGACACGCGCATCGACATCGCCGTCTTCGCGCACCGGGACGTCGAATGAAAGCTCGCCATAGGGTGCGTAACCCGGCCACCGTCGCGCGTCGAAGGACCGGCCCGAGGCTCGGCCCACATAGCCGCCGGCGCCATATTGACGGGCGAGCTCGGCTGCAAGGACACCGGTCGTCACCGTCCGATCCTGAAGCGATGCCGTATTGTCATAGAGAGACACGAGTTCGGGGAAGGTGCCGTTGACGGTGGCGATGAGCGAGCGGATGCGCGTGCCGCCCTCCTCGGTCATATCCGCCGCCACGCCACCGGGCACGATGCGATCCATCATCAGGCGGTGGCCGAAACAGGCATGCGCGGTCCGCAGCACATGCTCGCGCAGCGCCCCCATATGCGCATGCAGGAGAGAGAACGAGGCATCATTGCAGATGGCGCCGATGTCGCCGAAGTGATTGGCAAGGCGCTCGAGCTCCGCCATGAGCGCGCGCAGATAAAGGGCGCGCGGCGGAATCGCGAGGCCGAGAGCCGCTTCCGCCGCTTGCGCGAAAGCCAGCGCATAGGCGACCGTGCTGTCGCCCGATATGCGGCCCGCGAGGCTCGCCGCCCGGTCGAGCGTGGCCCCACGCAGCAATGAATCGATCCCCTTATGCACATAGCCCAGCCGCTCCTCGAGACGAACGACCGTCTCGCCATTGGCGTGGAAGCGGAAGTGGCCGGGCTCGATGATGCCGGCGTGAACGGGACCAACCGGGATCTGGTGCAGCGGCGGGCCCTCCGCCGTATGGAACGCATATGGCAATCCATCGGAGGGGCCATTGCTCGCCTCGCCGAGCGGATGTTCGAGGCCCCAACGGCCGTGATTGAGCCACGGTCGCTCATCCGGACAATCGCGCGGCACCAGACCATGGAGATCGCGGATCGTGCGCTCGAGACGCAAGGCGGGCGGATGGGCGATGGCAACGGACGGGAAGCTCCGGTCAGGGCATGGCAGGCTGACGATCAGGATGCCCTCCTCCGCCTTACCGGTGAGGCCCATGTGAACTGCCTCGCCGTCGCTCCACAGGGCGAGAAGCGTCGCCTGTCCGGAGGCAAGGCCGGCAGCAGCATCGCGCCAGACATTGCTGTCGACCACGATGCGCGGCCAGGGACGCTGCGCCTTGATCGTCCTCCCTTTGGCGGCCAGTGCCGATATGAATACCATGATCGCCTCCTAACCCAATAGCTCGGCGACGTTCCGGAACCAGGCGACCAGCGGTCCGGGAAGGTAGATGCCGGCCACCAGCACCAGCGCCAGATGCGCGAAGAGCGGCACATAGGACGCCTTGACCGCGCTGGTATCGCCCGTGGCCGGACCGAAGGCGGCCTCGCTCAATCGCAGCAGCAGCGCCCCGAAAGCAATCAGAAGCCCCAGCACCACCAGGACCGCGAGCACAGGCTCGCGCGCGAAGGTCGAGCTCACGATGAGGAACTCGGTCATGAAGATGCCGAGCGGCGGCAGGCCGGCGATCGCCACGACGCCCAGCACCAGCGCCCAGCCGAGCACCGGATGGCTTTCGGTGAGCCCGCGTATCTTGCTCAGATCCTGGGTTCCCTTCGCCTGGGCGATATGGCCGACGGTGAAGAAGATCGCCGACTTGGTCAGGCTGTGCAGCGTCATGTGCAGGAGACCGGCGAAATTGGCGATCGGGCCGCCCATGCCGAAGGCGAAGGCGATGAGCCCCATATGCTCGATCGAGGAATAGGCGAACAGGCGCTTGATGTCGCGGCGCCGGTAAAGCATGAGGCCTGCGAAAATGAGCGAGACGAGCCCCAGCGTCACCATCAGGGGACCCGGCGCGATGGCGCCCGGATTTGCCGCCAGCAGCATCTTGAAGCGCAGCACCGCATAGAGCGCGACATTGAGCAGCAGGCCCGACAGCACCGCCGAGATGGGGGTCGGGCCTTCCGCGTGCGCATCGGGAAGCCAGGCATGCAGCGGCGCCAGCCCCACCTTCGTGCCGTAGCCAAGCATCAGAAATATGAAGGCGACATTGAGCAGCTCGGGGCTGAAATCCTTCGCCCGCGCGATGAGCGCCGTCCACACCATGGCGTCATGGCCCTCGCCGATCACCGGTCGCGCCGCCATGTAGACGAGGATCGTTCCGAACAACGCCAGGGCTATGCCGACGCTGCCGAGGATGAAGTACTTCCAGGCCGCCTCGAGCGCCGCGGGCGTGCGGTATATGCCGACCATCAGCACCGTCGTCAGCGTCGCCAGCTCGACCGCCACCCACATGAGGCCGATATTGTTGGCGAGAAGCCCCAGATTCATCGCGAACATGAGGCATTGATACATCGCATGGTAGAAGCGCAAGTATGTCGGCGTGAGCTTGCCGGTCTCCATCTCATGCGCGATGTAGCTCGCGCTGAACGCGCTGGTGGTAAACCCGACAAAGGTGCCCAGCACGATGAAGACGACATTGAGGTCGTCGACGAACAGGTAGTTGCCGGGCTGCGGCCGTTCGACGAAAAGCGACAAGGAGGAAAGGAAGGTCAGGAACGCCGCCAGCACATTGAGGCGCGCGGTAAGGCGATAGCCCGGCAGCAACGCCAGAACCATGGCCGAGACGGCCGGGATGACGAGCAGCGCGGCGAGCGGCGCGACCGGCAGATCGATCCCTTCCGGCATCATTGCCGTTCTCCACGGGATTCGTCGAGGGCGTGGACATCGACCGAATCGAAGCGCTCACGAATGCGGAACAGGAAGACGCCGATCACGATGAGGGCGACGAGAACCGAAAAGGCGACGCTGATCTCGACCACCAGCGGCATGCCCTTGGCGCCGGTCGCCGCCAGGATGAGCCCGTTCTCGAGCGACATGAAGCCGATGATCTGGCTGACCGCATTGCGCCGCGTCACCATCATCAGGAGACCCAGGAGGACGACGGATAGCGCAAAGGCCAGATCCTCGCGCGCCAGCGGATCGGCGGCGGCGGTGGCGCGCAGCATGACCACCATCGACAGGGCGACGAGGCCCATGCCGAACAGCATGGTGAGGCCGATGCCGCCCACCGTCTCGATATTGCGATGGATGCCGAGCCTGACGACGACCCGATGCAGCACGATCGGAATGATAATCGCCTTGAGCACCAACGCGATCAGGGCGGTCACATAAAGATGAGGGGCGTCCTGGACATGCGCCTGCCAGGCCACGGAGGCGGCCAGGACGAGGGCCTGGAGCGCGAAGACGTTCAGCAGACTGAACATGCGGTCCTGGTAGAGCAGCATGAAGCTGACCAGCACCATGAAGCCGGCGAGCGTATGGGCGAAATCGAGAACAAACCTGTCCATCAGAAGGTCCGTGAAACGAACAGAAGCAAGGTGCCGAGGAAACCAAGCATGAAAGCGGCGCCCAGGAATTCCGGCACGCGGAAGACCCGCATCTTGGCGATCGACGTCTCGAACAGGACGAGCAGGAAGCCGCCGACGGCGAGCTTGCCGATATAGGCGACGACCGCCGTCACATAGGCGCCGGGCGCGGCATCCCCCTGCGCCAGTCCCCAGGGCGCGAAAATGGAAGCAATGAGGGAAATATAGAGCGACAGCTTGAGCGCTGCGGCGAGCTCGATCACGGCGAGATGGCGGCCCGAATATTCGAGCACCATGGCCTCATGCACCATGGTGAGCTCGAGATGGGTCGCCGGGTTGTCGACGGGAATGCGCGTGTTCTCCGCGAGCGCGACGATGATAAGCGCCACAAGCGCCAATGCCAGCGACACGCGCAGGCTCGCATGCGCGAAGACGAAATCCGCCACTTGCGAGAGCTGGGTGGTGCCGGCGACGAGCGCCACGGTGAAGACGATCATGATCATCGCCGGTTCGGCGAGCGAGGCGAACATCATCTCGCGGCTGGAGCCGATGCCGCCGAAGCTCGTCCCCACATCCATGCCGGCGAGCGCCAGGAAGAAGCGGGCCGAGCCCAGCAAGGCGGTGATGACGATCAGATCCGCCGTCCAGCTGAATTGAAGGCCGGTCGCGAAGGTCGGCACCAGTGCCGCGGCCACCCAGGTGGCGGCGAAGATCATATAGGGCGCGCTGCGGAACAGCCATGACGCGTTCTCGGCGAGCACGACCTCCTTGCGCATGAGACGCAGGAGATCGCGATAAGGCTGGAGCAGCGGCGGTCCCTTGCGGCGCAGCAGCCACGCCTTGGCCCGGCGGGTGAAGCCCAGAAGCAACGGCGCCACCGCCAGAACCAGGAACATCTGGACGCCCTGCAGGAAGAGATCGCGGATCATGCCCATATCGCGACCACCAGAAGCAGGCTGACCAGCGCCGCGAAGACCAGGCCCAGATAGCGGCGGATGGTGAGGAACTGGAGAGCATTGAACTTCTCGCCGGCGAGAGCGACCGTCCTTTCGATCGGGAAGTAGATCATATCCCAGGCAAGGTCGCGCAGCCTGACCTCGAGCCGCGCCGGTAGCGGGTCCTCCGGCTTCGGCATCGTCACCTTTTCGCGCGCCAGGAAGAACTCGCCGAACACCCGGCGCAGCGGCTGGGCAAAGCTGTCCGCCGTATACTGCGTGAGCGGGCTGGGCTCCGGATAGCCGCAGTCCCAGGCGGGACCGCGTCTCATCGCGCGCGACGCCAGACGGTGGATGCTCTTGACGGTGAGAAGCGTCGCAATAACGATAAAGGCGAAGATGAGAAGGCCGTTATAGGAGCTGCGGCTTTCCGCCACCGGCACGATCGACAGCCAGGGCAGCGAGGCTTGCGCCGGCATGGCGTGTCCGACAGCTTCCCTTACCGCCGGTGCGACGGCGTCGATGAGAAAGCCGGGCAGAATGCCGGCGAGCACGCACAAGCCGAGCAGCATGAACATCGCGGCCAGCGAGAGTCGGTCGGCCTCATGGGCCGAGCTTGCCGCCGGTGAACGCGGCCGGCCGAGGAAGCCGATGCCGAAAGCGCGCACATAGCACGCCGCCGACAGCGCCGCCCCCAGCGCCAGCAGCGCGCCTACCGCCGGGATCACCAGTTTCAGGCCCCATTGCGGCAAATCCGGGCTGACGAGGATCGCCTGGAAGATCAGCCATTCGGAGACGAAGCCATTGAGCGGCGGCAGGGCGGAAATGGCGAGGCAGCCGCCCAGGACCAGGAAGGCCGTCTGCGGCATGGTGCGGATCAGGCCGCCGAGCTTTTCGATGTCGCGCTCGCCGGTCCCGTTGAGGACGGCCCCCGCGCCGAAGAAGAGCAGTCCCTTGAACAGCGAGTGATTGAAAATATGCAGGAGAGCGGCGGTGAAGGAGAGCGCCGCGGCCCCCGTCATGCCGTTTGCCTGAAAGGCGAGCGCAAGTCCGAGCCCGATGAAGATGATGCCGATATTCTCCACCGTGCTGTAGGCCAGAAGCCGCTTCAGATCGCGCTGCAGGACGGCCTGCAGCACGCCCAGCACCACCGTGACGGCGCCGAGCCCGAGCACCAGGATGCTCCACCACCAGACGGGAGCGCCGAGCAGGTCGAAGACGATGCGCACGAAGCCGTAGATCGCCACTTTCGTCATGACGCCGCTCATCAGGGCGGAGACATGGCTCGGTGCGGCGGGATGCGCCAGAGGCAGCCAGACATGCAGGGGCACGAGGCCCGCTTTCGACCCCGCCCCGAGCAAGGCCAGGATGAGAACGAGGCCCGGAAGCCAGGCGGCGTGAACGGCCACGCGCATGTCGGCGAAGCCATAGCCGCCCGCAGGCCCGGCCAGCAGGCCGAATGCCAGGAGCAGCGCCAACGTGCCGAAGCTCGCCATCACGAGATAGATATAGCCTGCCCGACGGTTTTCGGGATCGCGATGATGCGCCATCACCAGCGCCCAGGATGTCAACGACATGAATTCCCAGGCGACGAGGAAGCTGAAGGCGTCGGCGGCGAGAAGGACGAGGTTCATGCCGGCGAGGAACGCCGGATAGAAAGGCAGTATGCGTTCCGGCGCATCTTCATGGCGGCCATAGCCGAGCGCATAGAGGCTCGCCGCCGCGGCCCCCAGATCAATGACCACCAGAAAAAACGAGGAAAGCGGATCGAGGCGGAAATTCGCTCCAACCCAAGGCAGGCCGATCGGTAAGCGTGTGATCTCCGTCGCGCCGGCCCCACCGAGCAGCTGGCTCGCCGCCACGGCGAGAATGGCGAGGCTGAGAATGAGGCAGAGCGAATAGACCAGCCCGCTCGCCGCGGCAGATCTGCGGACAAGGACGCCAAGCACAGCCGTCGCAAGCAGCGCCGCCACGCACATCAGCGCGAGCGATACATTATCCATGCGCGGCCTGCTCCATGGTCCAGCCCTATGTTCTCAACCGGACGCCGCGGCCACCGGACTGACTCGCAGCACCGTCGCCGATCAATTCGACGCCGGCCTCATCCAGGGCCGAAATGAGCTTGGTGAGGGATTCGACATTGCCGCGGACGACGCCGTCGCTGGCCTCCATCCGCTGGATCGTGGGCAAGGAAAGACCGGCAAGCTCGGCAAGCTTGCGCTGATCAATTCCGATCAGCGCGCGGGCGGATTTCAGCTGGCCAGCAGTAATCATGCTTCAGATATCGAATATTAGATATGAGACATCATATCAGATAAGATATGCATCTGTCACTCCCCATCAGAGCCTGAAGCGCTTGTGGTCTGGGCGTGGGCGCTGCGGCATGCCGGCCGCAAAGCCGACATTGCACCGGATAACAGATGAGGTTGATTGAGGCATGTCGGCTTCGGCGATGATGGCCGGTCTGAAAGCGGCCACCCGTCGCTTGCGGCTTACTCGAGATCGAAATCGAGAATGGCCATGTTGAAATTATAGGAGAGCTCGCCATCCTCATCATCGCGGAAGATCACGCCGATGAACTCATCGCCGATATAGACCTCCGCCGAATCGCTCTTCTGTGGGCGCTTGCGCACCTCGATATTGGCGAGTTGGAACTTGGCCTTGAAAAAACGGGTGAGCTTCTTGATCTCGTCGGGTTGCACTATTGCCTTCCTTGCTGAACGGGGAAGCCCAAGGTCTACTCCCCCGGCCAAAGGCAAGACAAGCCTATTCTGCTTCCTGGGGCGCGTCCGCCTTGAGCTGGTGATCCATCACCAGAGCCGGCTCCGCGCAGCCCGCATAGCCGACGATCTTGGCGGGCACGCCCGCGACCGTGCGGTTGGGCGGCACGTCATGCAGCACGACAGAGCCCGCGGCGACACGCGAGCAATGGCCGATCTCGATATTGCCGAGAATCTTGGCGCCGGATCCGACGAGCACGCCGTGGCGGATCTTGGGATGCCGGTCGCCCGATTCCTTGCCGGTGCCGCCGAGCGTCACGTCCTGCATCAGCGAAACATTGTCCTCGACCACCGCCGTCTCGCCGATCACGATGCTGTGGCCGTGATCGATGAAGATGCCGCGCCCGATGCGGGCCGCCGGATGGATGTCGACCGTATAGACCACGGAAGCGCGGCTCTGCAGATAGTAGGCGAAGTCCCTGCGGTCCATCTTCCACAGCTGATGCGCCATGCGATGGGTCTGGATCGCCTGGAAGCCTTTGAAATAGAGGAGCGGCTCGAGATAGCGGTTGCAGGCGGGATCACGCTCATGCACCGCGACGATATCGGCGCGCATCGCATCGCCGATCGCGGGATCGGCATCGAGCGCGTCCTGGAAGGCCTGCTGGATCAGCTCGGCGGTGAGCGCATTGGCCATGCGCTGCGCGATGCGGTGCATCACGGCATCTTCCAGGCGCGGCTGGTTCAGCACGGCGCCGAAGATGAAGCCGCCGAGGCTCGGGTCCTTCTTGGCCGCCTCATGGGCTTCATCACGGATGCGGTCCCAGACCGGATCGAGGCTGGCGACTTGCGGATTTGTCGACTGGCGGACCATCGGTTTCTCCCTGATTGACCTCATATTACGCCACTCCCCGGCAGATAGGGAACATTCCCCGAAAAGCAACAGCATTGCGTTAACCGGGGGGCTCTCTGCGCGCATCCCGGCGAAGTGAATTTCACTTCGCCGAAAAGGATTCGCGCCAAATCAATAGCTTGGTGCAAATCCTTATCGCCAAAGTCTTCAACTTTGGCGAGATTTGCACTAAGCGGGCCTTATGACAGAAATCGCTTCCCCTACCCCCTATTTGCGCGCCTGGCGCGAAAGCTCCACGGGTGTCCTGCTGCTCAACCGGCCGGAACGCCGCAATGCCCTCAACCGCGAAATGTGGGCCGCCCTGCCCGCTTTGGTGAAAGCCCTCGACAGCGCCCCCGAGACGCGCCTTCTGGTGGTCAAGGGTGCCGGGCGGGAAGCCTTTGCCGCCGGCGCCGATATCAGCGAATTCGCCGATGCCCGCTCCGCGCCCGAAAAGGTCAGAGAATATGAGGTGTTGAACGGAGCAGCCTTCGCCGCGCTCCGCAACACGTCGAAACCCGCCATCGCCATGATCCAGGGCTTCTGCATCGGCGGTGGGCTCGCTCTGGCGCTGGCCTGCGATCTGCGCATTGCGGCCGCAGATGCCGTCTTCGCTTTGCCCCCGGCAAAGCTCGGCCTCGCCTATCCGCTCGACGGTCTGCGCGACCTGCTGCAGGCGGTGTCCCCCGCTTTCGCCAAGGAGATGCTGTTCACGGCCCGGCGCTGTGGCGCCGGGGAAGCGCTCACGGCCGGCCTTGTGCATCGCGTCGTGGCGGCTGACCGGCTGGAGGCGGAAACCGGCGATTTGGCCCTCCTCATCGCCGAGAACGCGCCCCTCACCTTGAAGGCGTCCAAGCGGGCGGTCGATGCGCTGGCGGGACGACAGGTCAGCGAAGATCCGGCCGAGCTCGCCGCCGCCTGCTTCGCCAGCGCCGACTATGCCGAGGGCCAGCGGGCCTTCCTCGAGAAGCGTAAGCCGCGCTTCACCGGCGCTTGATTCCGGATGCCAGGAAACCGCCCTAACCGATTGAATTAAAGAACTTAATTACCTCATCCTTGTGCTGGCGGTCGCCCACCGCGTTCATGTGGTTGCGGCGCGGCAGCACCACACCGCGGGCGCCCGGAATGGCTTCGACCAGGGGCTCCACCCGTCCGGCAACATCATCGACCTCGCCGGCCACGACCAGCACCGGCACCTGGATTTGCCCGAGTTCGGCGCGCGTGATCTTCGCCCGTTCCGAGCGCATGCAGGCGGCAAGGGCCTTGAGATCGCCTTTCGTCTGTTCGGCAAAGATGCGGAAGACCCGCGCCTCGGGATCGGTGACGACATCCACAGATGGCGCCTCCAGGGCTTCCGCGATCGGCTCCGACCGGCCAAAACCCTTGATCATGTTCTCGGCGAGACCGGAAAAGACCGCGGCGCGTATGCGGTCGGGATGCTTGACCGTGAGAAAGGCCGAGATCCGCGCCCCCATCGAATAACCCATGACCAATGTCTTCGCGATGCCGAGATGGTCGAGAAGCCGGCGCGCATCTTCGGCCATTTCGGGGGCGGGATAGGCCGCAACGTCATAGAGCTTGCCGCTCTCGCCATGGCCGCGATTGTCGAAGGTGATCGTCCGGTAGCCGGCTTCGGTGAGCGCCTTCACCCAGCCCGTATCGAACCAGTTGACCCGCTGATTGGAGGCAAAGCCATGGATCAGGAGCACAGGCTTGCCCTCCCCGGTCACCTCATAGGCGATATCGACAATGTCGGAACGGAAACTCGGCATGGGCCCTCGTGCTTTGCGATAAGGAGAAAGATATGCTAATCGCGCCCTTCTCTAATAGCTTAAATCAGGGATGCGACATGGCGTCGGGCTCCACACCACATTTCCAGAACAGCGACGGCGTGCCGGCGATCGAGATCGGCACCAGGGAATTCATGTGCATTGGCGCCAAGCCGCCCTTCGACCACCCGCATATCTTCATCGACATGGGTGCCGACAAGGAAACCGTCTGCCCCTATTGCTCGACACTTTATAAATACAATGATCGCCTGGCCGCGACGGAATCGAAGCCGGCCAATGCCTTGTGGACGGACGAAGCGGCTTGAATGGCGCGAGCGGCGTTACTGCGACGCCGCCGTCTCATCGACCATGCCCTTGTCGAGCTTGCTCTGCCCCGGCAGGCAGGCGGCACAGCCGGTGAGCGCGGTCAGGCAGATGATGGCGATGAGGGTCCGCAACATGCTGACGCAAACTGGCATCGCACCTTGCGATTGTCCAGCTTGATTTGCAACCGCTGAACCGGCACCGTCCGCCCGCATGATCGAGATCAGGGAATACAGGGAAACCGACGCCGAGGCGATGCTGGCGCTGATTCGGCAGTTGCAGGCGCATGAGGTGGCGCTCTACGACCGCATGAAACCCGCCGCCGATATGGGCTCGTGGTATATCGATCTTCTCAAGAAGCAATGCGCCGAGGATGACGGCGTCATCCTGATCGCCGCGGAAGACGGCAATGCCCTGGGCTATGCGACGATCCTCACCAATGTGATCGAGGATGGCGCGGGCGATGAGGTCGCTTACGCCTATGCCTATGTCGGCGACCTGGTGGTGGCCGAAGCGGCGCGCCGCCGCGGCATCGGCCGGAGGCTTCTCGATGAATGCGAAAGACGGGCCCGTGCCGCCGGCCGCGATGAATTGCGCATCACCGTGCTGGCCCTGAACAATGGCGCGCGCGAGGCCTATCGCGGTTTCGGCTTCTCCGATCTCCTGGTCGACATGCGCAAGGTCTTCACATGAAGAACGACACGCTGTCCAATGCGCAGGCCCGCCGCCTGGCCCTCGTCGCCCAGGGCTTCGCCAGCCCGAAGCGTGAAGGCACGGCCAACTGGACGCGCATCGAGCGCGCCATCGCGCATATGAATCTCCTGCAGATCGACAGCGTCAATGTGCTGGTGCGCTCGCACTACCTGCCCGTCTTCGCGCGCGCCGGCCATTACAGCCACGACACGCTCGACCAGCGCACTTTCGGCAGGCGCAAGCGCCGCTTCTTCGAATATTGGGCGCATGAGGCGAGCTTCCTGCCGCTCGAGCTCTATCCGCTTTTGCGCTGGAAGATGGACCGCGCACGAAATGGCACGGGCGAGCACAGGTTTCTCGAGACATTCGGGCGCGAGCAGAAGGCCTATGTCAATGAGGTGCGCGCGCATGTACGCGCCAACGGGCCGACCGCGGTCAGCGACCTGCCCGATCCCGGCGGGCGCACCGGCAATTGGTGGGGCTGGAACAAGGGCAAGATCGCGCTCGAATATCTCTTCCACACCGGCGAGGTGACGGCGGCGACGCGGCGCGTCTTCGAGCGTCTCTATGATCTGCCGGAACGGGTGCTGCCGGCCGATACGCTGAACGCCCCCATGGTGCCGGAAGCGGACGCGGTTCGCCAGTTGATCGATCTCTCGGCGCGTGCGCTGGGCATCGCCAGCGAGGCGGATCTGCGCGATTATTTCCGCCTGCCGGTCGATGCCTTCAAGAAAGCCATGCCGGCGCTCATCGAGGAAGGCGTGATCGTGCCGGCCAGGGTCGACGGCTGGACGATCAAGGCCTATCGCCACCGCGATACGGGCTCACCGCGCAAGGCCGGCGCCAACACCTTGCTGTCGCCTTTCGATCCTCTCGTCTGGGAGCGTTCGCGTGCCGAGCGCCTGTTCGACTTCCACTACCGGATCGAGATCTACACGCCGCAGCCCAAGCGCGTTTACGGCTATTATGTCCTGCCCTTCCTGGAAGGCGACCGGCTCACCGCGCGCTTCTGCCTGAAGGCCGACCGCCAGGCCGGCCTCCTGCGTGTGAATGCCGCCCATGGCGAGGACGGGATCGACATGATGCGAACGGCCGAGGCCGCCACACCCGAATTGCGCCGCATGGCGCAATGGCTGGGGCTTGGCGATATCGCCGCGGCGGCGCGCGGGTCCCTGGCCAAACCTCTCCGCCAGGCCCTGAAACGCGCATGAAGCACGATGACATCATCACTCTGCGCCTGGTCCTCCGACTTCTGCCGCAGGACGCGCTTGAAGCGACGGAGGCTGGTCACGTCGCCGAGGCGGCGCGGTCGCTGGCCTTCGACCTGCCCGGGAAATGGAAGGATGTCGCTCCCCTGGCGCGACGGCGCCTGCCGCAGCTGGCCGAATGCCCGGACTACCGCCCGTGGTCCATCCGCGCCATTGTATTGAAGGAAACCGGGCAGGCGATCGGCTATGTCAATTTCCATGACCTGCCCGCCCGCCACGAAATGGCGCAACGCGATGCCTGCGCCGAATTCGGCTACACGATTTTCGAGGAGCATCGCCGCAAGGGTTATGTCGAGGAAGCGGTGCGCGCGCTCATGGATTGGGCACGCCGGCGCGGCGCCAGGCATTTCATCTTCTCGATCGCGCCCGGCAATGCCGCCTCGCGCGGCGTCGCGCTGAAGCTCGGTGCCCGCAAGATCGGCGTCCAGATCGATGAAGAGGATGGGCCGGAAGACGTGTTTCTGCTGGAATGAGGGAACGAGCGCTGCCCGCCCGGCGTGCCGACACTTTACTTGAGCCAGGGATTTATAACGTCAAAACCACATGCATCGAAGTCGCTGGCGTTCCGTGTGGCAAGTTGTGCGCCACGCGAACGTGTAATGCCCGCGATTTGCGCATCAAATTGTGAGATTGGACGACCGGTTGCTCGCCTGGTCGCACTGATCTGCGCGAATTCGTCCGCAGCAAGACTATCGAAGGTTAGGACCTGTCCCGCCATGTCGATATCGAGAATACGTATCACGGCATCCCAAAGCTGATCGCGTCTTTTACCGGCGGGGAGCACTCGGATACCATAGAGAAGCTCTCCTCGCGTGACGGTCGTTGTAAATATGGAAGCACGCGGTTGGTCGTTAAGCCACTCCGCTACGCGCGGCTCTGGGCTGACCCGCAACATTTCCGACAGAACATTCGTGTCCAGCACAATCATCTGTCGATATCTACTGGATCGCGCATAGCCTGACGGGGAGCAATTTCCAGGTCCACACCGCCAATGAAGTCAACACGTGCGCGGATAGCATCGACAAGTCCACCCGCGCGGGAGGCTTCACGGGAGAGCGCCGTGCGCAGGATGTCACGCGCCTCATCTTCCATCGAGCGACCGTGCCGCGCTGCCTGCACGCGTAGCTTTGCCTTTAGCTTTTCGTCGATATCTCGAATGGTCATGCTGGCCATATTTCACCTATGACATCATTGATTGCATATTAGTCAATGATGACAAATCATACAAGAAGGCGGCAATAACCAATGAAATCAATGAATTGTATGGGGCTCCCCATCATAAAGGACCCTACGCGGCAAGGCATCATCCTGCTCTAAAGAGGGAGCGAGCCCCGGCCCGCTCCCTCGCTCATCTTAGATCGCCTTCTCGCGCACCAGCTGATCGGTGACCTTGCGGATGGCCGCGCCCAGCGTGTCGACGATGAAATCGACCTCTCCCTTGGTGATGATGAGCGGCGGCGACAGCACGTCGAGATGGCCGATCGGCCGCACCAGCAGCCCATGCGCCTCGCATTCATTCGAGATGCGCTTGGAGATATTCGCCTCGTCGGGCAGCTTCCGCTTCGTCTCCTTGTCGGCGACATATTCGAGGCACATCATCAGGCGGCGGCCGCGCACATCGCCGACGATCGGCAGGGATGAAAGCTCGGCCAGGCGCCGCTCGAGATAGTCGCCGACGCGCGCCGCATTGCCCAGGAGATCCTCGCGCTCGATGATCTCGATATTCTTGAGCCCCACCGCGCAGGCGACCGGATGGCCGGAATAGGTATAGCCATGGGTGAACCACGCATCGGCGTCGGGGGCGCTGATCACCTCATGCACCTTGTCCGAATAGAGCACCGCCGATAGCGGGATATAGCCCGAGGTCAGACCCTTCGCCGTCACGATGATGTCGGGCACGATGCCGAATTCGGCTTCCGACGCGAACATGTGGCCGAGTCGGCCGAAGGCCGTCACCACCTCATCGGCAATGAACAGGATGCCATTGTCGCGGCAGAGCTTGGCCATGCGCGGCAGGTAGTTGGGCGGCGGCATGGTGACCCCGCCCGAGGCCTGTGCCGGCTCGGCGATGAAGGCAGCGATTGTCTCGGGCCCCAGGCTTTCGATCTTCTGGCGGAATTCCTCGACCAGAAAGTCGCTGAACTCGGCAAGGCTCATGCCGTCCGGCCGGCGATAGGGATAGGGCGCGGACAGGTGATGCACGAGATCGGGCACATAGTGGAAGTGCTCCGACTGATCGCCATCGCGCAGGCCCACCGTCATGCCGAGATAGGTAGAGCCGTGATAGGAGTTCTTGCGCGAGATGATGTATTTGCGGTCCCGCGCGCCCCGCCGCGACTGATAGTAATGCGCAAGCCTGATTGCCGTGTCGACGCCGCAGGAGCCGGAGGTGGCGAAAGCGACATGGTTGAGCCCGGAAGGCGCCAGCGAGGCAAGCTTCGCGGCAAGCTCCGCCGCCGGCGCGTTGGTCACATCGACGAAGGTCGTCGTATAGCACAGTTGCAGCGCCTGCTCGGCCATCGCCTGGGCGATCTCCTTGCGGCCATAGCCGGCATTGACGCACCACATGCCGCCGATGCCATCGAAATAGCGCCGGCCCTCGGCATCCTTGACATAGCAGCCCTCGCCCTCGACCAGGACGAGCGAGCCCTCCTCGCGGAAACTGTCGAAATGCGTATAGGGATGCAGGAAATGATCATGGTCTTTCTGCCACAGATCATCCGGGTTGAAGCGGTTGCTAGCCTGATGAAGCATGATTTTCCTCTTTTTGACTGAACGTTCATTCAATATCTGAAGGCGACAAAGGGCGTTCCCGTGTCTTTGCAGACTGTAGCCAAGGCTCCGATGCGCCGCCAGCCCCTGCTTGTGCAGCTGCGAGACCGCAACTTGACCTAATGGCAGTTTAATTAGCCTCGCCCCTTGTCCGAGCGTGATAATCCGCACACGGATTATCACGCTCACGACGGGCGTCCGGTTTCGGGTGGATAAGGCCCCTCTGCTCTCCCAGATTGAGGTCATGCAATGAGGAGTTCCGCCATGACACTCGACATATCGACCACCGAACGCCACCACACCGCACCGCCGGTCCAGCACGATGATCCGGTGCGCTATGCCTTCGGCGCATCCTTCCTGGGCGAGGTGCTGGTTGCCACGACCGGCAAGGGCATCTGCGCCATATTTCTCGGCAGCGACCGCGACCGGCTGGCGGATCGCCTCCGTGAGCATTTCCCCCTGGCGCAATCTTCCGGGAACCATGATCTGGACGACCAGGTCGCGCGCGTCATCGCTCATATCGAAGCACCGACACAATCGTGCGAGATGCCGCTCGATCTGCGCGGCTCGGATTTCGAGATCGAGGTTTGGCAGGCTTTGCGCGCCATCCCGCCGGGCAAGACCCTGAGCTATTCCGGGCTTGCGAGGAGGATCGGCGCGACAGGCGGTGCCAAAGGGGCCGCCAAGGCCGTCGCTGACGCTTGCGTCGGCAACAAGATCGCGGTTCTCATTCCCTGCCATCGCATTTTGCGCAAGGACGGTTCGATCTCGGGCTATCGCTGGGGCGTTCAGCGCAAGCGCGCACTGCTCAGGCGGGAGGGCGCGCTGTGACCGACGCGCTCCCCGCTTCCGTCGCCAGACGCATCTCGGCGCGCGACTGGCCGGCTCTCGGCGTCGAGCTCGACAAGCATGGTGCCGCCATCATCGAGGGATTGCTCAGCCCGGACGAATGCGCCGGACTTGCCCGGTCCTATGCCGAAGACCGGCCGTTCCGCAGCCGCGTCATCATGAGTCGGCACGGCTTCGGCCGCGGCGAGTACAAGTATTTCGCCTATCCCCTGCCCGGCCTCGTCGCTTCGCTGCGCGCGGCTCTCTATGCGCCTTTGGCGCAGATCGCCAATCGCTGGAACGAGGCCTTGGGTGATGCGGCGCGCTTCCCGGCCGAGCATCCGGATTTCATCGCGCGCTGCCACGAGGCCGGCCAGCAGCGCCCGACGCCCCTGCTGCTGCAATATGAGGAAGGCGACTATAATTGCCCGCATCAGGATATCTATGGCGCGCATGTCTTTCCGCTGCAGGTCGCCATACTTCTCTCGCGGCCGGGCGAGGATTTCACCGGCGGCGAATTCGTCCTGACCGAGCAGCGTCCCAGGATGCAGTCCCGCGCCGAGGTGGCACCGCTGCGCCAGGGCGACGGCGTGATCTTTCCGGTGCATCATCGTCCGGTCCAGGGCACACGCGGCATCTACAAGGTCAATTTGCGCCATGGCGTCAGCCGGCTCAGATCGGGCCGCCGCCACACGCTCGGCATCATCTTTCACGATGCGCAGTGACTAGGCTGCGTTCAGATCGCGCCGCACCTTTTCGACGACCTGGCGCTGCTCGGTTTCGGGCAGCGCCGGGAATTCACGGCTGTAGAAGCGCTCGAAGCCATCGGGCAGCTTTTCCGAGACGATCTCGCCGCGGATCATCTGGCTGTTGAGCGCATCGCCGTCGCGATGCGGCGCCAGATGCACATGGAGATGCGCAACACCGTCGCCGAATATATAGACATAGACATGCTCTGTGCCGGTCGCCGCCTTGAGGCTCCGGCTTACTCTGGCGATCGCGGCACCGAAGCTCCGCGCTTCCGCGCCGTCGAGATCGGCGATGGTCGGAATATGCCGCAAGGGTTCGAGATAGGCGAAGCCCAGCACTTCCGCATCAAGCGACAGGGTCAGCCGCCATTCGCCGTCGCGCCACACCTCGACACGATGCAGCGCTTCATCTCCCTCGCGCCCGGCGCAGATGATGCATCCCCTCGTCATGGCGAGGAGAAGAGATGCCGGCGCCTGGTGACGACGCGCTCGACCGCGGCGCAGAAGCTCTCGCAATGCGCATCGCTCACCATCAGCGACAGCGCCATATAGCCCCGCCCGGCCGTGTAATAGCCCTCTTCCAGAAGATCGAGATAGAGAAGCTGGCGCAGCCGCGGATCGGACTTGCCGACATCGTCAGGGGTTCTGATCTCGCCGGCCAGCGGATGAAGGTTGATCAGCGAGCCAAGTCCGGTCGCCTTGAGGCGGACCTGGTAGCGCATGAAGAGATCGTTGAGCCGCTCGCGCAGGCCATCGCCGCGCCGGTTGAGCTCGAGGCAGGCAGAGGGGGTGAATATCTCGGAGAGCGCCGCGAAACCCGCCGTCATGGTCAGCATGTTGTTGTTGAAGGTGCCGGCATGCGGCAGGAAGTCCGGCCGCGTCGGATCGAACTGCTGCATGATGTCCCGCCGGCCGCCAAAAGCGCCGAAGGACATGCCGCCGCCAATATACTTACCCAGCGTCTTGAGGTCGGGCGCGATGCCAAGTGTGGCGCTCAGTCCTCCCGGAGCGAGCCTGGACGTCATCACCTCGTCGAAGATGAGGAGGATTCCCCGCGCCGCCGTCTCACGCCGCAGCATCTCCAGATAATCCCTGTCGGCCGCCAGACAGCCGCCACTGCCCAGCATCGGCTCGATGATGACGGCTGCAAGCGATGCAGCATGCTCGGCAATCAGCTTCCGCGTCCAGGCAATATCGTTGAAGGGGGCCAGCACGACGTCATACGGCGCATTGATGGCGGCGCCGCCGCCCCCGAAATAGAGCGTTCCGCCGTGATAGCCGCCCTTGATGCCGAGGATCCTGGGGCGTTTCGTGAAGGCGCGCGCCGCGCCCAGCGCCATCATATTGGCTTCGGTGCCGGAATTGGTGAAGCGCACCAGATCGAGTGCGAAGCGCTCCGCCACAATCTGCGCGAATCGCACTTCCATTTCGCTATGGGCGCCGAGATTGATCCCGCCGGCCAGCGCCTCCGCGACCGCCTGCTTGATGCGCCGGTGCGAATGTCCGTAGAGCCCGGCCGAATATTCGCCCAGAAGGTCGACATAGGAATGGCCGTCGATATCGCGGATAACCGCCCCTTCCGCATGCGCGATGCGGATCGGAAAGGGCGCCGTGAACAGCACGGTGCGGGTGTTCCCGCCCGGCATGACGGCGAGCGCCTCCTCATGCAACGCCTTGGTGCGCGGCCGCGCCCGGCTGAAACGCTCCGAAGCTTCGGCCACAGCCGCATCGATAGTGTCGACGAGAGGCGCACTCATGCTCATTTCCCTGCACGCAAGCCCCGGAGCATGCCCGACCTTGCGCAAAGGCGCAATGTTTCAGCCATGCGCTGCACTCAACTAAGCTTGGACATGGAGATTGCTGCGGGAAGCCTGTAGGTTGCGCCGGCCATGCCGGATATTCGCCACGAGATCAAGCAGGAGCAGACACTTCCCCATTCGGAAAGGTCCGCCGAAAGCACATGGCCGGCCTGGCGCGAGAATATCGTGGCGACGCTGCAACTCGCTTGGCCGATGGTGCTCACCAACCTGGCGCAGACGGCGATGATCGTCACCGACGTCGTCTTCATCGGCAGGCTCGGGCCGCAGGCGCTGGCCGCGAGCTCGCTCGCCGTCAACATCTACCACACATTCACCTTCTTCGCCTTCGGGCTGGTCAGTGCCGTAGCCCCCATGGTGGCGCGCGAGAAAGGCGCCCGCCGCCACGAAGTGCGCGAGATTCGCCGCATCGTGCGGCAGGGCCTGTGGACGGTCATCGCCGTCTCCATACCGGCAATCCTGCTGCTTTGGCATGGCGACCGCTTCCTTCTCGCCATCGGTCAGGAGCCGGCTTTGTCGGCCGAGGCCGGCAAATATCTGCGCGCCCTCGTCTGGGCACTGCCGTCCTTCCTGGGCTTCGTCGTCCTGCGCTTCTTCATATCGGCGCTCGAGCGACCGCAATGGGCTTTCGTCATCGCCATTGGCGGAATCCTGCTGAATGCGCTCGGCAACTGGCTGCTGGTTTTCGGCAATTGGGGCTTTCCCGCTCTCGGCCTCGTTGGCTCGGGGCTCGCAAGCGCCATCGCGACCTTGCTCATGTTCATCGGCATGGCCGCGGTCGTCACCTTCGACCGGCATTTCCGCCGCTATCATGTTCTCGGCCGCTTCTGGCAGGCGGACTGGTCGCGCTTCAAGGCGATCTGGCGGCTCGGGCTTCCGATCGGCCTGATCATCGCCTTCGAGACCAGCGTGTTCAATGCCGCCGCCTTCCTCATGGGGTGGCTCGGCGAGGCCGAGCTTGCCGCCCATGCCATCGCCATCCAGATCGCCGCCATCACCTTCATGACGCCGCTCGGCATGGCCCAGGCCGCCACCGTGCGCGTCGGCCTCGCCTATGGCGCGGGCGATGCTTTGGGCGCCGCACGGGCCGGCTGGAGCGCCTTCATTCTCGGCACTGGCTTCATGGTGCTGATGGCGGCGCTGCTGATAAGCGTGCCGCAATTCCTGGTCGGCATCTTCCTGGACGTTCATCGGCCCGGCAATCTGCCCGTCCTCGCGCTCGCCACCTCGTTCCTCATCGTCGCCGCCATCTTCCAGATCGCCGACGGCGCCCAGGTCCTGGCGGCGGGCATGCTGCGCGGACTCCATGATACGCGCGTACCCATGTGGTATGCGGCGATCGGCTATTGGTGCATCGGCTTGCCGCTCAGCGCCTGCCTGTCGCAGCTCACTCCCTTGCGTGGTGTCGGCGTGTGGATCGGCCTCGCGGCCGGTCTCGCCGCGGTTGCCGTGCTGATGGTGCAGCGCTGGCTCAGGCGCGAGAAGCTGGGGCTGATCAGGCCGCCAGCCTGACGGCCGCACAAAGGATTTGCCCCCATGGCGCGGTGCGCTAGAAGGTCGATCAGGCCCCCTTGGCGGAATTGGTAGACGCACAGGACTTAAAATCCTGAGCCCACAAGGCGTCCCGGTTCGACCCCGGGAGGGGGCACCACCCTTCGCTCTTCGACGAGTCCTCCGGAGCCTTGGCGTAGGAGGAGCTTCGGGTGGCGTGCCATCGACGAGTCCTCCGAAGCCTTGGCGTAGGAGGAAGCCTTGGCGTAGGAGGAAGCCTCGGCGTAGGAGGACGTCTATGTCCGCCCGTAACTGTCTCTGGCGCGCCGGCGCCTGAATGGCCAGGCCAGCAGATGGATGATCCCCCAGCCGGCCACAAGGCCGACAAGCGCACTGATGAAACCCTCGCCTGTCGTGGGAATCGCCGGTTGATAGTCTTTCAGCGTTTCGTCGAGCAATGGTCGGTCGGCGTCGCCAAGGAAGGACACGGCGCGACTGAGATAGTCTCCACTCATGTCGTCACGCTGCTGTCTCAGCTCGGAGAGCCTCTGAATGTTCAGCTCCATGTCGATGCCGCGCCGGCGCACCAGATCATCGCCGTTCACCCGCAGCTGGGCCAGGGCATCGCCCCGGCTCATATTATTGGCCGCTGCATCCCGGTCGAACCGGTCGACGATGGCTGCGACCTCATCAACGGCACCACCGAGCCGTTGCTTATATTGCTGCATGACCTCCGGAAGCTGAGCGCCGACGATCGCCGCCAGAACGCCTATCCCCAGAGAAATCGTTCGAATGAGCATGATGCAGGGAGCTCCCGTTCATCCAGGTAACGGTGGGTGGCAACTCCGCCAACCAGCCCAGCTGGAAAGCTAGATCAGGCAGGATATCGGCGGCAAGCCGTCCCGGTTCGCCCCTGGAAGAGGCACGCCCCTTCGCTCTTCGATGAGGCCTCCGAAACCTCTGCAACGCGCTACGACATGAAAAGGGCCGCTCGCTGGCGGCCCTTCATCGGTACAAGGGACATCAGATCATATGCTGTCGAAGTGCCAGCTGAGACCGCCCCGCACGGCATGAAAATCATTCTCATGCTCATAGGTGAAGGTGCCGCCAAATATGTCGCCGCTATGTTCGGTGTTTTCGAGATCGGTGTAGCGATACTCGATACGCGCGCTGATCGCGTCGGAAAGAGCGTATTCGATGCCGCCACCGATCGTCCAGCCCCAGGCGGTCTCACTGTCGGAGATGCTCAGGCCCGGCTCGGAAGCTTCCATATCCACTTCACCGACCGCGACACCACCGGTTGCGTAGATCAGGGCCCTGTCCATGGTGACGCCCGCGCGCAGGCGCAAGGAACCCAACCACTCGATGGTCTTGTCGGTTTCGTCATCCGACCCGCCAAAATCCTGGTCCCCCTGGATATCGGCATATTCGAAATCGCCCTCGAGGCCAAGAAGCAGACCCTGCATGTCGAAATTATAGCCGGCATGAACGCCGCCGACGAACCCGTCGTGATCGTAGTCCTGGGTCTGGTTGAGAGAACCGTCGTCATTGATTTCATCGACCTGGGAATCTCCCCAGGCATAGCCCGCCTGAAGGCCGACATAGAACCCGGACCAGTCATAGACAGCCGGAGCTTCGACATCTGCAGCCTGCGCGGCGCCAATCATCATCGTCGATGCGGCGGCGGTGAGTAGGAATGCCTTGATCATAAACACATTTCCCCTGGGATTCGGACAACAGTAACCGCAGACCTCCCTGGGAACAACCACGCCGGACCTCACCAGCAATTTTTTCAGGGGCTGTTGCGTCCATATCACAGGCCCCATGCCCAGGATATTTATCCCAATACAGCTTGCCGTTCCCTCGAGATTCTGCCCCTCAAAAGAAAAAGGGCGCCGGATTGCGCCCTTGAGTTTACGGAGGGAGGAGGAATTCCAGTTGAAGCGCCAACTTCGGGCCAAATGCACCACTTGCGATATCCCCTCTGAATACCAGCGGCACGGCCCCCATCGCCCACAACCATCGGCATTAGGAACTTCCCGTGCTCATTGATCAACCTTAACCATGAGCTACGTCGCAGTTTTGCGCGAACTGTTGCTGAAACACCACAGAAATGGGCGTCCCGCCGACCCAAAATGCTCCAAAATGGCATGCCCCTGCGGCAATGGAACCGGGCGCGCCGGATCCGCGTCACACCTTGGCGCCGTCCCGAATCGGCGGCGTGAAGGCGAGCCCCATGTCCCAGGGCAGATAGATCCAGGTATCCTGGCTCACCTCGGTGACGAAGGTGTCGACCAGGGGCCTTCCTTCGGGCTTGGCATAGACGGTGGCAAAATGCGCATTGGGCAGCATGGCGCGCACGACCCTGGCCGTGGCGCCGGTGTCGACCAGATCGTCCACGATCAGGATATGCTTGCCGCCGTCGCTCCCGGCGATGCTGTCGCCGACGCTCTTCAGCACCTTGAGCTCGCCCTGCTTCTCATAGTCATAGGAAGCGACACAGACCGTCTCGATGACCCTTATCCCGAGCTCGCGCGCCACCACCGCCGCCGGCACCAGCCCGCCTCTTGTGATCGCAACGACCGCGGTGAACGGTCCTTCGCCATGCAGGCGCCAGGCCAACGCCCTAGCATCGCGGTGGAACTGGTCCCACGAGACCGGAAAACTCTTCTGCCATTTCTCGTCCATTGGGTCCTCCATCGAGAATGTGTCTTAACCGCTTTGCCTGACCCCCCGCAATCGCCCGCAATCTGCCGTCCGCAACAGTCTTGCCCGGCAACCGTCATGATACCTTCATGGGAGTCAGGCCTAAGGTCGGCATAACCAGGCAGCCTGGCCACATGAACGCACTCACAAAGCCGACCACCCGCTATCGCGCCATCTTCATCTCCGACATCCATTTGGGGACAAGACGCGCGCAGGTCAGTTATCTCCTTGATTTCCTTCGGGTTACGGAATCGGACTGGCTCTATATCGTGGGCGACCTGGTCGACAACTGGGCGCTCGAGAAAGCCTGGTTCTGGGACCAGCTGCACAATGACCTGATCCAGAAGATCCTGCGCAAGGCGCGCAAGGGCACCAAGGTCATCTACATCCCCGGCAACCACGACGACAAGTTCCGCGACTTCCGGAATCTGCGCATGGGCCGCGTGGCGGTGCTGGAGGATGCCATCCATCACGCCGTCAATGGCAAGCGTTATCTGGTGCTGCATGGCGACAAATATGACGGTGTCGTGCGCTTCGCGCCGTGGCTCGCGCGTCTCGGCGACCGCGCCTATGAGGTCTCGATGACGATCAACGGCATCGTCAATCGCGGCCGCCGCCTGTTCCGCCTGCCCTACTGGTCGCTCTCGGCCTATCTCAAATTCAAGGTCAAGAAGGCGGTCGAGTTCATCTCGCATTTCGAGGATGCCGTGGTGCGCGAAGCGCGCCAGCGCGGCGCCCAGGGAGTCATATGCGGTCACATTCACACGCCCGACAACCGCATGATCGACGACATCCATTACATGAATGACGGCGATTGGGTCGAAAGCTGCACCGCGCTGATCGAGCATCATGACGGCCGGTTCGAAATCATCGAATGGGCGAAGTTGCGTGACAAGCTGCTGGAGGTCGCGAGTGCGGATCGCCATCGTAACGGACGCCTGGTTCCCGCAAGTTAACGGCGTCGTCCGTACCCTGAGCGCCGTCGCCGACGAGCTCAGGAAGCGCGGTCACGATGTTCATGTTCTTTCTCCCGAAGGCCGGCGGACATTGCCGATGCCGCTCTATCCGGAAATCCGCCTGGCGCTCACCGGCTCGAAAGCGCTCGGCCGCGAGATCACGAGCCTCGCCCCCGATGCGATCTATATAGCGACGGAGGGGCCGCTGGGCTGGGCGGCACGCGCCCATTGCCGGCGCGTGGGGCTTCCCTTCATCTCGGGCTTCCATACGCGCTTTGCCGACTATCTGGCCCTGCGCTTGCCTTTGCCGGGCCTCGCCGAGGCTTCATGGTCGATGCTGCGGCGTTTCCATGCCGCAAGCCGAACCGTCCTGGTCCCGACCCGCAGCATCGGCGCCGACCTCGAAGCGCGCGGCTTCTCCCATGTGAAGGTATGGACGCGCGGCGTCGATCATGAACTCTTCAAGCCCCATGCGCGCGATTACCTGGCTCTCGAGCGGCCGATCTCGCTCTTTGTCGGAAGGCTGGCGCCCGAGAAGAACATCGACGCCTTTCTCGACCTCGATCTGCCCGGCACCAAGGCGGTGATCGGCGACGGGCCGCAGCGCGCCGAGCTGGAGAAGCGCTTTCCCGAGGTCGCCTTTCTCGGCTACCGTTTCGGCGAGGAGCTGGCGCGCATGATCGCCTCCGCCGATGTCTTTGTGTTTCCAAGCCTCACCGACACATTCGGTCTCGTGATGCTCGAAGCCATGGCCTGCGGCACGCCGGTTGCGGCTTTCGACGTGCCAAGCCCGATCGATGTGGTGGCGGAAGGCGTCACCGGATCGCTCGACAAGCATCTGAAGCTTGCAATTCTCAGGGCCATGACGCTCGACCGGGACAAGGTGCATCAGGCCAGCCTGTGCTTCACCTGGGAGCGCACCGCCCGGATCTTCGAGGAAAGCCTGCACCTCATCGGATCATCCGCCACCGGCGCGGATGGCGTCAGGACCAGCCTCGCACCTTCCCATCCCGGGTGAGCTCGACCGCCATCTGGCGCACCTCATTGGCGGCCGAGGCAAGCAATGCCTGGTCGCGCGAGCGCAGCACCAGATTGGTGGCGAAGCCTTGCGGGCTTTCGAACGGATAGGATCCGATGATCACATCGGCGAAGCGCTCCTGGATCGCCTTCAGGGGGGCCGCCACATCGCCTTCCCCGCCCTCGATGGTGATCGTATGCGAGATGACGGGGGCGCCACGCTCGAGCCGCGGCGCCACTTCCTCCATCATCGCATTCATGACCTTGGGTATGCCGGCCATCACGAAGACATTGCCGATTTGGAAGCCCGGCGCCTTCGATACCGGATTGGCGATCAGGCTCGCTCCCTTGGGGATGCGCGCCATGCGCAGGCGCGCTTCGTTCGGCTCGCGCCCGATCGCCTTGAAATGGGCAAGCAGGATTTCGACGGCTTGCGGATCATGGTCGATCTCGACGTCGAAGGCCCTGGCGACCGCATCGGCGGTGATGTCGTCATGGGTGGGACCGATGCCGCCGGTCGTGAACACATAGGTGTAGCGCCGGCGCAGCACATTCACCGCCTGGACGATCTCATCCTCGATATCGGGAACGACGCGCGCTTCCTTGAGATCGATGCCGAGCACGGTCAGGTAATCGGCGATGAAGCCCAGATTCTTGTCCTTGGTGCGCCCGGAGAGGATTTCATCTCCGATCAGCAGGACGGCGGCGGTGGGTGCGTGGTCTGCCATGATGGCCTAGCTGTGCCATCGTCCGCCCGAACTGTCAAAGCGATTGATATTCTTGTAGAAATGTCTCACCTTGCCCCTGCTCGTGATCATCATTAAGTAAAGCCGTCATGACCTATGTGAAAGCGCAGGAAGGAACCGAGGGCCGCACCGGCCAGATCAAGCTGCATGGCCCGGAAGGCTTCGCCGCCATGCGCGAGGCCGGCCGGCTGACTGCGGAAGCCCTCGACCTTCTCGTCCCCCTCGTCCATCCCGGCGTCACCACCGAGACGCTCGACCGCAAGGTCGCCGAATTCGCCCGCGACAACAAGGCCGTTCCCGCCTCGCTCAACTATCGCGGCTTTCCCAAATCGATCTGCACCTCGATCAACCATGTCGTCTGCCACGGCATTCCCAACGACAAGCCGCTGCGCGAGGGCGATATCGTCAATATCGACGTGACGCTGATCGTCGAGGGCTGGCATGGCGACGCCAGCCGCATGTACCGCGTCGGCGAAGTCAACCGCAAGGCCGAGCGGCTGATGGAGGTGACCTTCGAGAGCCTGATGCGCGGCATCGGCGCGGTCAGGCCCGGCAACAAGACCGGCGATATCGGCCATGCCATCCAGTCCTATGCCGAAGGCGAGCGCTGCTCGGTGGTGCGCGATTTCTGCGGCCATGGCCTGGGGCGTGAATTCCATGACCACCCCAATATCCTGCATTACGGGCGGGCCGGCGAAGGCGTGGCGCTCAAGCCCGGCATGTTCTTCACCATCGAGCCGATGATCAATCTGGGCCGCCCGCATGTGAAGATCCTGAGCGACGGCTGGACGGCGGTGACCCGCGACCGCTCGCTGTCGGCGCAGTTCGAGCATACGATCGGCGTCACCGAGACAGGCTGCGAGATCTTCACCCTGTCGCCCGAAGGGCTCGATTACCCGCCGACTTCGCAGAGATAGCGCATGATCCGGAAAAGTGGCTGCCGGTTTTCCGACAAGATCATGCGGCAAGGATGACCGATGAAACGGGGCCTGTCGGAAGATGACGGAAAGCCCCATCATCTGGGCCATCGCCAACGCCTGAAGGACAGGTTTCGCGAAGGCGGGGCCGATGCGCTCCCCGACTACGAGCTCCTCGAGCTCATCCTGTTCAATGCCATACCTCGCCAGGACGTGAAGGCGCTTGCCAAGGCGCTCATTGCGCGATTCGGCAGCTTCACGGAAGCCGTCAGCGCCTCCCCCGAGAGGCTGAAGGAGGTGGGCGCCAGCGAACCCGTCATCACCCAGCTCAAGATCGTCCATGCCGCGGGCCTGCGCCTGATCAAGGGCGAGATCAGGCAGCGCCCGCTCCTCTCTTCCTGGTCGGCCGTGCTCGATTACTGCCGCGCCGCCATGGCCTTCGCCGAGCGCGAGCAGTTCCGCATCCTCTTCCTCGACAAGAAGAACGGTCTCATCGCCGATGAGGTGCAGGGCGAAGGCACGGTCGATCACACGCCGGTCTATCCGCGCGAGGTCATCAAGCGGGCACTCGAGCTTGCGGCCAGCGCCATCATCCTCGTCCACAACCATCCGTCCGGCGACCCCACTCCCTCCTCGGCCGACATCGACATGACGCGCCGTCTCATCGAGGCCGGCGACAAGCTTTCGATCAAGGTGCACGACCACATCATCATCGGCCGCAACGGCCATGCGAGCTTCAGGAGCCTGAAGCTGATCTAAGCTTTGTGGCTGCGGATATCGGAAAACGCATAGCCGGACATGGCCACTTCGAACCGCGTGTTTCGCTCGAGATCGAAGTCGACGCCGTGACCGTGGACGGCACGTGGAACACCGAGGCCACCCAAGATCTGGATCGGCTGCCTGGCGAGGCCGAGTTCGAAGAGCGAGCCGCCGCGCACATTTTCGAGCACAAGCCCATTGTCGATCGCGCACAGCGCGTGCAGCGAGAGCTCTGCGAAGAAATGCGGCGCCACCGGCCTGTTCCAGGCCGCCGCCAGGTCGGCGATCCTGAGCCAAGGCGAGAGCCCGCCGACACGCACCACATCGGCCTGGATGATGTCCACCGCGTCGGCCATCAGATATTGGCGAAATTCCTCAGCCGTGTACAAGCTCTCGCCGATCGCCACCGGCAAGCCGGTCTTCTGTCTGAGCGCCGCGTGACCATCGATGTCGGTTGACACCAGGGGCTCTTCTATCCAGGTGATGTCATAGGGGGAGAAAGCGTTGCACCTCTTTATCGCCTCGCTCAGATCCCAAGCCTGATTGGCATCCAGGATCAGCTTCGCCTCGGATCCGATGGCCTGCCGCGTCGCCGCCACCCGCGCGATATCATCGGCGATGCTCGGCAGGCCGACTTTGATCTTGAACCATTGATATCCGGCCGCTTGCTGCTGAAGCTGGGTTTTCGCCAGGTCCGCCGGACTCATCTGCAGATCGATGCCGCTCGTATAGGCGGGAATGGATGGCTCGTTCCCGCCCAGCTCCAGATAGAGCGGGCGCCCGGAAGCCATCGAGCGTATTTCCCACAAGGCGACATCGACGGCCGCCATGGCGAGGGTGGTGATCGCCGCCATGCCGGTGCGAAAGAGATGGTGATAGAGGCTGCGCCACAGCCCGACGATGTAGCGTGCGTCGCGGCCGAGCAGTTCAGCCACGCAGTAATCATGCAGGAGCGCCCGGACGGCCGTCCCGCCGACACCGACAGTATAGCTGAAGCCTCGCGCCAGACGGCCATTGACGGTCAGCTCGAGGATGATGATCTCGATGGCGGGAACGCGATGCGTCGCATCTTCCCAGGGCTCGCTGGGAGGCATCCGGAACAGCCGCACCTCGACCTTCTCGATGATAAGCGGGTGGTCGTCCGCAATGGCTGGCGTCTTCAGCATCATGCCACCTCTTCCCGCACCGCCAGCGAGCCCGTTATCCGCCCGACGATCTCGTCATCCGACGTTTCATCCAGTCTGACAGAACCGACATAGCGGCCGCGCCTCAGGATGACCGCCCTGTCCGCGATGGCACGCATCTCCTCGAGATTGTGCGTGATGAGGAGCACGGTCATGTTCCGCTCCCGCCGCAGTCTCTGCACCGTGCGTATGACATTGGCGCTCTCCTCGACGCCGAGCGCCGCGGTCGGTTCGTCCAGGATCAGCAGTCGCGATTTCGCCCGTGCCGCGCGCGCGAAAGCGAGGGCCTGCCGCTGCCCGCCGCTGAACTTGTTGGCGGCCGCCTTCATGTCCGGCACATTTACGCCCAGGTCGCGCAATGTCGCGACGGTCGCCCTCTCCATCGCCTTGCGGTCAAGGAAGCGGAAGGGGGCCCGGCCACGGTACAGTTCGCGCCCGAGAAAGAGATTCCCCGGCGCATTGAGGTTCGGGCAGAGAGCCAGGTTCTGGAACACGGTCTCGATCCCGGAAGCACGCGCATCCTGCGGCTTCGCGAAATCCTGCTCGGCGCCATCGATGACGATGCCGCCTGAATCCGGCCGCTGCAGGCCGGCGAGCAGTGAAACCAGCGTGGACTTGCCGGCCCCGTTGCCACCCATCAGGGCAACCGCCTCGCCGGCCCCGATATCGAAACTCACATTCTTGAGCGCCGCGACGCCGCCGAATGACTTGCTGATGCTCTTGATCTCGAGGAACGGACTCATGCCGCGGACTCCTGCAGCCGGAAGCGCGAGGCTAATCTCTGCCGGACGACGATCAGGAGCACCGCGACGATGATCACCGCTCCCCTCACGAAATTCAGATAGAGCGGATTGATGGCGATGAGGTTCAGCACATTGTCGATTGAGGACAGTAGGATGACGCCGCCCAGCACGCCCCACAGGCTGCCGGCGCCGCCGGACAGCGCCACCCCGCCGATGATGATGGCCGCAAATACGGTGAAGGTGATCCCATCGCCCGCACTTGCGGAGGCGGAGTCGAGCCGCGCCGCATTCAGCCATCCGGCGAGCCCCGCCATGCCCCCGGAGATTCCGTAGACGATCATCACGGTGCGCAGCGGCGATATCCCGTTTTCGCGCGCCGCTTCCGAATTGCCGCCGATGGCGTAGATGTGCCGGCCCACCACGGATGCGCGCAGCCAGATCGCGAGAAGGAGGCACACCGTAAAGGCGATGATGACGACCCAGCTGACGCCGGCTAGCGCATTATACCCGACCCAGCTATAGGTCGGAGGAAGCGAATAGATGGTGGTGGCCTCGGTGGGAATGGCTGCTGCGCCTTTCAGGGTCAGCAGCATCCCGAGCGTCACGATGAACGGATTGACGCCCAATCCCTGGACCATCAATCCATTCAGCATGCCGATCCCGACCCCGATGAGGATACCGAGCGGAATTGTGATGAAGGGCGAAAGCTCAAGGCCCGAGCCCGGAGGACTCGGCATCATCAGCCAGGCGATTACCATGCACGAAAAGCACAGAGTGCCTTCGACCGAAAGGTCGATATTGCCGGTGATCATCGCCAAAGCCCCGCCGCAGGAGAGGAGCAGAAGGATGGATGACGCGAGCAACAGGTTCTGCAGATTTGCCAGTGTCGCATAATAGGGGACAAAGGCGGCGAACAGGGGCAATGCGACAACCAGGATCGGAAGTATGGGATTGAGCAGCAGGGTTTTCCCCACTGATGCAGCGATACGCATCGTCACACCCCTGTTCTCCGCCATGCCGTCTTGAGCTAGCACTTCCGACTTGGCCATGACCGGCTACTCCTTGAAGGTGTTCGCCCAGAACATCTTGCTTTCGACGTTGCTGGAATCGATCGGGTTGGCCGTCAGCAGGATCGTCGGTCCGGTCGCCGGATTCTCGATGAGCTGCGGGGCGTTCTCGGTCACGCCGGACTTTTCCATCACCCCCTTCCAGGCGTCGGCGAAGGATTTACCCCTCTGCGATTCGGACGCCAGGTAGACGTTGCTGGCGCACATGCCGTCGATCGGATAGTTGAGCGAAAACTCCTGCCAGCCCTCTCGGATGGCCTTCAGGCCGCCCGGAATCCCGCCAAGGCCGCCGATGATCGCATGCTTGGCGCCGCCGGCTTCGGTATAGCCGTTGCGCTTGAGCACCGGGATGAGAAAGGGCGTCAGGAAGTCGCTTTCGGTGAAGATCGCGTCCACATGTCCTTGAGTCATCGCGTCCTGGAGCCCGGCGACGGCCGGCTCGGGTTTCCAATTGGTCACCACTTCGACCATGTCGACCTTTATGCCGTCGATGGGCGCACTGATGACCTTGTTGAAGCCTTCGCGCCGCAGCCTTACCGGCTCGGTAGCCACGGCGCCGACGAGATGAACCAGCCGGAACGATGTCTGGCCGGTCGCCGCCGATCTCTTGCGCAGGAGATCGATCATGCGATGCGCGGCCGCGGCGCCTGTCGCGGTCTCGTCCATGGCTACCGTTGCCGTAATCATGGCATTCGGAACCGCCGTATTGAAGGCATAGACCTCGATCTTTTTCGCCATCGCCCGCTTGAGGGCGGGAACGACGGCATTCGAATCGATCGAGGCGATCATGAGCGCATAAGGAGCCCGCTGGATCGTCGTATCGATCTGGTTGACCTGCGCCTCGATCGAATAATTGCCGTCGAGCTCGGTGAGCTCCGCCCCCAAGTCCTTGGCCGCGCGTTTCGCACCGACGCTGCAGCCCTGCCAGAACTCGTCCTGTATGTATGCATTGAGAAGTGAAATATTGAGCTTGGAGTCCTGCGCGGACGAGGCATTGACCGCCATGGCCAAGGCGAATACCGAAGCAGCTAACATCTGAATTCTGACTCTCATTGTAGTTCCCCCCTGTTTCACGTTGACGTTGGGCCCCGCCACGCCGCAAGCGGCGTGACGCAATCTGAAGTCCCCATCGGTTGTTGTCGGCTGGCGCGCGAACTGTTCCTATTGCGTCAACCCCTCCCGGCGCAGCGCGCCCCATAACGCGGAGGGAATGTCGAACGTCGCCATCGCGACATTTTCCAGCACCTCGGATTTCGACCCCATGCCGGCCAGCACCGAGACAACGGCAGGATTCTGCAGGGGGAATTGCAATGCCGCTGCCTTGAGCGGAACCTCGTGCTCCTGGCAGACCGCCTTCAGCCGCATGACTTTCGCGACGACGCCAGGCGGCGCATCGCCGTAATTGTAGCGGGCTTGCTGGCCGGCATCCGTGGCCAGTATGCCGGACTGAAAGGGAGCCCCCACGACGACGCTCACTTTGCGCGACCGCGCATTCTCCAGAAATCCTTGATCCGCGCTCTGGTCGAGCAGCGTGTAGCGCAGCGCCAGGAGGATGAAGTCGATCTCGCCCAGAGAGAGAAAACGATCGCACAGGGTAAGCTCGTTCGCCCCCGCACCGATGGCTCTTATGTGGCCGTTCCGCTTCAACTCGAGCAGCGCCTTGAGACCGCCCTGCTCCAGGGATCGGAAGTGATGGTCGACGACCTCCGCCTCTTTCATATGCCACAGACCGAGATCGTGGATGACGAGACAATCGATGCGGTCGACGCCCAGACGCTGGAGGCTGTCTTCGAACTGCCGCATGACGCCCGGATAGGAAAAATCGAAGCTTTCGACGAAAGGCGGCGGATCGGCAAAGATGCCGCTGCCGCCGCGCGTTCCGGCCGGCTTCAACGTGCGTCCTATCTTGGTCGACAGGACAAAGTGCTCGCGCGGCAACGCGCGCAGATAGAGCCCCAGCCGCCTTTCGCTGAGGCCCAGCCCGTAGAACGGCGCAGTATCGAAATAGCGGATCCCTGCGGCGACCCCGGCTTCCACCGTGACCGCGGCTTCCCGTTCCGCGAGTGCCCGGTAGAGATTCCCGAGCGGCACGGTGCCGAAGCCGAGCGAGCCGACGGCTACGTCTGTCGCGCCGAGCCACCGCTGGCCCCCTGACCCTCGGGCGCTCACCCTTCGAACTCCCATACTTTGGGAAGGAGATAGGGATAGCCCGTATCGGGGTTGATCTCGGCTTTCATGATCGCGGCGTTGAACTCGCCCCATTTCCTGAACACCGGGCTTGCTTTCATGACCGCGTAGACCTGCTCGATGTCGTCACACACGAATGTGCCGAAGAGAGTGAGGCCATGGCGAAAGACGGCGTAGTCGCGCTGCCCCGCCCGCCTTATCTCCGCGATGAGTTCCGGCCAGATTTCATCATGGCGCTTCTTGTACTCGTCCTCGCAGCCGGGACGGACTTCGAGCACCCAGGCATATCTGTTCACCCCATCCTCCCTTTGGCGGTTCGAATTCCCGCTTCGTTCCGATTTTTTGGTATCGTTACCTTTTAGGCGATTAAAAACGATATCAATCTGGTTGTCAAGCCCGAGGCATCGATGATATTTTGCAGCTGGCTCACAGGTTTTCGGGGTTCATAAGGTGTGGAATGGCAGATCGCAGGGACCTCAACAGCCGCCCCACCCTCGTTGATGTCGCGAGGTCAGCCGGCGTTTCGCCCATGACGGCAAGCCGCGTGCTGCGGGGCGAGCAGACGGTCCAGGCAACAGCGCGCGAGGCCGTGCATGCCGCCGTCGCGCGGCTGGGCTACATCCCCAACCAGATTGCGGGAAGCCTGCGCTCGAGCCGTTCCGGCATCATATCGGTCATCGTGCCGACATTGACCGGATCGGTTTTCGCCGAAACCATTCGTGGTATTTCCGACACGTTGAACGAGTTCGACTACCAGCTGATGATCGGCGAATCGTCCTATGACATCGAGCGTGAGGAAAAGGTCATCGCAGCGCTCATCCAGCGCCGTCCCGACGGCATCATCATCGCCGGCGTCAAGCACACGGTACGGGCGCGATCGCTGCTGCAGTCGGCCGGCATTCCCATCGCCGAGATCTGGGACCAGACCACCCATCCTATCGACAGCGTGGTCGGTTTCTCAAATTATTCAGCGGCTTACGACATTACCAAAGCGCTGTTCGAAAAGGGCTACCGGTCCTTTGCCCTGGCCACCGGCCCCGTGGTTCCCGGCAATCGCGCAGGCGAAAGGACCAAGGGCTATGAAGCGGCGCTGCGCGACCACGGCCTGTCGCCCGGGCCGTCGATCGTCGTTCCCTACTACCACTTCCTCGATCGCTCCCTGGAGGGCGGCAATGTCGTCGCGGACTTCCTTGCCCAGAACCCGTCCGTCGACTGCCTGTTCTGCACCAATGAGCTGATTGCCATCGGCGCCGTCGTGGTCTCAGGG
The DNA here is from genome assembly GCA_003576695.1 of Taklimakanibacter lacteus. Taxonomy (GTDB): domain Bacteria; phylum Pseudomonadota; class Alphaproteobacteria; order Rhizobiales; family Aestuariivirgaceae; genus Taklimakanibacter; species Taklimakanibacter lacteus. The sequence continues at coordinate 139,303 of QOZQ01000008.1, forward strand.
CGCCGCGGCAAGCGGGTCCCGCAGGACGTGGCCATTGCCGGATTTGGCGATGTCGAGGCAACGTCGATTATCACCCCCGCCCTCACCACGGTCCGGATCCGCGGATACGAGATGGGCCAGCGGGCGGCCGGTATCCTCGCCCGCCGCCTCTCGGGCGAAACGGCGGAGCCCGAGATCATCGATGTCGGCTATGAAATCGTGTGGCGCGATAGCGCCTGACGCCCGTATCAATTGACACTATCGAATACGCGCGGAAAGCGACGTTGACTCGGCTGTATGGTATCGTTATCAATTCTATAAAAGGTATCGATATCAAAGCAATGAGGAGAACCGGCATTTGCCCAAGCGCGTGATCGTCGATGCCCATCATCACCTGTGGGACACCACGCAACATTCATATCCCTGGCTGTCCGGTCCACCTTATCGGCCGTCCATCGTGGGAGACGTCTCGCAAATTGCGAAAAACTACCTGATCGACGACCTGCGCGAGGACGCATGCGCCTACGATCTGCGCAAAACGGTTCACGTGGATGGCGGATGGGACGATCCCCTGGCGGAAACGACGTGGCTGCAGGAACTCGCCGAGGCAAGCGACCTTCCCAGCGCCATCGTGGCCGGCGTCAAGCTCCATCAGCCCGACATTGCAACGCAACTGGAAAAACATGCCGCAGCGGGGAGGCTTCGCGGCGTGCGGCACATACTCAACTGGGACCCAGATCCTTTGCTGACATTCACGGATCGCCCCGACTACATGACCAATCGCAACTGGCTCGCGGGCTATGCTCTGCTAGCCAGACATGGGCTGAGCTTCGACTTGCAGATATATCCCTGGCAGCTCGCCGGCGCGGCGGAGCTGGCCTCACGCCATCCGGACACCATGGCCATTCTCAATCATGCCGGCATGCCCTACCACGCACGGGGCGCTAGCCTCGAATCGTGGCGGCAGGGCATGCGGCTCCTCGCGCGTAACGCCAATACGGCCGTCAAGATTTCCGGCCTCGGAATGCTGGACTGGAAATGGACCACGCAATCGATCCGACCGCTCGTGCTGGAAACCATCGATATCTTCGGTGTCGAGCGCTGCATGTTCGCCAGCAATTTTCCGGTCGACCGGCTCTACAGCTCCTTCGCGCAGCTCTACCAAAGTTACGAAGAGATCGTGGCCGATTTCACGGCCGGCGAGCAGGCGCAATTATTCTCGGCGAATGCTGAGCGCTATTACCGGATATAGAACCGACCATCTCATTCTAGGCTTTTTTTTGCAGCGCAGGTTCTTTGCCTCCTGCCTGCTCCAGGCCGTCGAAATAGACCTCGAAATACCGCCGCGCCAGGATGGAGGTCAGCGAGAACTTCCGTTCCGGGGCGACGATGAGGGAGAGGGTGAGCGGCGGTATGCTGCGGTCGCCGAGGGCAAGATAGGCAAGGCCATCCTTGACGGCGGTCGACGATCTGTCGGAGATCGCCGTCAGCCCGAAGCCGCAGCCTTCCCGCACCATCGAGCGCATCAGCTCGAGATTGTTCGTCGTCAGGACCGGCTGCAGGCGGGCCTTGCTCTTGGCGGCGGCGATGTCGACGATGTCGCGCAGGTGAACGCTGGCATCGGGAATGATGGTGGGCCTGAGGAAGAAGTCGCTCAAGGCTATGGTCTTCTGCGGCTGCGGCTCGTTCTCGACCGGCACCACCGCCCTGACGTGAAAGCGCGCCGCGCGGATGACCGTCACGCCGGGCAGTGGCGGCGGGCTGAAGGTGAGACCGAAATCAGCCTGACCGTCCAGCACCATCTGGCGGATCCGGTCGGACTCGGCGACCGCAACGTGATTCGCGATGCGCGGATGGTCCTTCATGAAGCTTGCCAGCGCGCCGGGCAGGAAATCGAACACCGTCTCCTGGGAGACCGCGATTTTCACCTCGCCGCGGCGCAATCCCCGCAGCTCTTCGATCTCGAACCGGATCCGGGCCAGGTCCTTCTGCCAGCTTCTGACGCCGTGCAGGAGGATTTCGCCGGCCGAGGTGAGGCGCATGCCCCGCGGCAGGCGTTCGAAGAGCTCTACCCCCAGCGCCTCCTCCGCATGGATGAGCTGCTTGTCGATGGCCGAGGCGGAAATATTCAGCTTGTCGGCGGCCTTGCGGATCGACCCCAGGCGCGCGATCTCGTCGAGATAATTGGCAAACCGGGAAAACAGAACCCGCTTCACGAGCTTAGCCCCCAGCGTCGAGAAAAAGAGAACGCTCAGCACGTTTTTATTCGTTTGTAATGAGGCCTCCTATCCCTGTCTATAGAGATCGCCCCGCAATTCATGCGTATTTCCTGCAAAAACGACCCCACCGGGCAGCCAAAGAGCGATGAAAAAAGGGAAACGACCGGATCAACCCATTATCGGCCTTATCGGTCCGACGAATTTGCTGCGGATTTCGCAGGCGAGCGGCATTCCGGAGAGCCGGTACCGCGAGACGGCCCATGCGGCGGGACAGGTGGTCGCGCGCGCCGGTGCCAGCCTGACCATCGTCCCCGATCGCGGCGTCGCCTTGTCTGGCATGCAGGGCTATCGGGAAGCCCGCGGCAGCTGGACGATCGGCCTCGTTCCGGCGGGCGGGCCGTCCGATTCCGTGGCGACCCTGAACTGTCTCGAAAATGCAGGCGGCTGCGATGAGGTGGTCGATGGCTTCACCTGGCATCACCAGCACGCCTTGATGTGCGAGTTTTCCGACCTTCTGATCTGTGTCGGCCTGTCCTGCGGCACGATGGCCGAGATCGCCTGGACCAAATGGGTGAAGGGCCCGAAGATCCTCGCCCTGCGCGATACGTTCAGCGCCATTCCGATGGAGATCCTCGCCGAGACCGATGTCGATTTCGTTTATTCCGCCGAGGAGCTGGAAGCGGAAGTCATCCGCTCGATCGCCGCTGCAAAGACGCGCTCGGACACAGCACCCGTGACAGGCTGATGAGGAAATCTCGCGGATGCTGATCGCGACACCTGAGACCTACCAGACGGAAATCGCCGGCGAGACGACCAGCCTGCCGATCATCCAGCTCGACGACCGGCGGGCGATCGCCCTCCTCATGGTCATCGACATGGGCGTGCGCTTCGGCGAGATGGTCGGCGCGGCCATCGCCCGGCATTTCGCGCCCCTTAAGCCCGACATCGTCGTCGGCAGCGCCACGCTCGGCATCCCGATCGCGATCGAAGTCTCGCGCCGGCTCGGCAAGGATCAATATGTCATCCTGCAGAAGTCGCCGAAATTCCATCTGGCCGACGCGATGATCGAGGAAGTACGCTCGATCACCACCATGACGCCGCAGCGGCTGCTGCTCGACCGGCGCTCGATCAGGCTCCTGCAGGGCAAGCGCGTGCTGGTGGTCGATGATGTCGTGGCGACGGGATCGAGCATGGCCGCCGCCATCCGCCTCGTGCGCCGGGCCGGTGGTGAGGTTATGGGCGCCGGCGTCATCCTGACCGAAGGCCATTCCTGGCGCGACGCGCTCGGCAAGGATGCCGGGCTGATCGAAACCCTCGGTCATATTCCCCAATTCGACATCGTGGACGGCGTGGCCACGCCCGATCCGGCGACCGAGCGCAATCCATGGTCTCCACCCGTCGGCGCCGCGCGGTTGGCCGGTACTGCGGGGATTTGACGAGTGTCTGGTGATAGTGGCGTACCCGGCTGCGGCCGGGCAAATCTCGAAAAGTAGAAAATAAGGGAAGGGTCAAATGCAAACATCAACGATATCGCAAGGCGAGGGTAACCCCCTCTTTCCGATCGTGCTTTCCGTCATCGCGGCTGCCGCGACCGGTGTCCTGTGGGCCTATGCCAACCCCATCCAGCTGGTGCCGGGTGTGATCCAATGGCGGATATTCGCTTTTCTGCCGCCCTTGATCGGCATCCTGCTCGGCTGGCGCAGCGGCTTCATCTGCGGCTATCTCGGCACCATCGTGTGGTCGCTGCTGGCGGGCACTTTCATCCCCGCCCATTCTCTGGTCATCGACGGCATCATGGTTGGCCTGACCGGGCTCGTTCCGGGGATGATGTTCGATCCCGCGAAGACCACGTTCGACCGCGCAACGCTGCTCAAGGTCGCCTTGGTCTGCCTGGTCGTCGGGTTGGTCATGGTGGCGGCGGTGTCGGCCAGCCTCGCTTATCTCGGCATCTTTCCGTTCTGGTGGGCGTTCGGCTATATCGGGCTCTCCGACATCGTGCCGATGGTCATAGGCACTCCCTTGCTGGTCATTCCTGCGCTCAGGATTCTGAAGGCCGCCTATCCGGCGAGCTTCAAGCGGTTCTGAACGGCAGCGGCATTTCGAGTGCTTGAGATTGCCAATCTGAAACTCGGCTTCGGCGACCCCGCCCCGGTCGTCGCCGAAGCCGCTTGCAGCCTGGCCGATGGTGAGCGGCTGCTGATCTGCGGCGCTGCCGGCAGCGGCAAGACGACATTCCTGAGTGCGGCGGCGGGCCTCATCCCGAGACTGATGGCGATCCCGCTGTTCAGCGGCGACATTGCCATCAAAGGACGCCCGATCTCCACTCTCACCCGCGACGAGCTGTTCAGCACCATCGGCTTCGTGTCGCAGAATGTCGAAGATCAGCTGTGGGACCTCAGCGTCGAGGACGTCATCGCCTTTCCGATGGAGAATCGCGGTGTCGACAGGAAGGCGATACGCGCCCGGCTCAGGCAGCTCATCGATGGATTGAGGCTCACGACGCTCCTGGGGCGTCGCGTGCTGACACTGTCCGGCGGCGAACGCCGCATGGTAGCGATCGCGGCAGCGCTGGCGTCAAATCCGTCCCTCCTGGTGCTCGACGAGCCGACGACCGGGCTCGATCCCGAGGCGCGCGCGCGGCTGTCACGCAGCCTCGGCGAAGCGGCCGCCTCCGTCTCGGCTCTCCTGGTGGCGGAGCAAGATCCCGCCTCCCTCAGTTCCATTGTCGATACCGTCATGCTGCTCAAGGACGGGAAACTCTCCGCCCCCTTCCCCGCCAACGATATAATGGCGCTGGAACGGCCCTGGCTCGAGGCGGGCATCCTGCCGCCGAGCCGGACCCGTTCACAGCCGAGAACGGCAAATCCGGGTGCATCCCTGCTTGAAGTATCAGGCTTGACGACGAAGCTGGTCCGCTCGGACGCCCGGCCGGTGCTGAGCCAGGTCGGGTTGCAGGTCAGGGCGGGCGAAGTCGTGGCGTTGATCGGTCGCAATGGCGCGGGCAAGACCACCCTTTTCAAGTCGATCCTGGGACTTTCCGGCATTGAAGCGGGCGCGATCATCCTTGACGGCGCCAATGCCGAGGGCTGGACCGCCGCGCGGCGCGCCCGCAAGATCGCCTATGTGCCGCAGAGCATGCGTCACATCCTGTTCAATCTCACGGTGACCGGCGAGGTCGTCTTCTCCATCACCGCATCGACCGCGACGACGACCGACAGCTCGGTGGCCAATCTGGCGAGCGCCATGCTGGCGCGCTACGGCCTGTCCGATCTGGCGCAAGCCAATCCCTTCGCCCTCTCCGCGCGCCAGCAGGCCTTGCTGGGTCTCGCTTGCGCGGATGCCACGGGGGCTCGCATGGCCATCGTCGATGAACCGCTGCTGGCGCGCGACGTCGAGGGGCGGCGGATGCTCGATATATTCATCTCCTCCATGCTGGGATCGGGCCGCGCGGTCATGCTCATCTCGCATGATCTGGAACTGGTCGATGACGTCGCCACGCGCCTGGTGATCCTGAAAGACGGCGGGATCGCGTTCGACGGAAACGTGGCGGATGGCTGGAAAAGCCCGGCCTTTGCCGCGCTGGGCTGGTCCGCCCCCTATGGCGCGCCGCGGCTGGAAGGCGTGGCATGAGCCGGCTGCACGATCTCAATTTCTTCATCAAGCTGGCCCTCGCTTTCGCGGTCATGCTGGTGGCATGGCTGGTGCCCGGCTGGCGGTTCGGCGTGCCTTTCGCCCTGCTTTGCGTCCTGGCACTGTGGGCGGTGGGCGTCCCTGGCCTGCGCGGCTATCTCAAGGGGGCACTGTTGCTCACCGCCATGGTGATGGTGAGCTGGCTCGTCAATCTTTTCATCCAGGGCGTGAGCCTGCACGACTCGTTGCCCATCGCCGCGGCGATGGCGGCCCGGCTGATCACGACCACGGCCGCGTTCTATTTCGTCATGGAGACGAGCTCGCCCGGATCCATTCTCGCCGCCGCGAGTGCGGCGCGCCTGCCCCCCATAGCGACACTGGTCCTCTCCTTGACATTCGGCATCATCCCGATGCTGCGCGACGATTTCGAGCGCATTGCCGATGCCCAGCGGGCCCGCGGCATGGAGGTCGACGAGGTCGCCCTGCCGACGAAGCTGCGCTTTGCGCTCGCCCGCGGCGTACCGCTGCTGGTGCAGGCGATCCGCCTGGCGCATGCGATTTCCTTTTCCCTCGCGATCAACGGCTTCGATCTCAAGCGCCGCCGCACGACATGGCGCAATATCGGCTTGCTGGTCGAGCCTCGCCTCTCTCAGAAGGACAATGTCGATGAAGTCTCGTGAATCGGAACCCGCCATCCGGCAGCATTGGACGGTCGACGTCGCCGGCCGCCCGGTCGATTTGCCGATCGTGCCCATAAAGCCCGATTTCGCGATCTCCCTGATGATGGTGATCGATCTGGGCGTGAAGTTCGGCGAGCATGTCGGGCGAAAGCTCGCCGCCAGGCTGGCGCCGCTGAAGCCCGACATCATCGTCGGCGCGGCAACGCTCGGCATTCCGGTGGCGATCGAGGTGACCCGCGCTTTGGGCGCCGATCACTATGTCATTTTGCAGAAATCGCCGAAAATCCATCTGGGTGATGCCCTGGAACAGCGCATTTCCTCGATCACGTCGAAAGGCGAGCAGCGCCTGCTCCTCGACCGGGAGGCGGTCCCGCTGATCGAGGGCCGGCGGGTCGTGGTGGTCGACGACGTCGTGGCCTCAGGCTCCAGCCTCAAGGGAGCGTTGGACCTGGTGCGGCGCGCCGGCGGCAATGTCGTGGGCATCGGCGTGATCCTCACCGAAGCGCGCGACTGGCAGGCAACACTCGGTGCCGATTGCGCCCTCCTGCACAGCCTCGCGCATATTCCCCAGTTCACCAGGCAAGATGCGAGTGGATGGGCGCCCATTCCGGAGACATTCTTGTAATGCACCATTGGGACAAACCTCGCGGGAAGCCTGTCCAGCAATAATGTCACCGCCGAGTGCGTGACAAACCCTCGGCCGCCGCCCGGGCTGTCGGCTAATTGAATCGGTAGTTCACGCCGAGCCGCACGACGCTGAAATCGAAATCGTCGGTCGACACATCGTCGATCACGTCCTGTGGCACGTTATCGGCAATGCCCTCGGGGTCCGGCTGCCCCAGATTGACATAGAGATATTCCGCTTTGGCCGACCAGTTTTCGCTGAAGGCCCACTCGATGCCGCCGCCGATAGTCCAGCCAAAGGCCGTTTCGTCGATCTCGCACGCGCAAGCGCCAATATCGAATGTGGACTCCACGTCGCCGAAAGCGATACCGCCCGTGATGAAGGGCAAGATGTTGTCCATGGCGTAGCCCAGCCGAATCCGTGCAGTGCCGAACCAGTCGATATCGAGGGAGCAACCCTCTTCCAGACAGGGCGTGTTTGCACCAGTGTTGCTTGGCAACAAAATATCATCCGAGAAATCAGAATAGGAAATATCGGCCTCTGCACCGATGACAAGGTTCCCTCTTTGACCGTTGAAACCCAGCGTGACGCCACCCACGAAGCCGTCAAATTCCATCCCGACGCTTGAATCCTCCGGAAGGTAGTGGAAGTCCGTGTCTCCCCAGCCATAGCCCGCCTGGGCGCCGACATAGAATCCGCTCCAGTCATAGGCCGCCGGTTCGACGACATCCGCTGCCTGGGCGCTCGTCAATGCGACCGCCGAAAAGGTAAAGGCCCAAAGCAATTTGCGGATCATTCTGTTCCCCGATCGGATATCCAGACTCAGAAAGATAACTAACTGGTCAGAAACGGCAATTGCCCTTGCGTGATTTCTGAACCGCTGTGACTTTTTTGTCACATTGAGTGCCGAAACTTCAATCAGCGGGTGAGTCTTGCCAGCGCTTCCGGCGTGTCGAAATCGGCCAGCACCGCATCGGAGCGCATGGCGATCTCCGTGACATGGTCCTCACTTGCCTCCATAAGCACCTTGGCGCCGCGGTCGCCGTCGAGGGAGAGCATCTCGGCGAAATGCTCGCGCCCCCACAAGACCGGATTGCCGCGCTCGCCCGCATGGACCGGCACGATGATGGTGCGCTTCTCGGCCGGGCTGAAGGCGGATATGAGCCTGTCGATATGCTGGGCCGAGACCAGCGGCATGTCGCCCAGCGCCACCACGGCGCCTTCGGCATCTTGTGGCACTGCCGCAAGTCCGGCTTTCAGCGAGCTGGCAAGTCCCGACGCATAGGCCGGATTATGGACGAAGCGGACATCGAGACCCTGAAGCGCCGCTTCCACGCGCTCGCGCTCATGGCCTGTCACCACCAGCACCGGGCCGGCTGCCGAGGCCAGCAGCGCCTCCGCCGTCATGCGCACCATCGGCCTGTCCCCGATGATGCTCATGAGCTTGTTGGCGCCCATGCGCGTCGAGCGTCCCGCCGCCAGGATGATCCCGGCGATCTTGGGGGCACGTTGCGACTTGGCGTCTTCGCCTTCGCGCGGGCTGGGCCGCGACGGGATTTCCTTGAGGAGCCCGCCTGCCCCCATATCCATGATGTCTTGCCCTGAGACATGCAGCCCCGCCATGATGCGCGCCAGAACCCAGTCGAAGCCATTGAGCTTGGGCGAGCGCGCGCAGGACGGCACCCCGATCACCGCTGCGCCTTCGAGCCTGCCGAACATCATGAGATTGCCGGGATCGACGGGCATGCCGAGATGCACGACTTCGCCTTGCGCCTTCTCGAGCGCCGCCGGGATGACATCGCCGCGATCGACAATGGCCGAGGCGCCGAAGATCAGGATCGGATTGAGACCCTTGGCGTGAAGCTTCGCCACCGCATCGCCGACCGCCATTACCGCGTGCTCGACGACGGTCACTTCGGCCAGCGTGCCGTCGAGCTCGGCGATGCGCCCGCGGATCGCCTCTTCCGATTTGGCGATGAGCGAAGGCTTGGTCTGCGGCAGCCGGGTGATGATGAGGCCGGCCCTGCGATGCTTGAAGCTTTCGACCCGGATGAGCGGATCGGCGCCGATGACCGACAGTCCCTCCTCCAGCATGTCGCGCGGCACCGCGAAGGGAATGACCTTCACCGTCGCCACCATTTGCCGCTCCTCGACGATCTCGAACGGCGCCGATGTCGCGAGCGTCAGGCTTTCATGCACCCGGTTGAAGTCGCGCACCCTTTCCTGGTCGATGACCACGAGGCCGCGCTGGCGGGCATGCAGATTGGCACGCCCGGTGAAAGGCGCCTGAACCACCGTACCCTCGCCTGCGATCGCTTTCGCCACGGCTTCGGCAGCCTTGTCTTCCGGCACATCATCATCCGACAGACGCGCCGCGAAGACCTGCGCCACCCCACACTCGGCGAGAAGGGCTATATCCGTTGCGCTTAGCACGCGGCCCTTCCTGAACATCCCGGCCTTGTGCTTGACCGAATGGGCGAGGATCGCGCCTTCGGCCGAAGCAATAGGGATTTCGCCGAACTTCATCTTATCTGTCACCCCGGCGAAAGCCGGGGCCCATTGAATAGGGGCAATCCGTGCGGTGTTGCTCGTTTTGCACGAATTTAGGGGATCCCGGCTTTCGCCGGGATGACGGTGAATGATTCATCAGCTTCCCAATCGCAACACGCGCGTCAGCTCGGCCATGATCGAAATCGCGATCTCGGGCGCGCCCTGCGCGCCGATATCGAGGCCGATCGGCCCATAGATGCGCGCAATGTCGGCGGCCGGGAAGCCGGCGGCTGCCAGGCGCTCGGCACGAGTACCTTGCGTCTTCTTCGAACCAAGCGCGCCGATGTAGAAGACCTTGGATTTGAGGGCGAGATGAAGCGAGGGGTCGTCGATCTTGGGATCATGAGTGAGCGCCAGCATGGCGGTGCGCTGATCCAGGCCGAGCTTCGGCAGGACCTCGTCGGGCCATTCGGCATGGAGCGCGATGTCGGGAAAGCGCTCGCCCGTGGCGAAGGCCCCGCGCGGGTCGATGACCACGATGTCATAGCCCGCAGCCCTGGCAATCGGGATCACCGCCTGCGCGATATGAACGGCGCCGATGATAATGAGGCGCAAGGGCGGGTTGTGGATATGGACGAAGAACTCGCCTTCCGGAACCTTGTGCACGCCGCTGCGGTCGAAGCGGAAGGCGTCAGCCAGTACCTGCGCCAGTATGTCGTCGGCCGCATGGTCGCGCGCCACCACGCGCTGCGCGCCGGTATCGAGCGCCGTGACCAGCGCCACGGGCGTGCGCTGCGCCCGCGCATCCATGATCTGCTCGAAGATCTCCGGTTTCATGCAGCCAGCGGTTCGACATAGACGCGGATCTTGCCGCCGCAGGCGAGGCCCACCTTCCAGGCGGTCTCATCCGCCACGCCGAAAGCCAGCGTCTTGGGCTTCCCGGACGTGATGATATCGAGCGCTTCGGTGACGACCGCCCCCTCGACACAGCCGCCCGAGACCGAGCCGATGAAATTGCCGTTGGCGTCAATGGCGAGCTGGCTGCCCACGGGTTGCGGCGCCGAGCCCCAGGTCTCGATGACCGTGGCGAGCGCCACTTGCCGCCCGTCCTTCAGCCATTGCGCCGCCTGATCGAGAATGGTGGGATCGGAGCCTGCCATGTGAACCTCCTAACCTGCCTTGAGCCATGTCTTCGGATCATGCTCCGCGCGCCTGGGTGCGGCAAGCGCGGCCGCCAGATCCGCCAGGCTTTCCAGCGAATGGACCGGCCTGAATTCATCGATATAGGGCATCATGGCGCGAATTCCAGCGGCGCGCGCCTCGAAACCCTGGTAGCGCAGCAAGGGATTGAGCCAGATGATGCGCCGGGCCGAGCGCCTGAGCCGCGCCATTTCCGTCTCCAGCAGCGACACGTCCTCGCGGTCGAGTCCGTCGGTCATGAGCAGCACATGAGCGCCTTGCGTCAGCACACGGCGTGCCCATTTGTAGTTGAATTCCTTGAGCGCGCTGCCGATGCGGGTACCCCCCGACCAGTCCTTGACCGCCGATGAGACTTTCGCCATCGCCTCGTCCACATCGCGCCGCTTCAGCTCGCGCGAGATGTTGGTGAGCCTGGTGCCGAACAGGAAGACCGACACCCGCTCGCGGTCATTCATGAGCCCATGCAGGAAATGCAGGAACATCCGGCTGTAATTCGAGCAGGAGCCGGAAATGTCGCACAGCACCACGAGTGGCGGCTCACGCCATTGCCTTTCGCGCCGGGCAAGGTCGATGAGATGGCCGCCGGCGCGCAGCGAGCCTTTGAGCGTGCGCCGGAGATCGACGCGCTCGCCTGAGTGGAAGGGCCGGAAGCGCCTCGTGCGGATTTCGAGCCGGTGGATGCGCAAGCGGGTGATGGCAAGGCGCGCCTGTGCCTGCTCTGCGACCGTCATCTGCTCGAAGTCCTTCTGGCGCAGCACTTCCATGGCCGAATGCGAGAAGGTCGCGTCGAAATCGAGCGCATCGGGCTTCTCCTGGCGCCGGCTCCGGGTCTCGACCTGGTCGAACATCGCTTCCGCCAGGCGGCGGAAGCCTGCCTTCTTCGCCTTCTCGTCCGCCGGCCGGGTGATCTGCTGGAACATCAGCTGCATCAATTGCTCCAGCATCTTCGGCTTCTTCCAGAAGACATGGAACGCCTGGCCGAACAATTCGGTATGCTCGCGCCGCTTCACGAAGACGGCATGCAGTGTCCAGTAGAAATCCTCGCGCGAGCGCAACGCGCCGGCCTGTGCCGCATCGAGCGCATCGATCACATGGCCGGGTCCGACCGGCAGGCCCGCCTCGCGCAGCACCCGCGCGAAATGCATGATATTGAGGGCGAGCCGGCCCGAGGGCGCCGCCGTCATGTCAGGCCCTCGGCATGGTCGCGATCTCGGCCTTGATCTGGTCGAGGATGCGCTTGGCTTCCGAGCCCTCCATCCTGACGATGTCGTCCTGGTATTTGAGCAGCACGCCCAGCGTGTCATTGACCGTCTGCGGATCGAGCGAGATGGCATCGAGCTCATGCAGGGCCGATACCCAGTCGAGCGTCTCGGCGACGCCGGGCGCCTTGTAGAGCTCGCCCTGGCGCAGGCTTTGCACGAAGCTCACCACCTCGCGCGCCAGCGCCGCCGGCGCCTCCGGACGCCTCGCCTTGATGATGGCGATCTCGCGCTCGGCATCGGGATAGCCGACCCAGTGATAGAGGCAGCGCCGCTTCAGCGCATCATGTACCTCGCGCGTGCGGTTGGAGGTGATGACGACGATGGGCGGCTCCTCTGCGGCGATCGTGCCGAGCTCCGGGATCGTCACCTGGAAATCGGACAGCACTTCGAGCAGGAAAGCCTCGAAAGCCTCATCGGTGCGGTCGAGCTCGTCGATGAGGAGGACGGGCGCAGCCCCCTTCGGCGCCTCGAGCGCCTGCAGCAAGGGCCGTTTGGTGAGAAAGCGTTCGGAGAAGATGTCATGCCCGAGCCGCTCGCGGTCGAGTTCGCCCGCAGCCTCGGCCAGCCTGATCTCGATCATCTGGGCGGAATAATTCCATTCATAGACCGCCGCATTGACGTCGAGCCCTTCATAGCACTGCAAGCGGATCAGCCTGCGCCCCAGCGCACCCGCCAGAACCTTGGCGATCTCGGTCTTGCCGACGCCGGCCTCGCCTTCGAGGAACAACGGCCGGCCCATCTTGAGGGCGAGGAACACGACGGTCGCAAGCGCCCGGTCGGCGATATAGTTCTCACCGGACAGGAGCATTGCCGTGGCGTCGATCGAAGCGGGAAGCGGCTTGGGCATCGGGGACTTTCAGCAACCGGGTTCAAGACAAAGGGCCCGCATGTCTATACATACGGGCCCCGACAATCGCAAAATCGCAAGAACGCTATTTTGCCGCCGCCACCGCGCGGCGGGCCAGCACATTGACCAGATGCGCGCGGTATTCGGGCGAGGCATGGATATCGCTGTTGAGCCCCTTGGCCTTGACCTGGATGCCGGCAATGGCGTCGGCCGAGAATTTGGCCTGCAGCGCCTTCTCCATTTCGGGCACCCGAAAGACCTTGGGCCCTGCCCCCGTCACCGCCACGCGCACCGAGCCATCCTTGAGCTCGGCCACCATGACGCCCACCATCGCATAGCGCGACGCTGGATTGGGGAACTTCACGTAAGCCGCGCGCTTCGGCACCGGGAATTCGACCGCCGACACGATCTCATCGCTCTTCAGCGCCGTCTCGAACATGCCGGTGAAGAACTTGTCGCCCGGAATCTTGCGCGCCGAGGTCTGCACCGTGGCGCCGAGGCCGACAACGGCGGCCGGATAATCCGCCGCCGGATCGTTGTTGGCGATCGAGCCGCCGATCGTGCCGCGATTGCGTACATGCGGATCGCCGATGCCGGAGGCCAGCTTCGCCAATGCCGGGATCGCCTTCTTGACGCCCTTGTCGGACGCCACATCGGCATGCACGGTGCCGGCCTTTACAACCACTTTCGCGGCGGCGGCCGTGACGCCGGAATTCTTGAGGCCGCCGAGATCGATGATGTCGGTGGGCGAGGCCAGCCCCTGCTTCATGGTGGGCAGCAGCGTCATGCCGCCCGACATGAACTTGCCGTCCTTGGCCTTCTTCATCGCCTTGGCCGCGTCGGCGGGCTTCGAGGGCCGGTGATAGTTGAAATTGTCCATGGGTTCCTCCCTCTATTCCGCTGCCATCTTCGTGGCATGCAAGGCTTTCCACACGGTGTGCGGGCTCGCCGGCATCGGCAGGTCCCGCACCCCCAGGGCATCGGTCACCGCATTCATGACGGCGGCCGGCGCCGCGATGGCGCCCGCTTCGCCGCAGCCTTTCATGCCCAGCGGATTGGACGGGCATTTCGTTTCGGTGAAGTCGAGCTTGAACGACGGCACGTCGCTGGCGCGCGGCATGCAGTAATCCATGTAGGAACCGGTGATGAGCTGGCCCGAATCCGGATCATAGACGCAACCCTCGGTCAGCGCCTGGCCGACACCTTGCGTAATGCCGCCATGCACCTGGCCCTCGACGATCATCGGGTTGATGACGGTGCCGAAGTCGTCCACCGCCGTCCAGTTCACGATCTCGGTGACGCCGGTGTCGCGGTCGATCTCGACCTCGCAGATATGGCAGCCGGCCGGGAAGGTGAAATTGGTCGGATCGTGGAAGGCGCTTTCCTTGAGGCCGGGCTCGATCTCCGATGTCGGGAACTTGTGCGCCACATAGGCCGCGAGCGCCACTTCGCCGAAGGCCATCTTCTTGTCGGTGCCCTTCACCGAGAAAGTCCCGTTCTTGAACTCGATGTCGCCTTCGGCCGCTTCCATGACATGCGCGGCGACCTTCTTCGCCTTGGCCTCGACCTTGTCGAGCGCCTTGGCGATCGCCGTCATGCCGACGGCGCCCGAGCGCGAGCCATAGGTGCCCATGCCGAACTGCACCTTGTCGGTGTCGCCATGCACGATCGAGACCGTGTTGATGTCGACGCCGAGCCGGTCCGACACGAGCTGCGCGAAGGTCGTCTCATGGCCCTGGCCGTGGCTGTGCGAGCCGGTGAGGATCTCGACGGTGCCGACCGGATTGACGCGGACCTCGGCCGATTCCCACAAGCCGACGCCGGCGCCGAGCGAGCCGACCGCCGCCGAAGGCGCTATGCCGCAGGCTTCGATATAATTGGCGAAGCCGATGCCGCGCAATTTGCCCTTCTTGGCCGCCGCGGCCTTGCGCTGGGCAAAGCCCCTGTAGTCGGCGATCTCCAGCGCCTTTTCGAGAGAGGCGTCATAGTCGCCCGCATCATAGGTCATGATGACCGGCGTCTGGTGCGGGAAGGACTTGACGAAGTTGCGCCGGCGGAATTCCGCCGGATCGATCTTCATCTCGCGCGCCGCCGTCTCGACGATGCGCTCGACCACATAGGTCGCTTCCGGCCGGCCGGCGCCGCGATAGGCATCGACGGGCGCGGTGTTGGTATAGACCGCGTCCACCTCGGCATAGATCGCCGGGATGGCATATTGGCCGGACAGCAGTGTCGCATAGAGATAGGTCGGCACGCAGGACGCGAAGGTCGAGAGATAGGCGCCCATGCCGGCGATGGTGTGGCATTTGAGGCCGAGTATGCGGCCCTGCGCGTCCATCGCGAGCTCGGCATGGGTGACGTGATCGCGGCCATGCGCGTCGGCGAGGAAGCTCTCGGTGCGTTCCGCCGTCCATTTGATCGGCCGCCCGCCAATACGCTTCGACGCCCAGACGCAGACCACTTCCTCCGCATAGATGAAGATCTTGGAGCCAAAGCCGCCGCCCACATCGGGCGCGATGACGCGCAATTTGTGCTCGGGCGCCAGGCCGTGGAAGGCCGAGATCACCAGCCTTGCCACATGCGGGTTCTGGCTCGTGGTATAGAGCGTGTAGTGGTCGTTGCCCGCATCCCACGAGCCGATCGCGGCGCGCGGCTCCATCGCATTGGGGATGAGCCGGTTGTTCACGATATCGAGCTTGGTCACGTGATGGGCGCGTGAGAAGGCGGCATCGGTTGCCGTCTTGTCGCCCAGCGACCATTCGAACACGGTGTTGTTGGGCGCGACGTCATGGATCTGCGCCGCGGACTTCGCGGCCTTGGCGGCATCGACGACATGCGGCAGCTCGCCATAGCTCACATTGATCCGGGCGGCGGCGGCCTTCGCCTGCTCCTTGCTTTCGGCGACGACGACGGCGACATGATCGCCGACATAGCGCACCTTGCCCTGGGCGAGGATGGGATGGGGCCCCGCCTTCATCGGCGAGCCGTCCTTGGAATGGATCATCCAGCCGCAGATCAGGCCGCCGATCTTGTCTTCGGCGACATGATCACCGGTGAACACGCCGACGACGCCATCCTCCGGCTTCCATTTCGGGATCTTGATCGATTTGATCGTCGCATGCGCATAGGGGCTGCGCACGAAATAGGCGTAGGTCTGGTCCTTCAGGTTGATGTCGTCGGTATACTGGCCCTTGCCGGTGATGAAGCGGTGATCTTCCTTGCGCTTGACGCGGGCGCCGATTCCGGTGTCGCTCATGATGTGTCCTCCCTAAGCATCTTGGGCGCGTTTCCTGATCGCCAAAGTCGAGCAACTTTGGCGGGAAGCGCGCTCGCGCTTACATGTTCTCGGCGCCGGCCTGGATGGCCTTGACGATGTTATGATAGCCGGTGCAGCGGCAGATGTTGCCTTCGAGCTCGTGGCGGATGGTCGCCTCGTCGAGCTTCTTGCCCTTGCGCTTCACCAGATCGACCGCGGCCATCAGCATGCCGGGCGTGCAGAAGCCGCATTGCAGCCCATGATGCTCGCGGAAGGCTTCCTGCATCGGATGCAGCTTGCCGTTCTTGGCGAGGCCTTCGACCGTCGTCACCTCGGCGCCGTCGCAGGCGACCGCAAGCGCGGTGCAGGATTTGATCGCCTTGCCGTTCACATGCACGACGCAGGCGCCGCACTGGCTGGTGTCGCAGCCGACATGGGTGCCGGTCAGCCCCAGATTCTCGCGCAGAAACTCGACCAGCAGCGTGCGCGGCTCGACCGTTCCGCACACAGCTTTCCCGTTCACTTTCATGGAAATCGCAGACATCTACGCCTCCTCCCAGAGATCGCGCGAGCCCGGCACATGGCCTGTTTGCGGCCGCGGAATCCTTATGTCTTCGCTGCGCGCATCCTTGCGCGCTGCCGCCATAGGGTCAAGCGATAACCAATTGGTACCAAAGTACTAACACTTAAAGGCAAGGCCTGTTCATGCGATGATGCCGCTGCAACCGGGAGCTTCGGCAATGCGTAAGACCGTCATGGAGACGCGCATATGACCCGCAGACTGTTCCTCATTCTCGCCACCCTTCTGGCTGTCACGGGCGCCGCCCGGCCCTCGTCCGCGCAAGCCGTGTCGCAGGCCGAGGCGGCCGAATTCCAGCGCATAATCTCAAGCCAGCTCAATGCCTTCTCGGCCGATGACGGGGCCAAGGCCTATGCCCTGGCGACGCCCATGATCCAGCGCCTCTTCCCGAGCCCCGAGATCTTCATGTCGATGGTCCAGCGCGGCTATCCGCCGGTCTACCGCCGCCAGTCCTACGCCTTCGGCCGGATCGGCAACGAGATGGGCGGCCAGCCGACCCAGCATGTCACCATCATCGATGCCGACGGCAAGGCCT
The DNA here is from genome assembly GCA_003576695.1 of Taklimakanibacter lacteus. Classification (GTDB taxonomy): domain Bacteria; phylum Pseudomonadota; class Alphaproteobacteria; order Rhizobiales; family Aestuariivirgaceae; genus Taklimakanibacter; species Taklimakanibacter lacteus. Next base: position 156,606 of record QOZQ01000008.1, read on the forward strand.
GGACGGCGCTCTATGCCATGGAGCGCCAGCCCGACGGCTCCTGGAAGATCAATGGCTGCCAGCTGGTCGAGGCGCCGGGCGCCGACGCATAGTTGCCATTAATTGCCATCAAGTTGACAAGTCATTGAATGTTGCGTGAATGCAGCCTTCAAACCGGATTCAGCCGCCGGAGAGCATGATCGGCACCGTTGAGGCACAACAGACTGACTTGTTAAACCGGAGCGCTCTTCATGAAGATACTTGCGACAACTGCCGTCCTCGCTTTGGGTTTCGCAACCCAGGCCATGGCCGGTCCGGGTGCTGAAGCCACGCCCAAGTTCAATCCCGGCGTTGCGCCGAAGCTCGCCCAGAAATACGCCCCCAAATACGCTATCGTGGCCGCCAAGGTGGCTCAGGGCGTGAAGGTCCAGAACCCCACTCTTGCGGTTGGCCTCAATCCCCAACCCGAACCTCCGAGCCAGGGCATGCTGCCGGCCCGGCCCGAATGACCGTTGCGTCGAAAAAGTACGGCCGCGGTGACGCGGCCGTACTCCCTACCCCTCTCTCCCCTCGCATATCTATTTCTGGCACACCAGCCATTTGAAGCCGTCGCAGAACGGCTGGTCGCAGACCGCTCCCGTGCCGATGAGGCGGGTCGGTGAAACCGCCCCGATATCGCTCGCCATCGCCCAGGCGCTGGCCTTGGCAAAGCCCTTGCTCTTGCACCAGGCGCTTGCCGCCTGCTCGCCGCAGCCGGCGCTCCAGCTGAAGCACCAGTCGAGCCGGTTGCCCTTGAATTTCGGCTTGGTGAAGGTCTGTTGCGTCGGCGCCGCCGAGACGCAGTCGATGAAGCTGAAGCCGTCGCAGAAATTCTGGTCGCACACGGCGCCCGTCGAGATCAGCCGCGTCGGCGTGACGGCGCCGATATCCGGCGCCTGGCTGAAGCCCTGCGCATTGTCGAAGCCCTTGGCTTTGCAGAAGGCATCCGCCGCCTGCTTGCCGCAGCCCGCCGACCAGGAGAAGCACCAGTCGAGGCGATCGCCTCCCCATATCGGATTGATGTATTTCTTCGCCGCGGCGAAAGCCGCCGAATCAGGCAGAATGAAACAGGTGGTGAGAATGACGGCAGTCGAGAGAAGACGCAGAAAGCGCATGGGTACCCCTGTGGATAGTGCAGTCCAGACTGTGCCCCGTCTCTCTCGCAGGGGCAGTTTGCCGAGAGCTGTCCTGAAGTCAAGGCACTATTGATGACCGACATGACATTCTCCCCGCCATCACGCCGGCATCTCTACTGGCTCGCCGCAGCGGCGCTCGTCGCGGTGATCGCCCTCATCCTTCTCGCCATGGGCCGCGAGCCCATTTGCAGATGCGGCTATGTGAAACTGTGGCATGGCGTGGTGATGAGCTCGGAGAATTCCCAGCACATCACCGACTGGTACACGCCCTCGCATCTCATCCATGGCTTCATCTTCTATGGCCTCTTCTGGCTCATCGGCCGGCGCTGGCCCCTGGGCCTGAGACTGTGCCTCGCCATTGTCGTCGAAGGCGCCTGGGAGATCTTCGAGAACACCGATTTCATCATCAACCGCTATCGCGAGGCGACCATCTCGCTCGACTATTATGGCGACAGCGTTGTCAATTCGGCGAGCGACATCGTGGCGATGGCGGCGGGCTTCCTCATCGCCGCGCGGGCACCCGTGTGGCTGACGGTGGCGCTCGCCATCGCCTTCGAGCTGTTCACGGGCTTCATGATCCGCGACAACCTCACCCTCAACATCATCATGCTGGTGTGGCCGCTCGATGCGATCAAGGAGTGGCAGGGCGCCCTTTCCTCCCGCTGAGGAGCGACCTCGCCAGGAGAATCCCATTGGCCGGATTCTCGCCGATCCGGCGCACCGCATAGGGCCACCAGTCGCGCCCGAAAGGCACATAGAGCCTGACCCGCTCGCCCTGTTGCGAAAGCCGCTCGGCGACATCGCTGCGCACGCCGAGCAGCATCTCGAATTCATATGAGCCCTGCGGCCAGCCATTGCGGCGGGCCAGCTCGACCGCCTCGGCCTGGATGCGGTCGTCATGGGTCGCGATGATCGGATAGAAGCCGCTCGCTTTCGCCTGCGCGCCCAGCATCATTCCGACCAGCCGGCGATAATTGGTCTTGATCTGCGCCTCGCTGGTGAAGGCGATATCGCTTGTGCCGACAAAGGCCCCCTTGACCAGGCGCACTCTGGCGCCGCCGGTGATCAGCCTCTCGAGATCGCGCTCGCTGCGCCGCAGATAGGCCTGCAGCGTGATGGCGGCCGGCAATTCGAGCCGGCGCAGATCGTCATGGAGCGCCAGGGTGAAATCGACGACCGAGCTGTCCTCCATGTCGAGCATGAGGCAATGGAGCCCGGCCTTGCCGGCAGACGCCGTCATGATCGCGCGCCCGATCGCCAGCGCGCGCGTCCCGACCTCGGCAGGATCGGTCTGCAGGCCGATCTGGGTCGGATCGACCGAGATATGGACGTCTATCTCCTCTTCATCCGCGAGAAGCCGGGCGATCAGGAGCTTCTGCTCGACATTCTCGGAGACGAGTTCCGGCCGGTCAACATATTCGCCGAGATAGAAGAAGGATGCGCGGATGCCCTGCGCGGCGAGCAGGCGATGGGCGGTGGCGAGCGCCGCTTGCGCATCGGCTCCCGCCACGAAGCGTTGCGCCAGCGCCTTCATCCGCTCATCGCGCTGCATGAATGTCTTCATGCGGTGCGAGCGCGCCAGCGCGATCATGGTTTTCTGCCACAGACGTTTCATCATGTATCCCTCTCAGCGCCGCGCATGGCTCGGCGGCCTGCCGTATTTCTGCTTGAAGGCGCGGGAGAACTCGGCCAGCGTCGAAAAGCCGGTGGCGAGCGCCACGTCGCGCACGCTCAAGCGCGAATAGATGAGCAGCCGGTGGGCCCGGTCGAGCCGCATCTGGCGATAGAACGCGACCGGCGTCACATGCAGATGCTGGCGGAACAGGCGCTCGAGCTGGCGGCTCGACAGATCGGTGCTCGCCGCCACATCCTTGAGCGTGAGGCGGTCTTCCACATGCTCCTCCATCAGCCGGATGGCCTTTACGAGACGGCCATCGTCGATGAGGTAGCGCGACCCCGCAGGCACGCGCGCCTCGCCCGGATGATTGAGATGGCGGGTGTGGACCAGCGTGTCGGCCACCTTCTGCGCCAGCGCCTCGCTTTCGATCGAGCCCAGCCAGTCGAGCATCATGTCGAGCGCCGCCGCGCCGCCCGATGCCGTGATGCGGCCGCGGTCGAGCACATAGGTCTCCTCCGCTGCGTCGATATCGGGATAGCTTTCGCGAAAGGCCGGCAGCGTCTCCCAGTGGCAGGTGGCGCGATAGCCATCGAGCACGCCGGCGCCCGCCAGCAGGAAGGCGCCGGTATCGACCGCGCCCAGCAAGGTGCCGTTGCGCGCCAGGCGGCGCAGCTCATTGAAGACCGCACGTGTCATGCCGGCCTCCTGGTCATAGGAAGCGCAGGTGATGAGGGCATCGGGGCGCCCGATATCCTCGATGCTCGCCGTCACCGAGACCGGAATGCCGTTGGACGCGATCACCGCCTCGCCATCCATGGACACGAAACGCCAGGCGAAGACATCGCCGGCGAAGCGGTTGGCGACGCGCAAGGGCTCGAGCGCCGAAAACAGCGCGATCATCGAAAAGCGCGGTACGAGCAGGAAAGCGATGTCGCGGGCCATAGCGCCAAAAATCAAACAAATGTCGAAAAAAGTCAAATCCGATGAAGTTTCGGCCCCTAGTCTGCCGCCGACACCATTCCTGGGAGGACATCATGAATCCGAAAGTCATCATCACCTGCGCCGTCACCGGCGCCGGCGATACGGTCGGCAAGCACCCGGCCATCCCGGTCACGCCGGAACAGATCGCCAATGCGGCGCTCGAGGCCGCGAGCGCCGGTGCCGCCGTGGTCCACTGCCATGTGCGCAATGTGAAGACCGGCAAGGGCGCCCGCAATGTCGAGCTCTATGCCGAGGTCGTCGAGCGCATCCGCGCCAAAAACAAGACCGTCATCATCAACCTGACCGCCGGCATGGGCGGCGATGTCGAGATCGGCCAGGGCGAAAACCCGCGCCAGTTCAATGAAGCCAATACCGACCTCGTCGGCCCGGTCGAGCGCCTCCTCCATGTGAAGGAGCTGCGCCCCGAAATCTGCACCCTCGATTGCGGCACGCTCAATTTCGGCGACGGCAACACCATCGTGGTGCAGACGCCGGCCCAGTTGCGCGAGCAGGCGAAGCTCATCCAGTCCTATGGCGTCAAGCCCGAGATGGAGATCTTCGATTCGGGCAATCTGTGGTTCGCCAAGCAGCTCGTGGCCGAAGGCCTCATCGATGACCCGCCGCTCTTCCAGCTCTGCCTCGGCATTCCATGGGGCGCGCCGGTGAACACGCAGACCATGGCCTACCAGGTCGGTGAATTGCCCAAGAACGCGGTGTGGGCCGCCTTCGGCATCGGCCGCAACCAGTTCCCGATGGTGGCGCAAGCCATCCTGCTCGGCGGCCATGTCCGCGTCGGCCTCGAGGACAATCTCTATCTCGACAAGGGCGTCTATGCCTCCAACGGCACCCTCACCGAGCGCGCCGTGAAGATCATCGAGCTTTTGGGTTCCAAGGTCGCCAGCCCCGACGAAGCGCGCGACATCCTGAAGCTCAGGAAGAAGTAATGATTCCCCTCCCCCTTGCGGGGAGGGGTTGGGGTGGGGGTCTGGCAGTCTCTCAGATCGGAAAGAAGATTTCTGAGAGACCACCCGACCCCCACCCCGGCCCTTCGGGCCGACCCTCCCCGCAAGGGGGAGGGTAAAAACGAAAAGGATCGGAAAGAGGGAAACACCTTATGACCATCAAGACCGTCGGCATTGCGGGAACGGGCCTCATTGGCGCGGGCTGGGCCGCCCGCCTTCTCGTCAGGGGCTATGACGTCATCGCCTATGACGTGGCGCCCGAGGCCGAAGCCAAGCTCAGGGCCGCCATCGATGTCGCCTGGCCTTCCATGATCCGCCTGCTCAACACCCCCAAGGTGAAGAAGGGCAAGCTCACCTTCACCACCGATCTCAAGGAGATGGCGTCGAAGGCTGACTTCGTCCATGAGGCAGCGCCCGAGCGCGAGGAGCTGAAGATCAGGCTCTTCCGGGAGATCGGCTCCTATGCCCGCCCCGATGTCATCATCTCCTCCTCCTCATCGGGCTTCCTGCCGACGCGGCTGCAATCCGAATGCGCCCATCCCGAGCGCGTGATCATCGGCCATCCTTTCAACCCGGTCTATCTGCTCCCCCTCGTCGAGACGGTGCCCGGTGCCAGGACCTCATCGGAAGCGATGGACCGCGCCGGCAGATATTTCGAGGCCATCGGCATGCATGTGCTGCGCCTCAAGAAGGAGATCGACGGTTATATCTGCGATCGCCTGCAGGAGGCCCTGTGGCGCGAAGCCCTGCATATTCTCGACAAGGACATCGGCACCACTGCCGATATCGACGATTCGATCGTCTATTCGGCCGGCATGCGCTGGGCCTTCATGGGCTCCTTCCTCACCTATCATGCAGCCGGCGGCCCCGGCGGCATGCGCGCCTTCATCAAGCAGTTCGACCCGACGCTCGAACTGCCCTGGACCGATCTGCGCTTCCCCAAATGGAACGATGCGCTGGAGAAGCGCCTCGTCGAAGGCTGCGAGGCGCAGGCCGAAGGCCGGAGCGTTGCCCAGATCGAGGCCAAGCGCAACGACGTCCTCGTCGACATGATGCATCTCTTCAAGCAGCACAAGGTCGGCGCCGGCCTGGTTCTCGCGCGCGAGGAGGAGCGCCGCCTGAAAGGCCTCAAGCGCTGGAAGAAGGGCGCCAGGATCTCAGGCCCCCTCGCCTTGCATCACGGCACCGTCATGACCTCCTGGGTCGATTACAACAATCACATGCAGGACGCCTATTATCTGGTGGCCTTCGGCGACGGCCTCGATGCCTTCTTCCGCTTCATCGGCGATGACGAGGCCTACCGCGCCTCTGGCCTCACCTTCTTCACCGCCGAGACGCATCTCAACTACTATCGCGAGATGAAGGCGGGCGAGCCCTTCACCATCGAGACGCAGCTCGTCGGCCTGGATGAGAAGCGCATGCATCTTTTCCATCGCATGCTGCATGGCAAGACCGGCGAGCTGGTCGCCACCAATGAGATCATGCAGCTCCATGTCGACCAGAAGGCGGGCAAGGTGGCGCCGATGCGTGCCGATATCTTCGAGCCGCTCTCGGCCGTCTGGGCCGAGCACAGGAAGCTCAAGAGCCCGGCCGAGCTCGGCCGCGTGATGGGCGTGCCCAGGAAGGACAAGAAGAAGCCGACACCGAAGAAGAAGCCTGCGAAGAAGAAAGCCAAACGCTGAACCGATCCAGGGAGGACGACATGCTGCAGCGTGTGATGATCACGGCCGGCGGCTCCGGCATCGGCTGGGCCATTGCCAAAGCCTTCGCCGATAGTGGCGCCAAGGTGCATATTTGCGATGTCGATGAGAAAGCGCTGGGCGAGGTCACCGAGAGCTATCCGCAGATCGCGGCGACGCAGGTCGATGTCACCGACGAGGAATCGGTCGACCAGTGGTTCGACGAGGCGCTCGACGACCTCGATGGCATCGATGTGCTCATCAACAATGCCGGCATCAAGGGCCCGACCGGCTATGTCGAGGAGCTCAAGCTCGATGACTGGCGCGAATGCCTGAGCGTCGGTCTCGATGCGCAGTTCCTCTGCGCCAGGCGCGCCGCTCCGGTGATGAAGGACCAGCGCGCCGGGTCCATCATCAATATCTCCTCGACCGCCGGCCTCTTCGGCTATGGCTTGCGCACCCCCTATGCCGCCGCCAAATGGGCGGTGATTGGCTTCACCAAATCGCTCGCCATCGAGCTTGGGCCTTATGACGTGCGCTGCAATGCCATTTGCCCTGGCGCCGTCGAAGGCCCCCGCATGGAGCGCGTGATGCGGGCCGAAGCGGAGAGCCGCGGCGTCTCGACCGATTTCCTTTTCAAGGAATATGTCGCGGGCCAGTCGATCAAGCGCTTTGTGAAGCCGGAAGAGATCGCCGATATGTGCCTCTTCCTGGCCTCCCCCGCCGCCAAGATGGTGACCGGCCAGGCGATCTCGGTCGATGGCCATACCGAAACCTTCCATATCGGGAGCTGAACCCATGGATTTCGCCCTCACCGAAGAACAGAGCATGATCGTCAAGACGACGCGCGATTTCGTCGAGAACGAGCTCTTCCCGCATGAAGCGGAAGTCGAGCGCACCGGCGAGTTGCGCAAGGACCTCTATGAGGAGCTGAAGGCCAAGGCGATCGCAGCCGGCCTCTATGCCGCCAACATGCCGGCCGAAGCCGGCGGCGCCGGGCTCGATACCCAGAGCTGGGTCATGTATGAGCGCGAGCTCGGACGCGCCAATTACGCGCTGCACTGGAATTGCGTGGCGCGCCCTTCCAACATCCTGATGGCCTGCGAAGGCGAGCAGCGCGACAAATATCTCTTCCCCGCGGTGCGCGGCGAGAAATCGGACTGCCTCGCCATGACCGAGCCGGGCGCCGGCTCCGATGTGCGCGGCATGAAATGCTCCGCCGTCCGGAAAGGCGATGACTTCGTCGTCAATGGCGTCAAGCATTTCATCAGCCATGCCGATGTCGCCGACTTCGTCATTCTCTTTGCGGCCTCGGGCGAGGAAGACACGCCTCGCGGGAAGAAGAAGCTCATCACCGCCTTCCTGGTCGACAAGGGCCATCCGGGCTTCGTGGTCAGGGATGGCTATCGCAATGTCTCACATCGCGGCTACAACAACTGCATCCTTGAATTCACCGATTGCCGCCTGCCCAAATCGGCGGTGCTGGGCGAGGTGCATAAGGGCTTCGAGGTCGCCAATTCCTGGCTCGGCGCCACCAGGCTGCAGGTCGCGGCCACCTGCATCGGCCGCGCCGAGCGGGCACTCGATCATGCCAAGCAATGGGCAGTCGACCGCGTCCAGTTCGGCCAGCAGATCGGCAAGTTCCAGGGCGTCTCCTTCAAGCTCGCCGACATGGCGCTCGAATTCAAGGCGGCCTGGCTCCTCACCCTCGAGGCCGCCTGGAAATACGACCGGGGCACGGTCGAGGACATGGACATGGCGATGGCCAAGCTCAAGGCGACCGAGATGCTGGCCATGGTCGCCGATGAGGCGATCCAGATCCATGGCGGCATGGGCGTCATGGAGGAATTGCCGCTTGAGCGCATCTGGCGCGACGCCCGCATCGAGCGCATCTGGGAAGGCACCAGCGAGATCCAGCGCCACATCATTTCGCGCGCGATGCTCAGGCCGCTGGGAGGCTAACGGAAGAACTGCCCAGCCCCCATCCACTGGCCCGACCTTGCTCCGCCGAAGCGAAGCCTCGGCTTCGCGAAGGCGAGAGGGACGGGGTGGGGGTCGGGTGGTCTATCCATAAGAGAAACACATGACCACACCCCTCACCCGCTTCCTCTCCCCCAAATCCATCGCCTTCATCGGCGGCCATGAATGCGAGGTCGCGATCGGGCGCACCCTGGCGCTGGGCTTCACCGGCAAGATCTGGGCGGTCCATCCGAAACGCGAAACCCTGGGCGGCATCGCCTGCGTCAAATCCGTGGAAGAGATCGACGGCTCGCCCGACGCCGCTTTCGTCGCCGTCAAGCGCGAGCCCACCATCGACATCGTCCGCCATCTGAACAAGATCCAGTGCGGCGGCGCGGTCATCTATGCCTCGGGCTTTTCCGAGACCGGCGATGAGGGCAAGGAGCTGCAGCGCCAGCTGCTGGAGGCCGGACGCTACATGCCGCTGATGGGCCCCAATTGCTATGGCTTCGTCAATGCCAGGGCGCGCGCCGCGCTGTGGCCCGACGAGCATGGCCTCGCGCCGATTGAACGCGGCGTGGCCATCATCACCCAGTCCGGCAATATCGCCTGCAACTTCACCATGACGCGCCGCGCTTTGCCCGTGGCCGCCGTCTTCGCCATCGGCAACCAGGCCGATGTCGATATCGCGCAGATGCTGGAGGCCTTGTCGCAGGACGAGCGCATCACCGCCATCGGCCTTCATATCGAGGGCCTGAAGGACATACCGGCTTTCGCGCGAGCCGCCGAGATCGCGCGGCTGAGCCGCAAGCCGGTCATTGCGCTGAAGACCGGACGCTCCGAGCAAGGGGCGAAAGTGGCTATGAGCCACACCTCCTCGCTCGCCGGCGCCGACACGCTCTATGACGCGCTGTTCGAGCGCCATGGCATCGCCCGCATGACCTCGGTGACGGCCTTCGTCGAGACCTTGAAGTTCCTGCATCATGGCGGACCGCTGAAGGACAGCCGTCTTGTCTCCATGAGCTGCTCGGGCGGCGAGGCTGCTCTCATCGCCGACATGGCCATGAGCAGGAAGGTGCGCTTCCCGGAATTCGACGGCGGCACCAGGCCGAAGGTCGCGGCCACGCTCAATGAATATGTGTCGATCGACAACCCGCTCGACTATCACACTTTCATCTGGAACCAGGAAGACAAGCTCACCGCCACCTTCTCCGCCGTGCTCGCGGGCGGCTTCGATGTGGCGATGCTGATCCTCGACATCCCGACCAATCCGGCGATGAAACCCGATGGCTGGCTCACCACGGCGCGCGCCCTGCGCAACGCCGCCGAGGCGACGAAGGCCCGCACCGCGATGGTGGCGAGCCTGCCCGAATGCATGCCGCTGGCGCTCGCCGACGAGATGGCTGCATCCGGCGTCGCCCCGATGATGGGGCTCGATGATGCGCTCTCGGCTTTCGAGGCGGCGGCCTTCATTGGCCGCAACTGGGCCCGCGGCGACCGGGCGCCCCTGTTGCCCGTGACTGCCGCGCAGCAGGGCTATCTCCCAACGCTCACCGAGCATGAGGCCAAGCAGCTTCTCAAATCGCACGGGCTTTCGGTGCCCGACGGCATTGTCTGCCCCCATGGCGATGCCGTGAAGGCGGCCGAGAAGCTGGGCTTCCCGGTGACGCTCAAGGTCTCTTCTGCCGCCATTGCGCACAAGACCGAAGCCGGCGGCGTGGCGCTCAATCTTAAGGATGCCGACGAGGTGAGGGCGGCGGCCGAACGCATGTCGCATCTTGCCGATGATGTCATCGTCGAGCGCATGGTGACGGGTGCCGTCGCCGAACTCATCATCGGCCTCAAATCCGATCCGCAATTCGGCCTGGCGCTGGTGCTGGGCGCCGGCGGCATATTGACGGAACTGCTCAAAGATTCGGCAACGCTCATTCTGCCGACCTCGCGGCCCGAGATCGAGCGTGCGCTTAAGTCCCTGAAAATATGGAAGCTCATCGAAGGTTTCCGCAACAAGTCCGGTGATCAGGAAGGCGTCGTCAAGGCAATCGAGGCGATTGCCGGCTTTGCCGAAACACGTCGTGGCCTTATAGAGGAACTGGACGTCAATCCCCTGCTCGTCCTGCCGCCCGGTCAAGGTGCGGTGGCGGTCGATGCCCTCATCAGAATGCGCAAAGGAAATTCATGACCTCACCCCTCATTGTCGAACGCCGTGGCAAAGTCCTTGAAGTCACCATCAACCGCCCCAAGGCCAATGCCATCGACGCGCCGACAAGCCGCATCATGGGGGAGACCTTCGCGAAATTCCGCGACGACCCGGAATTGCGCGTCGCCATATTGACGGGCTCGGGCGAGAAGTTCTTCTGCCCCGGCTGGGACCTGAAGGCGGCGGCCCAGGGCGAGGCGCCCGATTCCGATTATGGCGTCGGCGGCTTCGGCGGCCTGCAGGAATTGCCCGGCCTCAACAAGCCGGTGATCGCCGCGGTGAACGGCATCGCCTTCGGCGGCGGCTTCGAGATCATGATCTCGGCCGACATCATCATTGCCGCCGACCACGCGACTTTCGCATTACCGGAAATTAATTCGGGCACGCTGGCCGATGCGGCCACCATAAAATTGCCGCGCCGCATTCCCTATCATGTCGCCATGGAACTGCTGTTCACCGGACGGCGCATGGACGCGCATGAAGCCAGGCAATGGGGCATCGTCAACGAGATCGTGACCCAGCCCAATCTGATGATCCGCGCCCGCGAAGTGGCGGCGATGCTGGCCGAAGGGCCGCCCCTCGTCTTTGCCGCCATCAAGGAGACGGTGCGCGAAACCGAGCGCCTCACCGTGCAGCAGGCTTTCGATCTCGTGACCAGGCGCAAGCTCAAGACGGTCGATGTGCTGTATGCGAGCGAAGACCAGAAGGAAGGTGCGCGCGCCTTCGCCGAGAAGCGCAAGCCGGTGTGGAAGGGCCGCTAGTGTTCGCAATCACAGTGACTCTCCTGCAGTTCCGTCATCCCGGTGAAAGCCGGGACCCATTAAATTCTTTCCACGCGAGCAGCGCCGCCCGCTTGCCCTTATCCAGGGGATCCCGGCTTTCGCCGGGATGACGGAAAGTGGGAAGAACATCTCAAGCGTGACATTATGAACCGCCGGGGTTTCTTCAAATGGCTGGGCGGCCTTGCTTTGTCGGGCGTGGCGGTGACGGGCTATGCCTTCGGCATCGAGCCGGGCTTTCTCCTGCGCGTGCAGCGCTACGCCCTGACGCCGCCCGGCTGGCCTTCCGGCTTCAAGCTGCGCATCGCCGCGCTGGCCGACATCCATGCGGCCGAGCCCTATATGGGCCGCGCCCGTCTCAAACGGATCGTCGCCGCCGCCAATGCGCTCGAGCCCGATCTCACTCTGTTGCTCGGCGACTATGCCACCGGCCATCGTTTCGTGACGCAGCGGATTCCCGTTGCCGACATCGCGGCGGCGCTCAAGGATCTCAGCGCGCCGCTCGGCGTCCACGCCATTCTCGGCAACCACGACTGGTGGGACGACAAGGCGGCGCAGAAGCGCAGCGCGGGTCCGAGCCTTTATCGCGCCGCCCTCGAGGCGCAAGGCCTTCCTGTCTATGAGAATGACGGCGTGCGGCTCGAGCATCGGGGCAAGCCCTTCTGGCTTCTGGGCCTTGGCGACCAGGTCGCCTTCATCAAGGGCCGCGGCCATTTCAAAGGCATCGACGATCTGCCGGCCACCCTTGCCAAGGTGACCGACGACGCGCCGATCATCCTGATGATCCATGAGCCCGACGCCTTCACCGAGGTGCCGGCGCGCGTCTCGCTCACCCTCGCCGGTCATACCCATGGCGGACAGGTGCGCCTGTTCGGTTACTCACCGGTCGTGCCGTCGGCCTATGGCAACCGTTTCGCCTATGGCCATGTCGTCGAGAATGACCGCCATCTCATCGTCTCGGGCGGCCTCGGCTGCAGCATCCTCCCCGTTCGCTTCGGCGTGCCGCCGGAGATCGTTCTGATCGAGCTCGGCACGTAACGCCTGGGGTCTCCCTGATTTCGCGATCAATACACCTTGAGCCGTGACCGGCTCATGACGAAACCATTCGCGCCGCGCCGGCAGGTGAGGCCTTTGGTCGTCGCCTTGCAGGTGAAGGGCCCCGCTGTCCAGGTCTTGCCATAGGCCAGCACTGGCTCTGCCGAGCAGCAGGAGGCATCGCCGACTTGCCTGTGGAGCACCGCCTTGCCCGTCGGCCCCAATATGATGCGCGCATAGCGGGGCTCGACCCGGTCGCAGAGAAGCTCGGGCCCGCCATCGACGGGTTGATAGACCCCGGTGCCGCCCTTGGGTGTGTAGATGCAGCCGACATTGCCGGAAGGCAGCACGAATTCGACCTGCTCTTGCGCGTGTACGGCGAGCGGAAACATCAGCAGCAGGTCGGCAAGAAGGAAACGAGGAACGGACATCACTTGCAACCCCGCAGATCAGACCATGCCCCTTCTCGCGCAGGAGAATGGCGCGTTGCGCGCCAGCCCGTCAATGACGAAGTCAACCGCAGGCTTCGCGCACGCAGCCGCGCAGCCAGCGATGCGCCGGATCGGCATCGAGCCGCGGATGCCAGAGCAGCGAGACCGTGATCTCCGATCTCAAGAAGGGCAGCGCAAAACTGTGCATGCCGGTCCTGAGTCTGCCGGTGGTCCGCTCGGGCACGGTGGCGATCAGGTCGGAGCCCCGTGCCAGAGCCAGCGCCGCCGAAAAGCTCTCGACGATTGCGCCGGTCTCTCTTTCAAGGCCAAGCGACCGCAGGGCCTCGTCGATGTCCTTCTTCTCGATGCCGCGTTGTGAGATGAGGATGTGGCTCCCTGCCGCAAAGCGCGCGGGCGTGATGTCGCTTTGAGTGCTGAGCGGGTGCCCTTGGCGCACGACACCGATGAACTGGTCGCGATAGAGCGCCTGCCCGCGCATCTCCGGCACGGTCGCCTGCCCCACGACGCCGATCTCGAGATCGACAAAGCCGTCGCGCAAGGGCGTGCTGTCCCGGTCGGGCTTCGGCACGAAGCGCAGCTTGACGCCGGGCGCCTCCCGGGCCAGGCGGGCGACAAGCGCCACGCCGAAATTCTCGACAAAGCCTTCGCGCGCCCGGATCGTGAAGATGCGGACGAGTTTCCCGAGATCGAGCTTCTCCGCCGGGCGCAGCACCGCTTCGGCATCCCGCACCAGGCCATTGACCTTGTCGCTGAGCTCGAGCGCCCGTGGCGTCGGAACGAGACCTCGCCCCGCCCTGACCAGCAGCGGATCGCCCGTCGCCTGGCGCAGGCGCGCGAGCGCGCGGCTCATCGCCGAGGGGCTTAAGTGCAGGCGCCTTGCCGCCCGCGCCACGCTCCTTTCCGCGAGCAGGACATCGAGGGTGACCAGCAGATTGAGATCGGGACGCGCCATAGGGACGATCATAGCACCTGATCCACATATGGCGTCAAACGCACGAATAAAGTGCAAATGATGCGCCTTCCGCCATGTCCGCAGAGTGGCTATTTCTCACCCGTGCGCCTGACCGCAGGAAAACATCATGATTTCAAAAGCATATGACGTCACCGCTGAGGCCGAAGCGGGTTCCTCGTCAATCCGCTGGGCCCTGGCCGGCCTGTCGCTCTCCATCCTGCTGGCAGCGCTCGGCACCAGCATCGCCAATGTCGGCTTGCCGACTTTCGCCCAGGCCTTCGATGCCTCCTTCCAGCAGGTCCAGTGGATCGTCCTGTCCTATTTGCTCGCCATCACCACCTTGATCGTCAGCGTCGGCCGGCTGGGCGACATCATGGGCCGCCGCCGGCTGCTCCTCGCAGGAATTGCACTGTTCACCCTGGCCTCGGTCCTGTGTGGCCTCGCGCCCACGCTTTCCCTGCTGATTGCCGCGCGCGCCGCGCAGGGCTTGGGCGCCGCCGTCATGACGGCGCTCGCTCTGGCCTTTGTCGGCGAGACGGTGCCCAGGGAGAAGACCGGCAGCGCCATGGGATTGCTCGGCACCATGTCGGCGGTCGGCACCGCGCTCGGCCCGTCGCTGGGCGGTGTTCTGATTGCGGGCTTGGGCTGGCGCGCCCTCTTTCTCGTCATGGCTCCCATCGGCATCCTGACTTTCCTTCTGGCGCTTCGCTACCTCCCCACCTCAGCACAGCCGACGAAACTCGATCGCAAGGCGCTCGATCTTCCGGGCACGGCGCTGCTCGGCCTGACGCTTGCCGCCTATGCGCTCGCCATGACGGCAGGGCGCGGTCATTTCAACGGGCTCAACATCGCCTTGCTGCTGGCAGCCTTGCTGGGCCTGTGCCTCTTCCTGCTGGTGGAGGCGCGCCTGCCGTCGCCCTTGATCCGCCCGGCTTCGTTCCGCGATCGTCTGTTGAGCGCCAGCCTCGCCATGAATGTGCTCGTCGCCTCCGTCATCGTCACGACCTTGGTGGTGGCGCCCTTCTATCTGTCGCATGTGCTGGGGCTCAATGCGGCGCTTGTCGGGCTTGTCATGTCGACCGGACCGGTTGTCTCGGTGCTCTCAGGGGTACCCGCCGGGCGCATCGTCGATCGCTTCGGCGCGCCTCGCATCGTGCTCTTCGGACTCGCCCAGATGGCGGCGGGCGCATTTGCTCTGTCTGTTCTGCCGGTGATGTTCGGCGTTCCCGGCTATGTGGCTGCCATCGCCTTGTTGTCGCCCGGCTATCAGCTGTTCCAGGCCGCCAACAACACCGCCGTCATGATGGATGTGAGCCCGGACCGGCGCGGCATCATCTCGGGCATGCTTAATCTGTCGCGCAATCTGGGGCTCATCACCGGCGCTTCCGTCCTCGGCGCGCTCTTCGCCTTCGCCGCGGGAACAACCGACATCACCCTGGCGGCTCCCGAGGCCATCGCTACCGGCATGCGGGTCACCTTCCTGGTCGATGCCGGCCTGATGATCGTGGCGCTCGTGATCGCTGTAGCGAGCCGCGCCTTCACGAAATCCGCTTCCAAAGGCGTCTCGTGATGTATTCGTCTTCAGGCGATATTCATCTCAGGATTGCGAGGATCCGATCTGATGAAGCCGATCCCTGCTATCGTGATGGCGATGTCCAGCCTGCTGGCTTGTGTTGCCGGACCTGCGGCGGCTGATGGCCTCGCGCGCCCGAAAGTGACCCGACTGGCAGTTCCGCCGATCTGCCTGGATTGCGGACCGAGGCCCATTTTCTTTTGCATACATAAAGAAAGCAGGAATGCGGACCTTCATGTCCTGCGTTGTCGCGATGGGGATACCACCTCGTGTCGTCTGACTGGCGACCGGCCTCTTTCCCCGAACGCAAAGGTCCTCAAACTCCTGCAAATGCCTGATGGTTGCTGGAAGCTCACGGTTCGCCAGCCTCGACCGTTGGCCGGCAGGTGATGCGCAATCTCCCGCTTCGGCGTATAAGGACTGCCATTCCTGCCGGAAGGTCACATGAAGCCGTTTCTCGCCGCCCTTGCTGTTGTCGCCCTGTGTGCTTTTCCAGGCTGGATCACGCGCGGCCACGCGGCTGAGGCCGAGGATACAAATGAAGACTCGACGGAAGCGCAGCCCAAATTCCTGCAGGGCGCGCTCAATTGCGCCTTCGAGGATGGCGGGAGCACGGAGATCCACGTTCTCTTGTGCCGGTTCGACGTATCCGAGACTTGCGTCCTGACGGCCCCGATGCCCTTCAGGGACGCGCTGCAAGGATTTGCGGAAGTGAAGATTCTCGGCATCAGCTCGACCGCCGAAGGATGCTCGAAAATAACCTTCAGCGGCTCGATGAAGTCGCCGGAGTAGCGGACCTTGGCAGGAACAGCAGCACGAGCAGCGCCCCGATCCACAGGCTCGCCGTCGCGGCGAAGCTCGTGGCGAAGAAGCCGTAATTCGCATAGACGCTGCCATAGACGCCGCCTCCGAGACCTACCGCCACATAGGTGATGAAGGAGAAGAGCCCCATCGCGGTCGAGCGCTCCGCCTGGGGTGCTGCCCCGATATAGGAGACGAGCGTGTTCATGCCGACATGCTGCGCCAGGCCCCAGATCAAGGGATAGGCGATCGCGGTCCACAGAGTGAGGGTCGAGAGCGGCAGGAGTATGTAGTTGATGCCGAGGACGAAGAGTGCTGCCGCCATCAATCGTGCCGGGCCCACTCTGTCGATGAAGGCGTCGAAGAACACCGCGAGCCCGAAGCCCACGCCATAGGAGCAGGCCACCAGCCCGCCGAGCCAGGCGCCCGCCTGGTGCAGATGGCGCACATGATCGCCGAGGAATGTGTAGGTCTGGTAGAAGGCGATCATGAAGACGAAGGTGGCGATGAGCGCCAGCGGAATTCCTGTCACTGCCAGCGCCTGCCGGTAGGAGACCGGCCGCGCCGCCGCCACAGCCTCGCTGCGCGGCAAAAGGCCGATGCCGAAGATCATCACCGCCGAAATCGTCGAAACAGCCAGGAAGGTGCCGCGCCAGTCGAGGAGATCGGCGATCAGGGCGGCGAAAGGAATGCCCGCCACCATGGCGACCGACCAGCCGAAGATCACCCGTCCCATGGCACGCGAGCGCATATGGTCCGGCGTCAGATCGGCGGTAAGCGCATAGGTGCCGGGAATGATGACGCCGGCAGCGAGGCCTGTGATGAACTGCCCGGCCACCAATATCCGCCAGTCGAAAGCGGCGGCACAGACTGCCAGCCCGGCGGCGATGACGGCGAAGGCGATCTGGATCGCGCGCCGCTTGCGCCACTGGCCGAGCCGGGGGGCGGCGAGCAAAGCCGCCAGCGCCACACCGGCGCCATAGGCGCCCGACGCAATGCCGATCTCGGCCGGCCCCGCCTGGAGCGCCTGCGCGATATCGGGCAGAAGCGGCGACAGCATCAGGGCCTGAATACCGACGGCCGCAATGCCGGCCATCAGGATCACGAGATGGTTCTGGGTGGAGGGTACGGTCGAGACGGCGGTCATGATCCTAATACCAGTAGATGGATTTCCATTTTTCCCGTATCATGTTCCGCACTATATGAGAATTACCTATTTTTCGGCGACGAATGCCGTTCAAAGGATGACCCGATATGGATGCCACTGACCGAAAGCTGTTAGCCATCCTGGCCGAAGATGCCACCATCGCCTTCCGCGACCTCGGCGAGAAGCTGGGCCTTTCCGCCCCTTCCGTCTATGAGCGGGTGAAGAAGCTCAAGTCGCAAGGGGTCATCAAGCGCACCACCATCGAGATCGATGGCGAGGCGATCGGCTGCCCCCTGCTCGCTTTCGTTCATGTGACGACCGAAGGCTGGGGCAAGACGCCCGAAATGCTGTCGATCACCGATGATCCACGCGTCGAGGAATTGCATTCCGTCGCCGGCGACACCTGCATCCTTCTCAAGGTGCGCTGCGAGGGCACGCTCGCTCTGGAGCAGCTGCTGAAACGGGTCTACGACACGCCGGGGGTCAGGAGTACGCGCTCCTATATCGCCCTGAATACCTATATGGAGCGCGGTCCGCGAACCGAGTTATTCATGAAAAACAATAATAAATCCAATTGTTAACGCCGCCTTTCGCGGACCTTCGAATATTCGGACCTCGTGTTGAAACTCTTTCCACGTCTCTCCCGTATCAGTGCCGGTACGTGTAAGGCGACAGGAGGCGCGGTCCGATCGAAGATGCGGAGATCGGGCCGCGTTCACTTTTCGGCGATGGCTTTCAGCTTCGCCAGCCCTTTCTCGTAGTCCGCTCCGATCCAGCGGTCGAACAGCAGCCCCATCCAGCGTTCCAATGGATTGCGCAGCAGCGATTTGAAGCCCCAGGTCACGCTCGTGTCATTGTCGACGGGCTTGAGCTCCATATAGGCGATGGCATCGCCCATATCGCCGAAATCGAGTGTCGTGGCGAAGCGCTTGTTCGGCTGATAGTCGACGACCGTCTGCGAGCCCTTGCCGACCTGCGGGTTGTCGGACGTCCAGGACATTTTCTGGCCGATGCCGATCTCCGGTCCTTCGAAATTATAATGCAGGCCCGGATCGAGCACGGCCCAGGGCGAGTATTCAGGAAAACGCTTGAGATCCCCGACGATGGCGAAGACCTTTTCGGGTGGCGCGGCAATGGTGATCTGACGCTCGACCACAGCCTCTCCCGGCAGCGTATAGGCGCCGCCCATGAAGATGACGAGGAGCGCGATCAGCGCATAGGCGACACTCAGGAGAAATTTCTTCATCCATGATCTCTGGCTCTTGGCCCACGACGCCTCTATAGCTCAGCCCATGCGCCCTGCCCATCTTTTCCAGATCAGGCCCTATCGTCCGAGCGACCTTGACGCAGCGGCTGAAGCGGCCAATGCCGCCTGCCGGCAGGCCTATGCCTTCTTCGGCTACAACCATCCGGTATCGGTGACCCGCACCCGCCTCGGCGAGGCATTGGCCGAAGGTCAGCGCTGCTTCGTGCCGGAAGTGAGCGGCGTGGTTGTCGGAATACTGACACTTCAGCCCGCCTTCATCGACAAGCTCTTCATCGCGCCGCATTGGCAGGGATCAGGGATAGGCTCGGCTTGCCTCGATTTCGCCAAGTCGCTCCATCCGGCCGGCCTCGAGCTCAACTGCGCCCAGCAGAATTACGGCGCCTGCCGGCTCTATGAGCGCCACGGCTTCATCGCGGTGACGCATCTCATCTTCGAGCCGATCGGCATTGGTGACATCGTCTATCGCTGGCCGGGACACTAATTCCCGGAAATGCCGGAGCCCCCATAGACCTGGCGCGGCAGCCACAAGCCGATCTCCGGGAAGACATAGAGCAGCACCATGGCGATCAGCACGATGAAGATGAAGGGCATGACGCCCCTGAAGATGTCGTTGATGTTGACATGCTTGGGCGCCACGCCTTTCAGGTAGAACGGCGCCATGGCGACCGGCGGCGACAGGAACGACGTCTGGATATTGAGCGCGATCAGGAGCCCGAAGAACAACGGGTCGATGCCGAAATGGTCGAGCAGCGGCAGGAAGATCGGCACGAAGATGACGATGATCTCGGTCCATTCGAGCGGCCAGCCCAGGATGAAGATGATGATCTGGGTGACGATCAGGAAGGTGAGCGGCGAAAGATCGAGGCCCACCACGAAATCCTTGATCACCGCATCGCCGCCAAGTGCTGCAAACACCGCCGAGAACATGAAGGAGCCGACGAACAGCCAGCCGACCATGGCCGACGTGCGCGCCGTGAGATAGACCGATTCCTTGAGCTTCTCGAAGCTGAGCGAGCGATAGGCGGCGGCGAGGATGAGGGCGCCCAGCGCCCCGATCGCGGCGGCTTCCGACGGCGTCGCAAGCCCGAACATGATGGCGCCCAGCACCGCCAGGATCAGGAGCGCCAGCGGCAGGAACGACGTTATGAGTTGGTAGGCGATGGTCGCATAGGGAACATTGCGCTCTTCCTTCGGCATCGGCGGCGCCAGCGTCGGATTGATGAGCGCGCGGATCATCACATAGGCCATATAGAGGCCGGCCAACATGAGCCCGGGGAAGAACGCGCCGGCATAGAGCTGCACCGGCGAGACGCCGGCGGTGGCGCCGTAGAGGATGAGCATGATCGAGGGGGGTATGAGGATGCCTAGGCAGCCGCCGGCGCAGATGACGCCCGCCGAGAGCTTGACGTCATAGCCATGCCGCAGCATCGCCGGAAAGGCGAGCAGGCCCATCAGCGTCACCACCGCGCCGACAATGCCGGTCGCGGTGGCGAAGAGCGCGCAGGTCACGAGCGTGGCGATGGCGAGCGAGCCCGGCAGGGCGCCGGAGGCGAGCTGGATCGAGCGGAACAGGCGGTCGAGGATATTGGCGCGCTCGACGATATAGCCCATGAAGACGAAGAGCGGCACCGAGATCAGCACGTCATTGGTCATCACCGACCAGGTGCGCTGGACGAGCAGCGCCGCGACGGTGTCCATGTTCCCGTCATAGGCGAGAAAGGCGAAGCCCACGCCCATGGCCATCAGCGTGAAGGCGATCGGAAAGCCCAGCATGATGAGGAAGATGAAGAGGACGAGCATGAGCACGCCCAGTTGCGGATCGGTCACGGGCGGTCTCCGAGTTGCGCCTCAGGCGTTCCATGCTGGGCAAGAATGACATTCTCGAGCTCTTCGACGTCATGCAGGCGTTGCGGCCACTCGCCGCGCCTGAGGCAGAAGATGCAGCGCACCACCTCGACGATTCCCTGCAGCAGGAGAAGGACGCCGGTCGCCGGGATCAGCGTCTTGTATTGATAGACCGGCAGGCCGTCCGGACTGTAGGCCGAATGCTCATGCGTCATCCACGACTGCGCCGCAAAGCCATAGCCCGCATAGATGAAGGCGATGATGCCGGGAAAGAAGAACAGGAAGTAGAGGACGAGATCCATCAGCGCCTGGCGGCGCGGCGGCCATGCCCGGTAGAGAAAGTCGCCGCGCACATGCGAATTGCGCGACAGCGCATAGGCGCCTGCCATGATGAACAGCGCGCCATAGAGGATATAGCTCGCATCATAGGCCCAGGTGGTCGGGTTGCGCAGCACATAGCGCGCGAAGACCTCATAGCTCACCGCCAGCGTGAGAACGACGATCGACCAGGCGAAGAGCTTGCCGATGAAGGTCGAGACCTGGTCGACCGGGATCAGCACGCGCTGCAGCCGCGGCCCCCAGCCCTCGTCGGGCGATCGCTTGGCGAGATTGAGCCAGAAGCTCGTGACGATGGCCAGCGCGCCAACCCAGAACAGCCATGGTGAATAGGCGATCGTGCCGCGTTCCGCATGAGCTGCGGCAAGCGGCGCGCAGCGCTCGAACGGGCCGAACAGGCAGAGGAAGGTCTGGCTGGGTCTGAGCCCCTTGCCGGCGACGAGACCGCCGACCAGCCCATAGGCATAGAGCGACCAGAAGATCGCCAGAATGATGAGGACGACGCCACCCCCGAAAAGAAACAGCGACAGGCGCTGGTTCTTCATAGCGCCCCCGCGCAGTCAGATTTGTGCATCCCGCTCCCCTACTTTCTACCCACGAGCCTTTCGTCTCCAGGTTTCCCCCTCGCCCGTTGCGAAGCAATGGGAGAGGGTGGCCAACCTTGCTCCGCCGAAGCGGAAGTTATCTGCTCTGCCGGGGCGAAACCTCGGCTTCGTGAAGGCGAGAGGCCGGGTGAGGGCTCTATCTGGAACCATCAGGACCGACACTGAATCCGATAAACCGTCCCTGCGCGAGCTAAGTAAAGAGCCCTCATCCGCCCTTCGGGCACCTTCTCCCATGCTTGCGCACGGGAGAAGGTAATAATGGTGAGAGCTAAGCCTTGAAGAAGTGATCGTAGGCTGTCTTCTGATCGACTTCCAGATCGAACTGGGTGCTCACCACCCGCTTCGTCCACGCCTTTTGCGATTCGACCACCTTGGCGAAGAACGGCTCCTGCGACTGGGCCGTGATCACCTTGTCCCAGGCCGCGAGCTGCGCCTGCAGGACACTGTCGGGTGTGCGATGCACCTTCACCCCCTGCTCCGTCTTCATCGCCTCGAGATCCTTGGAATAGCGGTCCATCGCCTTCCACGACATGTCGGCGGACGCTGATTCCGCCGCATATTTCAGGATCGCCTGGAGATCGGGCGTGAGCGCATCATATTTCGACTTGTTGAAGATGATCTCGAAGCACTCCGCCGACTGATGGTAGGACTGCAGCATGTAGTCCTTGCTGACATCCGGGAAGCCCAGCAACCGGTCCGAGGACGGATTGTTGAACTCCGCCGCCTCGAGCAGGCCTCTGTCCATCGCCGGCACGATCTCGCCGCCGCCCAGGATGGTGACCGCCGCGCCCATTTCCTTGAACAGGTCGGCCGAGAGGCCGACGGTGCGGTATTTGAGGCCTGACAGGTCTTCCGGCTTCTCGACCGGCTTCTTGAACCAGCCGAGCGGCTGGGTGGGCATCGGCCCGGTGAGGAAGCCGACGAGATTGAGGCCGAGCACCTGCTGGACGAGTTCGTCATAGAGCGCCTGGCCGCCGCCATATTTCATCCAGCCGACCATCTGGTTGGCGCGCCAGCCCCAGGCGGGCGGCGTGCCGAACAATGAATAGGCCTTGTGCTTGCCATACCAGTAGGCGCACACGCCGTGCCCGCCATCGAGCGTGCCGGCAATGACCGCATCCTGCACCTCGAAGGCCTTGGCGACGGCTCCTGCCGCCAGCAATTCGAGCTTGAGACGGCCGCCCGACATGTCGTTGACGCGGCTCACATAGTCTTGTGCATATTCATGAAAGATGTCCTTGGACGGCCAGGTGCTCTGGAATTTGAACACCATCGCCTCCTGGGCGCGGGCGACATTGGGCACCGACAAAGCGGCCGCTCCGGCGACCGCCGTTGCGCCCGTCTTGAGGAAGTTTCGGCGCGATTTCGCGACCACGTCTTTCGTGGCCTTTTTGTCTCTTTTCATGAGGTTCCTCCCTGGTTGACGCCTGGGTTCTTGCCTGTGGCGTTTGCGCGTGAGTGTGCAGGAGAAACCGGGGTGAGGCAACTTGCCGCGTCATTCAACTAACGTCGAAGCCGGGTTTTCGGAATAGATCAGAAGCCTCGCTTAAGTGGCTGTTTTTGAAACGCTAAACGGCCAGTGTTATTGTTCACCGGACTCCAACTCGTGGAAACGCACCTCCATGCCATCACAGATATTTCATCCCGGCTTCAAGGCGCGCCCCTTCTGGTGGGAAGCCTATGCGCCTGAGGCACTTGCCCCGATCGACCTGCCCAGGGAAGCGCGTGTCGCCATTGTCGGTGCCGGCTATGCCGGGCTCTCTGCGGCGCTTGCTCTGAACGATGCCGGCCTCGACTGCATCATTCTCGATGCCAATGAGCCGGGCTTCGGCGCCTCGACGCGCAATGGCGGCATGGTGTCGGGCGGCGTCAATGTCGGCAAGCGCTATCTGGCCAAGCCCATGGCACCCGAGGAGGCAGCGCCTTTCCTGGGCGATGCCGCCGAAGCTTTCACCCATATCGAGGCGCTGATCGAGCGCGAGAAGATCGCCTGCCATTGGACCAAGGCCGGCTATTTCCTCGGCGCCTGGTGCAACAGCCACTATCGCGACATGGAAAAGAAGATCAAGGCGCTCAATGCCAATGCGCGATCGGGCGCCTATATCGTGCCGCGCGAGCGCCAGCGCGAAGAGATCGGTTCGGATTATTATCGCGGCGGCATGGTGGTGGAGCGCGCCGCCCATATCCACCCTGCCCTCTATTACCAGGGCCTGCTCGAAATCATCCGTAAGCGGAATATTCCGATCGCCTCGAAGACACCGGTGACGAAGCTCACGCCGACCGGCAAGGACTGGACCGTGACGACGCCCCGTGGCGAAATCAAAGCCGGCGATGTGGTGATCGCGACCAACGGCTATACCGGCGATGTCACGCCGCAATTCAAGCGTCGCGTGGTGCCGATCGGCTCCTATATCATCGCCACCGAAGAGCTTTCACCCGAGATCGCGGCCTCCCTGTCGCCGAAGAACCGCTCGATCGCCGATACCCGCCGGGTTCTGACCTATTACCGCATGTCGCCCGACGGCAAGCGCCTCATCTTCGGGGGACGCGCCAAATTCGGCCAGACCGATCCCGTCGACACCGCGCCCATCCTTTACGGCTTCATGCTCGACCGCTATCCGCAGCTCAAAGGCGTGAAGATCACCCATGCCTGGACCGGCAATGTGGCTTTCACCCTCGACGAGATGCCGCATATGGGCAAGTTCGACAATCTCCATTACGCGCTGGGCTGCAATGGCTCAGGCGTCGCGATGCTGAGCTATCTGGGCTTCCAGACGGGCCGCAAGATCGCCGGCCGCGTCAACCGCATCTGCGCCTTCGACCGCGAGGATTTCCCCGATCATCCATTCTACAACGGCAACACCTGGTTTGTGCCGTGGATCGGGCGCTATTTCCGCACCCGCGACTGGATCGATCGGAATATTGGGTAAACACAATCTTAAGTTTTAGACAATCTCCTTCCCCGACTCTTTTCAAATTGTTAGCAGTCAGTATTGTAGAGGGTTTGGGCGCGGATCGCGGGTGGGGACCCTAACCAAATGGACTCGGCTGACCTGTTGAAGGATGACTCTGTCCATCAGTGGTACCGGATAATTATGGGCTTCGACTGGAAGCTTGTTCAATTCGTAATCAACGAACTGAACATTGGCCCTAACCACTTGGTTCTCGACCCGTTTTGTGGCGCTGGTACAACGCTGGTCCAATGCAAGAAGCAAGGCATTAAATCTGTAGGCATTGACGCCAACCCAGTCTGCATTCTAGCGTCAAAAGTAAAAACATTCTGGAATCTCGAGCCGAACGCTCTTATCGGGCTGTCAAAAAAGATCCTTCAGACATCAGAGCAGATCGAAAAGAAAGAAATCGTTTCGAACGATATTGCACTGCAATACCTACGTGAAAGCGGCATGATCGATCGTGGTTGGCTTTCGGATCACAAGGCCCGGAAAGTCGTCGCAATCCGGTTGGCGATTGAACAGATTGCAATGAAGCCACCGCAACGAAAGTTTTTTCGCCTCGCCCTGATCTCCGCCATCGTAGATAAAATCGCTGATATAAAATTCGGTCCCGAAGTCTACTGCCTTCCACAACCCAAGCGAACACAAGTACAGGCCAGCTTCCAAGAAACCGTCAATACGATGATTGGAGATCTTGCTCGAGCTGCACCGCATCTGCGACAAACCGCCAGCAGTAAGATATTCGAGGGAGATTCTCGCCAAGAGGCCTTGCTCACAAAAGCAGTTCCAAACGGCGCAGATTTCGTGATTACATCGCCTCCCTATCCTGCTGAGCACGACTACACGCGAAGTACCCGTCTGGAACTCGTTATGTTGGGGCACGTCAAGAGCAATGACGATATTCGAGCTCTGAAGAAGAAGATGGTTCGATGCCATACCAAGGGAATATATAAAGGCGATACTGAAGCGCGAACGGGCAATCGTTATTCAAGTGTGCGTGAGATTTCAAAAGAATTGAACCGTCGCGCCAGAGGGCGAACGGACGGGTTCTCTCGGCTCTATGGGCAAATGGTCAGTGAGTATTTTGGCGGAATGATCACCCATCTGCGCGCAACATCCAGGGCTCTTAAGCCTGGCGGGTATTGTGCATACGTCATTAGGGATCAAAAATCGCTTTTGGGGCTGTATATAGATACCCCATCCATCATAGCTAAACTGGCAAGCTCTCCCGCTCAGGGGCTGAAATTTGTTGATTCAATAGAATGGAAAACCGCAAAAGGCTCAACTGGCAACCGCCTATTGAGTGAGCGAATTCTGATCCTTCGAAAACCAAAATAACGACCACCATGCCCGAACAGTGGAAGCCAATTGTCCTTTCCGCCAAAGTGTTCGGCCACATCTCGCAGGGCATGTACCGCACTCCTGCGGGCGCGATTAAAGAATTAATCTCCAACTCCTTCGATGCCGACTCTCGCTTGGTGCGCATTCACACCGGCTATCCTCACTTCGATACGTTCTCATGCGAGGATGACGGCACCGGTATGTCACGAGATGAATTCCTCAGATTGATGGATCAGGGAATAGGCAGCAGCTACAAGCGGGCAAACAACAAAACGACAACAGATAAGTATAAGCGACCATTAATTGGTCGACTTGGTCTCGGCATTCTAGCGCTCGCGCAGATATGCTCTCGCTTCGACATCGTATCTCATCACCGCGAAACGAAAACTGCATTTCGAGCGACGATAAAGTTCCCCCCCTATACCCGGGAGGAAATGGATAAAATCACAGCAAAGACAAGCGCGAAAGAGGAGTTCGTTCAGGGGGGAGAGTATCAATTCGATGAGGAGAAATTTTCAGTCGAAAAACAGGGGGTTCGCGTATTCACCAAATATCTTCGCGAGTCGTTTCGAAAGCGCATGCGCTCGTCACTGTCGCGTTATGCAAATAAGAAGATCCTTAAACAATCGAGACCTTACAAAAACTTTGAGAACTTCTTAGAGGCAATATATCAACCGCATTCGCTCAACAAATCTTTGAATTTGCTCTCTGACTACGATCAAATGATTTTTGGACTAGCCCTCGCTCCACCTTTGCCTTTCATAAGCAACAGAAACATTGTAACAAAAATTCCAGCTGTTGCAACACGACAAACCGAGCTGAGTGAGTACAAATTTCAAGTCCTGGTTGACAATATATCTCTTGCTAACCCTGTCTGCCTACCGTCAGACAGAAAAGACTCCTCCACTAGCAAATGCCGCGTAAAAGGAGCAGAGATCAAAGACTTCCCTTTAGTCGACGGGCCTTATAAAGCCAAATGCCAGGTAACCCAGCATCACGTAGCTGTTGTCGATTCTGATGAAACATTCAACCTCTATGCGTTCGACTATAACAACAAGGACGTCGCAGGAAGTAGACTTGCTTTTTCTGGATATCTTTTTCAACAAACCGGGCGCCTCTACCCCCGAGACATTCAGGGAATTCTAATTCGCCTCAACAATGTCGCAATCGGCAAATTTGACAACGGAATGCTCACGTACCCCTATGCCGAGGGGCCAAGATACTCAATGGTTTCCAGCGAAGTCTTCGTACGAAATGGTTTTGAGGATGCGCTTAATATCGACCGCGACAGCTTCAATGAACTACACCCCCATTATATCCGGCTGCAGGCATATATGCATGCTTTGTTACATGAGCTGATCTTCCCTGAAACTTGGGGAGAGGAAAAGCAACGTAACCGCCAGCGGAAAGATACAATCAAGGTTGAGCAAGACACTCGATTCGTAACAAATCTTAGTAGGGCGACAGGAGATCCGGTCAGATCAATTCGCAGGGTGGAGGTAGCAAAGGAAAAGGGCGCCCACACACCCAGAAGCGTTCCCGTCCAGCCTGTGGAGTTTCACTCCCAGAATGAAGAGATCGAAGTCAATGCCGACCACGCGCTTCTCCAACCTCTGTTCCGCCGCACGAAGTACGCACCGTTAATTGAAAGGCTCGTCGTCGCGTTTGAACGCTCGAACTCCGAACCAACCGTAGCGAAGAGACGAGAGCTTTTTTACAAGCTTTTGAACGACATTTTCTCTGACCTATAGGGTTATCATGTCAGATTTCGGCAAATACTGGAAAGATCTGAAGAAACACAAAAAGCGGAATGAGCACTGGCTTCCGCATATAAAGGGGCTTGCCAAAAAGCTGAACGGCACGAGATCACTCCGTTACTTTACTCTTTGCGCTCGCCCAATGATCGATGTCTTTATGCTTGTTAAGGAAGGTGTTTTGCTTCTGGATACAGAAAGCCATGCCATTGACTCAGTTCAGTTCTGTGAACTTGATCCCGAACATTTCGTGGAGATTCGAGATCTGGTTGCTCGCGAAGATGCGGGCTTTCAAGATCGACTCGAACCAGCCGTCTTATTTGAAGATGACAGTTTCACAATGGAGTTCCCAAGCCTCGATAGTATTTCTGAGAAGCTAGAGGATGAGGGCTTCTTAAGAGAAGAAGATAAGGTAGATCGTCTGCAACTAAAACGGACACACTTTCGCATCAAAGAGTCTTTTCCATATGATTTTATCAATTTGGATTTTTGCGATCACTACTATCCAGAGCCTCCGGATATCATGAGAATAAACAATACAGTGGAGCGATTTCTTAAGTGGCAGAATCAGACTAGCTCAGACGGCTCAAGCGTCGAAGAATTTGTCTTAGCAGTCACGTGCAGACATGACGAAAAATTTCCGCAAGCAGCAAAGGCGCGCCTAATCAACTTAATCAAGGAAAACTGTAAATCGGACGCCTATAAATCTGAAATAGAAAAGACCCGTAAGCTCACCAAGATTGACGATTGGGCGAATGTTGACCTGCAGGACTTTTTCTTTTCTGGATGGCCAAAAGATATCGCAGGCGCCGCACGAGAAAACGGGTGGGCGATAGAGATACTAGACTACGTTTACTACAGTAGGCTTGGTGATTCTGGGACGCCGTACATTATGGCGTGCTTGGTAGCGAGGTTTACGCGTAACAATCCAGTCGGGAAGTATCTGACGGCGGCATTTCACGCACTGGAGAAGAACAAGAGGATACTAATTCCTGAAATCAATCCAGACTCGGCCGACGGAAAGACGCTGATATCAAATCTAAAAGCAATTGTTGCCGTTCGGAATGCTCAGGCTGAGAGAGTACATCGACCTGGATTACCAGATCCTTGAGTGCCTGCTACTACCCAGGATCACGGCCCGCCGAACAATGCGAAGGCCGCCCATTGCGCGGGATCGGGATAGTGCTCCTTCGTGGCAAGCGTCGCCCGCCGGAGGGCTTCGGCCGGCGGATGCGTGACGAGCTGCCGGTAGAAGCGCTCCATCAGGAAGCGGGTCGCTTCATCATCGATGCTCCACAGGCTCATGACAGTATCGGTGGCGCCGGCGATCTGGAAGGCTCGCGCCAGGCCGATGACACCGGCATCGAGCGCCTGGCCGAGACCACTCTGGCAGGCGCTGAGAATGACGAGCGGATGTTTCGCCAGTTCGAGCGACTGGATCTGGCGCGGCGTGAGCCGTCCGCCGGCAAGCGCCAGGAAGCTGCCGTCCAGGGGCTCGACACTGTCCGCCACACCATGAGCGGCGATGACGATGAGATCCGCCTCCGGCGCAAGCGCCTCGAACCTCTCCGAAGTGGCTTCCCGACCGGCGAGCATCGTGCCGCCGAAGAGCCGATGCGCGAAACGCGCCTCGGCCTCGGCGCCCGGCAGATCGGGAAGATCCCATTCCGCATCGCGCGCGGCCGGATTGCCGATCACGAGGACGGTGTCGCCGGCGGCATGTTGCCAGCGCATCGGCGCCTGGATGTCCTCCATGAGCGTCAGGATGTTGATCGAGAAGAGCTCGGGCGAGGTGCGCGCATCGTCCAGCGGTTCCAGCATGAAGAGCGGAATGGTGGCAATCGGACCGACCGGCACGATCGACAGCTCCTTGACGCTCGCGAGCTCACGGCGAAGCTCGGGCGGGAAAAGAAGCCGCGAAAGGATCGCGGTCACGGCCGCCACATCGCCCGTCGGTGGAGCGGGTGCCTCCAGGACCGTCATGCTGCGTTTCCGCGGCAAACGGTTTGCGACGGCTTTGGGAGCACGAACGATCTCGTCGAGCAACCGGGCCTGGGCGAGAAGCTCTGCCCGCCCGCCTGACCGGCGCACATAGACATAGTCGTCCGGCGTCCGCGACTGCTGCGCCCAGAAGAACAGGCAGAGATCACGTTCATCCCAGGCGAAGATGAGAAGGCCCGCATGTTCACGCGGTCCGACATAGGCGGCCGCGTCAGAAGCAAGATCGACGAAGGGCTGGCGCAGGCGGGCTACCGATCGCGTGTGATAAAGGTTGCGTGTCGCGAGCTCGTGGAACTGCGCGAATTGCGCGAGCGCCTGCTTGCTGTCGTCGAGGCAGATCCGCGGCGTTTGCGCCGCTGCGGTGTCCGGCGCGAACAACAGAGCGGCCGCGCACAGGCTCCACAAGACGGCTAGAGTTCGAAGGATCACAACCGGCTCCGAAAATCCGCAGAGCCCTCTTAGCTAGCAGCGGCCCCGCTCCCTCACAAGGCGGGCCCTCGCCAGCATCCCTTGATGGCGTTTCGGGCTTCAATTCGATAAATTCCCGACGGTACCCATCATCCGAACCCATGCGAGGGAAGATTATGCCAGAGTCCAGTAGTGGTTTCTTCAATGTGCTCGGCGTCCTGGGTGTCCTTGTCCTCGTTGCCGCCAACGGCTTCTTTGTCGCCGCGGAATTTTCCATGGTCGCCGTCCGGCGCAGCCGCGTTGCCGAGCTGGTTGCGGCAGGCCGGATGAATGCCGGCGCGCTCCAGCGTGCCCTCGGCAATCTCGATGCGAATCTCGCCGCGACCCAGCTCGGGATCACCATTTCCTCGCTCGCTCTGGGATGGATCGGCGAACCGGCATTGGCGCATCTGATCGAGCCGCTGCTGAGCTTTGTTCCGGCGTCATTCACGGCGGCAACCTCGCATGTCATCGCGGTCGCCATCGCCTTCATCGTCATCACCGCCCTGCACATCGTCCTTGGCGAGCTCGCGCCCAAGAGCCTCGCTTTGCAGCGCAGTGAAAGCACCGCACTCTGGGTGGTCCGGCCGCTCGGCTTCTTCCTGTTCCTGCTCAAGCCCGCCATCCTGATCCTCAACGGTCTTGGCAATCTCATCCTGCGCCTGGTCGGGCTGCGGGCGGGAACCGGCGAGGAGTCCCTGCATTCACCCGACGAATTGAAGCTGCTGATCACCGCGAGCTACGAGGCGGGGCTTCTCCAGGAGGCGCAGCAGGAAGTGGCGGAAAGAGTATTCAGCATCGGCGACCGTCACATCAGCGACATCATGACGCCGAGGCCCGAGATAGACTGGGTGAACGCCAAGGACGACCTGGATGAAATTCTCAAGCGCATCCGCCAATGCCCGCACGAGCAGATGCTGGTCGGGCGGAGAACGATCGATGAGCCGATCGGCGTGATCTCCAAGCATGAGGTGCTCGATCGGATGCTCGACGGCAAGACTCTCGACCTTGCAGCCATCATGCACGACCCGCTCGTGATCCCGGAAGTCACGCCGATCTTCAGCGTGCTGAGCCATTTCAAGAAAGGCCCG
Organism: Taklimakanibacter lacteus; assembly: GCA_003576695.1. Taxonomy (GTDB): domain Bacteria; phylum Pseudomonadota; class Alphaproteobacteria; order Rhizobiales; family Aestuariivirgaceae; genus Taklimakanibacter; species Taklimakanibacter lacteus. The sequence goes on from QOZQ01000008.1 coordinate 187,539, forward strand.
GTCCGGCTCGCGATGATCGTCGACGAATATGGAAGCCTGCAGGGCATCGTAACCCAGACCGATCTTCTGGAAGCCATTGCCGGCGACCTGCCGGAAGCCGAAGGCGAGCAACCCCAGATCGTCGAGCGCGACGATGGCTCGTTCCTCGTCGATGGCCTTACCCCCATTCGCGAGGTCTTCATCCGGCTGGGCCTCGACATCCTGCCGGCGCAGAATGATTTCCACACGGTCGCGGGCTTCGCACTCTATCAGCTTGGGCGCATACCGGCGGCCGGCGAGAAATTCAAATACCGCGACTGGAAGTTCGAAGTGGTGGATATGGACAAGCGGCGCATCGACAAGCTGCTCATCTCGCGAAAGCAGAAAAGGAAGGCTGCGGAAGGCGCGGCCAGGCCGAAGGGAAACAGGAAATAGCGGGCGCGAGACGAGACCCTAGCCGCAGCGCGCCTGCAGATCCCACACGCCGCCATTGAATTTGGGCGAGCCGACGAGGCGGCCGCGCTGCTCGTCCGGACAGGCGAAATAGCCGAGCGAGGACGAGGCGATATTGACCGCGTCCTTCTGGCTGTCGGATTTCATCGGCGTGGTTGTCCCCGACACCTTCACGTCGAAGGCCTTCATGCCTTCATTATAGCTGTAGGCGAGCGCATAGTGCTTGCCATTGTAGAAGATGGGCTCGGAGCGCGACTGCGTCTGCATCTTCCTGGGTCCGCCGGAATTGATATCGACATTGCCGCCCTTGCTGCAGGCCGAGGCGAGGATCGCGACAAGGAGAAGCGCAAGCACGTTACGGGTCATGGAAAATCCGGCGATGGGGTGGGAAGGCCCGCGCATATAGGGCTGTTCGCCCGCCATGTACAGGAAGGAAGTTAAGCAATTGCACCGATGCAATCGGGCCCGCCTAAGGGCAGACTGTGACTTTTTTGCGGGGGCCGCTCGACCTCCTTGCCCGCCCATGGCATAGAGCCCGCCATGGCCCCCTTCGATGTCACTTCCCTCCTCGCCCGCCGTGCCGCCCAGTCCGATGAAGGCGCCATCGTGCGCATGTCGCAGCGCGCCCGCGAGCTGAAGGCGAAGGGCCAGGACATTGCGAGCCTGACCATCGGCGAGCCTGATTTCGACACGCCCGCTTATATCCAGGCCGCGGCAACCGAGGCCATGCGCAAGGGCCTCACCCATTATTCCCCGGTCGCCGGCATCCCCGAGCTGCGCCAGGCCCTCGCCCGGAAGCTCAAGGAGGAGAACGGCCTCGACTATGCCGCTTCCGAGATCGTGCTCGCCAATGGCGCCAAGCAGGCCATCGCCAATGCCGTCCTCGCTCTGATCGAGCCCGGCGATGAGGTGATGCTGCTCTCGCCCTATTGGGTCTCCTATGAGATCACGGTCAGGCTGGCGGGCGGCGTGCCGGTCATCCTGAAAGCCAGCGTCGAGGAGAATTTCAAGGTCCCGGCGCAGCGCATCAAGGCAGCGCTGACCGACAAGACCAAGCTCCTGATGCTCAACTCGCCCAACAACCCGACGGGTGCTGTATGGACGAAGCCCGAGCTCGAGGCGCTGGCGGAGGTGGTCAGGGATCATCCGCGCCTGATGGTGCTGTCGGACGAGATCTATGAATATATCCTGTTCGACGGCAAGATGATGTCCTTTGCCAGCCTGCCCGGCATGCGCGAGCGGGCGATCACGGTGAACGGCTTCTCCAAGAGCTTCGCCATGACGGGATGGCGGCTTGGCTATTCGGCAGGCCCTGCTCCGCTGGCCGTCGCCATGGCGCGCCTGCAGAGCGGCCTGACCGCCGGCGCCAATTCCTTCGTCCAGCAAGCGGCGCTGACCGCACTCGCTTCCCCGCGCGATTGCGTCGAGGAGATGCGCCGGCGCTATCAGGCGCGCCGCGACATGGTGGTGACGGCGCTGGGCGCCATTCCCGATTTGCGCCTGGCGCCCATCCCGGCGACCTTCTACGCCTTCCCCAATGTCGGCGCCTATCTTGGCCGCAAGGCCGGCAATCACGTGATGGACAGCGTCGAGACCCTGTGCGACTGGCTGCTCGAGGAACATGGCGTCGCCACCGTCCCGGGCTCGGCCTTCGGCGATCCCGACTGCATCAGGCTCTCCTTCGCCACCGGCGAGGCCGAACTCGCCAAGGCGCTGGAGCGCTTCGCCAAGGGATTGAAGCGGCTTACCTGATTATTCCGCCGCTTCCGCCGCAGGCGGTCGCGGCTCGCGCCGTTTCCTGCCCTTGGCCGCCACTTGCGGCTCCTCGTCCCGGTCATTGGCGGCTTGCGCCATCACCGGCGCATGGCCGTGGCCCGTGGCGCCCCCTGCCGCGAGCGCTTCCTTCGGACGCCGGTCGGCGGCGATATAGGTATAGACGACGGGCGTGATGAACAGCGTGAACATCGTGCCGATCGTCATGCCGGCGGCGATGACGAGGCCGATATCGAAGCGGCTCTTGGCGCCGGCGCCGCTGGCAACGAGGAGCGGCACAACGCCGATCACCATGGCCGCGGTCGTCATCAGGATCGGCCTGAGGCGCACCGCGGCGGCTTCCTTGATGGCAGCGAACTTGTCGTAATTCTGCTCTTCCTGAAGCTTGTTGGCGAACTCCACCATGAGAATGCCGTGCTTCGAGATGAGGCCGATCAGGGTCACGAGACCGATCTGGGTATAGATGTTCATCGTGCCGGAGCCCAGATTGACCGGCGACTGGCCCTGCGTCATGCCGTTCACCTCGCCCAGGATGAACAGGAAGAACAGCGCGCCGAACATCGAGGCCGGCAGGCCGATCAGGATGATGAACGGGTCGCGGAAGCTTTCGAACTGCGCCGCCAGCACCAGATAGATGACGACCAGCGCGAACAGGAAGGTGATGGCGAGCGTGTTGCCCTCGGTCACGAACTGCCGGCTTTCACCCTGGAAGTCGTAGGTCATGCCTTGCGGGAAATACTCGTTCGCCTTCTGCTGCAGGAAGGCCACCGCCTCGCCCACCGTGCGGCCGGGGAACGGCACGCCCTGGAAGGTGGCCGAGTTCAGCTGCTGGAAGGTGGCGAGGCTGTTGGGCTGCACCGTCCTGTCGAGCCGGATGAAGGACGACAAGGGCACCATGTCGCCCGAGGTGGTGCGCAGCTGGTAGTCGAGCAGCCGCTCGGCCGAGCCGCGGAACGCGCGCGGCACCTGGGCGATCACTTCATAGGAGCGGCCCTGTATGTTGACGCGGTTCACATTGTTGCCGCCGAGCAGCACCGCGAGCGTGGCGCCGACATCGCTCATGCGCACGCCAAGCTGGTTCGCCTTGTCCTTGTCGATGATGAGCTCGGCCTGCGGCGTCTCGAACCGGAGGTCGGTGTTGGTGAAGATGAACAGGCCGCTCTTCTTCGCCTCGGCGTCGATCTTGTCGAGCACCTCCGAGACCTTGGTGTAGTCGCCCGGATACTTGATGACGAACTCGACCGGCATTTCGCCGGCCCCGATCGGGATCGCCGGGGGCGCGGTGGCGAAGGTCTTGACGCCCGGGATGCTGCCGAGCTTGCCCTGCAATTCGCCGATGACCATCGCGTCGGAGCGCTGCCGCTCCTCCCATGGCTTCAGGATGAGGCCGACAAAGGCGGCATGCGTCGAGCCCATGCCGTTGATGGTGAAGACGTTCTGGCGCTCCGGCACATCCATGAAGATCTGCGTGGCGCGGTCGGTATAGGTCGACAGATAGTCGAGATTGGTGTGCTCGGGCGCATTGACGAAGGCGAACAGCACACCCTGGTCCTCCGCCGGCGCCAGCTCCTTGTTGATCGCGGCATAGAGGATGCCCGACATCGCGACGATGAGGATGACCATCAGCGCGAAGACCGGCCGCTGCTTCATGGCGCCTTCGAGGCGGCGCGAATAGAAGCCGCGCACCGCGCCGAACACGCGCTCGATGAGACGCTCGAACCAGCCTTCCTGCTCATGCTGCTTGAAGATCTTCGAGCACATCATCGGCGACAAAGTGAGCGCGACGATGCCCGACACGATGACGGCGCCCGCCAGCGTGAAGGCGAATTCGCGGAACAAGGCGCCGGTGAGACCGGAGGTGAAGCCGATCGGCGCATAGACCGCGGCCAGTGTCAGCGTCATGGTGATGACGGGGCCGGCGATCTCGCGCGCGCCCTGCAAGGCGCTCTGGAACGGCGTCATGCCGTCCTCGATATGGCGGTGGATGTTCTCCACCACCACGATGGCGTCGTCGACCACCAGGCCGATGGCGAGCACGAAGGCGAGCAGCGTCAGGAGGTTGATCGAATAGCCGAGCGCCAGCAGGAAGATCGCGACGCCGACCAGCGACAGGGGAATGGTGACGACCGGCACCAGCGTCGAGCGCACATTGCCGAGGAACAGGAAGATGACGACGATGACGATGATCGCCGCTTCCGCCAGCGTCTTGCTCACCTCCCAGATCGAGGAGCTGATGAAGGTGGTGGCGTCGAAGGCGATCTGCGCGTCGAGGCCCTGCGGCAGCTGGCGTTGGATATTCGGGAATTCCTTGCGCACATTCGAGATCACCGACAGCGGGTTGGCGTCGGGCGTCGCATTGATGCCGAGGAACACCGCCTTGAGGCCGTCGAAGGACGAGGATGAATCGAAGTTCTGCGGCCCGAGATCGACGGTCGCGATCTGGCCGAGGCGGATGATCGTGTCGCCCTTGACGGCGACGACCAGCTGCATGAACTGCTCGGGCGTATCGAGCGAGGTCTGCGCGTTGATGTTCTGCGAGGTGAAGTCGCCCTTCACGCTGCCGGCGGCGGTGGTGAAGTTGTTGGCGGCGAGCGCGTTGTTGACGTCGAGCGGCGTCAGGCCGAAGGCCGCCATCTTGTCGGGATCGAGCCAGACGCGCATGGCGAAGGTGGCGCCGCCGAGGATCTCGGCTTCCGCCACGCCGTTGATCGCCTGGATCTGCGGCCTGACCACGCGGTCGAGATAGTCGCTGATCTGGGCCGGCGCCATGTTCTTCGAATTGAAGCCGATATACATGAGCGCATAGGGCGTGCCCGTGGTGCGCTGCACCACCGGATCCTTCGACTCCTCCGGCAGGACGCTCTTCACCTCGTTGATCTTGGAGAGAACGTCGGCCAGCGCCCGGTCGCCGTCGGCGTCGAGCTTCAGCTTCAGCGTGATGGTCGAGACGTTCTGCGCCGAGGTCGACTTCAGCGTGTCGATGCCCTCGGTCGAGGCCACCGCCTGCTGGATCGGGGTGGTGATGAAACCCTTGATCTGGTCGGCATTGGCGCCCGGATAGGACGTCGTGATGGTGATGGTCGTATCGGAGACCTTCGGGAACTGCCGGACCGGCAGATTCCAGACCGAATTCGCCCCCACCAGAAGGATGAGCAGGCTCACCACCGTCGCCAGCACGGGGCGGCGCACGAAGATGTCGGTGAAACTCATGGGTTGCCCCCGCTGACGCTCTTCACTTCGTTGATCTTGGAGAGAACGTCGGCCAGCGCCCGGTCGCCGTCGGCGCCGAGCTTCAGCTTCATGGTGATGGTCGAGACGTTCTGCGCCGAGGTCGACTTCAGCGTGTCGATGCCCTCGGTCGAGGCCACCGCCTGCTGGATCGGCGTCGTGATGAAGCCCTTGATCTGGTCGGCATTGGCGCCCGGATAGGACGTCGTGATGGTGATGGTCGTATCGGAGACCTTCGGGAACTGCCGGACCGGCAGATTCCAGACCGAATTCGCCCCCACCAGAAGGATGAGCAGGCTCACCACCGTCGCCAGCACCGGGCGGCGCACGAAGATGTCGGTGAAACTCATGGGTTGCCCCCGCTATTGCGTGTTGCGGTCAACCGTCAGGTTGAGCGCGATCGAATTGTCGATTCGGACCTTCGAACCCTGGTCGATCTTGTTCTGCCCGGCGATCACAACCTGCTCGCCCGGCTTCACGCCATCGAGCACATTCACTCTGCCGTCACGCACCATGCCCAGCTTGATGAAGCGCCGCTCGATCTCGAGCTCGGGCTCCTTCGCATTGGGGTCCGGATTCTTGGCCTTCACGACCGCGAAGACGCTGTCGCCGTAAAGCGAATAGGTCACCGCGGTCTGCGGGATGGTCACCACCTGCTGCGGCTCGCCCACCACCACCCTGACATCGGCATACATGCCGGGCACCAGGCGGCCGTCGGGATTTTCGATCTTGGCCCTGACGGTGATCATCCGGCTCGACGAGGACACGCGCGCGTCGGTCGTGGTGACCTCGCCGTTGAAGCTGTCATTGGGATAGGCGCTGAATTTCGCAATTACCTTCTGGCCGGGCTTGATGCGGCCGAAATCGCTCTCGGTCACGGTGAAGTCGGCATAGATGGGATCGACCGTCTGCAGCCAGACCACCGTCTGGCCGGGGGCGATATATTTGCCGACCGAGACATCGCGCAGGCCAAGCCTGCCGTCCCACGGCGCATAGATCGATTTCTGGGCGATCAGCGCCTCGGTGCGCTGGACATTGGCCTGGAGCTGGTCGCGCGTTGTGCGCGCGGTGTCGAGATCGGCCTTCGCCACATAGCCCTTGTCGAACACCTTCTGGCGGCGGTCGAGCTCGATCTGGGCATTGGCGAGCTGCACCTTGTAGTTCTGGAGATCCGCCTCTTCCGTGTCGGTATCGAGCTGGAGGAGCTTCTGGCCCTTCTTCACGAGGTCGCCCGAATCGAAATTGAGTTCCTTGACGACGCCGCCGACCTGGGGCGCCATCTCGATGCCGTTCACCGCGTTGAGCGTGCCGATCGCCGCGACCAGCGGTTCCCACCGGTCCTGGCGGGCTTCCTCGGCCGAGACGGTCTCGACCGGCTTGGGCGCCGCCGCGATGAAGCCGGCAATCATCTTCGGCTTGAAATCGAAGGCATAGAACGCGATCAGTCCGCCGAGTCCCCCCAGCACAATAATCACGAGCAAGAAGTATATGATGCGGCGCAACATGGGGCGTCTAGATAGGCTTTTTGGGGTTGAATGTAAATGATATAAACTTGCTAGATCGCAACACTACTGACAGACGACAAGATGTTTCGGGAAAGTATTTCGTTACGAAATATTTCATCACTTTGAAGTGTCCTTTCGGTCGGTTTGGCGGTTTTTTGAGCAACGGCTTGTCTTTCCAAAATGATGCGTCTAATGAACGCATAACCGGCCGTTGCAGAAGCTGGATAACGACAAAAAAAGTCATGGGTGAGGAGGGACAGGGGGGCTCATGGAATATTTCCTCGAGCAGCTCATCAACGGTATTACGCTTGGGTCGATCTATGGCCTGATCGCCATCGGCTATACGATGGTCTACGGCATCATCGGCATGATCAATTTCGCCCATGGCGACATCTTCATGGTTGGCGCCTTCATCTCGCTGATCGCGATCCTCGCCATCGGCCTCACCGCCTCGGCAAGCTTCGCCCTCCTCCTCCTGGCGCTCATCCTGGTGCTGGCCATCGCCATGATCCTGGCCGCCGCCTACAACTGGACGGTGGAGCGCGTCGCCTACCGGCCGCTGCGCGGCTCCTTCCGCCTCGCCCCGCTCATTTCCGCCATCGGCATGTCGATCGTGCTGCAGGAATTCGTCCGCATCGCGCAGGGTGGCCGTCCCAAGCCGATGCAGCCTTTGATCAGCGGCGGCATCGAGCTGATGCACACGACCACCGAGAGGGGCGACTTCGTCGTCCGTCTCTCCACCATGCAGATCGTCATCATCGTCTCGACGCTGGCCTTGATGGCTCTGTTCACCGCCCTCATCACCCGCACCTCGCTGGGGCGCGCGCAGCGCTCCTGCGAGCAGGACATGAAGATGGCCTCCCTCCTCGGCATCGACGTCAACAGGACGATCTCGATAACCTTCATCATGGGCGCCACCCTTGCCGCGGTCGCCGGCCTCATGTTCTTCCTGCGCTACGGCGTCATCGACTTCTATATCGGCTTCCTCGCCGGCGTTAAGGCCTTCACGGCGGCGGTCCTCGGCGGCATCGGCTCGATCCCGGGCGCCATGCTCGGCGGCATGGTGATCGGCCTCATCGAAGTGTTCTGGTCGGCCTATTTCTCGGTCGAATACAAGGACGTCGCGGCTTTCGCGATGCTGGCCGTGGTGCTGATCTTCCTCCCGCAGGGACTCCTCGGCAAACCGGAAGTGGAGAAAGTCTGACCATGGCGCCTTGCCAGCCCGACAAATGCGAAAGGAACAAGGCGCAGTGACCGCCGCCACGCAACAGTCCCAGGCCGGCACCGACTACCGCCGCATTTTCATCGACACGGCCCTCACCGCACTGATCGCTTTGGCGATCATCGGTCCCATCGTCGGCATGAACGCCACCGCGCCGCAAGGCGGGCTCGTCCTCGAATATCGCTGGACCATGGTCTTCTGGCTTGTCGCCATCATCGCCGCCGGGCGGCTGTTCCTGCAACTCCTGGTGTGGAACCGTCCGGCCTGGGTCGAGCCGATCCACATCAAGCGCACCGGCGCGGCAGCGATTGCCATTGGCGCCGTGGCGCTGCTGGTCGGTCTCTCCAATATGGATTCGCCCGTGGGCTTCCTGGCCCAAATCCATCCGAGCCTCGCCGCCTGGATGATCGCCTTCGGGGTCTTCGCGCTCGTCCTCGGCATCTGGCTTATGACGTCCGCCACCAAGGAGATCGCCGAAGCCAGAGGCGCACAGACAGGCGGTCTCATGCGGGCCGTCGAGCCCTATGGAAAATATGTCGGCGTCGCCCTCTTCCTGATCGCCGTCGTCCTGCCTTTCATTCCGGGCGTCGACCGGCGCATCGTCGACCTCGCCATCCTGATGCTGACCTATGTCATGCTGGGCTGGGGCCTCAATATCGTCGTCGGCCTCGCCGGCCTCCTCGACCTGGGCTACGTCGCCTTCTATGCCGTCGGCGCCTATTCCTACGCCCTCCTCTCCACGGTCTATTTCCCCTTGTGGTTCGGCGAGGGCATCACGCCCTGGACCTTCTGGCTGGTGCTGCCGCTCGCCGGGCTCCTGGCCGCCTGCTGGGGCATCATCCTGGGCTTCCCGGTGCTGCGTCTGCGCGGCGACTACCTGGCCATCGTGACACTCGCTTTCGGCGAGATCATCCGCGTCATTCTCATCAACTGGTACGACTTCACCGGCGGCCCGAACGGCGTGTCCGATATTCCGCGCCCGAGCTTCTTCGGCATTCCCTTCAGCAATGACGAGAACGGCTTTGCCGCCACTTTCGGCCTCACCTACTCGCCGCTGCAGCGCATCATCTTCCTCTACTATGTCATCCTGGTCCTGGCGCTGATCACCAACTTCGTCACCACGCGCCTGCGCAAGCTGCCGGTCGGGCGCGCCTGGGAAGCGTTGCGCGAGGACGAAATCGCCTGCCGCTCGCTCGGCATCAACACCACCAACACCAAGCTCACCGCCTTCGCCATCGGCGCCATGTTTGGCGGCTTCGCCGGGTCCTTCTTCGCGACCCGACAGGGCTTCGTCTCGCCCGAGAGCTTCGTCTTCATGGAATCGGCCATCATCCTCGCCATCGTCGTGCTCGGCGGCCTCGGCTCCCAGATCGGCGTCGTCATCGCCTCGATCGTCGTCATCGGCGCCTTCGAGGTCTTCCGCGAGATGGCCTTCCTCAAGGCGATCATGCCCGCAGGCTTCGATCCGGTTCAGTTCCGCATGCTGGCGGTCGGCATCGCCATGGTGCTGATCATGCGCTGGCGCCCGCGCGGCCTCATCACCAAGCGCGATCCCTCGATCTACCTGAAAGAAAAGAAGGCCGTCTCGGCCGATCTCGTCGCGCAGGGGCATGGTTGACATGGCGAGCTGGCAGACCAACCCCGTGCTGCGCGTGGACCACATCACCATGCGCTTCGGCGGCCTCATCGCCATCGACGATCTTTCCTTCACCGTCGGGCGCAACGACATCACCGCCCTCATCGGCCCCAACGGTGCCGGCAAGACCACGGTCTTCAACTGCCTCACCGGCTTCTACAAGCCGACCGAAGGCATGATCGTGATGCGCCATGAGGACGGCAAGGAGTTCATCCTCGAGCGCATGGACGATTTCCGCATCTCGCAATTCGCCAAGGTGGCGCGCACCTTCCAGAACATCCGGCTGTTCGCCGGCATGACGGTGCTCGAAAACCTCGTCGTTGCCCAGCACAATACCTTGATGAAGGCATCTGGCTATACGGTCGCCGGCATTCTCGGTGCCGCCGGCTATCGCCGCGCCGAAAGGGAAGCGATCGAGAAGTCCAAATACTGGCTCGACAAGATCAACCTGACCGACCGCGCCGACGATCCGGCCGGCGATCTGCCTTACGGCGCCCAGCGCCGCCTCGAGATCGCCCGCGCCATGTGCACCGAGCCCAAGCTCCTCTGTCTCGACGAGCCCGCCGCCGGCCTCAATCCGCGCGAATCGGACGACCTCAACAAGCTGCTTCTGTCCATCCGTAAGGACCAGGGCATCGGCATCCTGCTGATCGAGCATGACATGAAGGTGGTTATGGAGATTTCCGATCATGTCGTGGTGCTCGACTACGGGCAGAAGATCGCCGACGGCACTCCGGCCCAGGTCAAGACCGATCCGGCGGTGATCCGCGCCTATCTGGGCGTCGATGAGGAGGAAGCCCCGCCGATCGCCGAGAAGCTCGTGACCGAGGCGATCGTCAGGGCCGAGCATGAATCGCAGCCTCCTGGCAAGCAGGGGGAACGCTGATGGCCAAGCCCCTCCTCACCGTCCGCGGCGTCGAGACTTTCTACGGCAAGATCCAGGCGCTCAGGGGCATCGACCTCGATGTCAATGAAGGCGAGATCGTCACCTTGATCGGCTCGAACGGCGCCGGCAAATCCACCTTGATGATGACGATCTGCGGCACGCCGCGCTGCCGCGCGGGCTCGATCAATTTCGGCGGCGCCGACATCACCCAGAGCCCGACGCATGAGATCGTCCGCCTCGGCATCGCCCAGTCGCCGGAGGGCCGGCGCATCTTCCCGCGCATGACGGTGCTCGAGAACCTGCAGATGGGCGCTGCGGTCAGCGATCCGAAGCATTTCGACGAGGATCTCGGCCGCGCCTTCAAGATCTTCCCTATACTCGAAAAGCGCCAGGGCCAGCGCGGCGGCACCTTGTCGGGCGGCGAGCAGCAGATGCTGGCGATCGCGCGCGCCTTGATGGCGCGGCCGCGCCTCCTGCTGCTCGATGAGCCCTCGCTCGGCCTCGCCCCCCTGATCGTGAAGCAGATCTTCGAGGTCATTCGCGATCTCAATGCCAACCAGGGCCTGACCGTTTTCCTGGTCGAGCAGAACGCCTTCCACGCCCTGAAGCTCGCTCATCGTGCCTATGTGATGGTGAACGGCCGCATCACCATGACGGGAACCGGCAGCCAGCTGCTCGCCAGCCCCGAGATCCGCGCCGCCTATCTCGAAGGCGGAGCCCACTAAGGAACCCTGAAATGTCTCTCTTCGTCGAGGACAACCCCTGGATCTTCCTCATCATGACGGTGGTGATCGGCGGCGGCGCCGCCTTCCTCGCCGGGCGGGCTTTGGCCTCCAAATGGCGGCCCTGGCTCATGACGGCCCTTTATATGGTGCCGCTCGGCCTCGCTTTACGCTTCTTTCACTATGCGCTGTTCAATGGCGATCTTTTGAGCCTGCATTACTTCATAACTGACACACTGGTGCTGATAGCCGGGGCCGGCCTCGGCTATCGCCTCACCCGTGTCAAACAGATGGTCAGCCAGTATCCCTGGCTGTACGAGCGTTCAGGGCCCTTTTCCTGGCGTGCAAAAGGAGCTCCATGAGTTTGGACAAAGGGAGAATGCCCAAAAGCATGGCCCTTTCCAATCGCACCCATTTGAGCAAAGATAGGCTCAAGGGGTGCGCAACCCCCGAAAGACCGATCAAGGTCATTACCCCAAGGGAGAACCAGATGAAGAAGTTAGTTTTGTCGGGCATGGCGGTAGGCTTCGCGACGGCGCTCGCCGCCTCGACGGCCTGGGCCGATATCACGATCGCCGTCGTGGGCCCGATCACCGGGCAGTATGCAGCCTTCGGTGAGCAGATGAAGAAAGGCGCCGAAATGGCGGTGGCCGACGTCAATGCGGCCGGCGGCATCGGTGGCGAGAAAGTGGTGCTGGAAGTGGGCGACGACGCCTGCGACCCGAAGCAGGCTGTTGCGGTTGCCAACCAGATGGCTTCGAAGGGCGTGAAGTTCATCGCCGGCCATTTCTGCTCCGGCTCCTCGATCCCCGCCTCCAAGGTCTATGAAGAGGAAGGCATCCTGCAGGTCTCGCCGGCCTCGACGAACCCGAAGTTCACCGACGAGGGCGGCTGGAACGTGGCGCGTGTCTGCGGCCGTGACGACGCCCAGGGCATCGTCGCCGGCAACTTCCTTGCCATGAACTACAAGGACAAGAAGATCGCCATCATCGACGACAAGACTGCCTATGGCAAAGGCCTCGCGGATGAAACCCGCAAGGCGCTGAACGCCGCCGGCGGCAAGGAGGCGATGAACGAATCCTATACCGCCGGTGAGAAGGACTACACCGCTCTCGTTTCCAAGATGAAGGAAGCGGGCATCGATGTCGTCTATGTCGGCGGCTATCACACGGAAGGCGGCCTCATCCTCCGCCAGCTGCGTGAACAGGGCTCGCAGGCGCTCATGATCTCGGGCGACGCATTCGTGACCGACGAATTCTGGACCATTACCGGTCCGTCTGGCGAAGGCACGATCATGACCTTCGCGCCCGATCCGCAGAAGTTCGACTCGGCCAAGGCAGTCGTGCAGAAGTTCAAGGACTCGGGCTACAATCCGGAAGGCTACACGCTCTACACCTACGCGGCTGTCCAGGCCTATCAGCAGGCTGTGGCGGCGGCCGGCGGCGCGGGCGACAACAAGAAGCTCGCCGAGTGGCTGCGCGCCGGCAACACGCTGAAGACCGTGCTTGGCGATCTCTCGCTCAACGAGAAGGGCGACATCAAGGACGCCAAGTATGTCTGGTACAAGTGGCATGACGGCAAATATGCCGAGGATGCCGAGCTGAACAAGTAATCGGCGCTTACGCCAAAGAAGAACCCGCATGGCATGCCATGCGGGTTTTTTGTTGTCCGGGCTGACGCGCGGGCGTCAGTGGATGCGGAACTGCAATCCGATGCCAGGGCCATAGAAGCCCGGCCCGTAATAGCCGCCATAATAGGGATAGTCATAGCCGCCATAATAGGGCTCGTCCCAATAGCGGTAGACGCGCGCATGACGGCGGCGATAGCAGCCATCCCACGGATCGCAATAGCGCGCCCAGCGGCGGCTGTGGCGCCATCTGCGGCTCTCGCGCCATTTGTTGTGCTTGCGCCATTTGTGGTGCTTGCGCCAGTGCTTCTTGTTCTTGTAGTGGACATCGATGACATTCGCATCGCCGCTGGTTTGAATTTTAAGCGGCCCGACCGGCATCGCCTGACCGGTCGCCGGCATGGCAAGGGCGAAGCCCGCGGAAATCGCGGCGGCTGCGGCGAGGTTTTTGATGTTGATCATGAAGGTCCCTCCTTCTCTCTCGATAAGACCTCAAAGACTTCTGAGATTTCTCTAGATAGGAATTGGATGTGGCCGATAAAAGGCGCGCGCGCCGCTTGAGCCGCTCAGCAACATTCTGTAACAAATCGTCAGCCGGCTGATTTACTGAACCGCCCGCAAGGCCGCGCCATGCGGGTTGATGTTGCGTGAATGAGTCTTCGTTCAGTCGATATTGAGATACAGCCCGATGCCCGGACGATACGGCCGATAATATCCGTCGTCATAGGGCTCGTAGTAGCGGTAGCGATAGCGGTGGTACCGCGCCGAACGGTGGCGGCTATGGCAGCGCGGATCGTCCCAGTTGCGCCGGCAATAGCGGGCGAATCTCTTCCAGCGCTTCTTGTGCCTGACCTCGACGACATTGCTGTTCCCGATGGTGTCGACCTTCACCGGCGATGAGTGCGGCATGGCCTGGCTCGTTGCCGGCAGGGCGAGAGCGACGCCGGCAGATATCCCGGTGGCTATGGCCAAAGTCTTGATATTCAACACAATAAGGTCCTCCTTTTTCTCTCTCCCCTAGACCTCGGATGCGCATGTTCGAAATCGGCCTGCCGATCGAAATGGCATCTTGACCAAACCAACTTTCGGCAGGAAGGATCGTTCCGGAAATCAAGGGAGCCTGAAATGAAGGCCTATTTCGTCCAGATAAAATGCGAGCTGGGCAAAGCATACCAGGTGGCGACCGCGATCGCCGATGCCGAGATCGCCTCCGAGATCTATTCGACCTCGGGGAACTACGACCTTCTGGCAAAATTCTATCTCGAGCCCGAGGCCGACATCGGCCACTTCGTGAACGAGAAGCTGCACAAGATAAAGGGCATCAGGGACACCTATACGATCATCACCTTCCGCGCTTTCTGAAGGCCAGCCATGCGCTTCTTTTGGCTACTGATCATCGTCCTTCTTGCCGCCACAAATTCCGTTAGGGCAGCCGAAAATGCCGAGCGCGCCGTCATCGGCTTCTCGCCCGATGGCCGCTATTTCGCCTTCGAGCAATATGGCGTTCAGGACGGATCGGGCTTTCCGTTCTCCGAGATATTCATCGTCGATCTTCACGCCGATGAATGGGTGAAGGGCTCGCCCTTCCGCGAGACGGTGGAAGATGAGAGCGCGCTCGTCAGCGGCGCCAGAGCAAAGGCCGCCAATTCCGCCCGGAGCCTGATCGCCTCCCTCAGCATCGCCGAGCCCGGCGAAATCCTCGCGTCGCAGCCGGTCACCGAATCATCACAAGACCGCCACCGCGTGACTTTCGATCCCTTCTACATCGGGCTTGGGAGCCAGCCCGCCACTCGCTACACCTTGCGCATCGAATTGGTGCCCTTCCCGGCGCCCGAGAAATGCCTCGACCACAACGACAAGCAGATGGGCTTCAGGCTCACCGTCACGGACAATGACAAGAACCTCACGAAGGAGGCCCATAAGGATGCGGCCATCCCCTCCTCACGCTATTGCCCGCGTGACTATGACCTCGCCGATGTGATCGCCTATCGCACCTATTCGCCGCCTGGCGAGAAATATGTCGCCTTGGTTGGAGTCTACACGCCGGGCTTCGAAGGCTCGGACCGACGCCTGATCGCTGTTCCCTTCACCCTGCCCTAAGCCTTGACCAACCCCTCATGCTGAGGTGCGAGCGTAGCGAGCCTCGAAGCATCCATCAGGATAGAGTGAGCTTGCCGCAGCAAACCCTTCGAGGGCCGCTACGCGGCCACCTCAGGGTGAGGGTGATGGGTAGGAGCTAATCCCACGCTAATCCGCAATCGCCGTCAGATAGCGCTCGACCGAGCGTGCCACCGCGCCCTTGCCGTCCGCCAGGATGCGCATGTTCCAGAAGGCGCTGTAGACCTGCCCATAGTCGAAGGACTCGAGCGCGCCGGCGATGCACTTCACCGCTCGGGCATTGAGCGGCACGGCATTGGGATAGGAATACATGAAGCTCACATGCTTGCGGTCCATGACGACCTGCAGCGTATCGCCCGCCAGCACGACATTGGACTTGTCCCGTCGCCGCCAGTGGCAGACCGAGCTTCCGTCGAAATGCCCGCCGCAATGGATCAAGGTGACATCCGGCAGGATGGCTTTCGTCTCGCCGGTCCAGAAGACGATCGCCGGATCCGGCCGCATCACCCATGGCCGGTTGCCCTCATGGATATAGACCGGGATATTACCGAAGGCCCGGCTCCATTCGACGATCGCCGAAAAGAAATGCGGATGCGAGATGGCGATGGCCTTCACCTTGCCGCGTGCGGTAAGCGCCGCGACCGCCTCATCGCTGACCAGAGGCACGCAATCCCACAGCACATTGCCGTCCGCCGTCTCGGCCAGCAGGGCGCGCTGCCCGATGGCGAAGGCGGGCTCGACGCCGATGCTGAGGATTCCATCCTCGTCCCTGAGCACGACCGCATGGTCGCGGCCAAGCTCTTCCATCGTGGTCCAGGCCTGCCCGGCCCAGCGCACATATTGGCGAGGGTCCGAGCAGATGGGACATGATGAAGGCGGGCTGTCGCTTGCCGCGAATTGGACAGCACATTGCACGCACATGAAGTGAGGCATGAAATTCTCCGATTCCCCCCAAGGATAGCGAGGATCGGAGAAATGAAACACCCCTCCTGCGGATTTTCGAGTTTCCGCAGGAGGAGCTTGAGTAATGACTACTGCTTGAGCGGCTCCAGTCCCTGGGCCGTCTTCGCCAGGCGCATCAGGTTGATGAACTCGGCGCGATAGCCGAAGGCGTCGGTTCCCTTGGCGGCTTGCGCCAGCGCGATCACGTCATCATAGGAATAGGACCTGGTATATTGCCCGCCGCGCAGAAGCTGCCCGAAGGCGGCGACCGCCGCCGAGAAGCGCGCTTCCTGCGGCGCCGCATCGACCGTGGCCGATGCTGCGCTCACCTTCACCGGCTCACTGATGAGCTTCGAGTCCTTTTCGCCCGGCAGCTTGTAGCGGATCTTGACGAAGCCATATTCATCCGCCCCGGCCTTTGCCGGCGTCTCGCTCGCCCCATAGCGCAGATCGTCGTTGAGCTTGGCCTTGGAATCCCGGGGCGTGATCTCATAGATCGCCGTCACCGTATGGCCGGAGCCGATATCGCCGGCATCGACCTTGTCGTTGTTGAAGTCTTCACGCTTCAGCATCCGCGTCTCATAGCCGATGAGCCGGTATTCCGAGACCGTGTCGGGATTGAACTCGACCTGGATCTTGACGTCCTGCGCGATGGTGAACAGCGTCGAGCTCACCTCATCGACCAGCACCTTGCGCGCCTCGTTGATCGTGTCGATATAGGCGGCATTGCCATTGCCGTTCTGCGCCAGCGTCTGCATCATCTCGTCATTGTAGTTGCCGCGCCCGAAGCCCAGCACCGACAGGGTGACGCCGGTCTCGCGCTTGCGCTCGACGAAGCTCTTGAGTTCCTCGGGATCGGTGATGCCGACATTGAAGTCGCCATCGGTCGCCAGGATCACCCGGTTGATGCCCGTCTTGTCGAAGCTCTGCTCGGCCAGCTGGTAGGCCTGGCGGATGCCCTCGGCGCCCGCCGTCGAGCCGCCCGCCATCAGCCGGTCGAGCGCGCCGATGATTTTCGCCTTGTCCTTCGCCTTGGTGGGCTCGAGCACCGTCCCGGCGCTGCCGGCATAGGTCACGATCGACACCGTGTCCTCAGGGCCCAGCGTCTCGACCAGCATTGTCATCGCATTCCGCAGCAAGGGCAGCTTGTCGGGTGAATCCATCGAGCCCGACGTATCGATCAGGAAGACAAGGTTCGATTTGGGCTTTTCCTGGCCATTGAGCGCGAAGCCCTTGATGCCGACATGCATGAGCTTCGTGTCGGGATTCCATGGGCTGGGGAAGACAGAGACATTCGTCTTGAAGGGCACGGCCTTGTCGACCGGCCCCGCATAGTCATAGGGGAAATAGTTGATCATCTCCTCGACCCGCACCGCATCCTTCTGCGGCAGGACATTCTGGTTCAGCTCCGCCCGCACGAAGCTGTAGGACGACGTGTCGACATCGATCGAGAAGGTCGAGACCGGCTCGTCCCTGGCGATCTTCACCGGGTTGGTCTCGATATCGCTGAACTTGTCGCGGCCCTGATCCTGGTAATGGACCTGCGGCTGGTCGGCAGGCAAAGCGAGGCCAGGCGCCGGTGTCTTCTCGAGATAACCACTGATCGCGCCGGCATCGAACTCGACTGCTTTCTGCCGGGCCACCACTGTCGATGGCATGCTCGGCAGCGGTGCTGCTTCCTTCTTCGCGGGCTCTGGCGCCGGCGATGCCAGTTTCGCCTCTTCATCCTGATCGACGCCGGGCGTGAAGGGGATATTCTGCACCTCGTGCAACAGCCCGCTATTGATCGCCACCAGCGAGATGACGGCAAGGCTCGCGCCGGCCATCAGGCCATGGCTCAACTTCAATCCATGCATTTTTGAGCTCCCGAAAAGAACACCCCTCACCCGCTCGATGAGACGGGGCCCAGATGCCTTTCCTTGGGACGCCTTCGAAAAATTCTCGTCATAGTGCGCCATCGCCGCAGCGATCCCGGCCGCCTTGGCCGCCGCATCCGGCTCGATCGCGGTTTCGGCACGGAAGCGCGCTTTGATATGGTCCAGTTCGTCAGTCATGGTCCGTCTTCGCCATCTCCGTCAGGTGCTTGCGCACCTCATGCATGCGCCAGGACACGGTCGCTTCCTTGATGCCGAGCACTTCGCCTGCCTGCGCGTGGCTCATATCCTCGGCGAGGACGAGCAGCGCCGTCTCCTTGAGATCGGGCTTGAGCCGGTCGATCGCCTGATAGAGCCAGCGGGTCCGCCGGTCGCTGTCGGCCCAGTCGGCGCTGCGCCCGGCCTCGACCTCGACAAAGGCGGCCTGCATCCTGGCGACGCTCCTGTGCCGCCGGGCCCGGTCGCGGCAATGGTTGAGCGCCAGCTGATAAAGCCAGGTCGAGAAGCGGCTGCGGCCGCCGAAGCTCGTGATCTTGCGCGCCAGCGCCATGGCCATCTCCTGGGCGGCGTCCTCGGCCTCAGCCCTGCTGCCCAGGAGGCGGTAGGCGACCCGGTAAAGCATGCCGTAATGCCGCTCCAGCAGAAGCCGGAACGCGGCACGGTCGCCGTCCTGCGCAAGCCGGACAAGATCGAGGTCGCTCGCACTCATGTCTGCAGGGTTTGACGGACGCCGATGGCGAAAGCTTGGGGTGGCCGGAAAATATTTCAGGGCCCGATGCCGGCGATCAGATCAGGCTCGATCCTGAAGACGATGTCGCCGCTGTCCGAATCCGGGATGATGATCGTATCGCTTTGGGGGGTCTGGGGGAGATCCGTCCCGTAAGTAGCATCGACGATGTCCTGCTTCAGGAAATCGCCCAGTTCCGCGCCGGTGATGAGATCGTCCCGGTCCCCGACCTTGACGTCGCCGCGCAGCACCCGGGTAAATTGCCGGGTGAAGCGGCTTTCGGCCGGGACCTCCTGGTTCTCGGAACCCGCCGTTATCACCCGGCGCACCGGCGCAAGATGGAGATGGATCTCCCAGGGTTTGATCGCCTCGTCGCCCTTCTTCTCCATCATCCGCAGCGCCACACCGGAGAAGCAGCTGTCGAACACCCACAGCACATGCTTGGCCTCCATCAGTTCCGACCATTCGGCGATGCGACTCATATTGAGCGCCGTATTGGCGAAGGGGATGGGGCTGTCGATGTGATGCGGAGCATCCTTCGGAATGAACCACCCCACCTTCTTCCTCGTCAGCTTGTTCTCGATCGTGATACCGTGGCCCGAGAAAAAGAACAGCAGCCGCGCATTCGTCTTGGAGCCGTGCTCATTGACGAAGTCCTTGATCGCGGTCTCCAGTGCCCGGCCGGTCGGGTCGAGGAGCGTCTTCACCTTGAATCCGTGCATGATCTCGAGCGTCCGTCCCAGCTCATCGATCTCCTCGCCGACCGCGGGCAGGTCGCGCCATGCCTTCAGGGTTTCGTCGTAGTGGCTGACGCCGACGAGAAGCGCGTAGCTGCCGTCCTCATAGGTTGCCACCATCTCGCCGGGTTGCGCCTCGTAGAGCACTTCGGCGGCGCGGGTCTTGGCGTCCTTCTCCGGCACAATGGGAGCGGTCGCGACGGCATTGAAGTAGAAAGGCTCGATCAGGCCTGTCTGGACCCAGGGATTTTGATAGCCGTTCGTCGAGGCCAGCACGTCGTCACGCACCAGCCTGGCGAATTCCAGGAATTCGAGACCGGGAGTTTTCAGATTCTTGGCCAGCGCCAGCGCGAAGGGACCGTTGCTGCCTGATCCATCGAGCGCCTGCCGCCCGGGCGCGGTCGCATACATCACCACCATGCGGCGACGACCGACATCGACTGGCGCGAGACCGCGTTGTGCATCGAGCCTGACTGCGCCACGGGTCGTCGAGGCGGCCGCGAAAGGATTGTCGTTGCACGCATCGAAGAACATGAGGAATGTCGCCGCCGCATTGGCGCTCCCCAGCCTGTCGATCAACTGAGTCAGGCTGACGCCTTCAAGTTCCAGATCCGCCTCAGTCGTGATCGCGGCGTCACGCGGGATGAGATAGTTCGTGCCGTCCACCTGGATGCCCTGTCCTGCATAGTAGACGACCACGATCGGATCCGGGACTTCGGCGATCTGTGCGGCAAATTCTACGATCCCTCGGCGCAATTCGGCATTGGAAGGGTTGGTCAGCGACGTGACCTCAAACCCCACATCCAAGAGGCTATCCGTTATCAGGCGGCCATCATTGGCGGCGTTCTTCAGCGCCGGAAGTGGATGGTAGTCCGAGATGCCGATGACGAGCGCCAGGCGGGGACGTTCGGCCGCCTCTGCTGGGCCGATCCCGGTCAGCATGACGAAAGCCACGAACAAAAGTCCGGCCATCCATATGGGAACTTTGGTCAGCTGAGCCGTCACTGCCGTCATCTACCTCGCCATTGGACCATCAGATTATGTCCGGCTCGTGGAGTCAATATGGCCCGATGCTGGATTTTCCCTCGCTCTCGCCCTTTCGATTTGATAGACCGCGCAGGTCAGAAATCGCACGAGCTCTCTTATGATTCCGCGTTATACCCGCCCCGAAATGGCCGCCGTCTGGGAGCCCCAGACCCGTTTCCGCATCTGGTTCGAGATCGAGGCCCATGCCGCGGACGCCATGGCCGAGCTGGGCATCATCCCCAGAAAGGCGGCCGAGGCCATCTGGGCCAAGGGCCGCGACGCCCAATTCGACGTCGCTCGCATCGATGCGATCGAACGCGAGACCAGGCACGATGTCATCGCCTTCCTGACCCATCTCGCCGAGATCGTCGGTCCCGATGCGCGTTTCGTGCATCAGGGCATGACGTCCTCCGACGTGCTCGACACCTGCCTCAATGTCCAATTGTGCCGGGCGGCCGACCTCCTCCTTGCCGATCTCGACGACCTGCTCGTGGCGCTCGAGCGCCGCGCCAGGGAGCACCGCAACACGCTCACCATTGGCCGCAGCCACGGCATCCATGCCGAGCCCACGACCTTCGGCGTCAAGCTGGCTTTCGCCTATGCCGAGTTCAGCCGCGCCAAGGAGCGCCTCGCTTTCGCCCGCATGGAGGTCGCGACCTGCGCCATTTCGGGGGCGGTCGGCACTTTCGCCAATATCGACCCGCGCGTTGAGGAGCATGTCGCCAGGAAGATGGGCCTGACGCCCGAACCGGTCTCGACCCAGGTCATCCCGCGCGACCGGCATGCGATGTTCTTCTCGGTGCTGGCCGTCATCGCCAGCTCGGTCGAGCGCCTGGCCACGGAAATCCGCCATCTGCAGCGCACCGAGGTGCTGGAGGCGGAGGAATTCTTCTCGCCCGGCCAGAAGGGCTCATCCGCCATGCCGCATAAGCGCAACCCGGTGCTGTCGGAAAATCTGACCGGCCTTGCCCGTCTGGTTCGCTCGGCCGCGGTGCCGGCGCTCGAGAATGTGGCGCTCTGGCATGAGCGCGACATCTCGCACTCATCCGTCGAGCGCGGCATCGCGCCCGATGCCACCGTGCATCTCGATTTCGCCTTGCGCCGCCTCACCGGCCTCATCGACAAGCTTCTCGTCTATCCGCAGAACATGAAGAAGAATCTCGACCGGCTCGGCGGTCTCATCCATTCGCAGCGCGTGATGCTGGCGCTCACCCAGAAAGGCATGGCGCGCGAGGAAGCCTATGCCGCGGTCCAGCGCAACGCCATGCCGGTGTGGCGCGGCGAAGGCAATTTCCTGACCCTTCTCCAAGCCGACAAGGACGTGACGGCGAAGCTCTCCAAGGCCGAGCTCGCCGAGCTCTTCGACCTTGGCTACCACACCAAGCATGTCGACACGATCTTCAAGCGGGTCTTCGGCTAGCATGATCCGGAAAAGTGGAAACCGGTTTTCCGGAAAAATCATGCGCAAACAAAAAGCCAGAGCGTAATGGCGACTCGACGAAAAGCCATCATGCTCTTGAGTATCGGACCGATGGAACGTCCGGCGCCCGCCTGTCACGCTCGGCCGGTACGCACGCTCGCTGACATGCTGGTCAGTTGGTGATGACGATCCGCGTGCTGCCCTTGCCATAGCGCTGCACGAGGCTGAAGAGCCTGGCGGCATTGCCGGGCGCCAGCCGGATACAGCCATGCGAGGCCGGCCGGCCGAGCGAGCGCACATAGCCGGTGCCATGGATGGCATAGCCGCCCTTGAAGAAGATCGAATGCGGCATCGGCGAATTGTCGTATTTGCTCGAATAATGCATGCGCTTCAGCATGAAGGGCCGGTAGGACCCGCGCGGCGTCCAGTAGCCGCGCCGCGCCGTCGAGACGCGCCAGGTCGCATAGGGCCAGCCATTGACCGAGACCGACATGGTCTGGCTCGATATGTCGATCCTGACCGCGACTTTGGCTTGCGCCGCCGAAGCCATTATGAAGAGGCCCAGGAAACCCGCAGCGGCAACCGAGGCGATTTTCCGGAAGAATCCAGTACCCATACGCATGTTCACTAGCCCTCAGTAATCTCAGCCCGAATAGGCCGATAGGAAAGCATGACTCGCCTTAGGCTTTCAACAGTCGTTTCCTTCACGTCACCGTGATTATTCCTACCGCATTCCTCCGGGAACAGATTGAATTTCCAGAAATATGTTTAAGGGCTCATTCCTTACGGGCGCAGAATGCGAATAAATCCCGGGGGGTGCCCGTTCAGGCGATGATTCCCGGCATGTCCACAATCTTCAAAGCTTGCGCGCCGGTGCAAGGCAGTGATCAGCGCCGCTTGCCTTTGCGGACAGTCGTCCGGTACATTTTTTTTCGAGGACGAAGGATGGGATTTCGATGCAAGGCCTGGGAATTTTCACAAGACTGAAGCCGCCGCGTTCCGAACCGGAAAATTCCCTGCTCCGGCGCGATCTGGCGAACCAACCCATTGATATTGCTGAAGCGGGAGTCTTTTTGCGAAAAGTCCCTGAAAATCCCTGTAATTCCCTGTATTTCAGGACGGCGAGACGGGTGCCGCGAACGTAAGTTTATTCCCAGGCTTAGTCGAACAAGAACTCGCGGCCGACCTTGACGCGCCTTACCCCGTCATAGGCGATGATGTCGGCCGTCGCATAGGTCTCGGACAGGGTCGCGGGCAGGAAGCTGCCGGTGCCGACGACATCGAGCGGCGCCTTGGCGGCGCCCATGACCTGGCATTTCTGCGGATCGAAGCCGGAGGACGCGACGATCTGCGCATCGCGATAGCCGGCCTCATCGAGCGCCAGGCGCACATGGATGATGGAGGCGACCGACACGCCCTTGCCGAACAGGATGCGCCGCACCTTGTCGACCAGGATATTGCCGGGATCGAGCTGGAAGGCGCGCCCGCCCAACACTTGTTCGACGATGTTGTATTCGCCCGAGACGCCGAGCCAGTGGCCGACGCGCTCGACCGATTTCTCATAGTCGAGCCCTTCGGCGAAGCGCCCGCCATGCGTGTCGAGGCGCACGCCGAAGGTCTTGCCCTTCTCGTCGAGCTTCTCTTCCTCGTAGAACCACCTGGCGCAGCGCAAGGCGTCGGTGATCTCCTCGCCCGTATAGTCGACCAGCGCGATCAGTGTCTTGGCGTCGGGGATCGTGGCGTTGAAGAGCTTCATCGCTTCCAGCACGTCGCCGCCGGTATAGCCGACGAGCGCATGCGGCATGGTGCCCATGCCCTGGTCGGCGCCGAACAAGGGCGCGGTCAGATCCTGCGAGGACCCGACGAAGCCCTTGACCTTGGGATCGGCGCGGCGCGCCGCTTCGCTGCCGATCGCCGCGCCATAGGCGGCGAGGATGTTCATCTCGGCGCCGCTCGCATGGCGCGCATGCATGTCCATGAAGCCGGCGGTCGGGATGGCGCGGCACATCTCATAGGCGTTGTTCGCCGACACGCAGGGAAAGCCCGTCTTCTGCAGGAGCAGCGTCTCGATCTCCGAGAGCTTCGCCATGGAGCCGGTGATCTCCATCATCTTCATTTCCGACGGAACCAGGTCGCCCTCGTTGAAGAAGCGCTGCACCTTGGTGCCGGGTGCCAGGCGGTTGATGATGCGGATGGTGGGTTCGAGCGCCGCGACGACGCGCCTTCGCATGAACACCGCGAAGGTCACTTGCGCGTCGCCATGCGCCTTCACGATGCGCGACGTATTGGTGAAATACTTGTCGGTCTGGGCTTCGATCGGGCCAGCGCTCAGACAGATATCGACGATCCGGTCCAGGACCTCGTCGCGCCTGGCGGTCAGGGGAGTTCGCTGATCCATAACAATGCCTCTCTGCCAGCCCGGATTGTGGACGCTAACGGAATAGGCGTCAAATCTCGGCCATCTGATCCTGCAACGCCTTGGCGCCCGCCGCCATGAGCCCGACATCGGTGGCCGCTGCGATGAAACGGAAGCCATGCCCGGCGAAGACAGCGCAAGCCTGGGGCGAGCCGCCGAACGCGCCCGGCACCAGCCCGTTCTTTTTCGCCGCCGCGGCGATCGATTTGATCGCGGCCTCGAGCTTGGGGATCTTGAGGTCCTTGCCGAGGCCGAAGCCGAGCGAGATCGACAGATCATTGGGGCCGACGAACAGGCCGTCGAGGCCCGGCGTCGCCGCGATGGCGTCGAGATTGCCGAGCGCTTCCTCGGTCTCGATCATCGCGAAGACCATGGTGCGGCGGTTGGCTTCCTTGAGATAGTCCGCCGGCACGACGCCCGCCGCCTGGACCGCCGCATAGCCGCCCCAGCTGCGCATGCCCTGGGGCGCGTATTTCGCCGCCTTGACCAGCGCCTGGGCCTGGTTCGCCGTGTTGACCATGGGCGCGATGACCACCGATGCGCCGGCATCGAGCGCCTGCCCGACAAGTCCCGGATCGTTCCACAGGATGCGCAGGATGAGCGGCTTGCCGGTCTGGGTGATCGCCGGCGACATGGAAGCGACATCGGTGAAGCCCGCAAGGCCGTGCTGCATGTCGATGCAGACACCCTCATAGGGAAGCCTCGCCACCTGCCCTGCGACAATTGCGCCCGGCAGCGTCATCCAGCTGAAATAGAACGGTTCGGACTTGGCGAGCCTTGCCCTGAGATCGACGCTCATCGGGATGCCTTACTTCTCGGCCTGCAGCTGCTGGATGGCCTTGCCGAGCAGTTCTTCCATGGTGCGGCGGATCTGGTGGTCCGACTGGTTCACGCTCTTGGCGTCGAAATCCTTGCGCACCTTGCGGAAAACATCCTCATCGCCCGCCTCTTCGAAGTCGGCGGCGACGACGGATTTGACGTAAGCCTCGGCTTCGGCGCCGGAAAGGCCCAGTTTTTCGGCAGCCCACTGGCCCAGGAGCTTGTTGCGCCGCGCATTGGCCCGGAACCGCATTTCCTCGTCAAGGGCGAATTTCCGCTCAAAACCTTCCTCGCGCTTGTCGAAAGTCGTCATTCCGGTCTCCCCTGTAGTTAATGCAGCCACGCAGCCTGCGCATGACCCCTGTGGCCGATGAGATAGCGACTGCCCGGCCCCAAATCAACCGCGCTTGATTATCTGAGGCTCCCGGGCTAGGTCCATTGTGCAGCGCAACCATAGGCCCTATATTTTGCCCATGGCGGCAAATGCGAGTCGCATAACTTCTCGATATTGGTGGCGTAAGTCTCCCTTGCGGACGTAATTTGCGAGGGTAACAAGGGTTTTCTGGATGAGGATTGTGAATATGAACACCAGGCGCACCCGCATATATGAGGGCAAGGCCAAGATCCTGTATGAAGGGCCCGAGCCCGGAACCCTGATCGTTCACTACAAGGACGATGCAACCGCCTTCAATGCCCAGAAGAAGGCCGTCATCGACGGCAAGGGTGTGCTCAACAACCGCATCTCGGAAATGATCTTCACGCGGCTCAACGAGCTGGGCCTGCCGACCCATTTCTTGAAGCGCCTCAATATGCGCGAGCAGCTCGTGCGCGAGGTCGAGATCATCCCGCTCGAGGTCGTGGTGCGCAATGTCGCCGCGGGCTCGCTGTCGAAGCGCCTCGGCATCGAGGAAGGCACCGCCCTGCCCCGCTCGATCATCGAATTCTACTACAAGAAGGACGAGCTCAACGACCCGATGGTCTCGGAGGAGCATATCACCGCGTTCAACTGGGCGACGCCCCAGGAGATCGACGACATGATGCATCTCGCCATCCGCATCAATGATTTCATGTCGGGCCTTTTCCTCGGCATCGGCATCAAGCTCGTCGACTTCAAGATCGAGTTCGGCCGGCTCTATGAGAACGATATGATGCGCATCGTGCTGGCCGATGAGATCAGCCCCGATTCCTGCCGCCTGTGGGACATCAAGACCCAGGACAAGCTCGACAAGGACCGCTTCCGCCGCGACATGGGCGGCCTCGTCGAAGCCTATCAGGAAGTGGCCAAGCGCCTCGGCATCATGCCGGAGCTCGCCGAGCCCGAACGGTCCCGCCCGCAATTGGTTAAGAGTGACTGATCTCATCATGAAAGCTAAAATCAAAGTCACGCTGAAGAACGGGGTCCTCGATCCGCAGGGCAAGGCGATCGAGGGCGCGCTCGGCTCGCTCGGCTTCTCCGGCATCGATCACGTGCGCCAGGGCAAGTATTTCGAGATCGACCTCAAGAGCACGGACAAGGCGAAGGCCAAGGCCCAGCTCGACGACATCTGCAAGAAGCTTCTCGCCAACACCGTCATCGAGAATTACGAGATCGAGCTCGCTTAGACAGCATGAAATCCGCCGTCATCCTTTTCCCGGGCATCAATCGCGAGCGCGATATGGCGCGGGCCCTCGAAGCCGTCACCGGCCACAAGCCGGCCATCGTCTGGCATACCGAGACGACCTTGCCCAAGGTCGACCTCGTCGCCGTGCCGGGCGGCTTCTCTTATGGCGACTATCTGCGCTGCGGCGCCATCGCGGCACGCTCGCCGATCATGGCCGATATCCGCGCCAAGGCGGCCCGGGGCCTGAAAGTGCTGGGCGTGTGCAACGGCTTCCAGATCATCACCGAGGCCGGCCTCCTGCCGGGAGCGCTTTTGCGCAATTCGGGCCTCAAATTCGTCTGCCGCGAAGTGAAGCTCAAAGTGGAGAACACCCGCACCTTCTTCACCAATCGGATGAAGCAGGGCGATGTCGTGCGCTGCCCGGTCGCCCATGGCGAAGGCAACTATATTTGCGACGCCGAGACCTTGAAAGCGCTCGAGGACAATGGCCGCGTCGTCTTCCGCTATGCCGAGGGCACCAATCCCAATGGCGCGATGAGCGACATCGCCGGCATCGTGAACGAGGCCGGCAATGTCATCGGCATGATGCCGCATCCTGAGAATATGATCGAGCCATTGCACGGCAATACCGACTGCCGGCCGCTGTTCGAAAGCCTGCTGGCGGCGTGAGCGCCGCGGTCACGCTCTACGGCGCCTCCTACAGCGTCTATGTGCGCGCCGTCAGGATGGCGCTCGCCGCCAAGCGCGTCGCTTACGATCTCCAGCCCGTCGATATCTTCTCCGCTGCGGAGGATCACGAGGCCTATCGCAAGCTCCATCCTTTCGGCCGCATACCCGCTTTCCGCCACGACGATTTCGTTCTCTATGAGACGGCAGCCATCAACCGCTATGTCGATGAAGCCTTCTCCGGGCCGGCCTTGCAGCCGGCAAAGGTGGCGGACCGGGCGCGCATGGTGCAGGTCATGGCGATGACCGATTCCTACGGCTATCGCCCGCTGGTCTGGGACATCTATGTTGAGCGCGTTTCGCAGGCTCGCGACGGCAAGCCGGTCGATGAAAAGCTGATCGCCGCCGCTTTGCCCAAGGCGCGCACCTATCTTTCAGCGCTCGACGCCCTGAAGGGTGACATGACATATCTCGTCTCAGCCAAAGCGAGCCTCGCCGATTTCCATGTCGCCCCGGTTTTCGGCTATTTTCTTCAGGCCCCGGAGGGGCGCCAGATGCTTTCGGAATTCCCCCGTCTTGCCCGCTGGTGGGAGAGCATATCCGCAATGCCTGAATGGAGCCTCGCGGTCGCCGAATGAATATGCAGGGCACGACGTCGTTTCAGACATGGAGAAGAGGCCTGGCCGGCGCCGGTTTCGTCATCGGCACCGCGACGCTCGTCAGCCAGTTCCCGCTCACTTTCTCGCTGTCGATGGCGGCCGGACGTACGTCTCTCGGCTCCATCGTCTTCTTCTTCAGTTTCTTCACCATCCTCAGCAACATCCTGGCGGTGCTCTGCTTTCTGGCCGCTCTCCTGCCCGGGCAAGGCCGCCTTGCCTTCTTCCGCAAGCCTGGCGTCCGGAGCGCGGTGGCACTCTATATGCTGGTCGTCGCCATCATCTATATCGCCATCCTCGAGGGCCTGTGGGCGCCGGAGGGCCTCATGCGCCTGCTCGACACGCTGCTGCACTATGTGATGCCGGCCCTCTACCTTATCTTCTGGTTGGTCTTCGTGCCGAAGGGCACGCTTGCCTATGCCGGCATCCCGAAGACGCTGGCCTTCCCCTTCCTCTATGCCGTCTATGTCATGATCCGCGGCGGCCTGACCGGAGAATATCCCTATCCGATCATGGATGCGGGCAAGCTCGGCTATCCCTCGGCCCTGCTCAACATCGCTTTCATATTCATCCTGTTCGTCGTCCTGGGCCTGGCCTTTGTCGCCTATGACCGCTGGGCCGGAAAACGCAGCCGCGAAGCCCCTTCGGGGTAAGCTTTTTGCCGAGTTGTTATCAGGGCCCAACCCCGCTAAGCAGACCCCTTTCCGCAAGAGCCGTTCCAGCGAAAACCATGATTCCCAACGACATCAAGATCACCCCTGAACTCATCGCCCAGCATGGCCTCAAGCCCGATGAATATGAGCGCTTCCGCAAGCTCATCGGCCGCGATCCGACCATCACCGAGCTCGGCATCGTGTCCGCCATGTGGAACGAGCACTGCTCCTATAAATCCTCCAAGAAGTGGCTGAAGACGCTTCCCACCACCGGGCCGAAGGTCATCCAGGGCCCGGGCGAGAATGCCGGCGTGGTCGATATCGGGGACGGCCAGGCGGTCATCTTCAAGATGGAGAGCCATAACCATCCCTCCTTCATAGAGCCCTATCAGGGGGCCGCGACCGGCGTCGGCGGCATCCTGCGCGATGTATTCACCATGGGGGCGCGGCCTGTCGCCGCCCTGAACGCGCTGCGCTTCGGCAGCCCCGATCATCCCCGGACCCGGCACCTGGTCTCGGGCGTTGTCGCCGGCATTGGCGGCTATGGCAATTCCTTCGGCGTGCCGACGCTGGGCGGCGAGGTGAACTTCCACCCGCGCTACAATGGCAACATCCTCGTCAATGCCATGGCGGTCGGTTTGGCCGATGCCGACAAGATCTTCTATTCGAAGGCGGAAGGTGTGGGACTTCCCGTCGTCTATCTCGGCGCCAAGACCGGGCGCGACGGCATCCATGGCGCCACCATGGCGTCCGCCGAATTCGACGACAAGGCCGAGGAGAAGCGGCCGACCGTCCAGGTCGGTGATCCGTTCACGGAGAAATGCCTGCTCGAAGCCTGTCTCGAATTGATGGCGTCCGGCGCCGTCATCGCCATCCAGGACATGGGCGCTGCCGGTCTCACCTGCTCGGCGGTCGAGATGGGCGCCAAGGGCGATCTCGGCATCGAGCTCGATCTCGACAAGGTGCCCTGCCGCGAGGACGGCATGACTGCCTATGAGATGATGCTGTCGGAATCGCAGGAGCGCATGCTGATGGTGTTGCGCCCGGAGAAGGAGAAAGAGGCCGAGGCGATCTTCCGCAAATGGGGGCTCGATTTCGCCATTGTGGGTGAGACCACGAATACGCTGCGCTTCGTCATCAAGCATGGGGGCGAGGTGAAGGCCGACCTGCCGATCAAGGAGCTGGGCGACCAGGCGCCGGAATATGACCGCCCCTGGGTGGCGCCGAATGCGCCACCGGTGCTCAAGGCCGACGCCGTGCCGGCGCCGAATGATCTCAAGGCCGCGATCCTGAAGATCCTCTCGAGCCCCGATATGTCCTCGCGGCGCTGGGTATGGGAGCAATATGACCATCTGATCCAGTCCAATTCGGCGCAGATTCCTGGTGGTGATGCCGGCGTCCTCCGCATCGAGGGGACGCCCAAGGGCCTCGCGGTCTCGACAGATGTGACGCCCCGCTATGTCGAGGCCGATCCTTATGAGGGCGGCAAGCAGGCGGTGGCCGAATGCTGGCGCAATCTGACCGCGGTCGGCGCCGATCCCATCGCCGTCACCGACAACCTCAATTTCGGGAACCCTGAGAAGCCCGAGATCATGGGAACTTTCGTCAGGGCGATCGAGGGCATTGGCGAGGCCTGCCGGGCACTCGATTTCCCGGTCGTCTCCGGCAATGTCTCGCTCTACAACGAGACCAATGGCCAGGCGATCCTGCCCACGCCCGCCATTGGCGGCGTCGGCCTCCTGCCCGATCTCGGGAAAATGGCGACCCTCGCCCTCAAGGCCGAAGGCGAGGCCGTCCTGCTGCTGGGTGGCCATGGAACCCATCTCGGCCAGTCGATCTATCTGCGCGAGATACTGGGCCGCGAGGAAGGCAGCCCCCCGCCCGTCGATCTGACCAGGGAAAAGCGCCATGGCGACCTGATTCGATCTTTCATCAGATCGGGCCAAGTCACTGCCGTGCATGACATTTCCGACGGCGGCCTGGCTTCCGCGCTGATCGAGATGGCGCTCGCTTCGAAGACGCTCGGGGCCTCGATCGTGGCGCTCGATCATGTCGCCCTCTTCGCCGAGGACCAGGCCCGCTATGTGGTCACCTGCCCGGCCAGGGAAGCCGCCAAGATCATCACCCAGGCCCATGTGAAGGGCGTCGATGTCATCCGGATCGGGATGGTAACCGACAAGGCCGGATTGATTGTCGAAGGTGCCGCTTCTATATCCTTGGACGAGCTGCGGGCGGCCCATGAAGGCTGGTTCCCGGCCTATATGGGCGCCAAGGCTGCCTGAAGGAGAGATTGAGCATGGCGATGAACGCCTCCGAGATCGAGCGCCTGATCCGCGAAGCCCTTCCGGATGCGCGTGTCGAGATCCGCGATCTCGCGGGCGACGGCGATCACTATGCCGCCAATGTGGTATCCTCTTCCTTCAAGGGCAAATCGCGCGTCCAGCAGCACCAGATGATTTATGCCGCGCTCAAGGGTAGAATGGGCGGTGAGTTGCATGCTTTGGCGCTGCAGACCAGCGCCCCGGAGGACTGATTGGAATGCTCCATCCGATCGCGATTGCAGGCGCTGTGGCAGTTATCGTGGTGGGTGTGGCGCTTCTGGCGCTTCGGACGGTGGGGAAACGAAAAGGATATGGACCGCAAATGGCGGTCGAGCAGCCGCCTTCAGCCTTGTGGCTGACCGAGAAAGCGGCCGAAAGCCGGCATGAGGAACACAGAGACTATCTCAGAGAGCGAGTGAAAAATGACCGACATCAAGACCTGGATTGACAATGAAGTGAAGTCGAATGACGTCGTGCTGTTCATGAAGGGCACGCCGGACGCGCCGATGTGCGGCTTCTCCGGCCGCGTCGTGCAGATCCTCGATCATCTCGGCGCCGACTATAAGGGCATAAATGTCCTTGAATCGGGCGAAGTGCGCCAGGGCATCAAGGACTATTCCAACTGGCCGACCATCCCACAGCTCTATGTGAAGGGCGAATTCATCGGCGGCTGCGATATCGTCACCGAGATGTTCCAGTCTGGCGAGCTCAAGACGCTCATCGCCGAGAAGACGGCCGCCTGACCTCACCGCGGCCCCATCCGCAGTGCGCCATCGAGCCTTATGGTCTCGCCATTGAGCATCGAATTTTCGATGATATGAATGGCGAGGCTTGCATATTCCTTGGGGTCGCCGAGGCGTGAGGGAAACGGCACCTGGGCACCGAGGCTCTTGCGGTACTCTTCCGCTACGGTCATCAGCATCGGCGTCATGAAGATGCCGGGCGCGATGCTGTTGACGCGGATAGCGAGGGAGCTGAGATCGCGCGCCGCCGGCAAAGTCATGCCCACGACGCCGCCCTTGGATGAGGCATAGGCAACCTGGCCGATCTGGCCCTCATAGGCGGCGATGCTCGCCGTGTTGATGATGACGCCGCGCTCCTCACCCAGAAGATCGAGCTTCGCCATGCGGGCGGCGGCAAGCCTCAGCATATTGAAGGTGCCGATCAGATTGACGCTGATCACCTTGGCATAGTTGGCAAGCGCCAGCGGTCCCTCCTTGCCGACTGTCCGGCCGGATGGAGCGATGCCGGCACAGTTGACGAGAACACGCGCCGGCCCATGCGCTTTGGCCGCCTCATCGAGCGCCTCGGCTGCCGTCTCCTGCGTCACATCGCAGCCCAGTGCCAGGCCACCGATCTCCGCGGCAACGGACTTCGCTCCATCGGGGCTGATATCGAGGACCGTGACCCTTGCCCCTTTCTTCGCGAGGGCCCGCGCCGTGGCCGCTCCAAGTCCCGACCCGCCCCCCGTGACCACCGCCGCAACCCCTGCAATCTCCATGGCACTCCCCTGTGAAAACCCGGCACTCCCTCATACAGAACCGCCTGCGATCAGGCGACAGGCCCCATGCATCGTGCATGGCTGGCCCGGTTCGGCCGGCGATTGACGCCAAGTGACGGTTCGGGCAACTCAGTTGCCCAACCGCATGGCCCTCACCTCCTCACCATCGACGTCGCAAGGCTCGACCCTTGCTTTCACAGCGCTTCTGGGCGCCGGCATCGCCGTGGGTTTCTCACCCATTCTCGCCCGCGTCTCCGATCTCGCCCCGCTGGCTTCAGGCTTCTACCGGTTGGCTTTCGCGGTTGTCGCCATCTGGCTGGCGATCAGACTCAGCGGCGGCGAACTTCAGCCTTTCGGTGCGATGACACGGGGAGATCGCATCCGGATGGTGCTGGCCGGCATCGCCTTTGCCGCCGACATCGCCTTCTGGCACCTGGCCATCGCCCACACCACCGTGCTCGAGGCGACGCTCCTCGCCAGCACCGTACCCATCATCGTCACGGTCGCATCAGTGTTCTTCTTCGGCGAGAAGATCAAGCCGCTCTTCGTCATTGGTCTTGCCGTCGCACTCGCCGGCGTCGTGACCCTGGCGCTGCAGCGGACCGGCGCCTTGGCAATGCCACCCGACCGGCTGCTCGGCGGTGTCTACGCGGTGATGGCCGCTTCCTTCTATGCCGCCTATCTGCTGCTCATCACCAAGGTGCGCCGCAACAGTTCGACCGGCACCATCATGCTCACCACCACGCTGGTCTCGGCGCTCGCCATCCTGCCTTTCGCCTGGGCACTCAGCCCGACCATGGAGTCGGGCTCGCTCAATGGCTGGCTGATCCTGATAGCGCTTGCCGTCGTCAGCCA
The DNA here is from genome assembly GCA_003576695.1 of Taklimakanibacter lacteus. GTDB lineage: Bacteria > Pseudomonadota > Alphaproteobacteria > Rhizobiales > Aestuariivirgaceae > Taklimakanibacter > Taklimakanibacter lacteus. The sequence continues at coordinate 220,902 of QOZQ01000008.1, forward strand.
TGCCGGCGGCCAGGGCATGATGACTTTCGCACTCGCCCATCTGCCCACATCCTTTTCCTCGATGATGGGGCTGATGCAGACGGCGGTCGCCGCCGTCGTCGCCTGGCTCATACTGTCTGAGCCCCTGACCCTCATGATGCTGGCAAGCGGGGCCGCGATCCTCGCCGGCATCTGGATCTGCCGCAGGGCGACGACGGTCTGAATGGCGCGGCTCAAACCCATCCTCGCTTTGGCCTTCACCATGCTGATATGGGGTGTCACGCCGGTTTTCCTGCGCTCGATCTCGGTCGGGCTGGGGCCGGCCGATGCGCTGGTGATCCGCTACGTTCTCATTTCGCTGGCCTGCATCATCCTGCTCTTGGTCACTGGCAAATGGCGCATCGCCCGGGCCGACTGGCCTCGCCTGCTCGTGATTTCGATCATCGGCATCTTTGGCTACAGCGCTGCCTCGGTCTATGCCTTCGCAACCGTGCCGGCTGGCGTCGGCGGCCTCATCTATGCCACGCAGCCCCTGTTCATCCTGCTCCTCGCCGCCATCATGCTGGGCGAGAGACTGACCTATGCCAGCATCTTTGGCCTGATCCTGGCAATCGCCGGAACCGTCCTCCTCGTCTGGGACGATCTCATGGCGACGGATACGACCCAATCATACCTTACCGGCACATTGCTGCTGCTCCTCGCCTGTTTCGCATGGTCGTTCTATTCGGTTCCCGGCAAGGTCATCATTCAGCGCTATGGTACGCTGTCGATCACGGCGCTCAGCCTGCTCGTCGGGACCATCCCGATGCTTGCCTTGGCATCGTCCCGAACCATCGACACGCTCACCCGCATGACTCAGGGCCAGTGGCTCGAGCTCGTCTTCCTGGCTTTTGTCTCATCCTTCATCGCCATGTTCTGCTGGACCTACGCCACCGCCAGGCTGCCGGCTTCGACGATCGGCACGTCGCTCTATGTGATCCCGGTGATCGCCGTGCTGGCCGGTGCTTTCTTCCTGGGCGAGACGATTGCCTTGACGACGATGATGGGCGGCCTCCTGATTCTCGGCGGTGTCGCCGTCGCCCAATTCGGGCCGCGCTAGATTAGGCGCCAGAGGCAGGTCGGGCATGATGAGAACGCAGTTTGACCAGGCTCCGGTTGTGCCTATGCTGCGCCCCCACTTTTGAGGCGCCCATGACCGATCAGCCGCTCGCCAGACCCACGCCCTGGTACTATCTGCCCGCCGTGATCATCGTCTCGGGCTGCCTCGTCGCCATGGTCAATTTCGGCGTGCGCTCTAGCTTCGGCTTCTTCACCACGCCGATTTCGGAGGCCCATGCCTGGCCGCGCGAGATCTACAGCTTCGCCATGGCGCTGCAGAACCTTCTGTGGGGCGTTGCGACACCGATCGCCGGGGCTCTCGCCGACCGATATGGCAGCGCCCGCGTCCTGATCGGCGGTGCGCTCTTCTACGCCGCCGGCACGGTGCTGATGGCCATGGCGACGACGCCCCTCATGCTCCATTTCGGCGGTGGCATCCTGGTCGGTATAGGTATTGCCGCTTCGTCCTTCGGCATCGTCATGGCCGCTTTCGGCCGGCTCGTGCCGCCGGAGAAGCGGTCCTGGGCCTTCGGCATCGCCACCGCGGCGGGTTCCATGGGCCAGTTCATCTTCGCGCCCTTGGGTGGCGTGCTCATCCCGGCCTTCGGCTGGTTTGAGGCGCTGCTCATCCTTGCCGCCTGCTCGCTTCTGATCATCATCTTCGCTTTGCCCCTGATGGCGCATAACACCTCGAGGAGCGCCGTGCCACCGGGCGAAGCGGAAATGAGCATGCGCCAGGCCATCAAGGCGGCCTTCGGCAATCGCTCCTACAATCTCCTGACCGCCGGCTTTTTCGTCTGCGGCTTCCAGCTCGCCTTCATCACCATCCATCTGCCGCCCTATTTGCGCGAGCACGGCATCAGCAACGAATTCGCCGGCATTGCGATGAGCGCCATCGGCCTGTTCAATGTGCTGGGGTCCTATTATTCGGGCATCATCGGCGGCCGGGGCGCCAAGCGCATTCCGCTCAGCATCATCTATGTGCTGCGCTCCCTGGCCATCGTCGCCTTCATCCTTCTGCCCATCACCAATGTGACGACCATGGCCTTCACCATATCGATGGGTCTCCTGTGGCTCTCGACGGTGCCTCTGACCATGAGCCTCGTCACCGTGATGTTCGGCACCCGCTATATGGCCACACTCTATGGCTTCGTGTTCCTGAGCCACCAGGTCGGATCCTTCTTCGGCGTCTGGCTCGGCGGCAGGCTCTACGATCAGTTCGGCTCCTATGATCCGGTCTGGTGGATGGGCGCCGCGCTCGGGATCTTCGCCGCATTGGTCCATCTGCCTATCCGCGAGCAGCGCTCCAACCACTTCGCGCAGCCTCAGCCGGCCTGATGGGCAGCTGGCCGGGCCATAGATTTGCGCTGGCCTTTGGCGGCATCGTCCTCCTCGTCTGGCTCGTGGTGATGGCGGTGACCATGCGCCAGGCGGCCTTGCCGCCGGAAGCGTCGGGGCCGCTGCTTGCGGTCTTCGATCCCGGCATGAGCGAGGATGAGATGTTCGCCCGTATTGTCGCCGCCAATGGCATGCCGGTGCGCGGCACCTGGCTTGGCTTCGTCTGGATCGTCCAGGGCGAGGAAGCAGGGCTTGCCGGCCGCCTCGAAGCCAATGGCGCCATTGGCACCTATTCGGAACTGCCCTTCAATGCCTCGCTCGCCGGCTGCTTCGCCTTCGCCGATGCCAAGATGGCGGAAGCCTTCTCGCTGCGTCCCTGAATTGGCAGCACTCTTTCGGGCGGGCTGCTAACAGATTGAAAAATAACCGTTAAATCAATCTTCACTGTCTTGACCGAGAATCCCGGCTGCAACAAGCTGTTATCGCCAGAGAATCTGGAGGACGGCGATGATCGACAGAAGCTTCGAAGGTCAGTTGCGAGGGTGGTCCTTGACGACGGCGGAGATCATGTACCGCCTGCCCGATCACCGCGATATTCTTCAGCTCTTCCTCTGGCAGGACTACGATCTGGCGCCGCAATTCCCGCGCCTCGTCAAGTTTCTCGATTTCTGGGCGCACAATCTCGACGGCCCGCTCTGCGAGGTGCGCGTCGCTCATTCATCGATCGTCGGCCCGGCCGAGCTGCGCTTTGTCGGCAGCGAGTGGCGACTGCACTGATCCTACGGCGTGAGGATACCGGACCGCTTGACCGCTTCGGCAAAGATATGTGCATAGCGCTCCTGGCCCTTCGCCTCGGCCACCAGATCCTGGCGGAACTCGACCTGCAGGTAGTCGAGCCCGCGCGACAGCGCATGTTCGGGCGTCGAATAGTCCTGCGTCGGGTCCATGTCGTAGGGCTGGTTGTCGCCCACCACGAGGCCAGGCACCTCGCTGAGTGCCGCCAGCACCGGCGCCGTCGCGCGACGATCCTCGTTCGACGAGAGCGATATTTCCCACGGCCGATGCGTTCCGTCCATATGGTCCGTCATCGAATGTACCGACAGGAAGAGCGGTCTTTCTCCCTTTCGGCAACGCGACGTGATCACCTGCCGGCAGGCCGCATGATAGGGATTGAAATAGGCATCGATGCGCTTCTGCCGCTGCCCGGGACTCAAGCCTTCATTGGCGGGAATGATGATGCCGTCACTCATCGACGGAATGAGTGACGGATCATGGAGCTTGCGGTTGCAGTCGATAACCAGCCGCGAGGTTCCACTCAACACCGCCGGTGCATCGAATATCCGGGCCAGATGGCGCGCGATCGGCGCCGCTCCGATATCCCAGGCAATATGGCGCTGCATGTCGCCTTCGGCGACGCCGAGACAACCGACCTCGCCTGGCAGCGCGTTGCTCGCATGGTCACAGACAATGACGATCGCCGTCTTGCCCTCCGGGTTGAAGACGTCGAAAGGCGCAGTCCAGTTCATCTGATATTCTCGCGGCGCGGTATGATTCCGTCGGGATAGAAATAGAGTATCGCGATGACGATCGAGAGCGAGATGGCGTCGCGATAGGAGATCAGCGCGTCGGGCAGGAACGCGCGCAGCAGCACCTCGACCACGCCGAGGATGAAGCCGCCGGCGACCGCGCCGACCAGGCTTCCCATGCCGCCCAGCACCACGGCGATGAAGGCCTTGAGCACGGGCACGAAGCCCATCAGCGGATCGACCGAGCCGCGCTGGAACAGCCACAGGATGCCGGCAATGCCAGCCAGCACGCCCGATATGGCGAAGGCGACCGCGATGACCCGGTTGGCATTGAGGCCCATGAGGCGCGCGACATCGAAATCCTCCGCCGCCGCCCGCATGCCGATGCCGAGCAAGGTGGCACGGAAGAACAGCGTCAGGCCGATGAGCGACACTGCCGCGATGACGATGGAAAGAACCTGGATGGTGCCGATCTGGTGCGCCCCGATCGTCACCGCCCCCGCCAGCATGTCGGGGATCGGGATCGGCTTCGGCCGGGCCGAGATGAGATTCTGCATCAGCGTGTGCAGGATGGTGCTGACGGCGAAGCTGGTGAGCAGCATGATGGTGGGCGATGCTCGCCGGATCGGACGGAAGGCGACGCGCTCCATCGACAGCGCCAGCACGACCGCGAGACCCACGCCCATGCCGAGCGACAGGATGAAGGGGAAACCCGCGGCGATGCCGAAGAAGATGCCATAGCCGGTGGCGGTCATGAGCTCGCCATGGGCGAAGTTGATGAGCCCCATCACCGAGAAGACGATGGCAAGGCCCAGGGCCAGCAGCGCATAGGTGCCGCCGAGCGCCACCGCGTTCAGGAGTTGCTGCAGTACGATGTCCATGCGCCTCAGCCGGCCCCCAGGTAAAGACGCTGCAGCTCTTCATCCGCCCGCAGCGCCGCCGAGGCGCCCTCCTTGCCGATGCGGCCCTGCGCCAGCACGAGACCGCGCGCCGCGATATCGAGCGCCGTCTCGGCATTCTGCTCGACGATGAGCAGCGCGATGTCTTGCTTCTGCAGGGCTTTCAGGAAATCGAAGATCTGGTCCACCACATTGGGCGCGAGGCCGAGCGAGGGCTCGTCCAGCAGCAGCATGCGCGGCTCCGACATCAGGGCACGGGCAATGGCGAGCATCTGCTGCTCGCCGCCCGAGAGCGATCCGGCAAGCTGGTCGCGCCGCTCCGCCAGCTTGGGGAAGAGCGCATACATGCGCTCGCAATTCTCAAGCGTACGGCCGCGCAACTGGCGATTGGCGGCCGCCCCGATCTTGAGATTCTCCAGCACGCTGAGCTGGCTGAACACCCGGCGCCCTTCCGGCACCAGGGTCAGCCCGCGCCGCACGATGCTCGCCGTATCGGCCCGCTCGACCGCCTCACCGGCAAAGCTGATCCGCCCGGCGCTGCGCGGCGCTATGCCCATGAAGGCCTTGAGGATCGAGCTCTTGCCTGCCCCGTTGGCGCCCAGAAGCGCCACGATCTCGCCTTTCGCCACGGAGAAGCTGACGCCTCTGACCGCCTGGATCGGCCCGTAGGAAACTCTGAGATCGTGGACTTCGAGCATGGCAGGATTTACTGCGCCGCGGGAACGTCGGCGGCGGCCGGCGTCACCAGTTCGACCAGCGCCCTGGCGCCGCCCGTGACCTTGTTGAGCGCAACGGTGCGCAGCGGCACACGGTTCATGCCCTTGTATGTCATCGTGCCTGTTGCGACGGCAACATTCTCGAGCCCGTCGACCGCATCGCGCAGCGACTTGCCGTCGAGCTTGCCCTGGCTGGCCCCCACAGCAGCGTCCAACACCTTCACGATGTCATAGCCTGTCGCGACATAGAGCGTCTCAGGCTCCTTGCCCTTGGCCGCCTTGTAGTCGGCAAAGAACTTGGCCAGCGCCGAGCCTTCGGTGGCGAAGCCGGCATTGGTGAAGACGACCCCTTCGGCCACATCGCCAAGGGCGAGCGTCGTCGGTGAATCGATGCCGTCCGATCCCAGCACTGGCGTCGTGATGCCGGCGGCACGGAGCGCCTTGATGAAAGCCGGGAAATCCGGCTCATAGGCCGAGGTCATGATGACGTCGGGCGCCGGCGACAGGCCCTTGATCTTCGTCACCTCGGCGGCGAAATCCTGCTGACCCATCTTGTATTCGATGATGCCGGCGATGCTGCCGCCCTTTTTCTTGAACACTTCCACGAAATATTCCGGCAGTTTCTGGGTATAGGGCGTGTCCTTCGACAGCATGACGAAGGCGTTCTTGTAGCCCTGCTTCATTGCATAATCGCCAAGGGCGGCGGCCTGCAGATTGTCGGCGGTGTAGTTGGAGAACATGTATTCCCCGACAATGCCGGGCAGCGTTGGCGTCGAGGCGCAGGATGACATGGTCGGGATGCCCGCAGCCGCCGAGATCTGCCCCGCCGCCACAGCCGGATCGACATCGCAGGGCACGACCAGGAAATTGACGCCGGCGCCTGCCAGCTCTTGCGCGATGACGGCTGATTCCGCCGTCTCCGAGCGCATGTCGCGCGACACCAGCTCGATCTTGTATTTGCCTTGCAGGCCGCCCGCCTTGTTGATCTCGTCGACGCCGAAGGTGAGGCCGTCGAGCGAGGGCTGGTCATAGGGGGCGAGATAGCCGGTCAGCCCGCCGAGAAAACCGAGCTTGAACGTCTCCTCGGCATGGGCCGGCCCGCCGAGCATCATGGCGAGGCCCAGCGTGGCGACACCGAGGTTGAGTGATTTCCTGAACATCTGCTTCCTCCTTGTGTTTATGCTTGATTGCCGGCCAGCCTGGCATGGCGCCGGCCGAGATAGGCTTCCTGCACGTTCTTGTTGCCCTGGATCTCGTCGGGCGATCCTTCGGCGATCAGCGCCCCCTTGTTGAGCACCACGATGCGGTCGCACAGCGACATGATGAGCTTCATGTCGTGATCGACGATCAGGAGTCCGATATTGCGCTCGGCCACCAGCCGCTTGAGCGTCGCGAGGATGACGCCGGTCTCGACATCGTTCATGCCCGCCGTGGGCTCATCGAGCAGCAGGAAGGCCGGGGAAACGGCGACCGCGCGGGCGATCTCGACGCGCCGCTGCTGGCCGTAAGCCAGCGTGCCGGCGATATGGCCTGAGAGCTCGGCAATACCCATTTCGGCAAGGAGGTCCATCGCCCTGCCCGCCAGCGCATCGAGGCCTGATCCGCGCTCGGCATCGGCGAGCGCCGCCGTCACATTCTCGAGCACCGTCATATTGGCGAAGAGCCGCACCGTCTGGAAGGTGCGCCCGATGCCGAGGCGGGCGATCGCATGCGGCGCCAGGCCATTGAGGCTGAGCGTGCCGATCCTGATATCGCCGGAGGTCGCCGCGTGGGTGCCGGCAATACAGCCGAGCAGCGTCGTCTTGCCGGATCCGTTCGGCCCGATGAGGCCGACGATCTCGCCGCGGCGCACGCTGAGGCTTACATCGCTCACCGCGACAAGCCCGCCATAGCTCTTGGTGAGCTTCTGCACCGAAAGCACATCGCCGCCATCGTCGGCGCGCGCTTGCGCGGATGCCGCTGCCGGCAGCGCACGCTGGCGCCGCCAGGATTTCGGCAGGAAGGAATCGATCTCGCGGAAACCGAGAAGACCTGTCTGCCCGCCATAAAGGATGACCAGGATGGCGACGCTGAGGCCCACCTGGGTGAGGCCGAATATCTGCGGCACTTGCAGCCCGCCGAGGCTGAAGCCATTTTCGAGCCGGCGCAGGATTTCGATCAGCACCGTGATCACCACCGCGCCCGAGACGGCGCCGGTAACGCTCGCCATGCCGCCCACCACCATCATGGCGATGATCGAGAAGGTGAGGTCGAAATAGAAGCTCTTGGCCGAGAAGACGGTCAGCATATGGGCGAACATCGCGCCCGCGAGCCCGGAGAGAATGGCGCCGGCCACCCAGGCGCGCAGCCGCTCGGCCGGCACATCGATGCCGCAGGCGCGCGCCGCCGCATCATTGTCGCGCCCGGCCCTGAGCCTGATCCCGGTCACGGAATCGCGATAGAGCCGCGTTGCGATGATGGCGACGACTGCAAGCCCTACGGCCATCGGCAGGCCGACAAGCTTGGGCACGCCATACATGGCCTGGCTGCCGCGGGTAAAACCTTGCGCGCCGACGATGATCGAATTGACGATGATGAGAAGGCCCAAAGTCGCGATCGAGGCCGAAGTCGGGCTCATCCGCACCAGAGCGAGGCCGCTCGCCAAAGCGACGATGATGACGACGATGAGCGCCGCGGCGGTGGCGCTCCAGAAATCGAGCTGGATCGACTGGAGGAAAACCGGCAGCAGCGGCAGGTTGGCGGTCTTGATCGCCGGCGGCAGTGTCAGCGTGGCCGACACCTGGGCGCCGATCGCCATGAAGGCGACATTGCCGAAGCTGATGATGCCGGAATTGCCGCTGAACAGCGAAATGCCGAGCACCGCGATCAGCATGACGAGGAAATTGGTGGCCGTGAGGACCAGCGCGCCGCTGCCGGTCAGCGCGATGACGAGGCAGGGCAACGCCACAAGACCCGCCAGGAGTGCGGCGCCCGGCACGGCATCGACAGCAATAGCGCGCGACAATGTTGAGCCGAAGCTCATCCCTCACCCGTTCTTTTCTCCCCGTTTGCAAATCTAGGGTGAGCAAAAAGGCGATGTCAATATTTATTACGGAATTGACACAAATACTCCAAACTGTAAAAAATAATTCAATCCGTTTCGGACCCTGCCGGGCATCCTGACCGCCGGATCAGCATGCGCGCCGGGAAGAAGAGACGTAAGAATCCGGGACCTCGATGTCCCAGGGAGGAAATGAATGGCACGCAGAGCCCGCGCCGCGACAGCGGCGAAGAAAGGCCGGCCGGGCGCCGGTGATCCAGGCGAGATCGTTCTTCTGGTCTGGACCGACTATGTCGGCATTACCCGCTGCCGGGGCGTTCCCGTGGCCCAGTTCAAGGACCGTCACGCCACCGGCCTTGGCTGGGCGGTTGCCGGCCAGGCGCTGACTCCCTTCGAGGATATTGCCGACAATCCCTGGGGACCGATGACCGAGGTGCGCCAGACGCCGGTGCTCGCGACCGAGACCCGCATCGCGATCTGGGACGATGCGCCGGCCTTCCATTTCGCGCTGTGCGATTCGATGCTTGCCGGCAGGAACTGGGATTGCTGCGTACGCGGTCTCCTCAAGGACGCGCTTGCCGACCTCGAGAGCGAGACCGGCCTCTCTCTCGCTGCCGCCTTCGAGCATGAATTCCTCCTCTCCGGCAACAACCTGCCCTGGATCGTGCCCTTCTCGGTCGAGCAGATGCGCATGGTGGCGCCCTTCACGAGCGATCTCACCCGGGCGCTGCTCATAGCCGATGTCGGCCTCGAAACGGTCGAGCCTGAATATGGCGTGCGCCAATATGAGATCTCGTGCGGCCCGGCGATTGGCGTCGCCGCCGCCGACCGTTGCGTGATCACCCGCGAGGTCATTCGCGAAACGGCGCGCCGCCTGGGCTTCCGGGCGAGCTTCACCCCCAAGCCCACCCCGACCAGCGTCGGCAACGGCGCCCATGTCCATTTCAGCCTGGTCGACGCCAAGGGCGTGAACCGCACCTTCGATGCGGGGCAGCCTGCGCAGATTTCCATAGCGGCGCAGCGTTTCGCTGCCGGCGTCGTGCGCTACATGCCGGAATTCTGCGCGCTGGTGGCCCCCTCGCCCGTCTCCTATTTGCGGCTCGGCCCGCATCACTGGTCCTGCGGCTATGCCGCCTTCGGCGTGCAGAACCGCGAGGCGACGATCCGCGCCTGCCCCTCGCCCGATCCGGCCAAGTCGGCCAAGGCCTTCAATCTCGAGCTGCGCCCGCCCGATGCGACAGCGAGCCCCTATATGGTGTTGGCCGCCCTCGTGCGCGCCGGCCTCGAAGGCATTCGCCAGAAGCTGCCGCTGCCTGCGATGCTCGATCGCGATCCCGCTGATTATTCGCAGAGCGAGAGAGCAGCCCTTGGCGTGCGCCCCCTGCCTTCATCGCTCGGCGAAGCGCTCGACCTCATGCTGGCGAGCAAGACCGTTTCCTCCTGGCTGCCCGATGTCATGCGCGACTCCTATGTGGCGGTGAAGCGCAAGGAGATCGAGATGTTCGCCGAAGCGACGCCCGAAGCCATGTGCCAGAGATATCACGATGCCTATTGAGACGCTGCCGCTGATCGACCATCACTGCCACGGCATCTCGCCGGCGCAGCTCGACTGGAAGCAGTTCCAGGCGCTGTTCTCGGAAAGCTACCGCCCGCCGCCGCCCGGCACGAATGAATTCCAGAAGCCGCTCGGCCTCGCCATCCGCAGCTTCTGCGCACCGCTGCTCGATCTGGAACCGCATGTCTCGGGCGAGGCCTATGTGGAGAAACGCTTGGCCCTTGGTGCTGCCGAGGTGAACCGCCGCCTGATGCGCACTTCCCATCTAGACTGCCTCATCGTCGATACCGGCCATCGTTCCAGCGCCATTCACAGCTTCGAGGAAACCGGCGCCCTTGCCGGAAGGCCGGCACATGAGGTGGTGCGCATCGAGGCGATCATCGAGGAAGTCGCCGCCACCGGCGTCAGCGCGGAGAATTTCGCCAGGGCCTTTGCCGACCGGCTGGCCGAGCGCAGCGCCGGGGCCGTCGGCCTCAAATCGATCGTTGCCTATCGCTGCACTTTCGCCATTCCGCAGTCGGCGCCCGCCCCTGCGGAAATCGTCAAGGCCGTAGGCGCCTGGATGAAGGCTTCGCAGGCGGCGGGCAAGTTCCGCATCGGCGATCCAACCGTCATTCGCCATGGCCTGTGGGTCGGCGCCGAAATCTGCCGGGCGAAGAAGCTGCCATTGCAGCTCCATGTCGGCTTCGGCGACCCCGACATCTATATGCATGCCTGCGATCCGACCCACTTCACCGACTTCATCGCCGCCATGGAGAAATGGCAGGTACCGATTACGCTCCTCCACAACTGGCCGTTCCTCAAGGAAGCCCAATGGCTCTCCGAGGTGTTCGAGAATGTCTATTACGATGCCGGCGTCATTCTCAATTATGGCGCCGCTGAATCCGAGAACATCCTTCGCGAGGCGCTGCAGATCGGGAAGTTCCAGAAATTCCTGTTCTCGACCGACGCCTTCGGCCTGTCCGAGCTTTATTATCTGGGCGCCTTCCTGTTCCGCCGGGCGTTCCAGCGCATTCTCGACAGCTGGATCAGGGATGGCTTCTGCTCGGCGAAGGATGCGGACGAGATCGCAGCTCTCGTCGCCCGGACGAATGCGCGGCGTATCTATCAAGGCGTATGAGGACGCACTATGAGCACACATGACGTGATCGTCGTCGGCGCCGGCATTGCAGGTGCGGCGACCGCCTTCTTCCTGGCCGAGCGCGGCGCCAATGTCGCGCTGATCGAGATGAGCCACCCGGCCTCTGGCCCAACGGGGCGGTCATCGGCGGTGACCCACGCCTTCTATCTGCAAAGCGAGCTGTCGCGCCTCGCCATTGCCGGCGTAGGCACCTTGCGGCGCATCCCCGAGCTTACCAGCGAGGCGCCAGCGCACACAGAATGCGGCATGATGTGGGCCTGCGGCGCGGATTCGGCTCCGGCCTGGCGCGCCGCGGCGGAACGCATCACCACGGAGGGGTCGAGGATCGAGCCCATGTCGGCCGATGAGCTGGCGCGCCAGGCGCCCGGCATCGATCTCGACGGCATCGCGCTCGCTTTGTGGGAAGAGGCCTATGGCTATGGCGATCCCTATGGCGCCACCCATGCTTTGGTGAAGGGCGCCCGTCAGCGCGGCGCCACGGTCTATCTCAACCGCAAGGTCACGCGCCTCGTCCAGTCTTCCGGCAGGATCACCGGAGTCGAGACCGCAAATGGCGACAAGCTTTCAGCTCCCATCGTCATATCGGCGGCCGGCGTGTGGACGAAACCTCTGATCGCAGCTCAGGGCTATGAGCTGCCGATCCATGTCGAGCGCCATATCATGGCGGTGCTCGACGGCGGCGGCAAAGCGCGCGACTTCATGCCCTTCTCCTGGTGCGACGATCTCCTGTGCAATTATGCGCGTCCCGATGGCGACCGCGTCATCCTGGCGGGCGTCTGGGCGGGCGGCGGCACCGGTATCCGCAACCAGACTCTGGCGCGCCCCGAGATCGTCACCGACCCGGATGACTACCGCGCCGAGACGGATGAGGATGAATGCCTCGACTCCTTGAGCTTCCTCCTGCCGCGCTTCCCGCGCCTCGCCGAGCTTGGCGTCCGGCCGGGCTATGCCGGCCTCTATGACATGAGCCCGGACGACAATCCGATCATCGGACCGGTGCCCGGCATTGACGGGCTCTTCGTCATTTGCGGATCGAGCGGCCACGGCTTCAAGCTGGGCGCCGGCGTCGGTGAGGAAGTTGCCCGTCTCGTCACCGAGGGACGGTCCGAATTGCTGGCACCTTTCCGGGTCGATCGCTTCGCGGCTTAGAGCATGATCCGGAAAAGTGGAAACCGGTTTTCCGGAAAAATCATGCGCAAACAAAAAGCTAGAGCGTGATGGCGACTCGACGAAAAGCCATCATGCTCTAGGGATTACGAGAAGACGATACCGCCATCGACATTGAGCGTCTGGCCGGTGACGAAGGCGCTGTCATCCGAGCAGAAGAAGGCGACGGGGCCTACGACATCCTCCGGATCGCCGATGCGCGCCATCGCGGTCTTGGCCGCCCAGGCATTGCGGATCGCCGGATCGTCGAGATTGACGCGGCCCATATCGGTGAGGATGATGCCGGGGCACACGCAGTTCGCGGTGATGCCGATGGGCCCGAGCTCCTGCGCCAGCACGCGGGTGAAGCCCATCACGGCGGCCTTCGAGGCCGAGTAATGGGCCTGCTGCGGCGCGCCATGCTTGCCGCCGATCGAGGCGATGTTGCAGATGCGCCCATAGGCCTGGCGCTTCATGACCGGCAGCACGGCCTGGATGACGAGGAACGTGCCCTTGGCATTGACATCCATGACGCTGTCCCAATGCGTTTCGGCCAGGGTCTCGACCGATGCGGCGATGAGGATGCCGGCATTGTTGACGACGGCATGGATGCCGCCGAGCTCGGCCACCGCCTTTTCGACCATCGCCTCGACCTCGATCTTCTGCGACACATCGGCATGGAGCGCCACGGCACGGCGGCCGAGGGCGTGCACGGCCGCGGCGGCCTCGTCGAGCGCCTTGGCCTGGCGTGGAATATCGTTCAAGGCGAGATCGAAGCCGCGCTCGGCGAGGCCCAGCGCAATGGCGCGCCCTATTCCCCGGCTGGCTCCCGTCACCAGCGCCACGCGTCCCTTTCCAACGGTCATCCTCGTCTCCTTCACTTAGCCAAGCACGGTCTTCAGCGCCGGATAGAGCGCCTTGTAGCGGTGATAGATCTCGTCATAGAGGGCGGCTTCGCGCGGCCGCGGCTCGACCATCGATCCCGGCCGCACCATGGCGGCAATGCCGTCATCGATGGAGGCGAAGCGGCCGGCGCCATGCGCGGCCAGCACTGCCGAACCGGTCGAGGGCGCATCGGGCGAGGCCGGGATGCGCACCGGCAGGCCGGCCGTGTCGGCATGGATCTGCATCCACAGGCGCGACGCGGTGGCGCCGCCGCCGGCGGTGATCTCGGTGCTGCTGTAGCCGCCGGCCTTGAAGGCATCGAGAATGGCGCGCGTTCCGAAGCCGATGCCTTCCATGATGGCGCGGAAGATGTGATGCGGCTCATGCGCCAGCGTCAGCCCGACAATGGCGCCGCGCGACAGGGGATCGGTATAGGGCGTGCGGTTGCCCTGGAAATGATCCTGGACGATGAGGCCGTCGGAGCCCGGCTCCAGCGCTTCGGCCTTGCTGTTCATCTCCGCGAGGTCGAGCGTACCGCCGGTGATGCGCCTCAGCCAGTTGATGATCGATCCGGTCGAGGTCTGCCCGCCTTCGACGATGAAGCGGCCCGGATAGACGATGTCGGGATAGGCGCCCCACACGCCCGGCGCATGGATGGGCGCCTCGGTGACGCCGAACTGCAGATGCGATGAGCCGGTGATCAGCGCCAGCTGGCCGGGCTTCGCCACGCCGAGCCCGATCATGCCGATGAGCGCATCGGCCCCGCCCTGCACCACCTTGACCTTTGGGCTGAGGCCCAGAGCGGCAGCCGCCGCCGAGGTCAGCGTGCCCACGACCGCGCCTGGTGCCACGACGCGCTGCGGCCATTTCCCTTCGAGATCGCTGATATCGAGGCGCTTGAGGATGCCCCGCGCCCAGCCGCCCTCGCGGCTCGAATAATGCCAGCGCAAGCCCACATTATCGAGCGAGGCGCAACGCTCGCCGGTGAGCCTGAAAGTGAGGTAATCCTGATATTCGCAGATCGTTTCGGCGGCGGCGAAGACCTCGGGCTCGTGGCGCTTGAGCCACAGCGCCTTGGGGATCATCCATTCCGCCGAAACCGGCCCTCGCCCTGCCCCATTGATGGCGAGGCGCGCATCGCCCGTGGCAAGGACGGCATCGGCCTCTTCATGGGCGCGCACATCCATCCACAGAAGGGCCGGCCGCAGCGCCTGGCCGTTCTTGTCGAGCGCAACGACGGTGCAGCAGGTCGTCGCATAGGCCATCGCCTCGATCTGGGCGGCATCGATACGCGCCTCGGCAATGGCGCCGCGTGTCGCTGCGATCAGCGCCTGCCACCAGTCTTCGGGATTCTGCTCGGCCCGTGCGCCTGGAAAGAACCGCGTTTCATAGGGCACCGCCTTCGAGCCGAGGCACACGCCGTCAAGATCATAGATCCGCGCCCTGAGGCTTTCCGTTCCGCCATCCGCGGTCAGGTAATAGGCCATTCGCTCCTCCCTCGTTCAAGAGCTCAAGCCGGAGACCGATAGGCCTCCAGCGCCTTGCCGGCATACATCACGGCGGGTCCCCCGCCCATCTCGACCGCGACCTCCAGCGCCTCGACAAGTGCCGCCTCGCTCGCCCCATGCCGGATCGCGGCATCGACATGATAGAGAATGCAGTCCTCGCAGCCGGTCGCGACCGCGATGGCAACCGCCAGCAGTTCCTTGTCCGCCGCCTTGAAATGTCCCTCCTTCGTGGCGGCGCGGCTCACCTCGCTGAGCCCCTTCATGAGGCCAGGTGCTGCCTTGGCGAATGCGCCGAGGCGTGTCCTGGCGGCGGCGAGAGCTTGTTTCGTATCAGCCATGAACGACTCCTGTCAGAAGGCCAAGTGTTTCGCGTGGCGCATCCCAATGCGGCATATGCCCTGCCGACAGGAAATGCACCGCGACGCCGGATGGCAAGTTGAAGGCATGCGACGGTGGGATGATGCGATCATCCTTGCCGATGAGCGCCCGCACCGGCAGCTGCTCGATAAGCTTTGCCAGCGGGCGCAGGATGTCGATGCGTTGTCCCTGCGGACCGGCCAGCGCGTTGGCCAGGGTCTTGAGGCGGCCCTGCGCCAGCTGCGCGGCCATCGCGGCGAGTGCCGCGTCCGAAAGCCCCTCGCCCTTCGGTCCGAGCATACGCAGCAGATGCGCAACTTCCGCCGCTGTCGTTGCTTCGGCCATGCCGAAGATGAAGTCCTGCGCGATTTCGCGGCCCGTTCCGGCCGGCGCGACCAGCGTCAGGCTTGCCGCCTTGGCACCCAGTTGCTCGGCTATTCCCACGGCGACCGCAGCCCCGAGTGAATGGCCGACAAGATGAAGGGGACCGGCCAGTCCGGCGCTGAATTCCGCCAGAGCGGCAACGAGATCATCGAGATTTTGCGCCTCGGCCATGGTCGCGCCATGGGCGGGAAGATCGGGCACGATGGCGCAATGGCCGGCGCGCGCGAGACCGCTGGCCGTCGCCGCCCAGGTGCTGCGGTCCCCGGCAAATCCATGGATCAGCAGGAAGGTGGTGCTGCCTTCGCCGAGCTTGTCATAGGCGATCCGGCCGCTGGTGCGTCCGGTCCCGGACTGTGATGCTCGCTCGACATCCTCCCGTTCGATGCGGCCGCGCCGGCCAGTCCCCTGCAGCGCTTCCAGGGCAAGACCGGCCTTCCGCGCCAGGCGGCGGGCCACCGGCGTCGCGCGCGGCCGCCCGCTGGTCAAAGGCGCAGGCGGCGGTGGCGCGCTTGCCGTGACGCCAGCCGAAGCCGGAGCATCGACGCTCGGCACATCAGCTGCCGCACTCTCCCAGTCATGCATATTCGTCACCACGGCCCGCGCGATCGGATTGCCGACCGTGACCCGGTCTCCGTCGCCGGCGAGTGTCTCCTCGAGCACGCCGTCGCCCAATGCCGGAAACTCGACCACCGTCTTGTCGGTCTCGATCTCGACGATCGCCTGGCCGCGCTTGAAGCTTTGCCCGGGAGAAACCAGCCAGCCGACGATGGTGCCTTCCTCCATCGTCTCGCCGAGCCGCGGCATGGTGAGTATGCGTGTGCTCATGCGAGCAACCGCCCCGCCATTTCGGCGATGAGCTGCGGGCCGGGCACCGAACCGCTTTCGAGAGCCGGCGACACGGATATCGGAATATCCTCGCCCGCCACCCTGATCACCGGCTCTTCGAGGAAATCGAAGCACTCTTCCGAGATGCGCGCCGCGAGCTCGGCCGCGACACCGGCCGTCATCGCGCCCTCCGAGACCACCATGGCGCGGCCGATGCGCTCGACATGCTCGCGGATCGTGTCGAAATCGAGCGGATTGAGCGTGCGCAGGTCGATGACGGTCGCCTCGATGCCTTTGGCCGACAGCGCCTTGGCGGCGTCCATGACATAATGGAGCTGGCGCGAATAGGTGACGATCACCAGATCCTTGCCCTGGCGTCGCACCGCAGCCTTCCCCCAGGCCGGCGGCCTGGCGCCGAGATCCACATCTTCCTTCATCGTATAGAGCGCCTTATGCTCGATGAAGACGACCGGATCGGGCCTCTCCAGCGCCTGGCGCAGCAGGTGATAGGCGTCCGCAACCGTCGCCGGCATGGCAAGCCTGAGGCCCGGCGTGTGCATCACATAGGCTTCGAGACTCTGCGAATGCTGCGCGCCCGCCGAGCGCCCGGTGCCGCCCTGGGTCCTCAGCACCATCGGCACGCCGATCTGGCCGCCGAACATGTAGCGGATCTTCGCCGCCTGGTTCGCCAGCTGGTCCATCGTCATGCCAAGAAAATCGACATACATGAGCTCGGCCACCGGACGCAGGCCGGTCATGGCGGCGCCGACCGCCGCCCCGACAATGGAGGGTTCCGAGATCGGCGTATCGATCACCCGCTCAGGTCCGAATTCCTTGATCAGGTCCTTGGTCACGCCATAGGCGCCGCCATAGCGGCCGACCTCTTCGCCGAGGATGACGATATCGGGATTCTCGGTCATGGCATCCGCCAGCGCCTTGCGCAACGCGTCGCGGTAAGTCAGTTCAGCCATTCTCTTGCTCCGTTGCGAGCACGCGGTTGAGGCGGGTGCGGACCGGCTCGGGCTCGGGCTCCGAGGGATCGAACACGTCGCGGAACATCGAGGCGAGCGGCGGCTCGTTCTGGGCGATGGTGAAATCGATGGTGGCATCCATTTCCCTGGCGATCTCGCTGTCGAGCGCATCGAGCTCAGCGGCCTTCACCAGCCCGCGCTCGATCAGCCTTGCGCGGGCGAATGCCACCGGGTCGCGCTGGCGGCCTGCTTCTTCCTCCGCCGCATCGCGATAGGGCGACTTGTCCTTGCGCGCATGGCCATAGAAGCGATAGCAGGACACGGCGAGAAAGCCGGGCTTGCCGGCACGTGCCGCATCCACCAGCCGGCGCGCAGCTTCCGCCACCTCCTCCACATCGAGCCCGTCCACGCTTTCGCCATTAAGGCCGAAAGCGATGGCGCGCTCATGCAGCGCGGTATTGGCGGTCGCCTGGTCGATCCGCGTGCCCATGCCATACTGGTTGTTGATGCAGGCGAAGAGCACCGGCAGGCCCCACAGCGCCGCCATGTTCATGCTCTCATAGAGTACGCCCTGCCCGGTGGCGCCATCGCCGAAGAACGCGACCGAAACAGCGTTGTTGCGCTTGCGCCGCGCCGAGAGACCGGCGCCGACAACGGCCGGAATGCCGCCGCCGACAATGGCATTGGCGCCGAGATGGCCGAGGCCCATATCGGCAATATGCATCGAGCCGCCCTTGCCATGGCAGTAGCCCGCTTCCTTGCCGCCGATCTCGGCCATCATGCGCTTTGGGTCGGCGCCGCGCGCCAGGAAGATGCCATGGCCTCTATGATGGGTGGTGAAGGTGTCCTGCGGCTTCATTGCTGCGGTGATGCCAGCCGCCGCACTTTCCTCGCCGATCGAGAGATGCAGCATCGAGCCCGCCGTCTGCCCGCGCACGAAGAGTTCACCCACCCGCTCCTCGAAGCTGCGCACCCGGCGCATGGTGCGATAGAGCTCCGGCAGGTCGGAATTGGTTTTTGTGCCGGGAGCGGATGCCCCCTTTGGCTTGCTCATGCGTAACTCCGGAGTCTAGAGAAGATTGAGCTTCGTGGTGCGCGATACGACCGCGACCGCGGTCAGGATGATGATGCCTTTGACGATGGACTGGATATAGGTGTCCATCCCCAGAAGATTGAGCCCGTTGTTGATGATGCCGATGAACAGCGCGCCGAAGAAGGTGCCGACCACGGTCGCCGTTCCCGGGCGCAGCATGGTCATGCCGATGAAGACGGTGGCAAGCCCGTCGAGAAGATAGCGCTCGCCGGCATTGGGCTGGCCCGAGCCCAGCCGCGAGGCGAGCAGCATGCCGGCGACCGTCGCGAAGACGGCGCACACGACGAGCGCCGCGATACGGTATCCCCGCACATTGATGCCGGAGAGCTCGGCCGCCTTGCGGTTGCCGCCGACCGCATAGATGTAGCGCCCGAAGACGGTGCGCTCCATCACGAACCACGCGACGATGACCGCAATCAGCATCAGGATGGCAAGCACCGGGACGCCACCGACCCGCCCCTGGCCCAGCCACAGATAGGCCTCGGGCAATCCGCCGTAGATCGCGCGCCCGCCGGTGAGGATGAAGCTGATTCCGAACAGGATGGAGGCGGTTGCAAGTGTCGCGATCAGCGAAGGAATGCCGACGATCGTGACCAGCGCGGCGTTGACGCCGCCGATCACAAGGCCCGCCCCTATTCCGGCAAGCAGGGCCAGAGGCAGCGCCACGTCCTTGGTGAGAAGCAAGGGCACCAGGATGCCGGCGAGGCCGACCGCGAATCCGACCGACAGGTCCATCTCGCGCGCCGCGAAGCCGAAAGTGAGTCCGACGCCGACGATCGTCAGGATCGAGATCTGCTGCGCGATATTGAGAAGATTCTGCGGCTGCAGGAAGCGGTCGACCGTGGCGGCGAAGATGAGGAAGATCAGCACCAGCACGACGACGGTGCTGTAGCGCTGGACATGGTCCTTGCGCACGATGCCGAGCACAAGGTCACGCGACGGAGCGGTTCCGGCGCTCGTGGAGGTCATGCGGATTCTCCTGACATGGCGGTAATGAAGGCGCTCTCCGAGAATTGCGCCCTGGTGAGCTCCGGACCGGCCGCCTGGTTGACGAACGGGATGACGCGGTCGGCCATCGTTTCGATTTCGATCAGGTCGGAGGATGCGATGAGGATGGCGACGCCCAGGCCCGCAAGGCGGCGCATCTCGGCATAGATCTCGGCCTTGGCCCCCACATCGACACCTTCGGTCGGCTCGATGAAGATCATCACCTTGTAGCGGTTGCCGGCGCCATAGAGCCACTTGCCGATCGAGATCTTCTGCTTGTTGCCGCCGGAGAGCGTGTTGAGCTGCTGGGCCGAGGAATGGGCCTTCACATTGAGGAGCCGCATGATGCGCTGGGCTTCGCTTTCCTCGCGCCGGCGCGACAGCACGCCCGTCGTCAGCACCGCGTGCTGGGGATGCACCATGGCCAGGTTCTCGCGCAGCTCCCATTCCCCGATCAGGGCATTCTCCATCCGGTGATCGGGAACCAGCGCCACGCCCATGTCGCGCATGGTCCGCGCTCTGTGCAGTGCTACGGCACGCCCGCCCACCTCGCAACTCTCGTAGTGCACGCCCGCCGGATTGTAGAGCGAGCGGGCGAAGCCGAAATGTCCGGAGCCCGTGAGGCCGATGAGGCCGACAATCTCGCCGGCGCGGATATGGAATTGCGGCACCTGCAGCCGCCCGGCCCGCCAGCCTTTGACGCTGAGCGCGACAGCGCCCTCGGCGCGGGCGGCGGCAGCTGCCTGTTCCTTGGACTTGCCGCTTTCGCCCGACCGCCGCAGCATGAGATCGACGAGCTGGCTTTCGCTCAATCGGCCGGCCGCTTCGGTCACCACATGGCGGCCATCGCGCAGCACCGTGATACGGTCGCTCAGCGCCTTGATCTCGGACAGGAAGTGACTGATCAGGATCACCCCCACGCTCTGCCTGGGCAGGCTGCGGATGATGCTCCACAATTGCTCCTTCTCGCGCGCCGGCAATGTGGCGGTGGGTTCATCGAGGATGAGCAGACGGATATCGCCACGCAAGGCGCGCACGATCTCGATCACCTTGCGGTCGGCGACGGGCAGGCTTGCCACCGGTTCGGCAAGATTGATGACGACTTGCGGAAACCAGCGCTTCACCAGCGCGGCCGCGTCGTTCCTGAGCTTCCCCGCGGCGATCACCCCCGCACGGCGTGGTTCGGCGCCGAGCAGGATATTCTCGGCGCCGCTCAACCCCGCCACCAGGCTACCTTCCTGGCTGACATGGGCGATGCCGCGCAGGAGCGCATCGCGCGGGCTCTTCAGGCGCACGCTTTCTCCGCCGATGGCGATCGAGCCCGAGGTCGGTGGCAGGCTGCCACCGAGGATATTGACGAGTGTCGACTTGCCGGCCCCGTTCTCGCCGATGAGGCCATGCACTTCATCGACACGGAAGGTGACGCTCACGCGGTCGAGCGCGCGCGTTCCCGGGAATTGCATGGTGATGTCGGTGAGGCACGTTTCCATTTCGGCCATCGCAAGGCTCAAAATAAGAGGAGCGGCGCCGCCAGGGCAACGCCGCTCCCTTATAAGTGGCTTACTTGAGGAAGTCCTTGCAGTTGCGCTTGGTCACCAGCGGCGCGTCCATATAGACGGTCTTGGCCGGGACGACCTCCTCCGTCGGCTTGCCGTTGACGACGATCGCCTCGATCCATTCGCCAAGCATCTTGCCCATGCCCTCGAAGGGCTGCGAGACGGTGGCGATCATCATGCTGTCGGGCTTGCAGACTTCGGCGACGGCTTGCGGATGTCCATCGATGCCGATGACCTTCACATCCGTGATCCCCGCCGCCTTGAGCGCGTTGATCGCGGCCTGCGCCGGCTCATCCCAGGGCGCCCAGACGGCGTTGATTTCCTTGCCGAAACGGGCGGCATAGTCTTCCATCGTCTTCGAGGTGTCCTCGAAGAAGGCGGTGTAGTCGATATTATGCTCGGCCAGCACCTTCACATCCGGATATTCCTTCAGCACCTGCGCCATCACGTCGCCGCGCTTGCGCGTGCCGTGATGCTCGGCCATGCGCAGGAAGACGATGTTGCCCTTGCCGCCCAACTGGTCGAGCAGATAGGGCGAGACGTCGGCCGACATGGCCCAGTTGTTGGTGGTGATGTCGGCGACCACGCCATCGACATAGCCCGAATCGACCGCGAAGACCGGGATCTTGGCGGCACGGGCCGCATCGAGCGCCGCGCGCGAGGCGCGCAGATCCGCCATGGTGATGATGATGGCACCAACGCCGCGGCTCGCCGCGTCCTGGATGTTGGACGCGGTCTGCTCGCCCGAGCCGCCGCTGTCGAGCAGATTGACCTTCCAGTCGCCCTTGTTGGTTTCCTTGAGCCAGGCATCGAAGCCGGCCTTCACGCGCTGTTCCGACTGCGCTGCGGCATTCGAGTGAACCCAGGCGATATCGAGCGCATTCGCGGGCATCGCCATGACACCTGTCATCAGGACAGCCGCTATCATTCCGGCAAACCGGGTTTTCATGTCTAATTTCCTCCCATCGGGCAAAATCGTTAGTGCTTGCGGCGGGGTGGATTTACCCGTCCGCGATCATGAAATTAAGGGTCGTATTACAATTGTCAACATGAAATACATTTGTCATGACATGCTGACGAGCCCGGCTGCGCGTCGGGTATTTCGAAGCTCAATCTTTTGAGGCAGTTACCTGTCGCGCTCGAATCGGCTCAATTCGGTTCCGGGCGATGGGATTTGGAGAGAAGGTCGTGCCGCAGGACAGAGAACCCGCCCTCGAGGATGAGATGCTGATGGCGCGTGCCGCCTGGCTCTATTATGTCGGCGGCCTCAACCAGGAAGCGACCGCCAGGCGCCTCGGCATCACCCGCGCGCGGGTCAACAAGCTGCTTCAGGACGCGCGCGAGACCGGCCTCGTCAGCATCACGATCAACCCGACCAATGTCGGCCTCTTGCCGGTGGAGGAAGAGATCCGCATCAGGTTCGGGCTCGATTTCTGCATCTGCACGCCGGCTCTCGGATCAGACCGCAAGGGGGACGAAGCCAGCGAAGTCCTGCAGGGTTTTGCTTTCCGCGCCGTGGGCGCCGCGGCCGCATCGCATCTGCGTAGCCATCTCGCCGAGAAGGAAGATGCGGTGATCGGCACGGGCTGGGGCCGCACGTTGCAGCAAATGACCTTGCAGCTCGCCGGTGTGAAGGCGCCGCGCGCGCGGTTCATCAGCATGATGGGATCGCTGACCGCCAACTCCGCCTATAATCCCTTCGAGGTGGTGCATGCTTTCGCCCGCGCGACTGGCGGCGAAGGCTTCGTGCTGCCGGTGCCCTTCATCGCCGACAGTGTCGAGGACCGCAAGGTCCTGCTGTCGCAGCGCAGCGTGCAGCGGGCGCTCGAGATCGGCCGCTCGGCGACCGTCGCCTATATCTCGATCGGCGAGCTCACCGAGGACTCCCTGCTCCGCCGGCAGAAGATGCTGACCTCGGCCGAGCTTGTCGAATTGCGGGCTGCGGGCGCGGTCGGCGACACCAATGGCATCTTCTTCGACGATGATGGCCGCCCGGTCGATCACCCGCTCAATCATCGCACTCTGGCGCTCGGCCTGGATGAGTTGCGGAAGGCCAATGCGGTGGGCCTCATTGCCGGGCGCAGCAAGCTGCGCGCCGCGCATGCTTTCCTCAAGAGCGGCACGGCCAGGGGCCTCATCATCGATGGCGATACGGCGCTACTCCTGATGAAGGAGATAAGATAGAGCCCAAACGAAAACGGCGGGGATAACCCCGCCGTTCTGAAGCTCGATAGAAGAGCCGATCAGCGCGAATAATATTCGACGACCAGATTGGGCTCCATCTGCACCGGATAGGGAACATCCGACAGGCTCGGAACGCGGGTCAGCTTCGCGGTCATCGCCTTGTGGTCGGTCTCGACATAATCCGGCACGTCGCGCTCGGCGAGCTGCGTCGCTTCGAGGAGCACCGGCAGCTCCTTCGACTTCTGGCGCACTTCGATGACATCGCCCATCTTGATGCGCATGCTGGGGATGGTCACCCGGCGGCCATTCACCTTGACATGGCCGTGGCTCACGAACTGGCGGGCAGCGAACATGGTGGAGACGAACTTGGCGCGATAGACGATCGCATCGAGGCGGCGCTCGAGCAGGCCGATCAGGTTCTGCGAGGTGTCGCCGGTCATGCGCGCGGCCTCCGAATAGACGCCGAAGAACTGGCGCTCGGAGATATTGGCGTAGTAGCCCTTCAGCTTCTGCTTGGCCCTGAGCTGCATGCCGAAGTCGGAAAGCTTGCCCTTGCGGCGCTGGCCGTGCTGGCCCGGGCCATATTCACGCTTGTTGATGGGGCTCTTGGGGCGGCCCCAGATATTCTGCCCCATGCGGCGGTCGATCTTGTGCTTGGCTTGCACGCGTTTCGTCATCTCTGGCTCCAAAGTCTCGAAATAATGAGGTGGCGGCCGAAATGACCGCCGGGTTATTGAGCGAGCCCTCCTCTGCCGGTTACCCGGCCGACAGGACCTTCGTTCCGCGTGGAAACAAGAGATCCGCAGGCAAGCAAAATACGGGGCCAAATGCGGCCCCGCATGGGCGAGCGTGTAATGCAAGGCGGAAGGCTTGTCAAATGGCCGACGAAGACCGGAATTACTCCGCTTTCACAAGCACATAGCTGCCGGGCGCATCCTCGATCGCCTTGCGCTTGCCCTCGCCCGGAACCCGCGCTTTGACCTTTTTGCCGGATTTGGGCGTGATCCATTCGAGCCAGTCTGGCCACCACGAGCCCGGATGCTCGGTGGCGCCCTTGAGCCACTCCTCGATCGTCGCCGCGGGCTGGTCATTCGTCCAGTACTGGTATTTCTGCGCCTCGGGTGGATTGACCACGCCCGCTATGTGGCCCGAGCCCGATACCACGAGACGGGTCTCGCCGCCGAAATTCTGACCCAACCGGAACACCGAGGGCAAGGGCGCGATATGATCCTCGCGCGCCGCGAGATTATAGATCGGATACTTCGCCTTCTTCAGATCGATGCGCACGCCATCGAGCGTCATCTGCGCCTTGGCCAGCCGGTTGTTGAGATAGCATTCGCGCAAATACTGGCTGTGCACGCCCGCCGGCATGCGGGTCGAATCGCTGTTCCAGTACAGGAGGTCGAAGGGCATCGGATCCTTGCCCAGCATGTAGTTGTTGACGACATAGGACCAGATCAGGTCATTCGACCGAAGCAGGTTGAACGCATCGGCGAGATGGCGGCCGGCAAGATAGCCCTTGTCCTTCATCCGCCCTTCCGCCCATTCGATCTGCTCCTTGTCGACAAAGACGCGCAGATCGCCGGCCTTCTCGAAATCGACCTGCGTGGTGAAGAAGGTGACGGCGTTGATCCGCTCATCGCCCTTGGCCGCGAGATAGCCGAGTGCCGAGGCGACCAGCGAGCCGCCGACGCAATAGCCAATGACATTCGTCTTGGTGACGCCGGTCGCTTCCTGCACCGCGGTGAGCGCGGCCAGGAAGCCATCGCGCATGTAGTCGGCGAAGGTCTTGTGGCCGTGGCTCGCGTCCGGATTGACCCAGGACACGACGAACACTGTGAGCCCCTGCTCCGTCGCCCAGCGCACGAAGGACTTCTTCGGGTTGAGGTCGAGTATATAGAACTTGTTGATCCAGGGCGGCACGATGAGGAGCGGTATCTCATGTACCTTCTCCGTGGTCGGCGAATACTGGATGAGCTGGAACGTGTCGTTCTGGAAGACGACCTTGCCGGGCGTCGTCGCGATATTCTTGCCGAGCTCGAAGGCCGAGAGATCGGTCTGCTTGATGCGCAGGCGCCCCTGCCCGGCCTTGATGTCGGCTTCGAGATTCTTCAGGCCCTCGATGAGATTGGCGCCGTTGCTGGCGAGCGTTGCCCGCAGCACTTCCGGATTGGTGAAGGCGAAATTGGAGGGCGAGACCGCATTGGCGATCTGGTCGACATAGAAGCGCGCTTTGTGCCTTGTATGGTCGTCAAGCCCCTCGGCATCCTTGACGAGATCGCCCGCCCAGCGCGCCGAGAGCAGATAGAACTGCTTGAGGAAATCGAAGATCGTGTTCTGCTGCCAGTCCTTGTCGGTGAAGCGCTTGTCGCCGCGCTCGGGCGCGGCGACCGGACCGACATCTTCGCCCAGGAACTTCCGCCAGGCCGATTGCCACAGGTCCCCATAGGAGGCCCACAGGCGCATCTGGGCATCCATCAGCTTCTGGGGGTCCGAGGCATAGGACTGCGCGACGGCCGAGAGCGTCTTCACCACCTGCTCGATGGGCGTGACCTGGGCCTCCATCTCGCGCTGCGGATCGGGCGGGTTCTCGGCCATGCTGCGGGCGATCTGGGCCGCCTGCTCGAAGACCTTCGCCATGTTCCGGGCGAATTGCGCCGGGTCGGCGAGGCGGAAATCGGTCTGCTGGGTCTTGCCGTCGTTCATGCACACCTCGGTTGGTCCAATATTGACGTAATTTCCAAATCACGCAATCACAGATCGGTTCTGCATTTTCCTTTGCCTTCGAATAGGTTAAGCGAGCGCCATGGCAGGCACCGACAAGACCCGGAATTCCCCCCATGGCCCCGCCCCGGCGGTCGTCCTGGTCAATCCCCAGCTCGGCGAAAATATAGGTACCGCGGCCCGGGCCATGGCCAATTTCGGCCTGCATGAGCTCCATATTGTCGACCCGCGCGACGGCTGGCCCAATGAGCGGGCCCTCAAGGCGGCCTCGGGGGCCGACTGGATCATCGAAGCGGCGGTGATCCATGCCACGCTGGAAGAGGCTCTCAAGGGCTTCACCCGCGTTTATGCGACGACGGCACGGCCTCGCGGCATGGTCAAGGAGGTGATCACCCCGGAACAGGCGGGCAGCGACATGCGGGCAAGGATCGGCCGCGGCGAAAAACTGGCCTTGCTGTTCGGCCGTGAGCGCTGGGGCCTCAATAATGACGAAGTTTCCCTGGCCGATATCGTCATCACCGCCCCGGTCAACCCGGCCTTCGCGTCGCTCAACATCGCCCAGGCCGTGCTGCTCGTCGGCTATGAATGGTATAAGCATGAGGCGACGACTTTGGGCCAATCCACGCCGGAGCTTCCGGCCCTCGCCGGACCCGGTCTGCAGACCCCCGACACGCGGCCCGCGACCAAGGACGAGCTTTATGGATTCTTTCATCATATTGAGAGTGAATTGGACGCGGCAGGCTTCTTCAAGACCGCCGACAAGAAACCGGGAATGATCCGCAACATGCGCAATCTCTTTGCCCGCGCCGAGCTCACCGAGCAGGAAGTGCGCTCGCTGCGCGGTATCGTCGCCTCCCTCAGTCGCGCCCATCTGAAACGGAAAGGCACGACGGGCGAATGACAAAGCCCCGCATACTTCTCTTCGACAGCGGCATGGGCGGCCTCACCGTGGCGCGCGCCGTGCGCGCCGCCGAGCCCGAGGCCACGCTGATCTATGCCGCCGACAATGCCGCCTTTCCCTATGGCGCCTGGGACGAACCGCTGCTGGTCAAGCGCATCGTCGCTGTGGTGGGCAAGCTCGTTGCCGAAACCACCCCCGACCTCGTCGTCATCGCCTGCAACACCGCGAGCACGCTGGCGCTTGCGGCCCTGCGCGAACGCTATGCCGTCCCCTTTGTCGGCACCGTGCCCGCCATCAAGCCCGCGGCCGAGCAGACGAAATCAGGTCTCATCGGTGTCCTCGCGACGCCCGGAACGGTCAATCGCGAATATACCAGGACGCTGATCCACACCTATGCCTATCACTGCAAGGTGTTCCTGCATGGCGCCAAGCGGCTGGCCGAGATCGCCGAAGGCAAGCTGAAAGGCCAGGCTGTCGACATGGACGAGCTCAAGAGCGAGATCATGCCGGTCTTCCGCAAGCGCGACGACAAGACGACGGACGTCGTCGTCCTCGGCTGCACGCATTATCCGCTGCTGCTCGACGAAATCCGCCAAGCTGCTCCGTGGCCCGTCACTTATATCGATCCCGCCCCCGCCATCGCGCGCCGCGTCAGCGATCTCCTGCGTAGCGCCAAGGGCACGGGCGCCCGCATGAATGGCGCCCAACACGGCACGGTGTTCCTCACCTCGGCGCGCGGCCGCGGCAATGAAAGCCTCGCCGCCTATGCCGCGATGGGCTTCGGCTCGAACGAAGTGCTCGATCTGCCCGTTTGATCGCTCTTCCCTATTTTCGTCATCCCGGCGAAAGCCGGGACCCACTGAATAAGCGCAAGCGAGCAGCGCTGCGGAGTTTGCACGAATTTAATGGCCCCGACTTTCGGGGTGACGGAATATGGAGAACCGATATTGGAGAGCCTATTCCGCCGCATCCGCGCGGCGGCGATTCTTGATCCAGCGCACTGTGCCGGTGGCCGAGCGCATTACGACCGTGTCGGTGGTGACATGTTCGCGGTCGAAGCGCACGCCGCGCAGCAGCGAGCCGTCGGTGACGCCGGTCGCCGCGAACATCACATCGCCCGAGGCCATGTCGTTGAGCGAGAACTTCCTGTTGAAGTCGGTGATGCCCATCTTGCGGGCGCGCTCCTTCTGCTCGGCGCTCGAGGTCACCAGCCGGCCCTGCATCTGCCCGCCGATGCAGCGCAGTGCCGCCGCCGCCAGCACGCCCTCCGGCGCCCCGCCGATGCCCATATAGATGTCGATGCCTGTCTCTTCCGGATCCGCCGTGTGGATCACGCCCGCCACGTCGCCATCGGTAATGAGCCTCACCGAGGCGCCGGTTTCGCGCACCGCGGCGATGACCTTGTCATGGCGCGGCCGGTCGAGGATGCAGGCGGTGACCTGCGCCGCAGGAACGCCCTTCGCCTTGGCGAGGCGCGCAATGTTCTCCTGCGGCGACAGATCGAGATCGACCGTGCCTTCGGGATAGCCGCCGCCGATCGCGATCTTGTCCATGTAGGTGTCCGGCGCATGCAG
This sequence comes from Taklimakanibacter lacteus, assembly GCA_003576695.1. Lineage (GTDB taxonomy): Bacteria > Pseudomonadota > Alphaproteobacteria > Rhizobiales > Aestuariivirgaceae > Taklimakanibacter > Taklimakanibacter lacteus. The sequence continues at coordinate 249,289 of QOZQ01000008.1, forward strand.
GAGGCTGCCGCCTTCCGCCATCGCCACGCAGGCGATCGAATTGGGCATCGCCTTGGCGCACAAGGTCGTGCCTTCCAGCGGATCGAGCGCGATATCGATGCGCCAGCTTTTGCCGCCGCCCACTTTTTCCCCGATATAGAGCATGGGCGCCTCGTCGCGCTCGCCCTCGCCGATCACCACCAGCCCGTCCATCTCGACGATGGCATTGAGCGCCTTGCGCATCGCATCGACCGCCGCCTGGTCCGCCAGCTTCTCATCGCCACGGCCCCGCCAATGCGCCGCGGCGATGGCCGCCGCTTCGGTGACGCGGGCAATCTCGATGGTAAGCATGCGGTTGAGCATTAGTATCCTCCAGGGTGATCAGAGCCGTTCGATACGGATGGTGCGGGGTTTCGAGGCGACATGGCCGTCTCTTTCGATCCGGGCCAGGGCCTGACGCATGGATGAATCAAGTGTCTTATGTGTGACGAGCATGAAGGACGCGATCGCCCCTTCCTTTGCGGGAGCCCTCTGCACGATGCTTTCGATCGAGATCTTCTCGTCCGCCAGGACCCTGGCAATCGCCGCTACGGCACCTGGCCGGTCATAGAGCTCGAGCGCCACGTAATAGCCACCCTCATGCGCGCGCTTGGGCGCATTCCTGTATTTGCGCAATTCACCCGACGGCACGCCGAAAGCGGGGCGCAGATTGCCGCGCGCGATATCGACGATGTCGGAGACCACGGCGGAAGCGGTCGGGTGCGATCCGGCGCCGCGGCCTTCCAGCATCAGGTCGCCGGCGAAATCGCTCTGCACCACGACCGCGTTGAACACGCCGTCGGTATCGGCAACCGGCGACCCCTTGGGCACCAGCGTCGGATGCACGCGCTGCTCGATGCCGTCCGCCGTCGCCACCGCGACGCCGAGCAATTTGATCTTGAAGCCCATCGCATCGGCATTGCGGATATCGGCCAGCGTCACCGCCTCGATGCCCTCGATGTCGATCGCTTCGACATTCACTTCCGCGCCGAAAGCGAGCGAGGTCAGGATGGCGAGCTTGTGGGCCGTATCGAAGCCGCCGATGTCGAAAGTGGGATCGGCCTCGGCATAGCCCAGTTGCTGGGCTTCCTTCAGCACATCGGTGAAGTTCCTGCCCTCATCCGCCATCTTGGTGAGGATATAGTTGCAGGTGCCGTTGAGGATGCCGAAGACCTTGGCCGCCTGGTTGCCGGCCAGCGCCTCGCGCATCGTCTTGACGATGGGGATGCCGCCTGCGACCGAGGCTTCGAAATTGAGCGCGATGCTCTTCTCGTCCGCGAGCCTGGCAAGCTCGGCGCCATGATGGGCAAGCAGCGCCTTGTTGGCCGTCACCACCGGCTTGCCGGCTTTGAGCGCCGCCGCGACGGCGGACTTCGCGGGATCGCCTTCGCCGCCCATCAATTCGACGAACACGTCGATCTGATCAGAGACGGCGAGCGCCTTGGGATCGTCGAACCAGGTGAAAGGCCCGAGGTCGTGGCTGCCGCGCGCTTTGCCTTTGCTGCGCGCCGATACCGCCGTGATCTCGATCGGCCGGCCGGCCCGGCGGGCGATGACCGCTCTGTGCCTGGCCAACAGATCGAGGAGCCCGGTGCCGACCGTTCCCAGTCCTGCCACACCCAATTTCAGTGATTTCGCCATGGTGCCCAATGATGCAAGTTTTGATGCGGTCGCCCTTATGGCGGGAACGGCGCCCGATGGCAAGAAAGCGTGATATTGTCGTACTTTCTGGCCAAAGCATCGGACCGAAAAGTGTGAAGCGGTTTTCGGACAATCCGATGCGCGAATCAAAGAGATAGAGCGCCGCGGCGATCGACTGGAATGCCCGGCGCTCTAAAGACCCAGGAACAGCCTTATCACCCAGGCTACCGACCCAACGGCAGCTATGCCGAGAGCCCACAGGAGCACGAACCAGGCGAGCTTCTGGCGCAAAGGCCGCTCGGTCTCGTCCGCCTTCAATGATAGCCCTCCGTTCCGACCTTGCCGCGGAACACCCAATAGGCATAGCCCGTATAGGCCAGGATGATCGGCACCAGCACCACGGCACCAACCAGCAGGAATCCCAGGCTCTCATCGGGCGCGGCCGCATCGCTGATGGTGAGCGTCGGCGGCACGATATAGGGATAGAAGCTGATTCCGATGCCGATGAAGGACAGGATGAAGAGTGCCAGCGAAGCGAGGAACGGCGTGCGTTCCTGCCGCCGCACCAGGCCGTTGAGCAGGAGATAGGCGGCAGCCGCCACCAGCAGCGGCACCGGGATCGTGTAGAGCATGCGCGGCCAGGTGAACCAGCGCTCCATATAAAGAGGCTCGAGGAACGGCGTCCACAGGCTCACCAGCCCGATGAGGATGAGCGTCGCCGGCCCGAGGATGCGCGCGAAGCGATAGGATCTGTCCTGCAGTTGCCCTTCGGTCTTGAGGATGAGCCAGGTCGCGCCCAGCAGCGCATAGCCGACCACCAGCGCCAGGCCGGTGAACAGGCTGAACAGGGTAAGCCAGTTCCACCAGCCGCCGGCATAGGCGCGGTCCGCCACCGGAATGCCCTGCACGATGGTGCCGAGCGCTATGCCTTGCGTGAAGGTCGCGGCGAGCGAGCCCAGGGCGAAGGACCAGTCCCACAGGAACTTGCCGCGCGTCGTGCGCCAGCGGAATTCGAAGGCGACGCCGCGGAAGACGAGCGCCAGCAGCATGATGATGATCGGCGCATAAAGCGCCGGCATGATGATCGCATAAGCCAGCGGGAAGACCGCGAACAGCCCGCCGCCGCCCAGCACCAGCCAGGTCTCGTTACCGTCCCAGACCGGCGCCACCGAATTCATCATCCGGTCGCGCTCGGCTTCCGACTTGTAGAAGGGGAACAGGATGCCGATGCCGAGATCGAACCCATCCATGACGACATAGGCCAGCACCGCGAAAGCGATGATCCCGGCCCAGATGAAAGCGAGATCGAAGATCATGGCCGCGTCTCCGGATGGGACTGCAGTTCGCCGACCGATTCGAGCGCCGGCGCCGGCACGATGCCGGCCGAGCGCAGATGCGCATCGCTCGGATTGTCGGGCTCGTCGCGATGCGGCGTTTTGGCCATCAGGCGCAGGAGATAGAACGTCCCTGCCCCGAACACCGCGAAATAGACGATGATGAAAGCAAGAAGCGAAGCCGCGACGGCCTCTGCGGCAACAGGCGCCGCCGACTCGGAGGTGCGCAAGAGACCATAGACCGTATAGGGCTGCCGGCCCGCTTCGGTCGTCACCCAGCCGGCCAGCACGGCGACGAAGCCCATCGGCCCCATCAGGAGCGCCGCGATGTGGAGCAGCCGCATGTCATAGAGGCGTCGCCTGAGCCGGCCCCACAGAGACCACAGGCCGAGACCCAGCATGAGAAAGCCCAGGCCCACCATGATGCGGAAGGACCAGAAGACGATCAGCGCATTGGGCCGGTCCTCCCTGGGCCATTCCTTGAGGCCGTTCACCACCCCGTTCCAGTCATGCGTGAGGATGAGGCTGCCGAGCTGCGGTATCGCGATCTCGTAAAGCGTCTCCTCCGCTTCCATATCGGGCCAGCCGAACAGGATGAGGGGAGCGCCGGCGCGGGTCTCGAAATGGCCTTCCATGGCGGCGATCTTGGCCGGCTGATGCTCGATCGTGTTGAGTCCATGCATGTCGCCGGCGAGGATCTGCACCGGCGCCACCAGCGCCAGCATCCACATCGCCATCGAGAACATCACGCGCGCCGGCTCGTTCATCTTGTCGCGCAGCAGGTGCCAGGCGCCGACAGCGCCGACGACAAGTGCGGTGGTGAGATAGGCGGCGATCACCATATGGACGAGGCGATAGGGAAAGGACGGGTTGAAGATGATCGCCCACCAGTCGACCGGCGTGAACTGTCCGGCCGCATTGATCGCATGGCCGTCCGGCGTCTGCATCCAGCTGTTGGCCGACAATATCCAGAAGGCCGAGATGAACGTGCCGATGGCGACCATCAGTGTGGCGATGAAATGCAGGCCGCGCCCCACCTTGTTGAGGCCGAACAGCATGACACCGAGAAAGCCCGCTTCGAGGAAGAAGGCGGTCAGCACCTCATAGCCCATGAGGGGGCCGATGACGGGGCCGGCCTTGTCGGCGAATACGCTCCAGTTCGTGCCGAACTGGTAGCTCATCACCAGCCCCGAGACGACGCCCATGGCGAAGGTGACGGCGAAGATCTTCTTCCAATAGTTGAACAGCGACAGGAAGCTCGCGCGCCCGGTCGCGAGCCACAGGGCCTCGAGCACCGCCAGATAGCTGGCGAGCCCGATGGTGAAAGCGGGAAAGATGATGTGGAAGCTGACCGTAAAGGCGAACTGCCAGCGCGCCAGCAAGACCGGGTCGAAACCATCCATTGCGCAAGCTTTCAGATAAAAATCTATCTCGAAGAACCTGCGGCAATTGCCGCGTCGTTACAACACCATAACTGTCGCGCGTGGCTTTGTCACTGTGGCGTTCTGTGAGCTTGTCCTGTTCCGGAAGCTACCTTGCCCCATCCAGATGGCGTATCTTGCGCAGCTGCGGAAACCACATCGCCCACAGGATCGCCACCGCGATCGTGCCGACGCCGCCGAAGACGACCGCCGGCACCGCCCCGAACAGGGCCGCCGAGACGCCGGCGCGGAATTCGCCGAGCTCGTTCGATGCGCCGACGAACACCATGTTCACGGCATTGACGCGGCCGCGCACATCATCGGGCGTGCGCAGCTGTATGAGCGTCTGGCGCACATAGACGCTGACCATGTCGCAAGCGCCAGCCGCCGCCAGAGCGATGACCGACAGCCAGATCAGGCTCGACGCGCCGAACAGGCTCGTGAAGGCTCCAAAGCCGATGACGAAGAGAAACATCAGCACACCGGCATGATCACGAATTGTGTGGCGCGTCAGCCAGGCCGCGACAAGGAGCGCCCCTACGCCGGGCGCCGCCCGCAGCAGCCCGAGCCCCCAGGGACCGGCATGGAGAATGTCGCGCGCATAGACCGGAAGCAAAGCCATGGCGCCGCCCAGGAAGACGGCGAAAAGATCGAGCGAGATGGCGCCGAGCACCACCTTCTCCGACCAGACATAGCGAAAGCCGGCAAACAGCGTTTCAAGGCTCTTCGCCTGTCCGGACGTGCGCTGCACCGGCCTGGGAATCGCGCTGACCAGCACCATGCCGACGGCCATGAGCAGAAGAGCCGTTCCGTACGCCGCATATTCCGAGACACCGTAGAGCAGACCGCCCGCCACCGGCCCCGTGATCGTCGCAATCTGCCAGGACGAGGAGTTCCACGCGATCGCCCTGCTCAATTCCGCCGGCGGCACGAGATTAGGCAGGAGCGACTGGGTGGCCGGGCCCATGAAGGCCCGTGAGATTCCGAATATCACCAGCATGGCGAAAATGAAGCCGACCTCGCGCGCCCCGCTCCAGACGAAGGCCAGCAACCCGGCGCAGACAATCGCTTCGAGGCTGAGGCAAATCGCCATGATGGCGCGCCTGTTGTAGCGGTCGGCGGCAGCGCCGGTAACCAGCACCAGAAGCAACGAGGGGAGAAACTGGACGAGGCCGACAATGCCGAGATCGAAGGGATCACGGGTGAGATCATAGACCTGCCACCCCACCGCGACAGAGATGATCTGCGTCGCGAAGTTCACCAAGATCCGGGCGATCCAGTAGAACAGGAAGCCGCGGTGGCGAAAGACGGAAGGCTCGGCTGTGGCGGGAGAATCCGGATCGGATGAATCGGAAAGGGACATTGCGTCCACGATATGCGCGCTGGATCGCGCCCTGTCAAAAAAGCCCCTGAGATTGGGACCTTGCGTCAACTATCCGGTTTCACTAGGGTCCACGCTGATTTGTATTGCCTGGTTTTTTCATGCGCCTGACGATGAAGGTCGCCCTTCTCCTCGCCGCCCTGCTGGCCGGCACGGCCGTGCGTGCGCAGACGCCCGAAATCCCCGAGCCCCCGCCCGAAGCCGCGGTGCCGAAACTCGCCTGCCCTGCCGCCATCGAGGCCTATGAGCAGGCCGTCGGCGGGCCTCGGAAGGCTCTGCCGCCGGTTCCCCGCAAACCCGCAATATCGTCGCTTGAGGCCTCGCAAGCCAGTGCCCGCAAGGAAACGGCCATCGACGCAAGCCGGAAGCTCCTCGCCGACGCGGTCCGCAAATATGGCGACAAGAGCAATCGCGCCGCCGCTGCCCACCGTGTGCTGGCGCGCGATTATCGTGACGCCGCCCAATATGACAACGCGGTTGCAGCGCTGAAATCCGCCCTCTCCATCTACGCGGCCGCCGGGGCCCGCCGGCGCACCGCGCTCGGCGATACGCAGATGGAGCTGGCCCAGGTCTTCACCAACAAGGGCGACCGTCTGGGCGCGCGCGCCATGTATGATGCGGCGCGGGGCAGTTACGAGGCGGCTCTTGGCGCTGGTCATCCCAAGGTGGCGCTCGCCCTTCACAATATCGGCAAGATCGACCTGAACATGACGCAGTTCGAGCCGGCGCTGGCGGCCTTCCGCGCCGCGCGCGCCGTCTATGAGGCCAACCTGCCGGCCGAGACCAGCCATCTCACCGAGCTTCTGATCGACACGGCGAGCCTGCATGCGCGCATCGGCAATCGCGAGACGGCGCTGGCTCTGGCCAGGGAGGCGGCGGATCTCAGCCGCGCGCGGCTTGGCCCTGCGCATCGCACCACCGCCCTTGCTCTGCATTTCGCCGGCACCGTCGGCCGCAGCATGGGCAAGACTTCGGGCGCCCTGGAGAATCTGGGCGCCGCCCTCAAAATCTACCTCGCCAACGGGACGCGCGCGCAGCGCCGCGTTCCCGAGGTTCTCGATGATGTGAGCGTCACCTTCGTGCGCGCCGGCTGTCTCGATGAGGCGACGAAGATCCAGAATCTCGCCATCGAGCATTATGCGGTGCTCTACGGGCCCAATCACGATCGCGTCGCCTCGGCCTATCACCGCCTGGGCGGCCTCTATCGCGAGAACCGCAAATATACCGAAGCACGTGCGCCATTGTTCAAGGCCGCCGGAATATATGAAAGCGTCTTCGGCCCCAATCACCGGCGCATCGCCGATGTCTATTCCGATCTCGCGGGCTCGAGCGCCCGCATCGGCCTCAATGGCGAGGCGCTGAAATACGGCTTCCGCGCCTTGCGCATCCGCACCATCAACAAGCAGGCCGACCCCGAGGATCTGCGCCAGAGCTACTGGTCGCTCTCGCTCGTCCTCAAGCAGCAGGGCAACGCGCCGGCGGCCATCGCCTTCGCCAAGCTGGCGGTGAACATCAATCAGGAAATCCGCTCGCAGAATCGCAACCTGCCCGAGGACATGGCGCGGGCGCTGGCCGGGCGCTACCGCGAGCTCTATGAGTACCTCGCCAATATGCTGATCACCGCGGGGCGCCTGCAGGAAGCCCAGCAGGTGCTCGATCTCATCAAGCAGCAGGAGCTTTTCGATTTCGTGCGGCGCGACAGCCGGGAGGCGGCGAGCGTTGACGGGCGCGCCGCCTTGACGCCCACCGAATCCGATCTTTCCAGCCGCATCATGGACCTCGTCGAGGCGCCGATCCGCGCGGCCGGCGAGATCGAAGCCCTCAAGAAGAAACAGGCGGAAACGGGCCTCAGCAAGGAGGAAGAGCATCTCGTCCTCACCTTGGAGCAATCGCTCGCCGATCAGTTCCGCAGGCAGCAGACCGAGATCGACGATCTCCTGGCCGAGGCCGAGAACGCCGACCGCACGATCGAGCGTGAGGTCAACCGGCTCGATCTCGATATGGTCGATGCCACGCAGGAGCGGCTCAAGGCCATGAACGGCCGCGCGGTCGAATTGCAGATCGCCAGCCTCGACACCGATCTCCACATCTTCCTGACCACCGGCCGCACCGGCATCCACAAATCGGTGCCGGTCGGGCGCAAGGAGATGGCGCTCCTGGTGTTCCGCGCCTGGAGCGCCACCGCGACACGCGATCCCGACGCGCGTCTTCATCTCAAGCGCCTCTATGACATACTGGTCAAGCCGGTCGAACCCGAGCTCAAGGCGTCCGGGGCCGACGTGCTGATGTTCAATCTGAGCGGCGTGCTGCGCTATGTGCCGCTGGCCGCACTCTATGGCGGCGAGCGCTATCTCGTCGAAGACTACGCCTTGGCGCTGTCCACCACGGCCGCCAATACCCGCTATGAGCGCCTGCCGCGCACGCGTGAGAAGGCGGCGGGCTTTGGCGTGACCAAGCCGCATGAGGGCTTCTCGGCGCTTCCCGGCGTGGCCGATGAGCTCGAAGCGATCTTCGATGGCAATGACAAGAAGGGCTATCTCGGCGGCAAGGCCCGCGCGGATGAGGGCTTCAACAGCGCCACGCTCGGTGACGCTCTCAAGTCGAAGCCGCTTTATCTCCATGTCGCCAGTCATTTTCGCCTGGTTCCGGGCGATGCCGGCAATTCGGCCCTGCTGCTCGGCGACGGCCGCACCTTGTCGCTCGATGAGTTCCGCAAGGACGAGCGCTTCCGCCTGACCGATCTCGATCTCCTGACGCTGTCGGCCTGCGAGACCGCGGGTGGCGTCGACCAGACCGGTGCCGAGATCGAAAGCTTCGCCTCGGTCGTCCAGAAGCGCGGCGCCTCCTCCGTCCTCGCCACCTTGTGGCCGATCGCCGACACATCGACATCGGCCCTGATGTCGGATTTCTACAAGGGCCTCCTCGCCGCGGGCCACGACAAGGCGACGGCGCTGCGCAATGCCCAGATCGCCATGCTGCGCGGCGAGACCAGGCCCGCCAGCATGGTCACCGCGTCGCGCTCGGCGAATGAGATCATCGACGTGCCGGCGGCCAATACGCTGATCGCCGAGCCCGGCTTCCAGCATCCCTACTACTGGTCGGCTTTCATTCTGATGGGGAACTGGTTGTAATTGACGACCTCACACTGAAGTGCACACTTACCCCAACTCGTCATGGCCGCCCTTGAGGCGGCCATCCAGTCTCTCAACGCACCAGCTGTATGACATCGAGGCTGGATGGCCGGGTCGAAGTCCGGCCATGACGAATGGAGGGACTGCGCTCGCATCTCGAGTGGAGTTATGTTAAGATCGGCCCCATATATCTGTCCACCACCCGTTGCAGTACCGGAACATAGTGCCGGAAAGGCGGCGTCGCCATATCCGGATCCTTGCCGCCCTCGTCCCACAGCCTGACGCGCACCGCTTCCCTGTAGAACGGGTTGCGCCGGAACTCGGCAACTTCCTTCCTGTTCATGGGGCCGCCCTGCAGTTCCAGCGTATGGCGCGAGGCCTGGCTGAGCTTGCCGTAATAGGTCGCATCCGTGGCGCAGAGATAGCGCTTGGCCGCCACATGCAGGCGCACGCATTCGGTGATGACCGGCGGGAAGAAATGCTCGAGCACCCTGGCCCCTGCCTCGTCATGATGATTGTCCTCGGTGTCGTCCGGCGAATAAGGCCCGAACTCGCTGGTAAAATGGCCGATGTCATGCAGGAGCGCCGCCGCGATCAGCTCATCGCTCGCCCCCTCCTGCTCGGCAAGGACGGCGCCTTGCAGCATATGCTGCGACATGGTGACAGGCTCGCCCAGATAGGACTCCGCCCCGCGCCGCTCGAAGATATCGGCGATGAAGGCGACGATGGTCGACCGGTCGAGTTGGGGCTCGCTCATCACGCCGCCTCCTTGCCTTCATGCTCGATCGCGGCAAGCGTCGACAGGAGACCATCCTTGTCGGCATAGCAGCCCTGGAGCCAGCGCGAGCCTGAGCTCGAAAACGCCTTGCGCGCATGCAGCACGCGGGTGTTGTCGACGATGAAGAGCTCGCCCGGCTTCAGCTTGAAGGTGATCTCCAGCGCCGGATCCTCGATGATCCCGGCAAAGCGGCGATAGGCGGCATAGTAGGCTTCCATGTCGTCGTACGGGATATCGATAAAGGCCGCGGCCGAGCGGTTATTGAAGCGGATGGCGATCAATTCGCCATCCGGCCCGAGCTCGATCATCGGCCGCTTCGATTGCAGCCTGACGCCGGCCGAGCCTGCATATTCGAACCGGGCGCAGTGCCGCGCCAGGAGCGAAAAGCCTTTGGGGTCTTCCTCGCGAAGCCGCTCAGCGGCGCGAAAGCCGTCCACGACCACCGATTCACCGCCTTCGACGGTATTTTCGAGGCAGGCGAGCAGCTGCAGCGTCGGCACCGGATCGCGATAGGGATTGTCGGTATGGGCCTGGAGCCCCAGATTCGTATAAGCGAGATTGTTGGGATTGACCTCGGCGCGCACCTCGAACCATTTGCCGTAATTCGTCTCGCGCACGAAGCCGAACATGCGGGCGACCTCGATGAGGGCGCCGCTGGTCGTCGGCATATCCGTCATGACGCCGAAGCCATAGCGCCTGATGCCGGCGAGCCATTGCCCGAATGCCGCGCGATCGGTCCTGGCGCGCTCATGCGCGATCACCGGCGTCTTCGCCGCGAGCGTGCCGTCCCAGGTCGCGATCTGAGGTGCGACCCAGCCGTGGCGCCCGTCGCTCTTGCGATCATAGATATGACGGGCAAGCCAGCTGGCCGGATAGGACACGGATTTGCCCTCGGGCTCGAAGCGGAGGGTGAGATCGCCGCCTGTCGAGATGTCGGCTGCGGAAAGGCGGGTTGCCGCCGGAATGTCGAGCACGGTGATGAGCCGCTGACCGTTGCTGGCGTTGCGTGTCGCGCCATCGAGCGCATTGTCGCGCAGCCAGAGAGCATGGAAGCGCGCCGTCTCGCCCGATCTCCAGGTCAGGCCGACCGCTTTGCCGTCCTCGATGATCTGCGCTTTTTCCAGGGGCATGGGGGTTTCCTCATAAGGGCCTGGTTGAATCCTGGCTCGGCATCTGCCAAAATTCAAACAATGCAATTTCGGCCTTTGGCTTAATTATACTTATGGCAAAACCCGACTTGTTGCCCCATCTGAACTGGCTCAAGGCCTTCGAGGCCGCGGCACGCCGGTCGAGCTTCACCCTTGCCGCCGACGAGCTGGGGCTCACCCAGGCTGCTATAAGCCAGCAGATCCGGGCGCTCGAAAGCCGCCTCGGCACGGCGCTCTTCCATCGCCGCCAGCGCGGCGTCACCTTGACGCCTGAAGGTTCGGCCTATCTTCCCCATATTCAATCGGCTTTCGCGGGCCTCGCCCGCAGCACGCAGGAGTTGTTCGGCCGCCGCCCGGCCCAGACCATAACGCTGCTGTCGCCGATCTCCTTTGCTACCTTGTGGCTCACCCCTCGCCTCAGGAGTATCGAAGGCGAGACGCAAGGCCTCAGCCTCGACATCACCACGATGCACACGCCCGATGACTATGAGGCGAGCGAGACGGTGTTCGATATCCGCTTCGGCCTCGGCGACTGGCCGGGCCGCAGGGCCTATCGGCTGACGACGGAAAGGCTCAGACCCGTCGCGGCTCCCCAGGCGTCACGCCGCAGGACCGACATCTGGCAGCGCCTGCCCCTGCTGGCGGTGCGGGGCGCCCGCGAAATGTGGCCCGACTGGTTCGCCCTGGCCGGATTGCCGCCGCAAGGCCCGGCCCGTTATCGCTTCGACAGTTTCGTCGCCGCCCTTGGCGCCGCGGAAGCCGGGGCCGGCATTCTCCTGGGCTCCCGCCCGCTCATCGATGCGGCGCTCGCAAGGAAGACCCTGTTGGCGCTTTCCGATATCGAGTTGCAGTCGGCCGCCGGGCATTTCATCACCCATGAAGCGGGCCGCCCGCTCACCCCCGCCCAGGCCCTGTTTCTCGCCGCCATCATGCGCACCGCCTCCCTCAGGACGGGCTGAGCTTGTGTGATCTGGAGGGTTTACCCGCCCGGCTCCTGCTTGCTATAGGCACGTCTCTTCAAAACCGCAGCGTGAGGCAGGCTCCATGGCAAAGATAAAGGTCGCAAATCCGGTGGTCGAGCTGGATGGCGATGAGATGACGCGCATCATCTGGGATCTGATCAAGACGAAGCTGATCCACCCCTATCTCGACATCAAGCTCGATTACTACGATCTCTCCGTCGAGAACCGCGACAAGACCAGGGATCAGGTCACCGTCGATGCCGCCCATGCCATCAAGAAGCACGGCGTCGGCGTCAAATGCGCCACCATCACGCCCGATGAGGCGCGCGTGAAGGAATTCAACCTGCAGCAGATGTGGAAGTCGCCCAACGGCACCATCCGCAACATCCTGGGCGGCGTCATCTTCCGCGAGCCGATCATCTGCACCAACGTGCCGCGCCTGGTGCCGGGCTGGACCCAGCCCATCATCGTCGGCCGCCACGCCTTCGGCGACCAGTACCGCGCCACCGATTTCAAGTTCCCCGGCAAGGGCAAGCTCTCGATCAAGTTCGTCGGCGAGGACGGCAAGGTGATCGAGCATGAGGTATACTCATCGCCCGGATCGGGCGTCGCCATGGCGATGTACAATCTCGATGAATCGATCCGGGAATTCGCCCGCGCCTCGCTCAATTACGGGCTCAACCGCAACTACCCGGTCTATCTCTCCACCAAGAACACCATCCTCAAGGTCTATGACGGCCGCTTCAAGGACATCTTCCAGGAAGTGTACGACAAGGAGTTCAAGGCCGAGTTCGAGAAGCGCAAGATCACTTACGAGCACCGCCTGATCGACGACATGGTGGCCTCCGCTCTCAAATGGACCGGCGGCTATGTCTGGGCGTGCAAGAACTATGATGGCGACGTCCAGTCCGACACCGTGGCCCAGGGCTTCGGCTCGCTCGGCCTCATGACCTCGGTGCTGATGACGCCCGACGGCAAGACGGTCGAAGCGGAAGCGGCGCATGGCACGGTGACCCGTCACTATCGCCTGCATCAGCAGGGCAAGCAGACCTCGACCAACTCGACGGCCTCCATTTTCGCCTGGAGCCGGGGCCTCGCGCATCGCGCCAAGCTCGACGGCAATGAGGCGCTCAGGAAATTCGCCGACACGCTGGAAAAGGTGACGGTCGCGACCATCGAGAGCGGCAAGATGACGAAGGATCTCGCGGTGCTGGTCGGCCCCGACCAGGCCTGGCTCTCGACCGAGGGCTTCATCGACGCGGTCGACAAGGAACTGCAGAAGGCGATGGCCTGACGCATATCCCCGAAAAGTCCATGGCCGCCCGACGAGGCGGCCATCCAGACTTCAGAGGAACGAACCTGCTGACAGAAAGCTGCAGACCTTTGGGCTAAGTTATCGCTTCCAGAGGAGACACAACATGGCCGAACCGGTTCTCTCAGGCGGCTGTCAATGCGGCGCGGTGCGTTATCGCATTGAAGGCACCCTGGGACATGCCGGCATCTGCCATTGCCGCATGTGCCAGAAGGCTTTCGGCAACTGGGGCGCGGCCCTGGTTTCGGTTCCCAAGGCGCAATTCACCTGGACGCGCGGCAAGCCGTCTGAATTCCGTTCATCGGCGATCGTCGCCCGCGGCTTCTGCGCGGGGTGCGGCACACCGCTTTACATGAACGAGGATGGCGATCCCAATTACGACATCGCCATCGGCACGCTCGACGATCCGGAACAGGCCGTGCCGACCTCTCAGGTTGGCATCGAGTCGGAGCTCTCCTGGTTCAAGGCTCTGGCGAATTTGCCGTCACACTCGACCGAGGACGATCGTACAGCTGAAGATCTCAGGAAGCTGAAGAGCCTGCAGCATCCTGACCACGATACTGAGATGTGGCCGCCGATCTCCAAATCCTCACCCTGAGGTGGCCGCGACGCGGCCCTCGAAGGGTGGCAAGCGGCATGACCGTGGTCCCTGGATCATGCTTCGAGGCTCGCTACGCTCGCACCTCGGCATGAGGGGTTTCTCTGCTCTTCGCCATCTGGGTGCGCCGTGCGGCGATTTCGGCATGCATGTCCATGATCGCCTGCGAAGCGGTCGTCTCGCATAGCGCCGGCACGAAAGCATGCAGGAACGCCGCGGCTGAGGCCTTGAACAGGCGTCCGCTGAAGGTCAGCGCGAAGACCATGTGCTCGAAGAAGCCCTCGCCGACCCGGTGCGGATGCCTCAGAAAAATGCGCTCGACGATCATGGCTTTTCCTTTCCCGTGAATCCCTCCATATTCTCACGAGATTCGCGAGAAAACGTCCCAAATATGATTGCCATATCAGAGAATATTGGGATATTATCCCACAATGCTAGACAAGACCGATCGGGCCATCCTGGCCGAGCTGCAGCGCGACGCCACCCTCACCGTCGACGACCTGGCCGGGCGCATCCATCTTTCGCGCAATGCCTGCTGGCGCCGGGTGAAGGCGCTCGAGGAGGCCGGCGTCATCAAGGCCCGTGTCGCCCTCATCGATGCGGCGAAGCTCGGCCTCGGTCTCACCGCCTTCATCGCCATCCGCACCGCCCAGCATGAAGAGAGGTGGCTGGAGAAATTCTCCCGCGCCGTGCGCGACTTCCCCGAGATCATCGGCGTCTACCGCACCACGGGCGAGACCGACTACCTGCTGCAGGCCGTGGTCAGCGATATTGCCGGCTACGACCAGCTCTATAAGCGGCTCATCACCCGCATAGCGCTGACCGATGTGTCGGCGAGCTTCGTCATGGAGAAGATCAAGGAGACGACGGCGCTGCCGATAGATGGCGCATGATCTACGCCGGCTCCTCCTCATGAAGCCCTTGGCGGGCATTCATCGCTTCGCGCAGGATGGCTTCGACGCGCGGATTCTGCTCCATGAGCTTGACGACATTGGCGGCATCGAGCACGAGAAGCTCCGTTGTTCGCCGTGCGATCACCGTCGCTGTCCGCCTGACCCGGCCCAGCACCGCCACTTCACCGAAGAAATCGCCGTCCAGAAGCCTGACGGTCTGGCGCGGCAGCACCACCTCGACTTCGCCCGAAGCGATGAAGTACATGCTGTCGCCCTCATCGCCTTTCCGGATGATGATCGTATTGGGCGGGAATTTGCGGGCCCTGAGCATGCTGACGAGTTCGGCCAGCGCCGCCCCATCGAGGTCGGCAAAGGCCGGAACCCGGGCCACCATACCGTAATTCACGATGAAATCGCGCCGGCGGATCTCGGCCAGGAATCCGGTGGCGATGATAGCGACAGGGAGCGCGAAGAAGATGAGTCCGCCCAGCATGACGAAGCCGGTGAAGAGCTTGCCGAGCGGCGTGATCGGCACCACGTCGCCATAGCCGACGGTCACCACGGTGACGACTGCCCAATACATCGCTGCAGGGATGCTGCCGAGCTTGTCGGGCTGGGCCTCATGCTCGATCAGATGCATTCCGGTCGCCGAGACCAGCAGGAGCCCAAGCCCGATGAGCCCCGCCGCCATCAGTGGTCGCCACTCATTGGCGAGTACCCTGCCGACCGTTGCCAGCGCCGGTGAATAGCGGGCGAGACGGAAGAAGCGCAGCACCTGGAGGATGAGGATGAGACCCGACGCCTGCGGTCTGGCGAGCAGCAGTAGAAGCGGCAGAATACCGACGACATCCAGCAGCATCAGCGGTGTCACCACATAGGCGACGAGCCCGCGTCCCTTCTCGCCGCCAAATACCGGATGCTCGGGCACGGTCCACAGGCGGGCGGCATACTCGCCCAGAAAGAAAAGGCCGAAGATGATCTCCGCATGGTGGAGATAAGCCAGAAGGCCGGCATCGAGCCTTGGAACGGTCGAGGCGACGACGCCTGCGACGCTGGCCAGGATGATCAGGATCGACACACGCTCGAACCACAGCGCCGCGCTGTCGCGCTTTATGCCGGGCTCGATGATCTCATACACACGATGGCGCATCGAGACCGAGGCCATGCGTCGTTTCCTTTCAGCCGCCTATCTGGAAATCGAGAGGCCGGATGATGATACACCGAAAGGGCTCAGGCCGCGACGGCGTCCCTGATGGCCTGCAAAGCCGCTTCCGCCTTGGAGGCGTCCGGGCCGCCGGCCTGCGCCATGTCGGGGCGCCCGCCGCCGCCCTTGCCGCCCAGCACTTCCGAGCCGATGCGCACCAGCTCGACCGCGTTGAAGCGCATGGTCAGATCCTGCGTGACGCCGACAATGAGCCCGGCCCTGCCCTCGTCATTGAGGCCGACCAGCGCCACGACGCCCGAGCCGATCTTCGCCTTGCCGTCATCGACCAGGCTTTTCATATCCTTGGGATTGATGCCCTTGATCACCCGCGCCATCAGCTTGACGCCGCCGGCTTCGGAAATACCTTCATCGCCCCGGGCCGGCCCGCCGCCCAGCGCCAGCTGCTTCTTGGCCTCGGCCAGCTCGCGCTCGAGCTTCTTGCGCTCGTCGAGCAGCGTCTCGATGCGCTGCACGACATCGGACGGAGTCACGCGCAGCACGGAGGCCGCCGCATGGACGCGCTTGTCCTGCGTGTCGAGATAGCGCCGCGCCGCCTCGCCGGCCAGCGCCTCGATGCGTCGCACGCCCGCAGCGGACGCGCTTTCCGAAATGATCTTGATGATGCCGACATCGCCGGTGCGCGCCACATGCGTGCCGCCGCACAATTCGAGCGAATAGGTCCGCCGGTTGTTGCCTTCCGGGCGCAATCCCATCGACACGACACGCACCTCATCGCCATATTTCTCGCCGAACAGCGCCATGGCGCCTTCCGCGATCGCCTCATCGACGCTCATCAGGCGCGTCGCGACCGCGCCGTTCTGCAGCACCACTTCGTTGGCCATCGCCTCGACCGCGGCGATCTCTTCGGCGCTCATCGCCTTGTTGTGCGAGAAGTCGAAGCGCAGACGGTCCGGCTCGACCCGCGAGCCCTTCTGCGCCACATGATGGCCCAGCGTCTCTCGCAGCGCTTCGTGCAGCAGATGCGTCGCCGAATGGTGCTGGCGGTTGCCGGAGCGGCGCGCATGATCGACATCGAGCTCGACCGCCTCGCCCGCCTTGAACGAGCCTTTCTCGGCCACACCTTGATGGATGATGAGATCGCCGACCCGCTTCTGCGTGTCGGTGACGCGGAACAGACTGCCCGTCATGCCGCGGATGACGCCGTGATCGCCGGTCTGGCCGCCCGATTCGCCATAGAACGGCGTCTGATTGAGGACGATGGTGCCCTTGTCCCCTTGCTTCAGCTCCTGAATTTCCTTGCCCTCGGCGACGATGGTGCGGATGACACCTTCCGCCTTTTCGGTGTCGTAGCCCAGGAACTCGCTGCCGCCGATCCGCTCGCGGATATCGAACCAGATCGTGTCGGTCTTGGCCTCGCCCGAGCCCTTCCAGGCCTGGCGCGCATCCTCACGCTGCTTCGCCATCGCCTTGTCGAAGGCCTTGACATCGACCGCGATGCCGCGCGGCTTCAGCGCATCCTGCGTCAGGTCGAGCGGGAAGCCATAGGTGTCATAGAGCTTGAAGGCCGTTTCGCCGGAAAAGACATGGCCGGCGCCGAGCGTGGCCGATTCCTCATCGAGAATGCGCAGGCCCCGTTCCAGCGTCTTGCGGAAACGCGTCTCTTCGAGCTTGAGCGTCTCTTCGATCAGCGCCTCGGCGCGGGTGAGCTCAGGGTATGCGCCGCCCATCTCGCGCACCAGTGCCGGCACCAGCTTCCACATCAGGGGATCCTTGACGCCCAGCAATTCGGCATGGCGCATGGCGCGCCGCATGATCCGGCGCAGCACATAGCCGCGGCCTTCGTTGGACGGCAGCACGCCATCGGCGATGAGGAAGGACGATGCGCGCAGGTGATCGGCGATGACCCGGTTCGACGCCTTGTGCTTGCCCTCCGCCGCCACATTCGTCTCTTCCACGATCGCCGCGATCAGCGAGCGGAACAGATCGGTCTCGTAATTGTCATGTGTGCCCTGCAGCACCGCCGAGATGCGCTCGAGCCCCATGCCGGTGTCGATCGAGGGTTTCGGCAGGGAGATGCGCTCCTCCTTCGTCACCTGCTCGAACTGCATGAAGACGAGATTCCAGATCTCGATGAAGCGGTCGCCATCGGCTTCCGCCGAGCCCGGAGGACCGCCGGCGATCTTGTCGCCATGGTCGTAGAAGATCTCCGAGCACGGGCCGCAGGGGCCGGTATCGCCCATCGCCCAGAAATTGTCCGAGGTCGGGATGCGGATGATGCGGCTGTCGGGCAGCCCTGCGATCTTCTTCCACAGGCCGAAAGCCTCATCGTCCTCCGAGAAGACGGTGACGGTCAGCTTGTCCTTGGGCAGGCCATATTCCTTGGTGACCAGCGTCCACGCCCATTCGATCGCATCCGGCTTGAAGTAGTCGCCGAAGGAGAAATTGCCCAGCATCTCGAAGAAGGTGTGATGGCGCGCGGTATAGCCGACATTGTCGAGGTCATTGTGCTTGCCGCCGGCGCGCACGCATTTCTGCGCCGTGGTGGCGCGCCTGTAGGGGCGCTTCTCGGCGCCGGTGAAGACATTCTTGAACTGCACCATGCCGGAATTGGCGAACATGAGGGTGGGATCGTTGCGCGGCACCAGCGGCGAGGAGGCCACGACCTCATGCCCCTGCTTCCGGAAGAAGTCGAGGAAGGTGGAGCGGATCTGCGCAAGGCCGGTCATGGTGTCATATCCAGTTGGAAAGAGGGTGCGCTGTTTTAAGGATTGAGGGCGGCCCTGTCCATAAAGACATGACCCCGGGAGGGTTAAAAAGACGGTGGAAACTCAATGGTCCCCGCGCCTCTGCCGGCGGATGAACTGCCCCCGTGGAACCGGGCGCCCAAAACTGAAAAGGCGTCCTCCCGGGGCAAGGAGGACGCCGATCGGTGTGAGGCTCACACCTTGCCGGCCTGGTGGGATGAGGGGAAGGCCGGAATGAGGATTATTCGGCCGCTTCGTCGCCCGACGGGTCGGTGATCTTGGCGGCGATCAGCCCGGCATTGGCCCTGATCGCCTGCTCGATGGCGTCTGCCACATCGGCATTCTGCTTGAGGAAGGTCTTGGCGTTCTCACGCCCCTGCCCGATGCGCTCGCCATTATAGGAATACCACGAACCTGATTTCTCCACGACGCCGGCGGTGACGCCGAGATCGACAAGCTCGCCCACCTTGGAGATGCCTTCGCCATACATGATATCGAATTCGACTTGCTTGAAGGGCGGCGCCACCTTGTTCTTGACCACCTTGACGCGGGTCTGGTTGCCGACCACTTCCTCGCGCTCCTTGATGGCGCCGATGCGGCGGATGTCGAGGCGCACCGAGGCGTAGAATTTCAGCGCATTGCCGCCCGTCGTCGTTTCGGGCGAGCCGAACATGACGCCGATCTTCATGCGGATCTGGTTGATGAAGATGACCATGCAGTTCGACTTGGAGATCGATGCGGTGAGCTTGCGCAGCGCCTGACTCATCAGGCGCGCCTGGAGGCCCGGAAGTGAATCGCCCATCTCGCCTTCGAGCTCGGCGCGTGGCGTGAGCGCCGCCACGGAGTCGATGACCAGGATTTCGATGGCGCCGGAGCGCACCAGCGTGTCGGCGATTTCGAGCGCCTGCTCGCCCGTATCGGGCTGCGAGATCAGGAGATCGTCCACATTGACGCCGAGCTTGCGCGCATAGACCGGGTCGAGCGCATGTTCGGCGTCGACGAAGGCGCAGATGCCGCCCTTCTTCTGGGCTTCGGCGACCGTCTGCAGCGCCAGCGTGGTCTTGCCGGAGGATTCCGGCCCGTAGATTTCGATGACACGGCCCTTGGGCAGGCCGCCAATGCCGAGCGCGATATCGAGCCCGAGCGAGCCTGTCGAGATCGCGGCAATCGAAAGCGCCTGGTTGGCGCCCAGCTTCATGATCGAGCCCTTGCCGAAGGCGCGCTCGATCTGGCTCAACGCCGCATCCAGAGCCTTGTTCTTGTCCATATCCTTGTTCTCGACAACCCTAAGATTCGTCTGCCCCATCGTCGCGCTCCTTATTTCACAAGGGTTCCGCCGGTGCAAATGAGTCTCGGACAACGGCGATGTGGTCAGAATGTACTTTTTTTGTTCTCATGGCAAGCCTTTCTGTAAACCATTGTTTTTTATCTGCTATATTAATACCCCCTGGAACCAGACAAGAACAAATATGGAATCCAAGGCCAATTCGTTTGGTGTCAGCCTAAACAGGCGCAAAACGAAAAGTAAAAGCAGCCTCGGCCCGGCTGGAATCTCGCCCGATCGATTTGGTCGTGCCTGCCTGCACTGCCGCCTTCCAATTGGCCCTGGTATCGAGCGGCGAGCCAGCGCCCTGCAGGCCGCTGGTCAACCGTCTCATCCGTGATCGTTCGCCGAACGCGCATTACGTTACGGAATACGGCTGTACTAGGGTTCTCCATATATTCTGGATGTTTGACTAAAAACATCTCGTGAACGGCGATCGGCTATACCCCTGGATATAAGAAACAGAATGAGAACTCATTTTGAATGTTCGGTCAATATTTGGAATGACGTCGCAAAGGCACTTGCCCTGGGAGGCAAATCAAACAAAACCTCACAGTGCCTAACCTATCAAAATACAACCATAACAGGAAATTTGTCAGATTATTGCGGGCGCGAAAACGACCAGATAACAAAACCGCACAAGCGCTTGCGCCAACTGTCCACCGCAGGCGCTTCACCGCGCTCCCCGTCTCCTATGCTCGGCGCATGGCGCCTATTCCCTCACAAAAACCGGCTTCCCTTTTTCCGGTCCGGTTCTAGAAGACACACCGGATCATCTGGAGCACCTCATGAACAAGCCTATGATGCAGCGTAGCCTCGCCCGCGATGTCGCGCAGTTCTTCGCCGAGCTCGGCCTGCCGCCGGAGCGCCTCACCGAAGGTGCCCATGAAATCCGCTGCCCGATCACCGGCGAGGTCATCGCCAAGGTGCGATTTGCCGATGCAAAGGAAGCCAGGGCCGCGATCGGCCGCGCGGCGGAAGCCTTCCACCAATGGCGCCTCATTCCGGCCCCGCTGCGCGGCGAGTTGGTGCGTCAGCTCGGCAATGAATTGCGTGCCGCCAAGGACGGGCTTGGCCGCCTCGTCACCATCGAGACCGGCAAGATCCTGTCCGAGGGCCTGGGCGAAGTGCAGGAGATGATCGACATCTGCGACTTCGCCGTCGGCCTGTCGCGCCAGCTCTATGGCCTCACCATGGTGAGCGAGCGGGCCGATCACCGCCTCATGGAGCAGTGGCATCCGCTGGGGCCGACCGGCGTCATCACCGCCTTCAACTTCCCCGTCGCCGTATGGTCCTGGAACGCCGCGCTGGCGCTCATCTGCGGCAATACGGTGATCTGGAAGCCCTCCGAGAAGACGCCGCTCACCGCGCTGGCGACCGAAGCCCTGTTCCGCCGCGCCGCGGCCCGGGTCGAAGGCATCCCTGAAAATCTGATGAGCCTCCTCATCGGCGGGCGCGATGTCGGCGAGGCGCTGGTCGATGATCCGCGTGTGCCGCTCGTTTCGGCCACCGGCTCCACCGGCATGGGCCGCATTGTCGGCGAGCGCCTGGCGCGCCGCTTCGGCCGCGCCATCCTCGAGCTCGGCGGCAACAATGCCGCGATCCTCTGCCCTTCCGCCGATCTCGACCTCGCTTTGCGCGCCACGGCTTTTTCCGCCATCGGCACGGCCGGCCAGCGCTGCACCACACTGCGCCGCATCATCGTGCATGACAGCGTCTATGACCGTTTCGTCCCGCGCCTCAAGAAGATCTATGAGACGGTGGCGATCGGCGATCCGCGCGAGCCCTCGACGCTGGTGGGTCCCCTCATCGACAGGCGCAGCTTCGAGGCGATGCAGAAGGCGCTGACCGCCGCCGCCGAGGCCGGCGGCAAGGTGCATGGCGGCAAGCGCGTCGCAGGGCTTGGCGGCGATGACGCCTATTATGTGGCCCCTGCTCTGGTCGAGATGCCGGCGCAATCGGGTCCGGTGCTGGCCGAGACCTTCGCACCGATCCTCTATGTGCTGCGCTACAAGGAGTTCGACGAGGCCCTCGCCCTCCACAATGGCGTGCCGCAGGGCCTGTCCTCGGCGATCTTCACCACGGACTTGCGCGAATCCGAGCGCTTCCTCTCGGCCTCTGGCTCCGATTGCGGCCTCGCCAATGTGAATATGGGCTCATCGGGCGCCGAGATCGGCGGCGCCTTTGGCGGCGAGAAGGAGACGGGCGGCGGCCGCGAGTCGGGCTCGGACGCCTGGAAGGCCTATATGCGGCGCGTCACCAGCGCCATCAATTTCGGCCGCGCGCTGCCTTTGGCGCAGGGCGTCAAATTCGATATTTAGAGCATGATCCGGAAAAGTGGACACCGGTTTTCCGGGAAAATCATGCGCAAACAAAAAGCTAAAGCGTGATGGTGATTCCATCTAAAGCCATCACGCTTTAGAGCAAATCCCGCCAAAGTTGCAGACTTTGGCGATAAGGATTTGCTCAAAACACCAATTGCGCGATTCCTTTCGGCGAAGTGAGTCCACTTCGCCGGGAAGCGCGCCAGGAGAATGATATGACACAAAGAAGCGGGGGCCGGATTCTCGTCGACCAGTTGCTTATCCAGGGCACCGAGCGCCTCGCCTGCGTGCCGGGTGAAAGCTATCTGGCCGTCCTCGATGCGCTCCATGACGCGAAGATCGACGTCCTTGTCTGCCGCAATGAAGGCGGCGCCGCCATGATGGCGGAAGCCTATGGCAAGCTCACCGGCAAGCCCGGCATCTGTTTCGTGACGCGCGGCCCCGGCGCCACCAATGCCAGCCACGGCGTCCATATCGCCGCCCAGGATTCGACCCCGATGATCCTGTTCATCGGCCAGGTCGAGCGCGGCATGCGCGAGCGCGAGGCCTTCCAGGAGGTCGACTACAAGGCCTTCTTCGGCTCGATCGCCAAATGGGTGGTCGAGGTCGACAGCGCCGCCCGCCTGCCCGAGCTCGTGGCCCGCGCCTATCGCGTCGCCTGCCAGGGCCGGCCCGGCCCGGTCGTCGTCGCTCTGCCGGAAGACGTATTGACCGAAATGGCCGATGTCGCGGATGCGCCCGCCATTTCCTATGCCGAATCCTGGCCTGGGCCTGAGGATATGAATCGATTCGGCGAGTTGCTGCGCACCGCCTGCAAGCCCCTCTTCATCCTCGGCGGATCGCGCTGGACGGGTGAGGCGCAGAAGGCGCTCATCGGCTTCGCCGAGAAATTCGATGTCGGCATCACCACCTCCTTCCGCCGCGCCCATCTCTTCCCGTCGGATCATCCCAACTATGTCGGCGATGTCGGCATCGGCCCCAATCCGAAGCTCGCGGCGCGCGTGAAGGAAGCCGATCTCCTGGTGCTGCTCGGCGCCCGCATGTCGGAAATGCCCTCTTCCTCCTATTCGCTCATCGACATCCCCAATCCGCGCCAGACTCTCGTCCATATTCATCCGGGAGCGGAGGAGCTGGGCCGGGTCTATCAGCCCGCGCTCGCCATCCAGGCATCGCCCGGCGCCTTCTGCGCAGCACTTGCCGATCTCGCCCGGCCCAATGAGCGGCCCTGGGCCGAGGCCACCCGCCAGGCGCGCCAGGAATTCATCGACTGGACCGACAAGCCGGGCAGGCTTCCGGGCAAGTTCCAATATGGCGAGGCCATGCGCTGGCTGCGCGAGCGCCTGCCCGCCGATGCGATCATCACCAATGGCGCCGGCAACTATGCCATCTGGGTGCATCGCTATTACCGCTTCCGCAAGCTCGGCACGCAATTGGCGCCCACTTCGGGATCAATGGGCTATGGCGTGCCGGCGGCGGTGATGGCGAAGCGTCAATTTCCGGACTCCCCCGTCGTCGCCTTTGCCGGCGACGGCTGCTTCATGATGAACGGCCAGGAATTTGCGACCGCCGTTCAGTATGATATCCCGCTCATCGTGATCGTCCTCGACAACTCCATGTATGGCACGATCCGCATGCACCAGGAGCGCGAATATCCGAATCGCGTTTCGGCGACGCTGCTCAGGAATCCCGATTTCGCCGCTTACGCCAAGGCATTCGGCGGCCATGGCGAGCGCATCGAGACGACGGATGAGTTCGCGCCGGCCTTCGAGCGTGCCCTGAAATCAGGCAAGCCTTCGATCCTGCATTGCCTCATCGACCCCGAGGCGATCACGCCCGCCCGCACTCTGTCGCAGATTCGCGACGACGCCGTGAAAAGCGGAAAATAATTCGTGGCCGGCGGAACTTCCGGACTGCCCCGATATTGTCACAATGACAGGACGGACAGGAGCCGCGCAACCCTCACAGACAACGGTCGTCAGCAATTCTTACCGACCGTCATGGCTGCCCGGAAATCCGGATCTTCGTCGATATAGGCGGGTTCGGGTCCGGCTCCCGTCGCATCGAAGAAACGCGCCACGAAGCAGCGCCACGCCGCACAGAAAGCAATATCGCAGATCTGCCGGTCGGTGAACCCCGCCGCGCGCAGGCGCTCGATATCGTCCGCCGATACCTGCGAGGCATTCTGGGCGATCTTCTCGGCATAGCTCAGCATCTCGACATCCCGGGGCGGAAGCCCCGCATGCCGGAAATCGCGGTGGATCCTGAGCACCGCCTCCTTCGAGCCGAGATCGGCGATGAGCTGCTTGGCGAAGACATGCGAGCAATAGGTCGAAGGCACGCGCTTGGCGGCGATGAGGGTGATGAGCCGCCACTCGCGCGGGCCGAGCGAAAAGCCGGCCCGCACCTTGTCGATGAAGTCAGTGTAGAGCGGCAGGAGATCGGGCCTTGTCGTGAAGCACTTGGTGGCTTCCATGACGAAGCCGTTCTGCGCCCTGAGCTTGTAGTAGATCTCCGCAATCTGGCCGGTTGCCTCGTCTTCCCCGATCGTCTGCAAATACATCTGGTTCTCCGCCGCTACAAAAGCTGCCGCGACTTCACCTGATGTTGCGTCCCTATGCAAGCCGAACCTCGCTTAGTTCGCCCCGGGCCGTTTTTTGCCTTCCCCTGCCGCCTATCTGAAGCGATAGGTGAGGAACAGGGTCGAGAGGAACTGGTCCGCCGAGCCCTCATCCGCCACGATCGGGCTGTCGGCGGCATCGCCCAGCAACCGCTTGTATTGCGCCCGCCCGCCAATGCCGATGCTCTCGGTGATCCTGTAGTCGAGCCCGAACGTCACGCCCGCATCCTTGAAGCCTGAATCCGCCTCATACTCGCCGTAGCCGCTCGACGCCGCCTGCGATGAGGAGATGCCGAAATAGGTCTCCATGTAGTTGCTGTCGGCCCAGCTGGCCGACGCTTCGAGGCTGGATCTGAGATTTTCGGTCAGCGCAAAGGCGACGCCGGTCGTCGCCTCGGCGAGAAGTCCCTCATGGCCGCCGGCGACATCCTGGGTCACGGTGAGCCCGGCCGACCAGATGCCGATTTCGTATTTGATGAAGCCGCCGAGCTCGATCGAATCATCGACGTCGCCCAACCCTTCCAGGGCGTTGTTGTCGTCCTCGTCGCGGCCGAAGCTGTAGCGCGCGATCGGCCCGGCCTTGAGGCCCTCATGGTTGAGCAGGTTTACGCCCAGTGACGGTCCGCTGATGAAGACGAAATCGTCATAGACGATCGAGGCGAAGGGGAAAGGCTGGAATTCATAATCGTCGGAGCCTTCATAGTCGGGCAGATAGGCGCCCCCGCCCCCGATGATGATGCTCCATTTGCTCGGCTCCGGTTCTGACGTAGAGTTATCCTCGTCCGCCGCTTGGGCAACGGTGGTGCCATAGGCGACGACGGCGACTCCTGCCATGATTCTGAGCCAATTTGCGGTAACAGCTGGGGCCAGGGAAATCTTGCCGGCGAAGCGGGAAGGCATGGATGCGGTCCTTTGCGATCAGTGGATGCATCCTTCTAGGCCGCGATCCTGGCGAGGAAGTTTCGAGCGGGTTTCGACATGTTGCAGATTATTGCCGAGAGGGCGTTGCCGCGCGTGCCTGAGGAGAGGTGCGTGCGATGAGTAAGCAGGTAAAGCCGCATATCCTGATCGTCGATGATGATCGCCAGATCCGCACCATGCTGGCGCGTTTCCTGGGCGAGCATGCGATGCGGGTGACGCAGGCCGGCGACGGCGAGCAGATGTTCAAAGCGCTGGAGACCGGCCGCTTCGACGTCATCGTGCTCGACGTCATGATGCCGGGCGATGATGGCTTTACACTGTGCCGCAAATTGCGCAGCAGCAACACCATCCCCCTCATCCTGCTCACCGCCCGCAACAGCGAGACCGACCGTATCGTCGGACTCGAGCTCGGCGCCGACGACTATGTGACGAAGCCGTTCAATCCGCGTGAGCTCCTCGCCCGCATCCGCGCCCTGTTGCGGCGGGTGAACGGCAACATGCAGGCCGTCGAGCGCCTGGCCAGCGCGGTCTACCAGTTCGCCGGCTGGACGCTCGACACCAGCCGCCGCTCGCTGATCTCGCCGGACGGCGCCCTCACCGATCTCACCACCGGCGAATTCGACCTTCTCGTCGCCTTTGTCGAGCACCCGCAGCGTGTCCTCAACCGCGACCAGCTGCTCGATTTGGCCAGGGGCCGCGTCAGCCTCGCTTTCGACCGCAGCATCGATGTGCAGGTCAGCCGGCTGCGCCGCAAGATCGAGCTCGATCCCAACGCGCCGGCGCTGATCAAGACGGTGCGCAATGGCGGCTATTTCTTCACCGCGACCGTGGCCGCCATCACCGCCGCCGTGACGCCATGAGACTGCCGCTCTGGTCGAAACTCAAACTGGCGCCGCGCCTCGCCATCCTCATCGTGGCAACGGCCGTCGCAGCCAAATTTTTGGACGAGACGCTTCAGCATGTTCTGCCACCCTCCGGCTTCCTGGTCGTCAACAACGAGTGGCTGGCGAAAACAGCGACGGAGGCGGAACACATTGCCGATCAGACACCGGCAGCGGACCGTCTGGCGGCTCTCGCCGGCTCACCCCTTACGCAATGGCTGAAATTCGATATCCTCGCGGAAGCGCCCGATTTTCCGCAGGACGATCTGCCCAAGCTCGCCCGCGAAGCCAAAGCTGCCATCGTCAGGGCGCTCGATCGGCCGCCGGAAGATGTTCTGGTGAGAACCGAATTCTTCAAGGAGCCGGAGGTCAAGACCAACGTCGTGGTGATGTCCGATATCCCGACCTTCATGGATACCGAGATTCTGATGTCGCGCGACAGCATGGTCGTTGGCGATCTCAATATCGCCATCAGACTCAAGGACCAGTCCTGGCTGATGATCAGCCCGACCGAAGCCGGTCTGACGCCGCTCACTTACTTCCGCAATCTCATCAGCCTGATACTCACCTTCTTCATCGTGGCCATCTTCTCGATCTGGATGGCGCGCAGCATCGTCAAGCCCCTGTCCAATCTCGCGGCCGCGGCGGAAAAGCTCGGCCGCGAGCGCGAGACCACGCCGATCGGCGGCATGAAGCTTCCGGAATTCGCCGCCATCGCCGATACCTTCAACGAGATGCAGGCCAGGCTCAAGAAGTTCGTCGACGAGCGCATGCAGATGCTGGCCGCCATCTCGCATGATCTGCGCACGCCGCTGACCAGGCTGCGTCTCTATGCCGAAAGCGTACCGAACAAGGCACAGCGCGCCCAGATTCTTTCCGACATTTCCGACATGGAGACCATGGTCGCGACCTCGCTTGCTTTCATGAGCGACGAAATCCATCGCGAGCCCTATAGCGCCGTCGACGTGGCGAGCCTCGTCATCAGCCAGTGCGACACCTTCTGCGATAGCGGCCGGAAGGTCACCTATAAAGGGCCGGATCATGCGCAATTGACTTGCCGGCCGGTGGCGCTGCGGCGCGCCTTCTCGAATCTCATCGACAATGGCTGCAAATATGGCGGCGAGGTCTGCGTCTCGCTCACCGACAAGGGAAGCTCGCTCATCATCGAGATCCGCGACAACGGCCCGGGCATCCCGGCCGATCAGATGGAGCGCGCTTTCGCGCCCTTCCAGCGCCTCGAAGCCTCGCGCAACCGCGAGACCGGCGGCACTGGCCTCGGCCTCACCATCGCCCGCGACGTGGTGCTGAGCCATGGCGGCGACATCCAGCTCGTCAATGATGCGACGGGCTTCCTCGTTCGCGTAGAGCTGCCTCGCCCGCGCTGACTGTCAGGCGGAGCGCAAGCTCGCCAAAGCGCTTTCCACTGCCTGCGCCGCCGAGAATACCTGCTGGTCCTGGCCATGCGGCGCCATCAGCATGAGGCCGGTCGGCGGCTCGCCTTCCTTGTGCATCGGCAGCGAGATGCCGCAGCAATCGAGGAAATTGCCGGTGAAGGTGTTGCGCAGGCTGAGGAAGTTGAGCCGGAGATACTCCTCATCTCGCGCCAGCGCCGAGATGGCGGGCGCGATGTTGCAGGTGGTCGGCATGACGAGCGCGTCGAAGCCGGTCATGCCGCGATTGAACTGGGCGATGAGCGACTTCCGCATGGCGAGCAGATCGGCATAATCGGGTGCCGAGATGAGTGCGCCGAGCTCGATGCGCCGCCGCACCCTTTGATCATAGCCCTCGCCCAGGCTGGCGATCTGGGCGCGGTGATGCAGCATGGCCTCGACCGCCGATATGCCGCCTTTCGAATTGATCGCCGGCAGCTGGCTTAGCTCATCGAAGGCGACTTCCGCGATCGCGATCCCGGCCTCGCCGAGATGGGAGAGCGCCCGGTCGAAATGCGCCGCCACGTCCTCATCGATCGTGCCTTCGAAATAGCTCCTGGGTACCGCGAAGCGCAGGCCATGGCGGGGCGGCGCGATGACGCCGTCCCAGTCGCCGGCCAGCACCGCATCGGTCAAGGCGCAGCATTCGACAGTGCGGGCGAGTGGCCCGATACTGTCGAGCGTCTTCGACAGCGGATAGGCGCCGGCTGTCGGGATGCGCCCGGTCGAGGGCTTGTAGCCGACGACGCCGTTATAGGCGGCGGGAATACGGCACGAGCCGCCGGTATCGGTGCCGATGGCGAGCGGCACCATGCCATCCGCCACTGCGACGCCGGCGCCTGAGGATGAGCCGCCCGGAATGCGCCCGGTCTTGCGGTCATAGGGTGAGCGCGGCGTGCCGTAATGCGGGTTGAGGCCGACGCCCGAATAGGCGAATTCGGTCATGTTGTTGCGGCCGACCACGATGAAGCCGGCCGCCTTCACCCTGGCGATGGCCGGCGCATCGGCCTGGGCCGGCGGCGCATTGGCCAGGATCGCCGATCCCGCCCGCGTCACCTGGCCCTTGATGTCGAAGAGATCCTTGGCCCCCACCGGAATCCCGGCAAAGGGCGGCACGCTGCGCCCGGCCCGGCGCTGCCGGTCGTAGAATTGCGCCAGTTCGACGGCCGCGGCGCCATCGAGGGTAAGAAAGGCGCGAGCCCCCTCCCCGGCCGGATCCTGGATCCGCGCCAGAGCGGTTTCGACCAGTTCCTGGGCGGTAACGGCGCCCGCATCCAGATCATGCGCCAAAGCGCGCAAAGGCTTGAACGTCATCAGATCAGCTTCCCATCACATCCTTGACCGCTTCGGCAAGCTGCTTAAGCGAGAATGGTTTGGGCAGGAAAGCGAAATCTTCCTCACCCTCGAGATTCTTCTCGAAGGCGTCCTCGGCATAGCCCGAAATGAAGATGACCTTGATGGTGATACCGCGCTTGCGCAATTCCTTGAGCAGCGTCGGCCCGTCCATTTCGGGCATCACCACATCCGAGATGACGAGGCTGATCTCATCGCCCTTGTCGGCGACGATCGCCAGCGCCGCCTCGCCCGAAGCCGCCTCGAGCACCGTATAGCCGCGGGACGCCAGCGCGCGCGACGCGAAAGCACGCACCGCATCCTCGTCCTCGACCAGAAGCACGGTGCCCTTGCCGGTGTGATCGGCGCGCTTGGCCTCCGGCCGCTCGGCCTTGCCGTCTTCGACCGCCGCCTGGGACGGCTGATGGCGCGGCAGGTAGATGCGGAATACGGTTCCCTTGCCGACGACGCTGTCGCAGAAAACGAAGCCGCCGGTCTGCTTGATGATGCCATAGACGGTCGACAGCCCGAGCCCGGTGCCCTTGCCGACATCCTTGGTGGAGAAGAACGGTTCCCAGATCTTGTCCAGGATCTCCTTGGGGATGCCGGTTCCCGTATCCTGCACCTCGCACAGGACATAGTCGCCGGGCGGCATCGACTGGAGATCGACCGATTGCTGGGCCGAGATGCTGGCATTGGATGTCCGCACCGTCAGCGTGCCGCCATTGGGCATGGCATCGCGGGCATTGACCGCCAGGTTGATGACGACCTGCTCGAACTGGTTGACGTCGACCTTGACCATGCCGAGATCGCGGCCATGCACCACCTTGAGCTCGACCTTCTCGCCGAGCAGCCGGCCCAGCAGGTTGCCGAGATCGGAGATGACATCGGTCAGCGACAGGAGCTCCGGCCGCAGCGTCTGGCGGCGCGAGAAGGCCAGGAGCTGGCGCACCAGATTGGCGGCGCGATTGGCGTTCTGCTTGATGTTCATGATGTCGGCGAAGGCCGGATCGGTCGGGCGGTGCTTGGCGAGCAGCAGATCGGAGAAGCCGATGATGGCGGTCAGCACATTGTTGAAGTCATGCGCGACGCCGCCAGCGAGCTGGCCGATGGCCTGCATCTTCTGGCCCTGGGCCAGTTGCACTTCGAGCGATTTATTCTCCGTCGTGTCATGGGCGAAGACGAGATAGCTCGCATCCTTTTCGCTGTGGCCGGAGATGATGAGCTGCACCGAGCGCGGCGGGTCGCTGATGATCGAGACATCGACATGGGTTGACCGGGCCCCGACCCCGCTCACTGCCGCAAGCGCCTCGCGCAGCTGGGCGCGCTGCTGCGGTGCCACCAGGCTCTCGAGCGCCACCCCGCGCTTGGCCTGCGGCGACAGGCCGATAAAGGCGAGATTGGCGTTGCGGATGATGCCCTGGCCGTCGAGCTCGGCGATGCCCATGGGCGCGATATTGAAGAAGCGCGACAGCCGCGCTTCCCACAGCTGGGTGTCGGCTCCCTCGGTTCCCTTGGCGGCTTGCGGCAGGACGAGGCTGCGCGAGGGCTGCAGCCGCCCGTCCTGGTCATGCCCGGTGCGGTGGATGATGCGCACCGGCACCGTCTTTCCGTCGCGCGCGCGCAGGTCGATGTCGAAGAACTCGGTCAGGGTCGCCTCGCCCGAGGACGCGATGCGGGTCAGGAGCTTCTCGCCCGCCTCCGACACCACGTCGCGGAGCCTGAGCGCGCCCCCGGTCGTCGCCTCGAGGTCGAGGCCCAGCCACTCCGCCAGCGTGGCGTTGATATAGGCGATCCGCCCGTCGGCATCGGCGGAGAAGAATCCGGCCGGCGCCTGGTCGAGATAGTTGATGATATATTGGAGATGCGCAAAGGCGCTTTCCTGCTTGCCGCGGTCGGAAGTGATGTCCTGGTGCCGCCACAGCGAATAGCCTTCCCCGCCTTCCGTCTCGATGGGCGACACGCTGATCCTGATCCACACCGGCTCGTTCGCCTTGGCGCCGGCGGCCGAGGAGCCGGCCATGAGGCGGACTTCCTCGACGGCGGCACGTCTTTCGCGAACCGATTGCGACAACCGGTAGATGTGCTGGGACAGGTCCGGATAGCCGGCATAGAGGTTTTCGATGCCCACGAGCCGCGCCAGGCCCGCTGCCGAAACCAGCTTGAGATAGGCGGCATTGCCATAGACGGCGCGCCCCCGCGCATCGGTGACGACACACGCATCGCCCATGGCGTCCATCAGGCCGCTGAAGAAGGCGACGCCGCGGTCGCCTGGTCCGACATGGACGATGCCGGCCATGAGACCGAACAGGACGACAAGGCCGAGAAAAGCCAGGATAGCGCCGGCCGCCAGCAGCCACAGCGGCACGGATCCGCGCAGGTGCCAGGCGATCACGGCGGTGGCCACGGCAAGCAGGATGGCCAGGACCAGGGACAGCACAGGCCAGCCCTTGCGGGCGCCGCCCAATGGGCCAGCCCTCACCTCTGCCTGTTTGCTAGTGGCGTCACTCATCCTCGCCCAAGACTTCCCCATCCCGCGAATCGTCCCAGTATAGGCGATTTGGCCGGATCGGGAATCCGCTGGCGACCACTTCCGGCGTGATATCCGGGGCTTGGCCGCCGCAGATGCGTTTATTCGCTGGCCTCAAGCCCCGATATTCATGATAGGATGGGTTTCACGGCGTTCTGGGAGGAGGCGTAAATGGACGTTCTGACGGCTTATTGGAGTTACATCGTCGGGGCCGTGATCATCCTTGCGGTTCTGGTGCTGTTGTTCGTCGTCGTGCGCAGCCTGGGTGGCCGTGTGCGCGGTGGCAAGGGCGCCAGGCTCGGCATCAGCGAGTATCACGAGATCGACAAGGACCGCCGCCTCGTTTTGGTGCGTCGCGACGACTATGAGCATCTTGTCCTCATCGGCGGCGCCCAGGATGTGGTGATCGAGACCGGCATCCCCATTGGGTTCGACCGTGACTATGACGAGACATTCACCAGCCGCCCGCTCCACGCCGAGCCCGCCGAGCCGCGCCGCAGCTCCCGCGCCGAGCGCGACGAGCACGCGCCCATTCCGCTGCGTGCCGCTCCGCGCCCCCCGGTCTTCGGCGAGAAGCGTCCCGTCCTGCGCACCATCGATCGCGGCGAACCCCAGCTCGGCCCCCAGGATCGTGACTACGGACCTGACGACCGCGTCTGACTGTTTTCTGACTGTTCTGAAGCCGTCGCAGAACGGCGCTATCTGAATCCGATGGGGCAAATACGCTGGGCAGCCTGATCCACAGGCGCAAGTGAAGGCACATCCAAAAGTGCCGGCAACGGAGGAAGCATCATGAAATGGACTGCGAAGGCCTGCGTCTTCGGCCTTGGGCTGATGGCGTCATTGGGCACGGCGCTCGCCGATGGCGAGCTCAACATCTACAACTGGGGTGACTATACCAATCCCGATCTCATCAAGAAGTTCGAGAAGGCCTACAACGTTAAGGTGACGGTCACCGATTACGACTCGAACGACACCGCCCTGGCCAAGATCCGCGCCGGCGGCCATGGCTACGACATCGTGGTGCCTTCGGCGCAGTTCGTTCCGATCTGGGTCAATGAGGGGCTGCTGCTCGAAACCCGGCCCGACCAGATGGAGAATTTCAAGAACATGGACCCCAAATGGGTCGATGTCTATTTCGATCCCGGCCGCCATTACACCGTGCCGTGGCAATGGGGCACCACCGGCGTCATCGTCAACACCAAGTATTACAAGGGCGATCCCAATACGTCGGCGATCTTCATGGACCCGCCGGAGGAGCTCAAGGGCAAGATCAATGTCGTGCCTGAGATGATGGACGTCATGCATCTGGCGGTGCGCTATGTCGGCGGCGAGCCCTGCACCAGCGACAAGGAGATCCTGAAGAAGGTCCGCGACAAGCTGGTCGCCGCCAAGCCGAGCTGGATCGCGATGGATTATGCCAATGCCGAGAAATACGCCAAGGAAGACATAGCGGCCGGCGTCAACTGGAACGGCTGGTCGTTCCGCGCCCGCTTGCAGAACGACAAGCTCGTCTATGGCTATCCCAAGGAAGGCTATCCGATCTGGATGGACAATGTGTCGGTGCTCAAGGACGCCAAGAACCCCGACAATGCCAAGCTCTTCCAGAACTTCATCATGGATCCCGAGAATGCCGCGATGATCTCGGCCTTCGCGCGCTACGCAAATGGCATAAAAGGGTCCGAGGCTTTCATGCCGGCCGACATGAAGGGTGCGCCCGAGGTCGATATCCCGGCCAGCGCCGCAAGTGGTGGCACGTTCATGCATACCTGCCCCGCCGATATCCAGAAGCTCTACACGGCCATCTGGACCGATCTCACCAAATGAATGGCAAATGAAAAAGGCCCGGAATTTTTCCGGGCCTTCTCAATTCCAGCTTATCAGGTGGTCGCCGGCGGTTGGCGCCTTTCGCTCATGAACCGGTCGAACTCGTCCTGGTCCTTCGCCTTCTTCAGGCGATCGAGGAATTCGCCGAATGCGCGCTGCTCTTCGGCGAGCTTGCGGCGCTCCGCCTCGAGCCTTTCGAGCTCCTGCGCCTTATAGGCATCGAAGGCGCTGTTGCCGCTGTTGCCCGCCAGGTCGTCGCGGAACGTCCAGCGCTTGATGTCCGGTGCCTTGAACTTGTTCCAGGGAGCAACACTCTGCGCCGAGCCGCGCCACAGCTCGCCTTTCGCCAGCTTGAAGAACAGGGCGATGAGGCCGAGCGGCCAGAAGACGACGAAGGCGCCGACGATGAGAGCGATTTCCCAGAACGACCACGATGCCTTGCCCCAGCCGCAGCCGCGCCTTTGGCTCGCATGCTGGTCTCGGGCCTCATAGCCAGGCTCGAACGTACCGGAAGTTGACGTTGACATGGGTCCTCCTCGCTGATGTTAGCGCAATTCACATAAGGAGGGATCCCCCCGTTACAAGGGCGGAGTTTGTAAATTTATATTTCAGCCCTGGCCGGAATTTCGATGCCGCTGGCGCGCAGCAGCGCATCGACGGCATCGCCGGCGAGCCGGCCCGCTTCCATGGGCGACACCGAGCCTGAGGCGATCAGGCCCGTCATGCCGTGGGTGAAAGCCCAGATCTTGATGGCAAGCGAGCGGACCTGGTGCTCCTGGGCGCCAAGCGCCCTGACCGCATTTTCGAGCACGGCGAAGGCGCGGTCGCCGGCTTCGGTCACTGGCGCCCCCACGGCCGGGAGGCCTGAGGAGAACATCGCCTGGTAGAAGCCGGGTTCGTCGAGCGCGAAGGCATAATAGGCAGCCCCCATGCGCACCAGCGCGTCATAGGGCGAAGCCGCACCCTCGGCGCTCGCCAGCAGCCGCTCGCGAAACAGATTGAAGCCTTCCTCGGCCGTCGCCTCGATCAGGGCATTGCGGTCGCGAAAATGCCGGTAGGGAGCGCTGGGACTGACACCGGCCGTGCGCGAGGCTTCATTGAGGGTGAAACCCTGGGGGCCATGCTCGGCGATGAGCTTGCGCGCAGCCGCGATCAGCGCCTCTTTGAGGTTTCCATGGTGATAACCGTGGCGGGCGAATTGCACGTGCGGCGGCCTGCAGCGCATGAACCCGAGGCTACGCGGAACGCGTGCCGCAATCAATCGTCACGATAGACCCGTTCGCGCCGCTCATGGCGCTCCTGTGCCTCGATCGACAGCGTGGCGATCGGGCGGGCGTCGAGCCGGCGCAGGCTGATCGGTTCGCCTGTTTCCTCGCAATAGCCATAGGTCCCGTCCTCGATGCGCTTGAGCGCCGCGTCGATCTTTGAGATGAGCTTGCGCTGGCGGTCGCGGGTGCGGAGCTCCAGCGACCGGTCGGTTTCCGTCGAGGCACGGTCGGCGAGATCGGGAAGGATGTTGTTGTCGTCCTGGAGATGCGCCAGCGTCTCGCGGCTCTCCTTCAGGATGTCGTCCTTCCAGTTCAGGAGCTTGTTGCGGAAATATTCACGCTGCCGTTCGTTCATGAACGGCTCGTCTTCTCTTGGTTTGTAGTCCTCTTCGACTTCCACCGCCGCCATGCCGACCTCACCAGAACTCGAGTCTATTAACCTTCGGTGCGGCGGGCTTATAGCGATTGGGGACTGCTTCGACAATAGCCAAAGAAAGTTCCCTCACCGTCGGGTTCCCGCATACGCATCATCCTGATTTGGAACAATTTTTCTCATTTCCAGCCAGATGCCTGAATTCTGTGACAGCCTCGCAAAGACCGTGCCTTTGCAGTTGCCGGGCGCTGGCGCTATGACGGTTCGAGACAGAAACAAGGGCCCCTCATGCGCTTTGAAGGCACCAGCAACTATGTGGCAACCGACGACCTCACCATTGCGGTCAATGCCGCCGTCGTCCTCGAGCGGCCCCTCCTCGTCAAGGGCGAGCCCGGCACCGGCAAGACGGTGCTGGCGCGCGAGGTGGCGGCGGCCCTTGGCGTGCCGCTCATCGAATGGCACGTCAAGTCGACGACCAAGGCGCAGCAGGGCCTCTATGAGTATGACGCGGTGAGCCGCTTGCGCGATTCACAGCTGGGCGACGAGCGCGTCCACGACATCCGCAACTATATCAGGAAGGGCAAGCTCTGGGACGCCTTCACTCACGCGCAACGCCCCGTGCTCCTCATCGATGAGATCGACAAGGCCGACATCGAATTCCCCAACGATCTCCTGCAGGAGCTCGATCGCATGGAGTTCTTCGTCTATGAAACGGGCGAAACGATCAAGGCGAAGCAGCGTCCCGTCGTCATCATCACTTCGAACAACGAGAAGGAGCTGCCCGACGCGTTTCTCAGGCGCTGCTTCTTCCACTACATCAAGTTCCCCGAGCGCGAGACGATGCAGGCGATCATCGACGTGCATTTCCCCGGCCTCAAGGGCAAGCTGGTGCATGAGGCGCTCAATATCTTCTACGACATCCGCGACGTGCCCGGCCTCAAGAAGAAGCCGTCAACATCGGAGCTCCTCGACTGGATCAAGCTGCTTTTGAACGAGGATGTGAGCCCCGAGATCTTGCGCGAGCGCGACCCGCGCAAGCTCATCCCGCCGCTGCACGGCGCGCTGCTCAAGAACGAGCAGGATGTGACGCTGTTCGAGAAGCTGGCTTTCATGGCGCGGCGCGGCGACAGGTAGATGCTAGGATGATCGAGGACAGCACAGTCTTTCTGCTGATCTTGGTAGGGCTCGGACTGTGGTGGGCGTATCGCAGCTCGAGAAGATCCAGGAGCGAAGGCAGCTCATCCGGTGGTGATGGTGGTGGATCCGGTTGGGACAGCGACGGTGGCTCGGACGGTGGCGGCGGTGGAGATTAGGTGCGTTACAGATTCACAACCTCAATTTTCCTGATTTTGACTTCGCTGACATTTGCAGCAGGATCCATTCCCGCCATGGCATCCGAAACCGATCTCCACCAGGCCGCGGCCGCGAATGACGCGGTGCGCGTCGAGACATTGCTCGAGGCAGGCGCCCGTATCGATGCGCGCGACGGCGCCGGGCGCACCGCCCTGCTCGTTGCCACCCATGCCGATGCTGTCGATGCCGCCCGCCTTCTCATCGCCAGGGGTGCCGATGTCAACGCCAGGGACAATATCCAGGATTCGCCCTATCTCTATGCCGCGGCCGAAGGCC
Source organism: Taklimakanibacter lacteus (assembly GCA_003576695.1). Classification (GTDB taxonomy): domain Bacteria; phylum Pseudomonadota; class Alphaproteobacteria; order Rhizobiales; family Aestuariivirgaceae; genus Taklimakanibacter; species Taklimakanibacter lacteus. The sequence continues at coordinate 286,271 of QOZQ01000008.1, forward strand.
GGCTCGAGATCCTGCGCCTGACGCTTAAAGCGGGCGCGGATCTTAAGAGCGTCAACCGCTATGGCGGGGTTGGACTCATTCCCGCCGCCCATCACGGCCACCCCGAGATCGTTCGCGAATTGCTCAAGACCGACATCGATATCGATCACGTCAATCGCCTGGGCTGGACGGCGCTGCTCGAGACCATCATCCTGTCCGATGGCGGTCCGACGCATATCGAAATCCTGAAGCTCCTGATCGATGCCGGCGCCAATGTGAATCTCGCCGACCGCGACGGCGTGACGCCCTTGGCCCATGCAAGGCAACGCGGCTATCGCGAGATGGCAGGGTTGCTGGAAGCTGCCGGCGCCCGGAACTGATGCTGCGCGACCGACTGAAGCCACTCCCGGAAGGCCGCGACCCTGGGCCTGTCCCAGCGTGCCGAAGGGCCATAGACATAGTAGTCTCGGCATCGCGGCGCAGCACCAGATGCGGCAGCGGGCAGACGAGCTTGCCTGAACCGAGCTCCTGGTCGAGCAGCGTCAGGTCGCCCATCGCAACGCCCTGCCCCATCACCGCCGCCTGGATCGCCATGTCGAGTATGGGAAAGGTCTCTCCGCTCATCGCATCGACCTGATCGACCGCGAATTCGGCGATCCAGATCTTCCAGTCGCTGCGATTGGGCGTGGTGTGCAGCAGATTGAACTGGGCGAGATCGGCAGGCGTGGCGATCGTCCTGTTCCTCAAGAGGCGTGGCGAGCAGACCGGGGTCATGGTGGCGGGCACGACCATCATCGCTTCCCAGCCTTCCGGGCAATCGGGGCCGCAGCCAAAGGCAAGGTCGTAGCCACCGCCGATCGCATCCGGCCATTCATAGATGCCGGTGGTGATGTTGATCGGAATGGCCGGATGGCTTTCCCGGAAATCATCGAGGCGCGGGATGAGCCAGCGGATGGAGAAGCTCGGCTGGCTCAGGAGCTTGAGCTTCGGCGCCTCGGCCGCGACATCGGCAAATCCGGCCGCGATCGTCTTGAAGGCCTTGTTCAGGCTGGGCAGCAGCTTGCGCCCATGCTCCGTCAGCTCCACCTTGCGCGGCCGGCGGATGAACAGCGGCAGGCCAAGCTCCTCCTCCAGGAGCTTTACATGCCGGCTGACGGCCCCTTCGGTGACGTGAAGCTCGGCCGCCGCGCGCGCAAAGCTCTGATGCCGGGCGGCTGCCTCGAAGGCACGCAGAGCATTGAGCGATGGCAGGCGCATGGACGCGTTAGCCTTAGTTTTCCTGACCCTTACCCCCAGATAGCTTGCTTTGAATGGGAGATAAAGAGGCCGTATCTCGGGCTTGTGAATTGTCTGGCAAATAGGAGGGCAGGATGCATAACACAATCGGCGCATGGATCGCCCGTCATCGCTTCCGCCGCGATCTCAGCCGGCAGATCGAGCTTGGCAATTATCTCGTGAACGACATCGGCCTCTCGCTGGAAGAGGCGCTGAACGAGATCCAGAAACCCTTCTGGCGGGCGTGACCATCTTGATCGGACAGATTTGCCTCCTGCACAGGTGGAGCGAGGATGACCTCGCTTCCCCACATATTGCGCGCGGGACGCCCCCTGCCGCAAAGCAGCGGTTGTCGTGGCTTGGGTGGATCTTCTCCTCGCGGATGTCCTCGAGATCGGCTGGGTGGTTTCCATGTGGGGCAAAAGCCCCTAAAACCACGGACCATGAAAGCCGCATGGTATGAACGCAATGGAGCCGCCCACGATGTCCTGATCGTCGGCGATCTGCCGACACCCGAGCCGTCGCGTGGCGAAGTCCTGGTCCGGCTCAATGTCTCGGGCGTCAACCCGTCCGACGTGAAGAGCCGCGCCGGACGTCCCCTTGCCGGGCCCCTGGTGGTGCCGCATAGCGACGGGGCCGGCATCATCGAGAAGGCCGGCGCCGGCGTCCCCGTTGCGCGCATCGGCGAGCGCGTCTGGCTGTGGAACGGGCAATGGCAGCGGCCGATGGGCACGGCCGCCGAGTTCATAGCGCTTCCCGCGGCGCAGGCCGTGCGCTTGCCGCAGGGAGTAGATTTCGCCGTCGGCGCATGCCTCGGCATTCCGGGCCTCACCGCCATGCATGCGGTCAATCTCCATGGTCCCCTCGCCGGCAAGACGCTGCTGGTCACCGGCGCCGCATCGGCGGTTGCCCATTATGCAACCCAGATCGCCGTCGCGCGAGGCGCGCGCGTGATCGGCACCGCATCGGCGGCGCGTTCCCGTCATGCTCTTGCGGCCGGCGCCGACGCGGTCATCGACTACAAGACGGAGAATGTCGCCGAGCGCGTCCTCGATCTCACCCATGGCAAGGGTGCCGACGGCGTCATCGACATGGACTTTTCATCGACCGGAGCCTTGCTGTCGGCGGGCATCCTGGCGCCCCATGGCAAGCTCGTCGGCTATGGCTCGAACCAGCGCGGCACCAACCCGCTGCCCTTCACCGACAGCCTGTTCAGGAGCCTCACCTTGCAGTTCTTCCTGGTCTATGAATTGCGCGCCGAAGATCGCGCCGCGGCCATCGCCGATCTGAACGCCATGCTCGCGTCGGGATCGCTCAGGCACTCGATAGGCGCCCGCTTCCCGCTCGCCGACATCGCCGCCGCGCATGAAACGGTCGAAGCCGGCCGCATCATCGGCAACACTGTGATCGAGCTCTAATCCAGCGCATGCGCCTTGCGCCCGCCGCGGCGGATCTTTTCGGCCGGCGTCGTGTCGAGCAGCCTTTGCGCCAGCGCAATCGTGCGCTCGGCGAGATCGCCGGCTCCCCTGTGCAGCTCTGCCGATGAGCGCACCTCCCTCACATTGCTTTCCATGTCCTCCGCCGCCCAGCCGCGCGAATGCGCGATATAGGGGAATTGCGGGAAATGGAAACCGAGCTCAGCGAAGAAACCCAGCATCTGGCCGGCCACGCCCTGCACATTGTCCTGCCCGCCCACGATGATGAAGGACGCCACCTTGTTGCGGATCAGCACGCGATTATGCGTCGTCACCTGGTTCTGGATGCAATTGAGCCGCTCGGCCATGCGGAAATAGAGCGAGCTCGCCTGGCCCCAGCGGATCGGTGTCGCGATGATCACCGCATCGGCCCAATGCACCAGCGCCTCATAGACGGGGGTGAGTTCGTCCTTGGGCCGCATCTGGGTGATCGAGCATGGCCAGGTGCAGGCCTGCGCCGCCTTCGAGTAATAGCCCTCGCAGGCGCGGAATTTGAGATCGTTGAGCTTGATGAGCTGCGTCTCGGCCCCTTGCGCTTCGGCGGCCTTGAGCGCCGAGGCGAGCAGGTCATCCGACCCCGAATAGCGCGGTGCGCCCTTGTCCATGGCGGTGGTCGAGATGCCGGCGACGCGAATGGGACCGGCGGCGCGCGCGATGGGGCGCGCCAGGGGATGCGGCTCATGCGGCGCCTTCTGTCGCTTGGTCGGCTTGAGCTGGAGGAGCACGCGGCCGTTCTCGACCTTCACCGGAAAGGATGGCACCCGGTCCGCCTCGAAGCCCGGTTCGCCGAGGCCGCTGACCCGATGGAATTTCCACTGATGCCACGGGCAGACGATGTAGTCGCCATCGAGCGCCCCTTCGCCCAAAGGACCGCCGACATGGTTGCAGGCATTGTGGACGGCACCGAAAGTCCCATTGATGCAGGAAAGGGCGATCTTGACCGAGCCCGCTTCGATCGGCCTCAGCGCCTGCTTTTCGAGGTCGCTCTCAGCGCCGATGTCGAGCCAGTCGTCATTCCCGCTCATCGTCTTCTCCATCGCGGGACTGCCGGTCCGCCCGTTCGTCGAGCCGGTCGCGCAGCTGCATGTGCCAGTAGCTGGCCTGGACGCCGATCCGTCCGAAGGGTCCTCCCGCCCATCTGGGCGCAAAGGCCGCGAAGCGCCGGTATTCGTCATCCTTGTCGGCAATGGCGCGGGCCAGCAATATGCCGGCCATCGCGGTGGTATTGAGGCCATGGCCGCCAAAGGCTGTGGCGAACCACTGGCCATCGCGGGCACGGCCGATCAGCGGCATCTTGTGCAGCGCATAGGCCATGAGCCCGCCCCAGGCATAGTCGATCCTGGGATTGCCGAGCTGCGGGAAGACCGCCAGCATGTCGTGCTTCATCATCTGGGCGAGGCGCAAAGGCTCGCTGATGCGGGTCGTGATGCGCCCGCCCCACAGGAGGCGGTTGTCGGTCACGAGCCGATAATAGTCTCCGGCGCGGCGCATGTCGCCGATCCCCGAGCGCGTCCGGATGGCGTCCTGCGTCAGGGGCTCGGTCACCGCGACATAGGTGGCGACCGGAAGCACCGCCCGGCCGGTCGGGGCATGGATGCGCCGGTCGAGCGCCGAGACGCAATGCACCACATGCTGGGCATGGACCTCGGCATGGGCGGTGCGCACGACGAAGGACGAGCCCTTCCGGCTCACCGAAAGCGCCGGCGTGTTCTCGAAGATGTTCACCCCGCCATGCTCGGCGTCATCGGCAAGGGCGCGGGCATAGCGCAGGGGATGAATGAGGAAGCTCTTCGGATTCCTGAGGCTTTGGAAATAGCGCTCGGTGACGAGGAGTGCGCGTGTCTGCTCCGCCGACAGCACGTCGAGTCCCTCGCCGAAATCGCGCAGCATCATTTCCTGGCGCCGCCGGGCGCCCGCCGGGTCATTCACCCGCTGGGCCACGATGATGCCGTCGCTCATGCGGATCGAGGCATCGAGGCGCGTGACCTCGCGGCGGACATATTCGGTGCCATGGGCGGACAGGCGATAGAGCGCCTGGGCGTTCTTCAGGCCGACGCGCTCGATGATCTCCTCGATCCCGGCGGCGAAGCCGTTGCCGACAAAGCCGCCATTGCGTCCCGAGGCCGACCAGGCCAGCGTCTTTGCCTCGAGAAGGACGACGATCCGCCCGCGCCGCTGCAGTTCCCGGGCGGTGGTGATCCCGGCAAGTCCACCCCCGATGATGCAGGCATCGGCCGCGACGACGCCCCGGGGCGGCGGCGCCGCATCCCTCGCAGGTGCCATCGCCTCATACCAGGTCTGCGAAGACTTGAAGCCCATGCGTCCCCTCGAATCTCAACCGCGTCCGTCATCTTAGATGATTCTACCCCAAGTCAGGCCTGTAACCCGCACATGGCGGGGCCGTTGCCCTCAAGGCCCCCCATAAGCTATTGAGACCCACCAATCTGAGGGCCCGCGATGCGTTTCAAGACCAGCAAGGAGTTCAGGGACTGGCCGAACAAGGCCGTGACCGTCTTCGGCATGTCCGGCGTCGGCAAGACGACCCTGGCCGATCTCCTGCAGGACCGCGCCTGGTTCCACTACTCGGTCGATTACCGGATCGGCACGCGCTACATGGGCGAGCATATTGTCGACAACTTCAAGCGTGAGGCGATGCGGGTGCCTTTCCTGCGCGATCTCCTGCGCTCGGATTCGATCTACATCTCCTCCAATATCACCTTCCAGAACCTGGAGCCGCTTTCGACCTATCTCGGCAAGCCCGGCAACCCCGAAAAGGGCGGCATCGATTTTGCCGAATACAAGCGTCGCCAGGCCCAGCATCGCGAAGGCGAGATCAGCGCGCTCAAGGACGTGCCGGCCTTCATCGAGCGTTCGCGTGATATCTATGGCTACAGCCATTTCGTCTGCGACTCGGGCGGCAGCCTGTGCGAGGTGGTCGACCCTGAGGATTTCAGCGATCCGGTGCTGCAATGCCTCGCCGACAGCACGCTCCTGCTCTATATCGAGGGCACGCCGGCGCATGCGCGCATGCTGGTCGAGCGCTTCCGCAAGATGCCGAAGCCCATGTACTATCAGCCGCGGTTTCTCGACGAGAAATGGGCCGAGTACAAGAAGTCGAAATCCATCGCCGAGGATTGCGAGGTCGACCCCGACGGCTTCGCGGTCTGGGGCTTCGAGCAGCTGCTGCATCACCGCATACCGCTCTACCAGGCGATTGCCCGCAACTTCGGCTATGCGGTGAAGATGGAAGACGTGCCCAAGGTTAAGACAGAGAAGGATTTTCTCGATCTCGTGTCGCGCGCGATCGACAAACACTGACCATGCCCATCAAGATTCCGAACGACCTGCCCGCCCGCGCCACGCTCGAACAGGAAGGCGTGATGGTGATGAGCGAGGCGACCGCCGCCCGCCAGGATATCCGCGCCCTTCGCATAGGCCTCCTCAACCTTATGCCGAACAAGATCCGGACCGAGACGCAGTTCGCGCGCCTTGTCGGCGCCACCCCGCTGCAGGTCGAGATGACGCTCGTCAAGATGACCAATCACGTGCCGAAGAACACGCCCAACGACCACATCATCGCCTTCTATCGCGACTGGGAGGATGTGAAGGCGGAGAAGTTCGACGGCTTCATCGTAACGGGTGCCCCGATCGAGCTTCTCGATTTCGCCGATGTCACCTATTGGGACGAGTTGCAGCGCGTCTTCGACTGGACGCAGACCAATGTTCATTCGAGTTTCCATATCTGCTGGGGCGCCCAGGCCGGCCTCTATCATTTCCATGGCGTGCCCAAGCACGCGCTGACGCAGAAGCGCTTCGGCGTCTATCGCCACAGGAACCTGAAGCCCGCCTCGCCCTATCTGCGCGGTTTCTCCGATGACTTCTCCATCCCGGTCTCGCGCTGGACGGAGAATCGCCGCGCCGACATCCCAGCCGGCAGCGGCCTCGAGATACTGATGGAATCGGATGAAGCCGGCCTCTGCATGATCGAGGACAAGGCGCACCGGTCTCTCTACATGTTCAACCATGTCGAGTATGACTCGGCCTCGCTCGGCGAGGAATATTGGCGCGATGTGAAAGCCAACAAGCCGATCGAGCTGCCGAAGAACTATTACCCCGGCAATGATCCCCATGCCGTGCCGGAGAACCGCTGGCGCAGCCACGCCCATCTCCTGTTCGGCAACTGGATCAACGAGGTCTACCAGTCGACCCCCTTCGCGCTCGCCGATATCGGCAAATAGGAATCGGGGGAGATCGCGTGAAGCCCCTCCCCGATTTCCGCTCCCCCGATTTCCTGCTCTCGCATATGCGCGAGATCATGGATTTCTACTACCCGATCTGCATCAACAAGGATGATGGCCTGACCTTCCGGCTTTGCTCATGCGCAAGTCGCTTGCCTGATGGCGGGCCCTGTCGCTCCCCTGTCACAAACCGACTATAGTTCGTCGCACCATGCTTCGCCTCATGCTGCTGCGGCACGCCAAATCGAGCTGGACCGATCCCGGTCTGGACGATCATGACCGTCCCCTCAATCCGCGCGGGCAGAAGGCAGCACCCTTGGTCGGGCGCTTCATGAATGCCCAGAAGCTCGTTCCCGACCTCGTCCTGTGCTCGCCGGCACGCCGGGCGCGCGAGACCTGGAAGCTCGCCGCGACCGAGCTCAAGGCGTCGCCGCGTCTCCTGATGGAAGACGCGCTTTATGATTTCGGCAATGGCGGGCGCATTCTCGACACTGTAAGGGCCAAGTCCGATACCGCCAGATCGGTGCTGGTCGTCGGCCACAATCCCTCGATCGAGCGCCTGGCGCAGCGCCTGATCGGCAAGGGCGATGCGAAACTGCGCAAGCGCGTCGCGGAGAAATATCCGACCGGCGCTCTCGCCGTGATCACCTTCGAGACGTCGGACTGGGGCAATATCGAGGACGGCAAGGGCACGCTCGCCTTCTTCGTGCGCCCGCGCGATCTGGCAAAAGAGCCAATAACTTAGCACTTGCGCAAGGCCGCTTATGCCCCCAACTATGGGGCGAATCTGGGCCATGACGCATTGAAACGCACATCATTCTTCGACAGCGCACGCATCGCGGCGGGCGGCCTCAAGGATTTTGCGTCGGGCCTCGGCACGCCGAGCCTTCGTCTTGGCGTCACTGGCCTTGCCCGATCCGGCAAGACGGTCTTCATCACCGCCCTCGTCCACGCTTTGCTCAACCAGACGCGGCTGCCTTTGTTCGATGCGCAGGCGCAAGGGCGGATCACTCGCGCCTATCTCGAGCCCCAGCCCGACGATGACCTGCCGCGTTTCGCCTATGAGGATCATCTTGCCCGGCTGACCGCCGATGACCGGCAATGGCCGGAGAGCACGCGGCGTCTGAGCCAGCTCAGGCTGACCGTCGACTACACCCCGCAGGGTTTCATCGCCCGCCGTTTCGGCCGCCATCGCCTCCATGTCGACATCGTCGACTATCCGGGCGAATGGCTGCTCGACCTGCCCCTGCTCGGCCTGTCTTACGAGCAATGGTCGGCTGAGACGGTGGCGGCGAGCCGCCTCGCTCCCCGCCAGGCCCTGGCGCGCGACTGGCACTCTTTCCTGGCCACGCTCGATCCCCTGGCACCGGCTGATGAGCAGCACGCCGTCAAGGCGGCCGAGCTCTTTACATCCTATCTCGCCCGATGCCGCGGCGGCGACGTGTCGCTTTCGGCTCTGCCACCCGGGCGCTTCCTGATGCCGGGCGATCTTGCCGGCTCTCCGCTCCTCACTTTTGCGCCGCTCGATGTCGCCGCCGATGCCGACCTGCCGCGCGGCTCGCTGGGAGCGCTGATGGCGCGGCGCTATGACTCCTATGCCGCCAAGGTGGTGAAGCCGTTCTTCTTCGGCCATTTTGCCCGGCTCGACTGCCAGATCGTGCTCGTCGATGCCCTGACCGCCCTCAATGCCGGCGCCGATGCGATGCGCGATCTGCAGAAGGCGCTGGGCGACGTGCTCCAGGCGTTCCGCCAGGGCTCGAACTCATGGGCCTCCGCCATGTTCGGCCGGCGCATCGAGCGCATCGTCTTCGCCGCCGCCAAGGCCGACCTCATCCACCATACGAGCCATGACCGGCTGGAAGCGATCCTCGATCTGATCGTCAAGGACGCCGCCGCGCGTGCCGAATATTTTGGCGCCGATATTGATATTGCCGGCCTCGCCGCCATCCGCGCGACGCGCGAGGCGACGGTGAAGCAGAAGGGTGAGGAGCTCGCCTGCATCGTCGGCATCCCGCAGCAGGGCGAGACGATCGGCGGCCAGGTTTTCAACGGCGAGACCGAAGCGGCGATCTTCCCCGGCGATCTCCCCGCCGATCCGCAGGAGGCTCTCAGGGGCGGCCTCGAGGGAGCGCTGCATTTCGTGAAATTCCGGCCGCCTTTGACAGTGGGAAAAAGCTTCCCGCATATTCGCCTTGATCGCACGCTTGAATTCCTGCTGGGAGATCGCTTCCAATGAATGATCACCGCAGACCGCAGGCCTTCCGCATCGACCCGGCGCCTCGGCCCGATAAAGTGCGCCGCGCCCCGCGCGCCATCGCCCCGGACAAGATCAAATTCGACCCGGAGCCCCAGGGTCGGGACATCGTCGTGGTGCCGCCGGCTCCCTTGCCGTCATCACGCAGCCTGCGCTGGGGCTCGCTTCTGGTTTCAGCGCTCTTTGGCCTCTTCGTCCTGTGGGCCGGCCTGTCCGCCGGCAATCTGATCGAGCAGCTCTTCGCCCGCTCGCAGTATCTCGGCTGGCTCGGCGTCGGCCTCGCCGGGCTCGCCGGCCTCGCCGCGCTCGCCATCATCATCCGCGAGATCTGGGGCCTGTTGCGTCTCAACCGCATCGAGCACGTCCAGGCCGATGCGGCGCGCGCCCTCAATCACGACGATGATGCCGCCGCACGGCGGGTGCTCCTGGCCCTCAGGAACGTCTATGGCGGCCGCCATGATGCCGCCTGGGGACTGAAGTCGCTCGCCGAGCATGAGCGGGACGTGATGGACGCGAAGGATCGCATCCGTCTCGCCGACCGCGATCTCGTCAGCGGCTTCGACGAGGAAGCGCACCGCATCATCGCGCGTCGCAGCCGCCGCGTGACCATGCTGACCGCGGTGACGCCGGCCGCCGCCTTCGACATCCTGTTCGTCGCGGCGCAGAATTTGCGCATGCTGCGCGAGATCGCCACCCTCTATGGCGGCAGGCCCTCGACGCTCTCGACCTTGCGTCTTGCCCGCATGGTGATTGGCCATCTCGCGGTCACCGGCGGTCTCGCCCTTTCCGACAGCGTCATCCAGCATGTGGTCGGCAAGGGCCTGATCGGTCGCCTGTCGGCGCGCTTTGGCGAAGGCGCGGTCAATGGTATCCTCACCGCCCGCATCGGCCTTGCCGCGCTCGATGTCTGCCGGCCCATTCCACAGGATGCCGAAGCCAAGGAGACGCTGGCGAGCCTGGTGCGCGAGCTTGTGAATTTCGGCAGCGAAGGCAAGGAAAATGTCCCCTCCCCGTCTTGATCACGCAGTGAGGCGCAGCCATGACGTGCGCAACGCGCTCCATACGGCGTTCCTGATCGGCGGATCGGCCCTGCTTCTCGCCGTCATCGCCTGGACGGTCTACGGGCCGACCGGTCTCATCTGGGCCGCGATCTTCGGCGCCGTCGGCCTGTGGATGATGAGCCGCGTCTCGCCCAAGGTGGTGCTCACTCTCTACAAGGCCCGCCCGCTGTCGCCCGACGAACTGCCTGACGTTCATCGGGTGATGCGCGAGCTGGCGCGGCGCGCCGAGCTTTCTTCCGTCCCGCAGCTCTATTATGTGCCGAGCAAGCTCCTCAACGCCTTCGCTGTCGGCACGGCCCAGGATTCGGCGATCGCCATCACCGACGGCCTGGTGCGCGCCATGAATATGCGTCAGCTCGCCGGCATCCTCGCTCATGAGACATCGCATATCCGCTCCGGCGATCTGAAGGTGATGGCGCTCGCCGATGTCTTGACCCGCATCACGAGCTTCATGGCGATGCTGGGTCTCATCGGCATTCCTGCCCTGTTCGGCGCGGGAATGGACATACCCTGGCTCGGCATCCTGCTGTTGATCTTCGCGCCGACCCTTGGCGGACTGTTGCAGCTGGGCCTGTCGCGCACGCGCGAATATGATGCCGATCTCGATGGCGCCGCATTGACCGGCGATCCCGCCGGCCTCGCTTCCGCCCTCGATACGCTCGAACGCCGCCAGGGTCACATCTGGGAAGGCCTGTTTCCGGCCGGGCGCGTGCCGAGCCCGTCCTTGCTGCGCACCCATCCCGCGACCAAGGATCGGGTTGCGCGCCTGATGGCGCTCACCGGCGACGCCGGGCCTCAGATCGTGGTCAGCACCACGAGGCCCGAGCCCGGCCCTTCCATCGTTCCGCCGATCCGCAATCCGCGCATCCACTGGCACCGCATGGGGATATGGTACTGAGTGGTCGGGCTTGACCCGACCATCCAGCCTTGCACAAGATCAAGCATGTTTCTGACTTTCTTCCATGAGCTCAAGGCTTCCGGTATCCCGGTCACGCTCAAGGAATATCTCACCCTGATGGAAGCGATGGATGCGGGCCTGGCGCGCTTCCATGTCGAGGATTTCTATTACCTCGCGCGCACCGCGCTGGTGAAGGACGAGCGCAATCTCGACAGGTTCGATCGCGTCTTCGGCCATGTCTTCAAGGGGCTCGATGCGCCGGTCGATGCCCTTCTTGCCGAAATACCGGAAGAGTGGCTGCGCAGGCTCACCGAGAAGTTCCTCACCGCGGAGGAGAAGAAGCTCATCGAGTCGCTCGGCGGCTGGGACAAGATCATGGAGGAACTGAGAAAGCGCCTGGCCGAGCAGAAAGGGCGTCACCAGGGCGGCAGCAAATGGATCGGAACGGCCGGCACCTCGCCCTTCGGCGCCTATGGCTACAATCCCGAGGGTGTCCGTATCGGCCAGGACAGGAACCGCAACAATTGCGCCGTCAAGGTGTGGGACCGCCGCGACTACAAGGATCTCGACGACACGATCGAGCTCGGTACCCGCAACATCAAGCTGGCATTGCGCCGCCTGCGCAAATTCGCGCGCGAAGGCGCGCCTGAGGAGCTTGACCTCGGCGGCACGATCCGCTCGACCGCCAGCAAGGGCTATCTCGATCTGAAACTGGTGCCCGAACGGCGCAACACGGTGAAGGTGCTGCTGTTCTTCGATGTCGGCGGCTCGATGGATCCCTTCATCCGCCTGTGCGAGGAATTGTTCTCGGCGGCGCGCGCCGAGTTCAAGCACATGGAGTATTTCTACTTCCACAATTGCCTTTACGAGAAAGTGTGGCGGAGCAATCGCCGGCGCCATGACGAGCCGGTCGAGACCTGGAAGGTGCTGCACACCTATCCCTGCGACTACAAGGTCATCTTTGTCGGCGATGCCGCCATGAGCCCTTACGAGATCACGCATGCCGGCGGCTCGGTCGAGCATTTCAATGAGGAGCCCGGCCTTCTCTGGCTCGAGCGCATGACCCATATCTATCCCAAGGTCATCTGGCTCAACCCGACGCCCGAACGCTATTGGACCTACACGGCCTCGACCGATCTCATCAGCCGTCTTCTGGCCGGCCGCATGTTTCCTTTGACGCTCGAAGGCCTCGACAAGGCCATGCGCGAGCTGACGCGCTAAATCGACGACGGAATGACGGCGGGTTCTCGTCTTATGGGTATCAACCCAGGAGATCAGAATGCACAACAAGACCAGGCTCATCCTCATCACCGTCGCCCTGTCCACGCTGGGCATCGGCACCCTTGCCACGGCGGCGCTCGCCGACCGGGGGCACTGGGGTGGCGGATGGGGCGGCCGCCACGGTGGCATGATGCGCGGCTTCATGGAACGCTATGACGCGAACAAGGACGGCAAGGTGACGCAGCAGGAAGTCGACACCAACCGCACCGACTGGTTCGGCAGGTTCGATGCCGACAAGAACGGAACCATGAACCTCAAGGAGTTCGAGGCTCTGTGGCTCGAGGCGCACCGCAAGCAGATGGTGCGTGAGTTCCAGCAGCTCGACCCCAATGGCGATGCGAGCGTGACTCTCGATGAATACAAGGAGCCGCTGTCCCGCATCGTCGCCAACCGCGACCGCAATGGCGATGGCGCCGTCAGCAAGGAGGATCGCCGGGATGGCGGCAAGCGGCGCTGGCGCGACCATGATCGTGACGACGACAGGGATGATGACGGCGGCGGCAATGGCCCGGAGCAGCAGTAACTGAAGGCGGCCCTCAGGGCTTTGCTCTGCGGGTCTCTCTTTTCTGCCCGTCCGGCCCGAATTTAACCTTTCCTAACCATAGTCCGTTTCCTGGCAATCAAGTTGCAGGGATTTCCTGCAACTGTGTCTCCTCGGCACAGATCGGGTCAGGACAGCAATGCAACCACAGCGAGAATTTTCGCTCACCGCAGATTTTGCACGGGGAGAAGGCTCTACGAGCCTCGCTATCCGCGACCTTGCGCCGCCGCACCACGGGCATATATCGCTCGTCACCGATCTGGCCGCGCTCGAGCAGCTGTCGGGTGACTGGCACGACCTGCATCAGGCATGCGCCCGACCTGCAGGCGTTTTCCAGAGTGCTGAATGGTGCATGGCTTGGGCTCGCCGCTATGCGAAGCCTGAGAAAGGCATAGAGCCCTGCATCGTCACCGGCTACCAGGATGGCGTCCTGATGTTCCTGTGGCCGCTCATGAAAGTGCGCAGCGGCCCCCTCACCATCCTGCGCTGGTTCACCGATCCCTTTGCGCAATATGGCGACATACTGGTTCGTTCCGGCACGGATGCCCGTCCCTGGTGCCGTAGCGCCATGGAATTCCTGCGCCGGCTCAAGGGCATAGATTGCCTTCGTCTGCGCCATGTGCGGGCCGATTCGGCCATTCACCCCTTCCTGGCGGAAAACTTCTACCGTGCCGGCGAGCCCGATGAGGCGCCCTTTCTCGACCTGACGGCCTACCCGACCGAAACAGCCTACGACCAGCGCTACACGCGCGAGCAGCGCAAGCGCCGCAACAAGATCAGGAAGTCCCTCGAGGCCATGGGGCCGGTCAGCTTCCGCATGTTATCCCCCGGCAGCGCCATGGATCGCGCCATGGAGCAGGCCGTCGCGCAAAAACGCCAATGGCTTTCGGAACGCGGCCTCTACAGCAAGCCCTTGCTGTGTCCCCTGTTCGACTCCTTCCTGCGCGATCTCTCGCGCAGCACGGGCGGCGCTTTTTCGCTCGTCATCTCCTGCCTGACGGCGGGCGACCGTCCCATCTCCTGGGAGATCGGGCTGCGCTGCGGCGGGGCCCATTTCGGTTTCATCACCGCGCATGACACCACCCTCACGGATGCCTCGCCGGCGCGGCTTCACATGGATCTATCCCAGCGTCAGGCCATTCGGGATGGCATGCAGGTCTTCGACCTGATGATTCCGGGCGATCCCCACAAGCAGTCCTGGAGCAATGGCCGCGTGGCGGTCCATGAGTTCCACACCCCCTTGTCGATGGCCGGGATGGTCTATGGTCATGGCTATCTCTCCCTGCTGCGGCCGCTCGTCCGGCGCTTTTACCATTCGGCGCCGGCTACGATCCGCACCCGCTTCACGCGCTTCTTCTCGGCCTGACTGTCCTTTCGCCGCACCGTAATAGGCTGGCACTGCCGCAATAGGCGTGACAGACTGTCAACGGAAGCCCAGCAAGACAGTTGACATGCCAGCCACCACCCTCATCCGCGCCAACGATCCCCTCCTCCAGCCTTACACAATCAAGCATCTGACACTCCGCAACCGGATCATGTCGACGGCGCATGAGCCGAACTACCACGAAGACGGCATGCCGAAGGACCGCTATCGGCTCTATCATGTCGAGAAGGCCAAAGGCGGCATCGCTTTGACCATGACCGCCGGTTCCGCCGTCGTCTCGCGCGATTCACCGCCCGCTTTCGGCAACCTCCTCGCTTACAAGGACGAGATCGTGCCCTGGCTGCGCAAGCTGGCCGATGAGTGCCATGAGCATGGCGCTGCCGTGATGATCCAGCTCACCCATCTCGGGCGCCGCACCAACTGGAACAAGGGGGACTGGCTCCCGATCCTCTCCCCCTCGCCGGTGCGCGAGCCGGCGCATCGCGCCTTTCCCAAGGAGATGGAGGATTGGGATTTTGACCGCATCATCGCCGACTACGCGGCAGCCGCCCAGCGCATGAAGGCGGCCGGCCTCGATGGCTTCGAGTTCGAATGCTACGGCCATCTGATGGATGCCTTCTGGTCGCCGGCGACCAACCTGCGCACCGACGACTACAATGGCTCGATCGACAACCGGCTGCGCTTCACCATGCGGGTGCTCGAGGCGGTGCGCAAGGCGGTGGGGCCGGATTTCATCGTCGGCTGCCGCCTAGTGGCGGATGAGGATTGGGACAAGGGGCTCTCCAAGCAGGAGGGCCTCGAGATCTGCCACAAGCTCAAGAATTCCGGCCTCGTCGATTTCCTCAACATCATCCGCGGCCATATCGAGCACGATGCCCCGCTTGCCCGGGTCATTCCGGTCATGGGCATGCAGGCTTCGCCGCATCTCAATTTTGCCGGCGAAGTGCGCGCCCTCACCCGCTTCCCGGTCTTCCATGCGGCACGCATCAACGACGTGGCGACGGCGCGTCATGCGGTCGCCGAAGGCAAGCTCGACATGGTCGGCATGACGCGCGCCCATATCGCCGATCCTCATATCGTCAAAAAGATCGCCGAGGGGCGCGAAAGCGAGATTCGCCCTTGCGTCGGCGCCACCTATTGCCTCGATCGCCTCTATGAAGGCTACGACACGCTGTGCATCCACAATCCGGCGACCGGCCGCGAAGCCTCGCTGCCGCAGGTAGTCACCCGCACGACGGGCAAGCGCCGGAAGATCGCCATCATCGGCGCCGGTCCCGCCGGCCTCGAAGCGGCACGCGTCTCGGGCGAGCGCGGCCATGAGGTGATCCTGTTCGAGGCGTCGGGCAATCCCGGCGGTCAGATCCGGCTGGCAAGCCAGGCCAGGCGCCGGCGCGAGCTCATCGGCATTGCCGACTGGCGCGCCGAGCAGTGCGAGCGGCTCGGCGTCAGCGTGAAGTACAACCATTTCGTCGAGGCGGCGGATGTAAGATCGCTCGACGCCGACATCGTCATTGTCGCGACCGGCGGCCTGCCGCAGAACATGGCGATCGAGGAAGGCGCCGATCTCGCCGTATCGAGCTGGGATATACTGTCCGGCGATGTGAAACCGGCCGAGGACGTCCTGGTCTTTGACGACAATGGCGCGCATCCCGGCATGGCGGCGGCCGAACTCATCGCCGAGACGGGCTCGACCCTCGAGATCGCGAGTCCTGAACGCATCTTTGCCGCGGAAATCGGCGGGCTCAATCTGGTGCCCTATATGCAGGCCTTCACCCGGCGCAACGTGCGGATCACCACCATGACCCGGGTGCGCACGCTCAAGCGTCAGGGCAACAAGATCCTCGCCACCTTGTGGAACACCTATGGCGAGGCAGACTATTCCACCCGGCTGGTCGATCAGGTCGTCATCGAGAACGGAACATCGCCTCTTGCCGATCTCTATTTCGACCTCAAGGAAGAATCGAGCAACCGCGGCGAGCTCGATCATGAAGCCTTTGTCGTCGCCCGGCCGCAGGCGATACGCACCAATCCCTCGGGCAAGTTTCAGCTCTTTCGCATCGGCGACGCCGTCGCTTCGCGCAATATTCACGCGGCAATCTATGACGCGCTGAGGTTATGCAGGGTTTTCTGAGATATACGACCGACGTTTCCTTGTGTTGATTGCGACACTGCGTCAGATGTCCCGGCGTCACGGTTCCCCTGCATCCTTAATCGATCCCTAAATGCGCCGACTGATGTCTGCGCAGTGGTAAAGATGCTATTAAGGCTAAACCTGTGCTCCCATGTTGGTGGGCGCGATAGGAAAAATTCGAACAATTCTTTTAATTCCTGGATCAGACGCCGCTTTTAGGTTGCCGTCTACTCGATCTTCGCTTTTTTGTTCAGGGACGGCTTCGAAATGTCACGCAGGATATTGGGCAGCATCGTCATCGCTCTCCAGGCGGCCATCGCAACAACCTTCATGGGCACGGCGCCCGCCCGGGCTGAATCGCTCGAGACCTATTACAAGGTCCTTATCGCGGTGCGCAAATGCGAGCTCTCTGTCGATGAAGTTCAGCTGAGCAAGCTGCAGGACATCATCGAGACCCGCGTCACCAACACGGACGCCTCTTCCGATACGATCAACGACATCTTCGACAACATCGCCGCCGATATCGGCGATGACACGCCCGCTTTCTGCACTGCCTACACCGACACGGCACTCTCCGTTCTGGAAAACCTCTGATCCATGGATCGCAACCTCATGCACACGGAAACTTTCAAGACATGGCTCAAGGCGCGCTCCGCCCTGAATCACTTTTTCGCCGGCGACAAGGCCAGCGTGGCGCCCATAT
This sequence comes from Taklimakanibacter lacteus, assembly GCA_003576695.1. Taxonomy (GTDB): domain Bacteria; phylum Pseudomonadota; class Alphaproteobacteria; order Rhizobiales; family Aestuariivirgaceae; genus Taklimakanibacter; species Taklimakanibacter lacteus. The sequence goes on from QOZQ01000008.1 coordinate 303,491, forward strand.
TCGCGATCAGCGCCATTCCGATAGTCATGATCACCGGCATCGCCGTTGACTCGAGCCGCCTGTCTTCGGCCCGTGTCCATGTCCAGGCGGCAACCGACGCCGCCGCCCTCTCTGCCGCCGCCGCCTATGGAACCGGCAACGACAGCTGGAAGGACATCGCCAACGCGGTCTTCGATAGCAATCTGGCCCAGAGTGATGAGCTGACCGATGCCAATCTGGAGACGGACGTGTCCGTCAACACCGTCGACAACACTCTCACCATGACGGCCAAAGGCTCCATACCGACGACACTGACGAGCATTGGCGGTTTCGAAGAAATGTCGATCGGCAACAATGAGGACGGCACCATATCGAGCACCGTCACGCTGCCGATTTTCTCCGACTATCATAAGGGTCAGATCGTGCTCGTCATGGACTACTCGAGCTCGATGTACGAGACTGTCGGCGGCACGCAGAAATACATGAGCATGCGCGATGAGGCCAGCAAGCTGGTCAAATATCTGTCACAGAACCTCACCAATACCGATGTCGAATTCGGCCTGGTGCCGTTCTCGCACGCGGTGCGCGTCACTATGCCCAAGAATTACTATTATGGCCAGACCGGCACCACGACGACGACCAGCTGCGTCGATGACCGCAACTATCCCTACAATCTCAGTTCCGAAACACCCAACACCGGCACGACGTACAATTCGACGAAGTTCTTCAAGGCCAGCTGCTCGTATTTCTCGACCAACAAGTTGAATGTGAGGCCGCTGTCGACCGATCATGCCGCGACGAATACGCAGATCACCGAGATGATCCCATATGGCAACACGCATATATCGCTCGGCATGGAGACCGCCTGGCACCTGCTGACGCCCAATCTGCCCTATGCGGCCACGGAGAACACCGAGGAAACGCTGAAGGCGGTGGTGCTGCTGACCGATGGGAAGCAGACGAGCCCCGGCAACGGGCCGAACAATGCCCTCTCCGTTGCTCAGGCCGAGGCCAATCTGGAGGTTCAGTGCCAGAAGATGAAGGACGCGGGTATCCGCGTCATCACTGTTTCCTTCGATCTGGCCGATGCGGATACGGAAAAGCGCCTGAAGGATTGCGCGTCGGTCAACCTCGACAATGTGGCGGCGGGCGAAGATCCCCCCGACCCGCCGGACAAGTACTTCTTCGACGTCGATACCAATGAAGAGCTGGTGACTGCCTTCGGCATCATCCGCGACAGCCTGGCGCGCACCATGTTCGTCTCCAAATAGGTCGTGAATCGGGTGGTCGCGCCGGCCAAAGCCGGCTAGACCATCCGCATGATCAGCCGTGTCATGGGCCCCGCCGAATGGGCCATGCTCATCCTCCTCAGCATCGTCTGGGGAGGTTCGTTTTTCCTCTATGCCGTGGCGCTCGTCGATCTGCCCACTTTCACCATTGTCTTCCTGCGCGTGAGCCTGGGCAGCCTCGGCCTGTGGCTGTGCGCCTGGGCAATGGGCCTCCTGCCGCTGCGCCGGCGGGGCATCTGGCGTGATTTCCTCGTCATGGGGCTGATCAATAACGCCATTCCTTTCAGCCTCATCGTCTGGGGCCAGCACGAAGTCGCCTCAGGGCTCGCCGCCATCCTGAACGCCACAACCCCCTTCTTCACGGTGATCGCCGCCAACCTGCTCACCAGCGATGAGAAGCTGTCCTGGAACCGTCTTCTCGGCGCCCTGATCGGACTTTCCGGCGTCGCCGCCATGATGGGAACCGACATGCTGGCGGCGCAGTCGGGATCCCTGCTGCCGCAGCTCGCCATCATCGGCGCCGCCATATCCTATGCCTTCGCCAGCGTCTTCGGCCGGCGTTTCTCCGAAACGCCTCCGCTGGTGACCGCGGCCGGTCAGACCGCCGCCTCCACCTTGATTCTCCTGCCGCTGATGCTCGCCATCGACATGCCCTGGCGCCTGTCGGCGCCGCCCGTGTCGGCCTGGCTTGCCGTGGCGGGTCTCGCTCTGTTGTGCACCTCGCTCGCTTATATCCTCTATTTCACTATCCTGAAGCGCGCCGGCGCGACCAACATCGTCCTCGTCACTTTTCTCGTCCCGGTCAGCGCCATTCTGCTGGGCATGACCTTCCTTGGCGAGAGCCTCGACAGCCACCACGTCATTGGTATGGCGACCATCGCCCTGGGGCTCGCCCTGATCGACGGGCGGCTTCTTGTCCTCCTCAAACCCCGTCGCGCCTGACACAATTCCGGTCTATCCTCCGCCTGGCATTCCCGCCGAAACCGGCATCAGGAGGAGATCATGGCCAGCCATCCCGATGTTCAGGGGTTCTTCGATGAAGCCACCAACACGGTGAGTTATGTCGTCAGCGATCCCGCGACCCGCATCTGCGCCATCGTCGATTCGGTTCTCGATTACGACCCTTCTGCCGGACGGACCTCCTTCCAGTCCGCCGACAGGGTGATCGATCACGTCCGCCGCAACAGGCTGGAGCTCGACTGGATTCTCGAGACCCATGTCCATGCCGACCATCTCTCCGCCGCTCCCTATATCCAGGAGAAACTGGGCGGCAGGCTCGGCATCGGCGAGAAAATCAAGGTCGTGCAGGACACGTTCGGCAGGATCTTCAACGCCGGAACGGACTTTCAGCGCGACGGCAGCCAGTTCGATCATCTGTTCGGCGATGGCGACCGTTTCGCCGTCGGCTCGATCGAGGCCCATGCCATGCACACGCCGGGCCACACGCCTGCCTGCATGACTTTTGTCATTGGCGATGCCGCCTTCATCGGCGACACGCTGTTCATGCCGGATTTCGGCACCGCCCGTGCTGATTTCCCCGGCGGCGATGCCCGCCAGCTCTATCGCTCGATCCAGAAGGTGCTGTCGCTGCCTCCGGATACCAGGCTCTTCCTGTGCCATGACTACAAGGCGCCGGGCCGCGACTTCTTCGCCTGGGAGACGACGGTGGCCGCCGAGCGCGCCGGTAATATTCATGTCCGCGAAGGCGTCAGCGAGGACGAGTTCGTCGCCATGCGCACGGCGCGCGACAAGAAGCTCGGCACGCCGCGGCTCATCATCCCCTCGATCCAGGTCAACATGAATGCCGGGCATTTTCCGCCACCCGATCCGGATGGCAATGTCTATCTCAAGGTGCCGCTCAACCGAATCTAGAAAAAGCTTTCAGGGAGACCGCCATGGCCGACCAATTGAGCGGCATTCATCATCTGACCGCCATCACCGCCGACGCGCCCGGCAATCTCGCTTTCTACACGAAGGTGCTGGGGCTCCGCCTGGTGAAGAAGACCGTCAATCAGGACGATACGAGCGCCTATCATCTCTTCTATGCCGACGGCAAAGCAAGCCCGGGCAGTGATGTCACCTTCTTCGACTGGCCGGTCGCGCGCGAGCGGCGCGGCACCCATAGCATCTCGCGCACGGCGCTCAGGGTCGCCGGCGAGGCAAGCCTCGCCTGGTGGCGCGACCGCTTGCTGGCCCACAAGGTGAAGACCGGCGAAATCGGCGAGGTCGCCGGTTTCACGTCACTCGATTTCGAGGATCCGGAAGGTCAGCGCCTGCGCCTCATCGATGACAAGGGCAGAGGCGAAAGCAATCCGTGGAGCGCCAGCAGCGTTCCCGAGGCGCATCAGATTCGCGGGCTCGGCCCGATCACGCTCTCGGTGCCGGATCTGAAGCCGACAGCCGCCGTCCTCACCCGGATCCTCAATATGAGCGAGACGCGCGAGCACCCGCTCGGCAACGGCAAGACATCCCTCCATGTCTTCTCGATGGGCGATGGCGGTGCGGCAGCCGAGCTCCACCTCGCCGTCGAGCCGCATCTGCCGGCTGCCGGCCAGGGTGCCGGCGGCGTCCATCACGTCGCCTTCCGCACGCCAAGTGTCGAAGCGCTGCATCAATGGACGGCGCGGCTCACAAGCTTCAAGCTGCCCAACAGCGGTGAGGTCGAGCGTTATTATTTCCGCTCGCTCTATTTCCGCGAGCCCAACGGCATCCTGTTCGAGATCGCCACCGACGGGCCGGGTTTTGCGGTGGATGAGCCGCTGGCCAGCCTGGGCGAGCGCCTGTCGCTGCCGCCCTTTCTCGAAGCGCGCCGCGCCAGCATTGAAGCCGGGTTGAAGCCGCTCGCATGAAGATAAAGCCCACGGATGCTGCCCGTCTCATCAAGGCGCATGGTCTTCATGTTGCAGGTGCGCCTCTGGCCGAAGCCGACAAGGTGGTCATTCTCATCCATGGCCGCCATGCCAGCGGTGAGGTCATCCTGCCGCTTGCCGACCGTTTGGCCCAGCCCGGCCTCTGCTTCCTGGCGCCCGATGCCGAGACCGGCAGCTGGTATCCGGGAGCCTTCATGGCGCCCATCATCAGCAACGAGCCCTATTTGAGCCGCGCCCTCGACCGCGTCGGCGCCATTCTCGCCGCCGTGGCTGAGCTGGGCTTCGGCATTGGCGATCAGATTTTCCTCGCCGGCTTCTCACAGGGCGCCTGCCTCGCCAGCGAATTCGCCGCCCGCAACGCTCGGCGCTATGCCGGCGTCCTGGGCTTCAGCGGCGGTCTCATCGGTCCCGAGCCGATGGTCCGGCAGGACCAGGGGAGTCTTGCCGGCACGCCCATTTTCCTGGGCTGCCGCGAGAAGGATCCTTTCATCCCCGCACGCCGCGTCACCGAAACCGCCGCTCATTTCGAAACGCTGGGCGCGAAAGTGACCTGGCGCCTCTATCCCGGCAGCGACCACATCATAAATGACGATGAGATTGCGCATGCCAGGGGCATACTGGCACCCGCAGCCGTCGCATGACATGCTTTCACTGACCTGAACGGGGAAACACACATATGGATATCGGTATCATCGGCCTCGGACGCATGGGCGGCAACATTGCCCGCCGCCTCCTGCGCGGCGGACACAAATGCGTGGTGCTCGACCGCAACCAGGATGCGGTGAAGGACGTCGCGGGCGCCGGCGGCCTGGCGTCGAAGGATTCGGCCGATATGCTGAAGAAGCTGAAGGCGCCCCGCGCTGTGTGGCTCATGCTGCCGGCGGGCGAGATCACCGAAAAGGTCCTGGCCGAGGTCGCCGCCGAAATGAGCACGGGCGACATCCTGATCGATGGCGGCAACAGCTTCTACAAGGACGACATCCGTCGCGCCAGGACCTTGCGGGCGAAGGGCATCAATTATGTCGATGTCGGCACCTCGGGCGGGGTGTGGGGATTGGAGCGCGGCTATTGCATGATGATCGGCGGCGACCAGGATATCGTCGCGCATCTCGACCCCATCTTCGCCTGCCTCGCTCCCGGTCTCGGCAAGATCGATCGCACACCCGGCCGCGAGAAGCGCGATCCGCGTGCCGAGCATGGCTATGTCCATTGCGGGCCGGCAGGCTCCGGCCACTTCGCCAAGATGATCCACAACGGCATCGAATACGGCCTCATGCAGGCCTATGCCGAAGGCTTCGACATCCTGCGCAACAAATCGAGCGAGGCTTTGCCGGAAGACGAGCGCTTCACCTTCGACATGGCTGATCTCGCCGAGGTCTGGCGGCGCGGCAGCGTCATTTCATCCTGGCTGCTCGACCTCTGCGCCATTGCTTTGACCCGCGACAGCGACCTCAAGACCTTCACGGGCTCCGTCGCCGATTCAGGCGAAGGCCGTTGGACGGTGGAAGCGGCGATAGAGGAGGCCGTGCCCGCCGATGTGCTGACGACGGCCCTCTATACCCGCTTCCGCTCGCGCCGCGACCATACCTACGCGGAGAAGCTCCTGTCCGCCATGCGCTATGAATTCGGCGGCCATGTCGAGCAGAAGAAGTGATCCGCTTTAGGCTGTCGCGAATGAGTTCCTGTGAATTCCTAAGCGAGCTCTCGCCAAGCTTTCCCCCTCGCCCGTTGCGAAGCAATGGGAGAGGGTGCCCGAAGGGCGGGTGAGGGCTCTTACTTTGCTTCTGAAATATCCCCAGCCAGAGCCAGCAGGATCATGTCCATCACATCGTTGAAGCGATGATAGACATCGTCATTCAGAACGCGAAGCACTCTGTATCCTTGTGATCGTAGATACGCCGTCCGCTTGGTATCATAGGCGATCTCATGGTCCTCCGAATGTGTCGCGCCATCCAATTCGACCACAAGGCGGGCATCGCGGCACAGAAAATCGACTGTGAACGGTCCGATCGGGTATTGGCGATGGAATTTGTGGTTCTGGAGACGACGACCACGCAAGCCTGACCACAAGCGCGCCTCTGCCGGCGTCTGGCTACGGCGCAGTCGGCGGGCCTGTTCAAGGCGCTTTTCCTCGGTGAGAGCCATGACGAAAGGTATCGCAACGATCTCCAGCACGCCAGCTTAAGAGCCCTCACCCGCCCTTCGGGCACCCTCTCCCATTGCTTCGCAACGGGCGAGGGAGAAAATTTGGAGAGGACTTGCCTGGTTTAGAAATTCATATGCGATACCCATCGCCCTTGCGGGAAGGGGAAACTACATCCTCCCATATTTCTTCATCACATCGATCAGCTGGTCATGCGGCAGTGCGACCGATCGATTGCCGTCGCGTCCCTCCATCGTCTCGTTGGCGATCATGCTGTCGATGATCGCCTCCTCCGTCGCCTCGATCGTCGCTTCGAACAGGGGATCGATGTCGCCAGTGCCGACCGCCTCCATCCGCCGCAATTCGCCGCGCTTTGCGGTGAAGGCCGCCTCGTTGGCGGTCGAAAAGGCGAGGAAGATGTCGCCGGAGCTGTTATGGCCGATGCCGCCGGTGCGGGCGAGGCCGATCGGCACCCTTCTCGCGATGCGCTTGAGCTGATGCGCCTCAAGCGGTGCGTCGGTGGCGATGACGACGATGATCGAGCCCGCGGGCTTGCCGCGCAGTTCATCGCCGGTAAGATGCCGGCCGGCGGGAACGCCGAGGATGGTGCATTCCGGGCGCTGGCCGAAATTGGATTGCACGAAGGCGCCGACCGTATGGTTGCGGCCCGCCACCTTCACCACCCGTGACGCCGTGCCGTTGCCGCCCTTGAAGTCGTAGCAGATCATGCCGGTGCCGCCGCCGACACTGCCCTGCTCCACGGGCCCGCCCCGCGCCCCTTCCAGCGCTTGAATCACATGCTCAGCCTTCACGTGGAAGCCGTTGATATCGTTGAGGTCGCCGTCATAGGTCTCGGCCGCGACGGGAAGTCCCCAATCCTGCACGTTGCCGCCCCCATGACGCACCAGCCATTCGATCGTCGCATCGCGCGCGATGCCGCAGGAATGCGTGTTGGTGATGGTGATCGGGGTCTGCAGCTCACCCGATTCCTCGATCCAGATGGTGCCCGTCATCTCGCCATTGCCGTTGAGGGCGTAGGAGCCCGCGGCGCAAGGCACCTGCGCCTTGCCGCGGCCGCGCGGCAGGATGGCGGTGACGCCGGTGCGCACCGGCCCCGCGCCCACGACGAGCTTGCCCGCGCCTGAAATCAGCGTCGTTACCCCGACCTCGACACCGGCTACATCGGTGATTGCATTATGCTCGCCCGGCGCGCCGGGAAAGGGCAGCTTAAGCCCGCGTCCACGTGTCTTGCCAGCGGGAGTGGTCTTGTGGGAATTCATGGCGGCGCCTCGATTCTTCTTTGCAAGGTGCCGTGGCTTCGCACACACTGAAGCGACCAAGCAAGTCCCGGACTTTCCATGGCCTCACCCGTCGATCCCTCCGCCTACAAGGAAGCGCTGATCTTCCTCGGCACCGCGGGCGTCGTCATTCCGATATTCCGCCAGCTCGGCATCAGCTCGATCTTGGGCTTTCTCATCGTCGGCGCGCTGGTCGGCCCCAATATGCTGGGGGCGCTCGCCCCGGATCATCCCTGGCTCGCCAATTTCGTCTTCACCGAATCGGGCCAGTTCGCCCAGCTCGCCGAGCTCGGCGTTGTCTTCCTTCTCTTCCTGATCGGCATCGAATTGTCCTTCGAGCGGCTCATCACCATGCGCCGGCTGGTCTTCGGCCTCGGCGGCCTGCAGATGCTGGTGACCGCGACCGTCCTGACGCTCGTCGGCCTGTGGCTCGGCCTCGATGCGCCCGCAGCGCTGGTCGTCGGCGCCGCGCTGTCGCTTTCCTCGACCGCCATCGTCGTCCAGCTTCTCTCCGATGCCAAGCGGCTCGGCACGCAGACCGGGCGCGCCAGCTTCGCGGTGCTTCTCTTCCAGGACCTGGCCGTCATCCCGATCCTGCTCCTCATCAATGTGCTGAGCGCCAATGAGGCGGGCTTTTCCTTCGCCGACATCCTCACTGCCATCGCCCAGGCGCTCATCGCCATCTCGGTCATCGTGGTCATCGGCCGCTTCCTGCTGCGCCCGCTGCTCAGGCTCGTGGCGGCGACCCGCAGCGGCGACCTCTTCATGGCAACGACCTTGCTGATCGCGGTGGGTGCGGGCTATGCGGCGAGCCTCGCCGGCCTGTCCATGGCGCTCGGCGGCTTCCTCGCCGGACTCCTCCTTGCCGAGACCGAGTTCCGCCGCGAGATCGAGGCCATCATCGAACCCTTCAAGGGCCTGCTGCTCGGCGCCTTCTTCCTGCTCGTCGGCATGGGCATCGATCTCAGGCAGATCGCCTCCTTCCCGGCAGCCTTCATCCTCTCGGCATTTGCCCTCATCGCCGTCAAGGCGCTCCTGTTCTGGCTTGCCGCCGCCCCCTTCGCGATCGGAAAGGACGCCCGCATCGAGGCCGCTTTGCTGCTGGGACCCGGCGGTGAATTCGCCTTCATCGCCATGGCGGCGGCCGTCGCCGCGGGCGTCGTCAACCAGATCGTCTCGGATGCGGTCCTGGTCACCGTTTCGCTCACCATGGCGGCGCTCCCGCTGCTCGATTATCTGAGCCGGCCCCTGTCGCGGAAGATCCTCAAGGCCGCGGTCGCGATGCCGATGGAAACACCGCCGCCCGACAGCGAGGCCAAGGTCATCATCGCGGGCTTCGGCCGCGTCGGCCGCCTCATCGGCCAGATGCTCGAGGAGCATGGCATCGCCTATATCGCCGTCGACACCGATCCCGCGGTCGTCGCTGCCGAGCGCAAGGCCGGCAAGCCCATCTACTATGGCGATGCGGCGCGCCCGGAATTCCTGCGCGCCTGCAATCTCGATCATATCAGGGTCATCGCGGTCACCATGGACCAGCCGAGGAAGGTCGAGGATGTGACGGTCGCGGCACGCGCCGAACGCGCCGACATCCAGATCATCGCGCGCGCCCGCGACGACCGCCATGCCGTCAAGCTCTATGGCCTCGGCGTCACCGAAGCGGTGCCCGAGACGATCGAGGCCTCACTGCAACTGGGTGAATCGGTCCTGGTCGGCGCCGGGCTCGCCATGGGCCTCGCCATCGCTTCCGTGCATGAGCAGCGCGACACCTATCGCAAGATGCTGGGCCGGCCCAACCGCAAGGAGGAACTGGCGCTGCTGCGCCGGCGCAAGACCCGCGGCATCAGCCGGGCGAGTGAGAAGAGCTAAGCCACACCCAGCTTCTTCTGCAGGCTCGAGCTCGAGGTGGTGTACTGGAACAGGAGCCGCTCGCCCGGATGGATATGATGGAAGGCTTCCTGCGCCATCAGCGCCGCTTCGTGGAAGCCCGACAATATGAGCTTGAGCTTGCCCGGATAGGTGTTGATGTCGCCGATGGCGAAGATGCCTGGCGTCGAGGTCTCGAACTTCGCCGTATCGACGGGAATGAGGTTCTCGTGCAGATTGAGTCCCCATTCGGCCACCGGTCCAAGCTTCATGGTGAGTCCGAAGAAGGGCAGCATGGCATTGGCAGTGATGTCGAACGGGCCTTCATTGCCCTTCACCTGCACCGAAGCGAGGACACCGCCCTCGCCCGTGAGCCCGGTCACCTGGCCGAGCTTGAACTGCATCTTGCCCGCCGCCACCAGCTCGCGCATCTTCTTCACGCTGTCGGGCGCGGCGCGGAAATCGTCGCGCCGGTGCAGCAGCGTCAGGCTCCTGGCCAGAGGTTGCAGATTGAGCGTCCAGTCGAGGGCGGAGTCGCCGCCGCCGACTATGAGGATGTCGCGCCCGCGCAGCGTCTCCATCTTCTTGACCGAATAGAAGACCGATTTCGCCTCATAGGCCTCGATCCCCGGGATCGGCGGCTTCTTCGGCTGGAACGAGCCGCCGCCCGCCGCGATGACCACCACCTTGGCGTTGAAGACGAGGCCGCCATCGGTCTTGAGCTCGAAGCGGCCATCTTCGCGCTTGGTGAGCTCGGTCACCATCTGGTTGAAGTGATATTCGGGCTTGAAGGGCTTGGCCTGATCGAGGAGCCGGTGCGTCAGCTCGGAGCCGGTGACGATCGGCAGCGCCGGGATGTCATAGATCGGCTTTTCCGGGTAGAGCTCGGCGCACTGCCCGCCCGGGCGGTCGAGGATGTCGACCACATGGCATTTGATGTCGAGGAGCCCCAGTTCGAAGATCGCGAACAGGCCGCAAGGTCCCGCCCCCACGATCACGGCATCGGTGGAGATCACCTCTTCGCTCATATTTTCGCTCCGCAATGACTAGAATTGCTTTTCAGGGACGCGCACCCTGAGGCCGTCCAGCGCGTCGGATACCTTGATCTGGCAGGACAGCCGGCTTTCTTCCCGCACATCGAAGGCGAAGTCGAGCATGTCCTCTTCCATCGGGTTGCGCTGGCCGGTCTTCTCGCGCCAGTCGGGCTCGACATAGACATGGCAGGTGGCGCAGGCGCAGGCGCCGCCGCAATCGGCATCGATCCCCGGCACCATGTTCTTGACGGCGGTCTCCATGACCGTCATCCCCGTCACCCCGTCGACGGTCTGCTCTGTGCCATTATGCTGGATGAAGGTGATCTTCGCCATTCCGGGGCCTTTTGTCGGGTATTAACGCGCGGGCCTCTTTAAGGGATCAGGCCGGCGAACACAAGGAAATGGCCCGTCACCGCAGCCATGCGCCGGCACCGGGCCTTTTTCGCTTTATCCGGGCTGGTTGAATCCCCCTTGCAGGGAAACGTCGCAACTCTTTGCAAATGCGTCTTTTATCCCCCGGCTCCGAGCACCTTCTCGGCCTCGGCGGCGAAGCCCGCCATCGCCTGGTCGAGTTCGGCAAGAACCGCGGCCCTGCTATCGGCAGGTGCGGTGAAGCCCGTCAGCTCGAGCTTTTCCGCCACTGCCCCGATCTGCGGCGCCCCGATCGAGCGGGCCGACCCTTTCAGCGTATGGGCGGCGAGCTTCCAGTCATCGGCCTTGGCGGCGGCATGGAGCTGCGTCCGGATCGGCGTGAACTGGCCCAGGAAAAGGCCAAGCAGCTCGCGTTCGAGGTTTTCGTCCCCGCTCGTATATTGCCGCAGATGCGCACGGTCGAATATGGCGGGATCCGTATCGCCGGATCCCATTTCCGCCACGCCAATGGTTAACATTTTCTTACCCCTCGCGGCCGCGGTCGCGCCCTGACGTTGAGCCACAATTCCCTAGCCCGCTTTCCTTAACACGAGATTTTCCATTTTGATTCAAAGCGAACCATAATTTTAACCAAAACTTTATTTAGCCGCATCGACAAGGTTAAGATGAGTTCAAGCGGGACTCCCGATGAGGTATCATGGAAGCTCTAATCGGACCGCCCGGCAATGCCCGGTCGTGTCCGGCTCCCATACGCGCGGATGGGGATTTGACGCGTAACCAGGGACGGCCAACGGGTGGGACTGGGGGTCGGACGGACAGAGAGCCGCCGTCGATGAACAGGGAAGTGGTGCGGGTACAGACATGGTAAACAATCCAAACGATCCACGGCGTTCGCAACGGCGTCAGCGGGGCGGCGATGCCGGCCGGCGCGACGGCGATGTTGGCGCGACGCGCGACACGCCCTTGCGCGGGCGCCCTGCCAATGAGAATGAGCCATCGGCCGCCATGATGGCGGGCCTGCGCCGCCGGCCTTCGCCGGCGCCCTATCTCATTGCCTTTGTCCTCATGTTGCTGTGGGTATTCCTGTGGTTCTGGACCTTCAGCCCGGCCATTCTTGACCGGCCAAACCCGCTCTCGACGGCAAACATGCCGCAGACGATGATCGCCGGCGCCGTCGGCATCCTGCCCGTCATCCTGATCTGGACGCTGGCCTATTTCTTCTGGCATGCCCGGCAGATGCGCCAGGTTTCTGAAGTCCTGGTGCAGACGGCCGTGCGCCTTGTGCGGCCCCAGGACATAGCCGCCGATGGGCTCGCCTCGATCGCCCAGGCTGTGCGCTCGGAAGTCGACATCCTGGTCGGCGGCGTCGAGCATGCGGTGCAGCGCGCCTCCGAGCTCGAAGGCATCGTCCACAAGGAGATCGCCTCGATCGAGCGCGCCTTCGGGGGCAATGAAGACCGCATCCGCACCCTCGTCGCCGGACTCGAGAACCAGCGCGCCGCCCTGCAGCAGGCGGGCGTCGTGATCGGCACCGAAACCAATCCGGTCCTGGCGCGGCTTGAATCCAACACCCAGAATCTCGACGCCATCATCTCCAACGCGCAGTCGACGATCTCCCATCTCGAGCACGGGTTGAAGACGACGACCGTCGAGCTCGCCCGCACCATCGATGAGGTCGCCTCGCGCGCTTCCGTCGCCGGCTCCGAGATTTCGGGTCAAGCCGCGCATATGGAGCGCTCGTCCTCGATCTTCGTGACTGAGCTGCGCAAGTTCTCCGAGCATCTGTCCGAGCAGATCGGAATCCTCGCCAATGCCACAGGCTCCCTCAATGCGGAGTCGAGCAATTTCGGGATGCGCGTCCAGGGCATGGAGTCGAGCGTCGTGCAGCTCCTGCGCTCGAGCATCAGCGAGCTTACCAGCATCAATACCCAGATTACCCAGACGATCGACCATGCCGCCGCCTCGTCGAGCGATCAGATCCGCACCACAGGCACCCAGCTCACCGAGCTCCTCCAGTCGGCGAGCGGCAACATCGTCTATCACCTGAAGGCCACCTCGCAGGAGGTCGCCGAGCAGATCGAGAAATCCGGCATCGTCGTTTCTCAGCAGATCGAGACCAGCCGTTCGAGCATGACCGACGGCCTCGAAGGCATCGCCAAGAATTATGTCGACCAGGTCGACTGCGCCCGCGCCGGTCTCATCACCTATGTCGACCAGGCGGGCCAGCAGATCGCCGGCCGGGTCGAGGAATCGACCGCCCGCCTGTTCACCAAGCTCGACGAAGCGGCGCGCCACATCCATATCGGCATCGAGGAGAACGGCAACACGCTGTCCGAGCGTCTCACCCTCTCGACCGATGCCGCCGCCGCCGCCATCAGCGCCTCGAGCAACAAGCTGATCCACCTCGTCGAGACCAGCCGCACCGGCATGACCGACGGGCTTGAGGGCATCATCAAGAACTATGTCGAGCAGGTCGATCGCGCCCGCGCCAGCCTCGCCGGCTATGTCGACCAGGCCGGTAACGAGATCGCCGGCCGGGTCGACGACTCGACCAACCGCCTGTTCACCAAGCTCGATGAAGCCGCGCGTGCCATCCATGTCGGCATCGAGGAGAACAGCAATGTCATGGTGGAGCGCCTCTCCACCTCCACCAACTCGGCTGCCGCCGCCATCGCCGCCTCGAGCGCCGAGCTCATCAAGCTGGTCGAGACGCACCGCTCGGGCATGACCGACGGGCTCGAAAGCATCATCAAGAACTATGTCGACCAGGTCGAGCGCGCCCGCATCGATCTGTCGTCCTATGTCGACCAGGCCGGCGGCGAGATCTCCACCCGGGTCGACGACTCGACCGGCCGCCTGTTCACCAAGCTGGACGAGGCCGCGCGCGCCATCCATGTCGGCATCGAGGAGAACAGCAACATCCTGGTCGAGCGCCTGTCGGCCTCCACCGAGGCTGCCGCCATCGCCATCGGCACGTCGAGTGCCCAGCTCCTGAAGCTGGTCGAGACCAGCCGTTCCGGCATGACCGAAGGCCTGGAAAGCATCATCAAGAACTATGTCGACCAGGTCGAGCGCGCCCGCGCCGAGCTTTCGACCTATGTCGACCAGGTCGGCGGCGACATTGCGCTGCGCGTCGATGACTCGACCGGCCGCCTGTTCACCAAGCTCGACGAGGCCACGCACGCCTTCGAATCCGGCCGTGCCCGCATGACCGACGGTCTCGACGTCGCCATCAAGCACTATGTCGAGAATGTCGAGCGCGCCCGCACCGGCCTGTCCAGCTTCATGGACGATGCCGGCCTGCACCTCGCCGGCCGACTGGACGACACCACCGGCCGCCTGTTCTCCAAGCTCGACGAAACGGCGCAGGCGATCCAGGCCGGCGTCGAGGACAACAGCCACGCCATGGTCCAGAGGCTCAGCGCCTCGACCGAGCTTGCCGCCTCGACCATCGTGGCCGCCAGCGAGAAGCTGATCGGCCGGGTCGACGAGACCGCCCAGGCGATCCAGACCGGCATCGAGGACAACAGCCACGCCATGGTCGAGCGGCTCAGCGCCTCGACCGAGCTCGCCGCGACCACCATCCTGACGGCCAGCGAAAGGCTGATCAGCCGCGTGGACGAGACCTCCGGCCGCGTTGTCGGCCATCTCAACGTGTCGAGCTCGCAGCTCGTCGCCAGCATGGATCAGGCCGCCTCCGGCATCCTCGACCAGCTCAATGTGGCGGGCAGCGAGATCACCGCCAAGGTCGAGGACACGACCACCCGCTTCTTCAACGTGCTGGGCGACCAGACCTCGCTGGTCACCTCCAAGCTCGATGAATCCGCCACCCGCCTCGCTGGCGTCATCGGCGACTCTTCGGAGCAGATGGAGACCCGTATCGAAGAAGCGGCCGAACGGCTCTTCGGCCATATGGGCGCCACCGCCACCGCCATCACCGGCAAGATCGACGAAACCACCAATGGCGTCTATGCGCGGCTGCGCGATACCGCCTCCGGCATCACCTCCGATCTGCAGACCACGGGTGCCGCGGTCACCGATCTCGTCGCCTCGACCGGCACGGCCATCACCGCGCATATCCGCGAGACTTCCGAGATCGTGACGCGGCAGATGCAGGATTCGGGAATAGCCGTCTCGCAGAACATCGAAGGTGTCGGCGGCATCGTCACCGAGAAGCTCATCGGCGTTTCCGGCGACTTCGTGCAGAACGTCAACAGCGCCCGCGACGATGTCTTCAAGCTGCTCGAGACCGCTTCGTCGCAGATGACGGGCCGCCTTGAGGAAACCACTCATCAGCTGTTCGGCCGCCTCGAGCGCTCCTCCGGCGATCTCACCACCCAGCTCGAGCAGACCACCCAGCAATTGTTCGGGCGTCTCGAGAACACCTCGGGCCAGCTCACCGCCCAGCTCGAGGAAACGACGTCGCGCATCACCGACCATATCAGCGGCACCGCCACCCTCGTCACCTCGAGTGTCGGGCGCGTGGCGGGCGACCTCGCCAAGGACCTGCACGAGACCTCGACGCTGCTCACCTCGCAGCTCGACGAGACCTCGGGCCGCCTGACCTCGACGCTCGAAAGCACCGCGGCCCAGCTCTTCTCGCAGCTGAACCGCACCTCGGACGATCTGGGCTCGCAGCTTTCCGAGACCTCCGATCGCCTGACCACGCAGCTCGAAAGCACCTCGGCCCAGCTGTTCTCGCAGCTGGACAGCGCCTCGAGCCGCCTCGGCAACCAGCTGATCGACACGTCGAGCCAGATGACCACGCAGCTCGAGGAGACCTCGTCGCGGATCTTCGATCAGCTCGACACGACGCGCACGGCGATGACCGAGCGGCTCGAGCAGACGGCGGGCAACGTCGCCGATCGCCTCGAGCTCTCCGGCAATTCCATGTTCGCGCGCATCGACAATACCGTGCGCGATCTCGGCGAGCGCTTCGACGTGGCCACCGATCTTCTCGACAAGATCACCACCGATGTCTCGGGCCGCATGGAAGGCGCGAGCATGTCCTTCGCCCAGACGCTCGACAGCGCCAGCACCAACATCATCACCAATCTCGGCAAGGCGTCGGACGCCTTCTCCGAGGGGCTGGGCCAGACGACCTTGCAGATCTCCGGGCAGTTCGAGCAGCAATCCGGCCTCCTCGTCGATCACCTCGATCGGGCGGCGCGCGATCTCGAGCGCACCGCTGCCGGTTCGACCAAGAAGCTCGAGGAAGCGGGCGGCAAGTTCGCCAAGCATCTCGAGACCGCCAACGCCTTCCTGTCCAACCAGCTCTCGACCACGGCGGATGCGATCGACGACCGCCTCGAAGGCATCAGCATGCAGCTCACCGGCAAGCTCGAGACCGCCGGCAGCCGCATCTCCGAGCGCCTCGAGGATGTCTCGGGCGTCGTCCAGCGCTCGCTCGACAAGTTCAATGTCGACATGGAGAACATGCTGTCGAGCCGCGAGGACACGCTGGGCGGGCTGGTCAGCACGCTCGGCAAGCGCGCCCAGGACGTCGATCAGATGATGCGCAACTATATGGGCCTCATCGAGGAGTCGCTCGGCGCCGCCGAGCGCCGCTCGGCCGAGGTCGGCAAGTTCATCTCCGAGAACACCACCCAGGTCGCCGCCAATCTGGAAAAGGAGATCCGCCGGCTCGAGGCCTCCTCCGACTCGCAGATATCCAACGCCGCCCGGGTCATGCGCGAGCAGCATGAGCGTGCCATCGGCGCCATGAATCAGATGATGGCGGAGACGGCATCGGGCTTCCAGCAGACGGCGCAGGACATGCGCGTCACCGCCCAGCAGGTGGTCAAGGACATCGAATTCGCCCGCAACGAGCTGAAGCGCGCGATCTTCGACCTGCCTGACGAGACGCGCGCCAATGCCGATGCCATGCGCCAGGTCGTCGCCGACCAGATTTCGGCGCTGAATGCGCTGGCTGACGTCGTCAAGCGCCAGTCGAATGCGCTCGATCTGTCGGGGCCCGGCATCTACATGCCTTCGGGACGGGGATCCGGCGCGGGAAAATAGAAGGCGCCGGGTCCAACGCTCCGCCCCCCAGGACCTCTGGCGCCCAGAAGAAAGACATCGAGCGGAGCGACGATGAGCCCCCGGCTTTGCGCGGGCGGGTCGAGGATGAGCCGGTTACGAAGCCGCGCCGGGTCGCCGAGGCCCTGCTCCAGCCCGCCAACGGCTCGCAGCGCAAGGCAAAGCAGAACCAGCTCTCGCGCGCCCTGACTCGCGAAGCCGAGACACTGGTCCGCAAGCTCAATGCCGCCGCCCGCGACATCGTCGAGGCGATCGACCAGGATCTGCCGCGCGATCTCGAGAAGCGCTTCACGGCCGGTGAAGGCGAGGTCTATACCCACAACCTGCTCGAGGATCGCGGCCGGCGCCTGCCCAAGCTCATCGAGCGCCGCTACAAGAGCGAGCGGCTGGTGCGCGGCCGCGTCGATGCCTATGTCCGCCTGTTCGAACGCCTGCTCGACACCTTTGCGGAAACGTCGCAGGGCGACCAGCTGGTCGATGCCTCCCTTGCATCGGAATCGGGAAAGCTCTACCTGCTCCTGGCACAAGCCTCCGGGCGCATCAGCCCGCAATAAGCAGGGAGCATCATGGATATCGCCAAGCCCTATCTCCTGTTCCTGGGAGATGTGAAAGATCAACTTGCCGCCAAGACCGCCCAGGGTGTCGTCGACTGGCGTCCCGATTGGTGCGTCGGCCAGATCCGCCTGGAAGGCTGCAAGGCCGATTGCGGGCTTCAGGACATCACCATCGCCGAGGCCAGGGCCAAGGGCGCGAAGACCATGGTCGTCGGCGTCGTCAATGCCGGCGGCGTGCTGCCCGGACACTGGGTGGCCCGCATCGTCGAGGCGCTCGACCAGGGGCTCGATGTCGCGACCGGGCTCCACAAGCGGCTGAGCTCGATACCGGAGATTGCCGAGGCTGCACGGCGCAATGGCCGCAAGCTGCACGACGTGCGCTTCACCGACATGGCCTTCGCCACCGGCAAGGGCACCAAGCGGCCGGGCCTGCGCATCCTCGCGGTCGGCACCGATTGCTCGGTCGGCAAGAAATACACGGCACTCGCCCTCGACAAGGAAATGCGTGCCCGCGGCATGAAATCGGACTTCCGTGCCACCGGCCAGACCGGCGTCCTGATCTCCGGCCGCGGCATCGCCCTCGATGCGGTGATCGCCGATTTCATCGCCGGGGCCGCCGAATGGCTGAGCCCGGCGAACGACCCCGACCATTGGGATGTCATCGAAGGCCAGGGCTCGCTCTTCCATCCCTCCTTCGCCGGCGTGACGCTGGGCCTGCTGCACGGCGCCCAGCCTGACGCCTTCGTCGTCTGCCATGAGCCGACCCGCACCAGGATGCGCGGCGTCGAGCATGCCTTGCCCTCGATCGCCGAGGTCATCGACCGCACCATTGTCGAAGGCCGTCTCACCAATCCGAAGATCGCCTGCGCCGGCATCGCCATCAATACCGAGCATCTGCCCGAGACGGATGCTCTGGCGCTGCTCGAGCGCACCGCCAGGGAGCACGACCTCCCTTGCGTCGACCCGATCCGCACCGGCTGCGGGCCGATCATCGATCTCCTGCAGAAGCGCTATCACGCCTGATGGCAACGGCTTTCTCTCCTGGCGCAAGCGCGCACTTACCCTCGCCCCGCTTCAGCGGGGAGAGGGAGGGACCCATTGCGCAGCAATGGGAGGGTGAGGGGCCTGCCGCGAATTGGACTGATCTCTTCGATCAAGAGGACAGTAGAGCATTGCAACGCCCATTGCCCCTCACCCTTCCCGCCGCTGCGCGGCGGGCCCCTTCCCTCTCCCCGCTGCGCTTCGCTTGCAGGGCGAGGGTAATAGCGTCGCCTGCCAGAGTTACTCTCTTCAATTCTTCCGGATGCCCACGGTGACAAGGCGCAAGCTCACCGTCGCCCATGAGAGCTGGCCGATCGCCGGCTCCTTCACCATCTCGCGCGGCTCCAAGACACAGGCCGATGTCGTCGTCGTCACCTTGACCAAAGGCGACGCCACGGGCCGCGGCGAATGCGTGCCCTATCCGCGCTATGACGAAACGGTGCCCCAGGTCGTGGCGGCCCTGGAAGCCGCCCGCGATGCGATTGAAGAAGGCCTTCCGCGCGACCAGATCGCGCGTCATGTCGCCCCCAAGGCCGCGCGGAACGCGCTGGATTGCGCTTTGTGGGACCTCGAGGCAAAGCGCTCAGGCCTGCCCGCATGGCAGCTCGCCGGCCTTGCCGAGCCGAGACCGGTCGTCACCGCCTATACTCTGAGCCTCGGCACGCCGGAGGCCATGGCCAGGGCGGCCGCCGCGGCATCGGACCGTCCTCTTCTCAAGCTCAAGCTCGGCCGCGAGGGCGACGAGGAGCGCATTGAAGCCATCCGCGCCGCGGCTCCCGGCGCGCGGCTCATCGTCGATGCCAATGAAGGCTGGAGCGAAACCGTGCTGCCGCGCATGCTCGATGCCTGCGCCAGGGCCGGAATTGAGCTCGTCGAGCAGCCCTTGCCGGCCGCTGCCGATGAAGCGCTGCGCTCGATCGACCGGAAGGTTGTGATCTGCGCCGATGAATCGGCCCATGGCGTCGAAGGCATCGCCAGCCTCGTCGGCAAATATGACGCCATCAACATCAAGCTCGACAAGACCGGCGGCCTCACCGGCGCCTTGGCTCTGGCTGAGGCCGCCCGCCGGCATGATCTCAAGATCATGGTCGGCTGCATGCTGGCGACGTCGCTCGCCATGGCGCCGGCGATGCTGCTGGCGCAATTCGCCAGCGTCGTCGATCTCGATGGGCCTTTGCTCCTGAAGGAAGACCGCTCCCCCGGCATCAATTTTGTCGGGAGCCTGATGTATCCGCCGCCGCCGGCACTCTGGGGCTGATCCGCATGACCTGGACGGCAAGTGCTGCGGCCAGCGCCGACATCACCGCCATGGCAAGATAGGCCCCGCCGGCGAAGGCATCGAACAGCGGCCCCGCGATCGCCGTAGCGATCATCATGAACAGGCCGGCCGAGCAGGCGGCATAGAGCCCTTGCGCCGAATTGCGCAGGCGCTCGGGCACGTTCTGCATCAGGAAATGCAGCGTCCCGAAATGCACGAGCGCGAAGGTGAGGGCATGCAGCACCTGCAGCGGCATGAGCAGCCACAGCGCCGGATCGAAGGCCGTCACGATCCAGCGCAGGACGCCGGCAAGGCAGCCGGCGATGATGAGCGCGATCGGCATGAAGGAGGGAATGAGCCTTCCTGAGAAGAAGAAGAACACCACTTCGGCGACGACGCCTATGCCCCACAATATGCCGATCGTCGCCTTGGCGTGGCCGAGCTGTTCCCAATGCAGCGATCCGAAGCCATAGAGCAGCGCATGGCTCGCCTGGGCGAGGCTCACCGCCACCAGGAAGATGACGAAGCTCCGCGCCCGGAAGAGCTGCAGCACGTCCTTGGGCCTGACGATCGCCGGCGCCTCTTCCGTCTTGCTCTTGCGGCGGCGCTGGTCCGGCAGGACGAAGCCGGCCGCCGCCAGCGCCAGATAGCTCACCGCGATGAGGAGGACCGCTCTCGACGTGTCGAGCCATTCCAGCGCGAAGCCCGAGACCAGCGTGCCGATGATGAAGCTCACCGACGCCCACAGCCTCTGCCTTCCGTAATCGAGCCCTCGCTTGGCGCTCTCGACGATGGCGAAATTCTCCGCGATCGGCCCCACCGGCGACAGGAAGACCGAGGCCAGCACCGCGACGAGAAAGATCGCGGCGAAGCCGGTCATGAAGTCGAGGAGGAAATAGCTTGCCGCGCACAGCAAGGCGCCGAGGCGCATGAGCAGGATCGGCCGTCCGTATCGGTCGGCAAGAAAGGTGCCGAGCGGCGCGCCGAAAGTGCGGATGAGGATCTGGCCCGAGAGGACGGCGGCGATCTCGGCCGTCGACAGTCCGCGATCGGCGAGCCACAGCGGCAGGAACGGCAGCTGCACGCCCAACCCCAGGAACAGGAAGGACATGTAGAAGCAGAGGCGGAAATTGAGGGCCTGAGGCTGCATCGGAGCCGGAAAGGGAGACTGTCCCAGCCTCTAAACCAAACGCTAACCAGTTTCCAGAATAATTGCCGGCGGAGTGGACAGTCAGTGTGTGGGAGTCCCGGAATGAACTCGCCCGGTCAGGAAACTGGCGCGGTTGTTTTTCCGCGCGAACAATATGAAGCGCTGGAAAGTGCCGTCATGGAATCGGCGCGCGGCCGCTGGTTCCTGGCCGAATATGCCAGGCGCAACCGCGCCGCCGACACCGTGATGCTGCTTGACGCCCTGAAAAAGCTCGAAAACGTTGCGTCATCCAATGGGCTCAAGCCCGACAAGCCGCTGCCCGACATCGATCAATTGGCCCTGACCATCAAGGCGGCGCGTTCCGAGATCGCCTCGACCCATAACGACCTTCTGCCCGATGGCGGCTATCTGCCGGCCGATGGCGCGCTTTATGACCATATCGCCGCCGATGCCCGCTCGACGTCGAGGGAGATCGCCAAGCGTTCGATCTCGCTGCGCGTCATTGCCGGCGGCCTCAAGGCCGCGACCGCCGATGAGGAGCATGTCGCGGCGGTCGAGACCAATGCCCGCTCGCTCGAGACGCTCTCCTGGTCGCAGGAGGTGCTGAGCGAGCGCATCGCCAAGGCCATGGGTCTTCTCAGTCACATTGACGAGACGCTGACGGGCCTCGCCGCCGAGCCGGGCGAAGCCCAGCCGGTCGGGCACCAGGCGCCCTATTTCTCGCGCGACGAGGACCTGTTCGAGCCCACGCCCCAACCGCCGTCGACGCGCGTGGAGCCCGCGGCCGAACCGCCCGTCGAGGCAAAGCCGCGCATCGTGGTCATTCGCCGGGCCAAGGACGATCCGCTCGACATTCCATTGTCCGGCTGACCAAGGTCTTCGCCTTACTCATTCTTTCTCCTTCCTCCGCGAAGCGGGGGAAGGAGCAGGATGTGTGTCTACCGCCCGTTCAGGATTTCCGCGAACAGGCCGGGATCGACATTGCCGCCCGATGCGATGACCGCGATGGTGCGCCCGCGCGTGGCGATCTTGCCGGCCAGCACCGCCGCCAAGCCGACGGCGCCGCCGGGCTCGATGACGAGCTTCAGCGTCTCGAAGGCGAAGACCATGGCGCGCTTCACCTCGGCCTCGCTGACCACCAGGCCGGCCTTGAGCCGCGGCTGGTTGATGGCGAAAGTGATCTCGCCCGGCGCCGGCGACAGCAGCGCATCGCAGATCGAGCCCGTCGTCTTCTCATTGCGCTCGCGCTTGCCGCTCCTGAGCGAGCGGGCGTGATCGTCGAAACCTTCCGGCTCGACGCTGTGTACCTGGGTCATGGGCGATCGGCCTGAGAAGGCCAGAGCATTGCCGGCCACGAGGCCGCCGCCGCTCGCCGGGACGAGCACCGCATCGACGCTGATGCCGCGCTCGGCCGCCTGCTCGATCACCTCGAGGCCCGACGTGCCCTGCCCGGCGATGATCTCGGGATGATCGAAGGGCGGCACGATGACGGCGCCGCGCTCGCGCGCGATCCGGTTGGCGATCTCCTCGCGGTCCTCGCTGGCCCGGTCATAGGTCACGACCTCGGCGCCATAGGAGCGGGTATTGGCCTGCTTGATCCGCGGCGTATCGGACGGCATGACGATGAGGGCCGGCAGCTTCATCAGCTGCGCCGCCGCGGCAACGCCTTGCGCATGGTTGCCGGAGGAATAGGCCACGACGCCGCCCTTGGCGGTGTCGCCATCGAGACGCGAGATCGCGTTCCAGGCACCGCGGAACTTGAACGAGCCGGTGCGCTGCAGGCACTCCGCCTTGATCAGCACCCTGCCCTGGACACGCTCATTGAGCACCGGGTTTTCGATCAGCGGTGTCATGACGGCTTGGCCCTTGAGGCGCTCACGCGCCGCCAGGACATCATCGAAGCTGGGGATTTTCTGCATGGCCGAAGCCATTAGCGGATTTGCGGCAGGCGCGCCATCGCTCGATTGCACCCTGATAATCCTTGAACCCCGCGCCTCCTTTCCCATATCAAAAGGCGCATTCTGGATCGGAGGAACTTCCATGACATCATCGCAATCGCGCCATGGCCGCTGGACGCCGCTCAGCATCCTGGCCGTCGTCGCGGGCTTCATCGTCTGGTGGCCGCTCGGTCTTTCGGTCCTGGCCTATGTGCTGTGGGCCGGCCCGGTCGATATCCTGGCCGATGACGGCGCCCGGCGCCTGCGCGAGGCTTTCGGCGCCAGGAACACACCGAAAGGATCGGGCAATGCCGCCTTCGATGCCTACAAGGCCGAGACATTGAAGCGGCTGGAGGCCGAGCAGGCGGAATTCGCCGAGCATCTCCAGCGCCTGCGTGAATCGCGCGACCGCGAGGAATTCGAGCGCTTCATGGCCGAGCGCAAGCCGCCGCAAAGCTGATTGAACCTGAAAGGTTGCCATGCGAGAACCCGGTTGAGAGCGCATGATCCGGAAAAGTGGAAGCCGGTTTTCCGATAAGATCATGCGCAAGAAAAATAACTGGAGGCGACGGCGTTAGCCGTCGCCTCTAGTTTACCAGGTTTTTTTATCGGAGCGTGATGACATGGATCTGGGATTGAAGGGCCGCAAGGCGATCATTTGCGCATCGAGCCGGGGTCTCGGCAAGGCCTGCGCGCTCTCGCTTGCCCGCGAAGGCGTGGAGATTGTCATCAACGGCCGCGACGAGAAGGTCCTCGCCGCCACGCGCGATGAGATCATCGCTTTGACCGGCGCCAATGTCACGGCGGTCGCAGCCGATGTCGGAACACCTGCCGGCCAGGAAGCCCTCCTTGCCGCCTGTCCCCGCCCCGATATCCTGGTCAACAACAATGGCGGGCCGCCGCCCAGGGATTTCCGCGAGCTCGACCGCGGCGCGGTGCTCGCCGGCGTCGTCCAGAACATGGTGACGCCGATCGAGCTGATCCAGCGCGTCGTGCCCGCGATGCAGGAGCAGAATTTCGGCCGCATCGTCAACATCACCTCGCTCTCCGTGAAGATGCCGATACTGGGGCTCGATCTCTCCTCCGGCGCCCGCGCCGGCCTCGCGGCCTTTATGGCGGGCCCTGCCCGCGAGCTTGCCCGCTTCAACATCACCATCAACCATCTCCTGCCCGGCATGTTCGACACCGACCGCCTGCGCAGCACCACCGGCCGCATGGCGAAGATGCAGGGAAAGAGCGAGACCGATATGGCCGCCCAGCGCAAGAGCTCGGTGCCGGCAAAACGCTTCGGCGAGGCGAACGAGATCGGCGAGCTCTGCGCCTTCCTCTGCTCGGCGCAGGCCGGCTACATCACCGGCCAGAGCCTTGTCGTCGACGGCGGCCTGTTCAACGCGGTATAAATTCCTCCTTCCTCCGCAAAGCGGGGGAAGGTGGCGCGCAGCGCCGGATGGAGGTGGTGCCGCGCGAGGCGTGCTGAAGGCTTCTGCATCTGGTCCTCCGGGCCGAAACACATTCACGCAGCTTTCCAGAAATTTCGCCGGTTGCTCCACCCCATCCGGCGCTACGCGCCACCTTCCCCGCGCTTCGCGCGGAGAAGGAGGATGAGCATGGCCGCTTTAGCAGGCGTCAAGAAGCCTCGGCGCGCGTGCGCTGGATGAGGCCGCGCGCCGCAGCGTCCCACGCCCCCATATGGTCGATCATGCCCTGCTTGCCGCCAAAGGCCTGGCGCGCATTCTCGCCGTCGGGCGCGCTGAAGGCCCAGCTGTTGCCGCCGGGATTGCATTCGAGCGCATAGAGCTTGCCGGTTCCGGCTTCCCGCAGCACGTCGCAGCCCTTGAGCGGGCAGTCGGGGATGGTGGCGTCCATGCGCCGGGCGAAGGCGATCACCTCCTCATCCCGCGCCGCCGCGGTCCTGTTTCCCCCCGCTATCACCGCATTGCTCGCCACCACGCCGTCGAGAAGCGTGCGGTCGCTGGCCGTGAGCGAAGGACGCTTGAGCGACGAGAAGATGGTGCGACAGCACAGAGCCTCGCCCAGGAAGGTCTCCACCCGGTAGTGGGTCGGATAGTCGCCGGTATCGATGAATTGCTGGACCAGATAGACATCCTTGTGGATCGGATGGCTGGCCTTGAACAGCTGCGGCTTCAGCGCGCCGACACGCGAGGAGCGCACCAGGTGGATTCCCTCCCCCTTCGAGTTGATCCTGAGGGGCTTGAGGATGACATGCTCGCCGAACTCGGCCGCATCGAGCTTCATGCCGAATTCGAAGATGCGCGTCTTTGGCGTCGCCAGTCCCGCCTTGAGGAAGATCTGGTACTGGTCGGTCTTGTAGATGCGCCGCGGGCGCAGGACGGTTCCGCGCTGCACCTGAAGCTCGAAGGCGTTGCACAAGGCGACGACCAGCGCCGGCCTCGACCACAGATCGCCGGGCGGCAGCTTGGACGACCAGGCCCGCAGCACCACCGGCCTTATGTCGGGCGCAAGTGCGGCAACTCTTTCGGCGATGGCGCGGAAATCGGCCTCATCATGCGCGTTCCGGCAGATGACGATCAAAGTATAGGCAGGCATTGGCGAGGTTCCTGTCTCAACGCGCTGTGATTGGACGCTGATGACGGGCTCGCCCATAGTGACCATCATGCGGCTTGTTGCGCTTCTCATTATTGCCCTATGGACTGCCGTTCCGGCAAGAGCCCAGGAAGTCGATCTCGAGCTCGTTCTCCTGGCCGATGCGTCGGGGTCGATCGATGACAGCGAGATCGCCTTCCAGCGCGAGGGCTATGCGGCGGCGATCACCGATCCCGCGATCCTCGACGCGATAACGAGCGGCGCCCTGCAGAAGATTGCCGTCGCCTATGTCGAATGGGGCAGCGTCGCCTCGCAGGATGTGGTGGTGGGCTGGACTGTTATTGACGGGGAACAGAGCGCCAGGGCCTTTGCCGACCGCCTGACATCGGCGCCCCGCAAGGCGCAAGGGCGCAACGCCATCGGCAACGCGCTTGCCGTCGCGCAGGCGCTGATCGAGGACAACGCCATAAGGGGCAGCCGCAAGGTCATCGATTTCTCCGCCGACAGCGCCTATAGCTGGGGCGGCATTCCGGTGCCGCTCGCCCGCATGAATGTGCTGGCGAAGGACATCGTCATCAACGGCCTTGCCATTCTCTGCCGCAGCTGCACATCGGGCCGGCCGGTCAATTACGATCTCGAAAAGGCCTTCGCCGAGACGATCATCGGCGGCCCGGGAAGCTTCGTGATCACCGCCGAAACGCGCGCCACTTTCGCCGATGCGGTGCGGCGCAAATTGCTGCTCGAGATCGCAGGACTGGCTCCTTTACCCTCGCCCCGCTTCAGCGGGGGCGAGACGCGACGGCGAAGCCGGCAAAAAGGTCCAGTGGACCTTTTTGAGCGCAGAGCGCCGGAGCGCAAGCGGAGGCCGGCCGGACCCATTGCGCAGCAATGGGAGGGTGAGGGGCTTGCCGGACGAATGAGCTGGTCCCTCGATCAGGAAGCAAAGTAGTCCTGCAGCGCCCACTGCCCCTCACCCTTCCCGCCGCTTCGCGTCGGGCCCCTTCCCTCTCCCCGCTGCGCTTCGCTTGCGGGGCGAGGGTAAAGGATTCCGGTCTGCATCGGGATGACAGGACATGGTCGCGTCATTTCACCAGGGGGGTGCGCGCCGCCTCGTCCAGGATCCATTCGCGGAATGACTTGACCAAGGGATCGTCCTGCCGCTCGCTGAGGGAAACCAGATAATAGGCGAATTGCGGCGGGCCCTTGATGGTGAGCGCGAAGGGCTGGACCAGCAATCCGGCGGCGAGATCGTCGGAAACCAGCGACGAGTCGCCCAGCGCCACGCCCTGCCCGTCGACGGCCGCCTGCAGCGCCAGTCCCGAATTGTCGAGATAGAGCCCGCCCGCCTCATTATAGTCCTCGACGCCGGCGGCCAGCATCCACATCCGCCAATTGGGCCAGGTCACCCCTTGCCCGCTCCATTCGACATGGATCAGCCGGTGCTGCAGCAGGTCGCGCGGATGCTTCAGCGGTTGCTTCGACGAAAGCAGCGCCGGGCTGCAGACCGGGAAGATCGTGTTGTCGAACAGCCGGTCGGCACGGAAGCCCGGATAGTGGCCATTGCCGAACCGGATGGCGAGATCGATGTCGTCCCGGACGAAATCGCGCACCCGGTCGGAGACATCGAGCTGAACCTCGGCGCCAGGCGCGACCTTCATATACTCATCGAGCCGCGGCACCAGCCATTTGGCGGCGATCGAGGTCGAGGCGCTCACTTTGAGCCTCGAGCTGTTGCGCGCCCGCTGCATGCGAGCCAGCGCGCGGGCCAGCCCGTCCAGCGCCTCGGCGACCGCTTCATGCAGGATTTCGCCTGCCGGTGTCAGCCGCATGGACCGGCTGGTGCGCTCGATCAGGCGCTGGCCCAGCTGGTCCTCGAATTCCTTGATCTGATGGCTGACGGCGGCCGGCGTCACATTCAGCTCCGCCGCCGCCCGCGTGAAATTGAGATGCCGGCCGGCGGCCTCGAAGGCCTTCAGCGAGCCGGTGCCGGGAACATGTCGGACCATGGCCACATCTTCAAAATATACTAACAGATACGATGAAAACTACTCGTTTGTCTGTGGAATTACAAGGGCATATCTATGGGGCATCAAATCGGGCTCAAGAAATACTGAAAGGAAGCGAACATGTCGAATTTCACCGGTTATTCCCTTCCCGGGACCGCAAAGGCCTCTCGCCCCTCGCCCCTCGCCCGCTTGGCTGGCCGTCTGGCCGACGCTGTCCGGCGCCTCAGGGCGGTCAATGAGCTGGAGCAGCTCTCTGACCGGCAGCTGCGCGATATCGGCGTCGACCGCCGTCTGATCGAACAGGTCGCCGAGCGCGAGATCGCCCGTCTGCGGGCAAGGTGACGTGGCGGACCCGCCAAGATCGCGATGAGAACAAAAGTTCTCCACCCTTGAACGGAAACGGCCAATTGCGAAAACGGGGGACGAACAAAGGCCCCCGATACTTGACGTGGTCTCAGTGACGATTTTCTCCTGGCATCAATGTGAATCGGATTCAAAATGACGGCGGCACAGGACGCAGTGAGGTCACCCGTTACGCATCGTCATGGCGTCTGTTGCCATAGTGAAATCATCGGCCCGGTCGTGCCGGCGATCGGATCATGCAGCGGCTTTGCAACATGGCGCAGCCGGCTGCGGATCTGCGCCTTGTCGGGCTCGCCCGAGCGCTTGAGGTCGCGCCCGGCCCCTGGCGGATAGGCCCCGACGACGAGAAGATCGGAGCTTGAGGACAGGCGCTGGTGCCCGGTGCCGGCCGGCAGCAGCACCGCATCGCCTTTCCTGACCGTGAGAACCATTCCCTGCGCCCCGCCGAAGCGCACCACCGCTTCGCCGGCGGCAATCCCCAGCACCTCATGCGCATTGGAATGATAATGCGGAAAGGCATATATGCCGTTGCGCCAGCCATCGCCCCAGCCATGGCGCGCGAATGTCCTTTCGAACGCCGTGGCGGGGTCCGCCTCCCCGGCATCGAGCGCCGCCAGATAGACGATCATCGGCCAGTGCGGATGGTTGGGCACATCGCCGTCATCGGCGAAGGTGAAGCTTTCGATTTTCATGGGCCGGGCATCCTGTCGCCCGTCACGGAGCGGGCATGCCCACCATCATATGCCCCCGTCGGTACCTGTACAAATCCCTCTACTGGCCCTGCGCCGCGGCAATGGCGGCGGGAGGATCGCCGGAATCGGCCGTGGCGCTCGTCGTGAGCTTGTCCTTGCATTCATTGGGATCGGGCGGCGGCATCACCTTGACCTTGCCCGGCTGTGAATCGACGCCTTCGCTCGTCCATACGCGCAAGGTCACGGCATCGCCGATCGCCGCCTGGCCGAGCCTGGTGAACTCCGCCAGGATGCCTCTCATATTCGGCAGCACGGTGATCCTGTCGGCCCGCTCCGACCCGACCGTGACCATGGCGCTGCGCCACAATCTCAGGCCCGGAATGAGGATGGCGGCGCGCCGGCAGGCGACGAGCGTGATCGCGCCATCCATCAGCTCGTCATTGATCTGCGGCCGCCGCACCGCTTCCTGGCCGCCGATGAAGGAATCGAAGGCTTCGTAATCGGGCGGTATCGGCACGGTATAGGTCTGCTTTTCCGCAACCTCCTCCGCCGAGGCCGAATCGAGCCACCCGGTCTCGACCGAGATCTGCAGCCGGCTTGTCCAGGCGGGAACCGAGATGAGGGCGAATTGCGAGCGCTGGAACGGCGCGCCGGTGCGGCCCACATCCACCACCCAGCCGAGGTCGATGGATTTCTCCGATTCGGCGTCGGTGAAGCCGATCGCCGTCGGCATCAGGGCTGCCTCGTTGATCGCGTCGCGGCTGTCGATACCGAAGCCGGGGCCGCCATCGCCCTGGCGCGCCGAATAGGCCAGGCTCCTGGTCTGGGCGCTGAGGATCGACGTCGCTTCCAGCCGCGGAAACAGCGAATAGGCATACATATCGGGCTTGATGACCTTCTCGATGAAGTTGAAATAGCCCGAGGGTATGGTGATGTAGCCGACGCAGCTTTGAGGTTTCGCCTTGTCGGTGCAATAGGTCAGCTGCTTGCCGATGCTCTTCACATATCTGGCGATCGCCGGGATGTTGCGGTAATGCGGCCAGTACAGCATCAGGTCCGCTTCTTCCGACTTGGGCACATAGACATAGGCGGACTCGGTCCCGCTCACCTCATCGACGAGCCTGTAATTCTGGTCCTTCTCGTCCTTCGGCCGGATGAGGATGGTGTCGTCGACCTGGTTGACGGTGAAGGTCGCCGGCAGGCTGCCGCAGCCATTCATCTCCTGCAGGCTGACATTGACCGCGAGAAAGTTGTTCCATGGCGGCGGCAGGATGATGCCCATGCTCGATCCGGTTTGCCCGCTCTTGATCCGCGCCCCGTCGATGGCGAGGATCTTGTTGACCGTGGACAGGATCTCCTGGCGCCATTGCGGCGAAGGCGGGCTGCACGGGCTGTCGGTCGGCACGCTGGTCATGCACCGGCATTTCGTCTCGACGATCTGCAGGAAATGCGCATTCAGGCGCCAGCCGACATTGGCGCGCCATTGCGAATAGAGCTTGAAGGAATTGTGGTTGAGATTGGCGGGATCATTGGCGATCTGCGAATAGCTGTACTGGAAATAGGTTCTGAGGTGATAGGGCAGATCGGGGAAATCCTTGTCGGGAACCGCCTCGTCGGGAACCAGCGCCGCCTGGTCGGGCGTGATGGAAAGCCGCACGAAGGCGCGCCCCGTGGTGAACTTGCCGGGGATCACGGTCGTGTCGAATTTCAATCCGTAGACGGAGTTTCCCGTCAGGTCGTGACGGTCGTCGAGCAGGTTCTCGAGGATGCTCTGGCGGATCGAATCGCGCGCCGCGGTGCGGATGGCGAATCCATCGAGAAACGAGAGCGATGGCTGCGCCGGCGTGGGCTGCCCTTCACTGGCGCCGTTGCCGGCCGCCTCTCCCGCCGGCGGCTCGCCGGCGCCGGCACCGCCCCCTGGCGTTGCCGCCACATCTGCCCTGAGCCGCAGGTCGTTGCTGGTGACCGTCGAGAAGCCGATCTGCGCGTCATCGAGAAGCTGCAGTTGCTCGCGCAGCCAGAAGTCCTGGTCGTTGCGGTCATTGACCAGCCTTTCCCGCGTATAGACGCCGGGGCTGCTGACATAGACCTTGCCTGTCGGCCCGATCACCCATCCGATCAGGCGCTTCGGCTGCACATTGACCGCGACAAGGAGGATGGCGGCAAGCAATGCCGCCCCGAGCAGAGTGCCGCCCGGCAGCGAGAACAACGCCCGCCTCAGCCACGGCCAGACTTCCGGTCTTTGCGGCGGGGCGGTCTCCGGTTGAATGATCTCAGGCTGGCTGATCTCCGCCTGCTTGGCTTGCGGCTGGGTCATGGCGCGACGCAGTTCTTTCTCTCGGTCCTGACCAGGGCCCCGTCCACGAAGACCTTGATGACATTGCGCTGGCCGCTGTCGCAGCTGGCATCGGGGACGGTTCCCGGCACTTCGGTTTCAAGCGGCGGCAGAGGGTCGGCGGCGCTGTTGGATCGCGACGACGAGCTCCGGGTGGTCGTGTCCTGCTGCACCAGGACCACCGCCAGGGCCAGGCACGGGACGATTCGCAGGAAGGCGGCGTGGCGCGTGAAGGGATAGCGTCGAGGCCGGGTCGGTATGGTCATGGGGCGCGCCCTTTCCTCTTGCCGCCGATGGCGGTCACCAGATGACGGTTCCCTGGAATTGCCCGCAGGAGCATGGCGTGCCGATCGGTTGCGGGTTGATGAAGCAGACGCCGGCGGGCGTGGCGCAACGCGGGCTGAGTGCCTGGGCCACTTCCATCGCCGGCGATTGGGGGGCCGTGCTCCTGGCGGTGCCGGCCACGGCCGCGAGGGCCAGGAGCCCGATGGCGCCGAATTTGATCACGCTCATGATGTCGGCTCCCTCTTCACATCGCCGCCAGTGTCGCCCAGCTGCGCGGGCCCACGATCCCGTCCGGCACCAGGTCATGGTCGCGCTGGAACTTGCGCACCGCCGCTTCCATCAGGGCGTCGAAGACGCCGCTCGCCGCGATGCCGATCTTGCGCTGCACCTCCTTGACGAGCTCGCCGGTGGCGCCGCGCCGCAAGGTCGGGCGGCCTTCGGCATCCGTGCCCGGGATGACCGAGGGATTGGGCGCCGTTCCCGCCATGATGGCGCTCACCTGCTGGCGGAAATCGGCCATGTCGAGCGTCGGATCGGGCTTGCGCCCCATCGGCAGCGCATATTCCTTGTGCCCGCAGCACATGATGGCATTGGCGCGGATCTTCTTCAGGATCGCGGCGGCGCCGCGGCGATAGGCATCGAGCTGCACGGCGGGCCAGGGATCGGCCAGCGGCCCCGTGGTGCGGCCGGTATTCTCCGCCTCGATGCCGATGAAGCTTGAATTGCCGGCGGTGACGCCCTGCCAGTTGCCCGGCCCCGCATGGAAGCATCGCCCGGCGGCGACGACGAAATAGGTTCCGTCGCGCCCGAGGCACAATTGCGCCAGCGGTCCCGGCAGATCGGGCCGGCCATTGGTCACCACGCCGAGGCTCGGCATGTTGCCGTTCTTCGAGCCCACCGTGTGGTGGCAGATGACGCCCTTGACCGTCGCCATATCGCCATGGCCGCGGGTCTTCCAGCCCGGCTGCTCGGCGACCTTGAGGCCGGCATCGAGCAGCACTTGCGGCAACCATGTCAGTGAGAAAGCCATTTCCTTGATCCTCTTGATTGATCGATCACGTTTCAGGCGTTCGCCCGGCGGGCCGTTCGCGCCCGGCGCGAGCCCGTCGTGGCGACGCCGCCTTTGGCGATCGGCAGATGGGCATCGAGGGTCTCTTCCATCTCGGTGAAGTCGAGATCGCAGCCGCACATGTGATGGTTGCCGTCGTCATGCGCCGCCGCGGCCTTGCGGCGCGGTGAGCGGCGCTTCGCGCCCGCTCGGGATTTCGTTGCTCTTTTCATCTCGGGTTCTTTCTCGGTTTCGTTCGGTTGGCGCGCAGGAGGCCGCGTTCGCACCGATCGCTGACCGGCTGCGCGCATATTCACGGACGATCGGCAGGCCGCGCGCGCTCAAGCGAGTGCTGCGAACATTCCGATCATTTTTTCCGACGATAGGCTCAGTGAGGAAATTCTGGTCTGCTGGTGAACAGAAGCGGGTTTCTTTGAACCCGTAGAGCCCTGAGGGTCGCTACACTACCCCATCGTAAGCCGCAAGTCAAGATGCGGCGGGCTCTGTCGCTAAAATGAAACAGAAGGCAACCTGTATCGGGATGACACAGCTGGTCCATCAACAGGGCAATCGCATGAATTTCTAAACAGACAAGCCCTCTCCAAACTTTCCCCCTCGCCCGTTGCGAAGCAATGGGAGAGGGTGCCCGACCTTGCTCCGCCGAAGCGAAGCCATCTTGGCCCGCCGACGCTGAATCAAGGCTTCGCGAAGGCGAGAGGGCGGGTGAGGGCTCTTACGTCGGCGTGCTGGAGATCGCCCCCCGGCGATCACGGCAGTTCCGGCGCCTGGGCTTTCAGGAGCTCCAGATAGCGCGCCGGATTGACCGGCACCTGCCCGTTCCGGATCTCGAAATGGAGCTGCGGCCGCGCCACATAGCCGCTATGGCCGCTGCGGGCGATGACATCGCCGATCTTGATATCCTCGCCGCGATTGACGAAGAGCTCCTTGTTGTGGCCATAGACCGTCACCCAGCCGCCATCATGGCGGATGAGGACCAGATTGCCGAAGCTCGGCACTTCACTGCCGGCATAGATGACCGTCCCGTCGAAACTGGCCCTGACCTCGGTGCCGTCGGGCACCAGGATGTCGATCCCCTCATGGCGCGAAGGGCACGGCCTGCCGTCATCCTCATCGACGACCTGCCCCGCCACGGGCCAGGCAAAGGGCGGCAGGATAAGACTTTCCTCTCCCCACGCCGTGGGGGAAGCCAGGACCGCGAAAACCAGACTAATACAGGCACTTGCCTTGACCATTCGTGACCGAGAGTAACAGACCCGCCAGGGGCCGTCGAATGAACAAAGTCCGGTTGCTGAACGCAAGGTCCATCGGCTGTGCTAATGCTGGGGGAAGCGGTGGGACGCCACCCAGTCGGGGAAACCATGATCGATCACGTGACCTTCGCGGTCGGCAACCTTGAGAAGAGCAAGCGCTTCTATGAGCAGGCTTTCGCACCGCTCGGCTACCGTGTCGCCTTCGGCGAGGCCGGCCGATTCTGGGCCTTCGACATCGATGATGGCCTGTTCGAGATCATGCAGTCGGCCGACAAGCCGCCTCTGACCCGCGTCCATGTCGCCTTCCGGGTGAAAAGCCGGGCCGATGTCGATGAATTCTACCGCGCCGCTTTGGCCGCCGGCGCCCGCGACAACGGCCCGCCCGGCCCCCGCCCCCAATACACGCCCAACTACTATGCCTGCTTCGTCCTCGACCCGGACGGCTACAATATCGAGGCCATGATCGACGAGGTCGCCTGACCCCTAACCCCCGGGATTCCCGCCCGAAAGCCCGGCCCGGGCGCGCGGCGTTTCATCCACAGGCGGCCCCGGTATAGTGCTGGACACCCCCTCGCCCCTTTGCTAGAGAACCGCCCGCGAGACGGCCCATGGCCGCTCCGGCTTCCTTGATGGACGGGCGCATAGCTCAGGTGGTAGAGCAGCTGACTCTTAATCAGCGGGTCGTAGGTTCGAGTCCTACTGCGCCCACCAAGGAAATCAATAACTTACCTGCCAATCGACGCCCTGACGACCTGATTTAAGGTCACAAATAGGTCACACTCAAGCACTTGTCAAAACGCTCGCGGGGCCGGTCGCGCTTTTCAGGCCTGCGAGGATGCCTGATCGCTCAATATTCGCCCCTTGGCTCGCCCAATCGAAGGCCTGAAGGGTCGGTAGGCGGGCTCGAGGTTCGTTAGGCCTTCCACAGGGGGTAGCCTGTGCCTTCTCCTAGTCCTTAAGCAAAGGCTTGATCGTCGCGCCCGCATGATTTCTTATTCAGCCCACTACCTGAGTAGAGTCGAACTGCAACACTAGGGGCGCCCCTTCCATGGCCGATGAACAAGAGCAACCGGTTGAAATTGAGGACGAGTATAAGCTTGGTCTTGATATCGGTGTTGAGGATGAAAGCGCGGAAGAAGGAACCAGCGGTAGCTTTACTATTACCAGCTACGGCGCGGACTATCCTGTTGACACACTAGTCAAACGAATGAAGGGCGAGGCATTCTTCATTCCAAAATTTCAACGAAACTTCGTCTGGTCACAACGACATGCGTCTCGTTTTATTGAATCCCTTTTAATGGGGCTGCCAGTACCTGGAATCTTTCTCTACAAAGAAGCCGACACAGGCCGTCACATGGTTGTTGATGGGCAACAACGATTACGCACACTGGAATTCTTTTACACTGGGATATTCAAGGAGAAAGCATTCCGTCTAGTTGGCGTGAGAAGCGAATGGGAGGGCAAGACCTATAACGAGTTGGACTCTGATGAAAAGCTCAAGTTAGACGACGCAATTGTCCATGCAACGATCTTTCAACAAGACGAGCCTAAAAACTCACTCAAGAGTCTATATTTTGTCTTTGAGCGCATCAATTCCGGCGGCATTCGACTATCTCCACAGGAAATCCGAAACTGTATCAGCGAGGGTCCCGTCCTCGAGAGGGTGCGACTACTCAATGATGATGAGAATTGGCGGGCGATATTCGGAGAAAAGAAAAACACTCGTCTCAAAGATCAGGAGTTGGTGCTGCGCGCATTAGCTATGATCCACAACAGGGCGAACTATGCAGCGCCAATGCGTGATTTCTTGAATAGCTTTGTATCCGAAGAAAACCAGATCGATGCAGCTACTTTGAGCAAGCTAGATGCCATGTTTAGGCAGGTTATGAAGATTGTTAACGAAGCAAAGGGAACGCCTGCCTTCCGACCCATTCGTGCGTTGAATGCCGCAGTCTTCGAAGCTGTTACGGTTGGAATTGCAGAACTGCTTAGCCACCAAGCAAAGCCCGTGGTTGCTCAAATAACCCAGGAATATGACAAACTGCTCAAGAATGAAGCCTTCATGAAGGCATGCACGAGCGCCACAGCCACAGAAGAGGCGGTCAAGACACGTCAGCGCCTCGCAATCGAGGCTTTTGCGGACATATAAGTGTTCATCGGCATCGAAAATCGTTTTAGAGCCGTGGAGAAGATTGTTCTTGCCGCGCAAGAAAGGTCATTGGATCCCGCGCTTGCGGACATATATTGCAAGCTCGCATGTGTCTTGGTTTGTGGGACGATCGAACGTTCTGTTGAGATTGTAATTGTCGAACGCGTTGGAGCGCGATCACCACCGCAAGTCTCTTCCTTCCTAAGGACCCACTTCAAGCGTGGTACAAACTATGACTGCGAGGCAATTCAGCAACTACTTTTCAAGTTTGACAGTGGATGGGGACACAAGTTTGAAGAATTTGTTTCAAATAACGAACAAATAAAGCAAAGTGTACAGTCATGCTATGCACTTAGAAATTCGATTGCCCATGGCGTTGGCGGGTCGCTCGGCCCCAGGGTGCTGAAGCAATACTATGACGACTCGTTTACTCTTATAGTTGAGCTGGAAGCGCTGCTGCGCACTTGATGAGCACCATATTGCAAGGGTTCCCCACCGCGACGAGTGGGGGGGGGGGGGATTTCGGTGACAGTGCACTTAATTCGAGCGGTTTCGTGACGCTGCACTTGACATCCCTCCGACCACACAACCTCGCGATCTATGGTCGCCTTCGCTCCTGTTGGCGTGCTCTGCCTGCCGCATCGATAATTTTGTGCACTGTCATGTCTGGACGGCGCCCTGTTGGCAAGAGGTTTGCGAAGCGATTTTTGTGGGCAGTGCGCAGGATGCAGTCATGTCTACGGCCTGTGGTGCAGTCTTGACCTGACTGCT
>QOZQ01000009.1 GCA_003576695.1 Taklimakanibacter lacteus
TGGTGCCTATGCCTCGCCCGGCTGATCGGCTTTGCCCAAGCTGATGGGGAGACTGACACGCTCCACAATCCCCGGCCCCGGCTTATCCCAGCTTGAAATCAGCTTCTTCACGGGCGACCATCTACTGTCGGCCGCCGGTCTGACGTCGGCAGCACGCCTGCACGCAAGGCTATCGCGAGGTCGAACCCGATGATGCGGTCGGTGAATTCGGCGAGCACAATATCCTGCAACCACCTTTCGAGGTCAGCAACGAACGCGGGGTTTCTGCTTCGCTCTCGCTCAATCCCGAACTTAATTTCCATGATCGCTATGGAAGAGATGAACGCGTCGCGCATGTCGAAGTCGCGCAGAAACTTCTGGAACGCCTTATCCTGCCTCTCCGGCCGCCTAGCGGCCGATACGACATTGGTATCCAGAAGATAACGCATCAGAAGCTGGCATCGCGGTCATCGAAGGTCAGGCGCTCTGGCGCGAAATCTCCTTCGGCGGTTGCCTTGGGATCGCGCAGGGCATCAAAGAGGCTCTTGGGCTTCTTCCAATTGGCCTCAAACTCGGCATAGCGCATGAGCACATAGGCGGCTTCGCCATGGTCGGTTATGACCAGGGGGCGCTCATCGGCTTCCTTCTTCGCCTTGCTCGGATTCTGGTTGAAGGAAGCGCTGGTCATATAAGTGACGCGCATCGGAGCTTCATGTAGTACATTCATAAGAAAATATACTACATATTCTTCGATTTGCAAGCCTTCGCAGATAAGGGAAACAATTACAAAGAGTTAGGTTTGTCTTTCGGCAGCCGGCTGAGCCACGGTTTTCGTCCGCCCGAAGATCTGTCCGAAGCCGCCGCGCCGCATGATCTGCTGGTCGGCCAGGACGCCGATCAGGATGACGGTGCCGATCACGGCGAAATTGAGCGAGCTCGGAATTCCCAGGAGATTGACGAGGTTCTGCAGCACCTGCAGCAGGATGGTGCCGAGCACGATGCCGAGCACCGAACCTTCGCCGCCGCGCAAGGAACAGCCGCCGAGCACCGCCGCGGCGATGGCATAGAGCTCGTAGAAATTGCCATGCGAGGCGGGCGAGATCGAGCGCGTATACATGGCGAGGAAGATCGCGGCGAGGCCGGCAAGCCCGCCGCAGATGATATAGGCCGCGGCAATCACCCGCCCGGTGCGGATGCCGGAATAGCGGGCCGCTTCCTCGTTCTTGCCGACCGCGAAAAGATAGCGCCCGAAGATCGAGCGGTGCAGCACGATGCCCATGATGACGGCGATGATGATGAAGGCGATGAAGCTGTGCGGTATGCCGAAAGTGCGTCCCGCCACCAGCCATTCGAGCATGGGGAAGCTGGTGCCGAAGGCGAAGCCCGCGGTCGCATCCTCGGTATAGAAGCGCGCGATGCCGCGATAGATCAGGAGACCGCATAAGGTGACGATGAAAGGCTGCATGTTCATCCGCGTGACCAGGAAGCCATGCAATGAGCCCAGCAACAGTCCTGCCAGCACGATGAGCAGGAAGGCCAGCATCCAGCTCACATCATAGGTCGACAGGAGGTCGATGAAGATGACGCCGAGGAGCGCGAACATCGAACCGACCGACAACTCGATGCCGCCGGTGATGATGACGAAGCCGACGCCGATCGAGAACAGGCCGTAGAGTCCGATGAGATTCATCGTGTTGGAGAGATTGATCGGCGACAGGAAGCGCGGATTGATGAAGGCGACGACGGCGCCGACCACCAGGATCAGGATTAACAGGCCGAGGTCTTTCTTGAGCATTGCCTATCCTATTGCAGACTTTGGCCGACCGCCAGTTTGAGGACATTGTCTTCGCTGAACCTGTCGCGCTCGAGGAAACCGCTGATCCGGCCCTCATGCATGACCGCCATCCGGTCGCTCACCCCGATGACCTCCTCCATGTCGCTCGAGATCATCAGGATCGCGACCCCCTGGTCGCTCAAGTCCCGCATCAGCTCGTAGATCTCCTGCTTGGCGCCGACATCGACGCCGCGGGTCGGCTCATCGAAGATGATGACTTTGGGCCGCATGGAAAGCCATTTGGCGAGCACGACCTTCTGCTGGTTGCCGCCCGACAGGGTACCGGCCGCCGCCATGACGGAGCGGGTCTTGATATTGAGCCGCTTGCGCTGGCGCTCGGCATTCTCGGCCTCGGGCGCAGGCTGCATCAGGAAGCTTTTCGTGTAACTCACGAGATCTGGCAGCGATATGTTCTCCGAGATCGAGACGTCGAGCAGCAGGCCCGAACGCTTGCGGTCCTCCGGCACCAGGAAGAGCCCATTGTCGATGGCTTCGCGCGGCGAGGTGATGGCAACCGGCCTGCCGGCGAGCTTCACGTCGCCGCCAAGCTTGTGGTCGATGCCGAACAGCGCGCGGGCAAGCTCGGTGCGGCCCGAGCCGACCAGCCCGGCAAGCCCCAGTATCTCGCCCTGCCGCAGGCTCAGGCTTACATTCTGCTCGGGGAAGGTGCTGGTTCGGACCTGATCGAGAGCCATCGCTTCTGCCCGCGGTGGCGCAGCGGGGGCAAGATAGAGCGATTTCAGGCTGCGCCCGATCATCAGCCGGATCATGGCGTCATGGCGGATCTCGCCTTGGCCGAGCTCGCCGACCTTGCGTCCGTCGCGCAGCACAATGACCCGGTCGGCGCATCTTTCAACCTCATGCAGGCGGTGCGAGATGAAGATGACGCTGACGCCACGCGTTTTGAGATCGGCGATGACCTTGAGAAGCCGGTTGGTTTCGCTGACCGTGAGGCTCGACGTCGGCTCATCCATGATCACGAGCCGCGCATCGAGGGACAAGGCCTTGGTGATCTCGACCAGCTGTTGCTGCGCCAGCGACAGCTGGGCCACCGGCGTAGCCGGCGAGAAATCCACGCCCAGCAGATGGAGGAGCTTTCCGGTCTCGGCATGCATGGTGCGGTTGTCGACCAGCCGGAACGGCCCTCCGGTCGAGGGTTCGCGGCCAATGAACACATTCGCCGCCACATCGAGATTTTCGAAGAGGTTGAGTTCCTGATGCACGAAGGCGATGCCGGCGCGTGACGCCTCGTTGACCGTAAGGGCCGGGCAGGGCGCTCCGGCAATGCGGATCACGCCCTTGTCCGGCGTGACCACACCCCCCAGGATCTTCATGAGGGTCGACTTGCCGGCGCCATTCTCGCCGACCAGCCCGATGACTTCGCCGGAAGCGACACTGAAGCTGATGCCGTCCAGGGCCTGGACCCCGGGATAGGCCTTGCTGATGTCGCTGAGATCCAGGAACGGCTCGGCCATTGCGCGGGTGGGAGTCTCAGCAGCGCTCTGTGTCATGCAGGGCTGAAATCTCGGACGATTTTGCTTGGGATGCAAGCGGCCGGCGCCCCGAAGCGCCGGCCGCGAAACCCGGGGCTATTTGCCGACCCGGGCCTTCAGTTCCGCTTCAAAGGCATCGACATTGCCTTTCTCGATGACCTGCCCGGGCACGATGATGAGGCCGTCCGCCGGAATACCGGATTTGTCACCCTCTAGAACCTTCGCCATCAGCTTCATGCCCTGATAGCCCCATTCATAAGGATTCTGGACGACGGTACCCTCGATCGTGCCTTCGCGCACGCCGCCCAGCGTGATCGGGTCTTCATCGAAGCCGATGACCTTGATCTGGCCGAGCTTGCCCGATTCCTTCAGCACTTCATAGATGCGCGGCGTGTTGTACGAATAGAAGCCGATCATGCAGTTGACGTCGGACATCGCGGAGAGCGTGTCCTCGACATTGCGCTTGGCGCGCGTCTGGTCGATGTCGTCGCCGCGCACGTCGACGAGCTCGACCTTCGAGCCTTTGATGACGTCCTTGACCCCTTCGATGCGCTCGCGCGCATTGTCGGCGCCGGGCAGGCCCACGAAGCCCACGCATTTGCCGCCTTCGGGCAGGGCCTTGAGGACGAGCTTGCCGGCATCCTTGCCGAGCTCGACATTGGAGCTGCCGATATAGGCGAGGCGCTTGCTTTGCGGCGCGTCGCTGTCGGTGGTGAACAGCGGTACCTGGCCGCCGACCCGGTCGAGCGCCTCGGTCGAGGTCTTGGGATCGATGGCGCTCACCATGATGGCGGAAACACCGGCGGCGACCAGGTCGTCCATCAGGCGCTGCTGGATCGCGGCGGCAGCCTGTTCGGGATATTTGAGCTCGAGATTGTAGTTCGGCAGTTCTTCCTGGGCCTTCTTGACGCCCGCCTCGGCGATCTTCCAGAAGTCGGACGCACCGTTCACCACGAAAGCGAGCGTCTTCTTGTCCTGGGCGCCGGCGCTCATCGTCATCGACAGAGCGATGGCGAAAGCTGCACCGGCCATGAGCATGCGTTTCATTGCAGTCCTCCCTTGATAGCCGCCGCGTTGGCCGCTGGCGGCAATGCCACTATTAGTCTTATTTGTATGACAAAAGCTAGGCGATTACGCGCAAGCCGTCAACATGCCGGTTCGTTAAGCTGAATCTGCCAGCGTGATCGGCTTGCCTTTGATTTGCGCAAGACGTGACTGTCGCAAGGTGATGAGATTCAATCAGCCCGTCACCGCATTCCATCAGGTAGTTGCAATAGGGGTCGACTTTGATCGTGGTCTAGTGTTCGAACTTGAACAGTCCCGTGGGGGCGTATTTGTAGATCGCCCCATTGTCCCTGAAAGACGGCAGGCACATTTCCACGAGTTGGGCTGCGACCTCATCGGCCGACGGCAAGGTCAGAGGATCCTCGCCCGGCATCGCCAATGCCCGCATGCGCGTGCGGGTAGGCCCGGGACTGAACATGTTGGCGGTCACCGTGGTGGTGGCGACCTCGGCGGAATAGGTCTTGACCAGCGCCTCGAGCGCGGCCTTGGAGATGGAATAGGTGCCCCAATAGGCGAAGGTCTTATGGGCGGCGCCCGACGTCAGGAACACGGCGCGCCCGCCATCCGAGCGCTTGAGCAGCGGATCGAGCGAGCGGATGAGCCGCCAGTTGGCGGTCACATTCACCGCCATCACCTCATCCCAGCTCTTGGGCTCGATATGACCCAAGGGCGACAGCTTGCCGAGAATGCCGGCATTGCCCACCAGGATGTCGAGCCTGCCCCAGCGCTCATGGATGGCGGCCCCCAGCCGGTCGAGGGCCGGGAAATCCTTGATATCGGCCGGCACCAATGTGGCCGAGCCGCCCAGCGCCTTGATCTCGTCATCAAGCTCTTCGAGCCCGCCTTGCGTGCGGGCAAGAGCGATGACATGGGCGCCTTTCCTGGCAAGGGCGAGGGCGGCCGATTTGCCAATGCCGCGCGACGCACCGGTGACGACCGCGATGCGGTTCTCGAGTTCTCTGGCCATGATGTCTTTCAGCCGGCCTCGGCGAGGAGCGACAGCTGCTGCTTGGCGGATTCGCCGATGATGTCGGTGAGATGGGTCGGATAGTCGCCGGTGAAGCAATGATCGGTGAATTGCGGCCGGACCGGGTCGCGCCCGTCATGGCCGACCGCGCGATAGAGGCCGTCGACCGAGAGGAAGGCGAGCGAGGTGACGCCGATATAATCGCGCATCTCTTCCAGCGTGTGCGTCGCCGCAAGCAGCGACTTCTGCTCCGGCGTATCGATGCCGTAGAAATCGGGATGCCGGATCGGCGGGCAGGCGATGCGCATATGAACTTCACGGGCACCCGCCTCATACATCATGCGCACGATCTTGACCGAGGTGGTGCCGCGCACGATCGAGTCATCGACGAGCAGCACGCGCTTGCCGCTGATCACGGCGCGGTTGGCATTGTGCTTGAGCTTGACGCCGAGCGCCCGGATGGTCTGGGTCGGCTCGATGAAGGTGCGGCCCACATAGTGGTTGCGGATGATGCCGAGCTCGAAGGGAATTCCGGCCTCTTGCGAGAAGCCGAGCGCCGCCGGCACGCCCGAATCCGGCACCGGGATGATGACATCGACATCTGCGGGCGATTCCTGGGCCAGCTGGCGGCCGAACTGCTTGCGCACTTCATAGACCGAGCGGCCGCCGAGGATGCTGTCGGGACGCGAGAAATAGACATATTCGAAGACGCAAGGGCGCGGATGCATGCGCGGGAACGGCCTGAGCGATTCCACGCCGTCTTCCGAGATGACGATCACTTCGCCATTCTCCACCTCGCGCACGAACCGCGCGCCGATGATGTCAAGTGCGCAGGTTTCCGAGCACAATATATAGGCGCCGTTGAGCTCGCCGAGGATCAGCGGCCTTATCCCCAAGGGGTCGCGCGCGCCGATGAGCTTCTTGTTGGTCATGGCGACCAGCGAATAGGCACCTTCGAGGGCCCGCAGCGCATCGATATAGCGCTCGACGATGCGCGGCTTCTGCGAGCGGGCCACGAGATGAAGGATCACTTCCGTGTCGGAGGTCGACTGGCAGATGGCCCCCTGCGCCACGAGCTCGCGCCGCAAGGTGAGGCCGTTGGTCAGATTGCCGTTGTGGGCGACCGCAAGGCCGCCGGCCGAAAGCTCGGCGAACAGCGGCTGCACATTGCGCAGGATGGTCTCGCCGGTCGTCGAGTAGCGCACATGGCCGAGCGCCACGCGCCCTTGCAGGCGCTTGATGGTGTTCTCG
Organism: Taklimakanibacter lacteus; assembly: GCA_003576695.1. Classification (GTDB taxonomy): domain Bacteria; phylum Pseudomonadota; class Alphaproteobacteria; order Rhizobiales; family Aestuariivirgaceae; genus Taklimakanibacter; species Taklimakanibacter lacteus. Next base: position 6,590 of record QOZQ01000009.1, read on the forward strand.
CTGGAGAAATGATCGCCAACCAGGCCGAGACGGCGTTCCGAATGGAAGCGCTCGCCGTTGAAGGCGACGATGCCGGCGGCTTCCTGGCCGCGATGCTGCAAGGCATGCAGGCCGAGGGCGGTCAGCGCCGCCGCGTCGTCATGCCCGAAGATTCCGAAGACACCGCATTCCTCGCGCAGCGTATCGCCGTCCAAATCGAAATTGAATTCGGGATTGCCACCGGGCGCCGCCATCACATCTGTCCTCAGTTGGGGTTGCTCTGGCCGCCGAAATCCGGCTGCTCCTGATTGTCGGGAGGCGGCGAACTCTGCTGTTGCTGCCCTTGCGTTCCCTGGATGAGCTGGTCGAGGCCTTGCGACTCGTTCTTCTTGTAGCCTTCCTCGTCCGGCGCCGCCGTCGTCGTATCGCCGGTACCGGTCTGCGCCGCCGGCGTCTGCTGCGTCGTTGTCGTCGGCTGGTTGCCGAGGATCGATGAATTGGTCAGCGTCTCGGCGATGTCGGGTGGCACCAGCGAGAGGATCACTTCGCCCACCGACTGGATGACCGGCAGCGAGCGCGCGTTCTTCACCCACTCCTCCTGGCGGTCGGCGGGAATGAACCAGCCATAGAAGAGATAGGCAATGACCACCAGCACCAGGCCGCGCCCCAGGCCATAGAAGAAGCCGAGCGTGCGATCGAAGGCGCCGGCGGCGGAATCGACCACCACGTCCGAGAGCTTCACGCTGATCAGCGACACGATGATCAGTATAATGAGGAATGCGCTGCCGCCGACCGCGATCTTGGCGACGATCTCGGGCTGCAGATACTGGCCGGCAAAGGCGATCGCCTCCTTCGAATGGATGGCGAAATAGGCCGCCACCGCCGCGGCACCCCAGGCGATGAGCGAGAGCACCTCGCGGGTGAAGCCGCGCATCAGCGCGAGCAATCCCGAAATGAGCATGATGCCGGCAAGAATGAGATCGAGCAGTTGAAATGGCATTAGCCAGACCGTCCGGATGGAGTTGATCGCGATCTTATAGGCAGCTTTTGTGGCATGGGCTAGGCGATTCGGGCGAGGCCCCTTGGTTGCGCCGCGGCCCAGGCGACAAGGTCTGCGATTGTCTCCAAAGGCTTGATTTTAAAGCCTTTTGGGCTAGAAAGCTCGGGCCGCGCGGCGGTCACAGCTTCTTTAAGACCAAGCTTCTGTGCCTCTTTGACACGCGCCTCCGCAAGGCTCACGGGACGGATGGCGCCCGAGAGAGCGATTTCGCCGAAAAGCGTTGTGCCATGGGGAACGATCGTGCCGGTGAGGGAGGAGAGAAGGGCTGCCGCCACGGCCAGGTCGGCAGCGGTTTCCTTCACTTTGAGCCCGCCCGCGACATTGAGGTAGACATCGTGATTGCCGATCTGGACCCCGGCGCGCGCCTCGAGCACGGCCAGCACCATGGCCAGCCGGTTGGCGTCCCAGCCCACCACGGTGCGCCGCGGATTGCCGAAGGGCGAAGGCGAGACCAGGGCCTGGACCTCGATGAGGAGCGGTCGGGTGCCTTCCACGCCGGCAAAGACGGCCGAGCCCGGAGTCGGGTGCTCGCCCGATCCCATGAAGAGGCGCGACGGGTTGGCGACCTCCTTGAGCCCGCCATCCGACATTTCGAACACGCCGATCTCGTCCGTCGGGCCGAAGCGGTTCTTGACGGCGCGCAGGATGCGGAACTGGTGGCCGCGATCGCCTTCGAAATAAAGGACCGTGTCGACCATGTGCTCGATGACCTTGGGGCCGGCGATCTGGCCGTCCTTGGTGACATGGCCGACGAGCAGGATGGTCGTGCCTTTCTGCTTGGCGAAGCGGATGAGCGCTTCCGATCCCGCCTTGAGCTGCGAGACGGTGCCGGGGGCTGCGTCAATGACCGGCGACCACACGGTCTGGATGGAATCGATGACGGCAATGGCCGGCGGATCGCCTTCCGCCAGGGTGGCTACGATGTCGGAGGCATTGGTCTCCGCGGCGAGCAGAACGGCGGTATCGGCGATGCCGAGCCGCTCCGCCCTGAGCCGGACCTGGGCGATCGCTTCTTCGCCCGAGACATAGATCACGCGGCGGCCGCGATTGGCGAGCGCCGCCATGGCCTGAAGCAGGAGAGTGGATTTGCCGATGCCGGGGTCGCCGCCGATGAGCACGCCCGAGCCCGGCACGAAGCCGCCGCCCGCCACCCGGTCGAGTTCGGCGATGCCGGTTTCGATGCGGGCAGGGGCTGCCGTTTCACCCTTCAGGCCGACAAGGCGCGAGACCCGGCCCTTGGGCAGGCTCGCACCTTTGGCGCCCGACAACGGCGTGGGGGCGGCCTCCTCGATGATCGTGTTCCATTCGCCGCAATTGTCGCAGCGTCCCGCCCATTTGGACGAGACCGCGCCGCAAGACTGGCAGACGAATTGCGAGGAGGCTTTAGCCATGGATAAGGGAGATAGGGCCCGCTCTGAGTCAGCGCAAGAGTTGGATCCCGCAGCCCGGTGGCTGGCCGACGTCAAGCGGCCAGCGGGAAGAGAGGACCGGAGTACATCCGTCCTGATCCTCTCACATCAACCTGGAGGCATGACGTCGCCTCGGGATTGAAGCCAATGGGGCTGGGGTGCCCTGAAATAGGGACGGCCAGGCGCCTTTTCAAGGGGTGGCGATCAGTTCGACATGCCCGCTTCCGAGACCAGCACCGGATCGTCGCGGTAGAGAGCTGGAAACAGCTGCTTCAGGTTCTCCACCTTGGGCAGGTCGTTATAGATGATGTAGAGGGATGTCGGATTGAGCGTCAGGTAATCCTGGTGATAGTCCTCGGCCGGATAGAAGGCGCGGTCTGGCTCGATCGTTGTGACGATCGGCTTTTCGAACAGCTTCGTCTGGTCGAGCTGAGCAATATAGGCCTTGGCGACTTTCGCCTGCTCGTTGCTCACGGGGAATATTGCCGAGCGATATTGGGTTCCCTTGTCCGGTCCCTGGCGGTTCAGTTGCGTCGGGTCATGCGCGACGGAGAAGTAGATCTGCAGGATGCGGCCATAGCTGATCTGGGCCGGATCGAAGGTGATCTTGACCGATTCCGCATGCCCGGTCGTGTCGCTGCCGACCATCCCGTAATTCGCCGTGCCCGCCTCGCCGCCGGCATAGCCGGACACCGCATTGGTGACGCCCTTCACATGCTGAAAAACACCCTGCACACCCCAGAAGCAGCCGCCGGCCAGGATGGCTGTCTCCGTCTGGGCCATGGCGGCGGCCCCGTCCATGGCGGGCGGTGGAATCTCGATTCCTTCCTTGGCAGTCGCCAGGCCGGCACCGCCGGCAAGGAGCGTGGCGAGCAGTGCCAGAAGGTGGATCGGGCGCGATGAAAGCATGGACGTTCCCTTTCGAGATACCGATGCCGATCAATACGCGATACGGGGCCTCGCTGTTACGCCGATCACGGGGTGTTGAATGGAATGCAGGTCAGGCCGTGAAGGTGATCCTGCCGTCGCAGATGGTGACCGCCGGCTTGATCGACGAGAGCTCGGAAGGAGGCGTCACCTTGATATCGCCGTCGAGCACCACCACGTCGGCGAGCAGGCCTGTCTTCAGCCGGCCCTTCTTGCCTTCCGCGAATTCGGCATAGGCACCATCCGAGGTGAAGGCGGCGATCGCCTCCATCAGGCCCTGGGCTTGCGGCGGGCAGTCGGGCGCAAGCGGCACCTGCGTCATCGCCGACTGCATGCCGAGGAAAGGATCGAGCGGCGAGACCGGCCAGTCGGAAGAGAAGCTCATATGGGCGCCCGCCTCGCGCATCGTCTGCCAGGCATAGGCGAAGGGAAGCTTTCGGCCGATCCGCTCGCGGCAGGGCTCGATCAGCCCGCCCGGGACGCCCAAGCCCACGATCGGCTGCATCGAGGCCGTGACGCCCAGTTCCTTGAAGCGTGGGATATCGGCAGGGGCGATGACTTCGATATGCTCGATGCGGTGGCGCGAGTCGCGTTTGCCATTGGCCTTGCGTGCCGCCTCATAGCCGTCGAGCGTGCGCCTGACCGCGCCATCGCCGATCGCATGCACGGAGATCTGCAAGCCGTGCTTGTCGGCACGCGTCGCCACGTCATTGAACTGTTCGGCGGTGAAGAGCGGCTGGCCGCGCTCGCCCGGATGGTTGGGATAGTCATCGAGCATCAGCGCCGTCATGGATTCGAGCACGCCATCCATGAAGATCTTGACGCGCCCCGAATAGAGCATGTCGTCATTGTAGCGCCAGCGCATCTCGATCGCTTCGTCGACGCGCTCGGGAGCGAAGTAGTTCTTCTGGTGCCACGGCACCTGTACCCGGCAGGTGAGGTCGCCGTCCTTGCGCAACCGATCGAGCAATTCGAGCTGGTAGAAATTGCCGTCCATATTGTGGATGGAGGTGATGCCGAGCGAGGCGCAATAGGCGAGTCCGCGCCTGAGCGCCGCCATGTCGATCTGACGCTGCGCCGCGGTTGCCGGCGGCACCGGATCCTCGCCTGTCGTCAGGCCGAGTGATTCGCGCCCCTGGGTCGGCGTCAGCGCGAAGACCGGCGCAAAGGCCGCCATTTCCTTGAGCTCGCCGGTGGCGAGTCCGTCCGGCCCCATCACGATCTCGTTGCCGGGTGGCAGCTCCCGGCCGGAAAGCAGCCCGGCCGCCCTCAGGGCCGCCGTGTTTGCCCATACCGTGTGATGGTCGAAGCAGCACAGGATGAAGGGACGGTCCGGCAGGATATGGTCGAGATCCTGTCTTGTGATCACGCCGCTGGACCGGATCGCCATGTAATTGGCGCCATTGGCGACGACGAGCTTGTCCTCGGGCCGCGCCGCCGAATAGCTCCGCACCGCGCTGGTCAGGGGCTCGATGCCTTCGAGCCCTGTCACCATCAGGCTGTCGAGCTCGACCGATCCCGGGAAAATATGCATATGGCTCTCGATGATGCCGGGCAGCACGGTCTTGCCTTTGGCGTCGATCACCCGCGTATGGCTGGCCCTGAGGCCTGCCATATCATCCCGTGCGCCGACGGCGAGAAGCCGGCTTCCGCTGATCGCCAGCGCTTCGGCGCGGGGCCTGGCGCCATCTATGGTCAGGATGCGGGCATTGGTGATGATGATGTCGGCTGCGGGCATGATGGGATCCTGGCGGGAAAGGGGGCCTGAAATTGCCCGCTTGAATTTTATTCGGCAAGCCCCCACACTAGGGACGGTTTCAACAATCGAAAGGAGGTGATCCGATGTCGAGTGAGTTCACTGCGTTTATCAGGCTCGAGCGGATCGCAGCGGAGGCTCCTGGCCTTATCTGATTGATTCGTTATTCGGGATGCTGATCAACGCATCTCACGGGAAGGGCCGCCTCGTGCGGCCCTTCTTTGTTCCCAGCTCTCGCCGGATCAGAATACCAGCACCTTGTCTGCGGCAGCTGTCATCTCCGCGAGCTCGATCATGGTGCTGCGCCGCGCGCCGGCCGTGATGTCGGCTTCGGTCAGGCCGCGCGCATCCATGCAGGTGCCGCACAGCAGGACTTGTCCCTTGGTGGCGACGAGCCCCTTCAGCATGCGCTCGATATTGTAGTAACCGTCGGGTGTCTTCTGGCCGGTCTTCGCAGCCGCCACGGCATCGGCCATCAGAAACACCGTAACGACGGCCGCTGGCTCGCCCTTGGTGAGGGCGAGGGCGAGGCGCAGGCCGTTGTAGCAACGCTCGGTGCCGTAAGGTGGATCATTCAGGATGAGCAGGATCCGCATCGATGGCCTAGTCGCCGAGCACGCGGCGGCGCTCCTCGAACTCCTGCTTGTCGATCTCGCCGCGCGCGAAACGCTGCTTGAGAATGTCGAGCGGCGTGCGGTCGGACACAGGGTAGCGTGTGGTCGTCGTCTCCTGCCATGGTCCGCCCAGCCGGCGGACGAGAAGGACCACGACAGCAATTGCGATCGCGAGGACGAGGATCATAAACAACGGGCCGAACATCATCGCGTGCCACCCTTCACCCCACCACATCATGCGCGGCCCCCATGCATAATGCTCGGCGTCTGACGGCGCTTGAGCCCATGCTAAGCCGGGTGTGAGGAACAGGACGGCGCCTATCCCACCCGCGATCGGAGCAAGACGTTCGTGCATCGGAAAACTCCATTGCTACTCCCGCATGAAGGTCTGAAGCTCTTCCGGTGTCACTTTGCCATCCTTGTCGGCGTCGACCTTATCGAAGATTCGCTTGTGCAGGGCCGTAACCTCCTCGAACGAGAGCCCGCCATCACCGTTGGTATCGGCAATCGCGAACATGATCTTCATCATGTGCCCGCGCATGGGCATCATTGCGCCCATCATGCCCGGCTGCATCATGCCCCCCATCATGCCGGAACCCATGCCTCCCATCATTCCCGGCCCCATCTGGCCCATCATGCCACCCTGTCCTTGCCCAGCCATATTTTCCGGCTCAGCGGGATGATGCTCCTCAGGAGTGGTTGTTTGGCCGAAGGCTCCAGCGGTCATGGCTGCGGCGACGGCCGCGGCAAACACAGCCGCGCGTGGCAATGTAATCAGCATCTCGGCATTCTCCTTGCCTCATAGGGTTCCGGCAGTCCGGCCGCACGAGTTCACTGCGGAGGACCGGCAAACTGCCGGCCATGTTCAAATGCCAATATAGGCCTCAGCTGGCGTGATGCATTTGCGCTGGATCAATTCCAGGAAATCAGCTTCGAGCGGGGAATGGACAATCTATTCGACCCATTGCGGTGCGTGCGGGATGGTGGCGCACTGCTCGGCATCGTGATTGATCCACAGCTGCGCCTTCTTCGACTTGATGATCCGGTCGATCTTGTCCATCGAGGCTTTTGTCTGTTCGGCATCGAAGTTGAAGCTCGGCACACGCCGGTGGACGAAGCTTTTCTCGAAATGCGCGACATCGCCGCTCAATATGACGGTGCCCGATTTCGGCAAGCGGACTGCCAGTGAGCAATGACCCGGCGTATGGCCGGGTGTCGCGATGAGACGGATCGAGCCGTCGCCAAACACGTCATGGTCACCATCGATGATCTCGGTCGGATTGTTGCGCAGGGTTTTATAGAGACCGGGGTCATAACCATGTTCATCATGGTCAGGGCCGAACATCGCGTCATATTCTTTCCGGTGCACGATCCATTTCGCTTTCGGGAACAGGCGGACATTGCCGATATGATCGAAATGGGCGTGCGACAGGATCAGTGTCGTCACATCGGCGGGATCGACGCCGATTTCGTCGAGCTGCGACTTGAGTGTCCGTTTCACCACGCCGCGGATGCCATGGGCGATGATTTTGCCGCCCGGAACTTTGGCCAATTCGTCATCCGAGCCGGTGTCCCACAGGATCCATTCACCGCTGCGGCGGATGAGGTAGGCGTTGCAGGGCAAGATCACCGGCTTGCCGACATCGATGCCCGGCGTATACATCGAAGCATCGGCAACTTCGGCAATGCCGCCATCAAGAGCATAGATGCGCTCGACCGGCGTCACGCCTTCAGCACTTCCATCTGGATAGGCCCTTCGGCACGGCCATGGATGAACTGGTCGACATAAGGGTTGCCGCTGGAGTCGACAGCGCGCGCCGGACCCTGCCAGACGATCTCGCCCTTGTGGATCATGGCGATGCGGTCGGCGATCTTGCGCGCCGAGGCCATGTCATGGGTGATCGAGATGGTCGTGGCGCCGAGCCGCTTCACGCAGTCGACGATGAGATTGTTGATGACATCCGCCATGATCGGGTCGAGGCCGGTGGTCGGCTCGTCGAAGAAGATGATCTCGGGGTCTGCCGCCACCGCGCGGGCGAGGCCGACACGCTTCTGCATGCCGCCCGAAAGCTCGGCCGGATAGAGCGCGCCCACTTCGGGTCCAAGCCCTACCTGCCTGAGCTTCTCTATGGCGATGTCGCGCGCTTCAATGCGCGGCGTGTTGCGGCCCTGGATGAGGCCGAAGGCGACATTCTCCCAGACGGGAAGCGAGTCGAAGAGGGCAGCCCCCTGGAACAGCATGCCGAAACGCAGCAGGAACTGGTCGCGCTCCTTGCCGCTGAGCTTCGTCACTTCCTCGCCGCCAATGGTGATCGATCCCGAATCGGGACGGATGATGCCGAGGATGGTCTTGATCATCACCGACTTGCCGGTGCCGGATCCGCCGATGACGACCAGCGAGCGGCCCTTGGGCACCGAGATATTGATGCCGTTCAGCACATGCTTGGGGCCGAAGGCCTTGCGCACGTCCTTGAGCACGATGTGGCCATTCTCCTCCATCAGGTCACTCCGAGAACAGCAATGAGGTGAGGGCGAAATTGGCGGCGAGGATGAGGATCGCCGAGCTCACCACGGCGTTGGTGGTGGCGCGGCCGACGCCCTGCGCGCCGCCTTTCGAATTGAAGCCGTGATAGCAGCCCATCAGCGTGATGATGAAGCCGAAGACGGCGGCCTTGATGAGGCCCGAGGTCACGTCATCGAGATGCAGGAAGTCGACGGTGTTCTTGATATAGGCGAAGGAATTGAAGCCGAGCGAGCGCGTGCCGACAATATAGCCGCCCATGATGCCGATCGTATCGGCGATGCCGACCAGGATGGGCAGCGTGATGACGCCGGCGACGATGCGCGGGCCCACGAGATATTTGAACGGATTGGTGGCAAGCGTGGTCAAGGCGTCGATCTGCTCGGTGACGCGCATGGTGCCGAGCTCGGCCGCGATGGACGCGCCGACCCGGCCCGCCACCATGAGGCCGGCAAGCACGGGGCCGAGCTCGCGCGTGATGCCGAGCGCCACGATGGTGGAGACGAGGCTTTCGGCATTGAAGCGCGAGCCGCCGAGATAGATCTGCAAGGCCAGCGCGCCGCCGGTGAAGAAGGCGGTGAGGCCGACGACGGGCAGCGAATTGTAGCCGATGCGCAGCATCTGCTCGAGGATCTGGCGCACATAGATGGTGGGCGTGAGGCCCTGCAGCAACGCATCCTTGAGGAAGATGACGATGCGCCCGATCTCGGCGAGGAGGGCCAGGACGACGCGGCCCAGATTGGCGAGGAAATTCACGGGATGGGAGCCTTGGGGGTTTGCGATTCGCCCCCCGAATATAGACGGGTGAAGCGCTGGCCTAAACGGGTGAGGAGTTCATAGGAGATGGTTCCCGCCCATTCTGCCGTTTCATCGATGGCAATATTGCGGCCGATGAGTTCCGCTCTTGTTCCGCGCCGGCAGCTGTCGATCGGCACGCCCGTGACATCGACGGCCATCATGTCCATCGACACGCGCCCGATCACCGGGCAGCGCCGGCCGCCGATGAAGACCTGGGCGGGTCCGTTGGTGGCGCGCGAGCTCAGGGAACGCGGCACGCCGTCCTTATAGCCCGCCCCCAGCACCGCGATGCGCGTCTGGCGCGTCGCCCGCCAGGTGGCGCCATAACCCACGCTCTCGCCGGCCGCGATCTCGCGCAGCTGCAGCACGGTGCCTTCGAGATGGGCGACGGGCAGCATCGGATTGGCCGCCGGCGCCACCGGATTGCCGCCATAGAGCGCGATGCCGGGCCTGACCAGGTCATGGCGGTATTCGCTGCCCAGGAAGATGCCGCTCGAATTGGCGAGGCTTGCCGGAATGCCGGGCAGGCGCCGGCGCAAGGCATCGAAGGCGCTCTTCTGCCGGCCATTGAGCGGATGGTTCGGCTCATCGGCGCAGGCGAGATGGCTCATCAGCAAGGTGAGGTTGAGGCGCGCCATGATCTCATTGTTGGAGATCAGGGCCTCGAAGGCGGGACCTGAGAAGCCCAGCCGGTTGATGCCGGTATCGACATGGATGGCGCAGGGCAGGTTGCGGCCATATTGGGTGCCGAAGGCCGCCCATTCGCGCGCCTCATCGATGGTGATGAGGGCAGGGCGCAGGTCTTCGCGCGCGTAAAATTCGGCCTGGCCGGGAAACAGCCCATCGAGCACATAGATGACGGCCTCGCGCGGCAGGAGGCTGCGCAACTCGCCGCCCTCCATTGGCCGCGCCACGAAGAAGGTGCGGCAGCCCGCCGTCCACAAGGCCCTGGCGACCTGCGCGACGCCGAGCCCATAAGCATTACCCTTGACCGCGGCCCCGCATTCGGCCGGCGCCGCCTTGGCGGCGAGTCGCTTCCAGTTCTCCCGGATGGCCTCGAGATCGACGGTCAATATGGCGCCGGCCAGGTCGGTGGGCGGGCCGCTGATATGGGCATTGTTGGAGCTCATGGCCTGCGCATAAAGCGTCAAACGGCCGGGGATGCAACCCTCTTTGCGCTTCCGGCGGCAACCTGCTTCCGGGGATCGGACGCTGGTGCTAGGATACAGCGCCTTGCAGGGAGGACCCGTGTTGCTGAGAAAGGCAGTGCTTTTGGCCATCGGCACGGTCGTCACCCTTGCCGTAGGCGTGTACGCCGCCTTCCAGCTTAGCCCTTGGCCGTCGGTTCTGCTGATCCGCCATGCCTTCGCCAATAACGGTGCTGAGGTTGCCGCCTCGATTGCGCCGCTTGTGCCGCAAGGCATTGTTGCCCAACGTGGTCTGAGCTACGCGCCGGACGACGGCGATGCCCTGTTTGACGTCTTTGCGCCACCCGACGCGCAAGGGCCGTTGCCAGCGGTCATTTGGGTGCATGGCGGTGGATTCATCGGGGGATCACGCGCCGAGCTCTCGGGCTATCTGCAGATCCTCGCCGCGCAAGGCTTCGTGACGGTTGCCGTCGATTATTCGCTTGCCCCCGGGGCGCAGTTTCCCACGCCCTTGCGGCAGGTCAATGCCGCGCTGGCGCATGTCCTCGCCAATGCCGGTCGTTTCGACATCGACCCGCAACGGATATTCATCGCGGGTGATTCAGCCGGCGCGCAAATTGCCGCGCAAACGGCGCTCATTATCTCCGATGCGGGTTATGCGCGCGGCCTGGGAATAGAGCCAGGCATTTCGCGCGACTCTCTGCGCGGCCTTGTGCTCTATTGCGGCCCTTACGATCCGGCCACGATGAATTTTGATGGCCCGTTCGCCGGTTTCATGCGCACGGTGATCTGGTCATATCTTGGCACGCCCGATCCGCGCGACGCACGCGTCGCCCGGATGGCGGTGGCGCCGCATGTGACCTCCGCTTATCCCCCCGTCTTCATTTCTGTCGGCAATGCCGATCCTCTGGCGCCGCAGTCGACGGGCCTCGCTGATGCGTTGCGTGCGCATGGCGTCGAGGTCGATGCGCTTTTCTACCCCGCCGATCATGTCCCGCCGCTCGATCATGAATATCAGATGCTGCTCACCACCGACGCAGGCCGCCTTGCATTCGATCGTTCGGCCGCATTCCTGAAGGCGCATGCGAACTGAACGGCTTGCGGCCGCCGACATGGGTGCGGACAGGTGGGCCTGCGCACCAGCCAGGGATGCGAGGAGATATCAGCTGAGCGCGTCGGCGGGCTTACGTTCGGTCGCACGGGCGCGCAGCAAGGCGAGCGCCAGCTCGGCAAGGGCGAAGGCCAGCACGACGGCAAGGAAGCCCGGAATACCGACAGTCACGATCATCCAGCCGCCGAGCACCGGGAAGCCGAATATGCCGAGGAAATAGGCAATGACGAACCAGGTAAGGGCCGCGCTGCGCTGCTCGGGTGGCGCGTCATTGACGGCCTGCGTCTGGATGACGGTATAGACCAGCCCATAGCCGAGGCCGAGCAGGACGGCGCTGGTGATCTGGACGGGAAGTCCAAGCGCCAGGGCGAAGGCGGCGGCGACGCCGAGGCTCATGAGGACCAGCAGGATGATCGACGCCCGGTCGCCATCGGCGCGGCTGATGATCGGCGCCAGGATGAAGCGCGCCACCACGACGGTGACGGCGTAGGCGGCGAAATAGGTGCCGGCCTCAAGGCCGCTGCCGCGCACCAGCGACGACTGGAAGGTGAGCATGCCGCTGAACACGCAGGCGCCAAGCCCCACCATCAGGATAGGGTAGCGGGCGCGCGAGGCGAAGAGCGCGGGCAGCGACTGCACCCAGTTGCCGCTTTGCGCCTGGCCCTGGCGCGCTTGCGGCGACAGAATCTCGAAAGTGAGAAGCAGAAGCGCCGCGAGAAGGGTAGCGGTGGCGATCACGCCGAAGGCGCCGGCGGTCGTGAGATCGATATGAGTGACCAGCGCCGAGGCGATGATCGGGCTGAAGCCGATGCCGGCCATCTGGAAGGCGCCGAAACGGGTGAACCAGAAACCGCGGTCCTGGTCGCTGACGCGCTCCGACAGCGCCATGGGGCCGGCGAGATAGAAGATGCCCCAGCCCAGCCCGATGAAGAAGTCGGCCACCGCAATGAGTGGCGTCAGGGTGGTGAGGAGGGTCAGGAAACCATAGCCCGCCGCCACCGAGACGGCGCCCATGGCCGCCATGCGCGCCGCCTTGAGTCGTTTCGCATACCAGCCGACCAGCGGCACGCCGATCAGCGTTCCGATCATGGCGCCGCCCGATGTCGTGCTGGTGTCGATCTCGCTGCCGCCCAGGGCGCGGAAATGCTCGGTCAGCAGGAAAGTCGCGCCATAGCCGGCAGCGGTCAGCAAGGTGCCGATGAAAAGAAAATAGGCGTGCGATGCGCGCATGATGAGCCCGAAATCAGACGGCTCGACATTGCGCACAAAAGCTATCGGCTCGGTACGACCACTTTCATCCGAGCAGTCGAGACCAGTTCGGGAACTGGGCAAGTGTCTCCCAACACCCGCAGGCAGGACCTCCTTGATAACTCCCGGTCCATTCGCAATCCGACACCGCGGGCCACTGGCCGTAGTCTCAGGGTTTTTTTGGTGGCGAGTGCTGATCTTGCCACGACAGAGAATTTAAAGCGCTTAATCCCTCAAATCGTGTGAACGCAACCCTGGCTTAGTAGCGTCCGTTTGCGCCTGTGTGCAACGATAGATTAAGTTTAAGAAAGAGTCTCGCTAAAGTTGTATAATGTACCTTTGACGTCCAGACGTCAGAGGGTGTAATCAGAGGCCATTGTCTGGAGAATCAGTTTATGCGCCGAGCACCGGGAATCGTTAGAGATTCCATTATCGGATATTTATCAGCGGCGGAAAGTGCCTCCTTGGCTGAAATTCAGGAAGCTCTTTCACTACGGATTGGCGGTGTTCCAACATCCTCTGTGAGATCATATTTGAATCTGAATACCCCGCACCTGTTCGAACGAACCGCGCGTGGACACTACCGCCTCAAAAACGGGTGTGATCAAAGTCCGAACGAAGCAGCTGAGCAGAGCTTCAAGATAGATCGAGCAACCTTGCTGCAGGCGGAATGTTTCGAATGGCTCCGCTCATGTGAGCCCCGGTCGGTGCAGGCGGTCGTTACAGATCCTCCGTACGGTCTCGTGGAGTATACCGATGGTGAACAGGCTAAACTGCGCGAAGCGCGCGGAGGGGGGATATGGCGTGTGCCTCCTTCGTACGATGGACATAAGCGATCACCGCTCCCACGATTCACGGTGCTAAATGACGGAGAACGCGCTGCCCTACAGGATTTCTTCTTTGAGTTTGGTAAACTTGTACTGCGTGTTACCGTTCCCGGTGCAAATGTCATTGTAGCAAGCAATCCCTTGCTTGTGCACTTAGTTGCCAATGCAATGAGTCAAGCAGGGCTTGAGCTGCGGGGTAACATCGTGCGGCTAGTCATGACAATGCGCGGCGGTGACAGACCCAAGAATGCGCATAATGAGTTTCCAAACGTTAGCGTTATGCCTCGATCAATGTTCGAACCTTGGGTCATTCTGCGTCACCCATTGGAGGGGCGGGTACAAGACAATCTTCGGAGGTGGAAGACGGGAGGCTTTCAACGGATCTCAGACACCAAACCGTTTGGTGATGTTATAAAATCCAGTCCGACGTCACCAAGAGAAAGAAAGATTGCGCCGCATCCTTCTTTAAAGCCTCAGCTGTTTCTGAGGCATCTGGTGCGCTCGGTGCTGCCACTGGGGGAAGGAGTTGTTTTGGATCCCTTCGCAGGCTCTGGCTCGACACTCGCGGCGGCTAACGCAATAGGGTATGCGAGTATTGGTATTGAAAAGGATGCCAGTTTCGTGAAGATGGCACGCAAAGCCATTCCTCAGCTTGCTGCCTTATCGATCCAACATGTAGACCCAATTTGAACGCAATTTCTGGATCCCCGCACGATCTAGTGTGGCTGTTCGTGTACCCAATTCACTTCTGGCGTTTCTACGGAAATCGTTCTCGGTGACATGAGCTATGTAAACTTCCATAAACTTCATGGGAGCTCTTCTTACTGCTGGCTCAGTGGCGTGATCTGTTTGATACACAAACACACACATGTACTGCTCGCGTGCTCCATGTGTATCTACAGCTCCACCTGGTTTGCGAGTGCTCTTAATTTCAACGCCGTCAGTTCCGCTCCGCACTGAGTTGTTGGGATATATACCCTGCACTACTAGATCGGGGTGGCCGTTGAAATGCTTGTTCTCAACAAGAGATCGAGCGTGTCTTGCCATTGATGCTGTCAGCATGTCCGAAATCATGCCCGACATCGCTGCAGGGCGAAGCATATCGTCAAGCCGATGAAGTCCTCGACCCAACAACAAGTTGTTTACGTCATAGAAGAAATCATAAACATCCTGCATTGCAATCTCAAAATCTTTGAGCCGCAACTGATAAGGCAAGGACACTTTTGGGTTGAACTTTCCGGCGTTTACCGTTTCGCGATCCACAGTCATTGTTGCTCCGGTTTTTCCCAAATATTGTTATGAGACGAAACAGGGTTTCGTCCAGTCCATGTAGAATATCGCACTGCGGCCTTTGAGTCTCCACGACCCTTCGGAGCGTAGTCCTATATAGTTTAGTGGCGACCTTGAAACTTGAAACGGGCTTACTGGAACTGCTCCGGCAGATGATCCGCCTTGACCAGGTCCTGGAACTTCGTCAGCGAGGCGTCGAACTGCAATTCGACGATGCCGGTGGGGCCGTGGCGCTGCTTGCCGATGATGACCTCGGCGATGCCGGTCACCCGGTTCATCTTCTCCTGCCACTCGAAATGCTCCGGCGTGTTGGGGCGAGGCTCGGTGCGCGCGAGATAGTATTCCTCGCGATAGATGAACAGCACCACGTCGGCGTCCTGCTCGATCGAGCCTGATTCACGCAAGTCGGCAAGCTGCGGGCGCTTGTCGTCGCGGTTCTCGACCTGGCGCGAGAGCTGCGACAGCGCGATGATCGGCACCTTGAGCTCCTTGGCAAGCGCCTTGAGGCCGACCGTGATCTCGGTCACTTCCTGGACGCGGCCCTCGGAGGCGCGTTTGGCCGAGCCGGCGAGAAGCTGCAGATAGTCCACGATGAGGAGGCCAAGGCCGCGCTGGCGCTTGAGCCTTCTGGCGCGGGCCGCGACCTGCGCAATGGTGAGGCCGCCGGTGGCGTCGATATAGAGCGGCAGGGCCTGCAGCTCGCGCGACACCTCGACGATGCGGTGGAACTCGTCCTCGGTGATCTTGCCGCGCCTGATGCGCTCGGACGAAATGCCGGATTGCTCGGCGATGATGCGCGTCGCCAATTGCTCCTGCGACATTTCCAGCGAGAAGAAGCCGACGACGCCGCCATCGAGGATGCGCACCGACCCGTCGGGCTGATGGTCGGCCTTGTAGTTCTTCGCCACGTGATAGGCGACATTGGTGGCGAGCGACGTCTTGCCCATGGCGGGACGCGCCGCGAGGATGATGAGGTCGGATGCCTGCAGCCCGCCCATCTTCTCGTCGAGATCGCGCAGGCCCGCCGAGATGCCGGAGAGGCCGCCGTCGCGCTGATAGGCATTGGCGGCCATGTCGACAGCCTCGGTCAGCGCCCGGCCGAAGACCTGGAAGCCCTGGCCGTATTTGCCGGTCTCGGCGATCTGGTAGAGGCTCTGTTCGGCCGTCTCGATCAGGTCGCGTGCGGTCATGTCGACCGGCGTGTCGAAGGAGGTGTTGACGATGTCGGTGCCGATATCGATGAGCTTGCGCCGCTGTGCCAGCTCATAGATGGCGCGGCCATACTCCTCGGCATTGATGATGGTGGTTGCTGCGGCCGCGAGCCTTGCCAGATAGGCAGCACCGCCAATGTCCTTCAGCGTCTCGTCGCGTTCGAAATAGGTCTTGAGCGTCACCGGCGAGGCAAGCTTGCCGGCGCGGATGAGGGTGGCCGCCGCTTCATAGATGCGCGCATGCACCGCCTCGAAGAAATGCGACGGGTCGAGGAAGGACGAGACCCGGTCGCAGGCTTCGTTGTTGACCAGGATCGCGCCCAGAAGCGCCTGTTCCGCCTCGATATTATGCGGCGGCGAGCGATAGGAGTCGGATTCTGGTTCGGGCTCGAGCACCCGGGCGGTGTTGGTTGCGTTCATGGGACTGTGATAGCGACTGGCCGCGTCAGGCGGCGATTCGTTTCGATATTATGCGCGCTATCCACAGCCTGATGGCGTCAGCAGTATTCTCACGAACAGGTGATCGAGCCTATCTCTCTATTGCGGCTGGGGAATCTGTTCTGCCGGGAGTGCTTCAGGCGGACCCTCAACACCCTCTTGCGGAGGAGTCGACGGATTTTCCTGCGCCGGCGGCTCGGGAACCTTCGGCGCGAGTGCTGCGAGCGCATCATCGAAGCCCTTCAGGCTCTTGGTGAAGGACTCGTCATACTGGGTGGTGCCTGTCGACCTGTAGACATCCCAGGCCGCCTGGACGGCGCGCTTGCCGCTTTCGAGAATGGCGGTGTCGCCCTTGCGCTTGCCGATGCTGTATTGCGCGACGCCGAGATTAAGCTGGGTGGTGGCCCAGTCCGTCGGCTGCTGCTCGCGGGTCAGCACGGTGAGAGCTGCCTCAAGCGCGGCGGCGGCCTTCGTCATGCGTGAATTGCTGCGTTCGCGTTCGGCGAGGAGGCGCAGCACGGCGCCGAGATTGCTCTGCGTCATTGCCCATTCCACCGGGCTGCTCTCACGCGTCCTGACCGCGAGCGCTTTCTGATAGGCATTGACGGCCCGAAGCAGAGGGTCGTTGCCCTTCTTGCGGTCGGCAACCTTTTGCAGCGCGAGGCCGAGATTGTGCTGGGTCGTGGCCCATTGCTGCGGCATGTCCTCTTTTTTCCACACGGAAAGAGCCGCTTCATAGGCATTGATCGCATTGTTGAGCGGCCTGGTGCCGGGCTCACGCGTGCCCATGGCCAGGAAGGCATCGCCGAGACCGTTCTGCGTTTCGGCCCAGCCCTGCGGAGACCGATCTCGGGTCCGCACCTGCAAGGCGGCCCGGTAGGCCGAGATGGCCCGGGTCAGGTTGCCGGTGTCGGTCTCCTGACCGGCCAGAGCCGCCAGCGCCGAGCCGATGCCGTTCTGCGCCGTGGCCCAGTCGAGCGGTGCCTTGTCGCGCGTCCATTCGATGAGAGCCGATTCGTAAGCGGCGACCGCGCTGGCGAAATAGCCCGTATTTTTCGTCCGCTGGCCCAGCACCTGGAACAGGATGCCGAGCTTGGCCTGGGTCGCCGCCCATTCGCGCGGCACCCGGCTGCGGGTGCGCTCGCTGAGCGCCGCCCCGTAGGCGGAGACGGCCTTGAGCAGGGTTTCGGGGCTGTTCTCGCGCTCGCCGATGGTCTGCAGCAGGCCGCCGAGATTGTTCTGGATCGCCGCCCATTCAAGCGGCACCCGCTGGCGCGTCGACACGGTGAGAGCGAGCTCATAGGCCGCGGCCGCCTTCTTGAGCAGCTCGGTATCGTTCTCGGCCTCGCCCGACGCCTGCAGCGCCGCGCCCAGGCTGTTCTGGATCAGCGCCCATTGCTGGGGAACACGCTCGCGGGTGAGCTCGGTCAGCGCCGTCTCATAGGTCGCGATCGCCTCCTGCATCTTCTGCGGCGCCTTGCCGAGCCGCCCCAGGCTCTGCAGGGCATTGGCCCGGTTATATTGCAGGGTGCCCCAGCCCAGCGGGTCGCGCTCGCGCTTCGTCACGCCAAGTGCCGTCTCGAGCGTCGAGAGCGATTGTTCGAGCTTGGCTTGATCGTTCTGGCGCTCGCCAATGAGCCTGAGCGCGATGCCGAGGCCATATTGCGCCTTGGCCCATTCGCGCGGGAGCTGCTCGCGCTTCAGCTCAGTGAGCGCGGCTTCATAGGCGGCAACCGCCTTGGTCAGCTTGTCGACGCCGCTCTCGGCCTCGCCCAGACTGCGCAAGGCGCCGCCCAGGCTGTTTTGCGTCGTCGCCCACTCGACCGGGAACCGCTCATGCGTCCACTGGGTGAGCGTCGCCTCAAAGGCGGCAACGGCATCGGTCGCCAATTGCTGGTTGCCGGTGCGTTCCGCGAGGAGCTGCAGGGCATTGCCCAGATTGTTCTGGGCCGCGGCCCAGGCGACCGGATTCTTGCCTTTGGCGCTGTCATTCACGACCGACTGATAGAGGGAGATCGCGGCCTTCGTCGCCCCGTCATCGGGCTTGTAGCGGCCGTAATTGGCAAGCGCGTCGGCCTCGTTCATGCGATAGACGATCGCCCACACGGCACTGCGCCCTTCGACCTGTCCGAGCGCCTTGCGATATTGCTCGGCGGCTCTCAGGAAATCGAGGGCGAGGACCGCGGTATCGCCATAGTCGCCGAAGATCGAGGCCAGCTCGACGCGGTCGGCGGTCGTTGCGTTGGGCCGCTGGTCGACGACCCGGACGAGATCATCGGCGCGCCCGCCCGCTTTGGCGCGATTTCTCATGGCGAGCGCAATGGCGCCTTGCGCCTGCGCCTGGTCGGCAAGGCCGGCGAGCTCGGCGAGTTGCGGGTCCTTGCGCTGGGAGACGACGCGTTCCGAGAGGATCTTCTTGAGCGTCTCGGCGCTGGCGCGCAACTGGTCGTCGATCTTGTCGATGCCCACCGACATGTCGACATTGAGCTCCTTCAGCATGCCATAGAGGGGATCAAGCGGCAGGGACTGGTCGCGGGCGAGATTCTCGACCGCGCGCCTGATATCGGGCGGCGTTGCGGTGATGGAGAGCAGGAGGTCGCGGCGCGCTTGCGTCAGGGCGGCCTCGTCACCGGTCTCGGCTGCTGCATCGGCAGGGCCGCCGAAATTGAGGACACGCTTCAGGCCGCCGCTTGTCCAGGGCCGCTGCCGGGTCTCGGTGGCGAGATAGACTTCCTCGGTGACCATCGCCATGACCTGGCTGAAATCCAGCTCGCGGCTGGCGCCCAGATGCTTGAGCAGGGCTGCGGCATAGGGGCTGCTGTCGCCGGAGGGAGCTTCGAGCGCCGCTTGCCGCGGATCGGCGGCAAAGCTGATCACCTGGCCGGTGGCGTCTGGCGTTGCCGAGGTCTCGACGACAGGCGCGCCGAGGCCCGAAGACGAGATCGGTTCGCTGGCGGAATTCGCATCCCGCCTGACCACGGCATATTTCGGGAAGGAGGTGGACCGGTTGGCATCGACAAGCAGGATGATCGTCTTGGTCTTCTGCCGCAGCCTGTCGAGCACGCTTTGCAGGGAGATGAGGTTCTGGTCGGCCGCCTCGAGTGAATTGAGGTCGGTGTCGGTGGGGAGCAGGTAGGTGACGCCACCGGCCTCGATCGCATGGCCCGAATAATAAAGGAGCGCCACATCGGCGCTGCCCGCTTTGTCGATGAAGCTGTCGACCGAGCGGCGCAGCGCCTGCGCCTTGCCGTTGGCGGCGATATCGGTCGCGAGGCCAAGCCTGGTCAGAAGTTCCCCGATGGCGCGGGCATCGCGCTCGGAGGTTGGAAGCGGCGGCAGCGACTCATAGGCCTGTTCGCCGATCGCCAGGGCCACGCCTTTGAGCGGCTTGGCGTCCTGGGCGGAGCCGGAACCGGTTGCGAGCACGATGACCAGGAGGGCGCAGATCGCTGCCGTGACGGTCTTTGCGACAAAGCTTGTCAGTGGGGGCATGAGTCCATTCTAGCGCGTGGCTGTGAAAAGTGGATACGGTTTTGCATTCGCCGGGCTGCCAAACTCGAGTTTCATCATGGGCATCGACACTGTTCCATTTTGGCGAGGCAGGTTCCCTGTGGCCTGGCGGATCACCGTTTCAACGCCCGGGCTTCGGCGAGAAAACTCTCGACCTTTGCGATATTCTGGGAGGCATTGGCTTCCCGGTAGACACCGAGGGCGGCTTCGAAGGCCTGGATCGCCTGATCCGCCGCCCTGCGGCCTCCGCCCCTGCGGACAAGCTCAAGCGACGTCAGGCCGACGAGAACTTGCGTATTGGCCCATTGATGGGGCGACTGCTTCCGGCTTCTTTCCTCGAGCGATGCCTTGAGCGCGGTGAGCGCCTGCTTCAGGGTTGCGGTTCCGGTTTCCAGCTCGCCAAGGCTGCGCAGCGCGTTGCCGAGATTGTTCTGCGCCTTGGACCATTGCTGCGGCGCCTGCTCACGGGTGAACACCAGAAGTGACGAGCGATGGGCGGCGATCGCTTCCGCCAGGACGCGACGGTCGCCTCTCTGCGCACCCAGCATCTGCAGCACGGCGCCGAGATTGCTCTGTGTGATTCCCCATTGATAGGGCATGCTCTCTTTGGTGCGCACCGCGAGGACCGCCCGCAGGGCCTCCGCCGCTCCCTCGAGAGCGGCGGCATCATTTTCCGTCTGGCCGATCAAAGCGAGGGCGGAACCGAGATTGTTCTGCGTCTCTGCCCACAAGGCCGGACTGTCTTCGCGCTTGCGCTCTCGCAAGGCGGACTGGAAGGCCATGACCGCTTCCTTGATGCGTCCGATATCGCCTTCGCGCTGGCCGATCGTGGTGAGGACATTGCCGAGATTGTTCTGCACCATCGACCAATCGACCGGCGCGAGCTCGGGTGCCAGCACTTCAAGCGCCAGGCGATAGGTGGAGGCTGACTCAAGCAGAGTCTCGGTCCCGGTCTCTCTTTCGCCGATGCTGCGCAAGGCGGTGCCGAGATTGCTTTGGGTAACCGCCCACATCAACGGCACTGATGCGCGGGGCTGCTCTTCGAGCGCTGTGCGGTATGCTGTGGCGGCTTCTCGAAGGCGCGCCATATCGCCTTCCCGTTCGCCAAGCAGTCGCAGGGCATTGCCCAGATTATTCTGGGCGCGGGACCAATCGAAGGGCGCGCTGTCGCGCGGCATGGCTTCCAGAGCCGCGCTGAACGCCACCGCGGCTTCGCGCAGCTTGGCTGTATCGCTCTCGCGCTCGCCGAGCGTGAAGAGGACGTTACCGAGATTGTTTTGCGCCATGCCCCAGCCGGCGGCATCGCGTTCGCGTGGCAAGGCCTCGATAGCTGCCTGAAGGGCGGTCGCAGCCTCGGTCAATCTTTTTGAACTGGCCTCGCGGTCGCCCAGGGCATGGAGCACATTGCCGAGATTGTTCTGGGTTTTACCCCAGTTTTTTGGGTCGCTCTGGATACTCACCAGCTGAAGCGCCCTCTGATATGCGCTGACCGCGCCTTCGAAGCTTGGCTTGCTGCCGGCGCTTTCGCCTTGCTCGGCGAGCATGTTGCCGGCCTCGAATTTGTAGAGCCAGGCGAGCGCATCATCCCATTTGGCGACCAGATCATAGGCCCTGTCGTAGTCGCGGGCCGCAGCAAGAAAGTCGAAGGCAAGGCTCGCCGCTTCCGCACGTTTGGCATAGACCGCCGCATCGGCGATGCGCCGTTCCTTCACACGCTCCTCGATCGCATCGACGGAGGCGCGGTCCTTCTCGACAATGGCGACGGCCTGGTCGAGGAAGGAGCGGGCGGTCGCGATGGCGCCTTGCCGGATCGCCGCATCGGCGGCGCCCGCGAGCCGTGCGATTTCGGGATTGTAGGGCTTGAGCGCATCGCGCTCCGTGACCATCTTCTTGAGCGTCGCGGCCTGGGCGCGGAGGAACTTCTCCAGCACCACCGGATCCTTCGGGATGTCGGTAGCGCCCATCGCGCGCGCAATGCCATAGAGCGCATCGAGCGACACACCATCCTTGTCAGCGATCGTCTCGACCTGCTTGCGTTCGGCGGTCGGCAGGCGGGCGATGGTGAGCAGCAGCTGGCGGCGTTCCCTGGTGATCAGGCCGCTGTCGCCCGTCGCCTCGGGCGCCGTGCCGCCGAAATAGAGAAGCCGCCTCAGGCTCTCATTGATCCAGGGCCTCTGACGCGTCTTGGTCGCGAGATAGACTTCCTCGGTCACCATGCGCATCACCGTGCCGAATTCCTCGCCCTTGAGGGCGGAGAAGTGGCGCAGCAGGGCTGCGGCATAGGGGCTGTTCTGGCCGGGCTCGCCGTCGAGCGCCGCCCGGCCGGGCTCGGCCGCGAGGCCGATCACCATGCCGAGATTGTCGCTCTGGGCCTGCTCTTCCGCCACGCTCATGCCGCGCGGCGCGCCAAGCCCGATGGCGGCAACGGGCTGCGGTTCAGCCTGTCCGGCGACCATGATCGTCGCGCCGGGCGGAAACGGGTTGGTGCGGCAGGCATCGAGCAGCAGGATGACGACCGGCACATTGCGCTTGAGCCGCTCCATGACCTGGGAAAGCGGCATCAGCCTTTCACCGGCATCGGCGAGTGAAGCGGGGTCGGCGTCTATTGGGATGAGATAGTTCTCGCCGCCCGCCTCGATGCCATGACCGGAATAATAGAGGAGGGCGACATCGGCGCCCTCGGCATCCTCGATGAAGCGGTCGAGATCGCGCTTGAGCTTGTCGGCGTCGCGGTCGGTGACACTGCGCGTATCGAAGCCGAGGTTGGTCAGGAGGCCGTCGACGGCGCGCGCATCCTGGGACGGATTGGCGAGAGGGGTGACATGGGCATAATGCGACTGGCCGATGATGAGGGCGACACCTTTGAGAGGCTTGCCATCCTGCGCCAGGGTAGGAGAAAGCAAGGCGAGCAACAAAACACTCACCGCCACAATTACGGTCTTCACCGCATTGCTCGCCGGATTCCGCATCGTCCTATCCTAACGGAAGCTCGCGGCATGACGATGGCAAAATTGCGCCAAACCGGGTTTGGTTAAGGCAGCCGGACAATGCCGCCTTCCCGCAGCGAGGCCATCGCCGCCTCGGCGATCTGAAGACCGGCATAGGCATCGCCGGATGTCACGATGCCGGGTCTTTTGCCTTTCCGGATACAGTCGACGAAACAGGAATCCTCGGCAATGAGCGAGACATCCTCCTGCCCGGCGAGGTCGATGCTCCGGGGCGAGGTGCCATATTGGCGGATATAGGTAGCCGTTTCGAAATCGATGCCGCCTTGCTCGCCGACGATCTCGATGCGGTCGGGCGGCAGCGCCTCACCCGGAAAGGTCCAGGCCGTGGTGAGGGACCATGAGGCGCCGTTCCGGCCGCCTGCCGTCATCAGCGTGTGCGAGCGGTGCTGCCGGTCGGCGGGGCTGCGCCGGGCCAGAACCTCCGAGACGAAAGCACCCGTCATCCACAGAGCGAGATCGATATCGTGGATCATCGTCATCATGATGGGGTCGATATCGGTGTAGCGCAGCGCATGGCTGTCATCGCGGTAGCGCCGCGACGCGAAGGACAGGACCCGCCCGATCGCGCCCGATGCGATGACGTCGAAAATCATTCGATGCGGCTCGGAAAATCTGAGGACATGGCCCGGCAGCACGAAGGCGGGCCCCTTGGCATCGGCCTCGGCCAGTAGCGCCGCATCGGCGGCGGTCATCGCGACCGGCTTCTCGACCAGAACCGGAATGCCGCGTGCGAGAGCCGCCTTTGCCAGCGGCACATGCGTGTGTCCTGGCGTGGCGATGATCAGCCCATCCGGCCTGTGGCGGTCGATCAGCGGGATGATGTCGGTGCCCCAGTCTTTCACGCCGTGGCGTTCGGCAGCACCCTGCGCGGCCTTGCCGTTGATATCGGCGATGGCCGCGACCTCGACGCCCTCGATGCGGGCCAGCGCGCGCAGATGCTCCTCACCGAACAGTCCCGCCCCGGCAAGTGCCAGTCTCATTTTGCCTCTTGCCTGATGCCATCGATCTTCTGCTTGAGCCCGGCGGCGTCGCTCTCCTCGAGAGCGCCGAATGCGAGATTGCAGCGGAACTCGCCGGCGGGCGGAATGATGCGCAGCCGGCCTTGCGCCTTCTCGGCCACATAGCCATTGGGATCGGCGGTCGCCGGCAGCATGAGGCCCAGCGCATCCTGATCGCCGAAGCGGCTCATCCAGCGCACGCCGCGATCGAGCTCGCCCGGGCGATGGCTGACGAAATCGGCCGTGCCGTCGGGCAGCATCTGCGCGCTGTGCGCCCAGCCATCGCCATCGGCTCCGCAATCAAGCGAGAGCACCAGTTCCGGATCGATCGCCCGGCCGGCCACGATCTCGCGGTGCCGGCGCGGATCGGCCAGCATCTCATCGAGGAACTGGCGGTACTGCGGCGAGGGGACATAATTCGCCGGCAGCCGGGTGCGTATGCGCATATTGCGCGGATCGTCCGGCACGGTGTCGATGATACGGGCATTGTCGACGGGGCGGAAATTGATATGCGCCAGATACATGAGCTCGAGCGGCGCGTGCTTCAGATTGCGCACGCTGAGCGAGAGGCGGATGCGGCCGGTCTTCGCATCGAGCTTGACCACGGGCTGGGCCACATAGTTATGGGTGAAGGCGACCCGGTGGCGATAGGTGCCGGTCAGAGCCATGAAGGGGCCGTCTTCATCTTCGCCGATGATGAGCCTGGCCTCCTGGTAGATCGCATTGGGAAGCTCGCCATGCAGCGGATGCTTGTCCTCCGGCCCGGGATTGCCCATGGCGGTGACGCCGCAATGGATGAAGAAGGCGCCATAGGTCGAGAGATAGTCCTGGGTGGGGATGGGTTCGTCGAACATCGAGCCCATGGTGAGGCGGCGGCCGAAGAACACGGCATCCCAGATCTGCTGGCCCTGGAACGGCAGGAGCTCGATGAGACCCGCTTCATTGGCGATGGTGAGGCCGGCGACACCGCTCGCATAGCGGAAGCAGGTGGCGGTCATGCCGCCGCAGCTTGCGAGCACGGTGGGTGCAGACGTGAAATGCTCGGGCCGCAAGTGGATGGTAATGGGTTCGATGCTCATCGGTTGATCGCAGTTGGGGAGGGAAGCGGATCATGCCGTCTTTCCCTCCCGCCGCAAGGCTGCAGAGAAAGAAAGTGGACCGCGATTGTGCCTGACTCTGCCATATGGTACCTCATATGCAACGCGGCGAAGACCGGAAAGCGAGCGTCATGTCCCTGGAATTCACTATTTCCCGGCCGAAATCCTTGGCCGCGACCGTGGCCGACCGGCTGCGGCAGGCCATCATCGATGCCGAGCTCGCATTGGGCAGCGAGCTGTCGGAAGCGGGGCTTGCCGGCAAGCTGGGCGTGAGCCGCACGCCGGTTCGTGAAGCGCTCACCCTTCTGCAGCAGCAAGGGATGGTCAACATCATCCCCCAGCGCGGAAGCTATGTGTTCTTTCCGACCGAGCAGGATCTCATCGATCTGTGCGAATACCGCATCCTGCTGGAATGCCGTGCCATGCGGCTGTCGATCGAGCGGCAGCGCGACGCGACCTTGGCGCAGCTGAACCAGGCGCTCTCGGCCATGGAGCAGGCGCGGGCTGCCGGCGATGCCGTGGCTTATTCGCGCGCCGACACGCATTTTCACGAAGCCTTCATCGGCAATTGCGGCAATCGCTATCTGATGGAGGGCTATGAGCAGGTCTCGGGGCAGATTTCGACCTTGCGCAATCATCTGTCCGCACCGCTCGCCGGCGTCCAGGAGCGCTCCTATGCTCACCACAAGGAGATAACCGGTGCTTTTGCACGTGGCGATGTATCTGCCATCGAGACGATCCTCACCGAGCACATATCGGCGACCCGCCACTCCTATATCGAGGCGCTGAAGCGCGGCATCATCAAGGATCCGGGCCGCGCCGCGAGCGGGCTTTCGCTCAAGGGCTGATCTTCAGAAGGTCTTGACGCCCTGGACCGGCAGCCGGATTCCATAAAGCGAAGTCGTGCCGCATATATAGAGATAATTGCGCCTGGGGCCGCCGAAGCACACATTGGCCACGACTTCCGGCACTTTGATTTTGCCGAGGAGCGTGCCGTCTGTGTCATAGCAGTGCACGCCGTCGCCGGCACTGGTCCAGATGCGGCCTGCATCATCGACGCGCAATCCGTCAAAAAATCCGGCAGTCGATGTGGCGAAGAGACCGAGAAATTTGAGGCGGCCATCATCACCGACGCGGAACTTGCGGATATGCTGGGGACCGTCGACGCGATGGCTGCGGCCGGTGTCGACGATATAGAGCAGGCTTTCATCCGGTGAGAAGGCGAGGCCGTTGGGCTGCACGAAATCATCGGCGACGACTTTCAGGCGGCCATCGCGGGGATCGATCCGATAGACGAAATTGCCGGGCTGCTCGATCTCGCCCTTGACGCCCATATAGTCGGACTCGACCCCATAGACGGGATCGGTGAACCACAGGCTGCCATCGGATCTCTCGACGATGTCATTGGGGCTGTTGAGGCGCCGGCCGTTGAATGAATCGACAAGCGACACCACCGTTCCGTCCACCTCGGTGCGCGACACGCGCCGCCCGCCATGCTCGCAGGTCACGAGCCGCCCGGCGCGATCGACGGTATTACCGTTTGAATGGCCGCAAGGATGACGGAAGACGCTCACCATGCCGCTGCATTCATCATAGCGCAGCATGCGGTCATTGGGGATGTCCGACCAGACGAGATAGCGCCCGGCCGGGAAATAAGCCGGGCCCTCGGCCCAGCGGCACCCCGTATAGAGCAAGTCCAGCCGGGCCGTGGATACGAACAGGCGCGAGAAGCACGGATCCAGGACTTCGAAGCACGACATACTCATCCCGAGAATCTCCACTTGGTCAACTTGCGCGAAATTTCCGGGCGCAGATGCCACAAACGATCTTGTGGCGCAATACTGTATACTGTACCTTAGGCTCAATGCCGTTGGCGCACCGCGGCAGGGCAGGCATGGGGACATGCCGAAGGTTCAAGGAAAACGGGTGCTTGGGAGGAAATCGATGAAGTCACCGCTAACGCTCATGGCCGCAACGCTTCTGGCGGCCACGCTCGCTGTTCCGGCCATGGCCGACACATCGGGCAAGAAAATCGCGCTTTCGAACGGCTATGCCGGCAATTCCTGGCGCCAGAGCATGCTGCAGAGCTGGGCCAGGATCGGCAACCAGGCGATCGCCGACAAGGTCGTGGCCGCGGCCGATGCCTTCACCACCGCCGCGCGCGAGGCTCCGCAGCAGGCGGCCCAGATCCAGAATCTCATCCTGCAGGGCTATGACGCGATCGTCGTCAATGCCTTGTCGCCCGACGCGCTCAATGGCGCGGTCAAGCAGGCTTGCGATGCCGGTATTGTCGTGGTCGCCTTCGATGGGCTCGTCACCGAGCCCTGCGCCTACAAGGTCACCGTCGATCTCGCCGAGACCTATGGTGCCGAGCAGGTGCGCCAGATGGCCAAGCGCCTGCCGAAGGGCGGCAACATCCTTTATATACGCGGCGTCGCCGGCACCAGCATCGATGACGAGATCACCAAGGGCGTGCTGCGCGAGATCGAGAAGTTTCCCAATATGAAGATCGTCAGCACGGTGCATGGCGATTGGGACCAGACGACGGCGCAGAAGGCGGTCACCGGCGTGCTGCCGTCCTTGCCGCAGATCGACGGCATCATCGACCAGGGCGGTGACGGCTATGGCACGGCGGAAGCCTTCCGCAGCGCCGGCCGGCCCTTGCCGGTCATCATGCTGGGCAACCGCAAGGACGAGCTCGTCTGGTGGAAGCAGCAGATCAAGGAGAAGGGCGACTACGACACCTGGTCGGCCTCCGAAGCGCCCGGCATGGGCACCTTCGCCTTCTGGGTGGCGCAGCAGATCCTCGACGGCAAGGACGTGCCGAAGGAAGTTCCGATGGGCATCCTTTATGTCGACAAGGAGACGCTCGATGCGCAGATCGCCGCCACACCCGATGGCGGGGTTGCCAATGTCGAATATTCCCAGGACGATGTGGTCAAGGCCATCGCCGCAGTGAAGAAGTAACAGCAGGCAGGCGCGACCACATGCATGACGGATGCAAACCGGCTGCCGTCTCGCTGTCGGCGATTTCGAAGTCGTTCGGCACTGTGAAGGCGCTCACCGGCGTCGACTTCCATGTCGATGTCGGTGAGTGTGTCGGCCTTGTCGGCCATAACGGAGCCGGCAAATCGACGCTCATGCATGTGGTCGGCGGCACTTTGCATCCGGATGCCGGAAAGCGCGAGATCGCCGGCAACATGGTGCCCGACTACTCGGTGGCGCTCGCCAGGCGGCTGGGCGTGCGCTGCGTGTTCCAGGAATTGTCTCTGTGCCCCAATCTGACGGTGGCGGAGAATGCGCGCATCGTCCACAAGACGCTCACCGGATTTGGCTCGCTTGCCCATGCGAGCGAGTTGATCCGGAACAAGCTCGATGAGATATTTCCCGGTCATGGCATTCATGCCGGCGATCACTTGGGTGAGCTTTCCATTGCGCGGCGCCAGATGGTCGAGATCGCGCGCGCCTTCACCGCGAGCAGCGATCCGGTACGCCTGGTCATTCTGGACGAGCCGACATCGTCGCTCGATGCCCATGCCTCGGCGCAACTGCTGGCCTTTGTGCGCCGCGTGTGCGGCGAAGGGGTCAGCGCCATCTTCATTTCCCATCTCCTCGATGAAATCCTCAAGGTGAGCGATCGGATCGTGGTGATGCGCGACGGTACGGTTTCCGATTCAGGGGGGATATCCGAATTCAACCGCGACAGGCTGATGCTGGCGATGGGCGGCCACGCCAGGCCCGGGCCGGCGGGCGCCTCGGCCCGCCGCAGCGGCGCCAATGTGAGGGTGAAAGCGCGGCCGGCAAGTGCCGAAAACCGCATGGATCTCGTTGCCCATGAAGGCGAGGTGGTGGGGCTGTCGGGCCTCGCCGCGCACGGCCAGACCGAGCTGCTGGTGCGGATTTTCCAGGGCGCATCGCAACGCCTCGCCGGCATCGAGACCGTTGGGTCGGTGGCCGTCGTGGCGGGTGATCGCCAGACCGACGGCATTTTCCCTCTCTGGTCGATCATGGAGAATATCTCCATCCGTTCGCTCGCCGGCCTGAGCCGGAACTTCCTGATCTCGGTCGGCCAGCAGCGGGCGCTTGCCGAAACCTGGCGCGAAAGGCTCAGCATCAGGACGCCAGATATGGCCAATCCCATTCTCTCGCTCTCCGGCGGCAACCAGCAGAAGGCGCTCTTCGCGCGCGCTCTCGCCTCCGATGCGACGATCATCCTCATGGATGATCCGATGCGCGGCGTCGATATCGCCACCAAGCTAGAGGTCTATGACATCATCCGCGCCGAGGCCGCGAAAGGGCGGACCTTCATCTGGTACACGACCGAGATCGACGAGCTGCAGAATTGCGACCATGTCTATGTGCTGCGCAATGGATGCATCGTGGCCGAGTTCGTCCGCGATGAAATGAGCGAGGGCAACGTCATTCACGCCTCCTTCGGAGAAGCCGCGTGAGCGAGATCGTGGCCACGAGGCCCTTGGCGTCCCTGCGGCTTTCGCCGGCGCGGTTGCGCGCCGCCCTGCCTTTCGTCTCGCTCGCCCTCATGCTGCTGGCGATCGGCTGGCTCAACCCGCGCGCCATCAGTTATCTGGGCTTCAATCTCATGCTCAATCTGGCGGTGCCGGTGGCGCTGGCGACGATCGCCCAGCTCTTCGTCATCACCGTCAACGATCTCGATCTGTCGGCCGGCTATTTCATCAGCTTCATCGCCTGCATCGCCGTCACCACGCTGGGCGACCATCCCTTTCTCGGCGGCCTGGCGATCATCGGCTCCATCGCCATCTATGCCGCGATCGGGGCTCTGATCCATCTGCGCGACCTTCCGTCCATCGTCGTCACGCTCGGCATGAGTTTTGTCTGGCAGGGATTCGCTCTGATGGTGCTGCCGCAGCCGGGCGGCAAGGCGCCCGAATGGCTGCAGGGACTCATGGGGATTCGCATTCCCTTCGTGCCGTTCCCGATCGTCGCGGTGATCCTCATCGGGCTGGTCGGCCACATCATCCTGATGCGGACGCCTTATGGCGCCGTGCTGCGCGGTGTTGGCGGCAATTCGGCGGCTGTCGCGCGCGCCGGCTGGTCGGTGCTCAGTGCCAGGATCCTCGCCTTCACGGCGGCAGGGGTTTTCGGCGTCCTCTCCGCGCTGTCGCTGGTCGGCCTGTCCACCGCCGCCGACGCCAATATCGGGGCGGGCTACACATTGCTCGCCATTGCCGGCGTTATTCTGGGCGGCGGCGAATTCACCGGCGGCCGCGTTTCGGCGCCCGGCGCGGTCGCGGGCGCGGTGACACTGACCTTGGCTTCGGCTTCGCTCCTTTCCTTCATGCGCATCCCGCCCGATTGGCAGATCGGCGCCAACGGCCTGATCCTCGTCATCGTTCTGGCCGTCCGCGCCGCCATCGGGAGGCGTCCATGACGGCGCTTCGCCGCGAATTTTTCGCCAAGCCGTGGATCTGGTCCTTCATGGGGGCCGTCCTCGTTTTCATGGTCAGCCTTGCTTTCACCGGCGGCGCCGGCGCCGGCGGCATGGCCGTGGCTGCCCTGTCGCTCGCCGCCTTCGCGGTGGTCGTCGGGTTGGGCCAAATGTTCGTGATCTCGCTCGGACCCGGCAATGTCGATCTGTCGCTTCCGGCCAATATCGGCCTGGCCAGCGCCGTCGCCATGAAAATCATGGGCGGCTCCGATGCCTGGATACTGGCGGGGATCTTGGCCGCCTGCGCCGGCGGGCTTGCGATCGGTCTCGCCAATTACTGGCTGATCCGGGCGCTGCGCATTCCGCCCATCATCGCCACTTTGTCGATGAGCTTCATCGTGCAGTCGATCGACATCGCCTATGGGCGCGGCCTGCAGGTCAAGCCGCCGCCGGCCTTCGCCGATTTCACCGACTGGCGTCTCCTCGGCATTCCGGTCTTCGTGCTGCTGGTCATCGCGATAACGGTGGTTGCCGCTATCGCCCTCGACCGCACCTTGTACGGGCGCTCGGTTCTCGCCATCGGGCAGAATATGCGGGCTGCTTGGCTGGCGGGTGTCAAGGTCGAACGCATCCGCTGCTTCACCTACGGGCTCTGCGGCCT
This sequence comes from Taklimakanibacter lacteus, assembly GCA_003576695.1. GTDB lineage: Bacteria > Pseudomonadota > Alphaproteobacteria > Rhizobiales > Aestuariivirgaceae > Taklimakanibacter > Taklimakanibacter lacteus. The sequence goes on from QOZQ01000009.1 coordinate 37,608, forward strand.
CCTGGGCGGCCTCAACGGGGCCCTGTTGGCCGCCTATTTCCGCGGCTCCTCGGTCGATATCGGCAATGAATATCTCCTGGCCTCCATCGCCGTCGTGGTGATCGGCGGCACCTCGGTGGCCGGCGGGCGCGCCAATGTGCCGGGCTTGTGGGGTGCGGCACTTTTCCTGGTGCTGTTGCAGATCATGCTCAATACTTTCGGCGCGGACGCCAGTGTCCGCCTCGTCACCACGGGGCTCGTCATCATTGCCGTCATCACGGCAGCCGGCGGACGCCGGCAGCTGCGCTGACCGTAGGAAGGAATCGTTTTCGTGTTCAGACCAAATCTCCTCAAGCAACGCCTCGGCCGGGGCGAAAAGCTCTTCGGCAGCTGGATCGCGACCGGCAACGCCACCAATGTCGAGATCCTGGGACATTCAGGCTTCGACTATCTCCTCATAGATCTCGAGCACGGGCAGGGGGAGATTTCCGATCTCATCGCCATGCTGCGCGCCGCCGAGACCACCGGCACGCCCTGTGTCGTGCGCGTGCCGTGGAATGATCCGGTGACGCTCAAGCGCGTGCTGGATGCGGGCGTCGACAGCGTCATGATTCCCATGATCGAGAATGAAGATGAGGCGAAGGCGGCGGTGCGCGCCTGCCGCTATCCCCCGCTCGGCAGCCGCGGCTATGCGGCGCCGCTCGTGCGCGCCTCGACCTTCGGTGCGGTCAGCGATTATATCCACAGGGCAGCCGACAATCTCCTGATCATCCTGCAGATCGAATCCGCCGGCGCCGTCGCGCAGGCGCGTACGATCTCAGCCGTCGACGGCGTCGACATCGTCTTCATCGGCGTCAATGACCTGGCCGGATCGATCGGGCGCCTGGAGCAGCTCGACCATCCGGATGTCCGGGCGCTGGTGAAGCAGGCGGAAACCGCCATACAGGCCTCGGGGCGCTGGCTCGGCACCGTTCCGAGCGCCGGGGCTTCCTGGCAGGAGCTGTTCGATGCGGGCTATCAATTCGTGCCGGTCGCGAGCGACACCGGGCTTCTGCGCGATGCGGCCTTCGCCTCAGTGCGTGAGCAGCGCCGGTATCGCGACGGCGGCCAAACGGCGCAACCGGCACGCAAGGGCGGTTACTGACGCATGGATGAGCTTCGCGCCGCAGAGACCCTCGAAGCGCTTCGATCCGCCTTGGGTGATGCCGTGCTGGCGCGCGCGGATATCCCCCCGCGCAACGAGCAGGACTGGAGCCCGCTTCCGCCGGTTCGGCCTTTGGCCGTGGTGCGGCCGCGGAGCACGGCAGGGATCGCGCAGGCGATGCGCATCTGCCATGGCCGCGGCGTGCCGATCGTGCCGCAGGGTGGGCTGACCGGGCTTGCCGGCGGGGCCCTGCCCATTGCCGGCGCGGTCGCCATCTCGCTCGAGCATTTCACCGGCATCGAGGAGATCGACCCCGATACATCGACCATGACGGTGCGCGCCGGCACGCCGCTCGAGACGGTGCAGCGCGCCGCCGATGAGGCCGGCCTCTATTTCGCGCTCGATCTCGGCTCGCGCGGCTCCTGCACGGTGGGCGGCAATCTCTCCACCAATGCCGGCGGCAATCGGGTCATCCGCTATGGCATGATGCGCGACATGGTTCTGGGCATCGAAGTGGTGCTGCCCGACGGCACCGTGATGACGAGCCTGAACAAGATGCTCAAGAACAATGCCGGCTACGACCTCAAGCAGCTCTTCATCGGCAGCGAGGGGACGCTCGGCATCGTGACCCGCATCGTGCTCAGGCTCTATCCCAAGCCCCTGAGCACCATGGCGGCGCTCTGCGCGCTCAGGAGCTATGGCGATGTCCTGAAATTCCTCGCTGAAATTCGCGCCGGGCTTGGTCCGCTGCTGTCGGCCTTCGAAGTGATGTGGGGCGATTATTGGCAGGTCGCGACCGAGCAGGTGGCGGGCGTGCGCAACCCGATTGTGGGTGTCTATCCCTTCATCGTCCTGGTCGAGGCTCAGGGAAGCGATGCCGAGAGCGATCCGGCGCGCTTCGGCCGCGTATTGGAGCAGGCCGTCGAGCAGGGCCTGATCGCCGATGCCGCTGTGGCGCAATCACTTGCGGATGTTAAGGCCTTCTGGGGAACGCGCGATGCCGCGGCTGAGTTCAAGCAGGTCCTGGGCCCGCATCTCTCCTTCGATATCGGCCTTCCGGTCTCCGCCATGGACGACTTCGCCGCGGAATGCCGGCAGGCGCTGCTCGCCGAGCTGGGCTGCCGTTCTTACTTTTACGGCCATATCGCGGACGGCAACATGCATATCATCGCGCATGTGCCGGGGGCCGAGATACAGCCTGCCGAGGAGATCAATTCCTGCGTCTATCGTCTGACCGGAAAGCATGCAGGCACGATCTCGGCCGAGCATGGCATCGGCCTCACCAAGAAGCCCTATCTTGGCCTGACGCGCGGCGGTGAGGAGATCCGGTTGATGCGCCTGATCAAGCAGGCGCTCGACCCACGCGGCAGTCTCAATCCCGGGAAGGTGATCGACGTCGATCTGTAAGGGTCGGCTCACTTGCCCGCCAGGGCCTGCTGGATGATGGCGATCTTCTTGTCGACCAGCGCCGCCATGGGGATCATGCCGCCCTTGGTGAAGCCTTCCTTGGCCTTCTCGAACTGGGCCAGCGAGTTCTCCAGCACTTTCTTGTCGCCCTTCCTTGTGCCGATGCCCCAATAGGAATCGCCGATGCCGTTCTGCGCCATCGCCCATTGCAGCGGCATTTTTTCCAGCGTGTAGACTTCGAGGGCGGCGTTGAACGCGGTAAGCGCCGTTTCGAAGCTCTCGGTGCCTTTCTCGAAATTGCCGACCATATTGAGCGAATTGCCGATATTGAACTGCGCCTGCGCCCATTCGAGCTCGCCATTCGCCTTGGTGAGAATGGTGAGGGCGGCGCGTTTCGCCGCGACCGCTTCCTTGAGTTTCTCAGGGCCGCCGCCGGCGAATCCGATGGCCTCGAGCGCCGTGCCCAGCATGCTTTGCGCCGTCGCCCACTGCATCGGCGTGCGTTCGAAGGTGTATTCACCCAGTGCCGCCTGATAGGCGGTTACCGCCTCATAGAGCCTCGCCATGTCGTTGCTGAGCTTGCCCGCCGTCTGCAGGGCATTGCCGAGATTGAGCTGCGTCATTGCCCAGTCCATGGCTGAACAGTCCCGCTTGTAGACCCCGAGGGCGCCGCGAAGGGCAGTGATCGCTTCCTCGATCTTGTCGCTGTTCATGGTGCGCGTGCTGATCTGCTGCAGGACGCCACCGAGATTGTTCTGGGCCGAGGCCCAGCCGAGCTCCGAGCGCTCGCGCGTCAGCTCGAGAGCCGCGTCGCGATAGGCTTGCGCCGCTTCCTCGAGCTCGACTGTACCGGTGTTCCGCAGCCCGATATTCTGCAGCGCATTGGCAAGGTTGAGCTTGCTGCTGGCCCACTGCAGGGGAACCCGCTCACGGGTGCGCACTTCCAGCGCCGCGCGGAATGTGTCGGCGGCCTGCTTGAGGATGGCTATGTCGTTCTTGCGCGCCCCTTGCGTGTTGAGCGTATTGCCGAGATTGTTGGTGAGCGTGCCCCACCGCAAGGGTTGCTCGTCACGGCTGATGGCCTCGAGGCCGGCGCGGTAGGCGGCCAATGCTTCAAGCAGCCGCGCGTCGTTATTTTCCCGCTCGGCGAGCGAGTAGAGGGCAATGCCGAGATTGTTCTGCGAGTCTGACCAGTCGGCCGGCGTCTTCTCGCGGTTGCGCACCGCGAGCACCGCGCGGAAAGCCGCAACGGCATCTTCCAGCGATTGAGTGTTGCTTTCCCTCTGGCCAATGGCCAGGAGCGAATTACCGAGATTATTCTGCGCCGCCGCCCAGTTGACCGGATCATGTTCGAGCGTGAGGATCTCGAGCGATTCCCGGAAGATCTGGGCCGCCTGCTTCAAGCGTTTCGTGTCGCAGTCGCGTTCGCCAAGGCTCTGATAGACGACACCCATATTGTTGCGGGTAATGGCCCACTCATCATTTTTCTCGCCATTCGGAATGAAGGTCAGAAGCTGCTCATAGGCCGCAACCGACTTGTCCAGTGAGGCATTGTCGCCCTTTTCATAGCCATAGGCATTGAGGGCTTCGGCTTCGAGGTTCTTGTAGTTCCATTTGAGCTTCTCGTCCCACTTCTCGGCGAGAGAAAAGGCCATCGCATAGTCCTTGGCGGCCGCCTGATGATCGAAGGCAAGGCTGGCGGCCTCGGCCCGGCGCGCATAGACGGCGGCATCGGCGAGGCGCTTCTGCTTCACCGCTTCCTCTGCCGCATCGACGGCGCCGACGGTGGCTTCGACGCGTTTTACCGCATCGTCGAGGAACTGTCGGGCTGTTGCGATGGCCCCTTGCCGGATCGCCCGGTCGGCAGCCTCGATCATCCGCTTGATTTCGGGATCATCTGATTTGAGCGCGTCGCGCTCTTCCATCATCTTCTTGAGCTTGTCGGCTTGCGTCTTGAGGAGCTTTTCCAGCGCCACCGGGTCTTCCGGCATGTCCTTGGCGCCGAGCGCGCGCAGGATGCCGAAGAGCGCATCGAGCGGCACGCCATCGGCCTTGGCGATGGTCTCGACCCGTTGGCGGTCGAGGCTCGGCAGATCGGCGATGGTGAGGAGAAGCTGGCGGCGCTCTCCGGTGATGAGGCCTTCCTCGCCCTGCGGTTCGTCGGGCGCGACGCCGAGATAGAGCAGGCGGCGCAGGCTTTCATTCACCCACGGGCGCTGGCGCGTCTCGGTCGAGAGATAGACTTCTTCCGTCACCATGCGCATGACGGAGGAAAGCTCGGCTCCCTGCATTGCCGAGAGATGGCGCAGCAGGGCCGCCGCATAGGGGCTGTTGCCGCCTTCAGCACCATCGAGCGCCGGCCGTCCGGGCTCGGCGGCGAAGCCGATCACCGTGCCGAGATTGTCGGCATTGCCCTGGGTGGTCTCGACCACGCTGGCGCCGCGCGGCGCGCCGAGGCCGCCGGCGGTGATGGGCTGTCCGGCGCTTGCCGGCGTTGCCTTGATCTGGGCGCCGGCCGGAAAGGGACTGGTGCGGCAGGCATCGAGCAGCACGATTGCCACCGGCACCGTCGCCTTGAGCTTGTCGATCACCCGGGAAAGCGGCACCAGCGCTTCGCCGGCATTGGCGAGCGAGCTCTCATCGGCATTGACGGGGACGAGATAATTCTCGCCGCCCGCTTCGATGCCATGGCCCGAATAATAGAGGAAGGCGACATCGGCACCTTCGGCATCCTCGGCAAAGCGCTCGAGATCGCGCGTGAGCTTCGCGGCGTCGCGGTCGGTGACGCTGCGCGCGTCGAAGCCCATGTCGGTGAGGAGCTTCACCATCTCGCGCGCGTCATTGGCGGGGTTGGTCAGGGGCGTGATATGGGCGTATTTCGACTGCCCGATCACCAGCGCCACGCCCTTCAGCGTCTTGGCTTCCTCGGCCCTGGCCGCCAAAGCGAGGCACAGAAAAAACGCAAAGCCGGCAATGGCCGCGAGATGGCGCAGGGGATGCCAGGCAAGGGATCTCGAAATCATGCAGCCGTCCTCGATCTTCCGCCGTTGCGGCTGTTTAGGCTTGCCGTTGCGGCGCGATCAAGGCCGAAGTGAGCCGCGCCCCGGACTATTCAGCCGGAACCGACTTGAGCCTTGGGCTCTTACTGTCGATGGCCCGCAGCCGCTCTTCCTCGGCGATCATATAGTTGCGCGTCATCGGCAGCGCATGCTGGTTGCGCGCGAACTGGATCTGGAAGTTGTTCATGCCCGAATAGCGGAAGGCGGTTTCCGCACCCGCCAGATAGAACTCCCACATGCGGCAGAAACGCTCGTCATAGATCACCTTGGCGCGATGCCGGTTGGCGGCGAAGCGCTTGCCCCATTCGCGCAGGGTCTCGGCATAATGCAGGCGCAGGATCTCGATGTCGGTGACATAGAGCCCGCTCTTCTCGATATGTGGAAGGACCTCGGACAAGGCCGGGATATAGCCGCCGGGGAAAATGTACTTCTTCGTCCAGGCGCTTGTGGCGCCGGGGCCGTCGGAGCGATTGATCGAATGCAGCACGGCGATGCCGTCGTCCTTGAGGAGCGCACGGCATTTGCGGAAGAACTCCTTGTAATGGCCGACGCCGACATGCTCGAACATGCCGACCGACACGATGCGGTCGAACTGCTCGTCGAGCAGCCGGTAGTCGAGCAGGCGGAAGTCGACCGTGTTGGAGACGCTGCGCTGGCGCGCCCGCTCGATCGACATCTTGTGCTGCTCTTCCGAGAGCGTGACGCCGGTCACCTTGGCGCCGCAGGTCTCGGCCAGATAGAGGCCAAGGCCGCCCCAGCCCGAGCCGATATCGAGCACCTTCATGCCGGGCTTGATATTGAGCTTGGCGGCGAGATGACGCTTCTTGGCAAGCTGTGCATCCTCGAGCGAGGCGTCGGGCGTTTCGAAATAGGCGCAGGAATATTGCCGGTCGCGATCGAGGAAGAGATCATAGAGGGCGCCCGACAGGTCATAGTGATGCGCGACATTGGCCTGCGCCTTGCCGATCGGATTATACTGGTCCAGCCGCTTCATCGCGATGCGGATATTGTTGAAGAACTTGGTGCCGCCGGGCGAAGGCCGGTGCTCGATGTTCTTCAGCAGCAATTCGAGCACGTCATAGATCGTGCCCTCGGTGAGGACGATGCCGCCATCCATATAGGCTTCACCGAAGAACCGGTCGGGATCGAGGACAATCCTGAGCGGCGCCTTGCGGTCGACGATTTTGAAGCCTGCCGGCTTTCCCGATCCATCGCCATAGACATGTGCGCGGCCATTGGCGTCGGTTACGGTCAGATGGCCGGTCTGAACCAGCTTTTTGAGTGCCTGGTTTAAAACTGCGAACATATATGCATCTCCCGCTCTTCCGGCCCCCCGGCCGGAACGGCTTTGCCGCCATAGTAAACGCAGTTTGACAAATAAGTGAAGGCCCCCGGCATGGCGGGGCCTCATAGCCTTAACGCATAGCGGAGCGGTTGACCGCCAACGAAAAAGGCCCCGCGCTGCGGCAGGGCCCTTCGGTATTGCCACCCTTGCGGCGTGGAAATTACTTCTCTTCCTGCTCCGTGACGGCAGCCTCGGCCTCGGCCTGGGCTTCGGATTCGAACAATTCCTCGGCGGCAGCCAGGGCCTCGGCCCGCTCGGAGACGGGGCCGGTGAGGACTTCACCGCGCGCCTGCGCGTCGGCCTCGTCCTGCGAGCGCGCGACATTGAGCGTCACCGGAACGGAGAGCTCGGGATGCAGCGCGATCTGCACGGTGTAGAGGCCGATGGTCTTGATCGGCGTATCGAGCAGCACATGGTTGCGCGAGACCGGGATTCCGGCGGTCGAGGCGGCTTCCGCGATATCGCGGGTCGAGACCGAGCCATAGAGCTGGCCCGATTCACCGGCCTGGCGCAGGATCACGAAGCTCTTGCCTTCGAGCTTGCCGCTGTCGCCCATGGCGGCCTTGCGGCGCTCCTCGCTCTTGGCTTCGAGAACGGCGCGGTCGCGCTCGAACTTGGCGCGGTTGGCCTCGGTGGCGCGCAGCGCCTTGTGCTGCGGGAAGAGGAAGTTGCGGGCATAGCCGTCCTTGACCTTGACGACCTCGCCCATATTGCCGAGCTTGCCGATGCGCTCGAGAAGAATGACGTCCATTGAATTGGTCCTTTGCTGTCCCCGATCCTGGAGGATGGGTTAGAGGCGGATCGGGTATCCGCCCCAACCGTGGCAGCGTTCCCCGCTGGGGACGCTCCCAATGAGCGATTATTACTTGAGCACGTAGGGCAGAAGGCCCAGGAAACGTGCGCGCTTGATCGCCTGGGCGAGCTCGCGCTGCTTCTTGGCCGAAACCGCCGTGATGCGCGACGGCACGATCTTGCCGCGCTCGGAGATGAAGCGCTGCAGCAGCTTCACGTCCTTGTAGTCGATCGCCGGTGCGTTATCGCCCGAGAACGGGCAGCTCTTGCGCCGACGGAAGAAGGGGCGCCGTGCCGGCCCGCCTTGACCCTGAGCCATCAGTTAGCCTCCCTGTCCAAAGAGAAATCCATGTCGTCGAAGCCGCGTCCGCCGCGCCCGCCGAAGCCGCGTCCGCCGCCGCGCTCGTCGCGCCGGCTGCCCGCCTTCATCATGGCGGTGGGACCGTCCTCGTGCTTCTCGACGCGCACTGTCATGAAGCGGATGACGTCTTCGTTGATCGACATCTGGCGCTCCATTTCGGCGATCGCCGCCGGCGGGGCGTCGATGTCGAGATAGGTGTAGTGCGCCTTACGGTTCTTCTTGATGCGGAAGGTGAGGGACTTGAGGCCCCAATATTCGGACTTGCCGATCTTGCCGCCACCCGAAGTGATGACGGTCTTGAATTGATCAGTCAGCTGATCAACCTGTGCATTCGATGCGTCCTGACGGGTCAGGAACACATGCTCGTAAAGTGGCATGTTTCAAGCCTTTCAAAGTTTCGTTCGGCAGTCGGTTCCGATGCAGAGCCTCTTCCGAGCCCTCATGTGAAAGGCTCGAAAGACCGGTTTCTCGAAAGAGCGGAGACACGGGAAGCCGGGGCAAGCCCCTATCTGCGGCCCACAGGGCCATAGACCTTCCGTTCAGCCCCCAACCGGAAGCCAACTGGCGGGCGGTCTATGGCGGAAAAGCCGGGAAATTGCAAGCACTGGCGGGTCTTGTGTCTTATTTCCTATTTTAGCCCGGCCAAGTCCTTTGCCATTGGGTAAATATTGTCCTTGAGGCGGCCGGCTCGGGGCGCCCCGTCATCTCTGTAGCCCCGTGCCTTGTAGAAGCGGTGGGCGGTCGCGGTGCTGTTGAGCGTCGTCCGCGTCAACCCGAGTTTCCGGGCCTCCTGTTCCATGGTGTCGATGAGGGCGATGCTGACGCCCTGGAACCGGGCATCGGGCGACACGTAATTGAGCCTGATCTCGCCGGTCTTCGAGACGAGCCCGACGTCCAATATGGCGCCGTCATCGCCCTCCGCCACGAAGCACGGGCTGTCCTCGGCCGCGACCCAGTTCCGGAACTGCTCCGGCGTCTTGTTGGCAAGCCAGCTCTTCAGGAGTTCCGGGTCATTTCCATGATCACGCGCGCACAGTTCGCTGATCGACCGCCTGAGTACGTGGCTCGCCGGCCCGGCATCATCTGCGACCGCCCGCCGGACTATCATGGCGAGACCTCCCGCGCATCAAGAGCCCGGCGCAGGCCGAGCGCCACCAGCCCCAGTTCTTCATCGCTCGGTCGCGCGATCGGCTGGAACGTTATCCGTTCCTCGGCGATATAGCGCCGGGATGTGATATCGGTGGGCGCGATCATCGGCAGCACATGGGCATGCGCATGGGCGATGTCGCTGCCGGTGAACAGGAAGGCGGCGCGGCTCACCTGGTTGCGCTCCTTCAGGATGCGCGCCAGCCTCTGTCCGAGCACGATGATGCGCGACGCAAGCTCGGCGGTGAGATCATCGAAAGTCGGATAGTGATCGCGCGGGATGATCTGCACATGACCGGGCCGGATCGGCCCGGTGTCGAGGAAGGCGACCAGATGGTCGTCTTCATAGATGATATGGGCCGGGATCTCGCGCCGCGCGATGCGGCAGAACAGGCAAGGGGAGGAATGAACGATCATGGCGCGTCTCTCTGAAGGAAGTGGATCGGTCCTAAGGAAATGAAAAACCCTCAACCGGCTGGCGGGAGGGTTCGAGGGAACGCGATCTCTGTTCAGAAAATGCGCGCGCTCAATCGCCTCCGCCGGTGGTACCCGGCAAGGGGGCGCGCATTCGAAGCTGGCCATGTGCAGCGGTCATGCGGGTGTTATGCACCGGCATTTGGTCTTCCGCAAGCGCGTCAGTTCCACGACCCGGCATGTCGCCGCAGGATCACATTGGCGCCGTCATCCATCGTGAAGTCGGGGTGACGCTCCATGAACTCGTCGGTGGCCGCATGGCATCCGGAAAAGTCATGATAGTCGTCGATGATGATCATTCCGCCGGGCGAGAGCTTCGCCCCGAGAAACTGCAGGCAGAATTTCACCGGATCATACCAGTCGCAATCCACATGGGCGAGGGCGACCTGCTGCACCGGCGCCACGGGCACCGTCTCTTCGAACAATCCCTTGTGCAGGGTCACGCTCCTGCCATCTACAGGGACGCCATGCGCGGCCATCGCGCGGCAGACATCGCCATGGAGGTCGTCGCGATAGCCGTAATACCCATCGCCGCCAATGCCGGCCGATGCGCCGCTGGCGATCGTCTCATAGCGTGACTTGGCGTCGGCCTCATCCTTGTCGGAGGAGGGCGGCGGGATCATGCCGAACACGTCGAAACCGTGAAACCGCCGTCCTGCCTGTTTCGCGGAATCGGCGAGAATGATGGCACTGCCGCCGAGGGCGACGCCGAATTCGAGCATGTCGCCCTGAACCTGGTCTTCAACGACGGCTGAGGCCGATGCTTCCAGCCGCGCCAGCTTCTGCGGGGAAAGATAGGTCAATCTCTCCCGCACGACCTCTCGGGTCAGGGAATTGAGCCGTGCCAAGGTGATCATGCTGTTGGCCCGCCACACCGCGCGGCCGATGGCGGTTCTGATCATACGCTTTCCCCCCTTGATAGGACTGCTCGAAGAAATGCGATTTCAGTTGAGTGACTGCACGTGAGTGACTGCGCGAGCTCTATTATCTCCGCCGAATGCGGGTCACTGCCGTCCCACATCCCCTATGACGGCGTCGCGTGTTCAAGTTAAGGCAAAGGCGCTTTTTATGTCGCCTGCTACCAGGCGACCCCTGTCCGCAAGGTAAGTATCGGCCGCTCCCACGTAACTCGGGGTGGCGATGGCGGCTTCACCCCGATCAATTCGGCGCCCATACGCCTATAGAAGCCGACCGAAGGTGGGTGTGAGATGACCATGACCGCCGGGATGCCGCGTTGGCGCGCCTCATCGCGCATATGCTCGAAGAGCTGCCGGCCCATGCCCGTGCCTTGCGCGGCATCGCTCACGAACATGAGGTCGAGCTCCGGCTCCGCGCCGAGCGTCAGGCTGTAGAAGCCGAGCACAGCGCCCGATGATTCCGCCAGATAGATCAGATCGCGGCTGACCTGTTCGGGCGTGATGCGATAATTCTTCAGGATGCGCGCATAATCGCCCTGATAGGCCGATGACGCCAGCATGAGACTGGTGAGCAGAGACGTATCGGCGGCGGTTGCACGGCGAATCCTTGGCCGCGGCCGCGCTAGATCGTCAGCCTTCGGCAAGTTCACGGCGAGCTGCGCTTGAAAGGAATGCGGACCGGGTCATGCCACGATCCTTGGCTGCCTCATCAATGGCTTCGATCAATCCTGGATCAAGTGAGACATTGATGCGCCGTGCCGATCCACGATCCTGAACAAGCGGCACGTAAGCGAAAGTCGCATCTGGCAGAACCGTGCGGAGAGACTTGTCATTTCGGATCGCCTCAATCGAGCGTGGAGATGGAGCGGTGATGCCATCGGCTTCAAGGCCCTGTACATGAAAGGCCAAGGCTTCGACCGCATTTGTAACGGCTTCATCGACAGTATTGCCAGCTGAGATACAGCCTGGAAAATCCGGAAAACTGATCCCATAGGAACTGTCTTTATCTTTGTGAACAAGCGCAACGTAACGCATGGCTAGTCCTGTATATCAAGCCAACCGGCCTGCCGATAAATGGAATGGACAGTTCCCTTCGGCAGATCATGGTTGGGATGTGGAACGGTTACACGACCCGATTTTTGCGGATGCTTGAACTGATGGTGCGAACCCTTGACCTCAACAAGATACCAGCCGTCACCCGTCAGCAATTTGATGAGCTTTCGGCTGTTCCGCTCAAATCTCATGGGTGTGTAATATAATACACAAGACTGCTGAACTCAAGGCAATGGTGTCCGCCCTTGCAGCACCTGGGCGAATTTGTTGCCGTCGACATTGCCGCCGGTCAGGATCACGCCGACGCGCTTGCCCTTCATCTGGGCGCGTTCCTTCATGAGTGCCGCAAGCGCCGCGGCGCCCGCGCCTTCGGCGAGATTGTGGGTGGTGCGGAAATAGAGCCGCATCGCCTCGGCGATCTCGTCCTCGCTCACCTCGACGACATGGTCTGCGCCGCGATTGATGATCTGGGTCGCGTCGGGATGGGGCGTGCGCACTGCAACGCCATCGGCGAAGGTATTGGCCGAATTGGTCGGCACGACGCGCTTTTGCGCGAAGGAGAGGGCATAGGCATTGGCCAGGTCGGAGACGACGCCGATGACCTTGGTCTTGCGTCCCAGGAGATCGCGCATGGAGATGACGCCGCAGATGCCGGAGCCGAGCCCGATCGGCACATAGACGGCATCGAGCCCGCCCGCCGCGGTGAACAATTCATAGGCATAGCTCGCCACCCCCAGCACCAGCTCGGGATGGAAGGAGGCCACCATGTCGAGGCCTTTCTCTTTGGCGAGCTTCATCGCCGTCTCTCGGGCCTCGTCGAAATCCGCTCCTCCTTCGATGAGCGTGCAGCCCAGCGCCCGCATCGCCGCATTCTTCTCGGTCGAATTTCCCCTGGGCACGACCACGGTCGAAGCGATGCCTTCGCGCCGCGCCGCATAGGGAATGGACTGGCCGTGATTGCCGCGCGTGGCCGTGATCACGCCATTGGCCTGCCCGCGTTCCTTGCGCAGGCGCATATGGACAAGGCCGCCCCTGACCTTGAAGGCGCCGATCGGCGTATGGTTCTCATGCTTGACCCAGCATTCGCATTGGGTCTCCTCGGCCAGCAGCGGCCAGGCATATTGCGGCGTCGGCAGCATCGCCGAATAGACGATGTCGAGGGCCCGATCGAACTCAGCGCGTGTGAACATGGAAGCAAACCGGAGTGGTGAAAGAAGGAATTACGCTTTATCAGCTGGTGCCATCCCGGTGAAAGCCCGAATACGGGACGCTTGACTCGCTGAGTCTCGCATGCTTCGTGCGCCCCGACAGCGCCCTGAATCGCTTGAAAGAGAACCCGATGAGCCTCGCTTTCATATTTCCCGGACAAGGCAGCCAGGCCGTCGGCATGGGCAAGGCGCTCGCCGAGGCATCGCCTGCGGCGCGCGCCGTCTTCGCCGAAGCGGATGAAGCGCTGGGCCAGGCGCTCTCAAAACTTATGTGGGAAGGCCCGGAAGCCGATCTTACTCTGACCGAGAACGCCCAGCCCGCCTTGATGGCGGTGAGCCTTGCCGTCATGCGCGTGCTCGAGGCCGAGCATGGCATCAAACTGCAGGACACGGCGAAATTCGTCGCCGGCCATTCGCTCGGCGAATATTCGGCCCTTGCCGCCGCCGGCACCTTCTCGCTCGCCGATGCGGCGCGTCTGCTGAAAGTCCGCGGCCGCGCCATGCAAATGGCAACCCCGGTGGGCACCGGCGCCATGGCGGCATTGCTGGGGCTTGATTTTCCCGACGCCGCGGCGGTCGCCGAAGCGGCGGCCCAGAACGAGATCTGCCAGGCAGCGAACGACAATGCGCCCGGACAGGTCGTGGTGTCGGGCCACAAGGCGGCGGTCGAGCGTGCGGTGGCGCTTGCCAAGGAAAAAGGCGCCAAGCGCGCCGTGATGCTCCAGGTGAGTGCGCCTTTCCATTGCGCGCTCATGCAGCCCGCCGCCGAGGCGATGGCGGCCGCTCTCGCCAATACGCCGATGCGCCCGCCGACCGTGCCGGTCATCAGCAACGTGCTGGCGGGTCCGTTGAGCGATCCGGCCGAGATCAGGAAGGCGCTGGTGGCGCAGGTGACGGGGACGGTGCGCTGGCGCGAAGGCATGGGCTATATGGCCGGCAAGGGTGTTAAAGTATTTTGTGAATCGGGCGCGGGTAAGGTCCTGTCGGGACTCGTGAAAAGGACGGCGCCCGAGGCGCAGGGATTGGCCATGGGCACGCCCGACGACATCGCCCAGGGTGTTTCGCAGCTCAAGCAGGGATAGGGGATATGTTCGATCTTTCCGGAAAGACCGCTTTGGTGACGGGCGCCACCGGCGGCATAGGTGCTGCGATCGCGCGCGTGCTCCACAGGCAGGGCGCCAGCGTCGCCATCTCAGGCACCCGTGCGGAGGTGCTCGAAGCGCTGAAAGCCGAGCTTGGCGAGCGGGTGCATGTGCTCGCCTGCAATCTCGGCAAATCCGAGGAAGTGGAGAAACTGGTGCCCGCGGCCGAAGCCGCCATGGGCTCGCTCGATATCCTCGTCAACAATGCCGGCATCACCCGCGACGGGCTCGCCATGCGCATGAAGGACGAGGACTGGGCGCAGGTTCTCGACGTCAATCTGACGGCAGCCTTCCGTCTGTCGCGCGCGGCGATGCGCGGCATGATGAAGCGGCGCTTCGGCCGCATCATCGGCATCACCTCGGTGGTGGGCGTCACCGGCAATGCCGGGCAGGCCAATTACGCCGCCTCCAAGGCCGGCATGATCGGCATGACCAAGGCGCTGGCGCAGGAGCTGGCGAGCCGCAATGTGACGGTGAATTGCATCGCGCCCGGCTTCATCGCGACGCCGATGACCGATGCGCTCAATGACAAGCAGAAAGAGGCCATCATCGCCAAGGTGCCCGCCGGACGCCTCGGAACTTCCGATGACGTGGCGGCGGCAGCCCTCTATCTGGCCAGCGCCGAGGCCGCCTATATGACCGGCCAGACGCTGCATGTGAATGGCGGCATGGCAATGATCTGAAGGGCATCGGGCCGAAAAGTGGATACCGGTTTTCGGATGACCCGATGCCCCCGCAAAAGACCTGACTGCATGGGTTTTATCGGGCCTTATCAAGGGGGTGGACTTGCCCCTTTTATGGCCTGAGGAATCTGTGTTAGGAAGCCCGGAACACGAGGGGGACGTATGTCCGATCGTAAAACGGAAAATAACTGAAACTACAGACGAGGACGATTGAACATGAGTGATGTTGCTGAGCGGGTGAAGAAGATCGTGGTTGAGCACCTTGGCGTCGACGCCGAGAAGGTGAATCCGGAAGCCAGCTTTATCGACGATCTCGGCGCCGACAGCCTCGATACGGTCGAGCTCGTCATGGCCTTCGAAGAGGAATTCGGCATCGAGATTCCCGATGATGCAGCCGAAACCATCCAGACCGTCGGCGATGCGGTCAAGTTCATCGAGAAGAGCGCCGCTTGACGGATGCGGATTGCCTCCCCGCCGGGAGGGCTATTGATTGCAGCGCGGAGGCAGGAGACCGAAAGTCTTGGCCGCCGCGTTTTCGTGTAGGAGAGGAGAATTGATGCGCAGGGTGGTTGTTACGGGGCTGGGTATCGTTTCGCCGCTTGCGACGGGCATCGAGGAAACCTGGGCACGGTTGACCGCTGGCCAGAGTGGCGCCGGCCCGATCACCAAATTCGATACGTCCGACATGGCTTGCCGCATCGCCTGCGAAGTGACGCGCGGTGACGGCACCGACGGTACTTTCAATGCCGGCCAGTGGGTCGATCACAAGGACCAGCGCCGCTACGACAGCTTCATCATCTATGCACTGGCCGCCGCCAAGCAGGCGGTCAAGGATTCAGGCTGGGAGCCCAAGACCGAGGACGAGAAATACGCCACCGGCGTCCTCATCGGTTCCGGCATCGGCGGCCTTCCCTCGATCGAGGAGACGACGCTGCTTCTCGCCGAGAAGGGCCCGCGGCGCGTCAGCCCGTTCTTCATCCCGGGCTCGCTGATCAATCTCGCCTCCGGCGTGGTGTCGATCGAATTCGGCTTCAAAGGTCCCAACCATGCGGTGGTCACGGCCTGCGCCACGGGCTCCCATGCGATCGGCGATGCCAGCCGAATGATCGCGCTGGGCGATGCCGATGTCATGGTGGCGGGTGGTGCCGAAGCCGCCATCTCGCGCCTGGGTATAGCGGGCTTCATCGCCTGCAAGGCGCTGGCGACCAAGTTCAACGATGCGCCTGAAAAGGGCTCGCGCCCCTATGACAAGGACCGCGACGGCTTCGTCATGGGCGAGGGGGCGGGCATCCTCGTCCTCGAGGAGTTCGAGCACGCCAAGGCCCGGGGTGCCAAGATCTATGCCGAGATCATCGGCTACGGCATGTCGGGCGATGCTCATCACATCACCGCACCATCCGAGGACGGCGACGGCGCCTATCGCTGCATGCAGGCGGCGCTGAAGCGGGCCGGCATTTCAGCCCATGAGGTCGATTATATCAACGCCCACGGCACCTCGACCCCTTTGGGCGACGAGATCGAGCTGAAGGCGGTCGAACGGCTGATGGGCAACCGGGTCAATGGCCTGGCGATGTCCTCGACCAAGTCGTCGACCGGCCATCTCCTGGGGGCGGCCGGCGCTGTGGAAGCGATCTTCTCACTGCTTTCCCTTAGGGATAATATCTGCCCGCCAACCCTCAATCTGGAGCATCCTTCGGTTGAGACGGAGATCGATCTGGTACCGCTGAAAGCTCGGAAAAAAGAGATAAACACAGTATTGTCCAATTCATTTGGTTTCGGTGGGACGAACGCGTCTTTGATCATGAGGCGAATCTGAGCCTCGAAGGAGGCCTATTGTGCCCGACCAGCGTAGGCTGAGACATAGCGTGGTGGTGCCCCCCCGCCGTCGCCGCCGTTCGGCGCTCAGGCGTGTCGTCTACTCTCTGATCCTGCTCGCCGGCTGTGCCGCTTTGACGGTGTTCGGCACCAGCCTGTACGGCTATGTGAAGTTCACCGGCCCCGGTCCCCTGGCGGAAGACAAGGTTTTCACCGTCGAACGCGGCGGCGGGCTGCTCGGCATCGCGGCTGAGCTCGAGAAAGCGAATGTCATTTCGAGCGCCAATATCTTCGCCGCCGCGGCGAAGGTGACGGGAACCGCAGGACGGCTGAAGCCTGGCGAGTATCAATTCCGCCAGGCGATGAGCATGCAGGACGTGATGAACCTCATCGTCTCGGGCAAGTTCATCACCTACAAGGTCACCATTCCGGAAGGCTGGACGACGGCGCAGGCGCTTGACCGGCTGCGCGAGAACGAGGTTCTGACCGGTGACATCACGCTCACCCCGGCAGAAGGGCAGATCATGCCCGACACCTATGTCTTCCAACGCGGCGAGACGCGCAACAACGTCGTCAAGGGCATGATGACGGCGAGCCAGCGGATGATGGATGATCTGTGGCCGCAGCGGCCCGAGGATTCGCCCGTGAAGACGCCGGCTGAGGCCATCATCCTCGCCTCGATCATCGAAAAGGAGACGGGCGTTCCGCAGGAGCGTCCGCGCGTCGCTTCGGTCTTCGCCAACCGCTTGCGCCAGGGCATGCGCCTGCAGTCCGATCCGACCATCATATATGGGATCACCGAGGGCA
The DNA here is from genome assembly GCA_003576695.1 of Taklimakanibacter lacteus. Classification (GTDB taxonomy): domain Bacteria; phylum Pseudomonadota; class Alphaproteobacteria; order Rhizobiales; family Aestuariivirgaceae; genus Taklimakanibacter; species Taklimakanibacter lacteus. Next base: position 54,940 of record QOZQ01000009.1, read on the forward strand.
AGACGAAGCTCGACCGGCCGCTGACCAAGGCCGATATCGCTCAAGCGACGCCTTACAACACCTACCGCATCAATGGCCTGCCGCCGGGCCCGATCGCCAATCCCGGCCGTGACGCGCTCGCCGCGGCGCTGGCCCCGGCCAAGACAAATGATCTGTATTTCGTTGCCGACGGATCGGGCGGGCATGCCTTTGCCGCGACGCTCGCGGAACATCGCGTGAATGTAAAGAAATGGCGCGAGATCGAGAAAAACCGCAACCAGGGCGGCGAAGAAGCCCCGGTCATGGACGAGGCGGACGCTGCTGCCGGCAGTGATGCGCTCGTCACCCAGCCGGCACAACCCGCGCTCGAGGCAGGCTCGGCAACCGCTTCCGGCCAGCAGGCCTCGGCAACCGGTTTGCCGGCGGTGGAGGATACCACCACCCAGCCGGCAGCGGACGGCACAACTGCGCCCGAACCTGAAGCCGAGGCTGAGACCCCGGCTGCGGAGCCGCCGCAGGCCGGAACCCAGGATGCCGGCTCATCCGCCGAGCCGCAGGTCGCTGTTCCGTTGCCCAGGCCGCGACCGGACAACCTGACCGCCAAAGTGGCAGCGATGCAGCCCGACGACACGCCTGCGCCAGCCGTCCAGCCGGAAGCCACGCTGGCCCTGGACGTGAAGCCCGGCAGTGTGATCAAGGGCGCCAAGGGGCTCATTCCCATCCCTGTTCCCAAGCCGCGGGCGCCCTGAAGCGGTGTTTACTGTAGTGAGGGAAGGGGCGGAAAAGCCGTATCCACGCTTGTGCCTGAGGCGGTAAAGTCGCGCGAAGTTTGATTCGGGGATTGGGGTCTGATGCCGTTGTCGAGCATGACAGGTTACGCGCGTGCGTCTTCGGCGCTGGAAGGCCTGCACTGGCAGTGGGAGATCAAGAGCGTCAATGGCAAGGGCCTCGACGTGCGCTGCCGTTTGCCGCCCGGTTTCGAGACGCTCGATCTGCCAGTGCGTGAGCTGGCCCAGAAGAACCTGAAACGCGGCAATATCCAGATCGGCCTGACCTGCGATCGCGGCGGCGCCGAGCAAAAGCTCGCCATCAACGAGACGGCGCTCGAGCAGGTGGTCGTCCTGGCCGAAAGGCTGCGCGAGCGCCTTGGTGGATCGCCGCCCCAGGTCGAGACCCTGCTGGCGCTCAGAGGCGTCATGGACGTGGCCGCACCCTTCGAGGACGAGACCGCGGTCGCCCGCCGCGACAAGGCGATGGTCAAGAGCGCGGAAGAGGCATTCCAGGCGCTTGCCGTGACGCGCAAGGCCGAAGGCGCCAAGCTCGCCGCCGTGCTCGGCCTGCATCTCGACCGGATCGAGAAGCTCGTCGTCGCGGCGCGCGACAATCCGGCCCGCACGGTGGAGGCCATCCGCGCCCGCCTCGCCGAGCAGGTGGCGCGTCTGATGGAGACCAATGCGTCCTTCGACCGCGATCGCCTCCATCAGGAGGCGGTTCTCTTGGCCACAAGAGCCGATATCGCCGAGGAGATCGACCGGCTCTTTGCCCATATCGAGGCAGCGCGCAAACTGCTGCTGTCGAGCGAGCCGGCCGGCCGCCAGCTCGATTTCCTGTCGCAGGAATTCAACCGCGAGGCCAACACGCTGTGTTCCAAGGCGTCTGATCGCTCGTTGACCGCGATCGGGCTTGAACTGAAGACGGTCATCGACCAGATGCGCGAGCAGGTGCAGAACATTGAGTAGCGCCAAAACAGTGATCGCCCGGCGCGGTCTCCTGCTGGTGATGTCCTCGCCGTCAGGCGCCGGCAAGACCACGCTCTCGCGCGCGCTCCTCGCTTCCGATCATCATATCCGCATGTCGGTCTCGGTGACGACGAGGCCGCCGCGGCCCGGCGAGCTCGACGGCAAGGATTATTTCTTCATCTCCAAGGAGCGCTTCTTCGAGATGCGCGACGGGGGTGAGCTTCTCGAATATGCGGAGGTCTTCGGCAATCTCTATGGCACGCCGCGGCTGCCGGTCGAGGATGCGCTGAGCAAGGGGCGCGACGTGCTGTTCGACATCGACTGGCAGGGCACCCAGCAGCTCGAGCAGGCGATGGGGGACGACCTGGTGCGTATCTTCATCCTGCCGCCTTCGACCGATGATCTGCGCGACCGGCTGATCAAGCGTGCCCAGGATTCCGCCTCCGTCGTCGCCAAGCGCATGGCGGAAGCTTCGCGCGAGATGAGCCACTGGGCCGAATATGACTATGTCATCGTCAATGACGATGTCGAGGCGGCAGGCGCCGAGATCACTGCCATCTTGACCGCCGAGCGACTGCGCCGCAAGCGCCGCACCGGCCTCACCGAATTCGTACGCAAGCTGAACAAGACGCTGTGAGTGACAGTGCCGTCGCTGACTTTCAAAAAACGATAGTCACTCCACCATGAGACAGATGGCCGGACTCAAGTGGGCCCGGCTTTGAGATCACCTTTAGGGTCTGACCATCTTCAAAATGAAGCGAAAGGTCGAAAGGCTCGCGCCTGATGTCGGCTATTCGGCGATCGACTATTCGGTGAATTGATACATGATCAAAGCCCTTTTGAATGTCCAAGACTTGAACCTCACCAGCGACCGGCGAATACTCGATCAAGTGCTCGCTCACCAGGGATGAACCGTCATCGAAAGTTATTTCGACAGCATAAGGCTGAAATATCAGGCACGATACACGAAGCCCTTTCAGGAATTGAACGTCGATCGCTGAAGGAAATTCATTCATTGAGATAGAACGACGTTATGGTCTTAAAATTACCCGGCCGGTGACGGCGCCAGCGCGCAGGTCGGCGAACACTTCATTGGCATCGGCAAGCGGGCGCTCGCTGACCGGGATCGGCCGGATGCGGCCTTCGCGCACCAGCGTCATGAGCTCGCGCGCTTCGGCGAGGCTGCCGACATAGGAGCCGGTGAGGGTGAGCTCACGCAGCGGGAACATCGGCACTGGAAGCGAGAACTTGCCGCCCATCAGGCCGACGATGATGACGGCGCCGCCCTTGCCGACGACGCTCTGGGCGAAATTGAGCGAGGACTCGGAGCCGACGAAGTCGATGGCCGCGTCCATCTGGCCCGCCTGCTTGACGACGCTCTTGCGGGCATCGGGCGCCACCGGATCGAAGGCGGCTGCGGCGCCGAGCGCCAGCGCCGTTTCGCGCTTGGCTGCGACGACATCGGCGGCATGGATGCGGCCCTTCACCAAGGCGCGCGCGATCTCGAGCCCCATCATGCCCACGCCGCCGAGACCGACGATCATGAGCGAGCCGTTCTCCGGCATGAATTTCTGCGCCTTGCGGATGGCGCTGAAGGCGGTGAGGCCGGAGCACATATAGCTGCCGGCGAGCTTGGCATTGATGCCCCGCGCATCGATCAGGTAGCGCGGATGCGGCACGAGCACATGGCTCGCATAGCCGCCATCGACATTGATGCCGAGCTGGCGCGGCGCGTCGCAGAGATGCTCCTGGCCGTTGCCGCATCTCTCGCACTTGCCGCAGCCGCACCAGGGGTAGACGGCATAAAAGGCATCGCGGTCGAGCGTACCCGCATCGGGTCCCGCTTGCTCCACATGGCCGGCGATCTCGTGGCCGAGCGTGAAAGGCAATCTGCGGCCGAGCCTGATGTCGAGACGCTTGCCTTCGCCCAGCTCGAAGAAACCATCCTGGAGATGAAGGTCGCTGTGGCAGACGCCGCAGGAGGCCACGCGGATCAGGACCTCGCTGCCCTTGGGCCCGGGCAGCGGAATTTCGGTCGCGGCCAGAGGCTCGCCATAGGATGTCAAAGATTGGCGGTTCATTCGGCGGTGCCTCCCAGGGCCTGGGCGATACGCGCGAAATCGCCGACCGCCAGCTGCTCGGCCCGCAGATTGGCATCTATGCCGAGCTTTGCAAGCAGATTGGCCATGTCGGGATGAAGTCCTTTGAGGCTGGAGCGCAGCATCTTGCGGCGCTGGCCGAAGGCGGCGGCCGTGACTTTTTCAAGCACGGCGATATCGCAGGAAGGTTCGCGCAGCAGCTTCGGCGTAAGCTGGACGACGGATGAGGTTATCTTGGGCGGCGGCGAAAAAGCGCGCCGGTCGATGTCGAACAGCTTTCTCGCATGGGCGCACCACTGGCTGATGATCGAAAGCCGCCCATAGGCCTCCGATCGGGGCGCTGCGACGATGCGCTCGGCCACTTCCTTCTGGAACATCAGCGTCAGGGACGAGAACCAGGGTGGCCATGGGCTCGTGAGCCATCCGGTGAGAAGAGGGGTCGCGATATTGTAGGGAAGATTGGCGACGATCTTGGCGTCGCCCTCGATATGGACCTGCCAGTCGAAGCGGAGAGCATCGGCCTCTATGACGGTGAGCCGGCCCGGATAGTGAGCGGCTATTTCCGCCAGCGCCGGCAAGGCCCGCGCATCCTTTTCGACCGCGACAACCCGTTTGGCGCCTTCGAGGAGAAGCGCGCGGGTGAGCCCGCCAGGACCCGGGCCGATCTCGACAACGGTTGCAGCGGCAAGCGGCGCGGCGCTGCGCGCGATGCGCCGTGTGAGGTTGAGATCGAAGAGGAAATTCTGCCCCAGGCTCTTGCGGGCATCGAGGCCGTGACGGGCGATGACCTCGCGCAGCGGCGGCAGGCCATCGTCGCTCATGCGCTGCGCCAGGACATTTCAAAGGCGAGCCGGATCGCGGCGATCAGGCTCTTGGGGTTCGCCTTGCCGGTTCCCGCGAGGCTCAGCGCTGTCCCATGATCGGGCGATGTCCGGATGAAGGGCAGGCCCAGCGTGCAATTGACGCCGCCGTGGAAATCGAGCGTCTTCACCGGGATCAGCGCCTGGTCGTGATACATGCACAGGATCGCATCATAGAGGGCGCGCGCCTCGGGATGGAAGGCAGTATCGGCGGAAAGTGGTCCCTGGACCGCAAGCCCCTCGGCGCGCAGCGCAGCGAGCGCCGGCGCCAGGATCGTCTGTTCCTCCTGGCCCATCGCGCCATTCTCACCCGCATGTGGATTGAGTCCCGTCATCGCCAGCCGCGGCTCGACGATGCCGAAGCGCTGTCTGAGATCACGAGCTGCCACGCGCGCCTGGCGGATGATGAGCCCGGATGTAAGCTGGCGTGGAACCTCGGCGAGCGCGATGTGAACCGTGACGGGAATGGCGCGCAGGTCTTCGGCGCACAGCATCATCACGGGTTCCGCGTCATGGCCCCGGCTCTGGGCCAGATGCGCCAGATAATCGGTGTGGCCCTGATGCGTGAAGCCCGCCGCATAGAGGGCTTCCTTCTGGATCGGGTTGGTCACCATCGCCGCGATCGCACCCGCCAGAGCGAGTTCCACCGCGCTGTCGATGGAGCGGATCACGGTGGCGGCAGTTCCGGGGATGAAGCGCCCGGTTTCGGGGCGTTCATCGAAAGGCATGTCGATGACCGGCAACGCTTCTGCAAAGATGCCGGCCACTTCGGCGGGGTGGGCGATGCGGCGTAGCGGGACGGCATGGCCCAATCGGGAAAACCGTTCTTTCAGGAAGGCGCAGTCGCCGATAACGAAGAAGGCGAGCTTCTTCTCCTCGCGCAAGGCGAGCCACGCCCCTTGGGTTATGTCGGAGCCGACGCCGCCAGGTTCGCCGATCGTCACCGCGATCGGCCTGGTCTCGCCGGAGAGCGCGCTCACTCTGTGGCCTTCGCGCCCTCGGTCGCCTTGGCGTCCTTGTATTCGATGAACGCGTTGCGCCGCAGCTCGCGCATATAGCGTTCCTCATAGACGTCGTATTTCTTGTTGGTCAGCATCGTCTCGATCTGGTCGCGGGTCGGCTTCTCCGGCGCAATGCTCTTTCTGCCGCAGAAGGCGATGAGCTGGATGCCGGTCTTGCTGCGCGCCGGCCCGACGATGCCGCCGGGGCCTGCCTGATCGAGAGCGGCCCTGAGGGGCTTGGGAATCTTGGCGCCATCGGCCTGCAGCCGCTTGCCGATCCGCACATTGTAGATGCCGCTCGCCGCCTGGCGGGCGCTGTTGCAGCCCTTGAACTTCTGCCGGTACTGCGCGGCGTCGGCCGCGCGTGCCACGAAGAGCTGCTGGCCCATGGCATCGCTGGTGGCGCTGTCCACCGGCATGTCGATCTCCAGGATCTCATAGACCGAGACCGGCTTGAGCCGCGGATCATTGACGATTTCGTTGTACTTCTTGTCGACTTCCGCCGGATCTACCTCGACCTTCAGCTTGTACATGCCGGCGAGCAGGCGGTTGAAGGAGATTTGCGCGGTTACCAGCCGGCGCAAGGTGGTCATCGACACACCCTTGGATTTGAGCTGTGCGGCAAGACCCTTGGTGTCGGTCTTCGACCCCTTGGCCATCTTCTCGATCTGGGCATCGATCGTCTTATCGTTCGGGTCGGCCTTGTATTTCTTGGCCTCGACCACCTTGACCACATCGTCGATCAGGGCCTGGAGCGCACGCTTGCGCTGATCGGCGGCACTGCCTTGCGCCCGCCCGAGCACCGCATTGAGCTTCATGCGCTGATCGACGTCGAAGCTCGTGATCGGATAGTCGTTGACGGTGACGAGCACGCCCTGGCCGCTTTCACCGGCGGCATGGCCGATGCTCGCATGGGAGAGCAGGGAGGCGGCGAATGCCGCAGCGAGGAAAACGCCGGTCTTCATCGGGAGGTCAGTTTCTATGGGCGCGGCAGCACATCGTCGCCGCCGAGCGACTTGAGATCAATGGAGAACATAACAGAGCGATCAACCCCTTCATCCTCATCCGCGCGATCCTCCTCGTAAAAGAGGCGGAAATTGAAGCAATCGCAGTTGAAGCCGATACCGACCGTATCGCGAACCAACTTGCTTTCATCGAGATCGTAGCGCGCGCCGGCATAGACGCTCCACCCGCCGGAAAAGTTCCAGCCCGCGCTGCCCCAGACCTGCTGCTGGTCATCCGGGCGTCCCGAGTTGGGATCCGCATTGAGATCCGCATAGAATAAAGACCCGGAAAACCTGTCGAAATTGAGGCTCAAGCCCGCTTCTTGGAGATTGATGGCGGACAGGTCCTCCTCGAGCCGGGCCTGGTAGGACAGGCGTATGGCGTCCCAGGGCTGCCAGGCGATGGCGGTGACGAGGTCGGAACTGGTGCCTTCGAGCCCGGTTCCATCGGCAAAGCTGTTCTCGCCGGCGACATGGAAGGATTCGCCCACGCTGGCGCGCAGGAAGCCGCCATTGGCGGAAAGGAACGTATAGAGCAGGCCGGCATTGACGCGCGTTCCGCCCTCATAGCGGTCAAGCCCGGTAAAGCGGTCATGCAGGAACAGGCTGGTCGCATCGAAGTTCAGATTGATCGAATCCTCGTTGCCGCGATCCTCCTCGTCTTCCTCGTTGGTCGAGGCGATGACCTGCGCGACCGGGGTAAGTATATGCTGGCCGCCATCGGTATTGGACAGGAATGGCCAGCGCCAGTCGATACCGGCGGTCGGCTGGAAGTTTGTGGTCGTCTCGTTGTCTTCCGTCAGGTTGTTGTCGTCGGGCAGGTTCTCGGTGACATAGATGTCGCCGCGCAGATTGGCGAAGGGCGTTACGACCTGGCCGGAGCTGCTGATCATCTGCCTTTGCCAGGCGAGATTGGCGACCGCGCGCGTCTGGTCGGTGCCGAGATTGACATTGGTCAGCGGCAGGTCGGGGTCGTTGGCGTAAACCGAGTCGCTGCGGTGCAGGCTGTAGAAGCTCCAGTTATAGCCGAACTCGCCGCCGAATACCGGCTGGTCGAGCGTGTAGCTGTGCTGGATATAGGGAACCGCCGTCGGGAAGTACTCTTCATGATCTTCCGGATCGAGCGACTGGAAATGGATGACCTGGGCGGAGAAGTAGTTGCGGTCGTAGAGGCCGGTCAGATAGACATTGTCCATCGCCTCGTCGCGATTGTCGATCCTGTACTTGTCCATGAAGTCCCGGTCGCTGACGAGGGTTCCGTCCCATCCCCAGCTCCAGTTGTCATTCAGGTCGAATTTGCCCTGCGTGCGGGCGGAGCCCCGCCAACGCGTATCGCCTGGCGGATCCTGGTTTTTATCGAGCTGGTAGATGCCTGCGACATCGACGCTGTATTGGCCATCGGCGAGCCGGTGCCTCCACTCCGCCTGGGCGAGGAGCCCCTGGTCGGACGTGATCACCGGCCTGAAGGTGAGATCGTAATTGGGCGCCAGGTTCCAGAAATAGGGGATCTCGACGCCGACGCCATAGACGCCGGCATAGCTGAAATTGGGCGTGAGGAAGCCGGTCCGGCGCTTCACGGTCGGATCAGCATGCGAGAAATAGGGCAGCGTGATGATATCGGCGCCGCCGAACTCGAAAGTGGCGTCGCGGTGATAGATGACGCCTTCTCTCTCGTCATGCGTCACTTCGCGTGATCTGAGCTGCCACAAGGGCTTGCCGTTGGACATGCGGCAATCCTTGCAGGCGGTGTAGATGACATTGTCGTAGACGGTGAGATAGCCGTCCTGGCGCACCGCATAGTCGGCCGTGATCGTCGCGTCATTTGTCAGCAGCAGCCGCAGATGCTCGGCGAACCCGTCCTTGAAATTGTTCATGAGCTGGGCGCGCTCGGCTTCCAGGATGTTGCCGCCGGGCTCCGTCAGTCTGACTTCGCCGACCGCCGTCATCTTGTCGTTGCGCTGGTCGTAGGACACCCGCGTCGCAACCAGCTCGTACTTGCCGTAAGTGAGGACGACCTTGCCGATGGCGACAGCTATCTTGGTGCGCGCGTCATAGGTGATCTTGTTGGCGATGACATTGACGCGCGTGCCTTTGGGTGGCGTCTTGAGCTTGTCGTCGCGGACATCGCCGGTGGCGGCCAAGGCGGAAGGCACCGGGCTCAACATGGTGCCGAGGCTGAGGGATGCCGCGAACAGGGTGGCAAACAAAAGGCCTCCGGGCAAATGCCCAGAGTGCGCCCGTTTTCCCCTTCGACGCCCCGTCGTCATGAGTCCTGCGAACTTTACCCAGTAACCTTCTTTTACACTTTCTTAACCCGTTTGATAGGGTCGGCAAAGCGCTTTTCCATGTCCGAATGTAACCGCTGCTGTGGCGCTCCCAAGGCAGGAAATTTGCATACTTAACAAACCATTACGACTGTTGAACCACGGCGCCCGAGCCGCTAATGAAAAGCCTCCCGAATTCTCAGCAGGATCGCTTCATGAATGTTACTTTCGCTGCGCCCGGACAGCCAAAATCCGGCGTCCTGGTCGTTTTCTGTCCGGAAGACAAGAAATTGCAGGGGCTCGCCGCGGAGGTCGACAAGCGCACCGGCGGGCATCTTTCACGCGCCATCAAGGCGATCAGTTTTGAGGCCAAGCGGGAGCAGATTCTCGACCTTGTCGCGCCGGAGAAGGTGTCCCTCCAGCGAATCATCGTCGCGGGACTGGGTGATCCGGCGAAAATCCTGGTCCGTGAAGCCGAGCAGCTGGGGGGCGCGATAGCGGGCTACCTGCAGTCGGCAAGGGTGGAAGGGGCGGCCATTGCGGCCGATCTGCCGCTCGAGGACCATCCCGCGGAAGAATTCGCAGCTCTCCTGGCTTCCGGCGCCAAGCTCAGGATCTACAGCTTCGACCGCTACAAATCCAAGAAACCGGCAAACGGCAAGGGACTGTCGTCTCTCGCCATACTGACGACCGAGGCCGCCAGGGCGAAGAAGCTTTTTGCCGGCTACGAAGCCGTCGCCGAGGGCGTCCACTTCGCCCGCGACCTCGTCAATGAGCCCGCCAACAAGCTCAACCCGGCGGAGTTCGCCGCCCGTGTGAAGGCCAATGGCAAGGCGGGCCTCAATGTCGAGATCCTCACCCCGGCCCAGATGAAGAGGCTCGGCATGGGAGCGCTCCTGGGTGTCGCGCAAGGCTCGGTGAACGAGCCGCGCCTCGTCGTCATGCGCTGGCAAGGTGGCAGGAAGGGCGACAGGCCGGTCGCCTTCGTCGGCAAGGGTGTCACCTTCGACACCGGCGGTATCTCGATCAAGCCTGGTCCTGGCATGGAGGACATGAAGGGCGACATGGGCGGAGCTGCCTGCGTCGCCGGGCTGATGCTGGCGCTGGCCCGCCGCAAGGCCAAGGTGAATGTGGTCGGCGTCATCGGTCTCGTCGAGAATATGCCTGACGGCAATGCGCAGCGTCCGGGCGATATCGTGACTTCGATGGCCGGCAAGACCATCGCCGTCCTCAACACCGATGCGGAAGGCCGTCTCGTTCTCGCCGACGCGCTCTGGTACACGCAGGACCGCTTCAAGCCCAAATTCATGGTCGATCTCGCCACGCTGACGGGCGCCATCATGGTGGCGCTCGGCAAGGAATATGCGGGGCTCTTCTCCAACAACGATGAATTGTCGGCCCGTCTTTACGATCAGGGGCTGGCGACGGGTGAGAAGGTCTGGCGCATGCCGCTCTCGCCCGAATATGACAAGATGATCGATTTCGAGGTCGCCGACATGAAGAATATCGGTGGCCGCAATGCCGGCGCCATCACCGCCGCCCAGTTCCTGCAGCGTTTCGTCAACAACGTGCCCTGGGCGCATCTCGATGTTGCCGGCACGGCCATGGATTCGAACCGCACGGCCATCAACCAGAGCTGGGGTTCGGGCTGGGGTGTGCGCCTGCTCAACCGGCTCGTCGCCGAACATTACGAAGGCTGAGCTCAGTTCGCATTTCGGCAAGGTCCGTCGCTTTCACGCATGTAAGCGGCGGATTTCCGTTATAGGAGGAGGTCTGCGTCAACAGAGGGGGCTGGCCAGTGGCGCACCCTATGCCGAGCGATCCCGAGGTGGTTGCGTTCATCGAACGCACCCTGGACTTCTATCCGGCGGACGCCTTCACCTATACCGTCGAACAGAATCGCGCCGTCTATGACCGCTATTGCGCGGCCTTCCGCCAGGAACGCCTGCCGGGGCTTGTGGTCGGCGATTTCACCATTGCCGCGACCAAACCTGACCGGCTGATCCCGGCGCGCCGCTACAAGCCGGCGCATTCGGGCCCGCATGACGAGGTGGCCGTCCTCTATCTGCATGGCGGCGGCATGGTGGTCGGCGGCCTGCACAGCCATGATGATGTCTGCGCCGAACTGTCCATACGCACCGGGCTGGAGGTGGTCGCGGCCGATTATCGCCTGGCGCCCGAAAATCCGCACCCGGCCTTCACCGATGATGCCGAGGCGGCCTTCCTGCATTTGGCACGCTCCGGCAGGCGTGTGATCGTGGCGGGCGACAGTGCCGGCGGCAATCTCACCGCCGCAGTCTGCCTGCGCCGCAAGGCGGCGGGTGAGCCGCGACCAATCGGCCAGGTTCTCATCTATCCGGGCCTTGGCGGCGATCCCTCGCGCGGTTCCTATATCGAGAATGCCGAGGCGCCCTTGCTCCGGACCGACGAAGCCTTGTCCTATTTCAAGATCATCTCGGGCGGACGCGAGCGTTCGCAAGTGAGCGACCCCGATATCATGCCGCTCAAGGCGCGCGATTTTGCCGGCCTTCCGCCGGCCTTCATCGTGAGCGCCGATATCGACCCGCTGCGCGACGATGCGCGCGACTATGCCGAAGCGATCCGCCAATCGGGCGGCATCGCCGCTTACCGTAACGAGCCCGAACTGGTGCATGGCTATTTGCGCGCCAGGGTCATGTCGCAACGGGCCGCGGCCAGCTTCACCGCGATTTGCGAGGCGGCGGCGCGCCTTGCCAATGGAACCTTGACCAGCGATTTCACAGGGAGGGAATGACCATGATGAGACCTATGTCTTTCGGTCGCTTGAATCGCCGCCAGGCAGTATTGGGGAGCGCGGCAGCTCTCGGCGCCGGCCTGACCTTGCCGGCGCTCGCTCGGGCGTCCTCACCGAAAAAGGGCGGGTCCTTCCGGCTGGGAATGGTCGGCGCCAACACGAACGACTCCCACGATCCGGCGACCTGGGGCACGTCCGGCCTTATTAATACCGGCCTGTGGGGAGCGGTCTACAACAACCTGACCGAAGTCGGCCCCGACGGGAAGCTTGTTCCGGAGCTCGCCGAAACCATCGAGCCGTCGGCCGACGCCAAGACTTGGGTCTTCAAGCTGCGTCGGGGCGTGACCTTCCATAATGGCAAGGCGCTCGACTCGGGCGACGTGGTCGCCTCCATCAATCATCATCGCGGCAAGGACTCGAAGTCCGCCGCCAAGGGCATCGTCGATCAGATTACCGACATCAAGGCCGATGGCGCCGACAAGGTCGTCGTCACCCTGGCACAGGGCAATGCCGACTTTCCCTATATGTGCACCGACTATCACCTGGTCATCGGTCCGGCGGTGAACGGCAAGATAGATTGGGAGCCGGCCATCGGCACCGGTGGATATGTCTTCGTCGCGCATGAGCGCGGCATCAGCATGACGCTGAAGCGCAACTCCAATTACTGGAAAGCGGGCAGGGCGCATTTCGACGATGTGAAGATCCTCGGCATCGCCGATGTTGCGGCGCGCATGAACGCCCTGATCACCGGCGAGGTCGACGCCATCGCCCGCGTCGACATCAAGACGCTCGCCATGCTGAAGCGAAATCCGGATGTGGCGATCAACGAGGTAACAGGCACCCAGCACTTCACCATGCCGATGTTCACCGATGTGGCGCCGTTCGACAACAAGGATGTGCGCCACGCCCTGAAATATGCGATCGATCGCGAGGCCATGGTCAACACGATCCTCCTGGGCCATGGCCGCCCCGGCCTCGACAGCCCGATCACCCCGGCCAACCGCTATTTTGCTTCGGACCTGAAGCCCCGGCCTTACGATCCGGACAAGGCGAAGTTCCATCTGAGGCAGGCCGGCCTGTCGGAGCTGAAGATCGATCTCTCGGCCGCCGATGCCGCCTTCAATGGCGCGGTCGACATGGCATTGCTCTACCGCGAGCAGGCGCTCAAGGCCGGCATCGACATCAATGTGGTGCGCGAGGCCGATGACGGCTACTGGTCGAATGTGTGGCTCAAGAAGCCCTTCGTGATGTGCTTCTGGGCCGGCCGGCCGACCGAGGATTGGATGTTCAGCCAGGTCTATGCGGCGGGCGCCGATTGGAACGACACGCATTGGAACAATCAGCGCTTCAATGAATTGCTGGTGGCGGCGCGCGCCGAGCTCGACGAAAGCAAGCGCGCTCAGATGTATGGCGAGATGCAGGCATTGGTGAGCGATGATGGCGGCGCCATCATTCCGGCCTATGCCAATTTCGTCGACGCTGTCTCGACGAAGATCGGACACGACGCGCAAATGGGCTCGAATTTCGAGCTCGACGGCTGGAAATGCATCGAGCGCTGGTGGATGGTCTAGTCTGGCTTAGTCCGCCAGGGGCGGAATTCCGGGTTCCATGGAGAGATGGGAGTGGACGCAGCGCAGGCCGTCCTTTCCATCCTTCAGGATCAGGGTCGCCCGTCCTTTCCGGGGATACCAGCCACCCTCTTTCTTTCGGCCTTTTGAATGCCAAAGGACGACGATGCCGATAGTTCCCGGCGAGTCGTCGAAACGAATAATGGTGGGCTCCTCGAAAGTGAAATCGGCGATGGTCGGCCAGATCTTCCGCCATTGCCGGTGCTCCAGCTCATCCAGTCCGTGGAGCATGTCGGCAAAGGTGCCGAACGAGACGACATCTTCCGCGAACAAGGCTCGCCCTCCGGCGAAGTCCAGAGCGTTGATCAGGCGTTCCCATTCTCTCAGCCACTGTTGCGGTTCTTTCTGCACGGCTTTTCCCCGGATGCACCTTCTCACGACGCCAGTTGATGAGTCTTTTCGACGAGCGTGCGCGCGACAATATCAAAGGCGCCATATTGTTCCATGAACATTCTTCGGGCAATCTGATGAGCGCGCTCGGCGCCATTCACTTCCGCTTTGCCGAAGCCCAGCCGGAGCTTGGCGCCGATCTTCGAGGAAAAGTGCCAGGTATTGCCGCCCGGATTGCATTCGAGGACATAGAGCTTTCCGCTGCCTTCCTCGCGCAGGACATCGATGGCGAGCAAGGGAATGGTCGGGAAGGCCGCGCCGACTTTCTCGGCAAGGGCGATGATATCCGGTTCCTTGACGAGCTTGCGGTTCTTTTCGCCGCCTTGCGAGGCGATGACAGTGCGTTCGATCTCCGCATCGGGCGCATCGAGCGGGCAGCGCGGTTGCTGCAGCGTCGAATGCCAGGAATAGATGACCTTGCCGAAGAAGGTCTGGATGCGGTGGAATGACGGATTAGGCCCGGTATCGACAAATCTCTGCACTAGATATCCATCACGTGCCTGGTGAATGGGATGATCCGGCGGGAAATCATTTGGCTGCATCCGCTCGAGCCGGTGCCGTCTGAACAGTTGAACGCCCAGGCCCGTCGAGGTGATCCCAAGGTCCATCGGCTTGATCAGGACGAACTCGCCGAACAGCAACGGATCGAGCATCGTGCCGAACTGGAAGGGAAGTGTCGCGGGTGTCGAGATATCCGCCTCGCGGAACACCTTGTATTGGGCGAGTTTCTCGATCTTGAGGTTATTGAGCACCGAGCCGCGCTTGATCTGAAGCCGATATTCGGATGTCAGCGAGACCACCAGGGTGGGCCACATCCAGGCCAGGCTCGGCAATTGCACGGTCGATTGGTTGGGAACGGCGTAGACGGAGATATCCTTGTCGATCGCCACGACCTTCTTGGCGATTTCCCTGAAGTCCTTCTCATATTCGGGACCTCTGTGAACGATGATCAGGTTTCGTTTGGCCATTCAAAAATTGAGATCGGCAGACAGATCAAGCGACCAGGGGATATCCTTGCCTCTTAGTCCGATTTCGTGCCTACGCTGTTCAGATATGCCCGTATGCCATGATAGTAGTTCACCAGGGCCTCATCATACAGCGGCTTCGCCTTGGCGAGCTCCGTCTCGGAAATTTTCCCGCGCCTCAGATGCCGGAGCGCCGTCTTGTAGGTCGCGACGGCCTGCCGCCGTCCTTTTTCGAGGAAGCGCCGGAACAGCTCGAGCTGCCAGGCGGTGGGGGTGCCGATCGAGAGATCCTTGAGCGACATGCCATTGAGCGGGTTGCTTCCCTTCGCTGCGGCTCCCGTTCCTTCATAGTCGACGATGGCCGGGCACATTCCCGGCGTCAGCGTGGTGCCGGCGCAGACCTTGCCGCAGGAGGGCGTGAGGGAAGTCTCGCAGCAATTGCACAGACCCATGGCGGCCGACCTGCCGGCCGCGGCAACCAGGCTCAAACCGATTGTTACCGCCAAAGCAGCCGCCAGTACTACGAGACGCCCCATACCCAACCCCATTCAAAGTCTCTTTGCTTGACCTTAGCGGCAAAGTCGCCCCGGCGCAAAGAGCGTTGACCGGGGCGCTCCGACCCGCTTGGATGCGTCCATGACCGATATTCTCTTTTACCATCTTGAGCGCCAGCCGCTCGAAAGGGTGCTGCCGCAACTGCTGGAGCGTACTCTGGAGCGCGGCTGGCGGGCCGTCATCGAGACCGATTCGGACGAGCGGGTCGAGGCGCTCTCGACCTTGCTGTGGACCCATTCTGAAGAAGGGTTCCTTCCCCATGGCACCGCCAGGGACGGCAATGCCGAGGATCAGCCGGTCTGGGTCACCGCGTCGAATGACAACCCCAATCAGGCCTCGGTGCGATTCTTCATCGGCGGTGTCGAACCCACGGGCTATGACGGCCTCGAGCGCGCTGTCCTCCTGTTCGACGGCGCCGATCCGGAGGCCGTCGAGCGGGCTCGCCGCATCTGGAAGGACGCGCGCGGCCAGGGTCATGAGGTCAGCTACTGGCAGCAGGACGAGAGCGGGCGCTGGCAGAACCGGGCCAAGACTTAGAATCGCAGGATCCTGATCCAGCGCGCCACATCGATCAGGCTGACCAGCGCCGAGGCCACATAGGTGAAAGCAGCGGCGCGCAGTACCTGACGCGCACCCTTCATGTCTTCCGGCCGCACATAATGCGTGAGGATGGGCAAAGCGCGCTTGAAGCTTGCATCGAATTCGGTCGGAAGCGTCACGATATGAAGCACGACCGTCGAGGCCAGGATGCCGAGGCCGGCAACCAACTCGAAGGCAAGCACCAGAGGCGAGCGGGTAAGCGCGAAGATCACCGGTGTCGCCAGCAGGAGCACGCTGCCGGTCTTCTCGATGACGATGGCATAGCCGACGAGCTTCTGGCGCAGGTGCAAGGGGCCATAGCCTTCGGCATCCTGCATCGCATGCGACGCCTCATGCGCGGCGATCGCGACCGCCGTCACCGATTTACCTTCGTAATTGGCCTTGGCCAGACGCACCGCCTTGTCGACCGGACTGTAATGGTCGCCGGCCTCAATGCTCTCGACCTTTACCGACTGCAGGCCCGCTTCATCGAGGAGGTGGCGCGCCAGCTCGCCGCCGGTGCCGGGAAAGTCGGCGCGCTCCTGCGCATGGCGGGCTATGGTGCGGCGGATCCACATCTGCGGCCCGAAGATGAGCGCAAGCAGAGCGACGATGCCGAGGGCGATGAAAAGCATTTGCGGGGCTGAACTATTTCTTCTTGGCAGGTGACCGGCAACCTGCCTAGCATGGATGACCATTACCTGACAGGTCATCCGGCTGATGACCAATGAGATCATCGTGACAGGCAGAGGAGGGAACAATGTGCTTGCCAGGCTGCATGGAAACGGTTGCCCATACGATCTCACGTCGCGGTTTGTTCAAGGGTGCGGGGATGACCGCCATTGTCGGAGCCACTTCGGCTTTCAGCGCCTTTGGCGCTGAGGCTGCGCCTGTGAGCTTCTCCAAGGTCGTAGATCTCACCCATCCACTATGGGCGGAATTCCCGACCTATTTCGGCAAGAAGCAGCTCGAGATCGAAGTGCTCTCTGTCTTCGAGAAGGACGGATTCAACATGAAGAAGTGGCATCTGGTCGAGCATACGGGCACGCATCTCGACACGCCCTATCATTTCTCGGCCGACGGACCTGATGCATCCGCCATCCCGGTCGACACGCTGGTGGCGCCGCTTTGCGTCATCAATATAGCAGAGCGTGCGGCGAAGGAACCCGACACGCAGATCACCCCGGACGACATCAAGGCGTGGGAAGCCAAGAACGGTGCGCTGCCCGACGGTGCCGCGGTCGCGATGAATTCCGGCTGGGACCAGCATGTGCGGACCGACAAGTTCCGCAATGCCGATGCGGCGGGCGTCATGCATTTTCCGGGCTTCCATCCCGAGGCCGCGGCCGCACTCCTCGAACGCAAGGTCGTCGGCATCGTCGTCGACACATTGTCGCTCGACTATGGCGCCTCGAAGGATTTCGCCACCCACTATCGCTGGCTGCCGGCCGGGCGCTGGGGTCTCGAAGGGACCGCCAATCTCGGCCAGCTGCCCGAGAAGGGGGCTACGATCGTGGTCGGCGGCCCCAAGGTCGAGGGCGCGTCGGGAGGTCCAAGCCGCGTCTTTGCGCTGGTCTGACTACGCCGTCCGCTCGAGCTGTTCCTGCGCTTCGAGCCAGGCGGTTTCCTGGGCTTCCAGATCCCGCCCGAGCTTGGCCCGCAAGGTGGCGAAATCGGAAGCCTTCCTGGGATCGGCGATATAGAGCTGGTTGTCCTGCAAGGCGCGGTCCAGGACGTCGATTTTTTCCTGTAGTTTCGACATCTTGAGGCTGATTTCCTGAATCTGTTTCTTAACCGCGGCGGGATTGACCTTCGCCGGCTGCGGCGCAGCCTTGACGGATGCCGGCGGTGGTGCAGCTTCGCGTTTTTGCGGCGTGCGGCCGAGGATGAAATCGGTATAGTCGTCCATGTCGCCCTCGAAGGGCTTCACCGAGCCATTGGCGACCAGCCACAGGCGGTCGGCGCAGGTCTCGATGATATGGCGGTCATGGCTGATCAGGATGACGGCGCCTTCATAGTCGTTGATCGCGTGGATGAGGGCTTCGCGCGAATCGACGTCGAGATGGTTGGTCGGCTCGTCGAGCACCAGGATATGGGGCGCATGGAAGGCGGCCAGCGCGAAGAGGAGGCGGGCCTTCTCGCCGCCTGAAAGCGTCTTGCATTTTGAATCGGCAAGCGACGCGCCGAAGCCATAGGCGCCGAGCCGGGCGCGCCGTTGCGCCTGGGTGTGCTCGGGCATCAGGTCGGTGAAATAATCATAGGGCGTGCGCTCGCCCGACAACTCGTCGAGCTGGTGCTGCGCGAAATAGCCGACCGTCAGGCGCGGCGGATGCTTCATCTCCCCGCTCATCGCCTGAAGCTTGCCGCACAGCAGCTTGGCGAAGGTCGACTTGCCGTTGCCGTTGGAGCCGAGAAGCGCGATGCGGTCATCGGGATCGAGGCGCAATGTGATGTTGCGCAGGATGGGCTTGCCTTCGGCATAGCCGACGGAAGCATTGTCCCAGCGCACCAGAGGCGGCGCCAGCGGCTTCGGCGGATCGGGGAAATGGAAAGACGCCACGCGGTCCTCGATCACATCGGCAATCGGCTCGAGCCGGGCCAGCGCCTTGAGGCGGCTTTGCGCCTGGCGCGCTTTCGAAGCCTTGTAGCGGAAGCGCTCGACGAAGGCCTCCATGTGCTTGCGCGTGTCTTCCTGCTTCTTCTTGAGCTTCAGCGTCAGCGCCTGCTGCTCGCGCCGCTGCCGTTCGAAGGAGTCATAATTGCCCTGATAGAGGGTGAGCTTGCCGCGCTCCAGATGCAGGATGGCGCCGACCGCGTCGTTGAGGAGGTCGCGGTCATGGCTCACCATCAGGATGGTGTGCGGATAGGCGCGGATGAAGCTCTTGAGCCAGATCGTGCCTTCGAGATCGAGATAGTTGGTGGGCTCGTCGAGCAGCAGCACGTCGGGCGAAGAGAAGAGAGCTGCCGCCAGCGCCACGCGCATGCGCCAGCCGCCGGACAATGCCGAGCAGGGGCCGTTCTGGGTCTCTTCCGAAAAGCCCAAGCCCGACAGGATCGTCGCCGCGCGCGCCGGCGCCGAATGGGCGTTGATATCGGCAAGGCGCAGCTGGATCTCGGCGATGCGATGCGGGTCGTGCGCCGTCTCGGATTCGATGAGCAGGCGCGCCCGCTCGAGATCGGCCGCCAGCACTGTGTCCAGAAGCGATTCATCGCCGCCCGGCGCTTCCTGCGCCACCGTGCCGATGCGGGCATTGCGCGGCATGCCGACGCTGCCGGACTCCGACTGCAGGTCGCCGAGGATCAGATGCAGCAGCGTCGATTTGCCGACGCCATTACGCCCGACCAGGCCGACCTTGTGGCCGCCCGGTATGGCAACGCTGGCATCCTCGAGCAGAAGGCGCCCGGCAATGCGATAGGTGAGTCCGTTCACATGCAACATGGGCGGGCTGTTTAGCCGCAATCTGGGCCATTGTCATTCCTTGGGTGCGGTGCACAATGGACGCCTGACAGGTGAGGGAATGGCAGACACGGCCCGTTATATTTTGCCGGTGGATGGCGGCTATGTGGACGAGATCACCGTCCTCCTGCGCGATCTCTTGCGGCGCGTCATCCGCGAACGGGCTCCGCGCGTGCTGGCCATCATCGACAATCCGGAAGATGCCCGCTCGATCAAGCCCGAGCTGCGCGCTCCCGCCTTGCAGGTCATCGGGATTTGGTTGCAACTTCTTAATATTGCTGAAGAAAATGCCGCGATGCGATCCCGGCGGCGGCTCGAGACGATGGGCGGCAACGACCAGATCCTGGGCTCGTTCTCCAATGCCTTCGCCACCATCGCCGCGGCCGGCGCCACGGGCCAGGCGGTAGCCAAGGTGCTGGAGACGGCGGAAGCCGGCCCCACCATCACGGCGCATCCGACCGAAGCCAAGCGTGTGACCGTGCTCGAAATCCACCGCCGCATCTATTTGCGCCTCTATGATCTCGAAAGCCCGCGCTGGACACCGCGCGAGCGCGAGGCCCTGATGCGGCAATTGCGCAACGACATCGACCTCCTGTGGCTCACCGGTGAAGTCCGGCTCGAAAAGCCGACGGTCGAGGCGGAAGTCGCCTGGGGCCTGCATTTCTTCCGCGAGACCTTGTTCGAGCGCACGCCCCAGCTGTGCGAATTGCTGGAAGGGGCGTTGGCCCGCCACTATCCCGAGCAGCCGATCAGGGTGCGCCCGCCAGTCAGGTTCTATTCCTGGATCGGCGGCGACCGTGACGGCAATCCCTATGTGACGGTGGCGACCACCCGCTGGGCCTTGAGCGAGAATGCCCGCGCCGCGATCGAGCGCCTCGACAAGCGGCTCGAATATCTGGCGCAGACCATCTCCATTTCGGGCCCGGACACCGATGTGCCGGAAGCATTCCGCACCCGCGTGGCGCGCGAAATCGCCAATGCGGGAGATATGAGCCTCTCCGCCCGCAATCCGGGCGAGCCCTTCCGCCAGTATTTCTCGGCGCTGCGCGCGAGGCTCGCGGCGACCCGCAACCCGCGAGGCGCTCACCATTGCAAGGCCTTTGCCGAGCCGGAAGAGCTGGCCGAGGCGATCCACCATGCCGAGCGCGCTCTGGCGTTGATGCAGGCGACATCGATCGCAGCCCACACGGTGCGCCCGGTGCGCTGGGAGGTCGAGATCTTCGGTTTCCGCACCATGAGCCTCGACATGCGGCAGAACACCACCGTCATCAACCGCGTGCTGGCCGAGCTGTGGCAGAAATTCAACCCGACCGCCAAACGCGAGCCGCCGAAATCCGATTCGGCTGAATGGGCCAAATGGGTCGCAGGCGAGCTCAAGCGGCCCATGGGCTTCCGGCCGCTGTTCCAGGGATTGTCGGATGAGGCGCGCGAGACCCTCGACCTCCTTGGCCTGATCCGCTCATCGCTCGACGGTGCCGATCCCAAGGCGACCGGCGCCTTCGTGCTGTCGATGACGCGCAGCGCCACCGATATATTGGGGCTCTATCTCCTCGCCAAATATAGCGGGCTCTTCACCGATGCGGCATCGCGCGAAAGTTGCCGTCTCGCCGTCGTGCCGCTGTTCGAGACCATCGACGACCTGCGCCGCGCGCCCGGCATCATGGACGAGCTGTTCAAGATCCCGATGGTGCGCCGGACCGTGAAGGCACTGGGCGGCCACCAGGAAATCATGCTCGGCTATTCCGACTCCAACAAGGATGGCGGTTTCTTCTGCGCCAGCTTCGAGCTTTATGAAGCGCAACGCCGGCTCGTCCGGCTGGCGCGCACGGCCGGCATAGAGATCAGCTTCTTCCATGGCCGTGGCGGCTCGGTGAGTCGTGGCGGCGCGCCGACCGGACGCGCCATCGCGGCACAGCCGGAAGGAACGATCGGCGGGCGGCTCCGGGTCACGGAGCAGGGCGAAGTGGTGTCGTCCAAATTCGCCAATCGCGGCACCGCCCTCTATCAGCTCGAGGTACTCGCATCGAGCGTGCTGGTGCATACTCTCAAATCACCGAAGGAGCGGGAGCTCAAGCTGGTGCCGGAGCACCAGGCCGCTGTCGAGGCCATCGCCTCCGCCTCCTTCAAGACCTATCGCGGCCTCGCCGAGGATCCGGGTCTCATCGACTATTTCCAGGCGGCGAGCCCGGTCGAGGAATTGTCGCTGCTCAAGATGGGCTCGCGCCCGGCGCGGCGTTTCGGCGCCAAGGGTGTCGAAGACCTGCGCGCCATCCCCTGGGTTTTCGCCTGGAGCCAGAATCGCCATGTGCTCACCGGCTGGTACGGGCTGGGCTCGGCGCTCGACCAGTATGTGGCCGAGCAGGGCGACAAGGGCCTGGCGCTGCTCAAGGACATGTTCGTGCGCTCGCGCGGCTTCCGGCTCGCCATCGATGAGGTCGAGAAGTCGCTCTATCTCGCCGATATGGAGATCGCCGCCCTTTATGCCGGGCTGGTGCCCGACCGCAAGGCCGCGAAGCGCATATTGGGCCAGGTCCAGCGGGAACATGCCTTGACGCGCGACAGGGTGCTGGAGCTTTCGGGCGCCGGCGGCCTCTGCGCCAGGTTCCCGGGCTTCCGCCGCCGCTTCGACCGGGTGCGCCCGATGATCGACCAGGCCAATCGCTGGCAGGTCGATTTCCTGAAGGATGCGCGCGCCGGGCGCCAGAAGGACAAGGCCTTGACGCCGCTGCTCATGACCATGAACTGCATTGCCGCCGGTCTCGGCTGGACCGGGTGATCTTGCCCAATCGCTTCGGGCATGATCTAGTTGCGAGAAACATAAAGCCACTGGAGGAAGTCTGATGAAATTCAACAAACGGAATATTTTGGCCGCCGCGGCGCTCGCCGCGCTGGCCCAGTTCTCGATGCCGGCTGAGGCCGCGAACATGATCGGCAACTGCGAAGTGATGGGCGAGAAGGGCTCGATCCCGATCGCCAGCCCCGCCAAAGCCGGGCAACTCACCGTCGAGGTTTCCTTGCCGGCACCCATCTGGTGGAACGGCGACACGCCTGAATCGATCAAGGACGGCATGGAATATTGTCTCGCCGCCGAGATCGCCTGGCGCGCGGGCTTCGACAAGATGGAAGTGGTGAATGTCGGCTGGGATCCGCTGGTCACCGGCCAGACCGCCGATTTCGATCTCGCCCTTTCCGAGATATCGATCACCGACGAACGCAAGAAGGTGGTGGATTTCTCCATTCCCTATTTCAGCTCCGATATCGGCGTTCTTGCCCGCGCCGATACGCCGGTCGATGAGAAGACGATCAAGGAGAAGACCGTCGGCGTGCAGCAGGCAACGACCGGTGCCGCCTTCGTGGCCGATGGGCTGAAGATTCCCGCCGGCCAGACGCAAGTCTATCCCGACCAGGGCGATATGTTCACGGCGCTTGCTGCCGGCCAGATCGATGCCGCCATCACCGACACATCGATCGTGCTCGCCGAGGAGCTGAAGACCTCGGGCAAGCATGTCGTCGTCGGTCAATACAAGACGGGTGAGAGCTACGGCGCCCTCTATCCGAAGGGCGGCGCCAACAATGCGACGATCGACAAGATCATCAAGGCGATGATCGATGACGGCACCGTGTCGAAACTCGCCGACAAATATCTGGCGGCCGTCTGGGGCAAGGATCCGGCCAAGGTTCCGTATTTCAATCCCTGATCGGACTGACTGCCGGTGACTGACATCGCAACGAAGGGGAGAGTGGGGACGTTGCCCACTCTCCCGCGCCGCACCGACGGGTTGTCTCTTGCGGCCTTGTTGTTTGCCGGCTTCTGCGTTCTCTGCGCCTGGGGCGCTACGCGCACCATTGCCGGCGCCCTCGATCATTTGCAGATCGCCCGAGATGCCGCCTGGAGCACGTTCTTCTTCCTGGTGGTCGCCGCGACCGCGGCGCTGTTCCTGCCGGCATTCCGGTCCTGGAGCTTCTCCAGGCGGGCGCGCGAGGCGCTCAGCCAGAACAATATCGTCGAAGCGCGCATCGATGCCGCAGCGGCTCGCGAATGGTCCTACATCACCTTTGGCTGGGGCGCCGCCGCGCTGGTGCTGCTGGCCTTCGCCAGCTTCATCATGGCCAACAATGCCGGCGTCGGCAGAACCTTCTTTTATCTGCCGCTCATCGCCGAAAAATGGGACCTGGTGGTCCTGGCCTTCTGGAACAACATAAAGATATTCGTCATCGCCGAGATCCTGGTTCTCATCTGGGGACTGGTGGTCGCAATTGCCCGTCTCATGCCGGGACCGGCGGGCCAGCCGGTGCGCTTGCTGGCCATCGCCTATTGCGATGTTTTTCGCGGCCTGCCGGCGGTGCTGACGCTCTATCTCGTTGGCTTCGGCCTGCCGCTCTCGGGTTTGCCCGACCTCATCATTCCGCCGATCGTCGGCCTGTTCGTCAATTTCGACGGCATGACGGCTGCCCAGATCAAGCAATATACCCGCATTCCGCTCACCTGGTATTGCATCCTGGCGCTCACCCTGACCTACGGCGCCTATGTTGCCGAGGTCTATCGCGCCGGCATCGAGAGCATCCATCCAAGTCAGTGGGCGGCATCGCGCTCGCTCGGTCTCTCCTATCTGCAGACGCTGCGCTATGTGATCGTGCCGCAAGCGGTGCGCCGCATCATGGCGCCGCTGCTCAATGACTTCATCGGCCTGCAGAAGGATACCGCCCTGGTGCAGGTTATCGGCGTCGTCGATGGCTTCAACCAGTCACGCATCATCGCCTCCAACGCATTCAATCTGTCGGCGGTGACGATCGTCGCCATCCTCTTCGTGCTCATCACCATTCCGCAGGCCCGCTTCGTCGACCGGCTGGTCGAGCGCGACCAGGCGCGCATGCGGGCGGCGAGCTGACATGGCCTTTCTCGAGATCCGCGAAGTCCACAAGCGTTTCGGGCCGCTTGCCGTGCTGCGCGGCGTGGACATGTCCGTCAATGAGCATCAGGTCGTCTGCCTGATCGGCCCTTCGGGCTGCGGCAAGTCCACGCTGCTGCGCTGCATCAACGGCTTGGAGCCGATCCAGGGCGGTGAGATCAAGCTCGAGGGTGACCGGGTCTCGGGCCCGGGCGTCGATGTCAATCGCCTGCGCCGCGAAGTCGGCATCGTCTTCCAGAGCTTCAATCTCTTCCCGCATATGAGCGTCATCGAGAATGTCACGCTCTCGCCGATGAAGGTCCTGGGCTTCGGCCGGGGAGAAGCGCGCGACCGGGCCATGGCCCTGCTGTCGCGCATCGGGCTCGAGGCCAAGGCCAATGAATATCCCGATCGTCTCTCGGGCGGCCAGCAGCAGCGTGTCGCCATCGTGCGGGCGCTCGCCATGGAGCCCAAGCTGATGCTCCTCGATGAGATCACTTCGGCCCTCGACCCCGAGCTCGTCTCCGAGGTCCTCAACATCGTGCGCGATCTCGCTTCCCAGGGCATGACCATGCTGCTCGCCACCCATGAGATGGGCTTTGCCCGCGAAGTGGCCTCGAAAGTGTGCTTCCTCTATGACGGCGTCGTCCATGAGGAGGGGCCGCCGGACAAGATCTTCGGCAGTCCCGATGAGGAACGTACCCGCGCCTTCCTCAAGCGCATCATCGAGGCCGGGCGCCTTTGAGACCGGCATGGCACGCATAGTCGTTCTGACCGTTCCCTCGCCGCAGTCCTGGATCATCGTCAACGCGCTGGTGCAGCGCTTCGGGCCGGTCACCATCCTGGCCGAGGAGCGCGAAGCGAAGCTCGACCTCATCCGCAAGCGCATGCGCCGGCAAGGCCCGGTCGCCGTCATGGGACAGATCGGCTTCGTCCTGTTCCAGAAGCTCCTCGGGCGTCGCGCGCAGCGCCGCATTGACGAGATCATCGCCCAGTATGACATCGACCCCAATCCCAACCTCGCCTGCGAGATCATGCCAGTGACGTCGGTGAACAGCATGGCTTGCCGTGCGGCCCTTGCCATGCTGAAGCCCGATGTCGTCCTCGTCGTCGGGACGCGCATCATCGGCAGGAAGACACTCGACGGCATCACCGCCCCGGTGGTCAATTTCCATTCCGGCATCAATCCGAAATACCGCGGCCAGGCCGGCGGCTACTGGGCGCTTGCCATGGGCGATGCGGCCAATGCCGGTGTCACCGTCCATCTCGTCGATGAAGGTGTCGATACCGGCGCGGTCCTCTATCAGGAGCGCTTCCAGGCGACAAAGGCCGACAACTTCCTCACTTATTTCTTCATCCAGGCGGCGGTGGCCCGGCCGCTCGCGGTGAAGGCGGTCGAGGACGCATTGGCCGGCAGGTTGAAGCCGCTGAAGGTCGACCTGCCGTCGCAGCAGTTCTATCACCCGACGCTGTGGTTCTATCTATGGACGGCCTGGACGAAGGGCGTGTGGTGATCAGCGCGCATCGCGGCGAAGTGCTTCACTTCGCCGAAAAAGATTCGCGCCAAATCAATATGCTGGAGCAAATCCCAGTCGCCAATGTCTTCAACTTTGGCTAAGGGCCGGGAGCCGTTCAGCGGATCCGCGCACCGCCATCGCCATTGAAAACGTAAAGCCCGCTCTTCGCCAGCCCGACGCCGATCTTGTCGCCGGTCTTGCCACGGTAATCCTTGGGCGCCTTGACGGTGATCATATCCTTCGCCGTCTTCACGGTGATGAGCGTATGGTCGCCGATCAGCTCGTTGGTGAAGATCTCGCCCATGACGTCGCCCTTGGCCGGGGTGGTGACGGAACAATCCTCAGGCCGCACGCCCAGAATGGCCTTGTCGAGCCTGCCTTTCACCGGCACCTTGACCTCATGGCCCTCGGCCACGAAAGTTTCACCCTGCAGGGCACCATGCACGATGTTCATGGGCGGCGAGCCGATGAACTGCGCGACAAACAGATTGGCCGGATCGTTGTAGATTTCAGCAGGCGTGGCCAGCTGCTGCAACACACCCTTTTCGAGAATGGCGACGCGGTGGGCCAGCGTCATGGCTTCGATCTGGTCGTGGGTCACATAGATCGTGGTAATGCCGAATGACTCCTGCATGTGCTTCAGTTCGGCCCGCATGTGGCCGCGCAGCTTGGCATCGAGATTGGACAAGGGCTCGTCCATGAGGAACACCGAGGGCCTGCGGATGATGGCGCGGGCCAGTGCCACGCGCTGGCGCTGGCCGCCGGACAATTCACGGGGGTAGCGTTGCAGCAACTGGTCAAGCTGCACCTGGGCCGCTGCCTCGCGGATCGCCGCATCCATTTCGGCAGCTTTCACCTTGCGCACCTTGAGGGGAAAGCCGATGTTCTCGGCTACCGTCTTGTGCGGGTAGAGCGCATAGGACTGGAAGACCATGGAAATGTCGCGGTACTTTGGCAGGATGTTGGTCACATCCCGGTCGCCGATCAGCACACGCCCGCCGCTCGCCGTTTCGAGGCCCGAGAGAATGCGCAGCGCCGTGGTCTTGCCGGAACCGGAGGCGCCGAGCAGCACCAGGAACTCGCCAGGATTGATGTCGAGATTGAAATCCTCCAGCACCTTAACGGGGCCGAAGGACTTCTGCACCCTGTCGAATCTGACTGGAACCTGCGGATTGCCTGCCATACTTGTCCTATCCTTTGACGGCGCCCATCAGGACACCGCGTTGAATGAATTTCTGAAGCACGATGGCCATCAGAATGACGGGAATGATCATGACCACGATGATGGCCGACATTTCCCACCACAGCACGCCTTTCTCGCCTGCATTCTTGGCGGCGACCGTGATCGGCATGGTTTGCGATTTCGCCGTCGCCAGGAACACGGCGAAGAGATATTCGTTCCAGTTCAGGATGAGCGTGAGCAGCGTCGTTGCAGCAAGTCCGGGGCGGGTGAGCGGCAGCACGACCTCCCGGAAAATATAGAAGCGCGTGGCGCCGTCGAGTTGGGCTGATTCTTCGAGTTCGATGGGCAAACTGGCAAAGAAATCGTGCATCAGCCAGACGACGATGGGAAGGTTGGCAACGGCATAGACGATGATGAGCGCCAAATGGGTGTCGAGCAGGCCCACTGCCTGGAACATCATATAGACCGGGATGATGACAACGATGGGGGGCAGAATGCGTTGGGAAATGATCCAGAACAGAATGTCGCCGTTGCCGAGCCTCGATGTGAAGTGCTTGCCGAAGGCCCGCGCCAGCAAAAAGAACAAGGCGAGCCCCACCGCCGACGCGATTGACCAGTGGACGCCAAAGTATCGCGATACCAGGATGACGGCCAGTGCCAGCAGCACGAAGATGACGATGTTGCCGAATCTGGGGCGGTATTGGATGCGGGCAAGCGCATAGGCCGCCATGCTGCCGACACCCACGCACAGGATCGTCGACAGGACGCTGATCACGAGCGAATTCGTGAAGGCACGGTAGATCTTGCAGATCTCCGGCTCCATCGGAGTCAATGTGACGATGGGCGAGAGAAGCCACGCAATGCTGTTATAGATCAGCAGCCCGAACTGGCGCGCGATTGCCGCCAGCCCGCAATTGGAATCCTCGGTGAACTGGGCAATCCAGGCGCTCGTCGTCGGCTGGAAATCGACAAAGGGAATGTAGAACGGTCCCTTGTTGACCGCACCGGCATCCTTGAACGACGTGATCAGCACCCAGTAGATGGGAAAAAGGACAAAGAGCGTCCAGATGACCAGCAACGCATAGGCGACGACCCTGGCAGCCGGCGACATCTTGCCGATTTCGGGCGGTTCGAAGAGGCGCTCCATCAGGCCGCGGCTTGTTCGCTCCAGCTTGTAGCCGGTTTCACTCATGACGCTCTGGCTTTCCGCAATTGACCGATCACGACGTAGTTGAAGAACGACGCACACACGATGACGGTCACGATGAGAAGCAGGTAGGCGATTGCCGCGGAGTTGCCCATGTCGTTGGCGCGCCAGATATACATCGAGTGAAGCGTCATGGACTCGGTCGACGAACCCGGACCGCCACCCGTCATGATGTTGGGAAGGTCAACGAGCTTGAATGCTTCGATCATGCGGATGAGGAGCACCGTCACGGCGACGGGAATGATCTGCGGCCAGGTGACTTCGCGGAATATCTGCACACTCGACGCGCCATCGACCTGCGCGGCCTCGACATGATCCCTCGGCACGTTTTCCAGGGCCGCCAGCATGCAGATGAAGATGAACGGTATCCACTGCCAGCTGTCGCAGATCATCATGACAAAGCGGGATGCCCAGGGACTGGCGGACCACACCCATGTATCGACCGAGGCCGCGCCGAACAGGGGCTGGAACGGACCTTTGGTGATATCTGCGACCATCTTCATGGCGTAGCCCACGCCCAGAGGCGTGATCATCAGCGGAAGGAAAAAGACGACACGGAAGAAGTTCTTGCCGGCAATGGGCTGCGAACAGAGGAAGGCAAGTCCGGTTCCGATGACGAATTGCAGCGAGCAACCGATGATCACGTAGAAGAGCGTCGTCAGGAGTGTCCCGATCGGATTGCCAATCAGCAAGGTCGCGCACAACAGCCAGGCGATAAACCAGGCGCTCAGGGCGGAAATCAAACGTCCGACCATGCCGACCCATGACGTAATCGACAGAGACCTGTAGAGCCAGAACAACAGGCATGCGGAGACAATGGTCAGGATGCCGATCTCCAAGAGACCCAACTCCCCGATCTTGCCGAGGAAGTGATCCTGTTCCGAGCCGAAAATCTGTCTGGCGAAATTCTGCAGGCCGACGAAGCGGAAGCTCAGGCCTTCGGGGGTGAATCGGACCCGGCTGACCGCGAAAAGAATGGAGTAGAAAGTCGGAAAGATTGCGAAGACGAGAATGAGCGTGACGGCGGGCGCGATAAAGAACGTACGAGAATGGCGATCGAACCACTCCCCCCACGATTCAGAAGCCGGTACCGTCAGGTCTGTCATGGCGCCCCAGTGTTCACGATCCCGCCGATCCCCGCAAGCTTTTGCGTGGGCCGCAGGTGACCGAACTCTCCAATTTTGTTGTGAAAGCAGGGGCCGGACGTCGGAACGTCCGGCCCTCGCGCATGCATGCTCAATCCAGGCTCATCCCGAAAGGCTATTTACCTGTCCCCAGAGCCAAGGCCTGCGCCTTGATCTGGGCATCACGGCCGAAATCTTCCGTGACTTCTTCCCAACCTGTTTCAATGTTCTTCAGGGCTTCATCGACCGTGATTTCACCGGCAAGATAGCGGGCGAGTTCGGTGTCAAGAACGACGCCGGTATACTTTTGCGCACCGGGGATCTTCATGTCGGAGGCCATGTTGAGGTTGTTCAAGGCGCCGTTGATGGCTCCCAGATAGTTGGCGGCCAATTCCTGCGGCATGCCGGCCTTGACCCAAAGGTCGGTCGAGGCAAGCTGCGAGTTGCGATAGGGATTGTAGCCCGTGGCGCCGATCGTCACGTCGACATTCGATTGCGCCGCCTGGTTCATGTAGGAGAGGAACGCATAGGCGGCGTCCTTCTTCTTCTGGTCGGCCTTGGCGTTGATGGCGCCGGCCCAGCCGCCAAAGGCGGCGAACGGCGCGTAGTTGATGCCATCGACCGAGTGCGGAGCATTTTCCTTGGTCACCGGCACGAGCTTGCCAGTGGCACGGTCCAGCACTTCCTTGGAGCCAACGGCGCCAACGGCGTAGATCAGGCCCTTGACGCCGGCCGCATCGGGATCGAGCTGCAGCGTGCCGGGATCGCCCCATTCAATGAGCAGGCCGCAGCGGCCGGCCTTGAACAGGCCACGGGTGTCGCCGATGTCCATGTTCAGTTCTTCCGGCGGGCCATATTTGCCGGTTTCCTTGTAGACTTCGAAGGCTTTCTTCCAGGCTTCGTTGTTGATGACCGGCTTCATCGTCGCGCCGTCAAAATGGAAGCCCTGGGCAGTACCCATGGTCTGCACATAGGGTGCCGCCACGGTCTGGATGGCGAAATAGGACTGGGCGTTGCGCTTCTTGAAGATGCAGGAACCGTAGTCCGCCTGGCCATCGCCGTTCATGTCCTGGCCGTGGATCTTGGACGCAACGTCGATATACTCATCCCAGGTCTTGGGCGGTGCGAGACCGGCCTTTTGCAGCACGTCGGTGCGATAATAGACCATCTGGAAATCGCCATCGACCATCAGCAGCTTGGTCTTGCCACCGACTTTCTGGCCGAATTCGCGGAAATAGGGTGCGACGTCGGCAAGATCGATCTTCGTATCCTTGGCGACATAGGGGTCCATGTCCTCGATAAGCCCGGCGGCATCGAGTTCCACGCCCCAACCGGCGGCGAACACGCCGACGTCAATGGAGTTCGTGCCGGTCGACCAGTCGTTCTGGATCTTCGGGAATATCTCCGCGAAGGGCACCTCGATGACGACGATCTTGCCGCCTGTCGCTGCTTCAAACTCCTTGCCGCGCTCTGCAAGACGTCCGGCAATCACGTAGCCAGGGCGCGTGAGAATATTGACAGTGACGCCGTCAAATTCTCCCGCAGAGGCGGTTGCGGCCAGACCGCACATGGCGGTACCGGCGGCCAACGCGCCAATCATCAGCTTCTTCATTTTGTAGTCCTCCCGTTGGTTTGCCCATCCGCATTGCCAGCCATCCGGACCTACCCGGCAAATCCGGCATGCGAATTCTTGTGCTGCAGTGACGGCCGATCGCGAGGAACGCCGCGTCCTGCAGGTCTTTATGGACGTAAGTCATTGCACATTTTTGCAAGGGCGCAAATGGCCAACAACATCATGGATATGGCACTTGTGGCAGGAAAGACGGTGGTCTCTCGCTTCGGGCAGCGGCAACCTGATGTACTGACATGTTGCAATCCACTGCGACTAAAGCACTTTTAAGAACCGGAGCATTTGAAAAGCTCGGCTCATGGTCCGTCCTTAACTTTTCCGAACTTTTCTGCGCCGCGTTCGAGTTGCCTGCCGGCCGGAACCCAAGCCGGTGGTGATCACTTGAAAGCTTCGTCGACCGGCACGCCATAGGCGTTGGCAAGCCGGTTGGTCATGTTGGCGAGACCGGTCACCGCATAGACCTCGCGGATCATCTCTTCGCTCGCCCCTTTCTGGCGCGCACCCGCGGTATGGCTCGCCATGCAATAGTCACAGCCATTCGTCACCGAGACGGCGACATAGATCAATTCCTTGGTGAGGGGATCGAGCGCGCCCGGCCCCATCATCTCCTTCAGGCTCTCCCAGACATGGCGCAGCATGCGCGGGTCATGCGCGAGATATTTCCAGAAATTGTTCACATCGGCGACCTTGCGCGTCGCCTTGATATCGTCGAAGACAGCGCGCACTTCGGGACTGGCGGTCTCATAAGAGATGGGCTGCACGTTTGGTTCCTTCCTTGCCCGTTTCCGCCTCAAACTATCACGTCCATCTCTCATTTTCGTCATATTGCTGGGGACTATGGTTCTGTTGCGTCAAGGTGGAGGGCAACGCATGAAGAAGACCGTCATCACTCTGGCCGCGGCCCTGGCGCTCGGCGCGCCCTTGAAGGCGCTCGCCCAGGAAGAGAACCCCAATGCGGGGCTGATTCTCGCACAGGACCAGCAAGGCGAGTCCGACCCCGACCAGCTGATCAAAAAGAAAAAGAAGCGCCAGCAGGAGCAGCAGCAGGGCGAGCAGGCCCAGCAGCCCGCCGAGGAGCAGATCGAGCAGCCGGTCAAGAAGCGCAAGAAGAAGCAGGCGGAGCAGCCGGAAGAGCAGCTTCAGCAGCCGGTCGAAGAGCAGGTCGAGCAGCCGGTCAAGAAGCGCAAGAAGAAGCAGGCGGAGCAGCCTGAGGACCAGACTCAGCCGCCGGTCGAGACCCAGGCCGAGCGGCCCGAGCAGCCGGTGAAGAAGAAAAAGAAGGAGCAGGCCGAGCAGCCGCAGGACCAGCCGCCGCCGGCGTCGGAGCAGACCACACAGCAGCCGCAGCCTGAGCAACCGACAGCTGCGGGAGTGCCGCCGGAAGTGACGCAATATCTCTCCGATACGCGCTCGCCGAAGGAACTCTCGGACGCGGAGCTTACCCAGCGCGTGCGCGCCGGGCGCAATTTGGTGAAGACGAAGGGGCTCCCCGCCAATATTCGCCAGGAGCTCGCCAACGAGTTCAAGAAGGCGCGCAGCGAGGCGATGGCGCGCGAGCAAGCCAAGGCCACCGGCCAGCCGAAGCAGGGCCAGCAGACGACGGAGCAGCCCAAGCCCGAGCAACCGCCTGCCGGTGAGACGACGACCGGCAAGAGCGATCAGATGCCTGCGCAAGGCGAAGGCCAGCCCGCCCAGCCGACAGACCAGGCGGCTGAGCCGCCGCCGGTCAATCCCGACAAGCAGGAAGTGCAGAAGCTCGACGGCAACAAGGCCGCCCCGGAAGCCGAAGCCAAGGCCAAGGCCTATCTCGACGATGCGCGTTCGGCCGAGCAGCTCAATGACGATGAGTTGCGCGACCGTCTCGACGGCATGCGCGAGCTGATGGCCGGCAACCAGCTCTCGCGCGACAGCGAGCGTGCGCTGCGCCGCAAGCTCAGGGCCGAGCGCGACATCCTGCGCAACCGGGTTTCAAAGAAGGTGGTCGTCGAGGAGCAGAAGGACGATGCCATTCCGGGCAGCCGTGAGCGCCGCCGCGGCCGCAATGACCGCAAATGGGACCAGTGGGCCGAGCGCGATGTGCTGCGTGACCGGCGCCGGTCGGATCAGCTCGAAGAGGGCGAATTGCGCCGCCGCATCGATGTCTATCGCGTGGTGATCAATGACGACCGCTACGACGCCGAGGAGCGGGCCTATTGGCGTGGCATGATGGATCGCGACCGCCTCTATCTGCGCGAGCGCCTGGTCACCGACCGTCGTGATCGCGAGCGCTATTGGCGCGACCGCCGCGACAGGAACGATCTCGATATCGACATCAACATCAATCTGGGGCCTGACCGCGAGCCACCCGAGGCCGCCTTCATGGACGAGATCGATGATGAGGAGCTCGAAGACTATCTGGTGGCGGCTCCCCGCCGCAAGGTTGCCCGCCGCTACACGGTCGAGGAGATCGAGGAGGAACCGGAACTGCGTACCGCGATGCCCGCCATCGAGATCGACAATATCCACTTCGGCTTCAACGAGAGCTTCGTGCGCGAGGAAGAGGTGGACAAGCTCGACCGCATCGCCGAGGTGATCGAGAAGATCCTCGCCGCCCATCCAGGCGAGGTCTTCATGATCGCCGGCCACACCGATGCGGTAGGCTCGGACGCCTATAACCTGAAGCTGTCGCGCGAGCGGGCCCAGGCGGTCAAGAAGGCGCTGACCGCCTATTATGTCATTCCGGCCAGGAACCTGGTGACGGCGGGCTACGGCGAGCGCTATCTCAAGATACCCACTTCCGAGGCCGAAGAGGAGAACCGCCGCGTATCGCTGCAGCGGGTGACGCCGCTGGTTGGCGAGGCCGAATTGGGCCAGTAGGCCCGGTTCTACCCCTACTTGAAGCCTGTCCGGGCCGCCGCTATAAGGCGGCCCGACGTTTAAATTAATGGCTCAACAAGGGGACTTTTATGGCCAAGGAGCGCACGCTCTCCATCATCAAACCGGACGCCACCCGCCGCAATCTGACGGGCGCCATCAACGCCAAGATCGAGGGCGCCGGTCTCAGGATCATCGCCCAGAAGCGCGTGAAGTGGAAGAAGAAGGACGCCGAGACCTTCTACAAGGTCCACAAGGAGCGTCCCTTCTACAAGGACCTCGTCAAGTTCATGACCTCGGGCCCGGTCGTCATCCAGGTGCTCGAGGCCGACAATGCCGTCACCCGCTATCGCGACGTGATGGGCGCCACCAACCCGGCCAATGCCGCGCCCGGCACTATCCGCAAGGAATTCGCGGAATCGATCGAGGCCAATTCGGTCCATGGTTCCGACAGCGCCGACAACGCCAAGAAGGAGATCAAGCTCTGCTTCAAGGCCGCCGAGATCGTGGGCTGATACCGATGTGGGTCGTCGTTTATATCGTTTCGATCGTCCTGGTGAACTGGCTCTTCGTGGTCGTGGCACCCTGGCCGACGGTATTCGGCGACCTCTATCTTGCCAATCTGGTGGTCGGCTTCGTCTTCGTCCTGCGCGACTACGGACAGAGACAGGTCGGCCACAGGATCCTGCTGGCGACGCTGGTCGCCGGCATCATCACCTTCTTCATGGTCGACAAGGCGATTGCGCTTGCCAGCATCACCGCCTTCATCCTCTCCGAGATGACGGACTGGGCGATCTATTCCTTCACCAAGCGCCCGCTCCAGCAGCGCATCCTGCTTTCGAGCCTGGTCGCGGTGCCGCTCGACACGCTGGCCTTCCAGTATCTGGCGAATTATCTGACCCCCGCCGCCTTCACGACGGAAGTGCTCAGCAAGGCGCTCGGCGTGTTCATCGTCTGGTACCTGCTGAAGCTGCGCAGTGACAATACGCCGGCGGCGGCGCATTGACGCCAATCCTCTAAGCTAAGGCTGCGGCGGGCTCTGATCGGCGGGCACGCCGCGCGCTCTTTCGCGATAGGAGATATAGATGGCGCAGGCGATGAGGATGCCGACACCGAGGAACGTCCAGCGGTCCGGGAAGTCACCGAAGAACCACCAGCCGCACACCACCGCCATGATCATCTCGGCATAGCCTAAAGGCGCCAGCAGCGAGGCTTCGGCGAAGCGATAGGCGGCGATCACCAGATAGTGGCCGATGAGGGCCACGACGGCGAGGACCAGCAAAAGCCCCCATTGCTCGAGCGTCGGCGTCACCCAGACGAAGACGACCGCCACCGTCGTGATCAGGGCGCCGATGGCGTTGGTGTAGAATGTCGTGATGATCGGGTCGGCGGTGTGCGAGACCTTGCGGGTGACGATCAGATAGAGGGCGCCGGTGGTGCCGGCGAGAAGCGCCAGGAAGACCCCGGGATTGAGGGTCTGGAATCCCGGCCGGATGATGATCAGCGTGCCGATGAAGCCGATGACCACCGCGATCCAGCGCCGCAGCCCCACATGCTCCTTGAGGAGCAGCGGCGCCAGCAAGGTGACGATCAGCGGCTGCACGAAATAGATCGACAATGTGTCGGCGATCGGCAGATAGCCGAGCGCCAGGAAGAAGAAGGCGGTCGAGCCGATGATGAGGACGGCGCGCGCGGTGTGGAGGAGCGGATAATCCGGAACCAGGACGCTGAGCGGCCGGCCTTTCAGCACGAAGGGCAGAATGAGGAACATGCCGATGAAGAGCCGCGCCCAGACGCTTTGCAGAACCGGCATGTTCTGCTGGCCGAGAAATTTGGCCGCCACGTCGAGAAACGGCAGGATGGCCATGGCGGCCAGCATCAGGCCGATGCCGGTCAATGGGGCATTCTTGGAGGAGGGTGGGGGCATGAGGATGGTTGCGCTCGAACTTGTCGTGCCCGTCTACAGGGCAGTCCTTTCCATGGCAATGCGCGCCGCTGCAATCCTGCCCTGCCATTGGGCAGGCCCCATCTTTGCTGAAATCATCGATCCGAAGGCAATTGCTTCAGAGGATTGATGACAGGCACGCCCAGCGGCACGAAATGGCGCTCATTGGCGGTAAGGACAATGAAGCCGCGGACGGCGGCCGTAGCGGCGATGGCGATGTCCTCGAAGCCGGGATCGTGAGCACGCGCTCGGTCGAGGATTGCTCCGGCATGCCGGGCCTCTTCGATGCCGAAAGACAGGATACGTCCCGCGTATAAATGCTCGACAGCGGACAGCCACCGGCGCAGCTGGACCGCCTTGGCCGTCGCACCGATCCTGGCAGAGCGGGCGATGCCAGCCTCGATTTCCGCGACAGTCACGCTCGAGATGAAGAGCTGGTCGCCATGCGCGCGCAGCCAGGATGCCAATGCCTTGGGGTCGACTTTGCCCTTCGCGCGCGCGTCCGCCGACACGATATTGGTATCGAGCAGATACAAGATCAGGACCTGACTTTGCGCAGGGCGCGCGCGGGCTTGCGCCGCCGCTCCGGAATGTCGTCCGGTTCACCGGGGAAGGCGAGCAGCAGGTCGGCAAAACTCGGCACCCTGGAGACGCGCGTCCATTCCTCGAACGAGACGAGCACAGCTTCCTTGCGACCATGCCGGGTAATGACGGTCGGCTCGCCTGCCACAGCCCGGTCAACCGCTGCCGAGAGAGTTGCCTTCGCATCCTTGAGCTGAACTTCCTTCATTCGTGCCGTACCTCTATATGACCACAGGTAGTCATATATCCAATAAGATCTCAAGGCAATGAAGAAACCCTTGCGGCACGGCCCTGGAGGTCGATGGCGTGCCTTTCGCCGATCTGCATGAGCGCGGCGTTGATGTCGGCGATCAGAGCAGGTCTGGCTGCCTTGCCGGCCGTTCGCGGGATGACGATGGTCATGAGGGGGCACATCGCCGCTTTGGGCGGGCCGGCGGTGAAAAGGCAACTGATCTCGGCACGGCTCATGCCGCGCAGATCGGTTTCGATGGCCTTCAGGAAGTGACGCCATGGCCTTTGTGTCAGGACATAGAGCGAGCTCATGGAGGCCGGCAACCTGTTTGCCCTCAAGCGGAGCAGGCCGGCATGCCGGCCGATGGCCTCGAGCTTGGACATCGTCGGTCGTGACAGACGCGCTCTGAGCTCGAGCATGCGCCGCGCCTGCGGTCCATAGGGGCGCAAGTCGCGCAAGGCGTTGAGGACATTTTCCCCTTGCATCAGGATGCCCTCGACGGTCGTGCCTGAGGACCTGGCGATCCTCGCCGACCACTGCTCGACAAGCTGGTCACGCATCTCGGTTGGTCTGGCGCTATCGTGCATCCGCAGCTTCCTTCAGAGAAAGCGGGTGTTTCACCGGTGAAAAATCAGGTGATAAAGGACAGGGGCAGGAATGATTGCCTTGTGCCGGGGGTCAATAAACGGCGCCGAATTCGGGCCGGATACAGGGAATTACAGGGAATTACAGGGAAATATTCGAATCGAAGAGCCGGCCCAGCAAAATCAATGGCTTGATGCCATCAAATCTCGCCGAGCAGGGAATTGCCCCGGTATCTTTCGAAGCGGCTTTATAGTCCTAAGGATCGTCGGCAATTTTCTCGGAGTGGTGGACGGGCCGATGTCATCGTCCCCCGCGGCGCGTGGCTGGCGATCCTGATATTTCCCAATTCCACGGTTCTGCCCATCATTGCAAGAGCGGGCGGACGCTGAGCGGCCGGCCTTTCGGCACGTCCCAAAGGCCACAAGACAAACCTAGCAATAACAGCATGATAAATGATGACTTGAATCGCCAAGACTCGCGAAAGGCGATGCTTCACGAAGCTGTGTTGGGGCTTCGGCGTAACGGCCGCACATGTGCTTGCGAAAATGACGATAGCAATCAGCCTCGTAGAACGGAGAGGGGTCACAGGCATGAAACGGACAATCGTGACATTCGCCATGTTGATGTCGGCCTTCTCCGTGGCTTCGGCGGAGGCCGGCTCGCGCCCTGTCGTGGTCGAATTGTTCACCAGCCAGGGGTGCTCGTCTTGCCCGCCGGCGAACGCCAATCTCATCGAGCTCAGCAAGCGACCCGACGTCCTCACCTTGAGTTTTTCGGTGACCTACTGGGATTATCTCGGCTGGAAGGACATTTTTGGAAAGCCCGAATTCACCGAACGCCAGGCTGTCTATGAGCCGGCCCTGGGCGAGCGAGGCTCGTTCACGCCGCAGATGGTCATCGATGGGAAAGCGAGCGCTGTCGGCTTCAGCCTTCCCGAAGTGGAGCAGCTGATCGCGGCCGCACGACCTGGTGATGAACCCGCGATCGAGCTCGATCGGGGCGAGGCCAGGATCAGCGCCGGCAAGGCACCATCAGATGGCGCCGATGTCTGGCTTGTCCGCTATGATCCCAACCTCATCCAGGTGCCGGTCGAGCGTGGGGAGAACAGCGGCACCACCTTGCCTCATACGCATGTCGTGCATGCTCTCGAGCATCTGGGGAGCTGGAACGGTGATGCGTCATCATTTGCAGTCCCTGCGGCCGCCGCCGGCTTGCGGACGGCGATCCTTGTACAGAGGCGGCAAGGCGGTCCGATCCTGTCGGTCGGGACGGACTGAGCACGAGATCGAGCCCGCGCCGGAAGGTCTAGTTCTCCAGAAGCTCGGGCCGGTACTCGAAATGCATCGTGTCATAGTGGTACCAGCGGCCGCCCCAGATGAAGCCATGGCGCTCGAAGACATCGATGATCGCCTTCGGCATCTGGTTGGTCCAGACAAGCTTGCCGTCCTTGCCGGGCTTCCGCCAGCGCCAGTAATTGGCATATTTGGTGTTGAGGTCGATCGAAGCGCCATAGGCATGCATGGACATGCGCGCCGTCCCCGCGATCGGTCGGCAGTTATAGGTTCCGGCCGACGGCGTCAGATACTTCACCATTGATTGCGGCAGCTTTGCCAGATCACGCGCCACCGCCTCGAGCGCCCGGTCGACGCCATTGCGGGTGGTGATCGAGACCGAGCCGCCGATCCAGGCGACCTTGCGCATGAGGGGCGCCACCTCGTTCTTCCGGCAATCGCCATAGATCGCCCGGAACAGGCTCTCCACCCGGATGCGGCCGGGATCGACATTGACGTCCGGCGCCTCGGGCTCGGCGCCTTGCGGATAGTCATAGGCGAACATGTCGTCGATATCGGGATCGTCGAGAAGCTCTTCGAAGCTCTTGTCGGTGCGCCCATCGGAGACCTCGATCGTCTCGCCCGATTTGAGCACGAGGCGGCTGAGGTCGAAATCCGCGATGACATCGGGATAGGCGGCCTTGAGCCGGGCCAGGTGATCCTCGAGATCGGCGGGGGCTGCACCATATTGGCCGGCCAAAACAGGCAGGGCCGTCATCCACAGGACAATGGCGAGGAGAGCCGGCTTCACTTGGCTTTTTCGAATTTCTGGATCAGTTCGACATTCTTCGCTTCGATGAAGGTCAGCTCCACCTCGCCGAATTGCGGCCGGTACCAGTCGAATTGCTTGAAATAGCTGGAGACTTCCTTGCGCACGAATTTGCGCCCACGCCGGGCATAGATTTCGTTGCGGGCATTGCGCAGCTCCGTCTTGCTCAGGGGCCTGAGTTCCTCGGGCGTCAGCAGCCGGCGATCCGAATCGGCGAACAGGAAGCCGGCCTGCGGCGCCGACTGGCTCAGCTCGAACCGGCGGATGAGTGCCACATTCTTCTTCTCGATCGCGTTGAGCGCCGGCTCATAGGTCGTGGCCCGGTACCAGTCGAATTTCTCGAAATGGCTGCGCAAGGCGGCATCGTTGAAGATGCGGCCGTTGCGCGCGAAGATCTCATTGCGGGCGAGGCGCAAGGTGGCGGCATCCTTGCCGTCGAGATCGGCCTGGCTCAGCAGCTCCTCGCTCGATTGCGGGAAGATGATCCCGACATCGGCATCAGGTTCGGGCGGGGTGAGGTCGATGACCTTGCCCGGCGAGACCAGCGCCGCCGCCGCGGCCTTGGTCGCGAAATAGAAATTCTGGGTCAGCGAGTTTTCGAGCCAGACCGTCTGGCGCCCCTCGGTCCTCTCGCGCACATGCAGGCTCACCGCCCGCATGATATCGGCGATATCCTCATCGGACTTGCCCATATTGGTGAGCAGCCCTTCCGCGAACGGGCTGTGATTGCCGCTGCCGTCGAGCGCCACCATTCCTTGCGCGGTGGAGAAGGCGATCAGCATGTCCTGTGTACGCGCTTCCGTCTCTTCGGGCTTTTCGATCACCGTGGCGCCGCGGCTTTCGAGCGGGTTGTTGCGGCAGGCGTCGAACAGCAGCATCTTCACGGTGGCATGCGTGCTCGACAGGGTCTGCAGCATGCGATCGGTGGCGAGCGCCTCCTTGTCGATCTCGTCGAAATTGCTCATCGAGAAGTCGGTCGGCAGCATGAAGCTGCGGCCGTCGATCATGGCGCCGTGGCCCGCATAATAGATCAGGGCGGCATCGGCTTCGATGCCTTCCGGCACGAATTCATCGAGCGCCTTCTGCGCCGTCGCCAGATCGCTGTCCATGACGACGGTGACGGTGAAGCCGAGCTCGGACAGGTTGCGGGCGATGGCGCGCGCATCGGCCACCGGGTTGCGCAATTCATATCCGGGCCGGTAGGCGGAATTGCCGATGACGAGGGCGATGCGCTGCGCCGCATCGGCGCAAGGCGTCAGGGTGGCGAGAAGGGTGAATGCGAAGAACGCCGTCCTGAAATGCCGTCCGCCGATCATGGTGCTCAGGGCTCCTCGAGCATTGCCTTCCACTGCGCCGCTTCTTCCTCGGGCATGTAGCCGAGCAGCACCCGCAGCGTCTCATTGCCGACGATCTTGCCCTTCCTCAGATACATCCAGTCGGAGATATCGGCATCCGGCACATCGACACGCTGGCCTTGCGTGACCGTGCTGACGGTCTGCGGCTCATTGGCGATCACCGCAGTGATGTGCTCGCCGTCGCGCCGGACATCGGCCGTCCAGAAATGCTCGACATTGTCGCCATCCGTGATGGCGACCTTGAGCGCATAGCCCTCCGTCTCGGCCGGCGGGTCGGCCAGCGCCGCCCAGAAGGCCGGCAATCCCGCCCTGGCCTTGGCGATGGCCGCATTCATCGCCTCGTCCTCATTGGGGACATTGATGACCGCGTCCTCGGCCAAGGCGGCGACGCCCTGGAGGCCGCAGCCAAGCGTGATCGCCACGATCAGCAGGTAGATGTAGCGCCGGAAAATGCCGTCCAAGCTTTATCCTTTCAGTCGGGCATTCGCCCCGTCCCAGGCTGGTTCGCTTATAATTTGGGCCTTTTTCCGTTCCCCGAGCAAGAGGATCTCGAAAACCTCGCCGGGCCTGGCGAGCTTGGGATCGACATAGGCGAAAGCCAGCGATTTCTCCACCGCGAAACCATAGGCGCCCGAGGTGGTGAGGCCGACGACCTTGCCATTCCGGTAGACCGGCTCGTTGCCGCGGCAGTCATTGTCGCCCGCCTCGACGGTCATGTAGGTGAGCTTCATCCGCTCACCCTGCTGCTTGCGGCTGAGGCTGGCGGCGCGGCCGATGAAATCCTCCTTGTCGAGGCGGATGAAGCGCTCCATCGAGCCTTCGAACATGTCGATCTCGCTGGTGAGCTCCGACCCCCAGCCGCGATAGGCCTTCTCCATGCGCAGCGAATTCATCGCATAGGTGCCGAACAGGCGAATGCCATGGGACGCGCCGGCCTTCATCAGGGCATCGAAGACCTTGGGCATCTCCGCCATCGGCGTGTGCAGCTCCCAACCGAGCTCGCCCACATAATTGACCCGCAGCGCCCTGACCCCCTTGACGCCGGCGACCTCGATTTCCTGGGCGGTCAGCCAGCGGAAGGCGGCGTTGGAGAGATCGGCCCTGGTGCATTGCGTGAGCACATCGCGCGCTTTCGGGCCGGCCAGCACCAGCACGCCGAACTCGTCGGTGACGTCCTTCACCTCGACCTTCTCTTGCCGAGCGATCCGCCAGCGCAACTGGTCGAGGTCATAGAGCTGGGCCGCGGCGGCCGAGAGCACATAGAACCTGTCATCGGCGAGGCGCGTGACGGTGATCTCGGACTCGATGAAGCCATTGTCGTTGAGAAGATGGCCCAGGATGATGCCGCCGGTCCTGGCCGGGATCCTGTTGGCGCAGATGCGCTCGAGGAACTTGTGGGCGTCAGACCCCGACACCTCGAATTTGGCGAAGGTCGACAGATCCATGAGGCCGACCTTCTCGCGCACCGCGAGCGATTCCGCCTTGACCGCTTCCCACCAGTTGGAGCGGCGATAGGAGAAGGCTTCGCCCTTTCCGGTCGTGTCGTACCAGCGCGCCCGCTCCCAGCCGAAGATCTGCGCGAACTGGGCGCCCTGCGAAGCGAGCTTGTCATGCAGGGAGGACTTGCGCAGGTTGCGGCCGACTTCATGCTGCTCGGCCGGCTTGTAGCAGTAATACATGTGGTGATAGTCGGCGAGCGACACTTCTTCAGTGTAGGCCTTGCTCGCCCAGTTGCCGAAGCGGCGCGGATCGAATTCGCGCATATTGATCTCGGCCTGGCCATGCACCATCCACTGCGCCAGATATTTGCCGGCACCGCCGCCCTGGCAGATGCCGATCGAGGCGCCGCAATGCATCCAGTAGTTCCTAGGGCCAGGGGCTGGTCCTGAGAGATAGACGCCGTCCGGCGTATGGGTGATGGCGCCCGAGATGATCGATTTGAGACCGGCCTTGGCGAAGAGGGGAAGCCGCTCGGTGGCACGCTCGAGCCAGGGCGTCAGGCGGTCGAGCTCCGGCGCGATGAGCTCGCTCTCGAAGTCCCAGGCCGGCGGATTGCCGTCCCAGCACACATGCGCCGTCTCGGTCTCATAGGGGCCGATGAGGATGCCGTTCGTCTCCTCGCGCAGATAGGCATGGGAATAGGGATCGCGCACCACCGGCAGCTCCATCTCGAGATCGATGAGTTCCTGCAAGGGCTCGGTGATCATGTAGTGGTGCAGCATGTTGGCGATCGGCACATTGTGCCCGGTCCATGACCCCACCACGTCGCAATAGGAGCCGGCGGAATTCACCACATGCTCACAAATGATGTTGCCCTTGTCGGTGATGACCTGCCATTCACCCGTCGGGAGCTGCTTGATGTCGGTGACGAGGGTGCGCCGGTAGATTTCCGCACCGAGCTTGCGGGCGCCGGCCGCCATGGCATTGGTGACATCCGCCGGCGCCACATGGCCGTCGGTCACGGTGCGGAAGGCGGCCTTGAGGCCGAAGGTCTCGAGATAGGGATGATATTTCTTGATCTCGTCGGGGCCGATGATCTCACCCTGGTAGCCGCCAAGCTTGGAAATGCCCTCGACATATTTGAGCCAGTTCAGCTCCTCCTCGGTCTGGGCAAGCCTGAGGCCGCCGCAGCCATGCCAGGAGACGGCCTGGCCGGTCAGCGCCTCGAGCTTGGGATAGAGCTCGGTGCCATAGACATGCACCTTGGTCATGTTGAGCGAGCCGTTGAAATGCGGGCATTGCCCGGCCGCATGCCAGGTCGAGCCCGAGGTGAGCTCGCCCTTCTCGATGAGGACGATGTCACTCCAGCCCTCGAGCGCCAGGTGATAGAGGAGGCCCACCCCCATGATGCCGCCGCCGACAATCACCACCCGCGCATGCGATTTCATCCGATCACTCCTCGAAAGCCTGCCGACCCTAATATTGCTGCCCTTGCCGGGGCAAGGCCGGTCGTTCATCCGGGTGAAGGGTGTTCACCGACCCAGGCCTGAAAACAAGGGCGATTTTGCCAGGATACGGTGAATAGGGCTCACCCGTGGAAAACTCGCCTCGTGCCTTCCAGGAGGCTAGACTGAGGGTCGCAGGCTGGGGAGGAAAGCATGAAACGATTGTTGATTGCGGCGGGATTGATGCTGGTCGCGGGCCCGGCCCATGCGACGTCGGGGCCGGGCTGCCTGATCGTCACGGGTGTTGCCGCCAATGACGTGCTCAATATGCGCGCAGGCCCCGGCACGTCCCATCCGGTGGTCGATGTGCTGCCGCCCGGCAATCACG
Organism: Taklimakanibacter lacteus; assembly: GCA_003576695.1. Classification (GTDB taxonomy): domain Bacteria; phylum Pseudomonadota; class Alphaproteobacteria; order Rhizobiales; family Aestuariivirgaceae; genus Taklimakanibacter; species Taklimakanibacter lacteus. The sequence goes on from QOZQ01000009.1 coordinate 98,708, forward strand.
GTATCATCCATCTCGATGGTCCCTGCGTGCCCAAATCGGTGAAGCCCGCCTCGCGCTGGTGCAAGGTGTCGCATTACAATGGCGACAAGGTCACCAAGGGCTGGATCAAGCGACGCTTCACCATCGACAGCGATTGTCCGTAAGATCTAGGCGAGTTCGGGGCGTTTGATCTCGTAGAGCATCAGCGCGCTGGCGGTCGCGACATTCAGGGATTCGGCCGCTCCCGGCATCGGGATGCGCACCGAGACATTCGCTTTCGCGGCAAGGGCCGGCGACAGCCCGCTTCCTTCGCTGCCCATGAGCAGCAATGTCGGCCTTGGATAGAGGCGGCGGAAATCGGCCCTGGCATCGGCGGCGGTGGCGACGATCTCGCCCGGCCATTCATCCAGCGCGCTTAGGAACTTGGCGGTCGGCAGGCGGGTGAGGGCAACGCCGAAAAGCGAGCCCATGGTGGCGCGCACGGCCTCGGGCGAGAAGGGATCGCAGCTTTCGCCGAGAAGCACGATATGGCGCACCCCCACCGCATCGGCCGTGCGGATGATGGTGCCGAGATTGCCGGGATCGCGGATGTCCTCGAGCGCCAGGACGATCGGCGCGTCCCTGGCGAAGGGCGTGAGGAGAGCCGACTGCCTGAAGACCCCGATGAGGCCGGAGGGATTGTTCTGCTGGCTGAGGCGCGCCATCACGGCATCGGATACGCGGATATCGCGCGCCTGGCCCCAATCCTGCGGTCCCGAGACCGAAAGAACCTGATCGGGGGCGATGCCGGCGAGGCGCGCCCGCTCGAGCGCCCGCGCCCCCTCGGCGACGAACAGCCCCGTTTCCTGGCGGTGCTTTTTCTCCGCGAGCGCCCGAACCGCCTTGACCGTCGGGTTCTGGGCGCTGGTGATGATCTCAACCGCCATGGGCGGTTCCGGCCGGGCGTCGGGATTGTCTCATTGGATTGTCACCCTAAACATTTGGAATCGTTTAGCCTAAACTGGGGCCATGAACATCAGGACAAATATCAAGATCGGCCGGTCGGTCTGCCCGCATGACTGTCCCTCGGCCTGCGCGCTCGATGTGGAACTGCTCGACGCCAATACCATCGGGCGCGTACGCGGCGCCAAGGACAACAGCTACACGCTGGGCGTCATTTGCGAGAAGGTCGGGCGCTATGCCGAGCGCATCCACCATCCCGACCGCCTGCTTCACCCGCTGAAGCGCAAGGGCGCCAAGGGCGAGGGGCAGTGGCAGCGCCTGTCCTGGGACGATGCGATGGGCGAGGTGGCGGAAGCCTTTCTGAACGCCGAGGCGCGCCACGGCGCGCAAGCGGTCTGGCCCTATCAATATGCCGGCACCATGGGGCTGGTGATGCGCGACGGCATCCATCGCCTGCGCCATGCCAAGAAATATTCCGGCCTCTATGACACCTTCTGCGTGGCGCTCTCGTGGCCCGGCTACCTCGCCGGCTGCGGCCGCATGACCGGCTCTGACCCGCGCGAGATGCAGAAATCCGACCTGATCGTGATCTGGGGCACCAATCCGGTGAACACGCAGGTCAATGTGATGACCCATGCCGCCATCGCCCGGAAATCGCGGGGCGCCAGGATCGCCTGCGTCGATATCTATGAGACGGGCACGATGAAGCAGGCGGATGTGAAGATGATCATCCGCCCGGGCACCGATGGGGCACTCGCCTGCGCCGTCATGCATGTGCTTTTCCGCGACGGCTATGCCGACCGCGCCTATCTCGAAAAATACACTGACGTGCCGCATGAATTCGAAGCGCATCTGAAGACGCGCACGCCCGCATGGGCGGCCGCCATTTGCGGCTGCCCTTCATCCGAGATCGAGGCTTTCGCGAAGCTCATCGGTGAGACGAAGCGCACTTATCTGCGCATCGGCTATGGCTTCACCCGCTCGCGCAACGGCGCGGTCAACATGCATGCGGTGACGGCGATCGCCGCGGTGACGGGCTCCTGGCAGTATGAAGGCGGCGGCGCCCTTCATTCGAACAGCGGCATGTACAGGTGGAACAAGACGATGATCGAGGGGCTCGACCGCCGCGATCCGTCCGTCCGCCAGCTCGATCAGAGCCGCATCGGCCCGGTTCTGCTGAACAACCCCTATGACCTCGCCGGCGGTCCGCCGGTCACCGCGATGATCGTGCAGAACACCAACCCGGCCTCGGTGGCGCCCGACCAGACCAAGGTCAGGCAGGGGCTGATGCGCGAGGACCTGTTCGTCTGCGTGCATGAGCAGTTCATGACCGAGACGGCGCAGCTCGCCGACATCGTGCTGCCGGCGACGATGTTCCTCGAGCATGACGACCTCTATCAGGGCGGCGGCCACCAGCACATCATGCTGGGCGCCAAGCTGGTCGAGCCGCCGGGCGAATGCCGCAACAATCACGACGTCATTGCCGATCTCGCCCGCCGCGTCGGCGCCGAGCATCCGGGCTTCGCCATGAGCCCGCGCGAGCTCATCGACTGGACGCTGAAGAATTCGAACCGGCCCGATCTCGCCGCGCTCGATCGCGATACCTGGATCGATGTGCAGCAGGATTTCGAGAGCGCTCATTTCCTCAATGGCTTCGGCCATCCGGACAAGAAGTTCCGCTTCAAGCCGGATTGGAAGGCGGCGCGCTTCAAGGCAGGGATAGGGCCCTTCGGCCCGGTCGACGACATGCCTGCGATGCCCGATCACTGGGAGGTCATCGAGGAGGCTAACGAGGCCTATCCCTTCCGCCTGGCGACGAGCCCGGCGCGCACCTTCCTCAATTCGACCTTCAATGAGACGCCCTCGTCGCTGAAGCGCGAGGGCAGGCCCACCGTCTTCGTCCATCCCGACGATCTGGCACGGCTCGGCCTCAAGGATGGCGACAAGGTGCGGCTCGGCAGCGCCCGGGGCGTGGTCACCTTGCATGCCCAGGCGATGGAGGGGGTGCGCCGCGGCGTCCTCATCGCGGAATCGATCTGGCCGAACGAGGCCTTCGAGGACGGCAAGGGCATCAACACGCTGACCGGCTGCGACCAGCCGGCCCCGGCGGCGGGCGGCGCCTTCCACGACAATCGGGTGTGGCTCAAAGGGGCGTGAGCCAGAGCAAATCCCGCCGAAGTTGAAGACTTTGGCAGGGCGCGTAATCCCGACATGAACGCCAGATGAACGGGGCGGTCAGCCGGCGCTCAGCCAGGCTGTGGCACTGTCGCCTGCAAGTTGGGCACTTATCCATCTCTCGCGCGAGAGGTGGCCTATTGGCTGAGAGAGGATTTCACCATGAACCGCCTCATTTTGGGGGGCCTGCTGCTGACAGCCATGCTGGCCGGGCCGGCTCTGGCCAAGGACAAGCCGAAGCTTGCCAAGGAAACCCGCGACGCGGCGCAGATCACCCAGGAGAACATCGTCAAGATGAAGCTCAAGCGGGTAACTCCGAACCCGAATCAGAACCTGGTCCCGTCGCTGCCGCACCCGCAGCCGGTAAATCCCGGCGGCTGAGGACAATTGAATCAAGGACTTAGGCTTGTGGCCTAAACCCTTGAAAAGAATCATTTTCCCAAACTGAGAATCAGCACACATTTCCCGCCATGCACACCCGCCGCGCCACTCTGCCAGCCCACTGGTTTCTGATCATGGCCGCTATTCTGATGGCCGCGACCGCAGCGCCTTTGGCCATGCTCGCCGTGCCGGTCTAGCTTACCGCCACGCTCCTGCCAGTCTCCTGACATAACCTGTCAGCAGCCCTATAATAAGGTCTGCTCATGAGACGCGCAGACAGACTTCTCCAGGTGCTTCAGATCATGCGCCGCCACCGGCGGCCGGTGACCGGCGAAACCATGGCCGAGGAGCTGGAAGTCTCGCTGCGCACCGTCTATCGCGACATCAATTCCCTCGTCACCCAGGGCGTGCCGATCCGCGGCGAAGCCGGCATCGGCTATGTGCTGGGCGAGGGCTTCGACATGCCGCCTCTGATGTTCACCGTCGATGAGCTCGAGGCGGTGATGCTGGGCCTGCGCTGGGTGACAAGGCGCGGCGACGGCCAGCTGTCGCGCGCGGCGCGCGATTCCGTCGCCAAGATCGGCGCCGTCCTGCCCGAGGGCTTGAAACCCTTCCTGTTCGATGCCGGCCTCGTGGTGCCGCCGCGCGAGGAGCGCGCCGCGGATGCCGTCGATGTCGCCGCCCTGCGCAGCGCCATCCGCGAGAGCCGCAAGGTCGCCATCCGGTACCGCGACGAGCTCGAGCGTCCGAGCGAGCGCACCATCTGGCCGATCGGCATCGCTTATTACGAGGCGACGCGCAACATCATCGCCTGGTGCGAATTGCGCACCGCCTTCCGCCATTTCCGCACCGACCGCATCTCGCATTTCGACATATTGAAGGACCGCTATCCCAAGCGCCGCAAGGCGCTGCTCAAGGAATGGCAGGACGAATTGCGCGCCGAGCAGGAAAAGCCCGATCTCGACGTGTTTCTCTAGTCGGCATCGTCTCGTTTCACTGCTGCGGCTCGCCGAGCTGCAAAAGCCGCCTGGACCTCCTCGTTCGAACGGCCTCTTCCTGCGATCATTGACGTACGCGCGATGCTGACTTTGCGGAGCAGGAATGTCTCATAGTCTGACAGCTAGTTCTGTATCGGCCCTCTCCAAGTACACGAAGCATGCAGAGTCTATACCTTATCCGTCAACCGTCACCCCGGCGAAAGCCGGGCCCAGCGAAGCGCGGGAAGCGCCGCCCGGATGATTCTAGTCAGGGGGTCCCGGCTTTCGCCGGGATGACGGTTATTGAGGAGCGTCAATCAGCAATCACGTTCCCGCGATAGGCGAGCGTCTCACGCCACGGGATGAAGAATTTCTCGAGCATGGATCAATGCGCGGGGATGATGACCGGAAGCTTGATATCGGGCGATGTGGCCGTGAGCTTCTCGCCCTCGATCCGGAACGCGCCCGACACCAGCAGCGCCAGCGCGCGGGGATAGATCTTGTGCTCGGCATCGAGCACGCGCTCGGCCAGTGTTTCGGCCGTGTCGCTCTTCAGCACCGGCACGCGCGCTTGCGCGATGATCGGCCCGGTATCGACGTCGCTCCTGACCACATGCACCGTGCAGCCATGGCGTGTGACGCCGTCCTTCAGGGCCCGCTCATGCGTGTGGAGGCCCTTATAGGCGGGCAGCAGCGAGGGGTGGATATTGATCATCCGGTCGCGCCACGAGGCGACGAAGCTTTCCGTCATGACCCGCATGAAGCCGGCGCAGGCGACGAACTCGACATCATGGCGCTCGAGCGCGGCGTCGAGCGCCCGGTCGAAGGCGCCGCGCGACTCGAATGATTTGTGATCGATGATCTCGGTCGCGATGCCCTGCGCCCTGGCGAAGTCGATGCCTTTGGCGTCCGGGCGGTTGGAGATGACGACGGCGATCTCGGCCGGATAATTCGGGTCCTTGGCGGCTTCGATGAGCGCCTGCATGTTCGAGCCGCGCCCGGAAATGAGGATGCCGACCTTGCGCCGCCGGCTCATCGCAGGGCGAGCCTTCCGCGAGGCTTCACCTGCTCCTCGCTGCCGTGTCTGGCCGCGATCGATCCGAGCGTCACCACCTCTTCGCCATGCTCGCGGAGGATACGGGCCACATCGGCTGCGCTGTCGCGCTCCGTCACGCAGATCATGCCGATGCCGCAATTGAAGGTGCGCAGCATCTCGCGCTCCTGGACATTGCCCACGCCGTGCAGCCAGCCGAAGACGGGCGGGCAGGGAACTTGCGCGAGATCGATCTCGGCGACCGTGTGGGGCGGCAGCACGCGCGGGATGTTCTCGAGGAAGCCGCCGCCGGTGATATGGGCGAGCGCCTTGATGCCGTCACCGGCGCGTAGCGCCGCGAGCACCGGCTTCACATAGATGCGGGTGGGCGTGAGGAGCGCCTCGCCGAGCGACTCGTCCGGCGCAAAGGGAGCCCTGTCCCCGAAGCGAAGCCCGCTCACCTCGACGAGCCGGCGGATCAGCGAATAGCCGTTGGAATGGGGGCCGGACGAGGCGAGCCCCAATATGACATCGCCCGGGCCGACATCGGGCCGGGGCAGGATATTTCCGCGCTCGACCGCGCCCACCGCGAAGCCCGCAAGATCATAGTCGCCGCCATGATACATGCCGGGCATCTCGGCGGTCTCGCCGCCGATAAGGGCGCAGCCCGCCTGCCGGCAGCCTTCGGCGATGCCGGCGATCACATCGCGCGCCTCGTTCACCTGAAGCTTGCCGGTGGCGAAATAGTCGAGGAAGAACAGGGGCTCCGCGCCCTGGACGATGAGGTCGTTGACCGACATGGCGACGAGATCGATGCCGACCGTCGCATGCAGGCCCGAATCGATGGCGATGCGCAGCTTGGTGCCGACCCCGTCATTGGCGGCGACCAGGACCGGATCCTTGTAGCCGCAGGCCTTGAGGTCGAACAGGCCGCCGAAGCCGCCAAGGGCCGAGTCGGTTCCCGGCCGCGCGGTCGCCTTGGCCAGGGGCTTGATGGCCTCGACAAGGGCGTTTCCGGCCGAAATATCCACCCCCGCATCGGCATAGGAGATGCCGTTATGGCCGTCTTGTTTGCCCTGGCCCATGCCGCTAGTTTGCCTCAATGATCTTGGATTTCTGCTGGCTCAGATCTGCGTGCCGCGGTGAATAGCCCGAACGGCCCGGCAGATAAAGCGTTCAGTTGAGCGCGGCAGGCAGGTGGAGTTGTATATGACGTGCCGTTCCGGAGGGCTGCTTGCAGCCGTCCTCGCCTTGCTGGTCTTTCTTGCGCCCGTCGAAGCCTCGGCCGTCGGTCCGGTCGAGACCGGGCTGTTCTCGGTCACCGGCGTCCAGGTGGATGTGACCGACACGGACGCCGCCACGGCGCGGACCCGCGCCATCATCGAGGCTCAGGTCAAGGCCTTCTATATGCTGGCCGAGCGGCTGGGCTCACCCGAGGCCACTCAGCGCCTGCAGGGCATGGATGCCCGCGATATCGGCCGCATGCTGCGCTCGCTTTCGATCGAGGAGGAGCGCTCCGGTCCCGGCCGCTATATCGGCAAGCTCACCGTGCGGTTCCTGCCGGGCAAGATCCGTGAGGTCTTCGGCCGCTACGGGATCGATGTCGTCGAGGACCAGGCTCCGCCGATCGTCGTCCTTCCCCTATGGAAAGGTCCCAATGGCCCGGTGATCTGGGAGGACAATCTGTGGCGCAAAGCCTGGCTCGATCTCAAGGCCGAGCAATCCCTGGTGCCGATCATCGTTCCCTTGGGCGACCTCGCGGATACCTCCGCCATCTCTGCCATGGAGGTTGAAGCGGGTGATGCGATCAAGCTCGAATCTCTCATGATCCGCTACGAGGCCAAGGCCATTTTGGTGGCGGTCGCCGAGCCCGATCCGCAGGGTGGCATCCACGCTGTGATGCAGGGCGATTCGCCCCTGGGGCGCATCAACTTCGACAAGGTCTATACGGCCGAGGACGGCACGCTCGAAGGGGCGGCCGCGGCGGCAGCCAAGCGCTTCGATGACGTGATGCTGGAAAAGTGGCGATCGGTCAGGATCAAGGTTGCCGCCGATGCGCGCGCCCGGGCGGCGGCCCAGCAGCAGGCGAGCCGGGCCGCCAGTTCCATGGCCATCGCCGTTCCCTTTTCCGGCATCTATCAGTGGAACGGCATCCGGGCGCGGCTTCTGGCGACGCCCGGGGTGCTCGGCGTCGACGTCTCGACCATTGCCGAGAACGGCGCCGTCATCCAGCTGGCTTTCGCCGATTCGATCCAGGACCTCCAGTCGGCGCTTTCCGGCAGCGGCTTGCGCCTGGTTCAATCGCGCGGGACATGGGTGCTGCAACCATTGTAAGATCGCCCAAAGCAACCAATTCCTCTCGCTGAATGAATCTGCCGAATATCATTACGCTTGGCCGGATTCTCCTGGTCCCTGTCGCCATCTGGCTGATCGTGGCCGGAGAGTTCGGCTTTGCCTTCCTGGTCTTCATCTCGGCCGGCATCGGTGACGGCATCGATGGCTATATCGCCCGGCGCTATGCCATGAAGACGCAACTCGGCGCCTATCTCGATCCGCTCGCCGACAAGCTTCTCCTGGTGTCGATCTATGTTTCGCTGGGATTCCTGCAGCACATGCCGGCCTGGCTCGTCATCCTCGTCGCTTCGCGCGACGTGCTGATCGTCGGCGCCGTCATCCTGTCCTGGATCCTGGGCAAGCCGCTCAAGATGCAGCCCCTCATGGTCAGCAAGGTCAATACGGCCGCCCAGATCGCCTTTGCCGGCGGCCAGCTCGCTGTGCTGGCCTGGATGTCCGACGCCACCTGGTTCCTCGATGTCGGCAGCGCTGTCGTGGCGGCTCTCACCATCTCTTCCGCCGCCCTTTACATGCGCGAATGGGCCCGCCATATGGCCAATGGAACCGGTACGAAGGAAACGCCATGACATTGCAGCGCCAGGTGATCTTTTGGACCACGGCGCTCGCCGTCGTCATTCTGGCGCTGTGGCTCCTGGGCGACATCATGCTGCCCTTCATCGCCGGGCTGGTGCTGGCCTATTTCCTCGATCCGGTGGCCGATGCGCTCGAGCGACTGGGCTTGCCGCGCCTTGCCGCGACTCTCCTGATCCTCATTTCGAGCATCGTCGCCTTCGTCGTGCTGCTCGTCCTGCTGTTGCCGGTCCTGGGCGACCAGATCGCACGCTTCGCCACCAACCTGCCGGGCTACATGCAGGCGTTGGTCGGGCTGTTCAACGAGCTGGCGCCGCAATGGCTGAAGGACATGCTGGCCTCTTCAGGCACCAATCTGCCGGCCTCTTTGTCCGATCTCGCCGGCAAGGCGGCGGGCTGGCTCGCGGCGATCCTCACCTCGATCCTGTCCGGCAGCCTGGCGCTCGTCAATGTGCTCTCGCTTCTCGTCGTCACCCCGATCGTCGCCTTCTACATGCTCAACGACTGGGATCATATGGTGGCGAAGGTCGATGGCTGGCTGCCGCGCGATCATCACAATACGGTCCGCGCTCTTGCCCTCCAGATCGACGAGGCCATGGCGGGCTTCATTCGCGGCCAGGGCACGGTGTGCTTGTCGCTCGGCATCTTCTATGCCGTAGCACTCTCCATAGCGGGCCTGAATTTCGGGCTGCTGATCGGGCTGGGCGCCGGCCTCCTGAGCTTCATTCCCTATGTCGGCACCATCATCGGCGGCGTGCTGGCGATCGGCATGGCGCTGATCCAGTTCTGGCCGGACTGGGTGCAGGTGCTGGTCATCATCGCCATCTTCGCCGCCGGGCAGTTCATCGAGGGCAATTTCCTGTCGCCCTATCTGGTCGGCAACCGCATCGGCCTGCACCCGGTCTGGCTGATGTTCGCGCTCTTCGCCTTCGGCTATCTGTTCGGCTTTGTCGGCCTGCTGCTCGCCGTGCCGCTGGCCGCGGCGGTCGGCGTGCTGGTGCGCTTCGCCCTCCAGCAATATCTGAAAAGCCCGCTCTATCTCGGTGTTCCGACTCAGGAAAAGCCGGCCGCGCCCAAGCGGCGAAGTGCTGCGAAACACTAGATGGGGGAGGGCCGCCAGCTTGCATTCGACCTGCCGCACCGCCCCGCTTCCGGGCGCGATGATTTCCTGGTCACGCCGTCCAACGCCAAGGCGGTGGCGCTGATCGATCTGTGGCCGAACTGGCCGTCCAACAGCCTGATCCTTCTGGGGCCGCCGGGCAGCGGCAAATCCCATCTCGCGGCCGTCTGGCATGAAGTGACCGGCGCCGCCCTCGCGAGCCCTGCGGAGGTCCAGGAGCCCGCCGTCCCGCGTCTTCTGGAGAAAGGGGCTCTTGTCGTCGAGGACGCCCCGGGCGCCAGGCTGAACGAGCCGGCCTTGTTCCACCTGCTCAACCTGGCCCGCGAGCAGAAGGCCTTTGTCCTGATCACGGCCCGGCAGGCGCCGGTTTCCTGGGGGATTGCCGTTCCCGACCTCCTGTCCAGGCTCAAGGCGGCGCCCATTGCCCAGCTCGGGGCGCCCGACGACGACCTGTTGCGCGGCGTCCTGGTCAAGCTCTTCGCCGACCGCCAGATCGCCATAGACGAGACGGTAGTCAGTTACCTCCTGGCCCGCATGCCGCGCGAGCTGGCGGCGGCCCGCAGCCTGGTGGCCGAGATCGACCGCCGGGCGCTGGAGGAGCGGGCCGAGGTCACCCGCAATTTTGTCGCCAGGGTTCTAGGCGGTATAACGACCCCTGGATTTGCCGAGGATGAAGGTTAACGACATTCGTTCATCGTTCGGTCATATGGCCTGATTATGAGCCTAAAACAGGGCTTCCGGCAGGATTGGCGCGATGAATGAAATCTCTCTCACGATTGAACCCAAGTCGATCACCGGATCGACTGATCCCGGCCGCTTCATCAACCGCGAAGTCTCCTGGCTCGTCTTCAACATGCGGGTGCTGGAAGAGGCGCGCAACAAGAACCACCCCTTGCTGGAACGGCTGCGCTTCCTGTCGATCTCGGGCAACAATCTCGACGAATTCTTCATGGTCCGCGTCGCCGGCCTCGTCGGCCAGATGCGCGCCAAGCTGGTCGAATTGAGCCAGGACGGTCTCACCCCGGCCGAGCAGCTCGACCAGGTGCGCAAGCTCGCCCAGGAGCTGATGACCGAGCAGGATACGCGCTGGCTGCAGCTGCGCGACGAATTGAGCGAGAACGGTATCCGCATCGTCGATGGCGCCGAGCTCACCGAGGAGGAGCGCGCCTGGCTTGACGAGCGCTTCCTCAGCCATATCCTGCCTGTCGTGACGCCGATCGCCATCGATCCGGCTCATCCTTTCCCCTTCATCCCCAATCGCGGCTTCATCATCGCGCTGCAGCTCAAGCGCCGCCGCGATGGCGGACGCATGAACGCGCTGCTCCCCATTCCCCAGCAGCTCGACCGCTTCATCCGGCTGCCCGGCGCGGCGGCAGGCTCCGCGCGTTTCATCTCGCTCGAGAACATGCTGTCGCTGTTCGTGCCGCGCCTGTTCCCGGGCTATGACGTGCTGGGGCAGGGGCTCATCCGCATCATCCGCGACAGCGACATCGAAATCGAGGAGGAAGCGGAAGACCTGGTGCGGGTGTTCGAAAGCGCCCTCAAGCGCCGCCGCCGCGGCTCGGTGATCCGCATGGAGGTCGACGCGGCGTGCCCGTCGGACCTGCGCGACTTCATCGCCGACGAGCTTGACGTGACCAACGATGCGCTGGTCACCTGTGCCGGCCTCATCGGTTATGCCGACACCAACGAGCTCATCCTCGACGAGCGCCCGGATCTCAAATTCAAGCCCTTCGTGGCGCGCTTTCCCGAGCGCATCCGCGATCATGGCGGCGATTGCTTCGCCGCCATCCGCCAGAAGGACATCATCGTCCACCATCCATATGAATCCTTCGACGTCGTCGCGCAGTTCGTCCTCCAGGCGGCCCAGGATCCCGATGTCGTCGCCATCAAGCAGACGCTCTACCGCACCTCCAACGACAGCCCGATCGTCGCCGCTCTGGTGAAGGCGGCGGAAGCCGGCAAATCCGTGATGGCGCTGGTCGAGCTCAAGGCCCGCTTCGACGAGGAAGCCAACATCCAGTGGGCGCGCAATCTCGAGCGCGCCGGCGCCCAGGTGGTCTTCGGCTTCATCGAGCTCAAGACCCACGCCAAGGTGTCGATGGTGGTGCGCCGCGAGAGCGGCAGCATGCGCACCTATGTGCATTTCGGCACCGGCAACTATCACCCGGTGACGGCCAAGATCTATACCGATCTCTCCTTCTTCACCTGCGACCCGGCGCTGGGACGCGATGCGGCGCGGCTCTTCAACTATATTTCGGGCTACGCCGAGCCCGAGGATCTGGAGAAGATCTCGCTGTCGCCGATCGACATGAAAGCGCAGCTCCTCGAGGATATCGAGGACGAGATCGAGCATGTGAAGGAAGGCCGGCCCGGCCAGATCTGGGCCAAGCTCAATTCGCTGGTCGATCCCGGCATCATCGATGCGCTCTATGCGGCAAGCCAGGCCGGCGTCCAGATCGATCTCGTGGTGCGCGGCATCTGCTGCCTGAGGCCCGGCGTTCCGGGTCTGTCGGAGAATATCCGCGTCAAGAGCATCATCGGCCGTTTCCTCGAGCACAGCCGGATCGTCTGCTTCGGCTCAGGCCACGGCTTGCCGCATCCGAGCGCCCGGGTCTATATCGCCTCGGCCGACTGGATGCCGCGCAACCTGCATCGGCGCGTCGAGACGCTGATCCCGATCGAGAATCCGACCGTGCATGAGCAGGTCATGGGCCAGATCATGATGGCCAACATGCATGACAACGAGCAGAGCTGGGAGCTTCTGTCGGACGGATCCTCGCGCCGCATCGCGCCCGGGCCCGACGAGGAGCCCTTCAATGCCCACACCTATTTCATGAAAAATCCATCTCTCTCTGGACGCGGCAGATCGCTTAAAGGTAGTCTGCCGCCCCCGATCACAGGGCGGGTCGGAAGGAAGTCCAGAGCCAGGAAGTGAAGCGTAAGAGGTTAGGCAGCGGGTCGACGAAATACCGTCCGGTATCGGTCGTCGACATCGGATCGAACTCGGTGCGGCTTGTCGTCTATGACGGGCTGAGGCGGGCGCCGACGCCCGTCTTCAACGAGAAGATACTGTGCGGCCTCGGCCGCGGCGTCGCCACCACGCACCAGCTGCATCCGCAAGGGGTGGAACGTGCGCTCGCGGCGCTGCGCCGCTTCAAGGCCATGTCGCGCCAGATCGGCGCCCGCTCGGTCTATGCGGTGGCGACCGCGGCGGCGCGCGAAGCCGAGAATGGCGCGCAATTCGTCGACATGGCGGAAGCGGCTTTGGGCGCCCATATCGACGTCCTTTCCGGCAAGGAGGAGGCGAGACTCGCCGCCATGGGCGTGATGGCGGGCGTCACCGGCGCCGACGGCCTGATCGGCGATCTGGGCGGCGGCAGCCTCGAGCTTGTCGATGTGAGCGAAGGGCGCATCCGCGACGGCATCACTTTTCCCCTGGGCCCGCTGCGCCTCATGGACATGTCGGGCGGCTCCGCCGCCAAGGCGCGCGACATCATCGACCGCTATCTCGATTCATCGCCGCTGCTCACGCGGCTCAAGGGCCGCAACCTCTATGCGGTCGGCGGCACCTGGCGCAATATCGCCCGCATCCACATGGCGCAGACGCATTATCCGCTGCATGTGCTCCACAACTACACGGTCGGGCGCGAGCAGGCGCGCTCGGTGGCCGACCTCGTCTCGCATCTCTCGTCATCCTCGCTCAAGGACATCAAATCGGTGTCGCGCAGCCGCATCGACACCTTGCCCTATGGCGCGCTCGTGCTCGAGCGCCTGCTGGCCAAGTCCAAGGTGAAGCAGATGGTGGTGTCGGTCTATGGCGTGCGCGAGGGGCTGCTCTATTCGAAGCTCCCCAAGCGCAAGCGCGAGTCCGATGCGCTTCTGTCCTCCTGCTGGGAATTCTGCTGCCGCTATGCGCGCTCGCCGGAGCATGAGCTCGAGCTTTGCGACTGGACCGACAAGCTCTTCGCCCACAAGAGCTTCGAGGAAACCGGAGACGAGCGCCGCCTGCGCCATGCCGCCTGCCTGCTCGCCGATATCGGCTGGCGCGCTCATCCCGATTATCGCGCTCAGCGCTCGCTCGGCATGATCTCGCAAGCCGCCTTCGTCGATGTCGACCATGCCGGGCGCATCTTCATGGCGCTTACCATCTATTACCGCTATGAGGGCGAGGAAGAGAGCATGACCAACAACCTCGCGCGCCTCGTCGACGACAAGATGCTGGAGCGGGCGCGCCTCCTGAGCGATGTATTCCGTCTCGCCTACATCATCACCGCCGCCATGCCGGGCGTGCTGCCCAAGATCGGCATCGAGGCGGAGGGCGCCAAGGGCCTGACCCTGCGCGTGCCGAAGAAATTCGCCGACCTCATGGGCGAGCGCGTCGAGAAGCGGCTCTCGGCGCTCGCCGGCCAGATGGGCAGAACGTCAAAGATCGAGATCGTTTAGCTCAGCGCGAAGCTACTTCACTTTCGACAGCACCTTGGCCATGTCGTCGACCGAGAAGGCGGGCAGCGTCTGGGTACGGACATTTCCGGCCATTCCCATGCTCAAGCCCAGCGCGGTTACGCTCGTCACATCGGGCGCCTCGACGATGGAGACGACATCATATTGGCCGAGCGTCCAGTAGATATCCTTGACCGATGCGCCGTGCTGCTTGGCCATCTCCCTGAATTTCTCGGCGCGTTTGGTGGTGTCCTTGACCGAGCGCACGCCCTGATCGGTGAAGCTGCCGAGGATGATGAAGGCTGGCATGGTTTCCTCCCTGCGGGCCCCCGGCGGGCAGGAATAGCACATTTGGCTGCGGAACGGCAGGGAGGGGCGGCTATTCGGCCGCGGCGGCCGCCGGCTTGAAGCTTCCGGCACTCGGCATGATCTCGGCACGGCCATCGCGGAAGCCGATCACGGCGCGCCCATGCTTGAGGTCGATCGCAAGGTTGCCGAACATGTCCCTGCGCCAGCCTTTCATCAACGGCACTTCGGCATCGTCATCCTGGGCAACCGCGTCGATATCGGCCGCACTTGCAAGAAGCCGCGGCGCCAGGCCTTCGCGTTCGGCGACGATTTTGAGCGCGAGCTTGAGGATTTCGGCGGCGGCCTGCGTGCTTTCCGGCATCTTTTCATGGCCGCCGGGCAAAGCGGGGAGCAGCTTGGCGTCGGTCTCGAGCCCGTCCTTGACGGCGGCCAGGATGGCTTCGCCGGCGCGCGAATTGCCGAAGCCGCGCGGCAGGGCGCGCGACGCGTTGAGCGCTTCGCGCGTCTGCGGCATCTGGGTTGCGACCTCGATCAAGGCATCGTCCTTGATGACGCGCTGGCGCGGCACGTTCTTTTCCTGCGCCTCGCGCTCACGCCAGGCGGCAAGCGCGATGAGAACGCCGAGCTGCTTCTTCGAGCGCAACCGCGTCTTGAGCCGTTTCCACGCGTCTTCCGGCGCCAGATTGTAGGTCTTGGGCGAGGTGAGCACCGCCAACTCCTGCGCCAGCCACGGCTCCCGCCCGGTCTTGTCGAGCTCTTCCTTCAGCTTTTCATAGACGGTGCGCAGATGGGTGACATCGGAGAGCGCATAATTGAGCTGCTTCTCGGTGAGCGGGCGGCGCGACCAATCGGTGAAGCGCGAGGATTTGTCGATCTGGGCACGCGCCAGCTGGCGCACGATCGATTCATAGGAAACCTGATCGCCGAAGCCGCAGACCATGGCGGCGATCTGCGTATCGAAGACCGGATGCGGCACCCGGCCCGACAGATGCACGAAGATTTCGATATCCTGGCGTGCCGCATGGAAGACCTTGAGCACGTTCTCATTGGTCATCAGCGCATGGAAAGGCTTGAGATCGATGTCCGGCGCCTTGGGATCGATGATCGCCTGACGCGTTCCGCCGGCGATCTGGATGAGGCATAGATCAGGCCAGAAGGTCTGCTCGCGCATGAATTCAGTGTCGACCGTGACATAGGCTTCGCGGGCAAGTTCCTTGACGAGCGCCTTGAGGGCGGCAGTGGTGGTGATGACCTCCATGGGCTCTAAGTCGCGCGAGTCCGGGGCGGGCGTCAAATGATTTGCGCCCTTGTCGCTAAAAAATCTATATTCATGTTTATTTTCAAATACTTGCCTCTGTTTTCAGCGGCCGTGCGGTCATTATAGGTCTGCCGTCACGACAGTTATCCTTGCCAAGCCCGGCGTCCACCTATTTCCGCTGGGCTTTGATCGCATCTATCCGCTCGCGGTCGGTCGTCTGGAGATGGCGGCCCTGATCGAGCAGTTCCAGCGTGTATTCCTCATAAGTCAGCCCCAGCGCATCCGCCTTTTCCTGCCGGAAGAGCATGATGTCCCGGGAGACGTCTTTCCAGACCGCCTTGTGGGCCTTTTTCCAGTAGAAATAGGTCTTGATGCCGCCGCGCCCCCACTCGGGAACATGGTCGTCGTCGAGCGGAGGGCCGTTATTGTGCGTGCGGGGGAAGGAGACATGCATGGCGATGGCCCCGGACTATGCCTGCGCGGCCTCGGCGCGTCCATGCGGCATCGGGCTCATCCCACCTTGACAATCGGGGCCGCGCATGCGCTTTTCCGCGCTCTTTCCGATTTTCCGAACCCGATTTGCGAGGGATTATGCACGCCTATAGAAGCCATAAATGCGGTGATCTGCGCGAGACGCACCAGAGCGCCGAGACGCGCCTGTCGGGCTGGGTGCACCGCGTGCGCGATCATGGCGGCGTGCTGTTCATCGACTTGCGGGACCATTATGGCCTGACCCAGGTTGTGGCCGATCCCGACAGCCCGGCCTTCAAGGTCGCCGAAACCTTGCGCTCGGAATGGGTGGTGAAGGTCGACGGCAAGGTGAGGTTGCGCCCGCCCGGCACCGAGAACCGCGAGCTTCCCACCGGCCTGATCGAGGTCTTCGCCACCGGCATCGAGGTCCTGTCGGAGGCGAAGGAACTGCCCTTGCCGGTCTTCGGCGATGTCGAATATCCGGAAGATGTCCGCCTGAAGTACCGCTTCCTCGACCTGCGCCGCGAGTCGCTGCACAAGAACATCGTGGCGCGCACGAAGATCATCGCCGAGATGCGCAAACGCATGGACGAGGTGGGTTTCACCGAGTTCTCCACCCCCATACTCACCGCCTCATCGCCCGAGGGGGCCCGCGACTTCCTTGTCCCGTCGCGCATCCATCCCGGCAAGTTCTACGCGCTGCCGCAGGCGCCGCAGCAATACAAGCAGCTCATCATGGTGTCGGGCTTCGACCGCTATTTCCAGATCGCGCCCTGTTTCCGCGACGAGGATCCGCGCGCCGACCGCTTGCCCGGCGAGTTCTATCAGCTCGATCTCGAAATGAGCTTCGTCGAGCAGGACGACGTGCTCTCGACCATGGAGCCGGTGCTTCGCGGCGTGTTCGAGGCCTTCGCCGATGGCAAGCCGGTGACGCAGAAATTCCCGCGCATTCCTTATGACGAGGCGATGCGCAAATATGGCTCCGACAAGCCCGATCTGCGCAACCCGATCGTGATGCAGGACGTGTCCGAGCATTTCCGGGGATCAGGCTTCAAGGTCTTCGCCAATATCCTCGCCAGCGATCCCAGGCACCAGGTCTGGGCCATTCCGGCAAAGACGGGGGGCTCGCGCGCTTTCTGCGATCGCATGAATGCCTGGGCGCAGGGCGAGGGCCAGCCGGGCCTGGGCTACATCTTCTGGCGTAAGGAAGGCGACAAGCTCGAAGGCGCCGGTCCCATCGCCAAGAATATCGGCGAGCGCACCGAGGCGATCCGCCAGCAGCTGGGCCTTGCCGACGGCGATGCGGCCTTCTTCGTTGCCGGCGATCCGAAGAAATTCGCGAGCTTCGCCGGCGCCGCCCGCAGCCGCGCCGGCGAGGAGCTGAACCTTGTCGACCGCAACCGCTTCGAATTATGCTGGATCGTCGATTTCCCGTTTTATGAGTGGAGCGAGGAAGAGAAGAAGGTCGATTTCGGCCACAACCCCTTCTCCATGCCGCAGGGCGGCATCGAGGCTCTGACGTCTCAGGATCCGCTGACCATCAAGGCCTTCCAGTATGACATGGTGTGCAACGGCTTCGAGATCGCCTCGGGCGGCATCCGCAACCATCTGCCGGAGACCATGGTCAAGGCCTTCGAACTGGTGGGACTGGATCGCGCCACGGTCGAGGAGCGTTTCGGCGGCCTCTATCGCGCCTTCCAGTATGGGGCGCCGCCGCATGGCGGCATGGCTGCGGGCATCGACCGCATCGTCATGCTGCTGGTGGGGGCGAAGAACCTGCGCGAGGTGACGATGTTCCCGATGAACCAGCAGGCCGATGACCTCCTGATGAACGCGCCATCCGATCCGACCCCCAAGCAGTTGCGCGAATTGCATATAAGGCTCAATCTGCCGGAAAAATAGGAGCTCTCCCGGTGACCGTCGGCTCGGGCCTTCGCGATTGGGTCGGTAACCTGCCAGCCAATGGTGAAGAGTGGCGTGAGCGCGACGAGTTCAATGCCATTTCCGATCGGGCACTCACCGAGGAGCTGCGGCCGGTGCGGCAGGCAGGGCCACTGCGGCCTGACGACATTGTGCTGCTCAGCGTCGTGCGCAATGAAGCGGCCCGCTTGCCGCTCTTCTTCGAGCATTACAAGAAGCTCGGCATCACGCGCTTCCTGATGGTGGACAATGACTCCGAGGATGCGACGCCTGGTCTCCTGCTGGCCGAGCCCAGCGCCGATATTTTCCACACGACGGCGTCCTACCGCGAGGCGCGCAGCGGCATCTATTGGCTGAACGGCCTGGCGCGCGCTTTTTGCATCGGCCATTGGGCCTTGATGGCCGACGCCGATGAGCTCCTCGTCTTTGACGGAATGGACAAGCACGACCTAGCACAGTTCTGCGGATGGTTGGACCGCACCGCCCAGGATCGCGTTCTTGTGGCGATGGTCGACATCTATCCTCCGGGTGTCATCGGCGAATCGGGACTGGCTGCCGATGCGGAGATCCTGCGCGGCGGTGGCTGGTTTGACACGACCGGCTATACGCTGCAGCGCCGTGCCGCCGGCTGGCTGGTTACGGGAGGGGCTCGCCACCGTCTGTTCGGCAGGCAGGCGCTTCCCAACAGCGAATGGATATCCAAATATGCGCTGTTCCGGATGCAGGCCGATACGGTCATCGTCAACGCGCATTTCATCTGGCCGCGTGACCGCGCGCCGGCGCGCATTTTTGCCGCCTTCCTGCATCTCAAGTTCCTGGATGATTTTGCCGAGCGCAGTGCCCGCAGCGAGCGCGAGGGGCAGCATCACGACCGATCCCGGAAATATCGCGACATCAACGAAAAGCTCGCCGGGCAGCCGCGCCAGGTCGCTCTCCATGCAAAGTCGCGTGAGTATCGCGGGCCCGTCAGCCTGATTGAAAGCCGGATTCTGCTGCCGGTCGATTGGGAGGCTTCGGATGGTTCATCCTTGCCCAGCCTGCGCTCCGTCGGGGGGATAGACTATCGCTACTGGACCGGGGCGGGGCGGCCTTTGTCTATTCCTTCCCATGAGCGCGACGAGTTCGAGGACTTTTCCCGCCGGGCCTTCGATGAGCATCTGACACCGGTCCGCAGCCGCGGGCGCCTGGCGCAGGGCGAGATCGGCCTCATCTGTGTCCTGCGCAACGAAGTGGCGCTTCTGCCGCGCTTCTTCGACCACTATAGGCGCCAGGGCGTTGCACGCTTCTTCATGATCGACAACAATTCGGATGACGGCTCGCGCGAAGCCCTCCTGGCCGAACCGCTGGCCGACATCTTCCATGCCCGTGCGCTGTTCACGGAAGGCCAGGGTGGCCTGTACTGGGCTCATGCGGTGGCGCGGCAGTTTGGCGAGGGCAACTGGCTCGTCCGGCCGGATGCCGACGAGCTCTTCGTCTATGACGGAATGGAAGAGCATGATCTTGCCGCATTCGCGCGCTGGCTCGAGCAGCATGGCATGGATCGGGTCTATGCGCCGATGATCGATCTCTATCCGTCATCACCCTTGAGCGACACGACCAATACGATCGACGAGATGATCAAGTCCGACAGCTGGTTCGACAATGACGGCTATTCCCTGACCAGGTGGCCGCAGGGCTGGCGCCTGCTCGGCGGCCCGCGCTATCGTCTTTTCCATCAGGACGATTCGCATCGCAGCCTGATGTGGAAATATCCGTTCTTCCAGATGCGCGCCGACACGATCATCTACAATGAGCATTGGCTTTGGCCGCATGATCAGGTGACCACAGGGGCCCTGGGAGCTGTCGTCCACCTCAAGCTGATGCACGATTTTATCAATCGGTCCCGCCGGTTTGAGCAGGAGGGGCAGCACTGGAACAATTCGAACGCCTATCGCGCCATCAACCGCCATCTTGACGAGGATCCGCAGCCCAATGCCTTCTATGAGGGATCGAAGCGCTATCGCGGGCCCAGAAGCCTTGTCCGGCACGGCATGATGATACCGATCGCCTGGGATAGTGGGGAAATATCGGCTTTCACCGATCAGCACGAGGGTCAGGAGCAGGGCGTGCCTGACCAATCAGGGACCGGGCTCGAATGAAGATTCAAGTAAAGACCAGGCCGGAATACCGCGAACTGCTGCACAACCCGCAGACACAGTACAGGACGCGAGAGGCTCTCATGGAGGCGTCCATGCGCGCCTTCGAGCGGGATCTCAGGCCCATCCGGGGGCGCGGCGCGCTCGAGCCGGGTGAAGTTGCGGTGATCTGCGTGCTGCGCAATGAAGCCGCCCGGATACCGTTGTTCTTCGAGCACTATAAGAAGCTCGGCGTCGACCGCTTCTTCATGGTTGACAACGCGTCCACCGACGGCTCGATGGATTTGCTGCTGGTCGAGCCGAAAGCCGACATCTTCCTTGCCGAATCCTCGTTCTTCGAGAGCTATTTCGGGAACTACTGGTGGAACGGCATCTCCCAGGCTTACTGTCGCGGCCACTGGATCGTGGTGGCCGACGCCGACGAGTTGCTCGTCTATGACGGCATGGAAAACCACGGCCTCAGGGACTTCGGCAAATGGCTTGAGCATCAGGGCGTCGACCGAGCCTTCGTTCCCATGATCGATCTCTATACGTCGGGCACGATTAGCCATCGCCGGCGGTCGATCGCGGAAATGCTGGCGGAGGATTCCTGGTTCGATACCAAGGGCTACAGGCTGGAGCGCTATCCTTCCGGGTGGCGCCTCATCGGCGGCCCGCGCGAACGGCTTTTCAATACCGAGGAACGCTCGCATGTCCATTGGATTTCCAAGTATCCGTTCTTCCAGGTGACCGACAAGACAGTGCTGTTCGACAATCACTTCCTGTGGCCATGGGATCGGAAGTATCGCGGACCCGATGCCGCCTTTCTTCATCTCAAGATATTCGATGATTTCAGGGAACGCAGTGCGGTCAGTGAGCAGGAAAACGAGCATGCCCTGAACTCGGCAGCCTACCGCACCATAAACCATCGGCTGGCCCAGTTGCCCGAGCTGATCGCAGTCAATGAGGATTCTCGGAGATATACGGGACCGCAAAGCCTCATCGACAACGGGCTGTTGCTGCCTGTCGACTGGGGTGACGGTGGCGTGAAAGATCGTCCGGCAACCGAGCGGCGCGCGACTGGTGAGCAGGCGGCCCCGCGCGACTGGGTCAAGGTCTTGCCGCCAAGCGGATTGGTGTGGGACCGTTTCGATGAATACAACATGCGATCGGACAGGGCCGTCGAGACGCATCTCGAGGTCATTCGCTGCGCCGGCCCGCTGGCGCCGGGAGAAATCGCCGTCATTTGCGTTCTGCGCAACGAGGCGAAGCGTCTGCCGCTGTTTTTCGACCATTACAGGCAATTGGGCGTCAACCGCTTTTTCATGGTCGATAACGGCTCGGACGACGGCAGCCACGAGCTCCTGCTTGCCGAGCCCATGGCCGATGTCTTCATCGCTCATGCCCCGTTTGTCGAAGGGCATTTCGGCCTCTATTGGAGCAACGGGCTTGCCCGCAAATATTGCCAGGGGAACTGGATCCTGACAGCCGATGCCGACGAGCTCTTGGTCTATGACGGCATGGAGAAGAAAGGCCTGCCCGATCTCGCGGGATGGCTGGAAGCCCATGGCCGTGACCGGCTCTTCACCATCATGCTGGACGTATATCCTTCCGGTGCCGTCGGCGTCGAGCAGCGCTCGCTGGCGGATGTTCTGGTGGAGGATTGCTGGTTTGACAGCGAAGGCTATTCGCTCGAGGCATCGGATGGCGGGTGGCTGATAACCGGCGGCCCGCGCCATCGGGTGTTCAATCGCGACCGCGCCGTGCCCTACAGGCACTGGATATCCAAGCACCCCTTCTTCCGCATGGAGGGGAGCCGGGCGATCGTCAACCATCACTGGATATGGCCCATGGACTGGCGGATGCGCGAGCCGCAGAGCGCTTTCCTGCATCTCAAGCTGATGGATGACTTCCTCGAGCGCAGTGCCCGCTATGAGCGCGAGGGCCAGCACGCGCATGGATCGCGATCCTACAAGCTGATCAATGAGCGGGTGTCCGAAATGCCCCAGGTCGAGTTCTTCCACCCCAACTCGCGACGCTATCGCGGACCCAAGAGTCTCATACGCTATCGCGTCATGCAGACGATCGACTGGCAGAAATAGAAATGGCCGGGAAGGGATCCCGGCCATCGCCGTCTGAGCAAGTGTCTAATCAGTCATTGGCCGAGATCGTGACGCCCAGCTGGTCGATAGCCGCCCCCGGATTGGCCGGATCGAGCGCCATCAGCTGCTGGACGGTGACCGGTTGGGCGGGCTTGGCCAGGATGGTCAGCGACTGCGGATCCTTGAGATAGGCATTGACCGCCTCGACGGCCTTCTGCGTGAAGGCCGGGTTCTTCAGCTCCGCCAGGCCCAGCTGCAGCATGGCGCCGGCATTGGCCACCATGGTCGCCTCATCCTTGCCCTGCATGGCCGCCAGCATCGGCAGGACCTTCTTGGTGATCGACTTGTCCTCGAAGCGCAGCGTGACCCGGCTCACCTGGATGCCCTGCACCAGCGGCATGAACTTGTTGGGATCGGGCTGCGCCTGGCCTTCGAGCTTCTGCAGTTCGGCGATCAGCGCCATCGGGATCTCGCCGGCGCCGGCGCCGATCTTGAGGGTGCCGATGTCCTTGCCGGCATAGTACACGTCGAAATCGAAGCCCATCTTCTCCGTGGCGATATCGATATTGCCATTGCCGCCGATATCGAAGGAGAGCGTGGAATAGCCGAGCTGCTTCAGCGTGCCTGAGGGATCGAGCGTCGCGATGGCCGCTTCCGGTATAGCGATATTGCTGATCTTGAAGTCGGTCTTGCCGGCACCGGTGGCGGGATCGCCATCCCAGTTCATCTCATAGCTGTCGGCCGAGAAGGTCTGCCCGGCGGCGGCCATCGTGATGGGGCCGGACGACATCTTCCTGGCGACATTCATATTGGCGCGCATGAAGTCGCCGGGCGCCGGATTATCGCCCAGCGCCTTGACATACCAGTTCTCGGCCGAGCTTTGCGGCATGGAGATGGTGAACGCCACGTCGGTGCTGCCCATATCCATCTTGGTATCGGTGAATTCGGCTTTGGCGACCTCGAAGAGGCCATTGCCCTGATCGGTGACGCCGCTGAGCCTGGTCTTGCCGATCGTCAGCGTCATTTTGCCGGCGGCATCGCCCTGGACCGGCATATTGACGGTGAGCCCGTCAATGACCACGGACCCGTCGCTTTCGGTGCTCAGCGCCTGGTAGGTCGGCTTGACCTTGAGCTGGCTCTCCCAGTTCTTCAGCAAGACCATGACGATCGGGGGCTCTTCGGCGGCGAAGGCGGGCGAGATGCCGGCCAGTGATGTAAAAAGAATCAACGCGAGCGCCGAGCGCTTGACCACAGTCATGTCCTAACCTCTTGAAAAATGAACTCTACCCACCCCAAGGCGGCAGACATTAGGTCAAGGCATGGGAAAAACCAATGGCGATCTCGCGGCAAAGTTGAGATTTGGCCGGCCGGGAAGGGTAGCCAAGTTTTCACACAAGGGTGAGATTATGGGGGGTGGGTAACCAGTTGAAACGACGCAAAGTCCGGATTATTGTCCGCGCCGTCGGATTCTATTCGAGACGGGGCTGTCTCTTAACAAGGGGTTAAAATGCGGAAATTCTGGATCGGCGCCGCGGCTTTGCTGGCTGTGGCGGGGCTTGCGGCAGGGGACGCGCAGGCCTCCACGCCCAATGTGAAATCCAATATCACGGTCGTCGACGAGAAGCCGGCGCCCAAGAAGAAGAAGGTCGTCAAGGTCACCGCCAAGAAGCCTGAGGTCCGGAAGAAGCAGCGTCTGGTCTATGCACGGCAATGCGACAGCTTCTTCGAATGCCTGTTCAACACCAGGCGTTCCACCCGCTCGTCCTTCCGCTCTTCGCGCGGCGTCAGCGACCGCACCACCCGTTCGACCGTGTCTTTCGGCGCTGGACAGTATACGCCGGGCTCGATCATCGTCCGCACCCCTGAGCGCGCTCTTTATTATGTGCTGCCCGGCGGCAAGGCGCTGCGCTACAAGGTGGGCGTCGGCAAGGAAGGCTTCCAGTGGAGCGGCAATTCCAAGATCGGCATGAAGCGGGAATGGCCGGATTGGCGCCCGCCCGCAGTCATGATCGCCCGCGAGGCGGCCAAGGGCAACAAGATCCCGACCTATATGGAAGGGGGCCCGAACAACCCGCTGGGCGCCCGCGCCATGTATATCTCGGGCACCATGTTCCGCATCCACGGCACCAACAATGCTGCCTCGATCGGCGGTGCGGTGTCGTCTGGCTGCATCCGCATGATGAATTCCGACGTGATCGATCTCTATGAGCGCGTCGCCGTCGGCTCACGGGTCTATGTCTATCAATAGATCGCGCGAATTCTGCTAAACAAAGCCGCGGTCTCGAGACCGCGGCTTTTTTGTTTGGGGCTGTTCAATGGACTGGTTTGCGCCGATCGATGCCTATTGCGAGCGTCTGGGCCCCGGCCTCATGGCCGAGCCGCTCAATGCGTTGAGCAATGCGGCTTTCTTCGTTGCCGCCCTCTGGGCGGCGCGCGCCGCCATGCGCCGGGGTGTGGAGCCCGTCATCTGGCTCCTGATCGCGCTGGTCTTCGTCATCGGGCTCGGCAGCCTCGCCTTCCACACTTTCGCCAACCGCTGGTCGGCGCTGGCCGATGTCCTGCCGATCACGCTCTTCATCTATGGCTATCTTGCCTTCGCGTTGCGCCGCTTCCTCGCTCTCGGCTGGTGGAAGGTGGCGGCCGGCATGCTGGCGTTGTTCGCGGCCACCTTTGCCGCCGAGCGGATCATGCCGCCGGGCTTCCTGAACGGCTCCGGCGCCTATTTGCCGGCCCTCGTCGCCAGCGTGATCGTGTCGCTCGAGCTGCTGCGCCATGGCCATCCGGCCCAGCTCAATGTCAGCCTCGCGTCGACCACCCTTTTCCTGTCGCTGATCTTCCGCACCGCCGATCAGATCCTGTGCTCAGCCGTGCCGATCGGCACGCATTTCATCTGGCACATGCTGAATGGCCTGGTGCTGGCGCTCTATCTGGAAGCGGCGATCCGCTACGGCGCCCGGCGGGCAAAGGGGCCGGCTGAAAAAGCCAAAAGGTCCCCCTGAAAAAGAACTGGCCCCGGAGGCGCATGCCGTCCGGGGCCCAGTCCTGAAGTATCGCTAAAGAAGATTACTTCTTCTTCTTGGCGGCCTTCTTCTTCGTCGCCTTCTTAGCAGCTTTCTTCTTAGCAGCTTTCTTAGCAGCCATATTCGTTTCTCCTGGTTAAATTAGAGCCCCAATAACGCAGGTAAGCCTCACATCAAACGGCACGAACAGAAGACCCATGAGGAATCAACATTTGTCAGGCCGTCATCGCAACGTGTTGTCTACCTGTTTGTGTGATTCGGCAATATGCCGACCACATCTGGTATGTCATCAGAAATCAGCTAACAACCGGTAAACATTGGGAAATCGGGATTTCCGTCCGTATACTGACGGAATCACGCGGGACTCGCGAGATTCAGGCCGGAATCAAGTGTTTTTTAGTGTGCTCCGTATACGGAGCAGCGTCCGGAATCGGTGGATTTTCGCTTCCCCGGCCATGCTTTTCCACTGTGGCGGCGAAGTCACGCCCCCAAAGATTTTTTTGCGGGAAAGGACGTTTTGAGCATGAATCTGCTCCGCCAGGGCTCTCTCAAGGGCGATTGGCGGATGCTCGAACGCATGGAAGCGCGTTTGCGGGAGGCGTAAAATCGAAAAACCGGGAGAGTGAAGGATGGAAGATATGGCCGCCAACTCCGCCGCCGCCATGTTTCTGACTGGTGAAGGACACGATCATCGCGGGCGCAGGCTCGCCGACGTGCTCGCTCTCGATGATTCCGCTCTCGAACGAAGCCATGATTATATCCAATGGCTGTTTCCGTTGCCCGAGGCGAGCCGTTTCAATGCCAGCGCGCCGGTCTTGCGCTCCGATGACATCGCCTTGATACGGGCGGACGGCAAAGCGGGAGCGAATCTCCAGCGCGCCCGCGATCGGATGCTGGCTTTCTACAGCGAGAACGACCATTGGCTCGTGCCCTTCGACCATAATCACCTGCGCATCACCCGTATCATCCGCTGCCTGGCACTGTGCCGGGGCATCGAAGAGGCCGAAAGCTTCCATCGGCGCATCCTGGCGCTGGTCGAGGCGGCCGGCGGCCCGGTGAACCAGGACTCGCTACGCTACTGGCGTGAGGCGGCGCAGGGTGGCGGCTGAAAATGCAAATGGCCGGGCTTGGCCCGGCCATTTCTCATCGAACTGTCGTTGTTCGCTCTTATGAGCACCCGCTCGTCGAGCCGCAGGTGTCGCATTTGAGGCAGGTGCCGTTGCGCACCATCGTGTAGTTGCCGCATTCGTTGCAGCTGTCGCCCTCATAGCCCTTCATGCGCGCCTCGGTGCGCCGGTCGAGCTCCATCACCTGAGGCGCGGCATGGACATGCACATGGTCTTCGTGATGCTCATGCACATGGACTTCCGCGGTGACGGCGAGTGCCGACGTGCCATAGCTCTCGGCGGCCCGCATCTGCAGCGCATGGGCCGGCGATGCCGTGGCGCCTGTCGGCATCATGACGACATTGCGCGTATTCAGGTTCTTGCGCACGAAGCCCGACGACAGCACCTTGGCGGCCGGCACCGGCACCGGAGCCGGCGGCGGGGCGCTGCCGTCCTCCACACCCTTGCCCAGCGCGTCGAAGCCGATATCGGAGGGCTCGACATGGGCGAGGTCGTGGCGGCCGAGATAGGAGACCGCCAGCTCGCGGAACACATAGTCGAGGATCGAGGTGGCGTTCTTGATCGACTGGTTGCCCTGCACGAGGCCCGCCGGCTCGAAGCGCGTGAAGGTGAAGGCCTCCACGAACTTGTCGAGCGGCACGCCATATTGCAGGCCGGTCGATACGGCGATGGCGAAATTGTTCATCATCGCCCGGAGCGCCGTGCCCTCCTTGTGCATGTCGATGAAGATCTCGCCGAGGCGCCCATCCTCATATTCGCCGGTATGGAGATAGACCTTGTGGCCGCCGACGATCGCCTTCTGGGTATAGCCCTTGCGGCGCTGCGGCATGACCTCGCGCTCGCGCTTGACCATCACCTCGACGATCTTCTCGATCACCTTCTCGACCTTCTGCACCTGCGGCTTGCCGGTCAGCGTCTCGGCCAGGTCGTCCTCGACCTCGTCATCCTCGATGAGCTGGGCCGAGAGCGGCTGGGAGAGCTTGGAACCGTCGCGATAGAGGGCGTTGGCCTTGAGCGCCAGCTTCCAGGACAGAAGATAGGCCGCGTTGCATTCCTCGACCGAGGCGTCGTTCGGCATGTTGATGGTCTTGGAGATGGCGCCCGAGATGAAGGGCTGGGCGGCCGCCATCATGCGGATATGGCTGTCGACCGAGAGATAGCGCTTGCCGAGCCGGCCGCACGGATTGGCGCAGTCGAAGACCGGCAGGTGCTCGTCCTTGAGGCCGGGCGCCCCTTCGAGCGTCATGGCGCCGCAGACATGGATATTGGCGCGCTCGATGTCGGCCCTGGAGAAGCCGAGAGACCCCAGGAGATCGAAGCCGAAGTCGTTCAGCTGCTCATCGCCGAGATTGAGCGTCGACTTGCAGAAGGCTTCGCCCAGCGTGAACTTGTTGAATACGAACTTGATGTCGAAGGCGGAAGCGAGGCCCGCCTCGACCTTGGCGATCTCGGCGTCGCCGAAGCCCTTGGCCTTGAGGGCCTGGTGGTCGATCGCCGGGCTGTCGGCGAGCGAGCCATGGCCCACCGCATAGGAGACGATGTTCTCGATCTCCTCGACGCTGTAGCCGAGGGTGCGCAGCGCCTCCGGCACCGCCTGGTTGATGATCTTGAAATAGCCGCCGCCGGCGAGCTTCTTGAACTTGACGAGCGCGAAATCGGGCTCGATGCCGGTGGTGTCGCAATCCATGACGAGGCCGATCGTGCCGGTCGGCGCGATGACGGTCGACTGCGCATTGCGATAGCCATGCGCCTCGCCGAGATTGACGGCCTTGTCCCAGGCCTGGCGGGCATGGACGATGAGGGCCTTGTCGGGGCAGCTCAGCTCATCGAGCGGCACCGGCGCGGTCTTCACGGACTCGTAGCCGACGGCTGCGCCATAGGCGGCGCGGCGATGGTTGCGCATGACGCGCAGCATGTGGTCGCGGTTCTTCTCATAGCCGGGGAAGGGGCCGAGCTCCTTGGCCATTTCGGCCGAGGTCGCATAGGAGATGCCGGTCATGATGGCCGAGATGGCGCCGCAGATGGCGCGGCCCTCATGGCTGTCATAGGGAATGCCGGCGGTCATCAGCAGGCCGCCGATATTGGCGAAGCCGAGGCCGAGCGTGCGGAACTCGTAGGAGAGCCTGGCGATCTCCCTGGACGGGAACTGCGCCATCAGCACCGAGATTTCGAGCACGATGGTCCACAGGCGCACGCCATGCTCGAAGGAGGAGATGTCGAACGAGGCATCGTCCTGGCGGAACTGCAGCAGGTTCAGGGAAGCGAGATTGCAGGCCGTGTCGTCGAGGAACATATATTCCGAGCACGGGTTGGAGGCGCGGATCTCGCCCGAGGCCGGGCAGGTGTGCCAGTCATTGATCGTGGTGTGGAACTGGATGCCGGGATCGGCCGAGGCCCAGGCGGCATAGCCGACCTTGTCCCACAGGGTGCGCGCCGAGATCGTCCTGGTGGTCTTGCCGGTGAGGCGCGACGTCAGCTCCCAGTTGCGGTCGCTCTCGACCGCATTGAGGAAGTCGTCGGTGACGCGCACCGAATTGTTGGAATTCTGGCCGGAAACGGTGCGATAGGCCTCGCCGTCCCAGTCGGTATCATAGGTGTCGAAGGAGATATCCTTATAGCCCTGGCGCGCGAACTGGATCACCCGCTTGATGTAGTTGTCGGGCACCATGTTGCGGCGCGCATCCTTGACGGCGCGCTTGAGGGCGGGGTTCTTTTCGATCTCGAAGCAGTCGGTGCCGGAGCCTTCGCAATTGACGCAGGCCTTCATGATCTGGGTCAGCGCCTTGCGCACCACCTTGGAGCCGGTGACGAGGGCCGCGACCTTCTGCTCTTCCTTGACCTTCCAGTCGATATAGTCCTCGACATCGGGGTGATCGATGTCGACGACGACCATCTTGGCGGCGCGGCGCGTGGTGCCGCCCGATTTGATGGCGCCGGCGGCACGATCGCCGATCTTGAGGAAGCTCATCAGGCCGGAGGACTTGCCGCCGCCCGACAGCCGCTCATTCTCGCCGCGCAGCCTGGAGAAGTTGGACCCGGTGCCCGAGCCATATTTGAACAGGCGGGCCTCGCGCACCCACAGGTCCATGATGCCGCCTTCATTGACGAGGTCGTCCTCGATCGACTGGATGAAGCAGGCATGCGGCTGGGGATGCTCATAGGCCGACTTCGACTTGACGAGCTTGGCCGTTTCGAAATCGACATAGTAGTGGCCTTGGCCGGGACCATCGATGCCATAGGCCCAATGCAGGCCGGTATTGAACCATTGCGGAGAATTGGGCGCGCATTTCTGGGTGGCGAGCATGTAGCAGAGCTCGTCATAGAAGGCGCGGGCGTCCTCTTCGGTGTCGAAATAACCGCCCTTCCAGCCCCAATAGGTCCAGGTGCCGGCCAGCCGGTTGAAGACTTCCTTGGAACTGATCTCGCCGCGGGTCCGCTCCTTGACGGGGAGGGCGCCCAAGGCGGCGTCATCAGGCGCCGAACGCCACAGCCAGGAGGGGACGGTCTCTTCCTCGACGCGCTTCAAGGCCACGGGCACGCCGGCCTTGCGGAAATATTTCTGCGCCAGGATGTCGGACGCGACCTGGCTCCAACTCGCCGGCACCTCGATGCCCTCGAGGCGGAACACGATGGAGCCATCGGGGTTTTTGATCTCGCTCACCGCCTTTCGGAAATCCAGCCCGTGATAGGCGTCCTGACCAGATTTTGTGTAGCGGCGCTCGATCTTCATAGCTTCCCTCATTCTTTTTCAGTGTTGGCCAAGAGTGGACGCGCGAGAATCCACCCACCGGCTTCTATTCACCCGTGTTTGACGACGCAGAACTCCCCAACCGCGGAAAAACGCCCGCGGTTCAAGCAGCATTATTTTGGGTTTTTGGTTGTCTGAGAGCCGGCTTTTGCCCCGGTTCCCGCTACCCCTCAGCCTCAGGACTCAATCTATTACATCGTCATGGGAACGTCAACAGGTAGTGTATTGCCAAATCCTTAACACAACATGTAGTGTCCACAGCTTGACGACCCCTTGTGGATAAGTGAGAGTGCGCCACGATTCGGCGGGGCCTCGCAAGCAAACCTTGGGCTTGACCTCGAAAACGCGGGAAAAGGGCCGATTCTCGACCGCCATTACTTTACGGCGCTCGCCAGCGGCGAGGCGTCGGCTCGGATGGCGGCGGGGGCAGTGAGGCGAGCAGACGGCGGGGCGGCGAACCGGCGGTGGAATTGCGGTATAATCAGGGCGATGTCAGTTTTCGCAAGAGGACATCGAGGGCGGCTGCCAGTTGCGGATCAGCACCCTTGGCATAGCGGATGTCGAAGGGCACCTCATGATCGGGCGCAACGCCCACCCCTTCCAGCCGCTCATCGTCGACCGCGACGTCGGAGACAGCGACCAGAAGCAGGCTTCCATTCGACTGGATATAGGCACGTCCGGCCAGGACCGCGCCGGTAGTCCGCGTTCCCACGACTTCGCCATAGCCATATTTCTTGAAGCCATAGGCCAGGATTTCCTTGGCGCTGCGTGACCCGCCATTGATGATGAGCACGACGGGCTTGCGCCAGCGCGCATTCTGCGTGCCGCTGCTCCGGCGATCCTTGAAAGTCACGGTGGGGGCGCGGGCATTGAAGATGTCGAGATAATAAGGCTGGCCACCGCCCCAGCCATCGCGCAGGTCCCAGATGAGGCCATCGGCATCCTTGAACCGATCCTCGACGAGCTCTTCGAGGAGGTCCTGATATTCCCGCCTCGCATAGGACCAGACATGCACATAGGCGAGCTTGCGCCCGTCCTTCTCGATGACGCGCGCGCCGTTCTTCATCGCGGCGAGATAGGTGTCATTGGGATGGAGGAGCTGTGGAGTGACTTCGACGGTGATGGGCGGGCCCTGCGCCTCGCGCCTGATCGTGAGGCGAACCGTCTTGCCCACCTTGCCGGCAAAGGACCTGACCGGCGCGAAGGCGGAGCCGTCGGCGGAAATGATCTCATCGCCCACCAGCAGCTTGGCCTGCGCCGCCGGAAAGCCGTCGTAAACGCCGCTGATGAAGTGCCGCCCGTCGATGACGCGGGTGGCCATGCCGATCCCGTCATAAGCGACCTCGCCTTTGGGAAAGCGTTGCGCGAGCTCGCGACTGAGGCCGCGGGAAAAGATATCGGCGAGATCGTAATAGGCGATCTCGTCCGGCGTGTAATAGCCGGTATGCGAGGCGCGAAGCTCCGCCAGCATCCGCTTGATGATGTCGGCGATATCGGCATTGGGCCAGTCCGCGAAGATGCGATATCGCCGGCCGACCAGGTCCCAGTCGAGCCCCTCCATTTTTGCGTCGTAGAAGTTGTCGCGCACGGTTTGCCACGCCTCGTTGAAGGCGTTCAGATTGGCCCTGGCGATTTCCTGATCCTTGGCCTGCGCGCCGCTTCTGGTTTCGGCGAACGCCGAGGGGACGGCCATCGGCGTGGCGAAAGCGCTGACGATGAGGGATGCAAGAAACAAGGATCGCAATTTGCGCATGGCACAAGGCTAGCATCGCGCGTCCCGGCGCAAAGTCACGTTTGCGCGACCCTGGCGATGAGGATTTGCTCCAGCACGTTGATTTGGCGCGAACCCTTTGCGGCGAAGTGACTCCACTTCGCCGGGATGCGCGCTAGTGCAAGGGGGCGATGCCGGGAGAAGGCGAATCCGCCTTGCGCACGAAGAGCAGGGCGGCAAGCGCCACGATGACGATTGCCGCCAGGATCATCCAGGCGTCGTTGATCGACATGACCAGCGACTGCTTCTCGAGATCGGGCACGAGGTCGAGAAGGCGCATGGAATCGAGCCCGCCCTCGATATCCTGAGGCGTCAGGCCGAAGAGATCGAGGGTCGCGGGGTCGCCGGCCTTGAGCTTGTCGGTCAGAATTTCGGCATATTGGGGCCCGCGCGAGAACATGACCGTGTCGATGAGCGATATGCCGATGGCGCCGCCGAGGTTGCGCATCATGTTGAACAGGCTGCTGCCGTCGCCGATCTCATGCGAAGCAAGGCCGACCAGCGCGATATGGGTGGGCGCCAGCAGGCACAGCATCACCGAGGCGCCGCGGATGACCTGCGGCCAGAACATCTCATTGTAGTCGGTGTCGGCGCTCTGCCCCATGCTCAGAGCGAGGCCGATGGCGAAAACCGTGAAGCCGATGACGGTGAGAAACCGCGCATCGACATATTTTTCGAGCTGCACCGCGAGCGGCGCCATCAAAAGCTGTGCGGCGCCCGTCACCAGCATGATCTCGCCGATCCGCAACGGCCCGTGGCCGCGCACGAAGGAGAGGAATACCGGCATGAGATAGACCATGCCGAAGAGGGCGGCGCCCAGCGCGAAGCTCAGGATGCAGCCTGCGGCGAAATTGCGCCGGCCGAGCAGCCTTATGTCGACGACGGGAGCGCTGCCTAAGAGCGTGCGCCGGATGAAGAACCCGGCGAGGATCGCGGTCGCGGCGAGGAGGCCGAGCACGGTGCCCGACAGCCAGCCGTCATCGGGCGCCTGCTTGAGCGCGATCTCGAAAGCCGCCAGCGCCAAGGCGAGGCAGATCAGCGCCAGCCAGTCGAGATGGCGCAGGCGCCCCAGGTCGCGGGGTTCGCTTGCGAAGCTCAAGGCGGCGACGGCGATCGCGATGAGCCCCGGCAGCACATTGATGAGGAACAGCCAGTGCCAGGATGTCGTTTCGGTGATCCAGCCGCCGACAATCGGGCCAAGCGTGGGGGCGAGCACCGCCACCATGCCGGCGATCGTCGTGGCGAGCGGCTGGCTTTCGCGCGGGAACAGCAGGAAGACCGCGGCGAAGACAAGGGGGATGAGGACGCCGCCGGCGAAACCCTGGACCACCCGAGCGGCGATCAGCGAAGCGAAATCGAAGCTGACGGCGCAGGCGATCGAAGCCAGCGTGAACACGGCAAGGGCGATGATGAAGCTGCGTTTGATCCCCAGCGTGCGGATGAACAGGCCGGTGAGCGGAATGGCGATGATCTCGGCGATGAGATAGGCGGTCTGGATCCAGCTCATCCGGTCGGCGCCGATGCCGAGCGCCTCCTGGATGACGGCGAGCGAGGTCACCACGACCTGGATGTCGAGGATGGCCATGAACATGCCGAGGCACATGGCGGCGAAGCCTGCCCAGGTTGCGAGATTGGCCAGCGGCTTGTCGGCGGAGAATGGTGTCATTGCGAGGTCATGAAGTGGGCATGCATCAATAGCAGAGGGACGGGCGGCATTCGAGGAGGACAGGGAAGCACGATTCGCCCCAAATTCTCCTCATCGGGTTGCTCTTGGGCTTGTTGATGGTGACATCGCACTTGCGCCCGCCTTGCTTCCGGCCCCATGGGCACCCTATATCCATGGTCACATTCCTGGAGCCCTTCTTCAACTCAACGTCATGAAAAGGATCGATTTTCATATGCTACAGCCGGATTTCCATGGAATGACTGCTCTCTCCCTTTCCCTTTTCCATTGACCCTCTGACGTAACGAACGCCGGCCGCATGGAGTATATTCAGCCTTATCTCGACTTCTTCACGCAGCATCCGGGCTGGGCGATCGCCATCATCTTTCTGATCGCGTTCGGCGAGGCGCTGCTCATCATCGGCTTGTTCGTGCCCTCGACTGCGGTGCTGGTGGGGGCCGGCATGCTGGTCGGCACCGGGCATCTCGAATTCTGGCCGGTCTTCGCGGCAACCGCCTTTGGCGCCATTCTGGGCGATCAGCTGTCCTATTGGGCCGGCCGGCTGTTCGGTGACCGGCTCAAGCTCATGTGGCCGCTCAACCGCTACCCGGTGCTGGTCGGGCGCGGCGAGGATTTCGTGCGCAAGCATGGCGGCAAGTCTATTGCCATCGGCCGCTTCGTTCCGGGCGTCAAGGCGGTGGTGCCCGGCATTGTCGGCATGTTCGGCATGGGGCAGGCCTATTTCGCCACGATCAATGTGACATCGGGCCTTGTATGGACTGCAACCCACGTGCTGCCGGGCATGCTGTTCGGCCAGGTGCTGGCGATGGCGGGCGAGCTCAGCGAGCGCCTCCTCATCGTGCTCCTGGTGTTGCTGGTGGTGCTGGCGATCGCCGGCTGGTTGATCCGGCTGTTCATTGGCGGGCTCGGGCCGATCCTCGAAAGCGGACAGGATCGCTTCGCCGCCTGGGCGAGCCAGCAGTCCGGCCGCTTCTGGCCGCGGCTCGGCTCAGTCATATCGCCGGCCCATCCGGGATCGCTGGCGATCATTCTCTTTGCCGCCCTGGCCGTGACCGCGCTCATCGCCTTCCTGCACATCATGAGCAGCGTCTTCGGCCAGTCGACCATGATCGATGCCGACCTGTCCTTGCACAATATGATGCAAGGGCTGCGCAACGCGCCCGCCGACGAGATCATGACCATGATCACCATGCTGGGTGATGGCGCGGTCATGATCGCCATGGCGCTCGCCATGGTCGCCTGGCTCCTGTGGCGGCGCGAATGGCGTGTCGCCGCCGCGGCTTTCCTCACCATCCTGGCGGCACGGCTGTTTGTGCCTTTGATGAAACTGTGGCTGCAGCGGCCACGTCCGGTCGAATTGGCCGGCCTGCCCGAAATCTTCAGCTTCCCCTCCGGCCATACGACCTTCGCCACCGTGACGCTCGGCGTCTTCGCGGTGCTGGCGACCCATGGACTGCGCAGCTGGGGCAAGGCGGTGGTCTTCGCCGGCGCCGGCATCGCGATGGTCGCCATCGCCTATTCGCGCATCTATCTGGGCGCCCACTGGATGTCCGACGTCCTGGGCGGCTTCCTGTTCGGCGCCGTGATGATCGCCGCCTTCGGCATCGCCATCGAAGCCGTGCCGCCGCGCCGTATCATGCCGATGGGCCTCAGCATTGCGGCGCTTGCCGTTTTCGCACTGGCGGGCGCGGTCCACATATCGCGCGACTATGCGGCCAATGCCGAGATTTACGCGCCGCGCGAGGCCATTGTCCTCTATGACCCGGAGCAATGGGAGCAGGGCGCCTGGGCCAGCCTGCCGCGCCGGCGCATCGATCTGGCCGGACGCAGCGAAGAGCAGTTCAGCCTGCAATGGGCGGGCGGCCTGTCGCCGCTCGACGCGGCTCTGGCCAGCGATGGCTGGACCGAGGAAGGCAAATGGTCATGGACCCTGGGCCTCGGCTATCTCGATCCCAATCGGGACCTCAACGGGCTGCCGCCGCGCCCGGCTCTGCATCGCGGCCGTCTGGCCGACATCACCTGGGCCAAGGCGATTGCCGACAAGCCGGACCACCGCCTGGTCCTGCGCGCATGGAAAACGGATGTGATGATCGGCAAGGCCGACAAGACCTATCCGGTCTATGCGGTGAGCCTCATGCGCGAGCGCTTGCGGCGCGGGCTCAATCTCTATGCCGTGCCCTCGCCACTCGACGCTCAGTCGGCCGAGCTCGAAGGCCTGGCCGCGCTCGCCGGATCGATACCGGATGTGAGGATCGTGCCCGCCAAGGGCCTCGAGGCGAAGGACGGCCTGACGCTGGTGGATGCGATGAAGTGAGAGTCGCGGGAGACTGGACAAAACCGCCCATTTCCGCCATTCAGGGCGGGAATTCTGGTGCATGAACGGACGGAAAGCGTGATCACCTTCCTCAAGCAGTTTTTCTCCTGGTGGAGCGGCCAGACGCTTGGTCTGCGCTTCTATACGTGGCGTAAGGGCGAGTTCGTCGGCCAGGATGAATTCGGCAACCGCTATTACCGGGCGCCCTCGGCTTTGCCCCGTTCGATCGCCGAGCGCCGCTGGGTCGTCTATAATGGCTATGCCGAGGCTTCTGCGATCCCGCCGGGCTGGCACGGCTGGATGCATCACCGTGACGCCAATCCGCCGTCGGGGGACAGCTACAGGCCGCGCGAATGGGAAAAGCCGCACCAGCCAAACCTGACCGGGACGGCCCAGGCCTATCGGCCGCCCGGCAGCATCGTCGGCAGCGCCAGGCCCAAGCCGCCCAAGGCCGACTACGAAGCCTGGCAGCCGGAATAGTTCATTCTTTCCGGCCCGCTGCTGCCACAATTTGCGGGTTGTCTCGACTCCCTAAAGATCGCTAGAAGGGCGGATCGCAAGGGATTCATTGATGAAAAACACCACCGTTGAGACCGCCATTGGCGCGCTGGTCATCCTGATCGCCGCCGGCTTCTTCGCTTTTGCCTATACGACATCGGGCAAGGGCGGCACCGCGAGCGGCTATACGCTCAAGGCCGAGTTCGACAATGTCGCGGGCGTCAATACCGGCACCGATGTCCGCCTCGCCGGCATCAAGATCGGAACCGTCGTCGCCCAGTCGTTGAATCCGGAAAATTACCAGGCGCAAGTCACCATGGCGATCGATCCCAAGGTGAAGCTGACCGACGACACGACGGCGAAGGTGACCTCCGAGGGGCTTCTCGGCTCGAATTTCATAGCCCTCGATCCCGGCGGCTCGGAAACCCTCCTGGCTGATGGCGGCCAGATCACCAACACGCAAGGTGCTGTCGATATCTGGACGCTGATCTCGACCGCGATGTTCGACAGCGGCAGAGGCAAGGGGGGCGGCGACAAGCCGGCCGAGAGCACGCAGCCTCAGCCCGCGCCGGAGAACGAGCCGGTGCCGGAAGCCCAGCCGCAATGACAAAAGAGGCCTCGCGCCGCCAGACCTGGTCGGCGTCGTCCTATGATGAGCATGCGCGTTTCGTCTCCGACCTGGCCGGCGGCGTGCTCGACTGGCTGGCGCCGCGGCCCGGCGAACGCATCCTCGATCTCGGCTGCGGCGATGGCGTCCTGACGGCGCAACTCGCGCAAGGCGGCGCGCAGGTGGTCGGCGTCGATGCGAGCGAGAGTTTCGTCCGGACCTGCCTTGACCGTGGCCTCGATGTGCGCCTGATGGATGGCGAGGCACTGACCTTCGACGGTGAATTCGATGCCGTCTTCTCGAACGCGGCTCTCCATTGGATGACACGGCCCGAACGCGTCATTGCCGGGGTCAAGCGGGCGCTGAAGCCCAAAGGCCGCTTTGTCGCCGAGTTCGGCGGTCACGGCAACGTGGCGGCGATCGTGACCGCGCTCACGGCGACCGCGCGTCGCCATGGCGTCGATTCGGCGCCGGCGCATCCCTGGTTCTTTCCCACACCCGAGATCTACGGTTCCATGCTTGGGCAAGCGGGGTTCGATGTGAAGCGCATCGCGCTCATCCCGCGCCCGACGCCGCTCAAGACCGGCATGGCTTCCTGGCTCAGGCTCTTCAACACGCCGTTCTTCGAGCAGTTCGGCGATGGCTTCGATGCCGCGGTGAAGGAGACCGAGGAGCTGCTCCGATTTGCCCTGTGCGACGCCCATGGCAACTGGACGGCGGATTATGTGCGTTTGCGTGTCGAGGCCGTGAAGTCATGAGATTTTCACTCGCATTGCCTGTGGTCATTGCCCTGGCGGTGCCGGCGCAGGCGGAGCGCATCTCCAATCCGATCGCCGTCTTCGCCGGCCTCGACAAGATCACCGGCCTCACCACGACCTTCGAGAGCAAGATCGGCGAGGAGAAGCGTTTCGGCGGGCTGATCGTGAAGGCCGATGCCTGCTATACCCGCGATATCACCGAAGAGCCGAAGACGGCCTCCTTCGTCGAGGTCGAGGAGCTCGAGTCAGATGATTCGCGCAAGAAGATCTTCTCCGGCTGGATGTTCGCCGAGAGCCCAGGTCTCAGCGCCGTCGAGCATCCGATCTATGATGTCTGGCTGACCGGTTGCCGCGATCCCAATGCGCCGCCGCCGGTGATCGAGCAGGTGCCGGACACCCAGCCCGACGACACGGGCGAGGACGAGCAGCCGGAAGACTGAAGCCGAATGGCCTTGAGCGATCTGCACATTGTCGAAGCCTCGATCGCCGAGCTGCGCGCTGCGCTCGAAGCAGGCACCGTCACCAGCGTGGAGCTGGTCGGCGCCTATCTGCGCCGCATCGCTTATTATGATCGCCATGGCATCGCGCTCAATGCCGTTCCGGTGCTTGATCCATCGATGTTCGAAGCGGCCGCGGCCTCCGATCTGCGCCGCCGCCGGGGTAAAGTGCGGGGACCGCTGGATGGGATTCCCTACACGGCCAAGGACAGCTATCGCGCCAACGGTCTCACCGTCGCCGCAGGATCACCCGCCTTCGAGCGTCTGGTCGCCGGCGATGATGCCTTCACCATCGAGAGATTGCGCGGCGCCGGCGCGGTTCTGATCGGGCTCACCAACATGCCGCCGATGGCCAATGGCGGCATGCAGCGCGGCGTCTATGGAAGGGCCGAGAGCCCCTACAATGGCGACTATCTGACGGCCGCTTTCGCGTCAGGCTCATCCAATGGGTCGGGCACCGCCACCGCAGCGAGCTTCGCCGCCTTCGGCCTCGGCGAGGAAACCTGGTCTTCGGGCCGCGCACCGGCCTCGAATAATGGTCTCGTCGCTTATACGCCGTCGCGCGGCGTGATCTCGGTGCGCGGCAACTGGCCGCTGGTGCCGACGATGGATGTCGTGGTGCCGCATACGAGAAGTGTCGCTGATCTGCTGGAGCTGCTCGATGTGATCGTTGCCGATGATCACACGAAGCGCGGCGATTTCTGGCGGATGCAGCCCTGGCTGAGCATCCCGCCGAGTTCGGCACTGCGGCCGGAGAGCTATGCGAAGCTCGATTTCGGAGGCTCCTTGCGCGGCAAGCGCCTTGGCGTGCCGCGCATGTATGTTGGCCGGGACACGGGCGCCGATGCCCCGATCGAGACGCGCGCTTCTGTCCTGGCTCTATGGGAGGCCGCGGCGCGCGACTTGAGGGCGCTCGGGGCGGAGGTGATCGAAACCGACTTTCCGCTCGTCTCCAACTATGAGCGCGACCGTCCCGGCGCGCGGTCGATGATCGATCGCGGCCTGGTACCCAAGGGTTTCGCCGAGCACGAGCTGGGACTGCTCAGCGCCTGGGCGTTTGACGATTTCCTGCGCGCGAATGGCGATGCGGCCATTCCCGATCTCGCCTCGGTCGATGGCGCCAAGATATTTCCCCAGCCGCCCGGCGCGCTCCCCGACCGCTACGGCGAGGATGCGAGCCTCGCCCACTATGTCGATCTGGCGAAGCGGGGCCTTCCCGCCCTTGTGGATATTCCGGACATTGCCGAAGGTATCTATGGGCTCGAGACGGTCAGGCGGGCCGACTTCGAAGAATGGATGGATGCGCAGGGGATTGACGCGGTTGTCTTTCCCGCGGTCGCTGATGTCGGACCGGCCGATGCCGATGTGAACGAGGAATCGGCCAGGCTCGCCTGGCGCAACGGCACCTGGGTCGCCAATGGCAATCTTGTCTGGCGTCATTTCGGCATTCCGACCGTCACGGTGCCGATGGGCACCATGGCCGATATCGGCATGCCAGTCGGCCTCACGATCGCCGGGAGGGCCTATGACGATGTGAAGCTTCTGCGCTTCGCCGCCGATTATGAGCGGGCCTCGAAGCGGCGCACACCGCCACCGCGCACTTCGGAACTGCCCGATGATGTCTTCGGCGCGCGGTCCATGCCGTATCATGAGGTGGAATCAGGCTTGAAGGTCGAGATCGCCGCCCGGACACGCGCCATGGATGCTGCCTGGAACGAAGTGACGGCGCGGGTTGAATTGACATCGGCCGGACCGATCGACCTGCGTGCGGCGCGGATCATGGTTCATGTCAATGGCGAGCCGGCCGAAGTCACCGGCGATGGGCCGGACTTCACGGCGCGCAGGGAAGTGCCGTCGGTCGAACACAGGATGATGCACAGCGTGTGGCGCAAGCCTTATGGATCGATCGTCACCGCCGTGATCCGGCTGGCGGACGGGCGCAGCGCCGGCGCTTTTGCCGTCACGGGCGGTATCTAAGAAGCCTTCACCAGCCGCAGCACCGCCTCGGGATCGCGGTCCTCGCGGAACCTGAAGAATTCGGCGTCGTCCTCGATCGCGCGCTCGAGCAGCGTGTGGTAGTCGGTGCGGCTGATGGAGCGGGCCCCCAGGCTCTCGAGATGCGGCGTCGTGAACTGCGCGTCGAGCAGGCGGAAGCCGCCGGCCTTGAGCCGCGCCACCAGATGCACGAGCGCCACCTTGCTGGCGTCGGTCTCGCGCGAGAACATGCTCTCGCCGAAGAAGGCGCCGCCGATCCTGACCCCATAGAGACCGCCGACCAGCCGGTTCTGCCGCCAGCATTCGACCGAGTGGCAGCAGCCCATCTTGTAAAGCTGGCCATAGAGCGCCTTGATGCGCTGGTTGATCCACGTCGTCCTGCGGTCGGGCGCCTTCTCGGCGCAGGCCGCGATGACGTCATCGAAGGCGGTGTCGATACGGACATCGAAGCGGCGCTGGCGGATGCGCTTGCGCAGCGAATGCGAGATATGCAGCCCGTCGAGCGGGAAGATGCCGCGCTCCTCCGGCTCCACCCAGTAGAGCGCGTTGTCCTCGGCACTCTCCGCCATCGGGAAAATCCCCGCGGCATAGGCCTTGAGCAGGATCTGCGGCGTGATGGTCGACACTACGCGCGCCTCAGGTGTTTTCGATCAGATACTTCTCGAGCCAGTGAATGTCATAGTGGCCGTCGATGATGTCGGGTTCGGTGACCAGGCGCTGGAACAGCGGGATCGTCGTCTCGACGCCTTCGATGACATATTCGCCGAGCGCCCGGCGCAGCCGCATCAGG
Source organism: Taklimakanibacter lacteus (assembly GCA_003576695.1). GTDB lineage: Bacteria > Pseudomonadota > Alphaproteobacteria > Rhizobiales > Aestuariivirgaceae > Taklimakanibacter > Taklimakanibacter lacteus. Next base: position 139,666 of record QOZQ01000009.1, read on the forward strand.
CATTCGGTGCGCGACTTGCCGAACACGATCAGCTTGCCGATGAGGCTGTCGTAGTAGGGCGGGATGCGGTAGCCCGCATAAAGGGCCGAATCGATGCGCACCCCAAGGCCCCCCGGCACATGCACATTCTCGACGCGTCCGGGCGAGGGAGCAAAAGTCGTCGGGTTCTCGGCATTGATGCGGCATTCGATGGCGTGGCCCGAGAAGGTGATGTCGCTCTGCTCATATTTGAGCTGGGCGCCGGCGGCGACACGGATCTGCTCCTGCACCAGATCGAGACCGGTGAGCATCTCGGTCACCGGATGCTCGACCTGGAGCCGCGTATTCATCTCGATGAAATAGAACTCGCCGTTCTCGTAGAGGAACTCGACGGTGCCGACGCCTTCATAGCCGAGCTTCTGCATGGCGCGCGCCACGCGCCCGCCGATGGCTTCGCGCTGCGCCGCATTGAGGGCCGGTGAATGGGCTTCCTCCCACACTTTCTGATGGCGCCGCTGCAGCGAGCAGTCGCGCTCGCCCAGATGCACCGCGCGGCCCTGGCCGTCGCCCAGGACCTGTATCTCGATATGGCGCGGCCTTTCGAGATATTTCTCGAGATAGACATCGCCATTGCCGAAGGCGGCCTTGGCCTCGGCCTGTGCGGTCTGGATGGCGTTTTCGAGCTCGGACTCGTTGCGCGCCACTTTCATGCCGCGCCCGCCGCCGCCTGCCGTCGCCTTGATCAGCACCGGATAGCCGATGTCCTTGGCGACGCGCCGGGCCTCGCCCAGGTCGTTGATGCCGCCGTCCGATCCCGGCACCACCGGGATGCCGAGTTCCTTGGCGGTGCGCTTGGCCTCGATCTTGTCGCCCATGATGCGGATATGGGCGGAAGAGGGGCCGATGAACTTGATCTTGTGCTCTTCGAGGATCTCGGCGAAGCGGGCGTTCTCGGAGAGGAAGCCATAACCCGGATGCACCGCCTCGGCGCCGGTGATCTCGCAGGCCGCCACGATGGCGGGGATATTGAGATAGCTGTCGCGCGCCGGCGGCGGGCCGATGCAGACGCTCTCGTCCGCCAGCCGCACATGCATGGCCTCTTCATCGGCGGTCGAATGGACGGCGACGGTATGTATGCCGAGCTCGCGGCAGGCGCGCATGACGCGAAGGGCGATCTCGCCGCGATTGGCGATAAGGATCTTGTCGAACATCGCTCTACTCGATCAGCACGAGGGCTTCGCCATATTCGACCGGGCTGCCGTTCTGGACGTAGATCTGGGTGACCTTGCCGGCGCGCGGCGCCGGGATCTGGTTCATCGTCTTCATCGCTTCGATGATGAGGAGCGTCTGGCCGGCTTTGACCTCGGTTCCGACCTCGACGAAGTTGGGAGCGCCCGGCTGCGATGCCCGATAGACGGTGCCGACCATGGGGGACTTGACCGCATCGGCCGGGACGGCGGTGACTGGCGATTGTGCGGCAGCCACGGCGGCCGGAGCGCTTGCTGGCGCAACATGCGGAGCCGGGGTCGGCGCTGCGGCGGTGTAGACGGCCGTGCCCCCGCGCGACACGCGCACCCGCACACCCTTCTGCTCAAGCTCGATTTCCGTAAGGCCGGTCTCGTTCAGGAGATCGGCAAGGTTCCGGATCAGCCCAAGTTCCGCTTTGTCCGGCTGTGGCCTGGGCGGTGGCGATTTCTTCTTCGCGGGCATGATCGGAATTACCCTTTCTTGGCTGTCAGGATCTGATGAAGCGCGTCGAGGGCAAGCTCATAGCCCTGTCCGCCGAAGCCGCACAGCACGCCGTCGGCGACGGGCGAAACATAGCTGTGGTGGCGGAACGGCTCACGCCTGTAGATATTGGTGAGGTGGACTTCGATGATCGGGATTTGCGCCGCCTTCAGCGCATCGTGAATGGCGATCGAGGTATGGGTATAGGCGGCGGCGTTGAGAATGAGGCCGCTGGCCTTGGAGCGGGCCTCCTGGATCCAGGAAACCAGCTCGCCTTCGATGTTGCTCTGCCGGAAAGAGATGTCGAGCCCGAGCTTCCGGGCCTTGGCCTGGCAGCGCTCCTCGAGCCCCGCCAGCGTCTCCCGGCCGTAAACGTCAGGTTCGCGCAGGCCCAACATATTCAGATTGGGCCCGTTTATGATGAAAACTGGTTTCATGGATGCGCTTATAGGCGGTCGGATGTGCTTCGTGAAGGCGGATCACACCGGAGCCGGGGATCTGTCCTCAACAGAGCTTGCACCCGCCATTGTCGCGCACCTGCCTGACGGTGGCGACCAGCGCCTCATAGCCGACCGCCCCCGGGATGACGGTCTGGTCAATGATGAACGCCGGGGTGCCCTGGATCTTGAGCGAATCGGCCAGCTGCATGTTGCGGTTGATGACCTGGTTGACCTCATCCGAGTCCATGTCGGCCTTGAGCTTTTTCAGGTCGAGGCCCTGAGCCTCGGCAATCTGGTCCGCCACCGCCTCGTCGATCCGCCCCTCATGGGCCATCAAAGCGAGGTGATAGTCCCAGTACTTGCCTTGCTTGCGCGAAGCGAGCGCGGCGCGGGCGGCATAGACCGAGCCCGGGCCCAGAATGGGGAACTCCTTCATCACCAGCTTGAGGTCCTTGTCGTTCTCGACCATCTTCATGACATCGGGAAAGGCCCGCTTGCAGTAGCCGCAATTGTAATCGAAGAACTCGACCATGGTGACCTTGCCGTCGGGATTGCCGCCCACCAGGTCGTCCTGGCTGCGGAATATCTCCGCCGACAGGGATTGCAGCGAATCCGTGCGCGCCGCATCTTCAGCCACCTGCTGCTTGCGCTCGAGCTCCTGCAGCGCATCGCGCACGACTTCCGGATTCTCCATCAGATACTGACGGATGAGATCGCCGAATTCCGCCTTCTGCTCGGGCGTGAATTCCGCCGCCTGCACCGGGAGCACGAATAGAGCCGCCATGGCGACCAGGAGCATGCGGATAAGTTTGAGCATCGGGTTTCCTTGGGCAGTAGAGGGGAGTGCCGGCACAATGCGCCTATTCCGGGCGCCGGTCTACTTGTCGCTCCGGTTGACGAAATTCAAGATATCGTTAGCGCGCAGCCAGTCGGACGATCCGCGCTTCAGGGTCGCCATCGCGACCTTGGCTTTCTCCTCGGCGAGTTGCTTGTCGCCGCGGTAAAAGGCGGCCTCCGCCGTGGCGAGGTCGGCGCGCGGTATGTCGCCCAGCTGGCCGTAGGCCATGGCCATGAACTGATAGAGGCTTGCGGTGTCGTCTTCCGTCTTGCGCGCCAGCTTGAGCTCGGTCAGGGCGGCTTTCGCATTCGCCTTGTTCTCAGTGCCGAGCAGCGCCTGGGCCAGCATGATGCGGATGAGGCCGTTATTGGGGAGCATCTTGACGGTCTGGCGCAAGGGCGCCACGGCTTTGGCCGGCTCTCCGCCTTCGAGCAGCGCCTGGCCTTTCAACTCCAGGAAATAGGGGTCGCTCGGCAAGTCGCGGATGAGCGTATCGATCACCGTCACCGCATTGCGCGTGTCGCCGCTGCGGAACATTGCGATGGCGCGGGCATAGCGCGCCGGCAGGCTGTCATCGGATGTCGGATAGCGCTGATACACCGTCTGCATCGGCTGCAGGAAGCCGACCAGCTTCGCCTGCATGAGCTTGTGCCGCAGCACGATTTCGGGTTTGTCCGGCATGCCGAAATACTTGCTCGCCCTGGCGGATATTTCGAGATTGCGGATGCGGTCGAGCGGCATCGGATGCGACAGCAAATAAGGGTCGACATTCCGCAGCGAAGCCATCGACTGGCTGGCGAGCTTCTGGAACAGCGTGAGCATGCCCTTGCCGGACTGGCCGGTGGCGGTCAGGAACTTGATCGCCGCCTGGTCGGCCGAGGCCTCCATGGCGCGCGCATAGCTCAGCACCAGGCGCTGCGCCATGCCCTGCGTGCCCATCATGATGCCGCCACCCGCCTGGGCGACTTCGCCTTGGCCGGCCACGGCGCCGCCGGCAACGGCCGCTGCTCCCAGCAGCATGCCGATGATGGCGGCCGTGCTCTTGCGGTCGATCTCGTTCTGCATGCGCGCGAGATGCCCGCCGGCGATATGACCCGTTTCATGGGCGAGAACGCCGATCACTTCATTGGGCGTCTTCGCCTGGGTGAGGAGGCCGGTATGGATGAAGATGCGCTGGCCGCCGGCGACGAAGGCGTTGATGCGCGGATCGTTGATGATATAGACATGCACCGCGCCGGGATTGAGGCCCGCCGCCTGGAAGATCGGCTTGGTGTAGAGCCGCATCAGGCTTTCGATCTCGGCATCGCGAATAAGCGCCGGGCCCCTGCTTTTCTTCTGCGCAAGGGCCGGCCCGATGACCGACGCGAAAGCGAGGCTCACCGCACACACCACTGCCAAGATACGGCGCGCCGCCATCACTCCTCCGGATCGCTCGGACAGCCGCAATGTCTCAGGGCCAAATGAGGCGAGTTTGAGGCCCGGGCGACACTTCACGGCAATGTGGCAACGCTTACCCTCGTTTGCTCCACCAGCCTGACTTGGCCTGGGCCGGGCGCTCGCTGACCGTCGGGGCGGGCGGCTGCCATTTGGGCGGCTGATAGGCTTCCTCCGGTACGGGCACAGGCTCGACCTTGGGGCGCTCGACAGGCTTCGGCACCGGCGTTTCCTCGTGCCGGGGCTCCCTGCGTTCGGCATCAACCTCGCTTGCCGCAGCCTCCGGCGCCGTTTCGCCGCCGCCATTGCGGTCCTGACGATTGCGGTTGCGGCGGTTGCGGCCCCATCTGTCGCGCCGGCCGCGATTGCGTTCGCCACGGTCTTCCTGTTCGCCATGGCCCTCGCGGCGCTCGCCGGCCTCGTGCTCGGCGGGTTCTTCCGCAGATGCCGGTTCATCGGCTTCCGCCTCCGCTTCCGGGGCGGACTCGAGTCCGGGCTGGTCGCCCATACCTGGAACATCGTCGCGCTCGCCGCCATTTCCGGCAAAGCCCTGGTCGCGCTCCTGGCCACGGCGCCCGCCGCGCCGGCCACGCCGGCGCCGGCGCCGGCGCGAACTGTCGCCACCGCCATGCGGCTCGCCTTCGGCTCTCTCGGCCTGCTGCGGCGCCTCGGCATCCTCTTCGCCCTCGTCTTCGGCCACAGCCTCGGCTTCCGGCACTTCTTCCCGGTCCTGGAAGGCCGTATCGATCTTGACCGGCGCGACGGCCGTCTTGCGCTGCGGCACGGCACGCTCGCCGGCGCGCTCGACCTGCACTTGCGAGCCCTTCACGTCATCGCTCGGCACGATGAAGATCGAGATGCCGTAGGAGGCCTCGAGATCGAGAAGGTGGTTGCGCTTCTCGTTCAGCACATAGGCCGCCACGTCGCGATGGCACTTGACCGTGAGGTTCTCGGCCTTGCGGGTGATGAGATGCTCCTCGATGGCGCGCATGACGGACAGCGCGCAGGACGATACCGAGCGCACGATGCCACGGCCTTCGCAATGCGGGCAGACGCGGGTCGAGCCTTCCAGAAGGCTCGGGCGCAGGCGCTGGCGCGACATTTCGAGCAGGCCGAAATGGCTGATGCGGCCGACCTGGATGCGGGCGCGGTCGTTCTTCAGCGCTTCCTTGAGGCGCCGCTCCACCGAACGGTTGTTGCGCTTCTCCTCCATGTCGATGAAGTCGATGACCACGAGACCGGCAAGGTCGCGCAGGCGCAATTGCCGGGCGATCTCATCGGAAGCCTCGAGATTGGTCTTGAGCGCGGTATCCTCGATATTGTGCTCGCGTGTCGCCTTGCCCGAGTTGATGTCTATCGACACCAGGGCTTCGGTCTGGTTGATGACCATGTAGCCGCCGGACTGCAGCGTGACTGTCTGCGAGAACAGGCTGTCGAGCTGGGTTTCCACCTGGAAGCGCGAGAACAGCGGCCGCGTGTCCTTGTAGAGCTTCACGTTGCGCGCATGGCTCGGCATGAGCATCTTCATGAAGTCCTTGGCCTCGCGATAGGCGTCATCGCCTTCGACCTGAACCTCGTCGACATCCTTGCTGTAGAGATCGCGGATCGAGCGCTTGATCAGGCTGCCTTCCTCATAGACGAGGGCAGGGGCCGTCGACGACAGCGTCAGATCGCGAACATTCTCCCACAGCCGCATCAGATAGTCGAAATCGCGCTTGATCTCGGTCTTGGTGCGCTGGGCACCGGCGGTGCGCACGATGAGCCCCATGCCGGCCGGGACTTCGATGTCGCGCGTAACCTCCTTGAGCCGGCGCCGGTCGGTCGAGTCGGTGATCTTGCGCGAGATGCCGCCGCCGCGCGCGGTGTTGGGCATGAGCACGCAATAGCGCCCGGCGAGCGAAAGATATGTCGTCAGCGCCGCGCCCTTGTTGCCACGCTCTTCCTTGACCACCTGCACCAGGATGACCTGGCGGCGCTTGATGACTTCCTGGATCTTGTAGACGCGCCGCTGCGGACGGCGGCGGCGCTGCGGAACTTCCTCGAGCGCGTCCTCGGCGCCGACCGAATCGACTTTCTGGGCTTCCGCGTCCTCTTCGACGGTCTCGATGCCGTCGCCGATCTCGGCGGGCAGGCCATGCTCGACCTTGGGGGCGGCAAAGGGCTCGGCCTCCTGGGTCTCGGGCGATGCTCCCTCGGCGGCGTCGTGGCCGTTCTCGCCATTGGCTTCGCCGTGATCGCCATCGTCGTCATGATGCTGTTCGCGCTTTCCGGCCCGCTCCGCGCGGGGCGGATGCACGTCATCATCGGCCTGATGGCGGGCTTCCTCTTCTTCCTCGCGCAGCAGCGCCTGACGATCGGCGACCGGGATCTGGTAGTAATCCGGGTGGATTTCCGAGAAGGCCAGGAAGCCATGCCGGTTGCCGCCGTAATCGACGAATGCCGCCTGCAGCGACGGTTCGACACGGGTGACCTTGGCGAGGTAGATATTACCCTTCAGTTGCTTGCGCGCGGCGCTTTCGAAATCGAATTCTTCGATGCGGGTGCCGCGAACCACCACCACGCGGGTCTCTTCCGCATGGGTGGCGTCGATGAGCATCTTGCTGCCCATATTTCCTTATCCTCTGCGTCGGCCGGAGGCGGGGCGGCTTCTGTCTCGGTTCCGGGTAGGAGACGTTGCGAAGGCCCACGCGCCGGCTCGCGCGTAAGAGGCATGCTGAGCGCTAAGCGCAACCGCGCACTGCCCGGAGCGGCGGCTGGATGCGGCCCTTCCGGTAAAAGTGTCAGCGCGGGATGGTTCATGCCTGTAGTTATCCACATGTCCCGGCCGTGCCGGAACGGTTCAACGCATCTGCCCGGGTATCTGGGTGCCACCCCAAAAGGGCAGTGGGTCCGCCCCATTGCGGGCCCGTACTGAAACGCATCCGAAGGGGCTATCGTTTTAAGATCCCGGAGCCCGTCCGTAGCGGAATTCGACGCTCCGGCGGCTTCGCTCTGGACTTTGTGTCCCGCTCTGCCGGCTCGGAGGGTTACGAGCCTGTTTAGGCAGACGGCGCGCCTTTTGCAAGCTTAGGAGGATAACCTAAGGGAATTTTTTCGGGCGCGTTGGAAACTTTAGGTTAACCACCGCGCCGCTAGGCTCGCCCCGATGATTTGGGTTCCACGGACCATGTCGGGTTTCCTGCATAAAAATTGGGGCTTAGGCGTATTTCTTGGCGTGATCCTGACGCTGGCCGCGATGGTCGCGGCCGCAGGGGCGCATGCCGAGCCCGTCACCGCTTTGGCCGCCCGCGTGGCGGGCGATGACAGCAAGACCCGCTTTGTCGCCGATCTGAGCCGACCCGTCAGCTACAGCGTCTATGTCCTCCCTGACCCCTACAGGGTGATGATCGATCTCCCGGATGTCAGTTTCGACCTGGCCTCTGACGCCGGCGAGCAGGGCCTTGGCCTTGTCAGCGCCTACCGCTTCGGGCCGCTGGGGAAGGGCCGCTCGCGCATCGTGATCGAGGCCACGGGGCCGGTGCTGATCGGCAAATCCTTCCTGGTCAGGCCGGAGGACGGGCAGCCAGCCCGCCTGGTCGTCGATCTCGTCAAAACGGATGAAAAGACCTTCCTGATGGCCCATGCTGCCGACCAGGCGACACGTCCGGCGCCCCTCAATCCCGCGGCCCAGGCAGACGACGCATCCGGCGGGGACAATGTGGAGACCGCGACCTCCGCGCCGTTGCCGTTGCCCAAGCCCGGCACCGAGCCGGCCGCGATCGAGCGTCCCATGCCGGCCAAGCGCGCCGATGGCCGGCGGGTGATCGTCATCGATCCGGGACATGGCGGCATCGATCCGGGCGCCGTCGGTGTCCGCCGCACCAAGGAAAAGGACGTCGTGCTGGCCTTCAGCCGCGCCTTGCGCGACCGCCTGAAAGGCAACAAGAATTATGAGGTGGTGCTGACGCGCGACACCGACACGTTCCTGTCGCTCAAGCAGCGCGTTGCTGTTGCGCGCGAGAATCAGGCCGACCTGTTCATCGCCGTCCACGCCGACACCGTGCGCGGCAGGTCGGTCAGGGGAGCGACGCTCTACACGCTGTCGGAGAAGGCTTCCGACGCGGAGGCCGAAGCGCTGGCGCAAAAGGAAAACCGCGCCGACATCATCGGCGGCATGGATCTCGCCACCGAGAATCAGGAAGTCACCGACATTCTGATCGAGCTCGCCCAGCGCGAGACGAAGAACCACTCGATGTTCTTTGCCAGAAAAGCCGCCACGCAGCTGCAGCTCGTCACCCACATGACCGGCAAGCCGACCCGCTCGGCAGGCTTCGTGGTGTTGAAGGCGCCGGATGTGCCCTCCGTGCTGCTCGAGCTCGGCTACCTCTCGAACCGGTCCGATGAGGCCCTGCTGGTGTCGCCCAAATGGCAGAGCGACGTGACGCAGGCGATGGCCAAGGCCATCGATGCCTATTTCGCAACCGAGCTCGCCGCCCGCCAATAGCGCCGCGCGAAGCCGGGGCGGGCGACACCAGCCCGCCACATTTGCCTCCTACCGCTGCTCAATCGGTGATTGGGCATGCGGCGGAAAGCGTGCTAAGCGCTGATCGGCAGGAGTTATCGGAGCAAATCCCGCCAAAGTTGGCGACTCTGGCGGTAAGGATTTGCTCCAAGATATTGATTTGGCGCGAATCCCTTTCGGCGAAGTGAAGCCACTTCGCCGGGATGCGCGCCGGACCTTCGGGAGCTGTCTCAGGGGCAAGATGCTTAGATTTTTAGGTTGGTTGTTCACGGTCGGATTTATTGCATTCCTGGGGATAGCCGGGGGGGTCGGCTATGTGATCTGGGACATGTCGCAAGGACTGCCCGACTACAAGCAGCTTGCCCAGTACGAGCCTCCGGTGATGACCCGCATGCACGCCGCCGATGGTACGCTGGTGGCCGAATATGCCGAGCAGCGCCGGCTCTTCGTGCCCGTCAACGATATCCCGAAGAGGCTCATCCAGGCTTTCATCTCGGCCGAGGACAAGACGTTCTACCAGCATCAGGGCCTCGATTGGCCGGGCCTCGCGGCGGCGGCGTTGCGCTATATCGAAGTGAAGGCGACGGGCAAGGGACAGATCGTCGGCGCTTCGACCATCACCCAGCAGGTGACCAAGAACTTCCTGCTCACCAACGAGCGTTCAGTCGAACGCAAGGTCAAGGAAGCGATCATCGCGCATCGCATCGAGCAGGCCTTCAACAAGGACCAGATCCTCGAGCTCTATCTCAACGAGATTTTCCTCGGCCTCAACTCTTATGGCGTCGCGGCTGCGTCGCTCAATTATTTCGGCAAATCGCTGAACGAGCTTTCGCTCGAGGAGATCGCCTATCTCGCCGCCCTGCCCAAGGGCCCCAATAACTATCACCCTTTCCGCCAGACCAAGCGCGCCATCGAGCGGCGCAACTGGGTGCTGGGTGAGATGTACAACAACGGCTACATCACGGCCGCGGAGCGTGATGCGGCCCAGGGCAAGCCGCTCGAGGTGAATCCGCGTCCGTTCGGCGCCCAGCTCTTCGCCGCCGAATCCTTCGCCGAGGAAGCGCGCCGCGAGCTGGTGCAGATCTACGGCGAGGACAAGCTGATGAAGGGCGGCCTGTCGGTGCGCACCACGCTCGACCCCAAGCTGCAGATCTATGCCCGCCAGGCGGTGGCGCGCGGCCTCATCACTTTCGATCGCAAGCGCGGCTATCGTGGCGCGGTCAAGAATGTCCCGGCCGAGGGCGACTGGGGTGAGGCGATCGGCAAGATCAAGGTGCCGGGCGATCTCGATCCCTGGCGGCTCGCTATCGTGCTCGCGGTCGATGATACGGGGGCGAAGATCGGCCTGCAGCCCGCGACCCTGATCTCGGGCGCCATCGACAACAAGCGCGAAACCGGGACCATCCCGCTGGCGCTGCTGACCTGGGCGCGCAAATATGTCGACGGCAGCAAGCTCGGCCCCGAGATCAAGAAGGCGGCCGATGTTCTGGCGGTGGGCGACATCATCTATGTCGCCCCCGACAAGACGCAGGGGCTCTATCATCTGGCCCAGCTTCCCGATGTCGAGGGTGCCATGGTGGCCATGGACCCGCATACCGGCCGTGTCCTGGCGCTGGTCGGCGGCTTCTCCTATGGCAAGAGCCAGTTCAACCGCGCCGTGCAGGCGCTGCGCCAGCCGGGCTCGTCCTTCAAGCCCTTTGTCTACGCGGCAGCGCTCGACAATGGCTACACGCCGTCCTCGGTGATCCTCGATGCGCCGATCGAGTTCAAGATGTCGAACGGCGAAACCTGGAAGCCGAAGAATTACACGGACAGGTATTACGGCCCCTCGACCTTGCGGCGTGGCATCGAGCAGTCGCGCAATGTGATGACGGTGCGCTTGGCCAACGATCTCGGCATGAGCAGGATCGGCGAGCTGGCGCAGCGTGTCGGCATCTACGACAAGGTGCCGAACCGGTTGGCCTACGCGCTGGGGGCCGGCGAAACCACGCTGCTCAAGATGACGACCGCCTACAGCATCATTGCCAATGGCGGCAAGAAGATCGAGCCGACGCTCATTGACCGCGTGCAGGATCGCTACGGCAAGACCATCTTTCGGCACGACAAGCGCGAATGCGACCAATGCGGCAAACAGGACTGGCACGGACAGGCGGAGCCCGAGTTGTTCGATGTCCGCCCCGAGGTGATGAACCCCTATACCGCCTATCAGATCACCTCGATGATGGAGGGCGCCGTCGAGCGCGGCACCGGCAAGAAGCTCAGGATGGTCGGCAAGCCGGTTGCCGGCAAGACCGGCACGTCCAATGACGAGCGTGATGCCTGGTTCATCGGCTTCACTCCCGATCTGACGGTGGGCGTCTATATCGGCTATGACAATCCGAAGCCGATGGGCAAGGGGCGCACCGGCGGCGAGCTTGCCGCCCCGGTGGTTACCGATTTCATGCGCATGGCGCTCAAGGACAAGCCGGCCACGCCGTTCCGGGTTCCCAAGGGCATCGAGCTCATCCCGATCAACGTGAAGAGCGGCCAGCGCGACCTGTTCGGCGATTCGGGCGTCATTCTCGAGGCCTTCAAGCCGGGCGAGGAGCCGCCATCCAGGACCAAGGTCATTGGCGACGATCAGGTCGCAGCCTCGGGCGTGCCGCTCAATGGCGCGGCCGCCAGCCCGCCGGAGAGCGAGGCCGTGATCGAAGGTGGGTTGACGACCGGCACCGGCGGCCTTTATTGAGCCCGCTTCACGGGTAACTCAATTCGAAGCCGGAACAATGCGCGCCGAAATCATCAATCTCGTCGACGAGATGAAGCAGTCCATAGGACTGCTGAGGAGGCATCTTTGACTGGGACAATGCCCAGAAGAAGCTTGCCGAGCTGAACGCCCGCTCGGAAGACCCGGCCCTGTGGAGCGATCCGCAGGTGGCGCAGGATGTCATGCGCAAGCGCCAGGATCTCGAAAGCCGCATCAGGCTGGTCAAGCGCCTCGAGCAGACGATCGAGGACAATACCGGCCTGATCGAGCTCGGCGAGGCGGAAGGCGACGAGGCGATCGTCAGGGATGCCGAGAAGGCGCTGGCCGGCCTCAAGGAAGAGGTCGGCAAGCATGAGATCGAGACGCTGCTCTCGGGTGAAGCCGATCAGAACGACGCCTTCCTGCAGGTGAATGCCGGCGCCGGCGGCACCGAAAGCCAGGACTGGGCCAATATGCTGCTGCGCATGTATGTGCGCTGGGGCGAGCAGCATGGCTACAAGGTCGAGGTCCTCGACGAGCATGTGGGCGAAGAGGCGGGCATCAAATCGGCCACCATCCAGGTCAAGGGCCACAATGCCTATGGCTGGCTCAAGACGGAATCGGGCGTGCACCGGCTGGTGCGCATATCGCCCTACGATTCGAATGCCCGGCGCCACACATCCTTCGCCTCGATCTGGGTCTATCCGGTCATCGACGACACGATCGATATCCAGGTCAATGAAAGCGACTGCCGTATCGACACCTATCGCGCTTCGGGCGCGGGCGGCCAGCATGTGAACACGACCGACTCGGCCGTGCGCATCACCCACATCCCGACCGGCATCATCGTTGCCTGCCAGGGCGAGCGCTCACAGCACAAGAACCGGGCCACCGCCTGGAAGATGCTGAAGGCCAGGCTTTACGAGCTGGAGCTGCAGAAGCAGCAGGAGAAGATCGACGCCGCCAATGCCAAGAAGACCGATATCGGCTGGGGCCATCAGATCAGGTCCTATGTGCTCCAGCCCTATCAGCTGGTGAAGGATCTGCGCACCGGCACCACCAGCACCAACCCGCAGGCCGTGCTGGGCGGGGAGCTCGACGAGTTCATGGCCGCATCGCTCGCCCAGCGCGTGCATGGCGGCGGACCATCGCAGGTGGAAGATATCGACTGATGCGGGCTTGAGCTTTGCGAAGCTGATGGGTTAGCCTCACTCATAGGCAGCAAGGCAGGTGTCATGCTCAATCTCGATCCGCGCTATTATGTCGACCCTTCGATCTACGACCGCGAGCGAACCGAGCTTTTCGCCAGAACGTGGCAGTTGCTGGGGCCGGTTTCCCAGGTCGCCCAGCGCGGCGAGTATTGCGCCGTCGAGATCGCCGGCCACAAGGTTTTCGCGATAAGAGGCAGGGACGGCAAGCTGCGCGGCTTCCGCAATCTCTGCCGCCATCGCGGCGCCCGTCTCCTCGAGGAAGGCAATGGCCGCTGTCCGACCATCCGCTGCCCCTATCACCAATGGGTGTGGGCCGATGACGGGCGGCTCATGAATGTGCCGTGGTTCGGCGAGGATCCCGATTTCCGGCTGGAGGACTGGCGGCTGGCCGAGATTCCGGTCGCCGAATGGCGCGGCCTGCTGTTCATCGCCATCGATCCGGCCATGTCCCTCGAACGGCAGCTTGCCGACGTGGTGGGTGAGCTCGCCGATGAGCCGATCGAAAGCTACACCCCGATGCGCACCGAGCGCATGGTGTTCGATGCCAACTGGAAGATCTATACCGACAATTTCGTCGAAGGCTATCACATACCGGGCATCCATCCGCAGTTCTTTGCCGCCATCGATTTCGAGCAGTTCAAGACCACCGCGCATGACGGGCTCATCCGCATGACGGCGCCGCCGCGCGACGGCCTGTTCTACCGCGGCAAATGGCTGTGGATGTGGCCGAACTGGACCCTGTCGCTGTTCGACGGCGGCATGAACACCTCGCGGATCAACCCGCTTGGCCCCGGTCGCACGGAGCTCATCTACAATTTTTATTTCGCCGACACGTCGGATGCCAAGGCCAAGGAACGCGACGACCTCATCGCCCGCAACCTCGCCATTGTGCGCGAGGACTTCGAGATCTGCCTTGAGACCCATAAGAACTACGCGTCGGGCGCTTATTCGCCGGGGCCCTTGTCGCCCCGTCATGAGGCCGGTGTCGCTTATTTCCAGGAGCGCATCCGCTCGAGCCTCGGCCCCTCCGTTCCGTGATGGCAGTGGCCGGGAATCGGCTAAAGAGGACCTTGATTTGCCGAGAGAATCCTCGAAACTGACAACGGAGGCGAGCTAGGACCGGCAAAGGCGTCCGCCATTGTTTGGCCGTCATTGATGGGCTTATCTCGCCGGTGGCTGTCGTCAGGGTTGTGTGCTGGGGCGAGGGGGTGGCAGTCGGACGGCATTCAGGCGTTTCCGGACGGTTTGCGAATTCTTGGGTCTGACGGTCTGTATGGCGGTGCGAGCCGTCGACGCGTGGCGGTAGATAGGCGAATTTCTTTACTCGGGGCTGCGCAGTTTGCGGCGAATTTGGAAAACGACGGCGCTGGTTCTTGCAAGTCTCACGGCGATTGCCCTCGTCGTGGGCGTGGTGTTTTTCATCAGGCTGATGACCGGACCGGTGTCGCTGGATTTCATGCGCGACTACATCCAGAGCCGGGTCAACTCCAATCTCGGCGGCCTTCGCGTAAGGCTGGAAGGCGTGCAGATCGAGCGCGACGCCGGCACCGGCATGCCGCATTTCCGGCTGCGCAATGTCGAGCTCGCCGGCCCTCAGGGCGAGGTGATCGCGCGCGCCCCCAAGGCTGCCATCGGCGTCGACGGCAGCGAATTGATGGCGGGCACGGTGGTGCCCAAGCAGATCGAGCTGATTGGCCCGCGCATCGTCGTCAGGCGCACGCTCGATGGCGGCTTCAAGCTCGGCTTCGATGAGCACAAGGCCGCCGACGGGCCCAACAATGCCGGCGGCAAGGCCAACCAGGAAGCCAATCTCCAGCAGATACCGCCCGAGACCCAGGGGGCAACCGTCATCGACTTCCTGAGCGGCGCCATGCCCGGCGCCGAGAAGGCGAATGCGACGATCGCCAGCCTCGACAGCATCCTGGTCAGCGAAGCGGTCATCCAGCTCGTCGATGAGATCAACGGCACGAGCTTCGCCATCCCCAAGGCGAGCCTGGCTTTCAAGCGGATGCCCTATGGCTTCACGCTCTTCTCGGAAGCATCGATCGCCAGCGGCGGCGAGCCCTGGCGCGCCGAGATCTCGGCGAGCTATCGCCTCGAGCGCAAGTCCTTCGCCGTGTCGGCGCGGATCAGCGACCTCGTGCCCGCCAACATCGCCGACGACATTTTTGCCTTGTCGAAACTGGCTCAGGTGAAGCTGCCGCTGTCCGGTCATGTCGAGATGGAAGTCGGCGAGAATGCCGACATCCGCAACGCCTCCGCCGAGTTCACCGCATCGGCGGGCGAAGTGGGATTGCCGGGCTTCATCGCCGAGCCGATCGCGGTCGATGAAGGCCTGCTGCGCCTCGACTTCGATCCCAAGACCGGCGGCATGGTCATCAGCGATTCGACCTTGCTCATCGGCGGCACGCCGGCGCAGATTTCGGGCCGCCTCACGCCCGAGCGTGAGGCCGACAAGCGCCTCAAGGCGCTGAAGATCGAGATCAGCGCCCGCAATCTCAGCCTTGACCCCAATACTGTCGTCAAGGATCAGATCGCCATCGACCGGGTTGATTTCTCCGGCGTGGCGTCGGTGCGCGAGCCCCGCTTCGATGTCGAGGATGCGGTGATCATGGCCGGCAATGCCGGGGTCAGGTTGCGCGGCACCTTCACCGGCGGCGACCGCTCGGTCGGCATCAGGCTCGCCGGGCGCATAAGGGACGTGCCGGCTCCGATCCTGAAGCGCCTGTGGCCGCCCGTCATCGCCCCCAATACCCGCAAATGGGTCAACACCAATATTCTCGCCGGCCGCATCACCGATGGCGAGTTCGCCATCAACCTGCCGGTGGATGCGCTGGCCGACGGGCTCAGGAACAGGCTCATACCCAATGACGCCATTTCGGCACGCTTCGGGCTCGATGGCGTGACGACGACTTATTTCGGCGGCCTGCCGCCGATCAGCAAAGCCTCCGGCGAGGGCACGCTGGGCGGCGACACATTCTCGTTGCGGCTGGACAGGGGCGTGGTTCAAGTGCCGTCAGGCAAGACGGTCGATCTCAGCAAGGGCACCCTCAAGATGAAGGCGCTGCTGGCCCCGATGACGCCGGCGGACATACATCTCGAGGGCAAGGGCGATGTCCCCGCCTTCATCGAATATCTCGATCTCGACCCCTTGAATCTCGTCAGCAAGAGCGGCGGCAAGACGCGGGCCATGACGGGCGACGCCACCGTCGCGCTCGAGCTGCATCTGCCGTTGAAGAAGATATTCAGCCGCGACGATGTCAAGGTTTCGGCCGAGGCGAAGATCCGCGATGCCGGCCTCAAGCAGGCGCTCGACGGCATCGATCTGAGCGCCGGTGTGATCGATCTCAAGATCACCGAGGATGCCATCAGAGCGCAGGGCACCGCGAAGCTCAACGACATCGCCGCCAAGATCACCTGGTGGCGCGACGGCGGCCCGGAGAGCCCGCAGAATGCCATCATCGAGACCGAGCTCGACGCCAAGAAGCGCGAGGTGCTCGGCGCCAAGGTCAATGACTATTTGACGGGGCCCGTGAAGGTCAAGGTGACGGTGCAGGACTTCCGCGACCGGGTCGGCAAGGTGAAGGTCGATGCCGACCTGTCGAAGGCCTCGCTGCGGCTTGCCGCGATCGACTGGTGGCGTCCGCCGGCGCCCAGGACCAGCGCGAGCTTCGATTATGTGCCGGGGGAGGGCAAGGCCGGCCGGATCGACAATCTCACCATCAAGGGCGAAGGCTTCCTGCTCAAGGGGCAGATCGCCATAAACGGCAGCGGCAATGTGTCGGACGCCAGGTTCCCGACCGTGGTGCTGAATGAAGACAACCGCTTCGGCGTCTCCGTTTCGCAAAGCGATGATGCCACGAACGTGTCGATCAATGGCAAGAGCTTCGATGCCCGCCCGCTCATCCGCTCGCTGTTCGCCAGCCGGCCATCCGGTGATGATGCCGCTGCGCGCAAGAGGCAGGGCGTGCTGATCGTCGATGCCGTCGTCGACAAGGTCTATGCCCACAGGGGAGAAGTCGTCACCGGCGTGGCCGGAAGCTTTAACCTGCGCAACGGCTATGTGGAACGCGGCACGCTCAACGGCTCGTTCATCAGCGGTCAGCCGATCACCATCCGCATCACGCCCGCCGATGACGGTGGGCGCGACCTGCGCATCGCCGGGCGCGATGCGGGGGCGGCACTGAGGGCCGCCAATCTCTACTCGAAGGTCGCCGGGGGCCAGATCGACTTTTCGGCACGGCTCGGCGGCGGCGGCGATTCATCGGTGCGCAATGGCCGCCTGACCCTGCGCGACTTCGAGGTGCGCGACGAGGCCGCCCTTGCCGAGCTCGACCAGAAGGGCAGGCCGAAGAAGGCAGGTCCGCGCAAGAACGACGGGGTGGTGTTCTCGCGCCTGACTCTGCCGTTCACCAGCGATACGCGATTCATCCGCATCGGCGACACGCTGATCAAGGGGCCGGAGCTCGGCGCCACCGCGCAAGGCCTCATCCGCAAGACCGACGGCGCCATCGACATCGACGGCACGATCATACCGGCCTATGCGCTCAATGCGGCGGTGGGCGAGATCCCGATCCTGGGCGACATCCTCACCGGCGGCAAGGGCGAAGGGATCTTCGGCCTGACCTATGCGGTGGGCGGGACGATGGCGCGCCCGCGCTTCCAGGTGAACCCGGTTTCGGCCATAGCGCCCGGCATCCTGCGCAAGTTCTTCGAATATGGCAGCGGCCCGCCGATGAAACGGCGCGAGCGGACGAATTAGGAGCGGGTTGATCCTGCCCGCCTTCGCCAGCGCAACCTTACGATGCCGCCTTGAGCAGGACGTGCTTCTTGCGGCCCATCGACAGCTTGATGACCCCTTCCTGGTTGAAGGAGCCTTCGGTGAGCTTGAGCTTGTCGTCGCTGACCGCGGCATCGTTCACGCGCACGGCACCCCCCTGGATCTGCCGGCGCGCATCGCCGTTGGATGAGGCAAGGCCGGCCATGACCAGGGCATTGAGAAGCCCGACACCGCCATCGCGGAAGCTGGCCGCCGGCACATCGATGGTCGGCAGGCCCTCGGCGGCCTGGCCCTCCTCGAAGGTTCGGCGCGCCGTCTCGGCCGCCTCCGCCGCGGCGTCCTTGCCGTGGAGCAGGGCGGTCGCTTCCGTCGCCAGGGTCTTCTTGGCGTCGTTGATCTCCGCCCCGCCCAGCGCCGCCAGCCGCTCGATCTCGCCGAGCGGCAAGGTGGTGAAGAGCCTGAGGAAGCGCGCCACGTCGGCATCCTCGCTGTTGCGCCAGAACTGCCAGTATTCGTAAGGCGAGCGCATGTCGGCATTGAGCCACACGGCCCCCGCGGCGGTCTTGCCCATCTTGGCGCCGGAGCTGAGCGTGATCAGCGGCGTCGTCAGCGCATAGAGCTGATGCGTGCCCATGCGCCTGCCGAGATCGACGCCGGTGACGATATTGCCCCACTGGTCGGAGCCGCCCATTTGCAGGTTGGTGCCGTAGCGGCGCGCCAGCTCGGTGAAATCATAGGCCTGCAGGATCATGTAGTTGAACTCGATGAACGACATTTCCTGCTCGCGTTCGAGCCGGAGCTTCACCGAGTCCATGGTCAGCATGCGGTTGATCGAGAAATGCCGGCCGATATCGCGCAGCATGTCGATGTAATTGAGCCGGGTCAGCCATTCGGCATTGTCGACCATGATGGCGTCCTTCGGCCCGTTCCCGAATTTCAGGAACTTGGCGAAGACGCTCTGGATGCCGCGCTTGTTCTCTTCGATCTCCTCGATGGTGAGAAGCTTGCGGCCTTCATCGCGCCCGCTCGGATCGCCGACCCTGGTGGTACCGCCGCCCATAAGGGCGATCGCCTTCTGGCCGGTCTGTTGCGCCCAGTAGAGCAGCATGATCTGGACGAGCGAGCCCACATGCAGTGAGCGCGCCGTGCAGTCGAAGCCTATGTAGGTGTTGACCTCGTTCTTGCGCGCGAGCTGGTCCAGCCCGTCGAAATCGGAACATTGATGGATGTAGCCGCGGGTGGAAAGCGTGTTGAGGAATTCGGACGAAAACTTGCTCATGAACAGGCCTGAATCTAATAAAACGGGGCTCTTACCACGGGAAAAGAAAGTGTCAAACTCTACACCGCCCTGGGCGGCGAAGCGTAGGCCGGGCCGGGTGGACTTCACTATTCCTATTGCTTTGCGCTTGAGCTTGCCCCAGCGTGCCCGATCATGAAATTCGGAATCGATCGGCTGGTCGCCGAACCAAAATTGCGGGCGCCGCTCAAGGACCGCCGCGTGGCGCTGCTTGCGCACCCGGCCTCCGTCACGCGCGACCTGACGCATTCGCTCGATGCGCTCGGCGCATGCGGCGATGTGAGGCTCACCGCCGCCTTCGGCCCGCAGCATGGGCTGCGCGGCGACAAGCAGGACAACATGGTCGAATCGCCCGACCACCGCGACCCGGTCCACGACATCCCGGTCTTCAGCCTCTATGGCGCCGTGCGGAAGCCCACGGATGCGTCAATGGACACGTTCGACGTGTTGCTTGTCGATCTGCAGGATCTGGGGACCCGCATCTACACCTTCATCACCACACTCCGGAATTGCCTGGAGATGGCGGCGAAGCACCGAAAATCGGTGTGGGTGCTCGATCGCCCAAACCCGGTCGGACGGCCCGTCGAAGGTCTGACGCTCCGCGCGGGCTGGGAGAGCTTTGTCGGCGCGGGCCCGATGCCGATGCGCCACGGGCTGACACTCGGCGAGCTCGGCCTGTGGTTCGTGAAGCACTTCAAGCTCGATGTCGACTACCAGATCATCGAGATGGAAGGCTGGAGGCCCGATGCGGCGCCCGGTTTCGGCTGGGAGATCGGCGAGCGCAGCTGGGTCAATCCCAGTCCCAACGCGCCCAATCTGTGGATGGCGCGCGCCTATCCGGGCACCGTGATGCTCGAGGGCACGACCCTGTCCGAGGGGCGTGGCACGACGCGGCCGCTCGAGCTGTTCGGCGCGCCCGACATCGACGCGCGCCGTCTGATCGCCGAGATGCGCGAACTGATGCCGCAATGGCTCAACGGTTGCGTGCTCCGTGATTGCTGGTTCGAGCCGACCTTCCACAAGCATGTCGGCAAGCTCTGCAACGGCGTGCAGATCCACACCGAAGGTCCGGGCTACGATCACCAGGCGTTCAAGCCGTGGCGCATCCAGACGCTCGCCTTCAAGGCTGTCCGACGCCTGCATCCGGACTATCCTCTGTGGCGCGATTTTCCCTATGAGTATGAAAGCCGGCTCGCCATCGATGTCATAAATGGCGGCCCGCTCCTGAAGGAGTGGGTCGACGACAGGGCGGCAACGCCGCACGACCTCGAGGCGCTCACCAGACCCGACGAGCAGGCATGGTTGGCCGAACGGCAACCCTATCTGCGCTACTGACTGGCGTGACGGAAGCCTGAAAGAAAATGGTTGCGCATGTCACACGCGCCCGGCCTGCCTCGTCTTATGGGAAACACGAAAGGATCATCCCATGAGACTGTCGAAATCCATCAATTCCGACCTCCTGCAGGCTACCTTGAATCTCGAGATGAAGGTCAGGGCCAGCGGCGTCGACAAGAAGCTGCTGCATCTCATCAAAGCGCGGGCTTCGCAGATCAATGGCTGCGCCTACTGCATCGATATGCATATGAAGGAAGCGCGTGCCGATGGCGAAAGCGAGGACCGGCTCTATCTCCTGAGCGCCTGGCGTGAGGCCCCGCAATTCAACGCCAGGGAAAGGGCCGCCCTGGCCTGGACCGAGACGGTGACCCTTCTCGCCGATACCCATATTCCCGACAGTGAATGGGAGGCGGTGCGCGAGGAATACAGCGAAGAGGAGGTGGCCAAGCTGACCTTCGCCATTGGAACCATCAACATATGGAACCGGCTTTCGGTCGCGTTCCGTACCGTTCCCGGCACCAGGCCGGGTGCCTGATGGAGCCAGCCATGGACGAGAAGGCCTTCGAACCGCATCGCAAATATCTGACCGGCATCGCCTATCGTATGCTCGGCTCCTATGCCGAGGCGGAAGATATCGTCCAGGACGTCTATTTGCGCTGGCACCGGGCGGACACGAGCGCCGTGGTCGACGCGAGGGCCTTTCTCGCCCGGATCACGACACGGCTCTGTCTCGACGTGCTCAAATCGGCGCGCATGCGGCGCGAGACCTATGTCGGTCCCTGGCTGCCGGAGCCGCTGGTCGAAGGACTGGCCGATCCAGGCTCGCCCGAGGAGGAGCTTGCCGGCGATCTTTCGGTGGCGATGATGCTGGCGCTCGAAAGACTGTCGCCGGTCGAGCGCGCGGCCTTCCTGCTGCATGACATATTCGAGATGGGCTTTCCGGCGGTGGCCGAAGCGATCGGTCGCAGCGAGGAAAGCGCCCGCCAGCTGGCGGCCAGGGCCCGCAGGAATTTGCGCAGCAGCCGGCCGCGCTACAAGGTCGGCGCCGAAGAGGAGGGCGCCATCACCAAGGCATTCTACACCGCCTCGCGCACCGGCGACCTCATCGGGCTTACCAAGCTTCTCGCCGACAATGTGGTGTTCCGTTCCGATGGCGGCGGCAAGCGGTCGGCGGCCCCCAAGATCCTCGAAGGCATCGACCAGGTGGCCCAGTTCATTGCCGGTTACGGCCGGAAGGGCTTCGAATATGCCGGCCTGCCGCCAGTGCGCTTTGCCCATATCAACCACATGCCGGGTTTTGCGACCATCGAGGTCGACGGCCTGCCGCAGACCACATCTTTCGAGATCGAGGATGGCAGGATCACCGCCATCTATGTGATGCGCAATCCCGACAAGCTCAGGCATGTGACGGCTAAGTGGGTGAGGGGAGGCTGACTTTTAGTCTGAGTTCTCGGAACGAGAACAGCAAGGCTCCGCACTAAGAAGGCCGCACGGTCTCGCGACCATGCGGCCCTCTTGGAGAAATGCGGGGGCAGTTCACCAGGATCAGACCAGATCGAAGCGGTCCAGGTTCATCACCTTGGTCCACGCCGCCACGAAGTCCTTGACGAACTTCTCCTTAGAGTCGGTGCAGGCATAGACTTCGGCCAGCGCTCTCAGCTGCGAGTGCGAGCCGAAGATGAGATCGGCGCGCGTGCCGGTCCATTTGAGCTCGCCCGTCGCCCGCTCGCGTCCTTCGAACACGTCTCTCGCGTCCGACGTCGCTTTCCACTCCGTGTCCATGTCGAGCAGATTGAGGAAGAAGTCGTTGGTCAGCATCTCGGCGCGTTTCGTCAAGACACCGTGCTGTGACTTCCCGGCATTGGCGCCGAGGACGCGCAGGCCGCCGACGAGGACCGTCAGCTCAGGCGCCGTCAGCGTCAGCAACTGCGCGCGATCCACCAGCAATTCCTCGGCCGAAAGGCGCTGCCTGCCGCGCAGATAGTTGCGGAAACCATCGGCTGTCGGTTCAAGGGGAGCGAAGGAGTCGATGTCGGTCTGCTCCTGCGAGGCGTCCATGCGGCCCGGCGTGAAGGGCACCTTCACATCGTGCCCGCCGGCCTTCGCGGCCCGCTCGATGGCGGCGCTGCCGCCGAGAACGATCAGGTCAGCAAGCGAGACTTTCCTGGTCCCAGCCGAGGCGTTGAATTCCTTCTGGATCGCCTCGAGCTTCCGCAACACCTCGGCCAGCTGAGCCGGCTGGTTGACGTCCCAATCCTTCTGCGGCGCAAGCCGGATGCGCGCGCCATTGGCACCGCCGCGCTTGTCGGAGCCGCGGAATGTCGACGCCGACCCCCAGGCGGTCGAGACCAGCTGGGAGACCGTGAGGCCGGAGGCGAGGATCTTCGCCTTGAGAGCCGCAATGTCCTTATCCCCGATCAACTCATGATCGACCGCGGGGACAGGGTCTTGCCAGGACAGTTCTTCCTTCGGGACGAGGGGGCCGAGATACCGCACGATCGGACCCATGTCGCGGTGAGTGAGCTTGAACCACGCCCGGGCGAATGCGTCTGCGAACTGATCCGGATTCTCGTAGAAGCGCCGCGAGATCTTTTCATATTCGGGGTCGAATCGCAAAGCCAGGTCGGTGGTGAGCATGGAAGGGGCATGCCGCTTCGACTTGTCATGCGCGTCGGGAACGGTATTGGCGCCTGCGCCATGTTTCGGCTTCCACTGATGGGCGCCGGCCGGGCTCTTGGTCAGCTCCCATTCGTAGCCGAACAGATTCCAGAAGAAGTTGTTGCTCCACTTCGTCGGCGTCGTGGTCCAGATGACTTCCAGGCCGCTGCCGATCGCGTCGCCGCCCTTGCCGGTACCGAACTTGCTCTTCCAGCCAAGGCCTTGCTCCTCGATATCGGCGCCTTCCGGATCCACCCCCACCAAGGCCGCATCGCCGGCGCCGTGGGTCTTTCCGAAAGTGTGGCCGCCGGCGATCAGCGCGACGGTTTCCTCGTCATTCATCGCCATGCGCTTGAACGTCTCGCGAATGTCGCGCGCCGCGGCGAGCGGGTCAGGGTTGCCGTTCGGGCCTTCCGGATTGACGTAGATCAGGCCCATCTGCACGGCGGCGAGCGGATCCTGGAGATCGCGGTCGCCGCTATAGCGCTCGTCCGCCAGCCACTTGCCTTCCGGACCCCAGTAGATATCCTCTTCCGGCTCCCAGACATCCTCGCGTCCGCCGGCGAAACCGAATGTCTTGAAGCCCATCGATTCGAGGGCAACGTTGCCCGTGAGAATCATGAGGTCGGCCCAGGAGATCTTGCGGCCGTATTTCTGCTTGATCGGCCACAGCAGCCGGCGTGCCTTGTCGAGATTCACATTGTCCGGCCAGCTGTTGAGCGGCGCAAAACGCTGCTGGCCGGCCCCGGCGCCGCCGCGGCCGTCGCCGATGCGGTAGGTGCCGGCGCTATGCCACGCCATGCGGATGAACAACGGCCCGTAATGGCCGAAATCGGCCGGCCACCAGTCCTGCGAATCCGTCATCAGCGCATGCAGGTCCTTGATCACGTCATTCAGGTTGAGGCTCTTGAATTCCTTGGCGTAGTCGAACGCCTCGCCCATCGGATCGGACAAGCTCGAATGCTGGTGGAGAACCTGAAGGTTCAGCTGGTTCGGCCACCAGTCGCGATTCTTCCTGACGACGCTCGTATGGATGACCGGGCACTTGCCCGTGCTCTCTTTGGTTTTTGTGTCCATTTTTATCTCCGATCCTGGCTGAGTTGAGTGCTGGGAATGAGGCCCACCCTGAGCTCCGGGTGGCGCTGGCTAGCTGCCCGGATGATCTCTGCGAGCCACCGCCCGTGCATGGTCGGCGGCTACGATGCGAGAAAATTGTGACATCCGGTTCCTCTTCATCACCACTTCGTACCAGACTTGCACAATTAATTTAAGTTGGATTTTTTCATTGGAGCGATAAGATGACGTTATGACAAACCTGACGCTCAAGCAGCTTCGCTATTTCGAGGCGTTGGTGCGGCATGGCCACTTCGGACGCGCGGCGGATTCTTGCGCGATTTCCCAACCCGCTATGTCGGTGCAGATCCGGGAGCTGGAAGAGGAACTCGGCACGGAGCTCTTCGAGAGGGGCGCGCGGCAAGTGCGGCTGACCAGCTTCGGAGAGGAATTTGCCCTGCGGGTGCGCGACATATTGCGTTCGGTGGACGAGCTGGGCGACCTGGCGCGCACCTCTCAGGACCGGCTGGCGGGGCGGCTGCGCATAGG
This sequence comes from Taklimakanibacter lacteus, assembly GCA_003576695.1. Taxonomy (GTDB): domain Bacteria; phylum Pseudomonadota; class Alphaproteobacteria; order Rhizobiales; family Aestuariivirgaceae; genus Taklimakanibacter; species Taklimakanibacter lacteus. The sequence goes on from QOZQ01000009.1 coordinate 164,194, forward strand.
CGTGATCCCGACCGTCGCCCCTTATCTTCTGCCCACCATCATCGGCAGCCTGACCCGCTCGCATGACGGTCTTGTCATTCACGTGCGCGAGACGCTGACGCGCAAGCTGATCGAGGAGCTGGCGGAAGGCCGGCTCGACACGGCTATCGTCGCCTTGCCGGTGTCGGAGCCGTCGTTGACCGAGGTGGCGCTGTTCACCGAGAATTTCGTGCTGGTCCGGCCTGGCGAGGATGCGGGAAAGCCGGTGCCCAACAGCAAGGCGTTGCGCGAAATGCGGCTGCTTCTGCTGGAGGAGGGGCATTGCTTCCGCGATCAGGCCCTGTCGTTCTGCAACATGCATTCGGTGCGGCCACGGGAGCTGCTGGACGGGAGTTCCTTGTCGACGCTGGTCCAGATGGTCAGCGCCGGCATCGGCGTCACCTTGATCCCGGAAATGGCCGTTGCGGTGGAGACACGCTCGGCCTCCGTGTCCATCGCGCGCTTCAAGAACCCGCAGCCCGCACGCACGATCGGCATGGTCTGGCGCAAGACAAGCCCGCTCGGCAAGCAGCTCAAGCAGATTTCCGAAGTTGTCCGCCAGTCGGCCGAGACGTTGCGCGCGCAGCACGATCCGGTTTGAACTTTCGACAGGAAAGAATACAAAAGCTCAGACTCGCTCAACTGAGTCGGATGGGGATTCACATGCAGAAGAAGCTTGCGGCAGAGTTGTTTGGTACATTCTGGCTGGTGCTCGGCGGTTGCGGAAGTGCGGTTCTGGCCGCTGCCTTCCCTAACGTCGGCATTGGCCTGCTTGGCGTATCCTTCGCGTTCGGACTGACGGTGCTGACCATGGCCTATGCGGTGGGGGGCATTTCCGGCGGTCACTTCAACCCGGCCGTTTCGGTCGGCCTTGCAGCCGCGGGTCGCTTTTCCTGGGGCTCGGTCATTCCCTACATCATTGCCCAGGTGATCGGCGCCGTTGTCGCGGCGGGCGTGCTTTATCTCATTGCCTCCGGCAAGGCGGGCTTCGCGATCGATCCCGCGGCGCCCGGGGCCTTTGCCACGAACGGCTTTGCCGAGCATTCGCCGGGCGGCTATTCGCTCATGGCTGCGCTGATTTGCGAAATCGTGCTGACCGCCTTCTTCCTGATCATCATCCTGGGCGCCACGGGCAAATCGGTACCGGTGGGCTTTGCGCCGATCGCGATCGGTCTTGGGCTGACGCTCATCCACCTGATCTCGATCCCGGTGACCAATACATCGGTCAATCCGGCGCGCTCGACGGGACCTGCGCTCTTCGCCGGCGGCTTGGCGCTGCAGCAGCTCTGGCTGTTCTGGGTCGCTCCGCTGATCGGTGGCGCGCTGGGCGGCCTCGTTTACAAGGCGCTGCTCAGCGAGGAGAAGTAGTTCCTTCGCACAAAATGGGGGAGCGCCGGACCTATTCGGCGCCTCCTCGCGTTTAGCTGCGTCCCCCCTTTATTCTTCATGAAGAAGAGTTACGGCTCTTAAGGTCGTTCTCTTGGGCTTTCTGACCTCGATGTGAACTTCCTCGCCCAGACGCTCATTTCATGAGGTAGTCATATGTATCGCATCACCTTGGAATGTCACGGTGTACCAGCAACGGCAGGCGAGGAAGCGGCGCGCGACATCACAGAGGAGTTCAGGCTTCACTATCCACGCGAAAACAACGTCACGTGCACCTTCGAGGACGGCAAGCTGAGGCTTGTTGCTGAAAATGACTACGATCCTGAAGGACTTAACCTGATGGACGAGTTTTCAGACAACATTTCGACATACATCGCCGAACTGTTCGACGGCAAAATTCGACTTGTCAGCGTCGAAACCCTCGGATGAATTCGCTAACCTGACATGAGGCGGCTCTGGCCGTCTCATGTCGTTACGCCTCGCGCGCCAGCCGCTTGTCGAGATAGGTGGCGCAGATCTTGGTCAGGTCGTCGATCTTGTCCTGGAAGAAGTGGTTGGCGCCCGGCATCACCTTGTGCTCGATGACGATGCCCTTCTGGGTCTTGAGCTTGGTCACCAGCGTGTTGACGGCCTCGGGCGGGGTCACCGTGTCCTTGTCGCCATTGACGAACAGGCCGGAGGCCGGGCAGGGGGCGAGGAACGAGAAGTCGTAATGCTTGGCGAGCGGCGCCACCGAGATGAAGCCCGAGATTTCCGGCCGGCGCATCAGGAGCTGCATGGAGATCCAGGCTCCGAAGGAGATGCCGGCGATCCAGCAGATCTTGGCTTCCCGGTTATGCGACTGCAACCAGTCGAGGGCGGAAGCAGCATCGGAAAGTTCCCCGGCGCCGTTCTCGAACAGGCCCTGGCTCCTGCCCACACCCCGGAAATTGAAGCGCAGCACCGAGAAACCGCGTTGGGCGAACATATAATAGAGGGAATGCACGATAGGGTTGTTCATCGTGCCGCCGAAGCTCGGATGGGGATGCAGGAGGATCGCGATCGGGGAGCCCTGGGCCTTGGAATGATGATAGCGCGCTTCGATACGGCCGGCCGGCCCATTGAAAATCACTTCAGGCATGAGCGAGTGTCGATCCTGTTCTGCGTCTGGCGGTTATTGAAAAAGGGCAAATTCCGGCGAAATAGTTGACTCCCGTAGTCGGATATTCTATTTCCTTGTTTAGAATTGTTCAAAGAAATATAGAATCCCACGGGACGCCGGGCGAGACCGGCTCTTAGCACGGCTCCGGGGTGAAATGGCAAGTTTTCTCAAAGAGCCGGCAGCGGAAAAGCAACCATGAAACTCTCTACCAAAGGCAGATATGCGGTGATGGCCATGGTCGATATCGGCCAGAATGGCGAGGGCCGCACCGTGTCGCTGGCCGAGATCGCCGCGCGCCAGGACATCAGCCAGGAATATCTCGAGCAGCTTTTCGTGAAGCTCCGCAAGGCGGGCCTGGTGCAGAGCGCCAGGGGACCGGGCGGCGGTTACCGGCTGGCGCATCCCGCCGATGATATCGTCATCTATGACGTCATCGCTGCGGTCGACGAGCCGATGAAGGTGACGCGCTGCGAGGGCGACGCGGTCGATGGCTGCGTCAGGGGCGAGCGCTGCTGCACCCATGATCTGTGGTCCTCGATCGGAAGGCAGGTGAACACCTTCCTGGCCAATGTCACGCTCGACGATGTGGTCAACAAGCGCAACCTGGCGTTGGCGGCCTCGATCCGCCAGGCCAAGGCGCGTTATGTGCGAAAGCCGCAGCAGAACGAGATCGATGCGCATATATCTTGACCATAATGCCACGAGCCCGCTGCGCGAGAACGCCCGCAAGGCGATGCTGGCGGCGCTTGAGCTTCATGGCAATGCGTCGTCCATCCATGGCGAGGGCAGGCGCGCCCATGCGCTGCTCGATGAGGCGCGCGAGACCGTGGCGCGCGCCCTTGGTGTCCTGGCGCCCATGGTCGTCTTCACCTCGGGCGGCAGCGAAGCGAACAACCTGGCGCTGAAGGGCGTCGCGGTCGAACGTCTGATCGTTTCCGCAATCGAACATCCCTCGGTCCTCGAGGCGGCGAAGGCCACGGGCAAGCCCGTCGCCATCCTTCCTGTCGATGCTCGGGGCATCGTCGATCTCGAAGCGCTCGACCGGCTGCTCGGGGCTGGGCCCAAGGCGCTGGTCAGCGTGATGCTCGCCAATAACGAGACCGGCGTCATCGAGCCCATACGCGATGTGGTAGCCCTGGCGCACCGGCATGGCGCCCTCGTTCACAGCGACGCGGTCCAGGCCGTTGGCAAGATGCCCGTCAATTTCGGCCTGCTGGGCGTCGATCTCCTGACGCTCTCGGCGCACAAGCTGGGCGGCCCGCAAGGGGCAGGCGCCCTCATCATTCGCGATGGGCTGGCGCTGGAACCCTTGATCCATGGCGGCGGCCAGGAATTGCGCCGCAGGGCCGGCACCGAGAACATTGCCGCGATCGTCGGTTTCGCCGCCGCGATCGCCGAAAAAGGACTCGAAATCAAGGCGCTGCGCGACCATCTTGAATCGAGGCTTGAAGATGCGGTGATCTTCGCCGCCGAGGCGGAGCGCCTGCCGAACACCAGCTGTTTCGCGGCACCCGGCCTTTCCGCCGAAACAGCGCTGATGGCGCTCGATCTTGCCGGTTTTGCGGTTTCCTCGGGCTCTGCCTGCTCATCTGGCAAGGTGGCGAAATCGCATGTGCTGCAGGCGATGGGGGTTGCCCCCGATCTGGCGGGTGCGGCTTTGCGCGTCAGCCTCGGCTGGACCACGACGGCCGACGACATCGAAAAATTCATCTCCGCCTGGGCGAAGCTCAAGGCCCGGCGGAAAGCGGCATAGGACTGAAGAAAATGGCCGATATCGACACGATCGAACTCGTCAAGGATATTGACGTCGACAAGTACAAATACGGGTTCACCACCGAGATCGAATCCGAGCTCGCCCCCAAGGGCCTGAACAAGGACATCGTCGCCTTCATCTCGAAGAAGAAGGGGGAGCCCGAATGGATGCTCGAATGGCGCCTCGAGGCCTATCGCCGCTGGCTTCAGGTCGATGAGCCGACCTGGGCCAAGGTCAAGCATCCCAAGATCGATTTCCAGGATCTGCATTATTATGCAGCGCCCAAGAGCATGTCGGGACCGAAGAGCCTCGATGAGGTCGATCCCGAATTGCTCAAGACCTATGAGAAGCTCGGCATCCCCTTGCGCGAGCGCGAAGTGCTGGCGGGCGTCCAGGGCAGCAAGGTCGCGGTCGATGCGGTGTTCGATTCGATCTCGGTCGTCACCACCTTCAAGGAAGAGCTGGCCAAGGCCGGTGTCATCTTCTGCTCGATCTCGGAAGCGATCCGCGAGCACCCCGAGCTCGTGAAGAAATATCTGGGCTCGGTCGTCCCCCAGGGCGACAATTTCTATGCCGCGCTCAATTCGGCGGTCTTCTCCGACGGCTCCTTCGTCTATGTGCCGCCCAATACGCGCTGCCCGATGGAGCTTTCGACCTATTTCCGCATCAACGAGAAGAAGACCGGCCAGTTCGAGCGCACGCTCATCATTGCCGATAAGGGCGCTTACGTGTCCTATCTCGAAGGCTGCACGGCGCCGACCCGCGACGAGAACCAGCTCCATGCCGCGGTGGTCGAGCTCATCGCCCTCGAGGATGCCGAGATCAAGTACTCGACGGTGCAGAACTGGTATCCGGGCGACAAGGAAGGCAAGGGCGGCGTATATAATTTCGTCACCAAGCGCGGCGACTGCCGCGGCCGCAACGCCAAGATCTCCTGGACCCAGGTCGAGACCGGCTCCGCCATCACCTGGAAATATCCGAGCTGCATCCTGCGCGGCGACAATTCGCGCGGCGAGTTCTACTCGATCGCCATCTCGAATGGCCGCCAGCAGGTCGATTCCGGCACCAAGATGATCCATCTCGGCAAGAACACCTCGAGCCGCATCGTGTCGAAGGGCATCGCCGCAGGGCGCAGCGACAACACCTATCGCGGCCTCGTCTCGGCGCACCGCAAGGCGATCAATGCCCGGAACTTCACGCAGTGCGACTCGCTTTTGATCGGCGACAAATGCGGCGCCCATACCGTGCCCTATATCGAGGCGAAGACGCTCTCGGCCCATTTCGAGCATGAGGCGACGACGTCCAAGATCTCCGACGACCAGATGTTCTATTGCCAGTCGCGCGGCCTGTCGCAGGAAGAGGCGGTGACGCTCATCGTCAACGGCTTCGTGCGCGACGTGCTGCAGCAGCTGCCGATGGAATTCATGGCCGAGACGCAGAAGCTGATCGGCATCTCGCTCGAAGGAAGCGTTGGCTGATGTCCAAACGTCGGGGCGATATCTGGTTCGTGCGTTCCAATGGCGGGCAGGGCTCCTATCCCGTGACGCCGGAGGGCTGGCGCGTGGTCTGGGTGTTCGTGGCCGGCATCGTTGCTTCGGCGATCATGGGTTTCGTGCTGGCGCAGGCCATGCCGACCGTCATGTGGGCGGGGTTCACGGCGCTCGGCATGGCGATAGCGGCGTTCTGGTTCATCATGACGGCGCGCGCCCATACGGACTATTCGAAGACTTACAATGAGTATGTGAAAGACAAGAAGAATGCCTGATCAACGGTGGCACAATGACGGTGGAAACACTATTCGACATGATTCAGACACCGGTAGTCGGCGCAATAGCCGGTTACGTTTTGTTCAGGCAACTACGCAAGACGCATCCGGAAACGGCGCTTAAATTCGCACTGATAGCTGGTATCGGCGCTGCCATCGTGTACGCCGCGCTAAAATACGTGTTCTAGATTTGGAAATGTGTGATGCTCGAAGTTAAAGATCTCTATGTCAAACTGGCGGACGAAGACCGCACCATACTGAACGGCCTCACCCTCAAGGTGAAGGCGGGCGAGGTGCATGCCATCATGGGGCCGAACGGCTCCGGCAAGTCGACGTTGTCCTATGTGCTCGCCGGCCGCGAAGGCTATGAGGTCACCGGCGGTGAAGCCAGGTTCAAGGGCGAGGACCTGCTCGACATGGCGCCGGACCAGCGCGCCGCCAAGGGCCTGTTCCTGGCCTTCCAGTATCCGATCGAGATACCGGGCGTCGCCACCATGCAATTCCTCAAAGTGGCGCTCAATTCGCAGCGCAAGGCGCGTGGCGAGAAGGAGCTGACGACGCCCGAATTCATGCGGATCGTCAAGGAGCGCGCCGCCAGGCTCGGCATCTCGCAGGACATGCTGAAACGCGCCGTCAATGTCGGCTTCTCGGGCGGCGAGAAGAAGCGCGCCGAGATCCTGCAGATGGCGGTGCTGGAGCCCTCGCTCTGCATCCTGGACGAGACCGATTCCGGCCTCGACATCGACGCGCTGCGCGTCGTCGCCGACGGCGTGAACGCGCTGCGCTCGCCCGAGCGCGCCATGGTCGTCATCACCCATTACCAGCGGTTGCTCGATTATATCGTGCCCGATTTCGTGCATGTCCTCTCGCAGGGCCGCATCGTCAAGTCGGGCGGCAAGGAGCTGGCGCTCGAACTCGAAGCCAAGGGCTATGCCGAGTTCACCAGGGAAGCCGCATGAATGTCGCCGTGAACAAGACGCCGGCGGAGCTTGCCTATGACGGCATGCTGCTGCCGCATCCGCGTCTCGAAGACTGGAAATGGACCAATCTCAGGACCCTGATCGACCGGCCTTATCCGCCGCGCATCGCCGTCACGGCGCTGCCCAGGGACGTCGAGCGGCTGCTGAAGCGCGATCCCCTGGCGATGATCGCCCATGCCCGCATCGTCTTCGTCAATGGCCTCTTCGACAAGGCGGCATCGGCATTGCCGGCCGGCGGCGCCGTCAAGGTGACCCAGCAGCTGGCGCCGCTCGACAATACGGACGAGCCGGTGCTCGAGATGAACAGGGCTTTCGCCGGCGAAGGTGTGCATATCGAGATCACCTCCAACATCGACGCGCCGGTCGAGATCGTCCATGTCGCGACCGACGCCGAGGCGCGCACCATCGCCACGCGCCACCGGATCACCATTGCCGATGGCGCCTCGGCGACCGTGCTCGAGATCCATCTGGGTGAGGGCGATTATCTGACCAACAGCGTGATCGACGTCGCTCTGGGAGCCGGGGCGAAGCTCGACCGCGTCAAGCTCGAGATCGAATCGCGCGACGCCATCCATCTGGCGCATGCCCGGATCACGCTCGGCCGCGATGCGGTTCTGCGCGATTTCACGCTGACCTCCGGCGCCCGCGTCAACCGCCAGAACGCCACGGTCAATTTCGCCGGCGAGAAGGCGGATGCCAAGATTGCCGGCTCCTATCTTCTGTCCGGCAAGCAGCATGCCGATACCCGTCTGGTCATCGACCACCAGGTGCCGAAATGCACGAGCCGAGAGATCTTCAAATGCGTGATGGACGAGAAAGCACGCGGAATTTTCCAGGGCAAGGTGATCGTCCAGCGCGACGCCCAGAAGACCGACGGCAAGCAGTCCTCGCACGGGCTCCTGCTGTCGGAGACGGCTGAATTCGACGCCAAGCCCGAGCTCGAGATCTATGCCGATGACGTGGTCTGCGGCCATGGCGCCACCAGCGGCGATATCGACCACAATCATCTCTTCTATCTGCGCTCGCGCGGCATTCCGGAGCCCGAGGCCAAATCGATGCTGATTGCCGCCTTCGTCGGCGAGGCCTTCGACACGATCAGCCATGACGACGTGCGCGAGCAATTGACCCGCTTCGCCGAGACCTGGCTCGTCGATCACAAGGAAACGGTCCGGTGACGGCGCAAGCAAAGATCCGCCCCGCTTTCGATGTCGAGGCCATCCGCCGCGACTTCCCGATCCTGTCGCGCGAGGTCTATGGCAAGCCGCTCGTCTATCTCGATAATGCGGCCTCCGCCCAGAAACCCAAGGCGGTGCTCGACCGCATGATGCAGGCGATGTCCGAGGACTACGCCAATGTCCATCGCGGCCTGCACTATCTCTCCAATACCTCGACCCAGGCCTTCGAGGACGCGCGCGAAAGTGTGCGGCGCTTCCTCAACGCGCCGTCCAAGGACCAGATCATCTTCACCCGCAATGCCACCGAGGCGATCAACCTGGTGGCGCAGTCCTTCGGCGGCATGGTATTGGGCGAGGGCGACGAGATCGTGCTGTCGATCCTCGAGCACCACTCCAATATCGTGCCCTGGCACTTCCATCGCGAGCGCCGTGGCGCGGTGATCAGATGGGCGCCGATCGATGACGACGGCAATTTCCTGTTGGAGGAGTTCGAGAAGCTCCTCAATCCCCGCACCAGGATCGTCGCCATCACCCAGATGTCGAATGCGCTCGGCACCATTGTCCCGATCAAGGAGGTCATCCGCCTCGCCCATGCCAGGGGCATTCCGGTGCTGGTCGATGGCAGCCAGGCGGCGGTGCATCTGCCCATCGACGTCCAGGACCTCGACGCCGACTTCTATGCCTTCACCGGCCACAAGACCTATGGGCCTTCGGGCATCGGCGTGCTCTATGGCAAGATGGAGCATCTTAAGCGCATGCCGCCCTATCAGGGCGGTGGCGAGATGATCGGCGAGGTGTCGCTCGACACGATCACCTATGCTGAGCCGCCGCACCGCTTCGAAGCGGGGACGCCGGCCATTGTCGAGGCCATCGGCCTTGGCGCCGCCCTCGACTACATGAAGGGCATCGGCCTCGAAGCGATCGCGGCGCATGAGGCGGACTTGCGCAACTATGCGATGGCGCGACTCTCCGAGATCAATTCGCTGAGGATATTCGGCCGCGCCCGCGAGAAGGGGGCGATCGTCTCCTTCAACATGGAAGGGGCGCATGCCCATGACATCTCGACGGTGATCGACCGCGCCGGCGTCGCGGTCAGGGCAGGGACCCATTGCACCCAGCCGCTGCTCGCCCGCTTCGGCGTGACGGCCACCTGCCGGGCGTCCTTCGGCATGTACAACACAAGGGCCGAAGTTGATAAACTGGCGGAAGCGCTTATCTCTGCCCAGAGGATCTTTCTGTGACCGACGTCCAGGACCATAGCGCTGCCCAAACGGCAGCCCAAGTTCCCCCGGCCTCCGCCATCCCGCCGGATGAGATCGCGCGCCTGACGGACGACATCACGGCCGCCCTCAAGACCGTCTATGATCCTGAAATCCCTGTCGATATTTACGAGTTGGGCTTGGTCTACAAGGTCGACATCGAGGATGACCGGCAGGTCAAGATCGACATGACCCTGACCGCCCCCGGCTGCCCGGTCGCCGGCGACATGCCGGGCTGGGTCGAGAATGCAGTGGGCGCGGTTCCGGGTGTTTCGGGGGTGAAGGTCAATTTGGTCTTCGATCCGCCATGGGACCATTCCCGCATGTCGGATGAGGCGCGCGTCGCACTCAATATGTGGTAAGAAGAAGCATGACGATGACCAGACCCCGCCCCAAGGTGATGACGCTGACCGAAGCCGCGGCCGAGCGCGTGAAGGCGATCATGAGCAAGGCGAAAAAGCCGGTCCTCGGCCTGCGCCTTGGCGTCAAGAACGGCGGCTGCGCCGGCATGGAATACACGATGGAATGGGCAGAGCATAAGCGCCCATATGACGAGGTCGTGGAGGACAGGGACGTCACGGTATTCATCGATCCCAAGGCGATCATGTTCCTGCTCGGCACCGAGATGGACTACAGGGAATCGATGCTGAAATCGGGCTTTGTCTTCAACAATCCGAACCAGACCGCCGCCTGCGGCTGCGGTGAATCGGTGATGCTCAAGCCCGCCCAGGCCGTCCCGGCCGCCCAGTAGCGGCATGGCGACGAGCGCCCAGTATCTCGATTTCATCAAGGAGCAATTGGCCGGTTTCGGCCCGGTGACGCTGCGCCGGATGTTCAGCGGCGCCGGCGTCTATCGCGACGGCCTGATGTTCGCGCTGATCGCCCGGGACACGCTCTATTTCAAGGCCGATGCTGCCTCGCAGGGCGAGTTCGAGGCGCTGAGCCTGCCGCCTTTCACCTATGCGGCGAAGGGCCAGAAGAGGGTGATCATGTCCTACTGGCGCGCGCCCGAAGCCTGTCTCGACGACCCGGAGGAGATGGCGCAATGGGCCAGGAAAGCGTTCGGGGCGGCTTTACGCGCCCAAAAACTCGTCACGGCGGCGAAGCCCCGCAACCGCCGACGAAAACCATAGTCGGACAGATTGTTGGAAAATTAGCTTTTGTCGGTCAAGAGCTGGCAGGACTTTCCGACCCGCGACATCTGTGATGGGCATGTTTCGCATCCGGCTTCCCGCCAAATTCGCGACCTACGTCTTCGTATTGGCCGCGCGCGGCATCTATGTGCTGATGCGGCTAGCTGTCGTTCTAGGCTTGCCGTTCGTTCTGGGACCTGCCGCCCTTGGGCAGTTCGGGACGTTCTCGGCCCTGGTGGCGACCTTGCCGATGCTCATCGGTCTCGGCGTGTCCCAGCACGTGATCAGACGCCTCGCCACCACCACGCACGCACCCTCATTCCGTGTTCTGGCCCTTCATACGATGACCGGCTGCGTCGCGGTCATGGTCATCTCCGCCATCTGGATCCGGATCTATCCCGATGTGGATGGCCTGACCGGCCTGCTCGTAGCCATGGTCGCCGGCATTGAAGTCATCAGGGCGGCCGCCTATTCGCTATCGATTGCGCGGTCGAGCATTATCCGCGCCAATATCGCCTATGTTCTGAGCGTCACCGGACCAAGCCTTGCCGTGGTGGCGGGATTTCTGTTCTTCCAGAACAGGATCAACCTCGCCATCGTCATCGCCTGCTGGATCGTCACCAATATCGTGTCGACAGCCATTGCGCTCACCGTGGTTACCGGGGATTTCCGTCGGGCACCGCAGGCGCGGGTGAGATGGGAGGCGCTCAAGCGCCGCTATGCCGTCGCCGTAGCCTCATCGCGAAACATCTACCTCAACCAGATCGTCGATGTGGCACGGGTGTATTGCGATCGGATCGTGGTGCCGCTCTTCGCCGGCTTTTATCTCGCCGGCATCTATAATTTCTTCGCGTTGGGCGCCAATATGACGGTGATGATCTGTAACGCCACATTCGGCCAGACCGACCTGCCGCAGATGATGAAGGCTTCGGCGAACCAGGCTTGGGCCGAATTCGACCATATCGTTCGTGTTGGCCTCAAGCGCACCCTCGTCCTGCCGGTCATCATCATGGCGCCGCTCTTTGCGCTGAAGCCCTTGGCCGAACTGGTGTTGAAGACGACGATCGAGGCCAGCCTGTACTATCCGCTGACCTTCTGCGCGATGCTCGTCGCCGTCTCCGGATCTGTCGCCGACTATCTGTGGTATGCCGTCTATGCCGCTCACGGCGAGCGCGAGTTGGCGAAGACCGCTTTGCTGACCGTGCCTTTCGCGCTTGTGGCCGTTGCGCTCGGGACCTGGGCTTTCGGCTTGATCGGCGCTTCTCTGGCGGTGGCTCTGACGAGCGCTATCGTATCATCGCTGCGCTGGCGCCGCTTGCGTGATCATCTGGCTGGCAAGACGGCCCGGCTCACGGCGGAGTTCGATTGATGGCGGCGGAAGCGGTTGTCCTCATCCCCGCCTACAATGCGGAAGCGACCTTGGCGGACGCGGTGCTCTCGCTGTTCCCGGCCAAGCACGACTTCGACGTGCTCATTGTCGATGACGGCAGCCGCTTGCCGGCCGAGAGCGTTGTCAAAGGCAGTTCGGCGCTCGAACCTTACCTGAAGCGGATTCACATACTTCGCCATGAACCGAATAGAGGGCTGATCGCGACGCTCAATCGTGGAATCGAATGGGCGCTTGAGCGCAAATACCAGTATATCATCCGCATGGATGGTGATGATCTTGCTCGGTCGCAACGGGTCGACAGGCAGATCGATTTCATGAACGCTCATCCACAGATCGATGTCGCGGGATCGCAGACCAAGAGATTCAGACATGTGCCGGAGGATCTGGACGAGCGCCGTTTCCCGCTTGAACAGCCGGACATCCGGCGACGGATGCATTGGTCGGTCGGCTTCTCGCATCCGACCCTCATCATCCGGGCGCCGACTTTCGAGAAAGTCGGTCTCTACGATCCGCGCTATTTGCATGCTGAGGATTTCGACTGGACGTGGCGCTGCATGCGCAAGGTGGGGATGGCCAATCTTCCCGATTTTCTGCTGAACTATAGGGTATCGCCCAACCAGGTGTCAGCCCGGAACCGGCGCCGGCAGCTTCTCAGCAAAGCGCGCGTGCTCATGCGTGAAGTGCGGCATGGGGAAATCGAGTGCCTGAAGGGCCTCGCGGCCGCCGCTTTGGTGGCGTTCATGCCCTTTCATGCCAAGCTCGCCTTGCAGCGCCGGTTGAAGAACTGGCTGCCGCATTAGAGCGCCGAGCGTTCAACTGGGATCGCCTCGGCGCTCTATACTTTTGTTTGCGTATCGGATTATCCGGAAACCGCCAGCGCTTTCCGATCCGACGCCATAGCGCGTGATCAGGCGCTGCGCACCGGACGTGACAGGAAGGCCGGCATGTTGCCGGAATGGAAGCCGTCGGAATCGGGGACATCGCCGGACGGCGAGGGCCTGCGATCGCGCGCGGGCTTCTCGCGGCGCTGCTGCGCGCCGCCGTGCGGCTTCTCCGCGCGGGGCTGTCTCTCCTCACGCGGCGGCTTGTCGTCGCGCAGCTGCTTCTCTTCGCGGGGTTGCCTCTCCTCCCGCGGCGGCCTGGCGGCCGCGGCGGGCTTGTGGCGTTCACCACCGGCCGGCTTGCCACGGCGTCGGCGCGGCTGTTCCGCCTCATCGCCAGAGGTTTCGGTCTCGGCGGGAGCCGGGCTTCCGTCCACGGCGATGGTCTTGCGGATCAGCTGCTCGATCGCCTTGACATATTTGCTCTCGGCGTTCGTCGCCAGCATGAAGGCGTGACCTTCGCGACCGGCTCGGCCCGTGCGTCCGACGCGGTGGACATAGTCTTCCGCGTGGATCGGCACGTCGTAGTTGAACACATGGCTCACTTCCGGAATGTCGAGGCCGCGTGCCGCCACATCGGAGGCGATGAGGAAGGTGATCTCGCCGGCACGGAAGGAGTCGAGGGTGCGCAAGCGGGCCCGCTGGTCCATATCGCCATGGAGGGCCGCGGCATTGAAGCCGTGGCGCTTGAGGGAGGCTTCGAGGACACCGACCGTCGTCTTGCGGTTGGCGAAGACGATGGCGTTCTTCACATTCGTCTGCGATTTGAGCAGGCGGCGCAGCGCCTCGCGCTTCAGCTTGGCATCGCTCGGCGCCTTGACCAGCTTCTGCTCGATCGTCGCGGCCGTGCTCGACGGCGGCGAGACTTCCACCCTGACCGGCGCGTGCAGGAACTGATTGGTGATGCGCTGGATCTCCGGCGGCATCGTCGCCGAGAAGAACAGGGTCTGGCGCGTGAAGGGCAGGAGCTTGCAGATGCGCTCGATGTCGGGGATGAAGCCCATGTCGAGCATGCGGTCGGCCTCATCGATCACCAGCATCTCGACGCCGGTCAGGAGCAGCCTGCCGCGCTCGAAATGATCGAGCAGGCGGCCCGGCGTGGCGATGACGACATCGGCGCCGCGGTCGATCTTGGCCGCCTGGTCGTCGAAGGAAACACCGCCGATGAGAAGGGCGACGTTGAGGCGATGCGCCTGGCCGATACGCTCGAAGGCTTCCTGGACCTGGGCGGCGAGCTCGCGCGTCGGCTCGAGAATGAGCGTGCGCGGGATGCGGGCCCGGGCGCGTCCGGTTTCGAGCAGCGACAGCATCGGCAGCACGAAGGCGGCGGTCTTGCCGGAGCCTGTCTGGGCGAGGCCCAGCACGTCCTTACGGGCAAGTGCGGGCGGTATGGCGCCGGCCTGGATGGGGGTCGGGGTGACGAAGCCCGCTTTCTCGACGGCGCCGAGGACCTTAGGGCTTAGACCCAATTCTGAAAACTGCATGGAAAATCAAAAAACCGATCTGGCGAGATTATTGTTGATTGTGTGTCAAAAGCATCCGGTCGGACTCGCCACAAAGTCGGATGCACGAAATGTGCCTGAAAAATAGGGAGAATCTCGCAAAAGTCAAATGACGCGGGGCTGCGGCAAATTAACGGCCGCCGGGACAGAAAAATGGGCAGTCTCGCAAGGCTGCCCAAGGTTTGTACGCCAGGGAGGTTACAGACACCAGATTAACTTTACCAATAGGTCCAGTATGCCTGATTCTTTGGTTTTGGGCACGTACAAACTGTATCGTTCCACCGTGCCTTGCTAAGGTCGAAATCAGCGGCGAATTTGCCTCCCAACGACCACAGCAACCTATGACCACGCGCATGCCCTACCGCCCGATAATGCTGTCTATCTGTCTGACAGTCCTGACCTTTTGCCAGGCCCAGGCCTTCGAGCCGCCGGCCTTCCCGCTTAACGACGCACAGCTCAAGGCGCTCGAGGAATATGCCGTGGCGAAGACCGAGAAGGCCTTCGCCGCTGGGCCGGAAGGCCAGTTTTCCGCGCAGACCGGCTTCACCAGCGCGACCATTGCGGCGCGCGAGGCGCTCAAGGCCTGCGATGAAGGGGTATCGGAGGCGACCAAACGCTGCATTCTTATCGACCTCAACGGTGCGCGCCTGTCCAATGCCATGCAAATGGTACAGATGCTCCGCGTCGATCCCGGCCTGTTCGAGAAGCCGATGAAGGTTCCCGATCTGGTTCTCGACGTGGATGCCTGGCGCGCCCGGGAAGGCTATATCGAGAAGGCCGAGCACAAGGCTTTCGCCATCAGCCTCAAAGGACCCTGGGCACGCTCTTGGGAAGGCGCCACCGCCGAGGAGGCCGAGAAAGAGGCGCTCGACAGCTGCAACCGCAATGAAGCGGCGCAGAAGGCGCCGTGCTTCATCTTGATGCGAGAGGGCGCCAGCGTTCCCCTCGAGCAGCTTCAGGCAAATCCCGATCTCTCCGTAGACGGACAAAAGGCTAAGTGAAGCTGACCTATTTCGTGATTTGACCGCCGTGCGCCCCGGGGGCGGAGTTCCCCAACGTCAATAAGCTGCCCAAAGACGCCGCGCCGATCCAGGGAGGGATCGGTGGCCGCGCGACGCGATCAACAGCCCTATGTGCCGCCAGAACCTCTTGATCGAGTCGTGCCGACGAAGGTCTTTGCCGACAAAGACCTTGGTGCGAAAGCACGAGCAAGAAGGCCCCGTCCGGTACGCCACCGGCGGGGCCTGCTTGTTGAGGATTTCCTAACCACTGCAAGGCCATGACAGGTAACCGAGGTGTGAACGGTCACTTTGGCATTCCGCTTGCAGAATAGATGCGCACAACGCTGTTAATGGTCCGCCGGGACGCAGACTGTGCCGAAATGGTTAAGGGATGTAGGTTGGTGACGAATATCGAACAACATCCGTTGGATACAGCGCAATGGTCGACCCCGGGCGCCGGCGGCGGCGATGCGTGCATAGTGACGCGCACCCTGCCTGATCGTCCGCGCTCATTGATCGACATGGCTGACCTATTGGCCTTGGGCGCGCTCGCTGTCGGGACGCCGATTGCTTCGATCCTCTCCGACAAGCAGCTTGGCGCGTTGGCGAGCAATCTCACCCGGTTTCTTCCTCCCGGCTTTCGGCAGGAGGCGAAGCTCGATACCTTTGTTAAGCTTGGTGGGATGTCCCGGGACGAGGCTGTAACCCTTCGCGACCGGCAACTCGAACAGCGGCTGACCTCTCTCGTCTTCTTTCTGAAGCAGCTCGGCGGCAGGCCCGCTTACAAAGCGACCGTGGAAGGACAGGAGAATGTTGCGGAAGCGCTCGCCCACGGTCGAGGTGCCGTAATCTGGATCGCCGATTTCGTGTTCGCCAGCGAAATTACCCGCCAGGCATTCCATTCAGTGGGACATCCTCTTACGCACATGATCCGCCCGGAGCATGGCCTGTCTTCCACTCGCTTCGGCCTCCGATATCTCAACCCCATTCATGCGAGGGTCGAGATGCCTTATCTGCGCGAACGCATCGTCTTCGATCGAAACGATCCCCAGAAAGCGCGTCACCGACTGGAACAGTGTCTGGCCGAGAACGGCCTCATCTCAATTCTGGCCTGCGCCTATGAGGGACGCAAGCTCGTCTATTGCCCATTTCTGCGCGGGCGGCTTGCGCTGGCGGCAGGTGCTCCGGCTCTCGCCTTCAAGATGCGATGCCCGATCCTGCCGGTATTTGCGCTGCCGTCGCCGAGGGCACCCAATTTCGTCGTGACTATTGGCAAACCTCTGTCGATGAGCGCCACCGATCGCGACACAGCCCTTCTTCAAGCCACCAGCGACTTCGTTCAGCGCCTGGCTCCCTATGTGAATGCTTATCCGCATTTGTGGCGCGGCTGGCCTTCTCTTGCCGGCGACAGCGTCATCAGCGACACAGCCTAAATCGCAATCAGGTCAGGTTGCTACGACCCGACCTGATAGACGTGATCGAAGTCTTGGGGTCAGCGTGTGATCGGACGGAAAGCCGGTACTCGCTTTTCCCGATCACGCGCCGGAACAGTCGCTCCGCCTGCTGTGCCGACTCTTGCCGGTGTGCACCGAGCCGGAACCCGCAAAGAAAAAAGGCCGGCCTTATGGCGTGGACGGGCCACACTGCGTGCCAGTGGGGACGGGCACGTCGCGACCGGTCAGTAGCGATCGATCGCTTTCTTCGTGTCTTCCCCGCGTGGATCGGAATTGAGTTCGCTGGAGATCTCGGCGGCTTCGTTGCGCATTTGCAGGATGTGCCATCCGATCCAGAATGCGAGGCCGAGGATCACCAGGAGAACTTCCGATCCCTGGAAGGGGTAGATGGCGCCGACATCCTTGAGATCGACCGCCCAGCTGGTCATTCCATTGGTTGACATGACGTTGTTCCCTTCGTGATTACTTGACCATGGCCCTCTCGGCCGCCGCGACTTCACGAATGGCGGCTTCGTAAGCCTGGTTGTTGCTGAAATCGAGGCCTTCGAGCTCGACCTTGGCCGGTACCCGCAACAGATTCATGCCGTTGAGGATCTTGGCCACGATGTAGATCGGGATGAAGCCCAGCGCGAACATGATCACGGCACCGATGAAGTTGCCCCATGGCGTGATGGCGGCATAGCCTTCATATGGCGAGGAGGGTTGTCCCCACAGCATGAAGCCCGCGACCACGACGCCAAGGAAGCCGCCATAGCCATGTACCGCCACCGCACCCACCGCATCGTCGACCTTGAAGCGGTTCTCGACCCAGTAGTGGAGCTTGTAGCAGATGACCGGCACGATGGCGCCGATCAGCATGGCCTGGATCGGATGATAGAGGTCGTTACCAGCCGAGGCGCCGATGACACCGCATAATCCGCACGAATAGGTCCAGAAGGCATTTCCTTTTGAGATGATGTAGCCCGCCATCAGGCCGCCCGACAACGACATCAGGAAGTTGAATGTGATCGCCGACAGCGTGGTTGGCGCCAGATAGATGTTGGTCGCCGTCCACGTCTCGCCGGTTATCTGGCCCGCAATGGCTGCGGGGCTTATGACGGGAATGTTGCAGGCGGCATAGAAGCCCCAGAAGCCCGTATAGATCAGGAACAGGCCGATCGTGACGAGCCACGGATTGTGCGGCGGAATATCGCGCGCCGTTCCATCGGCTCGGAACTTTCCGATCCGCGGTCCAAGCACGATGAGCGTTGCCAGTGCGGCTCCGCCGGCGATCGCATGAACGACGCCGGAGGCATAGGCGTCATGATAACCGAGCAGCTTCACCATCCAGCCGCCAAAATGCCAGCCCCATGCCGCATCGATGATCCACAGGACCGAGCCCACCAGCACCGCTATGATCCAGAAGGCACCTGAGCGCACGCGCTCGATGATCGAGCCCGACACAATCGATGCCGTCGTGATCGAGAAGAGCAGGAAGGCGGCCCAGAACACGCCGTTCAGGCGATGCCACAGGGCGGCAGTTGCGGCATCGATGCCGCCGTCAGGCGTCGGTCCCGAAAGATGTGTCCCCATGAGCGGACTCCAGGGAACCGCCTGCGGCGCCGCAGTGAGCCCGCCGGTGAAGCCTGGTCCGTTGGGAAAGGCAAAGTAGATGTACCAGCCGAAAAAGAAGAAGGTGACGGTGACAAGCGGGATTGCCATCGTGTTCTTCATCAGCGTGTGGAGATGATTGCGCCGGCGCGACGCGCCGACTTCATACATGCAGAAGCCGACATGTATGAGAAACATGATGACGACTGTCACCCAGTAGTAAAACTCGGTGAACACAGTCGTGACTGCGCTCAGATTGTCGCCCATCTTCGGTCCCCTCCGGAAGTCTGCATTTTGCCCCCTCGGAAAGACTTCCATGATTCGTTGCTTGCGGGGCAAATTTATTTTCCCACAGGAAAATACGCCTCTTGGCCAAAGTCAAGATGAGACAGGCGGTTTCCCACCGGAGTCATCAGACCCGAGACCCTTTTGGACTGGAATAAATCAAGCAATTACAGGGTGTTATGGGAAATCAGGCGATTTCGGAGGGCGAGTCGAGCAGGGGACAATCAGTCTGAACGCCAGCTAAATGCCTCTCTCAGGCTTCATACAGCCGCCAAGGCGCATCCTCCGGCGATCATCACATCTCGCCTTGAGGACCCGTGTCATGCTTCGCCTTCAGTCCCGCAAGTTTCTTCAGATCGTCCTCGGCCTTGCCGTGGCGCTCGGCATTGCGGCGACGCGCACGGAGAAGGTCTTCGCCGAAATGCAGTCGAGCCTTCCGCATGAAGCGGGGACCATCGCGACCGTCCTTGGCCACACTGTTCCTGAGCCTTTCGATCCGGCGCGCGTGCCGCAATCGGGCGGCATGGCCTCGCGCCTGCTTGCCGGCATCAGCGTGAAGCTGGGCTAGGCCCGCAAGGCCGAGGCCGGCGGCGCGCGACAAGCGAGGAATGCCGGGATCGCGGCAACCACGGCCGATCCGGCAATAGTACTCAATTTCGTTTGTTCGCCGCCGACAGGCGGGCGATCTCGGGGCGCACCAGTCGGCCCTGGATGTCGCGGAAGGAGTTCCGGAAGGCGCGCGGCGACTGTCCGAACTGCGCCTTGAAGGCGCGGGTAAAAACCGCCGGATAGGAGAAGCCGCAGGCGACCGCGATGTCCTTGATGTCGCCTTCCTCATAAAAGAGCAGGTTGCGCGCCGCCTGGAGCCGGATCAGCAGATAGAGTTGTGTCGGCGTCTGGCCGAATTCGCGCCCGCAATAGCGCTCGAGCGTCCGGACCGAGATGCCGAGCTCTTCCGCCAAGCGGCGCGGGCTCAAGGGAAAATCAAGATGCCGTTCCATGAGGGCGACGAGCTGGCGCGAGAGCGACGGTTCGGCATTGATTGTCGTTCCTTCGACACGCTGCGCCTGGGTGGCATTGCGCGGCGTGTGGATGAGCGCATTGGCGACTTCACGCGCCAGCGCCGCACCTCGCAGGCGTCCGATGAGATCGAGCATCAGATCGAGCATGCCGACACCGCCGGCGCAGAAGCCGAGCTGCCGGTCGAGAAGATAGAGCCGGTTCTCGATCGAAGCTTCGGGGAAATGCTCGAGATAAGCGGGCATCGCTTCCCAATGGATGACGAGCTTGCGTTCGCCGGTGAGGCCCGCCATGGCGAGCGCGAAGGCGCCGGTGTCGACGCCGATGACCGTCGATCCGTGCCGATAGGCGGCGCGCAGCGCCGACAGGAGCTGTGGCGAGGTGTTCTGGGTCGGCAGGTTGCCTTCGAGCAGGATCAGGTAATCGCAGTGCGGCAGGGTGGCGAGATCATTGTGCACCTCGATGCGCATGCCGTTGCTGGCGCGCACCGGCTGGCCGGTTTCGGAGACGAACAGCCAGTCGAAAAGGTCCTGGCCGCTGTTCTGGTTGGCAATGCGCAGCGCCTCTGTCGCCAGGATGAAGGCGTTGAGCGGAAATTCCGGCTGCAGAATGAAGGCGAAGCGCGGCCGCGTCTCGGGAAGTGCGCTTCGGCGTGGGTCAATCATGGGGCTGTCGTTCAGTGCAAAGTTTCTGACGCTGAGTATCAGCTGAAATTCAGCCTTCTGTCAAAAACTCAAACCTGGGCCGGCCCGCCGCCACGCGGCTAAACCGGTCAAAAAGCTCAGGAAAATGGCTCGATAACAAAGCGAGGCATGCGGTTTGGTGCGTGCCCTTGGGAGGTTTGCATGTCTGTGAGAACCACACTGAATGGAACATCGGCCCTGAACCGGCGCGGGCTTCTGAAAACCGCCGGCGCCGCCGCGGCCCTTCTGGCCGCACCGCGACTTGCCACGCGCCGTGCCAGTGCCGGCAACCCGATCGAGATTGTCCATTGGAGCTGGCTGGCCGCGTCCGATGGCGAGATCTGGGCCAGGATGATTGCCGACTTCAACGAAGCGCATAAGGACAAGGGCGTCCAGATCAAGATGGAGGTGGTGCCCGAGGAGCAATATGTCACCAAGGTACTGGCGGCGGTCGCGACCGGCAAGGCGCCCGACTTCGGCTGGGGCACGGCCGGCAAGGGCGCGCAGCTGGCGCGCGATGAGGTGGTGATCCCGCTCGATGACCTGGTGGCGAAAGCAGGCCTCGACATCGCCGACTTCAGCGCGTCCTCGATCGCAGCCTCGCGCTACCCCAAATACGACAACAAGATGTTCATGATCCCGATGGATCTCATGAGCCTGCAGCCCGAGATCAATCTCGATCATGTGAAGGAAGCGGGTCTCGATGCGGCGAATCCGCCTGCCGATGGCGCGACGCTGCTTGAATGGGCCAAGGCAATGACCAAGCGCGACGGCGACAAGGTCACGCGCTCCGGCATCATGATGACGGGATCTGGCGTCCAGCCCACCGTGACCTGGGGCATCGTCGCCGAGCAGATGGGCTTCAAGCGCGCCAGCGATGATTTGAAGACGGCCTGCGTCAATCCCGAGGCCGGCAAGCAGGCGATGCAATGGGTGCTCGATCTCTTCGACAAGCACAAGGTCTCGACCCGCGACGTCACCGATCGCTACAAGGCCTTCGGCACGGGGCAGGGCTCGATCTTCTGGACGGGACCGTGGACGCTCAATGGCTATGTCGGCCAGAAGCTTCCCTTCAAGACGGCTCTCTTCCCCAAGATCGGCGACAAGCATGTCACCTATTTCGAGGGTGGGGGCCTCGAGCTCTATCAGCAATCCGACACGGGTCGTTATGAGGCGACGATGCAGGCGGTCAAATGGCTGTCCGACAACAGCTTCCTATGGACGACCGTGGGCCGTGGCGCATCCCCGCGCAAATCGATCCTCGAGCGGCCGGACTACAAGACGACCGGGAATAGCTGGGATGTGCGCGGCGCCTTCGTCGACGGCATGGACTTTGCCTCGGTCGGCGAGATCCCCGTCGTCAACGGACCCAACTTCACCATCTATTCCGGCGGCAATTTCCTTGCCAAGACTCTGGAAGGTGTGTGGTCGGGCCAGACCTCGATCGATGCCGCCATGACCCAGATCCAGACCCAGTGGCAGGCCGATCTCGATGAGGGCTGAGTGATGATGGCGGGCGCCGTGGGCTAAGTCCAAGGCGCCCTTTCCTGCAAACCAGGGGAAGTGAACGGAACAGGCATGAGCGCTGCCGCCCATAGCGTGGATGACGCACGCGGTCGAACACCGCGCGAGATCGACAAGGCCGGTTATGTCCTTGTCGCGTTCTTCGCCATTCCGTTCTTCCTGTTCAACATCATGCCGGTGCTGTTCGGCTTCTATGTCGCCTTCACGCGCTGGAGCATCGTCGGCTCGCCGAAATGGGAAGGCCTCAGGAACTTCACCCGCGCCTTCAACGACCAGTGGGTGGCCGTCGCCTTCAAGAATATCCTGCTCTATGGCCTCATCATCGTGCCCTGCGTGACGGTGCTGGGACTGCTCTTCGCGCTCTTCGTCAACAAGCGCTATCCTCTGTCGGGGCTCGCGCGCACGCTGTTCTTCGCGCCGACTGTCGTCTCCGCCACGGTGATCGGCCTTGTCTGGGTGTGGCTGCTCGACACCCAGTTCGGCCTTGTCAATCACTATCTGTCCTTCTTCGGCATCGACAATATACCATGGCTGACCTCGACCCGCTGGTCGCTGGTAGGGGTCAGCATCGCGTCTGTGTGGTGGGACCTGGGCCTTGCCTTCGTGCTGTTCCTGGCGGCGCTGCAGGACATTCCCGGCGAGATCAACGATGCGGCCATCGTCGATGGCGCCAATCGCTGGCAGCGTTTCCGTTACGTGATCCTGCCGCATCTGCGCCCGGTGATCAGCATGGTCGTCACCTTGCAGCTGATCTCCACCTTGCGCATCTTCAGCCAGGTCTATGTCATGACCAATGGCGGCCCGGCGAGTTCCTCGTCTTCACCGATCCACTACATCTACAGCATGGCGATCGTTCGGAATCTGTTCGGCTATGCCTCCGCCATCGCCATCCTGCTTTTCGCGCTGATCCTCGCCATCACTTTCGCGCAGCGCTTCCTGCTCAAGGAGCGCGTGTGATGCCGCAATGGCTCGAACGCGAATTGGAGGAACGCCGTCTCAACCGGCTCGACCTCCTGATCTGGCCGGTGGGCCTCGCGGTCGCGACCCTGTGGGCCTTGCCTTTCGTCTGGATGGTTTCGACCTCGTTCAAGTTCCCGGCCGACGTGATGACGCAGGACATCGAATGGCTGCCGAGCCGGGTAACCTTCGACAACTACATCAAGGTCTTCGAATATCCGGTCGTGCGCTGGGGCATCAACAGCCTGATCCAGGCGACTTTGGCGACTTTCTTCTGCGTGCTGTTCGGCGCCATGGCGGGCTACGCGCTGGCGCGCATGCATTTCCCCGGCCGCAATCTGCTGTTCGTCATCTTCCTCGCCTCCCTGATGATCCCGGTCGAGGTATCGGTGATCCCGCTGCTGCTGGCTTTCGTGAAGGTCGGCTGGGCCAGCTCCTATCAGGCACTGATCCTGCCGGCGATCGGCAATGTGTTCAGCGTCTATATCTTCCGCCAGTTCTTCCTGACCTTCCCGGCCGAACTCGAAGACGCGGCCAAGATGGACGGCGCCGGTCCGTTCAATCTCTTCTTCCGCATCGCTTTGCCCCTGGCGCGCGCACCTGCCATTGCGGCCTCGGTCATCATCTTCACCTTGAACTGGAACAGCTTCCTGTGGCCGCTTCTCGTCACCTTCGATGAGAGCATGAAGACCCTGCCGGTGGGGGTCGCCGCCTTCACCCCGGTGGTCGGCACCCGCACCCAGATCGAGGGCTATAGCGTCGCCATGGCGGCGGTCACCATCCTCAGCATACCGAGCCTGCTGCTGTTCTGCTTCCTGCAGCGTTATTTCATCCAGGGCATCTCACAAGGCAGCATCAAGCAATGAGCGACAGACGCTACAGCCGCGCCGATCTCAAAGGCCCGCTTCCCGACGCGCATTTCATCTACGGCGCCTATCGCCATGCGGCGGCGCGCGAGACCTTCGCGACGGTCGATCCCAGCACCGAGGAGACGCTCACCTCCGTCGCGCGTGGTCGCGCTGCCGACATCGACCTTGCTGTCGAGGCCGCACACGGGGCCCAGCGCGGTGATTGGCGCCAGATCACGCCGGCTGAGCGCGGGAGATTGATGTTCAAGCTTGCCGATGCGCTCGAGGCCGATGCCGAGCGCTTCGCACTCATGGAGACGCTCGATGTCGGCAAGCCGGTTAAGGAGTCACTCGGCGATGTCAGGGGGGTATGCGCCACTATCCGCTACAATGCGGGTGCTGCCGACAAGATGGAAGGCACGACCATTCCTCTGGGTCCGAGCTTCATCGACTTCACGATGCTGGAGCCCGTCGGCGTCACCGCCCATATCGTGCCCTGGAATTATCCGCTCGGCATGGTGGCGCGCTCGGTGGCGCCCGCTCTGGCCGCCGGCTGCACGGCCGTCGTCAAGCCGGCGGAGCAATCGCCGCTGACGGCGCTCGCTTTCGCCGAATTGTGTCACAAGGTCGGCTTCCCGAAGGGCGTCGTCAATGTCGTGGCAGGCTATGGCGAGGAGGCGGGGGCGGCGCTTGTCGCCCATCCCAAGGTGCGCGGCATCACCTTTACCGGCTCGGTCGCCACCGGCCGCAAGATCTATATGAATGCCGCGCAAGGCCTGAAGCCGGCGGTGCTGGAGCTCGGCGGCAAGAATCCGATGATCGTGCTCGATGATGCCGATCTGGAGCGTGCCGCCTTTGATGCCATCGATGGCGCCTTCGGCAATAGCGGCCAGGTGTGTTCATCGTCATCGCGACTGCTGCTGCAGCACAACATCGCCGAGGAGTTCCTTGAACGGCTCGCGGAGAATGCGAGGAAGCTCGGCGTCGGACCGGGCCTCGACAATCTCGATCTCGGGCCGCTGGTCTCGAAAGAGCAGTATGACAAGGTGCAGTCCTATCTCGCCAGTGGCCGCGCCGCGGGCGCCCGGATGAGGCACGGCGGCGGCCGGCCAGCCGCATTGGCGCGCGGCTATTTCATCGAGCCCACCATCATCGATCATGTCGATGCCGGCAGTGCCCTGGCGCGCGAAGAGATATTCGGGCCCGTCGCGGTGGCGCAGGTCTTCGACAAGGTGGAAGAGGCGGTCGAGCTTGCCAATGGACTTGGCTACGGCCTGGTCTCCGGCGTCTACAGCCGGGACATCTCGCGTGCTTTCAAGCTCGCGCGCGATCTCGAAGCAGGCTCGGTCTGGATCAATGGCTGGTTCATTGGCGGGGTCCAGGCGCCGACCGGGGGAATCAAGGACAGCGGTATCGGCCGTGAACGCGGCCTGCCCGGAATCCGCAATTATCTCAGCATCAAGAATGTCGGAATCCGGCTCTGACAGGAGAGTTTCGATCATGCCTTATGAGGAAAGCAGAATGAGTCCTATCAAGAATGTCGAGCACTATACGATCTTCAAGCACAAGGAGCATTGCGTAAACCAGATCGCGACCCGTGTGCTGAAGAATGGCGATCTCGTTGCCGTCTTCAACGAGGAGCGCTTTCCTTATCATCATGACAGTGGCCAGACACTGCTGACGCGCTCGACGGATGGTGGCAAGAGCTGGAGCGAGCCGACCGTCGTGCTGCCGTGGACGGCGACGCAGGGCAACTGGGATTGCGGCATATGCGAGCTTGATGACGGCACGCTCCTCGTCAACATGACGATCACCGGCTTCTTCAAGCGCGGAGTCAAGCCGGAGCAACCCTCGTGGAGCACCCATCCCCATACGAGGGAGTGGGGCGACTGGACCTGGGCTTACAAGACGCAAGCCTGGCTCGGCACCTTTGTCGTCAAGTCGAAGGATGGCGGCAAGAGCTGGACCGATCCGATCCCGGTCAATGTCCGCCCCCTGAAGCATGGCGGCTGCCGCCTCGGCTCATGGCTCTTGCCCAACGGCTCGCTGCTGATGGGACTCTATGGCCGCATCCATGGCTATGAGGAGGAAGGCGAGGGCGAAAGCACGCGCTCGGCCCTGATGCGCTCCGACGATGGTGGCGAGAACTGGGAATATTATTCGACGCTGGCCTATGATCCGGCCAACATCATCGACTATGAGGAGCCGGGCCTGTTGCGCCTGAAGGATGGGCGCCTCGTCTGCTTCATGCGCACCCATGTCAATCCGTCGGGTGACGCCAAGAACATGGTGATGACCATCTCGGAAGATGACGGCTTCAGCTGGACGCCGCCCAAATGGACGAATATCTGGGGCTATCCGCCCGAGCTGATCGCGCTGCAGGACGGCCGCTACCTCATGGTCTATGGCTATCGCCGCCCGCCCTATGGCGTGCGCGCCATCATTTCCGAGGACGGAGTCACCTGGGATCGGAAGAACGAATTCGTCATTCGCGAAGGCGGCGTACCGGGTGCCACGGCGACCGAGACTCCGGGTTCGAGCCGCATGACCCCGGCTTCGGGCAAGATCGCCGGTGGCGGTGTCGACTGGAACCATCCCGGCATCTACCAGCACATCGGCTATCCGAGCGTGGCCCAGATGAAGGACGGCACGGTCGTGTGCTCCTTCCATGAATGGAGTGACGATCCGAAGCCCCTGCAATATGTCCGCTGCACGCGGTTCCGCGTCTGAGGAGCAAAGGGTGAACGTGCTCGACACCAGCGGGGATCAGGCGATGGCGCACAGGCTGCTCCATCGCGATCCCTTCGCCTATTGCGCCCATCCACATCTGATCGCGGCACGGCCCGACAACTGGCTCATGGTCTTCACCCAGAGCCGGCGGCGCGACATCGTCCTCCATCCGCCGCAGGATCCCTTCTACTGCAATATGCTGATGCGGTCGGAGGATCAGGGGCGGAGCTGGACGACGCCGTCGATTATACCGGGCTTCCGCTGGCAGGGTGTCGAATGCGCAGGCCTGACGGCACTTCGCTCGGGCAAGATCCTGCTCAATCAGTGGCGTTTCGACTGGTACCCGCTCGATCACGCGCGCGCACATCTGAAGCCTGAAGACTATGTCTCATCCGAGCACCTGATGGGGCCCGAGGCGATGGCGGCCGAGCTTTCCGACTGGGCACCGGAGTCTCAGACCATCGCCGAACGTTTCCCCTGGGCGCGCGGGGGCGGCGAGACCTGGATCCATACTTCCGATGACGGCGGGCGCAGCTTCGCCCGGTCGGTCAGGATCGACACGGCGCCTTTCAGTGGCGGCTATGGCATGCGCGGCGGTGTCGAGCTGCCTGATGGCGAGGTCATCCTGCCGCTCTGCGACGTGCCGCAGTATCGCAATGTGTTCATCGTCCGCTCGCTCGATAGCGGCGAGAGCTGGTCGCAGGCTGAGCTGGTGGCCGGCGGTGAGGGCCATGAATTCGAGGAACCGGCACCATTGCTCCTGCGCTCCGGACGCCTGATCATGCTGCTGCGCGACAACCTCACCCGCATCCTGCATCTTGTGCATTCGGATGATGGCGGGCGAAGCTGGAGTGCGGCATGCGCGACCGGCATCATCGATTATCCGGCGCATCTGCTCGAACTGCCGGATGGGCGGATCGCCTGCGTCACCGGTCGGCGCGCGCCGCCATTCGGAATCACTCTCCATATATCGGAAGATGAAGGCGAGACCTGGCCGGCCGATCGTCCGATCATGGTGCGCTCAGGTCTCCCCAATCGCGATCTGGGCTATCCCACCATGGCGCTGCGCCCGGATGGCGATCTCTTCATTGCCTATTATGCCCAGGATGTGAGTGGCGTGACCGGCATCCAGGCGAGCCTGCTCAAGAAGGAGGTCATCGATGGCCGCTATTGAGCTCAAGAACGTCGCCAAGTCTTTCGGCAATGTCGCGGTGATTCAGGGTGTCGACCTCAGCGTCGAGCATGGCGAGTTCATCGTCTTTGTCGGGCCTTCCGGCTGCGGCAAGTCAACGCTGCTGCGCATGATCTGCGGGCTCGAGCCGATCACCTCGGGCGCGCTGTCGATCGGCGGCAAGCCGATGCAAGGGGTGGCTCCCGCCAAACGCGGCGTGGCGATGGTGTTCCAGAATTATGCGCTCTATCCGCATATGACGGTGGCCGAGAATATGGGCTTCTCGCTGCTGATGGAACGTGTGCCCAGGAAGGAGCGCGAGGCACGGGTGAAGCGCGCCGCCGAGACCCTGCAACTCGGTGAATTGCTTGGGCGCAGACCCAAGGAACTGTCGGGCGGCCAGCGCCAGCGCGTCGCCATCGGCCGCGCCATCGTGCGCGACCCGCAAGTATTCCTGTTCGACGAGCCCTTGTCCAATCTCGATGCCGAATTGCGCGTCCAGATGCGTCTCGAGCTCGCCAAGCTGCACCGCAAGCTCGGCGCCACCATGATCTATGTGACGCATGACCAGACCGAGGCGATGACGCTCGCCGACAGGATCGTGGTGCTGCGCTCCGGCGTCATCGAGCAGATCGGCACGCCGCTCGAGATCTATGCGGCTCCGCGCAACCGTTTCGTGGCGGGCTTCATGGGCTCGCCCAAGATGAGCTTCCTCGCGGCGAAGGTGGTCAGGACATCTGGCCGCGAAGTCACCCTGGCGGTGGAGGGCATGTCGCCCGCAACCGTCGACATCGAGCTGCGCAAGGCGGAGAGGCTGGCGGATCAGGTGACACTCGGCATCCGGCCCGAGCATTTCCGCATGAAGGGCGGGCAGGGCCCCCGTCTCCAGGCGCGGATCGATTTTGTCGAACGGCTGGGCGGCGACAGCTATTTGCATGCGCCCGATCATCCGGCCGGCGGCCTCATCATTCGACAGAGCGACGCCGTTCCGGTGAAGCCTGATGCAATGCCTGTGACCATCGGCGTCGACTGGCCTGAGGTTCATCTCTTCGCCGCTGGCGGCCAGGCCATCGAACTCAAACGGGAGAGCTTAAGTGAATCCTGAACTGCTGAAATCCCGGCTTGCGGGCTGCTATGTGACCATCCCGACTCCCTTCGAGGATAGTGACGGCTTTCCCGTAAACCATGCGGCCTTGCGCAGCTACGTACGCTTCCTCGTGTCGAGCGGTCTCAATACCGACTATGCGACGCTTCTTTCGGGCGGCGCCGCGGGCGACTTTTCGACCATGACTTTCGAGGAGCGCATCCGCGTCGCCGAGACCGTCGCCGATGAAGCGAAGGGCAGGGTACCGCTCGCTTTTGGCGGCCAGTCGACCTCGACGCTGGAACTCGTGCGCCTCGCCACAGCTGCGCAATCCATGGGCTTCGACTTCATGCAGGTCTCGTGCCCATTCTACTTCACCCACACGGAAGGCGATTTCGAGGAATTCGTCACCGCCGCGGCAAAGGCCGCACCTGATCTCGGCATCATCGTCTATAATACCTTCTGGACGGCGACCGGGATGTCTTTCGCCATGATCGAGCGCCTGGCGCGCATTCCCAATATCGTCGGCCTCAAATGGGCGACCCCGCGCACCGATGCGATGGAATTCGAGGATGTCACCTCGCATTTCTCCGAGCGCTTCACCATCATCGACAACAACCTGTTCTTTCCCTATTCGGCGATGCCGGCACTGGGCGCGAAAGCCTTCGAAGTGCATCTGTGCAATTACTGGCCGGAATGGGGCATCAAGCTCGTCGATGAGGTGAAGGCCAGGAACTATACCGAGATCTCGCGCATGATGATCAAGGAGGCGATGCCCTTCTACAAATTGTGGGTGAAGATCGAGAAGGAGTATACGAGCGGCGACGGCTATCTCGACAAGCTCTGCATGGAGCTTGTCGGCCTGCCGTCGTCGCGCTGCCGCCCGCCGACGCGCGATGTGCGCGAGCGCTATCGCGACGAAACTTACCGCATGATGAAGCAGAAGAAGGTGCCGCGCCTGGTCGCAAGATGATGTCATGACCCAGCTGGTGAACATGATCATTCTGGATGAAGGTGACAATGTCGGTGTTGCCCTGCGCGACATCGCGGCCGGCGAGCAGGCGAGGAGCGCCAATGGTCTGCAGCTTCCGGCGGCCGAGCGCATCGTCCAGGGTCACAAGGTTGCGCTGCGCAATATTGCCGAGGCCGAGAAGATCATCCGCTTCGGTGTCGCCGTGGGTATCGCCACCGCGTCAATCCCCCGCGGGCATCTCGTTCATATTCACAATGTTAAGAGCCAGTATCTCAACAATGATGAGGACCACTATGAGTAGGACTTCGTCACATCAGGGCATGCGGGGCTATTTGCGCGCCGATGGCCGCAAGGGCATCCGCAATTTCGTCGTCATCGCCTATCTGGTGGAATGCGCCCATCACGTAGCGCGCCAGATCGCTCAAGCCCATCAGACCGAGGGCGGGCAGCTCATCGGCTTTCCGGGCTGCTATCCGAGCGACTATGCGCATCGTGTGATGGAGGCGATGTGCACGCATCCTAATGTCGGCGCCGTCCTCCTCGTATCGCTCGGATGCGAGGAGTTCCGCCGCAGCGCCTTGCTTGATGCCGTCGAGGCTTCGGGACGGGCAGCCAAGCTGCTCGTCATCCAGGAATGCGGGGGGACGCGCGCTGCGATCGGGGAAGGACGTCATTGGGTAACGCAGGCCCTTGCAGCCGCCCATGCCGTCGAAACGGTGCCTCTGGATTTCTCCGATCTCGTCATCGGCACCAAATGCGGCGGCTCCGACGGACTGAGCGGCATCACCATCAACCCGGCGGTCGGCCGCGCTTTCGATCGCCTGGGCGATCTTGGCGCCACCCTCATGTTCGAGGAGACCTGCGAGCTCATCGGTTGTCAGGATCACATGCAGCAGCGCGCGGTGACGCCCGAGCTCGGCCGCGAATTGAAGGCGGCGGTCGAGAAGGCCGATCGCTATTACCGCGAACTGGGCCATGGCAGCTTCGGCGGCGGCAATATCAAGCATGGTCTTTCGACGCTCGAGGAGAAGTCGCTCGGCGCCTATGCCAAGAGCGGCACCCGGCCGATTGCCGGCCTGATCAAGCCCGGCACCCGCCCGCCGCATGGCGGTCTCTATCTGATGGATACTGTGAATGACGGGCCGGTACGCCATGGCATCCCCAATATCAACGACACCCAGACCATCACCGAGATGGTGGCAAGCGGCTGCCACATGATCGTCTTCACGACGGGAGCCGGCTCAGTGGTGGGGCAGGCGGTCGCGCCCGTCATCAAGGGCGTCTCCAATTCGCGCGTCTATCAGCGGCTGGCCGACGATATCGACGTCAATGGCGGCACCATCGCCGACGGCGTCGAGACCATCGACGATGTCGGTGAGCGCATCATCGCCGAAGTCGTGAGTCTCGCATCCGGGCATCCGAGCAAGTCGGAATCTCTCGGGCATCAGGAATTCGCTCTTTCCTACAAAACCTACGAACCGGCAGGTCCGGCCTGCCTGCCGGTTTGAAACATAAAGCGCCACGGAGGAAACCGATGAATAGGAAGCATGTCATTCTGACGTCTATGTTTGCTGCGACGCTCATCGCCTCGATGGGCATCGCCAAAGCGGCGGACGATGTCCGCTTGCGCCTCAACTGGATGTATTACGGCTCGCATGCGGGCTTCGCCTATGGCAAGGACAAGGGCTATTACAAGGATGCGGGTATCGATCTCGATATCCGCTCTGGCAATGGCTCGGGCTCGGCGCATCGCCTCGTCGCCAATAATGACAGTACTTTCGCTTACGGCTCCTGCGCCTCGATGCTCAATCTGGCCGCCAAGGGCGCGCCCCTCATTTCGGTGGGGGTGATCGATGCCATGGGCACGGAAGCGGTCATCGTGCGCCCCGATGCCGGCGTCAAGGCGATCGGCGATCTCAAGGGCAAGACCATCCTCACCACCGCCAATGCCGGCGTGAACACCTTCTTCCCGCTGGTGCTGCAGGCGGCGGGCCTGAAGGAGGGCGATGTCACCATCACCAATGTGCCGGATGGCGCGCTGGTGTCGAGCTATCTGCAAGGGGCGGGCGGCGCCGTTGCCATGCTGGGTGGGCTCGACGACAAGCCGGCCGAGATCAAGGCCAATGGCGGGGCGACGCCGGTGACCTTTCCCTATTCGGATTTTGGCGTGAACCAGGTCGGCTATTGCATCGTCGCCAACATCGATACGGTGAAGAGCAAGCCCGATCTGGTGAAGAGCTTCGTGGCGGCGACCGTCAAGGCCTATAAGGAGACGGAAGCCAATCCGGATGCGGCGGTCGCCTCGATGGCCGACATCGTCGGCGGCTCCATGGCCGAGGAGCAGGGCAAGGCGCAGGCCCGAGCCGTGCTCGACGTGACGCTGAGCGTGCTCTATTCCAAGGCCAACAAGGACAAGAAGCTCGGCATGAACGTGCCGGCCGACTGGGACGACATGCTGGCCCTGATGAAGAAGTACAATGATCTTCAGACCGACAAGCCCGCCTCGGCTTTCTACACCAACGACTTCGTACCCTGACCGTGTATGCTGCGCCCCTTCTCCGGCGCTAACGCGCGGGAGGAGGGGAGAGTTGTGAGATGACATGACGGCTGCCGCCATAGACATCAGATCGGCGACCAAGACCTATGCCTCAGGCACCGAAGCCGTTCACGCCTTCGGGCCCTCGAGTCTCACCATCGCGCCGGGTGAGTTCATTTCCCTTCTGGGCCCTTCGGGCTGCGGCAAGTCCACCTTGATGCTGATGATCGCCGGGCTTCTCGACTGCACATCGGGCGAGATCGAGCTTGGCGGTCATGTGGTGAAGGAGCCGCAGACCAGCATAGGCATCATGTTCCAGGACAACACGCTGGTGCCCTGGCGCACCGTACGTGGAAACATAGAGCTGCAGATCGAATTGCGCGGATTGCCTTCTGCCGACTACCGCGCAACGGTCGATCGCCTGATCAGCACCGTCAAGCTTGATGATTTCGCCGACCGTTACCCTTACGAATTGTCGGGCGGCATGCAGCAGCGTGCCGCCTTCTGTCAGACGCTTGTCCACCGCCCGGACGTTCTTCTGCTCGACGAGCCGCTGGGCAAGCTCGATGCCATGACGCGTGAAAGCATCAGGCGTGATCTGCAGAGTCTGTGGCTCGAGGATCGCCCGACCGTCGTCTTCGTCACCCACAGTATCGAGGAGGCGATCCAGCTGTCGACCCGGGTCTGCGTGATCTCGCCGAGGCCCGGCCGGATCGAGAAGGTGATCGATATCGATCTGCCCTGGCCGCGCGATCTTGCCGCCAAGCGCAGCGAGAAATTCAGCGCCTATGCGGCCGAGATTGAGGAGATATTCCATGGCTATGGCGTCCTCTGAGAAAGCGGCGCCGGCGGGCGCGTCCTGGCTTTCGGCTGTGCTGCGCGCGCTCGGACGGTCCTGGGCCTTTATCCTGTTCTTTGTCGGCTTCTTCCTGTTCTGGGAATATGCGATCGATATTTTCAGCATCCCGGCCTATATCCTGCCGCGGCCATCGGAGATCGTCACCCGCGGCTGGGCCGATATCGATCGTCTTCTCTACTATACCTATGTGACCGCGGTGGAGAGCCTGCTCGGCTATCTGGTGGCGATCGCGATCGCCGTGCCCCTGGGCTTGGCAATCGCCTTCTCGTCTTTCCTGCGCCGGACGATCTATCCCTTCTTCGTCTCGCTCGAGATGACGCCCAAGATCGCTTTCGCGCCGCTGTTCATCTCCTGGCTGGGTTTCGGCCTGTTGCCCAAGGTGATCATCGTCTTCCTGGTGTGCTTCTTCCCGGTCGTGCTGAATGCGATCCTGGCCTTCGGCTCGTTGAACGAGGAGCTGACACGCTTCATCCGTGCAACTGGCGCCAGTCCCTGGCGGGCTTTCTTCAAGGTGCGCTTGCCGGCGGCGCTGCCGCAATGTTTCGTCGGCTTCAAATATGCCGCGATCAATGCGACGGTCGGCGCCACCATTGCCGAATTCATCGGCAGCGACCAGGGACTCGGCTTCTATATCCAGATCGTTACCGGCAATATGCGACCCGATCTCGCCTTTGCCGGCATCTTCCTGCTGACGCTGCTGGGACTGGCGCTTTTCGGCGCAGTGACGCTGGTCGAGCGCTGGGTCATCCCCTGGCATATCTCACAGCGGCGGACTCATTAAACACGGACGAGCTCATGGCCCAGAAATACGATGTCGAATCTTTGCGCGAATTTGCGCGCGCCGTGCTCTTGAAGGCAGGTCTGCCGGAGGAACCGGCGCGCTCGGTCGCACGCGGGCTGGTCGAGGCCGATCTCTACGGCCATTCGACCCATGGCCTGGCACTGTTGCCGGACTATGTCGACGAGATCGAAAGCGGCGCAATGGCGAAGAACGGCCGGCCCGAGGCGCTGAGCGATTTCGGCGCGGCGGCCTTGTGGGATGCCAGGCGTCTTCCCGGTGTCTGGACGACCGACCTCGCTGTTGCCGAGGCGGCGAAGCGCGCCCGGTCCTTCGGCGTCGGCGCCATCACCTTGCGGCGCAGTCACCATATCGCCTGCCTTGCCGCCTTCCTCGAAGCACCGGCGCGTGAGGGAATCGCCATCATCATCCTGTCCTCCGATCCGAGCGATGCCTTCGTGGCGCCTTTTGGCGGCGTGACGCCGGTGATGACGCCGAACCCGATCGCCGTCGGCATTCCGGCATCGCCCGACCCGATCCTCATCGATGTCAGCACCTCGATCACCACCGCCGCCATGTGCGCGCGCATGCGCAATGCCGGAACGCCTTTGCCCGGCAAGTGGCTTTTGGACAGCGCCGGCAAGGTGACCGATGACGCCCAGGTGATGAAGCAGGGCGGATCGATCCTCCCCATTGGCGGTGTCGATCACGGCCATAAGGGCTATGGTCTCGGGCTTATGGTCGAGGCTCTGACGCAAGGCCTCGGCGGCTTTGGCCGCGCCGATAGACCTAAGGAGTGGGGTGCGTCCGTCCTCGTTCTCGCTTTTGCGCCGGAAGCCTTTGGCGGGCGCGACGAATTTCTGCGCCAGACGGATTGGCTGGTGGAGGCTTGTGAGAATTCAGCCGTCCCGCAAGGCAGGCCCAGAGTGCGCCTGCCGGGGCAGGCAGCACTTGCGCGCAAGGTCGAAGCCCTGCGCGATGGGATCAGCCTTGACGCTGTTCGCCTCGGCGGGATCGAGCGCCTGGCGACGCGTTTCGCGCTCGCTCAACCGGCGGCAAGCCGATCCGCCGTTTCCAGGAACGGATAGTCCGTATAACCGGCACGGCCCGGCGTGTAGAAGGTCGTGTCATCAGGCTTGTTGAGGGGAGCATCCGCGGCGAAGCGCGCCGGCAGGTCGGGATTGGCGATGAAGAGCTTGCCGAAGGCGACGGCGTCCGCCTCGCCGCTGGCCAGCACCTGTTCCGCGCTCGCCTGGGTGAATTCCTGGTTGGCGATATAGAGGCCGCCGAATTCTCGTCTCACGGTTGGCCCGAGGCGCGGCGCTTCGAGCGACTCGCGCCCGACGATGAAGGCGATCTTCCTTCGCCCGAGCTCGCGCGCCACATGAGAGAAGGTCGCTTCCGGGGTTGAATCATCGATGTCATGCGAGTTGCGCCGGAGATTGAGATGCATGCCGACGCGCTCCGGTCCCCAGACCGAGATCGCCGCATCGGTCGCTTCCAGCATCAACCGCGCCCGGTTCTCGATCGAGCCGCCATAATCGTCGGTGCGCCGGTTGGTCTTGTCCTGCAGGAACTGGTCCAGCAGATAGCCATTGGCGCCATGGAGCTCGACGCCGTCGAAGCCGGCTTTGATCGCGTTCACGGCGCCCTTGCGATAGGCATCGACGATGTCCGGTATCTCGTGGCGCCCGAGCGCGCGCGGCGTCACATAAGCGCGCTTGGGCCTGACCAAGCTCACCGTGCCCGCAGGCTGCACCGCGCTCGGTGCCACCGGCAGCTCGCCATTGAGGAAGACCGGATCGGAGATGCGCCCGACATGCCAGAGCTGCAGGAAGATTCGCCCGCCCGCCTGATGCACGGCATGGGTGACCTTGCGCCAGCCCTCGGTCTGCTCGGCCGACCAGATGCCGGGCGTATCGGCATAGCCGACGCCCATCGGCGTGACACTGGTGGCTTCGGTGAAGATGAGCCCAGCCGTGGCGCGCTGCGCATAATATTCGGCCATCAGCGCATTGGGCACGCGCTCCGCCCCGGCGCGGCTGCGCGTCAGGGGCGCCATCAGGATACGGTTGGGCAGCGTATAGGGACCAAGCTTCAGGGGATCGAAGAGTGTTGGCATGGGAGATCTCTGGCAGGTTTCAGGGGTGGGAGGTTCCGGGGGCACGGAAAACCGCATCGAGAAGGCCGGGGAAACGCTGGTCGATCTCGGTACGGCGAAGCGTGTTGATCACTTCGACGCCTTTCTTCTCGGAACGGATCAGGCCTGCTTCGCGCAGGATCTTGTGGTGGAAGGAAACAGTCGAGGGCGGGTGCGCGGCACAGGCCTGGATGCAGCTCATGCGGTCGCTGCCCATGAGCTTCCGCACGATCTCGCGCCGGACCGGATCGGACAAGGCATGGAGCACATTGTCGAGCGAGATGTCGGGCGCGGCAGGGTGGGTGAAGGGGCGTGCCATAGCCTTAACATAGTCCATAACTACAATAGTTCAAGATTACTGAAGTTTAAGATTGGATCAGGAACGCTCCCTATATTAGATGACCGCCCGGCCCGGGACACTGACAGAGAACTGCGGTAGTTAGGGCTGAATTGCCGAAACGACTGATTCGACTGGAATTCTGATGGCCAAGAACAAGGTGAAGGACCTCTTTGACAAGCTGGAAGCCGAGATGGCGCCCCAGGCCGCCAAGGCGCGCGCCATGAAGCCGAAGAACGGCGACGAGAGCTATACGGCCGCCGACATCGAGGTGCTGGAGGGGCTGGAGCCGGTGCGTCGGCGACCCGGCATGTATATTGGCGGCACCGACGAGAAGGCGCTGCATCACCTCTTCGCCGAAGTCATCGACAACGCCATGGACGAGGCGGTGGCGGGCCATGCCTCCTGGATCGAGGTCGATTACGACAAGGATGGCTGGCTCACCGTCACCGACAATGGCCGCGGCATCCCGGTCGACCCGCATCCCAAATTCAAGGACAAATCCGCCCTCGAAGTGATCATGACGACGCTGCATGCCGGCGGCAAATTCGATTCCAAGGTCTATGAGACCTCGGGCGGCCTGCATGGCGTCGGCGTCTCGGTGGTGAATGCGCTCTCGGAAGACCTCACCGTCGAGGTGGCGCGCGGCCAGCAGCTTTTCCGCCAGAGCTACAAGCGCGGCAAGCCGACGGGCAAGATCGAGAAGCTCGGCAAGGTCAACAACCGGCGTGGCACCACGGTGCGCTTCCGGCCCGACCCGCAGATCTTCGGCAAGACGACGGAGTTCTCCGGCGCCCGCCTGTTCCGCATGGCGCGCTCCAAGGCCTATCTCTTCGGCGGCGTCGAGATTCGCTGGTCCTGCGATCCCTCCCATATCAAGGACAAGGAGACTCCGGAAAAGGCGGTGCTGCATTTCCCCGGCGGCCTCAAGGACTTTCTCGAGGAGCGCCTCGAAGGCAATGCGCGCGTGGTGGATGACATTTTCTCCGGCAAGGTGACGAAGCCCGGCGGCCACGGCTCGGTCGAATGGGCGATCGCCTGGTTCGGCGGTGAAGACGGCTTCATCTCGTCCTATTGCAACACCATCCCGACGCCCGATGGCGGCACGCATGAGCAGGGCCTGCGCTCGGCGCTGCTGCGCTCGCTCAAGAACTATGCCGATCTCACCAACAACAAGCGCGCCGGCATCGTGACGGGCGATGACGTGATGGCGTCATCGGGCGCACTTCTCTCGGTCTTCATCCGCGAGCCCGAGTTCCAGGGCCAGACCAAGGACCGCCTCGCCACGCTCGAAGCGGTGCGCATCGTCGAGACGGCGATCCGCGATCATTTCGACCATTGGCTCACCGGCCATCCGGCCCAGGCCGACAAGCTGCTCAACTGGATCGCCGATCGCGCCGAGGAGCGCCTGCGCCGCAGGCAGGAGAAGGAAGTCGGCCGCAAGACGGCGCTGCGCAAGCTGCGCCTGCCGGGCAAGCTCGCCGATTGCTCATCGACGGCGGCGGATGGCTCCGAGCTCTTCATCGTCGAAGGCGATTCGGCCGGCGGCTCCGCCAAGCAGGCAAGGAACCGCGCCACTCAGGCGGTGCTGCCTTTGCGCGGCAAGATCCTCAATGTGGCAAGCGCCGGCAAGGACAAGCTCGCCCAGAACCAGCAGCTCTCCGATCTGCTCCAGGCGCTCGGCTGCGGCACGGGAGCGACCTATCGCGAAGCCGATCTGCGCTATGACAAGGTCATCATCATGACCGACGCCGATGTCGACGGCGCCCATATCGCTTCGCTCCTGATCACTTTCTTCTACCGCCAGATGCAGCAGCTGATCGAGGAGGGGCATCTCTATCTGGCGGTGCCGCCGCTCTACAAGCTGGCGCAAGGGTCGAAGACGGCCTATGCCCGCAATGATCAGCACAAGGATGAATTGCTCAAGGGCGACTTCTCCGGAAGGGGCAAGGTCGAGATCTCGCGCTTCAAGGGCCTGGGCGAGATGCTGCCCGGCCAGTTGAAGGAGACGACGATGGACCCGGCCAAGCGGGCATTGCTGCGCGTCAATCTCCTGGGCGATGAGAAGACGACCACCGCCAAGGTGGTCGAGCAGCTGATGGGCAACAAGCCCGAGGAGCGGTTCAAATTCATCTCCAACCGCGCCGAATTCGTCAGCGAAGAGGCGCTGGACGTTTAATCGGCTGCAAGGCCAGGCGAATCCGGTTATTCAGACAACAGATGGGAGCCCTGCGGGAACCTCAATGAGGTTTCCGCGCTTATCAGGTATCGGCAGAAACCCTGCCGGTGATGGAGCTGCCCATGACCAGATCACCTCATATTTCCGAAGACCGCATCCGCGAGCGCGCCTATCGCCTGTGGATCGAGGAAGGCCAGCCGCAGGGCAAGGACGCCGAGCATTGGCAGAAGGCGCGCGAACTCCTGGCGCTCGAAGCCGATCCCAAGGAAGGCAAAGAGGGCATTGCCGAGGGGGCCAACAACACTGGTCCCTGGGATGAACCGGTGGAGGAAGCCGCCACCCTGGAGAACCAGGGCGAGGTCCCGACGCTGACCGACCAGGGTGAGCAGCAGATCCCGAAGAAACGCCGGCCGGCGGTTGCCAGGCGCAAGACAGCCGCACCGAAGCCGAAGAAGAAGCGGCCCATGTGAGGGGCCATGCCCTCGACCGCGATCAGCCGGATCCTCTACGAGCACGAAGCGCAGGTGCTCAATGTCTGGTTTCGGGAATCAGGCGAGCTCTACCGCTATTGTGATGTACCGGCCCGCATCCACGGATGACGACCGCCATGCTGCCCAGTTGATCGAATTACTTCGCTTCGCGCACTGAACCGGTGCGTTCGTCGACCACAATGCGCCGGACCACACCGGTCCTGCGGGGCAGGGGAAACGC
This sequence comes from Taklimakanibacter lacteus, assembly GCA_003576695.1. GTDB lineage: Bacteria > Pseudomonadota > Alphaproteobacteria > Rhizobiales > Aestuariivirgaceae > Taklimakanibacter > Taklimakanibacter lacteus. The sequence continues at coordinate 203,437 of QOZQ01000009.1, forward strand.
ACCGTCGCCGTCGAGCCCGTATTCCGAATCGAGGGTCGGCTTGGGTTTCACGAGTTTGACCGGCAAAATTTGCTCGGCGCCGGCCTTGGCAGATTCGCCCGAGGGTATTGCGAGGAAGGCGCCGATCAGAGCAGTTGTCATAAACTGGCGCGACCGCATGGCAGGTCTCCAAAACGAACGAGGGCGGTCCGCCGTCAGACCGCCCCCGTCTCGCCGTCCGTTAGCTCCGGATTATTCCAGAAACCCACGGATTTCGATGTCCGCCCGCGTCACGCCAATATCGCGCAGCAACCGGTCATCGAGGTTGCTCGTCTGCCATTGGTCGGCCGCTTGAGCCAATTTCATACGCATGCGCGTCAACAGGCTGGGCGGAGCAAGAATGATGCCGCGGGCGGCGATCATGTTCATTTTCATCTCCAGGGGGAATGTGGGTGCGCCCCGAATGGCCGTCCTTCTAGCGAAGCCCCGCCCAATCCAGGCTGAATGGGCCGTTCATCCGCCGTTTAGAATGGGGATGAAAAGCGAACGAGGCTTTTCGCAGCCGTGCGCGGTGGTTTAGACTGAGGCCATGGCAGATTCGCAGAAAATGGTTCTCGTCGTGCACGACCGCGATGAGATGGACGACCGGGCCTCCGCCTGGGCGCGGCGCCAGGGCTATGCGCTGGACTGGGTCTGCCCGGCTGAGGGCGATAGCCTGCCGGCGCTCGACGGCCAGGTGGCGGGCGTCATCGTCTATGGCGGCGCCCAGGATGTGGACCAGCAGGACCGCCATACCTATCTCAAGGACGAGATGCGTTTTCTCGACCAGGCGCTCAAGCGCGAGACACCGGTGCTGGGCCTGTGCCTCGGCGCCCAGCTCCTCGCCCACACGCTGGGCGAGAGGGTATCGGGCCATCCCGACGGCCGCGCCGAATATGGCTATTACGATCTCCTGCCGTCGGGCGAGGGCCGCGAGCTCTTCGGCGCGCCCATGAAGGTTCTGCAATCGCACTGGCATGGCTGGTTTGGCACGCCCAAGGGGGCGGTGAAGCTTGCCGGCACGGCCGATTTTCCCGAGCAGGCCTTCCGCTATGGCGCCAATGCCTATGGCTTCCAGTTCCATCCCGAGACCAGCCGCAAAGGGCTTACCCGCTGGATCTCACGCCGCCCGCCGCACAAGCAGACGATGACGGGCGCCCATCCGGCCGATCGTCAGCTGGCGGACAATCTCGTTTACGACAAGGCCCTGGGCGACTGGTTCAACACGTTCCTCGAGGGCTGGATAAGCGGACGGCAGATCAGATACGAGGCGGCCGAATGACGATTGTCACCATACTTCCTGCGGTGGAGACGCCCTCACTTCTCATGCGTGAGATCGAGGCGCGCGACTGGAAGGCCTTTTCGCATTTCATGACGCAGGCCAATTACCAGCGCCATATCGCCATGCGGCTGCGCAACGAGGAAGACGTCAAGAACTTCGTCACCCGCCAGGTGGCGCGCCAGGGCGATGAGCGCCGCCACATCTTCCATCTGGCGGCGGAGGGCAAGGAGCGCAGCTTTGCGGTCGGCGACGGCTTCATCATCTTAGGGCGAGGCGGCCTGGCCGAGGTTGGCTGGGGCGTGGCGCCCGATCTATGGGGCAGGGGCTTCGGCACTGAGATCGGCCGCGCGCTGGTGGGGCTTGCATTCGAGCGTGTCGGCGCGGTCAGGGTGTGGTGCAAGGTCATGGCGTCGAACGCCGCTTCCCTGCGGCTGGCCCGCCGCATCGGCCTCAAGCATGAGCGCTCGCATCCCGATTATCCCGCGGGCCAGGGCCGATTCGAGGCGGTTGAATTCTTCGCCATGACGTCCGAGGATTATTTCGACGGCGCCTATTGAGGATCGCATCGGCCCGAAAAGTTCATGGCCGGGCTCGACCCGGCCATCAAGCCAAGAGACACAGCGATGGCTTCGACCCCGCCCATTTGCGATTTCGGCTGGAAGGCCAGGGATTTCCGCCTGCCGGCGACCGATGGCAAGAGCTACGGCCTGGCCGATCTGCGTGGTCCCAAGGGCACGCTCATCGTCTTCATCTGCAATCACTGTCCCTATGTGAAGGCGATCACCGGCCTGCTGGTACGGGATGCGGCGGATCTGGCGAAATCGGGCATTGGCGTCGCAGCGATCTGCGCCAACGACGCCGTGTCCCATCCGGAAGATTCCTTCGCCAATATGAAGATCTTCGCCAAAGCCAGCGGCTTTGCGTTTCCCTATCTGCATGATGAGAGCCAGGAGGTGGCCAAGGCCTATGGCGCCATTTGCACGCCCGATTTCTTCGGCTTCAATGCCAAGGACGAGCTGCAATATCGCGGCCGCCTCGATGCCTCGCGCACCTCGCCGGTCGCGGGCGCAAGACGTGATCTCTATGAGGCGATGATGGAGGTGGCCCGCACCGGCAAGGGCCCGAAGGAGCAGATTTCCTCGATGGGCTGCTCCATCAAGTGGAAGGCCGGCTAAAGCGCGACCAGGAAAAGTGGATACCGGTTTTCCGTCCGGTCGCGCGCCAAAAATAAGCTGATTATTTCCGCTTGGACGGCGCCTTGCGCGGAGCGGTGGCGATTTCGAAGAGATCCTCGGTTTCCTCCGGCAGGCGCATATAGCGCACGCCCGGGAAGATGATGACCTGAGCGGGGCCATTGACGTTCAGATTGGCCGGCAGATCACCGGCGGCGCGCTTCGGGAACGGAATGACGACGGCGTTCAACATGGTTGTCTCCCAGCAAGGCAAAGCATCGAACTTGGGCTGAGAATAGACAAGCCTTGCCGAAGGAAGGCTGAATGGCGCTGTTAGCTGGCGTTCATCGCTTACGCTGACGCGGCGTTAGAGCAAATCCCGCCAAAGTTGAAGACTTTGGCGATAAGGATTTGCTCCAACATATTGATTTGGCGCGAATCCTTTTCGGCGAAGTGATTCCACTTCGCCGGGATGCGCGCTAGCGCCAGACCAGTGCAGGCAAACCGTTGATCTGGAAGGGACGCCGCCCCGGACGGGATCATCCGGAGCGGCCATTAACCTTACGCGAACCACCAGCGCGAGGTGATCTTCATGCCGTCGAGGTCCCAGTTATTGCCCACATCGCCATGCGCGACCTTCTTGGAATGGGCGCCGACATAGTTGTTGAACATGATGTTGAGCATGCCGCCGTCGTCCTGCAGCAGCTGCTGCATCTCCGCATACATCCCTGCGCGCTTGGCATCGTCGGTCTCGGAGCGGCCCGCGACCAGGAGCTCGTTGAAGCGTGCCGGCTTCCAGAAGGTGTCGTTCCAGGCGGCATCCGCCGCATAGAAGGTCGTCATCATCCAGTCGACGGTCGGGCGGCCATTGGTGTAGGTCGCCAGGAACGGCTTTTTGAGCCACACATTGTCCCAATAGCTGTCGGCAGGCTCGGCGATCACATTGATCTCGATGCCGGCCTTGGCGGCACTTTCCTTGAACAGGGCGCCCGCATCGGCGGCACCGCCGAAGGCCGCGTCCGACACCGAGAGATCGATCTTCAGGCTGTCGAGACCGGCCTTCTTGAGGAGCTCGCGCGCCTTGTCGGGATCGTAATTATGGGCCGGCTGCGCATCGATGGCGAATTTGATGCCGGGCGCGATCGGGTTGTCGTTCGCCACTTTGCCATGGCCGAACAGAACCTTCTTGACGATCTCGTCGCGGTCGATCGCGTATTTGAGCGCATTGCGGACATCGCGATTGTCGAACGGCGCCACCGTCGTGTTCATCACGAAATAATAGTGGCCATAGCCCGTCACCTCGTCGATCTCGATGTCGCTGTTGCGCTTGAGGAGATCGAGGGTCTTGAGGTCGCAGCGGTCCATCACATGGATGTCGCCGGTGGTGAGCGCATTGGTGCGCGCCGTCACGTCGGCCAGCACCAGCATCTCCACCTCGTCGAACCAGGTGTCGCGATAGTAATTGGGATTGCGCTTCAGCTTGGCCCTGATGCCCGGCTCGAACTTCTCGAGCACATAGGGGCCGGTGCGCGCACCCGATTCCCAATCGACGCCGCCGCTATCCTTGGCCGGCATGATCGGCAGGTGATAGTCGGAGACGAGATAGGGGAAGTCGGCATTGCCGCCGGTGAGCGTGAAGATGACGTTGTCGCCATCGGCCTTGACGTCGGTGACGCCGGCAAGGGCCGACTTGGCGGCCGATTTCGAATCCTTGCCCATGTGATGGCGGATCGATTCGACCACATCGGCCGGGCTGACGCTCTTGCCATTGTGGAAGGTGACGCCCTTGCGGATCTTGAACGCCCAGCTCTTGGCACCGTCCATCGGCTCGAAGCTCTCGGCGAGATCGGGCATGATATTGCCCTTGGCATCGACCTCGGTCAGCGCATTGCCGAGCGAGCCCCAGCCGAGCGTGCCGGTGAACTGGTCGGGATAGGTGCCGGGATCGAGCGAATCCGTCGTGGCGCCATGGCCGATACCGAGCCGCAAGGTGCCGCCCTTTTTCGGTTCGGCGCGCGCCGCCGTGACGAAGAGCTTGTCGGCCGCCGCGACCGTCATGCCGGCGGCGAGCGCCAGCTGGATGAAATCGCGGCGCGAAACCTTGCCCCGCGCCGCCATTTTCTCGGCAAGTTTGAGCTTCTGATCGAGATCAGTCATGTCGTCTCCCCATTGTTTTCATTGTCCGCTTTTGGCGGAGTGGGTGAATTACAACCCAGCCTCCCTCTGGACACAAACGACCTTTCCATGCACCATCAGTGAGAAAAGCTCACCGAAATGAAAATCCGCAAACGCCAGCTCCCGCCGCTCAATTCGATCCGCGCCTTCGAGGCGGCGGCCCGCCATCTCCATCTCGGCAAGGCGGCGGACGAGCTGTCGGTGACCCATGGCGCGATTTCCAAGCAGATCGCCAATCTCGAAGGGCATCTGGGCTTCACCCTGTTCGACCGCGCCGGCAACCGCCTGTCGCTGACCGAGCGCGGGCTGAAGCTGCTGGCCGCCTCCAACGCCGCCCTCGACCAGCTCGGCTATGCGATAGCGAGGCTCGATGGCGGCGCGGTCGAGGGCGAGTTGCGCCTGTCGGTGCCGCCGGCCTTTGCCGCCAACTGGCTGATCCCGCGTCTGGCGGATTTCAAGAAACACGCCCCGGCGCTCAAGCTCCATGTGCTATCGTCCAACCGGGTCGGCGACGTGCTCGACGACGATACCGATCTCTCGGTGCGTTTCGGCAAACCGGTATGGAAGAACTGTGCCGTCAGGCTCCTGGGCCATGTGCGCTATTTCCCGGTCTGCAGCCCCGCATTGCTGGCCGGGCCGCCCGGCCTCTCCTCGCTTGCCGATCTCACCCGCCATCCGCTGCTCTTCGATGATCCGGAAGGAGAGAACTGGCGGCGCTGGCTCGAGCATGCGGGCCTGCGCGATGTCGAGCCGCGCGGCGTCATCTATCTCCAGGACTTCAGCCACATTCTCTCTGCCGCGCGCGCCGGGCTCGGCGTGTGCCTGGGCGATATGATCACCACCGGCGCCGATCTCGCGGACGGCCATCTGGTGCGTCCCTTCGAGCAATCGGTCGAGGATCTGGGCGCTTATTTCGTGATCACGCCGCAGCTTGCCTCGCCCGCGGCGCGCCTGTTCGCCGACTGGCTCGAAGCGGAAATGGTGAGCTTCGCGTCCACGACCTCCGTGAACTGATCCTCTCGGTGAGGAATTGTCACCGACGGGTCGAGCATTAGTCGCTTGCCTTGCCGCGGGCGGTGACGGATTTTGCGCCGAGCCAAAAGCCACCCATGGAGAGACACAATGGCCCAGGACAAGACACCGTTGCGCGCCCGCAAGGAAGGCGGCGGCACGCCCCTGATGAGCGACTGGTATCTCAAATCCGAGACAGGCCCGCTCAAGGACGTTCTCCTCGGCCCGGCCGAAAGCTTCCGCTGGATGGGGCTTGAGAACGCCAACTGGTCGTCGCTGGTACGCGATACCTTGCGCAAGGGCCATAAGTTCGACAAGCAGCTCGCCATGCGCCAGCATCGCGAGATGATCGATGCCTATCGGGATGCCGGCGTCACCTGCCACTTCCTTCCCGTCGACATGACCAATCCCTATCAGGTCTATGCCCGCGACTCATCCTTCATGTCGCCCTATGGCGCGGTCGTCTGCCAGCTCGCCAATCCGCGCCGGCGCGGCGAATATGCGGCCGTCCTGCGCTTCTATCTCGAGCGCGGTATCCCGATCTATGACATGATCAGCGCGGGCAATTTCGAGGGCGGCGATTTCAACATCATCAGGCCGGGCGTGGCGCTCGTCGGCTATACCGATCATCGTTCCGAGGAAGTGGCGGCCCGCCAGGTGTCGGAATGGTTCATCAAGGAGGGCTGGGAGATCAAATATGCCCCGATCGACCAGTTCTATGTCCATATCGACCTGATGGTGTGCATGCTCAACGAGCATTGCGCCGCGGTCTGCCTCGAGACGACCGAGGACGACATCGTCCAGTGGCTCAAGTCGAAGAAGATCGAGATCATTCCGGCGAGTTTCAAGGAAACCATGGCCTTGGGCTGCAATGTGGTGGCGCTGGGCAATGACCGGGTGCTGTCGACGGCGGGCGCCCATGATCTCAACGGCAAGATGCGCGCCGCGGGCTTCAAGGTCTATGACCCGGACATGACCATGTTCACCCAGGCCGGCGGCGGCGTGCACTGCATGTGCCAGCCTCTGCGCCGGGAAGCTGCATAGGCGTTCCAGGGCAATTTCGGGTTATCTGGCCATAAGTTAGATAATTCTTGACTGTTTTGGTCGGATATCATTAGTTAACGCGGGGCCAGGCAAGAAAACGCGCCTGGCCGCGCGCCAGCAAAAGACTCCTCCAGTCCGGTAGCCAGCCTTTCGATGGTTCAGGGGAGAGGGGTCTCATGGGACGCACCACTTGTTTGCGGCTGTCGCTCTTGGCGACAGTTGCCACGTTTGTTTTCGCCATTCCGGCATCAGGCCAGGAAGAGCCGCAGCAGCAGGCCGAGCAGGAGACCGCCACGGACAATGGCGGTCTGCTCGATCAGATCACCATCGTCGCCTCCAAGTTCGACGAGGAAGTGATCCAGTCGCTGACCTCGACCAGCGTCGTCGGCAAGGACAAGCTGCAGCAGAAGCAGCCGACCAATATCGGCCAGGTCCTCAATGGCATACCTGGTGTCTCGACGGCAGGGTCGCAGGACCGGACCGGCCTCGGGACGAGCATCAATATCCGCGGGTTGCAGGATTTCGGCCGCGTCGCGATGATAACCGATGGTGCCCGCAACAATTTCTCCCGCGCCGATCACGGCAGCGCCAGCTCCATGTGGATAGAGCCTGAAATGCTCAAGCAGGTCACCGTCGTGCGCGGGCCGGTGGCGAATATCTACGGGTCGGGTGCCATCGGCGGCGTCGTGGTGTTCGAGACCAAGTCGGCCAGCGATTTCCTGCGCGATGGCGAGCAATATGGCGGCTCGATCAAGGGCGGCTATGAAACCAATGGTGAGGGCTATCTCACCAGCGTGACGGGCGCCATCAAGCCGGTCGAGGCCTTCGATCTCATCGGCAATTTCACCTATCGCGAGCGTGATGATTATAAGGGCGGCGATGGACACAAGGTCGACGACACCAACTATGAAGTCATGGGTGGACTGGCCAAGACCGTCATCCGTCCGGCTGACGGCCATGAGGTAACCCTGGGCTGGCTCGGCAACAGCAATGACTGGCGCGAGCCCGGATCGATCCCGCAGGATACGGATCTGCGCGAGGACATCTTCACCGGCAAATATCACTACACGCCCGGCAATGGCTGGATCGATTTCACGCTGAGCGGTTATGTCAACGACACGAAGATGGACCAGACATCGCTGGCCGACGGGCTGCGCTGGGATCAGGAAAATGGCGGCTTCGTGAATGTCCCGGCCGGTTCGGTGCGCAGCTTCGACCTTGTCACCAATGGCTTCGACGTCAACAACACGTCGCGTTTCGATACGGCGGCCGTCCGGCACACGCTGACTTACGGCGGCGACTGGTTCGAGGACGATGTGACCGTCGAGGACCCCTTGGGCGGCGCATTCGTCTACAACCCTTCGGGCAAGCGCGAAGTATGGGGCGCATTCATCCAGGACAAGCTTGAATTCTCCGACTGGCTCGAGATCATCGGCGGGCTGCGCTACGATTCATACAATTTCGAAAGCACCGATGGCGAGATCAGCAATGATGGCGACCGGCTGTCGCCGCGCATCACGGCCGGCATCAAGCCATTCGAATCGACCGGCCTGCGCGGCCTCCAAGTCTATGGCACCTATGCCGAAGGCTATCGCTCGCCCAGCGTCATTGAAACGCTCATTACCGGCATGCACCCGGCGGGCGTGGCCTTCCCGTTCCTGCCCAATCCCAATCTGACGCCTGAAACCGCGCATATGTTCGAAGTGGGCGTGAACTACAAGCGCGACGGCATATTCACCGATGACGATGGTGTCCGCGTCAAGGCGGCCGTCTATCACAACACGGTCAATGACTATATCGGCCTCAATGACAGTCTTTCGCCATTCCCGGGGCCGAACTTCGATCCCAATTGCACATGGTCGATGCAGCCGGGAACGGCCCCGTTCTGTGTGCAGTATCAGAACTTCGACGAGGTCGTCCTGAAAGGCATCGAATTCGAGGCTGTCTATGATCGCGGCACTTTCTTCACCGGGCTGTCAGGCTCCTTCGTCGACAGCAAGAACAAGGAAGATGGCAAGGAGCTCGACACCGTTCCGCCCGATCAACTTCTCGGCTTCCTGGGTTTCCGCTTCTTCGACCAGCGCCTGACTGTCGGCGGCGAGGTGCAGCACGCCTTCAGTTACAAATATAGCGTTCCCGATCTTTCGACGCCCAGTCCAACGGATACGAAGCGGGTCTCCGAGGATTATACGCTGGTCAATCTGTTCGCCGGCTATGAGGTCACGCCCGACTTCCGCGTCGATGCGCGGCTCGAGAACATCTTCGACGAAAAGCATGTGAACTATCTGAGCGCCGTTCTGGGGGCCGGCGGCGATCCCTATCTGGAGCCCGGCTTCAACGCCAAGATATCGGCCACCTGGCGCTTCGGCGGCTGAGGCCGACGCCCGAACTGATGACCGCCCAGCCTATCGGGCGGTCATTTGCTTTTGGAGCGCGATCTTGCTCTTGTCGAGCGCCCGGCGCACATCATCGGCCTTGAGGCCGTTCTCCCCGGCACGCGCGACGATCATGTCATATTGCGGCTGGCAGGACGCGAAGCTCGCCTCCGCGGCCTCGCTCCTGCTTGCCCGAAGCTGCTTTTCAGCCTTGTAGGCGGCTGCCGCACATTGCTGCCAGGACTTGATCGCCTGGGTGATTTGCGGCGGCAGGGATTGCTTTGCTAGGACAGGGGAGGAAGCAAGGGCAATCGCGGCAAACACGCCGGCTGTGAAGAGCATCGATGAATTTCTGTTCTGCATATTCGTATCTTAGTGTCGTCATGTTTTCTGGCAATGCCGCGGCATGAGTTTCGCAGTCGAAATCATCGGCGCCGGTCCTTCCGGTCTCATGGCCGCCGAAGTGTTGGCGACGGCAGGGGCACGGGTGCGCGTCGTCGATCACATGGCATCGCCGGCGCGGAAATTCCTGATGGCCGGGCGTGGCGGCCTCAACCTCACCCATTCGGAGCCCCTGGATCAATTTCTCGATCGCTATGGCGCGGCGCGGTCCTTTCTTGAGCCCGCCATCCGCGCCTTCCCGCCGGAGGCGCTGATCGGCTGGTGCAATGGTCTCGGCATCGAAACCTTTGTCGGATCATCGGGCCGGGTGTTCCCGACGACGATGAAGGCCTCGCCGCTGCTGCGCGCCTGGTTGCGGCGGCTCGATGCGCTGGGCGTGAAGCTCGAGCTGAAGACCGAATGGATGGGAGAGAAGCGCTCCGATGCGATGATCCTGGCGCTGGGCGGCGCCAGCTGGCCGCGTCTCGGGTCCGACGCGCATTGGGTGGACGCGCTGCGCCGCCGCGGCGTGCCGGTGAATGATTTCGTGCCCGCCAATTGCGGCATCGGCATTGCCTGGTCGCCTTACTTCCGCGAGCGCTTCGCGGGAGAGCCGCTGAAGCGCATCAGGGTTACGAGCGGCGTGCGCGGCGTGCGCGGCGAGGCGATGATCACCGCGCGTGGCCTGGAAGGCGGCGCCATCTATGCGCTGTCGCGCGAATTGCGCCAGACGGGCAAGCTCACGCTCGATCTGCGGCCGGATCTCTCGATCGCGGCACTGGAAGAGCGCCTGGCCCGTCCGCGGGGCAAGGACTCCCGGAGCAACCGGCTGCGCAAGGCGGCAAATCTCAGCCCGGCGGCCATCGCGCTGTTGCGCGAGGCGGGCGCGCCGGCGACGGCGCACACCATCAAGGCGGTCGAGCTGACCATGACCGGCACCGATCTGCTGGCACGTGCCATTTCATCCGCCGGCGGCGTAGCGTTGGATGCGGTCGATTCCGGCTTCGCGCTCAAGGCCTGGCCCGGCGTCCATGCGGTGGGCGAAATGCTGGACTGGGAGGCGCCGACCGGCGGCTATCTGCTGCAGGCCTGCTTTTCGACCGCCGTGGCGGCCGCAAAGGCCTGTCTGGAAGCGTTACAAACTGCCCCGGACCGGCCACAATCCCTTTCTAAGTGAAGGTCAGGTTTTGGATTGGGAGTGGTACGGCATGAAACGGATTGTCCTCGCGAAATTCATGGGCGTCGCGATGGCGCTCGCCATGACGGCGGGCTTCGCCGGCACGGCGTCGGCAGGCCCCAGAGGCTATTGTGATTCCTATGCCCGCGATGTCGCGCACCGCAAGACCAATGGCGGCGCTGATGTGCTGGTCGGCACCATCGGCGGCGCTTTGGGCGGTGCGCTGATCGGCGGCCTCATCGACCGCGGCGAAGGGGCGGGCAAGGGCGCCATCATCGGCGGCGTCGGCGGCACGCTGCTGGGCGCCGGCGTCACCAGCGATCGCTACCGCCGCGCTTATGACAATGCCTTCGCGCGCTGCATGGACAATTATGAAGGCCAGCGCGTGCGCTATCAGGCGGCCGATGATACCGGCGGCCGTTCATGGTCCAAGGCCTGTGCCCGCAAATACCGCTCCTTCGATCCGCAGACCGGCAAGTACAAGAGCGCATCGGGCAAGTGGCGGCCCTGCCGCCTGTAGCTTCTCTCTGAACAAACGAAAAGGGCCGGAGATTTTCTCCGGCCCTTTTGCTTGCAGCGAAAGTCTCAGACCGCTTCGTCTTCGTGCTGGCGCACGATGATCGCAGCACCCGGCCGCACCCGGTTGAAGAGATCGATCACATCCTGATTGATGAGGCGCACGCATCCTGACGACACCGCCTTGCCGATGCTGGCGGCATCCTGCGTGCCGTGCAGGCGGTACAAAGTGTCCTGGCCGTCCTGGAATATATACATCGCGCGCGCGCCGAGCGGATTGTCGAGCGCCGGCTCCATGCCATTGCGGTATTTCTCCAGCTCCGGCTGGCGGGCGATCATTTCGCTGGGCGGCGTCCAGCGCGGCCAGGCGCGCTTGTACTGGATGCGCCCGCGCCCGCCCCAGCTGAAGCCGTCGCGCCCGATGCCGACGCCATAGCGCATCGCCGTGCCGTTCTCCATTACCAGATAGAGGAAGCGGTTCGGCGTATCGACGATGATGGTACCGGGTATTTCGGCGGTCGGAAAATCGACGATCCGCCGGCGGTATTTCGGCTTGAGCTTCTTCAGATCGGCGGCCGGTATCGGAAAGGGCTCGTCGGGCAGGGCGCCATAGTTGCGCGCAAAGGGCGAAGGGCCGGAAGAAGTGGGCTCGGCCATGATGCCTTCCTCGCTTCCGTCCCTGACGCAGGCGCTGAGCGCGAGGCCAGCGCCGCCGAGGAGGAAAAAGCGCCGGGTGATCGGCATGGGTAAGTGTCCTTGAGTGTCAATTGAAAGAGAACCGCAGGCCTTCGCTGCGGCAATGAACGATCTGTCCGGGGATCAGGCGGCGCGCGGTGGCGGCGTCGGCACGCCAAGCTCGGTGCTTGGCGGTGGCGGCAGGCTGCCGACCCGAGCGAAGCTGCAAGCGCCGCTCTCGGGCGCGAGGTCGATCGCCGTGATCTCGACGGGGGCAAGCTTGATGCTGGCGCAGCGGCTCGGCAGCGGGATATGGCCGCCGAAGGCCTGCAGGCTTCGGCCGGCAAGAGCCCGTTCGGTGAAGTCGGCCGGCGCCAAGGAATTGTGCAGCCGCGCCGTGGGACCCAGAACCTGACACAGGGTAAGCGCCAGCATGCACAGGAACATCACGGAAACTGTGGCACGGCGCAGGCAGATATCGGGAACGCGACTCATCTCAGCCGTCTTCTACTCTTTTTGACCCGCAGGCCAAGCTCACGAGCTTGTGAATCGACACGCTTAATTCGCGACTGTTGCGCCGAGGTCACAGTCGGATTTGCCAGCCTTCGCCCTGCATGCCATAGCTCCCCGTTCCGGGTAATGGAGCCTTTCGTGACAAGCATACCGCTGACCCCTGTGGTCGAGGCGCTGCCTTCCACCGTCCCCTTTGTCGGCCCCGAGGCGCTGGAGCGCCAGCGAGGCGTCGCCTTCAAGGCGCGGCTCGGCGCCAATGAGAGCGGCTTCGGACCCTCGCCACGGGCGATCGCCGCCCTCGAGAGGGCAGCGCATGACGTTTGGAAATATTGCGATCCCGAGAACCACGATCTCAAGCAGGCCCTGGCGCGCCATCATGGCGTGCGCCCGGAGAACATCGCGGTGGGCGAGGGGATCGACGCGCTCTTCGGCTATGCGGTGCGCCTTTTCGTCGAGCCGGGCGTCACCGTCGCCACGTCGCAGGGCGCCTATCCGACCTTCAACTTCCACGTCAATGGCTATGGCGGAAGGCTGGTGACGACGCCCTATCGCGCGGACCGCGAGGATCCGCAAGCTCTGCTCGATCTGGCGAAGCGCGAGAAGGCGCGGCTCATCTTCTTCGCCAACCCCGACAACCCGATGGGATCGTGGTGGCCTGCGCCTGCGGTCGAGGCGCTGATCCGCGACATCCCCGACCATGCGCTCCTCATCCTCGATGAGGCCTATGGCGAATTCGCTCCCCCGGGCACTTTGCCGCCCCTCGACACCGGCAACCCGAAGCTTCTGCGCTTCCGCACCTTCTCCAAGGCCTATGGCCTGGCGGGGGCCCGCATCGGCTATGTGATCGGCGAGGCGGAGCTCATCAAATGCTTCGACAAGGTGCGCAATCATTTCGGCGTCAACCGCCTGGCCCAGGCGGCTGCGCTGGCGGCTCTTGCCGATGAGGCCTATCTGCGCGAGGTGGTGGCCAAGGTGGGCCGCGCGCGCCAGCGCATCGGTGCCATTGCCGGTGCTGAGGGCTTGCGGCCTTTGCCCTCGGCCACGAATTTCGTGACCATCGATTGCGGCCGCGACGGCGCCCATGCGAAGCGCCTGCTGGACGCGCTGATCGGCCTTGGCATCTTCGTGCGCATGCCAGGTGTCGCGCCGCTCAACCGCTGCATGAGGGTGAGTGCCGCGCCCGACGATGAGCTTGATCTCTTCGCCGAGGCGCTGCCGAAGGCCTTGCGCAGCCTCGGCTGACCCAAAATGGTGAGGCGGGCTGGCTCTTGCATCATGTCGTCGTCCCGGGCGATGGTGACTGAAACAGCGCGGGGAGTGGCGGCGTGAAGGTCAGGGATCTCAAGGTTTTCATTGTCGGCAATCCGCCGCCGGGCTTTGGCGGGCGCTACTTCATCTTCGTCAAGCTGACCACCGACGACAATGTCAGCGGCATCGGCGAAGTCTATTGCGATACATTCGGGCCCAAGGCGATGACCGCCATGATCGAGGATGTCTTCGCCCGTCATGTCGAAGGCATGGACCCGTTCCACATCGAGGCGCTGTGGCGCAAGGCCTATGGCACAGGCTACACCTTGCGCCCCGATGCCTCGCTGATGGGCGTGCTGTCCGGCATCGAGATCGCGCTCTGGGACATCAAGGGCAAGGCGACCGGCAAGCCCGTCTATGAGCTGCTGGGCGGACGCGTGCATGAAAGCCTCAGGTCATACACTTATATCTATCCCGACACGGCCAAAGGCCAGGACAGTTCGATCTACTGGAATGCCGAAGCCTCGGCCGAGCGTGCCGCGCATTATGTGAAGCAGGGCTTCACCGCCATCAAGTTCGATCCGGCCGCACCCTATTCGGTCTTCGATCCGCGCCAGCCTTCGCTGGTCTCGCTCGAGCTGTGTGAGAAATTCTGCCGGCTGATCCGCGAGGCGGTCGGCAGCAAGGCCGACCTTCTGTTCGGCACGCATGGCCAGTTCACGGCATCCGGCGCCATCCGTCTCGCCAAACGGCTCGAGCCTTATGAACCGCTGTGGTTCGAGGAGCCGACACCGCCTGAAATGCCGGAGGAGATGGCGAAAGTGGCGCGCGGCACGTCCATTCCCATTGCGACCGGCGAGCGGCTCGTCACCAAATATGAGTTCGCCCGTGTGCTCGAAACCGGCGCCGCCTCGATCCTGCAAATGGCGCTGGGCCGGGTCGGCGGCATCATGGAGGCGAAGAAGGTCGCCGCCATGGCCGAGACGCATTATGCGCAGATAGCGCCTCATCTCTATGCCGGGCCGGTGGAAGGTGCGGCCAATATCCACTTCGCCGCCTCGCTGCCGAATTTCCTGATCCTCGAAAGCATCGAGACCTGGGGCGGCTTCCATTCCAGGATCCTGAAGAAGCCGATCCGCTGGGAGGAGGGCCGCGTGCTGCTGCCGACCGAGCCAGGCCTCGGCATCGAGCTCGATGAGAAGGTGGCGCTGGCGCATCCCTATACGGGCACGAATGTCCATCTCGAAATGACCGAGCGGCCGATCGAGTGATCATGCGCTACGGCTTCATCGGTCTCGGCAATCTGGGCGGACATCTTGCGCTGAGTCTCATCCGCGGCGGTTTCGACGTTGCTGTCTGCGACCGGGACAGCGCGCGCGCCGCCAGGCATATCGAGGCCGGCGCCCGCTGGGCCGGCAAGCCCGGCGAGCTGGCCGCGTCATGCGATGCCATCATCACCTGCCTGCCATCGCCCACGGCATCGGAAGCGGTGCTTGGCGAATTGCTGACGGCGGGCTTCGCCGGCACCTGGATCGAGATGTCGACCCTGGGGCGCGACGAGATCCTGAAGCTTGCCGCGCGGGCGGGCGATCACGGCATCCGCCTCCTCGAATGTCCGGTGACCGGCGGCGTCCATCTGGCGGCCCGTGGCGAGATCACGGTGCTCGCGGGCGGCGATGCCGATCTCCTGGCCGAACATCGCCCGGCGCTCGAAGCGATGGGCGGCAGGCTCTTCCACATGGGGCCTCTGGGCTCTGCCGCGGTGATCAAGGTCATCACCAACATGCTGGCCTTCATTCATCTCATCGCCGATGGCGAGGCGCTGATGCTGGCCAAGCGCGGCGGCCTCGATCTGGCGCAGGCCTGGAAGGCGATCGCGGCAAGCTCCGGCACCAGCTTCGTGCATGAGACGGAAGGCCAGCTCATCCTCAATGGCAGCTATGACATCGCCTTCACCATGGATCTGGCGCTGAAGGACCTGGGCTTTGCCATGAAATTCGGCGAGGAGTTCGGCGTGCCGCTCGATCTCGCTACCCGCACCCGCGAGGCCTTTATGAAGGGCAGGGAGGCCTATGGCGGGGCGGCGCAGTCGACCATGATCGTCAAACTGCTCGAAGACGAACTCGAAACGGATCTGCGCGCGCCGGGCTTTCCGGCGCGCCTCGAATGAGGGGACTATCGATGAAACCTGAGATGATCGTCATCAATGCCGACATAAGGACCATGGACCCGCTGAAGCCCAGGGTCGAAGCGCTGGCCTCGCATCAAGGCCGCGTCCTGGCGCTGGGATCGACCGCGGAGATCAGGGCGCTGGCCGGTAAAGGGGCCAGGGTCGTCGACGCCGGCGGCAGGCTCGTTCTGCCGGGCTTCCAGGACACCCATATCCATATGCAGGATTCAGGCACACGCCACGCGCTCGATGTCGACCTTGCCGGCGTTCGCAAGATCGAGGAGCTGCAGGCGAAGCTGAAGGACTTCGCCGAGGCCAATCCGAAGCGCGACTGGGTGAAGGGCCATGGCTGGTATTCGGGCATTTTCGGCGAGCACAACCTCACCCGCCAGGTGCTCGATGCGGTGGTGCCCGATCGTCCCGTGCTGCTTTATTCGTCGGACTATCACAGCGCCGCGATGAACACGAAAGCCTGCGAGCGGATCGGTCTCGACCGCTCTGTGCAGGACCCGGAGAATGGCCGTTTCGCCCGCGACAAGACCGGCGTGCCGACCGGCATGCTGCATGAGCTTGCCATCGAATGGGCGCGCGAGCGCATGCCCGAGACACCCGATTCTGACTGGGAAGCGGGGGTGCGTTTCGGCCAGGCTCTGTGCAACCGCAACGGTTTCACCGGCGTGCTCGACGCGCTCGTCACCGAGAGGCATTTGCGCATCTATCGCGCGGTTGAAAAAAGCACCGGCCTCACGGTGCGCGTCGCCTCGACCGCCCTGGTCGAGCCTACCGATACGGTCGAGGGCGCGCTCGCCCGCATCGAAGGCTTCCGCCGCGACTGCTCATCCCCCATGCTGAAAGTACATTCGGCGAAATTCTTCCTCGATGGCGTGCTCGAGAACCGCACCGCGGCGATGATCGAGGACTATCACGACGCCGAGGGCGGCAACGCGCCGGTGATGTTCGGCGAGAATCATTTGCGCGAGCTCTTCATCGCCTTCGATGCGGCACGCTTCCAGATCCATTGCCATGTGATCGGCGACAAGGCGGTGCGGGTGGCGCTCGACGGGCTCGAGGCGGCGCGCGAAGTGAATGGCGCCTGGCCCAGCCTGCATCAGCTCGCCCATGTGCAATGCATCGATCCCGACGACATTCCGCGTTTCGCGAAGCTCGGCATCATGCCGAATATCCAGGCCCTGTGGGCCAGGAACGAGCCCTCGGTCACCGATGTCGCCGTGCCGATCGCGGGTCCGCGCATGGCGCGCTGGATCTATCCCTTCCGCTCGCTGATCGATGCTGGCGCGAGCTGTGCCCTGTCGAGCGACTGGGGCGTTTCGACGCTCAACCCGTTCCACATCATGCAGACCGCGATCACCCGCCAGCCGCCCGGCAAGCCGAAGGACTATCCGCCCTTCCTGCCCGAGGAACGCATGACGCTCGATGAATGCATCAAGGGCTATACGGTCAACGCCGCGGCCGCTGCCTGGCGCTCGGCCGATACGGGCTCGCTGGAGCAGGGCAAATATGCCGATCTCATCATCCTCGACCGCGATCTCCTCGCCATCGACCCCTATGACATTGCCGACACGCAAGTGATGCTGACCCTGCTCGGCGGCCGCGAGGTCTACCGGCATGAAGAATTTGGTGGGTAACAGCTACCGACACTCGAGTAGCGCCGCCCTGTTGATTCTAGTCAATGGGTCCCGGCTTTCGCCGGGATGACGGCTTAGCATCGTAGTAATTCTGAGACAGAAAAAGGCCGGATGTTTCCATCCGGCCTTGAGTTCCCAGGGGGTTATTACACTGTCGTTCGTCAGCAGCTGTAATACATGTCGAACTCGACCGGATGCGGCATCATCTCGTACTTCATGTTCTCTTCCATCTTGAGCTCGATGAAGCTGTCGATCTGGTCGTCGGAGAACACGCCGCCCTTCTTGAGGAACTCGCGGTCCTTGTCGAGCGAGGCGAGCGCTTCGCGCAGCGATCCGCACACCGTCGGGATGCCCTTGAGCTCGGCCGGCGGCAGATCATAGAGGTTCTTGTCCATGGCATCGCCCGGATGGATCTTGTTCACCACGCCGTCGAGGCCCGCCATGATGATGGCCGAGAAGCCGAGATAGGGATTGGCCGTCGGATCGGGGAAGCGCACTTCGACGCGCTTCGCCTTCGGGTTCGAGGTGTGCGGGATACGGCAGGAGGCCGAGCGGTTGCGCGACGAATAGGCGAGTAGCACCGGCGCCTCATAGCCCGGCACCAGACGCTTGTAGGAGTTGGTCGACGGGTTGGTGAAGGCGTTGATCGCCTTGGCATGCTTGATGACGCCGCCGATGAAGTAGAGGCAGAGCTCGGAGAGATCGGCATACTGGTTGCCGGCCATCTGCGTCTTGCCGTCCTTCCAGATCGAGAAGTGGCAGTGCATGCCCGAGCCGTTGTCGCCGAAGACCGGCTTCGGCATGAAGGTGGCGGTCTTGCCATAGGCATGCGCCACATTGTGGATCACATATTTGTAGATCTGCATATGGTCGGCGGCGGTGACCAGCGGCTGGAACTTGGTGCCGAGCTCGTGCTGGGCGGAAGCCACTTCGTGATGGTGCTTCTCGACCGAGAGGCCCATCTGGCCCATCACCGACAGCATTTCCGAGCGCATGTCCTGTGCTGAATCCTGCGGGTTCACCGGGAAATAGCCGCCCTTGGTGCGCATGCGGTGGCCGAGATTGCCGGTCTCGTATTCCCGGTCGCCGTTGATCGGCAGCTCCACCGAGTCGAGCTTGAAGCCGGTATTGTAGGGCGAGGTGGCGAAGCGCACGTCATCGAAGATGAAGAACTCGGCCTCGGGACCGACATAGACCGTGTCGCCGAGCTTGGTCTGCTTGAGATAGGCCTCGGTGCGCTTGGCGATCATGCGCGGATCGCGCGAATAGCCTTCGCCCGTCGAGGGTTCGAGAATGTCGCAGAACACGGCGAGCGTCGTCTGCGCATAGAAGGGGTCCATATGGGCGGTGGCGGGGTCCGGCATCAGCACCATGTCGGACTCGTTGATCGCCTTCCAGCCGGCGATCGAGGAGCCGTCGAACATCAGCCCGTCGGCGAACGCGTCCTCGGTCATCTGCGACACGTCCATCGTCAGATGCTGCATCTTGCCGCGCGGATCGGTGAAGCGGAGATCGACGTATTTCACATCCTTCTCCTTGATCAGCTTCATCACCGCATCGGCGTCTTTTGCCTTGGCCATTTTCTGTTATCCCTCTGGTTGACTTGGTCTTGGTTGAATGGATCAGAGCGCGTCCGTGCCGGATTCACCCGTGCGGATGCGGATCGCCTGGTCGATGGTCGAAATGAAGATCTTGCCGTCACCGATGCGCCCGGTGCGCGCCGCGTTCTGGATGGCCTCGACGGCCTTGTCGACGAGCTCGTCCGCCAGCACGATCTCGATCTTCACTTTGGGCAGGAAGTCGACGACATATTCAGCGCCGCGATAGAGCTCGGTATGCCCCTTCTGGCGGCCAAATCCCTTGGCCTCGGTGACCGTGATGCCTTGCAGGCCGACCTCCTGCAGGGCTTCCTTCACTTCGTCGAGCTTGAATGGCTTGATGATGGCCTCGATCTTTTTCATGCACACCCCTGTTGTGATCAGGCACCCTGTTTGCAGGGCGCGTGCCAGTTGGCTTTCGGAGTAATTTTTGAACGGAATCAACAGACTGGCTTGGAGCAGGGCTCGGCCCGCCTGATTCCTGTGCCTAATTATAGGGCATTAGCCCAAAGGTTAGGCATGCAAAATCCGGCACCAGACAAATTTGCGGAAACAGATTATCAATCGGGCGATGAGCAGGGCAACCCCATCGCAGGCCTCGAAATTCACCGTCCATCCCTTGACGCCGTCGCGCTGGGCCGATGTCGCGGATCTGTTCGGGCCGGAGAAAGGAGCTAATTCAGGCTGCTGGTGCATGTGGCCGAGGCTCACTTCGACCGACTTCCGGACCATGAGCAAGGAAGGGCGCAAGCGCGCTTTCCGGTCCTGTGTGGCCAAGGGGCCGGTGCCGGGCCTTCTTCTTTATGAGAAGGGTGTGCCGATCGGCTGGGTCGCGGTGTCGCCGCGCCGCGATGTCATCCGCTTCGAAATGGCCAAGACCTCGCAGCGCGAGCCCGAGCTCGATCCGGCGAAGCATTATGCGATCACCTGCTTCTATGTTCGTACCGGTCACCGGAAGCGTGGGCTCATGACTGATCTCGCCAAGGCCGCCATCGACTATGCGAAAAAGAAGAAGGCGACGGCGCTCGATGTCTGCCCCATCGACACCGAGAAGCCCTTGATGTGGGGCGAGGGCTTTGTCGGCATCGAGTCGGTGTTTCGCGCCCTGGGCTTCAAGGAGATCGCCCGGCGCTCGCCGAGGCGTCCGTTGATGCGGCTTTCCTTCACGGACAAATGAGGCCGACAGCGGTCCGCGCCAGTCTTTCGAGACTCTTGCGCGGGTCACCGGCGCGCGCCCTTACCGCCAGCGAATGCAGGACGGCGGAGGCGATCTGCGCCAGGGCCGCGGGGTCGGTGTCCTTGCCGATCTCGCCGTCACGAACCGCCTTGCGCAGGCGCTCTTCGATGATGGCGTTGAATTCCGCAAGCCCCTGAGAGAGGACGTTCCGGACGGCAGGGCGGCTGACCGCCTCCACCGAGGCCGTGCCGATCATGAGGCAGCCACGGGCCGCATCCTTCGACGCGAGATAGAGATCGATGGCCGACGCATAGAGAAGGGCAAGCTCGCGGGCAAGCGGTCTGGCACCACTCAGCGTCTCCTTCATGGCGGCCGCACCCTGGTCGCGGTACTGCTCGAGGGTCGCGATATAGAGCGCTTCCTTGTCGCCGAAGGCGCCGGCGAGGCTGGGCCGGTTCATGCCCGTGGCCTCGCTCAGCGCATCGAGCGAGCTTGCTGAAAATCCCGTCGCCCAGAAGACATCGCGCGCCGCGGCGAGCGCTGTTTGCGCGTCATATTCTATGGGGCGGCCACGTTTCCGCATAATTATGTACCTCTCCGCATAAAATCATTGACCGATCCAAATATATATGCGAAGCAGTACAAAATCAATGCAGGAGGTAAAAATGAAGCTCTATACCCAGCGCGCAGCCTGTTCTCTCGCCTCCCACATCATCGTCTATGAGCTCGGGCTCGATGTGGAGATCGTGCGGGTCGACCGCGCCACCCATCGCACCAGCGACGGTGAGGATTTTCTCGCCATCAATCCCAACGGCTATGTGCCGGCCCTGGTCCTCGACGATGGCGAGATCCTCCTGGAAGGGACCGCCATCCTCCAGTATCTGGCCCGTCTCAATCCGCAAGCCGGCCTGGTGCCCGAAGACGGCGAGGGCATGCGGCATGTCCAGTCGCTGCTCAATTTCATCGCGACGGAACTCCACAAGCCGATGGCGCAGATGATGATTCCCGATTATGCGCCGGTGAAGCAGGCGCTCTACAAGCATGTGGCGCCCAGGCTGGCCTGGATCGCGGGCCGGCTCACAGGCGACTATGTGCTGGATGGAAAATTCAGCGTGGCCGACGCTTATCTTTTCGTCTGCCTGAACTGGTCGCAGTGGAATGGCATCGATCTGTCGCGCTGGCCGAAGCTCGAAGCCTTCATGCAGCGCGTCAGCCGGCGCCCGGCAGTCCGGTTGGCTCTCGAGGCGGAAGGCCTGGCCCCCAGGGCCGAGGGCGTCTTCTTCGCCCCCGCACTTGCAGCGTGAGGGGAGCATATGACCATGGGTAGCTTCACCGATCCTGACAGCGTCGCGACCGATGCCGTTCTCCGGCGCTTCAACCAGGTTTTCCTCGACCATGATCCGGCAGCTCTCGCAGAGCTTGTGGCCGAGGATTGCGTGATCGAGAACACCCATCCGGCACCAGACGGCGCCCGCCATGAAGGCCGGCAGGCCTGCATCGCCTTGTGGACAAGGATCGCCACCATGACGGGCACCCATTTCGAGACGGAGAGCATCATCGCGCGGGGCGATCGGGGCGAGATCCGCTGGCGGCTGGTCTGGGGGCCCGACGCCGCCAGCTCGGTACGCGGCGTCAATCTGATGCGAGTCCGCGACGGCCGGATCGTCGAGGCGCAGGGCTATGTGAAAGGAGTGTCCTGAGTCGCAAGGACGGGCTTGATCCTGACGCGCTGAACTGTCACCACTAAACACCTTAAATCTGGGGACGTGGTGCCATGGTCAAGATTGCGATGCTCACTGCCGGCGGTCTGGCGCCGTGCCTGTCCTCCGCGATCGGCGGATTGATCGAGCGCTACAGCGCTTTGGCGCCCGAGGCCGAGATCATCGGCTATCGCTATGGCTATCAGGGCGTCCTGACCGGTGACAGCCTTGCCATCATGCCTGAAGCCCGCAAGAGCGCGCATCTTCTGCATGCGCATGGCGGCAGCCCGATCGGCAACAGCCGGGTCAAGCTCACCAACGCGAAGGACCTCGCCAAGCGTGGCCTGATCAAGGACGGCGAGGATCCGCTCGCGGTTGCGGCAGCGCAACTCGTGAAGGACAAGGTCACCATCCTCCACACGATCGGCGGCGACGACACCAACACCACGGCCGCCGACCTGGCGGCGTTTCTGGCCGGGAACGGCCACGGGCTGACGGTGGTGGGCCTGCCCAAGACGATCGACAACGATATTTTCCCGATCCGCCAGTCGCTGGGCGCGCTGACCGCGGCGGAGCAGGGCGCCATCTTCTTCGAGAACGCCACCAATGAGCG
The DNA here is from genome assembly GCA_003576695.1 of Taklimakanibacter lacteus. GTDB lineage: Bacteria > Pseudomonadota > Alphaproteobacteria > Rhizobiales > Aestuariivirgaceae > Taklimakanibacter > Taklimakanibacter lacteus. The sequence continues at coordinate 225,928 of QOZQ01000009.1, forward strand.
CACCACGGCGCCGCGCACGCTGGTGATCCATGAGATCATGGGCCGTCATTCGGGCTGGCTTGCCGCGGCCACGGCGCGCAGCTACCGCGAGCGCCTGCGAAAGGCGACGCCGCTGCCGGCCTTCGCCGTGGTCCAGAACGACATCGACGCGCTTTATGTGCCGGAACTGCCGGTCGACATCGAGGCGGAAGCCGGAAGGCTCAAGGCCGTGATGGAGCGCAAGGGCTCGGTCGCGATCTTCCTCAGCGAGGGGGCGGGCGTTGCCGATCTGGTGCGCGAGATGGAAGCGCGGGGTGAGGCCATCGAACGCGACGCCTTCGGCCATGTGAAGATCGACAAGATCAATGTCGGCGACTGGTTCTCCAGGCGCTTCGCCAAGCTCATCGGCGCAGAGCGCACGCTGGTGCAGAAATCGGGCTATTTCGCCCGCTCGGCCGCCGCCAATGCCGAGGACCTGGCCTTGATCCGCAATATGGTCGAACTCGCGGCCGTTTCCGGCCTCAAGGGCGAGAGCGGTGTCGTCGGTCATGATGAGGAGCAGGGCGGCGCCTTGCGCGCCATCGAGTTCCCGCGCATCCGGGGCGGCAAGCCGTTCGACGCCAAAACCCCATGGTTCGCGGGCCTGTTGCGCGATATCGGGCAGACGCCGGATTGAATCCCGCGCCATCGAGGAAGTAACGGCTTGCGATAACCGCCGGTGCCCGGCAAACATGGGCGCATGCATGCCCCGGCACTTCTGACGCCCGAGCAGATGTACCGCGCCGACGCGCTCGCCGTGGCGGCGGGCATTTCGTCATTGACGCTCATGGAGAATGCCGGCCGTGCGGTGGCGGAGGAAATCCTGCGCCGCTTCGGCGCGCGCCGCACTCTCGTTCTGTGCGGGCCGGGCAACAATGGCGGCGATGGTTTCGTCGTCGCACGATATTTGCGGGACTGGGGCTGGCCCGTGCGGGTGGCCTTGTTCGGCGATGGCGCGAGGCTCAAGGGCGATGCGGCGGTCATGGCCAAGCGCTGGGGAGGGCCTTTCGAGGCGGTGACGACCTCTGAGGGCTGCGACCTCATCATCGACGCGCTGTTCGGCGCCGGCCTGTCGAAGCCATTGCCCGACCAGCTCGTGAAGCTGATCGGGGCGGTGAAGGTCCCGGTGGTGGCGATCGACATACCCTCCGGCATCGATGGAGCAACCGGCGCAGCGCGGCCTGTTGCCTTCGATGCTGACCTGACCGTCACTTTCTTCCGCAAGAAGCCGGGCCATGTGCTGATGCCGGGACGGCACTGTTGCGGCAAGGTGGTCGTCGCCGATATCGGCATTCCCGACCGGGTCCTGGACGAGATCGCCCCCTTGCTTGCCGAGAATTCAGCTCCGGTCTTGCCGGCGGCGGCGCCGCGCCAGCACAAATACCAGCGGGGCCACGCCGTGGTCGTCTCCGGCGCTGCGCACCAGACGGGAGCTGCCCGCCTTGCCGCGATGGCCGCCCTGCGCGTCGGAGCAGGGCTCGTCACGATCGCATCTCCAAAAGAAGCCATGGCCGCCAATGCGGCTCATCTGACCGCTATCATGCTGGCCGAGGCTGATGATGCCCTGGCCTTGGGCCGTCTCCTGGCGGACCGGCGCAAGAATGCCATCTGCATCGGGCCGGCGGCCGGCCCGGGCTCGCCGACCCGGGCGAAGGTGCGGGCGGCGCTGGCGAGCGGTGCCGCCGTGGTGCTCGACGCCGATGCCCTGACATCCTTCGCCGAGGCCCCGGACGAGCTCTTTTCGGCCATAGCCGAATATCCCGGGCGGGCCTGCGTGATGACCCCTCACGAAGGAGAATTCTCACGTCTTTTCAGCGATTTGTCGGCGTCGACAGACTCCAAATGTGAGAAGGCGCTGAAGGCGGCGCAGCGCTCGGGCGCCTTTCTCCTGGTGAAAGGGCCGGACAGCGTGGCCACGAGCCCCGCGGGCAAAGCGGTGGTCAACACCAACGCGCCGCCGAGCCTCGCCACGGCGGGGTCGGGCGATGTCCTGGCAGGGCTGGTGACCGGGCTTCTGGCCCAGGGCATGGAGCCGCTCGATGCGGCTGCGGCGGCCATGTGGCTCCATGGCGAGGCGGCCCGGAAATTCGGCGATTCCGGCCTGATCGCGGAGGACCTGCCCGGTCTTGTCGCCCGCGTCATTTCTAGTGGCATCCCCGAAAACCCTCTGCTATAGACCCCGCCCATTGCAACGGGCCCGAGCCTCGGCGCGCGGGCGTGGTGAAATTGGCAGACACGCAGGATTTAGGTTCCTGTGGGGCAACCCGTGGGGGTTCAAGTCCCTCCGCCCGCACCAAGGCTCAGCGCCCGAAGCAAGCCGGTTTTCGCACAACATGCGATAGAGATTAGAACACCAATAGGATTGAGCAGGGAACATGCAGGTCACCGAAACGCTGAGCTCCGGTCTGAAGCGCGAATTCAAGGTCGTCGTCGCCGCCCAGGAACTCGACAAGGAACTCAACCGGCGGCTGGTCGAGCTGGCCGGCAAGGCCAATATCAAGGGTTTCCGTCCTGGCAAGGTGCCGGTGCCGCATCTGAAGCGCGTCTATGGCAAGTCGGTCATGGCCGAGGTGGTGCAGAAGCAGCTCGACGATGCGAGCAAGCAGGTCCTGGCCGAACGCAACCTGAAGCCCGCTTATCAGCCGGAAGTGAAGCTTCCCGAGGATGAGGCGGAAGTGGCGCGCATCTTCGACGGCCAGGGTGATCTCGCTTACACCATGTCGCTCGAAGTGGTGCCGACCTTCGAGCTCAAGGACACGACGGGGCTCACCCTCGAGCGTCATGTGATCGACGTCACCGATTCCCATCTCGATGAGGCGCTCGGCCGTCTCGCCGGCCAGTACAAGGACTGGCAGAGCAAGGATGGCAAGGCGGCGAAGGGCGACCGGGTCACCATGTCCTTTGTCGGCAAGATCGACGGTGTCGCCTTCGACGGCGGCTCGGCCGAGAATGTGCCGCTCGAGATCGGCTCGGGCCAGTTCATTCCAGGCTTCGAGGATCAGCTCGTCGGCGTGAAAGCCGGCGACGAGCTCACCGTCAAGGTCACCTTCCCGGAAACCTATGGCGTGGCGACGCTCGCCGGCAAGCCGGCGGAATTCGACGTGAAGGTTTCGGGCGTTGAGGCGCCGAAGGAAACCGTGATCGACGACGAGTTCGCCAAGAAACTCGGGCTCGAAAGCCTCGACAAGCTCAAGGAGACGGTGCGCGACCGCATGGGCCAGGAATTCGGCCAGATGACCACGCTCAAGCTCAAGCGCGACGTGCTCGATGCGCTCGATGCGGCCTACAGCTTCGAGCTGCCGGAAAAGCTCGTCGATGCCGAGTTCAACGGCATCTGGAATGCGCTCGATCAAGAGATGAAGCGCTCGGGCAAGAGCTTCGCTGATGAGAACACCACCGAGGAAGACGCGCGCAAGGAATACCGCGCCATCGCCGAGCGCCGCGTGCGCCTGGGGCTGGTGCTCGGCACGCTGGGCGAGAAGGAGGGCGTCACCGTCACCGACGACGAGTTGCAGCGCGCTCTGATCGACCGCGCCCGCCAGTTCCCCGGCCAGGAGCGCAAGGTGTTCGATTACTATCGCAAGAACGCCAATGCGCTGCTCGAGCTGCGCGGCCCGATCTTCGAGCAGAAGGTCGTTGATCACATCGTCGCCAAGGCGAATGTCTCGGAAAAGAAGGTGAGCCGCGAGGAATTGCAGGCTTTGGTGCAGGATGAGGAGGATCATGTTCATCACGATCATGACCACGATCATGACCATCACCACCATGACCATGACCACGATCATGATCATCACCATCATGATCACGACCATGACCACGCGCATCATGATCATGACCACGCGCATGATCATGACCACGCCCATGAGGCTGAAAAGGCCCCGGCCAAGAAGAAGGCTCCGGCCAAGAAAGCCAAGAAGGCGGAGTGATCCCGGCCTGATCGGAATCGGAAAAGGCGGCCGTCCGGCCGCCTTTTTTATCGCACGGTCTGGCGCAGGTCAGGGGCTGATCCAGCTTCTCAGGAAGAAGAAGATGGCGGTGCCGAACACATAGAGCAGGATCAGGATGGCGACTGTGGCGGCGGTGCCGAGCCAGCCGCCGGCCATCGCGACCTCATCCTGCTCGATGAGGCCGAGCGCGAAGCAGCACAGCGCGAAAGCCGGCGCCATATTGGCGCCGGGGATCGGCAGCAAGAGAACGATCGCGCAGAAGAGGCCCGCCAGTCCGGCGAGGCGCTCGCCATAGGACGAGGTGAGCAGCGTGCCGCGCGGCTTGAGCAGTTTCTCGACTTTGACCACATAGGGCACCAGGCGCTCGAGCAGATAAGGCAGTCGCCCGCCGCCGACCTTCATCTCGACCAGCCGTCGCGGCAGCCACACCTTGTCCTGCTTGATCATCAACTGGGCGGTGATGAAGACGAGCGGCACGCCGAAGACGAAGGAGGAGCCGGGCGGCAGCGGAATGAGGTTGGGAGCAGCCAGCAGCAGGATGAGCGCGCCGAAGCCGCGTTCGCCCAGCTCCCGCACGATATCGCCGAGCGTCAGATCGGGATTATGGTTCTTGCCCAGCCGCTTGAGGATGTCGGACAGGCGTTCTGAATGCGGTTCTCTCACGCCGGAACCTTCCGCCTGATGACGGTCGGGCGTGAGGCCACCACCTTGTCGATGCGCCGTCCGTCGAGATCGACGATCTCGAAGCGCCAGCCGGCGAATTCGATATGCTCGCCGGCCTTCGGCAGGCGCCCGAAGCGTTCGAGCATGAGCCCCGCCACCGTGTGATAGACGCGCCTCTCCGGCAGCGGGATGCTGAGCAGCTCCATCAGCTCGTCGATCGGCATGCTGCCGGCGAGGAGCCACGAGCCGTCGTCGCGCTCGGTCGCATGGGGTTCGGGCGGGCCTTCCTCGGTGTGGAAGCTGCCGACGATCGCCTCGAGGATGTCGGCCGAGGTCACGACGCCCTCGAAATGGCCGAATTCGTCATGGACGAGACCGACATGGACGGGGCTGTCCTTGAGCTTGGCCACCACATCGAGGGCATCCATTGTATCGGGGATGACCGGCGCCTGGCGTACGAACTTGCGGGGGTCGGGCTTGCGGCCCCTGAGATAGGCGTTGAGCATGTCCTTGGCCTGGATGATGCCGATGATGACGTCCGGATCGCCGTCCGAGACCGGCAGGCGGGAATGGACGCTGTCGGTGATGATCTTGCGGATCCTGGCCGGCGTATCCTTCAGGTCGATGACGTCGACATCATGGCGCGGCGTCATTACGGCGCGTACCGGACGGTCGCCGAGCTGCATGACGCCCGAGATCATCTGCCTTTCGTCGCGCCCGAGCACGCCCGCGGTCTCGGCCTCGGCCACGAGGGTACGGATTTCCTCTTCAGTTACCTGCGATTCGGGCGAAGCCTTGCGCCTCAGGATGAAGAGGACGAGGCGGCCGGAGGCATCGAGCAGGGAGACGATGGGGCTCATCACCCTGGACAGCACCGTCATGAAGGGAGCGACGACACAGGCGACCCGCTCGGCATTGCGCAGCGCCAGCTGCTTGGGCACCAGCTCGCCGATGATGAGGGACAGATAGGTGATGAGCGCGACCACCAGACCGAGGCCCAGGGGCTCGGCCCAGCCCATGCTCATGCCGAAGCTCTGGAACCAGGCCGAGACGTGGTCGCCGAGCGAGGCCCCCGAATAGGCGCCGGCCAGGATACCGACCAGGGTGATGCCGATCTGCACCGCCGACAGGAAGCGGCCCGGATTGGCGGCCAGCACCAGCGCCCGCCTGGCGCCCTTGACGCCACGGTCAGCCAGCGTCTTGAGGCGGGGCCGGCGGGCCGAGACGACCGCCAGCTCCGACATCGCAAAAAGGCCATTGATGAGAATGAGGACAAGGACGACGATAATGTCTAGGAGAGGCATGATTCAACGATAATGGGGCACGGGGGGCCGCCTTGCAAATCCCTTGACGGAGCCCTGCGGAAATGCTGCACCTCTTCCGATCCGCCCGGCGATCACCTATCTAAGCGGGGCTGAGCTCATCCCGAATCGCAATTTCCAGGACCTATATGCGCGATCCTATTGAAACCTATAATTCTTTCTGGCCTCAGGTCATCGTTCAGGAATCGCGCGGCGAGCGCGTCTACGACCTGCCGTCCAGGCTTCTGCGCGAACGCATCATCTTCATCACCGGCCCGATCGACGATGCAGTCGCGGCGTCGGTCTCGATGCAGCTGCTGTTCCTCGAGGCGGAAAATCCGAAAAAAGAGATTTCGATGTATATCAACTCGCCGGGCGGCGTGGTGACGTCGGGCCTGTCGATTTACGACACGATGCAGTTCATCCGCCCGCCGATCTCGACGACCGTCATGGGCCAGGCGGCGTCCATGGGCTCGCTGCTGCTGTGCGCCGGCGACAAGGGCATGCGCTTCGCGCTTCCCAATGCCCGTATCATGGTCCACCAGCCCTCGGGCGGCTACCAGGGTCAGGTGACCGACATCCTCATCCACGCCAGGGAAGTGGAGAGCCTGAAGCGCCGGCTGAACGAGATCTACGAGAAGCATACCGGCCAGTCGCTGAAGGCGGTGGAGCAGGCGCTGGAGCGCGACAATTTCCTCACCGCCGAGGCCGCCAAGGAATTCGGGCTGATCGACAAGGTGATCGACAAGCGCCCTGTTCCGGCGGAAGCCAAATAATTGGCGGATTCTGCTTTTACCGCCTATTATTTGTGTTGTTGGGAACTGCCCTGTCGGCAACTGGCATGCCGGTTGAATCAATCCTTGATTAACCAACGGGGCGCATGCTCAAATTGAGTCGGTCGTGTCAGGATGATGACAGCCATTCCGGCACGGCCAAGTCAGAGTGCAAGGAACACTTACGATGACCAAATCCGGCGGCGACAGCAAGAACACTCTGTACTGCTCCTTCTGCGGAAAGAGCCAGCACGAGGTCCGCAAGCTCATTGCCGGGCCGACTGTTTTCATCTGCGATGAATGCGTCGAATTGTGCATGGACATCATCCGCGAGGAGAACAAATCCTCGCTGGTGAAGACCAAGGACGGGGTGCCGACCCCGCATGAGATCCGCAAAGTGCTGGACGACTATGTCATCGGCCAGGATCACGCCAAGAAGGTCCTCTCGGTCGCGGTCCACAATCATTACAAGCGCCTCAATCACGCGCAGAAGAACAACGATGTCGAGCTGGCGAAGTCGAACATCCTGCTCGTCGGTCCGACCGGCTGCGGCAAGACGCTGCTCGCCCAGACGCTGGCGCGCATCCTCGATGTGCCCTTCACCATGGCTGATGCGACGACGCTCACCGAAGCGGGCTATGTCGGCGAGGACGTCGAGAACATCATCCTGAAGCTGCTGCAGTCGGCCGACTACAATGTCGAGCGCGCCCAGCGCGGCATCGTCTATATCGACGAGGTCGACAAGATTTCGCGCAAGTCCGACAACCCCTCGATCACCCGCGACGTGTCGGGCGAGGGCGTGCAGCAGGCGCTCCTCAAGATCATGGAGGGAACCGTCGCCTCGGTTCCTCCGCAGGGCGGCCGCAAGCATCCCCAGCAGGAGTTCCTGCAGGTCGACACCACCAACATCCTCTTCGTCTGCGGCGGCGCCTTCGCTGGCCTCGAGCGCATCATCGCGCAGCGCGGCAAGGGCTCCGGCATCGGCTTCGGCGCCGAGGTCAAGTCGCCCGAGGATCGCCGCACCGGCGAGGTGCTGCGCTCGCTCGAGCCTGAGGACCTGCTCAAATTCGGCCTCATCCCGGAATTCGTCGGCCGTCTGCCGGTCGTCGCCACGCTCGAGGATCTCGACGAGCCGGCGCTCATCCAGATCCTGAGCGAGCCCAAGAACGCGCTCATCAAGCAGTATCAGCGCCTGTTCGAGCTCGAAGGCGTCAAGCTGACGGTGGCCGAGGAAGCGTTGCGCTCGATCGCCCGCCGGGCCATCGAACGCAAGACCGGCGCCCGCGGCCTGCGCTCGATCATGGAAGCCATCCTCCTCGATACGATGTTCGATCTGCCGGCCATGGACGGGGTCCAGGAAGTGGTGATCTCGAGGGATGTCGTCGAAGGCGATGCCCGGCCCTTGCTGATCTATGCCGACCGCGAGAAGCCGGCGGCCAAGGCAGCCCCTGTGTCGGCCTAAAGTAGGCCCCGGAAGCCCGGTTGGAGCGCTTGTCAAGGGATTGAAAATCGTTAACGCTGCCTCCATCTGAGGAGCGGATTTCAGCTGTCCTGCCCGTGAGTTCCGCGTAAAATAGGGTACTTGCGGATGGTTTGGCCGAAATCCCGGCACCGAAAGTCCGTAGCTTGAAAGTTGATGCGCCGGCCCCTTCGGGAGGTGTATCCAGAGTACGGACTTCACGCGTGGCCTAACCCGCGAAAGGAAAACAAAATGACCTCGACTCCCTCCCGGCCAGCTTCTTCCGCCGGACCAGAAACTCTCCCTGTTCTGCCGCTTCGCGATATCGTCGTTTTCCCGCATATGATCGTGCCGCTCTTCGTCGGCCGCGAGAAATCCATCCGCGCGCTCGAGGACGTGATGCGCGAGGAGAAGCGCATCCTGCTGGTGGCGCAGAAGAACCCGGCGGATGATGATCCGCAGGCCAACGCCATCTACGAGGTCGGCACGCTGGCCCAGGTGCTGCAGCTCCTGAAGCTGCCCGACGGCACCGTCAAGGTCCTGGTCGAGGGCCTGGAGCGTGCCAAGATCGAGACCTTCACCGACCGCGCCGAGTTCTTCGAGGCCAAGGTCAATATACTGCCCAATGACACCGACGAGCAGGCCGAGACCGAGGCCCTGTCGCGCACCGCCATGTCGCAGTTCGAGAGCTATGTGAAGCTCAACAAGAAGGTGCCGCAGGAAGTGATGGCGACGCTGTCGCAGATCAGCGACTACGCCAAGCTCGCCGACACGATTGCCGCCCACCTCGCCATCAAGATCCCGGAAAAGCAGGAGCTGCTCGAGCTCACTTCCGTTTCGAAGCGGCTCGAGAAGGTCTATGCGCTCATGGAAAGCGAGATCTCGGTCCTTCAGGTCGAGAAGCGCATCCGCTCGCGCGTCAAGCGCCAGATGGAGAAGACCCAGCGCGAGTACTATCTGAACGAGCAGATGAAGGCCATCCAGAAGGAGCTGGGCGATGGCGACGAGCGCGACGAGCTGAACGAGCTCGACCAGAAGATCAAGAACACCAAGCTCTCAAAGGAAGCGCGTGAGCGCGCCGAGGCGGAACTGAAGAAGCTCCGCCAGATGAGCCCGATGTCGGCCGAAGCGACGGTGGTGCGCAACTACCTCGACTGGCTCCTCAACATACCGTGGGGCCAGAAGAGCAAGATCAAGCGCGACCTGAAATTCGCCGACGACACGCTCAATGCCGATCATTTCGGCCTGGAGAAGGTGAAGGAGCGCATCGTCGAGTACCTGGCCGTGCAGAGCCGCACCAACAAGCTGCGCGGACCCATCCTGTGCCTCGTCGGTCCTCCGGGCGTCGGCAAGACCTCGCTCGGCAAGTCGATCGCCAAGGCGACGGGGCGCGAATTCATCCGCATGTCGCTGGGCGGCGTTCGCGACGAGGCCGAGATCAGGGGCCACCGGCGCACCTATATCGGCTCGATGCCCGGCAAGGTCATCCAGTCGATGCGCAAGGCCAAGAAGGCCAATCCGCTCTTCCTGCTCGACGAGATCGACAAGATGGGCATGGATTTCCGCGGCGATCCGTCGTCGGCGCTGCTGGAGGTGCTGGATCCCGAGCAGAATTCGTCCTTCATGGACCACTATCTCGAGGTCGAATACGACCTCTCGAATGTGATGTTCGTGACCACCGCGAATACGCTCAACATCCCGCCGGCCCTCATGGACCGCATGGAGATCATCCGCATCGCCGGCTATACCGAGCAGGAGAAGCTCGAGATCGCCAAGCGCCATCTTCTGCCCAAGGCCATGGAGAACCACGGTCTCGAGAAGAAGGAGTTCGAGCTGACCGATGCCGGCATCATGGAAGTGATCCGCCGCTATACGCGTGAGGCCGGCGTGCGCAATCTCGAGCGCGAGATCAACTCGCTCGCCCGCAAGGCGATCAAGGACATCATGCTGTCCAAGACCGCCAAGAAGAAGATCAAGGCGACCCCCGACGTCGTCGAGAAATATCTCGGCGTGCCGAAGTTCCGCCATGGCGAGATCGAGCGTGAGGATCAGGTCGGCGTCGTGACCGGCCTTGCCTGGACTGAGGTCGGTGGTGAGATACTCACCATCGAAGCCTTGATGATGGCGGGCAAGGGCAAGATGACCGTCACCGGCAACTTGCGCGACGTGATGAAGGAATCGATCTCGGCCGCATCGTCCTATGTGCGCTCAAGGGCTACCGATTTCGGCATCAAGCCGCCGCTCTTCGACAAGAAGGACATCCATGTGCATGTGCCGGAAGGTGCGACGCCCAAGGATGGTCCCTCGGCCGGCATCGCGATGGTGACGGCGATCGTCTCGGTGATGACCGGCATCCCGGTCCGCAAGGACGTGGCGATGACGGGCGAGATCACCTTGCGCGGCCGCGTGCTGCCGATCGGCGGCTTGAAGGAGAAGCTGCTTGCGGCGCTGCGCGCGGGCATCAAGAAGGTGATGATCCCGGAAGAAAACGCCAAGGATCTGGCCGACATCCCGGACAATGTGAAGTCCGAGATGGAGATCATTCCGGTCGCCCGCATGGACGAGGTGCTGCGTCACGCTCTGGCGCGCCATCCCGAGGCGATCACCTGGGACGAGGAGGCGGAAGAAGCCGCCGCGCGGGCCGCCGGGCGCAAGCCCGACGATGCCGGCGAGGCCATGACCGCCCACTGAAACGAACGCGCGTGACCCGGAAAAGTGGAAGCCGGTTTTCCGGCAAGGTCACGCGCCAAACCTAAGCGGAATCAAGGGTTTCGGCGAATCAGTCTGGACAGGAAAATGCGCGGCGTCTCCTTCGGGAGGCGCCGCTTTCTGTTGATAACACCCAATAACTGCTTGAATTGAATCGCGAATTCCGGGGTGTCAGAAAAGCCCTTGCAAATCAGGGCTTTTGGGCGACCATGGTCATGACACGTGTGGCGTGATTGCGTGAGCTCACTCAAATCTCCAATGAGGAAATGGGGTCATGAACAAGAACGAACTCATCGCCAAAGTGGCCAAGGATACCAAGCTGACCAAGGGCGAAGCGGGCGAGGCCGTCGTTGCCACGCTCGGCAATATCATGAAGGCATTGCGCGGCGGCGACGACGTCAGGCTCGTCGGCTTCGGCACATTCTCGGTGACGCGCCGCAAGGCGGGCCAGGCGCGCAACCCGCAGACCGGCGAGATGATCAAGCTGCCGGCCTCCAAGCGGCCGCGGTTCCGTGCCGGCAAGATGCTGAAGAAGGTGGTGAACGGCTAGCCAAGACCAGTCAGGCTGCTCAAATCACATCAGCCCCGCGTGCCCTTCAGTCACACGCGGGGTTTTTGTTTCCGCCCCGGGGCATTAACGATTTCACCACCTTAACCTCGGTCTCAAAGAGCGGGGACCGCAAAAAAGCCCGAAACCGGGACATATTCCGGAGCCCTCGGGGACAGGGATTTCTCCTTGTGCGATGAGGGGTCTGTCTGTTTAGCTGCGCCAGTTGGGGAGCCTGTAAGGTGGTCATGGTCACGGCCAAGGAAGAAGGGGATCTGTGGGGCGCGCGGGCGCAGGAATGGGCCCGCAGCAGCGAGCCCGCCTGGCATGACGTATTCACCGCCGTTCTCGACCAGGCGAAGATCGGCAAGGGCATCCGTCATCTCGATATCGGCTGCGGTGCCGGCGGCACTCTGGTGTTGGCGCGCGAGCGTGGCGCTCATGTCACCGGTTTCGATGCGGCCGAAGCTCTGGCGATCCTTGCCCGCGAACGCCTGCCGGGTGCCAAGATCCTGGTCGGCGACATGGAGGATCTGCCCTTCATCGACCAGAGTTTCGATGCCGTTACGGGCATCAATTCCTTCCAGTTCGCCGGCGACCAGCGCCAGGCGCTCGCCGAAGCGGCGCGGGTGACGCGCCCCGGCGGCTCGGTGACGCTGCTGGTCTGGGGCCCGCGCGACAAATGCGACCTCCTGGGCGAGGTCATGTCGCATATTGTGGCCTTGCTGCCGCCCCGACCGCCCATCCCGTCGCTGCCTTTGGCTGCCAGGGCCGACGAACTGATGCGTGAAGTGGGCCTCGAGCCTGAAATCAGCGGTGATATCACGGCGACCTTGACCTATCCCGATCACGCAACCGCGGTAAAGGCCATCCTGTCCGCCTCCGAAAGCTCGATACGGCAGGTCGGCGAACGCCTCGTGCGCGAGAAGGCGGAGAAAGCACTCACTCCCTTCAAGGGCAAGGATGGCACGGTGCGCCTGCGCAATATGTTCCGGCTGATCACGGCCAGGCGCCGCGAGACCTGACAGCTTGCTTTACCGGGCTCCGGCGGCTAAGGAGCCGGGCTCAAGGCGGGCGATTAGCTCAGTTGGTAGAGCGCTTCGTTTACACCGAAGATGTCGGGAGTTCGAGTCTCTCATCGCCCACCAGCCTTCGCTCGCGAAGCGAGAGAAGGCTGCCACGCCGTAGCCCGCAGGGCGAAGGCGGGCCTCTGATCCGCGAGCTACGGCTCGGCAAGCCATCCACTGTTGATCCACCAAGAGCTGCCGTGCAGAGCGTACAGAGCCTTCGCTCGCGAAGCGAGAGAAGGCTGCCACGCCGTAGCCCGCAGGGCGAAGGCGGGCCTCTGATCCGCGAGCTACGGCTCGGCAGGCCATTATTTTATAATTACCTGTTCATCTGGCTGGCATTGGCATAGTTCGGCCTGGTCAGACGTATGCGTGCGCCTTGAATTTTTTGAGGGCGCAGTGCTCATGACCGTCACCAATCCGACCTATGTGATCCGTCGCGCCGTTGCCGCGGACGAGCCCGCCATTCAAGCCTTGGTGCGCAGCGAAAGGCTCAACCCGCACCATCTCTATTTCCGCAATTTCGTGGTGGCGGTGGCGGGCAATGACCTGATCGGCGCCTGCCAGATCCGCCGGCATCGCGATGGTTCGCGCGAGCTGGGCTCGGTGGTCGTCGCACGCCCCTGGCGGGGCCGTGGGCTGTCCGTCAAGCTTATCGACCGGCTTCTTGCCGATGAGCCCAGTGTCATTCACGCGATCACCCGCAAACGTCATGCCGATCATTATGCGCGTTGGGGCTTTGAGCCCGTTCCGTCACATGCCGCACCCTCGGCCATTCGCCGCAATTACCGGATCGGCAGCTGCATCGGGAGCCTGATGGCGGTGCTGCAGCGGCGGCGCATCAACTGGCTGACGATCCTGCGCCGGCCGCAGCGTCCTTCACTCGCCGAGGAAACCCGAGCTGTTGCATGAGACTTCGGTCTTGCCGTCGGCGAAGGTTGGCGCGCCGATCGCGAGTTTCGTGTCGCCTGCGACCGCGACCCGTTCCTTGATGCGTTTGCCCCAGTCATCGACGGCGGAGCGATCGGCATCGGTGACGAGCCTGATGCCGGTGCCGGGCGATGTTCCGGGGCCTCGGTAGTAGAGGAGCGGGAACAGGCTGATCAGCAGCGGATCCTCGGCCGAAGCGCAGACATGCGTGAAACCGAGCCCCTCGAGCGTGAGGGGCGGGTGGATATTCCAGCAGGTCTCGCTGTCCTGGCGCGCGCCCTTCTTGAGGTCGATGCGCCGCGTCTTGTTGAGGAAGAGCAGCGTCGCGGTCGGATCGGGAGGATAGGCGCAGGCGATCTGGCGCGCCGCATGATCGACGAAAGCCCCATCCTCAGCCAAAGCGAGGGATGAGCACGGAAAGCCCGCGATCAGGATCAAGGACAAAATCCATGCCGGTCTCGCTGTCATGACAGGGCTCCTCGTCAGGGATCATCCACCATACAGGCCGGCACGGATACCGCAATATTGGCCTAGCGCGCATCCCGGCGAGGTGGGATCACCTCGCCGAAAAGGATTCGCGCCAGATCAATATGTTGGAGCAAATCCTTCTCGCCAAAGTCTTCAACTTTGGCGGGATTTGCTCTCAGGCGCGCTTGCGGGCCGTGTCGTTGACGCCTTCGAGATCGGGCGCCTGGCCGTAGCTCATATTCTTCATCTGCGTGATGACGCGGGCCATCTCCTCGTCCGACAAAATGGGCGGCTCGCCCAAAGTGAGCGCCTGCACGTAAAGGCGCGACAGCGTCTCGACTTCGACCGCCAGCGCCAGCGCCTTGGCGGGAGTCTTGCCGAGCGAGATCTGGCCGTGCTGGCCGAGCAGGCAGGCGAGCCGGCCTTCCAGCGCTTCGAGGGCGGCGTCGGACAGAGCCTGCGTCCCGAAAGTGGCATAGCGGGCGCAGCGGATGGTGGTGCCGCCGGCGACGCCCGTCATGTAGTGGAAGCTCGGAATGGTCTTGTGATGGACGGCGAGCGTCGTCGCATAGACCGAATGGCAGTGCAGCACGCAATCGATATCGGTGCGCTTCTGCAGGATATCGCGATGGAAGCGCCATTCCGAGGACGGGCGCAGCTCGCCCTCGAAGCTGCCGTCGAAATACATCTGCACGAGATTGTCGGGCTGCATGCGGTCATAGGGCAGCGAGGTCGGCGTGATGAGGAAACCCTTCGGGTTGCGCACCGACAGGTTGCCGGCGGTGCCCTGGTTGATGCCGGTCTCGTTCATGCGGCGGCAGGTCGCCACCATCTCGTTGCGCAGGGTGGTCTCGTCATAGGTCGTCAAGGCACATGCTCCATTCTTGTGGTCAGGGCGCGCCACCGCGCCCGGTAGGGTGAGAGATCGGGAAGCGCCGAGATATCCGGAACCTCGGCGGAAAGGGGGGCTGGCGCCTGCCGCGTCTCGTGGCCGGCGAGAAGGGCGGCCCCGCTGGCGGTGCCGCTGGTGCTGCGGCTGACGAGGACATGTTTGCGCGGCAGGAGGCGCGCCACCAGGGCGCCATAGAGCGGGTCGCTGACGAAATTGCCGTCGAGCACGATGCTTGCTGAAGCGGGCAGGCGCTCGATGCATTCCGCCGTGAGGAGTGCCGCATAGAGCACCGCGAGGGTGAAGCGCGCCGACATGTCATTGGCGAGCGGACCTTCGATCCGGCCCTGCCGGGCGCTGCCGGGAAAGAGGCCGTCATCGGAACCGAAGGAGGGCAATGCCAGGGTCCGCGAGGCGAGGAGGCGCTCGAGCTCATGCGCGGATGCGGGCCCGGCGCTGTCCTTGGCGACGGCGGAGAATTCACGCCCGCCCATGGACAGCATGCCGGGCAGCGGCCGGCCGCGGATATCGGCATTCACCGTATGCCCCGGTCTTTCGTCATCGAAATCGACGCCGGTGCGGTCGGTGAGCAGCACGATCCAGGTTCCGGTCGAGACGACGGTGAAGTCGGACAGGCCGGCAGCCTGATAGCGGTAGAAATTGGCCGAGGAATCATGGATGCCGTTGAGCACGCGGGTCGCGGGTGAAAGCTTCGTGACCTGGGCGAGCGACGGCTTCAGGGAACCAAGCGCCGTCCAGGCCGGCCTGAGCGGCGGCAGGAGCTTCTGCCACCGGCGCTCGGCGACGATCCTGGCGGGCCGGTTATCGACCGCGGCCCACAGATGCGATTGCGCCGCAAGGCTCGTAACTTCGCAAGCCGCGACGCCGCTGAGCCGCCAGGCCCAATATTGCGGCGTCGTCAGGAAATGGGTGGCGCGGGCGAAATCCCGGGGCCAGCGCGTTTCCTGCCACAGCATCTGGCGCGCCAGATGCGAGGCGCCCAGCATGATCGGGCTGCCGCGCTCGCGATAGGGGCCGGCGGCGGCGCGATAGGCGTCGACGATGTCGCTCGGCAGCGATTGCTCATAGTCCATCATCGGCAGGACGGGGCCGTCCGGTCCGACGAGCACGCCGCCCGACCCATGGGCGCAGGTCACGATCGCCCCGATCTCATGGCGGGCGGCAAGCTCGCTCAAGCCTCCGATCAGCCAGGCCTCGAGCCGCGCCAGATCATGATGCCGGTAGGGTGGGCCGTCTTGGACGAGATTCGGCGCCGACAGGGTTTCCAGCAATTCGCCGTCGGCCGTCACCGACGAGAGTTTCACATTGGTCTTGCCGATATCGAAGACGGCGATCGGAGTCATTTGGAGAGCAGCTGCCGGAAATGGGGCCGCAAGGTCTGCACCATGACGACGAGGATGAGGATGGCGCCCCAGATGGCGACGGTGAGATAGTTGCTGAGGCCGAACTGGTTGAAGCCGGAAGAGATGATCTGCAGGATCGCCAAAGCGAGCATCAGGCCGCCCACGGTGCCGAAGCCGCCGAACGGATCGACGCCGCCCAGGACGGCGGCCAGGATAGTCACCAGGAGATAGGACTGGGCATAGTCGGCGCTGGCCGAATTGAAGGTGACGAGCATCACCAGCGCCGCGACGAAGCAGGTGACGCTCGACATCACATAGACGCCGACCAGCACGCGGCGCGTGTCGATGGTCGAATAGCGCGTCGCCTGGATGTTCGATCCGATCATGGCGCAGGAAATACCGAAGGCGGTGCGCTTGAGGATGACGCCGACGATGACGGCGGTGACGATGAGGATGACGAAGATCAAAGGCACGCCCAGGAGGGTGGCATTGCCGGCTTTGGCGAAGGCATCGGGTATCCCTGACAGCGCCATGCCGCGCGTCAGATAGATGCTGATGCCGTCGATCAGCGACTTGGTGCCGAGCGTCACCAGAATGGGGTGGACGCCCGTATAGGCGACGAGGAAGCCGGTGATGAGACCGATCACCAGGCATAGGGCGAGGCCGGCCAGCAGCGCCAGGAGGATGATGGCGAAGACGGTGCCGGCGCCGGCATCGGGGGCGATCATGGTCCGCATGATCCATACCATGAGCAGCGCGCACTGGTTGGTGGTGGCGATGATGGCGAGATTGAGCCCGCCGGTCATCAGGGGCACGATCATGGCGAGCGACAGGAGGCCCAGTAGCGGCAGCTGGTACATGAAGGATTGCAGCGTGCCGGCGCTGAGGAAATTGGGCACGAAGGCGGAGAAGCCGAGGATCAGGGCAAGGAGCAGGACGGCGAGGCCGGCATGGCCGCCGGGCAGGCCGGTCCTGAGCCTCGTCATGAGATCGGCAAGCCCGCGATTGGCGCCGTCGAGACCGGTCGTTGACGGTTCAGCCATTGCCGGGGGCTTCCGCGATGATGCGATGGCGCCGGCCGCGCCTGGAGCTGAGCACGGTGATCGAGGTCGAGATCAGGATGGTGATGCCGATGACGATCTGGAAGAAATAGGAGGAGACGCCGAGCAGGTTGAGGCCGTTCTGCAGCATGGCGAGGAGCACGATGCCGAGCAGCACGCCGGGCACGGTGCCGATGCCGCCGGTGAGGCTGGCGCCGCCAAGGACGGCGGCCGAGAGCACGGCAAGCTCGGTATTGTACATGGCATTGGGAACGCTCTCGCCCACCCGATGCGCCTGAACGAGGCCGGCGAGCGCTGCCATGAAGCCCAGATAGCCATAGGCGACGAAGTGGAGCTTGCCGATGCCGATGCCGATGCGCCGCGCGGCTTCCGGATTGCCGCCCATCGCATAGAGCTGCCGGCCGATCGAGGAGCGGGTCATCCACGCCCAGGTGAACAGCGCCACCACCATCATCGTCACGATCGGCAAGGTGATGCGCACCAGATCGCCCACCGCGGTCTCGGTCTGGTAGAAGACGATCCGGTCGGTCCACCAGTCCGGCAAGGTGTAGATCGACTTGCCACTCGAGAAATACATGAGCAGCGAGAAGGAGATGCTCATCATGGCGATGGTCGCGATGATCGAGGTGATGCGCATCTTGTGAATGAGGGCGGCATTGACGCAGCCGAGCGCGGTGCCGATCAGCAGCCCCGCCACAATGACGAGCGGGGCGGGAAGGCCCAATTGCGTGGCGATGAGAGCGGCGCAATATTGCGCGACCGAGGCGGTGGCGGCGAAGGAGATGTCGATGCCGCCCGACACCAGCACGACGAACAGGCCCATGGCCATGATCGACTGGACCGAATAGGTCTCGAGCAGGTCGATGATGTTGGGCAGCGACAGGAAATCGCGCGCGGCCAAGGCGAAGACCGTGCCGACCACGAGGATCACGGCCAGCAGCCACATTTCCGGGCGCCGGCGCAGCGCTTTCAGGCTGAAGGCCGATCTGTCGTCAGGCATAGATGCGCTCCTCCATCTCATGCTCGCTCACCTGGCCCGGCACCTCGGCGCCGATGATGCGCCCGCTGCGCATGTGCAGGACCCGGTCGCAGGTGGCAAAGACTTCCGAGACCTCGTCGGAGATCAGGATGACGCCGACGCCCTGGCGCGCGAGCTCCGCCACCACTTCATAGATGCCCTGCTTGTTCTTGATGTCGACGCCGACGGTGGGCGAATCGAGGATCAGCACCTTGGGCCGCGTCGCCAGCCACTTGGCCAGCACCACGCGCTGCTGGTTGCCGCCGGACAGCGTCTGCACCGGCCGGTCGGTGCCGGCGACCTTGATCGAAAGCCGCTTGACCCAGTCATCGGCCAGCTTCTGCCGGCTCTTCGTCGCGATCAGGCCGAAGCGGCCGGCAAGCTGCTTCATCACGGCGAGGATGATGTTGTCGCCGATCGATTGCGGCAGGATCACGCCGAGGCCGAGCCGGTCCTCGGAGACATAGGCGATGCCCGCCTCGACCGCGTCGCGATTGGAGCTGAGGCGCAAGGGCTTGCCGTCGAGGGTGATGGCGCCGGCATCGGCGCGGTGCATGCCGAACAGAGTGAGCGCGAGCTCGGTGCGCCCCGAGCCCAGAAGCCCGATGATGCCCAGCACCTCGCCCTGGTGCAAAGTGAAGTCGATATCGGCGAACTCGCCCCGCCGCGAGAGCTTCTCGACGTGCAGCAGCTCGGGGGCATCGCCCATGTCGCGCGCCACGATGGAATGATCGATGTCGAGCCCGGTCATCAGATGGGCGATGCGTTTCTGGTCGACCTCGGCCACGGGCCAGGTGCCGACCTTCCTGCCGTCGCGCATGACGGTCACGCGCTCGGCGATCTCGACCACCTCATCGAGGCGGTGCGACACGAAGACGACCGCGATGCCGTCCGCCTTGAGCCTGGACACGATCGCCAGCAGGCGGTTGACCTCGGCGCGGGTGAGGGAGGCCGTCGGCTCGTCCATGAAGATGAGGCGCGCCTGCGCCGCGAGCCCGCGCGCAATGGCGACGATCTGGCGTTCGGCGACGGAGAGGTCCGAAACGATGGTGGAAAGGTCGAGATCGAAATTGAGCCGCCTGAGCACATCGCGCGCGACGCCGCGCAGGCGCTCCTTGCGCACCGGCTTCAGCGCGTGCTCGAGGTGATTCTCGATCGCGATATTCTCGGCGACCGACAGGTTGGGAAACAAAGAGAGATCCTGGAAGATGACCTGGATGCCGAGTGCCTTGGCGCGCGCCGGATCGAGCACCGGCACGTCCGCCCCGTCGATCTCGATGGTGCCCGAGCTCGGCGCATGGACGCCGACAACCGCCTTGATCAGGGTCGACTTGCCGCAGCCATTCTCGCCCACCAGGCAGTGGATCTCGCCGCGTTTGACGTCCC
Source organism: Taklimakanibacter lacteus (assembly GCA_003576695.1). GTDB lineage: Bacteria > Pseudomonadota > Alphaproteobacteria > Rhizobiales > Aestuariivirgaceae > Taklimakanibacter > Taklimakanibacter lacteus. The sequence continues at coordinate 245,528 of QOZQ01000009.1, forward strand.
AGTCGATGCCGTCCAGCGCCTTGACGCCGCCGAAACGCTTGGAAATGCCGGTCAGCCGCAGGAATGGCGTTTCATCCGCCATGATGGAAACCTCAAATACATTGTCCTATCCCCCATTTCCCCTCTCCCGTTGCGCAGCAATGGGAGAGGGTGCCCGAAGGGCGGGTGAGGGCTCTTTGTTTCAGCGAGGGATACTCCGCAGAGATCATTACCACTCTCGCAAAAGAGCCCTCATCCGGCCTTCGGCCACCTTCTCCCATGCTGCGCACGGGAGAAGGGGAAAATCGAGGAGGGGCTCTTCAGATGTCTAGAGTCCCAGCTCCACCAGGCGATCGATATTCTCCTTGTCGAGCGACTCGAGCTTCTGCGCCTGGATCAGCTTCTTGTCCGGATAGACGCGCACCGGCCCGACGCCGGCCAGTTCCATGTTGTCGGTCGGTTCCTTGCCGGCCGCCAGCATGGAAGCGACCTGCACGAAGATCTCGCCCGCCGTCATCGGATTCCAGATGAAGCCGCCGCGGATGGTGCCCGACTTGACATATTTCTGGCCCTGGCCCGGCGAGAAGCCGCCGACCAGCACGATGGACTCGGCCTTGCCGCGGTCTTCGAGCGCGCGCGCCGCCCCGATCGGGCCTTGCGATCCGAAGGTGAGGATGCCTTTCAGGTCCGGATTGGCCCGCATCTGATCCTGCGTGGTCTTGAGGCTCTCATCGACGCTTTCGGCGACACCGAAGCGGTCGCCGAGCATCTGCATCTTCGGATACTTCTCTTTCTGATAGGCGATCGCCGCATCCGCCCAGGCATTGTGCAGCGGCACGGTGAGCGAGCCGACATAGACGATGTATTTGCCTTCCTCGCCCATGTTCTTGGCGAGCAGATCCATATGGGCGTGGCCATAGCCCTCGGTCGTGGTGAGCTCGAAGTCCCAGTCCATCTCCTTCTGGTCGGGGCCTTCATGCGCCAGCACCTTGATGCCGGCGGCACGCGCCCGCCCCAGCACCGGGTCGAGGGCGGCTGAATCATTCGGCACGATGCCGATGACGGCCACCTTGCGGGCGATCAGGTCTTCGATGGCGCGCACCTGCTGGGCGGCGTCGGCCTGCGTCGGTCCGACCATCCAGGCTTCCATCTTGAATTCGGGGGCGGCCTTCTTGATGCCCACCTCCATGGCGTTGAACCACGGAATGCCGCCGATCTTGACGACGATGCCGCATTGCGGGTCAGCCGCCATGGCGGGCGCCCCGAAAGTCGCGGCGGCGAGCGTGCCGCCGATGCCGGCGAGCGCAGTGCGTCTGGTAATGTTCATGTGACTCCTCCCATTTCGGTTTGGCCCGTTCCGCGCTGTTGCGGTTCCGGGCACCGCGGCGTCGAACCGCGGATCTCGACGGCGCATTTGAGGCGCCGGGTGACGGCGTCGCCGGCGTCGCCCTTCAGGCGACGCGACAAGAGCGACCAGGCCTGTTCGGCCATGACTTCGACGGGTTGGCGCACCGCGGTGACGCCGGGCGACGTCAGGCGCATCCATTCCATTTCGTCGAAACTGGCGAAGGCCAGGTCGTTAGGCACCGAGATGTTCATCTCGGCGAGCAGCCGATAGACGAGAAGAGCGGTGCCGTGATCAAGACAGAAGATCGACTGGGGGCGTGGCTTGGAACTGAGCCGCTTGTGCACGGAAACCAGCCCGTCAGGGTCATCGATGCCCACTTCCACGACGTCGAGCTTCATATGGCGTGCGGCTGCCTGGACGCCTTCCCAACGCTCGCGCACATTGGTGATCGAAAGCTTGCTTACGATCACCAGGCAATCGCGATAGCCCTGTTCGTCGAGATGCCGGGCGACGGCGCCGGCTGAGGGACCGTTATCGACCGCGATCAGATCAAAACCGGCCTGGTCGGGGATACGGTCGGCAAGCACGGTCGGTATGGCGAAGCCGGTCGGCAGGCGCTCGGCGAATGCGCCGTCGCAAGGGATGACGATCAGGCCCGCCGGCCGCCAGGCGCGGATATTGGCCAGCCGGTCGGCTTCCTCGGCGGCACTATTGCGGGCCGAGACGACGACGAGGTCGTAGCCATCGCCACGCGCCGCGTGCTCGAGGGTCGAGACGAAAGTGGCGAACATCGGGTTGGTGAGATCGGGAACGACGACGCCGGCGAGCAGTGCCTTGCGCGAGCGGAGCCGCGAGGCGGCGATATCGACGACATAGCCAAGCTCGCGCACCGCCGCATTCACCCGCTCGACGATGGCGGGCGACACGGTGGGCTTGCCGTTGAGCGCATTGGAAACGGTTGCGACCGAGACGCCGGCGCGGGCCGCAACCATTCGGATAGACGGGGCATGATTTCGCGACACGCTCGCCCTCCCTGACGAAATGCGCGTAAAAGGCCTTGATAAAACGTTTTATTGTACGGTATCGATTGTCCTGGCAAGTGTCAACAAGGTTCCGGCGTCCAGGCCGGCGCGCCTCGTCGGGCCAAAAGGCCCGCTGCGCAAAGGGGAGGATGATCGATGAACAAGCTGGGTTTGCACGCACTGGTCTGGGAAGCGGGCTGGAGCCATGACGAATGCGCGCGCGCGATCGCGAAGACCGCCGAGGTCGGCTATGATTTCATCGAGGCGCCGGCCCTCGATCCGAGCCTGATCGATCCCGCTTTCACCGTGAAGCAGCTCGAGAAGAACGGCATCGGCATCAATTTCTCGCTCGGCCTCGACTTCGACAGCGACATTTCCAGCGGCGACAGGGAGAAGGGCCGGCGCGGCAAGACGAAGCTCGAGGAGGCGATCGCGGTGTGCCGCGACTGCGGCGGCAAATATATCGGCGGCATCCTCTATTCGGCCTTCGGCAAATATACCGTGCCGCCGACCAAGGCCGGCATCGCCCAATCGGTCGACATATTGCGCGAGGTCGCGGCGACCGCGGCCAGGAGCGACATCACGCTCGTCCTCGAAGTGGTGAACCGCTACGAGTCGAATGTCCTCAATACCGCGGCACAGGGCGTCGAGATGGTGAAGCGCATCGCGGCACCCAATGTGAAAGTGCATCTCGATGTCTATCACATGAATATCGAGGAGTCGGACATCGCCTCGGCGATCATCCAGACGGGCGAGCATCTGGGCTATCTGCATACGGGCGATTCGCATCGCGGCTATATGGGCTCAGGCACGATCGATCTTGCCGGCGTGTTCCGGGCGGTGGTCAATGCGGGCTACAAGGGGCCGATCACCTTCGAATCCTTCTCATCGCGCGTCGTCGGCCAGCCGCTCGAAGGCATATTGGGCATCTGGCGCAATCTGTGGGACGACGGCCATGATCTGGCCGCCCATGCCTTGATGTACACGAAGGCGCAGCTCAAGGCGGCCGAGGAAGCACGGCGCCAGACATTGGAGCGCAGCAGGCTTCTGTAACGGTGGGGAACTCGCGGCATCCCGCCGCAGCGCAGAAACCTCGGTGGAATTCCCACGTTGCTCTGGAACTGGTCGACTCTCCTTGTTCCAGGAGGACGCCATGCGCCCGAAGAACTATCGGCCGGAACGCCGCCGCAGCGATCAGCTCCATTCCGGTGTTTATCTGGCTCTTGCCTTGCTCGCCCTCTGGTATGTTTTTGCAGCCTGGAGCTTCGGCGGCGACGCCTATACGGATTACTTGCTCGTCGTTGCCAGCGGCCTGATCGCCATTACCGTTGCAATACCCGCCGCCCTGTGGCGCATCTGGCGCAGCCATCCGCATGAGGACCTGCCGGACAGGTCTTTCCGCGCCTGGGCACAGAGCGAGTTCCGCATCTGGCAGGATCATGTGAGCGGCCGCAATGCGGCGATCGAGATTCTGCTGCCGGTCGCCGCCGTGGCCTTCGGCCTGTCGCTGCTCAGCGTGATCCTTCATCTCACGCGACATTGAAGTCGCGTCTAGGATAGCGACGACCATAGCTTGCTCAGCAGAGCAATCGCTATGATGATGGCAAGCAGAAAATACGGATTCCAAAAGAGGTCGGCCAGTCGCCATTTTGCATCGGGCCTGCGCGAAGGCTGCCGGCGCTCGAAAAACGCATCAGTGAGACCCATCTCCTGCGAATGCTCTGTAACGTATTCGTAGAGCAGCGCGGTGAGATTGTCCGGGTAGGCATAGAATTCCTGATCAAGCGCATCCAGCATTTCGAGGGGCTCTGGCGCCAACGCAGCCACCCTTTCCCGGCGTACCTGGTGAGATTCTGAGGCGTCATAGCCAGCGGCTTTGATGGCGCGTTGCGCAATGCCGGCCATGGCGGTCGCTCCGATGGCGCGCAAAGCCTCGACGACATGATGGGCAAGGTTTCCCGCACTGTTGAAGAAATACTGATGGAATCCACCATTATTCACTTCGGCTTCGAGTTCCCAGACGGCCCGGAAAACACGCTCCGGTGGCGACAAGTGATCATAGTCGAGGCGCCAAAGACGGGAGTGTGGATTCTCTGCGAGTTTGAGCAGGCGCCTATTCATTTCAGTCGCGTCAAGGATCACCGAACTTCCTCCATGGCGGGATCAGAAGAGGATATCAGGAAAATTCCGCGAAAACGCAAGCAATCGCGGGCTCTATCCCTCCGTCCGCGCCACGCCCGCATTGATGGTGCGCGTCAGCACGATCACCGGCACGATCCCGGCCAGCATGATGAGAAGGGCGGCCACCGAGGCATCCTCGACCGCGGCGCGCGAAGCACGCTCATAGACATAAGTCGACAGCGAATTGTAGTTGAAGGGCCTGAGCAGGATTGTCGCCGACAATTCCTTGATGCCGTCGATGAAGACGAGCAGCCCGGCGGTGAGGAAGGCGGGCTTGAGGATGGGCAGCAGCACCTGGAACAAAGTCTCGCGCGCATTGCGCCCGAGGGTGCGCGCCGCCATGTCGATATGGGTCGGCACCTTGTGGAAGCCCGCCTCGACGGCGCCTTCCGCCATGGCAAGAAAGCGCACGCTCATCGCATAGACGATGCAGAGCGCCGAGCCGGTGAGCAGGAGGCCCGTCTTGATGCCGAAGGCGCTTTGCATCCACTGATCGAGAAGATTGTCGAAGCGCGCCAGCGGGATGAGGATGCCGAGCGCCAGCACGGTCCCCGGAATCGCATAGCCCAATGCCGCGAAGCGGTTGACGAGCAGCATGTTGCGACTCCGCGTCACCCGCACCGTATAGGTGAGGAGAAAAGCGAGGCCGACGGTGACGACCGCGGCTGCGCCGGCGACACCGACGCTGGTCAGGATCGCTTCCTGCAGGACGGGATCGAGAAGCTGGTCGAACCGCTTCAGCGCAGAGGAGCCGAGCACATAGAAGGGGAGCGCGAAGCCCGCGATGATCGGCAGCAGGCAGGCGGTGAAGGCCAGAGCGGCCCTGGCACCGCGCAGGCGGATCGGGCTCGAGCGCTGCGCCATGCTGGAGCTGCGGCCGAGATGGAAGCTCTGCTTGCGCCTGGCCCAGCGCTCGGCGAGGATCACGCACAGCACCACGATGAGCATCATGCAGGCGATCTGGGCGGCGCCCGACAGGCTGCCCTGGTTCAGCCAGGTCGTGTAGACGGTCGAGGTGAGCGTCCTTACCCCTAAGAATTCGACGGCGCCGATATCGTTGAGCGTCTCCATGAGCGCCAGCGTCACGCCGATGATGATGGCCGGCCGCGCCATCGGCAGCAGCACCTGGAGGAACGCCCTCAACGGCGAGGCACCGAGCGTGCGCGCCACATCGGTGGCGTTGCGTCCCTGCATCAGGAAGGCCGAACGGGTGGTGAGATAGACATAAGGGTAAAGGACGAAGGAGAGGACCATCACCGCGCCCCACAGCGAGCGCACATCCGGGAACCAGTAGTCGCGGGCGCTGTGGAAGCCGAAGAGGGCGCGCAGCAGCGTCTGCGCCGGGCCGGTGAAGGTGAAGAACTCGCCATAGGCATAGGCCGCGAGATAGGTCGGGACCGCGAGCGGCAGCACCAGCGCCCAGGCCAGGGTGCGCCGGCCGGGAAACTCATAGTAGGCGGTGAGCCAGGCCGGGATGATGCCCATGCTGGCGGTGAGAAGGGCAACGCCTGCCATGACGAGCGCGGTGGTGCGGACCGCGATGGGCAGCACATTGCGGGCGAGATGCGCCCAGTCCGCTCCGCCGCCCGACAGCGACAACGCGATGAGGGCGAGGAGGGGAAGGAGTACCGCAAGCCCGGCGGCAAGGGCGCCGAAGCGCAACAGCGGGTGGTCGTCCAACGGAAAAAAGGGGCGCGGACGCCCCTCTTCGAGTGTTGCCAGTTTCATATGGCGTGGGAAATCAGGTGGCCGGACCTTCGTCGAAAGCGACCTTGTCGACGAGCTCAGACGCCGTCTTGCGGTTCTTGGCGATGTCGGCGAGCGGCAGCGGATCGGGCTTCAGCGTGCCCCAGGCCTGAACGATGTCTGACGGCTTGATGCCGGGCTCGACCGGATATTCGAAGACCTGCTCGCCATAGAGCATCTGGCCCTTGTCGCTGGCCAGGAATTCCATGAGCTTCACCGCATTCTCCTTGTTGGGAGAGTTCTTCGCCAGCGCCATGCCGGAGATGTTCACATGCGTGCCGCGGTCATCGGCATTGGGGAACAGCACCTTGATGGCCGCCGCCCAGTCCTTCTGCTCGGGATTCTTCTCATTGGTCTGCATCTGGCCGACATAATAGGTGTTGCCGAGCGCAATATCGCATTCACCCGCGAAGATCGCCTTGGCCTGCTCGCGGTCGCCACCATCGGGCTTGCGGGCGAGGTTGTTCTTCACCCCCTTGAGCCATTCCTCGGTCTTCTCCGGGCCGTGATGGGCGATCATCGAGGCGATGAGGCCGATCGTGTAGACATGCTGGCCCGAGCGGGTGCAGATCTTGCCCTTCCACTTGGGATCGGCGAGCTCTTCATAAGTGATCGCGTCCTGCGTCACGCGCTCCTTGGAGGCATAGATGACGCGGGCGCGCGTCGTGACGCCGAACCAGTTGCCCTCCGGGTCGCGATATTGCGAAGGGATGTCCTTGTTGATGGCCTCGTTGGCGAGCGCCTGGGTGACGCCCTTGTCCTCCGCCGCCTGGATGCGGCCGATATCGACGGTGAGGATGACATCGGCCGGGGAATTGGCGCCTTCCTCGGCGATCTTCTCCTCGAGGCCCTTGTCGAGGAACAGCACATTGGTCTTGATCCCCGAATCCGCCGTGAAGGCATCGAGCAGCGGCTTGATGAGCTCAGGCTGCCGATAGGAATAGATATTGACGACGCCATCCGCCATGGCGCTCGTGGCGAGAAGGGTGGCGGCGAACGGTGCCGCGATCGAGAGTTTCAGGAGTTTTTTGAAGGATTTCATATGGTTGCTTCCCCTGGGTTTAGTGGCTGACTTGGCGTCATGCAGTCCAGTAAATCCGACTGCCATGGTCGGAATTTTTCTGGGGGAAAAGTCCCGGGTCGTCAAGAAAAAAACCTTGTTTGATCAGACATTTGGAACCGTTCTAAGAATAGGACAATCGACCAGGCGCGGTAGCTGCCGTGATCTGCTGTTTCCGATCCTTGCCGTCCTGATTCTGGTCATCGCCGTGCAGGCGGTGGAAGGGACGGCAGGCTTTCTGGCTGGTGCGTCACCCAGTATCTCAATTCGATCTCGCTCGAGGCTGGCAATGTCAGGCTCTCGCTTCTGACCTGATGAAGGTGGGTCTAGGGGCTGCATCTTTCCGGCTCGGACGGCTGTTTCTCGTGCCGGCAAAATAAGAACTTACCTTGCTTGACACCTGCGGGGCGCTGCCCTATCACCCCGCCCACGCCAAAAGCGGGTGTAGCTCAGTTGGTTAGAGCGTCGGCCTGTCACGCCGAAGGTCGCGGGTTCGAGCCCCGTCACTCGCGCCAGTCTTTTCAATAGGATAGGCGCTTTCTCATAGCTCTCCCATACGCGCTGGGCGAGTGGCTTCTCCGTCTTCGGCTGGCTGATGTTGCCCAAAGAGCACACTTGAAAGAAAACAATTTGACGTTGTTGCGTCTCGATTCCCCGCATGCGAGACTTTTTTTAAATCTATTTCGGGGAATCGGGGCATGCTGAGACGACTGCTACTGGCGAGTGCTTCAATGGTGCTGGCGCTCGGCGGCGCACATGCTGCGGACGTGGTTGAGGAACCGGTGGCTGTGTATGACTGGTCCGGCCCCTATATTGGTGGTTCCATCGGCTACATCCAGGGCAATTTTGATGTGGACGCCACACCCTTTGGCGGGCCGACTTGGGAAGATGAACCGGATGGAATCTATCTGGGCGGTCTTGTCGGCTTCAACTATCAGATGGACAATCTGGTGCTGGGCCTTGAGGCCGACATCGGCTGGACCGATGCAAATGATAAGACCGACCTTGTTGGATTTGAACCGCTCGCATCAGATGACGATATCGACTACCTGGCAACATTGCGCGCTAGGATCGGCTGGGCGATGGACAATATCCTGATCTTTGCAACCGGTGGTGTGGGTCTGCTGGGAACCGACCTACAACTCAACAATGAGGCAAACCCGACAGATACTGAGAACGATCATTTCGGCTACGTTCTGGGGGGCGGTCTCGAATGGGGGGCAACCGAAAACATCTCGGTGCGCGCCGATTACCTCTATGGGAATTTCGAGACCAAGACCTCCACGAACAGCTTCGGTAGTGTCGGGGAGCTTGATCCCGAAATCCATCTCATCCGCGGTAGCGTGATCTTCCATTTCTGACGTGCGCCGCCTTATCCGACTGGGCGGGAATTTTGACGACCGGCAGCGGCTTTCCCGGTCGTTTATGGTCGTTCTCTCGCTCCTCTAGGGGGCGTTAGAGCGAAGTCCTGTATTGGTCGAACTCCAGGCCCGATGCTCTAACTTCCTGTGATCCCCTTCGCCAGTTCCGGTTAGGGAGCGGCGGCAGAATCCCCTTTCACCAAACCGTTGTCTGGCGATGACAAAGTGTCACAAGGGGCCTTTCCCGACGCCACTTTTGGAATTGGTCTAATTGGCTTGCAGTGCAGCATATGGTGCGCTACCACGGCAACGAAAATAAGCCCGCTTCGCAGTGGGCAAAAGAGGCACAGGGACATGCCCGAACTGTTCAGAGACTACTTGCCCGTCGTCATCTTCATGGCCGTTGCCGGCGCGATCGCTCTGGCGCTCATGGCTTCGGCGATCATCATTGCGGTCAGGAAGCCCGATCCGGAGAAGCTTTCGGCCTATGAATGCGGCTTCAAGGCCTTCGACGACGCCCGCATGAAATTCGACGTGCGATTCTACCTCGTCTCCATCCTCTTCATCATCTTCGACCTCGAAGTGGCCTTCCTGTTCCCCTGGGCGGTGTCGCTCGGCGAGATCGGGATCTATGGCTTCTGGTCGATGATGATCTTCCTCGTCGTGCTGACCATCGGCTTCATCTATGAGTGGCGCAAAGGAGCGCTCGAATGGGATTGATCGAGACCCCCAAAACGGGGCAGGGCCTCATCACCCCGTCCCAGCAGGAATATTTCACCACCATCAACGCCGAGCTCGCCGACAAGGGCTTTCTCGTCACCTCGACCGATGACCTGATCAACTGGGCCCGCACCGGCTCGCTGATGTGGATGACCTTCGGTCTCGCCTGCTGCGCGGTCGAGATGATGCAGGTCTCCATGCCGCGCTACGACGTGGAGCGCTTCGGCTTCGCGCCACGCGCGTCACCCCGCCAGTCGGACGTGATGATCGTCGCCGGCACGCTCACCAACAAGATGGCTCCGGCGCTGCGCAAGGTCTATGACCAGATGCCGGAGCCGCGCTACGTGATCTCCATGGGCTCCTGCGCCAATGGCGGCGGCTATTACCACTATTCCTATTCGGTGGTGAGGGGCTGCGATCGCATCGTGCCGATCGACATCTACGTGCCGGGCTGCCCGCCGACCGCCGAGGCGCTGCTCTATGGCATCCTGCAGCTGCAGAAGAAAATCCGCCGCGTCGGCACATTGGAGCGCTAGTCCTGATGTCGGAATTGCTGAAGTCGCTGAGCGCTCATATTTCGGACCGGCTGGGGCCGGCTGTTCTCGCAAGCACCATCGCCTATGGCGAACTTACCCTGGAGGCCGATCCGGCGCGGATCATCGAGGTGCTGCGCTTCCTGCGCGATGACGCGGAATGCCGCTTCGTCTGCTTCATCGATATCTGCGGCGCCGACTATCCCGAGCGCGAGAAACGCTTCGATGTCGTCTATCATCTGCTCAGCCCCTACAAGAACGCCCGCATCCGCGTGAAGGTCAAGGCCGACGACGAGACGCCGGTGCCGAGCGTCATCGACGTCTTCCCCGCCGCCGACTGGTTCGAGCGCGAGGCTTTCGATCTCTATGGCGTGTTGTTCTCGGGCCACCCGGATCTGCGCCGCATCCTCACCGACTATGGCTTTGCCGGCCATCCCTTGCGCAAGGACTTCCCGCTCACCGGCCATGTCGAGGTGCGCTATGACGACGAGCAGAAGCGCGTCGTCTACGAGCCGGTGAAGCTCGTCCAGGAGTTCCGCAAATTCGACTATCTGTCGCCCTGGGAGGGCACCGACTACATCCTTCCCGGCGACGAGAAGGCCACCAAATCATGAAGGACAGCCTCAAGCCGGGCGTCACCCACCGCTTCGTCTATCGCGTGCCGCGCGAGAAGACGGTGCCTTTCCTCTATCCCGAAGCGCCATCCTTCCAGGCCATGCCCGAGGTCTTCGCCACCGGTTACATGGTGGGCCTGATGGAATGGGCCTCGATCGAATTGCTCAAGCCTCATCTGGATGAGGGCGAGGGCAGCCTCGGCACGCATATAGATGTGAGCCATCTGGCGGCGACGCCCCCCGGTTTCGAGGTGACGGTCGACACCGAGGTCACCAAGGTCGATGGCCGGCGCGTGTGGTTCAAGATCAGCGCCAGTGACGGCATCGACAAGATCGGCGAAGGCAGCCATGAACGCGCTGTCGTCGTGTGGCAGAAATTCAAGGCGCGCGTGGCGGAAAAGGCGGTGCGGCAATGACGATGACCGCCGAAGCCGACATCCGCAACTTCACCATCAATTTCGGGCCGCAGCATCCGGCAGCCCATGGCGTGTTGCGCCTCGTGCTCGAGCTCGACGGCGAGGTGGTGACCCGCGTCGATCCGCATATCGGGCTGCTGCACCGTGGCACCGAGAAGCTCATCGAGCACAAGACCTATCTGCAGGCGGTGCCCTATTTCGACCGGCTCGACTACGTGGCGCCGATGAATCAGGAGCACGCTTTCGCGCTCGCCACCGAGCGCCTGCTCGGCATCACGGTGCCGAAGCGCGGCCAGCTCATCCGCGTGCTCTATTCCGAGATCGGCCGGCTCCTGTCGCATCTCCTCAATGTCACGACCCAGGCCATGGATGTGGGCGCTCTCACGCCACCGCTCTGGGGCTTCGAGGAGCGCGAGAAGCTCATGGTCTTCTATGAGCGGGCCTCGGGCTCGCGCATGCATGCGGCCTATGTGCGCCCGGGCGGTGTCCATCAGGACCTGCCGCAGGCGCTCATCGACGACATCTGGACCTTCTGCGAGCATCACAACAAGGTGCTCGACGACATCGAGGGGCTTCTCACCGACAATCGCATCTTCAAGCAGCGCAATGTCGATATCGGCGTGGTCAAGCTCGAGGACTGCTTCGCCTGGGGCTTCTCCGGCGTGATGGTCAGGGGCTCAGGCGCTGCCTGGGACCTGCGCAAGGCGCAGCCCTATGAATGCTATGACGAGCTCGATTTCGACATCCCGATCGGCAAGAACGGCGATTGCTACGACCGTTACCTGATCCGCATGGAAGAGATGCGCCAATCGGTGCGCATCATGAAGCAGTGCATCGAGAAGCTGAACTCGGCGGAAGGCAAGACACTGATCTCGTCGATGGACGGGAAGGTCGTGCCGCCGAAGCGGCCTGAGATGAAGCGCTCGATGGAAGCGCTCATTCATCATTTCAAGCTTTACACCGAAGGCTACAAGGTGCCGGCGGGCGAGGTCTATGCCGCCGTCGAGGCGCCCAAGGGCGAATTCGGCGTCTATCTCGTATCCGACGGGACCAACAAGCCCTATCGCTGCAAGATCAGGGCGCCGGGCTTCGCCCATCTCCAGGCGATGGACTTCATGTGCCGCGGGCACATGCTGGCCGATGTGAGCGCGGTGCTGGGCTCCCTCGATATCGTGTTTGGTGAGGTTGATAGATGAGCGTACGCCGTCTCGATCCCGTCCAGCCGGAGAGCTTCGCCTTCACCAAGGCCAATCTCGCCTGGGCCAAGGAGACGATCCAGAAATATCCCGAAGGCAAGCAGGCCTCCGCCGTGATCCCGATCCTGTGGCGCGTGCAGGAGCAGAATGACGGCTGGGTGTCGAAGCCGGCGATGGAATATGTCGCCGACATGCTCGGCATGAGCTTCATCCGCGTCTATGAGGTCGCGACCTTCTACACGATGTTCCAGCTTTCGCCGGTCGGCAAGAAAGCGCATGTGCAGCTCTGCGGCACGACGCCCTGCATGCTGCGGGGCGCTGAGGATCTGAAGAAGGTCTGCCAGCGCCGCATCCATCCTGAGCCGCATCACGTTTCGGCCGACGGCAATTTCTCCTGGGAAGAGGTCGAGTGCCTCGGCGCCTGCGTGAATGCGCCGATGGTGCTGATCTGGAGCGACACCTATGAGGATCTCACCCCTGAGAGCTTCGAGAAGGTGCTCGATGGCTTTGCTAACGACCGGCCGGTGAAGCCCGGGCCGCAGAATGGCCGCCAGTTCTCGGCCCCCGAAGGCGAGCTGACCAGCCTCACCGACAAGTCGCTCTACAGCAAGGACCGCACCTTCCAGCGCATCGAGATGCCGCCGCCGGCTCCTCCGGCCGCCGCCGCGCCGCCGGCAGCCGCGGCCCCGCCGCCTGTGGCGCCGCCCAAGGCGCCGGCTGCGGCAGCGCCGCCATCCAATGCGGCAAAGCCGGTGACGGCCGCGCCCGAAACGGCGCCCGCGGTGAAGTCGCCGTCGCCCGTCAAGACCGCCGAGGCGCAGATGGCGCTGGCCAAGGCCGAGCAGAAGGCCGAAGCAACGGCGACGCCGGAGAAAGCGCCGTCGCGCGTCGCCGCTTCCAAGCCGGAAGAAAAGCCGGTCGCTGCCAAGGCACCGGTCGCGAAGAGCCCGGATGGCAAGCCCGAGCTTCTCAAGAAGCCGCGCAGCGGCAGGGGCGATGATCTCAAGCTCATCTGGGGTGTTGGCCCCAAGCTCGAAAGCATGCTCAACACCATGGGCGTCTGGCATTTCGACCAGATCGCCTCATGGGGCAAAGCCGAGATCAAATGGGTCGACGAGCGCCTCGAAGGCTTCAAGGGCCGGGCTGAGCGCGATGAATGGGTGAAGCAGGCCAAGAAGCTTGCCAAGGGCTGGCGGCCCGACAATGCCGTCGGCGAGAAACCGAAGTGAGGAGGGAGGAAATGATCACAACACTCTCAACCCTCACCCTGAGGTGCACCGCCGCAGGCGGTGCCTCGAAGGGTCTGCATCGGCAGGCTCGCTCTATCCTGGTGGATGCTTCGAGGCTCGCTTCGCTCGCACCTCAGCATGAGGATTGCATCTAATGCTCGCAGATAAGGACCGCATCTTCACCAATCTCTATGGCCTCCATGACTGGGGCCTCGACGGGGCGCGCCGGCGCGGCTGCTGGGTGGATGTGAAGTCGTTCATCGACAAGGGCCGCGACTGGATGATCAACGAGATGAAGGCGTCGGGCCTCAGGGGTCGCGGCGGCGCCGGCTTCCCGACCGGCCTCAAATGGTCCTTCATGCCCAAGCAGGTCGGCGAGCGGCCGCACTATCTCGTCGTCAATGCGGATGAATCCGAGCCCGGCACCTGCAAGGACCGCGAGATCATGCGCCATGATCCGCATCTCCTCATCGAGGGCTGCCTGATCGCCGGCGCCGCGATGGCCGCCCATGTCGGCTATATCTATGTGCGCGGCGAGTTCATCCGCGAGCGCGAGCGTCTCCAGGCCGCCATCGACCAGGCCTATGAGGCGCGCCTCATAGGCCGGAACAACGTCCATGGCTGGGACTTCGACCTCTATGTCCACCATGGCGCCGGCGCCTATATCTGCGGCGAGGAAACCGCACTCCTCGAAAGCCTCGAGGGCAAGAAGGGCCAGCCCCGCATGAAGCCGCCATTCCCGGCCAATGTCGGTCTCTATGGCGCGCCCACCACCATCAACAACGTCGAATCGATCGCCGTCGCCGGCACCATCATGCGCCGCGGCGCCGCCTGGTTCTCCGGCATCGGCCGGCCCAACAATGTCGGCACCAAGCTCTTCTGCATCTCGGGCCATGTGAACAAGCCGTGCAATGTCGAAGAGGCCATGGGCATTCCCTTCCGCGAGCTGATCGAGAAGCATTGCGGCGGCATGCGCGGCGGCTGGGACAACCTGCTTGCCGTCATTCCGGGCGGCGCCTCGGTGCCCTGCGTGCCGGCGGAACAGATCATGGATTGCCCGATGGACTTCGATTCATTGCGCAACCTGAAATCGGGCCTCGGCACCGCGGCGGTCATCGTCATGGACAAGTCGACCGACATGATCCGCGCCATCGCCCGGCTGGCCTATTTCTACAAGCATGAGAGCTGCGGCCAGTGCACGCCCTGCCGCGAAGGGACGGGCTGGATGTGGCGCGTGCTCATGCGCATGGCCGAAGGCCGTGCCGAGAAGCGCGAGATCGACATGCTGCTCGACGTCACCTACCAGATCGAGGGCCACACGATCTGCGCGCTCGGCGATGCGGCGGCCTGGCCGGTCCAGGGCCTCATCCGCCATTTCCGCCATGTGATCGAAGAGCGCATCGATCAATATGCGGCCAATCCGGATCATGCGGGCGCGGTGCGCCTGCAGGCCGCTGAGTGAGGACAAGATGCCGAAACTGAAAGTCGACGGCACCGAGATTGAAGTCGAGAACGGCACGACGCTGCTGCAGGCCTGCGAGGCGGCGGGCGCCGAAGTGCCGCGCTTCTGCTATCACGAGCGCCTGTCGATCGCCGGCAATTGCCGCATGTGCCTGGTCGAGGTGAAGGGCATGCCGAAGCCGCAGGCCTCCTGCGCCATGTCGGTCAATGATCTGCGCCCCGGGCCCAATGGCGAGGCGCCGGAAGTGAACACCCGCACGCCGCTGGTCAAGAAGGCGCGCGAAGGGGTGATGGAATTCCTGCTCATCAACCACCCGCTCGATTGCCCGATCTGCGACCAGGGCGGCGAATGCGACCTGCAGGACCAGGCGATGGCCTATGGCATCGACAAGAACCGCTTTGCCGAGAACAAGCGGGCCGTCGAGGACAAATATATCGGCCCCCTGGTCAAGACCTCGATGAACCGCTGCATCCAGTGCACGCGCTGCGTGCGCTTCACGACGGAAGTAGGCGGTGTCGAGGAACTGGGCGCCATCGGCCGCGGCGAGGACATGGAGATCACGAGCTATCTCGAACGCGCCATGACCTCCGAGCTCCAGGCCAATATCATCGATCTCTGTCCCGTCGGCGCGCTCACCTCGCAACCTTATGAGTTCAAGGCGCGGCCCTGGGAGCTGACCAAGACCGAGACCATCGATGCCATGGATGCGGTGGGCTCCAATATCCGCGTCGATTCGCGCGGCCGCGAAGTGATGCGCATCCTGCCGCGCACCCATGAGGACGTGAACGAGGAGTGGATTTCCGACAAGACCCGCTTCGTGTGGGATGGGCTTCGCACCCAGCGCCTCGACCGGCCCTATATCCGCGAGATCGGCAAACTGCGCGCCGCCAACTGGAAAGAGGCGTTCCTGCGCGTCGCCCAGAAGCTGAAGGGCACAGCACCTGAGCGCGTCGGGATCATCCTGGGGGATCTCGTCGGCGCCGAGGAGGCTTTCTCGATCAAGCAGCTCGCCGATGCGCTCGGCATCGCCAGCATCGACTGCCGCCAGGATGGGACGCCGCTTGGCAATGCCGGCGGCCGCGCCGGCTATCTGTTCAACTCGACCATCACCGGCATCGAAGAGGCCGACGCGATCCTGCTCATCGGCACCAATCCGCGCCTCGAGGCGCCGGTGCTCAATGCCCGCATCCGCAAACGCTGGCTCAAGGGCAATCTCCCCGTGGGCCTCGTCGGCGAGAAAGCCGATCTCACTTATTCTTACAAGTATCTGGGCGCCGGCCCGGACAGCCTGGCCCGTCTCAAGGACTTCGATCTCAGCCAGAAGCAGAAGCCGATGGTCATCATCGGGCAGGGCGCCCTGGCGCGTCCCGATGGTGCTGCCGTGCTCGCGGCCGCCCAGTCTCTGGGGGGCGTCAAGGATGGCTGGAACGGCTTCAACATCCTCCACACCGCCGCGGGCCGTGTCGGCGCGCTCGATGCCGGCGCTCTGCCGGGCGCGGGAGGCAGGTCGACGCGCGATATTCTGAGCGCCGCCAAGGCGGGCGACCTCGACATCCTGTTCCTGCTCGGCGCCGATGAGGTGGAGCTGCCGCCGCAGGGCACATGCTTCGTCGTCTATCAGGGCAGCCATGGCGATGTGGGCGCGCATCGCGCCGACGTCATCCTGCCGGGTGCCGCCTATACCGAGAAGTCGGTGACCTATGTGAATACCGAAGGCCGCCCGCAGATGACGCGGCGCGCCACCTTCCCACCGGGCGAAGCTCGCGAGGACTGGGCGATTTTGCGCGCTCTGTCGGAAGCATTGGGCGCCACGCAGCCCTGGAACTCGCTCGCCGAATTGCGCAAGGCCATGTACGAGAAGGCCCCGCATCTGGCCCGCCTCGACCAGGTGGCCAGGGCCGATGCCGCCGACCTGGCGGCGCTGGCCGGGCAGGGCGGACAGATGTCGGGCGACGCCTTCGCTTCGCCGATCGGGGATTTCTATCTCACCAACCCGATCGCGCGCGCATCGCGCATCATGGGTGAATGTTCGGCGCTCAGGAACGGGGCCAGGCTCGAGGCGGCGGAGTGACATGAACGAGATTATCTTCACCGTTGGCCTCATCGTCATCCAGAGCGTGGCGCTGCTCGTCGCGCTCCTGATCGTGACCGCTTTCCTGCTCTATGCCGACCGCAAGGTGTGGGCGGCGGTGCAGATGCGCCGCGGCCCCAATGTCGTCGGACCCTGGGGATTGCTGCAGTCCTTCGCCGACCTGCTCAAATTCGTGTTCAAGGAAGTCATCATTCCCGATGGCGCCAACAAGGGTGTGTTCATCATCGCCCCCCTGGTCACGGCGCTTCTGTCGCTCGCCGCCTGGGCGGTGATCCCGCTCGACGAAGGCTGGGCGATAGCCGACCTCAATGTCGGCATTCTCTATCTGCTCGCCATCTCCTCCCTTGGCGTCTATGGCGTCATCATGGGCGGCTGGGCGTCCAACTCGAAATATCCCTTCCTGTCGGCGCTGCGCGCCGCGGCGCAAATGGTGTCCTACGAGGTCTCGATCGGCTTCGTCATCATCACCGTTCTGCTCTGCGTCGGCTCGCTCAATTTGACGGCCATCGTGAAGTCGCAGGAGACCGGGCTCGCGACCCTGATCGGGCTGCCATGGCTCGCTTTCCTCAACTGGTACTGGCTGCCGCTTCTGCCGATGTTCATCATCTTCTTCGTCTCGGCGCTGGCGGAAACCAACCGTCCCCCCTTCGACCTGGGCGAAGCGGAATCGGAACTCGTCGCCGGCTTCATGGTCGAGTATTCCTCGACGCCTTACCTCCTCTTCATGCTGGGTGAGTACATCGCCATCATCCTGATGTGCGCGATGACGACCATTCTGTTCCTCGGCGGCTGGCTGCCGCCGATCGACATCTGGCCGCTCAATCTGGTGCCGGGCGTCATCTGGTTCCTGGCCAAGCTCTGCTTCGTCTTCTTCATGTTCGCCATGGTGAAGGCGATCGTGCCGCGCTACCGCTATGACCAGCTGATGCGCCTCGGCTGGAAGGTGTTCCTGCCCATCTCGCTGTTCTGGGTGGCGCTCACCGCCGGCGTGCTCGTGACTTTCGGATGGCTGCCATGAGGAACCTCGATCATGGTCTTTTCGTTCACCAATGTGCTCTCGGCGCTGGTTTTCCTGGCGCTGGGGATATTGTGCCTCGCAGTCTTCCGGCGCTTCATCTATCCGGTCCTGAGCGCGCGTCACGAAAGGGCGAAGGTGACGCTCACGCAGAAGCGCGACCCGGCGAAGGTGACAAGGGTCATTTACGTGATCGGGCTGCTGGTCTTTCCGGTACTGGGCTTTCTGCTCGGCGGGATGTTGAATTGGTGATGTCATGAGAATGGCTCAGGCAGGCCGCGCGCTGTTCCTGCGCGAATTCGTTTCCGCCACCTTCATGGCGCTGCGCTATTTCTTCGCGCCCAAGGCGACGGTGAACTATCCCTTCGAGAAGGGGCCGGTGTCGCCGCGCTTCCGCGGCGAGCATGCGCTCCGGCGCTATCCCAATGGCGAGGAGCGCTGCATCGCCTGCAAACTGTGCGAGGCGATCTGCCCGGCCCAGGCCATCACCATCGAGGCCGGACCGCGCCGCAATGACGGCACCAGGCGCACCACCCGCTATGACATCGACATGGTGAAATGCATCTATTGCGGCTTCTGCCAGGAAGCCTGCCCGGTCGATGCCATCGTCGAGGGGCCGAATTTCGAATTTGCCACGGAAACCCGCGAGGAGCTCCTGTTCAACAAGGACAAGCTGCTCGCCAATGGCGATCGCTGGGAACGCGAGATCGCCAGGAATATTGCGCTCGACGCGCCTTACCGGTAAGCGCCGACGAGGATTGAGGGGACTATGACGGTCGCGAGCTTGTTCTTCTATCTGTTCTCCGTGGTGGCCTGCGCCGCCGCGGTGATGGTCATTTCATCGCGCAACCCGGTCCATTCGGTGCTGTTCCTGATCCTCGTCTTCTTCAACGCGGCGGGGCTCTTCATCCTGGCGGGTGCCGAGTTCCTGGCGCTCATCCTGGTCGTCGTCTATGTCGGCGCGGTGGCGGTGCTGTTCCTGTTCGTCGTCATGATGCTCGACGTCGATTTCACCGAATTGCGCCGCGGCATGCTGAGCTATCTGCCGATCGGCGGCGCTATCGGCCTGATCCTTCTGGTCGAGCTCATCCTGGTGCTCGGCACCTGGAACTTCTCTTCCGAGGCCGGCAAGATCGCCGAGCCCATTGCGCCCGGCGGCGTCACCAATACCGAAGCCCTGGGCCTGATCCTCTATACGAAATACTTCTTCTACTTCCAGGTGGCGGGGCTGGTGCTGCTCGTCGCCATGATCGGCGCCATCGTGCTCACCTTGCGCCACAAGGCGGGCGTCAAGCGCCAGAACATCGCCGACCAGGTGGCCCGCAACCCGGCCACCGCCATCGAAGTGCGCCAGGTCAAGCCGGGGCAGGGGATCTGAACATGACCATCACGCTCGGACATTTCCTCACCGTCGCCGCCATCCTCTTCACCATCGGCGTGTTCGGCATCTTCCTCAACCGCAAGAACGTCATCATCATCCTGATGTCGGTCGAGCTCATGCTGCTCGCGGTCAATATCAACTTCGTCGCCTTTTCCGCCTATCTGGGCGACCTGATGGGCCAGGTCTTCGCGCTCTTCGTGCTCACCGTTGCCGCCGCCGAGGCGGCGATCGGCCTTGCCATCCTCGTCGTCTATTTCCGCAACCGCGGCTCGATCGCGGTTGAAGACATCAATCTCATGAAGGGCTGACGCCGCATCATGTATCAGCTCATCGTCTTCCTCCCCCTTATCGGCGCCATCATCGCGGGCCTTCTCGGCACGCAAGCCTTCCGCATGATGGGGAGCACTGTCGATTCGCATGGCCATGACGATGCGCATGCGGGCCACGCTCATGCTCATGACGATCATGGCCATGACGACCACGCCCATCATGCCTATCCCACGCCCTGGGCCGCCTATCTGACCTCGGGCCTGCTCGTCATCTCGGCCATCCTCTCCTGGGTGGCCTTCTGGCAGTACATGCATGAAGCAGAGCCCATGAAGGTCGAGGTTCTGCGCTGGGTGAATTCCGGCGCCCTCAACGCCAACTGGGCCTTCCGGATCGACACGCTGACGGCGGTGATGCTGGTCGTGGTCAACACCGTCTCCTCGCTTGTGCATATCTATTCGATCGGCTATATGAGCCACGATCCGCATCAGCCGCGCTTCTTCGCCTATCTGTCGCTGTTCACCTTCGCGATGCTGATGCTGGTGACCTCCGACAACCTGCTGCAGATGTTCTTCGGCTGGGAGGGCGTCGGTCTTGCCTCCTATCTGCTGATCGGCTTCTGGTATCATAAGCCCTCCGCCAATGCCGCGGCGATCAAGGCCTTCATCGTGAACCGGGTCGGCGACTTCGGCTTCCTGCTCGGCATCGCCGCCGTGTTCCTCATCTTCGGCTCGATCGAGTTCGATACGATCTTTTCGAGTGCCGCCGAGCAGGTCGGCAAGACCATGACATTCCTGTCCTGGCAGTTCGACGTGCTGACCGCCATATGCCTCCTCCTGTTCATGGGGGCCATGGGCAAGTCGGCGCAATTCCTCCTGCACACCTGGCTACCCGATGCCATGGAAGGCCCGACCCCGGTCTCCGCCTTGATCCATGCCGCAACCATGGTGACGGCGGGCGTCTTCCTGGTCGCCCGCATGTCGCCCCTTTATGAGCTGGCGCCGCATGCGCGCGATGTGGTGATCGTCGTCGGCGCCATCACCGCCTTCTTCGCCGCGACTGTCGGCCTGGTCCAGAACGACATCAAGCGCGTCATCGCCTATTCGACCTGCTCGCAGCTCGGCTACATGTTCGTCGCCATGGGGGTAGGGGCCTATGGCGTGGGCATGTTCCATCTGTTCACCCATGCCTTCTTCAAGGCGCTGCTGTTCCTGGGCTCAGGCTCGGTCATCCATGCGATGTCGAACGAGCAGGACATCCGCAAGATGGGCGGCCTCGCCCCGCATATCCGCGTCACCTGGGCAATGATGCTGATCGGCACCCTGTCGCTGACCGGCTTTCCTTACACGGCAGGCTACTTCTCCAAGGACGCGATCATCGAGGGCGCCTTCACCTCCCATGCGGCCGCGGCGGGCTTTGCTTTCGTGCTCCTCGTGGTCGCCGCCTTCTGCACCTCCTTCTATTCCTGGCGCCTGATGTTCCTGACCTTCCATGGCAAGTCGCGGGCGACGTCCGAGGTGATGAGCCATGTGCATGAATCGCCCCAGGTGATGATGGCGCCGCTCTATATCCTGGCGGCGGGCGCGCTCCTCGCCGGCATCGTCTTCGCGCCCTATTTCATCGGCCATGATGAAGTGCATTTCTGGGCCCAGGGGATATTCCGGGGCCCGGAGAACAAGATCATCGAGGAGATGCATCATGTCCCGGCCTGGGTGAAATGGTCGCCCTTCGTCGCGATGGTGCTGGGCTTCGCGCTCGCCTACCAGTTCTACATCCGCCGCACCGACATACCGGGCAAGCTCGCCGAGCAGCATTGGCCGCTCTACCAGTTCCTGCTCAACAAGTGGTATTTCGATGAGCTCTACGACTTCATCTTCGTCAATCCGGCCAAATGGCTGGGCCGTTTCCTGTGGAAGCGCGGCGATGGCTGGCTGATCGACGGTTTCGGGCCTGACGGCGTCTCGGCCCGGGTTGTCGATGTGACCCAGCGGGTCGTCAAGCTGCAAAGCGGCTATCTGTTCCACTATGCCTTCGCCATGCTGATTGGTGTCGCCGCCCTCGTGACATGGTTCATGTTTGGGAGCGCGCACTGATGTCCGGCTGGCCTATTCTATCGGTCGTCACCTTCCTGCCGCTGATCGGCGCCGCCTTCGTGCTGGCGATCCGCGGCAATGACGAGGTCGCCTTGCGCAACATGCGCTGGGCGGCGCTGTGGACGACGGTCGTCACCTTCGTCCTGTCGCTGCTGATCTGGCACTATTTCGACGTCCGCAATCCTGATTTCCAGTTCGTCGAGAAGGTCGGCTGGCTCGGTGATACCGCCTCCTACCATATGGGTGTTGACGGCATATCGATGCTGTTCGTCATCCTCACCACTTTGCTGATGCCGATCTGCATCCTGGCGAGCTGGCAGGTTTCGACGCGCCTGCGTGAATATCTGATCGCCTTCCTGGTGCTGGAAACCCTGATGATCGGCGTGTTCTGCGCGCTCGATCTGGTGCTGTTCTATCTGTTCTTCGAAGGCGGCCTCATCCCGATGTTCCTGATCATCGGCGTGTGGGGCGGGCCGCGGCGCGTCTATGCGAGCTTCAAGTTCTTCCTCTACACGCTGCTCGGCTCGGTGCTGATGCTGCTCGCCATCATCGCCATGTACTGGTTCTCGGGCACCACCGACATCGCCGTCCTCTACAAGAACGCGAATTTCCCGGCCGGGATGCAGACCTGGCTGTGGCTTGCCTTCTTCGCCTCCTTCGCGGTGAAGATGCCGATGTGGCCGGTCCATACCTGGCTTCCCGACGCCCATGTCGAGGCGCCGACGGCCGGTTCCGTCATCCTGGCGGCGATCCTCCTGAAGATGGGCGGCTATGGCTTCCTGCGCTTCTCGCTGCCGATGTTCCCGATAGCCTCCGACCAGTTCGCACCGCTGGTCTTCGCGCTGTCGATCGTCGCCATCATCTATACCTCGCTCGTCGCCATGATGCAGGAGGACATGAAGAAGCTGATCGCCTATTCGTCGGTCGCCCATATGGGCTTCGTGACCATGGGCATCTTCACCATGACGCGCCAGGGCATCGATGGCGCCTTGTTCCAGATGATCTCGCACGGGCTCGTTTCGGGCGCCTTGTTCCTGTGCGTCGGCGTCGTCTATGACCGCATGCATACGCGCGAGATCGCTGCCTATGGCGGTCTCGTCAACCGCATGCCGCTCTATGCCTTGACCTTCATGCTCTTCACCATGGCCAATGTCGGCTTGCCCGGCACGTCGGGCTTCATCGGCGAATTCCTCACCATCCTGGGCGCCTTCCAGAACAACAGCTGGGTGGCCTTCTTCGCCGCGACCGGCGTCATCCTGTCGGCGGGCTATGCGCTGTGGCTCTATCGCCGGGTCGTGTTCGGCAATCTGGAGAAGGCGAGTCTGAGGCATATCACGGACATGACGCCGCGCGAGGCCGCGGCTCTGGTGCCGCTGATCCTGCTCACCATCTTCTTCGGCGTCTATCCATCGCCCATCCTCGATGTCTTCGGATCGTCGGTCGAGAGCCTGATGGCGGGCGTCCAGAAATCGCTTGCCGCGGCGGGCGCAATCACGGCGGCAGGGCTCTAAGATGATGTCACTTCTCGATCATATCCAGGGTACCGCGGCGCTGCCGGAGATTTTCCTGGTCGTGGCGGCAATGGCGCTGCTCATGTTCGGCGTCTTCCGCGAGAAATCGGCCGATATCGTCAATATCGCCGCCATCGTCGTGCTGGGCATCGCCGTGGCGATGGTGATCTGGGGCGGCGAAGGACGGCAGGAGGCCTTTGGCGGCTCGCTCGTCATCGACACCTTCGCCCGCTTCATGAAGGTGCTGACGCTGTTCGGCTCGGCTGTCGCCATCGTGCTCTCGGTCAATTTCATGAAGACCGAGAAGATCGAGCGCTTCGAATATCCCATACTCGTGCTCCTCGCCACCGCCGGCATGATGATCATGATCTCGGCCAATGACCTCGTGGCGCTCTATATGGGCCTCGAATTGCAGTCGCTGGCGCTCTACGTGGTCGCCGCCATCGATCGCGACAAGGCGAAGTCCTCTGAAGCCGGTCTCAAATATTTCGTCCTGGGCGCGCTCTCTTCGGGCATGCTGCTCTATGGCGCATCCCTCATCTATGGCTTCACCGGCCACGTGGCATTTCCCGAGATCGCCAGGGCGCTGGCTGCAGGCGAGCCGGGCCTCGGCCTCATTTTCGGTCTTGTCTTCCTCATTGCCGGCCTTGCCTTCAAGGTCTCGGCCGTGCCCTTCCATATGTGGACGCCCGATGTCTATGAGGGGGCACCCACGCCGGTTGCCGCCTTCTTCGCCGCCGCCCCCAAGATCGCCGCCATGGCGCTTTTCGTGCGCGCCATGCTGGCGCCGTTCTCAGGCGTGCTGCCCGACTGGCAGCAGATCCTGGTCTTCATCTCGATCGCCTCCATGGTGCTCGGCGCCTTCGCCGCCATCGGCCAGACCAACATCAAGCGGCTCGTCGCCTATTCCTCGATCGGCCATATGGGCTATGCGCTGATCGGCCTCGCCGCCGGCAGCCCCGAAGGCGTGCGCAGCGTCGTCATCTACATGACGATCTATCTGATCATGACGCTCGGCACCTTCGCCTGCATCCTGGCGATGCGCCGCAAGGACGGGCAGGTCGAGACGATCAGCGATCTCGCCGGGCTCGCCCGCACCAACGGGCTGCACGCCTTCTTCCTGGCGGTGTTCATGTTCTCGCTCGCCGGCATCCCGCCGCTGGCAGGCTTCTTCGCCAAGTACTTCATCTTCATGGCGGCGATCAAAGCCAACCTGGTGACGCTTGCCGTCATCGGCGTGCTGGCCAGCGTCGTGGGCGCGGTCTATTACATCCGCATCGTCAAGCTCATGTATTTCGATGAGCCGGCCGAGCGCTTCGAGCCCATGGTCACCGAGGTCAAGGCGGTGGTGGTGCTGGCCGGGCTCTTCGTCCTGCTCTTTGCACTCTTCCCGCAGCCGCTGAACAGCCTGGCCGAAGCTGCGGCAGCATCCTTGTTCTGATGGGATTGGCGGGCAGACTCCTCCATTTCGAGGCCATCGACTCGACCAATGCCGAAGCCCATCGCCTGGCGAAGGAGGGTGAGCGCGGTCCCTTGTGGATCATCGCCGATCTGCAGTCGCAGGGCCGCGGCCGGCTCGGCCGCCACTGGGTGTCGGAACCCGGCAATCTCTACGCGACTTTCATCTTCACGCTCACCGGCACGGCGCTGACCGCCAGCCAGATCGGCTTCGTGGCGGCGCTCGCGATCCGCGACACGGCTCTTGCGGTTCTGCCGCGGGGCGCGCCATCCATTGGCATCAAATGGCCGAATGACGTGCAATTGGCCGGCGCCAAATTCTCTGGCATCCTGCCCGAGACCGTGGCCCAATCGGCGGACGGGCGCATCACGGTGGCGCTCGGCATGGGCCTCAATATCGTCCATGCCCCGGAAGGGACGCCCTATCCGGTGACCGCGCTGGTGCGGCATGGCGCCAGGGTCACGCCCCGCGAAGGCCTGGACCAGCTCGACCGCTTTCTCACGCACTGGCTGTCGGTCTGGCGGGAGGGCAAGGGCTTCGCTGAGATCCGCAAGGCCTGGCTTGCCCATGCGGCGGGCCTTGGCCAGGAATTCCAGGCCACCATCAACCAGACGGATGTGCGTGGCACTTTTGCCGATCTGGGCGATGATGGTGCGATGATTCTCGCTTTGCCCGATGGCAGCCTGAGGCCGATCCATTCCGGCGAGGTTCAGGTGCGCCGGTCATGAACGCCAAGAAGAAATTCGACCATAGCAACGACTTCGTCCTTTTGCCCTTGGGCGGGGTCGGCGAGATCGGCATGAACTGCTATTGCTACGGCATCGGTCCGGCCGATGACCGCGAATGGCTGATGGTTGATCTCGGCGTCAAATTCGGCGACGAGACCGAGCCCGGCATCGACATCGTGCTGCCCGATCTCGGCCATATCATCGGCGAGCGCCGCCGGCTGTCCGGCCTGGTGCTCACCCATGCCCATGAGGACCATCTGGGCGCCGTCGCCTGGCTGTGGCCGCAGCTCAACTGCCCGGTCTATTGCACGCCCTTCGCCGCCCAGATCCTGGCCGGCAAGCTGAAAGAACGCGGTCTCGATGAAGATGTGACGGTGCGCATCAAGCCGGTGGGCTCGCGCTTCAAGGTGGGTTCGTTCGACCTCGAATATGTGAGCGTCACCCATTCCATACCCGAGCCCGCCGCGCTCCTCATCGAGACGAAGCAGGGCAGGGTGCTGCATTCGGGCGACTGGAAGATCGACCGTACGCCGGTGATGGGCGGCCCCTTCGATGAAGCGCGCTTCCGGGCGATCGGGGAGGAGGGCGTCGACGCGCTCATCTGCGACTCGACCAATGTGTTCCGTGAGGGCTTCTCCGTCTCGGAGGCCGAGGTGTCGGCGACGCTGGAGAGCATCGTCGGCGAAGCCACGGGCCGCATCGCCATCACCACTTTCGCCTCCCATGTCGAGCGCATCTCGGCAGCCGTCGCCGCCGCCCGCCGGGCCGGCCGCGAGGTCGTCATTGCCGGGCGCGCCATGCGCCAGACGATCGAGGCGGCGCGGGCCTGTGGTTATCTGCGCGACGCCGGCAGCTTTCTCGAGGAGGAAGCCTTCGGCTATCTGCCGCGCGACAAGGTCATGCTGCTCTGCACCGGCAGCCAGGGAGAACCGCGCGCCGCCATTGCCCGCATCGCCGATGACAACCATCCAGCGATCGCCCTCGATGACGGCGATCTGGTGATCTTTTCCTCCAAGACCATCCCCGGCAATGAGAAGGCGGTGAGCGCCGTCCATAACAACCTCGCCCGCCTCGGCGTCGATGTGGTCACCTCCGACGATGCGCTCGTCCACACATCGGGTCATCCGCGCCAGGACGAGCTGAAGCTTCTCTATCAATGGCTGAAGCCCCGCGCTGTCGTTCCCATGCATGGCGAGCCGCGCCATCTGCTGCGCCACATGGAGCTTGCCGAGGAGGCCGGCATCGAAGAAACCGTGATGGCGGAGAATGGTGATCTCATCCGCCTTTGCCCGGGTCCGGTTCACATCGTCGATGAGGCGCCGGCCGGCCGGCTCCATGTCGATGGCAAGCTGATCGTGCCGGCGGTCGAGGGGCCGGCGCGGCATCGCCGCAAGCTGTCTTTCGTCGGCATCGTGGTGGCGAGCCTGGTGATCGACCGCAAGCTGGGCCTCTTCACCGAGATCGGTCTCGTCACGGATGGCCTGCCGGCCGGACTCGGCGAAAAGCTCAAGGATGTGGCGGAGGAGGCCTTCGACTCCATGCCGCGGCCGCGCCGCCAGAATGACGAGACGGTGATCGAGACCATCCGCATCGCGGTCCGCCGCGCCTGCGATGCCGAATGGGGCAAGAAGCCCGTCTGCCGGGTGCTCCTGCACCGTTTGTGAGTTAACGGCTCCTATCCGGCCATTCGTTAGCAGGCCAGTCGCGAGATGTATGAATTACACGCAGGATCGGAATGACTTCACTACCGCCATGCATTGTTATCGCATAGGCAACGACATAGGGCAGGCGGGTGACCAGTTTTTCATAGGTACCCGTCATGCGCCCCGGTCGGCCGACAGCCATTTTGCCAAGCGCCGTACCAGTGTCGCGGATACGATCAGCTACACGGAGGGCCGCTGCCGGATTATCGGCTGCGATATAGGCAATTTGCTCCTTGAGATCATCCAGGGCCGCGCGCGACCACTGAACAGGCCGCTTCACTTCTTGCCGACCTTTGCGGCTTTGATGACGTCATATACTTCTGTCATCGCTTCATCATGTGGAACAACCCGCCCAGCCTCAACATCGGCCAGTCCGCGCTTGATGCCTTCGATGATTTCAAGTTCCCGGTCGACATAGGCGGAAACGGCTTCCGCTGCGAGATAGGATTTGCTCCGCCGGGTATTGCTCGCCAGTCGGTCGAGCTTTCGTTTGACTTCAGGACTGACCCGAATGGTCATGGTAGTGCTTGCTGTCATATTGAAAGCCTTGTGCTAGTATGTACACATCCTAGCACATATTCATTTCTGCCCGCAATTCCACGCTGATTCTCGCATTCCCCCCTCTGCTATACTGAGCGAATCATGAGCAAGCACGCACCGCCCCCGCAAGGGCCGAAAGACATCGAATCCATCAATCTGCGCGATGCGCTGGAAGAGCGCTATCTGGCCTATGCGCTCTCGACCATCATGCACCGGGCGCTGCCGGATGTGCGCGATGGCCTCAAGCCGGTGCACCGGCGCCTGCTCTATGCCATGCGGCTCCTCAAGCTCGACCCGGCCTCGGGCTTCAAGAAATGCGCCCGCGTGGTGGGCGACGTCATCGGCAAATACCATCCGCATGGCGACCAGGCCGTCTATGACGCGCTGGTGCGCCTCGCCCAGGATTTCGCGGTGCGCTATCCGCTGATCGAAGGTCAGGGCAATTTCGGCAATATCGACGGCGACAATGCCGCCGCCTATCGTTACACCGAGGCACGCCTCACCGATGTCGCCATGGCGCTGCTCGAGGGCATCGATGAAGACACGGTCGATTTCCGCGACACCTATAATGGCGAGGACCGCGAGCCGGTTGTGCTGCCGGGCGCCTTTCCCAATCTCCTCGCCAATGGCTCGTCCGGCATCGCCGTCGGCATGGCGACCTCGATCCCGCCGCACAATGCGGCCGAGCTCTGCGACGCCGCCTTGCATCTGATCAAGTTCCCCAATGCCACGGTCGACAAGCTGGTGAAGCTGGTGCCGGGCCCGGATTTCCCGACCGGCGGCATCATTGTCGATGACGCGGCCACCATCCTCGATGCCTACAAGACCGGACGCGGCGCCTTCCGGGTGCGTGCCCGCTGGAGCCAGGAAGATCTGGGCCGCGGCACCTGGCAGATCGTCGTCACCGAGATTCCCTATCAGGTGCAGAAAGGCCGGCTGATCGAGCGGATCGCCGAGCTCATCACCGCGAAGAAGCTGCCGCTGCTTGCCGACCTGCGCGATGAATCGGCCGAAGACATCCGCATCGTCTTCGAGCCGAAGAGTCGCACCGTCGACCCGCAGCTCCTGATGGAGCAGCTGTTCCGCAATACCGAGCTCGAGGCGCGCATTCCGCTCAACATGAACGTGCTTTCGGAAGGCCGCGTGCCCAAGGTCATGTCGCTGCGCGACGTGCTGCGCGAATGGCTGGACCACCGCAAGGTCGTGCTCGTCCGCCGCTCGAATTTCCGCCTGGCCG
Organism: Taklimakanibacter lacteus; assembly: GCA_003576695.1. GTDB lineage: Bacteria > Pseudomonadota > Alphaproteobacteria > Rhizobiales > Aestuariivirgaceae > Taklimakanibacter > Taklimakanibacter lacteus. The sequence goes on from QOZQ01000009.1 coordinate 274,421, forward strand.
AGATCGCCCGCAGGCTCGATATCCTCGGCGGCTATCTCATCGCCTATCTCAATCTCGATGAGGTGATCCGCATCATCCGCACCGAGGATGAGCCGAAGCCCGTCTTGATGAAGCGCTTCAAGCTCACCGATACCCAGGCCGAAGCCATTCTCAATATGCGCCTCAGGGCTTTGCGCAAGCTCGAGGAAATGGAGATCCGCCGCGAGCATGACGCGCTGAAGAAGGAGGAGGCGGGCCTCAAGAAACTCGTCAAGTCCGACGATGCCCAATGGGAGAAGATCGCGGGCGAGATCAAGGAGACCAAGGAGAAGTTCGGCAAGAAGACCGACATCGGCAGGAGGCGCACCGAATTCGCGCAGGCGCCGGAGATCGATCTCGACCTCGAGCAGGCGATGATCGAGAAGGAGCCGGTCACCGTCGTCTGCTCCGAGAAGGGCTGGATCCGCGCCATGAAGGGTCATCTCGAGGATATGTCGAGCCTCGTCTACAAGGATGGCGACAGCGGCAAGTTCGTTGTGAAGGCGGAGACCACCGACAGCATCATGCTGTTCGCCTCATCGGGCAAGTTCTTCACTCTGGACGCGGCAAAATTGCCCGGTGGGCGCGGTCACGGCGAGCCGGTCCGCCTGATGGCCGATCTCGAGGCCACCGACCAGATCGTCGCCTTGTTCGTCCACCGCGCCGGGCGCAAGCTCCTGGTGGCGGCGAGCGATGGCGCGGGCTTTATCGTGAATGAGGACGAATGCCTGGCCAATACCCGTAAGGGCAAGCAGGTTTTGAATGTAAAACTACCGGTTGAAGCGCAGGTCTGTGCTGTTCTGGGGGATGCGGATGATCACATCGCCGCGATCGGCGAGAACCGCAAGCTTTTGCTCTTCAAACGCTCGGAAGTACCTGAAATGACACGCGGAAAAGGCGTCAGGCTGCAGAAGTTCAAGGACGGTGGTCTGTCCGATGCGGTCGGATTCAACCTCAAGGAAGGGCTGAAATGGACCGACGCTTCCGGACGTACATTCAACGTGACCGATCTCAAGGAGTGGGTCGGGGAGCGGGCGCAGGCCGGAAGGCTGCCGCCTAAGGGCTTTCCGAAGTCCAACAAGTTTGGTTAAGATATCCTAAACATCTTCGCATTAATGGAATATTCAATCCGTTCCTTGAAAAACTTGGCTGTTTACTACAGCTATAAGGCATAGTGGAAAAGGCGCGGAAAGGATTTGGAGTACCCTCATTATGCGCAGCCCAGGCGCTACGACAGAGCCTGAAGTTTCCTGGATCTACCGGGGCCAGCCGCTGGCGCCACAGGAAGCGCTCGCGCATGGCGGCGCGCCCGAGTTTGAGCTGCTAGACCGCCAGGGCTTCGTCAAGATCAAGAGCTCGCAGCGCGGCACCCAGATCGAGTGGTCGGTCTTCGCGCCCAACTGGGCGTCGCTCTATTTCGCCATGGAATGGCTGCACACTTTTCCCGGCCCCTACAATCTGCGCTACTATCTGTCGGGCTGGTTTGAAGAGAAATACAACGATGTGAATGCCGCGCGTAACCGCATCGACATCATCATCGGCAAGAGCGACATCCATCTGACGCGCCACACTTTCGTGACCGAAGCCGATCCGCATCGCGCCAATATTCCGGATCTGTTGAAGACGGCGCTCGATGAAGGCGTCATCAATCCGAAATTCGGTGTTGATGTCGTTCTCGATGAAGCATCGGGAATGTTCAGTGTCGAGCGGGTCGGGCAGAAGTCCGAGATCGCGCGCCTCTGGGGCATGAACCCCGTGTCGTTCCCCTGTCTCAACGGCCACTCTTATCATCAGGTGGTGAGCGCCGCCTATCGCAAGGTCGTCATGACCGACAGGCCGCACTACGACCACATCATGGCGGCCATGTCGGCGCCGGACGCCACCGTCTTCTGGTGCCCCTATCAGCGCGTGATCCTGCCGCATCGTTTTGAGGACAACCGCAAGGGCGTCGTGGTTGTCTCCAAGGTCGGCCCTGTCGATATCAAGGTAATTTAGACGCTTCCTCGGCGATGAGGAATTCGAGGTGGTTGCGCTCCGCCACCATCAGCCATTCGGTCGGCTCGGCGCCCGACGGCTGCCATTCCTCATGCCATTTCAGGAAGCCGCGCTCCTGCAGGCCATAGCCGGCGCGCGCCACGAGACCATGGGTGACGAAGGCCTTGCTTGTCAGTGCCCACACGGCGTCGGGATGCCACTTGATCAGCGAGATGAGCATGCCGAGCTTGAGGAAATGGTCGAACCATTCGCGCTTCTTCATCGCCTTGTTGTCGATCCAGGCTTCGCCATGATAGACAAGGCCGCCCTTGAGCAGGCGCGAGCGCGAATGCTCGGGCGGCTCGATCGAAGAGGGCATCACCAGCTCCTGGCGCTTGATATAGAGCCCGGCCATCCAGCCCAGCGCCCACTCCGCCAGATTGGTGTGGACGATATCGAGCCGGAAGGCCTGCAGCGACACGACGTCAGTTCCGTTCAGCAGGGCCTGCATCCAGAAGGCGCGCGAATTGTCGAGCTGGGTGATGGCAGGATCGAACATCGGCGATACGGCACCGCCGCGCCGGCCATGCCTGACCTCGATGAACTCGTCGAAATCCGACGAGCAGGTGATCGTGAGACCGAATTCGGCCGCCTTTTCCAGCATATGGACGACGACGCGGGCGGCTCCTAGCGGATCGGTCAACGAGCTTGTCATGATTCCCCTTTTAGGAAGCAGCTATATCGGGCCGATTAAGCAATGCCCGCAAGGAGTCATGAAGATTTTGGTAAAATTCGAACAGACTCCTCACATGGCGGTCATCTGGACCGGCCGCGTGCCGGGGCGGGCGGCCGTCGACAGCCGCCAGATACTGTGGCCGAGCAGGGTGAGGAAGACGATGATGCCGCCGACGAGGGCCTCCCGGGTCGGAAGCTCACCGAAGGCGAGCCACATCCAGAATGGCGTCAGGATCAGCTCGAGCAGGAAAAACATAGCGACTTCCGGGGCGGGCAGGTAGCGCGGCCCGAGGGCGAGGAGCGCCATTGCAACAGGCACGATGAGGAGGGCGTTGACGGCGAGCCAGCCCCAGCTCACCGCCGGAAGAGCGGCGGGCTGCGCCCAGAAAGCCGAGATGCAGGCCGAGACGAGCGCCCCGATGGCGAGGCTCGTCATGATGTTCTTGCCGCTCCAGCGCGCGGCGGTGAGCGTGATCGCCATGCAGGTCGCCACGCCGAAGGCGAGCAGATCTCCCTCGAAGGTGCCGACGGTCAGGCCGTTCCATACGATGATGCCGACGCCCGTGAGCGCCAGGACGATGGCGATCCAGGTCTGCCAGGCGACGCGTTCCCGCAGCACCATCCAGGCGAGCAGCGCGCAGATCACCGGATTGAGCGCGATGATGAAAACGAGATTGGCGGCCGTGGTCTCGGTTACCGCGGCGAGGAACATGAGATTGGCGAGCGTGCTGCTGATGGCAGCGATGATCCCGCCGATACCGCTGATATAGGTGACGCCGCCACGCCAGCCGCGCTGGAAGATGAGCCACAGCACCGTCATCGCGAGGAACAACAGCAAGCCACGGGCGAACATCAATGTCCACTTGTCGGACGCCGCGAGGCGGATCAGCGGAACATCGAACGTGAACAGAACCGCGCCGATCGCGGTAAGCAGGAGCCCGCGGCGATGGTCGTCGCCGGCCGATTGGAAAGTAAGTCCCATACAAACCCCGGTCTGGATAACTCAGCGTTATATGTTGCACGTTAAAATGGTGTTACGCGGCGAGTTCTCTTAAAATTGTATTCAGCGATTAAAGGTGACGGATCCAGCCGTCGATCGTCAGTCTTTCCTGTGGCAGGAAACGTGACTTGTAGCTCATCTTGCGCGAGCCCTGCACCCAGTATCCGAGATAGAGAAAGGGCAGGCCGAGCTTGGCGGCACGCTCGATGTGGTCGAGGATCATATATGTGCCAAGACTGCGATGGGCGAGGTCCGGCTCATAGAAGCTGTAGATCATCGACAACCCGTCGGTGAGCACATCGGTGATGACGCAGGCCACCAGCGCATTCTCCCCGATATCATTGGATGAGCGGTATTCGACGATGCGGGTATCGACGAAGCTGTCGTCGACCATGGCGGCGAAGTCGAGCGCCGTCATGTCGGCCATGCCGCCATCGGCATGGCGCTCGTCGATATAGCCGCGGAACAGGGAATATTGTTCGGCCGTGGCCTTGGCGGGCCTGACCGTGCCTTTGAGATCGGCATTGGCCTTGACGATCTTGCGGAAGGAGGGCGACGGCGAGAATTCCTTGACGCAGACGCGTACCGACACGCAGGCCGAGCAGCCGTCGCAGGCCGGCCGGTAGGCGATGTTCTGGCTGCGCCGGAAACCGGCTTGCGACAGCTGGGTATTGAGCTGGCGGGCCTCGGTGCCGATCAGATGGGTGAAGACCTTGCGTTCGATACGGCCCGGCAGATAGGGGCAGGGTGCGGGCGCCGTGATGAAGAACTGCGGAAAGTTTCGCCGTTCGATCGTCACCGGGGCAGTCCTGCGCTGTTGCTCATGGGGCCTATTTTGCCGCCGCTTGTGGCAGATGCAAGGCTTGACATGTTACAACTGCTGGTCCTGGAGCGCATGCTTGAAAATTCGCCGGCATGGCTACCGGCGAGCTTCAGTCGCGACTGCCGGGCAGCCGGCAGTTCCCTCGTCATCCGGCCCGGGCAGTCAGGCCTGGTTCGATTTTATGAGCCGGTAGACATAGATCAGGATGCAGGCGCCGACCACGGCAACGATCAGCTGGCCGACGATGCCGCCGAAGCTCAAACCCAGCAGCCCCAGCAGGAAATTGCCGAGGATCGCGCCGACGATGCCGAGCACGATATTCATCAAGAGGCCCGTCTCGAACTTCATCACCTTCTCAGCGATCCATCCGGCGATGGCGCCGAGGATGATGGTCATGATCCAGCCAAAACCTTCCATGGCACTTCCCCTCTAGTCGAAATGTGAATCAAAAGCGGACTGCCCGCGTAGTCTGCCCTTCCTTTGGGGACTGCACAAGATTCAACCGCGGGGCCGGGTGGATCAGTTCCGCCGGCCTGTTTCGCGCCCGCCCGGCGCATCGAGGACACGGGTGGGGAATCCTTCCGCCTCGATCCGCGCCACGATCTCGTCGGCATGCGGTCCGTCGCGGGTTTCGAGCATGATCTCGAGCTCGGCGCCCTTGGCTGGTACGTCGAGAAACATCCGCCGGTGCGAGACTTCGAGGATATTGGCGCCGAGCTCTCCGAGGAGAGTGGCAATCCGGCCGAGCACGCCCGGACGATCGTCGATCTGGATCCGCAGATTGACGATTCTGTGCTCGCGTTCAAGCTCGCGCAGGATGACGGAGGCGAGGATGCGGGGATCGATATTGCCGCCGCACAGAACGAGCCCCACTTTGCGGCCGCGGAAATGGGCCGGATCGGCAAGCACTGCCGCAAGCCCGGCAGCTCCGGCACCCTCGGCCAGTGTCTTCTGATGCGTGAGATAAGCCATGACGGCGCGCTCGATGTCGCTTTCGCCGACGAGCCGCACATCGTCCACATATTGCTTGGCTATGGCGATGGTCCGCTCGGTCACGTTCTTGACCGCGATGCCTTCGGCAAGGGTCGAGCCGCCGCACCGGGCAGGCTGGCCGCGCAAGGCATGATACATCGAGGGATAGAGCTTGACCTCGACCCCCAATATCTCGATGCCGGGCCGGACATGCTTGGCGGCGATCGCTATGCCGCCTATGACGCCGCCGCCGCCGATCGGCACGACGATGCAGTCGAGGTCCGGCTCGTCTTCCAGCATCTCGATCGCGATCGTGCCTTGTCCGGCGATAACCTTATCGTCATCGTAAGGATGGATCAGGAGATAGCCTTTTTCCTTGACCAGGGCCTCGGCGGTCACCTGGCTGTCGGCCAGCGTCTCGCCCGACAGGATGACAGCGGCGCCATGCGCGCGCGTCCGCTCGACCTTGGTCGAAGGCGTGGTCTGCGGCATCACGATGGTAGCCGGAATGCCGAGACGCCTGGCATGATAGGCGACCGCCTGGGCGTGGTTGCCGGCCGACATGGCGATGACGCCCCGCGCCTTCTCGGCCTCGGTGAGGCTCGACATCTTGTTGTAGGCGCCGCGGTCCTTGAACGAGCTGGTGACCTGCAGGTTCTCGAATTTCACATGGATGTCGGCGCCGGTGATCTCGGATAGCTTCGGCGCCCGGATCAGGGGGGTGCGCACGACATTGCCCTTGAGCGTAGCGCGCGCCGTCTCGATGTCCTTGAAAGTGACCGTCATTCCCATCCCCGACGAATTGTATTTGCAGCCAGTTTCTAATATCTATCGGCTCCTTCCACCACCTCTATCCGCCGTTCCGGCGTCAACCCGCGACATGGAGTGAAGAATGAGTCCCACAGCAGCCTGGATCGGTCTCGGTGTCATGGGCTATCCGATGGCCGGCCACCTCAAGAGCAAGGGCGGCGTTCCGGTCACGGTCTTCAACCGGACAGCCGAGAAGGCTGCCAGATGGGCCGGCCAGTTCAAGGACAAGGCGGCGCCGACGCCTGCCGAGGCGGCCAAAGGCGCTGATTTCGTCTTCGCCTGCGTCGGCAATGACGACGATCTGCGCCAGGTCACGATCGGCAAGGACGGTGCTTTCCAGGCGATGAAGAAGGGGGCGGTGTTCATCGATCATACGACGGCTTCCGCCGATGTGGCGCGTGAGCTGCATGCGGTAGCCGCGGCCAAGGGTCTGGGCTTCGTCGATGCCCCGGTCTCGGGCGGTCAGGCCGGGGCCGAGAATGGCGTGCTGACGGTCATGTGCGGCGGCGAGGAAGGCGATTTCACCAAGGCTGCGCCCCTCATCGCGCATTATTCCCGCATGTGCCGGCTCCTGGGCGGCCCGGGCTCGGGCCAGCTCGCCAAGATGGTCAACCAGATCTGCATCGCGGGCCTCGTCCAGGGCCTTTCGGAAGGGATCAATTTCGGCATGAAGGCCGGCCTCGACATGGAGGCGGTGATCGAGGTGATCTCGAAAGGCGCCGCAGGCTCCTGGCAGATGGATAACCGCCACAAGACGATGATCGCCGACAAGTTCGATTTCGGCTTTGCCGTCGACTGGATGCGCAAGGATCTCGGCATCTGCCTGGCCGAGGCCAACAACAATGGCGCCTCGCTGCCGGTCACGGCTCTCATCGACCAGTTCTATGCCGATGTGCAGAAGATGGGCGGCAGGCGCTGGGACACGTCGAGCCTGATCGCGAGGCTGCGGAAATAGGACCGGGCCGGAATGGACGGAGGCCTGTTCTTCTACGCGGTGGCGCTCATTGCCGCTGTCCTGGTGGGGGCTTCGAAAGGCGGCCTTCCGATGGTGGGCATGCTGGGTGTGCCGGTGCTGGCACTGGCGACATCGCCGGTCCATGCCGCAGGCCTGCTTCTGCCCATCTTCGTCGTAACCGACATGTTTGGCCTATGGGCCTACCGGCGGGAGTTCGATCGCCGCAACCTCATGATCCTGGTGCCGGCGACGACACTGGGCGTTGCCATCGGCTGGGCCACGGCGTCCATCGTGCCCGAATGGCTGGTGACGCTTTTCGTCGGCCTTATCGGCCTCGCCTTCAGCCTCAACTACTGGCTGCGTGGCCGGCACGCGGTGGCGCCGCACCAGGCCGATATTCCGCGCGGTGTCTTCTGGGGCACGGTGTCGGGCTTCACCAGCTTCGTCAGCCATGCCGGGGCGCCGCCCTATCAGATGTATGTGCTGCCGCAGCGCCTCGACAAGATGATCTATGCCGGCACCACCACTATCCTCTTCGCCATCGTCAATGCGGTGAAGCTCGTTCCCTATTGGGCGCTGGGCCAGCTTTCGCTCGCCAATCTCAAGACGGTCGCGGCGTTGTTTCCCTTTGCCATCGCTGCGACCTTCGCCGGCGTCAGGCTCACCCGCGTCATCCCGCAGGAACTCTTCTACCGGCTGGTGATCGGCGCCTTGTTCCTCGTCTCGCTCAAGCTGATTTACGACGCGGTCATGGCACAAGCCTAGCACATCGGCGTGAGCGCCGTGGCCCGGGCGCCGGAGGATTTATTGCGGCAGCCCGGCGCGCAGCAGCGCCTCGCGGTGATGCGCGGCGTCTTCCGGACGCTTGTAGTGAAGTGTCGCCAGATAACCCTCGATGGTGAAAGTCTGGTCTAGGGCCAGCACCTGCTTTCGATGCTGCTCCGCTGCGGCCGGGTCGCCTGCCATGGCCAATGCGGCGGCGAGAAAGGCATGATGGAATTTGTCGGGTGTGCTGATATGGCGGAACGCTTCGACGGCCTCCGGATATTTCCGCGCGACGAAGTAGGCGCGGCCCAGATGGTTCCAGAATCTTTCGGGATGATGCGGATTGAGCCGCATCGCTTTCCTGATCCAGTCGATGCCTTCCTCAGGTTTGCCGATCCAGGTCAGGTATTCGCCCTGCTGCACGACGATGAGGTCGTTGTTGGGGTTGAGCGCCAGGGCGCGCTCCTGATGATGGCGCGCCATATCATGGTCGCCGCGGTTGAGATTGATTGCCGCCAGGATGCGATGCACGTCACTGTCATCGTCGTCGAGATTGAGAGCGATGCCCAGTTCCTCGACGATGGTGTTCCAGGCCTTCTCGCGGTCCCCGCACCAGCTATAGACCCAGGATTGCCCGACGATGCAGCCGCGCCAGGCATGCGCATGCGCGTATTTGGGATCGAGCTCGATCGCTCTCTCGATCATTTTCTGCGCCTCGGCATTGGCATCGGCGGTGGAGCGGTGATGCAGCACCTTTGCCGTCAGAAGGCACTCATAGGCACGCATGTTGTCGGTGGGATTGCGTTGCACGCGTTCGACCACGGCCGCTTCAACCCGGCCCGACACGGTTGCGACGATCGATGAGGTGACCTCATCCTGCATGGCGAAAATGTCGGCAAGCTCGCGGTCATAGCGTTCGGCCCATATGTGCCTGTCGGTCCGGGCGTCGATGAGCTGGACTGTGATGCGCACCCGGTTGCCGACCTTGCGCACGCTGCCTTCAACCACATAGTGGACACCGAAGGCCTTGGCCACGTCCTGCACATTGACCGCCTTGCCCTTGTAGACGAAGGTCGAGTTGCGCGAGATGACGAGGAGGTCATGGAAGCGCGACAAGGCGGTGATGATGTCCTCGGTCAATCCGTCGGCGAAGAATTCCTGGTCGGGATCGCCGCTCATATTCACGAAGGGCAGGACGGCGATCGAATTCTGGCCTCCGTCACTCACCGATGGCGGAGGCTGGGGGAGGGGCGAGGCGGCAAGCTCGTCGAGCACGACGCGGAAAACCTTGAGCGGGCGCGAGATGTTCTTCATCGGCTGCTCGCCCTGATCCTCGAAACGTATATCGAGCTTGTGGGCGAGTTCGTCCCTGACCGATTGGCTGACGCTGATGCCGCCCGGCTCGGCGAGGGTCTGCAGCCGGGCCGCGATATTGACGCCGTCGCCGAGCACATCGTCTTCCTCGATGATGACGTCGCCGATATTGATGCCGATGCGGAACCGGATCTGCCGCTCGGGTTCGATATCGGCATTGCGCCGTGCCATGCGGCGCTGGACCTCGACCGCGCATTCGGCCGCGTCCACCGCCGAGACGAACTCGACCAGCATGCCGTCGCCGGTCGTCTTGACGATGCGGCCATGATTCTTGGCGATGGCGGGGTCGATGAGCTCGAGCCGGTGGGTCTTGAGTCTCGCCAAAGTTCCGGCTTCGTCGAGTTCCATGAGGCGGCTGTAGCCGACCATGTCGGCGGAAACGATGGCCATCAAGCGGCGCTGCACGGCGGGTTGCTGCATCATCGTAGGCGCAAGTATCCTCTCGCGCGGCTGCGAGGTCAACAATGGCGAGCGGGCTATATGTCTTTCAACCGCCTGGCCGCATCCATGGCGAAATAGGTGAGAATGCCGTCCGCGCCGGCGCGCTTGAAGGCCATCAGGCTCTCCAGGATGACCTTGTCGGGATCGAGCCAGCCGTTCTCGCAGGCTGCCATGATCATCGAATACTCGCCCGACACCTGATAGGCGAAAGTCGGCACACGGAATGCCTGCTTGATGCGCGTGACGATGTCGAGATAGGGCAGGCCCGGCTTGACCATGATCATGTCGGCACCCTCGGCGATGTCGAGCTCGGCCTCACGCAGGGCCTCATCGCCATTGGCGGGATCCATCTGATAGGTGCGCTTGTCGCCCGTCAGCGCCCCGGTCGAGCCGACCGCGTCGCGGAAGGGGCCATAGAAGCCGGACGCATATTTGGCGCTGTAGGCCATGATCTGCACATGGGTGAGCGTCTTGGCGTCGAGGGCCTGCCTGATGGCGCCGACCCGCCCGTCCATCATGTCGGAAGGTGCGATGATGTCGCAGCCGGCTTCCGCCTGCACCAGGGATTGTCTGACGAGCACGTCGAGTGTCTCGTCATTGACGATCTCGCCGCCGCGCAGCAGGCCGTCATGGCCGTGGCTGGTATAGGGGTCGAGCGCCACATCGCAGAGCACGCCGATCTCGGGCACGTGCTTCTTGATCGCCCGCACCGCCTTGCAGACGAGATTGTCGGGGTTGAGAGCCTCATCGCCGTTTTCGCTGCGCAGCGACGGGTCGGTATAGGGGAAGAGGGCGATCACCGGAATGCCGAGCCTGGCGGCGTCTTCGGCCGCCTTGACGGCGAGATCGACGGACAACCTTTCGACCTTAGGCATCGAAGGAACGGCCACGCGCTGCCTGGTGCCCTCGACGATGAAGATCGGCCAGATGAAATCGGCTGGTGTCAGGACGTTCTCGGCGACGAGCCGGCGCGACCAGGGGGTCCGCCGGTTGCGCCGCATGCGGGTGGTGGGAAAGCGGGCATTGGTCATGGTGGCGCGCAATCTAAAGCATTGCGGGAAAAAGTGGGAACCGGTTTTTCGAGGCAGCAATGCGACAAAAAAGAGGGATTGCCCCCGGCCTCACCGGCACATCTTGAAGCGGCCGGGCCGCAGCTTCATCAGGTCGACGTGGAAATGATCGCCATGATAGCGGTCGGTGCCGGGCCCCAGCACCGTGTTGAAATAGGTGCAGGCGCTTTTGCGCACCGCCTTCATGAAATTGCCCTTGCCCGACAGCCCGATTTTCTGCAGCAGGCCGCTCGCACCGCCGGCCACGGTGATCTGCGCCTTCCTGCTGAAATCGAAAGCGGCGATGTCGAGCGCATTGGCGCGCGCATGTTCGGAGAGCTTGCCGCGCGAGGCATTGTTGCGCCTGCGGCACGCATAGGATGAGGCATTGCGGATGCCGATGACCCCGGCACCCATTTGCTTGCGCGCCAGGGGCTGCACCGATTGGGAGAGCCAGTCATGCAGCGCCGCGGCGAAGGGGCAGTTGACCGTTGCCGGCGGGTCGATGCGGATCTGGGCGACTTCGGCGATGGCGATGGGGGCCGGCGTGCCGCAACCGCCCGGTTCCCCGATGGGCTGGTCCGGCCGCCAGATGATGTCGAGGCCCTTGAGCATCCTCTCGCAGGCGGTCCGGGCGGCGAGGACCTCGGCCTTGGGCCACGCTCCGGCGCTCTTGGGCCAGCTCCGCTGCGGCGCAGGAGGGGCATTGCCCACATCGCCGGCGGGCGGCCTGGCTGGCTTTGCCCGCGGCAGGGGGATGGTTGTGGGCTCCAGGCCCGCCGAGGCCTCGAGCGGCAAAGCCGGCTTGGCGCGGGGGATGGGCGCGCTTGCCAGGGCCAGCGAGGTGCACGATGCGAGGAACGCCAGCGCCAGGCCAAATAGCCCGGCGGCACGGTTGGGCTGCGCGTGTATTTCGTTAACCAAACGTGGAATTTACCCCCGGCCTTTGAATCGAATTAACGAGCCTTCTACCCTCTCCGTCGCAGTGGAATAGGGCCTTTCAAGGGCGAAAGCGGGCCCGGAAGGCTCTGCAGGACAGGGGTCGGTGGAATGCTGCGGCTTACGAAGTTCTTCATCACGCTGCCTTTGCTCAGCCTGCCGCTCTGGACAGTTTCGTCCGGGCCGCACGCCGGCGAGGTCATGGGCCAGATGGACGCCTTGCGCCTTTTGGCCAAGAGCCGTGCCGCCGACAGCAAATGCAAGGTCCTGCCGGCAAGCGATGCCGACGAGCTGAATTCCTATCTGGCGCGCGCCGAAGTGGCCGCTGCCGCCCGTCATTCTGTGTCGGAGATCCAGTCGACGATCTCGGTGGGAAGGACGCTTGGCAGCAGCTCGACCTGCTCGCCGGCGACCGCAAGCGAGATCGGCGCCACGCTGGCCGCGGCGCGCCAGGCCATGGCCGCCGTTCGGCAAACGAGAACGAATGTCGTTGCCGACGACGACGTCCCGCAGCCGGTCGAGCGCCGCAATATCCGCCAGCCCGAGCCGCCGCCTCGCCGGGTCAGCCTTGCGGGCTATGGCCGCCAGGCCTTTGCCTATTATGTCGAACGGCGCTGCGAGTATCTCTCGCGCCGCGATATCCGCGCTTTCTGGGTGGCGATCGTGCGCCGGCACAAGGCGGCGCTTGCCGCCTTTGGCGGACCTGCCGTTGCCAACACGCTGCGCCGTGCCCGCAACCAGGCTGAGGCGAGGAGTTGCGACGCCAGCAGCCGCCAGCTGGTGCGCGCCGAATACTTCAATATCGCCAGGAACTGACACGCTCCAAGGGGAGAGCGGGGGAGGCGCGCGATCAGGAAAAGTGGATACCGGTTTTCCGTCCGATCGCACGCCACTTCTTTGATTTTCGATAACGCTCAGGTCAGATCGATATGATCTGACCTGAGCGTTATCTATGCGGGGCTTGTCTGAGGGGACGAGCTCCGCGCCGCGCTTCCGGAGGACCTGATACGGGATGAATCCCATTCGGGTTGCGATCATCACCTGCAAATCTTTGTGAACGGCCTATCAGCATCCTGGCCGCCGATCGATCCGTTATCGGCGATGTGCGGGACGAAACCTCACATCACCGAGACATCAGGAGACGATCATGAAGAGCTTCAAATCAACGCTTGCGGCGCTGGCGCTCGGCACCGCGGTCGCCGTCACCGGCGTAATTGGCATGGATGTGGCCGGTACGCCCTCTGCCGTTGCCGCCGAGATGCACGGCATGGCCGCTGCCAATCTGCGCGTGGCGCTCAACCAGCTTCTGGGCGAGCATGCGACGCTGGCTGCCGCCGCGACCCAGGCCGCATTGCGCGGACGCAAATCCGAATTCGATGCCGCCGCCGGCGCGCTCGACAAGAATTCGCAAGACCTCGCCGGCGCCATCGGCTCGGTCTATGGCAAGGATGCCGGCGATGCGTTCCTGCCGCTGTGGCGCAAGCATATCGGCTTCTTCGTGGACTACACGCTGGCCAAGGCTGCAGGCTCGAAGAAGAAGCAGGACAAGGCGGTGCAGGACCTGCTGCAATATGCCGACGACTTCGGCGCCTTCCTGAATTCGGCGACGCCCGCTCTGCCGAAGGAGGCTGTGGCCGAACTGGTGAAGACGCATATCGTGTCGCTCAAGGAAGTGGTCGATGCGCAGGCCAGCCGCGACTACAAGCTTGCTTTCGAGAAGATCCGCGCAGCGTCCCATCACATGCAGATGATCGCCGATCCGCTGGCGGACGCGATCGCCGCGCAGTTCCCCGACAAGTTCGCTTCCAACTGATCCCAAAAGCCCGAGGACCGGGGCGGCTGCCGCCCCGGTCGAATGGAGTGGAACATGCGCGCCAGACTGATCGCCACCGCACTTCTCGCCGTGGCTTATCTGACCGCTTCGCCCGTTCTTGCCGGCGAGACGGCCAAAATCGACATCAAGCTTTTCCAGTTCAAGCCAAAGGAGCTTGAAGTGAAGAAAGGCACGACCGTGACCTGGACCAATGACGATGCGATCGAGCATTCGGTCACCGCAGGCAAGCCCGGCAAGGCCGCTCAGGACTTCGATTCGGGCTTCTTCACCAAGGGCGGCAGCTTCAGCCACACTTTCGATGCCGCGGGCCGCTTCACCTATTTCTGCAAGCGCCATCCCAATATGCAGGCGGCGGTGAAGGTTGACTGACGCATCGGCCCGAAAGGTTGCAGACTTTTCGGGCAAGCCGATGCGCAAGAAGACGAAAGCGTCGCGATTACCCGGGCCCGGTGACGCGCATGATCACGGACACGTGAGCCCAACACCTGAAGCCATCGCCGCCATTCTGGGTTAATCTCGATCAACGGAAAGGAGTTCAGCCGATGAAACATGTCCTTCCCACCCTCGCTCTTGCCGCTGTCGCTTCCTTCGCGGTTCCGGCCATGGCCTGCGAGCAGCACCAGAGCCACGCCGGCTTGAAGACCGTGGAAGCGGCACCGCCGCCGGTCGTTGTGATCGAGCCGGCCGCGCAGTCTAACCCAGCGTCAGAAATCAAGGCGCAAGAAGCTATGAGCCAGCCTGTTGGCGCGGCCTACGGGAACTGCAATCGCCAGCGCAAGGACCAGACTGTTTACCTTACCCAATAGCTGATATAGCGGATTGGTTGGAAATGCCTGTTAAGTCTGGCGAAAGTCTTTAACAAGACTCCGTCAACTCTAATCGACAAAGCGGCAAATCCGCCGAAATATAAGAACAAATTTACCCACCTTTTTGATCCGTTTTTAAGAGCCGAAGCCTAGTCTCGCGCCATAAGGAGAACGGCCAAAAGAAGCTGTCTCCGCTAACAAGGCTGAGGTGGTAAAATGCGTACTCAAACTGTGGGGGGCGTGCGCCCTGCTGGGGTTGAAGCTGGGCGAGAGCAGATCAAGCATCGCTATCTGGAAGCCCTGACCCTGATCGAACGGCTGCATCGCCGGTTGCTCGACGTCATCAAGGACGATTTTGAACGCGCCGGCGCGCCGGAGGTGAATCCGGTCCAGGCCCTGCTTCTGTTCAATATCGGCGATTCCGAGCTGACGGCGGGCGAGCTCAAGACGCGCGGCCATTATCAGGGCTCGAACGTCTCGTACAATCTGAAGAAGCTTGTCGAGGCGGGCTATGTCAATCACGAGCGCTCCAATTCGGACAAGCGCTCGGTCCGGGTCCGGCTGACGCCCCGGGGCCAGGCGATCCGCGAGCGGGTCGACCAGCTCTATAACCGCCAGCTGCACTCGGTAGAGGAAGTCGTCGGACTCTCGGTTGAGGAATTCGAGCGCATCAACAAGGCGCTCACCCGCCTCGAGCGCTTCTGGACCGATCAGATTCTCTACCGGCTGTAACAGCCGTTTCATAATCAGCCAACAAAGCCATGCCGATCTCCGATCGGTGTGGCTTTTTTGCCATAGTGGCGGAGAATTTGCGCCATTTCCCAGTCGTGCCCCATTTGGCCGCTAGAGAAGGCTCCGGGCCGGCATCACTCCCCTTGATTCGACTTGCGGTTCCGTGGTTTAGCCACGCGCCGGGCGAGCTTTGGTCTTGGTTCCGGCCCGCTGGTGTGAGATATTGCGCGTGCGCTTTGGATTGAACGGAAAAATGAAGAACACTATGCCCAGGACAGGCTTCGGCAAGACGGCATTTACGCTCCTCCTCCTGACATCCTTCACGGTCGTGACGCCGCTCGCGGCCTATGCCGAGCGCGGAGAAGGCAATTCCTGGTGGGCGCGCAAGAAGCAAGACGGCGGCAGCTCTTCGTCCGGCAGCAGCAACAGCATGTTGACGCCCTCCACCACCAGCAACATTGCCGGCAGCAAAGCAGGCAAGGCCGTCACCAAGACGGAAGTTTTCGCCGAACGCAGCGTGACGCCCATGGTGTCCGTCACCAGCGCCGGCGCCATGGCCAACGCGATCTCTCGCTATGAAGCCATTGCCGCGCAGGGCGGCTGGGGCAGCGTTCCGAGCAAGGGCCTGGCAAAGGGTGATGACGGCGATGCGGTGGTGGCCCTCAAGCGCCGCTTGATCGCTGAGGGCTATCTGTCGAGCGACGCCCTGAGCGGCGACACCGCTATATGGTTCACTGCGGCGGTCGAGAAGGCAGTCGGCCAGGTGCAGGCCAATAACGGTCTCGCGGTCACCGGCAGGCTCGACAAGGCGACCATCAATGCGCTGAATGTGTCGGTGGCAAGCCGACTCGCCACCATGCGCGCGAATCTTCCGCGCCTGCAGGAATATTCCAAGGATCTCGCTGCCCGCTACATCATCGTGAATGTCCCGGCTCTCCAGCTCGAGGCGGTGAGCAACAACACGGTCTTCTCGCGCCACAATGTCATCGCCGGCAGCCCAAAGCGGCCGACGCCGGTGACCCTGTCGCAAGTGTCTGACATCAATTTCAATCCCTATTGGAACGTGCCGGTGTCGATCGTCGAGCGCGACCTCCTGCCGCGCATCCGCCGCAGCGGCACGAGCGTCTTCCGCGACATGAAGATGCGCATCTATGACGGCTGGAACGGTCCGGAAGTAGATCCCAGGCGGGTCGACTGGGATTATGTGTCGGCCGATCGCTATTTCTTCCGCCAGGATCCGGGCGAGGAGAATTCCATGGCGTCGGTCAAGATCAACTTCGTGAGCCCGTTCGGCATCTATCTGCACGACACGCCGACCAAGAGCCTGTTCACGACGGCAGCCCGCTATCTGAGTTCGGGCTGTGTGCGCGTGGAGCAGGTCTCGACCTTGATCAACTGGATTCTCAGCGGCCAGGAAGGTTGGAATCCGGGCCGCATCGAGCAGGTCAAGCAGAGCGAGGAGCGGATCGATGTGAAAGTCCTCAACCCGCCGCAGGTCCGCACCGTCTATTTGACGTCTTGGATCAATGGCGCCGGGCAGGTGAATTTCCGCCCTGACGTCTATGACATGGACGGTACTGGTTTCGTTGTCGGCCAACCTTTGGCGCCCGGCGATGTGAGCGATGATGGCCAGCGTTATGTGCTGAAGGCGCAGGTCTACAAGGTCGAGGAAGTGCCCGATCAGCCGGAATATTTCGGGTTCTTCAATTCGCGCCGCAACAAGTCCAAATCCGTGAAGGCGGCATCCGGTGGCAACGACGAGCCGTTCAGTTTCTTCAACAATTCGCGTCGCAAGACGACGACCGGCAGCAAGTCGACCAGCAGTTTCTTCACCACCAATAAGGCCAAGGCCAGGAAGATACTGACCGACAGCGATGATGATGGCGACGTGCTGTTCAACTTCAACCGGCCGAGCACGTCCAAGGTGAAGAAGAAGGCCGCGGTCAAGAAAACCGACGGCAAGAAGAAGGCGGCGCAGTCCACGCAGGCGGGGAAGAAGAAGCCGCTCAAGACGGTAACCGCCAAGAAGAAGATCGAGCAGGCTGGTGTCGCTGCCGCCAAAAAGCCGCAGCCGGAGCCCGTTGTGATCAAGAAGAAAAAGAAGGTCGAGGAGGCTTCCGCTTCGGCCAGCGGTCCGGAATTCGGCCAGCAGAAGCAATAAGAGGCGTCGGGACGTCAAGGCGCTTGGGCCTGCGGCGCATCTGCGCATGCGGCTATTCGTCAATGGCTTAAGCGCCGTCTTTCGGGCGTAATGCCCAGATCGAACTGACAGTTTGCTTGTGACCATGACCAAGACATTTGACTACCCTGGAGCCTTCGAAGCCGCCCTTGGCAAGGTGCGCGCCGAGGGCCGCTATCGCGAATTCGCCGATCTTTGTCGCATCAGGGGGCGGTTCCCGCGCGCGCTTTATCGCGGGCCTGAAGGCGAGCGCGAAGTCACGGTGTGGTGCTCCAACGACTATCTCGGCATGGGGCAGCATCCCAAGGTGCTTGCCGCCATGCATGAGGCGCTGGACGAGATCGGGGCAGGGTCAGGGGGCACCCGCAATATCTCAGGCACCAACCACCATCATGTCCTGCTGGAGGCCGAGCTCGCCGACCTGCACGGCAAGGAGGCAGCGCTTCTGTTCAATTCGGGCTACATGGCCAACGAAGCGGCGCTCTCGACATTGGGGCGCCTGCTGCCCGGTTGCGTCATCCTGTCCGATGAGCTCAATCATGCCTCGATGATCGAAGGCATCAAGCATGGCCGCTGCGACAAGGTCATCTGGCGCCACAACGATCTCGCCGATCTCGAGGCCAGGCTGAAGTCGCTCGACCTGGGGCGCCCGAAGATCATCGCCTTCGAGTCGATCTATTCGATGGATGGCGACATCGCGCCGATCGCCCGGATCTGCGACCTGGCGCAGCGCTACGGCGCGTTGACCTATCTCGATGAGGTTCATGCCGTCGGCATGTATGGCGCCCGTGGCGGCGGCATCGCCGAGCGCGATGGTGTCCTCGCGCGTGTCGACATCATTGAAGGCACGCTCGCCAAGGCCTTCGGCGTCATGGGCGGCTATGTTGCAGCGTCCGCCGCGCTCATCGATGCGATCCGCTCCACCGCCTCGGGCTTCATCTTCACCACCTCGCTGGCACCGGTATTGGCCGCCGGCGCCGTCGCCAGCGTCCGCCATCTGAAGGAGAGCGGCGAGGAACGCACGCTGCAGCAGAAGCATGCCGCACTGCTCAAGCGCGAGCTGGCCCGCCTCGGCCTGCCGGTCACGCTGTCGGCGAGCCATGTCGTGCCGGTCATTGTCGGCGATCCGGTGCTGTGCAAGCGCCTCACCGACCGGCTGCTCGCCGAATTCCAGATCTATGTCCAGCCGATCAACTATCCGACCGTGCCCAAAGGCACCGAGCGCATCCGCCTGACGCCGGGGCCCCTGCATGGCGAGCTCGAGATCGCGCGCCTGGTTTCGGCCCTCGACCAGTTGTGGACGGCGATGACGTTGAAGCGGGCAGCCTAGACTTAAGGAAGCACGATGACGATCCTGGTGACGGGCAGCGCCGGGCATTTGGGCGAGGCCCTGATCCGGAGCCTGGGCGCAGCGCGTGAGCCAAAGAAGGGCCTCGACATCAAGCCGTCACCCTTCACCGATCACGTCGGCTCCATCGCCGACCGGGCGCTTGTGAAGCGCTGCATGAAAGGGGTCCGCGCCGTCATCCACGCGGCCACCTTGCACAAGCCGCATATGGCGACCCATAGCTACAGCGATTTCCTCGCCACCAACGTGGCCGCGACGCTGGTCCTGCTCGAGGAAGCGGTGAATGCCGGCGTCGAGGCGTTTACCTTCACCAGCACGACAAGCGCCTTTGGATCTGCCCTGACGCCCGCGGCAGGTGAGCCGGCGACCTGGGTCACCGAAGACGTGACGCCCGTCCCCAGGAACATCTACGGCACGAGCAAGCTGGCTGCCGAAAGCCTGTGCGAGCTTTTCGCCCGCCGGCATTGTTTGCCGGTGATCATCCTGCGCACCTCGCGGTTCTTTCCGGAAGCCGACGACGATGGGGCGATCAGGAATGCCTATGATGTCCGCAATGCCCAGGCCAATGAGTTTCTCAATCGCCGTGTCGACATAGAGGATGTTGTCAGTGCCCACCTGCTGGCGGCCGAGCGGGCGCGGGAACTCGGCTTTGGCCGCTATGTCATTTCGGCGACCACGCCCTTCGCGCAGGACGATCTCATCGCCCTTCGCCAGGACGCGCCGGCCGTTGTCCATCGTCTGTTTCCGGAGGCAAGATCGCTCTTTGCGGGGCGGCAATGGCGGCTGTTCCCTGTGATCGACCGTGTCTATGTGAACCACCGCGCCGTGAGGGAGCTCGGTTGGCAGCCGAAATACGACTTCCGGCATGTGCTCGATTGCCTCGGGACCGGGACGGATTTCCGCAGCCCGCTGGCTCTGGCTGTCGGGGCCAAGGGCTATCACGACCGGGTCTTCGCTGACGGGCCCTATCCGGTCGTTTGAAGAAGATTGCTCCCTCTGACGCAAACCTATTGTCGCATGCCGGTCTAACTCTGGACCCCGATGATGATTCCGCTTATGTCGCTCGTCTGCGCGGATCAGCACGGAGGGGATCATGGCCCGTAAAGTTGCGAAAAAGGCGAAGGCGTCGAAGGCAAAGGCACCCCGCAAGGCCGCCAGGAAGGCCGCGAAGCCGAAGGCGGCTGGTAGCGGTTTCTTCAAGGCCAATCTCGCCAAGGCCGACCCTGCCGTCGCCGCCTCGATCAAGCGCGAGCTTGGCCGCCAGCAGCACGAGATCGAGCTCATTGCCTCGGAGAACATCGTCTCGCGCGCCGTCCTCGAAGCGCAAGGATCGGTCAACACCAACAAATATGCCGAGGGCTATCCGGGGCGGCGCTATTATGGCGGCTGCCAGTATGTCGATGAGGTCGAGACCCTCGCCATCGAGCGCGCCAAGAAGCTGTTCAATTGCGGTTTCGCCAATGTGCAGCCGCATTCGGGCGCCCAGGCCAACCAGGCGGTCTTCTTCGCCTGCATGCAGCCGGGCGATACCTATATGGGCCTGGATCTCCGGGCCGGCGGCCATCTGACCCACGGCGCCCCGGTCAACCAGTCGGGCAAGTGGTTCAACGTGGTGCCCTATCGCGTGCGTCAGGACGACCAGCGCATCGACTATGATTTCGTCGCCGAGCTGGCGGAGCAGAACAGGCCGAAGCTTATCCTCGCCGGGGGCTCCGCCTATCCGCGCTTCATCGACTTCGCCAGATTCCGTCAGATCGCAGATTCCGTCGGCGCCGTCTTCATGGTCGACATGGCCCATATTGCGGGCCTTGTTGCCGGCGGCGTGCATCCCAATCCCTTGGAGCATGCCCATGTCGTGACGACGACGACCCACAAGACACTGAGGGGCCCGCGCGGCGGCATGGTGCTCACCAATGACGAAGACATGGCCAAGAAGATCAATTCTTCGGTCTTCCCGGGCCTGCAGGGCGGGCCCTTGATGCATGTCATCGCCGCCAAGGCGGTGGCCTTCGGCGAGGCGCTGCAGCCCTCCTTCAAGAAATATGCGGCCCGGGTGGTCGCCAATGCCAAGACGCTGAGCCAGGCGATGATCGACGGCGGCTGCGATATCGTGTCGGGCGGCACCGACACCCATCTGATGCTGGTCGACCTGCGCAAGAAGCGGCTCACCGGCAAGGTGGCGGAGACGGCCCTTGGCCGTGCCTGGATCACCTGCAACAAGAACGGCATCCCCTTTGATCCGGAAAAGCCGATGGTGACCTCAGGGATACGCCTCGGCACACCCGCCGGCACCACCCGCGGCTTCGGGGGCAAGGAATTCAAGGAGATCGGGGGGCTGATCACCGAGGTCCTGGACGGGCTTGCGAAGCACGGCGAAGAGGGCAATGCTAAGGTCGAAACGGCGGTCCGCAAGAAGGTCGCCAGGCTGACCGATAGTTTCCCCATCTATTCCTGATCCCAAGGCTCCATGCGCTGTCCTTTTTGCAACAATGAAGAAACGCAGGTGAAGGACAGCCGTCCGAGCGAGGACGGGACCGCCATCCGACGCCGCCGCTATTGTCCCGATTGCGGCGGCCGGTTCACCACTTTCGAGCGCGTGCAGTTGCGCGAGCTCACCGTCGTCAAGCGTTCCGGCCGCAGGGTGCCTTTCGACCGCGACAAGCTGATGCGCTCGGTGCAGATCGCGCTGCGCAAGCGGCCGGTGGACCCCGAGCGTGTCGAACGCATGGTGTCGGGAATAGTGCGCCGGCTCGAAAGCCTGGGCGAAAGCGACATCAAGTCGGAGACCGTCGGCAAGCTCATCATGGAGGCGCTCAAGGTCCTCGACGATGTCGCCTATGTGCGCTTCGCTTCGGTCTACAAGAACTTCCGCGAGGCCAAGGATTTCGAGGAGCTGCTGGGCGAGCTGACCGGCGAGGAGGGCGAGCCAAGCCCGAAGCGCGACTGATCATGTCGCGGCCAGTCGAGTTTCGCCGTGCCGGCGCCGCTGATGCGGCGCGCGTGCGTGACCTGACCCGCAAGGCCTATATGAAATGGTGCGCCGTCATCGGCCGCGAGCCCCTGCCGATGACCGCCGATTACGACCACGCCGTGCGCCATCATGTGATCGATCTGGCCTTTGTCGGTGGCGAGCTTGTCGGTCTCATCGAGATGATCCCGCGCGATAACGATCTTCTGATCGAGAATGTCTGCGTCGATCCGGACCGGCAGGGCGGTGGCCTCGGCCGGATGCTCGTCGCCCATGCCGAGGAAGAGACCCGCAAGCGCGGATATGGGATGGTCCGGCTCTATACAAACAAGGCCTTTGCCGCCAATCTCGGATTCTATGAAAGCCAGGGCTACGAGGTCGAGCGTGAGGAGCCGTTCAAGGGCGGCACGACCGTATACTTCCGCAAATCGCTAGGATGACCGGCGACATTGCCTTCATGACGCTCGCCGCACGGCTTGGCCATCGTGCTTTGGGCACGACGGCGGAGAACCCTCCCGTCGGCTGCGTCATCGTGAGGCAAGGCGTCATTGTCGGCCTCGGCTGGACCCGGGCGGGTGGCCGCCCCCATGCGGAAACCGAGGCGCTGAAGATGGCGGGAGACGCCGCCAGGGGGGCCACCGCCTATGTGACGCTCGAGCCCTGCGCCCATCACGGCCGTACTCCGCCTTGCGCCGAGGCGCTGGTCGCTGTCGGTATTGCCCGGGTAGTCGCGGCGGTGGAGGATCCGGATCCGCGTGTCTCGGGTGGCGGTTTTGCCATCCTGAAGCGGGCTGGAATTCCTGTCGAGGTCGGCCTCGGCCGGGATGAGGCGTGGCCGGACTTGGCCGGCTTCCTGACTCGGATTGCCAGGAAACGCCCCTATGTCATTCTAAAGATTGCGCTTTCCGCCGACGGCAAGATCGCCGAGGCGCCCGGCCGGGAGACCGCGATCACCGGACCTCAGGTCAAGGCGCGGACCCATCTGATGCGTGCCCAGGCGGATGCGATTTTGGTGGGCCTCGGGACCGTGCTTGCCGACGATCCTGATCTGACCTGCCGTCTGCCGGGCCTGGAAAGCCGCTCGCCGGTCCGCGTGGTGGCCGATTCGAAGCTCGGCATTCCCCGGACCTCGAACCTCGTCCGGACGGCTGGGAAAGTGCCGGTGTGGCTGCTGTCGGTGGCGGACGGCGCAGTCGGCCCCGGTGTCGAGGTTTTGCAGTGCAAAGCCAATCCCCGTGGTCAGGTCGACCTCGCCGATGCGCTGGGCCGGCTTGCCGGCCGGGGAATCAACCGGGTCCTGGTCGAAGGGGGGGCGCATCTGGCCCGCAGCCTGATCACGGCGGGCCTTGTGGACGAACTGGCGCTCTTCCGGGCGCCCCGCGCCATTGGACCCCAGGGAATTGACGGTTTCGCCGGATTGCCCCTCGCGGACGTCATGGCAGGCTTCCGGAAGGCAGGGGAGGAAGGGCTTGGGGATGACGTCCTGAGCGTCTATGTACGCGCCTGACCCCTGTTGCCTGAGAAAGCCCGATGTTCACCGGAATTGTCACCGATATCGGCGAGGTCATCGCCGTCGAGAAGCGTGGCGACACCCGCCTCACCATCGCCACCGCCTATGATCCCGACGGCATCGCCATTGGCGCCTCGATCGCCTGTTCCGGCTGCTGCCTGACGGCCGTCGAAACCGGCCGGCTGCAGGACGGGCGCGGCTTCTTCGCGGTCGATGCTTCCGCCGAAACGCTGGCCCGCACCACGCTCGGCGGCTGGAAAGTTGGCACGCGGATCAATCTCGAGCGCCCGCTCAAAATGGGCGATGAGCTCGGCGGCCATGTCGTGTCAGGCCATGTCGATGATGTGGGCGAGATTGTCGCCGTCGAGCCGGAAGGCGATTCCCTGCGTTTCCGTTTCCGGGTGTCGTCCGAAATATCGCGCCTCATCGCGCCCAAGGGCTCGGTCGCGCTCGATGGTACCTCACTCACCGTCAACGAGGTCGAAGGCCGCGAATTCGGCGTCAACATCATTCCCCATACGCAGGCCGTGACCACCTGGGGCAAGGCAAAGTCGGGCGACCGGGTCAATGTTGAAATCGACATGCTGGCGCGCTATGTCGCCCGTCTTGCGGAGACCAGATTGTGAAGATCGACAAGGCCGCGTCAGCGGCGATCAAGACCAGGGCGCATATCCTCATCCTCGAGGCGCGCTTCTATGCCGAGTTGTGCGATGAGCTTGCCAGGGGCGCTATTGCCGCGATCGAGCGGGCAGGGGCCACATGGGAGCGCCAGGCGGTGCCGGGCGCGCTCGAGATTCCGGGTGCGATCGCTGCCGCCGGCAAGGTGAAACGCTTCGACGGCTATGTGGCGCTGGGCTGCGTGCTGCGCGGCGAGACGACCCACTATGACATCGTCGCCAATGAATCGGCCCGCGGCATCATGGACCTGACCATGACGGGCTTCGCCATCGGCAATGGCATCCTGACCTGCGAGAACGAGGCGCAGGCCTGGGCCAGGGCGCGGGTGTCGGAGATGGACAAGGGTGCGGGAGCTGCCGATGCGGCGCTCGCCATGATCCGCTTCAAGCGCGACATCGTCAAAAAGCGGCGAGGCAGATCTTGAGCACGCCGCGCCGCAAGCCGCCTGTTGCGCGTTCCGCCGCGCGTCTCGGCGCCGTCCAGGCCCTCTACCAGATGGATCTGGCGGGAACCGATGTCGGCGAGGTGCTGGCGCAATTCTCCTCGCGCGCTTCCGGCGATGCCTTCGAGGATGGGCAATGCGGCCCGGCCGATTTTCCGTTCCTGAAGGAAGTCGTCGACGGCGTGGTGCGCGAGCAGCGCACCATCGATCCGGTTCTCAACCGGCTGCTTGATACGGGCTGGCCTCTGGCGAGGCTCGATGCCACCTTGCGCGCCATCCTGCGCGCCGCGGCCTACGAGATCATGTTCATGGAGAATGTGCCGTCCCGCGTCGCCATCACGGAATATCTCGACGTGGCCCATGCCTTCTTCGACGAGCAGGAGCCGAAGCTGCTGAACGGCGTGCTCAACACATTGGCACGCCAGCGCCGCCCCGATGAATTCTGATCCGTGATTGTCAGGGTGACAATTCCGATCGGGCATCGATCATGCCTGACTTGTATATTGTGCATGGTCTATTTCGACGACGCATCCTTGTCGCGGCCTCTGGTTCGTGCCACAGGCAGGGGCGAGGGCCCATGAGCACAGCCGAGATAACCGTCGGGTTTGACGACCTGCGCGCCAGGCGCAATGCCATTGTGCTGGCGATCGGCCAGGCGCTCTATGGCTCGGCCACTGTCATCATGTTCACGACCGCCGGCCTGATCGGCGTGCAGATCGCGCCGTCGAAGGCCTGGGCGACATTGCCGATATCGGCCTTCGTCATCGGCACCGCGCTCTCGACCATTCCCGCCGCCATGCTGATGAAGCGCATCGGCCGCAGGCCGGGCTTCATGCTGGGGGCGCTTGCCGGAACCATCGGCGCGCTGATCGGCCTCTACGCCATTTATGCGCGTGAGTTTCCGCTCTTCATCCTGGCGACGGTGCTGCAGGGCGTCTACCAGGCCTTCGCCCAGCATTCGCGTTTCGCCGCCGCCGACATGGCGAGCCCGTCCTTCCGGCCCAAGGCGATTTCCTGGGTGATGACCGGAGGCGTGGCGGCCGGCCTCATCGGCACGTCGCTGGTGATGTTCACCACCGATCTTCTGGCGCCCGTGACCTTCGCCGGCTGCTATGCGGCGATGATCGTCATCTGCACCCTGGCGATCGGCGTCATGGGTTTCGTCGATATTCCACACAAGGAGGAAACCGCCGCCTTGGGCGTGACGCGCCCCTTGGCGGAGATTCTCAAGCAGCCGCGCCTGATCGTGGCGGTGATTGCCGCCACCTTGAGCTATGGCATGATGAACCTGGTGATGACGGCGGCGCCCATCGCCATGCTCGATTGTGGTTTCACCACGGCGAATGCCGCCTGGGTGATTCAGTGGCATGTCTTTGCGATGTTCGTGCCGAGCTTCTTCACCGGCCAGATCATTTCCCGTTTCGGCGCCGAGAAAGTCTGCGCCACCGGCCTGCTGCTTCTGGGCTGCGCGGCGCTTGTCGGGCTTCATGGGATCAGCTTCGGTCACTTCGCGGTTACCCTCATCCTGCTCGGCCTCGGCTGGAACTTCGGTTTCATCGGCGGCACCACGCTTCTGACCGAATGCTATCGCCCCGCCGAGCGCGAGAAGGTTCAGGGCCTCAATGACTTCGCCGTCTTCGGCACCGTTGCGCTGGCATCGCTGACCTCGGGCAAGCTGCTCGACTGGTTCGGCTGGGCGAGCGTCAACATCGCGATCTTCCCGACCGTCGCCTTGGCGCTGAGCCTGATCCTCTGGGTTATGCTGCGGCGGCGAAGCGTGTAGCCTGCCGAATGTGAGACGGCTGGCGCGGATCAGCTACAAATTCAGCCGATAGGCGCAGTTCCGTCCGCCGCGGTCGGTTCATCTGCCATTCAGCTTGCCCGGAGCATGATCCCGCCTGAGCTTGCGAGATTCCCATGACCGAACATGTGCTGGGCAGGGTGCCAACCCGGTGGGATATGGCCCTGTTCGAACTGAAGGCTTCAGCTTTCAGGCTGAAACGTTCCGTGTACGAAGCGTGCGTGTCGCAAGGCGTGAGGCGCCATGGCAAGGCTGGAACACTGGCCGGCGCCGGAGTGCTGGCGCGGGTTTCATCGCCGCTTTGGCCGCCCTTGCAGGGTGCGAAGGAGCGCGCGCTCACCGCCGGCAAGATCCACAATTTGCGCTGTGCGCTGCGTCATCTCGATGGCATCGAGGTCGAGGCGGGCAGCCTGTTCAGCTTCTGGCGCCAGATCGGGCGCGCGACCCGGGCAAGGGGCTTCGTCAGAGGCCGCGAATTGCGCGAGGGTTGCCTCATCGCCAATGTCGGTGGCGGTCTCTGCCAGCTTTCCAATGCCCTTTATGAGGCTGCCGTCGGCGCCGGCTTCGAGATCGTCGAGCGCCACGCCCATAGCCGCATTGTGTCGGGATCGCGTGCCGTCGCTGGGCGTGATGCGACGGTGTTCTGGAATTATGTCGATCTGCGCTTCCGCTCAGCCAGGGCATTCCGCATCGAAGCGGTGATGCGACAGGGCATGCTCGAGATCGTCCTGCGCGGCGAGGCGGCGTCCGGTCTGCGCAAGGAGACGGATCTGCGTGAGGAGGAGCGCCTCGCCGCCAATGATTGCAACAGCTGCGGCGAGACGGAATGCCGCCGCAACGATCCGGACAAGCCCGAGCGGCTCGGCGATGAAGGCCCGACCGCCTGGCTGGTCGATGCCTGCTGGCCCGAATTTTCGATTTTCTTCGCCGCGACCGCGCGCACCGAGGACACGCTGTTCGTGCCCCAGCGCCTGCGCCAGTCGCCGCGACATGCCTGGCCGCAGCATGTCGTGGCCGAGGAGACCTGCGCCACGCTCGTAGCGCTGCGCCGGGCTCTGGGCCTGCGCCACGCGCCGCGGCAGGGCAGGGCGCTGCAGGACATGCTGTTGCGCTATGACGAGATGCTGGCCGGCCGCTATGCGCGCAAGCTTTCTCATCTTCACACCCACCTGGTGATCTCGCAGAATCTCCTGCCGCATCTTTGGCGCACGGGCGAACTGGCGGGGCGCAGCTTCGATGTGCTGATGGTCCGCCACCCGATGGCGGAGCTCGAGGCCAAGCTCGATCGGGCCAAGCTTCACTACCCGCAGAGCCCCACGCTTGCGGATTTCCGCGCGCCCGATGTGGTCGTTGCGGCCGAGGCGGAAGCGCTTGCCGTCGCCCGCACGCTCCTGACGCCGCATAGTGGCGTTGCCGCGGCCGATCCTTCCCGCACCAGACGGCTCGACTGGATCATGCCGGCGGCCCGCGGGCACATCGCCAGCGGCGGCAAGGCCATCCTGTTTCCGGCATCCGCTTTGGCGCGCAAGGGAGCTTACGCCTTGCGCGACGCTGTGCGCGGTCTCGATCTCGAGATGGTCGTCGCCGGCAAGGCGCAGGAGCAGGACAGCGATTTCTGGGGCGACATCAGAGCCCGCGGGCTCGAGGGCGCTGATTGGCCGGACGAGATTGCGGCCGTCGTCCTGCCGGCGATCGTGGAGCATGAACCCCGAGCGCTGCTTAAGGCGCTGGCCCATGGCCTGCCGGTCATCGCGACGGAAGAATGTGGCCTTGGCACCATGGACGGTCTCACCCTCGTGCCGGCCTATGACCCGGATGCGCTACGTCAGCAGCTGCGCGCGGTTACGAAGGGTCAGTTTGCCTGATCGACATCTTCCGGTCATATGGCGTCCGCAGATCGGGATATGACAAGGAGGGCGCCGTGACTCAGGACATTTGGACCACCGTCGACAATTATGTGAGCGAGATGCTCGTCTCCCCCGACAAGGCGCTGGATGCGGCGCTGGA
The DNA here is from genome assembly GCA_003576695.1 of Taklimakanibacter lacteus. Lineage (GTDB taxonomy): Bacteria > Pseudomonadota > Alphaproteobacteria > Rhizobiales > Aestuariivirgaceae > Taklimakanibacter > Taklimakanibacter lacteus. The sequence goes on from QOZQ01000009.1 coordinate 302,581, forward strand.
AGCGAGCAGCGATGCGGGCCTGCCCGAGATCGCGGTGGCGCCCAATCAGGGCAAGTTCCTGATGCTGCTGGCGCGTTCGATCAATGCCCGCAATATCCTCGAGATCGGCACGCTCGGCGGCTACAGCACCATCTGGCTCGCCCGCGCGCTGCCCGAGGGTGGCCGCGTGGTGACGCTGGAGGCGGTGGCGCGCCATGCCGAGGTGGCGCGCGCCAATTTCAAGCGCGCCGGCCTCGCCGATGTGATCGATGTCAGGCTCGGCAAGGCGCTCGACACCTTGCCCAGGCTCGCCGCCGAGAAGCCCGATCCCTTCGATTTCATCTTCATCGATGCGGACAAGGAGAATATCCCGGACTACTTCACCTGGTCGCTGAAGCTGGCGCGCCCGGGCAGCATGATCATCGTCGACAATGTCATTCGTGACGGCGAGGTCATCAATGCCAGGAGCAAGGACCCGAGCGTCAGGGGTGTGCGCCGGTTCAACGAGATGCTGAAGGACGAGAAGCGTGTCAGCGCCACCTCGATCCAGACGGTCGGGGTCAAGGGCTATGACGGCTTCACGCTGGCGCTGGTGGACAAGGTGTAGTTGAGCCGGTCACTTCCCGGGTTGACCTGGCGAAAATGTCAAGGCATCGTGGCCGTATCTCGCTTGGTTGCAGGGGGCGCAAATGCGGATAGCTCTGGGAGTGGTAGCGGGTCTGGTCCTGGCAGCTGTTCAGGCCCAGCAGGCCGCAGCGGAAATCGGCAAGGCAAGCGCTGCTCCGGGCGAATGGTGGCTCGGCTTCAATATTGGCGCAGCCGCGACCTGGGGGCCGGAACACCAGGCATATCTGGAAGTGACCCAGTCTGATCCGAACCCGGTCGATTTCGACGATGGCTTTGTGTTTGGCGGCGGTGTTGAGCTCGGCTACTCGCTTCGAGACCCGGCGTTGTTTGATCGCGTCGAGCTCAATCTTGATTTGTCAACCTTGTCTCGCGGAGAAAGCGAAACGGGATTGAATTCAGTGGGACTTGCAATGAGCGATGGCACCTCCGGGAGGTTTTCATCGGTGAGTGACCCCGGGGCGGTGGACGTTACCGCCGATGAGGATGGATTCGACGTCGAGACGCGCGTGGCTTTCAAGCGCACGCTGGTTGAGGAGGCGTCACATACCATCGTCGGAAGTCTGGAGCCATTCTTCAGGTATCAGGACACCAGCAGTGACGTCGAGGCTCACATCGACATTCCTGATCTCGTGGTTGCCACACATGCGCGCCAGGATGACGTCGAAGCCTCGTATTTTGGGATTCAGGCAGCTGCGGAGTTTGAACGCCCGATGTCGGAAACGATGAGCCTGGTCGGGCGCGCATCGGCCGGCATCTACTATGTGGATTCAGATATCAGGTCGAGGCATGAGGTGCTGGTGAATCAAGACCCGCCCGACAGCTTCACGGTCGAAGATGGCGCCGATGCCATTGGCGGTCGCTTTGGCGGGGCGCTCGGGGTAAAGGTGCCGCTATTCTACTCAGGCGCAAGCTTCACACTTGTCGCGACCGCCGATTATCTTACCGACGTGGCAACGATCGACCATATTGATGGCACGACTCTTGATAGGACCAGGGCCGGTTTTGATGATCGCTTCGATATTGGCGGCAGGGCTGGGCTGGTATTTCCGCTGCGGTAGTTCTTGTAAACACCCGAGGATGCTGATCGGTGAACTCCGCCGTTGGCTTCGCTGCTCGGCCACGAGCTTGGACCGGCAAAGACGACGCCGGGCAGGGCCAGGCTTGAGAACATGCCTTCGCAAGGCGCTCCACAGCATCTGCACGCCCAAATAGATGAGATAGCCGGCCCCAACCATTTGATGGCCTGGAACACGGGCTCGGAAGCCAGCAGGACCGCGACAAGGCCGGCCGCCGCCAGCGCCCAGACGACCTGGCCGCCTTGGCATCCGCCCGGTAGGACGGCGCGAATCGTCATCGCCGTACCCGGACCCGGCGTCACGATGACCACGATCTTTGGTGACAGGATTTGCTCCAGAAAATGGTGCGCAAGTCCTCCGGGCGAAGTGTTCCACCTCGCCCGGAAACGCGTTATTGCCATAATGCCGTCATTTTGGCATATCCGGCCATCGTTCCGGGATGCGGGAGAAGGGGGGACTCCTGACGCCCGCCCTCGGGCAAACATAAAACACAAGGAACAACCATGAGCTCCACCCTCTGGCTGATCGTGCTTGGCGGTGCTTTGTCCATCGTCTACGGCATTTTCACCACCCGCAGCCTCCTGGCCGCGGATGCCGGCACTGCCCGCATGCAGGAAATCTCGGCGGCCGTGCGTGAAGGCGCGCAGGCCTATCTCAAGCGCCAATACACGACCATCGGCATCGTCGGCGTCGCGATCTTCATCATCGCCTTCTTCCTCCTGGGCTGGCATTCGGCCATCGGCTTCGCCATCGGCGCCATCCTTTCGGGTGCCGCGGGCTTCATCGGCATGAATGTGTCGGTCAGGGCCAATGTGCGCGTCGCCCAGGCCGCCACCAAGTCGCTGGCCGGCGGCCTCGACCTCGCCTTCAAGTCGGGCGCGGTGACGGGCCTTCTCGTCGCCGGCCTCGGTCTCCTCGGTGTGACGCTCTATTTCATCTTCCTCACCGGTCCGTTGGCGCTGGCGCCGACGAGCCGCACGGTCATCGACTCGCTGGTGGCACTGTCCTTCGGCGCCTCGCTGATCTCGATCTTCGCCCGTCTCGGCGGCGGCATCTTCACCAAGGGTGCCGATGTCGGCGGCGACATGGTCGGCAAGGTCGAAGCCGGCATCCCTGAGGATGATCCGCGCAACCCGGCCACCATCGCCGACAACGTAGGCGACAATGTCGGCGACTGCGCCGGCATGGCCGCCGACCTGTTCGAGACCTATGTGGTGACCGCGGTCGCCACCATGGTGCTCTCGGCCATCGTACTGCCCGATGCCTACAAGCTTGCCGGCATGGTGCTGCCGCTCGCCATTGGCGGCGCCTGCGTCGTCACCTCGATCATCGGCACCTTCTTCGTGAAGCTGGGCAGCTCCAACAACATCATGGGCGCGCTCTACAAGGGCTTCATTGCCACCGCCATCCTGTCGCTCGCGGCTCTCTATCCGGTCATGAGCTATGTGTTCGGCGACATGAGCGTCGATCTCGGCGGCTTTACGCCGATGAGCCTGTTCTGGTGCGGCCTGACCGGCCTCGTCATCACCGGCCTCATCATCTGGATCACCGAATACTATACCGGCACCGGGCTTCGGCCGGTGAATTCGATCGCCGAGGCCTCGATCACGGGCCACGGCACGAATGTCATCCAGGGCCTTGCCGTGTCGCTCGAATCGACGGCCCTCCCGGCGCTCGTCATCATCGGCGGCATCATCGTCACCTTCAATCTCGCGGGGCTGTTCGGCATCGCGGTCGCGGTGACCACCATGCTGGCGCTGGCCGGCGTGGTCGTGGCGCTCGACGCCTTCGGCCCCGTCACCGACAATGCCGGCGGCATTGCCGAAATGGCGGGACTGCCCAAGGAGGTGCGCCACAACACCGACGCGCTCGACGCGGTCGGCAACACGACCAAGGCCGTCACCAAGGGCTATGCCATCGGCTCGGCGGGCCTTGGGGCTCTGGTGCTCTTCGCCGCCTATACGCAGGACCTGAAGTTCTTCGCCGCAAGCGCGACACCGGGCAGCTTCTTCGAGGGCGTCAATGTCACCTTCGATCTGTCCAACCCCTATGTCGTGGTCGGGCTCATCTTCGGCGGCCTCCTGCCTTACCTGTTCGGCGGCATCTCGATGACGGCGGTCGGCCGCGCGGCGCAGGCCGTGGTGGTCGAGGTGCGCCGCCAGTTCAAGGAGAAGCCGGGCATCATGCAGGGCAAGGACAAGCCCGATTATGGCCGCGCCGTCGACATGCTGACCAAGGCGGCGATCAAGGAAATGATCGTTCCTTCGCTGCTGCCGGTTCTCTCGCCCATCGTCGTCTTCGTCGCGATCTGGGCGATCGCCGGCAAGGCGGCGGGCTTCGCGGCTCTGGGCGCCATGCTCATGGGCGTCATCGTCACCGGCCTGTTCGTCGCCATCTCGATGACGGCGGGCGGCGGCGCCTGGGACAATGCCAAGAAGTCCTTCGAGGACGGCTTCACGGACTCGAAGGGCCAGAAGCACTTCAAGGGCTCGGAAGCCCACAAGGCTTCCGTCACCGGCGACACTGTCGGCGACCCCTACAAGGACACGGCCGGCCCCGCGGTCAACCCGATGATCAAGATCACCAACATCGTGGCGCTGCTGCTGTTGGCGGTGCTCGCGCACTGATCTGAACGCAAATCCGGGATGGGAACGGCCGGGTGATGAGCCCGGCCGTTTTCTTTTGTCTATTTGAACCGCTTGCCGATCGCGCGGATGAGGATGATGATGCCGTCGGCGATCGCGCGCCCGATCATCTCGCCGATCCTTTCCAGCAATTGCTCGACCTCGATCCGGGCATCCCGGCTCACCGGCCGGATGTCGGGCAGGCGGGTGCTGGCCATGGCCGCCGTCACCTCGCGCCTGAGCCTGTCGCCGCACGGGGCGGCCCCGGAAATGGAAGGATCAAAGGCCAGCCGGGAGATGTCCCATTTGCCCTTCTGCTCGATATGGAGCACGCGCTCCACTTCCGCGTGGGAAAGCACCGTCCGCGGCGTCACCTTGATGCGGTAGCGCTTGCACAGCTCGGCGACCACGACGACCATCGTCTCCCACTGCGCCCGCGTCATCGGATAGCCGCCGGCACGGAATGGCTGCTGCTGCGCACCCTCCATGCAGCATAGCGAGACGCCGATCGAGCCATTGTTGCAGTTGAGCGTGTGCGCGGCATAGCCCGCCGCCAGCCGCCGGCCCGAATTGGCCGCGACCGACGGCACGCCCCTGACAAGGCGTCCGTCTCCCTCGATCAGGAAATGATAGGCCTGCCTGTCGCTCTCGCCGGCGCGATGCGTGCCCGCCGTCCAGTGGCAAATGACCCGTTGCATGGGAACGTCTGGTATCCACTCCAAGGGTATCGCCATGGCAAGGCCTCACGGGTGATCTCGCCCGGGATGATACGCCAGTTTGGGAAGGGTCGAGTACAAAGCGCCTGCATATGTTTAACCTTCCGGTCTCACTTTGTTTGTGACATGAAGCGGAGGTCTCAGTCCTTTCCTGGAACCTCCCATGTCATTCACACGAATTGAAGACCTCGGCCGCAAGCTCGAAGCGCTCGACCATGCACAGGCGATGCTGGGAGTCGATGAGGCCGTGCAGATGCCGGTGGGCGGCGGCGAGAAGCGCGCCGAGGCCATGGCCATGCTGGCTGGTCTTTATCATGAGCTCGCCGCGGCGCCGGAGATCGCCGACTGGATTGTGGCCGCCGAAGGCGAGGCGCGTGATGCGACACAACAAGCCTCCCTGCGCGAATTCAAGCGGGTCTATGAGAACCTGACCTGCCTCTCCGCCGATTTCGTGCGCCGCAAGGTCAATGCCCGGGTGCGCTGCGAGCAGCTGTGGCGGGAGTTGCGACCCTCCGGCAACTGGCCGGCATTTCTTCCGGCCCTGGAAGGCGTTGTCGCCCTGACGCGCGAGGAGGCGGGCCTGCGTGCGGCCGCCTCGGGGCTCGCGCCCTATGACGCGCTGATGGAACAGTTCGACCCGGGCTACCGGGCAGCGGATGTGGGGCCGGTCTTTGCCGAGCTCAAGGCCTTCCTCAAGGGCTTCATCCCGGAAGCCATCGCGCATCAGTCGGAAAAGCTGGCGAAGCGGCCCTTGAAGCCGTTCAACGCGCCTTTCCCCGTCGAGCGACAGAAGGCGCTCGGCCATGCGATGATGGAGGCACTCGGCTTCGATTTCGACCATGGCCGGCTCGACATCTCGCATCATCCCTTCTGCGGCGGCGTGCCGAGCGATGTGCGCATGACGACCCGCTATGTCACGGCGGAGTTTCTTTCGTCGCTCATGGGCATCCTGCATGAGACGGGGCACGGTCTTTACGAGCAGGGCCTGCCCAAGCAATGGTCTCATATGCCGGTCGGCAAGGCGCGCGGCATGGCCATGCATGAGAGCCAGAGCCTGTTCGTCGAGATGCAGGTCGCCAGGAGTCCGGAATTCTGGGAATGGGCGATGCCTATTGTCGGACAGCATCTGGGTCCGGAAGCGCTCGCCGGCTGGGACATCGAGGATCTGCTGGCCCATATCCACCGGATCCGGCCGGGTCTCATTCGCGTCGATGCGGATGAGGCGACCTATCCCTTGCACATCGTCCTGCGCTTCGAGATGGAGCAGGATCTCGTCTCGGGGAAACTCGCGCCCAAGGACATTCCGGAAGTCTGGGACGCCAAGATGACGGAATATCTGGGACTCTCGACGATCGACGATGCGAAGAACGGGCCGATGCAGGATGTTCATTGGCCGTCGGGCGCTTTCGGATATTTCCCGAGCTACACGCAAGGCGCCCTGATCGCGGCGCAATTGCGCGCCGCAATCGAGAGAACGCAGCCCTCGCTGCGTGACGACATCCGCAACGGCCGCTTCGTCGGACTCAATGACTGGCGTCGCGAGCATGTCTGGTCGCAGGCTTCGCTGTGGCCGACGCCGGAACTTCTCGAGCGGGCCACGGGCGAGAGGCTGCAGGCCAAATATTTCGTCGCGCATCTGAAGCGGCGTTATTTGTCATAGATTGCCGGATACGGGGAGTTCTTTTCAGCGGGCGCCTGATGGGCTACGTCATCCGGCTATGATTTCCGAGCGTCTTGATCTTGATCGCCGTCACGAATTTCAGGGGCAACGCATCGCCTGGGGAATGATCGGCGCGGGCGAGCCCCTTGTCCTTGTGCACGGCACGCCCTTCTCCTCGCAAGTCTGGCGACGCATCGCTCCCTGGCTGGCCCGCCGCCGGGCTGTGTATTTCTTCGATCTCCTGGGTTATGGCGAGTCGGAGAAGCGAGCCGGACAGGATGTCTCGCTCGGCGTGCAGAATCTCGTTCTCGCTGAAATGCTGCGGCATTGGTCGCTCGCCAGACCTGAGATCGTTGCGCATGATTTCGGCGGCGCCACCGTGTTGCGCGGCCACTATTTGCAGGGGCTTCGCTACAAGCGTCTCACATTGATCGATCCCGTGTCGCTGTCGCCCTGGGGCTCACCCTTCGTTCAGCATGTGCGCCGGCATGAAGCGGCGTTTTCGGGGCTGCCGGACTATGCACATGAGGCCTTGCTCACGGCCTATCTGCAGGGCGCCTCGCATCGCGGCCTGTCGGGCGAGGCGATCGATATCTATGCGCGGCCCTGGCGCGGCGCTGAGGGCCAGGCCGCCTTCTACCGCCAGATCGCGCAAATGGACCGTAAATATACGGACGAGATCGAGCCGCTTTACGGCGCCCCCGCCTTTCCCGCCCAGCTTCTGTGGGGCGAGGAAGACCGCTGGATTCCGATCGCGACCGGCGAACGTCTTGCCGCGCTGCTGACGGGAGGGCGCCTGGTGCGGGTTCCCGGCGCCGGGCATCTGGTTCAGGATGATGCGCCGGAAGCCATCATTGCCGCCGTGCTCCAGGGGGAATAGCGCAAGACATGGCCATCGCCATCGCACGCCCGGGCATCGTCCCGATATCCACGCTGCCCGCGATCAGTTGATCGCCATGATCCTCATGGCCTTGACAGTCCCGTCCGCCGTCTTGTCGGCAAACACGAACACCCTCATGCCGGGTTTCAGAGCGCTCACATCGGAAGCCACCACCGCCGTAATGGGGACTTGTGGGCCTACGACGAGCTCGGCCGTTCCGTTCTTGTATTTGACCTTCACGACCCGGCCTTCCGGCGCCGCCACAACCTCGGACACTGACGCATTGGTCATGACGGTATCGGGAGCTCCCATGGGCCGCTGTCCTTCGCCGAGGCCCCGCAGGGCTTCGGGAAGTATGCGCAGCTCCTTCGAGTGAAGCTTTCCATCAGTTTCCTTGACCGCGGCGGAAGCCACATAGTCGCCGGCCTTGATCGCGCTGAGGCTCGACGGCTGGCTTATGAAAACCGCTGTCTCCGAATCCAGAGAGACCGACGATATCCCACCGGCTTCACCACGGAAGACAAGCGATTTGCCATCAATTTTCGCAATGGTAGCGCGAATGCGCAAATCGACCTGTTGCGCTGCCGCGGGAAGGCCATGACTGGCGGCGTAGCCGATGACAAGGGCGACCAGAAGGGGCTTGATCTTGGCGAGCAGCAGCATGGGCCACCTCGTTTGTCCGGCCGGACTGTGGCAGGAAACTGCTCACTTCTGGGCTTACTTTTTGTTCACAATGCGGTGGCACCGGGAAATCCAATCACGTCGTCCCCAGCCCGATGATGAAGCTGTCCCGGGGTGAAAGCGCATGCGTGATGCGCCACAATATATGGCCATCCTCGGGTGCCGTAACTCTGGCGATCTCCTCGCCATAGCTATTCTCGGCGGTCGCCATCAGCGTGCCCCTGGCGACCTTCTGGCCGGGCTCGACATGATAGCGGAATAAGCCGTCGACCGGCGCCGGGATCCAGTGATAACGCGTGATGATGGTGGCCTCGCGCGACTTGGCCGGCGCCTTGTCGGTCATGCCGAGATGCCTGAGGAGCCGCAGCAGCCCTTCGAGATGAAAGGCGACGTTTTGTTCCTCGATGAGGCCGATGCGCCCGGCTTCGGCGAAGGCGGCGTGCTGCCCCCGCCTGGCTCGTCCGGTGACGCTTCGCGCCGGCTGGTCCATATGCGAGGGATCGATCGATGCGATGATCTCGGCATCGAAACATTGGGCGATCGCGAGATTGCGGGCATCGAAGGCCTGATCCCCGGTGCGCTGCACCACCATGAAATGCGCCACCTCTTCGCACAGATCGCCGCCATGCAGATCGACGAAGCAATCGGCATCGCGCGCCCAGTCGTTGAGCAGCGCATAGGCGATCGCCTCCGAGAAGGACCCGTCCGGCCGGCCCGGAAAGCTGAAATTGATGTTCTTGTCGTCAAGCGGGCAGACATATTGCGACCTGAGCGGCATGGCCGGGAGATTGACGATCGGAATGATCGAGATCCGCCCCTTGAGTTTGGCGGTATCGATCATTCGCTGCAGCCGGATCACCGCCTCGATGCTCGAAGTCTCATTCACGTGGATGCCGGCGATGATGGCAAGCCTGGGACCTGGCTTCTGGCCGACGATCTCGACCGCGGGCCAGCGCCAGCCGGCGAGGGCGGGATAGTCGAAGCCTATATCGTGCTTGTGGAGGCCTGCTTCCATGAGAAGTATTTCTTTCCCGGTTGCGCAATATTCAACCGCCGTCACATTGACACCCGTGGCTGCTGAACCGAATATCGCGAGCGAATTTCATGAGTTATTGCATCGGACCGAAAAGTGTAATGCGGCTTTCGGGTAAGTCCGATGCAACACCAAGAACGATACAAAACCAAGGAGGTTTCGGTCATGTCTGCTCTGCGCCACACTCTCACGCGCCGCCGTCTGATGGCAGGCGCCGCCGCTGTCTCGGGCTCTCTCGTTCTCCCCTCGCTCGCACGTGCCGAAAGCACCATGGCGCGCATCATGAAGGATGGTGTCGTGCGCGTCGGCATCGCCAATGAGAAGCCTTATGGCTTCGTCGATACCGACGGCAAGGTGAAGGGTGCCATACCCGATGTCATTGCCGCGGTGCTGGCGCCTCATGGCGTGAAGGAACTCAAGGCCGAGATCGTCGAGTTCAACGCCCTCATTCCCGGCATCAATGCCGATCGCTTCGATGTCATCGGCGCCGGCATGTATATCCGCCCGGCGCGCTGCGAGGCGGTGCTGTTCTCCAACCCGGTGACCCGCACCGGCGCCGGTTTCGCAGCGGCCAAGGGCAATCCCAAGGGTGTGAAGAGCGTCGCCGATCTCGCCGCCCATGCCGATGCCATTGTCGGCACGCAGAATGGCGCCGCCCAGGTGGAAGAACTCGCCAAGGCCGGTGTGCCGACCGATCGTGTCGTGCTCTTCGCCAATGCGACCGAAGCGCTGGCCGGCCTCAAGGCGGGGCGCTGCGATGTCATCTATTTCCCTGCCCTCGAGCTCAACGAGCTGCTGAAGACCGCGAATGACCCGGGCGTCGAGCGCGTCGAGGGCTTCAAGCAGATCATGGGCGCCAATGGCGAGCCCGAATATGGCTATGCGGGGCTTGGCCTGCGCAAGGCCGATACCGATCTCAAGGAAGCGCTCGATGCCGAGCTCGCCAAGCTGCTGAGCTCCGGCAAGCTGCTCGATATCATCTCGCAATATGGCTACGGCAAGGATGAATTGCCGGATGGCGTGATGACGGCCGAGCAGATCTGCAAGGCCTGATTTGGACCTTAATCAACTTCTGGCGCTCGATGTGCTGCCGCAGCTCCTGAAAGGAGCTGCGGTCACGCTCAAGATCACGCTGATCACGGCGGTCGTCGCCTTCGTTCTTTCCTTTGTCGTGGGCTTCCTGCGCCTCGTGCCCAATCTCTGGGTGCGCCGCCTCACCACCGCCTATGTCGAGATATTGCGCGGCACCTCGGCCATCGTGCAGCTTTTCTATCTGTTCTTCATCCTGCCGGCCTTCGGCATCTCGCTGCCGCCCACCACCACCGCCGTCATCGGTCTTGGCCTCAACCTCTCCGCCTATGGCTCGGAAATCGTCCGCGCCGGCATTCTGGCGATCGGGCAGGGCCAGCATGAAGGGGCGGCAGCCCTCGGGCTCAATCGGATGCAGACTTACCGGCTCGTGATTCTGCCGCAGGCGATGGTGGCGATGCTGCCCTCCTTCGGCAATCTGCTGATCGATCTCGTCAAGGCAACCTCGCTCGTCTCGCTCATCACCATCACCGAGCTTACCTTCTCCGGCCGCCAGATGGTCGTCACCACCGGGCACACGGTCGAGGTGTGGACCTGGGTGATGATCCTCTATTTCGCCATGGCCTATCCGCTCACCTGGATGGTGCGCGGCGCCGAGCGCTATGCGGCGCGCTATCGGCAGGAGGCGTGATGTTCAGTTTCGAATTCCTGATCCGCATCCTGCCCGACCTCATGCGCGGCCTTATCGTCACGATCGAAGCGACCTTTGGCGGCTTCGCGCTGGCGCTCGTCGTCGGTTTGCTGCTGGCGCTGGGCCGGCGCTGCGGGGTAAAGCCGCTCAGGCTGTTCTGCGACGGCTATATCGCGCTGATGCGCTGCACGCCGCTGCTGGTCCAGCTCTATTTCGTCTTCTACGTGCTGCCGTCCTATGGCATCCGGTTTCCGGCGCTGGCGACGGGCATATTATGCCTCGGGCTGCATATTGGAGCTTATATCGCCGAGGTCTATCGGGCCGGCATCGAGGGCGTGCCGGAGGGACAGTGGGAAGCGGCGCGCGCGCTCGGGCTCAAATCCTATCCGCTGTGGACACGGGTCGTCCTGCCGCAGGCCTTGCCGCCGATGATTCCGCCGCTCGGCAATTTCCTCATCGGCCTGTTCAAGGAGACGCCGCTGCTCGCGGCGATCACAGTCGTTGATGTCTTCGGCGCCGCCAACAATGTCGCCGGTCTCACCTATCGCTACAACGAGCCCTATACGGCGGTTGCGGTGATCCTGCTCACGGTAAGCCTCGTCGCGGCGCATTTCGTGCGCAAGCTCGAACGTCGCTTCACCTCGGCGAAACGCTAGCCTAGGCCTTGATCAATTGGGCGTACCCGGATTCTTGCCTGGGCCGGTGCTGCCCGGCGTGCGGCCGGGAACGATGGTGCCGCCGGGGCCGGGCTTGCCGATATTGCCGAACAGTTGCTGGATGATCGTCAGCTCGCGGCCCTTGCTGGGCGTGGTGCGGGAATTGATATCGATGACCTTGCCGTCCTCGAGGCCGTATTGGCCGAGATTGGCGACCTGGTCGTTCTGGTCGAACCGGATGGCGATCACCTGGCGCTCGACTTCCTTGGGGTTGAGGAACGCCCTCTGCTCGGTCGTGCTGGAGATGTAGTAGTAGCTGTCGCCCTGGTAGTTGACGCTGGCCGTCGTCGAGGGCGACCCCAATATGCCTTCGACTTCGGACTTGGCCATGCCCTCACGCACTTGGGCGAAGGCGCCCGGTTTGGCGAGATAGCCGCGATGGGCGATATTGGAAGAGCAGGCTGCGACGGCAAGGGCCATTGCGGCGGGAACCAGAAGGCGGCTTGAGAAGCTGAGGAGGCGGCGCATGTCTTTCCGGCAGCGTTTGAACAACTAACAGATTTCCCAGTCTATACCGGGAATTACGTGGGAGCCGTTAACGATGATTTTGTCTCTTTTCAAGCGCAAGGCGTCCCGCATTTCCCTGCGAGCGGTCTACGGGGCAATTGTGGCTGCGGCGCGGCATCCCCGCTTCTATGCCGAATGGGGTGTCCCCGACACCGTGGATGGCCGCTATGACATGATCATCCTTCATGCCGTGCTGGTGCTGGATCGGCTCGCCAGCGACGGAGAGGCGGGCCGGAGCTTCAGCCAGGGGCTGACTGATGAGGTGTTCGCCGATATGGACCGCTCGCTGCGCGAAATGGGGGTAGGCGACCTGTCGGTGGGCAAGAAGGTCCGCCGCATGGCCGAGGTCTTCTATGGCCGAGCCCAGGCCTATACGCCGCTTTTGCGGGCCGATGACACCCCAACGCTGGCGCAGGCGATCTACCGGAACATTTATGCAGGTGAGGGGCCTGAGGCCGGCGCCGGCCGTATTGCCGCCTATGCGCTGGAGGTGCGCCGCTATTTGCAAGAACGCCCGACAGCGCCCATTTTGGCGGGGCAGATAGGTTTTCCGGATCCCTCGAAATGACACCGACTCACCCGATCGAATTTTCCCGCCCGCTCGATATCACACGCGTTCCCGCCCAGGGGTCGACCGAACGGATCTCGGCTGAGCCGGCCGAATGCGCGGGCCTGGCGGTGCGCTTCGGGCTGCCGGCGATCCACAGTCTCTCGGCCGAGCTCAAGGTCTCGCGCTGGCGAGGCGAGGGACTCAAGATCGATGGCCGATTCTCCGTCGATCTGGACCAGATCTGCGTCGTCAGCCTCGAAGTCTTTCGCGCGACGCTAACGGATAGGTTCGAGAGCTATTTCCTGCCCGCGGGCCGGATGGCAGGGAAGAACGATGCCGCCATCGAGGAGGGGGACGCCGAACCCTTCGAAAATGGCGTGATCGACATGGGCGAAGCCGTGGCCGAGGCTGTGGCGCTGGCTCTTGACCCCTATCCGAAGAAGCCGGGAGTTTCCTTTGCCGATATTGTGGACGAGCCCGCTCCTGCCAAGGAAGAGAATCCTTTTGCCCGTCTCGGCAGCCTCAAGAAAGGCTGAAACGGGGATGGCCCTTGAAACTATCTTTTCGGTTGTTTCGCACTTGCCAGCGGCTATTGTCCGCCGGCCCGTGCTAGGTTGTTCAAAATTTCGCGAACCGGGGGTCGCCGAGCATACATGACTGGCAAGATGACGATTGCGCTTGACGCCATGGGTGGCGATGCAGGCCCTGAAATGGTGCTCCCGGGGGCCCAGCTCGCCAGCATCCGTCATCCGGAGCTGAGATTCCTGCTGTTTGGCCACAGCGCTCGGCTGGCGCCGCTTCTCGAAAAATACCCCCGCCTCAAGGGCAGGAGCGAGGTGCGACATTGCGAGATCGCCGTGGCGATGGAGGACAAGCCCAGCCAGGCGCTCAGGCGGGGCCGCGGCAAGAGCAGCATGTGGCTCGCCATCGAGTCGGTCAGGACCGGTGAGGCCCAGGGCGTCGTCTCGGCCGGCAATACCGGCGCGCTCATGGCCATGGCCCGTTTTGTGCTCAAGACCATCCCCGGTATCGAGCGGCCGGCGATCGCTGCCATCTGGCCGACCTTGCGGGGCGAAAGCGTGGTTCTCGATGTCGGGGCCACGATCGGCGCCGATGCGCGTCAGCTTGTCGAATTCTCGCTCATGGGCGAGGCCATGGCGCGCTCCTTGATGGGGCTGGACCGCCCCACTGTCGGCCTCCTCAATATCGGCGTCGAGGAAGTCAAGGGACTGGAAGAGGTGAAGGAGGCCGGCCGGCTGTTGCGCGATCTGGGGCTGCCTCTCGAATACAAGGGCTTCATCGAGGGCGATGACATCGGCAAGGGCACTGTCGATGTCGTGGTGACGGAGGGCTTCACCGGCAATATCGCGCTCAAGACGGCCGAAGGCACGGCCAAGCAGCTTTCGACCTATCTCAGGCTCGCCCTCAACCGCACCTTGTTGTCGCGGCTCGGTGCCTTTCTGGCGAGTGGCGCTTTTGCGACGCTGCGCGAGCGCATGGACCCGCGCAAGCACAATGGCGGTGTGTTCCTCGGACTTAACGGTATTGTGGTGAAGAGCCATGGCGGGACCGACGCCTTGGGATTTGCGACGGCGGTGGATGTCGCCATCGAGATGATACGCAACGGTCTCGTCGCCAAGATCGCGGCCGACGTCGCGGAAATGAACAGGCATATGGACGCGTTCGCGCCGCAAGCCGCGGTCAATGCGTGAGGAACGCGAAGAAAATGAGTTGTGAAAAATGGGATCTGGTGTGCAGCGTCGTGCGGTGATCGAAGGAGTGGGCTCGTATCTTCCGGCCCGCATCATGAGCAATGCGGATCTGGCGCGCATGGTCGACACCAGCGACGAATGGATCGTCGAGCGCACCGGCATCCGCGAGCGGCGCATTGCGGCCGAGAAGGAAACGACCGGCGACCTCGCCATCAACGCCGCGCGTGACGCGCTGGCCCAGTCGGGCATCGATGCCCAGGAAGTCGATCTGATCATCGTCGCGACCTCGACGCCGGATGACACATTTCCTGCGACCGCCGTAAAAGTGCAGGCAGCGCTCGGCATCGAAAAGGGGTCGGCCTTCGACGTGCAGGCGGTGTGCTCGGGCTTCGTCTATGCGCTCACCGTCGCCGACAGCCTGCTGAAGGCGGGCCAGGGAAGCTGTGCGCTGGTCATCGGTGCTGAGACTTTTTCGCGTATTCTCGATTGGACCGATCGCACCACCTGCGTGCTGTTCGGCGATGGCGCCGCGGCCGTCGTGATGCGCACCGCCGAGGGCGATGGCACGATCGCCGATCGCGGCATCCTTGCCGCGCGTCTGAGATCCGATGGACGCTACCGCGACAAGCTCTATGTCGATGGCGGCGTGTCGTCGACGATGACGGTCGGCCATTTGCGCATGGAAGGCCGCGAGGTGTTCAAGCATGCGGTCGTCAACATCGCCAGCGTCATGGCGGAGACGATCAGGGAGGCAGGACTCGAGCCAAAGGATATCGACTGGTTCGTGCCGCATCAGGCCAATCGCCGCATTCTCGAGGGAACTGTCAGAAAGCTCGGTGTAACGGAAGATCGGGTCGTGATGACGCTGGAAAAGCACGGCAACACATCGGCGGCGTCCATTCCGCTCGCCCTCGACACCGCGGTGAAGGATGGCCGCATCAAGCGCGGCGATCTGGTGCTGATGGAGGCCATGGGCGGCGGCTTTACCTGGGGCGCTGCCCTCGTCCGCTGGTGATACTTTCGGTTAAATCTCTAAGCTATTGAGTTCACAGAACTTTCCTGTTGACCGGAGTCGCCATCCATCTTACCCTTGCAATTGGGCAAGCAGGGGAAACAGATGGCTGGTAAGACACTCACGCGCGCCGACCTGAGCGAAGCCGTGCATCGCAATGTTGGCCTGTCGAGAACTGAGTCTGCCGATCTCGTCAAATCAGTTCTGGATATCATCACCGATACGCTGATCACCGGGGAAACCGTGAAGCTGTCCTCCTTCGGGACCTTCATGGTGCGCAGCAAGACCGGGCGCATCGGCCGCAATCCCAAAACGGGCGAGGAGGTGCCGATTACACCGCGGCGCGTCCTTGTCTTCCGTCCAAGTCAGGTTATGAAGAATCAGATTAACGGTGTAGAAGGCGGTTCAGAGGACTAGCGAGGCGGGCGCCCGACTACGCAACTAGGGCGTTTCCCGGCCGGGTTGGCGGAACTTGGCCGCGGAAGCGCTCCAGCTAGAGGCAATTGGGTTTCTGTCCTTGGGACGTGATTCGGCCCGAGGGCAGGGATTCTTAGGACGACGATGTTGGACAAGGCGCCAGAGGCATTTCGAACGATCAGCGAAGTGGCTGAGGAACTCGATGTTCCCCAGCACGTGCTGCGTTTCTGGGAAACCCGCTTCGGTCAGATCAAGCCCATGAAGCGCGGCGGCGGTCGCCGCTTCTACCGTCCCAACGATGTCGATCTCCTCAAAGGCATCCGCGCCCTGCTCTATGGCGAGGGCTATACGATCCGCGGCGTCCAGCGCATCCTGCGCGAGGAGGGGGTCCAGCAGGTCGCCTCGATCGGGCGCGGCGAAACCGCCGCCCGCAAGCGCGATGCCCGCGATCTTGAGCTCGACGGCGTTCCGGCCCCGGGCCGGGCGCTGCAGGCGCCGCGAATCAAGCGCCAGGCCCCGCCTCTGGGGCTGGCGCCTTTTGCTCGCGGCGGCGAGCCGCCGGCGGCCCAGCCGGCACCGCCCCGCATGAGCGACTCGCAGGTCCAGTCCCTCCGCCTCGCGCTCGCCGAATTGGGCGCCGCCCGCAAGCTGCTGGGGGCCGACGAACAGGGCGAATAGCCCCTGACGCCGGGATTTCCATGGCGAATAGGGCTTTGCCTCGTTTGATGGTGGTGTTATACCCGCGCCCGTCGGAGCGTAGCGCAGCCCGGTAGCGCACTTCTCTGGGGGGGAAGGGGTCGCAGGTTCGAATCCTGTCGCTCCGACCATCACTTTTCCCCCTTTGATATCATTGGTCATTTTTGACGGTGCTCCACCTTGCGCACTCGGGTCGCCATGAAGTGCCGTGACTCTGGCATGCCATGGCCCGTTCTCCTGTGACTTTCGGGCAACAGCAGGAAATTACTTGGCGAGGATTGCCTCGTTGGCATTGAGTATCCTGGGGGGAATCTGTCTAATAATATAGAGAGGGCCGATTTAATTCCTTTGTGGGGGATCACTGATGATCAAAAGACTGAAGCTTTCCGCCAGCGCCGCTGCGCTGATGCTGCTTGTGGGGGGCGCTGTGTCGTCGGCGCAGGCCGCCGACGTGATGGATCCGGGCTGCATGTTGTCGGGTTCGGTGGCGGCCGGCTTCCTCTATGACTGGCAGACGCTGGATTTTGGCGGCAATGAGGATTTCGACATCGACTGGTCGACGCCGTTTGGCGAGGGTGCGGGCCTTGTGACCTGCGGCGGCTTCAACGCCCAGGCGGATGTCGCCTATTACGCCCATTCCGGCGATTTGGATGATATATCGAGCAAGGATGCCGACCTCGACCAGACCAATTCGCATATTGGCGGCGCGCTGTTCTACCGCGATCCGTCCAGCTGGGCTGGCGGCCTTCAGGCGTCGTGGATTTCGCAGGATATCTTCGGCAAGGACATCGATGTGTTCCGGGTCGGCCTGTTTGGCGAGTTCTATCTGGATGATGTGTTCACGCTCGGCGGTTCGGCGCATTACTATAACGCCGACTGGCCGGAAGGGGTGGACGAGGATGGTTTCCAGCTTGCGGCGTGGGGCCGGTTCT